>NZ_JBPWQE010000001.1:390000-6013354 GCF_051811025.1 Tardiphaga sp. 813_E8_N1_3
CTTATGGCGATATCGCCAAGAAGCTTGGCGGTGTCGAACTGTCACGCAATGTCGGGCAAGCGATGGGGCAGAATCCGTGTCCGGTGATCGTGCCGTGTCACCGGGTGCTGGCGGCCGGCGGCAAGCCGGGCGGATTTTCGGCCAATGGCGGCGTCGAGACCAAGCTCAAGATGCTCGCCATCGAGGGCGCGTATGTGAATCACACGCCCTCGCTGTTCGATTAGATCTGCCGCACGATTGCCGCAGCCGCTGCAGGATCGTTGCAAGTCTGCCGCAGGATTTTCGCAAGCTGACGACAGATTGCGTCAGGCAGCTTTTCGACCTTAACCCTTTGGTGGAACGGAGATCTTGACAGATTCTCGCTGCAGCATCTTGTTGTGGAAGGCGTCGAGTTTCGGAAACGCCTTGCGCCATCCGCAATCCGGGAAGCGGAAGTCGGCATAGCCGAGCACACAGACGAGCGCGATCTGCGCCGCATCCAGCGGGCGCGTCAGGATGTCCGGATGATTTTCGAAGCGCGTGAGGCCCTGCCATGCGCGATCCCACTGATCGTCATACCAGGCCTGCCACAGCAGCTCCTTCGGACGCACACCGACTTCGTAGCGGCACAGCAGCATCGCATCCGTCATGCCCTGCAGCATCGAATGCTCGCTCTTCACTTTCCAGCGCGCCGGACCTGAGGCCGGGATCAGCTTATTGCCGCCGGCGAGCTCGTCGAGATATTCGGTGATGACGTAGGAGTCGACGATGACATTGCCGTCGTCGAGGATCAGCGCGGGCAGCTTTCTGACCGGGCTGATGTCATGCGAATAGGCTTCGTTTTTCTGGGTCGGTGCGACAGAGGCGGGCGTGAGTTCGATCTTGTCGATCAGGCCGAGTTCGATCGCGGCAATGCGAACCTTGCGTGCGAAGGGCGACCCCGGAGAAAACGTCAGCTTCATGTTCGATGTCTTTCATGAATGGAAAAAGCGCGGACACGCCCGGCATGTCCGCGCAAAATGAAGGGCACTTAAGCCGCAACCACTTTCTGCTTCTGCTCGCCAAGCTTCTCGATGCCGAGCGTCATGACGTCGCCGACTTCGAGGAATTTCGGCGGCTTCATGCCGAGGCCGACGCCGGGCGGCGTGCCCGTGGTAATGATATCGCCAGGCAGCAGCGTCATCATGCCGGACAGATACGAGACGATCTGCGGCACATTGAAGATCATGGTCGCGGTCGAGCCGGTCTGGCAGCGCTTGCCGTTGACGTCGAGATACATGCTGAGCTTGTGCACGTCGCCGACTTCATCCGGAGTCACGAGCCACGGGCCGAGCGGGCCGAACGTGTCGTGCGACTTGCCCTTGGTCCACTGACCGCCGCGCTCGATCTGGAAGAAGCGCTCGGAAACGTCGTTGCAGACGCTGTAGCCGGCGACGTGCTTCAGCGCATCGGCTTCGGTCACATACTTGGCTTTGGTGCCGATGACGATGGCAAGTTCGACTTCCCAGTCGAGCTTGGTCGAGCCGCGGGGCTTCTCGACGTCGTCATTCGGGCCGCACAGGCTGTTCAGCGCCTTCATGAAGACGATAGGTTCCGACGGAATCGGCATGTTCGATTCAGCGGCGTGGTCGGCATAGTTCAGGCCGATGGCGATGAATTTCGGCTTGCCGCCAACGGGCGAGCCGATGCGCGGCGAGCCGCTTACGGCAGGCAGTGATGCTGGGTCGAGGGCTGCGAGCTTGGCAAGATTTGCGGGCGCGAATGCATCGTCGGCCAGATCCTTGATCTGTCCGGAGAGGTCGCGCAGCTTGCCGTCCTTGTCGATCAGTCCCGGCTTTTCGCTGCCGAACGCGCCGTATCTTACGAGCTTCATTGTCGTCTCCCTTGGGCTTGTCTGAAAGGTTGTGGAACAGGGCGCTGGGAAATTCAACCGCGATACGGAAAGGTCAGAGCCGCAAAAACTAGTGCTGCAGCGCGGCAAATTTGAAGGCGTCTCCCGCGCGTGAAATGCGGCCGGCGCCGAAGTGGCCGCCGATCACCAGCGTTGGCGTATCCGCAAAGCGCGAGAAAAGTGCACGCCGTGATACGGCAGATTGCAGCGGATCGGAATCCGCCGTCGATGACCAGCCCAGATGCGCCATCTGTACCGGGTGATGCGCGGCATCGCCGGTCAGCAGCGCTTCCTCGCCTGCGGATTTGATATGCACGCTCATGTGGCCGGGGCTGTGGCCCGGCGTCGGGATCAGCGTGATCTCGTCCGACAGTTGTGCGTCACTGGCAACGAGATCCATCAGCCCGGCATCGGCGACCGGCTTCACGGAATCGTTGAACACGGCGAGATGCGACGCCGTATCGCTATGGGCCTTCCAGTAATCATATTCGTCCCGGCCGAACACATAGCGTGCGTTCGGGAATGTCGGCACCCATTGGCCGGCGACCAGTTCTGTATTCCAGCCGACATGATCGACATGCAGATGCGTGCACAGCACCGTGTCGATACTGTCTGGCAGAAAGCCGGCTGCCGTCATGTTCTCGAGGAACGGCGTGTGCAGGTTATTCCAGGTCGGGACCGAACGACCCTGCTTGTCGTTGCCCAAACATGTATCGACGATGATCTTTTGCGTCGGGGTTTCCACCACCAGCGCATGGATCGACATTTTCAGCCGGCCTTCGGGGGACGCAAATTCCGGCATTAGCCATGGCAGCGCATGGACTTCGTCGGGGCCGACCTGCGGGAGAATGAAGCGTGTGCTGCCTATTGTCTCGCCTTCGATGATCTGCGTGATCCTGACCTTGCCGACCGTCCATTGCATCAGGCATTCACCCCATTGTTCTTTTTAGGGCTGGAAAGATGCGGGTTTCCGGCGCGGCGCGCAATGCCGGTCGGTAGATATGATCATAAGAAAAGGCGACCGGCGTGACTGCCGATCGCCTTTTCGTGTCTTGAGATATCGCCGCTTACATCGTACCGGGGAAGGCGCCGCCGTCGAGCACGATGTTCTGGCCGGTGATGAAGCCGGATTTCGAGCTGCACAGCCAGGCACATGCCTGACCGAATTCATCGGCTTCACCGAAGCGACCCGACGGATTTTCGGCCGCGCGCTTGGTCAGGATCTCGTCGACAGAGAGGCCAGTCGCCTTGACCTGGCCGGCGGCAACGCCCTTCAGGCGATCGGTGTTGAACGGGCCGGGCAGCAGGCCGTTGATGGTGACGTTGTTGCGCACGGTCTTGCGCGACAGGCCGGCGATGAAGCCGGTGAGGCCGCTGCGTGCGCCGTTCGACAGACCGAGCACATCGATCGGCGCCTTCACGGCGGCCGAGGTGATGTTGACGATACGGCCGAACTTGCGCTCCATCATGCCGTCCACCGTCGCCTTGATCAGCTCGATCGGCGTCAGCATGTTGGCGTCGATGGCCTTGATCCAGTCGTCGCGGGTCCAGTTGCGGAAATCGCCGGGCGGCGGGCCGCCGGCATTGTTGATGAGGATGTCGATCTGGCCGGCTGCCTTCAGCGCAGCTTCGCGGCCTTCGACCGTCGTGATATCGCCGACGACTTCGGTGACCTCGACGCCCGGATACGCCTTGCGGATATCGGCAGCGGCTGCCGCCAGCACGTCGCCGCCGCGTGCAGTCATCGTGACATGCACGCCTTCCGCCGCCAGCGCTTCGGCGCAGCCACGGCCGAGGCCCTTGCTGGATGCGCAGACAAGCGCGCGGCGGCCTTTGATTCCAAGATCCACGATGTCACTCCTGAAGTTGTCGAGGCGAAGAAAAGAGGCGGCCAGTCTAGCCGCTCACAAGCGGCCTGATAAGAGCGCCGATGTCAGAGCCGATGCGCGCGTTTCCATTGCTCGATCGTGGCCGTCACGTCCGGCGGCAGCGATTTGACGCCCTTCTGCCCGGCCAGCGACAACAGGGGTCGCAGATGTGAGCCGGTCATATAGGCCGGCTGCCTGTCGGCCGGTACCAGTTGGTCGAAGATCAGCACCAGCGTCACCGCGATCAGGCCGACGCGGATAGCCCCGAGCAAAGCGCCGCCGAACCGGTCACCGATGCCGATCTCGTGGCCGATCATGTCGTTGATCGCCATGCGCAGCAGTGAGCCCAGCACGATGCCTGACGCGAGAAAGATCGCGAAGAACAGCAGCGAATTTTGCGTGGTCGAAACGCCGGCGCTGCCGGACAGCTGCGGCGCGATCAGCCCGGTGATCCAGACGGCGATCGGCATCGCCAGCAGGTAGCCCAGGATGGTCACGGCGCTGCGCAGGAGGCCGGCGCGAAAGCCAATGGCCATGGCGACGATCAGGCCGACATAAACGACGACATCGAAACTGTTCATCGCGGCTTCGTCCCATGCGGCAATTCCGCGTCAAAGAAATCGGCGGAGCGCGGCGGTTTGCGATCACGGCAAGGCCGGGTATCACTAGGGCAAAACCAAAGGGAAATGCCATGTCTGCAAATGTGACGCCCGGGATATTCGACGTCAGTAAAGAAACCATCCTCATCACCGGGGCCTCGCAGGGCCTCGGCCAACAATTTGCGCGCGTGCTGTCCGCGCATGGCGCAGCTGTGGTGCTCGCAGCGCGGCAGATGGGCAAGCTGGAGAGCTTGCAGAAGGAGATCACGGACAAGGGGGGGCGCGCTGTCGCGGTGTCGATGGACGTCACCGACAATGCCTCGATCGCAAAGGCGTTCGATGCCGCTGAAGCTGCGCTCGGGCCGGTCAGCGTGCTGATCAACAACGCCGGCATCGCGGTCGAGAAGATGGCCATCGATCAGACTGAGGCGGATTGGGACGCGGTCATCGGGGCCAATCTCAAGGGTGCCTATTTCGCGGCGACCGAAGCCGCGCGCCGCATGATCGCGCATAAAGTGGAGGGCAATATCGTCAATATCGCTTCGGTCCTTGGATTCGGGCTGACCAAGGCGGTGTCGCCTTATGCGATCTCCAAGGCCGGCATCGTGCAGGCGACCAAGGCACTGGCGCTGGAACTCGCCGCGCACCGCATTCGCGTCAATGCGCTGGCGCCGGGCTATATCGATACCGACATCAACCACGCCGCGTGGGACACGCCCGTGGGCGAGAAGCTGGTCAAGCGCATCGCGCAGCGCCGGGTCGGTCATGAGAGCGATCTCGACGGTGCCATTCTGCTGTTGGCTTCGCAGGCCTCGCGTTACATGACCGGCAGTACCGTGACCGTGGATGGCGGCTTTTTGCTGAATTAGGCCGCCAAAGGGCGTCCAGTGGGCCTGAAAAGCGAGTTTCGGCGGTTGCAATTCGTGCCGCGCCGGGTTGTGCCGAAACAGGGCAGATCGGCGTTTTCCCGGACCGTCATAAAAGCGCAAAAAGATCGCCGCTGCCCCTTTCCAAAGCAGGCCGGCATTGGTACATACCCCTCGCACCGAGGGCTTTGCCCCGGTTGCCTTCTCAGGAAGCCTCCGGACTGGGATCGATCGACGCCTTGGCGTTGGCCGACTTCGTTTCGTTCTCTGGTTTTCCGAAAGGTTTGGCGCGGGGTGGAGCAGCCCGGTAGCTCGTCAGGCTCATAACCTGAAGGTCATAGGTTCAAATCCTATCCCCGCAACCAAACATCTATCTGACTTATCAAAACCAAACTGAAGCAACCGCCCCTCGGGGCGGTTTTTTCATTCATGGAATCGCCGCCGGCGACCAAAATGGTGAAGTTCGACCGCTGGCCAAAGCTGCCTCCGACCCGGCGCATGGAAGCACTTACTCGGATCTAGCAAGGTGAGGAAATTGAGTCTGTGGCGAGCTCATTCAACGTCGATGAGAGAACTATTGCGCGGCTGAGGAAATTGATTCCTTGAGGGCCGGGCTTGCCTGACGGTTGACGAAGCTGAGAGACACAAGCGCGAGGACGCTTAGTGCAGAAGATACCAGCAGTACCTGACCGCCGAGCCTGTCGATGAGCAGGCTGAACCCGACTGGCGCCAGCGCTTGCGAAATACGAGCAGGGGCGCCGAGTATCCCGAGGCGATAACCATAATTCTGTGGTCCGAATATCGCCAAGGGCAGGGTCCCGCGTGCGATGGTGAGAATGCCGTTGCCGGTGCCGTGGAAGATCGCAAAGACGCTGGCCGCGCCGCCGCCAAAGATTGCGATGATAATTGCGCCTAGCGGATGTGTAATGCAGGCAAGGCGAGTGGTGACCAAGGGGTGGAGGCGGCCGAGCACACTGGCCTCCATCACGCGCGCGAAAACCTGCGCGGGACCGATGAAAGCTCCTGCGGCAATTGCCTGCACGGTGGTTGCGCCGGTAGCTTCAAGGATGCGGGGAAGGTGCGCTGCCATGGCTCCGGTGACAGCCCAGGCCGCAGCAAAGGCGACTGCCAGCAACACCATGGTGCGATCAATCGGGATATGAGGCTTGATTGTCTCAGTGGTCGCGGCGACGGCGCGTTTTACTTGCGGAATGAACCACAGGTTTAACGGGAGGCCGATCATCAAATGAGAGGCCGCCCATGCATAGCATGTGTTGCGCCAGCCGATGGTCTCCAGTCCCCAAGCCGTCAGGGGCCAGCCGATGGTGCTGGCAAAGCCAGCGAGCAATGTAATTCCCGTAATCGCACGGCGCGCCTTGTCGCCATAGATTCGGCCGAGCGCGCCAAAGGCCGCATCGTAAAGACCGAGTCCCATACCGATGCCCAAAAGCAGCCAAGCTGCGACGAGCATCCATATTTCATGGGCCGAGCCAAGAAGAGCGAGGCCAAGGGCAAAAGTGACGTTTGAAACCGAGAGGACCTGACGGCCCCCGACGGCATCAATCTGTCTGCCGACGCGCGGGCCAAGCAGTCCGGATATGACCAGTGCCGCCGAGAACGCCGCGAAAAACCAGTTACTGGAAATGCCGAGATCGCGCGCGATAGGATCGGCGAGGATGGCGGGCAGATAATAGCTGGACGCCCATGCCAATGTTTGTGTGGTGCCGAGCGCCAGGATGACTGGGAGCTGTCGGTCGCGGATTGGGGATTCCATAAAACGTCCTAGGTAGGCTGGTTTGCAGCTCGTGTTCGAGACCACGCGAGGGCGAGAGGGCCGAGCAGAATGCCTGCAGCCAGGACGCAAAAGGCAAACAGCCACGCCGAAGCGACCTGCGGGCCACCGGCCAGATCGAGGGCTGATCCAACGCACCATGCCCCGAGTGCCGAAAAGCCGAATCCAACGGTTGAATGCACGGCCATCGTTGCCCCGCGATTATCGGGGTTGGCCGCCATGGTCATGCCAGCCGTCAACGCGCCGGAGTCAGCCGGGACGGTGATCGCGTAAATCAGGATGAGGGGGAGAAGGAGCCAGGGTGATTGGCCTGCCAGTGCGCCGATGAGAACCGCGACCGAGGCCGACATCACCATGATGATGGTGACAGCACGGTGCCGTCCGAGCCGGAGGGCGATCTCATTGCCAAGGATGCTGGACGGCATCGCCAGTATGGAGAAAGCGAAGCTGATGGCGATAGGCGTGAGATAAGAAGGACCGCCGTTATTGCTGGCGACAAAGGTCCAGAACGCCACCAGCCAGGTCCGGATACCGTAGAGCTCAAAACAGTGAGCGCCATATCCCAGGACGAAACCCATTGCAGGCTTGTTACGGAATACCGGACCGAAGTTGAGAAGGCGTCCGTTACTGGATTTAGGGCTGAGCGGCTTCAGAAGAAGGCAAGCCGCTATCATTAAGAGAGGCCCCAATGACGTGAGGTAGAATGCCGCGCGCCAGTCGATGTTCTCCGCGACCAGTTGGGAGATCAGAAAAGAAAGCCCGACGCCCAATGAAAAGCTCGACGTGTAGAAAGTTACAGCACGGGACGAGTCGCCGGGGTCTAGTCGGTCGGTCAAGGCCTTGAGGCCGGGCATATAGGCTCCGGCGAAACCAACCCCGGCTAGTGCCCACAAGGCCGCTCCCGACCATAGGCCTTGGGCAAAGAGGCCAAACAGCAGGGTCGCCAGAGCGCTCAAGGCGGAGCCTGCTATCAGAACGAAGCGTGCATCAATCCTGTCGGTAAGCGTTGCGAGGAAAGGGACAGCGACCATGTAGCCTGCGGCATAGCTGCCAGCCAGCAGACCTGCGTTAGCGCCAGTCAACTGCCATTCGGGTATCAGGAACTGAGCAAGGATCGAGGGGACCACCACATGCGGCAGCAGGCTTCCCAGCTGACCGATGCACATCGCAACGATTGCAGGGCGGCCTTGCCAAGTCCCAAAAGAAGTCACTGAACGCTATCCTGTCGTGTGACGTGTTGGCGATGATGGTCATTCATGCGCAAGCCGACTTTTGCGCCTGTTTTGCCGGGCCGCAACAGCTACTGTTGAGAGCCGGTTCGGGTCCGCCGCAGCAGCTCGTCGTCTCAACAGAGGTGCGTGAGCAGGCCCCCGTTTCAGGGAGAACGAGTTCAACGCGTTCGGCGGCCTCATGGTCGCCTGCGATGTCTGCTGCGATCGAGCGTACCTGTTCATAGCCCGTCAGCATCAGGAAGGTTGGTGCGCGTCCGTAGCTCTTCATGCCCGCAAAATAGAAACCGGGCTCATCTTGCGCCAATTCCCGAGCACCATGGGGGCGAACGGTCCCGCAGCTATGTTCGTTTGGATCGATCAAAGGGGCCAGGGCCACCGGGCATTCGACGGTGGAATCGAGTCTGATACGCAGTTCGCGCACGAAGTCGAAGTTCGGGCGGAAGCCGGTCGCGACAATGAGCTCATCGGCAATGATGTGGCGACCGCAGCATGTCGATCCGGAGGCGATATGGAGCCGTTCGTTTTCAAGGCTCAGGCGTGTTGTCCGGAATCCCGGCTCGACTTGAATAAGACCTGCCGCGACCAAGGATGCGAATGCTGAACCAAGTTCGCCCCGTGCGGCGAGCTTATCGTTGGCGCCGCCGCCAAATGCCTTGGCGGGATCTTCGCCGCGAAGAAGCCAAATGACGGTGGTCTCCGGAACTTCACGCTTGAGATGCGCAAGGCTGGTGAGGGTACCAATGGCGGAATGGCCTGCACCGAGTACGGCAACTGCTTTACCAGCATACTTGGCTCGATCCGCACCAAGGACGTCCGGCATGGCGTATGCGACCCTGTCGGCGACATCCTGTTCGCCAATGGCATAGAGGCCGTTTGCGCCAGCGGGGTTTGGCGTGGTCCACGTTCCTGAAGCATCGATTACGGCCTCGGCGCGGGCGACCTGTGTCGTGCCGCTTGAGGTTTCATAACGAACTTCAAATGGTGTCGAAGCGCGGCCCTTGCTCTTGAGCTTGTCAAAGCCTTGGCGGCTGATGTCTGTGACCCTGCTTGATGTGAGAATGTGTTGCTGCAGTTTCGTCCTGCTAGCTAAAGGCACCAGATACTGTTCGACCAGTTGAGAGCCTGTCGGATAGTCTCCGGGCGCTGGGGAATTCCATCCCGTGGGCTCAAGCAGACGCTTGGCGGCTGGGTCGACGTTGTACTCCCAAGGAGAGAACAACTGTACATGCCCCCATTGCCGGACTGCATGGCCGACTTCAGGGCCTGCCTCCAGCACAATCGGCGTCATGCCTCGTTCCAAAATATGGGCTGCAGCAGCAAGGCCGACTGGACCTGCTCCGATAATAGCAACTGTCTCGGCGCTGCCCATATCATTATCCCTTTCTGCTAGAATTATAGAAATAAACACCGGAAAAAATCATGCCGCGGAGCTCTTGGCCGGGGCGCATTCCTCTGCATCAGCGCAGCATTCGGCGACAAGGAAATCCACGAGTCCTTGCATGACGTCATAGTTCGCGTGGCAGACAAGCGTAGTGGATTCCCGGATCTGACTGATGAGCCCGGCCGTTACGAGCGTCTTGATGTGATGGGAGAGTGTGGACGGAGCCACCTTCAGCTTGTCCTGAAGGCGGCCGACCGGCATCCCGGCTTCACCGGCGCGAACAAGCGCACGATAGACCTTGAGGCGGGTCGGGTTGCCCAGAGCTTCCAGGCGAACGGCTGCATCATCTAGCTTCATAGCGGCATCAAGGTCTCAAAAATGGGGAGAGTCAACCATATTTCTAGATTGATGGAAATAATGGCTCGTCTCTCCTCTTGACGTGGGGCTTATAAATCCATAAATCTGGATGTATGGAAACAGAAAATGCAATACTGGCATTTGCCGCCCTCGCACAGAACACCCGGCTTGATACGTTCAAGTTGCTAGTAAAGAGCGAGCCGGAGGGCGTCCCGGCTGGAGAACTGGCTCGCTTGGCCGGTATTCCGCAGAACACCATGTCCGCCCACCTGGCGGTCTTGTCGCGCGCCGGGCTCGTGGTAGGCGAGCGCCAAAGCCGCTCCATCATCTATCGCGCCAACCTCAAGACGTTTCAGGCACTGACCTTGTTCATGGTCGAGGACTGTTGCGGTGGCGATGCCGCGCAATGTGAGCCGCTGATAGCCAGCCTGATCCCCTGTTGCCCCCCAAAGGCGGCGAGCAAGCGGAAGACTAAAGCTAGCATCAAAGCCTAATGGAGGCACTCATGACTGACCGCGTTTACAACGTGCTGTTCCTCTGCACCGGCAACTCCGCACGATCGGTGCTTGCCGAGGCCGTTCTGCGAAAAGATGGCGGCGGGCGCTTTCAGGCGTTCTCCGCAGGCAGTCAGCCAAAAGGCGATACCCATCCCATCGCTGTGAAGGTCCTCAAGAGCTTTGATTATCCGACCGAGGGTTTGCGATCCAAGAGCTGGCTGGAATACGCCGCCGTCGATGCGCCGAAGATGGATTTCGTCTTTACCGTTTGCGACAGCGCGGCTGGCGAGTCGTGTCCGGTCTGGCCGGGGCAGCCGATGACAGCACACTGGGGCATCGAAGATCCCGCCGCAGTGACTGGATCTGATTTTGAGAAGGAAGCCGCCTTCGTTGCTGCCTTCCGCTACATGAAAAGCCGCATCGCTTTGTTCTCGGCGCTGCCGTTGTCATCTATCGACCAGATGTCCTTGCGCGCGACACTGAAGGACATTGGTGTAGGCGAGGGGGCCAGCACCACCCGGCCGCAGGTCGCATAGCATGAGTGTCTTCGAACGATACCTGACACTATGGGTCGCCTTGTGCATCGCCGTCGGCGTGGCTTTGGGTCATCTGATGCCGGGCGTCTTTGGCGTTATCGCCAGCGCCGAGGTGGCGAAGGTGAACATACCCGTAGCGGTGCTCATCTGGCTGATGATCATACCGATGTTGCTGAAGATCGACTTCGGGGCGCTCGGCAAGGTCGCGGAGCATTGGCGCGGCGTGGGCGTGACCCTGTTCATCAACTGGGCGGTCAAACCCTTCTCCATGGCGCTGCTCGGCACCTTCTTCATTGGGCATCTCTTCGCGCCGATGCTTCCTGTAGGGCAGACTTCCTCCTACATCGCGGGCCTCATCCTGCTGGCCGCGGCGCCGTGTACGGCCATGGTTTTCGTCTGGTCCAATCTTGTCGAGGGTGAACCGCATTACACGCTGAGTCAGGTTGCACTCAATGACGTGCTGATGGTGTTCCTGTTTGCGCCGCTGGTGGGCTTGCTGCTTGGCGTCGCTTCGATCTCGGTGCCTTGGGACACCTTGCTGCTCTCGGTCCTGCTCTACATCGTGGTGCCGGTGGTGATTGCGCAGATATGGCGGCGAGTCCTGCTGCAGTCGGGGCAGGGGGCGTTCGATCGCACGGTCGGGCGTCTGGGTTCAGTGTCGTTGGTTGCCCTGCTTGCGACACTGGTTTTGCTGTTCGGTTTCCAGGGTGAGCAGATCATCGCCCAGCCTACGGTTATCGCCATTCTCGCGGTGCCGATCCTTATCCAGGTCTACTTCAATGCAGGGTTGGCGTACTGGCTCAGCCGTCAGTTCGGCGTTGCCTGGTGTGTCGCCGCTCCCGCCGCTCTCATTGGCGCGAGCAATTTCTTCGAGTTGGCGGTGGCCGCGGCCATCAGCCTGTTTGGACTGAACTCAGGGGCTGCGCTGGCCACCGTGGTTGGCGTGCTTGTCGAAGTGCCGGTGATGTTGTCGGTGGTCAAAATCGTCAAGGCAACCCGCGGCTGGTACGAGGATGGCGCCGGATCAAAAGCAAATAACGTGGAGGTGCGGCCGTGACCGTGACCATTTATCATAACCCGGCATGTGGCACGTCCCGCAACACCCTGGCGATGATCCGCCAGAGCGGAGTAGAGCCTGAGGTCGTAGAGTATCTGAAGACACCGCCTTCGCGTGATCGATTGGTTGAACTGCTTGCTGCCATGAATATGCCAGCCCGCGCGTTGCTCCGTGAGAAGGGGACTCCATATGCAGAGTTGGGGCTAAGCGATCCTAAGTGGAGCGAGGACGAGCTGCTCGATTTCATGATGGCGCATCCTATCCTTATCAACCGGCCCATCGTGGTCACGCCTCATGGGGTGAAACTATGCCGCCCGTCAGAGGCCGTGCTGGAAATCCTGCCAAACCCGCATATCGGCCGGTTTGTGAAGGAAGATGGAGATGTGATCGAGGTGGGTCGTGCCGACTGACCTCACTTTGCCCAATCTGAATCCTGCTTGCGTAAAACTTCCAGATCTCAAGAAGCTTGTAAGTGAGCAGCCAGCGCATAAGCCGCGCATCCTGTTGCTTTACGGGTCGCTACGCGAACGATCTTTCAGCCGGTTTGCCACCGAGGAAGCAGCGAGGCTCCTGGAAGCTTTTGGAGCTGAAGCCCGAATCTTCAATCCCACGGGTCTCCCATTGCCGGACGGAGCGCCAGCCAACCACTCCAAGGTGGCGGAGCTGCGGGAGTTGTCGGCATGGTCGGAAGGCCAAGTCTGGTGCAGTCCGGAGCGACACGGTGCAATGACCGGCATCATGAAGGCGCAGATCGACTGGATTCCGTTATCGATCGGTGCAGTTCGACCCACCCAAGGCAAGACGTTGGCGATCATGCAGGTGAGCGGCGGCTCGCAGTCGTTCAATGCGGTCAATCAGCTTCGTGTGCTTGGCCGATGGATGCGGATGGTGACCATTCCTAACCAGTCTTCCGTGGCGAAGGCTTATGAACAGTTTGATGAAGCTGGTCGTATGAAACCCTCACCGTACTACGACCGCATCGTGGACGTCATGGAAGAGCTCATGAAATTTACACTGCTGACGCGCGGCGTGTCCCGTTATCTGACCGACCGCTATAGCGAACGGCGCGAGGAAGCTATCAAGCTTTCTCAACGCATGGATCTCGATAAAGCGCTTTAGAACTGCAGCGTCGAGCTTGCAGCTGAGCCACAGGGGGGCGGTCGCGTGAGCTTCTTAATTGGAGCCGGACGGGAGCGTTTCGCGCAGTAGAGGCTGACACGGCCGGTGCTCTCGGCTTCGTTCGCGTCAGCGCTTCTGATTGTAAACGTCCAGGCAGACTGCGCCGAGCAGCACGAGTCCCTTGATCACCTGCTGATAGTCGATGCCGATGCCGAGGATGGACATGCCATTGTTCATCACGCCCATGATCAGTGCGCCGATCACCGCGCCGCCGACCCGGCCGACGCCGCCATAGGCTGAGGCGCCGCCGATGAAGCAGGCGGCGATCACGTCGAGTTCGAAGCCCAGCCCCGCCTTCGGAGTCGCCGTGTTCAGCCGCGCGGCGAACACCAGGCCAGCCAGCGCTGCCAGCACGCCCATATTGACGAAGGTCAGGAAGGTCAGCCGTTCGGTCTTGATGCCCGACAAGCTGGCAGCCTTGGCGTTGCCGCCGACGGCGTAGATCTGCCGTCCGATCGTGGTGCGCGAGGTGACGAAAGCGTAAATCGCAATCAACGCGATCATGATCACCAGAACATTGGGCAGGCCCCGATGCGACGCGATCAGATAGGTGAAATAGACGATCACGGCGAACAACACAGCATTCTTGAAGGCAAAAAAGCCCGTCGGTTCGGTCTCGACACCATGGCTTTGCAGGCGAGCACGGGTTTTCAGGTTCATCATCACCAGCGCGGCCGCCAGCGCCGTGCCAATCAGCAGCGAGGTCGGATAGAGCGCGCCGGCCCCCGGCACCAGTTCCGGGATGAAGCCGGAGGATAGTTTCTGGAAGGTCGTCGGGAACGGGCCGACCGACTGGCCCTGCAGGACAGCAAGGGCGAGCCCCTTGAACACCAGCATGCCCGCCAGCGTGACTATGAAGGACGGGATCTTGAAGTAGGCCACCCAGTAGCCCTGCGCCGCGCCGATCAACCCGCCGAGCGCGAGACAGATGATGGTCGCCGGGATGAAATGCACGCCGTAACGCACCATCAGTACGGCTGCGACCGCACCGATGAAACCTGCGACCGAACCAACCGACAGATCGATATGGCCAGTGACGATCACCAGCAGCATGCCCAGTGCCATGATCACGATATAGCTGTTCTGCAACACCAGGTTGGTGAGGTTGAGCGGACGCAGCAGCGTGCCTTCGGTGACCACCTGGAAGAACAGCATGATGGCAAGCAGTGACAGCAGCATGCCGTATTCGCGCAGATTG
Source organism: Tardiphaga sp. 813_E8_N1_3 (assembly GCF_051811025.1). NCBI lineage: Bacteria > Pseudomonadati > Pseudomonadota > Alphaproteobacteria > Hyphomicrobiales > Nitrobacteraceae > Tardiphaga > Tardiphaga sp. 813_E8_N1_3. The sequence goes on from NZ_JBPWQE010000001.1 coordinate 404,433, forward strand.
TTCTTGAGGAAGCCGGCATGCTTCGACGGCTCCGGCGCTGCCATGGTCTTGTCGCTCATGGACGATGGCCCCCGTTACGCATGATAGCTCGCATGATTTTCTCCTGCGTTGCTTCGTGGCCTGCGAATTCGCCGACGAAGGCGCCGTCATTCATGACGCAGATGCGGTCGCAGATTCCGAGCAGTTCGGGCATTTCCGACGAGATCACGACGACGCTTTTGCCTGCATCGGCGAGTTCATTGATGATGCAATAGATTTCGTATTTGGCGCCAACATCGATGCCGCGGGTCGGCTCGTCGAGGATCAGCACCTGCGGATCGGTGAACAGCCATTTCGACAGCATCACCTTCTGCTGGTTGCCGCCGGACAGCTTGCCGGCTTCCTGATAGACATCCTTGCAGCGGATCCGTATGCGGTTGCGGTAGTCGCTGGCGATGCGAAATTCCTGCACGTCGTCGATGACATTGTGTTTGGCGACGCCGTCGAGATTAGCCAGCGTCACATTCTTGCGGACGTCGGATTCCAGCAGCAGCCCGAAATGCTTGCGGTCTTCGGTTACATAGGCAAGTCCGGCGTCGATTGCCCTGCCGACAGTAGATACGTTGATTTCACGGCCATGCAGAGTGGCGCGGCCACTGATCTTGCGGCCCCATGATCCGCCAAAAATGCTCATCGCGAATTCGGTACGGCCGGCGCCCATCAACCCGGCGATGCCCACGATCTCGCCGCGCCGGACATGGAAATCGACATTCTTGATGACTTGCCGGTCGGCATGCTCGGGATGGTACACTGACCAGTCCTTCACGGCGAACACAGGTTCGCCGATGTTTGGTTCGCGCTGCGGATAGCGGTGCTCGAGATCGCGATCGACCATCTTGCGGATGATGAGATCTTCCTCAATCGGGCCAATGCGACAGTCCAGCGTATCGACGGTACGGCCATCGCGCAGCACAGTGATCCGGTCTGCGACACGCGCCACTTCGTTCAGTTTGTGCGAGATCAGGATTGCCGATATGCCCTGAGCGCGGAATTCGACCAGCAGGTCGAGCAGCGCGGTGCTGTCGGTCTCGTTGAGGCTGGCGGTCGGCTCGTCGAGAATGAGCAGCCGAACCTTCTTCGACAGTGCCTTGGCAATTTCCACCAGTTGTTGCTTGCCGATCCCGATGTTGGTGACCAACGTGTCTGGCGTCTCCTGCAGTCCTACCTTTGCCAGCAACTCTCGCGACCGCCGATCGACCGCATCCCTGTCGATCACGCCGAAGCGGGACGGGGGATTGGCGATGAAGATGTTTTCGGCGATCGACAGCAGCGGGATCAGCGCCAGTTCCTGATGGATGATGATGATGCCCAGCGCCTCGGAATCCGTGATGTCGCGAAAGCGGCGTTCCTCGCCGCCATAGATAATGGCGCCCTCGTAACTGCCGTTGGGATAGACGCCGCTCAGCACCTTCATCAGGGTCGATTTGCCTGCGCCGTTTTCGCCGACCAGCGCGTGGATCTCGCCCGGCTCAACCGTGAAACTGACGTCGCTCAACGCCTTCACCCCGGCGAAGGATTTGCTGATCCCGCGCATTTCCAGAATGGCGTTCATCACCGGATTCTCCCAGGCATCCGGCGCAGGCCATGCCAATTCTTGCTTGGCCTGCGCCGGTCACGGCCGCATCAGTTGAATTGCGACTTCTTGTAGTAGCCGCTGTCGAGCAGCAGGCTTTCCCAGTTGCTCTTGTCGACGGCCACCGGCTTCAGCAGGAACGACGGCACCACCTTGACGCCGTTGTTGTAGGTCTTGGTATCGTTGACCTGGACCTGTTTGCCGCTCAGCGCAGAGTCCACCATGTCGGCGGTGACTTTGGCGAGATCGCGGGTATCCTTGAAGATGGTGGAGTACTGCTCGCTGCGCAGCATCGATTTGATCGACGGCACTTCCGCGTCCTGCCCTGTGACGATCGGCATTGGCATGTCGCCACTGCCATAGCCGACTCCCTTGAGCGACGACAGGATTCCGATCGACAACCCGTCATAGGGCGACAGCACCGCGGACAGCTTCTTGTTTGTGTAGAAGGCGCTCAGCAGGTTATCCATTCGGGCTTGAGCGGTGGCACCGTCCCAGCGCAAGGTCGACACCTTGTTCATGCCGGTCTGGCCGCTGGCGACGACCAGCTTGCTGCTGTCGATATATGGCTTCAGCACCGACATCGCGCCATCGTAGAAGAAATAGGCGTTGTTGTCGTCGGGCGATCCGCCAAACAGTTCGATGTTGAACGGGCCTTTGGCGTCCTTGAGCTTCAACGCGCTCTCGATCGACTGCGCCTGCAGCACACCGACCTGGAAATTGTCGAAGGTCGCATAGTAATCGACATTCGGGGTGTCCCGGATCAGCCGGTCATAGGCGATGATGGTGATGCCCTTGGCCTTGGCCTGGTTGAGCACGTCAGACAATGTGGTGCCGTCGATCGAGGCGATCACCAATACCTTGGCGCCCTTGGTCACCATGTTCTCGATCTGCGATAGCTGGTTCGGAATATCGTCTTCGGCATATTGCAGATCGGTATTGTAGCCGCGTTCCTTGAGCACTTTCACGATATTGTCGCCGTCGGCGATCCAGCGTGCTGAGGCCTTGGTCGGCATCGCGACACCGACAGTGGGTTTGGTTTGCGCTAGCGCCGGCGCGGCGACGCCGATCGCTGCAAGGGCAATAACAGACAGTGTTGTTTTGATCCAATTCATGTTTCACTCCCACTCTGTTGGACGCTTCCTGAACGTCAGTCCGTGCCTGCCGCGATTGTTTTGCTGCGGCTTCGTCGTGCGCGTGTTTGCATTCCTGCATGATTGTCCGAAGCGTAGCGGATCATCCGCGGCATGTCGCTTGAGATGAATCCGGACATGCCCTTGCATTACATGGTTCCGATCCTGACGCGCGGTTCCGGGCGGCCGCGTGCCGCCACATCAAGCAGAAACGTCCGGCCGTGTTCCGGGTCGGTCGCTCGCGCCGCTGGATCCATTCCTTGGGAGGCGGACGTAACCAGCAGCCGATCGAATGTGGCGCCGACGAACACCGGGCAGCTTGGCTGACGTGCCGGCACATGCACGGTTCGGACCCGGCGGCCATCTGGCGCATAGGCATCGATACAGCCGCCGCCCCAGCGCGCGCACCAGATCAGCCCTTCGGCATCCACCACCGCGCCATCAAGATCACCCTCGCCGCGGTGCAGATGGAGCGCCGACGGCGTGCTGGTCGGCAGCCCGGTGACCGAGTCGAGTGCGACGCGGCAAAGCACGTTCTCGCGGGAGTCGGTGAAATAGCCGGTGGCGCCGTCCGGTGAAAAGCAGATCGCGTTGGGAATGCTGATGCCGGCAAATAGCCGCGATAGCTGTCCCTGATGCAGCGCGTAGATCGCGCCCGCGCCTTGTTCCGCCCGGCATCCCATGGTGCTGGTCCAGAACGTCCCGGATGGATGTGCCCGCGCATCGTTGGACCGGTTGCCAGGTTGATCAGCCTCGACCGCGATGAGAAGGCGCAAAGCCCCGCTGGCGATCTCACGGACGTAGAGTCCATCATCCGCCGCCAGCAGCTGCCGTCGATCGTCGATCATGGCGAGCGCGCTCGCCATCCAGGGCAGCGTATGGATCTGGATTGCTCCGCTGCCGAGATCGGCCTGGAATAGCCGGCGCTCCAGGATATCGAACCACCAGGCGGTATTGCTCGCGGCATCGTAGTTTGCGCCTTCACCAAGGTGACAGCGCGTCGTGCCGAGGATCGTGGTCGGCACCTTCTCGATGCGGGGCTCGGTTGTCGTCTCGCGAGGGGCGCGCATGATGCCGCTCTCAATTCGTCAAAAAGCGATAGAGCGTGTGGTTGCGATAGGTCTCGCCGGGATCAATACGGGCTGACGGGAAATCCGGGCGGTTCGGCGCATTCGGCCAGTTCTGCGGTTCGAGACACAAGGCAGCCGACTGGCGATACAGTCGGCCGTGTTTTCCTGCGACGGTGCCGTCGAGGTAATTGCCGGAGTAGAATTGCAGGCCGGGCTGATTGGTATGCAGCTCCAAGCGACGGCCGGATTGTGGTGACTCGATGTGTGCCGCGAGCCGAATATCGGCTGCCGGCCGCAGGCAGAAATTATGATCGTAGCCGCGGCCACGGCGTAATTGTTCGTCGGCCTCGCGGATACGCGCACCGATCGCCTGTGCGCTACGAAAATCGAATGGCGTATTTGTAACACTCCGTGGAGGCCCGGCCAGCGGAATGGTGTGCTCATCGACGGACAGAAACTCATCAGCAGCGATGTTCAGGCGATGGCCGAGAATATCGCGTCCCGTCGCTATGCCGTCGAGATTGAAGAAGCTGTGATTGGTGAGGCTGACCACGGTCGGCCGGTCGGTGTTCGCCAGGGCATCGATGGTCAGTTCGCCGGGTCCTGAAATGCGATAGGTGACGCGGACATCGAGCGTCCCCGGATAGCCTTCCTCGCCATGCGGGCTTCGACAGGCCAGCGTGACCGAGGGCGCCGGGCCGTCTTCAGTGCCGACGACGGTCCAAAGCTTGCGGCTGAAGCCCTCGACGCCGCCATGCAGCGCATTGACGCCGTCATTGGCGGCGAGCGTGAACCGCGTGCCGGCAAGTTCGAAGCTGGCTTGCGCGATGCGGTTAGCGTAGCGGCCGACAGTCATACCGAAATAGCGCCGCGGCACGGTATAGCCCGCGAGGTCGTCGAAGCCCAGCACGATGTCGTCGATGTTTCCATCACGGTCCGGCACCAGCAAGGCCTGCAGGGTCGCCCCATAAGTGAGGATGCGCGCTTCGAAGCCATCGGCCGTGCGCAGCGTGACGCGCTCGACATCTTGGCCATCGGCCAATCGTCCGAACATCTCGCGCGTGAGGGCTGCAGTCATCATCACTCCTCGAAAGCCCCAACGGTGAGACGCCGGCCCAGCATGAAAGCATCCGCAACGTGCACCAGCGGCGCCAGATCGACATCGCAGACGCCGCGATGGATCAGGTCGACAAAATGTTGGTAGAGCGCCGGATATTCGGCCTGCGTCTCATCGACCAATGCTACGCCGGCATAGCTCAGCCTCGCACCGCCGGCGGACAGCGTCAGCCAGCCGTCATCGGTTTCGACCCGGATCTCCCAGGTCTGCGGACCTGTCTGCAGGAAGTTGAATTCGGCGCGGATCGGCGTACCGCCGTGGTCGGTGAAGTCGAGATCGGCGGCGATCGGTGCAGCACAGTTCGACGGGAACGAGAGTTCGGCCTTCGTCAGGAAAAAAGGCTGCGGCAGAATCCGGGTGAGAATCGACAGCGCATTGATGCCGGGATCGAACACGCCGAGACCGCCGGCCTCGAAAATCCAGCGCTGGCCGGGATGCCAGATCCGGACGTCCTCTTTCCAAGTGATTGCCACCGAGCGGATGTGACGGTTGGCCAGGAAGGCGCGCGCCGGTTCGACGGCTGGGGCGAAGCGCGAATGCCAACTGGAGAACAGTGTCTTGCCGGAGTCCTGCGCCGCAGCCAGCAGCGGCGCAATCTCGCTCACCGTGGCGCCCGGCGGCTTTTCCAGCAGCACATGCTTGCCCGCCGCCAGCGCCGCGGCTGCCTGGGCGCGACGGACCTGTGGCGGCGTGCACAGCGCGATGGCGTCGATATCAGGTGCCCGCGCCAGCAGCTCGTCGAGCGAGGCGAAATGCGCGACGCCGTCCAGCGTGGCATTGCGGCTGGCGACCGCAGCCAGTTCGATGCCGGGCGTTGCGGCAATAGCCGGAACGTGCTGATCACGCGCGATCTTGCCGAGGCCGACAATGGCAATCCGGATCGGCATCATCGGCATGGTCCTTCGCCCTGCATGTTTAGCCAGCAGCGCCATGGCGGCGCAGCCCGTTCAGGATCACCTTGGTCATCAGTTGCGCCGCCTCGTCCGCGTTCCGCTGTTCGATGGCGTCGACGATCTGCTGGTGCGATGCCAGTACGATGTCGCGTTCCGACTCCTCGACCGGTGCGCTGAGCAGAAACGATGCGCGCAGTGCCGCCTCGATCACCCAGCCGATCGAACGCATGAACGGATTGCCCGAGGCATTTGCGATGGTGATGTGCAGGCTGAGGTCGGCATCGGCGAAGCTGGCCGAGTCGGACGGTGCGGCATGCATCAATGCCATGCTGCGGCGAAGTTCCGCGATGTCGGAATCGGAGCGTCGCTCGGCGGCGAGCCGCGCTGCGCTGGGTTCGACCGCCAGCCGGATGTCGGCGAGATCGCGCAAGAAGCGCTTGTTGATGCCGGCGTCGAGGTGCCAGGCCAGTACGTCAATGTCGAACATGTTCCAGGCGGCACGCTCGCGCACCACAGTGCCGACCCGCGCCTTGGTGCTGAGCAGGCCTTTCGCCACCAGCGTCTTGACGCTTTCGCGCAGCACCGGACGCGAGACACCGAATTGCAGGATCAGCTCAGTGTCACCCGGCAGCTTGGCACCTTCGGCATAGCGGCCGGAAATGATGTCGATGCCAATATTGCGCGCGATCTCCGCATGGTTGGAATGCGCCCGCCGCGTTGGGATGCTGACCAGTTGCGCGCTCACGATGCTGTCACTCCTGCCGGGCGTCGGCCGGATCGTTTGGCGAAACCGACCATGGCCTGCTGCAGCACGATGAAGGCGAACAGCAGGATGCCGGTCGCGATCTTGGTCCACCAGCTCGACAGCGTACCATCGAAATTAATGTAGCTCTGGATCAGCCCCTGGATCAGCACGCCGACAAAGGTGCCGAACACATAGCCATAGCCGCCGGTCAGCAGCGTGCCGCCGATCACCACCGCAGCAATGCTGTCGAGTTCGACGCCGACCGCGGACAGTGAATAGCCGGCGGAGGTGTAGAACGAGAACACGATGCCCGAGAGCCCAGCGAGCGCGCTGGACAGCATATAGATGTACACGGTCATCCTGCCGACGCGAATGCCCATCAGCGCCGTCGAGACGCGGCTGCCGCCGAGCGCGTAGACGTTGGCTCCGAACCGGGTGAAATGCAGCAGCACGATGCCAGCGACGAATACCGCCAACATGATCATCGCCACCACCGTGAGCTGGCCGTCACCGGGCAACTTGATCGCATAGTCGGACAGCCCAGTGTAAAGCGGCGCCGTGATAGGGATCGACTCCGTCGACATCAGAAAGCTGGTGCCGCGCGCCAGGAACATCCCGGCCAACGTGACAATGAACGGCGGCAGGTCGAACAACTGGATGATCGCGCCCATCGCAGCCCCGAACAACGCACAGATGACAAGGACGAGTGCGAAGGCGAGCCAGGGCGACAGGCCCATGCGCTCAATCGCAATGGCAAGAAAGACCGTGGTGAAGCCGATGACCGCACCGACCGACAGGTCAATTCCGCCAGAGATGATTACGAACGTCATCCCGGTGGCGACGATGCCGAGAAAGGCGTTGTCGGTGAGAAGATCGGCCACCACCCGGGTCGAGGCGAAATTCGGGAATTGCACCGAACAGACGATGAAGCCGGCAACGAATACGGCTGTCGTGACGAGGACGGGGAACAGCCGGTTCATTTCCATGCCTTCGAAAGCGCCGTGCCGAGACCGGCGAAGCGCGGTGACTGCAGTAGCAGCACGACCAGCACAACCACGGCCTTGACCACCAGGTTGAATTCCGGCCGGAAGCCCGACAGCAGGATGCCGGTGTTCATCGCCTGGATGATCAGCGCACCGAGTACGGCATAGACCAGGCTGAAGCGGCCGCCGAACAGCGAGGTTCCGCCGATCACGACGGCCAGAATGGCGTCGAGTTCGAGCCATAGCCCGGCATTATTGGCATCGGCGCCGAGGATGTCGGCGGCGGCGATGATGCCGGCAAGCGAGGCGCACAGGCTACACCAGACATAGACCGCCATGGTCATGGCACGGGTGCCGACGCCGGCCAACGCGCTGGCGCGGGCATTGCCGCCGGTCGCCTCGATCATCAGGCCGAGCGCGGTGCCGCGCACCAGTGCGAGGGTCAGCAGCAACATGCCAAGCGTGATCGCGATCGGTGCGGGAATGCCGAGCACCGAGCCGCCGCCGAACCAGACCAGATCCGGTGAGGTGAAGGTCACGATCCGGCCCTCGGTGATCAACTGCGCGATGCCACGGCCGGCGACCATCAGGATTAGGGTCGCGACGATTGGCTGGATGCCGAGCACGGCGACGAGAAACCCGTTCCACAAGCCGCACAGCAGTCCGGTGCCAAGTGCTGCGGCCAGAACCACGGGCAGTGGCTGGCTGTCGGCGAGGCTGGCCGCGATCGCGCCGGAGATTGCAATCACGGCTCCGACCGACAGGTCGATGCCGCGGGTCGCGATCACCAGCACCATACCGAGCGACAACAGCGCCACCGGCGCGCCGCGATTGAAGACGTCGATCAGGCTGCCGAACAGCCTGCCATCCTGCAGTCTGATATCAAAGAACTGCGGCGACACCGTCCAGTTAATCGCCAAGATCGCGAAAAATGCGATGATTTGTGGCAGACCGGATCGCGGCAGACGAAGCGCCATGTGGGATACACCCTTCATGCTGCGCGCGGTTCGTCGGCGGCAATGGCCGCGAGAATCGACGACACGTTGATCGCATCGTGGGCAAGCGCTTCGACATGGACGCGCTCGCGCAGCACGATCACCCGATCGGCATAGGTAACGATTTCCTCCAGTTCGGACGAGATGACGAGCAGGGCCAGTCCCTCGCTGCACAGCCGGCGGATCAGCCGGATTATTTCGGCATGGGCGCCGACATCGATGCCGCGGGTCGGCTCGTCAAGGATTAGCAGCCGAGGTTCAATCGCCAGCCATCGGGCGAGCAGCGCCTTCTGCTGGTTGCCGCCGGACAGCAGTCCGATCGGGCGCTCTGGATCAGCCGGCCGGATGTCGAGCAGCTTGATGAAGTGCCAGGCGATCGCGTCCTGCTCGCGGCGCGACAGCGGCTTCAGCAGACCGCGGCGGGCCTGCAGCGCCAATATGATGTTCTCGCGCACGGTCAGCTCGGCGACGATGCCCTCGGTCTTGCGCTCCTCTGGACAATAGCCGAAGCCAAAGCTGACGGCATCCTGCGGCGAATGCAGACGCACGGCACGTCCGTCGATGCTCACCGAACCCGCGTCGGCACGCTCGACGCCGAACACCAGACGCGCTGTCTCGGTACGTCCGGAGCCGAGCAGACCGGCTAGGCCGACCACTTCTCCACTCCGAAGCTCGAGATCGAATGGTGCGAGATAACCTGCCTTGCCGAACTGCTTGAAGCGGGCATAGGGCGCTCCTCCCGAGCCGACGCCGTCGCGGGTGGGTTCGGCGGTGGCGTCGCTCAGTTCGCGGCCGAGCATCATGTGCACGAGGTCCATGCGCAGCAGCGCGGTGGTCTCGCGCTCGCCGACGAGCCGGCCGTTGCGTAGCACGGTAATGCGATCGCAGATCTCATAGACCTGATCAAGGAAATGGGTGACGAACACAACGCCGATGCCGCGGGCAGCGAGTTTTCGCATCACGTCGAAAAGGATCTCTACCTCATGCCGATCGAGGCTGGCGGTCGGTTCGTCGAGGATCAGAACCCGCGCCGACATGTCGACCGCGCGGGCGATCGCGGTGATCTGCTGGACCGCGACGGAATAGTCGCCGAGCGGCGCGCCGACATCGATCGACAGGCCGAATTCCTTCAGCAGCAGTGCGGCGCGGCGGCGCATCTCGCCGTCGCGCACCAGTCCGAAACGAGTCGGCTGGCGGCCAAGAAACAGGTTCTGCGCCACCGACAGATTGGGCAGCAGATTGACCTCCTGATAGACGGTGGCAATGCCGGCGCGCTGCGCGTCGTCTGCCGAGCGCGGCGCGATCTCCACCCCATCGAGTCGTACGCTTCCGGCGTCCCGCGACACCACGCCGGTCACCAGCTTGATCAGCGTCGATTTTCCGGCGCCGTTTTCGCCGAGCAGGGCGTGGATCTCGCCGCCGCGCAGCGTGAAATCGACGCAGTCGAGCACGCAGACACCGGCATAGCTCTTGGTGAGTCCGCGGACTTCGAGCAGAGAGGAGGGAGGCACGGCATCAGCAATCGGCATGAATCTGGCACTCTCGCAGGCTTGGCCTCACGCCAGGCCTGCGACCCATCGACGTGGGACGAAATGGCGGCCGGGGCGCTGTCGCCGCCGGCACCGTGTTTCAGCGGTCGGCCTCAGTAGCCGAGGCCTTTCTTGCTGTCGTAAATCTTCTGCGGGTTGTCGGCCGCGGTGTAGAGCTTCGACTCGGTCTGGATCCATTTAGGCGGCGTGGTGCCCTTGTCCTTGAACGCTATGATCGCGTCGAAGGCGGGTCCCGCCATGTCCGGGGTTAATTCAACCGTGGCATTGGCTTCACCGGCAGCCATCGCCTTGAAGATATCCGGCACCGCATCGATCGAGACGGTGAGGATATCCTTGCCCGGCTTCAACCCGGCTTCCTTCATTGCCTGGATTGCACCGACCATCATGTCGTCGTTATGCGCATAGACTGCGCATATGGTCTTGCCACCACCCTCAGCCTTGATGAAGCTCTCCATCACTTCCTTGCCCTTGGCGCGGGTGAAGTCGCCGGTCTGGCTGCGGACCACCTTGAGGTTGGCATGTTTGGCGACGGCGGTATCGAAACCCTTCTTGCGGTTGGCGGCGACGCTGGCGCCGACGGTGCCCTGCAGCTCGACGATGTTGCAGGCCTTGTTGCCGACGGTTTTGGCCAGCCAGTCGCCGGCGACCTTGCCCTCATGCACGCTGTCCGAGGTGACGGCGGTGAGATACAGCTCCTTGCCCGACGGATCGATGTCGCGATCGAGCAGCACCACCGGGATCTTGGCGTCCTTGGCTTCCTTCAACACCGAATCCCAGCCGGTCGATACCACCGGTGCCAGGAAGATTGCATCGACCTTCTGCGCGATGAATGAGCGGATCGCCTTGATCTGGTTTTCCTGCTTCTGCTGGGCGTCGGCGATCTTGAAATTGACGTTCCGTTTCTTGGCTTCGGACTTCGAAACGGTGGTCTCAGCGGCCCGCCACCCGGACTCCGAGCCGATCTGCGAGAAGCCGATGGTCAGTTGGGCAGCTGAGGCGTGGAAAGCAAAGCCTGCCATGGCAGTAGCGGCAAGCAAGGTCGTGATCGACTTGCGCATGAGCGGTCTCTCCCGTTGTTATCGCCGTAGCGCTTCTGCGAGCCCTTGGCGGTATCGAAACATGGCATGCCGCGTCACGGACGACTAGTCATATTATTTGACTAATTTAACGGTCGACAAAACCTCATGCAGGTCGCGGCTATCGCTTGAAATTCATCTGCGTAGTCTCTGTTAAGCCAGCAGTATCAATAGTTTGACGAAGGTACTCTGCATTCGGGACGCGAGGATTATTCCCCGTCAGATCGCGATGTGATCGGAATGTCGGTGTCGGTGGTTGCGCTCCCCGCAACTAAACTTGGTAAGTGTGTCGGTATCTCCGGAATGCGGGCTCGCGCGTATCAGTTCGGCGGCTGCCTGAAAATCCGCTCATCGGGCAAGGGCACGGTGGTCTTCGTGCCCATTCCGTTGTCCTCGGCAACCGCAGTCCTTCCCGCTGCTTAATGATGCGGTCGGCGTTTGGGGGGCGGCCTCATTTTTAGGGTTTGCACGAATACGGGGAACACCTGGATCTCGTTAATCTCCCGTACCTCGCGGCCTTAATCGGAGGTCGGCTTGCTCAACGGCCTGCCAGCGGTTCGCATTCTGATCGCCGACGACCACGACGTCGTCCGATCCGGTCTGCGTTCGATCCTGGAGCTCTGCGCCGGATGGGAAGTGGTCGGCGAGGCGGGCGATAGAAGGACGGCGCTCGCGATGCCATTAGCGCCTCGCCAGCAACACAACGACAGCTATGGCGAGCAGCAACGACAGGCCCTTCCACACCATGTTCGGATTGCGCTCCAGCAGCGGCATAGTCGGCGGATTGAGAAACTCCGCCTTCGGGTTGCGCAGGTCGTAAACATATTCGGAGAGTTCGTCGTAGCGCTTCGCCGGGTCGGGGTGCACGGCCTTGCGCAACACGCCGTCGATCCATTCCGGGATATCGCTGGCATCGTTGAGCAGAGATCGATAGCGCAGCTTGCGGTGCTGTGCGGGCGTCGTCGCCTTCGCGACCTCCGCTCCGTAAGGCAGCTTTCCGGACAGCATCTGATAGGTCAGGATTCCAAGCGCATAGAGGTCGGAACTCGACGTGGCGCGCTTGCCGAGAAACAGCTCGGGTGCGGTGTATTGCGGCGTGCCGAGAATGTCGCTGTGTTTGCCGGGTGAATCAGCTTCTACAACGCCGTTGACACGGGTAGAGCCGAAATCGATGATCTTCACCGTACCCGTCTTGTCGATCATGATGTTGTCTGGCCGGATGTCCTGATGGATCATCTCCATCCGATGAAACGCCTGCAAGCCGCGCGCGACCTGTTCGGTGATGCCACGCACGGTTTCCAGATCCGGTTTCGGATTGTCGAGCATCCACTGCTTCAGCGTCTGACCTTCGATGAATTCGGCGACGATGTAGAGGTAGTTGCGCTTGCGCGACTGCCGGCATGGCTTCAGCACATGCGCGCTGTCGATGCGCCGCGCCACCCATTCCTCGATCATGAACCGCTTGAGATAGACGGGGTCGTCGCGCAGATCGATCGACGGAATCTTGATGGCAACCTGTTCGTCGCTTTCGACGTCGACCGCGAGATAGATATGGCTACGGCTGCTGCCGTGCAGTTCGCGTATGATCCTGTAGCCGTCGAACGCCATGCGGGCTTCAAGCAGCGGCGGTAGCGGCAATTGCGACATCAGAATGTCGCTGGCCTCGCCATCCGGCACCGCATCGATTCGCACGATCTGCACGGTGAGGTTGTCCGGGCTGTTCTGCGCATAGGCCTCATCGACGATCAACTTTGCGGCGGCGTCGAGATCGTCGGAGTGATCGGCGATCGCTGAAGTGATGAAGCGCGCCCCGACGAAATCATAGACGCCATCGGTGGCGAGGATGAAGACGTCGCCATTGTCGATTTGCAGCGCCTGATAGTCGATCTCGATTTGCGGGTTCACGCCAAGCGCGCGGGCGAGGTAACTCTGCTCGGATGAGGTTATGACGCGATGGTCGGTGGTGAGTTGCTCGAGTGCGCGGTCCGATACGCGATAGATGCGGGAATCGCCGATATGAAAGATGTGCGCTGCGCGTGCGCGTATCACCATTGCACTCAGGGTGCAGACATAGCCGCGATCCTTGTCGTAATGGTAGCGGCCACGCTGGGTCTGGGATTGTAGCCACGAATTGGTCGCCGCGATGACGCGTTGCGCTGATGTCTTCACCGACCAGGATTCGGATGTGCAGTAATAGTCGGTGAGAAACGATTTGACCGCAGATTCGCTGGCTTCGCCGCTGACCGCGCTGCTGCTGATGCCGTCGGCGATGACGACGGCAATGCCCTTGATACTCAGTAGCGGTTCGATCGGAATCAGGGCGCCGTGGAAATCCTGATTGGTGTCCTTGCGGCCCTTGTCCGAATATTGGCCGACCGAGATTGTCAGTTCACGCGGCATGGGTCACGCACCAAGAGGACGCCCCAGCTGGAGAAGCCGAGGCGTCGTGTTGCGAGGATTGCGGATCAGCTTAGCGGGCGAGACTAGCAGTGCGTTTCGGGCCTGTCTTGATGTGTGTGGCATACAGCGTCAGGCCGGTAAAGGTCAGGCCGCCGATGAGGTTGCCAAGCACGGTCGGAATCTCGTTCCAGATGATGTAATCCATGATCGTGAACTTGCCGCCGAGCATCAGGCCGGCGGGGAACAGGAACATGTTGACGATCGAATGCTCGAACGTCATCGCGAAGAACACCATGACCGGCATCCACATCGCGATGACCTTGCCGCTGACGGTCGTTGAGATCATCGCGCCGACCACGCCGGTTGAGACCATCCAGTTGCAGAGCATGCCGCGGATGAACAGCGTCAGCATGCCGGCTGCGCCATACTGCGCATAGCCAAGCGTGCGGCCTTCGCCGATATGGCCGATCACCTGACCCACTTTGTCCGGCGGTGTCGAGAAGCCGAAGGTAAACACGATTGACATCATGATGGCGACGATGATCGCGCCCATGAAATTGCCGATGAAGACGAGCCCCCAATTGCGCAGCACGCCGCCGACGGTGACGCCAGGGCGCTTGTCAAGCAACGCCAGAGGCGTCAGCACGAAGACGCCGGTGAGCAGGTCGAAGCCGAGCAGATAGAGCATGCAGAAGCCGACCGGGAAGAGGATTGCGCCGATAATCGGATAGCCTGTTTGCACCGTGACGGTGACGGCGAACACCGCGGCGAGTGCCAGGATAGCGCCGGCCATGAAGGCACGGATGATGGTGTCGCGTGTGGACATGAAGATCTTGGATTCGCCGGCATCCACCATCTTGGTCACGAATTCTGAAGGGACGAGATAGGCCATTGTCTGAAAACTTCCTTTGGGAATGAGATGATGTGACGCGCCGCGCGTTTATGGGGCGGCGGCGATGCTCATATTGAGATAGATGCGGCCGTTCTCGAGCTTGACCGGGAAGCTGCGCGCGCAGCCTTTGTCAGCGCCCGAGGCTTCGCCATCATCGAGGTTGATGATCCAGTTGTGCAGCGGGCAGGCGACCTTGCGACCGTGCACGATGCCTTCGCTAAGCGGACCACCCTTGTGCGGGCAGCGATTTTCCAGCGCGAACACCTCGTCGCTGGCGGTGCGGAATACCGCGATCTCGCGCCGTGGAGTCTTCACCGTGCGCGCGCCGCGTTGCGGAATCGCGCGCAGTGGGCCGACGTCGAACCAGAAGTCGTTGGATGGGACCATTGTCATGTTCATTCTGCCGGGACGGCTATAATCGAATTGAGTGTTGTGAGCGGCGTAAATTCATGCTGTTCGCGGCCGGCGGCGCGTTCGGCCCAGGGATCCTTGCGGACCGCGCGCTGTGATTTCTCGAAGCGCGCCAGCAGCGCGCGACGGTTGTCGGCATCATCCATGATCGCCGCGCGTACCTTGTCGAGGCCGGCATTTTCGACCCACTTCCAGACGCGTTCGAGATAGCCCGCTTCCTCGCGGTACATCTGCATGAAGGCGGCGATGTATTCGATCGCCTCGTCCTCCGTATCGACATGGCCAAGCAGATCGGTCTGGCGGACATGCAGGCCTGCCGCACCGGCGATGTGGATGTCGTAGCCGGATTCGACGCAGATCACGCCGATGTCCTTCACCGTGGATTCCGCGCAGTTGCGCGGGCAGCCGGAAACGCCAAGCTTCACCTTCGCAGGCGCCCATGAGCCGCACATAAAGCGCTCGAGCTTGACGCCGAGGCCGGTCGAATCCTGCGTGCCGAAGCGGCACCATTCGGAGCCGACGCAGGTCTTCACCGTGCGCAGGCCCTTGGCGTAGGCCGCGCCGGAGACGAGGCCGGCACTGTTGAGCTGCGCCCACACCGCGGGCAGGTCTTCCTTGCGCACGCCCAGCAGATCGATGCGTTGGCCGCCGGTGACTTTCACCGTCGGAATCTTGAAGCGATCGGCGACGTCGGCGATGGCGCGCAATTCGTCAGGGGTGGTCAGGCCGCCCCACATGCGCGGCACAACGGAGAAGGTGCCGTCCTTCTGGATGTTGGCGTGGACGCGCTCGTTGATGTAGCGCGACTGTGCATCGTCGGCATATTCGCCGGGCCATGCGCAGAGCAGGTAATAGTTCAGCGCCGGGCGGCAGGATGGACAGCCGCACGAGGTTTTCCATGCCAGTTCCTGCATTACGGCGGGTACGGACTTCAACTCCTTCGAGAGAATGAAGCCGCGGACTTCGCTATGGGTGAGGTCTGTGCATTTGCACATCGGCTTGCGGCCGGCGGCGGAGTAGTTGTCGCCGAGTGTGGCTGCGAGCAGCGATTCCACCTTCGCCGTGCACTGGCCGCAGGAGGCCGATGCCTTGGTGCGGGCGCGCACGTCGTCGAGGGTAGTGAGGCCGTTGGCGGTGATCGCCTGCGTGATCGCGCCCTTGCAGACGCCGTTGCAGCCGCAGATTTCGGCATCGTCGGACAGCGCTGCGACAGCAGCGACCGGATCGAGTGCAACGCCACCCTGATAGGCCTGGCCGAGGATCAGCGCGTTGCGCATGGCGCCGATATCGACGTTCTTTTTGAGGAGGTCGAAATACCACGAGCCGTCGGCCGTATCGCCATAGAGTACCGCGCCGATGATGCGGTCGTCGCGCAAGACGACACGCTTGTAGATGCCGCGGGCAGGATCGCGAAGCACGATCTCATCCTTGACGTCGCCTTCGGCGAAATCGCCGGCCGAGAACAGATCTACGCCGGTGACTTTCAGCTTGGTCGAGGTGGTCGAACCGACATAGCCGTCCACGGTCTCGCCGGCGAGCGTCGCCGCGAGTGTCTTCGCCATGTCATACAGGGGCGCGACAAGGCCGTAGCACTGGCCGCGATGCTCGACGCACTCGCCGACCGCATAGATGTTGTCGTCGCTGGTCCGTAGGTGATCGTCCACGACGATGCCGCGCTTGATGGCGAGGTCGGCGAGCTTGGCGAGCACGGTGTTAGGGCGAATGCCGACCGCCATCACGACGAGATCGGCCGGCAGGGTCCGACCATCGTCGAGCCGGACTGAATCGACGCATGTGTCACCGAGGATGGCTGCTGTGTTGGCTCCGGTCAGCACCTCGATGCCGCGCGCCTCGATCGCCTTTTGCAACAGATAAGCGGCGTTGGGATCGAGTTGGCGCTCCATCAGTGTTGGCATCAGATGGACGATGGTCGTTGTCATGCCGCGCATGGCGAGGCCGGCTGCGGCCTCGAGGCCGAGCAAGCCGCCGCCGATGACGACAGCGTGGCCGCCTTTGCCGGCTGCATCGAGCATCAAGTTAACGTCGTCGAGATCGCGATAGGTGACGACGCCGGGCAATTCCGCGCCGGGTACCGGAATGAGGATCGGCTTGGAGCCGGTTGCGATAATCAGCGTGTCATAAGCTTCGACCGCGCCGGACTGCGTGGTGACGGTTTTCGCAATGCGATCGATCGCGACGACGAGTTCGCCGCGCCTGAGATCAACCTTGTTGGTCGCGTACCACTCATCGGTGTGGATCAGAATGTCGTCGTATGCCTTCTCGCCGGAGAGCACCGGCGACAGCATGATGCGGTCATAATTAACGCGCGGCTCCGCGCCAAACACCACAACGTCGTAGCGGTTTGGAGCGCGCGCGAAGAGTTCGTCCATGACGCGGCCGGCGGCCATGCCGTTGCCGAGGATGACGAGCTTCTGCTTCTTTGCGTTCGGTTGATCGAGCATGTGCAAACCTGTTTGGACCGCTGACGATCGGAAACAGGGACTCGCTCACCAAACCCGGTAGGGATGGAGTCACGATGACCGCTCCGCACCTGACAATCAGGAAGCGAGCTGTGTCCCTGCGCTTGAAACCAACAGCGGTTTCAGCATCCGGCGGACGGCGGTCATCATTGACGCAAATATTATTAGCAAGCGGCGTGCCAATATGTCTGACGTCTAACATTCTGATTTTTCGACTATTTCTAAATGAGCTCCGCTGTCGCAGATCAATCATGCCGTTAAAACGAGCGGCATTACTGATTTCATAGGCAGATGATTAAATCTTGTGCGGCGCGCTTCAGGTTCGAGATGGCTCCCGATCTGTGCAGACCACAGGTTCGACGGCCGACGCGCGCTTGGCGAATATCTCGTCAATTTATTGGTGGATTGTTGCGGTGGTGAGCTAGCCGTTCTCATTGCTCAGCCGGCGACGGCGACGCAGCACGTAAAGCGTACCGAGGGCAGGGCGCCCGGCTTCGAGGCGCAGCTCGGAATTTTCCTTGTGCACGACCTCGAAGTCCCTCCCGGCGCAGGCCTCGAAATATGTCTCGCTATGGGCGAACCGGCCAGACGAGAGCAACGTGAAGTCGCCGTGATCCGCGCGCTCGATGCTCGCTGCGAAGAGGCCGCCTGCAGGGAGCGTGCGTGCAATCAGGCCGATGAGTTCGTCGAGCCGGCCGAGATAGATCAGAAGATCGGCAGCGAAGACGAGATCGAAGCTGCGCGGGCTGTCCGCGAGATAGCTCATGACATCGGCTTTGACGAGGTCGTCGTAGGCGTTCCGCCGGGCTGCGACGGCGATCATTTTTTCCGACAGGTCGATGCCGGTCAGCCGTGCGCCGAATCGGCCGAGCGGCTCTGCAGCCAGTCCCGTTCCGCAGCCGAGATCGAGGATGGTCGCAAGTGTCGGTCGGCAGGATGCAACCATGTCGGCGAGTTGCTGCGGCACCTTGTAGCCGAGAACGTCCACAAGCTTGCCATCGAATCCTTCGGCGAATTCATCGAAGTGCGCCTCGACATAGGCTGCCGGTGCGCGGTCATGCGTCTGTCCACCGACGGCATCCAGCAAGTAGCGCTGCACAGGATCGTCCGGCTGGCCTTCCAGTCGCAGACGTCCGACCGTGGCAGCGGCTTCGTGCATGCCATAGGCGCTGAACAGCGCGAATGCGGTGCGCAAGACCTCGTCCAGTGGTTCGATCTCTTGTCCCGCAAGCGTCGGGTAGCGGGCGATGGCGCCGTGAACATCGCCGTCCAGCATCGAGGCAAAGGTACGCGCGCGGGCGTAGAGACGCAGTGTCACGCCTTCCAGCGGCACAAAGCCGTTTGCGATTGCCAAGGCATCGGCGCTCTTGCCGAAGCGGCCGGCCATATAGAAGGCCTGTCCGAGGCAAAGATGCGTGACCGCATCGATGCCGCCCCAGGATAGTGCGTGTTGCAGATGCATAATCGCCTGCTCGGGACGGCGGGAGCTGAGATACAGCACGCCCAGGCCGAGATGAGCGTCGCCAAGCGAAGCATCGCGGGACAGAGCGCGCAGATAGGCCGCTTCGGCATCATCGATACGCTGCAGCCGGTAGGCGAGGCTTGCATATTGCAGCCATGTCGTCGCGTGGTCCGGATCGATGGCGAGCGCCTGTCGCGCACATGCCATAGCCAGTTCGTCGCGCCCGCTCAACTGGTAGTCCGACGCAAGCGCGCGCCACGCAGCAACATCCGTCGGCGTCAGTGCTAGTGCAGCACGAAGCGCATCGATAGCCGTATCGTTCTGACCATGATTGCGGCTGATCGATGCAAACTGCCGCAGCGCCGCGCTTGTATCGTCAGCCTGTTCGATGAGCAGTGCAAAAGCGGCGTGCTCGCGCGTCCAGCGATCGATCTGATCGGCGACGTGTCGGGCGTCCGGAAGTGCGAGCGTCGTGGAATCCGTCGAGTCAGTCAGGAAATTCGAATCCGAAGTTATGCGCTACGTTGCTTCTGCTCAATGCGCGCCGCGAAGGCAAGGTATCGATCGTTCCGTAGAGGTTGTGTCGTGATCATGCGGTTGTGCGCGAGTACTCGTCTAAGGTCGGATGATCTGATCTGTTGCCGCAGTTTCCAATCCGTATAAGCTGGCTGAAAAGAAACCGATCACTGGGTGGAAATGGAGAAGGCGCGGTGAAATCACCCGTCGTAAAGCGATCGATCGTCGTCGCCGGTCACAAGACGAGCGTCAGCCTCGAAGAGGCATTCTGGACGGCGCTGAAAGAGATCGCCGGCATGCGCCGGATCACGATGTCGCAGCTCGTCGGCGAGATCGACAAGAACCGACAGCAAAACAACCTGTCCTCAGCGATCAGGCTTTACGCACTGGCCCATTACCGGGCTCTCGTCCCGCAGCCCGAGCCGGCCTAAGCGTCCGGCAGGCCTGCAGCGGATCGTCTGGCGGCAAGGCGCATCTGCGCCTACATTCGGGTCCAGCCACTTCCACATCAGTCAGGGCCTCTGCATGACCGTTCACCAGCGCAATTTGTCCACCCCTATCGATCCCGTGAAGCTCGACCGTCTGGCCGAAGTCGCCGTGAAAGTCGGGCTGCAACTGGCGCCGGGGCAGGATCTGTTGCTGACCGGCCCCGCCGCGGCGCTGCCGCTGGTGCGCAAGATCGCTGAACATGCCTACAAGGCCGGCGCAGGCCTGGTGACGCCGTTCTTCTCCGATGAAGAGATGACGCTGGCGCGCTATCGCTACGGCCACGATGTGTCGTTCGATCGCGCCGCCGGCTGGCTCTATGAGGGCATGGCCAAGGCGCTCGGCAACAACACCGCGCGCCTCGCCATCGTCGGCGACAATCCGATGCTGTTGTCCAACGAAGATCCGGCCAAGGTCTCGCGCGCCAGCAAGGCGAACTCCATCGCCTATCAGCCAGCGCTGCAGAAGATCGCCGGCTTCGACATCAACTGGAATATCATCGCTTATCCGACGCTCTCATGGGCCAAGCAGGTGTTTCCCGGCGACGAGGACGACGTTGCCGTGCAAAAGCTTGCGGATGCGATCTTCGCGGCGTCGCGCGTCGACAATGCCGATCCCATCGCCGCCTGGGCCAAGCACAATGCCGCGCTGCGCAGCCGCACCGAATGGCTGAACGGCCAGCGTTTTCGTGCGCTGCATTTCACCGGGCCAGGTACCGATCTCGTGGTGGGCCTCGCCGATGGCCATGAATGGGAAGGCGGCGCATCGACGGCCAAGAACGGCATCGTCTGCAACGCCAATATCCCGACCGAGGAAGTCTTCACCACGCCGCATGCCGCGCGTGTCAACGGCCATGTCCGATCAACCAAGCCGCTATCCTATCAAGGCACGCTGATCGACGACATTGCGGTACGCTTCGAGGACGGCAAGATCGTCGAGGCCAAGGCCTCGCGCGGCGAGGAAGTGCTGAACAAGGTGCTCGACACAGACGAGGGCTCGCGCCGTCTCGGCGAAGTGGCGCTGGTGCCGCATTCGTCGCCGATCTCGGCGAGTGGACTGTTGTTCTACAACACGCTGTTCGACGAGAACGCCGCCTGCCATATCGCGCTCGGCCAGTGCTATTCGAAGTGCTTCGTCAATGGCGGCGATCTCACGCCCGAGCAGATCGCGGCGCAAGGCGGCAACAAGAGCTTCATCCATATCGACTGGATGATCGGCTCCGGCGAGATCGACATCGACGGCGTCCACACCGACGGCCGTCGTGTGCCGGTGTTCCGCAAGGGCGAGTGGGCGTAACGCTGCAGCAATGATCTGAACGGGCGCGGAAACTGAGTCTTCAAATCTATGGCCCAGCCTCACCGCGTCGGCTTTCTCCTGATCGACGGCTTCGCGCTGATGTCCTTCGCGTCGGCGATCGAACCGTTGCGCGCCGCCAATGTGCTGGCCGGCAAGAAACTGTATCAGTGGCTGCAGATCTCGACCGGCGCCGACGCGATCCTGGCGTCGAACGGATTGTCGGTGGCGTCCGATCATACCATTGCCGACAGCGTGCGCTACGATACGGTGCTGGTTTGCGCCGGTGGCAATCCCGCTGGTTTCGATGATGCCAAGACGCTGGCGTGGCTGCGTCGCCTCGCGCGCTCTGGCTGCGCCATCGGCGGCGTGTCCGGTGGACCCTTCATTCTCGCCAGAGCGGGTATTCTCGATGGCGTCCGCTGCACGATCCATTGGGAACATCTCGATGCGTTCATCGAGGCCTTTCCCGAGATCGAGCCGACGCGTACTTTGTTCGAAATCGACGGCAAAAGGCTGACCTGCGCAGGCGGCGTTGCCGCACTCGACATGATGCATGCGATCATCCGCCGCGACCACGGCCAGGCGCTGGCGGCGAAAGTTAGCGACTGGTTTCTGCAGACAGCGGTGCGGCTCGGCGATGACAGCCAGCGCATTTCATTGCGTGAGCGCCTAGGCACCAGTAATCGCGCCGTGCTCTCGGCGATCACGGTGATGGAGCGTCGGCTCGCGAGCCCTGCGCCTCGCGATGAATTGGCGAAGGCGGCCGGCGTGTCCGTGCGACAGCTTGAGCGGCTGTTCACTGCGCATCTGGGCGTGACCATCGAACAGCATTATCTGACGCTGCGTCTTGGCAAGGCGCGGGCGCTGTTGCAGCAGACCAGCATGCCGGTGGTGGAGATATCAGCCGAGTGTGGTTTCGCCAGCGCCAGCCATTTCGCGCGTCTCTATCGCGGCGCCTTCGAGGTGTCGCCGTCGCAAGACCGGATGCCGGGCAAGAGTAAGGCGAAGTAAGACCTAGCTCCGCCGCGGATAAATAATCACAGACAGATACGTCATAGGCGCCTTCACCAGTTCTTCCGGGCCGTGCCGCGCGGCTGCGTCGAAGAACAGCGTGTCGCCGGGCTCCATCAGATAGGTCTGATCGGCGTGGCGATAACGCACCTTGCCTGTCAGCATGTAGATCATCTCGACGCCGGCGTGACGAAAGTTACTATAGGCCTCGGCGTCCTCGTTCAGTGTGATCAGATAGGGCTCGACGCCGAGCTCGCCATGGATCGACTGACCGAGCAATTGATAGTGATGGCCGGACTTGGTGCCGCGTCGTTCGATCTTGACGCCTGTGCCGGCCTTCACGAAAGAGCAATCGCGCTCTTCCTCGGTCTCGCGAAAGAATCTGGAGATCGGCACGTTCAGCGCTTTCGATAGTGCATTCAGCGTCCCCAGCGACGCCGAAATGCTGCCGGTCTCGATCTTTGACAGCATGCCGGTCGAGATACCCGCCGATGTGCTGAGCTCGGCCACTGTCAGCTCCAGCTCCTTGCGGAGCTGCCGCACTTCGTTGCCGATCTTGGATTCGAGCGAGCCACCGACTTCCAGCGGCGCATTCGAACCGGTGCGCAACTCCTCCGGCTTTGATCGCGCGGGCGATGATTTCGTTGTCTTCGGTTTCGCTTTCACGGGGGCATTTCCTGCATGGGTCGATTTCTCGACAATAGCGATATTTCCTGTCAGGAAAACAATTTTCTCTGTGGTTGACATGGCGGTTTTGTTTCGGGCAAGGTCCACGCGCATTCAACGAGTGAGACGCGGGTCATGTGCGGCATTGCGGGTCTGTTTCTGAAAGATCAAAGACTGGCACCCGAGCTCGGCAGGCTGCTGTCCGGCATGCTGGAAGCGTTGAGCGATCGCGGTCCCGACTCCGCGGGCTTTGCGGTCTATGGCGATGGCGATAACGGCCAGATCAAGCTGACGCTCCGCGCTGCGCCCTCCTACGATTTCGCGGCATTGATGGCGTCGCTCGGCAAGGTCGCCGGTGCGCCGATTGCGTATCAGGTGCATGACACTCACGCCGTCGTCAGCATCCCCACCGATCGCGAGGCTGCTATCGCATCTGCGCTCCTCGGCATGAAAGACGTCGACATGGTTGCGCGCGGCAAGCGCATGGCCGTGTTCAAGGAAGTCGGTCTGCCCGCCGATGTGGCGAAGCGTTTCGGCCTGAACGCGATGACCGGCAGCCATGCCGTCGGTCATACGCGCATGGCAACTGAGTCCGCCGTGACAACTAATGGCGCGCATCCCTTCACCACCGGTACCGACCAGTGCCTCGTCCATAACGGCTCGCTGTCAAACCACAACGACGTCCGCCGCGAGCTGATCCGCCAGGGCGTGACCTTCCGCACCGAAAACGATTCCGAAGTCGCCGCAGGCTATATCAGTTCGCAGATGGCGGCAGGCGCATCGCTACAGGATGCGATGACCTCGTCACTCGCCGCGCTGGATGGCTTCTATACATTCGTTATCGGCACGGAGACCGGCTTCGGCGTGCTGCGCGATCCCATTGCTTGCAAGCCCGCCGTGATGGCCGAGACCGATCGCTGGGTCGCCTTCGGCACCGAGTATCGTGCGCTGGTCGATCTGCCGGGCATCGACGTCGCCAAGGTCTGGGAGCCCGAACCCGCCAAAGTCTATTTGTGGGAGCGTCACTGATGCCCACGGTCGATCTCGCTTCGTCGCCGCTGCGTGAGCTCAACAGCGCGCTGCATCAGCTGACACCCAGCACCAACGAGACGCACTGGACCGTCACGAATCCGCGCGGCCAACACAATATCGCGGTAGGCCTCGATTTTCCAGTCGAGATCGAGATTGATGGACACGTCGGCTATTACTGCGCTGGCATGAACAAGCAGGCGCGCGTCACCGTGCGCGGCAATGCCGGACAGGGTGTGGCCGAGAATATGATGTCTGGCCGCGTCCATGTCACCGGCGATGCGTCGCAGGCAGCGGGTGCCAGCGGCAATGGTGGCCTATTGGTGATCGACGGCAATGCCTCGGCACGCTGCGGCATTTCCATGAAGGGTATCGATATCGTCGTGAAGGGCTCGGTCGGCCATCTCTCCGCCTTCATGGCGCAGGCCGGAAAGCTCGTGGTGCTCGGCGATGCCGGCGAAGCGCTCGGCGATTCCATTTATGAAGCGCAGCTCTTCGTGCGCGGCACTGTCACGAGCCTCGGCGCCGATTGCGTCGAGAAGCCGCTCAAGGACGAACACAAGGTTGAGCTGAAGAAGCTGCTGGATGACGCGGGCGTCGAAGGCGTCAGTCCCGACGAGTTCAAGCGCTATGGCTCGGCGCGCAAGCTCTATCACTTCCACATCGATAACGTCGGATCATACTGATGAGCGCGCAAGACCGCTGGATCCACACGCCGCCGCGCAAGTCCGCGACCTTCGATGATGCAGCCATTGCGGAAATTCGCCGTGCGGCCGCGACCGGCATCTATGACATCCGCGGCGCCGGGGCCAAGCGCAAACTGCCGCATTTCGATGATCTGCTGTTTCTCGGCGCCTCGATCAGCCGGTATCCGCTGGAGGGCTACCGTGAGAAATGCGCCACCGATGTCGTGATCGGCGCGCGCTTTGCGAAGAAGCCGATCCATCTGAAGATTCCGATCACCATCGCCGGCATGAGCTTCGGCGCGCTGTCGGGTCCGGCGAAGGAAGCGCTCGGTCGTGGTGCATCGGCCGTCGGCACATCGACCACGACAGGCGATGGCGGCATGACGCCGGAAGAACGCGGCCATTCCGATCTGCTGGTCTATCAAGTACTACCTTCGCGTTACGGCATGAACCCCGACGACCTGCGCAAGGCTGATGCCATTGAGGTCGTGGTCGGGCAGGGCGCCAAGCCCGGCGGCGGCGGCATGCTGCTGGGCCAGAAGATTACCGAGCGTGTCGCCGGTATGCGCCGTTTGCCTGTCGGCATCGATCAGCGCTCGGCCTGCCGGCACCCGGACTGGACCGGGCCTGACGATCTCGAAATCAAGATACAGGAACTGCGTGAGATCACCGACTGGAACACGCCCATTTATGTGAAGGTCGGCGCGTCGCGCCCCTATTACGACATTGCGCTTGCGGTGAAGTCCGGCGCCGATGCCATCGTGCTTGACGGCATGCAGGGCGGCACCGCGGCGACGCAGGATGTGTTCATCGAGAATGTTGGGCTGCCCACCATGTGCGCGATCCCGCCGGCGGTGAAGGCGCTGCAGGATCTCGGCATGCATCGCAAGGTGCAGCTCATCGTCTCCGGCGGCATTCGCAACGGCGCTGACGTCGCCAAATGTCTCGCGCTCGGCGCGGATGCGGTAGCAATAGGCACGGCTGCATTGATCGCGCTCGGCGATAACGATCCGGCGCTGGAAGCCGAGTACCAGAAGCTCGGCACCACGGCTGGCGCCTATGACGACTGGCACGAAGGTCGCGATCCCGCCGGCATCACGACGCAGGATCCTTTGTTGGCCGCGCGCCTCGATCCCGTGATCGCCGGGCGCAAGCTTGCGAACTATCTGTCGGTGATGACGCTTGAGGCGCAGACCATCGCGCGCGCCTGCGGCAAGAGCCATGTCCACAATCTTGAACCGGAAGATCTGGTGGCGCTGACAATGGAGTCGGCGGCGATGGCGAGAGTCCCTCTCGCCGGAACGAACTGGATTCCTGGCAGCAATATCTAACGAGCCGTTATGGCTGGATGATCTTCGGAGCGCGTGTCAATGACGACCTGGACCGAACTAGCCAAGCAACACGACCTCAAATATTTCCTCATTGCCTTTGTTGATCTGTTCGGCGGCATGCGCGCCAAGTTGGTGCCGGCGACCGCGATGGACAGCGTCGCGAAATCCGGCGCGGGCTTTGCCGGTTTCGCCGCCTGGTTCGACATGACGCCCGCCGATCCAGACGTCCTCGTGGTGCCGGACATGGAGACGCTGACGCTGCTGCCGTGGAAACCGGGCGTCGCCTGGGTCACCGGGGATCTCTATATGGGCGGGAAGCCCGTGGCGCAGAATCCGCGTCAGGTGCTGAAAGGCCTGATCGCAAAGGCCGCAGAGCAGGGCGTCGAACTCAAGACCGGCGTCGAGTGCGAATATTTTCTGATTTCGCCGGATGGTACTGCGATCTCCGATCCCGCCGATCAGCAGGCCAAGCCGTGTTACGACCAGCAGGCGCTGATGCGGCGCTACGAGATCGTCGCCGAAATCTGCGATGCGATGATTACGCTCGGCTGGAAGCCCTATCAAAACGATCATGAAGACGCCAACGGCCAGTTCGAGATGAACTGGGAATTCGACACCGCGCTGAAGACGGCCGATCGCCACGCCTTCTTCAAGTTCATGGTCAAGTCGATTGCCGAGAAGCACGGTTACAAGGCGACCTTCATGCCGAAGCCCTTCGCCAATCTCACCGGCAATGGCTGCCACGTCCATGCGTCGCTGTGGTCAACCAGGGACGGATCGAACGTATTTGAAGATGAGGCCGGTGAACTCGGTCTGTCGAAGACCGCCTATCACTTCATCGGCGGTCTCGTGCATTCGGCCGACGCGGTTTGCGCGATTACCAATCCGACGGTGAATTCCTACAAGCGCATCAACGCGCCACGCACGCTGTCCGGCGCGAGTTGGTCGCCGAACACGGTGACCCATGGTGGCAATAACCGCACCCACATGATCCGCATTCCCGATGCGGGCCGTTTCGAATTCCGTTTGCCCGACGGTGCGGTGAATCCGTATCTGCTGCCCGCGGCGTTGTTGGCCGCTGGCCTCGACGGCATGGCCAATGGCCGCGATCCCGGTCCGCGGCTCGACATCAACATGTATACCGAGCGCGACGCGACCACGAAGGTGAAGCAATTGCCGCTCAACCTGCTAGACGCCCTGCGCGCGCTTGAAGCATCCGAAGTGTTGAAGGCGCAGCTCGGAGAGGTCGTGGTCGGGTCGTACCTCAAGCTCAAACACAGCGACTGGAATGAGCACTGTCGTCAGCTCACCGAATGGGAGCGGCAGACGACTTTAGACTGCTGATACCGCACGTCCGTCGAAATTGCGTGCTATGAGTCCTGACTCAGGAGCGTCATTGGGTTGACGCAACGTTGCCGCAGGATCATTTCGCACCATGACGACCGGCGTCAGCGCGTTTTACGACGGCATTTCAATATTTTACGGTTTCAACCGGGTGATGGACCCGGCATTGTACAAGCCGCTGCCGGATGACTGGATCATCGGCGTCGCCGATATCGTGGAATCCACCAAGGCCATCGCCGAACAGCGCTACAAGGCCGTCAACATGGCCGGCGCTGCCGTCATCGCGGCCGTGACCAATGCGCTGGACGGCCGCGAATTCCCGTTCGTGTTCGGCGGCGATGGCGCAAGCTTCGCGGTCTCGCCGGATGATCTGGATCGCGCCCGCGGGGCATTGGCGGCGACGGCGACCTGGGTGAAGCACGATCTCGATCTCGTGATGCGCGTGGCCCTGGTGCCGATTAAAGACATCCGTGCGCAGGGGCTCGATGTGCGCGTGGCGCGCTTCGGTCCGTCGAAGAACGTGTCTTATGCGATGTTTTCCGGTGGCGGATTGGGTTGGGCAGAGGCCGCGATGAAGCGCGGCGAATTCGCGGTGACGCCGGCACCTGTCGGGACCTATCCCGATCTCTCCGGGCTCTCATGTCGTTTCGAGGAAATTCCATCGGCACATGGTTTGATTCTGTCGGTGCTGGTGACGGCTGCAGCGGGAGCCGATACATCCGCATTTCGTTGCGTCATCGAGGACATTATCGCGCTGGTCGAACGCAGTCCAAATGCGGGCCGTCCCGTGCCTGCCGGCGGTCCAGTGTTGAGGTGGCCGCCTGCAGGGCTGGGCTATGAGATTCTGGCCGGCCGAGGAGCTAACTCGCTGGCGCGCTTTCGCATACGGGTGCTCATGCGAACCCTGTTCGTCTATGTCGTGATGCGCTTCGGCATCAGCGTCGGCGGCTTCGTGCCGAAGACCTATGTGCAGCAACTGGTCGAGAATTCGGATTTCCGCAAATATGATGACAGCCTGCGCATGATTCTGGATTGCACGCCCGATCTCGAACGCGCACTGGAGCAGCGTCTTGTTGCGGCGGCCTCGGAAGGAACGGTACGCTATGGCCTGCATCGGCAGGATGCGGCGATGATGACGTGTTTCACGCCGTCAGCCATCCGCAGCGATCACGTCCATTTCATCGATGGAGCGCGCGGCGGCTATGCCTCGGCGGCCACCGCATTGAAGGCCATGTCAGTCTGAGAGAAGCGAACTGAGTTATCGGCCGACGCGGGTCCAGTTCTCGCCACCGCAGAATGCGCCGACACAGCCTTCGACCTTGAGCGTGTTCGGACCGGTCAGCGCGACGTTGCTTGTATAGATCTTCCCGTCATCGGCATTGTAGATCCGGCCCGACCACGTATTCGCGCCGGTAGAGCGCATGTCGTAGAACAGGTGAACGCCTATCATCGAGCGCTTGGCCAACGAGGGATCGGGATTCTTGTCGTCGATCGGCGGCTTGCCGGTCTGCGGATCGATCTTGTCGCGCAGCGAGACGATGGTGCCGCACAGGATGGTACCGCATTTGCTGACCCGCACTTGCGCATCGCCGGCCTGGGTCTGCCAGACGCCCGTCGCCTCGCCGCCCGATTGGGCTTGCGCAGCGGAGCCTGCGAACACCGCACCCAGCAATGCGATCATAACGGTGAATCTGGCGGCCATGCGTGTCTCCTCGGATCAGGCGGTCTGCATAACAAGAAATGGGATTTGTGCAATGCCGCGGCGCTGCGTTTGAGGCTACTCAGCGTCTCAAATGATCATGATAGATTCAATTTGACGCAGTTCGCTCAAGCAGACCGGCACGGGTCACCATGGCAATCCGCAGAGGTCCATCTCGCCTTCATGCGGTGCGCGCTTCAGGTAGGAGACCAGTGGCGTCATGATATCGAAACGCACGCGTTCGCCGCTCTGTTCGGCATAGACCTCGCCGATGAACGGCTTCCAGTTGCGGCGGGTGTAAAAATCCACATTGTGCGGTTCGCTGAACAGCAGCGCAAAATCGGTGGCGCGTTCGTCTTTCAGCGTATGGAGCGCGGCGGTGAGCGCCAGGCTCGCCAGCCCGCGACGACGATAGTCGGGATGCGTCACAACGCCGCCAATGCCGCCAATCCGCGTCTTGCGATCCTTCCATATGCCTTCGCGCCGATACAGGCCGACATGGCAGACCGGCTGTCCGTCGTCCTCCACGATGACCCGCAATTCGGGATAGGCGAAGACCACGTGTCCCCAGGGCAGTTTCTCGACGGCCTCGCGCGGCCAAACCAGGTCGAACAGCGGTTTGACGCTCGGCCATGAGGCATCGCCGGTCACAATCTCGATTTCGATGCTCATTTCGGTCGCCACCTCTGCGCTTTGTGCAGCCCTTATAGGTCGGTCCGAGGGTAGTAAACCTGTCGAATCCGGTGCTTATCTGAGAATAATATTCTAGGGATCAAGGAAACGTTGGAATGACCGAGGCGGAGCTCTCCAAATACCAGCGCTGGGCGATTTTGGCCGGCGCGGCGACGCTGTTGAGCCTGGCCATGGGCATGCGCCAGAGCTTCGGCCTGTTTCAACCCTCGATTCTGCGCGACACCGCCATCACCACGGCCGATTTTTCGCTGGCCACCGCTTTGCAGAACGTGATCTGGGGCATCTCGCAGCCTTTCATCGGTGCCATCGCCGATCGTTTCGGCACCCGTCACGTGATGATTATCGGCGTTTTGATTTATGCGGCCGGCCTCGTCTTCATGATGGTCGCGACCACGCCGCTGGTTTTCACCCTCGGCGCCGGCCTGTGTGTCGGCCTCGCGCTGTCCTGCACGGCATCGAGCATGACCATGACGGTGGCCTCGCGCAGTGTGTCGGCAGCCAAGCGCAGCGTCACCATGGGCGCGGTGTCGGCCGCTGGTTCGCTCGGCCTCGTCATTGCCTCGCCGCTGGCGCAGACGCTGATCTCGACCGCCGGTTGGCAGGTCGCGCTGATCGGCTTCCTTGGTCTGGCTGCCGTGATGGTCCCGGCCGCATTGTTTGCCGGCCAGTCCGACAAGATCGAGCACGCGGCGATCGATGAGGCACCGCAATCGATGAGCGAAGTGGTGCAGTCCGCACTCGGCCATTCCGGTTATATCGTGCTGGCGCTGTCATTCTTTGTTTGCGGCCTGCAGCTTGTCTTCATCACGACGCATCTGCCGAACTATCTGGCGATCTGCGGCCTCGATGCATCGCTCGGTGCGACGGCGCTGGCGCTGGTTGGCCTGTTCAACGTATTCGGCTCCTACGCCTTTGGCTGGCTTGGCGGCCGTTATCCGAAGCAGATTTTGCTCGGCGGAATTTACATCGCCCGCTCACTGGCGCTCGCCACCTACTTCTATTTCCCGGCAACGCCGACCACGACCATGATTTTCGCGGCCGTGCTGGGATCGCTGTGGCTCGGCGTGGTGCCGCTGGTAAACGGCCTCGTTGCGCAGCTGTTCGGGTTGCGCTTCATGGCGACACTCACCGGCATCGCCTTTCTCAGCCATCAGGCAGGATCTTTCCTCGGCGCCTGGGGTGGTGGAATGATCTTCTCGCATCTCGGCAATTACGACCGTGCGTGGCAATTCGCCGTCGTGATCGGGCTGGTCGCCGGATGCTTCCAGATGCTGATGAATGTGAAGCCACCGGTGCGACGCGATGCGGTCCCCGCTGCGATGCCGAGTGCCGCCTGATCGCGGAGGGGGAAGCGATCGGGATCGCAGGCGATCGAGATCGCGAAGATGGGAGTGTCGGAGCCGGCCGGAACCTTCTATAAGGGTTCCCGTTAAGCCAACTCTCCCATTATTGCGGATCTGGACCCATGACCTTCACGCTTCCCAACCTGCCTTACGCCTATGACGCGCTCGCGCCGCATATGTCGAAGGAAACGCTGGAATTCCATCACGATAAGCACCATCAGGCTTACGTGACCAACGGCAATAACCTGCTGAAGGGCACCGAATTCGAAGGTAAATCGCTTGAAGAGATCGTGAAGGGCTCGTTCGGCAAGAATGCCGCGCTCTTCAACAATGCCGGTCAGCACTACAACCATCTCCACTTCTGGAACTGGATGAAGCCGAACGGCGGTGGCGACAAGCTGCCCGGCCGTCTGGAGAAGAAGATCACCGAGGATCTCGGCGGTCTCGAAAAGTTCAAGACCGACTTCGCCGCTGCGGGCGTCGGCCAGTTCGGCTCCGGCTGGGCCTGGCTCTCGGTCAAGAACGGCAAGCTGGAAATCTCCAAGACCGCCAACGGCGAAAGCCCGCTGGTTCATGGCGCGACCCCGATCCTCGGCGTCGACGTCTGGGAACACTCCTACTACATCGACTACCGCAACCGTCGTCCCGACTATTTGAAGGCGTTCGTCGATCACCTCGTGAACTGGGAATATGTCGACGAGCAGTTCGGCAAGGCCGTCTGATCGCATTCGATTTACGTTTAATGACGTGTGGGAAGGGCGGTGGCGCAAGCTGCCGCCCTTTTTCGTTGTCTTGACGTTTTTGCGTCTTGGTCGGCTTGCCGCGGCTTGCCGTCGCAGACACGCTGCGGCAGAACGGAATGACGTGAGCCACCAAGCGCAGCGGGTGTTCGATGAATTATGTTTTGGTTTTTGTTGGCGGCGGCCTTGGCGCCACCTTGCGTCATGTCATCAACATGACCTGCGCCCGCTGCATGGGGACAGCGTTCCCGTGGGGCACCTTCATCATCAACATCACCGGCTCCACGGTGATGGGCCTGATCGCCGGCTATCTCGCTTACAAGGGCGAGGCCTCGCAGCCATGGCGGTTGTTCCTGATGACCGGCATTCTCGGCGGCTACACGACCTTTTCGGCCTTCTCACTGGATACGGCAGTGCTCTATGAGCGCGGCGAACTGGGTCTCGCTCTGGCCTATGTGCTGGGGTCGGTAGTGCTGTCGATTGCCGGGCTTTTTGCCGGTCTGGCGCTGGTCCGCCATTTCGCCTGAACTCTCCCGGGCTTGCGGTATGTTATAATATAACATAAATGAGTGTCAGGCGCTTCTGGCGCCCGATGTTCATTGGCCAGGCCCGAATTCATGGCGCAGTCCCATTCCCACGGTCATGACCATTCCCATGGTCACGCGCACGGCCAAGGTCATACCCACAGCCATGGCCCGGCAAGCCCGCATCCGGCCCAGCCAGCGCCTTGGTCGATTCTGCGCATGACATTACCGGCCAGGCTCGGTGCCGCTCTGGCGGTCTCCGTAGCACTCTGGGCGGTGGTTCTGCTGGCGATGAGGCCGTCATGACGGCACAGCTCGCTTTCCAGAACGTCACACTGGGCTATGACCGTCATCCCGCCGTGCATCACCTCAATGGGGAGATCGCGGCCGGTAGCCTGTTGGCGGTGGTCGGTCCCAATGGCGCCGGCAAGTCCACGCTGTTTCGCGGCATCGTAGGCATCCTGAAGCCGCTGACGGGCGCGATCACACTTGGCGACCTGAAGGCGCGCGACATCGCTTACCTGCCGCAGAGCGTCGATATCGACCGCACGTTCCCTATCTCGGTGTTCGATTTCGTCGGCACTGGCCTATGGCGCGCGACAGGCATATTCGGCGGCCTTGGCAAGACCGCGCGTGCGCAAATAGGACAGGCGCTCGCCTCTGTCGGCCTCAATGGATTCGAGAACCGCAATATCGGCACGCTGTCGGGCGGCCAGATGCAGCGCATGCTGTTTGCGCGGGTGTTGTTGCAGGACGCACGCGTCATCGTGCTCGATGAGCCGTTCAATGCGATCGACACCAAGACTTCGGCGGATCTGATTGCGCTGGTGCGTCACTGGCACGCAGAAAAGCGTACAGTGCTGGCGGCGCTGCACGATATGGAGATGGTGCGCGCGCATTTCCCGGAGACGCTGCTGCTGGCGCGCGGCTCCGTGGCCTGGGGACCGACCCAGCAGGTGCTGACGGCGGATAACCTGCTGGAGGCACGGCGCATGTGTGAGGCCTTCGACGATGGCGCGGGTACCTGCGTCGTCGATCCCGCACATTCGCGCGCGGCCTGATCGACATGCTTTACGATGCGCTGATCGCGCCTTTCCTCGAATTCGAATTCATGCGCCGCGCGCTGGCCGGTGTGGTTGCGCTGGCGCTTGGCGGCGCGCCAATCGGCGTATTCCTGATGCTGCGGCGGATGAGCCTTGTGGGCGATGCGATGGCGCATGCCATCCTGCCGGGGGCGGCCATCGGTTTCCTGTTCTCCGGGCTCAATTTATTCGCGATGACGTTCGGCGGCCTCATTGCAGGCTTTTCCGTCGCCTTGCTGGCGGGTCTCGTCTCGCGCGTGACGGTGATCAAAGAGGATGCGTCGCTTGCAGCCTTCTATCTCGTCTCGCTCGCGGTCGGCGTCACCATCGTCTCGATGCGCGGCACCAATATCGATTTGCTGCATGTGCTGTTTGGCAACATTCTCGCGCTGGACGACCAGACGCTGCTGGTGATCGCCTTCAACGCAACGATCACGCTGGTGGTGATGGCGGTGATCTATCGTCCGCTGGTGATCGAATGCGTTGATCCGGTTTTTCTGCGCACGGTCTCGCGCGCCGGTGCACCCGCGCATCTGGCGTTCCTTGCGCTGGTCGTCGTCAATCTCGTCAACGGCTTTCACGCGCTCGGCACGCTGCTCGCGGTGGGGCTGATGATCCTGCCGGCGGGCATCGCGCGGTTCTGGTCGCGCGATATCACGGGGATGATGATGATCTCCGTCGCGAGCGCGATGATCTCGGGTTACTTCGGTCTGGTGCTGTCGTTCCAGACCAAGGTGCCGTCCGGTCCTGCGATCATTCTGGTCGCCGCGGTGCTCTACGTATTTTCGATTTTGTTCGGCAATGTCAGTGGCTTGGTGAGGCAGTTGTTCCCCGGCCGGCATCTTGAGGCATAGGTGTGTCAGTCATGCGGAAATCCAGCGTATTCGTCCTTTGTGCCGCCCTATCGCTGCTCAATGCGATCCTTCCCGCACGTGCGCAGGACAAGATCAACATCGTCGCCAGTTTCTCCATCCTGGGTGACTTCGTGCGCAATGTCGGCGGCGAGCGGATAGCTGTGACGACGCTGGTTGGCCCGAATGGCGATGCGCATGTCTACACACCCACGCCGCAGGACGCGAAAAAGATCGCCGATGCGAAGCTCGTTGTCGTCAACGGTCTCGGCTTCGAAGGCTGGTTGCCGCGGCTGGTGAAATCATCCGGCGGCAAGGCGACGGTTGTCACCGCAACCCAGGGCATCGCACCGCGTAAGCTCGACTCCCATGAAGATCCCCATGCCTGGCAGTCGGTGGGCAATGCCAAGGTCTATGTCGCAAACATTCGCGATGCGCTGGCCAAGGCCGATCCGGCCGGTGCGGACACCTACAAGGCAAACGCCGAGGCCTATCTCGCGAAGCTGGCCGTCCTCGATAATGACGTGAAGGCCGCTGTCGCCGGCATTCCCGCGGCACATCGCAAGGTGATCTCGACCCACGACGCCTTCGGCTATTTCGCGGCGGCCTATGGCATCGAATTTATTGCGCCGCAGGGCGTTTCGACGGATTCCGAGCCCAGCGCCAAGGATATCGCGGTCATCATCACCCAGCTCAAGATCTCGAAAATTCCGGCTGTTTTTCTGGAAAACATCGCCGATCCCCGGCTGATGCGCCGGATCGCCGCCGAGACCGGGGCAAAAATCGGCGGAACGCTGTTTTCGGACAGTCTGACGGCCGAAAACGGCGATGCACCCACTTACATTGATATGGTCAGGCACAATATAAAGGCGCTGACGAGCGCGCTGACCAGTTAGCGCAGGGGCACCCCTGCTGCCGGCGCTGCCCTGAAAAGACCCCGCCGGAGTGATCATGTCTGAAGCGACTGCCAACAAAATTCCCGTGACCGTGCTGACCGGCTATCTCGGCGCCGGCAAGACTACGCTGTTGAACCGCATCCTGTCGGAAAATCACGGCAAGAAATACGCTGTGATCGTCAACGAATTCGGCGAGATCGGCATCGACAACGACCTCATCATCGGCGCGGACGAAGAAGTGTTCGAGATGAACAACGGCTGCGTCTGCTGCACCGTGCGCGGCGACCTCGTGCGCATCCTCGACGGCCTCATGAAGCGCAAGGGCAAGTTCGACGCCATCATCGTCGAGACAACTGGCCTCGCCGATCCTGCCCCGGTGGCGCAGACCTTCTTTGTCGACGAGGACGTGCAGGCCCATGCACGGCTCGATGCCGTCGTGACCGTGGCCGATGCCAAATGGCTGAGCGACCGCCTCAAGGATGCGCCGGAAGCCAAGAACCAGATCGCTTTCGCCGACGTCATCGTGCTGAACAAGATCGATCTCGTGTCGAAGCCCGAGCTCGCCGAAGTCGAAGCGCGCATCCGCGCCATCAACCCCTATGCCAAGCTGCACAAGACCGAACGCGCGCAGGTGAAGCTGTCCGACGTGCTGGAGCGTGGTGCTTTCGATCTCGATCGCATTCTAGAAATCGAGCCGGAATTCCTCAACGCGGACGACGGTCACGATCATCATGACCACGATCACGGCCATCATCACCATGATCATGGCCACGGTGGTTTGAAGCACTATCACGACGAGGACATGCACTCGATGTCGCTGCGCACCGACAAGGCGCTCGATGCCTCGACATTCATGCCGTGGCTGCAGGATCTGATGGCCAAGGAGGGCGGCAAGATCCTGCGCTCCAAGGGCATCCTGTCGTTCTCCGGCGATGATGACCGCTACGTGTTTCAGGGCGTGCATATGATGCTGGAAGGCGATCATCAGCGGCCGTGGAAGGACGGCGAGAAGCGCGAAAGCCGCCTCGTCTTCATCGGTCGCGATCTGCCCGAGCAGCTGATCCGCGACGGCTTCGAACGCTGCATCCCGTCCTGATGTCCGATTTCAATCCGCTGCAGGAGCAAGAATCCATCGTCTCGGTCACCGACCGCGTGTTGCCGGTGGCCATTGGCGCGTCGGTCACGGCCGTGCATTTTCTCGGTGACAAGGCTGCCTTCGTTGGCGCCGAGGAGAAAGTCACACTGGTCGATCCGGCGGGTGCCATGTTGCCCGTCGAGGTCGCATTCGGCGGCATCCTGTGCTCGACCTCCGACGGCAAGCGCATCGTCATGGGCTGTGACGACGGCAAGGTCGTCGTGCTCGACCGCGACGGCGCAGTTTCGACCTTTGCGACCGACGCCAAGCGGCGCTGGATCGACAGTGTAGCTTTGCATCCCGATGGCGCTGTTGCGTGGTCGGCGGGCAAAACGGCCTTCGTGCAGGCGCCGAAGGGCGAGGTGAAATTCTTCGAGGTGCCATCGACCGTTGGCGGCCTTGCATTCGCGCCCAAAGGGCTGCGGCTCGCGATAGCCCACTACAACGGCGTGACGCTGTGGTTTCCCAACATGGCCGGCAATGCCGAAGTACTGGAATGGGCCGGGTCGCATCTCGGCGTGACATTCAGCCCGGACAACAAGTTTCTGGTTACCGCGATGCATGAGCCGGCCCTGCATGGCTGGCGTCTCGTCGACGGCAAGCACATGCGCATGACCGGCTATCCCGCACGCGTGCGCTCGATTTCCTGGAGCGCCGGCGGCAAGGGTCTGGCGACATCGGGCGCCGATACGGTCATCATCTGGCCGTTCGCCAGCAAGGACGGCCCGATGGGCAAGGAGCCGGCGATGCTGGCGCCGCTGAAGGCCAAGGTCACCATGGTGGCCTGTCATCCCAAGCAGGACATCCTGGCCGCCGGTTACAGTGACGGCACCATCCTGATGGTCCGCATGACCGATGGCGCGGAAATTCTGGTACGTGCCAACAAGGGGCAGCCCGTCAGCGCACTCGCCTGGAATGCCAAGGGCACACTACTCGCCTTCGCCGATCAGGACGGCGACGCGGGATTGCTGGAGCTGTAGCTCTTTCACCTCCCCTGTGGGGAGAGGGGAGTTCACGACGGTTGGTGCGAGGCGGCATTGTCATCCGCCCGTCACTTCCTGTACGCATGCAGGCATCATGCGATTTTTGGCGACATTCCAGACTTACGACTTCCTCGACACGCTGCTCAGCCTGGCCACGGCCTTTGTGCTGGGTACGCTGATCGGTGCGGAGCGACAATATCGCCAGCGCACCGCGGGCCTGCGCACCAATGTGTTGGTGGCGCTCGGGGCGGCCGCTTTCGTCGATCTCGCGATGCAGCTGCACGGTGCCGATGGCGCGGTGCGCGTGATCGCCTATGTCGTCTCCGGCATCGGCTTTCTCGGTGCGGGCGTCATCATGAAGGAAGGCACCAATGTGCGCGGCCTCAATACGGCGGCGACGCTGTGGAGTTCCGCGGCGGTCGGCTCCTGCGCCGGCGCGGACATGATCGCACAGGCTATCGCGCTTACGTTTTTCGTGCTGGCCGGCAATACGCTGCTGCGGCCGCTGGTGAATGCGATCAACCGGGCGCCGCTGGACGCGAAGTCGTCGGAAGTGACCTACTACGTGCGGCTCACGGTCTCGCCCGAGGTAGTACCCGAGATGCGCGAGCGCCTGCAGGAGACGCTGGAAGCCGCAAAATATCCGGTCGGCGATGTCGATGTGATCGAGCAGAGCGACACCCAGCAGGAGATCGTCGCCACGCTGGTCTCGACGGCCGTCGATCCCAAGGAGCTGGATGCCGTGGCCGCCCGGCTCGAGGCGTATGCGGGTGTGCGCAACGCCACATGGGACGTCAGCACCAAGGACTAGTCGTCCAAAAGAAGTCCAAGGCGCCATCGGCGATCTGCGACTTTCCGGCTCGGGAACTTTGGCGGCGGGCTCCCGTTGTCACCGCACATTAACTGCGGTGGATGCCATGATCTCGACGACCCAGATGCGCGTGTTCCGGACTTATTTCGCGATCGCGATCTTGGCGACGGCTGCAGGATTGGGCGCATCGACCTCGGCCACGGCGAGACTCACTTTGACCCCGCCGTCGGCGCGACTGGCGCAGGCGACGCCACCCTTGCAGTCGACACCGGGTGCTGAAAGCAAGCCAGCAGCACCGTCTGAGCCGGCGACAACTGGCCAGCGTCCGCAGGAAATCCCACCGCAGCCGGCCCGCCCGGACGCAGAAGCGCGTGATGCCGGCGCCAAACCGGCGCTGCCGCCCGCACCGGCTGAGAAGGTCGCGCCGCCGATCACGGCGAAGTAAGGTGCTGCCCGCAATCTAGTCTCGCTCATTTCACATGCCGCCCCCATACTCCCCGGCAACGAGATCACAAGGGGCTGCAAATGAAGATCGATGACGTCCGACGCAACGCCTATTCGATGCCGCTGACCAATCCGTCGTTTCCGCCCGGGCCCTACAAATTCTACGACCGCGAATATTTCATCATCAGCTATCGCACCGACATGGAAGCGCTGCAGGCCGTGGTGCCGGAGCCGCTCGAAATCGTCGACAATATCGTGAAATACGAATTCATCCGCATGCCGGATTCCACCGGCTTCGGCGATTACACCGAAACCGGGCAGGCGATCCCGGTGCGCCTTAATGGCGTCGAGGGCGTCTATATCCACTCGATGTATCTCGACGACGATGCGCCGATCGCCGGCGGGCGCGAGCTGTGGGGCTTTCCGAAGAAGCGCGCGACGCCGAAGATCGCGGTCGAGAGCGACGTGCTGGTCGGCACGCTGCATTACGGCTCGGTGCTGTGTGCGTCAGGCACCATGGGCTACAAGCACCGACCGGTGGATCATAACACGGTGATGCATGCGCTGACGGTGCCGAACTTTATTCTCAAGATCATCCCGCATGTCGACGGCACACCGCGCATCTGCGAGCTGGTGCGCTATCACCTGGAAGAGATCAATCTCAAGGAAGCCTGGACCGGACCTGCGGCACTCGGCCTGTTTCCCCATGCGCTCGCGGATGTGGCGCGTCTGCCGGTCAAAGAAGTCGTGTCAGCGCTGCACTTCAAGTGCGACCTGACGCTCGGATTGGGCGAGGTGGCGTTTGATTATCTGGCGAAGTGACGAGTGTCGGTTCGAACAAAAAAGGCGGCAGTGTCTGACACTGCCGCCTTCGTCGTTACTCATTCAGGCTGAGCACTCAGTTCAACGCACCAGCACATTCTTGAACTGCCACGGATCGCTCGTGTCGATATCTTCCGGGAACAGGCCCGGGCGACCTTCGAGCGGCGTCCAGTCGGTGTAATAGCCCTTCACCGGGCCGAGATAGGGCGTCTGGATCTCCAGCAGACGCTCGAAGTCGATCTCGTCGGCCTCGACGATGCCTTCGTTCGGGTGCTCCAGCGCCCAGACCATGCCGCCGAGCACGGCCGAGGTCACCTGCAGG
The DNA here is from genome assembly GCF_051811025.1 of Tardiphaga sp. 813_E8_N1_3. Classification (NCBI taxonomy): domain Bacteria; kingdom Pseudomonadati; phylum Pseudomonadota; class Alphaproteobacteria; order Hyphomicrobiales; family Nitrobacteraceae; genus Tardiphaga; species Tardiphaga sp. 813_E8_N1_3. Next base: position 443,962 of record NZ_JBPWQE010000001.1, read on the forward strand.
CCGGTGGCGTTCTGATAGGGCGCGAGTTCACGCGTCTCCTCGATGGAGAGCTGCGAGCCGAACCAGTAGGCATTGTTGTCGTGGCCGTAGAGCAGCACGCCGAGTTCGTCGATGCCGTCGACGATATCGTTCTCGTCGAGGATGTGATGCTTCACCTGCATCTTGCCGGAGCCGAACATCTCGTGCAGCGACAGCACCGCGTCATCCGCCGGATGATAGGCATAGTGGCAGGTCGGCCGGAACACCGCGGTGCCCGAGGCGTCGCGCACCGTGAAATAATCGGAGATCGAGATCGACTCATTGTGGGTGACGAGGAAACCGTATTGCGCGCCGCGCGTCGGGCACCAGGTGCGCACGCGCGTATTGGCGCCGGGCTGCATCAGGTAGATCGCAGCGCCGCAGCCAGCCTCGTGGGTGTGCGCATTTTCCGGCATCCACTTTTCATGGGTGCCCCAGCCGAGTTCGGACGGCTGCACGCCTTCCGAGAGGAAGCCTTCGACCGACCAGGTGTTGACGAAGACCTCCGGCGGCTTCGGCGACTTGGAGCGTTGGGTATCGCGCTCGGCGATATGGACGCCCTTGATGCCGGCCTGCCGCATCAGGTCCGCCCATTCGGCCTTGGTCTTCGGCTGCGGGGCATTGAGCTTCAGGTCGGAAGCGACATTGAGCAGCGCCTGCTTGACGAAAAAGGAGACCATGCCGGGATTGGCGCCGCAGCAGGAGACGGCCGTGGTTGAGCCGGGCTTGCGCGCCTTCTTGGCGGCCAGCGTCGTTTCGCGCAATGCGTAGTTGGAGCGTGCTTCGGCGCCCTTCGACGCGTCGAAATAGAAGCCGAGCCAAGGCTCGTTGACCGTGTCGATGTAAAGCGCGCCAAGCTCGTTGCAGAGCTCCATGATATCGACCGAGCCGGTATCGACCGAGAGGTTCACGCAGAAGCCTTGGCCGCCGCCTTCGGTGAGCAGCGGCGTTAGCAGTTCGCGATAATTCTCCCGGGTCAGGCCCTGCTGGATGAAGCGCAGGCCGTGCTTGTCGCACAGCGCCTTGCGGCCTTCGTCCTTGGGGTCGAGCACGGTGATGCGCGACTTGTCGTAGTCGAGATGCCGCTCAATCATTGGCACCATGCCTTTGCCGATCGAGCCGAAGCCGACGATCACGATGGGGCCAGTGATCTTCGCGTAGATCGGCGAGACGGGGGGTGAGGACATCAGCTTCTAACTCCAGACAGGATCAAGATGAACGCGCTGCGTCGTGCGCGGTTGGGAAAGGACAGTGACGATGTGACATCAGAATGAAATTTCGGGAATGAAATCTCGATGCCGGTATTAAATGCAGCTCACCGCCGTATGCCGACCGAGAGAACGGTCAGCGAACGCGGTTCCCCCGAGGGCGTCTCGAATGTAATGGACTGCCCCGCAGAAAGGCCGATAAGCGCGGCTCCGATCGGGGTCAATACCGAAATTCGCCCGGCGTCCACGTCGGCGGAGGTCGGATAGACCAGTGTGACGTGCTTTTCCTGCCCGCTGATATCGTCACGGAACGTCACATCGGACTCCATGCCGACGATCCCGGGCAATGGATGAGTGTCAGGCACGATCGTCGCGCGCTCAACTTCGCCGGCCAGAAAGTCGGCGGTCACGGGGGACTTCTCTGCAGCGGCCTCGGCCAGTACGCCGAGACGCTCACGGTCGCTGCGGCGGAGTGTGATGGGCGGCAGCTCAGTGCGAAGGGAATGGATCATGGGTTTCACAGCCAAATGACGCCCGGCACGCAACGCGCCCGAGCATGCCAGAAATGATGAGGATGCTGAAATCGAACAAGCCCGGACGGCACGCGCGCGTGCGCCCGGGTCACATTCCTGCTTGAAGGTGACCGGCGCGGAGCAGTAAGCGGTTGCGGGGCAGGTTCGTCATGATGGCCGAAACCTATGTATCCTGCAGTGAAAGTCAACCGGCGATGGCGCCGTTGATAGCAGCGACGTCCAATGGGTGTGTCTGAAGCGCGGTTGACGATCAGCTGCGCCGCTTGGCGGTGACTTCGATTTCGACTTTCATCTCGGGCTTGTAGAGCCCGGAGACCACGAGAAGCGTGGCGGCGGGCCTGATCTCGCCGAGATGGGTGCCGGTCACCGCGAACACCTTGTCGGCGTCGCTGGCGTCGGTGATGTAGTAAATCGCACGCACGATATCGGCCATAGTAAAGCCGGCCTCCTTCAGCGCTGCTTCAATGGTCTTGAAGCAGTTCTGTGCCTGTGCCGTGACGTCGGCCGGCAAGATCATGGTGGTGTAATCGTAGCCGGTGGTTCCGGACACGAAGCAGAAATCGCCGTCGACCACCGCACGGCTGTAGCCAGCGGTCTTTTCGAATGGCGATCCGGTGGAAATCAGTTTGCGTGTCATTACCAGGCTCTCCTGCAGAGGTGAGCCCCGAAATGCCGTGTCTTGATGGTCAAATCAAGCTGCGTGGGCCAGATCGGCAGGCTCAGCAGCTTTGCGGACCCATTTATCGCTTCCGAAGATGATGCCGCGGGCGCCATCCAGCGCTCCGGGCTTCAGTTCGAGGCCGAGCAGGCGATCACGCTCGAACGGGCCGGGCAGCGCCAGATCGGTCATTTTCCGGGGCATGAAGCCGAAGCGGGCGTAATAAGGCGCATCGCCGAGCAGCACGACGGCGCCGTGGCCGCGCGCCGAGGCCTCGGCGATCGCGTGATTCATCAACGCGGCGCCAAGGCCAAGGTCGCGGGCACCCGGATCGACTGCCAGGGGGCCGAGCATCAAAGCGGCTCGGCCCCCGGCATCGACATGCCAAAGCCTGATCGTGCCGACCAGCCTGCCTTGCACCACCGCCGAGAAGGCCAGGCCTTCGGCGGGCAGTCGTCCGTCACGCAGTCGCTGGCAGGTGCGGGCATGGCGCGAAGCGCCGAAGCACACATCCAGCAGAGATTCACGGGCGGCGATGTCGGAGCCACGTTCCGCACGGATCTCGTACGAAGGGGCTGCGATGGGCAGGGCAACAGTGTTGTTAGTGGCGGTCTCGTGCAGATCGGTCATGGCATGTCGGTCCCCACTCCGTTTTTCACACGGAGTGTTGTCATCCAGAATTGGAAGGTGACGGGATGAGAGCCGGCGGGCCGGCTCTCCGATTAGTCATATCCGGGGTAGGGGCCGGATATAGTGAGCGAAGTCAGATATGCAACGCTCAGATATGGAAGGTGCGCAGCGGCGGGAAGCCGTTGAACGCCACTGCCGAGTAGGTCGAAGTATAGGCGCCGGTGCCTTCAATCAGCAGCTTGTCGCCGATCTCGAGCGTCACGGGCAGCGGATATGGCAGCTTCTCATACATCACGTCGGCCGAATCGCAGGTCGGGCCAGCGAGCACGCAGGGCGTCATCTCGGCGCCGTCATGCGGCGTCTTGATGGCGTAGCGGATCGATTCGTCCATGGTCTCGGCGAGACCGCCGAACTTGCCGATGTCCAGATACACCCAGCGCACATCGTCCTCGTCGCTCTTCTTCGAGATCAGAACGACTTCAGCTTCGATGATGCCGGCATTGCCGACCATGCCGCGACCCGGCTCGATGATGGTCTCCGGAATCGCATTGCCGAAATGCTTGCGCAGCGCACGGAAGATCGAACGGCCGTACTGCACGACCGCCGGGACTTCCTTGAGGTACTTGGTCGGGAAGCCGCCGCCCATATTGACCATGGACAGGTTGATCCCGCGCTCGGCGCAGTCACGGAACACCGACGAGGCCATCGCCAGCGCACGGTCCCATGCCTTCACCTTGCGCTGCTGCGAGCCGACATGGAACGAAATGCCATAGGGCTCCAGGCCAAGACGCTTGGCGAGATCCAGCACGTCGACAGCCATTTCCGGATCGCAGCCGAACTTGCGCGACAGCGGCCACTCGGCGCCGGCGCAATCGTAGAGGATGCGGCAGAACACGCGGGCGCCGGGAGCGGCGCGCGCGATCTTCTCGACCTCAGCGGCGCAGTCGACCGAGAACAGGCCGATGCCGAGCGCGTGGGCGCGCGCGATATCGCGTTCCTTCTTGATGGTGTTGCCGAAGGAGATGCGGTCCGGCGTGGCGCCAGCGTCGAGCGCCATCTGGATTTCCTGCACCGACGCGCAGTCGAAGCACGAGCCCATCGAGGCCAGCAGCGACAGCACTTCCGGCGCCGGGTTTGCCTTCACCGCATAGAACACGCGGCTGTCGGGCAAAGCCTTCGCAAAGCTCTGGAAGTTGTCGCGCACGACTTCGAGGTCGACGACGAGGCATGGCTCGACATCGGTGCCCTCGTTGCGGCGGGCGCGGAGGAATTCCTGGATACGTTCGGTCATAGCACTCTCCCAAACGGCCCCGCGAAAGGGTCACGTTCAAAAAATGATGACGGTTCAGCGCTTTCGGACCCAGGCACGCGATGGAGGCGTGACAAAGCCAAAAGTACAGACCGTAAGTGCTGCCGTGGATTGGTTGGGAGTGACCCTACCGCACACCTGGCAATGAAGGACAAGCCTCTTCGGTATTCGCGCTGGCTGTTGGAAAGCCAGCAGAGACCAAAAAAGCCCGCTCCGTCGTTGCTTTAAGTCGCGTCCCCCGTTGAGAACGAGGTGCGCCGGTTCGCCTCCGGCTGCCAGTCACGGTTGCAAAGAACAAAGTCACCTTCAACGGCATCTCTGGAGAGAGATGCTGGCCTTTCGCAAAACTCCGCGAACGACCCTCGGCTTCTTCATCCCTTGGCGGCTGTCCGGCCTCTTGTCCGGATACCTACCGACTGACACACGACCACAGGCACGTGCGAAATTGGGCAAGACCGGAAATAGGTTCTTTGACCCTGGCACGCAACATTTTTTTTGGGCTGTGGGGCATTTTATTCAACACCATCCCGCAGCGTTGCAAACCAGACGCACTCCGCGCGCTCAACATGAACGGATGTTAAGTTCGGTTAAGGAATTGGCGTAGTCTAAGGCTGGCGTGGAGTGCTGAACTACACCAGCGTCATGGTCCTGTAGTCGTCCTCTCGTCCTGCTGTCATCTCGCTCTCGGTTGCCGTCCTCCGCGAAAGCGGAGAATCCAGTAAACGCTGTAGCCGGCGACGAATCGCGAACCGTGCCGGTCGCTGGGGCGCCCAATTCAAGCACGCAATTGCGCGCCTGGATGGGCGATGACAGTTGAGTGTGAGGAAGCCGGAGAGTGGAGCTGCGCGGGCGCGCAGCTCTCAGCCGCGGCGGGTGAACGGCTCGATCCGTGCGGCGGTGCGCAGGAAGGCGACCATGATGGCGACGCCGCACAGGAACAGGCAGACCTGCAGGATGTGCTCGCCGGTGGTGGAGAGGCCGAACAGGATCGACAGCGCCCAGCCGCCCGCGAAGGCGGCACCGAACACTTCCGCGCCGATCAGGATCGCCGCCGAGATGACGGTGATGACGCTGGGCCAGTAGATGCGGCGGGGGGCTGTAGAGGTGGTCATAATCTCAAGGTCCTGTTTCGGGCCGCAATCTCTCCGAAAAAGCCTGCTGCGGCAAGCACTAAAGGGCCCAAAAAAGCCCCATCGCATGGTATAGATCGACGCATTCTATGGGCTTCAAAGCAGGATTTCTTATGTCAGAAACGTCGGTCTCGCCGGTTGCGTCGAAAGGTCTCGAAAATCCGCTTCTGAAAGCCTGGCAGACCCCGTTCGAGACCCCGCCGTTCGACGAGATCAAGCCCGAGCACTTCATGCCGGCCTTCGAACAGGCGTTTTTCGATCATTCGGCCGAGATTGCCGCGATCGTGAACGATCCGACGGTGCCGGACTTCGCCAATACGATCACGGCGCTGGAGCGCTCCGGCAAGCTGCTCAGCCGCGTGGCGTCGGTGTTCTACGATCTGGTGTCGGCGCATTCCAATCCGGCGATCCTGGAGATCGACAAGGACGTGTCGTCGCGGATGGCGCGGCACTGGAATCCGATCATGATGAATGCCGTATTGTTCGGCCGCATCGTGGCGCTGCACGACAAACGCGCCGAGCTCGGCCTCACCACCGAACAGATGCGTCTCCTGGAGCGGACCTATACGCGCTTCCACCGCTCCGGCGCCGGCCTCGACGAGACCGCCAAGGCGCGGATGGCTGAGATCAACGAGCGTCTCGCGCATCTCGGCACCAGTTTCAGCCATCATCTGCTCGGCGACGAGCAGGAGTGGTTCATGGAGCTGGGCGAAGGCGATCTCGACGGCCTCGCCGAGAGCTTTGTCGCTTCGGCCAAGGCCTCGGCCGACGAGCGCGGCATGACCGGCAAGGCGATCATCACCACGTCACGCTCCTCGATGGAGCCATTCCTCAAGAGCTCAGCGCGGCGCGACCTGCGCGAGAAGGCCTACAAGGCCTTCATCCAGCGCGGCAATAACGGCAATGCCAATGACAACAACGAGACCATCGTCGAAATCCTGAAGCTGCGCGAAGAGACCGCGAAAATCCTGGGCTTCCCGACCTTCGCCGCCTACCGCCTCGAAGATTCCATGGCGAAGACGCCGGAAGCCGTGCGCGGTCTGCTGGAGCGCGTCTGGAAGCCGGCACGCGCACGTGCGCTGGCCGACCGCGATGCGCTGCAGGAGCTGATTGCGGAGGAGGGGGGCAACTTCAAGCTCGCTGCTTGGGATTGGCGCTATTACGCCGAAAAGCTGCGCCAGCGCCGCGCCAATTTCGACGATGCGGCGATCAAGCCGTATCTGACGCTTGACCATATGATCGCGGCGCAATTCGACACCGCGACCCGGCTGTTCGGCATCACCTTCGCCGAGCGCAAGGATGTGCCGGTGTGGCATCCCGACGTCCGCGTCTGGGAGGTCAAGGATGCTGCGGGCGCGCTCAAGGCGATCTTCTATGGCGACTACTTCGCGCGATCGTCGAAGCGCTCCGGCGCCTGGATGACCTCGCTGCGCGATCAGCAGAAGCTCGACGGCGACGTCGCGCCGCTGGTGCTGAACATCTGCAACTTCGCCAAGGGCACCGACGGCCAGCCGTCGCTGCTGTCGCCGGACGACGCGCGCACGCTGTTCCATGAATTCGGCCATGGCCTGCACGGCATGCTGTCCAACGTCACCTATCCCTCGCTGTCGGGGACGTCAGTATTCACCGACTTCGTCGAACTGCCGTCGCAGCTCTATGAGCACTGGCAGGAGCAGCCGCAGGTGCTGCAGACTTTTGCCAAGCACTACCAGACCGGCGAACCGCTGCCGGACGATTTGCTCAAGCGCTTCATTGCCGCCCGCAAGTTCAACCAGGGCTTTGCCACGGTGGAGTTCGTTTCCTCGGCGCTGATCGACCTCGAATTCCACACCCAGCCGGCCTCGGCATCAGCCGATGTCGCCGCCTTCGAGAGGAAGGAGCTGGAAAAGATCGGCATGCCCGAGGAGATCGCGCTGCGGCACCGGCCGACCCAGTTCGGCCACATCTTCTCCGGCGATCACTACGCGTCTGGCTACTATAGCTACATGTGGTCCGAAGTGATGGATGCGGACGCCTTCGGTGCGTTCGAGGAAGCCGGCAACATCTTCGACCCGGCGGTGGCCAAGCGGCTGCATGACGATATCTATTCGTCGGGCGGTTCGGTCGATCCGGAAGCGGCCTATATCGCATTCCGTGGTCGTGCCCCGGCGCCGGATGCGCTGCTGCGGCGGCGCGGGTTACTGGAAGAGCCTGAGGCGGCGTGAGGTGATACTTCTGATGAACCGATTTCTTGGTCTGATCGCGATCATGGCTGCGCTGGCCGGCAGCATCAGCGCCGCCTCCGCCCACCCGCATGTCTTCGTCACGGCATCGAGCGAACTGATCTACGCACCGGACGGCACAATCACAGGTGTACGTCATGCCTGGGTGTTCGACGATATGTTCTCGACCTATGCGCTGCAGGGCATCGAGAGCAAGACAAAGGGTGTCTATACCCGCGAGGAGCTGGCGCCGTTGGCCCAGACCAATGTGGAGTCGCTGAAGGAATTCGCCTTCTTCACCTTCGCCAAGGTGGAGGGCAAGAAGCAGCGCTTCAACGATCCGGTCGATTACTATCTGGAAAAGCGCGACGCGGCGCTGGTGCTGCATTTCACGCTGCCGTTCAAGACGCCGTTCAAGGCCAAGAAGATGGAGCTCGAAATCTTCGATCCGAGCTTCTTCGTCGATTTCGGTCTGGAGAAGAAAGATCCCATCAAGCTCGCCGGCGCACCGGCCACCTGCACGATGGCGATCCAGCGCCCGTCGGACGGCGCCGCCAAGGCGCAGACCATGAATGAAGACACCTTCATGAATGGCGAGAACAGCAATTACGGCGCCATGTTCGCCAACAAGATCACGGTCGATTGCCCATGATGTTCGAGAAAATGACGATGCGCCGCCTGTTCTGGGCCTGCGCTGCATTGGTGGCCATGTCGGTAATTGCCGATGGCGCGCTGCATGATGTGTTCGCGCAGAATCCGTTCGCGGCGCCGAAGGGCGTGCCGGATTCGCAGGTCGGTGGCATCATCGGCTGGCTGCTGACCAAGCAGTCCGAATTCTACCGGGCGATGTCCGCGACCATCCGTGCCGCCAAATCCGACGGCAGCGCGGTGTGGACGCTGTTGGCGATTTCCTTTGCCTACGGCATCTTCCATGCCGCCGGCCCCGGACACGGCAAGGCGGTGATCTCGTCCTATCTCGTCGCCAATGAAGAGACCGCCAAGCGCGGCATCGCGTTGTCCTTCGTCTCGGCGCTGATGCAGGCGCTGGTGGCGGTGCTGATCGTCGGCATTGGCGCCTGGCTGCTGAATGTCACGGCCAAGACCATGTGCAGCACCGAGCGCTGGGTCGAGATCGCCAGCTACGGCCTGATCGCGGCGTTCGGCGCGCGGCTGGTCTGGAGCAAAGGGCGCGGGTTCTTCCGCGCCTTGCGGCCATCGCTGCCGGCTGCCGGGCCGCAGCTCGCGATGGCGCATGCCAACGCGTCCGCGCATACGCATGATGATGGCCATGACGACCATCACCACGACCACCATCATGGGCATGCGCACGCTCATTCTCATGCACATGCCCATTCGGCGCATGCCGAGGCAACGGCCTCAGCGCATGTGCATCACGATCGCAGCCATCACGATCACGTTCATGACGAGCATTGCGGCCATTCCCATGGCCCGACGCCGGATCAGCTCGCCGGCCCCGGTGGCTGGGCGCGCGGACTATCGGCCGTGTTCACCGTGGGTATCCGGCCATGCTCGGGCGCGATCCTGGTGCTGGTATTTGCGCTGGCGCAGGGCATGTTCTGGGCCGGCATCGCGGCCACCTTCGTGATGGGTCTGGGAACCGCGATTACCGTGGCGACCATTGCCGTCATTGCCGTCTCCGCCAAGGGTCTCGCCGGTCGTCTGGCCGGCGGCCGCGATGGCAGCGGCGCACTCGTGATGCGCGGGATCGAATTCGGCGCCGCGGCGCTGGTGATGCTGTTCGGCGTCGGCCTGCTGCTGGGTTATGTCGCGGCCGAACGCGTCACCTGTTTCTGATCGCTGTCCTGTCCGTTGAGGACAGTCCGTCGTCTTGACAAGCTCCAGCCAAAGCGCGAAGCCACCGGCATCATGACAAATGTCGTTTCCCTCGAGCAGCAACCGGCCTCCACTCTGGAGATACCGGAGCGCGTCGGCGTCTTGCTGGTCAATCTCGGAACTCCCGACACCGCGGATACCCGCGGCGTCCGCGTCTATCTCAGAGAGTTCCTGTCCGATCCGCGCGTGATCGAGAACCAGGGCCTGCTGTGGAAGCTGATCCTCAACGGCATCATTCTGACCACGCGCCCGCGCCGCAAGGCCAAGGACTATCTGAAGATTTGGAACACGGAAAAGAACGAATCTCCGCTGAAGACGATCACCCGCGCGCAGTCGGACAAGCTCGCGGCATCACTCGATAGCCATACCCATCTCGTGGTGGACTGGGCGATGCGCTACGGCAATCCGTCGATCCGTTCCCGCATCGCTGAACTCACGGCAAAGGGGTGCGACCGCATACTGGTGGTGCCGCTCTATCCGCAATATTCGGCCGCGACGTCTGCGACGGTCTGCGACGAAGTGTTCCGCGTACTCGGCACCATGCGTGCGCAGCCGACGCTGCGGGTCACGCCACCCTATTATGACGAGCCGGATTATATCGGCGCGCTGGCGACCTCGATCGAGAAGCATCTGGCGACGCTGTCATTCGTGCCGGAAATGATCGTGGCGTCGTTCCACGGCATGCCGCAGAAATACATCGACAAGGGCGACCCCTATCAGGCGCAATGCGTGGCCACAACCGAAGCGCTGCGCAAGCGGCTCGGGCCGGATGCGCCGAAGTTGTTGCTGACCTTCCAATCCCGTTTCGGATTCGATGCCTGGCTTCAGCCGTATACGGACAAGACCATCGAGCAGCTTGCCAAGGACGGCGTGCGGCGCATTGCTGTCGTGATGCCGGGCTTCTCGGCCGACTGCCTGGAGACGCTGGAAGAGATCGCGCAGGAGAATTGCGAGATCTTCATGCACAATGGCGGCGAGCAATTCTCGGCGATCCCCTGCCTCAACGACAGCGACGAGGGCATGGACACGATCCGCCAGCTGGTGCTCCGCGAGCTGCAAGGCTGGATCTAGAAGCCATCCGGCTCCGCGGCCAGCGCCGCCTCCTCGTGCAGATATGACGGCGCTCGCTTTTCCCGGTCTCGAACCTTAAAATCCTCCCTGACGACAAAACAACGAGGCGCCATGTGTTGCGCGTTCATTTTGCCGCAGGGAGACTTTGATGTCCGGTTACGACATTTTTGCCATCGCCGTTGTACTGCTGATCATCTTTACGCTGTTTGCCGGCGTGAAGACCGTGCCGCAGGGCTATGACTGGACCATCGAGCGTTTCGGCAAGTTCACCCGTACGCTGTCGCCGGGCCTCAATCTCATCATCCCGTATTTCGACCGCGTCGGTCGCAAGATGAACATGATGGAGCAGGTGATCAGCATCCCCGAGCAGGAAGTGATCACCAAGGACAACGCCACCGTCACCGTGGACGGCGTCGCGTTCTTCCAGGTGTTCGACGCGGCCAAGGCAAGCTACGAAGTGTCCGACCTCAATCAGGCGATCATCGTGCTGACCATGACCAATATCCGTTCGGTAATGGGCTCGATGGATCTCGACCAGGTGCTGTCGCATCGCGATGAGATCAACGAGCGGCTGCTGCGCGTCGTCGATGCCGCGGTGTCGCCATGGGGCCTCAAGGTCAACCGCATCGAGATCAAGGACATCGTGCCGCCGGCGGATCTGGTCGAGGCGATGGGCCGGCAGATGAAGGCCGAACGCGTCAAGCGCGCCGATATCCTGCAGGCCGAGGGCCAGCGCCAGTCGGAGATTCTCCGTGCCGAAGGCGCCAAGCAGGGCCAGATCCTTCAGGCGGAAGGGCGCCGCGAGGCTGCGTTCCGTGATGCCGAGGCACGCGAGCGGTCCGCAGAGGCCGAAGCCAATGCAACGCGGGTGGTGTCGGAGGCAATTTCGAAGGGTGACGTTGCGGCGCTGAACTACTTTATCGCCGATAAATACATCAAGGCGTTTGGCCAGCTTGCGGAATCGCCGAACCAGAAGGTCATCATGCTGCCGGTGGAAGCCATGAGCATGCTGGGCTCGCTGGCCGGCATCGGCGAGATCGCCAAGGCGACCTTCGGTGAGAACTCGACCTCGGCGCAGGCTGCTGCACGCCGCAGCGGTTCGGTGCCGCTGGCCGGATCGCCGCCGCCGTCACCGCAACGCTGAGGCCGCTGCAATGGCCGACATGTTTGTTACCTTGGGAACCTGGAATTGGTTGATCTTCGGCGTGCTGCTAATGGCGCTGGAGCTGCTGGCGCCCGGCGTCTTCATGTTCTGGCTCGGGTTGTCCGCATTTCTCGTGGGCGTGCTGTCCTTCATCGTCACGCCGTCCTGGCAGGTGCAGATCCTGCTGTTCGGATTGTTCGCCGTTGCCGCCGTTCCGCTGTGGCGGCGCATCGCGCGTCAGAAGCCCGGCACCAATCCCAATCCGTTTCTCAACAAGCGCTCCGATGCGCTGGTCGGCCGCGTCTGCACACTGGATCGGCCGATCATTGACGGCGAGGGCATCGTGCGCATCGACGACACGGTCTGGCGCGTCAGCGGCCCGGACACGCCCGCGGGGACGCGGGTGAAGATCGTGAAGGCAGACGGGGCCAGTCTGACGGTGGATGTGGCCTGATCAGTTGGCCGCTAGCGATTTGCTCCACCGCTCTGCGAAACGGTGCAGCGGCAGAAACGTGTCCTGTAACTCCCGACCTGTATCCGTTAGCCCATAGCCGTCCGGTCGCAACGCGATCAGTCCTGCCTGTCTGAGGTCGCTGAGACGCGCCTGCAGCACGGTCGGTGAGGCGTCGTCGCAGGCCTCGCGCAGCGCCCGCGAGGTCAGGGACATCTCACGCAACTCCCAGAGAATGCGCAATGTCCAGCGCCGGCCCAGCAGATCGAGCAGCGCCATGATCGGGCGGCCGGAGGTTGAGCCGCGCACTGCGCGTGTGGGCGGCTTGGAAACGGACTTTGCCATCACATTCTCTCTTGCAGGTCGCTACAGAATGTGTAGCGTTTCGCTACGCTTATTGTAGCGCAGGAGTTGGCCATGTCACGCATTGCGCCTCTGCAGCCGCCCTATGAGCCTGACATTCAGGCGCAATTCGATGCGATCATGCGCGGTGCGCCGCCACTGATGCTGTTTCGCGTGATTGCGGGTCATCCGAGGGCATGGAGCAAATTTCGCGCAGCTGGCCTGCTTGATCGCGGACCGCTGTCGGTGCGGGAGCGCGAGATCGTTATCGATCGCACTTGTGCGCTGACTGGCTGCGAATACGAATGGGGCGTCCATGTCGCGGCCTTTGCAGATGCGGCGAAGCTGACGGATGCGGAGGTGAGGGCGACCGTCGATGACGACGCACAAGCGGCATGCTGGTCGTCAGCCGAGCGGGCTCTGATCGCGGCAGTCGATGCGCTGCATCACCGCGCCACGCTCAGCGATGCCGAATTCAAAGTGCTGGCCGCTCACTACGATGATGCGAAAATCTTCGAGATCATCCTGCTGTGCGGATTCTATCGCACGGTGTCTTACATCGCGAACGGCTTGGCATTGCCACTCGAAGCAAACGCGGCAAGGTTCCCGCGAACTGCTAGCTAACGTGGCTTACGCCACGCCCGCCCGCAGCAGATCGTGCAGATGCACGATGCCGACGGGCTTCCGCGCATCCGTCACCAGCAGCGCGGTGATCTTCGACGAGTTGAGGATTTCCAGCGCTTCGCCGGCGAGCAGGTCACGGCTGATGGTCTTGGGGTTCTTGGTCATGACTTCATCGACCGACACCGTCATCAGGTCGGCGCGCATGTGACGGCGCAAATCGCCGTCGGTGACGATGCCGACCACATGGCCGTTGCTATCGGTGATGCCGACGCAGCCAAAGCCCTTCGAGGACATTTCCACCAGCGCATCGGACATCTTGGTGCCGAGCGGCTTGAGCGGCACGGAGTCGCCCGAATGCATGAGGTCGCGGGTGTATTTCAGCATCGCGCCGAGCTTGCCGCCGGGATGCAGCACGCTGAAATCCACCGACGTAAAGCCACGGCCTTCCAGCAGCGCGATCGCCAGCGCGTCGCCCATCGCCAGCATCATCAGCGACGAGGTCGTGGGCGCGAGATTATGCGGGCAGGCCTCGCGCGCCTTCGGCAGTGTTAGCGCGACATCGGCGGCCTCGGCCAGCGTCGAGGTGGCTTCGGAGGTGATCGCGACCACGGCGATCTTGAAGCGCTTGGCATAGGTGATGAGGTTCTTCATCTCCGGCTGCTCGCCGGACCACGACAGTGCCATGATGACGTCGTCGGGCGTGATCATGCCGAGATCGCCATGGCTGGCTTCGGCGGCGTGGACGAAGAAAGCAGGCGTACCGGTCGATGCGAAGGTCGCGGCGATCTTGCGGCCGATATGGCCGGACTTGCCGAGGCCGGTGATGATCAGGCGGCCTTTGGCCTTGAGGATCAGGTCGGCGGCCGCGACGAAGGCCGGGCCGAGGTCGGATTGCAGCGCGGTGGCCAGCGCGGTGACGCCGCTGGCTTCAGCCTCGAGCGTACGCAGAGCCGAGGCAATCGCTTCAATGGCCTGATCGCTCATCGCTGCCGTCGTTTTCGTCGGAAGACCGGGTGTCTTGGAAAGGGGCATCAATCGCATCCTGAGGCCGTAAATTGTCCGGCTGTGTCGCCGTCCTCTTAGCACGGCTGGGCCTGCCTGGCGAAACCCCGCCGATGCGATCTCAACGGGCCATTAACCATAAGCGTTTTAACTCCCTTAACCATGAGTTGTCGCGCGCGCCTCCGGCGTCGCTCTTGATGGATTTTGTAAGATTTTGATAGTGTTGGAGTTTCTCTGATCGTGAGGACAGGTCGAGTACGCGACCGCCGCAACCGCGCCTGGGCCAACGGCGCGGTTTCAGCATGTCTGTGCCTGAGCTTCCTCACACCATCGCCGGTTTTCGCACAGGCGCTGACCTCAGACCTGCTGGCGCCGGTCCCGGGCGGTTTCGTGTCACCGCAGAACCTGCCGACGCGCCGGACGACGGATGCGCCGCTCCAGCCAACTGGAACGCTGCAGACCAGCCAGCTATCGCCAGATCGCCTCCCGCAGTCGATCATCACGCCGCCGGTGCCCGCTGCATCGGGCGCCGCCGGCACCGGCTTCGACGCGCTCAACCGCAAGCGCAAGCAGACCAAATATTATCCGGGCGCGAAGAAGCCGAAGCCGCCAGTGGGCCCTGGCAGCCCGCCGCCGCCGCTGGTGCCCGAAACCCGGCCGTCACCGCCATCGGCCAAGGCGGCCAAGCCGCCGGTCGCGCCGTCGGTTGCTGGCACCGTGGTGGGTCAGCCGTCGCGCCGGCGATTGCCGGTCGATCCCGATCCTTATGCGCCGACCGGCGTGCGCGTCGGCAGCTTCCTCGTGAAGTCGGCTGTGGAAATCTATGGCGGTTACGACAACAACCCGGCGCGCTTCGTGCAGCCGAAGGGGTCGTCGTTCTACAAGATTGCGCCAGAACTGCTGGCCGCAACCGACTGGACGCGGCACTCGATCATCGTGGATCTGCGCGGTTCCTTCACCGGCTACGAGAAGGAGTTCCCGGCGGCGCCATTCCAGATTTCACCGGCGCCTGAGAATGTTGACCGCGCCGAGTTCAACGGCAAGATCGCCGGCCGTCTCGACGTCGCGCGCGACCTGCGCGTCAACAGCGAGGCCCGCATGCGCGTCGGTGCGGATAATCCGGGCAGTCCGAACATTCAGGCCGGATTGAAGGATTTCCCGCTGTTTACCACCACCGGCGGTTCGCTGGGGATCGAGAAGGATTTCAATCGCCTTCAGATCAAGGTCGATGGCCTCGTCGACCGCACCGTCTATCAGGATTCGAAACTGACCGACGGCACCTCGACCACCAATATCGATCGTAATTTCAACCAGTATGGCGGCATCGGTCGCGCCAGTTACGAAGTGCTTCCGGGCCTGCGTCCGTTCGCCGAAGTCCAGGGCGATGTACGTGTGCATGACGTGCCGGCGGATCGCTTCGGCTATCTCAGGGATTCCAGCGGCGGCTATATCAAGGCCGGCACCACCTTCGAATTCACGCGTCTGCTGACGGGCGAAGCCTCGATCGGCTATGCAGCGCGCAGCTATACGGATACGCGGCTTGAGGTTCTCAAGGGGCTGCTGACGTCAGCGTCGCTGATTTGGTCGGTCTCGCCGCTCACCACGGCGAAGTTCGTCTCGACCACATCGATCGATGAAACCACCGTGCCCGGCGTTCCCGGCATTCTGACCCGCACTTATACTGTGGAAGCCAGCCACGACTTCCGGCGCTGGCTCACCGCTGTGGGCAAGTTCACTTACGTCACGCAGGATTATCAGGAAAACTTCCGCTTCGATAAGATCTACTCGCTGCAGGGCGACCTCGTTTACAAGCTGAACCGCGAAATTCAGCTCAAGGCGCAGGTGCGCCGCGATATCCTGGATTCAAACATCCTTGGCGCGAGCACGGCCTCGACCGTGGTAATGCTGGGCGTAAGATTGCAGCGATAGCGGCCAGAAGCTATCTCGCTCGGCTCAATTCCACTTCCGCATGAACTTGGCCGTCTTTCGGCGAAATTTCACGCCGGAGCCATCGGGCAATCGCGTAGCGATGAAGCCGGCCGCGATACAGGCCTCGCGTTGCGGCATGTGCTCATCGGGCGCGCGTTCGGTTTCCCACCACGAGGCCCTTTGCGACGCGCGCGGCAGCGCATCGTCGATGATTTCCTCGATCTCATCCATGCTCAGCACGAATTCGTCCTTGGTCTGGCTGGCCAGATAGGCGCGGAGCAAGTCGTAGTCAGGCACGGAATTGTCCTCGATATGATCTCGTAATCGTCATACGCGCCTGCGCGACCGGGCGCTACAGCTCCGATTCGGTAAATCAGCACCGGAGGTGCGTCATCCGAGCATTTTCCGCAACCGTTCGTTAACGCCGTGTGGAACCCTGGCCCGGTATTTAAGCGCTCGGCAAGCATTGGCGTGCCATCCGTTGGGTACGGAGCACATGATGAAGTCGGGGAATGCGAG
Source organism: Tardiphaga sp. 813_E8_N1_3 (assembly GCF_051811025.1). Classification (NCBI taxonomy): domain Bacteria; kingdom Pseudomonadati; phylum Pseudomonadota; class Alphaproteobacteria; order Hyphomicrobiales; family Nitrobacteraceae; genus Tardiphaga; species Tardiphaga sp. 813_E8_N1_3. The sequence goes on from NZ_JBPWQE010000001.1 coordinate 460,585, forward strand.
CACGGGAATTCGACGCTGGCCGTTATCGGCCAAGCTGTTGATTCTGTCGTCGCTGGTCACGATCATTGGCTTCTCGGCTGTTTGCGGCTCCGTGATGCTCGACATGCGCCGCGGCGAGGAAGCGCTGGCGCGGCAGACTGCCGAGAACCTTGCCACCTCTATCGATTCTGATATCGGCCGAACTGTTGAACAATATGATCTGTCGTTGCGCGCCGTCATTTCCGGCATCAATACGCCCGAGATCGACAAGCTCAGCAAGGAAATGCGTCAGCTGATCCTGTTCGACAACGCGGCATCAGCGCGCCAATTCGCGTCCATTCAGGTGTTCGATGCGCATGGCGATCTTATCATCGATGCGGCATCGCTCGATCCGGCCAAGCAAAGCAGTGCCGACGAAGAGTTCTTCCAGGTACACAAGTTCGATGGCGAGCGCGGGCTCTATGTCAGCAAACCGATGCTGCACCGGGGCGCGTATTCCGTCGTGCTCAGTCGCCGCATCACCGACGTCGATGGCAATTTTGCCGGCGTCGTCGCGGGTGCCATCCGGTTCGCCTATTTTCATGATTTGTTCGGCCGCTTGCGGCTGAACAAGGATGACAACATCACAGTGATCCGCCGTGACGGCGTCGTCATCATGCGTACGCCGTTCGATCTCGACGTGGTCGGCAGGGATCTGAGCAAGACCCCCGGCGTGATGCGGGCGCTGAGCCGGTCCAACGGGTCGTATTCGGGCGTCGGGGTCGTTGACCAGATCGAGCGCCTCTATGTGTGGCGCGACAGCGGTCGACCGTTGCTCGTGATCGTCGGCCGGCCGTGGGCCGGCATCTACAGCCTGTGGTATCAGCAGGCGATCAAGATCGGCGGCATCATGCTGGCGCTGATTATCTTCATCACCGCGGTGACACTGTTCCTGGCACGCGAAATAGGCCGCCGCGCACACGCAGAGCACAAGCTCGAAGAACTGGCGACGACGGATGGGCTGACTGGCCTACGCAATCGCCGCAAATTCGATGCGGCGATGGAGCTGGAATGGCGTCGTGCCATCAGGCATTCACGGCCGATGGCACTGCTGTTGATCGACGCCGACCATTTCAAGGTTTTCAACGACAGCTTCGGTCATCAATCCGGAGACACCGCCCTGATCGCGATCGCGAATTGCATCGCTGGAGCGGCGAAGCGCGCCGGCGACTGTGCCGCACGCTATGGCGGGGAAGAGTTCGCCGTGCTGTTGCCCGGTGCGACCGTGCAGGATGCCTATGAGGTTGCCGAAACCATTCGGCGCCGCGTTGAACAGGTGCCGGCGGATCCGGCGATGCTCACGGTCAGTGTCGGCGTCGCCAGCGTGAAGCCGCTGGTGACGATGGAGTGGACGGGACTGGTCGAAGCTGCCGACAAGGCGCTCTATGCGGCGAAGGCCGCAGGTCGCAACCGGTGCGTCATCGCAGGCGATGCGCACCAGGCTATGGCGGCCTAGCGCTTATTCTCCAAGATAACGCAGCATTTCGGCACGCAGACCTTCGCGCAGATCTGGGCGCTGCAGGCCGAACGCGATATTGGCGCGCAGGAAGCCCGACTTCGAACCGCAATCGTGCCGTTCGCCTTCGAATTCCACGCCGTAGAACGACTGGCTCCTGGCGAGGCCGATCATCGCGTCCGTGAGCTGGATTTCACCACCGGCGCCGCGCTCCTGGGTCTCCAGGATCTTGAAGATTTCCGGCTGCAGGATGTAACGCCCGGTAATCGACAGGTTGGACGGCGCGGTGCCCTTCGGGGGTTTCTCGACCATCCCGTCGATGGTGAAAGCGGCCTCGTGGGTTGGGTGGCGTTCGCCGACACCGCAGATGCCGTATTGATGCGTCATGTCCATCGGGACTTCCTCGACGGCAACGAGGTTGGATTTTTCGCCAAGCGCTCCCGCGATATCGACCATCTGCTTCAGGCAGCCCGGGGCATTCAGCACCAGCTCGTCCGGCAGCACCACGGCGAAGGGCTCATTGCCGACGATATCGCGAGCACACCAGACGGCATGGCCAAGTCCGAGCGGGGCCTGCTGGCGCGTGAAGCTCATGGCGCCGGCAGCAGGCTGGGACAGCGCCAGCTGTTCGATCTCGGCAGACTTGTTGCGGCTCTTGAGTGTCTCGTCGAGCTCGAACATGCGGTCGAAGTGATCTTCGATGATGCCCTTGTTGCGACCGGTAACGAAGATGAAATGTTCGATGCCGGCTTCGCGAGCTTCGTCGACCACATACTGGATCAACGGCCGATCGACGATGGTCAGCATTTCCTTCGGCATCGCCTTGGTGGCGGGAAGGACGCGGGTGCCGAGGCCGGCGACCGGGAAAACGGCTTTGCGAATTTTCATCAGGGGACTTTGCAATGACCTTGGAGGGGAGCGACGCAGGCAGGCCAACGAAGATTGCGCCTGCTGGTTCCGTTTGCAACCGGGAACAAAGGCGGATGTGTGGTGCCGGGCTACATGTCTGCAATTATCCTTTCTGCCGCGCGGTACGTTCGCCCAGCCGGGCAAAACTGGAATAGTGTTAAGCTGATGGAAACCCTCACCAGGCCTCCTGTCATGCCACAGTCATGACCAAATTCCGGTCAGATTCCCGAGATGGATAGTGATGAAATCTGCGACGAAGATGGCGCGTAGCCTGACATGCGGTATAGCTGCGCTCGGCGCAGTTTTGCTTACGGCAGCCCTGCCCGTGGCGGCGCAGGCGCAGAGCAAGAGCGGCCCTTTCAGCCTGTTCGACAATATCCTTAGCGGACCGTCGCAGACCCAGGACCCGCCGCCACAGGCAGCACTGCCCGGCGTGCCCGGAGCGCAGCCATGGAGTGGCGAGGACGGTGCATCTGGCCATCCGCTGATGACTGCACAGGCGATCCGCGAGGCGGCTGGTAATTTTGACAACTGCATTGCCGGACTGTGGCCTGATGCCGCACGCCGCGGCATTTCGCAGGACAGCTATCAGCGCTTCACCGCCGGCCTGACGCCGGATCTGCGAATCATGGACCTGATGGATTCGCAGCCGGAATTCACCAAGGCGATTTGGGAATATCTCGACATCCTGGTGAACGACACCCGCATGGCCAAGGGTCGTGAGGTACTGGCTAAATACAAGACGATCTTTGACGCGGCCGAGAAGGCCTACGGCGTCGATCGCTACATCATCGCGTCGATCTGGGGCATCGAGTCGAACTACTCGACAATGATCGGCGATCGCAGCGTTCTGCGCTCGACGGCGACGCTGGCCTGCGTCGGCCGCCGTCAGGCCTATTTCAAGGACGAGTTTCTGGTCGCTCTGGAAATCCTGCATCGCGGCGATCTGAGGCCTGAACAGATGCGCGGTTCGTGGGCCGGAGCATTCGGGCCGACCCAGTTCATGCCGACCGCGTTCAAGCGCTTTGCGGTGGACGGTGACGGTGACGGCCGCCGCGACGTGGTGGACAATCCGACCGATCTGATTTTCTCGACCGCCAACAATCTGAAAAAGGATGGCTGGCAGAGTGGCCAGACCTGGGGCTACGAGGTCGTGGTACCGCAGGGCTTCAACTACATGCTGGCCGACAAGGCCAAGGCGATGACGCTGCCGCAATGGGAGCAGCTTGGCCTCAAGCGGGCCAACAACCAGCCGTTCCCGCGCATGACAGAAAAGGCCTATCTGCTCGCGCCCGCCGGTTCGCAGGGGCCGGGCTTTCTGATGCTGACGAATTTCCGCGTCATCATGAAATACAACCCGGCTGAAGCCTATGCGATGGCTATCGGCCATTTTGCCGACCGGCTGCGCGGCGGGCCGCCCTTCGTGCAGCCATGGCCGCGGCAGGAGCGCGTACTGTCGCGGTCCGAACGGCTCGAACTGCAGCAGCTGTTGGCGCAGCGCGGCTTCTACAAGGGCACGCCGGATGGCCAGTTCGGCGGCCAGACACGCGAAGCTCTGCGCAACTTCCAGGCCTCCGTCGGCGCGCCTGCCGACGGGTTTGCATCGTCGGAGATGCTGGACCGGCTGAGGGCGAGATAAGCGCGCTGCGCAGAGGCCCATGGCGCATAACATTATACCGCAGCGCAGCATGCATGTTAGGCTCGTCTCCTTGATGCATTCTTGGGGACTATCGATGTTGAACAGGCGCACGCTGCTGGCCGGGTTGTCGGCAAGCCTTCTTCCATTTCAGGCCAAAGCTGCGTGGCCGGAACGGTCCATCACCCTGCTGCACGGTTTCGCGCCGGGCGGCGGCACCGACGCAACCTCGCGTGTGCTTGCCGAAGGTCTGTCGAAAATCCTCGGCCAGACGGTGGTGGTCGAAACCAAGCCTGGCGCCGGCACGACGCTCGCCGGGGCGCAACTCGCCCGCTCGGCGCCTGACGGCTACACGATCTCGCTGATCACGGCCACCTATGGCGCGTCGTCGGCCTTCTACAAGAGCCTGCCTTACAAGCCGGTCGATGATCTCAAAGGCATCTGTCAGGTTTCTGAAGCGCCTTACATGTTCTCCTGTAACGCCGATGCTTCGTTCAAAAATCTGGCCGAGCTCATCGCGTTCGCAAAGAAGCAGCCGGACAAGCCGCTCACTTACGGCACACCCGGCGTCGGCTCGGGCCCACATCTGATCGTCGAGCAGATCGGTCAGCTCGCCGGCGTGAAGTTTCAGCACATCCCGTTCCGCGGCGGCGCGCAGGCCGTAGTCGAGGTGCTGGCTGGCCGCATCGATTTCATGGTCGATCCGCCGATCTCGATGATCGAGCAGATCAAGGCCGGCAAGTTCCGCGCGCTGGCCGTGACCACAGCTGAACGCTTCCCGTCTTTCCCCGATATTCCAACCGTGGCCGAAGCGGGTTTCCCCGGCTATGCCGCACCGGGCTGGTACAGCCTCGTTGGCCCGATCGGCCTTCCCGACGACGTCGTGGCAAAGCTGAACACTGCGACGGTCACGCTGCTCAAGGACGACAGTGTGAAAGAGCGGCTGCTGTCGCTCGGCAGTCAGGCCAAGGCCTCGCAGCCGAAGGAGGTCATCGACCTCCTGGCCTCTGACGTGAAGCGCTGGGGCGATGTGCTGGAGAAGGCAAAGATCGAGCGCATCTAGCGGCTAGTGGCACGCCGCACGGCAGCGCGCCCGTTCTCGAATACATGCTATTCCGCGGCCTGCTGTGCCACGGTCGGTGCATTGCCGGCGACGGTGGCGCGGCGCATGTCGCGCGGCTGCGACTGGTCGTAGCGGCGGACGCGATGCATGGTCTGGCGATTGTCCCACATCACGAGATCATGCAGCGTCCATTTGTGGACATAGACGAACTCAGGCTGCGTGGCATGCTCGTTGAGATCGCGCAACAGCACGCGGGCTTCGGGCACCGACATGCCCTGGATCGCACCGGCATGGGATGACAGATACAGCGACTTGCGGCCATGCACCGGATGCGTGCGGACCAGTCGCTGCAGCACCGGCTTGAACATCTCCTTCTCCTCGTCGGTGTAGTCGAGAAAACCCAGCGCGCCGCGCGATGTCATTAGCGAATGTTCGCAGATCATGTCCTCGATCTCGGCTTTGGTGTCGTTGTCGAGCGCATCATAGGCCGCGCGCATGTCAGCGAATTCGGTGTTGCCGCCCTTCGGATTGACCACGCGCGCCGACAGCAGCGAGAATTTCGCCGGAATGGGTCGGAAGGAACTGTCCGAGTGCCACAGGCAGTTGCCGAGATTGAAGAGATGAGCGCGGCTGTCTTTCGGCAGCGGTTTGCCGTCCTTGCCGAGATTGGATACGTCGGCGAGCCCCGATGTCAGCCGATAATCTTCCTTCTTGGTGACGGAACCGCCTTTTCGATTTTCGCGCTCGCCGAAGTTCTGCGCGAAAGCGAGTTGTTGTTCGTCGGTGATATCCTGCTTGGGGAATATCAAGACGGCGTAGTCATCCATGCCGCGCTCGATGGTAGCAGCATCGTCTGGGCTGACCGGCTTGGTCAGATCGACACCGGTCACTTCGCCGACGAACAAGGGATGCAGTTTGCGGATCGTCACGGGCATTGCAATTTCCTCCGTGTGGAATGGTTGACCCATTCGATTGCGGCCTCCGTTCATGGCCGTGCCGCTTGAGAAAAATGCTACGCCCGCAAGGTGCGAAGTCAACCGGCGCGAATGCCGTCAGGCATTGCGTGCCATCAGGCCTCCGTCGACCGGGATCACCGCGCCAGTGATATAGGACGCCGCCGGCAGGCACAGGCTCAGCGTCATATGCGCGACTTCCTCCGGATCGCCGTAGCGACGCAGAACGGTGCGGCGCCTGGCGAAGATCACCTTGTGCTCGTCGCTGATACGCTCGGTGATGCCCGTCGTGATAGGCCCGGGACAGATGCAGTTCACCGTGATGCCGTCGCGGCCGAGCTCGACGGCAAGTGAGCGCGTCAGACCAGTCACGCCGGCTTTCGCTGCTGAATAGGGACTGTGCAGTGCGGTCGCGCCGAGCGCCTCGGTGGATGCGATATTCACGATCCGCGGCGAGGGCGATTTACGCAGATGCGGTAGCGCGGCGCGGATGATGCGCTGATGCGAAGTGAGCATCACCGCGATGGCGCGATCCCATGCGGCGTCATAGCCGTCCTGATCGATCGCGGTACTCACCGAGATGCCGGCATTGTTGACGATGATGTCGAGGCTGCCGAAATGCGCGGCGACGTCGCTAACCACCGTGCGAATGCGATCGGGATCGGCAACATCGAGCGTCCATGCGTGAGCGCTTCCGCCGCTTGATGTGATCGCGTCAACGACGGCGGCAATGCCGTCTGCCGAAATATCCGTGACGGCAACATTGGCGCCTTCCGCCGCGAACACCCGCGCCGTCGCGCGTCCCATGCCGCTTGCAGCACCGGTGACGAGTACGGTGAGGCCGCGCACCGAGCGGCTGAGTTGTTTGAAATCCGACAAGGCTATCCTCCGAATTATGTGCCTTCATGGTGAGGCTTGATTGAAGGCTTGCACCGATCGCTCGCGCGGTCAAACATGTGCGCATAAAAATCAAGAAGGACATCAAGGGATGAACGAACTCGATTTCACCGGGCAGCAGGTGCTCATCGTCGGCGGATCCAGCGGCATCGGCAACGGAATGGCGCAGGCCTTTCGTGCGCGCGGCGCGCATGTGCATGTCTGCGGGACGCGCGCCAAGACGAGCGATTATTCCATCGACGAAGGCTCCGATCTCGACGGCCTGGGCTACAGTCAGCTCGATGTGGGCAGCGCATCGGCGATCGAGGCGTTCGATCCGAAGCTTGACCGGGTGGATGTGTTGATCCTTGCGCAGGGGGCTGTGATCTATCGCCGCGGCGAATTCGAAATGGATGGCTTCCGCAAGGTGATGGAAGTCAACCTGATGAGCCTGATGGGCTGTGCGACGAAGTTTCATGCGCTGCTCAAGGCAAGCAACGGGCGATTGATCATTGTCAGCTCGACCGCGGCCTATCATGCGACCAAGGGCAATCCCTCTTACAACGCGTCGAAGACCGGCGCGGTTGGTCTCACGCGCACATTGGCACAGGCATGGTCGGAAGACGGCATCCGCGTCAACGGTATCGCGCCGGGGCTCGTCGATACCAAGATGACAAAGGTCACGACGGCCAATCCGAAGCGGCTGGAAGGCGCGATTGCAAAGATTCCGCTGCAGCGTCTCGGCACGCCTGCCGATATGGCCGGTGCTGCATTGTTCCTGGCGTCGCCGCTGTCATCCTATGTTTGCGGTCATACGCTGGTCGTCGATGGCGGTTTGATCCTTTAAATTCACGGCGCCCGCATCGCGGCGGAACCAGTACTGGCCTCAGGCATTACACCGGCGAGAATTTCCTCACGGAGTAATGGACATGGACAAGGACCGTATTGCGGGCGCCGCCAAGGATGCAGCCGGCAAGGTTGAAGGTGTGATCGGCCGAGCCACGGGTGACGAGCGGACTGAAGCCTCGGGCCGCGCGCGCGAAGCGACGGGCACCGTGCAGAACCTGTACGGCCAGGCCAAGGATGCTGTGCGCGATGCATCGGACGCCGCCACCAGCTATGCCAAGGATGCGCTCGACAGCGACGTCTATCGCGACGGCACGCAGGCGATCACCGACAAGGTCCGCGAGAATCCGCTGGGTTCGCTGCTCATCGCAGGCGGTATCGGCTTTGCGCTGGCGATGCTGATGACGCGTCCGCCGCGCCGCCGTCCGAACCGTTTCGGTTATTGATAGCAGATCGCGGCTGACATAACGGACGCCGCAGAAGCGTCAGCAGTCGTGTTCGAGAAAACGTCCAAGAAAATATCTAGAAGCAAAAATCCCTCAGCCCGCAAAGGTTGAGGGATTTTTTTGAATCGGAAGTTTCGCGTCGGAATTTTTCGCGCTCTAGCGTGTGAAGAAACCGGAGGGGGCGGAGGCGGCGGGGCCGACATTGGCGGGCGGGCGTGGTCCGGGCGCCTGGGCCGGGCGGGGGCGCTGGGGCGCCTGCTGGACGGGCGCGCGGCGCGGCTCGTCGAACCCGAAGAAACTACCGAAGGATGACGGCGCTTCGGTGGCGATGACGGGCTTCGGCTTTTTCTTCGGCGCGGCCGGCGGCGCCATCACCGGAACGATGCCATCTGGCCCTGTCGTCGCAGCGACGCCGCTCGTGCCCGAGGTAGCAGGTGTGACGGCGGCGACGGGAACGTCGCCCTTGGCCTGTTCGCGGCCGATCTCGCGGCGCGGCCAGGCGAAGTCGTCGGCGCGGCCGGCGGGCGCGGCGAGCGGTTCGCCCTTCACCAGCACGCGCGCCACCAGTGCATCGACACTCACCGGCTTCACGCCGGGGCCGCCGAGCAGTTGATCGGTGCCGACAGAGGAGGCGACCAGGGGCACGATGGGGCCGGCCAGCGGACGCGGCGCCGGTGCGCCAGGCACGGCATTGAGGTCCGGCGTCGCAGGCTCGCTCGGCAGCGCGATCGGCGCGGAGCGGCCGGAGAGCAGGCGGGTGATCTCGCGCTCGACGTAGTGCGCCATCTTGCGGGCGCCGGCCTTGGTGAAATAGACGCCGTCGGCCGAACGCAGCCGGCGGATCTGGCCTTCGAAATCCGGGCCCTGCTGCAGGAAGCGGCCGGCCTCGTCGACGAAGCCGTCCCAGATATCGACATAGGTGATGCCGGCCTTGGTCGCAGCGTCGCGATAGAGATTGTCGAGATAGAGCATGTCGGCGGTCGCCTTGGTGCCGCGCACCGCGGGCAGGCCGACCCACAGCACGGGCACGCCCTTCGCCTTCACGACATTGATCATCTCCTCGATCTTCTTCGAGTAGAGTTCGCCCCAGCGCTCGTCACGGAAATCGACCATGCCGCCGGTGCGCGCGCCGCGCTCGGTGACGATCGAACCGGGATCGGGAATGTCGGCATCGTCAGCTTCCGGCTCCGCCGGCTTGTCGCCGGGCTTCACTTCGGCGGCGCTGTCTTTCTTCTCGTCCTTCTTGGCGCCCTTCTTCTCGGCTGCCTTGTCCGGCTCGCGGATCGCGACACGGTCATTGAGGCCGAGCATGACGACGATGGCGTCGGGCTTCTCGGTGGCAAGAATGCCCTTGGCCGCCGCCGCCCAATCCGCGGGATCGCCTTTCGGCTGATAGCGCAGCAGGCCGGAGACGGTCTTGTGCTTGCGGATCACGCCCATGTCGGGCTGTTCGGCATAGGCGTCCTCGAGGCCGTAAGCGAGCCAGTCGGCCATGCTGTCGCCGAGCACCAGCACATTGCGCTCGGCCGGTGCATCGCGTTTTTCCGGCGATGGTGCGCGCGAATAGTCCTCGCGCGGAGCAGCCCGCTTCGGCGCCTGTTGCTGCTGGAACGGCGCGAAAAACGGGCTGTCGTTGCCGCCGCCGAACCAGCCGAAGCCGCCACCGCCGCCTTGCGGCACATTGCGCTGCGGACGCGGAGGAGGTTGCTGCGGACCGCCGAAACCGAAGAACTGCGCGGAGGCTGGCGCCACGATGCCGATCAGCAGGCCCAGCGCGACGGCGAGCACCATCAGCGTGCCCTTTTCGGCACGCCAGTGGTCAATCCGCCATCTCGGCAAGTTGGGCTTCTGTGACATGCGCCTCGACCGCAATCGCAGGGTCCGCAGACCCGGGTTCCCGCTCGACATACTACCGGATTCGGGCCGCAAGCGGGCAGCCGCGATCCCGCCATCAAGCGCCGCCCGGCGTTAACGTCAAGCAAATCCCGGAACTTTTAGCGGCAGGGTGAACGGCGAGGCCTGGATTACTTCCAGAGCCCCAAAGCCTGCCATTTGGCGGGCGGAATCACCGTTCCCGTCTTGTAGGTGAAATCCAGCACCGTCTTGTGGTCCGGCGTCGCCTTGCAGGTGAAGGCGACCTGCATCCATTTGCCGGCCGCGCGATAGGCGCCGCCCTTGGCGATCAGCGTATTGCCAAGATGCTGCGGCGGCACCAGCGCGTCGGATTTGGCGCGCTCGACGCGCGGGCCGCCCTTGCTGATCCGGCGCATGGCTTCGAAATCGCAGACCTGTTCCAGCCGGGTCTTTGGATCGAGCTTACCGAGGGCCGCCATGAAGCGGGCATCGCTGGCATGGGCCTGTGGGACAAGCGCCACCAGGCCGAGCGGAAGAAGCAGGAATTTCATGCGGGAAGGGACACGTTTGGAAGGTAAGAGATCGGCGGGACGACATCCGCTTAGCGTGTCCGGAGGTTGCTGGCTACCCACCCTGAGATGCGCCGTGCGCCCGGTCGCGTTGTGCGAGTCCAGGTCGTAAATGGGATCGACGCGCGCACGCGCCGTTGGCCCCGCGCCGCCGCGCAAGTTGGCCTTCCGGTGGTCCCCCTTTGATGTGAGGGGGATGAAGCGCCGAAAGGCGCAACTTTGTAGTCAGTGGCGCGTCCCGTCGGCTGCCTGCGACAGCGACCTTCGGTGCGCGCACGCCTTTCGGCGCTCCATCGCGGCTTTTCTGTTCCCGGGGCCGTGCTTCCGGGTACTGGGTACGGGCATCGTGCCCGTCATCCGGCCGGCTTTCGCCAGCCTTCACCCGCACCCGTCCAGCCGCAAGCGGCAGAGCCCCGTAGTGGGCCCGGACGGCTACCCAGGACCTCCCGAGTCCGTGCTTGCGAGGCACGTCCGCGGGCGCCACACCCTGTCCCACCTCCAAAGACGCCCTCGAGAAGCGCCCCTCGTTGGACAGGGTTGGCGGAATATAAGCCTAGATTGGCGGCGTGTCAATCAGGGAGTTGAGGTTTCAACACTGCAGCGTCGGTCGGAGGACCTGGCGCCCCATCCGACCGGCCTGACGGCCGGCCACCCATGGCGAACGAATTCGTTCGCCAGACCCCACGCAAGTGCGGGGGAGGGAAAAGAAAGAGCCTCGACACTTTCGTGCCGAGGCTCCTGAATTTCGCAATTAGTGCTTTGCGTGCCGCCTTACCTCGGCAGCGTCGTGGTCCCCATCAGCGCCTGATCGATGGCGCGGGCACACAAACGGCCTTCGCGGATCGCCCAGACCACCAGTGACTGGCCGCGGCGCATGTCGCCGGCGGAGAACACCTTCGGCAGCGAGGTCGCGAAGTCCGTCGTTGGGGCGCGGACATTGCCGCGCTGGTCGAGTTCGACGCCGAGGGTCTTCAGCATGCCTTCGTGGACGGGATGGACGAAGCCCATCGCCAGCAGCACGAGATCGGCCTGCAGCGAAAATTCCGAGCCGGGGATCGGGTTGAACTTGTCGTCGACCTGCACGCAGTTCAACTTGGTGACCTTGCCGTCCACACCTTCGAAACTCTGGGTCAGCACGGCGAATTCGCGCTTGGCGCCTTCGGCCTGGCTCGACGAGGTCCGCATCTTCAGCGGCCAGTTCGGCCAGGTCAGGCCCTTGTTCTCCTGCTCGGGCGGAGCCGGCATGATTTCGAGCTGGGTCACGGACAATGCACCCTGACGCAGCGAGGTGCCGATGCAGTCGGAGCCGGTGTCGCCGCCGCCGATGACGACGACATGCTTGCCGCCGGCCAGGATCTCCTTGACGTCGCCGAGTGGCTCGTTGCCGACGCGGCGGTTTTGCTGGGGCAGGAAGTCCATCGCAAAATGGATGCCGTCGAATTCGCGGCCGGGGATCGGCAGGTCGCGGCCGTGCTCGGCGCCGCCGGTCAGCGCGATGGCTTCATATTCCTTGAGCAGTTCGGCGGGATCGATCGCGCCGGGCGAGGTGCCGCCGACAGCCTTGCCGTAATGGAAGGTGACGCCTTCGCCTTCCATCTGCGCGACGCGGCGATCGATGATGTGCTTTTCCATCTTGAAGTCGGGAATGCCGTAACGCATCAGGCCGCCGGCCTTGGCGAGTTTCTCATAGACATGGACGTCGTGTCCGGCGCGCGCGAGCTGCTGTGCGCAGGCCATGCCGGCGGGGCCGGCGCCGATTACGGCGACCTTGCGGCCAGTCTTCACGGCGGAGACCTGCGGCTTCAGCCAGCCATTGTCCCATGCCTTGTCGACGATGGCGCATTCGATGGTCTTGATGGTGACCGGGTTGTCATCGATGTTCAGCGTGCACGAGGCTTCGCACGGCGCCGGGCAGATGCGGCCGGTGAATTCCGGGAAGTTGTTGGTCGAGTGCAGGTTGCGCGAGGCTTCTTCCCAGTTGCCGGTATAGACGAGGTCGTTCCAGTCCGGGATCTGGTTGTTGACCGGGCAGCCGGGCGTGCCGGGCTGAACCGAGCCGGTGCCGTGGCAATAGGGAATGCCGCAATTCATGCAGCGCGCGGCCTGGTCGCGGGTGTCTTTCTCGCTGAGCGGAATGACGAACTCGTTATAGCCCTTCAGGCGCTCGGTAACCGGCGCGTACTTGCGGTCGTGACGATCGATTTCCAGAAAACCCGTGATCTTGCCCATTACAACTGACGCCTCTGCAGTCTGTCCCACCGTCATCCCGGGCGTTACGCATTGGCGCGCCTCGAAGGATGATTTGCTTGTTTCGATCTCAGTCCCGCCGCCTGATGAGGGCGGCGGTTCAGTCCGTGTCTTACGCGCCGATCGCGATCTGCGGTTCGGCCTCGGCGCTTTTCGCTTTCAACTCGCGCAGCGCACGACGGTACTCGACCGGCATCACCTTGCGGAATTTCGGTAGCCAGGTTTTCCAGTCCGCGAGGATCATCGCAGCCTTGGCCGAGCCGGCATATTTCGCGTGACGCGTGATCAGCACATGCAGGCGCTCGATATCGGAGTCGAGCAGGTTGGCGAACACGTCAACCTTGCCATGGGCTTCGAGATCGCCGGAGTGGTGATAGGTGTTCTCGGCGATCATCTCTTCCGAGAGGACCGGTTCGAGTTCGACCATCGCCATGTTGCACAGCTTCGGGAAGTCGCCGGTTTCGTCCAGCACGTAAGCCACGCCGCCGGACATGCCGGCCGCGAAGTTACGGCCGGTCTTGCCGAGCACCACGACGATGCCGCCGGTCATGTATTCGCAGCAGTGATCGCCGGCGCCTTCGACGACGGCCACAGCACCCGAGTTACGCACGGCGAAACGCTCGCCGGCGACGCCGCGGAAGTAGCATTCGCCTTCAATGGCGCCGTACATCACGGTGTTGCCGACGATGATCGACTCTTCCGGAACGATGGCGGAGTGAGCCGGCGGGCGCACGATGATCTTGCCGCCCGAGAGGCCCTTGCCGACATAGTCGTTGCCTTCGCCTTCGAGATCGAAGGTGATGCCCTTGCACAGCCAGGCGCCGAAGGCCTGACCGGCGGTGCCCTTCAGCGACACCTTGATGGTGTCGTCGGGCAGGCCGGCATGGCCGTAGATCTTGGCTACCGAGCCCGCCAGCATGGCGCCGGCTGAACGGTTGGTGCTGTTGATCTTGGTGTCGATCTTCACCGGCGCGCCGCGGTCGAGCGCGGGCTGCGCCTGCTTGATCAATTCGCGATCGAGCACGGCTTCGAGGTGATGGTCCTGATCCTCGGTGTGATAGATCTTCTGGCCGGGCAGTTCGGGCTGGCGCACGAACAGCTTGGAGAAGTCGAGACCCTTGGCCTTCCAGTGCGACACGAGCGCCGACTGGTCGAGCATCTGCACCTGGCCGACCATCTCGTCGAAGTTGCGATAGCCGAGCTGGGCCATGATCTCGCGGACTTCCTCGGCGACGAAGAAGAAGTAGTTGATGACGTGCTCGGGCTGGCCGGTGAAGCGCTTGCGCAGCACCGGATCCTGGGTGGCGACGCCAACCGGGCAGGTGTTGAGATGGCACTTGCGCATCATGATGCAGCCGGCAGCAATCAAAGGCGCGGTGGCGAAGCCGAATTCATCGGCGCCGAGGAGCGCGCCGATGACGACGTCACGGCCGGTGCGGAAGCCGCCGTCGACCTGGACGATGATGCGGCTACGCAGCCGTTCACGCACCAGGGTCTGGTGGGTTTCGGCAAGGCCGATTTCCCATGGCGAACCCGCATGCTTGATCGAGGTCAGCGGCGACGCGCCGGTGCCGCCTTCGAAGCCGGCGATGGTCACGTGGTCCGCGCGCGCCTTGGCAACACCCGCGGCGACCGTGCCGACGCCGATTTCCGACACCAGCTTGACCGAGACCTGGCCCGTCGGATTGACGTTCTTGAGGTCGTAGATCAGCTGCGCGATGTCTTCGATCGAATAGATGTCGTGATGCGGCGGCGGCGAGATCAGGCCCACACCTGGCGTCGAGTGGCGGACTGCAGCAATCGTCGCGTCGACCTTGTGGCCGGGCAACTGACCGCCTTCGCCGGGCTTCGCACCCTGCGCCATCTTGATCTGCATCATGTCGGAATTGACGAGATATTCCGTGGTGACGCCGAAACGTCCCGACGCGACCTGCTTGATCGCCGAACGCATCGAGTCGCCATTCGGCATCGGCTTGTAGCGATCCGACTCCTCGCCGCCTTCGCCGGTGTTCGACTTGCCGCCGATCCGGTTCATGGCAATGGCGAGCGTCGTATGCGCCTCGCGCGAGATCGAGCCGTAGGACATGGCGCCGGTCGCAAAGCGCTTGACGATGTCCGCGGCGGATTCGACTTCGTCGAGCGGCACAGGCTTACGCTTCTCGTCCTCGGCCGTCTTGATCTTGAACAGGCCGCGCAGCGTCAGCAGACGCTCGGACTGTTCGTTGAGGATCTTGGCGAAGGCTCGATAACGCTCCTGCGAGTTGCCGCGCACGGCATGCTGCAGCAGCGATACCGACTCGGCGTTCCACGCATGATCTTCGCCGCGGCTGCGATAGGCGTATTCGCCGCCGACATCGAGGGCGGTCTTGTAGATCTCGATCTCGCCGAACGCCTCGTTGTGGCGACGCACGGTCTCCTCGGCGATTTCGGCGAGGCCGACGCCTTCGATCTTGGTGTGGGTGCCGGTGAAGTACTTCGTCACGAATTCCTGACGCAGGCCGACGGCATCGAATATCTGCGCGCCGCAATAGGACTGGTAGGTCGAGATGCCCATCTTCGACATGACCTTGAGCAGGCCCTTGCCGATCGACTTGATGAAGCGCTTGACGATTTCGTAGTCGTCGAGCTGCACCGGCAGCCGGTCCTTCATGGCGATGATGGATTCGAAGGCCAGATACGGGTTGATCGCTTCCGCGCCATAACCGGCGAGGCAGGCGAAGTGATGTACTTCGCGCGGTTCGCCGGATTCGACGACCAGGCCCACCGAGGTGCGCAGGCCGGTGCGGATCAGATGGTGATGCACCGAGGCGCAGGCCAGCAGCGACGGGATCGGAATGCGATCCGAGCCGGCCATGCGGTCGGACAGGATGATGATGTTGACGCCTTCACGCACGGCGGCTTCGGCGCGGGCGCAGAGCTCATCCAGCACCTGTTCCATACCTGCCGCGCCGAAACCGGCATGGAAGGTGGTGTCGAGGGTGCGCGACACGAAGTGCGACTCGGCGACATCCGTGATCGAGCGGATCTTTTCGAGATCCTGGTCGGTCAGGATCGGCTGACGCACTTCGAGTCGCTTGGTGGTGGCGACGCCCTGCAGGTCGAACAGGTTCGGCCGCGGTCCGATGATCGAGACGAGGCTCATGACGAGCTCTTCGCGGATCGGATCGATCGGCGGGTTGGTGACCTGCGCGAAGTTCTGCTTGAAGTAGGTGAACAGCGGCTTCGGCTTGCTCGACAGCGCCGAGATCGGCGTGTCGGTGCCCATGGAGCCCGACGCTTCCTCGCCCTGCGACGCCATCGGCGTCAGCAGGATGGTGACGTCTTCCTGGGTGTAGCCGAAGGCCTGCTGGCGATCGAGCAGCGGCAGGTTGGAGCGCTGGCCCTTGGCCGCCGCGTCCGGGAGTTCTTCCAGAACGATCTGGGTGTGTTCGAGCCACTCGCTATAGGGATGGCTTGCGGCCAGCGTCGCCTTGATCTCGTCGTCAGGGATCAGACGGCCCTGGACAAGGTCGACCAGCAGCATCTTGCCGGGCTGCAGGCGCCACTTGGTGATGATGTCTTCTTCCGGAATCGCCAGCACGCCCATTTCGGACGCCATCACGATGCGGTCGTCCTTGGTGACGAGATAACGTGCGGGGCGCAGACCGTTACGGTCCAGCGTCGCGCCGATCTGGCGACCGTCGGTGAAAGCGAGCGCAGCAGGACCGTCCCACGGCTCCATCATCGCGGCGTGATATTCGTAGAAGGCGCGGCGCTGCTCATCCATCAAGGGATTGCCGGCCCAGGCTTCCGGAATCATCATCATCACGGCGTGGGGCAGCGAGTAGCCACCCTGCACCAGGAATTCGAGCGCGTTGTCGAAGCAGGCGGTGTCCGACTGGCCTTCATAGGAGATCGGCCACAGACGGCTGATGTCCTTGCCATAAAGTTCGGACTCGATGGACGCCTGACGCGCTGCCATCCAGTTGACGTTGCCGCGCAGCGTGTTGATTTCGCCGTTATGCGCGACCATGCGGTAGGGATGCGCCAGCGACCACGTTGGAAACGTGTTGGTCGAGAAGCGCTGATGCACGAGGGCGAGGGCCGACTCGAAATCTTCTTCGTGCAGATCGGCATAGTAGCTGCCGAGCTGATCGGCGAGGAACATGCCCTTGTAGATGATGGTGCGGCACGACATCGAGCACGGATAGTAGCCCGCGAGGCCGCGCTCGCGGCGCTGATAGATCGCCTGCGAGATCGACTTGCGGAGAATGTAGAGACGGCGTTCGAACTCGTCCTCGTCGGCGATCTTGGCTTTGCCGATGCCGATGAAGACCTGCATGTTGGCAGGTTCGGTCGGCTTCACGCTTTCGCCGAGCGAGGCGTTGTCGGTCGGCACGTCGCGCCAGCCGAGCAGCTTCAGGCCTTCGGCCTTGATCTGGTCGCCGATGATGCCCTGAATGACTTTCCGCCACGCGGTATCGCGCGGCATGAACAGCGCGCCGATGGCGTATTTGCCAGGCTCCGGAAGGCTGAAGCCGAGTTCCGCCGTCTTGCGGACGAAGAACTTGTGCGGGATCTGCACCAGAATACCAGCGCCGTCGCCAAAGCGCGGATCTGCGCCGGTGGCGCCGCGGTGTTCGAGGTTGCAGAGGATGCTGATCGCATCAGACACGATCTGGTGCGACTTGCGGCCCTTGATGTTGGCGATGAAGCCGACGCCGCAGGCGTCCTTTTCCTGCGACGGGTCATAGAGGCCCAGCGCCGGCGGACGGTAGGTATGGAGTTCCGGTTTGATGGCGGCGTCTTTCACGTGAGCCGATTTGATAGCCGGGGCCGCCGAATGCGTGCCGGTTTCGATCAATTGGCGCTCGTGCTCTGATCCGCTCATCTTCGTCCTCTCAACCCCCGTCGGGGTTCTGCCACCCTTGTCGGCGCACCTTTGACGCTCGCGGAACCCGTTCGGGCTACCGCTCGCGCGCCTTGCGAGCCTCGTTTTCAGAATTCAGACTGGTGGTGCCCATCGTCCCCGGCGGCCACCCCATGTCTTGCCTTAAAGGCATTTCGTCTCAGCAGGCGTGTTTTTTAGTCGCGACGCCTGCTTATGTTGCAAACCCTGTGCCGGATTTGCCACCAAAAATTGCGACAGTGATGCTGTCCTAACCAGGACTTTGCCAAATTTTTATCTAGCACACAAGCGCGCTTGAGTCCGTCGTCGCATAGCAACAACGCATGCCAAATTGTCCATGTCTCGAAGACACATTCAGCCCGGAGGTGCCGCGTTCCGGCCCAAGGCTGGCCCAAGGGCTGCCGGATTCAGCGGTGAGGTTGTGCCGCGCTCGTTAACGCCTGTGGCAGCGGTGCTGGCAGGCGAGCGAAGCGCGAGGTTCAGGGAGCTGAACACTCTCCGGGCGCGGGGGCGTCGAAGGAGCATGCAATGAAGGTAGTTATGGGATGTCTGGCCTCGGCCGGTCTGTTGCTGGCGAGTGGCGCTGCACAGGCGCAGGCGCTGCCGCCGATGCGCGGCGACGTTGCCGTTGTGGCGCAGGTATCCGATGTCGGCGGTTCCTATGCGGCCATGCCGCCCGTGGAATATGCTGAGCCGCGCCCCTATGGCGTGTTGCGCCGCGGTTATGATCTGGCCGTGCTGCCGCTGCGGGAGGTCTATTCGATTCTGCGCGAGGCCGGCTTCTCCGCCCTCGGCATGCCGCAGCAGCGCGGCCTCATCTACACGGTCGCGGCGATCGATCTCGACGGCGAGGACGGTCGGTTGGTGATCGATGCGCGCAGCGGGCGTATCCTGCGCTTCATTCCGGCCTACCGCATGGGCGACCGGATGAGCGAGGAAATCGACACGCGCTATGGCCCGCAAGGCGCAGTGCCGACCCTGCCGCAATATCGCCGTCCGCCGTTTACAGCCGGGACGGCAACGCCCGCACCGAAAGTCGCAAGCCGTGCAACGACAGTGCCGCTGCCGAAGCGGCCGCCGGTGCGTGCGGTTGCGGCACCGGCCAAGCCTGTCACTCCGGCCGAGACCAAGCCGGTCGCAGTCAAACCACCTGAAACGCCGCCGGCCGCTGCGCCCGTGCAGCAATCGGCCGTGACTGAGCAGAAACCGGCCGAGACGAAGGCGCCGGAAACGACCGGGGCTGCTCCGACAACATCGGCAGCGCCCGAGAAGAAGGACGCTGTCGCGCCAACGGTCGCTCCGCCGGCAACAGAAGCAAAGCCTGCGACACCGCCTGCTGCGGAAACGCCGCCTGCGCAGGGGCTGGAATAGTTGCACGATAGTTGACCGAACCCTTCCCGAGCTACGTGATTTCGCACCTCGGGAACGGGGGCGCTGTTTTACATCTCGATAACGATCTTGCCGGTCGCGGCTTGTGCCCGCAGAGCGTCATGCGCTTCGTTGACGTCGGCGAATGTGAAGTGCCGGCTATCGAGTTTCGGTACGAGCTTGCTAGCCTCCGTCAGCTTCGTTGCCATACGCAGTATCTCGCCGTGATGAGCGCGACCTTCACCGGTCAACAACGGCAGCAGCGTGAAGACGCCGGAATATGACGCGGCACGAAACGACAGCGGCGCCAGCGTATGGGTGCCCCAGCCAAGTGCGCTGACCACATGCCCGAAACGCGCGACAGAGTTGAACGAGGCATCCAGCACAGGGCCGCCCACGGTGTCATAGATAACGTCGAAGCCACGGTCAGCCGTATGGGCTGCGACATAGTCGGCAACCGATGTGCTGCTGTAGTCGATGAAGCGTGCGCCAAGACTTTCGATATAGGCTTCGTCCTTGGCTGCCCCGGTCGCAAATGCATCTGCGCCCAACGCCCGTCCGATCTGGATGGCCATATGGCCGACACCACCGGCGCCGCCATGGACAAGCAGCTTTTGCCCGGTGCGAATAGTTGCGCGATCCACCAGGCCTTCCCATGCTGTGATGAAGACCAACGGCAATGCCGCGGCTTCGCGCATCGACAGATTGCCCGGCTTTCGTGCCAACAGGTCGGCATCGGCGGCAATGAATTCTGCCAGCGTGCCCTGATGTCCGCCGACGCCGCCGGTCATGCCATAGACTTCATCGCCAATGCTGAACTGCGTGACGCCGAGGCCAAGCTCTTCGACGATCCCGGCCGTGTCGATGCCGAGTACGGCCGGGAACGGATGGCGCGCATGCGCCGCTTCGCCCTTGGCGATCTTGAGGTCGAGCGGATTGACCGCGCTCGCCTTGATTCGCACGAGCACCTGTCCCGATGCCGGGCGAGGACGGGGAATGTCTGTGAGCTGCAGCGGCGCACCCGCTCTTTCCAGAATAGCAGCCTTCATTGTGTTTGGTGATGTCATCGGAGTGCCCTTTCGTTTCTGGTCATCAGATGGGCGTGTTAGAGCTTGCAGGAAATCGACAAGGCTGCACGGCCTCCAAACAGAATTGAACGAGCGATCGTGTGATGGAATGGAGCGACATCAGGGTCTTTCTGGCGATTGCGCGTGAGGGTACGCTCGCCGGCGCGGCACAGAAGCTGGGCCAAAGCCAGCCCACTATGGGCCGGCGCCTGCGCGCGCTTGAACAGGCGGTTGGTCAGACGCTGTTTCAACGGACCGGTGATGGCTTCGTGCTGACCGATGAAGGCGAGGCCGTGCTGGCCCATGCCGAGCGTATCGAGGAAGCGGCATTGGCCTTTCAACGCCGGCTCGATGGCAGCGATGGAGCCCTCGAGGGCTTGCTTCGCGTATCGTCATCCGACTGGTTCGGCGCGCATTTGCTGGCGCCGGTGTTTGCCGAATTCGCGCAGATGCATCCCGGTGTTGTTGTCGAGCTCCTGACCAGCCAGTTGCGCTTCAGCCTGCCGCGGCGCGAGGCAGATCTGGTCTTCCGCATCAGGCCATTCGATGAACCGGAAGTGGTTGCACGGCGGCTGATGACGATCCCTTATGGCGTCTATCTGAAATCGGATCTGCCGATGCCGAAATCGGGTGACGGGGTCGGCAGCGCGCTGATCACGATGGATACGAATTTCGCCGGGATGCCTGACGCGGTCTGGCTGCGCAAAGTGCTGCCGAATGCCCATGTCGTGTTCCGCAGCAACAATCGGGATGTCCAGGCGCGGATGTGCATTGCCGGTGCCGGGGTTGCCGTGCTGCCACGGCCGCTCGGTGATGCTCTGATCGGTGTGACCCGGATCGATCTCGGCGAGGCTCCGCCCAGTCGCGATACCTGGGTCGGCTATCACCGCGACCTCAAGAAGTTGGCTCGTCTTCGCGCGCTGCTCGATCTGGTGGTAGAGCGACTGGGGAACTAGGCGCCACAAAAAAGAAGCGCCCCGGTTTCCCGGAGCGCTTCGGACGCAGTCACATCTACTACTTCAGTTCAAAGTCGCGGTTACGCGGCGACTTTCTCGGCCGAGCCGTCGACCACCTGCGGCGCGCTCACGGCGTTGGTGGAAATCGGAATGCTGCGCGGTTTCTTGGCTTCGGGGATCTCGCGGACGAGGTCCACATGAAGCAGGCCGTTCTCGAGCGAGGCGTTCTTCACCTGCACGAAGTCGGCGAGCTGGAAGGCGCGTTCAAAGGCACGGGCGGCGATGCCGCGATAGAGCACTTCGGCCTTGCTGCCATTCTCGTTGGCAGCCTTCTCGCCCTTGATCGTCAGCGTGTTTTCCTTCGCGACGATGGAGAGCTCGTTCTGCGCAAAGCCGGAAACGGCAACGCTGATACGGTATTCGTTCTCGCCGGTGCGCTCGATATTGTAGGGCGGATAGCCCGGCGCTGCGTCACCTGTGCTCTGATCGAGCAGATTGAACAGGCGGTCAAAGCCGACGGTGGAACGATAAAACGGGGTGAGATCGTAGCTACGCATAGGATAGTCCTCCATTGAGCGACTGTTGCAATAACCCGCCCGCCACAGGGCCGGGCTTTCGTGTCATGCAGCCTAGAGAGGCCTGCATGAAACTGATATGGGAGGGGTCTGGCGGCTCGCAAGGGGGGCCTAAAGATTCGCGCCGACCTGTCTCCAGCCCTTGAAATCCCGCGTTTTTCGCCTAGCCGGTCCCCCGCCATGACGCTCGTCTCGATTCCCGCCAATCCCGTTCCCGAGGGCGCCGTGTCCGGCACCATCAAGACCCCGGACGGGGTCGAACTGCGTTTTGCGCGCTGGGCGCCGACGGGCGGGCGCAAGGGTACGGTCTGCGTCTTCGCCGGGCGCGGCGAATATATCGAAAAGTATTTCGAGACCGTGCGCGACCTGCGCGACCGCGGCTTTGCGGTGGCGATGATCGACTGGCGCGGGCAGGGGCATTCGTCGCGGCAGTTGCGCGATGGCCGCAAGGGCTATGTCCGCAGCTTCTCGGATTTCGAGATCGACGTCGAAGCCTTCGTGCAGCAGGTAGTGATGCCGGATTGTCCGCCGCCCTATTTCGCGCTGGCGCATTCGATGGGCGGCGCGGTGATGCTGCGTGTGGCGCATTCCGGCAAGCGCTGGTTCGATCGCATGGTGCTGTCGGCGCCGATGATCGATCTGCCGGGCCGTTCGACCTCGCTGCCGGCGCGGTTGTTGTTGCGTGTGATGCGCTGGACCGGGCAGGGCGGCAACTACATTCCCGGCGGCAATGGCGAACTGGTCGGGACCTCGTCATTCCCCAACAACAAACTGACCAGCGATCCCGTGCGCTATGCGCGCAACGCGGCGATCCTCGAAGAGGACGCAACGCTCGGCATCGGCTCCCCGACGGTGGCCTGGGCCGAAACCGCGATCCGCGGGATGCATGGCTTTCGCGAAGCCAGTTATCCCGTGAAGATCCGTCAGCCGATCCTGATGCTGGCCGCCAGCAACGACCAGGTGGTGTCGACGCCGGCCATCGAGGAATTCGCCTATCACCTGCGCGCCGGCTCGCATCTGGTAATCGCCGGCTCGCGCCACGAAATCCTGCAGGAGCAGGACCGCTATCGCCAACAGTTCTGGGCGGCGTTCGATGCATTCGTGCCGGGCACGCCGCTGTTCAAGTGAGTCACACTGTCATTGCCGGGCTTGACCCGGCAATCCATCTTGCGATCCGAAGATGGATGCCCGGATCACGTCCGGGCATGACGTTCCACTAACTGACGATGCTTTGCGGGAGAAGGTATGCTTGGTATTCACGGCCTCTGGCTCTTCATCCTGTCAGGAATCCTGCTCAACATCACACCGGGGCCGGACACGGCTTACATCGTCGGGCGCAGCGTGCAGATGGGCTGGCGCGGCGGTGTCGCGGCGGCGCTGGGGATCAGTGCGGGATGTCTGGTCCATGTGTTCGCCGCGGCGGTCGGATTGTCGGCGCTGCTGGCGGCGTCATCTTATGCTTTCACCGCGGTGAAATGGATCGGCGCGGCCTATCTGCTTTACACCGGGATCCAGATGTTGCGCGCGGGGGCATCGACGGCTGCGACGAACGACGCCGCGGAGAAGCCACTGCTGTCGCTTCGGCAGGTGTTTTGGCAGGGCGCCTTCACCAACGCGCTGAACCCGAAGGTGGCGCTGTTCTTCCTGGCCTTCCTGCCGCAATTCGTCGAGGTGGATGCGCCCAGCAAGGCGCTGGCCTTCATCGTACTCGGGCTGATCTTCATCAGCACCGGCACGATCTGGGGGCTCGGTACGGCCATTGTCGCCGCCAAGGCTGCGAGCCGCGTCCGGCAATCCGGTCAGGCGATGGTCTGGATCAACCGCGCGCTCGGCGGCGTCTTCATCTATCTCGGCATCCGCGTGGCGATGCTCGAAACACGTTAAAGCGTTTTCAAGCGAAGTGGATGCCGGTTCGCGTCAAGAAAACGCGTCAAAACAAAAAGGCTCTACGATTACTTTAGCACCGCTAGGGTCGCGGTGACGGAGAGATAGATGCCGAGCAGCAACATCGCGATCAGAAACCAGCGGCGGAACTGCTCGGGCTCCATGCGGTCACGCACCGCCTGACCAATGAACATGCCGGCGAAAGCAGTGATCATCGCGACAATGCCGGGCACCGCTGTCGCGGCATTGAGAAGACCGGCGCTGGTGAGGTTGAACGCTTGGGCCAGCGTGGCGACGGTGAAATAGAGACCGAGCGCCTGCACCAACTCGTTCTTCTCCATGCCGATCGACTGCATGAACGGCATGGAGGGAATGACCTGCACGCCGGTGGCGGCGGAGACCACACCGGTCAGCACGCCGGCGATGCCGCCGACCCATTTCTCGTTTTGTGGCGCCGTCTTGAACTGGAATTTCACCAGCGTCACCACGGCATAGATCACCAGCAGGACGCCGAGCACGATCGAACCGTATTTGGCGTAGGGGCCGGTCATCAGGCTGCCACAGAGCCAGATGGCCACCGCAGTGCCGATCAGCAGCGGCCACAGCCGGCGAATGATGTCGCGCAGATAGGGGCCGGCGAAGGTCTGCCAGATATTGGTGACGATGGCGGGCACGATGACAATGGTCAGCGCCTGCACCGGACTCATGGTCACCGCGAGCAGGCCTATCGAGACAGTGGGCAGGCCGAGGCCGATGACGCCTTTGACGAAGCCCGCGAGCGCAAACACCGCGGCAATGAGAATGAGCATGGAATCGATCATAGTGCGGCAGATTGACCCATCAGGCTGGTCGGCACAATGTGGAGGTTACGGAGATTACCTTCGGATATGACGAAGGCTGGAGGGCTGACGATGCATGCCGATCTGGTCGATCTCAGACTGTTCGTGGCAGTGGCCGAGGCGCGCAGCATCACCGGCGGCGCGAATGCCGCCAATCTGGCGCTGGCCTCGGCGAGTGCCCGGATCAAGGGCTTGGAAGCGACAGTCGGCGTGCCGCTGCTGAAACGCGGGCGGCGCGGCGTCACACTGACGTCAGCCGGCGAAAGTCTGCTCGGCCATGCGCGCATTGTGCTGCAGAATGTCGAGACCATGCGCGGTGACATGGCGGCCTATGCCAATGGCATGAAGGCCAGCGTATCGATGCTGGCCAATACAGTAGGGCTCTCCGAACATCTGCCGAAGGCGTTGGCGGCGTTTCTGCGCGAGCACCCCAATGTCAGCCTCGAGGTCGAGGAGCGCGAAAGCGCCGATATTGCACAGGCAATCGCTGCCGGCATTGCCGATTTCGGCTTCGCCGCCGAGCACACGCTGCCGGACAGTCTCGAACGCTTCACCTTCAACGAAGACCGGCTAATGCTGGTGACGGCGCCGCGCTGCGATCTCGCCGGCCGGCGTCACATCGATTTCCATGAGATCATTGATCGCGATTTCATCGGCCTCACCAATGCGACGGCACTGCAGAACCACATTGGCAAATATGCAGCGCAACTCGGGGCACGGCTTCGGTACCGGGCGCAGATGCGGGATTTCGATGCGATGTGTCAGATGGCGGCAGCCGGCGTCGGCATCGCGATTGTACCGGAGGTCGCAGCGCGGCGCTGTGCGCGGTCTACGGCGCTGGCCCTGATCCGGATTCGCGATCCCTGGGCGAACCGCAAGCTGGCGATCTGCTTTCGCAACCTGAAAACGTTGTCGCGGCCCGCGCAGCAGATGATCGAGCATCTACGGGCTGCGGCGCGGACGTAGCAGTGCCTGATCAGGCGTTGAGGATCTTCAGCGCCGCCTCATGCACGCGCGGATCGCCGGCGGCGACGATGCGGCCACCGTTCTGCGCGGGTTTGCCCTCCCATGTCGTCACGACGCCGCCAGCGCCGGTGATGATCGGGATCAGGGCTGCGATATCGTAGGGCTTCAGCTCGGTCTCGATGACAAGGTCGAGATGGCCAGCGGCGAGCATGCAATAGGAATAGCAATCACCGCCGTAGCGCGTCAGCCGCACGCCTTTTTCGACGTCCTGAAATTTCGCGCGATCGGCATCGTCCATTAGCCGCGGGCTGGTGGTGAACAGCGTGGCATCTTTCAACGATGCGCAGCGGCGCACGGCGAGCTTGCGGGTGGTGTTGTTGGCGCCCTGATAGCGCGCCGAGCCGCTGTCGCCGCTGAAGCGCTCGCCGATATAGGGCTGGTGCATCATGCCATAGACCGGTGTGCCCTTGTGCAGCAGCGCGATCAGCGTGCCCCAGATCGGGAAGCCGGAGATGAAGGATTTGGTACCGTCGATCGGGTCGAGCACCCAGACATATTCGGCGTCTTCGCGTTCGGTACCGAATTCCTCGCCGACAATGCCGTGCTGGGGGAAGTTGGCCTTGATCAGTCGGCGCATCACCGCTTCGGCGGCGCGGTCGGCTTCCGTGACCGGGTCGAAATCTGCGCTGTTCTTGTTCTCGACGCTCAGCGAGGTGCGAAAGAACGGCAGGATGGTCTCGCCCGACGAGGTCGCAAGACGACCAATGAAGGCGTTGAAGTCGATGACCGTCACAGGGAGGTCCTTTGTTACGGCTGCTGGATGAAGACGTGTCGCTTCCTATACAGCGCAGGGCAGCGACTCGCATCTGCGGTGATCGAAATCTCTCTGCGATTCCCTTAAACTACGGTGCTGAATCGGGTTGCGATTTCCCTAAGATTCCTGATGTCCGACATCAGAAATTGACCAATGAAATGAATTTTTGATCATTTCTTAAATAGGTCAAAGCTACTGTCGTTTCTATATCGCATTGATTTTGCTTATAGAAATTATGACGCCTATGCCTGAACGGTGCGGTCACCATGCGAAATTTGCATGGAAATTTGCCCGAAAAGTCTTGCACTTGGTGCGCCGCGGCTGCATATTGTTGCGGTGCGGTAGCGCCTTGCGCTATCGCTGCCCTCCTTGGGCGTTTCCTCCCTAGACTTGGGCCGCTTGCTATCGCAAGCGGCCCTTTTTTCTTGTCGGAGGAGTTTTGCATCACGCGTGCCGACGTGGCTGCCGGCGATTGTCTTTGTGTCGCCTGGCCTGTTCGTCGTCAGGCACCCCGACAGCCTCGGGCCCATTGCGACGTCAGTCATCAAGCAAGACCTATTCGGCTGAGAACCTCAAGCCGGTGTCCACGTCGCAGAGGCTACTTCAGTGACCCGTTGATGTCGCTGAACTTGCCATTGAGGTTGGTGCCGAGTCCGTTGACGACGGCAATGATGGCCAGCGAGATGCCGGCAGCAATCAGCCCGTATTCGATCGCAGTTGCTCCCGATTCGTCCGACCAGAATTTCTTGATCATGTTCTTCACGTTCTCTCCTGCCATGTTGCGCGGTTCCAATCCGCGGAACCACGCTGGTGGGAAGAACCTAAAGTTGTATGAATCGCGATGGTAGAATCCTGCCCCATCTCAAAATTCCGCGGGAAAGGCCAATTTGTCGCATGAAACGAGCATCCATGCCCTCGCGGACGCAGTTCCAAATACCACATACGGTTGAGTTGACGGTTGAACCCGGGGCGGTGCCTTTGGGTCCGGCCTACTCGGCGGCGGCCTGGAACGGGCCGAGGCTATCCAGCGGGATCTTCGCCAGCGCGTCTGCCAGAACGGTAAAATCGGCAGCGATCTGGTCGAAGCGGGCGGTCCGCTCGCGCCGGCGCTCGTCCATATAGATCGCCCGGTTCAGCTCGATCTGGATGGCGTGCAGCCCGCTGGCCGGGTTGCCGTAATGCTCGGTAATGAAGCCGCCGGCATAGGGCTTGTTGCGGCCCAAGGAATAGCCGAGGCCGCCGAATGTGCCTTCGACCACCTCGGCCAGGATAGTGGCGCAGCTGGTGCCATAGCGGTCACCGACGACCACGTCCGGGCGGCGCGGTTCCTCGCGGGAAATTCCGATCGAGGGCATCGAGTGGCAATCCACCAGGATCACCGTGCCGAATGTCTGGTGCGCCTTGTTGATCAGGCGGCGCAGGGCGCGGTGGTACGGCTTGTACAGTGCCTCGATGCGGGTGAGGGCGTCATCGACGTCCAGTCGCTCGCGGTAGATCTCCTGACCGTCGCCGACCACCCGGGGAATCGTGCCGAGGCCGCCGGCGACCCGCATCGAGCGCGTATTGGCAAAACTGGGCAGACGGCCATTGAACATCCGCGGATCGAGTTCATAGGGCTCGCGGTTGACGTCAACATAAGAGCGCGGGAAGTGCACCCGGACCACCGGGAAGCCGCGATCGCTTAATCCCGTGATCAATTCGTCCATGAACGAATCTTCCGAGCGGCGCAGCGCCGTCACGTCGATGCGGGACGCACTGAGGAATTCCGCTGGATAGACCGAACCGGAATGCGGGGAATTGAAAATGATCGGAGCGCGCCAGTTGGCCGGCTCGACGATCTCGAAGGGAGGCGACAGCTCACCGTCAAACTGGGTCATCGTCGCGCATCGTCCCTGCAGCCGCGTTCTTCGGTTTGCCCAGTCTGGCAGAAAACCGGCGCTTTGTGAGGCGGCATTGTCGATAACCGAAACAAGTCTGCCAAGTTAAAAACCTTTCGCAGGCACGGCGATCGCGAGAAACGCGCTCATTTGTTGTGTTTCACGGCGTTCTGGCGCACCATCCTGGGACGCTTATGCACAGCCTGCGCTGATCACCTTCACCCGAAATTTACCAGACCTCGGGCTTAGTGGGCGAACAGGTCCTCTCATTCGGGTTCGACGTCCAACCGCCATGCACAAAATCCTTCTCGCAGAAGACGACAACGACATGCGCCGCTTCCTGGTGAAGGCGTTGGAAAACGCCGGTTTTCAGGTGTCGCACCACGATAACGGGATGTCAGCCTATCAGAGACTCCGCGAGGAACCCTTTGAAATGCTTCTAACGGACATCGTGATGCCGGAGATGGACGGGATCGAACTGGCGCGCCGCGCCAGCGAACTCGACCCCGACATCAAGATCATGTTCATCACCGGTTTCGCCGCCGTGGCGCTGAATTCCGACTCGGAAGCGCCGAAAAACGCCAAGGTGCTGTCCAAGCCGGTCCACCTGCGCGAATTGGTCAGCGAAGTGAACAAGATGCTGGCGGCCTGAGGGCAGCCGGCTTTCCTGGATTTCTTTCTTGGATTTCCTGCAAATGAGGCAAGGATTGACCGTTCGGCATCCTTGCTTGTCCGGGTTTGACCCGTTATAGACCCCACACCCGTAACGACCGGTTCTTAGGGCGCGTAGCTCAGCGGGAGAGCACTTCCTTGACATGGAAGGGGTCACAGGTTCGATCCCTGTCGCGCCCACCATCAACTATCTGATTTTGTTGATGTTTTAAAGTTCGGTTAGTATTTACCCACACATTTACCCATACTTTCGCGGCGCTGCTGGAATGCCAGGGCACGTCGTAGGAAACCGCACAGGCGCTTAAGCCCTCCGTGGTCCCAAGCTTGCGCGGGCAACGCGGCCTTGGCGGCGGCGGCGGGCGCTCCGGCTTATCAGCCCAGACATTCGTCACCCCTTAAAAGCGAGGGCCGCGGCAGCCGTGCCACGCAAAAAATGCTCTGCGCTCTTGGGCTAGGGACGAGCCATCAGGCGATGCTTATAATCGTCGTTCCACCTTCTAAGGTCGCCGGGTCGATTCCAGTCGGTGACGCTTTCTCCGGTCGCTGCGATGATTGCGTCAATCTGACTTTGGACCAAGCTCTCAGAACGCAAGAGCGCAGATGCCACTCGCTTGATGGACTCTTTCAGATCCAGCATCACGGCGGACATTGTCTTGTCTCGCAGCATTTCAAGAACCAGACCCGTTTCGACGTCCTCAAGGTATGATTTCCATGGGTCGGACCCCGGCAAAGCGAGTAGCAGTTGGAGGCGGCGAATGTGCCGACGATCAACCCTGTCGCTTTTTTCATCGTGGAAAAAACCCAAAACCATCATCTCAGCCTCGCGGCCTGCCATGGAGCACATGATGTGGCTGCAGATCGCAAGCTGATCGCCACGATTTATCCTGCCGAGGTGTACGCCGACATAGCCGAGCGTCTTCGACTCTGGCTCGACTGTAGCAATAGTAATCAGCAGGCCGAGCGCTCGCGCCATTACGGCATGACCAGCCTCATGATAGGCGGTCCTTATTCGACTGACGTCTTGCGGTACTCCCAGCCGCGATTCTTCAATCAAGCGGCGTATCATTTCAGATCGACCGATATCGGTCCGCTCTGCCTGTGCATCGATCCAAGTTAACAACGCCGACGGCAGACGAATAGTCACAGACGGGTCGCGCCCTGTAGCAGGACGCCCGCGCTTGATTTTTGTCTTACCGATAATGGTCATTTTTCGGTCTTACCGAAATTCGATCACGTCGCACAGGGTGATCGACTTCGATAGTTAACAACTTCCGCCCTAGTCGACGTCGCTAAAGCCTCTGGCAAAAGTAAGTTGTGGCAGGCGGTTCCATATATCTGACGGTGTGACATAGTTGCCGAGTCGTGGCAGTGGGGAGCCAAACCGGATTTCAGATGGTTGATATTTTTGAGTACGAAGCCGACGAAGAGATACTTCTTCATTTCGATATTGGCGGCGATGGCTTGGACACCCAAACCTTTGGCAATGCCCTAATATCCTTTGACGCTCTTTACCGCGCAATCAATGACGTCGCTAATCCGGGTCGCGAGATCGAAGTTGAGTTCATTCGATCGGATCAAGGAAGCATCCGAGCGATTTTTCGCGTAGTCTCAAAAGACGTCCGCTCTCTAATTCGCGCGCCGATAAGCTTGATCCTCATGCCAATCTTGTTAGGCGTCCTTGTAAACAAGGTCACCTCCGATTCGATCAATATTATCATCAAAGATGACTCATACGTCGTCGAGCACGGGAGCGAAAAAGTAGTCCTTCCGCGATCAAGCGCAGAACTAGCAAAAAAGGCAGACGGCGACCCCGCTGTTAGACGACAGGTACGATCATTCTTCAGCGTCGTCGAATCTAACCCAACCATTAGCGCAATTGATTTTCGCTCACCGAGCAAGCCAGACTCGCCCGTGCTGCCCATCGAGCGCAAAGACTTCGCAACGCTGCGAGACCTACCAGACATCGTACCGCTTGAAGCACCGCGAACGAGAGAAGAAACCTACAAGCGCATTCCTGTAGTCGTCATAACTGCTGTGCTGGCACGGTCGACTCGCAAATGGCAATTTCTATGGCAGGGCCACAAGATATCCGCAGACATTCGCGACGACATCTTTTTCTTAAAACTTGCCAATCACGAATATGAATTCGGACAAGGTGACACCCTGGTAGTCGACTTAGTCGCACAGCAGGAATTAAATACAGTCGCGGGGGCTTACGAAAACAAATCCTACTACATCAGCAGAGTGCACCGACACTCCAAGGGATCAAAGCAAGAGTCAATGTTATGACAGCAGGGGTCTAATCATCCCAATCGCTATGTTTCAATCACGGATACACTAAAGCCAGGGAAATGCCACTTGACTGAGAATAACATCAAAGCACGCTTCCAGTTCTTTTCATTCTATTCTGCCACTATCGTTCTAATCGGACTCGTTCTGTTCTTTGTTTTTTCAAGCGCTCCGGTACGAGCACTTATCGCGGCGACATGCGTTCTATTGATATGGCTCGGCTTCAGATTAGCCACCTTCACGAGCATAAGTGATAACCGCGTTCGTGTTACCATTCTCTCCGCTTCGACCGTGCTTTTATTTGCTACTCTTCAATACCAGCACAGCCTTGATTGGCTATGGAAGCCTCTGCTGATAGCGGCGCTGACGCGAGCTGAATGGCCGATCCCTGATTTCATACTGCGTGATGACCGATCTTTTGACTATCTGTCAGCTATTATAATAGCCGCTTGGACATTCATAGCATTCTTAGCATTGAGGAGCCTTGCGCCAAGCAGCGCGATGGGGGTGCCGCAATCGTCACTCAATGATCTCTTACCCAATATTACCAACTTAGACAGGCTTCAGAATCTGAAGCGCACATTGCGAGATAAGTTGGACCATCTAGACTTTGCGACGAGATGGAATGAGTCTAACTACGTTTCTCTTGAAGCCGAAGTGCAGATTCTAGAGGGAAGAAATTCGCGACGAAAAGTAGTTGATTTATTGCGGGCTCTACGAATCAATCCGAAGACGCGCCTATTCATCGTTCTGGGTGAACCTGGAACAGGGAAAAGCGTTGCGTTGCGTAAGCTCACACGGGATTTACTAATAGAAAGCGCGGAGGCAGATAGAATTCCGCTTTATATAAATCTTAAAGAATGGAAGACCTCGGTCGAGTGGTCAGCGACCAACAAGCCAACCGTCCAGCAATTCCATGACTTCGTTTACAACAATTTAGTCCAAAATCTCGATTTCGTGTCACAAGCATTTCTGACCCCTGACAACTATCGAGCCCTTCTGGAGGGAGGATATTTCTTCTTCGTCTTAGATTCGTTTGACGAGATTCCGGCAGTCTTGGATCACGATGAAAATTCTTGGATTATTTCGGACTTATCGAACTGCATTGCCACTTATGTTCTGAGCGGCGAAAATTCACGTGGTATTATTTCGTCACGGCTTTTTCGACAACCTAAGTTAGCGCTCCGGGAGCGCTCTGTTTTTGAAATTCAGCCATTTTCTGACGACCGTATCATCAGGGCGATAACTCTCGCGAGCAACAACTCACAAGAATTAATCAGGACGGTGTTAACCGAACGGAATGACCTTGGATCGATTGCTCGTAATCCATTCCTTCTACAACTCATAATCAATCACTTCAATCAAATCGGTACTGTTCCCAATTCGCAAGCAGAGATGTTTGAGACGTTCATCGATACGAACATAAAGCTCGCTAAAGACGCTTACGGCATGAATGGTCTCTCTGAAGCCGACATCTATTCGGTGTGCGAAGATATTGCGGCCGCTATGTTCGAGCGCACACGAGCTGGCTTAGAGATAGGTAACCCGGAGCTGAGTAACGAAGTCCAGCATTCTCAACTTCCAACTGTCATACAATTCCTTTCCCAGGCACGGATGGCGCGAATAGCACCAGTTTCCGGCGCGTTCTCATTTTCTCATCGGCGCTTTAACGAGTACTTCTTAGTAAGACGCTTGCGCTCCAATAGAACCGAGATTCCATTTGACGCTATTCAAAATGACTCTCGCTGGCGTGACGCTCTCGTTCTCTACGCGGAGATTGCTGACGATGAAGACGCGGCTGCAATGGTCCAGCACGGATGGAAGCATGCTTCGCAGTTGAAAGACTTGTCACTCGGATTGAATCGGGCAGCTTTTGTTAAGGCAAGACATGCCTTACGTTTTCTTGTTGAAGGCTTTCGGAACCGCCCTTACTTCTTGAAAGATTATCAAGCTGAGCTGGGACATATTATCCGTGACAAACTGGCAGCGGACTCGGATTACATTGAAAAGAAAACGGTCCTGGAATCCCTAGCGCTTATGCCAACCGAGCCAGCCTCATTTCTGATTGTTCGAGGGCTTGATCGATACCCGGGATGGATTAGCGAGGAAGCGGCGGGCGCGGCTCGCTATTTGAACCGGGTGTCACCATCATTGGCGACCAAGCTTTATGCGCACTGCGTCAACCGAAAGGGTTTTGCACCGTTAATTGAGGCGCGGCGGCAATTAAGAATTCTTGCTATTAGCGACGCTTTTAGAGCCGTCACGCGCTTGCTGCGTTGGTACTTAATCGACGTCTACAAATCTTTTGCCGGGTTGGTGCTCTTAGTGGGGGTGGTTGCGATCACGCAGGATGCCTGGTGGCTTCGGACCCTACAAACGATTGCTATTCCTACTTTGATAATTCCGCTGATTTTACCATTCTCTGATGTGCTTCGAGCTTCTAACCTTCTAAGCAAGGCGAAATCGAAGGAGGTTATAGAGAGAAAGAAAAATTCGGGGTTTCTTCCGAGCAGATCGCTCGAAGATTATGCAGTGTTGCCGAAGATTTTTGCGGCTCAAGCAGTCGTTTTTTCGGCCATGTTTTCTCTGTTTTTGGCTGTGCGCGTCCTGCCAGAGACGGAGTCTACCAAGCAGTTATCCGCCACGCCATGGACGCTGCACTTCTCTATTGCGCTCATCAGTCTTTTTATTGTTATCCCCTTCCGGCCGACCTTCTGGCAGTCAGTGAGGCGTGCTTGGTCGCGCTCAATAGCTAGTGTTGCGCGTCGCTTGGCGACAGTGCTCTTTACGATGATCTTACTTTTGACGATTGTCGCGCGCATCCCCCACGCCTGGATCAGCACTGTTGTTTTTTGCCTCGCGGCCTTGGGTTGCCTAGCGATGTCGGCCATCATTGGTCGTGCTGGATTCCAGTGCCTCATGGACTTCCGCGATCTTAAAGAGATGAAATTGCGGTTCGCTCCAGACCGCACGTCGATAGCGCGCGATTTTCTAGCAATGCGAACGTCGTGGGGAAGGGTAAAGTATGTGGCATGGATCGGTGATAAAAGTGTGGATGCAGCAGAAGCATTTCGACGGGAAACAAACATTTGGCCGAATGGCAGAAGGCCCCAGTACGACGGCGATCAAGGATCGATGCTCCTGGCGCAGCTGGACGCTCGTTGGTTAGATTTAAATTGAGGGTACCTTCTTACTAAGAAGCAATTCAGCAAAACATAACTTCGTTTTAAGAGAGTGCGAATATCGACATCAACAAATCGGCGTAAGCGGCGGGGGACGCGTGTTCAGGCGAAGCAATGTTTTATGAACTAGAAATTCGCTTGCCACCACGCATACAGCCTATATGGAAAGTGCGGCAGAGCAACCCGTTCATGGCCTTCAGCGCTGGCCAATTCATTGACCAGCCGGGCGGCGGCCCCTTCAAAATTGAGGAAGTGAGGCACGTATTCGATATGGACGCGGATAGGTCCGGCGTCCATCGCATCGTCCTTGTCGTGTCGGAGTAGCGGACGCTAGGAGCTCCCGGAGCGGCGGCGCCCTCTCGCGTTGATCTCCGGCGTCGTCCCCATGCGACGAAGCCCCTAACCGAATTCAGAAACAAACTCGGACTCGGATTCGCTTTCTGAATCGAAATCACTCGACGACGGTTCGCTCTCGTTCTCCGACTCGCTCGACGGCTCGTCACCTTCCAGGATATCGTCAGCGTCATGGGGGTTTTCCGTCGGCGCGCCGTTGCCCGCGTACGCGCGAGCGCCGAGGTTGAAGAACAGACCCCAACCTGCGCGTTGCTTCTTGTACAGGTCGCCGGTTTCCAAATCGAACCAGATGTCACCGCTCTGGCCCTTCGCTGCGGGCGGCGCGCCGAAGCCCAAGTCGAATCGGTTGCCGTCACGCCCCGACGAGCCGCGAGGGCCGGTCGGACCACTCGGACCGCGAGGACCGCGCAGGGTGGTTGTAACCTTCCACTTACCCTTGGTCTTGAGCGAGACGTCTCTGGACGCGGTGTTGAACCATTGGTCGCCGTCGCTGCCGTCTTTGCTCGTCGGCGCCCGGTCCCCCTGAAGCCACGTTGATCCATCCTTGCCGTCTTTGCCATCGACGCCCTTAGGCCCGCGCTCACCCTGCTTGCCGGGGTCGCCCTTCGGACCTTTCTCGCCGTTAGCGCCAGCCTTGCCACGGGGGCCGCGCGGGCCGTCTACGCCCATGCGGCCGGCCGGACCCGGAACGGGGGCCATGGCAGCGAGGGCGGAGGCGCGGGCGGCCTTTTTCTTCGCTGTCCGAATCGAACGCGCGCGCTCCTCTGCCTTCGTCATAGGGCGGGCGAATGTCATTCCCGCTATACCAGTTCCGGGCATTATCTGATTTGTGGACTGCATGTGAAGATCTCCAGATTTACAGCGCTAGTCGTGAGATACCAAAGACCGCGCGATTCAAAATCGGTCAACCAACATTTAGATTTTGCCGTTGCAGCCAAAGTCCTCAAATCTAGTGTCGTACGACGTGCGAGTGCCGTCTAATGGTAGGCAATGAGTAATCGGCGGCTAATCCTATTACTCGTATTGACGGGCAGGACGCTTGCTAACTGCTGAGATCTGAAACAACAATAACGGGTGTTCGGCCAACGAGAGAACCAGTGATGCGCTTCGGGGTCAATCTGCGCAGCGATCTGGCAAAGCTCGATGATTTCGAGATTGCGGCGCACTACGAGAAACTGATCGCGGAGAAAGTCGGTATGATCCAGGAGCTTCCAGAGTTCGCGAAGTACAAGCTATTTCGCTGGCTCGCCGCAATGCTTACCGGACGCGGCTTGTTTCATGCGCCTCGCTTTTACAAAATGCAGGCTTTCGTCATTGGGGCACTCTTGTCAGTGGGTGGGTCGTCGCCGATTATCGATGCCAATTTTCTTGATCACTACTTGGTGGAGTGCGAGCTCAAGGATGTCCGAGACGAAATCAGGCGACGGGTCGGTTTGCTGCAAGTGTAGTTGAAGTCATGAGAAAGAAATTCTCGCCCGCCTCGTAGCCCGCCCAGCTTAGGAATCAGGTACCGCGATTTTTCGGAATCCATACAAAAAATCGCATCGGCCCCTGTTCTTGCCCTCATAGCTTCATCGCTATACAGGGACCCGTTGATTGGTGGCCCCGTGCCCTTGAAAGAATTTCTTTCTTCTAACGGACTCCGACAACGGTCAGGCACATGTAATACGGAGCATCCTTCGCATTATCTTTTATCACTGCTGACAGATTCAGTGAGACTGCAAGCCGTAGTGTGTTGCGGGTAGTGCGGGTATTGGCAGGTGATTTTCAGCCCACCTAGAATCAAAACCATTTTTCTTTGTAATTCCTGATTCAATAAAGAAGAGTGGTTTTGGAGTGTTATAGAAAAGATTCTGATTCTAGGTGGGCTGAAAATCACCTGCCAATACCCGCACTACCCGCAGGTCTGTAGCACTGTGGCCAATATCAATGGCTGGTGACGCATACCAGACCTAAAGCGTCTCGCGAGTGTAAGCCGGCTCAACTGAGCTTCACGACCCGATATTTCCAACTCTTAGTATGAGCGTCGCGCTTTCGCTCAAGTCGCATACCCAAAACGATGCGGCCCACGTTCGCCTTTAGATACATGCCGAATGACATCTTGTTGAATTTTGCCCCAACAGCCGCCGTGATCGCATCAAGCCGACGATCACTATCGTCAACTGAGCGCTCGGCCTCCTCAATAAGCTCTCCCGCGCCGAACCAATTATTCTCGCTGGTCGAGTAGATCGATAGCAAAAGCTGCTCTAGCGATTCCCTCACGGGATCGTCTTCGCGAATCCAATCGGTAGTGATGCATAGGTCGCTCTCTCCGAGCCAAACGAGGGCACCGCGAACGAGGTTGCTCCATGCTTCGAACGAGCCGTAAGGCTTCAAAGCACCAAGACCCGGACGACCAGCAGCAACGAAAGCCCGCAATACTGTGAGCCCGGCCACAACAAGCTCGACGCGTCGCGCAGGGACTGTCTCTTTAAGGTCAACGTTGAAACGCCGCTCCTCCGGCCGCTCGACGCCAGCATCTAATCTACAGAGAAGTGCTCGACGGGTCATATCTCCGGCGAATGAAAGTTGATTCCCCGATGCCATCAACAGAACGTTCGTGTTCAACTCGACGATCCGGGACTCGCCAAGGATACGGCTCGTCCAAGACTGTTGTGTGAGAATAGAGCACAATGCATCACCCGCGATTGGCCGGGTGACATTGTCCAAGACCAACATCTGGTCCCCACGTATGAGCGACGAGCCGAGTCTTTTCTCGTCCTCTTCGGCCGACGCTCCCTGAGACATCGCCGCCGCAGGTCTGCCCTGAACGATCATGCTAACAACATCGATTGCAAGGCTCTTGCCTGTGCCAGCCGTTGGCGCTGATACACCAAACATCGGCGCGGAGGGTAATGAGCGCCGGACAAGGCCAGTAAGTACGGCGCCCAGCATGACCGACAGTGACGCGCTGTCCCAGCCGTCATCCTCAGTGACGAAAGGGAAGTCGGCAAAGGGCTCTTTCAAGGCGCCAAGTGCTTTCAAAGCTTCGCTTCGAGTCGGCCGGTCCTTTACGCGAGGGAAGGCCACCCCGCCGAAATCCAAGAGCAAGCGCGACTCCGGGTCATAACCTTGGTCTTGGATGACGGTGCCGTCAGCCCTCAGGGTCGGCGACTCGGCGATGCCTTTTAACACGGGCAATCGCCACGTATCACCAGCCGCAAGGTAGTGCTGCGCTAACTGGGCCGTCGCAGGAAAAGGGATGTTTTTTGTGCCTTGCTTCGTGACCTTCGGCCTGTAGAACGAGGCATGCTCGATCATGAAATTCTGCAGCCGTGGCGGCGATAATTCGCGCACAGTTAATGAACCGGCTTTCCGTCGTACGGCATCTTCCTCGCAATCCGCGTCGGCTCTGACTGGATGCACCAGTCTTCCGAGCATCTGATACAGCGGCGCTCCACCGTCCAGCATTGAGCGTTCAGCGAAGGTCAGCATATCAGACAGTCGGTTCATGTCCCACTTGAAGGGCTTCGCGGCCTCGAACTCGCCGTCATCTTCGAAGTCGCCTTCTGTCGCGGCATCGGCCTCGAACTCGTCGTCACCTTCGATATGTTCGGCAAGCGATGCGTCGCCGTCTGCCCATTCATCGGATGGGATCGCCTTCACGCCTTTGTAGGGGATCGCATTGGTAGCGCCTGCATCGCGCATGTACATCTCAAGTGTACCGGCCTTGATGCCACCCAGCTTATCGCGATGGAGGCTGTCCCAACGACGGCCGATGATAGCAGCGTCGTTGCGGTACTGAGGATCGCTGATTGACCACTCAATGAACTCAGAGCGCGCATCGCCCTTAGAGGCGTGGTGGCACGCCATTAACATGTTGAGCCATTTCTTTTGATCGTTGAACTTGCGCGCGTCGAGATGGTCCAGCATTGCGGCAATCTGCTGCTGATCATACTCGCCGCCGCCGCCTCGCGTCTGGCTGTTGGCCATCGGCTTGCGGATGAGCTTGAGCAGGCGCGGCGGTATCTCCGGCGCATCTTCCAGCTTGGGGAATTTGTCATCCCAGACATAGGGTTTCATCGTATCCGGGTGTATCGAGCCCGGCGCAACGACCTGTCGACCTTTGCTCTTGAACTCGACGCCTTGGTAGTCCTCTCCCAGTGTGTCGAGCACTGGCACGCCCTTGGGGTTGAGGCAGTACAGATGCAAACCGCCGGAACCAGTGACCACGCGCGGGAATATAGACTCGTCGATACCCAGTTCTGCAAAGAGTAGTTCGTACGACACATCGCCGCCGTTGCGCGGATCAATGTCGATGACGATTTGCTCACTTGTGAGGCGGACGCCTGCATTACGCTTCTCGCGCACGCAGCGTTCAATGATGGCCTCGGAATCGTAAGAGGCTTTCGTCCAATTTTTGTCGATGGGCGCTTTGCCGACTGAGCGCTTCACGCCGTTTTTGGTTTTGGTGTCGAAGGGCTTGTGAAGTGGAATGAGGGTATACTGATCGAGCGGGAGCTTTCGCAGCGCGGCCTCGAACGGGGTCATAAGCGTTCGTTGTGCCGGAGCACGGTTTGATGTAGACATAATCCATACTCCACTAACGTAAGTCTCTGCTCACGCCCGGCGCTCCAACGTCGGGCGTGATCATTTCGCATCTATTGGCTAGATTCCATTCCACTTCGCATAGACGCCATTGACGAAGCCCGGATCGTGGAAGTCCGCCTTGGACGCCTTTGCCTTTGGCTTCTTGTAATCACCGCCTGACTCGCAGGCTGCGATCACGTCATCAATCTTGTCATCGGGAACCTCGGAAATCGCGTGGACCCCGGCAACCGCAAACAGCAGAGCCCGCATAGCCGGATGGCCATTTTCACGTTTGAAATCCATCAGAACCTGATTCATAGTCGCATCAGTCATGTGTAGTCCCCTCCGATATTTGCCGTTCAATAGGCGATCCAAAACGTGGCAAGCGATCTGGACCAGTTGAGAGAATGAGCCCCAAGGTGCCGGACAACACCTTGGGGCTCGACTCCGGTCCGCAAGGGAGCGAACGACCAGAGCCATCAGGTCCCGACAACCTAGGGAGATAAGCGGGACCCGAATTCGAGTCGGCTATTAGCCGAAGTCGGAGTCGCCGCCTTCAACTGCAAGGTCTGGGTCATCCGCTGTGGCGACCTGCAAAGAGCCACGGGATTCGCCCGCGTTCGGTACGGTGCGCTTCTTGGCTTCCGTATCTTCCTCGATTTCAAGCACGGCTAGGAGTTTGGCATTCAAGCGCCGGCTGACAGACAGGCCAGCCCGAAGGCACGCGAGATAGATGGCCTCTTCAACTCGTTCCATTTCAAGGAGCTGGGCATAAATCGTCGCAAGCCGCTTCTGTCGCGCTGGGATGGACAGAGCTTTTCCGCCGCGCGTCTGATACCGTAGTCGAGATTGATACTTGGTGACGATGGCATCTCCGAAGAGATCGAACATTATGGACAAGACTTCGGGAGCCGTAACCTGACCGTTACTGCTACGTGTCCAGATTGGCGACTGCTGCTCATAGCCGCGTGTCCCCCTCCTATATTCCAGCACGCGTTCTATCTGGGTCGAATGTTGCGCAGCGACTCGCTTGATGCTTGCCGATAATTTGGCCACACCTTCCTCATCTGTAAGGGGTTTGCCATGCACCGTGCGTCCCTCTGCCTTCTTTCGGTCGATTGCCTCGCGCTGTTCAGTTAGCGCTTCGATGGTGGCAGGACCTTCGTATATTGCGGCCTTGTGTTTCCAGATTGTAGTTGGATGGCCTTGCAGAAACTCCCAGATGGAGTCGTCCGATAGTACCGGGTCGGGTTGCTCGTTGAGCTTTTTGAGCTCTTCAAGCAGTTCGTTAGCATCAGCGACGTCCTTCTGATGCTCTTCAAGTTCGGCGCGCGTGGGTGCCCAACCACGCTCCCGGTCTAGGTTGAAACGAGCGATGGACGTTTGAATCTCGCGGCGGGCTTCAATAGTTGCCATCCGCTGGTCAGAACGGGAAAGCTGCTCGCTTCTGAACGTCACGCCATCGGCGTGGAGCATGCAAACTTTCGCCTGCACCTGTTCCGGCAGTTTGTCGTACGACTGCCTGATGGCGATGGGTAGGTCGCGAAGGACTTTGCCGCGTGCAGACTGTTTGATACTTCGCATGGTTTTTCCTTTCAGATGCTCTGTTTGTCTGAAAGGGATTTACGCTCCGACACCAAAAACGTAAGGGTCTAACAATCCCCTCGGAATTCTTAGACGTCTAATAATAGGGCGCGCAATTATTAGCCGTCTAAGA
This sequence comes from Tardiphaga sp. 813_E8_N1_3, assembly GCF_051811025.1. NCBI lineage: Bacteria > Pseudomonadati > Pseudomonadota > Alphaproteobacteria > Hyphomicrobiales > Nitrobacteraceae > Tardiphaga > Tardiphaga sp. 813_E8_N1_3. The sequence continues at coordinate 501,475 of NZ_JBPWQE010000001.1, forward strand.
ATTGAAGGGGATTATTAGACCCATTGACATTAGCGGGTCTTCGGCCGCTGAAGGGCAGCCACCTCACTTGAGAGATTAGTCTTCTCCGCCTCGGAGAGGTCCTCAAACATTGCGCGGGCGCGCTTGTTCACACGATCATCGTTTCTGTCGGCTATACTTGCTAATCTCGTCATCACTCTCTCGTCCGAGAGATCAAAGCCGAGATGCATTGCGACGATCTTCATCGTCACTTGCGGGTTTTCAAGCTTCAGGTAGCGGCGTCGATCAAAGTACAGCTTGAACTCACAGGCGTCGTCTAACAACACGGCCCCCAACGGCCTACCCGGCCGCTTGCGCTCCTGAGTTTGGCTATCTACAAATTGTAGTAGCGCCGTCCGCTCATCAGCAGGCATAGCTATCAGTTCAGCGGCGAGGCGCTGATTCAAACATGAGTCATCCATGATGCCGCCTCGCCGCGATTGAGGAAGGCACTAGCCGTCTAAGGATCATTGCCGCGCGAGCTGCGGTGTTCGCTTGATTCCAATCTGTAAGGTCGCCGCAAGCATACCGCGCAAGGACAGAGCGAAGGTCTTTGCGAGCCCTTAACTGATTCAACGGGTCGGAGACGAATGAGCCCGTGTACGGGAAGACCCCCAGATAAGCGCCGCACGTATAAGCCAGAAGCGCCGGCCTCTGTCCGGGCAGAAAAAGCGAAATGAGATCGGGGGCACCACCGCGCGCAAGCGGTTGGAGCGTGCTCAATAGCAATGCTGTTGCCACTGCGACCGCCTGACGATCAGCGAGGCCGACAATTTCAGAATCGGCCGGTGCAGCGTCGGCAGCAAGCAGGCGTTGCGTCCGGCTTCTGACTGCTTGTTCGGCTTCGCGATTTTCGCACTCGGTAGCCTGTAGTGAGTCTGAGAATGAAGCCATCGTCAGACCTCAGACCGAAAGGAGTCGATAGCAGCGCCGCTAACACGCCGCGCGCGGCCTACCTTGAAACTTCTGAGCCGCTGGCTTTTCAGTAGTTCGAAGACGGTCGACTCAGAGACACTGAGGATCGCGGCTGTCTGGGCTACAGAAAAGGAGCGCTTTGCGAACGGGATTGTGTAAACAGATTCCGAGTCGGAATCAGTATGGGGCTGTGACACGGCCTAGCCTTTAGCCGGGCATGAGCGCGGCATTAGAGGAGTAGGCCGCGCACACATAGTCCGTGCGCATTTTAGAAGGTCCGACTACCCAACCAGGACGCCCATAACGCCCTAATTATTTGACACTTTCACCTCGTTGAGAGGCGCGGTCGGATGTGTCTTAAGGGCCTAGGCCCAAGTCATAAGACACCTGTCAGCGCGTTCTAAACGACTTGCGATAATCCTGCATAAACCGAGGACTGAAGAAAGCCGTGCACAACGTACATGACGAGAGTCATACGCTCAATTTTCAATTCGTCAATATAAGCGTAATAGCCATGCTTAATGCGTCGTACGACAAGATTTGATAGTAGTCACTCATCGCTAAGGAAGTCGGCCCAAGCTTCCATGAGCGGGCGGCGTCGCTCGACCGCTTTTCCGCGCCGGTAGGCTTTTTCGGATTCGTCACCCAGCGTATGGGCGAGGGCATGCTCGACGACCTCGCGTGGTGTTTCTGTCTCATCTCCCGCCCAATCGCGGAACGAAGATCTTAGGCCGTGCGGTGTATAGCCGGTTGCAACGGCCTTCAAGGCGTGAGCCATCGCATTGTGACCTAGCGGTTTAATCTCGTCGTCGCCTTCGATCTGCAAGCCTTCGAATACAAAGGGGTGGTTCGGCTTCAACACCGCTTTGAGAATTTCGATTGCTCGCGGTGCTAGCGGGACCGTGTGTGGCTCGCTCGATTTCATTCTAGCCGCTGGGCAAACCCAGATTCTCTTGTCGAAATCGACTTCGGCCGGGGCCATGGACCGTATTTCGTTGGTTCGCCCGGCCGTCAGAATCAGGAATTCCAACGCGAGGTTGACCGTGGTGTCGGCGCTGACGTGGCGAGCCCTCAGAGCCCGCACCACGGCTGGAAGATCAGCGTAGGGCACGGCAGGGTGCTTTCTGATTCGCAGCTTCCGCTTGGCTTTACTGTCCCGGCCGAAGGTCGCTTCGAGGTTGCCACGCCACCGGGCGGGATTCTCGCCCTGCCGATGGTCCGGCGTCGCCGCCTGTAGAATCGTCTCGATCTTGGCTCGCAGCTCGCGGGCTGTCTTTGGCTTGGTTGACCAGATTGGGGTCAGGTCCGCCAGCACGTCCGTTTTCGTGATCGAATCGAGAGCCATGGGGAACAGGGTCTTGGCGTGAAGTTCCAGCACCCGTCTAACCTCGCGCTCGGACCTCGGATTTTTGAAGCCTTTCGCATATGCGGGAAGCCAGTCCGTGAGGGCGAACACGCCAAAGGTCTTCTTTGGGGCCGCTGCCTCCAAAACGGGCATAGCGCGCTTCGCTTCGAGGGGGTCGACGTCGGCCCGGAGATCCGCTTTCAACGCCGCTGCGCGGTCGCGGGCGTCCTGTAGGGGCACCCCCTGCGGCCCGGCGCTGCCTAAGCCCATCTCCCGAAGTTTGCCGGTCCCCCGTTGCCGATACCGGAAAACCCATGACCGCGAGCCCGACGCGCGGACGGCCAAATAGAGGCCATTGCCGCCGTCGCTGTGCATGCCGGGCGGGGTCTTGGCGGAGTTGACGAACAGAACAGTAAGGCGACTCGCCGCCTTCCGGGGCTTGGCGGTCCTCTCACCCTCGTCAACTAAGGCCATATTCCTGATCTCCTGTCGCGCCCACACTTTTACCCATACTTGCGCTCTGGATCGGGGCGGAGCAAGGCGGAGTTCGACGGAGTTCAGCAAAGGGGTTAACGGTATGTCGTACGACAGAAAGTCATTGTAAATCAGACGGATGACCGAAAATCTCTAAACGATTCCAAGCTGTTCGAGCGCGCGGTCCTGAATCGGTATTCACCTCAGAAAACGCTTCGATCCCTGTCGCGCCCACCATCCAAACGCACCTCACACTTTCGAAAACTACCGGATTGGCACCTTTTTAGGCGTCGGGGGGACGTTTCTTTCCCGAATGCTCCGTCTGGTGACAGTTTTATTTCGGAACCAGTCGTGTTCACGCCGTGACTCGGCTATAGCTCAACGGTCCAGCACTTTTCGACCGGAAGCTGATGCCAACGAAGACCCGGCCGGTAATCGGCGTGATCGGCAACGCGTATCGCATTGAGAACAGGTTCTCCGTCCAGGCGGTCGGAGAAAACAACCTTCGTGCGGTCGCGGAAGTGGCCAATGCCCTGCCGATGATGTTCGCCGGCACCCCCGACATCACCGATATCGGCCAGGTGCTCGATCTGGTCGATGGCATCCTGCTCACTGGCGCCCGTGCCAATGTCCATCCAACCCGGTTCGGCATGGAAGCCCACATCCGTCATGAGCCCTATGACAATGGCCGCGATGCGGTCGCTCTGGCCATGATCGAAGCCTGTGTCGCGCGCGGGGTGCCGATCTTCGGTATCTGCCGCGGATTGCAAGAGATGAACGTTGCATTCGGCGGTTCGCTGCATCCTGAGATCCGCGAGATTCCCGGCCGTATCAATCATCGCATGCCGCGGCTCGAGAGCGGCGAGATCCATCCCGACCCTGCCGTCGTGTTCGCCGATCGCCATGAGGTGCATCTGACCAGCAACGGTACCTTCGCCAGCCTGCTGGGCCGCGATACCATCACGGTCAATTCCCTGCATGGTCAGGGCATTGACATCCCTGGTGAGCGGGTGGTGATCGAGGGCATCGCCGAGGACGGCACCATCGAGGCCATCCGCATTGCAGATGCGCCGAGCTTCGCGCTTGGTGTGCAATGGCACGCCGAATATGACCCGCAGATCAATCCGATCAATCGGACGCTCTTTCAGGCCTTCGGCGAGGCGGTGGCCGCTCGCAGGCAACGTCGTTCCCTTACGGCCGTGGCCGCGCCGCTATCAGCAGGAACGCGCTGAGCGCGGCTGCAACACAAAGCACGGCACCTGCGACCGTCGCTGCTGCAAATGCGCTGACTAGCGCCGGTCCCTTTGCCGCCATCACCGATCCGATCAGCGCCGTGACGACAAGTCCACCGGTGCGTGCGACAGCGCTGTTGAAGCCGGAGGCAGACCCGGTATGACGCGCGTCGACTGACATCAGCACGGCCGTGGTCAGAGGCGCGACGGCGCCGGCCATGCCAATGGCGATGACGATCATGGCGGGAAGGACGCTGGTCCAGTAGCTGGTGTCGGGACCGATCCGCAGCGCAAGCAGAAAACCCAACGAGACGATGACGGGCCCAAGCGTCAACAAGACCCGTGGGCCGGTTCTGGCCGCGAGCGAACCAGCGAGCGGTGATGTCAAGGAGATGACAAGCGGCAAAGGCAGCAGCGCAGCACCGGCCTGTGTCGCCGTGTAGCCGGCGGCTTCGATCAGGAGAAAAGGCATCAGGACGAACAGTCCACCGAGTGCGCCGTACAACAGGAATGTCAGCAGTGTCAGGCCGACGAAGCTGGCGGACCCGAACAGTGCAAGCGGCATCATCGCGCGTTCGCCTTTGCGGCCTTCCACCCACACGAAAACGAGCAAGAGCAGGAGGCCTGCGATGAGCGCGCCAGGTGTGAAACCCGTCCAATCATGTGACGTAGCTTCGGTGAGACTCCAGGTCGTCAGGCCAAGTCCCGCAGTCGCGAGGATGGCGCCGAGGCTATCGAGCGGCTCGTCGCTGTCGTGTCGATCGCGGGGGATGCCTAGCCAGGCAAGCGCCATTGCCGCCAATGCGATCGGCACATTGATGAGAAAGATGAGATGCCAGCTGCCGATGTCGATCAGCCATCCGCCCAACAGCGGGCCGAGTGCGCCTGCAGCAGCGCCGCTGGCGGCCCAGATGCCGACGGCGCGCCCCTTGGCTTCGCCGGAAAACGTCTGGCCGAGGATCGCCAGACTGTTCGGCATCAGCATCGCCGCGCTGACACCCTGCAGAAACCGCGCGACCAACAGCAGAGGCAGGCTGGGCGCCACAGCGCAGGCCAGCGAGGCCAGCGCAAACAGACCAACGCCCCAGATCAGAAGTCTGCGGCGGCCGAAGCGGTCGCCTGCTGCACCGCCGAGCAAAAGAAGTGCACTGAGCGGCAGCAGATAGGCATTGATCACCCATTGCAGGTCGACGGCATCGGCCTGAAAACTCGCTGCAATGGCCGGAAGTCCGACATTCACCACCGACCCGTCGATAAAGGCCAGGCTGGAGGCCAGGATCGTGGTGGCGATCACCAGCCCGGGATGGCTGATATCATCGATCTTTTCCGTGGCGCGGGCGGCGCCTGTGTCACAAAGCGCATGCAGGGCGTTGCTCATGACCGGGTTGTAGGGGGAACGGGAGCTCAGAACAAACCGTTGTCCTCCGATCGGGCAATTCCGTTTTGGCCCCGATTGTGCAAGCATCCCGGGCGGTCGTGCCGGGCGCTCGGAAAGAGAGTCGTTTGGCGTGAGATCGGACTGTGTTGAGGAGAGGGACTATGAAACGATTTTTTCTGTTGGGGACCATGATCGCCACGGCGGTCTGCACGACGCAGGCGGGCGCTCAGGAGCTCACCGGCACGCTCAAGAAGATCAAGGACACCGGCGCCATCACCATCGGCTTCCGCGATTCCTCGGTGCCGTTTTCTTATCTCGATGACAACCAGAAGCCCGTCGGCTTCGCCATGGACATCTGCTACAAGATCGTCGATGCGGTGAAGAAAGAGCTGAAGAACGACAAGATCGAGGTCAAGCTCAATCCGGTCACCTCGGCCACCCGTATTCCGCTGATTGCCAATGGCACCGTCGATCTCGAATGCGGTTCGACCACCAACAATGCTGATCGCCAGAAGCAGGTATCGTTCACCAATACGCACTTCCTGACCGCCAGCCGTTTCGTGTCGAAGAAGGCTGCCAAGCTCGACAAGATCGACGATCTGAAGGGCAAGTCGGTGGTCTCCACCTCCGGCACCACCAACATCAAGCAGCTCACTGAAGCCAATGCCGCCCGCAATCTCGGCATCAACGTCATTCCCGCCAAGGATCACGCTGAAGCATTCCTGATGGTCGAGACCGATCGCGCTGTAGCCTTCGTGATGGATGACATTCTGCTCGCCAGCCTTGCTGCCGGTGCGCGCGATCCGAGCGCCTATGTGATCTCCAAGGACGCTTTCTCGAAGGCCGAGCCGTACGGCATCATGCTGCGCAAGGACGATGCTCCGTTCAAGAAGGTGGTCGATGCCGCCACCGCCGAGCTCTACAAGAGCCCGGAAGGCGCCAAGATCTATGACAAGTGGTTCATGCAGAAGATCCCGCCGAAGGGCCTCAATCTGAACGTTCCGATGGGAGCCGAACAGAAGAAGGCGTTCGCCAGTCCGTCGGATTCGCCGGATCCTGACGCCTACACAGCCAACTAAGACGATCTGCCCATGCAATGGCCCGGCCATTGCATGGGTTTTAGCCCGAGATAGCCAGTTTTTTGGGTTGCCAGGTTTTCGCGTGGGACGGCGCGTGGGGGTGAATGCGTGAACTATAACTGGAATTGGGGGATATTCTGGGACCAGACGCCTGATGCGACGGGGACCTATTTCGGCTCGCTGATGAGCGGCCTTCAGGTCACGATCCTGCTCGCACTCTGCGCCTGGCTCATCGCGTTCGTGATGGGCTCTCTGATCGGCATCATGCGGACTCTGCCTGCGCGCTGGGCGGTGTTTGTCGGCAATGCGTATATCGAGATGTTCCGCAATATTCCGCTGCTGGTACAGCTGTTCATCTGGTTCTTCGTCGTTCCTGAATTTTTGCCCGGCGATCTCGGCATCTGGATCAAGCAACTGCGCAACGGGCCGTTCATCGCCGCGATGCTCGGGCTTGGCTTCTATATGTCCTCGCGTGTCGCCGCGCAGATCACCGCCGGAATCAATGCACTGCCAAAGGGCCAGCGCATGGCCGGCACGGCCATTGGCCTCACCACCTGGCAGACCTATCGCTATATCCTGCTTCCGCTGGCCTATCGCATCATCTTTCCGCCGCTGACCTCCGAATTTCTCAATACCATCAAGAACACGGCGCCCGCACTCACCATCGGTGTGCTTGAATTGACGGCACGGGCGCGGTCCATGCAGGAGTTCTCGTTCCAGGTGTTCGAGGCCTTCTCGGCTGCCGCCGCCATCTACCTCGTCCTCAGTGCCGTCGTGACGATCGGAATGCGCATCATCGAAAAGCGCCTGGCGATCCCCGGCTTCAACGAGGGGAAATAAGCGATGTTCAGCAATTTCGATTACGACGTCATCTGGCGCAGCCTGCCCTATCTGTTTCAGCAGGGCATGGTGTTCACCCTCACGCTGACGGCGATTGCGACCGTCTTCGGCCTCATCCTTGGCACCTTGATTGCGATGATGCGACTGTCGTCCAGTGCCGTGCTGTCGGGCTTTGCGGTGAGCTACGTCAATCTGATGCGCTCGCTGCCGCTCGTGCTGGTGATCTTCCTGTTCTACTTCCTGATGCCCTATGTCGGGCAGTGGATCATCCGCTCCGATCAGCCCGTGCAGGTCGGCGCCTATGCGTCGACAATCGTCACCTTCACGCTGTTCGAGGCTGCCTATTTCTCGGAGATCATGCGTGCCGGCATCCAGTCGGTGCCGCGGGGACAGGTGATGGCCGGCTATGCCATCGGCCTCAATTATCGTGAGGTGATGCGCCATGTCGTGCTGCCGCAGGCGTTCCGCAACATGCTGCCGGTGATCTTCACCCAGACCATCGTGCTGTTCCAGGACACGTCACTGGTCTACGTGCTGTCGATCACGGATTTCCTTGGCGCCGCGTCCAAGGTCGCGCAGCGCGACGGTCGTCTCACCGAAATGTATCTGTTCGCGGCGCTGGTCTATTTCCTGATCTGCTTCACCGCCTCGTTCTTCGTGAAGCGCTTGCAGAAGCGCATCAGTATCATCCGCTAACTGCTTCACTCTCAGTCTTTGCTCCAACTGTCGGTCGCTCATCATGCCCATGATCACCATCGAAAAAGTCAGCAAGTGGTACAATCCGCAGTTCCAGGTGCTGAAGAACTGCACGACGGCCGTCGAGAAAGGCGAGGTAGTCGTCGTCTGCGGTCCGTCGGGATCGGGCAAGTCGACGCTGATCAAGACCGTGAATGCGCTGGAGCCCGTGCAGGCGGGCACCATCATGGTTGACGGACTGAATGTGACGACGATGAAGAAGGACCTGCCGAAGCTGCGCTCACGCGTCGGCATGGTGTTTCAGCACTTCGAGCTGTTTCCGCACCTGAAGATTGTCGAGAACCTCTGTCTTGGCCAGACCATCGTGCTCGGCCGTTCGGAAGATGCCGCGAAAGCCAAGGCGATGAAGATGCTGGAGCGCGTCGGCCTGACCACACATGCGCAGAAATATCCCGGCCAGCTCTCCGGCGGTCAGCAGCAGCGCGTCGCCATCGCGCGCGCGCTGGTGATGGATCCGATCTGCATGCTGTTCGACGAACCGACGTCGGCGCTCGATCCCGAAATGATTAACGAAGTGCTCGATGTCATGGTCGAGCTCGCCAAGGAAGGCATGACCATGATGGTGGTGACCCACGAAATGGGCTTTGCCAAGAAGGTCGCCAACCGCGTCATCTTCATGGATGCCGGCGAGATCGTCGAAGACGCGCAGAAGGATGACTTTTTCGGTCATCCGCGCAGCGACCGCGCGCAACACTTCCTGTCGAAGATCCTCGCGCACTGACGCATACAGCGTGGTGCGAGTGCCTCATGTTTACGCAGGTTCTTGAATGCTGCGTGACGGGGCAATTAACGAATGTGTCAGAAATGAAGTGGTATCCTTCAACCGTGAGGGCGAGGGCCTGTTGGTCCGCTGATTGAACTCCACCGGAGCGATCGGGTCTTTGTCCTCACGGACAACTCGTGTCGCCACGTTCTCAGCTCTGCCCCTATGCTTCTCTGACCGTCTCCCAACGACCCGAGCCGAGGCTGCGCGAGCCGTGCTTGCGCGCGTCCTGCCTTGGCCCTCCTCCGGAAAGTGCATCGCATGATCAAGATCAACAGTGTCGGCAACAAACTGGGTCTTGCCGGTCTCGTTGGCATCTTGCTCTCGGCCGGCGTTGTCGCAAACCAGATGAGGACCGAGAGCGCGATCTCGGAGGTCAATCGTCTGGCCGATGTGCAGCAGAAAATCGCCGATAGCGCGATGGAGGCCGACGGCCAGATGCGCGCCATGCAGCTGGCCAGTCAAGGCCTGCGCATGGCCATCACGACACCCGAGATCGACAAGAACGCGGCCGAGATCAAGGCGGCCAAGGCTGCGCAGGACCGCATCATCGATGCCGCGTCCGCCCTGGCCACCAGGCAGGAATACAAAGACAATTTCGCGAAGATCAAATCGCTGACGTCAACCTATGTCGCTGCTGCCGACGAGATCGTCGGTCTGCAGAAGAAGCTGCTCGAGTTCTATCGCAACCGCAACGTCGCCGTGATCGACTGGAACCGGCATCTCGACCAGATGCGCCTCACCACGGCCGTGACCGAAGCAACGAACTGGCCTGAAGTGGATGGGCAGCTCAAGATCGCGGATAATGCCATCAACGCTGTGCAGGCAGCCGCATGGCGCTATGCGTCGATGAATGAAGTTACGCAGAAGGGTCAGATTCTTACCCGGGCCAAGGTGCTGACCGACGCACTGGCCAAGGCCAGCGTATTCGAAGACGGCGAGCTCGTGCAGAGCGGCCTGATCCAGCTCGGTGCCGACATGAAGAAGTTCATGACGGCCACCGATGAAGCGATCGGCAACAACGACCAGAAGATCGACATCGTCCGCAGCAAGATCACACCCACCGCTGCGGCGGCATCTCAACTGGTTGCGCAGTCGGTATCGTCGGCCAAGGCTGCGGTTGCCGAGGCCCGGGCGCAGGCCGCCGAGGAAATGGCGCGCTCCGGCCAGGTCAATCTCGCGCTTGGACTAGCGGTTGTGATGGTCCTGATCTGCACCATGGTGTTCTCCTTCATGGGCGTTGCCCGGCCGATGACGCGTCTGAATGGCGCCATGGGCAAGATGGCGGCCGGCGATCTCGATGTCGTCATTCCCGGCGCCAAGCGCGGCGACGAAATCGGCGACATCGCCAAGACCGTCACGATCATCCGTGCGAATGCCGAGCAGAAGGCCCGCGATGAGGCTACGGCGCGCCTCGACCAAGACAATCTGGCCGCGGCGTCGCGCAAGCGCGAAATGGTCGAGCTCGCCGGGACGTTCGAACGCGCTGTCGGCAATATCGTCGACAATGTTTCCTCGGCGTCGAGCAGGCTCGAGGAATCCGCGGGCGCGCTGACGGCAACGGCTGAACAGGCCAAGGAATTGACCGCTGCAGTCGTTGCTGCGTCGGACGAAGCATCCACCAATGTGCAGGCGGTGGCGTCTTCCACTGAAGAGATGTCGTCCTCGGTCAACGAGATCAGCCGGCAGGTCCAGGAATCGGCAAATATCGCCAACTCGGCCGTGGCGCAGGCGCGCAAGACCAATGACCGTGTGGCGGAGCTTGCCAAGGCCGCGGCCCGGATCGGCGATGTCGTCGAGCTCATCAACACCATTGCCGGCCAAACCAACCTGCTGGCGCTCAACGCCACCATCGAAGCGGCGCGCGCCGGCGATGCGGGCCGCGGTTTTGCAGTGGTGGCGTCCGAGGTGAAGGCGCTAGCCGAACAGACCGCCAAGGCGACGGGCGACATCAGCCAGCAGATCAACGGCATCCAGGCGGCGACCCAAGAATCTGTCGGCGCCATCAAGGAAATTGGCGACACCATCGGCCGCATGTCGGAGATTGCGTCGACCATCGCCTCTGCCGTCGAGCAGCAGGGCGCAGCCACACAGGAAATCTCGCGCAACGTTCAGCAGGCCGCGCAGGGCACGATGCAGGTGACGTCGAACATCACCGACGTACAGCGCGGCGCCAGCGAGACCGGATCGGCTTCGACGCAGGTGCTGTCCGCGGCGCAGTCGCTGTCCGGCGAAAGCGCGCGGCTCAAGCTCGAGGTCGGCAAGTTCCTGGACTCTGTCCGGGCCGCATAAATTCATGCTTCTCCCACAAATGGGGGAAGCAGCAACGAAGACGGCGCCCGTCGCCGAAGCCAGATCAAGTCCTACGTAGGAAGCCAATGATGTCGCTGCTCAATCTCCGTATCCGCGGTCGCCTCTATGGTGGCTTCGGCGCGCTGGTCCTGTTCGGTCTCGCCAGTTCCGGATTTGCCGTGTGGCAGATGACGGAGGTTGGAACGCAGGTCGACTCCCTGAACATTCTTTCGGCCAACACGATCCGCGCCTCGGAGATCGCCTCCGAACTGCACGCGATCCGCGGTGCCGTGTTGCGCTATTCCTTCGATCAGGATGAAGCGGCGCTTGCAGATGCCGACAAGCGTCTCGCTGGCGTCACCGCCAGCCTGGATACGGTGACCAAGACCAGCCGTTCGGAAGAGCGCCGCGCCGCCTACCGCACCATCGAGAAGGACGTTGCCGACGTGAAGGCGCAGCGCCAGGCGCTTGGCGAGGCCATCAAGCAGATGGTCGCCGGCCGGGAAGTGCTGCAGGAAGCCGGCGACAAGCTGTCATCCAGCCTGCGCAAGCTGGTGATCAGCACGCGCAACACGATGTATGGCCAGGGTTCGACCAAGCTCGAATCCGATACGCTCATGGTGCAGATTGCGAATTGGCGCTTCTTCGTCAGCCGCGACGAGAAACATATCGAATCTTTCAAGGACCACGTCCGCATCGCGGAGCAGCAGATCGGCGAAATGGAGAAGATGCAGATGCCGCCGACGCTCAGCGCGTTGTTCGGCACCATCCGCAGCAACCTGAAGAGCTACGCCGCCCAGTTCGAGAAGGCTGCCGCCAGCCTGCAGACGGCAGACGGTATCTTCAACAAGTCGATCAGCCCGACCGTCGTGAAAGCGATCAGCAAGGTCGAGACCATCAAGTCCGACATCCAGCAGGTTCAGTCGCAGACCGTCGCCGCAACCAGCAACCGCATGTCGACGACGAGCATGCTGCAGCAGATCGTGGCCGGTGTCGCTACTGTGGTCGGTCTAGCGATCGCCTTCCTGATCGCACGCGGCATTATTGGCCCTCTGTCGGGCCTGACGGCTGGCATGAAGCGCCTCGCGGACGGCGATTTCAGCGTGGTTCTGCCGGGTCTCGCCCGCAAGGACGAGGTCGGCGACATGGCGCGTGCGGTCGAGACCTTCAAGGTGCGGGCTGAGGAAAAGGCGCGCGCTGAGGCTGAAGCCAAGCTGACGCAGGACCAGCAGGCAGCGATTCAGCGCCGCCGGGACATGATCCGTCTCGCGGACGACTTCGAGGGCGCCGTTGGCAGTATCGTGGAGAACGTGTCATCGGCTTCGAGCCAGCTCGAAGAATCGGCGGGCGGACTGACTGCGACCGCCGAGCAATCCCGGCAGCTCACCGCCATGGTGGCCGCAGCCTCTGACGAAGCGTCGACCAATGTGCAGGCGGTGGCGTCATCCACTGAGGAGATGTCGTCATCGGTCAACGAGATCAGCCGCCAGGTTCAGGAGTCGGCCAATATCGCCAACTCTGCGGTGGCACAGGCCCGCAAGACCAATGATCGCGTGGCTGAGCTAGCGAAGGCGGCTGCGCGGATCGGCGATGTTGTCGAGCTGATCAACACGATTGCGGGCCAAACCAATCTGCTGGCGCTCAATGCCACGATCGAAGCGGCGCGCGCCGGCGATGCCGGTCGCGGCTTCGCGGTCGTTGCATCGGAAGTAAAGGCGCTTGCCGAACAGACGGCCAGGGCAACCGGCGACATCAGTCACCAGATCTCCGGCATCCAGGCTGCGACCGAAGAGTCGGTCGGCGCCATCAAGGAAATCGGCGACACCATCGGCCGCATGTCGGAGATCGCATCGACCATCGCATCTGCCGTCGAGCAGCAGGGGGCGGCGACGCAGGAGATTTCGCGCAACGTTCAGCAGGCCGCGCAAGGCACGATGCAGGTGAGCTCGAACATCATGGACGTGCAGCGTGGCGCGAGCAACACCGGCTCGGCGTCGTCGCAAGTTCTGTCCGCTGCGCAATCGCTGTCCGGCGAAAGCGCGCGGTTGAAGCGCGAAGTCGGCAAGTTCCTGGACTCCGTTCGCGCGGCATAGGACAAAAGGTCACACGATCACGCGCGTTCGCCTGACGAATAAGATGCAACTAGCAAACAGCCCGGATGCGTCATCGCATCCGGGCTGTTTGTTTTGGTGAGTCAAACGATGACACGCGCGACAAAAAGTCATTCCACTTTAAAGCGTTTGCGTGGCTGAAATTAACCTGAAGTTCTCGCAACCTGACGATGATCGGATTCGAGATTGCCTCTTGCGTTGCAGCGCGATTCGCGACGTGCAAGATCGGCTCTCAGTGGTTTTCCCAAGAAGGGCACGTCGCATGTCGCTACTCACTCTCCGCATCCGTGGCAGGCTGTATGGGGGCTTCGGTGCGCTCGTATTGTTCGGATTGGGCATGGCAGGTTTCGCCGTGTGGAAACTTACGGAAATTCGCGACGACGTCTCGGCGATGAATGCCCAATCCGCCAATGCGATGCGCTCCGTAGAGATTTCGGCAGAACTGCAAGCGCTCCGCCGCGCGATGCTGCGATATACGTTCGATCAGGACGAGGCGTCCTTTGCTGAAGCCGAGAAGCTGCTGACGCAGGTCGGCGGAGTGTTGGAGGAAGCGGCCAAGGCAAGCTCCGAGGAGCGCCGCACGGTTTACAGGGAGGTCGAGAAGACGGTCGCCGATCTGAAGAGCAGGCGCGTCGATCTCGGGAACACCGTCAAGGAGATGCTCGCCAGCCGCAAGGTGCTGCTTACTGAAGGTGAAAAGCTTCAGGCCGACCTGAAGAAACTCGTGCTCGCGACACGTAGCTCGCCATTCGCACAAGGGGCGACCACCCTGCAATCCGAAACTCTGTTGGTTCAGATGGCGAACTGGCGGTTCTTTGCAGGTCGCGACCAGGACAATGTGACGTTGTTTGCCAACAGCGTGAAGAATGCCCAGCAACAGATCGCGGAGATGGAAAAATTTGATATGGCGCCGAGTCTTTCAGCGCTGTTCGAATCGATCAAGAAAGGCCTGGTCAGCTATTCCAGCGGATTCGATAAGGCGTCGGCCAATCTGCTGAAGATGGATCAGCTCTATTACAATACGATCACGCCGATGGTGGTCAGCGCCATCCGCAAGACCGACGGCATCAAGGCAGCGATCCAGCAGGAGGTCGTGAGCGCGACGACAGCCAATGAGCAGCGCATTTCCGGCACGATCACGCTGCAGCAGATCGTGGCCGGCGCGGCGACCATCACCGGTCTGCTGATTGCGTACCTGATCGCGCGCGGAATCATCGGGCCGCTGTCCGGCCTGACGGCGGGCATGAAGCAGCTCGCCGAGGGCAATTTCGGCGTGGTGCTGCCGGGGCTCGGCCGCAAGGACGAGGTCGGCGACATGGCGCAGGCCGTCGAGACCTTCAAGGTCAAGGCGGAAGAGAAAGCCCAGGTGGAAGCCGAGGCACGGATCACGCAGGATCACGCGGCGGCCTTGCAACGCAAGCAGGACATGATCCGGCTCGCCGACGATTTCGAGGGTACGGTCGGTGAAATCGTCGAGGCGGTGTCGTCCGCGTCGACCGAATTGGAAGCCTCGGCCAGCACGCTGACGTCGACAGCGGATCGGTCGCAGCAGCTCACCACGGTCGTCGCGACGGCGTCGGAAGAAGCCTCCACCAACGTGCAGTCGGTGGCGTCCGCCACTGAGGAAATGGCGTCGTCCATCACCGAGATCGGCCGTCAGGTTCAGGAGTCGGCACGTATTGCCAATGAGGCCGTGGACCAGGCGCAGAAGACCAATGATCGCGTCGGCGAGTTGTCGAAAGCTGCCGGCCGCATTGGCGCGGTGGTCGAACTGATCAACACCATTGCGGGGCAGACTAACCTGTTGGCACTCAATGCCACCATCGAGGCGGCGCGTGCCGGCGATGCCGGCCGTGGCTTCGCAGTGGTCGCGTCCGAAGTGAAGGCGCTCGCCGAGCAGACCGCCAAGGCCACCGGCGAGATCAGCCAGCAGATCTCGAGCATCCAGACTGCGACCGATGATTCCGTCTCGGCGATCCGCGAGATCGGCGCGACCATCGGCAAGATGTCGGAGATCGCGTCCACGATCGCTTCGGCTGTCGAAGAGCAGGGCGCGGCGACGCAGGAGATCTCCCGCAACGTGCAGCAGGCTGCGCAGGGTACGATGCAGGTCTCCTCCAACATCATCGACGTGCAGCGCGGCGCGAGCGAGACCGGCGGTGCGTCGTCTCAGGTGCTGTCCGCAGCGCAGTCGCTCTCGTCGGATAGCAACCGTCTGAAACATGAAGTCAGTCGCTTCCTGAACTCGGTCCGCGCGGCCTGAGTTCTCCAACATCGCATTTACCGGCTTGAGTAACGGTGCGTTCTCCGCACACCGTCACTCAAGTCGCTGTACGCGCCGGGAGAATTCAGGGCCTCGAAACCTCGCGTGCAGGGGATCGCACGACGAGAGTGCAATTTTAGATCGTTAATTCAGAACCTCGGATGCCTGAACTCAGACCCCATCACTGTCTGAAAAGTCCGAATTACTCGATGACCATTGCTATACCGGCTCAATTTGAGTGATCGCATCATCGGCGCGTTAACGTTTGTGTCAGAAGCGCGGTGGTAGGTTCCTGCCCATGAGCAGGTGATTTGATCGATCATCGAACGTATCGCCCGCTCATATGAGCCGATGACGTTTCTCGTTCAGGATCGGCTCACGCCAGCCTTCGCGTGCCCGTCGGATTGCCGCCGGGCTGCGCCAAGAAAGACAACCGCCTAGCATTCGATCATTTCACGCGACGCCGGACTCTGTCCGGCGAAGGACGACCCGACTCATTTTTCTGCCACTTCATTCCCAGGGACTGTCATGGCCTTCATTCAGAATTTGCGTATCGGCACCAAGCTCGCGGTTGCGTCAGCGCTCGGCATCATTCTCGTCGGCCTGATGATCTATATGCAGATCACGGGAAGTGCGGAGGTGCGTCAGTCCTATCAGACAGCCGGCGTCTATCAGGCCATTGCGCAGAATGCTGCCGAGGCCAAGGCTTCATTCCGTGGCATGCAGATCGGCGTGCGGGATTTCCTCGGCGCAACGAAGGTTGCGGATGTCCAGAAGGCGGCCGACTATTTCACAGCACGGACCGTGGCCGGGCTGCGCTTTTCGTCGCAGATGTTAAAACTGGCAACCGCGCCGGATGAGCGCGAGCGCATCAGCAAATTCCTCGACATGATGACGGCGCTCGGGAAGGGCGGCGACAAGATCGGCGTGATTCGGACGGATATCCTGAACCTGCAGGCGACACGCAACGAGGCCGGTGAATTGTCCGCCGATGCCTCGGTGCGCATCACCGCGCTGGGCGCAGAGATCGTCAAGCTCCGCACCGATGTACTGCTGCCGATGAGCTCCGAGCTCGACAAGCTGGCGGATACCATCGTCAACATGGCCAAGGAAAAGACCGAGCAGCAGACGACCGGCGCGGCGAACGAGGCCGCTGCAACCGAGCGAAATTCGCTGATCCTCGGTGGCGTGGTCGCGTTGATGCTGATCGGCACCTGCGCATTCTCGGTGTTCACGATCGGTCGCCCCATGAGCGCGCTGAGCAGATCGATGGAAGAACTCGCCGAGGGCAATTTCAGCGTGGTGTTGCCGGGCTTGGGCCGCAAGGATGAAATCGGCGACGTCGCTGGCGCCGTGGAGAAGTTCAAGGTCAAGGCACAGGAGCGCGCCCGCGCCGAAGCCGAGGCTCAAAAGCAGCAGGAACAGATCGCTGCCGAGCAACGCAAGCGCGAGATGATTAAGCTGGCGAACGATTTCGAGAGTGCGGTCGGCGAGATCGTCGAAACAGTGTCGTCGGCATCGACTGAGCTCGAAGCGTCGGCGGGCACGCTGACGTCGTCTGCCGAGCGTTCGCAGCATTTGACCACCATGGTGGCAGCCGCTTCGGAAGAGGCCTCGACGAACGTACAATCCGTGGCATCGGCGACCGAGGAAATGGCGTCATCGGTGAACGAGATCAGCCGCCAGGTTCAGGAATCGGCGCGCATCGCCAGCGAGGCCGTGCAGCAGGCCCAGAAGACCAACGACCGTGTCGGCGAATTGTCGAAGGCGGCCAGCCGTATCGGCGACGTGGTCGAGCTGATCAATAGCATCGCCGGGCAGACCAACCTTCTGGCGCTCAACGCGACCATCGAAGCCGCCCGCGCCGGTGAAGCCGGCCGCGGCTTCGCCGTGGTGGCGGCCGAGGTGAAGACGCTCGCGGAACAGACCGCCAAGGCGACCGGCGAGATCAGCACGCAGATCGGCAGCATCCAGTCCGCCACCGATGAATCGGTCAGCGCCATCCGCGAGATCGGCGTCACCATCGGTCGGATGTCAGAAATTTCGTCGACGATTGCTTCGGCCGTCGAAGAGCAGGGTGCCGCGACCCAGGAGATTTCCCGCAACGTGCAGCAAGCCGCGCATGGCACCCAGCAGGTCTCGTCCAACATTACGGATGTGCAGCGCGGCGCTAGCGAGACCGGGTCGGCCTCGTCGCAGGTTCTCTCGGCCGCGCAGTCGCTCTCGTCGGATGGCACGCGGCTAAAGGTGGAAGTCGCGCGGTTCCTCAACTCCGTTCGCGCGGCCTAGACCATGCGGGATCAGAACTGATCATTCTATCGAGCGATAACAGGACGTCCAGCCATGCTCTCGAACATCTCTATCAAAGCCAAGATCGCGATCGTTATCGCTTTTCTGTTAATCGCAATGACGGGGATGGGGGCGCTTGCCGTCAGCAAGATGCAGACGATCAACGCCAATGCGTCGGACATTCAGAAGAACTGGCTGCCAAGCGTCCGTGTTCTTGGTGGGCTACGGGCGACGACCATCGATTATCGCAATCTGGTGCGCGCACATATCCTCGCAGCCAATGCCGAGCAGATGCAGAAGACCGAGGCTGGCATCGACACCATCGTCAAGCGGGTTGCTGAAGAGCGGGCGGCCTATGACAAGTTGATTTCGAGCGCTGAAGAGCGCGCGATCTTCAATGACTGGAGCAAGGAATGGGACACCTATCTGTCGCGCAGCCAGGAAGTCTTCGCGCTCGACCGCAAGAATCTCGGCAAAGGCAATCAAGAAGCCCATGAGCTCAATCTCAATGTAATCAATCCGTTGGGATCCAAGGCCGACTTCGTCCTGCGCAAGGCCATCGAATTCAACGACAAGGGCGCGGCAGCATCGGGACAGAAGGCCGATGACAGCTATGGTTCGGCACTGATGACGGTCATTGTGATCATTGCAGTGACGGGGATCATCGGCATCGGTGTCGGCGTCTATCTGGTCAAGGACGTGTCCTCGGGCATCGCATCGATCGTGCAGCCGATGCAGGCGCTGAGCACCGGCGATCTCACGGCGCATGTGGCGCATCAGGGCGAGAAGACCGAGATCGGCGCGATGGCCGACACGCTTCAGGTATTCAAGCAGGCGCTGATCGACAAGCGCGCGGCAGATGAAGCTGCCTCTGCCGACGCCGAAGCCAAGATCGAGCGCGGTCGCCGCGTTGACAACATCACCCGCGAATTCGAATCGATGATCGGCGAGATCGTGGAGACCGTATCGTCGGCATCGACTGAACTCGAGGCCTCCGCAAGCACGCTAACCGCGACGGCCGAACGTTCCCAGGACCTGGCCACCACAGTGGCGGCAGCGTCCGAAGAAGCCTCCACCAATGTGCAGTCGGTGGCATCGGCCACTGAGGAAATGGCCTCATCGGTCAACGAGATCAGCCGACAGGTGCAGGAGTCGGCGAGCATCGCCAATCAGGCGGTGGATCAGGCGCGCCGCACCAACGATCGCGTCAGCGAACTCGCTAGTGCGGCATCGCGCATCGGGGACGTTGTCGAACTCATCAACAATATCGCCGGCCAGACCAATCTGCTGGCGCTCAATGCCACTATCGAGGCAGCACGGGCCGGCGAAGCCGGTCGCGGTTTCGCCGTCGTGGCCTCTGAAGTGAAGGCGCTCGCTGAGCAGACCGCCAAGGCGACCGGCGAGATCTCGACGCAGATTTCTGGTATCCAGGCGGCGACGCAGGAGTCGGTCGGCGCCATCAAGGAGATCGGCGACACTATCGGCCGCATGTCCGAGATTGCCTCGACCATCGCATCGGCGGTGGAAGAGCAGGGCGCCGCGACGCAGGAGATTTCGCGTAACGTCCAGCAGGCGGCACAGGGTACCATGCAGGTGTCGTCGAACATCACGGATGTGCAGCGCGGAGCGTCCGAGACCGGTTCTGCGTCGTCGCAGGTGCTTTCGGCCGCGCGGTCGCTATCATCGGACAGCACACGTCTCAAGAACGAAGTGGGCAAGTTCCTGAGCTCGGTACGCGCTGCCTAACGGGCTTTAACACAGGTGCACAACGCAAAAGTCGGCGCGAGAGCGTCGGCTTTCTTGCGCGGTAGTGCTGTTATGCGTGTGCGCCACACTCATTCAAGAAGCCATGCACAAGAAGTAGTCATGATGCACCGCTCCTTAACTTTATCCGGACAATCTCGATCGCGAGATCGTTGAAAGCTATCGACGCTCGGCCGGCAGCTCCAATGCATGCCGCGTCTTCAAACCCAGAAAATACCATTCGTGCAGTCGCGCGCCAACGGTCGAAAACCGAGGGACCATCACCTATGTTTGCCAGCCTGTCCATCCGTACCAAGATTACTCTTGTCGTCTCGTTTCTGCTGCTTGCCATGTCTGCAATGGGCGCACTGGCCGTCAAGCAGATGTACACCATCAACGGAGCGACATCCGATATCGTCACGAGCTGGCTGCCGAGCGTGCGTTCTTTGGGTGAAGTCCGCGCTGCAACGATCAGCTATCGTTCGGTGGTTCGTGGACATCTGCTTGCGACCGATGCCGCAGATACGAAGGTCCAGGACGACACGCTGGTGCGTTACGCCGAGATGCTCGACAAGGCGCGCAAGACGTATGAGCCGATGATTTCGTCGCCGGAGGAGCGCGCGATGTACAACGAATTCAGCAAGCTCTGGAACGAATATATCGCCGCCCTGCAGCCTGTTCTTGCGCTGTCACGCAAGAACGCTCGTGATGAAGCGCGAGATCTGAACGTGAAGGTCAACCAGATTGGCTTCAAGGCGGACGAAGCCCTGCAGAAGGATGTCGAGCTCAACAACAAGGGAGCTTTGGCGGCCGGAGAACTGGCGACGGACAGCTTTGGCGTTGCCATCAAGATGGTGATCGGTTCGCTCGTGTTTGCGGTTGTTGTCGGCGTCGGTGCGGCTATCCTGCTGGTGCGCGATGTTTCGGCCGGCATTACTTCGATCGTGCTGCCCATGCAGGCGCTCGGTACGGGTGATCTGACTGCAAACGTCCCACATCAGGGTGAGAAGACCGAAATCGGTACGATGGCGGACTCGCTTCAGGTGTTCAAACAGGCGCTGATCGACAAGCGAGCGGCGGATGAGGCCGCAGCGGCCGATGCCGAAGCCAAGATCGAACGTGGCCGGCGCGTTGACAGCATCACCCGCAACTTCGAATCGATGATCGGTGAGATCGTCGAGACGGTGTCGTCAGCATCGACCGAACTGGAAGCCTCGGCTGGTACGCTGACCGCCACGGCGGAGCGCTCGCAGGAATTGACCACGACGGTTGCCGCAGCCTCCGAGGAGGCATCGACCAATGTGCAGTCAGTGGCATCGGCAACCGAGGAAATGGCGTCGTCGGTCAACGAGATCAGCCGTCAGGTTCAGGAGTCGGCTGCAATCGCAGGACAGGCGGTGGATCAGGCACGCAAGACCAATGATCGCGTCGGCGAGCTCGCCAGCGCTGCAGCGCGCATCGGCGATGTGGTCGAGCTGATCAACAACATCGCAGGTCAGACAAACCTGCTGGCGCTCAACGCCACCATCGAAGCGGCCCGTGCCGGTGAAGCGGGCCGGGGCTTCGCTGTTGTCGCATCCGAGGTAAAGGCTTTGGCCGAGCAGACGGCCAAGGCGACTGGCGAGATTTCGACGCAGATCTCCGGTATCCAGGCGGCGACGCAGGAATCGGTTGGCGCCATCAAGGAGATCGGAGACACCATCGGCCGCATGTCCGAGATTGCCTCGACCATCGCTTCCGCGGTGGAAGAGCAGGGCGCCGCGACGCAGGAGATTTCCCGCAACGTTCAACAGGCGGCGCAGGGCACGATGCAGGTCTCGTCGAACATCGTTGATGTGCAGCGTGGTGCAACAGAGACTGGATCTGCCTCGACTCAGGTTCTCGCTGCGGCGCAATCACTGTCCTCGGACAGCACGCGACTGAAGGATGAAGTCAGCAAGTTCCTCAACGCCGTGCGCGCGGCCTGAGTTTCAATACAGCATGATCAAGAAAGCCAGCGCGAGAGCGTCGGCTGTTTTTTGGATTACATGATCGGTCGCAGGCAACGTTATCGCATCTGGATTATGCGATAACACAGTTCGTGCTGCACTGCTTTTTAACTTTATCTCGCCACTCTCTTTCACGCGGGCTCAGACCGTTCTTTCAATCTGTGCTCGACTGGTAATTGCCGCCAAATGTCGCGCGAGGCGCGATCATAAAAATCAAGCTCTGCCATTGCTGACCAGCGGTAGAATACCGAAGGAATACGATTTCATGCTCGCCAAGATTTCCATTCGCACCAAGATCACCATTGTCATTTCCTTCTTATTGATTGCCATGGGTGGCATGGGCGTTCTGGCTGTCACCAAGATGCGCGCCATCTACGGCGAAGCGTCGGAAATCCAGAAGAGCTGGCTGCCGAGCGTCCGTTCACTGGGGGAGCTTCGTGCAGGCGTAAATGTCTACCGCAATATCGTGCGCCTCCATATGCTCGCCGCGACACTGGAAGCGAAGGCATCGGCCGAGAAGCGCCTGATCAATACCGACGCGGATAACATGAAGATCCGTGCGACCTATGAGAAGCTGATCACCTCGCCTGAGGAGCGCGCGCTGTATACGCAATGGGCGCAGCAGTGGAATCTCTACATGAACGGTGTCCAGGAAGTTCTGGCGCTTTCGCGTGCCAGCGTCGGCAAGATTCCGAACGAACCGCAGGATCTGAACGAGAGCAAGGTGTTGCCGATCGGCAAGAAGGCGGACGACCTGCTCGACAAGGATATCGCGCTGAATAAAGCCGGCGCGGATGCAGCCGGCAAGAGCGCCGAAGACAACTACGAGACAGCCTTCATGTTGCTTGCGATCATGCTCGGTGCATCGGCAATCCTCGGGATCGGCATCGGCATCTATCTGGTGAAAGACGTGTCGAGTGGCATCGCTTCGATCGTCAAGCCGATGCAGGCACTCGGCGCCGGCGATCTGACGGCTGTCGTACCCCATCAGGGCATGAAGACCGAGATCGGCACCATGGGTGATACGCTGCAGGTGTTCAAGCAGGCGCTGATCGACAAGCGCGCGGCGGATGAAGCCGCAGCGGCCGATGCTGAAGCCAAGATCGAACGCGGCCGCCGCGTCGACAGCATCACCCGCAACTTCGAATCGATGATCGGTGAGATCGTCGAGACAGTGTCGTCGGCATCGACTGAACTTGAGGCTTCGGCCGGCACGCTGACTGCGACCGCCGAACGTTCGCAGGAATTGACCACGACGGTCGCTGCTGCCTCGGAAGAAGCATCGACCAATGTGCAGTCGGTGGCATCGGCCACTGAGGAAATGGCGTCGTCGGTTAACGAGATCAGCCGTCAGGTGCAAGAATCGGCCGCAATCGCAGGACAGGCGGTGGATCAGGCGCGCAAGACCAATGATCGCGTCGGCGAGCTCGCCAGCGCCGCAGCGCGCATCGGCGATGTGGTCGAGCTGATCAACAACATCGCAGGCCAGACAAACCTACTGGCGCTGAATGCGACCATCGAGGCGGCGCGTGCCGGCGAAGCCGGCCGCGGTTTCGCGGTCGTGGCCTCCGAAGTGAAGGCGCTCGCTGAGCAGACCGCCAAGGCGACTGGCGAGATTTCGACGCAGATCTCCGGTATCCAGTCAGCGACGCAGGAATCGGTCGGCGCCATCAAGGAGATCGGAGACACTATCGGCCGGATGTCCGAGATTGCCTCGACCATCGCATCCGCGGTGGAAGAGCAGGGCGCCGCGACGCAGGAGATTTCGCGTAACGTCCAGCAGGCGGCGCAGGGCACGATGCAGGTCTCGTCGAATATCGTTGATGTGCAGCGTGGTGCGACAGAGACTGGATCCGCCTCGACTCAGGTTCTCGCTGCGGCGCAATCACTGTCCTCGGACAGCACGCGATTGAAGGACGAAGTCAGCAAGTTCCTGAACGCGGTGCGGGCAGCGTAGTCTTTCCCTCCCCACTGCGCACCGCTTCGCGGCACTTGGGGGAGGGAGAAGAAAGAAAGCGTTCCTCTACTTCACATTCGACATGACCAGTCCCGCGATGTCCATATAGGTGCGCACCAGCGGGGCGACGAACCGATGCGCCGATGTCTTGGACACCAGCGTATCGTGCAGGACCAGATGATCGATGCCGGTATTGATGAAGCACGCCATGGCATCGCGCGGGGTCTCGACAATCGGCTCGCCCTTCACGTTGAACGAGGTATTTAGCAACACCGGCACGCCGGTGAGCGCATCGAATTCCTTCAGCAGCCGATAGAGCACTGGGTTGGTATCTTCCGTGACAGTCTGGACGCGCGCCGTTCCATCGATGTGCACGATGGCCGGGATCTTCTCGCGCCATTCGGGGCGCACCGGGGCCGCGATCAGCATAAACGGCGAATCCTGATCGCCTTCAAAAATCTCTCTGGCGCGTTCAGCGAGTACGATCGGCGCGAACGGACGGAACGGCTGACGGTGCTTCACGCGTGAATTGAGGATGTCCTTCATTTCCGGTCGGCGCGGATCGGCGATGATGCTGCGATTGCCGAGCGCGCGCGGGCCGTATTCCGAGCGACCCTGAAACCAGCCGATCACTTTCTGGTCGGCGAGCAGCCTGGCGGTATCGCGGCAGATATTGTCGCTGCGTACCGCACTGGTCTGCGCCTTGACCAGCGTGCGCTGTGTTGCTGCCTCGATGTCGCGATGGGTATAATTCCTGCCGGTATAGGAATGCGTCATCACATAAGAGCGCTGCTGCTTCTGCACTTCGAGCAGGCCGTAATAGGCGCAGCCGATGGCGATGCCGTTGTCGCCGGCAGCGGGCTGGATCCAGACATTTTCGAAGCCGGCTTCGCGGGCGATGCGACCATTGGCGACGCAGTTCAGCGCGACGCCGCCGGCGATGCAAAGGTTTTTCGCGCCGGTCGTCTCGCGTAGCCAGCGGGCGCGGGCGAGCAGCACCTTCTCGGTGTCGTCCTGAACGCGCCAGGCGATATCCTCCCAATGCCGCATTGACGGATGGGTGTCCCACTTGCCATCGCTATCGGCGATATAGGGCTGGTTGTATTCGGGGGTCCAGCGCGGCACGCTAAGCACGTTGTCGGTGATGTCCATCAGCGGCTTGACCTGGTCGCGGCGGCCATAGGGCGCCAGCCCCATCAGCTCGCCGCATTTGTTCCAGTCGCCGAACACATAGGTCGACGCGCGGCTGTAAAGCGCCCCAAGACCCGGCATATTGTAGAATTCGTCGCTGAGAAAGCCGCGATCCGGCTCCATCCAGACTTTCTTCAGGCAGTCGAGCTGCGTGCCCTTGAACGTGTAATAGCTCTCCGATTCCCGGGCGAGCTTCGAGCCCGGCTCGTCGCCGGGATAAGCCTCGATGACGTCGGAGCGATAGCTGCCGACGCCATCGACGATCATGATCGCCCCCTCTTCGAAGGGGCACACGGCGAATGCGCTATAGGCGTGCGCCAGATGATGCGAGATCGTTTTGACCTTGCCGGTGCGCGAGCGGAACAACGGATGGACGCTGGCGTCCTGCCGTTCATATTCGGGCAGGAAGCCCGGCATGTCCTGATAGATCAAGCGGTCTTCCATCTCCGGAACCGGCAGGATGTAGCAATTGCTCACCACCAGGTCGACGTCGTCCAGCGTGATGCCTTCGGCATCGAGGACGTAGTCGATCACTTCCTTGTAGAATCCGGTCGCGTGCTTGTCGCGGGTAATCCGCTCTTTTTCGATCGCATAGGCCAGCGCACCGTCACGCAGCAGGCAGGCGCTGACGTCGTGATCGTAGGTGTTGAGACCGAGGATGTAGCTTGGTTTGGGCATGAATCAGCTTCTGACAATTCGCGGGAAGGGACGAATGATGGGATCGAGCTGCTGACGCAGGCGCGGTGGGTGGGACGGATCGCATATTCGCAGGTGCGAGGTGCAGCCATCAGCATAGTGCGAGGCAATATGAAGAGAAGATGAACGGCGGGAGGTGAAAAGCGAGGTGACGGGTGAAGGTGCGTATTCGTTCGTAGTGACAGCGTTGTCGGCAACTTGACCGGCGCTCGAGCTTGACCCTATTCTGGCGCTGTTGATGCGTGCACGCCTTGTGATGGCCATATTACTATTCTGGTTTCAGCACCCGTGTGAATCAAGAATTGCTCACTGAACAATTCGAGGTCGGAAGCATTCTAAAGCCGTGCTTCCGCAGAATGGAGATCCCAAGAATGGCTCAAACCAAAACGACGCGCCACAATATCGTGACCCGCTGCCTGGCAGCTATGGCGCTTGTGTCTGTCTACTGTGTCGGCCTGATCGGCGCGTCCACGATGTTGCTCACCACGAGCAGCACCTCGGCCGAGGCCCGTGGTGGCGGTCGCGGCGGCGGTCGTGGCTGGGGCGGCGGCCGTGGACGTGGCGGCGGGTTCTACCGTGGCGGCGGTCGTGGTTATGGTCGCGGCTATGGCTTCTACGGTGGGCCGCGCTTCGTGGCGCCGGGCTGCTATTTCAGCCGTCGCTGGGGCCGGGTGGTTTGCCCGTACTAAATCATAGGCGCTACGGCGCTGAATGAACGAGATCTAGAGAGGCGCACCGGGTAACCGGGGCGCCTTTTGCTTTCCAGGATCGCCTTTCTCCAGGAATCGGGCCTCTCCTTCGAGAATGATTTGTCGAAAGCTACCCTCCTTGCACAATGCAGAGGTCGCTTTTGGCATGCCATCTTGTGTTTTCTCATCCAAATTCCAATGTCGGCATGACAAGCTTGCGCGCCCGCGCATGGCAATTCGCTCCTCCCACCCTGGAACCTTCATGAGCGCCCTGTTCTCTCCCTTCAAGCTGCGCGACCTCACGCTGCCGAACCGCATCGTCATTGCGCCGATGTGCCAGTATTCTGCCGAAGATGGCCGGGCCACCGACTGGCACATGATCCATCTCGGCAATATGGCCCTGTCGGGCGCCGCCATGCTGGTGATCGAAGCGACCGCCGTGGAAGCCATCGGCCGCATCACACCCGGCGATCTCGGCCTCTATAACGACGCGACCGAAGCCGCGTTGAAGCCCGTGCTGGCGGCGATACGCAAACATTCGAACATTGCCGTTGGCATGCAGATCGCCCATGCAGGCCGAAAGGCGTCCAGTCACGCCCCATGGGATGGCGGCCAGCAGGTCCCGCTCGACAAAGGCGGCTGGGTCGCCCACGCCCCGTCCGCCATTCCGCAGAAGTCCGGCGAGTTGCCGCCGCAGGAGATCGATGCCGCGGGCCTCAAGCGCATCCGCGATGCCTTCGTGGCCACAGCGAAGCGCGCCGAGCGGCTCGGCATCGATGCGCTCGAAATCCACGGTGCGCATGGCTATCTGCTGCACGAGTTTCTTTCACCGATCTCCAACCTGCGCACCGACAACTATGGCGGTTCGCTGGAGAACCGGATCAGGTTTCCACTCGAAGTGTTCGACGCGGTACGCGCGGCGTTTCCCGCCGGCAAGCCGGTTGGCTTCCGTGTTTCGGCATCCGATTGGGTCGAGGGCGGCTGGGATGTCGAGCAGACGATTGTTCTCGCCAACGAGCTAAAGAAGCGCGGCGTCGACTGGATGGATGTTTCATCAGGTGGTGTCTCGCCACAGCAGAAGATCGCGCTCGGGCCCGGCTATCAGGTGCCGTTCGCCGAAGCCGTGAAAGCGGCGACGGGACTGCCGACGATTGCGGTGGGTTTGATCACCGAAGCGCAGCAGGCCGAAGACATCGTTGCTTCCGGCAAGGCCGATCTGGTCGCCATCGCACGTGGCATTCTCTACGATCCGCGCTGGCCGTGGCACGCGGCTGCGCATCTCGGCGGTCAGGTGCAGGCGCCGCCGCAATACTGGCGCTCGCAGCCATCGACGCAAAAGGCGCTGTTCGGCGATACGACGTTCGGCGGCCGCTAAACCACTTCAAGACGCCTCGCTTTCAACACCCACACATTGTCCCGGAAGCCCGGTGCGATGTGTGGGTGTTTGTCGTTGCTGCGCGTCCACTCCGCGAATGGCAGCCCTGCGGCAGCATCGTGTTTACATGACAGAATGTCGCACCTACACAGCGCAAAATTCTGCGCCGTAAAATAATCGTGGCATCTGGTGCTGCCCGCCTATCGAGAGGAGCCCCGCCATGGCCCGCCATTTCCTATGGCTTCTGCTGATCCCCTTCGTCGGCCTGCTCTGGGTCCCGTTCTACAACTTTCATGATCCGGTGCTGTTCGGCTTTCCCTTCTTCTACTGGTACCAGCTCGCCTGGGTGCCGATGACCGCCTTTCTGACCTGGCTCGCTTACCGGACCTACCCCAATGAAGACTGAGCTCGATATTCCCGCCGTTGCGGTCTTTCTGTTCTTCTTCGCGCTCGTCACCGTGATGGGCTTCGTCGCCTCGAAGTGGCGCCGCACGAAAACGCTGGCCAGTCTCGACGAATGGGGCCTTGGTGGCCGCCAGTTCGGCACCTGGATCACCTGGTTTCTGGTCGGCGGCGATTTCTATACCGCCTATACGGTGATCGCCGTGCCGGCACTGGTTTATTCGGTCGGTGCTTACGGCTTCTTCGCGCTGCCTTACACGATCCTGGTCTATCCCATCGTGTTCATAGTGATGCCGAGGCTTTGGCAGGTCGCCAAGGACAACGGCTATGTCACTGCCGCCGACGTTGTGCATGGCCGCTATGGTTCGCGCCTACTGGAAGCAGCAGTCGCCATCACCGGTGTCGTCGCCACCATGCCCTATATCGCGCTGCAGCTGATCGGTATGGCCACGGCTGTGAAGGCGCTTGGTTTCGAGGGCGAACTGCCGCTGATCGCGGCCTTTGTCGTGCTCGCGCTCTACACCTACTCGTCGGGCCTGCGTGCTCCGGCGCTGATCGCCTTCGTCAAGGATATCATGATCTATATCGCCGTCATCGCGGCAGTGTCGGTGATCCCCGGCAAGGTCGGCGGCTATGCCGCAGTGTTCGACGCCGCCGATCAGGCATTCAAGGCCAAGGGCTCGGGGAGCATCTTGCTGCAACCCGGTCAATATGTAGCCTATGCCACCCTGGCACTCGGTTCGGCGCTCGCGGCCTTCATGTATCCGCACACGCTGACCGGTATCTTCGCCAGCAAAAGTGCCACGACCATCCGCAAGAATGCGGTGCTGTTGCCGGCCTATACGCTGATGCTCGGCCTGCTGGCGTTGCTCGGCTATATGGGCCACGCGGCCAAGCTGAAGCTCGCCAGCAATAATGACGTGGTGCCGGCGCTGTTCCAGACACTGTTTCCGAGTTGGTTCGCCGGCTTCGCTTTTGCTGCGATCGCCATCGGCGCGCTGGTCCCCGCGGCTGTGATGAGCATTGGCGCTGCCAATCTCTTCACCCGCAATTTCTGGAAGGCCTATGTCAATCCGCAGGTCGATACGGCGGGCGAAGCCGCGGTGGCGAAGATCGCCTCGCTGGTGGTGAAGGTCGGTGCGCTGCTGGTCATCATCTATCTGCCGACGCAGTTCGCGCTCGACCTTCAGCTTCTCGGAGGCCTGTGGATCCTGCAGACGCTGCCGGCCTTGATCTTCGGCCTGTTCACCCGCTGGTTCACCGCGCCGGCATTGCTGATCGGATGGGTGGTTGGCCTGTTCGGCGGCACATATCTGGCCTGGACGGACGGCCTCAAGCCGCTGCACATGCTGTCGGTCGGCAGCTTCCAGGCGACGGTCTATGTCGGGCTGATTGCCCTCGTCGCGAACATCGTGGTCGCGATCCTGGTCAATCTCGTGGTGCCGAGGCCGGTGGCAACGGCCGAGGCGGCGAGCACGTAAAGGCCTCCCCGTAAAGCCCGCGCGCGCATTGTTTCCGGCGCGCGCCGGCTTTATTGTCCGCGCGAATGCCCGCCATCCCTGTGCGGGACCGCTGGATGGAGCTTGCCTGAGTGACTGAATCGATGCGCATCGGCACGCGCAAAAGCACCATGGCGCTGGCCCAGACCGAAGAGATCGCGCGCCGGCTTGCGGTGGTCGCGCCGGAACTGGCCGTCGAGATCGTGAAATTCGAGCCGGTCGGCGACCGCGACCAGACCAGCAATCTCCTGAAGCATGGCGGCAAGGGCGGCGCCTTTGTCGGCGAGATTCGCGCGGCTGTGCTCAAGGGCACGCTGCATGCGGCGATGCATTCGCTGAAGGATATGCCGGGCAACGAGGACACGCCGGGCCTCGTGATCGGTGCAACGCTGGTGCGCGATCCTCCGACGGACTCGCTGGTGCTGCGCAAGGGTGTCAGCCTCGACGATCTCAAACGGACCCGTGGCAAAGGCTTCAAGATCGGCACCAATGCCGTACGCCGCGCGGCCTATATTCGGCGGCTGTTTCCCGAGATCGAGGTGATCCACTTCCGCGGCGCCGCAGACACGCGCGTGCGCAAACTCGACAATGGCGAAATGCAGCGGCTGCCTGATGGC
This sequence comes from Tardiphaga sp. 813_E8_N1_3, assembly GCF_051811025.1. Taxonomy (NCBI): domain Bacteria; kingdom Pseudomonadati; phylum Pseudomonadota; class Alphaproteobacteria; order Hyphomicrobiales; family Nitrobacteraceae; genus Tardiphaga; species Tardiphaga sp. 813_E8_N1_3. The sequence continues at coordinate 531,387 of NZ_JBPWQE010000001.1, forward strand.
GGCGAGGTCGGCCCCGCCGACGCGCTGATCATGGCGCGTTCAGGCCTCGAGCGTGTTGGATTGGCGAGCCGCATCGCACGCGATTTCACGCCGCAGGAAATGTTGCCGGCCGTGGGGCAGGGCATTGTTGCAGTCGAATGCGCGGCGCATGACTGGGTCTCGCGGCGTTATCTCTCGCTGATCGACGACCCTGCGGCACATCTGTCCTGCGATGCCGAGCGTGAGGTGCTTTGGGTGCTGAACGGCCACTGCAATTCGCCGATTGCCGGTTATTCGGTGATCTCAGGGCACGAGATGGCGCTGACCGCATCGGTGCTGGATGAAGCCGGCGGGCAGTTCATCGAGGTGACGCGCATCGGGCCGGCGGATCGTCCGCGTGAGCTGGGGCGGGCTGTCGGGCTGGAACTGCTCGACAAGGGCGCCGGCGCGTTGATCGAGGGCAATAGGCCGGAGCATTAGCTGTTCGATAGAACAGCTTGCCCTCTCCACGTCATGCCCGGGCTTGACCCGGGCATCCTCGTCGATTGAACGAGCGGTAAAGCTGGATGGCCGGGTCGAGCCCGGCCATGACAGAGTTTGTGGCTGCTACCCCTCCGCCATCCCCACCGACCACAGTGCAAACGCATAGACGATCGCGATCTCATCCAGCCGGTTGAAACGCCCGGACGCGCCACCGTGACCGGCGCCCATATTCGTCCGCAGCAGCACCGGGCCGCCACCGGTCATCGTCGCGCGCAGCCGTGCGATCCATTTCGCCGGTTCCCAATAAGTGACGCGGGGATCGGTGAGACCGCCCATCGCGAGTATCTTCGGATAGTCCCTCGCCGCGACCTGATCGTAAGGTGAGTAGGACAGGATCGTCTTGAAATCCTCGGCACTCTCGATCGGATTGCCCCATTCGGGCCACTCGGGCGGTGTCAGCGGCAGTGTGTCGTCGAGCATGGTGTTGAGCACATCCACGAACGGCACTTCGGCGACGATCCCGGAGAACAATTCACCGGAGCGGTTGGCGACCGCGCCCATCAGCATGCCGCCGGCGCTGCCGCCGTGGCCGACGATGTTTTTCTCCGAGGTATATTTCGCGGTGATGAGCGTCCGGGCACTCGCGGCGAAATCGTCGAATGAGTTGGTCTTCTTGTCGCGCTTGCCGTCGAGATACCAGCCCCAGCCCTTGTCGGCGCCGCCGCGGATATGCGCGATGGCATAGACGAAGCCGCGATCGACCAGTGACAGCCGGTTCGCAGAGAACGACGCAGGCATCGCCATCCCATAGGAGCCGTAGCCATAGAGCAGCAGCGGCGCCTTGCCGTCCTGTTTGAGATCTTTGCGATGCAGGATCGACACCGGAACCTCGGCGCCGTCATGTGCCTTGGCCATGATGCGCGTGGTGACATAGTCGGCGGGATTGTGCCCCGACGGAATCTCCTGGCGCTTGCGTAACGTCCGTTCGCGCGTTGCCATGTCGTAGTCATAGACTTCCGACGGCGTCGTCATTGAGGAATAGGCGAAACGCAAAGTGGTCGTATCGAATTCGTAGCCGCCCATCGTATCGAGTGAGTAGGCGGCTTCGTCGAAGGCGATGGCGTGTTCGTCCCTGGTGGTGAGATCGCGGATCACGATCGACGGCAGCGCATTGGCACGCTCCAGACGGACCAGATAATTGGCCGTGAGATCCATGTCGAGGACATAGATGCCCTCGCGATAGGGGATCAGGTCTTTCCAGTTCGCGCGCGCGGGCGTCGCCAACGGCGCGGTGACGATCTTGAAGTCGATGGCGCCGTCGGCATTGGTCAGGATGAACAGCTCATCGCCGCGATCGGCCAGCGAATACTGCACACCGTCTTCACGCTTTGCCACGAGGCGCGGCGGCACGTCTGGCGTGGCGAGATCGATCAATTGCTGTTCGGAGGTCTCATGATCGCCGCCGGCGATGACGCAGAAGCGGCCGCTGGCGCTTTCGTGGATATGGGTGAACCAGCCGGAATCCTGCTCCTCGAAGATCAGCCTGTCGTCGGCCTGCTTGCTGCCGAGCCTGTGCAGCCAGACCTGCATCGGGCGATGGTTGTCGTCGAGCTTCACATAAAAGAAAGCCTTGCAGTCATGCGTCCACACCACGCCGCCATCGGTCTCTTCGACCACGTCGTCGAGATCGTTGCCGGTGGCCCAGTCACGCACACGAATGGTGAAATATTCCGAACCCTTGACGTCGGCGCTCCAGGCTTCCAGCGCATGATCGGGTGAGTGGCGGGCGCCGCCGAATTTGAAATATTTGTGGTTCGCGGCGAGCTTGTCGCCGTCGAGAATGATGGTGACCTCGCCGCCATCCCGCGGCATCCGGCCGAACAATTCGTGCTGGCCGCCCTCGCGGAACTTCCGCAAGTAAGCATAGGGACCGTCCGGCGAGGGCACGCTGGAATCGTCTTCCTTGATGCGGCCGCGCATTTCCGCAACCAGCTTGGTCTGCAGCGCCGCCGTGCCGCCGAGCAGGCTGTCGGTATAGGCATTCTCGGCCTCGAGATAGGTGCGGATCTCCGGCTCCAGCACGCTGGGATCGCGCAAGACCTCCTGCCATTTGGCGTCTTTCAACCAGGCGTAATCATCGCTCACGGTGATGCCGTGGGTTGTGAAGGAATGCGGATGACGCGGCGCAACCGGCGCGGGCATGGAGGATGTCTGCTTTGTCATGAACGCTCTTTTCGCGGAAGCCTGATCGGATATGATTGCGTTACACGCGCGCATCGGCGCCTGCCCCGCATATTGGATATTCCATGGATATAGAGATTATCGACCGCCTTGCCATCCGCGATCTCATTGAAAACTGGGTAGTCTGGCGTGATGCGGGCGACTGGGACCGCTTCCGTACCGTCTGGTTCGACGATGGCCGCATGGTGGCGACCTGGACCCAAGGCACCGCGGACGAATTCATCGCCATGAGCAAGGCCGGCTGGGCCAAGGGCGTCTCGATCATGCATTTCCTCGGCGCGCAGTCGATCGATCTCGCAGGCACCCGCGCAATTTCGCAGACCAAGATGACCATCGCCCAGCGCGCGCTGGTGCACGGCGTCAATGTTGACGTAATGCTGACCGGGCGGTTCTATGATTTCCTCGAAAAGCGCGACGGAAAATGGGGCATGGTCCTGCGCCAGCCGATCTATGAGAAGGATCGTATGGATCCCGTGGTGCCCGGCGCGCCTCTGAAGCTCGATGCGGATCTGCTGGCGAGCTTCCCGGAGGGGTATCGCCATCTCGCTTATCTGCAGACCCAGATCGGCTATCAGATCAAGCCGGATATGCCGGGGCTGCGCGGTGACGCGGTGGAGGCACTTTATGCCAGCGGCAAGAAGTGGCTGAACGGCGAAAAGCTGGATCGGTAATGCTTCCTTCTCCCTCCCTCAAGCGCGGCTTAGCCCGCGCGCAGTGGGGAGGGTGGCGCGCTTGCGAGCGTAGCGAGAAAGCGTGACGGGTGGGTTGCCGCATACACGACTGAGCGTGGGGCGCCCCCACCCGGCCGGTCTTCGGCCGGCCACCCTCCCTACCCAGCGAAGCTTCGCTTCGTGCGGGGGGAGGGAAAGGCTGCCGGCTTCGGAATTCAACTAAACAAACAAGAAACGAGGAAACGCATGCCCGACTTCATCACCCTCGATGCACTGGTCCGTAACACAGCTGTGTCGAAGCCCGGCAAGATCGCTGTGATCGATGCTAACAGCCAGATCGATTACGCCGCCTTCGATGCGCTTATCGACCGTATCGCTGCATCACTGCAGGCCAGCGGCCTCAAGCCACGCGATGCGATTTCGATCTGCGCGCTCTCTTCCATCGAATATGCCGCGGTGTTTCTTGGAGCACTGCGCGCTGGCGTTGCGGTGGCGCCGCTGGCGCCGTCATCGACGCCAGCCGATTTCGCTGCGATGGTGAAGGATGCAGCGGCAAAAATCTTGTTCATGGATGATGCGACGGCGGCCTCCTTTGCGGATGCTGCGATTGATCCCTCGGTCCAGCGCATTGCGCTCGATGGCGGTAAGGCCGGCAAGCCGTTCGCGCAATGGCTGGCGCCCGAAGGCGTGAAGCCCACACCGGTGACGATCGATCCGGAATGGGTCTTCAATATCATCTATTCCTCGGGAACGACCGGTACGCCGAAGGGCATCATCCACACCTGCTGGATGCGCTGGCGGCAATATGGCCAGCTCGATCCGCTGGGTTACGGGCCGGATGCCGTCACCGTGCTGTCGACGCCGCTCTATTCCAACACCACGCTGGTCTGCTTCAATCCGACACTTGCCGGTGGCGGCACCCTGGTGCTGATGAAGAAGTTCGATGCGCGAGGATTTCTTGAACTGAGCGCAAAGCATCGCGCGACCCACGCGATGCTGGTGCCGGTGCAGTATCGCCGCATCATGGCCGTTGAAGATTTCGACAGTTTCGATCTCAGGTCTTTCGTGATGAAGTTCTCGACCTCGGCGCCATTCGGCGGCGCGCTGAAGGCCGATGTGTTGAAACGCTGGCCGGGCGGGCTGACCGAATATTACGGGATGACTGAGGGCGGCGGCACCTGCGTATTGCTTGCGCATGAACACCCGACCAAGCTGCACACGGTCGGCCAGCCGGCACCGGATCACGACATTCGCCTGATCGACGAAGATGGCAATTTCGTAGCTCAGGGCGAAATCGGCGAAGTGGTCGGGCATTCGCCTGTCATCATGCAGGGCTATCTCAACCAGCCCGGCAAGACCGCGGAGACGTTCTGGCACGATGCCTCCGGCAAACGCTATGTGCGGACCGGCGATGTCGGACGTTTCGACGAAGACGGCTTTCTGCAGTTGATGGACCGCAAGAAGGACATGATCATTTCCGGCGGTTTCAATATCTATCCGAGCGATCTGGAAGCGGTGCTGACGAAACACGATGACGTGCTCGAAGCCGCTGTCGTGGCCATGCCGTCGGAAGAGTGGGGTGAGACACCGGTCGCCTTCGTGGTGATGAAGGCGGGTGCCTCCGTCGATGCGCCGGGGTTGAAGGCCTGGACGAATGAGCGTGTCGGCAAGTTCCAGCGACTCAATGATGTCGTGCTGGTCGATGTTTTGCCGCGCAGCGCCATCGGCAAGGTGCTGAAGCGCGAGTTGCGAGACCGGAAATTGGCGGCGGATTTGTCCGCGTAGCGCTTTTTCTTTCCCTCTCCCCCAGCGCAGCAAAGCTGCCCGCAGCGGGAGAGGGAAAGTAAGAGGCCGCCTCTCAATAATGCGGCGGAGGTTCATTCCGCGGCGCGCCGCTGTTGCTTTCGGCTTCCTGCAGCCGCTCGCTGAGCGTGGCGACCTGCCGCGTCAGCATGTCGATCTGTTTCCACTGGGCGGTGATCGTCGCATTCAGCGTCTCGATCGTGTCGTCCTGATAGGCGACGCGAGTTTCGAGTGCGTCGATACGTTCGCGCAAGCCTGTCAGGTCTTTTGCGGTCTCACTCATCGGATGCGCTCTCCCGCAGCATCGCAAAATCTTCCGAATTGATCGGCAAGTCAGGCTTGATCGATTGGCTTTCGACGAGGCCATGGCCGAGCGCGACGCGCTGGTCGAACACGAAGCATTCGCCGCGCCAGCGGCTCTCGGCCTCGGGAATCTCCTCGAGATATTTCAGGATGCCACCCTTGAGGTGATAAACGTCGGCGAAGCCGCGCGACAACAGATACGAACTTGCCTTCTCGCAGCGGATGCCACCGGTGCAGAACATCGCGATCTTCTTGTGCTTCTCGGGATCGAGCGTGCGTGTGACGAAATCCTTGAATTGGCCGAAGCTTGCGATCTCCGGATCGACCGCGCCCTCGAACGTGCCCATTGCCACTTCGAAAGCATTGCGTGTGTCGAGCACCAGGGTGTTCTCGTCGACGATCAGCTCGTTCCAGTCGGCGGCATCCACATAGGTGCCGACGGTCTTGGTCGGATCGGTCCGGGGATCGCCGAGTGTGACGATCTCCTTCTTCAGCCGCACCTTCATGTGCAGGAACGGCATCATGCTGGCGCGAGAGAATTTCAACTCGAGGTGGTTCAGCCGGTCGCTGAACATCACGCCGGTTTCAAGTTCACGAACCAGCGTGCCGACGGCAGCGTCGGTGCCTGCCACGGTTCCGTTGATGCCTTCCTCGGCGAGCAGGATCGAGCCTTTGATGCCGAGATTGACGCAGAATGCGCGCAGCGGCTCGCGCAATTGCCGGAAATCCGGCAGCGCGGCGAATTGATAGAGGGCGGCGACCTTGAACATGGCGGGGGTTTACCAGCCGGACCAGCGAGGGGGAAGTCCGGGAACTCGCCGAAATATCGTGCCCTCAGGGCTGGCGGCCGGATGCTCGCCTGCGCAGGTATTGACCTATGTCATTCCCGGGCGGGTTGGCGTAACGAGCCGACGGACAAAAAAACCGGCCCCTCTTGGGACCGGCTTCTTTTGCAGCGTCACCTGCGACCGACGGAGGAGTCAAAACTCCGCCGGTTGGAATTGGTTAAAGTTTGCGGTGCGCGAAGTCCGACGCCTTGTCGGCGGCGTCCTTGGCGGCCTGCTTGGCATCGCCGACGGCCTTCTGCGCGTGACCCTTGCCTTCCTGGATCAGACCTTCGCCCTGCAGGCGGTCGGAACCCACGGCTTCACCGATGCCCTGCTTGGCCTTGCCGATGGCTTCGTTCGCGGTTCCCTTGATCTTGTCTGCGGTGGCACCCATGGGATACTCCTGTCATGTTGCAGACGCAGTTCCGAGACCATTCTCGATATGCGCTGCTTGAGCTTCGCAGGGACAATTGCCAGCTCAATTGAATGTTCCTCACTCCCGAGGGCGTGATGCCACATGCGGTGGCAGCATTTCTTCGGAACCCAAGAAGGCATTGAAATGTCCGGTCACGGCCACGATCACACTCATCCGCACGATCACGCGCATGATCATTCTCACGATCATGATCCAGATCGCTGGAAGCACGACGGCATTCGCGTCATTCCCGCCGACAACCTCGATACCAACGTGCCATCGACCAAAGGCATGGACCGCGCGGCGGCCATCAATTTCGCGCGCGTGGGTGCGCAGAAACTTTGGGCTGGCACCGTGTCGATCCAGCCGGATGCCAAGACCGGTGCGCATCATCACGGCCATCTCGAAAGCGTCATCTATGTGGTGAAGGGCAAGGCTCGGATGCGCTGGGGCGATCGCCTGCAGTTTACCGCGGAGGCCGGTCCTGGCGATTTCATCTTCGTGCCGCCTTACGTGCCGCATCAGGAGATCAATGCCAGCGCTGACGAGGTGCTGGAATGCGTGCTGGTGCGCAGCGACGGAGAAGCGGTCGCTATCAATATCGATATCGAGCCGGTGGAGAAGCCGGAGACGGTGCTGTGGGTCGATCCCACACATCCTGATGGCGCGGTGAAGAAGTAAGTATCGAGCTGAGGCCCTCGCCCGAGATTGGGCGAGGGCCTTTTGCTATTTGATCTCCGGCAATCCCGGCGAGAATGCCAGCGCGCTCTCGATCCACTTCGCAACACGCAGTGTGCGCAAGTCGTTCAGATAGGGCCCGACCACCTGTAGGCCGAGCGGCAGATGGTTCTTGCCGAACCCGGCGGGCAGCGATAGCGCGGGCACGCCGATCAGGGTCCATGGCGCGCAATATTCGGCGTCGCCAGTGTAGCTCAGCCCTTCCGGTGCTTCGCCATAGGCCGGCAGTGTCAGCACAGCGTCGTAGTTCGTCATCTGCGCGGTGAAGTCCGCGCGCAGCTTTGTCTGCAGCGTCTTGGCTTTGAGATAGGCTGCCGCGCTGATGGCGCTGCCGGTTTCCACCAGCTTCTTCAGGTGATCGCTGGTCTTGTCGGGATAGCGCGCGACGAGATCGCCGAAGATCACCGCCCCTTCGGCCGCGAGAATCGTATTGATCGCGTCCCAGTTGCTGCGATCCAGTTCGGGCAGTTCAAGTTCCTCGATCACAGCACCCGCGCTGCGAAGTCGCGCAACAGAGGCCTCGAACACCTGTTGCTGTTCGCTCTCGGCCTTGGCGAATTTGGCGAAGCGCACCACCGCGAGACGCGGCGACGGCAGCGGGGCTACGCCGCGCTCGACGGAGATTTCAAAGGCCGGCACCGGCGCGCCATGGGGATCGCTGTGGCAGGTGCCGGCAATGAGTGACAGCGCATAGGCGACGTCGTCGACTTTCCGCGCGAAGAAGCCGATGTGGTCGAGCGACTGGCTGAGATGATGCGCGCCGCTGCGGGGGATAGCGCCGAAGCTCGGCTTGAATCCGACGACGCCGTTGAAGGCAGCGGGGCGGATGATGGAGCCCAGCGTCTGCGTTCCCAGCGCCAGCGGCACGATGCCGGCAGCGACAGAGGCGGCCGAGCCCGAAGACGAGCCGCCCGGTGTGTGCTTGCTGTTCCATGGATTGGTAGTCGGGCCGGGGTGGCGCCAGGCGAATTCGGTGGAGACCGTCTTGCCGAAGATGGTGGCGCCGAGATTGCGCAACCGTTCGACCACCCAGGCATCGGCCGATGGCACGTGGTCGGCATAGACGGCCGAGCCATTGGTTGTCGGCATATCGGTGGTAGCGATGATGTCCTTGACGGCGACGGGGATGCCGGAGAGCGGCCCCGGCTTGCGCACGGTATCGGTGGGCAGGACTTCGAAAGCTTTCAGGACCGGCTCCGCAGCCTTGGCCTGTGCGAGGCGCTCGGATGCGTAATGGTCGGCTGCGGATGTGTTGCCCTTGAACAGCCGCAGCAGGTCGAGAACCCCCGCGCCAGATGCTGCGGTGCGCGCGGTTGTATTCGTCATGTGGTGTCGTCCTGAAGGTTTCTTCTGGGATCAAGAGAGGCACGCAGCCGCGAGACTGCGCGCCCTCGATATTACTTCATCGCCAGTGCAGGCTCGATGTATTTCTTCACCACAAACTTGTCATAGTCCGGCTGGGCCGCGAGATTGCCGAGCGCGATCTGGGTGTCCATGGAGATCTTCAGTGACGGCGCAGAAATATCGACGCTGTCCGGATAGACGCCGTCGGCGAGCATGCGCTTGACGGCGGATTCGATCACGGCCGGATCCAGCGTTGGAAATTCCTTCTGCGCAATGGCCACGGTCTTGGCAGGATCTTTCTTCATGAAGCGCATCGCCATTTCCATGCCGTTGGTGACGCGCTGCGCCAGATCCGGATTGACGTCATTGCGCGCCGTCACCGACGAGAATGCATAGGCGCCGTAGCTCTTCGGGAAGCCGTAGACCACCTTCATGCCCTTGGCGACAACCTGATCCAGGCCGGGTTCATACATCACGGCGACGTCAGCCTGCTTGGCGAGGAACGGGCCCGGTTCGCTGCCGATTGCGACGGGGATCATCTCCACATCGGTCTTGCCGTCCATGCCGTTCTCCTTCAGCAGCTTCAGGAACAGCGAGGTGCTGGTGGTCGGCATGGTGCCGACGACCACCTTCTGGCCCTTCAGGCTCTTGACGTCGGTGAACTTGAAGTCCGGCGAGGTCGCGATCCACACGGCGGCGCCGTTGACGACATTGGCGATGATGCCAACTGGCGCGCCTTTAGAGGCGGCGATGGCGGTCCACTCCGGACCATGGATCGAGAACTGCGCACTGCCGGAGATCACCGCCGAGAGTGCGACCGTGGGCGAGCCCGCGGTTTCCTTGGTGAGGTCGAGGCCCTGCGCGGTGAAGAAGCCTTCGTTGATGGCGACATAGAGCGGCAGATAGAGCATCGACTGGAAAGCCTGCGACAGCACCACCTTCTTGTTCTGCGCCATAGCCGGGGTGGCGAGCAGGATAGCGGCCAGCGCGGTGGCGCCGGTGATACGCTTCAGCAACGACATGGAACGTCTCCGTTATGGTGGAAAGAGAGGGATTAAACCTGGACCTGATGCGAGGTGGTCGCCTGCTTCCACGGCAGCGAGGTGCGCTCGATGATGTCGATGACGTAATAGAGCACGAAGCCGAGGATCATCAGCGTGAACAGCCCGACCCAGACTGAGTTGAGGTCGTACAGGCTGGAGGCGAGGAAGATCATGTGGCCGAGGCCGCGCTGCGACGAGATGAACTCGCCGACCACGGCGCCGACCAGGCCGAAACCGATATTGATGCGGAAGGTGGCGATGATCGACGGCAGTGTGGATGGCACCACAGCCTTCCAGAACACCTGATGCTTGTCGGCGCCCATGGAGATCATCAGCGACTGCAGATCGACGTCGGCATCCTTGGCCGCCTGATAAGCGGCGATCAGCGCTACCAGTGCAGTGAGTGAAACGGCGAGTGCGACCTTCGAGATTAGGCCGGTGCCGAACCACAGCACCACGATGGGCGCGAGCGCGATCTTTGGCACGGAATTGATGGCAACGATGAAGGGCTCGACCAGCTTCGCGACGAACACCGAGTACCACAGCGCCAGACCGAACAGCGATCCGAAGATGGTGCCGATGATGAAGCCTAGAATAGCCTCGAACAGCGTGTACCAGGAGTCCGACAGCAGTTCGCCGCTCAGGATCAGCTTGTAGAACGTGGCGAAGATGCCGGAGGGCGATCCCATCAGGAAGGCGGAGATATAACCGGCATGCACGCCGGCTTCCCAAAGCGCGAAGAAGATGGCGACGGCGAGCAGCTGCAGTACGGCGCGACCGAGCGTGGTATCGAAGGTCGAGCGCTTCTTGCGGGACTTGCGCGGTGCGGCCTTCTTGCGCGCGGATGTGCCGGACATCACGAGGCTCATGATGTTGTCTCCGTCTGGATATCCAGTTCAGCGCAAAGCGTCTTGAAATAGGTGGAGAATTTCACGTCGTTGCGCGCGGTGATGGGTGAGGTTGCCTCGATGTTGATCTCATGCACGACCTTCACCCGTGCCGGGCGGCCGGACAGCACGACGACCCGCTTCGACAGCGCGACCGCCTCGTCGATGTCATGGGTCACGAGGATGACCGTCTTGTTGAATTTCTGCACGGCATCCTTCAGCACGCCTTCGAGATACAGCCGCGTCTGGTAATCCAGCGCCGAGAACGGCTCGTCGAGCAGCAGGATATCGGGATCCATGATCAGCGTGCGGATCAGCGCCACGCGCTGGCGCATGCCGCCGGACAAGGTCTTGGGATAGGCGTTCTCGAAGCCGGCGAGACCGAACTGCTTGAGATATTCGCGCGCCTTCTCCTCGGCTTCCTTCTGGTTGACGCCGCGCGTCTCCAGCCCGAGGAGCACATTGCCCATCACCGTGCGCCACGGAAATAGCAAGTCTTTCTGCATCATATAGCCGACGCGGCCGCGCAGGCTTTCGATTTCCTTGCCGCGATAGGTGATAGTGCCGCCATCGGGCTCCAGCAGGCCGGCGATGATGTTGAAGATGGTCGTCTTGCCGCAGCCGCTGGGGCCAATAATGCTGACGAAATCGCGCTCGTTGATCGTGAAGGAGAGGTCGTCGAGCACATTGACGTCGCCGCCCTTGCCGGCAAACGACTTGCTGATGTTCTGGACGGTGAGCTGAACTTGTTTCGGCGGCATGATGCGGTTTCCTGGGTACCGCACATACGCAAGCTGCGTGCCATCTTGGGCGCGAAAAAGCCTCAAGCAATCGCGCAGGTTTTCTGCTGATAGCTTGAGGCTTGAAGTGTTTTGCCCCGGCTTTGGGCAGGCTGGATTTATTCTCGGCGATAAATTGAGCAGGTGTGGCGAAGTGTATTTTTGGCGAACACTTTGCGTTAGCCCGTCACCGCCATCACTGCTTCCCTGATCTTCGCCAGCGCGTAATTGCCGACCATGGCGGCGTCGACATGCGGCAGGTTCGGGATCTCGTCGGCAGCGACCACGCAATCGACGATGGCGGGTCCGTCACAGGCCAGCGCATCGGCGATGGCCTTTTCGAGGTCACCCGGCTGCTTGGCCGTGAAGCCCTGCGCGCCGCAGGCACGCGCCAGTGCGGCGAAATCGGGGTTGGGGAATTCGATGGCTTCGCGGAACGGCGCCAGGCCGATGCTTTCGGCTTCCAGCGTGATCAGGCCGAGGGCGGAGTTATTATAGACGATGACCTTGATGGGCAGCTTGTGCTGCACAGCCGTCATGAATTCGCCCATCAGCATGTTAAAGCCGCCGTCGCCGGTGAGCACGATCACCTGCTTGCTGCGATCGAGGATCTGCACGCCGTTGCCTTGGCCGACGGACGTGCCGACCGCGGCATTGTTGAACGAGCCGATGATGCGCTGAGTGCCGTTCTGGCGGATCCAGTTGGCCGACCACAGCGTGTTCAATCCGGTGTCGAACACGAAGATTGCATCGGGCCGTGCCAGATCGCTGGCGATGCGCGCGACGGCCTGCGGATGGATCTTGTTCTTGCTGCGCGCGGGATCGGCCTGCTTGTCGAGCATCTCGTCCCATTTGGCGCGGGCATGGCTGGTTGTCTCGAAGAACTTGCTGTCGGTCTTGGTCTGCACCCGGTCCAGCAGCATCTTCAACGCGGGGCGTGCCGAGCCGATGACGCCGAGGCTCGTCGGTGTGCGCCTGCCGAGCGTTTCGGCGCGCACATCGATCTGGATGACATTGCCTTTTCTGGGCAGGAAGTTCGAATAGGGATAGTCGGTGCCGACCATCACCAGAAGGTCGCAGTCATGCACGGCGTTGTAGACGGCCTTGGTGCCGATCATGCCGAGACCGCCCATCCAGCGTGGATCGTCAAATGCCATGATTTCCTTGCCGCGCACCGAATGCATGAGTGGTGCTTTCAGCTTGTCGCTCAGGGCTCGCAGCAATTCGGCCGTGCCGATTGCACCGTGGCCGCACATGATGACGACGCTGCCGGCCTCATCGATGCGGCGCGCGGCTTCCTGTATGGCGGTATCGTTGGGCAGGATCTCGCCGCGCGGCACCAGCGTGGCAAGGCTCGCTGTGGCTCCTTCGGCCTTCGACGACAATACGTCGACAGGCAGCGTCAGATGCGCCACGCCAGGACCGGCATAGGCGGTGGAAATCGCCTGGTGGATCACGCCGGGCGCTTGCGCGGCGGTGGTGATGGTCTGGGTGTAGAGCGCGACGTCGCGAAACAGCAGGTCCGGCTCGGTAGTCTGGAAGAAGTCGACGCCTTTGGCTGCCCGCGCCATTTCACCAGAGAGGGCCAGCACCGGGGCATGATCGCGCGCAGCCTCATAGAGGCCGGCGACGAGATGCGTGCTGCCGGGCCCTGTGGAGCCAGCGCAGACGCCGAGCTTGCCGGTGAGCTTGGCCTGGCCTGCGGCGGCCAGCGCCGCGCCTTCCTCGTGTCGTACCCCGACCCATTCGATCCTGCTGCGCCGGACTGAGTCCGCCAAAGGATTAAGCGAGTCGGCGATCAGGCCGAAAATCTGCTGTACGCCAATCGTCTCAAGCACATGGACAATCTCATCCGCGACAGTTTTCGACATGGGAGCTCCGATTTCTAGAATTGGCTCTTCGCCGGGAGGCGGGCTGATGCAGCGATGCGGTCGGCGATCCCGACATGGGAACCGAACGACCGCACAGCAGCAATAGCTGAACCGCGAAACGGTTTCATGATGGTCAATTATGTTTGCGCAATACTTGGAGAAATGCGCGATGTGTTGAACGTTTGTTACCTGTATCGGAAGATCGGATCGCCATAGTCGATGGCCGGAAATACGTCCTTGTCGCTCCAGTAGTCCTGGTTGTGCTGCCACTCCTGCTTGTCGCCGCGCTTCGGCAGCAGATGCATGCCGCGCATGATATAGCCCGGGTTGAAGTCCTCCGGATCGATCCAGGGCAGCAGTGGCATGTCGCTGTCCTCGGGCCGCAACTGCGGAGTGATCGTCGTGACGCCGGTCGCCTCCATATGCTTCAGCAGGCCGCAGACGAAGTCAGCGACGAGGTCGACGCGCAGAGTCCAGCTCGCGCGCAGATAGCCGAAGATCCACACCATGTTCGGCACGCCGGTGAACATCATGCCGCGATAGCTCACAGTGTCGGAGAAATTCAGCGGTGCGTCATCGATGGAGAACGCGATATCGCCGAGCATGTTGAGATTGAAGCCGGTGGCGGTGACGACGACGTCGGCGTCGATCGTCTTGCCTGATTTCAGCATGATGCCTTGCTCGGTGAAAGTCTCGATCTCATCGGTGACGACACTCGCCTTGCCGGCCTTGATGCTCTGGAACAGGTCGCCGTCGGGAATGAAGGCGATGCGCTGCCGCCATGGCCGGTAGCGCGGCGTGAAATGTGTAGCGATGTCGTAGTCCTTGCCGAGATAGGCCTGGACGCCTTTCAGCAGTTCCTCTTTTACCACCTCCGGCTCGCTATTGGTGCGTTTGGTGAAGGCCTGCTGATCGAACAGGATCTTGCGGCGAACGATCTCGTGGACCCATTCTTCGTCGACATCCAGCTCGCGCAGCGTCTCTGCCAGCGCGTTGGCATTGCGGCCGGTGATGAAGAAGGTCGGCGAGCGCTGCAGCATGGTGACTTCAGCACATTTGTCCGCAATGGCCGGCACCAGGGTCGCCGCGGTGGCGCCGGAGCCGATCACGACGACCTTCTTGCCGGTGACATTGAGATCCTCCGGCCAGGTCTGCGGATGCACCATGCGGCCCTTGAACCGGTCCATGCCCGGCCATTGCGGCGTGTAGCCCTGATTGTGGTTGTAGTAGCCTTGGCACATCCAGAGAAAACGCGTGGTGAAGTTCAGCGTCTCGCCGGTGTCGTGCCGAATGACGGTGAGCGTCCAGAGCTTGTCGGCGTTCGACCAGTTGGCGGACTGGATCTTGTGCTTGTAGCGGATACGCGTGTCGAGGCCGTTCTCGGCGATCACGTCACCCATATAGCGCAAGATTTCTGCGGCGGTGGCAATGGGCGCCGAGGTCCAGGGTTTGAAGCGATAGCCGAACGTATGCAGGTCGCTGTCGGAACGGATGCCGGGATAGCGATGGGTATGCCAGGTGCCGCCGAAACTGTCCTGGGTTTCCAGCACCAGAAAACGCGTATCGGGATTTTGCTTCGTCAGATGATAGGCGGCGCCGATGCCGGAGATGCCGGCGCCGACGACGATCACATCGACATGTTCGGCGGAGTTTTCAACGGACGGATCTGTGGCGATCTTTCCCTGGACGTTCATGGGCTCCCGATCTTTTTTTGGCTCTCGCGCTTGGTGCGCGGACGCTTTTATGCGGCGATCCCCGGCCTAAGGCCAGGGATCGCCGCGATCGGTATCATTGACGATCACAGGGAATGCGCAAGTGGGAATTGCGCCGGGGAGGCATCAGGTTTCCGTTGCAGCGGCCGCAGCGGGTGGCTGTGTGCGTCTCGAGAACAGGATCCGCTGATACAGCCAGCCGATGGCCACCAGTACGAGGCCGAGACACATGAAGGACAGTGCGCGATAGACGCCCGTCAGCGATGACATATCGACGAGGAACGCCTTGAGGATCGTCAATGCGATGACCACGGCGGAGGCGAGCCGCGCACGCTGCGAGTTGAACAGGATGCCGATGCCGAGCAGCACGACGCCAAAGCCCAGCCACGCGATCGACAGCGTATATTGCTCGGCATCGGTGATCGAAGCGTTGTAGAAAATCGGGCCGTGATAGATGCGGCGGATTTCCAGCGTCACATACATCAGGGCTAGGACCAGCGCACCACCGGCGATGGTGTTGCCATAAGCCGGCTTGCGACGGCCGGCGACGGCATAGGACAACAGTAGCGCGAGCACGGCGGGCAGGGCATAGCCGAGCAGCAGCAGGTTGAAGATCACGCCGCCGACATCGATATGCCAGATGCCGGGATTGGTGAGGAACAGCAACCCGCCGAGACTTGCGACGCCGGCGAACAGCGTCAGCAGCCCGGCACTGACGCTGTGCACGATGCTGCGGCTCCGTTCCCACAGGCGTTCCAACCCGATCGCCATGGCCAGTGCGACGCAGACCTGCAGCGCGACTTCGGTAAGGTTCGACGACGACCGGTAGACGTCGCCGCCATTAACGAAATGGCGAATCTCCATGAAGGCCAGCAGCACTGTGAACAGGATCGCTGCGGACTCCACCATGCGCAGTGGTGCATCATCGCCGCGTCGGCGCATCAGGATGCTGGCGGCCCAGAACGAAGCCGCTGGCACGCCATAGCCCCACAGCAGCCAGTTGAAGATCGGCGTGGTGCCGACGAGATCGCCGACCACGCGGGGCTCCCACCCCATGCGGGCGACAACGATGCCGGCAAGGATCGCTGCGAGCCAGCGCAGGAATGGGATCGGCCGCTGCATGGAGATCCAGGCTGTGCCCAGCGCCATCAGCGACAGGGCGATGGTGAGCCAGCCTTTCTCCAGTGCAAAGGTCAGCCCCAGTGCCAGCGCGCCGAGCGTGCCGGTGGCGAACAGGGCAGTGGAGATCGCAAGACCCGGGCGTGGCTCGCGCTTGCCGAGCAGTTCGGTGGCTGCGGCAAAGGCGGCGCCGATGATGACGGCGAGAATGGCGAAGGGGATCGAGCGATCGAGATGCGCGATGCGGGCATAGAGCGCGATCAACAGCGCCAGCGGCGTGAACACCGCGGCGCCCGACCAGATCACCGGAATGACGGCGCTGACGGAGCGGCCTTGGACGAGGAAGCCGAGCACGCCGAAGCCGATGGCGAAGAGCGCGGCGGATGCGAGATGCAACGACACCGAGCTCTCCACCGGGCTGGCGCCGATGCCGGCCAGCGGCCCGCCGGGCAGCACCAGCATGTCGAGATTGCCCTGGATGGCCCATTCCAGAAATACGACGGCGACGAAGCCTGCGGCCACGGCAACAGCCGCGGTGGCGGCTTGAGCGTACCAGGCGACGAACAGCGTGCCGACGACGATCAGCGCGAAGGTGACCATGGCGATGTCGGCATGGAAGCTCGAGAGCACGACCAGCGTCGCGCTGAGCAGGCTTGCGCTGAGCGCACCCGACGAGATGCCTTCGATACGGCCTTCGTCCGCCGGCGGGCCGTACAGGAAGCCACAGACGACCAGCAGCGAAGCGAGGACGAAGCCGGCGAGCACATGGAATGTATGCGGTGCAAGGGCGGGCGTTCCGGCGTCGAGGCCCGGCAGCGTCCATAGCGTCGCGAAGACGATGGTGGTCAGCGCCAGCCAGCGCCATAGCCGGATGCGGGCGAGGCCGAAGGCAGCCGCCATGACAATGGCGAGATAGATATACAGCGCCCAGTAATCCGGCTTGTCGGACGAGACCAGCACCGGCGTGACGAAGGCGGCGGCGATGCCGAGGCCGGCAAGGGCCGGGCCGTGCAGCAAGGCCGCAGCCATGGTGCACATGGCGACGATGCCAAGCAGGGCGAAGGCCGTGCCGGGGACGACGAAGTTATACAGCGCATAGGCCGCATAGACCGTCGCAAAGGCGACGGCAGTGCCGGCCGCTGTGAGGATCGCCGGAATATTGGCGATGGGCAGCGGTGCAATCGCAGACAGGCTTTCCTTGCGGCGGGCGAATTCGCCGACGGCGAGCAGCGCCAGCGCGAACAACCCGCCGAGCAGTACGCGCACTTCGGGGCCGAGCAGGCCGGCCTCAATGGAATAGCGGACCATGAAGAAGCCGCCGAGCGCCAGTGTGAGGCCGCCGACCCAGACCACCCAGCGCGTGCCGATGCGTTCCTCGAAGCCGGGGCCAGCCGCAGGGGCTTCCACAGGCGCGACGGGTTCGGGCGCAGTGTGAGCAGGGACATCTGGCTGGATCGAGGGGGCGGCCTCGCGGATTACCTCGGTCGATGTATCTGAGAGAGCAGGCGCGGATGCAATGTCCGGTGCGGTCGCTGTGAGGTCCGGTGTTGCTGCGGCAGTCGTGGTCGCCACACGCGGTGTCGCCTCATAGGCATCGAGCCGGGCGCGCAGCACCTTCACCTCATTGCGCGCCTTGCGCGCGAAGATGAAGGCAACGATAGCAATCACCAGCGTGACGAAACCGAAATCATCGAACATCGACTATCAAACCTTCAAGATACAGGGCGCGCGCCAATCATGCCCCGGAACGGCGTCCGGGGACATGGCAACTCTATGTGTTGTCGTGGAGAACTTTAGTTCACGCGATCCGTGTATTTGGCGCGCAATTGCTGGAATTAATCCAGATCGAGGCGAAACGGCTTGCCGATCACGGTTAGATTGCCAGGGCCCATCTCGTCGAGCGCGCGGACCATACGGCCGCCGCGGCCCAGCGCCTTGTCGGCGAGGGTCACGAGCAGGCGGTTGGGGGACGCGATCGGCGAGGCCGCGCGGATGCGCAGCGCGATGTCGCGCTCGTCGCGGTCCGGATTGAGCATGCAGGCGGCGGCAAAGGCGCTGGCGGTGGAACGCGAGATGCCGGCATAGCAATGGATCACCAGCGGCGAGGCGCGATCCCAGCCGCGGACGAAGTCCAGCACCTGCGTGATGTGGCCCTCGTTCGGCGCGACAAAGCCGTCCATCGCCTCGGTGATGTCGTCGACCTGCACCCTGAGATGGTTGGCCTCCGAAATAGACGGCGGTCGCTGCACCTGCGCGACATTGGCCATGATGGTGAGCACGTGGCTCGCGGCCGTGTCCTTCACGGTGGGATGCAGATCGGCGAGCGAGCAGACGTGGATCATGACGGTCCTTTTGTTGAGCGTGATTATAGACCCGCGTTTGTGGCGAGCAAAGGCGCGGCTCTTCTCCTCCGCACTCGCTGCGCTCGGGGAGGGAGAAGAAAGCGCATTACCCGAGCAGCGTCTCGAACCGCGTCAGGAAGCGCTTCTCAGCCTTACCTGCGGACCATGGCGTCAGGTAGTCCTCGACCATGGCCTCGGACAGACCGGGATCCTTGCCGAACAACCGTTTTGCCTCGGCTTCCTTGAAGCCTGCAAGGCGTGTGGCTTCCAGATAGGCGGCGCCCATATCGGCGGCCTTGATCTGTTTGGTGATTTCCGGGGCCAGTATCGGCGGCAGGCCGAAACGGATGTGAATCGCGCCGAGCAGGCGATTTTCGATCACCTTGTAGTCGCCGCCGATCACTGCCTTGAACGGCGAGATCATGTCGCCGATGACATATTCCGGCGCGTCATGCAGCAGGGCCGCGAGCCGCATGCGCTCGTCGGCGCGCGGCATCTGCTCGCGCAACACGGCTTCCACGAGAAGCGTGTGCTGCGCCACCGAGAAAATATGCGCGCCATGGGTCTGTCCGTTCCAGCGCGCGACGCGCGCGAGTCCGTGGGCAATATCGGCAATTTCGATATCGAGCGGCGAGGGGTCGAGCAGATCGAGTCGCCGGCCCGACAGCATGCGTTGCCAGGCGCGGGTGGCGACGTCAGTAGAGAATTTTGATTTGGCCATCGGTTCTTGAGTTTCTTGCTGCTACTTCGCCTTGAGGCGGGGCTTGCGCTTCAGGCCCATGCAGGCCTCGTGGCAAAAGCAGGTCACGAGATGATCGTTGACCATGCCTGTGGCCTCCATAAAGGCATAGACGATGGTCGGGCCGACGAATTTGAAGCCGCGCCCCTGCAGGTCCTTGGAAATCTTGGCCGACAACGGTGTCGAGGCCGGCACGCTGCCATGGGTCTTGAAATTGTTGACCAGTGGTTTGCCGTCGACGAAGTCCCACAGATATTTCGAGAAGCCGGCGCCTTCTTCCATGATTTTCAGATAGCCTTTGGCGCTGAGGATCGCGCCTTCTATCTTGGCGCGGTTGCGCACGATGCCAGCATCATTCATCAGGGCGTGAACTTTTTTCTCGCTGTAGCGCGCGATCTTTTCCGGCTGAAAGTCATCGAATGCTTTGCGGAAATTGTCGCGCTTGCGCAGGATGGTGATCCAGGAGAGGCCGGCCTGGAAGCCATCGAGGATCAGCTTCTCGTAGAGCGCGCGGTCGTCATATTCCGGGACGCCCCATTCGGTGTCGTGATAGGCGACATAGAATGGATCTTCACCCGGCCATGGGCAGCGCGTCTTGCCGTCGGCATGCGTAATCGCGGGTTTGCTCATGCCGAGATCTTTTTCATGCGGGGGTCTTCTTCGTGGCCAGTGCACGCACCGCAGCAGCGTCGGCCAGATGAATGGCGATGTCGCCGGCCAGGAAAGCGGCATTGGCATCGAGCGCATCGCTGGCGCGGTCGGTGCGGATCATGGCGAGGCCACGGCCATCGGCAGACGAGCCCATGGTGCCGATCGGCTTGTCCGCAGCGCGGATCTCGGTGCCGGCGGTCGGCGCCGCACCATCCAGCGTGACGCCGACAATGCGCGTGCGCGCGGTGCCGCGATGCTGCATGCGGGAGACGACTTCCTGGCCGATGTAACAGCCCTTGTCGAAATCGACGCCGGAGAGCTTGTCCATATTGGCTTCGTGCGGGAACGCATCGCCATAGGCAAAGTCGGCGCCCCCACGCGGCACGCCGAGCTTGATGCGATGCGCCTCATAGGCTGATGCATCGACCAGTTCGGCCCCGATCAGCGCCGCTGTCTTAGCGGCGAGATTCGCCGGCACGAGGATACGATAACCAAGCGCGGCATCGCGCGGATCGGCGAAGGTCAGGTCGGGCTTCATCCCGGGCTCGCCATCCCACACCGCAAGTACGCCGAGCGCGTCGGAGAGATTCCCCACCGTCACCTTGGCGCGCAATTTGTAAAAGCCGAGCTTGGTGGCCAGCGGCTGCGCCAGTTCGCGCGGGCAGTCGATCAAGAGGCCGCCACCATGGCCAGCCGGTGCTTCGGTGACGAGAAAGTCGGCGATGATCTTGCCTTGCGGCGTCAGCAGCGCGCCGAACCGGGCGGTGCCAGGTGCCACCCCCTCGATCTCGGAGGTTACGAGGTTGTTGAGGAAACCGCGGGCGTCGTCGCCGGCGATTTTCACCACACCCCGATCGGGGAGAAACGCTGCTTTCATTGGGAAAATCTCGAAAAAATCCAGGAAACGAGCCGGGAAACGAGGGTGAATCGCGGCTGGTGGATATGACAGCCAAAGTTAAGCCGCTAAGATGCCGACAACAAGGCCCGCGCTCATCCTGCGCGGCATTCACAGGCTGTGACGAGACCAGATGACCCAGACATTCGATACGATTTTGAAGAACGGCACCGTCGTCAATCAGGACGGCGAGGGCGCGCGCGACATCGGCATCCGCAATGGCCGAATCGCCGCCATCGGATCGCTCGGCGCGGCCTCGGCCGCGGAGGTGATCGACTGCAAGGGGCTGCACATCCTGCCCGGCGTGATCGACACCCAGGTGCATTTCCGCGAGCCGGGTCTGGAACAGAAGGAAGATCTGGAGACCGGATCGAAGAGTGCCGTGATGGGCGGCGTCACCGGCGTGTTCGAAATGCCGAATACCAATCCGCTGACCATCGACGAAGCCACTTTCACCGACAAGGTGAAGCGCGGCCATCATCGCATGCATTGCGATTACGCCTTCTTCATCGGCGGGACCCGCGAGAACGTGCAGGACCTGCCGGAGCTCGAACGCGCGCCCGGCTGCGCCGGCGTGAAAGTATTCATCGGCTCATCCACCGGCGCGCTGCTGGTCGAGGACGATGACAGCCTGCGCCGCATCTTCCAGGTCATCAAGCGCCGCGCCGCCTTCCATGCCGAGGACGAATATCGCCTCAACGAGCGCAAGAACCTGCGCATTGAAGGCGACACCCGTTCGCACCCGGTGTGGCGGGACGAGACTGCGGCGCTGATGGCGACGCAGCGGCTGGTCAACCTTGCGCGCGAGACCGGCAAGCGCATCCATGTGCTGCATATCTCGACGAAAGAAGAGATCGAATATTTGCGCGACCACAAGGACGTCGCGTCCTGCGAGGCGACGCCGCATCACCTGACCATGGCGGCGCCGGAATGCTATGAGCGCCTCGGCACGCTGGCGCAGATGAACCCGCCGGTGCGCGATGCCAGCCATCGCGACGGCATCTGGAACGGCATCCATCAGGGTATCATCGACGTGCTCGGCTCCGATCACGCCCCGCACACGCTTGAGGAAAAGAAGAAAATCTATCCGGCGTCGCCCTCGGGAATGACCGGCGTGCAGACGCTGGTGCCGATCATGCTGGATCACGTCAATGCCGGCCGCCTGTCGCTGGCGCGCTTCGTCGATCTATCGAGCGCCGGTCCAGCACGGCTCTACAACATCGCCATGAAAGGCCGCATCGCGGCGGGCTATGACGCCGACTTCACCATCGTGGATCTCAAGCGCACCGAGACCATCACCAATGACTGGGTAGCCTCGAAGGCCGGCTGGACGCCCTATGACGGTGTGAAAGTCACCGGCTGGCCCGTCGGCACCTTCGTGCGCGGCCGCCGCGTGATGTGGCAGGGCGAACTGGTCACGCCATCGCAGGGCGAGACGGTGAAGTTCCTGGAGACGTTGAAGGCGTAAGGTATCTCAGGCTGGATCGCCCGCGGAAGCGGGCGACGACAGTCAGAGCTATGTGACTACTGCCGTGCCAGTGTCAGCGAGAATTCGCCATTGCGCACGCGGCCCGGAAGACCCTCGACAAACTTCGCCACGGCGTCCTCGCCATAGGTGCCGACGAGTTCGGCAAAGGCTGCGAACAGGCTGGCCTGCGCGAGGCAATCGCCATCGACGCCGTCATGTCGTGCTTCCGCCCAGGCTTCGTTGAGATAGCTCAGCGCGGCCTGCTTCTGTTCCTGATCCGGTAGCGGATCGCGGGCGGGGCGGTACGACAATGATTCGCTCATGAAATTCCCAAAACGGTCTTCGGCGCTCATCAAAGCGAAGCGCGCCTCGCAAGTTCGAATCGAGATTTACCACGCGGAGCAGGTTCCGCGAGCGACATCTTTAAGAAAGGTTAACGACAGTGACTCACATTGTCCGACATTATGTTAACAGCGGGAACCGGCCATCTTGACCGGTTGAGGAAGCCTATGGACGCAAACAGTTTTTCGTCTTTCGCGAGTCCCGGCGACGCTGCGCGCGCAGCAGAGTTGCGACGCGTGAAGGCGATCGCGGCGCTGGTGCTGGCGAGCTGTCTGGTGGTGTTCATAACGGCAAAAATCCTGCTGCCGATTCATCCCGCGTTCGGATTCGTTGCGGCCTTCGCGGAAGCGGCCACCATTGGCGGATTGGCGGACTGGTACGCCGTTGTCGCGCTGTTCCGTCGGCCGCTGGGTCTGCCGATTCCACACACCGCGATCATCCAGGCGAATCAAAATCGCATTGCCGACAAGCTGGGTGAATTCATCGAGGTGCATTTCCTCGAAGCCGCGCCGGTCGAGGCCAAATTACGTGAGGTGGATTTTGCGAGTTTTGTCGCGGATTGGCTGAGCGATAAAAAGCGTAGCGCGGACCTCGCGCGCTTCTTGCTGCGGCTGTTGCCGGAGGCGATGTCGGCGACGGAAACGTCTGGTCTCAAAACCTTCATTATCCGCCGCGTGATGACGCAGCTGCAGTCGGTTGATCTCGCGCCCATCGCTGCCGGCACCATGCGCGGCTTCATCAAGGATGGTCGCCATCAGGGCCTGCTCGACAATCTGCTCGGCGCCATGCATGGCGCGCTGACCGAGCCGGACACGCTGGCCGTCATCAAGAACAAGATTCGCGACGAGCTGCCGACATTGCTCAAACTCTATCGCGCCGATGCGTTCCTGCTAAAGCGCATCGTCGCGTCTGCCACGACCTTCTTCGACGACGTGCGCAAGGATCCCGCGCATCCGTTCCGCGGCGAGTTCGATCGCATGCTGCTGTCCTTCGTTGATCGGCTGGAGACGGAGCCCGGCTTCACCGGCCGCATCGATGGCTTGAAGCGCGATCTGCTGGCGCGGCCCGAGCTTGCCGAGCTTGGGCGTAATCTCTGGAATAATGCGCGCAGTTTCATCGAGCGCAGTGCATCAGGTGAAAGCAATGTACTGGCACATCATCTCGCCAATGTATTCCTCGAGGCCGGCGCAGCGCTGCGCGCCGATGCCGAGATGCGCGGCGAGATCAACCAGGGCATCGTCGTGGTGCTGCGCACGTTCATCGCCGATCAGAAAAGCGGGGTGTCGAGTTTTATCGCCGATCAGGTGAAAGGCTGGGACATGCAGCAGCTGATCGGTGTCATCGAAGTCAATATAGGTCGCGATCTGCAATATATCCGCTTCAACGGTTCGTTGATCGGCGGGCTCGCCGGGCTTGCGCTCTACACGATCGAATATCTGTTGCGACTGCTGTGAGAGTAGTTCCGCATTGCGGAAGTGAGGCGCCGGTTGGTATCGGGATGCGCTTGAACTGCCGCAAACCCGACCTTAACTTCAGTGAACTGATACTTCGGTGCGTTGTGTGATTCCCTCCCTGTGAGGCTGCTTTCAAATCAATCGATATGACCGGCCAACGTGCCGGCGAGAGGAAATCAGATGTCGGCTACGGCCCAGGCGCAACGTCCCCCATCCAAAACCCTGATGTTTCTTGAAGGCCGTGCAGTCCACGAATTCGGCGCGTTTCTGGGGGCGCTGCCGCTGCTGAATCTCGCGCCGCGTGGCGATGGTCATCCGGTACTGGTACTGCCGGGCCTTGTGGCCTCGGATGTTTCGACAGGTCCGCTCCGGACGTTCCTCAAGGGCCGCGGCTATGCCGTCAGCGGTTGGAAGCAGGGCCGCAATCTTGGCCTGCGTGACGGTGTGCAGGGCAGCATGGTCGAACTGCTGAAAGAGATGAACGAGACCCACGGTCGCAAGGTGAGTCTGGTCGGCTGGAGTCTCGGCGGCCTTTACGCACGCCAGCTCGCCAAGATGATGCCGGACCGCGTCCGTTCGGTGATCACGCTGGGCAGCCCGTTTGCTGGCCATCCGAAATCCACCAATGCCTGGCGTGTTTATGAATTTGCCAGCGGCAAACGCGCCGATGATACCGACGACGATTTCGGTGGTTCGCTTGCCGATACGCCGCCGGTCCCGACCACCGCGATCTACAGTCGCACCGACGGCGTCTGTGCCTGGCAGGGCTGCATGGAGAAGTCATCGGCGATGTCGGAGAGCATCGAGGTCGAGAGCAGCCATTGCGGCATGGGCCATCACCCTGCGGTCGTCTATGCAGTGGCGGAGCGTCTCGCGCAAAAGGAAGGCGCGTGGGCGCCGTTCGATCGCTCAGGCTGGCGCAGCCTGGTCTATCCGGATCCTAACAGGTAAAGGCGCGTCAGCGACACGCTTACTCTGCTGCTGTCGTCACGATCCTGATCTCAGATGTCAGTGTCCGGTGTACCGGGCACTTGTCAGCGATCTCCATGAGCTTTGTGCGCTGCTCGGCGTCGAGCTTGCCGTCGATCGTGATGACGCGCTCAATCTGGTCGAGCATGCCGTCCTTGGTCTCGCATTCCTCGCAATCCCTCGCGTAGATCTTCTTGTGGTTCAGCGTCACCGTGACGTGGTCCATCGGCAATGCCTTGCGTTCGGCATAGAGCCGCATGGTCATCGCGGTGCAGGCGCCGAGCGCGCTGAGCAGCAGATCATACGGACCGGGTCCGGTGTCCTCGCCGCCGGCGGCGATCGGCTCGTCGGCGAGTATTTGATGCGGGCCGACATTGATGACCTGCTGGAATTTGCTGGCGCGCGTCTCGCTCACCACCACCTTGCGCGGCTCATCGGGCAGGCTCGCTACGGGCGTGACGGCGACCGCATTGAGATAGCGCCCGGCCCAGGCAGCGATGACATCGGCGACATAGATCGCGTCATGCTTTTGCGTGAGCAGATGATCGGCGCCGGCCAGCGAGACGAAGCTCTTGGGATGTTTGGCAGCGACGAAAATCTTCGTGGCGTTGTCGATGCCTACTGTGTCGTCGGTGGGCGCATGCATGATCAGCAGCGCCTTGTGCAGCCTGGCGACCTTGGCGATCAGATTGTGCTCGGCGATATCATCGAGGAATTCACGCTTGATGCTGAATGGCCGACCGGCGAGCTTGACCTCGACCTTACCCTTTTCGCGGATCGCGTCGACATGTTCGGCGAACATGTCGGTGACGTGAGCGGGATCGGATGGCGCCGCGATGGTGACAACGGCCTTGGCTTCCGGCACCTGTTCAGCGGCGGCGAGGATCGCGGCGCCGCCGAGGCTGTGGCCGATCAGGATTGCCGGCGCCTGGCGTATCTCCCGCAAATGGTCGGCGGCCTTTACGAGATCGGCGACGTTCGACGAGAACGTGCTATTGGCGAAATCGCCCTCGCTGGAGCCGAGGCCGGTGAAGTCGAAGCGCAGCACGGCGATGCCTTTGAGCGTCAGCGCCGCGGAGATACGTCGTGCCGCGAGCGCATCTTTGCCGCAAGTGAAGCAATGCGCGAACAGCGCATATGCACGGACATCGCCATCGGGCAGGTCGAGCGCCGCCGCCAGCATATGGCCGGCCGCGCCGGGGAATTGAAAGCGTTCAGTTGGCACGGTGGGCTCCTGTCGTGACAGATGTCTCTTTCTACACCGATTCCACCCAATCAATCAGCGGGTACCCAACACCCGCGCGAAAATGAGGCCGAGCTGCCGCTCTTTTCGCGCTGCACCTCGGGTTGAACTTTAGTTCTGCGCGGCCGCTCGAGCACGCGCTTGCCGGCCTCCGATGTCGGTGCTAGATGTCGGGTCATCGTACAACTTTTGGGGTGCGCTGCCGCTACAAGCTGATGGACGGCGGGTCGGCGCGCTCCTAGAATTGTGACAAGATCGACCCCGCAAAGGGGCGAACCAGAATAATGGCCAACGCGCCGCATCGGGAAATTCACAGGGAGGATTTCGTCCATGAAGAGAAGAGATGTCGTCAAAGGCGGACTGGCCGCGCTCGCGGTTGGCGCTACCGGTCTCGGGCGGTTCACGCCTGCGCAGGCGCAGGCCAAGATGGTCCTCAAGGCCTCTGACGTCCACCCGCTCGGCTATCCCACGGTCGAATCCGTGGTCCGCATGGGCAAGAAGCTGGATGCCGCCACAAGCGGCCGGCTCACCATCCAGATGTTTCCCTCCATGCAGCTTGGCGGCGAGAAGGAAGCCATCGAGCAGGCCCAGGTCGGCGCTCTGCAGATCGCACGCATTTCCGTCGGCGCCGTCGGCCCCGTGGTCGATGACGTCAACGTCTTCAACATGCCGTTCGTCTTTCGCGATTCCAAGCACATGGAGGCGGTTCTCGACGGTGAGATCGGCACCGAGCTGCTCAACAAGATCACGGCCAACGAAAAAACCGGTCTGGTCGCGCTTGGCTGGATGAATGCCGGCTCGCGCAACATCTATAACAGCAAACGCCCGATCAAGAGCCTAGCCGATCTCAAGGGTCTCAAGATCCGCATGATCGGCAATCCCCTGTTTATCGACACCATGAATGCGCTCGGTGGCAACGGCGTCGCCATGGGCTTCGATCAGGTGTTCAGCGCCATGCAGACCGGCGTCGTCGATGGGGCCGAAAACAACCTGCCATCCTTCGTGGCGCAGAATCACTTCCAGGTCGCCAAATATTTCTCGATGACCGAGCATCTGATCATTCCGGAATTGCTGGTGTTCTCGAAGGCGTCATGGGCGAAGCTCACGCCGGACGATCAGGCGCTGCTGAAGAAAGTCGGCCGCGAAGCGCAGCTCGAGCAGCGCGTGCTTTGGTATGAGGCAGAGAAGACCGCGCTGGACAAGATGAAGGAAGTCGGCACCGACATAGTCACGTCTATCGACAAGCAGCCGTTCCGCGATGCCGTGAAGCCGGTGTGGGACAAATACGGCGCGAAATACGCCGACATGACCAAGCGCATCGCTGCGGTGAGCTAGCAGCATGTTCTCAATGTGTCGTCCCCGCTTTCGCGGGGACGACGGGATAGGCCTGCGCTTCCGTCGCGTTACCTGAGGTCTTCATGTCTGACGTTATTTCCAAACTGCCGGCTGCATCCAATCATCACGCAGATACGGCCAGCCATGGTGCGGCTTACGCGTTCCGCCGCGCCATGAACGCACTGTACTGGTCCGGTGCCGTGTTTTCTTGCCTGGCGCTTGTGCTGATCTCCGCAATTATCCCTTGGGCTGTTTACACCCGCTACATTTTGAACAGCGCGGCGTCGTGGCCGGAACCTCTGGCGGTGTTGCTGACGATAGCGGTGACTTTCATCGGCGCTGCCAACTGCTATCGCCAGCGCATCCACATGAACATGACGGTAGGTACCAACCTGCTGCCGCCTCACGCGCGTGTTGCAGCCGCTTTCATCAGCGAGTTGCTGATGGCTGCGGTGGCACTGTTCATGGTGATCTGGGGCATGAAGCTGGTGATGACCACCTGGGGCAATTCGGTGGATGAATTTCCCTGGTTGTCTGTTGGGATCACCTACATGCCGATCCCTGTTTCCGGCGCGATGATGTTTCTCTTTGTCGTCGAACGCCTGACCATCGGTCCGCCGCCGCAGGATGGCAGCGACGCACACATACCCCTCGACTAGCTTCGCCGATCAGCTCCAGCCAGAACAAAGAAAATCCGACATGGACATCGCCGTTCTTCTGCTCAGCATGTGTCTGTTCTTCGCCGTCGGCATGCCGATCGCCTTCGCGCTGGCGCTTTCGGCGCTGGTCGGTGCGCTGTGGATCGATCTGCCCGTTGCAGCCGTGATGCAGCAACTCTCCAGCGGCGTCGGCAAGGTGTCGATGCTGACCGTGCCGTTCTTCGTGCTGGCGGGCGCCATTATGGCGGAAGGCGGCATGGCGCGAAGGCTGGTGGATTTTGCAGCCGTGGTGGTTGGCTTCACGCGCATTCGCGGCGGCCTGTCGCAAGTCAATATTCTGGCCACCACCATCATGTCCGGGATCTCCGGCTCGTCGGTCGCGGATACATCGGCGATTGGCTCGGTGATGATCCCGCAGATGGCGGCGAAGGGTTATCCGCGGGTGTTCGCCACCAATGTGACCATCTCCGCCTCGGTCCAGGCGATCCTGGTACCGCCGAGCCACAATGCGGTGATCTATTCGCTGGCGACCGGCGGCGTGGTCTCGATCACCAGCCTGTTCCTGGCAGGTATCGTGCCCGGGCTGCTGCTTGGCTTCGCGATCATGCTGTTGTGTCTCTACTTTGCCTATCGCGATGGTCATCCGAAGGGCGAGCCGGTGCCGGTGAAGCAGGCTCTGAAGATGCTGGGGGATGCCACCTGGGGCATCGTCACGCTCGTGATTGTGCTCGGCGGCATTCTCACCGGCGTGTTCACGCCGATCGAGGCAGGCGCTGTGGCGTGCGTCTGGGCCTTCTTCGTCACGATGTTCATCTATCGCGACTACAAATGGTCCGAGCTTCCGATGCTGACCTACCGGACGCTCCAGACGGTGGCGATGGTGCTGACGCTCGTCGCGACCGCGTCATGCTTCGGTTATGTCGCGGCGATGATGCAGATGCCGATGCACATGACCGAATTCTTCGTCGCCATCTCGTCGAACAAATATGTGCTGCTGATGTGGCTCAACATCATGCTGCTGATCCTCGGCACGGCGCTCGATCTCGCGCCGCTGCTGCTGATCTGCACGCCGATCCTGCTGCCGGTCGTGAAGAGTTTCGGGATCGACCCCGTGCATTTCGGCATCGTGATGCTGCTCAATCTCGGCATCGGCCTGCTGACGCCGCCGGTCGGTACCACGCTGTTCGTCGGCTGCGCCATCGGCAAGGTCTCGGTGGACGAGGTGATGCGCGGGATCTGGCCGTTTTACTGGGTGATGTTCGCCGTGTTGATGCTGGTGACTTACGTGCCGTGGTTCTCGATGGCGCTGCCGCACGCATTCGGCTTCAGGTGAGCTACTGCACCGGATCGACTGACAACTGCTTGTAGCGTTCCTTGCCGTTCAACAGATGCCGGCGCATCGCATCGCGAGCCTTGCGCGGCGAACGGGCGCTGATCGCATTGACGATGACTTGGTGCTCTTTCTCGACGCTTTCGAGATAGCGCTTTTGCAATTCGACTTTGCCATCGAAGGTGCGGATGCTCTGGCGCGGTATGATGAGGCCGCCGAGGAATTCCAGAAAGCCGACAAAACGCGCATTCTGCGTCGCCACGGCAATAGCGAAGTGGAAGTCAAAATCCTCCTTCACTGCGCGGTCGCCATTGGCGATGGCGCGGCTGAAGGTGGCCGCAGCCTTGGCAATGGCTCTGATCTGGGCAGCCGTGGCGCGCTCGCTGGCTATGGCCGCGGCCTCTATCTCGACGGCCGTGCGCAGTTCAAGAATTTCGATCACGCTGCCAATTGAGCCCAGACCGTCGGGGTCGATGGCATAAGGCTGCTGATCGGGCTCGCTGTTGACGAAGGCACCGGCGCCCTGCCTTGTGGTTACAAGGCCCCGGGCGCGGAGTGCGGCAATCGCCTCGCGAACGACCGTGCGGCTGACGCCCATGGCCGCCATCATGGCCTGTTCCGTCGGCAGGCGCGCGCCTGCTGGCAAGCGACCTTCAGTGATCTGCGCGGCTATGCGTTCGACCACCTCCTCGGTGCGGCGGCGCACGGGGTTGAGCGGTCGCAGCAAAGGCGTGCCCGCGGCTCCATTGGTTGTCTTGCGCTTGGTGCGTGGCTTAGCTTGTCCGGTCATCGTACAACCGGGCTATCATCGCCGATGTCGCTACGCAAGTTTGTTGCGCGCGGCATATCGTGGCGGTGCGTGCTTACATGGTTTCGAGTTCGGGCAGCTTGAGATCGCACTCGACCCAGGCGCCGTTAATAGCGAAGCGCTGGAACGGCGAGTCGGGCACCGGAGCCTGCAATGGGGCGAGGAATTGCGCGTCGGCGGGGCTGCGCAGGTGAAACTGGATATGGCTGGCGGAGAGGGCGTTGCGCGACAGCCAGACCATGCCGGAAAATAGCTCGATCAGCAGTTGTCCGTATTTATCGAGACCGGCACTCCCGAAGTCGTAGGTCGGTGACACGGTCATGAAGCGGCAACGCAGCACGGGACCTTCGAATTTGGGCATCAGAAGTTTGCTGACCTGACAGAAAGCCTGCGGAACGGTGCCGTCGTAGAGGCCGTACAACCCACCCTTGCCGCCCTGCAGGACTGGGTCCAAAGCGGCGAAAATGCCTTGGGTGTAGGTGGAGAAATCTTCTTCAGCGGCCTCGGCAGCCTTACGCCACTGTGACTTCAGCGAAGCCCAGCTTCTGTCGGCATCGGTGATCGGCACGAGCCGCATCTCGAGGTCCCCCCGCCGATTTACAAACGGCCGGATGCAACCCTAGCTATATACCCTCAAGATTTTGATAACGCGGGAACTGAGCGCCAGCGGCTAGCGCTCAAGCGGACGTCTACAAAGCGCTTTCAGGCGCCTGCGGACTGCAATCCGGCTGCAGCTGCGGCCACGATCGACGCCATGACCTGCTTCCAGGTCTTCGATGACTGCGGGCGATGAGACTGGGCTTTGAAGCGCATGGTCGTTGTCCGGTTGGGCCGCACATATTGCTGTGCAGCCGAGCGTCCTCAGGGACGACACCCGGAAAATCGTGCCTTGCGCGGGGGAAGTCGATCCCCCGACAAAAATAGCAATACCCGCACTGCTCTCGCGCCGGACGGCGGTTGGCTTGTTCTCTGCCGGCATTGAACGGCAGTGAATTATTCTCGCTGCCTCAACCTATCGCGGGAGCTTGCTCCTGCACTGCCGCCGGCTCCTGGCAAACATCGACCCAGCTGGCCCCAGTCAGTTCGGCCATCCGTGCCGGGGACATCCGTACCGAACTGTTGACCGAGCCCGCCGCCGGCCATACCTCGGCGAATTCCTTCAGCGACACGTCGCAGTAGACTTGCAATGGCGTTGCCAGGCCGAACGGGCAGACGCCGCCGACCGGATGGCCGGTGAGGGCAACGACCTCGTCGGCCCCCAGCATGCGGGGCTTGCCGCCAAGTGCATCGCGTGCCTTCTTATTGTCGAGCCGCGCTGTACCCTTGGTCACCACCAGCACCACCCGGTCGCCGACCCGCACCGACAGCGTCTTGGCGATTTGGCCGGGTTCGACGCCCAACGCCTCGGCGGCGAGAAGGACCGTGGCCGAGCTTTTGTCGGTAACGGTGACGGATAATTCGGGGGCGTTGGCGGTGAGAAAGGCGCGGACGGACTCAAGGCTCATGATGCGGTCTCGGTGACATACCGCCACGCCCTCTCACATGTCGCCGGCAAAGTGAAGTCACATCCGTGCATTGGGGAACTGGGGCGGCGCTGCCATTCCCTCACGCCGGTTTTGACCTTATACGGGCTCTTGTCTGGCTGACCGTGCCGGGCGATGTTCTGGAGCCTACCCCTCGATGCTGCCGGCCTATGTGATCCATGCCAAGTCGTTGCCCGAGCGCACGGAGCATATCCAGCGCGAGCTCGACCGTGCGGGCATCAAGTTCGAGTGGGTGCTGGATTTCGATGCCGACGAGATCACCTCCGATGTCGATCGGGCTTATTTCGCCGAAGGCGCTGACCTAACGTTGAGGCAGAAATCCTGTTCCTTGAAGCACATCGTCGCCATGCAGCGCATCCGCGAGCGCGGCCAGGATCTGGCGCTGATCTTCGAGGATGACGCATTGCTGGTGCCGGATTTCTGCGACCAGTTGAAGCGCGTGCTCGACGAAGCCGAAAAGTGGCCGCGGCCGCGCATTCTGCATCTTGGCGCCGCGACCAATTTTTACACCCCGGCGTCGGAGTTGCGCCCGGGCCAAATCGTCTATCCCGGCAATCGCGTGCGCAATATGGAAGCCTATGTGCTGGGTGCGCCCGAGGCCTCGGCGCGACTTGACTGGATCGCGCGGCATCCGATGCATGAGCCTATCGACATCGCCTTCAACACCGGCGATCCCGCCATGGGCATCCCGTTCCTGTGGCCAGAACCGCCGCTGGCGGAGCAAGGCTCGCTCAACGGCGTGTTCAAGAGCTCGCTCGATCGCAAAGGGCATGCGCAATTGCAGCTGCGCATACAGTTTGCCGTGCAGAAATTCAGGCGGCGTTATTTGAAGCGGTGGCTGAAGCTGAAGTAGTTATCGCTTTCCGGCCGGCCATTCCGAATGCGCATTGCGCACCAACGCGCCCAGCAATCCCACTGCCAGACAGTACAGCATCCCTTGCGTCACCGCCGAGATGTGGCTGTTGAATAGAGAGCCAATCACGTTCTGCAACACGACCGCCTGGCCGAGGATGCTCGCATAATCGCGCGCGAGAAAAAGCCGTGCATGCGCGATCCACATGGCCCATAGCAGCAGCCCGCCGATCAGGCCGACCTGCAGCACGGTATGAAGCGTTTGATTGTGCGGGTCGGGCGTGGCCTGGCCGTAAGGCGACGGCTTCGTCGCCTCCATGCTCTGATACAGCGGCTTGATGCTCCCGGTGCCGTGACCGACGATGGGCGAGGCCTTCACGAAGCCGACTGCCTTGCTCCAGAAATCCAGCCGCGATGCCGTCGAAACTGTTTCGCCGCCAGCGGTCTGGCCGCTATTGGCGTTGATGTCCGAATTGATCTCTGCAATCCGGCGCTGGGCTTGTGGCGAGGTCAGCAGTGCGATGCCGATCACGATCATGGCTGCGACCGCGACTATGGAAGAGCGCCGCCAGCCGCCGGCATGGATGACGAACAAACCGAGCAATGCGGTGGCCATGATTGCGCCGGTCTTCGACACATAGATCAGGAAAATGTCGGCAAAGAACAGAAGCGCGAGCACGACCATCGCAATGGCGCGGCGGGTGTCCTGCACCCAGATACGCATCGCGCCGATCGCCAGAGCGAAGGCACAAAGTGCGAAGCAGCCGGATTGAACCGCATTGTCCTTGAAGGGCACACCGGGCGCCTTGAACCAGCCCCACGGTCCCGTGGGCCACAGGAACGCAGCCCATGACAGGGCGAGAAGACATATACAGGCGGCAAGAAAGCCATAAGCGATTTGTAACGCCTGTTTGGGCGTAAATGCCGTTGCCATCACCAATGGGATCAGCAGCAGCTTGGCGTAGGGACCAACCCATCTGATCGCGCCGCTGAGCGGCTGCATCGACCAGAGTATGCCGACCAGGATCAGCGCGAACAGCGCGACCGGCAGATAGGCCGCCGGCCTCCGCAACGTGGCGATGAAACGATCGCGGTCGAGTGTCAGCAGCGCGAGCACTGCAAAGATCGACACCGCGATAGCCTGACCGCTGGTCGAGAACGGCAGCGAGAAGCCGGTGGCAATGGCAGCGATCTGCCGGGCATCCGCAAGTTTGCGCGGCAGATCGTTGTTCGTCATATGCCCAGGAGTTTCCGTGCGTTGTTCTTCAGGACCTTCGGACGCACCTCGTCGCGAATGTCGAGCTTGGCGAAATCGGCCATCCAGCGATCCGGCATGATCACCGGCCAGTCGGAGCCGAACAGCATCTTATCCTGCAGGATCGAATTGATGTAGCGCACCAGGATCGGCGGGAAGTATTTCGGCGACCAGCCGGACAGGTCGATATACACGTTGGGCTTGTGGGTCGCGACCGACAGCGCCTCTTCCTGCCAGGGGAAGGAGGGATGCGCCAGAATGATCTTCATGTCGGGGAAATCGACCGCAACATCGTCCATATACATCGGGTTGGAATATTTCAGCCGCATCCCCATGCCGCCGGGCATACCGGAGCCGACGCCTGTCTGGCCGGTGTGGAACAGCGCGATAGCGCCGCCTTCCTGGATCGCCTCATAGAGCGGATAGGCCATGCGGTCGTTGGCGTAGAAGCCCTGCATGGTCGGGTGGAACTTGAAACCCTTTACACCATATTCGGAGATCAGCTTGCGCGCCTCGCGCACGCCGAGCTTGCCCTTGTGCGGATCGATCGACGCGAAGGGGATCAGCACATCGGAATTCTCCTGCGCGATCTCCAGCATCTCGTAATTGTTGTAGCGGCGGAAACCGGTCTCGCGCTCGGCATCGACCGGGAAGATCACCGCGGCGATCTTCTTGTCGCGGTAATAGGCGGCTGTTTCCTGCACTGTCGGCGGATGCTTGTGCGGCGACTTGAAATACTCGGCCATGCGGGCCTGGAAATCATCATAGCCGTCGTCGGCGTGGCAGCCGCATGGCTCTTCCGCATGGGTGTGGATGTCGATGGCGACCAGGTCGTCCGGATTGAGCAATTTCATGTCCCGCGTCTCCCGCACTTTCATCATTATCGTTGGCGGTTGCTCTAGCAAACCGGCCTGCTGAATGAAAGGCGCGGAACGCTGCTGATCTAGCCGGTGGAGAAGGACTGTGTCCGGATATCCTGCGCGGTGCGGCGGAGTGGGATCAGGTATTTCTCCTTTGCCGTCGCCTCGTCCATCGTGCCCGAGATGGCATTCACGCTGATCGCCGCGACGACCCGGCCGCCGTGGTCGCGGACGGGGACGGCGATACCGCAGATCGCTGGATCGAGCTCGCCATCGACCCAGCCATAGCCTTCGGCCTCGACGCGTTCGAGCTCGCGTTCCAGCAGCACGGGATCGGTGATGGTGCGTGGGGTGATATGCTTGAATTCGGTGGTGGCGAGATAGTGCGCGCGCTGGTCCGGCGGCAGGGCCGCCAGCAGGACGCGGCCGAGCGACACCACGTGGGCGGGCAGGCGGCTGCCGACGGCGAGATTGGCCGAGAGAATGCGTTGCGCCGGCAATCGCAGCGCATAGACGATCTCGGTCTCGTCCAGCACAGCCAGCGAGCAAGATTCGCCGATTTCGTTGCGCAGGTCTTCCAAAGCGCGTTGCGCGTAGCCCCAGTAAGGCAGTGCATTGAGGTAGGAAAGGCCAAGCCCCAGCGCCCGCGGGCGTAGGCTGAAATAGCGGCCATCGGCTTCGCAGTATTTCAGCACGATCAGCGTCGCCAGCATCCGGCGCGCCGTCGCGCGGCTTAGGCCCGCGATCGCGGCGACTTCCGAGAGCGTGTGCCGGCCCGGTGGGCGACCCAGCGCTTCGACGGCCGCAAAACCACGGGCGATCGCCCGAACGAAACCGTCACTGTCTTTGGCCATGCACCATCCTACCGGTTCGGACTTGTCAGTCCCAGGAAACCGCGCCTATAGTTGTTCGTAAGGCGGCCATAAAGTTCGCCTGGTGAACGTTAGTGGAGAAGGCGCTATGGCGCAAGCGGAAGTTTTTGAAACCGATTTCTGGAAGGACGCGAACCTGCGCAAGGTCTGGGACGAGATCGTCCCGGGCGAGCCACGCAAGACGCTGCCTTATGTCCTGACGAGGGAGGCGATCCAGCTTTATTGCCGCTCGGTCGGCGAGAACCACCCATTGTATTTCGATGAGGCTTACGCGAAGGCGTCGCCCTATGGCGGGCTGATCGCGCCGCCATCGATCCACATCCTGCTGATGTTCTCCTGCACGCCGGCCGACGACTGGATGCGCACACCTGGCACCGTCAACGCTGGCCAGTCCTGGAGCTACAATGTCCCGGCACGGCCCGGAGACACCATCACCCTGCAGGCCCGCGCGCTCGACAAGTTCATCAAGCGCGAGCGGCTGTTCGTGGTCCACGACAACGTGTTCTTCAACCAGCGCGGCGACGTCATCTGTTCTGGCCGCGGCCAGACCATTCGCCCGATGTGAGCGTGGCAAGGAGATCAACCATGACAACCAGCTTTGACAAACTCTCCACCGGCGACACCATCGACGGTCCGAGCTTCGCAGTGTCGCGCGAGTCGATCCGGCTCTTCTGCGATGGATCGCTCGACTACAATCCGCTGCATCTCGACGACAACTACATGAAGAACTCGTTCGGCAAGACCAATTTCGGCGGCATCATCATGCATGGCATGAATAACTTCGGGCTGATCACCCGCATGCTGACCGACTGGGCCTATCCTGCGGGTGCAATCCATCGCCGTCTCGAAACGCGCTGGGTCAAGCCGGTGAAGCCCGGCGACACCATTCAGCCGGTTGGCATCATCAAGGCCAAGCAGACCACCGAGAAGTCGCGCTGGGTGCTGATCGACGTGCTGGTGAAGAACCAGAACGACGAGAAGGTCGCTGTTGGCGAGGCGATGGTTGAATTTCCGCTGACAGCCTAGTGGCTCAATGCAACGGCGTGCGGCATAGTCCGCACGCCGGACAAGAACAGGCAAGGGATCGAAATGAAGAAGCTCACGAGGCTCGCCCTGTCGTGTCTGGCGATGACTTTTGTCATGTTGTCAGGCGCGCTGGCGCAGAATTTTCCAGTTAATCAGATCAAGATCATCGTGCCGTTCCCGGCAGGTGGCACGACGGACATCCTCGCGCGGTTCGTCGCGCAATATCTGGGCGAGAAGCTCGGCGTCACCACGATCGTCGAGAACCGGCCCGGCGCATCGGGCACGATCGGTTCGGAAGTTGTCGCGAAGTCGCCCGCCGATGGCAGCGTGTTGTTGGTCACGGCCACGCATCACGTGATCAATCCGAGCCTGCGCAAGAGTCTGCCTTACGAGACGCAGAGGGACTTCTCGCCGATCGCCCTGATCGCGACGGCGCCAAATGCGCTTGTTGTGACCAGGGATTTTCCTGCGAAGTCGGTCGCCGAGTTGATCGAGTTGGCGAAGAAGCAGCCCGGCAAGCTGTCCTTCGGATCGGCCGGCGTCGGCGGCGCCAATCATCTGTCGGGCGAACTGTTCAAGCAGATGGCTGGAATCAATATCGAGCACATCCCTTACAAGGGCGCCGCGCCGGCGATGAACGATCTGATCGGCGGCCATATTCCGATCATGTTCGATACGTTGCCGACTGTTTTGCCTGCTGCCGAGGCGGGCAACATCCGTGTGCTCGCGGTCACCAGCCTCACCCGAGCGGCCTCGCTCCCCAACGCGCCGACCCTGGATGAGGCTGGCGTAAGGGGGTTCGAGGCAACCGCCTGGTTCGGCATGTATATGCCGCAGGCCAATGGCAACCCGGCCTATACGAAGCTGGCCGCGGCCATGAAGGAGATCCTGGCGGCACCCGCGACCCGCGAGAAATTCGCCACCCAGGGCGTCGAGCCGGGCAAGCTGACGGGAGCTGAATTCACGGCTTTCGTCGATTCGGAAATCAAGAAGTGGGGCGCAGTGGTGAAAACCGCGAATGTCCCGCAAGAGTGATCCGCACGGGTTTGAGAGTCCGGTGGCTGTTCCCGGACCCTTAAGCCACCAAAATACCTGCAAATATCGATCCGGTGGTCGCCAGATGCCCGGATCGGATTGACAGTCCGGCGCCCGATGGCTTAGAAACCGCGGGTCCCGGGCGACTTGGTCGCCAGCGGGCTCAAGCTCATTTTCGCTGATTTCGGCCTGCTGCGCACGGCCTTTGACGTCAGTATCGCAAGCTATCAGGATTGACCGATGAAAGTCCGTAACTCGTTGAAATCGCTGCGTGGTCGTCACCGCGACAACCGCCTGGTCCGCCGCAAGGGCCGAGTCTACGTGATCAACAAGACCCAGCGCCGTTTTAAGGCTCGCCAGGGTTGAGTTGCTGTTCGGCCGGGATTTTGCCGGCTGGGCCTCGCGACATCACAGGTGTTTGACGCGCTGCTGCTTTGCAGCGCGTTTTTTCGTGTCTAGACTTGTGGCATGGCATTGAGAATCCCGGCCGCAGGTTTTGGAATTCTGCTGAGCGCATTTCTGGGCGCAGCACCCGTTTGCGCGCAGGTCAAAGATCCGCAGATCGTGACCCCGGATGCGCCGAAGAAGATTCCCGAGCCGCCCACCAAACTGCCGAAGGTCAACGCCGATAAGACGCGCGGCCTCGATTTCCTGTTTGGTGCGCTGAAAGCGGCGCCGGACGAAGCCAGCGCGAAACACGTCGAAGGCCGGATCTGGGCCCTGTGGTCGCAGACCACGAGCGACACGACGGCGCTGCTGATGACCCGCGCCAAGACGGCGCTGGACGCCAAGCAGGTTGATCTGTCGCTGCAATTGTTGAGCGCGGTGGTGAAGCTGCGCCCCGATTACGTTGAGGGCTGGAATCGGCGCGCCACGCTGTATTATCTGCAGAACGATTACACCCGGTCGCTGCAGGATATCGAGCAGGTGCTGATACGCGAACCCCGGCATTTCGGTGCTCTGGCAGGGCTCGGCATGATCATGCAGGAGCTCGGCGACGACAAGCGTGCGCTTGATGCGTTCCGCAAGGCGCTTGCGGTCAATCCGCATCTCGAAAAGGTGCCGGAGCTGGTCAAGACCCTGACCGAGAAGGTCGAAGGCCGGGATATCTGAAATTCCTTGAAAGTCGGGGCGCTCGCGGGACATCGCGGGAACATCGCCCTGTTTTGACGCATCCCTGCTGCCCGCGACGGAAAAACAAGACATCGTCGCCGGGGAATCAAACTTCTGACACAGGAAACGGGCGAAAAGGGCGTTTTCCGAGCCACAGGAAGGGACACCTTTTGGCGCCGAAGTCATTTCCGCTATTCGCCTTGTTATGTCTGCTGATGGCCGCACCGATGGCTGCTGTGACCAGCCCTGCGCTGGCGCAGAAGGCCGATGCGCCGCCTGCGCCTGCAGCTTCGACTCTGTCCCCCGATCAGGCCAAGGCTGCGCTCGACACATTGCAGGACGACGCCAAGCGCAAGGAAATGATCGACACGCTGCGCGCAATCGCCACGGCGACACCCGCGGCGCCCGAGAAGAAGCCTACTATTCCACTCGATGCCGACAGTCTTGGCGCGCAATTACTCGTGACGATTTCCGATCAGCTCGGCGATATGACGCGTGAGGTCTCGACAGCCGTGCAATCGGTCACGCGCTTTCCCGCGCTATGGTACTGGCTGCAGCGCAGCGCCAACGATCCCGCCACCTATCATCTCCTGTTCGACATCGCCTGGAAGCTTGTTGTCGTGTTCGGCGGTGCGCTGGCGGCGGAATGGCTCATGGTCTGGCTGCTGCGGAGGCCGCAGGCGGCGCTCGAAGCGCGTATTCCCTTTGTCGCGCGTGCGCCAGCGGCGGTGATTGAACGCGTTGATCCGCCGTCTTCCACTGCCGATTTCACCGAGGCGCCAGATCTCAACAAGCGGCGGCGTAGCCTGACCCGGGCATGGCAATCGCTGCTGCGGCTTCCCTATGTCGTCGGGCGTCTTCTCCTCGAATTGTTTCCGATTTTCGTCTTCACCGGCACGGTATCGCTGTTGCTCGGCACCCAGATCGGCGATGCCGGGATCACCCGCCTCGCGATCCTTGCGATCGTAAACAGCTATGTTGTGGCGCGTGCCATCATCTGTGCGATGCGCGCACTGTTCGGGCCGCTCGCTCTGTTCAGGGTGAAGGAGGAAACCGCAGCCTATCTCGAAATCTGGACGCGTCGCATCGTCGGCGTCGGTGCCACCGGCATCGCAATCGCCAATGTCGCCCTGATGATGGGCCTCTATCGCTCGGCGCATTTTGCGCTGATCAAACTCGTGATGCTGGTCGTGCATCTGTTTGTCGTCGTCATCGTCCTGCAGTGCCGGAAGCCCGTTTCCGATGCACTGCGCGCGCCGGTTGGCGCGACCGGCTTTCTGAGCGCGATGCGCAATCGCCTCGCCAGTCTCTGGCATGTGCTGGCGATCGTCGTCGTGATGGCGGCTTGGACCATCTGGGCGCTCAATATCCAGAACGGTTATTCATTGCTGCTGCGATACATCGTCGGCACGGTCATTGTCGCGCTGGTGGCCCGGCTCGTCTCGATGATTGCGTTGAGTCTCATCGATCGCGGTTTTCGCATCAAACCGGAAATTCTGCAGCGCTTCCCGGGTCTTGAGACGCGGGCCAATCGTTATCTGCCACTGTTGCGCAAGGTCGTCGCAACGATCATCGCGGTGATCGGCCTGGTTGCCTTGCTAGAAGTGTGGGGCGTCAATGCAATTGTCTGGTTCTATGGCGGCCAGATCGGTAGTCGGGTCGTCTCGGCTGTCGTCACTGTCGGCATCGCGGCCATTGTCGCTGCGGTTGTGTGGGAAGGTAGCAATGCGCTGATGGAGCGTCAGCTTGCGGCGCTGACGCGCGACGCTCATTTCGCCCGCGCGGCACGTCTGCGCACGTTTCAGCCGATGCTGCGTACTACATTGCTCGGGGTAATCATTGCGGTGGTTGCGCTCACGGCGCTGAGCGAGATTGGTGTCAATGTCGCGCCGCTGCTCGCCGGTGCCGGCATCCTCGGCATTGCCATCGGCTTCGGTTCGCAGAAGCTGGTGCAGGACGTGATTACCGGCTTGTTCCTGCTGCTGGAAAGCACCGTGCAGGTCGGAGACAACGTCACGGTGTCGGGCCTGTCGGGTGTCGTGGAGAACGTCTCGATCCGTACCATCCGGCTGCGTGCTGGCGATGGTTCGGTTCACATCATTCCCTTCAGCGCGGTGACCACCATTACCAATGCCAGCCGCGGTGCAGGCAACGCAGCCGTCAGTGTCAGCGTCGCTTACAAGGAAGATACCGACCGCGCCGGCCAGTTGCTGAAGGACATCGTCGAGCAGATGCGCAATGAGGCAGCTTTCAAGCCGCTGATCCGCAGCGACCTGGAATTGTGGGGCGTCGACAAGGTCGATGGTTCGATGGCGACGATCGTCGGCCAGATCCGCTGTACCGATTCCGGCCGCTGGGCGGTGCAGCGCGAATTCAATCGCCGCATGAAAATCTGCTTCCAAGAAGAAGGTATCGAGATCGCGTCACCCGGACAGACCGTCCTGATGCAGTTGCCTCCGCCGACCGCTGAAGCTGCAGAGGGCAATGACGCAGATACCCGGCAGAGCAAGTCAGCGCAGCGCCGCGCCGGCTAGCACTTTAGCTGCTTTTCGACGATGCGGCCCGAAAGTGAACGACAAGGAAGAGCCGTAAGACAAGGACGATCCAGAACAGGTGCGTCCGTCGATCTAGTGCAGGACGTTATTGCCGGGCCGGATAGCACCGAACTGGGGTGAAGCGGCATAGAGTTGCTGCAACTCTGCTTCCAATTGCTCGTTGACCATCAGCAAAGCCTTGAGCGCGCCGCGCAAGTCGCCGTTGCAGGTAGAAATGATTTCGTCGATCAAAGTATCAGTGGGGCGGGACGTCATGGAACTATCTCCAGTTCAGATCATGGCGTCAGTCCGCCGCCTGATCATGGCGATAACCGGGCGGGAACAAATGCGTTCCTGTGGATAGCGTGGACAGTTCTGGAAGAACCATTCGTCGCGACCGCCGTAGCAAAGCTGCAAAACGCCCCCATATCCACAACATTGCATCCCCCCACGGGTCTTTCCTCGGTGAGAAAATTTGTGATTGTGCTGCTCGCGCTGCTCCTCGTTCCCATCGGTGTATCGGCCGCCAGATACTGGATGGGTGATCGCTCGGTAGATTGGCAGAGCGCGGATCGTTCCAGTGCTGGCCTGCTGCCACCGCCCGCCGTGCATCCCGAGGCGCTGGTGCGAGTCTTCGCGGCGCGGACCGTGCGCTGGCGCGGTATCTTTGCGGTCCATAGCTGGATCGTATTCAAGGAAAAGGGCGCGTTGCGCTATACCCGCTACGATTATACGGCGTGGGGCGAGCCGATCCGTCTGAATGGTTTTGCCGCTGACGGCCGCTGGTTCGGTGACGTGCCGGCCGCCATCGCATCTGCCGATGGTGACGCGGCCACGGCAATGATCCCGAAGATCCAGACGGCGATCGCCGGCTACTCTTGGCGCTCTTACGGCGACTATCGGGCCTGGCCGGGGCCGAACTCCAACACCTTTGTCGCAGCCGTTCTGGCCGCTGTGCCCGAATTGCAGGTGGCATTGCCGCCCACCGCCATCGGCAAGGATTTTCCCTATGCCGGCAATGCCTTTGGCTGGACACCCTCCGGCACCGGTGTGCGCGCCACACTGGGCGGCTATCTCGGTGTCACCGCAGGCTGGGTCGAAGGGGTCGAGCTCAATCTGCTCGGTGCCGTCTTCGGCCTCGACATCCGCCGGCCCGCGATCAAACTGCCGGGCATTGGTCGTCTTGGCGTCAGCGCGTAAGTGGCGCGCGGCGCGAAACCCTCAGGGTACCGTCGCGTAGCTGGATCGTGCACAAAATTCCCCGGATATTGGCGATGATCTCAGTCACTGTGGTGATCGCGTTATGCGTGCTGGCCGTGGCCACGCAGGTCGGCGTGCGCATATTCGAGCGGAAATACCCGCCAGCGGCTAAGCTTGTCGATGTTACGGGTGGCCGTATGCATGTGATGCAGATCGGACCACGCGATGCATCCGGCCCGCCGATTGTCCTCATCCATGGCGCCACGTCGAGCATGGAGACCATGCGGCTGCCGCTCGGCAATATGCTGGCAGAAAAACACCGTGTCATCCTGATTGACCGTCCCGGCTTTGGCTGGAGCTTGCGTGACGATGTATCGAACTCTTCTCCTGCGATGCAGGCGAGGATGATCGACGAAGCGCTCGAAAAACTCGGTGTTGATCAAGCGGTCGTCGTGGTGCATTCGCTTGCCGGCGCATTGGGCGCGCTGATGGCGCTGGACTATCCGCAGCGTGTCGCAGGATTGGTCATGCTGGCGGGTGTCACTCATCCCTGGCCTGGTGGCGTTGGCATCTATAACAAGGTCGTCACCACGCCGGTGATCGGGAAGCTGCTGGCCTATACGATCACGCTGCCGCTCGGCTATTTCCTGACGGACATGGGCGGACGCGCAGTGTTTGCGCCGCAGGTTATGCCCGAAGGCTATATCGCGCAGACCGCGACGCAATTGGTGCTGCGGCCGCGCAACTTCCTCGCCAATGCCTCGGATCTCGTAACGTTGAAATCCGCCGTCGTGGCGCAGGCATCGCGCTATGCTGAGATCGACGTGCCGACCGTCGTCATTGTGGGCTCGGCCGACACCATCGTATCGCCCGAGCTTCATTCGCGTCATTTTGCGAAAACTGTGCCGGGCGCCAAACTAATCGTGCTGCCGAATGTTGGTCATATGGTGCAAAATGCTGCACCTGATCTTATCATGGGGGAGATCGAGGGCATGATCTCGGCCGCTGACACAAAACCGAAGGCCGCCTTGCGCTAACCTCCCGTTCGATCGGCTTCAAACCAAATTGAGGAGAATTGCATGACCACGACTTTCGGTTCGGCCAAATGGCAAGGTGGCATCAAGGACGGCAAGGGATCGATTTCCACCAAGAGCGGCGCACTCAGCGACTATCCGTATGGTTTCGCTAGCCGCTTCGAAGGTAAGCCTGGCTCTAATCCTGAAGAGCTGATCGGCGCGGCCCATGCCGCCTGCTTCACCATGGCGCTGTCGCTGATCCTTGGCGAAGCAGGGTTCAAAGCCGACAATATGGAAACCAAGGCCGATGTGACGCTGGAGAAGCAGGGTGACGGCTTCGCCATTACCAAAGTGCACCTCACGCTCTCGGCCTCTATTCCCAGCGCCGACAAGGCGAAGTTCGACGAACTCACCGCGATGGCAAAGGCCGGCTGTCCGGTGTCGAAGGTGTT
This sequence comes from Tardiphaga sp. 813_E8_N1_3, assembly GCF_051811025.1. NCBI lineage: Bacteria > Pseudomonadati > Pseudomonadota > Alphaproteobacteria > Hyphomicrobiales > Nitrobacteraceae > Tardiphaga > Tardiphaga sp. 813_E8_N1_3. The sequence continues at coordinate 575,596 of NZ_JBPWQE010000001.1, forward strand.
GAACGCGGAAATCACGCTCGACGCGACGCTGGTGGGTTAGGCCTCAGGCGGCGGACACAATCTCTCCCCGCCATCGTGGGGAGAGATTGTATCGGTGAACTACATATCTGCGTCGTTTGGCCCGACATAAGCGATGCGAACCATATTGGTCGCACCTGGTGTGCCGAGCGGCACGCCAGCGACAATGATGACCCGCTGGCCGGCTTTGGCGAAGCCGTCACGGAAGGCGATGCGTGCGGCGCGATCGACCATGTCGTCGAGGTCCTTCGCATCCTCCGCCACCACGCAGTGTACGCCCCACACGACCGACAGCTTGCGACCGGCGGCGAGGTTCGGCGTGATCGCTACCACCGGCGGCTTCGGACGTTCACGGGCGACGCGGACGGCGGTGGATCCTGAGCTGGTCCAGCAAATGATCGCAGACAGATCCAGCGTTTCGGCGATCTGTCGTGCGGCGTCCGCAATGGCGTCACCGGCGGTCGGCTCGGGCTCGGGGCGCTGGGCCATCAGCACAGAGCGATAAGTCGGATCGCGCTCTACTTCCTCGCCGATGCGGTTCATCGTCGCGACGGCTTCGACCGGGAATTTGCCGGCGGCGGATTCGGCCGACAACATGACGGCGTCCGCGCCTTCATAGATGGCCGTCGCGACGTCGGAGACTTCGGCACGAGTCGGTACCGGGCTCTGGATCATCGATTCCAGCATCTGCGTAGCGACGACGACGGGTTTGCCGGCGCGGCGCGCCATGCGCGTCATGCGCTTTTGTAGACTTGGTACCCGTTCCAGCGGCAATTCGACGCCGAGATCGCCGCGCGCCACCATCAGCGCGTCGGACGCTTCCAGAATGGAATCGAGACGGTCGATCGCCTGCGGCTTCTCGATCTTCGACATGATGGATGCGCGGCCGCGCACCAGCCGCTTGGCTTCATGAACGTCTTCGGCGCGCTGCACGAAGGACAGGGCTATCCAGTCGATGCCGGTCTCGAGTGCGGCTTCCAGATCCAGGCGGTCCTTCGGCGTCATTGCCGACACCGGCAGGTCTGTATCGGGCAGGCTTACGCCCTTGCGGTCGGAGATGCGGCCGCCGACCACCACGCGCGTCACCGCGCGGTCGTTCGATGTCTCCTCGGCAATCAGCCGCAGCTTGCCGTCGTCGATCAGCAGCGCATGGCCCGGGCGAAGCGCAGCGAGAATTTCCGGATGCGGCAGGTGCACGCGGGTGGCGTCGCCGGGGGCAGGATCGGAATCCAGCACGAAGCTCTCGCCGTTCTTGAGCTGCACACCGCCTTCGGCAAAGGCGCCGACGCGCAACTTCGGGCCCTGCAGATCGACCAGAATGCCGATCGGGCGGCCGTAGCTGCTCTCGACATTGCGGATGGTCTTCACCAGCTCGCGCATCTTGTCATGTGGCGTGTGGCTCATATTGATGCGGAACACGTCGGCGCCGGCCTCGAACAGCTTGCGGATCATCGCGCTGTCCGAGGAGGCGGGGCCGAGCGTGGCCAGAATCTTGATGCGGCGTTGGCGTCTCATTGTTTGCCTCCCGGCGGTACTGATGGCGGCAGGGTCGTTGACCCACCCGGGGGCGCGCCACCTGGCGTGTTGGGCAGGTTGGGGAAGCCCGCACCGGGCGCACCTGGTGGTGGTCCGGTCGGCCCCGGAATGCCCGGCAGCTTCGGCGGTTGTTCGTTGGTTTCGGTCAGTTGCACCGTCCAGGCCCGCTGCTCGCCGGTGTCGACCTCAAAAAAGCCGGTCCGGTCGAAGCCGCGCGCGAGGCAGTTTTCGGTGCCCTTGATAGTGAATTCCTTGTCGCGAGAGCACATGAAGGCCTGACCCGACCACTCACCACCCCGGTCGTAATCGAGTGCGTAGATATAATAATACCGCGCAACCAGGGTTCCGCGCAGCAAGGTCTCGCAGGCGCGCGACGAGACGTTCCACCAGCCCTCGGTGGTCCAGCCTTCGGCATCCTTGTAGCCCAGCGCGATCCCGACCCGGCTCGAGGTGTTGTTGCACAGCCGGAAATCAGCCGCCGCAGGGCTCGTCCACAGGCACGACAGAGCCAGCGCCAACACCGGCAACAGGCCGGCGAAGGGGACGCGTCGAAAAGGGCGGTGACGGGAATCTGGTGCGATCATGCGGCGAAGCTATCTCAATTCATTGACGATTTCGCGTGACCCGGCGGGCCTGTCAACGGTCACGGAACCAATTCTGCCCCGCCATGCGGTTTGCGTTGTGATATGGCAAAATCTGTGACAGCGCCCATGTTACATGAAGACGACAGGCCGGTATCGGGTGCAACAGCGAGACCATTCATGGCGATTGACGACAAGACCCAGACCGAACTCGAGGCTGCCGCCTTTCGCCGGCTGGTTGACCATTTGCGCGATCGCACCGATGTGCAGAATATCGACCTGATGAATCTGGCCGGCTTCTGCCGGAACTGCCTGTCAAACTGGCTGAAGGATGCTGCCGACGCCAAGGGCGTGGCGATGACCAAGGATGAGAGCCGCGAAGCGGTTTACGGGATGCCTTACGAGACCTGGAAATCGCTGCATCAGGCCGAGGCCAAACCCGAACAAATTGAGGCCATGAAGAAAGCGCACGGCGGGCACTGACGATTTCTCGTCTTTTTGAGGCATGAAATCAAAGCTGTGGGGGCGCTGTGGATGACCGCGAAGGCGCCTTGACGCAAGGCGCCTTGGTCTTGAGTGTCATTTCCTTAAGATTAATGCGCGCATAACGCTGCGCACTCAAACCCACCCCATATCCGCTTAAAGCAACATCAGTTCACCAGGAGTTTTCGATGGCCACCTCTGCTGCGTCCGTGCTGGACGATCAGGCGACACATTCTTTCGCCAAGGATCAGCTCAAGGCTATCGTCGAGCGTATCGAGCGCCTTGAAGAAGAAAAGAAGACGATCTCCGACGACATCAAGGACGTCTATGGCGAAGCCAAGGGCAACGGCTACGACGTGAAGGCGCTGCGCACCATCATCCGCATGCGCAAGCAAGACGCCAACGAGCGTGCCGAGCAGGAGACGATCCTGGAGACCTATCTGCAGGCTCTCGGAATGCTGTAAGGCGCTTAGCGCGCCAATACTCAGCCAAACACTCAGGTGTCATACGCGGGCTTGACCCGCGTATCCATCTAGCCACAGAAATAATGATGGATGGCCGGGTCAAGCCCGGCCATGACACCACTATAGCCTGAGAAATTCGGGCTCTTAGCGCAGCGACGCCGTGCGCATCACAAATGCAGTCGTCGCAAGCGAGGCCGTTGCCGAGCCGGTGAAGCGCTCACAGACCAGACCGAGCTGCGGATCATCCGAGAAAGTCATCGCCACCACCGCCTGCGGCTTGACGAAGTGCGCGCGCAGGATCGTCATGTCACCGTCGCCCATCACCGATGCTGACATCGACGTGGTCGCGCTCGGCGCCAGGATCATCGCGCGCATCCAGACATGGTTGTCGGGAATGGCAGCTGCGGTGAGGCGGGTCGCGACAGCAATGGTGCTGCTCTGGCCCTGAGCGCCCTTCGCGACAACGGTGGTGATGTTATTCACCGCCATCGGGTTCTTGGCTACGGAGGCCGGACGTATGCTGCGCGGGATCGGCGCACTGGCGGCGACGACATTGGCGCGGTCGACCGGGGAGTTCGCTGGCGGCGCATAGGCCATCGCCTTGGCGAAGCTGGACTCGCTCGCGGCCGGATCGACCACATTGGCCAAGGCCTGGCGCGCGGTGATTGCGGCGACCTGCTGCGGCGTGGCCTGTTTCGGCGCCGGCATATCGTCCCAGAAGCCGCGGGTATTGATGATATCGGCCGGCGTCTGCGGCCGGTTGTCGGCCTTGGCTGCGGGCGCCGGAATCGGTGCCTTCGGGCGCGGTACCGGAACGGTCTCGGTGTCAGCCGATGCAAGTTGGTAGGTCGCGGCTGCGGCCGGCTTGGAGCGGGGCATCGGGACGGGGTCCGAAGACTTCGTTTCAGCCTGCTTCGTTTCGGCCTGCTTCGTATCGACCGGTTTCGCGGGCATCGCAGCGGCCATCATGCCGACAGGCGACGGCTTGGCGGGCGCGATCGCGGCTGCTGCGCTCTCGTCGTCGTCGTCATTCGACTTGCCGCCACGGAACAGCGAGGCGAGCAGGCCCGGCTTGCTCTTGGCAAAAGCGGCGCTGTCACCGTCGCCGCGCTTCTCGATCTCAGCCATCGCCAGCTGATAGCCAGCCAATGGACGGCCGTCGGTGGGGAGATGCACGGTGCGGCCGTCGGGGAATACGCGCGCCAGCTGGTCATGCGTCATGCGCGGCCAGTGACGGATGCTGCCGGTGTCGAGATGCACGAAAGGCGAGCCGGAGGTCGGATAGAAGCCGACGCCGCCGCGCTGCAGGCGCAAACCGGCAAAGCGGATCTTTTCCAGCGCCACGCCGGGAATGAAGAAGTCCATCGCGTGGCCGAGCATATGCTGGCTGGCGCGAGCGACGCCGGACGAGCGGCGGCGGAGCATGGCGTTGGTGGCGGGAGAGCGATAGGCGGAGATGATCTGGATCGGCGCCTTGGCGTCGACGTCGCGATAGACCTCCCAGAGGATGTCGAACAGGCGACGATCCATATTGGTCTGGTCCTGGCTGCGCCAGTCGCGCAAGAAATAGTTGATCTTCTTCATCCCGTCGTCGTCATAGCGGCCATTACGCTTGAACGTGACGGTCAGATCTTCGCCGGAATGAGTGTGGTGGAAAGAGAGGGTGCGGGTTTCGTCGAGAGCGGTGGCGTTATGGACGGAGCTGGCGCCTGCCATCAGCAGAACTGACGCGAGGCCGGCATGAAAGCCAGCGCGCGATGTTCGCAATCTCGTTTTGCGTGCGAAACCGCTCAGCACGTATGAACCCACCCAAGTCGACAACTCTCTCGCTACCCCATGCGGCGACAGAGAGTGAACGTACTCTTAAAACGGGAGGGTTAACCGAGATTTACAACCCATCCCCCCAAGCGGGCTTTTCAGCCAGCCATTAAACTTAACCCATTGAGTATGGCGAAAAATAGCCCGCTGCCGGGTTCCAGATGGACGATGGTTAATCTGGATAAAGAGCGAAACGTAAAAAGGGCTCCACCGGAAGGTGAAGCCCTTGATAAGTCTTCAGAATCTTGGTGCCGAAGTCGCAGTTTAGCGGGTTACCGTACGGCGCGGCCTTTGGCCGGGTGCAACCGGTTGTGGTGTCGGCGCACCGCCGCCGAACAGGCGCTCGAAGAAGGACAGGCCGCCATTGCTGGCCATGCGCGAGCCGTTGTCGTTGAAGGCCACGCCCTGCGGGATATCCGCGCGCGGGCGCGAATAGCTCGGCTGGGCGCGGGCGACCATCTGCTCCAGATCCTTGTTCTTGCCGCCGCGGAGCAACTGCATCATCTGCGTGTCACGTCCGTAGATATCCTTGCGCAGCTGCAGCTTGCCGGCGTCATCGACGAAGGCTGTCTGGTAAGTGATGTTCACCGGGATCGGCGTGGGGAATTTCAGGTCGATCTCGCTGCGGCCATACATGCCGCGAACCTTCTCCGGCGTGTAGTGCTCGTTCGGCATCGTGATGTTCAGCAGCGTCGCGGCATACTGATCCGGATTCTGCACGCGCATGCAGCCGTGGCTGAAGGCGCGCTCGTCGCGACCGAACAAGTTCTTGTCCGGTGTGTCGTGCTGATAGACGAGGAACTTGTTCGGGAAGTTGAAGCGGATGCGGCCCAGCGCATTGGCTTCGCCGGGCGGCTGCGCAATGTGGATGCTGCCGTCGGAATTGCGCGTCAGCTTGAGGCCCATGCGGTCAAGCACCGTCGGGTCCTGCTGCAGGGCGGGCAGGTATTCGTTGTAGATGATCGACGGCGGCACGTTCCAGGTCGGGTTGACCGTGATGTACTTCATCGTCTCGGTCATCAGCGGTGTGGCGTGATTGCCCGGCTTGCCGACGACGACGCGTGTGGTCCAGACCTGCGCGCCGTTCTGCATCACCTTCAGCGTATAGTCAGGGATGTTCAGCATCACATAGGCGTTGCCGATCGCAGACGCGCCGAGCTGGCGCGGGAGCCAGCGCCAACGCTCCATGTTGACCAGCACCGTATCGATGTGGCGATCGCGCTTCGGCGAATTCATCGCGCGCACGGTGGCCTCGTCCAGCACGCCGGTGGCCTTCAGATCGTTGCTCGCCTGATACTTGCGAACTGCGTCAGCAACAGCAGCGTCGTATTTCGTGTCGGCAGGATTCTCGATATTGAGGCGCGCGCGCAGCAGCGGCACGCGCGAGTCGTCCATCACCGCGGGATTCGCGTTCTTCTTGGTTGCCTTGGTGAACTTCAGTGCCGGGCCTTCGCCAATCGGCTGCATCGGCGCTGCGGTTTCGCCGCGCAGTTCAGCAAGCTTCTTCTTCAGTTCCTGATAGCCCTTGTGCGGCGGGTTGTAGGCGTCGAGGGCTGCCGAAGCGTTCTTCGCCGTCGAGATATTGGCGAGCACTTCCGCCGGATCGGTCGGATGCTCCGGATACATGATGTCGCCAGTCACCTGCGACCAGTGCATGCGGCCGCTCTGTGCCTGGCGGGCATAGTCGAGCATGCTGGCGGTGAGCTTCAGCTCCGCCTCGGCGAGCGCATCGGGCGTATTCGCCGCGGTGAAATCCGGCACCGGATAATCGGCAGCGTCGAGGCCGTCAGAAGCGGCGTCCTTGAGGCGCGCAATGACGCCCTTGGCGGCAGGGGTCGTTGCGCCGCCTTGGGTCCAGATCGGTGCGAAGTCACGTGCGGTGTAGAACTTTTCGACCGCCGCGCGCTCGCCCTTGCGGTCGAAATAGCGAGTGGACTTGGCGCCGAACATATCGCGCAGTTTCTCGGCGACCGGCTGATCGCTGGACGCAACGGTGGTCGCGGGCTTGGCGATGTCCTTGGCGACGTCCTTCGGGGACTCGGCTGCGGGCGCAGGAGGTGCGACGGCAGTCGCGGCCGGCGGCGTCGCAGCGGCGGGCGCGGTTACAGCCTCGCTCGGCTTCACATCCGCAGGCGCTTGCGCAGCCTCGGTTGCCTTTGGCGTATCGGTCGAGGTCGATCCGATGGTCTTCTCGGACGCCCGGGTTGCGTCCGGCACGGACGCAGTGGTCTCGGCCTTCGGTACATCGGCCTTGAAGTCGGCGGCGGTCGGCGGGGCTACGTTGGCGGGTTCCGGGCGCGGCACCGCCGCATCGATGGCGAGTTCGGAGACACTGTCGCGGGGCGATGCGCTCTGGGCAGCAGCAGCGGCGCCAGCGGAGACCGTCAGGAATGTTGCGGCCACGGCCATCAGCACGTGGTCGAATCCGGAACGGCCCTTGGAATAGTCTCGCATTCTCGCACCTCATTAGGTGAGCTGCTCCGACATGGAACAGTTCTAGTCTGACGTCACCAGCTTCGGCTGAAGCAGTCGCGTTGTTTGCCTGCTTGCTCCCTAGCCGTCACGCGATGACGGCGATTCAGAGCTCTTTCTGTGCAGACGATACACGCGCCCGGCACAAGCGCTAGCGCTTGTCGGACAAGTCACAACAAACTGACCTCAACCTCCCCGGTTTGCAACGCATACCGAGGTTTCACCGATGCTTTTGACTTTATGTGTCACCAGACCGCAACGGTTCAAGTTCCATAGCGATCGCAACAACATGTTCAATCGCGTGGGAGGCGAGAAGTTCAGTTCGACGGTGCGGAATCCGCAATCGATGAATCTTTCTCCGCTGCCTCATCGAGCTTGCGGTAGAGCGTCGACCGGCCGATTTTGAGGCGCCGTGCGACTTCCGACATCTGGCCGCGATAGTGCGCGATGGCAAAGCGGATGATCTCGGATTCGAGCTCTTCCAGTGCCCTTACCTCGTTCTCGGCTGTCAGCATGGACAGGCTTCCAGCGGCGAGCGATATCGGGGCTGCGTCGATGCCCGGTACCATGGTCGGGGCCATCGTGTGGAAGACGGGGTCTACAATCAGCGGCGCGACCGCCGATGCCACGATCGATGGGGCGTGCGCGGTCGTTTGCGGGAAGTCGGCCAGCCCGAGTTGATCGCCTTCGCTCATCACCACGGCGCGGTAGACGGCGTTTTCCAGCTGCCGGATATTGCCCGGCCAGTCGAGTTGCGTGAGCATCGTCATAGCGTCGCCGGCGATGCTGGTAATCGGTTTGTTCTCCTCGGCGCAGAAGCGCGCCAGGAAATGTCGCAGCAGATACGGAATGTCCTCGCGGCGCGCCCGGAGCGGCGGCACCGTGAGCGGCAACACATGCAGGCGATAGAACAGGTCTTCGCGGAATTGCCCGGCTTTGACGAGATCGAGCAGCTTGCGGTTGGTGGCCGAGATAATGCGGACATCGACCTTGACCGGCTTGCGCCCGCCCACGGCCTCGACCGAACCTTCCTGAAGCGCGCGCAGCAGCTTCACTTGTGCCGATAGCGGCAGCTCGCCGACTTCGTCGAGAAACAGCGTGCCGCCGTGAGCCTCGACAAACTTGCCGAGATGCCGGTCGGTGGCGCCGGTAAAGGCGCCCTTCTCGTGGCCGAACAGGATCGACTCCACGAGGTTGTCGGGAATGGCGCCGCAGTTCACGGCGACGAATGGTTTGCTGCGGCGCTCACCTGAGCCGTGGATGGCGCGTGCGATCAATTCCTTGCCGACGCCGGACTCGCCTTCGATCAGCACGGGGATCGTGGAGGTTGCCGCCTTGCGTGCGGTGTGCAGCACGGCGTCCATGCCGGCGTTGCGGGTGACGATGTCGGCAAAAGTGAGCTTGCCTTCGCGGCTGTGCCTGATGCGCTGTAATTCGCCTTTCAACGCACTGGTATTGAGCGCATTGCGCAGGCTCACCTGCAGACGTTCGACGCCGACAGGTTTGACGACGAAATCATGCGCGCCGGCGCGCATGGCGGACACAACATTCTCGATACCGCCATGGGCGGTCTGGACGATGACGGGGATACTGAGGCCGCTATCGCGGATCTTGTCGAGCACGCCCATGCCGTCGAGGCCGGGCATCATCAGGTCGAGGATCAGCGCGTCGATGGCGGCCGCTTCGGGATCAATCAGCCGAGCCATGGCAGCGTCGCCGCTATCGACCGTGATGGCCTCATAGCCGCAGCGTTGCACCATGTTTTCGAGGAGGCGGCGCTGGACGGCGTCGTCATCGGCGATGAGGATTCGTTCGGCCATGGCAACTCCAGAGCGGGTATGTCCCGATTTGAGCCACCATGGCGATCAAAGCCTTAATGCTTTCATAACACCGGGGCGAGGTAAGCCGTCGCATAGGGCCAGACTTCGCGGGCACCGCGATAGATCATGTCACCCGCTACATAGAGAATGATGGCGAGGCCGACATAGGCGATCCAGCGGTGCTTCTGCAGCAGCTTGGCGATGAAGGAGGCGGCGAGACCCATCAGCGCGATCGACAGCACCAGGCCGAAGATCAGGATGCTCGGGTGTTCACGCGCAGCACCGGCGACCGCGAGGACGTTGTCCAGGGACATGGAGACGTCGGCGACAGTGATCTGCCAGATCGCCTGGCCGAGCGTCTTGCGCGGGCCGTTGGCGGTGCCGTCGGCGTTGAGCTTTTCGAGCTCGTCAAGATCGTGCTCATGCCCGGCGCGCAATTCGCGCCACATCTTCCAGCACACCCACAGCAAGAGGATGCCGCCGGCCAGAAGCAGGCCGATGATCTGCAATAGTTGAACGGTAATGCTGGCGAAACCGATACGCAGGATGGTGGCAGCGACGATGCCGATCAGGATGGCCTTGCCGCGCTGTTCCTTGGGAAGGCCGGCGGCCGCAAGGCCGATTACAATGGCGTTGTCGCCGGCGAGAACCAGATCGATCATCACGACCTGGAAAAGTGCAGTCATAGCTTCAGCGGTGAAGAAGTCTGTCATGTGGGCCACTCCGTATGAACGTCCAGTCCGACATCACAGTTCGGGTGAACTGCCAGAGGGGCCCGGGCCAGGACGTGCTTGTTAAAAGTCGTGCTTGCAAACATGCGGGTTTGATCCCGCGGTTGATCCGATCCGTTACTCGGGTTGATCCGTAAGGGTGACGAGCCGAACCATCTGGTCGGGCTCAATGAAGATGCTGATTCCGACCCCGATGAAGGTCAGGACGCCGGCGACATCGAACCAGGTCGCGCGCCGCGCGAAGTTCCGCGGAATCAGCGCGCCACCGGCCATCAATGCTGCAAGTGCGAATAGCAGGGTGGCGACCATCGGCGCCAGCGCGTCGAGCGAGACAAATGCGCGCAAGGCCAGTGCCGCGGTCAGCGCCAGCAGAAGGCTTGCGGCAAACAGCTCCTTGACCCGGTGAGGGGCAGGAGGCGCATACTTGCACCCGATGCTGTTGCGATCCGTAAAGGCCATTGTTGTTCTGCCGGGTATCGTTTCATCCCGTCCGCAACGTTCTTGCAGCTCGATAGTCGTGCTACAGGAAGTCGTCAGATCTTTAATTCATACTGGATAGTTTCGTAATCATGAAACGTGGCGAAAATCAAGAGGATTTCGCTGGAGTGCAGCGCGGCAAAGCCTTGCCGGAAGCGCGGCAGTTGCGAAAACAGGCTGGGGATTGGCTAAAAGCGCGACGTGCGGAAGCCGGGTTATCGCAGGTCGATCTCGCCGCAAAACTCGGTCTCAAATATTACACGTTCATCTCGCAGGTTGAGAACGGCTTCAGTCGGGTGCCCACCGAAACGATGGAAGCATGGGCCATTCAGCTCGGTCTGGAGCCGGCCGCCTTCGCAAAACATTTGCTGGTCTATTACGAGCCGGAATTGCACCGGCTGTTGTTTGGAGCACCCAAATGAACATCATCGCATTTCAGCGTAAACCGCTGGTGGGCGCGTGGAGCGAGACCGAGCTCGCCACGCTTGCCGACACGATCAATCTCGGGCATCGCGGCCGCGAATGGGAGACCGGCATCACCGAGAACGGTGATGCGCAGCTCTATCTGCTGGGACCGCAGCCGGAGCAGGGCTGCGAATTGTGCGTCTCGCGCGTGGGTGGCCGATACATTCTCGAAGACGGCACCGGGCGCCTGTTGTTCGAGCATCGCAGCCTGCCGCTGGTGGCGGCGCATGCCCGCACTGCGCTGCGCGGGACGCGATGGTGGCTTGTCGCACGGATTGTCATGGTGTGGTGTACGATTCGCCATATGCTTCATGACGAGATCGAACCCTTGATGATCGAGGGCGAAGAACTGCTTGTCCATTTCGCTCCGCAGCTCGCTGCTTTCGTGTGACGGCTGCATCCAACCGAAAGTATTCATGACGAAATCTGCGACTGCCCGGACCGCCAAGCCTTCTCGAAAGATCGCTTCCAGCCAGACTGTTTCGCGCAAATCCGCTCCGGTCAAAAAAGCGGTGAGCAAGGTGGCGTCGAAATCATCGGCCAAATCGCCGGGGGGAAAGCTGCCGGAATGGAATCTTGCGGATCTCTACACGGCGATCGACGCACCGGAGATTGCCGGGGATCTCGATAGGATCGACGCCGAATGCGCGGCCTTCGAAGCGGATTATAAGGGCAAGCTCGCGGAAGAGACAGCCCGGCCGGGCGGCGGTGTGTGGCTCGCGGAAGCTGTTCGCCGTTATGAGGCGATCGACGATCTCGCTGGCCGGCTTGGCTCCTATGCCGGCCTCGTCCATGCCGGCGATAGCGTCGATCCCGCGATTTCGAAATTCTACGGTGACGTCTCCGAGCGCATCACTGCAGCGTCGGTGCATCTGCTGTTCTTCAGTCTCGAGCTCAACCGTATCGATGACGCTGTGATCGAGCAGGCGATGCAGACGCCCGAACTTGGCCACTACCGGCCGTGGATCGAAGACAGCCGCAAGGACAAGCCTTATCAGCTCGAAGACCGCGTCGAGCAACTGTTTCACGAAAAGTCACAGACCGGTTATGGCGCCTTCAACCGCCTGTTCGACCAGACCATCGCGGGGCTTCGCTTCAGGCTCGGCGGCAAGGAACTGGCGATCGAGCCGACCTTGACCATGCTGCAGGACCGCGCGCCGGCCAAACGCAAGGCGGCCGGGCAAGCGCTGGCGAAAACCTTCAAGGCCAATGAGCGCACCTTCGCGCTGATTACCAACACGCTGGCCAAGGACAAGGAAATCTCTGATCGTTGGCGCGGTTTCCAGGACATTGCGGATTCCCGCCATCTCAACAATCGCGTCGAGCGCGAAGTGGTCGATGCACTGGTGTCGTCGGTGCGCGCAGCCTATCCGCGGCTGTCGCATCGCTATTATCAATTGAAGGCGCGCTGGTTCGGCAAGAAGAAGCTCGCCCATTGGGACCGCAACGCGCCGCTGCCATTCGCACCGACCGGCACGATTCCATGGTCGGACGCGCAGGACATGGTGCTGACCGCCTATGGCGCGTTTTCACCCGATATGGCCAATATCGCCAAGCGCTTCTTCACCGATCGATGGATCGATGCGCCGGTGCGGCCGGGCAAGGCGCCCGGCGCCTTCTCGCATCCGACCACGCCGTCGGCGCATCCCTATGTGCTGATGAATTATCAGGGCAAGCCGCGCGATGTGATGACGCTCGCCCATGAACTCGGCCATGGCGTGCATCAGGTGCTCGCTGCCCGCAATGGCGCGCTGATGGCGCCGACGCCGCTGACGCTGGCCGAAACCGCCAGCGTGTTCGGTGAAATGCTGACCTTCAAGCGGCTGCTGTCGCAGACCAGGAGCGCCAAGCAGCGCCAGGCATTGCTCGCGGGCAAGGTCGAGGACATGATCAACACGGTGGTGCGGCAGATCGCGTTCTATTCATTCGAACGCGCTGTTCACACCGAGCGTCGCCACGGCGAACTCACCGCGCAACGGCTCGGCGAACTTTGGCTCAGCGTGCAGACCGAAAGCCTCGGGCCCGCGATCGAGATCAAGCCGGGTTACGAGAACTTCTGGATGTACATCCCGCACTTCATCCACTCGCCGTTCTACGTCTATGCCTATGCCTTCGGCGATTGTCTCGTGAACTCGCTCTACGCTGTCTACGAGAACGCCCAGGAAGGTTTCGCGGAACGCTACCTCGCGATGCTCGCTGCCGGTGGCACCAAGCACTATTCCGAACTGCTGAAGCCCTTTGGTCTCGACGCCAAGGACCCGGCTTTCTGGGATGGCGGCCTCTCGGTCATCTCGGGGATGATCGATGAGCTGGAAGCGATGGGGTAGGGGACCCCCTTGCTTCATTCGATACGGCGGAAAATTAGGCAAGTGAAAATCATCCACCGGCTTGATGCACTGCGGTATGCAAAGATCGCCGTGGTATGCCACGAGCCGTTGCTCTCCCTAATCAATTACGCTAATTCCGTGGCAACATACGAAATACGAGGCGGGAGACCCTGATGTCCGATCACAGCGAAGTCGCTTACACCACGGCCGATGGCAATGACTATCCGGCGCATGAGCAGACCTATGAGGGCTTTCTCGTGTTGGTGAAGTGGGGCACCATCGGCGTCGTCGCCATCGTGGCCCTGATGGGTATCTTCCTCACCTGATCTATCGCCGATTGCGCCGCCCGACTCGGGTGGCGTCCTGTCCTATTTGTCCTATTTGCTCACGCGCGTGCCTTGCGCCGCCGGAGGCCCCATGAAGATTGCCGTTGCCAAGGAAATCGATCCGTCCGAACCGCGTGTGGCGATATCGCCCGACACGGTGAAGAAGTTCAAGGCGCTCGGCGTCGATGTGGCAATTGAGCCTGGCGCCGGCATCAAGTCTGGCCTGCCGGACTCGGAATACACTGCTGTCGGCGCCACGATCAGCGCCGATGCGGTGAAGGACGCCGACATCGTCATCAAGGTGAAGCGTCCCGAGGCGTCCGAACTCGCTGGCTACAAGCGCGGTGCGCTGGTGATCGCGATCATGGACCCCTATGGCAACGACGCCGCACTGAAGGCAATGGCCGATGCCGGCGTGTCGGCCTTCGCGATGGAGCTGATGCCGCGCATCACCCGCGCGCAGGTGATGGATGTGCTGTCGAGCCAAGCCAATCTCGCCGGCTACCGCGCCGTCATCGAGGCCGCCGAGAGCTTCGGCCGCGCCTTCCCGATGATGATGACCGCGGCCGGCACCATTCCGGCCGCCAAGGTGTTCGTCATGGGCGTCGGCGTTGCCGGCCTGCAGGCGATCGCCACCGCGCGCCGCCTCGGCGCCGTGGTCACCGCGACGGATGTGCGCCCGGCCACGAAAGAGCAGGTCGAGAGCCTCGGTGCGAAATTCCTCGCCGTGGAAGACGACGAGTTCAAGAACGCGCAGACCGCTGGCGGCTACGCCAAGGAAATGTCCAAGGAATATCAGGCCAAGCAGGCCGCGCTGACCGCCGAGCACATCAAGAAGCAGGACATCATCATCACCACGGCGCTGATCCCGGGTCGTCCGGCACCGCGTCTGGTCACCGCCGAGATGGTGGCGTCCATGAAGCCCGGTTCGGTGTTGGTCGATCTCGCGGTCGAACGCGGCGGCAATGTCGAAGGTGCCAAGCCCGGCGAAGTCGCTGACGTCAACGGCATCAAGATCGTTGGTTATACCAATGTCGCCGGCCGCGTCGCCGCCTCGGCGTCGAGCCTCTATGCGCGCAATCTGTTCTCGTTCATCGAAACGTTGGTCAACAAAGAGACCAAGGCGCTCGCGGTGAACTGGGAGGACGAACTGGTCAAGGCAACGGCTTTGACCAAGGACGGCGCCGTCATTCATCCGAACTTTCAGCCGAAGACCGCTTAAGGAGCGCTGCCATGGATCATGCCTCGCTGGTCAGCCCGTTCGTCTTTCAGCTCTCGATCTTCGTGCTCGCGGTGTTCGTCGGGTATTTCGTGGTGTGGTCGGTGACGCCCGCACTGCATACGCCGCTGATGTCGGTGACCAACGCGATCTCTTCGGTGATCGTGGTCGGCGCACTGCTCGCGGTCGGCGTCAATATGGTCGGCAGTGGCGGCGCTTTGGCGCGCGGCTTCGGCTTCGTCGCGCTGATTTTTGCATGCGTCAATATTTTCGGCGGCTTCCTGGTCACGCAGCGCATGCTTGCGATGTACCAGAAGAAAAAGAAGTAAGGGCAGCCCGATGAACGCCAATCTCGCCGCACTGCTCTATCTCGTCGCGGGCATCCTCTTCATCCTGTCGCTGCGCGGGCTGTCCAGCCCGGCGTCCAGCCGGCAGGGCAATTTCCTCGGCATGGCCGGCATGGTCATCGCCGTGGGCACCACGCTCGCCGCGCATCCGCCGGCCGACGGGCTCGGCTGGGTCCTGGTGATCCTCGGTATCGCCATCGGTGGCGGCATCGGTGCCGTCATTGCCAAACGCGTGCCGATGACCTCGATGCCCGAACTGGTCGCGGCGTTTCACTCGCTGGTCGGCATGGCCGCGGTGCTGGTTGCCGCCGGCGCGTTCTATGCGCCGGAAGCCTTCGGCATTCTCGATCCGGTGACCAAGAAGATCGTCGGCGCCAGCCTGGTCGAAATGTCGCTCGGCGTTGCCATCGGTGCGCTGACCTTTACAGGCTCGGTGATCGCGTTCGCCAAGCTCTCCGGCCGCATGAGCGGCTCGCCGATCATCCTGCCGGCGCGTCATATTATCAATATCGCGCTCGCCCTGGCGCTGGTGTTCTTCATCTTCGGTCTGGTCCGTTCGGGCAGTGCGGTCGACTTCTGGCTCATCACCGTCATCGCGCTGGTGCTCGGCGCGCTGCTGATCATCCCGATCGGCGGCGCCGACATGCCGGTCGTGATCTCGATGCTGAACTCCTATTCTGGCTGGGCCGCTGCCGGCATCGGCTTCACGCTGGGCAATTCGGCGCTGATCATCACCGGCGCGCTGGTCGGCTCGTCGGGCGCGATCCTGTCCTACATCATGTGCCACGCGATGAACCGCTCCTTCATCTCGGTGATCCTCGGCGGCTTCGGCGGCGAGACCGCTGCAGCCGGTGGCGGCTCGGGCGAACAGAAGCCCGCCAAGCTCGGCTCGGCTGACGATGCGGCCTTCATCATGAAGAACGCGCAGAAGGTCATCATCGTCCCCGGCTACGGCATGGCGGTGGCACAGGCCCAGCACGCGCTGCGCGAAATGGCCGACACGCTGAAGAAGGAAGGCGTCGAGGTGAAATACGCCATTCATCCGGTGGCAGGCCGTATGCCCGGACACATGAACGTGCTGCTGGCGGAAGCCAACGTGCCTTATGACGAGGTGTTCGAACTCGAGGACATCAATTCGGAATTCGCGCAGGCTGACATCGCCTTCGTGATCGGCGCCAACGACGTCACCAATCCGGCGGCGGAAGACGACAAGACCTCGCCGATCTACGGCATGCCGGTGCTGCAGGTGTGGAAGGCCGGCACCGTGATGTTCATCAAGCGCTCGCTGGCCTCCGGCTATGCCGGCATCGACAACCCGCTGTTCTATCGCGACAACACCATGATGCTGCTCGGTGACGCGAAGAAGGTGACCGAGAACATCGTCAAGGCGATGTAACTGGCCCGCATGGATTTCATTAAACGCCCGGCTGAAAAGCCGGGCGTTTTTGTTTGAAGGGTCAGCTCGCAGCATCCTCTTTCGGCAAGCGATACAGCGCGCACAGCTTGTTGCCGTCGGGGTCGCGCAGATAGGCCAGATAGAGCTTCACGCCACCTTCGCGGATGCCGGGCGGCTCTTCGCAGGTGGTGGCGCCATTGGCGATGCCAGCGGCGTGCCAAGCGTCGGCTTCGTCCTGCGATTTGGCGAGAAAGCCGATGGTGCCGCCATTGGCAGCGCAAGCAGGCTCGCCATTGATCGGCTTCGACACCGAGAAAGTACCGGTCTTGGTCCGCCAGAATACCCGGTGGCGATCGACCGCGCCGGGCGCGACGCCCAGCGTGCCGAGCAGTTTGTCATAAAACGACTTCGCGGCTTCGAGGTCGTTGGTGCCGATCATGACATGTGAAAACATCTCGCTTCCTCTCCTGGTTTCTTGCAAACTCACCTTCAGGTGATACGCAACTATACGCATCATATGCAGTTTGGCGAGACGGCATGACCCTGCCGCGCAATCGCTCTTGTGGGTCTGCAATGGCGGCGTGTCGCTTGCTGCCGAACCCGTTTTCAATCAGGACACTTGCTTGATGTCAGCACATCCCATGCCCAGATCGTCCTGGATTTTCCCCACGTTGGCCGTTCTGCTTTTTATCGCGACGTCGATTCCTTCGCTCGGGATCGGATTCACGGAGACGACTGCTGGCATTGTGTTCGCGGTTGTTCTGTTGGTCATCCTGTTCGGCACGGTGTTCGCCGCTGTGCATCATGCCGAAGTCATCGCACACAAGATAGGCGAACCGTTCGGCACGCTGTTGCTGACACTGGCCGTGACCATCATCGAGGTGGCGCTGATCGCCTCCATCATGCTGGGTGACAAGGCCGTTCCGACGCTGGCGCGCGATACTGTCTTCGCGGTGGTGATGATCGTTTGCAACGGGTTGGTTGGCATCTGCATCCTCGTCGGAGGGTTACGTTACCGAGAGCAGGATTTTCAGGTCACGGGGTCGAATATTTATCTCAGCGTACTGATTGTGATGGCGACGATCACGCTCATCCTGCCGAATTACACCCTGACCACTCCGGGACCTTTCTATTCGAACGCACAGCTCGCTTTTGTCAGCGTCGCCACCATCATGCTCTATGCAGTGTTTCTCTACACACAGACCATCCGACATCAGGATTACTTCGTCGCAGACGGAAGTGGCGAAGGTGCCGCAGGTGGGCATGTTTCCAACCGTCTTCTGGCCGTCAGCGCCATTTTGCTGCTGGTCTCGTTGCTGGCGGTGGTGCTGTTGGCGAAGAAATTCTCGCTGGTGGTGGATGCCGGCATTGAACGGATTGGCGCGCCGGAAGCCTTTGCCGGCATCCTTGTGGCGCTGCTGATTTTACTGCCGGAAAGCGTCGCCGCCATTTCTGCCGCGCGTGGCAACGATCTGCAGAAGAGCATCAACCTCGCACTCGGTTCATCGCTCGCCACCATCGGACTGACGATCCCCGCGGTTGCGGTGGCGGCCTATGCGTTAAACAAGGAACTGGTGCTCGGTCTCAGTGCGCAGAAGATGGTGCTGCTGGTGATGACCTTCGTGCTGAGCATGCTAACCTTTGGCACCGGGCGCACAAACATCCTGTTCGGGCTGGTCCATTTGGTGGTGTTTGCGGTATTCATCTTCATGGTGTTTGTGCCGTGACCACTTTGGAGAATGAGACGATGCTCGCTGCCCAGTCCGACGTTCAGCAGGACACGCCCGAAGTTCGCGTCACCGAATGGCGACTCGCGCCTGGCGCGGCGACTGGTCACCACACCCATGGGATGGACTATGTGATCGTGCCGATCACCACGAGCGTGATGACCATCGTTGCGCCGGACGGCACCCGTTCGCAGGCGCCGATCACGACCGGAAAATCCTATTTCCGCAAGGCTGGCGTCGAGCATGACGTTCTGAATGAAACCGACAAGGAGATCGTGTTTCTCGAGGTCGAGGTTAAGAAAGCTTAACCTTCGTTATCGGCCTCGAGCGGCTGCCGGTTCGTTGTGTCTAGCCGGCTGAGGACCGCCTGAAACAATTCAATGCGACGGATTGGAACTTTGCCTTCGATCCGTCGCGATTGATCCCTGAATCAGCCTCAAATTCCCAGCATGAAGCAGGTCGGGGAAGAGGCCGGTCCATGCTGCAGAAGTATCTCTCGAAATTCACCATCGATATCTTGCCATCAATTTTGGCGACGATCGTGGGTGCCTATATCGTCAATCACTACATCATTCCGAAGGCGAGCCCGGATCGGCCCGCTGCGGCTGTTGCATCGACGCCTGCCGGGCCGAAGCCTGCCACCAAGGCAGCGACAGCCAAGCCCGCCGAGAATTCTGCCGACCTCGCCAATCTGCCCGAATCGGCCCCGGCCAAGGCCGGCGACAAGCCGGCGGTCGAGAAGGCCAGCATCGAAAAACCCGAGGCAACTACGACGCCCGAGCCGCGCCGCCATCAGCCGGCATTGCGCGAGAAGGCAGCGGCCAAGCCCGCGCCGGCTCCGGCCGCGCCTACGGCCGTCCTTGCCACCGTGGGCACCGCGCCGGCGGGGAATGCCAGCGCTGATGAACGCCGCGATGCCAACGATCTCGCCCGTGCTGCCATCGAGCGCCTGAACCGCAGCGAGCCGCGACCCCAGGAAGCTGCACGTGCGCCTGAGACTCCGCGTGCGCCGGAGGCGCCGCGGGTGCAGGAAGCCGCACGGACTGTTTCCCCTCCGTCGATGCAGCAGCTGCCTCCGCCGATCGTGGTGGCGACGCCAAGCGTCGAGAAGTTCGATCCTATGCCTTCGCCGCAGTCTGAGCGTTCCGAAGCGCGGCGCATGCGTCCGCCCGGCGAGATCCCAGCACCGCAGCCGATGGACCTACAGGCGGATGCTGTCGGCGAACCGCGCTCGGTGCGCACCAACGTGGCCGAAGACGTGCTGTCTGCGGCGAAGTCGGTGTTCAATTCGGTGATCCCGCGCCCGTTCGAGCGGTAAAGGAAACGGCGGGTTCTCCGCGCGCCGCTCTCGCGCATGCAGGGCGACGCCGTATTGCTATCAGCCTGACTCCTGCCAGCTTTAGCTAGCCCGCGCGTCCACCCATGCGGGCGAGGCCGCTCCGCGCTGCATCGTCCTTCGGGCGCAGCGCGACCGCGCGGCTGTAGGAATCTGCAGCCTTGGCCCTGTCGCCAAGCTTCTCATAGGTCGCGCCGCGGGTCAGCCAGACCTGGGCATTGCCCGGTGCCACCTGCGAAGCCTCGTCGAGATCCGCTGCGGCTTCCTGGTGTTTGCCGAGCGCGAGATAGCATTGCGCGCGGCCAAGCAGGGGATCCGCCTGCTGCGGCGTCAGGCCGTTGGCTGACGTAAAATCCGCAATGGCGAATTCATATTTCTTCTCGGACTGATAGAGCAGCCCGCGTTGGTAGAAGATCTGCGCACTGTGTGGATCGAGGTCGATTGCCTGGTTCAAGGCCAGCAGCGCGTCATCGGGTTTTCCGGACTGTGCGAGCGCCTGCGCGCGTGCAGCGTGGATCTGCGCATCCTGCGGATTGGTCTTGCCGGAATTCGCGGGCGACGGGGGCGCCAGGGCCGTCGTCTTCGGTTCGTCCTTGTCAGAACCCGGTGTTAGTGACGACAGGTTGAATGAGCATCCGGTGCTGCACAGACCCGCAACGACAAGGGCAATCGCGGTAAGGCCGCGGGCGCCGAAGCGGGACGGGGACTCGCGGACGGGACATTCCATGCAGGGCCAATCTCACGCAGCGACCAATGACCTATTGGTAGCGCGACATCGGGCAAAATGCACCCGATCAAGACCAGCGCGCCAAGGAAGTAGTTCGCGCAAAAAGCAATTGCGCAAAAAAATAACGCGGGCTTTGGCCCGCGTTATCAAACTCGGTGGATGAAGTGCGCTTAGCGCGCCGGACGCGGAGCGCCCGCGCCGCCAGCGCCGGGACGGCCGCCACGATCGGCGCCAGGACCCGCGCCGAACACCGGCTTCGGCTTCATCGGCAGCAGGCCTTCGCGCTGCAGCTTCTTGCGAGCCAGCTTGCGTGCGCGACGCACAGCTTCAGCTTTCTCGCGAGCCTTCTTCTCAGAGGGCTTCTCGTAATGACCGCGGAGCTTCATCTCGCGGAAAATACCCTCGCGCTGCATCTTCTTCTTCAGCGCCTTGAGAGCCTGATCGACATTATTATCGCGAACGAGAACCTGCACGCGGCATCCTCTTTTCAATTGATCGGATTTGAATTTCGGTAAAGTGAAGGGCCGACAAAGGCCATGCCCTTAACCTCAAGGGCGCCGATGTACCAGATGAAATGGTGAATGTCCACCTTGCGGCGCCGTCATTTTAACCTCCTGGGCCGGGAAAATAACGTGTTTTTTCTGAATTTTCTCGGGTGGGGATAGGGCAGGTTCCCTGTCTCGACAGGTATTCTAGCACGGACGCATAATTCCCGCGGCGACTCAGCCGGGACGCCGATTACGACCGGAGAGCATCATGAATGGGAAAAAATACGCGGCCGAGCTGATCGGCACCTTTTGGCTCACATTTGCAGGCTGCGGCAGCGCCGTAATCGCGGCAGCGTTTCCGCAGGTCGGTATCGGTCTCGTCGGCGTCTCGCTGGCCTTCGGCCTCAGCGTCGTGACCATGGCCTATGCCATCGGCCACATTTCGGGCTGCCATCTCAATCCTGCGGTCACCGTGGGGCTTGCGGCGGGTGGACGTTTCCCCGCCGGCCAGATTCTTCCTTATGTGATCGCGCAGGTCGTCGGTGCGGTCGCGGGTGCGGCCGTGTTGTATGTCATCGCCAGCGGCGCTGCCGGTTTCGACCTTGCCAAGGGCTTTGCTTCGAACGGCTACGGCGATCATTCGCCCGGCAAATACAGCATGGTGGCGGGCTTCATTATGGAAGTGGTGATGACCATGATGTTCCTGTTCATCATCATGGGCTCCACACACGGCAAGGCGCCAGCGGGCTTCGCGCCGCTGGCGATCGGGCTTGCGTTGGTGATGATCCACCTCGTCAGCATTCCAGTCACCAACACGTCGGTGAATCCGGCGCGCAGCACCGGGCCCGCATTGTTTGTCGGCGGCTGGGCACTGCAGCAGTTATGGCTGTTCTGGGTAGCGCCGCTGGTTGGCGGTGTTCTCGGCGGCGCGATCTATCGCTGGCTGAGTGACGAGCCTGCTGGGGTGGTGGAAGGCAAGGCGGCCAGCTGACGAATGTGGCGGTGAAGCCGGCGTCGTTACGTCGCCGGCTTCACCTCAACCACATGGCCCATCTTGCGGCCCGGCTTTGGCGTGCCCTTGCCATAAAGATGCACGGTGGCGCCGGGGACGGTGAGCCACTTGCCGTAGTCGAGAATGTCGTCGCCGATCAGGTTGATCATCGTGACCTGGCCATGGCGGATGGGTTTGGCGAGCGGCCAGCCGGCGATGGCACGGATGTGCTGTTCGAATTGCGACACCGAGGCGCCATCGAGCGTCCAGTGGCCGGAATTGTGCACGCGCGGCGCAATTTCGTTCACAACAAGCGTCGCGCCGTCGATGGTGTCCTTTTGACCCGGCACGACAAACAATTCGACGGCAAAGACGCCGACATAGCCCAGCGCGGTGCCGATCTTCTCGGCAATCTCACGTGCCTTCACGGCCAGCGCGTCGGAGATGCGCGCGGGCGCATAGGAGAATTTCAGGATGTGATCGCGATGCTCGTTTTCGGTGACGTCGAAACATTCGACATGGCCGTCGGCGCCGCGTGCAGCAATAACCGAGACCTCGCGTTCGAACGGGACGAAGGCTTCAAGGATCGCGGAATTGGTGCCGAGATCCTTCCAGACCTGATCGAGATCGTCACCCTCGCGGATGATTGCCTGGCCCTTGCCGTCATACCCGAAGCGACGCGTCTTGATGACAGCTGGCAGACCGATCTTCTTGACCGCTGCATGAAGCTCGCCAGCATTCGCAACGCCTGCGTAACCGGCTGTGCCGATACCCAGTGATGTTACAAAATCCTTCTCGGCCAGACGATCCTGCGTGGTCTGCAGGATTGTCTGCGCGGGTAGAACCGGGCGCCGCGCGTCGAGGATCATCGCGGTGGCGGCCGGCACGTTCTCGAATTCGTAGGTGATGACGTCGCAATCACTGGCAAACAGTTCGAGCGCCTCGACATCAGCATATTCAGCACATGTTGCGTTCTGCACCACATCGAAAGCCGGCGAATCCGGATCCGGTGAAAAAACCTGACAGCGAAGGCCGAGGCGTGCTGCGGACATCGCCAACATGCGACCGAGCTGGCCGCCGCCGAGAATGCCGATCGTATCGCCGGGCTTGAGAACCTTCGTCACCACAGCGCTCACGCCGCACCTTCCGGCTTTTCAGCCACGGCATCGGTCTGCGCCTTGCGCCAGGCGGCGAGCTTTGTCGCCAGTGCCGTGTCGTGCAGCGCCAGCACGCTCGCCGCGAGCAGTGCCGCATTGATCGCGCCGGGCTTGCCGATGGCCAGCGTGCCGACGGGCACGCCGCCCGGCATCTGTACGATCGAATAAAGTGAGTCGACGCCGGACAGCGCCTTGGATTCCACGGGCACGCCAAATACCGGGAGTTCCGTCAGCGCCGCGGCCATGCCGGGCAAATGCGCAGCGCCGCCGGCACCGGCGATGATGATCTGGAAGCCCGCTGCCTTGGCGCCCTTGGCGAATGCGACCAGCCGGTCCGGCGTACGGTGGGCCGAGACAATGCGGGCCTCATGGGATACGCCGAGTGCTGTCAGCGTTTCGGCGGCATGGCGCATGGTTTCCCAGTCCGACTGGCTTCCCATAATAATGGCGACGGGCGCGGTCATTCCGTATTTTCTTTCGCGAATCCAGAAAGATAGGCTGGAAATACAATGTCGTCCCCTTGCGTGGCAAGGAGCGTGGCAAACATGATCTCGTCTTGGTGAAGACTGGCAAGCCTTGTAACAAATCCCATGCAAAAGAAAACCCGAACGCCTGCCGCAAAGTCGGTCAAACGTTCCATGAAGCCGGCATTGTGGGGTTCCAAGGCGTTGGTGTCGTTGCCGAAAAGCAGCGCGCCGGTGGCCGCCTGACGCCGCGATTGACCAACTCACTTTCGTCTTCCGCGACATCAATGTGTCGTCCGGCGCCTCCGCAGGCGTCGCACTGCTGGGTCCTAAGGCCGATGGCGAAGCCGCGTTGGTCCGCGCCGACAAGGCGATGTATGTGCGCAAGACCGCGCGACGTGCGGAAGTGTAGCTGGTCGATCGTCGCCGTTGGCGCCTTTACAACGCGCTGAGGTCGCTTGGCACTTCGCCAAAGGCTTGGATCACCTGGGCGTCGCCGAACTCGCCGATCATCGGATCGCCGGTACGACTGAAGGCCAGTGCGCCGATCGAGCCCGGCGCACGGGACAAGAGTTCGGCGCGGCGGATGGCGCCGGATGCGCTCTGACATTCTTCGGCGGCACCAGCTGCCAGCGAACCGGAGTCGTCCTGCAAGAAGGGCAGTGCGACGTAATAGGTGATGTCAGCCATGGGCGTGCTCGCGAGTCGATTGATCCCGACAAATTTGTTCTTATTTTGTTCTTTTGTCAAGTTCGACACTCTAATGAGCGATCTTCCCGTCGCGGGTCTTAATCCGCCGAAGCCGGCTCGCGCTGCTACAGTGTCAGGCCGCCCAGCGTAAGCGTCATCGCGATCGGTTCGCAGCCCATCCAGGTAAAGACGTTAGTGAATGATCAATCAACAGTGACGCAAAGAAAGTCGATCCATTGATCGTCACGCGTCGGGTTGCGGTCATGGCCGCTCGTAAGCTCACGGCCACAGCGTGACGTGTTGTCTCAGGCAATAATGTCCGGGGTGATCTGATCTTCGATGAAGGAGATGCGGTCTTTCAGCTGAAGCTTCCTCTTCTTCAACCGTTGCAGCCGCAAAAGATCGGGTGCCGGTGAATGCTGCAAGGCATCGATAGCGGCGTCGAGGTCGCGATGTTCCTGCTGCAATCGGGCGAGTTCTAACGGGAGTTCGCGATCTTCGTCGTCGTTCATGTTTCTAGCTGACTGGATTCGCAAATCATTTGCGAGGGATTTCTAGAATAACTATCGTCGGTGCAGGCGCACCACGCAAGCCGTCCGGTTCCAGGTTTTTGCGGCGCAATCAGGTCACGATTCGTTTCAGACGATACCTGAAACTCAAAATACACTTTTCAATACCCATCGACAGATGTCCACTGTCATGTAGAATTCATCGTCCAACCGAACGTATCCTGAGGTTTAATCCTACCGAGGAGTTTTCGAATGGCACTACAGGCGCATCTCGTCGAACTGGAACGTAAGCACAAAGTTCTCGAAAGCGAATTGCACGAAGCGCTCGTGCACCTGTCTACCGACGATCTCCGCATCGTCGAACTCAAGCGTCGAAAACTGATGGTCAGGGACGAAATCCAGCGTCTCAAAAACGGCGCTTGCGACACGGTGCACTAACCAACAGCTGCACTGATCAGCGAACGATAAATCACAGCATCGACATCGCCGTTTACGTCACTGCTTTCGCGTAGGTGCGATGGCGTTGCTCCGATCCCGCGACAGGTTTGCGACGAAGCTCCAGTTATTCGGTTGGCCTGGATCGCTTCGCCTGCAACCTTTCGCGTTCAATGTCCCGTCATATCAGCCACGTAGTCCGCAATGGCCAGGGATGATGTCAGCCCCGGTGACTCGATGCCGAACAGGTTGATGAGGCCCGGCACGCCATGGGTCTGGGCACCCTGGATCATGAAGTCCTGCACCGCGACTGCGGGCGGCACGATCTTTGGCCGCATTCCGGAATAGCTTGGCATCAATGCGCCGTCCGGCAGATCCGGCCAGTAGCGCCTGATGGCTGGATAGAACCTCTCTCCGCGTGCCGGATCGACTGTGTAGTCGATGTGATCCACCCACTCGACGTCAGGGCCGAAACGCGCCTGGCCGGCCAGATCGAGCGTCAGATGCACGCCGAGGCCGCCCGGTTCCGGCACGGGATAGATCAGCCGCGAGAACGGTGCTTTCGCATTGCAGCTGAAGTAGCAGCCTTTCGCCAGATAAGCGGGCGGTATCAGGTCGAGTGGCATGCCGTCGAGCATGCGTGCGATCGCGGTTGCGGACAGGCCTGCGGAATTGATCAGCATGTCGCAGGCCAGCGTCATCGGAGCCTCGCCGCCGACATCCAGTTCGAAACCGTTGGCGGTGACGCGGCCACGTTCCAGCGGCGCGAGGAATGCGAAGGCCGCGCCGGCGGCTTCGGCTTCACCGCGCAGCGACAACATGTAGCTGTGGCTGTCGACGATGCCGGTGGAGGGGGACAACAGCGCGGCTTCGCAAGCCAGTGCCGGCTCGAGCGCCCGGGCCTGTGTCCCGGATAATTGCTTGAGGTCAGCGACGCCATTGGCTTCGGCATGCGCTTTGATCGACGCCAGTTTGGCGATCTCCTCCGGACGTGTGGCGACGATCAGTTTCCCGGAGTTGCGATGTGGGATGCCGCGGTCCTGGCAATAATCATAGAGAGCCTGTTTTCCAGAGACGCAGAGCCGCGCCATCAGGCTTCCGGCCGGATAATAGATGCCGGCATGAATGACCTCGCTGTTGCGCGACGAGGTCACGGTACCAATCGCATCCGCGGCCTCCAGCACGATGACCTCGCGTCCCGCTTCCGCCAGTCGCCGGGCGATCGCAAGACCCACGACGCCGGCGCCCACCACCACGCATTCAACCTTGTCCATGTCGCGTCCGATAGTTTGCTGCGCCGGTCATCTGCGGTTCGATCTTGCGCATGTGGCGCATTAGTAAAACATTAAGCATCACAGCTAATTACCACCAAATTTCGCCGCATTCTGCAGGTGCGACGATACGCATTTACCTGATCCACATACCTGTAACCAAACACTCACGCTGCGAATACGCGGGTGTGTAATGACTGGCAAGATCGGGCGATCAGACAGCAAGGCGGCAGTGTCCGTCATCGCGGTCGCGTGCCTTCTCGGCAGCATTACCGGAGCCCACGCAGAATCCCCGGCGGTTCATTATATCAGTGAACTCGACCCGCAAATGATCTGGCAGATCCTCATCGGTGGATTTGTCGCACTGGCATTTCTCGCGGCCATCGTGC
Organism: Tardiphaga sp. 813_E8_N1_3; assembly: GCF_051811025.1. NCBI lineage: Bacteria > Pseudomonadati > Pseudomonadota > Alphaproteobacteria > Hyphomicrobiales > Nitrobacteraceae > Tardiphaga > Tardiphaga sp. 813_E8_N1_3. Next base: position 602,260 of record NZ_JBPWQE010000001.1, read on the forward strand.
TGTGGGTCGCCTCGGCGCTGCGCAATGTGCGTCGCGAGCAGCAGCGTCGCAATGCGTTTGTCGGTTCTGCCCTCAATCATCTCGGCCAAGGCATCGTGATGCTCGACGACCAGAAGCGGGTCGTGTTTTGCAACGATCGCTATCTTGAAATCTACGATCTGACGCGCGCCGACATCACCAAGGATATTACCGGTCCGGGACTGCGTGAGTTACGCCGCCAGCGTGGCAAGCTCGATCTGGCCACCCAGAGCTTCTACGAACAGACTGTTTCCGCCGGCGAGTACATTGCCGAAATGCCCGGTGGGCAATCCGTTCACGTCAAGTTCAGCCGGCTTCCCAATGGCGGCGCCATCGGCATTCATGAGGACTGCACCGAGCAGCGTTTCCTGCAGCGCGAGCTTGCGACCACCAAGCAGTTCCTCGAATCTGTCCTTGATCACGTCCCGATCTGCGTCGCGGCCAAGACCATTGATGATGGCCGCTATATCTTCGCCAACCGGGCTTTCGAAACCTTCTCTCGGCTTTCGCGCGATCAGATCGTCGGCAAGCGACCGGATCAGATATTCTCCCCACAGTCTGCGAAAGCGATTGCCGAGGCCGATGCCCTGGCAGTGGAAACACGCAGTCAGTGTCGCAGCGAGTTCAATGTGGAGGTCGGTTCAGACGTCCGCACGCTGGATAGCAATCGCGTGATTGCCTTTAACGAGCACAATGAGCCGGCATTCCTGATTGCGCTGTTCGAGGACGTGACCGACCGCAAGTCGCTATCCAAGGAACTGGAGAACGCCAAGAAATTCCTTGAGACCGTACTCGACAACATTCCTGTGTCGCTGATGGTGCAGCAGATCAGCACCGGTCGTTATCTGTTCGCCAACCGCGGCGCAGAGGTCATTCTCGGTCGCAAACGCGAAGACGCTATCGGTCTGACCGTTCCCGAAATGCTTCGCCCGGAAGAAGCGAAGCTGATCGTCAGCCGGGATCAGGCTGCGATCAGGGGCCGAACACCGATTGCGGAAGAGCATCCGATCAGCACGCGCGACGGATTGCGGCTGTTCCTGACCCGCCGGGTCACCGTCCTCGACGAAGCAGGCGAACCGCAATATCTGATCAAGACCCATGAGGACGTCACCGATCGCCGCCAAACCGAGGCGCGGATGGCGCATATGGCCTATCACGACGGCCTCACCGATCTGCCGAACCGTCCGGCCTTCTTGCAGGCCCTGTCGCAGATGATTGATGCCTGCAGCGAGACCTCCGAGGAATTCGCGGTGCTGTCGATCGATCTCGACGGCCTGAAGGAGGTCAACGATGTCTTCGGCCATGCCATCGGTGACAAGCTGCTGATCGAAGTGTCGCGTCGTGTCGATGCAGCCGTGGGCGGTGGCGTTGTGGCGCGGCTTGGCGGTGACGAGTTCGGCGTGATCATCGACGGTGCGCAACCCGCAGCCGGGCTATTGATCGCAGAGCGGATCTCCGCGGCCCTCGCAGAGGAATTCCCGATTGAGGGCAAGTCGGTGCGTACAGGCGTCACCACGGGCATCTCGCTCTTCCCGCGTGATGGCAGCGACGCTGCTTCCCTGCTTGCGAATTCCGGTGCCGCACTGTTCCGTGCCAAGTCGCAGTCGCGCGGTTCGATCAGCATCTTCGAGCCGCAAATGGACCAGCAACTGCGCGATCGCCGCGTGCTGCATCAGGACCTTTCGGCCGCGATCCGCAATGGCGAATTGTCGCTGCACTACCAGCCCCAGGCACGCGCCGGCCAGACCGTCGTCGATGCCGACATTACGGGCTTCGAGGCGCTGGCGCGGTGGATTCATCCGACGCGCGGCTTCGTGCCGCCCGGCGACTTCATCCCGCTGGCGGAGGAGAGTGGCCTGATTGTCGAGATGGGCGAGTGGATCCTGCGGCAGGCCTGCCTCGAGGCTGCCTCCTGGCCGGTACCGCTGCAGATCGCGGTCAACCTCTCGCCCGCGCAGTTCATGCACGGCGATCTCGTCGGTCTCGTGCATTCGATCCTGCTCGAAACCGGCCTACAGCCCGGCCGGCTTGAGCTGGAAATCACAGAGGGCGTGCTGATCGAGGATTTCGACCGCGGCGTCGCGTTGCTGCGGCGGTTGAAGGCGCTCGGTGTACGCATCTCGATGGACGACTTCGGCTCCGGCTATTCCTCGCTGACCTATCTGCAGGCATTCCCGTTCGACAAGATCAAGATCGACCGCGCTTTCGTGATCAATCTGGGGCTCAATCCGCAGTCCGCCGCCATCGTGCGCGCAGTCATCGGGCTTGGTCATGGCCTCGATGTCGCGATCGTTGCGGAAGGCGTCGAGACCCACGAGCAACTCTGTTTCCTCGCCAGCGAAGGCTGCGACGGCGTACAAGGCTACTTCATCGGGCGTCCTGCCCCGATTGCGCAGTATGCTGCGCTGGTTGGACGGATTGCCGCGACATCCGTCGCTCGTAAGGCTGGTTGAGCGACAGACCGTTGTGATGCGCTGATGCTGTTGAGCCCGCGGCGTTCCGCGGCTAGCTTGCGGTTATGACGAATCTCACTGCGACAGTCGCGGATCCGGCGGCCAGCGATGCGCCGGTCATCGCCTATCCCACGCCCTTGCTGCGGATTGACGGCGTCACCAAAAGGTTCGACGCGCATAGCGCAGTGGACAATCTCTCTTTGGACATCAAGGCCGGTGAATTCTTCGCGCTGCTCGGCCCGAGCGGCTGTGGCAAGACCACGTTACTGCGCATGCTGGCCGGTTTTGAAGCGCCGGACACAGGCAAGATCGAGTTGAACGGTGAGGATATCGCCGCGGTATTGCCGCATCAGCGGCCCGTCAACATGATGTTCCAGAACTACGCACTGTTTCCGCATCTCAATGTGCGCGACAATATCGGCTTCGGTCTCAAGAGCGCTGGCTTGACGCGTCTCGGCATCGATACGCGGGTTGCCGAGATGGTGGCGCTGGTCAAGCTCCAGGGACTGGAGAAACGCCGGCCGGATCAATTGTCGGGCGGCCAGAAACAGCGCGTGGCGCTCGCCCGGGCGCTGGCGCGGCATCCGCAATTGTTGCTGCTCGATGAGCCGCTGGCAGCTCTCGACAAGAAACTGCGCGAGGAAACCCAGGTCGAATTGATGGCGCTGCAGCGCCAGCTCGGGACCACCTTCGTGATCGTCACTCACGATCAGGAGGAGGCGATGACCATGGCGGACCGGATTGGCGTCATGAATGGTGGCCGCCTGCAGCAGGTGGCGACACCGCGACAGCTTTATGAGGCGCCTGCATCGCGCTGGATCGCGGAGTTCGTCGGCGACATCAACATCATTGAGGGCGGTATCACGCACCGTGACGGTCATCGCCTGACCATTGCAGGCCGCGATGTAGGAACCCTGTTTGCGATCGAGCCGCGCCAGCCCGTCGGCGATGCCGTCATCTGCGTTGCGATCCGCCCGGAGAAGATCCGGCTGTCGCGTCGCGGGCCGGCGACGGGCCTCGTCAATAGCGGCACCATGAACAGCCTTGAGGGGGTTATTTCCGACGTCGGCTATCTCGGCGGTCGCTCGCTCTACAAGGTGAAGCTCGACCGTGGAGCCACATTGCGAGTGGCCCTCGCCAACACGGCGCGGCTCGACGTCGATGCCTATTCGATAGGGGAGCACGTCGCGGCATGGTTTGCTCCCGATGATTGTGTGGTGCTGGCTCAATGAGCGCCCGCCGCATCTTCACGGTGCCGGCGCGGCGCGCTGCCATCCCGCCTTATGTCTGGATGGTGCTGTTCTTTCTGGTGCCATTCGGCTTCGTGCTGAAGATCAGCCTGTCGCAGACAGCGATTGCGCAGCCGCCTTATCTGCCGGTGTTCGGTCTGTCCGAAGGAATGGCCGGGCTGAAGGCGTCGTTTACCGCCCTGTCACTGGATAATTTCCGGCTGCTCGTTTCGGATAATCTCTATCTCGCATCCTATCTGCGCAGCGTCCTCGTCGCCGTCGTATCGACCTTGATCCTGCTCGCGGTCGGTTACCCCATCGCCTATGGCATGGCGCGTCTGCCACGGCGCTGGCAGGGCATCGCGATGATGCTGGTGATCGTGCCGTTCTGGACCTCGTTCCTGATCCGCATCTATGCCTGGATCAACATCCTGCAGCATGACGGCTTGCTCAATAAGGTCCTTCTTGCGCTGCATGTCGTATCGACGCCAGTCGTGTGGCTGTCCACCGACAGTGCAATGTATCTCGGCATCGTCTATTCCTATTTGCCTTTCATGATCCTGCCGCTCTATGCCACGCTGGCGAAGCAGGACCCGTCGCTGATCGAGGCCGCGGCCGATCTCGGCGTCTCGCGCATCGACGCCTTCTGGCTGGTGACAGTTCCCTTGTCCCTGCGCGGCGTCGGTGCCGGTGCGTTGCTGTGCTTCATCCCGATCATGGGCGAATTCGTCATTCCCGATCTGCTCGCCGGATCGAATTTACTGATGATCGGCCAGACACTGTGGCTCGAGTTCTTCACCAACAAGGATTGGCCGGTCGCCTCTGCCACCGCCATTGTGTTGCTCGGGCTGCTGTTGATCCCGTTACTGGTCTATGACCGGCTGCAGCGCCGGCAGCTGGAGGCGCGCTGATGGCCGTACATCCCCTCCGCCTGTCGCGCTTTAACGTCACGTCGCTGGTGCTTGGCCTGGCGTTTCTCTATCTGCCGATCCTCATTCTGGTCATCTATTCGTTTAACGCCTCGCGGCTGGTGACGGTATGGGGCGGCTGGTCGACGCGCTGGTACACCGAATTCTTCAACGACCGTGCGATGCTCGATGCTGCCTGGATGAGCCTTCGCGTGGGTGTCGTGTCAGCGACGCTGGCAACGCTTCTCGGCACATTGGCAGCTATTGCGTTGACGCGTGGCGCGGGATTTCGCGGCCGCACGCTGATGTCCGGGATGCTCTACGCGCCGCTGGTGATGCCCGAGGTGATCACCGGCCTGTCATTGCTGCTGCTGTTCGTGGCGCTTGATGCCGGGCGCGGCTTTGTCACGGTGACCATCGCCCACACCACACTCACCATGTGCTTTGTCGCCGTCGTGGTGCAATCGCGCCTAGCGGGGATTGATCGCAGCCTCGAGGAAGCGGCGATGGATCTTGGCCGTGATCCGCTCCGCGCATTTACAGCCGTTACGTTGCCGCTGATCTGGCCGGCCATTGCCGCCGGCTGGATGCTGGCCTTCACGCTGTCGCTCGACGATCTCGTCATCGCGAGTTTTACGACCGGGCCGGGTTCGGCGACGCTACCGATCCGGATCTATTCGGAAGTGCGCCTCGGCGTGAAACCGGAGATCAACGCCATCTGCACGCTGATCGTCGGTTTCATAGCCGTCGTGATCGTGTTGGCATCGCTGGTGTCGAAACTGTCGAGCTCCCGGGGCGAAAGTGCCGCGCCGTTGTAAGGCAAAAAGCTAGTTCGCCTTTGGTGCTGCATCCGCAGGTGCTGCCGCCGCAGGCGCATCGGCGGGCTTTTCCGGCTCTGCTACCGGCGCCTGTTTGGGCAGACCCGTAAAGCGCTCGATCACCGAGCGTACGGCGTCGCGGGTCTTGCGATCCTTCACGGCATCCAGCAAAGGCGCCGCTCCCGGCGATCGGCGGATCAGGCTTTCCGGATCGGGAAAGATCAGCGGATCGTCCCACGGGCCCTGAATCACGAAGGGCAGTTCGAAGCCGCCGGTGCCGTTGGTTGCCGGATTGAGGCTGGCAATACCCTTGAAATCATATTCACGCGAAGGCACCGACGCGGTACCGGTCAGCGTCAGTTTCGCAGCGGGACCATCGATCCGGATATCCTGCGCGGTGGCGATGCCGTCGTTGAATTTCACGGACATGTTGAGCGTGTTGAACGGCGTCGAACCCGAGCGGAAATTGCCAGCGCCGGATAGCGGACGTCGCTCCAGCCGCTTCAGCAACTGTTCGACGTTGAAGCCACTGATGGCGCCGTCATGACCGGTCAGGGTCGCTGTGCCGTCGAGTGATTGCGCCAGACCGAAGGGCGATGAGCCCGAGGCCTCCAGCATCATGCTGAGATTGCCGCGGCCGGTGAGCTTGTTGACGCCGAACAGATCGCTGGCACAGGCCTGCAGATCGACATCGCTGAACTGGAATTGGGCCTTCACATCGGCCACGGCGTCGGAATGGGCGATGTTGAACGAACCGCGGACGATGCCTCCATACATCTGCGCTTCACCCACCGACAGCGCCAGTGTGCCGCCGCGCAGATTGGCGCCGAGCGCGGTGCGGCCGAGCACTGAAGAGCCGACAGTGACCTTGGCGGCCGACAGGCGCATGTCGAGATCGGTGGTGGACAGCGCGTTTAAGTCGAACAGCTGCCGATTCCAGTCACGCGCCCCGGAGGCCAGAAGTCGCACCGTCGAAACATAGGGCGTGAAGTCGAGCGCACCGGCAGCCAGCGTCGCCTGTAGCGTCTGGCGGCCGGTGTTGCTGTAGGTCATGACGCCCTCGGCACTGTTGCCGTCGAGTTCGACATTGACGTTGGTGAGTGCAATCGATGGGCCCACCAGGCTGGCACGCGCCTTCAGGGCAAAGCGGCCGAAACCGCCGGAGCCGGGCGGCGCCTGGCCGACCCAGCGCAGCGCATTGCGCAGCGAAATGCTGTCAGCGGTCAGCGTGCCCTCCATGACCAGGCTGGCCTTGTTGGCAACGGTGCCATCGAATGCCAGCTTGATCGGCGCACCGGCGATGCGGGCCTTCACGCCGGAGCGTTCGCCGGACAGCGCCGCAATGAAGTCGCTGACGCTGAGGCTGCCGTCGATGCGCTCGCCGCGCCAGTCGAACTGACCGGTTGCCGCGAATGAGCGTGAGATCGATGGCCAGGCCAGTGAGAGGTCGATGTCGCCGAGACGCTCGGTGTTGTGCGGATCCTGATAATGCAGCACGCCGTCCTGGATCCGGATTTCGGAGAACGACAGCGGTTGCTCGGCGCCCGGCTTCATGGTGCGGGCGATGGACTCGATGAATGGTGTCCAGTTGCTGTCGCCGGAAGCTTCCCGGACCACACGGATGCGCGGCCGCAGCATCATCATGTCGGCGATCTCGAAGCGCTGCAGCAGCAGTGGCAACAGCCGCAGATTGGCGGTGAGCACATCGACGGTCAGGGCCGGATCGATCGAGCCGCCGCCCTTCAGGCCGACATCGTGAAACGACACATAGCTGCCCGGAAAGACCGACACATCCACGGCGCCGTTGACGACGAAGTCCAGCCCGGTCACAGCGCGGATCTGTGCCTCCACGGCATGGCGCAGCGCGTCGCGGTTGAGCAACCACGACATGGCGAACAGCCCGATCAGCGCGACGCCCAGGAGCGCCGCAATCGGCATCCCCAGGCGTCTTATTCCTTGGGCACTCGTCAATGAACTATCCGGGTTGGTGGTGGTCACATACAGCGGGCGGCATCCGTGTGCGCCCACGTCCAAGGTCCTCAACTTGAAGGGTTTTCTTGACGCTTTCAAGGCCATAGCGGGGGTGATGGGGTCGCAGTCCCCCGCGATTGACCTGCCGCGGAGTTTCCGCCTAATAATCCACGACATAGCCGCCCGCGCCCGCTGGGTTCTCAGCGCATTCCTGCATCAGGTCGATTCCCATGAACAAGGTCTACCCCGACGCCAAATCGGCACTCGACGGCATTCTCAAGGACGGCATGATGATCATGTCCGGCGGCTTCGGCCTCTGCGGCATTGCCGAGGACCTGTCGGACGCATTGCGCGATTCCGGGGTCAAGGACCTCACCGTGGTGTCCAATAACGCCGGCGTCGACGGCATCGGCCTGTCTCGCCTGCTGGAAACCCGCCAGATCAAGAAGATGATCTCGTCCTATGTCGGCGAGAACAAGCTGTTCGCCCAGCAGTATCTGGCCGGTGAACTGGAACTCGAATTCTCCCCGCAGGGCACCTTGGCCGAGCGCATCCGCGCCGGCGGCGCCGGCATCCCCGGTTTTTACACCAAGACCGGCGTGGGCACGCTGATCTCGGAAGGCAAGCCGACCATGGAATTCAATGGTGAGACCTACATGCTCGAGCGTGGTCTGTTCGCTGACATTGCGATCGTGCACGCCTGGAAGGGCGATACCGCCGGCAACCTCGTCTATCGCAAGACCGCCCGGAACTTTAACCCGATGATGGCGACCGCCGCCAAGATCACCATTGCCGAAGTCGAGCATCTGGTGCCGGCCGGCGAGATCGACCCGGATCACATCCACACCCCCGGCATTTTTGTGAAGCGCATTGTCGAGGTCGGTACCGGCAAGAAGCGGATCGAAAAAGTCACTTCGCGTCAGCGTCCCGCGTAACCGCCAAAAGCAAAAACAGGAGAGAACGATGGCCTGGACCCGTGATCAAATGGCAGCGCGCGCGGCTAAAGAACTGCGCGACGGATATTACGTCAATCTCGGCATCGGTATTCCGACGCTGGTGTCAAACTACATTCCTGAGGGGGTGGACGTTCAGCTGCAGAGCGAGAACGGCATGCTCGGCATGGGCCCGTTCCCCTATGAGGGCGACGAAGATCCCGACCTCATCAATGCCGGCAAGCAGACCGTCACCGAACTGCCGGAGACCAGCTATTTCTCGTCGGCGGATTCGTTCGGCATGGTCCGTGGCGGCCATATCGACCTGTCGATCCTCGGCGCTATGCAGGTTGCCCAGAATGGCGATCTCGCCAACTGGATGATCCCCGGCAAGATGGTAAAGGGCATGGGCGGCGCGATGGATCTCGTCGCCGGCGTCAAGCGCGTCGTCGTCGTGATGGAGCATTCGGCCAAGGACGGCGCCAAGTTGCTGAAGAGCTGCAATCTGCCGCTCACCGGTGAGCGCGTCGTCGACATGGTCGTCACCGATCTCGCGGTCTTCACCATCGACAAGCACGGCAATGACGGCATGGCCCTGATCGAACTCGCCGATGGCGTGACGCTCGATGAGGTGAAGGCCAATACCGAAGCTGAATTCCGGGTCGCGCTGACCAATACCTGAACGATTGCGTGCTCCGAACGTTGACATGATGCCCGGCCCCGTGCCGGGCATTCGTGTTAGTATCTGCCTTCTCATCTCTTTAGGTGAGCATGATCTTTCGGAAAACCGGTTTCCAATTTTCCGGGTCATGCTCTAGGAAGCCGACATGCGCGCCAGTCTCGAAGACCGTTTCTTCCTGCTTCTGATCGTCGTGGTCACGTTGGCCTTCGGCTGGATCATGAGCTCGTTCTACAGCGCGATCCTGTGGGGCGTCGTCATCGCGATCATGTTCGCGCCGATGCATCGGCGGCTGGAGCGCCGGATTCCAAAGCATCCAAATTCGGCCGCCTTGCTCACCGTGGGGTTGATCGTGCTGATCGTGATCCTGCCGCTGACACTGGTTGGCGCATCGCTGGCGCAGGAAGCGGCCGTCGTTGTCGGAAAGATGAAATCTGGCCAATTCAATCTCGGCACGTTTCTGCAGCAGATACTCGATGCCGTCCCGCAATGGGCGAAGGGACTGCTGGATCGCTTCGGCGTCGCCAATCTCGGCGGCATGCAGGACAAGCTGACTGAGGGCCTCGTCAAAGGCAGTCAGTACTTTGCATCGCAGGCGCTGAACATCGGTCAGAGCACGTTCGACTTCATCATCAATCTCGGCATCATGCTCTATCTGCTGTTCTTCCTGTTCAAGGATGGCGAGGCGCTGTCGCAGCGTGTGAAGAATGCCATTCCGCTGCGGCCGGAGCTGCGTGACGATCTGATGGAGAAGTTCACGGTGGTGATCCGCGCCACGGTGAAGGGCGGCATTCTGGTGGCGCTGGCACAGGGCGCGCTCGGTGGGTTGATCTTCTGGATCCTTGGCATCAATGCCGCGTTGTTGTGGGCCGTGCTGATGGCGTTCCTGTCGCTGTTGCCGGCGGTGGGTGCTGGCCTCGTTTGGATGCCGGTCGCGCTCTATCTGCTGGCTACGGGCTCGGTCGTTCAGGGCGTGATCCTGATCGCCTATGGATTTCTCGTCATTGGTTTGGTCGACAACATCCTGCGCCCGATGCTGGTCGGCAAGGACACCAAGCTGCCGGATTATCTGGTGCTGATCGCGACGCTCGGCGGCATCGATGCGCTGGGCCTCAATGGCTTTGTCGTCGGTCCCGTCATTGCAGCGATGTTCGTGGCGGCCTGGGCGATCTTTGCGGAGTCACGTAAAAGCGGTCAGGTCCCGATCGCGTAAGCGCGTTACACCGGCCCCTGCGGCACATCTGCAAAGCGTGTCAGCCAGACCACCGGCCCGATGCTCGCAGCGACGATCAGCAGGGCGGCGAGAGCGCCTTCTTCAAAGCTGCCACGGCTCGCATATTGATAGATCGAAGTCGCGAGCGTTTCGACATTGAGCGGTCGCAGTAACAGCGTTGCAGGCAATTCCTTCAGGCAATCCACGAAGACGACGATGACGGCGCCGAACAATGCCGGACGCAATAGCGGCAGTTGAATCACGCGCAGTGTGGTGATTGCCGGTGCGCCGGCAGCGCGGGCGCTGTCGTCGTAATCGACGGGGATGTGCTCGAAGCCGGCCTTGATGAAGCCGGTCGGCACCGCCAGGAACCGGATCACATAGGCGATCACCACGGCGGCGCCAGAGCCAACCATGACAAGCCCGGGCGATGCGAGACTGAGCCATCCGGCGAGCTTGCTGAATCCATTGTCGATGAACAGCACCGGCGTCAGCAGACCCAGCGCCAGCACCGTTCCGGGCAGCGCATAGCCGGTCTGGGCGACAGCGACCGACAGGTTGGTCAGCCGCGAAGCACGCCAGCGCTGAGCGACGATCACCACGAGCCCGAGAAGTAGCGCGGCTCCCGTGGCAATTGCAGCAAGCGCAATGGTGTGGCCGGCATCGCGCCAAACCGTCGTTTCCATCGATAGCAGACCGCGGCGCAGGCTTTCGCGCAGCAGATAGAGCAAGGGCACGGCGAAGCCGAGCAGGGCAGGGAGGAGACAGGCGGTGAAAGCGAGCCATCCGCGTAGGCCTGTCAAAGGCGTGCGCGGTGCCAGTCGCGGATTCTCCGAAGAGAACTCTACGCTGCCTTCGCGGCGGCCGAAGCGCTCGATGGCGATCAGTACCCCGACGATGGCGAGCATGAACAATGACAGCTGCGCAGCACCTGCAAGGCTGCCGCGGTTGAGCCAGGTCGTGAAAACCGAGACGGTGAGTGTACGAATGCCCAGATATTCGCTGGCACCGATATCGTTCAGTGTTTCCAGCGATACCAGTGCGAGGCCCACAGCGAGGGCGGGGCGCGCCATCGGTAGAGACACACGGCGGAACGTCGTCCAGCGACCTGCACCGAGTATCTTCGCGGCTTCAGCAAAATCGGCGCTGCGATGCTGGAACATCGCGCGGGCAGAGAGATAGACGTAAGGATACAGCACGATGCCGATCACGAAGATGGCGCCCGGCAACGAACGCAGGCTTGGCAGCCACCGGATTGCGCCGGGTAATGACATTGCCGTTGCCAATGCGCGATGGACGAGGCCCAGTGGCTCGAACAGGTCCACATAGACGTAAGCGGCGAGATAGGTCGGAATCGCCAGCGGCAGCGGCAAGAGCCAGAGCATGAGCGTGCGGCCGGGGAAATCATGCGCCGAGACCAGCCATGCGGTGCCGGCGCCGACCGTGAGCGTGACGACACCGACGCCGATCAGGAGGGCTGCGGTGTCGCGCAGCGCCTGCGGCAACACATAGGCGATCAGATGCTGCCAAAGCTCAGGCTCCGGCTGCAGCGCCAGTAGCGCGATGCTGATGACAGGCGCAGCGACAAGGAGCGCGGTGGCAACTGCGACAAGAATCGCGAGCGCTTCGGTGCGGGAAGGCCTCACGGGCGTGCATGCCCGCGTGGGCACTCTCCACATGTCATCCCCGCGAAGGCGGGGATCCATACCCCCAGGAGAAGTAAGTCAGAAATTGCCGTAGCCACAGCGCCCTACCGAGAGTTCGGTGCGTATGGGTCCCCGCCCCGTGTGCGCTGCAGGCACACAGGGCAGGGATAACATACTGATAGGCTGTGCATCATCGCAGCCTACGGAGCAATAGCCGGGCTCAATTATCAAACCCGACCTTGTCCACCAGCGTCGACGCGGCTTTGCGGTTGGCGGCAATCTTGGCGATGGGCATCGGATCGGCATTGAGCTTACCGTAGCCCGCGATCGTCGGGTTCACAGCGATGCCGGCGCGCACGGGATATTCATAGTTGGCGTCGGCATAGACCTGCTGGGCATGCTCGCCGGCGAGCCATTCGATCAGCTTCATGGCATTGGCCTTGTTCGGCGCGTGTTTGGCCAGCAGCACGCCGGACAGGTTCACATGAGTGCCGCCGCCTTCGAAGGTCGGCAGGATCACCTTGGTGGCTTCGGCCCATGGCTTCTTGTCGGGATCGGCATTCATCATCAGCGCCCAGTAATAGGTGTTGCCGACGCCGAGATCGCATTTGCCGGCCGCGACGTCGCGCGCGGTCTCGCGGTCGCCGCCCGATGGCTTCTGCGCCAGATTAGCCTTCACGCCGCGCAGCCATTCTTCGGCCTTGGCCTCACCGTGCTTGGCGACATAGGCGGCGAACAGGCCGTTATTGTAGATGTGCTGGCCGGAGCGAATGCAGATCTTGCCCTTCCACTTCGGATCGGCAAGCTCTTCATAAGTGATGGCGTCCTGCTTGACGCGATCCTTCGACGCATAGATCACGCGGGCGCGCATAGAGATGCCGGCCCAGTGGCCGTCGGGATCGCGATATTGCGCCGGCACGATCTTCTCGATCACCTCGGATTTCATCGGCTGCGTCACGCCCGCCTGCACGGCTTCATCGATCCGGCCGATATCCACGGTGAGCAGGACGTCCGCCGGGCTGTTGGCGCCTTCGGCCTTCATGCGCTGCTCGAGGCCGGACGAGGCCGAGATCACATTGACCTTTACGCCCGTGTCCTTGGTGAAAGCTTCGAAGATCGGCTGCACCAGCTTGGTCTCGCGATAGGTATAGACATTGACTTCTTCGGCAGCCTGCAGCGCAGAAGCACCGAGGGCGGCGAAGACAACGGCGGTGGCAAGGGCGTGATTCTTGATCATGAAATGGCTCCGGCAGGGGGCAATGGCGGTGGCAGATGAGTAGCGCAGGACGTGTCCGAATGTCAGTGACGGAACGTCACGTGGATAAAGGTTAGAGTGATTCCAAATACAGAAGTGGGTCGCAGATAAGCATAGGCTTACCTGCGGCCCGCGATGAGAGATCTTAGAAGTTAGCCGTGACCGATGCTCGGAACGCGCGCGGCGAGCCAGGCGTGATGTTGTTGGCCGCATCGGCGGTGGCGTAGTAGCTGGTATCGAACAGGTTCTCGATGTTCAGCTGAGCACGCCACGTCTTGTCGAGCCGGAAGTAGACTGCGGCATCGACGCGGGTGAAGGCTTTCAGCTTCACAGTATCATCCGACGCGGCGAAGAAGTCGTCGTAATGGATGACGCCAAGGCCGGCACCCCACATCTCGTTGAACTGATATTTGTTCCACATGGTGAAGGTGTTGAGTGGCACCAGGCCGACGCGGTTGCCCGGGACGATCGTGGCGGAGCTGGCATCGACGATGCGCGCATCGGTGTAGGCGTAGCCGCCGGTGACCTGCCACTGGTCGGTGACATAACCTGTCATGCTGAGTTCGGCACCCTTGGTGTTGGTCTTGCCGAAGGCGACGACCTGGCCGCCCACGATGAACCTCTGGTTCTCTCGGTCGAGATCGTAGACGGCTGCGGACGCCTGCAGCCGTGGGGTGATGTCCCACTTCACGCCGACTTCGTTGTTGATGAACTTCTCCGGCACGGTGACGGCGAGCGATGGCGTCAGCGAGCTGAACTGGTCGCCGGCGCTTGGCAGATACGAAATGCTGTAGCTGCCATAGACCGAGACGTTGTCGACCGGCTTGATAATTACGCCGGCGCGCGGCGAGACAAGGTTGTCGACACGGCTATCGAGGGTGCCGCCAGGATTGAGGTTCTGCGAGGTGAGGTCGAAACGATCGTAACGAACGCCGCCGATGAACTGCAGGTAGCGGCTGACTTCGATCTGGTCCTGAACATAGACCGATGCAACGTCGAGTGTCGCGTAGGCGTTATTATCAGTGGCGTTGTTGTGGATGAATGACCACGGCGCAAAAGTCGTCGGGCTAGACGCGAGAACCGGCAAGGTCGCGCTGCCGCCGATCAGACCGGTATTGCGGAGGCTGTAGGTATTCTGCCGTCCGAACTCGGTGCCAAACACGATCGTGTGCAGAATGGGTCCGGTATTGGTCTTGTAGGTCCAGTCGGTCTGATTGAAGAGGTTTTCGCGCTGGGCCAGGTTGTTGTAGGCCGAAATCGATGCGAGTCCTCCGTTCACAAACCCTGTCGTGGTCGGGAAGACGTTCTGGTAGAACTTGTCGTAATTGGCGTAGCGCGACGAATTCTTGACCGAGAGTCCGTTGTTGAAATCATGGTCAATTACCGCGTTCGCGATATGGACTTCCTGCTTCGAATAACTCTGGTCCGGATTGCCGAAGAAGGTCGAGGCATTGGTCGCGAATGGCACTGTCGGACGTGCGTTCGTGGGCGGGGTAAGAATACCCGTACCCTGCGCCGGGATGCCGCGGTCTGCGGTGCGGTCGTCATGCAGATATTCGTAGCTGAGCTTGACCTTGGTATCCTCGCCGCGGATCGTTACGGTCGGGTTGATGCCGTAGCGCTCGAGATGGCCGTAGTCGCGATAGGTTCCGGAATTCTCGTACATTGCGTTGATACGCGCTGCGACATTCTCGTTCACGGCGCCGCCGGTATCGATCGTCACGCGCTTGTTGTCGAACGATCCGCCCTGAACAGTTACCTCGCGGATCGAAACACCATCGGCTTCCTTCTGCACGCGATTGATGACGCCGCCGCCGCCGCCGCGGCCGAAGATCATGGCATTCGGCCCCTTCAGGACCTCGATGCGCTGGGTGTTATAGAGATCGCGGAAATACTGCACGTCGTCGCGGATGCCGTCGATGAAGAAGTCGGCATTGGTGCGCTGGCCACGAATCACCACGTCGTCGCGGTTGCCTTCGCCCTGATGCGGAACGACGCCCGGCACATAGCGAACGGCTTCGCCAATGCTGCGGAAATCCTGATCCCGGATGAATTCCTTCGTCAGCACCGTGACGGATTGCGGCACGTTGAGGAGCGCGGTGTTGGTTTTGGTGCCGCTCGAAATGTTCTGGGTGATGTAGCCGACCTGGCCAGACTGTGCGTCCTGCGGGTTGACGCTGAGTGGCTCGCGAACCGGCTGCGGCGCAACGGGGCGCGTCCGGGCGACGCGGCCGGATGTGGCGCGCTGCGGCTGGGCGCGGCGGACGCGGGGGGCGCTGGGAGCGTCGACCTGCACCGGTGGCAATGTCGATGCGCCGGAATTTGCGTTCTGCGCGATTGCCGGCTCAGCGATGCAAAATCCTGTCGCGATCATTGCTGCCGCGCTCGTCGAAATCAGAAAAGCCTTGCGCGCCGCCGTGCCGCGCCCCCCGATAGAAGTCCTGGAAGTCATTACTGCCCCTGAAATATTCTCCGCTCATGCAAATGCCGGCGGTCCTTGTGCTTCCCCGGAAACACTTGGACACATCTGCAATTCGGAGTATTAGGCGCGAATTAGATGGCGTTTAGAATAAATCGAACTTCGGGGGATATGCCCAAGGTGTGTGATCCGTGCACCAATGGCCGTCGAGATAATTTGTAATCGTTCTAAACGAGGAGCGGCGGCTAGCCTGCGCCACACGATTGGTCACTGGACAAGCGCTGCAATGCGCGTAAGCGCCGCAGTCACCGACACCTGGGATAAGGGAATATCGGGATGCCTCTGATGTTGTCTGTCATGTCGAGGACTGGCTTTCCGAATTTCCCGCAGGCACGAGATTGAATGATGCGCGTTCTACTGATCGAAGACGATGCCATGTTCGGCAAGGCGCTGGTGCGCGGCCTGAGCGAGAATGGCATGAGTGTCGACTGGGCGCGCAATGGCCGCGATGGCTTCGCCGCAATGGACCGGTCGGAATATGCGGTCGCACTGATCGATATCGGTCTTCCCAAGATGTCAGGCCTCGACGTGCTCAAGGCGAAGCGGCAGGCAGGCATGACGACGCCGGCCCTTATCATCACCGCGCGGGATGGCGTATCCGACATGGTGGCGGGCCTCGATCTTGGCGCAGACGATTACATCGTCAAGCCGTTTGAATTGCCGGTACTGCTCGCGCGAATCCGCGCAGTCACGCGCCGCGCCAATGGTCGCGTGGTATCGCTCATGACGTCCGCGGAGATTACGCTGGATCCATCGACGCAGGTGGCGACGTTCCGCGATATCAAGCATCTGCTGTCGGTGCGCGAATTTGCGGTCCTACAGGCTTTGATGGAACGCCCCGGGCAAATCCTGTCGCGTAGCCAGATCGAGAGCCGGATCTACGGCTGGGGCGAAGAGGTCCAGAGCAACGCGGTTGATGTGCTGATTCACGGGCTGCGCAAGAAATTTGACAAGGACATCGTCCGCAATGTCCGCGGTGCGGGCTGGATGGTCACCAAGGAGGGCGCATGACGTCGTTGCGAAAGACCGTGATGACTTACGTCACGGGGCTGCTCATCTTCGTCGGCGTTGCTGCGGCCATCACGTCCTATTATTTCGTCAAGTACGAGGTGAACAGCTTCCAGGATAACGCTCTGCATGAGGTCGCACTCACGGCGGGTATGGTGTTCCGCCATGATATTGAGCCCCGCATCGATGCCGAACTGGAAGACCAGCTGGTGATCCAGATCTGGGATCAGTCGAAACAGCCCATTCATCGTTCAGGCCCTTCGGTCGATATCCCGTTTCAGTCGGAACTCGGCTATGCCGACGTGACCGCGGGTGGAGAGCGCTGGCGCGTGTTCAGGTCGCGTGACGCGACGCATGCGATCCAGGTCGCGCAGCGCTGGAGTGCGCGCGAGGAAGTTGCCGCCTATGCGGCTGCGGGTGCGGCGGTGCCGTTGATTGTTGCCATTCCGATTGCGTGGCTGATGATCTGGTGGGCCGTGAAGCGTGTGTTGTCCGGGCTTGGAATATTGTCGGCCGATATTGGCCAGCGCAGCGCCGATGCGAAGGGCGCCCTCAGCCTGACAGGTGTTCCGGTCGAAGTCGCTCCGCTCGTGACAGCCATGAATTCCCTGATCGAGCGACATCAGACCGCGCTGGAGACCCAGCGTCGTTTCGTGTCCGATGCGGCACACGAATTGCGGACTCCGCTCGCGGCCCTGCAGATCCAGATCGATAATCTGCGATCGCGTGAACTCAATGCGTCTGAACGTGAGATCGCGCAGGACCTGCTCGACGGGATTCGAAGGGCCTCCTATTCGGTCAACCAGTTGATGACCATGGTTCGCGCCGATGCCGGCATCGAAAGCGAAGCCGAAGTCGTCGATGCGGAGGCCTTCGTGCGGCTGGTGGTGTCCGGTTTCGTCTCCATCGCCGAGGCAAAGGGCGTCTCAGTCGCGATCGCACCGGGGACGCGTGATGAATTGAATGTCCGTGCTGCCGATCTCCGGCTGATCGTCTCGAACCTGCTCGACAATGCGGTGCGTTACACGCGCGCCGGCGGCGCGGTCAGCATCAAGGCTGCACGCCGGGGTAGGGATTTCGTCATCGAGGTGATCGACAGCGGATGCGGAATACCGGAATCCGCCGTGCCGTATCTC
Organism: Tardiphaga sp. 813_E8_N1_3; assembly: GCF_051811025.1. Lineage (NCBI taxonomy): Bacteria > Pseudomonadati > Pseudomonadota > Alphaproteobacteria > Hyphomicrobiales > Nitrobacteraceae > Tardiphaga > Tardiphaga sp. 813_E8_N1_3. Next base: position 620,005 of record NZ_JBPWQE010000001.1, read on the forward strand.
TACGACCGCTTCTTCCGTGCGGCGCCGATGGATATCGATGGCACCGGGCTCGGATTGGCGATTGCCCGGACGGCGGCGGATCGTAACGGCTTCGGTCTCGATATCGCAAACCGCGGCGATGCTCAGGGCGTGAGAGCGGTTGTTTCGATTCCGCTCGGCGGTGTGCCGGACGAGGTCAGGCAGTCCGAAGCCGCTTAGACGAGTTATGTATCTTCGTCGCCGGGCACGGCATCGGCGAGCGCGCGTAACATCTCTGGCTCGCGCAGCACGATGCGCTGCCGGCTGCTTTCGATCAGCCCGCGCTGTTCCCAGGTGCTGAGCGTGCGGCTCACGGTGAAGACCGTGGCGCCGGTCATTTCAGCGATATCCTGACGGCTTAACTGGAAATCGATCTCGATGCCTTGCGCGGTCTTGCGGCCTGATTGGTTGACCAGCCGCAGCAGAGCGTGGGCGACGCGCTGCTCGACCTGCTGGGTCGACATCTCCACCACACGCGTATGGGCTTCCTGCAGTCGGCTGCCGACGGTCTTGAGCGTATTGGCGGCGAGGGCGGGATAGTCGGCAACCAGCCGCGTCCAGATCGTGGTGGGCCACACCAGAACCACGCTGTCATCGACGGCCGTTGCGGTCGCCGGATAAGTAGTCAGCCCCATCGCCTGACCGATCCCGAAGATCTCGCCGGTCGCGACATAGCGCACGATCACCTGTTCGCCGGCGGGCGTCATCTTGGTCGCGCGGATATGGCCATGGAGCAGCAGATAGAACGAATGGACGTCCTCGCCCTGCTCGAAAATCACCTTGTTCTTCGGGACGCGGATCGCATGCGCCTCGCGCAGGATCGCGTCGCAGGCTGCGGTGTCGAGACTCTCGAACAGCGGCAGATGCGCGACCATGGAGCTGTCGACCGCCGACATGTGTTCTCCGTCAAATTCCCGTTCCGGACACTTCTAGACCGTGATTGCGGGCGTCGATCAAGCGGAAGTTTGCGCTGGCGCAATGTCGCTGCCCGGCCATGCGCCTAATTTGGCGCATCCGGCTGAAATGACCGGAGTTTACGGAGAAATACGATGCGCAAGGCTCTTATGCTTGCAACCGCCGTCCTTTTCGCTCTGACAGGCGCCGCTGGCGCTGCGGAGGTCGAGGTCAAAATGCTCAACAAGGGCGCCGACGGGACCGGAATGGTGTTCGAACCTGCGCTGGTCAATGTGCAGCCCGGCGATACCGTGAAATTCGTATCGACCGACAAGGGGCACAGCGTTGAATCGGTGAAAGGCATGTTGCCGACCGACTCGATGCCTTTCGTCGGCAAGATGGGCCAGGATCTCGTAGTGACTTTCGACAAGCCTGGCGTCTACGGCGTGAAATGCGCGCCGCATTACGGCATGGGCATGGTGGGACTGGTGGTGGTCGGCCCGCCAACCAATGAAGCCGAAGCCAAGGCGGTGACCCATCCCGGCAAGGCCAAGACAGTGTTCGCAGCGCTGTTCGAGAAAGTGGCCGCGAAGTAACACGCCCCAAACGGGAGAGTAACGATGACGCTTCTTCGTGTTCGCTCCATCGCCGATTGGCCCTTGCTCTCGGCCGGCTTTCGCCCCTTTTTCCTGCTTGGGGCGTGTTATGCTGGCTTGGGAATTCTGATCTGGATGCCGGCCTTTCATGGCCGGCTGGCGCTGGCCACCGGTTTTGCGCCGCGCGACTGGCACATTCACGAGATGCTGTTCGGCTTCATGTCGGCCGTCGTCACCGGCTTTCTGTTCACGGCCATTCCGAACTGGACCGGTCGACTGCCGATCCGCGGTCTACCATTGCTCGGGCTGGTCGTCCTCTGGATCGCCGGACGGATTTGCCTGATGTTTTCGGCCTATACCGGCTGGCTCACGGCGATGCTGGTCGATGTGAGTTTCCTGACGCTGGTCGCTGCCGCTGCAACCCGCGAGATCGCGGCGGGCCGCAACTGGCGCAATCTGCCAGTGGTCGGCATCGTCGCCTTCCTGCTGGTCGGCAACATCGCCTTTCATGTTGAAGCTCATCTTGCTGGCGTCGCAGACATCAGCATCCGGATCGGCGTCGCGGTCGTGGTGTTGCTGATCTCGCTGATCGGCGGCCGGATCATTCCGAGCTTCACCCGCAACTGGCTGGTGCGCGAGAATCCCGGTCGGCTGCCAGTGCCGTTCGCACGTTTCGATATGGTTGTCATTGCCGTCAGCGCCGCCGCGCTGGTGCTGTGGATTGCGCGGCCCTTTGGCGCACTAACGGGAGTGGTTCTCGCGCTGGTCGGCTTGCTGCACATCATGCGTCTCGCGCGTTGGGCCGGCGATCGCACGTCGCGCGAGGGCCTGCTGCTGATCCTGCATATTGGTTACGCTTTCGTGCCGCTGGGTTTCCTGCTGAATGCCGCAGCGGCAGCAGGATGGGTCGCGTCGAGCGCCGGCCTGCATGCATGGATGGCAGGCGGGGCAGGCGTCATGACGCTGGCTGTCATGAGCCGGGCAACACTGGGCCATACCGGCCAGGCACTGCATGCCTCACGCACGACGCTGATGATCTATGCTGCCATCATCGTGGCGGCACTGGCGCGGATCGGCGCCGTGATCGAGCCGGCTTACAGCCCGCCGCTGCTCCATGTTGCAGCACTGACGTGGGTCGTGGCCTTTATCGGCTTCGCCGTCTCATTCGGCCCACTGCTGATCGGCTATCGCAAGCCGCGCCGTTCCGACGCGGCGATGGCGCTCAGTCGCTAAATCGGAGAAGGCCACTCAGGCCTTCACCGCCGCATTCGAGAATGCCACCTCGATCAGCGTGCCCGAGCTTGGCGCGGTCTTGATCTGGAAGCGCGCGTTGTTGGCTTCGACCAGCGCCTTGGTCAGCGACAGGCTGACACCCGAGCTCTCCGAAGAATCCGCCGGCGTCGAACTCCGGAACGGCTCCATCGCGGCGGCGAGTTCGTTGTCGTTGAGGCCGTGACCGGTGTCGCGGACGCGCAGGACGATCTCACCGAAGTCCGACAATGCGGTGGAGACGATCACCTGACCGCCGGCATTGGCGAGATGGATCGAATTGCCGATCAGATTGAGCGTGATCTGCCGCAGCGCACGGGCATCGGCAACGACGGTCGGCAGCAGATGCGCCAGTGAGGTGCGGATGATGATGCGGCCGCGATTGGCCTGCGGCTGCATCACCGCTACGCATTGCTCCACCATCTCGTTGAGGTTCTGCGTGGTGAAAGCGAGGTCGATCTTGCCGGTCTCGATGCGTGACAGATCGAGCAGATCGTTGACGATCGCGATGACACGTTCACCCGAGGCGCGAATGTCTTTCATGTATTCGACATAGCGCTCGTTGCCGAGCGGGCCGAAGCGCTGGTCGACCATCACTTCCGCAAAGCCGATGATGGCATTCAGTGGTGTACGGACTTCATGGCTGATCCGCGCCAGCACATCGGCCTTGGCCGTTGCCGCACGATCGGCCTGGCGGCGTGCATTCAGCAGTTCAGTTTCGGTCTTCTTCGTCTGCGTCAGGTCGCGGAACACGGCAAAGAAGTTCGGTCCATCCGTGCGCGTGCGGCCGATGGTCATCGACAACGACACGAGGCCGCCGGCGCGCACCTGGCCCAGGGCCTCACGGCCATGATCCATCAGGCTGGACACGCCGGATTCCTTGACGCTTGCGAGATAGTCTTGCACCACACGGCGGCTTTCTGCAGCGAACAGGTCGGTCAGATTCCGCTGCGTCAGTAGTTCGCCGCTATAGCCGAACAGCGTCTCGGCGCTGTGGTTGCAGGAATTGATATTGCCTTCGGCGTCGAACATGATGACGCCTTCGGCCGTGGTATCGAGGATCGTGGCCAGATCTTCGGCATCGATATGGCCGGCGGGCAATGGCGCGTCCGCAACGGGCGCAGCGATCGTAACAGGGGCGGCGACAGGCTCTGCCTTGGGCGGAGAGAAAATCAGCGCATGCGCCGGCTCGTTGTCCCATGAAATCGTGTACAGGCGGGCTTCGGCGGGCACTGTGTTGCCGGACTGGTCACCGCCCGAAATCGTGACGGCGGTGCCGTCATCGGAGGTGCTGGCCGCAGAGGAGACATCAGCTCCGACATAGAGCGCATCGAGGCCACCCGCTTCTTCCAGTGCGTTCAGGCTCGGATAGTTCATCCGGGCGAGGAAGGCGGGATTGGCGAACAGCAGGCGATCGAGGCGATAGATCAGGACGCCGACCGGCATCAGGTCGAGCAGTACCTTGTCGCGCATCATCTCGCCGCGCGGTGCTGCCGGTGGCGTTGTCAGCCAGGCAGCCTGTGACGCCGTCTCAGTTGGCTGAGACAAGGTCTGGGCAGCCGTCGGTGCATCGTCCGTCTCGCCGTCCGCTTCGGGTGTGTTCGTGCTCGTGATCAGTCCCGTTTCCGACTCAAGCCGCGCCGACAATTGCCGCGCAAGCTCGTTGAAGGCGCTGTTCTCGACAGGCGTCAGTGCCGGCGATCTGGGATCGCCTGGTCGAAATGGCACGACGTTCTCGGGTGGTTGCACGGTGCTGTCCGGTGTGGTTGGCGGTGGTGTCTGTTCTGGTATCGGGTTGGTGGTGAGGGCAATCGGTTCATCGAGACTGTCGCCGACAGGGCCGGCCTGTGCGACATCGGCGGATAACGGTCGAGGCGGTGGATCGCCGATGTGGTCATGTCGACGTTGCTCGGCGAGCCGCGTCATTCCATCGAGGTCGCGGCAAACACCGAAACCGCGATAGCCGGTGAAATTGCGCTCGCGATCGAACAGCGGTAGGCCAGAGAGTTCGACAGGCAGGCGGCCACCGCCATCCACCGGCCAGAGCAGTGTGATGCCACTCCATGTCTGCTGCGTGGCCATCGCCTCGACGACGTGGCTGTCGGAATCGAGATTGAATTCGGCTGTGAGATCGTTCCACTTGCGGCCAAAGCCTGCCGCTGTGCGCGGGCCGATCAGGTGGATGAACTCGTCAGAGTTCAGTGTGAAACGCTTCTCCGCGTCGATCTGCCATACGAAACGGAGCGGTGTCGTGCGCGGTTCGATTTCTGGCAGCGCAACGGACGCAGGTTGGTCGGCAACGGCTTCGACGGCGGGCGACTGCGCATCAGTCTCAGCCGGTGCGCCGGCATGTGCGATGGTTTCAGCGATCACCTCTTCGAGATGTACGTCGCGATCGATCTCGGTTTTTTCCGGCTCGATCGGAGCGTCGATGTCGATGGCGTTTTCGCTCGAGTCTTTTGCCCCGGGGGCCTGATCGAATTCGACAAACAGATCGCTCGGCTCCGCAAGGGCGCTCTGCGGTTCAACGCTGGCCTCCGGTTCTGCTGGAGCCTCGAGTTCTTCTTCGCTCGGTGCCGGATGCACAGCGCCCGGCGCAATCAGCGCCACCAGTCCGACATCGGCGCCACTGCCCACGCGCTGCAGTACCATGCGGCCAAAACCGATAGGCGTTTCAATACGGCCGTCCTTCAGCGCGCCGTCGCGCGCATGATCGAGGCCGGCATCGGAGAGATTGCGAAAGCCGAGCAGCGCCCGAGCCATTTCGTTGGCGCCGACGAACAGGCCGTCGCGTGCAAAAGCGGCGATCGGAGTGTCGATTCCCTCGACGAGATTTTGCAGCCGTTCGACCAGCGGCATGCCGCGGCCACCGAGCGGCTCCGCTGCGACAACGAGAATGCCGTGGCCGCCATCGGGAAATTCAAGCTGCGAGCAGGCGCAGGTCATCAGGCTGCCCAGCGCCGCGCCGAAGCCGCGCAGGCGCTCCAGTCGCATCGTTCCACTGGCCGGCAGCCGTGAGCCGAGCTGGGCTATCTGACGGCGATAGGTATCGGCGGGCCCGAAAGTCCTGGCAAACAGGTCCGCTGCATTACGGGCGCCGAACAGTCGCGCGCCGACCGGATTGGCCCACAGCACACGGGTGCCGTCGCGTGACCACAGCCAGACCGGCTGGTTGCTGGTGGCGTGTACGGCCAGCCGTGCATCGCCAACGCCCCGCAACTGAAAATCCGCATTGTTCATCGGCACTTCATGACTGACTCGTTGGGCGTCCGTCCGGTATCCGCGTCACAGATTGCGGGCCAAACGATGACATCCTTAATAATTCGTTAGTATCGCCCGCGCAGGCGCGCAGGTCCACGTCCCTCGCCCGTTCCAGCAGGCCAAAGCAGCAATAACGTTAATCCGCTCCGAGGGTTCGCCATTCTGTCGAACGGAGGGGCAGGGCCATGCGTTGGCAGTTGCAAAACAAAAACAAAGGTCCACGATGGGATCAGACGAGGACGGGACGCCGCGTCACATCGGCGATGCCAAGCTCGGCTAGATTGCAGTGGGCGACACGGGAGACGGGGCCGTGGATGGCTTCGTCAATGCAAAATGGAGCGGGACATGACCGACCAATTCGAAATTCCGAAGGAAATGCGCGCAATGGCCGAAGCCAGCTTCGACCAAGCCAAGCAGGCATTCGAGAAGTTTCTGGCCAGCGCCCAGAGCACGGCGTCGTCGATCGAAAACCGCGGTGAGACCGTGCGCGCCGGCGCCAAGGATGTCAGCACCAAGGCCATCGCCTATGCCGAGAAGAACGTCGCCGCGTCGCTGGATTATGCCCAGCAGTTGCTGCACGCCAAGGATCTCGGCGACGTCATGCGGCTCCACAGCGAATATGTGCAGTCGCAGATGAAGTCGCTGGCAGAGCAGGCCAGCGAAATGGGCCAGATCATGAGCCGCGCTGCCATGGACGCCGCCAAGCCCAAGAGCTGACCGGCTCCCTGCGCTCTCCGCTCTACAACCAGTGATTGATTTTAGCGAGTTCCATGACGTGGGCGCGCATTCGAGCCGGGTCTCATGCGATTTTGCGGCGCAATATTCTGTTGCGTCGCACAATTCCGACATGATATTGCGGTAAACACAACGACGCATCGCTGATGGCGATGCCGCTCTGTTTCCCGCCAGCTGATGAAAGGCACCGGTGCCTTCCGCAGCCTCCGCGGGTTTATTGATTTCACCCCCCACCACGAAGGATGCACGCTATGGCCGAATCGACCGATCCGTTCTCATCTTCCGTTATCCCGTTCCAGGTGCCGGAGCAGGTCCGCGCGTTCGCCGAAAAGGGCGTCTCGCAGGCGCGCGAGGGTTATGCCAAGTTCAAGGACGCTGCCGAGACCCATAACAGCACGGTTGAAGCTGTGTTCGGCACGGCCACCAAGGGCGCTGCCGAATATTCGGCCAAGCTGCTCGACATTGCCAAGACCAACACCAATGCGGGCTTCGACTTCGCCCAGTCGCTGATCGGTGTGAAGTCGCCGTCCCAGGCGATGGAGCTGTGGACCGCTTTTGCGCGCAGCCAGGTTGAAACCTTTACCGGTCAGACCAAACAGCTGGCCGAACTCGGCCAGAAGATCGCCTCCGAGACCGCCGAACCGATCAAGACCGGCGCTTCGAAGCTGTTCCAGCCGGCCGCCTGAGCCGATCGCACCGCCAAATAATCGAAAGCCCGGGCCGCAAGCCCGGGCTTTTGTTTGCGCCAAAAATCATCATCGCGGCCTTGCCAAAGTGATGCGTTGCACCTAGTTTCCCGCCTGTTCGGGACCCCTGATTTTGGGGCCGGTCAGGATGCAGTTGTAGCTCAGTTGGTTAGAGCGCCTGTTTGTGGAGCAGGAGGTCGGTGGTTCGAGACCACCCAACTGTACCATATAAATCAATCATTTAGCCGATTCGAGTGTGGCCGTTGCTTTGGGCTGCGGCAATGTCTGACCGCTTGGGTCGGGCCGGTAATGCCGGCACGCCGGTCAGATCATTCAGCGTGCCCACGATCTGCTCGGGGCTGTAGGACTTGGGCACGAACAGGCCACCTTCCGGCAACTCGACGTCCCAAATGGCCGCGTGCTTCCGCCAGGCCGGTCATGGAACTCGATTGCCATCGTTCCGTTGGCTTCCGAACGACAGGGAGGCAATCATGATCGACGCTGATATCAGCAATGCCGGTATTGCGATGATGTGCGACATCGCGCGCGCCTCCGGGCTCGATCTCAATGCCGAAAAACGTGCCGTGCTTGACGGGCTGATTGCCCAAGGGCTTGTCGAGGTAATCGATCAAGCCAAGCCGGCAGCGGGGCCGAAATTTAGGATCACGTTGAAAGGGCAGCAGCTCCTTGACGAGCGCGGCGTTGGCGTCAACGAGGCCTGATGCGGTTTTCTGCGTTGATCGCTTTCGCTGTTACTTGCCTTTGCAGAGGACGTCGCTGACCCCGCCGAGAACCGCCTTGGTCCAGATTGCATAGCCGGCATCATTCAGGTGAACGCCATCGGTTGTGTATTTCGCCGGCATGGACGGGATGGTGACAAGGCTCGCGCCAGCATCGCCGGCGATGCTTGGCAGCAACGTGTTGTAGTTGTCGGTCGCCCGGTCGTTGATGCGAGCACCATCGGACTTGCCAGCTTCAACAGGTGTCACGGTCGCTATGGCCATTCGTGGAGCCGTGGATTTCAGCGTCGTGAGCAAAGCGAGATAGTTGGTCCTGAATGTATCTGCATTCACAGGAGCGGCGGCATCGTTGAGTCCGAGGGAGACGACGACCATGGCGGCCTGCTTCCCGCCGAGTGCTTTTGTCAGCATGGCATCGAGACCGCTCGATGTCGTCGATCCGTCGATTCCGGCATTAACGATGGGTCGACCGCAAACTGCGCGGGGGAAGGTTGCGCGTTTGACGATGCTGTCGCCGAGGATGATGACGGGATCATCGACCTGTTTCAATGCTGCCTTGATCAGAAGTGGGCGCGGCGGCGTCGCGTCATTTCCTTTGGGCCATGCCGCCCAGCCGCACAATCCCACGAAGCCGATAATGCCAACACGGGCCCAGTTCATGATCGTGAACAGCCCGCGCAGGTTCGGAGTATCGCTTTTGTCTCACTGTTCATCCTGGACCGTCTCTCGCACGAGGTCGCGACGGGGTAACGGCGCCGCGATGTTCGGGAGAAACTACAGTGCCGGCGTGAAGGCAAGTCCGATCCCCGTCACGTCCGCCTTGCCAAGCGGGCAATCGTCTCCGACACTCCCACGATAACGTGCAACCAGGGGGAGACTATGCCGGTACGTCCAGGGATTTTGAGCGGGTGGCTTGCCATGTCACTCATGATCGGCGCGTTGTTCTCGGCGACGCCGTCACAAGCCTATACCGAGGATCAGCAACAGCTCTGCACCGGCGATGCCTTTCGGCTCTGCAGCTCAGCCATTCCGGACGTCGATCGCGTGACGGCCTGCATGGTCCAGAAGCGGGCGCAATTGAGCCCGGGTTGCGCGCAATTCTTTCGGGCAACGCCGGCCAGCGCGCGCAAACCCGCGGTCAAATCGCGAAGGGCGAAAAAACCGACTCGGTCGAGCTGATCAGGCTTCGCTTTCACCTGAACGGAAGTTTAGTCAGCGTGCAGAACGGCGTGATCTCGCCGAGTCGCTGCACCGTGACGCGGTCAAACGTGGCGAAAAAGTGAACCCGTGACAAACTGACACGTTGGTATCACGCCACGAAGCAACATCTCCAGACCACGAGGAGCGTCATTTTGAGCAGCGAAACCAATATCGACTACAAGGCCGAACTCAATCGGCATTTGGCCTGGTTCGAAACCAAACTTCCGCCCCGACCGGCTCGATTTGTAGGTTGGTTGCGCAAGCCCTCATCAAGGCTCGTTCGATTCCCGCTTGGCATTCTGCTGATTATCGGTGGGATTTTCAGCATTCTTCCTGTGCTCGGCCTCTGGATGTTGCCGCTCGGACTCATCCTCATCGCGCAGGATATTCCGCCGCTGGAAAAACCGGTGGCGCAATTTCTCGGTTGGCTTGAGCGAAAGTGGATCGAACGTCAGCGCGCGAAGGGCATTGCTATCGAAGGCCCGGATTCAACTCGTTCCAACGGCGCTGATAGCAAGATTTGAGCGTCTGACTTGATACCAGAGTGCGACAAAGTGGCGACAGGCGTACTACACCTGACTCATTTCGGGCCTGTTGCGCCGCACTGTGTGACTCAAAAACCAACATTCCAAACAAATCAGGCACATATCCTTGAATTACGCGTAAATATGACTTTAACGAATCAGCAGACTGATTCATTTTCGCCTCCTGGGGTCAATCTGGAGGCCAACATATGAACGTCATAGTTTTCGCATCGCGTAAAGGCGGCTCGGGGAAGAGTACCCTGGCTGCACATCTTGCTGCTCAGGTTCATAAATCAACGAAGCCTTGCTTGCTCATCGACGCGGATCCGCAGGGTTCGTTGACGCTGTGGCACAAGCTGCGGGGAACAAATGAACCGCCGCTGAAGATCGCAAATCGTAGCGTGACCGAAATGGTTGCCGCCGCGAAGCGTGATGGTTTCGAATGGGTGTTCATCGACACGCCGCCGAATACATCGGCTGTGGTCGACGATGCCATCAAGAACGCAACCATGGTGATCATTCCTGCGCGTCCCGGTGTGTTCGACGTCGATGCGGTGCAGGCGACGATCCAGAGCTGCCGCTCGGCCCGCAAGCCTTATGCGGTTGTCATCAACGGTGCGCCGGCACGCCGTGACGATTCCGAAAGCCGCATCGTGTCGATCGCCCGCGAAGCGCTCGCCAAGTTCAAGGCTCCGGTGTGGTCGGGTCAGATCACTAATCGTGCGGATCTGCTGCTGGCGCTCGGCCAGGGCGAAGGCGCCCGCGAATATCAGGCAGAAGGTCGCGCAGCCAGCGAGATCGGGAAGCTGTGGGCGGCGATCGAGCGTTCGATCAAGGCTATTCGCGGCAACGGATCGGCGACAGGCGCGATGCACAAGCAGGCGGCCTGATAGCCGTTCTGCTCTTTTGACCCCAGAAAAAGCGCGCGAGACCTTCGCGCGTTTTTTGTCGTTGGCGGCTATGCCGTGGCAGCTAAGTCTTCAACGATCGCGGCTGTAGCTGTCGTCGTTGTCTTGCCCTGGGTGATGTCCAGGAAATGCTCGATATGGGCGGGCCGTCCGAGCAGATAGCCTTGGACCTCGTCGCAACTCTCATCGCGCAAGAACTGAAGCTCCGCTTCGGTCTCAACGCCTTCAGCCAGCACGGGAAGTCCCAATCCGCGACCGAGACCGACTACCGCCCGCACGATCGCCGCGGCTTGGCTGTTGGTGTTGACTGATTTGATGAACGAGCCGTCGATCTTGATCTTGTCGAATGGAAAAGCACGCAAGTTCGACAGTGACGAATAGCCGGTGCCGAAATCATCCATCGCGATGTGAACGCCAATCGCCTTGATCCTGCGCAGGGTGGAGAGCGCGCGATCGAAATCGCGGATCAGGGCGGTTTCCGTGATCTCCAGTTCGAGCCGGTGCGCGGGTAAGCCCGTTTCCAGCAATATCTCATGGACGATTGCGACGAAATTGTCGTGATAGATCTGCACTGCGGATACGTTGACGGCGATGGTGAGCGGCTGCCTCCAGCTCGCGGCTTCCTGGCAGGCGGTGCGCAGCACCCATTCGCCAATGTCGAGAATCGCGCCGGTCTCCTCTGCAACGGGAATGAAGATATCGGGCGGCACGTTGCCGCGTACCGGATGCGCCCAGCGCAGCAGCGACTCGAAGCCGATGACCGTTCCGTTCTGAATGTCTTCTTGCGGCTGATAAGCCAGCTTCATCTGATTGCCGGCGATGGCGTGACGCAAATCGTGCTCGAGCATTCGCCGATCGCGAACCGCTTCGCCCATTTCGGACTCGAAGAAACGATAGGTGGCGCGGCCCTCAGTCTTGGCCCGATAAAGCGCAGTGTCCGCATGGTTGAGAAGCGTCTCTGGATCCGTGGCATCGTCGGGACAAACTGCGATGCCGATGCTGCTCGAGATGCCGTCGCTATCCGCTGCGTCCTTGGCGCGCAGCGTTTGGAGGATTTCCTCGGCGAGGCGTCCTGCTGCGTCGGCACTTGCCAGACCCGGCAGCAGAATGGCGAATTCATCGCCGCCGAGGCGGGCCATCATCTGCCCTTTTCTGAGCATTGCCGTGATACGTGACGCTGCGGTCTGCAGCACCTTGTCGCCGGCGGCATGACCGAACAGGTCGTTGACCTCCTTGAAACGGTCGAGATCGAGGTAGAGCACGGCGAGCTTCTTGCCGTCTGTCAGTGCTGTGATTTCCTGATCGATCCGTTCGTTGAAATGGCCGCGGTTGGGCAGCGATGTCAGTGCGTCGTGTTGGGCGAGATAGCGGATGTGCTGTTCTGCTTTCTTGCGCGCCCGCAGGTCGCGAACGGCGATCACCTGATGTGGCCGTCCGGCGAAATCGATCGGTCGCAGGATCACCTCGACGGGAATCACCGAGCCATCGCGATGGCGCAAGCTGGCTTCGATCGGCTGGTTCGGGTGAGTGAGCAATTTCCTGCGCGAGATGTCTTCCGGAAAACAGCTTTCCAGCCTGGTGCCGACAAACTTCGCAGCGGATGAGCCTGCGAGAGTGGCGAAGCTGGTATTGACGGTGACGACTTCGCTGCCGTCACAGACCAGCAGGCCCTCGACCGCGGCATTGGCAAGACCGAGCATGCGGTCGGCCTCAAGCTCCGAGCGTCGGTGGTCGCGGATATCGAGTATGATGCCGGCCAGTGCCATTCCGATGATGGCAAAGCTTGCGAGCGCGACACCGGTTGCGAGCCATCCGGCGGGCACGGCCAGTTGGGAAACCTCTACGGTGGGGTCGGGGATGATCGAGACCGCGCCCATCGCGGTGAAATGGTGGCTGCAGATCGCCAGCGTCAACAGCACGGCGCCGCTGATTTTCCATTTCTCCTCCGTGCTATAGAGAGCCACGGGAAGAGCCGCCGCGCCAATCAGCGCACCAAGCACGATCGATACGATGACGAGCACCGGATCCCACAGGATAACCCCGGGGATTTCGAGTGCTGCCATGCCGGTGTAATGCATTGCGGCGATGCCGCCGGCGACGATGGCGCCACCAAGCCATGGTCCGTGCCGCCAGTTCGGCAGCAATGATACCGCGAGTCCGGCACCGGTCAGCAGGATCGCCGCGACCAGCGACAGGAGGGTCAGAATGATATTGTAGCCGCTTGGAATTCCCGGCGAGAAGGCCAGCATCGCAACGAAATGCGTTGCCCAGATTCCGAAGCCGATGGAGATCGCTGACACCATCAACCATATGCCGCGCATCTGGCCGCTCGATCCGCGAGCGTGGCGCAACAGATTGACCGCAGCGAAGGATGCAAGCGCGCAGATGAGGGCTGCGAGCACCACGAGTTTCAGATCGTGGGCCGTCGCAATGCAATTATAGACCTTCAACATGAACCGATACCGCAACGGCGGGAATGCCGCGATTGCGGGCGAAGCTAGGGGGAATTGCGTAAGGAGACGTAAATACCGCCTGGCGGCTGAGCATACCGCATCCCCGCTTTATCGCTCAGCATGCTTACGGAAGTGCAAACTGGTATCTTTTCGCGCATTCCTATCTACCCACGCGGCAGCTCTGCTGCGTGCTGCACTTTTGCCGTGCAAAAACGATAACCAACGATCAACCCTGTCGCGAGCGGCCTGACGTATCGTTGATGTGAGCCGTCACCGGTCGACGCGGCTGACCACGTCCATCAACTCGGCGATCTTGCGGCGCTGGTCGGCCTTGTCGCCAGACGAGATCGCGTGCTCCACGCAATGCGCGACATGATCTCGCAGGATCTCCTCTTCGACCCGCCGCAAGGCTGCGCGGGCCGCGGCGATCTGCGTTACCACATCGATGCAATAGCGGTCGGCCTCGACCATGCCGGCAAGGCCGCGAACCTGGCCCTCGATCCGTTTGAGGCGTTTTAAACAGGACGTCTTGATTTCACTGCGCATGGGGTTCATATACCCCCATAGGGTATATGTTTCAAGAGCTGAGGTCGCGATGGCAGAGACAACTCACACGCATGCGGGGCACGATGCCCATGCCGGTCACACGCATGGCGCATGCTGTTCGCATGGTCACCATCACGACGAGGCTGCGCAGGCCAAAGTGCTCGATCCGGTCTGCGGCATGACTGTCGATCCCGCGACCGCCAAGAACCGCTTGATCTATCAGGGCCATGAATACTTCTTCTGTGGTGCCCGTTGCCGCGAGCGCTTCAACGCGGATCCCGAGAGCTTTCTGAAGCCGAAGGAGCCTGCACCGCCAGCGCCGGCCGGCACTATCTATACCTGCCCGATGCACCCGGAGATCCGTCAGGAAGGACCCGGGAGCTGTCCGATCTGCGGCATGGCGCTGGAGCCGGAGCAGGTCTCGCTCGACGACAAGCCCGATCCTGAACTGATCGACATGACCCGGCGCTTCTGGATCGCGCTGGCGCTGACATTGCCGGTGTTCGTGCTGGAGATGGGTGCGCATCTCGGCATGATGCAACTGGTATCGCAGACCACATCGAACTGGATCTCACTCGTGCTGGCGACACCCGTAGTGTTGTGGGCCGGCGCGCCATTCTTCGAGCGCGGTTGGCGTTCGGTAGTAACGCGTAATCTGAACATGTTCACGCTCATCGCCATGGGCACCGGTGTGGCGTGGATCTACAGCGTTGTGGCCACCTTCGCGCCCGGTTTGTTTCCCGATGCGTTCCGTGACCATCACGGGGCCGTGGCGGTTTATTTCGAAGCCGCTGCAGTGATCACCGTGCTCGTTTTGCTGGGACAAGTGCTCGAGCTGCGCGCGCGCAATCAGACGTCAGGTGCGATCCGCGCGCTGCTCGGGCTTGCACCGAAGACCGCGCGACGCATTGGCAACGACGGCGATGAGGACGTCGCCCTCGATGCCATTGCCATCGGCGATTTGTTGCGCGTGAGGCCGGGCGAGAAAATTCCGGTCGACGGCGTCGTTACCGAAGGGCGTTCGTCGGTGGATGAATCCATGGTGACCGGCGAGTCCATGCCGGTGAGCAAGGCCGAAGGCGCGCGCGTCATCGGTGGCACGGTCAACCAGAGCGGTGGCCTCGTGCTGCGGGCCGACAAGATCGGCCGCGATACGATGTTGTCGCGGATCGTCGACATGGTTGCCAAGGCGCAGCGCTCGCGCGCGCCGATCCAGCGTCTCGCGGATCGCGTCGCCGGCTGGTTCGTGCCGGCCGTGCTGGCTGCTGCAGTGATCGCATTCATCGCCTGGGCGACATTCGGGCCGGAGCCGCGTCTGTCGTTTGCGC
Organism: Tardiphaga sp. 813_E8_N1_3; assembly: GCF_051811025.1. Lineage (NCBI taxonomy): Bacteria > Pseudomonadati > Pseudomonadota > Alphaproteobacteria > Hyphomicrobiales > Nitrobacteraceae > Tardiphaga > Tardiphaga sp. 813_E8_N1_3. The sequence continues at coordinate 635,163 of NZ_JBPWQE010000001.1, forward strand.
TTGTTGCTGCGGTCACCGTGCTGATCATCGCGTGCCCCTGCGCGCTCGGTCTCGCAACACCCATGTCGATCATGGTTGGCGTCGGCCGCGGCGCCCATGCCGGCATTCTCGTACGTGACGCGCAGGCGCTGGAGCGCCTGGAAAGCATCGACACCATTGTGATCGACAAGACCGGTACGCTGACGGAAGGCAAGCCGAAACTGGTGAGTATCTCGCCAGCGGAAGGTTTCAACGAAAGCGACATTCTACAACTTGCTGCGAGTATCGAACGTTCCAGCGAGCATCCGCTGGCGCAAGCCATCGTCAATGAAGCAAAGCAGCGCAATGTGGTGCTGAGCGATACCAGCGACTTCGCCTCGCCGTCCGGCAAAGGCGCGTCGGGCATTGTCAATGGCAAGCGCGTAGCGCTGGGCAATGCGATGCTGATGGACGAATTGAAAGTGGATACGACGCGCTCCGACGGCGTCGCCGAGCTGGCGCGGCAGAACGGTGCGACTGCCATCTTCGTTGCCATCGATGGCAACGTTGCCGGCGTGATGGCGATTGCCGATCCCGTAAAGCCATCGGCGCAGGACGCGTTGAAGAAACTGCGCGCCGACGGCCTGCGGATCGTCATGCTCACCGGCGACAATGCGACGACGGCTAAAGCCGTCGCAAAGACACTGGGTATCGATGAGGTCGAGGCGGGTGTGTTGCCGGATCGCAAGAGTGACGTGGTCACGCGTTTGCTCGGTGAAGGCCGCCGGGTCGCGATGGTTGGCGACGGCGTCAACGATGCACCTGCGCTTGCCGCTGCGGATGTCGGCATCGCCATGGGCACGGGGACCGATGTCGCGATCGAGAGTGCTGGCGTGACGCTGCTGACCGGCGACCTGATGGGCCTCGTGCGTGCGCGCAAACTATCAAAGGCTGTGATGAGCAATATCCGGCAGAACCTGACATTTGCGTTCGTCTACAACGCGGCGGGCGTGCCGGTCGCGGCCGGTGTCCTGTATCCGATTTTCGGCATTCTGCTGTCGCCGATGATCGGGGCTGCCGCGATGGCGCTGTCCTCGGTGAGCGTGATCGGCAATGCGCTACGGTTGGCGAAGGTCAAGCTGGACTGACACTTCGCGTGCGCAAAAAAAAAGCCGGACTCAAACGAGTCCGGCTCTGAGGTATTGGCCTCGAGAGGCCGACACAATCACCTTCCAAGAGGGATTACTGAGACTCCGCGCCACTGGAGGAGGGGGACAAATGCGCAGCGCAAAATCTCAGCGTCTGAGAAGTATGATCCCTGCAGGTGGCATGCAGCAACGCATCACTTGGCATGTCTGACATGCTGGAAGCGTGGGCATATCAGCCCTGAAATATTGCGGGTTAGGACGGCCAGCGCTGCGCCTTGCTGACGATAAAGTCGCGGAACACCTGCACGCGGGCAACCGTCTTCAACTCTTCGGGATAAACAAAATAAGTATCGAGTTGAATCGAGTCCGACTCGCTGAAGAGCTGAACCAGGCGATCGTTTTCTTCGACCAGATAGTCCGGCAATGCTGCAATGCCCAAGCCCTGCTGGCAGGCGCGCATCAGGCCCAGAATATTGTTGACCTTGAAGTAGGGCTCGCGCGGGCCGGAGCCGTTACGCCCGGCATCGATCAGCCAGCTGCGGTTCTGCAGGTGCGGGGACACCTGCGCGTCGCTCAGCATGATGATGCGGTGCCCGTCGAGTTCGTCGAGGGTGCGCGGGGTGCCGAAATGCTTGATATATTCCGGCGAGCAATAAGCGTGGAATCCCATGGCGAACAGCTTGCGCTGGATCAGATCCGGCTGGGTCGGCTTGCGGGTACGGATGGCCACATCCGCCTCGCGCATCGACAGATCGAGTTCCTCGTCGGTCACGATCAGCGAAATGCGGATTTCCGGATAGAGCGCGGTGAACTCGCCAAGGCGCGGGATCAGCCAGTTGATGCCGACGCCCGGGGTCGTGGTGACCTTGAGGTCGCCGCTCGGCCGCTCGCGGCTGTCGGTCAGCTTGGCGCGTGCCGCCTGGAGCTGCATGAACACGTCATGAGCGGTGCGGAACAGCAGATCGCCCTGTTCGGTGAGGATCAGGCCGCGGGCGTGGCGGTGGAACAGCGAGACCGCCAGTTCCTGCTCCAGCGCGCTCACCTGTCGTGAGACTGCCGATTGCGACAGGCCCAGTTGCTCGCCTGCATGCGTGAAGCTCCCCGCTTCCGCTGCCGCGTGAAACACCTTCAGCTTGTCCCAGTCCATATCTGTAAATCCGTCGCGGGTTCGTTTGATCATTATTCGGCCGCTGCGCGGTCATGAGCATGCGCGGCGAGATAGCGTTCAGCTTCGAGGGCGGCCATGCAGCCCATGCCCGCGGCGGTGACCGCCTGCCGATAGGTTTCGTCCGCCACGTCGCCGGCGGCGAAGACGCCGGGCATCGAGGTTGCGGTGGAATTCGCGGCCACTTCGACATAGCCCGAGGGCTTCAGCTTGATCTGGCCCTTGATGAGTTCGGTCGCGGGCGCGTGGCCGATGGCAATGAAGACGCCGTCGGCCGGCACTTGAGTGGTTGCGCCGGTTTTGACGTTCTTCAGGCGCACATGGGTGACCTTGGCCGGGCCTTCGGTCCCGCAGATCTCGTCGAGCGCCGAGTCCCAGACCACCTTGATCTTCGGGTGCTTGAACAATCGCTCCTGCAGGATGCGTTCGGCACGGAAATGGTCGCGGCGATGCACGATGGTGACCTGCGAGGCGAAATTGGTCAGAAACAAAGCTTCCTCGACGGCCGTGTTGCCGCCGCCAACGACGATCACTTCCTTGTTGCGATAGAAGAATCCGTCGCAGGTGGCGCAGGCGGATACGCCGCCGCCCTGGAATTTCTCTTCCGACGGGATGCCGAGCCAGCGCGCCTGCGCGCCGGTGGCCAGGATCACGGTTTCGGCCAGATAGACATCGCCGCTGTCGCAGGTCAGGCGGAACGGACGCTGGCTCAGATCCATGTCACTGACCAGATCGGTGACGATCTTGGTGCCGACATGATGAGCCTGCTTCTCCATCTGCTCCATCAGCCAAGGGCCCTGGATGACGTCGGCGAAGCCCGGATAGTTTTCGACATCCGTGGTGATGGTGAGCTGGCCGCCGGGCTGAATCCCCTGGATCAGGACGGGCTCGAGCATCGCGCGTGCGGCGTAGATAGCTGCAGTGTAGCCAGCCGGGCCTGAGCCGATGATGACGACTTTGGCATGGATGGGGGCGGCCATGGTCGAGTCCCTTTCTGAAGGGAAATTGGTCATTGCTGAGGCGAAATGTGCCGGCGAACACGTCGCTGCGGCGTCGAAAGTCTTGTCTGCTAGTGTAGAATATCTGGCGAGCCATGCAAGAATTGCAATTCGTCCCGGCAATTTTTCCCCCGGAGACGCTTAATTTCTGCGATGCACGCGCAATAAAATTGCGCAAGTTGCGGCTCCTGCGCTAAGAGAGTTCAAACGGTTTCTTTGAATACCAGCCAGGATCCGCGCCGCGTGCCGAAAAGCCTAGACGACATCGACCTCAAAATTCTCAGTGAAATCCAGGCCGATGGCCGAATCACCAATGTGGAACTCGCCAAACGCGTCGGCATCTCGCCGCCGCCCTGTCTGCGACGGGTCCGGACCCTGGAAGAGGCTGGCTATATCCAGGGTTACCGCGGGTTGCTGGATCCCCGATTGCTCGGTTTCGACGTTACGGTGTTCGCCTCGGTCCACCTGTCGAGCCAGGCCGATGCTGATCTCAAGGCGTTCGAGGATTTCGTCCGCAAGGAGCCGTTGGTGCGGGAGTGCTGGATGCTATCGGGCGAGATCGACTTCATCCTGAAATGCGTGGCGCCCGACATGGCGACCTTTCAGGATTTCGTCGGCCATCTCACGGCCGCACCGCATGTCCGCAACGTCCGCACGTCTCTGGTTCTGCAGAATTCGAAATACGCAGCCGCCGTGCCGCTCGAGTTGAGGGCTGCGGATTAGCAGCGCGCGCTAAAAGCAAAGGGCGCCCACCTTGCGGTGAGCGCCCTTTTTTATTGTCGTGATGTCGAGGTTAGCTCTTCTTGCGCAGTATCGCGTCGAGGCTGATCGGGCCTCCGCCTGACGTCGCAAGATAGAGGCAGGAGAAGCAGAACAGGATGGCAGCGGTGCCGCCGTTCAGCAGCGGCAGGAAAACCGGATCCGCGCCTTTAAACATGTGGCCGAGGAAGTAAGCGAAAGCCATTTCACCGGCGAGGATGAACGCAACTGGGCGCGTGAACAGGCCGAGCAGCAGCAGCGCACCGCCGACGAGTTCAAGCGTTGCCGCGACCTGGATCAACGGCGGAATATTCGCGAAATAGGGCAGAACCGGAAATTTGAAGATCTTGGCGATGCCATACTGCAGCAGCAACAGGCCGGTGATGAAGCGGAAAAGGCTTAGTGCGGAAGGCTGAAACTTAGCGAAGGCTTGGTCCATGTCATTAGTCCCCCTGTGATGACCATCGTTTCTAGCATTACTGCAATGCAAAATGCTGGTCACTCTCGTGTGAAAATACGTGAGCTGAGGAAGTATTCCAGAAGTTTCCGTGAGTAGCGATGGCTGGATGACGCAATCAGGGGGCAATAAAAAAGCCGCGCATCATGCGCGGCTTTTTTGTTTCGCGTTGAGCGCTGTCGATCAGCGCCACTCGACCTTGGTGATCTCATAGGCCTTGGCCCCGCCGGGAGCGACGACTTCGACCGATGCGCCCTTGCTCTTGCCGATCAGCGCACGCGCCAGTGGCGAGGTAATCGAGATACGACCTTTCTTGGCATCAGCCTCGGGCTCGCCGACGATCTGCCAGACCGCCTTCTTCTCGGTGTCCTCATCGATCAGCGTTACGGTCGCGCCGAACTTGATGGTGTCGCCAGACAGCTTCGAGATATCGATGATATCGGCGCGGGCGAGCTTGTCTTCGATATCGCTGATGCGGCCTTCATTATGCGACTGCTCTTCTTTGGCGGCGTGATACTCGGCATTTTCCGAGAGGTCGCCATGGGAGCGCGCTTCGGCGATCTGCTCGATGATCCGCGGACGGTGCACCGACTGACGTTCCTTCAGCTCGACCTCCAGCGCAGCGTAGCCACCTGCTGTCATCGGGACCTTCTCAACCATTCTCTTCGTCCTCTAACGTCATGCGGCACGCGGCGGCGCGCGCATGAAACCATTCGTTCTGCAAGATGTCGGCTTGGCTGCGCTTGCAGCCAGTTCAGACGCCGGCTTCGAGCGCCGAAACAAAACAAAGACGCGACCGGTGAGTTCCGGTCGTGCCTTGCCTACCTGATCTCGTCGGACCTGCAGTCCGCCCGAATTCAGGCTTCGGAAAAGTAACTCTGCAATGTGCGGACCTCAAGGTCCCCGCCCAAATAGGCCCGGACGCCCTGCGCGGCCGCCACGGCACCCGAAAGAGTGGTGTAATACGGTACTTTATGCAAGAGGGCAGCCCGCCGCAGCGAGCGGCTGTCCGCCAGGGCCTGCGGCCCGTCGGTGGTGTTCAGAACCAGCTGAATCTCGCCATTGGTGATGGCGTCGACGATGTGCGGCCGGCCTTCCAGCACCTTGTTGATCTTTTCGGCGGGGACGCCGTTGTCGACCAGGAAGCGCTGGGTCCCCGACGTGGCGAGCACCTTGAAGCCGTTCGACGAGAGCAGCTTCACGGCATCGAGAATGCGCGTCTTGTCGCTTTCGCGCACGGACACGAACACCGTGCCACTGCGCGGAACGCGGGTGCCGCCACCGAGCTGGCTCTTGGCGAAGGCGATTTCGAACGAGCGATCGATGCCCATCACTTCGCCGGTGGAGCGCATCTCCGGGCCGAGCACCGTATCGACGCCGGGGAAGCGCGCGAACGGGAAGACCGATTCCTTGACGCCGACATGGTCGAGCTTGCGCTTCTTCAGATTGAAGTCGGCGAGCTTCTCGCCGGCCATGATACGCGCGGCGATCTTGGCCACCGGCATGCCCATCACCTTGGCAACGAAAGGCACGGTGCGCGACGCGCGCGGATTGACTTCGAGCACATAGATGTCGCGATCCTTGACCGCGAACTGCACGTTCATCAGTCCGACCACGTCGAGGCCGAGCGCCATGTCGCGGGTCTGGCGTTCGAGCTCGGCGATCATGTCGTCGTCGAGCGAATGCGGCGGCAGCGAGCAGGCCGAGTCGCCGGAGTGAATGCCGGCTTCCTCGATATGCTCCATGATGCCGACGATGAAGGTGTCCTTGCCATCGCACAGGCAGTCGACGTCGACTTCGATGGCATCCGACAGATAGCGATCGAACAGCAGCGGATTGGTGCCGAGCACCGTATTGATCTGGCCGGTTTTGTCGTTCGGATAGCGCGCCTTGACGTCGCCGGGCACCAGCTCCGGCAGCGTGCCGAGCAGGTAATCGCCGAGCTGGCTTTCCTCGCGAATGATCTGCATCGCGCGGCCGCCGAGTACATAGGACGGACGCACCACCAGCGGCAGGCCGAGATCGGCTGCGACGAGGCGGGCCTGTTCGACCGAATAGGCGATGCCGTTCTTCGGCTGCTTGAGCTTGAGTTTGTCGAGGATGCGCTTGAAGCGATCGCGATCTTCCGCGAGATCGATCGCATCCGGCGAGGTACCGAGGATCGGCACGTCCGCGGCTTCCAGCGCGCGCGCAAGCTTCAGCGGGGTCTGACCACCGAACTGCACGATCACGCCATGCAGCGTGCCGTTCTGCTTCTCGGTATCGATGATCTCGAGCACGTCTTCGGCGGTCAGCGGTTCGAAATACAGGCGATCCGCGGTGTCGTAGTCGGTCGACACGGTTTCCGGGTTGCAGTTGACCATGATGGTCTCGTAGCCCGCGTCGGCAAGCGCGAAGCAGGCATGACAGCAGCAATAGTCGAACTCGATGCCCTGGCCGATACGGTTCGGGCCGCCGCCAAGAATGATGACCTTGTTCTTGTCCGACGGCTGACTCTCGTCAGCGAAGGCACCGGCGAAGGACGACTCATAGGTCGAATACATGTAGGCGGTCGGCGAGGCGAATTCGGCGGCGCAGGTGTCGATGCGCTTGAACACCGGACGGACGTTCAGCGAACGGCGCAGTGTCTTGACGTCGGCCTCGGTCTTGCCGGCGAGCACCGCAAGGCGCGCGTCGGAGAAGCCCATGGCCTTCAGCGTCCGCATGCCGAAGGCGTTGGCGGGCAGGCCATTGGCCTTCACCTTGGCTTCCATTTCGACAATGCCGCGCATCTCGGCGAGGAACCACGGATCGATCTTGCAGGAGTTGAAGATCTCTTCATCGGTCCAGCCCAGACGCATGGCCTGGCCGACCTGCAACAGGCGGTCCGGCGTCGGTGTGCCCAGGGCAGCGCGGATCGCGTTCTTGTCGTCGCCGCGGCCGAGATCCTCGATCTCGATTTCGTCGAGGCCGGTCAGGCCGGTCTCGAGGCCGCGCAGCGCCTTCTGCAGCGATTCCTGGAAGGTACGGCCGATGGCCATGACTTCGCCGACCGACTTCATCGAGGTGGTCAGCGTGCGCGATGCGCCCGGGAATTTCTCGAAGGCGAACCGCGGAATCTTGGTGACGACATAGTCGATGGTCGGCTCGAAGGAAGCCGGGGTGGCGCCGCCGGTGATGTCGTTGGCGATTTCATCGAGCGTGTAGCCAACAGCGAGCTTTGCCGCGACCTTGGCGATCGGGAAGCCGGTGGCTTTTGACGCCAGTGCCGACGAGCGCGACACGCGCGGATTCATTTCGATCACGACCATGCGGCCGTCGGCGGGATTGACGCCGAATTGCACGTTGGAGCCGCCGGTCTCTACGCCGATCTCGCGCAGCACCGCCAGCGAGGCGTCGCGCATGATCTGGTATTCTTTGTCGGTCAGCGTCAGCGCCGGCGCGACGGTGATCGAGTCGCCAGTATGCACGCCCATCGGATCGAGATTCTCGATCGAGCAGATGATGATGCAGTTGTCCTTCTTGTCGCGGACGACTTCCATCTCGTACTCTTTCCAGCCGAGCACTGACTCTTCGATCAGCACTTCGTTGGTCGGAGACGCGTCGAGGCCGCGCTCGATGATGTCGAGGAATTCTTCACGGTTGTAAGCGATGCCGCCGCCGGTGCCGCCCATGGTGAAGGACGGACGGATAATCGCGGGCAGACCGATTTCGGACAGCGCCATCAGCGCCTGGCCGAGGGCATGTTCCTGATAGCGCTTGCGGCGGTCGCCTTCATGCAGCACCCACTGCCGCTCGTGCTCGGCGAGCGCGTCTCCCGTCAGCTTGGCTTTTTCGGCCTGGTGCTGCTCGCGATACTGCTTCTTCAGCGCGGATGCGTTGGCGAGCCGCGACTTCGGCGTCTCCAACCCGATTTTCGTCATCGCCTCGCGGAACAGCTGGCGGTCTTCGGCCTTGTCGATCGCTTCGGCGGTGGCGCCGATCATCTCGACGTCGAACTTCTCCAGCGTGCCTTGCTGGCGCAGCGACAGCGCGCAGTTCAGCGCGGTCTGGCCGCCCATGGTCGGCAGCAGCGCAAAACCCTTGGAGCGGTCGCCGCGCTCCTTCTCAATGATTTTGGCGACGATCTCGGGTGTGATCGGCTCGATATAGGTCGCGTCCGCCAGTTCCGGGTCCGTCATGATGGTGGCCGGATTGGAATTGACCAGAACGATCCGGTAGCCCTCTTCCTTGAGCGTCTTGACGGCCTGGGTGCCCGAATAGTCGAACTCGCAGGCTTGGCCGATCACGATAGGACCGGCGCCGATGATCAGGATGGTGGATATGTCGGTGCGTTTTGGCATTTAAACTCGCGGTGGTGACAAATCGGCACAAAAAAAGGGCGCGCATACGCGCGTCCCTCGGGCCCGGGCGCCAAACCAGCCATGGACCCCTCAGGGAGCCATGGGCCGATCCTCGCGCGCGGCTGTCTTTAGACCACTATAACGGGGCGGGGAAGGCTTTTGAAGGTGCCATCAACCGGCAATTTGGGCCGGTTTCGGGCGCTTCAGAAGGTGTCCGGCGAGGACGAGCGCGAGGGCTGCCGCCTCGGCGCAGCCACCGATCCAGCCGAGGTGGTTGGAGCTCAATGTCGACAGCACCACGCCGCCCAACGCGCTGCCGGCGGCAAAGCCGATATACATGGCCGAGGCGTTCAGCGAGAGCGCGATGACCGAGGCTTCCGGCGTGACGCGCACGAGATGCGCGACCTGTCCGGGGTAGAACATCCAGCCGGCAATGCCCTGGGTAAAAATGAAGACCAGAAACAGCACGCCCGCAGTGGCGGGCGGCGCGAATATCAGGGCCACCGATTGCAGCGTCAGTGACAGCATCATGCCGATCAGGCCCAGCGTCGAGGTCCGGAGCGGCCCGATACGGTCGGACATCGTGCCGCCCAAGGTGTTTCCGATCGCCGCGGCGACACCGAAGACCAGCAGTGCCAAGCTGATTCCGTTGGCGTCAAAGCCAAGTCGGTGCAGTGGCACGGCCAGATAGGTGAATGAGGTAAAGCCTCCGAGGCCCCAAAGGCAGGTTACGGCAAGGGTTTTCAGCACTTCGGGATGGCGCGCGACGGCAAGCCTCTGTCCGAGTGTGGCAGCAGTGCGTGGCAAACCGCGGGGTAATCCCAGCAGCAGCCCGGCCAACGCGACGGCGCCGAGCGCTGCGACCATCACGAACGTCGACCGCCAGCCAAAATGGCTGCCGACCCAGGTTCCGAGCGGCACGCCCAGAACCGTCGCCACCGTCAGGCCGGAGATCACCAGCGAGGCGGCGCGGCCACGGCGTTCCGGTGCAGCGATCGCGATTGCGACGGCCATCGCTGTCGGCATGCAAAGTCCGGCGCCCACGGCCATCAGCATGCGCGATAGCAGGAGAGTGCCGAATGTGGCCGCAACGGCCGCCAGAAGATTTCCGACGATGAAGCAGACCAGTGCCAGAGAGACGACGGTGCGGCGGTCAAAATTGCTGAACAGCACAGCCAGGATCGGCGAGCCGATCGCATAAGTAATGGCGTAAACGGTGACCAATTGTCCCGTGGCCGCCAACGTGACATTCAGGTCCGCTGCCATGATTGGAAGAAGACCAGCAATTACAAACGCTTCGGTCCCAATCGCAAATGCCGCCAAGGCCAGCCAGAAGACGCTCATCGCCACATCCTTAGTTCAAGGTCTGTTGAACTATTGATGTGGCGCTGCAAAATGTCAAATGGTTCAAGAAATATTGAACATTGCGAGAGCCGGTCGGAATCAGTATTGAAGAGCCATGAGCCGCATTCTCCCGCATCCCACGCGCGAACAGATCGAATTGCCTGGCGTGATGGATTGCCTGAGCGATCCGATCCGGCTGGCGATCGTCTACAATCTGGCCAAACGCGAGAAAGAGGTCGGAGAATTGCGCTGTGGCGATTTTTACGGCCTCAGCGGCAAGTCCAATCTCGCCTATCATTTTGCGAAACTGCGCGAGGCCGGCCTGATGGAAACGCGCGCGGTGGGGACGGCGAGGTTGATGAAACTGCGCCGCGAAGATCTCGAGAGCAGGTTTCCGGGTTTGCTGGATGCGGTGCTCACATCGGCCGAGCGCGATGCCGAGCGCCTGCAGCTTCCGGTGCTGGAATTCACCGAAGCCTGACCGCGCCGACGCGCTGGTGGCCGACATACTGGTGAATGTCTGAAAGGTTGGAGGCCCAGCCTGGACTTGAACCAGGATAAAGAGCGATGCATCGCCCCCGCGTAGACATTTCCGCCACCGGGCCGAGCACAATGTTACCGATCATGGGGTGGCGATCCACCTCAAGTTTTGTAAACCGTCTGTTAACCTTAATCGTCCGTTTGCCCCAGCCGATGCCTCAGAATGCGTGATGGGCGACGAAGGTCATGCGCGACGAATTATGACCGATATTGACCGGCGCCCGCGACGCACGGAAACCGGCCGCGGTCAGCTTGGCCAGCATCTCCGCCTCGCTGTAGCGCTGCAGGCCGACCTTGGTGCGCAACTGGCGATAGTCGGAGAGGGCCGTGCGAACAAGCCCAATGAACGCATCCCACAGAAAGCCGTGCTCCCGGGCGAGCTTCAGCAGCGCCATGACATCGGTCGCCATGCCGACATCGGGCTGCAGGATGTCGCCGACCACCAGCTTGCCGCCAGGCGCCAGCAGCCGCTTGATGATTGCAAAGGCATCGTCGAGTTCGGGGCCTGTCATGTACTGAGCCACCGAATTCATGACAGCCAGGTCGATCGACTGCGCCGTCATGTTGCGCAACTCTTCCAGCGAACGGACCCGGATTTTGGTGTTGGGCGCAAAGCGGGCGACCAGTCGGCCGCGGACACCGGGCGCGGGCTCCGCCAGGATCAGCTTGCTGCAGGCATTGGCCACCTTGGCGGCCGAGAGTGCTTCGCCGCAGGCATAGTCGAGCACGACAGCATCCTGAGAAGCGATGTAGCCGATGATATCGCGGGCGATGACCTCGAAATGCACGTCACGATGCAGTTTGCTCGCATAAATCGTATGCGTGGAATCGTAATAATCGATCCAATCTTCCATCGTCTACCCGGCCCGATTGTTGTTCCCGTCTCGGGAACCCCTATATTTGTGATGCGTTGGAGACGGTCTAGAGCGTTTTCAGGCGCGTGGGAAACCGCCTTTCCTCAAGAACCGCAGTTTTCGGAAATTTGCAGTGCTTTCCGTCAAGACCACTCCGATTTTTCCTGAAATCTTCCGCCCTGACGACAATCCTCCAGCCATCAAATCATCCGACACGGGAAGGTAAGTCACGTGAGCACCAAGACATCGAAAATCGCCGCCGAAATGAATACCCCGACTGACCTTTCAGCCGACGCCGTGGAGAAGGTGGCCAAAGCGCTGAACGGGTTGCTCGCCGACGCTTTCGCGCTTTATCTCAAGACCAAGAATTTTCATTGGCATCTCAGCGGGCGCCATTTCCGCGACTATCATCTGATGCTCGACGAGCAGTCCGACCAGATTTTTGCGACGACAGACCCGTTGGCGGAACGCGTGCGCAAGATCGGCGGACGTACGCTGCGGTCGATCGGCGAAGTCGCCAAGCTGCAGACCATCAAAGACAATGACGAAGCCTATGTGCCGCCAGTGGAGATGCTGCGCGAGCTGATGAACGACAACAAGAAGATGGCAGCGGCGATGCGCAAGGCCCACGAGGTCTGCGACGACGCCAAGGACATCGCCAGCGCCAGCCTGCTGGAAAACTACATCGACGATACCGAGCGCCGCACCTGGTTCCTGTTCGAAGCCTCGCAGCAGGAAGGTGGCAACGAAGCGTAAGCGTCGTTCGCGATTGAATATGTCAAAACGCCCGCTTCACAGCGGGCGTTTTCATGTGAGGATGCCGTTGTTCGGTACCAAGCGCAGGGCCGCGGTTATTCAGGCTGAATGCCAAGTTCCTGAATCGTCTTGCCTGTGGCGACAAGCTCGGCGTCGAAAAAGCGCTTCGCGCCCGCAGGCGTCACCACGTCACCGGAAGCGACGTCGAAGCCGAGCACGGGCGCGCGCTCCTGCACATCCGGCGTTTTCAGTGCCTGCGCAATCTCGGCACTAAGTTTGTCAACGATCTCGGCAGGTGTCCCGGTCGGTGCCATCATCATGAACCAGCCTTGCAGGTCTGCGCCCTTCAATGTCTCCCCGATCGCAGGGACGTCCGGCAATGAAGCGACGCGCTTGTTACCGGCAATGGCGAGCGCGCGCAGCGTACCGGCCTTGATGAAGGATTCGGCGACCGATGCCGACTGGATCGTCACCTGGGTGCGTCCGGTCAGGCTGTCCTGGATCGCGTTGGTGATGGTGTTGTAGGGCACCAGCACGAAGCCGGTGCCCGCCTGCTTGTTGATGGTCTGTGCGATCAGGCCGGAAATGTTACGCGCCCCGTCGACCGCCATGCTCAGGGAGCCGGGAGCGGATTTTTCGAGCGCAATCAATTCCGCAAGCGTCTTTGCTTTCACGTCGGGATTGACGAGCAGGACATGATTGCTCCGCGCCACCATCGCCACCGGCACGAAATCCTTCACGGGATCGTAGGGCAGCTTCTTGAACGTGTAGGGATTGGTGACCAGCGCCGCCGACGTCGCGAACAGGAATGTGTAGCCATCGGGCGCGGCGCGGGCGACGGTCTGGGCGCCGACGAGATTCGCAGCGCCCGGCCGGTTCTCGACGACGAATTGTTGTCCGAGCGCGCGGGACAGTTTCTCGGCAACAATGCGGCACAGCACATCCGGGCTGTTGCCCGCTGCCTGCGGCACCACGATCGTCACCGGCTTTTGCGGCCATGATTGCGCATAAGCGGGCAGCGAGAGGCAAAGGATGCTGCCGGTCAACAGGATACGACGGGACAAGGTGAGCATGGACTTCCTCCTGAAATGGTTGGCCTGCGATTTCTGATCGGTTGTTGAGGCGCGCTTTTTTGAACGAGCGGGTTTTTGTCGTGAGAAGCAGCCCGCGGCGCTGGTGGCGCGGGCTGCCGCTTGCATCAGACCTCGTCGGCCACACCGTTGCGCAGCACGCCGAGCCGATCGATCTCGACTTCGACGATGTCGCCCGGCTTCAGCCAAAGTGGAGGCGTGCGCTTGGCGCCGACGCCGCCCGGCGTGCCGGTGGCGATCACGTCGCCTGGCTCAAGACGGGTGAAGGACGAGCAGTATTCGATCTGACGCGGGATATCGAAGATCATCTGATCGATGGTGGCGTCCTGCACGACCTGGCCATTGACGCGGGTCTGCAGCCGCAGCGGCGCGACATCGCCGAGTTCGTCCGGCGTCATCATCCAGGGGCCGAAGCCGCCGGTCTCCGGAAAATTCTTGCCGGGCGTGAACTGATGGGTGTGACGCTGGAAATCGCGCACGCTGCCTTCATTGTAACAGGCATAGCCGGCGATGTGGCTCCACGCATCGGCTTGCGTGATATGGCGTCCGGGCTTGCCGATGACGATGGCGAGCTCGCCTTCGAAATCGAGATGGGTCGAATTCTTCGGGCGGATGATATTGGTGAGATGGCCGGTCTGGCTGTTGGCAAAGCGGCCGAACACCGTGGGGTTCTCGACCTCGGCGCGTCCGGTTTCCTTGCGGTGCATTTCGTAATTCAGGCCGATGCAGAGGATCTTGTCCGGATTTGGAATGACCGGCAGCCAGGTGATGTCAGCGGTCGGGATACGCTTGGCTTTGCCGGAAGCATCGCGCACGGCGGACAGCGCGTCCGCGGCGATGACGGATTTGAGGTCGGGGTAGCGGTTGCCGAGAACGGCGCCGATGTCGAGCGCCTCGTCGCCCTCGATCACACCCCAGGTCTTGCTGGTACCGATCTGAAAACTTGCCAATTTCATTGTGATGCCCTCGCTCTGGAAGCTGCGTGTCCGTGGGGAATGTTGGTGTGGTGATACTGTGCAGCCGGCCTGATCATCAGAGCCGCTCCGCAAGATCGGTGAACAGCGCGTCGAGTGCGCTAACGTCGCGGGCGATGCCGAAGACGTAGTGGTCGGGCCGCACGATTGCGGCGCGGCAATCGTGACGGTCGAACCAGGCGGCGAGAACGCCGTCCTCTTCAGTAAGTACGTCATCGGCGGTGGGGCCGATGCGAATTGGCTTGATGTCCAGCTGAGTCATGATCGCTTGCAGGTCGGGACTGAACTCCAGTTCGTTGCGTGTATCGAGCACAAGTCGCCATCCGGTGCCGGCGACGCTATCGAGACGGCGCCGTCCTTCTGCAGTCCTGATCCAGGGCTGTGGAAATAGCGTGCCATGCGCAGCATGAAGCGGGAACGCCAATAGACCAGTCTGCAGCGGCGGCACGATTTCCTGACGGGTGATGGTGCGGGGGTGGCCACCACCCTCCGCAAGAATGCGCTCGTCGCGTGCTGCTGCGGCGTCGGGATCGCGTTCGCAGATCACATGGCCGATGGCCTTGATGCGGGAAGTGAGCTGGCGCACATGCTCGCCGCGCTCTTCGCCGTAGCTGTCGAGCAATTTTGCATTGGATTGTCCGCGGAGAACGCGGTCGAGCTTCCAGACGAGATTGCCGACATCGCGAATGCCCTGGCACATGCCCTGGCCGATGAATGGCGGCTGCTGATGCGCGGCATCTCCGGCGAGGAAAATGCGGCCGCGCCGCCATTCCTGTGCGACGAGCGCATGAAATCGATAGCTCGCCGCACGCCACAATGTAGCGTCGTCGGGCGTGATCCAGCGGGCCAGCAGCCGCCATACCTGCGCGGCCGTTTCCATCTCGCGCGGATCTTCGCCGGGCAGCAGCATGATTTCGAAGCGACGATGATTGCCGGGGCCGATGATAAAGGTCGTGGGCCGCGACGGATCGCAGAATTGCGCGGCAGTGTCCGGCAGCTTGCCGAGCGCTGCTTCATGCACCTGCAGATCCACCACCAGCCAGGGCTCATCGAAGACGAGATCCTCGAATGCGATGCCAAGCTGTTGCCGGGTGCTGCTCGATGCGCCGTCACAAGCGATGACGTAGTCGGCTGTGACAGCGTGCGTCGTACCGCGATCGTCGCGCAAATGCAGCGTCACACTATCCGTCGATTGCGTGAAGCCAAGGAGCTCGGTGCCCAGCTCGACCGCGACGCTGTCATAGGCCGCGGCATGTTCGCGCAAGGCAGCTTCGACCGGCGGCTGCGTGAACACCATGCTGGGCGTGTAGCCGAGCGGATAGGGCTCCGCGACCATGTCGATGCGGCGGATCAGCTGCCCTTTGGCGCCGAAATGCTGGGAGGCGGGGAACGGAGCAACGTAAGGCAGCACGCGCTCGGCAGCGCCGATATTGTCGAGCAGGCGCAGGATCTCATGATCGATCGCGATCGCACGCGGCTTGTCATAGACCTCGCGCTGACGGTCGATGGCCAGTGTACGGATGCTCCGGTTGCCGAGAAGACTGGCCGCGATGGCGCCTGACGGGCCGTGACCGACCACGACGACCTGAAAATCATTCTGTGGCTTCGATGAAAGCGTCACGCGGCACTCCCGTCGGCGTAGCCAATGGCAATCTGTGCTGCCTTGACGTGATCGGCTTTCGGCGGGGCGATGCCCCAATGATCGGTGCGACCGGGTGGCCAGACCCATTCCGACGGGCCGCGTACGACATAGCTGTCATCGACCTGCAGGACTTCGGCGGTGTATTCGATGACGGTTCCGACGGGGTCGATGAAGTAAGCGAACACGTTGTCGCCGGGGCCGTGACGGCCGACGCCCCAGGCAATGGGAAATCCGGCATCGATCATGCGACCCGAGCCCCGCATCACTGCTTCGAGATCCGGCATCAGGAAGGCGACGTGGTTGAGTCCGTTCACGGCAGCGTCGGCGATGACGATGGCATGGTGGTCGCTGTTGCAGCAGACGAAGGCCATGATCTTCGAGCGGTCGGTGAGACGAAAGCCGAGTGCCTGTTCGTAGAACGCGGCGAGATCATCGACACCGGTGCTGTTGATGTTGACATGCGCAAGACGCGTCGGCCGGTTGGCCGATGACGGAGCTTCGGCATGTTGCAGGTCGCCATGAATGAAGCGCAGTACGCCGCCGTCCGGGGCGCGGATGGTCATCAGTGTGCCCCCATCTGGCGCCGGATTTGGTGCCGGGCCGGAGAGCAGCGTGGCCCCGTGTTTCACCGATGTTGCGGCGATCGTTTCGAATTCCGCATCCGAATGCAGCCGGAACGTGATGGCCCTCAGCGCGGGGCGATCGCCCTTCCGCAAGGCGACGACATGGTGATCGGTACCGCTGGCCCGCAAGTAAGTGACGCCGTCGTGGCGCGTTACGAGGTCGAGGCCCCAGACAGATGTGTAGAACTGCTCGGATTGCTCGAGATCTGGCGTGTCGAGATCGACGCTGCGCAGGGCAGAGATCGGGAAATGGGTCATTGCGGAGCCTGCTCGTCAAGGCCGAGGAAACGTCTTGCATTGGCGTAAAGGACGAGATTGCGCGTGGTCTCGTCGCCGATCGCCGATGCGGCGCGCGTTGCTGGCGTGCGATCGTGAAATGCGAACGGATAGTCCGTGCCGAGCATGATCTGCGTCGCGCCGAACTTGGCGATCAAATGCAGCAGCGTCGGGTCGTCATAGACCAGCGCATCGTAATAGAGCCGGCGTGCCTGCAGGGTCGGCGATTCCTGAATGCTCTCCTGCAGCACGGGGAACACCTGATAGCCCTCCTGAAGCCGCGGCAGCAGCGACGCGAGCGTGCCGCCGCCGTGGCTGAACGCCATGCGCAGGCGCGGGTGGCGCAGTAGGAGGTTCGAGGTGATCACCGATGCTGCGGCAAGGCCGACATCGGTCGGATAGGCCAGCACCTGCTGCAATTGGGCCGGGCCGACGAGGCGGTCCATGCCGCAAGGCCGCAAGGCGTGGACGAACACCGCCATGTCGAGCTTCTCGACCTCGGCGAAGAATCCATCGAAGTCGGGAGACCCGATCGGCTTGCCGTTGATGTTGCTGCCGATCTCGATGCCCGCAAAGCTGAGTTCGTGCTTCAGCCGATGCAGCTCGGTGATGGCGCGGTCGATGTCCTGTAGCGGCAGCGCGCCGAGGGCGACGAGGCGGCCACCGGAATGCATGACCATCTCGGCCATCTGGTCGTTAATGTAGCGGAGGAGATCATTCGCCGCTGCGGGCTCCATCCAATAGGACAGTAGCTCCGGCATCGGCGAAATGGCCTGCATGTCGAGTCCCATTTCCGCCATATCCGCGACGCGCTTGGCGACATCCCAGCAGCGATCCGACACCGTGCGATAGACGCGGCCGGCCATCATCACATGCTTGTGGCAGGGTTTGGCATCCGCCATCGACGGCCAGTCGGCCGGCACCGCCGCGCCTAGGTAGGACGGAAAGGAGGCGGGCACGACATGCGCGTGGATATCGATCCCGCAAGTGCATCGGGAGATGGCGCTCATGGCTGTGACCGGGCCATGCGCGGCTGGACGGCTGCGAAAATTGCCGATGCCTCAGGCGCTTGCGGAGCCTTGCCAAACATTGTCGCGCCTCCCAGCCAGCATCTCTCAGGACTTTGGGCAACTAATATCTATATAAATTGGATTTTACAACAAAAATTTATATATTTTTATGAATTCGGAAAAAGTGTATAGAAATCGAAGCCGACAAGCAGATGATTCCGGGATTGAAGCACGTGGACACAACATCACTGGAACTGGCTTCGCCGCCGTCGTCCTCGACCCAAACCAGCACGGTGTATGACCGGCTGCGGGAGGACCTGCTGTCTGGGCGGCTCGAGCCGAGCCGGAAACTTCAGATGCGTTTCCTGACCGAGCTGTATCAGACCGGTCAGACGCCGCTCCGCGAGGCGCTCAACCGGCTGACCGCCGATGGTCTGGTCGAGTGCCGCGAGCAGCGCGGATTCTATGTCGCGGATATCAGCCGGAGCGAACTGGCCGAACTGACCAAGACCCGGTGCTGGGTCGAGAGTCTGGCGCTGCGGGAATCCATGGCGGCATCGACGCCGCAATGGGAGGAACAGCTTCTCCTCGCGCAGCATCGCCTCGGGCGAACCCCGCGCTCGCTCAATGCCGAACAGTTCGAAGACAATCCGGAATGGGAGCGACTGCACCGCGTCTATCACCGCACCTTGATCGGGAATTGCGGTTCGCAGTCCCTGATCGCGTTCTGCGGACAACTCGCCGACCAGCTCTACCGCTATCGGCGTCTGTCGATCCGCAAGGCCTTCCCGTCACGCCATGTGACCGACGAACATCAGGCGATCACAAGCGCGGTTTTGAGCGGGGATGCGGACCGTGCCGTGGATCTGCTCACGGCGCACTACAGGCAAACCGCCGAAGTCATTTTCCAGGACAAGCAGATCTTCTCGGAACTGGACGGGGGCGAAGACGCGGCATCGTAGAGGGCACGGAACAGGCCGAGCCAACACCTCTGCGGGCATGAAAAAGGCCTCGCGACGCATGCAAGGCCTTGGAAACATGTCTGCAAGATTTGGTAGCCAGAAAATTTGGTAGCGAGGAGTGGACTCGAACCACCGACCCCAGGATTATGATGCCGGTGTTCTAACCGCGCACGTCAACGCCGGTAACTATGTCGCTGTTTTGGCCGGGAAAAAGAGGCTAAACTCACCCTGGATGACTACCAGTCGGCAAGTCGACCGCATATCGTTTGTACGGATTTTGTACGAACGGCACCCGAGGCTTCCTTGCAAACTAGAATTCAGATTGGACCGGATGTCCTCAGGCTGGCCGCTTCGTCGGCAGCGGAGGCGGCCAGCAGCGTCGAGATCAACGACTGGAACGATACCTCGCAGCCCTACCTGACGCTGCGGCAGAGAGGCCGGAAGGTCTCGTGGATGGTCCGAGCGTTCGGCCGCTCGCAGCGCATCGGGTCGGCGATTGGCCAGTACAAGGACCCGGAATACCTTGGGCTTCGCGAGGCCCGCGAGAAAGCCCGAGGCGTCTATCACGAGATTGATCGGACACGTGGCTCTGACCCAGCTCAAGCGCCCGCGCCAGCCTGGACATGGGGCGACCTCGATCGGGAGTACCAGGAATCCCTCAAGCAGCCGCGGTGGTCGGCTGGTCGGGTCAAGCCTCCGAGCAAGGGGACGATGGACGACGTCAGGCTCTCCTTCGTTAAGCCGCCGGTCATGGCCCTGGGGCCCAAGACTCTCGTCGGCCTGACGTCGCTCGACGTGACCCGCGCCGTCGCGCAGGTACACACAGACAACGGCCACCGGGCCGCTTGCAAGACGCTCGCCTACATCAAGAGCGCCCTGACCTGGGCGCTGTCCAAGAGGGGCGAGAAGTCCGGGCTGCACGGAACGATGCCGTGGTGGGCCGCGATGCGGCCACCAGATCCTAGCGGCAACGAGATCATCGAGATGCAGGCCAGAAAGAAAACTCTGGCGTTGGCGAAGGTCGCGTTCGGCGTCGACCACCTAGGGGCCCTGCTCGTCGAGCATGAAGCGTTTTGCGCCGGCCGGAAGGCCGAGGAGAAGATCAGCCCCGGCGTGCGCTGGGGCCTGTGGTGGGTGGCTTTCACCGGCAACCGGCGCTTCTCCACCGTGGCGCTCGAGCGGTCCCGTCTGCATCAGACAGACGAGTTCGGCCGCGAAGGATGGGGTCGATCGACATGGCCGCCGGAAATGATGAAGGGACGACACGAATTCTGGTTGCCGTTGCCGCCGGCGGTGCTGTCGGTCGCCAACGGCTCGATAGCTGACTGGACGCAGCTCGTGCGCAATCAACACGGCGAGATCAGCAGCAAGTGGGTTTTCGCCTCGACGCGGCGATGTGGGCGGGATCCGGACAATGACGACGTGGCGGTCTACCCGAACTCGCTCAACGCGCATCTGCGCGCCATGAGGGGCCTCAAGGGAATCTCCGAGATCAATCGGCTAAAGGATCTGCCGTGGTTCTCGCTGCACCTCGTCCGCTCAGTCGCCGGCAATTTTTTGGACAACGCGCCCGGCGTGCCGAAATCGGGAATCTCAGGGATGCTGGCGCACGCCGACGAGGAAACAGACGACAGGCTGGCGCCAACGACGAAGGCGTTTTACGTGAACAATCAGAAGATGACGGAAAAATCCGACGCCATGGCGGCGTGGTCCGAGGCCCTGATCAGGGCCTTCGAGAAGGCGGGCGGCAAGCTGCCGGAGCCGCGCGAGACGTTCCGGCGGAGCAAGCTCAAGAACCCGGCGCTCGGGATGATTGTCCAGTAGCAGTGGACCGCACGAAACTCTTTCCGAGGAACACCGCGCTGCTAAGCAACCCACGACCGTGGCAGCTTGGCCCAAGCATCTCTGGGCTGAGATACCATCATCTGCGCTGCCTCCATCGCCTCTGTAAGGCTCTCGGACTCACCGGCGGCGAGCTGGTCGTGAAACGGACCTCCCTTTCGAAGGCGACCAAATACCTCGAATCCGCACATTCGGGGCCAGGCGCGGCTGGCCGGGCAATCGTAGGCGAGAAGCTCAACGCGCTCACCCGCGACATCGAGAAACATATGAACAGCTCTGCCAGGCCCTTTTGGCTCGCTCCTCCATCCGACTGGTTTCATGATATCAATCCTCCATGCTCTGCAGGATCCGCCCTGCGATCTCGTTGACTTTGTCGGCCGTCAACCGCATGCGGCCGGCCTCCGTGATCAGCGCCTTGGCGACCTTACGATCAACGTCGTCAGTGATGGCGCGCGTGCCATCGCCTATCTTCTGCAGGAGCGCCGGCGAAAGACCAGTAAGCCTCGCCAGCGGCGACTGCCACCGCGTGTCGCCGTAAAGCAATTTGCCGGCGGCGACGACGCGAGCGGCGCGGGGTGACGGCTTCGCCATCAGGCGATCCCGTTGATGCAATCTAGAGCGTGGTTCTTGACTTGCGACAGCGCCTCGCGCTTCACGTCATCGGCTGATGCGTTGGGCCTAATGTATCTCGTTCCGTACAATCCCTCGATCGTGGCGATATCGTCGCCGAACGACTGATGGCGCACGCGTTCGAGTTTCACTTCGAGATCTGCCAGCACTGCAGCCTTATCCGCCTTATTCATCTTCCGTCTCATCTGCCTCTCTCCTGATCCTGTTGGCCGCCGCGACCATCGCGTCGTTAATGTACTAGAATCTAATACATTCTTTCGGGATCGTCAACGGCGCGTATGAGATGTTAATACACGAAAGCGTGAGTCAAGCTCATCTTGGCGAGTTAGCTTCCCTCCCGCGTTAACCTTGATGTGTTGTTGAGGGAATGTCGGCTTGCCGCAGTGAGCTTTCCGTTCGATGCGGGACTGATAGTCGAATGATATCAATATTCACTCTGAGTTTCCCTCAGCGCGTGAGTGAAACATTGAGGGAAAGTCGACCGATCACGAGTGAATTCGTTGTCCACAATATCAACAGGCTTAGTCGTCGCTGCGATCGGCTTCCGATGGCGAGAGCATGCCGAACAGGACTTCTAGGCTGTCGCGGTAGACGCGCTCGCCCGCCTTCAACGACCCGCCCGCGTGCCGCGCCGAGGGCGGCATGACGAACGTCGCCGGCGTTAGGTCTGGCCTCCTGCCGTTGAAGTAAAGCTCCCATAGCGACAGGTGTAGCGCGTGCAGGAAACCGAACATGGTCTTCATCTCTTCGATGTTCGTCTTCGCCATCAGCAGGTCGGCATCTGAGCGACTCAGCCCTTTATGGGCGAACACGCCGTGCCGGATATCGCGGTACCTGGCTTCGTAGATGCCGCGCCAGTGGGCCACCGCCTTGCGCATGGCGCGGACATCGTCCGTCGTCAGGTCGTATTTGCCCTTGACGTACTCTGCGGCGACCGTGGCAGCCAGACCGTCGGCGATCTTGCGCTGCTCGAGGCCCGCCCGTGTGAAAAGCGCGATGTTGTCCGAGACGGACCGCACCAGCTTGTTGATGTTATGGATCGAGCGCGCGTCCTGATCGAAAATCCCGCTACCGTTCCGGTGAATCCGGCCGGTGAGACTAAGCTCACCCGCGAGCAGGCCTGGAAGGGCCTTGAACTGAAGGCACGCGATGCGCGCCTGTTTCTCCCGCCGGGACTGTGCACGCGCTGCGACGTCGTGGAGGAAAGCGCCACCCATTTCGTGCGCGAAGCCACCATCGCGGGCTCCGACCTGCGCGAGATCATCACCCTTGAGCGGCAGCATAAGGTGACTTTCTTCCAGGCGACTGGTCCGCGCGAAGGCGCCATCGTCAACGAGCTGTTCGAAGATGACGCAGGCGAATTGCAGCTTCGCTTCTATTGCTACACCGGCCTGCGCGGCAAGAAGCCGAACGGCCCCGAAGAGCAGGCCGAGCAGGCGCAGTTCGACAGCGAGGGCAAGGGCTACAAGAGCGCCTTGATGTCGACGCTGAAGCGCACCCGCGAGCTGCTCGCGGACGGCAATCTCTGATCTCGGTCACCAAACGGCGGGCCCGCTTTCCATGTAGGCCTGCCTCCGACCAAACCCTTCCGCAGACGGCCGCCCAGGACGCGGATGCCGCCCATCATCAAGGACGACCACAATGAAAATACTCCACATTGATTCCAGCATCAGCGGCGCGAACTCCGTCAGCCGGAAACTGTCGAAAGCGATCGTCGATCGCCTCAGCGGGGGCGCGGAAAACATCGCCCGGGCGCGCCGCGATCTTGCGATGGAACCGCTTCCCTACTTCGGGCCCGCGATCCTGACCCGGACGGCGCCGGACCACGAAACGGCCCTCGCCGCCGAGGTCCTCAAGGAATTCCTGGATGCCGACGCCGTCGTCATCGGCGTGCCCATGTACATGCAACGCTTCAGAGAGCCGAACGTCCTGATCTACGATCGCGAGATGGCGTATCGTCCCGATCTGCTCCAGAAGCATGTGGACTTCGGGAAATGTACCTCGCGGAGCGAAAGGAGGCGGCGGCAAGGAGCAGCGATACTGGCTAGGTCCCACCTTCGACTTCCTTGGTGACAATGTGCGCGAGAGTCTTGCTCTGTCGGCTGTATCGGGGCCCCACTGTCAGGTCGCTCCCCTCCAAGGAATCATCCGGCATCGAGGTCGTGAAGATCAACTGGAACGGGACTTTCACCTTCTGCGCCTCGGCGATGAGCAGACGCTGGAAGTTGTGTGTCCGTACAGCTTCCATCCCCTTGTCTTCGATGTTGTCCATCAGAAGAAAGCGCGGATGCCAGAACTCGGGATCGTAACAAGCGGAGAATAGCATCGACGAAATGGCTGCATTCTTGAGAACCACGTTGCTGCTTTCGGCGAAATTCATCTTGCCGTCGACGAGCATCGCGTCATCCCCGAAATTGATCGAAAACGTGGTCGGATCCTCGAACGCGTCCTCGCGCGGCAGGTCTTTCTTCAGGATGTTGCAGCCGATCGAGCCGATTAACGTCATGGCCTTGTTCGTTCGCGACGTCGCAGAAGCGAATAGGCGCTTCAACAGCTTTTCCACCCGCTCGATCTCGTCGTTCAGCGCCACGCGGGCCGCCGAAAGCGCGTCGATGCGTTGGACGATGGACCTTATCTCCTCGAGGTGTCCGATTTCATAGTCGATGCGACCGATCCGACGATTCCTTTCTGCGAGAAAACTTTCACGCGGGGAATTGCTGATGTCGTACCTGGCGGCGAAGTCTGTGAGCAACGCGGTGTAGTCGCGCCGCAGGACGCGCGCATCGGCTTGCGCGACCTGCAGCTGAGTATTCTTGGCATCGAGAAGTTGACGCGATTCCCGGATCTGCAGTTCCGTGTCGATTCTAATCTCGAAATATTTCGACTTCACCTCGTCGACATCGAGCACCTGATGGCAGACGATGCAGTGACCCGGCTCGCCGTCCTCCAACGGCTTGAGGCACGCTGGACAATACTGAAATTCGATATTGCCGATCCTCTCCGCCAGCTCGTCTGTAGCGCTCAACGTTTCGAGCTGATCTTCCAGATAGGCGGCGAATTGTTCTATCTCTCCGATTTCGTCAGACAGGGTGCTCCCCCGTTCTTCGAGCCGATTCAGATTTCCGGCGACCGCCCTGAGCTTGGTCTGCATGCTGCGTCGGTCCGCGGCGAACTCGCCTGTCTGATCGGCGCCGACCAGATCGTCGGCGTTCGCGATCTCGGACAACACTCTGGCCTTTTCCTCGACTAAGGCGCCGCTCCGCGCATCGAGCATCGCGACAGACGTCAGTCCCTCCGAGCTGGGAAGAGCCGCAACCGCCGCATGATAGTCACGGTTCTTCTCGGCGTACTCGGCCTTCAGCTCACGCTGACGAATCTGATTTTCGTACAGCTCGTAGCCGTTGACGCCGATCAACAGCTGCCCCACGACCTCTCTGATGTCCCTGGTGTCGAAACTCTCGAAACGAAACAGCTTCCCGGCCGGTGTCTGCTGATCGGCATAAAGCAGACGCATTACCTGGTGCATCGTGACGTTGGAGTTTCCTAGGCTGGGAGCCTCCGGAAGGCCGATGGCGCGGAACAGGACCTGGGTTATCGACAGGTCGTTGCCTCCAGGAGGGCGTCGGATCGGGAAGCGCTGCCACGCATCGATATCGGCCTCGAGCGAATCGGCAAGCGGCCCGTAATACACGGAGACCGGCTCCTGCCTGGTTCCGATCGCCCTATGCAACGTCAAGGTCGACGACGCCGTCTCCAGTTCAAGCCGGACTGCCGTGCACCTGCTGGCGGCATCCTTCCACCGGTCGAACTCGCCGCCGAGACCGTAGAAAATGAAGTCGGCTATCGTCGATTTGCCGGAACTGTTCTCGCCGCGAATCACGTTCACGCCGTGATGGAATTCCTGGTCGTATTCCACGGATGCTCCCGCCATCACGCGGACACGCCTGATCGCCATGAATGAGCGCGTCATCAGGCTCCGATCCTCCGCAGACCGGTGGCCGATCGCAGCCCGCCCTTGTCGGTGCCAACGGAGGCGAATTCGTCGGTGATGAACCGCAGAACGGCGTGCTCGCGCCCAAGAACGAGACGGTCGCCCAACGAGGCGGCCAGTTCCTTGCCCATTTCGGTCAACTGATATTGTCCCTTATCTGCCAGTATCAAATCGCAGAGGCCGCGACCGACGAGGTTCTGAATGGCAAGCGTCTGGGTGCCTGCCATCTTGTTGTACAGCAGCGGCGGCGAGGGATACTCGAGGAAGGCCTCGTCGGGCCGCGGAATCTTGAGTGAATTGAACGCGCGTCTGGCTTCCAGGGACATCTGCGTGAGATGCAAAAGGCTCGGATTCACCAGGTAGAAATCCGAAACGAACAGACGGTCGCGGCGCGGGGGCGCCATCTTCCAGTTCTTCAAAATCGCGAGACACCGTCTCATGGTGTCGAAGATGTCGAGCTGGGCGTGCCAATGTCGAATGATCATGGCGCATCCCATCGGACATGGCATCGCTCCGTCAGGAAATAGAGCGCGTTCATGATGGTCTTGGTACTCGCTTGATTGGCGCTGTACTTGAGGCTCAACGGCTCGACCACGTCACGGAGGATGGCGGCGGAGATCGCGGCGTTGTCCGCACCGGCACATATCAGCGGGTGGTATATGAGGTTCTGGAAGTAGGTCTCGACGTCGGCCAGCAGATTGCGATGGAGACGCGTTTTTCCTGTGATCAGCCCCTGCCTAGCGAACTCGCGCGCAAACCGATTCTGGGACTCGTTGGCGAACTGGTACTCGTCCTCGCGCTCGGCGGCCGCCATCTTCTCGAGCAGCGATCGACGGTCCCCTCCTGGCTCCTGAAAGTCGTCGGGCGCGAACTCGTCGGTGACCGCCAGATGTTGATGCGTGTGAGCGATCTTCCTCAGCCGTCGCAATATGCCCAGGTAGACAACGTCGTGTCGACTCGACGGCTTGCAGATCGTGAGATGGTCGGCTTCGACGGCTATCGCCGTGGCGCCGACCCCCGGGTCCGCACTGCGTTTGTCGACGACGAGCGCGACTTTTTTCGTCTTGTACTTCTCATAGTAGACGCAGACGTCGATGTTCCGCCCGTGGCAGAACATGCGAAAGCTGTCGTTCAGGTCGTCCAGTTCGGGACTCTCGGACGCCAGCTTATCGACGTGGACGGAGGACAGCCTGCCCACGAAAAGCTTCAGCAGATCGGCCAGGCTCGATCCGGTGTGCGGCGTCGCCAAAAAAAAGACGCCCGCGCAGCTGTCGGCAACGCACTTCCATCCCTCGTCGTGCGATTCGGAAGCCGTTCTCAGCATCTGCTTAACAAGGAGGCCGCCGAGGCTGTGACAGACGAATACGATCGGCTTGCTGCCGAGGGAATATCCGGCCAAGGTCTCCAAAACGCTCTTCGCGCGCTCATGAAGGTTCATCTCCTTCTTAGCCCATTGTGCAAAGACGCTGGCCGGGTAGCCGATCGTATAGAAGCTCAGTGAAGGCAGGTCGGCAGATAGCCACTTCGGCCAGTAGTCGCCCTCCGGCTCCGAGCCCGGCGCACATGTCCACGTATCGACGGCGTCTCCCGTCAGCCCGTGAACGAAAACCACGTCGGCGCAGCTCTCTCGCTTCGAGACAGCTGCAAAATGAAAATCCCCAGACAATTCCGCCCCACTCAATTTCCTTTTCGGAAGGTTGTAGACCCAATCGACGGACCTGCAAAGAAGAGACGGTAAAATGGCCCGCGCGTATCCGTCACAGGCTTTGCGCGACGGACGTCGGATGGTGAAACTGGCTATTCTCACCGAATAAACCGTCGATGTGTTCGGATGCGACAGACGGATCGCCGTCCGTCGTCCGCGCGGCTTCCTCCAGCTCCCAGATCTTCGCGTTCTTCGGGAAGGCGTCGATTTCAGGTGGAGCTCTCGCCGGCTCCGGAGCGTCGGGCATGGACACCAAAATCGCTTGGCTGCCGACGATGAAGACGGTGTCGGTGTTAAATTCGTAGGCCAGGGCCCGGACGACCCTGAGTAGGCCTTCCAGGGTGCGCAGCCGGCGGCCCTCGGCCATCATGGGCCTCTAGGAACGGAAAGTTCGGGTTGCGCATCCAAGCCGCGCTTGACCACCCTCCTCGCGGCCTTTCTCAGCCGGACGCGGGCATGGTAGTCGCCAAAGTTGACGCCCTCGGTGAGATAAAACGGCGAGGTGTTGCGCAGCCGAACCATCTCGCGATCTCGACTGATGAGCTTCGAAGCCAGTTCCTTCGGCGGTAGCGCAAGAAGTCCCTGCCATTCGCGTACGAAGGGCCAGTCGGCGAACTGGCTCTCTTGGCGCTCATGCGCCACCTTGGCCTTCTCCACCAACGAGGGAGCGCGACGAAGCATCCGCACGATCAGCCGATGCATCATCAGCTTCGCGGTGTCGCCTACTACGCCCTCGTTCAGTCCGTCGCCCATGGCGGGATCGCCTCACTGTCGGCAATACGAGCCTTTTTTTTTAGGCCCGCTTAGAAATATAAACAGCCGGACGGTAACACGAAAGAGCGCCGATCAGGCTCGGACGGCGATGGTTACTTCTTCAATTCATAGTCGCCGGAAAGCCATGGGCGCGTTTTTTACACCAGAGATGGGGCAGGATGCTGGTAGCGCATCCCGATCTTTAGCTCACTGCGCGTTCAAGTGAATTGTCCTGGCAGCCTCAAATCTTTCACGCGTAGAGGCCGCCAAACGTCCGAGAGCGAAGTGTGCCTGCATTCCCCGGACGATCTCTTCGTCTTCGAAGCCGGTTGCGCTCAACATCTGCGCAAGGCCGGCGAGTTCGCATAATGGAATCTCGCCGTGGACCCGCTCGCCGCCCGTACGATAGGCAACGATGTCTTTCACTCCATTCCCGGCGTTCCAGACGATATCGCGATCGTCGTCTCGCGATAGCGGATAACGATCCCGACCCAGAGCGGATTTGACGACTTTCTGCACGGTTTCGCCGGATCTCTGTATCCCGTGCGCGCGCGCCAACCGGTCGACCAATAGGTCGAAATACATGGGCCCTTCGACTGAAACCACGTGGTCGACCATTTTCCGCAAACTCGGACGGTAGTCCACGTCGTAGAACCGATCGCGTTCCGGCGTGCAGGCGGCGCTCGGATCCGCTTTGACGTATGGAGCGGCGACCAGTACGACCGCTGCTGGAGCGGCCCCCGGTCCCTTGGCATAGAGCCTCGCGGGAGCTTCGCCGGCGTCCAGCTCATCGTGCGCTGGTGTTGGCGAGGCACCCGAAGCGCCTCTGGCACTCCCGCTGTTCGCAGTCGCCGGCGTCGTGAACGGTATGACCCTTTGATCGTCGTCCGGTACCGGACCAGCGTCGATGTCGATCGACTCGGTCACGGGCTCCGGCTCGACAACGGGATCGACGCGTGACGCCCGATCCTCTGCCAGATCCGCTTCGAGACGGGTCTGAATCTTGTCCAGCGCCGACCGAGGATCCAGCCACCATTCGGTACTCCAGATGCGTCGGATCTTCCATCCCAGATCGGTCAGTACCATCTCGCGCAATCTGTCGCGATCCCGAGCGGTCGCGGAGCGGTGATAGGTGGCGCCGTCGCACTCCACGCCGGCCAGATATCGACCGGGAAAATCGGGATGCACGATGCCGAGATCAACCCGGAAGAACGAAACGCCGACCTGCGGATGCACCACCCAGCCTTTGTTTTCGAGCGCCTTCATCACCGCATCTTCGAACGGAGAATCGGTGCCACGACCGGTCGGAGAGAAGGCTTCGGCGATCGCGCGTGCGCCATGTTCGGCGAATTCGAGGAAGTGCTTGAAGTCGGTCACACCGCGGGAGCCGGTACGTCCGAGATCGATCTGCTCCGGTCGCAACGTGGCGAAAACGAGGAGCTCACGACGTGCGCGAGTTACGGCGACGTTCAAGCGACGATGGCCTCCTTCGCCGTTGAGGGAGGAGATCTGCGCCGTCACACGACCGTTCTTGTCCGGCCCCACGGCGACCGAGAAGATGATGACGTCGCGTTCGTCGCCCTGCACATTCTCGATGTTCTTGATCAGCAAAGGTTCGGGCGTCTGGGTCTTGTCGAAATGGCGCTCTAGATCCGGATCCGCCCGGCGCGCCTGATCGAGAAGGTTTTCGATGAGCTTCTGTTGCTCGCCATTGAACGTGACCACGCCGATCGAACTGCTCGACGTCTTCAATCGGCGGACGACCTCGGCCGCGACGGCTTCGGCCTCTTTGCGGTTCACCTTGGCTCCGCCTCGCTCGTAGATGCCACCCGGGACGTGAACATATCGAACCGCGGTGTCCCGCGTGACTGGGGAGGGAAATGTGACCAGTTCGCCGCGATAGTACTTCGCGTTCGAGAAAGCGATCAGGCTCTCGTGACGGCTCCGGTAATGCCAGGACAGGCGCATGCTCGGCAGGTTCGAGGCGAGGCATTCGTCCAGGATGCTCTGTTGGCTCTGAATCATCCCCGTGTCATCGTCGCCGTCGTCGCCACTACCGCGTTGTCCGACATTCGTCGGCGGAAGCTGCTCCGGATCACCGACGATGACCACCTGGGTTCCGCGTGCGATCGCGCCGACCGCATCCCAGACGGGGATCTGCGACGCCTCGTCGAAGATCACGATATCGAATGGCTTTGCATCGGCTGGCAGATATTGCGCGATCGAAAGTGGACTCATCATCACGCAAGGAGCGAGTTGCGTCAGAGCATTCGGAATGCGGCTGAACAACTGCCGCAACGGCATCTGCCGCGCCTTCTTCGTGATCTCGCGAGCCAACGTGCCCCATTCGGGATCCTTGCCGAAATTCGTCTGGGTCGGAACGCCGACCCCGATCCTCGTCTTGACGATCTCCCGCGCAAGTTCGCTGATTTTCCGATCTGCCGCGATGAAAGCTTCGATCGCGGCTTCGTGGCGCACGGCGAGGAAGCTGCTCAGGACTTCGTCCTCGTTGACGATCGTCTCGGCAACCCACCGGGCGTAGGCGTATTCGAAAGCGCCGAGAAGCTTGTCCCCCTCTGTTTCTCCGGTTTCCGCCGACACGACCAAGGGGCCGAGGCCTGCCGCCCTGGCGGTCCGGGCAGCAGTCTGCCAGGCTGCCCATTTCGGCGCCTCGATGAGATTTGCCTTCCAGCGCGACATCCATTCGAGGAGTGTTTCAATCCAGCCCGGCTCGAGCACGATGATGGATTCCGGCTTCTCCAGGCCCGCGCACTCGCCAAGCTCCTTGGCGCTCGCGTGCATCTTCGGAAATACAGCGTGCATACGCTCGAACGCTAGACGAACGTTGCCGCCGGCATGGAAACGGTATGGATCGCGGCCGAGCAGGACCCCGATGTTGCGAAGGATAGTGGTGGAGCTTTCATCGTTCGCGGCGAACCCGTCGCCGGTGGCACGCGCGTTGATCGCCCAGACGATGAGGGCGTCGAAGCGGGAAGTATCGGTCGCCGCTCCCCGCCAGAGATGCTCCATCCCGGCAAAGGATGGTCTGAGGCCTTCGATGTCGCGCACGAGATCCGCGAGATCCGCGAGGACCGCGAGATCGTTGGCGATATCCGCCGGCACATCGCCTTTGCAGAACGGCTGCAACACCGCGCGCACCTTGTTCTTTCGACCCGCACGGACCACGAAGTTGGAGGCACACGCTTCCGCCCAATCCTTTTGCAGCGCCGGGATGTCGAGACCCGCCGCCTTCAAGCTGTATTGGGTCGTCAAGCTTACCGCGCGATCGCGCATCCGAGCGATCAGCTCGATCATCATTGTCAATGCGCGGATGCGGTCTGCTCCGTTGTCCGCCAGAAGCACGATCCCATCGGCGGCATCCGGCTGGATGAAGGCGCCGGCCAGACGGATCAATTGAGGGAGTTTCGAATCGTCCCAGTCGTCCTCATGCAAGTTGATCGACGAAGCGAGCCCTTCGGCGGCCAATCGCAATTCGCCGAGCGAAGCTTGCAGGCGATCGATGGCTTGCTGCAGGGTCGTAACCCAGGCCGGACTCCACTTTGTCTGTTCGATACCTCGGAGGGGGTGGGCGGAGGGGTCTCCGACCGCCTGAAGAGCGGTCCGCATATCCGCGCAGCATTCCCGCATCGCGGCGAGTTCTGCGGGCGAGTGGACGGTACCGACCGGCCAAGTCAGCCCGGCGTCGGCAAGCAGATCCCGGTCCGCCACGACGCGTCCGAACGCTTCATAGGCCGTCATGCCGTTCGCTCGGCGTCGGTGGAGCGATGAAACCAGTTTGTTGAGGAGCTCGCGCTTCTTCCCGAGTTCGCCGGCCGCGGCTTTCCAGTCGTCTTCGGTCGCGACATTGCGGTCGCGCCAGGCGGTTGCGAGCTGCTCGAGTACGCTCGACTTCTGCGCCTTGGTCGAGTGGACTTCGAGGCAGTAGTTGCCGAGCCCTATTGCCTGCATGCGATGGCGGACGACCTCAAGCGCAGCGGTTTTCTGCGAGACGAAGAGTACCGTCTTCCCGTGCGCGAGACAGTTGGTGATTGTATTCGCGATCGTCTGGCTCTTGCCGGTGCCGGGCGGCCCGAACAGGACGAAATCGGCGCCGCGCTGCGCGGCGATCACAGCTGCCAGTTGCGACGAGTCCGCCGATAACGGCGTGAAGAGATCACCCGGATCCACCACCTGGTCGATTGTATTGGGTGAGACGAAACCGCCACTTCCGCCTTCGTAAGTATGCGTCGGGGTATCGATTAGATGTCTCACCACGCGGTTACGCTTGAGCAGGTCCTCCCGATCGACTAGATCCTTCCACATCAGGTATTTCGTGAACGACAGGGTCGATAGTGCTACCTGCTCGGTCACCTCCCAACCCTTGATGTGCTTCACGTGGTGCTGGACCGATTTCCAGATCCCCTTGAGATCGATTCCAGCTCCATCCTGCGGCAGATCGCCCGCGAATTCAGACATCGACAGGTCGAAGTCCTGCTTGAGCATCTGGAGTAGGGTCGGATTGAACCGCGCCTCGTCTCCCTGCAAGGCAAGCTTAAATCCCGAGCGTACGCTCTTCCGTTCGAGCTGGACCGGGATGAGGACGAGAGGCGCACGGTATGGACCGGCGCCTTCCTGGGGTGTCCAATTGAGGAAGCCGAGGCAAAGGTAGAGCACGTTCGCTCCACCTTCCTCGAAGGCGAGGCGGGCCGCCCTGTAAAGATCGGTCAAACGCCCTTCGATATCCGTATCGACGACGGTGGTGTGGAGTTCTCCGCGCGCCATCGCATCCAAGAGGAAATCCTTACGGACTTCCGCGTTGCGCTGTGCGGTCAGCAGGGCGGCATCACGGCCGTCGCTGCCGTCGAGGACGGTGGTCTTGCCGATCAACTTGAAACGTCGGCCGTCAGCGAGAGCATCCTCCAGGGCTGCCGGGTCGGCGCACTCGATGGCGATGACCGCTTTCGAATCCTTGAAGTTCAGAAGACGGTTGCGGAGGCTCAGATCCAGCAGATTCCGTTTCCACGTCTCGAGCCGGTCGGTTGGGCGCTCCGCCGCCGGCTCCCGTTGCCGGTCGAGTTCTTCTTCGAAATCCGGAACCTCGCCGACGTCCTGCGCGACCGCGACCGTATCCTGCGGCCTGACCGCTCCATCGCCCGCGGGGGCGACATCCAGGGGACGTATCTTGGTCGCGCGCGCGCGGCGGACATCGATCGCCAATTCGAATGCGGAATCCGCATCTTCCGCGATCAGCTTCTTGGCGGCGTCGACAGCCTGCTTGAAAAGGGCAGGGTTCGATCCCGTCATCAGCGTCGTCTCGATGAGGACGAGTTCCTCGAGTTGGACGCGTTTGCGCAGTGCCTGGGGATCGTCGACCACCACGCTGGAAAAATCGTCGTCCATCAGCCAGGCGCCCACGAAGGCATGCCCTTCAGTCAGGACCAGCAACGGATTGAGACCAGCCTGTTCGAGGCAGGAAGCGTAGAGCAACGTCAGGTCCAGACAGGTGCCGACTTGACGCGCCAACACGTCGCCTGGACCGCGAATCTGCTGCCCGCTCTGCTCGAAGCTCTTCGGCGGCAGGACGTAGGAGATTGAGCGCGACACGAGCGCCGCCCATATTGCGTCGGCGATCTCCCAGGCGCGCGCCTTCCGTTTGTCGACGTAACCATCCATTGAATCCTTGCGCCCTGCTGCGGCCAGCTTGCCGGATGCATCGCGCAGCACGACGTCGACGCTGGGATCCGTGGGCCGCACGAACGCCGCAAGCAGTTCCGGCGCGGAATTTACGCCACCCCAGAAGGACGGCGGCAGTACATTCACCGTCACCGAATGTTCGGCAACCATCTGATCGCCCGAACAGACCCGGATGCGGATCTCACCCTTTTGCGCCGCATTGACTCCCGAAAGGAACGCAGGGTCGAGCTTCAAGTCCACCAACCGGAGATGGTGCATCGATTGGGGTGCGATGCGATCGATTCGCCATACCCCGGGAGACATGAAGGGCGGTTCGGCCACTAGGTGCACCGAAACATCGCCGAGTTCCTCAAGCCTGTCGTTCTCGACCACCAGCTCCCGAACGATGGGGACGGCGTTCTGATAAAAGGCGCTGTTCACATTGTCCGACGTCGAACATGCGATCTTCACCAGACCGGTGGGCAGGTTTTCGTCTGGACCTTTATCGAGCACTTGAAGCCTCGCGAAATGGTTCGTCTACGCCCCCGATCCATCGGGTAGTCAGCAGCGGCACAGCTTTGGCCCGCTGTGGGCCATGATCGCGACGTTTCACGTATTTGCGGTGGTTTGCAACCCGGCGGACGAGCAGTCGAGAAAGTCACCATAATTCTGGCTTTCCCCAGCGCTATCTAGAATCTCGATTGTTCCGAGACTTCTCCGCCGGGGCTACTTTCGTAGTAGAACTTCGGAGGATTCGACATCAGTAGATGGCTGATGTCTACCGTAAGCCTTCCGCGACGGAGCATTTCGCCTCAGGTGCTTGGACATTAGGTCTACGCGAGCGACTGCGGAGCAGTCGACGTGCCCAATTCGCCAACTTCCGACGTCTCACGCCGAAGGTGGTGAATTTTCACGCGCGGCTCGACCGACCTCGCGATATCGCAAAGGTGCCGATGGTGCGTGAAATAGACGACCTGGCCCCTTGCGGCCATTCCCGTGAGCAACCTGAACGCCTCCTCGGCGCGGAAGTCGTCGAACGTCTCCATGATGTCGTCGGCAAGGAACGGGGCGGGAAAACGGGACTTCGCGAACTCATGATAGCCGGCCACCCGCAAAGCCAGATAAAGCTGAAAGCGCGTGCCCTTGGAGAGCTCCGAGGCGATCTTTGAACTTCCGTCTGAGCCGTTTGCGATGAGAAGCTCGCTGTCACCGGCAGGCTGCGTGACCAGTTGCGTATAGGCGCCACGGCTGATGAGCGAAAACGACTCCGAGGCGAGGGTCATCATCGAACTGCGATGACGATCTCGATAGGCATGCAGTGCCTTGTCCGCCGCCGCCGAACCCAGACACAGCCTCAGGTAGGCAAGTGCCCTGTCCTCGATCTCGAGCAGGGTCGTGCGGCGTTTCTCGTCCAAGGCTGCGACAGCGGCGTCGCCGCCGACGGCGCCGATCCGGTCTTCCGCCTTGCTCCGTATCGAGAACAAATCTTGGGTCCGGTAGTCCTCGTCTTCCAGCCGCGCCTTCTGCTCCACCAGTTCGGCCTCTAGCGACAGCCTATCCAGGGCATCGAGCTTCGTCTCGGCCTCCGCGACGCTTTGCAACCGCACGGCGTCGATTACTTCACGTTCCGCTTCGAACAATCGTTGCTGAAGTTCTGCTCTGCGTGCGGCCATGCGCAGACATCCTTCCACTTCGATAAGCGAGTCGACGCCGAAATATTGCGTCATCTTCGACGCCTGAGCGTCAGCTTCCGCAAGCTCGTCCAAAAGCGCGCGGAATTTGACTTTCGCGGACGCGAACCTTTCTTCCAATATCCGCCTTTCGTCGCGCGTCTTCACTGCTTCCTTGATCCTGTCGGTCACCTCCTGCCAGCGTCCGAGCGGGTCGGTGGATCTGGTCTCGAGTCCCATGGCGTTGGCGAGCCGGTCGACCTCGGTACGGAACAGAGACTGGTCGCGCTCCATCTTCGCCACGCGATCCGTCAGCTCCATCTTCTTATCGAGCGCCGACGTCAGTTCGGTCACGGCTTCCAACGTCTCCTTCACGGCAGCCACCGTTGGAATTTCAGGGTGATCACCGAGCCACGTCGTGGAAACGAGCTTCTTCCACGACAACGTCCAGTCGTTATCGACGTACCGTACCGCATCGAGCTCCTTCTCCCGAGACGCCAGATCACGGCATCGGTCGGCGACGACCTTGCGTCGTGCTCTAACGCCTGTCTCGTCATCGAGAACGGTCTGTCCGGCGGCAATGAGCGAGGCAAGATCGTCCTCTATGGCGAACGGCACGCCAGCGGCACGCAACGCCTTCTCCACACGCATTCTTGTGGCCACCGCCTCGTCGCGCACCTGATCCAGTTCGCGTTGTGATGCCGTGACCCGTGCGCGCACATCGAGCGCCCGCTCCCTCTTGTGCATCCAAAGCTTGAGATCGACAGCGCGAACATCACCACCGATGCCGGGGACCATTAACGACGTGGCTGCGGCTATTTCGGCATCCAGCGCCTCGCGGCGCCGGCCAATCTTCTCCATCGATGTCTTCGCTTGATCCAGGGCAACCCTTCGCTCCACCCGATCCAGCATGACGCGGTTCATGTCGGCAATGCCTGTCGTATGGCCGAATCTTTGTTCGGAGATCCGGTCGTACTCGCGCATGGCGCCCTCGAAGATGCCTGCCGTGGCATCGTCGAGTGTTCTCCGGTGGGTCGCCCAGGCGGTTTCTCGGGCCGAACGAGCCGCTGCGGCGTGCAGGTCACTGATGGGCCCCATGCCCGTGCCGAGCGCTTCGAGCCGTGCCTCAAGCAAGGTGATCTCGGCCTCGAGCCGATCGACTTCGCTCTGCCGGATGGACGCTTCACGCAGGATTTCGGACTCTTCGGCAATCCAGGCCTCGAGCCGCTCCGTGCCCGGGGTCGGTAGTGCGAGAAGAGCATCGCCATCGCCGGTCCACGGGCGCAATTCAAGCACCCGGTCTGCGAATTGCGCCGTATCTTCGGCAAGAGCGCGTTGCACCGTACGCTGCCTTGCGGTCGCATCGCTTTCGCGGGCAGTGCCGATAGCGACCGCAAGCGCTCGCAGAGCAGCCTCGTCCCGCTCTGCCGCGATCCCTTTAGTCTGATCTCCGGCATCCGCCAGCGCGGCGCGTGCCTTGGCGACCTCGTTCTTGGCACTGATGAGAGACGCGTCTATTCCGGAGCGACGTTCGACAAGGTCGCGCAATTGTCCGGTCGTCGACGCGGTCAGTACCAGGTTCCTGGGTTCCTCCTCGGTCGATCGGCTGACCCTCATTAGAATCGTCGCGACCGCCTGCTCCGCCAGCCCCATCCGGAGGCGGCGGTCGGGAAGGTCCTTCTCCGCCGTCACGTATCGTGCTCGCAGATCCGCCAGAACGTCCAATTGGCCGACGAGTCCCAGCGCTGCGGCGTCGACCGTGAGATCGTCCAGCAATCCTTGCAGTTCAGACATCTCAGTCGAGGCGGTCTGAACCTGTGTTGCCAATTTCACCTGCCGGTTTGCCAGCTCCGGCAGTTCATTCAACCAGGCCTCCGGGGCGGTCGGCAGCGGAACGAGCGATTCGAGTTCGCTGCGGAGAGCGCGCAGAGTCACCAGACGCGGTAGGACGCCGAGAAACCGCCGGATCTCGTCGATCCTGGCCTGCGTGCGGCCGCGACTGGCAATCGCCAGATCGTAATCCTTGGTCGTTTGGTCGCGTTCAGCCAGTAGCCGGGCGAATTCGCCCGCCAACGTATCGATCTTCTCGCGCGCATCCTTGAGCGTGACGAGATCCCTCTTGAGGTCGACTAGGGCCCCCGACCGTTTTCCTGCCTTGAAGAAGGCGTCCGCTTCGTTTCGCGTCGACTCTAATCGATGGCTGACGCCCGCCAGCCCCGCGGTCGCGGAAAACAACAGATGTCCGAGCTCCCCCTTGCTGGCAAGGATGCTTTCGCCGCCGGCCTCCAGCGTTTCATCATCTAGGCAGAACATGGTCTGATAGGCACCGCGGTCAAGACCGCCCAGATCGCCAAGCAAAACGGCCTCCGGGATAGGTTGACCGCCTTGATCCAGAAGGCTGTTCTGCGGGCGTTTGATCCTTGAGACGGCGCGCATGCCGCTCGCCTGTTCGATTTCCGCTTCTATCAGCATGGTCGGATAGGGGTGAAGGAAGTTGTAGCGGCTCTGTGGCTGGATCCCGAACAGCAGATCCACGCATGCCGACATCGCGGTAGATTTTCCCGCTTCGTTCGGCCCATAGACGATGTGGAGGTCGGGCTCACCCTCCGCTCCCACGCCGAAGTCGATCGTTGTGTCGGTGAATCGCCCGTAGCGTCGCAGGCCGAGTGTCCGGATTCTCATCGTCGTGCGCCGTCGTCGTCGGTCGCCGCGAGCCGGGCAAGAACCTCCTCGGAGCCTTCCTCGGATAGTTGCCTCACCCGAGCCGCAAGACCGTCATCGTCCGGGATCAACGTCCGCCGGCATTCGGGTGGCAATTGATCGAGCAGCTTTTCCACGATGTCGCGGGCCTCGGCCTGGAACCCCTCGGAATCGATGATGTCGTCCGCGATGACTTTCTTTAGTTCTTCGACGGGATCCGCACTTTCGCTCAGCATGACGGTCGTCGGTCGTCGACAGTCGATCTCAAGCTTATCGATCCAGACGTTGCCCAATGCCGCCGAACGACTTTCTGCTTCCGTCCGGAGAAGGTCGGCATCTCGTCGGATTGTCCATGCCAGCGGCGTTATGCCCGAAACGGATAGGCGCGCGACGAGATGTTCGGAAGCCGATTTTCCGAGAGCGTCGCCCAGCGCTGCCTCAATTCCGGATGCCAATTCCCTCCATGTAGATATGCCGGAGGCGTCGACATCGATACGTTCGAACTGCGCCACGCTGACGATGCGCTCGTCCAGCGTTATGGCGCCGTCATCCATCACGCTCACGAGCGTCACCGATTTCGGACCGCTTTCTCCCACATCGCGTCCCTGCGGAATGCCGGGCATGACGATGCTGCAGGCGCCCTGGCCGTGAATCGCCGAACGCTTGTGTATGTGGCCCAGAGCCCAATAACGGAAGCCGGAACTCGCCAGGTCGCTGGCGCTGCAGGGCGCGTATACGTCGTGGCCAGGCGACCCATCGAGACTGGTGTGCATAAGGCCAATGTTGATCGCGCCTTCGGTTGGCGGCCGATATTTCTTTAGCAGGCTTTCAGGGGCCTGTGGTTTGGCGAAGCTGAGGCCATGGACCACAACCTGTCTGTCCTTGGCGTCACGATCAACCGCGATGGCCTCGCCGCGCGCTTCAAACAAGTGCACGCTGTCGGGCAGAACCAGTTGCCGGGTTATCTTCGAGAGCGCGTCGTGGTTCCCACGAATCATGAACACCTTGATTCCGGCGGTGTGCAGTCGACGAAGCTGGTCGGCCAGGAATCGAGCCGTCTTCATCGATGTCTGTTCGCCGTCATATAGGTCGCCTGACAGCATGAGCGCCTGTACCTGCTCATCGAGGCACAGATCGATGATCCGCGCGAACACCTGACGACTGGCGTTCCCGACGAGGGCGCCCAACTCGGGGTTGCGCATCGCCAGTGATCGCAAAGGCGAGTCCAAGTGGACGTCGGCGGCATGGACAAAACGGTAGGCGGTCATTGGGGGGCTCGCTCGGCAAATCTCTATGGGGGAGTATACGCCGTTATCTTCACGGAGAAGGAGTCCGCGCAACGAATAATGCCGCTTGATCCACGATCCGACAGAAGTCGCGTGCAATCACAGGCGCCGGAAAACGTTGTTTCAAAGGACCTTGTCCTTCTTCGACGCGACCCCGCCGACGCCAGCTTACGGCAGCAACGCAGGACCTCCCACGGAATCTCACCCATGTGGTCGGCGACTTCGATGGCGTCTTTGAATGATCTGTCGTCCAGATGCTGCAGGACTCGCTCGGCTACCCACCACGCTGGAACCCTGCGGGACTTCGGAATGAATCCATGGCGCCGCCAGTCGCGCAGCCTTGCCGATGGAACGCCTGTCATGCTGGATGGATGCCGGCTGTCGACGCTCACAGCTTCAGCCCTCCGACATCCATGTCCTCGATGTCGTCGCGCGCTTCGGGATTGTTCATCACCGGCAGCGTCGCGAGGTGCTCTTTGATCGTCGACAAGCGCACCGGAGACCAGCCCATCACATCGACGCCGATGTCGCACGACTGCACGTTGCCAGGCAGCCTGCCATGCGAGTGGCCGTGTAGCATCAGCGCGCCCTTTCGAATCTTCGGCCACGTCCGAAGCGCGTAATGACATAGGACGACGTTCTGACTGTCGATGCTCGCGTAAGCGATGTCGCGGACGCTCTCCCACGGCAGCGCGAGCGTGTGCTTGTCGTCGTAGTTGCCGCGGATCAAATGCTTGTGACCGTTCAAGCTACCGAATAAGAGCGGCAGCTTCGCCGCCGGATACCTGTGCGCAAAATCACCTAACATGATGACCGTGTCGTCCTTTGCGACGACTGCGTTGTGTCCGGCGACCAGGGCCTCATTCATTTCGTGAACGTCGCCAAAGGGGCGATTGCACATCTGGATGATGGCAGAATGGCCGTAGTGTTGATCGGCGATAAGAAAAGTTGCCATCTCAAATCCTCATCGCCGGCGTCAGATCCACACCGACCTCGATGGCGAGATGCGGATCGAAATCCGGATTTTCGCGCGGTGCATTCGGAACGAAACGCGTCGGATATCCACGCGGGTTCGCGATCACACGCGTGTTGCCGACCACGTAGTCCTGATTTCGGTGAATGTGCCCATGGATCCAGAGCGATGGGGCGTTCGGTCCCTGCATCAGGGTCTCAAGGTTGGACGCGTAGCACCAATCGAGATCGGTGAACGAGAGACCCTTGTTCAAAAGGCTGCGATAACTTGGAGCATGGTGTGTGATCACCACCGTCTCCGCGCACTCGGTCGGCTCCTCAAGCGTGCGCTTGATGTATGCACGAGAGATCTTGTGCGCATTGACGGTGTCGCGGGGACGCAATGTATCCTTCGACCTGCCGCGACCGGTCTTGATCAGCTTGTAGTCGTTCATAGCCTTCGCGGCCGAGCGAACGGCATCGTCGAAGCTGACGTACGGCGGTCGCGCCGAGAAGTCGGTCCAAAGCGTGGCCCCGATGAAGCGGACGCCTTCGATTACGACGGCCTGGTCATCTAGCAGAGTGATGCCGTTTTCGGCCGCGACGCGTGGCGCATGTTCGCGCTGCCACTCCCACGTCGTCTTCGTGTCCGCGCTGCGGTGGTCCGAATAGAAATCGTGGTTGCCCAAAACGTAGATGATCGGAAGATCGGGCCCGAACGCCTTTCGCAGCCAAGGCAGCGCCAGCGTTGCAGGCGCCATGGCATCACCCGCGACGACGACCAGATCAGCGTCGACATCGAGCGGCGGCTCATAGCCGTTGTGCGTGATGTCGGTGTGAACATCGCTGATGACGGCTACGCGCACGATGATCCTCCAGGAAAAACGCCAGTCCATCGAATGCAATGATTGGACAATACGCTCCGTTAACACATGCTACGTACAAAGGCAACATGTGACACACAATGTGTCCGAAAAACCTCGAAGAGGAGATCAAGCATGGCAGGAGACAGCCACACCGGATTCGACCAGCAGGCTTTCACCGTCGGCGCCGTCGGCGGAGCCGCCACGATCGCCGGCGCGATTGGCGCGGGCATCCGCAGCCTCGCCGTTGCCCGCCGCGAGCGCGGCATGGTGGACGTCGTGCAGAGCCGCGACGTTACTATCCGTTCGCTGCAACGACGCATCGATAACCAGAGCATCGAACTCGGGCGTCGCGATGCGACGATCAGAGACCAGGCCCTGACCATCAGGGAGCTGGACCTGCGGCTGACCATGTCGCAGTACCTGCGTCAGCGAGGACGCTGAGAAATCCGCCGGAGCCCTGATCGGGTGCGAGACCAGGCTCCGGCGGCCATTCAAGACGATCGAGCGGCTGTACGCTCCGGACACCAGCCACCAGATCGTAGCAGCGTATATGGTCAGAAACGCTTATTCTATCGGCACAAGCGAGCGCGATACACTCGTCGCGAGTGAGGCCGTTCAGCCACGCCGCGATCGACCGCGGCATCTTCGGCGGCATCGATGCCTGTTCGCCTGCAACAAGGCTGTCGCAGCACCATTGCATCACATCCAGCGGCAGTTGCTCGTACAGACGCTTGTGGTCCGGTGCCACCCGCGGCACGTCGTCGGCCTCAGCCGATACTTCCGGTGCCGGAGGCACGTCCGGCCCGCCGCCTCCGAGCACCCCGTCGAGCATGCGAAATGGCGCGGTCGCGATGCGACCGAACATGCGTCCGAAGGACTTCAGCGCGGACGCGATGGCGGAAAAAACAGCCTTCAACATGACAGCCTCCTCTGTTGGCGCGGATATCCAACGCCGGAAAGCTGCAAGAGGCAAAACTGCGCTCACGGTGAAGACCCCAACTAGCGCCCCTTGACTTTGGCACGTTTTTGGTGTCGGTCTGACGTTACCGCATGCCAATGTTGCCTATAAACCGTGGAAGCAACCCTTGTCGAATTCTCCGAAAGACGTCCCCAGTTCGCAGGCGGGCCGCATCAAGTGGGTCGCCCAGAAGATCTATCCGCTCGGTCGCTGGCGAATTCACATCGCGCGTGGACTCTGCATCGGTCGGTCGACGCTCTACCGCTATCTTTGTGAAAAGAAGCCACCGGCGAGCAGCATCGATGACAGGCTCATGATGTTGATGGCTCGAGAGCGCATCGCCAGTCACCGT
This sequence comes from Tardiphaga sp. 813_E8_N1_3, assembly GCF_051811025.1. NCBI lineage: Bacteria > Pseudomonadati > Pseudomonadota > Alphaproteobacteria > Hyphomicrobiales > Nitrobacteraceae > Tardiphaga > Tardiphaga sp. 813_E8_N1_3. The sequence goes on from NZ_JBPWQE010000001.1 coordinate 677,419, forward strand.
CGGGCCCGTGAGATCGCAAAAGCGGAAAGGGTATTCGCGCAGGAGATGGGCCGTGCCATCACCAAGAAGGATCCGAAATGAGCCTTACGCAGCCGACATCGAGCTACGCGCCAGCCTCCACCGATGACTGCGCGGTCAACCCCAGCAGGGTGAATGATCACAAGGGGGAGGGCTGGACCGAGCAGGATGATCTGCTGCTCGCCAGCATGTACTTTAGCGTTGCCAGGCCATCGGTCGCGGAGATGGGCGTGGCGCTCGGCCGCACGCCGAAGGCGATATGGACTCAGGTTTCGCGACTTGGCATGGCCAAGCCCGGCGCGAAGCGGCGCCCCTGCATGACGTGTACTAGGCCGTTCTTCTCGTCGCACGCCGGCAATCGCATTTGCGTGAAGTGCATCAAGCAGAACCAGCTGGAGTGCGCATAATGGATTCGAATGTCATCTCAATTCGAACGGGTAAGCCAAAGTCACCACCGTTGACCGTCAGCGAGCACACGCTGACCGTCGCTGGCGACACCTATACGGTCCGCCGAGCCGTCGACGCCGACACGCAGCGCGGTTTCGTGACGATCTGCACCGAGGGCGGCGCCATGATCCTGGTGTTCTCTGCGACGTATCCACGTGAGCACATTGCTACACTGATCATCGCCTGGCGCGCGGGTCACGCGCGAGGACTCGAGCGCGGCCGCCGCGATGGTATCGACTCCTGCATCATGAGGGAAGTCACATGAGACAGCGCTGGCCCAACACAGCTCACTGGCAGCGGCTGGCGTCCACCTTCCGCGCGACCGATGGATCGCGATGGCGCACTGCTGCCGCGGCGCTTCTCGGGTGCAAGAAGCGCGATCTGCGGGCTATGGTCGACCGCGATCTGCCTTCCTCGAAATCAAGGCGCTCGACGCAGATCTGATCGAGCGACTCCACTCACATGCCGCGAGACTGCAGGAGCGCGCAGATAACGTCTGCAACATCGCCCGCTCGGTCATGCGAGCGACTAACGAGATCAGCCAGACGGAGATCGAGAGGCCAGTGATCTTCGGCGCCGACAGCGAGCCGTTCGACGTCAAGACCGCGCATTTCGAGCCGTGGGAAGCGATTATCCGAGAGATTCTCACGGAGGACGCATCGGGGGATTCCCAATGATCAAGCGGTCGAATCCCGCGCCGGCCGTAGTGCCGACTGTTGAGGCGACGCCGAAGCCAACGGCACCGAGACCTGCGGAGCCGAGGCCTGCGCGCGCCGGAACCGGTGGCGGAAGCGCAGTACGACGAGGAAGGCCGCAGGATCATGAGCGCGCCACTGGCACCGCCTGCACGGCCGGTACCGACGATCCTTCATCTAGGACCTGCGCTTAAGTTCCCCGCCAGCTTGCCGCGGCCGCCTGCGCTTCAGCTTCTCGTCAGATTACTGCAGCCGCGGCGACCGGCAGCTCCGCAACCGCCACGCCATAGTCGCTGGCGACGGAAGGTCTGTCATAACCCTATACGCCAGCGCCCTCCGCTACGAGGTCCCCAGTGCCGTGATGGCGCTGCTGGCACCCCACATGGAGCCGTTCACTGACGTCGACGGCAAAGAAAGCTTGCGGATCGCAGAATCCGGCATCGCCGCGACGGCGAGCGGCGCCGGGCGTGAATCTAAGTTTTTCCGTTACAGAAGTGGGGAAGTAACGGGGGGCGTTCCAGGATTCGAGCGCACACGTGACGCCGTCACATGTGACGCATCTGGAATCGCAGGGTAAGTGAGCGCGCGATTGCGGAAGCTAACTGACGTTTGCTTCCCATTCGATGCATCGGAAACCAAGGCGAAAGATCACCGCAATCAGGCCGAGGCCTGCGATCGAAGTCCAGATATCTGGACTACGAACGCTTATAGGCGAGCCTCGCGAGGCAACGTCCAACTTTCTGGACCACGATGCCCGCACCAGATCCCATGATGGCAGATTGACCTACGCGCACCAGCGCGCATCTGTAATTCGGAGATCTCTATCTCGAGATTCCGACCATGTAGATCGCCGGCTACAGGTCGTCATCCGGAGCGGATGCTACCTGACACATGATTCCGGACTGTATGCGCAGCTTTTCCTTGATCTGAAGCAACGCAGCGACATCGCCCAGGCAACCGCCCTCTCTTTCGAGCGAGCACTGGAGATCTGGTGCTATGTCCCTTCTGCTCCCGAACCGGACCAAGCATCGTGATAGAGCACGCTGGGTCCACCCAATGATTGACGGCCCATCAGGTAGCGGATGCTCGCGGCGTCAGGCCCTGCATTGAAATCACCGGCAATAATGGTCGGAAGTGTCCGTCGGTGACGTGCATCGAGATCGCTGATCGCCGCGGCCTGGCGCTCACGCGCGGCCTCTGCATGCAATCGCCACGCCGCCGTAGCGGCAATGAACAACATTTCGCCCTCGTCGGGAAGATCGACAATGGCGGCAAGTGTCCCCCAGGGAACGTCTGCCGCATCGGGAAGCCGTAGGTCGAGGACCTCCACTACTTTATGCGGCCATCGGCTGGCCAAAGCCGTTCCGCCATAACGATCGGATCCGAGACCCGAGGCAAGCGTGGCCTCGGAGCTGGCAAGGTTGGTGGCAACCGGATAGCGGGAAAATGGGTACTTTGGCTGTTGCGCCGGCGGCAAAAGAAAAACATCAATAAAATCAATAACATAGGTTAGAGGTGGTGGCTTCCTTCATCGACGCTTTATCCAATTTAGGCCGGAGAATAATTCAAATTAGCATTCTCCATTTAGTTACTCATATATCGGCAACGCCGCTGATCTTCCGCTTTAGGACCCCGTATCCGAAAACTTCGGCCGCCTTATCATCCTCTTCGAACAGGCGCTTGATCGTCTCCAGTTCCTTGCCGAATTCCTCGGCGACTTTTTCGTAGACGCGGGTTTGGACACCATAAGAGGACGCGCCAGGAGTGCTCTGCCGATCTTCGAGGTCTTGGAGCAATAACTGTCGCACGCGCTGGATGATAGCGCGGGACGTCGCATGTGTTGCGTAGTCCTTGAACACGGATCCACCAGATGAATTCCGCGTCCCGAGCACGAGGTCAGCAGCAAGATCACGCGCGCCGATCGTGCCCTTTAACGCGTGACCAACCATCTTCGCGCCGATCTTTGCAAATTCATTCACAACATCGGTCGGAACGGTGACGCCAAACTTAGCGATCACGTCCAACACCGCCCAAAGCGCCAACATATTCCCTGTGCGGTTGAAGTATGAAATCTCGGCGTTGATGGCATGATCGGCCTCGAGATTGCCGGTGTTGGCGGGCGGCAAACGATCGTCGTTGGACGTGCTCATAGGTTTTATCCGTGCAAAGCGTATGATGGCCAGAACGAGCGTAGCCGCTCGCTTGGCCGATATGTATCGGGCTTGCTCCGGGGTCAAGCAGGCCGTCGGCGAATGCCCCACAACTATCGCCATTCCCCTTGTTTCCGCGCCTATTGCTGCACGGTCGCACCAGGTGCCGTGATCGCGATCATTCGCGCTCTCCATCTATGAAACAGCTTCATAGATAATGTGGAACACCACACGCTACGTTGTTCACTTGTCGAAGCCCGGAGGCGTCGAGATCCATTCCGAACCCGAGAGTCCGGCCTTAAAGCCGTATTCGAAGAGCGTGTTCATGTATTTCCGATCAAAAAGCGAGCCGTCGGGCTCGTCCTCTGAAAAAACATCACCGATCGAAGTGTACTTGACCTCCACTCGGTCCCGTCGCGCGAGTTCGAAGTCGCGATAGAGGTCGCCCAAGCCTTGCGATGAGGTGAGCGTGATCACCGCCCGTTCGGCGATGTCCAACGCATTCAATTTCACCGGCTTGGGCTTCGGATGTAGGCGTCCATTGCGGATCACGTAGGCCAGGATGCGGTTCGAGGCGCCTTGCGGTCTCGGCCCCTCGCGCAAATGAAGGGTCGGCGAATACAAGAACTGGCCGACGGTCGTCCCGCCGTCGACGTGTAGCTCGCGGACGACACCGTCCTCGGATTCCAGCTCGATGGTTACGGGCGGGAAGAGCGTCGGGATCGCGGCCGATGCGAGCAGTATCTTGCGGATGAGTGTCGGAGCCTGAGGGTTGCCGCTGTCGGCGATCGCCCCGATATTCCAGAACACCGGTCGCGCGGCGACGAGATTCGTCGTTGCTATCAGCAACAAGCGTCCGTTCCGATATTCGCGTGCGATGCGCGCGATCATCTCCTCGTCGACGGCGGCCTTGATCTTCGTAAACAACGGGGTGGTATCGTACAGGGAGTCGTCCGTGAGGGCGGCGCCGAACCAGCGCTTGTGAATCAGCGAATCCTCGTCGATCGACGTAAAGAGTTCGTGCAATCGGGCGTCGTAGGCCGGTCCCAGGAACGCGAACGGCGCGATCAGGGCGCCGGTGGAGACGCCTGTCACGTAGTCGAATTCCGGCCGGTCGCCTTTCGCTGTCCAGCCCGCCAGGACTCCGGCGCCAAACGCTCCGTTCTGCCCTCCGCCGGAAAGCGCGAGCACGGTCTCCGTCCATCCGACGCGCCCATGAGAGCGCAAGAAAGCGGTCCGGCGCGCCCAGGCAGCCCTCGCCTCGCGCTCCCATTCGGGTCGACCGGCGGCGTCCGTCAGGAAGCGGGCGTGCGGAATGCCCTGAAATTGTTCGACGTGGGCGCTATCCGGAAGCGAAGGCATGAAGGCCGCGGAAGCCACGCATCCGGACAAAGCCGCCGCGAGCGGAAGCAGCAATGCGAATTTGCGGACGACATCGGGAGCCGACAGCGTTCGCGAGACGCTCGCTGCGCATCTCGATAGGTTCGGATACCGGGATTTACGGACAAGCCGTTGGTCGCACACTTCCCGGATCCGATCGAACACCGCACGCCTGCCAAAAATACCCGGGAAAATCATTGCGAATGCGGACTTTCACTCTGCACGCCAAGTTCATAAAGTCGAGGCGAGGCCGCCACAATATCAGAGATGAGAATTAAGCCGGCCTACCCCACCGCGCCCATGGCGGCACGCACTAGTCGTCGTTGTTGTCTCTCCCAATCGTCCTGGGGGTCCAATCCGCGGCTCCAATCGCGATCAGGGGCTAAGCCTCCGCCCGGAGCAATCGACAGACTTCCGCCGGGACCGATTGATTGCCCATCACCGAGCCTATCGAGTCGCAGCCTCCAGAACCGATCGAGCCCTGAACACAGTTTCTCCAGGCTTGTGCGTTTGCCGGCGCTGCGTCCAAGCCACTGTCCCAATCAATGGTACGGCACTTCGAATGATCAGAAACCCTATCCTTAAGGACAGGTCGCAGCCTCGAACTTTGCGGGCGTGCGAACAAGCCCGCGAACCTTATACTCGCTGCTTGCCAGCACCGGGGCGACCGAGCTGCCGATCGTCATAGGTCGGATAGTCGATGTAGCCAACTGCGCTGCCGCCATAGTAGTGAGCGCGGTTCGCGGGGGTCAGCGGCCAGTCGTTCTTCAGGCGCTCGACCAAATCAGGATTGGCGATGAACGCCTCGCCGAAAGCAGCGATGTCGATCAGGTCATCGGCAATGAGCTGTTCGGCGCCCTCGCGGGTCATGCCGCCCGCCAAGATTAGCACACCCTTGTAGTGAGCGCGGAACTTGGCGAGGAATTCGGGCGGGAGCGCAAAGCTGCCGCGTGACCTCTGATTTATCAGATGGACATAGGCAAGGTTGCGCTTGGAAAGCTCGTCAGCGAGATAGAGGTAGGTTTCCTCGATCTCCGGATACTGGGCCATGTCGAACAAGCCGCTATAGGGCGACACCCGGATAGCGGTCCGCTCGGCACCGATGCGCGCGATGACGGCGTCGATCGTCGCCAGCACGAATTGGGTGCGCCCTTTCAGCGTGTCGCCGCGGAACTCGTCTGTGCGGTCATTGACCACGAGATTGAGAAACTGCTCAATCAGATAGCCGCTGGCGCCGTGCAACTCGATGCCGTCGAAGCCCGCCTCGATCGCATTGGCGGCAGCCTCTGCGAAGTCGGCGATCACGCCATAGACTTCGCCGGTGGTCAGCGCCCGCGGCGTCGATGCGTCGACCGCGCCTGGCGTTCCGTCCTCGGTCAGGCCCCAGGCCTGCGAATTCCTGGCGATCTGGCCCGTCGAGCTGACCGGCGCGATTCCACCGGGCTGATTCGACACATGGCTGACACGGCCGACATGCCAGATCTGGGAGAAGATCGCGGCGCCCTTCGCATGGACAGCAGTTGTCACCTTGCGCCAGCCAGCCACCTGCTGCGGTGTATAGAGGCCCGGGATGAACAGGTAACCTTCGGCGGTCGGGGAGATAGGCGTGCCTTCGGTGATGATCAGGCCCGCATCAGCGCGCTGACCGTAATAGACGGCGTTGAGATCATTGGGTACGCCGTCTGGATTACGCGAACGAGTCATCGGCGCCATGGCGATCCTGTTGGCGAGCTGGCGCCCGCCCATGGCGAAGGGTTCGAATAAATTGCTCATGGTCCTCTCCGTTTTCGTTGGCGTAGGCACACCAATCAACTAGCGAAGCAGATGGGTAATTGCCCAAGAGCGATTGACGTGATTGAAGAGCAATTGCTGCTAACGCGGTCGCCGACGCTACTCGGTCGGGTTCGCGCCGCTGAACCGCCTGAACGCCGCGGCGAAAGCGGTCGATGATGATGAGGAAGTCCGCGTTTCGGTTCGAGAGCTGCTCCTGTCAGTGGGAATCGATCGCAGCGATTGCCTGCACCACCAACCGGGCAACACTTATCTAGCCGGGCCAATCAAGCCGACACTTAGACTTGAGGTAGGCTCGTTGAGCCTCAAGAGTATGGTCGATCGGGCTCGTTGTTTAGGGCAACCACACGGTAGGTATTGATGTTCGGCGACCCCAAACATCTGACTCTATTGCCGACGCGTCCCGCGGATGCCCGCTTTGCTGTCAATCGGAGGCAGCCGGGACCGCCGACTTACCGATGCAGTTGTCGACTTTCTTGTTACAGCACTTGGTTTGTCCTGAAGAGGGCGCTCCTCCTCATGCCCCAGCGGGACCGAGGTGCGTCATCTGACGCCGATCGAGTAAGTTTCCGCAGCCACCGCTCTCCGCTCAAGGTTGTCGACCGATAAGTTCGAAGATCGGCTATTACGCATAGACGCGGGTGACCTCTGAGAATGGATTCGTTCATATTCATTTCGGTCATGGTTCACATCAAGGCTGCGATAGAACGGCTGAGAACTGGCGTTGTCCTTTAAGACAAACCGACAGAATTTTTCGTGACCGATCGACCTGGCGTTCAACACCATGCATTGAAATAGAAGCCTACCGGTGTCGTCTCCGCGGTGTTTCTGATCTACAATCAGCCATTTCATCATGAGATGGTTAAAGCGAAATGCATAAATGGGATTTCATAATTTATGGAGTATCTTAGACCACGCTTGTCACTTCACGAACGATCTTCAAGCAGAATGCGTGGCAGGATCAACCCGAAGCTCATCGCGAGTATGACTAGAAATGCTGTGGCACCATTTGCGGCAATGTTGGTTAGCAGAGCTATCGGCGCACGTGGCCCCAACGAAACTAGTTCGACGAGGGCACTTGCTGCTTCGAACAGGAAGAAGCCCGGTATCATCGAAACAACCGCTGAAAAGCCGAGCGCAGCGAAGGGTAGATGGAAACGGTCGACGACTGGTGTGACGATGATGCTGACCAGAATGCAGGCGACGAGCGCTCCAGTCGCTACATTCGCGCTCGCGAGCGAGATCAGGGCCCAGTGTGCCGCATGTCCGAGCATGCCAGCTGCAATGGGAAACGGCAGCATGCGCCAGGGCATCGAGAACAAGTTACCGAAGGAGGCGACTGCGCATCCTGCTGCAACTACGTCAGCTAGGAGTGGCACGGGCGCGATCGGCCCTGCGGCCTGGAGTGTTGAGCTGTCAGCGATGAAGCCCAACAGCAGGCCGACGCAAATCATAAGTACGATCATGCAGGCGTAGGTCAGGCGAGCGATGCCAAGCGCGATTCGCGTACGTACGAGATCGATTGCACCATTGAGAAGATGCGGACCAGGTACCAGCACCATGCAGGGACAGAATGCGACGAGAGCGTTAGCGATCGGTTGATGCAAGCCGATAGCGGAGATGGTCGTTGTGATGCTGGCGATGAGGGCAGCACAAAGCGGTTGAATGAATGGATTGTTGCTGAAGACTGACAGCCAGCGGCGCACTAGCGCGCCGAGGGCAGCACTTGTCCCGATTAGAATCAGGCTCGAGCTGTCGAGCACGCCGAAGATGACCCCGAGCGATACCGCTCCAAAGGCAGCAAATGAAGTGAACTGTAGCGTGGATATTGGTGGCAAGTTTCCGGCCAACAACAGAGCGGACCGTGCTTCCTCAGCGCGTAGCGTTCCGTCGCACAACCGGTCCACAACGGCTGTGACGGCCAGCACCTTATTCATATCGATGCCGAGTGGCTTTGTGGCAACGATCCGTGACAAGGACGTTCCTTCGAGCTCGACTGTAAGCTTGTCCCAATCCGGCAGAACTCTCGCTGGCACGCCCAGAGCGCGGCCGAGGCGTTCTGCAGCGACTACGGTCCGCTCCGTGGTTTGGCCATTGGCAAACAGCAGCGTCGCTGCCAGTGCAACCACACCCAGTGCTGCCTCGCGTGCGGTTTGATCGGACGCAAGGGGAGATGGTCGAAAGGCAGCAGTCATGGTTGCTCGCTTTCTGCTCTTGGTGTGCGATCCGTCACCATCGACAGATATCGCCGCGCCCGTGATTTGATCTGCCGCAAGCGTTCATAGGAAGGCAACGATACCGTCAAGCTACGAAGAAGGAGCGAAATCCTCAGACGGCAGTTTCTTCGCTAGAAGCTCTTTGGTCGCTTCCGTCTAACTTTTGCGGCCCGCCAGGACATACGGCGTGTCAGGTCACCCACTATCGGAAGTCTTGAGGCCGGACGATCGCGACTTTGCTCTTCAACATGACATTTCCTTTCGATGGTTGAGAAACAGGTCGCAAAGAGCCTCAATGGGGGCCAGCGCCGTCGAGGCGGTCGGGCTTCTTGAGGAGAAGGCTTGCGAGCAGTGCGATGATGAGGGCCGCACCCAGTATGTAGAAAGTGTCGCTGAAGCCTAGGATGAAGGCCTGCTTCTGGATGACCTTGCCGACCACGACATAGGCGCGGTGGGCGGCGTCGGCGCGATCGATTACACCGTGGCTCACGAAATACTGCGTGAGCTGCTCCAGCCGCGTGCGGGTCGTCTCCTCGAACACTGAGACCGACTGCATCAGCACGTTGGAGTGATATTGCTCACGCTTGGTCAGCACAGTCTGGAGCAGCGCGATGCCAACGGCACCGCCGAGATTGCGCATCATGTTGAACAGACTGGAGGCCGAGCCCGCATTCTCCGGCTCTATGCCGGCAGTCGCGACCGCGGACAGCGGCGCCATGACCAGTGCCTGGCCGATCGCGCGGACGATGTTGGGCCATAACAGCTGGTCGGCGGCATAGTCGCTGGTCATATAAATATTCATGAAGTTAGAACCAGCGAACAAGACGAAGCCGACGCCGATGATGATCCGCGCATCGAACCGCCGCATCAGGCCCGGCACCAGCGGGATCAGCACGAGCTGTGGCAGTCCTGTCCAGGCCAGCACCACGCCGATCTGCTCGGCATTGTAGCCCTGAATGCGTGACAGGTATTGCGGCAGGATAAACACAGAACCGTAAAGCGCGACGCCGAGCACGAAGTTCGCGAGCATGCCGAAGCCGAAATTGCGGCGAACCAACAGGCGCAGGTTCAACAGCGGCTTCTTCACTGTGAGTTCGATGACCAGAAAGGCTGTCAGTGCGACGGCCGCGATCACCGACAGTTTTACGATGAAGGGCGAGCCGAACCAATCGTCCTTGTTCCCTTCCTCGAGCACGGTCTGAAGCGCCGACAGGCCGATCGCCATGGCGATGATGCCGGCCCAATCGCCGTCGCGCAGCAGCGACAGCTTCATCGGCTTGGGCTCCAGCGCGTACCAGAGCATGCCGACCATGATCGCGCCCGGGACGAGGTTGACATAGAAGATATACTCCCAGCCGAAATTCTCGGTGAGATAGCCGCCGATGGTCGGGCCGATCGCGGGGGCGAACGTCGCCGACAGCGCGAACAGCGCAAGGCCGACCGGCTGCTTGGCGCGCGGCAGCAGGGTGATGATCAAGGTGAAGGCCATCGGGATTAGTACGCCGCCGGTGAAACCCTGGATCGCGCGCAGCACTATCATTTGCGGCAGGTCCTGCGCCAGCGCGCAGGCCGCTGACAGCAACAGGAACAGGACTGCGTTGGTGAGCAGATAAAGGCGGATAGAAAACACCTGCGCAAGCCAGCCGGAGAGTGGAATCACCACGATTTCGGCGATCAGATAGGAGGTTGAGATCCAGCCCCCGTCGTCGATGCCAGCGCCGATCGCACCTTGGATGTCGGCGAGCGAGGCGTTGACGATCTGGATGTTGAGCACCGCCATGAAGGCACCGAGCGTGGCGCCGGTGACCGCGAGCCAGGTTCTTACGGATGTGGTAGGCATCGCAGATGGCGCGTCGGAATCGCCTGCGGACACGGCGTCGATGGTTGTTGGCTGGGTAGTCATGGTCGGTCCTCGTCGCTAGCGATGCAGGTGCGGTTCGCTATCGTGAGCCGCGCGGCTTAGCGCCACGTGATGCGAGGCGTCTTTCCGCGTCTCGCTCGGCGCTAACGGCCGATATGGTATTCACAGTCGGCACGGCCGACATGCCAGGGCGCAGCAGGCCCTTGAGATTATGATCGTCGAGCACGATCTTCACCGGCACGCGCTGCACGATCTTGGTGAAATTGCCGGTGGCGTTGTCGGGCGGCAGCAGAGCGAATTCCAGGCCGCTTGCGGGCGACAGGCTGTCGACATGGCCCCTCAGCCTGGTCGATCGAAAGCTGTCAACGTAGAGTTCGACAGGTTGGCCGTTGCGCACATGGGTGAGTTGCGTCTCCTTGAAATTGGCGACCACAAAGACCTGGTCGAGCGGAACCACCGCCATGAGCTGCGTGCCGGCCTGCACATATTGTCCGATACGGAGCGAGCGTGCTCCGACTGTGCCGTCGACCGGCGCTGTGATCTGCGTGTAAGACAGGTTCAGTGCAGCCTGGAGCTCGACCGCGCGAGCGCGGTCGAGCTGGGCGACGGCCTGCGCACGCTGGGTGGAGAGCACCTCGATCTTCGTATTGGCGGCGGTTAGTCCGGCCTTTCCCTGCGCGAGCTGCGCGGTCTGCGCGCGCAATGCCGCGTCAGTCTGTTGGGCCCGCTGAACCGTGCCTGAGCCCGACTTCATCAATCCGTCGTACCGGGTTTGCTCCTCCCGGGCGAATTTCAGATTGGCTTCGGCAACGTCGACTTCAGCGGCTTGTTGCAGGATCAGCGGCTGCTGCAATTCAATCTGCGCATTGAGGTTCTGGATCGCTGCCTCCGAGGCTGTAACATCGGCCTTTGCTTGATCCAGTGCGGCCCTGAAATCGCGGTCGTCGATCCGCGCCAAGAGCTGCCCGGCCTTCACCGCCTCGTTGTCCACGACCAGCACCTCGTGGATGTAGCCGGAAACCTTTGGCGCGACGATCGTGGAATCGGCTTTGACGTAGGCATCGTCGGTCGTTTCCAGGTAGCGGCCGGCCGTCAGGTAGTAGTGGCTGTAAACGGCAGCGCAAGCGACACCAAACGTAGCGACGAGGGCGATCGCGGTGCGTTGGATGCTTCGACGCGATAGGCGAAGGGGCGTTTTGGTCTTCTGCTTAGAGGTATAGGAAAGGGTCGACACTGCAGTCTCCGAAAGCTGTTGGTTGCGCTCAAGTTCAATCACGGCGATGCACGTCATGGCTGACGATGCCGGGCTCGGGCGGCTGGCGGATCCAGCCGGTTTGGGTCGGCCAGCGTGCGGCGGACGTCGTTGAAGCCGCTCTGCCAGTGCGCGCGCACCGCATTCAGCCCGAACTCGTAGTCGCGCGAATGGCCCTCGTGAATCTTGGTCTGATAGATCTGATGGACGATGTTGTAGGAGCGACGGCGGGCCATCTCCGCGGTGGCACGAATTTCTGGATCCTGCTTTGCGCTATCGGGAAGCATTTCGAGCGTCCGCTGCAACGCTTGACGCATTTTCTGGACGATGACGCGATAGCCCATGCCGAGGAAGTAGAGCATCTGGGCACCCCAGTCGTCAGAGCTCAGCGGCCAGCCATCGTGAAACACGATTGACTGGACAGACTTGGTTCCCCAGTCCTTGTAGAAGATCCGCACGTCATCGCTTGTGGTAACCGAGGTCACGGGGCCAGTCCTCTCAGCGAACAGGAGCGCGAGCTTCGTTTCCTCGCCGCCAAGGTAGAGTGGATGATGATAGACGTCGCGTATATGAGGGTGCTTGCGACCACTTTTCGCCGCGAGGTATTGTCAATGCTGACGGACTTGATCCAGACCATTTGAGCATTTTCGCTTCATTGCTGAACACGAAGAAAACTACCGAGCCGAATGTGCCGCTGCCCCAGCGCGATTGACGTAATTGCATCGCGATTGCTGCTAACGCACGCGCGTACGCCAAATCGCTCGGCGCTTCGCCGGTCAGTTTCCTGAACACCGCCGCGAAAACGGTTTGCGAGGAATAGCCAAGGGCGGCTGCAATCGAGAGGTCCGTAGCGCCGTCTGAACGCATCGTTCGATCCCGCGAAGAAGCGACTTTGGCGGCTTCGTCGGCAATGCGCTTCAGCGTTGTCTGAGAAGGATAGAGCTGAACGACATCAATAGATTTCGAAATGTGCCATCGGGAACTCGATCCTTCCGAATGACTATCACGCCCCCGGGGGAAACGTTCCAATCGCAACCGATTACCCCGATCGCCATTGTCAGCCACGATGATGTGGCGGCTCATGGGTTCGACCACGTCGCGCAACGGTTCATGCTTCCAGCGGACTATCTCAGCGCCGGCGGGGTCCAATGCCACGCGAAATGGCGGGGTCCCGAGCACACGAGCCACCTCCACATCACCACGACGTCGGTCGTCGCCGGCAGGTAGGTCGTTTGTTTCCGATACGCTGGAAAGATGCTCCGAGGAATCGCGCAAGTTGGGCTTGCTCATGGAGGTATGCTCACGTTTGGGAAGACATTCATTCTGCGTATCTGCGGATGCAGCACTTCCCGTGTAGTGTGATCATTAGGCCGAGCGCTATATGAGCGTATTGCGCAATGGGTCAGGTCGCGCTGGTTCAGCGACTAGATCGACCTATACCTAGGGATAGTGCGGAAGTGAGGCCTCTACCGCGCGCGCAATTGATCGTTGCGGCTGGCGCCTATTCCGGAGGTTGGCCCACTTGGCGATCGAGTATGACGATTCTGGACGCGGACCTGCAATCTTCGGCGCAGGAAGTATGAAGCGAAGTTGTGCGCGCCATTCTGGCTATTCGCTCTCCAAATACTGCCGCCATGGGCTCCGATGATCAACGGGCAGATCGTAAGGTCGATGCCAATTCCAGCATTCTTGATACTGAAAAAGCTGTCGAAGATATGCGCGAGAACTGGCGCTGCGATGACGGGCCCATGGACGAAGACGAAAACGCAAACCGATCCATCTTCGTCCACCGAAGTGGATGTCGATCCGGTATTGGTTGGCCGAACTGCGCAATGGCCGCGACGCCGTTGGCAATCAGGTTGATGATCACTCGCTGCAACGGAGTCCGATCGCCGGTACCTGAGGTCGCCCGGATGCAAGATTCATCGAAGGCAATCGATTTTGAATCAATGTCGGGGCGCAGGATGTGCAGTCATCGTTTGTGGCGCCATTGATCGTCAATGGCACCGAGCCCAAAGGCTTCGTCTCGACTGAGGCGAGGTCCGCGCGTTCGGCGCCAACAGGCGAAGCCGCGAGAGGCGCTCGACTATCTGGCGAAATCTGTCAGACGAGATTAGTCATCTGACGGCGGATCTTTTCGATCGTTGCGTCGCGAGCGACCTGCGTAGCTCGTCGCGTTCTGCAGAAGATGAAAGAGGACTTCGTCATTAAGCGGTTTTGTCAGACATGCATGAGCACCGCCCCTCATTGCGCGCGCTTGAGTCGCCGGACTTGTGTCAGCTGTGATGAAGATGACCGGCATTGACGAACCAAGCTCCCGCAATCTCTCCTGTAGTTCAAGCCCGGTTCGGCCCGGCATGCTCACGTCGGTGATCAGGCAATCGAAGCATCCCGGCTCGAACTCGGCCATGAAAGCTTCTGCCCGATCAAAGGTGCGACAATCAACTTCCAGAACCATAAGAAGATCGGCAAGCGCCTCTCGCACAGCCAGGTCGTCGTCTACGACAGCCACTAATGGGGTTTTGGACAAGCAGGTGTCTTTCACTGGCATGGTCGGGCGAATATCTACCCATTGTCGGTCGGATTGTACCTATTCTCTAGTTTAGGCCGAGTGCTCCTTTCGACGTTCTGCTGGCAGTGATTCCAAAATCCGGATCAGATCTCCGGCGGACGATGCCTGGAGCTTCCACTTCGCACTGCGGCTTGACCGAGATTTCGTTGGTGCCCGGATCGAACGCAACCAGATGGCTGCCGCGCGAACTTTGCCGGCACGACCTGTCGGGGCGTGCACGCTTTTCCCGCAACGAATGCGAGGAGAAACGGGCTTCATCAAGTTCAAAATCGTTCCGGTCGGCGGCGACGTGACCTTGACCGAAGGAGGCTTCTCGATATCCGGATGCCCAGCGCGAGCGGCCTCGATCTCCAGCAGCATTTGCCCGCGAGTGGCAGTACTAGGCCGTTCGTCTTCCTTATCGGTCACAGCGACATTGCCATGACGGTGTAGGCGATGACGGCTGGAGCCGTCGATTTACTGGCCAAGCGGTACTGGATCAGACGCTCCTGGACGCCGTCGCGGCAGCCATCGAGAAGGACATCGCGCAAAGAGGGCCGCGCATTGTGTGAAACGAAACATCGAGCTCCCTTGCAACGCTGACGACGCGCGAGCGCGAGACGGTTAAAGGCCGGCTCAACAAGCAGATCGCCTTCGAGCCTACCATCAGCGAGATCACGGTCTAGCTGCATCGCAGTAATACGAATAAGAAGCTTGAGACAAACTCCATCGGTGAGTTGATCCGGCTCTGGGATCGGTGCCGGCCGAACGCCGAGGGGAGCCAGCCTACACCAAAGAATAGGTACAACCGGGGGACCGATGGGTAGATGGTCGTTGAGCATGTCAGCGAAAGATATCTGCTTGTTCAGAACCCTCGTTGCCATCGTGGACGACGACTTGGCTGGACGAGAGGCTCTTTCCGAACTCCTTCAGGTGATGGACGTCGCGTGTCGTACATTTGATCGAGCGGAGGCCTTCATGGCCGAATTCGAACCGGATTGTTTTGATTGCCCGATCACTGACGTGAGCATGCCGGCCTCAGCGGGATTGATCTGGTGCGGCAACAGCGGGGCATCGGTTCCACCATGCCGCTGATCGCCATCACGGTCGACACCAATCCGGCGCCCCGGTTGCGCGCCATGAGATACGGCCCCATGCCTATCTGACCGGCCCGATAGAAACTGAAGCACTGCTTCATCATTTGCAGTTCGCCCGGCGGCGGACTGGCTTTCGATCTAATACCTAATGAAAGAGAGGCTTCTGATGGCGAGCTCCGTGGATTGATATGCTCAGCACTATGCAGGTACCCGCGGAAGTCATGCAAAAATGGCAGGAGATCGTAGATCTTCTGGCCGAAATTCTATGCGTTCCCTCGGCATTGATCATGAGAGTAGAGTCGCCAAATATTAAAGTCTTCGTTTCCAGCGCGTCGAAAGGAAATCCTTACGAACCGGACGAGGTCGCGCGTCTCGATACAGGCCTCTATTGTGAGACTGTCATGAGCACCCGCCAACCGTTGAACGTTCCGAACGCCCTGCAAGATGAGGCATGGAAATCAAACCCTGACATCAAACTAGGCATGATCTCTTACCTCGGCGTGCCGATTACTTGGCCTGATGGCGAGATGTTTGGAACGATCTGTGTTCTTGATAAGAAAAGCAACGAATTCAGCGAGCTCTATCTCAGACTGCTATTGCTGTGGCGTGACGTGTTGCAGGCGGACTTGAGAAACATTGCCACTATGCAGCGAGAGATCGAACAACGGGAGGTGAAAATTCGTCGCCTCGTCGAGGCCAACATCATCGGCATCATCATCTGGAATGTGGAGGGTCAGATTCTCGATGCCAATAACGAATTTCTCCGCATGGTTGGCTATGATCGTCGCGATCTTCTGTCCGGTCGCGTGAACTGGATGGACATGACGCCCCTTGAATGGCGCGATCGCAACGCGCTGGCAATATCCGAGCTGAAGAACAAGGGAGCCGTGAAGCCCTTTGAAAAGGAATACATCCGGAAAGACGGCAACCGTATTCCTGTGTTGATCGGCATTGCGGACCTTGAAGGAATGGAGGGTCAGGGTGTCGCATTTGTGCTCGATTTAACCGAGCGTAAGCAGGCAGAAACAGAAGCGCGCGAGAGCGAGCGGCGATTTCGCAACATGCAGATGGAATTGGCCCACGCCAATCGCCTCGCAACTTTGGGTCAACTTACTGCGTCTATTACGCATGAGGTGAAGCAGCCGATCACGGCCACGCTCCTGAATACCCAAACAGCCCAGCGATTCCTCACTCGCCAGCCTGCAGATGTTCAGAGAGCGAAAAAGGCAATAGACCGCGCGGTGCTGAACGGCATGCGGGTCAGCGAAGTTGTCGACCGGACGCACGCGCTGGTTAGTAAGGCGCCCATGCGAAAGGACCGCTTGGAGATTAATGAAGCCATTTCAGGGGTTATCGGGTTGACGCGCGGGAAGGTCTTGAAGAACGGCGTTCAACTGCGAACTCAATTGGCAGAAGGCTTACCCGATGTCCGAGGCAGTCGGGTCCAGATTCAACAGGTGATGCTGAACTTAATCGTAAATGCCGTCGAGGCGATGAGCCAAATGAGCGACGATCCTCGCGAATTGCATATCAGCACCCAAGCTGAATCTGACTGTATTCTCGTTATAGTGCGAGACACTGGCCCGGGTCTATCGGAAGGCGCTATTGAGCGAGCCTTCGAGGCATTTTATACGACGAAGTCGAACGGCTTGGGAATGGGACTATCCATCTGCCGGTCGATCATTGAGGATCACGGAGGACGATTGTGGGTGACCACAGACGTAC
Source organism: Tardiphaga sp. 813_E8_N1_3 (assembly GCF_051811025.1). Lineage (NCBI taxonomy): Bacteria > Pseudomonadati > Pseudomonadota > Alphaproteobacteria > Hyphomicrobiales > Nitrobacteraceae > Tardiphaga > Tardiphaga sp. 813_E8_N1_3. Next base: position 694,602 of record NZ_JBPWQE010000001.1, read on the forward strand.
CAAGAGGTGCGGCGTTTCAGTTCACAGTTCCTATCGATTAGGGCTGCTAGGACTGACTGCGTATACTCGCGCAGTCTTCTCAAATTAGATGACTGCTTCGACGGCATTTGGCTCCGGCACCCCACGCGATAGGCGAGCGGGCCGTCGATGACGCACGACCCATGGGACTATCCCAAGGTACAGGTCAATCTATTCCCCGAAGCAGCCGGACCAGACCCGCCGCCCGATTTCGGGATGTGGCGCTTGCCGTCATTGTTACGAGCACTGAGGCAGCAGTGTCGCGCCTCATTGGTTTTGACTTGGCGCCAATGCGAGCGGAAGTTCATGAGCAAGTCCAATTTGCACGATTCTCCGGAGAATGTGCCCAGCGAGGCGCAAGCGCATAGGAGAGACGATCCGATCGGTGAGCGGCGCCCTGCCGATGAAGAGATGGCGCGCGTGCTCAGGACCAAGCCGTTTCGCGTGGCTTCGCAGCCGTCGAGCGGCACGATCGCCTACTGGAAGCACGAGCCCGTGCACGACGTCGTCAAGCCGATGGTCGATCATGTCATCATGACCTATCCGACCGGCGTGCAGCGGCTCGAACGACGTACCGGGAGATCAGTTGCGGTCGGAACGGCGCGTCCCGGTGTCGTAACGCTCATTCCGGCTGGCTCTACCTCCCGGTGGGATATTCATCGGCCGATGCACGTCCTTCAGCTCTTCCTTCCGCACGCGACACTCTCGCGCGTTGCCGACGAAGCCGACGTGGCGACGCCCGGTGATCTTCTGGAGCGGACGGTGCACCCGGATCCGGCCGTATCACGGTTGCTGATGAGTTCGGTCGATGTTCTGGAAGGTCACGAGGTATTGGACGCCTTGTTTAGGCAACAACTGACGGACGTCGTGGCCACGCGCATCTTGGCTGCTCACGCAGGCTCGTCGATCACGGTCCGGCCAACTATGGGCGGTCTGTCGCCAAACGTCTTGGGGCGCGCCATCAATCGCTTGCGCTCAGATAGCGATGCGGATGTCTCTCTCGCGGCGCTTGCTTCGGATGCCGGCCTTTCTCGCTTCCACTTCTGTCGCGCCTTTAAGGAGAGCACAGGCCTTTCGCCTCATGCTTGGCTGCGTCAGCATCGGCTCGAGCAGGCCATGAACATGCTGCGCGACACCGATGCATCTGTCGTCTCGGTGGCGGCGGCCCTCGGCTACGGCTCTCAGACCGCGTTCGCTTCTGCATTCAAACGCTTGACCGGTGAGACAGCGACTAGTTGGCGGCGCCGCATGCGTTAGCCGCAATCGCGCTGCAATCGACGCAATCGCTCTTGGGCAGTGGTCCCTGAGATCCCCTAAATCACTGTAAGTAATTCGGACGACACGAGACGAACAGATGATTTCCACCAACCTCTTCAGCCGGCTCGCGACTACGTCGCGTCGAAACCTGCTAGTGAACATGCTCGTTTGCGCGACCTCATTGACCGTTTGCTCGCCTTCGGCGATCGGAAAAGAGAGAGACAACTCGATGTTGCCCAAGAACGGCCTCGTGAAGATTTACGACCTTCTGCCGAACGGCTCGTGCACGACACGCGCTAACATTATCAACGCCAAGATATTCGCGTTTCTCTTCACGTAACTTGCACCCAGCCACTTCACACCACTCGAGCAAATCGCATGCGACTTGTGATCATTGGCGCCGGCTTTGCCGGCATGTACGCCGCACTTTCTGCTGCCCGCCTTCGCGACATCCAGGGCGTTCCACCCAAAGAGTTCGAGATTGCGCTGGTCGCGCCTGAGCCGACGCTCGTGATCCGCCCGCGGCTTTACGAACCGAAGCCGGAGACCCTGACGGCGCCACTTGAGAACGTTTTGAAAGCCATCGATGTGGTCTACGTGCAAGGTAACGCTGAGGCTGTCGATACAAAGTCCCGGGTGGTGAAGATCGTTCCCGCTAAGGGCGCGAACAAGAGCCTCTCCTACGATCGGCTGGTCGTGGCCACCGGCAGCCAGCTATTCCGTCCCAAGTTTCCCGGCCTTGCAGAGCATGTTTTCAGTATCGATCAGCTCGACGACGCAGTCGCGCTCGACCGGCATTTGCGTCAACTGGCGAGTTTGCCGATATCGGAGATGCGCGACACGGTCGTTGTTGCGGGTGGCGGTTTCACCGGAATTGAGGCGGCAACCGAGATGTCTTCACGTCTACGAGCGATCCTTGGCAAGGACGCTAAGCCGCGTGTCATCATTGTCGATCGGAATAAGGCAATCGCCCCCGACATGGGGGACGACGCCCGCCCTATCATCGAGGACGCCTTGCGTAAACTTGGTGTGGAAACACGGCTTGGCGTTGGCGTCACCTCGCTCGAAAAGTCCGGTGTTACGCTTTCCAACGGCGACTACATCGAGAGTGCCACGGTGATCTGGGCGGCCGGCATGCGTGCCGCGCCGTTGACCGCGCAGATCCCCGCCGGGCGCGACGGTTTTGGCCGTCTGCTCGTCGACCGTGACCTGCACGTGCTGTCGGTGCCTGGCGTCTTTGCGACTGGCGATGCCGCTAGGGCGGCATGTGATGACGTCGGCAACTACGCGCTGATGTCGTGCCAGCACGCAACGCGGATGGGCGCCTTTGCGGGCAACAATGCCGCCGCCGAATTGCTCGGTGTGGCGACGAAGCCATATCACCAGAAGGCTTATGTCACTTGCCTCGATCTCGGCGCGGCGGGCGCGCTGTTCACGCGCGGCTGGGATCGAAAGGTGGAGATGGTCGGCGACGTGGCCAAGAAGACCAAGCACGAAATCAACACCGTGTGGATTTATCCGCCGCGCGCTGAGCGCGCCGCGGCGCTCGCAGCGGCCGATCCAGAGCATGTCTCTGAGGTCTAGCGCTTCGCATAATCAGATCGCGCTCCACGGACGAGCGCGGTCGCTCATGATCGACAAACCTGGAGCTCACCGAATGAAAAATGAGACCGTGCGCGCATCGTCGTTCGCGATGCCCCTGATCAGTCCGGCCTTTCCTCCGGGCCCCTACCGCTTTGTCAACCGCGAATACTTCATCATTCAGTACCGAACCGATCCCGAGGCGCTGCGCCGTGTGGTGCCGGAGCCGCTGGAGCTGACCGACCCGGTGGTGAACTACGAGTTCATCCGCATGCCTGATTCAACGGGCTTCGGTGACTACACCGAGAGCGGCCAAGTTATTCCCGTATCTTACAAGGGCCAGCTTGGCGGCTTCACCCATCAGATGTTCCTCAACGATCATCCGCCGATCGCAGGCGGGCGCGAGCTGTGGGGCTTTCCCAAAAAGCTAGCCCAGCCGAAGCTCGAAGTCGAGATCGACACGCTGGTCGGCACCTTGAACTACGGCTCGGTCCGTGTTGCGACCGGCACCATGGGCTACAAGCACCGCGCCCTCGACACGGTAGCAGAAGCTAGAAAGCTCGCTGCTCCCAATTTCCTGCTCAAGATTATTCCGCATGTCGATGGAACGCCGCGTATTTGCGAGCTGGTGCGTTTCTACCTCGAAGACATCACCGTGAAGGGTGCGTGGACCGGGCCGGCCACTCTGGACCTGTTCTCGCATGCCCTTGCGCCTATCGCCGACCTGCCGGTGCTTCAGGTTCTCTCCGCCAAGCATCTCGTTGCGGACCTGACCCTGGGGCTCGGCAGCGTAGTCCATGACTACTTGGTGCCTGGCCAAGGAGTACTGCGCCCCGACCCAGGCTCTGACGTCTTGATCGAGGCAAATGCTGGCTGATCGAGACCAGTTCTCATACTCGGAGTTTCAGAAATGCTAAACGTCATACGTGAACAAACCGATCCTGTGCCGCAGCAGACAAAGTCGCTACCATACGAGGTTGTGGCCTTGGTGCTGCAGGGAGGTGGCGCGCTTGGTGCCTATCAAGCTGGCGTCTATGAGGGCCTGCACGAAGCTGGCATACGGCCCAATTTTTTGGCCGGCATCTCGATCGGCGCACTCAACGCCGCCATTATAGCCGGATCGCCCGAGGCCGAGCGGGTCGAACGGCTGCGCAAGTTCTGGGAGAGTATCTGCGCTGCACCGGTCGCGTGGCCGGCCGGCGAGGGGCTCGCCAATGCGATGCCCTTCACCTTCGATCTGCGTTCGGCGCACAATGCTCTTGCGGCGATGAGAGCCCTATTCCAGGGGCAACCCGGCTTTTTTAAACCACGCTTCCCGCCGCCGTTCCTTTCGCCCTTCCCGGGCAGCGCGGCGACGAGCTTCTACGATACGTCACCATTGCGGCAGACGCTGGAGCGGCTTGTCGACTTTGACCGGCTGAACGCAGGGGAGGTGCGCGTCAGTGTCGGTGCGGTTAACGTCCGCACGGGAAACTTGACCTACTTTGACACGGCTGAACGCCGACTTGGACCGAACCATTTCATGGCATCTGGGGCGCTGCCGCCGGGCTTCCCTGCGGTCGAGGTCGATGGCGAGCACTATTGGGACGGCGGCGTCGTCTCAAACACGCCTCTGTCTCGGGTCCTGTCGAGCGAGCCGCGCGACACGCTGACTTTCCAGGTAGATCTCTGGTCGGCGCGTGGCCGCGTGCCGAACGATATGATGGAGGTGTCGAGTCGCCAGAAAGACATTCAGTATTCCAGCCGCACGCGCGCCATCACAGATCAGGCGCTGTGGATGCAGAAAATGCGTCAAGCGTTGCATCGGACGCTTGAAATGCTTCCCGATAGCGCAAAGCAGGATCCAGAAATTCGCGTCATCGCGGAGATGGCTCGCCATCGCTCCTGCAATATTATCCATCTGATCTACCAATCCAAGATCTACGAGCGCCATTCAAAGGATTACGAATTCGGGTTGAGCGCAATGCGGGCGCATTGGCAGAGCGGTTTGGAGGATATCCGCCGCACACTGGCCGATCCGCGGCGGCTCGACCCGCCGGCTCCCGAACTCGGCATTGTCACCCACGACATCCACCGCCGCGACGGATCTCTCGTCAAGCCTGACTCTCAAAGCATCGAAAGGAATTCCCATGTTGAAGGGTAAAGTAGCCATCGTCACCGGATCGACTAGCGGTATTGGTCTTGGCGTCGCCAGGGAGCTGGCCAAGCTCCGAGCCGACATCATGTTGAACGGCTTCGGAGAAGCCAGCGAGATCGAGGCGATCCGCAGCGGGATCGAGCGTGAGCATGGCGTGCGCGTGCTTTACGATGGCGCAGATATGTCGAAGGAGGATGCCGTGCGCGGGCTGATCGCTACGGCAGTTGATAAATTCGGCCGGCTCGACATCCTCGTGAACAATGCTGGCATTCAGTTCACTGCGCCGGTAGAAGAATTCCCGACCGCCAAGTGGAATGCGATCCTGGCGATCAATCTGTCGGCCGCGTTCCACGGTATTGCCGCTGCGGTGCCCCAGATGAAGAAGCAGCGCTGGGGGCGGATCATCAACATCGCTTCCACACACGGCCTCGTTGCTTCAACTCACAAGGCTGCCTACGTCGCGGCCAAGCACGGGCTGATCGGTCTGACCAAAGTGGTCGGCCTGGAGACCGCAGGGAGTGGGGTCACGTGCAACGCGGTCTGTCCAGGCTGGGTACGAACGCCCCTGGTCGACAAGCAGATCGATGACATCGCTGCGCAAAGGGGTATTAACCAGGCGGAAGCCGCCAGGACACTCCTGGCCGAGAAGCAGCCATCTCTCGAATTCGTTTCTCCGGAACAGCTTGGGGGCACCGTTGCGTTCCTGTGTTCGTCTGCCGCCGATCAGATCACTGGAACGGCGATCTCAGTCGACGGTGGCTGGACCGCGCAGTAGCGACTTTTAGTCGGAGCGACCGCAAATATCCGTACTTGCAAGGTCTCTTGTTATCAAGATCGGCGGTTTCAGCGGACACGGCCAAGCAGTCCGTCCTGGAAGCGAAGCCGCCGTCCCTGCTCAGCACCATCAACGCTGTCTTATCGGCGACGGACCTTTTTTCGGCATGCCATCCTCTGTTTCCGCGCGGCTCAACGTCGCTGAATTGCTCGTTTGGTCGCCGGCACGGATTCGTAACAAGAGGTGTCGTTGCCGCAACCGTGGTCCCGTTAGCAGGGGATTAGGCGTGTTTCCTTCCAGCGCACTGATCATTGTTGCATTCGCACTACTCCCATCGCGCTCGTCTACCGTCGATCATGCCTGTGAGGAGGCTGAATATGCAGAGTGAAAAGGTGATCATCATGACGGGCGGGAGCTCCGGGATCGTCCGGCTTGTTGGCTCATCCTCGGAATGGATAGTAGGCCATGTAGTTGCGAAGGAAGTCTGGCCCTGAACCCGGTAGCGATGATGGATGCTGACTTGAGGCATAGGCTCGACGAGCTTGAACAGCAGCTGCAGCGGGGAGCAGTCGAGAACGACCGCCTCCAAAGCGAGCTGGCGATAGCTTTGGAGCGGCAGACCGTCACCGCAGGGATCCTCAATGTCATTGCCAGTTCACCGACGGATGTGCAGCCGGTGTTCGACGTCATCTCTGAAAGCTCGCGGCGGCTGCTCGCCGGCCAAACGGCGCTCGTGACTCGTGTCGTCGATGATATGCTTCATCTGGCGGCTTGTACGGCGGGAAGCGAGGCCGGTGACGAGGAGATCCGAACCTCATTTCCTGCACCGCTCACCTCGTCTAGTATTCATAGCCGGGTCGCGCTCACGTCGACAATCGCTTTCCGCTCCGATATCGAGACCGAACCTGGGGTCCATCCGTCGATCAAGAACATGGCCCGTGCCAGGGGTTATCGAAGTATCGTGGTCGTACCCATGCTCCGTAAAGGCATGGCGATAGGCACGATCGGAGTCTCGCGCGCCGAACCCGGAGCGTTCACGGATAGCCAGATCAACCTTCTTAGGACATTCGCCGACCAGGCCGTGATTGCGATCGAGAACGCGCGGCTGTTCGAGCAGCTGCAAGCCCGCACGAAGGAGCTCGCCAAGTCTCTCGACGAGTTGCGCGCCGCACAGGACCGCCTGGTGCAGACGGAAAAGCTTATATCGCTCGGTCAACTCACCGCCGGCATTGCGCACGAGATTAAAAACCCACTCAACTTCATCAATAACTTCGCGGCACTCTCGGCCGAACTGATGAGCGAGCTGAATGAAGTTCTCGCGCCGGTTAAGCTGCCGGATGGCATCCGCGACGAGCTCGCCGAGCTGAGCGGAATTCTAACGGACAACCTTCACAAGATCGTGCAGCACGGCAAGCGCGCCGATTCGACCGTCAAGAACATGCTCCTGCATTCGCGTGGCGGCGGCGGCGAGCACCGGTATGCCGACATAAATGCGTTGGTCGAGGAGAGCCTCAATCTTGCTTATCATGGAGCTCGGACCGAGAAGCCGCAGTTCAACGTGACCCTCGGACGCGAATTCGATTCGGAAACCGGCGTCGCCGATGTGTTTCCGCAGGAAATCACACGGGTGCTGCTGAACCTCTTCTCGAACGGCTTCTACGCTGTGGCCAAGCGGTGTAGCGACAGCGGCCCTGAGTTTGAACCGGCGCTCAGCGTCGCCACGCGCAATCGCGGGGAGTACGTCGAAATCCGCATCCGAGACAATGGCGTAGGTATTCCTCCCGAAGTGAAAGAGAAGATGTTCAATCCGTTCTTCACAACTAAGCCGCCGGGCGAAGGGACAGGCCTAGGGCTGTCCATGAGCCACGACATCATTGTGAAGCAACATGGCGGCACAATCGATGTCGAGAGCGAGCCGAGTGAATTCACTGAATTCACCATTATCCTGCCGCGTAACATCGGTCTTTCTCGCAGTAAAAGGAGACAACTATGACTGTATTGGTTCTTGTTGTAGACGACGAGCCCGATCTTGAGGCCTTGTTTCGCCAGAACTTTCGTCGCGATCTTCGCGCTCGGCGCTTTATAATGGACTTCGCTGGTTCGGCGGCGCAGGCCCTTAGCCGCATTTCTGATACCGGCGAGCAAACGCTTATTCTCATTCTCTCCGACATCAACATGCCCGGGATGAGCGGGCTCGAAATGCTGCCGGAGGTACGTGCACGTCGGCCCGACGTTCCGGTGATCATGATCACGGCCTATGGAGATCCCGAGACACGCAAGGAGGCACTGGAACGCGGTGCGCAAGCTCTATTGACCAAGCCGATCGACTTCGGTCAGGTCCGTCAGGTGATCGAGGCGAGACTGGAAGAGGCGGCATGACCGCTACGGTTCTCGTGGTCGATGACGAGCCGGATCTGGAGACGCTTGTCCTCCAAAGATTCCGGAGACAGATTCGCGAACGACTCATTAGCTTCGTGTTCGCGCGCGACGGTGTCGAGGCGCTTGAATCGATCGAGCAGCATCCACATGTCGATCTTGTGGTCCTAGACATCAACATGCCGCGCATGGATGGTCTTTCGTTGCTAGCTAAGCTGCAGGAACGAGAGGACAAGAAATTTGCTATCGTTGTCTCGGCTTACGGCGACATGTGCAACATACGGACGGCGATGAATCGTGGCGCGTTTGATTTCGTAACTAAGCCAATCGATTTCGCGGACCTGGAAACGACAATCCAAAAGACTCTCTGTCACATTGAGGTCTTACGCGAGGCACGCCGCCGCCAGGCGGAAGCGGAACGCGCCCGCGCGTCGTTGTCACGCTATTTTTCTCCCGAGCTCGCCAAGCGCCTCGTCGTCGGAGATGGTAGCGACGGCATGCAGGTGCGCTGGCGCGACGTCGCCGTGATATTCACCGATGTCACCAGCTTTACCTCGCTGGTCGAGACCACCGATACGGAAGTGCTGGCGGAGTTGCTCAACGAATATGTCGGCGGGCTGACCGGCGTTGTTTTCGACCACGAGGGCACCGTGGCCAAAGTAATCGGCGATGCGATTCAGGTCCTTTTCAATGCACCAGGCGACCAGGCCGACTATGCGACGCGCGCCGTGGCATGCGCGCGGGACCTCGATCGTTGGGCCGAGTCGTTCCGCGAGCGCTGGAAGCAAAAGGGCGTCGATTTCGGCACCACGCGCATAGGCGTTCACACGGGCCCCGCGCTGGTCGGTAATTTCGGCGGCGATCGCTTCTTCGACTACACGGCCTATGGAGACACCATCAATACCGCTGCGCGTCTCGAAGCCGCAAACAAGGCACTGGGCACACGGATCTGTGTCAGCGACGCCATCGCGAGCGAGGCACAGGAATTCAGGGGGCGAGTGATCGGCGATCTTGTCCTGCGCGGACGGAGCGAGCCGTTGCGCGCCCACGAGCCCTTATCGGCGGCAGAGTGCGACGCCTCGACCACGACACAATATGTGACCGCTTTTGCAAAGCTTGAGGGAGATGACGTCGACGCTGTGCCGGCCTTCGCCGCACTGGTAGGCATGCATGCCGATGATCCGCTCGCAAACTATCACTTGAGGAGGCTCCTCAACGGCGCCAAGGGCGTCCGCATACAAGTGGGATGATGAAGCGTTGGGCGGCGAGCCACGTTGCGCGATCATCGTTGCATCGTTGCCTCCGGCACCACGGCATCTAACGCTTGCCAGATGTCGAAGACGACAAACCAATGCGGAGCAAGTTCCACGCCTATCCGATTGCGTCGACCTCGCGGAGGTTCGGACCGAGCAGGGCAGGCTGTCCATGTTCGTGGCGATCGACCGGACCAGCAAGTTCGCCCTTGTCATGCTGCATGAGAAGGCGAAAACTGCAGCCTCCCGTGTAGCGTCTTGCTGTTCCGCGGGTAGGAGCCGCCTTATCAAAACAGCGGATCTCAAAAAGACTTCTGGCGGCGCCTATTGACCTACAGTACTTCGCAAGAATTATAGAGAAATTTCAATGATATATAAGTTCGCAGTTTTATTCTGAATGGCGCGCCATTTTCATTTCTCCTTCCTGAAATAGCCCTAAGAGCTTAATGGGTATGGAGGTTTTCGCGGTCGAAAACACCTCATTGCGCGAGTAGGTCAGACGGTCGGCAAACGTGAATCGTAGCACCACTTTCTGAAGGTGCAGGTTGCCGGAAAGCCAGAGTTCATAAGGCTTTGAGAGGAATGTAGCGGCGCGTTCGAACAACTCGTCGAATGAATCCGACGTCTTCCCTAGATATTACCGTGTTTTCGTCTAGCAGCAGCTTCTGCCGTTCAAGTTCGGAAACAGGGCTCTCGTAAGCTTTTTCGGTTTCGGGCGAGCTTGAACCGATGACAAGGTCGATGAGCCGCTGCGTCTCCCTCTCGATTTTTAACTTATCTCGCTGGTAGCCCTCTGCGATCTCTGAGGCCTGAGCGGGCGCTACGGCGACCGCTTGCCGACTGAAGCGACGGCTCCCGACTTCGGGGGCAGCAAGCGGAAGCCGCTCGCTAGCGCTCCGCTGTGGGAACGCATCCGCTACCTTTATGGACGCGCGAACCATCTTGTCGTCAACTAAGCTCCTGCGCGACGCTGAGCAGTCTGTCCCTCAGCCACTTGTGTCCCGGATCCGTAGTGTGGCGGGGATGCCAGTACATCGCCTCGTGGATGTCCGGGACCGCGATCGGCGACTCGAGCAGCTTGATGTTCACCGTTCCCAGCAGACGTTTGGCCGCCCGCTCCAGGATAAGGCTGACAAGCCGCGTCCCTTCTATGAGAAACGGGTTGAGCAGAAAACTCTCCACCGTGACTTCTATCCGGCGCTGGACGCCGGTGTCGGCAAGATGCTGGTCGGCGAGGTTGAGCTGCCGATCGTTGCCAATTCCGTAGACGAGATGCGGGAGTTCGAGAAATTGCCGCTCGCTTAACTCGTTGCCTGTGACGTCGGGATGGTTTGCGTCGACGGCGCAGAGCCAGCGGTCGCTGAGCAAGGCAGCGGTAGGATAGTCGTTGGGACCGAAGAGCTCGACCGGTTCGATGACGATATCGGCTTGGTTCGTCTGCAACACACGGGCCGCATCCCGCGCACGCGGCAGCAGATGAACCGTTACGTTCGGGGCTTCGTTGACAATCATTTTGACGAGGGGCGTCAGAAGGACGAGACCCGCGTAATCGGACGCGCTGATCGAGAAAGTCCTCGCATCGGTCGCGGGATTGAAGCCGGGTCGACGTGTGAGCGTCTGTTCGATCTTGCTGAGCGATTCCTTGAGCGAGACAATGAGATCCTCGGCGTTGCGCGTGAGCGCTAGATCACGCCCCACGCGAACGAGCAACGGATCGCTGAAGATGTCGCGTAGTCGAGCGAGAGCCGCGCTCATCGCCGACTGGCTGAGGCCGATACGTTCGCCGGCGCGGCTCACGTTCCGTTCCGTGAGAAGCGCATCGAGAATGACGAGAAGATTGAGGTCAATGTTTCGCAGATTCACCCGTGCTGCCTCCCAACGCATGCGCCTCCGAACGTGGTCAGTTTGCACCATCTCACCCTGCGGATTGAAGCCATTTTGTCGCATGGGCGGAGCCAAAGTCCTTCCATATCGCGCCTGCGAGATGATGATCTGCGCAGTCCTTCCGCAAGCTGCATTCGTAGTGAGCCGTGATTGGCGTTATAACGTGCATCACGCGGATAGATCGATGCGACAGATAGTTGGGATATCTATTATCGATTAGACTGGTGGTGCGCGCGCCTTCTAGCCTCTGTGACACGAACAAGTCGCAACGAGGCGCATCATGAAAAACAACTCGGGATTTGGAAGCGGGCTCGAAGTCTCGCCCTCGCAGTCGAATACTAACGTGGCGGCCTTCCGGGCAGCGATGCGAAACTTCGTCGGAAGTGTCAGCATCGTCACGACGTGGCACCGCGATAGGCCTTGGGGGATGACGATCAATTCGTTCACTTCGGTCTGCACCGATCCTCCGACCATCCTGATCTGCCTTAACAATAAGACCGTGACCGCTATGCACGTGAAGGACGGCGGTCGCTTCGCGGTCAATCTGCTAACGCAGGATCAGCTACATCTCTCGGAGCTCTGCTCGCGTCCGAGCGAAGATAAATACGTCGACGAGCATGTCCTTTCGTCTGGAGAAGTCGCCGGAGCGAGCTGCGTTCCGAGGTTGCGCGATGCGTCGGTCGTGTTCGAGTGCAGGGCGGTGGAGCAGCTCGTCGTCGGCAGCCATCGTATCGCGATCGCTGCTATCGAGCGCATCCATGTTCCTGTGGCTCGTCCGCCGCTGCTCTACGGGCAAGGGCGCTACATGCATGGCATTGAACTCGGAGCGCGCGCATGACCGATGCACCATCCGCTGCCGAAGTCGTCAAGAAACTCTACGCCGCATACGACAGGCACGATCACACGGCGATCCAGGAGCTCTATCGACACGACGCGACCCACGACGAGATCTCCCAGTCCAAGACGAAGCAGGGAGCCGCCGACATCGCGACCGGAATGCAGAAGCTATTCGCCTGGCTTCCGGACATCCATTGGAAGGTGAATGCGATGGTTGGCGGTGAGGACGGAGTCGTAGCCGTCGTCTACGTCATGCATGCGACCGTGCCGCTCAAGAACGGCGCCACCGAGACCAAGCCCATTTCGTTGCGCGGCGTCCAGCTCGTCGAGGTCGAGAATGGCCGGATACGCCACAGCGAAGACTACTGGGACGCGGCAACGTTCCAGCGACAACTTTCCTGAAAACGTGAGGAGGACTGAACTATGAGAACCGGTGCTGAATATCTGGAATCGCTTCGCGACGGCCGCCGCGTATACGTTGGCGGTGAGCTGATCGAGGACGTGACCACCCACCCGATGACGAAGGGGTACGCCAACGCAATCGCCGAATATTACGACCTTCATCTCGATCCGAAAAATCAGGACATTGCGACTTTCGTCGATGAAGGCGGCAACCGCCAGTCGATGCACTGGTTTCTTCCGCGCTCCAAAGCCGATGTCATCAAGCGCCGCGAGTATTGCGATTTCCTGTGTCGTCACTTCAAGGGTGGCATCTTCACCCGCCCCCCGGCCGGCATGAACGTGGTCATGTTCACGCAGGTGGACGATCAGAAGCCGTGGTCGGACAATTCGCGCTTTAGTGGCAAGCAACGCGATCTCTCCGGCAACATCCAGCGTCAGTGGGAAGAAGTCACGACCCACGACCTGGCGATCTCCCCCATGTTCCTCGACGTTCAATTCGACCGCGGCCGCGATGACGCGATGGCGGAGACGCCAATGCTGAAGATCGTCGAGGAACGCGACGACGGCATCCTCGTCCGCGGTTGGAAAGCCATCGGTACGTCGGTGCCTTTCGTCAACCATCTGCTGATCGGGAATCTGTGGCGCCCCGGACAGACCTCGGAGCAGACCGTCTACGCGTTGGTGCCGATCGCCACCAAGGGTATCTCGGTTGTTGCCCGCAAGTCGAACGCGCAGCCCGACGCCGATCCGTATGATCGTCCGCTCGCCACCATCGGCGACGAACTGGACGCAATGGTCTATTTTGACGACGTGCTCATTCCGTGGGATCGCGTCCAGCACATAGGCAACCCGGATCATGCGAAGTGGTACCCGCAGCGCCAATTCGACTGGGTGCATCTCGAAACGCAGATTCGTCATTGCGTCCACGCTGAATTGATGGTCGGCCTAGCGCTGCTCTTGACCCAATCTCTGGGCACCAGCACCAACCCGCTCGTGGCCGCACAACTCGCAGAACTCATCCGCTTCCGCGAAACATGCCGTGCTTTCATGATCGCCGCGGAGGAGACGGGGTTCGCGACACCGGGCGGGCTCTTCAAGCCGAACAACATCTACATCGATTTCGGCCGCGCCTATTATCTTGAGAACCAGGCCAAGATGGTCAATACGCTGATCGACTTCTGCGGTCGCGGCGTCGTCATTCAGCCGTCGAAACGCGAGATGGACGACCCGTACATCGGTCCGAAACTCGCCGAGGCGCTCCGTGGTGCGGAGATCAGCGCTTACGACCGCATCAAGATCTTCCGTCAGATTAGCGAGCGTTTCCTGAGCGAATGGGGCAATCGCCACGAGATGTTCGAGAAGTTCAACGGCACGCCTCTCTATCTCATCAACCTGCTAACGATGCAACGCACCGAATATCAGGTCGATGGTCCGTTGACCGAGCTCGCGCGAAAAGTGTTGGGATTTGGCGACACAGCGGAGCTCGGCAAGCGCGCGCAGGAAGCCGAACAAAAATCGCACTATGCAAGCGTCCGCTTCCAGCCCGAATATGCGAAGGCGCAAGATGTACAGAAGGGCTACATGAACGACGCCGCCGGATAGGTATGCGTTCGAGTGGCTGCGGGAGCCAGGAGGCTCCCGCAGATTCTCTAGTTTCTCCGAGACTCACAGATGCATCCCTTCACATTCTCCGGCCTGCCGACACGCGTCATATTCGGATCGGGAACAATCGAGGCGATAGGCAGCGAGGTCGAGCGGCTCGACAAGAAGCGCGCCTTCATCGTTTGCAGCGAGCCCCAGAAGCGGGAGGGGGAGCGGTTAGGGCAGTTACTCGGCAATGCCTGCGTTGACGTCTATTCCGGGGCAGTGCTGCACACGCCGGTCAGGGTTACGAAAGACGCCATCCGCGCTACCACCGGCGCCGCATCGGACTGTGTGGTGTCGATCGGGGGCGGGTCTGCGATCGGCTTGGGCAAAGCGATCGCACTGCGCTTGGGAATTCCGCAGATCTGCGTACCAACCACCTATGCCGGTTCGGAAATGACGCCGATACTCGGTCAGATGGAGGACGGCGAGAAGAAGACGTTGACCGATCCGACGATCCTTCCAAAAACGGTGATCTACGATATTGAACTAACGAAGTCGTTGCCGGCACGGCTTTCCGCTGCTTCAGGACTCAATGCTATCGCACATGCTGCCGAGGCGCTCTACGCCCAGAACTGCAATCCCATCGTCTCAATGCTGGCTCAGGAAGGCATCGCAGCCCTTGTCAGGTCGCTTCCCCGGATCATGGCCGATCTCAAAGACGATCTAGGGCGCTCCGATGCCTTGTACGGTGCTTGGCTGTGCGGCGTTTGCCTGGGATCGGTCGGAATGGCGCTTCATCACAAGCTTTGCCATGTCGTTGGCGGCTCCTTCGATCTGCCGCATGCCGAGACGCACGCAATCCTGTTGCCGCACGCGCTCGCCTACAATTTGGAGGCGGCGCCGGCCGCCTTGGAGGCGCTGCGGGTGGCGACCGGCGCGAACGATCCGACCAAACGGATCTACGACCTTTCACGTTCCTTTGGACTGCCGGCATCTCTTTCCGAGATCGGCTTCGGAGAAGAGAACATCGAACGAGCCGCCACACTGGCATTGAAGAACTCCTACTGGAATCCGCGTCGGTTCGACGAATCTTCGATTCGGGACATCCTGCGCGCGGCATGTGACGGTCGCGCACCGAACGCGTTTCATGGTGCCGATTGCCGACTTTAGAACGAACGATCAACTGAAGAAAAGAGCAGGGAGCCATGAGAAACTTCGACGAGATAACGATTACCAACGCGGTTATTGAACGCCTGTCCGGCGCCAGCGACGCGCGGATCGCGGACATTAGCGCGTCCCTGATCCGTCATCTGCATGCGTTTGTCCGGGAGGTCAGGCCGACCATTGAAGAGTGGGAAAAGGGGATCGCGTTTCTGACGGACACCGGCAGAATGTGCAGCGATACCCGGCAGGAGTTCGTGCTTCTGTCCGACACGCTCGGCGTCTCGATGCTTGTCGACGCCATTAATCACGGGGCCGGAGAAGGCGTGACGGAATCGACTGTTCTCGGCCCCTTCTATGTTGAGAGTCCCCCGGAGAAAGCCCCGGGCGAAGATATTTCAGCCGGAATCGAAGGCGAGCCTCTGATCGTGACTGGTTCGGTGCATGCGCCGGACGGTACGCCGATCAAAGGTGCCACGGTCGATGTCTGGCACTCAGACGGCGACGGATATTACGACGTGCAGCATTTGGAAGAGACTGGCGGCCTAGCGATGAGAGCGAGGTTCTCGACGGACGGCGAGGGTAAATTCCGATTTTGGACCATCAAGCCGGCGGCTTACCCGATACCCCATGATGGACCGGTCGGTGCGATGCTGGAGAAGCAGGGCCGACACCCCTGGCGTCCTGCCCACGTCCATTTCATGATCTCCGCGGACGGATATCAGAAGCTCGTGACACATGTGTTTGCGGAAGGCGATCAGTATCTGGATTCTGACGTGGTATTCGGCGTCAAGGACAGCTTGGTCCGGGAATTCGTCGCGAAGCCGCCGGGGCCTGCGCCAGACGGGCTGTTGCGAAATTCCCCTTTCTTCCATCTTCACTACGACTTCGGCTTGCACGCATCCTAGCGGCAAGGTCGTAGATTCAATCTGTCGGCGATCGCGATGCAGATTGCGGCCGCTGGCACTCGCTCAAGCGATGTGTTCGCCGCGCGTGGCTTTACGATTTTGAGAAGATCAGATTAAAGATCTCGACGTCGATCGTGACGCCGTCTTGTGGGATCTCGCCATTTGCATCCAGAAACCGGGCTCGCTTGAGCGCGTGGACGGGAATAGCCACCAATTCTAGGTGTTGCATGCACGGAAGGCGCAATCGAGAATCTGGCGTGAAGGAGCAAGCTGCGTAAGCAGGGACTACCGCAGAGAGGCAAACACGCGGCGGAATAGACGCCATAGGTTCACTCCGGCCTCCGGGAAGGTCTCTCTCCTATATACCTCCGTGGAGCGGCGAAGAACTTTAGCGGCGAGGTGGGGGAGGGGAGGGGTCCACCTCGCCGCTACACGGCATGCCGGGCAGCAGCATGCCGCGAAACACGGTTCGTGCGGTTCCAAAGTCGCTAAGACGTGCGCGTCGACCAGGTTACTGCCGGGACATCTGCAGATGAACGCCGCGTATCTCGCTCTGCGAAGTGAGCGAGAACGATTGTCGGTCTCCTCGGGTCGAAACGGTGAGATTGGCTGAAAACCCAGGTGCGTCCGCGACGGCGGAGATCGTGCCTCCTGATGCCCGTCCGACCAGACTTCCACTCATGCCGCGGTTCGATTCGCTCCATGAGCCCGCAAGCGCGCCGCCCTGGCTGGTGAGATTGCTGCTCAGTTCGAAGCGGTAGCTATCGCTGGCGCAGCGAAGCGTCTGCTGCAGGCGCACGCCACCCTCGCGGGTCAAATAGTTGGCCTTACAGCGGAGACGCTCTTTGGACCCGTCCGACAATGAGATGCTGCCTGAGCCTGACCATGCTCCTTCCAACCCGGCAAATGCCGAGGAAGCTGCACGCGCGGGCAGCGCAAATGCGGTTAATGAAATGGCCAGCAGGATAGTGGGAGCCGATGATTTCTTCACGAGGAGTTCCATCCGGTAACCTTCAAAAATAGAAGTCGTCAGATGCTAAGGTTCGGCGGTCCTCAGCGATACCTATCCAACCGTATAGAATGACATACGCAGGCTACTCTGCGATTTCGTCGTCCGTACCTCAAGGCGATTGGCAGTGCGCGCACCGTGATAGGCGAGGCGAACCGCATGCGCGGTATTTCGGGATCAAACACCGAGATATTTCTCTCGCCTCTGACAGGACTGCCCGCATCGGCCGTGTTGAATTCGATCAATGGTTCGCCATCGTCCTAGAGAATTACACGCCTGCGCCTGCTGCATTGATCGTCCGACGTCGAGCTCGTGAAAGGAAAATCGATATGATCAAGTCACCTGTTGCGGTCTCATCAAGGTGGTTCTGGGTCGCAATGAGCTTGACCGCCGTGGCGCTTGGCGCGGGGCTAATGAGCTCGGAAACCACGCGTGTTCAGCCTGAGGCGCCACCTGGCCTGCCCGGGGCTCCCTATGCGGAAATGCCTGCCATCGCCCCGATCGGCGTACGTGTTGATCGATATCTTCCACCGCCGTCGGATGCTGCAGCAACGCCAATCGATCCTGCCAAAGGCTACCGTCTCCAGCAGCTGGGTCGTGACCTCTACGTAGTTACGGACAATGGCTACCAGTCGATGTTCCTCGTCTACGAGGAGGGTGTGGTCGTAGTGGATGCGCCACCGAGCTATTCGGCCCGTCTGAGGCAGGCTATCGCGGAGGTGACGGATCGATCGGTCACTCACGTAGTCTACAGCCACGCTCACATCGACCATATCGGCGGCGTGACAGACATCGGCGGACACCCGACCATCATCGCCCAGGACGAGACGATGCGTCTACTCCTTCGCGCGAAGGATCAGAAGCGTCCACTCCCAACGATCACGTTCCGTGATCGCTACGAACTGAAGTTCGGCAGCCAGGTTCTGGAATTAAGCTATCACGGCGTCGCCCATGCGCCGGGTAATATTTTTATCTGGGCGCCGGAGCAGAAGGTGCTGATGGCGATCGATATCATATTCCCGGGTTGGATGCCGTGGGGGCGCTTCGCCGACGCGCAAGATGTACCGGGCTATTTCGAGCAGATGGCCGAGATAGACAGAATTCCATTTGAAACCCTTGTGGGAGGACATGTGGACCGCCTCGGAACCCATGCCGACGTTCGCACCCAAATGGAGTTCATGAACGACATCAAGGTTGCAACAGCCGGGGCGCTGCAGTCGACCTCAGTCGGTGCCGAGATGGGCAAAGCGGACACGGCTAATCCCTGGGCGGTGTCTGACAACTACATCGACCGTGTGATCGTGAAGTGTATCAACGCTGTTACGCCAAAGTGGCGTTCAAGGCTTGCTAGCTACGATATATTCATCTGGGACCAATGTCATGCTATGCAGCAGAGTCTTCGCGTAGACTGAGATCCTTCATCGATAAGTTCGCGTCGGTGAAGACCAGCCCGCTTTTCGGCGCAGTTGCGGTGTCCGAGGTCACCGATCGTTTTCGCATGTCGTTTAGAATCTGACTTCAGCGATAGTGACTAGGCTGTTCGGAGCCGTTCGCGTCCATGCGTCGCGCCAAAGTCACGCAGAGGGCCTGCGGGGACGATACCCGTTGGGTTGATGGCGCGATGGCTTTGGTAGTAGTGACGCTTGATGTGTTCGAAATTCACGGTCGAAGCGATCCCTGGCCACTGGTAAACATCACGGGTGTACCCGGAGAGGTTGGGATAGTCGGCAAGAGCTCGAATATTGCACTTGAACTGGCCAAAATAGGCGACGTCAAACCTGATCAGCGTAGTGAATAATCGGATATCCCCTTCGGTCAAACGATCGCCGAATAGGAAGCGGCTATCCGCAAGATGGGCTTCGAGCCAATCCAATGTCTTAAAAATCGGAGTAATGGCCTTTTCGTAGGCGGTTTGGGAGGTCGCGAATCCCGCCTCGTAAACACCATTGTTGAGAGTGTCATAGATCCTGGCGTTTACGGCATCGATCTCCTTTTGGAGCTCACGTGGATAAAAATCGTTCGGCTTCGCGCCTTGGTGATCGAATGCTGAATTCATCATGCGAACGATTTCGGATGACTCGTTGCTTACGATCGTGCCCTGTTCTATGTCCCACAGCACCGGAACGGTCGCCCGACCAGTGTATTGACTATTAGCGATTGTGTAGACCTGATGTAGGAATTCCGCTCCGTTGATATGGTCGGCTATCACTCCCTGGCCTTTTTCGAAACCCCACCCCCGTTCCGTCATCAGCCAATGCACAACGGATATGGAGATCTTGTCCTCAAGACCCTTGAGTACCCTTGTGATCAGTGTTCGGTGGGCCCAAGGACAGGCAAGACTGACGTATAGGTGATATCGACCCGGCTCGGCCTTAAACCCACCGGCACCGCTCGGACCAGGACTTCCATCTGCGGTAATCCAGTTGCGGAAAGAAGCGTCCTGCCGCACGAAGGAGCCGCCGGTTGCGCTAGTGTCATACCCATTATCACGCCATTCACCTTCAATCAAAAGTCCCATATCATCCTCCGCGCGTGATCATCTCTCGCCGCCGTATATCCAGAAGGACCATTGACGACATCAACCGCAGGGTCAAAGTGATAGCGTAAGTAGTCATCAGTCCAATCTAATCGACCGCTGAGCCACAGCGTCGAAATGGCATTGTCGGTCTGAACAATCGATGGTGCTCCTAGTTCAAGTAGCGTGTTCCGATTAGACCGAGCGCTCGCAGTAGCCGCTCTGAGCGGAGCGCTCATGCAGACACTACGCTGAGTTGACGTTGACGCTGTTCCTCGAGCACCGTCTTCAACTGCACGATGCTTGGTGTGATGATCGGGATAAATGCCGCCTCGCGAGCTCTGCGCTGGAAATCCTTTCCCGATCGGGCTATGTAGGCGCTCCCGCCGGAGGCGTACAACTCGAGCTGGATCGCTTCTGCCACGACTTCCGCCAATCTGATGCGGATCAGGAAAAGTGCCGCCGGATCGGTGACGAACCGTCCGTCCCGCAAGTCGGTCAACATCGCCGATTCGAGGCGCCGAAGTTCTGACGTGAGCCTCTCTATATCACCAAGCAAAATGTGCCGTCCCATCTGGGCACGAGCCATTGCTTCCAACAGCGATCGGCGCGCAAGTCCGACGGACATCGCACATTGGAGTGCTAGGAAAGCTGGCCGTACCTTCGGAAGCCACTCCTGAGTATCGGGAAAGAGAATATCTTGCGGGCCGATGCGGACCTCGACTAGGTCGACAGCCGCTGTATTGCTGGCCTGCATGCCCATGAGATCGAGATCGTTCGATCGCTCGAGGCCCGGGAGTTCCGATGCAAGGCTTGCTACGAAGGAGGGCCGACCGTCACTGCCCTGTATCGCGGCGGCGACATCGAAACCATCCGGGCGTAAGTTGGTGACCCATGGTAGCTTTCCGTTGATCTTGATGAGCTCACCATCCGCTTCGGCGACGATCTGCAGTCTCTCGATGCCCGAAAGAAATTTCATGGCATTCGAAAGCCCGCTGGCTCCGGCCCGGCGTCCGGTGAGTAAATCTCCGATCAGTCGCTCGCGCAGAGCCGCATTCGGGGTACGCAGCACGAATTCTATGAACGTCCGTTGGCCCCACGCAACAAAGCCCGCCGCCAGCGAATGTTCGGAGAGAGCAGCGTTGGCGACGACCGCGTCGGCGATATCGCCGCCGTCTCCGCCAAACTCTGCGGGAATCCCCTGGCGGAAGACGCCAGCTCCTCCGATGCGAGGAAGAATCTCGGACGCGAGATGTGGGCTGAAGTCGATATCCTCCGCCTTCTCCTCAAGCCAATGTGACAGGCATGCCGGAATGATGCTCACAGTTGCCTCGCTACTATTCAGCCGCTTGCGCAGCGGATGGGTGCCAGGCGTAAGACTGCAGCTCCGGGTTCAAAGCTGGCTGGCCAAGGTTGTTGGCGAAGTTGCAGAGGGTCGCTAGGCTGATGCCGAGCACCACCTCCAGTGCGTTGGCTTCGTTGAATCCGGCTGCGATGAAGCTCTTCAATTGAATGTTCTGAACGGCACCACGCGAGCGGATGACGGCGCGCGTGAATTCCGCGATTACCTTCAACCGCGGATCCGGAACGGCTTTCCCCGAACGGAGGGGTACGACGATGTCTTCGGACAGTCCCGCTTTCTTATAGGCAACCGCAGTGTGACCTGCCACGCAGAAGCTGCACCCGTGCATCGCGGCCGCGGTAATCTGCGCGGCCTCTCGCTCTGCAAGGCTCAGTCCGCTCTTGGCGTTGATCCTTGATACCGTCTGATAGGTCTCAAGAGCGGCCGGAGGATTGGCGAGAAGGCGCACAAGATTAGGCAGGAAGCCGTTGTTCTTTTGCGCGGTTTCGAGCCCTGTCTTGGCCGCTTCCGGAGCATCTTCGATCGTGCAGAGCTGAATTCGAGGCATGTCGTAGCTTCCTGAGGGCGATGATTTGCCCACGATTTAAGCGGGTTGGATGTGGGCCACAAACCGCTTGGGAACATAAAAAGTTCGCGTCGTTGCGGTGCGGAATACATGCTCTATTTCGGCAATCGGGAGCAGAAACGTCTCCGATCCGATTGCTTCGAAAAGCACGTTATATATTCCACATGAAGATCGGTGCCATGCGGCGCAGTTTCAACGTAAGGCTTGCAACAGGAGCGGACAACCTGTGCCGAGGTATGGGTTTTCTGCGTTGAATGCACGAAGTATACTAATCTTAGTAGCAACATCCTCATGAAGGCGATGAACGATCAGGACAAGAAGCAGATGAGTCTTCGTGACCTGCCTTCCATCACGGCGGTTCTAAAAGCCGAACCCGCCGTCCTTGCAGTTTCGCGCTACGGGCGCGTAGCGACCACGGAAGCCATACGTGATGTGATAAATCAGATACGACGCTGCATCGGAGAGGGCGCCGTTGCCCCGGACGCCGAGCAGTTGGCGTGGAAGGCGCTGGCGAGGCTGGATGCTCGAGACCGATCAGGGCTGCGTCCGCTTTTCAATCTGACGGGCATCGTACTTCACACCAATTTCGGCCGTGCTCAGCTTGCCGATGCCGCGGTCGAGGCTGCGACCGCTGCCATGCGTCATGCCGTGGCGGTTGAGTTTAGTCTTGAGACCGGCAAGCGGGGGGAACGCGACGATCACGTTAGGCAGCTCTTAATCGATCTAACTGGTGCGGAAGATGCGACGGTAGTGAACAACAATGCCGCCGCGGTACTTCTCTGCCTTAACACGCTGGCCGGTGGGAGGGAGGTTGTTGTATCTCGTGGCGAATTGATCGAGATCGGCGGCGCCTTCCGGATGCCTGAGATCATGAAGCGTGCCGGTGCGCGCATGATCGAGGTTGGAACGACCAACAGAACTCACGAGAGGGACTATCTAGGGGCGCTATCGACCGAAACAGGTCTACTCATGAAGGTGCATACGTCGAATTATCGCATTCAAGGATTTACGGCGGAGGTGAATGCAGCTCGCCTAGCGTCCATCGCGGACGCTGCCAAGGTTCCCCTGCTCAACGACTTGGGTTCCGGTTCGCTGGTTGATCTCGCGAAATTTGGTCTCAAGCGCGAGTCGACGGTTCGGGATGCAGTTACCGAGGGCGCGGGCCTCGTGACGTTCTCAGGCGACAAGCTGCTCGGAGGTCCGCAAGCCGGTTTCATCGTAGGTCGAAGGGACCTCGTGTCCGCGATCAATCGCAATCCGATGAAGCGCGCCTTGCGCGTCGACAAAATAAGGCTTTCGGCCATTGAAGCGACGCTCAAACTGTACCGCGACCCCGATACTCTGCTTGAACGATTGCCGACGCTGCGCTTTCTCGCGCGAAGCCAGGAAGAGATCGTCGAACAGGCGAATCGGATCAGGCCAAAGGTCGCGCAGATTCTCAATGACCCCTACGATGTCTTAGTCTGCACTTGCGAGAGCCAGATCGGTTCCGGTGCGCTTCCGCTCGATACGCTGCCGAGCGCTGCGGTCGTGGTTAGGCCGAAGACCGGCTCGGCATCCATCGAGAAGCTCGCTGATTCACTGCGTCGGTTGTCGAAGCCGATCGTCGGTCGGATCGCGGCCGGCGAACTTCTGCTGGATCTTCGCTGCCTGACGGATGAACTGGAGTTTTTGTCAGTTCTTGCCGAATGGAACGCCGATGCAATCGCGAATTGAACTGGTCGGTAGTGCGAAATGATCTTCGGCACCGCGGGCCATATCGATCACGGCAAGACGGCGCTTGTGAAGGCGTTGACCGGCGTGGACGGCGACCGGCTGAAGGAGGAAAAGGCTCGCGGGATCACCATCGATCTTGGATTTGCGTATCTCTCCTCGGGAGACGCGGAGCCTCTGGGGTTCGTGGATGTCCCCGGCCACGAACGCTTCGTTCACACGATGTTGGCGGGAGCCAGCGGTATCGATCATGTGCTGCTCGTCGTGGCGGCCGATGACGGCGTGATGCCCCAGACCCTCGAACATCTTGCGATCGTCGATCTGCTGGGCATTGGGCAAGGTTCGATCGTCGTCACCAAGGCAGATCTCGTGTCGAGCGAACGAGTCGCGGAAGTCGCCGCGAGTATCCGGACGCGAACGGTTGGCACGCCGTTCGAGCAATCCGAGTTATTCGTCGTCTCGGCCGTAACAGGTGAGGGCATCGATGTTCTGCGGCAACACCTGCTTCGGGCAGCAAAGTCGGCTCTGTTGCCATTTGGAGCGTCCCGCTTCCGACTGGCGATAGATCGTGTGTTTACGTTGCAGGGTATCGGGGTGGTCGTCACCGGCACGATTCTGTCGGGAAGCGTGCGCGTCGGGGACGATGTGGTTGTCAGTCCCGCCGGCCTGACGGCAAGGGTGCGGTCGCTTCACGCGCAAAATCGTCCAGCGGAATCCGCACGAGCGGGGGACCGGTGCGCCCTCAATCTAGCGGGCGAAAGGATCGCGAAGCAGGCGATCCATCGCGGAGACGTCGCACTGGATCCCTACCTCCATGCTCCCACGGATCGCATAGAGGCGCGCCTCCGGCTGCTCGCAAGCGAAGCAAAGCCGGTTAGGCAATGGTTCCCCGCGAGGTTGCATCACGCTTCTGTCGGCGTCGGCGCGCACATCGTGCTTCTTAGCAACGAGCCAGTACGTCCCGGAGAAACGGCGGACGTTCAGATCGTGCTGGAACGCCCCATAGCCGCGACGGCATTCGATTGTTTCGTGGTTCGTGATGTTTCGGGGCAGCGCACGATTGGCGGCGGCACGTTCATCGATCTGCGACCGCCCGTACGCCGACGGCGCACGCCGGAACGCATCCTGCAGAGAGCGGCGCTCGCCGTCTCGGACCCCGCGTTGTCCTTTCGCGCGTTGCTGAACACGGCTCCGTTCGCTTGGGATCTGGAAACCTTCGCGAGAGATCGAGCGCTCGCTGTGGAGGAAGCGACCCGCATCATCGACAGTTTGGACGTCGTTCTGCTCGAGCGCGCCCCTGGGCGAATGATGATGGCGATCGATCGATGGCGTGCCTACGTGAACGCGATTTCGGATGTCCTCGCGTCCTATCATTCCGAATTTCCCGATCGCCAAGGGATCGGGCGGGAGAAGCTGCGCTCGCTCGTCCGCCCCAAGCTGGATGCGGGTAATTTTTCGGGGGCTCTACATCGGATATCGAAGGATGGAGATATCGTCCTCGATGGATCGTTCGTTCGCCTCGCGACGCATAGTGTCAAGCTCACCGATGAGGATGAAGCTCACTGGGCGAGCATCGCACCTCTGCTCGGGCGCGAAGCGCGATTTCGCCCGCCGCGCGTGAGGGACATAGCCGGTGAAATTGGGTGTTCTGAAGCCGATGTAAGACGACTCATGCGAATGGTCGAGAAGACGGGGCGGATTGATCAGATCGCGCATGATCATTATTTTCTGAGATCGACTGTGCATGAGATGGTCGGCATCGTCGGCGCTGTCTCCGCCGCGACAGAGAATGGCTTCTTCAGCGCCGCACAATTTCGCGATCGTGTCGACAACGGCCGTAAGGTGGCGATACAAATCCTCGATTTCTTTGACCGCTATGGTATCACCTCGAAGCGGGGCGATTTGCGGCGCGCGAACAGGCATCGTCTCGATCTCTTTGCGATAAATGAAAACAATGGAAGAGAATCGTCTCTGGTGGGGCGTTCGGACTTCAAATCCGGGTGAGGCAGCCAGACTGTCTCAGGTGGGTTCGACTCCCGCTCTCTTCCGCCATTTCTCCGAGAACAGAGTATCTGTGCCGCATGACACCGAAATATGAGACGGACTTCGACGACTGGCTCGTCGAGACTTTCGCGAAGGTCGGCTCGTTCACGATGCTGATCGTGCTCGTAGACGTTGGCGAGACGACCGTCACTCCGCTTGCCTCCTCCTATCTTCATATCGTCGGCGACGAGACGAGGTGGCCGGAGATGGTGGAAATGCTCAGCGGGGCCGGAGCGAAGTGGAACGCCGCCGCGTTCTACCAGGCCGATCGTGTGGGTCTCATTGAGGACTCGACCGCCAAGCAGCGCCTCGCCTCGTTGACGCATCATCTGAACGGCGATCGCTCGCTCCTCGCACACAGCGACTTCTTCAACGCCGGTGGGTTAAGACTCAAGATCGAAGAGGTGCGAAAGCACTGATCTAGACGATTTCGACCGACGGCGCTCCGGCGGCCACGTGCCCGATGATGCGCGCAAGCGGATAACCTGCGGCTTCGATGGCATCCCGGATTTCGTCAGCCCGGTTGCCCTTGCACGCAACCAGCAAGCCCCCCGAGGTCTGGGGATCCGTCAGGAGCGCGCGCCGCCAGTCGGGGAGGTTCGGTGGAAGGACTACATGTTCACCGTAGCTGTTCCAGTTTCGGCCCGACGCGCCGGTCACGTAACCTTCTTCGGCAAGCGGCTCTGCCTTCGAAAGATAGGGTACGCGCGACTGTCCTACGATCAACTGGACGCCGCCACCGCGGGCCATCTCAAGCGCGTGTCCCAGTAGACCGAAGCCGGTCACATCCGTCATCGCATGTACGTCGGGGTCCTTCGCGAGCTCAGCGCCGACACGGTTCAGGAGCGTCGTGGAGGCGATCATCTCGCGGTAGGCTTCGTTCGGAAGCGCCTGCTTCTTGAACGCTGCTGAATAGATGCCGACACCGATGCCCTTGGTGAGAATCAAGACGTCTCCCGGTCGTGCGCCGGTGTTACGGCGGACGTTCTCAGGGGGGCAGAGCCCGATCACTGCGAGGCCGTAGATAGGCTCGGCGGAATCGATCGAATGCCCACCTGCCACGGGAATTCCAGCCTCGGCGCAGATCGACGAACCTCCCTCAAGGATCTGCCTCACGGTGTCGGTAGGCAGCTTCCCGAGGGGCATTCCAAGTATCGCGAGCGCCATGATGGGCTTACCGCCCATTGCATAGACATCGGAAACAGCGTTTGCGGCCGCGATCCGGCCGAAATCGCGAGGATCGTCGACGACAGGCATGAAGAAATCGGTCGTCGCGATTACGCACGTCTTCTTGTCGATCTGCCAGACTGCGGCATCGTCGCTAGTCTCGTTACCGACGAGAAGGCTGGCGAAGGGACCGGCTGCCGGCTCGTTGGCGAGAAGTTGCTGGAGCACCGTCGGCGCTAGCTTGCAGCCGCAACCGCCGCCATGGGCCAGATCGGTCAGTCTGAAAGCTTCCGCGGACATCGCCATCTCCAGTTTGGGGCGCGCGCGCAACGAGCGGCGCCGGCTAGTAGGGATTACCAGACGGAGGCAAAGGCCGACACTATACCACGGGGTGGGTCCTGATCACGACGGCGAGAGCTTCATCCCGCGCTGGCCGACAACAGCAGCGGGTTAGGCGCATGCCGCGACCAGCCCACTTCGGCGACGAGGAAATCCAGGCCGAGGGATGCCAAATCGTCGGCAAAGGGGTCGGCTTTCGTATCCTTGGCGAGATAAATCATCTTCGCGTAGGTGCTGCAGTCCTTGCACGTCTCGGCTCTTACCACCCCGGCATCACCCTCGATGCCTTCCAGCGAGACCGAGCGGGACTCGCCGCACGTGATGCAGACCGTACGCACATGATTCCATGCCGTCGAACAGAGTGAGCAGTGCAGATACCGCGTCCCCGGATTGTCGCCTGATGCGGTGATCGTACCGGCG
This sequence comes from Tardiphaga sp. 813_E8_N1_3, assembly GCF_051811025.1. NCBI lineage: Bacteria > Pseudomonadati > Pseudomonadota > Alphaproteobacteria > Hyphomicrobiales > Nitrobacteraceae > Tardiphaga > Tardiphaga sp. 813_E8_N1_3. Next base: position 721,912 of record NZ_JBPWQE010000001.1, read on the forward strand.
ACCGGCGTTGAGCCGCAGCAGGGGCAGAGACCGCGCTGCGTCAGAAGCCGGAGGTCCGGCGACTTAAGGTTCGCTGCCATACGGGTGAAGTAGACCTGAAGAGCAGCGGCGAGAAAGAGAACCGCAGCGGCGTCCTCAGAAGCCACTTCGCCGTGCAGGAAACGGTTTGCGAGCAATTCGACGCCGTCTGCATCGAGCGACTTCAATCTGGCTGCTGCGTCGCTGAGCGCGGCCGTCGCGCCCGTGAGCCCGTCCTCGTCGAGGATATGGACAAGGATGTCGCGCCATTCCGGCGGTCGACGGTGGCCGTCGGCCGCCAATGGAGGCATCCGCGCGTCAATCGCGAGCTTGACGTCGATAGGATCGGTCGCGGGCGGGAGGGGCAGATCCCGAGCTGCCGCATGCTGCGCCTCGGAGAGCCTGGACATAAAGCGCAACCACTCTTCCATGGGGTGGCCCGATGCGAGAGTCTCCAACCGTGCCGCGGTATCTGCGAAGCGTCTGGACGGGTCAGGCAGCAGGATCGGCTCCGGCGCCTTGACGCCTCCGGTCGGGTTGCCCGTCCACTTGCCTTTGGAGGCGATCTCGCCCTGCCTCACGACTTGTGTTCCGTTCGCGATGTGGGGTTTGGCACCGGCCCGCGCGATCCGGTCGCAACGAGGCTGCGGAACCACTTGCGATGGTGCCGAAAGGCCCACCCCGGCGTCACGTGCCCGTGCATCATGGCGCTCACCGAACCGCGGATCCAGATACCGGAATAGACATGCGTGATCCACACGAGAATAGCGGCGATCGCGCAGAGGCTATGGATCAGCATCGCATAGCGCTGCTGCTCGATGGTCGTATAGCTTGAGAAATAGACCTCCCAGATCAGGAGACCACTAAAGAAGAGAGCCGGGACGAGAAAAGCCATCGCCCAGAATACCAATTTCTGGCCCGCGTTGAAGCGAGGCGCCTCGGGTACGCCTTCCTCTTCGTTCACGATCACCTTCGCGATCGACTTGCTCCACTGAAGATCGTCCCATGTGAAGAGCTCGTCGCGCCAGAACTGGACGATCATGCCGCCATAGCTGAGCAGAAGGATCGTGCCGATCCATGGATGCGCGGCGCGCGCCCATTGTCCGCCCCCAAAAAATTCAGTGAGGAAGAACAGCATGGGATGAAACATAGCGAGCCCGGATAGAACCAGAAGCACGAAGCATCCTGCGGTGATCCAGTGGTTCACTCGCGTCACCGTCGGGTAACGGACGATGTTCGCTTTGGGATACTTCATTACGATCCCTCCGCCTTCTTCAGCAGACGGTCGGCTTCGTCCTCATCGTTCTGCTCGACGTCGTTCGGACCCACGGTGATCCAATGGACGAAGGCCGTCACGGCGGCGAAGGCGATGCCCGCAATCGCGATGGGTTTGATCAAGCCCTTCCAAAATTGGACGAGCTTGCTGATAGTGGGATTTTCGGGAAGTCCCGAATAGATTCCAGGCTTGTCTGCATGGTGGAGGACGTACATGACATGGGTTCCCCCGACCCCAGGCGGATCGTAGAGGCCGGCATTCTCGAAGCCGCGGGACTTGAGGTCCTCGATGCGTTCGCCGGCCCAGTCCTTCATGTCGCTCTTCGATCCGAACATGATCGCGCCGGTTGGGCAGGCCTTTACGCAAGCGGGTTCAAGACCGACGCCGACGCGATCCGAGCATAATGTGCATTTATAGGATTTGTGATCGACGGGGTTGATACGTGGAATGTCGAACGGGCATCCCTTGAGGCAGTAACCGCAGCCAATGCAAGCGTCGCTCATGAAGTCGACGATCCCGTTGGCGTACTGGACGATTGCTCCGGGAGCCGGGCAAGCCTTGAGGCAGCCCGGGTCCTCGCAGTGCATGCAGCCGTCCTTACGGATGAGCCATTCGAGGTTGCCGACGTCGTTTTCGTATTCCTCAAACCTCATGAGCGTCCAGACGGACGGTGCGAGGTCGCCCGGGTTCTCGTAGGCCCCCTCGAAGTGACCGACTTCGGGACGGAGGTTGTTCCATTCCATACAGGCCGATTGGCACGCCTTGCAGCCAATGCACCTCGTGACGTCGATGAGCTTGGCGACTTCCTGCTCATGGTTGCGCACTGACGGCGGCGTCAAGGTCGTCGCCGAGCGTCGGATGTAGTTCTGAGTCTGGAGATCTGCCATCGTGGTTCCTTCAGACTGCCGGGCCGGTGGCGCGTTCGATGTTGACGAGGAATGCCTTGAATTCGGGAGTCTGCGTGTTCGCGTCACCGACAGACGGCGTCAGCGTATTTGCGCCGAAGCCCTTGCGGGCTTGGCCCGTGAACCCCCAATGTAGGGGTACGCCGATGACATGCGTCGGCTTGCCGTCGACGATCAGGGGCTTTATGCGCTTGGTGACGTAGGCCTTGCAGGTGACCCAGCCCCGCTTCGATGAGACCTTCACCCATCCGCCTTGAACGATACCTTTCTGCTTGGCCAGCACTTCGCCGATCTCGATGAATTCTTCAGGTTGAAGGATCGCGTTGATGAGCGCGTGCTTCGTCCAGAAGTGGAAGTGCTCGGTTAGACGATAGGTCGTCGCGACGTAGGGGAAGTCGGCGACCTTGCCCATCGCGGCACGATCGTCTGCGAAGACGCGCGCAGCGGGATTCGATTTCACCTTCGGATGCAGGATGTTCTCCGAGGGAGATTCGAAAGGCTCGTAATGCTCGGGGAAGGGACCCTCCGCCATCTGATCGCGAGCAAACAGTCGTCCGAGGCCTTCCGCATTCATGATGAAGGGTCCGACGGAATCGGATGGTTTCGTGGTCGGCGTGTAGTCCGGCACGTCGATGCCCGTCCATTGAGTGCCGTTCCACTCGATAACTGGCTTCCCTGGATTCCAGGCTTTTCCTGCTGGGTCCGCACTCGCACGATTGTAGAGAATGCGGCGATTCGCCGGCCAGGCCCAGGCCCAGTTCGGCGCTATGCCTTGCTCCCGAGGATCGCTCGCATCGCGGCGGGCCATCTGGTTGCCTTTCTCGGTGAAGCTACCGGTGAAGATCCAGCAGCCCGATGCCGTGGTGCCGTCGTCTCGTAGCTGCGCAAAGCCGTCGAGCAGCTTGCCGGCATGGACGGTCACAGCGCCGCTCGCATCCTTCAGATCGACCAGTGCCCGGCCATTCATGTCCTTAGACAGTTCCTCCGGATCGGGATCGTGCGGGTCGGTATAATTCCAGCTCAGATGAAGGAGCGGATCGGGGAAGGCGCCGCCTTCCTTGCGGTACATCTCCCGCATGCGGTGGAAGATGCCGCTCATGATCCAGATGTCCGACTTCGCCATGCCTGGAGCTTCGGCCGCCTTCCAGTGCCATTGGAGCCAGCGCGCGGAATTCACCAGCGAGCCGTTCTCCTCGGCGAAGCACGTCGTCGGCAACTGGAAGACCTCTGTCTGAATGTCCTCGGGCTTCGATGGATTCTGCGGACCGAAATCCTCCCAGAATCGCGACGTCTCCGTATCGAGCGGATCCATCGTGATCAGGTACTTGAGCTTGCCGAGCGAGCGGCGGATCTTACCGCGATCGGGGAATGCCTGCAGTGGGTTGAAGCCCTGGCAGATGTAACCCGTCATCTCGCCCTTATCCATCATCTCGAACGCACGGATGATGTCGTAGAGCGGAACGTCCAGCTTCGGCAGCCAGTCGTAGGCCCAGTTATTCTCGGCGGTCGCGGCGTCGCCGTAGATCGCCTTCTGGAAGGAGACCATGAACTTTCGGTAGTTCTGCCAGTAGCTGATCTGACCCGGACGAAGCGGTTTGAACTGCTTCGTGCTCATATACGTCTCGAAGGTGTCCTCTCTGTCATACGGCAGCGTCAGATAGCCGGGCATCGCATTGGACAGGAGGCCGACGTCCGTCAGCCCCTGGATGTTCGAATGGCCTCGCAAGGCATTCATGCCGCCGCCGGCAACGCCGATGTTGCCCAGCAGAAGCTGGATCATCGCCATTGAGCGGATGTTCTGGGCGCCGACCGAATGCTGTGTCCAGCCCAGCGCGAAAAGACTCGTCATCGCCTTGTCCGGCGCGGACGTCGACGCGAACAGTTCGCAGATCTCCATATATTTTTCGATCGGCGTGCCGCAGATGCGCGTTACCATCTCCGGCGTATAGCGATCAACGTGCTTGCGCAGCAGATTGATGACGCAACGCGGATGCTGCCAGGTTTCGTCGACCTTCGCGAAACCCTGCTCGTCGAATTCGTACTCCCAGCTCGATTTGTCGTAACTGTGCGTGTCCTCGTTGTAGCCGCTGAAAAGTCCGTCGACGAAGCCGAATTCCTCCTTCACGATCATGCCCGCGTTCGTGTACGCCCGCACGTATTCGTGCTGAATCCTGTCGTTCGCCAACAGGTACCGAATAACGCCGCTGAGGAAGGCAATGTCGGTGCCCGGCCTGATAGGCGCGTACTTGTCAGCGACGGAAGCCGTGCGCGTGAAGCGCGGATCGATGACCACGAGCTTCGCGGAATTCTCGATCTTGGCCTCGATCACCCACTTGAACCCGCACGGATGCGCTTCGGCGGCATTGCCGCCCATCACTACGACGAGATTGGCATTCTTGATGTCTTGCCAGGTGTTCGTCATCGCACCACGACCGAATGTCGGAGCCAAACTGGCCACCGTCGGTCCGTGTCAGACGCGCGCCTGATTGTCGAAGACCACCATGCCGAGTGACCTGGCAACCTTCCAGGTTAGATAGGCCGTCTCGCTGGACGAGGCCGACGCAGCCAGCATCCCGGTGGTGGTCCAGCGGTTCACCGTCGTCCCGGCCTTGTTCTTGTCGATGAAGTTTTTGTCGCGGTCGTCCTTCATCAGCCGCGCGATGCGGCCGAGTGCGAACTCCCAAGACACTTCCTTGAACTCACTGGCGCCCGGTGCACGATATCGCGGTGTCTTGAGGCGAGTAGGGGCGTGGACCACATCAAGCAGGCCCGCCCCTTTGGGGCACAGCGTGCCGCGATTGACCGGGTGATCCGGATCGCCCTCAATGTGAATGATGTTGGAGCGAGCATTCTTGGCGCGGTCGCCCATGCTGTAGATCAAAATGCCGCAAGCGACAGAGCAGTAGGTGCAGGTGTTTCGGGTTTCTGTCGCCGCTACGAGTTTGAACGGCCTAACGGCGGCAGCCATCGCCTCACCCGCGGGCCCAAATCCGAGCGCCCCCAAGCTGGAAGCGGCGAGACCCGCTCCGGTCAGTTTGATGAAGCCCCTTCGACTAAGCTGCATGTATCTGCTCCATGGATCACGGGCCGACGACCGTCGGTACCTCTAGAATCCGCGCGATCCGACAGGCAGATCGTGTGACCAGCCTAGCCGGACTTAGAAGCGGTCGAAACCTATCCACGGGTATGATTGCAGGCTGCTGTAATCAAGAATTCGTGCGCGCTTGTTGACCCACGCCTTCTTCGCTGTAGGCATATGGCGGCGATTTTCCTCGTTCCCGAACGTGGGCAGCCGATGACGATCCAGCAGTCGTCGAGCGTCGCATGCGCGGCTGCTTCATCTCGGGCGATCCGCGAATCTCCCTTAAGGGAACAGGCGGCACCCAACGCGATCTCGAAAGCTCTTGGCGCGTCGCCATAGCCGCGCCCTTCTCGCGAGAGTTTTATGGACCAAGCCGCTTCGAAGGAAGTTTGTCACCGATCTTACGCGCATCGTCCGCGTAGATCCACGAGTAGCCATGGCGAGCTCGCCGTCGGTGAAGTGGCGCTTGTTGAGCGCTCCGTCAGGATTTTACGTTGATTGCTGTCCTCCGGCTCACGACGTTTAAAGAAAAACTTCGACATGAACTAGAAGCGGGTCGCACGTTAGTGGCGGACCCGCTCGTCGTGGGCGAGACCGTGCCGTCCTTGACGGTAGCGACGGCTAGGTTCGGGCATACAGGATCAGCCTTGCACGTCGATACCTGTCAGGCGAACACTTTCGGTCCAGAGTGCTTCAGCTAAGTCTGGGTTCACAGCATACGGGCGAACACCGAAGCCGCCCTCGGCTTCGACGTAGGCTATGTCGCAGTCTTCGCAATACACCCCACCTAATCCGTCCAGTTCCGGTGCGGTCGCACACCAAACCGTTGTTGCTGCGCCTTGCGCGAAGTTCTTTTTGTCCTGGGCCGGATCTATCTGCGGAGTGCCGTCAGGATTGAGTATCCCATAAGCCTCTAGTTCCTCGCGGCTGGCATGCTTTGTCAGATTGCCGAAAACCGAGCCGGGGTGCACCGAAAAGGCGCGAATACCGTAGTTTTGCCCCCGTATATCCAGAGCCAAGGCAAAAAGCGCGTTGGCGGCCTTCGATTGCGCGTAGGCAGCCACCTTGTCGTAAGGCCGGCGCGCGAAATCTAGATCGGTCAGGTCGAATCCCGGCAATTGGTGAGCGCGCGAGGACAGAACGACCACTCGCGCTCCACCTGCCAATTTCAGCGCTGGCCACAGCGTGGCGGTCAGTCGGAAATGGCCAAGGTGATTAGTGGCGAACTGGCCTTCGCGCCCCTTGGAGTCGCGGAAGAGAGGCGGCGTCATGATGCCTGCGCTGAGGATCAGCAAATGCAGTGGTGCGCCGGTGGCTACGAACCTTTCGGCAAAGATGCGAACCGAGGCCGGGTCGATCAGATCCATCTCCGCCACCTCCACGTTGGTGATGCTCGCCAATGACGCGCGAGCGGTGGAAGTGTTGCGGGCTGGCACGATGATGTGTGCGCCGAGATCAGCCAGCACACGCACGGTCTCAAGCCCCAAGCCTGAGGCCCCGCCGGTGACGATGACGGTCTTGCCCGAAAGGTGGGCACCATGCGCAACCTCTTCGGCGGTGGTGAATGGGGTGAAGGGGGTGTTCAGGGGGTTCTGCATTGGGTTCATGGCATTCTCCTAGTGGTTGCTCGCTTGGATAGTGCGAACACCCCAGATGATCTATGTTGGATTATCCTGCTTTTTGTTGAGATCATCCGATGTCTGTACCAGGTGACCCGCTTTCCCAGATTTTGACCTTTGCCGGCGTTCAGACCGCGGCCTCCACCGGGCTGGAGGCTAGCGGTGGATGGGCTGTCCGCGTGGGTTCGCTGCCTACCTTGAAATGCAATGCGATCAGGTACGGCGAATGCTGGCTGGAAGCCTCGGGGCAGCGTTGGCATCTGCGTGCAGGTGATTGCTTTCTGGTCGCGCCGGGACTCCCCTTCGTAATGGCTACTGACCTGTTATGCCCACCGCGCCCGGCCGAAGATGTCTTTGTCGGCTGTGAGACGCTGCCCTTCGCACGGCTGGACGCAGACGTCGGACTGGAGTTCCGCTGCCTCGGCGGAAGGATGGAGCTGCCGCCCGCTGCTACTCTGCTGATCGAGGCCTTACCACCGGTGACGGTTATCCCTGCGGATAGCGCGGCGGCGGGGCGAATCGGTTGGCTTCTCGACCGATTGGAGGAGGAGAGTCGCGCCGGTGCCCCCGGTGGTGCGGCGATGACTGCTCAGATCATGCAGATGGTCTTCATCGAGCTTCTGCGGGCACTGCCCGAAAGAGAAAGCGGGGGTTGGCTTGCCGCGCTGTCCGATCCACGTATCGGCCCGGCGATCGTGGCGATCCACCGCACACCGGGGCATGATTGGCGGCTGGAGAATCTTGCCGCGATCAGCCATCTGTCGCGCTCCCAATTCGCGGCCCGGTTCCGCGCTGCCGTGGGCCGCGCGCCCATTGATTATCTGCTGCACTGGCGGATGGTGTTAGCCCAGCGGGCGCTCGCACGGCCCGGAGCCTCGGTAGCGGTGATTGCGGCGGAACTCGGCTACGCTTCAGAGAGCGCCTTTGGCGTCGCCTTCCGTCGCGTGACCGGTACCAGCCCCCGTCGCGCGACACGGGCTACCGCGTGAATTTTTTTCGCACTCTGTAGGTCGCATCCGCGTGACTGCTATGCCATGCAGGGGCGGATCAAACGAGTGACTAAAATAATCCCCGTAGGGGCGGATCTGACCTTTCTCGAAATCGTGGAAGGCAAATCGCGGACCTTCGTTTGCACCAATATCCGCGCCAACGATCCGCGTCGCCCGAAGGGTTATTGCAATAGTGGCCCTTGCGCTGTGGCTCGCATCACGTGGAGGCTGACGAACAGAAACTGCGTAGCGTCACGCTAGCGAATATTGGGAAGACACTGTCGCGGGAAACGCTTCCGGCCATGTGGAAGAAGCATACTTTCGAGTGAATACTAAAGCGTGCCGGATGAGCTCGCTCCAGCACTCGGAGCGAAAGACTCACGGCTGGTTGTCACCGGCACGTGTACGAGGCTTTCGGCGGGGATGGCCAGCGAAAGACCTCTTATTCCGCATTGGCCGTGGATAAGGTCAATGATCTCGTTTTTGGCGGACATCCCCATAGCGAGACTGGCGACACGGAACTGCAGCTCCACTTCGATTGCAATCGCGTCGATGGTTTTTAGGGCAATGGCCGGCGGCGGATCCTTGACGATCCGGGTACTGGCCTGCAACACGGACCGCATGACGTCTTCGACAAAGCGCGGCCTTTGCCCGGCGGCGAAGCGCACGCTCAAAGTGATCTGATGCGTTTCGTCAGGGCGGCTGAGACTGGTCAATCCCTGCCTCGCCAGCATGCTGTTTGGCAGCATGACGATGTTGTTAGCGCCGGTCAGCAGATTGGTGGAGCGCCAGTTGGTCTCGGTAACACGACCCGCAGTGCCGTCGCTCAATTGGACCCAGTCGCCGATGGTATAGGCTTTGCCGAGCGTCAGCGCGATGCCGGAAAAGACATCGCCGAGCGTATTCTGCAAAGCCAGACCCAGGATCACGGCAACGACGCCCGAGGTTGTCACCAACGTGGCGATCGGCATCCCGAAGACGAAACCCATCACCGACAGCGCCACGCCGAGATAGATAACGGCGACGGCCATGTCCAAGATGAGGTGCGCTTCTCGCGGCTTGCGATTGAGTCTGACGTAGATGTGGATGCAGCCGATGATCGTCCAGGCGAGATGAGTCCACCATAAAACTCTAGCCGATTTGGAGAGCAACGCGGCAAAACCCTGCCTGTAGATGTCATCGGGCTGCTGCGGAGCGATGCCCCCCATGTAGAGCACGAGGCTCATCCCGATGAAGAACAGGATCTGCACGACCAGGCGGCCTGTCGGACGCTTGCTGCCCTGAACGTGCCATATGACGATACCCGCAACTCCTAGGACGTTGATCAGAGCGAGTGGCAAGAAGTGGTCATCGCCAAACATGGCAGGAATTCACCGATAACGGTTGATCACGTCGAAGAACGGCCGGGCATCGGATAGCGTGCCGGCCTGTCACTTATCTCTTGATCGGAAACGTCAATTCCTGCTGGGCCGAGTCGAGGACAAAAACCGCGAGCAGTTTCGCAGGCTCCGTCTTGCTGGCATTCTCACTAACGCCGTGGCGATCGCCCGGCATCTCGGAGAAGCTTTCACCGGCCTTATAGACCTTTATTGGCCCATCGTTGACTTGGCTGCGAATTGCCCCCTCCAAGACCGTCGCGTAGATAAACGACGAACTTGGATGAGTGTGAGCCGCCGAGAAACCACCGGGACCATACTCCACGAGAACACTCTTGATGCTCTTACCTGGAACGTTCGGCAGCGCATGCTCATAGACAAGCGTGACCTTGGCGTCCTTGTCGCCGACGTCATGGGCGGAGGCCGCCGTAAGCAAAAGAGCGGTCATAGCAATGGCGAGAATCGGTTTGATCATGTCGAAGCTCCTTTATCGACGATTGGACGGTGCGGCGCGCTTGGCGGCGCCTCGATATTCATTCATTTGCGGGTAGAGGTCGCGAACCACTCCTCGAAAGTGATTCGGCCGAGGCGTGGATTGTTGTCGGAAACAAGCGAGCCATCTTCTAGCTTTGCGCCAAAATATCGCGCCTCCGGGTCTGCCTCGACCTTGCGAGTATCGCCCATTGCCTTCAGGTAACGGACAACGAGTTCGTTCAGCCGGACACGCTCGGGGCCTGAAATCTCCACAACGCCATTGATCGGCGCTGCCGTCGCAACCGCCGCTATATTGTCAACAACATCGTCGGAGGCAATGGGCTGCACATAGGCGGGCGACAGATGTACTGTGTCTCCAGCCGTGCCGGACTGGACGATGCCGCCGAGGAATTCCATGAATTGCGTCGAGTGGACGATCGTATAGGGAATGCCGGATTCCCGGATGATCCTTTCCTGGACAGCCTTGGCGCGCATATAGCCGCTATCGGGCAGGCGATCGACGCCAATGATGGACAACGCGATGTGATGCTTTACGCCGGCGGCCTTTTCCGCCGCCATCAGATTGCGGCCCGATGTCTCAAAGAATTCGAGCGCGGCCTTGTCCTCGAAGGACGACGAGTTTGCGAGGTCGACAACGACCGAGGCACCGGCGAGCGCCTCGGCAAGACCCTCGCCGGTGATCGTATTGACGCCGGTGCTCGGTGCGGCAGCGATGACTTCATGGCCTTGCTGGCGAAGGTGGGCGGCTGTTTTTGAACCGATCAGGCCGGTGCCGCCGACAATGACGATCTTCATAAGGTTTCCATTCGCTGTCGCTCGGCGTGCCGCGTCGCCTATCTTTCTCTGGATGGTGGTTGTGGTTCAGGCAGGCCCCGTCGACGCCGTAGATATTATCGGCAGAACGGGGCGCTGCCCTAACCCAGCAAGCGTTAGTAATCCCAGTACACCGGCACCCATCGGAAAACATCGCCATCGATCGCCACGCGTCCGACGGACGGAAATGGCATGTGCGTGGCCACCAGTAATTCCTCGGTAGCTGCCAGCTCTTTCAACAAGCGCGTGCGAACGCGGGCTGCCTCTTCGGGATCGTGTTCGAAGCCATTGAACCAGTCGGGATGATCGAATCCGACTGTAAACACGGCGTCGCCGGCGAAGGTAAGAGCGTCTTTGCCTGAAGCCACGCGGACGATACTGTGTCCGGGCGTATGGCCACCGGTGCGACGGACGATCACACCCGGAGCGACCTCGTATTCCTCGTCAAATTGCCGCAGCTGGTTGTGATACTCCTTGGCGAACCGCTTGGCAGTTGCCCGCAGTGCATCCGGGAAGCCCGGCGGCATGGCCGTGCGGGAGAAATCCGGAGCGTCCCAGAAACTGACCTCGGTCGCCGCCACGTGGATCTGGACATCGGAGCGAAGCTGATCCTTGATACCGGGGACGAGCAGGCCACCAATGTGATCCATGTGCATGTGCGTCAGCACAATGTCGGTGACCGACGCGAGATCGATGCCGGCACTCTCCACTCGTTTGATCAACTGTCCGGCTCGCGGCAGGTTCAAATCGGGGTCGGATCCCAAGCCTGCATCGACGAGGATGGTCTTGCCGCCGCTACGCACCACGACGGCATTGAGCGCCCAATCGAAAGCGTCTGGCGGCAAGAACATGTGGTGCATCCAGGCAGCACGGGCTTTGGGGTCGGCATTATGACCTAACATGGTGGTTGGAAGCGGAAGCACTCCATCGCTGATCACCAGCACGTCGATCTCGCCGATCTTCACTGCGTAGCGCGACGGGACCAGCTCTTCCGGCTCCGATCGAACCGGGCGCGAAGCAACATCTGGGCTCATGTCTATCTCCTGTTGATCGCCGCGCAGGTCGCGGCGCCGACGACGCTATGTCGGGCCGTATCCATGATCGACTGGGCTGGCGAATAGGGTCGGCAATACCTCGGCATAGGTTGCTCGCTTCAGATGGCGAGGAGTTTAGGGCGCGGCATTGCGCTGCCGAACCTATCCTGAAGAACAGGTCGAACTATTCGTAACGCCATGCGCGCTGATCCGCAGAACGATACCGCTGCGCTGCTGACCGCATCATGTTGGAGGCGTTCACGCACTGCGTGGCCTCACTCAAACGGAGACGAACGAATGACCTGGAAGAGCTCGATCAGCCGTCTTGCAAGATTTTCGCGGCGGAAGCTGCTCGCCACCACACTGATATATGCGGCATCGATGACCGTCCGCTCCTCCGCGGCGGCAGGAAAGGAAACAGACATGCTTTCTCACACGACGGACACGGCAAATCTGACGTCGTCGATCATGACGAATGATGGCGCACAGATTTTTTATCGGGACTGGGGTGCAAAAACCGCGCAGCCAATCGTTTTTCATCATGGTTGGCCGCTATCGTCCGACGACTGGGAGAACCAGATGCTCTTTTTTCTGAGCAAAGGTTATCGTGTGATCGCCCACGATCGTCGTGGCCATGGCCGTTCCAGCCAGGCAATCGACGGTCAGGACATGGACCACTATGCGGCCGATGTCGCGGCGCTCGCCTCACATCTCGACCTTCGCAACGCTATCCATGTCGGCCATTCCACCGGGGGCGGTGAGGCGACGCGTTATGTTGCGCGATTCGGCAACGGTCGTGTTGCCAAGTTGGTACTGATCGGTGCGGTGCCGCCATTGATGGTGAAGACAAAAGCCAATCCGGGCGGTCTGCCGATAGAAGTGTTTGATGGACTGCGGCAACAGCTCGCGGCAAGTCGATCCCAATTCTATCTGGAATTCGCGAGCGGACCTTTCTACGGCTACAACCGACCGGGCGCCAAGCCGTTGCAGGCGGTGATCTGGAACTGGTGGCGGCAGGGCATGATGGGCAGCGCCAAGGCCCACTACGAATGCATCAAGGCGTTCTCCGAGACAGATTTCAGCGATGACCTGAAGAACATAACGGTCCCGACGCTGGTTCTCCATGGCAGCGAGGACCAGATCGTGCCCGTTGCGGATTCCGCGCGGCTCTCGGCGAAGCTCCTTAAGCACAGTGTGCTGAAGATCTATGACGGTCTGCCGCACGGGCTCTGCACGACGCACGCAGACATCGTCAATGCCGACATTCTGAAGTTCATCTCGGCCTAACCGCTGCGCCTGTAGTCCAAATCAAGGAATTTTCATCATGCGAATCGTCATTGTCGGCGCCGGCTTTGCCGGTATGTATGCCGCGCTCTCAGCCGCGCGCCTGCGCGACATCCAGGGCGTCGCGCCTGAGATGCTAGAAATCGTGCTCGTCTCTCCGGAGCCGACGCTTGTCGTACGTCCCCGTCTCTACGAAGCGAATCCCGAAACGCTGACGGCGCCGCTGCAGGACGTACTGAAGGCGATCGACGTCGTCTATCTGCAGGGCAGCGTGGAGACGGTCGATACCAAGGTCCGCGCTGTCAAGATCACGGCGGCCGGACGCGCGGAGCAGGTCATTGCCTATGATCGGCTCGTCATTGCGACGGGCAGCCAGCTCTTTCGTCCCGATATACCTGGACTGGCGCAATATGGCTTCAGCGTCGATCAGCTGAGCGATGCGATTGCACTGGATCAGCATTTGCACGATCTGGCGAAGCAGCCGCGGTCGAAGGCGCGTGATACGGTGGTGGTCGCCGGTGGCGGTTTTACCGGGATCGAAGTGGCGACCGAAATGCCGGCACGCCTGCGAGCAATCCTCGGCAGAGATACAAATCCGCACGTCGTCATTGTCGAGCGAAACGCTGCAATCGCACCCGATATGGGAGCGGGTCCGCGTCCGCATATCGAGGATGCCCTCCATGTGCTCGGTGTGGAAAGGCGGCTCGGTATCGGCGTGACTTCGCTCGAAAGGTCCGGTGTTACGCTTTCCAACGGCGACTACATCGAGAGTGCCACGGTGATCTGGGCCGCCGGCATGCGTGCCGCGCCGTTGACCGCGCAGATCCCCGCCGGGCGCGACAGTTTTGGCCGTCTGTTCGTCGACCGTGACCTGCACGTGCTGTCGGTACCTGGCGTCTTTGCGACTGGCGATGCCGCGAGGGCGGCATGTGATGACGTCGGCAACTACGCGCTGATGTCGTGCCAGCACGCAACGCGGATGGGCGCCTTTGCGGGCAACAATGCCGCCGCCGAATTGCTCGGTGTGGCGACGAAGCCATATCACCAGAAGGCTTATGTCACTTGCCTCGATCTCGGCGCGGCGGGCGCGCTGTTCACGCGCGGCTGGGATCGAAAGGTGGAGATGGTCGGCGACGTGGCCAAGAAGACCAAGCACGAAATCAACACCGTGTGGATTTATCCGCCGCGCGCTGAGCGCGCCGCGGCGCTCGCAGCGGCCGATCCGGAGCATGTGACCAATCTCTGACCGATAAACGATTAGACGCTTCCCGCTTGGGAGGCGCGATCCTTGGACAACACAGCCAAATCCAACGTCGCTGAGAGGCAGGAGATATCAAAGATGAAGCAGATGAATCAGACGACCCCGCAGGGATCCAATAAAAACTCGAGCAACACCTCTCAACAGGGCCGAACGGTGCCCGACGAGTTGGTGCCGTCACGCTATGCGCTACGAGTCGGCGAGATTGAAGTGCTGGTGATTAGCGATGGCGTGCTAACGCCGCCAGCCGAGTCGATGGCGACCAACGCCGACCCGGCCGCCCGGGCGGCCTGGCTGGACGACAGGTTCCTGTCGCGGGATGCCTTCGATTGGGCGCTGAACGAGGTCGTGGTGCGTACCGGAGACCAAACCATCCTCATCGACAGCGGGCTGGGAATGGAATACCCGGACTTTCCGCGGGCCGGGCAGTTGGGCCTGCGCCTGAAGAATGCCGGCATCGATCTCGGGTCGGTGACCGACGTTGTGCTGACGCACATGCACTTTGACCACGTTGGCGGACTGCTCGTCGACGGGGTGAAGGAGCAGCTGCGTCCGGACCTGCGAATCCACGTAGCCGCCGCCGAGGTCAAGTTCTGGGCGTCGCCTGATTTCTCCCGCACCGGCATGCCGCCGGTGCTCGCTGAGCTGGCCCGGAGTGCGGCCAAACGGTTCCTGGACGAATACCGCGACCGATTGCTGCCGTTCGAGGAAGATGGCGAGGTGGCGCCAGGTGTGATGGTCACGCGCACGGGCGGTCACACCCCCGGGCATAGCGTGGTCCGCGTCGAGTCCAATGGCGATCGGCTGATGTTCGCTGGCGATGCGATATTCCCCGTCTCGTTCGATCACCCCGAATGGCACAACGGCTTCGAACACGATCCCGAAGAGGCGACCCGTGTCCGTCTCCGGCTCATGCGGGAACTGGCGGAGACCGGCTCATGGCTGGTGGCCACCCACATGCCGTTCCCGTCGATTGGCCGGGTAGCGGTCGCCGGCGACTTCTATCGCTGGGTCCCGACTTGGTGGGATTACTGACGGCACGTCGAAGCAGGGCCGCAGGCGCGGCCCTGCTCATATCGGAACCCTAAAGGGCTACGTCGATGGATCGCAAACCATGCGCGCGAAACCCGAAGACGTGGCGGAATGGCTTATCCGGCTCGCCGGCCTGCCGCGACAGGGATGACAGGCCAGGCGGTCGATGGTGGCCTCTGCCTGGCCTGGCAGCAATCGATTGACGCATAATGAGACGCTCCTGCTGCGTCGGCCTCAATAAGCGTTGTGCCAAATGACGAAGGACCAATGGATGGACGGGGAGGTGCCGTCCGCGTGCATCGAGAACGCACGTTTGCGGCGCGAACTCGCGATGGCGCTCGAACGGCAGGCCGCCACCACCGAAATTCTCAACGTCATCGCCAGGTCGCCGACCGATGTGCAGCCGGTTTTCGATGTCATTTCCGGCAGTGCGCAGAGGCTACTCGGCGGCCAATCGGCACTCGTCACGCGGATGGTGGGCGATATGCTTTATCTCGCCGCATGTACGGCCGGAAGCCCGGACGGTGACGAGGAGATCCGTGTCTCCTTTCCGGCCGCGTCGACGGGGAGCGGGATCGAGCGGCCGCGCGCGCGCCGGCCTGATGTTCCCGTCATCATGATTTCCGCCTATGGAGACAGTCAGACACGCAGTACCGCACTGGAGCGCGGCGTAGACGATCTGTTGACCAAGCCGATCGACTTTGGCTGGCTTCGCCGCGAGATCGAGGCGAGGCTGGAAGTCGCGGCATGACGGCTACGGTCCTCATGGTCGATGACGAGCCAGATCTGGAAACCCTCGTTCTGCGTAAATTCCGTCGCCAGCGCCGTGACGGGCTCATCGATTTTCTATTCGCGCATGATGGCATCGAGGCGCTCCGTGCCATCGACCGGCATCCTCATATCGATCTCGTCGTCCTCGACATCAATATGCCGCGCATGGACGGACTGTCGCTGCTGCAGAAATTGCAGGAGCGAGACGACCGCAAATCCGCGATCGTCGTCTCGGCCTATGGCGATATGGGCAATATACGGACCGCAATGAATCGTGGTGCGTTCGATTTCCTGACCAAACCGATCGATTTCTCCGATCTGGAGGCCACGATCCTGAAGACGCTTCGTCATGTAGAGGTCTTGCGCGAAGCGCATCGCCGCCAAACCGACGCGGAGCGTGCGCATGCCTCACTGTCCCGCTATTTTTCTCCCGAACTGGCCAGGCGACTTGCGGCAGGCGGCGAGAACGGCATGGCTGTGCATTGGCGTCAGGTCGGAATCATCTTTACCGATATCACGGGCTTTACATCGCTGGTCGAGATGGTGGTGCCAGAGCAGCTTGCGGAACTGCTCAAAGAATATGTCGGCGGGCTGACCGAAGTGGTCTTCAATCACGAGGGAACGGTCGCCAAGGTGATCGGCGATGCCATACAGGTCCTATTCAACGCTCCGGGGGAGCAGGCGGACTACGCCGCACGCGCCATAGCCTGCGCGCTGGCACTGGATCGCTGGGCCGAGACGTTTCGTGGACGATGGAAGCGAAAAGGTATCGCTTTTGGCGCGACACGCATTGGTGTCCATGCGGGGCCGGCACTGGTTGGCAATTTCGGCGGTGAGCGCTTCTTCGACTACACGGCCTATGGCGATACGATCAATACAGCTGCCCGACTCGAAGGCGCAAACAAGGCGCTGGGAACGCGAATCTGTGTCAGCGACGTTGCTGCGAGCGCCGCAGGCGCCTTTCGGGGGCGGCCGATCGGCGATCTCGTTTTGCGCGGCCGGAGCGAGGCTTTGCGGACGCACGAGCCACTATCGCCCGATCAATTCGGTGATTCGGCCACGGCAAAATATGCTGCCGCGTTCCGCCAGCTCGAGGCCGGCGACGCTGCCGCGCTGCCAGCTTTCGCGGCGTTGGTTGGGGCTTATCCCGAAGATTCGTTGGCGAACTTCCATCTGCGGCGGCTGCTCAATGGTGCCAGCGGAACGATCATCCGGCTGGGGTGATGGCGAGCGACTTGATGCCCTCGATATCGCGGTGACGACAGGCCACGAGGTCGCAAATCCGGCTCAGCGGCCCGCAACTGGCCTGGCAATACATGGATTTCCATGGGGTGCGGCCGGCCAGTGGTGCGGCTAAAGTCGCTACCGAGTGTACCGGGCAGACGTTTTCGAAAGACTGCCAGACAAGGCGCCGGTAAGTGTCAGGTTCTCTCAGGAGGAGCATCCGAACATGACGGCAGAGCGTTCCCGGCAGTATTGGCTGCCCGCGATCATGGCTTCGACAGTCGGCATCTTGTTGTGCTGGTTCATGAATGAGCCATTCGGGCTGCTGGCGCCGGTCGCCGCGATCTACCTCTATTTGCCTGGCCGGGCCGTATGGTGGCTCCGGGCAGCCTGGATCATCGCTCTTCTGGGATCGGTCGTGGTTGCAACATCTGTTGCCAGTGGCGAGCAGGATCGCATCCTCCAATGGACCGCGTTTTCTGCCTTGGCCCTATGCATCGGGGAGATCATCGAAATAAAGGTATCGACGATTTTCGGCGCGGATGCGGTGGAAGCAATGCGCATCGTGGGAAGCATGCCGGCTTATACCTGGTCGGCCAGTCCCGACGGTCATGCGACCTATGTCAGCGCGGGTACCTTCGCGTATACCGGGCTTCAGCCTGCCACTAGCGGGCTGTTCCATCTGCTCGACAACGCAGCATGGCGCCAGATCATACATCCCGACGACTACAGCGGCCTGATGGACAAGCGGCGAGAGTCGCTGGCTTTGAGCATTCCTTTCGATACGGAATTGCGCATCCGTCGTCACGACGGTGTTTATCGATGGTTCAGGCTGTACGGCTCGCTGTCGCGTGACCACAAGGGCCGGCAAGCCGGCTGGTATGGCACGATGATCGATATCGAGGAGAGGAAAGTCGCAGAGCAGACGCTCCAGCACAACAAGCGGCAATTGCAGCAACTCACCGACGCCGTTCCGGCGGCAATCTGGAGCACGGCTTCGGACGGCACGCCGACTTACGTCAACAAGCGCTTCATGCAGATGACCGGAGCGACGATCGCGGACGTCACGGCGCATGATGGATCGTTGCGCTTGGACATCATCCTTCACCCGGACGATGCCGAGGGCGCGATGGCGGCTTTCAAGCGCTCTCGTGATACCGGTGAACCCTATGTCCGGCGCTATCGCCAGATCCGTGCCAATGGCGCTTACCACTGGACGGAGACCCGCGCTGAACCGCTGCGAGACCAGAGCGGTACGATCATCAACTGGTACGGACAGAGCATCGATATTCATGATCAGGTGATCGCGCAGCACGCGCTGGAACAAAGCGAGCGGCAGCTACAATTGCTGGTCGATGCCGTCCCAGCCATGATCTGGAGCACCACGCCTGAAGGTCAGCCCGTCTTCGTCAATAAGCGCTTCATGGATGTGACTGGTACCACGCTCGAAGACGCGACCGGGCCGGACGGTATGCCGACATTCTGCACAATCCATCCGGATTACAGAGCGGATGCCCGGAGTGCGTTCATGGACGCATTCGCGACAGGCGTTCCGTGTATGATGCGCTATCCGCAGCTTCGAAGCGACGGTTCTCATCGCTGGAGTGAGGTCCGCGTAGAACCTTCGCGCGGCGAGAACGATGAAGTTCTGCAGTGGTATGCCGTATGCGTCGATATCGACGATCAGGTCCAGGCACACGAAGCGCTGCTGCAGAGTGAACGTTCGTTGCGCCAACTGGTAGAGACCTTGCCGGCGATGATCGACTGTGCGACGCCCGATGGTGAGCCGATCTATCGCAGCAAGCAGCTTCGGGAATTTCTCGGATACGATCTCGACTTACTGGATGGAGAGCCGTCTCGGCTGGATGCCACTTTGGATGCCGGCGTTCACCCGAACGATTTGCAGGGCGTAAAGGAAAGGTATGCGCATTCGCTCGCTACGGGCGAGCCATATGCAAGGCGTCATCGCCTGCGACGCTTCGACGGCGAATATCGTTGGGTCGAGACCCGAGCCGGACCGATGCGCGATGCTGCCGGCGCCATCGTGCAGTGGAACGTTATTTGTCTCGATATCGACGGCGAGATGCGCGCGCAAGAAGAGTTGCGTCAGGCACAGGAGAAGCTTGCGCGCGCGAGCCAGGCCGCAAGTCTGGCCGAGTTGTCAGCGTCCATCGCACATGAGGTCAATCAGCCGCTTGCGGCGATCGTTGCCAATTCTCATGCATGCCAGCGTTGGCTTACGGCATCACCGCCGAATATCGAGCGCGCCCATCGGACCGTCGAGCGGGTCATCCGGGACGCCAACGGTGCCGCCGATGTCGTCAGTCGGATCCGTGCCTTGTTCAGACAGTCGGGCGAGAAACGAAATATGTCAGAGCTGAGGCATGTGATTGCGGAAGTTTGCGACCTGATCGCAGAAGAGGCTGCGCGTCGGCATACGCGAATTGCCGTTGATGTCGAAGCTGAAGTGCCGCCCGTCGCGATTGATCGCGTTCAGATTCAGCAGGTTCTGACCAATCTCATTCGCAACGGCATCGATGCGATGGATACTGCCGCTGGCGACAAAGTCATTCACGTGCGCGTCAGTTGTCAGGGCGTCGATACGGTCGAGATCTCGGTGAATGATCTTGGCTCCGGCGTGGAGTTTCCGGAAAAGGTGTTCCAGCCGTTTTTCTCCACGAAGGAGCAGGGCATGGGCATGGGACTTTCCATTTGCCGGTCAATCATCGATGCGCATGGTGGAAATTTGTGGGTGGAAAACAAGTCACAAGGAGCGACATTTGCATTTTCGTTGCCGGTCAGGTCGAGGACGTTCGCGTGATGGATGAAGATTGCATCGTCTTCGTCGTAGATGACGACGCACGGATACGCGAGGCTCTCGTGGAGCTGCTCGCTTCGTACGGCATTATTGCGATGGCATTCAGCTCAGGCGGCGATTACATGCATGCGGACAAGCCTGACATGCCTGCATGTCTCCTTCTTGACGTGGAATTACCGGATATCAGCGGCCTCGATCTGCAAGGGCAGATAGCAGAGCACGGGCATCCGCCGATCGTCTTCATCACCGGGTACGGGGATATCCCGTCATCGGTGCGGGCCATCAAAAACGGCGCCCTGGATTTTCTGACCAAGCCGTTCAGCGATGCTGACGTTATGAACGCAATTCGGTCTGCGATTTTGCAGGATCGGGCCGATCGCACCGTCCGCAGCGAAATGTCGCTGCTTAAACAGCGTTATCTCGATCTCACGCCGCGCGAACGAGACGTCCTGCCGCTGGTCGTGAGCGGCCTTTTGAATAAGCAGGCGGCCGCCCAACTGGGAATCAGCGAGGTCACTCTGCAGATCCACCGAAGAAACGTCATGCAGAAAATGGGGGCCACATCGCTCGCCGATCTCGTGCGGATAGCTCAAAGGTTGGAGATCCCGCTCACCAATTTAAGGCGAGCGGAGGAAAGCGATCGTGCATAGACGAAGACCCGCCATTGCCGTTGTCGACGACGATCCAAGAGTGACCGAATCGTTGGAAGATCTTCTGGAATCGGCCGGATACGCCGTGTGTTGTTTCTCATCGGCGGAGGCACTCCTCGCATGCGACCTGTCCGACGTGGATGTGTTGATTACCGACATCGGGCTTCCAAACGTCGATGGCCTGCAGTTGCGGAACATCGTCATGCGCCGCCGCCCCGGTCTTCCGGTCTTTCTCATCACCGGACGTCACGAGATCGCTGATCAAACGCGGGCGAAAGGCATCACGGGCTTCTTCCGCAAGCCGTTCGACGGCGCCGCATTGCTTTCAGCCATCGACGAGGCGGTCGGAGCACAAACAAATAGAGGAACGGACCATGAGTAATCGTTCGCTTTTGCAACGGGAACAACTGAAGGAGCATGGTTCGGACGAGCCGCTGGTCATCATCGTCGATGATGATGCTTCCGTTCGCGAAGCGTTGACCGAACTCGTCATTTCCGCAGGTATCGAAGCGATTTGCTATGCATCGACACGGGCATTCCTTGATGCGGGTGCGCCCGACAGGCCAAGTTGTTTGATTGTCGATGTGCGAATGCCCGGTGCGAGCGGGCTTGATCTTCAAGAACACCTGGGGCGCAGCGGCGATCCCAGACCGATCATCTTTCTCACCGGATATGGAGATATTCCGATGACGGTCCAGGCGATGAAGGCCGGCGCCATCGATTTTCTAACTAAGCCGGTGCGTGATCAGACTTTGCTTGACGTTGTACATACAGCTATCGCAAGGGACCGCGTCCAGCGGGAACAATCGGCCGAAATTAAGCGCAACGTCGACAAATTGGCGACGCTGACACCACGTGAGCGGGAAGTGCTTCAGCAAGTGATGAGCGGCCGTCTGAACAAGCAGATCGCATTCGATCTCGGCATCAGCGAGGTTACGGTGAAGTTGCACCGAAGCAACGCCATGCGCAAAATGGCGACGACCTCGACGGGGCATATGATACGTGTATGGGAGACGCTACCAGCCGCCGCGCGTGCATGGCCGATGCCTCAAGCCTGATGGATAGTGCTGAGAATCTTCGCAAGGCGCACAATAAGAAGAGACTTGTCGCCACTTCCGAGGGACGAGCTGGTGATCGTTTGCGATACGCAGCGTTGAGGGCGGACCCTACGATCCGCTTTCCACCGTCGCGGAGGCGAGCACGGTGTCAATGATTTCAGAAATAAAATCGAGGAAAAGCCCGTGATAGGGAAGCTAACCGCACTTAGCTTCCCTATCGCATTTGAGCGTGCCGCTTTTAGCCGATATCGTTCTCTCCAAGGATTGAGGCTAAAGCTGCGATACGTGAGCTGAGCCGGATCGAAACCAGGTGCGACGATAATGACCAAGACGCTAGTACTCCAAGACGTCAAGGATTTTCTAAAGCGGTTGTCGATTGCGATCGAACTCGACCAGCGTCGCGTCGACGGGTTGCCGCCGGAAAGATTTTCGCCGGAATACAGCCGGATGATGTGGCGCGACTGGCGATGCCATCATCGCGATTTCATTAACAAGAAATTGCTCCCGACAGCGGATGCTATCTCGCCAGCTGTGCTGAATAAATTGACGGAGATCGCACTCGCTTACGAACCCGCACGTATCGGAGACGTCATGCTGGAGCTCTTTGCGGAGGTCGCAAGTAGCAGCCGCTCAGACGGCGAACTTGAAACTGCGGAGCAATTCTTTGCTTGGCTGATCGAGCAATTGCGGGATGCGCCAGTGAGCAACTTTCGGCACGTGGGCTCTCAAGCAGCGCTTATGCAATGGCTACCTATCGTCGACCCGCTGCGGATTGCTCGGGATCCCGAATGTGGCCCATGCGATGGCGTAACTTGCGGAGAACGGCCTTCGTCTCATCGATGCTGAATCCCCGGGCCTGCAGGTCCTTCAGCATCGCTCCGACGAGTCCGCGGTCGGCTTCGGTGATATCGCCGATCCTCGACGTCACCAGGGCCGCAATGACGGACATGCCGATCTGATACGTGGTCGGCGCACCACGACGGTCCTGCTGATTTCGCCAGTGCGCGGTGCGGAGGCGTGTCTGTGCCTTGATGACCTCGGGATCCTGACCACCGCGGCGCGGGCGCACGAACATCGCGTCCGGACGATCTGGATTGCGAAAGTGCTCGCTACGCCGGGTCTCATTGATCTGTTTTACTATACGGGTTGCGTCATCTGATTTCACGGTCTTCACCCAATCACCTCTTTCATAGTCCGAGTCTGATTCACCGACCTGAAAGTCGCAAGCGCAGGCCTCACGTGACCAACGGATTGACACGGCGCCTGTCAGCGTCGGGAGGCGTGACGGTCAGCGACGGAGGTAGGATGAATGAGGTTTGGTCCGGATTTTTGGATCACGCGGCGCTGGGATCGGCCTTCCGGGGCAGCGTAGCGTCGCACGGGCCCGCCGGTCAGGAAGTCGACCAGGTTGGCTCCGGTCGTGCGTCGGCGAGGTTTTGACGAGTCGATACGGCCGGACCGGACGCCGTGGGCATATTCTCTGAGCTTGCGGTCCCGGAATCCGTCCCAGTCGATCGGTCGCCAGGAAATCGGGAGGTCGTCCGGGTGCTGCACGCTCTGGATGACGATCTCCGGCTGGGATGACAGCTTGATTTCAATGCTGCCTGACAGGCTTACCCCCCACACACCGGACTGAACCGCCACCCCGGACGAGGGTGCGGTGGTTTCGTTGACCGAGCGGACGACGGCGAGCATCTCGTTGGCCGTGGCCTCGACGACGGCAGCCGTGAGGTTGTTGCGTACCGTGTCGCGGGCGAGGCCGGTGCGGCGGGCCAGCTCGGAGATCGTCAGCTCGCCGCCCTCGGCCTCGATTGCGGCCTTGGCGTCGGCGATGAGCCGGCGGGAGTGACGACGCTTGCTCTCGGCGCTCACGGTCTGGCCTTTGCGTTGACGGGTCGCCTCGTCGTCCGTCGGCAAGATCAGGTGCGCGGCGGCGCCGGGATTATACGGCGCGCGGTTGACGCGGGAAGGGTCGAAATCGACGAGTGCCCAGGCGATCGCGCCGTGCAACAGCCCTTCGAGCGTCTCGATAGCTTCGTATGGTAGATCCTTGCCGCAGGTTGCGATGTGTGCCTGGATCTTCAACCAGGCCAGATCGAACGCTCGCTCGCCGTGCGCCTGCTTGCCGTAGATTTTGCGGTCTGCCTTGTAGGCGGCGCGGACCGCGTACAGGCCCTCTTCAGAGGTCACGGTGAAGAAACTGTTCGATGCTTCCGGATCCAGTCCGAGGCCCTGCAGGCGTTGGCGTCCCTGGCGATGGGCCATCTCATAGCGGCCAGGACCGCCACCGCAGTCGAGGGCCTCGAACATCTCGCCGAGCGTCATGAGATGCGAAACGTTGATCGGCACGTAGCGGTTCTGGGGGCAGCACGGATGCTTGCCCTGGTACATGTTCGACAGGCCGCCCGGATCGGCGCCGAGCTGCTCGTTGAGCTTGGCCTGCACCTGTTCGAGCATGGCGTGCTGGAGCTTCTGGCCTTCCCAAACGCCGGAGGAGCCGTGGCCGGCTTCCTTGATGCCATCGTCCGGCAGCATGCAGTAGACGTGCGCGCTGACGACGCGGCCCGGATAACGGTCGTCAGGCGTGTGGACCGCGAATGTCGGCAGCACGCCCAGTCGGCCCTCGGCATACTCGTTGAAATAGTGAGCGACCATCGCCTCTTCGGAGTCGAACAGCCACTTCTTGCCTGGCGGGGTGTCTTTGTCGTGCCGCCAGAAATCGACGCAGTTGACGCTGAACTGCACGTTGACTTCGTCGTGCGCGACCAGCGGCTGCATCTGGCGCCACATCTTGTCCTTCGATGGGCCGGCGCGCAGCGCGGTCTTCGGCACCTCGCCGGTGGTCTTGTTGCGGCGCTTCGGCTTGCCGCAGGATGCGATGAACCTTTTCCGGATCGGGTCGCCCTCGGAGAGCAGGCCGAACGTCCGCTTCGGTCCCTGGATCGCCTTGCCGCCCACGGGTCCGGCGATGTGGGATCCGGGGTAGAAGTGGCCGACGGTGTAGATGCGCTCCTCGGCGGTCTGCTCGCCGCGCATGCGTAGCAGGTGGCGATTGGTGTCGTCGGTCTTGCAGACGAGGTCGCGCTGCTCCTGCGTGGGGTCGCCCGCGCTGACGGCGTGGTAGGCCTGCTGGATGTCGACCGAGCGCGCGATCTTGGCGTCCCGCTCAGCCTTCCGGAGGGCGTCGCGGTCGTCGTCGCTGAGCCGGCTGAGGGCGTCGATCTGTGCCTTCTTCGTACGCTCGCGCACAGCGATCCGGCCGTCACGGACGACGTCGTATGACTGGCTGAATGTGACGAGTGAGGAGTGCATATGCGATCCCTGAACCAGCATAGGATCGGGGGAACCCTGGCAAACGTCAAGCGGCCTAATCGGAAAAAGTTTGAATAATCAGTATGATGGCAACTTGAAACGGTGGCGGCCGAAGAATATCGAGGAGAACTACACTTGACCGATAAGCCGACTTATCGGTCAAACTTGCACCTCCGCAGACCACCCGAGATGCGTGGACGATTCTAGATTCGTAATGTCGACAATTCGAGATTCCATTGTTTCGAGTCTTTAATGTTCAAAGAGTCGAATTGTTGGTCGCTGCAAGCGCAGTGACGCTCGAAAACCTAAGTCACTGATAAAGAGTCAAAATTCCGAATTGATATTACGATACTCGAATTGTTTTCGACGCCTCGAAACATCCGATCAGATGCCGTGATCGTCATCCGGGTTGCCGGTAATGTCCGAAGGATTCGGCTCCCAGCCTGGTGGCTTGACGTTGGTCTTCGGCGCCACGTACGAACCGCCGACGGCCCTCTTCCAAATCTGATTGAACGACTGCGGAGTTCCGAGCGGAGCGCCGCCGGTCTCGGTCCCCTTCATTTGGCGCCCCATATAGTCGAGCCGCGCCTCCGTCGCAGGGTTGCTCATGTTGACGAACGAGATCATGGCTCGTTCGACGAGCATACTCCTCGTGATGCCGTTGGCTTTGGCTAGATCGGTCATCGCGGTCATCAAATCCGGATGAATCCTTAAAACCAATCTTTCGGTTCGGAGCGTGTCTGGGTCGCGACGGGGCCGGCCGCCGACGTTTTTCTCGGCTTTCTCGGCCTTCTTTTTCGGTGTCGCTTTCTTAACCATGGATCGCATTTCGCCTTGCTTTTCCGTGCTTTTTGTTGCAACAAGAACGCCATATGATGGCACCTTGGTACACCTGATGAGTAACATGGATTCGAAGGATTCTGAAGCGGCCGCGCATCGATATTGGCTGCAAACCGTGCTCGAGGACCGGGCTGAGAGCGCCCCGCCGCCGGCGCCTGTCGAGCCGGAGCAGGAGGCGGAGCGATGAGACCGCCAGGTCCTGAAGAGCACCCCGCGTTTGAAGCGCTGCTGGCCCCTAGTTTGGCCGACGCTTTCGGCTGTCTGCTGGCGCGGACTGAACCGACGGTTGGGCAGGCGCGCGCACAGGCGGTGCTGGACGCGCTCGGCACCTCGTTTCGGTCGCCGAGCGCGATCCGGCCGCTGATCGATCATCTTTACAGCGTCGCCACTCCGAGCGCTGGCGCCCTTGCTCTCGCTTGGTCGATGCTGACCGTCGATCCGCGGCGGCCGGAAAGTTTCCGTCACGTGCTGCCGCAGTTGCAGTACGCGCTCGATCACGCCGGTCTCGACGAACGCGCCGACGCCGAACTGCGCGCGCGGATACGCATTTGGTGGCGGGCGGCGGAAGGTGAATGGACCAGCAGCGTGATCACGATGTTCCGCCTCGCTGAGCGTGAAACTTCGCCGGAAGCCGACATCGAACCGATTCCTGATTCGAAACCCGTGCGCGACGAAACCACAAAGAAGCCGTTTAAGCCGCCCGGGCCGACTTTGGTGGTCATGCCGGCAGCGCGGGCAACCAAGCTGAACAACTACAATGCGCCGTTCAAGGAGATCGTCGACGCGGCTTTGCCTCTCGTAGTCGCGCGCGACGTTGCAAGCATTCGGGCGGCGCTGCACGCCGAGTTCCCGCACGCCACCGTGGCCGTTGACCTTTTGATCCGAGACCTGCGCGAAGGCCAGCCGGTGACGCTGAAGCCGATGCTGTTGGTCGGCTCGCCAGGATCCGGAAAATCGCGTCTGGTGCGGAGGCTCGCGGAGATCCTGCGGTTGTTCATCCACCGATACGACGCCGCCGCCAGCAGCGACAACCACTTCGGCGGCACGTCCAAATCGTGGGGGAACACCGAGGCTTCGGTGCCTGCCCGCGCGGTCGGGCAGTCGCGAACCGCCAATCCGATCGTGCTCGTCGACGAGATCGAGAAAGCCAGCGCCAGCAAAACGAACGGCCGACTTGCCGATGCGCTGCTGCCCTTTCTGGACCGCGAGACGGCGGGAAGGTATCGCGACCAGTCGCTTGATGCTGAGCTCGACCTATCGCGCGTGACGTTCATTGCAACCGCGAACGACGATACGCGTCTGCCTACGCCCTTAAGGGATCGATTCCGCATCATCCGCGTGGCCGCGCCGACGTTGCAGCACTTGCCGCAGTTGGCCGCGCAGGTCGTGCGCGACTTGTCGGCCAATGACGAGACCAGGGCGCACGACGCGCCGCTGGCCGATGACGAATTGGCCGTCATCAGCAAGGCCTGGTCGCGCAGCGGATTCTCGATGCGCAATTTGCAAAAGATCGTGTCAGCGACCCTCGAGGCCCGCGACCAGTATGCGATGAGGCATTGATGATGAAGAGCGAGGCTGCGCGCCGAAAGCTGGCCGCTGACATCGAGTCCTACATCTGCGGTGAGGTGCCGACCCCGCTTGCGCTGCTGCAGGCTGCGACACTCGAAAACTGGGAGGCCGCGGTCCGCCGGCGCGGCGATGATTTCGTGTTGATCATGCGCGGCGAGGTCCACAAGCATTCAGGGTTCCGGCCCGGAGAGACCATCCAGACTTCGCCGGTCCAATGGTTCGACCGCAGGCATAGATTCGTGCGGACGACCAACACCCTTTACACACTAGGTGAGTCCGCCGGTCGCGAGATCCCGATCGATGGCATCGACATATGACGGTCGCACTCATGATCACCGCCACCTCCGACATCACGCTGCTCGGCAAAATTCACATCGCGACAGTTGGGGTCAGGCCGGACGGGAGCGCATGGTCGCACACGGATAAGACTTTCAGCAGATTCGTGCTGGACCCGCCTCCGTCATCCGACGAGTCCCCATGGGTTTTGATCGCGCGCGCCGCTGCGGCAGCGGCGCGCGCTGAGGAGAGCGAATGACAGATGCGATCCAACAGCTGCTGTATTCGATCCTGGTCACGACCAGCGGCCGCCCGGCGATCGGAAGCGAGCACTTGCTGCGACACGCGGAACGGTTCTGGGTCGGCACCGTCGCGTCCGCTACGCCGGGGCCGCCGTCATCGATGCCGGCCTGGGCGGTGACGTGGCATGTCGATGCCACCGTCGGCGCGGCGCACGCGGATACGATGGCGATGAAAATATTCGCGCTCGACGCCCGCGAGACGCCCGAGGAGGCAAGGCGCTGGCATGCGATCGATGAAGCGCACTGGCGCGAGCACGGCTACGCGCCGAACCACTGGACTTGAACGTTGCCGATTATTTTGCCGATCTCCTTTGCCGATTTCGAAGATTTTTCGCGAAGGATTCATTTTTCGTTTTGAGGTTGCTGGCCGCCGACGGATGATTCCCGCGGCGCTCACGCCGCTTTGGCAATGCGTGGTGTCCGCAGAGGCAAACCTCTGACGCCCAAGACCGCAGCGGAAGCAGGGATACTGCGGCGTTATGCGAGAAAGTGTTGTGCCGCGAGTAGGTCCTTTTTGGTTCTCAAACGTTTCAGAAGAGGAGGCTACGATGGACATCATGGGAGAAGTCGTCGGGGGCATCGAGGATCTCGATCACAAGGTTTTCATTGTGAAGGCCGGGGAGGATCTCGCCGATGAGATTTGGGATCTGATGGAGGCCGACGGCTACCAATTCGCGT
The DNA here is from genome assembly GCF_051811025.1 of Tardiphaga sp. 813_E8_N1_3. Classification (NCBI taxonomy): domain Bacteria; kingdom Pseudomonadati; phylum Pseudomonadota; class Alphaproteobacteria; order Hyphomicrobiales; family Nitrobacteraceae; genus Tardiphaga; species Tardiphaga sp. 813_E8_N1_3. Next base: position 750,591 of record NZ_JBPWQE010000001.1, read on the forward strand.
GCGCGCCGATGGCGGACAAAACCACTCGCCAGCGGAAAATCTATTTCGTGCGCAGGTCCGCACCAGCGCTGAGGATGTGAGAGGTTTTTGCGCGACCTCCGCTGACGATAAGAAACCAAACTTGATGATTTTAGATCATGAGCATCAACCGCCGCCATATCATCGAGCAATCGATCGCCGAGCACGGCGCGCCGGTCGTCGTTCCCGAAGATCAGATCCCGCTCGGCAAGACGCTGCAGTCATGGGAGCCGGGGCTGCCGTTCATCCCCGGCGCCGTCATGCGGCTGGGCGACTGGTGGTACGTGTGCGGCGCGGCCAGCGCCACACAGGCCCCCAACGCGATCGAGAAGCCGCGGAAACGAGGAGATTAGGTGGTGCCCGTCCCAGACGTCATCACGGCATCAAACGGACACCAATGGCACATTCGCTTCGATCGCGTCGTGTGCCGCGACTGCGACGCCGTGCGCGGTGAAGACGATGGGAAGAGGTGCAAGGTCGCCACGAAGATCCGCCCGATGGCGGGGATCAGGCAGCAGGGACAGGAAGGGAGAGCGTGATGGCCGAAATGACGTCGAGGGCGCGGCGACCGTGGCACTCGGATTGGGTTAAAAAGAAGCCCCGCAGAGACGCTGAGGCCAGCCGTCATCGGTCCCTGACCAGCTTCCGACTATTCCGCCATTTCGGATCCTTCCGCGACATGTCGTAGACCGGGACGCGCGGGTGCAGCGCCTGCATCATACCGAGCCGGGCGAACTCGACGGGCCCGCCGTGGTCGGCGGCCTGGATGAGGACATGGACGGCGTTCTGCCATCGGGGCTCCTGCTGATGGTCCCGCGGAAGTCCGGTGATGTAGGTGGCGGCGTCGCGGAGCGTCGCGAGCGGGCGCCGGCCAGGCACGGCGATCGGCTCCGGAAACTTCAGATTCCAACTCATACGCAACTCCGCAACTGACGGCGGATTCAAGCTGGGTGGGGCAGATCGGTTCCAATTGTGCAACGGCTTGTTGCACAATTGGTCTGTCAGTAGAAGACAACTACTGTCACCGCCCCTGCGGATGCCGCCGCCGATACGCCTCGGCCTGCTACCGTTCGAATTCCATTTGACGCCGGGATTCTGGATCCTGCTGCTGCCTCTGTAGGCGCTGCTGTTCGATCTGCATCCGTCCCATTTCTATCTGCTGCCGCTGCAGCTCGATGCGCTGCGCCTGGCCGATTTGATCCAGGAACGACGGCTGCGGACCGGGGCGCGGGTAGGACGACGTGTCAACCTGCGCCGACGCTGCGCCCATCATCGCGATCAAGATGCCTATCGAAACCACCGCCCGCATGTCCGTACCCCTGTTTCCAGACGCTATACGTGCCGGGCCCTCGGCGCCAGCTGCAGGACCGTCGCCACCGGCCGCTTGCCTGCCTTCTTGCACTTCTCGCAGCGCAGCCGGCCGGCGAGGTCGTGCACGCACGTCGCCGGCGGGTGGGCCAGCGCGGCCAGGTCAACGTCCCGCGGCGTCCTGCAGCGGGAGCACTCTATCTGCAGCCACGGGAAGCCACCGTTGAGGGCCTGGTCGATCGTGGGGGACGGGTCGATCGGCTCGCCGTCCGCCCACATGCGCTCGTTCCAGCTCTCGCAGCTGAGCCGGTCGGCCTGCTTCATCAGGGCCTCGGCCTTTGACCGCATCTCGTCGGCCTGGGCGGCCAGCATGCCAGTCATCGCGCGAGACTTGCGCAGCTCTTTCGTCAGCGCCTTGCGGTCGCTGCCGGACATGTGCGTGGGGTGATATTTCCGGGCCATCTCACGGCGTGTCGTAGGACGGCCAACAGCCGTCGTCCTCGCGGACGCCGGTCCGCTCCTGGCATCCGTTGTCGAGCAACTTCATGCCGACGTCCTTCCAGATCGCATGCTCGCCGTAGAGCTTCAAGGCGTCGGCGGTCTGGATCTCGACGATGCGATCGCAACGGCGGCACGACACCCGCAGCACATGGCGCGGGATCTCGCTGAGGCGCCGGTTGCCGATATGGACGCCCGGCCTAGCGGAGGCGCGTGGGTCCGCCAGCACGGCATCCCAGTAGGCGTCTGGCATCTGGTCGGCTGGGCCAGGCGTCGGCGTTTGTGAGGTTTTTGGGTCAGGAACGTCGTTGTGACCCAAGAAACTTACATCGGCGGCAGTGTGCATGCGCCTGGCCGTCTCCTCGGCGCGCTGTTGCTTCTCAGTTGGGAATCGCCAGTCCGCGGGTCGCCTGCTTGCCATGACGGCATGAGAACAAAAAGAGAACTTAGAGTCGAGTCGAAACCGGGGCTACGAGTGTAAAATTCTCCAACTCGGTGCAGATTTTTCCAATTGGAGGGGGGTCGCAATTTGGCAACAGGCGGCGATCGTGGACCGATGGTTTGTACGGATCTTGTACGGGTCATCAGAAAGCAAAAGGCCCGCTCGGAGGCGGGCCTTTTAAGATGCTGAGATTGCTCTCGAATTGTTGGTAGCGAGGAGTGGACTCGAACCACCGACCCCAGGATTATGATTCCCGTGCTCTAACCAACTGAGCTACCCCGCCACGGCATCCGGAGGGGACAAATCGTCCCCCGGCGAATGCGCGGCATATAAGAAGTCGGGGGACTCGATGTCAAGCAAGGCGACGTCTGAAATCACTGTCTGAATCGATGTTCCCGCTACCTCGCTGGTGATTTCGGCGCCGGGCCGCTATCGCCGCCCGATCAGGCACTTAGGACCGGCTTCAGCCGCCGTCGAACGCCTTTTTCAGGGCCGCCAGGTCGAGTTTCACCATGCCCATCATGGCCGTCATGGCCCGCTTGGAGCCTTCGAGGTTGTCGCTTGCGACCATCTCCGTGAAGCCCTTGGGCACGATCTGCCACGGCACGCCCCAGCGGTCGTTGAGCCAGCCGCATTGCTGCGGCTTGCCGCCATTGGCGAGCAGGGCGTCCCACAGGCGATCGGTCTCGGCCTGGTCGTCGCAATGGATGGTGAAGGACACCGCATGGCTGAACGTGGCCGGGCTACCGCCATTCAGGCCGATGAAGCTCTGGCCGGCCAGCTTGAAGCTGACCACGAGGACATCGCCGGCCTTGCCCGAGGGCGTGTCGATCGGACTGCGCTGTACCAGGTCGATGGATGAGTTGGGCAACAGCGAGCAGTAGAACTTCGCTGCTTGCTCGGCTTCGTTCACATACCAGATGCAGGGTGAGATCTTTGACATTGCTGCTGTCCCTCTCTCGATCAGGCCTGAGCCATTGCAGTCTGCGCCGCTGCCATATCCATCCACATCACTTCCCAGATGTGACCGTCAGGGTCCTCGTAGCTGCGGCCATACATGAAGCCGAAATCCTGCGTGGGTGTCGGATCGGGGTTGCCGCCCGCACCCACGGCCTTCTTCACAAGATCGTCGACCTCATCGCGGCTGTTGGCCGACATCGCGATCAGCACTTCGCTCGATGTCTTTGCATCGATGATCTTCTTGGAGGTGAATTGGCGATATTTGTCGTGGGTCAGAAGCATCGTGTGAATGGTCTCGGAGAACACCATGCAAGCGGCGGTGTCGTCGGAGAATTGCGGGTTTTTGGTCGCGCCGACCGCCTCGTAGAAGGCGACCGCACGGGGCAGGTCGCTGACCGGCAGGTTGACGAAGATCATTTTGCTCATCGGATGGCTCCTGTTGGTATACTCTGGCTATCTCTTCGGTGATGGTCCCGCAAAGGACGCATGAGCCCGCCGCGATCCGACATGTCGGATGAAAATTTTTCAGTTATTTTTGCAGGCGGAATTTCTTGTCCGCTGCGATCAATATGTCAGCCGGGCGATCTCCGCGTGCAGACGGAATGTCGCATGGCTCATCCTGATTGCGAATTGCGGCGGCGGTGAAATCATCGTTGATTGCCAAAGACGCAAGACGCGTTCGTAGCCCGGTTCGAAACATGTCCTTTTCCTGGGTTTGTTCCGGGCTAGACTGAACGACAATAAAAATACAGCCGGTCCGGGCATCACCCCCGGAATCGCAGAGGGAGAAACACATGTTGCAACGCAATCGCCTTGCCTTGTCCGCTGCTGTCGCGCTCGTCGCGGCCGCCACCATGTTCAGCGGTGCAGCCCAGGCGCAGGACTATCCGACCAAGCCGATCACACTGATCGTGCCATGGCCCGCCGGTGGCTCCACCGACATCTCGATGCGCGCGATTGCGGACGCGGCGTCGAAACATCTCGGTCAGCCGATCGCCGTCGACAACAAGGGTGGCGGTGGCGGCACGGTCGGTCCCGCGACCATGGCAGCGGCGGCGAAACCGGATGGCTACACCATCTCGCAGATTCCGATCACCGTGTTCCGCCTGCCGCTGATGCAGGACGTGTCGTGGAATCCGGACAAGGATTTCTCCTACATCATCCATCTCACCGGCTACACCTTCGGCATCACCACCAATGCGGAGTCGCAGTTCAAGACCTGGAAGGACGTGGTCGATTTCGCCAAGGCCAATCCCGGCAAGGTGACTTACGCGACGCCGGGCACCGGCACCTCGCTGCATGTGGGCATGGAGCAGATTGCGGCCCTGGCCGGCATCAAGATGACTCAGGTGCCGTTCAAGGGCGGCGCCGAAACCAATGCCGCGGTGCTCGGCAATCACACAATGCTGCAGGCAGATTCCACTGGCTGGCGGCCGCTGGTCGATGCCGGCAAGCTGCGTCTGTTGATGGTGTGGACCGACAAGCGCTCGCCGAATTTCCCGGATGCGCCGACGCTGAAGGAAAGCGGCTATCCGATGGTCTATGACTCCCCATTCGGCATCGCCGGGCCAAAGGGCATGGATCCGAAGATCGTCGCCAAGCTCCATGACGCCTTCAAAAAAGCCATCGAGGATCCGGCCGTCATCGCGACGCTGGCGAAATACGACATGGTGCCGAACTATAAGAACACCGAGGACTACAAGAAGTTCGTAGTCGAGGTCACCAATTCCGAGCGCAAGGTGATCGAGACGATCGGGCTGGGCAAGAAGTAGCCTCACACACAGGTGTCGTCCCCGCGAAGGCGGGGACCCATAACCTCCGACGTTGTAGTTAAGCAAGGCCTCGTCTGTCTGCCCGCAGCATATCAACAGCGTGTATGGGTCCCCGCCTTCGCGGGGACGACATCGGAGCTAATCGGGCGCTGCAGATACGAGGCACCTACCAAAGGCACTCCATGTCCTCCACCCGCCCGCCATTCCGGCTCAACAATTCAGAACTCTGGACCGGCGTGATCGGCATTGCGCTTGGCGTGTTCGTCATTCGCTCCGGCCTCAAGCTGAAGCTCGGCACCATCAACGATCCCGGCTCCGGCTTCATGCTGTTCTATATTGGCCTGCTGATGTGCGCTTTCGCCGTTACCATCATCCTTGCTTCGGTAACCGAAGGCGGACCGACCTTTGGCTCGCGATGGGAAGGCGCAAGCTGGGGCAAGCCGGGCGCGATCATCGTGATCCTCTCGGCCTATGCTTTCGCGCTCGAACCGCTGGGTTTCCTGATTTCGACCATTCCGTTGATGCTGCTGCTGTTGCGCGTGATCGATCCCGTGCGTTGGACGCTGGCGATCCCACTCGCGGTGCTGGCGCCTGTTGGTGTGTGGTGGGTGCTGAAGCGCGGCCTGCTGATCCAGTTGCCTTCGGGCATGTTCGAAATCGGCTGACGGGAAACACGGATCATGGATGTTCTCGTCAATGTCATGCACGGCTTCGGCGTTGCGCTGCAGCCCGTCAATATTCTCTACTGCTTCATCGGCGTCTTCATCGGCACCCTGGTCGGCGTGCTGCCTGGTATCGGGCCGATCTCGGCGATGTCGCTGCTGCTGCCGGTGACGCTGTCCGGCACGCCAGAGTCCGGCATCATCATGATGGCTGGCATCTATTACGGCTCGATGTATGGCGGTTCGACCACGTCGATCCTCGTCAACATTCCCGGTGAGGCCGCCTCCGTCGTCACCTGTATCGACGGCCACCAGATGGCCAAGCAGGGCCGCGCCGGCCCGGCGCTCGGCATTTCCGCGCTCGGCTCCTTCATCGCCGGTACTTTCGCGCTGGTGATGCTGATGCTGGTGGCGCCGTCGCTGGCCTCGGTCGCCATTGCGTTCGGTCCCGCCGAATATGCCAGCCTGATGGTGCTCGGCCTCGTGGTGCTGACCTTCCTGACACAAGGCTCGATGGCCAAGGCGCTGCTGATGGCCTGTATCGGCATCGTGCTTGGCCTCATCGGCCTCGACAGCATCACCGCGCAGCCGCGGCTGACTTTCGGCCGGATCGAGCTGATCGACGGCATCGGCCTTGTGCCCGTGGTGATGGGTCTATTCGGGCTCGGCGAGGTGCTGCTCAACACCGAGCAGGTCATCAAGCGCGACATCATCAATGCCAAGATCACGCAGCTATTGCCCAACAAGGAAGACTGGAAGGCCAGTGCCGGGCCGATCGGGCGTGGCACCATCCTCGGCTTCTTCCTCGGAATCCTGCCGGGTGGCGGTGCGGTGGTGGCGTCGTTCGCGTCCTATGCGCTGGAGAAGCGGCTGTCGAAACACCCCGAGCGTTTCGGTCATGGCGCCATCGAAGGGGTCGCGGGTCCGGAAGCCGCCAACAACGCGGCCGCCGGTGGCGCCTTCATTCCGCTCATGACCCTCGGCATTCCCCCGAACGTTGTCATGGCGCTGCTGCTCGGCGCTTTCGTCATTCACGGGCTGCAGCCCGGCCCGCTGCTGATCACACAGAATCCCGGGCTGTTCTGGGGCATCGTTGCCAGCATGTATATCGGCAACCTCATGCTGCTGGTGTTGAACCTGCCGCTGATCGGCATGTGGGTGAAGTTGCTGAAGCTGCCTTACAATGTGCTGTTCCCGTTGATTATCCTGTTCACGATCATCGGCGTCTATTGCAGCAGCAACAATGTGTTCGACGTCTACGTCATGATCGGCTTCGGCGTCATCGGCTACTTCATGCGCAAGTTCGGCTACGAGCCCGCGCCTTTGGTGCTGGCCTTCGTGCTGGGGCCGCTGCTGGAGAACAATCTGCGCAAGTCATTGATCCTGTCGCAGGGCAATCTCATGACCTTCATCGAGCGGCCGATCTCGGCAGCCTGTTTGCTGCTGGCAGTGGTGCTTCTGATCGCCCCGCTGTTGCCTGCACTGCGTAAGAAGCGCGAGATGGTCGCGCTCGACGAGGGCGCGTAGCCGGGGAGCGTTCGTATGGACACCGAACTGGCCAGGACATTCCTTGCGGTTGTGAGCGCCGGGAATTTCGTGACTGCAGCGGAGAAGCTGCATGTCACACAGTCCACGGTCAGCGCGCGCATCCAGACGCTTGAGCAGTTGCTGCGCGTGACGCTGTTCGTTCGCAACAAGGCGGGGGCCGCACTGACGCCAGCCGGCCGCCAGTTCCAGAAACACGCGTCCACGCTGGTACGTACGGTCGAACATGCGCGGCAGGATGTCGGCATTGCGAAAGGCTTCAGCGGCACGCTGACCGTCGGCGGTCGCATCGGGCTGTGGGAGGAGCATCTGCTGCACTGGCTGCCGCTGATGCGCGCGAAACATCCGGATATCGCGATCCGCGCCGAGAGTGCCCTCGAAGCCGAATTGATGCAGGGCCTCGTCGAAGGCCGGATCGATATCGGCGTCATGTATACGCCGCAGAGCCGGCCCGGCCTCAAGGTCGAGCAGTTGTTCGATGAGCAGCTCATTCTGGTCTCGACCAGCAAGCACAGTGCGCCGGAGCCGCAGCCGGGTTACGTCTATATCGACTGGGGCCCGGAATTCTATGCGCGCCACATGGCGCTGTTTCCGGATTTCGCAGGGCCATCGCTCACGGCCAATATCGGCTGGCTCGGGTTGCAGCATGTGCTGGAGAATGGCGGCTCCGGATATTTCCCGCGCCGCATCGTTGCACCCCAACTGAAGGCCGGGCGGCTGCATGCCGTCGCCGATGCGCCGGAATTTTCGATGCCAGCCTATGTCGTCTATCCCGGCGATCGCGACGATGCGGTCATCGCCGAAGCAGTCGCACTCATGCATCGCCTCGCGCATGACGCGGCCAACAAAAAGCCCGCGCCTGCAGGGCAGGCGAGGGCGCTGAAACGTCCGGCAAGGCGGACGTGATGCGGGGCTCAGGCGCGGCTAGGTGCCGGACGGATATCCCGATGTCGCAACGATCGCCGCGATCTGATCGGCGCTATGCCGGGAACGCTTGGTGGCTGTCAGGCGTGCGATGATCGCCGCAGCAAAGGCGAACAGCGCGAGAGCGACCGATATGTCGGGGCGGATGATCGTTTTCATGGTCGGCTCCTGCATGATTGAGGGGCGGTATCGCTCCTCGGAGTTCCTTTGAGCCTAGGACTGCCATGAATTTTGACAAACGAATGTTATTGGCGCTTGCAATCGGATTTTCCGATTTGAAATGATGGCGCTCACGCGGCTGTTGGCGCCCGCGCCGTCGTGCCAGGCATCAGTTGGAACGGTTGCTCGATCACGATGCTCGGGCAGCCCAGCGACGCCGCGACCTGACTGGTCGAGGCGACCACGGCATAGTCGATCTGCGAGCCGGGAATCTGGGCCACGATCAGCTGCGCGATACAGAGTTGTTTGGTGCCGCGCAGGTCGAGGTCGACCCGGTAAGCAAACAGCGCATGGACGATATCGCGCCGGTCGCGGATCACGATCAGCCCGTTATCGCTGCCGTCGGCATCGGTCCGCCGGCGCACGAAATCCAGCCATGCATCCAGCGTAACGCTGGCATCGTGCAGATAGACGAGCGGATAGGCCGCCCGGGCATCTGCCCAAGTCATTGGTTGCGCCTGATATTCCTCATTCATGGCCGGATTCTCGCATGGCCTGCGAAATTGGCGGGGATGGGCTGGTCCGGCATTGATATGGGTCAAAGCGTCCAGGATTGATCCATGTCAAATGGTGTAGAGTGATTTTCAAGACCTGCCACATATGACCAAACCGAAGATGGACAGTGCCATGACCTTCGCGGAACCAGCGGCCGAGACCTGTGCCGGAGAGCGCGACTGCAAGCACGGCCGCAGCACCAACGGCTGCGACGATTGCAAGGTGCGCCTGTTCAGCGTCTGCGGCGCATTGGAACCGGCGGAACTCGACGAGCTTGATCGCCTTAGCCAGGTCAAGAATTTCCCGGCCAAGACCATGCTGTTCGATCAGGGCGCGCTGGCCGGCAGCGTGTTCAACGTGACCGAAGGCATCGTCCGGCTCTACAAGTCGCTGCCCGATGGCCGCCGTCAGATCGTCGGCTTCGCGCTGCCCGGTGATTTCCTGGGCCTTGCGCTGATGGACCGCTACGGCGTCGCCGCCGAGGCCGTGACGTCGGTGCGCGTCTGCCGTTTCTCCCGCGCCCAGTTTCTCGCCTATGTCGATGGCAAGCCGCATCTGCTGCGCCGCCTGCATGAATTTGCCGGCCATGAACTCTCGCTCGCGCAGGACCAGATGCTGCTGCTCGGTCGCCGTACTGCCGACGAGAAGGTCGCCGCCTTCCTGCTGAACCTGCAGGCGCGCTATGGCCGCATCGGCTCGAAGTCGGTCAACGTCCCGCTGCCCATGAGCCGGCAGGACATTGCCGACTATCTCGGCCTGACCATCGAAACCGTCAGCCGCACTTTGACCAAGCTCGCCAAGGAAAAGACCGTTGTCGTGGTGCCCGATGGCGTGCGGCTGCTGTCCACCGACCGGCTGGATCAGCTCGCCGCGGCATAAGGCGCGCTGCATTTTGATGCAGCTCAAGGTGAGCGTGTCCTGCCGCGCTCACACTCTTCTCCGTCACTCAAGGAGAAGAGATATGCCTTTCGACAGTATGCTGGTTGCCGTCGCCGTGGTTACGATGTTCGTCTGCTTCGCCCTGCCGCTGGCCTGGGTCTCGCGCCGGACCTTCGGGCAGTCCTGAGCCTTTCGCGGGCCCTACGGCGCCTCGCAAACAGCTGATTTGTCCTCCAAAACATGCCAAGACTCATGCATGAGTTCTGACCCCCGGTCGCGGTTGCGCGGTATCGGGGTTCTTGGCGTGCGAAGGAGAACAAATGGCTGCTCACGTGAGTCCGCTGGCCGGCAAAACCATCGATCCATCCCTGCTGGTCAACGTGCCTCGGCTGGTGACGGCCTATTTCACCGGCAAGCCGGATCCGTCCATCCCCGCCCAGCGCGTCGCTTTCGGCACCTCCGGCCATCGCGGCTCGGCGCTCCACAATTCCTTTAACGAAAACCACATCCTCGCCGTCAGCCAGGCGATCTGCGATTACCGCAAGGGTGCCGGCATCGACGGCCCGCTCTTCGTCGGCATCGACACCCATGCGCTGGCTGAACCGGCGCTGGTCAGTGCGCTGGAAGTCTTCGCCGCCAATGGCGTGCATGTGCGGATTGACCAGGACGACGGTTATACGCCGACGCCGGTGATCTCCCACGCCATCCTCACCTACAACAAGGGCCGCTCGTCCGGTCTGGCCGATGGCGTCGTGGTCACGCCGTCGCACAATCCGCCGGAAGACGGCGGCTTCAAATATAATCCGCCGAACGGTGGCCCGGCCGATACCGACATCACCGGCATCATGGAGAAAGCTGCCAACGGCTTCCTCGAGAACGACATGGCCGGCGTCAAGCGCATCCCGATCGCGCGTGCCCGCAAATCCGAATTCGTGAAGCGCTACGATTTCATCACGCCCTATGTGACCGACCTCGCCGATGTCGTCGACATGGAGGCGATCCGCGCATCAGGCGTCAAGATCGGCATCGATCCGCTCGGCGGTGCCGGCGTGCATTACTGGCAGCCGATCATCGAGCGCTACAAGCTCGATGCGACCATCGTGAACACCGCGATCGATCCGACCTTTCGCTTCATGACGCTGGATTGGGACGGCAAGATCCGCATGGACTGTTCATCGCCCTATGCGATGGCCAAGCTCATCGGCATGCGCGAGAAATTCGACGTCGCTTTCGCCAACGACACCGATGCTGATCGCCACGGCATCGTCACCCGCACAGGCGGCTTGATGAATCCGAACCATTATCTGGCGGCGTCCATCGACTATCTGTTCGCGCACCGTCCGAACTGGCGCAAGGATGCGGCGGTGGGCAAGACCATCGTCTCCAGCGCCATCATCGACCGCGTGGTGAACAAGCTCGGCCGCCAACTGGTCGAGACGCCGGTCGGCTTCAAATGGTTCGTGAACGGTCTCGTCGATGGTTCGTTCGGCTTCGGCGGCGAAGAAAGCGCCGGCGCCTCGTTCCTGCGCAAGGACGGCACGGTGTGGACCACCGACAAGGACGGACTTATCTTGGGCCTGCTCGCCGCCGAGATCACCGCGGTGACCAAGGAAAATCCGAGCCAGCGCTTCGAGAAGCTCACGCAGGAATTCGGCGTGCCCTATTACGAGCGCATCGACGCCGCGGCGACGCCCGAGCAGAAGAATGTGCTGAAGAAAGTCACGCCGGAGCAGATCGGCATGAGCGAGCTCGCCGGCGATGCGGTGACCAAGACCGAGAGCAAGGCGGCCGGCAACGATCAGTCCTTCGGCGGCATCAAGGTCTCGACCGCCAACGGCTGGTTCGCCGCGCGTCCGTCCGGCACGGAGGACGTTTACAAGATCTACGCCGAGAGTTTCCGCAGCGAGGATCATCTCAAGCAGATTCAAAGCGACGCGCAGGCGGCGATCTCGAAAGTGTTTGCGAAATAGCCTAATACTCGTCGTTCCGGGGCGCGCGGCACGCGCGAACCCGGAACCTCGACAAGTTGATCACCTCTCTCCGCCCGGGATGTACGAGATGATCCACACTCCGAGATTCCGGGTTCCGTCCCGCCGCCTGCGGCGTCGGTCCGTCCCCGGAATGACGAGAGTGTGTAGTCAATGCCCGCTCGTCCGCCACCGCAGCAGTCGCTGCTCGACCATCGACATCGCCAGCGAGGTGACATAGCCGATCACGCCGAGCAGGATCACGCCGGCGAATAGATCCGGCGAACGAAACGCGCGCGCCGAAAGCAGCACCCAGTGGCCGAGGCCGTCGAGCCCCGCGAGAATCTCGCAGACCACCGCCAGGATCAGCGACACGGTCAGGCTGAGCCGCATGCCGGAGATGATATCGGGACTGGCAGATGGCAGGGCTATCTTGAAGATCACCGCGAGGCGCGACATGTGCAGCGAGCGCGCGACTTCATAGAGGCGCGGCTCTACTGCGCCGAAGCCGTGTACGGTCGCAAGCAGCATCGGCCAGATCGCGCCGAAAGCGATGACGAACAGTGCCATGCCCTGGGTCAACCCGAACAGAGCGATGGCGACGGGAATGATCGCCGACACCGGCAATGGCCGCAGGAATTCCAGCGACGGGGCGACATAGCTGCGCATCGCCTTCGATGAGCCGATCATCGCGCCGAGTGCGATCCCGACGACGGATGCGACCAGCCAGCCATAGAACATGTGTTCGAGGGTGCCGATTGTCTTGTCCAGCAACGTGCCATTGCTGAAGCCGCGCATCAGCGCGGCCCAGGCACGGTCGGGGCCGGGCAGGAACACGGGCGAGACAAGTTTCAGATTGGCGATCAACTGCCACAGCCCGATCAGGCCTGCAGCCACGGCGAAACTGGCAAGGCGCCAGAGAGTGAGTGCCCGGTTCATCGGACCTCTCCCGCCAGCGCTGCGGGGCCAAACAGATGCTGCTGCGCGGCCAGCAATCCGGCATTGAGCGCGTAGCCGATGAGGCCGATCCACAGCAGATAAGCGAGCATCAGGTCCGGCCGCAATGCTTGCTGCGCGATCATGATTCCGGCGCCGAGCCCGATGGGATTGATCGCGATTTCCACGGTAACGGCGACGATCAGCGCGATGCCGGCGGCCAGGCGGAAGGCGAGAAAGATGCGCGGCAATGCGGCGGGAATGATGATCTTGCTGATACGGTCGCCCGGCGACAGCCGCAGCGCGCGGGAGACTTCGATCAGCCGCGGCTCGATGCTGCGCACCGCAGCGCGGCTAAGGATGAGGATCGGCCACACACAGGCAAAGGCGACGATCACGATTTCCATGCGATAGCCGAAGCCGAGCGCGATCAGCGCGATCGGTAGCAGCGCGATGGAGGGGATCGGCCGCAGGGATTCGATGGTCACTTCCATCAGCCGGTCGAGCGGCTGGAAGATGCCGAGTGCAATTCCGAGGAACAATCCGATTGCGCCGCCGACGGCGAGGCCGGCAAAGGCCGAGGCCAGCGTGTCGCGCGTCGCCGACAGGATTGAACCATCGCCGAACGCATTGAACAGCGCCAGCACCACGGCGCTCGGCGGCGCCAGCGCGTCGCTATGGATATCGACGGAGCGAGCCCAGATTTCCAGCACGATGAGCAGACTCACCGGAAGGATCGCCGCTTTCAGGCGCTCGGATCTCATGCTTCCGATGCCTTGATGAAGTCGAATAATTCGCGGCGCAGGCGCAGGAATTCCGGGTTTTCGCGCGTGGTCAATTGATCGCGCGAGCGCGGCAGGTTGATCGGAAGATCGATGCCGATGCGGCCGGGATGCGGCAGCAGGCCGACCACGCGGTCCCCCAGATAAATCGCTTCTTCGAGATCGTGGGTGACGAAGATCACCGTGGCCTTGCTGGCATCGAGCAGTGACAGGACCTCGTCCTGCAGACCCTGCCGCGTCATGGCATCGAGCGCGCCGAACGGCTCGTCCATCAGCAGCGCTTTCGGTTCCTGCGCCAGACATCGTGCGATCTGCAGCCGCTGCTGCATGCCGCCGGACATCTCGGCGGGATATTTCGCGGCGTGATGGGGCAGGCCGACTTTCTTCAGCAACTCGTCGATGCGGGCCGGGCGCTGTGCCTTGGGCATGCCAATAGTTTCGAGCGCCAGCGCGATATTTCCGGCGGCGGTGCGCCATGGCAGCAGTGCCTTGCCATAATCCTGGAACACGATGGCGACATCGCGCCGGGGCGCGCGCATCGGCTCGCCGTCGAAGCTGACATGTCCGGATGTCGGTTGGTACAGGCCAGCGGCGAGGCGCAGCGCCGTCGTCTTGCCGCAGCCGGAGGCGCCGATGATGCAGAGGAACTCGCCGGGCTTCACGTCGAGACTGACGTCTTCGATAATCGTCTTGCCGCCGAGATCCAGCGTGACATGGGAAAACGCGATCTGCGTCCTGTCCGACTGAACCGATGGGATGTCCTTGCGGAGAGCAGCGGATGTCATCGCACTCAATCTCCCTGTCCGGGTGGATAAACGAAAGCGAGGGTCGAGTGCAGATGCGATGTCAGCATGGCCTGCGCAGGACCAATTTCGCGCGCAAGCACGCGATCGGCCAGAAGCTGATGGGCTGCGACAAAGCGGCTGCCGCTGTCGAAGCCGCGCATCATCACCCTGCGGTAGCGATAGGCCTGATCGTAAAGTTCCGAATGCGCCGAGAGCAGGCGCTTCGATCCGCAGGCTGCGAGCAGGGCGGTGTGAAATCCCTTGTGGAGCTTGTCGAAATCCGGCGCGCCTTCACGGAATTCATCGCCGGTGCGTTCGATATGCCGGCGCATCTGGTGCAGCGAACTAATGATGCCGGCCTCCCAGGCGTCGTCGCCATGTTCGATGGCCAGCCGCAGCGCCTCCATCTCCACCACGCTGCGCATCCGTGTGATGTCGGCCAGATCCTCCCGGCTGATGTCGGCGACGCGAAAACCGCGCTGGCCGATGCCGATAATCAGGCCACGTGAGATCAGGCGTGACAGTCCTTCGCGCATGGGCGTGGCGCCGATCTCGTAACGCTGCACGAGATCGACGATGCCAAGCCGCGTCCCCGGGGCGAGATTGCCGGCAATGATGTCATGCTGAAGCAGTGTCGCTGCACGTTCACTCAGCGTATCCGAGCCGGACACATCGATTGTACTGCTAAGGGGCTGGCCCGCCATTCAGTTCGACCTATTTCAGAATCAGTTTGTTAAGATCGAGCTTGGTCTCGAGCATCTTCTGCGACGACATGACGTCGATCCACCATGCCAGTTGCTCGGGCTTCAGCACCGGCTCCGACTTGTTCGGCGGCGATGCCTTCACCAGTTCGATGGTCTGTTTGGTGAATTTGGCGATTGCGGCTGAGGTCTTTTCCTTATCGCTGTTCACGATCGCCGAACCTTCGGCGATGGCAGCGCGGAATTTCCTGACGGTGTCGGGATTCTTCTCGGCCCATTCGCGCGAGGCCGCATAGAAGATGATCGGCTCTGTGCGCTCGAGTTCCGACGCGTAACGTGCGCCGATGCTGCCGCTGCCGGCCGCCAGCATGCGCGATACGGTAGGCTCAGCGGTCAGCACGGCATCGACACCGCCGGACTTGATGATGTCCGGCATGGTCGGGAAGGTCACTTCGACGAAATTGACCTTCCTGGGATCGACACCCTTGTCGACCAGCCATTTGACGAACAGCACGTGAAGAAACGCACCGAGGCCCGGTGCGCCGACCTTCTTGCCGATGAAATCCTTCGGCTCCTTGATCGTGATGCCGTTACGCACGAAGGCGGTGATATTGGCGTTCGATGTCGGGCTCATCACCGTTGCGCCGGCGACTGCGACGAGATCGAGGCCGCCGTCGGCAGCCTGCAGGAAGACGGTGGAGGTCGGGCCGCCGATCTGGATCGAGCCGGACAGAATGGCTGCCGGGATATTGGAGTTGATGCCGATGGGAATCATCTCGGCATCGAGCCCGTGCTTCTTGAAGATGCCTTCATCGACCGCGACCATCGCCGAGGCGCAGTCCGTTGTTGCAGTGCAACCGATCTGGAGTTTGCTCTGAGCCTGCGCGGCGCTCGCCGCCGTCAACGCAGCCAGCATGGCTACGGCCATTAACCGGGTCATCGTCGCCTCCGTTGCAGACAATCTTTGCGATCGCCTCTTGTTTATCGATATTTTTTTTGATCATATATATTCCCTAAGAACAAGCAAGAGGGAGAAGCCTGTGAAGCTCGCGACATTTCGCGCCAATGGCCAGGACAAGGTTGGTGTGGTGCACACCGACGATACGAAACTGTTCGATCTCGCCGCCGCAGCCGGCCGTAATGGCGGAAATCCCGCCTTCG
The DNA here is from genome assembly GCF_051811025.1 of Tardiphaga sp. 813_E8_N1_3. Lineage (NCBI taxonomy): Bacteria > Pseudomonadati > Pseudomonadota > Alphaproteobacteria > Hyphomicrobiales > Nitrobacteraceae > Tardiphaga > Tardiphaga sp. 813_E8_N1_3. The sequence goes on from NZ_JBPWQE010000001.1 coordinate 766,645, forward strand.
GGTCGATGCTGGCGCTGATCGATGCAGGTGAAGGCGCGCTCGATGCCGCGCGAAAGGTTTTCGACAAACACGGCAGCGACGCGTCGTTGTCAGTGAGCGTCGCCGGTGCCGATGTTCTGGCGCCAGTGCCGGAGCCGCGCCAGTGCCGCGACGGCATGTCGTTTCCGCTTCATATCCTGCAGGCGCCGCGTGGCCAGCTCAAGCTCGCTGCGCGGGCCAAGAACGACATGGCCGAACTGGCGCGGCTGGATGCCGAGCCGCTCGGCGAATTGCCCGAAGTCTATCGTCGCCAGCCGATCTACTACATCACCAACCGCTTCAGCGTGCGCGGCACCAACACCACGGTGAACTGGCCGCGCTACAGCAAGGTGATGGATTACGAACTCGAATTCGGCATCATCACCAAGAACAAGGGCGCGAATATTTCCGCGGCCAAGGCGAAGGATCACATCTTCGGCTACACCATCTTCAACGATTTCTCGGCGCGTGACGCGCAGCGGCTGGAGATGGAAGGCCGGCTTGGTCCCGCCAAGGGCAAGAGCTTCGATGGCGGCAACGTGCTGGGCCCGTGGATCGTGACGCCCGACGAGATCGGCGATCCCTACAAGCTGAAGATGGAATGCCGCGTCAACGGCAAGGTGCGCTCGTCCTCGACCAGCGAGGGCATGCTGTTCTCCTTCGAGGAGATCATCGCGCATGTGACCAAGGACGAGACGCTGATGCCCGGCGAATTCATCGGCTCCGGCACCGTCGGCAACGGCTGCGGCCTCGAACTCGGCTGGTATCTCGAACACAATGACGAGATCGAGCTCGAGGTCGAGAAGATCGGCGTGTTGAAGAACAAGGTGGTGCGGCAGGACGTGTGAGCTTGTTGAAGCACTGACCTCTCACCACGTCATGCCCGGGCTTGTCCCGGGCATCCACGCCTTCGGTGCTTACGACTCAAGACGTGGATGGCCGGGATAAACCCGGCCATGACGAAAAACTGAGAACCCCGAGGAAATCCCATGTCCCGTCGCCTCATCGATATCTCCGTACCCCTGCAGAACGACGTCCCTGCCGATCCGCCGGGCAATCATCCCACCATCAGTTATGTCGATCACCAGCAGGGCCTGCCGCGGATGCTGCAGTTCTTCGACGGGTTGAAGAAGGAAGACCTGCCGGACGGCGAGGGCTGGGCGGTGGAGCTGGTGCAGCTCTCGACCCATAACGGCACGCATCTCGACGCGCCCTATCATTTTCATCCCACGATGAATCGCGGCGAGCGCTCATGGACCATCGACGAAGTGCCGCTGGAATGGTGTTTCCAGCCGGGCGTGAAGCTCGACTTCCGGCATTTGCCGGACGGCTATGTCGCAACCGCCAAGGATGTCGAGGACGAGCTCAGGCGTATCGGCCATACGTTGAGCCCGCTGGAGATCGTCGTCGTCAACACCTCCGCCGGCGTCAAATACGGCCAGCAGGACTACGTCACCTCCGGCTGCGGCATGGGCTATGAGGCCACCATGTATCTGCTGGAGCGGGGCGTGCGCCTCACCGGCATCGACGGCTGGAGCTGGGACGCGCCGTTCGTCTATACCGCGAAGAAATATGCCGAGACCAAGGATGCCAGCCTGATCTGGGAAGGCCACAAGGCCGGTCGCCATATCGGCTACTGCCATCTCGAGAAGCTGCACAATCTCGAACAACTGCCGTCCACCGGTTTTATGGTGTCGTGCTTCCCGGTGAAGATCGAGAAGGCATCGGCGGGTTGGACGCGGGCGGTGGCGATTATCGATAGTTGAACATCGCGAGCGCAAGCTGCCTCACACTGTCATTCCGGGGCGCTCGCTCTTCGCGAGCGAACCCGGAATCCCGAAATGTTCAGCGCTGAACACATCGAGATTCCGGGTCTGCACTCCAGCCTGCTCCGCAGTCTTGCGTGCATCCCGGAATGACGAGTGTGTGGGGTAGCGCAGCAAGCAGCGCCGCGCTCCACTACACTGCCACCGCTTCCTCATGCCCGAAATAGGCCCGCTCCAATCGCTGCGGCAGGTTCGCTTCCGTTGTCGCGGCTTCCAGCACGATCCGCCCCTGCGACAGCGCGTAGACGCGGTTGGCCGCAGCCAGCGCTTTCTCCACCAACTGCTCCACCAGCAGCACGGCGGTGCCTTGCCTCTGCAGCTGCGCGATCACCGTCAGCACGCGGTCGACCAGCACTGGCGACAGACCGGCAGATGGTTCGTCCAGCATCAAGAGGCGCGGGCGCCGCACGAGGCCCTGTGCCACCACCAGCATCTGCTGCTGCCCGCCCGAGAGCGACGCTCCGCGCTCATGGCGCTTCTCGGCGATCTCCGGAAAGAACGACAATGCCTCATCGACACGCGCGTTGCGTTCGCCGCGCGGCAGGTCGTAGGCCGCGAGCAGCAGGTTTTCGGTCACCGTCTGCTGCGTGAACACGCGGTGTCCCTCGATCACATGCACGAGGCCGGCGCGCGCAGCCTCGCGCGGCGTGCCATTGCTGATGTCGCGGCCGTCGAAACGGACGCTGGCGGCATTGACCGGCAACAGGCCGGAGATCGCGCGCAGCAAGGTTGATTTCCCGGCGCCGTTGGGGCCAAGCAATGTCACCACCTCGCCGGCGGCGATATGCAGGTCGATGCCATGAAGCACGCGGATCTTGCCGTAGCCGGATTCCAGCGCGGTGACCCTGAGCAGCGGTTCAGCCTCCGAGGTAAGCACTGACGACCTCCTTGTGAACGCGGATTTCGGCCGGCGTGCCGGCGGCGAGGATCTTGCCGAGATTGAGCACCGTGACCTGATCGCAGATGTCGAAGATCAGGTCGGCATGATGCTCGACCAGCAGCACGCCGGTGCCGCGGCGGCTGATGGCCTTGATCAGTGCGCCGAGTCTTGTGATTTCGTCGCTGGAGAGGCCTGCGGCGGGCTCGTCTAGCAGCAGAAAGTCCGGCTGCAGCATCAGGGCACGCGCAATCTCGATAAAACGCAATTCGCTGTGCTGCAGGCGATCCGCGCGCACATCCGCCAGCGCCTCCAGCCCGACGACGCCGAGCATCGCGCGTGCCTGTGCGGTGAGCTTGCGTTCGTCGCGATGATGCCGCGGCAGCGACAGCAGCGCCTCGGCAAATGTCGCTTCGCCCTCGATGGTGCCGCCGACCATCACATTCTCGAGCACCGAGGCTTCGCCGATCACGCGCGGCGTCTGGAAGGTGCGGGCGATGCCCTTGCCCGCGCGCAGCTCGGGCACCCCCGGCGGCAGCGCGTCATCGCCGAGTGTGATGCTGCCGCCCTTGGCGGCGTAGTAGCCGGAGATCACGTTCAGCGTCGTGGTCTTGCCGGAGCCGTTAGGCCCGATCAACCCGTGGATCTGGCCGGGCTTCACGTCGAGGTCGAGGCCATCGATGGCCCGCACATTGCCGAAGGTGAGCACCACATCGCGCAGTGTCAGCGTCTGCGCACCGGCCGTCTTGCGCAGCACTTCGGAGAGCCCCGCGATGCGCGGCACGATGGCGCGATTGCTGGCGAGCGGACGTCTGCTCTTGAAGTCCAGCAGCGCTGCAATGCCGCCGGGCATCACCAGCACGATCAGGAGCAGCAGCACCGCATAGAGGAAGGTCGACCACGCCGCCAGTGGTGCGGCGATCTCCGGCAGGATGGTGAGGATGATGGTGCCGAGCATCGGCCCCAGGATGGACCCGCGGCCGCCGATCAGGATGGCGATGAAGAACAACACAGAGAGATCGAAGGTGAAGGCGTCCGGCGTGATATAGGTCTGCAGGCTGGCGAAAAGCCCGCCGGCAAAGGCCGCCATGGCGCCGGCGAGCAGGAAGATCGACACCAGCAATTTCGGCTTCGAGATGCCGGTGGCTTCCGCCGCCACATCGGCGTCGCGGATCGCGATCAGCGCGCGGCCGAACCGGCTATAGGCGATATTGGCGCTGAGCCAGGTCGCCACCGCCGCGAAGCCGATGCACAGATAATAGAATCCCCACGGCGTGTTGAACGGCGCGGAGAATTCCGGCCCGACGATGCCGATGCCGCCGCCGGTGACGCTCTGCCAAGCCAGCGCGATCTGCGTCACGATGGTGGCGAAGCCGAGCGTGGTCATGGCGAAGTAGAAGGTGCGCAGCCGCATCGCTGGCAGGCCGACGATCACGCCGAACACCGCGCCGACGCAGCTTGCGATGATCAGCGCGCCATAGATCGGCATCGGCGGCAACACATTGCCGGCGGCGAGTACGCTGGTGGTGTAGGCGCCGAGCGTCAGCAGCGCTACATAGCCAATGGCGAGGTGCCCGGCGAAACCGACCACGAGATTGAGGCCGGCGACCAGCACCCAGTAGATCGCGGCACGCGTGCCGATCAGCGCCCAGTAGTCGTTGCTGACGAAAGGCAAGACCATCGCCAGCGCGAACACGCCGAGGAACGGCAGCAGTGCCGGCAGCACGGAATGTCTGGTCGTGCTTTCGTGCGATGTCGGGATATCGGTGATCGCCGTCATCACACCCTCCGCGCGGTTGCGGAGCCGAACAGGCCCGAGGGCGCTGCCAGCAACACGATGATGAAGATCGCGAACACCGCGACCGACGAGAAGATGCCGCCGACCAGGAAATTCGCCGCCTGCTGGAACAGGCCGAGCGCGAGGCCGCCGATCAGCGCGCCGCGATTGTTGCCGAGGCCGCCGAGCGCCACCGGCACGAAGCCGTAGAAATTCAGCAGCGCGCCATTGGCGAAGAAGGCCAGCATCAGCTCGCCGCCGGCAAAGCCGGCCACGCCGCCGATCACGCCGGCCAAGGCGTAGCTCGCCACGCGCAGGTTGCGTTCGGGCAGGCCTAGCGCACGCGCGGCGAAATTGTCCTCGGCGATCGCCATGAAGGCGTGGCCGACGAGCGTCTTGCGATAGAGATATTCGAGGCCGAGAATGGTGAGGCCGCAGGCCACCACCGGCAGCCAGAATTTCTCGTCCCACACGCCGGTGCCGAGGCCGACGATGCGCGGGAACGGCTGCGGCTCGGTGCCCCATTTGATCGCGGTGACCTGCTGGATCATCAGTGCCAGCGCCAGCGTCGACAGCACGTAGAGATGCTGTTCGAGGCTCTTGAGCACCGGCCGCACCGCGACGAATTCGGTGATGACGCCGATGATCGCGCAGGCGATCAGTGTGAGGGCGAAGCCGACCAAAGTCGGCATCCCCATTTTCAGCATGAACAACGAGCCGAACACCCCGCCGAGCATGGCGAGCTGCCCGGCGGTGAAGCTCATCACCCGCGAGGTCGAGAACATCGTGTTGTAGGTGATGCCGACGAGCGCATAGATCGCGCCCGCCGCGAGACCTGAAGCTATGATCGAGCCGAGCATGTGTGTCGTCCTCGCGCCGGTCTATGAGTAGCCGGGGGCGAGGGCGAAGGTGCCGTTCTTGGCGGAACGCGCTTCCGACATGACGATCTCGTCGGTCGGATAGCCGTTATGCTGGGTGGGTGAGAACGAGTAGTTGCCGAAATAGCCGGGATATTTGGTCAGCGAGTTCCAGTATTTGACGATGCCCTCGCTGTCGGTCGATCCGCTGGCCTCGACAGCCCTGGCGATCAGTTCGACCGCGTCGATACCGCCCGCGATCCACCACAGCAGCGTGTCGTTGAGCGGCACCTTGGCCTTGTTCAGGCGATCAACAAGATCCTGGCTCTTGGCAGGCAGTTTGCCGGCTGAATCGTAGCTGCAGCTCTTGTAGCCGATGGCATAGACCTTCTCCCAGTTCGCGGGTTTCTCGATCAGGCTGGCGAGTTCGCCGGATGCCAGCGACGGATGGCCGACAAAGGCAACGTCCCAGTTCATCGACGCGCGGGTGTTGAACATGCGCGCTTCCATGCCGGTGGAGACGCTCCACACCACGATGACCTGCGCAGCGGCATTCTTGGCGCGCAGCATGTCCGGCGTCATGTCGGGCTGTGTCGCGTCGATATTGGCGCTGTAGACGACATCCGCGCCGTCTTTCTTGAAGGCCTCGACCGAGGCCTTCACAGCGGTGACGCCGTAGCCCGTGGTGTCGCCGATGACAGCGATCTTGCTGACTTTCAGCACCTTGAGACAGTAATTGCGCACCGCGTCGTCCCACTGGCCGTTGGACGGCGCGATGCGAAACGCAGCGGGGAATTTCGCGGGGTCGATCAGCGTATCGACGACGCAGGGGTGTAGGTCGGGCATCTTGGCGCGTGCCATCAGCGGCGTCGTGGCCAGCGCTTCGCCTGAATTCACCGGCCCCCAGATCGCATGGACCTTGGCCTGGCTGATCAGTTCCTGCGTGGCGTTGACGGCCTTGGTCGGATCGCCCTGCGTATCCCGCGTGATGATCTCGATCTTGCGGCCCTTGACGCCGCCGGCGGCATTGATGGCTTCCGTGGCAAAGGTGACGCCGCGGTTGAAGCCGACGGTTGGCGCCGAACTCGGTCCGGTCATGGCTGCGAGCCAGCCGATCTTGATCGGTTCGGACGACTGCGCAATGGCGGGACGTGCGAGTGGAATGGTTGCTGCGCCGAGTGCGCCGGCGCCGCCCAATAGAATACCACGACGAGAAATGCTCATCTTGACTTCCTCCCTGTGTTTTCCCCTTTGCGGTGCCTGTCATTGATGCAGGCATCCGTTTCGTCCGCCCGGTCGTTGCCGGATTATGTGTGTGATGTCGTTGGTCGGTCAGATACTCCGGATCGTCACGACATGCGCCGACGTCGCGCGGTGGCAGCATGCGACGCGCAGATCCATCTCCATCGCCTCAGGCTGACCTGTCGCGGTGGCTTTGGCAATCGGCTTGTGATCTTTGACGATGGCAAGGACGTTGCCAAGGGCCTGGCCGTTGCAAGTCACACGGTGCTGATCTGCAGTCCTGCTCGTCTGTTGCAACGCAATGATGCGCGAATGTCGTCAGGTCGCGCTGAAGCCGCCATCCGCCGATAACACATGGCCGACGATGTAGCCGGCATCGTCGGACGCGAGCCATACCACGGCTTCCGCGACTTCATGCGGCTGGCCCATACGCCGGATCGGCAGGCCGGCTGCGACGGCCGACATGTCGGCGATCCCCGAGGCCAGCATCATGTCGGTGACGACGCGGCCCGGCGCCACCGCATTGATGCGGATGCCGCGGGGCCCGCATTCCATCGCCGCCGAACGCATCAACGAGATCACCGCGGCTTTCGAGGCGGAATATAGCGCGAGGCCGGGATTGGGATTGCGGATGCCGCTCACCGAGGCATTGATGACGATGCGGCCGCCGCCATTCAGTTCCATGGCCTGGATCTGATGCTTCAGGCCAAGAAACACCGAGCGGACATTGGCGTCGAACACGGTGTCGTAGACCGCGCTGGCCTGCTGCTCGATCGGCGCGCGCCGTTCCTGATAGCCGGCATTGTTGAAGGCCACATCGAGCCGCCCGAAACGGGACATCACGGCCTGCACCAGACTGGCGACCTCGGCCTCCTCGGTCACATCGGTGCGGACGAACAGCGTCTTGGCGCCGAACCGGCCGCAGTCTTCGGCGGCGGCCTGCCCCTCGGCCTCGCGACGGCCTGCGATCACCACTGCAGCTGCGCCTTCCTGCGCCATCTGCAGCGCAGCCGCTCGGCCGATGCCGGTGCCGCCGCCGGTCACGAGGCAGATGCGTCCGGTCATGCGGTCGCGGGGGCGGAACTGGGCAGCGCTGGTTGTCATGGTCATTCCTTGCACGGACCGTGCTAACACGGTCATTATTCGTCGCCAGCAATATAGTTGTATCATGCAACTATCGTCAAGGAGCCTGCGATTGTCTGATATTGACGCCGATTTGATTGATCACATCCGCGCCGCGTCGCGTCTGATGGTGCGCGAACTCGGTTTCATGCAGGCAACGGTTGCAGCGACCGACTATCCGCCATCGGCGGTGCATACGCTGCTGGAGATCGGCGCGCGCGAAGCGATGACCGCGGTCGAATTATCGGCGTTTCTCGGGCTGGAGAAATCCAGCGTCAGCCGGATGATCCGCAAGCTGATCGACGCCGGTGAGCTGAAGGAAGCCGCCAGTGCCGGCGACGGCCGCGTCAAGCGGCTGTTACTCACGGCCAAGGGGCGGCGCACCCGCGAGGCGATCGAGGCCTATGGGCAGCGGCAGGTCACCAACGCCTTGCAGCAACTGGCCCCGGCCGAGCGCCAGAAAGTCGCCGACGGTCTCGCGCTCTATGCCGAGGCGCTGGAAGCGCATCGGTTGGCAGACGGGGAGACGCCGGACCGGACATTGGCCAGGCGGTCTTGAACCGCTACAGTCGAATCCGGCACACTCGACCGGCTTGACTGGTTCGCATCGTGCAAAAGTAAGTCGTGCCAAAGCAAAAAGAAACAGGGATGGAATTATGCCGGGCCACAAGAAGACCCCCGATCAACTCCGCAGCGCACGCTGGTTCGCGCCGGACGACTTGCGTGCCTTCGGCCACCGCTCGCGCGCGATGCAGCAGGGCTATGCACCGGTCGAGTGGAAGGGGCGCCCTGTCATCGCGATCCTCAACACTTGGTCGGAAGCGCAGCCGTGCCACATGCATTTCAAGACCCGCGTCGATGACGTCAAACGCGGCATCCTGATGGCTGGCGGTTTCCCGATGGAGCTGCCGGCGCTGTCGTTGTCGGAGAGCTTCCTGAAGCCGACCACGATGCTCTATCGCAACATGCTGGCGATGGATGCCGAGGAATTGCTGCGCGGCCATCCCGTCGATGGCGTGGTGCTGATGGGCGGCTGCGACAAGACCACGCCGGGCCTGCTGCTCGGCGCTACCAGCGCGGGCTATCCCGCGATTTATCTGCCGGCCGGCCCGATGTTGCGCGGCAACTGGAAGGGCAAGACGCTAGGCTCCGGCTCCGACGCCTGGAAATACTGGGACGAACGCCGCGCCGGCAAGATCTCCGACAAGGAATGGGTTGAGGTCGAGGGCGGTATCGCCCGCAGCTACGGCACCTGCATGACCATGGGCACGGCGTCCACGATGACCGCGATTGCGGAATCCATCGGCATGACGCTGCCCGGTGCCTCGTCGATCCCTGCGGCTGATGCCGGCCACATCCGCATGGCCAGTGAATGCGGTCGCCGCATTGTCGAGATGGTGTGGGAAGATCTGACGCCGCAGAAGATCCAGACGCGCAAGGCCTTCGAGAACGCCATCACCGTGGCGATGGCGATGGGCTGTTCGACCAATGCGATCATCCATCTGATCGCGCAGGCGCGCCGCGCCGGTCAGGACATCGGCCTCGACGATTTCGAGATCGCCAGCCGCAAGGTGCCTGTCATCGCCAATGTGCGGCCGTCCGGCGACACCTATCTGATGGAGGATTTCTTCTATGCCGGCGGTCTGCCGGGACTGATGAGCCGCATCAAGGAGCATCTGCATCTCGATGTGATGACCGTCACTGGCAAGACGCTCGGCGAGAACATTGCCGATGCCGAAGTCTATAACGACGATGTCATCCGCACGGTGAAGGACCCGATCTATGCGGAAGGTGCGCTGGCGGTGCTCAAGGGCAACCTCGCGCCCGATGGCTGCGTCATCAAGCCGTCAGCCTGCGAGCCGCGCTTCCTCAAACATACCGGCCCGGCCATGGTGTTCGACGACTATCCCAGCATGAAGAAGGCGATCGATGACGAGAGCCTCGACGTGACAGCCGATCATGTGTTGATCCTGCGCAATGCGGGTCCGCAGGGCGGGCCGGGCATGCCGGAATGGGGCATGCTGCCGATCCCGAAGAAGCTGGTGAAGCAGGGCGTGCGCGACATGGTGCGCCTCTCTGATGCGCGCATGAGCGGCACCAGCTACGGCGCCTGCATCCTGCATGTCGCACCGGAATCCTTTATCGGCGGTCCGCTGGCGCTGGTCGAGAATGGCGACATGATCACCCTCGACGTCGATGCGCGGACGATCAATCTCGATATTTCCGATGCCGAAATGGAAAAGCGTCGTGCAGCGTGGAAAGCCCCGGAACGCAATTACGAACGCGGTTATGGCTGGATGTTCACCAAACATATCCAGCAGGCCAATGAAGGCTGCGACTTCGACTTCCTGCGCACCGACTTCGGCGCGCCGGTCAAAGAACCCGTGATTTATTGAGTGAGTGATCCCATGACCAGGCTCAGCGACGCGACCCGCGCCAAACTCAAGACCATCTCCACCGCCACCGTGGCCACCGCGCTCTACAAGCGCGGTTTCCGCAACCAGTGCATCCAGGATGTTCATCCGCTCGGACCCAACCAGCCGACGCTGGTGGGCGAGGCCTTCACGCTGCGCTACATGCCGGCGCGCGAGGATCTCAACAAGCTCGACGTGTTCAGGGATCGCTCGCATCCGCAGCGCAAGGCTGTCGAGGATTGCCCGCCCGGTGCCGTACTGGTGATGGACAGCCGCAAGGATGCGCGTGCGGCGTCCGCAGGCGCGATCCTGATCAACCGTCTGGCGCAGCGCGGCGTTGCCGGTGTCATCACCGATGGCGGCTTTCGCGATTCCGCTGAAATCGCCAAGCTCGGCTTCCCCGCCTATCACCATCGTCCGAGCGCACCGACCAATCTGACGCTGCATCAGGCCATCGAGATCAACGGCCCGATTGGCTGCGGCGACGCGCCGGTGTTTCCCGGCGATGTGATCCTCGGCGACAGCGACGGCGTTATCGTCATCCCCGCGCATCTCGCCGACGAGATCGCCAATGAAGCTTTCGAGATGACGGCCTTCGAGGATTTCGTCACCGAACAGGTGCAGAAGGGCAAGGGCATCTTCGGGCTCTATCCGGCGACCGATGAGCAGACGCTGGTGGATTTCGCCGCATGGCGGACAGAGAAGGGGCGGTAAGGCGCGTGAAGGCGGCGAAGGCTCTGGAGGGCGAACCTTAGCCACTCCACTTGGAGCGGCGGGGAATCCCGACCCAAGCTCGTCATTCCGGGGCGCGCGTCGCCGGCGAAGCCGGCAGAGCGCGAACCTCAGCCATTCCGATTGGAATGGCGGGGAATCCCGAAGTGTTTTGCGCTGAACACGTCAAGATTCCGGGTTCACGTGCGCGAAGGCGCGCCCGCGCCCCGGAATGACAGCTTGGGCGAGGAAGCGCCATCAAACATTTTTTCCTATCTTCTCTTGACAACATCCCTATCAGGTTTATATTCCCTTTGTCCTGCCTCACCGAGAGGGGCGATCGCGATCGTCACGTTCGCGGGGTGGGATGCGGTGGACGCCGGAGATGCGGCGTTACGCGGTTCATGGGTGACGTCTGTCTTCGGGCAGGACGGATCTGCGCCAGCACTGCCACTGGCAAGGAGACGGCCGGCCTTGGGATGGAAAGACCCCTGGACAGTGTGACGGACGACCAAGTCAAAACGCGTTCGGCTTACTCGCTTGAGGCACCCTGTCCCATTCGCCTTGGGACTGTAATTTTGGTGATCGGATCGTTCGCCATGGCAACGCGCAAGCAACCGAAAAAACACCGCAGGCGGAACGCTGGGCACTTGCTCGGCGCGTCCGAAAGTCCTGATGCATAACACCATGCGGAAGACCGCATTCGCATCAGGCCCAAGGGTGCAACGGGCACCCGGCGTTCCGCACGCCCTCTTTCAGGGGGGGAATGCGAAACACGACGGCGCCCCCGCGCCGCAAACAATGGGGGTGATGACGCATGTCTGAAGGGGAGTGGATGTGTGAACTTCACATCCGAGGATCTGTGCGGGGTGTTATCCGCGATAATCCCGCACCCGCTTCACCATCTGCTCCACATGGGCGATCGGCGTTTCCGGCTGGATGCCGTGGCCGAGATTGAAGATGAAGCGTCCGCTCGCATAATTCGCCAGCACGTCATCGACGGCGCGATCGAGCGCCGCGCCGCCGGCGATCAGCACCAGCGGATCAAGATTGCCCTGCACGGCGACGTGGCTTTGCACCCGCTCGCGCACGAAGGACGGCTCGGCGGCCCAGTCGATGCTCACGGCATCGACACCGGTTGCGCCGACATAGCTCGGCAGCAGCGCGCCCGCGCCGCGCGGGAAGCCAATGATCTTCGAATCCGGCACCTTGGCGCGCACGCCGGCGATGATGCGCTTGGTCGGCTCCACCGACCAGCGCTGGAATTCCGCCGCTGGCAGTATGCCGGCCCAGGTATCGAAGATCTGCAGCACATCGGCGCCGGCGTCGAGCTGGCTGAGCAAGTAAGTGATCGAGTTCTCGACGATGGTGTCGATGATTATTGCGAAGGCCTCCGGGTGCCGATAGGCCATCATCCGCGCCGGCGCCTGATCCGGCGTGCCCTTGCCGGCGACCATGTAAGTTGCAACGGTCCATGGCGCGCCGCAGAAGCCGATGAGCGTAATCTTTGGATCGAGTTCGGCGCGCACGCGGCGCAGTGCCTCATAGACCGGTTCGAGCTTGGTGAAGTCGGCCTCGGGCGAGAGCGTCGCGACCTTTTCCGGCGTGTCCAATGGATCGAGCCGCGGACCCTCGCCGACCTCGAAACGCACGGAACGGCCGAGCGCATAGGGGATCACCAGAATGTCCGAGAAGATGATTGCAGCATCGAAGCCGAAACGCCGGATCGGCTGCAGCGTCACTTCGGTGGCGAAATCCGGATTGAAACACAGATCGAGGAAACCGCCGGCCTGCGCGCGGACCTCGCGATATTCGGGCAGATAGCGTCCGGCCTGTCGCATCATCCAGAGCGGCGGCACCGCCTGGCGCTGGCCGGCGAGGACATCGAGGAAGGGCTTGCGGGGCGTGGACTGGGTCAAATGCTTGGGTTCCGGAAGGTGGCGCCGAAAGGCATGATTTTGCCGCCTCTGATACACCGCTGCTGCGCTCTTGGCGAGGCGCGGCAATTTCGCAAAAGCGGGCGATTCGTCTCCCGCTTTTGACGCATCTCAAGGTGCCATCGCGCCGCAAGCGGCATATAGACTGTACGAACATCATGAGCGAAAAGACCATGAACATCATGACCCCGATCGTCAGTCCAGAAATCGAACAGAACCGCACCCGTGCCAAGGTCTGGTTCGAATCCCTCCGTGACCGCATCTGCGCCGAGATCGAGGCGCTGGAGCGCGAGGCGCCGCAGGCGCTGTTCCCGGGCACGCCGGCGACCTTCACCTACAAGCCGTGGACCCGTGCGACGGGGATCGGCGGCGGCGTCGGCGGCTTCCTGTCGGGCGGCCGGCTGTTCGAGAAGATCGGCATCCATACATCATCAGCCAATGGCAAGCTGTCGCCGGAGATGGCACGGCAAATGCCCGGCGGTGGATCGCAGCTCGATTACGTGTCCAGCAGCATCAGCCTGATCATGCATCCGCGCAGCCCGCGCGTGCCGACCGTGCACATGAACACGCGGTTTCTGTCGACGGCGGTGGGCTGGTTCGGTGGCGGCGCGGATCTGACGCCGATGCTGCCCGAGCAGCGCAAGGCCGATGCGCCGGATACGATCACGTTTCACGACGCAATGCGCGGCGCCTGCGATGCGCATGACCCCGCTTACTACAAGAAGTTCAAGGCCTGGGCCGACGACTACTTCTTCCTGCCGCATCGCGGCGTGGCGCGCGGCGTCGGCGGCATCTTCTACGATCAGCTCAACACGGGTGATTTCGAGAAGGACTTCGCGTTCACACGCGATGTCGGCTCGGCCTTCCTCGATGTCTATCCGCGCATCGTGCGCGCACGGATGCAGGAAGCCTGGACCGAGGAAGAGCGCGCGCAGCAGCTCGAAACGCGCGGCCTCTATGTCGAGTTCAATCTGCTCTACGACAAGGGCACGATGTTCGGCCTGCAGACCGGCGGCAACGTCGAGAACATTCTGAGCTCGATGCCGCCGCTGGTCAGCTGGAAGTAAGTTCGATCAGGCTGCGCTCGGCGCCTGTTCGAGCGCGGCCTGCACGGCCCAGGACAGATCGGTGTTGAGCTGGAATGCCACCGAACCTTCGTCGATGATCGCCTGCGGATTCTTGGCAAGCTTGCCGGCCTCGTCGAGCGCGTTGCGATAGTCCGACTTCAGCACCGCCAGATCGGCATAGGCCGGGAAATCGTAGAACGACAATTCCTCCGGCGCGAGGCCGGGCTTCTTGGCGAGCAGGCGCTTGAGAATCTGGCCGCCGGAGAGATCACCGAGATAGCGCGTATAGGCATGGGCAATCAGCAATTCGCCGTCGCCCTTGGCGGCATCCGCGATGCGCTTCGCATAGGCTTCGCCGGCGGGCAGTATCGGCACAGCCGAGAAATCGCCATCGCACAGCACATTGAGATCGGCTTGCATGGCCGATGCACGATCGAGCCGATATTGGGTGAGTGCGGCGAGCACCGGCGTGTCGCGATGGCTTTCAAGCCCGGCTTCCAGCGCCTGATAGGCCGCCAGCAGATTTCGCTGCAGCAGGACATAGCCCTTGCGGCTGACGTCGCCGCGCAACATGTCCTTGATGATGCCGGAGCGCTCGGCTTCGGTGTGAAGCACCTTGGTGCCGAGATAAAGGGCGGTCACGACGCTGACGGGCGCAGTGCTATCTGCCGAGACAGCAGGCATTGAATTCTCCGATAATTGATAATGGGGTGTTTTGGCGCTCGGGCTGCTGACACCATATCACTCTCGCCGGATGCCACAAGGTGAGGCCAGGTCTGTCGCTATAACCAAGTCTGTCACTACAGCATCGCGCGGCCGCGGGTCTTGCTGCGTACCGGCGCCGATTTGCCGGCTTCCGTCGCAGGCAGGAACTGCGCGCCCTGTGCGGCGAGGAATGAGCGCATCGCCTGCGCCGGCGGCAGCAGCACCTTGTCCTTGCGGTTAAGCACGAACCATTGCCGGATGATCGGCAGGCCGATCACATCCAGCATCACCAATCGCCGCTGCTCGAGTTCGGTGGCCACCGTATGCGCGGAGATAAAGGCGATGCCAAGCCCGGCCATCACGGCCTGTTTGATGGTCTCATTGCTGTCCATCTCCATGCCGATCGTGGCGCGCAGATCTGCGCTCTCGAACAATTGCTCCATCAACCCGCGCGTGCCCGAGCCCGGCTCACGCGTCAGGAACGTCTCGCTTGCGAGATCGCTCATGGTGAGGCGCGCCTTGCCCGCGAGGCGATGGTCGCTCGGCGCGATGATCACATGCGGATGATCGCCGATCAGGTTCACATCCATGTCGATCCCGGCCGGCGGTCGACCCATGATTGCGATATCGAGATCATAGCTGCGCAGACCTGCGATGGTCTCCTCGCGATTGCCGACCGTCAGCAAGATCTCGATCTTGGGATGGAGTTTCGCGAAGGCCGAGATGGCGAAGGGCACGAAGTATTTCGCGGTACTGACGGCGCCGATGGAGATGCGCCCGCCGGTCTTGCCGGCCATCATGTCCAGCGATGTCGCGCAGGCCGCCATCGCTGCCTCGATCCGTTCCGACAGCGCCAGCACCTCGCGGCCGGCATCGGTCAGGACCATCCCATCGCCAGTGCGCTGGGTCAGTTGCAGGCCGGCGAGGCCTTGCAGGTTGCGCAGTTGCAAGGTGACAGCCGGTTGCGTCAGGCGAAGCTTCGCCGCAGCTGCTGTAATGCTGCCGCTGGCGGCAACAGCGGCCAGCGCACGCAGCTGGCGGATCGAGATGTCGCGGAAGCGCTTCGTCATATAAGAAAAACTTTCCCCGCCTGACCTTTACAAAAATTCCTTTATTTGGCCCTGGAGGTCAATATCTGTGGGCAAAATGCGCCGTTTCTGCCATTCCCGGACACTCCGGACGCGGCCATGTGCCAGAAGGAGCCCAGTATTTTGCGGAGATTGCGATGACCGACCACATGCCCCTGTTCCGACACACGGCTGACTATGCCGGACAGGACCCGCTGCGGCTGGCCGTGGCTGCTGCGGTCGATGCCTTCGCCAAGGCCTCCATCGAAATTTCCGACCTGATCGGCTGCGGCGCGCTAGCCGGAATTACCGGCGAAGCGCAGGGCGCGCAGAATGCCGATGGCGACGTGCAGAAGGATCTCGATGTCCGCGCCGACGAGATTGTTCGTGTCGCTCTGAAGCCGGTGTCCTGGGCGGCACTGGCCTCCGAGGAAGCCGAGACCGCGGATATCCGCGACGGCAATGGCCTGCTCGACATCGCCTATGACCCACTCGACGGTTCGTCGAATATCGAAACCAATATGACGGTCGGTACGATCTTCTCGATCATGCCGACGTCGAAGGGTGCGGTGCCGTTCACGCAGAAAGGCAGTGCACAGATTGCTGCTGGCTTCGTGGTCTACGGTCCGCAGACATCGCTGGTGCTCACGCTCGGCGATGGCGTCGATATCTTCACGCTCGACCGCGCCACGCGGAGCTACAAGCGCATTCGGGCGCGTGTGCAGATCACGGCCGACTGTGCGGAATATGCGATCAACGCGTCCAACCATCGTCACTGGGAAGCACCGGTGCGTGATTTTGTCGAAGAGTGCCTCGCAGGTGTCGATGGCCCGCGCGGCAAGAATTTCAACATGCGCTGGATCGCAGCCCTGGTCGCCGAGGCCTATCGCATCCTGATCCGGGGCGGCGTGTTTCTTTATCCGTCCGACGCGCGCAAGGGCTATGCCGATGGCCGGCTGCGTCTCGTCTACGAAGCGCATCCGATGGCTTTCATCGTCGAACAGGCCGGCGGCGGCGCGACCACGGGCCGTGCCCGCATTCTCGATCTTGCGCCGACGGCGATCCATCAGCGCGTGCCGCTGATCATGGGCTCGATCAACAAGGTGAAACGTATCGAGGCCATGCATCTCGATGCCCGCGCGGGACAAGCGCAAGCCGCAGCCGAATAAGGAATGTGCGTACTACACATCCTGTTTTGACTGATTCAAAACATGACAGGCTTGAGGGCTTCTAAGGCCCGTGGTCTCGAAACGGGTTGAGCATGACGCGACCGCGGCCTAGACAATCGCAGGGGTCGCAAAGGATACGCGCATGCTTCCGCAGCAGGTCAAGGTCTCTGATATCACCGACGAGAATTCGGCACAGACCTATCTCAACCAGGCGATCATGACGACGTTCTGCCGCGTGCTCGACAGTTCGCGTCTGGCGCCCGATGTGGTGATGCGTCTTCTGGCAACCGCGATCGGCTCGACCTATCGCGAAGTCGCCGCGGCCCATCAGGATGGCCAGTGCCCTTGCGGATGGCGCCCGGTCCCGGATGCCGATATCGAGGCCCTGCGATCGTCGCTTGAAGACGCCGCTGCGCCGAAGATGGCCGACGATCTGCACAGTATGGTGATTGCAGGACGGGCGTAATCGCCGGCCGATCTGCCCTGAAATAAGGCTCTATTTGTGCAAAATTGGCCACTGCGGATCGCCGCAGATGGCATTTCTGCGTCTGTTCCGCTTTCCCGATCACGTGATCGGGCCAGCGCGATCGACATATGGCAATTCCTTTAGACCTAAACTACTTTGGCCCGATCCTTGAATGTCGAGGACATCGCGATCGGTGCAAAGTGACCTCATGACATCTTCATCCGCTGCAGTTCTCGACCACACCCCGGCCAACTCGACCGTCTGGCGCGAAGTCGCGCGCGCGCTCGCCGATATCGGCGCCAAGCGCTGCTTCGGTCTCGTCGGTGGCGCAAATTTCAAGGTGACGCTCGGCCTGACCGAATTCGGTGTCGAATTCGTTGCTGCACGTCACGAGGGCGGCGCGGTGAGCATG
Source organism: Tardiphaga sp. 813_E8_N1_3 (assembly GCF_051811025.1). Taxonomy (NCBI): domain Bacteria; kingdom Pseudomonadati; phylum Pseudomonadota; class Alphaproteobacteria; order Hyphomicrobiales; family Nitrobacteraceae; genus Tardiphaga; species Tardiphaga sp. 813_E8_N1_3. The sequence continues at coordinate 784,312 of NZ_JBPWQE010000001.1, forward strand.
GCCGATGTGGCGGCTCGTCTGACGCGCGACCTGACGATTGTCAGTGTGACGGCGGGCCCAGGTCTGACCAATGCGATCACCGGCATCGGCGAAGCTGCCAAGAGCGACACACCATTGCTCGTTCTCGCGGGTGACGTGGTGCTCGGTGACAAGCAGTCGGCATTTGCCTTCAATCAGTCGGAACTCGTTCACGCGGTCGGCGGCGAGTGGCGGCAGATCACCGATGCGCAGAGCGCTTACGCCGACACCTGGAAAGCAGCCTCGGTCGCTCTGCGCGAGCGCAAGCCGGTCGTGCTCAGCCTGCCGATCAATGTGCAGGAGATGCCGGTCACGGCAACGATGGGCAAGAAGCATTTGCCGATTACGCCGCGTATCGCGGTCAGTCCTGCGAAGCTGGAAGAACTTGTTGCGACGATCCGGACATCGAAACGGCCGCTGATCCTGGCGGGGCATGGCGCTGTCGTGGCCGATGCGCAGCCGTTACTGGTTCAACTGGCCGACAGACTCGGCGCGTTGCTAGCGACGTCGTTGCAGGCGCATGGGATGTTTTCCGGTCATCCGTGGAATCTGGGTGTGGCCGGTGGCTTCTCGTCGAAGGCGACGGCTGAGCTGATCGCGCAGAGCGACATGATCCTCGCCTTCGGCATGTCGCTGAACATGTGGACCACGAAGAAGGGCAAGCTGATTTCGGACTATGCCCAGCTCGTGCAGATCGACGTCGAGAAGGGCCGTATCGGTATGCATCGTCCGGTCGATCTCGAGCTCGAAGGCGATGCGTCGGCTGTGGCGACCGCCGTGCTGCAGGCGTTTGACAAGACGCCGCCCGGCGAGGCCGGCTGGCGCACGCCAGAGGTCGCCGCGGTGATGACTGCCAGGGGCAACCATAATCTGGCCTATGACGACACCAGCACTGCCGACCACATCGATCCGCGCACGCTGAGCAAGGCGATGGATGATATCCTGCCGAAGGATCGCACCGTCGTTGTCGACGGCGGACATTTCGTCGGTTGGGTGACGCGCTATATTTCAGCACCCGACCATAAAGGCTGGTGCATTCCGATCGCGTTCCAGTCCATCGGCCTCGGCCTCGCCGGCGCGATCGGTGCGGCAGTGACGCAGCCGGAGCGGCTGACAGTGCTGGCGGTCGGTGACGGCGGCTTCCTGATGTCGATCGCAGAACTTGAGACCGCCGTGCGGCTGAGGAAGCGCATATGCATCTTCATCTATAACGACAGCGCCTACAGCGCCGAGGTGCATCACTTCGGCCCTGAAGGCTACAATGCCGGCATGGCGCAGTTCCCGGTGACCGATTTTGCCGCCATCGCGCGCGGTTATGGCGCCGATGGCGTTGTTGTGCGGACGCTTGCCGATCTCGATGCGGTAAAGCGTTGGGTTGCCGATGGCGCGCAGGGCGTGTTCATCGTCGATGGGCGCATCAATCCGAAGCTGATCGCGGATTGGTATAGCGAGATGTTCAGCGGCGCGAATTTGTAGTTCCTTGCTGTCCCCTCGCCCGCAAGAGGGGAGGGGATAGCAAGCGTAGATCGCATTAGACCGAGACACTCTCAGATCGTGCCCTGGCCTCAACATTCCCCAACCATTCTTTCGCAATCGTCAGATCTGCCTGCGAGAGCTGATGGCCAACCGGCAGCGTGCGATGCTGCACATCGGCACCCGCTTTCGTCAGCATCACGGCAAGCCGCTGCGAATTGCTTGGCGGGATGATCGGATCGGACTGGCCCGACACGATCAGTACCGGCTTGCCAGCGAGATTTGCCACCGGTGGTTCACGTAAAGGGACCATCGCCCGCAACAATATGCCGCCGGCCAGCGCCTCGGGGCGCAACAGCATCATCGCTGCGGCGATATTGGCGCCGTTGGAATAGCCGAGCGCGATCGGTGCTTTGAGCCCGTAGCGCTTGCGGGCTTCGACTATGAAGTCCGCAAGGTCATTGGCGCGGCGTCGCACGTCGTCCTCGTCGAACACGCCCTCGGCGAGCCGTCGGAAGAAGCGCGGCATGCCGTGTTCCAGCACCTGACCGCGGGGCGACAGCAGTGCTGCACCCGGCGCAATCGCCTCGCCGAGCGGCAACAGGTCGCTTTCGTCACCGCCGGTGCCATGCAGCAGCAGGAGCGGAGTTGCCTCGCGCCGGTTGCCCGGCGCGAAGCGATGGATGTGGGACAGGTCGTTACTCATGACGCCACCTTCTCCGTGTCGAGCGACGGCAACACGCGCTCGATCTCGCCGCGATGCTTCTCGAGGAACGCGGGCAGTTTCAGATGCTCGCCGAGGGATTCAACGGGCTCGTCCACGGCAAAGCCGGGGATGTCGGTCGCGATCTCGAACAGCACGCCGCCGGGTTCGCGGAAATAGACCGAACGGAAGTAGTTGCGGTCCTTCTGGTCCGTCGGCTGCTGGCCGTGATTCTTCACCAGCTTGTTGGCCATCACCTGCTGGTCGGCATCATCGACGGCGCGGAATGCGACGTGATGCACCGATCCGCGGCCCTGACGGCCCGGCAGGAAGCCACCGGCTTCGTAGATGTCGACGATGCCGCCTTCCACGCTGTCGGCACTCAGGCGGATGATCGAGCCTTCACGCGCGGTTTCCTTGAAGCCGAACACGTCGGTCAGGATCGCGCTGGTCTTCTCGGCCTTCTCAAGCAGCAGCGTCACGCCGTGGAAGCCGCGGATCGCGTGTTCGGCCGGGACGTCGCCATTGCTCCAGCCGGGCTCGTTCTCGATACCGGGGATGCCGACCAGCGCGAGGCTCATGCCGTCCGGATCGGTGAACGGGAGTACCGCTTCACCGAAGCGCTTTTCGAGTGCCTCATGGGCGATGCCCTTCTCGATGAAGCGATGCGTCCAGTAGCCGAGCGAACGGGCAGGGACCCGGAACGAGGTCTGCTGGGTCTGGCCCACGCCGCCACGGCCGGGGGCCGCATGCTCCCACGGGAAGAAGGTCAGGATGGTGCCCGGCTTGCCGGTCTCGTCGCCGTAATAGAAGTGATAGGTGCCCGGATCGTCGAAATTGACGGTCTTCTTGACAAAGCGCATGCCCAGCGCGCGGGTGTAAAAGTCAAAGTTCCGCAAGGCGTTACCGGCGATTGCGGTGACATGGTGGATGCCTGACATGATCTGTCTCCTGGTTGGGAAGGCGTCTCGTCTTCCGTTGCCGGGATAATTGGGTCATCCCCGTTCAAAGACAATCTGGCCATTTGTGACATGACTGTCTATGTTTTGGGGACGGTCAGGAATGCCCATGGACAAGCTCAACAGCCTGCGTGCCTTCGTCAAAGTCGTCGAGCTCGGTTCTTTCTCGGAAGCCGGGCGCCAGTTGCGGCTGTCGCGTTCGGCGATCTCGAAATATGTCGGCGAGCTCGAACAGGACCTCGGCGTGCAATTGCTCAACCGCACCACGCGCCATGCCAGCGCGACAGAGAACGGTCAGGCCTATTTCGAGCGCGCACTGACCATCCTCGCCGATCTCGATGCCGCCGATCAGGCGGTGGCGCAGGCGCAATCGACGCCGCGCGGATTGCTGCGCGTCAATGCGCCGATGTCATTCGGCACGCTGCAACTCGGGCCGGCTATCGCCGACTTCATGGCGCAGTGTCCGGAGCTGCAGATTCAACTCGTGCTGTCGGACGATCAGGTCGACCCAATGCAGGGTGGTTTCGACGTGACGCTTCGCATCGCCGATCTGGAGTCTTCAAGTCTCATCGCGCGAAAAATCGTCGCCATCGATCGCGCGGTTTGCGCGTCGCCGGACTATCTCAAGCAACATGGCACACCGAAGCTGCCGGAGGATCTGCGCAGCCACGCGCTGCTCACCTATGGCTTCCTGCTCACGGGCAATCAGTGGAAGCTGACCGGCAAGGATGGCAACGATCACTGGATCCAGCCGAGCTGGACGCTCTGCGTCAACAATGCGGAAGTGCTGCGCGATGCCGCGATCAAAAGCAGGGGCGTCGCGCTGCTGCCGACCTTCATCGCCGGCGATGCGTTGCGCGCGGGATCTCTGCGCAGTGTGCTCTCCGCCTACAAGGCGCCGCCGCTGACGCTCTATGCGATCTATCCGCCGACGCGGCACCTCGCCGTGAAGGTGCGGCTGTTTATCGATTTTCTGGTGGCGCGGTTTGCCAGCGTGCCGGAGTGGGACAGGAAGCTCTAGCGCCAGATCGCGCGCATGCGCGAATTGATGTCCATGCGGACACCTTGTGCGGCCGCACGTGCCGGATCGACGGTGGCCATCTGCGGCCAGGTTGTGCGTTCGAACAGGCCGAGAAGCGCTTCCGGAATGAACCGCGTGCGCGACGCATAGACGTGGCGGTCTCCTTGTGCGTGCTGGCCGTGGGTGAAGAAACGCTGCGGCACCATCAGATGCAGATCGTCCTTGGCGCGCGTCATCGCCACATAAAGCAGCCGGCGCTCTTCCTCGATCTCCGCTGATGTCCCGGTGCCCAAATCCGACGGCATGCAGCCATCGACCACATTCAGCACATAGACAGACTTCCATTCCTGCCCTTTGGCGGAATGGATGGTCGAGAGGATCAGATAGTCCTCGTCGAGCAGCGGCACGCCGGACTGATCGCTGGTCGCGTCCGGCGGATCGAGCGTGAGTTCGGTGAGAAAACGTTCGCGCGACGGATAGCCTGACGCGATCGCTTCGAGTTGGATCAGATCGGCGCGGCGCGTCAGCGAATCCTCGTGAATGCGATCGAGATGCGGCTCATACCAGCGTCGCGCCAGCTCCAGCTCGGCAGGCCAGCCGGCGCGGCCCGATTTGATCTCGGTGATGACCTCGACAAAGCAGCGCCAATCTGTGGCTGCGCGCGGCGGCGCCGGCGCATGTGCGAGGGCATCTATCGGATCGGCTGCTGCGATCATGTGATCGAGCGCGCGCTGCGCCGATGCGGGCCCGACGCCGGGCAGCAATTGCATCAGACGGAAACCGGCGACGCGGTCACGCGGGTTCTCCACGAAACGCAGCAGCGCCAGCATATCCTTGACATGCGCAGCATCGAGAAACTTCAACCCGCCGAATTTCACAAACGGAATGTTCCGTCGCGTCAGCTCCACTTCGAGCGATCCGCTGTGTGACGACGTCCGGAACAGCACGGCCTGTTCCTTCAGTTTCATGCCGCCTTCGCGATTATCGAGCACACGCGCAACGATGGCGCGGGCCTGATCGGTCTCGTCCCTGATGGTGACGAGTTGCGGTTTTGCGGAAGACTCGCGGTCGGTCCAGAGATTTTTGGTGAAGCGCTCGCGCGCAAGATCGATCACGCCATTGGCCGCCGCCAGGATCGGCTGCGTTGAACGATAGTTGCGGTCGAGCGTGATGATCTCTGCCGGCGGGCTGAACTGCCTGGGAAAATCAAGGATGTTGCGCACGGTGGCGGCACGAAAGGAATAGATCGACTGCGCGTCGTCACCGACGACGGTGAGCCCGTGGCCCTGCGGCTTCAGTGCCAGCAGGATCGCCGACTGCAGGCGGTTGGTGTCCTGATATTCGTCGACCAGCACATGATCGAAACGGCCGCCGATGTCGTCCGCGAGCAGTGGTTCGCTCGCCATCTGCGCCCAGTACAGAAGCAGGTCGTCGTAATCGAGCACGTTCTGCTTCTGCTTGGCCTCGACATAGCCGGCAAACAATTCGCGCAGCTCGGCCGACCAGGCCGCGCACCACGGATAGGATGCGCCGAGCACCTGATCGAGTTCAGTCTCGGAATTCACGCAGCGGGAATAGATCGCAAGGCAGGTGCCCTTGGTTGGGAAGCGCGTTTCAGTCTTGGAGAAGCCGAGTTCGTGCCGCACCAGATTCATCAGGTCGGCGGAATCCTCGCGGTCGTGAATGGTGAAAGCGGGATCGAGTCCGATCTGTTCGGCATAGTCGCGCAGCAGCCGCGCGCCGATGCCGTGAAAGGTGCCGGCCCATGCCAGCGCATCGGTCATGACGCCGGCATTGTCGCCCATCACCTTGCGTGCGATGCGCTCGACACGGCGGCTCATCTCGCTGGCGGCCCGGCGCGAGAAGGTCATCAGCAGAATGCGGCGCGGATCGGCGCCATTGACCATCAGATGCGCGACGCGGTGTGCGAGAGTGTTGGTTTTGCCGGAACCGGCGCCAGCGATGACCAGCAATGGCGCGACGGAGGACGCATTGCCGTTCCCGCGCGGGAACACACCGTGCTCGACGGCGCGGCGCTGTTCCGGGTTGAGGGCGTCGAGATAGGAGGCTTGGGCGAGCACGGGATGTATCCGAGGTGACGAATCACGCTCGCTGATTCCCGCTTTGTTCGCAATGGAAGAGCGGCGCGCCGAAGCGCGCCGCCGGGAGAATTAAGCGGCCCGGACTTCGCGAAGGAACACATCGACCTGCGTCCGCAGGTCCTCGCCATTGCGCGACAGGTCGCCAGCCGATTCCACCACGCGCGACGCGGCAAGGCCAGTCTCGCGGGCGGCGTCATTGACGCCGGCAATGTTCTGCGAAACCTCACCGGTGCCGCGGGCGGCTTCGGCAACGTTGCGCGCGATCTCGAGTGTGGCTGCGCCCTGTTCCTCGACAGCAGCGGCAATCGTGCTAGCGATCTCGCTGACGCGGCCGATGGTCGATGTGATGCTCTGGATCGAATCCACCGAGAGTTTCGTGGCGCTCTGGATCGCGCCGACCTGCGCCGAGATTTCTTCCGTCGCCTTCGACGTCTGTGTCGCCAGTGCCTTCACTTCGGAAGCGACGACCGCGAAGCCGCGGCCGGCTTCACCCGCGCGGGCCGCTTCGATGGTGGCGTTAAGTGCGAGCAGGTTGGTCTGCGCAGCGATCTCGCTGATCAGCTTGACGACGTCGCCGATCTTCTGTGCCGCCTCCGCGAGGCTCTGCACTTCGCTATTGGTGACGTTCGCCTGCGACACCGCATCGCCGGCGACGCGCGCGGATTCGTTGACCTGCTGCGCGATCTCGCTGATCGAGGCATTGAGCTCCTCGATGGCGGCGGCGACCGCCTGTGCGCTCTGCGTAGCTTCTTCGGAGGCTGCCGCGACGGCGGCGGTTTGCCGCGTCGATTCCTCGGCGGTGGCCGCCATCGATTGCGCGGTGTTGCGTAATTCACCGGCGGCGGAGCCAACCGCGTTGACGACGGTGCCAACGCCGCTCTCGAAACGCGCGGCGAGGGCGTTCATGGTGTCGCGGCGATCAAGCTGGGCGCGCTCGCGCTGCTCTTCCTGCGCGGCGCGCAGCTGTTCGGTTTCAATGAGACCGGTCTTGAAGATCTCGACGGCGCCGGCCATCGAGCCGATCTCGTCCTTGCGGCCTGCACCCGGCACCGCGATCGTGTGATTGCCGCCAGCAATGGTGCGCATCGCAGTTTCGAGTGCGCGGATCGGCTTCGCCATCGAGCGGCCCATGAAGGTTGCGATGGCGCCGGCGAGCAGCAGCACGCAGGCAGAAATGATGGCCAGCCAATTCAGCGAGGAGCGCATCAGGCTGTGATATCCGCTGGTGTCGCGGGTAATCTCGAAGACGGCGATGTTGTCGCCCGAAAAGCTCTTGATGGCGCCGAAGGTGGTGGCGACAGGTTTGTTGTCGAGCTCGCCATATTGGGTCACGACTTCACCGGCGAGCGCGCGACGCAGCATCTCGACACCCGGAGCGGCCGACTTCAGGGTGGACGCCAGCGTCTTGCCGGCCTGGCCGTCGATCTGGTGAATGCCGACATCGACACCAAAGCGCGACTTCATGGTGTCGACGAAAGTCTTGCCGAACGGAGCGCCGACATCGATGGTGCCGAGAATGGTGTCACCATCCATCGCCGGTGCCACGCCAAAGACGTTAAGCGCATCGCGGCCGGGCTCGATGCCGCCGACCGATTTCTTGCTGGTCATCGCCTGCACCACCATCTTGCGGCGCTCGGAAACGTTGTCGCCGAAGGTGCCGGGATTATGGATGCGGGCGAAGCTGATGGCCGGCGGTGTTTGGATCGTGATCAGTTCGAGGCCGCGCGGCTTGATGCGCTGATGGGCCTCCTTCAGATTCGCGAGCGCACTGGCACGATCGTTCGCCTTGATGGCGTCCTTGATCGGCTGGGACGACGCGATCGACTCGGCAACCGCGAGCAGCGTGCGCGTTTCGGCATTCAGCGCAGCGGTCAGATTAGCGTAGTCGTCATGCGCCTCGCGACTAAGGGCAGTGTCGATGATCGCTTGTTGTTGCCACATGCTGAAGGCAGCAAGCGCGCCGCAAGATCCGGCAGCGACGAGCGTGATGGCAACAATCATACGTGCTGAAATCGAATTGAGTGCTTGCATCGAATAAGCCCCTTGGGCCGCGGCAGGCAATCTTGCTGCGGCACTAAAATTTCACGTAAAAATAGGGAGACCGAGTGAAGGAGCCCTTAATTACCTCTGTAGCGCAGGTATCCTGGTGTTATAATCCTATTATGCCGCAGCAGATTTTGGCTCTGGGTGATGCCTGCATCGGTCGTGATCGAATGTGCAACGATACTAGTGGAGTCGGGACGACCCATTCCCCGGCGCAAGGCACCGGTCCACGTGCGAGAGAAGAATCGCCGGTTTGAGAGGCTTTTGGAGGCGGCAGACGGCGCCGAGCTCGGTGGACATCGTGAGAAAATCGGGCGCAGACGCGTCTGCCGGTGACGCCGCGTGACCTGACATGACGATGATCGGGATCTCCGGACGGCACCGATGCGCCAGCTTCATCGTCTCCAGCCCGTTCATCCCGGGCATGAAGATATCGATGATGAGCAGATCGAAATCCGCGTTGCGGAGAATGTGGCGCGCGCGCGGGCCGTCACTTGCGCAGGTGACGCGGTGGCCTTCGCGCTCAAGCATTAATTTGGTGAAGATCTGAACGACCTTGTCATCGTCGACGATCAGGATGCTTGCCATCTGCCGGTCTCCCCCCCGGATGCCGCCACGCGAGCGCGGGGCATGGTTGTCTGGTTACGCACGCATCGTTACACGCCTCGTTGCAAACGCGGCTTCTCGTTCAACACCGCATCGAGCAGCGAACTGTGGACCTGAATATGTCCGTCATAGCTGACGAAGCCGAGCTTGCGAAACTTGTTCATGAAGAAGCTGACGCGCGACCGCGTGGTACCGATCATCTCCGCCAGCGTCTCCTGACTGATGTCGATATCGATGGGATGGCTGGGGCCTTCCTCGCCATAGTGAGCGAGGATGAGCAACAGACGCGCGAGGCGCTTCTCGCTTGAATTGAACAACTGGTCGATCAGATCTTCTTCGATCCGGTTGTTACGCGACAGAAGATAGGCAACGAAGAACTCGGCAAAGGCCGGTTCATCACGCAGATGGGCGGTCATCGCCGACCTGCTGATGGTGACAATCGTGCTGTCTTCCATCGCCGTCGTTGTGACAGTGCGCAGTGGATGACCATTCAGGCAACCCTCACCGAGGAACTGGCCGGGTTCGAGCAGGCCAACGACGGCTTCCTTACCTTGTTCGGACAGGACCGTCAGCTTGATACGTCCGTTCAGGATGTAGCCAACAGAATCCGCGACCTCACCCTGACAGAAGATGTTCTGGTTTTTCTTGTAGTCGGTCGTAACCTTTCCGATGCCGGGACAGGTCAGAAAATACGGTGCATCGAACTCGGCTACAGCAGGAGCCTTCAAGGCAGCTAGCCGTGTCATCACGAGTCTCCGGACATCGATCTTTCGCAGGTTAGTGTAAATCTATTCAGGGTTGTATTGTTCCCGTCCGGTCTAGTTAAATTGCCGGCATAAGAGATCACAAACGCACATGCGTGGGTGGGGGATTGATGGGGTTATCAATCCCGATGCGCACATAGATGCCACCGGGCGCGTGAGGCGGCGTAGTCACGTCATCGGATTCACTGCCCTGAAATAACTTCCATCCATGTTGCTATGCAACTTAACGCGCAGATCATCTGTCATGACCGCAACACACGCTGCCCTAGAATTGCGAGGGTTAACGAAACGTTTCGATCGGCCTGCCGTCGATGGACTCGATCTCACGGTGCGTGCTGGCGAGTTCTATGCGCTGCTGGGTCCCAATGGCGCCGGCAAGACGACGACATTGCGCATGGTCGCGGGATTGCTACGTCCCGACGCAGGATCGGTCTCGGTGCTTGGCATCGATGCGCTGGCCGATCCCGTGGCAGCGAAACAGATCATGGCCTGGGTATCCGACGAGCCGATGATCTATGACAAGCTGACGCCGCTCGAATATCTCGAATTCGTTGCCGGTCTATGGGGCTGCGATGCTGAAACGGCAGAGCGCACGTCGCATGGATTGTTGGCATCGCTAGGTCTCGGTCCGCATCTTCATGAGCGATGCGAAGGCTTCTCTAAGGGTATGCGTCAGAAGGTGGCACTGGCTGGTGCGCTGGTGCATGAGCCGCGGCTGATCATTCTCGACGAACCTCTGACCGGGCTCGATGCCGTGTCGGCGCGTCACGTCAAGGGTCTATTGCAGGATCGCGTGCGCTCCGGCTGCACCGTGATTATGACCACGCATATTCTTGAAGTCGCCGAACGCATGGCGGACCGGATCGGCGTGATCGCCGCAGGCAGGCTGATCGCCGAAGGGACGCTTGCCGAGTTGCGTCAGCAGAACGGGCAGGGTGACACCAGCCTCGAAGACATGTTCGTGGCGCTGGTGGACAGCGCGCCGGTTGCCGCATGACGCCATCCGCCAGCGTGATGTGGTTTGCCGGCCATGAAGTCCGGCTGGCATGGCGCGAAATGCTGGGCATGCTCACGGCGGGCCGTCGCTGGCGTCCACGCAGCGTTTCGCTTCTGCTGATTGTCTTCGTGATCTTCCTGCATCTGCCGGCCTATGCGGTGGTCGGCCGTTTCGCAGATGTGCAGACGCCGCTCGATCAATCGACGGCCATTGTCGTCACTGCCAGTATCTTTCTCGCCTGGGCTCTCGTTCTGTCGCAGGCGATTGAGTCCGTCACCCGTGTATTCTATGCGCGCGCCGATCTCGATCTCATCATGTCGTCACCCGCGCCGCTCACCAACCTCTTCTCCGTCCGCATCGCGGCCATCGCATTGACGGTAACCGTGATGGCGATGTTGCTGGCGACGCCTTTCGTCAATGTACTGGTGATCGGAGGCGGTGCGCGCTGGTTCTCCGCCTATGCCGTCGTCATTGCCATGGGCCTGTCGGCATCCGCATGCGCCATCGCCATCACCGTCGGACTGTTTCAGCTCTGCGGCCCCGCCAAGACGCGGCTGGTTGCGCAAATCATTTCGGCCGTGACGGGCGCAGGTTTCGTTATCGCATTGCAGGTCGCGGCGATTCTCTCTTACGGCACACTGTCGCGCTTCGCCGTGCTCACCTCCGATGCCGCAGCCGCCTTTGCGCCTGAAGCGAACAGCGTCGCGTGGTGGCCCGCGCGCGCGATGCTCGGCGATATCGCAGCACTGGTTCCGCTGCTGGCAGCCGGGTTGATCTTGCTCGGGCTGACGATGGCGATTTTCTCGCCGCGATTCAGCGATTACGTGGCCAGTGCCGCACCATTGGCGCAAGTTCGTCGCAAGAAAGTCGCAAGACCGTTCCGGACGGGATCCCGGCGCAAGGCCTTGCGGCGCAAGGAGTTTATCCTGTTGTGGCGGGACCCGTGGCTGGTCTCGCAAACCCTGATGCAATTGCTGTATCTGCTGCCGCCGGCCCTGATGCTGTGGCGCAGCTTCGGCGAGGGGGCAGGCGCCTTCATCGTGCTGGCACCGGTGATCGTGATGGCCGCGGGTCAACTCGCCGGCGGCTTGGCTTGGTTGACAATCTCTGGTGAGGACGCCGCGGATCTGGTGACGACCGCGCCGCTTCCGGCAAACACGATCATTACGGCCAAGGTCGAAGTCGTGCTGGTGATCATCGCCGCGGTGTTCTCGCCAATGGTTGCTGGTCTGGCGCTCGTCTCGCTGCGGCTGGCTGCGGTGACGGCATTGGCAACTGTCGTGGCGGCAGCCTCTGCGACAGCCATCCAACTCTGGTTCAGGGTGCAGGCACGGCGCAGCCAATTCAGGCGACGTCAGACGTCATCGCGTATCGCGACCTTCGCCGAAGCCTTCTCGTCGATTGGCTGGGCTGCGACGGCGGCGCTGGCACTGGTGCTGCCGATTGCCGCTGTGATCTCGGGTGCCATGACGGCGGGTCTCATGGCGCTGACGTGGAAGATCAGTCCGGTCAGGACCTGAAACAACAAAGCCACCCGCGGATACGAGTGGCTTTGCAATTACTAACGGCCTCTTAAACGACTAAGCCACCATCGACATCGGGGCGAGGGCGGGGGTGGCTTCGCTAAAAACCTCGTCGGTGATCACCGTAAAACGCACCAGCGGCGTCGGGCCGAAATTGGTGGAGATCGCCACGTCAGCGGCATCGCGACCGCGGGCCATCACGATGCGCCCGATGCGCGGATGATTGTGACGCGCATCGAAGGTGTACCACTTGTTTCCGAGGTAGACTTCGAACCAGGCGCTGAAGTCCATCGGCGCAGGATCGATGGGCACGCCGATGTCGCCGAGATAGCCGGTGCAATAGCGTGCCGGAATGTTCATGCAGCGGCAAAGCGTGACGGCCAGATGGGCGAAGTCGCGGCACACACCGATACGCTCTTCATGACCTTCAAAAGCCGTACGATCGTTGCGGGCATGGTGATAGCCGAACTCGATGCGCTGATGCACGTAATCGGCAATGGCCTGGACGCGCGCTGCGCCATCCTCGATATGGCCGAACAGCGACCATGCCAAATCGGACAGCTTCTGTGTGTCGCAATAGCGGCTGCCGAGCAGGAAGACCATGACATCGTCAGGTAGCTCGCCGACCGGCTGCAGCGGCCCTGATAGCGGAGCCGCATCCGGCAGCCCGCTATCTGAAATCAGAAAGTCATTCTTGATCTCGATCAGCCCAGGCGGCGCGACGATGCGCGTGCAGGTATTGCCGAACATGTCGCGATAATCATGCGCCTGCACGTCGTGGGAAAACTGGATGCGGTGCGGGCTCTGCAGATCCTTCGCGCGCGAAGGATGGATGCTGAGCATCAGGATCATGGGTGTTTCCTGCAAACACTGGAAAGCGATGTCGTAGCCCGCGCGAATCTTCACTTTTACGTCTCCACTAGCTCGGCAAATCAGGAATTCATCGTTGCCAGACAAGTGTAGTCACCAAACATCGTTCCGAGGTTCAGTGACAGGAATGTGCGGAAAATGTGGGCAGCGAGGTCGCGCCGACCCCGCTGCGCCATAAGCTATTTCTTCAATGATAATAAAAGAAGTGACCGGCCTGTGACCTGGTAAATGTGGCCGAACGGGAAATCTTCTTCATTGGCATCGGGAAGGTCGGCGTCGGGAATATTGGTATCCACCAGCAGTTCCCATCCGGTTCCGCCCGTGGCTTCCGGCATGGTGAAGTCTACCAATCCGTCGAAGCTGTTGAGGATGATCAGCATGGTCTCATCGTCGGCCGGCTTATGGATGCCGGTCTTCTGCGCGCGGCCGTCCAGCAACATGCCGAAGCATTTCATATTGCCCTCTTTCCAATGCGCGTCTTCCATCGGGCCGCCATTGGCGTTGATCCAGGTCACGTCGCGGACGTCGAGATCGGGATCGTGTTCGCCGGTCAGGAAGCGGCTGCGGCGCAGGACCGAGCAGCCGCCAAGCAGCTTGATCAACCGCTTGGTGTAAGCGAGAAGATCCTTGCCCTCAGTCGTGAGGCTCCAGTTGAACCAGGAAATCTCGCTGTCCTGGCAATAGGCATTGTTGTTGCCGTTTTGCGTGCGGCCGAATTCGTCGCCGCCGAGCAGCATTGGGGTGCCTTGAGAGAACAGCAGCGTCGCCAGCATATTGCGCTTCTGTCGCTCGCGCAGGGCGATGATAGTCTTGTCGTCGGTCGGACCCTCGACGCCGCAATTCCATGAGGCGTTGTTGGACGAGCCGTCTTTGCCGTCCTCGCCATTGGCCTCGTTATGCTTCTCGTTGTAGCTCGCCCAGTCGTTCAGCGTGAAGCCATCGTGCGCGGTGACGAAATTGATGCTGGCCCAGGCGCGGCGACCCTGATGGTTGAACATGTCGCCGGACGCGACGAGACGCGGTGCCAGTGCCGAGACCGGCGCTTTGCCGCGCCAGAAGTTACGCGTGGTATCGCGAAACTTGTCGTTCCATTCCGCCCAGCCGGGCGGAAACCCGCCGACCTGATAACCGCCGGGGCCGATATCCCATGGTTCGGCGATCAGCTTCACTGTTGTCAGCAACGGATCCTGATCGACGGCTTTCAGAAAGCCGCTTTGTTCGGTGAAGCCGTAGACTTCGCGCGCGAGAATGGTGCCGAGATCGAAGCGGAAGCCGTCGATATGCATCTCCCGCACCCAGTAGCGCAGGCTGTCCGCCACCATCTGGATGACGCGGGCATTGGACAGGTTGACTGTGTTGCCGGTGCCGGTGTCGTTGATGTAGTAGCGCGGCTTGTCGGGCATCAGCCGGTAATAGCTGGCATTGTCGATGCCCTTGAAGGACAGGGTCGGGCCAAGCTCGTTGCCTTCGGCGGTGTGGTTATAGACCACGTCGAGGATGACCTCGAGCCCGCCGGCATGCAGCGCTGACACCATCTCCTTGAACTCGCGCAGCGAGTTCGGCACGTCTGAGGCGTAGCGCGGGTCGGGCGCGAAGAAGCCGATGGAATTATAGCCCCAGTAATTCACCAGCTTCTTGTTCAGTAGATAATCGTCATTGATGAAGGTATGGACCGGCAACAGCTCGACCGAGGTGATGCCGAGGCCGCAGAGATAATCCACCACAGGCTTGCTGCCGAAGCCGGCATAGGTGCCGCGCAGTTTTTCCGGCACGTCGGGATGCAGCTTGGTGAAGCCCTTGACGTGGGTCTCGTAGATGATGGTCTGGTCCCATGGCACGGGCTGCCGGCCGGCTTCACCGGCCCAGTCGAAGTCGCGATCGACGATCACGCATTTCGGCATGAACGGCGCGGAGTCGCGCTCGTCGAAGGTGGTGTCGTCGCCAGTTTCCATCTTGTAGCCGAATACGGCCGGATTCCATTCGAGCTGCCCGGCATGGGCGCGGGCATAGGGATCAAGCAGCAGCTTGTTCGGATTGAAGCGATGGCCCTTTTCCGGCTCATAGGGACCGTGGACGCGATAGCCATAGAACGTGCCGGGGCCGACGTCGGGGATGTAGCCGTGAAAGACCTCGTCGGTATATTCCGGCAGCTCGATTCGCGTTTCCTTGTCGCCGTCGAACAGGCAGACCTCGACCTTGGTGGCATTGGCCGAGAAGAGCGCGAAGTTGGTGCCCTTTCCGTCCCAATGCGCGCCAAAGGGATAGGGAAGACCTTCTTCGACCACTCTGTTTGTCACGATTGCCCCACTGTCTGGTATGAATGCGCTGGATAACTGCGCCGCCGCATTTCCGTTGCAATGCAATCAGGTTGCTTCGGAATATATCTTGGCCTGCGAAGGTCGCTAGCCCGGAGTTTTGCTTATGACCGACGTCTCCCATCACAAACGCATCGCATTGCTGGGCGCGCCGGTCGAAGTCGGGGCCTCGCAGCGCGGGACTTTGATGGGGCCGGCGGCGATGCGTACCGCAGGGCTCGGTGCTCTCCTGGAAGAGCTCGGCTTTGCGGTGGAGGATCACGGTGATTTGGTGCCGCTGGACGGTCATGCGGCGCAGGACACACCGCCTGAGAATGCCAAGCACTATCGCGATATCCAGAAATGGGTCCAGGCGCTGAGCGCGCGCGCCTACACGCTTGCTAAATCGGGCGCGCTGCCGATCTTCGTGGGCGGTGATCACAGCCTGTCCATGGGATCGGTCAATGGCGTGGCGCGGCACTGGCACGAGCAGGGGCGCGAACTATTCGTGCTGTGGCTCGATGCCCATGCAGATTACAATACGCCGTACACCACCATCACCGGCAACATGCACGGCATGTCCGCGGCCTTTCTGTGCGGCGAGTCCGGCCTCGACGGTCTGCTCGGTGCGGAGCCTCGGGCCTCGATCAAGCCTGACAATCTCGATCTGTTCGGCATCCGCTCCATCGACAAGCTCGAGAAAGAGCTGGTGCACGCACGCAAGGTGGCCATTGCCGACATGCGGCAGATCGACGAGTTCGGTGTCGGCGTTCTGATCCGCCGTGTCATCGAGCGGGTCAAGGCGCGCAACGGCGTGTTGCATGTGTCCTTCGATGTGGACTTCCTCGATCCGGCGACAGCGCCCGGCGTTGGCACCATGGTGCCCGGCGGCGCGACCTATCGTGAAGCGCATCTCATCATGGAATTGCTGCACGACTCAGGCCTGATGTGCTCGCTGGATGTCGTCGAGCTCAATCCGTTTTTGGACGAGCGCGGGCGAACGGCGCGGGTGATGGTTGAGCTGGTTGGCAGCCTGTTCGGGCAGCAGATCACCGACCGGCCAATGCCCAGCAACGCAATTATACCGCCCGGCTAGTTCACGGTCGGCAAAACCTCGACTGGTTCCGGGCCTTTGCGCGCGTTACGCATGATCGTTTTGTCATGTTCTCGGAACTAACCCTGCAGCGCGGGATTGCTACCTCATGGTTCACACACGAGGAGCACGTCATGATTAAGCATCTTGCCATCATCGCCGTTGCTGCGGCGGGCATCAGCAGCGCAATTCCAGCCAAGGCCCAGGACATCGGCGTTGGCGTCGGTCCCGGAGGCGTGACGGTCGGCGCTGTCGGCCGCGACCGCTATCGCGACGACTATGACCGCGGGTACTACCGCGACCGCCGTGACCGCAACGAGACCGTGATCATCAAGCGCAGCCGCGACCGCGATCGTGGCTATTACGATGGCGGCGTTGAACGTCGTACTGTCATCGAACGCTACTAATATTGCGCCGAACGAGAGGCGGCCCTTCCTCGGAAGGGCCGTTTTTTCGTGCGTGATGGAAGCCTCAGAACATTGAGTGACATGACCATGGCAACTGCAGCGACAGTCTGGTGGCAGGCCGGTACCATCTATCAGATCTATCCGCGGTCGTTTCAGGACTCCAACGGAGACGGTATCGGCGATCTCGCGGGCATCGTCGGCCGGCTTCCCTATCTGCGGCAGCTTGGGATCGATGCGATCTGGCTGTCGCCGATCTTCCCGTCCCCGATGGCAGACTTCGGCTATGACATATCAGACTATATCGGCATCGATCCGATCTTCGGCACATCGGCCGACTTCGACGCGCTGGTGGCGGCGGCTCACGATCATGGTTTGAAGATCATCCTCGATCTGGTGCCGAACCACACCTCGGATCAGCATCCGTGGTTTATCGAGAGCCGATCGTCGCAAGATAATCCCAAACGCGATTGGTATATCTGGCACGATCCTAAGCCGGACGGCAGCGCGCCGACCAACTGGATGTCCGAATTTGGCGGCAGTTCCTGGCAATATGACGAGGCCACCCAGCAATATTACTACCACGCCTTTCTCGACAAACAGCCGGACCTGAACTGGCGCAATCCTGCTGTTCGCAACGCGATCTATGAAGTGATGCGGTTCTGGATGCGTCGTGGTGTCGACGGCTTCCGCGTCGATGTGATCTGGCATCTGATCAAGGATGAAGAATTTCGCGATAATCCGACAAATCCGAATTTCACGGCTGGGCGCCCGCCCCACGAGGCTTTTCTGCCGCTTTACTCGACCGATCGTCCGGAGACGCTGGATGTGGTCGCCGAAATGCGCCGCGTCGTCGATGAATTCGACGATCGCGTGCTGATCGGTGAGATCTATCTCCCGGTCGATCGGCTGGTCGCCTATTACGGCAGTGACCTGTCGGGCGCGCATCTGCCGTTCAATTTCGCGCTGCTCTCCGCGCCGTGGAATGCTTTCGCCATCGGCGAATTGATCGCGCGCTACGAAGCTGCACTGCCGCTCGGCGCCTGGCCGAACTGGGTGCTCGGCAATCACGACCGGCCGCGTGTCGCCAGCCGGGTTGGCATGGCTCAGGCGCGCGTCGCTGCGATGTTGTTGCTGACACTGCGCGGGACGCCGACGCTGTATTATGGCGACGAGATCGGCATGAAGCAGGTGCCCATTGCACCAGATCAGGTTCAGGATCCGTTCGAAAAGAACGTGCCAGGGATCGGTCTTGGCCGCGACGGGTGCCGCACGCCGATGCAATGGGGTGCCACGGAGCACGCGGGCTTCACGACGGGCGTACCCTGGCTGCCGCTGGACACGGACTATCTGCATCAGAATGCGGCTGCTCTCGCGGCCGATCCCCATTCGATTCTCAGCCTCTATGTGAAGCTGATCGACTTGCGCAAGCACATGCCTGAACTGGTGTTCGGCGGCTATGAGCCTGTGGACGCTGCGGGCGATGTGCTGGCCTATCGGCGCGTCTATGACGGGCAGATGGTGTTGATCGCCCTCAACCTCAGCGGAGAGCCCGCGTCATTGCACGTGGGAGGCGGAGAAATATTGCTGGCGACGGGACTGGATCGCCATGGCGAGAATGTTTCGGGCGCGCTGGAATTAGCAGGCAACGAAGGCGCGATCGTCAGGCTACGGTAGATATCCGCGTTCCGCGACGGCATGCATGGCGAGAAAAAAGCGCCGCCGGTTGCCCGGCGGCGCCTTGATGGTGCAATCGGCGGCTGCGCCGAAGCCTAGTCGAGACCGATCGTGGTCAGGTCCTGGAACCAGTGCTGGGCCTGCACAAACTTCTTCACCTTCGGCGACAGCGCATGCGGGTTGGTGTCGTGGACGACCCAGACCAGCACGGCATCGTCGACGATCTGCGCATGGGCTTCGGCGAGCAATTCGTCCTGCTTCTTCGGATCGAAGGTGTTCTTGGCTTCGTCGATCAGCGCGTCGACCTTCGGGTTCTTGTAGCCGCCCCAGTTCACGCCGACCGGTGCGATCTGGCCGGAGTGGAAGAAGCGCACGATGGCGTAGAGAGGATCCGAGGTCACGTAAGCGATGTTGTTGGACGTGATGCCCTTCATGCTGTCGTCGGCCGCACCCTTGCGCCACGCGGTGTAGAGGACTTCCAGTTCGACGACCTTGAACTCAACCTCGACGCCGATTTCCTTGAAGCTCTGCTGCAGGAATTCGTTGATCGGCAGCGACAACATCTGACCGGTGCCGCCATTGGCGATGATGAAGGTTGCCTTCAGCGGCTTGTCCGGACCATAGCCGGCTTCCTTCACCAGTCTCTTGGCTTCGGCGAGATCGTACTTGATCTTGAAGCTGGGCTTGCCGAACCACGGGCTCGAGGGATCGACCTGACCGATCGCGGGCTTGGCGAGACCGTTCATCAGCGCCACTACAGCATCGCGATCGATGGCAAGGTTCAGCGCCTTGCGCAGACGGACGTCGGTCCAGGGCGAACCCGGCAGCACGCTGAGATGATAATTCCAGACATGCGGTGTGACGTTGTCGACGATCTTCATGCCGGCGCCCTTGAGCTGCGGTACGGCATCGGGAGCAGGGGTCTCGATCAGGTCGACCTGACCGGCGAGCAGCGCATTGGTGCGGGTGAGGGCTTCCGGCATCGGGACGAGCACGAGCTTGTCGGCTTTCGGAATACGCTTCTTGTCCCAGTAGTCGGGATTCTTGCTGAGTTCGGCGAGCTCGCGCGGAACGAGCTTGGTGAGCTTGAACGGGCCGGTGCCCGAGGGCTGCGACGCAAACTTGTCCCAGTCCTTGCCGACCTTCTCATACTGCGCCGGGCTGGAGACCAGGAACCACAGCATCTGATAGGGGAAGAAGGAGTCGACGTTCTTGGTGGTGATCTCGACGGTGCCATCATCGATCTTGGCGTAGCTCGCGACCGAGGGCAGGCGGGTCTTTACCTGTGCGCTCTGGCGCTTGTCGAATTGCGGCGCCTTCTCGTTCAGCACCTTGTCGAGATTCCAGATCACCGCATCGGCGTTGAAGTCGCTGCCGTCGTGAAACTTGACGCCCTTGCGCAAAGTGAAGCGCCACTTGGTCTTGTCGGTGTCATCGACCTTCCATTCGGTGGCGAGGCCGGGAATGAGTTTGCCCGGGCGATCGGCGACATCCATCTCCCAGGCCACCAGCGGATCGTAGATCGTATAGCCGGTGAACTGATAGCCGCCGGCGCCGCGGTCAGGCTGACCGGTGGTCAACGGCACGTCCGCCATGGAGATGCCATAGCGCACGACCGTTTCGGCTTGCGCCGGTGCGGCTGCCCCTATGACGGCGGCGATGGCCGCAACAAACAACGAGCTTCGAACGCGCATAAACCAGACTCCGTATGGTGGGATATTGTCTGCCAGATACCTGCAATCCTGATGCCAGATTGGGCATTTTGAACGGTTTGTGTGTGCTGGTGTGCTGCAGTGCCGCAGTTTGAGTCATTGCGGTGCAAGGTTGCAGGCCTTGGCACAAGCGTTGCATAAGAATTAGCCAGTTTAGAACAAACCAACACTGGCGGAAGCCAACGTGTCATCCAAAGCCAAGAGGGACTGATTACGATGCGTATCGAAAAGCCGACAAAGAGCCGTCTCGCGGCAGCAATTACGATGCTGACGCTCGCCACGGCCCTGACCTTGCCACAGGTGGCGCGCGCCGAGACGGTGCTGCGCATCGGCATGACCGCTGCCGATATTCCGCGCACGCTTGGCCAGCCCGATCAGGGCTTCGAAGGCAATCGTTTCACCGGCAACACGATGTATGACGGCCTGACCGGCTGGGATCTGTCGTCCGCGACCAAGGCGAGTGTTGTCATCCCGGCGCTCTCCACTGAATGGAAGGTGGACGACGCCGACAAGAAGAAGTGGACCTTCAAGCTGCGTCCCGGCGTCACTTTCCACGATGGTTCGGCCTTCAATGCGGATGCCGTCGTCTGGAATGTGGACAAGGTGCTCAAACAAGATGCAGTCCAGTTCGACGCCAGCCAGGTTGGTGTGACCGCCTCGCGTATGCCAACCTTGGTGTCGGCGAAGAAGATCGACGACATGACCGTCGAACTGACCACGAAAGAGCCGGACTCCTTCCTGCCGATTAATCTCACCAACCTCTTTATGGCGAGCCCCACCAAGTGGCAGGCGCTGTTCGACAAGGCCGAAGGCGCCGATGCCAAGGCCAAGTCGCAGGCCGCATGGGCGGCCTTCGCGCGCGAAGCCTCCGGCACCGGCCCGTGGAAGATGTCGAAGTTCACGCCGCGCGAGCGTCTCGAACTGGTGAAGAACGACGCCTACTGGAACAAGGACCGCGTTCCAAAGACCGACAAGATGGTGCTGTTGCCGATGCCGGAAGCCAACGCCCGTACCGCGGCGCTGCTGTCCGGCCAGGTCGACTGGGTCGAGGCGCCGGCGCCCGACGCGGTCAAGGAAATTACCGCGCGTGGCTTCAAGATCGAGAAGAACGAGCAGCCCCATGTCTGGCCGTGGCAGTTCTCTCGTGCCGAAGGCTCGCCGTGGAACGACATCCGCGTCCGCAAGGCGGCCAATCTCTGCATCGATCGCGAAGGCCTGAAGGACGGTTTGCTCGCCGGCCTGATGGTGCCGGCGACCGGCACCTTCGAGCCCGGCCACCCCTGGCGCGGCAAGCCGAGTTTCGAGATCAAGTATGATCTGAAGGCAGCACAAGCGTTGATGAAGGAAGCCGGTTACGGCCCGGGCAAGAAGCTTGAAGTGAAGACGCAGACCTCGGCGTCCGGCTCCGGCCAGATGCTGCCGCTGCCGATGAACGAATATCTGCAGCAGGCGCTGGCGGAGTGCTACTTCGACGTCAAGCTCGATGTCATCGAGTGGAATACGCTGTTCACCAACTGGCGCCGCGGCGTCAAGGATCCCTCGGCGAACGGCTCCAACGCCACCAACGTTACCTATGCGGCGATGGATCCGTTCTTCGCACTGGTTCGCTTCCTGCAGTCGTCGATGGCGCCGCCGGTCTCGAACAATTGGGGCTTCATCAACAATCCGAAGTTCGATGAACTGGTGACCAAGGCACGCACCACCTTCGATGCGACGGCACGTGACGCGGCGCTGGCCGAGCTTCACGCTGCTTCGGTCGACGACGCAGCCTTCCTCTACGTGGCCCATGACGTCGGTCCGCGTGCGCTGAGCCCGAAGATCAAGGGCTTCGTGCAGCCGAAGAGCTGGTTCGTCGACTTCTCGCCGGTGTCGATCACGCCGTAAGAACTCGGTCATTACGTCAAGCCGATGCTTCGCCTCTCTCCTGCATAGGAGAGGGGCGAAGTCGCCAGAGGCGGCTCTCTGAACTAGAACTGAAGGTGACCAGTGTTCGTCTACATCGCGCGACGTGTTGTCTACGTCATTCCCATCGTCGCCAGCGTCGCGCTGGTGTGTTTCCTGCTGGTGCACATCACGCCCGGCGACCCTCTCGTCGCCATTCTTCCCGCTGACGCGTCGCAGGAGCTGGCGCAGCAACTGCGTGTCGCTTATGGCTTCGATCGTCCGCTGCCGGTGCAATTCGGCCTGTGGTTGTGGCGCGCGCTGCATGGTGATCTCGGCAGCTCCATCGCCACCGGGCGTCCCGTTCTGGCGGAAGTGCTGAAGGCCGTCGGCAACACCGTGACGCTGGCCATCGCAGCCGCCGCCATCGGTTTCACGCTCGGTCTGTTCTTTGGTCTGATCGCCGGCTATTTCCGCGATACCTGGGTCGACAAGGTGGCGACCTCAATCGCCATTGCCGGCGTGTCCGTGCCGCATTACTGGCTCGGCATGGTGCTGGTCATCATCTTCTCGGTGCAGCTCAACTGGCTGCCTGCGGTTGGCGCAGGGCCGGGCGGCTCAGGCTCATGGGCCTGGGACTGGGAGCACATCAAATATCTTGTGCTGCCGGCGATCACGACATCGGTCATTCCGATGGGCATCGTGACGCGCACCGTGCGTGCGCTCACCGGCGATATCCTGTCGCAGGATTTCGTCGAAGCATTACGTGCCAAGGGCCTGCAGGAAACCAAGGTGTTTCGTCACGTCATCAAGAACGCTGCGCCGACAGCGTTGGCTGTGATGGGTCTGCAGCTCGGCTATATGCTCGGCGGCTCGATCCTGATCGAGACCGTGTTCTCGTGGCCCGGTTCGGGTTTGCTCCTGAATTCCGCGATCTTCCAACGCGACCTGCCGCTGCTGCAGGGCACGATCCTGGTGCTGGCGCTGTTCTTCGTGTTCCTCAATCTTCTGGTCGACATCGCGCAGGCGTCGATCGATCCGCGCATCAAGCGGAGCTGACCATGCTGGATATCCTCTCATGACCGCAATGACAGACACCGCATTGCAGGCGGCGCCTGCAACTAAGGCTCGCGGCTACTGGGCCACGGTCGGCCGCCGTATCGTGCGCGACAAGGTCAGCATGGCCTGCGCGTTCATTCTGCTGCTGATCTTCCTGGCGGCGATCTTTGCGCCCTATCTGCATCTCGCAGACCCCTATCAGGGCTCGATGATCCGTCGCCTGCGCGCGATCGGTACGCCCAATTATCCGCTCGGCACCGACGAACTCGGCCGCGACATGCTGGCGCGCCTGATCTATGGCGGCCGTCTGTCGCTGTTGATCGGCATCCTGCCGGTGATCCTGGCCTTCATCATCGGGACAGGTCTTGGCGTTGTGGCCGGCTATGTCGGCGGCAAGCTCAACACTGCGATCATGCGCACCGTCGACGTGTTCTACGCGTTCCCGTCGGTGCTGCTGGCCATCGCGATTTCCGGCGCGCTTGGCGCCGGCATCGTCAATTCGATCGTCTCGCTGACCATCGTGTTCGTGCCGCAGATCACGCGCGTGGCCGAGAGCGTCACCACGGGCGTACGCAACATGGACTATGTGGAAGCCGCGCGTGCCTCCGGCGCGAACGCTTTCACCATCATGCGGGTCCACATGCTCGGCAACGTGCTGGGGTCCATCTTCGTCTACGCGACTGGTTTGATCTCGGTGTCGATGATCCTCGCCGCCGGCCTGTCGTTCCTCGGCCTCGGCACCAAGCCGCCGGAGCCGGAATGGGGTCTGATGCTGAACACGCTGCGCACCGCGATCTATGTCAATCCATGGGTGGCAGCACTCCCAGGCGCGATGATCTTCGCCGTGTCGATCTGTTTCAATCTGCTGAGCGACGGCATGCGCAGTGCCATGGATATCCGGAACTGATGGCATGAGTGATATTGTAGAACCGATCGACAAGCTGGAACCGCTGGAAGACATTGGCGGTGTTGCACAGCCGTTGTTGCAGGTGGTGAGCCTGACCAAACACTTCCCGGTGCGGGGCGGCTTGTTTGCGCCTAGCAAGACCGTGCGCGCCGTAGACGATGTGTCCTTCGCCATCTCGAAGGGCGAAACCGTCGGCATCGTCGGCGAGTCCGGCTGCGGCAAGTCGACGACGGCACGGCTGCTGATGCATCTGATGCCGCGCAATTCCGGCGATATCATCTATGACGGCCGCACCGTCGGGCGCGAACTGTCGTTGCGCGAACTGCGCCGCGGCATGCAGATGGTGTTTCAGGATAGCTATGCCTCCCTCAATCCGCGCCTGACCATCGAGGAATCGATCGCCTTCGGACCGAAGGTGCATGGCATGGCCGACAAGGCTGCGCGGTTGCTGGCGCGTGAGCTGCTCGGCAAGGTCGGTCTGCGACCTGAAACCTTCGCCAATCGTTATCCGCATGAAGTCTCTGGCGGCCAGCGTCAGCGTGTCAACATCGCGCGTGCATTGGCGCTGTCGCCGCGTCTCGTCATTCTTGATGAGGCCGTTTCGGCACTCGACAAGTCGGTCGAGGCGCAGGTGCTCAATCTGCTGGTCGATCTCAAACGCGAATTCGGCCTGACCTATCTGTTCATCAGCCACGATCTCAACGTGGTGCGCTATATCTCCGACCGCGTGCTGGTGATGTATCTTGGCGAAGTGGTTGAACTCGGTCCGGTGGACGAGGTCTGGGACGGGCCGGCGCATCCCTATACGCGGGCGCTGCTCGCCGCGATGCCGTCATCCGATCCCGACAACCGTACCGAGACGCCGCCGATCACCGGAGATCCGCCGAACCCGATCGATCCACCGTCCGGTTGTCGTTTTCACACGCGCTGCCCCTTTGCCGAAGCGATGTGCGGGGAGGCGACGCCGAAACTGACTGAAATCACCGTGACCGGCCATCAGGCTGCCTGTTACATGGCGATCCCGGGTTCGGGACACAGCAAGGCACCTGCTGCAGGAGCGCACTGACATGACCAAACCGACTGCCAAGCAGATCAAGGCGCTGACCGAAGTCAGCGGCCTTCCCGCCTCCGACGAGGTTGCCGAGCGCATCGCCAATTCGATCGGCCCGGCATTCGAAGGCTTCGCGGTCGTGGCGGGGACTCTGCCGTTCGATCTCGAGCCCGCGACCTTCCTCGCCGTTCAGAATACGAAGGCTGCCAAATGAGTGTCACCGAACCCGCATTGCTGTCGCTGACGGAAGTCGCCGACGCCATCGCCACGAAGAAGATTTCGTCGCGCGAAGCCACGCAGTCGTGCCTCGATCGCGCCATAAAATCGCAGCCGAGCCTCAACGCCTATATGTCGATCGAGGCCGATGCAGCACTGGCGGCAGCCGATGCGGCAGATGCCGCGCTCGCCAAGGGGCAAAGCCGCGGCGTGCTGCACGGCGTGCCGCTGGCGCATAAGGACATGTATTACGACGAGGGTCACGTCGTGACCTGCGGCTCGCATATTCGCCGCGACTGGGTGGCGACCACGACGGCGACCTCGCTGCAGCGCCTGAAGGATGCCGGCACGGTGCGGCTCGGTTCGTTGCAGATGGTCGAATTCGCCTACGGCCCGCTCGGCCACAATGTACATTACGGCGCCGTGCATAACCCGTGGCATGTCGATCACGTCACCGGCGGTTCATCGTCCGGCTCGGGCTCGGCTGTTGCCGCGCGCCTGACCTATGCGGCGCTCGGCTCCGACACCGGTGGATCGATCCGCCTGCCGGCGCACTTTTGCGGCGTGTCCGGTCTGAAGACGACCGTCGGGCTGGTCAGCCGCGCCGGTGCGATGCCGCTGTCGCAATCGCTGGACACGGTCGGTCCGCTGGCCCGCACCGTCGAGGATTGCGCGCTGCTGACAGGCCTGATGGCCGGCGCCGATCCGCTCGATCCCACGACCAGCACGCGGCCCGTGCCGGACTACATGGCGGCGACGCGCGCCTCCGCCAAAGGCATGACCGTCGGCATTCCCAAGGCGTTCTATGTCGACGATCTCGACGCCGACACGGCTGCCATTCTGCAGAACACCATTGCGACGCTAAAGGATGAAGGCATCAAGATCGTTGAAGTCGATCTGCCCAATCAGGGTCAGCTCACGGCAGCCTGCCAGTTCGTGCTCGCGACGGAAGCCGCGGCAATGCACAAGCGCTGGATGATCGAGCGTCCGCAGGACTACGGCGCGCAGGTGCTGATGCGGTTGCAGAACGGTCTCGCGATCACCGGCGTATCCTATATCGAGGCGCTGCGCTGGCGCGGTCCTGCGCTTGCGGCCTATCTCGCTGCGGTGACCGGAACTGACGCGGTGCTCGCTCCGGTCTCGCCCGGCGCGGCTCCGACCATTGCCGAGACCGATGTCGGCAACAGCTCGGGTGCTGAAGCGATGATCCAGCGCCTGACGCGCTTCACGCGCCCGATCAACTATCTCGGTCTGCCCGGTCTCTCGATCCCGGCGGGTTTCACCAAGTCGAAACTTCCGGTCGGCATGCAGCTGATTGGTCGGCCGTTCGATGAAGCGACGCTGCTGACCATCGGTGCCGCCTTCCAGCGCGCCACGGATTTCCACAAACAGTGCCCGGAGTTGGCATGAGCAATCTTGTCGAGGTTCGCAATCTCAACGTCCGGTTCGGCGGCGAACGCACCGTCTATGCGGTAAACGATCTCAATCTCACGCTCGGCGAAGGCGAGGTGCTTGGCCTGCTCGGCGAGTCCGGGTCAGGCAAGAGCGTCACTTTGCGCGCGCTGATGCGACTGCTACCCAAAAAGCGTACTCAGATCACCGGCACGGTCAACGTGCTCGGCAAGGACGTGCTGGCGCTCGACGATGACGAACTCTCGGCATTTCGTGGCCAGACCGTGTCGATGATCTTCCAGGAGCCTGCGCTGGCGCTGGACCCCGTTTATACGATTGGCCAGCAGATAGCCGAAAGCGTGATGCGTCACGAGGGCAAGAGCCAGGCCGAGGGTGTGAAGCGCGCGCTCGAAATGCTTGAGGTCGTGCGCATTCCATCGGCCAAGCGTCGGCTCGATGCCTACCCGCATGAAATGTCCGGCGGCATGCGGCAGCGTGCGATGATCGCGCTGGCGCTGGCCTGCAAGCCCAAGATCCTGCTCGCGGACGAGCCCACCACGGCGCTCGATGCCACCGTGCAGATTCAAATCCTCTTGCTGCTGCGCGAGCTGCAGCGCGAATTCGGCATGTCGATCATCTTCGTCACGCACGATATCGGCGTGGCCATCGAGATCTGCGACCGCGTCGCGGTGATGTATGCGGGCCAGATCGTCGAACAGGGTACACTGAGCCAGATCGTACGCTCGGCCGTCCATCCCTATCCGCAGGGACTGCTGGCCTCCACCGTGCATGGAGCCAAACGTGGCGCACGATTGGAGACTATTCCCGGCACGCCGCCATCGCTGGACAAGCCGCCGGTGAATTGCTCCTTCGCGCCGCGCTGCAAATTCGCCCAGCCGCGTTGCGTCGAGGCGCCGCCGCCGAATGTCGAACTCGCCGATAATCGTGTGGTGCGGTGTATTCTGGCGGAGCAGGCGGCAGCGGCAGTGCCGGCCTGACGCCTTCCTATCCCGCTAAATTCTTCAGCAGGAACGTCAGCGCCGTCTGCGCGAAACTGTGCATGTTGCCAGACCGGTCGCTGCTGCCCGTCTCCAGCGTCATGACCTCGTTTCGCGGGCCGGCGACGGCCATGCAGCTATGGCCGGCGGCGTCGCCATAACGATTGCCGGAGGGGCCGGTGGCGCCGGTCTCGGACAGACCCCAGTCGCATCCGAGGCGCTCGCGGATCTGCGTCGCCAGCAGTTGTGCATAGGGCTCGGAAGACGAGCGCATGCCGGGTACCCGAAACGCATCATCGGAAATATCCATCAACACGCGCCTGGCATCGCGCGTATAGATCACGCCGCCGCCGATGAAATAGGCGGAGGCGCCGGGCACCGCGAGCAGTGCAGCAGAAATCAGACCGCCGGTCGAGGATTCGGCAACGCCGATGGTCTGCTTGCGTGCGATCAGCTCAATGGCGATCTTCTCGGCGAGGGGGATGAGATCTCTCATGACTTCTTCCCCCAAGGTTTTGACCAAGGCCTGATCCACGGCTTCTTCGCCAGTGATCCATAGACAGCGCGAATGAAATTCTTGCTGGCGGTCTCATTCGGCGCCCATTTGGCGTCGAGATCGGCGAATGGCTTGGCCGCCAGAACCTCGTCCTCGGTCTTGCCTTCCTTGATCAGCTTCGCCATGCGATCGCGCGCCGTCACCAGCATGGTGCGATAGTCGACCAGCGCAGCCTTGTTCGCGAGCGGACCGTGGCCGGGAACGATCTTGGTGTTGTCGTTTGCCAGTTTCAGATAGGCGTCGGTCGCTGCGATCATGCCCTTGATATTGCCGCCGTTGAGAAGGTCGATATTGGGATAGCGGCCATTGGTGAATGTATCACCGGTCGCAATGACATTGGCACTCTTGAAGTAGACATAGGTGTCGCCGTCGGTATGCGCGTTGTCGGGATGGCGCAGTTCGGCGATGCGGCCGGGCAGACTGAGTTTAAGCTGATGTGTGTAAGTGTTGGTCGGCAGCGCCGCCTTCGGGGAGGGCGGATTCTGCGCGCCGGTCAGGAAATTCGTGGTGCCCTTTTTCAGGCGGGTTCTGACCTTGACGTTGGCCACGATGGTCGCGCCTTCGTTGGCAAAGGCCTCATTGCCGCCGGTGTGGTCGCCGTGGAAATGCGTGTTGACGAGATACTTGACCGGCTGCGGTGTCACCGCGGCGATGGCCGCCTTGATCTTGTCATGCAGCGGGGCAAACTGGCTGTCGACGAGGATCGCGCCTGATTTGGCCGTGGCCAGCGTCATGTTGCCGCCCTGGCCTTCGAGCATGTAGACGCCGTCACCGAGGTCCGTGGTTTTGATCTCGACTTTTGAGAAGTCGGGCGGCGGCGGTGCTGCCGGCGGTGTGGGCGCCTGCTGTGCGAGCGCAGGCGCCAGCGCCAGAAGGGTGAAAACCGCGGCCAGTGTCGTCCGATTCATCGCAAGCTCCATTCCGAAACAGGCCAGACTTCTAGCATGTTTCGGATGGCGATCTGCTCGCGAACACGTGATGTCGACAATGCCGATCAGCGGCCAGGACGGTCGCGCTCCGGCGGGACCTGCGAGAGCAGCCAGTCGCGAAAGGCCTTCAGCTTTCGCGAGTCGGAAGAGGCTTCGGGCGACACCAGATAGAAGCCGGCATCGGCGGGCAGGCTGATGTCGAACGGCATCACCAGCCGGCCCTTGGCGAGGTCGCCCTCTACATAGGTGGTGCGGCCGATCGCGACGCCGAGGCCATCGATAGCGGCCTGCAGCGTCATGAAAATCATGTCGAAGGTCAGGTCCGGTTGCTTCGAAATATTGGCCGGCAGTCCGGCGGCGGTGAGCCAGAGCCGCCAGTCATCGTCATAGCCGCCGCTCGAATGCAGCAGCGTATAGCCGGCAAGGTCCTGCGGCAGTCGCAGCGCCTTTTTGCCGGTCAGGAGCGCGGGGCTGCACACGGGAAACAGATGATCGGCGGTGAGCCAGTCCGCACGCAAGCCCGGCCACTGGCCGCGGCCGTAGCGGATCGCAGCATCGACATCGCCGCTTTTGAAATCGACCATGCTGGTCGACGTCGTGATACGCACATCGATATCGGGATGGGCTTTCTGGAACATCGAAATGCGCGGCAGGAGCCATTTCGATGCCATCGATGCGAGCGTGCTCACCGTCAGCACGTGGTCATTGTCGCGGCGCTTGAGCCGGTCGGTGGCAAGACGCAGGTCGTTGAAGGCGGCGCGAACGCCCGGCAGGTAATCGTGTCCTTGCGGGGTGAGTGCGAGCGCACGGTTCTGCCGAATGAACAGTTTGAGACCAAGCTCCTCTTCCAGCCGCTTGATCTGGTGGCTGATCGCCGTCTGCGTGACGTTCAGCTCGCTTGCCGCATTGGTGAAGCTCAGATGGCGTGCGGCGGCTTCGAAGGCGCGCAGCCCATTGAGTGACGGCAACCGGGTGCTCATCCGCGCTCTCTCCCTGGCGATTCATCGCTCTCGCGACCCATGAATTTGTGTCATGTGACGCGGTGCACAATGTCGTTTGTGCAATGTGAGGATGAAGCCGATATTCAGGCCCTAAATTTAGCTTTAGGAGAGCAAAATGTCTACTTGCACCCATGAATCGATGACAAATCATCATGCTCCGTTCAGCCTGGCGACGATCGCCGAGACGTTCCACGTTTGGCGCGAGCGCGCGAAGCAACGGCGTGAACTGGCGCAGTGGAGCGAGCGCGACATCCACGATGCCGGTTTCTCTGTGAATGACGTGATGGCCGAGGCTGGCAAGCCATTCTGGCAGGCGTGACACCCAAGGGACACCAGGGAGCGACTGCGATGAAACATCTCAACCTCGATAATCTCGGCCAGTATTCCGACGTGTTGTTGCTGCGTAGCGGAACAGCCGTCACGGTGCGCTTTGTCGAGGTTGCGGATGCCGAAGCGTTACAGGGCTATTTTCGCGGCCTGTCGACGCGTTCGCGCTATAATCGCTTCATGGGTGCCGCCAGTGAATTGCCGGCCGGGCAGCTCCAGAAGTTCATTCATGTCGGCGAAGCTGACAGCTTTTCGGTCGTTGCAACGATCTTGCGCGATGGCGCGGAGATGATTGTCGGTGAAGCCCGTTATGCGTTCGATGAACTGACATCCCGTTTCGAGATGGGACTGTCTGTTGCCGACTCCATGCAAGGGCAGGGCGTCGGCGCGGCGCTCCTGTCCAATCTGGAGTGTCGCGCTGCGGCGTTGGACGCCGATTTTCTGTTTGGCGACACATTGCGCTCCAATGAGGCGATGCTCGCGCTGGCGCGCAAGGCCGGCTTCACATTCGCGCCGACACCGGGCGACTGGAAGCAGATGCGGTTCGAGAAGCAGATAGATACGACGCCGGCCCGAACATCTTGCGCAACATGGCGCCTTGCAGCGCAGTCGCTGCAGCCGACACTTGCCTGAGCGCGGCAAGATTAGCCACGCCAAGGCAAGAGCGACGCGACGAAGCAATCCAATTCCCTCTCTCTAGCTCCGGATTGCTTCGTCGCAAGTGCTCGTCCCGAAGACGGAATCAAGCTGTCTGTTTGGTAAAGTCGGTTGACGTAGCTACCTTGCGCCACGCTGCCAGTTCCTTCTCGACAAAAGCATGCTTGCTCTCGATCCGCGCAACCGTGTCGCTGCCGAGCGGCAAGCGGACCGGAGGGGTCTTGGCAGCCGCGAGCTGCATGAAGGCCTTTGCCAGCTTGCTGGGATCGCCGGGCTGCGCATGATTGGCGTCGGCGGCATGGCCGCGAGTCTTGCCGACGGTGGTGTGATAGTCGCCGATCTCCAGTGCGGTTCGTACCAGCGAATTGTCGTCCAGAAAGTCGGTACGGAAGAAGCCGGGCTCAACCACGGTGACATGGATGCCGAGCGGCGCGACTTCGGCGGCCAGCGCCTCACTGATGCCTTCGACCGCGAACTTGGTCGAGCCATAGACGCCCCAGCCCGGAAAGCCCGCATATCCGCCGACGGATGAAATGTTCATGATGTGACCCGAGCCCTGCCGGCGCATATGCGGCAGCACGGCACGGGTGACGCCGAGCAGGCCGAACACGTTGGTGGCATAGAGACGTTCGACTTCCTTGGCACTGGCTTCCTCGATCGCGCCGAGTAGGCCATAGCCAGCATTGTTGACCAGCACATCGATGCGGCCGAATTTCTTTACGGCCTGACCTGCGGCCTCATGGGCCTCGGTCTCGTTGGTGACATCGAGCCGCGTCGCCAGCAGGCGCTCATGGGTGCCGAGACGTGCGGTGACGGCGTTGGGATCGCGGGCCGTTGCAACGACGGCATCGCCCTGGGCCAAAGCTTCCGCCGCGATGAGGGCGCCGAAACCGCGGGACGCTCCTGTGATGAACCAGACACGCATGATGGTCTCCCTTTCGTAATGGCCCCGCGTCAATGCCGGGCTGATGGGAGGAAACTAGCGGCTCGCCAGAGTTGAAATAATCCGCTAAAAATTCCATATGTTCATGAGCTGGATTCAACAATGAGCCTGATCGGCCCGGCCGACCTCGTGACCTTTCTGGCGATTGCCCGGCATCGCAGTTTTCGTAATGCCGCCGTTGAGCTGGGCGTTTCTGCCTCGGCGCTGAGCCATGCCTTGCGTGGCATTGAGGAGCGGCTTGATGTCCGGCTGGTCAATCGCACCACCCGCAGTGTCGCGCTGACGGAGGCGGGCGAGCGGCTGTTCGCGCGGGTCAGTCCGGCGTTTCAGGACATCGATGATGCGCTGGAGGACCTCAATCATTTTCGCGGCAAGCCGGCGGGGACGTTGCGGTTTAACGCTGCCCGGCAATCGGCGCAGCTCGTACTGCTGCCGATTGTCACGCGATTCCTGAAAGCCTATCCGGAAATCCATGTCGAGGTTTCCGTCAATGATGGTCTCGTCGACATGGTCTCCGCCGGATTCGACGCGGGCATTCGCTTCGGCGAAACTGTTGCGGCGGACATGATCGCGGTGCCGATCGGTCCACGGCAGCGATCGGCCGTCGTTGCGTCACCCGGCTTCTTCAAGCAATACAAGCCGCCGCAGACGCCGCACGGTCTGAAAGACCTGCCATGTATCCGCTATCGCTTCTGGGGTGGCGCACTGTATCGCTGGGAGTTCGAACGCGGCGGCATCGAGGTCGAGATAGATGTCGCGGGCGCGCTCACACTGAACGATCAGGATCTGATGGTCGACGCAGCGCTGGACGGAGCCGGGCTGGCTTACGTGTTCGAAGGTCAGGTCGAGGAGTTGATCGCCAGGCGAAAGCTTGTGCGAGTCCTCGCCGACTGGTGCCCGGCCTATCCCGGCTTCTTCATGTATTATCCCAGCCGCCGACAATTGCCGGCGGCATTGCGGGCCTTTGTCGATTTCGCCAAGGTTCCCGCTCCTGCAAAGTCGAGGGCCTAGATGCGTCTCAGTTGCCTGTGAAATTTGGTTTGCGCTTCTCGATGAAGGCCTGCACCGCTTCGCGATGATCTGCCGTCATGGTGGTGCGGATCAGGCGTTCTGCCTCGTGATCTCGCGCCGTCGCGAAATCGAAGGCCAGTGCCTCGTCGAGATTGTCCTTCATGTAGCGCAGTGCCAGTGTCGGCCCTTGCGCCATGTTGCGTGCTAGTGCGAAAGCCTCGTCCTGCAGCCTGTCGTCCGGCACCACGCGGTTGAACAACCCGATAGTCTCGGCACGGCTTGCATCGACTTTTTCAGCGGTGAACATCAGCTCGCGCGCGCGGGCTGTGCCGACGAGGCGGGTCAGCAACCAGGCGATGCCATAGTCGCCGCTGAGACCGACGCGCAGATAGCCTGTCGAGACGAAAGCCGATTGCGCGGCGATGCGGATATCGCAGGCCATGGCGATGGCAAGACCTGCACCCGCGGCCGGGCCGGGCAGCGCGGCAATGGTCGGCTTGCGGACGGCAACGAGGGCGCCGGTCAGCAGGCGCTGGCGCTCCTGCAGATCGGCGATGCGCTCGTCGAATGACATCTCCAGCACGGCCTGCTTACGATGCGCGCCCATGCCCTTCACGTCTCCACCGGAGCAGAAGGCGGTGCCGGCGCCGGTAATCAGTAGCGCGCCGACATCGGGGTTTTCGCCGCAGGTGCGGATCATTGTGCGCAATGCGGGCGTGAGATGATCCGACAGCGAGTTGCGCGCCTCCGGCCGGTTCAGCGTGATGACGGCCACGCGTTCGCGGATCTCACACAGCAGCTCGCTGGTGCCGGTGTCGATGACCTTTACGGCTTCACTCATGTGTCTCGCCCCGTTCTCGCGTCAGAATTTTTCGACCCATGGACGGATTTCCAGTTCCGAACTCCATGCGCTGCGGGGCTGCTGTAGCACGTTCCAGTAATTCGCGGCGATAGCATCGGGGTCGAGCATCGAATCCGGTCGATCCGCAGGCTCGACGCGCACGGAGCTGCGAATACCGCCATCGATGACAAAGTGGGCGATGTGAATGCCCTGCGGTGCGAATTCGCGGGCCAGCGATTGTGCCATGCCGCGCAGCGCGAACTTCCCCATTGCGAAGGGTGCAGACTGCGCGAAGCCCTTGATGCTGGCCGAGGCGCCGGTGAACAGGATGGCGCCGTGCTTGTTGGGCAACATGCGCTGCAATGCCTGTTGCGCGACCAGAAATCCGCCGAAGGCGCTAACAGCGATGGCCTGCGCAACATCGGGAGGGGCGAGCTCGATGAAAGGCCCGCGGGCGCGTTGGCTGGCGTTGTAGACGACGATATCGGGCGCGCCGATCTGGCGCTCGACGTCTGCAAACAGTTTGGCGACATCTCCGGCCTGGGTCGCGTCGCAGGCAAAGGCCTTGGCGCCGGTCTCCTGGCACAGCGCATCCAGCTTGCCGGGATTGCGCGCGGCAAGTGCGACGCGGATGCCCTGTTTGGACAGCAGCCTCGCCAGCGATGCGCTGATGCCCTCACCGACACCGACGATCAAAGCGGTTTCGTAATGCGGAATTTCCATGGATCAAATCTCCGGCTGGGGCACTTTATTCGTTGGCGCGGCAGGCGCATGATGAAGATGGAAACGCCACTGCCAAACACAAGAGGCCGTCATGAACGCCCATGCGCAATTCGCCGCCAATCTGATCGCGCCCGATACGTCCGGCATGAATTTCTACCGCGCCGATCCGGCACTGACCGATCTGTTGCGTATTCATCTGCCGGAGGACCTGTTCAATCATATCGAGCCGCATCTCGATCGGCTGGGCGATCTTGTCGGTGGGCCGCTCGACGAAGCCGGGCGCATGGCCGACAAGCATGGCCCCGTGCTGCATCAGCGCGACAAGTTCGGTCAGGACGTGCAGTGGGTGGAATATCACCCGGCCTATCGCGAACTTGAGAACGCAGCCTTCGGCGAATTCGGGATCCATGCGCTGTCGCACCGCAAGGGGATCATGGGCTGGCCCTCGACCTATCCGGTGACAGCTAAACACGCCTTCACGTTCCTGTTCAATCAGGCCGAGTTCGGCATGGGCTGCCCGATCAACGTCACCGATGGGGCGGCCAAGTTGCTGTCGAATTACGGCGACGATGCGTTGAAGGCGAAATATCTCGACGGACTGACGCAGACGGATATGAGCAAGCTGACCCAGGGCGGTCAGTTCATGACCGAGAAGGAAGGCGGCTCCGACGTCGGCAAACTGACGACGCGAGCCGTGCAGGAGGGCGATCACTGGCGTCTCACCGGCGAGAAGTGGTTCTGCTCCAATGCCGACGCAAAGATGGTGATGCTACTGGCGCGACCGGAAGGCGCGGTCGGCGGCACCAAGGGCGTCGGCCTGTTCCTGATGCCGCGCACGCTAGATGACGGCACGCCCAATCACTACCGGATCGTGCGTCTGAAGGACAAGCTCGGCACGCGGTCGATGGCGTCAGGTGAGATCAAGCTGGAAGGCGCAATCGCCTATGCGGTTGGCAAGCTCGATCGCGGCTTCGTGCAGATGGCCGAGATGGTGAATTCGTCGCGTCTCTCGAATGGCGTGAAGTCCACGGCGTTGATGCGCCGCGCCTGGCATGATGCGATGGCGGTGGCGCGTGGCCGCGTTGTGTTCGGCCAGCGCATTATCGACATGCCGCTGGCGCGGCGGCAACTGATGAAGATCATGCTGGCGACCGAGCAGGCGCTGTCGATGAGCTTCCTCACCGCGGATGCGCTGGACCGGGCCGAAGCCGGCAGCCAGGATGCTGCGGCATTGCTACGCATCCTGACACCGACGCTGAAATTCCGTGCGACGCGTGATGCGCGCAAGGTCTGCGGCGACGCGATGGAGATGCGTGGTGGTGTCGGTTACATCGAGGAATTCGCCACCGCGCGCCTGCTGCGCGATGCGCATCTCGGCTCGATCTGGGAGGGCACCGGCAATATCGTCGCGCTGGATGCGCTGACACGCGCGGTTGGGCGGCATGGCGCGGAAGCCGCGCTTGCGGCCGATCTGCATGCGCGGCTGGACGATTCCCCGAGCGTACCACAGGCATGGCGCGATCGCTTACGCGGTCTGGCAGACAAGGCCATCGGCTTTGCGCGGGAGGTTGCCGCACGTTCCGACAATGAGGGCGATGCGCGCCGCGCGACCAGTTCGCTGTATCACTTGGCCAGTGCCGTGGCACTCACCTGGGAAGCGCACCGCATCCACGCACGACGCGGCGATGCGCGGCGCCTGCTGCTGTCACGCCTCGTCATAGATCATCGCTTGATGGCACCCGATCCGTTTGCGCTGGTGGAAACTGAGACGCAGAAGGCGATCGTCACGCATTTGCTGGGCGAGCGCGATGTCAGCATGGAGGAGGCCAGCCGGCTGATGCTGGCTTGACCTGATCGCAGAGACTATGAGCGTGGACCGTTGTTTTTCAGGAACTCGAGCAGCAATCGGCTGACCTCATCCGGCTGTTCCTGCTGTACCCAATGGCCTGCGCCGTCGATCAGATGAACCGCGCGCATATCCGTGCAGGCGCTGTTTTGCATGGCCTCGATGGCGCCCGGACGCTGATAGATGCCCCAGTCCTGCTTGCCTGAGATGAAAGCTGAGGGCACGTCGATGGTGCGCCCGGCGAAGGTCTCGTAGTTCGCATTGAACGCGCCTGTCGTGTTGCAGCGGTACCATTGCAATCCGCCCTGGAAGCCGGTGCGGGCATATTCGCCGGCATAGAAGGCCAGTTCATTGTCCGGCAGCCATTTGCACGATCCGATCTGTTCAGGCGTCGGCATCTCTGCGGCGACGGTCTCGGCCATGGTCTGGTCGCGGTCCATCACATAATAGGTCGGCAGCTTCGCCAGTTCGCTCGCGGTCCAGCCTTGCAATGGAGTAGGCGTATTGCCCGGCCAGTCCGCACTCTTGTGATGATAATAGGCGCGCAGGAAATCATGCACGCCTTGCGGCGCGTGCTGCATATGCGCGTTGGCATCGCGCGTCGCGTAGTACCACTGATAGTGGATACGCGGCCGCGGCAGTGCCGCGAGATCGCGATGCACGGGGTCTTCGGCCTTTGGCGGGGCCGGCTGATCGGCGGTGCCGAACGGCAGCGGCGGAGGCCCGGCAAAGGGCGCGCTCATCAGCACTACGGACCTGAAGATGTCCGGCCGCACCAGCGCACACCAGGCTGCGACCGAGCTGCCATAGTCGTGTCCGACCACCGCATCGACATGGCGATAGCCGAAGGCTGCGACGAGGCCGACTGCATCGCGCACGAGGTTGAGTAGATTGAAGGGACGCAGATCGCCATCATAGTCCGCGCTCCAGCCGATGGTCCGGCCATAGCCACGCTGGTCCGGCGTAATCACGTGATAGCCAGCCGCGGCGAGCTGCGGCATCACCTTGCGCCAGCTGAATGCCAGTTCGGGAAAGCCGTGCACCAGCAGGATGCAGGGCCGGCCCTTGGTTTCGAAGCCGGCCTCCAGCACATGGACGCGCAGACCGTTGATGTCCTCGACAAAGCGCGAGCGAATTCCGGCCGGAAGAATGTAGGACTCGATGGGTGTCACGTCGCCTCCATGCTGCACTTGTGCGGCAGCGTGGGCGCACTCCAGCGCAAGCAACGCGAAAAGACAACTAGCGTTTGAAGCGGGCCACCAATTCGATATGCGGCGTATGTCGGAACTGGTCGACAGGCGTAACGCTGTCGATCTTGTAGCCGCCATCAATCAGGATCTTTGCATCGCGTGCGAAGGTCTGGACGTTGCACGACACGGCGACGACGACGGGGATCTTGCTCGTCGCAAGCCGTTCGACTTGTGCCTGTGCGCCCTGACGCGGCGGATCGAACACGACAGCGTCGAAGTCGCGCAATTCCTGCGGCACCAGCGGACGGCGAAACAGGTCGCGGGTCTCGGCCTTGATCGGCTTCAGGCCCTTGGTGTCCTTGATGGCCTGTTGCAGCGATGTAATCGCGCCACTGTCGCTGTCGAGGGCGGTGACCTTCGATTTGGATGCAAGCCGAAGCGCGAAGGGGCCGATACCGCAGAAGAGATCCGCGATATTTTTCGCGCCTTTGCAGAGCTGCAGCACAAGCGCCGCCAATGTCTCTTCACCGGCCGCCGTGGCCTGCAGGAATGAGCCTGGCGGTAATGTGACCTGTGCGCTGCCCATCGTCACGACAGGCGGTACGCGCATCAGCACGAGTTCGCCATGACGTGTGAGCCGTGCCAGTTTGTGCGCTTCGGCAATGCGCGACAGCGATGTGATGATTGCGGTCGGCAATGGCCCGGTGCCGCGGACGTCGATATCGAGCCCGTTACTCGCCGCTGTCACCTGAATGTCCAGTGGCTTGCTGACCGGCTTCAACACCTCGGCCAGCGCGCGCGCGGCGTCGAGCGCGCCATCCAGTGCAGGATCCAGGATCGGACACGCGTCGATGGCGATGATGGCGTGGCTGGCCGATGCCGCAAAACCGACACGCAGCTCGCCATCACTGCCACGCCGGGCATGTAGCGTGACGCGGCGACGGCCTGCGCCATGGGCATCGACGATCGGATCGACCGGGCAGGTGATCTTCGCTTGCGCCAGCGTGTCGATCACGATCTGGCGCTTCCAGGCCTGATAGGGATCGGGCTGCCAGTGCTGGATGGCGCAGCCGCCACAGCGCGTGAAATAGGTGCAGAACGGGTCGATCCGTTCCGGGCTGGCGGTGTCGATCTGCAGCAATCGTCGACGCTCTGGATGCTCGTCGTCGCGTTCCGTCTCGACGATCTCATGCGCCAGCGTGTAGGGCACGAACAGCGGCGCGCCGCCTGCGAGGCTGACGCCGTCGCCGCGCTGGCCGACATGATCGATGGTGAGGCGTTCAACCACGCCGGGCACCCATGAAGAATTCGATATTGCCGTCACCGCCGGTGATCGACGACGGGAAGACCTCGATATCGGTGCAGCCAAGCGTCCTGGCAAAATCCGTGATGTCGTCGCAGATGGCCTGATGCACGGCGGCGTTCTTGATGATGCCGCGCTTGGATTGCTTCCGGTCGGCCTCGAATTGCGGCTTGATCAGCGCCAGCAGGCTCATCGGTGCCGCCGCGAGCGAGAGTGCGACAGGCAGCACGGCCTTCAGCGAAATGAAGCTGACATCGATCACGACCACATCCGGGCGGGCCGGCAGACGCTTGTTCTCATAGCTGCGGATATCCGTTTCTTCCATCGAAATGATTTTCGGATGGCCATGCAGCGATGGATGGAGCTGGCTATGCCCGACATCGATCGAGAACACCATGCTGGCGCCGTTGGCGAGCAGCACTTCGGTAAAGCCGCCGGTGGAGGCGCCGACGTCGAGACAGACGTGATCCTCGATCTCGATCGGGTATTGCTCGAGTGCACCTGCGAGCTTGACCCCGCCGCGTGAGACCCAGGGGTGCGCCGGTTCAGCCTCGATCGCGGCGTCGAGCAGCAGCGGTTCTGACGCTTTAGCGACCGCTTTGCCGTTGGCCTTCACAAGACCTGCTTCAATCGCGGCTTGTGCGCGTGCACGGCTTTCGAAAATTCCGCGTTCGACGAGAAGCGTATCGGCGCGTTTGCGCGGTGCAGTCGCAGTGTTCTGAGATTTCGTCATGGTCAGTATGATGCAGCAAGTTTCAAACAGGCTTCGAAGCTCGTCAGATCTTGCCAAAGATCATTGGGTGCTTCGCGGGGGACGATCATGGGAGCGCCGTAGAGATCGAGCGCGTGGATCATCATCAGATTGTCGGCGAGGCCGAAATTCTCGACGGTGAGCCCATCCGCATCCACCAGATGTCCGTCCCGATCGGTGACCTCTGTCATGCGGCGCACGCGGTCGAGATAGAGGGTCGGGTCGTTGCAGTAGCCGAAGCAGAGCTTGCCGTGGCCAGCCATGTAACCGAGCTCGAACACGGTGCCCGCATCGGCGCTGGGGCCGCGAAACGGCGTGAGATTAGCGATGATGATGTCGCAGTGGTTCATCATTGCTTCGTTGCCATGAAAGATCTGGCGTGAGGCGTCGCTAGCGTTGATGTCGATGGCGTTATCGAGCGGGAAGAAACCGCGGGCGCCGTGGCGCTTGCAGAGCGCGACCTTCTGCCGGCCGATCTCGGCGGCATTGGGCAGGAACACGTCGGGGCCTGCGAGATAGATATTCATGAAGTCCCCGTCTCATGGTGAGCCGCGCCGACATTGACGAGCCAATTCAGACGAGAACGAGGCAATCCGGCGGTTCCTGCCGAATTGCCTCGTCGTATTCTCTTCGCAATTGCAAACGCGATGTCGCGTTCAACGACGGATCAAGCGAGCTTGACGGTCTCGGCCTTGAAATCCTTGCCGAGGGTCTCGAACACTTTCTTGACGATGCCCTTGGAGTCCAGACCCGCCTGGGCATACATCGCTGCCGGCGTGTCGTGATCCTGGAAGACGTCGGGCAGCACCAGCGAACGCATGCGCAGACCGCCGTCGAGCATGCCGTTGTCGGCGAGCAGCTGCATCACATGCGAGCCGAATCCGCCAATCGAACCTTCTTCGACGGTCAGAAGGATCTCGTGATCGCGGGCGAGCTTGAGGATCATATCAGTGTCGAGCGGCTTCATGAAGCGTGCGTCGGCAATGGTGGTCGACAGGCCGTGGGCCGCGAGTTCGTCGGCGGCCTTCTCACATTCGGCAAGGCGCGTGCCGAACGACAGAAGAGCAACCTTGCTGCCTTCGCGGACGATGCGGCCCTTGCCGATTTCCAGGGGAATGCCGACTTCCGGCATCTCGACGCCGCGGCCTTCGCCGCGCGGATAGCGCAGGGCGCTCGGCCCGTCGTTGATGGCGACCTGCGTGGCAACCATGTGCACCAGTTCGGCTTCGTCGGACGCAGCCATGATGACCATGTTCGGCAGACAGCCGAGATAGGCATTGTCGAACGAACCCGCATGGGTCGCACCATCCGCACCGACCAGTCCGGCACGGTCAATGGCGAAACGCACCGGCAGATTCTGGATCGCGACGTCATGGACAATCTGGTCATAGCCGCGCTGCAGGAAGGTCGAGTAGATGGCGCAGAACGGCTTGTAGCCTTCGGTGGCGAGGCCAGCCGCAAAGGTCACCGCGTGCTGTTCCGCGATGCCGACGTCGAAGGTGCGGTTCGGGAACGCCTTGTTGAAGATGTCGACGCCTGTACCCGATGGCATGGCCGCGGTGATGGCGACGATCTTGTCGTCTTTTTCGGCTTCCTTGACGAGGCTCTGGCCGAACACGTTCTGATAGGCAGGCGCGTTCGGTTTGGATTTCGACTGGGTGCCGGTCGCGACGTCGAATTTGACGACCGCATGATATTTGTCAGCAGCGGCTTCGGCCGGACCGTAGCCCTTGCCCTTCTGGGTTACGACGTGGAGCAGGATCGGGCCGGTCTCCATATCGCGGACGTTCTGCAGCACGGGCAGCAGGTGATCGAGGTTGTGGCCGTCGATCGGGCCGACATAATAGAAGCCGAGTTCTTCGAACAGCGTGCCGCCATTGACCATGAAGCCGCGCGAATATTCTTCGACGCGCTCGGCACGGTCGGCAATCAGCTTCGGCAAATGTTTACCGAGCTGTTTGGCGGCATCGCGCAGCCCGCGATAGGTCTTGCCCGAATACATGCGCGACAAATAGGCCGACATGGCGCCGACCGGCGGCGCGATCGACATGTCGTTGTCATTGAGGATGACAATGAGGCGGGAATTCATCGCGCCGGCGTTGTTCATGGCTTCGTAAGCCATGCCTGCCGACATCGAACCGTCACCGATCACGGCGATAACGTTGTTCTTTCCACCCGAGAGGTCGCGCGCGACGGCCATGCCGAGACCGGCGGAGATGGAGGTCGAGGAATGCGCGGCGCCGAACGGATCGTATTCGCTCTCGCTGCGCTTGGTGAAGCCCGACAGGCCACCGGCGGTGCGCAGGGTGCGGATACGGTCACGGCGACCGGTGAGGATCTTGTGCGGATAGGCCTGATGCCCGACGTCCCAGATGATGCGGTCGCGGGGCGTATCGAAGACGTAGTGGAGGGCGGTGGTCAGTTCGACGACGCCGAGGCCGGCGCCGAAGTGACCGCCGGTCGTGGACACCGCATCGATGGTTTCCTGACGAAGCTCGTCGGCAACCTGACGAACCCGCTCGATCTTCAGCTTCCGGAGATCTTCCGGAGTCTTGATGGTATCGAGCAACGGTGTCTTACTAAAATCGGTCACGGCACTATTCCAATTTTACATGTCCGGGGCTGCGTCTGGCTTCGGGGCCGTCGCGTTTCCGCGCGCCCACCGGACAACCGCAGCCTCCAGAACCGGGAAGCCTGTTTCGAGGCCTTATAATGGGCTTCGATTTTTCAGTGTGATATCTAGCATGCTTGACAACGACTTCATCTGCTCATTTTTGCCAGATGAATGAAGCGCTTATCTACGTTAACGGCCGGCGTTTCAGCCTGCTCGTCAGCGCATAGTCCTAGTCCCTTTACACCAAAGCGATGGCCAAAGCCAACCGCCGTGCCTGCGGGGGTGGCAGCACAAAGGCGCTATGGACATTCGCGCGGTGTAACTAGCCGATCCGCCGGGCGACCGGTTCCGTCTCATGGGAACTCGTTTGAGCGAGGCTTTTCGCGCCCAAATCGAGCTTTCTCCATGCGTTTTCGCGGGTGGCCGGGTCTCCATCGACAAACGCCAAAGTTGTGACCGGCTGGTTGACACGCTCCCGAAGTGGCACGGGGCCGCAGACGATCATGAAGAAATCGTAGGCATGCGGCCGCTCATTGGCCATGACGAACTGGAAGTGCACCCGGAAGAACTTCCAGCGGAACCGGTTGTAATGTTCCGGGCGGATGATTTCGCGGAACCGGACGGGGACAATGGTAGGATTCCGCCGGGCCGCGCCGGCGTCGATCCCGTGACCGGCGATGGGATCGAACGGGAAGAAGTTCATCACGTCCTTGCGGGACTGGCAGTCGATCCAGTCGATGGACGGCTCCACGGCCAGCAGCCGCAAATTGTCGCGAAAGCCTTGTGCGACCTTATGGAAGCCGACGATCGGCATATTGCCGCCGAGCGTCAGCAGCACGACGCGAGGGCCGCGGCTGCCCAGTTTGGGATCGAGCTTCAGCGCGCGGGCGAGGATTTCGGAGCCAAGGAACGAGCCGGAGCTGTGACCGACCAGCACGATTTCCTGCGCTTTGGTAGACTTGGCAACCTGGACCAGATGCTGCGCGAAGCGGTCGATCCGGGCGTCCCAGTCCGGCCGGTTGCCGTGGGAAAACTGCCAGGTGAAGATCGTATCGGCCATCAGATAGAGCAGATACGTGTGCTTTTCGGTGTATTTCAGCAATGTGCCGAGTACGGCCACGAACACCGCCGCAACGCCGCAGCCCACCAGAAATCCGTGTATTCCAAGCGCCTGCAGCCCTAACGCGAAAAGCCAGGCGATGCCCGCGGACCAGATCGCTCCGTTGAGCAGCAGGAAGTGGGGCCAGCTGATGAAGGTGGCGAAGCGCCAATGCGCCTTCCAGAACCGGCCCATGGTGCCGGAGAAGACGAGGCCCCAATAGATGGCGATGGCGTGGATCAGCGTACGCCAGATCGGCACGGCCAGATCGCGCTGGATCATGTCTTCCCAGCGCAGGAAGTCATAATCGGTCGTGGTCTGCCAGCCATCGCCGGAGGTTTCGATGCGCCAGGAGGCGGATTCATGAGCGAATTCGCCGTCCGTATGACCTTTTGGCCGGCTGACCGAGGTGGTCAGGCCATAAAGGCGGCCGAACTTGCGCAGTTCGGTCCGAAACATGCGGTAATACTGCGAGAGGCCCCGCGGATCGTATCCCTGCACATAGATGACATGACGGTGCTGGACGCGCACGCTGGTTCCCCGGACTGACGGCGGACTATAAACAGGCCGCGCCATGCGCCAAGCGCTAATTCGGCCGCGGGGTGGTGCGAGGTCTCAGCCCGGCGCGATTTCTTACTGGACGTCCAGCGGCTCGGTGCCGACCGCTTTGCCGTTCGAATCCGTGGTGATCTTGTCCACGCGCGCTTCGGCCTGACGCAACAACTCGTCGCAACGCCGTTTCAGCGCCTCGCCGCGCTCATAGATGGCAACCGACTCTTCCAGCGGCACCTTGCCGTCTTCGAGGCGCTTCACGATCGATTCCAGTTCTTCGATCGCGGTTTCAAACGTCAGTTTCTTGACGTCAGCGTGGGTGTTCTCGGCCATTCGGTTTCCCGTGTGCGCGTTTTGGAAGCGCAAAGTCAAAGATATGTTT
This sequence comes from Tardiphaga sp. 813_E8_N1_3, assembly GCF_051811025.1. Classification (NCBI taxonomy): domain Bacteria; kingdom Pseudomonadati; phylum Pseudomonadota; class Alphaproteobacteria; order Hyphomicrobiales; family Nitrobacteraceae; genus Tardiphaga; species Tardiphaga sp. 813_E8_N1_3. Next base: position 828,800 of record NZ_JBPWQE010000001.1, read on the forward strand.
GAGGGCGTATTGTGGCGGGTACGTTTTGCGACCTGCGCTCCCCGTCAGCGCGATGCCCCCATCAGCGCAGAGACATGGGCCGCGGCCGATTCTTTCAAGCCCTGCAGATCATAACCACCCTCGAGTACCGAGACAATGCGGCCACCGGCGGTGCTGTCGGCGAGATCCATCAGCTTGCGTGTCACCCAGCCGAAATCTTCGGCGTCCAGATTGAGCGACGCGAGCGGATCGCGGCGATGCGCATCGAAGCCGGCGGAGATGATCAGCAGTTCCGGTGCGAATTTCTGCAATTGCGGGAGGATGAGATTGTCGAAAGCGGAGCGGAATTTTGCGCTGCCGTCGCCATCATGCAGCGGGGCATTGACGACCGTGTCGTGCTCGCCGCGCTCCTGTGATGCACCGGTGCCGGGAAACAGCGGCATCTGATGCGTCGAGCAATACATCACCGTGGGGTCGGCCCAGAAAATGTCCTGCGTGCCATTGCCATGGTGGACGTCGAAATCCACGACGGCCGCGCGGGCAATGCCGTAGGTGCGCTGCGCATACCGCGCTGCAATCGCGGCCTGATCGAAGAAGCAGAAGCCCATCGGTTTATTGTGCTCGGCATGATGGCCGGGCGGGCGCGTCGCGACGAATGCATTGCTGTGCTCACCTTTCATCACCGCGTCGGTCGCGGCGATTGCGCCGCCGACGCCGCGCATCACCGCTTCCCAGGTGCCGGGGGACATCGACGTGTCGCCGTCGAGATAGACGAGGCCACTGCTCGGCGCGACATGGCGCAATTCGTCGATGTAGTGATTGTCATGGCACAGGCTGACCACTTCGAGATCGCCCTCCGGCGCTTCGCCCCGCACCAGCGCGTTGAAGCGATCCTCACCTAGTACCTGTTCCACAGCGCGTATGCGGTCGGGGCGTTCGGGATGACCGGGCGGCGTGAGATGATCGAGCGAGGCCGGATGGCTCAGAAGAAGTGTCGTCATGCAAATGGTCCGCAAGCGTGGGGTGCGCTGGTATGATGGGATGATAACCTAGCTGGTCGGGTCAGGTTCCGATAGGGGGGCATCGCTGGTGCGGTCGTCCCCTAACAGAGCTATCGATCAGAATTATGGATCGCTTTCTTCACATTCGATTCATGTCGTTTCATCGACACCGCCTGACGCCGCGGAATTGAAACGCGCGTTAAGTCGCGGCTGCTATCGGTGGAGGCCGCGGCATTCTGCGGAGAAGGTGCGCATATTCTATCGTCGGACTCCGCAGTTGCGCTCGCGTCTGGGGTGGGTTCGTACGCGATGAGTGAATCGAAATATCCAAGGCGCGTACCCCATCTCCTGCGTTCGGTATGGCCGTTCGTCGCCATCGTCTTGCTGCAGGCATTTCTCGCCGGCACCAGCATCCACATCCTGTCGTCGGTCCGCGCCTATGTCACCGGCGAAAGCCGATGGTCGAAGGGGCAGATGGAGGCGGTGCATTCGCTCAGCCTCTATGCCGAGACCGGCGACGACAGATATTATCGTCGTTATCAGGCGAGCATCGCCGTGCCGCTCGGGGATCTCATCGCGCGCCGCGCGCTCGAACAGCCGGTGCCGGATCTGCGGGCTGCCTATGACGGATTCCTGCAAGGCGGCAACGATGCCGCAGACATCCCCGGCATGATCTCGCTGTTTCGCAATTTCAGCAAGGTCGTTTATCTCGCCCGTGCCATCGAGACTTGGCACGCCACCGATCCCGTGATCCAGAATTTGGTGGATACGGCCGACGCCATTCACGCCAGCGTCACCGATGGCAAGGTGGGATCGATGCGCCTCGCAGCCCTGAAGGCGCAAATCGACCAGATCAATGAACAGACCTCGCCGCTGGCAGTGGAGTTCTCCCGGCGCCTCGGCATCGGCTCCCGCGCCATTCAAGGCATTCTGCTGGTCGCAAATGTGCTCACCGCGGCGCTGTTGATCCTGCTCGGCATCTGGCGGATACGTAATCTGCTGATCCAGCGTCAGCGCTTCGAGACGGCGCTGAAGATCGAGAAGGAGCGTGAGCAGAAATACATCTCACGTCTCGCGTTCCAGGCCTCGCATGATGCACTGACGGGGCTGGCGAACCGCCGCGAATTCGAGCGTCGGGTCCAATACGCATTGCCGCGGATCGACGCCGATGCGCGGCCGCATGCGCTGATGTTCCTCGATCTCGATCAATTCAAGATCGTCAACGACACCTGCGGCCATGCTGCCGGCGATCATCTGCTGCGGCAGGTCTCGGCCATACTGAAAAAACATCTGCGCCCGGACAATCTGTTGGCCCGCCTTGGCGGCGATGAATTCGCCGTGCTGCTGGAGCGCTGCGAGCCGGATCGTGCGGCGGCGACCGCCGAGCGATTGCGGCGGACGGTGGAAGAGCTGAACTTCGTCTGGAACGCGCGCAGCTTCAATATCACCGTCAGTATCGGCCTTGTCTGTATCGCGCAGCCCGAGGTGACGCTGGAAGAAGCCCTGCGCGCGGCCGATGTGGCTTGCTACATGGCCAAGGAGAAAGGCCGCAATCGCGTTCAACTGCATCAGGCCAGCGATTCCGAATTGCTGCAGCGGTTCGGCGAGATGACGTGGGTCCAGCGCATTCATGAGGCTCTGGAACAGGATCGCTTCTGTCTCTATGCCCAGAAGATCATTCCGCTCAGCGAGCGCGAGGATGGCACTCTGCATGTCGAACTTTTGTTGCGGCTGCGCGACGAGGCGGGGCAACTGGTTGCGCCCGGCCATTTCATTCCCGCGGCGGAACGTTATGGGTTGATGACGCTGATCGATCGCTGGGTGGTCAGGAATGCGTTCACCATTCTCGCCGCGCGATTGGTCGAACATGCCACTCCGGTCTCGACCTGCGCCATCAACCTGTCTGGCGCGACATTCAAGGATGAAAGCTTTCTGGACTATGTCCGCGAGCAGTTCCGTATCTATCGGATACCGCCGACCATCATCTGCTTCGAGATCACGGAGACGAGCGCCATCGCCAATCTCGCCGACGCCAACACCTTCATTCAGGCGCTGCAGGAGATCGGTTGCCGGTTCTCGCTGGACGACTTCGGCAGCGGCATGTCGTCCTTTGCCTATCTCAAGCACCTGCCCGTGGACTATCTCAAGATCGACGGCTCCTTCGTCAAAGACATGCTCACCGATCCGATCGACCGCGCCATGGTCGAGATGATCAGCCATATCGGCAAGATCATGGGCAAGCGCACGGTGGCGGAATTTGTCGAGAGCGACGAGATCATTGCAGCGCTAAGGGAGATCGGCGTCGATTTCGCGCAGGGCTATGCGGTGGGCAGGCCCGAGCCGTTCGATATCTATAGCGAGACCGACCAGCGGCATGTGGCGTAGGTTGAATATGGCGGGGCTCTTTCTTCTCCCTCCCCACTGCGCGGCTTCGCCGCTTGAGGGAGGGATATCGCGCCGCCTGCGCGTCTCAGCTTCTTCGAATTTCAAACAGCCAGTGCTCTTCAGACATGATTCATCGCCCCTATTATTTGCGGCGCGGGAGCGCCGTCGTCTCTTGCATTCCCACCCTCCTGTGAGAGGGCGTGCGGAACGCCGGGTGCCCGTTGCACCCTTGGGCCTGATGCGAATGCGGTCTTCCGCAATTTAGAGTGCATCAGGACTTTCGGAGGCGCCGAGCAAGTGCCCGACGTTCCGCCTGCGGTGTTTTTTCGGTTGCTTGCGCGTTGCCATGGCGAACGATCCCATCACCAAGATTACAGTCCCAAGGCGAATGGGACAGGGTGCCTCAAGCGAGTAAGCCGAACGCGTTTTGACTTGGTCGTCCGTCACACTGTCCAGGGAGTCTTTCCATCCGAAGGTCGGCCGTCTCCATGCCAGTGGCAGTGCTGGCGCAGATCCGTCCTGCCCGAAGACAGACGTCACCCCCAAACCGCGTGACGCCGCATCTCCGGCGTCCACCGCATCCCACCCCGCGAACGTGACGATCGCGATCGCCCCTCTCGGTGGGGCAGGACGGAGGGGAATATAATCCAAATCGGGATATTGTCAACGCAAATAGGAAAAAATGTTTAGCCGCGGCTATGCTGCCCCACACTGTCATTCCGGGGCGTGGCCGGCTCTTACCGGCCGCGAACCCGGAATCTCGACATGGGAGTCTCCGACAGCGCAAAACACTTCGAGATTCCGGGCTCAGTCCGGCCCGCTTCGCGGTCCGTCCTGCCCCGGAATGACGAGCCAAGAGAGGGTCGCCTCGGAATGTCGGCGTAGGCCACGCCGCATGTCCCTAATCCACCCGCGCAATTCGCACCAGCGGCATCGGCGACACCGGGCTGTTGGCCTTCATGTAAGCGTTCAGCGCATCGACATCATAGACGCCGACCAGCGGCTCCTTGCCCTCTTTCAATACCGTGAAGCCATCGCCGCCGACGGCCAGAAAGCCGTTCACCGTGATGCGATAGTTGGCCGTGGGATCGATCACCTTGCCATCCAGCATCATGCGCTCGGGCGGGACGCGCTGGCCCGCTGCCGCCGTATTATCCCAGGCGTAGTTGAAGCCTTTCGACACCTGCAGGATGCGCGGCCGGCTCGGCGTGATCCATTGCTGTTCGAGCATCGCCTTGATCTGCGCGCCTGTGAGCGTCAGCGTCACCAGTTGATTGCGGAACGGCTGCGCTGCGAAGACGTCGCCATAGGTCACGCTGCCGTCTGCCGATTTGGTGATGTCGGCGCGGATGCCGCCGGGATTGGTAAAGGCGATCACGGCGGCGCCGAGATTGTTGGCCGATGTCGCCGCGAGATGTGCATCGGCGATGATATCGCCCAGCGGGCTTTCGCCGGTTGTCATGTCGGGCATGCGCGACAGCGTTGCGGTGACCGATCCGGCAGGGCGACTGGCGATCGGCGCGGCAACCTTGTCATAGGCGGCAAGCAAGGCCGTCTGGGCGGGATCGGCGGGATAGGTTGCCGTGCGCACGATGACATTGTCGGCCTTGGCGCTGATGACATCGCGCGTGGTGCGGTCGAGCTTGAGATCGATCGTTGTGACCAGCGTGCCGTATTTGTCGCCTGACGTGACGAGGCGTCCGTCGATCTGGCAGGTATAGGCGCGGTGGGTGTGACCACTGACCACAACGTCGACAGCTCTGTCGAACTTCTTCACAATATCGACGATTGGTCCGGAAATACCCGGGCATTCATTGTAGTCGCCGGTGGGAAAGCCGCCTTCATGGATCAGCACCACGATGGCTTCGACACCCTTTGCCTTCAGTTCGGGCACCAGCGTATTGACGGTGTCTGCCTCGTCCCTGAATTCGAGACCGGCAATGCCGGGCGGCGCCACGAGGCCGGGCGTACCTTTCAGCGTCAGGCCGATGAAGGCGACGGGAATGCCGTCGAATGTCTTGATCTGATAGGGCGGCAGCAGCGGCTGGCCGGTCTTGGTATCAATGGTTGAGGCGGCGAGATAGTTGAACGTTGCGCCGGCAAAGGGATGCGGACCCTGGCAGCCATCGATGGGGTGGCAGCCGCCGTTCTGCATGCGCAGCAGCTCCTCGCGGCCTTCGTCGAATTCATGATTGCCGACCGAGGCGATCTCAAGGCCCATCATCGACAGTGCCTCGATGGTCGGTTCGTCATGAAACAGCGCGGAGAGAAACGGGCTGGCGCCGATCAGGTCACCGGCGGCCACGAACACGCTGTTCGTCTTGCCGGCACGGAGTTGTTTCACCAGCGTCGCCATATGTTCGGCACCGCCGGCGGGCACGGTGATCTTCTTCGTCCTGTCCGCGGGATCGTCGATGATGATGCCGCCGGGGGCAGGGCGCAGATTGCCGTGGAAGTCATTGATGGCAAGGACGGTGACGTCGACGGAGGAGGGTGGGGTCTGGGCGTAAGCACCCGTAACGCTGAGCGACCATGCCGCGAGCACCGCAAGTACGATGGTCTTAACCTCTCCCCGTTCCCGTGCGAAGCGCAGCTTCGCTAGGCGGGGAGAGGTCGACGGGCGAAGCGCAGCGAAGCCGGTCGGGTGAGGGGCAGGGCACGATGTCAGCAAAGCGGAAGGTCTCTCAGGTCGGATATTCGCAGCTTTGGTTGCGGTGGATAGCTATCAGTGACGCCGTCGTTTGACGCGAAAGCGACACGAGGCGTCACGATTGCGTTGACGACGGTGCCCTGCCCCTCACCCGCCGCTCGCGTAGCGAGCGGCGACCTCTCCCCGCCTAGCGAAGCTGCGCTTCGCATGGGCACGGGGAGAGATTAGATCACCCCTTCTTGCGCGCGAAGAACGCCTTGAAAGCCGCAATCGCCTCCTGCGACTTCATGCGTTCGCCGAACAGATGGCTTTCCTGATCGATGCGGCGCGTGAGATCCTCGGGCGGGAGTTTCAGGAGCCGGCGCGAGATCGCCACGGCTTCGGCAGGCAGGGCGCAGATTTCGCGGGCGACCTTGCGTGCCTCGACTTCGGTGTGACCGGGCGGCACGATTTCGTTGATGAAACCGGCGGCCTGGCCATCTTCCGCCGTCATCGTGCGGCCCATCACCAGCGCGGCGAAGGCCCGCTGATGACCCATGGTGCGCGGGAACAGCAGGCTGGAGGCGGCTTCCGGCACCAGGCCGAGATGGATGAACGGCGTTGAGAAGGTTGCGGTGGTCGAGGCCAGCACATAGTCGCAGTGGAACAGCATGGTCGTGCCGATGCCGATGGCAATGCCATCCACCGCGGCGATGATCGGCTTGGTGTTCTGCGCCAGCGAATACAGAAACTTCACGGCGTTCGACGCGCGTGGGGACTCGGCCTTTTCGGCGCTGTCCTTCAGAAAGTCCTGCAGGTCGTTGCCGGCGGTAAAGGCGCCGGAGCCGCCGGTGATGATGATGCAGCGGATATTGGGATTGTTCTGCGCGGTGTCGATCGCGTCCGACATGGCGCGATACATATCCTGCGTCAGCGCGTTCTTCTTTTCCGGCCGGCGCAGCGTGATCACGCGCGTGGCCTCTTCGTCAGTCACGATCAGATGTTCGGTCATGTCAATTCCCTGGCATAGCCCATAGCGCCCCGCAAAAATGCGCGGCTGGCGCGTTTCCTCTGCCGGATATTACATCAATCCGCTGCGGCCGATATGGTGGGCGATGGTTTATGCCAGCAAAACGGCATCGGCCGACATCACGGATTCACTGGAGTCCATCACGGTGCGTTCAAGCGAACCAGCCTGCACCGCAACATTCTCGGCGAAGAACCGCGCCAGCGTGACATAACGCGTCGCATCGCTGCCGCCGTCGATGTCGCGCGCTGCAAGCGCCTCGTTGGCCAACATGCAGCCACCGAGCGCGGAGCCGAACAGCCGCAGATAGGGCGTGGCGCCGGACAGTGCGTCGTTCGGCGCCGAGGCCAGCTTCTCGAGCAGCCACTTGCTCGAACGCTCCAGCGAGCCGAGCGCATCACGGAGTTTTGCGCCGGTGGTGCCGAAACCGGGATCGTTGGAGGCCTCGACGCGCGACACGATGCCGCCGAGTTCGTCAAGCATTGCCCACACGGCATCGCCGCCTGATGCCGCGAGCTTTCGCGTGACGAGATCGATCGACTGGATACCGTTGGTGCCTTCATAGATCGCCGTGATGCGCGCATCGCGGTAGTGCTGTGCCGCGCCGGTCTCTTCGATGAAGCCCATGCCGCCGTGGATCTGTACGCCCAATGACGTCACTTCATTGCCGATATCCGTCGAGAAGGCCTTGGCGATCGGCGTCAGCAGGGCGCCGCGTGCCGCCGCTTCGGTGCGCACCTTGGCATCGGGCGAACGTGCGGCGACGTCGAGCGCCACGGCGGTGGCGTAGCAGATGGTGCGCGCAGCGGCGGTGAGCGAGCGCATCTGCATCAACATGCGCTTGACGTCGGGATGCACGATGATCGGGTCCATACCGGCCGTCTTGCTGCCGATGCCGCGGCCCTGTTTACGCTCCTGCGCGAAGGCCAGCGCCTGCTGATAGGCGCGGTCGGCAATGCCGACGCCTTCAAGACCGACGCCGAGCCGGGCCTGGTTCATCATCGTGAACATGCAGAGCATGCCGCGATTTTCCTCGCCGATCAGATAGCCAACGGCGCCGCCCTTGTCGCCCATGGTCATGGTGCAGGTGGGGGAGGCGTGCATGCCGAGCTTGTGCTCGACGCCGGACGCATGGATATCGTTGCGTTCGCCGAGCGAGCCGTCGGCATTAACGAGGAATTTCGGAATCAGGAACAGCGAGATGCCCTTGGTGCCGGCGGGTGCATCGGGCAATCGCGCAAGCACGAAATGCACGATGTTATCGGTCATGTCGTGATCGCCATAGGTGATGAAGATCTTGGTGCCCGAGATGCGATAGCTGCCATCGGCCTGGCGCTCGGCGCGCGAGCGCAGCGCGCCCACATCGGAGCCGGCCTGCGGCTCGGTGAGCTGCATGGTGCCGGTCCATTCGCCGGTGACGAGCTTTTCCAGATAGATCTTTTTCAGCTCATCGCTGCCATGGGCGTCGAGCGCTTCGATGGCGGAGAGTGTCAGCAGCGGGCAGAGGCCGAAGGCGATGTTCGACGCGCTCCAGATTTCGGTGCAGGCGGCATTGATCGCCAGCGGCAGGCCCTGGCCGCCGAAGGCTTCGGGGCCGGAGACACCGTTCCAGCCGGCGGCAGTCCAGCGCGCATAGGCATCCGGCCAGCCGGGGGCGGTGGTGACCTTCTGGTCGGCAAGCTTGATGCCGTTCTTATCGCCCACGGTATTGAGCGGCGCCAGAACGTCACTGGCAAAGCGGCCGGCCTCTTCGAGCACGGCAGCGGTCATATCGGCGTCGAAATCGCCATAATGCCCGGCTTTCAGGGCCGCCTGCAGGCCGGCGCCGTGATTGAGGGCCAGCAGCATGTCGTTGATCGGTGCTCGGTAGGTCATGGCATCTCGCTCCCAGAAATTTTTTGGGTACACTTTTCAGCTTTCCGCCGTCTTCCCACGAAACGGGCGGCCCCTCAACACGCCAAAGGGCGCATCCGGGGCTGGCTGTGGCTGGGGCGGGAAGCTTCGAGCCTCCGTACGGGGAAGCTAAATCCAGCAACTTCTCCAGCATTATCAAGGACTATTCTAAAGGTGACTTGTGCGATAGGACGCATTCATGTTGACGCGGATCAAAAGCTGGGCACAACACATCAAGACGGACACCCATGCCGTCTATCTCGCCGCGCGCGATCCGCGGGTGCCGTGGTTTGCGAAAGTTCTCGCGATCGCTGTCGCCGCCTATGCGCTGTCGCCGATCGATCTCATTCCGGATTTCGTGCCGGTTCTTGGCTATCTCGACGACCTGATCATCGTGCCGCTGGGTATCTGGCTCGTGGTGGCGCTGGTCCCAAGCGAGGTGATGGCGGAGTACCGGATCAAGGCGCGGGAGGCTGCAGAACGCCCGACCAGCAGATCGGGCATGATCGCCATCATCGTATTGTGGCTCGCGAGCGCACTCCTGCTCGGGTGGCTCGGCTATCGCTACTGGACGCGGGCCTGATCGCCCACGCCCGTCAGAACCTGACTTTCACACCCGCATAGAAAGCACGCGGCCGCGCCGGGCTGACCGAACGTGCGTCTGTGAACTGAGCACCGCCATTGGCAAAATTCGGCACCGAGTCGGTCTCGAAGAAAGTCCCGTAGGTCGAATAGCGCCGGTCGAGGACGTTATCGACGCGGGCAAAGACCTGCACGGATTTGTCGATCTGATACGACGCGTGGGCATTGAACACGGTATAGGCTTCAAGCTTCGGCGCCTGGTTGGAATCGTCACCGACGAAATACTGGCTGCTGACGAACAGCGCATCAGCCCCGACCTTGAAAGCGTCGGTCACCGCATAGTCGAACCCGGCCTTGACGCGGTGACGCGGGATCGCCGGGATCTGGTTGCCGGGCAGGATCTGGACGTTGCCGTCGTCGTCCTTGAACGGGCTGTTCGAGCCGATCGCGAGCGGATCAAGGAAACGCGCATCGACGAAGGCATAGCTGGCATAGAGCTGCAGGGTCGGCGCACGCAGTGTGACTTCCGCCTCGATACCCTGCCGGCGTGTCGAGCCGACATTCTGGAAATAGCCGTAGCCCTGCAGCACCGGGCTCGGGATCGCGAGAATGTCATCGGTGTTGGTGGCGCGGAAGGCACCGAGCTTCCAGCCCAGCGTGCCCGCATTCAGTTCCTTCGTGCCACGCAGACCGGCTTCTATGGTGTGCGAAACCACCTGCTTGAGCGGCGGATCGGAGATCAGGAAGGCACCGACGATGCAGGGATTGGCAGGGTCGGCGCAGCCGAGTTCCAGCGGGGTCGGCGCGCGGTTGGCTTCCGAATAGCCGGCATAGGCGGTCAGCTCAGGCGTGATCTTGTAGGTGCCGCCGATGATCGGATTGAAACGATTGAAAGTGTGGTCACCGTTGAGCGCGGTGCCGATCTGATCCTCGAGCACGATCTGCGCCGTGTTGAAGCGACCGCCGCCGGTGATCGAAAAGGCATTGGTCACATCGAATGTGTCGAGCGCGTAAATGCCGCCATATCGATTGGTGGTCCGCAGCGACACCGGGCCGATCGCGATCGGATCGCCGGACTGACCGAGAGCAATCCCGCTGCCGGTGACGACGTAATCCGGGCCGATCGTGCCGAGTTCGGCGCTGGCCGTGAAGTGACTGGCGCTGGACGAATAGCTGGCGCCGACGACAAAGCGGTTGTTATGGCCGAACAGCTGATCGGTATTGGTCGCCTGCAGGGAGCCGCCCACCGTGGTCGAGCGCGTCGCGGTGCGATCATTCTCGCCAAGAACGGCACCGGGCGCGAAGGGATTGGCAATTTGCGCGCCGTTCAGGCCGTTGGCCGGCGTGTCGTCATCGCCGAAGCACAAGAGGGTGGGATCTTCGCAGGGCTGGGTGCCGGTCGGATTGCCATCCTGGGTCTTGTTCCGGAAGAAGCGAAGATGCGCCGCCGCCTCCACTGTCCAGGTCGGCGTCGCCTCGACCTTTCCAGTGAAATTGAGATAGCCGACGCGGTTATTCGAGGTTTGCGGCGTCGTATAGGTTGCGCCATAATTCTGCTGCAGCAGCTCGACCGGAACGGTCGCCGAGGCGCCAAACTTGTTGTTGGCGACGCCCATATTGAGGTGAAGCTCGCTGCTGTCGCTGCGATAGCCAACATCGCCATAAAAGCGTCGGACGTCCGATGTCGCGAAGTTGCGGAAGCCCTTGTCATGCAGGCCTTCGAGGGCGCCATAGACGGCGAAGCCCTCGACCTGCTTGCCCCATTGCGCCGAGCCCTGGATGCGGCCGAACGAGCCGCCCATCGTGCTGAGCTCGGCTCCCTGATAGTTGAAACCGTCCTTCATCTGGATGTTGACCGCGCCGCCCAGCGCGTTGAGGCCGAAGGCGGGGTTGTTGGTGACCACACTGACCGAGCGGATCGCCGCTGTCGGGATCAGGTCCCAATTGACGGTGTCGCCGAAGGCCTCGTTGATACGCACGCCATTCTGATAGACCGCGAGCCCCTGCGGCGTACCGGCCACCGGCGACGCCACGAAACCGCGAAATTGCAGATCGGGCTGGAAGGGATTGCCGGCGACTTCGTTGATCAGAATGCCGGGCACTTGCTGCTGCAGGGCATCCGTGACGTTCAGGGAATTGGCACGTTCGATCGCGCGGGCATCGACATAATTGATACTCGCCGTGACCTTGTCGACGTCGATGCCGGAACGCGACGTCGGCGTGGTCGGATAGACGTAGACCGTCCGCGGCCGCTCGGTGGTGACCCGTTGGGTCGTCTGACGCCGGGGGCCGCGTTTGCTGGCGGTGGCGGGGGCGGACACCACCACCGGAGGCAGCACCTGCGGTTCTCCAGGCGGACTTTGCGCAAAAGCCGTTTCGGAAACCGGTAGAAGACCCGTCGACAGCGAAGCCACGACCAGCACTCTTACGCGCATCTATTTCACCCCATTCCGCGTCGGCGCTCTGATGGCACCGTTCGGTAGCGTGATACTAGCGAGTGTGAGAGGCTGCGCTATCTGCAAATGTCGAAATCCGTCTCAGTTATTTTCCCGATAAAGTCGGGACAAATTCCCGATCGCGCGTTAGGGGCGCATTTGGCAGCGGCTCCGTCACGGGAATGATAGCCTCGACAGTCACACCGTCCACATCAGATCTGACCGTGAGCGTCCCGCCCAGGGCCCAGACCCGCTCTCTCATACCGACCAGACCAAAGCCGCCATTGCGATCAGGATCAAGGCCGCGGCCATTGTCACGCACGCGGACCAGTACATTGTCATATTCAGGTTTCGCCGCCGCACCCATCGCCGGTTCGATCACCACGCTCACGGCAGAGGCTTGCGCGTGGCGGAACACATTGGTGAGGGCTTCCTGAACGACACGATAGGCGGTCAGCTCGGCGACCTCACCAAGGGGAGCAAGCGTCGGCGATACCAGGCTCTCGATCATGACCTCCGGATGGGATTCGCGCCAGAGACGCAGCAAGACCGCAACAGCACCGGACAAACCGAGATCCGTCAGCCCGACCGGTCGCAATCGCTCGAGAATGCGGCGATTGAACTGCTGCAAGACATCGACCTGCGCCAGAATGGCGGTGCCGTGCCGCGACAAGGCACCTGTGCCCGACGGATCGTGATCGGCGAGGCGCATCACCGCGCCTGCATGGGCGCGCAGGGCGAACAGATACGGCCCGAACTCATCATGCAGTTCGCGTGCGATATCCCTGCGCTCGATATCCTGCAGCGAGACGGCCCGTTGGGCCAGACGTCGCCGGTCCTCGAGCACATCGCCCAATGTGGCGGCGAGATGATTGAGCCGGATGCAGAGTGCGGCAAGTTCCGGCGCTCCCGCGGGGGCGACGCGCGCCTGATAGTTCCCGGCTTCGATATCGACCATGGCCTGCGACAATGCATCGAGCGGCGCCAGCGCCCGCCTGACGACCAAGCTGGTGACGACGAACAGCACCATTGCAACGATCAGACTGAGTGTCAGTTGGGTGACGATGCCATCCCATATTTCCCGCATCTCGTCATCGGGATGTGAGGTGATCAGCAGCGTCTGCCGCTTCTCGCCAACCATCACCGACACCGACTCCGATATCCGCTCCGGGTGAATCAATGATACGAACCACGATGGCGGAGAGCCTGCACGGTCGCTCCGATCCTGACCGTCACTTTTCGGGGACGGCATGTTCCCATCGCCTTGCCTGACAATACTGACATGTCGCAATCGATTGAGATCGGCGACAATTTTATCGAGCCGCGCATTCGGATCCTGCGCTTCGCTCAGGCCAGTTCCGATACTTTCGATGACTTCACGCGTCAGCCGGATCACGCTCTGATCCTCGGCCTGGACGCGCGGGCCAGCTTCCAGTGCGAGCCGCGCGACATTGGCGACCAGGCCAAGAGCGAGTACGAGCGCTACCAGGAGATTGATCCGCGCGCGCAGCGAAAGATTCTGCCACATGACCATGCTTTCACTCGCATCTCGCCTGCATGCCGCGACTATGAACTTGACAGCGAAATTCGACGGCGATCATATCGGATCGAGGCGACCTTCGATTGTCAATCATGTCACTCCAAAGGCGCGCGGCTGATGCAGCGCAGCAATCGAGGAGCAGGTCGAGACTTGCTGACAGAGTTTCTGGCCGACAGAGTTTACGGGGTTAACCCATGCGCGTTCTGATCGTCGATGATCACCCCATCGTCACATCGGGCTGCCGCGCGGTGTTCGCGGACGATCCGGAGATCGAACTGCTGGAAGCGTCCGATGCCGCCAGTGGGGAGCAGGTCTTTCTGACCGGAGACCCCGATATCTGCATCATCGATATCAACCTGCCGACAGTGTCCGGATATGAACTGGCGCGGCGCATCCTGCTGCGCGACGACACGATGCGCATCATCATGTTCAGCATGAATGACGACCCGATCTTCGCAGCCCGTGCGATCGAGAGTGGCGCCAAGGGCTATGTCTCCAAGACCGGCGACCCGCACGATCTGCTGGAGGCCGTCTATGAGGTTGCGCGCGGCGGCGTGTATCTCCCACCGGCGATGGCACGAAGCCTTGCTTTTGCCGGTCCTGCGCTGACGCAAAGCCCGCTGTCGAAGCTGAATTCGCGCGAGATGGAGATCCTGCGACTGCTCGGTGCCGGCAAGAGCCTCGCCGAGATTGCATGGATGGTTCACGCCTCCTACAAGACGGTCGCCAATACATCGTCACTCATGCGGCAAAAGCTCGGCGTCCGCAGCTCAGTCGAACTGGTGCGCTTCGCCATCGAGCGTGGCATCGCCTGACCGGGCGTCCCTGACCAGACATCACTTGTTTCGGCGATGTCGCATCGCTGCCGCATCCAACCGGTAAAGTCATGACCATGCAGACAGTTTCGCTCAATCGATCATATGGCGGCACACAGGGCGTCTACAAACACGCCAGTCGCGCGACCGGAACTGACATGACATTCTCGGTCTATGTGCCGCCGCATCAGGACGGCGTCAGGCTGCCCGTGGTTTGGTATCTCTCGGGCCTCACCTGCACCCACGCCAATGTCACCGAAAAAGGCGACTTTCGTGCCGCATGCGCCGAATTGGGGTTGATCTTCATTGCACCGGACACGAGCCCGCGCGGTGCCGATGTTCCCGGTGATGCCAACAATGCCTATGACTTCGGCCTTGGCGCCGGCTTTTATGTCGATGCCACCCAGGAGCCCTATGCGCGCAACTATCGCATGTGGAGTTATGTGACCGAGGAGCTGCCGCAGCTCGTAGCCGACCAATTCCCCATCGATAGCAGTCGTCAGTCGATTCTCGGCCATTCCATGGGCGGGCATGGCGCGCTGACCATTGCGCTACGTCATCCCGATCGTTACCGCGCGGCCAGCGCGTTCGCTCCGATCGTAGCGCCATCGCTGGTGCCGTGGGGGATCAAGGCGCTGGGAGGCTATCTCGGCGACGACAAAGCGGCGTGGCGAAAGCACGATGCGGTTGCCCTGATCGAGGACGGCGCGCGATTCCCCGAATTACTGGTCGATCAGGGTGACGCCGACAATTTTCTGGCCGAACAATTGCGGCCTGAACTGCTGCAGAGCGCTTGCACAAAGGCGGGCATTCCGCTGACGCTGCGCCACCAGCCCGGCTACGATCACAGCTACTATTTCATCTCGACCTTCATGGCCGATCATCTGCGCTGGCACGCGGCGCGGCTCAAAGGGTGAGTTGCGGCTCGCATTACTGCGGCTGCGGGACACCGTAATTCGGAGCGAGCAGGCGGTTGCGAACCAGATAGCTCGTCGCGCGCGACCAGCTTTCATCGGTATTGCCGCGCAGGTCAGCGCTCATTGTGGCGACCAGCCGCCCGGTGTGAACATTTCGCAGGGTGATGTTCATATTGAGGATCAGGTTCGAGACCTTCTGTACGAGCCCCGTAATGACAAGGTCGGCGCCGATCTGCTGCGCGAGTTGTACGTCACAGCCGCCGCATGCCTGCAAATTCCGGCCTTGCGCCGCAACATTGAGGGATGACATATCCAGCAGCTCGAAACGGCCGGACTGCTTCATCTCCTCGCGAAGCTGGTCGGCAGCATGGAGCAGTCTTGCCTGCTCGTCGCTGCGGCGTCCCTTCACCTCGCCTTCGAGGCTCGTATCCAGCCATTCGAAATTGAACACCGCCACTTTAGGCGCTGCGGCCTGAGCCGTCGCCGTCATCATCAGTAACAGCACGGTGATCGATAGGGCTCTCATCGCGGACCTCGCATCATTAAAATGCAACGCGTCGGCAGAATCCGAGGTTGCAAGCTACGATAATTGGTTCATGTTTCAAGCCACGAGACCCTTCACCGGCGCCAAGCCGGGAAGGAGTAGCCGGAGGGAACATGATACGGTGGTTGATCGGCGCGATCAGTCTCTGCGCCGTGACGTCGTCTGCGCTGGCGGCCGAGCCGCTGACGATCAGCATCGGTTATCTCGGTCAGGCCGGCATCAAGGCAACTCTTTCGCTGGTCGAATTACCGTCCGAGAACGATGGCATCGCCGGGGCGCGGCTCGCCATCGAGGACAACAACACCACGGGCAGGTTCCTGAAGCAGCAGTTCGGGCTGGAGGAGGTCCGTGTGAAGGAGGGCGACGATGTCGCCGGAGCCGCGCGCAATCTCGCTGGCCGCAATACCTTCATCATTGCCGACCTGCCACCCGATGCATTGCTGCAGGCGGCCGACGCGGTGCGTGATCGGGGCGGCATCCTGTTCAATGTGGGTGCTGCCGAC
Organism: Tardiphaga sp. 813_E8_N1_3; assembly: GCF_051811025.1. Taxonomy (NCBI): domain Bacteria; kingdom Pseudomonadati; phylum Pseudomonadota; class Alphaproteobacteria; order Hyphomicrobiales; family Nitrobacteraceae; genus Tardiphaga; species Tardiphaga sp. 813_E8_N1_3. The sequence continues at coordinate 845,050 of NZ_JBPWQE010000001.1, forward strand.
GATCGGCTACGTGAGGCGGACTGCCGTGCCAATGTGATCCATATTGCGCCGACGCGATCGATGCTGGCGGATGCGCTGGCGCAGTATCTGGTGTGGAAGCAGTGGAAACGCTGGCTGCTGGTGGTCGGCTCGCATGATGACGATCGGCTTGAAGCCGACGCCTATCGCCGGGCCGCCGCCCGGTTCGGCGCAAAGATCGTGCAGGAACGTATCTTCGAGGACACTGGCGGCGCGCGGCGCACCGATAGCGGCGTCACATTGATCCAGCGCCAGATCCCGGTCTTCACACAACAGGCACCGGCCTATGACGTCATGATCGCCGCGGACGAGAGCGAGGTCTTCGCCTCCTATTTGCCGTATCGCACCTGGGATCCACGGCCAGTCGCGGGATCGGCGGGTCTGGTGCCGACCAGTTGGCATGCTGCACAGGATCAATGGGGGGCCGTGCAGATCCAGAACCGCTTCACCAAACTCAACGCGCGCCGCATGACAGCGCGCGACATGCAGGCCTGGCTCGCGACCCGCATGATCGGCGAAGCCGCGTCCCGCACGCGTTCGGGCGACGGCAAAGCCATTCTGGCGTTTCTGAAGTCGCCCGATTTCTCCATCGCCGGCTTCAAGGGTCAGCGGCTCACGATCCGTGACTGGAACCTGCAGCTACGCCAGCCCATCCTGCTGGTCGACGGGCGCATGGTGATCTCGGTATCGCCGCAGGAAGGCTTCCTGCATCAGGTCTCAGAGCTCGACACGCTCGGTATAGATCGTCCGGAAAGCAAATGCAGGCTGCAATGATGATGAACAGATCGAAGATGCTGCGCCGTGTCTGGCTGTGTGGGGCGGCGATATGGCTTGCAACAGCAGCGCCTGCATCGGCCTTTCTCGCTTATGTGTCGAACGAGAAGAGCAACACGGTTTCGGTGATCGACACCGACAGCTGGACCGTCACCGCGACCATCAAGGTCGGTCAGCGTCCGCGCGGCATCGAACTGACGCGCGATGGCAAGTCTGTACTTGTCGCGGTCGGCGACGACGACACCATTCAAATCATCGACGTCGCCAGCCAGAAGGTGGTCGACTCGCTCCCATCCGGTCCGGACCCCGAGCTTTTCACCCAGGATGCCGCCGGCAAGATTCTCTACGTCGCCAATGAGAACGACAACACGGTGACCGTACTCGATCTCGAAAAACGCGTGCGCATCGGCGATGTGCAGGTCGGTGTCGAGCCCGAAGGCATGGCGATCAGCCCTGACGGCAAGATCCTGATCAACACGTCCGAAACCACCAATATGGCGCATTTCATCGACACCGCGACGCGCGAGATCGTGGCCAATGTCTTGGTCGACGCCCGCCCGCGCTTCGCGGAATTCAAGCGCGACGGCTCGGAACTGTGGGTGTCGTCCGAGATCGGCGGCACCGTGTCCGTGATCGATCCCGCCAAGCGGGTCGTGACCGACAAGATCGAGTTCAACATTCCGGGTCTGCGGCGCGAAGCCATTCAGCCGGTCGGCATCGGCATGACCCGGGATGCCAAGATCGCTTTCATCGCGCTCGGCCCCGCCAACCGGATCGCGGTCGTCGATGCGGCGACCCACAAAGTGATCAAGTATCTGCTGGTGGGCCAGCGGGTCTGGCACATGGCGTTTACCCCCGATGAGAAATATCTGCTGGTCACCAACGGCGTCTCCAACGATGTCTCGGTCATCGACGTCGCGGCGCAGAAAGTCATCAAGACCATTCAAGTTGGCGAATTGCCCTGGGGCGTCGCCATGGCACGGCCATGACCACAATCGACACATCGCGCCCCGAACAGATCGCGCGCGACGCGCCGGAGCCAATTGGCGCGCCGGCGATCACACCGGCTCTGTCGGTCACAGGCATCAGCCATTGCTATGGTCGTCGCCAGGCGCTGTCGGACGTCTCCTTCAACGTCGCACCGGCGAGTTTCACGGCTCTGCTCGGCCTCAATGGTGCAGGCAAGAGTACGCTGATCGCGCTGATCACCCGGCTGTTCGGTATTCAAACTGGACGGATCAGCGTATTCGGTCACGACATCAGCGACGCGCCGAGCGACGCCTTGCGGCTGCTTGGCGTGGTGTTTCAGCCGCGCACGCTCGATCTCGATCTGTCTGTCATGCAGAATCTGCTCTATCACGCCGCGCTGCAGGGCATCGCGCGGCGCGAGGCCCGCCTGCGCGGCGACGAGGTAATTGCGCGCATCGGCCTTGCCGACCGGGTGAACAGCCGGGTGCGCGATCTCTCCGGCGGACAGATGCGACGTCTCGAGATTGCCCGCGCATTGCTGCACCGGCCGCGGCTGTTGTTGCTGGATGAAGCAACCGTTGGCCTCGACGTGCAAGCGCGCGCCGATATTCTTGCGCATGTTCGGACGCTGGTCGCGGAACAAGGCATCGGCGTGCTGTGGGCAACACATCTGTTTGACGAAATCGCCGCCAGCGACGATCTCGTCGTGCTGCATCACGGTCATGTGCTCGCACGCGGTCCCGTGACGCAGATACTGGGCGAAACCGGCGCTGCCAATTTCGACATGGCCTTCCGGAGCATGACCGACGCGGCCGACCGGGCCGGGAGGTCATCGTGAGTACGACATTCGTCACGCATGAGCGTCGCAGGCTGGGCTTCGGCAATTATGTCACCTGCCTCAACGGCATCCTGTGGCGGGAGGCGTTGCGCTTCCTGCATCAGCGTGAACGTTTCGTCTCCGCGCTGGTGCGTCCGCTGGTCTGGCTGTTTATTTTCGCCGCCGGCTTTCGGCAGGTGCTGGGTATCTCGATCATCCCGCCTTACGAGACCTATATTCTCTATGAGGTCTATATCGCGCCCGGCCTGATCGCGATGATCCAGTTGTTCAATGGTATGCAGTCCTCGCTGTCGATGGTCTATGACCGCGAGATGGGGAATATGCGGACGCTTCTGGTCAGCCCGCTGCCGCGCTGGTTCCTGCTGGTCTGCAAATTGCTGGCCGGGACAGTCGTCTCCCTGCTGCAGGTCTATGCATTTCTCCTGATCGCGTGGTTCTGGGACATCGCTCCGCCGCTCATTGGCTATCTCACTGTTCTGCCGGCACTGATCCTGTCCGGATTGATGCTGGGATCGCTGGGCATGCTGATCTCGTCGCGCATCAAGCAACTGGAGAATTTTGCGGGGGTCATGAACTTCGTCATCTTCCCGATGTTCTTTGCGTCATCCGCGCTCTATCCTTTGTGGCGCGTGCAGGAGGGCAGTCCGATGCTCTATTATCTCTGCCTGTTCAATCCCTTCACCCACGCGGTCGAACTGATCCGCTTCGCGCTCTATGACAAGGTCAACTGGGTCTCCCTGGCCGTTGTCGCGGGCTGTACCGCCGTCTTCATGATCGGTGCAATCATTGCTTACGATCCCGGCCGTGGCCTTGCCCGCCGGGCACCAGCCGGGGGCGAGACATGAACGGACCGATCGGCATCATCACAGCACTCTTGTTGATCTGGTCGGGCGCTGCGCAGGCTGCCGATCCGCGTTATCCCGACTGGCCGTGCGTTCAGGCCAAGGTGCCGGAAATCTCGCTGGCTGCCGTCTGGGCCGGACCGCCGATCGACGATGTCGCCAGCGCCTGGAAGGACGACGCCCAGGTCAGCACACTTGTCGAACGTCTGGCGACGCGGCGGGTGCCCCTTGAGGAAGCGCAGAAAGCGGTCACGGACTTTCTCGCGCGATCGCCGGACAAGGCGAGGGCAGGCAAGCTGATCTTCGCCGGGCTGTTCGACAGCTTGAACGCACAGCGAGCGACGGTGCTGGCCGGGCTCGAACGCGTCACGCGCAAACAGCGCGAAGCGGCCGATCGCGTCCGCGCCGACACGGTCACGCTGCAGACACTGCAGAACGCGTCGCCACCCGATCAGGTGAAGATCGACGAACTCAACAACAAGCTGCTATGGGAAGCCCGCATCTTCGACGACCGGCGCCGCGTCGTCACCTTCGTCTGCGAGGTGCCGACATTGATCGACCAGCGGCTGTTCGCGCTCAGCCGCACCATCCAGCAGGAGATGGAATGATATCGCGTGCCGGGGCGTGGACTCATAAACTCGGTTGGTGTGACGCGAGGAAGGTTACGTCCGCTTTGCCTGGTTAGTGATCGAACTCACGCGATGGCGGAATATATCGCGAAGGGCGAACAACAGACGTAGCATCGTAGAATTGGGCGGATAGGTTTGCCCGATCATAGCGCGGAGAATGGACTCCGATGTACCAGATCTTATGCGTACTGATAGCGACGATCATGTATGGAGCAGCGGCTGGACGTTGTCAGACGCCGCAGGCAGGTATGACGACTACAATCACGTTCCAGTCGTCCACTTACAGCGATTTTCGTCAGCTGCTTGCGCGAGAAGCAACCGGGGAGGTTACTGTTAGAGCCCAACTCGGTTTTCCCGAAGAGGCTCGGGATCGCTATCCAGCTGTCATCGTCGTTCACACTCTCGGCGGCTATCGCGACGTCAACGAAGGCTATGTCGCCGCTGAATTGCGCAAGGCAGGCTTCGCCACATTGACCTATGATAGTTTTGCTGCGCGCGGAACCGCGGGCGCAGCTCTGTCGGCATTGCCAGGTTATCTGCCGATTGGCGTTGCGGATGCTTACGCCGCTTTACGGTTTCTTTCGCACGAGCCCCGGATCGACGGCGACCGCATTGCCATCATCGGTTTCTCATACGGTGGTGACGTGGCACATCTCGCCGCATTCGAGATATTGCGAGCGGCGCTCAATTCCGAACCGAGCCGGTTCGCCGCGCAAGTCGCGTTCTATCCAGGTGGGAATTTCGGCGCGATTGCCGAACCCAACGCCTATACCGGTTCCCCCGTGCTGATGCTGCTTGGCGAGAAAGACGACAATCTGCCGACGACAAAGGTCGAGAGCTATCTGGCCTACGCGCGCGCCGCCGGGGCGCCGGCCCCGATCCAAACTGTAATCTTCCCGGGCGCCTACCATGCATGGACGGTCCCCGATCTCACCGTCGCCCGCTTCTACCCGGACTATGTCAGTACGAAAAAATGCCCGCTCTTGCTGCTCGGGCCGAAGCGGCCGGCCTTGCTCATCGACGGCGAGGCGAAGCCATTCGACCCGACCGCCTTTGCTGCCTGCATCGCCGCAGCGCCAGGCTATTCGAGGGGATTTGACGCGGCGGTTCGCGCCCGATCGATCGCTGATACAGTTTCCTTCCTTCAACGAAGCATGCGGCTGTAGAGCAGGACAGCTTCTTTACTGCCCATTCGACTGGGCGTAACTCGTGTTTGCAACAGGATCAAATAATGTCGGCGGATTGCGTCGTGTGATGACAAGCTTGCAGCCAACTACCTCGCTTTCGTTCAACTCGCATCGATCCGGCCGTGGGCTGGCTACACGTTTAATAAGTCCGCGCCACTACTTCGCCGGCGACCGCGGTTCAGGCTGCGTATCCACCAGCGGTAGATCCTCCCACTCCCAACCATCGGTGCCTTCCGGATACCAGACGACATTACTGTAGCCATAGGACAGCGCACGCTTCGCCGCATTCCAGGACATCCAGCAATTCGCCTGACAGTAGATCACCAGAAGCGCAGTGGGGTTGCCGGCCGATGCGCGCGCGAGACCATCCTGCAGATAGGTCTCGGTCGCGGCGGCCAGCCTGCCATAGCCGGTGTCGGGCAGCCACAGGCTGCCCGGAATGTTGCGCCGGGGCGTGTCGCGCCAGACCGTCTCCGGTGGCAAATTGGCCGGTTTCGGCGGACGCGGCATGACATCAATGAAAGTGCCACGTTTGTCGCGCCAGATCGCCTCGGCCTCTTTCGTCGTAACGACCTGCGCGCCTTTCAGTGTTGCTGGCACCGGCGCGCGATAATTGTCGGTGCGATAGTCATCAGGTTCGGGCACGGCGTCCTGAGCCTGGGCCGACGTGACCACCATCAGTGCCATCGCGAGAAGGACGGCGTAACGCACGATCACGGCGACTTCGCCGCCGCCTCCGGACCGATCGGACGATTGTTCTCATCGAGAATGGGAACGCCGAAATCGAGCAGGACCTTATTGATGGCCGGCTGGTTTTCCTGAATCAGCCGGTTGAGCTGCCGCTTCCAGTTCTGATCTGCGGAGCGCACGCCCATGCCGATGCGATAGACGAGGCGCGGCCCGGTGGTTTCCTTGACCAGCGGCGTGACATGAAGCGGAGGATTGGCATTCTTGGCGTAGAAGCCCGCCATAGGCCCCCACAGGATCGCAGCGTCGATATCGCCGGATGTGAGGTCCTTGATCATGGCCTGTGCCGATGAATCGATGCGGGTATCGATCACCAACGGATAGGGCTTCGCATTCACCATCAGGCCATTGACCGCCATATTGGTGGCCGGCGGCGTCCCCGCCACAATGCCGATATGCTTGCTCTTCAATCTGGCGTCGTCCAGCGTCGTGACGTCATCGAGACCGGTGCCGGTCTTCGACACCAGCGCATAGGCCGTCCGGTAATAGGGATTGGTCCCCTGGACGAGGTCGTCGCCCTGCGGGAAGCCCATAATGACATCGCAACGATGTGCGCCGAGAGTCATGCGAACGAAACCCGTTGCCTGCGGGAAATAGACGTAATCGAGCTTCTTGTGCAGTTTGTCTGCGAACAGCTCGGCGAGCTTGTTCTCCAGACCCTCGCCCTTCTCATTCGAGAACGGCATGTTGCGCGGATCGGCGCAAACACGCAGCAACTGCGGATCGACCAATTCGATCGAGAGATCGTCGGTCGCAGCAGTTTGGGCAAGCGCGGTGCATATGCCATCCAGCAATAGCGCACTCGCGAACAGCGACGTGAGTAGCGTGCGACATGTTCCGGATCGTTCCGCTCGGTGCTGCATGCGCTACCTGCCGTTCACATTTGATGGGTGACACGACAAAAACCTAGGCCTCTCGTTTTAAGCGTGCAAGATGCAAAGGGGCGCTTCCGATGTTGCGCCGCACTTTGCGGGTGATGGCAGGGGCGCTGCTTTCCCGGGGGACATGGAGATGCAAATGACATCTCGCCTTGCGATACATGCAGCGCTCATCATGCTGGCCATGCTCGCATCTGCTCGCGCGCAACAACAGACTTTAGCGATCAGTGAAATCGCGCCGAGCGTCTTCATGCATCAGGGGCGCATCGCCCTGATGTCGTCGGATAATGACGGCGCCATCGCCAATATCGGCGTCGTGATCGGCGATCAGGCGGTCGCCGTGATCGACACCGGCGGCAGCGTGCGGGAAGGGCGGCAACTGCTGGCCGCCATTCGCGCACATACAGACAAGCCCATTCGCTACGTCATCAACACCCATGGCCATCCCGACCATATGTTCGGCAACGCCGCTTTCGTCGCCGACGGAACCGAGTTCGTCGGTCATGTCAGGCTGCCGCAGGCATTGGCGGCACGCGGACAGTATTATCTCGACGCATTCAGGCGCAGCATGGGCGACGCACTGATCGATGACGTCCGTATCGTACCGCCAACCCGGCTCGTCGATGGAGAACTCATACTCGATCTCGGTGGACGCACACTTGTCGTGAAAGCCTGGCCCACCGCCCATAGCGACAGTGATGTCACGGTATTCGACACGGCGACGAAGACGTTGTTCGCTGGAGATCTGGTCTTTCTCCGCCATATTCCGGTGCTCGATGGTAGCATCCAGGCGTGGCTCAAGCTGCTGGACGATCTCGCGGCGCTGCCGGCCGAACGCGTCGTTCCCGGCCATGGTCCAGTGAGCGATTGGCCGCAAGCCCTCGCCGGCGAACGCCGGTATCTCGAAACACTCGCGTCCGGTATCCGCAAGGACGTCATCGACGGCAAACCGATCGCGGCAGCTACGAAACACGCGGCAGAAGCCGAACGCGGCAAATGGGAGCTTTTTGACGACTATAACGTCCGCAACGCAACTGCAGCATACTCACAATTTGAATGGGAATGACCGCCGGTTGGGTTAGTATCAAGCGCGTCGCTTCTTCCCTTGCGAGGGCCGTTCCATGCCGGAATTTGCAATCCGCAGCGTCTGTGCCGCCATCCTGCTGAGCGCCGTACTCAGTCCGCATTCTGTGTCCGCGGCTAGTCCGGAGCCTTACGATCCATGGCCGGGGCTGGTTCAGGATATTTTCGACAGCCGACCGATGGAAGACGGCAGCAACCTGATTGCACTCGAAATGCCGACGCGCGCAGAGGATGCCGCCATCGTGCCGGTGACGTTGCGCCTTAAGCCCGCGTCGAACGCACGCTCGCGGGTGGTGACGATCACGCTGGTGATCGACCAGAACCCGGCGCCTATGGCCGCGAAATTCAAGCTCGGGGCTGACGCAAATATCTCGGAGATTTCAACGCGTGTCCGGATCAACAATTACACCAACGTCCACGCAGTCGCGGAGACCAACGACGGCAAGCTCCATGTGGTGCAAACCTATGTGAAGGCATCCGGTGGCTGCTCTGCGCCTGCGGCGAAGAATGCTGAAGAGGCCAAGGGCCGGCTGGGCCAGATGCGCTACAGGGAGTTTGCCGGAGCGCAAAACGAGGAAAAAAGCGGTACGCGTGAAGCGCAGGTCATGATCGGCCACCCCAACAATTCCGGCCTGCAGATGGATCAAGTCACGCAACTCTATATTCCGGCCCTCTATGTCGATCGGCTCCAGCTATGGCAGGACGACAGCCCGGTCCTGTCGGTGGAGGGCGGGATCTCGATCTCCGAAGACCCGAATATTCGATTCACTTACATCTCAAATGGCGCAAAGACGTTCCGCGCCGAGGCCAAGGACACCGACGGACATCAGTTCAAGCATGAGTGGAAGATCAATGGCTCCGGCATGTAACGCAGCGCATCATGCAGACCATAGCGCTAGAAGCAGCGCACTTCAGCCTCGGCCTGGGCGCGCCTGACGTCATTGATGGCGCTGTTGGCCTGCTCCGAGGTTCGGAACTGGGCGCTCAGGTTGCCGCGCACCTGCGACATGCTCAGCGCCGTTTCCGCAGTGATATAGCGGGCATAGGGCACCAGCGACGCCACGACATCGATCGAGCATGAGCATTGTTCGATCGATTGCCGGGTCTCGCCATTCGCCTTCATGCAGCCAAAGACATATTCGGCGCGCGCGGAGGTCGGATAATCATTGATCTCCGCCGCCCTTGCTGACCCCGACAAAACGGCAACGGCCGCAAACGCGACGAGATATCCTGTCATTCGATCGAATCCCACGAGAGCCCCAGCGAAGCTGGCGAAGACGACCGGCAAACTATACTAATAAAATGAAACGGCTCAACAAGCCGAACAGATATGGAGGGGACATGTCACGCACATCTATATCGATGGCGCTCATACTGCTGCTCATCGCAAGCCACGCTCATGCTCAAGGCAAAGCCGGCAAGGGCATCAGGCTCTGGAACCTGACGACGTCGACCATTACCGGGTTCCAGCTATCCCCGGCCGGAAAGCAGCAATGGAGCGCCAACCTGACACTGGCGGACAAGGATAAGGAAGTCGATCATGATGAGCGGCTGCGCATCACGGGGATAGAGCCCGGCAGTTACGATGCCAAGGTCAGCTACCCCGAGGCGCGCCAATGCCTGGTCAGGAATATCGAGATCAAGGCCGATGCGGTATTCTCGATTGCGGACAAGGACCTGCAGGATTGCAACAAGTAGCGCCCGGTCGTTAGCCGACCTTTGTTCCCTGCGCAGTATCAGCCTTGTCATGGCTATGCGGATATTCGCAGCGCCACTTCACCGCGGTCCATTTCGGGTGTTCGCCAATCCACTGGGCGATGTAGGGCGGCGCCGCCATGGCACATTGATGCAGTGAGAAGTCCGCGGTGAACGACAGATTTCGTTCTTCGCAGGTGTTTGGTGACGTCACCGCGCAGACTGTCAGGATCAGATTGATCATATTCATGTCGGCATCCCTGATCGTTCACTGGACGATAACATCTGAAATACGCGCCCGTCAGCGCGAAGTTTCGGCGATTTCCAGGCTAAAAATTGATCCCGTAAACCAGACGGGCCTGGTGGCGCTCAAAATTGACCAGATCCAGCGTCGATCCTGGCACCTCCGAGCGGCCCCATAATTGGGTGCTCCAGCTTGCAGTCAGCCGTGATCGGTCCGAAAGCTGGAAATAGGCGGTTGGCCCGACGAACAGCGCCTGACCAGCCAGCTCGCCAAGGCCGATCCCTTCATATCGGCGCATATAGCGCGCCTCGCCTCCGAGAAGGATGCCGGGACGCACCTGCATCATGACGCCGAGCGCCGCTCCGATGCTCGCCTCGCGTTCCCGCGTTCCGGTATCGACATAGCGCGTCCATTCCGGCTGATAGATCAGATTGAGCGCCGCAACAGCGACATCAGGGACGATCTCGCGATCGAAGGCCAGCGTCAGCCCTGTGCCGTAGCTCCTGACCCGCGCTGCGCTCGTTTCGTCGATCCCGTTGAACTGTGTGTCGATCGCGAGCGTCATGCCGACGGGGGCCGTCTCGCGATCAAGAAATCTGTAGCGAAAGTCCAGTGATGCCCCTTGCCAGGCAAGCGTGCGCTGATCGGCGAACCCGGGAACACCAGTGATCCGATGGGCTGAGAAACTGCTGCCGATCTCGATGCGAATGTCCTTGGCGGGAACGAACTCCAGTTCGAATTCCTGCTCGCCCGCGCGATAGCGCCCGCCGGATTTGCCGAATCGCCCGGTCGTCTCGCTCTGGAATTCCCGCTCGCCCACCCGGCCGACGTCACTACCGATCATGAAGCCGAAAATATGCTCGGTATCGATATCACCGGCCTGCACGCGTGGCACGGCCAGCGTGCTGAATGCAAGAATCGCCGCGTAGACTGTCCTGACGCCGCGCTGCACCTGCATCCAATCCTGTCAACGAAGAGAGACGTATATATAAAGATAACGCACCGCGCGAGCCTAGTCGAAATTGGCTCAGCCGCGAAGACGTCTCTGCGATTGACTTGAACATCGCAACAGGATCGGTTGCTATACGCATGCGGCGCGCCGTTAGTGCCAATAGTCAGGGAAGGATATGTCCATGGCGAGACTCCTGGTCCTCTACAAAACACCGAAGAAGCCCGCAGCCTTCGACAAATACTATCAATCTGTACATATCCCGCTGGCAAAGAAGATTCCGGGGCTGAGACACTATGGTGTCAGTACAGGGGCCGTCACAACGCCGACGGGTGACAGCGATATTCATCTGGTCGCTGCGCTGGATTTCGAATCGGTTGCAGCGCTCAAGCTGGGCCTCGCCTCGCCGGAAGGGCAGGCCGCGGCAGGCGACCTCGCGAACTTCGCGGATGGAGGTGTCGATCTCCTGATCTTCGATACGAAGGACGTCTGACAGCCGCAACGCGCGTTCAACGGCCTCTGCCCGGCTCACAAACCGCAGTCTGCGAGCCGGGAGAGATCGATCAAGACGATCAATCTGTCACTTACGGGCCGCGCAGGCGTACATGTTGATTTCCATGCCGACCTGCACTTCCACGATCTTCGGAGTCTTCCAGCTCATCTTGGTCTCCTCAGAGGTTGCGCGATGATTGCGCCGCCCGACGATAAGCAGTGAGGCGACGTCTTTCAACTTAACTCGTCAGGTTGCGGCGCAAAATGTGCACGACCAACCGAAGTGCAACTACACTTCCGCGGTGAGGGCGGGCCGCTGATGGCCGTGATGCGCTCTGTGAATCGCGGACGGAGCCACGCCAAAATACTTCCGGAACACGCGACTGAAGTGCGAAGAACTTGAGAAGCCCCAGGAAAACGCGACGTCCGTGATCGTCTTTCCGTTCTGCGCTTCCAGTTCCTGCCGGCAATTCTGCAGCCGCGCCTGCCAGATATAGTCGCTGACGGTTATCCCTCGGTCGCTGAACAGCATATGCAGATAACGTTTGGTGCAATGCAGTGCAGACGAAATCTGATCGATGCTGAGCTCGGGGTCGCGCAAATGTTCCCGAATGAAACCCTGCGCGCGGACATACATGGCTTCCGGACCGACGCGATCAAGCGTCATGTCGACTTCCCGCAGCGGCAACAGCAGCAGATCAATCAGTGAATCCGCAACACCGATGGCGCTGTTCGGTGATAGTCTGGTCGCTTCGTGGAAGGCGGCCTGTACAAATTCATGCGCGATGCGCCCGGTGCCGGCGCGCGCCGACAGCTTGCAGGCCGCCAGATTTCCCGCACCGAGGCCGCGCTCATGCAGCAGTTCCTTCGGCACGATCACGACATCATGGCGCGTAAAGGCCGGGCTGACGATGGTATGCGGACACGACACGTCATAGACGAGGCAATCGCCGGGCCCGATATCGATCCGGCGACTGTCCTGTTCGAAATGCGAGACGCCATAAGTCTGGAACACGATCTTCACATACGGATGATCGCTTTGCCGAATTCGCGAGGCGGCGTGGCCGATTCGATGCTGGCTCGCCTCGATGTGGCACAATTTCAGCCGCGAAACCGATGTGCAGCTGATCAGCCCATCGAATGTGGATGCTTCCAGCGGATCGATGTCAAATCGCCCGCACAGATCGGTCAGGGTATCTGACCAGACCTGGATCTGCCTTGTCGGCGTCAATCCGGATGTGCTGAGAGAACTAAGCGTATCGGACATGAACAATTCACCGATCAAAGACCATCACGTAACAATAGGTCGCGCGAAGGAACTATACTTACAGAACGAAGCACATATCGAACGAAGCGCCTAAGGAATAACGTGCGTTACAATATGTAAAGGCACAGCCCGCAGCTCGTGAATCGTGGTCAGAGTAACTCATTTCTCTTTGTCGATCCTCTGACTCGCTACCAGCCCCGTCAAGTGAAACATCACTGTTAGCTCGCAGTGCGGCGATCCGTGTGCAGTGCGAAAGGCGCTGGCTTTCCAGATCCCCGGTCAGGTTTCTCGTTCATGCACGAGAAAATTATCTTGCACAGGTTCTCTGTCGAGCAAGCCTGCTTCTCTCTTGGGCAAGTATGCAGCAGCGGATCTTGCTACTTAGAGATACCAAAATGAAGCTGGGCCGCTTGACGAGACCCGGCATTATGTCTGGGAGGACATCACGATGCGAAAGGTGCTGCTTGCGACCTGTCTTGGCACAATGGCGGCCTCTGCCGCGAGTGTTGCCATCGCCAATGATGAACTGACAAAGATGGCGCAGAACCCGAAAGACTGGGTAATGCCAGCGGGCGACTACGCCAATACGCGCTATTCGAAGCTGAACCAGATCACGGCGGCTAATGTTGGCAAGCTGCAGGTGGCATGGACCTTCTCTACCGGTGTTCTGCGCGGCCATGAAGGCGGTCCGCTGATCATCGGCAACATGATGTATGTGCACACGCCGTTCCCGAACAAGGTCTACGCAATGGACCTGTCGCAGGAGAACAAGATCGTCTGGAAGTATGAACCGAAGCAGGATCCGAACGTCATTCCGGTGATGTGCTGTGACACCGTCAATCGTGGCGTTGCCTATGCGGATGGCAAGATCTTCCTGCACCAGGCCGATACCACGCTGGTCGCGCTCGACGCCAAGACCGGCAAGGAAGTTTGGACCGTCAAGAACGGCGACCCTGGCAAGGGTGCAACGGGCACGTCGTCCCCGCTCGTGGTCAAGGATAAGGTCCTGATCGGTATCTCGGGCGGCGAATTCGGCGTTCAGTGCCACATGACCGCCTATGACCTGAAGACAGGCAAGCTGGCATGGCGAGCCTTCTCGGAAGGACCGGACGACCAGATCATGTTCGATCCGGACAAGACCATGGCGCTGGGCAAGCCCGTCGGCAAGGATTCCAGCCTGAAGACTTGGCAGGGCGATCAGTGGAAGATCGGCGGCGGCTGCACCTGGGGCTGGACCTCCTACGATCCGGAACTGAATCTCGTCTATTACGGCTCGGGCAATCCCTCTACCTGGAATCCGAAGCAGCGGCCCGGCGATAACAAGTGGTCGATGACCGTCTTCGCGCGCGATGCCGACACGGGCATGGCCAAGTGGGTCTATCAGATGACGCCGCATGACGAATGGGACTATGACGGCGTCAACGAAATGATCCTTAGCGATCAGCAGATGAATGGCCAAAACCGCAAGCTGCTGACGCATTTTGATCGTAACGGCCTCGCTTACACCATGGACCGTGTCACCGGCGAATTGCTGGTTGCCGAAAAATACGATCCGAAGGTGAACTGGACCAGCGGTGTCGACATGAACAAGTCGTCGCCGACCTATGGCCGCCCGAAAGTGGTGGATCAGTACTCCACCGAGAAGCAAGGTGAAGATGTCAACACCAAGGGCGTCTGCCCGGCGGCACTTGGCACCAAGGATCAGCAACCCGGGGCCTATTCACCGGATACCCAGCTGTTCTATGTGCCGACCAACCATGTCTGCATGGACTATGAGCCGTTCAAGGTGAACTACACTGCCGGCCAGCCTTATGTAGGTGCGACGCTGTCGATGTACCCACCTCCGGGCGAAACCCATATGGGCAACTTCATTGCCTGGGATAACAAGACCGGCAAGATCGTCTGGTCGAACAAGGAGCAGTTCTCGGTCTGGTCAGGCGCTCTCGCCACTGCCGGTGGCGTGGTGTTCTACGGGACGCTGGAAGGCTACCTGAAGGCAGTCGATGCCAAGACGGGTAAGGAACTCTACAAGTTCAAGACTCCGTCCGGCATCATCGGCAACGTCACCACCTACGAAAACAATGGCCGGCAGTATATCGCCGTCCTGTCAGGCGTCGGCGGCTGGGCCGGCATCGGTCTCGCAGCGGGTCTGACGGATCCGACTGCCGGTCTCGGTGCCGTCGGTGGTTACGCAGCCCTGACCAACTATACCGCACTCGGCGGCGCGCTGACGGTCTTTGCACTCCCACAGTGAACTGACGCATCAGTCACCGGCGCATGGCTTCGTCCATGCGCCGGTCTTTTCTGAAATCGCATGCCGAGGACAAGCTCTTGCGTCACATCTGGTCTGTTATTGCCGCGATCGTTGTCGTGGCCTCTGGGAATACGAGCTTCGCCGAGAATGCCGGCGATCCGAAAGCCGTCAAATCCGAAGACGGCAAGTATCTGGACAAGGAGGGCAATCCGACCTTCAACGTTGCCGCCGATGGCACCATCGACTGGTACACATATTCGGGTTACCGGCGCTATCACTCGGAATGCCACGTTTGTCATGGCCCCGATGGGATGGGATCGACCTACGCACCGGCACTGAAGGACTCGCTGAAAACGATGAGCTATGGCGACTTCCTCGGCGTTGTCGCCAGCGGCCGCAAGAATGTCAGCACCTCGCAGGAAAGCGTCATGCCGGCCTTTGGCGATAACACCAATGTCGCCTGTTACATGGACGATCTCTACGTCTATCTGCGTGCGCGCGCCAATGATGCAGTCGGCCGCGTCCGCCCGGGCAAGCGCGAGGAAAAGCCCGCAGCCTATACCGAGGCCGAGAGCGCCTGCATGGGGAAGCCGAACTGATGCGGATCACGAGCGAGGCGCTGATCTGCAATCCCGGATGACGCGAGCTCGGACGGCACAGGACCGGATGACGCAAGATCAAATGACCGAGGGAGTTGAGAATGAAAACCCGCGCCGCAGTCGCCTTCGAAGCAAAGAAGCCGCTTGAAATCGTCGAAGTCGATCTCGAAGGGCCGAAGGCTGGCGAAGTCCTGGTCGAGATCAAGGCGACCGGCATTTGCCACACCGATGCCTATACGCTCGATGGTTTCGACAGCGAAGGCATCTTTCCTTCCATCCTCGGCCATGAGGGCGCAGGTATCGTGCGTGAGGTCGGTCCCGGCGTCACTTCGGTCAAGCCCGGCGATCACGTCATCCCGCTCTACACGCCGGAATGCCGGCAATGCAAAAGCTGCCTGAGCCAGAAGACCAATCTCTGCACCGCGATCCGCGCCACCCAGGGCAAGGGCGTGATGCCCGACGGCACCTCGCGCTTCAGCTATCAGGGAAAGCCGATCTATCACTACATGGGCTGCTCGACCTTTTCGAACTTCACGGTGCTGCCGGAGATCGCGGTGGCGAAGATCCGCGACGACGCGCCGTTCGACAAGAGCTGCTATATCGGCTGCGGTGTCACCACCGGTGTCGGCGCCGTGGTCAATACGGCGAAGGTCACGCCGGGCTCCAATGTCGTCGTGTTCGGTCTCGGCGGCATCGGCCTCAACGTCATCCAGGGCGCGCGGATGGTCGGAGCCGACAAGATCGTCGGCGTCGACATCAATGACGACAAGGAAGAATGGGGGCGTCGCTTCGGCATGACCCATTTCGTCAATCCGAAGAAGGTCGATGGCGACATTGTTCAGCATCTCGTGGGGCTGACCGATGGCGGCGCCGATTACACCTTCGACTGCACCGGCAACACCACGGTCATGCGACAGGCGCTTGAAGCCTGCCATCGCGGCTGGGGCGTCTCCGTTGTCATTGGCGTCGCGGAATCAGGAAAAGAAATCGCGACCCGGCCATTTCAGCTCGTCACGGGTCGCGTCTGGAAAGGCACAGCCTTCGGCGGCGCGCGCGGCCGTACGGACGTGCCCAAGATCGTCGATTGGTACATGAACGGAAAGATCGAGATCGATCCGATGATCACGCATGTGCTCAAGCTGGACGAGATCAACAAGGGATTCGATCTGATGCACGAAGGAAAATCGATCCGATCGGTGGTCGTGTTCTGAATACAAGCCGCAACACCAGAGTGCCAATACAACTATGCTTCACACATGTGACGCATCACACCAGGAGGATAGACTGATGACTGTTCATATCCACCCGTCCGTTGACGGCGGTATCAAACAAGGTTCGGGCCATTTTGCCGGTGGAACGCTGGTCTGCAAATGCAGCGACAAACCGGTCAAGGTCGGCGTCAAGGGTGACGTCGCTCATAATCACGCTTGCGGCTGCACCAAATGCTGGAAGCCCGATGGCGCAACCTTCGCTGTGATCGCGGTGGTCCCGCGCGAAAACGTCACCGTGCTGCAAAACGGCGACAAGTTGCGCATTGTCGATCAGGCCGCGACCATCCAGCGCCATGCCTGCACCGGATGCGGGACCCACATGTTCGGCCGTATCGAGAACAAGGGACATGCGTTTTACGGCCTCGACTTCATTCATCCCGAATTGTTCGAAGAAACCGGCTCGGCCGCACCGGGCTTCGCCGCCTTCGTCTCATCAGTGATTGAATCCGGCGTGAAGCCGAGCGACATGCCCGCAATACGGTCACGCCTCAAGGAACTTGGCCTCGAGCCTTATGATTGCCTTTCGCCTGCGCTGATGGACGTCCTCGCCAATCACGTGGCAACGGCCAAAGCGGCCTGATTCAACACAGCATATGAGCATCTGCCGGTGGCGACATGTCGCCACCGGCGTTGCCATCGGTGTTGCGCATACGCGGCGACTGGCAAGCTGTCGATGGTTCACGAGGTATGCCGGCGGCGGACGCGTGCTCAGACAGTTTCGGTGAGCGATACGTGCAGGAATTACCGGCGGTGAGGATAATGAGCCGCCAAAAGCAACTCAAGCTCCGCGATGAACATCCTGACCTTGGGAAGCACAAGTCGGGCCGTGGGATAGACAGCCCAGATCGTATGATCATCTGTTTCGGCGTCGTGTAGTTCGACGCGTAAAAGCCGGCCGTCCAGAAGATCCTCACGAACGTTCCAGTGAGAAAGAAGCGTGATACCTGCGCCGTGGACGCAGGCGTCGTGAAGAGCATCGGCACTACTTGCCGAGAAGCGCGCGTTGATAGGCACCTGCCGCTCGCGTCCGCCGATGCGGAACGGCCAACGGCTTGCTCCCGAAAGCGACAGGCAGGCGTGTTCCTTGAGATCGGCAGCGGTAGAAGGTCGACCATGCGCTTCGATGTAACTTGGCGCTGCGACCAGGACGCGCGGGCTGATGCCAAGTGATCGCGCAACCAGACTGTTTTCGCGAGGCTCCGCGAAGCGGATTGCCAAGTCCGTTCCCGTGCCCGTTATGTCGACCACGCTATCGTTGAGTTCAAGGTCGATCCGCAATGCCGGGTGGCTTGTCAGCAAGCGCGGGATGATCGGCGCAATCAGCTTGCGTCCGAAGGCTGCCGAGGTATTAACCCGAAGCGTGCCCGAAACGCCCTCTTTGGCGGCGCGAAGATTTGCCCTTGCTGCAAGCTCTCCCTCAACCAGCGCCTGGGCGTAGGGCAAAAACGCTTCGCCCTCCGGTGTCAGCGACATCGATCGCGTCGTCCGATGAAACAGGCGCACGCCGAGGTCCTGCTCCAGGGCCGCCAAACGACGCGTTGCGACCATCGGTGAGATGCCAAGTCTGCGTGCGGCTCCTGCGAGGCTTCCGACCAAAGCAGCATCAACCAGGACGGCAACGGTAGCAGTATCCATTATATCTAGTTCCGATATGACTGACTATCTATCGGCGACACTACAGCTGTATTCGATATAAATCTAGATATCGACCTCATACCATTCGCGAGGTTTTCGATGTCTGAGCTTGCAACCCCATCCGTACAAACGGTTTCAAAACCCTTCGGCCGTCCTCTGACATTCGTAATGGCAGCTGCGACCGGCGTCGCTGTTGCCAACATCTACTACAACCAGCCGATGCTCGGGGTGATCCAGGCTGAATTCCCAGGACAGTCTGCCACGGGATTGATTCCGACGGCGACCCAGATCGGCTACGCGGCGGGGCTCTTTCTCCTCGTGCCCCTGGGCGACTTGATGGATCGGCGGCGGCTGATCGTTGGGCAGTTCGCTTTGTTGGCGGTCACTCTGGTTCTCGCCGCACTGGCGCCGACCGCATGGGCGCTGGTCGCTGCATCCTTGCTTGTGGGTGCTACATCGACTGTCGCCCAGCAGATCATCCCGTTTGCAGCGTTGTTGGCGTCACCGGAACGGCGTGGCCAAACCGTTGGAACGATCATGTCCGGACTGCTGTGCGGTCTGCTGTTCAGTCGGACATTGGCCGGGTTTGTCGCGACCCATGCCGGATGGCGCGAGATGTTCTGGGTGGGCGCGCCCCTGGCAATCGTCGCCGGCTCAACAATGGCAATCGCGCTGCCACGCAACCATCCCTACATCGCCATGCCATATAGCAGCGCGCTGAAATCCATGATTCATCTGTGGCGCAACGAGCCGTCACTGCGCTCGGCCACCGTCGTGCAGGCCGCGCTGTTTGCATCTTTTACTGTGTTCTGGACGATCCTCGCCCTTCATCTGCAGGAGCCGCGTTTCGCGCTCGGAGCAGACGTCGCAGGACTCTTCGGGGTCGTCGGCGCTGTCGGCATTTTCGCGGCTCCGCTTGCCGGCAGGCTCGCGGATCAACGCGGGCCGGCACGCGTGGCTTTGATCGGCGCAGCGATAACCTGCGCATCGTGGATCATATTCGGGCTCTGGGGAAGCGTGATCGGGCTGATTGTCGGTGTCGTCATTCTTGATGTCGGCGTGACGAGCGCGCTGATTTCCAATCAACACGTTGTATTTGGACTGCATCCGGAAGCCCGCGGACGACTGAACACGATCTTCATGACTGGCATGTTCCTGGGTGGCTCAGTAGGGTCGGCAGGTGCGACGTTCTTTTGGGGGCAGGGTGGCTGGGGTGCGGTGAGCATCTTCGGAGCGGGGCTTGCGATTGTCGCCGCTGTTCTTCAGGGATTTTTCCACCGTCGAACCATCAGCTCCGACCTAGGTGGTTGATCGTCTGCACGACTGTATGCCTTCGGCAGAGCTGCGACGCAGAGATTCCTCGTTGGCTATCATGGTTGCTGCTGTGAGTCGGTTGCAAATTTGAGGTTGCCAATTTTGAACCTCGTTCGACGTCATGCCGGCCAGAGCTGGCCGCCGCCGTCGACGCGAATGACCTGCCCCGATACGAAGGCTCCCATAGGCCCCGCAAATAACTCAATGACGCGCGCAACCTCATCTATGGTGGCAATCCGGTCGAGCGACCCTTCCTGAATCATCCGCGCTGGATCGACGGTGCGTGTTGCCATAAATCGCTCCGTGCGTGTGTCGCCAGGGGCGATCGTGTTGACGGTGACGTCATAGGTCCGCATCTGGTCGGCGAGACACCGAGTAAAATGCATCGCGCCGGCCTTTGCCGTCGCGTAGATCGATGCATTTGTGCGTCCTTTGAATGCTGCAACTGAGCCGATGTTGATGATACGGCCCCGGCGTCGTTCCATCATGCCTCGCGCCACCTGCTGGCAGACGAAGATTGTGCTCAGAAGATTGCGGTCGATAACGGCCCGCACATCCTCGGCCTTGATATTCACGACATCATTCGGGTTTGGCTTTCCGCCCGCAGCCGCGATGTCGCCGCCGGCATTGTGCACGAGGATATCGATGGGCCCGAGACTGGTCTCGGTGACCTGAATGACCCGCTCGATGTCTTCCGATACCGTAAGATCGCCAAGCACCTTGAAAGTGCGGACGCCATGCTTGTCCGCTATCGATCGAGCGACATCCGTAAGCGTTTCAGTACCACCGAACTCGGAAGGGCCGTGCTCGCGCATGCCATGAATCGCGATATGGCAACCAAGGGCCGCGAGACGTTCGGCAAAGGCGCGGCCAAGCCCGCGACCTGCGCCTGTGATGAGTGCGACCTGGCCTTCCAGCATACGAGCGGACATGACTTCATCCTGTCAGTTAATGAGAGCTATCTTCAGTCGAGTGTAAGCGTGAGACCGACGGCCAGTGTCTGGGCGAGACACATGGGAGCAACCATCGTGCGGAGTGCGGCTTCCGGCATATCCGGAATTTCGAAGACGACGCTGGCCCCTTCGACAATAGGGCTCAGCAAGCTGTCCGTGATCGAAATGGCCGGCAAGCGGCGGGCTACGAGCTCCGGAAACAGTCGTGCTGTGTCGGGATTGTAGACCCTGAAGCTGATGGCAACGAGCGCATCGGCAGGTGTCGCCGAGGCGGCCTGGTCGCCAAGCGCGCTGCCAAGCCCATCGAGGATGACAACGCGGCGCCCGAGTTTGCGCAGAACATACGTCAGATGAGCTGCGACCGGGAAAGAGCCGCCGAGGCCCAGGACGTAGATCGTCTCTGCGGCGCCGAGCAGTTCGATCGCGCGCGCAAGATCTGCCTGCCTTACGCGGTCCTGCAGGCTCTCGAGCGAGACCATGCCTTCTGACGCGAAGCGGGTCAGAACCGCCTGCGGATTGTTCGCATCCTGAAAGCGGCCATCGCGTCGCAGCCCGGTGATGCGCTCCTTGTAGCTCGGCGGCACGCTGGCGACGAGCCTTGAACGGAACACCTGTTGCAATTCCGTGAAGCCGCCATAGCCCAGTGCACGCGCAAATCTCACAATGGCGGACGGCTGAACCTTCGCACGCTGTGAAACTTCCGCGACGGTCCCGAGCGCCATCTCGGTGGGATGCTCGAGTGCAAACTCAGCGATCACACGGAGGCGATCTGAAAAATCCGGATGTTGGCGCGCGATCTCATGACGAAGGTTTTCATAAGTGCCGTGCTGGAGGGCTTTGGCTTTAGTGGGCATGCGGTTGGCTCGTATTTGCGGTCATCGATTTCTTTGACTTGTATATTCCACTTTACATAGTTCGTGGAATGTTTATTCTAAGTCCATACAATGCGCGGACATCAATAAAAGAACCGCCGAGTTCAGGAGGAAACAATGAAGCGACGTAGCGATACGTCCGGGCTGTCCCGGCGTGCCCTCGTGAAGGGCGGCTTGCTGTCTGCCACAGCGACATTTTTCGGTCCATGGCAACACACACGTGTTCTGGCGCAGGGAGAAAAGAAGCCAATCAAGTTGGGGCTCACCTGTGATGCCAGCGGCCAATACGGCAATAGCGGGCAGGACGATATGCGTGGCATTCGCCTCGCAATTGATGAATTCAACGTAAAAGGCGGCGTGCTCGGTCGCAAGGTCGAATGGACGACGGCCGACACCGAAACCAACGCAGCGACAGGCACGCGCATCGCGGAGCGTTTCATCACGCAGGAGCAGTGTGGCTTCCTGATCGGCGCCGTGCATTCGGGCGTCGCCAATGCCATCACGCAAGTCGCGAATAAATACGGCACCGTCTATTTCAACACCAACTCATCGGCTCCGAGTGAAGCAGGCGAGAACTGCTCGCGCGTCAAATTTGTCTGGGATGGGAACGGTACCAATTTTTCCAAAGCCGCCGTCCAGAACGCGGTTCAGAAGATTGGCAAGAAGTGGCTGCTGCTGACCAACGACTATGTGTGGGGGCACACGACATCGGCTGCGACCAAAGCCGAGGTCGAGAAGGCCGGCGGACAGATCATCGATAATCTGCTGATCCCGCAGAATACCCGCGATTTCACGTCGTATCTCCTCAAGGTGCAGCAGGCCAAGCCTGATGTGGTCGCGATGGCGGTTGGCGGTGACGATATGAAGGCGCTACGTCAGCAGATCAGCGCGCTGAAGCTGGAAGAGAAAACAGCCTGGGTTAACAATCAGCAGGATTGGCCTGATATCTGGGGCGCGGAAGATACGCTGTTCGGCGTCTTCGGCACCAACTGGTATCATCTTTTGCCGCTGCCCGGCGTTGCTGAATTCGTCAAGCGCTGGCAAACGACCTATCCGCAGTCGCCCATTCCGGTGCCGGGGAATGTCTCTTACAACGGTTACATCGCGACACGCGAACTGCTGCGCGCCATCGAGCGCGCCGGTACGACCAGCAATCATGCTGTGATCAAGCAGTTGGAAGGGCACAAGATGCTCGCTGCCGACCGCATGCAGCATTTCGATGCGTATATCGACCCTGTGACGCATCAAGTGCAGCAGACGATTTATCTTGCCCGCCGCAATGCAAAACCCGTCGACAAGACGGATCTATATGAGGTCATCAGCTGGACCAAGCCCGAAACGGCGGTGGACGATGCCTCATTGGAAAAATGCAAGATGAAGGCGCTCGCCGACGTTCCAGTCTTCGACACATAAAGCCTACGCGTGAGCGCCCGGAACATTCTCCGGGCGCTCGTGCTCGCTCATTGGAATAGATGAACGCTTATGTCGCTGCTCAATCTCCTTCCGCATTTGCTGAACGGTATAGCGCTCGGCTTGCTTTTTTCTCTGATTGCACTTGGCTTCATGCTGATCCTCGGATTGATGGAGCAGATCAACCTTGCCCATGGCTCATTGTTCGCTCTCGGGGCGTACTTTGCCTACGCCATTTGTGGGGCGAAACTGCCGTTGCCGCCGGATGTCCTGATCGCGTGGGCGGGTGTGCCGCTTGGCTTGCGGTTTGCCACAGCAGTTGTCGTAGCCCCGATCCTGGTTGCGCCCTTTGGTCTTGTGCTCGAGCGACTGATGCGCCGAACCTATGGGCGCGATCCGCTCTATGGGCTTCTGCTCACCTTTGGTGTTGCCATGGTGCTGGAGGAGTTGATCCGCGTGGTGTGGGGCACGCGCGACTACATGATGCCGGTACCGCGTGACATGTCCGGCGGCTTTATCATGCTCGATCTGATCTGGTCGACCTATCGCTTCTGGGCTGCCGGCATGGCGATCGTGGCCATGGGAGCCGTCTGGTTCATCGTCGAACGCACGCGCTTCGGCGCGATGGTCAAGGCAGGCGCCCATGACAGCGAGATCGTCCAGGCGCTCGGTATCGATCTGACGCGGCTGCGGGTTTGGGTGTTCGTCCTTGGCACGATGCTGGCGGCGTTCGCCGGTGTGATCATGGCGCCGCTTTGGGGAATCCGGCCGCATATGGGAGTTGATGCCGTTGTGCCGGCATTTCTCATCATCGTGCTCGGTGGCGTCGGAAGTTTCTGGGGGGCCGCGTTGGGCGGGCTCCTGGTCGGCATGGTGGTCGGG
This sequence comes from Tardiphaga sp. 813_E8_N1_3, assembly GCF_051811025.1. Classification (NCBI taxonomy): domain Bacteria; kingdom Pseudomonadati; phylum Pseudomonadota; class Alphaproteobacteria; order Hyphomicrobiales; family Nitrobacteraceae; genus Tardiphaga; species Tardiphaga sp. 813_E8_N1_3. The sequence goes on from NZ_JBPWQE010000001.1 coordinate 868,852, forward strand.
TTGTCCGGTGCCTATGCCTCCGAATGGTCGATGCTGTCCATGTATCTGTTGCTGATTGTTGTCGTGACGTTCCGCGCACGGGGCCTGTTCGGCAAGAAAAGTGTGTTGGAGGCTTGATATGGCAGCAGCCCGTACGGTTCCGAGCTTCACACCCGCGATGCTCGTTACATGGATCCTGTTTGCAACCGTTCCGTTCTGGATCGAGCGGGTCGGTCTCTATCAATATCTCGGGGTCGAGATCCTGATCTTTGCGCTCTATGCTCTGGCCTACAATCTGGTCCTGGGCCATGCGGGATTGCCGTCGTTCGGGCATGGCGCATTTTTCGGGATTGGTGCCTACGCATTCGGCCTGGCGCAATCAAACGTCGCGCCGAACCTGTGGGTCTGTCTTGCAGTTGCTGCATTTGCGGCCGCAATAGCGGGCGCTTTTGTGGCGCTCTTCATCTCGCACAGACGAGGCATCTATTACGCATTGATGACCATCGCTTTCGGGCAAATCTTCTGGTTCATCGCGATCAAGGCGCACCGGATAACCGGCGGCGAAGATGGCTTGCTCAAGATCGAGAGGCTACCCGCCTCGCTTGGCATCACCACGTTCAACCTCGGCAGCAATATCGCGCTGTATTACTTCGTGCTCGCAGTCTTCGCTGTCGTCTCGTTCCTGCTGTGGCGGCTCGTGCATTCCCCGTTTGGGCGGGTGGTGAAGGCCATAAAGCAGAACGAAACACGTGCTCGTTTCGTCGGCTACGACGTCTGGCGCTACAAGGCGGCAGTCCTGGTTGTATCCACGACCTTATCAGGACTCGCGGGCGGACTGTTCGCGATGGCACAGACTTCCGCCTTCCCGGACGTGATGAGCCTGCACTATTCCGGCTATGTCGTCATGATGACACTGGTGGGCGGCGGGCTTGTCTCGTTCTGGGGGCCCGTCATCGGTGCGGTGGCCTTCTTTCTTGCACGCGACGTCATCGGATCATTCACCACGGGATGGATGCTGTGGTTCGGCCTGTCGTTTGTTGTCCTGGTGCTTTTCAAGCCGGAGGGAATCGCCGGCATATTTGCCGGCCTCATGAACGGACGAGACAAGATCGTTCCGCGTCCTGCCGCCACTCCGCAATCGCAGGCGAGGTGAGCCATGCCACTGTTTGAAGCCAAAGATCTGCATCTGCGATTTGGTGATCGCGTCGTGCTCGAGAGCGTCTCGCTTGCATTTGAAGCCGGCCAGTTGTCCGGCATCATGGGGCCGAACGGCGCCGGCAAGACGACCTGTTTCAATGTGCTGACCGGCCGCTACAAGCCCAATCGCGGGCAGGTATTGTGGCAGGGAGACGACATCACCGGGAAAAGTCCCCAGGATATCGCACGCCTCGGTATCGCGCGGTCGTTCCAGCTGATGAACCTGTTCGACGAGTTCACGGTATTCGAAAACATAGCCATTGCGCTTCCGGGCACACGCCGGCGTGGGCATGATATGATTGCCCAGGCATATGCTGACACCGCTCTGGTCGACGAAGCTCACAGCATTCTCGAAAAGGTGGGTCTTGCAGGCCGCGCCGACGATGAGGCCAAGTCGCTCTCTTATGGCGCGCGCCGCGCGCTCGAAATCGGCGTCGCGCTGGCCTGTCGTCCCAAGCTGCTTTTTCTCGATGAGCCGACTGCCGGTCTCGGGAGCGATGGGCGCGCCCGACTGGCCGATCTTATCCTTCAGCTCAAAGGCGACCTGACCATCGTCATCATCGAGCATGACATGGAATTCCTGTTCTCGTTGGCCGATGAGATATCCGTCATTCATTGGGGGCAGGTGATCGCGCGCGGCGCGCCGGCCGCACTCAAGACGAATCCATGGGTCGAGGCTTCCAACCTGGGGCGGCTCAACTGATGCTCGATGTATCTAGTATCGATTCGTTCTACGGCGAGACGCAGGCGTTGTTTTCGGTCTCTTTGTCCGTGCGCGCAGGCGAGGTGCTTGCCTTGCTCGGCGCCAACGGCGCGGGCAAAACCACAGTGCTTCGCTCCATCCTCGGTCTCACGCGCGCGCGCCGGGGCGACATCCGTTTTCAGGGAAAGTCGATCGCAGCCAGCGCGACGCATCATATCGCATGCGCCGGAATTGGCTGGGTACCGGACGACCGTCGCCTCTGTCCGACACTCACCGTGGCGAAAAATCTGTCATTAGGCGAGAAGCGCACGGCCTTTCGAGGATGGTCTCTCGGAGAAGTCACCGAGATTTTCACACCGCTCAAATACCTGATGGCGCGCGAGGCCGAGACTTTGTCCGGCGGCGAGATGCAGATGGTGGCCATTGCCCGCGCGTTGCTCGGTTCACCCGGTCTCGTGCTGTTCGATGAGCCAAGCCAAGGGCTTGCACCGAAAATCGTCGACGACGTGATGGCTGTCATCCGGCGCCTCAGGCAGGCCGGCATTGCCAGTATCGTGGTCGAACAGAATGCCGATGTCGCATTGGGCGTTGCCGATCGGGTTGTTGTGCTTTCGCAGGGACATGTTGCCTGGGCGGGGGACGCAGCAGTACTGACTGCAGATCCCGGCCTCAAGCGCAAGCTTCTGGGAGGGCTGTCATGAGCGATACGCCGCTACTTGCGCTGGAAGGCGTGAACAAGATCTATCGCCGCGGCTTCCTTGACCGCGAGCCCGCATTTCAACTGCATGTGGATCGCGCTTTCATGCAACCCGAGATCGTCGGCGTCATGGGGCCAAACGGCGCCGGCAAGACGACGCTATTCGAGATGATCGCGGGATCTAACGTGCCGTCGAGAGGGCGCGTGATGGTTGCCGGTCAGGACATGCAAAGCGTTCGCTATCTTCAGCGCGATCGTCTGGCGATTCATTACCATCAATCCTATCAGGTCCGTCAGTTCAGAAAGACGAGACCGTCCTTCACGATGGAGCAGGCTGCAAGCGCCTATCCGCTCGTTCATCTGTTCGATGAACCGCAGTTCAATACCCAGGATGGCTATATCGGATTCATGCTGGATTTCTTCCGCAAGCTGCGCAGTGAGAAGCGGCTCGTTTTCATCTGCCTGCATCCGACAGCGACGTTTCAACTGACGATCCTCAAGGAGATCTGCGAGCGTTTCCTGTTCGTCAGCGGCGGAGCGGTCACCAACTATGCTCATTTTGACGACCTCACGAGCCAGCCTGATGTCCGCCAGTACCTCGGCGTGCTGGCTCCCTGAATAGGCTCGCATCTCAATTCACGACAAACGGAAATCTGGAACAGGATTCAGTCCATGCAACCACAATATCTCGACACGCTCCCGCACTATATTAACGGCGCATGGGTCCAGCCAACGTCGGGCGATTACCAGGACGTGATGAATCCATCCACCAATACGCCAATCGGCAAACTCGGGCATGCGTCAAAGGCCGATCTCGACAAGGCGATCGCGGCCGCTCAATCCGGCTTCAACACCTGGCGACGCGTCTCTGCCTTCGAGCGCAGCAAGATCCTGCGCAAGGCGGCCGATCTGGTGCGCGCGCGGGTCGAGCAGATCGCCACCATTCTCACCTTTGAGCAAGGCAAGCTCCTGGCCGAGGCGAAGCTCGAAGTCATGGGTTCGGCCGATGTCATCGAATGGTTCGCCGAAGAAGGCCGCCGCGCCTATGGGCGCATCATTCCGGCGCGGGCCGACGGCGTCCGTAACATGGTGATGATGGAGCCGGTCGGTCCGGTGGCGGGCTTCTCACCCTGGAATTTCCCGGTGTTACAGGCTGCTCGGAAAATCTCCGGTGCGCTTGCCGCCGGTTGCTCCATCATCATCAAATGCCCCGAGGAAACGCCGGGTTCGCCGATCGAGTTCGTGAAGTGCTTCGAAGAGGCCGGTGTGCCCGCCGGCGTGATCAATCTGGTTTACGGCGTTCCGGCCGTGATCTCGGAATATCTCATCAGCTCGCCGGCGATCCGCAAGATATCGTTCACGGGATCTGTCCCGGTCGGCAAGCATCTGGCCTCGCTTGCCGGACAGCATATGAAGCGCACGACCATGGAGCTTGGCGGCCACGCGCCTGTGCTGGTGTTTGACGATGTCGAGACCGATGGCATTGCTACACTTCTGGCCGGCATGAAGTATCGCAACGCGGGCCAGGTCTGTGTTTCGCCGACGCGGTTCTTTGTTCAGGAGAAGTCCTACGACAAGTTTGTTGCCAAATTCACGGACCTTGCGCGCGGTATCGCAGTCGGAGACGGGTTTGATCCCAACAGCAAAATGGGACCGCTTGCCAATCCGCGGCGGGTCAATGCGATGGAAGCCACTCTGCTCGATGCCCAGGAGAAGGGTGCTAAAGTCGAAACGGGTGGCAAGCGCATCGGCAATGCCGGAAACTTCTTCGAGCCGACTGTACTGACGAATGTCCCCGCCGACGCGCGAATTATGCACGAGGAGCCATTTGGCCCGATCGCGGTAATGTTACGCTTCAAGGATGCCGATGAAGTGCTGGAACGCGCCAATAGCCTGCCATTCGGTCTTGCGAGCTATGCCTTCACCAAGGATGCGAAGACTGCGACCAAGGTGTCCGATGGACTCGACCACGGAATGGTATCGATCAATCATTTTGGTATCGCGCTTCCGGAAACGCCATTCGGCGGCGTAAAAGATTCAGGTTACGGGCACGAGGGAGGCATCGAGGGGCTTAATGCCTACTTGAGTACAAAATTCGTGAGCCATCTCGGTTGAATTTTGCTTTGATAGTGTTCAGTCGCGGCAGAGTTTCTCGATCTCGGCGCATTTCGGCTTTCCTGTCGCAGCGAGATCTACTGCCGTGTAAGCAGAGCGGCCCGATCAGGTCGAAAGCGACCTGATTTCCATAGCAGCAGAGATTTTACTTGCGGACTTTCAGCAAAATCATCTGGCCGCCGATCAACCTGCCGAAGATCGACGAAGTCCAATCCTGGTCGTCGTCGACAGCTCTCAACCTGGGCACAAGCAAGCCAGATATCCGTAATTCCAGTCTGCCCGCGGCCAGTCTGGCGGCCTATTTCCCGCTGCCAGTCAGACCTTCATTCGGAACGTCGATCGGGGGCGCTACGAACGCCTTCGAAAGTTAAACACGTATTTATTCGTGAAATACATAGAATTTCCTATCTCCTCGGTATGAGACCTGTGCGAAGTGAATCTTGAATTTCCAGCGCACGATGATCTCGGAAACGTAGCCCTCGGCTGCCCGTCTCGCAGGCTTTGCAACCGCGATTTCCCGATCGACGCAACTGCGGGACCGCGAGCGGCACGCTTTGAGGTTCACAGCAGATGGAGATGAATGATGATTTTCAATCGACAATCTAGGTATCTCACCGCGGCCTTTGCCGTTGCCGTCGCGCTTTCGTTTGCAGCGCTGAGATCGCAACCCGCCGAAGCTACGCCACTGCACCGTGACGCATCGCCGTTCTGTCTGTTGCCAGGCTCATCCAATGGTCCAGGGGGCGCACCGCAGATCTGCGGCTACTATGATTATCAGGAATGTCTGCAGGCCGCGGCCGACATGCACGCCAACTGCGTGGAGAACATCGATTTCCGCGGTAGTTATGAGCGAACGCCTGACGGGTGGCGTGCCCGGTACTAAGCGCCTTCGCGAGCGGCACGGCCCGGTCAATAAAATCTCTTGTGCGGAAAACGAGATCATCTTGAAAAGGGGCGCCGAGAAGCGCGTCTATCGCTTCTCGGGATGGCGGCGGCAGCGCCGCTCGCCCGGGCTGAACTACCGTTCGCGCCTGCCCCATGCGAATGGCACCAGCAGCACGGCAAGCAGCGCCGTTGCTGCCAGCATTGCCCAGGCATCGTTCACACTCCAGACAAAGGCCGTCTTTTCGATCATAGGCCGGACCAGGGCTTCCATGGCGGGAGTGGGTGGGCCGGAGAGACCGCTTGTCAGCAATGCGGGATCGAGGCCAATGGCCGTTGCCGCCGTGGGATCTCCCGATAGCAACCGCATCTGCAACGCAGCGGCGTAGATGTGAGCGTGGCTGTATAGGATAGTGTCAATCAGCGCGATGCCGATCGCGCCGCCCAGATTGCGCATCAGGTTGAACAGGCCGCTCGCTGCCGGTACTTGTGCTTCCGGCAGCGAGCCCAACGCCAGGCGGGTCGGCGGCAACAGGCAGAACATGATAGCGATGCCGCGAACGATCTGTGGCCAGAACATCTGGTTGAAATCGGTGTCGCGTGTCTGAAACATGCTGAGGGCGAGTCCGATACCGAACACCGCAAAACCTGCGGCGGTCAGCCAGCGCGCATCGAGTCGTCGTTCCAGCGCGACTGCGATGGGAGACATCGCCAGTTGTGCGGCACCGGTCACCAGCATCGTCGAACCAATCTGCAGGGCGTCGTGACCTCTGACGTAAGCCAGAAAAACCGGGATGAGGTAAACCGAGCCGTACAGGCCCACGCCCAGGCAAAAGCTCAACGCGCATCCGATTGCGAACGAGCGATTTCGGAACGGGCCAAGCTGCACGACAGGATGAGCAGCGCGCAACGTGCGTCGGACGAATAGGCCGCCGCACAGCGCGCTGATTGTGAACAGGCCCGTGCAGGTGACCGACACCCAGCCATCATGGGGTGACTGCTTCAGTCCGATCTCCAGAGTGGCCAGCGACACCGCCATTAGAACCAGCGACCGCCAATCGATTTCCGCGACGTCGCCAAAGTTCAGTTGCCGCCGGGGCAGCAGAGGAGGCGCCACAACGCAGGCGATCAGCCCGGGAACGACATTGATCAGGAACAGCCAGTGCCAGGACCAGGTCTGCGTGATCCAGCCGCCGACCACAGGTCCGACCGTCGGCGCCAGCACCGCCACGATGCCGGCGATCGTCGTGGCGATACCTTGGCTGCGCGGCGGGAACAGCAGGAAGACTGCGGCGAACACCGCCGGGATGAGCGTGCCGCCCGCGAATCCCTGCAGCACACGAAACGACACGAGGGCCGCGAAGGTGCCGCTCGCGGCGCAGCCGATCGACGCCAGCGTGAACAGCGCGAGGGCGGCGGCAAACAGCCAGCGCATCGAGAGCACATGCGTCAGCCAGCCCGTCAGGGGAATGGCTATGATCTCTGCAATCAAATAGGAGGTCTGGACCCAGCTCATCGTCTCCGGCGAGATGGCGAGGGCATTCTGAATGGTTGGCAGCGATGTTGCGACCACCTGAATGTCGAGGATCGCCATGAACATCCCAAGACACATCAGGACAAAGCCAAACCATGTGCGGGTGTCAGCGAGTGGCATTTCGGTGCGCAGGGTCGTCATGGGCTCACGAGCGGTGGAGCAGGCAGCATGGCGGGGTCAAGGCCATCCATCGCGCGGGTCAATCGGGTGCGGCGGACGATCGAGCTGATCAGACCCGGGCCGCGCGTGGCCGCGGCGAACATCAGGTTTCGGCTGATGCGATGCCCGGCAAGGCAGGAGACGATGCTCGCCAGCCGGATCGGTCCGGCCGTGAGTTTTCGCGCGGCCGCCAGATAGACATCAGGTGAAAGCCCCTCCCGGATATGTGCGACCGCCAGCGCGGCCGATCCAAGGGCAATGGCAAGGCCGTCGCCGGTGAAGGGCGGGATATGGGCGAGACGGTCGCCGACCCGATAGGCCGCAGCGTTTCGCTCGCGATGAAGATGCCCGCCGCTGGGACAGACCACGGCCTTCGGCTTGTCCCACAGCGGCTCGGCGTCTGCCAGCCGCTCTGCGAGTGCGGGAAGCGTCGCCGCCACATGGTTGCGCAGCGCGGGCCAGCCGGATCCGAACTGGCTCATGGTTTCACCCGGCAGCACCATGCAGAGGTTGGCGATACCGTCTTCGACCAGTTCGAGGCCGATATAACTGGCCTCCAGAAAGTAAAGCTCGACCCGGCCCTCGAGCGCTCGGCGAATGTCCGGACTAGGCCGCAGGTGCATTTTCACCCCGACCTGCGAGCCGTCGCGCGTGTCGTCGATGCCGCGCAGACCCAGCTTACCGGTGGCCAGTACGAGGTTCCGGCAACTCACCGTATGGCCGTTGTCGCACACGACCAGCCAGCCGGGTCCATCGCGTCTCGCCGTTTTCACCGTCACGTCGCGATGCAGGCGTGCGCCGCTGAAATGCGCGTGTCGCAGCAGCGCGGCGTCGAGACGATAGCGCGAAAGCGACAGCCCGTGAAACGGTAGTGCCGAGGTCACGCTGCGTCGCGAGGAATACAGCGCCACCTCATCGACCGGCACCGCGCCGAGCGCCAGCGGATCGACGCCCAGCCGTTGCAACAGCAACTGTGTCTCGACGCTGAGGAATTCGCCACACACTTTGTGCTGGGAGGTCGCCGTGCGCTCGATCAGCATGACGTCGTGGCCATGACCGGCCAGACCGCAGGCCACCGCGCTGCCGGCCGGCCCGCCGCCGATGACGATTGTCTCGACCTGGATCATCGCACACGTCCGATCACGAAGCGGAACAGGAACCATCGCAGGCGCACCGCGCGCGGCGCGATCCCGGCATCGCGTAACCGTGCCGTCCATTCCGCGCGGGTGAGGGCTCTCGCAACCGAGATCCGGCCGTCGTGAATGACAATGGGATGCAGTCGCGTCAGCCAGCCCATCAGGCCGATGAAATGGAACGGCACCCGGTGGCGCTGCAGGTCGTAGATCATCCAGCCGCGCCGCGCGTTCCTCTCCATCCAGCGCAGGAACGTCACGATCATCTCGTCAGACATATGATGCGTGAGCAAGCTGCTGACGACAAAGTCGATCGGGGAGGGTGGGATGAAATTGAAGATGTCCATCACCTGATATTCGATATTGAGATCGTTTCCTGTCGCCGACTGCGCGATGCGGACCGTCTCGCGATTGAGATCGAGCCCGATCAGCTTGATCTGCCGGCCGCGTCCGGCGGCCCAGCTGCGGATCGCTCGCAGCAGATCGCCATAGCCGCAACCGACATCGACGAGCGTGAGCTCGGTGCCTTCAGGTATCCGCTGGATGGCGGCGTCCAGCCAGGCAATCACTGCTCGGTGCCCGAGCATTGCGCCGTTGAAGCGGGCAAGGTCGCGCAGCACAAGTTCGAGCTCTTCTGGACTTGCATCGGCACTGTCCAGCCATTCGGCTTCGGTACTTCGCTGCGACAAGTCCGTCGCTGCAGCGTGGGTGGTGCTGAATGTGCTCATGAGGTTAGGCCGCGGTTCGAAAAAGCATGGTTTCCGCGATCAGTCCGGGCCCGAACGACATCGCGCACCCGCTGCGGCCGCGTGCGCCCGAACGCATCAGGCGCTCGATCACGAACATGACCGTCGCCGACGACATGTTTCCATAACGGCGCAGCACGTCGCGCGACGCGGCCAGCGCGGTCGGCGCCAGTGCGAAGGCTCGCTCCACCGCGTCGAGAACGGTCCGGCCGCCGGGATGCACCGCCCACAGGTCGATCGACGCCGCGGGCGCCCCGGCCAGGATCTCATCGGCGCTCCGCCGTAGGCCGTCCTGGATGACGGCAGGAACGCGTCCCGACAACACCATGTCGAAGCCGGCGTCGCGGATGTTCCATGTGATCAGATCGCGGGTATCGGGGACCAGCATTGCGCGGAAACTGTCGAGCGCGATGCCAGACGGTTCGGCGCTCACAAGGCTTGCCGCGCAACCGTCGGCGAACAGCAGGAACGAGAGCATCTGCTCGAGATCGGCGGTTTCCTTGAGATGCAGCGTACAGAGTTCGAGGTTGACGATCAGTACGCGCGCTGACGCCTCGGAGCGGACGATGTGATAGGCCAGCTTCAGCGCGTTGATGGCGGCGTAGCAGCCCATGAAGCCGATCACGGTGCGTTCGACCGTCGTCGGAAGCTCGCAACGCGCGATGAGATCTAGGTCGACGCCGGGCGCGGAGAAGCCTGTGCAACTGGTGACGATCAGGTGTGTGATGCGGTCACGATCTGCTCCGAGATGCAGGCGATCGACAGCGGCTTGCGCCAGTTCGGGCGCGTGTCGCTCATATTGCTCCATCCGCGTTGCCGTATCGGGAAAATCACTACGGGCATAGAAGCCGCCGGCATCGAAATGGTCGCCTTCCGGCCGGTTGCTCGGCGTAAGGCACGAGAAGCGGTGCTCGATACCGGACTTGTCGGCCATGCGTTCGAACAGCCGCGCCTGACGCGGGTTGGCCAGATGGAGCGTCGACCGTGCGAAGCGGCGAAAGGCATCATGGACGTCGTAAGGCGGCACAGCCGTTGCGACACGATTGATATAAACTGCTGGCAAGGGAATCCCTCCGTATGCCTCCGCCGAAATGAGCGCGGCCGATGAAGGTCGAGATAGCGAAGAAAGTCCGCGGAGCGATTAAATTGCGATTTAAGAACGGACCGACGCTCTGCTTCGGTCGCTGCCGGCGGGGTCGATGGCAGGTGTCTGGCCGGCAATCGTTGCGCATGGGACGTCACTGTGTCGCAAGTTAAATTCGTATTTAATTGAAGAACACAAGCCTTCCGAAGATGTTGTGGCCATGGGTCCGCCGTCTGGCTGGGCGCGTTCCGATGGCTGCTGCATCAGTAAGCGCCGTTCGCAGGTGGGTCGATGCTTGGAATTCTGACGTCGTTCGTTCGACAAGGTGCGATCTCGTTAGGGGTGTCGCTGTTGCTTGCCGCAACCGCATTTGCGGTGGCGCGCCCGCCGCACAAGTCGCCGCCGTTTCAATCGGCAGCGATTGAGCGTCGCCCGGCCACTGCGGCCGCTTTCATTGGAGCGAGTCCGTTCGCTCTCAACAGCTGTTCTGCGACCGACAAGATGGTTGCTGATATCAATCTTCGGCCGATGGCGGACAGGGATCAGGATGTGTTTGCAGAACTGGTATCGCGAGGACCGGACGTAATCGACATGGCGCAGGCCGTGCTTTGCTACGGACACGAGGAAAAGCTCCGCCGCCTGGCCCGGCAGATCATGGCGACACGGCATGCCGATGCCGGAGCAACGCCGTACCCGATCCCGGGGTCCTCGGTATCTGTCGCAGCGGCGAGGTTTGCACCGATCGGATGGACGAAATGACCGAGTTTCGACAAAATGACGACGTTTTACGTTACGCTACGGCGCGGCCGCACCTTATCGTGTCTTCAGATCAAACGGTGCCCGAGATACTCCAGATGACCAAGATTTTGCTGATCGAGGACGACAGTGAGACCGCCGAGGAACTCGCGGCCGAACTGACGCAGCGCGGCTTCGAGGTCGAACATGCCGCGAGCGGCATCGAAGGACTCGATAAGGCTCGCTCCATCAAGCCGGACTTGATGGTCGTCGATCGCATGTTACCGGGAATGGACGGACTCACCATCGTCGAGGCGCTGCGGCATGACCAGATTCGCACGCCCGTATTGATCTTGAGCGCGCTCGGAGCGGTCGATGATCGCGTCCGCGGATTACGTATGGGCGGCGATGACTATCTGACCAAGCCTTTTGCGATCGTCGAACTGGTGGCGAGGATCGAGGCCCTGTTGCGCCGTCCGATCGAAACGCGGGAAACCATGTTGCGGGTGGGGCCGCTCGAACTCGACCTGATCGAGCGCACCGCGCGACGTGGCGAGCGGGAGATCGAATTGCTGCCGCGGGAATTCCGCCTTCTCGAATACATGATGCAGCGGAACGAGCAGCTGCTGACGCGGGCGATGCTGCTGGAGGAGGTCTGGAACTATAAATTCGTCCCGGACACTAATCTTGTCGATGTCCATATGGGGCGGCTGCGGCATAAGGTAGACACGCCGGGCGATCCGCCAATGATCCACAATGTCCGCGGCGCAGGATTTATTCTTCGTGCGCCTTCCTGATTTCGTCCGCACGACGACGTTCCGGTGGACGTCCATTGCGATCGCGCTCTGCATTCTCTTGTTCTCAGCCTTCGTGTACTGGGAGGCTGGCAGTTCGATGCGGGCCGATATGGACGCTTCGATCGCAGAGGCGAGCGAGGCGATCGCTTCGGACGTGCCGGAGCGCAGGGTCATCGCCATCGAGGACCGCCTGGCGTCCGATCCGCGTCGGACCCGGCTGGCCGGTCTGTTCACCGCCGACGGAAAACGGATCGCCGGCAATCTGCGCGATATCCCGCCGCAATTGGCGATCGACGCCCGGATTCATGCGACGCAGGTGGTCAGGATGGATCCGCGCAAACCGGAGTCGATGTCCGTGCGCGCCATCGGTCGCCGCTTGCCCGACGGCCAAGTGTTGGTCATCGCGCGCCATAGCGGCGAACTCAAGGAATTGGCGGCGGCGATCGGCCGCGCCCTGCTGCTCGGTCTGCCGGTGGCGGGCGCCCTCAGCCTCGCGATCGGTGGTGTGCTCAGCCTGCGGGTGCAGCGTCGTGTCGATGAACTCCATGCACAGGTCAGGCGCATTATCGATGCCGACCTGCGCGAGCGACTTCCCACGGCCAACCTCGACCACCCCTTCGACAAGCTGGCGATCATCGCCAACGGTATGCTCGACGAGATCGAGGTGCTGGTCACCGAAATGGCGGGGACCGGCAACGAGATAGCGCATGATCTGCGCACGCCGCTGACCCGTGTCCGCGTCGGCCTCGAGCGCGGCCGCGCCAATGCGACGACGGTCGCGGACCTGCAGGCGGTCGCCGACCGCGCGATCGCTGGCGTGGACGAAGTGCTCACCATTATCACCAGCCTGCTGCGTATCCGGGAGATCGAACATTATGGCGACCGCAGGGGGTTCGGCGATGTGGTGCTGGCGGGTTTGCTGCGTGAAGCCTGCGACCTCTACGAACCAATCGCCGAAGACAAGCAGGTCAGCCTACGCGTCGATGTCGACGACGATGCCATTGTTCGATGCGACCGCGATCTGCTGCAGGAGGCCGTCATCAACCTGGTCGATAACGCGGTCAAGTTCACGCCGCCCCATGGATGCGTCCGGCTGGCTCTCGTGCGAGGGCCCAGCGATGTCATTATCAGAATATCGGACACCGGACCCGGCATCGGAGAAGACGAGCGCGAAGCCGTGCTGCGGCGGTTCTATCGCTCCGACAAGAGCCGCAGGACCGTCGGCACTGGGCTTGGCCTCAGTCTGGTTTCCGCGATCGTCAAGCTGCATGGATTCCGGCTGACGCTGTCGACCGGTCCCGGCTGTGTCGCGGAGATCGCCTGTCCATTGCCGGAAAGGTGATCTGCCTAAATGGCATTTTAATCGTCTCGCCGTGTCCGCTCACCATGTTTCGTAGATCGCGCTGTTGCCTCGACGCCGTATGGGCGCTCATGGCTACAGCGGCATCGATGGAAAGGATGAGATCATGAAAGGACGTACATTCAAGGTATTCGCAACGGCTGCGCTGGCATTGAGCCTGGTGGCCACCGCCGCTGATGCACGCGGCGGCGGTGGAGGTGGCGGCCACGGTGGTGGTTTCGGCGGCGGTGGCGGCCACATGGGCGGCTTTGGCGGCGGCTTCGGTGGTGGTCACATGGGCGGCTTCGGATCCGGCGTCGGCGGCGGGCATATGGCAGGCATCGCCGCCGGTCATGTGGGTGGAATCGGCGGCGAACATCTCGGCGGAATAGGCGGCCAGCGTTTCGCAGGAGACAGCTTCGGATCGCACGCCTTTACCGGGCATCATCTCGTCAGACATACCGGCCGTGGCTTCGGCTTCCCAGGCTACTACGATGATTATGGCTACGGCTGTCCGTATGTTTACGGCCCGCTGCATCCCCACCATTATCCTTGGGTCGCCGGCTGCAGCTGACGAACCGTCCTGCAAGGCATCGCCGGCGTGACGTTGCGGAAGCCACGTCACGCCGGCCTCGTTCGTGCCGTAAGCCGAACCTGAATTCGAATTTACATCCTTAACCTGTAATTTAATGGTTCCCGCGACCGCCACCGCTATCTTTTCAGGATCGTCCGCAAAGGCCGTGACATCGGCCCCGGACATCGATCAGCAACAGATCAATCGTAGCGGAGCGGCCGACATGAATACCGATGGAACGTCGACAGAGTATTCCACACCGGCGCCTGGTCTGGCGGCTCCGATCGGGCTGCGGTCGCCCGCGGCAGCCGGCGCCGCCCTGAATTACCTAACCGATATCCGGCGTTTTGCGATGCTCGAACGTGAGCAGGAATACGTGCTGGCGATACGTTGGCGCGATCACGGCGACCGTACCGCAGCAGAGCAACTTGTCACCAGCCACTTACGCCTCGCCGCCAAGATGGCCATGAACTATCGTGGTTACGGCCTGCCGCTGTCGGAGATCACGTCGGAGGCTAATCTCGGTCTGATGCAGGCCCTTGACGGGTTCGACCCGGACAAGGGATTCCGCTTCTCCACCTATGCAGTGTGGTGGATCCGTGCGGCGATCCAGGACTACATCCTGCGCTCATGGTCGCTGGTGAAGATCGGCACCACCGCGAGTCAAAAGAAATTGTTCTTCAAGTTACGTTCGGCCAAGAGCAGGATTTCGGCGCTGGGAGGCGGCGACTTGCGGCCCGACCAGGTGACCCTGATAGCCACCGATCTGGGCGTGACCGAGAAGGACGTCGTCGACATGAACCGTCGACTCGGCGGTGATGCTTCGCTCAACGCACTGGTGCACGATGACGAGGGTGCCGCCGAGTGGCAGGACTATCTGATCGACCAGGCGCCCACGCCAGAACTGATCACGGTCGAGCAGGACGAAATCGATCATCGCCGTCAGGTTCTGGTGCGCGCGATCGATGTGCTCAATGCGCGCGAGCGGCACATCTTCGAGGCGCGTTATCTCGCCGACGAGCCGGACACGCTCGAAGACCTCGCGCAGCACTATGGGCTGTCGCGCGAGCGGATCCGCCAGATCGAACAGCGGGCGTTCGAGAAGGTGCAGTCGGCGGCGCGCAAGCTTTCGCACGACCGACGTCACACCCGCGCCTCGGCGCTGGCAACGCACTGAATTGCGGCATTCCGGCGGACGATGACGAATCGCGCAAGCGCGGGAAATCCGTTATGTTGGCGGCCCAAATGTCCCTCACGGGCCGCTCACGCGATGAATCTGGCCGAGTTTGCGAGTAGTTCAACCTTCCGCGCCGCTACGGTCGCGGCTGTCGCGCTTTCTTTGTTCGTGCTGGTCCTGTTCGGCTTCATCTACTGGAAGACCGACCGCCTACTGGTGACCCGCTCCGACCATGTCATCGCCTTGCAGTTGCAAACGGTGGCGGCATTGCCGAATGAACGCAGGCTCGAGGCGCTTCATCTTCAACTCAGCCAGGATTCGCGCGACGTGCATTTCATCGGCCTGTTCCGGGCGGATGGAAGCCGGGTCGTCGGCAATCTCGAGCGCCCGCCGGCGACGCTGCGGCTGGACGCCACGGTGCAGGCCGTCGAGATTATAAGGCAGCGCCCCGCCGGCCCGGAGCAACTGACCGTTCAGGCTATCGGCCAGCAGTTGCCGGACGGCGAGGTATTGGTGATCGGCCGCTATGTCGATGAGGCGATTCAGCTGTCGATGGTTGTCAGCCAGGCTCTGGCTCTCGGTCTGATCCCGGCTCTGCTGCTATGCCTTGCGCTCGGCGTACTGCTCAGTCTGCGCGCCGAACGTCGGATCGCCGGCGTTAATGAGCGCATTCAGCGCATCGTGGCGGGCAGTCTGCACGAACGGCTCCCTGTCAATCGCGGCCGCGGCCGCGATCCGTTCACTCAACTCGCCGGCATGGTCAACAGTATGCTGGACGAGATCGAAACGCTGATCCACACGATTGCCGGAGTTGGCAATGACATCGCGCACGACCTGCGGACCCCATTGACCCGGGCACGCCTGGTCCTGGAGCGTGGCAGGGACAACGCCAGGACGCTGCCCGAACTGCGATCTGTGGTCGACAAGGCCATCGCGAGCATGGACCAGTCGCTGGCGATTGCCGCGGCGCTGCTGAGGTTGGCCGAGATCGAGAACAGCCGTCGCTCCACTGGATTCGGCAAGGTCGCACTGGAGGAACTGCTGCACGAGGTCCGCGATCTCTATGCGCCGATCGCAGAAGACAAGGGTATCACGCTGCGCACCGATATCGTTCATGCCCCGGTCGTCGAGGGCGATCGTGACCTGCTGATGGAAGCGATCGCCAATCTGGTCGATAACGCCGTCAAGTTCACGCCGCGGGGTGGGCAGGTCCAGATCACGACGGTGTCCGGCGACGGCGAGAGTATCCTGCGCATCACGGACACCGGCGCGGGGATAGGCGAACACGAGCGTAGCGCGGTGCTGCGGCGGTTCTACCGCTCCGATGCGTTTCGCAAGACACCAGGCCTTGGCCTCGGCCTCAATCTCGTTGCCACGATTGCCAAATTGCATGGCTTTCGCCTGACGATCTTTTCGGGTGCGGGGTGCGTGATCGAAATCGGATTCCCTAACGCTTCCGAGATAGAAGTCTAGACCGCGATCACATCACTGCGAGATTGCTGTCCGTTGCCCGGTGCGCCGTTTCCTAAATCGTTATTTAGTTGGCCCGCCGCATCGCATCATTATTTCTTCCAAAGACCCAACAGTCGCACGCCGCTGGATTGCCAATCCGGTCGGGCGTCAAGGAAGGAATAATCCAATGCGCTCAAATCTCATGCCTGTGGTGTTAGCAGTCTTCCTCGCCTCGATCGCCGTTGCGGCAGCTCCGAATGCTGCAATGGCTCGTGATGCGATCATTGCATCGAAACCTCTGCCGGCTCCGGTGGGACACGCCCAGCCGACCCCGAATGGCTTTCTGTCAGACGAAGATGCGAACGCGGACGAACAGCAGCGACTTTCGAAGTACGATGCGCAGCAGCATCTGCTGGACGAGCAGCTCGACAAGTCGCTGAACATCTGCCGCTGCTGATGTTCAGCCTTCACGCGGCGCTTAGGAGCAGTCGCAGAACTCTTCCACGTACGGACAATCTTGGAGCGAGCAATGGGCATCGTGCGGTTTGCACTGAGATTTCCGTATACCTATTACGTGGTGGCGGTGCTGATTCTGTTTCTCGGCGGCGTTGCCATCCGCTCAATGCCGACTGACATTTTTCCAGAGATCCGAATTCCCGTCGTAACGGTGATCTGGAGCTATACGGGTCTCTCGACACCTGAGATGGAAGATCGGGTCTCGACCTACAGCCAGTACTCCATCAGCGCCAACGTCAACGGCATCAAGAATATCGAAGCACAGACTCTGAACGGGCTCTCGATCCAGAAGATTTACTTCCAACCCGACGTCAATCTCGACCTCGCAATTTCGCAGATCGTTTCGGCTACAAATGCGATCCGCGCGCTGATGCCGCCTGGCATCCAGCCGCCAATCGTGGTGCAGTTCAATGCCTCTAGCGTCCCGGTGCTGCAGCTCAGCCTCAACTCCGATACGCTGAACGAACAGCAGCTGTATGATTTCGGCATCTACAGAATCCGACAACAGCTGGCGCCGGTGCATGGCGTGACGCTACCTACCCCGGCTGGCGGCAAGTATCGCCAGATCATGGTTGATCTCGATCCTGACAAGCTGCTGTCGCGTGGACTGACGCCGCTCGATGTCGTCAACGCGGTCAACACTCAGAATCTGACACTGCCGACCGGAACCGCCAAGATTGGTGACAAGCAGTATACGATGCGTACAAACGCGACGCCCGCCAGCATCGCTGACCTCAACATGATCCCGGTCAAGTTTGTCAACGGCGCGACGATCTTTCTGAAGGACGTTGCCCAGGTTCGCGACGGGTCGGCAGTGCAGCAGAATATCGTGCGTCAGGACGGCCGGCGTTCGGTGCTGTTGAGTATCATCAAGAACGGTAATGCCTCGACGCTGACCGTAGTCAACGCAGTCAAGGACGTGCTTAAACAGGCGCGGGCAGCAGCGCCCGCAGGGTTAAAGATCAACGAGTTGTTCGATCAGTCCGTATTCGTCAAGTCATCGGTGACGGGCGTGCTGCATGAAGGCGCGATCGCTGCCGGCCTGACGGCACTGATGATCCTGCTCTTTCTGGGATCATGGCGCTCAACGCTTGTGGTGATGATCTCGATCCCGCTGGCGATCCTGTCGTCGCTCGTGGTGTTGTATTTCCTCGGCGAGACGCTCAACACGATGACGCTCGGCGGCCTCGCGCTCGCGGTTGGCATTCTGGTCGATGATTCCACGGTAACGATCGAGAACACGCATCGGCTTCTGACCGAGGAGCACATGGCGCTGCCGGACGCGACCCTGCATGGCGCAGCCGGCATCGCGATCCCGACGCTGGTCTCGACGCTGGCTATCAGTTGCGTCTTCACCTCGGTGGTGTTCCTCGACGGCCCGGCAAAATATTTGTTCACGCCGCTTGGCTTGGCGGTCGTATTCGCCATGCTGGCATCCTACGGCCTGTCGCGGACGCTCACCCCGATCACCATCGGGCTGCTGCTGCGGTATGAGAAGCATGGCCCAGACGATGGCCGTCCGAAGGGGCTGTTCGCGCGGCTGTCGGGTGCGTTCGAGCGCGGCTTCGAGCGGATGCGTACTGGTTACGTCGCGCTGCTGACCCAGCTGCTCAAGAATCGCGTCGTCGTGCCGGTGGCTGCAGTGCTGATCATCGGTCTCGGCGGCGTTATGCTGGTCTCGGTCGGCCGCGATTTTTTCCCGCTCATCGACGGCGGCGAGATCCAGCTCCACGTCCGTGCCCCCGCCGGCACGAGGATCGACGCCACCGAAAAAATCTTTCAACAGGTGGAGGACAAGATCCGCCAGATCGTTCCGGAGAGCGAGCGCAGTCTGATCGTCGACAATATAGGCCTGCCTGCTCGCCCCTATAATCTTGCCTTTACCGATGGCTCGACCATCGGTGTCAATGACGGCATTATCCAGGTGCAGCTCAAAGAAGGTCACAAGCCGACCGCCGACTACGTTCGCAAGCTGCGCGAGGTGCTGCCTGCGGCATTTCCCAATGACGTGTTCTACTTCCAGGCCGCCGATATCGTAACGCAGATTTTGAATTTCGGGCTGCCGGCGCAGATCGACGTCCGGACCGTCGGCTACGACCCCGGTGACCTTGCCATCGCGCAGAAGCTGCGGGAGCGCATCGCAGCGATCCCCGGCATTGTCGACGCGCATCTTCAGCAGGAAACTGACGCGCCGTCATTCTATACCGAGATCGACCGTACCCGCGCGGCGCAGCTGGGACTCAATGCCAGTACGATCGCGACGAATATCAATGTCAGCCTGAGTTCCTCGTCGCAGGTGTCGCCGAACTTCTGGACCGATCCGGCATCTGGAATTCCCTATTATCTCGCCGTGCAGACACCCGAGTACCGACTCAATTCGCTCAACGCCTATGGCAATACGCCGGTGTCGAGCACGCTGACCGTCGGAGGCCAGCCGGTGCCGGGAATGCTCAGCAACGTCGCGACCTTCAAGCGCGAACCGCTGCCCACCAACCTGAACCAGGCCAATGTGCAGCCGGTTTACGACGTCTATGCCAGCGCGCAAGGCCGCGACCTCGGCGCGATCTCCGCCGACATCAACAAGGTAACGGCCGATTTGCAGAAGGAGATGAAGCCCGGAAACAGCATTGTCGTACTGGGCCAGATCCAGAGCATGAACGATGCCTTCGTCAACCTCGGCATCGGTTTGCTGTTCGCTGCTGTGTTCGTTTATCTCCTGATGGTGGTAAACTACCAGAACTTCAGCGATCCCTTCGTCGTGATGCTGGCGCTGCCGGCGACCCTGGCCGGCATCGTCACCATGCTGTTCATCACGGGTACCACCCTGAACGTGCCGTCGATGATGGGCGCGATCATGGCGGTCGGCGTGGCGTCGGCGAATTCGATCCTGTTGGTTACCTTCGCGCGCGAGCAGCAACTCGCAGGCCATTCTGCGTTCGAGGCCGCAATCAGCGCCGGCCACACCCGGATCCGGCCGGTGCTGATGACCGCGGCGGCGATGATCGTCGGCATGATTCCGATGGCGATCGGCAGCGCCGGGGAGGAACAGAACGCAGCGCTCGCCCGCGCGGTGATCGGTGGATTGCTGTTTGCGACGCCGACCACGCTTTTGATCGTGCCGTACTTGTTTTCGCTATTGCGCAAACGCGTCGACGGCCAGCCGCAACACGGCGTCTTTGAGGAGGCTAGTTCATGACCGGGATTCAGAGGTTGCATGAGGCGCGAACCCAGGAGGAGCCGTCCGTGGTAAATCGGCAGGCGGATCCGCCGCCGGTGCGGCCTCGCTCCAAGGCCCGGCTGATGCTGGTTCTGGCGGTCCTGCTGTTACTCGGCGGCGGTCTCGGCTTCGGCTTCTGGCGGCACCAGCAGGCGCAGCAGGCTGTTGCGGACACGGCGAAGGAGCTCCGCGATCTCGTCCCGGACGTGAAGGTCGCGGTTATCAGCGACAGCACCGGCAGCAACGACATTTCGCTGCCGGCCACCACCACGGCGTTCGAAGCGGCGAATATCTTTGCCCGCACCAGCGGCTATGTTGAAAAACGCTATGTAGACATCGGCGATCGGGTCAAGGCTGGCGACCTTTTGGCCGAGATCACCGCGCCGGAACTCGATCATCAGATCACTCAGGCCCAGGCCACGCTGAAACAGAACCAGGCTGCGTTGCAGCAGACTCAGGCCAGTCGCGATCTCGCGGATGCCACCAACGGCCGCGACAGCAGGCTCGTGAAACAGGGCTGGCTGACGCTGCAGCAGGGCGACAACGACCGGCTGACGCTGGCAGCCCAGCAGGCGGCGGTCGGAGTCGCGCAGTCCAACATCGCCGCGCAAGAGGCGCAAATTCGGATACTCACGCAGGAGAAGGCTTATCAGCGGGTGATCGCGCCGTTTGACGGCGTCATCACCCAACGCAATATCGATAATGGCAGCCTGGTTCAGTCCGGATCCACGTTCATGTATACGCTGATGCACAGCAATGTCGTCCGCGTTCAGCTATTCGTGCCGCAGGACGCGGCATTCGGAGTGACGCCCGGCGTGAAGGCGAGCGTCCACGTTCCAGAAATTCCCAATCGGGTGTTTGACGGCACGGTCACGCGGATCGCCTCTGCGTTGCAGCCCGGTAGCCGGACGTTGTTGACCGAAGTTGACATCCCCAACCCGGATGGGGCGCTCAGCCCGGGCATCTATTGCACCGTGGACCTGCATGTTCCGCGCAAGACGCCTGCCTTTATCGTGCCGGCAGATGCCGTGATCTTCAACGCCGATGGCACGCAAGTGGCCGTTGCGGAGAATGGCATCGTCCATATGCACAAGATCACCATCGCGCGCGATTTTGGCACCTCCGTCGAAGTACGCAATGGCATCAAGGCCGGCGACCAGGTGGTGCTGAATCCGATGGTGAATCTGGCGGAAGGTCAGAAGGTGAAGGCCCACAAGCAGGCGGTGTGAGCAGGAAAGGAAACGTAGCGATGATGCGACTGTTGGGCGTTTTGATGCTATCGCTGTTAGGCTGCGACGCGGTTCTGGCGCAGGTCTCGACCATGGGCACGACGTCGATGGGGCTTCCAACCACTCCTGGTACGATGGTTTCCTCGCCGCTCAACGGCCCGAGTCCGTTCTCCGCGGCAACGCTTCCGGGAGCGGCAGATACCAGCCTGGCTCCGGTGCCGCTGGCGTCGGATCCGACAACGCCGGGTACCGTTATCAATTGCGCGCCAACCACAGCGCCAAGTGCGGCGACACCCGCGGCCGCCCTGGGAACGATCTCGACGACGAATCTCGGTAGCGCGACCGGTACGGCCACCCCGACCACGCCGGTTGGTAGCCCGCTGGACTCCAGCAGCTGTGTCCTGAACGGGAATACCAGCCCAAGCGACCCTTCATCGTTGCCGCTCACCACTCCGTTGATTTCCAGCGTCCTGCCCGGCACGCTTGAGGCGCCGACTGCCATCCTCGGCGACACCAGTATCGCTCCGTCGGCGACGATGCCTACACCGAACGCGACGGCCTGCAACGAGACCGTCTCGATGAACCTTGCCGCCCCCGGCATGATGGCGGCTGCCAATGCCACGGGTGCCACGGCGACGCCAGGCGTAACCGCGCTTTCGGGCTGCTGACTTAAAGTGCAGAGCTGTGCCTATGACTTCTTCTGGCACAAAGCGGACATCGCCTTCGTTATCTTAGAATAAGACGATCAATCAGTTTTTCTTCGCGATCATGAAATCGAAGTCGCAGCCTTCATCGGCTTGGGTCACCGTCTGTTGAAATAGGCGAGCGTATCCGCGGTCAGGCAGATTTGCATGAACCGTTGCCTGCGTTGCGCGGCGCCTGTCGAGTTCGGCTTCATCGACCAGGAGGCTGATGGACCGCCCATCGACGTCAAGCTTGATCTGATCACCATTGCGAACTAGCCCGAGCGGACCGCCCACCGCGGATTCGGGCGTAATATGCAACACGATGGTGCCAAATGCAGTGCCACTCATGCGGGCATCTGAAATGCGTACCATGTCCTTCACACCTTGTCGGCCGAGCTTTTTGGGGATCGGCAGATAGCCCGCTTCCGGCATGCCCGGTGCGCCTTTGGGGCCGGTGTTCAGTAGCACCAGAACGTCGTCGGCCGTTACGTCCAGATCGGGATCGTCGATCCGTAGTGCCATGTCCTCGACAGAGGTAAACACTACGGCGCGGCCGGTGTGCTGCAGCAGCCGGGGCGTCGCAGCCGAGCGCTTGATGATCGCGCCGCCGGGCGCGAGGTTGCCGTAGAGCACGGCCATGGAGCCTTCGGCCTTGATCGGATTGCTACGCGGCCGGATGACGTCCTGACCGGGGACGATCTCAGCTTCGGCCGCAATCTCGCCCAGTGTCTTGCCTGCGATGGTGGGCGCGCTGCCATCGATAAGGTCGCCAAGTTCTGCAAGCAACTTGGGCACGCCGCCAGCGTGATGGAAATGCTCCATGTAGTGCGCACCTGACGGTTTCAGATCGATCAGCACGGGCGCAATGCGGCCGATCTCGTCGAGCATGTCGAGATCGTAGCCATGCGGTGTTCGGTTGGCGATCGCGGTGAGATGAATGATGCCGTTGGTAGAGCCGCCGATCGCCTGCATGACAACGGTGGCGTTACGGAAAGCCGCAGGCGTCAGCAATTCCGAGGGACGTGGTCCGCCGCTTACCGCCATTTCGGCGGCGCGCTTGCCGCTTGCTTCGGCGAGACGGAAACGTTCGGCGTGCGGGGCAGGGATGGTCGCGCTCATCGGCAGCGACAGGCCCAGCACTTCCGTGACGCAGGCCATTGTGCTGGCGGTGCCCATCACCATGCAGGTGCCAACGGAGGGCGCGAGGCGTTCGTTGACTATCTCGATTTCCTCGGCGTCGATCTCGCCGGCGCGGTGCGCACTCCAGAGGCGGCGACAATCCGTACAGGCGCCGAGCACCTCACCCTTGTGATGACCAACGACCATGGGGCCGACAGGGATCACCACCGTCGGCAGATTGACGGATGCCGCGGCCATGATCTGTGCCGGCAGCGTCTTGTCACAGCCGCCGATGACCACGATGGCGTCCATCGGCTGCGCGCGGATCATCTCCTCGGTGTCCATGGCCATCAGGTTGCGCAGGAACATTGAGGTGGGGTGCGCGAAACTTTCGTGGATCGAGATGGTCGGGAACACCATGGGCATCGCGCCGGCCAGCATCACGCCGCGCTTCACCGCCTCGATGATGGCAGGGACGTTACCGTGGCACGGATTGTAGTCGCTGTAAGTGTTGGTGATTCCGACGATCGGGCGCTCCAGCGCATCGTCGGAATAGCCCATCGCCTTGATGAACGCCTTGCGCAGAAATAGCGCAAATCCCGCGTCGCCATAGTTGGTCAGCCCTTTGCGAAGCCCTTTGGACATGTCGTTTCCCCTGCGGCCACCAAAGCCGATTTTCTTCGTTACATCGCTGGCGCCATGGATATTGTCAATAATCTGATTGGATGCGGCGGATATAATCCCTCATATCGCCATGTTAGATATTTATTATTGACAATATGACTGAACCTGTTCCAGGGTCCGGCCCAATAAAAAACAGACATCCGGAGGAGATCACCATGACGGCACGGAGAATTGGACTGGCTGCGGTCGTCGCGGCCGCCACCATCGCGAGCGCTGCTCCCGCTTTTGCGCAGGCCACGCAGATCACGATGTGGAGCAACTGGCCCGACGAGCCCGCCAAGAAGGATTGGGTGACGACGCGGGTGAAGGACTTCGAGGCTGCGAACAAGCAGTGCTCGGTCAAGCTCAGCTTCATCCCGAAGGCGGATCTGTACACCCAGGCCAAATCGGCGGTGCGGACCGGGCAGGCGCCCGACATTTTCTACATGGAACCGGATCAGCCGGAATTTCTCGCCGGAGGCTTCCTCGAACCGCTGGATAGCTATGTCGATCTGGCGCAGTACGAGGACTGGTCGAAACCGGCCTGGACATCGAAGGGCAAGGTCTACGGCCTGCCGGTCGAGGCCTATACGGTCGAGCTTTACTACAACAAGGACGCGGTCAAGAAGGTCGGCGTGGATGTACCGGCGTCGTTCCAGCTAACGCAGGAGCAGTTCACCGATCTGGTGAAGAAGGGCGTTGCCGCCGGCATCACCCCGGTGTCGCAAGGCGTCGGCGATCGTCCGTTCCCGGGTGGCTTGCTTCTGTTCGAGTCGCTGCTGCGCAAGCTCGGTACCGAGGACTATGGCAAGCTGCTCAATGGTGGGCTGTCGTTCAAGGATCCGCGCGTCGTTGAAGTCATGACCTGGATGAAGGGGCTGGTCGATGCCGGCGCCTATCCGAAGAGTTTTTCCACGCTGAAGCTCGGTGAGTCCCACTTCTACTTCTACAATACGCCGGGCGCGCTGACCTTCCCGGATCCGAGCTGGTTCACCGGTCGCGCCTTTGCGCCACCGGAAGGTGGCGGCATGCCGGCCAATTTCCCGCTCGGCATCATGCAGTTTCCGGCAATGGACAAGGGCGCTTGTCCGGACTGCAAGACGCTCGCCGTCGCCGGCAGCTTCGTGATGTATTCGAAGAGCAAGAACAAGGATTGCGCCGGTGCGCTCATGAAATCCATGGCCACCGTCGAGAACGGAACCAAGTGGATGGAGCAGGTCTCGCTGCAGACCGGCCTGAAATCCGACCCAGCCAAGATCAACAGCCCGCGCAAGGACTACTTTGCGGAGCTCAATGCACGCAACAAGAACGTCAAATACTTCTTCGGCACGCCGCTGCTGTATTACCGCGCCAAGTGCGCGGAGACCTACACCCAGGTGATGAACAACGCTTTTCCGGCCGGCCTCCTGAGCGTTCAGGAAGCTGCGGAGAAGATGGACAGCGCCTGCTTCAAGAGCTGAGTGGACACGATGACATCGATCAGCATTCCATCCGCTGCCGAGGAGGGGGCTCAGCACGCAGCCCCCTCGCTGGCCGATCCGCGCCGGGCAAGCTGGTGGGTGCTGACCGTCTTTCTGGCGCCGGCCTTGGCGGTGTATATCGGACTGACCGCCTATCCGGCGTTTCGAACTTTCTATGACAGCTTCTTCACCATCGAAGGTCTCAATGCGACCTTCGTCGGCCTGGATAACTATCGCGCGCTGATGTCCGACGAGACGTTCTGGGTGTCGGTGCGGAACACATTCATCTGGTCGTTCATCGCGCCCGTGCTCGATGTCGTGACAGGCCTGCTGCTCGCGCTGGCGCTGTATGCGGGCGTTCCTGCCGCGCGCTTCCTGCGGGTCGCGTGGTTCACGCCGGTCCTTCTGTCTTACGTCGTCGTCGCCATTCTGTGGATGTGGATCTTCAACTACGATTGGGGAATCCTTAATGCGATGTTGCGCGCCGTCGGACTTGGGGCACTGGCGTCGTCCTGGCTCGGCGATCCAAATTTAGCGCTCGGCGCCCTGATCGTGACCCATGCCTGGAAATGGGCGGGCTTCAACATGGTGGTTTGTCTCGCCGCGATCCATTCGTTGCCGCGCGAGGTGCTGGAAGCCTCCGAACTCGACAATTGCGGCTGGGGTGCCAAGCTGCGCTACGTCATCGTGCCGATGCTGCGGCCGACATTGCTGAACCTTTATATTCTTGCCTTCATCGGCAAGATGAAGATCTTCGACTTGGTCTGGATCATGACCCAGGGCGGTCCGCTATGGGCGACCGAAACCGTATCCACCTACGTCTACAAGCGCGCTTTTAACTGGAACACCTTTGATCTCGGCTATCCCTCCGCCATCGCGTCGGTGTGGTTCGTGGTGGTCTGCGCCGCTGTCATCATCCTCAATCGCCTTCTGGCGACCCGCGAACGTCTGGAGTACTGATCGTGGCTGCCATGCTTGCGGAGCGCGCGCCATTGCCGCGTTTCTTCAGCCGCGGAGCGCTCGCTCTCGTGCTGGGTCTCTATACCATCTACACGCTGGGTCCGTTCCTGTGGCTGGCCACGATGTCGGTACGGACCACCGCCGAGATCAGCGCAGACCATTATGCGTGGCCGAAAGTATTCCATTGGGAGCAATTCCGGATCGCCTGGGTCGATTCCGATTTTGCGACCTATTTCTGGAACTCCACGATCGTCGTGGTGAGTGCAGTCGCTGTTGTGACCTTGCTTGGCGCCGCAGCAGCGCATGCGCTGGCGCGCTATCGTTTCCGCGGCAACCGGTTGGTCTACGGCATCCTGTTCTCGTCGATCATTTTCCCGCCGCAGATTACCTTGATCTCGCTGTATCAGATTTTGGTCGACTACAATCTCTACAACAGCCTGCTCGGGCTGACGCTAGTCTATGTGTCGCTGCAGTTGCCGCTGACGGTCTATCTGCTGGAAGGATTCTTTGCGCGCATTCCGCAGGATCTGTTCGACGCTGCCAAGATCGATGGCTACGGCGATCTCGAAATCTTCCGGCGCATCGTGCTGCCCATCGGCATGCCGGCGATTGCCACCACGCTGATCCTGAACTTCATCCAGCTCTGGAACGAGTTTTTGTTTGCCGTCGTGCTGATCACCGACCCCGACAAGCGCACGCTGCCGGTCGGCATTCGTGCCTTCATGGGCGATCACTTCCAGGACATTGGCATGATCGCCACCGGCGTCATGATCTCCGTCATTCCGGTGATTATCGTCTACGTCTTCTTCTCCGAGAAACTCATTCGCGGCATGACTGCCGGCGCAATCAAGTAAGAGGCAGCCATGGCCGTTGTCACCCTCGACAAGCTCTCCAAACAATATGGGCCGACCGGTCCGGTGGTGGTCGACAAGGTCGATCTTCATATCGGCGACGGCGAATTCATGGTTCTGCTCGGGCCCTCAGGCTGCGGCAAGTCGACGACACTGCGCATGATCGCGGGCCTGGAGGAGATCAGCTCCGGCAAGCTCTCGATTGGCGATCGTGTCGTCAATCAGGTACCTGCCAAGGACCGCGACATCGCAATGGTGTTTCAGTCCTATGCGCTTTATCCGCATATGAGCGTCGCGGACAATCTCGCCTTCGGCCTGCGCCGGCGCAATTTCGCCGCTGCCGAGATCGAACGCCGGGTGCAGGATGCGGCGAATATTCTTGGCCTGACGCCCTTGCTGGCGCGCAAGCCCAGCGCGTTGTCAGGCGGCCAGCGCCAGCGCGTCGCGCTCGGCCGCGCAATGGTGCGCGAGCCGATGGTGTTCCTCTTCGACGAACCGCTGTCCAATCTCGACGCGGCCTTGCGCGTCAATACCCGCAGCGAGATCATCAAGCAGCACAAGCGGCTGGGATCGACGATGATCTATGTCACCCATGATCAGGTTGAGGCGATGACCATGGGCACGCGGATCTGCGTCATGAATGCGGGACGGGTTGCGCAAATCGGTGCGCCGCTGGATGTCTATTGGGAGCCGGCCGATACATTCGTCGCGCGGTTTCTCGGATCGCCGCCGATGAATCTGGCGACGGCGGTTGTCACTTCGGCCAATGAAGGCCATGTGGCACGCAGTTCAAGCGTCGAGACGGCGTTGACGCGCTGGTCAGCCGAGGTGCTCGGCAAGCTGGCAGACCAGAAAGTGACAATCGGCGTGCGCGCCGAGGATTTACATATCAACAAGGCAGCGCTGGGCAATGAGCCTGCGGGCCATGTGCGGGGGCGCACGATCGCGGTGGAGCCGCTGGGCGCGGAAACCTTGCTGTTGGTCGAAATCGAACCCGGCGTGGAGTGGACGGCGCGGTTGCCGCGTCATGTACCTGTCGCCATCGACGAGACCGTCGATCTGTATTTCCCGGCCAATGCGGTCTTTGTGTTCGACGCGACGACGGGCCGGGCCGTCATCGGCGAGAAGCGTCGGGATATCAGGCAATGAGCAAGCCGTTGCGGATCGGATTGATTGGTGCGGGCTGGGTCACGCAATATCATCTGCAGGCCTGGCAGAAGCTTGCGGGGCGTGCTGCGGTCGTCGCGATCGCCGATCCCTCTTCGAAGAACGCTACCGCGCGCGCCCGGCAATTCGATATCAGGCGATGCTTTTCGCACGCGGAAGACATGCTGGCGGAATGTGAACTCGATGCGGTCGATATTGCCGCGCCGCGAGCCTTCCATGCGCCTTTGGTGCGCCTCGTGGCCGATCGCGGTCTGCCGGTCCTTTGCCAGAAGCCGCTCGCCCCGACACTCGCAGAAGCCGAGGCGCTGGCTCGTGACGTCGACGGCCGCATCCGGCTGATGGTGCATGAGAACTGGCGCTTTCGTGCATATTATCGCGATGCTGCATCGTGGATCAGGGACGGTCGTATCGGCGCGGTGACTGCTGCCCGGCTGACGCTGCTGACATCGGGCACGATTCCCGATGCGAACGGCCAATATCCCGCGATCGAGCGCCAGCCCTTCATGCGCGGCGAGTCCCGAATGTTGGTAGCTGAAGTGCTAATTCATCATCTCGATACTTTGCGCATGCTGCTAGGCCCGCTGGATGTGACCGCGGCGGCACTGACCCAGACATGTCCGGATATTGCGGGTGAAGACGGTGCCGTGATCCAGATGCGATCCCACAGCGGCGCGGGCGTATCCTTGTTCGCAAGCTTCGCGGCCCATGGCGCGCCGATATCGCAGGCCGATCAACTCGAAATCCTTGGCACGATCGGTTCAATTCGGCTCGAAGGTACGCAGCTAAAGCTGACGGGTGCGCAAAGCGAGATACGCGCCTACGATCTCGCTGCGACCTATCAGGGTTCCTATGATGCGACCATCGCGCATTTCGTCAATGCGCTGCAAAGCAACGCGCCTTTCGAGACCTCTCCAGCGGACAACCTGCAAACTTTGCGCTTGGTCGAGGATTGCTACAAGCTGTCGGGACGCGAAGCATCTGGAGGCAATGCCAGATGACTGTCGCCAAAATTACGTCACGCGCCGATGAACAGGCCGAGATCATCCGGCGGGTCGAAGAGGATATCATCTTCGGCCGATTGCCGCCGGGCGGGCGGCTGATCGAAGACAATCTGATGGAGCGCTACGGCGCCTCGCGGCACTTCGTGCGCCAGGCGCTGGTGCATCTTGAACATACCGGCATCGTCCAGCGGGAGAAGAATGTGGGCGCGACGGTGCGTTCCTATTCAACGGCCGAGGTAAAGCAGATCTATGAAGTGCGCGAGATGCTCACGCGCCAGGCCGCACTGATGATCCCGTTGCCGGCCAAGACGTCGTTGATCATGGAACTCGAAGCCATTCAGGCAGAATATGTGCGGCATGCAGAGCGCGGCAATCTGCGCGGCATTCACGACACCAATGACGCGTTTCACATCGCTCTGTTTGCGGCGTGCGGAAACCCGTATCTGGTGCGATCGCTGCAGGATTACATGGGCCTGACACTGCCCATGCGTGCCAAGAACCTTGCCGATCACGACGGGCTGCAGGTGTCGATCCAGCAGCACGATATGATGATTTCACTGCTGCGTGGCAACGACAACTGGGCGCTGTCGCAGCTCTGCGTCGAGCACATGCATTCCAGCAAGGCCGACTACCTGCAACGCGTGGCCGTGCCCGACCCAAATCTAGGGCCGGACTGACAGGCCAGCACGCATATCGCTTCCGCATCTCGACAAAGGACAGGACATGGATCTCGGACTTCAAGGCAAGGTCGCGCTGGTGCTTGGCGCCGGCGGCGGCCTTGGAAGCGCTATCGCGAAGACGCTGGCGAGTGAGGGCGCGGGTGTCGCGCTCGCCGACATCGACGCGCCCGCGCTTGATCGTGTCGTCGCGGAGATCAAGCAAGGTGGAGGCGACGCGATGGCCGCCGCTTTCGATTTGGCCGATCGTGCCGCGATGGATGCGCGCGTCAGTGCCATCGAGGCGGTGTTCGGCCCGATCGACATTCTCATCAACAATACCGGTGGTCCGCCGCCGACGCCTGCTGCCGGGCAGGACCCGGCACTGTGGAGCAAGAGTTTCGAACAGATGGTGCTGTCGGTTATCACGCTGACCGACCGCGTATTGCCCGGCATGCGCGCCCGCAAATGGGGGCGTATCGTGACATCGACATCGTCTGGCGTGGTGTCGCCGATTCCTAATCTCGGCATTTCGAATGCACTGCGACTGTCGCTCGTGGGCTGGTCCAAGACGCTGGCCCGCGAAGTCGGACGTGACGGCGTCACAGCCAATATCGTGTTACCGGGCCGTGTTGCGACAAGTCGCATCCGTTTCCTGGACGAGCAGAAGGCGAAACGCGAAAGCCGCTCGGTCGAAGACGTGTCTGCGGAGAGCACCGCCAGTATTCCGGCCGGCCGTTATGGCGAGCCACAAGAATATGCCGATGTGGTCGCCTTTCTCGCCAGCACCCGCGCATCCTACGTCAATGGCTCGGTCATCCGCGTCGATGGCGGTCTCATCGCAAGCATCTGAAGGATCAAATCATGGCTCTCGACGCAACCGCCTCTGGCGTATTCCCCATCGCGCCCACGCCGTTTCATCCGGATGGTCGTCTTGATGAGACCTCGCTCGGCACGTTGATCGACGGATACCTCAAGGCAGGCTCAACCGGCGTTACGGTGCTCGGCATCATGGGTGAGGCGCCAAAGCTCGAGCCCGAGGAATCGATCGCGATCGCCAAGCATTTCGTGAAGGGCTTCGGCAAACTGCCGGTGATCGTCGGCGTTTCGGCGCCTGGCTTCGCAGCGATGCGCGCGCTGTCTCGGACCGTGATGGAGAATGGCGCGGCGGGTGTCATGATTGCTCCCGTGCCGAGCCTGCGTACCGACGATCAAATCACCGGCTACTACCGTCAGGCGATCGAAGCGATCGGATCCGACATTCCGTTCGTGATCCAGGACTATCCTTTGACACTGTCGGTGCAGATGACGCCGAAAGTCATCCGCCAGATCGTGCAGGAGAATCCTTCCTGCGTCATGCTCAAGCATGAAGACTGGCCCGGTCTTGAAAAGATATCGACGCTGCGTGCGTTCCAGGCCGAAGGGTCGTTGCGGCCGATCTCGATTCTGACCGGCAATGGCGGACTATTCCTCGACTTTGAAATGGAGCGCGGTGCAGACGGCGCGATGACCGGCTACGCCTTTCCGGACATGTTGGTCGAGCTGGTCAAGCTGCAGAAGGCCGGCAAACGCGACGAGGCGCATGATCTGTTCGATGCGCACTTGCCGCTCTTGCGATACGAACAGCAGCAGGGCGTGGGCCTCGCCGTACGTAAATACGTAATGATGAAGCGCGGCTTCCTGGCGTCGGACGCACAGCGCAAACCCGGCTCCGCCCTCTCGGCGAAGGCGCGCGAGGAAGTCGACTACATGCTGCATCGGCTGGAGCATGCGGTAATGTAAGCGTTCACGAACGCATGTTGGATTCTGGTGTTAGAGCGCGTCACAGAGTGACGCGCCTTTTTTGGCGAAAAACGGACATGAAGCAATCGGAGACCGAGTGCCCCTCTGGTCGAACATGAACTAGGCCTCTCGCAAAAGCTTCTGGGCGAGTTGTTTGGAGCCATGGATAAGCGCTTCGATAGCTCGAACAGATCTGCTGCGATTGGGCTTCACAAGCTCCTGCAGAATGAGACCGTCGATGCCCGCGAGAATGAAGCGAGCCAGAACGGTATAGCTCTGTAAGGAGAGTTCGGGTTTACCCGATTTGCTGGCTAGCTGGTCCCGGTACAGTCGCAGATACGCTTCGTACTGCTGGTCGGCCAACCACTGCGCTCCTTCCCTGAGCGCGTAGAGCGTTAATTCATATTGAACGATTTGCCGCGTCTGCGACTGCATGATCGATCGCCAAGTGCCGCGGATGAGTATCTCGATGCGTTCGTCCAGGTTGGGCTCGGTTTCTCCTCGGTCCTCGCGCAGTCGTTCGGCGATCTCGTCGATCAGTGCTTCGAGAACGGCGACAAGAAGGGCGCTCTTGCTCTCGAAATGATAGTGCAGCGTCGCGAGCTGGACATTCGCCTCCGCCGCGATCTTTCTGGTCGTCGTGCCGATAACGCCAGTCTTCTCCAGAGCTAGCAACGCTCCCTGGATGATCTGCGCTCGGGTGACTTCGCTCTTCGTCTTCACGGTCTTCATAGGCAGGGTGTTTCGGCGATGCGCCGGGTTATGTCAAATCGCCGCAGCGCCGGCCGTCCCCCAGAAGCCCAAAATGTCAGCAAGGCTGCCTAAAATTGGTCGCTTGACTAGATTTGGTCATTTGACCAGATTGTGAAGCAACGAACAGGAGGATAGATGTCGCTCGCTGACCAGGACAGCAGGAAGATCGCTGATGTCGTCGATCGGGATTTCGAAGACCAGGTCGAACGGACCAAGCGTTTCGTTTCGATCCCGAGCACCCGCGGTGCCGAATGGCCCGCCCAGGATTTCATGGCGGGCGAACTTCGTGCGCGGGGCTACGTCGTTGATGACTGGCAGATCGATCTGACGGAACTCGCGGGCCTCCCGGATCTCGGCGTCATCAGCCACGATTTCTCGCATGCGCGAACGGTGGTCGGCACGCTCAAGCCGGACGTGGAGACGGGCCGCTCCATCATTCTACAAGGACATTGCGACGTCGTGCCGGCCGGCCCGGCGAGGATGTGGCAATCGCCGGCCTATCAGCCTGTGATCAAGGATGGCTGGCTACACGGCCGCGGCGCCGCCGACATGAAGGGCGGGACACTGGCCGCGCTCTATGCCGTCGAGGCGATCCGGAAAGCCGGCTTCCGGCTGCAGGGGCGCGTCCACTTCCAGTCGGTGATCGAAGAGGAAAGCACGGGCGTCGGCGCCCTTTCGGCACTACAGCGCGGTTATCGCGCGGACTGCGCACTGCTTCCGGAGCCTACGGGACAACGTTTCGGTGATGTCTGCCTTGGCGTCATCTGGTTTCGTCTGCGTGTCGCCGGCGAGCCGACGCATGTCTCGCATGCCGGCGAAGGCTTCAATGCCATCAAGGCTGCCATGGAAATGGTGCGCGCGCTCGAAAGGCTTGAGGATAGCTGGAACGAGCGGGCGGCTGGCCATCCCATCTATGGCGAGGTCGAGCATCCCCTGAACTTTAATCCCGGCATTATTCACGGCGGCGACTGGGCATCGAGCGTGCCGTCCTGGTGCGAGGTGGACTGTCGCATCGGACTACTCCCGGACTGGAGCGTCGAGGCTTGTCAGGAAGACATCGTCGCCTGCGTCATGGCGGCTGCGGCCAAGATGCCCTTCCTCGCCAACAATCCGCCCGAGATCGAGTGGTCGGGCTACCTTTCGCACGGTTATGTGATGCGAGACGATCCCGCTATTCGGCATGTTCTCGAAGATGCGCACCGGGCGGTGACGGACAAGCCGTTGACGCGCCGGCTGGCGACTTCCCTGAATGACGCTCGCTTCTACGATCGTCACTTCGGCATTCCCGCATTCTGCTACGGCCCCGTCGGCGAGCGCATCCACGGCTTTAACGAGCGCCTGAATCTGGAGTCGCTGCGGGAGACGACCAAGACGATCGCGAATTTTGTCGCGCAATGGTGCGGCATCGAACCCGCGTGCTGACTTTGAAAATCGAGGTAACGGAAAACTTCCGATGACGGTCAAGGTAGACGGCGATCGCTTATGGTCGGACATCATGACGATGGCAGCCATCGGGGCCACTGCCAATGGTGGTTCGTATCGTACGTCGCTGTCCGATGCCGATCGCGACGGTCGCAACCTGTTCGTCCATTGGGCGAAGGAGGCGGGTCTAGCTGTTACTGTCGATAAGATTGGCAACATCTTTGCCCGCCGCGAAGGGCAGGACAGCACGTTCTCGCGAATATGGTGCTCGAACGCGCACGCCGACCCGGTGATTGATGTTGGCCGACCATTCTTGAGCGAACCGATACGTCTGGAATTGAGAACTAAACCAATTTGAGGAGGCAGGGAAATGAGTGACTTTACATCGTGGTGGAGCGAGGAAACGAAGTCTCAGGAACTGAATGGCGATATTCCATCGCCAGCATCTGGGCCTTCGCGCCGCGCGCTGCTGAAGGCGGGCGTTGCGGCTGCTGCCGTTGCTCCGTTTCTGATGCGCGTCGATGATGCGATCGCGCAGGGCATCGCGCCGAAGCGCGGCGGCACGCTGACCAGCCTGCTGACGCCAGAGCCACCGGTGCTGATGGTCGGCGTTAATGCCCAGGGGCCGACGCTGACGGTGGTGAGCAAGATCTTCCAGCCGCTGTTCACGTACTCGCCGACGCTCGACTTCGTGCCGGTGCTGGCGAAGAGCTGGACGATTTCCGACGACAAGAAGGTCTACACATTCCGTCTGCAGGAGAACGTCAAGTTCCATGACGGTCAGCCGATGACGGCCGACGACGTTATCTTCTCCGCGATGAAGTTCTGGATGACGCTGTCGCTGCGGGCGCGCATTGTGTTCGCGCGCATCCAGAAGGCCGAGGCCCCCGATCCATACACCGTCGTGATCACTCTGAAAGAATCGTACGCGCCGTTCATGTACGGGTTTGGCGCCACCGGTTTCACCATCGTGCCGAAGCACCTCTACGACGTCGCTGATCTGCGCAATAATCCGAACAATGCGAAGCCGGTCGGTACGGGTCCGTTCAAGCTCGTCGAATGGCAGCGTGGCAGCTTCATCCGGTTGCGTCGCAACGAGGATTACTGGAAGCCGAACCAGCCTTATCTCGACGAAATCGTCTACCGGATCGTGCCGGACAGCCAGAGTCGCGCTGTCGCGTTGCAATCGGGGCAGGTACAGCTTGCCGGTGGCAACGATATCGAGCCGTTCGATCTGCCGCGTTTCCAGGCCCAGCCGAATCTGTCGGTAACCCTGAAGGGCTGGGAATATTACGGGCCGCTCGCCTGGATCGACATCAACAAGCGCGTCAAGCCGCTCGATGATGTGCGTGTGCGCCGCGCCATGAGCATGGCAATGGATCGCAACTTCATCCTGCAGAAGCTGTGGTTCAACAGTGGCAAGGTTGCGACCGGTCCGATGTGCGAGACGACCAAGTTCTACGACGCTTCGGTCAAGCTGCCGCCGTTCGATATTGCGGCCGCGAATAAGCTGCTCGACGAGGCCGGTCACAAGGCGGACGGATCGGGGGTGCGTTTCACGATCCGCCACATGCCGCTGCCCTATGGCGAGGTCTGGACGCGCCTGTCGGAATATTTCCGTGCATCGATGCAGAAGATCGGCATCAACGTGACCATGGATACGACTGATGCAGGCGGGCACACGGCCCGCATGGCGAAGTGGGATTATGAGACGTCGATCAACTACATCTATCAGGTCGGCGATGCGAATATTGGTCTGGAGCAGTATTTCACCTCGGAAAACATCAGGAATGTCGCGTTCAACAATGTCGGCGGCTACAGCAATCCGCGTGTCGATGAGCTGATGGTCAAGGCACGTTATGCCACGGACCCCGGCGAGCGCCAGAAGTTGCTGTCGGAGTTCCAGCGTATTGCGGTGGACGACATGCCATATATCTTTCTGATCCAGATGAGCTTCCCGACCTACACCACGAAGCGGCTCAACAACGTGATCACGACGGCGATGGGCATTTCCGGCGACTTCGACGATGTCTTCCTCGCATGACGGAGAGCCGTCTCCATGCGATGCCCCGCCTGATCGGATGGCGAGTGCTCAAGATGGCGGCGATGGTCCTGGCCATCGTCGTCGTCAACTTCCTGTTGATCCATGCCGCGCCTGGCGACCCGGCGAGCGCCATCGCTGGGCAGTCGGGGCAGGCGGATGCCGAATTCATGCGGCAACTGCGTGAGCAGTTCGGCCTCGACAAGCCGCTGCCAGTGCAGCTCTGGATTTACATCGAGCGCGTACTGACGCTCGACCTCGGCGTCTCTCATCGCCTGCAGCGGCCGGTACTGACCATCATATTCGAGCGGCTGCCGGCGACGCTGCTGTTGACCGGCACGGCGTTCCTGATCGCGCTGTCGAGCGGCATCGCACTTGGTGTTCGCGCGGCCCGCAAGCCGGGCGGCATCGCCGACACGGTCATCATGGGCATATCGCTGTTCTTCTATGCCACGCCACTTTTTCTGGTCGGCATCGTGCTGGTGCTGGTGTTCGGTGTCTGGCTGAACTGGCTGCCGACCTTCGGGATGGAGACCGTCGATGTCCCGCTGCACGGCCTGGCGCGGGTGCTCGACATCGCGCAGCACGCCGTGTTGCCCGTGGTGACCCTCGCGGTGTTCTATTCGGCGGTCTATGTCCGCCTGACGCGCGCAACGATGTTGGAAGTGTCGAGCTATCCCTTCGTCAAGACCGCACGCGCCAAGGGAGCCACCGAGCACCGCGTCACCTGGATTCATGTGCTGCGCAATGCGCTGCTGCCGGTCATCACACTGGCGGGTATTCAGGCCGGGCATCTGATCGGCGGCTCGGTCCTGGTCGAGACGGTGTTTGCGTGGCCGGGAATCGGCAGTCTCGCGTTCGAAGCGCTGATCGCGCGCGACTATGACCTTCTGCTCGGCATCTTCCTTTGCACGTCGGTGGTGGTGCTGGTCTTCAATCTGCTCACCGATCTGTTGTATCTCGTCTTCGATCCGCGAGTTCAGGCGCTATGAAATCATTCGTCAGGCGCTTCCCCCGGATGGCGATCGGAAGCGCGATCATTCTGGCCGTGATCGCGATGGCGGCAACGGCGCCCATCTTTTTCCCGTTCTCACCATGGGAGATGCGCGGCTCGCCGTTCGAACCACCGGGCAGTCCCGATTTCCTGCTTGGCTCCGACGCGCTCGGCCGTGACATCGCCGCCGGGATCGCCCATGGCGCCTGGGTGTCGCTGATGATCGGCGGCATCTCGACCATGGCGTCGCTCGGCATCGGCGTCAGCCTCGGCGCGCTGGCCGGCTATGTCGGCGGGCGCGTCGATGATGCGGTGATGCGCTTTGCGGAATTCTTCCAGACCATTCCCAGCTTTCTGCTGGCGATCCTTCTGGTCGCGATCTTCCGCCCCAGCATCTTCTCGATCATCGCGGCAATCGCGCTGGTGTCCTGGCCGCCGGTCGCCCGTGTCGTGCGCGCCGAGTTTCTGTCGCTGCGCAAACGGGAGTTCGTGCAGGCGGCGGAAGTGCTCGGCGTCTCGCATATGCGCGTCGTCTGGCAGACGCTGCTTCCCAACGCGCTGCCGCCGGTCATTGTGCTCGGCAGCCTCATGGTCGCCAATGCCGTTCTCACGGAATCGGCATTGTCCTTCCTGGGGCTCGGCGACGCCAACTGGATGTCGTGGGGCTTCCTCGTTGGCTCCGGTCGCAGCGTGATCCGGATTGGTTGGTGGATCAGCGTGCTGCCCGGCGTTGCCATCTTCATCACGGTGCTCGGGCTCAATCTGCTCGGCGAAGGACTTCAGACATGGCTCAATCCGCGTCTGTCGAAGCGGGATATGCCATGACGAAGAAGCTTCTCGGCATCGACGATCTGTCGATCGGTCTTCCCGTCTATGCAGACCGGCCGCTTGCGGTCTCCAAGGTGAGCTTCTCGCTCAACGAGGGAGAAATCCTGTGCGTGGTCGGCGAAAGCGGCTCTGGAAAGTCCATGATTGCCAATGCGATCATGGGACTGTTGCCCCGGGAATTGCCGGTTCTCGGCGGCGGGATTGATCTGCAGGGCATCGATCTGCTGACCCAGAGCCCGGCGCAGTTGCGCGGTCTGCGTGGCTCGCGGATGGGCATGGTGTTCCAGGAGCCGATGGCGGCGCTCAACCCGTTGATGCGGGTCGGCGACCAGATCGCCGAAGTGTTCCATGTCCATGGTCTCCCCGGCAAGCCGCAGCAGATCATTGATCTGTTACGCGCGGTCAATCTGCCGGACCCCGAAGCATTGATCCACGTCTATCCGCACATGCTGTCGGGCGGCCAGCGTCAGCGGGTGGTGATTGCCATGGCTATCGCACTGGAGCCCGCGCTGCTGATCGCCGACGAGCCGACGACGGCGCTCGACGTCACGACGCAGGCACAGATCCTCAAGCTGATCCGTGAGATCCAGCAACGGCGCAATTCCGGCGTTCTGTTCATCACGCATGACTTCGGCGTGGTCCGCGAGATTGCCGACCGCGTCATCGTGATGAAAGACGGCGAACTGGTCGAGCAGGGGACGGTCAGCGATGTGCTCGAAAGGCCGTCGCACGACTATACCAAAAAGCTGCTCGCCGCCGTCCCCAGGCCGAGCACCGACGCACCGCGCCCGCGGTCCGACCGGACCATCCTCAAAGCCTCGCATCTGCGCAAGACGTTCTGGCGCGGCAGAACGGAGGTAGCCGCGCTCGACGACATCAATCTCGATCTGCGCAAGGGCGAAACCATCGGCCTGGTCGGCGAGAGCGGCTCGGGCAAATCGACCTTCGCCCGCACCATCGTCAATTTGATCGCGCCGGACAGCGGCGAGATCAGGTTCGAGGGTACCGATCTGCGCAACCTGTCGCGCAAGCAGTGGAAGCCGTTTCGCAAGCGCATCCAGTTTCTGTTTCAGGATCCGTTCGAGTCGCTCGACCCCCGCCGTTCGGTCGGCGACATCATCGCCGCAGGTCCGATGGCGCATGGCGCGAACGCCGCCGAGGCGCGCGCGATCGCCAAAGAAAAGCTGCGACTTGTCAGCCTCGATCCGTCCGCGCTCGATCGCTGGCCGCATGAGTTCAGCGGCGGCCAGCGACAGCGCATCGGCATCGCGCGTGCTTTGGCGATGGATGCCGAACTGCTGATCGCCGACGAGCCGGTCTCGGCGCTCGACGTCTCCGTGCAGGCGCAGATTCTCGATCTGCTCGAAGGGCTGCGAGATAAACTTGGCCTGTCCATGCTGTTCATCACCCACGACATGCGGGTCGCTGCGCAAATTTGTGATCGCATCGCCGTCATGAAACTGGGGCAGATCGTCGAGGAGGCACCCGCAAGGGAACTACTGTCGAACCCGCAGCATCCTTACACCAAGACACTGATCGCTTCCGTGCCTGGACTGTCCGGCGAAAGCGCCAATCATCGCACCGTGGAGGCCCTATGAAGATCATCTCATCTCCTGTTCAGACGCGGCACGACCCGCAGCAGATCATGCTGCGCGGCAGGATGATCAAGCCTTTCGAGCAGCCAGAACGGCTGCGGATTCTCGCACAGAGTCTGGCGGAAGAAGGACACGAGGCCGTCGAACCAGGGCTGCATGCTCTCGACCCCGTCCGCCGTGTTCACGATCCGCTCTATGTCGATTTCCTCAGCCAGGCCTATGCGGAATGGCAGAAGCTTCCGGATGCAAGCATCGAGGTGCTGCCGAATACGCATCACTATCGGAGCGCATCGCAAGCGGGACAACCGCCGGGGCGGGTGCCGCAGAACATCACCGGAAAGGCTGGATGGTATGTCAGCGACCTCAACTGTGCGATTGGCCAAGGGACGTGGGAGGCAATCGAAGCTTCCGTGCGCAGTGCTATTCACGCGTCTCAGCTCGTTATTGGCGGCGAACGAAGCGCGTTTGCTGCCTGTCGTCCACCCGGGCATCATGCCTATCGCGATCAGGCCGCGGGTTTCTGCTTTATCAACAACGCTGCGGTGGTAGCCGACATGCTGGCTTCCACTTTTAGCCGTGTCGCCGTCATCGACTTCGACACCCATCACGGGGATGGCACGCAGTCGATCTTCTATGGGCGGGACGACGTGTTCGTGGGGTCGGTCCATACCGATCCTGTCAACTATTATCCGTTCTTCATCGGTTATGCGGACGAACGCGGTTTGGGCCGCGGGGAGGGGTACAACATGAACCTTCCGCTCCATCCCGGCGCCGGCGATACCGAATTCATTGCGGCCTGCACGTCTCTGGGCGAGGCCGCAATGAAGGCGGGCTGTCAGGCACTCGTCCTGTCTGCCGGTTGGGATGCCCATCGGGATGATCCGTTGTCGCTCCTTCGGGTGTCCGACGATGCCTATCAGCGGATCGGTGAAATCTTCGGCGCAATGCGGTTGCCTACCGTCATCGTGCAGGAAGGCGGCTATTCGCTCGACGTGATCGCGAAAGCACCGAAGCGGTTCCTCGCGGGCTTCTCCGCGCGGCACTGAGTGGCACAGTTTCTGAGAAATATGGAGTTTCGACAGGCCATTGGCATCGAGGATGCCGTCGAGCAGGTCGATCAATCGAGGAGAGCCGAGCAATGACCATTCGTCCGAATTCGATCGAGGCACGCGACGTCGCGCGCGTCCTGCATCCCTATACGAACGCTGTCGTCCACGAAAAGGTGGGGCCGATGATGATCGAGGGCGGTGACGGCATCTATGTCATCGACAACGAAGGCAATCGATACATCGAAGGGCTGGGTGGGTTGTTCTGCGCCTCGCTGGGATTCAGCGAGCAGCGTCTCGTCGATGCCGCGCATCGCCAGATGCAGAAATTGCCCTTCTATCATAGCTTCGGCGGCAAGTCGCACGACACCGCCGTTGAGCTCGCCGAGCGCCTTGTCGATCTCGCGCCGGTGCCGATGAGCAAGGTGTTCTTCGCCAATTCAGGATCGGAGGCCAACGATACCGCGATGAAGATGGTCTGGTACTATCACAACGCGATCGGCAAGCCGAACAAGAAGAAGATCATCTCTCGCATGCGCGCTTATCACGGCGTCACTATCGCTTCGGCAAGCCTCACCGGCCTCGTGAACAATCACCGCGATTTCGATCTACCGATCGATCGCGTGCTGCACACCGATTGCCCGTTACATTACCGCTATGCCAATCCGGGCGAAGACGAGGAAGCCTTTGCGACCCGCTGCGCGGATGCGCTGGAGCAACTCGTTCTGAAGGAAGGGCCGGATACTGTCGGCGCATTCTTCGCCGAGCCGCTGATGGCCTCCGGCGGATGCATCGTACCGCCGCCGACCTATTACGAGAAGATCCAGGCGATCCTGCGCAAATACGACATCCTCCTGGTTGCCGACGAGGTCATCTGTGGATTCGCCCGGACCGGCAATATGTTCGGGAGCGAGACGTTTGG
Source organism: Tardiphaga sp. 813_E8_N1_3 (assembly GCF_051811025.1). Taxonomy (NCBI): domain Bacteria; kingdom Pseudomonadati; phylum Pseudomonadota; class Alphaproteobacteria; order Hyphomicrobiales; family Nitrobacteraceae; genus Tardiphaga; species Tardiphaga sp. 813_E8_N1_3. The sequence goes on from NZ_JBPWQE010000001.1 coordinate 910,063, forward strand.
CATGCAGCCCGACATCATCACCATGGCGAAGCAGCTTTCCGCGGCCTATCAGCCGATCGCCGCAGTGATGATCAACGAGAAGGTCTATCAGGCGGTCCGCGAGGGCAGCGGCAAGATCGGCACCTTCGGCCACGGCTTCACCTATGGCGGTCACCCGGTGGCCACAGCGGTCGCGCTCGAGACGCTCAAAATCTATGAAGAGCGCGACATCGTGAACTATGTGCGCTCCATCATGGGCGAATTTCAGTCCGGCTTGCATGCCTTCGATGATCACCCGCTGGTCGGCAATGCCCGCGGCGTCGGCCTCATCGGTGCGCTCGAAGTGGTCAGCAACAAGGCAACGAAGGAAGTCTTCGATCCCGCATGGGGCGTCGCCGCCCATGTCGGCGAACGTGCCCTGAAGCACGGCCTGATCACGCGCGCGCTGGGCGACACGGTGAATTTTTGCCCGCCGATGATCATCACCAAGGCGGAGATCGCAGATATGTATGCGCGCACCCGGCTGGCGCTCGACGAAACCTATGCCTGGCTTCAGGCAGGCCGTCCCGCTGCAGCAGGCTGATGTCTGTCACCGAATGCCGGCTTCCGAGCAGGCATTCGCGTAGCTCACGATACTCCCAACAATTACGGATCTGACAATGCGCAATTTTGAAACGCCGGGCCGTTCCCTGGCCTATGGCCGCGGTGGCATGGCGGCGACGTCGCACCCGGCATCGACGCTGACGGCTGTCGAGATCATGAAGGCCGGCGGCAATGCGATGGACGCGGCGATCGCCGCCTGCGCGGTGCAATCGGTTGTCGAGGCCGGGTCCACCGGCATCGGAGGCGACTGCTTCGCGCTGTTCGCGCGCGCGGGAAGTTCGAAGCCGCTTGCCTACAACGGCTCGGGCCGTGCGCCCGCTGCGGCTGAGGCCGCCTGGTATCTCGGCCAAGGCCTCCGCAGCATCGATCGGCAGTCGCCCCATGCGGTGACGATCTCCGGTGCGGTGGACGCCTGGGCAACGCTCGCCAGGGATCACGGAAGGCTGCCGCTCAGCGAGATCCTTGCTCCTGCGGCTGAGATGGCGCGTCGCGGCTATGTGCTGACGCCGCGCGTCGCATTCGACCTCGCCAATCAGGTGGCTCTGCTCGATGCAGATACAGGCTGCCGACAAACTTTCCTGGTTTCAGGCAAGGCTCCCGAAGCGGGTGCCATCCAGAAGCAGGAGAAGTTCGCCGACACGCTTGAACTGATCGGCCGCGAGGGCGCGCGCGCCTTCTACGAAGGCGAGATCGGCGCGGCGCTCGCCGGCTTCCTTGCCGACAAAGGCGGCCTTCATACCCGCGCCGACTTTGCGTCCGCCAAGGGCGAATACACCGATCCCATCTCCGTCGATTATCGCGGCCGCACGGTCTATGAATGCGGCCCGAACGGGCAGGGCATCATCGCGCTGATGATCATGAAAATCCTCTCCCGATTTAAACGGGCGGACTCTCCGTGCGACATCGACAATCTGTATATTGAAGTCGAGGCGACGCGTCTCGCCTATGCGGCGCGTGACCAGTTGCTCGGCGATCCCGCGATGGCGACGATACTCGTGGACTACATGCTGTCGGACGAACTCGCGGCGTCGCTCGCCGACAAGATTGACCTCAACAAGGCGGTCGCCGAGATGCCGGTGCTGTCCGGTGCCGAGCACAGCGACACCGTCTATATCAGCACCGTCGACAAGGATCGCAATGCAGTCAGCTTTATCAACTCCCTGTTCCATCCCTATGGATCGGGCCTGATGGAGCCGGCGAGCGGCGTTCTATTCCACAATCGCGCGCAGAGCTTCGTTATCGCGCCCGGACATCCCAACTGCATCGCGCCGCGCAAGCGGCCGCTACACACCATCATTCCCGGCATGGTTTACGAAGGTGACCGGCCGTCGATGGTATTCGGCGTCATGGGCGGGCACTATCAGGCCATGGGCCATGCCTATTTCCTGACGCGGCTGTTCGATCACAGCCTCGATCTACAGGCCGCCATGGACGAGCCCCGGCTGTTTCCGCTTCCGGGGAGCAATGCGGTCGAAGTGGAGGAGAGCCTCCGTCCTGTCGTGACCGAGGCATTTGCCGCGCGCGGGCTTGCGGTCCAGCCGCCGCGCTGGCCGATCGGCGGCGCGCAAGCCATTGCGATCGATTGGCCCGGTGGCGTGCTTATTGGCGCGTCGGACCATCGAAAGGATGGATGCGCACTCGGTTATTAATATAGGCCCCCGACCATGCATGGCCCGAGCCAATGTCTGCTTCTGGCGCAAAGCGGACATGAGCTTCCTATGCGGTCGCCTAGCTAGCACCTTCTCATCACATTCATTCAATTCGAGAACTCTTCGCCGTCTTTGGGGGCGCAACAATCAGCTACGACGTTGTCGAACATTGGGGGCGTCGATTGGTCGAGCGTAAACTGTGAAATGCTCGCAGCCGGAGTCGCGTATTGGACGTCCTCTGTTAACCTTGGGCCCAACGTCGGCGCATCACGTTAAGGCGCTCAGTTGTGCAAAACGAAAATGCACGTGGCGTCCATTATTCCGGAAAGTCAGGGGACAATCTTCTGAAACGTAATGTTTCTAAATTTTAAGTATTTGATTTTATTGTTGTATTTGGCTGGGGCGGGAGGGATCGAACCTCCGAATGGGGGAATCAAAATCCCCTGCCTTACCGCTTGGCTACGCCCCAACGGCCGAGGCGACAACAGGCGGGCGGACCCGCGGATCGCTTTGGCTCCGTCGGTCTATAGAGAGAGCTCCGCAATTTCAACCACCTGACAGCGGTGTTCCCCGCTTCCGGATGCAACGGACTTTTGTGCCATTGGGCGGCTTTTGCCGGTGCGCGATCCCTGCGCTCCCTGAATTTTTCGATTTTCGCGTCTGTATAATGGGCGGCTTGGACCGTGAGCTGGCGCGAAACGACGTTTGCGAGGCTTCCGCAGGCGCGGGCTCTCGCCTGACTCGCCGAAGAGTGGTCGGAACGACTGGTCTAGAGCTGGATATGCGGGACGCGCTTGAGCGAAACCTCGTCGATGGCCTCACTATATCCGGCATCCGCATAGCGGATGACACCAAGGCCCGTGTCATTGTCGAGGCTCATGGCGAGTCGTTCTGCCGCGGCGGCCGTGCCGTCGGCGATCAGGGTGACCCCGGCGCTGGTCATGTAGCCGGCATAGCCGCCGCCGCCGGAATGAACGGCGACGAGATCGGCCTGGGATGAACACAGCGCCATCGCGTCGAGCAGCGGCCAGTCAGCGATGGCATCTGAACCGTCGCGCATGTTCTCGGTCATGATGTTTGGATGCGCCATGCCGGCGGCGTCGAGATGATCGCGCGAGAAGGCGACCGGTCCCTTAAGCGTGCCATTGGCGACGAGTTCGTTCACGCCCAGCGCCAGTTCGCTGCGCTCGCCATGGCCGAGCCACGCGATGCGGGCCGGTAGGCCCTCGAAAGGCACGTACTGGCGAGCGAGCTTGATCCAGTTCGAGACGATCTGGTTGTCGCCGAACAGGCGCAGGACGAGATCGTCCATGGCAGCGATATCCCCGGGATCGCCCGACAGCGCCATCCAGCGGAACGGACCGATAGCGCGCGCAAATAGCGGGCGCAGATAGGCTTCCGTGAAAATGGGAATATCGAAGGCATTTGCGACGCCGCCGTCCCTGGCATGGGTACGAATGAGGTTGCCGTTGTCAAAAACCTCGGCACCGCGCGACTGGAAGGTCAGCATGGCGCGCACATGGGCGACGATCGAGGCGCGGCTTTCTTCCATCAACTGCTCGGGGGCAGTCTTGCGCATTGCCCGCGCTTCTTCCAGCGAGCGGCTGCGTGGCACATAACCATAGACGAGATCGTGCGCGGCCGTCTGGTCGGTGACGATGTCCGGGATGATGCCGCGATAAGCGATCTCGGGATAGATATCGGCGGCATTTCCGACAAGGCCGACCGACAATGCGCGACGCTCGGCCTTTGCGGCGGCGATCATCTCCAGCGCTGAATCAAGATCCGCCGCAATGACTTCGAGATAGCCGATTTCCTTACGCTTGCGTGCGCGCTCCGGATCGATGTCGACGGTGAGGATCGCCGCACCGGCCATGCGCCCGGCGAGCGGCTGTGAGCCGCCCATGCCGCCGAGCCCGGCGGTGAGGATGAAGCGCCCGGCGAGCGTGCCACCGAAGCGGCGCTCGGCAATGCGCATGAAAATCTCGTAGGTGCCCTGAATGACGCCCTGCGAACCGATATATTGCCACGCCCCGGCGGTGAGGCCGCCCCAGCAGATCAGGCCTTTGCGCTCGAGCTCGTAGAAGATCTCGGCCTTCGCCCATTGGCCCACGATGTTGCAATTCGCCATGATCACCAACGGCGCCTTGGCGTGCGTACGTAGCAGTCCGACCGGCTTGCCCGATTGAATGACCAGCGTCTGGTCTTCTTCCATCGTCATCAGCGCCTGCACGATGGCCTTGTGCGCCGGCCAGTTGCGGGCCGCGCGGCCCAGCGCGGCATAGACAACCAGGTTCGACGGATCCTCGCCGACCGCCAGCACGTTCTCCAGAAGCCGTAACAGCCCTTCCTGCCGCCATCCCCTGGCGCGCAGTTGCGGGCCGCCGGGAATGGGAAAGTCGGGATGGCGTGGGTTTGCGGATGTCATGGCGGACTCCGGTCGTGATGCCTCAAGCCAGTGCGTAACGTGCGATCTCGATGCCCATGGCGCGCTCGACGGATGGATAGACCGCCGGGTCCTTGACGCTGGAAGCGAGCGGAATGATCGTCTTCGGCACGTGGAACAGATGCACGTTCATGCCGACTTCGAGATGGCCCACGCTCATCGGCTCGGCCTCGTCGGACAGTGTGGCGATGATGTCCGGGAAGGTCGCGAGGCGCTTACCATTTGCGTCTACGATGGCCATATATTCATTCATCACATGCAGTGTGATGGCCTTGTCGCCGCTACCGATGGTGAGCGTGCCGATATCGAAGGCTTCCGGTGTGTAGACGACATTCTTCGCGGTGATCTTGCCGCTGCCGAGGATGGAGCCGCCAGTATCCTTGCAGATCGCATCGATCACAGCAGAAGGCCCCTTGGATTCAGCAGCGAGGATCGCTTCGCCGAGGCGCAGCGCCAAAGAGATGCCGCCCAGCGCAGCGTTGTCGCGCACATAGGACGCGCGGACCGGATTGCGGCAGGACGCGATGAAGCCGCCGGACATGTCGCCGGCGGTGCGCAGGATCGGCGACACCTTGGCGGTGGCGCCGCGCACGGTGAGTTCGATATAGCGGTTCTCGGCGCGGTTGCCGCCGGCTGCGGTCTGGATCATCGGCTCGGGCGAACCGGCGAGGCCGATCGAGCCCATGTCGCCGGTCGGATGCGCGCGCATGTCGCCGACGGCATCGACTACCTTGGTGCCGAGCAGGGCCGACGGCAGCCACGCATTCATGGTGGAGGACTTGCCGTTCTGGCCGATGATGAGGCCTTTCAGCGGTTCACCCAGCGCGTCCTGCAGCAATTGCACGGCGCGCACATAATCCTTGCCCTGCATTTCCCAGGCGGTGGTCGATGCCGGCGCGCCGATGGCGGCTGCAGTAGCCACCCAGTCATCGTCATCGAGTTCGTCGATCGATACGAGTTCGGGCTTGCCGACGAGAATGGCGGCGCGGCCGAGCATACGACCGTGATCTGCCCAGCCGCCGCCACCGGCAGCGTAGACACCGCCGCCGCGCACGGCGGCTTCAATATCGCGTTCGGTCAGAATACGTCCCATTGGAATGTCTCCTCGGCAGATGTTCTTGTGTTCAATATGTGGTCGGTGATCGGAACGGCGGGCGTCACGCCACCGACAGTCGCTCCGGGAGCAGCAGCGGTGGCCGCACGAATTGTCCGCTGCCGGGCTCGGCGAGAACCTTGCTGCCGTCGAAGGCAAGCTGGCCGCGTACGTAGGTCGCAGCCACGGTCCACGGCAGCGTGATGCCGTTATAGGGCGACCAGCCGACGACATTGTTGCCGCTTGCGGCGCCGTCATAGACGATGGGCTTGTCCACCAGCACGGTGATGTCGGCGTCGAGGCCGGGCGCCAGCGCGCCCTTGCGATCGTCGATGCGGAAATGCCGCGCCGGATTGAATGACATCAGCTTCGCGGCATGGGTCAGCGGCAGCTTGCGTTCGACGAGGCCCTTTACCAGCAGCGGCACCATGGCTTCGAGGCCGGGGACGCCCGATGCATTGGCGAGCATGTCCGGATTGATCTTGCGATCCTCCGACCAACTGACGTGATCGGTCGAGACCAGCGAGACACGCCCGGCTGCAAGCTCCGCCCACAGCGCCTCGACATCGGCACGCGGGCGCACCGGCGGATTGATCTTGGCCTTGCCGCCCAATCGAGAGACATCATTCTCCTCGTCGAGCACGAGATAGTGGATGCAGCATTCCACCGTGGCGTGATGACCCTCAGAACGATACCACGCCGCAATGTCGTAACCGCGTGCGACAGAGCAATGCACCACATGGGCGGGACAACCGGTCTCGGCACCGGTCTCATAAATCTGCAGCATCGCCAGGATTTCGGCGAGCGGTGGGCGGGACATGGCATGGGCACGCCAGTCGGTGACGCCCTTTGCCTTCACCTTGGCGACGGCATCGCGGATGAATTCGTCGTCCTCGTTGTGGACGCCGGCCGCGAGGCCGGTCGGCGCAATGGCGGCGAAACAATCGGCGAGCAGCGGCGCGGGGATGCGCGGAAAGCGCTTCGGGTCAGTGCCGAAGGTGGAGAACTTGAAAGCGGCGACGCCGGCCTTGGCCTGTTCGACAATGCGCGCCGGACCTTCCTCGGGATCGATGGTGCCATAGAGTGCGAAGTCGACGCGCGCTTGCTTGCTCGCATGGGCGATCTTGCGCTCGACCGCAGCCGCTGAACAAACCAGATCGCCTTCGTCATAGGGCATATCGACGATGGTGGTCACGCCGCCGGCTGCAGCGGAGCGCGTCGACCAGATGAAATCTTCCTGATTACGCTGCGACAGCGAGTGGACCTGCGCGTCGATGGCGCCCGGCAGGATCATGCCGGACTTGAAATCCTGTCGCTCGCGCGCGGCAGGCGGTGTGCCTTCGCCGACCGCTCCCACGCGCCCGTCGCGGACCGCGACCCAGCCGTTCTCGATGATGCTGTCGTGACCGATCACCTTGCCGGTGAGAACCAGATCGAAATTCATGTGTAACTCCACATTCGCCGCCGGCGAGCCGGCTTGTCGTGATGGCCCTGCGGGACCGTATGTTCTAGAGCCTGTGCTCGAGCCGCGCGATCAGGCGCACGACCGGCAACAACAGGAGCAGATAGATGATGGCCGCGAGGATCAGCGGCGATGAATTGTAGGTGAGCGAGCGCGCCAGATTGGCGGAATGCAGCAGCTCCGGCACCGAAATGACGCTGGCCAGCGTTGTGAGCTTGACCAGCTCGACCGTGTTCGAGAGCAGATCGGGCAGCACGTTGCGGATAGCCTGCGGCAGCGTCACGTAAAGCAATGTCTGTGTGGCGGAGAGTCCGGTGGATCGTGCGGCCTCGCGCTGGCCCTTGGGCACGCTGACCATGCCGGCGCGATAGATCTCGCCGTAGTAACTTGCCGAATTGATCAGGAAGGCGACGGCGACTGCTACCAGCGCGGGCACGCGCAGCCCGATAAAGGGCAGGCCCGCATAGACGAAGACCAGCAGCACCAGCGGCGGAAAGGCGCGGAAGAAATCGACGGCGGCGATCGCCGGCCAGCGCAGCACGCGATAGGAACTGGTGGTGAGCAACATCACGAGGATGCCGCTGACGAGCCCGATCGGGATCAGGAACGAGCACAGCAGAAGCGTCTGCAGCAGTCCCTGCAGCAGGAACGGCGCGACTTTCGCCATGACGTCGAGATTGAAGAACTCCTGGGTAAACTGCTCCATCAGTGCTCACCCCACCGATAGTTGCGTTCGAGCGTACGGGAGGCGATCACCAGCGGGATGAACACCAGCACATAGAGCAGGGCGCCCATGGTGAGCGGTGTCGCGTTGGCGGACATCGACAGCGCTGAATTGGCGCGGCCGAGAATCTCGTTGACGCCGATAGCGCTGCCGAGCGCGAGGTTCTTGGTGATGGAGATCGCGCGGTTGGTCAGTGGTGGGATGCCAAGGCGAACGGCCTGCGGCAGGATCACGTAACGCAGGGTTTGCGCGAAAGTGAGGCCCGTGGAACGTGCGGCCAGCCATTGGCCCTTGGGTACCGAGGTGATGCCGGCCCAGAAAATCTCCTCCGCGAATGCGGCGAGCACGGCACCAAGCGACATCCACAGCACGACCAAGCTGGGCAGCACGATGCCGATATTGGGAAATCCGAAGAACAGGACCAGGATGATCGCCAATGGCGGCAGGGAGCGGAAGATATCGACGAACACGATGATGAGGAAATTGACGGGCTTCCAGCCGATCGCCCGGAGCGCCGCGAGGCCGAAGCCTGCACCGATACCTGTGATGACCACTGCGAGGCCGGCAAGGATGGTAACGCCGGCGCCCTGCAGGATCTCCCAGCCATACTTCATCGCGATATCCGCGTTGAAGAAGGTGAAGACGAAGCGGTCCCAGTTGCTCATCGCGTCGGCGGCGGTCATGGCCTAGTGCCTGATCTGCGCGAGAAAACGTTTGGTACGCTCTTCCTGCGGCCGCAGGAAAATGTCTTCGGCGCTGCCCTGTTCGATGACGAGACCGCCATCGAGGAACACGACCTCGTCGGCGGCTTCACGGGCGAAATTCATCTCGTGGCTTGCGATGACCATGGTGATACCGCGGTCGCGCAAGTCCTTCACGACGGCGAGCACGCTGCCGACCAGTTCCGGGTCGAGCGCCGAAGTCGGTTCGTCCATCAGGATGATCTTGGGATTGAGTGCTAGCGAACGCGCGATGCCGATGCGTTGCTGCTGGCCGCCCGAGAGTTGCGCGGGATAGGCGGCCGCCTTGTCGGGCAGGCCGACCAGCGCCAGCATCTCCCCGGCACGGGCATTGGCGTCGGCGGTGCTCATGCCGGCAACCTTGCGCAGGGCCAGCGTGATGTTCTTCTGCACGGTGAGATGCGGATAGAGATTGAAGCTCTGGAATACCATGCCGATCTGTCGCCGCGCCGCGTTGATATCGGTGCGCGGCGACAAGAGATCGACATTGTCCATGATGATGGAGCCGCCATCCGGCTCCTCCAGACGATTGCAGCAGCGCAGCAAGGTACTCTTGCCCGAGCCGGATGGGCCGATCAGAAAGACCAGCTTGCCCGGCTCGACCAGAAGATCGACGCCCTTCAGGACTTCGGTGGTGCCGAAGCTCTTCCGGACGCCGCGTGCTTCGAGCAGATAGCGGGGCACAGGCGCTGCTGCTGCCGAACTCATGAACAGGTCGGCTTCTGCTCGGTCGCGTCATAGCCCGCAACGCCCGGTGCGCCATAGCCGGGATAGATGGTGGTGGTCGCGGAACCGGCCTCCGGCTCGACACCGAACCATTTTACATAGAGCTTCTTCAGCGTGCCGTCCTGCTTCATGCAGACCAGCGCGTCTTCGAGCTTGTTGCGCAGTTCGGTATTGCCGTTGCGCAGCGGCATGCTCCAGACGAGGCCCGTCTTGTAGAGATAGGCGTTCTTCAGCCGCGGATTGTTCTTCACGATCCAGGCGACGACGGTGGCGGCCGAGATGTTGGCGTCGGCACGGCCGGCGAGCACGGCCTGCGCCGCGTCAGTGCTGGTGGCGAAGGATTCCGACTTCCAGCCATATTTGGCGGCATTGTCATTGACCCATTTCTCGTAGATCGCGCCTTTCTGCACGGCGATGGTCTTGCCGGAGAGATCTTCGAGCTTGGTGATGGGAGGTGCCGAAGCCAGCGTCATGAAGCGATAGTCGGCGTCGACGAAGCCTTCCATGAACAGCAACTGCTGCGCGCGCTCGGGCGTGACGGTGACCACAGCGGCGAGGAAGTCGTAGGTGCCGGCCTGCAGCGCCGGAAGGAGACCGGCGAATTGCGCGCCTTCCACCGTGATCGGGCGTTTGATGCGCTTCGACATTTCATCGACGACGTCGATATTGAAGCCTTCGAGGCCGCCCGACAGTTTGGGCATGGCATGCGGCGCGAAGGTTGAGTCGATCGCAGACTTCAGCGGTTCCTGAGTCTGAGCGAATGCGGGGCTGGCAAGGGCCAGAAGCCCAGCGGCAACGATCATTGCTTTCATCGAACACCTCCATTGGCGCGGCCAGGCCAAGCCGGCATCTGGCTCCGCGGTCCCTGTCATGAAGGCTAACGCAATTGCGCAATGGGGGGATATCCCATTTGATGGACATCCTATACGCTCTCGCTGCAGCGCAGAAAAATTCGACTACAAACCCGGATGACTATGGAATGGACATTGCGACCTTGGTGATGACAGCCGTGGTGCTTCGTTGCGGCAATGTGCGTGAGGCCGCGCGCCAGCTGAATCGGGCGCCGAGCACGATCTCGGCGGCGGTGAAACGGTTCGAACGCTCCATTGCAGCGCCACTACTGAACCGGGCGGGTGCGGCAAGCTTTCTTACGCTCGAAGCGCGGCGCATGCTGAACGACATCGAAGCGGCGTCGGATATCGCGCGCGCGATGATCGCGCCGCGTCTGGCCGCGGATGCTGCGCTTGCCTTTTGCGCCTCACGGGACATCAGCCTCACGGCCCTTCAACGCGTCGCGCTGGTCGCCGAGACCGGCAGTGTACGGCGCGCTGCACGTATCATTCGCCTCGGTCAGCCGCAGCTCGCGCGACAGATTGCGCGGGTGGAAGATGAGCTTGGCCGCGTGCTGTTCGATCGATCGCGGGTCGGCGTCACGCCAACGACTGCGTGCCAGTTGCTGATCGCATCGCTCGGCGAACTTGAGAAAACCATGCAGCGATTGTCGCGGCGTGCGCGCGAACGTTTCCGTTCGACCAATGCCACGATCAGGCTCGGGGCGGTGATGCCGCTCGGTCACGAAAGCAATGTCGCGCGACTGCTGGCCTTTCTGGTCGCCGCCTGGCACCGGGATCGGCCGACGCAGCCGCTGTTTGTCACCAATGGTACGGCGGAGGATCTGCTCACCGGCCTGAAGGACAAGCGCTGCGATGTGGCGCTGATCGACAGCGATACGATCCCGGCTGATGTCTCGTCCCGCGCGCTGGTGCGATCGAAGCTTGTGGTTGTCGGCGCACGCGAGGTGCTGGGCGATGAACCCGATGTCATGCGGGTGCTTCGCCAGCAGCCGCTTGCGCTACCGAGCCGACGCACTGGCCTCGGGCAGGCCGCCCACAGGCTGCTCGCGCAATTGCTGCCTCAGGCAGAGATCGATGCGCTCACAATCACGGAAATCGACTCGATCCCGATCATCGCCAACCTGATGCTGGATTTTGGCTTCGTGTCGGTCCTTCCTGAAAGCGCGCTTGTGTCGTTCGATGCACGCCTCGTGGCGCTGTCGGTCGATCCCGGGCTTGAACTTATCCTGTCGCTGATCTGGGTGCAGACCGAAGGCGCGCGGCGTGGCGCCCGGTCCATTCTTGCCGCCTTGCGCAACTATGCGCCGGCAACACCGGCAGCCTCCATGATGGTCAACAGCGACTGATTTGAATGAGCGTAGCTACCCGCTGTCGCCGACTATGAATTATAATTCTTGATCTTTTCCAATTTCGTGCATTATGCTGCAGAGATGCGAGCGCGGGTGGAGGGCATCCCACCTAGCGTCAATCTGCATTGGTAGGCCGGATCAACCGGTCATCAATTATTCCGAGGGGAGACGAGTCGATGACCACCAAGGGGTTTCTGCGTCCGTTGACGCGGCGCGCCATGCTGTCCGGAACCGCCGGTGCAGCAACATTTATTGCGACGTCACCGCTTCATAGCCCGGCCATTGCGCAGAATGCGCCGTTGAAGGTGGGGATGATGCTTCCCTACACCGGGACCTATGCGAAGCTTGGCCAGTTTATCGATGACGGCTTCCGCCTCTATGTCGAACAGAAGGGCGGCAAGCTCGGCGGGCGCGAGATTGCATTCGTGCAGGTGGACGATGAATCGAAGCCGGAAGCAGCCACCGACAACATGAACCGGCTGGTCGGCCGCGAGAAGGCTGACGTCGTTGTCGGGACTGTGCATTCCGGCGTGGCCATGGCCATGGTCAAGGTCGCGCGCGACACCAAGACGCTGCTGATCATTCCGAATGCCGGCGCCAATGATGCGACTGGTCCGGCTTGCGCGCCGAACATCTTCCGCACGTCGTTCTCGAACTGGCAGAGTACCTACCCGATGGGCAAGGTGATGGCCGATGCCGGTATCAAGAACGTTGTCACGATTACATGGCGTTACACGGCCGGTGCCGAGATGATCGGCGCCTTCGCTGAGAACTTCACCAAGAACGGCGGCAAGATCGTCGCGGACCTGACGGTGCCATTTCCGGAAGTAGAATTTCAGGCGCTGATCACGCAGATCGCGCAGTTGAAGCCGGATGCCGTGTTCAGCTTCTTTGCAGGCGGTGGTGCGGTGAAGTTCGTCAAGGACTATGCGGCGGCGGGCCTGAACAAGACCATCCCACTTTATGGCGCAGGTTTTCTGACCGACGGCACCATCGAAGCGCAGGGTGAAGCCGCCAAGGGTATCAGGACGACGCTGCATTACGCGGACAATCTCGATAATCCCGCCAATCTCGCCTTCCTCAAAGCCTTCAAGGCCAAGACAGGCAAGGATGGCGATATCTACGCCGTACAGGGCTACGATGGCGCGGCGCTGCTGGATATCGGGCTGACGGCTGTCGGCGGCGACTTCAATGCGCGCGACAAGATGATCGCGGCGATGGGGGCTGCGAAAATCGACAGCCCGCGCGGACCGCTATCCTTCAACAAGGCGCATAACCCGATCCAGAACATCTATCTGCGCGAGGTTCGCAACGGGCGTAACGAGATGATCTCGGTCGCCCAGGCCGATGTCGACGATCCCGCGCGGGGCTGCAAGATGACCTGAAGCATTCGTTGCGCGGTCAGTCGATGGAGATCGAATCGTCGAAGCCTGTTGCGCGCAATACCCTCCTTGAAGGAGGTGGCGCTGCGCAGCGAGGTACGGCCTCATGCTTGATTGCGCCGGCGACTGAAGGTGGCCCGCCGTGGTTGGATTGATCTGATGGACCTCATCACACTAGGCGTTCAGTTGCTGAATGCGGTTCAGTACGGCGCGGTCCTTTTCCTTGTCGCAAGCGGTCTGACCCTGGTGTTCGGCATCCTGGGGGTCATCAATCTCGCCCATGGTGCCTTCTATATGCTCGGCGCCTATCTGGCTTACTGGATCACGTTGATGACCGGCAGTTTTGTCGTTGCCCTGCTTGGCGGCGTTCTGGTTGCCTTTGTCGTCGGTATTCTGCTTGAGACCGCCTTCGTTCGTCTTCTCTATGGCCGGGATCATCTGGCACAGGTGCTGCTCAGCTTCGGCCTTATTCTGGTGATCGACGAAGTCAGGCAGTTGCTGTTCGGCAAGGACGTGCACGCGGTCGCCCCGCCCGCGTGGCTATCGGGATCGATCCAGCTGACCGACAACCTGTCCTATCCGGTTTACCGGCTGGCGATCTGTGTGTTCTGCCTGATGGCGGCACTCGTCATCTTCTTCGTGATCGCGCGCACCAAAATCGGCATGATCGTGCGGGCGGGCTCGGAAAATCGTGAGATGGCGCGCGTGCTCGGCATCAAGTTCGACCGGGTCAATCGCTACGTCTTCGCCGCTGGCATCGCGCTGGCGGCGCTCGGCGGCATCCTGATCGCGCCGATCTCGACAGTGTTTCCCGGCATGGGCGATGGCATGCTGATCCTGTCCTTTGTCGTGGTCGTGCTCGGCGGCATCGGTTCGGTCGCTGGCGCCGCCGTCGGCGCCCTGCTGATCGGGCTCACAGATACGTTCGGAAAGGTGTTCTTTCCCAGCGTTTCCAGCATTCTGATCTATGTGGTGATGGCAGCCGTGTTGCTGTGGCGGCCCAGTGGAATTCTCGGACGCCAGGATGCTTGATATGAGCATGCCCAATCTGCGGGTCCGATTGTTCGGCATCGCCTGTCTGGCTATGGCGATTGCGCTGCCATTCTATGTATCGACCTATTACACGCAATTCTTTGCCAAGGCGCTCATCATGGGCATGCTGGCCATGTCACTGAATCTCGTGGTCGGCCATGGGGGTCTTGTGAGCCTGTGTCATGCAGCGTTTTTCGGTCTCGCAGGATACGTGCTTGCGCTGTTGTCGCCCCGTTATGATGCGGCGTCGCTGTTAACGACGCTTCCAATTGCGATCCTGTGTTCCGGTACGGCGGCCCTGCTGATTGGCGCACTGGTGCTGCGCACCCGCGGCGTCTATTTCATCATGGTGACGCTCGCCTTTGGCGAGATGCTGTTCTTCTTCTTCCACGATACCAAATTCGCGGGGGGATCGGATGGCATCTCCATCAACATCCGGCCCGAGATCGCCATTGCCGGCCGCCAATTGCTCGATCTCGACAAGCCCATGACTTTCTACTTTGTCGTGCTGGGTTTCCTGGTGGGCGTGATCGCTCTGCTCGCAATCGTGGTCCGCTCACCTTTCGGGAGGGCGCTGGCAGCAGCCCGGGACAATGAGCGCCGGGCGCGGTCGCTCGGCTTTCCGATCTTTCGCCTCCGCCTGACGGCATTTACCCTGTCTGGCGCGCTGGCGGGCGTTGCCGGCTATCTGGCCGCGGCCCAGTTCGGCTTCGTCGCGCCGCAGATGCTGGGATGGCACCAGTCGGCGACAATCCTGGTCATGGTGCTGATCGGTGGCTTGCGCTCGGTCACCGGGCCGCTCGTCGGTGCGCTGGTTCTGATCGGCATGGAAGAAGTGCTGAAGGCGCATCTCGACAACTGGAAGCTTGTCGAAGGCTTGATCATCATCGGCATCGTCATCCTGCTGCCCAATGGCGTCCGGCAGATCTGGTCGATGGTGTTCGGGGCGTCGCCGCAACGCGCGGCCGAAATCAAGCCTGCAGCTGCGGAAGCCCGTCATGCATGACATTGCGCTACGTGCCGCTGGATTGCAGAAGCGCTTCGGAGGCCTCCTGGCCGTCTCCGATGTGTCGATCGATATTCGCGCCGGCGAGATCCATGCGGTGATCGGCCCGAACGGTGCCGGGAAATCCACGCTGATCAATCTGCTGGCCGGCGAATTGCTGCCGACGTCGGGTGAGGTCCTGCTCAACGGTGCGGATATCACGTCGTTGTCGCCGGACCGCCGCGCGCGTGCTGGCCTCGGCCGCGCCTATCAGAAGACGACGTTGTTTGCGCAGTTCAGCGTGCATGAGAATGTGCGTCTTGCGGCGCAGGCCCGTTCAACCGCGCCGCTCCGGATGTTTGGCGGCACGCGGTCCGACCGGCCATACCTTCAGTTGGTCACCGATGCGATCGACCGGGTCGGGTTATCAGCACGGTCGCAGATCATTGCCGACAAACTGAGTCACGGCGAACAGCGCCAGCTCGAAATCGCGATGGTGCTGGCGACCAATCCGCAGGTCATTCTGCTCGACGAGCCGCTGGCCGGCATGGGGCCATCGGAAGCGCGAGGCATCATTGGATTGATCGCGTCGCTGAAGGCAGATCGTGCGCTACTGGTGGTGGAGCACGATATGGATGCGGTGTTCGAACTCGCAGACCGGTTGACGGTGATGCAGGACGGCCGTGTCATTGCCACAGGTTTGCCTCAGGACGTGCGCGTAGATCCTGGTGTGCGCGCCGCTTATCTCGGGGCTGATGGAGGCATCGCGTAATGGCCTTGCTGGAGGTGGAAAAACTCGATGCCTTTTACGGCGCCAGCCAGATTCTGCACGGCGTCGATCTGACCTTTGCGCCCGGTGAGCAGGTCGCGCTGATCGGCCGCAACGGTATGGGCAAGACCACGCTGCTGCGTTCGCTGATGGGATTGATGCCGCTTTGTCGCGGCAGTTTGCGCTTCCACGGCCATGATATCCGCAATGCAGCGCCTGAAACGATCGCGCGATGCGGCATGGCGCTGGTGCCGGAGGGGAGGGGCATTTTCGGCTCGCTGTCGGTCACCGAAAATCTGGTGATGGCTGCGCGACGGGGAAATCACGAGCGTCAGTCCTGGACCCTGCCGAAAATCTTCGAGCTGTTTCCGCGTCTGCACGAACGCCGCAACAATGGAGGGCATCAATTGTCGGGAGGTGAGCAGCAGATGCTCACCATCGGCCGCGCGCTGATGACCAATCCTGATATGATCATGATCGATGAGGCCACGGAAGGTCTGGCGCCACTGGTGGCGCAGTCGATCTGGCAGACGCTGGCGATCGTTCGGGGCGAGGGCATCGCGACCATCGTTGTTGACAAGGATTTCCGGAGTCTGGCGAAAGTCGCCGACCGAATGGTGATCCTGTCGAAGGGCTGCGTGGTGTTCGACGGTACGCCGGCGGCATTGGCCGCGCAGCCGGACGTGCTGGAACGCCATCTCGGCGTTTGACCAATCAGGCGACGACGACGGTCAACGCATCGTCATTGGCCGCAATAATATTGTCGGAAAGCGGTTCCGGCCATTGCACCACGAGGCGGCCGAACAGATCGTTGAGCTCTTCCCGGTCAATGGCGTCGTAAAAACAGGGCGTCGTGGCGCGCGCGATGAAGCTGTGTAGCAGGTGCGCGGCATCGTAGTCATAGACGATATCGCCGGGAACGCTTCCCGGCTTGCGCAGCAGGAAGGTTCGCAGGCTTGTCAGGCGTGCCTGCCCGCCGTCTGTTGCGGCAAAGGAGAGCACGGCTGCTTGATGCGCAATGCGTGGGCCGTCCTGCATCCGGTCATACATTGGCAACGCGTTGGCGCTGATGACATCGGCGAGATCGCGGAAATCGCTTGAGACATCTTCGGAGTGCAGGGTGTTGCGGATCGCCATCGCGCCGATGGGATCGAAACCGCGTGCCTGCAGAAGCTCGCCCAGTGTCACGACGCAGCGCTTCTCAGTCCGAAGGCCTGGGCATTTGTGTTCAACACACGCGACACCGCGCCGACCAGTTGCGCTGCAGCCTTGTCCTTGCTGAGGCCGGCCGTATCGACAATAGCGGAGGCGCGGGCGTAGAGCGGCTCACGGCTCAGCAGGATTGTGCGCAATTCCTGCATGGCGGAGCGGTCGTCCGCCATCGGGCGCAAGTCACCCTGGTGGCGAACGCGCGCCATATGTTCTTCCGGCTTGGCCTTGAGCCAGATCGTGTAGAACGATGACAATACGCGATCGAAAGTCACGGGTTCCGAGACAATGCCGCCGCCGGTCGCAAGGACGATGGGCTCCTTGCGCCCCAACAGGCCGTTCAGCGCAGCCTGTTCCATGCGGCGAAAGCCCTCCTGTCCATAGAGCGCGATGATCTCGGCGACCGATAGTCCGTTGTGCTGCTCGATCTCCTTATTGAGCTCGACGAAGCTCCAGCCGATCTTGTCCGCCAGCAATTTCCCAAGCGTCGATTTTCCGGCGCCGCGCAGCCCGATCAGGGCGATGCCGCTGAATGACATATAATTCTGGAACGAACTGTGCCCGCGTCCGGCGAGAACATCCTTAGCTTGGGCGATCTGGTTCGGTGTCGCGTTGCGAACGAGGTCTCGAATGACCGGCCACTCCGTTGTCGGTTCGTCCGCCGGTATCAGATCTTCGAGATGGGCACCCATGGCGCCGGACACCCGGCGCAGCAGCACGATAGACACGTTGCCCTTGCCGCTTTCCAGTTGCGCGATGTAGCGCTCCGAAATCCCGGACACTTTTGCCAGCACCTTTCGCGACATGCCGCGCAGGCCGCGCATGGTGCGGACACGCTGACCGAGCTGTTCAAGAAAGGCGGTTTCGGGATCGGCCTGGTCGGTCATGTGGCGTGCGTGCTCGCAGAGGATTTCAGGAAAGATAATTCCGGATGCGATTGACAGCAACCGGAGTTGGTGACTTTATATGAATTATAATTCAAAAGAGACGATAGGGAGAGCACCGTGAGCAACGGTTGTGGAATCGCCCAAGGTGCAAACGCATCATGAGTGGGCCGTCCAGTTCTTACAATGCGGTGACCTGGCTTCTCGACCGCAACATCGATGAGGGCCGCGGCAGCAAGCTCGCCTTTACCGATACAGTGACCGAACTGACCTATGGCGACCTGCAGACAAAAAGTTGCCAACTGGCCAATTTGCTGAAGCGGCTCGGCGTCCGACGCGAAGAACGCGTCGCGATGATCATGCTCGACACGGTCGACTTTCCGGTGGTGTTCCTCGGCGCGATCCGGGCCGGCATCGTCCCGGTGCCGCTCAACACTCTGCTGACCTCGGAGCAATACGCCTATGTGCTGGCCGATTGCCGGGCACGCGTGTTGTTCATTTCCGCAGCGCTTTTGCCGGCAGTCGACGACATGCTGGGTCGTTTGCCGGATCTTGAGCATGTGATTGTGGTCGGTGGCGCTGACAATGGCCGCAAGTGTCTGGCCGATGAAGTCAGGGATGAGAGCACAAGCTTCACCACGGTCGCGACCCATGCGGACGAGCCTGCCTTCTGGTTGTACTCGTCCGGATCCACGGGCATGCCGAAGGGGGTTCGCCATCTGCACGCCAGTCTGGAAGCAACGGCGACCACCTATGGCAAGCAGGTTCTCGGCATCCGCGAGGACGATGTCGGACTGTCTGCGGCCAAACTGTACTTCGCCTACGGCCTCGGCAACGCCATGACATTCCCCATGTCGGTCGGCGCCACGACGGTGCTCAATTCGGAGCGCCCGACGCCGGCCACCATGTTCGGCCTGATGCGCCGTTATCAGCCGAGCATCTTTTTCGGGGTGCCGACATTGTTCGCGGCGATGCTGAACGATGAGGCGTTTAAAACGGAAGTTCGCCTCCCGCGCCTGCGCATTTGCACCTCGGCTGGCGAGGCGCTGCCGGAGCCGGTGGGGAACGGATGGAAGAACCGCTTCGGCGTCGATATTCTCGATGGCGTCGGCTCAACCGAACTGCTGCATATCTTTCTGTCGAATGCTCCCGGCGATATCAAATACGGCACATCCGGCCGGCCGGTACCAGGCTATCGTGTGCGGCTCGTCGATGATGCGGGCCTCGATATTGCTGACGGAGAAATCGGCGAGTTGCTCGTCGATGCGCCGTCCGCCGGTGAGGGATACTGGAATCAACGCAGCAAGAGTCGTCGCACCTTCGAGGGTCATTGGACGCGCACCGGTGACAAATATGTCCGCGATGCCGACGGGCGCTATACGTTCTGCGGACGTGCCGATGACATGTTCAAGGTGTCCGGCATCTGGGTGTCTCCGTTCGAGGTGGAGAGCGCGCTTATCGCACATCCCGCCGTATCCGAAGCGGCGGTCGTGCCGGAGGCCGACGCCGAGGGGCTGTTGAAGCCGAAGGCCTTCGTGGTGCTGAAACCGAATGCCGTGCTTGAGGGCCTGCGCGAATCCTTGAAGGATCACGTCAAGCAACGGATCGGTCCGTGGAAGTATCCACGCTGGATCGAGATTGTCGATTCCCTTCCCAAAACAGCCACCGGAAAAATCCAGCGCTACAAATTGCGCGATGGAGCGGCGGTCTGAAACCGAGAGATGGATGACAAGATGAGTGCATTGAAATCTGCGGGACGGCTGACCATCGGTGCGTCCGAACTCGAATACCGCATGATTGGTCCGCAACCGGATGTGGCGCCGACCATCGTGCTGCTACATGAAGGGCTGGGCTCGGTCGCGCTGTGGGGCGACTTCCCGGACAAGCTTGAGGCGGCGACCGGGGCGGGCGTCTTCGTCTATTCGCGCGCCGGCTATGGCGCGTCGAGCCAGGTCGTGCTGCCGCGTCCGCTGGACTACATGCATGTCGAAGCACTCGACGTGCTGCCGCAGCTGCTCGATGCCATCGGCTTTCGCCGCGGCTTGCTGGTCGGTCATTCCGATGGCGGATCCATCGCGACGATCTATGCCGGCGGCATCCAGGATCACCGTATCCGCGGCGTCTCGATGATCGCGCCGCATTTCGTCGTTGAGGATGTTTCCGTCACGTCGATCGCCGAAATCAAGAGGGCGTACGAAGAGGACGACCTGAAAGCCAAGCTCGCGCGCTGGCATGATGACGTCGACAACGCGTTTTATGGCTGGAACGGCGCATGGCTCGATCCGCAGTTCCGCGACTGGGATATTTCCGACTATCTCGCTTATGTGCGCGTGCCCGTGCAGATCGTGCAGGGAGCCGACGATCAGTACGGCACCAGGAAGCAGATCGAGATCGCCGAGGTCGAATGCTATTGCCCGGTGGATGTCGAGATCATTCCCGGCGCTGCGCATTCGCCTTATCGCGAAGCCCCAGAGGCAACCTTGCAGGCCGTGGCCGATTTCGCCAATCGCCTGCTGCATTTTCACGGCGAGGGCGAATTACGCGCTGCGTAAGCGGGCATGATCGTGACTGTCACTCCTTCTCTCGCGATGCCGCGCTGGCCCTATCGGCTCGGCAAGCAGACGAAGGCTGATCACGACACGCTCGCGCTGGCCAAGGCACTGGTCCCGATGCGCTATGCAGGCTTCGTCCCGGCCAGTGATCCGGCGTTGCGCTATGGGCTCGCGCTCAACGATGCCGGCTTCTTCTGGGAGGCTCACGAAATTCTCGAGGCTGTCTGGAAGGTCGCGCCACAAAGAGGGCGCGACCGGATTCTGCTTCGCGCCTGCATTCAGGTTGCCAATGCCAATCTGAAACTCAGTCTGCAGCGGCCGCGGGCGGCACATCGATTGCTGCAGGAAGCGCTGTCCGAACTCGATGAACTCGCCATACGCCCGCGGGCAAGTATTGCCGGAAGCTTTTCCGAGCACTTTCCGGTCGCGGTGCTGGCGTCTGCGATCGCACATCAGCTGGCAATCGACGAGGCTGAGCGGGGTCTGATCATTATCATCCGGACATGAAAGAAAATGCATGTTTCCGTCCGAATCCTCTAGACGGTCCCGATATCATGAATTATTGTGCATATAACCAAGGCGCACAGCGCACATAAATCGAGACTGTCAAAGGGTGGAGCATGGCCGCAGAGCAACGCGTTCTCTCGAACGGCGCCAAATTTATCGACTTCCAAACCGATCCGTCGCGCTACCGCCACTGGAAGCTCAGTGTCGATAACGACGTTGCAACGCTCACTATGGATGTTGATGAGAATGGCGGTCTGTTCGAGGGCTATCAGCTCAAACTGAATTCCTACGATCTTGGCGTCGATATCGAACTGGCGGATGCCGTGCAGCGGCTTCGCTTCGAATATCCGGAGGTCAAGGTCGTGCTGCTACGCTCCGGCAAGAACCGGGTGTTCTGCGCTGGTGCCAATATCCGCATGCTGGCCGGCGCTACTCACGCCCACAAGGTCAATTTCTGCAAATTCACCAACGAGACTCGCAACGGCTTTGAAGACTCGAGCGAAAATTCCGGCCAGCGCTTTATTTCAGTGATCAATGGTACGGCTGCGGGTGGTGGCTATGAACTGGCGCTGGCCACCGATCACATCATTATGGCGGATGATGGCTCTGCGGCGGTGGCGCTGCCGGAAGTGCCGTTGCTCGCGGTGCTGCCGGGCACCGGCGGCCTGACCCGCGTGGTCGACAAGCGTAAGGTGCGCCGCGATCACGCCGATTATTTCTGCACTATCGAAGAAGGTATTAAGGGCAAACGTGCGGTGGCGTGGCGGCTGATCGATGACATCGTTGCCAACAGCAAGCTGGAAGCGAAAGTCGCCGAGCGCGCCAAGGAGTTTCTGGCGACGTCAAAGCGCAACGGCACGGGCGAGGGCCTCAAGCTGCCGCCGCTGAACCGCCGCTTCGATGACAGCGGTATTCGTTACGGTCTGGTCAATGTCGATATCAATCGCGCAGAGCGAATTGCGACCATCTCGATTAAAGCGCCTGACGCGGCGACGCCGTCGGATATCGACGGGATGATGGCGCAGGGCGCTGCCTTCTGGCCGCTGCAGGTGGCGCGCGAACTAGACGACGCCATCCTGCATCTGCGGATCAATGAACTTGAGACCGCCATGCTGGTGTTCAAGTCGCATGGCGACGGCGCCAATGTGCTGGCCTATGATGTCTTCCTCGAAACGCACAAGGCGCATTGGCTGGTCAACGAGGTCCGGCAATACTGGAAGCGGGTGCTGAAGCGTATCGATGTGACGTCGCGCACGCTGGTGACGCTGGTCGAGCCGGGCTCGTGCTTTGTCGGCACGCTGGCCGAACTCGTCTTCGCGGCCGACCGCTCCTACATGCTGGTCGGCCAAAAGCAGGGCGACAACCGTGCGCCGCCGGCGATCGTACTGAGCGCGATGAATTTCGGGCCTTACCCGATGAGCCACGGACTGACGCGGCTACAGTCGCGCTTCCAGGCCGATCCGGAGGATGTAACCCGCGCGAAAGCGAGGATTGGTGAGCCGCTGGATGCGGAAACCGCCGAGCAGCTCGGGCTCGTCACCTTCGCGCTCGATGATATCGACTGGGATGACGAGGTGCGTGTGTTCTTCGAAGAACGCTGCAGCTTCTCACCCGATAGCCTCACGGGCATGGAAGCCAATCTGCGATTTGTCGGGCCGGAGACTATGGAATCGAAAATCTTCTCGCGGCTGACGGCCTGGCAGAACTGGATCTTCCAGCGACCGAATGCGGTCGGCGAGAACGGCGCGCTTGGACGTTACGGCACTGGCCAGAAGGCGCAGTTCGACATGACGCGCGTGTAAGCCCCCGCAACTGGAACAGCGCGGCCATGTGTCACTCTTTGGATAAATGCAAGTCGGTGGCTTGCCCAATTCGAACGATCACAAATACAGCGGGAGATCCCAGTCATGAACATCATGAATGTCGACTACAGCACCAAGATTCCGAACAACGTGAATCTGGCCGAGGATCGCCAGGTGCTCAAGGCGCTGGAGGGATGGCATCCCGGCTATCTCGATTGGTGGAACGACATGGGGCCTGAAGGTTTTCAGGAATCCCTCGTCTATTTGCGCACCGCGATATCAGTCGATCCCAAAGGCTGGGCCAAGTTCGACTATGTGAAGATGCCTGAATATCGCTGGGGCGTGTTGCTGGCGCCGCAGGACACCGAGCGCAAGGTGAATTTCGGACGACACATGGGCGAACCCGCCTGGCAGGAAGTCCCCGGCGAATATCGCGCGATGCTCCGCCGCCTCGTGGTGATCCAGGGCGACACCGAACCGGCCTCGGTCGAACAGCAGCGCCATCTCGGTCAGACCGCGCCGTCGCTCTATGATTTGCGCAACCTGTTTCAGGTCAATGTGGAGGAGGGGCGCCATCTCTGGGCGATGGTCTATCTGCTGCAGAAATATTTCGGCCGCGACGGCCGCGAGGAGGCCGATGATCTTCTCCGTCGCCGCTCGGGCGATGCCGATGCGCCGCGCATGCTCGGTGCGTTCAATGAGGCCACACCGGACTGGCTGTCTTTCTTCATGTTCACCTTCTTCACCGACCGCGACGGCAAGATGCAGTTGGAGAGTCTCGCGCAATCCGGATTCGACCCGCTGTCGCGGACCTGCCGCTTCATGCTGACCGAGGAGGCGCATCATATGTTCGTTGGCGAGACCGGCGTCGGCCGCGTGCTGCAGCGAACCTGCGAAGCGATGAAGGCGGCGGGGATCGAGGATCCCAACGCCATCGAGAAAATCCGTGCGCTCGGCGTGATCGACCTGCCGACCATGCAGAAGAAGATCAACCTGCATTATTCGCTGTCCCTCGATCTGTTCGGCTCCGAAGTATCCACAAATGCCGCGAATTTCTACAATTCCGGTCTGAAGGGGCGTTTCCAGGAGACCAAGATCGAGGATGATCACCAGCTCACCAATGACATCTATCAGGTGCTGAAATTTGTCGACGGTGAGATCAAGCTGGTCGATGAACCGGCGCTCACCGCGCTCAATATGCGCCTGCGCGACGATTACACGGTGGATTGCGCCAAGGGTGTCGAGCGCTGGAACAAGATCATCGAGAAGGCCGGCGTCAATTTCCGCTTCGATTTGCCTCACACCGCATTCCATCGCCAGATCGGTGAATTCCGCGATGTGAACGCTTCGCCGAAGGGCATCATCATGAGCGATGCCGCCTGGGCGAAAGCCAGGAATGACTATCTGCCGTCCGTTGACGACGGTGATTTCATCGCGTCGTTGATGACACCGGTCAGCGAGCCCGGCAAGTTCGCCAGCTGGATATCGGCGCCGAAGGTCGGCATCGACAACAAGCCGGGCGATTTCGAATACGTGAAGATTGCGGCCTAGCACCGTCTGCGTGCGGCGAGCGGGCTTTCGTCAAGGTCGCTTCGCCGCATGCCGATCTCGATGGCGCGCGTGGGATTTGTCATGAATGCCCCTTTCAAACAGCACCTGATCGATCCAGAAATCTGCATCAGGTGTAACACCTGCGAGGAGAGCTGCCCGGTCGATGCGGTGACACATGACGACAACAACTACGTCGTCAACGCGGAGATCTGCAATTACTGCATGGATTGCATCTCGCCGTGTCCGACCGGCGCGATCGACAACTGGCGCGTCGTCGCGGCGCCGTATTCGCTCGACGAGCAGTTCTCCTGGAGTGACCTGCCGGCGCAGGAGGAGATCGCGAACAATAGCCCCGGCGCGGGCGCCATCGAGGCGCTCGAGGATGAGATCGGCGCGTTGCTCGAAGAAGCACGCAAAGGGCTGGGCGGCAAGGCCGTCGCGCCGCTGTCATCGAGCAAGGCGTCGGTCAATCTTTATAACCGCGGCAAGCCCGCACTGGCCACGGTGACCGGCAATTTCCGGCTCACCCACGCGACGGCCGACTCCGACGTGCGCCACATCATCCTGGATTTTGGCGAGCAGCCGTTTCCCATCCTCGAAGGCCAGAGCATCGGCATTGTCGTGCCGGGCCTGGGCGCGGACGGCAAGCCGCATCAGGTGCGGCTCTATTCGATCGCGAGTTCGCGCGATGGCGAGAAGCCGAACACCAACAATCTGGCGCTGACCGTGAAACGTGAGGTCGGCGGGCTCTGCTCGAACTACCTGTGCGATCTGCCGCGTGGCGCAAAGGTCGAAGTCACTGGGCCGTTCGGTGCCACCTTCCTGCTGCCGAACGATCCTTCGGCGAATGTTCTCATGGTCTGCACTGGCACGGGCTCTGCGCCATTCCGCGGCTTCACGGAGCGCCGCCGGCGCGCGATGCCTGGTGCGCCCGGGCGGCTGCTCCTGTTCTTCGGTGCGCGCCGTCCCGAGGAGCTTCCTTATTTCGGTCCGCTGCAAAAGGTCCCGGAGGAGTTGCTGGGCAAGCACTTCTGCTATTCGCGCGTGCCGGGCGAGCCACGGATCTATGTGCAGGATCGTATCCGCAGCGAAGCTGCTGCGATCACGTCGCTGCTGCGCGACGCGCAGACCCACGTCTATATCTGCGGGTTGAAAGGCATGGAGAGCGGCGTTGAAGAGGCGTTTGCGGATATCTGCCGCGCCGCGTCGATGGATTGGTCGGATCTGAAAACAGTGATGCGCGGCAGTGGGCGCTATCATGTCGAGACGTACTGATCGACGTTGTGTCCGATCCGTGCCGGCAACGACCGTTTCGATTGAACAGCCCGGATAAGAACAAAGACGGGTACATTATGGGGGAGAGAAGCGATGGTTCTGGACCGCGACAATGCGGCTGGCTCAGGCAGTCCATTTTTTTTGACGCCGTCGGTTGATGCAGAACAGCGATCCGACGGTACGATCCTTCTTCGATCCGATACAGCACTGTGCCCCTACGCGCGTTGTGTCGGGGACTGGCTCGAGCATTGGGCACAACAGGCACCGGAGCGGACCTTTCTGGCGGAGCGGTCCAGTCCGGATTTGCCTTGGGTGACGCTGAGCTATGCCGAGACGCTTCGGCGCGTGCGTGGCGCGGGGAGCTGGATTCTTGCACAGGAGATGAGTGCGCAGCGGCCCCTCGCAGTGCTATCGGACAACGGCATCGAGCATGCGGTTCTCGCCCTGGCAGCGATGCATGTCGGTGTGCCCGTCGCCGCGATTTCTCCGGCATATGCGCTGATGTCGAAGGATTTCGAAAAGCTGCGTGGTGCGATTCAACTTCTAGATCCCGGTGCCATCTTCGTCTCGAACTTGCATCAGTTCGGTCCGGCCCTCGCTGCGATCGCCCCGTTTCACACTGCTGCTATCATCGGCGGTGGCGCGACCGCCGGAGAGGTGTGGTCATATGCTGATGTGGTCACAACGCCGGTGAGCGCAGCCATCTATCATGCCTTCGCAGCGGTCCATGCAGATACGATCGCCAAATTGCTGTTCACGTCGGGATCGACCGGCGCGCCGAAGGCGGTCATCAATACCCAGCGCATGCTGACCTCGAGCCAGCAGGCCAAGGCACAGACCTGGCCGTTTCTCGAAACTCAGCAGAGTGAACTCGTTCTTCTCGATTGGCTGCCCTGGAGTCATACCTTCGGCGGAAATCACAATTTCAATATGGTGCTGCGCAACGGCGGAACGCTGTACATCGACAGCGGCAAGCCCGCGCCCGGATTATTCGCGACGTCGATCGCCAATCTGCGCAGCGTCATGCCGACGGTCTATTTCAACGTGCCGCGTGGCTTCGACATGCTTATTGCAGCCCTGCGGAAGGACGATGGGTTGCGAGAGCGATTCTTCAGTGAGGTGAAGTTCGTCTTTTATGCCGGTGCGGCTCTGCCGCAGAGCACTTGGTCGGCGCTGGAGACACTCTCCATCGAGACAATAGGACGCCCGTTGCCGATGGTCTCCGCCTGGGGTTCGACGGAAACATCGCCACTCGCGACCGACTGTCATTTTCAGGCGCCACGATCAGGCAATATAGGCGTGCCGATTCCCGGCACAGAGCTAAAGCTCGTGCCATCGGCCGGCAAGTTCGAGGTGCGGGTGCGCGGCCCCAATGTGACGCCGGGCTACTGGAAGGCGCCGGACCTCACCGCGAAAGCTTTTGATGCGGACGGCTTCTATCTGATCGGCGACGCCGTTGCATTTGCAGATCCGGCTCATCCCGAGCAGGGCTTGCTGTTCGACGGGCGCATCGCCGAGGATTTCAAGCTGACATCAGGCACCTGGGTCAATGTCGGAACGCTGCGCGTGGCAGGAATCTCCGCGTTGACGCCGCTGGTCCAGGACATTGTCGTGGCCGGCCATGGTGGCGAGGATGTGCGCTTCCTTCTCGTTCCCAACCTGGCTGCCTGCCGCGCGGTGTCCGGCCTGCCGGAATCAGCGAGCATCGATGTCGTGCTTGGCTGCGAAAATGTGCGTTCGTCTATAGGGGAAGGGCTCGCAAGACTGAAGGCGGCAGGCGGAGGGTCTTCCACCTATGCAACTTGTGCGCTGTTGCTGGCAGAGCCGCTATCTGTCGATGGCGGCGAAATTACTGACAAGGGCTACGTCAATCAGCGTGCCGTTCTGGCGCGCCGTGCAGCCGACGTCGAAGATCTGAACAGAGGGTTCTCGGGTCGCCTGATAATCTGCGCGAGTATCGAGCAATACGCCCGTCATGCCTAGCCGGGATGTCCAGAGCTCGAACGATGCATTGGGACAATAAAATATCGCGTTGATGGTGAAGGCATCGGGTCGAGCGACCGCACACGACACTCTGTCGATGCGATCAACTGTCACATGCCGTGTCATGTCGTCGTCACACCCCAGCGCGGGCGCCGTGGTCAAATATGGCGCTCTTCCCCAGAGCACATGGACCGGCGCGAGGGCATTCGCGCGCTCCACGAGGTCGCCTTTCCCTCCAGGAGGCGACCTCGTTTGTGTCCGATGAACGGCTCATGCGGAGTGTTCGCGGAACGTGTCCGATCCGTATGCGTGTTAAGTTGCACCGAGTTCTATTCCTGGTGCAGACCGAACTCCGGCATTCTTCTCACACAGTGAGATTTCACGCGACACACACGGGCAATTCCCGGCGCTGCACGTCGTTGCATCATTTTGGTCTGTCAGGGCCCGACGAAGAAACGTTGATGCGACGGATCGAAAAATTTGAAATCCTATTCCGCCGATCGCTCGAACTATGAAGTTTCTTCTCAGGCAAACTGAGTATGATGACCGCGATCCGCAATCGGATTGCGCGGTGCTGATGCTATCGTTCCGTCAAGCACATCGACTGGACAGAGCGAGCAATAGTAATGCGGACGATTGGTTTGATTGGTGGAATGAGCTGGGAAAGTACTGCTGTTTACTATCGCCGGCTGAATGAGCAAGTCCGCGCCGAACTCGGTGGGCTCCACTCCGCGGATATTCTGATGCGTTCGATCAACTTCGACGCGATTGTCAACTTGCAGAAACAAGGGCGTTGGGACGAGGCCTGTCAGGTTCTCGCTGACATCGCACGCGATCTGGAAGGAGGCGGTGCTGGTTGCATTCTGATCTGCACGAATACAATGCACAAGCTTGCCGACGAAGTGCAGCAGGCAGTGTCGATCCCGCTTCTTCACATTGCCGACGTTACCGGTGCTGCCGTGAAGGCTGCAGGGCTGCAGCGGCCGCTACTTCTGGCAACGCGTTACACGATGGAACAGGAGTTCTACGTGTCGCGGTTGCGCGATGGTTTCGGGCTCGATCCCGTCATTCCGCCTGAAGATGACCGCGCGTTCATTCACGACATCATCTTCGATGAACTGTGCCAGGGCGTCGTTCGCGAAGAGTCGCGCCGTCTCTATCTCGATGCGATCGCGCGCGGAAAGGCGCGGGGCGCCGATGGCGTGATCCTCGGATGTACCGAGATCTGTCTGCTGGTCGGCCCCGAGCACATCGATCTCCCGGTGTTCGATTCAACCATGCTGCATGCGGATGCGGCGCTCGCCTTTTCGATGTCGAAAGAAGAGCCGCGACCACGTGCTGCATGACACTGACGTGATCGATGTTTGGATTGGCATCGATCTTGCTGATCTCACCAACCTGGAAGGCAACGAGGCTTTCGTATGAGTGATATGCGCACCGTTCAACGTCAGGTCTTACCTGTGCTCGATCACGTCGTCCTCAACGTGATGGGCCAGCTTGATGAGGCGGCTGCGCAATATGTGCGCCTCGGCTTTCAGTTGACGGAGCGCGGTCATCATACGCTCGGCTCCAGCAACAATCTGGCGATCTTCGGCACGAACTATCTCGAATTGCTCGGCTATCTGCCCGGTCGCGAAACCATGCGGGCCGATCTCTGGGCCCATCCGCCGGGTTTGAGCGGACTGGTGTTCAAGTCGGTCGATGCCGATCTGGTCTACGCGACGCTGAAGGACAACGCGGTCCCCGTGATGGAGCCGATGAGCTTCGCGCGACCGGTGGAGTTGCCGGACGGCGCCCAAGATGCGCGTTTCAAAGTCATCCGCGTGGCGGGCGACGAAGTGCAGAACGGCCGCACGTTCTTCTGCCATCATGATACGCCGGAACTGGTGTGGCGCCCCGAATGGCAGACGCATGCCAATGGTGCCACTGAAATCGTCGAATTTGTCATCGCCTCGCAGCAGCCGGCACGCACCGCGACGCTCTATGAGCGCATGTTCGGCGCGCCGCTGCTGACGCCGACAGACGGCGGCTTTTCGTTCAGGGCCGGTGCCGCGACGATTTTCGTGCTCGATCCTGCCGCCGTGGCCGACCGCTATGCCGGCGCGGCGCTGGTCAGCCAGGACGGCACGGACCGCATGGTCGCGCTGGTGTTCAAGGTCGCGTCGCTCGATACGCTGCGTAGTGTGTTTGACGCGGCCGGCATTTCCTTCAAGCCCTATGCCGGCGGGATTATCGTGTCGCACACCGACGCTGCCAATGTCGCCCTGGGGTTCACGGCGTGATGGCGGCGTTGCTCAACGATTTTACCCGCAGCTTTGCGCTCGACTATGACGGCGCGCGCGTCAAGTTCCGCAGCGCCGCGGATGACCTCGGGGCCGAGTTGACCACCTACACCCATCCGGATCGCAAGGGGCCGGATGGCCAGGATCTGTGCATCGATGCGGCGCGGCTCGGCGATCCGCGTGCACCGTCGCAACTGGTGAGCCTCAGCGGCACCCATGGCCTCGAAGGTCTCAGCGGGTCGGCGGCGCAGATCGGCTGGATGCAGAGCGAGTTTGCGCGCGCTCTCCCGCACGGCGTGTCGGTGCTCCTGGTCCACGCGATCAACCCCTATGGCTTCGCTTGGAGCACGCGCACCACCGAGAACAATGTCGATCTCAATCGCAACTTCATCGATTTCTCCACTCCCCGTCCGGGCAATCCGGGCTATGCGAAACTCTATCCGCATCTGCTTCCGGAGGACTGGACACCGGCAGCCCTTCAGATCTACGCCGACGCCGTCGAAGCTTTCAAGGACGCGCATGGTGACGACGGTCTGTTCGACACGCTGGCGCGCGGGCAGTACGACTTCCCGGATGGCTCCAATTATGGCGGCGCCGGGCGGGAGTGGTCCAATCTGGCTCTGGAGACCGTGGTTGCCGATCATCTCGGTGCGGCCGAGCGCGTCGGCTTCATCGATTGGCATACTGGCATCGGTGATTTCGGCGAGTCCTTCTTTCTGTGCTTCAACCCTGAAGGTGGCGCGCTTCATGCGGAAGCCGTGCGCTGGTGGGGGCGTGACCGCATCGTCGGTCAGAAGCCGAACAGCTTCGCGCGGCCCAATTATCAGGGACTCGTGTTTCACGGCATGACCAGGTTCCTCGGCGCGCGACCAATGGTCGGCGCTGTGATCGAATTTGGCACGCGAGGTACCAAGGTTCGCCGCGCTCTGCAGCTCGATCTCTGGCTGAAGTTCAAAGCCGAGAAAGACAGCGAGCGCGTTCGCATGCTGCGCGCAGACCTGCACGATTGCTTCGTGCCCGTGTCGTCGCACTGGCGTGAAGAGACCACAGAACAAGCCATTTCCATCACTCAACAGGCGGTGGAGGGGCTGGCAAGCTGGTCCCTCTCTGCCGCAGCCTGAACCAACGGAGCGAGATAGATCATGCGAGCAGTTGTCCTTTACGAACACGGCGATAACGATAAGCTGCAATTCACGGCGGATTATCCGACGCCGAAGGCCGGCGAGGGCGACGTTGTCATCCGCGTGCGGGCATCGTCGATCAACTATCACGACGTTTTCACCCGCCGCGGTATGCCCGGCATCAAGGTGCCACTGCCTGTCATCATTGGCCTCGACGTGGTCGGTGAGATCGCCGAACTTGGCGCGGGCGTCACTGGCTGGAACATCGGTGATCGCGTGCTGATCGATCCGGTCAACCGCGTCGAAGGCGGCTTGATGGGCGAGACCCAGGATGGCGGCCTCGCCGAATTCTGCCGCGCCAAGGCGCATCAGCTCGTCATGATTCCGGAGGGCGTCAGTTTCGAGCAGGCTGCGGCACTCCCGGTCGCTTATGGCACTGCGATCCGTATGATGAACACCATCGGCCAGATCAAGGCTGGCGAGAAGGTTCTGATCCTGGGCGCCAGTGGCGGCGTCGGCGTGTGCTGCGTCCAGCTCGCCAAGCTGGCCGGCGCCTACGTGATCGCCTGCGCCGGCAGCGAGGAGAAGGGCAAGCGGCTCACGGAGCTCGGCGCGGACGAGATCATCCTCTACACGCAGTCCGACTTAATGAAGACGATCTATGAGCGCCACGGCAAGCCGCATCGCCGTCGCTTCGTCGAAGGTGGCGGTGTCGACGTCGTGGTGAATTTCACCGGTGGCGACACCTGGGTCAAATCGCTGCGCTGCCTCAAGCTCGGCGGCCGCATTCTGACCTGTGGCGCCACGGCAGGTTACTCACCGACGGAAGATCTTCGCTTCATCTGGACCTTCGAGCTGGAGATCAAGGGCTCCAACGGCTGGGAACGCGACGATATCACCAAGCTGTTCGATCTCGTCGCAGCCAAGAAGCTGCAGGTGCTCATCGACAAGACCTATCCGCTGGAACAGGCGCACGAGGCTGTCAAAATCATCGAGGATCGTGCGGTATTCGGCAAAGTCGTGGTGACGCCGTGAGCAAGCCCGACGTTAAGATCCTGACGGCTGCAGAGATCCAGCAGATGCTGGATGTCTCTCCCTTCAACCTGTTTCTCGGCCTTGAGGTGATCAAGGCCGATCCCGAGAAACAGGAAGTGACGATGCGTTCGCCGATGCGACCGGAATTCGAACGCCGGCCGGGCTCCAAGCAGTGGCATGGCGGCGTCATTGCCTCGGTTATCGACACGGTCGGTGATTTTGCTGTCGGCATGATGGTGGGGCGCGGCCTTCCGACCGTGAATTTCCGGGTCGACTACCTGAAGCCGGCTGTCGATACCGACTTGGTCGCAGTGTCGCGGGTGCGCCGAGCCGGCAAGAGCGTCGGCGTCGCCGACGTCGATGTATTTGACGAGAAGGGTGCGCTGCTCGCCATCGGCCGGGGCACCTATTCCACGCTTTAAGCAAAATAACAGCAGGAACGGGCGACGGGGCCGGTTCCTGTTTGCAACAAAGGAAGAACAATGAGCGGTTTTAGCAGACGTGATTTTCTGATGACGACAGCCGGCGCCGTTCTGGCGTCCGGCTTCGCCGGCTCTTCCAGTGCTGCAACAGCCACGCCGAAACGCGGCGGTACGCTGGTCGGCACATGGGGCGGATTTGAACCGCAATCGCTGTTCGTTCCAGCGGGCGGCGGCTCCAGCCCGTATTTCACTTCGACGAAGGTGTTCGAGCGGCTGATCCGCCTGACTGCCGATCTCAAATTCGAACCGGTGCTGGCTCTCGGGATCGAACCGGCAGAGGATTTTCGTAGCTACACGATCAAACTACGTCCGAACGTCACCTGGCATGATGGCAAGCCGTTGACCGCGGACGATCTGGTCTTCAATGCGATTCAATACTGGAAGCCAATCTCTGCCGGCGTCACACTCGATGCGCTGCAGACCGCAGAGGCCGTGGATCCACTGACCGTGGTGCTGAAATTCAAGGTGCCGGTGCCAGAGTTCTTCCTCAAGTCCGTGCTGGCCGGCAAGGCCGGTCTCGTCATTCCCAAGCATATCTATGACGGGTCGAACATCATTACTAACCCGGTTAATAACACGCCGATCGGCACTGGTCCGTTCAAGGTCAAGGAGTGGGTGCGCGGCAGCCATGTCGAATATGCCCGCAATGACAACTATTGGAATGCTGGCAAGCCCTATCTCGACAAGCTGGTGATCCGCTGGTGGCGAGATCCGGCGTCGCGGTCGGCTGCATTCGAGGCTGGCCAACTTGATATAGGCACGTTCAATCCGATCCCTGCGCCGGACATCGCGCGTCTGACGGCAACCAAGAAGTTCGTTGCCGAGACCAAGGGCTATTCGAATTCGGCGTGGATCACGAGTGTCGAGTTCAACCAGCGTCGCGAGATCTTCAAAAAGCGCGAGGTGCGTCAGGCTCTGCTTCATGCGATCGATCGCAGCTTCATCGCGGATACTGTTTTCTTCGGTCGCGCGCGTCCCTCGCTTGGCGCGCTCCACTTCTCGAATTCGATCTTCTTCACCAAGGACGTCCAGGATTATCCGTTCGACGTCAAAAAGGCCGCGGCGTTGCTCGATGCCGCGGGTTACCCGGTGAAATCTGGCTCGCGCTTCAAGATGAGCCTGGTATCGGCTGGGTGGTTCGAGGAAAACGTCAAGATTGGTCAGTACTTGAAGCAGGCCTTCGAGGACGTCGACATCACCGTCGATCTGGCTATCCCCGATCGCGCGACCTCGCTGAAGCGCATCTACACCGACTATGACTACGACGTCGCGGTGTCGAACAATTCAGCCAGTATCGAGCCGATCCCGCAGACAACGCAATATTACACGACCGACGGCATCGTGAAGGGCGCCGCCTTCCGTAACGCCACCGGCTATTCCAATCCGAAGATGGACGAGATCGTCAGCAAGATGGCGATCGAGACCGATGAGAAGAAGCGCGTATCGCTGGTGCACGAGTTCGACAAGCTCGCAGCGAGCGACGCGCCGGTCCTTCCGATGGTCGACCTTGAACCCGTGACGATCGCTCGTTCTGATGTCCGCGATCATTCGCTGACAGCGGACTTCATGGGCGAAAGCTGGGCCGAGGTCTGGCTGGACCGCTGAGAGCGGAGGCAAACGTGCGTCGCATCATCATCCGCAGGCTCGTGCAAATCATTCCGCTGATCTTCGCGGTCATTGTGATGAATTTTGTTCTGATTCATCTGGCGCCGGGGAGTCTGTTCGACGTCATGACGTCCGAACAGCAGATCACCGATCCGAAGATGCTGGATCAGCTGCGTCACACCTACGGCGTCGATCAGCCGGTGTCGGTGCAGCTTGCCAAGTATATCTGGTCGGTGATGCGGCTCGATCTCGGCTATTCGTACCGGCAGAATGCCCCGGTGTTCGACGTGATCATGCAGCAGCTGCCGGCGACGTTGATCCTGATGCTAGCGGCCATCGGGATCGCGCTGCTCGTTGGCGTCACGGCCGGCGTGCTGGCGTCGATCAAGGTCAACACGATCTGGGATAATCTGATCTCGCTCGGTGCAGTATTCTTCTTCGCTGCACCGAGCTTCTGGCTTGGCATCATGATGACGGTGATGTTCGCAGTGAAGCTCGGCTGGTTTCCGGTCGGTGGCATGCGCACCATTGGTGTGGACGAGAGCGCCATCGGCGCTGTGCTGGACGTCATGCATCATCTCGTCCTTCCCGCAACAGCACTAGGGCTTTTCTACGCCGCAACCTTCGCGCGGGTGATGCGGGCCTCAATGTTGGAGGTGGCCCGGTTGGATTTCGTGCGAACGGCCCGTGCCAAGGGCCTGTCGGGCGGTCGCGTGGTGCTGGCACACGTAATGCGCAACGCAATGTTGCCCATCGTCACCCTGCTGGGATTGCAGCTTGGCACCATGCTCGGCGGCAGCGTCGTCATCGAGGCCGTGTTTAGCTGGCCCGGCATCGGCAGCCTGCTGTTCGACAGTGTGATGAGCCGCAATTTCCCCATGGTGCTCGGCGTACTCGTCCTCGGTTCACTGCTGGTCGCCGTCTGCAATGCCACGGTTGACTTGCTCTATCTGCGGCTCGATCCCCGCATCAAGGCGAGGTAGGCCATGCTGACATTGTTCTTCGATTTTGCCCGGCGCTTTGCCCGCAACCGCGCGGCGCTGGTTGGTCTGTTTCTCGTCCTGGTCGTCGTCGGTGTTGCTATTGCCGCGCCATGGTGGTTCCCGCGTAACCCGCTTCGTATTGTCGGGCGGCCGGAGATCTGGCCCTTCATGTCGTCGCGTTATCCGCTCGGCACGGATTCTCTGGGCCGTGACATTGCAGCGATGATTGCCCACGGCGCCCGCACCACGCTTCTGATCGGCCTCTGCGCCAGCCTGACCGCCACCATCATCGGTATCACCGTTGGCGCTACTGCGGCTTATGTCGGCGGCTGGGTCGATGAGCTGCTGATGCGCCTGACCGAATTGTTCCAGACCATCCCGAACCTGATCTTCGTGCTGACCATCGTGTCGATCCTCGGGCAAAAGATCGAATATGTCACCATCGCCGTGGGTGTCGTGACCTGGACGCCGATCGCGCGGCTGACGCGTGCAGAGTTCATGTCGCTGCGCGATCGCGAATTCGTGCAGGCCTGCCGCGCCATGGGGATGGGCAGCCTGCGGATCATGTTCGGCGAGATACTGCCGAATGCATTGCCGCCGGTGATCGTGCTGTCATCACTCGTCGTTGCCGGAGCCGTTCTGTTCGAGTCCGCTGTGGCATTCCTTGGGCTCGGCGATCCCAATGTCACCAGTTGGGGGCAGCTGATCGGGGACGGCCGGACGCTCATTCGCTCGTCCTGGTACATTTGCGCAGTGCCGGGTCTCGCGATCATGCTCACTGTGCTGGCGCTCAACCTTGTGGGCGATGGCCTCAACGATGCGCTTAACCCCAAGCTGCGGGACCGCTGAGATGATCATGGGCAGCAAAGCCGTTCCAACGCCAATTCTCTCAATCGAAGACCTGCAGGTATCGTTGTTCACCCGCCGCGGCGTCTTGCCTGCGGTAGATGGGCTGTCGTTGACAGTCTCGGCCGGCGAGACTCTGGCCATCGTCGGTGAATCCGGTTGTGGCAAGTCGTTGACAGCGCTGGCGATCATGCGGTTGTTGCCGAACCCGCCCGCAAAGATCGTCGGGGGCGCCGTCCGCTTCATGGGGCGTGATCTCGCTGCCCTGTCCGAGCGCGAGATGCAGCGGGTCCGCGGCAAAGACATCTCGATGATCTTCCAGGATCCGATGACGTCGCTGAACCCCGTGGTGGCGGTCGGGGATCAGCTGATCGAGGCAATCAGGCGCCACAATGACGTGTCGCGTCACGAAGCGAGAGACCGCGCGGTCGAGTTGCTGCGCCAGGTGCGCATCCCGGATGCGGAGCGCCGCCTCAACGACTATCCGCACCATATGTCCGGCGGAATGAGCCAGCGCGTCATGATTGCCATGGCGATTGCCTGTGGGCCAAAGCTCCTGATCGCGGACGAACCGACCACGGCGCTCGACGTCACCATCCAGGCGCAGATTATCGAGCTGGTGAAGGAGCTGCAGTCCAGCTCCGACATGGGCCTTATCATCATCACCCACGATCTCGGCGTGGTCGCCGAAGTCGCTGACCGGGTGGCCGTGATGTATGCCGGCCGCAAGGTCGAGGAAGCGCCGGTGGAGGCATTGTTCGAGCGGCCGCTGCATCGCTACACGCGCGGGCTGCTGGGGGCGACGCCATCGGCACAGCGCCGCCGGGGCAGCCGCTTGGTCGAAATCACGGGCAATGTGCCGGCACTGTCCGATTTGCCGGAAGGCTGTGCCTTCCAGAACCGTTGTCCCGATGTGTTCGATCGCTGCCGTGCCGAGCGGCCGCAACTGGCGCCGTTGCTGCCGCACCGTTCCGTCGCCTGTTTTGCTGCCGAGAAGGAGTTATCGCGCGATGCCGCTGCTATCGGTGCTTAGTCTCTGCGTCCAAT
The DNA here is from genome assembly GCF_051811025.1 of Tardiphaga sp. 813_E8_N1_3. Lineage (NCBI taxonomy): Bacteria > Pseudomonadati > Pseudomonadota > Alphaproteobacteria > Hyphomicrobiales > Nitrobacteraceae > Tardiphaga > Tardiphaga sp. 813_E8_N1_3. The sequence goes on from NZ_JBPWQE010000001.1 coordinate 947,020, forward strand.
ACCAGAGCGCACAGGGTGTCGTGCGGGCGGTCGACGATGTGAGTTTCGACCTCGAGCCCGGCGAGACCGTTGGTCTGGTCGGGGAATCCGGCTGCGGCAAGTCGACGCTCGGCAAGGCGATCATGCGCCTTGTGCCGACGTCCGACGGACGCGTCTTCCTCGATGGTGACGATGTCACGCGGATGCAGGCCGGCGCATTGAAGGCCTCGCGAAAATCGATGCAGATGATCTTCCAGGATCCCTATGGCTCTCTCAATCCCCGCCACGACGTCGGCACCATCGTAGGTCAACCGCTCAGCGTCGCCGGCTGGTCGCGCCGTGACATCAAGGATCGTGTCATTGAGCTGATGGGACAGGTGGGCCTGCCGGCCGATGCGATGCGGCGCTATCCGCATGAGTTCTCTGGCGGTCAGCGCCAGCGTCTCGGCATTGCGCGTGCACTTGCGCTCAAGCCCAAGGTAATCATCTGCGACGAGCCGGTATCTGCGCTGGACGTTTCGGTGCGCGCGCAGGTCATCAATCTGCTTGAGGACCTCCAGCAGGCAACGGGCGTGTCGTATCTGTTCATCTCGCACGATCTCTCGGTCGTCGAGCATATTTCGGACCGGCTGATCGTGATGTATCTCGGTCGTATCGTCGAAACAGGCCGCAGCGAGGACGTCTGGGATAGACCGGCGCATCCTTATACGGAGGCATTGCTCGCCGCCGCGCCGATCGCCGATCCGCGCATTGCACAGAGCCACGCTCGGAGCGTGCTGCAGGGCGAGTTGCCAAGCCCGCTCAATCCGCCGCCAGGCTGCAGCTTCAGTACGCGCTGCCCCTATGCACAGGCGCTGTGTCGCGAGGAGCGACCGATGCTACGCGATGTCTCCGATGGCCGCAAGGTGGCTTGTCACTACGATCTACTTGAACAACCCGCGGCGCTGCCGCGGGTTGCGCGGGTAGCCAATTGAGTTCTCAGAAGTGGAGCATAGCCAATGCGGTGGAATAATCTCGGTGACCTGATCGATCGCAGCGGTGACCTTGATCGGGAGGCGGTCATCGATCTGATCGATCCCGCGCATCCCAGGAGCTACACGCACCGTCAGATCGATGAGATGGCAAACGGGGTCGCCCAGTATCTTGTCGATAACGGTTACAAGCGTGGCACACATATCGCGATTCTGTCGCTTAACCGCGCCGAATACATCATGTGCTATTTCGGCATCATGCGCGCCGGCTGCATCGCTGTTCCGGTCAATATCAAGGCCGCGCGCGACACCGTCGATTTTGTGATGGACGACGCGAAGATCGCGCTGGCCTTCGTCGACAATGCCAACCGACCGATGGTGCGCGACGGCATTCCCATCATCAGTTTCGACGACAGCGGCCCAAGCGGCTTTACTGCGACCATCAAGCCCGCAGGGTTTACCGCCGTCGAGACGACGCGGGAAGAGGTCGGACAAATGCTCTACACCTCCGGCTCCACCGGTCGGCCCAAAGGCGTACCGCTATCGCATTACGGACAACTCTGGGCGATCTCGACACGGACCAGCGGTGCGCTCAATCAGGATGATCGCTACATCATCGCGCAGCCGCTGTTTCACATGAATGGTCTGTTCGCCATCAAGACGATTTTCGCTCAGAATGCGTCTGTGCTGGTGCTGCCGTCGTTCGAGACCCGCAGTTATATTGAGGCCATCGCCAAGTACAAGGTGACCGCCGCTACGGCCGTTCCCACCATGTGGGCCCGTGTCGTCAAGGAAACGGAACTGCTGGCGAAGAATGATATCACCTCGGTTCGTCGCCTGATGCTTGGATCGGCGCCGATGACCATGGGTCTGTGGGACAGGATCAAGCAGGCACTGCCCAACGTCGTGATGACGATGGGCTACGGTACTACGGAAGCGGGGCCGGCTGTGTTCGGTCCGCATCCCGACAAGATTCTGACGCCGCCGTTGGGCTTGGGCTATCCGATCCGTCTGGAGGATGTCCGGCTCGTCAACGGCACCGAGAATGAAGGCGTGTTGTTGATGCGGAATCCAGCAGTGCTGGATCACTATCATAATCTGCCGCAGCAGACCGCCAAGGTGTTGACCGATGGTTGGTATTACAGTGGCGATGTGATGCGCCGCGATGCCAACGGCTTCTATTTCTTCGTCGGCCGTGCCGATGACATGTTCGTCTGCTCCGGCGAAAACATCTATCCGGGTGAAGTCGAGAAGCTGTTGGAACGTCACCCACAGGTCCAGCAAGCCGCGGTGGTGCCGTTGCCCGACGAAGAGCGTAGCCAGGTGCCGGTCGCCTTTATCGTCACCCGCGAGCAGCCCACGCCGAGCTTCGACGATATCCGTCAGTTCGCCATCGCCAATGGTCCGGCATATCAGCACCCGCGACGGGTTGAGTTCGTCCACGAACTGCCGTGGGCGGGCACCAACAAGATTGATCGCAAGGCGCTGATCGATCGGGCGCGCAGCCTGGAAGCCAGTCACGGCTGGTCCGCATGAGCGGGCTGGCGGGGAAAATCGCGCTGGTTACTGGCGCAAGTCGGGGAATTGGTCAGGCTATCGCACGTCGCTTGGCGAAGGATGGTGCAACCGTGGCGGTCCATTACAACGCCTCGGTCGATGCGGCGAATGAGACTGTGGCGGCCATCACCGCCGCTGGCGGGGACGCCTTTCCGATCAAGGCTGATCTTTCGGAACGCGGTGGCGCAGCAGCCTTGGCCGCGGATCTAGGTGTCGAACTGACCAAGCGTTATGGCAGCCCTGCATTCGATATTCTCGTCAACAACGCCGGCGTCGGAAAGCGTGCGACCATCGAGGATATTTCCGAGGACGACTTCGATCTTCTGCTGCAGACCAATCTGAAATCGCCGTTCTTTCTGATCAAGGCACTGATGCCACATCTTCGCAATGGCGGACGTATCATCAATATCTCGTCGATGGGGACACGTTCGGCCTATCCGACCATGGCCGCCTACGCGCCGGCCAAAGCGGGTCTGGAAGCGCTGAGCCGTTTGCTGGCCGTTCATCTCGGCGGTCGACAGATCACGGTGAATTCCGTGATGCCCGGTGCGACGGCGACGGACATGAACATCGTCGCGCGCGATCCGGTGGCCAGCCGCGCAGTGGCTGAGACAATCGCGCTCGGCCGGGTCGGGCAACCCGACGATATCGCCAGGGTCGTCGCCTTTCTTGCGTCGGACGAAGCGGGCTGGGTCACTGGCCAGCAGATCGATGCTAGTGGCGGCCAGCGGCTATAAGAGGCCGCGCATTCAATCAACGCGCCGATATCACGATACGCGGCGGCGCATTCATCTTAGCGCTGCGTTAGCGGGGGCGTCGCTTTTGACGCCAGCCTGCCGCTCGAATGCGCAGCGGTGACAATTGTTTATGCTCGCGAACTTTCAAATCTCGCAATAGCATTGCGTCACGATGGCAATGAACGGCAGAAATATTCTGCGTACACCTTTCATCGGAGGCAACTATGCTCGACGAGCTCGACCGCAAAATTCTCGCGGCACTCCAGGTAGACAGCAGCCTTTCAATGCAGGACCTGGCTGATCGCGTTGGCCTGAGTTCCACGCCGTGTTGGCGTCGCATCCAGAAGCTCGAAAGCTCTGGCTACATCAAGCGACGCGTTGCACTTCTCGATGCAGACAAACTGAATTTGGGTGTCAGCGTTTTCATCGCCGTGCGAACGAACCAGCATAACGCGGAGTGGGTTCAGCGTTTCCGGAAAATCGTCGTCAGCTTCCCCGAGGTGGTCGATTTCTATCGCCTGAGCGGCGACGTGGATTATCTGATCCGGGCTGTGGTCTCGGATATCCGGGCCTACGACGATCTTTATCAGCGGCTGATCGCCAAGATTGATCTGCATGATGTGTCGTCAATGTTCACGATGGAGCAGATCAAGTCGACGACCGAATTGCCACTCATGAATGCTTTGGTGAAGCAGGGGCGGGGCGATATATCTTCGGCGGCGCATTCCCTGTCACATTGAGATGCCGCCGTTGGATAGATCGCGGCTGTTACTGCGTTTCGTTTCCGTGCGTTTCGCGTTGAAGCAGGGCGGTTTGGGTCACAGTGCATTGGTTGCACGCGAGATTGAAGCTCGAAGCATGGCCCGATTGAAGGGAACGCCCATCTTCGCCGTTACGCCGTAGGCGGTAATAAGTGATCCCTCTGTCCCGGCTGGCACCCGGGTTCCGTTGCCAGTCAAACACGTGGAGGGGGCGCAGCTAGCTGCATGAGAGGCGGCCCGAAAAGGGCCTAGGGTAGTGACTTTCGGTTCACTGAACTGCTCCTGGAACTCGGCATGGGGGCAGATTTTTCACTCGTCGCGACCTCTCGCTGGTGCGCCGCCACGGGACGCTTGCCAAATTCGTGTCACGCTCGCCGTATATTCGCGGTTTGTTCCGTCGTCTGGCGGTAAACGCGAGCGCGGCGGCGGTGTTGCGAAAGGCACCGCAAACTCTCGAATTGATGTGCAATTACAAGGGGATTGGACCCAAAGGGGCTGGTGCTGCCAGACAGGATTGAACTGTCGACCTCTCCATTACCAATGGAGTGCTCTACCACTGAGCTACGGCAGCATGCTGGATGCAGGAATCAGCCTCGAGGGCGCCTACCAAGCGGGGCGATCCTTGCCACAAGGTCACGGGCGGCGCAAGCGCGGGTGGCACTTAGAATGCATCATTATAACAGGGGTGTGGTCGGCCTGTTGCGGTTGCAGCCGCCTTGCGCTTCGCCATTGGCGAGTCGATCCGGTTCCCCATGGCCTTGATAACCGCCGGCAGAGCCTTCATTGGCCGGACCATCACCTCGAAGTCGATATCTCGCGTGATCCGTTGAAGGCGGTTATGTATGGGTCACAGGATCCAATCTGGCGCATCTGTGCACGCCATTCGATCGACCATGACAGCCATGACCGATACGCCGAGCAAACCCGCCAAGGAAAGTGCAGCTGCCCGTCAGGACAGGCTGCGCCAGGCGCTGCGTGAAAATCTTAAGCGCCGGAAGTTGCAAATGCGCGGGCGCGCCAGTCAGGCCGGCGATGCCGTTGCAGTCGAGGCGTCATCGGATGCCGATAAGATACAGGACTTCTGTTCAAGACCCGTCGATCCCGATCGGGATTGATGGCACCTGTCCGCCGCGTGAGCATGCGAGTTTAAATGTCATCAGAATCCCAGGCATCATCCAGCGCCGAGCTGCCGGTCTATGCGCCGCGGGCGGCGCTGCCACGTCACGATCAGACTTTTCCCGTGCTGACGGCGGCGGAGATCGAGAGGATGCGCCGCTTCGGTGAGATCCGGCATTACAAGGATGGCGATTGCCTGTTCGAGACCGGCAAGCCGGGTCCCGGCATGTTCGTGGTGTTGTCCGGACATGTGACGATCACCCAGCGCGACGGTTTCGGCCGCATCACGCCGGTGGCCGATCAGTGCACTGGACAGTTCGTGGCCGAGATCGCGCAACTGTCGGGCCGCGTTGCGCTGGTTGACGGTCATGCTGAAGGCGATGTCGAGACGCTGCTGATTCCGCCGGAACGGCTGCGCGCGCTGCTGATCGCGGAAGCGGATCTGGGCGAGCGCATCATGCGTGCGCTGATCCTGCGTCGTGTGAACCTCCTACAGGGCAGCGGTGGCGGTCCGGCTTTCATCGGCACCGCCAATTCCAGCGATGTCATCCGCCTGCAGGGCTTTCTCAGCCGCAACGGCTATCCGCATCATCTGCTCGATCCCGCAACGGACAAGGATGCCGCCGATCTGATCGCGCGCTATACGCCGTCGCCAGAGGATCTGCCGCTGGTGGTGGTGGCCGACGGCACGGTGCTGCGCAATCCGTCATTCTCCGAACTGGCCCGCGCGATGGGCATGATCAGCCATATCGCCAAGGGCAAGACCTATGACGTTGCCATCGTCGGCAGCGGACCTGCGGGCCTGTCCACCGCGGTGTATGGCGCGTCGGAAGGTCTGTCGATCGCGGTGTGCGATGCCAAGTCATTCGGAGGACAGGCCGGCGCCAGCGCGCGGATCGAGAATTATCTCGGTTTCCCGACCGGCATCTCCGGCATGGCGCTGACGGCACGGGCCTTCAATCAGGCACAGAAATTCGGCGCCGATATCATGATCCCGGCGGCCGTGAAGTCGCTGGACTGTTCACGCAAGGACGGATTGTTCGCGCTGGAGTTGGATGATGGCGATGTCATGCGTGCCAAGGCCATCGTGGTGGCATCGGGCGCACGCTATCGACGGCCGGATATCGAGCGGCTCGCCGATTTCGAAGGTCGTGGCGTCTGGTACTGGGCATCTCCGATCGAGGCCCGGCTCTGCAGGGAGCAGGAAATCTATCTGGTCGGTGGCGGTAATTCGGCGGGGCAGGCGGCGGTGTTTCTCGCGAGCCAGGCCAACAAGGTGCATATGGTGATCCGCGGCGGCGGCCTCGGCGCCAGCATGTCGCGCTATCTGATCGAGCGCATCGAGGCGACACCGAATATTGAGCTGGTCTTCAACACCGAAGTCGTGGCGCTGGAGGGGACGCAGGAGGCGGGGCTCGAACGGATCTGCACCCGCAGTCGACTGTCCGGCGAGGAGTCGTGCGCGGACATCCGCAATCTGTTCCTGTTCGTCGGCGCCGACCCCGCCACCGAATGGCTGGCGGATTGCGGCGTCACCCTCGATCGTCATGGCTTCATCATCACCGGCATTCCCACCAATGGCCGCAGCGTGCAGGCGCTGGAGACGTCGGTGTCCGGTGTCTTTGCGGTCGGTGATGTGCGCTCGGGTTCGGTGAAGCGTGTCGGTGGCGCGATCGGCGAGGGCGCCCAGGTGGTGGCGGCGCTGCATGGTTTTCTCGGCGATACGGCCACACCGACCCTTTGAGCTCATAACGGGAGATCATCATGCCCAAAGGCTGCACGCATATTTCCGGCATCCGCGATGTGACGCCCAGCGCACTCGGCTGCGAGGAATGCCTGAAGACGGGCAGTATGTGGGTGCACTTGCGGATCTGCCGGACTTGCGGTCATGTCGGCTGCTGCGACGATTCCCCGAACAAGCACGCGACCAAGCATTTCCACGCCACGAAGCATCCGATCATCGAAGGCTACGATCCGCCCGAAGGCTGGGGCTGGTGCTATGTCGATGAAGTGATGTTCGATTTGTCGGATCGAAAGACTCCGCACAACGGGCCGATTCCGCGCTACTATTGATATCATCGCCCGACGCGGGCGGACGTTTCAGCGGGGAAGTAATGCTTATCTTCACGATTGGACGCCGGGCTTTGCTCGGCATGCTGGTGGCCGTCCTGGCGGCGCCATTTCTTTCCGCAGCCGCTTCAGCGCAAGCCCCGCAAAGCCGCTTTGCTACAGTCAACGGCGTCAAGCTGCACTATTTCATTGCGGGCAAGGGCGATCCGATCGTGCTGTTGCACGGCTATGCCGAGACCAGCCATATGTGGCGCCCGCTGATCGCGAAACTTGCGGCCAGTCATACGGTGATCGCGCCAGATCTGCGTGGCTTCGGCGATTCCGACGCGCCGGCTGATGGCTACACCAAGGCGGCGATGGCGCGCGATATCCATGCGCTGGTGGTCGGCCTGAAATATCCCAAGGTGAAAATTGTCGGGCACGACATCGGTCTGATGGTCGCCTATGCCTATGCTGCGCAATATCCGGCCGAGGTCGATCGTATCGCGCTGATGGATGCGTTCCTGCCCGGCGTCGGCGACTGGACCCATGTCTGGCTGCTGCGCGATCTCTGGCATTTTCATTTCTACGGCAAGACGCCGCTGGCGCTGGTAGCGGGCCGCGAGCGCATTTACCTCGAACACTTCTGGAATGATTTCGCGGCGGACCCGAAGAAGTCGGTGCCGGAAAAGGACCGCGTGTTTTACGCCAAGGCCTATGCGAAGCCCGGCCACATGGCAGCCGGTTTCGAGGTCTTCCGCGCTTTTGAGAAAGATGCCGCCGAGTTTGCTGAACTTGCCAAGACCAAACTGCCAATGCCGATGCTGGTTCTCTCCGGTGAGAAGGCCGGTGGGTCCTTCCTGATCGAGCAAGGGCGCCTCGTCGCCAGCAATGTGGACGGCGTTATCGTCAAAGGCTCAGGCCATTGGCTGATGGAAGAAGCCCCCGATCAGGTGATCCCGAAACTGGTTGAGTTTCTCAACAAGTAGATTGCGCGGTTCTATTGATCGAACGCGAAAGTCTTGAACGAAACGCCGCCTTGCACGCAAATCTATATGATGACTATCAGCCAAAAACCATTGGCAAGTTCTCGCGCCGCACCCTAAGATTTGAAAAGTTCTAAAGCAGGGGTGCATCATGGTCTTGGGAATGAGCTTGGCAACGTTCACGTTGCTTCATGTGGTGATCAGCCTGATCGGCATCGTCGCGGGCCTTGTTGCAATGGTCGGGTTGCTGAAGTCAAAGCCGATGCCCGGCTGGACCGGTCTGTTTCTGCTAACGACGATCCTGACCAGCGTGACCGGCTTCTTCTTCCCGGTCGAAAAACTGCTGCCGTCGCATGTCATCGGCATCATTTCGCTGGTGCTGCTGGCGGTCGCCTGTCTAGCGCTGTACGGCCAGAAGCTGGCGGGGCCCTGGCGCTGGATTTACGTGCTGACCGCGATGATCTCGCTTTATTTCAATGTGTTCGTGCTGGTGATCCAGAGCTTCCTGAAGGTCCCGCCGCTGCACGCGCTGGCACCGAGCGTGCCACCCAGCGAGCCGCCTTTTGCGATCGTTCAGGGCATCGTGCTGGTGTTTTTCGTCGTCACGACCTTCCTCGCGATCAAGAAGTTTCGCCCATTGTCGGGCGGCTTCGCTTGATCGCAGGGCGGCGATCTTTCGCCGATAATCGTTAGGCTTTGCCTTTTCGGGCGGGCGATTCTCCGAGGATCGCCCGTATCTCACTGAAGGTGCGCTTCACAAGTGCCTCGGGTCTTTCGCTTGCGCCCTGCGCCAGCCAGATCTCGCCGCCGATCCGCATCGCGCCCGTCGTGATCATGGCGACCAGCCGCGCCTGTAATTGACCGGATTTATCCTTCGCGCGGTTGCCGAGCGCAGCAGCGATGGCGCGCTCCATCTTCTCGTATTTCCCGTGGTCGCGCGCGCGCAGCGCGGGATTGCCGTGCTTCAATCGCGCCATGGCGATCGCCTCGGAGCTCTCGAGCTGCTGCGCCATCGAGAGCAAGGCATTTTCCGCGGCCAGCAGCATCGGCTCGTCCGTGGGCCTTGCGGCGATCGCGGCCACAAGGAAATCCGTGCTGGCATCCTGCCACGCCAGAACGAGGTCTTCCTTCGACGCGAAATAATGGAAGAAGCTGCGGCGCGAGATCTCTGCGGCGGCCGCAATGTCGTCCAGCGTCGTTTCCTCGAAACCGCGCTTGAGAAACAGCTCCATCGCGACCTTGGTCAGCCGCTCTCGCGTCTGCTGGCGCTTCCTTTCGCGCAGGCCGGTCGGCAGCGCAGCAGGTGCCGCAACCGATTCCGCTTCTGTTTTCCTCGGCTTAGCCGGCATCCTGGCGGTCACAACAATCCTCGATCTGCACCTATTGCAAGTTTGCACTGAGTGCACATTTATGTCCCGCGGCCGCGCCGCGCAACGATTCTCGATCCTGGGGAGATATAAGCATGACGGACTGGAGCATCGACCATATTCCGCCCATGACCGGCAAACTGGCCGTGGTGACCGGGGCGACAGGCGGCCTCGGCTTCGAGACGGCAATGGCGCTGGCAGGCGCAGGCGCAGAAGTGGTGCTGACTGGCCGTAGCGACGCCACGGGGAGTGCTGCGATCGAGCGTATCTGCGAGCGACATGCCGATGCGATCATCAGCTATGAGCACCTCGATCTCGCCAGTCTGGATTCGGTCGCTACTTTCGCGCGCCGTTTCGATGCAATGTATGCGTCGCTTGATCTCCTGATTAATAATGCTGGCGTGATGGCGCTGCCGACGCGCCAGACCACTGCCGACGGCTTCGAGATGCAGCTCGGTACCAATTATCTCGGTCACTATGCGCTCACCGCGCGTCTGCTCCCGGTACTTCGCCGCAACAAGGCACCACGGGTGGTCAATCTCAGCAGTATGGCGCATCGTTCGGGCCTGATCGATTTCGACGATCTCCAGGGCGCGACGTTCTACAAGCCCTGGAAAGCCTATCAGCAGTCGAAGCTGGCGATGCTGATCTTCGCGATCGAGCTTCAGCGGCGCAGCGATGCCGCAGGCTGGGGTCTGATGAGCAATGCCACGCATCCCGGTTACGCGCTCACCGATCTCATTCCGAACGGTCCCGGCAGCGGCGGCTTGATGGGGCTCGGAAGCTGGTTGCTGCGTCCGCTGAGCCATTCAGCGGCCGCCGGTGCCTTGCCCACACTGTTTGCGGCTACCTCACCCGATGCGAAGCCAGCTGGCTATTACGGCCCGAACGGCTTCTACGAATTGAAGGGGCCACCGGCTCCCGCGAAGATCATGCCGCGGGCGCAGGATGCCGCCGTCGCTGCGCGGCTGTGGGAAGTCTCCGCTGCGCTCACTGGCACGTCGTTCGATCAGGTCGCGATTGCCGCCTGATTGCGCCGCTCGATCAACTGTCAGTCATCCAAAGGAATTCCAATGAAAGTCATTCTGTTCGGTGCGACCGGCATGGTCGGGCAAGGCGCACTCCGCGAGTGCCTGCTCGATCCCGATGTCGAGAGCGTGCTCGTGGTCGGCCGCAGCCCCACCGGGCGACGCGATGCAAAACTGCGTGAGATCACGCATAGCGATCTTTTCGACCTGTCGGCCATCGCGCCTGACCTGACGGGGTATGACGCCTGCCTGTTTTGCCTCGGGGTTTCTTCGCTGGGTATGAGCGAGCCGGACTATCGCCGGGTCACCTACGACATCACCCTCGCGGTGGCGAAGACGCTGGTGCGGCTCAATCCGGCGATGACCTTCGTTTATGTCACCGGCCAGAGTACTGACAGCACCGAGCAGGGCAGCGTGATGTGGGCGCGGGTCAAGGGCAAAACCGAGAACGACTTGCTCAAGCTGCCGTTCAAGGCGGCCTATATGTTTCGTCCAGGCGGCATCCAACCGCTGCATGGCGTGCGCTCGAAGACTGCATGGATTCAGGCCATTTACACGGCTACGGCGCCGCTCTGGGCGCTGCTCAACCGGCTCGCCCCGAAATATGTCACCACGTCCGAAAATATCGGCCGCGCCATGATCCGGGTGGTTCGCAACGGCTATCCGAAGCCCATTCTGGAGACACTGGATATCAATCTGGTCGGAGCGTAAACGGGCCGATTCGGCCCTTTTTCAGATTTGCTGCAGGCCTCATCGAAAAACCGCAAATTTCGACACTTTTGCTTTAAAGAGGCCATCCGCCCTATAGTCAGGGCACAGCAATCAGCGGGAATCGGTATGGATCGCATTCGCATCGTCGGCGGCAGCAAACTCAATGGCACGATCCCGATTTCGGGCGCCAAAAACGCGGCGCTGCCATTGATGATCGCCGGTCTGTTGACCGACGAGACGCTGATTCTCGACAACGTGCCGCGTCTGGCCGACGTCGCGCAGTTGCAGCGCATTCTCGGCAATCACGGCGTGGACATCATGTCGGCGGGCAAGCGCCCCGGCGATCATGAATATCAGGGCCAGACCCTGCATATCTCCGCCGCCAACATCATCGACACGACAGCGCCCTACGAGTTGGTCTCGAAGATGCGCGCGTCCTTCTGGGTGATCGCGCCGCTGCTGGCGCGCATGCATGAAGCCAAGGTCTCGCTGCCAGGCGGCTGCGCCATCGGCACCCGTCCGGTGGATCTGCTGATCATGGCGCTGGAGAAGCTCGGCGCCGACCTCACCATCGACGGCGGCTATGTCATCGCCAAGGCTCCCGGCGGCCTCAAGGGGGCCGAGATCGATTTTGCGAAGGTCACTGTGTCCGGCACCCATGTGGCGCTGATGGCCGCGACGTTGGCCAAGGGCACGACCATTATCAACAACGCGGCGTGCGAGCCGGAAATCGTCGACGTTGCCGACTGCCTGAACAAGATGGGCGCGCGCATCTCCGGCGCCGGCACCACGACGATCACGATCGAGGGCGTGGCCAAGCTGAATGGCACGCGCCACACCGTGCTGCCGGATCGCATTGAGACCGGCACCTATGCCATGGCGGTCGCCATGACCGGCGGCGACGTGCAGCTCTCCGGCGCACGGCCTGAACTGCTGCAGGCAGCGCTCGACGTATTGGTCGAAGCAGGCGCAACGGTGACGCCGAACAACGACGGAATCCGCGTCGCCCGCAATGGCGCCGGCATCAAGCCGGTGAACGTGTCGACGGCGCCATTCCCGGGTTTCCCGACAGATCTTCAGGCGCAGTTGATGGCGCTGATGACCACGGCAAAGGGGTCGTCGCATATCACCGAGACGATCTTCGAAAACCGCTTCATGCATGTGCAGGAGCTGGCACGCTTCGGCGCGCGGATTCACCTCGACGGTGAAACCGCGACCATCGACGGCACCGCCAAGCTGCGCGGCGCGCCCGTGATGGCGACCGATCTGCGCGCCTCGGTCTCTCTGGTGATCGCTGGCCTCGTCGCGGAAGGCGAGACCATGGTCAACCGCATCTATCATCTCGATCGTGGCTTCGAGCGGCTCGAGGAAAAGCTGTCCGCCTGCGGCGCCACCATCGAGCGCATCAGCGGATAGGGTTCTCTAGGGGGCGTCGTGACGGGTCAACGCAAGCTAATTGCACTGGATGCCGACGACCTCGCGGTGATTTCCGCGCATGTGCAGGATGCCGCCGTTAATGTCGGCGACATTATCTGGCGGCAGAGCGAAAAGCGGCTGGTGGTCGGCATGAGCCGGCTCGACTGGGACCAGGCAATTTCGGGTGAGGTGACGCCGCGCCGGCTGGTTTCGGCGCTGCGCTTCGACCGCGTGCTGGCCTGCAAGTCCCGCGATATCGATCTCGACACGCCCGATATCGCGCTGGAACTGTTCGGCATCGAATTCCATCCTGGCGAGGCGCCGAGCGGCAGCGCGGTCCTGATGTTTGCCGGCGGCGGTGCCCTGCGGCTCGACGTGGAGTGCCTTGAGGTCGAACTGGCCGATCTCGGCCCGGACGATCTGACCAGCGATGCCGGTACCGAGGCTTCCGGTCTGGACGCCTGATCCGCTATTCATCCTTTCCATAGCAGCACAGGGTTGACGGCCCTTTGCCGCCGCGCCATTGAGCAGGGGGCCTTGGCCGGCAAGGCCCCGCCGGAACACCAGAATGCCAATTCGTATCGATACCGCCAGCGCCGATTTCACCCAGCGCTTCAATGCCTTCCTGACCATGAAGCGCGAAGTCGCGGCCGATATCGAGGCCGCCACCCGCGCCATCGTCGATGACGTCGCGGCACGCGGCGACGCAGCGCTGCTGGAGGCCACCCGCAAGTTCGATCGGCTGGACCTCCAGGCCTCCGGCCTGCGCGTGACCGCGGCCGAAGTCGATGCCGCCGTGGCGGCCTGCGATGCAGAGACAGTGGATGCCCTGACATTCGCTCGCGACCGCATCGAACTGTTTCACAAGCGCCAGCTGCCCAAGGACGACCGCTTCACCGATGCTCTCGGGGTCGAGCTTGGCTGGCGCTGGAGCGCCATTGAAGCTGTCGGTCTCTACGTGCCCGGCGGCACGGCCGCCTATCCATCGTCGGTGCTGATGAATGCTGTGCCGGCGAAGGTCGCCGGCGTCGAGCGCGTGGTGATGGTGGTGCCGTCGCCGGACGGCAAGCTCAATCCGCTGGTGCTAGCCGCCGCAAAGCTCGGTGGCGTGTCCGAAATCTACCGCGTAGGTGGCGCGCAGGCCGTGGCCGCGCTCGCTTACGGGACCGCGACCATCGCGCCAGTGGCCAAGATCGTCGGCCCGGGCAACGCTTATGTGGCCGCCGCCAAACGGCAGGTGTTTGGCAAGGTCGGCATCGACATGATCGCAGGTCCGTCGGAAGTGCTTGTTGTCGCCGACGACACCGCCAATGCCGACTGGATTGCCGCCGATCTGTTGGCGCAGGCGGAGCACGACGTCAACGCGCAGTCGATCCTGATCACCGACAGCGAGCGCCTTGCGGACGATGTTATCCTTGCCGTCGAGGCCCAGCTCACCACACTGCCGCGCGCCGAGATCGCGCGTGCGTCGTGGGAGGATTTCGGCGCGGTCATTCTGGTCGAGACGCTCGATGACGCCGTGCCGCTCGCCAACGCCATCGCCGCCGAACATCTCGAAATCATGACGGCCGATCCTGAGGCGTTCTCGCTCAAGATACACAATGCTGGCGCCATCTTCCTCGGCGGCCATACGCCGGAAGCGATTGGCGATTATGTCGGCGGCTCCAACCACGTGCTGCCGACCGCACGCTCGGCGCGGTTCTCGTCGGGCCTCGGCGTACTTGACTTCATGAAGCGAACATCGATCCTGAAGTGCGGGCCAGATCAGCTGCGGGCGCTGGGACCGGCTGCGATGACGCTGGGCAAGGCCGAAGGCCTCGATGCCCACGCACGTTCGGTCGGATTGCGCCTCAATTTGCGATGAGTAACGCCCCTCCACCAGAGGATGACAGCAACAACCGCATCGTGGCGGTGACGCTCGATGAGGAATCGATCGGCCGTTCCGGGCCGGATATCGAGCATGAGCGCGCGATCGCGATCTACGACCTGATCGAGCAGAATCTGTTTGCGCCGGAAGGCGCGCATGTCGGCCCGTTTACGCTGCACATCGGCATCACCGGCAGCCGGCTGATGTTCGACATCCGCCGCGAGGACGGCACGCCTGTCGTCGCGCACCTATTGTCGCTGGGGCCGTTCCGCCGCATTGTGAAAGACTACTTCATGATCTGCGACAGCTACTATCAGGCGATCCGTACCGCCACGCCGGACAAGATCGAAGCCATCGACATGGGGCGCCGCGGCATCCACGACGAAGGCTCGCGGACATTGCAGGAAAGACTGGCCGGCAAGGTACGCGTCGATTTCGAGACGTCGCGACGGCTGTTCACGTTGATCTCCGTCCTTCACTGGAAAGGCTAGTCGCTGATGGCCGCGCCGCCACGCGCGCGTACGCCGCAGGCGGTGTTGTTTGCCTGTGGCCAGAATAGCGTGCGCTCGCCGATGGCCGCCAGCCTGTTGCAGCAGATGTTTCCGCAGGCGCTGTATGTGAAATCTGCCGGGGTGAAGAAGGGCGAGCTCGATCCCTTCGCGGTGGCCGTGATGGCCGAACTCGGCCAGGACATCTCCAGACATAAGCCCATGACCTTCGAGGAACTCGATGATTGGGAAGGGCTCAATTTCGATCTCATCATCACGCTGTCGCCGGAGGCGCATCACAAGGCGCTGGACCTGACGCGCACCGATGCCGCCGAGGTCGAATACTGGCCGACGGTGGACCCGACGGGAACCGAAGGTAATCGTGAACAGAAACTGGCCGCCTATCGCGAGGTCTGCGACGGCCTGCTACTGCGCATCCGCAAGCGTTTCGCCAAAGGCAGTGCTGCCAGCGGTTAAATAACCGCACCGCGGTTGTCGAAGCAGGGGGCTTCCGATAGGTTCCGGCCGCATTTCCAGGATCATCAGCCAGCATGCTCGGCCGTCCCAAATTCGTTCTCGCCTCCGGTTCGCCCCGTCGTCTCAGCCTGCTCAATCAGGCCGGGATCGAGCCCGATGCGCTGCGCCCCGCCGATGTCGACGAGACCCCGAAGCGGGGCGAACTGCCGCGCGCCTGCGCCAATCGCCTGGCTCGCGCCAAGGCGGAAGCGGCGCTGAAATCAGTCCAGCTCGACGACGAACTCCGCGGCGCGTTCATTCTCGCTGCAGATACCGTGGTGGCCGTCGGTCGCCGCATCCTGCCCAAGGCAGAACTGGTCGATGAGGCCTCGCAGTGTCTGCGGCTGCTGTCGGGCCGCAACCACCGCGTCTACACGGCGGTCTGCATCGTCACCCCCAAGGAAAGCTTCCGGCAGCGGCTGATCGAGACCAAGGTGCGCTTCAAGCGCCTTAACGAAGAAGACATCTCGACCTATATCGGCTCCGGCGAATGGCGCGGCAAAGCCGGCGGCTACGCTGTGCAGGGCATTGCCGGTTCCTTCGTGGTCAAGATGGTCGGCTCCTATACCAATATCGTGGGCCTGCCGCTCTACGAGACCGTCTCCCTGCTGGGTGGCGAAGGTTTCCCGATCCGTTTCGGCTGGTTGAATGCAAGCTAAGGTGTCCAAACCCGGCGAAAAGCCGTGCCCGATCTGCGGCAAGCCCGTCGTGGAGGCCTCCAAGCCGTTCTGCTCCGAGCGTTGTCGCGACGTCGATCTCAACCGCTGGCTGTCGGGCTCCTATGCGATTCCCGGCAAACCGACGGATGACGAGGACGCCGAATAGGCTCGACGGGCATTCGCGCGGTCCAAGCCAGTCCGAAGCTCCCATTTCCCATTGTTTTGACGGCAAAATCTTCGTTCACAGAAATCCCATCGGGCGGGTGGACAGGGCCGATTTGCCTGACTATAAACCGGCGCTCCCTGGACCTGATCCGGGGCGGCGCCCAGGTAGCTCAGTTGGTAGAGCATGCGACTGAAAATCGCAGTGTCGGTGGTTCGATCCCGCCCCTGGGCACCATTGTCCCCCCTAAGCCTCTGTTTTCCAAGACAAATAAGCAGGATCAAAGACTTAGCGCTACCCAATTGGTACACACGGGTGGTGCGCATGATCCTTGCTATGAGTCGTCCTTGGAAGCATCCGAAGAGCGGCATGTACCGGCTGCGCAAGCGCGTTCCAGACGATTACAATTGCTTGTGGGCAAGCGCGAAGAGAAGCGAAGTCTTCAAACTAGGGACCCCGTTGAAGCCAAACGGCGGCACGCTTAGGCACTCGCTGAGATCGATGCCAAATGGGCCAACATTCGGTCTGGGCAGAAGCAGCTCAGCGTCGCCCGTGCGTTCTGGCCGAGGCGTACGAGCCGGCTGCGCGATATGACCGACGCTCGCCCCGGTCCCGCGTCGAACAGCCCGACCTTGCGCCGAAATCGCGGCCATCAGGCCCGGGCGCCTGAAGATGTTGGAAAGAAGCCTCTCGTAGCTGCTCGCGGCGCGAGATGGAGTCCCAATGCGCGAACAGGGCGTCTAGCATGTCCGTTTTGCCGCCGTCATTGAGCATCAAGCTTACGAAACATCACGAGCGCATCAACATATTCGCCAGTTGGAAGCCGAAAAGCCTCAGGCAACCGCCCGACGATCGCGAAGCCCAACGTCGTCCAGAGTTTTACGGCGCGCGTGTTGTTGCTCACGACACAGTTGAATTGCATCGCGCGAAATCCGGAATTTTTGGCGTTGTCGAGCGAGTGTAGGCACATACTGCGCGCCACACCGCTGCCTTGCGCGCTCGCCAGCGTCATGTAGCCGCAATTGGCCACGTGGCTGCCACCACCGTCCTGGTTGGCACGGAGATAATAGGATCCCACGATCTGTCCCTGGCGCTCGGCAACAAATGTCCGTTTGTCCGGACTGTGCCAGTAGGACAATGCATCGTCCTTCGTCATGAACGGGTCCAATGCGTAGGTGGTCCCTGCACGGATGGTCGGCTCGATGACCGACCAGATGTCGGTCCGGTCGGTCGGCTCGGCGGGGCGAATGATCAGGTCGTTGGCGTGTTGCATGTCTACCAGCTCTGTCGTCTAAGCCAGACTGAAGACGCGCCGGCCTTCGCCGACGTCCGGTCCTTGGGGTTGTCCGATCGCCTTGCGGCGTTCCTCGGACGGGTTGGAGCCGAATGCAGCTTTGAAGGCCTTGCTGAGATGCGAGCCGTCGACGAAGCCGGTTTCGGCGGCGATGGCGGCCAGCGACAGGTCGGTCTTCAGCATCCAGCGCGCATGCTTCAGCCGGAGCCGCAGATAGGTGGCCTGCGGCGACTGTCCGGTTTCCTCTTTGAAGAGGCGCTCGAGTTGCCGCGTGCTCAGACTGACCTTGCCAGCCAATCGCGCGACCGACAGCGGCGCGGATAGGTTCTGTTCCATCATCAGTAGCGCGCGCGAGATTCGCCCGTCGGTCTCGGCAAATTCGGTCGGCGGCGCCGATTGAGCCGATGACCCCGGTTTCATGCGATCGATCAGCATAATGTGGAGCGCCTTCTGCGCGCTCGACAAGCCCATGCGCTGTTCGACGATATGCGCGGCGAGATAGGCAACACCCATACCGCCGGAACAGGTGATGCGGTTGCCGTCGATGACGAAGAGCTGATCGGCCACCGGGAGCGTCTCGCCGAATTCTTCCAGAAAGTCGCGATAGTGGTACCAACTGATGCAGCATTTCTTTTGATTGAGCAGGCCCAACCGCCACAGCACGAAGCTGCCGGTGCAGACGCCGATGAGGTCCACCTTGGTCTGTGCGGCCTCCAGCAGGTATCGCTTGGTCTTCTCGTCGATCTGCGGACCTTGATGTAGGAGGCCGCCAACGACGACGAGGTAGTCGAGTTCGCGCGGATCAAGGAACCGGGAATTCGGATACATGAGCAGGCCGCAGCTCGCGCGGATCGGCTCGTCCGTTTCGGCCATGATGTGCCATTGGCACCGGATCGGACGGCTGTTGTCACCCTCATCTGCGGCGAGACGCAGCACGTCCACGAAGCTCGCCAGCGCGGTCAGCGTGAAGTTCTTCGTGAGAATGAAGCCAACGCGAAGCGGACGGACCTTTGGCTGCATCACCCTACCTTAGCATTCACCATATGGTCGAATGGCACTCCGTGTGATCGCCGTGAGACGACCTCCAAAACGAAGCCATGTCGCATCATTACATGTCTCCAACGCGCTGGGGCAGGTATTTTTGACGGTCTGATCCTAAAAGTACATTACGGCAGGTGCAAGAGCGGGAAGCGTCTCGCCTTGCGTGTGTCGGCTCGACGCGTCTCTGGAACCCGGAGGCTGCGGTTGTAGGCCGCTGCAACCAATAGGCCCGCGGGTGAGGACGGCAGGGGAGGGTCAGCCGTTGGACGGCGGCTCTTCCGGCATCGCGAACAGGGCCTCACGACCGATTGCAGCGAGGAATGTGTCGAGTGCGTTGACCGACAGCGATGTCGTGCGGCTGTTGATGACGGGGTGGCAATTGATGCGCTCCGCCGACCGCAAGCGCACATCGATGACGGGAGTGACCGCTTGATTGGCATCGTTGTAGAGCGCCAGAATCGAGACCGATCCCGGTTCGATCCCAAGCAATTCCTTCAGGGCTTCCGCGCTTCCAAATGACAGCCCGCCTTTGGCACCGATCGTCTTTGCCAGCGACTTCAGGTGAACGGTCGCGGTTTCGTCGGTGACGAACAGGAAGAACCGTTTCTTGCCGTCGCGGAGGAACAGGTTCTTGGTGTGAATGCCGGGAATGTCGCCGCGCAGCGCACGCGACTCTTCCACCGTATGCACGGGCGGGTGTTCGAACGTCTCCACCGCGATCGACTTGTCCTTGAGGTATTGAAGAATCTCGTCGCTGCGTTCGATGCTCATTCTGCGTGTCCTTGATCGTCGGTGGCGGGACTGCGCGCGCCCGGGGCATGCCGTCCTGTCTCCATGGTAGCGATCCGTGTCGCATGGATACGTCGCAAATTCGAGAGCCCGGCGAGCGAAGCCGCGCGGGTTGTCGCAAATCTACGTGTTTCGTGTCGCGGCCTTGCAAACCTGCGGCGTGCCGATGTCGCTCTGATCCAACATGATTGGCGGGCTGATGCTGGCCGCGAAGCGGCAGCGAGTTGTAGGCTCCGTTCAATCACAACGTGGACAGCCATGCAGAAATTTTCAGCGCTTTCATTACTACGGGCAGGGCTGACCGGTCATGCCGGCTGGCAGCGACAGTGGCGTTCGCCTGAACCGAAGTCGGGCTACGACGTCATCATCATTGGCGGCGGTGGCCACGGGCTTGCAACGGCCTACTATCTGGCCAGCCGCTACGGCGTTAAAAATGTTGCGGTTCTGGAAAAGGGTTGGATCGGCGGCGGAAATACCGGCCGCAACACCACGATCATTCGCTCCAACTATCTGTTCGATGAAAGCGCTGGAATCTACGAGCACGCCCTCAAGCTGTGGGAAGGCCTCTCGCAGGAACTGAACTACAACGTCATGTATTCGCCACGCGGCGTCTTGATGCTGGCGCACAACATTCACGATGTGCAGAGCTTCAAGCGACATGTTCATGCCAACCGTCTCAACGGCATCGACAATGAATGGCTGTCGCCGGAGGAATGCAAAGAATTCTGTCCGCCGCTGAATGTCGGTGGGTCTATGCGCTATCCGATCCTTGGTGGCGCGCTGCAGCGCCGCGGTGGCACCGCACGCCATGACGCCGTGGCCTGGGGTTATGCCCGCGCTGCCGACGCGCTCGGCGTGGATATTATCGAGAATTGCGAAGTCACCGGCATGCGCCGCGCGCCGACTGGCGAGGTGGTCGGCGTCGATACGACGCGCGGCAGCATCAATGCGAAGCGCATCGGCGTCGTCGCGGCCGGCAATACCAGCACGGTGATGAATATGGCCGGCGTGCGTCTGCCGCTGGAAAGCTTCCCGCTGCAAGCGCTGGTCAGCGAGCCGGTCAAGCCGATCTTTCCCTGCGTGGTGATGTCGAACACGATCCACGCCTATATCTCGCAGTCGGACAAAGGCGAGATGGTGATCGGCGCAGGAACGGACGTCTACACGTCCTATACGCAGCGCGGCGGCCTGCACATCGTCAATCATACGCTGGATGCGATCTGCGAACTGGTGCCGGCGTTCCGGCGTCTGCGCATGCTGCGCAATTGGGGCGGCATCGTCGATGTCACGCCGGATCGCTCGCCGATCGTGGCGAAGACGCCGGTGTCCGGCCTCTACGTCAATTGCGGCTGGGGCACCGGTGGCTTCAAGGCGACGCCAGGATCGGGCGAGGTGTTCGCCAGCACGATCGCCAAGGACGAGCCGAACAAGATCAATGCGCCGTTCACCATCGAGCGATTCCGCGATGGTGCCGTGATCGACGAAGCGGCCGCGGCCGCCGTGGCGCATTGATAGCGGGGAAAACAAGATGCTGTTGATCAATTGCCCCTATTGCGGGCCGCGCCCGGAAGCCGAGTTCGCCAATGGCGGGCAGGCGCATATCGCCCGCCCGGCGGACCCGATGAGCCTCAATGACGAGGAGTGGGCCGCCTATCTCTATATGCGCGACAACACCAAGGGTCTGCATCACGAGCGCTGGCGGCACGCCAATGGCTGCGGCCGTTTTTTCAATGCCAGCCGCGACACGACCACGGACGTCATCAAGCGCACCTATCGCATTGGCGAGCGCCCCGAAGCCGAACATCAGGGTGCCAAGTCATGAGGGATACGTATCGCGTACGAAGCAGCGATGGCGCTAAGAGCCGCAACACAGTTCATTTCACGTTCGACGGAAAGTCGTATCAGGGTCTGGCCGGCGACACGCTGGCCTCCGCATTGATTGCCAATGGCGTGCATCTGGTCGGCCGTTCGTTCAAGTATCACCGGCCGCGCGGTTTCGTCTCCGCCGGCTCGGAAGAGCCGAATGCGCTGGTCGGTGTGGGCGCGACCCAGTCGCGCTATACGCCGAACCTGCTCGCGACCCAGGTCGAGATCTATGATGGGCTGGTGGCCGAAAGCCAGAATCGCTGGCCTTCGCTCGAGACCGATGCCGGCTTCCTCAACGAATATTTCTCGGCCTTCCTGCCTGCGGGTTTCTACTACAAGACCTTCATGTGGCCGCGCACGGCCTGGAAGAAGCTCTATGAGCCGGTGATCCGGCGGATGGCGGGTCTCGGCAAGGCGCCAGCCGAGCCGGATGCCGATCGCTATACGCAAGTGTTTGCGCATTGCGACGTGCTCATCGTCGGTGCGGGGCCTGCGGGGCTGGCCGCGGCGCTCGAAGCCAGCAACAGCGATGCCACCGTGATCCTGTGCGACGAGCAGGCGGAGATGGGCGGCTCGCTGCTGTCCGATCGTTCGGCATCGATCGACGGCATGCAGGCCGCCGAATGGGCACGCGCGGCGCTCGATGAATTGCGCAAGCGCCCCAATGTGAAGCTGATGTCGCGCACGACGGCGTTCGGCTGGTATCCGCACAATTTTGTCGGTCTCAACGAGCGCGTCACCGACCATCTCAGCAATCCCGCGGCGAACCAGCCGCGTGAGCGGCTCTGGCAGGTCAGGGCCAAGGAAGTCGTGCTGGCCGCCGGCGCGATCGAGCGGCCGCTCGTCTTCACCGACAATGACCGGCCGGGCATCATGCTGGCTGGTGCTGCCCGGACCTATGTGAATCGGTACGGCGTGGTGCCGGGCAAGCAGGTGGTCGTGTTCACCGCCTGCGACAGCGCCTATCGCGCGGCGCTGGACCTCAAGGCAGCCGGGGCCAAGATCCAGGTGATCGTGGATCTGCGCAAGAGCGTGTCAGGCCATTGGGTCGACAAGGCGCGCGCCGAAGGCATCAAGGTCCGCTCCGACAGCATCGTTCGCGGCACATCGGGCTGGCTGCGGGTAAAGTCGGCGCAGATCTCCAACGCGCAGGGCGGCGATGCCGAGACGGTGGCTTGCGATCTCATCCTGATGTCCGGCGGGTTCACCCCGTCGGTGCATCTGTTCTCGCAGAGCCGCGGCAAGCTCAGCTACAGCGAAGAGCTGCGTGCATATGTGCCTGGCGAGTCTGTCGAGCGTGAGCGGTCGGTCGGGGCGTGCAAGGGACTGTTTGCGCTCGAAAGCGTCATCGAAAGCGGCGCCAAGGGCGGCCGCGACGCTGCGGCCAAGGCCGGCTTCTCGCCGCGCGGCGAGCGCAGCTATACGGTCTCCGCCCAGTCGGTGGGCGCCGATGCGTTCATCGGCTCTGTGATGGCCGATCATCAGGCGGAAAAGCGCGCCTGGGTCGATTTCCAGAACGACGTGACGGCCAAGGATGTTCGACTCGCGACCCGCGAGGGCTTCCGGTCGATCGAGCACGTCAAGCGCTACACGACCACTGGCATGGCCACCGACCAGGGCAAACTGTCCAACATGAACGCCCTCGGCGTCGTGTCGAAGCAGATCGACGTGGCCGTGCCGAAGGTCGGCCTGACCACGTTCCGGCCGCCTTATACGCCGACGACTTTCGGATCCTTTGCCGGCCAATCGCGTGGGGATCTGTTCGACCCCGTGCGCAAGACCAGTATCCATCCATGGGCGGAAGCGCAGGGCGCACAGTTCGAGGATGTCGGCGTCTGGAAGCGTGCCTGGTATTTCCCGAAGGCGGGCGAGGACAAGCATGCCGCCGTCGCGCGCGAATGCAAGGCGACGCGCGCGTCGGTCGGCATCTTCGATGCCTCCACGCTCGGCAAGATTGAGATCGTCGGCAAGGACGCTGCCGAATTCATGAACCGCATGTACACCAATGCCTGGACCAAGCTGGAGCCCGGTCGGCTGCGCTATGGCGTGATGCTGCGCGAAGACGGCTTCATCATGGATGACGGCGTCGTCGGCCGCATGGCAACGGATCGTTTCCACGTCACGACGACGACCGGCGGTGCGGCCCGCGTGCTGTCCATGATGGAGGACTATCTCCAGACCGAATGGTCGGACCTCGAAGTGTGGCTCACTTCGACCACCGAGCAATGGTCAGTCATTGCCTTGCAGGGACCGAATGCGCGCAAGGTGCTGGAGCCGCTGGTCGAGGGCATCGATCTGTCGGCCGATGCCATGCCGCATATGAGCGTCCGCGAAGGACGTATCTGCGGCGTGCCGACGCGGCTGTTCCGCGTGTCGTTCACCGGCGAGCTGGGTTTCGAAGTCAACGTCCCCGCCGGCTATGGCCGGGCGGTCTGGGAAGCGATTTTCGCGGCGGGCAAACCTTACGGGATCACGCCCTACGGCACCGAGACCATGCATGTGCTGCGCGCGGAGAAGGGTTACATTATTGTCGGCCAGGAAACCGACGGCACGGTGACGCCCGATGACGCAGGCCTCGGCTGGGCTGTCGGCAAGGCGAAGCGGGATTTCGTCGGCAAGCGCTCGCTGTCGCGGCCGGCGCTGGTCAGGGAAGACCGCAAGCAACTGGTCGGGTTGCTGACGACGGACCCCAAGGTGGTTCTCGAAGAGGGCGCCCAGATCGTGCTCGATCCCACCCATCCGATTCCGGTGCCGATGATCGGTCATGTCACCTCCTCCTACTGGAGCGCGACGCTGAACCGCTCGATCGCGCTGGCACTCGTTCGCGGCGGTCGCTCGCGGATGGGTGAGGAGCTCTCGATCCCGATGCCGGACGGTGTGATCAAGGCGAAAGTCGTCGACTCGATATTGTTCGATCCGAAGGGGGAACGTTTGAATGCTTAGTCCCGCGGTCATGCGTTCGAACGCGTTGTCCCCAATGCAGTCATCCGGCACCACTGCTGCGCCCACCACGACGCTCTCGATTCTTCCCGATGCGGCGAAGCTGGTGTTTCGCGGCAAGACCGAGGCGGTCGAGGCTGCGGGGGCGCATTTTGGCGTCAAGCCGAGCCTTGAGGCCTGCCGCTTCGCGGCGGTCGGCGGCCGGTCGGTCTATTGGCTGGGGCCGGACGAATGGTTGTTCCAGGCGGTGAACGAGGATCCGATCGAGGTATTCGGCGGGATGTCGGCAGCGTTGCAGGTGCAGGCCTGCTCGCTCGTGGATGTCAGCCATCGTTCGGATGGCATCGCGGTTGCAGGTCCAACGGCGGCGCTGGTGCTGAACCATGGCTGCCCGTTGGATCTGTCCCTCAAGGCGTTCCCGGTCGGCATGTGCACGCGCACGGTGCTGGGCAAGGCATCACTTCTGCTATCACGTTCTGAAGAGCACGTGTTCCATGTGGATGTATGGCGTTCGTTCGCGCCCTATGTCTGGCAGTTCCTCGACGAAGCGCGAAACCTGTCCTAGCAGCCTGGCTGCGCCCTGGAGACCGTGCGATGATTGGAACGTTCGATCTCTTCAAGATAGGCATCGGGCCGTCGTCATCGCATACGATGGGACCGATGAAGGCCGCGGCGCTGTTTGCCAGCCAGCTTGCGGAGCGCGGTCTGTTGAAGGATCTCGCGCGCGTGAAGGTCGAGCTGTTCGGCTCGCTGGCCTGGACCGGTCGTGGCCATGGTACCGACAAGGCGGTCGTTCTCGGGCTTGCCGGCAAGTTCCCCGAAACGATCGATCCGGAAGAAGCGGAGACGCTGGTCGATGGCGCCCGCGCGGCGGGCACGCTGCGGGTGGCCGAGCGGCGCAATGTCCCGTTCGATTTTGCCAATGACATCGTTTTTGACGGCGTAACCGAGCCGCCAAACCATCCGAATACGCTGGCGCTCTCCGCCTTCGATGCGGCCGGCAATGTCCTTCACGGCGAGCGCTGGTGCTCAGTCGGCGGCGGCTTTGTCGTTCCGGAAGCGCAGGTCGGTGTGGTCGGGATCGTCGAGGACGTTCCCGTCCCGCATCCTTTCAGGTCAGGCAAACAGCTGCTCGAGATCGGTGCGAAAACCGGTCTGTCGATTGCGCAGATCGTCATGGCCAACGAGATGTCGTCGCTTCCGGCGGACGAGATCGAGCAACGGCTCGATCGCATCATCCAGGTGATGATGGACTGCATCGATCGCGGCATGACCAAAGAGGGGCAGCTGCCGGGCGGGCTGAACGTCAAGCGCCGCGCGCCCTCGCTGCATCGGCGTCTTGTCGCCGCTGCAAGTTCGAACAGTCGCGCCCAGCATGAGGTGATGGATTGGGTCAGTCTGTATGCGATCGCGGTCAACGAGGAGAACGCGGCGGGCAGCAAGGTGGTGACGGCACCGACTAATGGCGCGGCCGGCATCATCCCGGCCACGCTTCGCTATTTCCGCGACCATTGCCGCGAGGCGTCACCCGAAAATATGCGCGTGTTCCTGCTGACGGCCGCCGCGATCGGCGCGCTGTTCAAGATGAATGCATCGATTTCCGGCGCGGAGGTCGGCTGCCAGGGCGAGGTTGGCTCGGCCTGCTCGATGGCGGCTGCGGGGCTTGCGGCCGTGCTCGGCGGCACCAATGAGCAGATCGAGAACGCCGCCGAGATCGGTATGGAGCATCACCTCGGCATGACCTGCGATCCGATCGGGGGGCTGGTGCAGATACCATGCATCGAGCGTAACGCCTTTGGGGCCGTGAAGGCGATCAATGCAGCGTCGCTCGCATTACAGGGCGACGGCACCCATGTGGTGCCGCTCGACAAGGTGATCGCGACGATGCGCGAGACCGGGCGCGACATGCAATCGAAATACAAGGAGACCTCACTGGGAGGTCTCGCTGTCAATCTGGCAGAATGTTGAGGGAAGACCATGACCCAAGCCGAACGCGAGGCATTCTTCACAACCGATCTCGCCCAAGCAGACCCGACCATCTCGTCGTCGCTTGCCGGAGAACTCGGCAGGCAGCGTGACGAGATCGAACTGATCGCATCCGAGAACATCGTATCGCGTGCAGTGCTGCAGGCTCAGGGCTCGGTGCTGACCAACAAATATGCCGAAGGCTATCCGGGCCGGCGTTATTACGGCGGCTGTCACTTCGCCGACGAGGTCGAGGAAGTGGCTATCCAGCGCGCCAAGACGCTGTTCGGCTGCAGCTATGCCAATGTGCAACCGAATTCCGGCAGCCAAGCGAATCAGGCCGTCTTCATGGCGCTGATGAAACCCGGCGACACCTTCATGGGCCTCGATCTTGCGGCAGGCGGTCATCTCACCCATGGCGCCAAGCCGAACATGTCGGGCAAGTGGTTCAATGTCGTCAGCTATGGCGTTCGCCGCGACGACTGCACCATCGATATGGAGCAACTCGAGAAGTTGGCAGTGGAGCACAAGCCGAAGGTGATCGTCGCCGGCGGTTCGGCCTATTCGCGGTTCTGGGATTTTGCTGCGTTCCGCCGCATCGCGGATGCGGTCGGAGCCTATCTGTTCGTCGATATGGCGCATTTCGCTGGTCTCGTGGCCGGCGGCGTCCATCCGTCACCGTTCCCGCATGCGCATGTGGTGACTTCGACCACCCACAAGACGCTGCGTGGCCCGCGCGGCGGACTGATCCTGACCAATGACGAGGACATCGCCAAGAAGATCAATTCAGCGATCTTCCCGGGATTGCAGGGCGGGCCGCTGATGCATGTTATCGCCGCCAAGGCAGTATCGTTCGGCGAAGCGCTGCAGCCCTCGTTCCGTCAATATGCGGCCGATGTCGTTGCCAATGCGCGCGCGCTAGCGGACACGCTTTCAAAGGCCGGCTATCCGATCGTCACCGGCGGCACCGACAACCACCTGATGCTGGTCGATGTCCGGCCGAAGAATCTGAATGGCAAGCTCGCCGAGGCGGCACTCGGGCGGGCGAACATCACCTGCAACAAGAACGGTATCCCGTTCGATCCGGAGAAGCCGACCATCACGTCGGGCATCCGGCTCGGCTCACCGGCCGCGACGTCGCGCGGCTTTGGCGTTGCTGAATTCGTAGAAGTCGGCAAGCTCATTGCCGCCGTCCTGGATGCGAATTCCGGCGCGCCAGACCAAGGAGCGCCGGAGGTCGAGGCAAGGGCACGTGGCCGCGTCGCCGAGCTGGTTGCGTCGTTCCCTATCTATCGGTCCTGATCAGGCGGCTTGATGGAGCGCTTCGGAGAGGGGCAGGTAGAGGGGATATTCATCCAAGGGCTGAATGTTCACGCGCGCCACGGCTTGCTGGATTACGAGGCGCAACTGGGGCAGCGCTTCGTGATCGATATCGATCTGCAGGTCGATCTCTCCGATGCGGCTAGTTCGGACGATATAGGACAGACGATCGACTATGCGTCAGTCGTCGCCACCGCGACTGAGGCGTTTCTGGCGTCGCGCCATGTGCTGCTGGAGAGGGCCGCGGCAGCCATCGCCGACGGCATTCTCGATGTCCATGCGCGCGCAAGCGCCGTGCGCGTCACCGTCCACAAGCCGCAGGCGCCAATCACAGCGATCTTGGAAGACGTCGGCATAAAGCTGACGCGATACCGCGCCGACAGGCATCGGCGGACCGCGTGATGCGGGCGTCCACGCGATCGATCCCACCATCGAGACAAGCAAGATGACGAAGAAGAACTGGATCCTGACCTTCTATTGCCAGGATCGCCCGCGCATCGTGTCGACCGTCACGACGGCGATTTCCGATGTCGATAGCAACATCCTGGAAAGCGCGCAGTTCTGGGACAGGACGACCAACCGCCTGTTCATGCGGATTGCTTTCGAGACGCCGGATTCGATCAGCCGGAAGACTCTGGAATCGGTGCTCAATCCGGTGTTGTCGCGGTTTGAGATGAACGCGGTTCTGGTCGATGCCGCGTCGCGTCCCCGGGTGATCATCATGGTCTCCAAGTCGGACCATTGTCTTGAGCAGCTGCTGTATCAGGTCAAAGTCGGTTGGCTGAAAGCTGAGGTCGTCGCGATCGTGTCAAACCACAGCGATTGCGAAGCGATCGCCGAGAAGGCGGGGATCCCGTACTATCACTGGCCCGTCAGCAACGAGACCAAGCTGGAGCAGGAGCGGCAACTCTACGAGCTGTATCTGAAGGAAGGCGCCGATCTGGTCATTCTTGCACGTTACATGCAGGTCTTGTCGGATGACCTGTCGAGCAAGCTCTATGGTCACGTCATCAACATCCACCACTCTTTCCTGCCGAGCTTCAAGGGCGCGCGGCCCTATCACCAGGCCCACGACAGGGGCGTCAAGATCATCGGCGCCACCGCGCATTACGCGACGCCGGATCTCGATGAGGGCCCGATCATCGAACAGGAGACCGAACGGGTGACGCACGCGTCGTCCTCGGACGATCTTGTCGCCGTTGGGCGCGACATCGAGTCGCGAGTGCTGGCGCGGGCCGTGCGGCTTCATCTCGAACGTCGTGTCCTTTTGAATGGACGCAAGACGGTGGTGTTCTAGCGCCCGGAATGCG
The DNA here is from genome assembly GCF_051811025.1 of Tardiphaga sp. 813_E8_N1_3. Classification (NCBI taxonomy): domain Bacteria; kingdom Pseudomonadati; phylum Pseudomonadota; class Alphaproteobacteria; order Hyphomicrobiales; family Nitrobacteraceae; genus Tardiphaga; species Tardiphaga sp. 813_E8_N1_3. The sequence goes on from NZ_JBPWQE010000001.1 coordinate 975,916, forward strand.
ACGACGAATGACGCCACGAATGCTCGTTTGAAAAGCACGGACAGGCCAAGATTTAATCTTCGCGATGAATTTTGCAGCGCAGCGGAAATCATTGTGTTTGCTACGCAAAATAGTCTCGACGAGCGGTCGGCGCGCCAACCAAGAACAGGCAGTCGATATTCGGTAGTTATGACGCAATTCTACAAGCAACAGCGCGCGTGCATCCTATCTGCCGTATTCGCGGACCACTAGCGTCGCAGGCTGGATCAACCTGGGAGGATCAGCGATGGGGACGATTACCAAGCGTGGTTTGGCCGCATTGGCCGTTGCGAGCGTATTGCCACTGGCCTTTGGCAGCTTCAGCGCGGCCTTCGCCAAGGACAAGGTCAAGATAGCTTTCGTGGGTCCGCTGACCGGCGCTATTTCGCCTCACGGTATTGGCGGACGCAACTCGGCCGAACTGGCCGTGAAGCTGATGAATGCCGAGCCCAACACCAAATATGAGTACGAGCTCGTCGTGCTTGACGACGAGTGCAAGCCCAACGTTGGCGTGCAGGTCGTCACCAAGATCGCGTCCGATCGTTCGATCATTGCCGCGATCCCGCACTACTGTTCCGCCACGGCGATTGCCACCGTCGATATCTTCAATCGCTTCAAGATGCCGATGGTCGTATGGGCGGCGGTGCTGCCCGAAATTACCTATGCCAAGAAGTATCCGGAAGTGCACCGCGTCAGCGGCATCCTGATCGGCCAGAACCGCATCGGCGCGCAGTTCATGAAGGCACGCGGCTACAAGAAGTTCGTGTCCTTCGCCGACTCCACAGACTACGGCAAGTCGATGAACAAGTACTTCACCCAGTTCACGCTCGAGAACGGCAATGAGATCCTGGGCAGCTTCTCGGTCCCGCCGGATCAGCAGGATCTGTCCGCCGAGCTGACCAAGATCAAGGAGCTCAATCCGGAAGTCATCTATTTCGGTGGCCTGACGCCGCTCGGCGCACGCCTCCGTACGCAGATGGCCAAGTTCGGCATCAACGCGCAACTAGAGGGCAATTCCGGCATCATGGGCGACGCCTTCGTCAACGCCGCTGGTCCGGAGCTTGCCGAGGGCACGCTGACCTTCTTCGACAGCCCGCCGATGTCCAAGATGCCGGGTGGTAAGATGTTTGCGGATGCTTACAAGGCTGCCGGCTATTCCGAACCGCCGGAAGCTTATGGACCGTTCGCCTATGTCGCCACCCGTCTGATCATGGAAACCATCGAGAAGGTCGGGCCGGATCGCGCCAAGGTCACCGCCGACCTTGGCGATGTGAAGGATCGTCCGTCCATCGTCGGTCCGGTCACTTTCGACGACCATGGCCAGAACATCACGCCGTTGACCACGAGCTATGTCGTACAGGACGGCAAGTGGGTGGTCTGGGAAGAAAGCGAATACGTGTCCGGCAAGCGCAAGCTCAAGAATCTGCCATAAGCACGGATCGTCGGGGCATCCCATGGGTATGATCGGTCAACACCTGCTGAACGGTTTGATGCAAGGAACGATCTATGGCCTCGTCGCCATGGGGTTCACCATCTTCTTCGGCGTCATGAACGTGATCAAGTTCTCGCACGGGGACGTACTCACGCTCGGCGCCTTCGGAGGCCTCGTCGCCGTCTGGGCGGCGAACGCGCTGGGACTGTCGGTGCCGCTGCAGTTCATCGTCGCACTGTGCGTGGCAATGGCACTGACCGCGGTGGTTGGCGCCGGCATTTCACATTTTCTCATCATGCCGCTGCGGAATGCGCCGCCGCTCAACATGTTGCTGATGACGATGATGGTCGGTACGGCGATCCGTGAAGCCATCCGGCTGTTCTTTCCTAACGGCACCAATCCGCAGCGCTTTCCGGAGTTGCTGCCGGCCGGTGGCTTCAATATCGGTCCGTCGTTCTTCCGCACCGACGCCATCATCCTGATCATTGCCGGCGCCGCCTCGATCGGCGCCGTCTACTGGATCATCAATCACTCCAAATTCGGCCTCGCGATGCGTGCGGTCGCGGAAGACACCGAAACGGCACGTGTGATGGGGATCAATTTCGGTCGCATCATCCCGCTGACCTTTGCATTGGGCTCTATCACCGCGGGCTTCGCGGGCATGATCTATGCGCTGTATTACAGCGAGATCAATTACAGCATGGGCCTGCTCCTGGCCGTGATTGGCTTCACGGCTGCGATCGTCGGCGGTCTCGGCAATATCTGGGGCGCGATCATCGGCGGTTATCTGTTCGCGGGCCTACAGACCTTTGTCGTCGCCGCGATACCATCGATGAGCGACTACAAGAACGTGTTTGCTTTCGTGCTGATCATCGTCCTCATCACCTGGCGGCCGACCGGGCTTCTTGCCGAACGCGGGAGCGAGCGGGTATGACGCCGACATCTCGGACGCTTGCACGAGTGCCGGTGTGGCCGCTGTTCATTGCTGTGGCCTTCGCCGCAGCGGCACTCACGGCGCTGGTCCTGATCGAAAACCAGAAACTGCTCGGCGCCGCACTGGCGATCACGGCTGCGCTCTGCTTCTGCGCCGCCCGGTTCGGGGGCGTCGCCGCGACGGAAGTCGCCGCTTCGGAAAACCCCTGGCTGCTGCGCGGCCTGATCACGGTGGCGTCGTTCGCCGTCATCTTCGTGCTGCGCGACGATAATTTCGGCCTGCTGATGCTGGCAACGGTGTTGATCTACGCCACCATCTGCCTCGGTCTCACCGTGCAGATGGGCTATGCCGGCCTGACCAACTTTGCAGCCGCAGCTTTCGCCGGCACCGGTGGATATACCGCGGCGATGCTGGGGCAACAGGGCGGTCTGCCCGATGCGCTGGTTTTGGTCTGCGGCGGCTTGGTCGCGGTCTTTATTGGCTCGCTTCTCATCCTGCCGGTGCTGCGCACCCGCGGACACTATGGTGCGCTGACGACGATGGCGTTCGGCGTGATGTTCAACGTTTTTCTCGATGCCAATGACTTCTTCGGTGGTCCGCAGGGTCTGAAGCTTCCCGGCATTAATCTGTTCGGCTGGGACTTCACCAATGACATCCATATTTTCGGCCTCGTGCTGTCGTCTTATGTGAACTACGTGATCCTGACGGGTATTCTGACGGCGCTGGCGATGATCTTTGTCGGACTGCTGGACCGCTCATGGGTCGGTGTCTGGTTCGATGTGGTGCGCCTCGATGAGACCGCAGCATCCGTTTTCGGACTGAAGATCGCTTACTGGAAAGTGCTGGCATTCACGCTCGGCAACTTCCTGGCCGGCCTGATGGGAGCAGTCTATGCCAAAATGACGGGGTTCATCGCGCCTGCGAATTTCACATTCGGTGACTCGCTGGTGATGGTGTCCATCGTGATCCTCGGCGGCATCGGCAATCGCTGGGGCGTGCTGCCGGCGGCGCTGATCGTCGTCCTGCTGCCCGAAAAGCTCCAGTTCATCCAGGAATACCGGCTGATCTTCTATGCCGTCCTGGTCATCGCAATCCTGACCATGCGCCCGGACGGTCTGGTGGCGCGCCGGGTCCGGAAACTGCACACGGAGGCAAGCGCATGATGAGCTTGTCAAATGACGTGCTACTCGAGAGCCGCGGCTTGACGGTCCGGTTCGGCGGCCTGTTCGCACTCAATGAGTTGAATATCGACGTCCGCAATGGCGAAGTACTCGGATTGATCGGGCCGAACGGCTCGGGCAAGACCACCTTCCTCAATGTGATCAGCGGTGTCTATTCCGCAAGCGCCGGCAATATTCTGCTGGGTGGTATCGACATCACCCGCGAGAAGGCACACAACATCTCGTCCTACGGCCTGTCGCGCACGTTCCAGCGCTCGCGCCTCTGCCTGTCGCTGTCGGTGTTTGACAATATTGCGCTGGGTGCCCAGCGAACGCTGAACAATGGCCTCTGGCACAATATCGTGCAGCGGACATTATTCGCTGCGGAAACGCGGAAGATCGCGGATGAAGCCCGCGAACTGCTGCATGTCTTCAATCCCACGCTGCCGGACAAGCTATTCGATCCGGCGATCTCGCTCGGCATGATCGATCGTCGCCGGGTCGAGATCTGCCGCGCCTTGATCGGCAAGCCAAAGCTCGTGTTGCTAGATGAACCATCTGCCGGCATGACGCATGACGAGACGGATCAGGTGGTGGATGAAATTCTCGGCATCCGTAAATCGCTTGGCGGCCTCACGATCATCATCGTCGAGCACGAAATGGGGCTGATCGAGCGTGTCACCGATCGTTGCGTCGTGCTGAACTACGGCAAGAAGATCTGCGAAGGCAAATTCCGTGACGTCGCGGCCGACCCTGTGGTCCGCGAAGCCTATCTGGGGCAAGCATGAGCGGTCATCTCACAGTCGAGAACATCTTCACCGCCTACGACCGGGCCGACGTGCTGTCCGGCATTTCGATCGACGTGCAGCCGGGCAAGATCACCTGTATTCTCGGCTCCAATGGCGCCGGAAAATCGACGCTGATCCGCTCGATTCTGCGGCTGACGCCGCCGCGCGCTGGCTCCATCGCATTCGAAGGCAAGACGCTCGATCAGATGGCCACGCATGAGATCGTCGGTTTGGGGATTGCGTGCATTCCCGAAGGGCGCCGGATCTTCGCGAAGATGACGGTCGAAGAGAATCTTCGGGTCGGCGCCTATCTCGTCCATGCGGAGAAAACGGTCAAAGCGCGCCTCAGCAAGGTCTATGAGGTGTTTCCGCGCCTGAAAGAGCGCGCCAAGCAGCTTGCCGGCACCATGTCCGGCGGCGAGCAGGCGATGGTGTCGATCGGGCGCGGAATGATGACGGATCCCAAGCTTCTGATCATCGACGAGCCGTCGTTGGGCCTGTCTCCGCTCTTCGTACAGGAGAACTTCAACATCGTGCGCCGGCTCAACGAAACCGGCGTGACGGTTCTCCTGGTCGAGCAGAACGTCAACCAGACCCTTGCGATTGCCCATTACGGCTATGTGCTGTCGCAGGGCAAGATTATCGTCCAGGGCGACTCCGAGATGCTGGCAAAGAACGAGGAAGTCCAAAGCGCCTACTTTGGTGGGGCGCACTGATCAGAAAGAACGTCGCGCGCTAGCTGATATGGCTGCCGCATCACAACGAAAAGTCAGACTATCATCTGAAAGGAAACGTCATGTCCTCAACCATCCATGAAAGCGCCATCGTCGTCGATGGATTGATCATCTCGGATTTCGGGCGTCCGGTCTTCGAGGACATGCGCAAGGGCGGACTAACGGCCGCGAACTGCACCTGCTGCGTCTGGGAGGGCTTCGAAGCTACCATGCGCAACGTGGTCAAGTGGAAGCGCTGGTTCGCCGAGAACAGCGACATCCTCAAGCAGGTCTACACCACCGCTGACATCCTCAAGGCCAAGGAAGAAGGCAAGACCGGCATCATCCTGGGCTGGCAGAATGTCACCGGTATCGAAGATCAGATCGGCTATCTCGGTCTGTTCAAGGAACTCGGCGTCGGTATCATCCAGATGGCCTATAACACGCAGAACCTGGTCGGCACCGGCTGCTACGAGTCGAAGGACGGTGGCCTGTCCGACTTCGGTCGCGAGGTCGTTGCCGAGATGAACCGCCTCGGCATCCTCTGCGACCTGTCGCATGTCGGATCGAAGACCAGTGAAGACGTCATCCTCGCCTCCAAGCAGCCGGTTGCCTATTCGCACTGCCTGCCGGCCGGCATGAAGGAGCACCCGCGCAACAAGTCGGACGAGCAGCTGCGCTTCATCGTCGATCGCGGCGGCTTTGTCGGCGTCACCATGTTCCCGCCTTTCCTGAAGCGCGGTCCGGCATCGACGGTGGACGATTATGTCGAGGCGATCGAATATGTCATCGATATTTGCGGCGAGAACAGCGTCGGCATTGGCACCGACTTCACCCAGGGCTATGGCCAGGAATTCTTCGACTGGATCACCCACGACAAGGGCTATGGCCGCCGCCTCACCAATTTCGGCGACGTCATCAATCCCGAAGGCATCAAGACCATCGGCGAATGGCCGAACCTCACCGCGGCCATGGAAAAGCGCGGCTGGAAGGCATCGCGCATCGAGGCCGTCATTGGCAAAAACTGGGTCAATCTCCTGAAGACCGTCTGGGGGGCCTGAGATGGGGAAGCCGCAGGTTGACATCAATGTCGATGACCAAACTGGGCGCTGGTCGGTCGATGCGACGAACATGATCCTGGTGCCGCAGCATTTTTACATGAACAACCACTTCGCCATCGAGGCGGCGGTGGGAGCTGCAGAGCTAGAGCGCATTCTGCGGCCGGCCGGCCATCGCTCGGCCTATTACTGGTGTGAGAAGGAAGCCGAATTCCACGGCATGTCCGGCGTTGATGTGTTCCGTCACTATATGCGCCGCATCACGCAGCGCGGATGGGGCCAGTTCGACGTGCTCGACGTGTCGCCGGATGAGGGGACTGCGACTGTGCGTCTGCGCTATTCGGCGATGGTCGATGACGAGCGTCGCAATAGCGGGCGCAAGGTCTGCTACATGTTTGCATCCTGGCTCGAAGGCTCGCTCGAGTACGTTGCGGCAAGCGCTGGTCGTAAGATGACCCTTCGTGCTCAGGAAGTCTATTGCGAAGCGGAAGGCGAGCACGACCACTGCATGTTCAAGGTCGAGCCGGCCTAGTTTGCGCTAGCGAGATCCGTCGGCGGCTACACTGGCTGTGGCAACCGGAGCGGCCGAGCATTCACGGAGCAGGTCGCTATAAACGAAGACAAGATCGTCGGGATCACGACGGTCCGGCCTTAGCTAGAGGCGCTGACCTCTTCATGCGCACCTAACGTGAAGGCCGCCATCGAGGCCGCCGTACGCGAGGGCGGAGTGCGGGTTCTGTTTAGTGGACACTGCGTGGCAACGAAACATACGCGGCATCGCGGCTCCCTTCGTGTCCCGGGACGGCCGCACCAGAATGTCCATCAATTGCGTTACGAGGACCTTCGCGATGTCGGCGGAGACTTTGACCAACAAGTGGGACCCGCATTCGCGAACGTGGCGCAGGCCCTGTCAGCGCACATCTGAGCGGGCGGCTTTCGAGCGATACTTAAGCGCATCTACAAGCAGGCCGAATGCCGGAAAAAACCTGTCGCCGGCTTGGACGGCGACGGAACACGACGGGTCGTCACGGGGAGGATCCATGATGCAGTCGATCAGGCGGCCGCTGCGGTGCTCCTGATGGCGGCAACAAGTTCGTCGGTGGTCACGATCTCATGCGCCTACGTCGGCGCATCGATATGCACGTCTGCATGCATCGCTTCGTGGGAACAGACGGCGGTGCCGTCACAGACATAGGTGACGTGATAGCCAAGCTCCATGCCGATGTGGGCCGTTGCTTCCAGGCAAGTATTTGCCAGTAGTCTGGCGCAGACGATCTTCTCCTTTCCGTGCCGTCGCGGGAACCGGTCGAGATCAGTATTCGATCAGAGTCTTGCCGGGGGTCTCGTCATGAGCCTCGCAGCATGCGATTAGTCGTTCGGCTTCGCGTTGCGTCAAAGCGCCACAGATGGAACGTGAAGTGACGAATGCTGATATTTTCACCGAAAAGCGCAACGCCAAGCTAATATTCACGGGCGTGAATTCATTCTGCGCTAATTCTAGATCGCCCCCGTTTGGTGTCTCGCGCTGCAAGGCGATCACGCGGCAGTCGCCGCATCTGCCTTTTCTGAATATCGCGATGCTGCGAACGTTTCCGGTTTCCCGGAGCCTGCGATAGTAATTTAAGTATATCATAGGCGAGGGTCGATGACGTTTCGCCATGTTCATAGCGTGGATGCGGTATTACTCCACGCTCCCGATAGCGTTGTGAAGAAAACTCCCGAGTCTATGGGTTTGCTCGAAGTTAATATCATGCAACAGCGAGTGATCGGGTGGTGGTAGAGGCGCCGAGCGTCTTCGACGGATGCTCTCCGAAAAGCGTGTGGTAGTAGTAGGCAAAACGCCCCAATTCGATAAATCCATGTTCGATTGCGACTTTGGCCACTGTGGTTTGCGTCGAATCGCTTTCTCGCAGGATGGAATGAATGTCGCACAAGCGCTTGTGGCGCAGGAACGTCACCGGTCCCATACCCAGAACCTCATCAAATGCACGATGAAGGCTTCGACGAGATACAGCGAACTCGGTGCAAATCTCCGAGATGTGTATTGGCCTCGTGCCCGCCGTATCAATGTAGTTTTCGACGTTCCGGACCAGCGCGGTAGCGGACATGTGTAGCCTTGCAGTGTCAGACGGCAGTGAATGCAGGACAGTTGCCATCATGGCATCCGTGATTGATCGTCTCCAGAAATCGGCCGACTGATTAGGCAAGTCGCCAGTCGAATCCGCGAGGCGCGAGGCGATCTTGCGCAATCTATAAATTGCAATCGCGCCGAGGCGTGGATCGGCCTTGTAGTGGTTCTTTACACTCCATGTCGCGGGATCGGCCAAATCTGTTGCGCCGCCGAAGATGCTGGCGACGTCCGTCAAATCCAGACGAATGGCGGCGTAGGAGGAGGCGCCAAAGAACCTGCCGTCATGGTCGATGCTCGGCGGAATAACCAGAACGTCGCCGGGCTGCATGTCGTACGACCAGTGCGTTACGCGATTGCTGGATCCCAGCAGCATTCCGATGATGAGTTTTTGCTCCTTCGACGTCCGCTGCGTTCGAATTCCGGCTGAGAATGATCCAATGCTGAGAGAGAAATTCCCGATTCCGACGTGGGTCAGAGAACCACTTAGCTTGCCGCGCTCAAGTTGCATCACGTCCACGTGGGAGCCGTGAACTGCTTCGCGAAAACCCTCGAAGTCATTCACGCGGGCGGTTGTCACCGAAAGCTCACTCATCGTGTCGTCCCTTTCAATAGGACAGCAACAGGGTGAAGCACCCAAGACCCGCTTAGAACTTGGCCTTGATCGCTGACGGCATAGGCTTCGCCGATGAATCGACGCTGATGGGAAGCGAGACGGTGAAATAGCCTGCGGTTCCCTCCATGCGATTTTGCACATCGAACTCTCGATAGACCTTGATGCGCGTCGAGACCGGCAACTTTCCGACTTCAAACGTGTAGCCGACTGTTCCGCCGAGTGCGATGACACGGCCTTCAAAGGCCCCGAGGCTCGCGCCCGTACCGCTGTCGGCAGTCAATTGCTGATAGTAGTAGCCAACGAGACCGACGGTGAATTCCTTGGTGATGTACTTCGACGCGGCCCATTCGAGATGGAATTCATCGCCGCTCTTGTAATCCGTTGCCCGGTTGGCCTGATTGAACGTGACTCCCATGGCCATGGATAGATCAACACCGATTTTCGGGTCGAGCCACGTCAGCGTGCCGAAGACATCCACCGCCGGCCGGTTCAACGACGCATTGGACAATTGCCCAGGGACATAGCTTCCGGATGGAATGATGCCGCTGACACCGAGTTGCCAGTGAAAATTTCCTGAGTGCCATCCCAAGAATGAGCCGAGCTGGAAATCGCTCAGGTTGGTCTTGTCATCGGTCACGTTGAGACCAATAGGTCCGAGGCGGGGAGAATTGACCAGCAGGCTGGCATTGACGCGCGGCGCGCCAAAAGTCGGCATGGTCGCCGAGAACGCGAGATCGCCATCCAGAATTTTTACGGGCGTTACCCACAATGTCGTCGGGAGATTGAACCAGCTTTGGGCGCTCACATTTGCAACGAGCAAACCGCCGGTTGGAAGCGAGCGGCCGCCGCCGATCTTTCCCGAATAAAAATACGTGTCGTCCTGGAAATAGACGCCGGGCGGCGGAGTGAAGCCGGCGCCGGGACCGCGCGCGCCGAGTAGATAAACACCGAACCCGCCTTCCGCTGCATCTGCTGACCCGCTCGCAACACCGAGAAATAGCGTTGCCGCGACGCCGATGAAACGAGAAGCGTATCGCATCGTTATCTCCGCTCAAAGGAATCGACGTGCGACCGAGAGTATGGCCGCCTGCAATCTAAGCGGAATTTTTGCGGGACACCAACCTCAAAAGCCAGGCGTAGGAACTCGTGCTGCCTTTTACGCAAATTGCGAGCCGTGACGAGTGTTCCCTTAATCCTGACGGCGCAATCGAGAACTTTGGCACAAACTGCACATCCCAATTTCAGATCCTGCGCCTAGTGTGCTCCTCGCTGGCCATCAAGTGAACTGCGTTATCACCCGACGCGGCTACAGTTTGCTTTTGCTAAAATTTGATTGCGTTGAAACAAGAAGGGACAGACACCATGACCTTCGACGATTCAAGGCTTCGGCGGAATGCTGCGATTGTCATCGCGGCGGGCCTCTTCGTCGCGGTTCAACAAATGCCGGCGACCCGCCGCCGTGCCCGGTCATGGCGCATTGCACAAACTACACGTCCCGACACGTCAGCGGTTGTCTCGGTCGTGGTTATGCGCAGAGGCCGAGCCGTCGTTGGTTCGCGCGGCGGTATTGTTGTGCGCAGATTAACGGTTGTTCGCCCGGCCGTTCGGACTGGTCGCTGGGTGCGCCCCGGGTGGTACAGGTGGCCGCCCGGTGGCGCGATCCCGGCTGGTGCTGCCATCAGTTTCCTAACAGCGGCGACGGCGGCCGCGTGGGCGGAGTCCCCGCCAGCGCCCGGCTACTGCTGGTACTACACCGACCCAAGCCGGAGACAGGGATTCTGAGGCGTTTGCCAATAGTCGATGGTTGGTGGGAATGCATGACGATGTTGCGGGCTGACAACGAGCGAAGCGATCAATCAGCGGACGATCTGCGAATGGACGGTATGATGTGGATTCCGGGCGGGACCTTCCGCATGGGATCGGATCATCATTATCCAGAGGAAGCGCCAAGTCATCGCGTGACCGTTGATGGCTTCTGGATCGACAAAACGCCTGTCACCAACCGGCAGTTCAAGCAGTTCATGAAAGCCACGGGGCATGTGACGCTCGCCGAGGTTCCGCCAGATCCGAAGGACTATCCCGGTGCGATGCCTCACATGCTCTATGCGGGTTCGCTGGTGTTCACCCCGCCGCGCCAGCCGGTCGATCTGCGCAATTGGGCCGAATGGTGGTCCTTCATGAAGGGGGCCGATTGGCGGCACCCCTATGGCCCCAAGACCAACATCAACGTGCACGACAATCACCCTGTCGTGCACGTTTCGTATTCGGATGCGCTCGCTTACGCAAGATGGGCCGACAAGAAGTTGCCGACCGAAGCAGAATGGGAGTTCGCCGCGCGCGGCGGCTTCGATGGTACGGAGTTCGCATGGGGCGACGAGTTCACGCCGGGCGGTGCGCATATGGCCAATACCTGGCAGGGCGAATTTCCGCGGGAGAATCTTGGTCAGGATGGCTTTGAGCGCACGTCGCCTGTGACGGCGTTTCCGCCGAACGGCTACGGCGTCCACGACATGATCGGCAACGTCTGGGAATGGACCAGCGATTGGTACTCACCGAAGCATGAGGCTGATGCGCCAAAGGCGTGCTGCATTCCTGAAAACCCGCGCGGCGGCCGTGAAGACCAAAGTTACGATACCTGCCAGCCGAACATCAGAATTCCACGCAAGGTGCTCAAAGGCGGATCGCATCTCTGCGCGCCAAATTATTGTCGCCGTTATCGCCCGGCTGCCCGACACGCTGAACCGGTCGACACGTCGACCAGCCATGTCGGATTCCGCTGTGTGACAAGGAAACTCGCTACGCAATGACCTTCAACTTCTTTGGGAAGAACGGAGAGTGCAATGACGAGCAGTGCGAAAGACCAGGACAAAGCCGAAGCTGCATCGAACAAGGCCGTCAATCACGCTTTCAGCCGCCGGAATATTCTGCTGGGCTCATCGACGCTGGTGGCAATGGCGGCGATGACGCCGGCCGCAGAGGCTCAAACGCAGAAAGCCGCGCCGGCTACTGCACCGGCAGTGCCGTCCGGACGCAAGCCGAACATCCTCGTCATCTTCGGTGACGACGTAGGCCAGACCAACATCAGTGCTTATTCGTTCGGAGTGGTGGGCTACAAGACGCCGAATATCGATCGCCTTGCCAGGGAAGGCATGATGTTCACCGATTACTATGCGGAGAACAGCTGCACGGCGGGCCGGTCGACCTTCATCACGGGGCAATCCTGCCTCCGTACCGGCCTCTCCAAGGTCGGCGCACCCGGTGCTCCTGTTGGCCTCCAGAAGGGGGATATCACGATTGCCCAGGCGCTCAAGCCGCTGGGTTATGCGACGGGACAGTTCGGCAAGAATCACCTCGGCGACCGCGACGAGTATCTCCCGACCAACCACGGTTTCGATGAGTTCTTCGGCAATTTATATCATCTCAATGCGGAGGAGGAGCCGGAGCGACCTTATTGGCCAAAGGATGATCCGGCTTTCCTTAAGGCATATCATCCGCGCGGCGTGATCCGCAGCTATGCCGACGGCAAGATCGAGGACACAGGGCCGCTGACCAGGAAGCGGATGGAGACGATTGACGACGAGACGTCAGACGCCGCGGTCGATTTCATGACGCGGCAAGTTAAAGCCAACAAACCGTTCTTCACCTGGATGAATGCAACACGAATGCATGCCTTCACGCATGTACGGGAGTCGATGCGTGGACAGAGCGGCATGGTCGGGAATGAGTACGCCGATGGCATGCTTGAGCATGACGGCGACGTCGGAAAACTCCTGAAGGCCATCGACGATCTCGGCATCGCCGACAATACCATTGTCGTCTACACGACCGATAACGGCCCTAACCAATGGTCATGGCCCGATGCCGCAACGACGCCGTTTCGTAGCGAGAAAGATACCAACTGGGAAGGCGCATTCCGCGTCCCAGCGATGGTTCGTTGGCCTGGGAAAATCAAGGCCGGTGAGGTTTCGACTGGGATAGTTTCTGGTCTCGATTGGTTCCCGACGCTGCTCGCGGCTGCCGGCGACACCGACGTCAAGGATCGACTGCTCAAAGGATGGCAGCCGGCTGGCAATCCCACCACCTTCAAGAACTATCTCGATGGCTTCAACCAGCTCGATTACCTGACAGGGAAGTCGCCAAAGAGTGCGCGTAACGAGTTCTATTACTTCAACGACGACGGCGACCTCGTCGCGATGCGTTATGACGACTGGAAGGTGGTTTTCTCCGAGCAGCGTATGCCGGGCGGCTTCGTGGTCTGGGCGAATCCCTTCGCGACCTTGCGTGTGCCAAAGCTCTACAATCTTCGGATGGATCCTTATGAACGCGCCGACGTGGTATCGGATCAATACTATGACTGGCTCGCGAAGAACGATTACCTCATGGTCAAGGGGCAACTGAAGGCCGCTGCCTTCCTGCAGACATTCGCGGAATATCCGCCCAGCCAGCGTCCCGCGAGCTTTAATGTCGAGGGGGTGCGCAAGGAGGTCAACAAGGCGATCGACCAGTCGTTCAAGGCTCGCGGCATCGAGAAGTAGATGCAGCAACGGGGCGCCAGTTGGTGTTGTGCCGGCTGGCTCCCTGCTTTGACAAATTTCGATCGAGTGAGGTCTATCGATGACCGGGAAAATAGATTGTTTCTTTCGTCGCTGCGTCTCGGCTTCGCTTATCGCCAGTTTACTTTGCGTGTTCTTGAGCCAGCGCGCTGTTTCACAAAGCGATCCGCTGCCTTCATGGAACGATGCCGCCGCGAAGAAATCCATCACCGATTTTGTCGCAAAAGTGACCACGCAGGGCGGCGCGGATTTCGTGCAACCCGCCGAACGCATCGCAGTCTTCGACAATGACGGCACGCTGTGGTGCGAGCAACCGGTCTATTTCCAGGCCGCCTTTGCGCTCGACCGCGTCAAGGCGATGGCGGCGCAGCATCCCGAATGGAAGCAGCAGCAGCCGTTCAAGGCGTTTCTTGCCGGCGACAGGAAGGCGCTGGCGGAACAGGGCGAGAAGGGCCTGCTGACGCTGGTGGCCGCGGCGCATAGTGGCATGACCACGGATGCTTTCGCAAAGTCCGTCGCCGACTGGCTCGCAACCGCAAAACATCCGCGTTTCAACCGGCCGTATAACGAGCTGATCTATCAGCCGATGGTCGAACTGCTGGCCTACCTCCGCGCCAATGGCTTCAAGACGTTCATCGTGTCCGGCGGCGGCGTCGAGTTCATGCGGGTATGGGCCGAAAAGGCCTACGGCATTCCGCCCGAGCAGGTGGTCGGCTCGACCGGCGTCACGAAATATCAGCTCGACGCCGCGGGCAAGCCATCGCTGCTGAAGACGGCCAAGGTGCAATTCATCGATGATGGGCCGGGGAAACCTGCCGGCATCAACATGATCATCGGCCGCCGTCCGATCCTCGCCTTCGGCAATTCCGACGGGGACCATCAGATGTTGCAATGGACCATAGCGGGAAGTGGCCCCCGCTATGCCGGCATCGTGCACCACACCGATGCCGCGCGCGAATATGCCTATGACCGGCCGTCGAAGATCGGGCAGCTCGACAAGGCATGGGAAGAGGCGAAGGCAAAAGGCTGGACCGTCGTGGATATGAAGCAGGACTGGAAAAAGGTTTTTGCGTTCGAGCGCTGACAGTTTTCATAGGCATGAATGGGAGCGGGTCATGATCAGATTTGTTTGCGCAGCATTCGCTCTGCTTTTGACGACGGCATGGGCGGCGAACGCCCAACCGCAATCCGCCCGCATCCCGGATCAGGATATCAGTGACGCGTATGTCTATCTTCTTGGCCGGCTATTGGTCACACGTCAGCAGCAACTCGATTTCCAGGAGGGATTTAAATGGAACGAGCTGGTGCATCGCAAGCCCGGCGCCGTGGATTGGCCCAACCCCAATCTTGATGTTGCCTACTCCGAAGCCTGGGTCGCGGTCGACGACGGCAGTTGCACCATCGTCAGCGTTCCCAGGGTCGAGGGACGCTACTACACGGTCCACTTCCTCAATGGCTGGGGCGAGACGATAGCCAACATCAACGAGCGCCTCTTCCCCAAGCGGCCGTTCGGGGAGTTTGCCATGTGCCTCAGGGGCGCGAACGTTGCGATCTCTGCCGAAGCGACGCGCATCGATCTGCCCGTGAAATATTCTCGCGTGCTTGCCCGGGTCGAGCTTGGCTCCGATCCGGATGCGGCAATCGCCTTGCAACATCAGTTCAAGTTCCGGGCAACAGGCACGCCGAAACTCCCGGATATTCCCAAGACGCCGATATTCGAGCTTGAGATATTGCCGGGCGTCGAAGCTTTCGAGGCCGCCGATATCGCACTCGACAGCGAGAAGGACCTCAGCGTCGGGCTGGAAGCGCTAAGCGAGAAAGCCCGTGCCATCGCCAAAGGCGTCAAGGACCCTGCCGAGCGCGCGCGTGTGGATCAACTAATTCGCACCCGCGCCTTCGCCGATTTGGGTAAGGCCGGTGCCATCATCGGCCACGGAACTGTGCAGAATGGTTGGGCGCGTCCCGGTGTCGTTGGAGAATACGGCCTCGATTATCTGGCGCGGACATTGGTCAACAACGGGGGCATCTGGGCCAATATCAAGCCGGAAGTTCTTTACTATCGGGGAAGCCTCGATCAGGCCGGAGACGAGATCAGTGGTGACAACGTCTATACGCTGACCTTTCCGAAGGATGGACTGCCAGCTCAGTATGCGACGTTCTTCTGGTCGGTGATCGCCGTGGACGGCCACCGGTTCCGCGTGCTGCCGAATCCAATCAACCGGTTTCTGATCAACAACCAGTCGAAGCTGCACTACGGCGCGGACGGTTCGCTAACGCTCTATTTCGCCGATCAGAAGCCTGCCGATGCGCCCGACGGCAATTGGCTGCCGACGCCGAAAGGGCAGAAGTACCGCCTCACGTTCCGGTTCTATCGCCCGACGGAAGGCGTGGCGAACGGCACGTATTACCCGCCGTCGCTGGTCAAGCGGTGATGTGAGAGAAGGCGGAAGTTGCAGGCGACTTCGCTATTGCAGGCTGTGAACTGAACACGAAAGGAATTTTCGTCATGAAGACACTTATCACTCTTTTTGTTTCAGGATTGGTGTGCGCCGAAGTCGTCGCCGCGCAGGCTCAAGCACCAGCGGGCGGCACCGTGCCTGTCACTCTGGATAATTTTGCCCGTGCCGAGTCCGATGCCTATATCGGTAATCTTCTCAAGGACGGCAAGTTGGGAAAGTTCAAGCATAACCGCGAGCCGGCGAGCATCGATGATCAGACGGTCATTCGTCTCAACCGCGACACACTCTATTCCTTTGCCGTATTCGACCTCGACGCGGGGCCTGTAACCGTCACGATGCCGAACGCGGGCAAGCGCTTTATGTCGCTGCAGATTATTAACGAGGACCACTATGTTCCGGCTGTCTATTACGGTGCCGGATCATACAAGCTGACAAAGGAAAATGTCGGCACGCGGTACGTCGTGGCCGGTGTCCGTACGCTCGTCGATCCGAACAATCCCGCGGACCTCAAGCAGGTTCACGATCTTCAGGACGCGATCAAGGCGAGCCAGAAAGGCGAAGGGAAGCTCGATCTTCCGAATTGGGATCAGGCGGCCCGGAAAGATATCCACGACGCGCTTCTGGTGCTGGCGAAATATGCAGGCGGCTTCTCGCATGCCTTCGGCACCAAAGGGCAGGTCGACCCTGTCAGGCATTTGATCGGCACGTCGGCGGGCTGGGGAGGCAATCCCGACAAGGACGCGACCTATCTCAGCTTCTCGCCATCGAAGAATGACGGCAACACGATCTACAAACTCAACGTTAAGGACGTGCCGGTCGATGCGTTCTGGTCGGTCAGTCTCTACAATGCTGCCGGCTACTACGAGAAAAACCCGTACAACGCCTATTCGCTCAACAATCTTACTTCGAAAAAGAATGCCGATGGTTCGGTGAGCATCCAGTTCGGCGGCTGTGACGGCAAAATCCCAAACTGCCTGCCGACCATGAAGGGCTGGAACTACACCGTGCGGCTCTATCGTCCGCGCGCCGAAATCCTCACCGGAAAATGGAAATTCCCGGAGGCGCAAGCGGTCAATTAAGGAGGCCTGGATGAGCGGATTCGACATCTTCGCCTGGATCGTTTTGATCATCCTCGCTACCTGCATTATCGGCGTATTCTGTATCGCCGGCTGGCTGCCCGGGCACATCGCGAAAACCCGCGGTCATCCGCAGGCGGAGGCAGTGACGGTCGCGGGCTGGGTGACCCTGATCTGCGGCTTCGCGCTCTGGCCGGTCGCGCTCATCTGGGCTTACGTCGATGTCCCTGTCTCCAGCAAGAGGGAGCAGCAATCATGATGATCGCGATCATGGCGGTTTATCTGGTTCTGCTGTTCGTTCTTGTGCGAACTGGTATTGTTCGTTTCAACCTCTTCTGGAAATGCTCTCCTTTCATTGTCCTTCTGCTTTTGAACCTGTTGCTGTTCATTCCGATGGGATGGGGCGCGCCGCAGGGGCCCGCACTGGTGGTCCGCCACTCGGTCTCCATCGTCCCGGACGTCGCCGGTGAGGTGATCGATGTTCCGGTCGCCGCCAACACCCCGCTCAAAGCAGGTGATGTGCTGTTCAGGATCGACCCGGTGCCCTACGAAGCCCAGGTCAAGGCGATCGAGGCGCAACTGAAATTGTCGGATATGCGCCTTGCCCAGATGACGCAGCTGTTCGAGCGCGATTCCGGCCGCGGCTTCGATGTTGAGCAGCGGCAATCGGAGGTCGATCAGCTGAGTGCACAGCGCGATAGCGCGCGGTGGAATCTGGACAAGACCATCGTGCGCGCACCGGCCGATGGATATGTGACCAATCTCGCGCTGCGCAAGGGCGCGCGAGTGGCAAATCTTCCTCTGACGCCGGTGATGGCCTTCATCGACACGTCGGATACGATTGTCGGCGTCGAGATCGCGCAGAACGATGCGAGGTACCTGCGAGTCGGGCAGTCGGTCGAAGTGACGTTCAAGTTTCTCCCGGGCAAGATCTATACGGGGCGGGTGGAAAGTATCCTGCAAGCTGTCGCCACAGGGCAGACTCAGACGTCGGGCGTTGCCGTGATGCCGAAGGCAGTGCAGTCCGCGCCTTTCGTCGCCCGTGTGAAGCTCGACGACGCCGGGATTGCAGCGCAGTTGCCGGCGGGAAGTGCCGGCGAGGCCGCCATCTTCACCGAGCACGTCAAGGCAACCCATATTATCCGCAAGGTGCTCTTGAGGCAGATTGCGATCCTGAACTATGTCAATCCACTTTGAGTCCCGCGATGACCATTAAGCGTCCAGCAGAGCGGCGCCCACTTCGTATCGGGTTTCGCACATCCATCGTCACGCTGTTCGTGGCGGTGGTGCTGTTTGTCGGATTGACGCTGGTCTATCTCAGCTTCAGCCGTGTCTCCCTGATCACGCAGACAGCAGCAAGCACCTTCATCGACAAGGTGGCGCAGCTCGGTGCCGACCGGATCGATTCAAAATTCCGCAACGTGCGCGACAGCCTCGAAATTCTCGCCGGCCTTCCGTCCATCCAGTCAGCGGAAATCGAGGACAATTCGCGGCTCTACGGCCTGATGGCCTCGATGCTGCGCAACAATCCGCAGATATTCAATCTCTATGTCGGCTATGAGGACGGCTCATTTCTTGAAATGGATGTGATCGACCGGGCCAAGCCGGCTTTCCGTGCAAGCCTCGGCGTGGATGAGGATGCCGCCTTCCGCGTGGTCATCATTTCACGCACCGGCAACGCATCACAGTCGCCCGTGACCATCTTTCTTTCGGATAATCTGATCCAGGTGGCCGAAACCAAGGGCCCCGCGACCTATGATCCTCGTCAGCGGCCCTGGTACGTCGAGGCCTTCAAGGATGAGAAGACACTGCTGACCGGGCCGTATGTGTTCTTTGCGACCGGCCAGCCTGGTTATACTTTGCGCACAGCGCTGAAGGAGGGGCGCCGCGGCGTAGTGGCCGCCGATCTTCTGCTCAATCGCCTTGAGGTGATGCTGGACGAGCAAAGGCTCGGTGACTCCGGGGTTGCATTTTTATTCAATGATTCGGCGCGGATCGTTGCGCATCCCGAGATGAACCGGTTGATGGACGAAATTCCCGAGCGCGGCAACGAGCTGCCGCCAATGAGCGCGATCAGGCTGCCCGGTCTTTCGCAGGCGGTTGAGACGTGGCGAAAGGGCGGTGCGTCTCAGCAGTTTTTTGCGGACGATGCCGGACGAACCTATGTCGCCGCCTTCCACGGCATCGAGACAGCGGGCAATGCCGGTATCAAGCTCGCCGTGATCGCGCCGCTCGACGAGTTTTTCGCAAAGATTATTTCGGAGCGCCGCGGCTTGTTTGCGCTGGCTCTTGCTTTTGTGCTCGGCATGCTGCCGCTGGCGATCTGGCTTGGCTCCATGCTCGCGCGGTCGCTACGAAACCTCGCCCAGCAAACTGACGAGATCCAGCATTTTCGGCTCGCGGATCGCCCGCGCCTGCATTCGGTTATCGATGAGATCAACGACCTCGGCCTGTCGGTATTCACGATGCGAACGGCGATTCGCAATTTTTCAAACTTCGTCCCGCGGCCGATCGTGCGGCAGCTGATTGAGTCCGGAGCATCGATCGAGCTCGGAGGAGCGCGGCGGGAAGTCACCGTGCTCTTCACCGATGTCGCCGATTTCACTGCCAAAACGGAAAAAGCGGATCCTTCCGAGGTCATGATCTTTACGTCGCGCTATTTCGCAGCGCTGTCCGAGGTTATCATGAAACATCACGGCACGATCGATAAATTTATTGGCGATGCCGTGATGGCATTCTGGAACGCGCCCGATGATGACCCCGATCATGTCGTCCATGCCTGCGAGGCCGTGCTCGCCTGCGTCAAACGCAACAGCGAGCTGAACGAACAGTTCCGCGGCGCCGGGTGGCCCGCCTATGGCACCCGCTTTGGCCTGCATGCAGGCGATGCCGTCGTCGGCAATGTCGGCTCCTCCGACCGCATGAACTACACTGCGCTCGGCGCGACCGTTAACCTCGCCGCGCGCCTGGAAGGGCTCAACAAAAATTACGGGACGCAGGTGTTGGTCAGCGCCGCCGTGAAGGAGCGCGTCGAAGGACGCTTTGCTTTCCGCAGCATCGACGAGATCAAGCCGAAGGGCTTTGCGGAGGACGTACGGATCTTTGAACTGCGTTGCGAAGCGGATGGAGCTGCGGAGCATGCCTTCTGCCAGCGCTGGGAAATCGTCTACGCTGCGATCCGGCGGGATCAGCCGGCAGTGGCACTCGTGGCGGTCACCGACTTTCTTGCCCAGTATCCCGACGACGGCGTTGCGCAATACCATGCGGAACGGCTTCGCGTGGAGTTGCAAGCGCCGCGCCGTGTTGCTCGCGGAGCGATGCAATGACGCGCCTGCTCCGTCCTTTCAACAGGCGTCAGGTTCTGGCCGGTGGGCTTGCGGCAGGCGCCGCTTTTGCCGCTCCTGCGATCGCGCAAGCGCGCACACGCGTCCGGCTGGGATACCTCCATGTCGTCGCCGTCGACGGCCAGATCTTCACCGGCCTCGATCTTGGCTCGTTCGACAAGCAGGGTATCGATTTTGAGCTCGTCGAGCGCAACACCGGGCCGGAAGTGTTCGAGGCCATGGCGCGCGGGGAGGTGGACGTGCTGTCGGCTGGCGGAGTGATTTCGAACTATCTCGCGCTCGGCGCCGGTCGCGGCTTTCTGATCAACGATATCGAGATCGCCACCGCGCAGCTCTGGGTTCGCCCGGACCGCGGGGTCAAATCCTTCGCCGATCTCCGCGGCAAGCGCATCGCGACAACGACGAAGACCACGGCGCATATCTTTCTCGACCGTGCCTTGCGCGCCAACGGCCTTGGCCTCGCCGATGTTCAGGTGATCAATAGCAGCATGTCGCAAGCCGTGGGCGCGTTCATTGCCGGAGAGGTGCCTGCCGTCGCGTTGTGGGTGCCGTTTAACCTCAGCGTCCGCGACAAGCTGCCGGATGCCATCAAGCTGGTGGATGCGTCCGCCTTCTATCCGCAGTCGGCAGTAGTTGGCGGCTGGGTCGCGCGGCATGAGTATTATGCCGCCAACAGAGACGTCTTGCAGCGAATCATCCGAGGCTGGGCAGCGGCGAACGACCACATGGTGCGGAATCCCAAGGCCGCAGCGGAGTCTCTCCAGCAGCGGCACTATCAGAACGCCTCGATTGCCGACATCGCAGAGGCGCTTAAGGCGCAAAAGATGTTCTCGTCGCGGGAATGGAAACGGCTTTATGCCGACGGAACGGTTACAAAATGGCTGCAGCAAGTCAGCGATTTCTTCGTGGCGGAATCTGGCGTCACAACGGCGACGCCGGCCACGGACTATTTCGATTCTAGTCTATATTTAGCAACGATAAGCTAGCATCGACCGCAAACGACTCACAAAGAACACCATTTATAGGTGCCGTTCGATCGAGTTCCAATCAAATGGACCTCTGACTGCGGTTTTCTTCTCGTAGTAATTCTGGGTCGGCATACAAAGGAAAAGCATTTTGCCAGCGACCATATAAGAATTTTACGGGCTGCGTCGTCCCCCATGCGGTCGACATCGAACAATCGGCCAACGCGATGGTGACCGGTGCGACCAATTCGCGGAGGTTTCGGCAATGGCCCGTTATAGCGAACAGATAATGTTCGAGCGGAAATGGCCGCTTCTGGCGCAGAGCCGACGTCGAGATGCAAATTTGACCTATTTGATCTGGCCGGTATTTGACGTGGCGCCACGATCATCGGGTCTAGCGACCTTCGTGGAAATCGCGGTTGCTATTGATCGTATTCACTTGAGGGCAGCTGCGCTTCGAGAGATGTTCTCTGCCAAGGTCTGAAGGCTGGGCAGGAAGGTCTTGAGCAATTCACGTCGATCGATTGCAGAGATGAAATAAGTCATCCCAACGGTCGCAAGCACCTTGTCTCCACTCATGATCGGGATAGCGATCGTCCCGGATGAGCGAGGGTCGACGGCGCGATCTCGCTCGGCGTAGCCTTGCTTCCGGATTGATCTCAGCATCGTCAATGTCTGGGCGCGATCGCCGATGAGTTGATCTTCGTCATCCGTCGATCGTGAAAGAAGGTCGAGCAACATCAGGCGCTCCCCGATGGGGCAGAATGCCAGATAGGCACGACCTAACGCGCGGCGCAGCAGGCTGAGATGCATGTTGATCGTTCCGTGGAACGGCGACACCGGACTGTCGGCAATGGTGCTGAAGCGCACGACCACGGACGTGTGGTCGAGGACGCCGATCGCCAATGGCCACTGATGCTGTGACGTAAAGGACAGCGCCCACGGTCGCGCGGCTTCGACCACCAGCGGGTCACCGTGAAAGCCGTTGCTCAAAGATTTAACCCGCGAGGCAACTGTGTAGCCACCTTGCCTGCGATCGTTCGCGACATAGCCCATGGCGCAAAGCGATTTCATCAGCCGCACGATGGTCGATTTCGGCAGACCTGTCGCAAGATGAAGGATCTGGATAGAGGCGACGCGATGTCGGTTCAACTCTTCCAGCAGGATGAGCGTGCGTGCAGCCGCTTCGACCTTCGGTGAACGTGGGGCCATACCAAGATTCCACTCTGCGGAACGCTGGCGAATAGGTATGGCAAATGGCCCGGCCGGTTGCAATATCCGCCCAACAGAATGCGCCGGTGTCCGCTCAGGCCACCGAAGCGCAACCGTGTCGTGGGAGGAAGTGCCGTGTCTTGCGGAGAGGTCAGGGCGCCAATGGCGTCGTCGCACCGCACCAGTATCGCGTGGCTGTCGGTTCACCTGGCATGTCCGGAAAACGTCAGGTGTTGTCGCGATCTGTCGCGCGCGGGCCGATCTGGGCGTGTCGCGCGATGAGGTGCTGGCTGCGGCCCCGCCATTCATCGGCAGATCGCCATTTTCTCAGAACCAGCATCCACTGAAGGGCAGCCATCATGGCCGAGAATTCCGTTTCATATCCTGACACTGTCGCGCTCCCGCCGCTCTCGCGTCCGAAGGAGGTCGAGGAGCTGCTGGTCGATGCGATTGATCTGCACTGCCACAGCGGGCCCGCCGCGATGCCGCGGATACTTGATCACTATGAGGAGATGCAGGATGCTGCCGCCGCGGGTTTTCGCGCGGTGCTATACAAGGATCACTTCTATCCTGGCATGGCGCACGCCATTATTCTGGAAAAACTGTTTCCGCAGTTCGGCGTTCACCTGTATTCGGGCGTGGCGCTGAACAATGCGTCTGGCGGCATCAATCCGCACGCGGTCGATCATGCGATCAAGCTCGGCGGCAAGATCGTCTGGATGCCGACGCTTTCGGCGGCAAACCATATCAACGTTCAGGCCAGCGGTCAGGCCAAGACATTCCCGAAGACATCCCAGAAGATGCTGGATCCGATCCCGCTCACGGCGCTGGACGCCAACGGCAAGCTCACCGATGACACCAAGAAGATCATCGATCTGATCGCGGAGGCCAATATCATCTTGGCTGGCGGCCACCTTCACGTCTCGGAGCAGCACGTCCTGTTCGATGAGGCCAAGCGCCGCGGCGTCAAGAAGATGATGGTCAATCATCCGACCTATGTGGTCGGCTTTGCCGATAGCGATATTCGCCAGTTGGTCGCGCTCGGTGTGACGATGGAACATTCCATCTGCATGTTCATCGAAGGCAAGTCGAAGAAGTTCAGTGCGGACGATCTGGCCCATCTCATTGAGATCGCAGGCGTGGACCGCACCATTCTGTCGTCCGATTTGGGCCTGCTCGGTTCGCAGCGTCCGGTGGACGGTTTCCGCAGTGTCACGCAGATGCTGCTCGATCTTCAGATGCCGCATGCCTCGATCAAGAAACTGATCAGCGAGAACGCAGCGGCATTTCTCGATCTGCCGGCGAAGCGCGCCGCTCAATAGAATCCTGACCGACAAGAACGACCAGCGAAGGTCGGCAAACAAGATCGACGAGGAAATCATGAACGTGGATCGCGAAAGCGAAGAAGCCTTGATGAATCGCATCATGTGGCGGGTCATGCCGCTTGTGATGGCGATGATGATGCTGGCCGTGATCGACAGGTCGAATGTCGGCTACGCCAAACTGCAGATGGCCAGCAGCCTGGGTATGTCCGAGACCGTGTACGGACTGGCGTCCTCGCTGTTCTTTATCGGCTATTCGTTCTTCGAAATCCCGAGCGCGCTGGCCGCGCACAGGTTCGGTGCGCGGCTCTGGTTTGCGCGTATCCTGCTGACATGGGGCATGCTGACGGTGCTGCTGGGGTTCAGCATGACTGGCTCGATGTTTGCGGCGGTACGCTTCCTGGTCGGCGTGGCCGAGGCAGGGGCGTATCCGGGCATCATCTTCTACCTCACCCTCTGGTTCCCCAAGCGCTACCGCGTGCAGGCCGTGGCGCTTCTCACCATCGGCAGTCCGCTCGGCAATATGTTTGGCTCGCTGTTTGGTGGCATCCTGCTGGATTTCGACGGCATGCTTGGTCTCGCCGGTTGGCAGTGGGTCTTCATCGCCACGGGAGCGCCTGCGGCCCTGCTATTCGTGCTGGTGATGCGCTATCTCCCCGACAATCCGCAGACGGCCGGTTTCCTGTCGTCCGAGGAGAGGGCGCGGCTGGCAGACGCGCTCGGCCGCGATGAAATCGCCACCACCATGCATACCAATCCGCTCCGCGTCCTGATCGATGCAAGGGTGTGGTGGTTTTCGTTCGTCTACACGCTGATCACGCTGTCGCTTTACGGAATCATCTATTGGTTGCCAACGGTCGTCAAAGGCTTCGGCACGACCGGCACGCAGAACGGCGTCTTGAATGCACTGCCATGGGCTGTGGCTGCCGCGGTCCTTGTCTGGCTCCCGCGCCATCTACGCGAGCATCGCACAGTCCTGATCGGCATGGCGGTGATCGCTCTGTGCGGGATGGGGGCGTTCTTCACCTCGACATTGCTGACCGAGAACTGGATGCGTTATGTGGCGCTCGCGGTCGGCACGCCGTGCGTCTCGCTGATGTTTCCGTGCTTCTGGTATCTGCCGTCGCAGATCTTCAAGGGAGCGCATGCGGCGGCGGCGATTGCAGCCATCAGCACGATCGGCAGTCTCGGTGGCTTTGCTGCGCAGAATCTCATGCCGTGGGTCGCGGGCCTGTCGGGCAGTGCGCTTGCCGCGATGTCGGTGCCCGCCCTCAGCCTGGGTCTGCTGGCCGCCAGCGCATTCGCGATGTTGCTGACATGGCGCGTCCTGCCGAAGACGGACGGCGAGAGCGAGGTCACTGTTGCGGCTGCTGCCGCTCGCCGGCAGGCCGTATCATGACAGCGCTTCCGTCGGACATGCGGGCGGTCAGGATCACCCGCTTTGGCGGTCCCGAGGTGCTGTCGCTGGGCGAAGAGGCCTTGCCGACTTTGGCGCGCGGCGAAGTACTGATGCGTGTGGTGGCGGCCGGCGTGAACCGGCCGGACATCCAGCAGCGCCGCGGACTCTATCCGCCGCCGCCCGGTGCAACGGAGATCCCAGGCCTCGATATTGCCGGCATCGTGGTCGCAGTAGCGCCGGATGTGAACTGGCCTCGGGTCGGCAGTGCGGTCTGCGCCTTGGTCACAGGCGGCGGCTATGCGGAGTATTGCAGTGTGCCTGCCGTGCAATGCATGTCCATCCCGCAGGGATACGATTTCGCGCAGGCGGCGGTGCTCCCCGAGGTGCTGTTCACCTGCTGGAACAACGTCATTCTTCTCGGCAAGCTTGCGGAGGGTGAGAGCATCCTCGTACAGGGCGGCACCAGCGGTGTCGGCATGGCCACCATCCAGATCGCAAAGCTGCTGCGATCGGCGCGTGTCTTCGCCACGGCCGGGTCGGAAACGAAGCGTCAGATCTGCCGCGACCTCGGTGCGGAGATCGCGCTCGACTATCGCTGCGATTGGGTCAAGCCCCTGGTGGAGGCGACCAAAGGGCAGGGCATCAACGTCATCCTCGACTCGCAGGCTGGTCCTTACACCAATCTGGAGCTGGAACTGCTCGCCTTCGATGGCCGCCTTGTCCTGATCGCGAGTCATCTTGGTGAACGCGCCGACATCAATGTCCGACAGATCGTGCGCCGACGGCTGACGCTGACGGGGTCGACGATACGGCCGCGCCCGCCGGAATACAAAGGCTGGATTGCCAAGGCCCTAATGCGCGAGGTCTGGCCATTGCTCGAGGATCGGCGGATGCGGCTCAACATCTGCGCGGCATTTCCCCTGGAGGACATGGCCAAGGCGCATGCGCTGATGGATGCCAATGAGCAGATCGGCAAGGTCGTGCTGATTGTCGATCCGGCCCTTGCCTATGTGGTGCCGGATGACCGATCGAATTAGAGCACGAAAGACGACGTGATGAGTGATGTCCTGTCAATGCCGGTCGCGGCGGCCGAGGAGTTTCTCGCGGATCTGTTCGAGCGCGCCGGTCTTCCATTGCTGGCGTCCAGGCAGATGGCATGTGCGCTGGTCGATGCCGATGTCGCCGGTCTGCCGTCGCATGGTCTGTCGCAGGCTGAGATGTATATCCGCCGGCTTCGCCTTGGCAGCGTGTCCTCCGCGGTAGCGCCTGTGGTCGTCGAAAGTCGCGCGGCAATAGCTGTGCTGGATGCGCAGGGCATGTTCGGCCATCTGGCGGGTGACGCGGCCATGCAGATAGCCATCGAGCGCAGCAAAGAGACGGGCGTCGGTGTCGTGGCCGTTCGCAACAGTTTTCACTTCGGCGCGGCGGCCCGGTATACACGTCAGGCAAGCGCCCGTGATTGCATCGGCATCGCCATGTGCAACACAAAGCCGATGATGCCGGCACCGGGCGGCCTCGAGAAACTGGTCGGCAACAATCCGCTCTCGATCGCTCTTCCGGTGTCCGACGGGCCCGAATTTGTGCTGGACATGGCGCTGAGTGAAGCAGCGCTCGGCAAGATCCGCGTCTATGAGCGGGAAGGGAAGCCGCTTCCGCCGACATGGGCTGTCGACCGCAACGGCCAGCCCACGACGGATGCCAAGGCGGCGATCGACGGCATGCTGTTGCCGTCAGGCGGCGCGAAGGGCTTCGGCCTGTCGCTGGCGATCAATCTTATGTGCAGCCTGTTGTCGCAGGGGCCTGGTGGTGACGAGGTTGCGCCGCTCTATGGCGATCTCTCGAAGCCGTTTCTGTGCTCACTGCTGTTTCTGGCAATCGATATCGAACACTTCCGGCCGGCCGAAGGCTTCCGCAATGAGGCGTCCGCCGAGCTCGCGAAAATTCGCGGGTCGCGCGCACAGGTGCCGCCACGTACGCCGGGTGAACGCAGCTGGACGAAGCGCCAGAACGATGGCGGCCGGATCGATATTCCGCGCGCATTGTCCGCGACGTTGAACGCGCTCGCAGAGGAAATCGGATCGCCGGAACGTCTGCCGTCTTAACGGCACGCGCTGCCAAAAAGCATCACCGCAAAAACTGAAATGAGATCGGCCGTCATGTCGACGGCCGCAGAACGGACAGGAGCACGGGCGATGCAGGCGCCGCGTCAAAAAATCTTCATTACTTGTGCCGTCACCGGCAATCTGACGACTCCGGAACAGACACCGCATCTGCCGATCACGCCGGCGGAGATCGCCGAGGCCTGTCTCGGGGCGGCCGAGGCCGGCGCCGCGATCGTGCATATCCATGTGAGGGACCCTTCCACCGGGAAGCCTTCGATGGAGCTCGCTTACTACCAGGACGTCGTTGAACGGATACGCGCGAAAAACACTCAGCTGATCCTCAACATCACCACCGGGCCTGGCGGCCGTTTCGTTCCATCCACGGACCAGCCGCGCGTCGCAGCGGCGGGAACGACGCTGATCGCACCTGAAAAACGTGTCGAGCATATCGCGGCGCTCCGCCCGGATATCTGTACCCTCGATCTCAACACCATGAATTCGGGCAGGGAAGTCGTCATCAATACGCCCGGCAATGTCAGGCGAATGGCGAAGGTGATCCGCGAAGTCGGGGTCAAGCCGGAGATCGAGCTGTTCGATTCCGGCGATATCGCTCTGATGAATGATCTGCTGAGGGACAACACCCTCGACGGGCCCGTACTCTGCTCGTTCGTCATGGGTGTTCGCTACGGCTTCCAGCCAAGTCCCGAGACGGTCATCTACGCCCGCAACATGTTGCCGCCGGATGCTCAGTTCACCGCAATCGGCATCGGCAAGACGTCATTCCACAATGTCGCGCAATCCTATCTGTGCGGCGGACACGTTCGCGTGGGTCTGGAAGACGCCGTCTATCTGTCGCGCGGACAGCTCGCGCCGTCGAACGCGGCCATGGTGGAGAAGGCCCGTCGCATCGTCGAGGAACTCGGCGGAGCGATCGCATCGCCACGCGAGGCGCGCGAGATCATTGGCCTTCCTACCCGCCTTGCGGAACACTGAGAGGACTGACGGGATGACGCGTCTTAACGTGGCTGTCGGTCGGACGGTCCTCAAGAATCCGCTGATCGCGGGATCAGCCGAGCACCATATCGACCCTGAAGGCGTCCGGCGCGCGCTGCGCGCCGGCGTCGGCGCGGTGGTGGTCAAGTCCGTCAACGAATCCGAGCGTGGTCGTGACCAGTTGCAGCGCGCGGAGTATATGTTGCTCGACAGCGAGTGGCGCGAAATGGCGTGGACGCCGGATGCGCCTGACACGGCATTCATCGCCTGTCGCTCCGGCCTGACGCCGCAGAGCTTCGATGCGTGGCTCGATCAGACGGTCCAGCTCGACCGCGAGGCCAAACTGGTCGACTCCTATGCGGTCGCAAGCCTGATCGTTGCGGATGTCGCGCGGACGGTCGAAATGGCCAGGCAGGTTGAGCAGGCGGGCGTGCGCGTCCTCGAGCTGAATATCGGCACACCCTATGCCAGCCAGGCAAAAGGCGTGGTGTCCACCGAACTCGATCCCGAGCGGGTGTCCATGATCGTGTCGGCGGTACGGGAGGCGATCGGCATCCCGCTATGGGTCAAGATCACCGGACAGAGCGAACGTGTACCGGATCTGGCCGACGCCGCATTTCGCGCAGGCGGCGAAACCGTGGTCATGGCCGGACGGCTGCTCGGCTTCGTACCGGATGTCGAGACGATGCAGCCCTTTCTGGGAACAACGCTAGGCGTCGGTGGATACTGGAATCTGCCGCTGACATGTCACTGGCTGGCGGTGTCGCGGCAACAGCTTGGCGGCGACAAGCCTTTGATTGCGACCAACGGCGCGCGCTCGGGTCTTGATGTCGCGCGCATGATGCTCGCGGGCGCCAGCGCGGTGGAAATGGCATCGGCCGTGATGCTGCGCGGCGCGGCTGTGTTGTCATCGGCGCTGGATGAACTCGACGCTTACCTGCGCGGCAAGCAGATGACCGCAGCCGAACTGGTCGGCAGGGCTGCAGACCAGCGCAAGACATTCGCCGACATGCCGCTACGTACCGACAACTGGAGAAAATACATTGCCGATCAGCTTTAACGCGGGCGCGCAGTCCGCGCGCTGCGCTTGACGGGCGGTGGCTGATGCGCGCGGCCGTGCCCGAGCTTGTGCGAGATCTGGCGTGCTGCCTCGATGAGCTGGGCGACGTCGGATGGCCGTGTCTTCTCGGGCAGGACCTGGATCGATGCCACGATGGCGATCGAGGCGATGCAGGCATCCTGAGCGTCGAAGATCGGCGCGGCCACTGCATTCATTCCGATCAAGCTTTGCTCGGGGGCGGTGGCAAATCCAAGACGCACGATATCCAAATATTCCTGCTCGAGCTTGCGGACGGACACGACGGTCTTGTCGGTGAAGCGCTGCAGGGGCTGCGCGAGGACGCGCGCCTTCATGGGGCTGGGGGCAAAAGCGAGCAGGACCTTTCCCTGCGCCGACGCATGGAAGGTCAATTCGCTGCCCGGCCGGACGCCAAGTTCAATCGCTGCCGTCCCCGACAGCTTGTGCAGGATCAATGCGCCGCGCGGCGTCATTTCGGAGAGCACGACGAAATGACCAAGCGCATCACGCAACTGCCGCATCGGTCCTTCCGCGAGCTGGATGAGATCCGCATCCGGCGCATGCCGGGCGAGTAACCGGCCCTTCGGGCCGATGCTGTAGCGCGAGGTGCTGGAATTCTGCGTGAGATACCCGCGGTCGACCAGCGTCTGCAGATGCCGATGCACCGATCCTTTCGTCATGCCCAGACGGTCGGCGATCTGCGTCACGCCCAATTCATCGTCCGAGAATGCAACAGCTTCCAGTACGTCGATGGCCAGTTGCACGGAGTGGACGCCGGTTGATGCTGAATCGCTCATCGTTTCTCAATTTCGGGTTCGCCTGTGCTGAACAACGTAGCGAACTGGAATGCAAGTGCAATGTGATTGATGCGTGGAGGTTCGCGATCGTGGTCCCAGAAACTATTGACATGACGTCGCCTCGACCAGTATCTTAAAATGAAACGACGTTCCGCTGTCGCGAACGTCAATGAAGTCGACGGTCGTCAAGGCCGTCGGGATAAAATGCGGTGAGGGAATGACAGAGATAACTGACACCAAGGTCGAGGCGCGCATCGACGCGTTGCTGAAAGGCGCGATTGATCCGCATGTGCATAGCGGGCCGTCCATTGCGCCGCGCGGCATCGACCACGTCACGTTACTTCGGCAGGCCTCGCAGGCGGGTTTTGCTGCGGTCGTCACCAAGGATCACGACTACAGCGGCGTCATGACGGCCGAGCTGATCCGGCAGCACTTTCCTGAGCTGAAAACAAAAATCTATTCCAGCATCGTGCTCAATAATGTGGTGGGAGGCCTCAATCCCTATGCAGTCGAACACACCGCTGCGCTGGGTGGCAGGATTGTCTGGCTTCCGACGCTGGCTGCCGCAAACCATCTGCGATGGCAGGCATCGGCCAATTGGGTTCATCCCGCATCCACCGATCGGATGCGACCGGTCACCGCCATTCCCGTCCTCAACGGCGACAAGTCGGTGCGCGACGACATGAAGGAAATTATCGACATCGTCGCGCGCAACGACATGGTGCTGGCCAGTGGCCACCTGCATGTCAGCGAGACCTGGGTGATTTTCGAAGAGGCGCAGCGCCGGGGCGTCAAGCGCCTGGTGTTCACTCATCCCGAGGACATCGTCGATGCGTCGTTAAACGACGTCAAAGGCATCGCAGCGATGGGGGCCTTCGTCGAACACTCGCTCTGCATGTTCCTTGACGGCTGCAAGTTCAAGAGCCGCGAGGCCGAGGACCTGCGCGACCAGATCGAGGCCGCGGGCGTGGAGCAGACGATGCTGTGCTCGGACCTCGGCCAGACCGGGACCTTCAGCCCGCTCGATGGCTTCCGCCGCGGCATCAGGCTCTGCATGGATCTGGGCTACCACGATGATCAGATCCGCAAGATGGTCTCCGGCAACACCGCGCGCGCGCTGGGTATCGAAGCGGACGTAGCCGCGGCGCGGGCGAGTTAGCTTTCCGGACAAGGCACAATCTCAGGCCGGCGCATTGTGAAACGCCGGCTCCCAAAATTGACATCAAGGGAGATTCCACATGTACGACACCACTGATCCGAGGGCCAAGCTTGCGCCTGCAGCGACAAGCGCAGCGCCTGCAGGTCCTTTCGGCCAGGCGGAATATCTCCGGTTCTATGACGAGCCGCCGCAGGAGGATGGACCGTCAGGCAAGAGCTGGTATGGGCGCGGTCAGAACTTCTTGCTCGTGCATACGGAAGGAAAGGCGGGCGGCGTGCTGGCGCGCGAGGAGCAGCCGGACGAATATGCCGTCCTGTTGTCCGATCCCAAGGTGGTCGTGGAGATCACCACGGCGGATGGCACGCAGCGCGTCAATGGTCGGTCCCTGGCGTTTGTGCCGCCTGGACGGTCCAGCATCAAGATCATCGAAGCCGGCAAGATCGTTCGCATCTTCACCACGCGGTCGGAGGATCTTGCAGCGAAATGCGCCAATGCGGCCTCCTATGTCACGGCCAAGCCTTACGTCGCACCGCTGGAACCGTGGCCGGCGCCGAAAGACGGCTTTCGTCTGCGCGTCTACAGCCTCGACGTGCCGCCGGAGCCGGGCCGCTTCGGTCGCATCTGGCGCTGCACGACCATTATGGTGAACTACCTCGACGGCTATAACGGCCCCCGCGATCCCAGCAAACTGTCGCCGCACCATCACGACGACTTCGAGCAGTGCTCGCTCGCGGTGGAAGGGGAGTTCATTCACCATCTGCGCTGGCCATGGACGATCAACAAGAAGAACTGGCGCAAGGACGATCATGAACTGTGCAAGACGCCGTCCATCGCCGTCATTCCGCCGCCCTCGATTCACACCACCGAGGCCTGTGGAAGTGATTTCAACCAGCTCGTCGACATCTTCTGTCCGCCGCGGCTCGACTTTTCGCAGAAGCCAGGCTGGATCCTGAACGCCGACGAATATCCGATGCCGTAACCGGCAGCCCACCCAGCAACGGCAACAGGACTATTAAAGATGACAACTGCTTCCACATTCCGGCAGCGCATGCTTGGCGGCGAGAAACTGGTCGGCACGTTTCTCAAGACACCGACCGGTCATGGCACGGAAATCCTCGGCGAGATCGGTTACGACTTCGTCGTGATCGATCAGGAGCACGGGCCATTCGATCGCACCAGCAGCGACATCGCGCTGATGGCTGCACGGGCAACTGACACGCCGGCGCTGGTTCGGGTGCCGGGACCGGAGGCCATTCTCTCGGTGCTCGATTGCGGCGCGACCGGCGTTTTGGTCCCTCATGTAAAAAACGCGGCCTATGCGCGCGAAGTTGCGGCGATGTTGCGCTATCGCGGCGGTAGCCGCGGCTTTGCGACCAGCACGCGCGCAGGCCGCTATTCCGGCATACCGATGTGGCGGCACATTGCGGATGCGGATGCCCGGATGGTGTTCGTGGCCCAGATCGAAGATCCGGTGGCGCTGGACGAGATTGATGCCATCGCAGCCGTGGACGGCGTCGACTCGCTGTTTATCGGGCGCGGTGACCTGACCGCGGCCTTCGGCGATGAATCGAAGGACCCGCCCGATGTGTTGCGCGCAGTCGAACGGATCTCGGAGGCCGCACGCAAGGCCAACAAGCCAATCAGCGTCTATGTCGGCAATGCGAGCGAGGCGGCGTGGCTGAATTCGCTCGGCGCCAGCGTCTTCGTGCTCTCCTCGGATCAGGGTTTCCTGCGCCAGGCGGCGACCGCCGGCCTGCGCGATGTCCGGGACAAGGTCGGATGAGCACACACTAGACCAATCAATCTGCAATCAGCGTTCAAGCTGAGAAAAACAGACAGGGGACGGAAACATGAGACCACGCAAGGCGTTAATTTGCGCCACGCTGTTCGCGCTCACGCTGGCAATGCCGGCGTCTGCGCAGCAGACGATCAAGATCGGATCGTCGCTGGGGTTGACGGGATACGGGTCGGCGACCGACGGTCACTGGCGCGACGGGATGCAGATCGCCGTTGAGGCGGTCAATGCGCAAGGCGGTGTGCTCGGCAAGAAGCTAGAACTCGTGATCGAGGACAACAAGTCGACGCCGCAGCAGGCCGTGGTCGTCTATCGCAAGATGATGTCGGACGACAAGGTCGCAGCCTTTGACAGCGGTTGCATCTCGGCCGGTAACTTCGCCGCTGCGAGCTTCGTCTCCAGAGCCAAGCTGCCGATGTTCCTCTGCTCGATTCTGCCGCGCCAGCCGGATGAGCAGAAATGGGCTTTTCAATTCCTGCCGCCACCCAAATTCGAGGTGGATGCGCGCTATCAGTATCTCAAGGACAAGACCGATATCCGTAAGGTCGGAATTCTTTCCGATCCGAGCCCATACAGCCTGCTGATGCGCGGTCTGGCGGAAAAGGGCGCCGAGGAATTCGGACTGACCGTCGTGGCCAACGAATCCTACCAGCAGGATGACGCCGACTTCAGCGTCCAGATCGGACGCATCAATGCGGCTGGCGCCGGCGCTATCATCATGCTGGGGCAGGGCAATGCGGTGGTCACCGTCGCCAACAACATCCGCAGCCTCGGGCTGACCAAGATGCTGATGCTGGGCAGCATCAATGAGCTCGATATCCTGCTCTCGGCGGGCAAGGTGCTTGGCGACCAGTATCTGGTCCCGTCACCGCTTATTCAGGTGGCGGCCGATGACATCAGCGTCATCACGGACCCTGCCGCACGCGCCGCCGCCGAGCCGTTCGTCAAGGCGATGAAAGCCAAGTTTGGCAAGTCTGACAACGCGCAGGCGTCACGCGCCTGGGACTCCATCATGATGATGACCGCCGCCATGAAGAAGGCGAACTCGACGGACGGGACGGCGGTGCGCGATGCCTTCGAGAAACTCGGCCATTACGACGGTGCGGGTGCCTCCTACGACTTCAGCGCCGAGAACCACATCGGCATCACCAGGAATCCTTATGTGATCGCGTCCGTGAAGGACGGCGTTCTGGTTCTCAGGAAATGACGGCGACAACGGACATCACCCCGCTAATCGCGGTGCGCGATCTGACGGCGCGCTACGGTCATATCGAAGCGCTGCGGTCGACCGCGCTCCATGTGGCGCCGGGCGAGTTCGTCACCATTCTGGGGCCGAACGGGGCGGGCAAGACCACCTTGCTGCGTGCCATCACGCGATTGATCGCCAGCACCGGCCAGATCGTGTTCAACGGGCGGGACGTTACCCATCTGCGCACCCATGAGCTGGCGGGGCTCGGCATCATCATGGTGCAGGAAGGACGCGGGCTGTTCGGCGATATGAGCGTGCGGGAGAATCTGCAACTGGGCGCTTACAAACTGTCCGGACCGCAGGCCCACAGCGAGCGGCAGTTAGAGAAGGTTTTCTCCCTGTTTCCGCGGCTGCGCGAACGCATCGACCAGACTGCGTCGTCCATGTCGGGCGGCGAGCAGCAGATGCTGGCTGTCGGCCGCGCATTGATGGCGGATCCGAAGCTGCTCATTCTCGACGAGCCGTCGCTTGGCTTGGCGCCGCGCGTCGCCTCCGAAATTCTGTCGACGCTCGGTGCTCTCAACAAGGAGGGCCTCGGTATTCTGCTGGTCGAGCAGAAAGCACCGCTGGCGCTCAAGCTCGCCCAGCGCGTTTATATTCTTGCCTCTGGAAGCGTTCGGGCCGAGTTGCCGACACAGGAGATTGAATCGCATCATGACCTCGCTCGCTATTACTTCACCTAAGCCGGCTGCACGTCTGGATCGTTTCTCCCTGGGCCTGCTCGGCACCGGAGCGCTGCTGTTCGTCGCCGTCCTTATTTATGGCGGCTACCTGCTGACGGTGATGCAGCTCGCGATGATCTACGGCATCTTTTGCCTCGGATTGAATTTCTTCATGGGCTATACGGGCCAGGCATCCTTCGGTCAGAACGCCTTTGCCTGTATCGGCGGCTACGGCAGCGCCATTCTCTGTGTGCAGTATAATTGGGAGCCTGCGCTCGCCCTCATTGCCTCGATGGGCGTTGCGGGAATAGCCGCGCTCGTGATCGGTTATCCGACGCTACGCTTGCGCGGCCACTATCTCGCGATGGCGACCTTCGCGCTGGGCCTCATCACCTATGACATCTCGGTGCAGTGGACCAGCCTGACCCAGGGCTATATGGGCTATGCCGGCATTCCACCGCTCGGCATCGGCAGCCTGACCATCGAGGATGAACGGCTGAAGCTACTCTGTCTCGGGGGGCTGCTGCTCGTCGGATTCTGGATCTCGCAGCGTCTGCGCGATTCCCGTTTTGGCCGCGGATTGCGCGCCATTTCGGGAAGCGAGAACGGAGCCGCTGCGCTCGGCATTCGCATTTCGCGCTTCAAGCTCATCGCCTTCGTCATCGCCGGATTGTATGCGTCGGCCGCCGGATCGCTGTTTGCGCATACGGTCGGCTTCATCAGTCCCGAAGTGTTTGGTCCGCAGATGGTCATCGTGACCTTCACGATGCTTTATGTCGGCGGCGTCGGCACCCTGATCGGTCCGGTTGTCGGTGCCATCGTTGCATCTTTGCTGCCGGAAATCTTCCGCAGTACCGGCCGCTTCCAGGACATCGCCTATGCGCTGGTGCTGCTGCTCATGCTGATCTATGCGCCCAAGGGGCTCTCGGCCCTTGGAGCCCTGTTTCGCCCGCGCAAAGACAAAGGGGAGGCGTGACCATGGCTCTCCTCAAGGTCAAAGGTCTGACCAAGCGTTTCGGCGGGCTGCTCGCCAATAACGAAATCGATCTCGAAGTGCCCCAGGGCAGTCTCTTCGCGGTGATTGGTCCGAACGGTGCGGGCAAGACCACGTTCTTCAGCATGATCTCCGGCTTCCTCAATTCGACCTCGGGAAGCATCGCGTTCGATGGCCGCGACACCACGCGCATACGCCAGGATCAGATCGCTGCCATGGGGCTGATCCGGACGTTTCAGCTCGTGCAGTTGTTCAAGGGGATGTCCGTTGCCGAGAATGTCGAGGTCGGTTGCCACCTCGCCACCCGGGGCGGCGTCGCCGCGGCGCTGCTGCGACCGTCATGGTTTTGCCGGCAGGAAGCCGAGGTTCATGAACGGGCGCGCGAACTGCTCGATTTCGTCGGGCTCGGCGCGCAGGCTGATCTCGATGCCGAGCTGCTGCCCTATGGCCAGCAACGTCTGCTCGAAGTCGCGCGCGCGTTGGCATCCAGGCCGCGATTGCTGCTGCTCGACGAGCCGGCCGCTGGTCTCAATACGCAGGAGACCGATGGGCTCGCGCATATCATCCAGAAGATCAATCGCCAGGGCACCACCGTGCTGCTGATCGAGCATGATGTCGGTCTGGTCACGCGGATCGCGCACCGGATCGCCGTGCTCGATTTTGGCCGGAAGATTGCCGAAGGCACGCCCGACGAAATCAAAGTTCATCCCGAAGTCATTGCCGCCTATCTCGGCGTAGAGGAGGCAACACATGCCTAGCGCAGTCGAACTCGTTCAGAGCCTGGTCAACGGCGTCGGTATCGGACTGATCTACGGACTGGTCGCAATCGGATTTTGCGTCATCTACAATGCCAGCGGCATCGTCAATTTCGCGCAGGGCGTGTTCGTCATGCTCGGTGGCATGTTCGCACATACGCTGCTGACGCAATTCGGCTTGCCGATCTATGTCTCGGCGGTGCTCTCCACGATCCTGGTTGCGGGCATTGGCGTGCTGGTCCAGATCGCCATCATCAATCCGATGTGGCGTCGTAAGGCGCCCTTGTTCGCGATTATTCTCGCGACTCTGGCCATCCAGCTTCTGATCGAACAGGTCGTCATTCTCACTCTGGGCGATCAGCCGCGGACCTATCCGGAATTCACCCCCGGCGGGCCGCTGAAGATTGGGCCGATAGCGATCGGTTATCAGCTATTCTGGGTGCTCGGATGCGGCGCCTTGATGGTATTCGCACTGACGCAGTTCTTCAACCGCACGTGGATGGGCCGGGCATTGCGAGCCTGTTCGCAAAATCGCGAGGCGGCGGCACTGCTGGGCATTCCCGTCGAGCGCATGCTGATCGTGTCCTTCGCGCTGAGCGCGGCGCTCGGCGCAGCCGCCGGCATTCTCATCACGCCGACGCAATATACGGCCTACAGCGTCGGCGGTCCGTTCGGCATCAATGGTTTCATCGCGGCGATCATCGGTGGCTTCGGGAGTGCGCCTGCGGCGCTGGTCGGCGGCATTTTCCTTGGTGTCATCCAGTCCGGCGCCATCGTGTTTTTCGGCGCCGGTTTCAAGAACATCGTGGCGCTGACGGTGCTGCTCATCGTCCTTCTGTTCTTCCCGAGCGGTTTGTTCGCCGGCAGGGCGAAGAGCGCCTGATCTGAGGCAGATGCCGATGAGAGTATCGCGATGAATGTCCTGATGGTCTATGCGCATCCGGAGCCGACGTCCTTCACCGCAGCCTTGAAGGATGCCGGCGTCGCGACGTTGCGGCAGGCCGGCCACACGGTTGTGGTGTCCGATCTATATGCCGAGCAATTCGATCCGGTCGCCGGACGGCACGACTTCAATGCAGTGGCGGATGCGGAGCGGTTTCACTACCAGACCGAACAGGCCCATGCGCACGGCGCTGGCGGTTTCGCGGCCGATCTCGTGCGTGAGCAGCAGCGATTTCGCGACGCTGATCTTGTCGTCTGGCTCTACCCGATCTGGTGGGGCGGCATGCCCGCCATTCTGAAAGGCTGGTTCGACCGTGTCCTTGCCTTTGGCTTCGCCTATGCTGATGGCCGCCGCTTTGCCAGCGGCTTCTTTCCCGAGAAGCGCGGGCTACTATGCCTCAGCACCGGCGGCACCCGGCAACGGTTCTCGGCTGGCGATGCTTGTGGCGATATCCAGACCGTGCTGTGGCCGGCACAGCGCCTGATGATCGAGTATCTCGGCATGACAGCTCTTGAACCGTTCGTCGCTTACGCAGCGCCGCGTGTCGATGCCGAAGGCCGAGAAGTCTATCTGCGGCAATGGAGCATGCGGCTGCAGCAGGCCGTCGAAGACATGGCGTCGCATGCCAGCATCGCAGCAGTCACTTCCACCGCAACAGGTAGGTCATGAGCACCAGCGACCAAGGGCGGCCCGACCGGGATTCGTTGCGCGACAAGGTCGTACTGGTCACAGGCGGCTCGCGCGGGATGGGAGCTGCGA
This sequence comes from Tardiphaga sp. 813_E8_N1_3, assembly GCF_051811025.1. NCBI lineage: Bacteria > Pseudomonadati > Pseudomonadota > Alphaproteobacteria > Hyphomicrobiales > Nitrobacteraceae > Tardiphaga > Tardiphaga sp. 813_E8_N1_3. The sequence goes on from NZ_JBPWQE010000001.1 coordinate 1,014,379, forward strand.
TCGCACGGCGTTTTGCCGGCGCGGGCAGTCGCGTGGCGATTGGCTATCGCAATGAATCCGCAGCAGCGCATGCGGTGCTCGGTGATATCGCCGAGTTGGGAGCGCAAGGCATCGGTGTTGCCGGTGACATTTCCAATCCCGACGATGCACGGGCGATGGTCTCACAGGTCGTCGAGCGGTTCGGGCATCTCGACATTCTGGTAAATTGCGCCGGTATCGCGGAATATCGGCCGTTCGAGGCGGTTGATTCTGAGCTGTTTCGCGCCACTTTCGATACCAATGTCCTTGGCACGATCGCGGTCATTCAGGCGGCGCTCCCGCATCTGACGGCGCCGGGAGGGCGCATCATCAATTTTTCCTCCGCGCTCGCGACCCGGCCGATCCCGACCACCTCGATCTATGCGGCCTCCAAGGCGGCGGTGGCCGCGCTGTCGCATGCGCTCGCCAAGGAATTCGGCCCGCGCGGGATCACAGTCAACACAATCGCGCCTGGTGTGATCGAGACCGACATGACCACGCAGATCCTGGCCGAGCGCGGCGCAGGGATCGCGGCGATGACGCCGCTCGGTCGCATCGGGCAGACCGACGATATCGCCGGTGTCGCGCTGTTTCTGGCATCGCCGGAGGCGAAATGGCTTACCGGGCGGACGATCATCGCCGATGGCGGCGTGAGCTGACAGGGCGCATCGAACAGCAGCCCACATCCGCTGCGCGATCAAATGACGCAGGCTCGACAATAACGGCGGCATTCATACGCCGACCATGTCGGACGCGCCGCTCTGCACATCCGACGATATCACCGCGTGTGCGTGAGCCGCGGCACGCGCCCCATTTTGCGGAGCGACTCACTAAAGCGATCGCCTGCAATGTCGCAGCGAGGCGATACGAGCTCGGTTGGCGAGCTCGCGATCATCGTTCCCGACGTGCCGTGCGCATGCGTTTTGATAGTTGTTCGCGAAGACGAAACGACGCCCTTCATTTGTGCGTCAATGCAACGCGAATGACACACTCCGTTCATCATCGGTCAGGAATTCGTCGCCGTCGTTGACAGGTCGATCCCCCCATCAATATCTTACATCAAAACAGTGTTACGCCCTCGCGAACATCAAATGCGAGCCGGCGATGCGCGGCCAAGTAAGATTTAACTGAGGAAACGAAGGCAATTCGGAGGGCTATAATGACGACGACTATCAAGACTCTTGTTCTCGGCTCGGCTGCAGGGATTCTCGCGATCGGCGGTGCACATGCAGCCGATCTGCCGGTGAAGGCCAAGGCGGTCGAATATGTGAAGATCTGCTCACTTTACGGCGCGGGCTTCTATTACATCCCGGGCACCGACACCTGCATCAAGATCGGCGGTGCACTTCGCATCGATACCGCGTTCAATGCCGCGAGCAATTATGACGTGCCGTACTGGTTCGGCGGTGCTGGCGGCAACAATCTCTACACAAAAGATTACTTCAACACCAAGCCGCGGCTGACGCTGACCACCGATACGCGCACGGCGACCGAATATGGTCTGCTTCGCACATTCTCCAACATTCATTTCGACTTCGCGCAGGGACGTGAAAGCATCGCCGGCGGCTTCGTCGAGGTGGACTTCGCATTCATCCAGTTCGGAGGTTTCACCTTCGGTAAGGCCGTCTCGCAGTTCGACCCGCAATGGGCGCTCGCCAAGCCGACCATTGCCTCCGGTTTCTTCGCGGGCTCCAACAACGCGACTGGCATCCCGCAGCTGGCCTATACGGCGTCGTTCGGCAACGGCGTCTCCGGCACCATCTCGCTCGAGAATGCCTCGCCCTATCGCAATGCCGGCTTGTGGAATGTGAACACGTTCATCGTGGCGCCCGGTGCCTCGCAGTTCACCGGTGCATTCTACGGTTCGTCATCGAATACGTTCCTCGGTAATGCCGCGGGCGGCAACCATATGCCGGACGTTGTCGGCAACCTGCGCCTCGATCAGACATGGGGCACGCTGCATTTCGCCGCAGCCCTGCATCAGGCGACAGCTCAATACTACACCAATGAACCCTCGGGCCACCCTGACGATGCCTACGGCTTCGCCGTGAGTGGTGCTGTCGAGTTCAAGAACCTGCCCACCGGCGCGGGCGACAGCCTCAAGCTGGAAGCCTCCTACGCCAAGGGCGCCGCGAAATATGTCTTCGCGGGCACCGTCGATACGCTCGGCGGCGGGCGGTTCGCCAAGTTCGATGGCAACACGGTCGGCTTCGGCTACGTTCTCGATGGCGTCTATGCGCCCGGCGGTCAGATCGTGCAGAGCTCGGCCTGGGAAGTCAGCGGCTTCTTCGAGCATTACTGGAACCCGGCGTGGCGCACCTCTCTGTTCGCCAATTACAGCTACATCTCCTATGGCGACGCGGGTAACGCTCTGCTGGCAGGAGCCTTCGCCTCGACAACGCGGGGCTTCGGCACCAGTTCGTCCTCGGCAGCGGCTTCGTCCGCCGGCGTTCTGTCCGGGACCACCAACAACTTCGACTTTGCCACCACGCAGGTCGGCACCAGAACAGCTTGGACGCCCGTTCAGAATCTGACGCTCTCGGCGGAATTCATCTACAGCCGCCTGGATCAGAGCCTGGGTGGCACCTACACCGGCAACGTCGTCGGCAAGCCTGCCGGCACATCTTACGCCATCCGCGATCAGAACCTCTACAACGGCGCGGTTCAGATCCTGCGGTCGTTCTGAGCCTGATCGACCACCGCATCGGTGTTGAAAACAAGGCCCCCCGGCAGACATGCCGGGGGACTGTTCATGTAGGAGCGTGAGCAAGCCGTGCCGTACAGCGGAACGGCGGCACATTCCGCAACCGCGATGGCGGTTTGATTGTAGGACATCGAACAGGGAAAGCGCTGCGTAAGACGGCGCCGAACAAGCGGGCACAGCCTGCACATAAAATCGGAGGAAACATGCGTGCATTGTTAGCTGGCCTATGCGGTCTCGTGCTCGCCCTGACGCCCATCCACAGTGTTGTCGCGCAAGGGTGGCCGGAGCGGACGGTCACCATGATCGTGCCGTTTCCCGCAGGATCCGCCGTCGATACGCTCGCGCGCGCCGTTGGTCAGGCGCTGAGCGAGGCGCTCGGCAAGCAGTTCATTGTCGACAATCGTGCGGGGGCAGGCGGCAGCATTGGTGGTGCCGCCGTGGCCAAGGCGAGCGCTGACGGTTACACGCTCCTGTTCGGCACGCCTGCGCCGATTGCGCTCAACAAGCTGATGTATAAGGGGATGACCTATGATTCCGAAAAGGATTTCACGCCGGTCGTTCTCGTCGCCAAGTCTCCGCTCATTGTGACGACGCGCGCCGAATTTCCGGCGAAGACGTTCGAGGAGCTGATCGCTTATGCGAAGCAGAACCCCGACAAGGTCAATGTGGGACATCCTGGCAACGGCACGCTCGGACACATCACGTCGGAACTGGTGCAGAGGTCCGTCGGCGTCAAGATGACCAACGTGCCGTATCGGGGTACATCGCCACTGATGACGGATTTGCTCGGCGGTCAGATCGATGTCGCCATCGACTTCATGCCGACCTATGTGCCGCTGGTCACCTCTGGAAAAATTCAGGCGCTTGCCGTCACGACCAGCCAGCGTGCCGCGCAACTGCCGGCCGTGCCGACAGTGCAGGAGACGGGCTTCAAGGGCTTCGAGGCATCCGCGTGGTACGCCATGGTCGCGCCGACCGGAACGTCGCCCGAGATCGTCAACAAGTTGAACAGCATCGTGAACAGCTTTCTTCAGAGTGAAAAGGGGAAGGCCATTCTCGGGCAGAACGCATTGCTGGGCGTCGGCGGATCGCCGGATGATCTCAAGGCATTCGTCGCAGCCGAACTCGCCAAGTGGCGGCCGGTGATCGAGGCGGCAAAGATTGCAATGTAGCAAGGACGAGGCCGGCACGGCGCAGTGTAGCATTGTCCTCCTTGCGCTGAGTGCAGGCACGTCGACTAATGGTCGGGAGTAATCAAGTGACTGACGAGATCCGCATCGATGTTCCCGCATTATCGACTCCCGCCGTGGCGCTCGTCACCGGCGGCAACAGCGGGATCGGCAAGGCGACGGCGGCGCGCCTTGCCGCCGGCGGATCGGCTGTCGTGGTCGGCTACAACAGCCGCAAGGAACTGGCGGAAGATGTCGTGAGCGGGCTGCGGGGCGCTCGACATCTCGCTCTGCGCATCGCAATCGACGATCCATCCTCCATCGCCGAAGCCGCGGCACGGGTGGAGAAGGAGTATGGCCGGCTCGATGCGCTGGTCAATTGTGGAGGCGCCACGACGCCTGTGCCCGCCAACGATCTCGACGCGCTGACCGACGAAATCTTCGACCGCACCGTGACCATCAACCTGCGGGGGCCTTTTGCCATGGTGCGCGCTTTCCGTCCGTTACTGGAACGCGGCAGCTGCGCTTCTATCGTGAACATTTCGTCCATCGCGGCCCGCACCGGGCTGGGAAGCAGTCTTGCTTATCTGTCCGCCAAAGCGGGTGTCGACGCGCTGACGATTGCGCTCGCGAAAGTGCTTGCACCCAAAATCCGCGTGTTTTCCATCTCGCCGGCCGGCGTAGATACGGATTTCGTCGCTGGCCGGACGCGGGAACAATTGCAGCGGGTCGCTGAGAAACTCCCGCTTGCCCGCATCACGACACCCGACGATGTCGCAAGAGCGGTGATGGCCTGCATCGTCAACCTGACGAGCTCGACAGGGATCGTCGTGCCCGTGGACGAGGGCAGGCATCTCTAAGCACGCGGCGACGGGAGTTGCAGCGAGACAGCGACGGCGGGGCGGCGAGCCCCGGAAATAATGGCTACGCCTCGTATGGGCGTCACGGGTGGAGAAGATGGACAAGCTGAAGTTCTATATCGACGGTGCCTGGGTGGATCCCGCCGCATCGTCAACTCTTGAAATTTTCAATCCCGCGACGGAGGAGGCCTTCGCGCGGATCAGCCTGGGCTCCCGTCAGGATGTAGACCGGGCTGCGCAGGCGGCTCGCCGCGCCTTCGCGACATATTCGGAAGTGAGCGTGAAAGACCGCCTCGCCTATCTTCAAAAGATCATCGAAGGTTTCAGGGCACGTCTGCCGGAACTGGCGCGGATGATGACGCTGGAGATGGGATCGCCGATCACCTTTGCGACAGAACGCCAGGCGACCGTTGCGCTGTTTCATTTCGAGGAAGCTGCGCGCGTGCTTGCGGACTACAGGTTCGAAGAATCGATGGGAGGCGGGGTCGTTCGCCGCGAGCCGATCGGTGTCTGCGGCCTGATCACGCCGTGGAACTGGCCGTTGAACCAGGTGGCTTCGAAGGTCGCGCCAGCGCTGGCCGCCGGCTGCACGGTCATTCTCAAGCCGAGTGAGATCGCACCGCTGAGCTCCATGCTGTTCGCCGAGATCGTGCACAATGCCGGCCTTCCAGCGGGTGTGTTCAATGTGGTGAACGGTGATGGTCCGACGGTGGGCGAGGCAATCGCGGCGCATCCCGAGATCGACATGGTATCATTCACCGGATCGACAACGGCCGGCATCCGGGTGGCCAAGCTGGCGGCGGACTCGGTCAAGCGCGTCGCGCAGGAGCTGGGCGGCAAATCAGCCAATATCATCCTTCCGGATGCCGATCTGAAAGCTGCTGTGATACAGGGCGTACACGCCTGCTACACGAATGCGGGCCAGAACTGCCAGTCTCCCACGCGCATGCTGATCCCGCGCGCGCTGCGCGATGCAGCCTTCGCCGCTGCAAGCGAGGCCGTTAGCAGCATCCGTCTCGGCGATCCGCTCGATCCGGCGTCCACCATGGGGCCTTTGGTGAGCCAGGCACAGTTCGGGAAAGTGCAAGACCTGATCCAGTCCGGCATCGACGAGGGCGCGACTCTGGTCGCGGGTGGAACGGGGCGGCCGGCGGGACTCAATCGCGGATATTACGTTCGCCCCACGGTGTTCGGCGACGTGACGTCGCAGATGAGAATCGCGCGTGAGGAGGTGTTCGGGCCCGTGCTGTCCATCATGAGCTATGACAGCGAGGACGAGGCCATCGAGATTGCCAATGATACGCTGTTCGGACTGGCGGGCTTCGTGCAATCGCGTGACCGCAACCGAGCGCGTACCGTCGCCAATCGCATCCGCGCAGGGCGTGTTTACCTCAACGGCGCTGCATTCGACCGCAGCCTTCCATTCGGAGGATACAAGCAGTCCGGCAATGGGCGCGAGTTCGGGGTTTTCGGCTTCGAGGAATATCTGGAGGTCAAGGCGATCGTTGGGTAGCGAAGCCGGCTTCGCGCTCAAAACACGATAGCGGTTCGCCGCAACTAGTCCGCCACGAGGCTGTCATAGCTCTCGCGGCGCCGCGGTCGCGTGCTTCCTCCAAGTTGGCGCGCGGCCGCACATTTCTTCCCGCGGGGAAATTTGGGCTTCGACTTTGAGCCCGTGCCGCGCAAAGTGGCCCGTTCAGTCATACGGCCTAAAGGACTAGAGGTGAGCTGAGGGCGGCTCTCGGCGCAAAGCGGACAGCACGGGTTCAGCGACGTCTAAGAATGTCCGAAGTCCGGACGGGCGATTTCGCCGAGCCGGCGGCAGGCAACGTAATGCGCGTCGGCCTGGATTTCTAAAGTCGGGAGCGCGTCGCGGCATGGCTCGACCGCAAACGGGCAACGCTGCGCGAAGCGGCAGCCCGGCGGTGGATCGACCGGGCTCGGCGGATCGCCCTTGACTAGGTAGTCCTTCTTCAGCCGATCGCGCAGGGCGCCCGGAGGCGCGGCGGCAGCGATCAACGACCAGCTATAGGGATGCGACGGCGCCGAAAAGAACAGTTGTGCCGGGGCCTGTTCGACGATGCGGCCGAGATACATCACTGCGATCTCGTCGCAAAAATGCTGGATCACGCCGAGATCGTGCGAGATGAAGATATAGGTCAGGCCGCGTTCGCGCTGCAGCTTCTTCAGCAGATTGAGGATCTGTGCCTGAATGGCGACGTCGAGCGCCGACACCGCCTCGTCACAGACGATCAGGTCTGGTTCCGGCGCCATCGCGCGCGCGATGCAAAGGCGCTGCCGCTGCCCGCCGGAGAATTGATGCGGGAACAGGTCGGCAGCCTGCGGCGGCAGGCCGACTTCCTCCAGCAATTGCGTGACGCGTGCCTCGCGTTCGCGCGGCGAGCCGATGCCGAGCAGGTCGAGTGGCTCGCGGATCAGTTCGCCGGCGCGTCGTCGCGGATCGAGTGCCGAGAACGGATCCTGGAACACGATCTGGAATCTTCTGCGGGCGAGCCGCAACTTCTCACCGCGGAAGTCGGCGATGTTTTCGCCGCCGAATACGATCTGGCCCGAGGTCATCGGGATCAGCCGCATCACCGCCTGCGCGGTGGTCGACTTGCCGGAGCCGCTTTCGCCGACGATGCCGAAGGTCGTGCCGCGGCGGACGCGAAAGCTGACACCATCGACGGCGTGAACCTTGGACGGCGGACCGAACATGCCGCGGCGGCCGGCGGGGAAATGAACCACGAGATCGTTGACGTCGAGCAGGACGTCGTTCGGCGCCAACGGCGGCAATGTGTTCAATCCATCGCTCACGGCGCAATCTCCTGATGGCGCCAGCATGACACTGCGGCGCTGGCATCGACGCGGTCGAGCGGCGGTTGCGGCTGCGTGCGGCAGACGTCGCCGACAAAGGCGCAGCGTGGCAGGAACGCGCAATCCGAGCCACGCGCACCGAGCGACGGCACCATGCCTGGGATCTCCTCGAGCACCGCGGGGACATGGTCGCTGGCGCGGCCGAGCTGCAGATGAGGCACGCAGGCCATCAGCCCGCGCGTATAGGGATGGCGCGCATGGGAGATGATCTCATGCGCCGCGCCCTGCTCGATGCAGCGGCCGGCATAGAGCACGGCGACATCATCGGCGAGTTCGGCAACGGCGCCGAGATCGTGGGTGATCAATACGATGGCCGTATCGGTGTCATCCTGCAATTCGCCGAGCAGATCGAATATCTGCGCCTGCACGGTGACGTCCAGCGCCGTGGTCGGCTCGTCGGCGATCAGGAGCTTGGGCTTGCAGGCGAGTGCCATGGCGATCATCACGCGTTGCCGCATGCCGCCGGACAATTGATGCGGATAGGCCTCGACGCGCTTCTCGGCAGCCGGGATCTGCACGGCCTTGAGGAACTGGATTGCCTGTGCGGTGGCATCGCGGCGGCTGAGCCCGCGGTGCTGGCGCAGCACCTCGCCGATCTGGTCGCCGACCGTATAGAGCGGATTGAGTGCGGTCATTGGCTCCTGGAAGATCATCGACATCTTGTTGCCGCGCAGGCTACGCAACTCGCGGGAAGATACCAGCAACACGTCCTCGCCATCGAGCCGGATGCTGCCGGAGGTGACGCGAAAATCCTCGGGCAACAGCTGCATGATCGCCAGCGCCGTCATGCTCTTGCCGCAACCGGATTCGCCGACCAGCGCCATGGTCTTGCCCTGCGCGACATCGAAGGAGAGGTTTTCCAGCACGGGCACCGGGCCGTTGCTGCCATTCAGCGACACGCTGAGATTCTGGACCGAAAGAACAGGCGTCATGGCTCAGCCTCGCTTTCGCAGGCGCGGATTGATGGCGTCGTTGACGCCGTCGCCGATCATGCTGATGGCGAGCACGGCGACGAAAATGGCGAGGCCCGGGAAGGTCACTGTCCACCACGCGTTAAGCACGTAATTGCGGTTCTGGCCGAGCATCAGGCCCCAGCTCATGGTGTTGGGATCGCCGAGACCGAGGAAGCTCAATCCGCCCTCGAACAGGATGGCGACGCCGATGGCAAGCGTCGCTGAGACGATGATGGGCGGCAATGCATTCGGCAGCACCACCTTCAGGATGAGATGGCCGTTGCCGGCGCCTGCGGCGCGCGACGCCTTGACGAAATCGAGATTGCGCAGCCGCATGAATTCCGCGCGCGTCAGCCGCGCCGCCGCAGGCCAGCTGACGACACCGATGGCGATGGTGACGGTGGCCAGCGTCTGCCCAAACAGAGTGACCAGCACCATGGCGAACAGCAGCGCTGGTAGGATCTGGAAGAATTCCGTGACCTTGACCAGCGCGGTATCGATGCGGCCGCCGAAGAAGCCGGCGATCGAGCCGATGGTGACGCCGATGGTGATGGTGATCACCGCGGCAACGCCGCCCACGGTCAGCGTGGCGCGGCCGCCCTGCAGCAGGCCGGCGAGGATGTCGCGGCCGAGATAATCGGTGCCGAGCCAGGTGTCGGCGTCCGGCGGTGCAAACGGCGCACCGGCGATGTCGAGCGGATCGACGCCGTAGATCATGGGCCCGAACACCGTTGCCAGCACGATCATCAGCAGCACCACGGCGCCGACGACGCCTGCGGGGCTGCGGCAAAACTGCCGGAGTGCGAGCATGGCCGGCGAGGTCGCTGCGCGGGCGGGAAGCTCCGCCTTGTCGGGCCTCGTCGCGGTGGCTTCTATCGTAATCATTATGCCCCCAAGCGGATGCGTGGATCGACCAGACGATAGACCAGATCAGTGATGATATTGGCGGCCATGACGAGCACCGCCGAGAAGAACAGCACCGCGAGCAGCGTCGGATAATCGCGCCGCAGGATGGAGTCGTAGACCAGGCGTCCCATGCCGGGCCAGCTGAAGACGGTTTCGACCAGCACGGCGCCGGCGAACAGGTGGCCGAATTGCAGGCCCGCAATGGTCACGATCGGGATCAGCGTATTGCGTAGCGCATGTTTGCCGATGACGATGATTTCCGGCAGGCCCTTGGCGCGGGCGGTGCGGACATAGTCGGCCGTCAACGCGTCGATCATGTTGACGCGGGCAAGCCGGCTATATTGCGCGATGAACACGAGGGCGAGCGTGGTGGCCGGCAGCACCAGATGCTTCAAGACGTCGAACAGATAGGCAAAGCCGGCCTTCGGTCGCGCGACATCGGTCATACCGCTGACCGGAAGGATCGGCCACACCGAGCCGAACAGCAGGAGCAGCATCAGGCCGGTCCAGAACACCGGCGCGGCATAGCCGGCAAGCGAGATCACCGTGACGCCCTGGCTGAACCATCCGTTCGGCTTGCGGGCGCTGATGATGCCGAGCAGGGTGCCGATCACCACCGAGATCGCGAGGGCCGACAGCACCAGATAGAGCGTCGCGGGAATGCGCTGACCGATCAGCGTCAGTACGGGCTCGTTGAAATAATAGGAATAGCCGAAGTCGCCGGTGGCGACCTTGCCGACATAGGTGAAAAGCTGTTCGAGCAGGCTCTTGTCGAGGCCGTATTTCTCGCGCAGCGCAGCGACCACGTCGGCCGAGGCGCCGCCCATCTCGCCGGCGATCACCAATGCGGGATCGCCGGGAGCGGCGTGGATGAGACAGAAATTGAGGACCAGCACGGCGAGCAGAAGGCCAAACGCATTGGCCAACTGTCGCAGGACGTGGATCGCGAGATTCATGATGCTGGACCGTCGTGATGAAGCCTCAGACCATCAGGTCTTCGGCGGGATTTCCCAGTACAGTTCGTCGAGCGGCGACATCATGCCCCAGATCGTCGTCGGCAGACCGCCGAGGCCTTTGCTGAAGGCGTTGTAGTAAGGCGTCGCGTTGACGAAATAGATCGGCACGTCGGTGACGACGATCTTTTGGAATTCAGAATAGAGCGCCTTACGCTTATCCGGCGAGGTTTCCTGCGCGGCCTTGGTGAGCAGCTCGTCGACCTTCGGGTTGCTGTATTGCTGGGTGTTCGACCAGATGATGCCCTTGCGGATATTGCTGGAGAGATAGGTGCGATCGACGCCGATCACCGGGTCGCCCCAGTTGAAGACGGTGTCCATGGTGAGGTCGAAGTCGAAATTCGAGATGCGCTGCGCCCAGGTCGGGAAGTCGGAGGCGGCGCGGACATCGAGATTGATGCCGGCGCGCTTGAGTTGCGAGCGCAGATATTCGGCGACATTGCGCTGCTGCTCGTCGGCGCCGGGGATGTAGTCGATGGTCAGCGTCATGCGCGAGCCATCCGCCTTCTTCGGATAGCCAGCATCGTCGAGCAGCTTCTGCGATTTGGCGAGATCGAGTTTGTACATCTCGACGCCGGGCTCATCGAGCGGCGACCCCGGTGCGATCGGACTGGTGGCGATGGTGGCCTTTCCGCTCATCAGCTTGCTTGTGATGAATTCACGATTGGCGGCAAAAGCGATCGCCTGGCGCACGCGCACGTCGTCGAGCGGCTTCTTCTTGGTGTTGAAGGCGAGCCAGTTGATCGGGCCGACACCGGCGAAGCCCTTGTTGGTGATCGACACGCTCGGCATCTTTTCGAGGCGTTCGATGTCGCGGACGGCGGTGATGAAGGGAAGCGCATTGACGTCGCCGCGCTCCAGAGAAACCACGGCAGCGTTAGCGTCGGAGATCAGCTTGACGACGATCTTGTCGAGCTTGGGCTTGCCGGCAATGAAGAACTTGTCGAACTTCTCGAGCGTGTAATATTCGCCCTGCTTGTAGTCGGTGAGCCGATAGGGGCCCGAGCCGACCGGCTTCAGATTGGCCGGGTGGGACTTGATGTCCTGTCCGTCGCCATAGACATGTTTCGGCATGATCGGCATCAACGCCGGCGACATCGCCAGCAGCAGCGCCGGATGCGGATGCTTCAGGCGAATGACGGCGGTGAGCGGGTCTGGCGTATCGACCTTGTCCACCGCGGCCAGCATGGTCTGGAACGGGTGGTTGGCCTTGATGGTCATGATCGAGAACGCGACGTCCTCCGACGTCACCGGCTTGCCGTCATGGAACAAGGCATTGTCGACCAGCTTCAACGTCACCGACAGGCCGTCCGGCGCCACCTCCCACGACTTGGCGAGATAAGGCTTCGGATTCCAGTTGTCGTCGTAACGCAGAGGGCTGGCGAAAATCTGTGTGCTTGGCATCGCGGTTGCGACGCCGGACTGCACGGCGCCGTTGAAATGGCGCGGGACCTGCGAGGAGGCGATCACCAGCGTGCCGCCATCGGCGGCGAGCGCCGGCTTCACGCTCGGGATGACCGTGCTGGCGGCGATGGCGACGCCAAGGGCGCAAATCAGAAGAGAGGCTTTCAGCGAATGCGGTTGTCGAGACCAGATCGGAGACATGGAGACGGTCCTTCTCTCAGAGGGTGAATGTATCTTGCCGGCGGTTGAAGCCCGCCGTTGTCGGGAGTGTTGGTGAAACGTCGATCAGCGCGGCATCGAGAATGGCGTCGAGCGCGCCGGTATCGGGCAGGGCGTCGGTGCCGACGCCGACCAGCATGATGTCACTTTGTCGGGACATGTCATTCGGGGCATGCGTCAGTGCCCAGTTCTGTCCGACCATTTGCAGCAGCGATGCCGAATTTTCGTTGTCGATGAGGCACGGGCCCTTCAGGCGCAGCAGTTGAGGTGGCAGCGTCGCGAGCGCGTATTCCAGTTTCGCGCGATCGAACGCTCCACTGCGCCGATACGACCAGCGGCGGAAAACCCGCTCATGATCGGCGCGAGTCTCGGCTGCGATTGCAGCAAAGCGCGATGCCGGCTTGAATTCGCCGCTCGGTAGATCAGGCAGCGTATGTTCGGTGGTCTCGATGATCTGGACGCCCGGCCGAAGCGTTGCGACGTCCGCACGCGCGGCATCGACGGCAGCGCGACTGAGCAGGTCGACTTTGTTGAGCAGCACCAGATTGCAACGCTCGAACTGATTGCGCGCGGTGTCGCCGACCCGTGCATCCGCCAGCAATGCGGCGATGCGCGAAGCATCGGTCACCACGATTACGGCATTGAGACGCAGGCTCGGCTCCACCAGCGCGATCTCGGCGATGCGCCAGGGATCGCCGACGCCCGAGGCTTCGATGATAATGTGGTCGAACGGAATTTTGTCGTCGAGTATCCGGCCCAGGGTCGTCAGAAAGCCGTCGCCGATGCTGCAGCAGACGCAGCCATTGGTCAGCGTCATGGTGGTGCCGTCATGCTGTGCGACCAGGCCGGCATCGATATTGACCGCGCCGAAGTCGTTGACCAGCACGGCGTAACGGGCCGTACCGGTGCGCAGCAGATGATTGAGATAGGTCGTCTTGCCGGCGCCGAGAAAGCCGCCGACCACCGTCACGGGCATTTTTGCATGCGCCGGTGTTGTCATGCCCGTGGCGCCTCCCGCACGACGCCGCCGACGACGGTGCCCCACACGGCAATATCCTTGATGGTCTCCGGGGCGACCTCCAGCGGATTGTCGTCGAGCACTGCGAAGTCGGCATATTTGCCGGCCTCGATGCTGCCGACCACGTGATCGAGCTTCAGCGTATAGGCAGCGTTGATCGTGATCGCTGCGAGCGCCTGTTCGGCGGTCAGCGCTTCGGTGTCAGCGCCCAGCACGCGGCCGCCCGACGAGATGCGGTTGACCGCGCACCACGCGGTGAACAGCGGGCTGAGCGGCGTCACCGGCGCATCGGAATGAATGGCGAAGGGCACACCTAAACGCTGTGCGGTGGCGGTGGCGTCGAGCCGTCCAGCGCGCTCCGGTCCCATGGTCAGGTCGTAGTGCGAGTCGCCCCAGTAATACAGGTGATTGGAGAACAGATTGACGCAGATGCCGAGCGCCTTCATGCGCTTGAACTGCGCGGCGTCGGCCATCTGGCAGTGCTGCAGCGTGTGACGGTGGTCCGGGAGCGGCCGCGCGATCTGGGCAGCCTCGATGGCATCGATCGCGACCTCGGTCGCTTCGTCGCCATTGGTGTGGATGTGCAACTGGATGCCGGCATTATGATAGGCAGCCACGATGCCGGGCAGTTCCTCCGGCGCGATGTACCACAGACCGTTAGGGGCGCCATTGTGATAGCCGGGCCAGCGCAGTCGCGCGGTGAAGCCCTGGATCGAGCCATCGACGACCAACTTGACGATGCCGAAATGTAGTTTGTCGGTATTGGATGCCCTCAGCGCCTTGATCTTCTCGACGCCCTGTTCCGGGCTGTGCGACACCGATGCCAGCGCCGGCACCAGCCGCACGGAAAATTCGTCGCGGCGACTGGCGGCGCGATAGACCTCGATGGTCTGCTCGACGAGATCGTTGTGCAGGTCGGTGACCGTGGTGACACCCTGGATACAGCAGGACGATGCATAGCGGTTGACGTCGTCGGCAGTGAGATTGCCGGACAAAGGATTGCTGCCGAGCACGCGGAACACGCGGAAGCGTGCCGCGATGCCCTGGACTTCACCCGAGGGTTCGCCGTCCTTGCCCATCACCACACCTGAAATGTTGGTGGTGCGGTCGAGTTCGGCGCGCTTCAGGACGATGGTGTTGACATTGCTGATGTGAAACGAGGCATGAACGACCATGATAGGCCGCGTCGTGGAGACGCGATCGAGGTCCTGTCGGGTCAGCGATACGCTGCCGATATGCAGGGGATCAAAGCCCCAAGCGAACAGCGGTGCCTCGGGATCGGTCATCGCTGCCTCGGCTTCCTGCAGCCGGGCCACGATGGCGTCGATATCCGCAAGGCCGCCGACCAGTTTGCCTGATGGCGAGCGGCGATCGAAGGCGCCGACATAGGGAAGCGACCACATCATGCCTTCCATGATGTGGCTGTGCCCTTCGACGAAGCCGGGCAGAAGCACCTTGTCCTTGAAGCGGTCGTCGACTTTGCGGCCATTGGTGCCGACGATCTCGTCGATGCTGCCGACCGCGACAATCCGTCCATCCCGCACCGCGACATGGGTCGCCGATGGCCGCGACGGGTTCATCGTTATGATCTTGCGGGCCGAGAAAACAACCGTATCCTGACTCAATGGACCACCCTCAAAATTTCGTCATCGAAGCGTGAGCCCTGGAAGCGTGAGGCCTGATACCGCGCGTAGCCAGCGCCAGATCGGATGGACGAATGGGGCCAGTGCCGTACCGGCCACCTTGGCGCGGCTTTTGCTTAGTCTGTCGCTTGGTGTCTCGCGTAGCCTCGCGCTTGGCCTGTTGTTTAGTCATGAGCTCAAATCCGGGGCGGGCTGCGCCGTCATAGCCGGGACGAATGTGGAGTGAACGATGGGTGATCCCAGGGGTTCGATCAAGTCTGCTGAGGTAGAAGGTCGTCCTGCAATATCGGCGATGGGAGATGCATTGTTCTGGGGCTCGCTGTTTCAGGGCCTGGACCGGCGCGGATCTTTTCTGCAGCTTCAGATCCGTCAGCTGATCTGCACGGCGATCGAGGAAGGGCGTCTGGCGCTTGGCGTGCGCATGCCATCGAGCCGCGAACTGGCAACTTTGCTCGAAGTGTCGCGCAATACAGTCGTGATTGCCTACGAACAGCTGGTCGATCAGAATTTTCTCGTCTCGCGCGAACGCAGCGGGTTTTATGTTGCCGGTCTGCCCAAGCATCTGGGCACCCAGCGGGAGGCGCGTCCGGCGCCGGACGATGATGCAGGCGTGGCGCGCTGGGCTCAGCGCTTTGCGGTCAGGCCATCGACCAACCGCAATATCGTCAAACCGCTCAACTGGCAGGACTACCCGTATCCGTTCATCTTTGGTCAGTTCGATCCAAGCCTGTTTCCGACCAATGATTGGCGCGAAAGTGCGCGCGCGGCGCTCAGCGTTCCCGAAATCAATAACTGGGCCCGCGATCTGATCGACGAGGACGATCCGGCCTTGATTGAGCAGCTTCGCCTGCAGGTGCTGCCACGTCGCGGAATTCGTGCGCGGCCGGACGAGATCATGATGACCATTGGCGCCCAGCATGCGCTGTATCTGATCGCACGATTGTTCATGAAACCGGGCACCCGGGTCGGGATGGAAGATCCCGGATATCCTGACGCCCGCCATATCTTCGGGATGCAGACCGACAACATAGTGCCTCTTACGGTCGATGCCGATGGCATGGTGCCGGATGCCCGCTTCGAGAGCTGTGATCTGGCTTATGTGACCGCCGGTCACCAATGCCCGACGACCGCTGTGATGCCCGAGCAGCGCCGTCTCGAACTGCTGCGTAAGGCGCAGCAGCGCGACATCGTGCTGATCGAGGACGATTACGAGAGCGAACTGATGTCCGAGGGGCCGGCACTCCCGCCGCTGATGAGCCTCGATCGCAACGATCGGGTGCTCTATGTCGGCAGCCTCTCGAAGGCGCTGGCGCCCGGATTGCGACTTGGCTACGTCACGGCGCCTGCGCCGGTGATCCGCGAACTCCGCGCATTGCGGCGCCTGATGCTGCGGCATCCGCCGCTGAACAATCAGCGCGTGGCGGCGTTGTTCATCGGGCTCGGGCATTATCGCTCGCATCTGCAGCGGGTGTTGCGCGTGTTGCTGGAGCGCGCCCGTATTCTCGACCAGCTGCTGCCGCAGCATCTCGGCAATTGCAGTTTCGTGCGCGGCGTCGGCAGCACCAGCTTCTGGGTGACCTGCCCGATAGGATGCGACACCACGGAACTGGCGATGGCCGCGCGCGAGGAGGGCGTGGTGATCGAACCCGGCGACGTGTTCTCGATGACCAGGGGGACGCACGCCAACTGCTTCCGCCTCGGCTTCTCGTCGATCCGGAACGATCGCATCGAGCCCGGTATCGAGCGCCTTGGGCGGATTATCGCGCGGATGAGCTAAGAGCGTGTTCCGAAACGCGGAGGCGGGCTTTCCGCATTTGTCTTGCTCGAATGATGAGCTCAGGTCAGTTCGCTGACGCCTTTGATCGCGCTGACAAGGGCGATCACGCCGAGGCTGGCGATCGAGACCTGGCGATGCCGTGAGTCATCGCCATGCCGGAACGCCAGTTCGCCGAGCCTGGTGCCGAGCCACATCACCGGTAGGCCGAGCAGCGACAATCCGATGGTGTGCACAGTCATCAGGCCGACGCTGACGAAGCTCACGGTGGCCGTGATAGAAGTCATCAGGAAGAACGCCATCAGCGACGCACGTGCCGCCCGGCGCGGCATCGGCAACGACATGTAATAGGCCACCACCGGCGGCCCGGGCATCGCCGCGAGCCCGTTGAACAGGCCGAAGAAAAAACCGGTGATCGAGGTCACCGGCCGCGGCGGGGCCGCGGGCAGCTGAAAGCCGCGGCCGAGCGCGAAAACCGCGAGCAGCGTGATCGCGCTGATCACCAGCCGCGATATCGATGCCGGTATCTCGCTCAGGATCAGGGTTCCAAGCGGCGAGCCGACCAGCGCGCCGATTATCAGCCAGCGCAGCGAGGGCCAGTCGCAGGTCTTCGAAGCGCTGCGAAAGTCGAGCAGGCTGCCGGCGAGCTGCAATCCGATCGCCACCGGCACCGCTTCGGTGGGGGCCATGAACAGGCCGAGCAAAGGCACGGCGGCCAGCGCGAAACCGAAACCGGTATAGCCGCGCAGCACGGAAGCGACGAAGATCGAGGCGATCGACAGCAGAACCAGCTTTGGCGTCAGCGCCGCGCCGAGATCGCCGATCGCGATCATCAGGTCATGCATGTCACGTGGGTCCGTCGCTCCGTCATGCCACCACCATGGCAACATCAGCCAGCCCGGGGAGGGCCAGTGCGCGTCAATCTTTGGGCCAGATCGCCGGCGAGAGCCGTTCCGCTCTGGACAGATGCTTCGCTGCAACTGGCCCTAATCGCGCGGCATGGCCGCTGGCAGTTTCATCCCCATGGCTGGCACGCGGTGCTGACCGTTGTTGAAATGATCGAGAGAGCTTTACAATGTCCGAGCAGCAGACCCAGCGCCACCAGCTTCTCGTTACGCTGTTCGAGGCGTTCAACCGTCACGATGCCGATGGCGTGATGGCCTGCATGACTGACGATATCGTGTTCGATACTGCCGTCGGGTCAGAGATGTATGGCAACCGCGTTATCGGCACCTCCGACGTGAAGGCGGCGTTCGAGAAGGTCTGGGGCGGGATGCCGGACGTGAGCTGGATCTGTACGTCGCACAGCGTGTTCGGCGATCGCGGCCTGTCGGAATGGATTTTCCGCGGCACGGCGGCGAATGGCACTCGCATCGAGGCCGAAGGCTGCGATCTCTTCACCTTCAAGGGCGACAGGCTTTCGCGCAAGAGCGCGTTCCGCAAGGATCGACCGGTGCTGCCGGCGAAGTCTTGATCGCGTCGTGAAGGAAGTCGTGCCGATGTCGATTGCTCCCTACGACCAGCATTACGATCCGCTCGTGTGCCCCGGTCCCGGTACCCACCGCGACTACGCCCCGACTTATTGGGCTGCCACGGCAGGGACACCGCCGGAAGATGACGGCCCGATTTCGGGCGACGTCGACGCCGACGTCGCGATCGTCGGTTCGGGCTACACCGGGCTGGCCTGTGCGATCTTTCTGGCGCGCGAATTCGGCATCAAGGCTGTGGTGCTGGAGGCCAATCGCGTTGCCTGGGGTTGCAGCACGCGCAATGGCGGGCAGGGTCAGAACGCGTCGGGCCGGCTGTCGCGCTCGCAGTGGATCGCACGCTGGGGCCGCGATGTAGCGCTGCGGCTGCATGCGGAAATCCAGGACGGGTTCGAGACTTTCGAGGACTTGATTAAGACCGGCAATATCGATTGCGAACCGCAGCGCGGCGGCCACCTCTATCTCGCGCATCGCCAGCGCATGTTCGAGAAGATCGCGGCCGAGTCGAAAGTGCAGAACGAGGTGTTCGGCTACAAGACTCGCGTGCTGTCCGCCGAGGACGTGCGTCGCGACTACGTGAATGACGCCGAATGCGTCGGCGCGGTACATGAGCCGCTGGGCACTGGCGTCCATCCCGCCAAACTTGCTTTCGGCTATCTGCGCATGGCGCGTGAGCTCGGCGCCAAGGTGCATCCCGGCAGCCCGGTGCTGGAGATCTCCACCCGTAACGGTGTGCATCACTTGCGCACCCCCGGCGGCACCGTGCGTGCCCGCGCCGTCGGTATTGCGACCGGCGCCTATACGTCGCTCGGCCTGACGTCGATGCTGCGTGGCCGCTGCATGCCGATCATGTCCAACTCGATTGTGACGCGGCCGCTGACCGAAGCAGAGCTGCAGGAGACTCGCTTCAAGACCACCGAAGTCATTACCGACACCCGCACACTGCGCTTCTACTATCGCCGACTGCCCGATAACCGCGTGCAAATCGGCAGCCGCAGCGCCATTACCGGAGCGGACGCTGCCAATCCGCGGCATCTGCAGCTCCTGATCGACGGACTGCACCGCAAATTCCCGACGCTCAAGGGAATCCAGATCGACTACTCTTGGTGGGGCTGGGTCGATGTCAGCCACGACATGATGCCGCGTATCTTCCGGCCCGATCCGTCGCAAACGCTGTTTTACGCGCTGGGCTATGGCGGCAATGGTGTCTCTTATTCCGCGCAGGCCGGCCGTCGCATGGCCGAGATGATTGCGGGCAAGAGCTTCAAGGGAGAGGATTTGCCGATCTTTACCTCGCCGCTGCCGACGCATCCGTTCTCGCCGTTCCGCCGTATCGGGCAGCGCATGCTTTACAAGCTCTACCAATCGCGCGACGAAGCCGCGTAGGTCTTTCTAGCGGTCGCTCAAACGTTGATTGTGAGCTCATAGATCACGGGGCACGCAGGAACGATCGATGTCCGCTTATGCCGAAGTGGACGCTTCGATCATCGATGCATAATTTGCTTGAGGAATGCATGGGTTCGATCCTGCTTCGGATCAGAGAAGAAATCGGCCGGCGCGGCTTCCTCGATGATCCGGCCGGCGTCCATGAACAGCATGCGGTCGGCGACCGTGCGCGCGAAGCGCATCTCTTGTCATCCCTTCGCGGGCGATGCCAACCATCACGTCGAGCACCTCCTGGATCATTTCCGGATCAAGCGCCGAGGTAGGCTCGTCGAATAGCATGATCTGCGGTTTCATGCACAGCGCACGCGCGATGGCGACGCGCTGCTGCTGGCCGCCGGAGAGCTGGTTCGGATATTTATCGGCCTGTTGGGAGATCCGTACTCGCTCAAGAAAATAGCGCGCGACCTCGTCGGCCTCCTGCCTCGTTGCGCCGCGGATTTTGCGTGGCGCGATGGTGAGGTTCTATAGCACGGTCAGATGCGAAAACAGGTTGAACTGCTAGAATACCATGCCGACGTCGCGGAGGACTACGTCTGAACGAATGCTGACGGAACGACTGTCATTGGCGCGCTCGTGCAATCAGTAATTTCTTCCCGGCGCCCTGCATAGTTTTGCTGCAGTGAGGCATGAATTGAAGCAACTCTCGCTGTAACAACGTGCTTGACAGTATGGTCGTTCTAGGGGAGCTTAAACTGCAAGCGTTGGGCAGAGCTGCCCGGTAACGCTACAAGTTCAAACCATCTCCAACACCGCGCTTCAAATTCAAGCGTGTCCAGTTGGTGGCGAGGGCGCCCACGGCTTCACAGCCGGCGGGCGTTTTTTTGTTTTGGATCGGGCTAATGACGCGGCAGCACTATCGCATCGGCATAATGTTCTCGACGACCGGGTCTTACAGTGTCGTCGCGCGCTCGATGCTGAATGGCGCGTTGCTGGCGTTCCAGGAGAATGCCGAAGCAGACGGTGCGGTGACGTTGGAGCCCGTCGTGGTCAACCCGTCGGGCGATCTTGAACGTTACCGCGCACTTAGTCTGGAGCTGCTTGGCGACGGCATCCGCCAGGTCTTGGGCTGCTATACGTCGTCGAGCCGCAAGGAGGTCATTCCCTGCTTCGAGAAGTTTGACGGGTTGCTCTGGTATCCGTCGCACTATGAGGGATTCGAGAGTTCGGACAATGTGATCTACACCGGAGCATCGCCCAACCAGCACGTGCTGCCGCTGGTCGACTATCTCGCTTCGCGGGTCGGCACCCGCGCATTCTGCGTCGGCTCCAACTACATCTGGGCTTGGGAGAACAATCGCATTTTCCGCGAAGCGTTGACCGCGCGTGGAGGCACTGTGGTCGCGGAACGATACCTGTCCGTGGGCGATACCGAATTCGACCAAGTGATATCGGCGATCCTCGACCAGCGTCCCGATTTCGTCTTCAACAACCTGATCGGTACGAGCGCCTATGCCTTCTTCCGCGCTTTCCGTGCGGCCTGCCGCGCGCGCGGTATCGATCAAGTCAATGAAATTCCGGTGGCCAGCTGCACGCTGTCAGAGCCGGAGCTTGCGGAGATTGGCGACGAGGCTATCGACGGGCACTTGAGTTCCAGCGTCTATTTCTCCTCGCTGGAATCGCCGGCGAACGCGGCATTCATCGCCGCCTATGCCAAGGCCTTTCCCGAGGGGCCAGTGTCATCAGCCGATGCGGAAGCATCCTACATTGCGGTCAAGCTTCTGGCTGCGGCGCTAGAGCAGGCGGGAACCGACGATGCACGCGCCGTGCGCGCCGCGGTCGCCAGCCAGAGTCTGCTGGCACCGCAGGGCGAGGTGCGCATCGATCCGCAAACCTATCACGCCTGGCTGACACCACGGATCGCCCGTTCCACTCTCAATGGGCAGTTCGAAGTGCTGCTGGAGGCACGCACCCCAATCGCGCCAGATCCCTATCTCGTTCAGTCGTCGCCGCGCTTTGCGAGTGCAATGCGCTCTCCCGTGCTCAGAGTGGTGCAGTCATGACATCCCGGTTGCTGCAGAATTTTAAAGGCGGTCGCGCTCTTGTCGTCATCGGACGCGGTGGAAAGGAAGGCTCACTCGAGTCTACTCTCGCCAAACTTGGTGTGACGACCGAATATCCCGACATCGTTGATGGCCGCGCCCAGATCGACGTCGGCAATCTTCAATCTGAGCGCGATATCCTGTTCGTCGACGGCGATCTCGAGGGCGCAGTTGCGATCGAGGTCAATCCTGTTTCGCGCCTGCCGCCGGTGCCGGTGATTGGTCTGGTCGGCGTCGAGGCGCCGAGCCGTCTCAAGGCGCTGGTCAATCTCGGCGCGACGTCCTTCCTGCGTAAGCCGGTCCATGGCGGCGCCGTCTACACGTCACTGTTCATGGGCGTCAACCAGTTCATGCTGCGCAGCGACATGCATGACCGGCTTCAGGATCTTGAAGAACGCCGTCGTAGCCGCCGCGCGGTGATCCGCGCGGTGATCTTCTTGATGCAGCAAGACGGTCTCGATGAAGAGAACGCCTATTCCCAGCTTCGCCGCGAGAGCATGCGCGCGCGGCAGAACCTGGAACTCTACTGCGAGGAATTTCTGAGCAGGCGGGCAAATGCGCCCGATATTCCCGGCCGCGCGACCAGCATCACGCTGCGAGGCGGCAACAAGCAAGCGATGTAGGAGACACCAACATGACCAAGAATGTGTTGCGGGGGCTGCGCGCCGTGGCCCTCACGGGGACGCTTGTTCTCGCGACAGGTGCGGCGTCTGCGCAAGCCCCGATCAAGCTCGGGGTACTGGAGGACCAGTCCGGGGATTTTGCGGTGGCCACCATCGGTAAAGTGCATGCGATCCAGCTCGCGGCCGAGGAGATCAACAAGGCTGGTGGTATAGGCGGCCGGCCACTTGAGCTAGTCACCTACGACACCCAGTCCGACAACACGCGCTATCAGGAATTCATGCGGCGTGTGCTCCAGCGCGACAAGGTCGACGTGGTATTCGCTGGCTTCTCGTCCGCTTCGCGCGAAGCCTATCGCCCGATCGTCGATCAGTTCAACGGCTTCGCATTCTACAACAATCAGTACGAAGGCGGCGTCTGCGACGGCCATATGATTGTCACCGGTGCAGTGCCGGAACAGCAGTTCTCCACGCTCATTCCCTACATGATGGAGAAGTACGGCAAGAACGTTTACACGCTCGCCGCCGATTACAATTTCGGCCAAATCTCAGCGGAGTGGGTGCGCAACATCGTCAAGGAGAACGGCGGCAAGATGGCCGGCGAGGAGTTTATCCCGCTCGGCGTATCCCAGTTCTCGCAGAGCATCCAGAATATCCAAAAAGCAAAACCGGATTTTGTGGTGACGCTATTGGTGGGTACCGCACAGGCCTCCTATTACGAGCAGGCGGCATCCGCCAACGTAAATCTGCCGATGGCCTCGTCGGTCAATGTCGGGCAGGGCTACGAACACAAGCGCTTCAAGCCGCCAAGCCTGAAGGACATGTACGTCACTACCAACTATATCGAGGAAATCGATACTCCGGCCAGCAAGGCATTCTACGCCAAGTTCAAGGCCAAGTTCCCTAACGAGCCCTATGTGAACCAGGAAGCCGAGAATTCCTATCTCGCGGTCTATCTCTACAAGCAGATGGTCGAACGGGCGAAGTCGACCAAGCGGGAAGATATCCGGAAGGTGATCGCGGTCGGTGATGTCTGCATGGATGCGCCGGAGGGCAAGGTCTGTATCGACCCGAAGAGCCAGCACATGTCGCATACCATTTATCTCGCCAAAGTTGGAGCCGATCACTCGATCTCGTTTCCGAAAGTCTGGGAGGGTATCAAGCCCTACTGGCTCGGTGATGCAGGTTGCGATCTGACCAAGAAGGATCCTATGGCACAGTACACGCCGTCGAATCCGCCGCCAAAACCCTGATCTCGGCGTCGACGCCGCCCCGGCTGGTAATTCTGCCTACCGGGGCGGTGTTCTCGAAGGGTTGAAACTTCCATCGCATTTCGAATTTGCATTACCCTGGTTGGTTCATGGACATCGCAACGCATATATTCTCGGCGCTCTATCAATTCGGCGATGCTTTCGCTTTTCTCGTGCTGTCGGCATGTGGGCTCGCGGTGATCTTCGGTATGATGGGCGTGATCAATCTCGCCCATGGCGAGTTCATCATGTGCGGCGCTTACGTCACGGCTTCCACCACCCATATCGGCCTGCCGCTGCCGCTGGCGATCATGACGGGCGCCATCGTCGCCGCGTTGGTCGGCGCGCTGGTCGAACTCGTGGTGATCCGCCATCTTTATGACCGGCCGCTCGATACCATCGTGGCAACCTGGGGCCTGAGTCTGATTGCGACCCAGGGGACGTTGATCATGGTGGGCTCGAGCATGGCCGGCGTCGGAACTCCGTTCGGCAGTTTTCAGGTTGGCGAGTATTCTTACTCCATTTACCGCCTCGTGCTGTTCGCCTCCGCGCTCGGCGTGCTCGGCGGTCTCTATATGTTGTTTAATTGGACCCGTTTCGGCGTGCTTGCCCGTGCCACCATCCAGGTGCCGCACATGGCCGCGGCTCTCGGCACTGATACGCGCCTGATTTACAGCCTCACCTTTGCCTGCGGTGCCGGGCTCGCCGGTCTTGCGGGTGGCCTGTATGCGCCCACCATGACGCTGGTGCCGACCATGGGCGCCACCTTCATCATGGAAGCCTTCGTCACCGTGGTGATTGGCGGCGCCGACGTGTTCCTCGGTACTGCACCGGCTGGCGCGATCCTCGCGGTGGTGAAGTCGGTGATGACCTCCTGGCAGGGACAATTGTTTGGTCAGATCGGTCTGCTGGTCGCCGTGATCATCGTTGTCCGGGTCCTGCCGAAGGGCATCTCCGGCTTCCTGCTGCGCGAACGAACCTGAAGGATCCGCAGCTGTGAACGGTTTGCCTGGTTTCCTCCGCCGCCTCGAAGGCCCGCAGACTGTGGGTCGTGGTCCGGCGTTCTGGATTACGTTCGCCATCGTGTTCGCGATTGCCTGCGCCTATCCGCTGTTCAGCGACGGCTATACGGTCGGCAATACCGTGTATTTCTTCGTCTGGGTGTTCATCGCGCTCAGCCTGTGTGTGATCTGGGGCTATGGCGGTTCGCTCTCGTTCGGGCAGACCGCGTTTTTTGGTATTGCCGGTTATAGCTACGGCATCCTCACCCTCAATTTCGGCTCGGCTTATGGCTTCACCCTGGTCGCGCTGGTGCTGGCGGTCGTAATCGCCGCGCTGTTTGCGTTGCTGCTCGGCTATTTCATGTTCTTCGGCCGCATCGCCGGCGTCTTCCTCGGTATCGTCACGCTGGCGGTGACGCTGATGTTGGAGCGCTTCATGGCCCAGACCGCGGGCCCGGAGTGGCGCATCGGCGCGGCGCGTCTCAACGGGTTTAACGGCATGAGCGCGATGCCGCCGCTGACGATCCCATGGCCCGGTGGCGACATCGTGCTGTTTGCCGACATCGGGCTCTATTACGCCGTGCTGGGATTGCTGCTGCTGGTCTATCTCGGCCTGCGCATCCTGATGAACTCTTCGTTTGGCAATGTCATTGTTGCTATCCGCGAGAATCCGGAGCGCGCGGAGATGCTGGGCTACGACGTGCGCAAATATCAGCTCATCACCTTCGTAATTGGAGCGGCGCTCGCGGGTATTTCCGGCGTGCTTTACACGGTGTGGGGTCAGTACATCACGCCGTCGAGTATGGGCATGACCGCGGCCGCGCTGCCGCTGATCTGGGTCGCAGTCGGTGGCCGCAGCGATCTCACGTCGACCGTGATCGGCACGCTGGTGGTGCTCGCGGCCTTTCAGGCCCTGACCATTTACGGCAGCCAGTACGCGCTGGTGTTCATGGGCGTGCTGCTCGTGCTGACCGTGCTGATCGCGCCGAACGGGCTCGTGCTCGGTGCCATGAATCTGATTTCCCGGCTCGCCGCGCGCCGCAACAAGGGAGACGTCTGATGGCGCTTCTCGAGCTCCGCGGACTCAACAAACATTTCGGCGGCTTGCACGTCACCAATTCGGTCGATCTTGTGCTTGAAGCGGGTGAAATCCACTGCCTGATCGGTCCTAACGGTGCGGGGAAGAGTACGCTATTTAGGTTGATCCTGGGCGAACACCATCCCGGCAGCGGCGATATCCTGTTCGCAGGCGAGAACATCACCGCGCTTAAATCCTTCGCGCGCATTCACCGCGGGCTGTCGGTTAAGTTTCAGGTGCCGGGCGTATTCAAGGGTTTGTCTGTCCGACAGAACCTCGAGATTGCTCTGCAGCGGACGCATCGCGGCGTTGAGCTGGTGCGCGAGATCGATCGACTGTTGACGTTCCTTAACCTCGAAGCTGAGCAGAAGCAGACCGCCGGAAATTTGAGCCACGGCCAGAAGCAGTGGCTCGAGATCGGTATGGCGGTCAGTCTGAAGCCGCAACTGTTGCTGCTTGACGAGCCGACTGCGGGCATGTCGCCGGAAGAGACGCATCAGACCGGCGAGATGGTGCAGCGGTTGAATGCGGACGGCATGACAGTATTGGCGGTCGAACACGACATGGCCTTCGTGCGCCAGGTCGCGCAGCGCGTCACCGTGCTGCATCTTGGACAGGTCTTCGCGCAAGGTTCGATCGATGAGATCGTCGCCGACGAGCGCGTCGCCGCTATCTATCTGGGGCAGGCCCATGCGTAAGGAAGTTATTCTCTCGACGCAGGCCTTGCGCGCCGGTTACGGCGGCAAGCCGGTGCTGCAGAGTCTCGAAATCGAGGTGCGGGAGAGCGAGATCGTCGCTGTGATCGGCCGCAACGGCGTCGGCAAATCGACGCTGATGAAAAGCCTGATTGGCCTCGTGCCGGCGATGAGCGGTTCGATTGTCTATCACGGCGAGGCCGTCGAGTTATTGCCGCCGCACAAACGAGCGCGGCTTGGCATGGGTTATGTGCCACAGGGGCGCGACGTGTTTCCGCGTTTGACGGTGGCCGAAAACATCGCCGTCGGTGCTGCGATCAAGGGTGATATCCCCGAGGAGGGACGGCGACGGATCGTGGAGGCGTTTCCGATCCTCGCCGAACGCTGGAGCCAACGTGCTGGCACCATGTCCGGCGGCCAGCAGCAGCAACTCGCCATCGCGCGTGTGTTGATCGCTGATCCCCATCTCATTCTGCTCGACGAGCCGTCTGAAGGCATTCAGCCGAACATCGTCCAGGACATTGCCCGCAACATGGTCGAACTCAACCGCAGCACTGGCGTCACCATCATCCTGGTCGAGCAGAATCTCGACATGATCCGCGCCATGGCGCAGCGCTGCTACGTGATGGACAAGGGCCGCATTGTCGCAAGCCTCGATCGGGCCGCGCTCGACGACCAAGTGGAAATGCGCCGCCATCTCGCGGTCTGAAACCATCTCACGCCCATAACAACACAGAGACGAAGGAGAACATCGATGGCCTGGCAGGAAAACTCGATTATGGCGAACAGGGGCGTCGCCAAGGGCAAACCCGGCATCCATCACACAATTACCGAACAGGAGCAGGGCAAGTATCACTACGTCTATGGCCCTTACGTGGGGCCGGTGCTGACGGTCGATCCCGGTGCTGTGGTCTCCGCCGAAACCCACGATGCGTTCGAAGGCGCGATCAAGCACGAGACCGACACTCCGTCGAAAATTCTCAACTTTCCCTTTCTCAATCCACAGAATGGCCCGATCTGGGTTAACGGCGCCGAGAAGGGTGATACGCTCGCGGTCTATATTGAGAGCATCGTGCCGCGGGGGCCACAACCGCGCGGCACCACTGTCGTCATGCCGGAATTCGGCGGGCTGGTCGGCACCGGCCAGACCGCGTTGCTCAATCCGGCTTTGCCCGAGCGCGTCAAGAAGCTCGAGATCACTCTCGAGAACGGCACCAAATGGAACGACAAGATCACGCTGCCCTATGAGCCGTTCATCGGCACCATCGGCACTTCGCCGGAGATCGAGGCGATTTCGTCGCTGGTGCCGGACTATTACGGCGGTAACATGGATCTGCCAGATGTCGGCGTCGGCGCGGTGATCTATCTGCCGATCAATACCAAGGGCGCGTTGCTCTATCTCGGCGACTGCCACGCGGCGCAGGGCGACGGCGAACTCTGCGGTGTCGCGATCGAGCATCCGACCGTGACCACGGTCCAGATCGATCTGATCAAGGGCTGGAGCATTGCCTGGCCGCGGCTGGAGACCAAGGACTTCATCATGACGATTGGCTCGGCGCGGCCGATGGAAGATGCTGCGCGCATCGCCTATCGCGAGCTGTGCCGTTGGATGACGGCCGATTATGGCTTTGAGGAGATCGATGCCTACATGCTGCTGACCCAGACCGGCCGCGTCCGGCTCGGCAACATGGTGGATCCGAAATATACGCTCGGCGCTTCGATCAAGAAATCGTTTTTGGTCTAAAAGGGTGAGCCGATCATGTCGCGCGTGCACAAGGTTGCCACGGTTCAGTTCGAACCGACCATGTTCGAGAAGGAACGCAATATCGCGCGGCTGCTCGAGCTCTGCGAGGCGGCGGCGACAGCCGGCGCCCGGCTCATCGTCACGCCAGAGATGGGTACCACGGGCTATTGCTGGTTCGACCGGGCTGAGGTCGCGCCTTTCGTAGAGACGATCCCGGGGCCGACCGCGGATCGCTTCGCAGCGCTCGCGCGGAAACATGACTGCTACATTGTTGTCGGCATGCCGGAGGTCGACAGCGATGGCATATATTTCAACTCTGCGGTGCTGATCGGACCCGAAGGTGTGATTGGCCAGCATCGCAAGACGCATTCCTATATTGCGGAACCGAAATGGTCGGCGGCAGGCGATCTCGGCCATCAGGTCTTCGACACGCCGATCGGGCGCATCGCGTTATTGATCTGCATGGACATCCACTTTGTGGAGACCGCGCGTCTCGTCGCGCTGCAGGGCGCCGATGTGATCTGCCATATCTCGAACTGGCTGGCGGAGCGCACACCGGCTCCATATTGGATTAGCCGGGCGTTTGAGAATGGTTGCTATCTCATCGAAAGTAATCGGTGGGGACTTGAGCGCACGGTCCAGTTCAGCGGCGGCAGTTGCGTCATCGCGCCGGACGGAACTGTCGTGGCTGTGATCGATAGCGGCGACGGCTTTGCGTTGGCGGATATGGATCTGGATGATTCTCGCGCGAGGTGCGTTGGCGGTGAAGCCGTGTTCTCCCAGCGTCGCCCCGAACTTTATGCAGAGCTGCTCTCCGATACGTTCAGCTGGAATCCCCGCGACTTTTTCAAGTTGTATGGCCACAAGCCTTGGCCGGCGGGGCAGGCGTCGCGGGTGACGGTCGCGCAGATGAAACCCGGTAACGAGGTCGAAGCAAATCTCGCGCGCATCACCTCGCTTGCGCGGCAGGCGAAGCTTGAGGACAAAGCCGACCTCGTCGTGTTTCCGGAGCTAGCGCTGAGCGGCCTCATCAATCCCGGCGTGCGAGCGCAGACTGTTCCGGGGCCGGTGACCGATCAGCTCTGCCGTCTGGCCGCCCAGCTCAAGGTGTATCTTGTCGTCGGCATCGCTGAGCGTAGCGGTGATGCGATCTACAACAGCGCGTGCTTGATCGGGCCTGAAGGCCTCGTCGCGGTTTACCGCAAGACCCACTTGACGGACTCCGAGCGTGCCTGGGCGCGTCCCGGCGATGACTGGGTGGTGGCCGACACGTCGGTCGGGCGCATCGGCCTTCTGATCGGTCACGATGCATCGTTTCCTGAAGCCGGCCGCATCCTTGCGCTGCGTGGCTGCGATCTCATCGTCTGCGTTACAGCGATAAGGCAACGTTTCAGCACGCCGCATGCGGGATCGCTTGTGTCGCAGAACTATCCGATCCCGACCGACGCCGATCCCTATCACTGGCATCATTTCCGCGTTCGCGCCGGCGAGAACAATGTGTTCTTTGCATTCTCGAATGTGTTCGATCCCGTCAACGGATATCCGGGCCTCAGCGGCGTGTTCGGCCCCGACACCTTCGAATTCCCGCGTAGGGAAGCCATCGCGGCGGATACTGAAGGGACGGCGACGGCGGTGGTGGACACCACGAATCTCGATACCGTCTATCCGACCAACGTCGTGCGCCGGAAAGATCTGGTCGCGATGCGGATGCCGCACAGCTACCGCGCGTTGATCACGAAGGCTGCGGGCTGACACGCGCGAGAGCACTGATGACAATCATGCAAGCCGAGCAGTCAGGCATCTCAACTGAGGAGTGAACCATGGATCTGGGATTGAAGGGCACGAACGCTCTCGTGACGGGCGGAAGCAAGGGAATCGGTCGTGCGATTGCGGATATGTTCGCTACCGAGGGCGCCAACGTCGCCATCTGCGCGCGACAACAAGAGCAGATCGACAGCATCGTTGCGGCCTTGCAGGCGAAGAGCGTCAAGGCCTGGGGCAAGTCGACCGATGTCGCCGATCCCGTCGCCCTCAAGCAATGGGTTGACGGCGCGGCCGCCGAGCTCGGCGGCGTTGACATCCTCGTCTGCAATGTCAGCGCGCTGGCAGTCGGCGACATCGCAGAAACCTGGGAAAAGTCATTCCGCACCGACATGATGCACACGGTCAACGCGGTGGCGGCCGCGCTTCCCCATCTGGAAAAATCGAAGACGCCGTCGATTGTCATCGTCTCCAGCGTCTCCGGGGTCGAGGTCGATTTCGCCGCCGGCTCCTACGGTGCCTTCAAGGCTGCACTGATCCACTATGCCAAGGGATTGAGCAATCAGCTCGCCGGCAAAGGCGTCCGTGTCAACGCGGTCTCGCCCGGCAACACCTATTTCGAGGGCGGTATATGGCAGGGCATCGAACACGGCTCGCCCGAGCTTTACAAAACGGCCATGAGCTTGAATCCGACTGGTCGAATGGGAACCGCGGAGGAAGTGGCCGCCGGGGTCGTGTTCGTGGCTAGCCCGATCGCGAGCCGCATCTCGGGTACCAACCTCATCATCGACGGTGCACTGACGAGGGCTGTGTAGCTCTGAATCTCTTCGAAACGAGCCGCGACCAGTCGAGGAGCGGGATAGTTCGACGATCATTGCTGAACTAAGAAACAAGAGAATTCATCCACGCTGATGACTGCATAGGAAACTGCATTTTCCTATGCAGTCATCGCCGATCAGCTAACTCGGTGTGATTTCGCCATTTTGCAATGAGCGACATCAACCCGGCGCCAACGCCAAACTGCAGCCGTAGAAACGAAATGGGCTGGAAGGTGGGGCTCAGTCGGTTGGCGCCCTCATGTGCCTCTAATTGGTGGCAGTGAGGCTGGTGATACGACAGCTATGAGCTATCGGTGACCAGAGCGCTTTTCGGCTAAGCTTGGGGCGATAGGCAGCTCCTGGCGCAAAGCCGACTTTGAAATGCTGCGCGCAAGGCAGGCGGAGGGGAAGGCGGTCCGAAATCGCCATTGACAGGTTCTAAAAAAGAACTGACTAATTCAGGCGTCGGTGTTCAGCCGAAAATCGCGATCGAATGATCGCACGCCGCCGTACCTGTTACTCGGCGAGCTTCAGGGGAGGATTACGATGCGTCGAATATCGACTGCGTTAGCGATGTCGCTTGCCTGCTTGTTTGGCTGCTTGGAGGCCCGCGCGGCAGACGCTCCCGGCGTTACTTCCGGAGAGATAAAAATCGGAGGAGTGTACCCATTTAGCGGTCCGGCTTCCTCCATCGGGCTTACGGGCAAAGGCTTGGTCGCCTATGTCCAATCCATCAACGATCGCGGAGGCATCAACGGCCGAAAGATCAACTATATCGTTTTGGACGATGCCTACAGCCCTCCGAAAGCCGTCGAGCATGTCCGGCGTCTCGTCGAGAGCGATGAAGTGTCTTTCATCTTCGGCCAGCTCGGGACAGCGGGAAATACTGCCGTCGCCAAGTACCTCAAAGGAAAGGGCGTACCGAGCATTGCTGTGGTGAGCGGTTCAAGCAAGTTCACCGACGGGAAGGAGTTTCCGCTGACCACAACTGGACTGGTCAGCTACGACACCGAAGGCAAAATCTACGCGAAATTCTTGAACAAGGCGCTTCCTACGGCGAAATACGCGATCCTCTACCAGAACGACGACTTGGGTAAGGACTACGTGAACGCTTTCCGCTCGTTCATGAAGGCGGATTTCGACAAGCGCGTCGTAACTGCTGCCTACGAAGTGTCGGAGCCGACGGTCGACTCGCAGGTCGTCAATCTCAAGAGCTCAGGTGCCGAGGCGCTCTTCATCGCCGGCACACCGAAGTTCGCCGCCCAGGCCATCCGAAAGGCTTCCGAGATCGGCTGGAAGGCGACGGTTGTCATCAACTTTCCGTCCAGTTCGGTCGGAGGCACGCTGCGTCCGGCGGGACTGGACAAATCCGTGGGCGTCGTCGTCGGCACCATCAGCAAAGACCCTTCGGACGTCCGATGGGAGAACGACGATGGCGTGAAAGCTTACAAGCTCTTTTTCGAAAAGTATCTGTCCGGCTCGGATTACAGCAACACCAGTTACCTCACGGGTTACATGCAGGGCATGATATTGGAGCAGATCCTCAAGCAATGTGGTGACGATCTGTCGCGGAAGAACATCGTGATGCAGGCAAAGGCCATCCACGACATGGCGTTGCCGGTGGCCGCGCCCGGCATCCGGATCAATACCAGTCCGATCAATAACATGGTCTGGACACAGCTACAGTTGCAGCGCTGGAGCGGGACGAGCTGGGAGCCGTTTGGCGAGGTGC
Organism: Tardiphaga sp. 813_E8_N1_3; assembly: GCF_051811025.1. NCBI lineage: Bacteria > Pseudomonadati > Pseudomonadota > Alphaproteobacteria > Hyphomicrobiales > Nitrobacteraceae > Tardiphaga > Tardiphaga sp. 813_E8_N1_3. The sequence goes on from NZ_JBPWQE010000001.1 coordinate 1,046,608, forward strand.
TGGACGCAAGCTCGGAGTGACCGCGACATTTCCTTGGTCCGTCCCAAACCGGGATGGGCCAAGGAATCAAGCGGGGCTTGCTTTAGTCTTTCTTCCTTTGGACGCAACGGCCTCGCGAGCTCCGGGACCTGGATGGACGTGGACTTCCTTGGCGAGCACCGGCTCACCGCACTCCGAGCAAATCATAAGCGGGTCGAAGTGCTTGCCACATGTTTTGTGCTCATGAAGCATCGGTCTGCCACGCGAGTCGACCATATGGATGTTGCCCCAATGGACGATCGACATGATGATCGGGTAGAGGTCGAGACCCTTCTGGGTCAGAATGTATTCGTACCGCTTAGGCGCTTCCATATAAGGAATGCGTCGTAGAACGCCGAAGCGAACGAGCTTCTTGAGCCGGTCGGCAAGCAGATGTCGCGTGATTCCGAGAGACGCCTGGAAGGCGTCGAACCTACGCTTGCGCAGGAAGCACTCGCGCAGAATCATTAGGCTCCAGCGGTCGCCAATGACTGCGACCGTACGGGCCAGCGAGCACGGCTCCTCCTCTAGTGCATCCCATTTCATTCAGTCTCTCCGGACTCACGTATCCAGCGCATTCTATTTTGGTACGTAATCTAAAACAATAACGATGTCGCCGGCTTGGTTCCTCGCCCACCTTCAACGTTGACAGTTCTAAAATAGAACTTTATCGTCAAAGCAAGGGCAGACGCTCGATCGCGCCCACGAGCACGATGAAGGAGGTGCGGATGACCAATCGGCTGAGACCAGAATTTCATTTCGATTTCGGCAGTCCGAACGCCTACCTTGCGGAAGCGGCACTGCCCAGCATCGAGCACCGCACTGGCATCAAATTCGAGTATGTCCCGGTCTTGCTGGGCGGCATCTACAAGGCCACCGGCAATATGTCACCGGCAGAGTCCCTTCGCGGCATCAAGAACAAGCCGGAATATCAGAAGCTTGAGTCCGAGCGGTTCATCCGGCGGCACGGCGTCACGAAATTCAAGAGCAATCCGTTTTTCCCAGTCAACACGCTGATGTTGATGCGCGGCGCGGTCGCGGCCCGGTTCGAAGGCGTGTTCGAGCCGTATTTCACCGCGGCCTACCATCACATGTGGGAAGAACCGAAGAAGATGGACGACCCTGAAGTCTTCGCCGCGGCCTTCAGGTCCTCCGGCATTGACATCGACAGGCTAATCGCGCGAGCGCAGCAGGACGACGTCAAGCAAAAGCTCATCAAGGACACGAATGACGCGGTCGCCCGCGGGTCGTTCGGGTCGCCAACCTTCTTTGTTGGAAGCGAGATCTTCTTCGGCAAGGACAGTCTCAGGGACGTCGAAGAAGCGATCGTCGAGCAGATATCCGCGCTCCAGTCGAGGACGGCATAGGCCATTCAAAAGTCAATAGAAGCCGCGCCAAAGCGGCTCTTTCCAGGGAGGGTAGAAATGTTGAAGACGGTTGAGCCAGATCACGCGACCCGCATACTTGCCTCGCTACCTCGCCGCATCCATAGCGTCATCGATCGACATGCGGCGGAAACGCCGGCCCGGATCGCGCTCGTCGAAGATGGGGGGGGCTGGACCTACGGCCACCTGCGCGACGCGGTCGCCGACATCGCGCAGGATCTGACGAAAATCGGCATGAGGCCGGGCGATCGCCTGATGATCGTCAGTGAAAACAGTATTGCTCTCGCTGGCCTTCTTTTGGCGGCGAGCCGTCTTGATGTCTGGGCCATCGTCGTGAATCCGCGGCTGTCCGCGCGCGAATTGGATCAAATCAGGGATCACAGCGGTGCCAGGCGCGTGCTGCTTACCGTCGGCGTTTCGAAGGAAGCGGCCACCCATGCCACGCGGTACGAGGCTCAGGTCCAGACAATTGGCCCTCTTTCCGAGATCGCGATCACGGCACTTAATGAGGAGACGTCTCCCGAACCGGTCGAGGAACGCGCGAAGGACCAGGTCGCCGTCCTGATCTACACGTCGGGCACGACCGGCACGCCGAAGGGCGTGATGCTGACGCATGAAAATCTTCTCGTCAGCGCGATGACGACGGCCGAAATTCGTCGCATGATACCCGCGGACAAGCAGTACATCGTGCTGCCGATCTCGCACATCGTTGGGATATCGTTGCTGGTCATGACGTTGATGACCGGCGCCACTGTCAGGCTGGTCGCCAAATATGATCCGGCCGCGCTGGCGAAGGCGATCGCGGAAGAGGGCATCACCATCCTCAACGGCGTTCCTGCCACCTATCAGCGGCTATTGGAGTACAAAGCTGTCAACGGTCTGGAGAGGCTCGATCCAGGTTCGCTGCGCCTCATTGCTGTGGCAGGGGCGCCGCTTGATCTTGAGCTCAAGTCCCGAGTGCAGCAGGAACTCGGGCTTCCGTTGCTGAACGGCTACGGGATCACCGAGTGCTCGCCCGGACTTTCGGGGGTGCGCATCGATGCCCCGCGCGACGACCAGGCTGTGGGGCCACTGTTGCCTGGCATCGAAGCGAAGATCTTGGGAATGGACGGCGCGGCGAAGCCCGCGGGTGAGGTCGGTGAGCTTCATGTCCGTGGTCGCAACGTGATGCGCGGCTACTACCGCGCGCCTGATCTCACGGCAAAGGCGATCGATCCGGACGGATGGTTCAACACGGGCGACTTGGCGCGCTTCGAAGGCGACTGCCTCTATATCGTAGGCCGCACGAAAGAAATGATCATCCGGTCCGGCTTCAATGTCTATCCGGCGGAGATCGAAGCGGTGCTGAGCACGCATCCCTCCGTGGTGCAATGCGCGGTCGTCGGCCGACCCGTCGAGGGCAACGAGGAGGTCGTGGCCTTCGTGCAGCTTCTTCAGGGTACCGAGACGACCGCCGACGACCTGATCGCGCACGTCAGCCCTCAACTGACATCCTACAAACGCCCGTCCGAGATCATCGTGCTGCCGGCGCTGCCGGCCACGTCCACTGGCAAGATCCTCAAACACAAGCTGGCGGAGTCGCTGCGCAGCTAATCAGATCGCGGCGGCTGTCGTCGCCCCAAACTCGCTTCCGGGAGAACTCAGTTGGAAAAACGCAATGCAACGGTCGCCGTCATCGGCGCCGGCGATTTCATCGGCGGTGAAATCGCCAAAAAATTCGCAGCCGAAGGCTTCACGGTATTCGTAGGCCGGCGCCAGGCTGAGAAGCTGGAGCCGCTGATCAAGGAGATCGAAGCTGCCGGTGGGACCGTGTTCGGACGGGCTCTCGATGCGCGCAAGGAAGACGAGATGGTGAAATTCATCTCCGATGCCGACGCTCATGCTCCTTTGGACGTGTGCGTCTTCAATATCGGCGCCAACGTCAATTTTCCGATCGTCGAGACCACGGAGCGCGTGTTCCGCAAAGTCTGGGAGATGGCGTGCTATTCGGGATTCCTCGCCGGGCGCGAGGCAGCGCGGGCAATGCTGGCGCGCGGCAAGGGGAACATCTTCTTCACCGGAGCGACGGCAAGCCTGCGCGGCGGCAACGGTTTCGCAGCCTTCGCGAGCGCCAAGTTCGGTCTCCGCGCCGTCGCGCAATCGATGGCCCGGGAACTCGGGCCAAAGAACATTCATGTCGCGCACCTGATCATCGACTCTAGCGTTGACACGGAATGGGTGCGGCAGCTGATCACCAGCCGCGAAGGGCCGCAGGCGATGGAAAACCTCGATCCGAACCGGCTCATGCGGCCGGCGGCGGTCGCCGAGGCATACTGGTCCCTCTACCAGCAACCGCGCGACGCATGGACCTTCGAGCATGAGATTCGTCCATTCGGCGAGAAGTGGTAGCTCGCCATGGAGCTCAACCTTTCGGCCGAAGATGCGGCATTCCGTGACGAAGCTCGCTCCTTCATCGCGGAAAACTACCCGAAGGAAATGCGTGTCGCGAATCCCGAGACGGATCTCACGAAAGAGCAATCGCTCCTTTGGCACAGAATCCTCCATCAGAAGGGCTGGATCGCGCCGCTCTGGCCGAAGGAATATGGCGGCCCCGGTTGGTCGCTGACCCAGCGCTTCATCTGGGACCAGGAGACCTCGCGTGCGGGAACGCTTCCGCCGCTCGCCTTCAGCGTGACCATGGTCGGTCCGGTCATCTACACCTTCGGGACGGAGGCGCAGAAGGCGAGGTTCCTGCCGCGCATATTGTCGGGCGAGGACTGGTGGTGCCAAGGTTACTCGGAGCCGGGTTCGGGCTCGGATCTAGCCTCCGTCAGGACCAAGGCGGTTCGTGATGGCGATCATTACGTCGTCAACGGGCACAAGACATGGACCACTCTCGCACAACACGCGGATTGGATCTTCTGCCTCGTCCGCACCGATCCGTCCGCGAAGCCCCAGGCAGGCATCTCCTTCCTATTGATAGACATGAGGGCGCCTGGCGTCACCGTGCGCCCGATCATCACTATCGACGGCTCACATGAGGTCAACGACGTCTTCCTTGAGGACGTGCGGGTGCCGATCGAGAATCTGATCGGCGAGGAAAACAAGGGCTGGACCTACGCAAAATTCCTCCTCGGCAACGAACGCACCAGCATGGCGGGTATCGGTCGTTCGACGCGGTACCTGCGGCGGCTCAAGGACATCGTCAGGGCCGAAATTCCCGAGGACGATCCGAGTTTCGCGGAATTCATCCGCGAGATCGCCCGTGTCGAATTGGATGTGCTGGCCCTTGAAGCGACGGAGTTGAGGGTCGTCGCGCAAATGTCGCGTGGAATCGACCCCGGACCGGCCGCATCGCTCTTCAAGATCAGAGGCACCGAGATCTTTCAGCGCATTACCGATCTCACGCACCGCGCGATAGGCAGCTACGGCGTCGCTCTTCGGGAGCATTCCGTCGGCGGCAATCGCTTCATGCCGGGGCCGGACTATGGGCACACGGCGGCTGAAAAATACCTCAACTCGCGAAAGCTCAGCATTTACGGCGGTTCCAACGAGATTCAACGCAACATCATCGCGAAAGCCGTGCTCGGTCTTTGACCCGCACCAGGAGAGGCGTCCATGGACATCGAACTGACCGAAGACCAGGAATTGCTCCGCAACAGTGTGCAACGTTTCCTGAGGGATGAATACGGCTTCGATGAACGAGCGAAGATCGTCGCGGGCGAAGATGGTTGGAGTCGCGCGGTGTGGGCAAAGTTCGCCGACCTCGGTCTTCTGGCAGCGCCGTTCGCGGAGGAATATGGCGGCCTCGGGAACGGCCCGCTGACGACCATGATCGTCATGCAGGAGTTCGGCCGCAGCCTCGTCGTCGAGCCATATTTCGAGACGGTCGTGCTGGCGGGAGGGCTAATCGAGGCATTGGGGACCGACGACCAACGCGGGGAATTGCTCGCCGAGATCGCAGCGGGCGAGGCGATATGGGCTTTGGCGTGGGCTGAGCCCGGATCTCGCTACAACCTCAACAAGGTGTCGGCGTCCGCCGACCGAAGTGGCGATGACTACGTCCTGTCAGGAACGAAAGCCGCCGTGATCGGTGCTCCGTGGGCCGACCGGCTGATCGTCTCCGCGAGAACGTCCGGCCGAGATGGCGATCGTGACGGCGTGTCCCTGTTCATCGTTGACAGCCGGGCGACCGGTTTACACATGCAAAGCTACCGGACGGTCGACGGTAGGCGCGCCGCCGAGGTCACACTGAAGGATGTTCGCATCCCGGCGGTCAACCTGCTCGGACGCGAAGGCCAGGGGGGCGCCGCGCTCGAGAGCTGTCGCGACCGCGGCATCGGCGGACTGTGTGCCGAGGCCATAGGCGCAATGACCGAGCTGAATGCGGCGACGCTAGACTACAGCAAGACCCGCAAGCAATTCGGCGTGACCCTCGGATCGTTTCAGGTGCTGCAGCACAGAATGGTCGACATGTTCATCGCACTGCAGGAAGCCGTCTCGTTGATGCAGCATCTGACCCTGACGCTTGTGTCCAACGACGCCCATGTCACGAAGCTCGCCTCCGGTGCGAAGACAAAGGTCGGATATGCTGCGCGCTTCATCGGCGAACAGGCGATCCAGCTTCACGGTGGCATGGGCATGAGCGACGAGCTCAAGGTCGGTCACTATTTCAAGCGCATCGGCGCCATCGACATCCAGTTCGGCGACCCCGCTTTCCATCTGATGCGATTCGTCCGCGCCGCGTGACACGCGGTCACGGCCGTCCCATCCAGCAAAGGAAATAATAAATGACCGAAGCCGTAATCGTATCGACCGCCCGCACCCCGATCGGAAAGGCCTACAAGGGGGCGCTCAACAATACCGAAGGTGCGACCATGATGGGACACGCCATTTCGGCTGCGCTCGCACGTGCGAACATCGTCGGTGGAGAAGTCGAGGACGTCGTGATGGGATGCGCCATGCAGCAGGGCACGACGGGGTCGAACATCGCGCGTAAGGCTCTGCTTCGCGCCGGTCTTCCCGTCACGGTCGCCGGCACTACCATCGACAGACAGTGCGCGTCGGGGCTTCAGGCGATCGCGCTTGCCGCTCGGTCGGTGATCTTCGATGGCGTGGAGGTCGCGGTCGGCGGAGGCGGTGAATCCATCAGCCTGGTCCAGAACGAACACATGAACCAGTGGCATGCGGTCGATCCGGAGCTCCTGGCGATCAAAGGCGACGCTTACATCGCCATGCTGGATACTGCCGAAAACGTCGCAAAACGCTACAACATCTCTCGGGACGCGCAGGACGAATACGGTCTCGAAAGTCAGCGCCGCACCGCAGCCGCGCAACAGGCCGGCCGCTTCAATGACGAACTGGCGCCGATCAAGACGACGATGGCCGTGACGAACAAGGAGACCGGCGCCATCTCCTACAACGAGATCGCGCTCTCGACGGACGAGGGCCCGCGTCCCGACACCACCGCCGAGGGGTTGGCCAAGGTCAAGCCCGCGAAGGGCCCGGGCTACACGATCACCGGCGGCAACGCGAGCCAGCTATCGGACGGTGCCAGCGCCACCGTTATCATGAGTGACAAGCTCGCCGCCCAGAAGGGCCTGAAGCCACTCGGAATCTTTCGTGGCTTCGTCTCGGCGGGTTGCGAGCCCGACGAGATGGGCATCGGGCCGATCTTCGCCGTTCCGCGTCTGCTCAAACGTCATGGTCTCAGCATCGACGACATCGACCTTTGGGAATTGAACGAGGCATTCGCGGTCCAGGTTATCTACTGCCGCGACAAGCTCGGCATTGATCCCGAGAAGCTCAACGTCAACGGCGGCTCCATCGCGGTCGGTCACCCCTATGGCATGACCGGCGCGCGTCTGACGGGTCACGCGTTGATCGAGGGGCGTCGTCGAAAGGCAAAATACGCCGTGGTCACCATGTGCGTAGGCGGCGGCATGGGCGCAGCCGGCCTGCTCGAAATCGTCAACTGAGCGCCACGCAAACTAGACAGCAAAAGCCGGAGATCTTCATGAGGACTGCCATCACGGACCTGTTCGGTATCGAACACCCCATCATTCAAGGCGGCATGCACTATGTGGGCTTTGCTGAACTCGCCGCGGCCGTCTCGAACGCCGGTGGCCTCGGCATCATCACCGGATTGACCCAGCGGACGCCTGAGAATCTCGCGAAGGAGATCGCGCGCTGTCACGACATGACCGACAAGCCGTTCGGCGTGAACCTGACGTTTCTGCCGTCGTTCGACGCCCCGCCATATCCGGAATACATCGCCGCGATCAAGGAAGGTGGCATCAAGGCCGTCGAGACCGCCGGCCGAAGTCCTGAGCAGTACATGCCGGCCCTAAAGGAGGCGGGCATCAAAGTCATCCACAAGTGCACGTCCGTCCGCCATTCGTTGAAGGCGGAGAAGATCGGTTGCGACGCGGTCAGCGTCGACGGATTCGAATGCGGTGGTCATCCCGGCGAAGACGACATGCCGAACATGATACTCCTGCCGCGTGCCGCCGAGGAGCTGAAGATTCCTTTCGTGGCGTCCGGCGGCATGGCCGATGCCCGAAGCTTGGTCGCGGCGCTCGCGATGGGCGCTGCCGGGATGAACATGGGCACCCGGTTCGTGGCGACGAAAGAGGCGCCTGTCCATCAGAACGTCAAGGATGCGATCGTCAAGGCGTCGGAACTCGATACGCGTCTGGTGATGCGCTCGTTAAGGAACACCGAGCGTGTTCTCAACAACGCCGGCGTCGAGCGGTTGATCGCAACCGAACGCGCTAAGGGCGACACATTGGTCATCGGCGACATCATCAATGAAGTGGCAGGCGTATATCCGAAAGTCATGGTCGACGGTGATATGGACGCCGGCGCCTGGAGCTGCGGAATGGTCGCGGGCCTCATTAACGACATCCCCACCGTCAAGGAGCTGATCGATCGCATCATGGCGGACGCCGAAAGCATCATCCGCCAGCGCTTGACCGGCTTTCTCGACGCCCCCGCTCGCGAACCCCTGCGCGCTGCAAGCTGAGGACGATGGCATGACGGATCATTTGAAGACGGATGTCATCGATGGCGTGATGACACTCACGATCTCGCGTCCCGAGAAGAAGAACGCGCTGACCGGAGCGATGTACGACGCGATGTCAGAAGGCCTCGAACGTGCCGAAAGGGATCCTGGCGTCAAGGTCGTTCTGTTTCAGGGCGACGGCGACAGCTTCACCTCCGGAAACGACTTGGCGGACTTTGCCGCCCAGTCCAAGGCAAACGAAACCAGCGACAGTCCCGCTTTCCGCTTCATCGGTAATCTAGCAAAGGCGACCAAGCCGCTTGTCGCGGCCGTCCAGGGAAACGCCGTTGGGGTCGGAACCACAATGCTCCTGCATTGCGATCTCGTCTACCTGGCGGAAAATGCGCGCCTCATCACGCCTTTCGTCAACCTGGCGCTGGTGCCCGAAGCCGCGTCGAGTTGGTTGCTCCCTTCGCGGATCGGGCACGTGAGGGCGTATGCCATGTTCGCGTTGGGAGAACCGATGGATGCCGCAACCGCACTTCAATGCGGACTTGCCAATGCCGTTGTCCCTATCGGCGAGGTTCGTGTGAGGGCGGAGACCGCCGCCCTCACTTTGACGCAGCGTCCGACGGGCGCACTTCGCCATACAAAGCTTTTGATGCGGGAGCAGCAGGAGATGGTCGAAAGGATCGCGGAGGAGAGCGCTCTTTTCAAAGAGCGGCTTCAGAGCGCGGAAGCTCGCGAGGCCTTCTCCGCCTTTATAGAGAAGCGAAAGCCCGATTTCACGAAAGTCTAAATCAGCACCGGTCGACCGACACTGGCGGGCAATTTCGCGAATGGCAAGAAGCCGTCGGGTCTCACCATCGGGTGGATCCCCTATGCGGTTGACGGTTCCGGATGATCTGCACCCCGCCGTGTGGCAGCAGGCTGCGTCGCCGTGGTTGATGAATGGCTAACGGAGCCTCCGGGTGGTAACTGGCTGTGGTTCGGCGTGTTCATTCGCTCCACCACTCATATATTATAGCAAGCACACGGACGGTGCCGCTTTTCTCGTTGATCTTTGAATGACCACTAATGGCGCAAAGCGGACATTCATTCGTAAAAGCGGGTCCCTTGCGGAGGGTCTGCCATTGGTGCGGCCGTGGTTGCAGATCACTGACACGCCCGATGCTTCCAGGCGCCGGATTTCTTCGAAGGATTTGACGCAGAGGTCCGGATTTCGCGTATTGCGAGGGGCCGGTATTGCGATCGAGATTTTAGCGCTGGAAGCGTCCTGGCTCCGATCTCAAGCCGTGTGCTGGGCGCCTGGCGAGCTCGGCCATTTGGGTTATACGGTGCAATGTGGACGTCCAGCCTTCCGTGCTGCTACTTGTTCGGTCGCATTCATCTCGATCGTTTGTCCGGGCCCCGTTTCGCATGCAGAATTCCACTGGCCAGAGGAGACGGATGTCGCTGGCGGGCATCCGTCTTGACCGGGCTTCGTCAGTGGCATTGCCCCAGCAAATCGCGGCGCAGATGCGCGACGGGATGCTGCACGGAACGCTGCCGGCGGGCACCCAGTTTCTCGGTTCGCGGGAGATCGCGCGCGAACTCGGCTGCTCGCGCATGGTGGTGCTGAGTGCCTGGGACATCCTCTATGCCGAAGGCTATCTGGAATCGATGCCGCGCGGCGGTGTCTCCGTCGCCGCAGTCAGCCGCAACGCGGCATCGCCGGCAGGTGCGTCTGCGGATACCTCTCGTATCGCCGGTCCCATCTCTCAGCGCTGGCAGTCGCTGATTGGCTTCACCTACGAGACCAATTGGGCGTCCGATTTCAGCCCCGGTGCGCCCGATATCTCGACCTTTCCGTTCGGCGACTGGGCTCGGTTGCTGCGCCAGACGTCGCTGCAACCCGACAAGGAGGAATGCCTCGATTTGTCCCCCGCCGGGCTTCCCGAGCTTCGGCGCGAGATCGCGGATTTCCTCGGCGCGGTACGTGGGCTCGTCTGCACGCCTGAGCAGATCGTCGTTACCTCGGGCACTTCCAGCGCGCTCGACCTGTGCAGCCGCATGATCCTCGATCATGGCGACGAAGTCTGGGTGGAGGAACCGGGCTTCGTCGAGGCGCAGTGGTCGCTGACAGCGGCGGGCGGTAAACTGGTGCCGATACCGGTGGACGACAAGGGGCTGTGCGTCACCGAGGGCATTCGCCGCGCGCCGAACGCGAAGCTGATCGTGGTGACGCCGTCGCATCAATATCCGCTCGGCGTCAGCATGGGGCTGGAGCGGCGGCTGGAATTGCTTGACTGGGCCAATCGCAACGACGTCTGGATTGTCGAGGACGACTACAATTCCGAGTTCCGGCATCAGGACAGTATGATCGCGTCGCTGAAGTCGCTCGACCGCGAGCAGCGCGTGATCTATCTCGGCACCTTCTCCAAGATCATGATGCCGAGCTTGCGCTTAGGCTACATCGTCGCGCCGGAGCGCTTCGTCGAGATCTTCACGAAGGGCCGCGCGCGCATCGACGTGCACAGTTCCGGCATCGGCCAGCGCGCGCTCGCCGAATTCATGCGCGAGGGCCATCTGCTGCGCCATCTCCGCCGCATGCGAAAAGTTTATGCGGAGCGGCAGCAGGCCCTGATGGATGCTATCCGTCAGTATTTGCCGGACGATCTCACCGTCGCTCCTTGTGCAACCGGTCTTCATCTCGTCGCTCTGTTCACCGAGCGCCTGAAGGCGCGGATGAGCGATGTGGAGGCGGCACGGCTGTTGAAGCAAGGGGGTCTCCACGTGCAGCCGCTATCGCAGAATCATCTGGAGACGCCGATCTATGCCGGCCTCGTATTGGGTTATGGCCGCCTCAAGCCCACCGATGCGCCGCGCCTGATCGCGAAAATGGCGCAGATTCTTGGTGTGGAGCCATCCGCAGCAAAAAAATAATACGAGCCGCCAGATGCGTTCCCGGCAACGGCCGCGCGCCTGCGAATTGCTCAATCTTCAGCGGGTGGCGCAGTTGCCGATGCGCAGGTGCGATCTCGTCGACCCATCGATGGTGCGATAACTGCCACACCTCCTGCATCTGAATGAGTCGGCGTGGCCTTGGAATCGTTGCTGCATTCGCGTGCAGCACCTGCACTGTAACAAAGCACCTTGGCGTCTCGCTCGTGCGTTACCCTGTGTTCGGCAATCTGGCCTAGTCGTTTCTGGTAAGTCTGGCTCTATCCGGACGCGCGCGATGCGCCAAGATTTTGCGGAACGAGGTTCGACAGGGGACGGTTGCAGATGACGGCTGATCGCGGGCGTTTATTGAGATTGACGGGCGGCGTGCTGCTGATGGCGCTCATGCCAGCGGCGGTGCAGGCGCAGACGCGGGCCGAGACCCTGCGACAGGTGACCGGCAACAATATCCCCACGCTCGACCCGACCACCCCGGGTGCGACACGCGAAGCCTTCGGCGTCTCGACCAGTATCTATGATCGCCTCGTGGCCTTCGATCGCAAGCGCGATGAAAACGGCGTCTGGGTGTTCGACCGCAGCAAGATTCGCGGCGAACTGGCTGAAAGCTATGAGGTCAGCCCGGACGGATTGAAGATCACCTTCAAGCTGCGCGATACCAAGTGGCACGATGGCACGCCCGTCACCGCCGAAGACGTGAAATGGTCGCTGGATCGTGCCGTCACTGCCAAATCCATTGCCGCAGGGCAAATGGGCACGGGGTCGCTGACCAAGGCCGATCAGTTCGCGATTGTCGATGATCGCACGATCACAGTCACTTTGCCAAAGGCGGATCGTCTGGCCCTGGCGAATCTCGCCACGCCGCTGGCGCCGATCTTCAACAGCAAGCTCGCCAAACAGCACGCGACTGCCGAAGACCCTTGGGCGCAGGAATGGCTGAAGACCAATACCGCTGGCTCGGGAGCCTATACGGTCGAGATGTTCAAACCCGGCGAGCAACTGATCCTGAAGCGTAACGATAACTGGAAAAGTGGCCGGGACGGCAAGCTGCCTTACTTCAAGCGCGTCATCGAACAGACCATCGGCGATCCCGCCACCCGCGCCAATCTGATCGAGAAGGGCGATGCCGACATTGCCATCGATCTGCAGGCCAGCGACGTGCCGTCGCTGCAGCAGCGCGGCAAGGTCAAGGTGGAGTCGTCACCGCAGACCAACGGCTTCACCATGATTGCCTTCAACACGCAGATGGCGCCGTTCGACAATCTCAAGGTCCGTCAGGCCATCGCCATGGCGCTGCCCTATAACGACATGTTCAGCGCAGCAATCTTCAAACGTGGCTTTCCGCTGTTCGGTGCATCGTGGACGTCGCCGCCGAATGGCGACTTCCCGCAGCCGATGCCGGCGAAGACCGATATAGCCAAGGCCAAACAGCTTCTGGCTGAAGCCGGTTTCGAGAAGGGCTTCAAGACCACTTTCAGCATCAATGTCGGCTCCGCCGCTGTCACCGAGCCGATGGCGGCGCTGCTGAAGGAGGCGCTGGCGAAGCTCAACATTGAGGTCGAGGTGCAGAAGCTGCCGGACTCGCAGATGTCGACGCAGATCACCGAGAAGAAGCTGCCGTTCTTCACCGAAGGTTCCACCGCTTGGCTGCCGACCACCGATTACTTCTTTCGCAATTTCTTCACCGGTAACCAGCGCTGGAATTACAGCTCCTGGAATGACGAGCTGGTGGTAAAATTGGCCAATCAGGCTCGGTTCGAGCAAGATCAGGCGAAGTATGACGAGATGGGCAAGCAGATGATCGCGGAATACGTCAAGGAAGTTCCACTGGTGCTCTTATGGCAGGCTAACCAGGACGCCGTGATGATCCCGCAGCTCGATGGCTACACCTACTGGTTCCACCGTCAGGTCGATTTCCGCGATCTCGCCCGCAAGTAAGCGAAGACGAACGACCCGACGATGGTGGTGATGATCAATCGCCGGCCCTGAACGAAAGCGAGACCAAGGCGCGTGACGAATATCTGGGAAATCGGAACCGACATTGGTGGCACCTTCACCGATATCATCGCTATCCGGCGCGACACTGCAGAGACGCGCATTGCCAAGGTGCCGTCACGCCCCCACGCGCCGGTGCAGGCGATGCTGGAAGCGATCGAGGCCGTGGGTCTGCGCAAAAGCGACGTCAAGCGCTTCATTCACGGGACCACCCGGATCACCAATGCCATTGTCGAGGAGCGCCTGCCGAAAGTGGCGCTGATCGCCACCAAAGGCTTCGAGGACGTGCTGGAGATAGGCCGCTATCGCCGGCGCGATCTCTATCGTCTCGACATCGTTCCCAAGGCAAAGTCGCTGGTGCCGCGCGAGCTGTGTTTTGCGCTGAATGAGCGCATGACTCACGATGGCCAGGTGCTGCAGGCACTGGATGAGGCCGAGATCGAGCGGTTAATCGTCTGGCTCAAGGGCACCGGCGCGCAGAGCGTCGCGGTATCGCTGTTGCATGCCTATGCCAATCCGGCACACGAAAAGATGCTGGCCGAACGGCTGAAGGACGTCGTGCCTTACGTCTCATTATCCCATGAGGTGAATGCCGAGGCGCGCGAATATGAGCGGACGTCATCGACGGTGTTCAACGCCGCGGCGATGCCCATTGCAGTTGAATATCTCAGCGAGCTCGAGGAGCGACTGCCGCTCGGCGCGGGTCTGCAGGTGTTTCACTCCGCCGGCGCGATGATCCCGATCTCGGCGGTGAAGCGCCGTCCATTGGTGATGGCGATGTCCGGTCCCGCGGCGGGCGTCTCTGCCTCTGTCAGTATCGCACGCCAGCTCGACAAGTCCCGCGTGCTCACTTTCGACATGGGCGGCACGACGACCGATGTCTGCCTGATCGTCGACGGCCAGGCCGAAATGACCGACGGCAAGCTGCTTGCTGATCGGCCGTTGCGCCAGCCGATGCTCGCCGTGCATTCGATCGGCGCCGGCGGTGGCTCCATCGTGCGCGCTGGTGCCGGCGGTCTGACGGTCGGACCGGAAAGCGCCGGCTCCGAGCCCGGTCCGGCCTGCTACGGCCGTGGCGGCAACGAGCCGACCATCACTGACGCCAATGCGTTGCTCGGCTATCTCAATCCGGCGACCAAGCTTGGCGACCGCATCGGCATCGATATCGAGGCTGCCGTCCGCACGGTTCAGCCGATCGCCGACCTGCTCGGCCTCAGCCTGATGGAAACCGCGCTCGGCATCATCAAGGTCGCCAACGCGACCATGGCGCGCGCGCTGCGCCGCGTCACCGTGGAACGCGGCATCGACGGCCGCGACTGCACGCTCCTGGCTTTCGGCGGTGGCGGCCCGATGCATGCGGCGGGTCTCGCCGATCTCTACGGGATCACCGAGATCGTGGTGCCGGCGGCATCGAGCGCGTTCTCGGCGCTGGGCTGTCTCACCGCCGATTTCAGCTTCCTGCAGCAGCAGACGCTCCGCGCACCGCTGGACGGCATCGATCTCGCCAAAGTTTCCGAGCGGATCGACGCCATGGTCGAACTGACGCTGGAGCCGCTGCTCGCCAACGGCATTGCGAAGTCCTCCATCGAAGTCGATCTGGTCGCGCTGATGCGCTATGCCGCACAGGCTGACGCCATTCCGGTGCCGTTCGCACTCCCGCTCGATCCGGATTTCCTGCGCGAGCAATTCCTCAAGAAGCACCGCGAACTGTTTGGCTATGCCACGACCGAGCCCTGCGTTATCGAATCCGTGCGCGTGCAGGCACGCCAACCCTCGACCACCCAGGTAGGCCGACCGGGCATCGATACCCGGCGCACCGAATTCGTGCCGCGCAAATGTTCGTTCGACAATGCCCATGACGTCATGACCGACGTCATCGGTCGCGGCACCATGTCGGCCGTGATCATCGGTCCCGCAATCATCGAGGACGCCTGGTCGACGGTGGTGGTGCCGCCGGGCTGGCAGGCGGCGCCCGACGCTGGCGGAAACTTGTTTATGACCAAGGTGGCAGCATGAAACTTGATCCGTTTGCCGTCGAAGTGATCCGCCATGGCCTGTCGGCCGCAGCGGAAGAGATGAGCCTGGTGATGACACGCTCGGCGCGCTCGCCGCTGCTGCGCGAGGCCGGCGATCTGTCCTCGGCGATTACCGATGCGCAGGGCGAGCTCGTCGGGCAGGGCCGCGACATCCCGGTCCATCTCGGCGCCATGGCCTATACGGTCAGCGAGACCCTGAAGCGCGTGCCCGCGTCGACTCTTAAGGAAGGCGACGTGCTGATCTACAATGTCGCCGAACTCGGCGGCAATCATCTCAACGACGTCAAGGTGGTGCGCCCGGTATTCTTCGAGGGCGAGATCGTCGCCTTCGCCGTTAGCCTCGCACACTGGCCGGATATCGGCGGCTTCTGGCCGGGCAGCTATTACGCCAAGGCGATCGACACCTTCCAGGAAGCGCTGCGTATCCCGCCGATCCGCGTTGCCACCGCTGATGGCATCAGCGACGCCGTGGTCCAGTTCCTCAAGGCCAATGTGCGCGATCCGGAATCCTGCGAGGGCGATTTGCTCGGTCAGATCGCCTGCACGCTGGCCGGCGAGAAGCGCATCATTGAACTGTGTAAGACTCACGGCAAGGCGATGTTCGTCGCCACGCTGTCGCGCCTGCACGATCTGTCCGAAGCCGAGATGCGCGAGGCCATCCTGGCCTTGCCCGATGGCGTCTATGAGGGCGAGGACTTCATGGACGACGGCGGCCCCGGCAACGAGCCGGCGCGCATCCATGTCAAGATCATCATCAAGGGTGACGAGGCGACCTTCGATCTGTCCGGCAGTTGCGATCGCGTCTCGAATTTCTGCAACACGACGTTGTTCATCGCGCGCTCCGCGGTGGCGTATTCCGCCCGCATCATGAGCGGCCGCGACATGCAGCAGAACGGCGGTGCGCTGCGCCCCCTCAATATCATCACCCGGCCCGGGTCGATCCTCGATCCCGGTCTCACCGCGCCGGTCGCGGCGGGCAATCACGAGACGTCGCTGCGCATCGTCGATGCGATTTTCCTCGCCATGAAGGACGTCATCCCGGAGCGGCTGTCGTCAGGCGGCGCTACCACGTCCGGCATGATCTCCTTCGCCGAGCCGCGCGATGATGGCTCGTGGAGGATGCTCTACGAAGTCCATGCCGGTGGTGAGGGTGCCCGCCACAACCGTATCGGCTGTTCGGCAACCCGCGTGCATCTCACCAACACATCGAACACGCCGGCCGAGATGATCGAGGCCAATTACAACATCCTCGTCGAGAAGCAGGCGATCCGCTGGGGCTCCGGCGGCGGTGGCAAGTATCACGGCGGCGACGGCGTGGTGCGCAGCTATCGCGTGCTCGCGCCCAGCATGCATCTCACCAGCAGCGTCGAGCGCAAGGTCATAGCGCCGTTCGGCCTGCATGGGGGCGAGCCCGGCAAGACGGCCCGACTGACGCTCTCGCGCGGCGGCGAGACCACGGAGATCGACGGCAAGTCGAACCTCGTGCTGCAGCAGGACGATCTCGTGACCATCGAAATGTGCGGCGGCGGCGGCTTCGGCCCGGCAACGTGAAGAAAGACATGCAATGAGTAGACTTTTGCGGACCGGCCTCAATGCAGGCGACAGCGCACCCCTGACAGTGGTTGGCGGCGAAGGCGTGTATTTCCATCTGCAGGATGGCCGTCGCCTGATCGACGGCAGCAATACCGGCGGCGGGCTCGGCCATCGCCACCCGAAAATGGTGGAAGCCATTCGTGCAGCCGCGGATACGCCGGTCGTGAATGAGGGCTGGACCTGGATCGGCCGCGAGAAAGCCGCCGATGATCTGATCGGCACCGCCTTCGCGGGCGAGGAGGACTGGGTCGGCGGCGTGCGCTTCTGTATCAGCGGCTCTGAGGCCAACGACATGGCGCTATCGTTGTGCCAAGCCCTGTCGCAGAAGACGGCATTGGCGACGCGCGAGCGCGCCTATCACGGCCTCGTCGGTCTGTCGCGCAGCATGACTGTGCAGCCGCACTGGCATGGCGGCCTCGCCGTGCAGGCCGGCGGTTCGCGTCTGCCCGCGCCGATGGCGCCGGTGAAGATCCTGCCTGCACCTGACGGGGCGATCTACGGCGCGCCGCTCAGCAACCAGCCGGTCAAAGACGTGCTCGCCGATGCCGGCGCTGTTCTGGCGGATACAGCGGCGACCATCATCGACTACACGCAGGGCGGCAATTACCACGACGGCGACTATCAGGACGAAGTCGCTGATCACGCCGCGAAAGCAAATTCGATCTGGATCGCCGACGAAGTCGTCACCGGTGCTGGCCGTTCAGGCCGCTGGTTCGCGTTCCAGGGCGCCAAGAGCCGTCCGGATATCGTCACCATGGGCAAGTCGCTCGGCGGTGGTGCTGCAGCGGTCGCTGCCGTGATCGTGTCCAAGAAGATCGTTGAGCAGCTCAAGGGATCGAGCTGGCAGAACTACGGCACGCTGCGTGGCCATCCGATCAGCATGGCCGCCATCAGTGCCTATCTCAATGTGGTGACGGAAGAGGACATTCTGGCGCGCGTGCGTGCGATGGAAGCGTTTTTCAAAAAACGCCTGCTTGAGCTTGCGCGCAGTCATCCGAGCGTCAGCCGCGTCGCAGGCCAGGGTCTGCACTGGACCGTCGAACTGCACGGGCCCGACTGGCGTTCATGGGCTGCCGACACCAAGGAAAATCCGATCGCCTCGCGTGTCGCCGCGCGAGCGATGGAAGCCGGCGCGGTGATCGGCACATCAGGCGAGCAGACCTCGCTGTTCCTGGCGCCGCCGCTGATCATCAGCGAAGCGGATGCCGAACGCCTGCTCGCAGCGCTCGATCACGGGCTCGAACTTGCCGACCAGGAACACGCGCGTTCCGGTGGCCTCAACTGACACACGACAACAGAGACTTGAAGATGCAAGACGAACAGGACATCCGCGCCGTCATCGCCGGCTATTTCGAAGCGCTGTATCACGGCGATGTCGCCGGTTTCCGTCGGGTGTTGCACCCGCAGGTGCGGCTGTCCTCGGCAACCGATGGCACGCTCGTCAATCTCGATCTCGAAACCTATATGGGCATGGTTGCCGCGCGGCCGTCGTCGGCGTCGCGGGGCGACCCGCGCGAGGACGAGATCGTGAGCGTGTCCGTGGCATCGCCGACCACGGCTCATGCCCGCGTCAAGGACATGTATCTGCCGAAGCGCTTCGTCAACGAGCTCTCCTTCATCAAGATCGATGGCCGCTGGCAGATCATTGCCAAGGTCTGGCACTTCTTCGCCTGACCAATTGCTGAAATGTACCTGTCAGGAGGCTTGTCGTGAGTGCCGTCTCTCCGTTCTGGCCGCCCGGCGGCTCGAACGCGCTGCCGCTGCCTGAAGGCGTCCTCTACGACGCGCTGGTGCGGACGGCGACCGCACGGCCAGATCACGCTGCGCCTGACCAGCGTGCCTGCTGATAGAGATGCCGGGCATTGGACGCATGCGTCAGGCTTCAATTGCCCTTCGGAGCATAGCGGCCGGAAAGGGTGCGAAATGCTTCGCGTCCCTGGTCCGCGGTCGATTGGTACGCGGCCAAAGAAGGTTCAGCGAAGCGGGGCGTCTTCGAAAGACGATCGATTAAGCGCCTGGTTCTCACACGCGCTGCGGCGCTATCCACGTGGTAGTACGTATCGAGCATGTGAGAGGCGTCAAAGGAAGAGTCCGCGAGCTCCCCGATCGTAACGATGCCCATTTCGGCAAATAGCAAACGCGCATTTCGCTGAAGGTCATCGGAGTGATAACAGCCCTCGCCCGCGATCGCCGGCCACGTCACGTAAATCTGGACGTCGGCCCTGTTTTGAAGGTCACGCAATGCGCGCGCTGCCCAGCGCATGTCTTCCACGATCGGCCCTTCCGAACCGAGATATTCCGAGCATTCGATACCGGTTACGCTTGATCGTCGTCGGCTATCGTCTTTACGATCGCCATATGGGAAATTTCGCAGCAGCTTCCCGATGTTGGCGACGTGATCGCGTGCTAGGCTGGGCTTGAAGTAAAGGCGAAGCGCATCCGATACGTTATGCAGTGACAGGGATCTCACGACAAACTGCAGGCGAGCCAATAACGGCAGGCTGCCATAATAGGAAGCGTATTCGTCTGGCGTCTTATCGATAAAGTCGGACGGCATCTGCGAGCGAGTATAGTAAACCCATTCGAGAGGGAGGATGATGATATCGCCACGACGTGCGTATTGTAATATGCGATGCACCTTCATCGTCAATGGAATGCTTGCGTTGTCCGCTGCGACCACGACCGGAATGCGGAATTCCTGTTCAATCATGTCCGGCGCTATTCCGAACATCGAGCTGGAACCCCCGTCGACCACTATCCTTGGGCCGACGACGGCTTCGAGAAGAAACTTGCTGTGATCAAACGGGACCGATCGATTGGCGCTGGTCAACGCGTCGTAAGTTCCGACAAGCGTAGCGGTTGCCAATAGTGCGCCAATCACCATAGACGCCGCAAATAGAACGAGCTGCCTCACGAGACCTCAGAAATTGTAATAGATGAACGGTGAGGGAAGAGACGTATTTGTAGCAACAAAGGCGAGTAGTAGTGCAAATCCGGCCGTTGCGCCCGCCCACACAGTCTTATTGCGTGTCTCAATCCTGGACAGGGCTGTGCTGGTGGGGCAAAGCCAGATCAGAGTTGCACCCACGATTAGAAGTGGCCAGATAACGAGTATTCTCTCATTTACGCCGGCCGACGGAGAGAGCATGGCCTTCAACACTGCGGCAGCCGAGTTCAGATCGGGAGCACGGAAGAAAACCCACGCGAAATTGACGAAAAGGAGCGTCATAAGAACTCCAGCCAAGTGGGGTAATTTGAAGCCTGCCGCCTGCCATGCCTTCTGTATGCAGCACGCAGCTCCGTGAAGTGCGCCCCAAGCAACGAATGTCCAAGCAGCGCCATGCCACAATCCGCCAAGGAGGAAAGTGGCGAAGAGATTGAAGTAAGTGCGTGTTGTACCGAGCCGATTCCCGCCGAGTGGGATATAGAGATAATCCCTGAGCCAGAGCGAGAGCGTTATGTGCCAACGACGCCAGAAGTCCTGTATTGAATGAGCGTGATAGGGGGCGTCGAAGTTCAACGGTAGTCGTACGCCGAACAGAAGCGAAACTCCGATGGCCATATCGGCGTACCCCGAAAAGTCGAAGTATAATTGAAAGGTATAACCGAGGCTGAGAAGCCAAGCGTCAAGGAACCCGACGGTATCAATGCTCCTCCAGCCATTGTCTACAATCGGCGCCAATTGGTCGGCTATGAGCAGCTTCTTCATCAGTCCAATCGAGAAAAGAAGAATTCCCTCTTGAAGACAGGATCGTGACACAATCCATCCAACCGCCGTGGCATCTGCTTTTGACAGTCGCTCGAACTGGGGAATGACGTCGCGCCAATGAATAATCGGACCTGCGACCAAGTGAGGAAAATACGTCGCGAAGAGACCGTAGGAAGTCAACGTACTTCGCTGAAAATGGCCCCGGTAAACGTCGATCAAGAATGCGACTTGAGTGAAGGTGTAGAAGGAAATTCCGACGGGCAACGCTATCGGCTGGATTTGCCAGGCGAGCCCGAGCGATGAGTAAACATTCTCGAGAACAAAGTGAGTGTATTTGTAGCCGCTCAGCAATGCGAGATTAAACAAAATCGCGGCTGTGAAGACTGCACCCCGCCGTCTCGTTCCGATTTGCATCTTCGATAGTTTGCTGCCGAGGAGAAAGTTGACGAGAACCGAACACGCGAGGATTGGCAGGTGGTGCAAATCGCCGAGAGCGTAGAAGGCAAGCGAAGCGCATAGTAGGATCGGAATCGTCAAGGCGCGCCAGCCGGCGGCCGCTGCCATGTAAAAGAGCAGTAGAACCAGCGGAAGAAAGCCGAAGAGGAAGGTTCGGTCGGTAAATAGCATAGGCCACGAGTTTCCCAGATTTCTAGCTAGAATAATCCTCAATGTACTCGACAGAGGTATACTTAGGTGTGCGTCACGCTTTCAGCCTTCTCGGAGGAGGCTGGCAACACCGAACCTGCTGCATCGAATTAAGCAATCGTCGCTTCGACACGGAACACAATCGCATCGCAATTTGGTCAGCTCGTAAACTAGCTAACCGAAAGGATGTCGCAACCATTATGACTTGTTCTAGCAGTTGCTATTGACGCTGCCCGTGGCGAAAAGCGCTATCCCGCGGGACGCGATTTGGCGGGATTCTGGGGCAACGATGCCATCGAGAATTTCGCGACATCGACGCATCTGAACCCGGTGCTGGACGCACTGGTATTTTAACGATCGAAACTGGGCGGAGGGCGATAACTCCAGGTCGTCGCAGAAGGCGAGGGGGCGACCTTGCGCGATGGCTTTAGGGGACACAATTGAGCCAGCTACCGATGTTTGCTTGGGATCTGGACCGATTTGCGTGGTGATGGCGCAAAGTTGATGCGCCGACACTGTAAGCTTCTATCGTGATCAATTGATCGTGTCGTCTCCGCGCCTGAAGGTTTCGGTACTTCCGGAATGCCCGCTGGCCGTTCGATACTCCGGGCTTGCCCGGCTGGCATCCGCAAACAGAGGATGGTGCTATGAGACAATGGGACACTCGAAAGCGCGTGCGTGCGGAGCGGATTGCGGCAGGTGCCTCATTCGCGGACGGAAAGCTGATCGACGCCGACAGGCTCGTCGATTTCTTCGAAGCAGTCCTGCGACCGGGCGACCGGGTCTGCTTGGAAGGCGATAACCAGAAACAGGCTGATTTGCTTGCACGTGCGCTGGCCGATATGGATCCGACGCGCGTCCACGACCTTCACATGGTGCAGTCCGGCGTCGTCCTTCCCGAGCATCTCGACCTATTTGACAAGGGCATCGCGAAGCGTCTCGATTTTTCCTATTCGGGGCCGCAATCGGCGCGGATTGCTCAGATGCTTTTCAGCGGCAAGATCGAGCTGGGCGCCGTCCACACCTATCTGGAGCTGTTCGCACGCTATTTCGTAGATCTGACACCGCAGGTCGCGCTGATCGCCGCGGTCAGCGCGGATCGCCATGGCAACCTTTACACGGGTCCCAACACCGAGGACACGCCGACCGTGGTCGAGGCGACCAGCTTCGGTAGCGGCCTGGTCGTGGCCCAGGTTGGCGAGATTGTGGACACGCTGCCGCGCGTCGACATTCCCGGCGACCAAATTCATTTCGTGGTCGATGCCAAGAAGCCCTTCTATGTCGAGCCACTGTTCACGCGCGATCCGGCGGCGATGACGGAGACACAGATCCTCACCGCGATGATAGCAATCAAGGGCCTTTATGCGCCGTACGGTGTTCGCCGGCTCAACCACGGCATCGGCTTCAATACCGCGGCGATCGAACTTCTGCTGCCGACCTATGGCGAGAAGCTTGGCCTGAAAGGCAAGATCTGTACGCACTGGGCGCTGAATCCGCATCCGACCCTCATTCCCGCGATCGAGGCAGGGTGGGTCGAGCAGATCCATTGCTTCGGATCCGAGGTCGGCATGGAAGATTACCTCGCCGCCCGGTCTGACATCTTCTTCACCGGTACCGACGGGTCGCTGCGATCGAACCGCGCCTTCAGTCAGGCTGCGGGGCTTTACGCATGCGACATGTTCATCGGTTCGACACTGCAAATCGATCTCTCCGGGCACAGCTCGACCGTGACCGCGGACCGGGTCGCGGGTTTCGGCGGCGCGCCCAACATGGGATCTGATGCGCGCGGCAGGCGGCATCCGAGTGCGCCATGGTTACAAGCGGGTGCCGAGGCGGATCCCGATACGCACGCAGCGCTCAGACGCGGCCGGAAGCTCGTTGTACAGATTGGCGAAACGTTCGGCGAGGGGAACGCCCCGTTGTTCGTTGAGAAGCTCGGCGCTCTCGAACTTGCCGAGAAACTGAATCTGCCGCTGGCGCCGATCATGGTCTACGCCGATGACACGACGCATATCGTGACCGAGGAAGGGATCGCCAACCTTCTGCTGTGCCGCGACAAAAACGAGCGGGAGCAGGCGATCCGCGGCATCGCCGGCTTCACCGGGGTCGGCCGTGGGCGCGACAAGGCAATGGTCGCGCGGTTGCGCGAGCGTAAGGTGATCCAGCGTCCTGAGGATCTTGGCATCGATCCACTCGATGCCAACCGCAATATACTCGCCGCCCGCTCAATCAAGGATCTCATGCTGGCATCGGGTGGGCTGTATCGGCCGCCGAGCCGCTTTCGCAACTGGTAGGAGGAACGGTCATGGAAAAACTGTCGTTCGATCTGGCGGCACCCAATGCACCCACGGGGACGCGTCCGATGGCGCTGGTCGGGGTCGTAGCCTCCGGCAATCTCGAAATATTGCTCGAACGCGGCGGAGCACCGGGGCGCTGCATCATCGAGGTGAATACCGCTGCTCACGGTTTTCAGCCGCTGTGGGAAGCAGTGACCGCTGACTTTGTCGCACGCCGCGCCGCCGGGGGACTGCGCATTGCGATCAACGATGGCGGCGCTCGGCCTGACACCGTTTCGTTGCGGCTCGCCCAGGGCGTCCGCTCGATCGAGGAGCCCGAGGCATGAGCAACACACAGAAAAGTTGGTACGAGGCAGGCGCGCGTGAACGTGTTGCAGCGCTCGTCGATCGCGACAGCTTTGCGGAATTCATGGGCCCCGAGCGTCGCGAGATCAGCCCGCATCTCGCGGTCTTCGATCTTCCGGCACAATTTGACGACGGCATCGTCGTTGGCGCCGCGACGATTGATGGCACCAACGTGCTGGTCGCTGCGCAAGAGGGGCGATTCATGGGAGGCGCTTTCGGCGAGGTCCATGGCGCCAAACTCACAGGGTTGCTGCAGGCAGCAAAAGCAATGAAGCGCGACGTGGTCATTGCGTTCGACACTGGTGGTGTGCGCTTGCAGGAAGCCAATGCCGGAGAACTGGCGATCGCGGAGATTATCCGCGCCATTGTGCAAGCGCGGATGGCTGGAGTTCGCGTCGTCGGGCTGATCGGCGGACGCGCCGGATGCTATGGCGGTGGCGGCCTGATTGCGGGGTGCTGCTCGACACTGATCGTGTCCGAACAGGGGCGCATCAGCGTATCGGGCCCCGAGGTGATCGAGACGAACAAGGGAGTCGAGGAGTTCGACTCGCGCGACCGTGCGTTTGTGTGGCGGACGATGGGCGGCAAGCAGCGAATGCTGATCGGTGGCGCGGACGCGTTTGTCGATGATGACGTCCTGGCATTCCGGAACGCCGCGATCGTTGCGCTGGCGCATCCCGCAGCACTCGACGCGAAAACCTTGGCCGCCGAACAGACGCGACTCCAACGACGCATCGCCCGGTTCGGCGAGGCGGCCGACGCCACCGACATCTGGGCCACACTCGGCATCGACGACCCGGATTCGGTGCCAGACATGCCAGCGGATCGCTTCATCGCGCTGGCCGCTGAACATAGGGAGAGCGCCGATGACGCCCGCTGAAATCCTGAATTCGCTGTTTCCATCTGGGCACGATGTCACGACCCATGGCAATCTGTCATTTGGCACGGGGTCGATGAATAACACTGTCTCGGTTCACGTGATCGGCGCGGGCGGCGGCGGTGCGATTGGTATCGAGGAAGCGCTCCAGCTCGCCGCGCATGTACTGACGCTCGCTAACAGCGGCGATGGCCGGCCGATCTTGCTCCTGGTGGATACGTCGAGCCAGCGGATGAGCCGACGCGACGAGATGCTCGGACTCAGCGAATATCTCGCACATCTCGCCAAGTCCCTGTTGCTGGCAGAGGCGCATGGTCACCGCACGATCGGTCTGCTCTATGGCGGCAGCGCGGCTGGCGCATTCATCGCGACCGCATTGGCATGCGACACACTCGTGGCTCTGCCGGGTGCTCACCCGGAGGTCATGGACCTCCCGTCAATGGCGCGCGTCACCAAGCTTCCGATCGAAGTGTTGAAGGAAAAGGCCAAGGCCACCCCGGTATTCGCACCGGGGCTCGACAATCTCGCCCAAACCGGCGCGATCGCCGAAACGTGGGATCCTGACGCGCCGCTCTCGGACAAACTGGCGGCACTGCTGGCGCGACCGCGGAACGGTGATGACCGCGCAATGCTCGGCAAGGTGCGTGGCGGCCGTCCAAAGGCGGCAATCATCGCCAACGAGGTCGCGACACTCGCACAGGCAAGGGGATGATCCGATGCATCTCGACAGACACCAGATAGTGCATATCGATCCGGCCGCCTGGCCCGCTCTGGTCGACGCGCAGCCGAACCTCAAGGCGATCTCCGCCATCGAGGAATGGGCGATCCGCGGGCGACCGCTCATTGCGCGTCGGAAGGTTTGCAGCGATGTCGCGGGCAGGATACCGCTCGGCCTCCCGCTTCCGCCATCGATGGGCAAGCAGCGCCTGGCCTTCGCGGTCGCACCTGAGGTGGTCATGTCAACCAGTCTGCCGCCGTTGCTGGCCGATGCGATTCCTTTCGCTCCGGTTGCGTGGCGCCCGACGCTCGCCGCGCTGGTCGCGATCGAGCCCGACGTTCGCTGCTTCGGCAGCCTGGCCTGGGAGTATCTGACCGGCTTGCCGTATGTCTCGGCCACGTCAGACATCGATCTGCTGTGGCAGGTCATGAGGACGCGTGACGCCGACGCCCTCGTTGCGGCTATCGCTCCTATCGAAGCGTCGGCCCCGATGGGGATCGACGGCGAGCTCGTCGCGCCCAGTGGGCTTGCGATCCAATGGCGCGAATGGGCCAGTAGCGCTTCCGACGTTCTGGCCAAGGCTCGTGACGGGAATCAGATGATCCCGCGTCAGTCGGTATTCGCATGACAGCGCTTCTTCAGCCTTTCGAATGGGTGGATGCCGAGGCTATCGGCCGTGCCGCAACGGTCTGCCTCAAGCACGAAATTGCCATCTATCCAAAGCCCGGTCTCGTCAGCCCGGTCGATAACGGCGCGCATGACGACATGGATGCGGTGATGATGGATCGCAGCGCGGATACGCTTGGGCCGTTCTTCGCGCGCTTGGCGGGCGCGGGAGCTGCTGGTGCCGAAATGGGGCGCCTTCGGGCGATCGGGGTCGAGGCTGAGATCGCCATGATGGCGGTCACCGGTGGCGTGAACACCCATCGTGGCGCGATCTTCGGTATGGGGCTTCTATGCGCGGCAGCGGGATTTCGCGCGCGCTACGCCATGCCAGGCACGCTTGGGGCAATCGTGGCGCACCGATGGGGCCCGGAGATCGTCGGCGGTCCGGTCATGCTCCACAGCCACGGCAGCGCGGCGGCGCGGCAGCATGGCGCCGGAGGCGCACGCGCGGAGGCTTCGGCGGGCTTTCCTTCGCTTTACGCGGTCGCGCTTCCCGCGCTGGCGGAAGGGCGCCGCCTCGCACCCCGCAATCCGGAAGCCGCGCAAGTCCACACTCTGATGATGCTTGTGGCACGGGTCGCGGACACCAACCTGTTATATCGCGGCGGCGCTGAAGGACACGCGTTCGCGCAAGGTCAGGCACGCGCGTTCATTGATGCGGGTGGTTGCGGCGCATCTGCATGGCGCGCACGTGCCGTCACCATGCACAAGGCGTTTGTCGCCCGCAGGCTGAGTCCCGGCGGTTGTGCCGATCTTCTCGGAATGGCGCTATTCGTCGAGGGGCAGGAGTCATAAGGCCATGGTCTCGATCATCCTGAAGGGGCTTGTCTCCATTTTCTTCGCGATCCTGCTCCTCTATCCGCAATAGGATCGCCGATGTCACTCGCCATCCTGTGTTCGGGTCAAGGCCAGCAGAACGCTGAAATGTTCGATCTCGTCGCCGACGCACCTGAGGCATCCAGGCTGTTTGAAGTTGCTGCCGGCCTGCTCGATGGCAATGATCCGCGTGACCTTGTGCGGAATGCTGCGTCGGAGGTGCTGGAAGCGAACCGGAACGCGCAGATACTGTGCGTGCTGCAGGCCGTCGCACTCCAGGTTGCATTAGGCGATGCTTTGCCGAGGCACCGCTTGGTTGCGGGCTACAGTGTCGGAGAGGTAGCTGCGTGGGCGCTCGCGGGATTAATCGGTGGTGCCGATGCGCTCCACCTTGTCGCCACGCGTGCGGAAGCAATGAATGAGGCCAGCCGCGGCGCGCAAGGTTTGACGTTCGTCCGGGGGCTGACGCGTAAGACGATTGACGCGTTTTGCGACGCGTTGGATATTGGGCTCGCGATCGTTGATCCTGGCGACGGCTTCGTGGTTGGCGGCGCGATTGCCGCGCTCGATGCGTTCGAGAAAGAAGCGTTAAAGAGCGGTGCGCAGCGATTAGTGCGTCTGAAAGTTCATGTTGCCTCGCACACACGGTGGCTTGCAACGGCATCTGTTGCCTTTTCAAAAACCTTGAAGGACGCCGAAATCCGACCGGCGCTAATAGCTGGCGTTCGCCTTTATAGCGGTATCGATGGAACCGCGGTACTTGATATCGCGTCGGGAAAGACGAAGCTCGCCGATCAGATTTCCCACACCGTTGAGTGGGCAAGATGCTTGGAAAGTTGCGTTGAGGCCGGAGCGACTACGTTCTTGGAACTTGGGCCGGGGCACGCATTAAGCGCGATGGTGTCCGAAGCCATTCCAAGAGTAAGTGCACGATCTGCCGGTGAATTTAGAACGCTCGCGGGACTACGCACTTGGATCGCGGGAAAAGTAGGATAGTGCTCCACATGGGAGGATTACCTGCTGCGGCTGCTGCTGTCCGGCGGGCGAGCATCAACCTTTGACTACCGCATCGAACGCGAAAAGCCAGTGATAGCGGTCGCGGACCTTCGGTTCGCTCCACTGCATAGATACATAGCGACTTGCGTCGTCTGCATCCATTAGACGCTCATTATGGAAGATGTCGCGGTTTCGCTCGGCCGCGACGACGCAGCGGTTTGCGCGCGTCACACGCTCGGCTTCATAGGCAGAGAAGGCGGCCACGTGATCATCGCGATTTGCCGCAAGGCAGCGAGCCAGCGTGATCGAGTCCTCGATAGCCATGACGGCGCCCTGCGCCATGAAGGGCAACATCGGGTGACAGGCGTCGCCGACCAGAATCACGCGTCCGGCTGACCATCGCTCCATCGGCGGTCGGCTCATCAAAGCCCATCGGTAATGCACGTCAATATTGTCGATCAGTGCGTGGATATCCGGATGCCATCCAGCGAAGTCATCGGCGCATTCGGCCCGGGTGCCCCTGGCGGTCCAGGATTCCGTTTCCCACCCGGAGCGCTCGACGACGCCGACGAAGTTGAAGAGTTCGCCTCGTCGCAGCGGATAGGTCACGACATGGCGGCCGGGGCCGACCCAGTTCGTCCCGATATCGCGTCGGATGTGCGACGGCAGGCGCGATGATGGAATGACTCCGCGCCATGCCATGCAGCCGGTGAAATGCGCCGGTCCGGCTCCGAATACGGCCGACCGTACGCCTGAATGGATGCCGTCGGCTCCGATCAGGATATCGCCGCTGACGCGTTCGCCACTCGACAACGACACCGTCACGCCATCGGTGTGGTTCTCGACCTCGACAACGCCGGCGCCCTGACGGATCGCGTCCGGATCGAGTTGCTTCACGGCGTTTGCCAGCGTCGTGTGCAGGTCGCCGCGATGGACCATCAGATAGGGAAAACCATATTCGGCGACCGACATGGCGCCGAGATCGAAGAGCGACCACGTCTCACCGCTATTCCACAAACGGATCGTCTTGGCCGTCGGCTCGACTGCCAGATCTCGTAGCGCATCGAGCACGCCGAGGGATGCGAGCACCCGCGTTCCGTTCGGGCTGATCTGCACACCGGCACCGGTCTCGCGCAACGTTTCGGCCTGCTCGCAAATCGTCACGTGAAAACCGCGCTGTATCAGCGCGATCGCCGTGCAAAGCCCCGCGATGCCGGCCCCCGCAATCAGAATTCGCTGCGTCATGATCGAGTGTCCTGCGGGCGTGGTCTGCCTAGGCTATTCAGAGGTGATCTCGGCATCCTTGACGACTTTGGCCCAGCGCAGACGATCTTTCGCGATGAGCGCTGCCAATTGATCGGGTGGGCCGCCCCGCGCGATCAAGCCTTGCTTGTCGAGAAGCGCCCGAACGTTTGGCTGGTTCAGTATCGTGTTGAACTCGACATTGTAGCGGTCGACGATCGCCTTCGGCGTGCCTGCCGGGGCGAGGACGCCGTACCACAGATCCACGTCGAAATCGGCAACGCCGGCCTCCGCAAGTGTCGGCACATTTGGAGCCTGCGGCGCCCGAGACTTGCCCCCAACGGCGAGGATACGGATCTGTCCGACTTCTGCGAGAGGGAGTGCGGTATGGATCGGCAGGAACATGGCTGACACATGTCCGCCCGCGAGATCCTTCACGGCGCCGGCCGAACCCGGATAGGGAATATGCGTCAGCTTGACTTGCGCCGTCAGCTTGAACAGCTCCATCGCAAGATGTTGCGGCGTGCCGCGGCCGGGTGAGGCATAGTTGATCTCATCCGGCTTGCTTCGAGCACGCGTGATCAGTTCCTGCAGCGTGTTGACGTTGAGCGAAGGATGCACGACCAAGGCAAGCGCACCCGTCGCGATCTCCGCGATCGGCGCGAAACTCTTCTCCGGATCGTAAGGAAGCGCACGATAGAGGCTCGCATTCATCACGAACGTATTGACCGTCACCAGAAGGGACTGGCCATCCGGCGCAGCACGGGCCGCGGCCTCGGTGCCGATATTGCCGCTCGCCCCGGCCTTGTTCTCGACGATCACCGGCTGATTCCAGCGTTGGCGCAGTTCTTCACTGAGCAGGCGCGCGAGCAGATCGGGGCCTGTGCCCGGCGAAAAAGGAACATTGAGCCGGATGGGCTGCTGCGACGATATTTGGGCGAAGCTTGGCCTGGCCGAGAGAGGCGCCAGAGCCATGAGTCCAAGTACCGTGCGACGTGAATGTCTCGCGGGCATGCGTTTCCTCGCTGTCATGGCCGCCGGTGACACCCAGCTGGCAAAAATCTCAAAATCTCTTATTGTAAGATTGTAGAGAGTATGAGCCGATCCGGTCGGCCAGTTCAAGATTGATTTTAGTCATGCGGAAAAAGTATCTGCCGTGAGAGCCGCGATGCGGGACCGAATTGGAGCGACGACAGATCATGCGTCCTGCGAGATGAAACCAAGCAACAGTCTGGAGCGAGTGCTCGCGGTCCTCGAGGTCTTCTCGGAGGAGCGGCTGGAGTGGACGTCCGAGGATCTGATGGCGCATCTCGGCTATAGCCGGCCTACGCTCTATCGATATCTGAAGATCTTGAAGGACGCCGGCCTTCTGATGTCGTCGCGCAATGCAAGCGTGACGCTCGGGCCAAAAGTCGTCGAGATGGATTATCTCGCGCGACGATCCGATACGCTGGTGCTGTCGGGCCAGCCGCATCTGAAAGCGCTGACGACGCGCTACTCCTGCAATGCGATGATCCTGCGCTGGTACGGAAACAAGATTCTCTGCGTGGTGTCCGAAACATCCGCAAAGAATCTCGTCAGTTCCTATCCGCGCGGCCGTCCGATGCCGCTCGGCCGCGGCGCAATCGCGCGTTCGATCATGGCGTATCTGCCACGCGCGCGCCTGGTGCCACTCATCGAGCAGAATCTCGACGATCTGCGTTCCGTCGGACTCGGCATGACCGTCGAAGACGTCCGGCAGAGCATGAAGCGCGTGCGTAAGGCGGGATACGCGGTCGCGTTCGGCGAGGTTACCGCGGGTGCGGTTGGCATTGCTGCGCCGGTGCTTGACGACCGTGGCACACCGATCGCCAGCGTATGCGTGACGATCACAGGAGCGCTGGTGGATGGCGCCGGAATCGACCGGATCGCCGCCGACGTCAAAGCGATCGCAAATGAGATATCGGCGGCCCACGCAGCTCCTGAGAATACATAGAAATCTCACATTGTAAGATTATGCTTGACTTCGCAAGCTCGCTGCGGTCCCTTCACGCCAACGAGTTCGAGAAGTGGGCAGGCGAGGAATGACGGCTGAGACTTTGTCCTCACCGCAGGTGATCATTGTCGGGGGTGGGCCGGTAGGTCTCGGACTTGCAATCGATCTAGGCCAGCGCGGTGTCCGATGCGTCCTGATCGAGAAGTACGAGAGCCCGCAGCCGATTCCGCGGGGCCAGAACCTGACCCAGCGTACGCTGGAGCATTTTCACTTCTGGGGCGCGGAACCAGCGCTTCGAGCGGCGCGTACGATACCGCGAGAATATGGCATCGGCGGCATGACCGCGTATGGCACGCTCCTGAGCGATTATCGCTACGATTGGTTGCAGCGGGAATTGGTGCGCCCCTTCTATTTCATGGACAACGAACGCCTGCCGCAATATGCGACCGAGGCTGTATTGCGGCAGAGGCTCAGTGAGCTTTCCTCGGTCGAAACGCTGTACGGATGGACCGCCGAAACGGTGGCGCAGGACGATGATGGTGTCGAAATCTCGCTGCGTGCGCGCGGCAGCGGCGAGGCGCGTCGGCTGCGGGCGGAGTATGCGGTCGGCTGCGACGGCAGCCGCTCTCTGGTCCGCGATGCCTGCGGTATCACCCAGACGAAATCGGACCATGACCGGCTGATGGTCCTCCTGGTGTTCCGTTCGGAGGGACTCCACAAACTACTCGAGCGCTATCCGAACAAGTCGTTCTACAACGTCCTGCATCCGGACCTGAAAGGCTATTGGCGCTTCTTCGGTCGGGTCGATCTCGGAACGACCTGGTTCTTTCATGCGCCGGTCCCGATGGGCACTACCAAAGACAACTTCGATTTCCGTGCGTTGGTGCATGAGGCAGTCGGCGCGGATTTCGATATCGAGTTTGAGCACATCGGCTTCTGGGAGTTGCGCGTTGCTATCGCAGATCGCTACCGTAACGGCCGAGTATACGTTGCGGGCGATGCCGCCCACAGTCATCCGCCCTATGGCGGATACGGCATCAATACCGGTCTCGAGGACGCCGCCAATCTCGGGTGGAAATTGGCTGCTGTGCTGCAAGGCTGGGCTGGCCCGGAACTGCTCGACACCTATGACGAGGAGAGGCGCCCCGTCTTCATCTCGACCGCGCGCGATTTCATCGAGAAGGCGATCGAGAGCGACCGCGATTTCCTCGCCGCATATGATCCTGTGACCGACAAAGCAGCCTTTGAATCCGAGTGGCAGGCGCGCGCGTCAGGCGCTCGGTCGGAGGTGCATTCGTTCGAGCCGAACTACGAGGGATCGCCGATCGTGACGGGCGCGAATGGCGGTGCGCCGAGTGCAATCGGCGCACATGAATTCGTAGCACGTGCCGGTCATCATCTGGCGCCATATCGAATGGCGTCGGGCCGCGACGTCTATGACGAGTTAGGCGCGGATTTCACTCTGATTGATCTTGGTGCGGCTCCGGAAACCGTCGCGGAATTCAAATCCGCTGCAGACGCCTTACGCGTGCCATTGAAGGTTGTGACGGATAAAAACGATGCGGCGCAGACGCATTACGATGCACGCTTGATCTTGGTGCGGCCAGACCAGTTCGTGGCGTTCAGCGCGAAAGATGCGTCGAGCGATCCCGCACGAGTGCTGCAGCGAGCCATTGGTAACACCGGCTGAACTTACGCAACGACGACCAAGATGACGACGCCGAAAACGGCGCGAAAACACAGGGAGACCCAAGGCATGAGCCGTCACAGCGCTGCGCATTATTTCCTTGAAGGGCTCGTCGATCTCGGCGTCGAGTACATCTTCGCCAATCTGGGCACCGACCATGTCTCTCTGATCGAGGAGATCGCGCGCTGGGATGCGGAAGGCCGCAAACATCCCGAGGTCATTCTCTGCCCACATGAGGTCGTGGCGGTGCATATGGCGGGTGGCTACGCCCTCGCGACCGGACGGGGGCAGGCTGTCTTCGTGCATGTCGATGCCGGTACTGCCAATGCCTGCATGGCAATCCAGAATCTGTTCCGCTATCGCCTTCCAGTGATGCTGTTCGCGGGCCGCGCGCCGTTCACGCTGCATGGCGAACTGCCGGGATCGCGCGACACCTATGTGCACTTCGTGCAGGATCCGTTCGACATTGCCAGCATCGTCCGGCCTTACGTCAAATGGGAGTATTCGCTGCCGTCAGGTGTTGTCGTGAAGGAGGCGCTGGCGCGTGCCGGCGCGTTCATGCAGAGCGCGCCTCTGGGACCGGTCTATATGATGCTGCCGCGCGAAACGCTGGCGGAAGAGTGGGACACTGACCAGATGCCGTCCTACACGCCTGCGCGCTATGGCAACGTCGAACTTGGCGGCATCGATCCGGAGCGTGTTGATGCCATAGCACGCAGGTTGATGGCGGCGAGCAATCCGATCGCGATCACCGCCTATCTCGGACGCAATGCCGACGCCGTGGAAGCCCTTGAAGCGCTCGCGCTTGCCTGCGGCATCCGTGTCGTCGAATTCAATTCGATCGACTTCAACATTTCACAGGCCTCGCCATGCTTCGCCGGCTTCGATCCGCAACCCGTCCTTAACGACGCTGATCTCGGACTCTTGCTCGATACCGACGTGCCTTTCATTCCGCAATATGCGAGGCGCTTCGCCGAGATCGACTGGATTCAGATCGATGTCGATCCGCTCAAGGCGGAGTTTCCGATGTGGGGTTTCCCGACTGATATGCGCATTCAGGCCGACTGCGCAAAGGTGCTCCGCCAGGTTTTCGAGCGCGTGCAGTCACTCGCGGACGACTCCTACCGCGCGTCGGTCGCGAAACGCACGGCGACCTGGGAAGATGCGCGCCGCGCCCGCGAGGGCAAGCGCAAGGCTGCGGCAGCCACGCAAGGGACAGTCGGCGGCCTCGGCACGGCTTACGTTCTTGCGACGCTGAACGACAGGCTTTCCTCGCAGGACGTCGTCATCAACGAGGCGATCCGCAACGGCCCGATCGTGCAGGAGCAGATCGTCCGCACCGAACCGCAGAGCTATGTCGGTCTCGCCGGCGGCGGGCTCGGCTTCTCGGGCGGCATGGCGCTCGGGCTCAAGCTGGCCCAGCCGCAACGCCGCATCGTCCAGATCATCGGTGATGGGGGCTTTCACTTCTCGTCGCCGGATTCGGTCTATGCCGTCGCACAGCAATACGAAATCCCGATCCTCACCGTGGTGCTCGACAACGGCGGCTGGCAGGCGGTGAAATCGTCGGTTCAGCGTGTCTATCCCAAGGGTTCAGCAGCCGCCAGTAACGCTTTCCAGTCGCGGTTGCGCTCCGGAAGACAGGACGAGCGGCGAAGCTTTTCCGAAGTCGGGCGAGCGTTCGGCGCACACGGCGAGCATGTGAGGGACCCGGAAGCGCTTGCTGCCGCGATCGATCGTTGTCTCGCCGTCGTGGATGGTGGCCGCGCAGCCGTCTTGCATGTCGAAATTACCCCGCTGTAAGGGGGCAAACGGCCGTCAGAGCCGTGCATCATCACGAACATTCGGGAGGAAACCATGAGAGCCGGACGTATCGCCGTGTTGTTTTGCCTAGGTCTCGCGCTGCATGTCACCACCGCAAGAGCCTCGGATGATGCGAGCACGTACCCGAACCGACCGATCCGCCTTGTCGTCGGCTTTACCGCCGGTGGTGGCAACGACATCATTGCCCGGGTGATCGGGCAGAAACTGTCGGAGAGCCTCGGCCAGCCTGTCATCGTCGAGAACAAGCCGGGGGCCGGCGCCGTCGTCGCTACCGAATATGTCGCGCGTTCCACGCCCGATGGCTACACGCTGCTGATCGGCGCGAGCGGCGCCATGGTCATCAACCCAGCGGTTTACGAGAAGCTCAACTATGACACGCTTCGCGATTTCGCGCCGATCTCCGAGCTGGGCTCGTTTCCACTGATCCTGATCGTCAACGCCTCCTCGCCGTTCAAGTCGGTCGCGGATCTGGTCTCCTATGCGAAAGCCAATCCGGGCAAATCGAACTACTCGTCGGCCTCCGCCGCGTTCCAGCTTGCGACTGAGCTCTTCAAGCAGAAGACCGGGGCGCCGATGCAGATGATCCCCTACAAAGGCGCCAACGACAGCGTAACGGCCGTCATTGCTGGCGAGGTTACCGCGACGGTCGCTGACGCCGGCCCGGTGATGGGTCAGATCACGGGCGGCCAAGCGCGCGCGCTCGCAGTAGCTGCGCCCAAGAGGATGGCGGAACTGCCCGATGTACCTACAATGAAGGAAGCCGGCGCGGATTTTGAAGCTGTGCTGTGGAGCGGGGTTTTCGCGCCGAAGGCGACGCCACCCGCCATCGTGAAGAAGCTGCAGGACGAATTCGTGCGGATCGCCCGGATGCCGGACGTGGTCGCGCGTCTCAAGACCCTCAGCATCGAATCCGTCGGCAGCACGTCGGATGAGTTTTCGCGGATCATCGCTTCCGATATCGAGCGCTGGGTCGCAGTCGCGCGCGCCGGAAACATCCGGCTCACGCAGTAAGCGTCTCGGGCAGAGGACTTCGTCATGAGCGATGATCCCATTCGCCTGAATGCCGACGTCGTTGTTGTCGGCGCGGGGCCGGTCGGGCTCACGCTCGCGATGGACCTTGCCTCGCGCGGCGTCGAGGTGATCGTCCTCGAAGCCCGCCTGCGCGGTGAGCTACCTAATGTCAAATCGAACCACGTATCGGCGCGGTCGATGGAAATCTTCCGCAGACTTGGCGTGGCTCGGAAAATACGCGATGCCGGTCTACCCGCGGATTATCCCAATGACGTTGCCTATCGCACCACTTTTCTTGGACGCGAGATCACGCGCATTCCGATTCCCTGTCGTGCAGACCGCTATATTGCCTCGGAAGGCCCCGACACCGACTGGCCGACGCCCGAGCCACCGCATCGGATCAACCAAGTCTATCTGGAACCGGTCCTGTTCGCACATCTCGAAGCGATCCCGAGAGTTCGTATCCTCTCCGCGACGACGCTAACAAACTTCACTCCATCAGAGGATAGCGTCGTGGCGCGCGCGACGGACGCGCAAGGAAGGGAGGTCGAGATCGCATGCGACTATCTGGTCGGTTGCGATGGCGGCCGTTCCGGCGTCCGCAAGGCCATCGGTGCGACGTTGAGTGGCGACGTGGCCCTTCAGCATGTTCAGTCGAGTTACATCCGTGCGCCAAGCTTGCTGCCGATGCTGCGCGAAAAGGGCGGCGTACCGGCCTGGGCGTCGTTCTCCCTCAATCCGCAGCAGTCGGGAAATGTTTATGCAATCGACGGACGAGAGACCTGGCTGGTCCACGTCTATCTTAGGCCCGGTGTGACTGACTTCGAGGCGATCGATCGCGATCATGCGATCCGCACCGTCCTCGGCGTCGACGGGTCGTTCGCGTATGATCTCCTGAGCAAGGAAGATTGGATCGGCCGTCGTCTGATCGTCGACCGGATGCGGCGCGACCGTGTCTTCATCTGCGGCGATGCTTCTCATCTCTGGGTGCCTTATGCAGGCTACGGCATGAACGCAGGCATCGCCGATGCTGCGAATCTGGCGTGGCTATTGGCGGCGCGCCTTGCGGGTTGGGGCGCCGACGGCATCCTTGCAGCTTACGAAGCCGAACGGCTGCCGATCACCGAACAAGTATCGCACTTCGCGATGAATCACGCCCATGCGATGACGAAAGCGCGCGGAGCGGTTTCATCCCAAATCGATGCCGAAGGACCGGAGGCAGACGTTTATCGCGCCTCGATCGCCAAATCGACTTACGATCTCAATGTCCAGCAATATTGCTGCGCCGGACTCAACTTCGGCTATTACTACGAGCGATCTCCGCTTATCGCCTATGACGGCGAAGCTGCTCCTCCTTATTCGATGGGCGAATTCACCGCTTCCACAGCGCCCGGCGCGCGCGTGCCGCATTTCACGCTTGCGGACGGGCGATCGCTATATGATGCGCTCGGTCAAGGCTACACCCTGCTACGCTTCGATCCCTTTGTGGACGTCACTGCCTTCATGCAGTCAGCGAACGCGTCAGGCGTTCCCGTCGACGTGCTAGACATCATCTCGGGGGCAGCACCTGTTGTCTATCGGCATAAGCTGCTGCTGGCGCGACCGGATCAGCACGTCGCGTGGCGCAGCGACGATCTTCCAGCCGATCTGGAGGAGCTCATCAGCACGATCCGAGGCGCATCCTCCTCGATTGCCAATGTCTAACCCATCAATTCTGCCCGCTAGTGGCGCAAAGCAGGCAATTGGCTTCATCGAGTCTTGAGTATCGACCGCTAGCCCAACATTTGGGTGTCGCCGCAGATCGAAATAGCCTGGCCCGAGATCGTGCGCCCGCGTGGGCTGGCCAGGAACAGGATCTGGTCGGCTATCTGCTCCGGTGTGACGTAGTCCTTAATCGACGTATAGGAGAACGCCGTTTTCTCCATCTCCGCAAAGGAAATGCCGCGCTGCTGCGCCTTGGCTTCCAGCACGCGGCGCTGGCGGTCACCGGCGACGAGGCCGGGCAGGATCGCGTTGACGCGGATGTTGTCGGGGCCGAGCTCGATGGAGAGCGATTTCGTGAAGCCGATGACGCCCCATTTCGCTGCGGCATAGGGCGAGCGCATCGCGAAGCCCACGCGGCCAGCTGCCGAGGACAGGTTGACGATGGAGCCGTTGCTGCTCTGGCGCAGCAGCGGTACGGCCAGGCGCGTGCAGTTGAACTGGCCGGTCAGGCAGATGTTCAGGCAGCGATCCCAGTCATCGGGATGCATCTCCTCGACCTTGGCGGTCGGGCCCGCAATGCCGGCATTGTTGACGAGGACATCTAGGCCGCCGAGTTTAGCTGTTGCCTCATCGAACAGTCTTTGAACTGATGCACGATCAGCAACGTCGCAATGTGTCTGTGTGATTGCGGGATCACTCGCTGTGAGTGCGGCGAGAGCAGCTTGGTCCACATCGCAGACATGAACGCGTGCGCCTTCGCCGGCAAAGGCGCGTGCGATGGCCAGGCCGATTCCGTTGGCGCCCGCGGTAACGATGACGCGCAAACCCTTGATGTTGAGATCCATGATGGCTCCGGGGACTTTGTGGGAACTAGGCGGAGAGGCCGCCGCGCGACAGGATGAAATTGGCAGCGCTGGTGATATCGACAGCGATCCCGGCTTTGGCAGCTTCGGCATCGCCGATCTCGATCGCCTTGCGAACGTCCGCATGAAACCGAATGGCTTCACCTTTGGCGAGGCGATCGGGATTGCCGCGCAGATCGAGATTGATGACGGGGCCAGCCTTGAGCCAGAGCGCACGGATGATCTCGACCAGGATCGGCGATTGCGCGGCCTCGTAAACGGCAAAGTGAAACGTCTTGTTGAGTTCGACGGCGCGCGGAAGGTCGGGTGCCTTCAATTCACTTTCCGCACGCATGGCCGCTTCTGCGGTAGCGATGGAAGCGAGATTGCGGTCTCCACGTAGTCGCGCTGCCTCTGCTGCGGCATGACCCTCGATAGCGATACGCACCTTCGTCAGATCGCGAAACTGCGTGGCCGACATAACGGGCACACGCACCGCACGGTTTGCTGCGACTTCCAATGCCTTGTCGGCGACGAGGCGTGACACCGCTTCGCGCACCGGCATGATCGACACGCCAAGCACTTCGGCGGCCGTCCGCAGCGACAGTTTTTCACCCGGAGCGAGCCGTCCCGAGATCAGCAGATCCGCCAGTTGCGCGTAAGCGCGCTCCCCCAGCGTCTGGCGGTCGAGCGGCTCCACAAGGGTCAGCGCAGTTGGCAGGTTCAACGCGGTCTCCGGGTATCGTCGCGAAATTGCAGGGAGGGACTCGACAAAGTCCCCGTCTTTTGCAACTCTAACTGTGATCACAGATCACGGCAAGCGGACAAAGCCCTCTCAGCAGAAGAGTGCGGCGCCTGCCGGAGGGGAAACAGCCGCGCCGCGCGGCCGTATCAGGGAGACGAATCTGATGTCGAACACCAATCAATTCACGCGCCGCAGTCTGCTAAAGACCGCGGGCGGTCTCGCGCTTGCGTCTGGCCTGTCGGCGCCTTCGATCCTCAGTGCGCAGACCTCCGACGTCATCCGCATCGGCCATCTCACGCCGCGTACCGGCTTTCTCGGCCCGCTCGGCGAATATGGCGTGATGGCCATCGATCTCGCTGTTGAAGAGATCAATGCCGCTGGCGGCATGATGGGGCGCAAGGTCGAGCTGCTCAAGGAGGACTCGATCAATCCTCAGACAGCCTCGACCAAGGCGGAGCGCATGATCGAGCGCGACAAGGTCGCCTGTATCATCGGCGAAATTTCTTCGGCATCGTGTCTGACCATCGCGCAGGTCGCCACGCGCAACAAGACGCTGTTCATCAACACCGGCGGAAATTCCGATGCGCTGCGCGGCAAGGACTGTCAGCGCTACATGTTCCACGTCGAGTCGCAGAACTCGATGTATGTGAAGACCGTGGGCCGCTCGTTCCTGCGCGATGGTCTCGTGAAGGGCAAGAAGTGGTATTCACTCACGGCGGACTATGCCTTCGGCCATGACCTGCTAAGCGTGTCGAAGCGATTCATGCAGGCCAATGGCGGCAACTTCGCCGGCGACGACCTGGTGCCGACCGACGCCACGGACTTTTCTGCCTATCTCCTCAAGATCCGCGAGGCCAAGCCCGATCTCGTGGTGATCAATCTTGCCGGCAACCAGATCACCAACTTCCTCAAGCAATATGCCGAATTCGGTCTGACTTTCCCGGTCGGCGGTTTCGGCTTCGACACGGCTCTGGCCTGGGCTGCAGGCAAGGGCAATTTCGTAGGCACCTGGCCTGTGGTCTGGCATCATCTGCTGGATACGCCCGGCAGCAAGGCCTTCGTTGCGGCCTTCACCAAGAAGTACAACAAGCCGCCGGAGAACCAGGCCTGGGGCGACTACATCGCCACCAAGATCGTGGCGCAGAGCATCAACGAGCTGAAATCGGCTGAGTCGCCAAAGATCATCGAGCATTTCGAGAAGGGTGCGAAGTTCGATCTCCTGAAGACGCGTCCCGGCTACTTCCGCGCATCGGATCATCAGCTGATGCACGAAATGTATGCGGTGACGGCGCTGCCCGCGGACAAGATCAAGAACCAGTGGGACATCTTCTCATCGAGCCCGGCCGTCCCGGGGCCGGATGAACCGCTCGAAGTGATTGCGTCCACCGCGGAAGAGAACGTCTGCAAATTCCCGAGCTAGCAACGATGTCGGCGTTTCGCCCTCGGGCCAGACGCCGACATTCTACTCGCGAAGTTGCTTTCGTCTCGTCCTTCCGACCCCTGTCAGATGCGCGTCAGCGCACGGCTGCGGAGCCCATATCATGTCCGCCATGTTGCTCACCCAGCAGATCCTCAACGGGCTGCTCGATGGTGTCTATTATCTTCTGATTGCGCTCGGCCTGTCGCTGATCTTTTCGCTCGGTGGCATCGTGAATCTCGCGCATGGCGCGTTCTATGCGATCGGCGCCTATCTTACCCTTGTCATTTCGCCCTATCTCGGCTTCGGCGGCGCATTCGTCGTGGCCCCCGTTGTCGTTGCGCTGCTCGGCGTTGTCATCGAGCGGACGTTGTTCCGGCGCTTCTATCGGTCGGATCCCATTCTCTCGCTGCTGCTGACGTTCGGACTCGCGATGGTCGCCGAGCAGGCCTTGCGCATGATCTTCGGCGCGCCGCCTTTGTCCTATTCGATCCCGCCGGGGCTGCGCGGTCAGGTGGCGATCGGAAGCTTTATCTATTCATTCTATCGCGTCGTGCTGCTCGGCATCGCCGTGGCCTGCGTGCTCGGGCTTTGGGTCTTGCTGCAGAAGACCTCGTTCGGTCGCGTCGTGCGGGCCGGCGTGCAGAATCCTGACATGGTCGGTGCACTCGGTATCTCGCTGCAGCCCTATATGTCGGTCGTCGCAGCCCTGGGTATTGGTCTGGCGGGACTCGCGGGCGTGTTGCTGGCGCCGATCTATTCGATCCATCCTGCGATGGGGCAGGAGATCATCACGCCCGCCTTCGTGGTGGTCGTGATCGGTGGCCTCGGCTCGTTCTGGGGTGTGGTGATCGCGGCGCTCTTGGTCGGACTGGTCAAGGGCGTGATGGTCGGCATCGGCTATTCCGCCGCCTCTACGGCGGCGATCTATCTTCTGATGCTTCTGGTGCTGCTGTTCCGGCCGCGCGGCTTATTCGGCGAACGCATCATGCGGTTCGAGTAAGGCGATGCCAATGTTGAATCGTCTTCCCGTTCCATTGCTGATCGCGGGCGTCGGCTTGCTCATCCTGCCGCCGATCTTGCTGGCGCTCGGATTGACCGTGACGTCGGCGACGGAGATCGTCGTCTTCGCACTGGCCTGCATGGCTCTGAATATCCTGGTGGGGCACACCGGTCTCGTCTCGTTCGGTCATGGCGCCTGGTTCGGCCTCGCGGCCTATGCTGCAGCGCTGATCCAGCGCAACTGGATGCCGAATTCATTCGTCGGGCCGACACTGCTTGGGCTTGTCGTGGTGGCCATCACGGCGGCTGCCTTCGGCTACCTGATCCTGCGCCGCCGCGGCGTGTATTTCTCGCTGCTGACGCTGGCGCTCGCGGCCATGCTCTACAGCGTCTCGTTCCGCTGGACCGACGTCACCGGCGGCGAGAACGGCCTCGGCGGCATCACCCGGCCGGTGCTGCTCGGCTTCGACCTCGATGCGGGTGCGACCTATTACTGGTTCGTGGCGCTGATCGCGTTTCTTGTGCTGATCCTGCTGTGGCTCTTCCACAATTCTACGGTCGGTTCGGTGCTGGTGGCGATCCGTGAGAACGAACAGCGCGCGCGCTTCCTCGGCTATCCCACTAATCGCTACAAGCTCGCCGCCTTCGTGCTGTCGGCCGCCGTCACAGGTTTGGCCGGCATTCTGCTGCTCTATAAGAACCGGATGACGTCAGCGGATCCCATTTCGGTGGCCTTCTCTGGCGAGTTGCTGGCTATGGTCGTGATCGGCGGCATGCGCAGCTTCCTCGGGCCAGCGTTGGGCGCGCTGTTCTTCATCCTGTTTCGCGAGTTCCTGGGCATCTACTCCGAGAATTGGCTGTTCTGGTTCGGCCTGGTCTTCGTCGGCTTCATCATCTTCTCGCCCACCGGTCTGATCGGCATGGGCGAGCGCCTGATCGCACCGTTCCGCAAGAAAGTGGAAGAAGACGCGGCGATGTCGGCGCGGCGCATCGAAGTCCTGCCGTTGCCGGAATTTCTGAAGCCGAAATCGTCGGTCGATGGCGCTGTGCTTGCCGCCAGCCATATCGTGAAGAGCTTCGGTGGCATCAAGGCGGTGCAGGGCGTCGATATCGCCATCGCCGATCGCACGCTGCATGCGCTGATCGGTCCGAACGGTGCCGGCAAGACCACCGCGTTCAATCTGCTGTCGGGCATGTACAAGCCGGATCAGGGCAGTGTGTCGCTGATGGGCAGGCCTATCGCCGGCCATACGCCGGAAGATATTGCGAGGGCAGGTATTGGGCGTTCGTTCCAAATCACCAACCTGTTTCCCGCGCTCAGCGTTGGCGAAAATATCCGCCTCGCGGTGCAAGCACGGCATCCGCGGCGCTTCGATCCCGTGACCAACGCGCTATCGATTGGCGCAATCAACGCGGAGACCGATGCGGTGATCCGCTATCTCGGCCTCGCAGGAATCGAGAAGGCAGAGGCAGGCATGCTGTCTTACGGCGGTCAACGCCTGCTCGACATGGGCGTCGCGCTGGCCACAGCGCCGCGCGTCCTGTTGCTTGACGAACCGCTTGCAGGCCTCGCTGCTGCCGAACGTGAACGTATCGGTGCGATCATCAAGCGCATCTCGACCGATTTGCCGGTTCTGCTGGTCGAGCATGACATCGATCGGGTGTTCCAGCTGGCCGACCACGTCACCGTCATGAATGAGGGACGCGTATTGCTGGATGGCTCCGTCGAAGAGGCGCGGTCCAGCCCGAAGGTGCAGGAAGTTTATATTGGGTCGGGTACGACGGCTGTGGCTGCGCGCCCCCGCGAGACCGCGGCGGGGGCGAAGCCGCTGCTGACGGTGAAGAATGTCGATACGTTCTATGGCAAGAGCCACATTCTCAACGACGTCAATTTTACCCTGCACGAGAACGAGATTATCGCACTGCTCGGGCGCAATGGCGCGGGTAAGTCGACCTTGCTCAAGTCGTTGATCGGGATCGCGCCGGCATCGAATGGCTCTATTCAACTGGCAGGCAGCGAGTTGATCGGCCTGTCGTCTGCGGAAGCTGCGCGGCTCGGCATCGGCTACGTACCACAGGGACGAGCCTTGTTCGCAGGCATGACCGTCGAGCAGAATCTCGAACTTGGTGGTCTCAAGCGGCAGACTGGCAATGGTGTGCATTGGACCCGCGAGCGCATCTACGACTATTTCCCGCGCATTCGTGAGCGTCTCGACAGCCCCGCCGATTATCTGTCAGGCGGCGAGCAGCAGATGGTGGCCGTGGCGCGCGCGCTGTCGGGCGACGTCCGCGTCTTGTTGCTGGATGAGCCGTTCGAAGGATTGGCGCCCGCGGTCGTGGAGCAGTTGTTTGAAACCTTCGACCGGCTCCGCAAGGAAATTGCCATCATCATCGTCGACCATAATCTCGATCTGGCTTTGGCTTTGTCCGATTCGACGGTGGCGCTGGAGCGGGGCAAGGTAATTCATCAGGGGTCGTCGAAGGCCCTGCGTGACGATCTCGATCTGCGCCGCAAGGTGCTGTGGCTGTGAGAGCATCAATGACACTGAACAATCGACATGTAGCGATCGTCGGCGTTGGCTTGATTGGGCGGGCCTGGGCAACGATCTTCGCCCGCGCAGGCTGGACCGT
The DNA here is from genome assembly GCF_051811025.1 of Tardiphaga sp. 813_E8_N1_3. Classification (NCBI taxonomy): domain Bacteria; kingdom Pseudomonadati; phylum Pseudomonadota; class Alphaproteobacteria; order Hyphomicrobiales; family Nitrobacteraceae; genus Tardiphaga; species Tardiphaga sp. 813_E8_N1_3. The sequence continues at coordinate 1,090,706 of NZ_JBPWQE010000001.1, forward strand.
GCGATTGACCGATCCGCATCGCCCGACGCTGGATGCTGCGCCCGGGCTTATTCGCGATGAACTGCACGCGCTCGCCCGCCACAGACTGGCCAACGATCCCGACGGGGCTGCCGGACGCATTTCGATTGCTGGGAGCTTGGCCGATGCGGTGAAGGACGTTGCCTTCGTGCAGGAGAACGGCCCTGAAAATGTCGATCAGAAGATCGCCATCTTCGCCGAACTCGACCGTCTCGCGCCTCCGGATGCATTGCTCGCGTCATCCACCTCGGCCATCGTCGCCTCTCGCTTCACGGAAGCGCTTCCGGGGCGCGCGCGCTGCCTCGTCGGCCATCCCGTCAACCCGCCGCATCTGGTGCCGCTGGTCGAACTATGCGGCGCACCCTGGACCTCGCAGCAGACAGTGGATCGCGCGCGCGAGATCTATCGCGAGATCGGACAGGTACCGGTCACCGTCAACCGCGAGATCAACGGCTTCATTCTCAACCGGCTGCAGGGCGCGTTGCTGGCTGAAGCGTTCCGCCTGGTCGGCGAAGGTTATGTCTCTGCGGAGGATCTCGACCACACCGTAAAGGACGGCCTTGGCCTGCGATGGTCGTTTCTCGGCCCGCTGGAAACCATCGAGCTCAATGCGCCCGGCGGCATCCCCGATTACTGTGCGCGCTATACCGGCTTCTACAAGGATCTGGCCGCTGCATCGGCAGGACCCGAAGTCTATCAGAGCCCGAATGTCGAGCGGGTGATAGCGGCGTGGCCGCATCAGCCGTCGCCCGACCGGATTGCGGCACTCACGCAGCAACGAAACGAACGCCTTGCAGCGCTGGCGGCACACAAGGCCGCGCAGGGCGGCAAATTCTGACCACACGATCTCTTAACAGCAAGACGGAGACTGACATGAGCCGCAAAGTCATCATCACCTGCGCCGTGACGGGCGCTATTCATACGCCCTCGATGTCCAAGGCATTGCCGGTGACGCCGCAGGAAATCGCCGATGCCGCCGTCGATGCGGCGGAAGCGGGTGCCGCCATCGTACATCTGCATGCACGCAATCCGAAGACCGGGCAACCCGATCAAAGCCCCGAAGCCTTTGCACCATTTCTGAAGATCATCAAGCAGCGCACCAATGCGGTGATCAATCTGACCACCGGCGGAGCGCCCACCATGACGGTGGATGAACGCGTACGGCCTGCTGCGGTCTACAAGCCGGAAGTCGCCTCGCTCAATATGGGTTCAATGAATTTCGGCTTTTTCGGCATGCTGAACCGTTTCAAGAAGTTCGATCATGATTGGGAATTGAAGCACCTGCAGAACAAGGACATCGTGTTCCGCAACACGTTTCAGGACATTGAGTACGTCCTGAAGACGCTGGCCGAGACGGGCACGCGCTTCGAGTTCGAATGCTACGACACGGCGCATCTCTATAATCTCGCCTACTTCCTCGAACAGGGGCTGGTGAAGCCGCCGCTGTTCATCCAGACGGTGTTCGGTCTGCAGGGCGGCACAGGTGCACATCCCGAAGACGTGCTGCACATGAAGCGCACGGCGGATCGTCTGTTCGGCGACAAGTATGTCTGGTCGGTGCTCGGTGCCGGTCGCAATCAACTGCCGATCGCGGCGATGGCTGCGGCCATGGGCGGCAATATCCGCGTCGGTCTGGAAGACTCGCTGTGGGCGGCGCCAGGTCGCATGGCCTCCTCGAATGCCGAGCAGGTCACCCTCGCGCGTAAGATCGTCGAAGGCCTCGGCCTTGAAATTGCAACCCCGGATGAAGCGCGCGAGATGCTTGATCTGAAGGGTGGAGACAAGCTGGAGGTTTAAGCTATCCTTGGAGGAGGCGGGCAGTGCAAGAGATGTCCGCCTCCTCTGCTTTAGGGGAACCCCGTTGGCAGATGCCCACTTCTGACACAAAGTCGACGTTGTGGGTTACCACTCTTGGCGCAAATCGGACATTTGGCGCGCTGGACGTTGCGGGGATCGCATACTTTATCGTTCATGAATTTGGCGTTTCTCAACCAAATCTCTCTGTATGATTCTGTTCACCATCTGCTTTAGGGAAGCAGCGAGCCGCATAAGAGATGCTGTGTCATGTTCGAAGATCAACTTCGACAAGGAGGCGTCAATGGCCCTTATCATTATGCCGTTTTTGGTGACCGCAGCGGCTGTCGGTATGTTTGTCCTGGCGACCGAACGCACCGATAACAAACAATGCAGTTAGGCGCGCGGCTGGTCAGATTTAGAAATCTCCGGCTGATTGGAGAGCAGCAGAACAGCTTGCGAGATCAACAAGGCTACATCGCTTAGATCCAGGCGTTGGGCCCGGCCTCGCATGATGTGCAGATCGTTTTTCAACAGAATAAGTTGAGCGCGGCGAGAAACATCAGACATCTTAGGTTCCCTAGCGTGGGAACCGCCCAGCTTCATCATATGGAATGTAGAGTTCGGCCGAGTTACTGCAGATCAATGGTCTATGCATCCCATATGACGTCAGATCTGTCATGCAACTCGCTCCGGTCTGATCACTCGCTTGTTATCGCTTGGGCGTAGCCGCTTCTGGATTCGGCCGAATCGATAAGGAAGCTCGGGGGCGTTTGCCGATATGCGAGTCCGCTCTTGGTTCAAGCGAAGGGGCGCAAACCAGAATCACGTTGGCTCAATTGATCAGATCCAGCGCCTGGTCTATCGGGAGATCCTTGGTGGCTGTGTCGAGCGGCGCACGACGAGCAGTGGTGCTGTGACGACATAAGGCGCATCGCCACGGACGCCTTCGATCAGGTCGAGCAGGAGTTGGCCGGTCTGTTCACCCATCTCGCGGTGGCTGATGCGGATCGTGGATAGCGGCGGATCCACCAGATCCACCAGCGGCATGTCGTTGTGACCGATCACTGACAGATCTTCCGGACATCGCCGGCCCGTTTCGCGCAACGCTTCATAGATGCCGAGCGCGAGGAGATCGTTGGCTGCGACGATGGCGGTGGCCTCAGGCTGTCGTGCGAGCAGTCTGAGTGCGGCAGCGTGTCCTGCCTCGCGCGTGAATGCTTCAGCTTCTTCGATATCACTGTCAGCCGGCGCGAAACCCGCTTCGTGCATTGCCTCTACGAAACCGCGGCGGCGAAGCGAGCCGGTTGATAGCATTTGCGGGCCGGCGAGGTGGAGGATGTGGCGATGCCCAAGCTCGAGAAGATGCGCAACCGCGAGCCGCATGCCGGCCACATCGTCCGAGACCACCGAAGGCACGCGCGCCTCAGCTTCCGCGCGATTGACAAGCACGACAGGGACTTTCCAACTCAGACAACGTTCGATCGAGTTATCCTTGAGCGCGACATTCGCCAGGACGAGGCCGTCCACGCGGCGCGCGACGAGCCGTTGAACGATGTCGTCGGTGCCCGTCCGTTGCGGTTGCGGGTCGGCGACGATCAGCGCGTAGCCGCGCGCCGATAGCACGTCCTCGAGGCCGCCGATGATCGGTGAGAAGACGGGGTTCGCGATGTCTGGGACAATGATGCCGACCATGTTCGAACGGCCACTGCGCAGACTCGCGGCCACGGTGTCCGGGCGGTAACCCAGCCGCTCCGCTGCTTCCAGAATCCGGCGAACGACCGGCTCGCCGATCCGTCCGCGGCGGGCGGGGTCGAGCGCACGCGACACCGTGGAGGGGTGCACCCCCACTTCGCGCGCCACGTCTTTGATTGTCGTCATCCCTGCCACGATCTCCAAACTATCTGCTGCGGTTGACTTGCGCAATCGATTGCATTAAATGTGCAATCGATTGCGCATCTAGGATACCCAAAAAGTCGCAATGTGAGGGAGTGGTCGATGATCATTACGCGTCAGGAGGACGTGACCGACGTTGTGCTTGCCGCGATGAGCGGTGCGCCAAACGAGCGGTTGCGCACGGTCATGACCGCTTTCGTTCGCCATCTGCACGAGTTTGCCCGCGAGGTCCGGCTGACCGAAGCGGAATTCGAGTTTGCCATCGATTTCCTGAACCGCATCGGCCAGGCGACCAACGACAGCCATAACGAGGGCGTTTTGTTCAGCGACGCGGTCGGGCTCTCGACGTTGGTCTGCCTGTTGAACAACGGCCAGGACGGCGCGAGCGAGACCGCTGCAGCGTTGCTCGGGCCATTCTGGCGGGCGAACGCTCCGCGCGTGGAGAATGGTGCCTCGATCTTGCGTTCGCCGACGCCCGGTGCACCGCTGTTCGTCGATTGCCGTATCACCGACGCGCTGGGAGCGCCGCTCTCGGGTGTCAGCGTTGATGTCTGGCAGGCCTCGCCATCCGGAATGTACGAAAACCAGGACGCCGGTCAGGCCGACATGAATTTGCGCGGCGTGTTTGAGACCGATGCGAACGGCCGCTTCGCTTTCCGCTCGGTCAAGCCTGCAGGCTATCCGGTGCCGACTCATGGTCCGACCGGAGAGATGCTGGCCGCGCAGCGTCGGCATCCGTTCCGGCCGGCGCATCTGCATGTGCTTGCCTTCAAGTCAGGCTTCAAGACGCTGATCACGCAGATCTTTGTCGATGACGACGAGCATCTGGAGAGCGATGTCGTATTCGGCGTGACGCGCGCGCTGATTGGCGATTTCCGCAAGGGCGAAGGCGCGCCGCCAGCGCCAGATGTCGCTGGCGAATGGTTCAGCCTCAACTACACATTCGTCATGGAGCCCGGCGAGGCCGTGCTCCCGCATCCTCCCATCAAGTGAGCTGTCGATGTCGGATATTCTCGCGAACAAGGTAGCCGTGGTGATCGGCGGTTCGGGCGGCATCGGCGCCGCGGCCGCGCAAGCCTTGGCCGCCGAAGGCGCCCGTGTCGTCGTGACCTGGCGCTCCGGCGAAGCAGCCGCCAACGCGTTGCTGGCCGGCCTTCCGGGCGAGGGCCATCTCGCCAGACGCGCGGTAATTGAAGATAGCGCAACGCTGACGGCGCTTGCCGGCGAGGTGGAGCGAGCGTTCGGTCGCTGCGATATTCTTGTCAATACCGCGGGCTACACCAAGCCCATTCCGATCGGCGATCTCGACGCGCTGACCGACGACTTCATCGACGACATGTTCAAGGTGAACTGGCGCGGCCAGTTCGCGGCTATCCGCGCTTTCGCACCGCTGCTCAAGGCGAGCGGCGACGGGCTCATCGTCAACGTCTCCTCGATTGCGGGGCTGAACGGTATCGGCTCCAATCTGGCTTACGCGGCGATCAAGGCCGGCATCGACACCATGACCAAGTCGCTCGCGCGGTCATTGGCGCCGGCAGTGCGGGTGATGGCGGTGTCGCCGGGCGTGGTGGCTACTGACTTTGTGCCGGGCCGCGATGCGGCCGCGCTCGAAAAGGTCGCAGGGACGATCCCGCTCAAGCGTGTTGCGACGGCCGAGGATGTCGGCCGCGCAATCGCGGCCTGCGCCACCCACCTGACCTATTCCACCGGCTCGCTGATCGTCGTCGACGGCGGCCGAGCATTGTAAGGAGAGATTGATGCGCCCGATGCTCGACAAGATCGTCATCACTTGCGCCGTCACCGGCAACCTGACGCGGCCGGACCAGACCCCGCATCTGCCAATCACGCCGGAAGAAATCGCCGACGCCTGCCTCGGTGCCGCAGAAGCCGGTGCGGCGGTTGCACATATCCATGTGCGCGAGCCCGGCACCGGCGCGCCGTCGATGAAGCTCGAATATTATCAGGACGTCGTCGGACGCATTCGCGCGCGCAATCGCAATCTGATCCTGAACATCACCACTGGTCCCGGTGGTCGCTTCGTGCCTTCGCAGGACGATCCCAAGGTCGCCGCCGCCGGCACCACGCTGATGAACCCGGAAGAACGCGTTGCCCATATCACGGCGCTGAAGCCTGACATCTGCACGCTCGATCTCAACACCATGAATTCTGGCGGGCAGGTGGTGATCAACACGCCTGGCAATGTGCGCCGCATGGCGAAGGTCATCCGCGAGGCGGGCGTGAAACCCGAGATCGAACTGTTCGATTCCGGCGATATCGCGCTACTGCACGATCTCCTCGCCGACGGTACGCTCAGCGGCCCGGCGCTCACCTCCTTCGTGATGGGCGTGAAATACGGATTCCAGCCGTCGCCGGAAACGGTGCTGTATGCGCGCGGTCTGCTGCCGCGGGATGCGCATTTCACGGCCATCGGCATCGGCCGCTCCACATTTCCCATGGTGGCGCAATCGGTGCTCGCCGGCGGTCATGCCCGCACCGGTTTGGAAGATGCGGTGATGCTCGGCCGCGGCGTATTGGCGCCGTCGAACGCTGCGATGGTGGACAAGGCACGCCGTATTATCGAAGAACTCGGCGCGCAGATCGCGACGCCTGCCGAGGCACGCGCACTGTTCGATTTACCGGGCGCCGCATAACACAGCATTTGAGGACTGAAATGACCGCAGTCGCCAAGACTTCCTCCAGCGTCACCGCAACATGCCTGCGGGTCGCCGCCAAGGCTGATCGCATCGAGAATGTGGCACTCGGCATCGAGCAACGTACACTCGCCTGCGTCAGGCCGGGCGATGCGCTGGTCGAGATAAGGGCTGCTGCGATCAATCCGTCAGACGCCAAGGCGACGCTCGGTCTGATGCCGCATGCCGTATTTCCGCGTACGCCTGGTCGTGACTTCGCCGGCGTCGTGATCGACGGACCGGCCAACCTGATCGGCAAGGACGTGTTCGGCTCGTCCGGCCAACTCGGGATCGGCCGCGACGGCACCCATGCCACGCATCTGGTGGTCGAGGCGTCTGCGCTGGTCGAGAAGCCGCCAAACATCAGCCTCGCGGAGGCGGCCGGCATTGGGGTGCCCTTCGTCACCGCGCAGGAAGGTTTTCGCCGCAGCGGCATGCCGAAACCCGGCGAGACCGTGTTGATCCTTGGTCTGAACGGCAAGGTCGGTCAGGCGGCGACGCAGATCGCATCATGGCAGGGCGCCCGCGTGATCGGCGTCGTCCGCAAGGACGAGCCATATGCTGGCCATGCCCATGGCGAGGTGACGGTCATCGATTCCAGCCGCAATGACGTCGCCGCGACGGTGCGCGAACTCACCGCCGGCAAGGGCGCGGATATTGTCTACAACACAGTCGGCGAACCGTATTACGACGCCGGCACGAAATCGCTCGCGCATCTCGGCCGCCAGATCTTCATTGCCTCCACCAAGGCCACGGTGCCGTTCGACATCTTCGCCTTCTATCGCGGCAAGCACACTTTCTTCGGTGTCGACTCGCTGTCGCTGTCATCGCCGGAAGCCGGCGAGATCCTGCGCGAATTGGTGCCGGGTTTCGCCAGCGGCGCATTGAAGCCGTTTCCGATCAAGTCGGACGCGATCTACCCGCTGGAGCGCGCTGCAGAGGCCTATGTCGCCGTGCTCGGCTCCTCGCGCGACCGTCTCGTTTTTCAGCCGAACGGGTGAAGCCATGCATGTCGTCCGCCTGAACGATGCCCCGCGCTACGAGGCTCCCGGCCACAATGACATGCGGATGTTCCGCCTGCAGGGCCGCGACGCCGGGCCAGGCGATGTGATGTGGCTCGGCATGAGCCAGATCCTGCCGGGCGGCGGCATCACGCCCTCGGCCTCGTCGGAGGAGAAGTTCTATGTCGTCCTCGAAGGCGAGGTGACCTTCGAGACGCCGGATGGCATCACCACTCTGGGCATCTGGGATTCCTGCCGCATTGCGCCCAACGAGACGCGCGCGCTGCGCAACGAGACGAAACGACCGGCGGTGGTGTTGCTTGCAATGCCGCTGCCCAACACCGCCAGAGGCTGAAAGCCCGGCACTTGGTTTTTTTAAGGGAGAGAATGATGGATCGCCGACACTTCATGATCGGCTCCGGCCTCGCCGCGACTGCGGCGCTGATGGGTAGCGGAGCCATTGCACAAACTTATCCGAACCAGCTCGTGCGTATTATCGTGCCGTTTTCGGGTGGCAGCCTCACCGACATCCTTGCCCGTTCGGTGGCCGAAAAGCTTGCTGCGAAGTGGAAGCAGCAGGTCATCGTCGAGAACAGGCCCGGCATCGCCGGTGTCAGCAGCGTCGCCAAGGGCCCGACCGATGGCTCGCAGATCATGCTGACCTCAAACGGGCATAGCGTGATCGGCGTGGTCAACAAGAACCTCAACTTCGATCCGATCAAGGATTTCGCTGCGATCAGCCGTGTCGGATCGACGCCGTCCATCCTGATCGTGCCGCCGGATGCGCCGTTCAAGACGCTGGCCGAACTGATCGCCGCGGCAAAGGCCAAGCCGGATTCGCTGAGCTACAGCTCTGCCGGCGTCGGTAGTTCCACCGGTATCGCCGCCGAACTGTTCAGGCATCTCACGCAAACCAAGATGGTGCTGATCCCACATCGCGGACTGCCGGAATCCCAGATCAGCATTATGCGCGGCGACACCTCGGTTGCCTTCACTTTCTTCGGTGTTGGTGGCGACCTGATCCAGTCGGGAAAGTTGCGTGCATTGGCGGTCACCGGCAAGAGCCGCATGGCGCAACTGCCTGATGTGCCGACCTTTGCCGAGGCGGGGCTCCCCGAATTCACCTACGATAGCTGGTTTGGCATGCTCGCCGCCGCGGCGGTGCCGAAACCCATCGTCGGCCAGATCGCGCGCGATCTCGCCGAGGCGCTCAGCGATCCGGCCCTGATCAAGCAGTTCGCCGCGCAGGGCGCCAACATCGCCAGCTCGACGCCGGAAGCGTTCGACGCCGAGTTGCGCAGCGATGCGGAGCGTTATGGCAAGCTCGTCGCGATGTCGACGGACGGGGCGGCCAAGTAAGAAGGCGGGCCTGCAGCACGCGATGCGTCTGCAGGCCCGTTGGCGTTACTTCGCGATATAGGCGTCGAGCGTCGGGCAGGTGCGGTCCTTGTAGGGGACGAGCCAGGGCGCGTAGTTCGCCTTGGTGATGATCGCGCCCGGAATCGTGACCTGCTTCGGTGCGCTCTGGCCGCGAATAGCGTTGAGGCCGACTGCAGTAGCGATGCAGCCGATCTTGAAGCCGTCAAACTCGGCGATCGCCAGCAGGCTGCCCGCCTTCACGGCTTCGACGGCCTCCGGTACGCCGTTGATCGACACCACAGCAACGTTATTGCGGCCGGCTGCATTGAGCGCCTCGATGGCGCCGAGGGCGGACGCGTCGGCAGCGGCGATCACGCCGTCGATGGTGCTGAACTGCTGGATCAGGTTTTCCATCGTCTGCATGCCGAGCAGCCGCTGGAAGTTGGTGGGCTGCGAGGCCAGTATCTTGATATTCGGATAGTCCTTGGCTGCGGCGTCGAAGCCGCGCTTGCGTTCGTCGCCCGTCGTGGAACCTTTGACGCCTTCGAGGATCACCACGTTGCCCTTGCCGCCGAGGTGGTCGAACAGGGTCTTGGCGATGTCGTGGCCGAGCTTGTAGTCGTCCTGGCCGATGAAAGACAGGAACGACGCGTCGCCGCCGCGGTCGTTGTAGTTGATGATCGGCAGGCCGGATTCGATCAGGCGCTTGATCGTCGGCAATTGCGCCTTGGCGTCGATCGGCATGAACAGCATCAGATTGGGCTTGGTTACGCCGACGTCTTCGAGCTGCGACATTCCCTCGGTGATATTGTTCGGTTTGGTCGGCGTGTAGTTCTTGACCGTCGCGTTCATCCGCTGGGCCATCTGCGCCACGCCGGCGCGTACGCCCTCGAAATGCGGGTCCACCTGGTTCTTGGTGAAGGCTGCAATCACTTCGCCATCGGCCCACGCAGCCGGACTGGACAACGTGCCGCAAATGATCGCAGCGAGGACGCATCGACGTGGTCTGGTGGTTCGCATGGTGGCCCCTTTTGGTTGTGGATGACGAGACGGTGAAAAGGTGTGATGCGGCCCTATCCGCTCCTCGACCGGCGCCGACTGACGACGAAGTCCGCGAGGATGGCGATGAGGACGACGGCGCCGTTGACGAAGGGATGCCAGGTGGCGGCGACGTTGAGCAAATTGAGCCCGTTGACGATGATGGTAAGCAGGATGGCGCCAAGCACGGTGCCGACGATATTGCCGCTGCCACCGAACAAGGATGTGCCGCCGACGAGCACGGCTGCGATTGCGGGAAGCAGCAAGGGTTCGCCGATGCCCGGTTCGGCGGCATTGAGGCGCGCCAGATAGACCAGGGCCGCGATGCCGGCAGTCAGGCCGCTGAGCACATAGAGCAGCAGTCGTCGGCGCTCCACGGCAATGCCCGAGAGAAGCGCTGCAGTCTGGTTCGCGCCCATGAAGTAGGCTTCACGGCCGAAGGTCGTACGGTGCAGGACAATGCTGCAGACGACGCAGACCACGAGCGTGATCCAGATCGGCAGCGGCACGCCAAGAAAAAAGCCTGTGCCGAAGTAGCGGAACGACATCGGCATGCCATAGATCGTCTGCCCCGCCATGAACCAGTAGGCGGTGCCTTGTGCGACCCATAACATGCCGAACGTGGCGAGAAACGGCGGCAGGCGCAAACGATTGATCATCAGCCCATTGGCAAAACCGATGAGCGTGCCGCTGGCGACGGCGGCCGCGACGCCGTACCAGGGATTTCCGGTGGTCTTGATCGCTGCTGCCGCAAGGCAGGCCGAAAGTGTCAGATTGGAGCCGACTGACAGGTCGAGGCCGCCTCCGATGATGACGAGCGTGAGGCCGGACGCGATGAGAAACAGCAGGCTCGCCTGCCTCAGCATGTTCAGAAGATTGCTCACCGAGGCAAAGCCGGGATCGATTGCGGTTAGCGCGCCCGCGATCAGCACGATCAGAACGAGCCGGCCGAGCAGAGCCACCGCATCGGGCGACAGGGATGGAGACCGGGTGTCGAGCATTGCCGGGATCGTCATGTTGCCCGCCTCGAATAGTGTTTCCGCGCCCGGTCGATCAGCAATGCGAGTATGAGGAGGATGCCGATACAGACCACTTGCAGCGATGAGTCGATGGAGAGGATGTTGAGGCCGTTACGCAGCACGGTGATGGCGAGCGCGCCGAGCACGGCGCCGAACAGCCAGCCCTGGCCCTTTTCGAAAGACGTGCCGCCGAGCACCACTGCGGCGATCGCCTCGAACTCCATGCCGATGCCAACGGTCGGATGCGCCGAATTGGTGCGCCCGATGAGCAGCACGGCGGAGAGACCGACGATCGCGCTGCCGAGCACATAGACGGCGAGATGAACGAGATTGGCGCGAATGCCGGCGAGGCGCAGCGCATCCTTGTTGCCGCCGATGGCGATCACGTAGTTGCCGAGCCGGGTCCGGTACAGCAGCAGCCAAAGTGCGGCATAGAGGGCCACGGCAACTACAATCGGCATCGGGAAAATCCAGAGCTGAGAGCGGTAGAAGATCTCGACGGCGGGCGTGAAACCGCCGACCGGATCGCCATTGGTCATGACCAGCGCGATGCCCTGCATCAATCCCATGGTGCCGAGGGTGACAACGAAAGCGGGCAGCGTCAGATAGGCGATCAGGACGCCATTGAGGGCGCCGAAGGCGGTGCTGATCGCGAGTGCTGCCGCGCAGGCAGCGAACATGCTCCAGCCTGCGAGAAGCGCCTCGGCCACGATCACACCGCTCAGGCCGAGCAGCGCGCCGGCCGACAGATCGAGGCCCTCGGTCAGAATGATCAGCGTCATCGGCAAGGCGATCATCAGCAGCAGCGACGCCTGCAGGCCGACATTGACGAGGTTGGTCTGGGACACGAAACGCGGATTGGCGATCGTGAACAGTGCCAGCATCAGGACCAGCAGGATACCCGCGCCGGGGATTGCGCTGAAAAGCTGGCCGGCGCCGGACCGTCGCTGCAATTTAATCTGCGCGGTCATTGGTGCACCACCAGTTCGAGAATGGCTCGTTCGGTCAATGCGTCGCCGTCGAGATGGCCGACGATACGATGGTCGCGCATGACATAGGCGCGATCACAGAGCTGGACGAGTTCTGGCAGTTCCGAGCTGATGACGACGACGCCGGCTCCGCCGTCGACGAGCTGGTCGATCAACCGATAGATCTCTGCTTTGGCGCCGACATCGACGCCGCGTGTCGGTTCATCCAGCAGGAACAGCCTGGACCCTGCCGCCAGCCATTTGGCCAGCACGACTTTCTGCTGGTTGCCGCCGCTGAGCGTGCGGACGGTCTGGTGGGTCCCATGGGCAGCGATGCCGAGCTGCGCAATCAATCCCCGCGTATCCCGCTCAGCGGCCACGGGCGAGAACCAGCCGGACGTGAAGCGGCGCCATAACGAGGCCACCGTTGCGTTGTCGCGAATGTCGAGCGGGAGCGCGAGCCCCTCGCGTTTACGGTCTTCCGGCAGCAGTGCCATGCCTGCGCGGACCCGCGCATCCAGCGTTGCCGGCGCGCGCGATCCTGAAAGAGCGATCTCGCCGCCAGTGATCGGATCGGCGCCGAACAGAGCGCGCACGACTTCGGTCCGGCCGGATCCAACCAGGCCGGCGAGCCCCACCACCTCACCCGCGCGGATTTCGATGGAAATATCCGACAGCTTCGCCGTGCTCATGCCCCTGGCGAACAGGATGGGTTCGCCCGGCGCACGCGGTGTCCTTGCGAGCTGCGATCCCGAGGGGCGGCCGATCATCGCGCCGACCATCTCGGCTTGGCTCATCTCGCCGCGCAGGACGCTCGTCACCACGGCGCCGTCCCGCAGGATAGTGATGCGGTCGCCGAGCATCTGGACCTCCTTCATGCGATGGGAGATGTAGACGATGGCGACGTTCTTCTGCGTCAGCCGCGCGATTGTCGAGAACAGCCGTTCCGCCTCACGCTCGGAAATAGCGGCGGTCGGCTCGTCCATGACGAGCACGCGTGCGTTCTGCGACAGCGCCTTGGCGATCTCCACCATCTGCTGGTGTGCCACGCCGAGATCGGCGGCGGGCTGGTGTGTGTCGTAATCGAGTCCGAGATCGTCGAGGATGGTACGCGCGGCAGCATGCATGGCCTCGGAATCGATGAGACCAAAGCGCGCGAAGGCGGCTTCGCGCCCGAGATAAATGTTCTGCGCGATGTCGAGATAGGGGACCAGCGAGAATTCCTGGAAGATCACGGCAATGCCGAGCGCGCTTGCATCGGCAGGGCGGGCGACAGCGGCACGCCGGCCTCCGACCTCGATGTGGCCTTTGTCGGCCGCATGGGCGCCATACAGCGTCTTGATCAGCGTCGACTTGCCGGCGCCGTTCTGTCCGAGGATGACGTGGACCTCGCCGGCATGGATGTCGAGCGAGACGCCCCTGAGCGCATGTACGCCGGGGAAAGATTTGTCGATGTCGATCAGGCGCAGCAGCGGCGCGGCGGCCTGGCCCGCCGCGTGCTGGCCGGCTGTCGTTGCCGCATGCACCGCGTGATCTCCTTGCGCTTCAGTGCCGTGCATCATTGTCGGCCTCGTTCGGCCCGGGACCCGGGGCCGGCGGGAAGTCTCAGCCGGCTTATTTTTGCGGGGGAATGGCGGCGATCATGTCGAGCTCGACGCGGGCGCCCTGCGTCGAGAGCTGGTTGATGCAGATCGTGGTGCTAGCTGGCGTCCAGTCGCCGAAATATTCCTTCATCACCTTCACCATGCCGTCCTGGTCCCGGATGTCGGTCAGGTACTTCGTGACCTTGACGATGTCGGTCCAGGCCAGACCTTCGTGATCCAGGATCGACTGGATCGTCTTCATGGCGCGATGGGTTTGCTCCTCGATCGAATTGGGGTGCTCATGCTCTTCGAGAACATGCGGGTGCTTGTGATAGAGTGGCGAGGGCGTCGCTCCGGAAATGAAAAGCATGCCGCAGGGTACTTCGACACGGATCGCCGGCGCATAAGGCATGTCCGGCTTCCGCTCCGGCATCGTCTGGATTTCCTTGACGTGCGGATTGGATGGCGATGTTGCAAAGGCCGGCTTGGCTGTCATGATCAATTCCTCGATGGCGGGCGTTGGTAACCGCGTGACCTTCTCGCGAGATGGCATCCGGCCAACCCATCATGAAGCGTGAGATCAAACTATCTTTTAGTCAAGATAAAATATCTTGGCGCAAAGATAGATGAATTTGCATATATTCGGTGCCCCGTGCCTATATGCTGGTCAGCATGACCACCGATTCGATTGATGAGATCATTGCCGGCTGGAGCCGGCGGCGGCCCGACCTCGACGCCGGCCACCTCGACGTCGTCGGCCGGATTGTTCGGCTGTCCGTGCATATGCGCAGCGCCATCGAGCCGGCGCTCGAGGAGCAGGGCTTCAATTGGGAATTGTTCGACCTGCTCCTGACGATTTACCGTCGGGAGGCCGATGACAGTATCGGTGTTCGACCGACCGACCTCTATGCGGAGTGCCTGCTGTCGTCGGGCGGGCTCACCGCGCGGCTGCGGCGCGCCGAGCAGGACGGTTTCATCGTCAGGCGCCAGGATCCTGAAGATGGCCGCGGTGCGCGGATCACGCTTACGGCCAAGGGACGAAATTCCGTCGACAAGGCGATTGCCCAGCACTTCAAGCTGTCCCGTTCGGTCGACGAGATACTGACGGCCAACGAACGTCAAACGCTCACGCGGCTGCTACGGAAGCTTCTGATGTCGGTCGAGAAGCCAGATCCGTAACGGATCGCTTCTGGGCGCCCCGTTCTCGGCAAATTCGGATCAGTCGCTGGCGTCTTTCGATGCCACCGCCGCGGAGCGGGTCAAGTTTCGCTTAGCTTTGTCGGTGCCGTGTTCTGGCTTCTCTTTTGGCCGCGTCAGAAAAATCTGACGAACGTGTCTTGGTCGGCAGCTTGATCGCCGCGACAGAATCCCGCGCGAGTAAAATCGGCTTCAGCACGATCCGATCGTTTTGAACCGGCGTTCCCTTGATCATCGCAATAAGGATGTGAGACGCCTGCGTTCCCAGCTCCGCAGTCGGCGTACTGATGGTCGTCAGTGCCGGCGCTATCGCGTCCATGAACAGCATGTCGTTCATGCCGACCAGCGAGATGCTGCCGGGACATGAAATGCCCTTGTTTCTCAGGTGCCGAAGGCAGCCTACGGCCAGCATGTCGTTGCCGGCCACAATCGCCGTAATATTGGGGTTCTCCGCCAGCAAACGTTCGCAGGCGAACTCGCCTTCCTCGACCGTAAAGGCCTCACCGAAGACGGCAGTGGGCACAACTCCGTCTTGAGCCAGAGCTTTGCAGGCGCGCCGGAAACCGCGATAGCGGTGGTAACCCGTCGACACGTTTTGCGGGCCGCCGACATGAGCAATCTGCCTGTGTCCACGTTCGGCGAGATGATGAACCGCCAGTTCCATTGCCTTCGCGTCGTCGACCCGGACGCTCGGTATGAATTCGCTTTCAGGATCGCGAAACACTGCGACGACGGGGATGTTGGCCTCGACGCAGGCTGCAATGCCAGGATCATTGCGCTCGAAGGTCGCGACGATCAGACCCTCGACGCCTTGCTGGATGAACCGTTCGATCAGCGCGGCCTGCCTGAGCGGATGGTTGTCGGTGTTGCCGACAATGGTGACGTATCCAATCTCCGCGAAGCGATCCTCGATTGCCCGCACGATGGGCGGATGGACGGGATCGCCGAGATTCGAAACGATGACGCCGACCGTGCGAGATCGCTGCGTGCGAAGCGCCGACGCCATAGCGTTTGCGCGATAACCGAGTTTCTTCGCGCAGGCCTCGACGCGCGCGATCATCTCCGGCGAGATCAGGTGACGCTTCTCGGGATTGAGGCCGCGCGAAACGGTCGACCAATGAACGCCGGCGCACTTCGCAACATCGATGATCGTCTTGCGTGATGTGCGGTCTTGCTGCGTCGATGAGTTCTTTTTGATCTTCTTGGGCATCGCCATCCAGCCTGCTCGCGCGCATCGTCGTGTCCGCTGACGATCTCGTGAGAATGCCTCATCTTGCACAAATTGACAAACGTGTGCAGAGTTTCTTGACAAACGTGTGCACGGGAATGATTGTAGCGAAAAATCTGCTGCATGCCCTGGTGCAATGCAGCAGAAGCGCGCTAACGGCGTCGACGATCAGGGATGGAAATGGTGGAGAGCTTCGTCTATCAGGCGGCGCCCATGCGGGTCGTCTTCGGCTCGGGACGGCTGGCAGATCTGGCCGCCGAGCTCGACCGACTCGGCATTAAGCGCGCGCTCGTTCTGACGACAGCCCAGCAGAAATCTCACGGCGAGCAGATTGCCACGCTGATCGGTGATCGCGCGGCGGGGGTCTATGCAGGCGCGGTGATGCATACGCCGGTTGATGTGACCGAACTTGCGATGGAGCAGGTCAAGGCTCTGCAGGCCGACGGCATCGTCGCGGTGGGCGGCGGGTCGACCATCGGGCTAGGCAAGGCGATCGCGCTGCGGACCGACCTGCCGCAGATCGTTGTGCCGACCAGCTATGCCGGGTCCGAGATGACGCCGATCCTGGGTGAGACCCGCGACGGGCTGAAGATCACGCAATCGAGTCCGAAGATACTCCCCGAAACGGTCATCTACGACGTCGACCTGACGCGCACATTGCCGCCTGCGTTTGCGGTGACGTCGGGCGTCAATGCTATCGCTCACGCTGTCGAAGCGCTCTATGCGCGCGATGCCAATCCGGTCGTGTCGTTGATGGCGGAAGAGGGTATCCGCCTGTTCGCCGGCGCGCTGCCGAAGCTCGCGGCTGGCGAGGACGACGCGACGGCGCGCGATGATGCACTGCGTGCTGCATGGTTGTGCGGGGCCTGTCTCGGCGCCGTCGGCATGGGACTTCACCACAAGCTCTGCCATACGCTGGGCGGCACGTTCAATCTGCCGCATGCCGAAACCCACACGGTGATCCTGCCGCATGCGATGGCCTATAATGCTCCGACCGTGCCGGTTGCAGCGGCTCGCGTCGCGCGCGCATTGGGCGCCGGACAGGCCGCGCAGGGACTATTCGATCTCACGCAGGGCCTTGGCGCCAAAGTCGCGCTGCGTGATCTGGGAATGCCGAAAGATGGCATCGAACGCGCCGCCGACCTTGCCGTCAGCAATGCCTACTGGAACCCACGGCCTCTGGAACGCGATGCCATCCGCGATCTGATCGCGCGGGCCTGGGCGGGCGAACCTCCTGTCATGGCGGAGGCGTTGCGATGACGGCCACGCGCACGCTTATCAAAGCCGCCACCATCCTGACAATGGACGACACGATCGGCGACCTCACGCAGGCCGACCTGCTGATTGAAGGCGATCGCATCGTCGACATCCGGCCGGACCTCGATGTCGGCGATGCAGAGATCGTCGATGGTCGTGGCCGCATCGTCATTCCGGGCCTCGTCAACGCGCATATGCATACGTGGCAGACCGCCTTGCGCGGCTTCTCCGCGAACTGGACGCTTCCTGAATATTTCCGCCGTATGCATGCGGGACTGGCTACAGTCTTCCGTCCCGAAGATATCCATATCGGCACGCTGATGGGCGCGCTGAACCAGATTAATTGCGGCACCACCACGCTGGTTGACTGGTGCCACAACAACCCAACGCCTGCGCACAGTGATAGCGCCGTCGCGGCGCTGAAAGAGAGTGGCATCCGTGCGGCCTTCTTCCACGGCTCGCCGAAACCGGAGGCGGCGCCAGGGCAGCCGCACTTCTCCGAGGTTCGGCATCCGCGCTATGAGGTCGAGCGCTTCTTGGCAGGGGCGCTGTCTAACCGCAGTGACCGCGTCACGCTCGGGCTTGCGATTCTTGGCCCACATTATTCGACCATGGATGTTGCCATCCATGATTTCGAACTGGCGCGTGAGTTCGATCTGATTGCCTCGATGCATCAGGGCGGAGGCCCGGCCAAGACGCCGGGGGGCTGGGCGAGACTGATTGCAGCTGGTCTCGTCGGCCCCGGCACCAACATCGTGCACGGCAACGATCTTCCTGACGATCTGCTGCGCCAACTTGTCGATCTCGGCGTGTCGTTCTCGGTTACGCCGGAAAACGAAATGAATCAGGGTCACGGTTACCCGATCACTGGGCGGCTGTTGAAGCTGGGATCGCGGCCATCGCTCGGAGTCGATCTGGAATCCGTGCTGCCTGGTGACATGTTCAATGTTGGCCGCATCGCACTGTCGATGCAGCGTGCGCTGGACAATGCCGAGAGCCGGCAGGCCACGGGCGCCATTCCTGCGGCCACCACGATCACGACGCGTGAGGCCTTGCGCTGGATCACCATCGAGGGCGCCCGCATGCTCGGGCGTGAAAGCAGCATCGGCTCGCTCACGCCGGGCAAGAAGGCGGATCTGGTCGTCATCAATGCCACTGACCTGAACCTCTGGCCGGTCCATGATCCGGTTTCCACGGTACTGATGCAGTCCAGCATCGCCAATGTCGAGGCGGTCATGATCGACGGCATCTGGCGCAAGCGTGGCGGACGCCTGCTGGTGGAGAACCTCGATCACAAAAAGAATGAACTCGAGCGATCAGCCATGCGCATCGTCTCCGAGATCGAACGTCAGGAGAAAGCGGCATGACAACCCCGTCGAGAGATCAAGCACAGGCTGTAGCCTGGATCGGTGTTGGCAAGATGGGCTTGCCGATTGCGGGCCGTATGGTGGAGGCCGGTATTCGTGTCACCGGTTACGACCCGGGCCAGCAGCGCATGGTGTTGGCACAGCAGCTTGGGCTTCAGACGGCCAACTCGGCCGCAGACGCCGCTGCAAACCACTCGATCATCTTCACATCGCTGCCTGACGATGCCGCGTTGCGTTCCGTGGTGCTCGGACCAGGCGGCCTGCTGAACAAGCTGACACGCGGTGCGGTTCTGATCGAGACCAGCACTGTCAGTGCCGAAATATCGGCTGAAGTTGGCGTTGCGGCGGAGGCAAGCGGTGTGGCCTATCTGCGCGCGCCGGTGTCCGGCAATGCAGCGATCGCGCATACCGGCGCGCTGACCTGCTTCGTGTCGGGACCGCGCGATGCGTTCGATGCAGTTCAGCCGGTGCTGGCGACGTTCACCCGCGCGCAAACCTATCTCGGCGTGGCCGAGGAAGCGCGATTTGCCAAGCTCGCGGTCAACTTGATGATCGCGGTGTCCGCCGGAATGATGGCCGAAAGCCTCGCGCTGGCGCGCAAGGGTGGCATCTCCTGGCCGGATATTCTCAAGGTTCTGGACGACAGCGCGGTCGCCTCGCCGATGGTCAAGTATAAGACACCGCCGCTGGCCACGCGCAACTTCGACTCCACCTTCTCATGCCGGCAGATGGCCAAGGATCTCGACCTCATCATCGGGGCCGGTCATTACGTTGGCGTGCCGCTGCAACTCGCAGCACAGGTGCGGGAAATCTATGGATCTCTTGTTGCACAGGGCGATGGCGAATCCGACTTCATCGCCACCGTGCGCCATGTCGAGCGACTGTCGGGTCTCGGCGAGCCGAAGCTTGGGTGAGGGGAGGCCATGCGAAATTTCGACGAGAACACCATTACCGACGCCGTATTGGATCGCATTACAGATGCCGGCCAACCGCGGATCAGGCAGATCAGCGAGGCGCTGGTACGCCACCTGCACGCCTTCGTCCGGGAGGTTCGGCCAACCCAGAGGGAATGGGAGCAAGGCATCGAATTCCTGACGCGCACCGGTCACATGTGCGACGATAAGCGCCAGGAGTTCATCCTGCTTTCGGATACGCTCGGGGTGTCGATGTTGGTCGATGCTATCAATCATGGTGCCGAAAAAGGTGTGACGGACACGACCGTGCTCGGGCCGTTCTTCGTCCAGGCGGCCCCAGAGAAGAAGCTTGGCGAAGACATCTCCGGTGGCATGGAGGGCGACCCGATGATCGTGACAGGCTCGGTCTCGACGCCGGACGGTAAGCCGATCGCGGATGCCACAATCGACGTTTGGCACTCTGACGACGATGGGTATTACGATGTTCAGCAGCTCGACAAGATCGGCGATCTGGCGATGCGGGCGCGGTTTCACGCTGACGTCGAGGGCCGTTTCCGCTTCTGGTCGATCAAGCCGGCGGCCTATCCGATCCCGCATGACGGGCCCGTCGGCGATATGCTTACGGCTCAGGGGCGTCATCCGTGGCGACCTGCCCATGTTCACTTCATGATCTCGGCGCCTGGCTTCGAGCAACTGGTGACGCATGTGTTCGTCGCGGGCGACAAGTATCTCGACTCCGACGTCGTCTTCGGCGTCAAAGATACGCTCATTCGCGAATTCGTCCTGAAAGATGCCGGCGAAGCTCCCGACGGGCGCACGCAGAACACGCCTTACTATCATTTGAATTACGAGTTCGGTTTGAAGCCAGACGCCAACAAGGCGCATGCTGTCTAGCTAACAATGCGCATGACGGGCCGCAGAGCCTGAGCGCCGATATGGAAGGGGAGGATGCTATGGGAGCGCCAGTGAGCGCCGAGACGGCCGTGGTCCGTCTGAATGAGATCATTGGGGCGCGCGCGACGATTGCGCGCGGCGTGCTCGATGATCACGGTCGCAGCGAGGCCTATCACGTCAGCCGTTCGCCGGACGTCGTCGTGTTTCCGGAAACCACGCAGGAAGTCGCTGAGATCGTGAAACTCTGCGGCGAACTCGGAATGCCCGTCGTTCCATTCGGCGCGGGCACCTCGCTCGAAGGCAATGCAGCATCGGTGGCGGGCGGCGTCTGTATCGATTTTGCGCGGATGAACCGTGTGCTCCAGGTGCACGACAAGGACCTCGATGTCGTCGTGCAGCCCGGCATTACGCGCAAGCAACTCAACGCGCATTTGCGCGACACCGGATTGTTCTTTCCGATCGATCCCGGCGCCGATGCGTCGATCGGCGGCATGACATCGACGCGTGCGTCCGGGACCATGGCCGTTCGCTACGGCACCATGAAGGACAATGTGCTCGCGCTCGAAGTCGTGCTGCCGGATGGGCGGGTGATCCGCACCAGCCAGCGTGCCCGCAAGTCATCGGCCGGTTACGATCTCACACGGCTGTTCGTCGGCTCCGAAGGCACCCTCGGGGTGATCACCGAAATTACGCTGAAATTGCATCCATGGCCGCAGGCGATCTCGTCCGCGGTCTGCAGTTTCGGACGGCTCGATCAGGCGATCGATGCCGCGATTGAAGTGATCCAGTCGGGTATCCCGGTCGCGCGGATGGAGCTGCTGGATGAAGTCATGATGCGCGGCATCAACGGCTATTCCAAGCTCGGTTATCGCGAGGCGCCGACGCTGTTCTTCGAATTCCACGGCACCGAGGCGAGCGTCGCGGAGCAAGCCGAACTGGCGGAGGCGATCGCCGCCGAACATGACGGCCAGGGCTTCCAATGGGCGCGTGCGGCGGAAGACCGGACGAAGCTGTGGCATGCCCGTGACAATACGCTTTATGCGGGTCTTAGCCTGAAGCCAGGCGCCAAGGCCATGATCACGGATGTCTGCGTGCCGATCTCACGGCTGACGGAATGTCTCACCGAAACCCGCCGCGATATCGATGCGAACGGACTGATTGCGCCCGTCGTGGGCCATGTCGGCGACGGGAATTTCCATCTGCTCATCCTGATCGATCAGGACAATGCCGACGAAGTCGCGCGCGCCAAGGCGCTGCACGCGCGATTGGTGGCACGTGCGATCGCGATGGAGGGTACCTGTACCGGCGAGCACGGCATCGGAACCGGCAAGATCGGTTTCCTCCAGGACGAGCTCGGCGACGCCGTCGATATCATGCGTGGCATCAAGGCGTCGGTCGATCCGAAGGGAATAATGAACCCCGGCAAGATCTTCTTGCCCAATGCACCGGTGCTGGCATGACGCAACTCGCGCAGTCCGATGCTGCTATGTCGATCGGTCGAGCCGCGCCGCCGCTGTTCGAACTACGCGGCATTTCCAAGGAATTTCCTGGAGTAAAGGCACTCGACGATGTGTCGTTCTCGGTCTGGCCCGGCGAGGTGCACATGCTGCTCGGCGAGAACGGAGCAGGCAAATCGAGTCTGATGAAGGTGCTGTGCGGGGCCTATCGCGCCGATAGCGGCTCGTTCCACTACAACGGCGAGACAGTCGAGATCGCGTCGCCAGCCGATGCGCAGAAGCTCGGCATCGCCGTCATCTTCCAGGAATTTTCGCTGGTCCCCTATCTCGACATCGCGCAGAACATCTTCCTTGGCCGCGAGCCGGCGGGACGTGTTCCCGGCACGATCGATCGCAAGAAAATCCTGGCTGACGCCAGGCGCGTGCTGGATTCGATCGGATTCGACATAGATCCAGCGATCCGGATCGAGAAGCTAGGCGTCGCCCAGCAGCAGATGGTGGAGATTGCGAAGGCCATCAGCCAGAACGCGCGAATTCTCGTGATGGATGAGCCGACGGCGGCACTGTCCGATCGCGAGACGGAATTGCTGTTTGCACTGATCGCGCGGCTCAAGGCGGACGGCGTCGCTATCATCTACATCTCGCACCGCATGGCAGAGGTGTTTTCGCTCGGTGACCGCATCACGGTGCTGCGCGATGGGCGCCGTATCGATGAAGTGAAACCCGAGGCCGTGTCATCGGACGATCTGGTCCGGATGATGGTCGGTCGCAGCGTCGATATGAGCTATCCACGGACCTTCGCCCAGACCCCTGGCAAGGTCATGCTTGAGGTGAAGGGTCTCGCCTCTGCCTCAGGCATTGCGGGCATCGACTTGGTGGTGCGGCAAGGCGAGATCGTCGGGCTGTGCGGGCTGGTCGGCTCGGGGCGCACCGAAGTGGTGCGGGCCATTTTCGGAGCCGACAGGGCGACCGCGGGACGGATCCTGTTCAACGGCCAGGAGAAGTCCGGCGGTCCCGACGAAGCGGCCAGACTGGGGCTCGCGCTGATTCCAGAAAGCCGCAAAGCCGAAGGTCTGGCTCTGATCCGCTCCGTCGGAGACAACCTGATCGTTTCCGCGTTGCGCAAGATCTTTCCGCGCGGTCTTTTCGATCAAGGGAAGTCCAGGCAGGTTGCGAATGATCTGATCCGGCAGTTGAGGATCGTGACCCCATCGGACAAGCAGGCCGTCGGTCTTCTGTCCGGCGGCAACCAGCAGAAAGTCGTCATCGGCAAATGGCTGGCCGCCGGTGCCAAGCTGTTCATCTTCGATGAACCGACACGCGGCATCGACGTCGGAGCCAAAGCCGAGATCTTCGCGCTCATCGACCGGCTGGTCGCGGATGGTGCCGCTGCGCTGATGATCTCGTCGGAGCAGGCAGAAATCTGCCACGTCTGCGATCGCGCCTATGTCATGTGCGACGGACGGATCGCGGGTGAACTGGCTCGCCACGAACTGAGTGAGGAAAACATCGTGAAGTTGGGGATGCAGCATGCGTGAACAAGCGATGGTATTGAACACCAATCCGCTTCAGCGGATTCCCGGCGTTGCCGTTATGCTGGTGCTGCTATGCGTCGTCTTCAGCCTGATGACACCGGGCTTCCTGACGGTGCCGAACATTTCCAACGTGCTCGTCCAATCGACGATCCTGCTGATGCTGGCGCTGCCGATGACGCTGATCATCATGACCGAAGGTCTCGACCTGTCGATGGGCGCAGTGTTGACGCTGACCTCGCTGATCGTCGCCATCGTCGCTTTGGCCACTGGCTCACTGCCGCTCGGCCTGCTTGCGGCAATGGCCGTTGGAATCTTGTTCGGGACGGTCAATGGCTGGCTGGTTGCCGTTGTCGGTATTCCTCCCTTTGTCGCCACGCTGGGCACACTTGGGATGGCGCAGGGGCTCTCGCTGATCGTCAGCGATGGCCAGAGCGTCGTCGGCATGCCGGCGGCCGTTCGCGGCGTCTATTCCGGGACGCTCGGCGGCGTTCCGCTTCCGATCGTACTGGGGTTGGGAAGCTACCTTGCCTTCCACGGATTGCTCTACCACACGCGTTTCGGGACCTACATTTTCGCACTCGGCGGCAACCGCGAAGCGTTGAAATTCGCGGGCATCTCGGCGCGTCGCTTGCTGATCCTCGTCTACGCGCTCGGCGGCGCCATGGTCGGCTTGGCCGGTCTCCTGATGACCGCGCGAATGAATTCGGGGCATCCGACTGCTGGGCTTGGTCTTGAGTTCGATGCCATTGCAGCGGTTGCGGTCGGCGGCACGTCGTTCGAGCGCGGCAATGGTTGGCTCCTTGGCACCTTGCTCGGCGTGGTCACCGTAGGCGTGTTGCGCAACGGATTGAATCTGCTGGCGCTGCCGTCTTCCATTCAGGTGGCAAGCGTCGGCTTGCTGGTGATTGCAGCATTGTTCGTCGATGGATTGCGGAGCCGATCATGACCGATATCTCAAAGCCGATCGCAGGCGGGCGAATGTTGCTCTCCGACGAGATGATCCAGGTGTTCTATCGCCTGCTCGCCGCGTTTCTGATCTGTGCGGCGCTGACCATCCTCACTAACTCGTTCTTCAGTCTCGGCAACATCCTCAACGTCCTGCGCCAGGCGAGTCTGCTCTTCTTCATCGCGTCGGGTCTGACGTTGGTGGTGCTGACAGGTGGCCTCGACCTTTCGATCGGTGCCAATGTCGCTATTTCCGCGTGTATTGCCGGAACGGTGATTCATCAGACGGGCTCGCCGACTTTGGGGGTACTGACAGGCATCGGCGTTGGTGGCGCGGTGGGGATGCTGAACGGCGTGATGGTCACGGCGCTTCGAATCCCATCTTTCATTGCGACCTATGGAATGCTTTGGGTGCTGCACGGCATCACTTACTGGTACATGGGCGGAGAGACCATGCACGGTTTCCCGGCTGGCTTTCGCCAGATCGGCAGTGGTTATTTTCTCGGTCTTCCGATCCCGGTCTATCTGTTGCTGGTCTTCCTCGCCATCGGAACCATTTTCGCGCAGCGCACCACGTGGGGACAGGAAATCTATGCCATCGGTGCCAACCCGGTCGCCGCGCGGTTGTCAGGCATTCCCGTCGCTCGCCGACTTCTGCTGGTCTACACAGTGTCGGGCGCAATGGCCGGGCTCGCCTCGATCATCTTTCTTGCGCGGCTAAACTCTGCCGAGGCCGACATCGGCGAAAGTCTGACACTGCCGGCGATCGCCGCGGTTCTGATCGGCGGCACCTCACTGTTCGGCGGTCTCGGAACGGTGTTCGGCACGTTTGTCGGTGCACTCATTTTGACCCTGGTCCTCAATGGCATGAACCTGTTGTCGGTCAACGCGAGTTGGCAGCCACTGGTGACCGGCGTCATTGTCATTCTGGCTGTATGGCTGGATATGAAAACACGGCGCCGCGCGGCGTAAGTGTTCGATCTTAAAAACAAAATGGAGGGAACGACTATGAAGAAAGCCTATGGCGCGCTTGCTGCACTGCTTCTGACGACATCACTCTCATCCCACGCACTCGCTGACGGTGAGACGATCGCGGTGTTTACAAAAAACCAGACCAATCCGTACTTCCAGACAGTGCGGGTCGGATCCGACGCAGCCGCGAAGGCGATGAAGGCAAAGACGCTGCATTACATCCCGACAAAGCCGGACAGCATTCCGGAGCAGCTCAGCCAGATTGAGGACGTGGTGGTGAAGAAGCCATCGGCGATCGTCTTCATCCCGGTCGACTACAAGGCGATGGTCCCCGGCGTCGAGAAGATCAATGACGCAAAGATCCCGGTGGTCAACGTGACGGACCGCTCGGCCGGCGGCAAGTTCGTCGCCTTTGTCGGTGCCGATGATTACAGTCTGGGTCTCGAGACCGGGCGCTATCTGCTGAAGACGCTCGGCGGCAAGGGCAATTTCGTGATCATTGAGGGCGTCAAAGGGTCCTTGACGAGCATCGATCGCGTCCGCGGCTTCAACGATGCCTTGAAGGAAAACCCCGGGGCCAAGCTGCTTGCGTCGCAGCCGGGCAACTATCAGCGGCTGCAGGCGCTTCAGGTCATGGAAAATCTCATGCAGTCGAATACCCAGATCGACGGTGTGTTGGCTGCCAATGATGCGATGGCGATCGGTGCGATCGAGGCGCTCGATGGTGCCAATCGCAAGGCCCAGGTCATCGGCGTCAATGGCACCAAGGAGGCGATCGACGCGATCAAGTCCGGGAAGCTGCTGGCGAGCGGCGACTACAATGGCTTCATGCAGGGATGCCTCGGCATGATGATCGCCATTCGTTCGCTGCGCAACGAACCGGTGATCACCGAGATTGTTCTCAAACCCACGGTCATCGGCAAGGAGAACTATCAGCCCTACGACGTGCCGCTGGAATCGCGGACCTGCCCGAGCTGGGACGAGGCTGCGAAGCTCGGCACCAAGTAATATCTTCGACACTTCAGGCGGTCGCCGCAAGCCGGCGGCCGTCTTCTGCTTTTCAGGAGCTACGTATGCTGTTTGCCATCCATGCCGTCGATCATGCTGGGGCGCTCGACAAGCGCTTGTCCCACTACGAGGCTCACAAGGCCTTTTTGTCCGACACCACGGCCTATGACGTGACGATCGTCATGTCCGGTCCGCTGACAGGCGATGACGGCCAGGCCATGATTGGCAGCCTGTTTCTCGTCGAGGCCGCTGACCGCGCGGCGGTCGAGAAATTTCATCATGCCGATCCGTTCTTTGCCGCTGGCATCTGGCAGACGGTCACGATCACCGGCTTCTTGCGTAGGCAGGGATAGGCACAATGGAGGCCGGCACCTCGCTTGTCGGCGAGGCAGTCGTTCGGCATTTGAACGCCGACAACGAAATCAGCCTGGGATCTGATCGGATCCCAGGCTGATTCTGCGATGAGCTGAACCGTGAGGACTAGCCGAACTGGTTCATCGTGTTGTGCGCGCCGCCCGCCTTCAGGGCTGCCTCACCGGCGAAGTATTCCTTGTGTTCGTCGCCGATGTCCGAACCAGCCATGTTCTGATGCTTCGCGCAGGCGATGCCTTGACGGATCTCGGCGCGCTGGACGTTCTTGACGTAGCCCAGCATGCCCTGTTCGCCGAAATACTCCTTGGCGAGGTTGTCGGTCGACAGCGCAGCCGTGTGGTAGGTCGGCAGCGTGATCAGGTGATGGAAGATGCCGGCACGCTTGGCTGAATCAGCCTGGAATGTCCGGATGAGCTCGTCGGCTTCGACCGCCAGCGGGGTGCTGTCGTACTCCACCTTCATCAGTTCGGCGCGGTTGTATTTGCTGACATCCTTGCCGGCTTCCTTCATCGCGTCATAGACCTGCCAACGGAAGTTGAGCGTCCAGTTGAACGACGGCGAGTTGTTATAGGCCAGCTTCGCATTCGGGATCACCTCACGAACGCGATCGACCATCTTGGCGATCTGCTCGATATTCGGCTTCTCAGTTTCGATCCACAAAAGGTCGGCGCCGTTCTGCAGCGAGGTGATGCAGTCGAGCACGCAGCGGTCCTGACCCGTGCCTTCGCGGAACTGGTACAGGTTGCTGGCCAGACGCTTCGGGCGCATCAGCTTGCCATTACGCGTAATGACGACGTCGCCGTTGCCGATCTTTGAAGCGTCGATTTCCTCGCAATCCAGGAAGCTGTTGTACTGGTCGCCGATGTCGCCCGGCTTGTGGCTGACAGCGATCTGCTGCGTCAGGCCAGCGCCGAGCGAGTCGGTGCGGGTGACGATGATGCCGTCTTCGACGCCCATTTCGAGGAAGGCGTGGCGGCAGGCGCGGATCTTCGCGAGGAAGACCTCGTGCGGCACGGTGACCTTGCCATCCTGATGGCCGCACTGCTTCTCGTCCGAGACCTGGTTCTCGATCTGCAGTGCACAGGCGCCAGCCTCGATCATCTTCTTGGCGAGCAGATAGGTTGCTTCCGCATTGCCGAAGCCGGCATCGATATCGGCGATGACGGGAACGACGTGGGTCTGGAAGTTGTCGATCTTGTTGATCAGTTCTTCTTCCTTCGCCTTGTCGCCAGCCTTGCGGGCCGCGTCGAGGCTGCGGAAGATGTCGTTGAGCTCGCGCGAGTCAGCCTGACGCAGGAAGGTGTAGAGCTCTTCGATCAGCGCGGGCACCGAAGTCTTCTCGTGCATCGACTGATCCGGCAGCGGGCCGAATTCCGAGCGCAGCGCCGCGATCATCCAGCCCGAGAGGTACAGGTAGGTGCGGTCGGTGGTGCCGAAATGCTTCTTCACCGAGATCAGCTTCTGCTGCGCGATGAAGCCATGCCAGCAGCCGAGCGACTGGGTGTACTTGGTGGTGTCTGCATCATAGGCGGCCATGTCGGCGCGCATCAGCGACGCGGTGTAGCGTGCGACGTCGAGACCGGTCTTGAAGCGGTTCTGCAGGCGCATGCGTGCGACGGCCTCGGCGGTGACGCCGTTCCAGGTGTCCTTGGTCTTGAGTAGCGCCGACGCCGCCTCGACTTCGCTCCGATAGGAGCCGGCGCCGAGGATGGTCTGGTTGCTGATCCCGCGTGGCTGGAAGTTCATTTTCTCGATCCCTTTGGCTGACGAAAAACCTGTCCTTGGTTGTAAGCGCGGGATCGCCAGCCGCTAGACGGAATGCGGATAACTTGTCATACTTTACAAATATCGAGTGTAAGTCTGTAATTTAATTACAAGGTATTGGAGTGCGTGATGGCCGCCTCGGCAGGTCGTTCGGTGTTCATGGGTCCCCGATTACGGCGGCTTCGGCGCGATTTGGGCCTGACTCAGGCCGATATGGCGGCTGATCTCGAGATTTCCGCGCCTTACGTCGCGCTGCTGGAGCGCAACCAGCGGCCGATGACGGCGGACATGCTGCTGCGTCTGGCGCGCACCTACACCATCGATCTGGCCGATCTCGCCGGCGATGGTGGCGCCGACAATACAGCGCGGATGCAGTCGATCCTGAAAGAGCCGATGTTCTCGGACATCGATATCCCCGCGCTCGAAATCAGCGATCTCGCGGTGAGCTATCCCGGCATGGCCGAGGCGTTCCTGCGCCTCTACACCGCCTATCGCGAGGAGCAGCTAGCGCTTGCGGATCGGCGCGCACCGGCGCTCACCGGTGGCGCGTCGTCTTCGGATAGCGAGGGCTATGACGCCAACGATCCCGTTGCCGAGGTCAGGCGGTTTCTCGCCGCACGCCGCAATAATTTCGCGGGCCTCGACGACGCGGCCGAACGTCTCGTGCAGACGACGTCGGGGCCTAGCGGTTTCGTCGAGCGTCTCAAGACCCGGCACAAGCTGCAAGTGCGCTATCTGCCGCCAGACGTCATGCTCGGCTCGGTCAGGCGACTGGATCTGCATCGCAAGCAGTTGCTGCTTGAAGACTCGCTCGATACCGCAAGCCTCCATTTCCAGTTGGCGCAGCAACTCGCTTATCTCGAAATGGAAAACGAGATCGGGACGGCGCTCGAGGACGGCCAGTTCACCACCAAGAGCGCAGAGCTGCTGGCGCGCCGCGCGCTTGCAGGCTATGCCGCCGCGGCATTGATCATGCCCTATGCAGCCTTCGCGCGCGCAGCCGAGACGCGGCGCTACGATCTCGAAGCGCTGGCGCGCCAGTTCGGCGCTAGCTTCGAGCAGACCGCGCATCGCATCACGACACTGCAGCGGCCGGGCGCCGAGAAAGTCCCGTTCTTTTTGATCCGAGTCGATCCCGCCGGCAATATTTCAAAATTGCTCGACGGTGCGGGCTTTCCATTTGCGAAACACGGCGGCGCATGTCCACTGTGGTCGGTGCACGACGTCTTCCGAACGCCGCGCCAGATCGTCACGCAGTGGTTGGAATTGCCGGACGGCCAGCGCTTCTTCTCGATCGCCCGTACCGTCACCGCCGGCGGTGGTGCTTACGGCGCACAACGCGTGGAGCGCGCCATTGCGATCGGTTGCGCAGCCGAATATGCGGGCCAGTTGATCTATACGCGCGACGCGTCAGCGCCGCGCGCGGATGCGCCCACGCCGATCGGCGTCGCATGCCGTGTCTGTCATCGTCCGCGCTGCGCGGCGCGCTCGGCGCTTCCGATCGGGCGCGAGTTGTTGCCCGATGATTTCAGGACGCTGAACGTACCGTTTGGATTCTCGGCGGACTGAAACAGCTCAGGCCTGCTCGGCGGCAGCTTCCTCGGCATTGGGATCGCCGGGCGCCGTAGCCCAGGCCAGTTCGACGAGCGTCACGATGCGCCGACCGGCGCCATCGAGCTGGCACACGATGAGGCCTTGCTCCTCGATATAGGTCAGCAGGCGCTGTGCGCGGCGCAGCGAATGCGAGCCATAGGCGCGGGCGATCGCAGCATTGCTCGGGCAGGGCCAGCCTTCCTTGGCGGCCCGGGCGATCATCATGAAAACGCCCTGCATATCCTCGGGCAGGATCGAGGCGCGGACCGAAACGTCCTGCCATCCGTCATCTTCTGTCATCTCGGAGCCGAGCCCGGCGCGGGCGCGCGTCAGCATGCGGCGGAAGTCGTCGAGGTCCGGCACGGCGGCGCCGAGACCCTCGATGCGGCAGCGGACCACGAACTCCTGATAGAGCACGCCGACGACCCGGAAGCCTGCATCGGGCTCTGCCATCAAGGCCTGCAGAACGCGGTCGACGCGCATGCGCCGTTCCGCCAGCTCTTCGGCGCTGATCGGCGTCTCCGCCACATCCGGCCGAAGTTCCAGCGCTGCGGACTTCGCCGCCATGAGCTGGCCGAGGAGATCCGGCGATGATGGCGTGCGACGCTGCGGCCGGGTCGGCTCCGGCGGCGGCGCTGCGAGAATCGTGGCGCGCACGTCGTCGAGTGTTGCTTCCGGTAGCGGCATCAGGCGCGGCGTTGCATTGCGCGGGCTTGTTTCGGTGACACCGATGCGCAGGCCCAGCGGACGACGGGAGAGGGCGGGACCCAGCGCCATGAACTGGCCGCGCTCGAGATCGCGGAAGGATTCGGCCTGTCGTCGCTCCATGCCCAGAAGGTCGGCGGCGCGTGCCATATCGATATCGAGGAAGGTGCGGCCCATCAGGAAATTCGACGCTTCGGCTGCGACGTTCTTGGCGAGCTTCGCCAGTCGCTGTGTGGCGATGACGCCGGCAAGGCCGCGTTTGCGGCCGCGGCACATCAGGTTGGTCATGGCGCCGAGCGAGAGCTTGCGTGCTTCGTCGGACACCTCGCCGGCGACGGCCGGGGCGAACAGCTGGGCTTCGTCCACCACCACGAGCATCGGATACCAGTGGTCACGCGGCGCGTCGAACAGCCCGCCCAGAAAGGCGGCGGCGCGGCGCATCTGATTCTCGGCGTCGAGGCCTTCGAGATTGAGCACCGTGGAGACGCGATGCATGCGCGCACGCTCGCCGGCGACCTGCAGCCCGCGTTCGGTATGCGCCTCGGCATCGATCACCAGATGGCCGAATCGCTCCGCCAGCGAGACGAAATCACCTTCAGGGTCGATAATGGTCTGCTGCACCCATGGGGCACTCTGTTCGAGCAGCCGGCGCAGCAGATGCGATTTTCCGGAACCCGAATTGCCCTGCACGAGCAGGCGCGTCGCCAGCAGTTCCTCAAGGTCCAGAGCCGCCGGGGCGCCTGACGTCGTATGCCCCATCTCGATCGCAACGGTCATGTCTCGACTCAGGTCTCCTTGAGCAGAGGGCTTACCAACCAGAGCGTGGCTCGTCGAGCGCATGCGGCGGATTGCCTGGAGTTCCGCACGGCTTTGGACATTGTCGTCAGGCCGCATCCTTCGGAATTTCGAACACCAGGCACGTGGTAGTCGCATGCGCCAGCAGCCGTCCCTTCGCGTCGGTGATGCGCGCTTCCGCGGTCGCCGCGCGGCGGCCGACATTCAGCGTCTTGCCTTCGGTGCGAACGGCGCCAGAATCCTTGCTCATCCCGCGGATGAAGCTGATCTTGAATTCCAGCGTGGTGTAGCCGATTCCGACAGGCAGCATGGTGTGCACGGCGAGGCCCATCGCCGAATCCAGCAGGATCGCTGCGTAACCGCCATGCACCGAGCCGATCGGATTGTAGTGCCGAAAGCCTGGGACGCTGTGAAACGCCACGGTGCCGGCCTCGATCGCGGAATCGAACGGCTCGACATTCTCCATGATCGGAGGCTGCGGAAATTCGCCGGAGAAAATCTTGCGGACAAAATCGAGCCCCGGCATCGAGGCCATCAGGCTGGAGGGCACGACGTCGTAGCGGGGGGAGGGCGTGTCGGTCATCGTGCGCTTCCTTTTTATGATGATGGGCATCATAAAAAATGGAAAGCGCGGCGGCCAGCGGCATTGGCGTCTGGTCTATCCACGTCATTGCGAGGGGCGTCGCGACGAAGCAATCCAGAAATAAAAAGCGCAGCAAAGCTGGATTGCTTCGCTGCGCTCGCAATGACGACTGATGGGCTTGGGCCTTACGACGCCTTCTTCGCCCGCATCAGATCCGCGAACCGCTTGAACAAATAGTGCGAGTCGCGCGGGCCGGGGGAGGCCTCCGGGTGGTACTGCACCGAGAACACCGGTTTGCCATCGAGCTGGATGCCGCAATTTGATCCATCGAACAGCGAGATATGGGTCTGCGTGGCGCCCTTCGGCAGCGTCGCTTCATCCACCGCGAAGCCGTGGTTCATCGAGGTAATTTCCACCTTGCCAGTGGTCTCATCCTTGACCGGGTGATTGGCGCCGTGATGGCCCTGATGCATCTTCTTGGTCTTGGCACCGACCGCGAGGCCGAGCATCTGGTGACCGAGGCAGATGCCAAATGTGGGCACGCCGGAAGCGATCACCTGCTTGATGACGGGCACGGCATATTTGCCGGTCTCGGCGGGATCGCCGGGGCCATTCGACAGGAATACGCCGTCCGGCTTCAGCGCCATGATCTCTTCTGCCGAGGTCGTGGCCGGAACGACCGTGACCTTGCAGCCCTCGCCGGCCAGGAGGCGCAGGATGTTGCGCTTGATGCCGTAATCGATAGCGACGACGTTGAATTCAGGATTGGTCTGGCGGCCGAAGCCCTTTTCCCATTCCCAGGGAGTCTCGTCCCAGGTGAAGCGCTGGGCGGATGTCACCATCGGCACCAGGTCCATGCCTTCGAGGCCGGGCCATTCGCGTGCTTCTTCCTTCAGACCATGCAGGTCGAATTGGCCGTCCTTCGCGTGCACAAGCACCGCATTGGGCATGCCCTTGTTGCGGATCAGCGCCGTCAGGGCGCGGGTGTCGATGCCGGAAATGCCGATGATGCCGCGCGCCTTCAGCCAGGCGTCGAGATGCCGGGAAGAGCGATAATTCGACGGGTCGGTGATCGCCGAGCGCAGGATCACGCCGCGGGCGCCTGGCGTCGCCGCCATGTTCACCGTCTCGATATCCTCGTCGTTGGTGCCGACATTGCCGATATGCGGGAAGGTGAAGGTGATCAGCTGCCCGGCATAGGACGGGTCGGTGAGGATTTCCTCATAACCGGTCATCGCCGTGTTGAAGCAGACTTCGCCCACGGCCTGGCCTTCCGCACCGAGGCCGAAGCCTTCCAGCACGGTGCCATCGGCGAGCACGAGGAGCGCGGTCGGTTTGTGGTCCGGCCAGGCTGAGGATGTATCTGAGGGGGTCATGAGGGGACTACATAGTCCGGGCATCCGCCGCCGTCAAAGCCGGAACGGCCGGATTCACACGTCAGCCATGGCCTGGAGGGTTAGCAATCGGCGCTTTGCCGGATGGACGGGCCCCGGACAGAGCTTCGTGAAGGAATGATATCTTATCTGGCAAAACTGTGGTGTTCCGGTTGTCCGGTGAAACCGGCACGCCGATAGCGCGTAATTTGCAGAATGAGATGTAAAATCAACTAATTATAATTACGAATGCTTGCCGGAACTCACTTTCGCCGGTAGCAAGCTACGACTTCGCCGTATTTCCGGATATTTCAGTGCAATTGGACTATTTCGCCAAGATGGCTGCGCGTTCGGCCATCGCGCCGGCTCGATGGCGCAGGCCGTTCCTGACCTGGCTCGATGGTATCGAGACGGGCTGGACGATTCCTGCGCTGATCGTCAGCTTCGCGGGAATCTGGCTGCTGTTTCTGGTGATCGCCTATCAGAGCGGCGATCTGCATGCGGATGCGCTGGAAACCTGGACGCTTGGCCGCGAATTCGCATGGGGGAATCCCAAACATCCGCCCTTGATGGGCTGGGTCGCGCGGCTGTGGACGCTGGTTTTCCCGTTGACCGATTGGTCGTTCCAGTTGCTGTCGATGACCAATGCTGCGGTGGCGCTTTGGGCCGTCGATCTGATTACGCGCCGCTTCGTGCGCGGCGATTCGCGGGCGGTCGTATTGCTGCTGCTGATGCTGCTGCCGGCCTATCAGTTCCACGCCCAGCGCTTCAACGCGAATACGGTGCTGCTCGCGATCTGGCCGCTGGCGACTTACTGCTTCCTGCGCTCCTATGAAACGCGCGCCATCGGCTGGGCCGCTGCCACCGGTGTCCTGGCCGCGCTGGCCATGCTCGGCAAGTATTATTCGATCTTCCTGGTCGGCAGCTTCGCGCTCGCAGCGATCGTGCATCCGCAGCGCGCGGTTTATTTCAGGTCCTCGGCGCCGTGGGTCTCGACACTCGCCGGGCTCGTTGCCCTTGGGCCGCACATCCATTGGCTCGTGACGACCGGTGCTGCGCCGTTCACCTATGCCATGCAGGTTCACGGCGGCATCGACTTCGGTCAGTCACTGATCGAAGCCAGTATGTTTTTGCTCGGTCTCGCGGCGACAATGGCGTTGCCGGCCATTGTGTGGGTTTTGTCGGCCGAGTTGCGTCTGAAGTACTTTTCGGCCGATTTTCGCGCGATGGGTCCAGGGTTACTGCTGCTGTTCTGGGTGTTCATCGGCACAGTGCTGTTGCCGGTCGTGACCACCGTCACGCTTGGCACCGATATGCCTTCGCTATGGGCGCTCCAGGGCTTGTTCCTACCTGCTATTTTGATTGTCTGTGGCGCTCGCTTCACGCTCGAACGCCTGTATGTGGTCAATATGGTGGTGTTCGTCGCTGGCATCGCGATCATCGCGACCGTTGTGGCGGCGCCCATCCACGCCATCTACCGCAACAGCATCAATCCTAACGAACGGACTTACTATCGGTTGGCCGTTCAAGAGCTGACCGACCGGTGGCACCAGATGGCAGGCCGGCCGATGCCACGGATCAGTGGCGACGACGGGCTGGCATTCGCGACAGCTTTTTACAGCCCTGACCATCCCGTCTACAGCCGCCCGTTCCAGTATCAATACAGTTGGGGCATGCCGCGCGCGACGACGCTGCAGAAGGGATGGGCTGCGATGTGTTTTGCGACAGATAGCGATTGCCTGATTTGGATGGGCAAGGTCGCGATGCTCGAGCCGCGGCACGTCAAGTTTGATTTCGAGGTTCAGCCTCGGCTATGGGGCCAGGCCGGTATTCCGGCCACCATATCGGCGTTGATGGTTTTGCCGTACGTCGCTGGGGCCAACGCGCCCGGGCCATTGTCCGCAGGCGTGGAGGATTTTAGCTCCAGCCATCGACAATAGGTTTGGGCAGCAGGTCCGGGCAATAGCTCCGGGCCAGCCCGGCGAATTGGCGGGTGCAGTTGTGTATAGCCCTTAAAGCGCTTAGATCGGGGCCAACCGAGTTCCGGCGCTGTTATTGGCGGCCGCAAGAGGAGACGCAGATGCTGCGCGATGACATCAACAACGCCGTCAAGGACGCCATGCGGGCCAAGGACGAGCGCAAGCTTTCGACGCTTCGCATGGTCAATTCGACCATCAAGAATGCCGATATCGAAGCGCGGGGCCAGAGCAAGCCGCCGCTGTCGGACGCCGATCTGCTGAGCCTGCTGCAGAAGATGATCAAGCAGCGCCAGGAATCCGTCGAGCTCTATGACAAGGGCGGCCGCGCCGAACTCGCGGCCCAGGAGCGCGAGGAAATCGCGATCATTTCCGCCTATCTGCCGCAGCAGATGTCGGAGGACGAGACCAAGTCCGCCATCGCAGCCGAGATCGCAGCGACCGGTGCTGCCGGCATGAAAGACATGGGCAAGGTGATCGCTGCGTTAAAAGCGAAATATGCCGGCCAGATGGATTTCGGCAAAGCCAGTGGCTTGGTGAAAGCCGCGCTCAACGGCTGAGGCTCTCGTCGCCCCACAAATTGAAAACCTCTCCTCGCATTGCGAGGAGAGGTTTTTCTTTGACTACGCCGCCGCAGTCGGCAGGCTATACGTCTTGAACTGATCGCGCAGCGCGGTCTTCAGGATCTTGCCCGTCGCGGTGTGCGGGATGGCGTCGACGAACACCACGTCATCCGGCATCCACCACTTGGCGATCTTGCCATCCATGTATTTCAGGATGTCTTCGCGCGTCGCGGTTTGATCCTGCTTGA
Source organism: Tardiphaga sp. 813_E8_N1_3 (assembly GCF_051811025.1). Classification (NCBI taxonomy): domain Bacteria; kingdom Pseudomonadati; phylum Pseudomonadota; class Alphaproteobacteria; order Hyphomicrobiales; family Nitrobacteraceae; genus Tardiphaga; species Tardiphaga sp. 813_E8_N1_3. Next base: position 1,126,818 of record NZ_JBPWQE010000001.1, read on the forward strand.
GTTGCACGATCAGCAGCGGTCGCTCGTCCCATTTCGGATGATAGACGCCGATGACGGCGGCTTCCGCCACCTGCGGATGACCGACGGCAAGGTTCTCCAGATCGATCGACGAGATCCATTCGCCACCGGACTTGATGACGTCCTTGGAGCGGTCAGTGATCCGCATGTAGCCGTGGGCGTCGATGGTCGCGACGTCGCCGGTGTCGAAATAACCTTCCTCGTCGAGAATCTCGTCCTCGACACGGAAATAGGCGCGCGACACTGACGGGCCGCGCACCTTGAGACGGCCGAAGGTCTTGCCGTCCCAGGGCAGGCTCTTGCCGCTGTCGTCGGTGATTTTCATCTCGACGCCGAATGGCGGATAGCCCTGGGTCTGCAGGATATCCAGCCGCTCGTCGCCTTCGAGCTGATCGAACGGCGGCTTCAACGCGGCCAGCGTGCCGATCGGGCTCATTTCGGTCATGCCCCAGGCATGGCGCGCGCCGATGCCCATATCGACGAAGGCCTTGATCATCGAGCGCGGCATCGCCGAGCCGCCGCACACCACCATGCGCAGGTCAGGCAGTTTCAGATTGTTCTGCGACATGTAGTTGAGCAGCATCAGCCACACTGTCGGCACGCCGGCGGTATGCGTCACCCTTTCGGTCGAGAGCAATTCGTAGATCGAGGCGCCGTCCATCTTGGCGCCCGGCAGTACGAGCTTGGTGCCCATCGACGGCGCGGAAAACGCGATGCCCCAGCTATTGGCATGGAACAGCGGGACCACCGGCAGCATGGTGTCGGCGGCATTGGCGCCGAGCGAGTCACCGGTATTGGCCATCAGCGCATGCATCACGTTGGAGCGGTGCGAGTACAGCACGCCCTTTGGATCGCCTGTTGTTCCCGATGTGTAGCACATCGCCGCTGCGGTGTTCTCGTCGAACTCCTTCCATTTGAAGTTGCCGTCGACCTCAGCGATCCAGTCCTCATAGGCCACGACGTTTTTCAGCGTGGTCTGCGGCATGTGCGCCTTGTCGGTGTAGACGATGTAGCGCTCGACTGATGGCAACTGGTCGGCGAGTTTCTCGAGGATCGGGACGAAGGTGAGGTCGGTCATCACGATACGATCTTGCGCATGGTTGATGATCCACGCGATCTGATCCGGGAATAGACGTGGATTGACGGTGTGGCAGATAGCGCCGATGCCCATGATGCCGTACCACGTTTCCAGGTGCCGCCACGTGTTCCACGCGATGGTGGCGACGCGGTCGCCCATCTTGATGCCTTCGCGGTCGAGACGCTGTGCGACCTTCAGGGCACGGGTACGAATTTCGGCGTAATTGGTGCGGTGGATGGGACCTTCGACTGATCTGGTCACGACCTCGCGTTCGCCGTGGACTTGGGCCGCATGATCGATGATCCGATGACACAGCAAAGGCCAGTCTTGCATCAAGCCACGCATTTGATCGTTCCTCCGTCTTGTGATTGCCGTGCCGGCTCCCCGATCGTTGCCGGGGAACTTCGACCGTGTTCTTGCTTTAGGTCTTGGCATGAAGTTTAGCGCGGGGAAAGCGGCCCGGAAATGGACTTTTGGCCTATCCGGCTGCGACCAAAGGACAATTGGAGCGGTTCTGGCGTTGCTGCTGGTTGCCGCGCCGGCGCAGGCCTATCTGACGACATCGCGTGTGCCGCTGCCAAAGGCCCGACCGGCAGAAGCGCCGGCGACCGAGCCGGCGCAAAAGCCCGGTGAGGAGCCCGCCAAGTCCGAACAGTCCCCTGAGCCCGAGAAGCCCGCCGCCGAAGCGCGCCCGCCGGAGCCGCCGACGCCTTCAGCCTGCCGCCTGGCGCTCACCGATGCCATCGCCGTTGCGCCGAGTATTCCCGATATCAAGGGGCCGGGCGCCTGCGGCGGACCCGACATGGTGCGGCTGGAAGCGGTCGTGCTGCCGGACAAGACGCGCGTGCCGCTGAAGCCGGCGGGAACGATGCGCTGCGCCATGGCAACGGCCGTGGCTGAATGGATCCGTACTGACATGGCGCCGCTTGCGACCAACCTCGGCACCAAGCTCCTCGAACTTGATAATTTCGACTCCTTCGATTGCCGCGGTCGCAACCGTGTCGTCGGTGCAAAACTGTCAGAGCATGGCCGCGCCAATGCGCTGGACGTGCGCGGGCTGAAACTCGCCAATGGCCGCTCGATCGCGCTCACCGAGCGCAACACGCCACGCGAGCAGCGCGAGGCGGTGCTGCATTCGGTCTGCACGCGGTTCACCACCGTGCTGGGGCCGGGCTCCGACGGCTATCACGAGGATCACATCCATCTCGATATGGCCGAGCGGCGCGGCAATTACCGTCTCTGTCAGTGGGACGTCTGGGATGAATGGCCGCGCATTGCGCCGCTGATGCCGGCGCTACGTCCGGATGAGGCACCGCCGCGCGAAGTGGCGGAAGAAAAACCGGGGGAGGCGAATACTGAAGCCGCCAAGCCTGCTGAGCCTGCAACAGCTCAGCCCGCAGCGGCGGAGCCCGAACCGGAAGCAGCCGAGCCCGTGCCGGAACAGCCCAAGCCGAAGCCAAAACCCAAGCCGAAGAAGCGTCGCGCTGCGCCGCCATCGCCGTTCAGCTTTTTGCGATGATGCTTTCTTCTCCCTCCCTCCAGCGCGCAGAGCCGCGCGCGGTGGGGAGGGTGGCGCGTTTGAGAGCGCAGCGAACAAACGTGACGGGTGGGGCGCCACACGCGCGACAGCATTTGGGGAAGCACCCCACCCCGGGCCTATCGGCCGACCCTCCCCACTGCGCTTCGCTTGGGGGAGGGAGGCCACTCGCGTCTGCGTTTCAATTTCGTCCAAAACAAAAAAAAGCGCCGGAAAAACCGGCGCTTTTTTTAATCGGATAAAACCCTGTCGGCTCAGTACGGCGTTCCGCCGCCGCCCTGCAGGGCCAGCTTCGAGTTATACGGCGAGTCGCCGGCCTTCGGCTCAAGCACGACGACCACAGCGCCGGGCTTGACGCGGCTGTAGAGGTCGATGACGTCTTCGTTGGTCATGCGGATGCAGCCCGACGAGATCGAGGCGCCGATATATTCCGGCTGATTGGTGCCGTGAATGCGGAACAGCGTGTCCTTGTTGCCCTGATAGAGATAGAGGGCGCGGGCACCGAGCGGATTGTCGACGCCGCCGGGCACCTGGGCCGGCAGGCCTTCGATGCGGGCGTGAATGTCCTTGGTCGGGGTCCACTTCGGCCACTCAGCCATGTTGCCGACGCGCGCGACACCCGAGAAGGCCAGCGCTTCTTCGCCGACGGTCACGCCATAGCGGATCGCCTTGCCGCCGTCCTGAACATAGTAAAGGTAATGATTGTCGGAATCGACCACGATCGAACCCGGCAGTTCCTTGCGATGGAAATCGACGATGGCGCGGCGGAACGGCTCGGCCGGCTGCACCTTCGCGTAACGCGCCTTGGCGAGCTGTGCCTTGTCCGCGGGCTTGAGGCTGGCTTCCGGAGCGGCCTGGAATTGCGTGGCGGTCTGCATGCAGCCCGACAGCATCAGGCCGGCGGCGACAATCAGTCCAAGCTTAATTTTCAGCGGCGACATGTCATTGTTCCAATTGCGTGAGGTCCGATTCAGACAGGCTGGTGCAAGGAAACGCACCCAAGATAGCCTTCGAACGCCACGATTCCGTTAAAGCTACTATCGCTGAAATCCGCTGCAATTCCAGCGGTTAGATGCGCTGCGCATCATGCAGCGCACAACCTGTGTCATATTTGCCGCAGAATTTCCGACCCTCCGGCCAAATCCTGTGCAGAACCGCAACGCCTCGCGAAGCCGTGATGCGCGCGTGACAATTTTGTCAGATCGAGCCTCGTAAAATGCGTGATCTCGCGGGAAAAATTCCCGGGTTCGCGCGGGGTTGGCGCGCCGCACAAAGGCTGTCATGACGGCTGCATCCGCGTCGGTCATGGTCGGTCGCCCCCGCCGATTCTGCCCGGATCGTCCGTATTGCAGTTTCCCACCTTTTCAATCTTCCGGAGTTGCCATGCTCGCTGTCTTCACCCCTGCCGACCACGCCTTGAGGAAATCCGAGCCGACCGATCTCGAGGCGTTGCCGGACAATGCGGTGTGGATCGACATGGTGAAGCCGTCGCCGGCCGAGGACAAGGCGGTGGAGAAACTGGCCGGGGTCGAGATCCCGACCCGTGAAGACATGCAGGAGATCGAGATCTCGAGCCGTCTCTATATCGAGAACGGCGCCCGCTACATGACCGCCAGCTTGATGTGCGGTTCCGACACCGAGTCGCCGCGGATCACGGCGGTGACCTTCATCCTCACCCGGCAACGGCTGGTGACTGTGCGCTACGACACACCGCGCCCGTTCGCGTCCGTCGAACTGAAGCTTGGCCGCAACGCGCCGGCCGGCGCCAATGGTGAAACCACTCTGCTCGAACTGCTCGACGCGGTGATCGATCGCTGCGCCGACATTCTCGAACGCGTCGGCGCCGATGTCGATCAGGTCAGCCACGACATCTTCGAGCCGGATGAGTCGCTGCGGACCGGCCATGCCAAGCGCTATTCGGAAATCCTGATCACCATCGGTCGCAAGGGCGACCTGACCTCGAAAGTGCGTGAAAGCCTCGTCTCGATCGGCCGCGTCGTCACCTTCATCACCGCCGAGGCGGAAGGCGTGAAGTGGTCGAAGGACATGCGCGCGCAGCTCAAGACCATGCAGCGCGACGTGGTCTCCCTGACCGATCACGCCTCCTATCTGTCGAACAAGATTACCTTCACGCTCGATGCGATGCTCGGTGTCGTCAATCTCGAACAGAACAACATCATCAAGCTGTTCTCGGTCATGGCTGTGGTGTTGATGCCGCCAACGCTCATCGCATCGGTCTACGGCATGAATTTCAAGGCGATGCCGGAACTGCAATGGGATGTCGGTTACCCCATGGCGCTGATCATGATGCTGTTCGCGGCGGTGCTGCCTTACATGTTCTTCAAGTGGAAGAAGTGGCTGTAGGAACAGCGGCAGCAACAAGCGTGTAGACGCGTTGACTTCTCATTTGTCATTCCGGGCCACGCTTGAGAGACTGTCATTCCGGGGGCACGGGCGCGCCTTCGCGCACGTGAACCCGGAATCTGCTCATGTTTTGCCGAACATATCGGGATTCCGGGTTCACGTCCGGCAAGTGCCGGCGGCGCCCCGGAATGACGAGTGGGTAGCGGCATAGCCGTGTTCAAACATTTTTTCCTGCCAACCATTGACAATATACCTACAAGGATTATTATCCGTTAATCCTGTTCATGAGGGGCGCTTCTAGAGGCGTCTTGAAGTGGAACAAGGATGCGGCGCCTGCGGGTGTGGGGTGACGTACCCTGCGCACTCGGGAGGCCTTGGGTAGCCGTCCGGGCCCACTACGGGGCTCTGCCGCTTGCGGCTGGACGGGTGCGGGCGAAGGTGGGCGAAAGCCTGCCGGATGACGGGCGCGATGCTCGTGCCCAGTACCCGGAAGCACGGCCCCGGGGACAGAAAAGCCGCGGTGGCGCGCCTGATGGCGTTGCGCGATTGCAGCTTACCGGCGTTCCGGCGGAGCGGATCGCGAAAATTACCACCATTTCGCGTCGTCAGGCGCGCTGCCACCCCTCATGTTCCAGGAGGGGACACCGCTTAGACAACCCCGAGCATGCACTCGCGGGACCATAAACGCGCGGATGTCTGAATCTTTTTCCAACTATCAAAACGCATTCATGATGCGTGTTCGAAAAGCCCAATGATCATAGGCTTCGCGCGATTCCCGCCACAATTTATCCGGTAAAATTCGAGCGTTCCGCTGAACGGTTGCGCTAATGGTTGCTGTCATAACGCTGTCAGAAGCGATGAGGACAGCAATGGTTGACAAAACAGAAACATCGGGACGGAACGTCGTCGATCTCAGGTCCTATCAACAGGCGCGCATGGCCGGCAGAGCTCAGACAATCTCTGCGCGAACCTGTCGGCATTGCGGCGCAGGGTTGATGGACGGCGAATCCGAAGACGATTGTTCCAGCGCCGGGATCAGCGCGGCTGCGCCGATGCCGCGGAAGTTTTACGCGGACTAGAAAGTCCCGCGTGTCTTGGGGAGCGCCAGAATGGCGCGGTCCTCAGCATGACTATTCCTCACCTGTTATCGCTGATCAGACGTGCTGGCCGCCATTAATGTGGATTTCGGCGCCGTTCACGTATGAACTCGTTTCCGTACACAGCACATAGATGATCTTGGCGACTTCGTCGGGCGTGCCGAGCCGATGCAGCGGGATCTGCTGATCGACGATAGTCTGGGTGCCCGGCGACAGGATCGAGGTGTCGATCTCGCCCGGCGCAATAGCGTTGACGCGGATGCCGAGGCGGCCGAAATCCGACGCCATTTCGCGGGTCAGCGACGCCAGCGCCGCTTTCGATGTGGCATAGGCCGCGCCGGCAAACGGGTGCACGCGCGAGCCGGCGATCGAGGTGACATTCACCACCGAGCCTTTGGCCGCCTTCAACTGTTCGATCAGCCCGCGGGCCATCATGATCGGCGCGAAAAAATTGACGTTGAAGACGTGGCTCCAGGTTGCGACGTCAGTATCGATGGAGCCCATGCGCGCGCCGCCTTCGGCCTTGGGCGAGATCGCGGCATTGTTCACCAGCGCATGCAGCGCGCCGCCGTTCAGCCGTTCCTTGATGTCGTCGATGGCGCGGACAGTGTCGTCATGATCGGCGAGATCGACCTGGATGTGATCTTCGGGGCCGGCATCCCATGGGCAGACTTCCGGAAACGGATGCCGCGAACAGGTCAGCACACGCCAGCCGGCACTGGAAAAGCGCATCACGGTGGCATGACCGATGCCGCGGCTCGCGCCGGTCAGCAGCATGGTGCGCTTGGGCGCGTTCGATCCTGGATGGTTCACGTGTCTGGTTCTCGTCTCGTTGTCGGCGTTCACGGATACAGTCTCACCTTGGACCAGGACGTATCTGCTGCCGCGGTGTCGCGGCGGAATTCGATGCGGTCGTGCAGGCGGAACGGCCGGTCGTGCCAGAATTCGAAACGAACAGGCGTGATGCGCCATCCGCTCCAACCTGGCGGACGCGGAACGGCGCCGATCAGGTGCTTGGCGCCTTCCTTGGCGATGGCCTGTTCGAACGCAAAGCGGCTTTCCAGCGGCTGTGACTGTTTGCTCGCCCAGGCGCCGATCTGCGCCTGTTTGGGGCGGGTCGCAAAATACTCGTCGGCCTCGGCATCGGTCACTGATGTGACAGGACCGCGAATGCGGACCTGCCGGCGCAGCGACTTCCAGTGAAACAGCAGCGCGGCCTTGGGATTGGCGGCGAGCTCCTGACCCTTCTGGCTGGCAATGTGGCTGTAGAACACGAAACCGTCGGTGTCATAGCCCTTCATCAGCACCATGCGGACGTCCGGCAGGCCGTCGGCGTCGACGGTGGCCAGCGCCATCGCGTTCGGATCGTTGGGTTCTGAGGCCCTTGCCTCGGTAAACCACTCGGAAAACAGCGCAAATGGTTCCGCAGCGGCCGTAAAATCACCTGACGTTAACGGAGTTGAGTCTTTGATGGGGGAGGTCGTGTCGGTCATGTCCGGAGTTCCGCTTGCGTTGGCCTGTTGTAGAGAGCTTGCTGCTGCCCCTGCATAGGCAAGACCTATATAGGATACGGCAACGCATTGGCCTATCGGCCATCTGCCCGCTCGGTGCGGCTTTGACAGCAATTCTTATCGGCAGCACCCTCGGCGGTTGCAGTATGGGCCGAAACGAGTCTGCGCTGGCCAGGATGGAGGGCGGCGATGTCACCGGCTCCATTTCGCCGGCATCGGTTCAGGCCACCAATTATGAGCCCACGGAAGCCGATCTTGTCCTGACGCGCACTGCGGCCTCCGATGTCCTCACCAAGGGCAGCAAGGATTCCAGCCAGCCGTGGGAAAACCCATCGACCGGGGCGCGCGGGTCGGTGACGCCTTTGTCCAGTGCCTATGTCGCGGAAGGTCGCACCTGCAGGGATTTTCTGGCCAGCTATGTTAACGGCACCAGCGAAAGCTGGATGCAAGGTGCGGCCTGTAAGGGTGACCGCGGCAGCTGGGACGTGCATACGCTGAAGCCGTGGAAACGGAGCTAGTTTTCGCCGGCCGGCCGCTTGCGGCCGAGTTGCAAAAATGACACGAAGTCACCAGATGAAGAAGCAGTAGGGCAGTTGCCCGCCAACCAACAAGGCGGGTTTCGGCCGGCAAATCCAACATGCGGGCAGATTGCCCGCCTTTTAGTTATCTGAAGGAGAGACGACGGATGCGCGACCCCTATGAGGTCTTGGGGGTGCAGCGGGGCGCCAGCGCTGCGGCGATCAAGAGTGCCTATCGCAAGCTCGCCAAGAAGCATCATCCCGACAGCAACAAGGACGATCCGAAAGCCGCCGACCGGTTTTCGGAATTGAATGCGGCCAACGAGATCATCGGCGACGAGGACAAGCGCAAGCAGTTCGACCGCGGCGAGATTGATGCCGAGGGTAAAGCACGCTTCCAGGGATTTCCGGGCGGTGGCCGCGCCGGCGCGTCGCAGCGCGGCTTCGAGCACGCCTTCCGCGGTGGTCCCGGTGCGCAGCAGGGTTTTCCCGGCGGTGCCGGTGCCGGTGGCGGTTTCGAGGACATCCTCAACAGCATGTTCGGTGGCGCCAGCCCGCGCGGCGCGCGGCCGGGTGCGCAGGGCTTTGAATTCGACAGCGGCGGCTATGCCGGCGGGATGCCCGATCTGGATCTCAACGTCGCCATGACGGTGACGCTGGAAGAGTCCGTGAAGGGCGCCGAGAAGCGTGTGCGTCTGCCGTCGGGCAAGGAATTGGACGTCAAGATACCGGCCGGCGTCACGACGGGCCAGCAGATCCGGCTCCGCGGCCAGGGCGAAACCGCGCCAGGACATCGTCCCGGCGATCTGATGATCACGGTCACCATCGCGCCCCACGCTCACTTCAAGGTGGATGGCAACGACCTGCGCGTCGATCTGCCGATCACGCTCTACGAAGCCGTGCTTGGGGCCAAGGTGCGCGCACCGACACTCACCGGTGCCGTGGAGCTTTCAATTCCGAAGAACACGTCGAGCGGACGGGTGTTTCGCCTGAAGGGCAAGGGCCTGCCGCTGGCCGGAGGTGCCGCGGGTGATCTCTACTTCACCATCAGGATCATGCTGCCGGACGGTCACGACGCCGCGCTGGAAGCCCTGATGGAGAAGTGGCGCGACGGGCACCCGTATCATCCGCGTAGCGATCTGGGGTGATGCGAGCAGCGATCAGCTCGCTGTCTCATCCCCCCACCTTCTCCGTCTGATCGTAGATCTGGCGCGCGACCTGATTGAGTCGGTCCTTGTCGGTCGGGCCTGATACGACATAGCCGACGCCCTTGTCGGCCCAGAACATGGCGCCATCCTTGTCCTGCGCGGCATAGCGCATCTGGGTCGGGTCAGCCTTCGCCGCCCGCGATGTGTACAGCGTGTAGCGTTCGCCCGACGGGCTTTCATACATGAAGAAGGCCGCAGGCGCTTCGGGGCCGGGCAGCAGTCGTCCGCCGACCAGCTTCAATCCGGCTGCATCGAGTTCAGGCGCCTTGATCTCATAACCGACGCGCTTGGACAGCCACTGCTGTAGATGCGCGCGCTCATTGGCTGCGACCTCGACGGGATGGCGCACTTCGACCACATAGGTCCGGTGCGCATCGAGCGCATCCACCGTGAAATTCCGGAAGATCGATGGCGCAGCCGCAGCGCCGCGTGCGACCCAGCCCGCGCTCCCACCTGCGATGAAGGCGACCAGCGTGGCCGCAACGGCGCCGTAGATCCAGCGCCGCGGCTGCTGAACCAGTCGCTCGATTTCCAGTCGCTGCGGCACGGCCTCGTCGGCAATAGCATCGTAGCGTGCATGCAGCAGCTCGGCCATCGCGTGCCACGATGCGACGCGCTCGGCATCGTCTGGATGTGTCGCGAGCCATGCCTCGACATCGGCGCGGCGCTCGGCCGGCAATTCATTGTCGACGAAGGCGTGCAATTCGTCTTCGGTCACGGGAATATTCGGTCCGGTCATTATCGTCTTCCCTTTAAATCATTTGACCGCGCGCAGCGCCGGGCGCTCGCCGTCGAGATAGGCTTTGACATGGGCGCGGGCGCGCGCGAGGCGCGACATCACGGTGCCAATCGGCACGCCCTGGATGTCGGCGACTTCGCGGTAGCTCAGACCTTCGAGCATCACGAGCAGCAGCACCGAGCGCTGCTCTTCGACGAGGGCGGCAAGGGCGCGCGAGATGTCGCGCCCTTCGGCTTCGGTCCCGCTGGCATCCGGATTGTTGTCGAACAGCTCGGTAAAGACTGGTTTGCGTGCCAGCGACCGGCGGCGGTTGCGGTTCAGATTGGTCAGGATCGTATAGAGCCAGCTTCTGAGATCGCCGCCGATGAACAACTTCTCCGAGCGCAGCGCGCGCACCAGCGTGTCCTGCACCAGGTCGTCGGCAATGTCGGTGTCACGCGCCAGCGCCCGCGCGTAGCGGCGCAGCGCCGGAATCATGCTCTCAACGCTCTCGCGAAAGGCGCTCATGGGGCTCGTGCCATCCGTTGCAATCCTGACGGTATCTTGGGCGGTCCGCAATTGCGCCGCATCTATCATAACACCTTGGCGGATCGTCTATTCCGGCGTTAGGCCCGGACGGTAAACAGCCGCATAACCGGGCTTTTGGGCTGTACCGGACGCAAGTGCTGGTGTACCCCCAAGGCCAGATTGGCATGGACTGCCAAGTTATCAGCCAAGCAAAACAGGATGCGATATGAGTGAAGTTTCAGGCCTGATGAAGGGCAAGCGCGGTGTCATTCTGGGCGTCGCCAACAACCGCTCCATCGCCTGGGGCATCGCCAAGGCGTGCCAGGCGCAGGGCGCGGAGATTGCGCTGACCTATCAGGGCGATGCGCTGAAGAAGCGCGTCGAGCCGCTGGCGGCGGAACTTGGCGCCGAGCTGCTGGGCCATTGCGACGTCACCGACGCAGCCACCATCGATGCGGTATTCGACCGGGTGAAGGAAAAATGGGGCAAGATCGATTTTGTCGTCCACGCCATCGCCTTCTCGGACAAGGACGAGCTCGAAGGTCGCTATGTCGACACATCGGCCGAGAATTTCAGCAAGAGCATGCTGATCTCCTGCTACTCGCTGACGGCCATCGCACAGCGCGCCGAGAAGTTGATGACCGAAGGCGGCTCCATCGTTACGCTGACTTATTACGGCGCCGAGAAGTGGATGCCGAACTACAATGTGATGGGTGTCGCCAAGGCTGCGCTGGAAGCCAGCGTGCGCTATCTGGCGGCTGACCTGGGCGTGAAGGGCATCCGCGTCAATGCGATCTCTGCCGGCCCGATCAAGACGCTGGCCTTCGCAGGGATTGCCGACTCCCGCTATCTGCTGAAATACAACGAGGTCAACGCGCCGCTGCGCAAGAACGTTTCCATCGACGAAGTTGGCCAGAGCGCGGTGTATTTCCTGTCCGATATGTCCACCGGCGTGACCGGTGAAGTGCATCACGTCGATGCCGGCTATCACGTGCTCGGCACCAAGGTGCCGGATGCGCCGGACATCAGCATGGGCGGCAAGGACTGATTGCTGACGTCCATGCCGAAGCCAACCATCTATTATATTCGCCACGGCCAGACCGAGTGGAACGCCGCCGGTCGCTTTCAGGGCTCGAAGGACATTCCGCTCAACGATCTCGGTCGTGAGCAGGCGGCACATGCCGGCACCGTGCTGAGGGATATTCTGGCACGGGACGGGCGCACTAGCGGCGATGTCGCATTCGTCTCCAGTCCGCTCGGCCGCGCGCGCAACACCATGGAACTGGTGCGCGGCAAGCTCGATTTGCCGCATGACGACTACGGCCTCGACGATCGTCTGCGTGAGATCGGCTTCGGCCACTGGGAAGGATTTACGCTGGCCGAGCAGGAAGCTGCGCATCCCGACATCTTTGCGGCGCGTCTTCTGGACAAATGGAGCCTGCCGGCGCCGGGCGGCGAAAGCTATGCCGAAGTGCAGCTTCGGATGCGTGAATGGGTTGACGGCCTCACGGGCGATACCGTCGCGGTGGCGCATGGCGGCACGGCGCGTGCGCTGATGGTGGCGCTGGGCTTTGAGACGCCGGACGGCGTCAGTGAGCTGCCGATCCAGCAGGGCGCGGTCTACGTGTTCAACGCCGACGGGATGGATAAGTTTAGTTAAGCATTTCGGCCGACCGGGGCGATTTGACCCCTCGGACGGCCCGCGTTACGACATCTGCTCAATCAGCGAGCGCCCCATGTCCCACAACACCTTCGGCCACATGTTCCGCGTCACGACCTTTGGCGAGAGCCACGGGGTGGCGATCGGCTGCGTGGTCGATGGCTGTCCGCCGCTGATCCCGCTGGATGTGGCCGAGATCCAGGCCGATCTGGATCGCCGCCGTCCCGGCCAGTCGCGCTTTACCACGCAACGGCAGGAAGCTGACGCGGTCAAGATCCTGTCCGGGGTCATGGCGCATCCGGAAACCGGTGTGCAGGTCACGACGGGGACGCCGATCGCGCTCTTGATCGAGAATACCGACCAGCGCTCGAAGGACTATTCGGAGATCAAGGACAAGTTTCGGCCAGGCCATGCCGACTTCACCTATGAAGCCAAATACGGGTTGCGCGATTATCGCGGCGGCGGCCGTTCGTCGGCCCGCGAGACGGCGACGCGTGTCGCGGCCGGCGCGATCGCGCGAAAAATCATTCCCGGCATGACCGTGCGCGCGGCGCTGGTGCAGATGGGGCCGCACAAGATCGACCGCCGCAACTGGGACTGGGACGAGGTTGCGCGCAATCCATTTTTCTGCCCGGACAAGGACAAGGCCGCGTTCTTCGAGGGCTATCTCGACGGTATCCGGAAATCCGGCTCGTCGATCGGCGCGGTGATCGAGGTGGTCGCCGACGGCGTGCCGGCGGGTTTGGGCGCGCCCATTTACGCCAAGCTCGATGGCGATCTGGCAGCGGCGCTGATGAGCATCAATGCGGTGAAGGGCGTCGAGATCGGTGACGGTTTCGGTGCGGCGGAATTGTCCGGGGAAGACAATGCCGACGAGATGCGCATGACCAATCACGGCCCGTCATTCCTCTCCAATCATGCCGGGGGTATCCTCGGCGGCATTTCCACAGGCCAGCCGGTCGTGGCGCGTTTCGCGGTGAAGCCGACTTCGTCGATCCTGTCGCCGCGCAAGACCGTCGATCGCAACGGCGCCGACACGGATATCCTGACCAAAGGCCGCCATGATCCGTGCGTCGGCATCCGTGCCGTGCCGGTGGCCGAAGCCATGGCCGCTTGTGTGCTCGCCGATCATTTCATTAGGCATCGCGGGCAGGTCGGTTAGACTTGAATGACTGACCGCAACCCGCGTTTGCGCAAGTTTGAAAGTGCCAGCCGTGTTGCCCGACAAGCTCAGAGAGATCATCGACTGGCTCAGTGACGGTGCGCGATCCGCGCCGACGCCATCGCGCATGATGGCGGAATGTTGCGAGCGGCTTGTCGCTGCGGGGCTGCCGCTGTACCGCGTGGGCATCTTCATCCGCACCCTGCATCCGGAAATCTTCGGCCGCAATTTCATCTGGCGTCCGGAGACCGGGGTAGTCCTCAGCTCGGTTGATTTCGACATTCAGGAGGCGCCTGAATTCCTCAGCAGTCCGCTTGCGCTGGTCTTCCGTGAAGGTGTTGAGGTCCGCAGCCGACTTCATGAGCCATCAACCACACCCTTTCCTTTTTTCGACGATATGCGCGCCGAAGGCGTTACCGACTACATCGCGATCCCGCTCACCTTCGTCGACAACATGCTCCACGCGTCAAGCTGGACCACGAAGCAGCCCGGCGGTTTCACGGATGAGCAGCTAGCCGCCTTGAAAACGGTGCTGCCGACATTGGCGCGGTTGATCGAGGTCATCGGCATACGACGAGTGACGGTGACACTGCTCGATACCTATGTGGGCAATCGCGCTGGCGGACGTATTCTCGGTGGTCAGATCCGGCGCGGCCATACCGAGACCATGCGCGCAGCGATCTGGTTGTCGGATCTGCGCGGCTTTACGGCGCTGTCGGACCGGCTGCCGCCGGAAAGCGTCGTCGAGATTCTCAACCGTTACTTCGATTGTCAGGTGCCTGCGATCCTCAAGCATGGCGGCGAAGTGCTCAAATTCATGGGCGATGGCCTGCTGGCCGTGTTTCCCATTGCCGAGGACGATGCGGACCGTTCGATGGTGTGCGGTCACGCGCTGGAGGCGGCGCGTGAAGCCAGCACTGCCGTTGAAGCGTTGCGCTGGTCGGATGCGGCAGGTGCTGAAGAGCGCTTTCGCTTCGGTCTGGCACTGCATGTCGGCAAGGTACTTTACGGCAATATCGGCGGCGGCAACCGGCTCGACTTCACCTGCATCGGCCCCGCCGTGAATCTCGCCGCACGTCTGGAGAAGATCGCGGGCAAGCTGCATCGGACGGTGGTCGCGTCCGCGACCTTCGCCGACGCAACGACGACGGACTGGACCGATCTCGGCGAATTTCCCATCGCTGGCTTCGCGAAGGCGGAGCGCGTCTATGGGCTGGCCGATGAAACCGCAGTCGCCGGCTGAGATCAGTCGCCCCGCAGATGGGATTGCTTGAGAGCCGCGGTCAGGATCATCAGGGTCACCCAAAGCCGCAGCATCGCGAAGCCGAAGATAAAGACGAAGAAGATCAGGTTTCGGATGAAGGTGTTCGTCGTCGGCGCTTGCCCGTAGATCGCAATCGCGTTGCGAACGAGACCCTGGACAAAACCGAGGCCGAAATAGGCGGCGGTCAGGGCCAGAAGGCCCACGCCGAGCCAGGCGCTTCGCCTGGCGAATTCACGGCAAGCCGCGAAGAAACGAACCCTGTTGTCATGGCGTTCGACACCGACGATCATCAGCAAGATCAGCGTGGCGATGGAGGCATTCCAGATCTTTCCGACCGCCGTCGGCTGATCGAACGCCATGCCATCGATGCCGCCCATGAAGTTCAGGTCCAGCGGCGAGATCCCGAGTGATACAGAGATCACGCTTGCTGCCAGCATCAGCGCGCCGATACGCACCAGAATGCGCAGCGATAGTCGGAATTCATCCTGGAACGTCATCGCTCCGAGATGGGTCTTGCCGTCGGCAAGCTCGATCGACCGCCGTGCGGTCACCTGAAACGCGAGAAGAACGGCAACCGTGGCGACGAAGATGGCCGGCAAGGCGATAACGCCACCGCTGAACGCGATCACGCGCATTCCCGCTGCCAGCACGAGCCAAGGCAGGCATTCGATGAAGCGCAAAGGCCCGAACGACAATTCCGGCCGGGATACATATTGCTTGCGGAGTGCAATCGACATCTGGCGAGCTTGCCAGATGCAGCCCAATCTCGGATTGAGGCGATCGTTAAATTTTTATCGTTTTGGTTGGTCGGACAGAAACGCCACGTTCTATTCTTCCGGCTCGGTCGTGAACAGAAGCGGATAGCCTTTGGCGCGGCCGGCATCTGTCGCGCGGGTCGCCTTGGTCTCGGCGACGTCACGGGTGAACACGGCGACGACGCAGACGCCGCGCTGATGCGCCGTCATCATCACCTTGGCGGCCTGATCCTCGGACATGCGAAATTCCGCTTTCAGCACCCGCACGACGAACTCCCGCGGCGTGAAGTCGTCATTAACGAGGATGACCTTGTACAATTTCGGCCGCTCGACCTTCGGCTTGGCCTTGGTCTGTGGGGCGGTGACACTCTCGGGCATGCACACTCATCCGGACGATCGCGCTCTGTGGCGGCGCCGCGACGACGATCAGCCGGCCGGGCAATCCTTGAGGCGTTGCACGGCATCCTGATCGCCGCGCTGCACGGCCATTGGCTTCAGTTTACAGGCTCCGGGGACGTCGCGAAACTGCGGGTTCTGCGATAGTTTGAGATCGACCAATGCGGCAAGTGCGTCAGGCTCGCCAAGTTCCGCAGCCTGAATTGCCTCAAACAGAACGATGTTGAGCGAAGAGATCTGAACCTGTGGGTGGCTGGCCAGCAACCGCAGGGCCTTCAGCCGGGAGTCGTAATCCCAAACCCCGGCAGTGATCAGTAAGTCGATCCCCTTTGACACGTCGCGTGGCACCAGCTTTCCATCGAGATAAAGCTCGCCGAGCAGGCCACTCGCGCTCGCCTGATGGCGCTGGCTTTGCAAGATCGATAGTGCGCGCTTCGGATCGGCCGGGCCGCCTTCGCCGTCGAGCAGCATCTGCGCCAGTTCGGTATCGCCTCCCAGACGATCGCGCGCAGCCTCTTCAAATAGTTTGCGGGCGCGCACGGGATCGCTGGGTCGCGTGGCCACCGCCAGCGCTGCCTTGGCGCCAAAGGAGCCGCCCTGCGCGAGACGCTCGAGTAAATTCTGACCGGCGGTCTGCTCGTCCGGCTGTGGGGATCGGGCGAGAAGCCGAGCAAGCCTGATCTGCTGGTCCGCACGGGTGACGTTCTCCGGCAGCGGCAGCCGAAGCGCGCGCTCGGTCCAGTATCGTTCGGCAGACGGGTCCCGCTTCACGATGCCGCCACGACTATAGAGGATGGCGAGCCTGTTTACCGCTGACGGGTTGTCCAGTTCGGCTGCCCTGATCAGCGCGCGCTGTGCCTCGTCGCGCGCAATCATCTGCGGGCGGTCAAGATGATAGTCCCATGAATTGTGCGACTCATAGATTGCGTAATTTGCCTCGCCATCGTTCCGGGCTGCGGCCTCGCGCAACAGGGCGACCGCCTCGGCGCGCCGTTCATGCGGCAGCGATTGAGCAAAGGCCACCTTGTTGCGGACATCGTCCGGAGCTGTAGCGAACGCTTCGCTGCAGGTGGCCTGGCGCGTTCGGTAACGCAGCTTCTCTTGTTGCTCGGAGAGGTATTCGGTGGCGTTCCGCGAAAGACGGCGGCATTCGTCGGCTGCGTTTGCGCCGAACGGTCGAATAGGTTCGTCCTGTTCGGTAGCCCCTGTCTTGCGCTGTTCGGCAGGTGCTGAAACGAACAAGGCGATCGCTGCGCCGATGCAAGCGAGCAGTACGGCCCACACGATTGCGTGCCGCGTTGCGGGCTGGCGGCCACCGTTCATCGGCGCGTTCAAGGCGGCACTCATGTCGGCCATTCCGGTCAGCAATGGTGGATGTGGCGTTGGCGACATCCTGCGCTAGCTTTGTCTCGCGAGCGTGCAAACCGTTCAAATCCGGGGGGAGGCGCCCGTTAACTCTGCCGCAGCGGCATCGCCGCCATGACCGGATTGTGAACATGCCTGCAGGTTCCTGCTTTGCGGCTCGTCATTTGCATGTCACCATTCGATTCTCAACGGGAGGGCCGCTATGCGCTGGTGTGTCTCGATTGGAGCGGTACTCGTCGCGGGAGCGATGGCCGGCGGCGACGTCGCGAGCATGGCTGCGACAGGCCCGAAAGCGCAGTTTGCCCAGAGCAAGCAGGACCCCGTAGTTGATGTCGAACTGGTGCTGGCGGTCGACGTCTCCTATTCGATGGATATGGACGAGCTGGCGATCCAGCGCGAAGGCTATGCCCAAGCCATCGTTTCCAAGGAATTCCTTACCGCGCTCAAGAGTGGCCCGACAGGCAAGATTGCGGTCACTTATTTCGAATGGGCGGCATCGTCAGACCAGAAGCTGATCATTCCCTGGCGTGTCATCGATGGTCCTGAATCCGCCGACGCGGTGGCATCCGAAATCATGAAGACGCCGATCCGCCGGGCGTCGCGGACGTCGATCTCGGGCGCGATCTACTACGCCATGCCGCTGTTCGATGAAAATGCGCTGCACGGTCTGCGCCGGGTCATCGATATTTCGGGCGATGGGCCGAACAACAACGGAGGACCGGTGACGGTCGCACGCGACGAGGCAGTCGCGAAAGGCATCGTCATCAACGGCCTGCCGATCATGGCCAAGGAACTGTCCTACTCGACCATGGATATCGAAAACCTCGATCTCTATTACGAGGACTGCGTGATCGGCGGCGCGGGCTCCTTCGTGGTGCCGATCAAGGAGCGCGACAAGTTCAAGGAAGCGATCCGCACCAAGCTGGTGTTGGAAGTCGCAGGATTGATGCCCGAGCCGCGCGCGATTCCTGTCGCCAACACGACGAAGGAGCCCCGCGTCAACTGCCTGATCGGCGAGAAGATCTGGCAGGATCGTTGGGGGCGCTGATCCCCGGCTAGCGATCGAGCTGCGCAATCGCGTGGAAGAACGTGCCGGTGACATGACCGCGCCGTCCGCCGCGTTCGGCCATGGGCTCGCCTTGCGCATTCTGCAGATCGACCAGAGGCTCGTCGTTACCCGCGTCGGTCAGTGATGCGTAGTGGAATTCGTGCCCGCGGATGAGCGATCCCCGTGGCCCGATCGAACACTCCGAGAGCAGCCGGGCCTCGCGATAGCCGAGATGCAGGCGCCGCTTCTGAAAGCTCGTTGTGTGCCCGAGCAGACCGGTCATCGCATGTCGGTTGCCGTCGGCATCCTCAAGGCCTTCGCCGAGCACCATATAGCCACCGCATTCGCCATGGATCGGACGCGTCAGCGCAAAGCGGACGATTCCATCGCGGAAAGTTTGCGCGGAGGCGAGCGTGGCGGCGTGTAGCTCGGGATAGCCGCCGGGCAGCCAGCAGGCATCGCAATCATCCGGCGGTGCTTCATCGGCAAGCGGCGAGAAGCGCACGATCTCCGCGCCGGTTTTGCGCCACCCGTCGATCAGATGCGGATAGATAAAGGTGAATGCAGCATCGGTGGCCAGCGCGATGCGCTGACCGGGCGGCGGCAAGGCCGGCGCAGCATTGAATGTTGGCTGCTGGTCGATGGGCACGGCCAGCGCGACGATAGCGTCGAGATCGAGATGCTTCTCCGCCATGTCGGCGAGAGCGGCGATCCGTCCATCGAGGTCACCATGTTCGCCGGCCTGGATCAGGCCGAGATGGCGCTCCGGCAGCGCCAGCGCCGCGTCGCGCGGAATGGCGCCAACCACGGGAATACCGAGCGGCGTGATCGCGTCGGTGATGAGACGGCGGTGGCGGTCGCTACCGACACGGTTCAGGATCACGCCGGCGACGCGGACCCCCGGATGATGGCTGGCAAAGCCGCGTACCATGGCGGCAGCGGATTGCGATTGCGCCGTCACGTCGAGCACCAGCAGCACCGGCAGCCTGAAGCGTGCGGCGATACTGGCGCTGCTGCCGTCGCGGTCCGCGACGCCGGGCACGCCGTCGAACAGACCCATCACGCCTTCGACCACCAGCAGGTCGGCGGCCTCGCTGGCGTCGGCCATGAGCGCCTGCAGCAGCGGTGGCGGCATCGTCCAGCTATCGAGATTGATGCAGGGCGCGCCGGTGGCGACCGCGTGGAAGGCGGGATCGATATAATCAGGTCCGGCTTTGGCGGCGCGCAGCACCATGCCGCGCCGCGCCAGCGCGGCGAGCAGGCCGAGCGTGACCGTGGTTTTGCCCGCGCCGGAACGCGCTGCGGAAATCAGCAGACCGGCGGTCATGATGGGTGGACTTGCGACATCGCCGCGGATTACCGCGGCGGATGCAAGGCCGCAAGAGCGCGGTCTAGGCCGATGCCTTTTCCTTCTTCGGCCAATACTTGTCGCGCAGATGCCGCTTCACCAGCTTGCCGGTGGGCGTGCGCGGCAATTCAGGCTCGAAGTCGATGCTCTTGGGGCATTTGATCGGGGACAGGTGCTTGCGGCAGTACAAGATTAGTTCGGCCTCCAGCGCCTTGCCAGCGCGGCTCATGTCATGCGGCTGCACCACGGCCTTGACCTCTTCGCCCATTTCCTCGTTCGGCACGCCGAACACCGCGACATCGGCGATATCCGGATGGGTGATGAGAACGTCCTCGGTCTCCTGCGGGTAGATGTTCACGCCGCCGGAAATGATCATGTAGGACTTGCGGTCGGTGAGATAGAGAAAGCCCTCGTCATCGAGATAGCCGACATCGCCGAGCGTGGACCAGCCGCGCGAATTATAGGCGCGCTTCGTTTTCTCGGGATCGTTGTGATAGGTGAAAACAGGTGCATCGGCGAAATACACCGTGCCGATCTCGCCGACCGGTAGTTCCTGATCCTCCTCGTTGAGAATCTTGATGACGCCGGTCACGGCCTTGCCGACGGTGCCGCGATGCGACAGCCACTGCTGCGAGTTCGATACGGTGACACCGTTGCCTTCGGAGCCGGCGTAATATTCGATCAGGATCGGTCCCCACCAGTCGATCATGCGTGCCTTGACCTCGACCGGGCAGGGCGCTGCGGCGTGGATTGCACCGTTCAGTGAGGATACGTCGTATTTCAACCGGACCTCATCCGGCAGTTTCAGCATGCGCACGAACATGGTCGGCACCAGCTGTGACTGGGTGACCTTGTACTTCTCGACGAGCTTGAGGAATTCCTCCGCGTCGAAATGCTCCATGATCACCGACGTGCCGCCGAGCGTGATCGCCATCATGTTGAAGCGCAGTGGAGCCGCATGATACAGCGGCGCTGGCGACAGATAGATCGAATCCGACACCATGCCGCACATGTCGGCGCAGAGCTTCTTCAGGAACGGATTGGGCACGGTGATCGGATTGTTCTCCGAGGCGCGCTTGATGCCCTTCGGCCGGCCCGTGGTGCCCGACGAATACAGCATGTCGTAGCCGGCGACTTCGTCGGCAATCGGCGTAGCGGGCTGAGCGGCGAGTGCGGTATTCCAGTCGCGGAAACCGGTGCGCGAACCGTCGACGATATAGAACATCGGCTCGGCCGCGTTGGTGATCAGCGCCGCAACCACATCAGCGCATTTCTCGGAGGTGATGACCACGCGAGCGCCGCAGTCTTTGACGATATAGGCGATCTCGTCTTGCGTGAGGTAACGGCTGATCGCGGTGTAATAGAGCCCGGCGCGCTGGGCAGACCAGCAGATCTCCATGAAGTCGAGCCGGTTCTCCATCAGCAGCGCGATGTGATCGCCGGCCTTCAGACCCAGCGCGCGAAACAGCTGCGCGCCGCGGTTGGAGCGTTCGTCGAGTTCGCGATAGGTGAGCGCCTGGCCGGAGCCGGCCATGCGGTAGGCAATCTTGTCGGGATTCGTCTTCGCGTGAATCGACGGATGCGTCATGGGCGTTTCCTCTGAAGGCCGGCGGATTTTCCCGCTCGTGGTGTGTCTTTCCCCTCGCCCCCGGACGCGGCGTAGCCGCGGCTGGCGGGAGAGGGTGGATCGACCGCGCCAGCGGTCGAGACGGGAGAGGGGCGCTTCGCCGGAAGCAAAAGCCCTCTCCCGCCTTCGCTTCGCTCAGGCACCCTCTCCCGCTGCGCGCGGCTTCGCCGCGCTGGGGGAGAGGGTAATAAGAGCGTTTACAACCGCTCCACGATCGTCACATTGGCCATGCCGCCGCCTTCGCACATGGTCTGCAGCCCGTAGCGCTTGCCTGTCTGTTGCAGCGCGTGCACCAGCGTGGTCATCAGCTTGGTGCCGGAGCCGCCGAGCGGATGGCCGAGCGCGATGGCGCCGCCATTGACGTTGAGGCGCTTAGGATCGGCACTGGTGGCCTTCAGCCAGGCCGTTGGAATCGAGGCGAAGGCTTCGTTGACTTCGAACAGGTCGATGTCGTCGATCTTCATGCCAGCTTTTTTCAGCGCGCGTTCGGTGGCCGGCAAGGGTGCTTCCAGCATGATGACGGGATCGCCGCCCATCATGGTCATGTGATGGATGCGGGCCATCGGCTTGACGCCGAGCTGCTTGAGGCCGCGTTCGTTGACGACCATCACGCCCGATGCGCCGTCGCAGATCTGGCTGGCGGATGCTGCGGTGAGCTTGCCGTTCTCGGCGATCAGCTTGACGCCGCGGATTCCGTCCAGCGTTGCATCGAAGCGAATGCCTTCGTCGATGTGATGCGTATCCGTGGAACCATCGGCGCGGGTGATCTGCAACGGGATGATCTCGTCCTTGAAGCGGCCGGCCTCGGTCGCAGCGATGGCGCGTTGATGGCTCTCGAAAGCGTACTGATCGAGTTCATCCTTGGTCAGACCGTATTTCGCGGCGACCATCTCGGCGCCGGTGAACTGGTTGAACTGGATGTTGGGATAACGTGCCTCCATGCCGGGGCTCTTGTAGTGGCCCATGCCGGCTTTTGACGCGAGAATGCTTGGCGAACCCATCGGCACGCGGGTCATGCTCTCGACGCCGGCGGCGATCACGATGTCCATGGAGCCGGCCATCACGGCCTGGGCCGCGAAATGCAGCGCCTGCTGCGACGATCCGCACTGGCGGTCGATCGAGGTGCCCGGCACGCTTTCCGGCAACTTGGAGGCCAGCACTGCGTTGCGCGCGACGTTCACAGCCTGCTCACCGCCCTGGCCGACGCAGCCCATGATAACGTCTTCAACTAAAGCGGGATCTGCGCCGGTGCGTTCAACCAGCGTGTTCAAAACCGAGGCAGCGAGATCGGCCGGGTGCCAGCCGGCTAAGCGGCCGCCCTTGCGGCCACCTGCGGTCCGTGCGGCGGCGACGATATAGGCCTCGGCCATGCGTGATCTCCCTTTTTTGCCTTGTTTGGCGGCGTTTTTCGTGGCGTTGAACGCGCGGGATTAAAGTGTCCGCGGAGAGTTTAGTCAATCGGTCAATTAACTCTTGAGTGCGGCCGATTGTTCGTATTATCTGCGCTCCGAATGGCATCGACTGTGAACCCCAGCACCTCCGTGAAAACCGCCCCCGGCCGTAATCCGACGGCCGACAAGCTGTTGCTTGCGGCAAGCGAACTCATGATCTCCAGCAACTCCATCGAGGTGTCGCTGAGCGAGATTGCGCAGCAGTCCGGGGTCAATGCGGCGCTGGTGAAATATCATTTCGGCAATAAAGACGGCTTGCTGCTGGCGCTGCTCGCGCGCGATGCCGCCACCGAGATGACCAATCTGGAATACCTGCTGGCGCAGCCGATCTCGGCCACTGCAAAACTGCGGCTGCATATCGCCGGCATCATGAAGGCTTACTACCAGTTTCCCTACATGAACCGGCTGATCCACTATTTGCTGCACGAAAGCAGCAACGAGGCGGCCGATGAAGTGTCGAAGTTTTTCGTGGGGCCGCTGCTCGGCTTCCATCGCCGCCTGCTGGCGGAGGGACTCGAATCCGGCGAATTCCGCAAGGTCGATCCCGTGCTGTTCTACACCAGCCTGATCGGCGCCTGCGACAATCTGTTCTTCAGCCGTCATGCCATGTCACGCGCCATTGGCGTCGGCCCGGTGACGGATGAAGTCTGCCGCGACTACGTCGCCCATATGGAGGCGATGTTGCTCGGCGGGATCGTGACAAACAAGAAGGCCGCCAAGGCCTGACCACAGAGCTAAGAAGAAACGGCCCAAGGAAAACTGCCAAGAAAATTCAAAAACGTCGGGAAACGCCCAAGGAACTAAATTCAAGAACCAAAAAATAAGAAACGCCCAAGGATCAGTTTCAAGAACAACAACCAAGAAAACGCCCAAGGACCACTTCTTCTTTTTCTTCTTCGTCGCGACCAAAAATTCAAGAAACGATCAGGAACGCCCAAGGAAAGGCTCTATCGATGCAGCTTAAAGACGTAGCCGTATTCATCACCGGCGGTGGCTCGGGGCTTGGTGCCGCGACCGCGCGCGCGATGGCTGCCAAGGGCGCCAAGGTTGCCGTGTTCGATCGTGCGCAGGACAATGCCGAGAAGGTCGCTGCCGAAGTGAAGGGCGTCGCCACCGTCGGCGACGTCACCAGCGAAGCTGACGTCAAGGCGGCGCTGGCCAAGGCCGCCGCCGCGCATGGCACAGCGCGCGTGCTGGTGAACTGCGCCGGCATCGGTGGTTCGCAGCGCATCGTCGGCAAGCAGGGCGTCTATCCGCTCGAGAAGTTCACCAATGTCATCATGGTCAACCTGATCGGCACCTTCAACTGCCTGCGCCTGTTCGCTGAACAGCTCGTGACGCAGGACGCCATCGGCGAAGAGCGCGGCGTCATCATCAACACCGCCAGCGTCGCGGCCTATGAAGGTCAGATCGGCCAGATCGCCTATGCCGCATCGAAGGGCGGCGTTGTCGGTCTGACCCTGCCGGCTGCACGCGATCTGTCGTCGCAGAAAATCCGCGTCAATACGATTGCGCCGGGCCTGTTCCTGACACCGCTCCTGATGGGCCTCAACGAGGAAGCCCGCGCCAGCCTCGGCGCGCAGGTCCCGCATCCGGCCCGCCTCGGCGACGCCTCGGAATACGGTAACCTCGCCGTTCATATGGTCGAAAACCCGATGCTGAACGGCGAAACCATCCGCCTCGACGGCGCCATCCGCATGGCCCCGCGCTAGTCATCAGAACACCGTCCCCGCTGTTGCGGGGACGGCTCGTTGTTGAGTCGCGGATGGGTGTGGAGTGGGCGTTGTGACCGAGCCTCTGCTGATCGAACATGACGATGGCGTGGACCGGGTGACCCTCAATCGTCCGGAGAGCCTCAACGCCCTCGATCCTGCGCTGATCGACGCGCTCAACGATTATTTCCAAAGCCTGCAGCGCAATCGCAAGACACGCGTCGTCGTCCTCAGAGGCGCCGGCGCCAATTTTTGCGCCGGGTTGGATCTCAAACATGCGATGGCCTCGCGTGCCGGCCAGAACTCGCCGCGCACCGTCACCGAGTCCCTGGATTCCCAGCGCCGCATCGCCGATATCGTGATGCTGATGCGCCGCTGCCCGCAGCCGATCGTGGCGCTGGTGCAGGGCGCGGCTGCCGGCGGCGGCTTCGCGCTGGCGCTCGCCGCAGATATCCGTATTGCCGCGAAGTCTGCGCGGATGAACTGCGCCTTCATCAAGCTTGGCCTTGGCGGCTGCGATATCGGCTCGAGCTATTTCTTGCCGCGCCTGGTTGGCGTCTCCGTGGCCTCGGAACTGATCCTGACCGGCCGCTTCATTCACGCGGATCGCGCGCTGGCTGTCGGCCTCGTATCTGAGGTCGTCGAGGACGGCCAACTTGAAGCTGCGGCTGCGCCCTATGTTGATGCGATGATAACGGCGTCGCCTGTCGGCCTGCGGCTGTCGAAGGAATGTATCAACATGTCCGTCGATGCCGGCTCGATCGAGGCCGTGATTGCCATGGAAGATCGCAATCAGGTGTTGTGCAGCCGCTCGGAAGATTTCGAGGAAGGCATCCGCGCCTTCATCGAGAAACGAAAGCCGGTTTACGTCACACGTTAAAGCGTGATCTCACGCAACAAATACAAGGTCCGACAAACGAGACCATGGTTCGACAAGAACGGTTTTGGGAGAAACCACATGAACGCCCAGGCTGCCGCGGTGCTGACAAAGCCCGCCTTCCGCAAGATCCACTGGATGGAGCGCGACATCGATGTCGAGCGCCGCACGGATGGCGTGATTGTCATGAAGTCGCTGATACCGTTGATGGCCTATGAGACGCATCTGCCGGCGTCTCTGGCGAAGTGGGCCAAGGAGCGTCCCGATCACACCTGGCTGGCCCAGCGCGCCGGCGATGATAGGCAATGGCGCCGGCTCAGCTATAGCGAGGCGAAGCGGACCGCCGATGCGCTGACCCAGGCGCTGCTCGACATGAAGCTCGCGGCCGATGGACCGGTTGCGATCCTGTCAGGCAATTCCATCGAGCATGCGCTGATGACCATGGCGGCGATGCAGGCGCGGCATCCGGCAGCGCCGGTGTCGCCGGCCTATTCGTTGATGAGCCAGGATCACGCCAAGCTCAAATATCTGTTCGATCTGATAAAGCCTGTCGCGGTCATGGTGCAGGACGGGGCGACCTTCCAGAAGGCGCTGGATGCGCTCGACCTCACCGGCATCAAGATCATCCATGTGGCGCGCCCGCCAGCGGGGATCGCCAGCACCGCCTATGCCGACATGGTCGCGACCAAGGTTACGCCCACGGTCGACGCATCGCTCGCGCGGATCACGCCCGATACGGTCGGTAAGCTGCTGTTCACCTCGGGCTCCACCGGCATGCCCAAGGCCGTGATCAACACGCAGCGGATGATGACGGCGAATGCCGCGATGATGATGCAGACGCGCCCGCGCGATCCGAACGCGCAGCCGCCGGTCTATCTCGATTGGATGCCGTGGAATCACACCATGGGCGGCAACGCTCTGTTCAATCCGCTGTTGATCGATGGCGGAACGCTCTATATCGACGATGGCCGTCCAATGCCGGGCATGATCGACGAGACATTGCGCAATCTGCGCGAAATCTCGCCGACCTATTACGCCAACGTACCGGCCGGCTATGCGGCGATCGCCAGCGCGATGGAGAAGGACGATGCGCTGGCGCGCTCGTTCTTCAAGAACCTGAACCTGATGGCCTATGGCGGTGCCCGGCTGCCGGACGATCTCTACGATCGTATGCAGGCATTGGCCGTGCGCGCCACGGGCGAGCGCATCGTGTTCTACACCGGCTGGGGCTGCACCGAGACGTCGCCGACTTCGACCGGCACTTATTGGGACACAGAGCGCGTCGGCCTGATCGGTCTGCCGTTTCCTGGCGTCGAGCTGAAGATGGTGCCGGTGGATTCGAAATATGAATTGCGCCTGCGCGGTATCAATGTGATGCCGGGCTACTATCGCCAGCCGGACCTGACCAAGGCCGCCTTCGACGAGGAAGGCTTCTACAAGATCGGCGACGCCGGCGTGTTCGTCGACGACAACGATCCGGTCAAGGGCCTGATCTTCTCCGGCCGCGTGGTGGAGGATTTCAAGCTGACGACCGGCACCTTCGTGCATGTCGGCTCGTTGCGCACCGACGTGATCGCCGCGGCGACGCCGGTGGTGCAGGACGCGCTGATCACGGGACAGGATCGTCCCTATATCGGCGTGCTCGCCTGGCCCAACCTGCCGGCCTGCCGAATCATGATCGGCGAGCCCGAGGCGACATTTGCCGATGTGGTGAAACATCCAGCGGTTCTTGCCTGTCTGAAGAAGGGGCTGCAGGCACATAATGCGTCGTGCGAAGGCGCCAGCAGCCGGCGCATTGCGCGCGCGATGTTCATGGTTGAGCCGGCGTCGATCGACGGCAACGAACTCACAGACAAGGGCTACATCAACCAGCGCGCCGGCCTCGAACGCCGCGCGGCACTGGTCGCCCAGCTTTACGCCGAGCACCCCGGCGAAGACGTCATCATCCTCAACTAGACTTTCATCGATCAGAGCAGAGTACACCGCCATGAACTTCGATTTCTCCGACGACCAGAAGCAGCTTCGCGACGAGGCCCGGCGTTTTCTTACCGAGAAGTGCCCGCCGAAGGCTGTGCGCGCCGTGATCGACGGCAAGGCGCCTTATGATCGCGAGCTCTGGAAGGGCTTGGCTGACATGGGCTTCCTCGGCGTCGCCATCCCGGAAGCCTTTGGCGGTTCGGGCGCAGGTCATCTCGAACTCTGCGTGATCGCCGAGGAAATGGGCCGCGCGCTGGCGCCGGTGCCGTTCTCGTCCACGGTTTATCTCGCCGCTGAAGCGCTGCTGCTCGCAGGCTCCGATGCGCAGAAGCAGAAATGGCTGCCGGCAATTGCACAGGGTAATGCCATCGGTACGCTGGCGCTATTCGAAGGCTCCGGTAATCCGTCGCCAAAGGCGATCAAGCTCACGGCGGCCAACGGTGTGCTCAACGGCACCAAGAAGCCGGTGCCCGATGGCGCCATTGCTGACTTCGCGATTGTCGCCGCCCGCACGGGCTCGACCGGTCGCGACAGCGACATCGCGCTGTATCTCGTGGATCTCACCAGCGAAGGCGTCGAAGTCAAGGCGCTGACCTCCATCGATCCTTCGCGCAATCAGGCGGAAATCTCCTTCAAGAATGTGAAGGCTGAGTTGCTCGGCGCCGCCAATGAAGGCTGGAGCATTCTCTCTCAGGTGCTCGATCGTGCTGCGGTGCTGATCGGCTTCGAGCAGGTTGGCGGCTCCGATCGCGCACTGGAAATGGGCCGCGATTACGCGCTGGATCGTATCGCTTTCGGTCGCCAGATCGGCTCGTTCCAGGCTGTGAAGCACATGCTGGCGGATATGTATGTCTCCGCGACGCTGGCGCGCTCCAATTGCTACTACGGCGCCTGGGCGCTCTCGACCAACGCGTCCGAACTGCCGGAAGCTGCCGCCGCCGCGCGCATCAGTGCGACGCAGGCGTTCCAGCATTGCTCCAAGAATAACATCCAGGTCCATGGCGGCATGGGCTTCACCTGGGAGTTCGACTGCCATCTCTATTATCGCCGCTCCAACGCTGTTGCTGTCGGTCTTGGCTCGCTGTCCTATTGGGAAGACCAATTGATCGAGCGCATGCGCCAGAAGAACGCGGCGTAGGGATCATCGCGATGAATTTCGATGACACCCCGCAGGAGGCCGAATTCCGTGCCGAGGCGAAAGCCTGGATCGCGGCCAATGCGCCCAAGCAATATGAAGACGAGCTGAAGAAGGCCGCGCTCGGCCGCATTCAGCTCAAGAGCGCGAATATTCTGGAAGTCGCAAAAGCCTGGCAGAAGAAGAAGGCCGATGCCGGCTGGGCCGTACCGCATTGGCCGAAAGACTATGGTGGTCGCGGCGCGTCGCCCATCGAGCGCGTGATCTGGCAGCAGGAAGAGGGCGTGTTCGGCAAGCTCGGCGCGCTGTTTATCATCGGCCACGGCATGTGCGGACCGACCATGATGGCCTATGCCTCCGAGGAGCATAAACGGCAGTATCTGCCGCCGCTGGCCTCCGGGGAAAAGATCTGGTGCCAGCTGTTCTCCGAACCCGCAGGGGGATCCGACGTCGCCGGTCTGCGCACCCGTGCGGAAAAGGACGGCGATGACTGGGTCATCAACGGTCAGAAGATCTGGACCTCAGGTGCGCATTACTCGGACTACGGCATCCTGATCACCCGCACCGACCCGACTGTGCCGAAGCATAAGGGGCTCACCATGTTCTTCCTGGACATGAGGAGCCCGGGCGTCGAGGTGAAGCCGATCAAGCAGGCCAACGGTCAGGCCGAATTCAACGAGGTCTATTTCACCGACGTCCGTATCCCGGACTCGCAGCGGCTAGGCGCTGTCGGCGATGGCTGGAACGTATCGCTGACCACGCTGATGAACGAGCGTATGGCGATCGGCGCCAATGTCGCGACCGGCTTCCCGGAACTGTTCGAGTTCTGCAGCAGCCTGATGCTGGACGATGGTCCGGCCATCGACGACCCCGCCGTGCGCTCCAAGCTTGCCAACTGGGCGGTGCGTGCCTCGGGCCTGCGTTATACGGCATTCCGTTCAATCTCGGCGCTGTCACGCGGCGAACGGCCGGGGCCGGAGAATTCCATCGGCAAGCTGGTCGCCGGCGCGATGCTGCAGGACGTCGCGACATACGCGCTCGACCTGCAGGGTGCGGCAGGCGTGCTGAACGGGCCGGAGGATGCGGAGGTCGCCGGCAAATTCCAGGCGATGCTGCTGCGTTCGCCTGCGACACGCGTCGAGGGCGGCACCGACGAGATCTTGCGCAACATCATCGCCGAGCGCGTGCTCGGCCTGCCGGGCGACATCCGCGTCGACAAGGACGTGCCATTCAACAAGATCCCGACCAAGGGACGATAACTGGCGGCCAGGGTGGCTTGCTGCCCTGGTCGCGGTTTTTCTTTTTCGTAGAGGACGACTGCCATGAACTTCGATGACACGCCGCAGGAAGCCGAATTCCGCGCTATCGCGCGCAAGTGGATCGATGCCAATGCGCCCAAGGAGCTGGAAGCCGAGCTGACCAAGCCGTCGGCGAAGCGTGCCGGTGAAAAGCGCGACGCGATGCTCGATGTCGCCAAGGCGTGGCAGAAGAAGAAGGCCGATGCCGGCTGGGCCTGTCTGCATTGGCCGAAGGAATATGGCGGCCGCGGCTCGACGCCGATCGAGCGCGTGATCTGGCAGCAGGAAGAGGGCGTCTATGACAAGCTCGCGCGGCCCTTCGCCATCGGGCAGGGCATGTGCGGTCCGACAGTGATGGCCTATGCCTCCGAAGACCAGAAGCGCAAATATCTGCCGCCGCTGGCCTCCGGCGAGAAGGTCTGGTGTCAGCTGTTCTCCGAACCCGCCGGTGGTTCCGACGTCGCCGGTCTGCGCACTCGGGCGGAAAGGGACGGCGATGATTGGATCGTCAACGGCCAGAAAATCTGGACTTCCGGCGCGCATTATTCGGATTATGGCATCCTCATCACCCGCACCGACCCGAATGTGCCGAAGCACAAGGGTCTGACCATGTTCTTCCTCGACATGAAGAGCGAAGGCGTTGAGGTAAAGCCGATCAAGCAGGCCAATGGCATGCAGGAATTCAACGAGGTGTTCTTCACCGATGTGCGGATTCCCGACGCGCAGCGGCTCGGCGCCGTCGGTGACGGCTGGAACGTGTCGCTGACCACGCTGATGAACGAGCGCATGTCGATAGGCTCGCGCGTCGCGACCGGCTTCCCGGAACTGTTCGAGTTCTGCAGCAACCTGATGCTGGAAGACGGCCTCGCCATCGACGATCCCAATGTGCGTTCGAAGCTGGCGGGTTGGGCGGTGAAGAATTCCGGTCTGAAATACACCAGCTATCGCTCGATCTCGGCGCTGTCGAAAGGCGAGCGTCCGGGGCCGGAAAACTCGATCGGCAAGCTCGTCTCGGGCATGATGATGCAGGACATCGCGATGTTTGCTGCTGATCTGCAGGGCGCCTCCGGAGCCCTGGTCGGCGCCGATGCCGAAGCGGCCGGTGAATTCCAGGCGACAATTTTGGGCTCGTCCTCGATGCGTATCGCCGGCGGCACCGACGAGATCCTGCGCAACATCATTGCTGAGCGCGTGCTCGGCTTGCCTGGCGACATCCGCGTCGACAAGGACGTGCCGTTCAACAAGGTCCCGACCAAGGGACGGTAAGGTTTGTAATGACTGCTTCTATCGATACGGTCGAGAATCTTCTGGCGTCACGTTACTCCTGCCGTGCCTACAAGACCGAGCAGGTGCCGCGCGATATCATCGACCGCATTCTCAATGCCGCGCAGAAGACGGCGTCATGGTGCAACAGCCAGCCATGGCAGGTGACGATCACATCGGGCGAGGCGACGAAGAAATTTCGCGACGTGCTCTATCCCGTTGCAGCCTCTGGCGCGCCGAATTCGGGAGACTTCCCGTTCCCGCGCGAATATCGCGGCGTCTATCTGGATCGGCGCCGTGAAAGCGGCTTCCAACTCTACAATACGCTGGGCATCGCGCGCGGCGACAAGGCGGCCTATGCCGAGCAGGCGTTGCAGAACTTCAACTTCTTCGGCGCGCCGCATGTGGCGATCATCACCTCGGACGAAGCGCTCGGCGTCTATGGCGCAGTGGACTGCGGCGGCTATGTGAGCAATTTCATGCTAGCTGCACAGGCGCTCGGCCTCGCGACCGTGCCGCAGGCGG
Source organism: Tardiphaga sp. 813_E8_N1_3 (assembly GCF_051811025.1). NCBI lineage: Bacteria > Pseudomonadati > Pseudomonadota > Alphaproteobacteria > Hyphomicrobiales > Nitrobacteraceae > Tardiphaga > Tardiphaga sp. 813_E8_N1_3. The sequence goes on from NZ_JBPWQE010000001.1 coordinate 1,158,258, forward strand.
CACTGGCGTTTCACTCGGCCGTGGTGCGCAAGCATTTCGGCATGAGCGACGATCGCCGCGTCGTTTGCGGCATCTCGTTCGGCTATCCGAACCGCGAGCACAAGGTGAACAGCTATCGGACCAACCGCGCGCAGTTGCCAGACGTCGCGACATTTGTGGAGTGATCTTGGCCGTCATTCCGGGGCGCCGGAATGCGGCGAAGTCGCATGCAGGCGAACCTCAGCCACTCCAATTGGAGTGGCGGGGAATCTCGGCATGGCTAAACACTTCGGGATTCCGGGTTCACGCGAGCAAGGGCTCGCGCGCCCCGGAATGACGAGTGAAGCCTAAAACCTCGGCGCCCGCTTCTCCGCAAACGCCTTCGTCCCTTCCTTGATCTCATCGCCGCGCATGCTGTCGCGAGCGCGCTGGTCTGCCGCCGCTTCGTCCAGTTCACCGCGGGCGAATTCGTTGATCGCCTGCTTCATGCCGCGCATGGCGATCGGGGCGTTGCCGGCCAGAATCGTGGCGAGCTTGTCGACTTCCTCGTCCAGCGCCTCGGCCGGCACCATGGCGGTGAGGTAGCCGATCCGCAGCAGTTCGGTGGCTTCCAGCTTCTGCGCGGTGAGAAACAATCGCTTGGCGTTGTCGACCCCGAGCCGGCTCACATAGCGTTTGATGCCGCCTTTGTAATAATGAAGGCCGAGCCGGGCCGCGGGCATGAACATCTCGCAGGTGTCGACGCCGACCCGGAAGTCACAGGCCAGTGCCAGATCGGTCGAGCCGCCATAGACGCCACCATTCAGTCGGCAGATGGTCGGCAGCGCCAGGTCCTCCAGCCGGTTTGCCACGGCCTCAAAGGCCGACCCGGACGAACCTTCGGCTACGGGCTTGGGCGCGCTGGCAGCCCGTTCGGAGATCGCATTGAGGTCGAAGCCGGCGCTGAAGGCGCGGCCGTTGCCTGTCAGGACTAGCACCCGGATGGCGCGATCGGCCTCTACGCGATCGAACAGCTGCATAAGGGTGTCCAGGTCGAGCTGGGACAGCCGGTTCAGCTTCTGGGGCCGGTTCAGGCGGATGGTGGCGCGGGGGCCGTCGATGGTCAGAATGGGTGGCGAGGACTGGTCAGATGCGGTTTCCGTCGTTTCCGACATGTTGTTCTTCTCCATAGCGTTTTCGAGCGAAGGGGATGCCCGGTTCGCGTTCAGAAAACGCGTCAAATCTAAAGGCGCGCGCCTCTCGCGCGGGCAGAGGGTGACCGTGCCCGCACCCGGATGGGACGTCAATCCGAGCACCAGACCGTGATTTCGAGCGGTTACAAGACGGGCTATTTTAACCGGATGGGCTATATTGCATACGCAAAGGCCCGGTCATCCGTCCTTCATGTCGGCGGGTGACGTTGCGGCCGTTCCTAGAAACCCGGTTTGCTCCCATGGATATGTCTTATCTCCATCACGCCGGCAGTGCCTTTGCTACCATCTTCGTAGTGGCGACCTGCACGATGCGCACGATGATCCCGCTGCGGGTGTTCGGCATCATGGCCAATGTCCTGCTGATCGCGATCTCGATCCCAACCCACAATTATCCAACCATGGCGCTGCACGCGGTGCTGCTGCCGCTCAACATCTACCGTCTGCGCCAGATGCTGCAGTTGGTCCAGGATGTGAAAAAGTCGGTGAATTCGGACCTGTCGATGGAATGGCTGAAGCCGTTCATGACCAAGCGTCCCTGCAAGGCCGGCGAGATCCTGTTCTACAAGGACGAGAAGGCCGAGGACATGTTCTACATCGTGTCCGGCCGCTATCGTCTCGTCGAGTCCGGCATCGAGCTGCCGGTCGGCGCTATCGTTGGTGAGCTTGGCATGCTGTCGCCGACGAATGAACGCACCCAGACGCTGGAATGTATCGAACCCGGCATGGTGCTCAGCGTCAGCTACAGCCAGGTCGAAGAGCTGTACGTGCAGAATCCGGAATTCGGTTTCTTCTTCCTGCGTCTCGCCAGCGCGCGGTTGTTCGAGAATATCGACAAGCTGGAAGCGCGTCTGATGAAGCAGGACACGCCCGCATTGCCCATGGCGCCGCAGCACGCATAAGCATCAGGACGTCCCGTGGCAGGTTTCATCAACGTCATCCGCTCCACGCTCGCCGAGTTGGCGAACAGGAACGAACCTGCAGCGCCGGTTTTGCCGGTGGGCCTGCCGGCTGCGGTGCGTTCTGTAGCGGAAGATGGCGTGGCGCTGCTGATCAACTATCAGAGCGCCGTCTACGCGCAGCTCTACAGCAATCGGCTGCGTCGCTTTGTCGGACGGCGCAATATCAGCGACGAACTGTTCAGCGAGATTGCGCGGCTGCTCGCGATGCGCATGAGTTATCACGACCCGATCCGCATTGCGCAGCTCAAGCTGCAGGAGCCGGTGATATCCGGCCGGCCGCCTGTCGTCGACAAGCGGCGGTTCCGGCTGGATGAGCTGGTGTCGGCATTGCCGGAGATCGTCGGCGATCCCCTGATGTGGGCGCTCGAGCGCATTTATTGCGCGCATCGCACGGTGCCGATCCGTTTCAGCAAGGTCAGTATCTGGGGCGTCAAACGTCTTGAACTCGAATCCTGGCTGCGACGCTGGCGCCTGTTGTCGACGCGTTATGAGACGGAGCGCGTCTGGGTCGAACGCTGGCTGCATATGATCGATCGCGCGCTGACCAAGCAGCCGGACGCGGCAATGGCCATCGTGCAGACGGCAACCATGATCGAAGGTTACGGCACGGGCTATCGGCATGGCATGGCCGCCTGGCATCAGATCATCGACGGGCTGGCCAAGCCGGCTTTCGATGGGACGCTGGTTATCACCGATCTGGCGGACGCGATCACGCGTGCCCGTGCGGTGCCGCGCGACCCGAAGGGTGACCAATTACGCAAGGCGATCGGCGAACTGCGCGCGCATGCCGTGATAAACTAGCGTGGAAGTGGAATAGGGGCGAGGATGTCTCGACCGATGGGGCGGCAAGGAAGTGGTGGGTTTTCGGTTCCGCGGCGTGCATTCCCGGTTTCGGAGTGTCATAAATAGGGCGAGCGATCCAGGCCGGCTCGGCGCGCCGTCCTGTCGTGACCGGTGAGAGGGACGTCAGCTTGTTGTTTCCTGCAATGTCGTCGTCGATTGCTCTGGGCGGGCTCGTCGGGTGGATGCTCGTCCTCACCGTCAAGCATGTGATCGCTGATTTCCTGCTGCAGAACGCCTGGATGGCGATGGGCAAGGATCAGCGGACCGGTTGGGCGCTGCCGCTGCTGGCGCATTGCGCGATCCATGGCGTGCTGACGACGCTGTTCATTGCCGTTGTACAACCCAAGCTCTGGTTCCTGGGGCTGGTCGATTTCGCGATCCACATCACCATCGATCGGCTCAAGGGCATCTGCGTCTCGCATTTCGGGGTGGCGCAGGGCCATCGCTGGTTCTGGTGGCTGATCGGCATCGATCAGGCACTGCATCACCTGACCGACTTCTTCCTCACCATCTTCATCGTCGCCAACAGCTGATGCGCGTTTGAACGCATCGAGTTCCAATGTGGCGGTAGCAGGGCACGGCTGCCACATTTCAAACTGTTACTCAAGAGTCGCACACGGCCATTAAGGCTGTTAGTTAACTCTGCGTTAGGAAATTCAACCGCATCCTCATTAACGAGGAGAAACCCCATGCGGTCCAGCCGTCAAGCTTTTGAGAACGATTTTTGCCCCGTCGAGGAAGATCTGCTCGGTGCAATGTATCGTGCAAATGAAAATGGCCTGCCCCATCTCGTGGCCAGCGTTTCATCCGATGTCCGCGCGATGCTGGCTCTGTTCTGCTATCGCCGCAGTCATCTCCACGCTTTGGCGATCTCGATCGCATCGAGCTGCAGCGAGCGTGAGCTGATCGAATTCGGTGGCCGCGTCGGTTCTACACTCTACGCGCTGTCGCACGACACCGCTGTGGCGCGTCCTTCGGTGTCGGCCTATCACAACCGCAAGGCGATCACGCTGTCGACCAAGCCTCTCTCGACGCTGGCGCCGATGGATGATGATCTCGACGACGAGCTGGATGACAAGGAACTCGCTCACGCCGTCACGGCGTAAGCTGACATCAACTACTCTACGGCTGCCAGAATTGGCAGCCCGTGCCGGCGCCGCGCCATGGCACATTCGGGATCGCCGGGCATGCAGGTCCGGCACACGTCCGGTCTGACGGCGTAAATCCCGCAGGCTGTGGCCTCTCCAACCTTTCCGTTCAGCGCGCTGCAGCGGTCTCCGTCGCAGCGCATTCCCGACTCACGATCATTGACATATTTGGCTGGGATCAGATTGAGATCGGCATCGTCTTCGATGGTGAAGCGCGGCCAGTTGCTGGAATACGAACAGCACGCACCACAGGCTTGGCACGGGCTGGCTTCGCTGATCGTGGCTGCGTCGTTTGTCATGCCGCGGTTTATCGCGATCGGGCGGGTTTCACCAGCGGCGTAGATGCAGGCTCGGCTGTTTCAGGTATCCTGTGGCCGCTCCCAGCTCAGTGTCTTGCGCCATTTGCTGCGCAGCGTTTCGCGTCGCTCCGGATACTTCTCATCGAGGAAATGCGCCTCGATCGCGCGGTCGGTTCGAAAACTGCGGAAATCCTTGCGAAGCTCGCACCACGCCGCTAGCAGCCGCACGGCTTCCAGATAACCCACTGCGATCGGCCAGACGACGCGCTCGCTGTTACGACCGGCTTCGTCCCGGTAAAGCAGCCGGACCTTCTTGCCCGCATGAATATGCGCACGCATCTGCACCATATCCATACTGTCGGCGGCGCCGTGGAAATCCGGCCGCGCGCGGCTCGCGGGTTCCAGCACGAAGGGGCGCAAGCGCTCGGGCACGGTGTCCGCGATCTTCGCAATGAGATCCTGTGCCGCCTTGGCCAAGGCCGGATCCGCGTGGCCCATCACCCATTGCGCGCCAAGCACGGCGGCTTCGATCTCGTCGGGCGTCAGCATCAGCGGCGGCATGTCGAAACCGCGCTCGAGGATATAGCCCATGCCGGCTTCGCCGCGGATCGGGACGCGCTGGCCCATCAGCGTCGCGATGTCGCGATAGATCGTTCGTTTGGACGTTTCCAGTTCGGCGGCAATGGCATCCGCCGTCAACGGCTTCCGCGTGCGGCGGAGCACCTGGATGATCTGAAACAGGCGATCGGCGCGTCTCATGGTCGTCTCTCTATCTTCGTTGGCCGATGTCGATGCTGACAGCATGTTGGCAGCAGGGGGCAGTCATACAGGACCCAGGTTCAAACGAACGAAGGATTCTGCAATGACCGCTTTCGATAGCCTCGAGGCATTTTCGCATGATGACTGGCTCTGGCGCATCCGGGTATGGCTGCTCGAACGCACAATTTTTGTCCTGTCCGGAGACCTCCGCTGGGCCCTGATCGGGCTCGGCTGGCGCATGGTTTCCAGCGCGGCGGTCCAGACGCGTGTCTGGGTCGTGGGTGCGACCCGGCGTGACCACTGCTGACACCACGGTGGCAGCAGCGGCTGCCTAGTCTCGTCCTCTCAATACCAGGAGAACTGCAATGATCATCCTACATGGTGCTGGCGCCGGCTTTGGCCTGCCTGAAATCAGCCCTTTCGTGACCAAAACCGAGGTCCAGCTCAAGATGGCTGGCTTGCCCTATCAGAAGCAACCGGCACGGCCGCAAGATTCGCCGAAAGGACAGATGCCTTATATCGACGACGGGGCTCAGTGCATTGCCGACTCCACTTTTATTCGCGCCTACATCGAACATAAGTACGACGTGGATTTCGATAAGGGTCTCGATCTCGCCCAGCGCGCTCAAGCCTGGGCGATCGAGCGGATGATCGAGCATCATCTCTACTGGTCACTTGTCGGGGTGCGCTGGGTCGATAGCGATAATTTCGCCAAGGGACCGTCCCACTTCTTCGACGGCATTCCGGAAGCTCAGCGCGACGAGATTCGTGCATCCGCCCGGAAGTCCGTCATTCAGAGCCATCTGGCGAACGGTCTTGGCCGGCATCCTGCGGATGAGGCCCTCCAACTCGCCGATCGTTCGCTGATGGCGCTGTCGGTACTGCTGGCCGGAAAGTCTCACCTGATGAGCAACCGTCCCGCCGGTGTCGACGCAACCGCATTCGGCGTCCTGGCGGGGATCCTGGCGCCGCTGTTTCCGTCGCCCTTGCAGCGTCAGTTGCAGCGTTACGGCAATCTCGTCGCTTATGTCGATCGCATGATGGCAGAGTATTATCCCGAGCACGTCTGGCAGTGCAGCGTCGCTGCCTGACGCTGCGTGGCCTTCAACGCGGCGACGCTGCACCCTTCAGCGTCGCCAGTTCTGCTTCCAGCTCGACGATCCGTGCTTCGCGGGCTGCCAGTGCCGCTGCGACATCGGCTGCATCGAATTTCTGCGGGATATGCTGTGGGCAATTGGTGTCCCATGCGCCGATCGTGAACAGGATCACCTGTTCGGGCTTGGCACGATAACCTTGCGGCATTAGCGACGCCAACAGCGCCGGATCGTCCTCGACCACCCGCGCGGTACCCCAGAGCTTGACGCGTCGGCGATGCGCGTAATCCATGATGAAGATGTTGGCCTTCGGATTCTCGGCGAGATTGCCCTGGGTGATGTATTGCCGATTGCCGCTATAGTCCGCAAAGGCCAGCGTCTGCTTGTCGAGGATCTTCACGAAGCCCTTCGGTCCGCCGCGATGCTGCATATAAGGCTGCCCGTCAGCGCTGGCGGTAGCCAGAAAGAAGCTGTTCGCCTCGGCAAGAAACGCTGCGAGATTGTCGTCGACTTCGGTGCGCCAGCCGCCGTTTTCCTCGACATGCGCATAGCCGGAACGCGACCCCTTGCGGGTCTGGATCGCCTTGACGGTCGGCGTGAAAGCAATGTCGCTGGAATAGGTGTGGATGTCTGACATGGCTTACTCCCTGTTGGAGCCGCGAACGGGATGCGTTCTCCGTAGGCCATAAAGTGGCTCCTTCCTCTCGCAAGAACAATCGTTGGAGTTGACACTTCATTATTGCGATATATGAAATGATCCGATGGATCGGATCGAAGCAATGACCGTCTTCGTCGCCGTGGCGGACCTGCAGGGGTTTGCGCCTGCGGCCCGCAAGCTCGGATTCTCCGCCTCGGCGGTCACCCGCATGGTGGCGGCGCTGGAGGAGCGCCTTGGCGCCCGCCTGCTGCAGCGGACCACGCGTTCGGTCATGCTGACGGATGTCGGCGCGCGCTATCTGCATCGGGCGCGCCAGATTCTCGCGGATATCGAGGAGGCCGAAGGCTCCGCACAGGCCGAACGGGCGCGGCCGAGCGGGCGTCTGGTTGTCTCGGCACCGGTTGGCTTCGGACGCCTGCATGTCACGCCGTTGATCTCGGCCTATCTGCAGCGCTACGCGGACGTATCCGGTGAATTGCGGCTGACCGATCGCATGGTCAGCCTGGTGGAGGACGGGATCGATGTCGCCGTCCGGATCGGTCATCTCCCCGATTCTAGTCTGGTGGCGCGCCAGGTCGGCAGCATGCCGCGCGTCGTTGTGGCGTCGCCAGATTATCTGGCGCGGCGCGGCCAACCAAAGACGCCGGACGACATCGTGAAGCACGATACGATCCAGTTTGGTGTCATTGCATCAACGCCGGAATGGCGCTTCGTGCAGGATGGCGACGACATTCGCATCACGCATATGCCGCGTTTCACGACCGACGTTGCCGATGCCGCCATCTGGCATGCCGAGCATGGTGGCGGCCTGACCCGCGTACTGGCCTATCAGGCGGCAGACGCGCTGGCGGCCGGGCGCCTCAAACGCGTGCTCACGGAGTTCGAGCCGCCGGCGGTACCGATCCACATCGTCTATCCGACCTCGCGCTTACTCTCGGCGAAAGTGCGCGTCTTCATCGATCTCGCCGCCGATACCTGCCTGTGGGATTTCAGCAAGCGATAGCTTTCGCTACACTTTTGGTGGGGCCACGCTGAACGTGCCATTCGCTCGGGCGCAAGGCTCGTCATCCGCTGATATCAGCGCCTGCGCAAAGCAGAGACGTTTGCCGGTCTTGATTACCTCGGTGTCTATCTGCAGCCATTGTCCGACCTGTGCTGAGCCGAGAAAATCGGCGGAGAGATTGACGGTGAGCAGCCGTGTGCCGCCGCCGAGCACATGGCCGCAGCTCAGGCCCATCGCATTATCGGCCAGCGCTGTGATCAGCCCGCCATGCGCCATGCCGCGCGAATTGGTATGCGCTTCGGCGATCCGGAGACCGAGGATGACATTGGTGTCGGTCACCTTGGAATAGATCGGCTCCCACGGGGCGGTGAGGGGGCTTTTGCGATAGTGTGGCGCGAAGCCGTGGGGGATGGTGGTGTCGGTCATGGCGCATCCATCTGGATTGTTTGCGCTATTGAAGCGAAAGCACACGCAAAGGACAGACCAACAAAGTTTGAAACGGGTCTGACGGCCGTTTAAAACAAGGCACGTCTACGATCCTAATACGGCAGCCCGACGTAATTCTCCGCCAGCGATGCCGTCGCGACGTCCGAATGCACGACGTAATCGAGTTCAGCCTGCTGCAGCTTCGTGCCGAAGCCGTCATTGTCGGGGAAGCGGTGCATCATCGAGGTCATCCACCACGAAAAGCGCACGGCCTTCCACACGCGCTTCAGCGCGATGGCCGAATAGAAGTCGAGACCGCTTGAGGATTTCTCGTCGTAGAATTCGCGCAGCGCCATCGATAGGTAATGGACGTCGGAGGCCGCGAGGTTGAGCCCCTTGGCGCCGGTCGGCGGCACGATGTGGGCGGCGTCGCCGGCCAAAAAGAGCCTTCCGAAGCGCATCGGTTCCGCGACAAAACTACGCAGCGGCGCGATGCTCTTTTCCAGCGACGGGCCAGTGATGAGGCTTTCGGCGGCCTCCGTGTCGAGGCGGCGGCGCAACTCGTCCCAGAACATGTCGTCTGTCCAGTTCTCGACTTTTTCGTCGAGGGAGCACTGGACGTAATATCGGCTGCGCGTCATCGAGCGCATCGAGCACAGCGCGAAGCCGCGTTGGTGATTGGTGTAGATCAGCTCATGCGACACTGGCGGCGTATCCGAGAGCAGGCCGAGCCAGCCGAACGGATAGACGCGCTCGAAAGTCTGCATGGCGGAGGCCGGAACACTCTGCCGTGACACGCCGTGGAACCCATCGCAGCCGGCGATGAAATCGCAGGAGATCTCGTGGCTTATGCCGTCCTTGACATAGCGGACGCGCGGGCTTGTGCCGTCGAAATCATGGAGCGAGACGTTGTCGGCGTCATAGACTGTGGTCAGCCCGGCCGCGTCGCGGGCATCCATCAGGTCGCGGGTGACTTCGGTCTGGCCATAGACGGTGACGACCTTGCCGCCAGACGCTTTCTTCAGGTCGAGGCGGTGGCGAATTCCGCCGAACAGCAATTCGATGCCATCATGGATCAGGCCTTCATGGTGCAGACGCTCGGTAATCCCCAGCTTTTCAAGGAGGCCAACGGTGCCCTGTTCGAGCACGCCGGCGCGGATGCGGGCGAGGACATAGTCGCGGTCCTTGCGCTCGAGAATGACGTTATCGATCCCATAGGCGTGCAATAGTTGCCCAAGCAACATTCCAGCCGGACCAGCTCCAATGATTGCAACTTTTGTGCGCAACATCTGCTCCCGCGTTGATATAGGCTCTGTCGTCCGACTGAGTTGACAAGTCAAGCGCGGTCGCGACACTAGCCGCGCAGCACGTGCAGTCGCACTGCTTGCAAAGATGATTATAACATATAACAATATTTGCAAAGGGCCGTTCAAGGTCCGGTGAACACGTTCGAAAGAACACGTCCGAACGGACGCAGAGGGAGAGACGTCGATGAGGAAAGCAATTCTCGCATTGCTGGTGGCTGGTTGCATCGTGCCGGCACTGACGCCCGCACAGGCGCAAGACAAAACCGTCAATATGAAGGTATCGCTATGGGTGCCGCCGGCGCATCCGCTGGTGCCGGCCACGCAGGCCTGGGCGGCCGATATCGAAAAGGCCTCGGGCGGCAGCATCAAGATGTCGGTGTTCCCCTCCGAACAGCTCGGCAAGGCTTTCGACCATTATGACATGGCGCGTGACGGTATTGCCGACATCACTTACGTGAATCCCGGGTATCAGCCCGGGCGCTTTCCCATCGTGGCCGCGGGCCAGCTGCCCTTCGTGTTCTCGGACGGCAAGAAGGGCACCCTCGCGCTGAACGAGTGGTACCAGAAATACGCCAAGACGGAGATGAAAGACACGAAACTCTGCTTCGCCTTCATCCACGATCCCGGATCGTTGCACGGCAAGAAGAAGATCGTCGTGCCGTCAGATCTGAACGGCGTGAAGGTGCGCCCGGCGCAGAGCACGATCGGCGAGATGGTCAAGCTGTTCGGTGGCACCAATGTCCAGGCCTCGGCGCCGGAATCGCGCGACGCCATCGAACGCGGCGTGGCCGACGAGATCGCATTCCCGTGGGGATCGATCTTCCTGTTCGGCATCGACAAGGTGGTGAAGTATCACATCGATGCGCCGCTCTATTCGACGGTGTTCACCTACAACATCAACCTCGCCAAATATAATTCGATGTCGCCCGCGCAGAAAAAGATCATCGACGATCACTGCACGCCCGAATGGGCCTCCAAGGTCACCGATCCCTGGGTCGACTTCGAAGCCAACGGCCGCACCAAGATGAAGGCGCTGCCGGATCACGAGGTCTACAAGCTGACACCCGAGCAGCTCGCCGAGTGGAAGAAGGGCGTCCAGCCGCTCAACGCCGCCTGGGCTGCAGCCGTGAAGAAGGCCGGCGGCGACGCCGATGCCATTGATGCGGATCTCAAGGCGATGCTGAAGAAGCACGACGCGGGGCTTTGATCCAACACCGTCATTCCGGGGCGCTTCATCGGTGCGTCAGCATCGATGAGGCGAACCCGGAATCCCGAAGTGTTCAGCCATGTCGAGATTCCGGGTTCGTGCGGGCTTCGCCCGCCCCGGAATGATAAGTTTCTGGTCCGGAATGACGAACTGAAATCGAATCCATCATGACCGCCACGTCCGAAATCTCCCAATCCAGCGCCCTCGGCATTCCGCCGGATCCGCCCCGCAAGAACGTGATGGATCGCTTTATCGATTCCATCGAATGGATCGCCGCGTTCTTCGTCGGCATCGTCGCGCTGAACACCTTCGTCGCGGTGTTCATGCGCAAATTCTTCGCGGTCACGATCCCCGATTACTATAATATCGGCCAGTTCATGCTGGGTGTGCTGATCTTCTGGGGCATCGCAGCGACCTCTTATCGCGGCTCGCACATCACCGTCGATCTGGTCTGGGCCAATGCGACGCCGAAATATCAGCGCTGGATCGACGTATTCGCAACATTGGTCCTGCTGTTCGTCGTGACGGTGCAGACCTACACACTGTTCGACAAGGTCGCGGACACTTACCGCAGCAATCTTGTCACCATGGATCTGCAGCTGCCGGTCTGGCCGTTCTTCCTGCTGTCCTGGATCGGCGACGTCTCTGCCGTGCTGCTGATCGGCATTCGTACTTACAGGCTGATCTTCCATCCGGAAGAGATGCATGAACCCAAAATCAAGACGGCAGAGTAAGTCGCATGGACCTCAGCAATGAAGCGGTTGCCGTTATCGGCTTTGTCAGCCTGTTTGTGCTGATGCTGCTGCGTGTGCCGGTGGGCATGGCGATGGGCCTCGTGGGCATTACGGGCTTCGGCTATCTCACGGGCTTTGCGCCGGCGCTGAAGCTGGTCGGCCAGACCACCATGCGCACGGTGACGGATTATTCTTTCGGCGTGATCCCGATGTTCCTGTTGATGGGCGCCTTCGTCTCGGTGTCCGGCATCAGCCGCGAACTGTTTCGCGCTGCGAATACGTTTGTAGGCCACTGGAAGGGCGGCCTCGGCATTGCCACCATCGCCGCCTGCGGCGGCTTCGCGGCGATCTCCGGCTCGTCGGTGGCGACGGCCGCGACATTCTCCGCGGTGGCCTATCCGGAAATGCGCCGCTTCAATTATCCGCAGAGCTTCGCCACCGGCGTCATCGCCGTCGGCGGCACGCTCGGCGCCATGCTGCCGCCGTCCACGGTGCTGGCGGTCTATGGCATCATCACCCAGCAGGACATCGGCAAGCTGTTCATTGCCGGTATCGTGCCGGGTCTGCTCGCCATCGTCATGCATATGATCACCATTGCCGTCATCGGCCGGGTCAAGCCCGGCTTCCTGCCGGCAGGTCCGAAAGCATCCTGGCGCGAACGGGCTGCTGCGATCCGTGATGTGTGGTCGCCGCTGCTGCTGTTCGTCTTCGTGATCGGCGGCCTCTATGGCGGTTTCTTCATCCCCACCGAGGCCGGCGCGGTGGGGGCGGTCGGCGCCTTCATCATCGGCGTGTTACGCGGCAAGCTGACGAAAGACGGCATCCTGCAATCGCTGTTGCAGGCAACGCGCACCGCGGCGGCTGTCTTCACTGTGCTGATCGGCGCGCTGTGCTTCGGTTATTTCCTCACCATTACGCAGACGCCGCAGCACGTCACCGAATTCCTTACTGGTTTGGGCATCGGCCCCTATGGTGTGCTGGCGCTGATCCTTCTGATGTATCTGGTGCTCGGCTGCCTGATGGACGCCATGGCCATGGTGATCCTCACCGTGCCGATCGTGTTTCCGGTGGTGATGGCGCTAGGCTTCGACCCGATCTGGTTCGGAATCGTCATCGTCATGACTGTCGAACTCGGCCTGATTCATCCGCCGGTCGGTATGAACGTGTTCGTTATCAAGAGCGTGATCAAGGACGTCAGCATGGCCACGATTTTCAAAGGCGTTTTGCCTTTCGTGGTTACCGACCTGATCCGCCTTGTGCTGCTGATCCTGTTCCCGTTGATCGCCACCTGGCTGCCGATGCGCATGATAGGATGATGCGATGACGACACCACAGCTTGCGACGAAATACGTGTTCAGCCTGTCGATCAAGGTCGGCACGCCGATCGTGGCCGGCGATCTCGGCTATGGCATCCGTCGCGTCATCCCGGTCCTTGGCGGGACCGTGCAAGGCGAGGGCATCAAGGGCACGATCCATCCAAGCGGCGCGGATTTCCAGATTATCCGCCCGGATGGCTTTACCGAGCTTGAAGCGAAATACGCGTTCGAACTCGATGACGGCGCCGTGGTCTATATCGAGAATATAGGCGTCCGCTTTGGCCCGAAGGAGGCGCTTGATCGCATCGCTCAGGGCGAGGCGGTCGATCCCGCGCTGATCTACTTCCGCTCGGTGCCGAAATTCGAGACAGGGCATCCGAAGTATCGTTGGCTGATGCAGAACCTGTTCATCGGCGTGGGAGCAAGACATCCCGACCGCGTCGAACTCGCGGTGCATCAGGTGCTGTAGGTACGCTCTCGCACAAGCCTCTCCACGTCATGCCCGGCCTTGTACCGGGGCATCCACGCCTTGGCCGCACAGTAAGGCGTGGATGGCCGGGACGAGCCCGGCCATGACGGAGTGCGGTAATGGCTCACGATCCTTCTGCTTACTTTCTCCGCAATTTCTGTAGTTAACTCCCGATCGACCGGCAAAAAGCCGGCGAACATAGGGAGGCGACGATGCTGAGAGCGTATCTGCTTGGAACTGCCATTTCACTTGTCATGGTTGTTCCGTCGATGGCGCAGGACTGGACCAAATCAAAATGGGGGCCGAACGACGAAATCGGTGCCGCCAACTACATGAAACCCGACCTGGTGAAGTCGGCCGCGCAACTGGTGAAGACTGGGAAGACCTATGCACTCGGCATTCCGGTGGGTGCGGACACGCCGGCCTATCCGCCCCGCGGTTTCAAGATCACCGTGGTACAGCCCGGTCAGGCCGGCAATCCCGGGCTCGGTCCCAATCACGCGACCTACAACGACGACATGCTCAACGGCTGGGTCGGCGTCGGCAGCCAGATGGACGGGCTCGGCCATCTTGGCGTCAACCACGTCTACTATAACGGCAACAAAATTGCAGACTTCGGTGATCCCACTGGCCTTAAGAAGCTCGGCATCGACAAGGTGCCGCCGCTGGTCACCCGTGGCGTGCTGCTGGACATGGCGGCTTACTACAAGACTGACGTCGTCAAGGAGGGCACGGCCTTCAACGTCAAGGAAATCGAGGAAGTCGCCAAGGCGCAGGGCGTCGAGATCAGGCAAGGCGACGTCGTGCTGTTCCACACCGGATGGCTCAGCCTGCTCGGCAAGGACGATAAACGCTACAATGCGGGCGAGCCCGGCCTTGGCGCTGAGGGTGCCAAGTATCTGACTAGCAAGGGTGTCGTCGCGGTAGGCGCCGATACTTGGGGCGTCGAGGTGCTGCCGTTCGAAACTGGCAATGTGTTTGAAATCCACCAGATACTGCTGGCAATGAACGGGACCTATATCCTCGAAAACATGGACACATCCGAACTGGCCAAGGACAAAGGCTACGAGTTCCTGTTTGTGCTCGGTCAGCCCCGCTTCAAGGGCGGTGTGCAGAGCATGATTAACCCGGTGGCGATCCGCTAGCCATCGCAGGAGAGGCGATCCGGTCTGTCCTGCGGGGCAGGTGAGACCGGATCGCTGTTGTGCACCGGAATACCTGACTTTTTGGAGGACGAAATCAGCCCCTATTGCACCGCAAGATTGACTCATGCGACATTCGTTATAAGATATAATTATTCTAGCTAGGACCTAATAGCGCTCATGAACCAAGCCGTCGCCGCTGCCGCCGCCATGCTCCAGATCGAAACCCGGGGCCGTGTGCTGATCGTGGGCCTGAACCGTCCCGCCAAGCGCAACGCGCTGAACGATGGACTGATCCTGGAGATCGAGCGTTGCTTCGCGTCGCTGCCGGACGATATCGGCGCGGTGGTGGTGCATGGCATCGGCGGGCATTTTTCCGCGGGTCTCGATCTGTCCGAACTCACCGAGCGCGACGCGACGGCCGGCCTGATGCATTCGCGGATGTGGCACCGGGTGTTCGATATCATCCAGCATTGCCGCGTTCCGGTGATCGCCGCACTACAGGGCGCAGTGATCGGCGGCGGGCTTGAACTGGCTTGCTCTGCGCATATCCGCGTTGCCGATCCCTCGGTCTACTATGCGCTGCCGGAAGGCAGTCGCGGGATCTTCGTTGGTGGTGGCGGTTCGATGCGCCTGCCGCGCCTGATCGGTGTGCACCGGATGGCTGACATGATGCTCACGGGCCGCGTCTATAAGGCGGAAGAGGGCATGTCGCTCGGCTTCGCGCAGTATCTGACGGAAGCCGACGGATCCTTGCCCAAGGCCATAGAGCTTGCCGAACGTGTCGCGCAGAACGCGCCGTTGACAAATTTTGCCGTGCTGCAGGCCTTGCCGCTGATCGCCGAAGCCAGTCCGCAGACAGGCCTGATGCTCGAAGCGCTGATGGCCTCAGTGGCGCAGAGCGATCAGGAGGCGAAAAATCGCATCAGGGATTTTCTGGAGCGCAAGGCCGGCAAGGTGAAACCCGGCTAATCCGGCAAGACGACAACGAACAAAAATAAAAGCAACAATCGAGACGAATACACAGGGCGGAAACAATGTCTGCAGGTGCCGACAAGATCGATCAGACCAAGCGGGCAGAGGCGGCGCATCCGTTGCGGCCGATATCCTATGGCGATCCTGCAGTCACTATCGAGCGCCACGATAACGGCACCATCTACCTGCGGCCGACCCATGCCATCGGCGACTATCCGGAGCGCGTCACCGATTATCTGCATCACTGGGCCAGGGAGACGCCGGATCGCGTCTTCATGGCTGAGCGCGCGGAAGGCGGCGGCTGGCGTGAAGTTACTTACGCGCAGATGCTGGACGCGGCGCGCCACATCGCCTCGGCTCTGCTGGCCCGCGGGCTGTCGGCCGACAGGCCCATCGTCATCCTCTCCGGCAATTCGGTCGATCACGCACTGATCGCTTTTGGCGCGCTCTATGCCGGTATCCCCTATGCGCCGGTGTCGCCGGCCTATTCGCTGGTGTCGAAGGACTACGGCAAGCTCGGCTATCTCATGAAGCTGCTGACGCCGGGGCTGGTGTTCGTCGACGACGGCGACCTGTTCGCGGATGCCATCCGCTTCAATGTCCCTGCCGATGTCGAAGTCGTCGTGTCGCGCGGTATGCTGCCGGATCGCGGTGTGACAAAGCTCTCCGAGCTTCTTACGACGCAGGAGGCAGCCAATCTCGACGCAGCGAACGCTGCCATCGGTCCTGACACAATCGCCAAGTTTCTGCTGACTTCGGGCTCGACAGGCAATCCGAAGGCTGTGATCAACACCCAGCGCATGATGTGCGCCAACCAGATCATGCTGCGCGACACGCTGGCTTTCCTGAAGGACGAGCCGCCGGTCATCATCGACTGGCTGCCGTGGAATCACACTTTCGGCGGAAATCACAATATTGGGCTGACGCTGTTCAATGGCGGCTCGATGTATCTCGACGACGGCAAGCCGACGCCGGCGGGCATCGAGCAGACCATCCGCAATCTCCGCGAGATTTCGCCGACGGTCTATTTCAACGTTCCCAAGGGCTATGAATCGCTGCTGCCCTATCTGCGCGAGGACGTCACGCTGCGCGAGAAATTCTTCGCGCGACTGCACGCGATGTTTTTCTCGGGCGCTGCGCTGTCAGCCTATGTCTGGGACAGTCTCGATGAACTGTCGGTCCAGACCACCGGCGTGCGCGTGCCGATGCTGACGGGTCTTGGCGCGACCGAGACCTCGCCCTTCTTCATGTGCGTCAATCCCGTGACCAGCCGTTCCGGCCATGTCGGTCTCCCGGTGCCGGGCAACGATGCCAAGCTGGTGCCTAACAACGGCAAGATGGAAGTGCGCGCCAAGGGGCCGAACATCACGCCGGGCTATTGGCGCGAGCCGGAACTGACCGCGAAGGCGTTCGACGAGGAAGGTTATTACATCTTCGGCGATGCGCTGAAGGCCGTCGATCCCGATGATCTCTCTGCCGGCTTCGATTTCGACGGCCGTATCTCCGAGGACTTCAAACTCGGCAGCGGCACCTGGGTCAGCGTCGGCCCGCTTCGCGCGCGCTTCGTCGGCACCTGCGCGCCACTGGTGCGCGATGTCGTCATCGCAGGTATCAACCGCGACGAACTCGCAGCTCTCGTTATTCTCGATCTCGATGGCTGCCGTGTGATCAATCCCGATCTTCCTGCGGGCGACCTCGCTGCGGCAGCCAATGATCCGATCGTCCGCGACGCGTTCCGTGAGCGCCTCGCACGTTTTATGGCCGGTGCTACCGGTTCATCCACGCGGATTGCCAAGGCGGTGCTGCTCGACACCCCGCTGTCCATCGATCGCGGTGAGGTCACGGACAAGGGCTCGGTCAATCAGCGCGCAGTGCTGGAGCATCGCGCAAGGCTGATCGACGATATTTATGAGAATCCGGAAGTTGCGAAAGTAATTGCGATCTAGCTGAAGGTCGCCAATGAACGGCAGAGAAATCGAACAAGGGAGGATATCATGCAACTGAAGAACCAGGCCGCTATCGTCACGGGTGGCGCTTCCGGTCTCGGCGCCGCGACCGCCCGCAGGCTCGCCGCGGAGGGCGCGAAAGTCGCGCTGCTCGATCTCAACACCGCGCTCGCCGAAACCGTCGCCAAGGAAATCGGCGGTGTTGCTATTTCCTGCGACGTGTCCGACGCCGCCTCCGCTGAAGCCGCGGTCGCCGCCGCCGCCAAGGCGCACGGTCCGGCGCGCGTGCTGGTGAATTGTGCTGGCATCGGCGTTGCCAAGCGCGTAATCGGCCGGGATGGTCCGATGGCGCTCGGCGATTTCGACAAGGTGATCCGCGTCAATCTGATCGGCTCGTTCAACATGATCCGTCTGGCGACCGATCCGATGTCCAAGCTGGAGCCGCTGGAGACCGGCGAGCGCGGCGTTGTGATCTCGACGGCCTCGGTGGCGGCCTATGACGGCCAGATCGGCCAGTCCGCCTATTCGGCCTCCAAAGGTGGCATCGTCGGCATGACACTTCCCATCGCCCGCGAGATGGCCCAGTTCGGCATCCGCGTGCTGACCATCGCGCCGGGCCTGTTCATGACGCCGCTTCTGGCAGGGCTGCCGCAGGAGGCGCAGGACAGCCTCGCCGCGGCGATCCCGTTTCCTCGCCGGCTCGGCCATGCCGACGAGTTTGCGTCTCTCGCACTGCACATGATCGACAATCCGTATCTCAACGGTGAGGTGGTCCGGCTCGACGCCTCGTTGCGCATGGCGCCACGTTAAGCCTGCGGCAAAGCATCAGTGCGCCAGCCCTTTACCGGTACGGGCGCACTGACCTAAAGAAGGGGCTGATAAAGCAGCCGAACTTTGATTTAGCTGACGACATAAAAAATAACCTTGAGGGAGAGACCCATGACCAAGCATCATTTGGCGATCGCGGCCGTCGCCGCTTCGCTGGCATTGGCCGGCCCGGCCATTGCCCAGACTTCGGACATCACCATCGGCATCACCACGTCGACCACGGGTCCCGCGGCAGCCCTCGGCATTCCCGAGCGTAATGCGCTCGAATTCGTGCCCAAGGAAATTGGCGGCGTACCGCTCAAGATCATTGTGCTCGACGATGGCGGGGATCCGACCACCGCGACCACCAATGCCCGCCGTTTCATGACCGAATCCAAGGCCGACATCATCATGGGCTCGGCGGTGACGCCAACCAGCATTGCGGTGTCCAATGTGGCCAACGAAGCTGGTATCCCGCATTTCGCTCTGTCGCCGCTGCCGATCACTCCGGAACGTGCCAAGTGGTCGGTGGCCATGCCGCAGCCGGTGCCGATTGTCGGCAAGGTGATGTACGACCACATGAAGTCCAAGGGCATCAAGACCATCGGCTATATTGGCTATTCGGATAGCTATGGCGATCTGTGGTTCAACGATCTCAAGAACCAGGCAGTGCCGATGGGCATCAATATCGCGGCCGAAGAGCGTTTTGCCCGTCCGGATACGTCGGTCACTGGCCAGGTGCTGAAGCTGATTGCCGCTAATCCTGACGCGATCCTGGTCGGTGCCTCCGGCACCGCGGCAGCGCTGCCGCAGACCGAACTGCGCGACAAGGGCTACAAGGGCCTGATCTACCAGACCCATGGCGCAGCCTCGATGGACTTCATCCGCATCGCCGGCAAAGCCGCCGAAGGCGTGCTGATGGCCTCCGGCCCGGTGATGTATCCGGAAGGTCAGGCCGACACCGCGCTGACCAAGAAGCCCGGCATGACGCTCAACACCGCCTATGAGGCCAAATACGGTCCCAACAGCCGCAGCCAGTTCGCCGGTCATTCCTACGACGCTTTCGAGGTGCTCAAGCGGGTGGTTCCGACGGCGCTAAAGACCGCAAAGCCCGGTACCCCCGAGTTCCGCGAGGCGATCCGCCAAGCGCTGCTCACCGAGCGTGAGATTGCCGCCACCCAGGGCGTCTACAACTTCACTGAAAAGGATCGTTACGGCCTTGATGAGCGCTCGCGCATCCTGCTGACGGTGAAGGACGGGAAATACGTTCTCGCCCAGTAATGCAGATCTGACAGAGGGCAGGGGCGCTAAGCGCCTTTGCTTCCCCGGCATTTTTCGATAACAAGGCCGGCCCTCGCCAGAGGGTCGGCTTTTTGCTGCGCGCGAGCCTTCGCGCGGTCACAACCAGCGCCATGTCTGCCGGTATCGCTGCCGCTTTCGGCGCTCTCCGCTTCCACACGAGAAAGATACGACATGTCCAAGCTTCATCTGGCGATCGCGGCTGTTGCCGTCTCGCTGGCGATTGCCACCCCCGCCGAAACCCAGACCGCCGAGATCACTGTCGGCATCAGCATCTCCACCACCGGCCCTGCCGCCGCGTTGGGCGTGCCTGAGCGCAACGCGCTGGAATTCGTGCCGAAGGACATCGGCGGCGTGCCATTGAAGCTGATTGTGCTCGACGATGGCGGCGATCCGTCCATCGCCACCACCAATGCGCGCCGGTTCGTGTCGGAATCGAAGGCCGACATCATGGTCGGCTCGTCGATCGTACCGTCCTCGATCGCCATGTCGGCGGTCGCCAACGAAGCCGGCGTGCCGCATTTCAGCCTGTCGCCGATGCCGTTCACGCCGGCGCGTGTGAAGTGGTCGGTAGATATGCCGCAACCGGTCGAGATTGTCGGCAAGGTCATGTACGATCACATGAAGGCCTATGGCGTGAAGACCATCGGCTATGTCGGTTACTCAGACAGCTATGGCGACCTGTGGTTCAATGACCTCAAGGCCCAGACATCAGTGATGGGCATGGCCATCGTCGACGACGAGCGTTTTGCGCGCCCGGATACCTCGATCACCGGTCAGGCGCTGAAGCTGATCGCAGCAAATCCCGATGCGATCCTGATCGGCGCCGCCGGTACTGGCGCCGGCATGCCGCAGTCCGAGCTGCGTGACCGCGGCTACAAGGGGCTGATCTACCAGACCCATGGCGCCGCCTCGAGCGATTTCATCCGCATCGCCGGCAAGTCTGCGGAAGGCGTGCTGATGGCCGCTGGACCCGTGATGTATCCGGAAGGTCAGCCGGACACGGCGCTGACCAAGAAGCCCGGCCTCGAACTCAACGCGGCCTATGAAGCGAAATACGGCGCCAATAGCCGCAGCCAGTTCGCCGGTCACGCCTATGACGTGTTCGAAGTACTGAAGCGCGTCGTGCCCGTGGCGCTGAAGACCGCCAAGCCCGGTACCCCGGAATTCCGCGAAGCCATCCGCCAGGCGCTGATGAGCGAGAAGGAAATCGCGGCCACCCAGGGCGTCTACAACTACACCGAAAAAGACCGCAACGGCGTCGACGATCGCTCGCGAATTTTGCTGACTGTGAAGGACGGGAAATACGTTCCGGCGAAGTGAGGCGGAGCGCAGCTCAACGAAAGCCGGCGGTCGTAAGACTGCCGGCTTTTTGTTTGATAAACGGACCTCTCAACTGTCATGGCCGGGCTTGACCCGGCCATCCACCTTGCTTTCCGAGATGAGCCATAAAAATGGATGCCCGGGTCAAGCCCGGGCATGGCAGCGTTTGTTGCGGACTGATGCGCTTAGATCGCGCTCTCGCCTTCGTGCTGAAAGCCAAGATAGCTCGCGACCACGCGCTGGTTGCTGGCGATGTCGCTGGCGTTTCCGTCGAGGATGAACTCGCCAAGCTCCATCACATAAGCGCGGTCAGCGATCTTCAGTGCCGCCTGCGCATTCTGCTCGACCAGCAGCACCGAGACGCCGGCTGCCCTGAGCTCGCTGACGATGCGGAAGATGTCGGCGACGATGATCGGGGCGAGGCCGAGGCTCGGCTCGTCGAGCATCAGCAGCTTCGGCGCTCCCATCAGCGCACGACCCATGGCGAGCATCTGCTGTTCGCCGCCGGACATCGTGCCGGCTAGCTGCTTGCGACGTTCCTTGAGGCGCGGAAATAGCGTGTAGACTCGCTCGAACGAACGCGCAGCCGTTGCCTTGTCGATGCGGAAGGCGCCGAGAAGCAGATTGTCTTCCACATTCATGGTGGCGAACAATTCGCGATGTTCGGGGACGAGGCTCAGGCCAGCGGCGACACGATCCTCGATATCGAGTTTGGATAGATCCTGTCCCGCGAATGTCACGCCGCCTTTCAGCGGCAGGATTCCCATCGTCGCATTCAGCAATGTCGTCTTGCCGGCACCATTGGCGCCGATGATGGTGACGATCTCGCCTTCGCGAACCTCGAGATTGACCGCACGGACCGCCTCTACCTTGCCATAGGCGACATGCGCATCGGTAACCGTCAATAACGCGCTCATGCGACCGCTCCCAGATAGGCCTTGATGACGTCGGGGTTGGTCTTGATGTCAGCGGGTGTGCCCTCGGCGATCTTGGTGCCGAAATCGAGCACCACGATGCGGTTGGCGAGATTCATCACGAAGCCCATGTCGTGTTCGACCAGCAGTACCGACATGCCGCCGTCGCGGAGTTGGCGCAGGAGCGCTGCGAGCTGCTGCTTCTCCATGTGGCGCAGGCCGGCCGCGGGCTCGTCGAGCAGCAGCAGCATCGGATCGACGCAGAGTGCGCGGGCGATCTCGACGATGCGCTGCTGGCCGAGAGACAGGGATCCTGCGAGTTGGTTCATCTGGTCGCCGAGGCCGACGCGTTCGATCTGCTTGGCGGCTTCCGCCAGCAGCTTGGCTTCGTCGGCGCGGTCGAGCCGCAGCATGCTGGCGATGGCACCCGAACGTCCACGCAGATGCGCGCCAAGGGCGACGTTTTCCAGCACGGTCATGTCGGGCACCAGCTTCACATGCTGGAAGGTACGGGCAATGCCGAGCTTGACAATCTCCTGCGGCGGCGCGCCGGACACACTCTTGCCGAGTACTACGACCTTGCCGGCGGTCGCGGCCAGTACGCCGGTGATGAGGTTGAAGGTCGTGCTCTTGCCGGCGCCGTTGGGGCCGATCAAAGCGACGATCTCGCGCGCCTGCACATTGAACGACACGTCGTTGACGGCGACGACGCCGCCGAACTGCTTGCGTGCCTTGTCGACCTGCAGCAATACGCCGGTATCCGGACGGTGGTCATTGCGGGCGGGCAGTGCATCGGCTGGCGCGGGGCGCTTGCGGCTGTCGCCAGACGGCAGCCACGCGGTCAGCCACGGCCACATGCCGGTCGGCGCGAGCTGGAGCAGCGCGACGAGTAGGATGCCGAACACGATGGTTTCGAGCTGGCCGCCGCCGCCGAAGATCAGCGGCAGATAGCTTTGCAGTACTTCCTTGAGGATCACGACCACGGCCGCACCGAGCACACCGCCCCAGACATAGCCGGCGCCGCCGACTACCGCGATGAATAGATATTCGATGCCGAGATGCGGTCCGAATGGCGTCGGATTCGCCGCGCGCTGGAAATGCGCATAGAGCCAGCCGGACAGGCCGGCGAGAACTGCTGCGTAGATGAAGACCAGAAGCTTCGCACGCGCCGTCTGCACGCCGAAGGCTTCGGCCGCGATATGGCCACGGCGCAGCGCGCGGATGGCGCGGCCGGTGCGCGAGTCCAGAAGGTTCATCGACAGCAGCGCGCAGATGATGACCGCGATCCAGATCGGGAAATAGATCGAGCCGGGATCCAGCATCTTCCACGTTCCGATCGACAGCGGAGGGATGCCCGAGATGCCGTCGTTACGTCCGAGGAATTCCAGCTTGCTGAACAGGTAAAAGAGGCTGATGCCCCAGGCAATGGTGCCGAGCGGAAGATAATGGCCCGACAGACGCATGGTGATGATGCCGAGCAGCACCGCGGCGAGGCCTGAGACGATCAGCGACATCGGCAGCGTCAGCCACGGCGACATGCCGTAGGCGGTGGTGAGATAGGCCGTCGTATAAGCGCCGAAACCGCAGAACGCCGCTTGGCCGAATGAGGTCAGGCCGCCGACGCCGGTGAGCAGCACGAGGCCCATGGCGACGAGCGCGGCGAGGCCGATATTGTCGAGCAGCACGATCCAGAATGGAGGCACGCCGGGCACGAACGGGATCGCGGCCATTACCAGCGCGAAGACGAGAATGGGAAGGAGACGCTGTTGCATGGCGCTTAATCCTTCTCTTCTTCGACTGCGGGCGCGGCGAGCGAGCGCAGCACCAGAACCGGAAGGATCAGCGTGAAGACGATGACCTCCTTGTAGTTGCTCGCATAGAAGGACGAGAATGCCTCGACGCAGCCGACCAGGATTGCGGCGGCAGCCGTCAGCGGATAGCTGACAAGGCCGCCGATGATCGCGGCGATGAAGCCCTTCAGGCCGATCAGGAAGCCGGTGTCGTAATAGAGCGTGGTGATCGGGACGATCAGAATGCCTGAGATGGCGCCGATGACCGAGGCCAGCAGGAACGCGATCTGACCCGACAGTGAGGTGCGGATGCCGGCGAGGCGGGCGCCGAGGCGGTTCACCGCCGTGGCGCGCAGCGCTTTGCCATAAAGTGTGTAGCCAAAGAACAGCCACAACCCGACGATCAGCGCGATGGTGATGCCATAGACGGCGATGCTCTGGCCGGTGAAGCGCAGCGCGCCGATGGTGATGGCATCAGAGGAGATCGCCGGGCCGCGCTGACCTTCGGCGCCAAAGAAGACGAGGCCGAAGCCCTGCAGCGCCAGGTGGCAGCCCACCGAGGCGATCAGCAGCACCAGCACCGAGGTGTGGGCAATCGGCTGGAACGCGATGCGATAGAGATAAAGGCCGATGGCGGCGACGATCAGCAGCGACAGCGCGATGTTGAGGGCAATATTCCCCGGCCGTCCACCCAGCGCCCACATCACGCCCCAAATCGCCAGCGGGAACACGATATTGACTGCAATTGAGCGCAGTACGCGCTTGGCATGGAGTGCCTTGCGGAAGGTGAAGAGATCGAAGGCAAAGGCCACGACGCCCATGGCGACGGCGAGCTTGATGGTGCCCGGCATCTGGCCGGCCGAGAGGCTGGCATAGGTCAGCGCGCCAAAGGTGATGAATTCGCCCTGGGGGATCAGGATGATGCGTGTAACCGCAAAGACCAGCACCAGGGCCAGCCCTAGCAGCGCATAAATCGCGCCATTGGTGATGCCGTCCTGCAAAAGGAACAGCAAAATCGTCGTATTCAAAGCCGCGCGCTCCCCCACACTGTCTGCGCCGGATACCACAGGCGCGGGACGATCAACAATGGCGGTTGAAACCCGCCGTCTATTTGATATATCTCATAACGATTATCGAACATAATCTCAAGGCCCGTCGCACTTCGATCGGGTGTTTCATTCAAGCTGCCGGCTACCGCGGAAAGCGAGCAATGACTGTTTCAAAGACGTCGTCTCAGGATCAAGCCAAGCAAGTCGCGCTCGTCGGGTTCGATGAGGAGGGTGGTGCGCTGCAACTCGGCGAACTCTCCGAACTGTTGGGCTATTCGCTGAAGCGCGCGCAGTTGAAGGTGTTCGAAGACTTCCTGCGCTGCATGGCGCCGCTGCAGCTGACGCCGGCGCAGTTCTCGGTGCTGCTGTTGCTGGACAAGAACCCTGGCCGCAACCAGACCGAAATCGCCAATACGCTCGGCATTCTCCGTCCAAATTTCGTTTCGCTGCTCGACGCTCTGGAGAGCCGCGACTTGCTGACGCGGATGCGCTCGCCGAGCGATCGCCGTTCCCATGTCTTGATGCTCACCGATAAGGGCCGCGCCACGCTCACCCGCGCCAAGAAGCTGGTGGCGACGCGGCATGAAGCCCGATTGATCGAGGTGCTGGGGCCGGCCGAGCACAAGGCGCTGCTCGGGATGATGGCGAAGATCGCTCGGGAGTTCTAATTGTCATTCCGGGGCGCGATCTCGGCGCAGCCGAGAGCGCGAGCCCTGAATCTCGACATGTTCATCACTCCGGGATTCCAGGTTCGCGAGTGCCAAGTGGCGCCCGCGCCCCGGAATGACGGTGTAGCTCAATCCACTAAAATTACCCTGACATCATTCACATTGGTCAGCGTCGGCCCAGTCTGCAGCAGATCGCCTGTCGCGGTGAAGAACGTCGTCGCGTCGTTATTCGCCAGCGTTGCCTTCGCATCCAGATTCTGCGCGCGCATTGCCTCGAATGTACGTGCATCGATGACCGCGCCGGCGGGATCGCTGGCACTGCCGGCGCCGCCATCGGCGCCGTCGGTGTCACCGGCGAGCGCGACGATGCCGCTGGTGTCCTTGAAAGCATCCGCGAGCGCCAGCGCGTATTCCTGGTTCGGGCCGCCGCGGCCATTGCCGGTCACGGTCACCGTCAATTCGCCACCCGAGAGGATCGCGAGTTTCTTGCCGTCGGCCCTGGCCTTTAATGCGAGCTTCGCATGGTCAGCGGCAACCTCGCGGGCTTCGCCTTCGAGGTCGGCACCGAGATCGATGATCTCGTAACCTGCGTCCCTGGCAATCTTGATCGCGGCATCGAGCGACTCGCGCGGCCGGGCGATCAGCTCGAAACGCGCACGTGCGAATGCCGGGTCGTTCGGCTTCACGCTTTCATTGGCGCTGTCGTCAAGCGCCGCCCGTACCGCGTCGTCGATGGCGAGATTGAATTTCGCGATGATGGCACGGGCATCGGCCAGCGTTGTTGTATCCGGCACCGTCGGTCCCGATGCGATCACCGCCGGATCGTCATGCGGCACGTCGGAAATCGCAAGCGTGACGATCTCGGCCTTCTGCCCGGCGCGGGCGAGACGGCCGCCCTTGATGCGCGACAGATGCTTGCGCACGGTATTGATCTCGCCGATCACTGCGCCGGAGCGCAGTAGCGCGCGGTTGAGCTGCTGCTTCTGCTGGAAGGTGATGCCCGCCACCGGCGCGGTCCAGTTGGCTGAGCCGCCACCGGAAATCAGCACCAGCAGCAGGTCGTCGGCAGCGGCTTCCGCCGCGAGCTTGAGGCTGTCGTCGGCACCTTTGAGGCCCGCTTCGTCGGGGACGGGATGGCCGGCCTCGACCACGCGGATGCGCCGGGTCGGTACGCCGTGGCCATGGCGGGTGGTAGCGATGCCGGTAAGGCGCGCGGGATCGAATTTCAGCGTGTCGAGATAATGCGCCTCGGCGGCGGCGGCCATGGCCGCGGCGCCCTTGCCGGCGGCGAGGCAGATGATGCGGCCCTTCGGCGGCGCCGGCAGATGGGCGCTAAGGATGACATCAGGATGCGCCGCAGCAACTGCGGCATCGAAAATTGCGCGGAGCAGGGGGCGTTTGTCGGTCATGCCCGGGGTTATGCCGCTCTACGGCAGGGACGGCAAGATGGGCTTTCTTCCCCTCTCCCTCAGCTGCGCGCCGGGCGAGAGGGTGCCCAGGCGGCCTCCGGCCGCCGTTCTTTCAAAAAGAGACGCCGATGCAATGCATCGGTTATGGCGAAGCGAAGGCGGGAGAGGGGTGGCGCCGGAGCTGCGCCGCATCCTCTCCCGTCTCGAACCCGCTTCGCGTGTTCGATCCACCCTCCCCCACGATGGGGGAGGGGAAAGAAGATTAGCCGCCCGCGCCGAGTTCGCCGGTCAGCACGTCGCCGAATAGCTTCCAGTTCTCGCCTTCGAAACGCATCAGCTGCATCTGCTCAATGGGCGAGAAGTCGGTTGGCGAGGTGTTGACCTTCACGCCGGGCAGCAGCGTCGATTGCTGCACGTCCTTGAGGTTCGCCGCCTGCTTCATCACATTGGCGCGGGTGAGATCGTCGCCGCACTGCTTGAGCAGGATCGCCATGGTCTCGGCGATGTTGTAGCCGGACATCAGCGACGAATCCGACGGGTTGCCGTCGGGCACGTATTTGGCGAGGAATTCGCGATAGGCCTTGATGCCCGGATCGTCCTTCCACTGCGGGTCGGTGGCGTCCTTGGAGTAATGCGCGGACAGCAGGCCCTGGGCGTTCTCGAAGCCCGCGGGACGCAGCACCTGGCCGATCGAGACGCTGACGCCGGGCACAATCATGGTCGGCTTCCAAGCGAGTTCGGCGATCTTCTTGATCGTCTGCGCAGCAAACTTCGGTGTCGCGAAGATGATGACCACGTCGGGATTGAGCGACTTCATCTTGACGATGTGGGAATCCACGGTCGGTTCGGTGAGCTCATAACTTTCCTCGATGATGATGGCGGAAGCCTTGTCGCCGAGGCCGTCCTTGACGCCCTTCAGGTAGTCCTTGCCGAAGTCGTCGTTCTGATAGAGCACGCCGATCTTGGCGCCGGCCTTTTCCTTCAAGAGGTACTTGGCATAGATGCGACCTTCGCTCTGGTAGCTCGGCAGCCAGCCCATGGTCCACGGGAAGTTCTTCGGGTCCGCCCATTTGGTGGCTCCGGTGGCGAGGAACAGTTGCGGCACCTTCTTGGCGTTGAGATATTTCTGGATCGCGGTGTTTGATGGCGTGCCGAGCGCCGAGAACATCAAGAGCACTTCGTCGGACTCGACCAGTTTGCGGGTCTGCTCAACAGCCTTCGGCGGCGAATAGGCGTCATCATAGCTGATGTAGTTGATCTTGCGGCCGTTGATGCCGCCCTGATCGTTGATCATCTTGAAATAGCCTGCCTGCGCCTTGCCCACCGCGCCATAGGCCGAAGCTGGTCCGCTATAGGGCACGATATTGCCGAGCTTGATTTCGGTGTCGCTGGCGCCGGTGTCGTATTTCTTTTGGGCGAGGACGTGGGTTGAGGAGACGGCGAGCAACATGGCGGCGGCCGAGAGCGACAATAGCCGCGCGGACGTGGCAGACATTTGAGTTCCTTCCCTTGCTTCCAAGGCGAGATTTTCTTGTTCTGCAGGCTCTTTTGCGCCTGCGAGATAGTCATACCGCGATTGCACAATGGCTCAAATGGAAAGCGACCAAAAACGCAACAAGGCCCGCGCTGTTTTGGCGCGGGCCTTATTATTTTCCGTTATGTGGAATGAGGGCGGTCAGCCGCCCACATCAGCGCTAATGACCTCGCCGAACAGCTCCCATTTGTCGCCCTTGAAACGCATCAGCTGAAGCTGGCTGATCGGTGCAAAGTCGGTCGAAGATGTGTTGATCTTGATGCCGGGCAGCAGCACCTCAGTTCGGAAGTCCTTCAGGCTAGCCGCCTGCTTCATGACGTTTTCGCGGGTCAAGTTGTCACCGCACTTCTTGAGAACCTCGACCAGCGTCTGGGCGACCCCGTAACCGGTGACGATCAATCCATCGAGTTTGTTGCCTTCCGGAAAATCCTTGTCGAGGAAGGCGAGAAATTCCTTCATGCCGGGGTCGTTGTTCCACTGGGTGTCCGCGACATCCTTCAGATACGCCGCGGAAATAATGTCCTGCGAGTTTTCGAAGCCGGCCGGCTTCATCACACTGCCGATCGAGTTGGATACGTTGTTGAGGAAATGCATCGGTTTCCAGCCGATCTCGGCGGCCTTCTTGATTGCCTGAGCCGCAAATTTCGGCGTCGTGATGT
The DNA here is from genome assembly GCF_051811025.1 of Tardiphaga sp. 813_E8_N1_3. Classification (NCBI taxonomy): domain Bacteria; kingdom Pseudomonadati; phylum Pseudomonadota; class Alphaproteobacteria; order Hyphomicrobiales; family Nitrobacteraceae; genus Tardiphaga; species Tardiphaga sp. 813_E8_N1_3. The sequence continues at coordinate 1,187,167 of NZ_JBPWQE010000001.1, forward strand.
TGACGAACACGTCGGCGTTCAACGACTTCAGCTTGACGATATGATTGTCGATGGTCGGCTCGGAGGTCTCGTAGCTCTCCTCCACCACGATCATCGAAGCGGCCTTCGCACCAAGGCCGTCCTTCAGACCTTTGAGATAGTCCTTGCCGTAGTCATCGTTCTGGTAAAGCACGGCGATCTTCGCGCCGGGCTTTTCCTTCAAAAGATATTTCGCATAGATCTGTGTCTCGCTCTGGTAGTTGGGCTGCCAGCCCATGGTCCAGGGGAAGTCCTTCGGGTCGTTCCACTTCGTGGCGCCGGTGGCCACGAACAGTTGCGGTACCTTCTTGCTGTTCATGTATTTCTGGATCGCCGAGTTCGGCGGTGTGCCAAGCGAGTTGAACACCAGCAGAACTTCGTCCGATTCCACCAGCTTGCGCGCCTGCTCGACGGTCTTTGGCGGTGAATAGGCATCGTCATAACTGATGAAGTTGATCTTGCGACCGTTGATGCCGCCAGCGGCATTGATCTTCTTGAAGTAGGCTTCCTCGGTTTTTCCGATCACGCCATAGGCGGAGGCGGGTCCGCTATAGGGCATGATGTTTCCGATCTTGATTTCCGTGTCCGAGGCACCGGTGTCGTATTTTTTCTGGGCGAGCGCGCCGGTAGCGGACGCAGCAAGTAAAGCCAAGCCAGCCAAATAGGCGGCTGGAAACGCGGCCAAACGCAAGTGCATTGCGGGCATTTCTGATCTCCCTGATCAATTGTGATGTGTCACGTTTCTTGACGTGGAGCTCTGCGGCTCCTGAGAGCATTCAACACCCGCCGGCATGTCGCAGCAAGAAAAAGCCCCCGCGACATGATCGCGAGGGCGGTATAATTCGTGTTCGCTGATGCAGCAGAGCTGCAGAGTTATTGCGTGACGGCGTCGGCGCTGAAGATCTCGCCGAAGCGCTCCCACTTGTCGCCCTTGAAACGCTGCATCTGCAATTGCGAGATCGGGGCGAAATCGGTGGGCGAGGTATTGATGGTGATGCCCGGCAGCAGTGTGTCGGGGATAAAGTCCTTCAGGCTGGCGGTCTGCTTCATGACATTCGCCCGGGTCAGGTCGTCTCCGCACATCTGCAGCACCTTGACCAGCGTCTGCGCTGCACCGTAGCCATAGACCGTGCTCGAATCCGCCTTGTTGGCGTCCGGCATGTATTTGTCGAGGAACGCGTTCCACTTCTTCATGCCGGGATCGTCCTTCCACTGGGAGTCGGTGCCGTCCTTGGTGTAGGAGGCCGACAGCACGCCTTGCCCATTGTCGAAGCCGGCGGGCTGCATCACCGCTCCCACGGAGACGCTGACATTGGCGAGAATCTGCAACGGCTTCCAGCCAAGCTCGGCGGTCTTCTTGATAGTCTGCGCCGCGAATTTTGGCGTCGTGAAGATCATCAGCACGTCGGGGTTCGCAGCTTTCAGCTTCACCACATGGGTGTCAATGGTCGGTTCGGCGATCTCGTAGCTATCCTCGATGGTGATCATCGATGCTGCCTTGTCGCCGAGGCCGTCCTTGAAGCCCTTCAGATAGTCCTTGCCGAAATCGTCGTTCTGGTAAAGCACGCCGATTTTCGCGTTCGGCTTCTCCTTCAGAAGGTACTTCGCATAAATCTGTGCTTCGCTCTGATAGGAGGGTTGCCAGCCGATCGTCCAGGGGAAGTTCTTTGGATCGTTCCATTTGGTGGCGCCGGTGGCGACGAAGAGCTGCGGCACTTTCTTGCCGTTCAGATATTTCTGGATCGCGGTATTGGACGGCGTGCCGAGTGGATTGAAGACCACCAGCACCTCGTCGGATTCGACCAGCCTTCGCACCTGCTCCACGGCTTTCGGCGGCGAATAGGCGTCGTCGTAACTGATGAAGTTGATCTTGCGTCCGTTGATGCCGCCCTGTGCGTTGATCATGTTGAAATAGGCGGTCTCGGTCTTGCCGATCGTTCCATAGGCAGATGCCGGGCCGCTATAAGGGATGATGTTGCCGATCTTGATTTCAGTATCGGTGGCGCCGGTGTCGTATTTCTTCTGCGCGAGCGCGCTGGACACACTGGCGGCCAGAAGCGCCATAGCAGCAGGCAGTGCTGCAAGGCGCATGGATCGTGCGAGCATCATGGATCTCCGTGATCATTTCTTCCCAGGTCTTTGTTGGAGTTCTGCGACTCCTGTCCGCATTGAATACCCCTGATGCGCCAGTCACAAGAATAAGCCCCTGCGACCAAATCGCAGGGGCTCCGTTGTTTCAGTGGTGCAGTGCAAAGTGCTGCGGTACTAGTCCGCCGCAGTCGTGTCGGCATTGATCACGTCGCCGAACAGCTCCCACTTGTCGCCTTTGAAACGCATCATCCGCAACTGCGCGATCGGCGCATAGTCGGTGGCCGAGGTGGAGATGGTGATGCCCGGCAGCAGCGTATCTGGCGCGAAGTCCTTCAGACTTGCGGCTTGCTTCATGACATTCTCGCGGGACAGGTTGTCGCCGCACATCTCCAGCACCTTCACCAGCGTCTGCGCGGCGCCATAACCGTAGACGAGGCTGTTGTCGGTGCGGTCGGCGCCCGGCATGTATTTGTCGATGAAGGCCGACCATTTCTTCATGCCCGGGTCGTCCTTCCACTGCGAGTCAGCGCCGTCCTTGCGATAGTCGGCGGACAGGACGCCCTGCGCATTGTCGAAGCCGGCGGGCTGCATCACGGCGCCGACGGAGACGCTGACATTGGTGACGAGCTGCAGCGGCTTCCAGCCGAGTTCACCGATCTTCTTGATGCCCTGGGCTGCGAATTTCGGCGTCACGAAATGGACGACGACATCGGGATTGAGCGACTTCACCTTCACGATGTGGGAATCGATGGTCGGCTCCGAAATCTCATAGCTCTCTTCGGTGACGAGCATCGTGGCGGCCTTGGCACCCAGCGCTTCTTTGAACGCCTTCTGGTAGTCCTTGCCGAAATCGTCGTTCTGATAGATCACCGCGACCTTGGCGTCCGGCTTTTCCTTCATCAGGTATTTTGCGTAGATCTGCGCCTCGACGGCGTAGCTCGGCTGCCAGCCCATCGTCCACGGGAAGTGCTTCGGATCGTTCCACTTGCTGGCGCCGGTGGCGACGAAGAGCTGCGGCACCTTCTTGGCATTCATGTATTTCTGGAACGCTGTATTCGACGGCGTGCCGAGCGAATTGAAGATGAACAGTGCCTCGTCGCTTTCGACCAGCTTGCGGGCCTGTTCGACCGCCTTGGGCGGCGAATAGGCGTCGTCGTAGCTGATGAAATTGATCTTGCGGCCGTTGATGCCGCCCTGGTCATTGATCATTTTGAAATAGGCGGTTTCGGTCTTGCCGATCAGTCCGTAGGACGAGGCAGGGCCGCTATACGGCATAATATTGCCGATCTTGATTTCGGTGTCAGTGGCGCCGGTGTCGTATTTCTTCTGGGCCAGCGCGCTGCCGCTGGCTGCGACGCTGAGGGCCGCGGCAACCGACAAAGTCAGTGCGCGCGATCGGATCGAAGGCATTTCAGAACTCCCTGATTTTTATTCGTCTTGTTTTGCGGGCCTTTGCGGCTCCGGCGGGATTGAACACCGTTCGCGTGTATGCGGCAACAAAAAGCCCCTCGCGATGACACCGCGAAGGGCTGCTTTATTGGGCAATGGATATGCCGTCCCCCGGTATAATTCAGCGGCTGATCTCGCCCGAGATCACAGGGCCAAATAGCTCCCATTTGTCGCCCTTGAAGCGCATCATCTGCAACTGTTCGATCGGGTAGAAATCAGTCGCGGACGTGTTGAGCTTGACGCCCGGCAGCATTGTGTCGGGCGCGAAGTCCTTCAGGCTAGCAGCTTGCTTCATCACATTGGCACGGGTGAGATCGTCGCCTGCCTGCTTCAGCACCTGAACCATGGTCTGCGCCGCGCCATAGCCGTAGACTACCGAGATGTCATTGCGGCGAGCATCCGGCGCGTATTTGGCCAGGAATGCATAGAAGCGCTGCATGCCGGGGTCGTTGTCCCATTGCGGGTCGGAGCCGTCCTTGGCGTAATAGGCCGACAGGATGCCTTGGGAGATGTCTTGTCCGGCCGGCTTCAGCACGGAGCTGATCGATGCGCTGGCGTAGCCCTGGATGTAGAGCGGCTTCCAGCCGAGTTCAGAGACTTTGCGGATGCTCTGGACCGCCGACTTCGGTGTTGTGACGCTGATGAAAGTATCGGCGCCGGAGGCTTTCAGATTGATGATGTGGGAGTCGATGGTCGGTTCGGTGACCTCATAGCTTTCGGCGGCGACCAGCATGCTCGCGGCCTTGTCGCCGAGACCGTCCTTCAGGCCCTTCAGCACGTCCTTGCCGAGATCGTCATTCTGATAGAGCACCGCGATCTTCGCGTCGGGCTTTTCCTTCAGCAGATATTTCGCATAGATGCGGCCTTCGCTCTCATAGGGCGGCTGCCATGCCATGGTCCATGGGAACGCTTTGTGATTGCCGAAATAGGACGCGCCGGCAGCTACGAACAGTTGCGGCACCTTTTTGATGTTGAGATATTTCTGGATCGCCGCGTTGGACGGTGTGCCCAGCGGATTGAACACCACGAGCACCTCGTCTGATTCTACCAGCTTGCGGGCCTGCTCGACCGCCTTGGACGGGTTGTAGGCGTCGTCATAGCTGATGAAACTGATCTTGCGGCCGTTGATGCCGCCCTGATCGTTGATCATACGGAAATAGGCGGCCTCGATGATGCCCGCGATGCCATAGGCCGAAGCCGGCCCGCTATAGGGCATGATGTTGCCTATCTTGATCTCGGTGTCGGATGCGCCGGGATCGTATTGCTTCTGCGCGAGGGCATGGCCAGCACAAGCGAGGCTCAGTGCGGCGGCCAAGGGTAGGGTGGCGTGTCGAAACGTGATCATTCCAGTATGGTCCTCGCGGTCGTTCATCGCGAGACGTTAATGGCATATGCATCAACAGAAATCCCCTCGCGATGTGATCGCGAGGGGCGCTTTCTGTGTGGCGGAAAGATGGTGCGGCGCCCCTCGTCCCTAATTGCGGGAAGCGGCGCGGCGTGCTGCTGATGCAGTCGTACTAACTCGTACCAAAAAAGCGGCCACCGAAACGGCCGCTTTTTCTTGTCTGAGTTGAATGGATCGACCTAACCGCCCGATCCGCCGATCACTGCGCGGACGGTATCGTCCGGGCCGAAATCTTCCGCGCCATCCACATAGAGAAGAGCGCTGAGCTTCGAGCGTGCGCGGTTCACGCGGCTCTTGATGGTGCCGACGGCGCAGCCGCAGATCGTGGCCGCGTCCTCATAGGAGAAGCCCGATGCACCGACGAGAATAAGCGCTTCGCGCTGATCCTGCGGAAGCTTCTCGAGTGCCGCGCGAAACTCTTCGAATTCCAGATGGGCGTTTTGTGCCGGCTGGGTCTTCAGAGTCTTGGCGTAGCTGCCATCCGCATCCTCAACTTCGCGCCGCCGCTTGCGATAGTCCGACCGGAACAGGTTGCGCAGAATGGTGAACAACCACGCAGGCAGGTTCGAGCCGACCTGGAAGGAGTCGATATTGGCGAGCGCGCGCAACAGCGTTTCCTGTACGAGGTCATCGGCCCGGTCGCCGTTGCCGGAGAGCGAGATCGCGAAGGCGCGCAGGCTAGGCACCGACGCCAGAATGTCGTCGCGGAGTGAATCTGTGAGAGGCATTATTCCCCTCCTTCATTTTTACCGGGATCGCCAGCGATCTGGGCTTGAGCCTCAGCCCCGTCCAGCTTGCGGATCAGCTCCGCAAATCGATCCGGCACGCCCTGCCGCACAACATCGTCGTACATGGCGCGCAACTGATGCCCGATCCGTGACTGGATTTCGGCGTTTAATCCGCCCTTTGGCTTCACATCTTTCATGACCCGTTCCACATTCCCCAGAAGACATGTCCCTGGAATTTGAGAATTTTTCTTGATTTTTGAAGCCTTTGCGGCGTCTGTCGGCGATCTAATGCGGAGCGCGGCGGAAAGTTCCGACTTGGTGGAACTTTTGTCCGACTGGGACGTAGACACGCACATCGAAGGAGCCAGTTGTATTCTGGTACCCTTGGACTTTGATTTAGAACAGGATGGAGTGGGGATGTCCCGATCACAGCTCGTAGCTGAACATTTACCGCTGTTGCGGCGCTATGCCCGAGCCCTCACGGGTAACCAGGCTTCAGGCGATGCCTATGTAGGCGCCATGCTGGAAGCGTTGCTGCAGGACCAGTCGCTGCTTGACGAGCAACACGGAGCCCGTGCCGGCTTGTTTCGCCTGTTTACCCAGATTTGGAACTCTGTCGCCTTGAATGACAATCCGGATGTCGCGCCGCTGCAGGCCGCCTCCGAGAAGCGAATTTCCAACATCACCCCGCTGCCACGACAGGCCTTCCTGTTGCTGTCGCTCGAAGGGTTCTCGGAAGAGGAAGTCGCCTTTGTGCTCGACGCTGACGTCGCGGAAGTGCGTACGCTGGCCGACACGGCCGGCCGCGAAATGGCCGCTGAGATCGCCACCGACGTTCTCATCATCGAGGACGAAACCTTCATCGCGATGGATCTCGAAAGCCTCGTGAAGAATCTCGGTCATAACGTCATCGGCGTTGCCCGCACCCATGCGGATGCGGTGGCGCTCGCAAAGAACAAGAAGCCCGGCCTGATCCTCGCCGATATCCAGCTCGCCGATGGCAGCTCGGGTCTCGACGCGGTGAACGAATTGCTGCGCATCTTCGAAGTGCCGGTGGTTTTCATCACCGCCTATCCGGAGCGTTTCCTGACCGGCGAACGTCCGGAGCCGGCCTTCCTGATCTCGAAGCCGTTCCAGTCTGCGATGGTCTCGGCCGTGGCTAGCCAGGCGCTGTTCTTCCAGCGCAACTCGAAGAACAAGACCGCTAGAGCGTCCTGATCTCATTTTTATTGATGACGATTGCAGCGGCCGGGCCATGCCCGGCCGCTTTTTGTTCGGGCGATGCGGCGCGGCGGATGATAATTGCCCAATAAGTCCGCTGTCCTTGCGCAAACTATCAGCGAGCGGCGGGAGGGGGCCGGCACTATTGTGTTGAAGCAGCGATCAATGCCGATATCATCCCCCGATAGGCGGCATATTGCCACGTCCCGCAGGGCTCATTGGCTCTGACGGGCTGGCCGGGCTGCGTGACCCTTCTGGTCGAACCGGTGCGCATGAACTCAACTGCCGATGCTGAACCTCACATCTATCGATCCACAGTGACACGCCCCGTTGCGGTCGATGTCAGCAAGGTGTCGCTCACCTTCGATACGGCCGACGGCAAGGTCGAAGCCCTATCCAATGTCGATCTGCAAATCGGCGGCGGCGAGTTCGTCTCCTTCATTGGCCCGTCCGGCTGCGGCAAGACCACGTTGTTGCGCGTGATTGCGGACCTGCAGCAGCCAAGCTCTGGCAGCGTCACTGTCAATGGCATGAGCGCCGAGCAAGCGCGGCTCGGCCGTAACTACGGCTACGTGTTTCAGGCGCCCGCATTGTTTCCCTGGCGCAGCATCGAGGCCAACCTCAAGCTGCCGCTGGAATTGATGGGCTTCTCGCCGACCGAACAGAAACAGCGCGCGGCGCGCTATCTGGAACTGGTCAATCTCACCGGCTTCGAGCGGAAATTCCCCTGGCAGCTCTCGGGCGGCATGCAGCAGCGCGTCTCGATCGCGCGTGCGCTGTCGTTCGATCCGGAATTGCTCTTGATGGACGAGCCATTCGGCGCACTGGACGAGATCGTCAGAGATCATCTCAACGAACAGTTGCTGCAGTTGTGGGCCAAGACCCGCAAGACTGTGCTGTTCGTGACGCATTCCATTCCTGAAGCGGTGTTTCTCTCGAGCAGGATCGTGGTGATGTCACCGCGGCCGGGGCGCATCACCGATATCATAGATTGCAATTTCCCGCGCGATCGTACGCTGGAAATCCGCGAGACACCGGAATTCATGGCCATCGCGCAGCGCGTGCGCACGGGTCTGCGCGCCGGGCACTCCTATGACGAGTAGTACGGTGAACACGATGCCGATCGCGCGCGCCGCATTGCGCACGCATCCGCTTGTGACGCGTAACGCACCGGTCGTGACCATCGTCGCGGTGCTGATCGTCGTTTGGTACATCGGTGCGGTCTTGATGAACCTGTCGCTGGTGCGCGGCGGCTTCGAGCGCGAGGAGGCACCCTATACGACCATGGAATTGCTAGAAGGCACCATGAGCGCCGAGCGGCCACTGTTGCCGGCACCGCATCAGGTGGCGGGCGCCTTCATCGATGGTGTGTTCGGCTATGCGCCGACGGCGCCGCGCAGCCTCGTCTATCATTCCATGGTGACACTGTCGGCCACGCTGCTCGGCTTCGCGCTCGGGGCGCTGCTCGGCATCGTGCTGGCGCTGGCCATCGTGCATAGCCGCGTGCTGGAGCGCAGCCTGATGCCGTGGATCATCTGCTCGCAGATGGTGCCGATATTGGCGCTGGCGCCCATCTTCATCGTAGTGCTCGGCGCCATCGGCCTGCAGGGCCTGCTGCCGAAATCGATCATCTCGGCCTATTTGAGTTTCTTCCCGATCACGATAGGCATGGTGAAGGGCTTTACCTCGCCCGATCCCATGCAGATGGATCTGATGCGCACATGGTCGGCGACATCTAGACAGGTGCTGTCGAAACTGCGCTGGCCCTCGGCCGTGCCGTATCTCTTTGCCAGCCTCAAGGTTGCCATCACCATCTCGCTGATCGGCGCCATCGTCGCGGAATTGCCGACCGGCGCGGAAGCCGGCATCGGCGCGCGCTTGCTGGCCGGCTCCTATTATGGCCAGACCATCCAGATCTGGTCCGCGCTTGTTGCCGCCGCCGTGCTCGCGTCAGGCCTGATCGCGATCGTTGGTTATGCCGAGCGGAATGTCGCGCAGCGGATGGGCGCGCGGCCATGAACCGGCGCCAGATACGCCTGGGCTTCATCATGTCGGCGGTCTGCGTGCTGATCACGCTGATGCTGCCATTGCCGCTAGCGGGTGTGCCTGTTGCCGCATTGATGGCGCGGCCGCTGACGTTCCTGCTGACCGGCGTGATCGTGCTGGTATTCGGCTTCGCCGCCGGCTTTCGTGGCTTCCCTGCCATCGTGATCGGTCTCATCGGCGCGGGCATTACCGCAGACATGACGCTGATGTTGTTGCGCGATCCCCTGATTGCCGGCGATGCCGCATCGGGCTTCTGGATGATGGTCGTCGGCGTCTGGCTTGCATCCTGGATCTGCGTCGTCGCGCTGGCCGGGCTGAAATCGGGCAACAGCTCATTTCGGAAGATCATCGATCTCGCCATTCCGCTGCTGTTCGGCGCAGTGGTGTTCTATCTATGGGAGGTTGTCGTGCGCGGCGCCGGTGTGCCGCCGGTGCTGCTGCCGTCGCCGAGCGCCGCTGCTGCGAAGTTCATGGCATCACTGCCGATGCTCGGGGCAGACTTCGTGCAGACTTTCATTCGCGGCGTGCTGATTGGCTATGCCATTGGCTGCGGCGCAGGATTGCTGGTCGCGATCCTCGCGCATCGCTTTGAATTTCTTGGCCGAGGGCTGTTGCCGCTCGGCAACTTCTTCTCGGCACTGCCGCTGGTCGGTGTCGCGCCCATCATGGTGATGTGGTTCGGCTTCGACTGGCCGTCGAAGGCCGCCGTCGTGGCGCTGGTAACATTCTTCCCGATGCTGGTGAATGCGCTGGCAGGTCTGCAGGCCGCCGGTGATATCGAGCGTGACCTGATGCGCTCCTATGGCGCAAGCTATGCCCAGACTCTCATCAAGCTGTATCTGCCTGCTGCATTACCTTTCATCTTCAACGCGCTGAAGATCAATGCCACACTGGCTTTGATAGGCGCCATCGTTGCAGAATTCTTCGGTACGCCGACGCAAGGCATCGGCTTCCGGATTTCCACCGAAGCCGGGCGCATGGCGCTTGATATGGTGTGGGCGGAGATCGCGCTCGCCGCGATCGCGGGAATGGCATTTTATGGACTTGTTGCGCTCGCCGAGCGCGTGACGACGTTTTGGCATCCATCCATGCGGACCTAGTTCGGCAGGTTCGCCAATTTTGGAGTTGAGCATGAAGAAGATCATGGCATTCGGCGCAGCGATGGCTCTCTCGCTCGGCTCCGCACAAGCGGCGGACAAGGTCACCATCCAGCTCAAATGGGTCGCGCAGGCCCAGTTCGCCGGCTACTTCGTCGCCAAGGAGAAGGGCTTCTACAAGGAAGCCGGGCTCGACGTGACGATCAAGCCGGGTGGCCCTGACGTGGCTCCGCCGCAGGTGATCGCGGGTGGTGGTGCTGATGTGGTTGTGGACTGGATGCCCTCGGCACTGGCGTCGCGCGAAAAGGGCGTGCCGCTGGTCAATATCTCGCAGACCTTCAAGAAGTCCGGCCTCGAACTCACCTGCCGTGCCGAAACCGGCATCAAGAAGCCGACCGATCTGAAGGGCAAGGTCACCGGCGTCTGGTATGGCGGCAACGAATATCCGTTCCTCTCCTGGATGTCGAAGCTGGGCTACAAGACCGACGGTTCGCCGGCGGGCGTCAAGATCATCAAGCAGGGCTTCAACGTAGATCCGCTGCTGCAGAAGCAGGCCGATTGCGTCTCGACCATGGCTTATAATGAATACTGGCAGGTGATTGACGGCGGCTACAAGCCGAGCCAGCTCACCGTGTTCAAATATGAGGACGAAGGCGTCGCCACGCTGGAGGATGGTCTCTGGGTGCTCGACAAGAACCTCAAGGATCCAGCCTTCGTCGCCAAGATGGCGAAATTCGTGAAGGCGTCGATGAAGGGCTGGGACTATGCCAAGGCCAATCCCGACGAAGCCGTGAAGATCATCCTGGCTGGCGACTCCACGGGCGCCAAGACCGCCAAGGACCAGAAGCGCATGATGACCGAGGTCAGCAAGCTGCTCGGCGACGCCAATGGCAAGCTGGATGTCAAGGACTACGATCGCACGGTCGCGACGCTGATGTCCGGTGGATCGGATCCCGTGATCACCAAGAAGCCGGAAGGTGCCTACAGCTTCGCGGTCTATGAGGCGATGAAGTAGCTGGCGCGCATCATCGGCGCGCGAACAATGGCTGCGCGCCGATTGATTTGGCGAGGTGATCGCCAAAGGCTTCGCTGATCGGCAGCAGGGTGCGGCCGCTCTTCTTGATGATGGTGATAGCGCGCGAGAAATTCGCGACGTCGATCTGCCGCGAGCGAAGGTCTGGCTCCGCGCCGATCTCGCGGGCGGAGCCGGGCAGGATGGTGATGCCAAGCCCCGCGCGCACCATGGCGATGGCGGTCATCATATAGGTCGCCTCGCAGGTGGGCTGCGCGATGTATCCTGCTTTCAGGAAGGCGCTGTCGACGACGGCGCGAACGCTGGTCGCGGGGTCCATCAGCACTAGCGGATACTTCATCAGATCGTCGATGGTGACCTTGCGGATGCCGCCGATCGGGTGCTTCGCCGGAAACACCACATGCATGCGGTCGCGCACCTCGAGCAACACTTCCACATCGTGACCGGTGATGGTGCCGCCCATGATGCCGAGATCAACGTCCTCCGAGCGGACAAGATCAAGAACACGGTTGGCGATCACGTCCTTTAGGACGAATGATGCGCCGGGCAGCAACTCGCGAAACGACTTGATGGCCTCGGGCAGGGCGCCTGCGGCGACCGAGGGGAGCGCCGCGATCCGGACGACGCCCCGGCGCTTTGCGGCGATGTCGCGGGTGTCCACGACCACGGCATCGAGATCGCGGATCATGCGCTGGAACACCGGGAGCAGTTCGCGGCCGACCCGCGTAAGTTCGACAGAGCGCGTGTTGCGGTCAAACAGCTTCACCTCAAGCGTCTCTTCGAGGCGTCTGATCTGAACCGTCAGCGTCGGCTGGGCCAGATGCAGCAGCTCTGCAGCGCGGGTGAAGCTGCCGGCCTGGGCAACGACGACGAATGTCCTGATTTGCCTGAGATTTACATCCATAGCGAATTTCTATCAATGGGATAGAATTAATTCAATTGAATATGGGGAGGCTTCTGGCTTCAATACCCGTAACGACATGCGCGTGATCACCTGTTCCGGCCGGTGACGTATCCGCAAGAAAAGATCGGGAGGTGACATGCAGCGGTCGCGGTTTCGCGATTTGATTGCACGCAAGTCTGACCCAGGGAGAATTGCTCGTGCGCACCATCAGGATCGGATCCGGCGCCGGCTATTCGGGCGATCGGATCGAACCGGCGATCGAACTCGCTGAAAGTGGCAACCTCGATTATCTCGTCTTCGAGTGCCTCGCCGAACGCACCATTGCGCTTGCCCAGCAGGACCGGTTGAAGGATCCGCAGGGCGGCTTCGATCCGCTGCTTGCCGATCGCATGAAGGCGGTGCTCCCGATCTGCCGGAGGAACGGCGTCAAGATCATCACCAATATGGGCGCGGCCAATCCTGTCGCGGCAGCGCAGGCGACGCGTGACATCGCCAAGGCTCTTGGTCTGATCGGGTTGAAGGTTGCGGCCGTGACCGGCGACGATGTGCTGGAGCAGGCGCGCGCGTCCGACGTCGTGCTGGACGAAGGCGGTTCCGTCAAAGCGCTCGGTAACCGCGTGATCTCAGCCAATGCCTACACAGGCGCATCCCCCATCGCCGAAGCGCTTGCCGGCGGCGCCGATGTCGTCATCACCGGCCGTGCGGCTGATCCGGCCCTATTTCTCGGGCCGCTGGTTCATGAATTCGGCTGGGCGATGGATGACTGGGACCTGCTCGGCAAGGGCACCATGGTCGGCCATCTCCTGGAATGCGCGGGCCAGATCACTGGCGGCTATTTCGCCGATCCCGGTGTGAAGGATGTGCAGGGTCTCGCGCGACTTGGTTTCCCGATCGGCGAGGTGCGTGAAGATGGCGATCTTGTCGTCACCAAGGTTGCGGGCTCGGGCGGCCAGATCACGCGTGCGACGGTGACGGAGCAGTTGCTCTACGAAATTCACGATCCGACCCGGTATTATCAACCGGATGTCGTCGCCGATTTCTCGCAGGTGCGTGTCGCGGAGGTCGGACCGGATCGCATCCATGTCACCGGTGGCAGCGGGACGCCCAAGACGAGCCTGCTGAAGACGTCTGTCGGCTATCTCGACAGCTATGTCGGCGAAGGCGAGATTTCCTATGCCGGCGCCAATGCCGTCGCGCGTGGGCGGCTTGCCCTCGAGATCGTGCGTGAACGTCTCACGTTGACAGGTGTGAAGATGACAGAAAGCCGGTTCGACCTGATCGGCGTCAATGCGCTGCATGGTGACGCCTTGGCTGAGGGGCGCGATCCCTATGAAGTCCGCATCCGCGTAGCCGGGCGCACGGACTCGCTGGCAGAGGCCGTGAAGATCGGCAACGAGGTCGAGACGCTCTATACCAACGGGCCGGCCGGCGGCGGCGGCGCGTGGAAATCGGCGCGCGAGATCGTCGGCGTCGCTTCGGCCCTGTTGCCCGAAACTGTCGTGACGTCATCCATCACATTCATGGAGGCGTGATTATGAAGCTCCATGAGATAGCGCATTCGCGCAGCGGCGACAAAGGCGATACGTCCAACATTTCCGTCGTCGCATTCGATGCCGACGATTTTGCGCATTTGGTCGAGCATGTAACAGCGGATCGCGTCGCGCGACATTTCGGCGACACCATCACCGGCACCGTCGCGCGCTATGAATTGCCGGCGCTTGGCGCCCTGAACTTCGTGCTGACGGGCGCGCTCGGTGGCGGTGTCGTGCGATCGCTCGCGCTGGATACGCACGGCAAATCAATGAGCTCTGCGCTGCTCGAATTCGAGCTGCCGAGCAAAGGAGCGTCATCCGGCTCACCATGATCTTCGTCACAACAGGACGACGATACTTTCATACCAAAAAACCAAAAACGGGAGGACTATTGATGAAGCGACGTACGTTCCTGGCTGGCCTCGGTGCGACCGGCGTCAGCGCTGCCATTTTTTCACCGGCGATCGTGCGTGCCACGGCGGATACGCCGCTGAAGTTCGGTGTGTTGTCCGACATGACGGGCCTGTTCGCTGACAATGGCGGGCAGGGCTCGGTGGCGGCAGCGCAACTCGCGATCGAGGAATGTGGTGGCAAGGTACTCGGCAAGACGATCGAGCTGATCCAGGCCGACCACCTCAACAAGCCCGATGTCGGCGGCAATATTGCGCGCCAATGGTATGATCAGGAAGGCGTCGACGTCATTCTCGATGTGCCGGTGTCGTCTGTTTGCATCGCCGTGCAGACCTTCGCCAAGGACCGCAACAAGATGTTCATCACATCGGCCGGCGGCTCGGCGGATCTCAGCGGCAAGTTCTGCTCGCCGAACTTCATTCAGTGGACCTACAATACCTACGCTTTGGCCAATGTTGCCGGCAAGGCGATGCTTCAGCGCGGTGGCGACACATGGTTCTTCGTTGTTGCGGATTATGCCTTTGGTCAAGCGCTCGAGCGTGACGTGACGGAAGTTGCCGTGAAGGGCGGCGGCAAGGCGCTTGGCCGTGCGCCGCATCCGATCAACACGGCGGATTTCTCCTCGCAGCTTCTGACGGCCAAGTCGTCGGGCGCCAAGGTCATCGCCATCGCCAATGCCGGCAGCGACACGCAGAACGCCATCAAGCAGGCGGAAGAGTTCGGCTTGATGGGCGGCGATCAGAAGATGATTGCGCTCCTGATCGACGTGAATGACATCCGAAGCGTCGGATTGAAGAGCGCGCAAGGCCTGCTGGTGACGTCTGGCTTCTACTGGAACATGGACGACCGTACGCGTGCCTTCTCCAAGCGCTACGCGGCCAAGATGGGCAAGCCGCCGAGCATGATGCAGGCTGGTGTCTATTCCTCGACGCTGAACTACATCAAGTCAGTGGAGGCTGCGAATACCAAGGATCCTGCCGCCGTGGTCAAGGATCTGCAGGGGCGTACCTTCGACGATGCCTTCCTGCGCAACGGCAAGCTGCGTCCGGACAATCTGATGGTCCACGACATGTATCTCGCCGAGGTCAAGAAGCCTTCCGAGGTCACAGATAGCTATGACGTGTTCAGGATCCTCGCCACTGTGAAGGGCGAAGACGCGTTTTCGCCGCTCTCGGCAAGCGCATGTCCAATGGTGATGAGTAAGAAGTAGGCCGAGCCGATAACTTTATGAATTGAGCGTCGCGGGCAGGGAAATACCTTTGCCCGCGATTTCTTTATGAAGGGTGAGAGAGCCTTACCTATCCCTCAAAAGAATGCGGGGTGCAGCTGGCATCACCACAGCTCCACCCCGCGTCGCCGGTCAATTGGGGCAGGGGACGACCGGCTTCCTGGAAGACGCGCGAGGGTGAAAAGCGTTCCAGCGGGCGTCAAATTATTTAACACACGGTTAAGTGATCGCCGTTCTTGAACCTAGAGCCTTGACGCACGTTCCTATTATGAGCGCCACGCAACGACGCGGCGCAGGGCAGGCGAGGCTCACATGTCAAAGGTATCCAGCTTGGTCTTGGGAATGGTCGCCGGCGCGACTATGTTCGGCGCCATCCAGTATGCTTCCGGCAATGATCTGCGGGGCACGTTGACCGATTCAGACAAGGCTGCGTCCAGCGGCGTCAATCGGGCTGCCAAGGGCGACCGGGCATCACTAATTACCACACAGAACGAGCAGAGCCAGACTCTCTCGTTCCGCGTTCAGGGCCTGTCGGATACGTCCGTCCTTCTGCGGATGGGCGTCGCGCCCGTGGTGGCTCCAACCAAGAATGAAGCCGTCAATATCCGGCCTCTCCCCATGAACGCCAAACCGCAGCGTGCGGCGGTGGGCTGCGAACCGCCTGTGAGTGTGCTTAGCGAGATGGCAAAGATGCTGCAGCCGGGTCGCTGCGTGACCTGATCTTCACGCTGACAATTTCAATCAATCGTCGGCGACCTCATCGGGGTCGCCGGTTTCATTCGTATCATCATCTGTCGCAGCGCTGCTGCGATTGGCCATATAGCCGAGTGCGACGCCGGCCAGCGCGAGCAGCGGAACAACCTTCTTGAGGCCGAGCGTGCGCGCGATCTGGATGCCGGTCGCCAACAGCATCGGATCGATCAGCGGCGCATTCGCCGCAGCTCTGGCTGCTGCACGCGCCGCGGCTGCTGCACGCTGGCGGGCCTGCTTCTGCTTGGTCGCATAGACCTGTGCGAAGATCGCCGCGATAACCACAAAGATGCCGGCGATGGTCAGGCAGGCCTCGATGAGGCCGTAGCGCTGCATCACCGCGATGAACGCCGCTGCGCAGAGGAAGCACAGCGCCACAAAGCCGGCAAAGCCCGCCATCGCCATCAGTGACGTCATGCGCAGACTGTTGCCCGTGCTGTTCTTCAGATCGTCGATAATACCCTTCAGCATGGAAGCCCCCGAAACCCGAAACTTAAAATACAAAGAAAACTGACGGCACCCTCGGGCACCGCCAGTTCATCACATTCCAATCCTGCGCATATGAATCAGCGGCGCCAGGCCATCCCGATCAGTACGCCGAGACCGAGCGCCAGGCCGACGGCTGCCAATGGGCGCTGGGTGATACTGTCTTCCAGCGTTTCCTCGAGCGAATAGGCGGCGTCATGAGCAGCATCATAGGCCGCGCTGCCGCGCTCCCGCATGTCGGACATCATGTCTTCGGCGTCGGCGCGGGCTTGCTTGACGCCGCGGCGGGCCTGTTTGCTGGCTTCGCCGGTAAAAGCATTGAGCGCATCGGTGATCTGTTCGGTCAGGGCTGCAACATCGTTTTTCACGGCGGTGAGATCCTTCTGAAGGCGGCTATAGGTTGCTTTGTCGGTCAGTTTCTTGAGTTCATCCAGGCCATCGATATCCGCCATGCGAAGCTCCCCTGATACTGAAAATCCAATGCAGAAACGCCCGGTTAGACCGTAGGTTCCATCAGTAGAGCTGGATTAATCCGGCGGCAACTGCGGTGAATTGATCGGCATCAAATGCTCTTTCAGGATCAGCCCGACGATCAGGATCGGCGCCGCCAGGAAGCCGCCCATCGGGCCCCAGAGCCAGGTCCAGAACGCCAGCCCGATGAACACCGCCAGCGCGTTGAGTTGCAATTTGCGTCCGATGATCGTGGGCGTGATGAAGTGGCCTTCCATGAAGGTGAGGCCGACGAACAGCAGCGGCGCGATCATGCCCGCGGCGATCGTCTCCGACGAAATGATGCCGACCGCGACCAGGATGACGAACATGGCGACGGGGCCGATGATCGGGAAGAAGTTGAGCGTGGCTGCCAGCGCGCCGAGGCCGGCCGGGTTGGGCATGCCGGTGGCCGCGCAGATCACGCCGGTGGCGATGCCGACTCCGAAATTGATCATGGTGACCATCAGCAGATATTCGCCAAGGCTGGTCTCGATGGCATTGAGAATGCGCAGCGTCCGCAGTCGCCATTCATGATCAGCGAAATTCATCACCAGCGCCCGGCGCAGGTCTTTCCAGCTTGCGATGAACAGCACCAGCGTGGCGAAGAACAGTAGGAATTCAGTGAAGGTTGGCGACAGGAATTCAACGGTTGGCTGCACCCAGTCGATCTTGGGCAACTCGAACTTTGTTGTCGCAAGCGTTTCGGCGCTGCCGAACATGCTCTGTATCTGGTGCCAGAGCGCCAGCGGTCGGTCGAAGACATGCAGCTTGTTCTTGAGCAGCGAACCTAATTCGGGGAGCCGCGTCGTCCATTCCATCAGCGGGGATGAAATAAGCCCCACGATGAAGGCGAGCCCGGCGCACACCAATATAACGATCAGGACTGCCGAGACGGATCGCGGAATGTGGCGCTTTTCGAGAAAGCTCGCTGCGGGCGACAGCATGGTGCCAATGATGAAGGCCGTCACGATTGGCAGGAAGAATGCCTTGGCGACATAGAGCACCGTAATCACGGTGATCACCAGCAGCGATACCAGCGTGAAAGCAACCACCTCGGCACGGCGGAACGCCGGCGGCTGCTCGATCTTGCTCTCGGGCACCGGCGTGCCTGCAGGCTTTTCGGGGAGCGCGCGTACTTCACTCATGAGCTGTCCCGACATGCCGCCACTTGTTCGCGCAGACCGCGTTCGCGCGTCAGACCGCCGACATGCGATCGGGCTCTACAACACGACCATACCGCAAAAGTTCCGTCGCGATTTCGTGATGGTTCCTTGGTTGACAAATCATTCGGTGAACGGCGGCAGGGAGGGAACCGCGAGGCTTCGGCGCAGTTGGTTGCGGTCATCACGACGATGACGCGTCGCCAAACGGGGCAGTCACATGTCACAGGCATCATCTGGAAACCGCACGCTTTCGCTGCGTCTCACAAGCGCGCTCGTTGTTACAGCCGCTCTGATCGTAGCTTCGCCATTCATCTCGAGCGCATCGGCGCAGGTAATGAACTATGGACCGGCTGCGCTAAGCGCGTTTCCACCGGACGACGATGTGATGGCTGCGCCGCGGGTGCGGGAGAACATGGATGTTGCTCTCCCCGAGCGTCTGCGCCGCGCTGAAGTCAGCTATATGACCCGCGAAGCGCCGGGTACGGTGATCATCGATACGGGCAATACCCAGCTCTATTATGTGCTCGGCAACAACCGCGCGATCCGCTATGGCGTCGGTGTTGGCCGCGAAGGATTTACCTGGTCCGGCACGCAGACCGTCACGCGCAAGGCGGAATGGCCGGATTGGCATCCGCCGCAGGAAATGATTGCGCGTCAGCCCTATCTGCCGCGCTTCATGGCTGGCGGTCCCGGCAATCCGCTCGGTGCCCGCGCGATGTATCTCGGCTCCAGCGCCTATCGCATCCATGGCACCAATGATCCGTCAACCATCGGCAAGTTCGTGTCGTCGGGTTGTATCCGCCTGACCAATGAAGATGTGCAGGACCTTTTCAGCCGCGTCAGCGTTGGGACCAGGGTTGTGGTGCTGCCGAAGTCTGTTGCCCCACGCTATGAGGCGCGCGTGGCTCCGGCGCCGCGTAGCGTCACATGGATCTCGGTTCGCCCTGCCGGCGCGCAGCAGGCTCCGGGTCGTCAGGCGATGAACCTTTCGGCGTCGTCGCTCTACTGAGAGTCGATCATTCCGCTTTGATACCGCGTTGGAGGCCCCATGGCCCGATTTCCAGGACAACGGATGGCTCTCGGCGCGGTTGCGGCGATTGTCATGCTCGGTGCCGCCCCAGCGCAGGCACAGGACTTCTTCTCGGCATTGTTCGGCGGGATAGCGCGTGGTCGTGGCCCGGATATCTCGCTGCCTTTCGTCAATGAAGGTCCGCCGGTGCAGGAGCAGCGCCCTCGCGCAGCAAGCGGCGGGCGTCAGGCTTTTTGCGTGCGCACGTGCGATGGGCGTTACTTCCCGATATCAGCGACCGACAGTCAGAGCCGCGCGGCGTCGTGCAATAATTTCTGTCCGGCGAGCGATACCAAGGTTGTTTACGGCAGCAGTATCGACACAGCTGCGACTGAGAGCGGTAAACCCTATTCCGAGCTGCCGAGTGCATTCAAGTACCGCACCGAACTGGTGGCCGGCTGCACCTGTAACGGTAAGGACCAGATCGGTCTGGCGCCGGTGAAGCTCGAGAACGATCCGACCTTGCGTAAGGGCGACATCGTAGCCGGTGCCGACGGATTGATGGTCACGGGCCGCGGCGCTGACAAGCGCGGCGCATCGCTAAACATGTCGCCGGTGTCGCCGTCGCTGCAGGCAAAGTATGAGCGGATGCCGGTGGTGGCGCGGGAATAATCCGCGCCACGGTATAGATCGCGCTTAGGCCGCGCGGATCTTGCCGAGGAAGTCCGTCACCTGACTGCCGAGTTGGCGCGTCTGCGTCGCCAGCGTCTCTGATGCCACCTTCACATCCTGGGCGGCTGCACCGGCCGCGTCGGCATCGGCGCTGACTCCACTGATATTGTCCGACACGTTGCGGGTGCCATCGGCCGCCTGCTGGGTGCTGCGGGTGATTTCCTGCGTCGCCGCACCCTGTTCTTCGACCGCAGCCGCAATCGCGGTGGCGACTTCATTCACTTCGCCGATAATGCCGCCGATCGACTTGATGGCTTCAATGGCCTCATTGGCGACCTTCTGAATATCCGCGATCTGTTCGGAAATATCCTCGGTCGCCTTGGCCGTCTGGCTCGCCAGCGACTTCACTTCGGACGCGACGACCGCAAAGCCACGGCCGGCTTCGCCAGCGCGCGCTGCTTCGATGGTGGCATTGAGTGCCAGCAGATTGGTTTGCGAGGCGATGTCGTTGATGAGGCCGACGACTTCGCCGATCCGGTTCGCTGTCTGGGCCAGGCCCTGAACGGTATTGTCAGTCTGCTGCGCCTGGCTGACGGCGCGGCTGGCGATGCCGGCTGCATGCGATGCCTGGCGGCTGATGTCGTTGATCGAGGCACTCAGCTCCTCGGCCGCGGCGGCGACATTTTGCACATTCACTGAGGCTTCGCCGGAGGCGCGCGCAGCATCCTGCACGCGGGCATTGGTCTGGCTGGAAACGGCGGCCATGCCGTCGGATGTCGTATTCATTTGGTCCGAGGCGCTGCCAAGCGCGCCCAGTGTGTCGCGCATCTGGATCTCGAACATGCCGATATACTGTTCGACGGCCTGCTGGCGCTGGCTGGCATTGGAATTCCGATGGCGTTCCTGTGCCTCGATCTCGGCTTTTTCCATTGCCTGCTTCTTGAAGGTCCCCAATGCGCCGGCCAAGGCGCCGATCTCGTCCCGGCGGTCGCTGTAGCCGGCATCGACGGTGAGATCGCCGCCGGCCACTTTCAGCATCGCGTCGCGGATCGTAAGCAGTGGCGTGGTCACACGGCGCGTGATGGTGACTATGGCGCCCACGGCCAGCAGGATTGCGGTACTCAGCAGTACAAGTTGCAAAATCAGCGAGCGTTGTGCGGCGGACCATTGCGCGATGCTGTGGTTCTTGGCCTCGTCAAGTGCACGCTCGGCTACGACCACCGCTGTGCTCATCTTGTCCACGGTCAGCGGTGTCCAGGCCGTCGCCGGCATTTCGGGTTTCTCGCCGGTTGCGACAGCCTGAATCAGACGGTCGCGCAGTGCCAAGTATTGCGGATCGAAATAGGATGTCTTCGCTGCGGCAAGGGCCGTGATGAGACCTTGTGGCAGTTCAGTCCCGGACGATGCGATGTCCAGCGCATTCCATCCAGTTTCGATGCCGCCCGTCAGCTTCACATAGCTTCGCTGCAGCTCCGGCGAAATCTTGTTGACCGCGAGTGCGTTGGACACAATGACGGAGGCATCGCCCGATGTGTTGCGCATCAGCCAGGCCATCTGCTTGATCGAAAGCAACTGATCGATCACCGGATCGTTGTGGGTTACCGCGGCCGTGAGAGCGGAGGAGACTTTTTCGAGCATGGCGAGAACGGAATCGACGTTGTCCTGGAATTCCTTGGCAAGGCCCGCGCGGCGCGAGGCCTTCGGCTTGCTCATCTGGTCCCAGGATTCGGCCTGCAACGCGATCAAGGCCTGCATCAGCCGGTTAAACTCGGGCACCAGTGTCGCCTTGCCGGGGAAATCGGCGGTGACCAGCAATTCTCCTGCCGCTTTCATTGCCGGCATTTCGGCGCCGCGGATACGGCGCAAATAGGCTTCAGTATCTGGCTGCATCACAACCTCGGCGTTCAACGTGCGGAACGTCGTGGACCGGTCGGTGCGCAGATTGTGCATTGCCTTGAACACATGGCCGGATGCCTCGGCGATCGTCGACATGCGCCCGGCGACGTTGAGGCGTCCATATGATTCCCACGCGCTGAGAACGAGGAACGTGACGACACAGACCGCCATGATGGCGATCACGGACTTGAGCAATGCGGAAACGGTCAATCGATGAAGCACAATGAATCCCCCAAAAATATTTCCGGTATTTAAAGCTGCAATTGGTAAATATTCACGTTCGCGCTCGTCTTGATAAATGCATTTCTTATAAATCTACTTGAGGTAGAATGTTGTCGTGCCCGGCGACGCTTTGACGAAAAAAAGCCCCGACGATGCCGGGGCTTTTGATACTTGTCAGCGCTCGATGATGTGACTGATGAGGCCCTGCCTAGGCAGCCCGGATCTTGCCGAGGAAGTCCGTCACCTGAGTGCCGAGCTGGCGCGTCTGCGTGGCCAGCGTTTCCGAGGCTACCTTCACATCCTGCGCGGCAGCGCCAGCTGCGTCCGCATCGGCGCTGACGCCGGCGATGTTGTCCGACACATTGCGGGTGCCATCGGCGGCCTGCTGCGTACTCCGCGTGATCTCTTGTGTCGCGGCGCCCTGCTCTTCGACGGCCGCGGCGATGGCAGTTGCTACTTCATTGACTTCGCCGATGATGCCGCCGATCGACTTGATGGCTTCGATGGCCTCATTGGCGACCTTCTGGATATCTGCGATCTGCTCGGAAATATCGTCGGTCGCCTTGGCGGTCTGGCTGGCCAGCGACTTCACTTCCGATGCGACGACGGCAAAGCCACGCCCGGCCTCGCCAGCGCGCGCGGCTTCGATAGTGGCGTTGAGCGCCAGCAGGTTGGTCTGCGAGGCGATATCGTTGATCAACCCGACCACCTCGCCGATCCGGTTGGCGGTCTTGGCGAGGCCTTGGACGGTGCCGTCGGTTTCCTGCGCCTGATTGACGGCGCGACTGGCGATACCAGCCGCATGCGCAGCCTGCCGGCTGATATCGTTGATCGACGAGCTGAGCTGTTCGGCGGCGGAGGCGACATTCTGCACGTTCAGGGAGGCTTCGCCTGAGGCTTTTGCTGCGACCTGCACGCGGGCATTGGTCTGGCTGGACACGACCGCCATGCCATCCGATGTGGTGTTCATCTGATCGGACGCGCTGCCGAGCGCGTTGAGCGCATCACGCATCTGGACCTCGAAGGTCCCGATGTGCTGTTCGATGGCCTGCTGCCGCTGGGTCGCGTCGGCGTTGCGGTTGCGCTCCTGCTGTTCGATCTGTGCTTTCTCCTTGGCTTGTTGCTTGAAGGTCTCTAGAGCGCCGGCGAGCGCGCCGATTTCGTCCTTCCGTTCGGAATAGCCGGCATCGACGACGAGATCGCCTGCGGCGACTTTCAGCATCGCATCGCGAATGGTGTGCAGCGGGGTGATGACGCGGCGGGTGACGGCAACCATGCTGCCGAATGCTATGCCGAGCGCGGCTACGAGCAGCGCCAGTTGCAGGATTAACGCGTGCTGCGCGGCAGTCCACTGCGTCAAGGTGTGGCTTTTTGCTTCATTCAGCGCTCGTTCGGCGACTGTAACCGCACTGGCCATGCGATCAACGGTGATTGGAGTCCACTCACTAGCGGTGATTTCGGGCTTTTCGCCGCTCACCAGTGCATTCATGACACGGTCACGAAGGGCCATATATTGCGGGTCGAAATAAGCCACCTTCGCAGCAGCCATGGTTGCAGCCAGGTTGGGCGGCAGCTGCATTCCAGACGCGGACAATTCCAGCGCATTCCAGGCGGCGTCGATGCCGCCAACAAACTTGGTGTAGGCGAGCTTATTCTCAGGTGTGGCGCGCCCGACAGCAAGGCCGTTCGCGACGAGGAGGGATCCTTCGCCGGCGGTGTTGCGCAACAGCCAGGCCGCCTGTTTGATCGACAGTAATTGATCGATCATGGGATCGTTGTGGTTCACCGCGGCGGCGAGCCGGGCCGACACTTTCTCCAGTGTTTCAAGCAGCGCCTGCGTGGTCTCCATATACTCCTTGCCGAGGGCTGCACGGCGCGACGCCTTCGGCTTGCTCATCGCGTCCCAGGATTCGGTCTGCAGAGCGGTCAGCTTGTTGACCAGCTGGACCAGCGTCGGGTGCAGCGTCTTTTGATCGGCGAATTCGATGGTGGCAATGAGGTCAGCCGCTGCTCGCATCGCTGGCATCTCGGAATCGCGAATGGAGCGGAGATATTTTTCTCCGTCCGGCTGAATGACTGTCTCGTTGTTCAGGTTCCGGTTCGTCGATGCGCGGTCGGTGCGCAGATTATGCATCGCCTTGAAGGCATTCGCGGAGGCGTCTGCAATTACCGAGATGCGGCTGGCTGAACGTAGCCGCCCGTAGGAGTCCCAGGCTGTCGTTGCAAGAACGGCGACCACGCAGAGCGCCATGATGACGATGACAGATTGAAGCAATGCGGAAACGGTCAATCGATTGAACATCATGAATCCCCAAATATTTGATTTAGTAAGGCTTCAAATGGTAAATATTTCCGATTGCACCCGTATCGTGAAGCAGGCTTGAATATGGCTACTTTAGGTAGTTGGTGTGTAAGCGTTCTTGCGGCACGGCAAAGGACGAGGCCCGGCGATTGATCGGTTCTGCTTCTCCGCGCGGGTTCGGCATTCCGCTGGCGGCGCGGATTCTACGTGAACGTCGGTGACCTGAGAGCCAGCTTGCGTGCCTAGTTTGGCGAGGTTCTTTTGTTCCGGTCCGGGAACCCAATGCTCTCGCCCACGTTGGATCACTGTTGAGCAGCTGTGGCGATGGCCGGGGCTGCTATTCATTTCCATTGAGTCTGGGGGGATATGCACATGCTCGTCGGCGTCTTGATCACTTTTCTCGTCGTTATTCTCATTCTGTACTTGATCAATCTGTTGCCGATCGACGGCCGCGCGAAGCAGATTTGCCGCGTCGTCGTGATCATTCTCGGTGTGATCTCGCTGCTGAAATACATCGCGGTGTTCTAGCGAGATGAACTAACAAAAAAGCCCCGGCGGTCTGCCGGGGCTTTTTCTTTTGGTGTGTAGTCGTAGACGATCAAGCCAGCGCCTTCGCCTCGCGGCGGCGCGCGGTCAGGATGTATTCCGTATAGCCGTTCGGCTGCGTGCGTCCCTCGAAGATCAGATCGCAGGCGGCCTTGAAGGCGACGCCATCGAACGACGGCGCCATGTTCTGATACAGCGCGTCGCCCTTGTTCTGCCCGTCCACGACCACGGCCATGCGTTTCAGCGATTCCATCACCTGATCCTTGGTAATGACGCCCTGATGCAGCCAGTTGGCGAGATGCTGCGCGGAGATGCGCAGCGTGGCGCGGTCTTCCATCAGGCCGACGCCGTGAATGTCCGGTACCTTGGAGCAGCCAACGCCCTGGTCGATCCAACGCACGACATAGCCGAGGATGCCCTGGCAGTTGTTGTCGATCTCCTGCTTCACATCGTCCGGTGCCCAGTTCGACTGCGACACCGGAATGGTAAGGATATCGGTGAGCTTGCCGCGGGGACCGCCCTTGGCGAGATCCTTCTGGCGCGTGGCGACATCGATCTGATGATAGTGCAAAGCGTGCAGCGTCGCCGCAGTCGGTGAGGGCACCCATGCGGTGGTCGCACCGGCCTGTGGATGGCCGAGCTTCTGCACCAGCATGTCCGCCATCTTGTCGGGAGCCGCCCACATGCCCTTGCCGATCTGGGCATGGCCGGGCAGGCCGTCGATCAGGCCGACATCGACATTCCACTCTTCATAGGCCTTGATCCACGGTGTCGCCTTCATGTCGTTCTTGCGGATCATCGGACCCGCTTCCATCGACGTGTGGATTTCGTCGCCGGTGCGATCGAGGAAGCCCGTGTTGATGAACATGATGCGCTTCGACGCATTCTGGATGCAGGCCTTGAGGTTCACCGTGGTGCGGCGTTCCTCATCCATGATGCCGACCTTCATGGTGTTCTCGGGCAGCGACAGCAGCTTTTCGACGCGTGCGAAGATCTCGCAGGTCAGCGCCACTTCGTCCGGGCCGTGCATCTTCGGCTTCACGATATAGACCGAGCCGGTGCGGCTGTTGCGGATCCGACCCTTGCTCTTGAGATCGTGGATCGCGATCAGGCCGGCCACCGCAGCATCGAGCAGGCCTTCCGGCACTTCTTCGCCGGCACTGTCGAGCACCGCGTCCGTGAACATGTGATGGCCGACATTGCGCATCAGCATCAGGCTGCGGCCATGCAGCGTCAGGCTCTTGCCGTCGATCGTCTTGTAGACACGGTCTTCGTTCAGCGAACGCTTCAGCGTTTTGCCGCCCTTTTCGAAGTCGGCCGAGAGCGTGCCGTTCATCAGGCCCAGCGTGTTGCGATAGACCAGCACCTTGTCGTCGGCGTCGACGGTAGCGACGCTGTCTTCCATGTCGAGAATGGTCGAGACCGCCGATTCCATGATCATGTCGGCAACACCAGCGGAGTCGTCCTTGCCGATGGTGTTGGTGCGGTCGATCTTCACTTCGATATGCAGGCCGTTATTGACCAGCAGGATCGAGGTCGGGGTGGCGAGCTCGCCGAGATAGCCAGCGAGCTGGGCCTCGTTCTTCAATGCGGTGAGATTGCCGCTCTTGAGCTTGGCCGAGAGCTGGCCGGCGACGATGCTGTAGGCGGTGACGTCGGTGTGGCTGCCAGTGGCGAGCGGAGCCGCCTGATCGAGGAAGGCCTTGGCTTTGGCGATGACTTTGTCGCCGCGTGCCTTGTTGTAGCCTTTGCCACCTTCAGACGGATCATGCGGGATTGCATCGGTGCCGTAGAAGGCATCGTAGAGACTGCCCCAGCGCGCATTTGCGGCATTCAGCGCGTAGCGCGCATTGGTGAGCGGCACGACGAGCTGCGGGCCGCAGATCTGGCCGATCTCGATATCGACATTGGCGGTCTCGACCGGCTTGGTCGCGGGCTCCGGGAGGAGATAGCCGATCTCCTTGAGGAACGCCGTATAGGCACTCATGTCGAAGGCGCCCTTGTTGGCCAGATGCCAGGCATCGATCTTGGCCTGCAACGTATCGCGTACCTTGAGCAGTTCGCGGTTCTTCGGGCCGAGGTCCGTGATGAGGCTCGCAACGCCAGCCCAGAACGCATCCGGCGCAATGCCGGTCCCGGGGGCGGCTTCCTTGGCGATGAAGTCGAACAGGACGGGGGCGATCTGCAGTCCGTGGGCGTCGATGCGTTTCATGGTGTCTTTCTCGCGAGAAGCGGCAATTCTGCTCTAATTTCAGGGAGTATAAGCATAAACGGCGCCAAACCGCGGCGCCCATGGGACCTTTTAACGCTAAGGCTACCCGGTGAGAAGTCCCCTGAAGGGATCAGTGGCCGGGCGGCCGGGCCGGGGCTTGCGCGTGATCGGGCGAGAGGCGCTCCAGCAGCACCTTGATGACGATGGTCAGCAGCGCCACCGCAGTCAGCACTGTCGCCGCGGCGAAGGCGCCGGCGACATTATAGTCCTGATATAGAAGTTCGATCTGCAGCGGCAGTGTCGTGGTCTGGCCGCGGATATTGCCGGACACGACGGAGACCGCGCCGAATTCGCCCATTACGCGGGCATTGCACAGGATCGCGCCATAGAGCACCGCCCAGCGCACATTCGGCAGCGTAACGCGCAGGAATGTCGCGAAGCCTGACGCGCCGAGCGTGACGGCGGCTTCCTCTTCATCGGTGCCCTGCACCTGCATCAGCGGGATCAGTTCACGCGCCACGAAGGGCGCGGTGACAAACATGCTTGCTAGGACGATGGCCGGCAGCGCGAACATCACCTTGATGCCCATGGCTTCGATCAGCGGGCCGAACAGGCCCTGGGAGCCATAGACGAAGATATAGGCGACTCCGGCGACGATCGGCGAGATGGAATAGGGCAGTTCGATCAGCGAAATGAGGAGCGTGCGGCCCGGGAAGACGAACTTCGTCACCGTCCACGCTGCGGCGAGGCCGAATACGATATTGATCGGCACGGCGATCAGCGCGGTGACGACAGTCAGGAAGATCGCATGCTGCGTGCCGGGCTCGGTGAGGCTGTTGAAAAATGTGCCGATGCCCTGTGACAGCGCTGAACTGAAGATCAACGCCAGCGGCGCGATCAGGAACAGCAATGTGAGGATCGCGACGATGCCAAGTACCACGCGGCGCGTCACCGGGCCGGCCCCGACGGGCGTCACCATCCATTCGGTATGGGCGCGTTCACTCGTGGGATGCGACATCACGCATCTCCCCGGCCGAGATAGCGCAAGTTCCAGGCCTGCACGGCATTGGTGACAATCAGCATGGCGAAAGCCATCGCCAGCATCACCACGGCAATCGCGGCGGCGGCCTGGTAGTTGTATTCCTCGAGTCGGATGTAAGTGAGCAATGCCACGATCTCGGTTTTCATCGGCTGGTTGCCGGCGATGAAGATCACCGCGCCGAATTCGCCGAGGCTGCGTGCGAAGGAGAGAGAGCAACCGGCGAGGAAGGCCGGGAAGATCGCCGGGAAGATCACGCGCCAAAGGATCTGCAGGTCGTTGGCACCAAGCGAGCGCCCGGCTTCCTCCACATCGGAGCCGAGATCCTCGATCACCGGCTGCACTGTGCGCACCACAAAGGGAATGCTGGTAAAAGCCATCGCGATGGCGATGCCGAGCGGAGCGTAAGCGACTTGGATGCCAAGTGCCTCGAGCGGTGCGCCGAACCAGCCTTTCTTGGAAAACAGCGCCGTCAGCGCGAGGCCGGCCACGGCGGTCGGCAGCGCGAAGGGCACGTCGACCAGCGCGTCGAGAATGCGCTTGCCGGGAAATTGATAGCGCGCCAGCACCCAGGCCAGCAGTAGTCCATAGATGGCGTTGAACGCGGTGGCCGCGAGCGCCATCGTTACGGTGACGCGGATGGCCGAGAGCGTGCGCGGCGACGACAGGATGCCCCACAATTGCGCAAGCCCGACGTCCGAGGCCTTCAGGATCAGCGCGCAGAGCGGCAACAGCACGATCGCTCCGAGATAAAAGAGCGTAATGCCGAGCGAGAGCCCGAAACCTGGAATGACGCTACGTCGCAAGGGAAGGTCCGTGTGTGAAGCCGTTGGGGCGCTTCATAGACGATTTGGAGGGAAAGGGAATGGATAGAGGCGCGGGCGCCGGCCCATCGCTCCCTCTCCCCGCATCTTGCGCGGGGAGAGCGCGTGCCATGCCCCTCACCCGCCGCGAAGACGCGGCGACCTCTCCCCGCAAAAGGGCGGGGAGAGGTTAAGCAAGCGAGAGCCCTACGCTCACTTCCCGCCGAACAGCGTGTCCAGCTTTGCGCCGGGATTGAGGTGTTCGGCATTCAGCTTGTCCCAGCCGCCGAATTCGTCCTCGACGCGATAGAGCTTCACCTCGGGGAATTTGTCCTTGTACTTCGCCATCACGGTCTTGTCGGTGACGCGGTTATAGCCCTTGGCTTCGATGTCCTGGCCTTCCGGCGAATATAGGAATTCGAGATAGGCGGTTGCGAGTGCCTTCGTGCCGTGTTTGTCGGCATATTTGTCGACGACGGTCACCGGGAATTCGGCGAGCACGCTGGTCGGTGGCACCACCACTTCATACTTGTCTTTGCCCGCGAGGTCGCGGATCGACGAGGTCTCGGCCTCGAAGGTGATCAGCACATCGCCGGTGCCGCGCTCGACGAAGGTCGTGGTGGCGGCGCGACCGCCGGTGTCGAACACCGGCACATTAGCGAACAGCTTCTTGATGAAGTCATCAGCCTTGTCTGCACCGTACTTGTTCTTCGCGAAGGCATAGGCGGCCAGATAGGTGTAGCGCGCATTGCCTGATGTCTTCGGATTCGGGAAGATCACCTGCACGCCCGGCTTCACAAGATCGTCCCAGTCCTTGATGCCCTTTGGATTGCCGGCGCGCACCAGGAAGGCCGGTAGCGAGTAATAAGGCGAGGAATTGTTCGGCAGCCGCTTGGCCCAATCGGCTGGAATGAGCTTGCCGCGATCGTACAGCACCTGCACGTCAGTGACCTGGTTGAAGGTCACAACATCGGCCTCGAGGCCTTCGAG
Organism: Tardiphaga sp. 813_E8_N1_3; assembly: GCF_051811025.1. Taxonomy (NCBI): domain Bacteria; kingdom Pseudomonadati; phylum Pseudomonadota; class Alphaproteobacteria; order Hyphomicrobiales; family Nitrobacteraceae; genus Tardiphaga; species Tardiphaga sp. 813_E8_N1_3. Next base: position 1,216,912 of record NZ_JBPWQE010000001.1, read on the forward strand.
GATCGAGCGCGCCTGGCGTGACGAGCCGTTATGCGACTGGTTGATGGTGACGTCCTGCCCGGTTTTGGCCTTCCACTGCTTGGCGAAAGCAACATTGATCTCGGCATAGAGCTCGCGCGAGATGTCGTAGGAGACATTGAGCAGCGTGTTCGGCGTCTGCGCTTGGGTGGGGGCAGTCGCGAGAATGCCGAGCCCGGCGGCGAGAGCGATAATGAAACGGTTCACGTGAAGTCCCCTGTGAGTGAGAGCGATCGGATGGCCGGGAGCGGCGGCTGCGGCGTTTTGCCCGGCAAACGGTCCGGAATTTGCTGCGCAACGGGGCGGGCACGGGTGCGGTTTCGCGCAACTCCTGCATCGGCCGACCGTTATTGAGAAGAAGCATCTACGACGCTTGGTGTTTGAGGACAAAAATTCTATAGTTAGAACGCCTCGAAGAAGATAAAATCTTCTCTTTGCGCCTCGTTATCGAGAGATATATAGAATATAATTCCAGTCAACCCCGAATTTCGGGGCAGCGGAGTATGCATGCGCTTTCTGCCTGTCTTCCTCGATTTGCAGACCGGGCCGATCATTCTTGTCGGCCAGGGCGAACTCGTGCGCGCCAAACTGAGGCTGCTGCTGGCGGCCGGTGCGCGGATTCGCTGGTACGCGACAGACGGCAATCGTGACACGTCCGGGCTCGATGCCGAGGGCGTGGCGCGCATCGAACACGTCGATGGCGATCCGGCGACCGCCAATCTCGCGGGGGTCATCGCCGTGCTCTGCGCTGGCGCCGGTGACCTCGGCCACGCGGTGGCTGCGCGCGCCAAAGCGAGTGGCGTGCCCGTCAATGTGATGGATGAGCTTGCGCACTCCACTTTCATCTTTCCGGCCATCGTCGATCGCGGCGATGTGGTCGTCGCCGTGGGAACCGGCGGTGCGTCGCCGGTGGTGGCGCGGCGTGTGCGCGAAAAGATCGAGGCGATGTTGCCGGCGCGGATCGGCGATCTCGCCGGCTTCATCGGGCGCTGGCGCAAGCCGATCAATGACAAGATCGCCGAGGCTCCGTTGCGTCGCAGGTTCTGGGAGCGCATCGTCGATGGTCCGATCGGTGCGCTGGTGCTGGCGGGGCGTGGTACCGAGGCCGAGAAGGCGCTGACGGAAATCGCCGATCTCTCGATCTATGCTGGTGCAGCGCAGGCCGGCGTTGTCGAAGGTCACGTCACGCTGGTGGGGGCAGGGCCGGGCGATCCGGATCTCCTGACCGTCAAGGCGTTGCGCGCGTTGCAGGATGCCGATGTCGTTTTCTATGACGAACTGGTCTCGCCAGAGATCCTTGATCGCATCCGTCGCGACGCGTCACGCGTTCCGGTCGGGCGTCGCATCGGCAAGCCCGGGATTGGTCAGGGCGCCACCAACACATTGCTGGTGGAGGCCGCGCGGGCTGGTCAGCGCGCCGTGCGCCTCAAGGGCGGCGATCCTTTCATCTTCGGCCGCGGCGGCGAGGAGATCGAGTTTCTCCGCGATGCCGGCGTGTCTTACTCGGTCATTCCCGGCATTACCGCGGGCCTTGGCGCCGCCGCGATGTTCGAGACGCCACTCACTTATCGCGGCGAGGCGCTGCGCATCACCTTCCTCACCGCGCATAAGGAAAAGGATGCCGACAAGGTGGACTGGTCCGTCCTCACCGACGTGAAGATGACCGTCGTCGTCTATATGGGCATGACGGCTGCGCCTGCGATCCGCGCGGGACTTCTCGCTGCAGGCCGTTCGCCGCAGACACCTGTTGGTGTATTTGCACGCGTCACACGGCCCGACGCGCAGGCGGCCGTCGGCATTCTCGAAGACCTTCCGGTGCTGGTCGACCAGATTGAGGGCGGTCCGGCGGTTCTCATCATTGGCGATGTCGTGGCGCACTCCGCGCCGTGGCGCGCCGCTCAGATCAACAAGCTCGTTTCAGATTTATTGGTGGCTGCCGAATGACCTCTCCGCTGCAACAGAAAATCAAGATCACCGGCCCGTCGGTGGTGACTGCCAACCGTACATGGGATGGCGTGGTGATTTATCGCGATGCCCATAAAGGCTGGACCACCGATTTGGCGCAAGCCGCCATCGTGCGCACTGCCGATGATGCGCGTGCGCTGCTTGCTGAATCCACAGCTGATGACGTTGGCGCCATCGGTCCTTATATCGCGCCGGTCGCCGTGAACGACAACGGCACCGTCGAACCGGGCAATCTCCGTGAACAGATTCGCCGCAAGGGCGTCACCATTGACCTTCCGGCTTCGGCTTAAGGCACCTGAATTATGTATGCTTATGATGAAATCGATCGCACGCTGATCAACGAGCGTGTCTCGGAATTCCGCGATCAGGTGAAGCGCCGCCTCGCAGGTGAACTCACCGAAGATGAGTTCAAGATGCTGCGGTTGATGAACGGCGTCTATCTTCAGCTTCACGCCTATATGTTCCGTGTCGCCATTCCTTATGGCACGCTATCATCGCCGCAACTGCGCAAGATGGCGCATGTGGCGCGACGCTATGACCGCGGCTATGGCCACTTCACCACACGGCAGAACATCCAGTACAACTGGATCAAGCTGTCAGACCTGCCGGATGCGCTGGAAGATCTCGCTTCGGTCGGCATCCACGCGATGCAGACCTCGGGCAATTGCATGCGCAATGTCACCACCGATCAATGGGCAGGTGTCGCGCCGGGCGAGGTCGAGGATCCACGCATCTGGGCGGAATTGCTGCGGCAGTATTCGACCATGCATCCGGAATTCTCGTTCCTGCCACGGAAGTTCAAGATTGCGATCACTGCGTCGGCTCATGATCGCGCGGCGATCAAGGTGCATGACATTGGCCTGCGAATTCACAAGAACGAGGCCGGCGAGACTGGCTTCGAAGTGTTGGTCGGCGGTGGCCTCGGTCGCACGCCATTCATCGGCAAGGTGATCAAGCCATTCGTGCACGGCCGCGACATTTTGAGCTACGTTGAGTCCATTCTGCGCGTCTATAATCAGTATGGCCGCCGCGACAATATCTACAAGGCGCGCATCAAGATTCTGGTTCATGAGCTAGGCATCGAGAAGTTCGCCGCCGAAGTTGAGGATGAGTGGCTGGCGACGCGCGACAGTGCGCTGACGCTGGACAACGAGGTTGTCGAGGATATCCGCTCGCGCTTCAGCTATCCGCACTATCAGAAGCTCTCCGATGCGCCGGACGAGTTAACGGCCGCGTCGGCCGATCCGCATTTTGCACGCTGGCTCAAGAACTCGGTCGCGCCGCATCAGCGGACCGGCTACGCCATCGTGACATTGTCGTTGAAGCCGGTGGGCGGCCCGCCCGGCGATGCCACGGCCGACCAGATGGATGCGGTTGCCGATCTTGCCGACAAATATTCCTTCGGCGAAATCCGCGTGGGCCATGAGCAAAATCTGGCGCTGCCGAGTGTGGCCAAGCGTGATCTGCCCGCACTGTGGCGGCAGCTCGACAAGCTCGGTCTGGCCACGCCGAACGTCAATCTGGTCACCGACATTATCGCGTGCCCTGGCTTGGATTACTGCTCGCTGGCCAATACGCGATCGATCCCGATCGCGCAGGAATTGACGCGGCGTTTCGCCAATAACGATCTCGCGGAGCTGATCGGTCGGCTGCATATCAACATCTCCGGCTGCATCAATGCCTGCGGCCATCACCATGTCGGCCATATCGGCATTCTCGGTGTCGAGAAGAATAGCGAGGAATTCTTCCAGATCACCATCGGCGGCCGTGCCGACGAGCATGCCGTGGTCGGCACGCTGATCGGACCGGCAGTGCCTTTTGCCGAGGTCGCTGACGTCATTGAGGATATCGTCGAAGCCTACCTGGCACTGCGTGCTCGGCCGGATGAATTGTTTGTCCAGACTGTCGAACGCCTCGGCGTCGAGCCGTTCAAGGAGCGCGTTTATGCCACTCGTTAAGCAAGGCAAAATCGTTGCCGACGGCTATATTCAAGTAGCCGACGATGCGGAGATTCCGGTCGACCGCGCGGCGTTGATTCCGGCCGCGCGTTTTTTCACCGATCCGGAGGCGCTGCTGAAGCGCGGCAGCCCGACCGGCGTGATCTGGCCGAACAACCGCGATCCGGAAGAGCTGGTGCCTTATCTCGACAAGCTTGCGGTGGTCGCGCTGGTTTTTCCGTCGTTTCGTGACGGCCGTGCCTACAGCCAGGCGCGTTTGTTGCGCGAGCGCTACAAATACAAGGGCGAATTACGAGCAACCGGCCAGGTGTTGCGCGACCAGTTCGTCATCATGCTGCGCGCCGGTTTCGATTCATTCGAGGTGAAGAAGGATGCCGATGCGGAAGCCTTCGCTGCCACGGTGAAGCGCTACACGGTGTTCTATCAGCCCACCGGCGATGGCCGCGTTACGGCGCTGCATCAGCGCATGCAGTTGCGCCACGCGGAGAACGCGCGCTAATTCGCCGCATGCTGACGGCTTTCGCAGCGTTGGTTGATGACAAATAACCAGCGCGCGATACGGTATCCGTGCGAAGGCATATTCATAGCACATTGCTGCCGTCATGCCGCCAACATTGGAATCTGGTTTCGTTGACTTAGCGGTGCTTCTTCAAGATTTTGCCCCCCACCTCATGACGATCGTGTTGCGAGGTTGGATGGAGATCAAAATGGTCCGTCGTATTCTTCCCGTTATTGCGGGTCTCTTAATTGCAACATCGGCGCATGCGGCAGACATTTCGCTGCTCAACGTGTCATATGACCCGACGCGTGAGCTCTATGTTGATTTCAACAAATCGTTCGCTGCTACGTATCAGAAAGAAACCGGCAAGAGCATCGAGATCAAGCAGTCGCATGGTGGCTCGGGGGCGCAGGCGCGCTCTGTGATCGATGGTCTGCAAGCCGATGTGGTCACCCTCGCGCTCGCCTATGACATCGATGCAATCGCCAATAAGGGCCTGCTGGCCAAGGACTGGCAGAAGCGCCTGGCGCAGAATTCGTCACCCTATACGTCGACCATCGTGTTCCTGGTGCGCAAGGGTAACCCCAAGGCCATCAAGGACTGGGACGATCTGATCAAGAGCGGCGTCAGCGTTATCACGCCGAATCCGAAGACTTCTGGCGGCGCGCGCTGGAACTATCTCGGCGCCTGGGGCTATGCTCTGAAGAAATATGGATCGCAGGACAAAGCGAAGGAATTCGTCGGTAATATCTTCAAGAACGTTCCGGTTCTCGATACCGGCGCACGTGGCTCGACCATCACCTTCGTCCAGCGCGGCGTCGGCGATGTCTTGCTGGCCTGGGAAAACGAGGCATATCTGGCAATCCAGGAATTCGGCAAGGACAAGTTCGAGATCGTGGCGCCGTCGATTTCAATTCTCGCCGAACCGCCGGTCGCCGTCGTTGATACCGTCACCGACAAAAAGGGTACCAAAGCCGCTGCCGAGGCCTATCTGAAATACTGGTACACCAAGGAAGGTCAGGAGATCGCCGCACGCAATTTCTACCGTCCGCGTGATGCCGATATTGCCAAGAAGCATGAAGCTTCCTTCGCCAAGGTCGATCTGTTTACGATCGACGACGTGTTCGGAGGTTGGACCAAGGCGCAGAGCGAGCACTTTGCCGACGGCGGCGTGTTCGACAAGATCTACAAGAACTAATCGTTCGCAGCGAAACACCCAGATCGGTACGCCGGTCTGGGGCTTTTACCAAAGCAAGGGGACATTGTGAGCGCGGCACCTAAACGAAGTTCGTTGCCGGGGTTCGGCCTGAGCATGGGCCTGACCCTGACATGGCTGTCGCTTTTGATTCTGATCCCGCTGGCCGGGTTGTTCATCAAGACAACGGATCTCAGCCTCTCGCAGTTCATCGATACCGTCACCAGCAACCGCACATTACACGCGCTCAGGATTTCGTTCGGATTGGCCTTCGCGGCTGCGCTGGTCAATCTGGTCGCTGGCCTGATTATCGTCTGGGCCCTGGTGCGCTACCGGTTTCCCGGTCGCCGGCTGTTTGATGCCATTGTCGATATCCCGTTCGCCCTGCCCACTGCAGTGGCAGGCATCGCGCTGACGACGTTGTTCGCGCAGAACGGATGGCTCGGGGCGCCGCTGGCGTCGCTCGGCATCAAGGTGGCGTTTACGCCGCTCGGAATTTTCCTGGCGATGGTCTTCATTGGCATTCCCTTCGTGGTGCGGACCGTGCAGCCGGTGCTGATCGACCTTGATGTCGAGATCGAAGAGGCCGCTGCCTGTCTTGGTGCCTCTCGCTGGCAAACCATCACCCGGGTCATTATTCCCAGCCTCACGCCGGCCATCCTCACCGGCTTCGCGCTGGCGTTCGCCCGCGCCGTTGGCGAATATGGCTCCGTGATCTTCATCGCCGGCAACCTTCCAAATGTGTCGGAGATCGCGCCGCTCTTGATCGTCATCCGGCTGTCAGAATTCCGCTATGCCGATGCGACGGCGATCGCGGTGGTGATGCTGGTCTTCTCATTCCTGATCATCTTCCTGCTTAATCGGCTGCAGCGCTGGGCACAGACCCGCGCGCTGGCCGTGAGTTGACCTGACATGACCATTACAATTATCAATTCGCCAGTCACCGTGGAGCGCGCCCAGTCCGTGGCACGACAGGACCTGCATACCGAGCCATGGCTCGTGCGCGGCATCATTATCGGTGTCGCAGTGATGTTCCTGACAGTGTTCGTGGTCTTGCCGCTGATTTTGGTATTCTCGGAGGCATTGTCCAAAGGCGTCGGGTTCTATTTGGCGGCCTTGGCAGATCCCGAGGCGCTCTCGGCAATCTGGCTGACGCTGATCACAGCGGTGATCTCGGTCAGCCTCAATCTGGTATTCGGCGTTGCCGCCGCCTGGGCGGTGGCCAAATTCGAATTCAGGGGCAAGACCTTGCTGGTCACCCTGATCGATCTGCCGTTCTCGGTCAGCCCCGTTATCTCCGGTCTGGTATTCGTGCTGCTGTTTGGTGCGCAGGGTTTCTTTGGGCCATGGCTGATGTCGCATGGCATCAACATTCTGTTTGCCGTACCGGCGATCGTACTGGCGACCACCTTCGTCACCTTCCCGTTCGTTGCCCGGGAATTGATTCCTCTGATGCAGGAACAAGGATCGCAGGAGGAAGAGGCTGCGATCTCGCTGGGGGCGAGTGGCTGGCGTACCTTTATTGTGGTGACGCTCCCCAACATCAAATGGGGCCTGCTCTACGGTGTGCTGTTGTGTAATGCGCGGGCAATGGGTGAGTTTGGCGCGGTTTCGGTGGTGTCGGGTCACATTCGCGGCGAGACCAACACCATGCCGCTGCTGGTGGAAATCCTGTATAACGAATATCAACTGGTGGCGTCGTTCGCGATCGCGTCACTGCTGGCTCTGCTGGCGCTCGTGACGCTGATCGCAAAGACCATCCTCGAAGGCCAGATCGAAGAAGGACAGCTGCCCCGTGACGATTGAAGTTCGCAATATCGTAAAGCAGTACGGTGCCTTCAAGGCGCTGGATAATGTCGACCTCCGGGTCGCGGATGGCGAGTTGCTCGCGCTGCTCGGACCGTCCGGTTCCGGCAAGACGTCATTGCTACGAATTATCGCAGGGCTTGATTGGCCGGATGCCGGCGAAGTCTCGTTCGACGGCGAGAACGCATTGGCGCGCGGCGCCGGCGAGCGTCACGTCGGTTTCGTATTCCAGCACTATGCGCTGTTTCGCCATATGAGCGTGTTTGAGAACGTGGCCTTCGGCCTGCGCGTGCAGCCGCGCGCCGTGCGCAAGAGCGAAGCGCAGATCCGCGCGCGGGTGAAGGAGCTTCTCGATCTCGTGCAGCTCGACTGGCTCGCCAATCGCTATCCCAGCCAGCTCTCGGGCGGCCAGCGGCAGCGTATTGCGCTGGCGCGCGCGCTCGCCATCGAGCCGCGCATTCTGCTGCTCGACGAGCCGTTCGGTGCGCTCGATGCCAAGGTCCGCAAGGAGTTGCGGCAGTGGCTGCGCACGTTGCACGAGGAAATCCACGTCACCTCGATCTTCGTCACGCATGACCAGGAGGAAGCGCTCGAAGTCGCCAATCGCGTGGTGGTGATGGACAAGGGCAAGATCGAACAGATCGGTACGCCTGGCGACGTTTACGATAATCCGGCGACGGCTTTCGTGCACTCATTCATAGGTGAATCGATCGTGCTTCCAGTCGATGTAAGCGATGGCCAGGTGAAGCTCGGCCATCGCCCGCTCAACATCGATGCGGGCAGTGCAAGCGGACCGTCGAAATTGTTTGTTCGTCGTCACGACATGCAGATCGGTCCGCTCGGCGAGGGAGCCCTCGAAGGCACCGTGCGCCGCGTCCGCACCTTCGGCCCGATCCAGCGCGCCGACATCGCGTTGTCCGGCGATGATACGCTGGTGGAGATCGATGCCCCGCGCGACCGTCCGCTCACCACGGGCGATGCGATCAGCCTGCAGCCGCGGCGCTACCGGATCTTTGCTGGGCAGGAGTGACTGGCGTTTTCTAAAATCCCGTCCGTTCACCTTTCAGCCACGGTTGGTGTGCAACAACGGCCCCTTGATTTGGGGGATTGCCGATGAAGCGGGTGGCTCTGGCCAGTGTGGGATTTCTGTTGCTGGCAGGGTGCGCGGGGACCGTCGATACTGTGCCGGACCAGCCCACCATGTATCTCAGCATGGCCAACGGCGGCGCCAAGCTCGATCCGATGGCCGCAGCCTCGATGATCTCGCTGTATCGGCAGAACAACGGTCTCGGGCCGGTTGTGGTCGATCCCGCATTGATGGCGCTGGCAGAAGACCAATCCACCGCCATGGCGAAACGGAATAAGCTTGATCACGACGTTAAGGCACCGTTGGCCAAGCGTTTGAATGCTGGCGGTTATCCGGCCACCCTGGCTGTCGAGAATGTCTCGGCCGGCTATCACACCATGGCGGAGGCCTTTTCTGGCTGGCGGGACTCGCCGCCGCATCGCGCCAATATGTTGAAGTCCGGTGTCACAAAACTGGGCATCGCCGCGATCTACGCTCCCAACACCAAATACAAGGTGTTCTGGACCATGATCCTGGCATCGACGGATTCCAAATAGACCATTCAGGATAGCTGAAGCGTGATGGTGCTCCGCACCATCTATGATTGACGCCGCGGCAAGGGAGCGCCACGGTATGGTTCCCGTTGCCGACAGGATCGAGTGGTCCCCATGGATATGTCCGATCAGCCTCAATCCAGCGCTACCACCAAACCCGCCGAGGCCAAGCGTGTTCTGGTGCTGCAAGGGGGCGGCGCGCTTGGCTCCTATCAGGCCGGCGCCTATGAGGCGCTGTGTCATCACGATTTCGAGCCGGAATGGGTGGCTGGCATCTCCATCGGTGCCATCAACGCGGCGATCATCGCGGGCAATGAGCGCGACAAGCGGATTGGCAAACTCAAGGAATTCTGGGAGATGGCGGCATCGCCGGTCCCCTGGAGCCCGATGCTGACGGATGACCGTGCGCGCTCTTATTTTTATGAGGCAGGCGCCGCTGTCATTGCTACATTCGGCGTGCCAGGTTTTTTTGTGCCACGGATTCCGCCCGCACCGCTGTGGCCGCCCGGCAGTCCGCAGTCGCAGAGCTATTACGACACCGCGCCGCTGAAGGCGACGCTGGAACGGCTGGTCGACTTTGATCGTCTCAACGATTGCAAGACCCGGCTAAGCGTTGGCGCCGTGAGCGTGACCACCGGTAACTTCACCTATTTCGACAACACGCTCTTCAAGAAAGATCGCAAAAGGATCGAGCCCGAGCACATCATGGCCTCCGGCGCGTTGCCGCCGGGCTTTCCATCGATCGTGATCGATGGCGAGCATTTCTGGGATGGCGGCATCGCCTCCAACACACCGCTGGATTTCGTATTGGATGACGTCACCAGCGATCTGCTGATCTTTCAGGTCGATCTGTTCAGCGCGCGCGGGCCATTGCCGCAATCGATCCTGGAAGCGCAGGAACGCGAAAAGGACATTCGCTATTCCAGCCGTACTCGCATGAATACGGACAAGAACAAGAAGATCCACAACATCCGCAAGGCGCTGCGTGATCTGATTGTTAAATTGCCGGCAGAATTGAAGCAGGATCCCGGAGTGGCGCTGTTGTCGGAAGCCGCCAAGGAAAATACCGTCACGGTGGTGCATCTGATCTATACGAGCAAGAATTACGAGTCGTCGTCGAAGGACTACAATTTCTCGCGCATCGGCATGGTCGAACACTGGAACGCCGGCGAGCGCGACGTATTCCTCTCGATGCGGCACAAGGACTGGTTCGAGCGACCGCAATCCGATGAATCGATGGTGACCCATGCGCTCACCGCCGACGATTACAATGACATTCCGCAGCATTTGACGTCCAACAGGAGCAAGTAATGGCTAATCTCACGGGCAAGACCGCCGTCGTCACCGGTTCGACCAGCGGCATCGGCCTCGCTTATGCGCGCGCTTTTGCAAGCGCAGGCGCCAATATCGTCATCAACGGCATGGGCGCTCCCGCTGACATCGAGAAGGAACGCGCGGCGATCGAGAACGACTTCAAGGTCAAGGCGATCCATTCGCCCGCCGACATGACCAAGCCCGCGGAAATCGCCGAGATGATCGCGCTTGGCGAGAAGACGTATGGATCGGTGGATATTCTGGTCAACAATGCCGGCATCCAGTTCGTCTCCCCGATCGAGGATTTCCCGATCGAGAAGTGGGACGCGATCATCGCCATCAATCTGTCATCGGCCTTCCACGGTATCCGCGCTGTCGTGCCAGGCATGAAGAAGCGCGGCTGGGGCCGCATCATCAACACCGCCTCGGCGCATTCGCTGGTCGCCTCGCCATTCAAGTCGGCCTATGTCTCCGCCAAGCACGGCATCGCCGGCCTGACCAAGACCGTTGCGCTGGAAGTCGCGACCCACAAGATCACCTGTAATTGCATCTCGCCCGGCTATGTCTGGACGCCGCTGGTGGAGAAACAGATTCCCGACACCATGAAGGCGCGTGGTCTCACCAAGGAGCAGGTCATTCATGACGTGCTGCTGGCAGCCCAGCCCACGAAGGAATTCGTGACGTCCGAGCAGGTCGCTGCGCTGGCGCTGTTTCTGTGCGGTGACGATGCCGCGCAGATCACAGGCACTAACCTGTCGATCGATGGTGGCTGGACGGCGGAGTAACCCGCAAGGTTTCTTCGACCTCTCCCTGCCTGTTGCGGGGAGAGGCTTAGGAAGAACGCTTCCCGAACGCCAGCACGTGCAGCCCGAGGCGCTGGCGCACGATCCAGAACAGCAGGATCGTCTCGAAGGTCAGCGCAATCGATGTCGCAGCTGCGGCGCCATGGCCGCCGAATTTTGGGACCAGCACGAGACACAGGACCAGGTTCATCACGAAAGCCGATGCATAGGCTACGGCACAGATGTGCTGGTGGCCGAGCATGTTGAGCAGCCGCTCGACCGGGCCGATAGCAGCGCGCACGACCAGGCCGATGGCGGCGATGAACATGATGTCGTAACCGCTGGTGAATTGCGGACCGAACAGCCACAGCAGCGGCTTGCCCAGAGCGAGCAGGATCAGCGTGGCGCCGAGCGACGGCCAGAACGTCCACTTGATGGCATGCGTTACATAGGCGGCGAGGCGATCCTTGTCGCCGGCCGCGTGATATTCAGTGAATCGATGCGCCGTTGTCGCCGACATCGCATAGTGAATGAACGACACCAGCGCCAAGGTTTTTACGACGGCGAAATACACACCGACTTCGTCGGATGAGACGAATTGCCGCAGCACCAGCACGTCGGTGTAGGACAGCAGCAGATAGAAGCTCTCGACCAGCAGGATCGGCAGGGATACCGCAAGCCAGCCACGATAGTCGTAGGCCTTCGGGCCGGGTTCGATATGCGCCGCGAGGCGGCGATTGAGTACGATCATCTGGCCGATCATCGCAACCCACACTGCCGCGACGCTGGCCAGCATCGCGATGGTCGCACCGAGCTTAAAGCCCAGTGCGAAGGCGCCGGCGGTGAAGCCGATGATGAGCGCCTGGCGGATGATGAATTGCGGCATCAGGCCGAGGCGCATCCAGTCATGGGAGCGCGCGATACCATCTTGCGTGTTGGCAACGACGAAGGCCGGCAGTGTCAGGCAGCCCAAATAGAGCGGCACCACCGTGTCGGCGTCGATCCATGGCGAGATGAGTTTGACGAGGCCAGCGAGCAGCAGCGAGACGATCACCGAGACGATGCCGGTCATCCAGCGGCTGCCGGAGAGAAAGCCCCTCAACCGCGCGTGGTCGCCGCTGGCGCGATATTCCGGGATGATCTTCTGGGCCGAAGCGGCGATGCCGAAATCCATCATCGAGCCGAGCAGCAGTACCCAAGTCCAGACATAGACATAGATGCCGTAATCCGACGTGCCCATCCAGCGCGCCAGCAGGATCTGCGAGAAGTAAGCGAGGCCGGCCGAGATGACGCGGATGAGGAAGATGGTGCCTGCAAGGCGACGTGTCAGCGAGGCTTCACCCGTGCCGGTGAACAGCGCGCGCAGCCTGGCCTTGAGGCCGGTGGGCGCGCTTGCGGGTGCGGCTTCTGCGTCCATCACGGCCACAACAATGTCCTCAGCCGCAGGCATGCGGCAGGGGTCTTGCGTAGCAAGCAGTCGTTAACATCCGGTTGGATGGAGATGTACAGGTTGCGCGGAACAGGTCACGCGCGAGCGGTATCAGGGCAGGTTGACGTTGAACTCATACGCCCGGTCGGTGCCGACCAGCGTCAGTTTCAGCGCTGCGCCGTCGGTCGTGGCGCCCGGCGGCACGCCATCGAGTTCGAAGCTGAAGCGCTTCACGCCCGGCGGGCTCTTGGCCTCGAGTTTCGGGATCGGCAGTGCCCATTCCGGGGTAGGTCCCTCGACGAACAGGTTGGGTTCGCTGCCCTCTGGCGCAACGACGTCGACGAACACATTCTTGCCCTCGCGCTTGAGGTCGCGCACCGTCAGCGGACCGGAGTCGCCCATGGTCGCTGGCTTCGGCACGGTATCGAGCGCCGCGGTCAGCGCGCCGTCTTCAGTGCTGGCCACGCTGGTAAAAGCGAGTTCGGCATTGGCGTCGACCGGAATGCATAGTTTGTCGCAGACCGCGTAATTGATCGCCGCACGGAGAATCACCGGCTTGCCGGGGTCCTTGGCGATCACCCGCATTGGCAACACCACCTGTTTCACATAGCCCAGCGACAGGCCACCGGCGCCATCCTCGAATTTTTTCGGGGCCGGCCACAGGATGGTAACGGTATCCAGGTTCTCCGATTTGGAGAAATCGAAGCGCGGCGGGACCCCGGAATCACCGGGATTGCGCCAATAGGTGTGCCAGCCGGGCTGCAGCTGGATGGCGATACCCCCCAGCATTACGGGACCGCTACGCGAGCCTGCCACAAGCCTGATCTGCGAATGACTGTCTATCTGCCAAGGTGAGGTGTCCTCCGCCTGCGCGGTGCAGGTGAGGAGCAGGCCCGCGGCGCAGACAGCGACAATGTGATGCGGAACAGATGCGGTCATCGGGCGTCCTTACAGGGTGGGCCTGTCATAAAGCCAAACCTGTCTTAAGCTATTGAACTGCTTGTGATCCGGTTTTCGTATGCGTTGCGGATGGCTGATTGACAGAACCCAGACCCAATATCAGGATAAGCAACGAAATGAGAGCGGTTTGCTGATGGAACCCACTCGCAAGCGCCCCCGGAAAAGTCGCGCGAAATCCAGCGTCGGCGACACTGGCAACTACCTCGATGGGCAGTTGCTGATCGCCATGCCTGTGATGGAAGACGAGCGCTTCGCCCGTTCGGTGATTTATGTCTGTGCGCATTCGTCGGAAGGTGCCATGGGCATCATTGTCAATCGGCCTGCAGGGAGCATCGATTTTCCCGAATTGCTGGTTCAACTGGACATCATCGAAAAGTCCGACGGCATCAAGCTCCCGGAAAGCGCCGAAAGCATGAAAGTGCTGAAGGGTGGCCCGGTCGAGACCGGCCGCGGTTTCGTGCTGCATTCCAGCGATTTCTTCATCAAGGACGCGACGCTACCGATCGACGATGGCGTCTGCCTCACGGCGACCGTGGATATCCTGCGCGCCATCGCCAATGGCGGTGGACCCAAGCACGCGATCCTCGCGCTGGGCTATGCCGGCTGGGCGCCGGGGCAGCTGGAAGACGAAATCCAGGGCAATGGGTGGCTGCATTGCGCGGCTGATGAGGATCTCATCTTCGGCGGCGATGTCGAGGAGAAGTATCTTCGCGCGCTGCAGAAGATCGGGATCGCCCCGGGGATGTTGTCGGCCGAGGCCGGACACGCCTGACGTCAGGAGCCGGTGGAGCGCAACGGACACGCCACGTTGGTGGAGCCCAGTTGGGCACCTTCGATCTCCACGCAGGGCTGCGACGTATCGATCATCAGGTCATAGGCAGCCAGTGCTTCTGCACGGAACGGCCGCCCTTTGATGTGCATCTCCCACACGCCGCCGGGCAACGGCTCCTTCAAACCCGCTCGGATGCGATTATCGTATTTGCCGGCAGGCAGGATCGGCAAAGCGAGATCGGCAATCGTGTAAAAGCGGGATCCAGCGGGCAGGAGTGGTGCGACGAAAGCCAGCGGCTTGTCGAGCAACAGATAGGTCGCGGGCTGCGAAAGTCGCGATGAAATCACTGGCGCGTATGGATTTGACCATGGTCGTCGCCACCAGTCGGTTGGCTGCGACCATGCAGCGGTGATCGCTGCAATGATGAAGATCGAGCGGCTTACGTGTTGGCCGACAGGATGCGTGGGGGTCGAGCGGAATGCCGTGACGATGCGTACCAGCAATAACACGATCAGTGGCCCGGTCAGCAATTCCAGTGCGACGGCATAGCGCTGGATTGAGAACAAAATCAGCCAGACCGCATAAGACGCGACAAAGAAGATCAGGAGTTGCAAGTCGCGCCGCAAAAAAATAGCGCGTGCTTGCTTCATTTGAGCAATGAAGGCGATCGGGAGCAACACGCATAGCATCGCAAAGCGTGCGTCGCGAAACGGGAGCTCCGAGCTGCGGAAATTTCCGACGAGCCAATGAAACGGATAGGCTAAACCATCCAGAATTCCCTTCGGAATGAACTGGCGATCGAGCAACGTAATCTCTCGCATCTCTGGCGAGGGAAACAGACTATTCAGCAGCGGAAAAAATGGATTGCCAAATTCACGCCACAGCATCAGGCTCCAGACGCCGCCCGTCATGATCGTGCCGATAGCGCCGCCGATGGCGAGGCAGGTCACGGCCACCAGAGGGCGTGCCGCGGCAAGTGCGGCGCCCGCCAGGCCAATTGCGAAGACGATGTTGGTGAGTTTGAAGCCGAGTGCGAGGCCGACCAAAAGTCCTGCGACGACGTAACGTATCGGTCGCGGCTCATCGGTAGCCAGCATCAGCGCCAGCCCGGCGATAATCGGGATCGCAGTGAGAATGTCGGAAAAACTGGTACCGACTTCCGACAGCGTCATCGGCCCCAGCGCAGCCAGCAGCAATGCAGCAACAACCGTCATCGCATTGGCTGCGTGCCCGAGCACGATCCGTGATAGCCAGTAGACCAGCGCGAGGTTGAGCCCATGCACCGCGCCCATGGTCATCCCGGCAATAGCCGGCGGCAAGGCGTGACGGAGATAGTACCAAGGGAAGTAGATGGTCGGGTTGAAGTGGGTCTGGAAGCCTGGTGGGATTACATCGTGATCGTAACGGCCATTGAGCAACGCCCAGACGTTGTATTCGTGATAATTCTGCCAATCCCAATTGGCATCCTCGCCGGCCCATCCGGCAAAGACCGCGCCGATCGCCATCGCGCCGGCCACGACCAAAAACGGCCGAAGCCGGTCATGGGGACGTGGGGCCGCAGCCGCGGCGTCCGCCAGAAATGGCAGTTCATGGGTGGAAATTGACGTCACGATGAGCGATGCAACCACAGATGAATGTGGTGTTTGCCTACCGAGTGAATCTTGCCTAATTGCTAAATGCAACTCGCACAATCTCTCCTTGCAGAGGGCAAGAGGTCGCAGGTGCGCAGGTATGGTTTACGAGTGGTATCCAGCTCGTATCAGCTGGCCGCTTCGAGCCGCTCTTCCGTCAGCATGCGCATCGCGGCATCCGCATCCATTGGCTCGCCGAAGGCGAAGCCCTGGGCGTATTCGCAGCCGAGCTGATACATCTCCACCGCATCCGAATCTGTCTCGACGCCCTCTGCCACGACATCCATGCCGAGGTCGTGGGCCATCGCGATGATGGATTTCAGGATCACCGGGCGAGTGCCGCGCGAGGTGGTGCGGACGAAGGACTGGTCGATCTTCAGCGTGTCGAACGGGAAGCGCTGCAGATAGGATAGCGACGAGTGGCCGGTGCCGAAATCGTCGAGCGAAAGACCCGTACCGAGTTCGCGGATCCGGTGCAGCATCTGCGCTGCATGTTCCGGATTTTCCATCACCAGCGATTCCGTGAGCTCGAGCTTCAGCGTGCCACGAGCGACCGACGAGCGTGACAGCACGGTGCGGATGTCATGCAGGAGGTCGTGGCGCAGCAGCTGCCGTGAGGAGACGTTGACGCTGGCGAAAATCGGTTCGCGCGAACGCATCGCGCGCTGCCAGATCGCGAGCTGTCGTGCTGTCTGATCCATCACGAACATGCCGAGATCGATGATCAGGCCGATCTCCTCGGCGATCGCGATGAATTCCGACGGTGACATCCGGCCGAGCTTGGGATGATCCCAGCGCGCCAGTGCTTCGAAACCTGCAATGGAGCGATCTTCCAGCCGCACGATGGGCTGATACAGGATGGTGATTTCCTGGCGCTCGATGGCGCGGCGCAGTTCGGATTCCAGCGTCAAGCGGTCGGTCTTGCGGGCGCGCATTGCCGGCTTGTAGACGTCGATGCGGTCGCCACCGATCCGCTTCGAATGATACATCGCGAGCTCGGCGTCCTTGATGAGCTCGTCGGTGAGGGGCACTGCGGGGTCAGAGAGCGCGAGGCCGATCGATGCGGTCAGGAAGATTTCGCGGTCGTTGAAGGCGATCGGCGCACGGATGGTCTTGCGGATGGTCTCGGCAAAGGCGGTGATCTTGGCTGCGTCCTGTTCGGACATCAGGATCAGGCCGAACTGGTCGCCGGCGAGGCGGGCCAGCGTGTCCTGCGGCTTGAGGATGCGGGTGAGGCGGCGGGCCAGCGTCAGAAGGATCGAATCGCCGACGGCGATGCCGACGGAATCGTTGACCTGTTTGAAACGATCGAGATCGATCACCATGATGGTCGGCCGCATTGTCGGCACGGTCTTGGAAAAGTTCGCGACAGCGTTGAGACGGTCGATGAATAGCTTGCGGTTCGGCAGGCCAGTCAGATTGTCATGCACCGAGTCGTGCAGCATGCGCTCTTCGGCGTTCTTCATCTCGGTGACGTCGGTGAGTGTGCCGACCACGCGTGACACTTCGCCGTCGGAGCCAACCACCGGGCGTGCTTTCAGCGCGAACCACATGAAGTGACCGTCGGGGGTGCGCAGGCGGAAGTCCTGCACGAGGCGGCCGCGACGCTGGTCGAGCACGCTGTCCAGCGCCGCCCGGAAGCGATCCTGATCGAGCGGGTGGAGCACTTCGAGCCAGCTTGCGGCAGGGCCTTCCAGCGTGCCGCGCTTGAGGCCGAGCAGCGCTTCGGTCTCGGGCGAGGTGAACACTTTGTCGGCGGAGACGTCCCAGTCCCAGATCAGGTCGCCGGAGCCGGTCAGCGCCAGCGCGCGGCGCTCGACGTCCGATACGATGCCATTGGTGGCGCCGCCGCCGGCGAAAGCGTGTTGCATGACCGTGAAGCCGATCAGCATCACGATCAGTACGAGGCCGCCGAGCAGCGCAGGCCCGACGATGTCATTGGTGACACTGCCGGCGACGGTCATGCCAGCGGCAACGACCCAGACCACAAGCAGGAACCAGGTCGGGATCAGCAACACCGCGCGGTCGAAGCCATGGGTGGAGAGATAGACGATCAGCGCAAAGCCGGCGAAGGCGATCAGCACCAGCGAGATGCGCGCGATGCCTGAGGCGACGGCAGGATCGAACAGCGCCAGACCTACGAGAGAACCGAGGAAGGCCAGCCAGCCGAGCGTGATGTGCGAGTAGCGTACATGCCATCGACTGAGATTGAGATAGGCAAACAGGAACACCAGCAGTGTCGCCGCCAGGATCGCTTCGCCCGAAGCGCGCCAGACGCGCTCGGCGCCCTGGGACATGTCGAGCACTTTGCCCCAGAAGCCGAAGTCGACGCCGATATAGACAAGGACAGCCCAGGCCAGCGCCGCGGCGGCCGGGAACATGATGCTGCCCTTCACGACGAACAGGATCGTCAGCACCAGCGCCAGCAGGCCGGAGATGCCGATGACGATGCCCTGGTACAGTGTGAACGAGTTGACCTTGTCCTTGTAGGCTTCCGGCTCCCACAGATAAAGCTGCGGCAGCTTGTTGGTGCGCAGTTCGGCGACGAAGGTGATGACGGCTCCGGGATCGAGGGTGACGCGGAAGATATCTGCGGTGGCGCTGTCCTGACGTTCCGGGCGGTCCCCGGTTGACGGCGTGATCGTCGCAATGCGCGAGAGGCCAAGATCAGGCCACAGCAGGCCGGACGACACGATGCGATAATGCGGCGCGACGATCAGACGATCGAGCTGATCGTCGGTGTTGTTGGCGAGCGCAAACACCACCCAGTTCTGGCCGGCTTCGCGGCCGCGCACCTCGATGCGGCGAACGATGCCGTCGGTGCCTGGCGCCGTGGAGACCTGGATGCGGTCGGTGTCGCTATGCTGATATTCGAGGATGCCGGTGAGATCGATCGCGGGCGCATCACCGCGGACGCTGACAGCGTCAACAGCCTGTGCCGGTGCTGCGGCAGCAACAATCATCAGGCCGAGCGCGAGCGGCGCGAGCCACCTGATCAAACGCAATGTCATTCTCCGCGATCAACAAAACATCGACCCTGCGTCACGCAGAAGCAGGGCCATTTCCCGACGCGCGATAAATGACATGAAAGCGAGATAAATCAAAGGGTTTCCGGCTGTTCTCCAGCCCTAAACGACCAACACAATTTTGCCAATATGTGCGCTGGTTTCCATGCGTTTGTGCGCGTCTGCAGCCTTTTCCAGCGGGAAAGTGCTGTCCATCAGGGGCTTAACCTTGCCGGCCTTGAGCAGCGGCAGGACGTTGGCCTCGATCGCCCTGACCATGGCGGCCTTGTCGGCATTGGTGCGGGGCCTCAGAGTCGAGCCGGTATAGTGCAGCCGCTTCACCATGATCTTGGCGGCGTTGATGGTGGCTTTCGGGCCGTTCAGCACCGCGATTTGCACGATGCGACCGTCGACGGCGGCGGCGTCGAAGTTTTTCTCCACATAGTCCGCGCCCACCATGTCGAGGATTAGCTCGACGCCGGTCTTGGTGATTTCCTTGACGCGTTCAACGAAATCCTCGGTTTTGTAGTTGATGGCGTGATCGGCGCCCAGCTTGAGGCAGGCATCGACCTTGTCCTGCGAGCCGACGGTGACGATCACTTTGGAACCCAGCGTCTTGGCAAGCTGGATCGCCATGGTGCCGATGCCCGAGGAGCCGCCATGGATCAGCACGGTTTCGCCGGGCTGCAGTCCGCCACGCTCAAACACGTTGTGCCAGACGGTCATCAGGGTTTCGGCGGTGGCGCCGGCCTCGGTCATCGAGAAGCCTTCGGGGACCGTCATCGCCTGCGCATCCTGCGCGATGCAATATTGCGCGTAGCCGCCGCCGGCGACCAGCGACATCACTCTGTCACCGAGCTTGTGTTTGGTGGCGCCTTCGCCGAGGGCAACGACTTCACCGGAAATTTCGAGGCCGGGCAGGTCGCTGGCGCCGGGCGGCGGCGGATAGGCGCCGGAGCGCTGCGCCACATCCGGGCGATTGACGCCGGCGGCTGCGACCTTGACGAGGATTTCGCCGGGACCCGGCTTGGGGACTGGGCGCGTTTCGGGAATCAGCACCTCGGGGCCACCCGGTTTGCTGATACCAACAACGGTCATTTGCGCGGGCAGCTTTTCCATGATTTGTCCTTGCGGCGTGCGGGATGTCGACTGGCGATCTGATTAAACAGCCGGATCAGCGCTGGCAACATCCGGTATATTTTTGAACTTAAGACGGGGAGGGCCCCAATGGCGATCGACGACGACGACAAGCCGAAGAAGAAGGTCAGCCACGAGATCGGGCAGGATCTTTCCCTGCTATCGGTCGAAGAACTCGCCGACCGGATCGCGCTGCTCAATGGCGAGATCACGCGGCTGCAATCGAGCATGACCTTGAAGCGCGCGACGCGCGACGCGGCAGATCGCTTTTTCAAGTCGTGAAGTTGGTGTGAATCGGCGCTCCGTCAGTCTGCTTCTGCTTGTCGTCATCCGGCCTGACCGGGCGATCCAGTGCATGTCGGCCTGAATGTACTGGGTTACCCGGTCGAGCCGGGCGACGACAGCAGGTGAAGTTCGTGTGCCGCCTTCACTCAATTCAATTACACTCCGGCGAGCGTGCCAATCCGGGACACATCGCGATGCTTCACATGGCAAACGGATCGTGAAGAAAGCCCGCGCATTTACGCGCAATTAAGCTTTCTCGCATATTACTTAAATTGTCCTTGTTTGGACACCGAGTGGCTCCTGTCCACTCTGTTTGACGCCTCCCTGTTATCAACTTTAAAGCCGCCGGAAACGGCGGCTCTTTTTTTGGTACGTCTGTCTCCATTCGGGGCGTCCGCGATCGTTCAATCGCGTTGGAAACCATAAATACTTCTTTAATTTTACGCCGCTGGACTCTCACGCACGCACGCGTAATGATTTGTTCATCATAAGCCCGCCGCTCAGAGCTGGCTGCGAAACCATTTGCGTGAGGCGTTAACTATGTCGGATCGTTTGCACAGCGAACCCGCTCTCGTTCAGTTCAGCGAGCGGCTGACCAATTCTGCTGCCTTCGGCGCCTTGTTTCGCGAGGGGATGGATCTGGTCGAAGAGACCGCGTCCTATCTCGACGGCGTCGGTCGTACCGAGGCGAAGGCTCTGGATCGCTCCGTCAGCCTGACCTACGCCACCGAGAGCATGCGCCTCACAACGCGCCTGATGCAGCTCGCCTCGTGGCTGCTGCTGCACCGCGCGGTGAAGGAGGGCGAGATGACGCTGACCCAGGCCAATCGCGAAAAGACCAAGGTGAAGCTCAGCGCCGCCGATCCGAGCCCGGAAGAAATGCTGCTCAAACTGCCGGAGCAGCTGCAGATCCTGATCGCGCGTTCGATGGTGCTGCAGACCAAGGTTCGTCGCCTCGACGTCTCGATCCACGCCGCGACCACAACGCATGCCCCGATCGGCAATCCGCTGGTGCCGCAGCTCAATCGCCTGAAGGCCGCGTTCGAGCGCTGATCGCGCGTCCCTCGCATTCCCTAAACGCTGTTCCTCGCTCGCGGCTCATGCGCTAAACATGAGCCGGCTGAAGCGGGGCATTTGCGATGGCAGACGATATTAGGGCGTTGACCGGAGTGCGCGGCGTCGCCGCTGCTGTCATCGTCGTGTATCATTTCGGTGACGTGCAGCTCGCAACCGGCGGCACCGGTTCGTTTTTCCGCATTCCCTACGGCTATCTGCTGGTCGACCTGTTCTTCATGCTGTCAGGCTATGTGATGGCGCTGACCTATCGCGACGCATTCCTGCATCTTACCGGCAAGGGGTTCGCGCATTTTATGCTCAAGCGGGTCGCGCGGCTGTACCCGGCCTATTTCATCATTGGCCTGTTCTATGTTGCCAAGATCGCGGCCGGCCTTTCCGGCGAGAAGCTGGAGATGTATTCGGCTTGGGACTGGACCGGTAATCTCCTGATGATGACCGGCTGGGGGCTCTATATTTTTCCGATCATCGGCGTGGCCTGGGCGGCGAGCGCCGAGATGGGCTCCTATCTACTGCTGCCGATCCTGATGGCCTCTACCCAGCGCTGGAGCAAATGGATCGCGGGGCTTGCCGTAATCGCGGCGCTGCTCGGCATCTATGCGGTGAGCGTCAGCGGCCGCGGGTCGGGCGGACCGCTCGATGTTGTCAACGGCAATTCGCTCTATCCGCTGCTGCGCGCGGTGGCAGGCTTTACGCTGGGCCTCGCGATCTTTCGCTTTGGGGATGTGATCGATCGCCTGTCAGCGGGCGTGCAGGACATTCTGGTGGTCGCACTGCCGCTGGCCATCATCGCGGTCGGTCTTGCCGATGCCAGCGACCGCTTGATGTATCTGTTGTACATCCCGCTGGTCGCGGTGCTCTCGCGTGACGGCCGGATGGCGCAACTTCTGTTCGGTAACGCGCTGGTCTACCGGCTCGGCATCATCTCGTATTCGATCTATCTGATCCATCCGCTGTTCGTCAGCTTCGCGATCAGGACCTGGCGGCATTTAGGCCAGACCGAGGTCGTCTATATCGTCGCGTCACTGGTCTGTTTCGCCATCATCTGGGCGCTGGCGGAAGTGAGCTATCGCTTCATCGAGATGCCCGGGCGCAACTGGATTACGCAGCGGTTCATCCCGCGGAGAAGCGACGCGCCTGTGAAGGCGTAGGCATCGCGCTATCAAGTCGGCGGTGTGGCGCGATGCCGCAGGCGGCGACAATCCATTCTTTCAGATATCACCGACATGCTGTCCCGAAATGTGAGCGATGACGCCTTACGGGCAGAGTCATTTCTCACAAGGCACTGCGGGCATAGGGTTTATCGGCGGTGATCCATTCGTCCGACGTTTGACCAATGCGAGTTTTGAGAACAGAGCGCACCCGCTATCTTCTCATTGCTGCGGTGACTCCGTGTCGCACCGGGACAATCGCAGCGATGTGGCATTGAAGCGCGGCCACACCGAAATTCCGCGCCGGTCCAAGTAGGAATCTGATGTCTTTGTCTCCTCGTCTGTTCGGTATCATCGGTGTGCTGGCATGTCCGGCGGTTGCAGTGGCGGCTGATCCGGTGGTGATGTTGCCATCGGTGCCGTTCGTGCCCTCCGCTTCCGGGGGGTGGACCGTGACCGTCGGGATCGGCGGTGAGATGCAGCCATCCTATGAAGGCGCGGGAAGCTCCGAACTTGCGCCCAAGCCGATCATTTCGATCCGACGGGCAGGCACTCCGGCCCGCTTCAAGAGCATGCGCGACAATGCGAGCTTCGCCCTGATCGACGTCGGCGGCTTTCGCGCCGGTCCCGTCGGCAACTATAAAGCAGCGCGCAAGGCCGCCGATCACAGCGAGCTGCGCGGTTTGAGGGACGTCGATTTCGCGGTTGAACTCGGCGGTTTCGCCGAATACTACGCCTTCGACTGGCTGCGCCTACGCTCCGAACTGCGCCGCGGTCTCGGTGGCCACGAAGGTATCGTCGCGGATTTCTCGGCTGACGTGATTGTGCCGATCAACGAGCGGATGACCTTTGCTGCCGGCCCGCGCTACCGGGTGACGGATGCGAAATATGCGGAGACTTACTTCAGCGTCAACTATATCGAGGCGCTAGCGTCAGGTTTGCCGGTTTACGATGCCAAGGGCGGTTCGAGTTCGGTCGGTGCGGGCGCGCAATTGCGCTACAAGCTCGATCCGCAATGGGAAGTGCGCGGCTATGTCGAATATGACAAGCTGCTCGGCAGCATCGCCGACAGTCCGCTGGTGAAATTCCGTGGGTCGACCAATCAAGTCACCTATGGCCTTGGCGTCGCTTATTCGTTCGATGTCGGCGTGCGATAGTTCGTGCGATAGCACGGCGGGCCAATACGGTGTGCGCCAGCTCGCGCTTCTAGCGCTCACCGATCAGATAGTATGACAACATCGTATCCAGCTCCTGTTCCAGCTCGCCATTGGCGAAGGCGTCCGGACGGAAAGCGATCGCTGCATCGAGCGCCGAGCCGACCATTCTCGGAATGAAGAAACTTCCGGCTTCGCGATTGAAGCCAGGGCGTAGTTCGTCAGCATGGCTGTCGAACATGCCGCGCAAGAGCCCTTGCCGCTGCGGGAAACGGTCGAATGGCCACTGAACAGGGGGACGGCCGGAGGCGGTCTCCATCAAGACTCTCAGCAGTGGCAGCACGCGTGCATGCTGGCTGATCGCGGTGTTCAAACCGGAGCGGACGAATCCGCGCAGATCCAGCCCTTCGAATCCTGAAATGGTCTGCCAGATATCTTCGGACATTTGGGCTTCCGTCCGGCCATGGAGGGCTCCGAACAGCGCGTCCCGGTTTGGAAAATACTGATAGAGCGATCCGATGCTGACGCCGGCGCGTTCGGCGATCCTGTTGGTGGTGGCGCGTTCGTAGCCTTCGTCCACCAGCACGAGGGCAGCGGCGTCCAGAATGATTCCCACGGTCGCAAGGGAGCGCGCCTGACGCGGCTTCTTGCGGTGGTGCCCGGTCTTGGTCGGCATGGTCTCGTTGCGCCCCCGCGCAAGGTGATGTGGCGCACCTTATTGGGAGGGTAACGGAGGCGGTTTTAAGGTACCGTCGTGGCAGCGGTCGTCCAACAACAAAAAACGCCCCTGCAGGCCGCAGAGGCGTTTTGAAAGGCATTCGGACCGGCCCCAAAGGGCCAACCCTGAAAGGATCAGTCTTCCTTCTTGAGGAAGCCCGAGAACTTCTTCTGGAAGCGCGACACGCGGCCACCGCGGTCGAGCAGCTGAGTGGTGCCGCCGGTCCAGGCTGGGTGCGAGCGGGGATCGATGTCGAGGTTCAGCTTGTCGCCTTCCTTGCCCCAAGTGGAGCGTGTCTGATACTCGCTACCATCGGTCATAACGACCGTAATGTTATGATAATCCGGGTGAATTTCGGCTTTCATGACGGTTCCTTCGGCGCGCCGGCGCCTGAATCTCTGTGATTTCGATG
Source organism: Tardiphaga sp. 813_E8_N1_3 (assembly GCF_051811025.1). Taxonomy (NCBI): domain Bacteria; kingdom Pseudomonadati; phylum Pseudomonadota; class Alphaproteobacteria; order Hyphomicrobiales; family Nitrobacteraceae; genus Tardiphaga; species Tardiphaga sp. 813_E8_N1_3. Next base: position 1,241,797 of record NZ_JBPWQE010000001.1, read on the forward strand.
GCGGATTTGGCCGCTCTATATCGCAGGAACGTGCGGGAGACAAGGACTGCTATGACGGATCATGCCCCCCGGGTCATTGCCCCCGGGCAATTTGCCCTGCTGGGAATTGACCTAGGTCATTTGCCTCGCGGCCCGCGTCGGCCTATCTCAGGGCAACGACAAGAACGGTTATAAATCATGAGTGCAGTCGAACGGCTTGAGACCCCCCGCGCGGCCAAGCCGCCGCTTCCGCAGCCCGATCCCGTGCTAGCGGAGCCATCGCTGGCAAACGCTGTCGTGGAGCCTCCGGTACAGCCCAGTCGAGCCAAATTGCGGCCGCTGCTGGCGCTGGCCCCCTATGTGGCGCGGTACCGCGGACGCGCGCTTCTGGCGCTGGTGTCATTGACCATTGCGGCCGTGACCACGCTGGTCGTGCCGATTGCGGCCCGCCGTATGATCGACTTCGGCTTCAGTCCCGAAGGCATCGCGATGATCAACAACTATTTCAGCGTGATGATCGCTGTGGTGGTCGTGCTCGCGCTGGCCAGCGCCGCCCGCTACTACCTCGTCATGACCATCGGCGAGCGCATCGTCGCCGATTTGCGCCGCGACGTGTTTGCGCATCTCACCGCACTGTCGCCGTCCTTTTTCGATACATCGCGTTCCGGCGAACTGGTGTCACGGCTCACGGCCGACACCACGCAGATCAAGTCGGCGGTCGGCGCGTCCGTCTCCATAGCGCTGCGTAACCTCGTGCTGTTTCTCGGCGCCGCCGCCATGATGGTCGTGTCGAGCCCCAAGCTCTCGGGCTTCGTGCTGGCCGCGATCCCGCTGATCGTGATCCCGCTGGTGGCTTTCGGACGCTGGGTGCGTCGTCTCTCGCGTAATGCGCAGGATACGCTGGCGGAAGCCTCGGCCTATGCCGGCGAACTTGTCGGCTCAATTCGCACGGTACAGGCCTATACCAACGAGAACCTAGCTAATGCGCGCTTCAGCAAGGAAGTCGAGCAGGCCTATGAAGCCGCACGCGGCTCCACCCGTGCGCGTGCGGTGCTGACGGCGATCATCATCTTCATCGTGTTCTCCAGCGTCGTCGGCATTCTCTGGGTTGGTTCGCACGATGTCCTGACGGGCTCGTTGACGCCCGGCCGGCTCGGCCAGTTCGTGCTTTATGCAGCCTTTGCGGCGTCCAGCCTCGGCCAGCTCAGCGAAGTCTGGGGCGAGATTTCGGCAGCGTCGGGCGCGGCCGAGCGCCTATTCGAAATCCTGAACGTCAAATCCGCTGTGGTTGCTCCGGCAGCGCCGCGCGCCTTGCCGCAGCCCGCGCGCGGCGACGTCGTGTTCGACAATGTCTCCTTTGCCTATCCGACCCGGCCGGACATCCTGTCGGCAGCCGGCATATCGCTGTCGGTGAAGGCCGGCGAGAAGGTCGCCATCGTCGGCCCGTCCGGCGCCGGCAAGAGCACGCTGTTTCATTTGCTGCTGCGCTTTTACGATCCCAAGGGCGGCGCTATTTCCGTCGATGGCGTGCCGATCCGTGATGCCGATCAGCGAGAGCTCCGCAAGCGCATCGCATTGGTGCCGCAAGATTCCGTCGTGTTCGCGGCAACGGCCCGGGAGAACATCCGCTTCGGTCGTCCCGATGCGACAGACGCTGAAGTCGAGCACGCCGCATCGCTGGCGCATGCCACCGAATTCATCCGCCGCCTGCCTGATGGATTTGAGGCGCAACTCGGCGAACGGGGCGTCACGCTCTCGGGCGGCCAGCGTCAGCGCATCGCCATCGCACGCGCCATCCTGCGCGATGCACCGCTGCTGCTGCTCGATGAAGCAACGTCTGCACTCGATGCCGAATCCGAGACGCTGGTGCAGACCGCACTGGAAGAGCTGATGAAGCACCGCACCACGCTGGTGATCGCCCATCGGCTCGCCACCGTGCTGTCCTGCGATCGCATCCTCGTCATGGATCATGGCCGCATCGTCGAGCAGGGCACCCACGCGTCGCTAGTTGCCGCGAACGGGCTTTATGCCAGGCTGGCAAGGTTGCAGTTCGGGGTGTGAGTCAGAGCAACGGCTCCGGTCAAGGCTTCCATTCCATCAGGTCGACTGCGCGGCCTGACGTGTTCACTTCATCGCCGTTCTTTACGAAGCCGTTGCGTGTGTAAAACTTGATCGCGCGGGCATTGTCGGCGTTGACCTTCAGCGTTACACCGGCCGGCGACAATCGCTTGGCGTCATCGACAAGTAGCCGGGCGACGTCCGATCCCCAATGCGCTGGGCTCACCACCAACTGATCAAGATATCCTGTGCCATCGATGGTGACGAAGCCGACCATGGCGTCGTTCTGTTCCGCGACCACGATCTGCGCTACGGGTACCAGTTCGGTGCGCCATCGGTTGCGCCACCAGTCGACGCGGGCGTCGAAATTGATCGAGGGATAGGCCTGTCGCCATGTCTCCAGCCACAGGGCGATAGATGAGTCTTCATCGCTCTCGCGATAGGGGCGCAGCTGGAATGCCTCGGGCATGTCCTCAGCGCTCGGTGAGCTTGAGTTCGATGCGGCGGTTGCGCTTGTAGGCTTCCTCGGTCTGCGCCGTATCCAGCGGCTGGTTTTCGGCGAAGCCGGCGGCGACGAGACGCTGTGCGGGGACGCCGAGCGAGATCAGATATTGCACCACCGAGATCGCACGCGCCGACGACAGTTCCCAGTTCGACTTGAACAGGGGGCTGTTGAGGATCGGCCGCGAGTCGGTATGGCCGTCAACGCGCATCACCCAGGCGATTTCCGATGGGATCTGCTTGTCGAGTTCGATGAGCGCGCTGGCGACCTTGTCGAGTTCGGCGCGGCCTTCCGGCAACAATAATGCCTGACCAGCGTCGAAGAACACTTCTGACTGAAACACGAAACGGTCGCCCACCACCCGAATGTCCGGCCGGTTGCCGAGAATGGCGCGCAGGCGTCCGAAGAATTCGGAGCGATAGCGCGACAGCTCCTGAACGCGCTGCGCGAGCGCGACGTTGAGGCGCTGGCCGAGATCGACGATGCGTCCCTGCGATTCCTTGTCGCGTTTCTCGGACGCTTCCAGCGCTTCTTCGAGTGCCGCGAGCTGGCGGCGCAGCGCGGAGATCTGCTGGTTCAGCACCTCGACCTGCGCCAGCGCGCGGGCGGAGAGCTGCTTCTCGGAATCCAGCGCCTTGTTGAGCTCGGTGTTGCGGCCTGCGGCATCGGAGCCGGCACCGGCGAGGCCGTCATACAGGCCTTTGATCCGGTCGCGCTCCGATTCCGCGGCGGACAGCCCCGCGCGCATCTGGGATAGCTGTTCGTCAAGGTTGAGCTTGCCGAGCTTCTCAAGCGACAGCAGGTCGTTGAGCTGCGCCAGCCGCGCATTAAGCTGCTCCAGCGCCTTGTCCTTGCCCGTGACTTCTTGCGACAGATAGAACTGCACGACGAGGAAGATCGACAATAGGAATACGATGGCGAGTACCAGCGTCGACAGTGCGTCGACGAAGCCCGGCCAGTAGTTGAATTCGGAAGATCCGCGGCGATTGCGTGCCAATGCCATGGGTTAGTTCTTCTCAGGCTGACGGGCGATGTGTTCCAGCAGCTTCTTGATCTCACGGCTCTGCTCGCCCTGACTGTCGGCCCATTCGCGGATCATTTCCTGCTCGCTGCGCATATGCGCGACGAGGCTCTGGATCGCATCGGCGAGATTGGCCATGGCGGTCGTCGTGCCGCGGTTGTTGTTGCCGTCCTCGATGGAGCGACGCAGGCGCTCGATGGCATCCTGCAGCTCTCCGGGGGGGCCGGTTGCTGCAACGGGCGCCGTCTCGCCGGAATATTCCTTCACGGTGGAGGCGAGCCAGTCTTCCAGGTCCGTATAGAACCGGTTCTGCGCCTGGCTGGATTGCAGGTCGAGGAAGCCGAGGATCAGCGATCCGGCAAGACCGAACAGCGATGACGAGAACGAGATGCCCATGCCGGCCAGCGGCGCGGCGAGGCCTTCCTTCAGCGTGTCGAACAGCGAGCCGGCATCGCCGCCGACCTTGAGGCCTTCGATCACCTTGCCGACGGAGCCAACGGTCTCGATCAGGCCCCAGAAGGTGCCGAGCAGCCCGAGAAATACGAGGAGGCCGGTCATATAGCGCGAGATGTCGCGGGATTCGTCGAGGCGCGTTGCGATCGAATCGAGCAGATGCCGCATGGTCTGCTGGGAGATGCTCATGCGGCCGGTGCGCTCGCCGCCGAGGATTGCAGCCATCGGCGCCAGCAGGGTCGGGCGTCGGTCCAGCGCTAGGCCAGGATCGGAAATCCGAAAGCTGTTGACCCACGAGACTTCCGGATAGAGCCGAATGACCTGCCGGAACGACAGGATGATGCCGATCGCCAGCACTGCGCCGATCAGCGCGTTGAGCCCGGGATTGGCGAAGAATGCGAGCACGATCTGCTTGTAGAGCACGGTCATGATCAGACCGCACAGGACCAGAAACACCAGCATCCGGACCAGGAAGATCCGGGGCGATGAGAGCTTGGTCAGTTCGATCTCCATCGCGGAGCGGGAGGAGGAGCCAGGCGCCATGTGCTGATCATCTGCATGCGAGGAGAGGTTCGACGCGCAATATGGCACAGCCCCGCGACAAAAAAAGATCAGATACTGCCGGAAACAGCGATGTCACCGGGAACTTCCAGTTGAAACCCGGCTTGATCTGCCGCGTATTTAGAAAAGACCTTTTTGTTGAGCCGTTTACAGGACTCTGAATGACATTTCTATACTTGCAAGCGCCGGTGACAATTGCGGTCTCGCTCTCGATTCTGATGTCACTTGCGTGGGTGGTGCAGCAGCGCACCGGCAACTCGGGCTGGGTCGATACGATCTGGACATTTTCGCTCGGCATCGTCGGCGCAGGCAGTGCGTTATGGCCGGTTGCAAGTGCATCGCCGAATGTCCGGCAATGGCTGGTGGCGGCCCTGGTGGCGATCTGGTCGTTGCGGCTCGGCTCGCACATCGCCGTGCGTACGGCGGGCATATCAGACGATCCGCGCTATGCGGCCTTCGCGAGGGAATGGGGCGTGAACTCACCGCGGAAGATGTTCATCTTTCTGCAGAATCAGGGTTTCGGGTCGATTCCGCTGGTGTTTGCAATTTTCGTGGCTTCCCGTTTTCCGTCGGATGCGTTGCGGGTGCAGGATTATCTCGGCGCGGTGATCCTATTCGCAGGCATCGCGGGTGAGGCACTGGCTGACAAGCAGTTGAAGACCTTCCGCTCAGATCCGGCCAACAAGGGCAAGGTCTGCGATATCGGGTTATGGCGCTGGTCGCGGCACCCGAACTACTTCTTTGAATGGTTCGGCTGGCTCGCTTATCCGATGATCGCGCTCTCGCTCGACTATTCTTGGGGCTTCGCTACGCTGCTAGCGCCGATCTTCATGTACTGGATCCTGCGTCATGTCACCGGCGTGCCGCCGCTGGAGGACCAGATGCTGAAGTCGCGCGGCGATCGCTATCGCGACTATCAGGCACGGACCAGTGTGTTCTTTCCATTGCCACCACGAGACCTGCGGAACGCTGAGGAAGTGACGTCATGAGCTTCGTGTCCCGGATCATCGGCACCGCCGAACGTGTCCCGCTGCCCGACGTGCTCATCAGGACAGGCATTCAGCAGCTCTGCGCGCGTACGGCGACGAAGCTTGCCGAGAGCGATGCAGAGACAGACGCAGCGTTCGCGCGCGAGATGGCTGCGCGCGCCGTTGCCGAACATACGGAGGTAGCCAATGCGCAGCATTACGAAGTGCCCGCGGCGTTCTTCGCACTCGTGCTCGGACCAAATCGCAAATATTCGTCCTGCTTCTACAAGGAACCGGAATCGACCTTGCAGGAGGCCGAGGAAGAGGCACTCCGGCAAACCGTCGATCATGCCGGTCTGGTCGATGGTCAGTCGATTCTCGAACTTGGCTGCGGCTGGGGTTCAATGTCGCTATGGATGGCGCGGCAGTTTCCCAATGCACGGATCACTGCCGTGTCGAACTCCAATTCACAGCGCGCCTATATCGAAGGCGAGGCTGCGTCGCGTGGTCTCTCCAATCTGCTTGTCATCACGCAGGACATGAATGTCTTCCAGCCCGAGCAGACATTCGATCGCATCGTCTCGGTCGAGATGTTCGAACACATGATGAACTGGCGCGAGTTGATGACGCGCGTGCGGTCATGGCTGGCGCCGGGCGGCCGCTTCTTCATGCACATCTTCACGCATCGCTCCGGGACCTATCTGTTCGACCGCACTGACAAGGAAGACTGGATCGCGCAACACTTCTTCACCGGCGGGGTGATGCCCAGCCATCATCTCATCCGGCAGTATGCAGATCTCTTCGCTGTGGAGAAGGAGTGGCGCTGGAGCGGCACGCACTACGCACGCACGGCGACTGACTGGCTCGACAATTTCGACTGCAACTGCGACAAGATCGAACGCATCCTGCGACCGGTCTATGGGCGCGACACAGTGCTGTGGATGCGGCGCTGGCGCTGGTTCTTTCTCGCGACCGCGGGCTTGTTTGGCTATGTTAATGGAAGCGAATGGGGCGTGAGCCACTATCGAATGGCCGCCGTTAACTAAACGTATGCCGGTTCCATCCGATTCACGTTCACGTGAGCCTCGAAAGGCTCTATGAGTTCAATACGATAGGCCGTGTGGCAATGCGCCGCCTCGATATGTATTGCGCCGCAGCAGTGCGGTTTTTATTCTAAGCTATCAAAGAAGTTCGATAAATCCGGCTGCGCGCATGAAGACCACAGAGGTCCGGCGTATCCGTTGATGCATGTTCGAATTCGCAACTTGGGATATCAAAGTAAATGACGATGTTGAACGCACGCTCTGCAGGCTTCGCGGTTCTGCTGGCGGGACTCGCGCCCGTGCTCGCAGGATGCAACGAACCCAAGGACGCGGTGGCGTCGGCGCCGCCGCAGGTGAGCGAGCCTGAAGTGAGCATCATTTCCGTCACGCAACAGCGACGTGCGCTGGTTCGCGAATTGCCCGGACGTATCGCGCCGACGCGCGTTGCCGATGTGCGTTCGCGTGTGTCGGGCATTATCATCGAGCGCGCGTTTCATCAGGGCACCGAGGTGAAGGCGGGTGATACGCTGTATCGCATCGATCCGAAGCCGTTCGAGGTGGAATTGCAGTCCGCAAAGGCGTCGCTTCACAAGGCGGAAGCTGCCTATGACCTCGCGTCGATGCAGGCCAAGCGCGTGTCGGGTCTTGCACTGCAGAAAGCAGTCTCCGAAGCGGAAGCCGAGAAAGCAGTCGGTGCACAGCGCCAGGCTGAAGCCGAGATTGCATCCAAGAAAGCCGACGTCGCGCGTGCGCGCCTCAATCTGGACTATGCAACCATCCGCGCGCCGATCGACGGCATTGTCGGAGCCGCTCTCGTGACCGAAGGTGCGCTGCTTGCGCAGAACGACAATACGAATCTCGCCACCATTCAGCAGCTCGATCCGATCTATGCCGATTTCACGCAGTCAGTGTCCGAACTGAATAACTTGCGCCGCTCTTTCGAGACCGGCGATCTCGAGCGGATCGCGCCTGGCGCGGCCAAGGTGAGACTGATGCTTGACGACGGCACGCTCTATTCGCTGCCGGGCAAGCTGCTGTTCTCCGAAGCCAAGGTCGACACCTTCACGGGTCAGGTAACGCTGCGCGGCGAATTTCCGAACCCGAAGCGTGAGCTGTTACCGGGCATGTATGTCCGCGTGCAGATTGAGCAGGGCATCGACACCGACGCCATTGCCGTTCCGCAGCAGGCAGTGCAGCGTAATGGCGGTGGCGGTGCCGAAGTGTTCGTCGTCAAGGATGACGGTCATGTTGCAGTCCAGATGGTACGAACGGGTGCCGTGCAGGACGGTCAGTGGTTCGTGACCGAAGGCCTGAAGGGCGGCGAGCGCGTCGTGGTCGAGGGCTTCCAGAAATTCGCTGCAGGCGACAAGGTCAAGGCGACCGCCTGGACTGATGCGAATGCCACTGCGGGCCTGCCGCCCGAGGGGCAGAAAACCACTCAAGCGCGTCCCTGAGTAAATCGACATGGCTAGTTTTTTCATCGACAGGCCGATTTTTGCCTGGGTCGTCGCACTTTTCATTTGTCTTTTTGGCGCCATCGCAATTCCGCAGCTGCCGATTGCGCAGTATCCGATCATCGCGCCGCCATCGATTTCGATCTCGACCAGCTATCCCGGTGCGTCGCCGGAGAATCTCTACAACAGCGTGACGCGGCTGATTGAAGAGGAGCTCAACGGCGCTGCGGGTATCCTGAACTTCGAATCGACGAGCGACTCGCTGGGTGCCGTCGAAATCATCGCGAACTTCCAGCCCGGCACCGATACCAGCCAAGCGTCAGTCGAAGTGCAGAACCGCCTGAAGCGCGTGGAAGCGCGTCTGCCGCGTGCCGTGATTCAGCAGGGCATCCTGGTCGAGGAGGCCTCTGCCGCGGTGCTGAACATCATCACGCTGCGCTCTACCGACAACAGCCTGGATGAAGTTGGCCTCGGCGACTTCATGATCCGCAACATCCTTGGCGAAATTCGCCGTATCCCCGGCGTCGGTCGTGCCTCGCTGTATTCCACCGAGCGCTCGCTGCGCGTCTGGGTCGATCCCGCCAAGCTGGTTGGCTATCAACTCACCTCGGACGACGTCAATAAGGCGATCACTGCGCAGAACGCCCAGGTCGCCTCGGGCAGCGTCGGCGCCGAGCCGTCGACAGCGACCACCAAGACGTCGTCACTGGTGCTCGTCAAAGGCCAGCTCTCCACGCCGGAAGAATTCGGCGCCATCGTGCTACGTGCCAATTCCGACGGCTCGACCGTGCGGCTGCGCGACGTCGCCCGTATCGAGATCGGTGGCCTCAGCTACCAGTTCACCACGCGCCTGAACGGCCAGCCGACGGCCGGCCTGTCGGTGCTGATGTCGCCGAAAGGCAACGCGTTGGCGACGGCGTCCGCGATCGAAGCCAAGATGAAGGAGCTGTCGAACTTCTTCCCTGCTAACATCGCTTACGACATTCCGTACAACGTCACGCCGGTGGTCAAAGCATCGATCATGAAGGTGCTGATGACGCTGATCGAGGCGGTTATCCTCGTCTTCATCGTGATGTTCATCTTCCTGCAGAATTTCCGCTACACGCTGATCCCGACCATCGTCGTGCCCATCGCGCTGCTCGGCACCTGCACGATGCTGTTGTTGGCTGGCTATTCGATCAACATGCTGACCATGTTCGGCATGGTGCTGGCTGTCGGTATCCTCGTCGACGATGCCATCGTCGTGGTCGAGAACGTCGAGCGCATCATGAGCGAGGAGGGGCTTCCGCCGAAGGAAGCCACCAAGAAGGCGATGGGCCAGATCTCCGGCGCCATCATCGGTGTCACGCTGGTGATGATCGGCGTGTTCGTGCCGATGGCGTTCTTCCCCGGCTCGGTGGGCATCATCTATCGCCAATTCTCGGTCACCATGGTCGCCTCGATCGGGTTCTCCGCGCTGCTGGCGCTGTCGCTGACGCCGGCGCTTTGCGCAACCTTCCTGAAGCCTATCAAGGAAGGACACGGCCATGCCAAGAAGGGCGTGTTCGGCTGGTTCAATCGCAAGCTCGACGCCACCCGCGATGGCTATTCAAGGACAGTGGGCTGGTCGATCCAGCGCACCGGACGCTTGCTGATCGTCTACGTCGCGTTGCTGGTGGGACTGACCTGGGGCTTCATGCGGATGCCGGGCGGCTTCCTGCCGATCGACGACCAAGGTTTCATCACCACCGACGTCCAGACGCCATCGGATTCCTCGTTCGCCCGCACCGAGGGCGCCATTGAGAAGGTCGAGGAATATCTGAAGAAGCGCTCCGGCATTGAGAGCGTCGTGTTTCTCACCGGCTTCAGCTTCCTCGGTCAGGGAATGAACACCGCGCAGGCCTTCATCACCTTGAAGGACTGGTCGGAGCGTCCGCCGAAGGACTCCGCGGCGGCCCTCGTTGATGATATCAACAAGAGCCTGTCATCGATCCGCGACGCCAAGATTTCGGCGCTGCAGCCACCGCCGATCGACAACCTCGGCAACTCGTCGGGCTTCAGCTTCCGCCTGCAGGATCGCGGCCAGAAAGGCTTCGTCGCGCTCAATGCCGCGTCCGACAAGCTGATTGCGGACGCCAATGCCAGCCCAGTTCTGCAGAAGGTATTCGTCGAAGGCCTTCCGCCGGCGCCATTGGTCAACCTGATGATCGACCGCGAAAAGGCCGGCGCCTTCGGCGTCACTTTCGAGGACATCAACAGCACGATCTCCACTAATCTCGGTTCGAACTACATCAACGACTTCCCGAACCGGGGCCGTATGCAACGCGTCGTGGTGCAGTCGGAAGCCGCCAACCGGATGAACGCGGCTGACATTCTGAACTACAATGTCAAGAACAGCCGCGGGCAGCTGGTGCCGTTCTCGTCCTTTGCCACTGTGGAATGGGCGAAGGGTCCGACCCAGATCGCCGGCTTCAACTTCTATCCGGCGGTGCGGATCTCCGGCGAGGCACGGCCCGGTTTCACCTCGGGCGACGCCATCAAGGAGATGGAGCGTCTGGCTGGCCTGTTGCCGCGCGGTTTCGGCTTCGAGTGGACCGGCCAGTCGCTGCAGGAGAAGCTATCGGGCTCGCAGGCGCCGTTCCTGCTCGCGCTGTCGGCGCTGGTGGTGTTCCTGGTGCTCGCAGCGCTCTACGAGAGCTGGACGATCCCGGTGGCTGTGCTCATGACGGTGCCGCTCGGCATCGTCGGCGCCGTACTGGCGGCGAATTTGCGCGGCCTGCCGAACGACGTGTACTTCACGGTGGGTCTGATTACGATCATCGGGCTGGCGGCCAAGAATGCGATTCTGATTATCGAATTCGCCAAGGACCTGCGCGCGCAGGGCAAGTCGCTGGTGGATGCCACAATGGAAGCCTGTTTCCTGCGCTTCCGCCCGATTGTGATGACCGGTCTCGCCTTTATCTGCGGCGTGTTGCCAATGGTCGTTGCATCGGGCGCCGGCGGTGCCAGCCAGCAGGCGCTTGGTACGTCGGTGACCGGCGGCATGATCGCGGTGGTGATCCTGGCGCTGCTGATGGTGCCGGTGTTCTTCGTGTCAGTGCAGCAGCTGTTCTCGCCGGACAAGGCGCCGAAGACGGAAGAGACGAAGCAGCACGAGCCGACCGCATCGCCGTCCGTGTCGCACAGCTAAGGCAATCAAACAAAAAGCCCGGATGGCGCAACGCCATCCGGGCTTTTTCTATTCGAGCGATCAATCTTACTTCGTCAGCGGCCGCAGGATCTTCGTCAGAGCGTCGTGGACGAATTCGTTGCCTGCAACGACATTGCCGGTCGTCAGCACGTCACCGCCATTGATATCGCCGACAGTGCCGCCGGCTTCCTTGATCAGGATCAGGCCCGCAGCAACGTCCCAAGGCTGCAGGTTGCGCTCCCAATAGCCGTCGAGCCGACCGGCTGCCACGAAAGCGAGGTCGAGCGAGGCTGCTCCGAAGCGGCGGAGGCCGGCGACCTTCGGCTGCAAGGCTGCCATTTCGTTGCGTGACAATTCGAAGTCGCCGCGGCCGATATGCGGCAGGCCGCAGGCGATGACGCATTCGTTGAGCTGCTTGCGGCCGGCGACGCGCAGACGCGTGTCGTTGAGGAACGCGCCGGAGCCTTTCTCGGCCATGTAGAGTTCGTCATTGGCCGGATTGTAGATCAGACCGGCAATCACCTGACCTTCGCGCGCCAGACCGATCGAGACTGCGAATTGCGGGATGCCGTGTAGGAAGTTGGTGGTGCCATCGAGCGGATCGACAATCCAGGTATGGCTCTTGTCAGTGCCGTCGCGATTGCCACCTTCCTCGCCGAGAAAGCCATAGCCCGGGCGGGCCTTGTTGAGGTCCGTATAGAGCATCTCCTCGGCCCGCTTGTCGGCGAGGCTGACGAAATTGGCGGGGCCCTTCATCGAGACCTGCAGGTTCTCGATCTCGCCGAGGTCGCGCTTCAGGCTGCGGCCGGCGCGGCGCGCGGCTTTCACCATCACGTTCATAAGGGCTGAATTGATCATGCGTTCGTCTCACGACGACCTGACGGCAGGTCTGATTGGGGGTTGCTTAGGCGATGGGTGCCCTGCGGGCGGCATCTCGTCAAGGCAAGATCGCTGCAGGGGTCATTTCTGGGTTGTGCCCAGCCACTTCTTGGCGGCTTCCTGGGCCTTGGTCTTTTCCTCAGGGGTGGCCTGGGCCAGAAGCTCGTCGAGCATCAGGTCGCCCTTTCCGGCGGTTTTTGCGACGATGTGCCATTTCAGGCCTTCCAGCCGGTCGTCGGTATTGGTGCGCAGCGCCAGCACCCGGGCGAGACGGTTCTGGGCGATCGGGCTGTTCTGCTTGGAGGCCTTGCGGAGCAGGGCGATGGCCGCAGCCTCGTTCTTGGGGGTTCCCGTGCCATTATAGAGCGCGATGGCATATTCGACCTCGGCATCGACATTGTCGGCCAGGGACGCCGCCTGGAGCAGGCGGACCGCCTTGTCGATGCTTTTCTCGACCCCGGTACCCTCCTTGTAGAAGGTCGCCAGCGCGTATTGCGCTTCGGGATTGCCGGCATCGGCAGCGACGCGGAGCAGTTCTGCCGAGCGCTTGACGTCCTGCGGCAGCGTCTGTCCGTCGAGATAGAGAAGCGCCAGATTGTAGGCCGCCTTCGGATTGCCGAGCTTGGCTGAGGAGGCCAGCAGTTTCACGGCCTCGTCGCGTTTGCCGACATTGCCGCGATCCGACAGCCGCAGCATCGCCAGCGCGAACATGGCCTCGCGGTCGCCACGCTCCGATGCGCGCTGATACCATTCAGCGGCCTTGGCGTAGTCGCGTTTTACGCCCAATGCATTGGCATAGAGTTCACCAAGCATGGTCATCGCCTTCGGGTCGTTGTTCTCCTGCGCGCGCTTGCTCGCGAGTTCGAAAGCGGTCTTGTACTGACCGCGCTGATAGGCGCCATAGACCAGATCGGCATTGGGGTCGGTTGGTGCAGCTTCTGCAGGCTGCGCGGGCTTTTCAGCAGGCGGCGTAGGAGCTTTCTTCGCTGCTGTCGGCGCTTTCGCCGGTGCTGGCGCCTTTTTTGGCGCTGTCTTGCTTGCAGCCGGTGGCGGTGTCTGTACCCCCGGTGGCGTCAGCGAAATCTGCGCGGTCGCGCAGGCTGCCCAGGTTGCGCAGCCGGCAATCACAGTGAGGGAACGCAGAATTTTCATTCCGGCGTTATTCCTGTTCGACCTTGGACTGCCCCGAGACGAGCGTCGCGTATCCCTGCTGGATTGCCTTCTCGGCGTCTACCAAGGCTGCAGCAGCACCGCGCGCGTCGTTCCAGATAACGTCTCCGACCAGCACGAAGTCCGCGCCGGCAGCTGCGAATTCCCTGGCCTCATCGAGCGTAGCGGCGAAGCCCACGCAAGGCGGTTCGAACAATTCGGCCCACCACTGCAGGCGTTCAGTGATCGCTTCGGTCGATGGGCGCTGGCCCTTGGTGTCGGGTTCGCCGAACAACACGTAGTCGGCACCGGCTTCGCCTGCAGCCATCGCGTTATGGCGTGTCGACAGTCCGCCGCAGCCTGCAATGCGATCGGGCTTCAGCGAGGGCAGTGCATCCTGCAAGGGAGCAAGACCGGGCAGATGTGCGCCATCGGCGCCGCCGCGTGCCACGAGCTCGACATTGCCTTCGACCAGCATTGCGGCGCCGCTGCTCTGGATGACAGGCGCCAGCGCCTTGATGCGCGTGATCATGGTGCGCTGGTCGGTCGTCGCCAGTCGCACCAGGACGGCAGCGACATCTGCTTTCTCAAGAAGAGCAGGCAGGTTCGCGGCCAGCGCTGATGGATCCTCGACGACGGGAGTCGCGAGATAGAGGCGCGGCATCGGCGGTGGCGGGACGGGTTTGGAAGCCAAGATTATAGCGCCTTCTGTTCTTGATCAGTCGTCCACTCGCCCTTGCTGGCGAGTGAATTCATGTGTGCACGATGGGTGAAGGCCTGCTGACCGGCGGGCACATTGTTGGCTTTGCCGGACCACGCCTTTTGCGGCGCTGCCTGAAGCGCTCGGCCATAGGAGAATGTCAGTGGCCAGGGCAGGCTGCCGATCCTGTTCATAGCGTCGAGATGCGCGGTCGCATCTTCGTCGGATTGGCCGCCGGAGAGGAATGCGATGCCGGGCACCGATGCAGGCACGCAGTTCTTCAGCATGCGCACGGTCTTCTCGGCCACTTCAGCCACACCAGCTTGCGTCTTCGACTTCTTGCCCGAGACTGCCATGTTCGGCTTCAGGATCATGCCCTCCAGCGCGACCCGCTGGACCCGCAATTCCTGGAACGTCTTGTTGAGCACGCGCTGTGTCACCTCGACGCAGCGGTCGATGTCGTGATCGCCGTCCATCAGCACCTCGGGCTCGACGATCGGGACGATCTGAGCGGCCTGGCATAGCGCGGCATAGCGGGCGAGCGCGTGCGCGTTGACGGAGATTGCGGTCATCGATGGAATACCGGCACCGATATCGATTACCGCGCGCCACTTCGCGAAGCGCGCGCCGCGTGCGTAATATTTGGCAAGACGCTCGGCGAGCTTGTCGAGGCCTGCTGTGACCAGCTCACCGGGACAGTTCGGCAGTGCCTGCGTGCCCTCATCGACCTTGATGCCGGGAATAGCACCGGCTTCCTCGATCAGCCGCACCAGTGGCGTGCCATCCTTGGCGTTCTGCCAGATGGTCTCGTCGTAGAGGATCACGCCGGAAATGTAGCTGCTCATCGCCTCGCGCGAGCGAAACAGCATTTCACGATAATCGCGGCGGTTGTCCTCGGTCGACTCGACGCTGATCGCATCGAAGCGCTTCTTGATCGTGCCTGACGATTCATCTGCGGCAAGCAAGCCCTTGCCCGACGCGGTCATGGCGCGGGCGATTTTATTGAGTTCGGCGAGATTCATGGGCATGTCCTGAGTGGGCTAGTCCTGCAGGTCAATCTAGACCGTTCTCGGGCAAAATCCGAGCATCTGGCCGGCCAATGAGCCCGTCCGCATCCGATTCCGGCAAAAATTCAGCCTGCCATAGGCTGTATGGCAGGCTGAAACCCAGTCAATTGGCAGTTTGGGCTCAGGCGATCTTCGCGTTCAGCTCGCCCGATGCGTAACGCTTGGCCATTTCGGCCGTGGTCAGCACCTTTTTGATCTTGCTGGCCTGGCCGGCGGTATTGAATTCCTGCAGGCGCTGCTTGCAGAGCTTCACCATGGCTTCCATCGCCGGCTTCAGATATTTGCGCGGGTCGAATTCGCTGGGGTTCTCGCTCAGCACCTTGCGGATCTGGCCGGTCATGGCCATCCGGTTGTCGGTGTCGATGTTGATCTTGCGGACGCCGTGCTTGATGCCGCGCTGAATCTCGGCCACCGGCACGCCCCAGGTCGGCTTCATCTGGCCGCCGAACTTGTTGATGATGTCCTGCAGGTCCTGCGGGACCGAGGACGAGCCGTGCATCACCAGATGGGTGTTCGGCAGCTTGCGGTGGATTTCCTCGATCACGTTCATGGCGAGGATATCGCCGTCGGGCTTGCGGGTGAATTTGTAGGCGCCGTGCGAGGTGCCCATGGCGATCGCCAGCGCGTCGACCTGGGTTTCCTTGACGAACTTCACGGCCTCGTCGGGATTGGTCAGCAACTGGTCATGGCTGAGCTGGCCTTCCGCGCCGTGGCCGTCTTCGGCCTCGCCCATGCCGCTCTCCAGCGAGCCGAGGACGCCGAGTTCGCCTTCCACGGAGATGCCGCCGAGATGCGCCATGTCGGTCACTGTCTTGGTCACGCCGACATTGTAGTCCCAGTCCGCCGCTGTCTTGCCGTCCGATTTCAGCGAACCGTCCATCATCACCGAGGTGAATCCGGCCTGGATTGCGGTCATGCAGGTTGCAGCTTCGTTGCCGTGATCGAGATGCACGCAGACGGGAATGTGCGGATAGATTTCGGTGACCGCGTCCATCATGTGCTTGAGCATGATGTCGTTGGCGTAGGAGCGGGCACCGCGCGACGCCTGGATGATCACGGGCGCATCGACGGAGTTGGCCGCGTCCATGATGGCCAGGGCCTGCTCCATATTGTTGATGTTGAAGGCCGGCACTCCGTAATCGTGTTCTGCCGCGTGATCGAGCAGTTGACGCAACGTAATACGGGCCATGCAGGAAGCTCCTTGTAAATTGGGACAGGCGCAAACGCCGCGCCGAGGGATATATGGCTCTTAGCGCGAGGAGACGGCGAATCCAAGACGCCATCAGTCGCGCATACAGCCAACGTTAATCGCCACGATGGCCCAGCGTTCCAGCTAATGGAATTCCCGGTAACTAATGTTCGCGAGCTTCGAGTGCCGCGACGTGCTCTTCCACTTCAGTCACGCGCTCGTCGAAATCGCCAGCAGTCGCACGCATCATTACGAGCATGCCGGCAGCGTCCCGACGCTGCTTACGGCCCATTTCTTCCAGCCGATCAAGACGCTGTTCAACCGAGTTACGAAACGACGCAATATCCTTGCGGATCGCGATGAGGGTATCGGTCATTATGCTGATCGCTTGGGGCAGGAACATACCATAAACATCGTGAGCCCCACAAGTATTACGGCAAAAATGCGGAGCTACTACTTCTTCAGCACTTCCACACCCGGCAGCGGCTTGCCTTCCATCCATTCGAGGAAAGCGCCGCCGGCGGTCGAGATGTAGGAGAAGTCATCGGCGACGCCGGCGTGATTGAGCGCAGCCACCGTGTCGCCGCCGCCGGCTACTGAAATCAGTTTCTTCGCCTTGGTGCGTGCCGCGGCGTGCTTGGCCCCAGAGACTGTGCCGCGATCGAACGGCGTCATTTCAAACGCGCCGACCGGACCGTTCCAGACCAGCGTGGCGGCATCGTCGATGGCCGAGTTGATGCGTTCGATCGACTGCGGACCAACGTCGAGGATCATGCCCTCATCGGGGATCGCATCGAGGCCGTAGGCGTGAGACGGTGTGTTGGCGGCGAAGTGGAATGCGACGATGGCATCCACCGGCAGGATGATGGCGCAGCCCGACGCTTCAGCCTTGTCGATGATGCGCAGTGCGGTCGTCGCAAGATCTTTCTCGCACAGCGACTTGCCGACCTTGACACCCTGAGCATGCAGGAAGGTATTGGCCATGCCGCCGCCGATCACGAGCGCATCGACCTTGGTGACGAGATTTTCGAGCAGATCGATCTTCGACGAGACCTTGGCGCCGCCGACGATGGCGATCACCGGCTTGGTCGGTGCGTCCAGCGCCTTGCCGAGGGCGTCCAACTCGGCCTGCATGGTGCGGCCGGCATAAGCGGGCAACTTGTGGCCGAGCCCCTCGGTGGAGGCGTGGGCGCGATGCGCCGCCGAGAATGCGTCGTTGACCCAGATATCGCCAAGCTTGGCGAGTTCGGCGACGAAAGCCGGATCGTTCTTCTCCTCAGCAGAATGGAAGCGCGTGTTCTCAAGGCAGAGGATGTCGCCGTCCTTCATGGCGCCAACGGCCTTGGTTGCGACGTCGCCGACGCAGTCGTCGGCAAAGGCGACCGGCTTCTTGATCACATCGGCAAGTGCCGCAGCAACGGGCTTCAGTGAGTTCTTGTCGTCGCGGCCCTTGGGGCGGCCGAAATGCGCGAGCAGGATGACCTTGCCGCCCTTGTCGGAAATTTCGGTGATGGTCGGCGCGATGCGTTCAAGCCGCGTTGCGTCGGTAACCTTGCCACCATCCATGGGCACGTTGAGATCGACGCGCACGAGAACGCGTTTGCCCTTCACATCGACGTCGTCGAGGGTGCGGAAAGAATTGGTCATGATGTTGTGTCCCAAACGCAGGTCAGCGCACAGCGGCGCGCCGCGAAGCGGGGACCGCTACATTCGTTGCTCCCGGACGCAGCGTCTTGCGCTACGCCCGGGATAACGCTCTTGTTTTAGAGTAGCTTGCCCATCGCGACGGCGGTATCGGCCATGCGGTTGGAGAAGCCCCACTCGTTGTCGTACCAGGAGAGCACGCGCACCAGCGTGCCGTTCTGCACCTTCGTCTGGTCGAAGGCGAAGGTCGACGAATGCGGATCGTGGTTGAAGTCGATCGACACGTTCGGATGGCTGGTGGTACCAAGCACGCCCTTCAGCTCGCCGGCAGCAGCCTTCTTGATGGCTTCGTTGATCTCTTCCTTGGTGGTGCTCTTCTTGGCGATGATCTTGAGATCGACTACCGAGACGTTCGGGGTCGGCACGCGGATCGAAACGCCGTCAAGCTTGCCGGCCAGTTCGGGCATCACGAGGCCGATGGCCTTCGCGGCTCCGGTCGAGGTCGGGATCATCGACATCGCAGCAGCGCGGCCGCGATAGAGATCGCTATGCAGCGTGTCCAGAGTCGGCTGGTCGCCGGTATAGGCATGGATCGTGGTCATGAAGCCGGTCTCAATGCCGACGGTCTCGTTCAGCACTTTGGCGACGGGCGCCAGGCAGTTGGTGGTGCACGAACCGTTGGAGACCACGAGGTGCTCCTTGGTCAGCGTCTTGTGGTTGACGCCGTAAACGATAGTTGCGTCGGCGCCGTCAGAAGGAGCCGAAACCAGCACGCGCTTGGCGCCTGCGGTCAGATGCGATGTCGCTTTTGCCTTAGCGCTGAAAATGCCGGTGCATTCGAGCGCGATGTCGATGCCGAGATCCTTCCACGGCAACGTGTTCGGATCGCGCACCGCGGTGACCTTGATCTTGTTGCCGTTGCCGAGCTGGATGCTATCGCCATCGACAGTGACTTCGCCGGGGAAGCGGCCATGCACGCTGTCGAAGCGCAGCAGATGCGCGTTGGTTTCAACCGGCCCCAGATCGTTGATGGCGACGACTTCGATGTCGGTGCGCTTGGACTCGTAGATCGCCCGCAGGACGTTGCGGCCGATGCGGCCAAAACCGTTGATCGAAACCCGGACTGCCATTCAACTTCTCCCTTTTATTAGGCTCAAACCTCGCGTGAGGGCCTTCATATAGTGACGTGTGACGGGCGTTTCATGCCCTGAATGGAACGCTGGTGCAATGTGTCAAATTTACCAACGTTCCGATAGAGTTAAGCCGCGTTGTGCTTGCTGGTTGCAGCCTCGACCACGGCTTCGGCCGTGATGCCGAACAGCTTGTAAAGCTCCTTGGCCGGCGCGCTCGAGCCGAAGCCCTTCATGCCGATGAAGGTGCCATCGTGTCCGATCACGGCATCCCAGCCGAACCGGACTGCGGCTTCGACGGCGATCTTGATCGGCGCGTCGCCAATGATCGCCTTCTGGCGCTCTTCAGGCTGCTCCAGCAGTAGTTCGAGCGAGGGGACCGAGACGACCCGCGTCGCGATGCCCTTGTCGGCCAGTTGCTTCTGCGCAGCGACGGCGATCTCGACTTCCGAACCCGAGGCGAAGATCGACACGGCGGCTTTGCCCTTGGCCGCGATCAGCTCGTAGCCGCCGGTGGCGCAGAGATTGTCGTCGTGGTGGGTGGTACGCACCGGCGTCAGATTCTGGCGCGATAACGCCAGCATGGTTGGGCCGTTGGTCTTCTCCATGGCGAGCTGCCAGCATTCGGCGGTCTCGACCGTGTCTGCCGGGCGGAACACGCGCATGTTCGGCATCGCGCGCATCGCGGCCAGGTGCTCCACCGGCTGGTGGGTAGGGCCGTCTTCGCCGAGACCGATCGAGTCATGGGTCATGATGTAGATGACCGGAATCTGCGCCAGTGCGGAAATGCGCATCGCCGGGCGTGCATAGTCGGTGAAGCACATGAAGGTCGCGCCGGCCGGAATGAAGCCGCCATGCAGTGCGATGCCGTTCATGGCTGCGGCCATGCCCATTTCGCGAATGCCGTAGTGAATGTAGCGGCCCTTGAAGTCGCCGGGCTTCACCTCAATGGCGTGCTTGGTGCGGGTGTTGTTCGACGGCGTCAGGTCGGCTGAGCCGATCACCATTTCCGGCACGACCTGGACCAGTGCTTCGAGTGCGAATTCGCTTGCCTTGCGGGTCGCCACAGTCTGCGGCTCGGCGATCAACTTCTTCTTGAGCGCCCGAATCGCATCTGCCATAGCGGCCGGCCGAACGTGATCGTTACGGCGAGTGAATTCGCTGCGCTTGTCTTCCGGCAGGGCCTCGAAGCGCTTGGTCCAGTCAGCATGGGCGGACGCGCCCTGCTTACCGACATTGCGCCAAGCCTGCAGGATGTCATCCGGCACTTCAAACGGGCCGTAATTCCAGTCCAGCGCCTTCTTGGCGCCTGCGAGTTCTTCAGCGCCCAGCGGTTCGCCATGGGCCTTCGACGTGCCAGCGCGCGTTGGTGCACCGAAGCCGATGGTGGTCTTGCAGGCGATCATCGACGGACGGTCGGAGGCTTGCGCCTGCTTGATAGCGGCGGCAATGGCCACCTGGTCGTGACCATCGACGTGCACGGCATTCCAGCCATGAGCCTTGAAGCGCGCAACCTGATCGACGCTGTCGGCGAGCGACAGCGGGCCGTCGATCGAAATGCCGTTATCGTCATAGAGGAAGATCAGCTTCGACAGCTTGAGGTGGCCGGCAAGCGCCATCGCTTCGTGGCTGATGCCTTCCATCAGGTCGCCATCGGAGCACAGCACGTAAGTGTAGTGATCGACCACGTCGCCATATTCGGCGGCCAGCATGCGTTCGGCGAGCGCGAAGCCGACGGAGGTGGCAATGCCCTGGCCGAGCGGGCCTGTGGTGGTCTCGACGCCTGAGGTGTGGAAGTTCTCAGGGTGCCCGGGGGTCTTCGAATGGAGCTGGCGGAAGTTTTTCAACTGATCGAGCGTCATCTCCTTGTTGCCCGTCAGATAGAGCAGGGCATAGAGCAGCATCGAGCCGTGACCGGCCGAGAGGATGAAGCGGTCGCGATCCGGCCACTTCGGATCGGCTGCGTCAAATTTGAGAAACTGCGTAAACAGCACGGTGGCGACGTCGGCGGCGCCCATCGGCAGCCCAGGGTGACCGGATTTGGCCTTTTCCACGCCGTCCATGGCGAGGGCACGAATCGCATTGGCCATTTTGGAGTGATCAACCTGCGCCATGTCGGTTTCCGTCTAAATTGAAAGGAATGGAATATTTTGCGTCCGCAAGAGGGGCGGTCTGCAGCGAGATGTTGGGATCGCTTTGGAGAAACTGGTGGATAGCATCTGGGTTCCTGGGAGTCCAAGGTCTCCCGGACAGTTCTGATCTGTGGATATCTACGGGCGGTTTTTGTCGGCTTTGCGGTGCATAGCTTTTAAGCGGCGTTGCGTCCGGCTCGCTTGCAACCTAAGTTTCAGGGCCTAAACGCTTGCGGAGCCGTGGTTTTTGAGCTCCGGTCGCATAACACCCAAGGTCCGCGTAACCCAGTATGATCGAACGCCCCGCCCATCTCACAGCCTCCGATCCCGCCAATGGCGGTGCGGCCGAGATCGACGCTGCCACGCGGCGGTTGATGGCGGCGCTGGATGCTCTGGAAAGTGCGGTCGAGCGCCGCCGTGAGGCGGATCGCGACGAGGATGAGCTTGCCACCCGTATTCAGGCGCTCGGCGCCGACCGGTCACGGCTGGCGGATGAGCTCGATGGCACGCTGGTGAAATCGCGCCGGCTAGAGCGCGCCAATCGCGAGATCGCCGACAAGCTCGATACCGCCATCGGCACCATTCGCGCGGTGCTGGCGACTGACAACGCGCATGAGTAAAGTGAGATGAGCCACGTCAACGTCACCATCAATGGCCGGCAATACCGTATGGCCTGCGAGGAGGGGCAAGAAACCCGCCTGCTGCGGCTGGCGGAAAGCCTAGAATCGCGCGTCGAAAATCTGCGTGGCAAATTCGGTGAGATCGGCGATGCGCGGCTGACGGTGATGGCAGCGCTGACCATTGCCGACGAACTGGTCGATGCCAATCAGCAGATCCGTGCCCTGCAGGAAGAACTCGCCGCATTGCGCGATGTGCGCGTTGTCGCCGCGGATCGCGCGCGGGCGACGCAGACGGCGGTTGCCGCGGCCCTGAATGCTGCGGCAGAGCGGATCGAGAAGACGACGCAGGTGCTCAACCGCACCATCGGCGGCGGCGTTGCTATTGGATAACGTAGGCTGCGGTCCTAACGGCACTGGCGCATCCGTCTCATAACCCCTACATTGCGGAGGCGAGGCTGCGTCGCGCGTCAGGAGCCATATATCCCCGGGGCCTTATCGATCCTTCAGGGAACTGTCCCTGACCAGGTCCGTGGACCTGGTCACATGGTGCCCACCTACTTTCGTAGGTGCTCCGGGATCGAGTGCTTCAACGGCCATCGTGGCTTCGCGCTTTCACTTTCTTGATGGCTGCGCCCGTTTGCGTGGCATTTGCCGTGCATCTTAACCTCGCTCGCCAAAGATGATCGCGAAGACCGGTCCTGCGCTTCCGCAGGCTCTGCGGACAGCATATCGTGCGGCATGTCCGACACGCCGCCCACTCCGACAAAGATTGAGCTCCGCATCGCCGCGTTGGCGCGCCGCACGGCGCTGAGTGAGGCCGAACGGTCGGCAGCCGCACAGGCGATCGCAGCGCGTGGGCTGCCTTTCCCTGTCTGGGCCGGTAGCATCGTCGCTGGCTATTCTCCTATTCGCAGCGAAATCGATCCGATCCCGTTGATGCAGCATCTTGCCGTCCGGGGGGCGCAATTGGCACTCCCGGTGATCATCGCCCGTGATGAACCCCTGATGTTTCGGATCTGGAGCCCGAACGATGCGCTGGTGCGCGGTTCACTAGGCATTCCGGAACCAGCACCCGAGGCGCCGCCACTGATCCCCGATATCCTGCTGGTACCACTCGCGGCATTCGACCGCGCCGGCCACCGCATTGGCTATGGCGCGGGGCATTACGATCGCACCTTCGCGCAACTGCACGCCATCAAGCCATTTATCTCCGTGGGCGTGGCCTTCGACACCCAGGAAATCGAGGCCATTCCCATGCAACCGCACGACGTCGCGCTGGATTATGTGCTAACCGAGACCCGGACGATTGATTTTCGGAGCATTTGACTTGCGTATTCTCTTCATCGGCGACGTGGTCGGCAAAACCGGCCGCGTGGTGATCCTCGAAAAACTGCCGGGCTTGATCCGCGACTGGAAGCTCGATCTTGTCATCATCAATGGCGAGAACGCCGCCGGCGGCTTCGGTATCACCGAGACGATCTATAACGATTTGGTCGACGCCGGCGCCGATGCGGTGACGCTCGGCAATCACGCCTGGAATCAGAAAGAGGCGCTGGTGTTCATCGAACGCGCGCCACGTCTGATCCGTCCGTTGAACTTCCCGCGCCACACGCCGGGCCGCGGTGCTGCGCTGATCGACGCCAAGAACGGTGCGCGTGCGCTGGTGATCAACGCCATGGGGCGTGTCTTCATGGAGCCACTCAACGATCCGTTCAGCGCTGTCGGCAAGGAGATCGATGCCTGTCCGCTGGTGGAAGCCGCGGACGCCATCGTGGTGGATTTCCATGGCGAAGCCTCGAGCGAAAAGCAGGGCATGGGTTACTTCTGCGATGGCCGCGTCAGCCTTGTCGTCGGCACGCATACGCATGTGCCGACCGCTGATCATCAAATCCTCGCAGGCGGCACCGCCTACATGACCGATGCCGGCATGACCGGCGACTATGATTCCGTGATCGGTATGCAGAAGGAAGAGCCTGTCAGGCGCTTCACGACCGGCATTCCCTCCGGCCGTTTCGAGCCCGCCTTCGGCCCGGCGACCTTGTCGGGCGTTGCGGTCGAAACCGATGACAAGACGGGGCTTGCCTCGCGCATCGCGCCGGTGCGGCTCGGTGGCCGACTATCGCAGGCCGTGCCCGAGTTCTGGCTGAACTAGTTCGGCCTACTGCTCCGTCTGCTTGCGGAGATCCGCGACGTCGCTTGCCGTGATCTGCGATCCCTTGCTGCCGAAGCGCGCGGTCACGTAATTCGCGACAGCCGCGATCTCCGTATCTGAATGGCTCTTGCCGAAAGCTGGCATCGACAGCGCGCCTTGCGGCGTATGCCGCTTGGTGCCGGAGATCACGATCTGCGCCACATTCGTCGCGCCGGGATCGTTAACGGCCCACGCGCCGGTCAGTGTGGCCATGGGCGAGAGTGCGCTCTCGCCTGTCCAGCTATGGCAGCTCACGCATGCGCCCTGGAAGACCGTCTTGCCAAGCGCGTTCGCTGTCATGCCGTCCTTGTGCGAGGGCGGTGCGGGTGGCGCGAGTTTTGCGGGCAGGTCAGGCGAGGGCAGCGCCGGCACTGTGCGCAGGAATGCGACCATCGCCTTGATATCCGTCGGCGCCATCTTGCTGAAACTGTGGTCCACGGCTTCGCCCATTGGCCCCGAAGCGGTGCCGTGACCCTTGGCATGTCCGATCGACAAATAGGAAACGACATCGTCGTCGCTCCAGCTCCCAAGGCCTGTTGTCTTGTCCGAGGTGATATTGAAGGCCCGCCATCCGGCGGTCAGGGCGCCAGCGAATTTCTTGCGGTTGTCGAGCGCGAAGCCGAGATTGCGCGGCGTGTGGCATTCGCCGCAATGCGCCAGCGCTTCGACGAGATAGGCGCCCCTGTTCCATTCCGGGCTTTGCGATGTATCGGGCTCGAAGCGCGTATCGGGATTGAACAATGCCGACCAGAACGTCATTGCCCAGCGCTGATTGAACGGAAAGGCCAGCGTATTCTCAGGCGGTGCTGCGCGCACCGGTGCGAGGCTGAACAGAAAGGCCTTGACCGCGAGCGTGTCCGCATCGGTCATGTAGGTGTAGGACGTATAGGGCATGGCCGGATAGAGCCGGGCGCCATCGTGGCGCTTGCCGCTTCGAACGGCGTCGAGAAACTGCTGATCGGTGTAGTTGCCGATGCCTGTCTCTTTGTCCGGCGTGATGTTGGTCGAGTAAAGCGTGCCGAACGGCAGTTTGAACGCGAAGCCGCCGGCATATTCCTTTCCGCCGGGTGCAGTGTGGCAGACCATGCAATCCGCCGCACGCGCGAGATATTCACCGCGCTCGATCGGGCTGGCGTTGGTCATGTTGGCGGGAACGCCGGTGGGATTGGGGCCCTTGTAGTCGGCCAGCGCCACCTTCGGCCCGACCGAGAAGGCCATCGGTCCGGGGCCGCGTACATAGAGCGCAGCGCCGGCGGCGCCGACAACACCGATCAGGATGACGCTGCCTAGAATGCGACGTGCGGCGGGCGTCATGACTTCTTCCTTTCGGCGATCGCATCACGGTCGACCGGCATCCTCCGCAGCGCAACGCCAGTCGCGGCATAGATCGCATTGCGCAGTGCCGGCGGGCCGCCGATCACGCCGCACTCGCCTATACCGCCGGGCGCTTCACCGCTCTTGATGAGATGGACATTGATTTTCGGCATCTGGTCGATCCGAAGCATGCGATAGTCGTGGAAATTGGACTGCTGCACGCGTCCCTTCTCGATGGTGATGTCGCCATAGAGCGCGGCGGTGAGGCCGAACACGATGCCGCCTTCGAGTTGCGCAACAATCGTATCGGGATTGACGGCGATGCCGCAGTCGACCGCCACGTTGACCTGACGCAGACGAATTTCACCCTGCGAATCGATCTCCGCTTCGACCACAGTCGCGATCGAGGTATCGAAGGTGGGCTGGATACTCACGCCGCGTCCGACGCGCGCTGGCAGCGGCTGCCCCCAATTGGCCTTCTCCGCAGCGAGATTGAGGGCCGCCAGCATCCGCGGCGCCTTGCCGAGTAACTCACGCCGGAACACGACGGGATCCTTGCCGGCCTTGCGAGCAAGCTCATCCATGAAGCTCTCGATGGCGAACACGTTGTTGTTCGGGCCGACGCCGCGCCAGAAGCCGGTTGGCACCGCCGGCGGTTCGACGCGGACATATTCACACTGGAAATGCGGGAAGTCGTAGGGCTGGTCCGCAGCACTATCGACAGCGTCGATGTCGATGCCCTTCTGGAACGCAGGCGGCAGCCAGCGCGCGATCACGGCCGAACCTGCGATCTTGTACTTGAAGCCGACCACTTTGCCGTTCGACAGTGTCGCCGAAATGTTGTCGCGATAGACGGGGCGATAAATGTCGTGCTGGATGTCCTCTTCGCGGGTCCACACCACCTTGACCGGTCCATTGACCTGTTTGGCGATGCGCACCGCTGTCACCACCATGTCAGGCTCAAGCCTGCGGCCGAAGCCACCGCCAATCATGTGCTGGTTGACCGTCACCTTGTCGACCGGCAAGCCAGCGGCTTTGGCAGCCTCGGACTGCACCCGCGACATGATCTGCGTGCCCGTCCAGACCTCGCAGGAATCACCCTTGAAGTGCACCGTGCAATTCAAGGGCTCCATGGTCGCGTGCGCAAGGAACGGCATCTCGTAGGACGCGTCGATCCGCTCGCCGGTGGCGAGACCCTTCGCGATGTCGCCGACGGATTTGGCGATCACGCCGTCCGTCTCGCTGGCCGTGCGCAAATGCGCCCAGATGTCCTTCGAACTGATCTTGGCGTTGGGGCCTTCGTCCCAAGTGATATCGAGCGCTTCGAGCCCGGACCTGGCGGCCCACATGTGATCGCCGACCACGGCCACGAGGTCGTCGAGCACCACGATCTGCCGCACGCCCGGAATCTTCTTCGCCGCGCGGTCATCGACCTTGGCGAGTTTGCCGCCGAACACCGGGCATTGTGCCAGCGTCGCGAATGTCATGCCCGGGACCATCGCGTCGATGCCGTAGATCGTCTTGCCGTTGACCTTGTCCGGCGTGTCGAAGCGCTTCAGCGGCTTGCCGATCACCGAGAAGTCTTTCGGATCCTTGAGCGCGATGTCCTTCGGCGGCGTGAGTTTGCCGGCGGCGTCGCACAACTCGCCATAGGACAGTTTGCGCCCGCTGGCCGCATGCATCACTTGCCCGTTCGACGCCGTGCAGCTGGCAGGTTCGACCTGCCACTGTTCAGCTGCGGCTTGCACCAGCATCGCACGCGCAGTTGCGCCGGCATTGCGCAGCGGCTTCCAGAAGGCGCGAACCGAGGTCGATCCGCCTGTCGCCTGAATGACAAAAAGCGGATTGCCATAGAGCTTGTCGCTGGGCGGCGCGTGCTGCAGCGCGATCTGCGCATAATCCGCGTCGAGTTCTTCGGCGAGGATCATGGCGATGGCCGTATAGATGCCTTGCCCCATCTCAACCTGCGGCATCACCAGAGTGGTTTTGCCAGTAGTATCGATGCGGATGAAGGCATTGGGGGCGAACTTGCCTTCGGTTGTATCGGGGGGCTGCGTTGGTTCATTGGCTGCGCGCACAGGTATGCGGAAGGCAAACAAAAAGCCTCCAGCAAGACCGCCAGCGAGGAGATCGCGCCGCGAGAGGCCCGGAACCTTGTCTGCAACAAGCGTCTTGTCCGTAATGGTCATGGCTGGCTCCTACGATTGCCGTTCGGAAGCAGCATGCTTGATGGCTTCGCGGATGCGCACATAGGTGCCGCAGCGACAGATATTGCCGGCCATCGCAGCATCGATGTCGGAATCGTCCGGGCGCGGCGTGGTGGCCAGCAGCGCCGCCGCCGACATGATCTGCCCGGATTGGCAGTAGCCGCATTGAATGACTTCGAGGTCGAGCCACGCCTTCTGCACCTTGGCGCCAACCGGTGTCGCGCCGACGCCTTCGATTGTGGTGATGGCGCGGCCGCTCGCTGCGCTGACTGGTAGCAGGCACGAGCGCACGGCCTTGCCGTCGATATGTACGGTGCATGCGCCGCATAGCGCGACGCCGCAGCCGAATTTTGTGCCGGTCATGCCAAGAATGTCGCGCAGCACCCAGAGCAGGGGCATGTCGTCTGGTGCGTCGAAGGTTTTCTGCTCGCCGTTGATGGTAAGATTTGTCGCCATAGAACCCCCAATCGACCGGCAGCCAATTCGACAGGGATGTCCAATAACGCCCCGTCGGAAGACCGATTGGAATTAGTATAATCTTACAGCCATCATTTCAACAGAAGGAAATATCCCAACTGCGTGATGCAAGCGCGCGCAATTGTTGCGATGAGCAACTATCGATGCAGTTGCCGACAACAGCGCAACTATCACGGGCCGCCAATAGTGCGTATATACGTTTTACTCAAAACTTAGATGCTTTGTTCAAGCACGGCGTTGTCAGGTCGGAGGCAGCGCACAAAGTGCGCTGCCTCCGCTGATATACTCAATACTTTTCCGGCACATACATTTCTGCTGGCACCGGGGTGCGGTGATAGTCGGGATTGCGCACGCGTGCCGGCAGGACCACGGGCGGATGCTCGACCTCCTGATAGGGAAGCTGTTCGAGCAGATGCGCGATGCAGTTCAGGCGCGCCTTCTTCTTGTCGACGGCCTGCACCACATGCCACGGGGCTTCCGGAATATGCGTATGCTCGAGCATCGCTTCCTTGGCCTTGGTGTATTGTTCCCAGCGGGTGCGCGCCTCGACATCCATCGGGCTGAGCTTCCACTGCTTGAGCGGATCGGCGATACGCATCGAGAAGCGCAGGTGCTGCGCTTCATCGGTGATCGAGAACCAGTATTTGACCAAGATGATGCCCGAGCGCACCAGCATGCGTTCGAATTCCGGCACCGAGCGGAAGAATTCCTCCACGTCATCCTCGGTGCAGAAACCCATCACGCGCTCGACGCCGGCGCGGTTGTACCAGCTACGATCGAACAGCACGATCTCGCCGCCGGCGGGGAGGTGCGAGACGTAGCGCTGGAAGTACCACTGGGTGCGCTCGCGCTCGTTCGGTGCGGGGAGTGCG
Organism: Tardiphaga sp. 813_E8_N1_3; assembly: GCF_051811025.1. Lineage (NCBI taxonomy): Bacteria > Pseudomonadati > Pseudomonadota > Alphaproteobacteria > Hyphomicrobiales > Nitrobacteraceae > Tardiphaga > Tardiphaga sp. 813_E8_N1_3. The sequence goes on from NZ_JBPWQE010000001.1 coordinate 1,270,576, forward strand.
GCAACGCGGCAGACACGCGGATTGAGCCGCTGGGTGATCCGCTTGATGACGCCACCCTTGCCCGCGGAATCGCGACCTTCGAAGATCACCACGACCTTGAGCTTGTTCTGCTGCACCCAGCTCTGCAGCTTCACCAACTCGCCCTGCAGGCGGAACAGTTCCTTGAAATAGAGGCGTCGCTCGATGGTCTCAGCCGGGCTGTGGTCGGACATTTCGTTGGTTAGGGCGTCGAGACGATCGTCATCGATCTCGAGCTCGAGTTCTTCGTCGAAGCCGTCCAGCATTTCTGCGCGAATGCGGTCGTGGATCGCTTGCGCGTCGTCGAGGGAATGTTCGGTCATGGCAGCTCCGCTTGTATCGAATGGGTCCACGGTTATGGACCGATGCAAATGTCAGCGGTGTGACACTGCCTCCCAGGCCCGGGGCGAATGGGGAAATGGCCCCAATGGGTCTCGCCGCCGCTGTCCATGCAGGACGGGGTACCGCAAGCCGAAATTCAACTACGCGTGATTGGCGCTACCTTGAGAGCCAAGCGTGCGCATCTGAGGTCGCGGGGCTCATTGACCAAGGAAAAATGTGATGAATAAATTCATTCTGTTGGGCGCCGCTTTACTGATCGCCGGCACTGCGAGCTGGACCGCGCAGGCCAAAGACGGGCATAGCGCTGCCAGCAAGCATCGACGGATCATGTCCTCTCACGCGCGGTATGAGGGAAGCGCCCCCGTAACGGTCTATCGCGGATTTGGTGCTGGCCCCGGTTCATACGGATACAGCGCGCCATATGGGTATGGCGGCGGTTCATACGGCGGAGATGACAATGCGGAAGGCCGAACGAGCGGCGGCTAGGAGGCTCTGACAGTTTGGGCTGCGAGCCGACTCACAGAGAGATCATGCGGCGCTGCGCCAAGTCTCAGGTAATAGCGCAGCGCCGTGTGCAAACCCAGATCATAATTTGTACGCCGTGCGGAAGCCGCCCCAATGGCGTCCCTTTATGCGCACAGGCACGTCGATCTCGCGCATCATCACGATCTGACCGTTGCCCATGTCGCGGGCATAGCTCTGGATCAGGTAGGAACGGGTGTTGCGACCGGCGGCCAATCCAGCCGGATCGTTGAAGATGCGGCGGTTGCGGCAGTTGGCGGTGTTCCAGGCGACGTCGCCCGGGCGCTGTGGCTTCGAATAGATGCTGTTGTGCACCGGCAGATAGCCGTTGCGGTCGATCATGGCGCAGAATGCCATACGGGAGTCCTTCGCCAGAAAGGCATCCTGGAATTCGGGGAGTGCGCGGTCGGCCCAGCCGAGAATCTTTGTCCGGTACTGTACCGGATTGGAGCCGGGGATCTCGACGTAGTTGTCGTCGAACATGTCGTCGATGCTGATAGCGCCGGATGCAATACCGTCGGCATAGATCTTGTTGAGCGCGGCGCCGGCATCAATGGCGCGGGTGATGAATTCGGTGTTTTCATCATGAATCGCCCATAGCCGGTCTTCGATCCGGCTGACGAGAGCCCCGTCGGGCGCGACGAACAGTGCCTGTGCGCCGGCAGTGGAATGTTCGGCAATGCGCAGGCGGCAGGGGCCGACCTCGCTGAGTTCGGCAGCAACGATGTCGTGCAATGGAAGCCGGTTTGCGTCTGGTCCGCCGATGAGGATGCCGTCCATCGAGATTTCATAGACCGGCGCGCTGATCTGGCCGCCGCGCGCCTGAAGATCGACGTTGAGGTGACATGGCAGCTTTTCGCGTCGTCGCTCGTCTTCGCGCTCGCTCTGTTTGAGCAGCACCGCGCAACGCGACTTCAGCCGCGAGGCAAACATCGTCACGGCTTGGCCGGCCTGCGCGACATGCTCGCCATGGGCAGCCGCTTCCTTTGCAGCGCTATCGATTTCCGCGGCGCTGTCGCCGACCGAGACGATGAACTGCGAGGCGTTGGCAGCGTTATGCGACATCTCGCTGGTCGTTGCGTTCTGCTCGGCGACTGCGCCATTTACATTGGCAAAGACCGGGCGGATCGCGTCGATGGCGGTGGAGATGCGATGCACCGCATCGACCGAACTCGCTGCGTCGCGCTGCAGGGTGCCGATCTTCTTCCTGATCTCTTCGGTCGCGTTCTGCGTCTGCACCGCTAGCGCCTTGACCTCGGTGGCGACGACCGAGAAGCCGCGGCCTGCGGCGCCTGCGCGTGCCGCCTCGATGGTCGCGTTCAGGGCCAGCATCGTTGTCTGCCGGGCGATCTGCGCGATCAGCTCCAGCACATTGCTGATTGCAGCGGAGGAGTCGCGCAGCCGGTCCACATTGGCGCTGGCTTCATGGGCGGCGGCGCCGGCCTCGTCCGCAAGCCGGCTGGCATCGCGCACCTGGGCGCCGATGCCCTTGGCCGAATGGGTGAATTTGTCGGCGGCCTGCGCAAAGGTGGTGGCGGTGGATTGCGCGGCGCTGCTGCGGTCGGCCAGCACATCGGTGCGGGCGCGGATGGCGGAGAGGGTGGTGGCGGTCGATTCGGCGCCGCCGGCGACGGATGTCGCGGCACGCTCAAGCTGGCGGATAAGCGCGCCCAGCTCGAGTTCCAGCAACTCCAGGATGTCCCGAGCGGTATCTGGTTCAGGATGCTGCGGTGCCAAAGAAGGTGCTGTGTTTTCAGCAATTATGACCACTTCAGCCGCTTCCGGCTGCCGCTTGCGGAACAGTCCAAACGCCATCGGTGACCCCAATGAATACAATCTATGCGGGTAACCTTGCACCTCGGCGTGAAGTGATGGTTAAGGTCGGTTGCGGTATTGCGAAGATCTGCCGGTTTCGGCTGCAAATTTTTGATTTTGCCGATTTCGCGGCCTATAACCCCGCGCCGCAGCCCTAAATACCCTGACGATTCAAGAGAGACCGCATGGCCGGACATTCCCAATTCAAGAACATCATGCACCGCAAGGGCCGGCAGGATGCCCAGAAGTCCAAGCTGTTCAGCAAGCTGGCGCGCGAAATCACCGTCGCTGCCAAGATGGGGACGCCCGACCCGTCGATGAACGCCCGGTTGCGCGCCGCCGTGATCGCTGCCCGTCAGGAGAATATGCCGCGCGACAACATCGAGCGCGCCATCAAGAAGGCGATCGGCACCGACGGCGAGAACTATGATGAAATCCGCTACGAGGGCTATGGCCCCGGCGGTGTGGCGGTCATCGTCGAGGCGCTGACCGACAACCGCAACCGCGCCGCCTCCGACATCCGTTCCTACTTCACCAAATCCGGCGGCAATCTTGGCGAAACCGGCTCGGTCTCCTTCATGTTCGACCATGTGGGCGTGATCGAATACGACGCTGAAAAGGCCTCGGCCGATGACATGCTGGAAGCCGCCATCGAGGCTGGCGCCGATGACGTGGTGTCGGGCGAGGGCGGCCATGAGGTCTACGCCTCGCAGGAGACCTTCCGCGAGGTTGCCAAGGGGCTGGAAGCCAAGTTCGGCGAAGCCCGCAAGGCTGCGGTGATCTGGAAGCCGCAGAACACGCTGTTGGTTGATGACGAGACCGGCGAGAAGCTGATCAAGCTGATGGACCTGTTGAACGAGCATGACGACGTGCAGAACGTCTATGCGAACTTTGAGGTGTCCGACGCGCTGATGGCCAAGATGGGCGGCTGAGCGCGGGCTCAGTTTCCTCTCTATTCCTTTGGGACGGCCGCGTGTTTCTATTTCGTTCCGGTCCGAGCGGCGTTATTCCTGTGGGATGACACACCCTGCGATTCGCCCTCCTGTCCGCATCATCGGCATCGATCCGGGCCTGCGCCGCACCGGTTGGGGCGTGATCGAGATCGACGGCAACCGGCTGACCTATATCGGCTGCGGTTCGGTGGAACCGCCGGACAATCTGCCGCTGGCGAGCCGGCTGCTTGGCATTCATGAAGGGCTCGCCAAGGTGCTCGGCGACTTCCAGCCGGCCGAAGCTGCGGTGGAGCAGACCTTCGTCAACAAGGACGGCGTCGCCACGCTGAAGCTCGGCCAGGCGCGCGGCATCGCCATGATGACGCCGGCGATGTTCGGTATCGCAGTCGCCGAATATGCGCCCAATCAGGTCAAGAAGACCGTGGTCGGTGCCGGCCACGCCGACAAGAACCAGATCCAGGTGATGCTGAAGATCCTGCTGCCGAAGGCCGAGCCGAAATCCGCCGACGCAGCCGATGCGCTCGCCATCGCCATTACGCATGCACATCATCGCCAGAGCACGATGCTGCGTCTCAAGGTCGTCGGCGCGTGATCGGTAAACTCAAAGGCCTGATCGATTCCTACGGCGAGGACTACGTGATCCTCGACGTACAGGGCGTCGGCTATCAGGTGCATTGTTCCGCACGTACGTTGCAGGCATTGCCGCAGACTGGCGAAGCCGCGGTGCTCTCCATCGAAACCTATGTCCGCGAAGACCAGATCAAGCTATTCGGTTTTCGCAGCGATATGGAGCGCGAATGGTTTCGCTTGCTGCAGACTGTGCAGGGCGTTGGTGCCAAGGTCGCGCTTGCCGTGCTTAGCACGCTGCCGCCGGCCGACCTCGCCAATGCCATCGCGCTGCGCGACAAGACGGCCGTGGCGCGCACGCCGGGCGTCGGTCCGAAAGTGGCCGAGCGCATCGTCAGCGAATTGAAGGACAAGGCGCCGGCCTTTGCGTCCGTCGATCCGGTGGTCGCGCAACTCGCCGGCGCGATGGACGACAACCGCGCGCCAGGCGCCGTCAGGGATGCGATCTCCGCGCTGGTCAATCTCGGCTATGGCCAGCCGCAGGCAGCGGCCGCCGTCGCAGCCGCGTCGCGCAGCGCAGGCGAGGGTGCGGAGACGGCGCAACTCATCAAGCTCGGGCTGAAGGAATTGGCGAAGTGAGCCTTGCCAGGATCGCCCGCGTGATCGGCATTGTCATTATCTTCGGTGTTGTCGGTTCGCTATCCGTGGCTGCGCTCGTGTCGTTGCTCGTCGTCGGTCTGGGGGCGTCGATCCTGCAATTGATCTTCTCTGTCGCCGATCTCGATGGTTTCAGATCGCTTGTCTCGATTGCACTGTGGCTGCTGGCATTCGTTGCTGCATTGGCGGCGCTTCTGCCGTCGCTTGGTGCCGGCGTTGTCTTCGCGCTGTCGGCCGTTTATGCCGGGCAAAACGCGATCTGGATGGCGTGGCTTGCTGCGGCCGTCGGCATTGCCGGCTTCGTCGGTTTTGGAATGTTCGTTCAGCCCTCGGAACCGTCGGCGGTGATTTTGCCAGGCGTTCAATCATTCACGCAGGCGCTGTCGCTCTCGGTATTGCTCGCGGGTATTGCCGTGATTCCAGCCAGCCTGTGCTGGTGGTTCGCGCGGCCGTTGCACCGTGGTAACGTCGCATCATGAATACGCCACCCGATCGCATGATTACACCTGAGCGCCGCTCCGACGATGTCGGCGACACCGCGCTGCGCCCGCAGTCGCTCTCCGATTTCGTCGGCCAGGCACAGGCGCGCGCGAATTTGCAGATCTTCATCGATGCAGCTCGTAAGCGCGGTGAGGCACTGGATCACACATTGTTTGTGGGCCCGCCCGGCCTCGGCAAGACCACGCTGGCGCAGATCGTGGCGCGCGAGCTCGGCGTCGGATTTCGTGCGACATCCGGTCCCGTCATCGCCAAGGCCGGCGATCTCGCGGCATTGCTGACCAATCTCGAAGAGCGCGACGTTCTCTTCATCGACGAGATCCACCGTCTTAGCCCTGCAGTGGAAGAAGTGCTCTATCCGGCGATGGAGGATTTTCAGCTCGACCTCATCATCGGCGAAGGTCCTGCCGCACGGTCGGTGAAGATCGAACTGTCGAAATTCACTCTGGTCGGCGCCACCACGCGCGCGGGACTGCTCACCAATCCGCTGCGCGACCGCTTCGGCATTCCGCTGCGGCTGAACTTCTACACGATCGACGAACTCGAAAAGATCGTCACGCGCGGCGCCCGCGTGCTGCAGATCGGCATGACGCCCGAAGGCGCCAACGAGATCGCGCGCCGTGCTCGCGGCACGCCGCGCATCGCCGGGCGTCTGTTGCGCCGCGTGCGCGACTTCGCGTCTGCAGCCGATGCTGCGGCTATCGATCGCAAGATCGCCGACCACGCGCTCTCTGCGCTGGAGGTCGACAGCGCCGGTCTAGACGCAATGGATCGCCGCTATCTCACCACCATCGCGATGAACTATGGCGGCGGCCCGGTCGGTGTCGAGACCATGGCGGCAGCGCTGTCGGAGCCGCGCGACGCCATCGAAGACATCATCGAGCCCTATCTGATCCAGTGCGGCTATCTGCAGCGCACCCCGCGTGGGCGGCTGCTCACCTCCCATGCGTTCAAGCATCTCGGTTTGCAGGAGCCGAAGCGCGATGCGAGCCAGATCGGGTTGTTTGGATCGGGCGAAGAGGAGTAGCGCACAATGACCGACAAGATGATCGGCGTGGTGGCCGCGGTGATCCGTGACGAGGCTGGGCGCATGCTGGTGGTGCGCAAGCGTGGCACCGAGGCCTTCATGCAGCCGGGTGGCAAGCGCGATGCCGGCGAGGACGATTTGACCGCGCTGGAGCGCGAGATCAGCGAAGAGTTGGGATGTCGAATGGTGCCGGGTTCTGCGCAAGCGCTCGGACAGTTCGACAGCGTCGCCGCGAATGAGCCGGGATGGCGGGTGCGGGCGAATGTCTATGCGGTGAAGGTCGATGGCGCGATCGCGCCCCAGGCCGAGATCGCCGAAGCGCTCTGGATCGATCCCGCCGCACCGGAGGCCATCGTTTTGGCACCATTGACGCGCGATCACGTGTTGCCGCTCGCATCTCACGGTTTTTCGCAATGACAGTCTCGACGACTTCCCATCTCGACGGCGCCATCGCCGACGGCCTGCATCGCATGCAGGTGCGCGTCTATTACGAAGACACCGATTTGGTGGGAAGCTTGTAATTGCCTTTCGGAGACAGACTTTAACGCGCCCGGTTCTAAAGACCGGACTAAGGCAAATCTTTCGCTTTGCTTCGGCAATCCTCAGACAGTGGGCTTGCCCAACATTGGCGGCCGCTAGGCCTGAACCGTCGATGCGGCGATCTCGTCAAGTACTTCGGTCAATCGGTCTACCGCCCAATCCACCTGTGACTCGTCGACAATCAAGGGGGGTGCAAAGCGTATCGTGTTCCGGTGAGTATCTTTGGTCAGCACGCCCGCCTGAAGCAAGCGCCTGATCACCGTACCGGCACTAGCCATGTTGCGGTGTAACTCGATCCCCGCAAACAAACCGCGACCGCGCACCTCGCGAATGATCGGATTTTTGATCGCAGAGAGCCGATCGAGGAGATGCGCGCCGACAGTCGCGGCACGTTCAATCAATCGCTCGTCGATCAGCGTGTCGAGGGCGGCTAATCCAACCGCTGATGCAATCGGGTTTCCTCCGAACGTGCTGCCGTGATCACCGGGAGTGAAAACCTGCATGACCTCGCGACGGGCGAGGAAAAGCGAAACCGGCAACATCCCGCCGCCGAGCGCCTTACCGAGCATCAGACCGTCGGGTGTTACCCCTTCATGCTGACACGCGAGCAGACGCCCGGTGCGTCCCAGACCGCTCTGGATCTCGTCGCACAGCAGCAGCACGTTGTTCGCCTTGCAAATGCGCGCGGCCTCAGCGAGATATCCAGGGGGCGGCACGTTGATCCCGCCTTCGCCTTGAATTGGTTCGATCAGAAAGGCCGCGGTGTCAGGGGTAATGGCCGCGGCGAGCGCCGACGCATCGCCGAACGGCACGCACGTGAAGCCGGGCGGGAACGGCCCGAAGCCGTCGCGATATTGCGCTTGTGAAGAAAAGCCGACGATCGAGATGGTGCGGCCGTGGAAATTTCCCTCCGCGACAATGATTTCGGCCCGGTCAGTCGGCACTCCCTTGACTCTGTAGGCCCATTTACGTGCCGCCTTGAGCGCTGTCTCGACAGCTTCCGCGCCGCTGTTCATCGGCAATGCGGCGTCCATACCGGTAAGTGCACAAGCCCTGGCGAGGAAGGGCCCCAGCCGATCGCTGAAATAAGCGCGCGAGATCGTATCCAGGCGCTGTGCCTGTTCTGTCAGCGCCTTGACGAGGCGCGGATGGCAATGGCCGAAGCTCGCCGCCGAATACGCTCCCATCATGTCGATGTAGCGTCTACCAGACTCGTCCCACACGTAGACACCAGCCCCGCGGACGATCGTCACCGGCAACGGTGCATAGTTTCCTGCGCCAAAACGGGCTTCAAGACCGGCGAAATCGGTCATGACAAGCGCTCCTGCCGCGTTCCTCCCCCGCGCCGGCGCGGCATGCCATCCCGACCGTGGGTAAAGACGCACAACCCGACTCTATCGTGAGATCACCGCTCATGGCGCGCGCTCCCGATTGGGCGCGCGTAAGGTGAGGCGCGCCTCAACTCTGATGTAGGGAGGCCGACATAAAAAAACAGGTGCGAGGGCTCACGATAGGCACCGCCATCTTTCTCGTTCTGCTATAATTCCTCCATGACGATCGGGATTACCGGGCCCGAACGGAAGACGCCAGGGCGCAACGCCGTGGTCGGGGTGATTGTGACTGCCATCTTCTCCGGAATTTGCCTGATCCTTCTCGCGATTGTCGGCGACTTCCTGGTCGATTGGATGTGGTTCTCCGCGGTCGGCTATTCGCAGGTTTTCTGGACATCGATCGGCGCGAAAGCCGCAGTCTTTTCCGTCGTCTTCGCGGCAACTGCCGTCATTGCGTGGGCGAACGCCCGGCTGGCACTTTTTCTTGTCCGGCGGCGGCGAGGCCGGCTTCCCGTCGACTTCGACTGGAAGCTTGCGGCCACCGCGGTGCTGCCCGATCCGTTCGAATTCATACGTGATCGGTTGCCATGGCGCCTTGCCATCGCTGGCGGCGCCGGATTCCTCGCTCTGCTTGTCGCATGGGAGGAGGTCGGCAACTGGAGCATCATTCTGCAGTTCCTCTATCAGGTGCCATATGGCGCGAATGATCCGCTGTATGACAAGGATATTGGATTCTATCTGTTTTCGCTGCCCGCCTATATCGCCATCAAGAATTGGGCATTGCTAACGCTGTTCATGAGCGTGCTTCTCGCCGCAGTGATCTATTGGCTGCATGGTCAGATCGAATACCAGGTCCAGCGGTGGTCGATATCACCGACAGCGGTTGCTCACGGCTCGGCGCTGCTCGGCTTGCTCTTTGCGGTGAAGGCATGGTCCTACGCACTCGACCGCTATTTGCTGCTCTACGGAGACAATGGCGTAGTGGTTGGCGCGAGCTACACCGATGTCCACGTGCAGCTCCCCGTTCTCTGGTTGCTGATCGGGCTTTCGATCGTCGCGGCATGCGCCGCGTGGGCGAACCTGTGGGCGCGTACCTACTGGCTCCCCACTGCCGCGATGTTGCTCGTCTTCGGGGGCGCCTTCCTGTTGTCCGGCGTGATCCCGACGCTGTTTCAGCGGTTCTACGTGAAACCGAACGAACTGGAACTGGAGCGGCCCTACATCGAACGCAGCATCCGTCTGACCAGGGAAGCCTATAATCTCGACAAGATCGCCGCCAAGCCCTTTCCTGCGGAACAGGACCTTAGCTTCGCGACACTCGAGGCCAACAAGGCGACCATCGAGAACATCAGATTGTGGGACGGGCAGCCGCTGGCGGATACTTACGCCCAGCTGCAGGAGATACGCACCTATTACAAATTAAGCGACCTGGATGTCGATCGCTACTGGCTTCGCGGCACCTATCAGAGCGTGATGCTGTCGGCACGCGAGCTCAGATCCTCATTGCTGCCGCCGAACGCCCAGACGTGGGTCAACCTCCACCTGCTGTTCACACACGGCAATGGAGCGGTGATGAGCCCGGTAATGCACAAGAGCGCTGAAGGGCTTCCGCTGCTTTATCTGCGGGATATTCCTCCCGTTGCGGACGGCGGCCCCGAAATCCGCGAGCCGCGCATTTATTATGGACAAGAGGAGAGCAACTACGTTGTCATCAGGACGACCACGCCGGAATTCGACTATCCGAAGGGGAGTGAAAACGTATACGCCGTCTATGACGGTGCCGGGGGCATACCTCTGACGGGGATGGTGCGAAAAATCATCTTCGCTCACCACTTCAACGACATGAACCTGCTGCTCTCCAACTACATCACCGACGACAGCCGGATCATGATCCGGCGCAATATCGGGGAACGGCTACGCATGATCGCCCCGTTCCTCAGCCTCGACCACGATGCCTATCTGGTCGTCAGCGAGGGGCGGATGTTCTGGATCCAGGACGCCTATACGATCAGCGACTATTTTCCCTCGGCGCAGCCTGCGCCCGGCCGCAAGCTGAACTATATCCGCAATTCCGTAAAGGCCGTCGTCGACGCCTATAACGGCAGTGTCGACTTTTATCTGATGGATCAGGCGGACCCGATCGCGGCTACCTACCAACGAATCTTTCCGGGGCTCTTCAAGCCGTTTGCGGCAATGCCGTCCGATCTGCAAAAGCACATTCGCTATCCCGAGGACCTCTTCCTGATTCAGGCGCAGCTTTACCAGACCTATCACATGGCATCTGCCGATGTTTTCTATAACCGAGAGGATCTTTGGCAGTTTCCGCGCCAGCCGGCCGGCGACGGCGTCGCGCCGATGGTCCCTTACTACATCGTGATGCGGCTGCCCGGAGAAACCCAGGCCGAGTTCTTTATCATGATCCCCATGGTGCCCAGCCGACGCGACAACATGATCGCATGGCTGGCAGCGCGCTGCGACGCTCCAGACTATGGAAAATTAATCGTCTACGAATTTCCCAAGGAGAAGCTCGTCTACGGACCGTTCCAGATCGAGGCGCGCATTCATCAGAACACGGAGATCTCCCAGCAAATATCGTTGTGGAACCAGATGGGTTCACGGGTGATCCGCGGAAACCTGCTGGTGATCCCGATCGAAAACTCGATCCTATACGTGTCGCCGCTGTACCTGCGTGCGGTCCACGGACACTTGCCCGAGCTCAAGCGCGTGATCGCCGCCTACGGCGAGCATGTCGTCATGAAAGAGACGCTTGCCGAGGCCTTGTCCGCGCTTTTCATCGAAACTAACGCGTCGCCGGCATCGCTGAGCGCTGCAACGGAAATGCCACGTGCGAGCCCTGCGGAAAACAGGGCGCAGGAGGCGCTTGATCGCTACAACCAGGCAATGAAGCTGTTGAAGTCTGGGGATTGGGCAGGCTTCGGCATGCAGATCGACACGATGCGCGATCTTTTGGAAAAAATGAGCCGGCAATCGGCGGGACACTGAGCAACGCCGGCAAATTGCCATTCGACAAAGAGAAATTCTCTAGTGATCTCAAATGCCCAAAAAGCTGAGAAATGTCAGAATGGCTTTTGAACGCATTGGGAATCCGGAGACTTCCAATCTGAATCCTGCAACCCCCGAAGATTGCTTCGCGGTTCGAGCCGCTGTCTGGAAAAGCAGTTTGAGATGGTTGCGCCTCCCTGCAACCACGATTCAGGTGCATCTCAAGCAAGGTTCAAGCCCAAAGCGTTTGGTGCTTGCTGAGGAAGGTGTCTCTGTGCAAGACGATTACTTCCCGAAGTGTGATAAGAGGAATCTTCCTGTGACAGCCTCTCTTGATGGCGAAATTCGCGACGGTCGTCATCATATGCGGGTCCGCGTTTATTTCGAAGATACCGACGCCGGCCAGATTGTTTATCACGCGAATTTCTTGCGCTTCATGGAACGCGGCAGAACGAACTACTTGCGTTTACTCGGAACAAGTCAGCAAGAGCTGCTGAAAGAAGCGCGAGAGGATGCGCCGGGCTTCGCCTTCGTTGTTCGTTCGATGAAGATTGATTTTCTAAAGCCGGCCATCTTGGACGACCTGCTTGACGTCGTCACGATTCCACAAGAGGTGAGGGGCGCCTCGATCATGCTAGATCAGGAAGTGCGCCGCGGCGATGAGTTGCTGCTCGAGGCCAAGGTCAAGGTGGCCTTTGTCTCCGGCGGCCGCGCCAAGCCGATCCCGAAAGCGCTGCGGATTGCCATGAAGGCCGATCAGATTTAGCAATCGCCCGATAGGCGGAATGGCATCGACTTCGCGTGCGGCAGGGCTACAATCTCCGTACATCGCAAAGCCGAGGGTCCCATGTCGCGTCCACCGTTTCCGCCCTTCACCCGAGAGACCGCCGCCCAGAAGGCCCGTATGGCCGAGGACGCCTGGAATTCACGCGATCCGGTGAAAGTGTCGCTCGCCTATACCGAGGACTCGACCTGGCGCAATCGCGGCGAGTTCTTTCAGGGGCGCCCGGCGATTGTCGAATTCCTCACCCGTAAATGGGCGAAGGAGCACGAGTATCGGCTGATCAAGGATTTGTGGGCGTTCGACGGCAATCACATTGCCGTGCGCTTTCAATATGAATGGCACGACGACGCCGGCAACTGGCATCGCTCCTATGGCAATGAGCAATGGGAGTTTGACGAGGCCGGCCTGATGCGCCGCCGCGAGGCGAGTATCAACGATGTGGCCATTGCCGAGAAGGATCGCCGTTTCCTGTGGCCAGCGCCGGGGCCGCGTCCGGCCGACGTGCCGGGTCTCGGCACCGACCCGTTCTAACTAAAGCGAGCCGCTATCGACCACGAATTCGACGCGCTCGGCGACGAAGCGCGAATGCGTAGCGCTCAGCGGCGTGCCGTCGGCATCCACATCGATGGAATCGACAATCAAGATCGGGCGCCCGAGTGCGACACCAAGCCGTGTCGCGTCGGTCGCGTCGATGATCCCTGCGGTGACCTTCGTCGAGGCGCGGCGATAGTCCTTGATGCCGTAATGCGCCAGCGCCTTGGTCATCGAGCGTACGCGCTCATAGACCTTGCCGAAATCAGGAAAGCGTTCGGCCGACAGCCAGTTGGTGCCGACGCAGATCGGTGTCTTGTCAGCGAGGCGCAGCGCCTCGATGCGGATCAGCGGAGCGCCGGCTTTGAGGCCAAGCTGCCTGGCGAGATCGCGTGTTGCCACATCGTCCCAGGCTCCGATCAATTGCGCTTGCGGCTCGCGCCCGCCGGCGCCGGCAATCTCCGAGAAGCGCGTGCGTGACCGCAGGGGATATGCAAGCTTTGGCGATTCCACATAGGTGCCGCTACCGCGCTCGGCGCGCACCAGGCCGCGTTCGGCCAGCGTCGCCAATGCGCGGCGCACGGTGTGGCGATTGACGCGGTAGATGTCAGCCAGTTCAGTCTCGCCAGGCAGCTTTTCGCCAGCGCCATAGCGGCCATCTGCAATGCCGCGCTCAATGCCGTCGGCGACGTGCCGCCATAATGCAACGCCTGTTGGCTTATCCTGAATGGTCACAAAATCGGTCCCGGAATGATGTCGACCACGCATTAGCGAAAAATCGTGCCGCTGTCACGAAACGGTCATTGCCTCCGCCTATAAAGTTGTCTAGTAAATCATACAACTTGTTGAGCGGCGGTGACATGACTTCATCCTCCCTGAACCACCAGCAGGCCCGGCGCCGTGAGGCGATGGGGGTGCTTGGGCACTCCGCCACGGCGGATATCGCCGGATATCTCGATGCGGTGGCTGTTCCCGCCCATGAACAACTGCGTCAGCCGGAAAACGGCCTGGTGATGCTGCGCGGCCGGATCGGCGGCGATGGCGCGCCATTCAATCTCGGCGAGGCGACGGTGTCGCGTGCCGCTGTACGGCTTGCCAGCGGTGAGGTCGGCTTCGGCTACACGCTGGGCCGTGACGGCGCGAAGGCGCAGCTGATCGCGCTCTGCGACGCACTCATCCAGACCGTTGAATTTTCAGATGCTGTCGAGACCAAGGTGCTCACGCCGCTGCGTGCGCGCGTCGTCGCCGATAGCAAGCGCAGGGCTGCGGAGACCGCAGCGACCAAAGTCGATTTCTACACGCTCGTACGCGGGGAGGGCTGATCATGACGACAGTTGCTGAAATGCCGGCCGGTTTCGCGGATAAGGTCCTCGCGGCGCAATCGACCTTCCGTTCGGTGATGGACGCGATGGCGCGTCCCGGCACCGTGCAGCGCATTCAGGCTGTTTCGGGCGTGCCTGCGCCAATGATGCGCGGCGCGGCAGCCATTGCCCTGACGCTGTTCGATCAGGACACGCCGGTGTGGCTCGATAGCAAGTTGGTGGCGACGATGGATGTTGCCAAGTGGATCAAGTTTCACACCAGCGCGCCGGTGATCGCCGACCCTGAGATCTGTGCCTTCGCCGTGGTCGCCGATCCCGCTGCGTTGCCGTCCTTCGAGCAGTTTGCATTCGGCTCCGGCGAATATCCGGATCGCTCCACCACGATCATTCTGCAGGTGGCGAGCCTGATCGAAGGCCCGGCCTATGAGCTGCGCGGTCCAGGTATTGACGGCGCCACGATCTTGCGCGCCGCAATCGGCGTGCCGGACTTGTTGGATCGCCTTGCGTTGAATGCCTCGCTGTTTCCCCGCGGCATCGATCTCGTGCTGGTGTCCGGCGAATCCATCGTCGCGCTGCCGCGCACCACGCGCCTCGTCGCGAAGGAGGGCTGAGCATGTATGTCGCCGTCAAGGGTGGCGAACGCGCCATCGAGAATGCGCATCGTCTGCTGGCCCATGAGCGCCGGGGCGATCGCGATGTGCCGGAAGTATCGCTGGCGCAGATCTCCAATCAGCTCGGGCTCGCCGTCGATCGCGTGATGACCGAAGGCTCGCTCTATGATCGGGAACTCGCGGCGCTGGCCATCAAGCAGGCACGCGGCGACATGATCGAGGCGATCTTCCTGCTGCGCGCCTTCCGCGCAACCTTACCGCGGTTCGGCTCGAGTGAGCCCGTCGATACCTCGCAGATGCAGGTGCGTCGCCGCGTCTCCTCGACCTTCAAGGACATGCCGGGCGGCCAGGTGCTCGGTCCGACCTTCGACTATACGCATCGTTTGCTCGATCCCGTGCTGACCGGCGAATCCTCGCCGGAGCAGCCGGCCATGATCGATGCAGAGCCGGGCGCAATGCCGCGTGTGACTGATATCCTCGGTCGCGACGGTCTGATCGAGACCTCGCCCATCGAAGATCCCGAGAAGCCGGTCGGCGATCTCACCCGCGATGCGCTGAGCTTTCCGGCCGATCGCGATCTGCGCTTGCAGAATCTCGCGCGCGCCGATGAAGGGTTTCTGCTCTCGCTCGGCTATTCCTCGCAGCGCGGCTATGGCCGCAACCATCCTTTCGCCGGCGAAATCCGTCTTGGCGAGGTCGAGGTCGAATTCATGGCTGAGGATGTCGGCTTTGCGGTGCCTCTCGGGTCGATCACGCTGACCGAGTGTCAGATGGTCAACCAGTTCAAGGGCTCGGATACCGAGGCGCCTTGCTTCACCCGCGGCTACGGTCTCGCCTTCGGTCAGAGCGAGCGCAAGGTGATGTCGATGGCGCTGGTGGATCGCACGCTGCGTGCGCGCGAACTCGGCGAGGACATCAAGGCGCCGGCGCAGGACGAGGAATTCGTCATGTCGCATTCCGACAATGTGCAGGCCACCGGCTTCGTCGAACATCTGAAGCTGCCGCATTATGTCGACTTCCAGTCCGAGCTCGGCCTGCTTCGCAAGCTGCGCAAGGAATTCGCCGATGCCAACGAGACGCCCGTTGCTCTTCAGGAGGCCGCGGAATGAACGCGCCGACATATAACTTCGCCTATCTCGATGAGCAGACCAAGCGGATGATCCGCCGTGCCATTCTCAAGGCGATCGCGATCCCCGGCTATCAGGTGCCGTTCGCCAGCAGGGAAATGCCGATGCCCTATGGTTGGGGCACCGGCGGCGTGCAGGTCACGGCGGCGATCCTCGGTCCCGTCGACAAGCTCAAGGTGATCGACCAGGGCTCTGACGACACCACCAACGCGATCTCGATCCGTAAATTCTTCGAGAAAACGGCCGGCGTTGCGGTGACCACGAGCACGGGCGATGCGACGGTGATCCAGACCCGGCACCGCATTCCCGAAGCGACGCTGCAGGCGCATCAGGTGCTGGTCTATCAGGTCCCGATTCCGGAACCGCTGCGCTTCCTCGAGCCGCGCGAGACCGAAACGCGCCGCATGCACGCGCTCGGCGAATACGGCCTGATCCACGTGAAGCTGTATGAGGACATCGCGCGCTTCGGCCATATCGCGACGGCCTATGCCTATCCGGTCAAGGTCAATGCGCGCTACGTGATGGATCCATCGCCGACGCCGAAATTCGACAATCCGAAGATGAACAACAGCGCGGCGTTGCAATTGTTCGGCGCCGGCCGCGAGAAGCGCATCTATGCGATCCCGCCCTATACGTCGGTGGTGTCGCTGGATTTCGAGGACCACCCGTTCGAGCCCTACAAGCACAATGCCTGCTGCGCACTATGCAACGCCGAAGATAGCTATCTCGACGAGATCGTCACCGACAACAAGGGCAGCCGGATGTTCGTCTGCTCCGACACCGATTATTGCGAAACGCGGCAATCACAGGGACATCGCGGCAGCGAGAACGCTGCGCCTTATGCGGAGAGCGCAAATGCTTGATGTTACAGCGAATTCAACTGCACCGGCCGTGCGCGCACCTGCGAGTGATGAGCCGTTGCTTGTTGCGGCAAACCTGGGAAAATCTTATGGCCGTCTTGCGGCATGCCGCGACGTGTCGTTCGAACTCTATTCCGGTGAAGTGCTGGCCATCGTCGGCGAGTCCGGCTCAGGAAAATCGACGCTACTGCAGATCCTCTCCGGCCAATTGGCGTCGAGCACCGGCAGCGTCTCCTACCGGATGCGCGATGGCGTGACGCGCGATCTCGCGACCATGGGCGAGGCCGAGCGGCGTTTTCTGTTTCGCACCGACTGGGGCTTCGTGCATCAGGATCCCGCGATGGGTCTGCGCATGGCGGTGTCCGCGGGTGCAAATGTCGGCGAGCGGCTGATGGCGGTTGGTCATAATCACTATGGAAAAATCCGCGACACCGCGTCGTCCTGGCTCGAGCGCGTCGAGATTTCGCCGGAGCGTATCGACGATGCGCCGCGGACCTATTCGGGCGGCATGCGTCAGCGACTGCAGATCGCGCGCAATCTTGTGACCGAACCGCGGCTTGTCTTCATGGACGAGCCGACTGGTGGCCTCGACGTGTCGGTGCAGGCGCGCTTGCTGGACATGATGCGCACGCTGGTTTCGGAGCTTGGTCTCTCGGCCATCGTCGTGACTCACGATCTCGCGGTGGCACGGTTGTTGTCGCATCGCGTGATGGTGATGCAGGGCGGTCGCGTGATCGAGACCGGTCTCACCGATCAGGTGCTCGACGATCCCCGCGAGCCCTATACGCAACTGCTCGTCTCCTCGATCCTGCCGGCGTGAGGTCAACATGATTCCGATGATCGATATCCGCAACGCCGAGAAGACCTTCATCATGCATTTGCAGGACGGCATCCGGCTGCCGGTGGTGCGCAACGTGTCGTTTCATGTGGCACCCGGCGAATGCGTGGTGCTGTCCGGCCCGTCAGGCGCAGGCAAGTCGTCGATCCTGAAGATGATCTTTGGCAATTATCGTTGCGACGGCGGCACCATCGGAGTGCGCCACAAGGGCGACGTTGTCGACATCGCCACGGCTGAGCCGCGGCAGGTGCTGAACGTGCGCCGGGACACCATCGGTTATGTCAGCCAATTCCTGCGCGCGGTGCCGCGTGTCGCCGCGATCGATGTGGTCGCCGAGCCGCTGCTCGCTGCTAGCGTGACGCGCGAGCAAGCGCAGGCGCGTGCGGGTGTGTTGCTCCGTCGCCTCAACATTCCCGAGCGGCTGTGGAAGCTGCCGCCCTCGACCTTTTCCGGCGGTGAGCAGCAGCGCGTCAATATTGCGCGCGGCTTCATCTCCGATCTGCCTATCCTGTTGCTGGACGAACCGACCGCGTCGCTCGATGCCGCCAACCGTGCCGTTGTCGTCGAACTGGTCGCCGAGAAAAAACGTGCGGGTGTCGCCATGGTCGCCATTGTACATGACGACGAAGTGCGGCACTTGATCGCTGACCGGCTGGTGGACGTCGCATCCTTCGCCGCCGCTGCTGCCTGAGAAAGAGAAACATGACCGCATCATCGACCGAAACCGTCATCGGCAACGCCAGGATCGTTCTTGCCGACCGCGTCATCGACAAGGGCTGGATCGCCTTTGTTGACGGTCGCATTGCCGAATTCGGCGAGGGCGATGCGCCTCGTGGCAGCGAGGATATGCGCGGCGATCTGGTGATGCCGGGTCTTGTCGAATTGCACACCGATCACCTCGAAGCGCATTTCATGCCACGGCCGAAGGTGTTCTGGGATCCCATCGCCGCAGTGGTCTCCTATGACGGCCAGCTCGCCACGTCGGGCATTACCACGGTGCTCGACTCGGTGCGGGTCGGCTGCGAGGACTCAAGCCAGGGCATCGACAGCTATGCCGGCGTGCTGGTGGATTCCATTGCTTCTGCCGGCGAAGCCAGTCTCCTGCGGGTCGATCACTTCCTGCATCTGCGCTGCGAGATTCCGATGCCGACCGTGGTCGAGGAAGCGAAGGCGCTATTGGCGAAGCCGAACGTCCGGCTGATGTCGCTGATGGACCACACGCCCGGCCAGCGCCAGTTCCGCGATGAGGAGAAGCTGCGCACCTATTATCGCGGCAAGGGCGGTAAGTCCGACGCCGAGCTCGATGTAATGTTCGCGCAGCGCCTGGCCTGCCAGCAGCAATATGCGGCCGGCAATATGAGGGCGATCGTGGCGCTAGCGCACGAGCGTAACATTCCGCTGGCGAGCCATGACGACACCACGGAAGACAACGTGACCGAAGCCGTTGGAGACAAGGTCTCGGTGGCCGAATTCCCGACGACGCTGGAGGCGGCTCAGGGCCTGCACAAGGCCGGCATCGGCATCCTGATGGGCGCGCCGAATGTCGTCCGCAACGGTTCGCATTCCGGCAATATCGCGGCGATCGATCTCGCCCGTGAAGGCATGCTGGATATCCTGTCGTCGGACTATGTGCCGTCGAGCCTTCTGATGGGAGCCTTGCAGCTCTCGAGCAAGGTGCCTTCGATCGATCTGGCCAAGGCGATCCGCACTGTGACCAAGCGGCCCGCGGAAGCCGTTGGCCTCATGGATCGCGGTGAGATCGCAGTCGGCAAGCGCGCCGACGTAATCCGCGTCCATGTCGCCCATGACGTGCCGGTGGTGCGCAGCGTCTGGCGCGAAGGACACCGCGTGGCATGACCGACACCGCGGCGATATCCGAAGCGCAATCAGGCCGGATCGGCCCCGGCCGGTTGGTGCTGGTGGTTGGCCCGTCGGGTGCCGGCAAGGATACGCTGATCGGTCTGGCGCAGGCCGCCTGCGCAGATGATGACAATGTGGTGTTCACGCGCCGCGTGGTGACGCGCGAGGCGTCGGAATTCGAGAATAATGCGCAGGTCACGCCGGAGGCGTTCCGTCAGGCACAGGCGAGCGGTGCCTTCGCCGTCCACTGGGAAGCGCATGGTCTTTGTTATGCGCTTCCGCGCTCGATCGATGATGCGCTTCGCGCCGGCCGCAATGTCGTTGCCAATATCTCACGAACGGTTATCCCGGCCCTACGTGCCGCTTATGAAGATGTCGTCGTCGTGTCGATCACGGCGCCGCCGGAAGTGCTTGCGGCGCGACTTGCGGCGCGGGGACGCTCAAGCGATGGCCCGATCGGCGATCGGCTCAAGCGCAGCGTCGAGACATCAGGTGCCGACGTCACGATCAACAATATCGGTGTCGCGGAAGATCATGCGGATGACCTGATACGGGTCATCAGGGGTCAATAGATACGGCGGAGGGGAGTGCGGCCATGTCGGTGATCGAAACCATCGAGCAGCTCGAAGAGATCTACGGCCGTTTCGATGACATCGGCGAAGCATCCACCGCCAAGGTAGCGGACTGCGTAACGGCGCAGTACCGGCGGTTGATCGAGGTCTCGCCCTTCGCCGCTCTGGCGACCACCGGCCCGGAGGGGCTGGATTGCTCACCGCGCGGCGACAAACCGGGCTTCGTCCGGATCCATGACGAGCGCACTTTGATGATGCCGGACCGCCGCGGCAACAATCGCGTGGACTCCCTGCGCAACATCGTGCGCGATCCCAACATCGCGCTGCTGTTCCTGATCCCCGGCGCCGGCACCACGCTCCGCATCAACGGGACGGCGCATCTCTCAACGGATCCGGACCTGCTGGCGTCCTTCGCCGTGGAGGAGAAGGCACCACGCACGGTGATCGTGATGACGGTCGGGGAGATCTATTTCCAGTGCGCCCGCGCCATCGTGCGGTCCGATCTCTGGAACCCTGACAAACGCGTCGACCCGAAGACCCTGCCGACGCCCGGCGAGATCCTGGCAGAGATGAGCGAGCGCCGGGTCGGCGGTCCGGAATATGACCGGCAATGGCCGGAAAGGGCGCGCCAGACCATGTGGTGAGGGGGCGAATCTGCGGGTGATTTTGCGGTGCGTTTCCGTCACCTTCGGCGAATCCGTAGGCCCTTTGTTTCAAGTATTTTGCGCTTGCGAGGGTCCCGAAACCCTGCCGTACAAGTCGAATCGGGGTTTGGTGGTCAAAAAACACCATTTTTCCCGGCAAAATCTGTGAAAATTTCATTGAGCACGGGTTTTTTCCCGTAATTCCTCATAGTGTCTGTCTCACCGAATCACGGCAAACCAAAAGGTGCAAAATGGCAGACCAAATGACGAAGTCGCAGCTCATCGAGAAAATCGCTGAGACCACTGAGCTCTCGAAGAAGGACGTCAAGGGCGTCATCGAGACCATGGCGACCCTCGGCTACAAAGAGCTGAAGAAGAGCGGCGTGTTCCTCGTTCCCGGCTTCGCCAAGTTCGTTGTCATCAAGAAGCCCGCCACCAAGGCACGCAAGGGCACCAACCCCTTCACCGGCGAAGCAATGACCTTCAAGGCCAAGCCGGCCCGCAAGATCGTGCGCGCTCGCCCGGTCAAGGCTGCGAAGGACGCGGTCTAAGCGGACCTGCGGCGCGGCTGTCGTGAGGCGGCCGCAGCCAATTCAAATTGAGGACGGCGCGGCTTCCTTGGGGATGCTGCGCCGTTGTCGTTCTGATGAGGCCGTAGGATGGGTTTCGCGAAGACGCTCTACCCATCCTACGTGCTCCGCCGCCACGCCAAATGCTGTCATCACCGGGCTTGTCCCGGTGATCCACGTCTTGGTTGCGAAGGAAGGCGTGGATGGCCGGGACAAGCCCGGCCATGACGGAGAGTTGGGGCTTACTCGTTCAGCCGCTTCTTGTAGGCGATGGGGTCCATGTCCCGGATATCGACGCTGAGGCTCTTGGTCTGTGGCAGCAGTTCGGCCATCGCTGCCCGCAGCGCTTCACTGACGACAACCTTCTGCTCGGGCGTGCGGCCTTCGAGCATCGATACGGTGACATGGCAGAAGCCGTCGTGCTGCCGCGCCACCAGATAATTCGCATAGGCCATCGTGCGGACCTTGATGTCCCCCGCCTGCATCACGCCGGTGGCGGCTGCTGCATCATGCAGGGCCTGCATCAGGCTGGTGGCGTCGAACAGGCTGCCATGGCCTTCGGTGGAGTGTTCGATGACGATATGCGGCATAGCTGTCCAGTTGGGTCAAAGAAGCAGCGACTTTACCGAGTCGGCGGCATCGCGCAGCAGCGGCAGGAAGCGGTCGATCATTTCCCCGGTGGAGACGCGGTCGACATGGGCGCCCATATTGATGGCGGCGACGATCGCGCCATCGTAGCGCCGCACCGGCACGGAGATCGAGCGGAAGCCCGGTTCGGCCTCGCGGTCGACCAGCGAGTAGCCTTTCTCGCGGTCGGTGATGATGGTGGCCTTCAGCAGTTCCTTGTCGGTCACCGTGAAGGGGGTCATCGCTACGAGATCCATGGCCTCCAGCGTCGCGGCGAGGTCGTCGTTGGAATACTTGCCGAGCATGGCGCGGCCCACCGACGAGCAGAACGCGGGCAGCCGGTAGCCGAGATCGATGCCGGCGGAGAACACGCGTGCCGGGCTGGCGCGCGCGACGAAGATCACCTCGTGGCCCTCAAGCACGGCCAGTGAAGAAATCTCCTGCGCGTTGCTGGAGATGCTGTCGAGCACCGGCTGCAGGATGGTGACGACCTGATTGGACGTCATGTAGGAGCCAGCCAGCGCCAGGACGCGGGGCGATAGCGCGAACAGCTTGCCGTCGCTGGTCACATAGCCTTTGCGTTCCAGCGTAAACAGGATGCGGCGCGCAGTGGCACGCGGCAGATCGGCGGCCTTGGCGACGTCGCTCAGCGTCATCGGGCGGGATTGCGTGCCGAACAGTTCGAACACCCTCAAGCCCCGATCGAGGCTCTCGATGAAGTCGGTATTGCCGCGTTCGTCGTCGGGACGCTTGATTTTGGGCATGAGCCGTGAGTCCGCCCTATTTGCCTGCTTCGAATTTTTTCAGATCGAATGACAGGTCGGCGGCCTGCTCCGGCGTCGGCGACAGTGATGCGGTGATCAGGCGCCGCGCGATCATCTGGTCGCCCGGCCGGTTGATACTGTCGACGGCGGTGAGCTTGCCGTCGCGATAATAAAACACCGAGAACTTGCCATCATCCATCGAGCCGCGGATCACCGCGCTATCGGTCGGCGCAGAGAGGCCGACGATCTGCAGCTTGGCGTCATATTGATCCGACCAGAAACGCGGCACCGCATCATAGGCTTCCGGCTTGCCGGCGATCATCGCACCCACAGCCTTGCCCTGATCGGTGGCGTTCTGCACGGCTTCCAGCCTGACGCGGCGGCCGGCGAAGCCGTTGTGGTGATTGCTGACGTCGCCTGCGGCATAGATGTTCGGCGCGCTGGTCAGGCCATGTTCGTCGACATCGATACCATTGGTGCAGGTGATATCGGCCTGCGCGGCCAGCTCGTCATTGGCGATGCCGCCAATGCCGGCGACGATCAGGTCGGCGCGCACCCGCAGGCCGCTGGAGCAGACGACCTCATGCACGGCGCTGTTGCCTTCGATGGCAACGACGGATTCGTTGAAGCGGATGTCGAGGCCATGGGAGCGATGGCTATCCAGAAGGAATTGCGAGATCAGCGGCGATACCGCGCGCTCCAACAGGCGCGACTGCGCCTCGATCAGCGTCACCTTCTTGCCGGCCTTGGCAGCAGTCGATGCCACTTCGAGGCCGATGAAGCCGCCGCCGACGATGACGACATCGTTGGCTGCTTCGAGCCGGGGCTTGAGATGCAGCGCGTCATCGAGCGTGCGCAGATAGACGATGCCGTCGCGCTCATGGCCGGGCACGCTGAGCCGTCGCGCGCGCGAGCCGGTGGCGATGACAAGCTGATCGAAAGGCAGGCTGTCGCCGCCGTCCAGTGCGATCCGGCCGGCCGCGCGATCGAGTCCGATGGCGCGATGGCCCAGCACCAGTTCGATGCCCTGGGTCTTGAAATAGTCCTCGCCGCGGAGGAAAAGACTGTTGTGCGCAACGTCGCCGGAGAGAAATGCCTTGGACAGCGGCGGTCGCTGATAGGGCAGATGGATCTCATCGGCGACGATGCGGATCGGCGTCTGATAGCCCTTCTCGCGCGCGCTGATGCCGGCCTGGACGCCCGCGTAAGAGGCGCCAATGATCACGAGGCCGCTCACGAGCGCGCTCCATGGGTCCGATCCACACGCGAATTCAAAATCTTCGACATCATCAGCTCCTGAATTGCGTCCGTATATTGAACAAGTGTTCGCTCGGCGCAAGGTGATGCTTTGAGCGCGAATTGCTGCGTTTGCTCACTAACGCATCAATTCATGCTGTAAAATTTCGCTTGCTTAGAATTAGTCCAACGATAATATTCGCACGTTCGTTCGTCTATTGAACATTTTGGCGGAGCGGCGGGATGTACCTGGTTGCGAAATTCATCATTGCGGGGGCAATCGCCGTTGGTGCCCCGGTCTTGCCGGCTGTGGCGCGGCAATCTGACCAGGGCGCCCCTCAGGTCGTCCTGACGGGTGGCAAGATCCTCACCCTCGACGGCCAATCGACGATCGCGCAAGCGCTGGCCGTCCGCGACGGCAAGATTCTCGCGGTCGGCAGCGACGCTGCCATCAAGCCGCTCGCGGGTCCGCAGACCCGGGTCATCGACCTCGCCGGCAAGTCGGTGGTCCCCGGCCTAATCGACACCCACGCCCATTTCAAAGCGGCCGGGCTCGGTGACTATGTGGTCAATCTCGGCGGCGCCAAAGACGTGGTCGGCGCGCTCGAGCTCATCAAAGCGTTCGTTGCGAAGAAACAGCCCGGCGCATGGATTACGACCGGCGGCTGGCATCCGCCGTCGCAGCTCGCGGAAAAGCGCTACCTGACCCGCCAGGAGCTCGACAGCGTTTCCCCGAACAATCCGGTCTATCTGCGGACCGTCGGTCACTTTGCGATGGCCAATTCGCTGGCGTTGCAGAAGGCGGGCATCGGCAAGAGCACGCCCGATCCAGCCGGCGGCTCTTTCGAGCGCGACGCAAGCGGCGACATCAATGGCGTGCTGGTCGAGACGGCGATCCCGCTGGTCGAGAACATCGTGCCGCCCTACACCGAAGACGAGGAGTTGCGGCAATATCGTCTCGCCGAGGCCGCGCTCAACCGCCTCGGTATCACCAGCGTCGTCGAGGGGGCGACAAGCGCGCGCGACACGCAGATCCTGCAAAAGCTCGCTCTGGCAGGGGATGCGACAGTGCGGGTCGGAACGATGTTTCGACCGGAGCCGCCCGCGGACTCCGCCGGTTGGGACGCCATCATGAGCGGCAACGGCGCCACGTCGGGCTTCGGCGACGATTGGCTGAAGCTCGGCGGCATCAAGATTTTCTATGACGGCGGCATGACCCTGAAGACGGCCATGATGCGCGAGGCCTATCCGGACTCGCATGACGATTATCATGGGATTGCGCAGGTCACGCCCGAGCGGCTGAAGCAGCTGGTGTCGATCGCCAATAATCGCGGCTGGCGGGTCGGCGTTCATGTCGTCGGCGACCTCGGCGTCGATCAGGTGCTGGATGCGTTCGAAGCCGCCGACAAGGAAAAGTCGATCAAGGATCGCCGCTTCGTTTTGATCCATGCCAGCCTGATCCGCCCTGAACAGATGGAGCGGGCGCGCCGCGTCGGGGCGCGGATCGATTTCCAGAACGCCTTCATGTGGGACAAGGCGGCGACGGTCGCGCGTTTCCTAGGCAGGCCGACAGCGGATCGTGCGGTCCCGACGCGCACCCTGATCGAGAAAATGGGACTGGACAATCTCGGCGCCGGCACCGATTTCCCGGTCAATCCGCTGAACCCGTTCCTCACGATGTATATCATGGTGACGCGGAAGGACCCTGCCGGCCAGGTCTACGGCGCGTCCGAAGCGATCGGGCGCGAGCAGGCGCTTCGTCTCTATACCAGCGCGGCATCGCGCTACATGTTTGAGGAAACGCGGAAGGGGACGCTGGAGGCCGGCAAGCTGGCCGATCTCGTGGTGCTCTCCGCCGACTTCATGACGGTGCCGGACGACCAGATCAAGGACATCACTGCCGATATGACGATGGTCGGCGGCAAGATCGTATTTCAGCGTTAAAAGGCGCATCGCCAGAGTTAAAAAGGAAATCTTGCCATGATGAGCCAAGAGCAGAACGACCTGATCACCCGCATCGGGCCCAAGGCGCCCGCGGGCAAGTTGATGCGCATGTATTGGCAGCCCGCTGCGCTTACCGCCGAACTGGAAGGCGAGCGTCCGATCCGCCCGGTCAAGTTGCTCGGCGAAGACTTCGTCCTGTTCCGCGACGAGCAGGGCCGCTATGGCCTGCTCGACCGCGACTGTCCGCATCGCGGCGCCGACCTCGCTTTCGGCCGTCTCGAAGGCGGCGGCGTACGCTGCGCATTCCATGGCTGGCTGTTCGACGTGAACGGCAAGTGCCTTGAGACGCCAGCCGAGCCGAAGACCTCCAAACTGTGCGCCGGCATCAAGCAGCGCGCTTATCCGGTGGTCGAGAAGGGCGGCATTCTCTGGGCTTATCTGGGCGAGGGCGAACCGCCGGCGTTCCCGGAAATCGACTGCTTCGCGGCGCCCGGCCAGTACACCTTCGCCTTCAAGGGCCTGTTCGAATGCAACTGGCTGCAGGCGCTGGAAGTCGGTATCGATCCAGCGCACGCCTCGTTCCTGCATCGCTTCTTCGAGGACGAAGACGTCAAGGCGTCCTATGGCAAGCAGTTCCGCGGCGCATCCGCCGGCACCGAACTGCCGATGACCAAGATCCTGCGCGAATATGATCGCCCGATCATCAATGTCGAAAGCACCGAATACGGTCTGCGTCTGATTGCGTTGCGCGAGCTGGACGACGAACGCACCCATGTGCGGGTCACCAACCAGCTATTCCCGCATGGCTTCGTCATCCCGATGAGCACGGAGATGACAATCACCCAGTGGCACGTGCCGGTCGATGACGAGAACTGCTATTGGTATGCGATATTCACCAGCTACACGACGCCGGTCGACAAGAAGAAGATGACCGACCAGCGGCTCGAACTTTACGAGCTGCCGAACTACACCTCGCGCAAGAACAAGACCAACGACTACGGCTTCAATCCGCACGAGCAGAAGCACGAGACCTATACGGGCATGGGCGCCGACATCAACGTCCACGACCAGTGGGCGGTGGAGTCGATGGGCAAGATCCAGGACCGCACCCGCGAGCATCTTGGCTCCAGCGACAAGGCGATCATCGCCTATCGCAAGCTGCTGCGTGCGGAGATCGAGAAGGTTGCCGGCGGCCAGAAGCCGATGATGTCGCTCGACGCGGACACCGCGCGCAGCATTCAGGGCCCGGGCACCATGGACGGAATCGGGCCGACCAAGGGCTGGGAAACCTACTGGATGGAAGTCGACGTCGCCCGTCGTCGCGGTGCGCCGTGGATGGCAGCCGCTCCGGCCGACCAGACCGAGCCGGGGTCCAATGTCATCCACCTGCCGGCGGCAGAGTGAAGATCGATCAGAACAGCCGCGGGAGAGTGCGTTGAGTTTCGTTGAACGTCACGGTTTGTGGTCCGCGGAGCAAAAGGAAGCAGCCGTCCGGCTGCGCAGCATGGTCGAAGAGCACAAGCTCGAAGTGATCCGGCTGTCGTTTCCGGATCAGCACGGCATCCTGCGCGGCAAGACGCTGATCGCCAGCGAGGCATTGCGCTGTCTTGAAAGCGGCTGCTCGATCACCACGACGATGTTCGCCAAGGACACGTCGCACAAGACGGTGTTTCCGGTGTTCACCGCCGGCGGCGGCTTCGGCATTCCCGAGATGCAGGGCGCGGCCGACGTCCTGATGATTCCCGATCCCAGCACGTTTCGGATACTGCCCTGGGCGCCTGAGACCGGATGGGTTCTGTGCGACGTGCATTTCGCCGACGGCCGTCCGGTGCCGTTCGCGACGCGCAATCTCTACAAGAAGGTGCTCGGCGATCTCGGCGCACGTGGCTACGATTTCGTCGCCGGCCTCGAAGTCGAATTTCATATCTTCAACGTCGAGAATAACCGCATGAAGCCGGAGGATGCCGGCCAGCCCGGCAATCCGCCGGAAGTCAGCCTTCTATCGCACGGCTACAATTACCTCACCGAGCAGCGCTACGACCAGATGGAGCCGGTGCTCGAAATCATCCGCCGTGACGTGATTGCGCTCGGTCTGCCGCTGCGGTCTGTCGAAGTCGAATACGGTCCGAGCCAGTGCGAATTCACTTTCGCGCCGACGGTGGGCCTGACGCCGGCCGACAGTATGGTGCTGTTCCGCAGCGCGGTGAAGCAGATCGCCCATCGCCACGGCTATCACGCGACGTTCATGTGCCGACCGAAGATTCCCAATGTCGTGTCGTCGGGCTGGCATTTGCACCAGTCGATCGTATCGCGTGCCACCGGCGCAAACGCCTTCATGCCCACCGAGGGCACGCAGCCGCTGTCCTCGTTCGGGCAAGGCTATCTCGCAGGTCTTCTTGCGCATGCGCGGGCGGCGACCGTGTTCACAACGCCGACCATCAACGGCTACAAGCGCTATCGTTCTTATTCGCTGGCGCCGGATCGGGCGATCTGGGGCCGCGATAATCGCGGCGCGATGTTGCGCGTGCTCGGCGGTGCCGGCGATTCCGCGACGCGTATCGAAAATCGCGTCGGCGAGCCCGCCGCCAATCCCTATCTCTATATGTCGTCGCAGATCCTTTCGGGTCTCGACGGCGTCGATCGCAAGCTCGATCCAGGGCCGTCAGCCGATACGCCTTACGAAACCAATGCCGATCTGCTGCCGAAATCGCTGCGCGAGGCGACCTTTGCGCTCAAGGAAGATCCGTTCTTCCGCGAGAAGATGGGTGCGACGATGGTCGACTATTACACGCACATCAAGAATGCCGAGATCGATCGCTTCCAGGCGGAAGTCTCCGATTGGGAGCAGCGCGAATATTTCGAGATGTTCTGACGCGTCATTTCGGCGCGCTGACGCCGGATCAAACGGGCCATCTCGGCACGTTTATTGAATACAGGTTTGCCGAATAGTTTTCTTAACTTTCCAACGGGGACAACCGCAAATGAACAGACGCAGCCAATCCATTCTTGCACTGGCCGTTCTCGGCCTGATGACCGGCACGGCCTCCGCCGACACCATCAAGGTCGGCGTGATCGGCACCATGTCGGGTCCTTACGCACTGTTTGGCAAGAACTTCAAGATGGGCATCGACGCCTGGGTCGCCGAGCATGGCACCAAAGCAGGCAAGCATGACGTCGAATTCATCTATCGCGATGAAGAGAGCCCGAATCCCGCCAAGTCAAAGGCGCTGGCGCAGGAGCTGCTGGTCAAGGACAAGGTGCAATATCTCGCTGGCGTCTATTTCACGCCGAACGCGATGGCCATCGCGCCGCTGCTGGAAGAATCCAAGACGCCGCTGATCGTGATGAATGCGGCGACCTCGTCGATCGTCGAGAAGAGCCCCTATATCGTCCGCACCTCCTTCACGATGTGGCAGAACACTGTGCCTGCCGCGAAAATTGCGTTGAAGAACGGCGCCAAGAAGGTGGCCATCGCGGTCAGCGATTACGGTCCGGGCGTCGATGCTGAAGCGGCATTCAAGAAGACGTTCGAAGGTGAGGGCGGCGCAGTGGTCGAAGCCGTTCGTATTCCGCTCGCCACCACCGACTTCAGCCCGATCATGCAGCGCATCAAGGATTCCGGCGCGGACACCATCTTCACCTTCCTGCCATCCGGCCCGCCGACGCTGGGTTTCGTCAAGGCCTATATCGACAACGGATTGAAGGCCGGCGGCGTCAAGCTGATGTCGACCGGTGACGTCGTCACCGAGCCGGATCTGCCCAACATCGGCGATGCCGGCATCGGTATCCTCTCGACCTATCACTATTCAGTGTCGCACGACTCCAAGGAAAACGCTGCCTTCCTCGCCACCATCAAGAAGGGCGGCGGCAACCTCGACGAAGTCACCATGACGTCGGTCGCGGCTTATGACGGTGCACGCCTGATCTACAAGATGATCGAGGCCACTGACGGCAAGCGCGATGCCGCCAAGGCGGTCGACGCCGTCAAGGACATGAAGTGGGTCAGCCCGCGCGGTCCGGTGTCGATCGATCCAACCACGCGTCATATTCGCCAGAACGTCTATCTGCGGAGTGTGGAGAAGGTAGACGGCAAGCTGATCAACAAGGAAAGCCAGACCTTCGCCGATCAGCCGGACTGGGCGCTGAGCACGAAGTAGGCAATGCCGGGGATTCCGCTCGTTGCGGAATCCCCCTCTTTCTGCGACATCGTCGCGCGACATGAGATTTCCTTCGATATGACCAGCCGCGCGCGTTCGCTTCGACTGATCAATGCCCGCATCTATCGTTCTGCCTGGGATGAAACCCCCGCGGACAGCATCGTCGTCAGCGGTAGCAAGGTGATCTGGATTGGTGCAGCGGATGTGGCGCCGTTCGCCGACGAGACAATCGATCTCGCGGGCGCCACCGTCATTCCCGGCCTCACCGACGCGCATATTCATCTGTTCGCCATCGCCCATGCGCGACTGCAGGTGCCGGTGACGCCGCGCGATGCGCCCTCGATATGCGATGTGCTTGATTTGCTGGTTGCGCGTGCGCGCGCCATTCCACGTGATAAATGGGTCTACGGCGCGGGCCTCGATGAGAACGGACTGGCCGAGCATCGGCTGCCGACACGGGCCGAGATCGACGTCGTCATTCCCGATCATCCGGTGCTGATCCGCCGCTTCTGCGGTCATGTCGCCGTCGTCAACAGTGCCGCGCTGCGACTGCTGGGCATCGACGATGCCACTGCCGATCCGGAAGGTGGCACGTTCGGACGCTCCGAGGATGGCCGACTGGACGGCAGCGCCAAAGAAAGTGCAGCCGAACTGATATTCCGTGCTGCGCCGCCGATGGATCGCAATGAGCTCACCACGGCTCTGCGCGCGACAATTGCCGATAGCGCCAGGTTCGGTCTTGTTGCTGCCGTAGAAGCCGCGGTCGGGTTCACCGTCGGCTTCGATGATGAATTCGCCATCTGGAACGAGATCCGCGGAAATGGCGATGTGCTGCCAATGCGGCTCGGCTTCATGAACCAGCTCGACCCGGCTGAAGCGGCGGCGCGTGGTTTGGTGCGGACGCAAGACGCCGACTGGCAGTCCATGACGCTGAAATATTTCGCCGATGGCATCGTCGGCGCGCGAACTTCGGCGGTGAGCGAGGATTTCTTCGATACGCCGTCCCGCGGCATGTTCATGCGCGATGAAGCCGAACTGCAGCGCGTGGTCGCCGAGGCCCATGCGGACGGCTGGCAGGTCGCCGTTCATTGTACCGGCGATCGCGGAATCGATTGTATCATCGAAGCCTACGAGAAGGCGCAGGCAGCGTATCCCCGCGCCGATGCCCGGCATCGCATCGAACATTACTTCGTGCCGCCCGCCGGCGGACTGGCGCGGATGAAGGCACTGGGCGCGCTCGTCGTCACCCAGCCAAGTTTCCTCACCCGGATGCGGCGCTCGATTGCCGGTGCTTTCGGTCCGCGCGCCGATCGTTGCTATCCCGGCCGCTCGGTGATCGACGCGGGTGTCACTTACATCGCCAGCTCTGATGCGCCGACCGGGTCGTGGTCTCCGTGGGATGGCATCGCCGATGCCGTGAACCGCGCCTCGGACAGCGGTTCGCCGATCGGGCAGGGTGAAGCCGTCAGCGTCCGCGAAGCCATTCACAGCTACACGGTCGGTGGCGCCATTGCGATGAAGCAGGAAGACTGGCGCGGCACGCTGATGCCGGGCATGGCGGCCGATCTGATCGCCCTTGATCGCGATCCCTTCGCCGCCGAGTGCCTCCCTCTGAAGGAGACGCAGGTGCTGCTCACCATGGTGCGCGGCGCCGTCGTCCATGACGCCTTGCCGCAGTCGCCGGAATGGCGTTCGGTCGCTGCTTCGGTATAGGATCAATCATGCGCACCATCTTCAGCATCATGACCGACGCCGTCGCCTATGGGATGGTGCTGTTCATCATTTCCATCGGCCTGTCCATCATGATGGGGCTGATGCGCGTAGTGAACCTCGCCCATGGTGCTTTCGCCATGATTGGCGGCTATCTGGCCTCCTATGCGATCCGCGACCTGCACGTGCATTACAGCGTCGCGATCCTGATGGCAGTGATCGGTACCATCATCGTTTCGGTCCCGTTCGAGATTCTGCTGTATCGTCGAATCTACCGGAAGTCCGATCCGCTGATTCAGGTGCTGATGACCATCGGCATCACCTTCTTCATCATCGGCATCGTCAATTTCATCTTCGGCCCGTCGCTGAAGTCGATCCCGCTGCCGCAGACTTTGAGCGGTCCGCTCGACATCGGCTTCCGCATGCTGCCGACGCACCGCGTCTTTGTCATCGCCTGCGGCATCGTCGTGGCGCTGGCGCTCTGGTTCCTGATCGAGAAGACGGAGTTCGGAATCAAGCTACGCGCCTCGGTGGATCATAGTGGTATGGCGGATGCTTTGGGCATCCGCACCGAAATCATCTATGCAGTGACCTTCGCGCTGGCGATCGGGCTCGGCGCATTCGGTGGCGTGGTCGGCGCGGAGATCCTGCCGATCGAGCCGTTCTATGCGCTGCGCTATATGGTGACGTTCCTCGTCGTCGTCTCAGTCGGCGGCGCAGGCTCGATCCTTGGTGCTCTGTCGGCGTCGCTCCTGCTCGGCCTCACCGACACAACCGGCAAATATCTCGCGCCGGAGTTCGGCGACTTCTTCTTCTATCTGTCGGTGATCGTCGTCGTGTTCCTGTTTCCGCATGGCCTATTCGGCAGGTCGCACGCATGAGCGAAATCGTCGCGACCCAGGTTCCGCACAAGCGCAGCATTCCCTTCGGTCAGGAGGGGGCAGGTGCGCTGAGTATCATCGCGCTTGGTGCCATCGGCTACTTTCTGTATCCGGACGATCTGGCGTTCCTGACGCGGCTGATCGGCATCGCATTCCTGGTGCTGTCGCTCGATCTGGTCACAGGTTATTGCGGCGTTGCCACCCTCGGCCATGCTGCGCAATTCGGCGTCGGCGCCTATGCCGCCGGCATTGCTTGCGTGCGTGGCATTACCGATCCGATCGCGTTGCTGGCGATCGGTGTATTCGCGGGAACGGTCATGGGGCTGATCTCCGGTGCGCTGATCACGCGGTTTCGCGGACTGCCGCAACTGGTGCTGTCGATTGCTGTGGGGCAATTGGTCGCCGCACTTGCCAACAAGCTGTCGTGGCTGACCGGCGGTAGCGACGGCCTGTCAGGCATCACACCGGGCAAGGTGTTCGGCATCTTCAATTTCGACATGTACAGCCGCACGGCATTTTTGTTCTCGCTGGGCGTGCTGGTCATTGTGTTCGTGCTGCTGCAGCGTTTCGTGCGCTCGCCGTTTGGTCTGATGTGCCGCGGCATCAAGGATGACGATCTGCGCGCCAAGATGATCGGCGTCTCGATCTATCCGCGCCTTGTCGCGATGTATGGCGTCGCTGGTGCCGTTGCCGGGATCGGTGGAGCGCTGACGGCGATCAGCACCGGCGTCGTCGGTCTCGATAGCATCAGCTTCGAACGCTCGGCCGAAGTTCTGGTGATGCTGG
Source organism: Tardiphaga sp. 813_E8_N1_3 (assembly GCF_051811025.1). Taxonomy (NCBI): domain Bacteria; kingdom Pseudomonadati; phylum Pseudomonadota; class Alphaproteobacteria; order Hyphomicrobiales; family Nitrobacteraceae; genus Tardiphaga; species Tardiphaga sp. 813_E8_N1_3. The sequence continues at coordinate 1,303,672 of NZ_JBPWQE010000001.1, forward strand.
TGCTTGGTGGTGCAGGGCATCTGTGGGGCGCGCTGGCGGGGACGATCATCTTCATGATCTTCGAGCATATCGTGGCCGCCGCCAATCCGTTTCACTGGATGACGCTGGTCGGCCTGCTGCTGATCCTGATTGTGGTGTTCGCGCCGCGCGGGCTGATCGAACCGGTGCTGTCGCTGGCCTCCCGCTTCAAGCGCAAGGGAGAGGCGGCATGACCAATCTTCTCGAAGCCCGCGGCGTGTCGTGCTCGTTCGGCGGTCTGCATGTGACGCGCGACGTCAATTTCAAATTGACTGCCGGCGACCGCGTCGCGCTGATCGGGCCGAACGGCGCTGGCAAGACCACGCTGGTCAATCTGATCACCGGCGACATCGCGCCGAGCGAAGGCCAGTTCTTCATGGGTGGTGACGAGATCACCGGTCTCAGCATTCCCGATCGCGTGCGTCGCGGTCTGGTGCGTACGTTCCAGACCACGCGGCTGTTTGCCAATCTCACCGTCGCCGACAATGTCGCGCTGGCGATCATGCAGCGCAAGCGCATCACGCGGCGGTTTTTTTCAAGTTCAACAGAGCTGCCGGAAGTGCGTGCGGAGTGGAGTGAGATCCTGAGCCATCTTGGCCTCGCTAAGCTCGCCTATCGCAAGGTGGTCGAGCTCGCTTACGGCCAGCAGCGCCTGATCGAGCTTGCCATCGGCCTTGCGCTGCATCCGAAGGTGCTCCTGCTCGACGAGCCCGCCGCGGGCGTGCCGCATGACGAGGCGCCCAAAATCCTTGAGGCGATCAATCGGCTGCCACCTGATATCGCCGTGTTGATGATCGAGCACGACATGGATCTGGTGTTCAAGTTTGCCAGACGCGTGCTGGTACTGGCGGCCGGGCGGTTGATCTTCGAGGGATCGCCCGATGAGGTCACTGCCGATCACGAAGTGCGCCGCGCGTATTTGGGGAGCTATGCCGATGCCCGCCGCGGCACTTGATATCCAGAACCTGAGCGCCGGTTACGGCCCGACGCGGATCATCGAGGGCATTTCGTTCTCGGTGAAAGCAGGTGATCGTCTCGCCGTGCTCGGCCGCAACGGCATGGGCAAGACCACGCTGCTGGCGACGCTGATGGGCCTGACGACGCGCCATGGCGGTGAGATCAGGATCGGCGACCAGGACGTCACGGCCAAGCGGACCTCGGCGCGCGCCGACCTCGGTATCGGCTATGTGCCGCAGACCCGCGACATTTTCGCCTCGCTGACGGTGGAGGAGAATCTGCGCACCGGGCTGAAGGGGCGGCCGGCGTCGGCGCTCGATGAGGCCTATGGGATGTTCCCGAGGCTACGTGAACGCCGCGGCAATTACGGCAAGCAGCTGTCAGGCGGAGAGCAGCAGATGCTGTCGATGGCCAGGACACTGCTGGGCAAGCCCTCGATCCTGTTGCTCGACGAGCCTCTGGAAGGTCTGGCGCCCGTCATATGCGACGAGCTGATGGCATTGCTGGCGAAACTGGCCGCCACCAGTGAAGTCACCATCATTCTGGTCGAGCAGCAAATCGAACGCGCGCTGGATTTCGCGAGCAGCGTCATGGTGATGGAGCGTGGCCGCACGAGCTGGAGCGGGGCGCCGGATGTGCTGACCGCCGACCGCGCGCTGGTCGATCGGCTGGTCGGCGTCGGCATTCACTAGACCCCGGATTGGCGCGCCGCCCGGCGCGTCAGGCCCGAAAGATCGTGATCGCCAATACCAGCAGCACGATGCAGATCACGAGGAAGATATAAAAAAGCACGCGCGCGACGTCGGCCGTCGCGGCGGAGATGCCGGTGAAGCCGAATAGGCCGGCGGCGACGGAAATCAGAAAGAAGATCAGCGCCCATTTCAGAAGGCTCATCGGGGAACTCCGGTTGCAGCAATTCCGGAACGCCCCGCTGCGAGATTTGGTTCCGGCTCGCAACCAAGCTGCCGTACCTACCTAGCTCGCTAATGCGGCACCGGTCCGGGGGGATGCGTAACAGCCTACTAATTAGGCAGCGCAAAGGTATTGGTTAGCATTTTAAACCCGCCCTTAACCAAAACATCCCTAATGAATGGATAGTAGACCTGCTCCCCGCAGTGGATTTGTGGTTCGGGGGACAAAGGGTTCAGTATGCGTGTCGCGGTCGGTCATGGGTGGTTGCGCTGGGTGAGCACCGTTACGGCGCAGGGATGTGCGGCGCCAGCGCCCCGTAGTAAAGTCTGACGCGCATGTTCACCAAACGCGCCATCGTTACGAATACGGAAGCCGCCGATGGCGCGGCGGGCGAGAGCCCGCTGCTCAGGGTTTGGCGCAATCGTAGCCTGTTCGGCGCTGTGTTTCTCGGCGTGATGATCCTGACGGTCATTGCGCTGGTCGTGCTGCCGGTGCGCTATCTCGCCACAGGTTCGGTGATCGTCGCCGAACAAGAGCCCAGCAACAGCAACGCATCGGCCGCCTGGGCGCAGAAAATCGGTGACCCCGCCGACGTCGAAAGCCAGCTCTTGATCGCGCGCTCGCCGCGGGTAATGCGGCTCGCCATGCAGCAGCCGGGCGTCACGGAAGCTGCCATTGAAGAGTGTCAGAGCAGGAGCAGCAGCTCCACCTGCGAAAAAATGCGGACCGATACGGCGGCGCTGATTGACTACGTGTCGGGGAATTTCGCGATCGGTGCTGTCGGACGTTCGCGCGTCATCAATATCTCCTACACTTCGTCGATCCCCGAAGTCGCGCAGAAGATGGCGAATGCGCTGACCAATGCGTTTCTCGACGAGCAGCGCACATCGGGTGCCAGCAGCCGCGAGGTCGCCGCGTCCTATCTTTGGAAGGAAGCCAAGCAGCTGGATGCAGAGTTGCGCGACGCTGACGCCAAGATCCAGGCATTTCGCCGCAACAAGGGTCTGATGCGCGGATCGCTGGCGCCGATTAGCTCGGAGCGGCTGAGCAGCATCAGCCAGCAGCTGTCGACCGCCGAGACCGCGCGTGCCGATGCGCTCGCCCGCTTGCAGGAGATCAAGGCCAATCAGGCGCGCGCTGTCGATTCCCCTTCAGTGCTGTCGAACCGCTCGATCGCCGATCTCAAGCAGCAGCTCACGGTCGTCACCGCGCAGCTCGCCAGCCAGGCCAATGTGCTCGGGCCGCGGCACCCGTCGCTGCGCGCGCTGGAGCAGGAGCAGTCCGCGATCAAGGAGCGCATGGCGACGGAAGTCGCGAGCATCGCCGCCAGCGCGCAGAAGGCGTTCGACGCCAATGATGCCCTCGTGAACGCGCTCAGAAAGCAGATGGATGCCGTGAAGGCTGAAGTCGGCTCGGCGACATCGGACGAGGCCTCGATCGAGAGCATGGTGCGCAGCACCGAGATCAAGCGCCAGCAATATGCCGATCTCTACAAGCGCGCCAGCGAACTCGAAACCGAGCGGCGCGTGCTGATTGGCAATACACGACTGGTCAGCCTTGCCGAACTGCCGACCAAGCCGTTTTTCCCGAAGAAAATTCCGTTCCTGGCCGCTGGCGGCACGCTCGGCCTGCTGCTCGCATTCGTCGCAGCCTTCTTCGGCGATCGCGTCAATCTTGCGGGTCTGTCCCGGCTGCGGACTGCAACTATTCGCCCGGTGCGCGCAGCCGCGCCTGCCGCCGCTGCGCCTGCCGCCGTAACTGCACCTGTCGCAGTCGCTGCACCAGTCGCTCCAGCCCCTGTTCAGGCGACTGCCCCCGTGGCGCCGCGTCCCGGACCGCCACTGCCGACGTCGTCATCGGAATTGGCCGTTGTCACCGGCGCGCCCGTTCTGGCACGATTGCCGACCGTCAAGCGCGATCCATCGGAATCGCCGATCGGTGCGATCCTCACGGCGCAGTCCGGCGCCTCGCTGGCGCGTGCGCTGCCGCTCGCGCTGCAGGATCGGCACTATCAGGATGCACTCCGCGATCTGGCGACGGGCCTGCTCGCGTCGAACGACGCCAGGACACGCCGCAAGATTCTGGTCGCGTCGCCGACGACGGCCGAGGGCAAAACGTTTCTGACCCTGACTCTGGCGCAATATCTCGCAACGGCTGGCCGCAGCGTGCTGGTGATCGAATGCGATTTCGGCGCGCCGAAGTTCGAAACAGCCTTGGGCTTGCGCAGCAGCTTGGGGCTACAGGGGATTCTGCGCGGCGACATCACGCCGCGCGAAGCGGTGGTCCGCACCGCGACTCCCAATCTCGACGTCATTCCTGCCGGGCCGTTCTCGGCATCCGCCGAATTGCTGATGCGTAAACCGCTCGGTGATCTCCTGCTCTGGAGCCAGATCTACGACGTTGTCCTGATCGACGCGCCATCGCCGGGCATCCAGACCGATCTGGGTGTGCTGGCCAGGCAGGTCGACGGCGTGCTGCTCTGCATGCGTTCCGGCCGCTCCTCGATCGGGCAGGCAGTGGCGACATCCAGCGCGATCCGTGTCGCTGGCGGCAATGTCTTCGGTATTGCCGTCACGATGATGCCGGACGCCAATACGCCGAGCGGCACAGACCGGGTTTCGAATAATGCCTATGCCGGAGCGACATGATGCCCGCTCCCAGCGTTCTGTTCGTCTGCCATACGGGCTCGATCTCCGGCGCTGAACTCGTTCTGATCGATCTCGTTCAGCCATGGGTGGGCGAGGCGGCCTTCCTGTTCGAGGATGGCCCGCTGCATCAGGCGCTTGCAGCCATGGGCCTGAAGGTGCGCGTGTCGCGGTGGGGCGAGGGGCTCTCGGACGTCAGGCGCGACAGCTCGATCCTGAAAGCCTTTCCGCTGATTGGCCGGCTCGGGGCCATCATTGCCGAATTGACGCGCGAGGCGCGCCGTCATGACGTCATCTATGCGAACTCGCAGAAGGCTTTTGTACTATCGGCCGTGGCCGCCACGCTGGCGCGGCGTCCGCTGATCTGGCACCTGCACGATATCATCAGCAGTGAGCATTTCGGCGCCACGCAGCGCCGCGTACAGGTCGCACTGGCGAATTATTGCACGGCAAAGGTGGTCGTTCCTTCGCAAGCTGCTGCAGATGCCTTTGTTGCACAAGGCGGCCGCAAGGAGCTGGTCGCGATCGTGCCCAACGGTCTTGATGTGCCGCCGGACGCCAGCACGCCGCTCGAGATCAGGCGCGAGTTGAAATTGCCCGAAGGACCGCTTGTCGGCGTCTTCAGCCGCCTCGCGGCCTGGAAGGGCCAGCATATCGTGTTGCAGGCCCTGGCAAAGACGCCGGGCGTCAGCTGTATCATTGCAGGATCTGCGCTGTTTGGCGAAGAGCCCTATGCCGAGAAGCTCAGCCGGATGGTGGCGGATCTCGGTCTTGGGGATCGCGTGCATTTCCTTGGTCAGCGTAGCGACGTGCCGCGGCTGATGCGTGCCGTCGATGCGATGATCCACCCGTCGATTGATCCCGAACCCTTTGGTCGTACGCTCGTCGAAGCCATGCTCGCGGATGTGCCTGTGATTGCAACAGATGCCGGCGCTGCCTCCGATATTCTCGAGGCCGGCAAGGCGGGGACGCTGGTGCCGCCAGGGGATGCCGATGCGCTGGCCGCCGCTATTACCAAGGTCATGTCACGCCCGCCTGAACTGGCGGGCCAGCTGCAATATGCCGAAGCGCGGGCGCGCTCGCATTACAGTGTCGATCAGATGCTGCAGACGGTTTCAAACCTGATCGGGCGAGCGGCCGCGGGAGCGCCCGTGTGACTACACATGGCCGATCAGCTCGCAATTTGAGTTCTCGGACGGCTCCTGATCGGGCCGTAGCGGCGCACCCATGAGCGGTGCCCGGCATTCGACGCGCAAGTTTACAGCGATTCTCATCAGCGGTGCGCTGACCAGCAAGCTGCTGGGCTTCGGCCGCGAGATATTGATGGCGCAAGTGCTTGGCGCCTCGCTGGTCGCCGACGGCTTTCGTGGTGCGATCACGGCGGTGATGTTGCCGCTGGCCTTCCTGCAGAATGAGACCGTCCCTGCTGTGATGATCCCGATGCACCGGGATGCGCTGAAGGAGGGCAACGGACCTCAGCGCCTCGGTGCCATGACGGTGGCAATCACCGGCATCGCCATGATCCTGATGGTTGGGTTACAGGCGCTGGGCGAGCGGGTTGTGGATGCGCTGGTTGGCGGCTTTTCGGCGGAGGGGCGTAGCCTCACTCTCGACTTCATTCGCATCATGGCGCTGGGTATGCCGGCGTCGGCGATGATCAATGTGCTGGCCGCGGGGGAAATCGCGCTCGGTCGGACCCGCCTGACGAATATCCGCGCCAGCATTCTGAACATCGCTGTACTCATGGGCATCGCGCTGCTCGCTGTGTCCGGAAATTTCCATACGCTGGCCTGGTCGTTCTCGGTTGCCTTCAATGCGCTCGGTGCCTGGGGTCTCTACACGATGTGGCGCGAGGGTGTGCTCAGCTTCAAGGGCCTGTCGCTGTCATCGGTGCTGGCATCGGGCCGCGATTTCTTCCGCCGGCTGCGACCGCTGCTCGCGCTGCCGGTCGCCGAACAGGCCAATGTCTGGATCGAACGCCTGCTTGCATCGCGGGTCGGGACCGGTGCGGTGGCCTCGATGGATTATGCGCGGACGTTGACCGAAAGCGCGTTGCTGCTGATCAGCCAGCCGGTCGGGCTGGCGGTGTTGTCCAGCCATCCACCAAAGGATGTCGGTGTGCAGATCGAAGGGATCGCTCGGCCCATTCTCGCACTCGCGGTGCCGGCGTCAGTCTTTCTCGCGATGTTCGCGCCGGAGATCGTGCGGCTGGTTTTTCTGCGTGGCGCCTTTAACGAGCATGCACTGTTTCTGACCAGTCAGGCCTTGCGCGGCATTGCACCTGGCCTATGGGCTGCGACGCTTGGCTGGATCCTGATCCGCATCCTCAATGGCGCAGGCCGGAATCTTGCCGCCGCGGCCATCATTATCTGTGCCTATCTGGCTAATATCGTAGTTAACCTTCTCACCTCATACCTGCCCACGGCGCACGAATGGGGCACCTTGTTGCTTGGACTGGGTGAAGCCGCCCGTGGTATCGTTCTTCTGGCTGGCGTCATGATAGTCTTGGGGTCCCGGCGCAAGCTGCTCTACCTGATGTTTCTCGCGTGTTTCCCGGCAGCGCTGATGGCGGTCTTCAGCTGGCAGATTCATGAGGTTCTGACGGGCCCGTGGCAGCGACTTTTCGCCGGTGGTTTTGCCTATCTGGTCTGCCTTGCGCTCTCTGTCGCGGTGCTGATGCCGGGCGTCTACATTGCGGCATTTGCGCGCGTCCGGGGGCGCTTGTGATTTTAATATGCGTTTCTGTATTAGAGAGTGCCTTGATCGTCTGAGGACTTTTCGATGAAGCACCTGATATCCAGCGCCGCCCGACGCATGGCTTCTTCTGAAGCGCTGGTCCGCCCGATCAGCATGGCTGCCGATATGTTTATGGGTATGCGTGGCTGCCTGATGACCTTTCACCGCGGCGCCTCCGCCCATGCCTGGGAAAAGCTGCCGAACCGTGACTTCTATCTCGATACGAATTTTCTCGATCGGTTTCTGTCGCATCTGAAGGAGCGCGGCTGGGACGTCGTGACGATGGAAGAGGCGATCCAGCGCTCGAAGGCCGGTAAGTCCAACGATCGCTTCGTCAACTTCTCCGTCGACGATTGCTATCGCGATACGTATGAGGAAATCGTGCCGCTGTTTCGCCGGCACAGCGTGCCGGTGACACTGTTCGTTACGACCGGCATTCCTGACGGCACGCTTCCGCTGTGGGCTGCAGGTCTGGAAGATACATTGCTCAACAACGATCGCGTCATCCTTGAAGACGGTGCGATCGACGTGCCGACGTCTGACGCCAAGCGTGCGGCGTTCCATCGCATTGCAGACCGCTGGGACGGTCCGCAGGCGTCGGCCTCTTACAAAAAGTTTTGCGAGCTTAATGGTGTCGACATCGACGCAATGCACAGGAAGCACGCGATCACCTGGGAAATGATCGAGGAGTTGCGCGACGATCCGTTGGTGGAGATCGGCGGCCACACCGTGACGCATGCCCGCATTTCGTCGCTGTCGCCCGATGGCGCACGCTTCGAGCTCAAGGGCAGCCGCGACCGGTTGGTCGAACGCCTTGGAATTCCCGCTCGGCATTTTGCATTTCCCTATGGACGTTCGGGCGATTGCGGTCCGCGCGATTTCGCGATCGCGCGCGATGCCGGTTATGCGAGTGCGGCGACGACCCGCAAGGGCCTCATGCGCAACGGCCAGGATGCCTACAACCTGCCACGCTGCACGATCAACGGTGCGGATCGCAGTCTCGCAACCATGGAATTGCATCTATCTGGCCTGACGGGCGTGGCCGCGAGGATGACGGGGCGTGTCTAGCAGTCGTCGTCTCAAGGTTCTCTCGATTGCACATTCCGCCGTCAGCCGCGATGCGGGGCGTCTGCGATACTATCCACTCGTCGGGCGCGATGACGTCGATATGCATCTCGTCGTTCCGGCTACCTGGTATCAGTTCGGCCGTACGATTATTGCGGATCCATCCGACGATCCCGGCATGACCGTGCATGTGATGCCGATCCGCCTGCCGCGCGCCGGCCCGATGAGCTGGTATCTGCATTTTTATCCGGGCTTGCGGCGTCTCATCCGCGAGGTCGATCCGGATGTGATCCATCTCTGGGAAGAGCCGTGGAGCGTCGTCGCGATGCAGGCGCGCATCCTCAAGGGGCGCGCCGCGATGGTCCTGGAAGTCGATCAGAACATCCTGAAACGCTTGCCACCGCCGTTCGAGTTCATCCGCAAGGACGTGCTGCGGAACACCGACCATATTCTCTCGCGCAGTCCGGAGGCGACAGCAGTCGTCCGCGTGCGCGGTTATGCGGGGCCAGCGTCGCCGATTGGCTATGGTGTCGATCTCGCGACCTTTAATCAGACCGGCGCGCGCCAGGCTCCGATTGCGCCCGGGCAGGGACTACGCATCGGCTATGTCGGGCGCCTCGTCGAGGAGAAGGGTCTCGACGATGCGCTCGATGCCATGAAGCGCGCCACGGCACATGTGATATTGGCGATCATGGGCGAAGGCCCGCATGAGGCGGCGCTGAAGCAGCGCGTTGCCGAACTGGGTCTGGCGGATCGAGTGACGTTTCAGGGCTGGGGCAAGCCGGCGGATGTCGCGGCGTTTCTGCGGAGCCTCGATGCGATGATCTTGCTGACACGCACCACCAGCGCCGTACGTGAACAGTTCGGCCGGGTAATCGTCGAGTCGCAGGCTTGCGGCGTGCCGGTGATCGGATCAATGGGCGGCGCTATTCCCGATGTTGTCGGGAAGGGCGGCTGGATCATTCCCGAGTGCGATCCGGGGGCGCTGGCGACACTGCTGGATCGGCTTGCTGGCGATCCGCAGCAGTTGCTGGATCGCGGCGCGGCCGCGCGCGACAACGTGCTGACGCGTTTCACTTACGAGGTGGTGGCGAATGCGCTGGTGTCGGCCTGCCAGCAGGCCGCCGATGCAAAGCGTGGGGTTGACCAGCGCCGCCCTTAAAGCAGGCGTCTGTGATCAGGCGCCGACTGCCATGGCGCCCGGCGCAAATTCGTTCTTCGACGCCTGCACCTGCTCGAGCAGCTCGATATAGCGCGAACCGACATAGTCCCAGCCGTAATTCAGTGCCGTGGCATGCGCGCCTTCGCACAGCCGGGCCAGTGTCGCCGGATCGGAGAAAGCCATCGCGATCTTCTCTGCGACGTCTGCGCCGTCCATCTTGATCCGATAGCCGTTCACGCCGTCGACAAGGTAATCCTCGATGCCGCCGACCGGCGTTGCGAAAACCGGCGTCGAACAGGCCATGGCCTCCATGCAGACCAGCGAGAAAGTTTCATAGGCAGTCGGCAGCACAAAGGCATCGGCCGCGGCGTAGAGGGCCGGCATATCGGTGCGCGATCCCGCGAACACCAGCCGATCGGCTGACGTCTTCGCCAGTTTGCGATAGGGCACCGGATTGTCCGAGCCCACCACGAGCATCCAGACATCGGAGCCAAGACGTTCGAGCGCGCTGATGGCATGCGCGAGACCCTTGCGGCGAAATTCATGGCCGGCGAACAGCAGAAGCCTGGCGTTCGCTGGGATGCCGAATTCTTGACGGATCCTGAGACCGGCCGCGGTGTCGCGGGCGAAGCGATTGAGGTCGATGCCGTTGGGGATTACGCGGATGCGCGACGCTGGCACCTTGTAGATCTGTTGCAGTTCGGTTGCGACGCGCGGCGAGACCGCAACATACATGCGATAGCGCAGGCCGCCGATCATCCAGCGATCACGCAGGGCCACCCACAGATGCAAGGGATTCAGCATCCATGACCAGGAGCCGGCGTTACGCTTTTCGGCGAGGCTCTGGGCGTTGACCGCGTGCACGACCAGCACATCGCCGGTCAAGCTGTCACCGTGACTGATGATGACGGCCTTCGGATGGTGATAGGCGGCGCGCGTCGCCAGAAGTGTGAATGTCGGGACTACGAGGACGCGACCAAGATAGCGCAGGATGCCGCGCGTCTTGATGTGCGAAAGCCAGGCGCCGACGCGCTCGATGCGCGTACCTGGCGTTGCCTTTTCGCCGACGGCGCTGGCGAGAACAGTGTTGGCGATTTTGGCGCGACTGAAGGCGCATGCGAGTTCGCTGGCCACGCTTTCAACGCCGCCGACCGAACTCAATTCCTGGACGATCTGGACGATCTCGATGGTCATGGGCCGACACTATGAAAACGGGTGGACGCCAATTCCGTAGGTGCGCTGATAAGTCGCAATTTCATCAATGTCCTGCTTTCGCAGGCTTTTGTTGCCAATACAACGTCTAAGATTTGACCTTCGCGATAAGGCATATCGGCGGAAACACTCGGACACAGTCGAGTGAATGCAGCCGCGCCGCGCCAAGTAGTATTCCGCTCTACCTGGAGTCGGTAATTGGCGCGGTCGCATGCGTCTTATTGGTGCGATCCTATGTCGACGACGCCTCGTAGGGCAGCATTTACCAGCGCTTCGGGCCGAATAGTGAACGGCATCTTGAAGTGACATCTGAAACAGAGCGCGGAAATGGATGTTGTGACCCCACTTCAATATCGAGTCATGCTTAACACGCGGTGTTCCAAATTGATCACGCAGGTTTCAAATAGACACAGCGCTGATCGAGCGTGGGACAGTTACGGCCAGGCTGCATAAGACGGGCCGTGCTGACTTGGATCGAGCCGCGCGCGACGCCGATACGCGCCGGGCGACGCATTCTGATACTTGCGGAAAAAGCGATTGAAATAGCCGGGATCACGGAAGCCGAGGCCATAGCCAATCTGCTCGACAGGCAGATCGAGCTGCCGCAACCGCATACAGGCTTCGTGGATCAGGCGCTGATGCACGATGGCGCGCGGGCTGTAGCCCTTCTCGCGCTTGCAATGCGCGTGCAGCTTGTCGTCAGTGACGCCAAGTGCAGCCGCATAGCGTGCGATAGGCCAGCCGTCGCGATAATGTAGTTCGACCATCTGCAGGAAATTGCCGACGAGGCGGGGACCGTCGCCGCGCTGTGCTGCATCGTCGGATGCTTCCTCCGAAATCATCGATCGCCAGAGATGCAGGCACAGCAACAACACATGCGTCGATGTCATCGTCGCGCTGCCGCGGCCGGGCGTGCCCAACTCACGCACCAGCGTGCTGCAGGATTCCGTGATGGCCGCAAACATCGTCGCGAGTTGCGCGCCTTCGCGCAGGACCAGCCGGTCGATGGTTCGCCGCAGATGCAGCGCCTCGGCACTGCCGGCGACGGTGCGGGTGAGGACATCGTCCGACACTGAAATCAGATAGCCTTGCGCGCCGGCTTCGACCTCCAACGTGCCTTCGTGATCGCCGGGTAGCCACAACAGGCCGGGGGACTGAATGGCAATCGTGGTGCCGCGCATCGTGGCGGTGCCGTGCCGGGTTTCGATCACCAGCAGGTGCGAGCGCCTGGCAACGGACTGCCGGATGATCCAGCTGCGCGGCGCCAGTCCGGGTGCGAATCTGTCGGCATGCAAAGCGGGACGCAGCTTCTCCATGAAGCCGGCCGGACCCGAAACGATGTGCGCGGTCTCAAGCACTGGGACAATCCGTCGCGTGAAATAGCTCGTCTACACGGATCAATACAATCTTTCCCCGGATGCGTCCAATTCCCAGCCCCAACCGCTGGACTAGTCTCCGGCCATCGAACGCCACAAGGCGTCGGTGAAAAGGAATCCGGGGAGGATAACATGGTGTCAGCAGTCAAGCGCTTTGCGGCGGGACTACTCGCAGTGGCCGGTGCGGCTGCCGTCGGATGGGGCGGCGGAGCCGAGGCCCAGACGTCGGTCAAGATCGGTTATGCCATCTCGCGCACCGGCCCAGCCGCTGGCGGCGCCGCGGTGACGACGATTCCGAACTACGAGCTGTGGGTGAAGGAGGTAAATGCCGCCGGCGGCCTCAAGCTTGGCGACAAGCGCGTGCCGATCGAAGTCGTCCAATACGACGACCGCTCAAGCGCCGAGGAAGCCGCCAAGGCGCTGGAGCGCCTGATCACCCAGGATAAGGTCGATTTTATCCTGCCGCCCTGGGGCACAGGTCTGAATCTCGCGGTCGGCCCGATCCTGAACAAGGCCGGCTACCCGCACATTGCATCGACGGCGGTCACCGACCGTGCGCCCGAACTGGCGAAGCGCTGGCCCAACAGTTTCTGGCTGCTCGGCACCAGCGCCGACGCAGCCAAGACGCTGGTCGATCTGCTGACGAAGCTGCGCACCGAAGGCAAGATCGGCGACACCGTGGCGATGGCTAGCATCGCCGACGGCTTCGGCATCGATCTCTCGGGTGCAGCCAGGCCCGCGCTTACGGCCGCCAAGTTCAAGCTCGCCTATGACAAGACCTATCCGGTCGGCACGCAGGATCTCAGCCCGATCATCAATGAGGTGAAGGCACTGAACCCCGACGTGTTCATCGCCTTCAGCTATCCGCCGGACACGATCGCGATCACTGAACAGTCGCGCATCTCCGGTTTCAATCCGAAGATCTTCTACACCGGTGTCGGCACGGCATTCCCGCTGTTCAAGCAGAAATTCGGCGCCAATGCCGAGGGTGTGATGGGCATCGGCGGCTGGAGCGGCGACAGCCCGGCCATCAAGGACTATCTGGCGCGCCACAAGGCGTCGGCGGCGAATGGCGCGGAGCCGGATCGCTGGGCCAGCGCGGTCACCTATGCCGGTCTGCAGATGTTGCAGCAGGCGATCGAACGCGTTGGCAAGGTCGATCGCGCTGCGGTCATCAAGGACCTGCAGAGCGGCACGTTCGATACGGTGATCGGCAAGGTGAAGCTCGAGAACAACATGCCGACCAAATACTGGTGGGTCGGGCAGTGGCAGGACGGCGAGTTCTACGGCGTCGGCCCGTCGGGTAACGAGGGCGCGCGTGCGCCGGTCGTGCCGAAGCCCGCATGGAAGGCGCAGTGATCGCGTCGCTCCTGTATCTGGTCTGACAGAATGACAAACGCGGTTCTCACCGGCCTCGTGCTGGGCGGCATGTATGCGCTGATCGCCATGGGGCTGACCCTGCAATATGGCGTGGCGCGGATCATGAACCTGTCCTATGGCGAGTTCCTGATCGGCGCGGCCTTTGCGTCCTATTGGCTATTCACCGGCTGGGCGCTCAATCCGCTCGCAGGACTGGCGTTTGTCATTCCGGTCAGTTTCGGCATCAGCTATCTCTTGTACCGCGTGTTGCTCACGCCGCTCGTGCGCCGCGCGCGCACCCGCGACGCCCTTGAGGTCGATAGTATCTTGGCGACCTTCGGCATGATGTTCATCGTGCAGGGCATCATGCTGACCATGTTCGGTGGCGCGTACTTCAGCTATTCGTTCCTCGCCATTCCTGTGAAGATCGTCGGCGAAGTATTGGCGCTCAATCGCCTGATTGCTTTCGGCCTCGCGGTCATCGTTGGTCTGGCGCTCTATCTCACGTTGACCCGTACGCGGATCGGCACCTCGATCCGTGCCGTGGCCGTTGATCCCATTGCGGCGCAGCTCGTCGCCATCGACGTGACCAGGACATCGGCGCTGGCCTTTGCGCTCGGCGGCGCGCTGGTGGCGTCTGCCGGCGTGCTGATCAGCATGTTTCTGACCTTCAGCGCCACCTCCGGCGTGGTGTTCACCATGAAGGCGCTGATCGTGGTCGTGATGGGCGGCGTCGGCAATCTGCTGGGCTGTCTCGTCGCCGGGCTGGCGCTGGGATTGAGCGAAGCGCTGGTGGCGACCTTCATCGATCCCGGGCTGACATTGGCAGTGAATTTCGCGCTGTTCCTCGGCGTGCTGCTGGTGAAGCCGGCCGGCATCTTCGGAAGGGCGCAGCGATGAGCCGTACCCAAATGACCACCGGTGCGATCTGTCTCGCAGCCGTCGTTGCGCTCGCATTCGTCCCGATGATTGTCGACGCCTATCACCTCGCGCTCGCGATCAGTCTGTTGCAATTCACGGTGCTGGCGACGGCATGGGGCATGTTTTCGGGCCCGACGCGCTATGTGTCGCTGGCGACCACAGCCTTCTTCGGTGTCGGCGCATACACCGTCGCCGTTCTGGGCGAACAATTGCCGTGGTCGCTGGTGCTGCTGATAGCGGCTGCGATCGGCGCGGTCATGGCTGTCATCGTCGGCCTGTCGACGCTGCGACTGAGCGGCGTGCATTTCGTCATCTTCACCTTCGGTCTCGCCGAACTCGTGCGCCAGATCGTGGTCTGGTACGAGGTCAACAAGACCCGCGTGCTTGGGCGTTACGTCTTTGTCGATATTACTCAGAACGACATTTACTGGCAGCTGCTGGCGCTTGCCGTCATCGTGTTCGGAACCGGCTGGCTAATCGCCCGCTCGCGCTTCGGCTTTGCGCTGCGGATTATCGGCGAAGACGAGACCGTGGCGCGGCATTGCGGCATCAACGTCACTATTGCCAAGGTCGCGCTGTTCACCATCTCGGCCACCGTCATGACGCTGGTCGGTGCGGTCATGGCGCCGCGCTTCACCTATATCGAGCCGTCGATCGCCTTCAACGCCACGATCTCGTTTGAAGTGGTGATCATGGCACTGCTCGGCGGCGCCCATCGGCTGTGGGGCCCGGCGCTCGGCGCCATTCCGCTGACGCTGCTGTTCGACTTTCTGTCCGCGCGCTTCCCCAGCACATCGACGCTCATTATGGGCGTGGTGTTTCTGCTCATCGTCTACGCGCTGCCATCAGGTGTGGTCGGCCTCTGGGAGAAGTTGAAAGCCTGGCGACCCTCAGCCTCGAACGTGCGGGGAGCACAGGCATGACCGCCAGTGCAACGCCAGTGCTTCGCATCGAAGGTCTGACTCGCGCCTTTGGCGGTCTCATCGCCGTCAACGGCATCGATCTTACGGTCCATGCTGGCGAGATCGTCGGCCTGCTCGGTCCCAACGGGTCCGGCAAAACGACGGCGCTCAACCTGATCTCCGGCGTGCTGTCGCCGAATGCCGGCGTGATTGCCTTCGCCGGCCACGATATCGCGGGCTGGCCGACCCATCGCATCGCGCGTCTCGGTCTCGCGCGCACGTTCCAGCTGGTGCGCGTGCTCGACGGCATGACCTGCGGCGAGAATGTTGAGGCCGGGCTGGCCTTTCATCATGCGCCGCTTGCACGCGACGCGAAGGTGGCGGCTGCGGCCGGCCTGCTCGCGCGGGTCGGTCTCGCCGGCTTTGCCGGACGGCCCGCATCGGAGCTCACTTATATCGACCGCAAGCGGCTCGAACTGGCACGCGCGCTGGCGCTGCAGCCGCGCCTGCTGCTGCTCGACGAATGGCTCGCCGGTCTGAACCCGTCCGAATTGCTGATCGGGATCGAGCTGATCCGATCGCTCAAACAGGAGGGGCTGTCGATCCTGCTGGTCGAGCACGTGATGGATGCGATCCGTTCGCTCTGCGATCGCTGCGTCGTGATGAGCAGTGGCCGCAAGATTGCAGAAGGGCCTGTAGCTGCTGTGCTGGGCGACCCCGCGGTGATCGAAGCCTATCTGGGAGTGCCGGCGGATGCTTGAGGTCTCCAACATCAGCGTCACCTATGGCCAGCATCACGCGTTGAGCGATGCGGCGCTCCATGTCGAGCGCGGCGAGATCATTGTCATTCTCGGCGCCAATGGCGCCGGCAAGTCATCGTTGCTCAAGGCCATTGCCGGCTTGCTGCCGTCACCAGCCAAGATCGTCAAACTCGCCGGTCGTGATCTGTCCCGTCTGCCGCCTCATGAGATCGTGGAAGCCGGGCTCGCGCTGGTACCGGAAGGGCGCGGTGTATTCGGCGAGTTGACCGTGGCCGAAAACCTGTTGCTCGGCGCCAATCCAAAGCGTGCGCGGGCGGTCGAGGCAGCGCAGCGTGCCAAGGTGATGACGCTGTTTCCGCGGCTTGGCGAACGCTTGGCGCAGACGGTGCGTACCATGAGCGGCGGCGAGCAGCAGATGGTCGCCATTGGCCGCGCACTGATGTCCAATCCCGACATCCTTCTGCTCGACGAACCGTCGCTCGGCCTGTCGCCGTTGCTGGTGCGCGAGCTGTTCGCGGCATTGCGCAAGGTCCGCGACACGGGAGTGGGTCTGCTGCTGGTGGAGCAGAACGCCCGCGAAAGTCTCGCTATCGCCGATCGCGGCTACCTGATCGAGAACGGCAGGATCACCGGCAGCGGCACCGCTGCGGCCCTGCAATCCGACGACGCGGTGCGCCGCGCCTATCTCGGCGGACTCGCCAGTGGTGCCGCCTGATCATTCAAGAAACATTCAACGGAGGATACCGTCATGAACCAGATCAATCTGCTGCTCGAGAACCAGGATGTGCAGGCCATCGACGGCGCGACTTTCGATCGTCTTAATCCGATGACCGGTGACATCGCCTCGCGCGCTGCTGCTGCGCAGGTCGCCGATGCCAAGCGCGCCGCCGATGCAGCGGCCGCTGCCTTCCCTACGTGGTCGGCGACCGGTCCTGGCGCACGTCGTGCCATCCTGCTGAAGGCCGCTGATATTCTCGCCAGCAAGGCGCCCGATTTTATCAAGCTGATGGCGACGGAAACCGGCGCAACTGCCGGCTGGGCCGGCTTCAATGTTCATCTCGCGTCCAACATGCTGCGGGAGGCTGCGGCGATGACCACGCAGATTGCGGGCGAGGTCATTCCCTCCGACAAGCCCGGCTGCATCTCGATGGCGATCCGCCAGCCCGCGGGCGTTGTGCTCAGCATCGCGCCGTGGAATGCGCCGGTTATTCTCGGCACCCGCGCCGTGGCTCTGCCGCTGGCCTGTGGCAATACGGTCATCCTGAAGGCCTCCGAAATCTGCCCTGGCACGCATCGGTTGATCGGCGAGTGCCTGCGCGAGGCTGGCCTGCCACCCGGCGTGCTCAACGTCATCACCAATGCGCCGGAAGATGCGCCCGCGCTGATCGATGCACTGATCTCGCATCCTGCCGTGCGCCGGATCAACTTTACCGGTTCGACCCGCGTCGGCCGCATCATCGCAGAGACCGCCGCCAAATATCTCAAGCCAGTACTGCTTGAACTCGGCGGCAAGGCGCCGTTGGTGGTGCTCGACGATGCGGATCTTGATGCAGCAGTGGCGGCCGCTGCCTTTGGCGCATTCATGAATCAGGGGCAGATCTGCATGTCCACCGAGCGGCTTGTTGTCGATCAGAAGATCGCCGACACCTTCGTGGCCAAGCTCGCGGCCAAGGCGGGTCATCTTGTCGCCGGCGATCCCCGCAAGGGCGATACACCGCTCGGTTCACTGATAGGCAAGGATGCTGCGGATCGCATGCAGGCGCTGATCAAGGATGCGGTGGCCAAGGGCGCGCGCGTCGTGGCCGGCGGCAGCGTCGATGGCACGCTGATGTCGGCTACAGTGCTCGATCACGTCACCTCGGCGATGCGCATCTATAATGAGGAATCGTTCGGCCCGATTGTCAGCGTGGTGCGTGTCGATGGTGTCGAGGAAGCCGTGCGGGTGGCCAACGATACCGAATACGGGCTATCGGCAGCGGTGTTCGGCCGCGATATCGCCCGCGCGCTGGATGTCGCCAAGCGGATCGAGTCTGGAATCTGCCACATTAACGGCGCGACTGTGCATGACGAGGCGCAGATGCCGTTCGGCGGGGTGAAGGCGTCGGGCTACGGTCGGTTCGGCGGCAAGGCTGGCATCGCCGAATTCACCGAACTGCGCTGGATCACCATTGAGACTGGTCCGCAGCATTATCCGATCTGATCGTGTCCGTTAAACGCGGGCGTCAGAGGGTGACGGCCGCGTAAGCCTTGCTAATACCCGTGGCTGCATGCTGCAGATGTTCACGCAGCTTGATTTGGCTGGCTTTCGGCGTGCGGAACGCCGGTGTCACGAAAGAAATCGCGGCGATCACGCCACTGGAATCGCGGACGGGAACGGAGACGGCATAAACATGCGGTGTGATTTCCGCGCGCGACTCCGACCATCCCTGCTCGCGGATCACGGCGAGCTCGCGCACCAGCAGCCTGCGATGCGGTGCGAAGCCGGGATCGCGCCGAACGGCGTCGTCGAGGATTGTGTCGCATTCAGCTTCGGGCATATGCGCGAGCAGCATCTTCGGGCCTGCACCGCGGTGCAGCGGCAAGGCCGTTCCGACCTCGAAGGTCAGGCGAATGCGTGACGACGATTCGGCGCGCTCGATACACACGGCGCGATCGGCCGATCGGCGCAGCAGGATGATGGTCTCTCCGACCTCCTGAGAGACGCGCTTCATGAAGGGGCGCGCAATGGAGGCGAGATCGGTACCGGCTCGGGCCGCCTGAGCCAGGCCGATGACGCGCGGCGCGAGCACAAACGAGCCGCGGCCGTCTTCGTCGATGAGGTCGGCTTCGCGCAATATGCCAATGTACCGATAGGTCGACGACAGTGGCACCCCGATCTGTTCAGACAGGCTTTCTGCGGAATGCCGCGGGCGATCGGTGGAGAAGGCCAGCAGGGCGCGAAGTATCTTTCGCGAACTGCCATCTGCAGCAGCAGGACGGTCCGTCTGGTCGACGCGTTTCGACGCAGTTGCGGCTCTCTTGATGGCCAACGGAACCTCCATTCGATAATGCTTGCCAATGGAAACGGCAGCATGTGGATATCATTTGCGCACCAACAAACATTGCCGTACGCGTGCCTTCTTATAAGATAAGATAGTGTTCTCAGCAATTGAGAAGTAGCAAATCAGCCCATGAAGCTTCCGCCGCTGGACTATATTTGCCCTGTCACGCTGCCCGAGGCGATTGCTGCGCTCGCGGCTCATGGCGGCAATGCCAAGGTGATCGCGGGTGGGCAGAGCCTGATGCCGATGCTTGCTTTCCGGCTGGCGGCGCCAAGCGTGTTGGTCGATATCGGACGGCTGCCAGATCTCAGAAGTATCAGTATTTCCGCTGAGGGCATCGACTTTGGCGCCCTCGTGACCTGGCGGGATATCGAGCGTGATGCGCGGCTCGCACAGGCGCATCCGCTACTGGCGGCGGCCATCGCCCATGTCGCGCATTACCAGATCCGTAACCGCGGCACCGTCGGCGGGAGCATGGCCCATGCCGATCCGGCCGCCGAGATGCCGGGCATTGCGGTGACCTGCGATGTGATGCTGACGATCGTCGGATCGACCGGGACCCGCATCGTGCGCGCAGATGAATTCATCACCGGCGGCCTCAGCACGGTTCTGGGGGCCGACGAAATCTTGACCAGCATACGCCTGCCGCTCTGGAAGAAGGCGCGGCGCTGGGCCTTCGAGGAATTCGCACGCCGCCGCGGAGATTTTGCGCTGGCGGGTGTTGCAGCATTTTACGACATCGACGCGCAGGGCCTGGCGTATAATGCGCATATAGGGGTGATCGGCGTTGCCGATCGTCCGATGCGGCTGCCCGGTGTCGAGGCCATTCTCGATGGCCGCCGGATCGATGCCGACGTGATTTTACGAGCCGCTGCTGCCGCGCGTGAAGCGGTCGATCCTGCCGATGATATCCACGCGGAGGCTGCCTATCGCCGCGACCTTCTCGGCGTGTTGCTGGAGCGGGCTCTGGCGCGTGCGGCCGACATCACTTTGCCGGAGGCTGCATGATATCGGTGCGCCCCGTCCGTTTGACCGTCAACGGCACGCAAACGACCATCACGGTTGAGCCGCGCACCACGCTGGCGGATGCGCTGCGCAACGAATTGCGTCTGACCGGCACGCATCTGGGTTGCGAGCACGGTGTCTGCGGTGCCTGCACGGTCATCGTCGATGGCGCCGCTATGCGCGGCTGCCTGATGCTGGCAGCCCAGGCAGAAGGGCGCGAGATAACCACCGTCGAGGGTCTTGGCAGCGCCGCGCATCTCGGTGCGTTGCAGCTTGCGTTCCGCAAGCATCACGCTTTGCAATGCGGCTTCTGCACCGCCGGCATCCTCACGACTGCCCATGCATTGCTGACCGATGAGCCGCACGCGGACGAGGACCGCATCCGCGAGGTGATTTCCGGAAACCTATGTCGCTGCACCGGTTATCTGCCGATCATCGCGGCGATCATGGAAGCCCGCATTGCCTATAGCGACGTGCAATGTGAGGCGGCGCAATGAGCGATGTCGCCAAACTCCTGGTCGGCAGCGCGGTCGAGCGCATGGAGGATGCGCGCTTCCTGTCGGGATCCGGCAATTTTGCTGACGATCTTGCCGTCGAAGGCATGCTGCATGCCGCGATCCTGCGCAGCCCGATCGCGCATGCGCGGATCATTGCGATCGATGCATCGGCTGCGCTGGCCATGCCGGGCATTCACGCCGTGCTCACGGCCCGCGACGTTGATGGCGATATTCCCGTCATCCCGCTTCGCCTGGCGCCGCTGCCTGAGTTCGAACCGTTTCGTCAGCCTGTCATCGCAAGCGACAAGGTGCGCTATGTCGGCGAGCCCATCGCGGTCGTCGTCGCCGACAGTCGTGCTTTGGCCGAGGATGCGTTGGAGACGATCGGTATCGAATTTGAAGCGCTGTCCGCAGTCACAGAGCGCGGCGCAAGTGAAACCCCGCTGTTCGACTTCGCCGAAGACAACGTTGCGCTGCGCTACGATGCCGGGTTTGGCGATGCCGATGCGGCCTTCGCGTCGGCGGACTATGTGCGCACCGAGCGCTTCAGCGTGCAGCGCCACACGGCGCTGCCGATGGAGACGCGGGGCCTCCTCGCAGAATGGAATTCATCGGCCGGTCGGCTCGTCGTCACAGGCGCGACAAAGGTCACGTTCTATAATCGCCGCGCGCTGGCGCAGATGCTGGGTCTTCGCGAGGATGACATCGATCTGATCGAGATCGATGTCGGCGGCGGCTTCGGTGTACGCGGCGAATTCTATCCCGAGGATTTCCTGATCCCCTTCGCGGCCCGTAAACTGGCACGTCCGGTCAAATGCATCGAGGATCGCCGCGAGCATCTGATGGCGATCAATCACTCACGCGATATCGCTTGTGAATTGTCGCTCGCCTGCCGCAGCGACGGAATGATGCTGGGTTTGCGCGGCCGGGTATTCGCCGATATGGGCGCCTATATCCGCACCAATGGCGGCGTGGTGCCGGCCAAGGCGGCGCAGTTTCTGCCCGGCCCTTACCGCATTCCCCATGTCAGTGTGTCGGTCGAAGCCTTCATGACCAGCAAGACGCCGGTCGGCACCTATCGCGGGCCGGGCCGCTTCGAGGCGAATTTCTTTCGCGAGCGGTTGATCGACATGGCCGCCATGGATCTCGGCATCGACGTCGTGGAATTCCGGCGCAAGAACCTGATCACCGAACAGGAATTGCCTTATCCGATCGATGGGCTCGTACCCTATGAGGGGCCGACCTCCTACGACACCGGCGACTATGTCGAGGTCTTCGAGCGTGCCTTGAAGGAGATCGGCTGGCACGAGAAACGTCATCTGCAGGGTAAACTGATAGATGGCGTACGTCATGGCATCGGGCTCGGCTGTTTCGTCGAAAGCGGCGGAGCCGGCCCGAAGGAGAACGCCGCGCTCACCCTCGAAAAGGACGGCTCGCTGACGGTGGCCGTCGGCTCATCGGTGCTGGGGCAGGGTCTGGAGACGGTGCTCGGCCAGATCGCGTCGGATACGCTGTCGATCCCGTTCGATCGCATCCGCGTGCTGCATGGCTCGACCACGCTGCTCGATGAAGGCTTCGGTACCTATCATTCGCGTGCGGTGGTGATGGGCGGTTCGGCCGTGCTCGATGCAGCCACCCGGCTCAGCGAGAAGATCCTCGAGCAAGCGTCCAATCACCTGGGCAGGCCGAACAGCGAATTGAAGATCGTGAATGCGAACGTCGTCGCCGATAACGGCGCGTCGGTGTCGCTCGCCGCGCTCGCAGTCGGTAGCGAATTGCGGGCAGAGGGCACATTCGCCAACGATGTGCGCACCTATAGCTACGGCACCCATGCGGCGCATGTCACCGTCGATCCACGTACTGGCGCGGTGAAAGTTCTCGATTACATCGCAGTCGAAGATGTCGGTCGGGCCATCAATCCGGCCATCGTGCACGGACAGGCGATCGGCGCTATCGTGCAGGGACTGGGTGGCGTTTTCCTCGATCATCTGATCTATGACGATCAGGGACAGCTCTTGAACGCCTCTCTGGCCGATTATCTGGTGCCGACCGCGAGCGACTTTCCAGTGCTGCGGGCGGTGACACTGGAGCTGCGGCCATCGCCGAGCAATCCGCTGGGTGCCAAGGGCGCGGGCGAGGGTGGCATCGTCGCTGTGGCCGCAGCGACGGCTAATGCGGTCGCAGCAGCGCTGGCGCCGCTGAATGTGGAAATTTATCACCTGCCGCTGACGCCGCCGCGTCTGTGGCGCCTCATCAAAGATGCGCGCAGGCGCGCAACGAACGCCGCATAGGGACTGATTGTGCCGATCGATATCCATGCCCATTATGTGCCGCCGCAGCTGCTGTCTGCGATCGAAGGCCGTGGCGCCTATTGCGGCGTCAGGCTGCTGCCATCAGGGAATGGCAAGCCGCCGGCCCTCGGCTTCGACTACGGCTTCCGGGTTCGGCAGTTCTTTCCGCAACTGGTCGAGCCGGTTGAGCAGCGCCGCGCCAGCCTCGATCGCCAGGGTCTCGACCGGCAGCTGGTGGCCACTTGGCCGGATATCTACGGCTACGGTCTGGCGAAAGATGCCTGTGCGCATTGGCACCGCATGCTCAACGATACGCTGGGCGAGTGGTGCCATACGAACAGCGACCGCTTTTCCTTTGTCGCATCGGTGCCGCTGGTCGACGCCGCCGATGCCGCGGCCGAGCTCGATCGCGCCGTTGGCCTTGGCGCTGTTGCTGTCATGGTCCCGGCCAATGTTGAAGGCGTCAATATCGGCGAGAAGCCGCTCGATCCGTTCTGGGCCAGGGTGGAAGCCCTGGGGCTGCCAGTTATCCTGCATCCCGTGCTGGTGGATGCCGCGCCACGCGCCGCAAAATTCGCGCTGACGCAGATTGCCCAATACACATTCGATACCACGCTCGGTATCGGTTCGATCATCTTCTCAGGTGTGCTCGATCGCTTCCCGGGGCTCTCGATCGTCCTCAGCCATGGCGGCGGCACATTTCCTTATCTGCTCGGCCGTTTCGACGTAATGCATGCGCGGATGGATCGCGCGGGACAGGGCGATGTCGCTCAATGCGACCCGTCGGTCTACGCCTCGCGCATCGGCTATGACAGTATCGTTCATGCGCCGAAGGCATTGCGGTTCCTCGCCGATACCGTGGGCATCGAACGCGTGGCGCTCGGTACTGACGAGTCCTTCCCGCCGGCAGATCGCGATCCCCTCGCCAGCGTCAAGGCGGCGGGTTTTTCCGCTGCCGATATCGAACTGATTACTGAAACCAATCCGAGGCGTCTGTTTCCACGTTTGCCCTGAGCTGCGGCACGTTCTGCTGTATCACTTTCATGCGAAATAAAGAGGACCGATCATGCTGAAACGTCTGCTTGTTGCCGCCGGTGTTGCGATGTCGATGCCAGGTCTTGCGAACGCCCAGGAGATGAAGACGGTCAAGGTCGGGACGACCAATCTGTCATCGGATATCGGTCTGTTCCTCGCCGAGAAGCGCGGCTACTTCAAGGAAGAGGGTGTCAAGGTCGAATTGATACCGTTCGACTCCGGCGCCAAGATGGTTGCGCCGCTCGGCGCGGGTGATCTCGACGCATCGGCAGGCGCGGCCTCCGCCGGGCTTTATAATGCCGTCAATCGCGGCCTCAAGCTGAAGATGGTAGCCGACAAGGGCACCAATATCGCGGGCTATAGCTACAAGGCGCTGATGGTGCGCAAGGATCTGATCGAGTCAGGTGCGTTCAAGTCGCTTGCGGATCTCAAGGGCAAGAAGGTCGCGATCATCGCCAATGGCGCGGCCGATGAATCCGTCATCAATCAGGCGCTGAAGAAGGCCGGGCTAAAGGACGAGGATATCGAAAAGGTCTTCCTTCCGTTCCCGCAGCATCTCACCGCCTTCGCCAACAAGGCGATCGACGCCGCGATTTCGGCGGAGCCGGGCGTGACGGCGATGGTGCGTAACAATGTCGCTGTGCGCTTCGTCGGCCTCGACGATTTCTATCCGGTGCAACAGACGGCCATGCTGTTGATCAATGGCAAGTTTGCCGAGGACCGCAAGACGGTGACGGCGTTTCTCAAGGCCTATCTACGCGGCGTGCGCGCCTATGCCGCGACGCTGAAGGACGGCAAGATCGCGGGGCCCGGCGCTGAAGACATGATCAAGGACATCGCCGAGATGACGGGGATCAAGGACACGGCGCTGCTGCATCAGATCGTGCCGGTGTTTATCGATCCCGACGGCCAGATCAATCTTCCAAGCGTCGAAACCGATCTCGCTTATTTCAAGTCGCGCGGGCTGGTTACCAGCGATATCGAGGCAGCCAAGGTTGTCGACATGTCCTATGTCGATGCACTGAAGCCGGTCCTGGGGCCGTTCGCGCGGCCCAAGTGAAACGGTGTAGAGAAACGTAACGATGGCAGTGCAGATGTCGACAGCAGCAATCGGGGATAGCGGGCTAGTGCCCGCGCCGAAGATCAGCCTGCGCGACGTCACCAAGCGGCACGATACGCAGCTTGCGCTCGACCGGATCACGCTCGATATCCCTGCCAGTACCTTCTTCGTTGTGGTCGGTCCAAGCGGCTGCGGGAAGACGACCCTGCTGCGCATGCTCGCCGGGCTGGATGCGCCATCGGACGGCCGGATCGACATCGCCAATTCGCAGCCCGGCCATCCGCAGAATTCCATGGTGTTCCAGGGCGACTCGTTGTTTCCCTGGATGACCGTATGGGACAACGCCGCTTATGGCCTGACGATGCGTAACGCCGCGAAGGCGCGCATCGATGAGGTGGTTGGGCACTATCTGAACAAGACCGGCATGTATGGTGCGCGCACGCTTTATCCGCATCAGCTCTCCGGTGGCATGCGACAGCGCGTTTCCATCGCGCGCGCCTTCGCCAACGATCCCGACATTCTGCTGATGGACGAGCCGTTCTCGGCGCTCGACGAGCAGAACAAGACGTTGCTGCACGAAGAGCTGCTGCGGATCTGGGAAGAAACGCGCAAGACCGTGGTCTTCATTACCCACAGTGTCGATGAAGCCGTCACGCTCGGCGACCGCATCATGGTCATGACAGCGGGGCCGGGGCGCATCAAGACCATCGTGCCGGTCGATCTGCCGCGGCCGCGCAACGTGGTCGAGCTCAGGCACACGCCGGCCTATGGCGAGCTGGTCTATGACATCTGGGCTCAACTGCGCGAAGAGGTCGACCGCGCACGCAGCCGCGAGCCGGGGAGCAAGGCATGAGCGCGGGCCAGACTCGCTCGCTGTGGAGTGACCGCACCATCAGCGTCCTGTCGCCGCTGGTGCTGCTCGGCCTGTGGGAAATCTGCGCCCGCACCGGCATCGTTGACGTCAGGTTCTTTCCGGCGCCCTCTAACATCATTGGGCATCTGTTCGAGCTCGCTTCCTCCGGGGCGCTGTGGCGTCATGTGGGAGCCAGCCTGTATCGCCTCGCTGCCGGTTTTATCGTTGGCTGCGTGCCGGCCATCGTGATCGGGCTTGCCATCGGGCTCTATCGCCCCGTGCGAGCTGCCTTCGATCCCTTGATCTCGGCGACCTATCCGATCCCGAAAAGTTCGCTGCTGCCGCTGATCCTGCTGATTTTCGGTCTCGGTGAAAGTTCGAAGATTGCGATGGTCGCGATCGGCGTGTTCTATCCGGTGGTCATCAACACGGCGGCCGGCGTGCGCCAGATTGCCCCGATCTTCCTCGATGTCGGCCGCAACTTCGGCGCCAGCCGCTTCAATATGTTTCGTACCGTGGCGCTGCCCGGGGCATTGCCCCTGATCATGACCGGCATCAAGCTCGGCGCCGGCATGGGGCTGGTGCTGATCGCCATCGCCGAGATGGTCGGCGCCAAGCAGGGGCTCGGTTACATGATCTGGAATGCGTGGGAGCTGTTCGACGTCCAGACCATGTATGTCGGCCTCTTCGTCATCGCGATCATCGGCTTCGTGATGAACGCCGGCTTCGATGCGCTGGAGCGCGTCATCGTGCCGTGGCGGAACGGCTAGAGCGTCTTCAACTGCTCGCTCACGGCCAGCAACTGTCGCCGAATGTTGGATGCCGCAGTCACTTCCCAGAACGCGCCGCGTGTCGCCGGGCCGATGGCATAGAAGCCGGGTTGAACATGACCGGTGCTGTCACGCAGCTCGCAGGCTGGGGCGACATCGAGGCCGAGGCCGTTGAAGCCGGTCCGGACTTGCCCGGTCGCAAGCAGCGACTTGATGAGCGGGTCGCCCAAGCGATCATAACGCTCTTCCGGGCCGGTACAGTTCAGAATCCAGTTGGTGGCGAGGTTGATCGTTTCGCCGTGCCCGCGCTTGCGGATAGTGACGGCATGTCCCGACGGTGTCGCAACCGCGCTGGTGATGCGACCTGCGATCACATCGAGCTGCTTGTCTCGCTGCAACTGCTCCAGCAGCTCGGCGACGTCGGGTGCCAGCCGATGCCGGTGCACCATCCAGATCGCACGCAGATGCCGCGCAAAGCGGGCGCGTTCGGTCTCGGAGGCGTTCCTGTAGAGTTCACCAATCGACAGTCGAAACGTGTCGACCATGGTTTGCCATGGAATTCCTGCGGCCACCTTGCGGCGGGTGTCCTTCAGTAACGCCGCCAGAAGGCCGCGCGCGGTGGGCACCGGGAATGACGTCATGGGATCAGGATCGGTCTGCGCGGGCACATCGACCAGTGGCAGCAATCCGCGCCGCGAGACCATCGTGATGGGTGCGCGCATGCCACGATGGACGAGATCGATCACCAT
Organism: Tardiphaga sp. 813_E8_N1_3; assembly: GCF_051811025.1. NCBI lineage: Bacteria > Pseudomonadati > Pseudomonadota > Alphaproteobacteria > Hyphomicrobiales > Nitrobacteraceae > Tardiphaga > Tardiphaga sp. 813_E8_N1_3. The sequence goes on from NZ_JBPWQE010000001.1 coordinate 1,330,999, forward strand.
ATCGACCGCGGTGGCACCGGTGCCGATGACCAGCACGCGATCGTCCTTGCCGATCGGATCGAGCGCGCCCGGCGCCCAGACGTTGGTGATCGAGCGCGGCGAGGCATCGACGCCAGGAAACGGCGAGGGCGGCGGATTGCCAAGACAGAGGAACACCAGATCGGCATCGATGGTTGCGCCCGATGCTGTCGCAACGCGATAACCATCGCCCTGTCGCGTCACACTCAGAGCCACATCCTGCCGCGGCGTTACGCGTCCGCTACCGGTCAGTTCGTTGAACTTCGTCGAGATGTAGTCGCCATAGACCCGGCGAGGCACGAAGGAGGTTGAATAGTCCGGCCAGTCGGCCTGGCCTGTCTCGGTCAGCCATTCAACAAAGCCGTCATCGTCGGCACCGAGCCCGCCCATCTTGTAAGCGGGAACGTTGATGCGGTGCCACTTGGCCTTGGCGGAATAGGCGAGCCCACGTCCGAAGGCGCCGTCGCGATCCAGCACGGTGATCGTCCCGATCTGCGGCAGCTTGGAAAGGATAAGCGCGGCAAACGCGCCGGCCACGCCGCCGCCGATGACGGCAACACGCAGAGAATGGGGAGAGACTGATGTCATGCTGCCGGACGATGCGAGGGAGGGGGTCGAGAGATCAAGTCGGCGGCGCGTAGGCGGCCGGATCGACCGATGTTGGGCGGCCATCGAGCGCGAGCCGGCCGATCCGCGCGGGCGTTTCGGCGATCACCTTGCCGCGGCGCACGACCGCGAGCCGCGTTGCCTTCAGGCGGATCGCTTCGATGGGATCGTGCGCCTGCAGCAGCACGAGGTCGCCGTTGCAGCCGACATCGAGGCCGTAGCCATCGAGGCCCATGATCTTTGCCGGATTGGTGGTGACCGTATCGAAGCAGAAACGCATCGCGTCGCGGCCGGTCATCTGCCCGACATGCAGGCCCATATGCGCGACTTCGAGCATGTCCGCCGAGCCCAGCGAATACCACGGGTCCATACAGCAGTCCTGGCCGAAGGCCACGTTAATGCCGTAGGGCCGCATCTCCGGCACGCGGGTCTGGCCGCGGCGCTTCGGATAGCTGTCGTGGCGGCCCTGCAGCACGATGTTGATCAGCGGGTTGGCGATCGCAGCGACACCGGCCTCCGCGATCAGCGGCAGCAGTTTCGAGACATAGTAATTGTCCATCGAATGCATCGAGGTCAGGTGCGAGCCGGCGACGCGGCCTTGCAGTCCGAGACGCTGGGTCTCATAGGCGAGGGTCTCGATATGGCGCGAGAGCGGGTCGTCGCTTTCGTCGCAATGCACGTCGACGCGCAGTCCGCGCGCGGCGGCGATCTCACAGAGTGTCTTCACCGATGCGGCGCCATCGGCCATGGTCCGCTCGAAATGTGGAATGCCGCCGACGATGCTGACGCCCTTGTCGAGGGCGCGGGCAAGATTTTGTGCAGCCGAGGGTGAACGGAAATAGCCGTCCTGAGGGAAGGCCACCAGTTCGAGATCGAGATAGGGCGCGACCTGCTTCTTGACATCGAGCAGCGCGTCGACAGCCAGCAGCCGGTCGTCGCAGATATCCACATGGGTACGCACCGCGAGCAGGCCCTGTGCCACCGCGAGATCGCAATAGCGCAGCGCGCGTTCGACCAGTGCCTCATAGGTGAGGTGTGGCTTCAACTCGCCCCACAGTGCGATGCCCTCGAGCAGGGTACCCGACACATTCAGGCGCGGCAGGCCAAGCGATAGCGTTGCATCCATATGGAAGTGGATGTCGACGAAGGGCGGCGAGACCAGATGCCCGGCGGCATCGATCACACGTCCGGCTTCTCCCGCCAGATTGGGTTGCACCGCGACGATACGGCCCGCTTCGATGGCGATATTCTGGCCCGTGCGGCCGTCGGGAAGCGTGGCGTTGCGAATGAGGAGGTCGAACGGCATGAAACCCTTGCTGCTGCAGGTGCGATCGCCGAATTATCGGCGTTGCGCTGCAGCAATGCAAGACGGTCCCACGCGGACGGCATCCGCCGGTCCGTTTTGACCTGTATCAGTGAAACGATTGTTGTGCGGCGCGGAGCAGATCGATCGGGCTCCACGGCTTGGCCATGAACAGGGTGCCGTCGGGCAGCCGACGCACGCGAGGCGCACCTGAGGTCACGATCACATGCATATCGGGGTATCGTTGCTTGGCGAGATAAGCGAGTTCGATCCCGTCCATCATGCCCGCGAGTTCCACGTCGGTAAAGACCATCGCAACATTGTCGCCGGATTCCTCCAGCACCAGCACAGCCGCCTCCGCGCTTTCGCATTCGATGACGTTCATCTCGCTCTCTTCGAGCAGCAGGCTGACCAGTGTGCGTTGTGCTTCGTCGTTCTCGACCACCAATGCTGTCGACCTGTGTGCATATCCCATGGGGAACCTCCGTGGTTTGTTGCGACAGGAAGGCAATGCATCAGTCTATGGGGAGTTCAGATAAAAGTGAGTTCCGTGAGCAACAATGTTGCTATCGCATATGCATGCCTGCGCAGGATGATGCGCCCGGCAGAACTACAGTCAACCCGTTATGGAAGTTGAGGTCGCAATCTGTTGCATCATCTGCGGCAGCAGATAGGGCGCGCCATCGTCGGTGCGTGCGACAGCGACGTCGATATCGAACACGCGGCGGATCACATCGCTGGTGATCGTCTCCGATGGTGTCCCTTCCGCTGCAACGGCGCCGTTGCGCATCACGATGATGCGATCCGCAAACCGAACGGCGAGATTGAGATCGTGCAGCACTGCGATCACCGCCGTGCCGTTGCGCGCACGCTGCCGCGAAATTTCGACGAGTTCGATCTGGTGACGCAGATCGAGAGATGATGTCGGCTCGTCGAGCAGCAGGATGCCAGGACCATGGGCAGCTTCGCCGCAAGCGAGCTGCACGAGGATGCGCGCGAAATGCGCGCGCTGTTGTTCGCCGCCGGAGAGCGTCGGCAATTCGCGATGCCGGAAGTCGCCAAGGCCCACTTCATCGATGGCGGCATTGACGAGCGATTGCGCAGAAGCCAGCGGCAGGTTGCCCCGACCCATCTGCACGACTTCCTCGACCGTAAACGGAAAGCTCACACTGACATGTTGCGACAGCATCGCGCGCCGCATCGCCAGTTCGGCGGGCGACCAGGCGTGGAGATCGCGGTCTTTGAGCGTGATTGCGCCGCGCGACGCACGCAGATCGGCCGACAACAGGCGCAGCAGCGTCGACTTGCCGGCGCCGTTGGGACCGACGATGGCGACCATCTCGCCGCTGTTGACGGTGAGATCGACATGATTAAGCAGCGTGGCCTGGCCGATCGTCAGCGAGATGCCGGATGCCGTCAGGACGGACGATTTGGCCATCTGTGTCACAGCCCCACCAGCCCGCGCTGACGCAGCAGGATCAGCAGGAAGATCGGCGCGCCCACGGCGGCAGTCAGGATACCGATGGGCATCTCGGCCGGCGCCACGATGGTGCGGGCCAGCGTATCGGCTCCGACCAGCAGGCTGGCGCCAAGACCGACGGAAGCCGGCAGAAGCAGGCGATGACCCGGTCCGACCATCAGCCGCAGCAGGTGCGGCACCACGATGCCCACGAAGCCGATCACGCCGCAGACCGAAACCGCTGCGCCGGTCATGACGGAGACCAGCACGATGCAGATGCGCTTGAGACGCTCCACATCGACACCGGAATGAAACGCTTCGGATTCGCCGAGGATCAGCACGTCGAGGCCACGGCTGGTGAACAGCATTCCGATCAGGCCCAGCGCTAGCATGGGCGCAATCGTCGCTGCCTTGTTCCAGGTCGCGCCGCTGAGCGAGCCGAGCAGCCAGAACGTGATGTCGCGCAGTTGCCGGTCGTCGGCGATGAACACAAGAAGGCCGATGCCGGCATTGGCGATCGCGGCGATGGCAATGCCGGCGAGCAGGAAGAGTGCAATCGACGTACGTCCGCTGCGGCTGGAGATTCGATACAAAATGATCGTTGTCAGCAGCGAGCCGATGAAGGCCGCAAGCGGCAGCAGGAACGGCTGCAGAAAACTCACATAATGCGCAAAGCGGCTGTCGCTGATGACGATGGCGCCCGCTGCAGCAAACGCCCCGCCGCTGGAGACGCCGACCAGCGCCGGATCGGCGAGGGGATTGCGAAACAGGCCCTGCATGATCGCGCCGGCGGCGCCCAGCATGCCGCCGATCATGGCGGCGATGGCAATGCGCGGAATCCGGATCGACCACAGGATCAGCTGATCGCGCGCGGCAAATGGATTGGCGGGATCGGCGGCCGCGAGGCCGAGTGCCGCGGGCAGGCGGGATAGTGGGATGCCGGCGGCGCCAACAGTGGCGGCAAGCAGCACCGTCAGCAGGAGTGCTGCGAACAGACCGCACAGGACGACGATGGTTGCAGGGCGGCGCACCCGGCCCTTCGTTCTGACAAACGCAGTCAGCTTGGCGTCGGCGGCAGTCATCTTATTGACGACAGTTGACGGCGAGCGAGGCAGGCTTGAATGAGGCTGCGTCAGCGGTCACTGCCGGATCGAGCTTCACGGCAAGGTCGCGCGCGGCGGCCGCCGTGCGTGGGCCGAAGCCGAGCAGATAGAGGCCGTCCATGGCGACCAGATTTTTGGTCTTCGCGGCCGGCGTCAGTGCGAATGCCGGGCTGGCAAACACGGTGTCGGCCTGCAGCGTGTCCTTGCCGCGCTCCATCGAGAGCACGGTATCCGGCTTGGCTGCGGCGATGGCTTCATCGCTCATGATCTTGTAGCCGTCGAAGCTGTCCGCCACATTGACACCGCCGGCCAGCTTGATGATTTCGTTGGCTGCCGTCTTCTGGCCTGCGACCATGGCTCGGCCATCGAGGAAGGACATCACGAACATCACCCGTGGCGGGGTCTTCACCTTGGCGCGCAATTCACGCAGCGCGGCAAGATCGCCGCCCACGGCATTGGCGAGACATTCGCCGCGTGCTTCGACGCCGGCGACCTTGGCGACCAGCCGGATCTTCTCCACCATGCCGGCTTCGGTGAACGTGTCCGGTACGACGATGAGCGGGATCTTGGCGGCGTCGATGACGTCGATGGTTTCCTTCGGGCCGGAGCCTGCGATGGCCAGCACCAGTTGCGGATTCAGCCCCAGGACGCCTTCCGCAGAGAGCTGGCGCATGTAACCGACATTGGGTTTGTCGGCCATGGCCTTCGGCGGATACAGGCTGGTCGTATCGACGGCAACGATGCGGTCATCAGCGCCGAGCGCATAAAGAATTTCGGTCACCGCGCCACCGATTGAGACGATGCGGGTCGGATGGCCGATAGTGACGTCGCGTCCGCGCGCGTCGCGCACAACGGCGTCTTCCGCTGAGGCGGCGGCAGAGAATGCCAGCGTGCTGGCGAGCGCTACACATTGCAGCGCATGTGCGATGCGATGACGTCGAACAGGGAGGCCCGCGGTCATTTGGTGAGGATCAGCTTGTTCTGGAACGTCAGGCGCAGGCGATAGGTCTCGTCGCCATGCGTAATCAGCAACTCACGCTGATCCGCGAACAGCTCCTTGCTGTCCATCCGGTCGCCATTTATGACCACATTGCGTCCGGCTGAGGATTTGGCGTGAGCGGCAGCGCTGCCGTCGTGAGAACCCGTATCCATAGCGCCGATCTATCCCATCCGTGAAAGTCTCTGTCATCGTTATAGGTTTTGTCGCACCTCATCGCCAAGCACTGCAGTCTATAATCAGTATAAACAGGGCGGGGATTGCTTGACCCCTCTGTTAATGAACCGTAATCGAAAATGGCAACTTGGTGGCAGGGGTCCCCGAGTCGCATTCGAAAGCCAGCAAGCTCCCTGCCTCGTGCAGCGCCAGCCAGCCACGATCCGTTGAAAAATTGTGTTTGGGGATTAGGCTATGGCTCTCGGGGGCATGACTACGCGCGCCTTGTTGTTGGGTGTGTCGATCGTATCAATGGGGGCGTTGGTCTCCGAGACAGCCTTGGCACAGGCCGCCGCGCAGGCAGGCGACGTGCAGCCGCAAAAGCCGAAACCCGCCAAGAAGAAGCGTGCAGCCGCTAAGCCGGCGGCCGTGCCGGCGCAGGTGGCTAACGCCAATGCGCAGGCCAGTCGCACTGGGCAGTCACTCGATGAAATCACGGTGACGGCTTCGAAGACCCAGGAGCGCGCCATCGATGCGCTGGCCCCGGTCAGTGTCGTGACGCAGGAGCAGATCCAGCTGCAGCAGCCGAGCCGGCTGAGCCAGCTCTTCTACAATGTTCCTGGTGTCTGGATGCAGGATCGTGGCGATGATCCGTCCACGGCGATCAATATCCGCGGCTTGCAGGACTTCGGCCGTGTCGCCGTTGTGGTCGATGGTGCGCGCCAGAACTATCAGCGCTCCGGTCATAATGCGAATGGCTCATTCTTTCTGGATCCCGAACTGATCGGCGGCATCGATATCACCCGCGGCCCGACTGCCAATATCTACGGCTCCGGTGCCATCGGCGGCGTGGCCTCGTTCCGCACCAAGGACATCAATGACGTCCTGCGGCCCGGCGAGCGCTGGGGCGTGGATATGAGTGGTTCCTACGGCTCCAACAATGCCCGTGGCATGGGTTCGGTGTTCGGCGGTGTGCGTGTCGACCCGTCCGTCGACGTGTTTGGCGGCGCGGTCTACAGGACACAAGGCAACTACAAGGACGGCGACGGCACCGAGATTGGCAACACCGGCAACGATATCGCTGCGGGCCTGATGAAACTGACCGTTCGTCCTGCCGATGGTCACGAGATCAAGTTCGGCGGTATCTTCCAGGACTACCAGTACAGCATCGGCCAGTTGAACCGCGGTCCGACCACCACGGCGGCGCCGGCAGCGGCCATCGCCGGTTCGTCGGTCTATGGATCCACGGCGAAGACCTATACCGGTACGGTGACCTGGAAGTACTCCAAGCCGGATGACATGTTGTTCGACTGGAGCGCCACGCTGTACGGCAATCGCACCGACAACGATCAGGTGAAGACCTATAACAACCGCATCACCGCGGGCTCAGGCACCTGTACGCTGGCCAACCCTGGCAACAACATCTCGGGCTGCGTCGGCGACCGCCGCGGTTACCTGCTGGATACGATCGGCGTGGACGTCAACAACACCTCGCGTTTCGATCTCGGCGGATGGCGCAATGCCGTTACATACGGTTTCGATGTCTTCAACGACAAGGTTTCCACGTTTGATTCACGCGGTAACTCCAACATCACCACGCCAAGCGGCGACCGTACGGTGGGCGGCGGTTTCATCCAGCTGAAGAACAACTACTCGACCTGGCTCGAAGTCATCAGCGCGCTGCGTTACGATCACTACGAACTGAATTCGTCGGGCACAGGGATCGCCGGAACGACGTCGTCGAGCGGTGATCGCCTCTCGCCGAAGATCACTGTCGGCGTTACGCCCGTTGCAGGTTTCACGCCTTATGTGAGCTATGCCGAGGGTTATCGCGCGCCGTCGATCACAGAGACGCTGATCGCGGGTGGTCACGCCACGGGTGGCGGTCCGACGCTGTTCAACTGTCCCGATGGCACCTCAGGTCTGTTCTGCTTCCAGCCAAATCCGAACCTGCGTGCTGAAGTCGGCAAGAACAAGGAAGTCGGTGTCAATCTGAAGTACAATGGTGTCTTTACAGCCGGCGATAGCTTCCGTGCCAAGTTCAACGTCTTCCGCAACGATGTCGACGACTATATCGATCTGGTTGCGTCGACCCCGGTCGCGTCGCCGTTGACGTTCATGGGCTTCCCGATTCCGGGCCGGTTCAGCCAGTTCTACCAGTACCAGAATATCGCGTCGGCAAAGATCGAGGGCTTCGAAGCCGAAACGTCGTATGACGCAGGCGACTGGTTCCTGGGTGTCGGCGCTACGGTTCAGCGCGGCAAGAACACTCAGACCAATGTCGGTCTGGCAACGATCCAGCCGCACAAGGTCACGACCACTGGTGGTCTCCGCCTGCTGGATCGCAAGCTGGTCATCTCGGCTCAGTGGTCTTCAATTGGCGCCATTACCGACATCCCAGTCGGCTATGTCCCGTCGACCGCCTACGATCTCGTCAATCTGTACGTGGCCTATCAGCCCACGCCTGATATCACCCTCAACTTCGGCGTCGACAACATCCTGAACCAGTACTATCGCCCCTACGCCATTCCAGGCGCGGGTGCGGATGGCACCACCCAGAACGACGTGCTCTGGACCAGCCCTGGCGCGGGTATTGTTTACAAGGGTGGCCTGAAGGTCCATTTCGGCGGCGCGTAGCTGTCGCAGATCAAGGCAACCTCAAAGAAATCGCGCTCATGTCCGGGCGCGATTTCGCTTATAGTGGGCAACGAACACATCAAGGAAGGAACTATCCATGTTCATCGCCATGAACCGCTTTCAGGTCAAAACCGGATCCGAAGCCGCTTTCGAAAACATCTGGGCGACCCGCGAATCCTATCTCTCGGAATTGCCGGGCTTCATCGAGTTCAGCCTGCTGAAAGGTCCGGTGGCTGAAGATCACACGCTGTATTCGTCGCACACGGTCTGGGCCAGCAAGGCGGACTTCGAGGGCTGGACCAAGTCCGAGCAGTTCCGCAAGGCGCACGCCCGCGCGGACAACAAGTCGGAAGGCGCCAGCCTCTATCTCGGTCACCCGAAATTCGAGGGTTTCGAGGTGATCCAGTCCGAGCGTCGCAAGAGCGCTGCGGCCTGATTGCAGGCACTGCGTCTCACACCAATGATCGATCACGGAGCCATCTCATGCTGAATACGGATCTCGCCGCGCTGAAAACCTATATGGCGGAGAATCCCGGCGCCGTGATCGAGACTGTTGCGCGCGAGCGCAACGTCACGCCGCGTGCGGTGCTGGAAGCGCTGCCCGAGGGGATGGTGACGATCGGCGGCGGCGCTGACGTGTTCGTCACCGCGATGACTGATATCGCCGAGTGGGGCGAGGTGACGCTGATCGTGCACACCGAGGACGGCATCTTCGAGACTACGGCGCCGCTGTCACCGGGCGCCATCGGTCATGGCTACTACAATCTGACACAGCCTAAAGGACTGCATGGCCATCTGCGTCATGAGCGCTGCGGCGGTGTGGCTTTCGTCGAGCGCCCTTTCATGGGCAAGTCGTCGGCCTTCGTCGCATTCCTCAATGTCGATGGCGGCGTGATGTTCAAGGTCTTCGTGGGCCGTGACGAGACCCGTGCGCTGAAGCAGGATCAGCTCGAACGTTTCCGTGCGTTGGCTGGAAAGCTCGCTGCCTAATCGCGCGTCTACCCTTCCTCATTATCCTTCATCTGCGCCACCAGCATCTCGGCGACCAGTCGCGTTGAGGGCGATGCCATGCGTGCAGCCGACTGCACCAGCGTCACCTGTGTTGACTCCAGCCTGCGGTCCCGCGGCTGGATCGCGACCAGTGTGCCGGCGTTGATGGCCGCCGTCGCCGAGACCATCGGCAGGAAGGTCGCAAGGTCGGTGCGGGCAGCCACGGTCTGGGTGAAGGCCAGCGAGTTGGTCTCGCTGCATATTTCCAGTCGCACACTGGCCTGTGCGCAGGACTTGTCGAGTTCCTGACGAATGCCGAACGATGGGTCCGGCAAGATCACGCGCAACCCTGCAAGATCCTTCATCGCGTATGAGTTCTGGCTGGCCAGCGGATGAGTGGGCGCGACGATCAGGCAGACCGGTTGTCGCATGCGTCCGAGTTCGATCAGATCGCGTCGTGGCGCACGACCGAAGATCAGGCCGAGATCGACCTCGTTCTGGCTGACCATCTCGACCACGTCGCGAGCGCCCACGGCGGTAACAGATAGCGCGATCCCCGGATATTGCTGCGACAGGTCGACGAAAGAGTTGGGCAGGAAGCTCGACAGCATGCCTTCGACCGTAGCGATCTTCACCTGGCCGCGGCGCAAGGATGCGAATTCCTCGACCTGGCTGCGCAGTCCGTCGAGCTGGCTGCGGTTCTCGACTGCATAGCGATAGAGCACGTGGCCGGCATCGGTCAGGTTCATGCCGCGCGCGCCGCGCTCGAACAGCTTGACCGCGAGCTCCTCCTCCAGCCCCTGAACCTGTCGGCTGATGGCGGAGGGGGCGATGCGGAGCGCTGCGGCGGCCTGTTTGATCGATCCGGACTCGGTAACCACGCGAAAATAGCGAATGGCGGTGGATTCGATCATCGTTGGTCCCTCGCGACTGGCTGCCCAGCGCGATGGCAGGACCTGACTAGCGTTCTGATTTTCAGACCTCTCACATCGAAATTCAATGCTTTTATTCGAAATCTAAATCAGACAGACTTTTTGACAGGTCACGGTCCCGTCATCGATGGAGAATTTGGATGTTTCATCCCCGGCTTGCTGTCTCGGCTTTTTCCGCATCCCTCCTGCTGGCTGCGGCTGGCCTGGGAGCGACCTCCTCAATGGCTTCGGCGCAGGATGTCATCCGCTTCGGCGCGCCGCTGCCGATCACCGGGCCGCTGGCGCCGGAAGCCGTGAAGCAGCAGCAGGGCTATGACCTCTGGGCCGAGCAGGCCAACAAGGCCGGCGGCATCGATGTCGGCGGCAAGAAGTACAAGGTCGAGATCGTCTATTCGGACTACCAGTCGAACACGCCGCGTTCGGTGCAGACCACGGAACAGATGATCACCCAGGACAAGGTGAACTTCATGTTCGGCCCGTTCGGTTCGGGCGCCGCCAAGGCTGCCAGCACGATCGCCGAGAAGTACAAGGTGCCGATGCTCGCCGCGACGGCGTCGTCATCCCAAGTCTACGATCAAAACTACAAATATCTGTTCGGCACTTTCACGCCCAACGACACGCTGACCACGCCGCTGACGCAGCTCGTCAAGGCCAAGGCCGCCGACGTCAAGAAGGTCGCGATCCTCGCGCGTAACGATCTGTTCCCGCTGGCCATTGCGCAGGAAATGGAAAAGTCCGCCAAGACCAATGGTCTTGAGGTCGTGTACTTCGAAAAATACGCCATCAACACGCTCGACCACTCCGCCACCCTGTCGCAGATCAAGTCGCTGAATCCGCAATGGGTGTTCGTCACCGGCTATACCAACGATCTCCTGCTGATCCGCAAGCAGATGGTTGATCAGCAGATGAAGGCCAATGTCGTGACCATGATCGCCGGTCCGGCCTATCAGGAATTCATCGAATCCGCCGGGGCGAGCGCCGAGAACATCTCCAGCGCCTCGTGGTGGCACCCGGCCGAACAGTACAACGGCAAGGACATTTTCGGCACCACGGCCAACTTCGTGAAGCTGTTCAAGGACAAGTACAAGCTCGAGCCCGACTACGCTCACGCTTCGGCTGCGGTCTGCGGCGCGCTGTTCCAGATGGCCATTGAAAAGGCCGGCTCGCTGGACCGTGACAAGGTGCGTGACGAACTCGCCAAGATGGACGTCGTGACCTTCTGGGGCCCGGTCAAGTTCGGCGCCAACGGCCAGATCAACTCGCTCGAACCTCCGGTCTTCCAGATCCAGGCAGGCAAGCCCGTGGTGCTGTTCCCCGATGCGATCAAGCAGGGCGACTTCAAGCTCGGCGTGAACTGAGCAGCGGCCGAGACCGGCGAGGAATCCAAATGCTGGCCATCCAGGTCCTGATCAATGCACTCGTGCTTGGGTGTCTCTATGCCTGTATCGCGATCGGTTTCTCGCTGGTCTGGGGCGTGCTCAATGTCATCAACCTGATCCACGGCTCCTTCATTGTGCTCGGCGCCTATCTGGCATGGGGTGCGTATAATTCGCTCGGGCTGTCGCCCTGGTATGCGCTGCTGATCGCGGCGCCGGCCTTCTTCGTGTTCGGCTATCTGCTACAACGGTTGCTGCTCAACCGCGTCATCACTGCTCCGGTGCTGGTGACGCTGACGCTGACCTTCGGGCTCGATCTGATCCTGAACAATGCGATGATCTATTACTTCAAGGCCGACTACCGGAAGCTGATCCTCAATCCGCCCACGGGATCGATCTCGATCTTCGATGTGGTCGTGCCCGTTGATCGCCTGATCGCAACGGCCTCAGCGCTGGCGCTGACCTTCCTGCTTTATCTGCTGTTGCGCCGCTCGAAAGTCGGCCGCGCCATCGTCGCTGTCCGGCTTGATCGCGATGCGGCGGTACTGATGGGCGTCGATGTCAAGTCGATCTACGCCATTGCGTTCGGCCTTGGCGCGGCGCTGGCCGGCTGCGCGGGTGTGCTGATGGCGCTGATCTTCCCGATCTCGCCGCTGACGTCGTCGGCCTATCTCGGCAAGGCCTTCGTGGTCTGCGTGCTTGGTGGTCTCGGCAGCGTGTCCGGGGCGCTGGCCGGCGGCATATTGCTGGCTTTGGTCGAAGGCGTCGGCTCGGTCTATCTGGGTCCGGCCCATGCAGTGACGCTGTCCTTTGTCCTGCTCATCATCTTCCTTGTCGTCAGGCCCCAGGGCTTGCTCGGCCGAAAGGGTTTTGAATGACCCGGACCAATATCGCGCTTCTCGTCCTCATCGCCTGCGTTGCCGCGCTGCCGCTGGTCGGCGACGCCTATGCGCTGCGCTTGGGCACCATGGCCTGCATGTATGCGATCTTCGCGCTGTCATGGAACATCGTCGGCGGCTTCGCCGGCTATCCGTCCTTCGCGACCGCGGCGTTCTTCGGCCTCGGCGCCTACACCACCGGCATTCTCATGAACAAGGGCGTGCCGCTGACGCTGTCGCTGCTGGGGTCGCTGGTATTGTGCCTGTTGCTTGCTGCTGCCCTCGGTGCGGTGCTGCTCCGCCTGCGCGGCCATTACTTCGCCATCGCCAGCCTCTCGCTGGTCGAGGTGTTCCGCGAACTCGTCAACAATGCCACCGACCTCACAGGCGGCGGCATGGGCCTGAACATTCCGCTGGTGTCCGGCTCCAGTGTCCTCTCCGACGCGACGTTCTTCTTCTATGCCATGTGGGGCCTGCTGCTGATCACCGCGCTCGTCGTCATCGCGGTGTCGATGTCGAAGCTCGGCTTCGGCCTCAACTGCATCCGGCAGAACGAGACGGCGTCGAACATGGTCGGTCTCAATTCCACGCTCTACAAGGCCGTGGCTTTCGGCCTGTCCGCCTGTTTTGTCGGTGCTGCCGGCGGGCTCTACGCGGCCTGGGTGCACTACATCGACCCGTCCGATGTGTTCGACATCCTCTATTCGGTGAAGCCGATTGTGATGGCGCTGATGGGTGGGCTCGGATCGCCGCTCGGCGTGGTCTGCGGCGCCTTCGTCTATCTCGGCCTCGAAGAGGTGGTCTGGCGCAATTACATCCAGATCCATTCCGGCGTGCTGGGCGTGCTCATCATCCTGTTGCTGCTGTTCCTGCCGCATGGGTTGGTCTCGCTGCATGCCGGCAAGATCTGGCGCGGGCTGACCGGACGAAAGGCAAAGCATGTCTGAGATCCGTCACGAAATCCTGCATCTCAGCAACGTCTCGCGTCACTTCAGCGGCTTGAAAGCTCTGAGCGATGTCTCGCTGTCGGTCAACAAGGGCGAGGTAGTCGGTCTGATCGGCCCGAACGGCGCAGGCAAGACCACGCTGGTCAACACGATCTGCGGTGTCACCCCGGCATCGTCGGGCGTCGTCACTTTCGATGGCCGCAACATCACGCGGATCAAGACCTATCAATCTGCGCGGCTCGGCCTGTCGCGCACCTTCCAGATCGTGCAGCCCTTTGCGGAGTTTTCGGCACTCGACAATGTCGCTGCCGCCGCCTTGTTCTCGCAGCCCGGCGAGAGCCTGAAATCGGCGCGTGAGGCCGCCCGCGCGCATCTCGCATTCGTTGGCCTCGACGCGCAGGCCGATCAATCCGCGGCGACGTTGACGCTGGCCATGCGCAAGCGGCTGGAACTCGCCAAGGCGCTGGCCATGAAGCCGAAGCTGCTGTTCCTCGACGAGGTCAATGCCGGCCTCAACAGCGCCGAGGTCGAACGCGCCACCAAGCTGATCCATCAGCTCGCCGCCGACGGCATCACTATCGTGATGATCGAGCATCTGATGAAGGTCGTGCTCAATGTCTGCACCCGCATCGCGGTGCTGCATAACGGCCGGCTGATCGCCGACGGCGCGCCGCGCGACATCATCAAGGATCCCGCCGTCGTCGATGCCTATCTGGGCCAGCAATATGCACAACGGAACGCCGCCCGTGGCTGATCATCCGATGCTCGAACTGAATGGGGTCTGCGCCGGTTATGGCGAAATCCAGGTGCTGTGGGGCATCGACATGGTGGTGCGCTCCGGCGAGATCACCGCGCTGATCGGCTCCAACGGCGCCGGCAAGACCACGCTGATGCGTGCACTGTCCGGGCTGATCCTGCTGACCTCCGGCAAATATATCTCCGAGGGCGTCGATCTCTCGAAGGCGACGGCAGCGCAGATGCTGGCTCACGGCGTTGTCCATGTGCCGGAAGGGCGACGGTTGTTCGGTGCCATGAGCATCGAGGACAATCTTCTGATGGGCGCCTATTCGCGCAGTGTCAGCCGCACCGAGCTCAATCGCGATCTCGATCGCGTCTACACGACATTTCCCAAGCTCCGCGAGCGTCGCAACCAGGCGGCGGCGACATTGTCTGGCGGCGAACAGCAGATGTGCGCCATCGGCCGCGGGCTGATGAGCGCGCCGCGTCTCCTGATGATCGACGAGCTTTCGCTTGGTCTGTCGCCGCTGCTGGTGGAGCAGCTGGTTGCGGCGCTGCGCCAGTTGAATTCCGAAGGCATGTCGATCCTGCTGGTGGAGCAGGACGTCACCACGGCGCTCGACCTCTGCCATCACGCCTACATCATGGATATGGGCCGCATCGTGCGCACCGGGCAGGGCGCCGAATTGCTGGCCGATCCCATCATTCGCGACGCCTATCTCGGCGTCCTCGAAGACTGACTTTGATTTCATCGCAAGAGGCCAACCATGATCGAGACCGTCGAAGCCCCCAATAGCGGCTACCGTTACATGCCGGGCGTGTTCCAGTATTCCTGCGGCGTCGGCGCGCTGCCCGGCTTCGCGCTGGAGCGCGTGCGCTTCTCCAAAGTCGTTCCGCTGAAGGAAGGCTTCGCCAGGGTTGCCGAGATCATCAAGGCCGCCGGCCGGCCGCTGACCGCCTTTGCGGCCTGCGAACTGCGCTCGCCGGCGCCGTTCACGGAGCAGGGCTTCATCGACTTCAACGAGATCTACATCAAGACCCTCGAAGACTGGGGGATCATGAAGGATCGCGTGAATCCCATCGCGCGCAGCAATGTGTGTCCGAAGATTGATCCGCCGTCAGAGCCAGGCTTCCACGCCTTCTCTTTCACGACCGTCGCACCGAATGCGCCGGCGTCCTTCGTCATCGCCGGCAGCGGTGAGGCCGCGGAAGGCAAGGGCGACTATCGCGACAACACCGTGCGTCTCGGCGACATCAGCCCGTCGGGCATGCTGGAAAAAGCCAAGTTCGTACTCGACGAGATGGAGCGCCGCATGAGCGCATTCTCCGGCACCTGGGAGCAAACCACCGGCGCGCAGCTCTACACCGTGCGCGACGTCTATGCGCTCTTGGAAAGCGAACTCGGTCGCCGCGGCGTGTTCCGCAACGGTCTGACCTGGCACTTCAACCGTCCACCGGTCGTCGATCTCGAATACGAGATGGACTGCCGCCGCGTGCATGTGGAGCGCGTGGTCGAGGTTTAACCGCCTCAGTGATGACTGACGCGCAGATCTTGCGAGGTCTGCCGTAGTCGCCGGGTGAGTTCGCGCGCCAGGTTGCCTAGCAGCCTGGTGGCGAGCACTGGATTTTTCTTCAGGATCACGTCGAAGCCGTCGCGCGGGAATTCGTAACAGACCACCTCGTCGTCGGCGACGATGGTCGCCGAGCGCGGCACCGATTCCACCAGCGCCATTTCTCCGACCGTCGTGCCGCGGCCAAGTCCGGCGATGCGGCGTCGCTCGTGATGTCCGTCGGTACGCAGCAGCACGCTGACGCTGCCTTTCAGGATCAGCCACATGCGGTCGCCGGCGTCGCCCTCGCGGCAGATCGT
Organism: Tardiphaga sp. 813_E8_N1_3; assembly: GCF_051811025.1. Lineage (NCBI taxonomy): Bacteria > Pseudomonadati > Pseudomonadota > Alphaproteobacteria > Hyphomicrobiales > Nitrobacteraceae > Tardiphaga > Tardiphaga sp. 813_E8_N1_3. The sequence goes on from NZ_JBPWQE010000001.1 coordinate 1,347,009, forward strand.
ATCGCCGCATGCAAATTCACGCCTGGTCATCACCGCGGTCAGTTCGGCCATCTCGCCGCCCGAAACGCCATCGAGAAAGTCGATCTGCTCGAGAGCCAGTTCATCCGCTTGCCCCTGCCTCGCAGCGGAGCGGTCGAGCATGGTCTGCTCCATCCACTCCAGCGCGGAATCGAGATCCTGTGTCATTGGCGGTGATGCGGGATCGTGCCCGATTCCGTTGCCGATGATGGCGGCATGGACCGGCCGGACATTGCAGTAGATCAGTCGCCGTTTCTTCTCAGTCGCCTTCTGGCGCAGCGTTCGCAACGCATTGATGCCGGACACGTCGAGGTCGGAGATGGCACCCATGTCGAGCAGCACCATATCCGTGCTGTTGAACAGGTCCTTGACGCGGAGCGAGAGGTCGTCGGCATTGCCGAAGAACAGCGCGCCTTCAAGCTGCAGGATGGCGCGCTGCTGCCCGGTCTGCTGCAGGATCGCGAGATCGTCGGCCGAGCGGATGCGCTTGGAGAACAGCGTGTCACCGAGATGAGCGCGGCGCACCAGCGGCCGGCTCATATTGATGACGAAGATGATGCAGGACAGGATGATGCCGACGATCACTCCGGAAACGACAGAGCTGAACACGGTTACGGCCATCACCGCGAGCACGACGATCAGGTTATAGATCGCGTGCCGGCGAACCTGCGGTTCGCTGCTCGATCGAATGTCGGTCAGCAGTTGCAGATTCCAGCGATCGAACAGCACGATGCCGATCACGAGCAGCAGGCCGGCGAACACCGCGCGCGGCACCTGTGCGAGCATCGACGACAGCGCGAATGTGATGGCTAACAGGCTGAGCGCCACGAAAATGCTGGTCCAGCGCGTGCGGCCGCCCATGCGATAGCCGAGCAGAATAACGGAAGGGATCGCCGATCCGCCGATGCCGCCGCCCAGCGCTGCCGCCGCATTGGCGATGCCTTGTGCGGCGAGGTCGCGCACCGGATGGATATGCGTGTCGTCGAGCTGCTGTGCCACGCGAAACGCCAGCATGGTCTCCACCGTGCCGATGATTGCCAGCACCAGCGACACCAGCACGACATGCGGAAGCACGGCGGTCAGTTCCGGCGTGATCGAGCCGTCGAACACTGCGCCGAGCGGCATTGCCGGCGGGAAGCTGACATGGATCTCGCCGATGGTTGGCCCGAGATCGAGACCGGTCGGGATGCTGATTAGATAGTAGAGCGCGGTGCCAGCGATGAAGCCTGCAAGCGATCCCGGTATCTTGCGCAGCCAGTCCGGCAGCCGCAGCCAGCCTGCTATGGCCGGATAGTTCAGAACAAAGAGCGCCAGGGCCACGACGTAAACCAGCATCGCCGGCTTGTTTGGCGACAGCGTATGCGTGGCAAAGAACGGCTTGAACTGGGAAATCACGATCAGCATGCCGACGCCATTGAGCAAGCCGGTCAGAACCGGATGCGGCGCGAATTTGATGGCACGTGTCAGGCCGAGCAGTCCGAACAGGACCTGCCACAGCCCAGCCAGAAACAAACACAGCATGATCGCGGTCACGATCATCGCAGGCTGGCTCGCAAGCGTGGCGTCATTGACCAGCGTCGTGGTCAGGCCGGCCTGCACCAGGGCCATGCTGACGCGGCTCGTCGTCACGATATAGGACGAGGTGGCGACTACGGCCGCGACCAGGCCGACGATGGCGCCGCCATACAGGCCGGCTGCAGCGCCGGCCGCGACATAGTCGGGGCCGAGCGGCGCAAACACCAGCAGTCCGCAAGCAAGACAGAGCGGCAGACAAACGAGGCTGGAGATCAGACCGGCGCTGATTTCCGACCGCCAGTCGACGAGCGGCTCGGCGGGGGGCGAAGCTTTGAGCACGGGCTGGCCTTCATCACGGAGAGACCGGCCACGTCTTCATGGATAATGGTTGTTGCCAGCTTTCGCTATTATTGTGAAACGGAACTGATCCGCAAGCCAAGATCGGGGTTCGCTCGCCGATTTCCCGCTCTACACGCCGGCGACGATCGTCTTGCGATACAGCGCGCTGTAGCTGGCAGCAGAAATATTCCAGCTGAACGATTTCGACATCGCGCTGCGGCGCATCGAGTTCAGGCGCTCCTTGGAGCCATAGGTCGCGAAGGCCCGCAGGATGCCGCCCAAAAATGACTCGGTGGAGGGCTGCGTGAACAGGAAGCCGGTCTCGCCGTCGACGATGGTTTCGGCGAGGCCGCCGGTCTGGTGACCGATCGGCAGCGAGCCGAAGCGCTGCGCATACATCTGGCTCAGGCCGCAAGGCTCGAAGCGCGACGGCATTAGCGTGAAGTCGCTGCCGGCGAAGATACGCCGTGCCTCGCGGTCGTTGAAGCCGATGGCGACGCCGATCGCATCCGGACGGCGACGATGCGCTTCCATCAACGCATTCTCGATCGCGGTCTCGCCGCGGCCGGTAACGACGATCTGTCCGCCGGCGGACACGATGGCGTCGGCCGCCGACAGCACGAGGTCGACGCCCTTCTGATGCACGAGGCGGGCGACCAAACCAAAAATGGGCCCGCGGGAGAGCGCGAGCCCAAATTGTTGACGTACCCCGTCGGCATTGGCGCGTTTGGCTTCCCAGTCGCCCGCGCCGAACGGTCTCATGAGCTCCGCGCAGACGCGCGGATCCCAGCTTTCATCGATCCCGTTGAGAATGCCTGTCAGACGCGACTCGTTGGAGCGCTTGGTCAGCAGGCCTTCCAGCCCGCAGCCGAGTTCCGGCGTGGTGATCTCGCGCGCATAGGTCTCGCTCACAGTGGTCAGGTGCGACGAGTAGATCAGCCCGCCCTTGAGGAAGGAGAGCTTGTCATAGAATTCCAGCCCGTCGATGTGAAACGACTCCGCAGGCGCACCGATCCGGCGCAGCGAGGTTTTCGGGAACAGGCCCTGATAAGCGAGATTGTGGATTGTCAGGATGGTCGGGATCTTCACCCCGCTCCAGGCGAGATAGGCTGGCACCAAGGCCGCCTGCCAGTCATTGGCATGGACCAGATCGGCCGACCAGTTCTTGTCGAGCTTGCCGGACGCGAGCAGTGCCGCGGCGGAGGCGAAGCGTGCGAAGCGGATGTCGTTATCAGGCCAGTCGCGGCCGCAAGCATCGCCATAGGGATTGCCGGGACGATCGTAGAGCTGCGGGCAGAGCAGGATGTAGATAGGCAGGCCATCTTTGGTCGCGGCAAGGCCGACCGAGCAGGCGGGCATTTCCGCCAGTGCCGGGCATTCGCCGACGATCTCGATGTCAGGAAACTGTGTGACGACGTCGCGGTAGCCGGGAAGGATGATGCGAACGTCGGTCCAGATGCGCAAGGCTCTAGGGAGGGCGGCGGACACGGCTGCAAGGCCGCCCACCCGGATGAAGTCGTCAATCTCTGGAGTGACGAACAGTACCCTCAAGAAACGCCCTCGTGTCCGCCGCGACTACAAGGATACGAAACTGGTCCAGCGTCTTTGGGTACTTACGGAACCGAAGGGCAATGGAACTCAGTTTTGTTACTTGCGCTGCAAAATATCTGTCTCTGCACTGCAGTATATCACATCACTTAATACGGCATTGCAAAAGAGAAATGTGAGTTCGCAAAATTATCTCTGAAATCAGTGACCGGGTGACGACGGGACGATCAGCCGCAGGAAGCTCATGACGCAGCCGAGCGCGGCAAAGCCGGCGCCGAGCGCCAGCGCCCAAGTCGCACCGCCATGGCCGAACAGGCCGAAGCAGAAGGCGGCGAGTGCCGCGCCCATGCTCTGGCCGGTCAGTCGGGCGGTGGCGACGATACCGCTGGCGCCGCCGCTGCGGCCGGCCGGCGCGCTCGACATGATCGCCTTCATGTTCGGTGCCTGGAAAAACCCGAAGCCGGCGCCGCAGATCACCATCCGCCAGACGATGTTGGCGACGCTCGGGTCGGGCGGCAGGGTGGCCAGCAGCACCATGCCGATGCCGAGCAGCGCGAGGCCAATGCCGCCAAGCAGGCCCGCGGGGTAGTGGTCCGACAACCGGCCGGCGATGGGCGCCATGATGCCGACGACCAGCGGCCAGGGCGTCAGGAAGAAGCCGGTCTCGACTGCCGAACGATGCAGAACTTCTTCGAAATAGAACGGCAGCGACACGAAGGCGAGGCCCTGGACGGAGAAGGAGCAAACCGCCGTTGCGGCCGACAAGGCAAACAATGGCCTACGGAACAGGTCGATCGGCAGCATCGGTGCGGGATGATCGGCCTGCCGGCGGAGCAACAGCCAGCCGAACAACAGGCCGGCAACCAGTTCTGCGACGACAATGGACGGTGCCGTGTGATGGGCCGCGCTGTCGATGCCAAGGATCAGCAGGCCGAGGCAGAGCGAGGTAAGCAGCGCACCGAGAAAATCGAAGGGATGGGTGGCGCGCGTGGTCTTCGGCAGTGTCTTGAGGCTGATGACAATGGCAGCGAGGCCGAAGGGCAGGTTGATCGCGAACAGCCAGGGCCAGGTTGCAACCGACAGGATGCCCGAGGCGATGGTGGGGCCGAGGGTGAAGGCCGTCGCGACGACGAGGGCGTTATGACCGAGCCCGCGGCCGAAATGGCTTGGGGGGTAAACCACGCGGACCAGTGCGGCATTGACGCTCATGGCGCCAGCGGCCCCGAGGCCCTGCAGCACCCGCGCGAACAGCAAAGTGTCCAGCGACCATGCGAATGCGCAGGCGACGGACGCGATCGTGAACAGGATCAGCCCGCCGAGATAGATGCGCTGATGGCCGACGATCTCGCCCAGCGCGCCGAACGGCAGCAGCGTGGCGACCATGGCGATCTGGTAGACATTGACCACCCAGATCACATCCGCTGGCGTGGCTTTCAGATCGGAGGCGATGGAGGGCAACGCGATATTGGCAATGGCGGTATCGAGCGAGGCCATGGCAAGGGCGGTAAAGATGGCAAGCCGCGCCCAACGCTGCTGGCTCGGCGTCAGCCCTTCCGTCGGCTGGGGAGCCTGTGCCGCGATACCGTCTGCCATAGCTGGGGATTCCTGGGGGCGACCGAACTGGCCGCCGATCCGCGCTATCTAGGATAGTTCGCTTTGCCCCTACAGGCGTGCAACTGCATGAGGCATATGCACATCTTTATTCCCAGCGAAAAATCCGCTTTCGGCTGATCATATCGCTGGCGATTACATCGCTGTCAGAGCGGCTTGGCCTTGAACCAGGTCCCGGACGCTACCGCCGTGGCGATGATGGTGCCGTAGACGACCAAAGCGAAGGTCAGGCAGGCGAACAGCCAGGTCAGCGATCCCGTCAGCCGCAGCGCCAGCCAGCCGCCGCCGATCGAGATCAAGAGGCGCAGCACGCCGGCCAGCAGGGGATAGAGCATCTTTCCGGCGCCCTGCGAGGCGAAATACAGCGACAGGCCGAGGCCGAAGAAGCCATAGGCGGGGCCGACGATGCGCAGATAGGCGCTGCCGGTCTCGATCATTTGCGGGTCCGAGCCGAACAGGCCGAGCCAGGCGGCTGGCCAGATCGCGGCCGCCAGGCCAACGGTTTCGGTGATCACGAACACCATGCCGCCGCCGATCAGCGCAGCGCGTAGCGCGCGCTGCTCCTGTCCCGCGCCGATATTGGTGCCGACCAGGGCCACCAGAGGTCCGCCAAATCCAAACGCCAATGGCACCATCAGATATTCCAGCCGCACGCCGGTGCCGAACCCGGCCACGGCGTCGCCACCGGCAAAGCCGCCGACCAGAGCGGTGGTCAACAGCACCGTAAAACTCGTCTGCAACGAGATGACCGCGGCGACGGCGCCGACGCGCAAGATGTCGGCCGACAGATCCCAGCGCAGCCGCGCCAGTTTGAAATGGACGATGCAGCGGCCGGAGAGGATGTAGCCCCCGAGCACGGCGCCGACGGTGAAGGTGGACAGCACTACGGCCCAGCCGCCGCCGGCGATGCCGAGTGCGGGAATGGGGCCCCAACCGAAGATCAGCAGCGGTGACAGCGGGATCAGCAGGACAACGCCGATACAGATCGACAGCGACGGCACCAGCATGTTGCCGGTGCCGCGAATGATGCTGGCGAAGCCGTTCATCAGCCAGACCAGCACGCTGCCGCCAAATACGACATTGGAATACTGCATGGCGGCGTCCAGCGCGCCGCCGCTGACGCCCATCGCGGTGTAGATCGCGCGGCCCCAGATCAGGAAGATCGCCGAGCCGATGAGGCCGAGCAGGATATTGATGAGCGTGGCGTGCATCACCAGCGCCTCGGCATCGTCGGTGCGCCTTGCGCCGAGCGCGCGGGCGATTGCTGAGGAAATACCGCCGCCCATGGCACCAGCCGACAGCATCTGCATCATCATGAAGCCGGGAAACACCACGGCCATGCCGGTCAGCGCGTCGCTGCCGAGATGCGACACCCACCAGGTCTCGATCAGGCCTGTTGAGGCCTGCGCCAGCATCACCAGCAGATTGGGCCAGGCGAGCTTGATCAGCGTGGAGGCGATTGGCGCCTGCAGCAGCATGCGCGTCCGCGGATTCATCTCGTGGACGGGTGCGGCCGTGGCGGCGACAATGGCCTGCGGCGTTTCCAGTTTCATGGTGATCCGTCCTTCTGCGGGCGCGGTTTGCTGAGCCGTCGTTGTACGCGTGCGCTGGCGGCAGGGCCGGGCGCATTGGCGTGGGTGGCTTCGGTGATTGGTTTGCCGGTACGGCGGTCGACCAGGATGGGATCGGCGGTCTCGCCGGTCTCCTTGTCGATCAGAACGACGCTTTCACCCTCAGGCGCGAAGTGCCGGTTGCCCCAGCTTTGCAGCGACCACAGTACGGAGCGGAAATCCCGGCCGCGCGGGGTCACGATATATTCGTAGCGCGGCGGCTTTTCACAATATAGCCGCTTCTCCAGCAGCCCGGCCTCGACCAGGACTGCCAGCCGGCGGGTCAGCATGTTCGGCGCGATGTTGAGGTTCTTCTGGAACTGGTCGAACCGCGTCATGCCGTAGATGGCATCGCGCATGATCAGAATGCTCCACCACTCGCCGACGCGCTCAAGGCTGCGGGCAACCGGGCATTCCAGTTTTTCGAAACTCTTGCGCTCCATGGCGGGAAGATAGGCGAGTAACTATCATCATGCAAGTCACTTGTCAGGACGGTTATGTGGGGGCTCTGGCCCCTCAATTGTCGTCCCCGCCTAGCGCGCCAATGGCGCGCGCGGGGCGGGGACCCATAACCACCGTGTGAGTAAATGAAAGAAAGGCCTCTGCCACAGCGCAATCAGCGCTGCGGAGGCTATGGATCCCCGCCTTCGCGGGGATGACAGCTGAGAGAGTGGCGATGACGTGGAGAGAGTAGGGGCGACGCGGAGAGAGTTGGCCCCTTATCCCACCATCCGCTCGCGCCCGACCCAGAAGCTTGCGCGCAGCGCCTTCTTGTCGATCTTGCCGACGCCGGTCATTGGCAGTTCGGTGACGAACTTGATGTGTTTCGGCGCATGGGCCGAACCCTTGTGTGTCTTCACCAGATTGATCAGTTCGTTGGCGTCCGGCTTCGCGCCGCCACGCGCGACCACGATGGCAGTGACGGCCTCGCCCCATTTGTCGTCGGGAACGCCGACCACGGCGCACATGGCGACATCGGCATGGGTGGTCAACACATCCTCGATCTCGCGCGGGAAGATGTTGAAGCCGCCGGAAACGATCATATCCTTCTTGCGGTCGAGGATGAACATGTAGCCGCGCTCGTCGGCGCGGGCGATGTCGCCAGTATGCAGCCAGCCGTTCTTCAGTGTTTCCTCCGTCTGCTCTGGACGTTTCCAGTATTCCTTCATGACATGCGGAGCCCGGACACAGATCTCGCCGGCCTCGCCGGGGGAGACTTCCTGATCGTCATCGTCGAGAATGCGGACGTCGCAGACGGCGATGGGGAATCCGCAGGACAAAAACAGCTCGGGCTTCCTGGGATCATGGTCGGTCTTGCGCAGCACGGACACCGGGTAGCATTCGGTCTGCCCGTAGAGCTGCGAGAACACCGGGCCGATGCGTTCGATGCCTTCCACCAGCCGGCTGGGCGACATCGGCGATGCGCCGTAAAGCACCAGATCGAGCGACGATAGATCGGTTTTTGACAGCGTCGGATGATCGAGCAGCACATAGATCATGGTTGGCACGAACAGCGTGAAATTGATCCGCTCGCGCTCGATGGTCTTGAGCACCGCCTCGGGATCAAAGCCTTTCAGCATGTGCACCGTGCCGCCGCGCATCAGCGTCGGCAGAACCTTGGTGCCGGCGACATGGCTGATCGGCGCCACCGTGAGATAGCTCGGCGTGTCCGGAATTTCGAAATCCGACAGAATAGCGCTGGCGAACCCCGAGACCTCACGATGCCGACGCAGCGCCCCCTTGGACTTTCCGGTGGTGCCGCCGGTGTAGTTCAGAACGGCGATGTCATCGACATGTGCAAAATCCCGCGCGGTGGCGCTGCCGCCTGAGCCGACGACTTTCAGCAGATCGATGCCGTAATCCGCGCGGCCCAGCGTAAACACATGCTGCAGGCCTTGCGCGCGCGAGGCGAGCTCGCCGCCGCGCTGCAGGAAATTGTCGGCATCGATGATCAGGATCGTTGCTTCGGCGTCCTCGATCTGGTCGATCTGATCCTCCATCGAGCCGAGCGGATGCAGCCACGAGATTGCGAACCGCGACAGTTGCGCGGCGACGCCGGCGCACCAGGTGTCGGCGCGGTTGGCTGTGAGCAGCGCCACTTTGGTGCCGGGAAGTGCGCCGAGGTTCATGAACACATTCTGCAGCCGCGCGATCAGGTCCGTGGTGCCGCGATAGGTGATGGTGCCGCCGGGCCAGCTGAAAGCGATGCGATCCGGATAGCGCGCCAGCGCCCGCAAGGTCTGCGCCCCGACCGTCGGAAACGCGTTGAGCACGTCCGTCATGAAGTCCTCCCGATACATCCTCGGCTTCTGTGGGCCGATGGTTGTGGCAAGGCTAACAATGAATGCCGGGCATGCAAACATAAACCCGTATGGGCATTGCAGCATTCGCGATGAACTTGTGGCGGCTTTCGTCGTTTGCCTGTGCTAGAAGCGGTCGAGCCATTTGAGCCGCGTCACAGGAGAATTTCATGCGCAAGTTTTTGACCGTGCTGGCAGCACTGGCGACCCTCAGCCTGACTAATTGCGGTTACAACGCGATTCAGACCAATGACGAACAGGTCAAGTCGGCCTGGTCGGAGGTTGTCAACCAGTATCAGCGCCGCGCGGACCTCGTGCCGAATCTTGTGAATTCCGTGAAGGGCTTTGCGCAACAGGAGAAGGACGTTCTTCTGGGCGTCACAAATGCACGCGCCAAGGTCGGCTCGGTGCAGGCGACACCTGACGTGGTGAACGATCCCGCCGCGCTGCAGAAATTCCAGGCCGCGCAAGGCGAACTCTCCAGCGCGCTGTCGCGCTTGCTCGTGGTCACCGAGAACTATCCGCAGCTCAAGTCGGACGCGCTGTTCAAGGATCTGATGTCGCAGCTCGAAGGCACCGAGAACCGCATCACCGTGGCGCGCAACCGCTACATCAAGTCGGTGCAGGATTATAACGTCGGCGTGCGCACCTTCCCGAACAATCTGACCGCCATGATGTTCGGCTACAAGGAGAAGGCCAACTTCTCCGTCGCCAATGAGAGCGAGATTTCGACCGCACCGAAGGTCGACTTCAACCCGACGCCGGCGCCCGCGAAATAGGCCGGTGCCGATCAGGCCGATCCGATGAAGGCGATCAAAGCCTGCCTGCTGGCATTGCTGCTGTGCTGGAGCGCCGCCGCTCTGGCCGATGTGGCCGTGCCGGCTCTGACGGGGCGCGTGGTCGATCAGACCGCGACGCTGAGCCAGAGCGAACAGGCATCGCTCGACAGCACGCTGCGCGATTTCGAGGCGCGCAAAGGCAGTCAGGTTGAAGTGCTGATCGTGCCCACGACAGCACCGGAATCGATCGAGCAATATTCCATCCGTGTCGCTGAAGCCTGGAAGATCGGCCGCAAGAAAGTCGATGATGGCGCGATCCTGTTGGTCGCCAAGAATGATCGCAAGCTGCGCATCGAAGTCGGCTACGGCCTTGAAGGCGCATTGACCGACGTGACCACGAAACGGATCATCGACGAGATCATCACGCCGCGCTTCAAGACCGGCGATTTCGCGGGTGGCATCACGGCCGGCGTCAATCAGATCATCAAGGTGATCGACGGCGAGCCGCTGCCGGCGCCGGATGAATGGAAGGGCAATTCGAATGCCCTCGATCAGATCATGGAATATGCGCCGTTCCTGCTGTTCGGCGTGCTGATCTTCGGCAGTATCCTGCGCAATATCTTCGGTCGGCTGTTTGGTTCGTTGGCGACCGGTGGGCTCGTCACCGCGGTGGTCTGGCTTGTCGCCGGCAGCCTGCTGTTCGGCGGCATTCTCGGCGCGGTCGCGTTTTTCTTTACGCTGATCAGCGAGGCCCTCATGTCGGGCGGCGGAGGCGGTGGACGCCGCGGTGGTGGCTATATGGGAGGCGGTGGTGGTTCCTGGTCATCAGGGAGCTCATCGAGCAGCGGCGGCTTCAGTGGAGGCGGTGGCAGTTTCGGTGGCGGCGGCGCTTCGGGGAGTTGGTGATGAGCCTCAAACGCATCGGCAAACATCTGCTCGGCAATCGCTCGCGCGTCCGCAAGGCGTTCCCTCCAAAGGCACTGGCGGCGATCGAACAGGCCATCAAGGCCTCCGAAGCCAGCCATGCCGGCCAGATCCGCTTTGTCGTCGAAGGCGCGCTCGACGGCGCGCCGCTGTTCCGCAATCAGATGGCGCGCGAACGCGCCATCGATGTGTTTGCGCAACTGCGCGTCTGGGACACCGCGCATAACAATGGCGTGCTGATCTATCTGCTGTTGGCCGATCGCGATGTGGAGATCGTGGTCGACCGCGGCATCGATGCCCGTGTCGGCAAAGCCGGCTGGGAAGCTATCTGCCAAATGATGGAAGCCGAGTTCCGCGCCGGGCATTTCGAGCGCGGCGTGATCAAGGGCATCGACGCGGTGACACGGCATCTGGCGACGCATTTTCCGCGCGATGCCGGCTCGGTGAATGAACTGCCGGATGCGCCGGTGGTGCTATAGCCGTTACGCCTTCGCTGACTCCCGTGCGCCAACGCGCTCGAACCATGCCGCGACCTTCGTATTTCCGCGATCCCACGGCTGCTTCACCTTGTCGGCGAAATCGAGCCAGCAGAACAGCACGATGTCGGCCATCGTGAACCGCTCGCCGCAGATGAAGGTCTTGCCGCCCATCTGTCCGTCGAGCCAGCGCAGCCGGTCGATGGCGATTGTCTTCAGGCCCGGCGCCCCTTCGGGCACGCAGACGATGCGTGTCTCGAAACGCTTCAATCCCTCGGAGAAGCGATAGCCGTTGGCGATGTGCTGGCAGATGTTGAGATCGACACGCTGCCGCCACATCCGCGCCTCGGCGCGTTGCTCGGGCGTGGTGCCGATCAGCGGCGGCGTCGGATGCGTCTCCTCGATATATTCGCAGATCGCCACCGTCTCGGACACATAGGCGCCGTCGTCGAGTTCGAGCGTCGGCATCTGTCCATGCGCATTGCGCGCCAGATGCGCGGGTTCACGGTTCTCCCCGGCAGCAAGATCGACGGTCTGGACGGGGAGGCTGATGCCCTTCTCGGCCATGAACATGCGCACCACGCGCGGATTCGGTCCGATGGAATCGTAGAGTTTCATGGCGTTTCCCCGATTGTCTCGCTTGCAGCCGTTGTGCGGGGCAGGCGGGTGCGCGTCAAGCAACGGTTCCCGCCGCCGGACGAGAGGTGAAATTTTCGTAAGCACGGCAACCGGTAAGGATTTGGCAAGCAATGAAAGTTACCAAAGTGTTCATCTATTCCGGAGAATTTGATCGTGAGCGAGCACAAGGCCGATTCCACCCCAGACGTCAGCGGCGATCACGTCGACACCGGCGCCGCGGCGGCGACCGGTTCCCACGATGCTGATATCCACGTGGATTCGCCGAAGCTCGCACCGGAGCAGGGCGACGAGCGCCCCGCCCAGATGCCAAAGAGGGAAGCGCCGAAGCTCGGAGCGCCCGGTCGGATCACCATCATGGCTCCCTCCCGCGACAGCGGCCCGCGTGACGGCGCATCCCATGAAGGCGCAACGCGCGAAGGTTCTTCGCGCGAGCACTCCTGGGAAGACTTCGTCAATTCCGAACCGAAGATTGAGCAGGCGGAGAAGGCTGGCCGCAGCCGGATGCTCGCGATCGCCGCGATGATCGCGCTGGGTATCACCGTCGGTGCGGTTGGCGGTTCGGTGGCCATGTCGGGCCTCGGCAAGCTGTTTGCCGCAGACGACACCAAGTCCTCCAATCAGGCACTGGAAGAGCATATCGCCCGTCTCGATGGCGAGCTCACGGCGCTCAAGGCCGAGGTCGACCGCAATGCCAAGCAGTCCATCGCGGCGCGCGCGAAGTCTGCCGACCGTCTCGACAAGCTTGAGAAGGCGCAGGCCGAACCGGCCGCGAAACTCGCCAAGCTCAGCGAAACCGTCGAAAAGCTGCGCACCACGCCGCCGGCTGCAGCTGCGCCCGCGCCGGCCCCTGCACCGGTTGCCTCGGTACCGGCCAAGGAAGTGACCGGTTCGATCAACGCCCCGGTGCCGACCCCGACACCGAAGCCCGAAGTTGCGCGCCTGCCCACGGTCGAAGGCTGGCGCATCATCGACATCGCCGGCGGCGGTGCCACCATCGAGGGCCGTGCCGGAATCTTCGAAGTCTATGCCGGCGATCCGGTTCCCGGCCTCGGCCGCGTCGATGCGATCCGCAAGCAGGATGGCCGCTGGACGGTGGTCACGAGCCGCGGCCTGATCGTCGCCCGCTGATCCCCTCTTCCTGTGATGAATGCGTTCGGGCCGCTGCTGGTGCAGCGGCCTTTGTTTTGGGCTAGCTTCCCGACGTGACGTCTGGGATAGCGCCGTGCGACTTCGCTTGAGCTTCATTGCCGTGCTGCTCTGCCTCGTGGCTCCCGTCGCGCAGGCTGACGGGGGCAACGGTCTCGCCGTCACCGATCCCGGGGCATTGCGGGCGCTGGAAACGCACAGCACCCACGGTCTCGGTCTCGCGCAGCTGCTCGACCCCGCCCGATCGATACCGATCCCGAGCGACGCCCTGTTCGCTCTGCCCGCGATGGCGCCGATCCGCGCCGCGCTGGATGATGCGTTCACGCGCTATCTCGCCGAGCATCAGAACCGCCAGCCGCGCGTGAGCATTGGCGTTGGCCCGGGCCACGACGTGCAACTGTTCGACCAGGCGACGTTGACATCGCCTGATGCGCGCTTCGTGCTCGCCGGAATCGTCAACCGCATGGATCGCGCCTATGTCGCGCCGGATACTTGCGGTGAAATCAGGCTGATCTATCGGCTCACGCGCACGGCCGCTGGCACGACGCCGCCGCGCCTGCCGATGACACTTAACCTCGTGCTTCATGCGAAGGATCCGAGCGATGCGTCGGTGACATGCGCGGATCTCGCCAAACGCTGGCTCGACTCAGCGTCGTTCGTTGAGACTGGCGTAGCGCTCGCAGATCGCTTGCTGAAACCGGATGGCCCGCTAGCGACAATCACAGCCGCGCATATCGATCGCATCGAGACCAATCTGCAGATCGCGCATGCGCCCAAATCCGATACGCAGGAATTCCGCACGGACTATCTGCAGAACGTCTTTCGCTTCGATGCCAGTGCGAAGCAGTTTCGCGAAGCGCCGATGGAGAACCAGATCGACCGCGACCGGTTGCTGGCTGACGCCGAGCTCGGTCACGCGTTTCGCGACTGGCTGCTCGCGCCCGCCAACCTCCACGCCTTCGATCGCGGTACGGTTTTGATCCCCGAGAAATTCCTCGCGACATCGTCGCTGGCGTCGACACCGGTTGGCTTTGCTCCGTCGGCCCTGCAGCCGGAATTCGGATTGATGGATGGCAAGGGGAAGGGCGTGTTCAGCGAGCATGACGTCATCGCCGCGCTGGAGCGGGCAGTGGCGCAGGGCGGCGCGCTCGAGAACATCCGCTCTCCCGCCGGCTTCGCGCGCCGGCTGAACGACATCACCTGCGGCGGCTGTCATCAGATCCGTGGCATTGGTGGCTTTCATTTCCCTGGTGCCGATACGCTGGCAGACCAATCGCTGGGAACGGTTCCGGCATCGCCGCATTTCATCGGTGACCAGCCCCGCCGTCGCGACATTGTCATGGCGATGCACAATGGAAAGGCGCCGGACTTTTCACGCGGTTTTTCCGACCGGCCGCAAGCGCGTGGTAACGGTGAGATCGCGGGTTCGCCCGCGCTCGATGGCTGGGGCGCGACATGTTATCGACCGAAGCCGAAGGGCGTCGCGGATAAGAGCTTCGCGTCTTGGACCTGTGCCGAAGGTCTCGCCTGTCAGCAGGTTGGCGCGGATACGTCGTCCGCGATCGGCATGTGTTTCGTGAAATGAAATGAGGGCGCAATGAACGAGACCGACAAAGAGATTAAGGAACGTGACATCGCGATCGCCGAGAACGAGAGCAAGCAGCAGACGACGAGCAGCATCCGCGTCAGCGTCTGGGCGATCGGTGTGGCCGTCCTGCTCGGGCTCGGCTTCTTCGGCTGGCTGCTGGCGCGGTAGTCAAAAAATATGCCTCTCCCTGCGGACAGGGAGAGGCGAGATGCGTCAATTCAGACGGTGCGTTGGAACGATCAGCCCGGCATCAACACGGTGTTCACCACGTGGATCACGCCGTTCGACTGATTGACGTTCGGGATCGTCACGGTCGAGGTACCACCCTTGGCGTCGACGATCATGACCTTGCCGCCCGAACGCTTCACGGTGAGCTGCTCGCCTTCGACGGTGGTCAGCTTCTTGCCGTCGGTGAGATCGGCGGCTTCGAGTTTGCCGGGAACCACGTGATAGGTCAGGATCTTGGTGAGCGTCGCTTTGTTCTCTGGTTTGACCAGCGTGCCGACAGTGCCCTTCGGCAGCTTTCCGAATGCGGAATTGGTCGGCGCGAAGACGGTAAACGGGCCGGGGCTGGCCAGCGTATCGACGAGGCCGGCGGCCTTCACGGCGGCGACCAGCGTGGTGTGATCCTTCGAATTCACGGCGTTCTCGACGATGTTCTTGGACGGATACATCGCGGCGCCGCCTACCATGACGGTGTTCTCGCCCTTCATCATCTTGGCAGCAGCGGGCTCGAGGAAGCTCGCCGAAATCATCAGCGTGCTGAAGGCTGCGAATGACAATAGTGCAATGCGCTTCTTGGACATGGTAGTCTCCCGATTGACTGTGGCGTCGCCAGCGGGGAATCCGCAGACGTTGTGATCTCGTGGCCGCGCGACATGGCGAGTGCCTGTTGCGCTAACGAGATCAGCTACGCATCTTGGGAGGGGCGGTTTCAGATTGGCCCGTGACCACTTCGTGATCACGGGCCGCATCGCAACATTGAAACTCTTTTGCGCGAGCTGCGTACTCCGCTATTTGCGCGACTATGCTACCGCGCCAGTCGCGCGCAGCCGCGCAATCTCGGCATCGTCGAAACCAGCGGCACGCAGGATCTCGTTGCTGTGCTGGCCGATGGACGGCGGCAGATGCGGTTTGCGTTTGGTCTCGCCGCCGATCCAGATCGGGCTGTTGATGGTGAGGATGTCGGTTCCCTCAAACGGGATCAGCACGTCGTTGTCCTTCATCTGCTGATCGTTCGGGATGTCGTCGAGAATACCGACGAAGCCGAACACGAGGCCGTTGCCATCGAGCCGCTCGCGCCAGTCGGCGAGGTCGCGGGTCGCGAACACCTCGTCGAGGATCTTGATCAGTTCGACGGAACGTGCATGGCGATCAGGTTTGGTTGCGAAGCGCGGATCGTCGCGCAGGTCCTCGCGGCCGAGGCATTTGGTGAAAGCCGGCCATTGCCGCTCTTCGGCAAGCAGCGACAGCATGATCCAGCGACCGTCGCGGCACCTGTAGTGGTTGGTGACGGCGTTCAGTGCTTCCTCGCGCGAGCGGCGTTTTTCGAACTTGGCGCCCACCAGCTTGGCCTGTGCCAGCACGCTCGACGACCACACGCCATTGGCCATCAGGTTGGATTTCACCTGGCAGCCCTTGCCGGTCTTCTCGCGCTTGTAGAGCGCGGTGACGATGGCGCCATAAAGCGCCATGGCGCAGGGATGATCGCCCATGCCGGCAATCGAACGCGTCGGCGTGGTGTCTTCATCCGCGCGTACCAGATCCATCATGCCGGAGCGCGCCCACCACGCGGTGCTATCGAAGCCGGGTTTGTCCGCTTCCGCGCCCTTGTCGCCATAGCCGGTGAAGCACGCATAAATGAGCTTCTCGTTGAGCGGCGCGATATCCTCATAGGCGATCTTCAATCGCTTGCGCACCGGCGGCGGGAAATTGGTGATGAACACGTCGGCTTCGGCGATGAGCTTGTAGAGCACTGCCTGGCCTTCCGGCTTGGCCAGATCGAGCGCGAGACTCTTCTTGTTTCGGCTCTCCATCATCCACGCATAATTGTGCTCGCTCTTGGGATAACCGGGCAGGTTGGGCAGGTTGCGATAGGGGTCGCCGGCACCGGGCGGCTCGATCTTGATGACATCGGCGCCGAAGTCGGACAGCACGGTGGCTGCGGCGGGCGCGGCGATGAAACTCGCGCAGTCCAGCACCTTCAGCCCTTTGAACAGACCGTCTTCCATACGTCACTCCCGTCGCTTTTGTTCTGCGTGTTGTTCTTGC
The DNA here is from genome assembly GCF_051811025.1 of Tardiphaga sp. 813_E8_N1_3. Lineage (NCBI taxonomy): Bacteria > Pseudomonadati > Pseudomonadota > Alphaproteobacteria > Hyphomicrobiales > Nitrobacteraceae > Tardiphaga > Tardiphaga sp. 813_E8_N1_3. The sequence goes on from NZ_JBPWQE010000001.1 coordinate 1,363,773, forward strand.
CGTCTGCCGGAATTTAATTCCATCTGGAATCCGGTGGCGCATTTGACCCATCTTCGATGGGTGATGCAACGGCCTGAAACGGGAAGCAGCGCTGCTAGTCGCCGCCCGTCATCAATGCTGCATTGCCACCCGCGGCAGCCGTGTTGATCGTCACCGTCTGTTCGGTGGCAAAGCGGGCGAGGTAATGCGGGCCGCCGGCTTTCGGGCCGGTGCCGGACAGTCCGAAGCCGCCGAAGGGCTGCACGCCCACCACGGCGCCGATCATGTTGCGGTTCACATAGACATTGCCGACCGGCAGGCGCGCGATCACGCGCTCGACCATATCGTCGATCCGCGAATGCACGCCGAGCGTGAGCCCGAAGCCGGTGTCAGCAATGTCCTGCAACACACGATCGAATTCCGACGCACGGTAACGCACCACATGCAGGATCGGGCCGAATACTTCCTCGGTGAGTTGTCGTGCGCTCGCGAGCTCGAAGATGTGCGGCGCGACGAAATTGCCTGCAGGCGCCGTGGCGGCAAGATGCACGCGTGCCTCGATTGTCATGCGCGCAATATGCGCATCGAGCTTCTGCTTCGCCTCAGTATCGATGACCGAGCCGATATGGGTTGCGGGATCGGAGGGGTCGCCCAGCTTGAGTTCCCGGGCCGCGCCCGCGATCATCTCGATCATGCGATCGGCGACATCATCCTGCACGAGCAGCAGCCGCAACGCCGAGCAGCGCTGCCCGGCCGACCGGAACGCGGACATCACCACATCGTCGGCGACCTGCTCGGGCAGAGCCGTAGCATCGACGATCATTGCATTGATGCCGCCGGTCTCGGCGATGAGTGGCACGATCGGCCCGTCTTTGGCGGCGAGGGCGCGGTTGATGGATCGCGCTACCTCGGTCGAGCCGGTGAACACGACCCCGGCGACGGCGGGATGCTCCACCAGCGCGGCGCCGATGTGGCCGTCGCCCTGGATCAGATGCAATGCTGATGTGGGTACACCGGCTTCATGAAGCAGGCGTACGGCTTGCGTAGCGATGCGTGGGGTTTGTTCGGCCGGCTTGGCGACAACCGTATTGCCCGCCATCAGTGCGGCGCTCACCTGGCCGAGAAAAATCGCCAGCGGAAAATTCCACGGCGAGATGGCGACGAAGACGCCGCGGCCGCGCAGGCTCAACACGTTGCTCTCGCCGGTGGGCCCGGGCATCGCCTCGCCGTCGCCGAATTGCTTGCGGCCCTGCGCGGCGTAATAGCGGCAGAAGTCGATGGCTTCGCGGACTTCCGACAGCGCATCATCGAGCGTCTTGCCGCCCTCCTGTTGCAGCAATGCGATGAAGGACGCGCGGCGCTGTTCCAGAAGATCGGCGGCATTGTCGAGGATTGCCGCGCGTTGATGTGCTGGGGTGTGGCTCCATGATGCAAAGCCGGCGCGTGCTGCCGTCACTGCGGCATCTGCCTGCTCGGCATTGGCATCAACGATCTTGCCCACGTCTGGCTTGCTGGCCGCAATCTCGGCCAGCAATTTGTTCAACGCAGCGCGTTCGCCAAATTCGATGCCGCATGAATTGGTGCGCTCGGGTCGATAGAGATCGGCTGGCAGCGGGATCTTTGCGTGTCGCGCGCCGTCGGGAGAGCCGATGATTGCGGCCGGTCGCTGCAGCAAGCTTGCGATCGGCACAGCGTCATCCGCGGCGATCGCCACGAAAGATGAGTTCGCGCCGTTCTCCAGCAGGCGCCTTACCAGATAGGCCAGCAGATCGCGATGACTGCCGACCGGCGCATAGGTGCGCCAGCGGATGGCGGGATGATCCTTGCCGAGTTGTTCGTAAAGCGCGTCGCCCATGCCATGCAGGCGCTGGAATTCGTAGCCGTCGCTTGTGCCGGCCAGTTCGAGGATAGTCGCGGCGGTGAGCGCATTGTGCGTGGCGAATTGCGGGAAGATGCGCGGGCGCAAGGTGAGGAGCTTCTGCGCGCAGGCGACATAATTCAGGTCGGTCATCGCCTTGCGGGTGAACACCGGATAGTCAATGAGCCCGCGCTCTTGCGCGCGCTTGATCTCGGTGTCCCAATAGGCGCCCTTGACGAGGCGCACCATCATCTTGCGATCGTGACGGCGCGCCAGCGCGTCGATGTGATCGATCACATCCGCGCAGCGCTTCTGATAGGCTTGGATCGCAAGTCCGAAACCGTCCCATCCTGCCAGCGACGGATCGGCAAAGGCCGCATCGATGACATCGAGCGAGAGTTCGAGCCGGTCGGCTTCTTCGGCATCGACGGTGAAATTGAGGTCATAGCTCTTCGCTTGCTGCGCCAGTGCGATCAGACGCGGCACCAGTTCGCGCATCACGCGTTGATGGCTCACTGCTTCATAGCGCGGATGCAATGCTGAGAGTTTGACCGAGATACCCGGTCGGTCGGGCAGCGGCCTGTTGCCCGCGGCGTGGCCGATGGCTGATATGGCCGAGGCATAGGAGTCGAAATAGCGCTGCGCGTCGTCCTTGGTGCGCGCGCCTTCGCCGAGCATGTCGAAGGAATAGCGCGCCGGGCGCTCGGACGGAGCGCGGGCGCGGGCCAGCGCTGCATCGATGGTTTCGCCGAGCACAAAGTGGCTGCCCATCAGCCGCATGGCCTGCCGCGTGGCGGTGCGTACCGCAGGCAGGCCGATCCGCTTCGCCAGCCGGCCCAGCGTGCCCGTCGGCGTCTCGCCGGGCTGGATCGCCCGCTGCGAGATGCCGAGCGCCCAGGCAGATGCATTGACGAGGAAGGCGCTCGACTTCGTCTCGTGATGGATGAAGTCGCCCTGGCCGAGCTTGTCCTCGATGAAGGCATCGGCGGTCCGTGCGTCCGGCACCCGTAGCAGCGCCTCCGCCAGCACCATCAGCGCAAGGCCCTCCTTGGTGGAGAGCGCATATTCCCGCAGCATGTCCTCGACATCGCCGAAGCGGTCGTCCCTGGTGCGGATCGCATCGATCAGGCGCGTGGCCGTTGCGTCGATCCGCGCATCCTGAGCGGGCGTCATGGCTGCGTCGGCCAGAAGCCGGGCGGCAATGGCCCCATCCTCCGGTGCATAGGGGGCGGTGAAGGGAGGCATGAAATCGGGCGACATGGGCGTTCCCTCGAATATGTTGCAACCCTAGTCCCGGTCTGCCGGCAGTTCGATAGGAGATATCGTAATTTTCCCTTAGATAATCCGGAAATGATCGTGCTATACCCCCAATATGAGCGATATCGACAAGATCGACCGGAAAATCCTCGCCGTCCTGCAGGCTGACGGCCGAATCGCCAATGTCGAGCTGGCCGAGAAGGTTGGCCTGTCTGCGACCTCGATCGGCGAGCGGCTGAAGCGGCTGCAACGCGACGGCTATATCGAGGGCTATGGTGCGCGGCTCAATCCGCAGATGCTCGGCCTTGGCCTCCTCGTGTTCGTCGAAGTTCTGCTCGACAAGACCACGCCCGACGTGTTCGAGCGCTTCGCCCGCGCGGTGCGGCTCGCGCCGGAAGTGCTGGAGTGCCACATGGTGGCGGGCGGTTTCGATTATCTGGTGAAGGCGCGGGTTGCCGATATGAGCGCTTATCGCCGTTTTCTCGGCGAAAGCCTGCTGGCGCTGCCCGGCGTGCGCGAGAGCCGCACCTATGCCGTCATGGAGGAAGTGAAGCGCGACGCACCGCTGCCGGTGGGATAGCGAACCGGGATAACGCTGCCGTTGTCTTGCCGTTGCCTTGGCAGCCCGAAAGCGCTGCGTTAGGTTTCCGCGCGTTTCTCTCGGAGCAAATCATGCGGGCAGGCCAGTTCAATCTTCGTGTCGCCGATTTTCGTATTCTGATGGCGGCAGGTGTCATCGCGCTGACCGGCCTGTTCTCGATGTCGCATGCGCGCGCGATCGAAATGTCCCGCGAGGTCAGCGATCTCTACACGTCGGTGTCGATCTACCCGCCATCCGCCGGTTCCATGACCATCTGCTACGGCTTCGTCTGCCGGCGTCGCCATGCCTTCGATTTCACGCCTGCTGATAGGGCAGCGCTCACCAAGCTTCTCGCAGCGGGCAAGGCGTCGGCCGCGGCGGAACGCGCCGCCGTGCAGAAGGCGGTGGTGTGGTGGGACCGCCGCGTCGGTCCGGTGCTTGGTACCGACAAGCGGATCGCCAATGCGGATTTCCGTTATTTCGACGACAAGCACAATTTCGATTGCTGGGACACGACGCGCAACGTTACCAGCCTGCTGCTGATCATGCAGGAGTGGGGACTTTTCAAGCATCACACGGTGGGCAATCCGCGTTATCGCGGCAATGCGCTGGTGCTGCAGACACCGCACAACACCGCCGTGCTGCTGGACCGCGCGACGGGCACCGAATGGGTCGTCGATATGTGGACGCGCGGCTACGCGCAGCTGCCGGACGTCAAGCCGGCGGATCAGTGGGTCAAGGAAAACTAAATCGGGGAATGGAGCGCCGTCGCGTCGCTGAGGCCTGCGTCACGTTAACTGGCGGCTCTGAGGAGCGGACCTTACAAAGATCTCAGCTCGGGTTTTTGGAGTTAGGCTAGAGCGCACACCGCGGATCGAATTAGCGCAATCCTGCGTGAAACTGATTGCGTTGCAGGAGAGGTGCCCCTTTGGAGGAAACCGCCCTTGCCGAATGCGCTCTACATTGTTGAGGCGTGATCTGGAAAACTTCGGGGAAGTGGCCGGATCACACTGGTATCAAACCAGATGTATCAGACCTTGAGGTTCTCAGCCGAGGTCTTGCCGCGGTTGGCAACTTCCTCGAATTCAACGGTCTGACCTTCGTTCAGTGTCGAAAGGCCAGCCTTCTCAACTGCCGAAATATGAACGAACACGTCCTTGCCGCCATTCGCCGGCTGGATGAATCCATAACCCTTCGTCGGGTTGAACCACTTCACAGTACCTTTAGTCATCACGTCGTCTCCGCGGGATCAAAATCGATAACGAACTGCCGGTCCCCGCAAACCGGCATATCCGACATGCGCACGTTACGCGCGGATTGCCAAGCTTGATAGCTCAAACGGCGTGCAGAAATTGCCCAAACCGACCGTAATCTGTCCAATTTTCCGGGATTCGTCGCTATTCATGATATTTTCCGACGCGGCGGAAGGTCGCAAAAGCAAAGCGCCGGGCTCGGTCGCGATACGACCATGCGTTGTCGTCTGCACGCGGGTGATATCGCTGCAATGCAAAACCCCGGCCGAAGCGGCCGGGGTTCGCAGCCCTCATGCGAGGATTAGTAGCAGACGTTAACCGTGCGCCAGCGCAGGCCGTAGGGCGTCATCACGCGGCGGCTCACATAGCAGCCACCGCCGCCACCGACATAGCCGACACCGAAAGCGGGACCGTAGAAGCCGCCGCCGTGGAAGTGGTGGTGATGGCCGCCGTGCCAGCCCCAACCATGAGCCGATGCGGTGGACGGCGTCAGCGCCATCGCGCCGAGGGAAGCTGCAGCAACGAATGCGAGTGCGAGTTTGCGAAACATGGTCGTTCTCCTTCAGTGATGCGCGAAGCGCGGGTTGCGGGATCTGTCTGTTCGATCCATCGCAAATTCGTCGCATCGATTTCGGAGCGGGTTCGAAGAAATTCTCAGGGAATTTTCTGAATGCCTGTTCAGGCAGGCAAAGCGCGTGCGCCCTGCAGGAACAGCGTTAAAGCGCGGAAACCATGTCACTGGTCACGAGAGATGAAAGTACCTTGGCATCTGTGATCGTGCGCACATTCATCGGTGCGGCACGGCCGCGGATCGCGACGTCCTGGTGTGGCAGCGCGTCGCCCGCGAGGCCTGCAGTGTTGCAGACTTCTTCGGAGATAATGACTTCGCAAGCGAGGCTCTTGGTCATGTCCTGCAGGCGCGCAGCGACATTGACCGCATCGCCGAGTGCGGTGAACACCATGTGATCGCGATAGCCGATATCGCCGACAATGACTTCGCCGCCGTGTATGCCGATGCCGAAACGCAGCGGCTGCGGCAGGTCATGGGCGAGGGCGCGATTGAGTTCGTCGATATTCTCGGCGATGAGCCGCGCAGCCTGCAGGGCCTGGCGACACGCGGTCTGCGGATCGCAGGTAAGACCGAACAGCGCCAGCTCCCCGTCGCCGATGAACTGGTTGGGCTTGCCACCGCTTGCGATGACAGCTCGCGAGACGGCGTCGAGAAAGCGGTTGACGATGAACACGGTGTCGTAAGGCAGCCGTTTCTCGGCGAGCATGGTTGAGCCGCGCATGTCGACGAACATGCAGACGAGATAACGCTCCTGGCCGATCCGCGCCGGCTGCGATGCGTGAGCATTCGCGCTGGTCACTTGCGGCGCGAACAGTTGAACGAAGGTGAGGTCGGTCGTCGGTCGCAACTGGCAGGCCAGCCGGACGGCGGGGTCTGCAGCGCCGCCGATCCTGCTCAGCACAAAGGCTTCGCGCGCGGACGGTGCCGGCAATGTCTCGACACCGCTGGTGACACGAATGCGACAGGTCGAACAGCGCGCGCGGCCGCCGCAGACGCTGGCATGCGGCACGCGATGACGCAGGCTCGCTTCCAGCACGCTGAGGCCCAAGGGGACGCGCAGTTTGCGACCGTCGCTATAGGACAGGTTGATCATCCCGGCACGGCGTTCGACGACCAGGCGGATGGCGCGGGCCGCGAGCACGATGCCGAGCAGAGCGAGATAGCCGATCAGGAGGTCGTCGGTGATGTCGCCGAGTGTCTGCTGCTGTGGAGCGGTGCCCATCCGGTCCGGGCCGAAATTCTCGGCCTGCCATTGCGGCGATGCCAGCTTGGCCTCGACCTCACGCTTGCCCTGAAAGATGCCAAGCAGCGCCAGTGTCGGGATCAGCACGGCAGCCGACAGAAGGTAGGGGGCGAGGCTTTTGAAATGCGCTTTCAGCCGCAGCCAGAAATACAGCCCGATACAACCGTGCAGCCAGGCCACGACCACCACGAGATACATCGACCACGTCTTCGTGGGCGACGTGATCCAGCCATAGAACACCTGAGGATAGCTGCGATTGATGTCGTACAGGTTTTCTCCAAGGCGGACGGCGACCACGTGGCCGACGATGAGTGCGGGAACACTAAGCCCGAGTACCAGTTGCAGCGGCTCGACGGCTCGCCAGCGGAACTGCCGGCGTTCGAATAGCGCCCAGATGCCGAGCACGCCATGGATCGTGACCGCCGAGTAGAAGGTCACCGCGACTGGAAAGAACTGCCAGAAGCCGGCATGGATGACGACGCCGGTCTGCAACGCGTCGAGCGAGATATTGCCAAGCGCGTGATTCAGAAAATGGCTGAGCAGATAGGTGAACAGCACCAGTCCGCAGACCAGCCTGACCTGGCGCAGCCCGATGCCGCGCCACCACGCGGTGGCGGGGGCCGTCCGGGGCAGGTTGCTGGCGGGATTGAGCGAGGCGTCCATGGCGAAACCCTACGGCGAGACGCCCTCCGATGCCATCCGGAGCGGCCTCTGGACAGACCTTATCCAGCAGTAAAGTCAACAAGTTGACAGCATGGCGAAGTCCGCCGAAAAGCTCGGCGATGACGTCTTTTCCCGACCCTTACCTCGATCGGAATGTCCCCCGCCGCGCCTTTTGGGTGATCGGCGCATTGCTTGTGGCGCTGACTGCGATGCGGCTGGTCTATGCCGGGCTGTTCGATCTGCGCACCGATGAGGCCTATTACTGGACGTGGTCGAAGGAGAGCGTGCTGTCGTTCCTCGATCATCCGCCGATGATCTCATGGTTTATCCGTGCGGGCACGCTGATCTTCGGCGATACCAATTTCGGCGCGCGTTTTGCTGGTATCGTGGCGATGGCGGTGACGCAATTGCTGCTGGCCGACATCGTTCGCCGCGTCACGCAGGATCTGCGCGCGGTGCTGCTGGCGGTGCTGATGTCGGAAGCGGCGCTGTATTACGGATTGCTGATGGCCAAGGTCGCGCCGGACGTGGCGTTGATCCCGTTCGCCATGGCGATGCTGTGGTCACTGGTGCGGCTTGCCGAAAGCCATGACGGACGCTGGTGGCTTGCAGCAGGTGTCTTCGGCGGCTTCGCCTTGCTGTCCAAACTCACGGTGGTGATGTTCGTGCCCGGCATTCTCGCATTCATGCTGGTGCCGGAATGGCGCGGACGCTGGCTGCGCAGCCCGTATCCATGGCTGGCCGTGCTGATCGCACTGGCGATCTCGTCGCCGGTCCTGATCTGGAATGCCGGCCACGACTGGGCGTCGTTCAGGTTCCAGTTCATCCGCGCCACCACGAACAACGAGGTGTCGCTGCGCACGCTCGGCGATTTTCTCGGCCTGCAGTTCGGTCAGGTCGGCTTCATCCTGATGCCGGTCATTCTCTCCGCGGTTGTCGTCACTGCATGGCGTGGCTATCGCCGCCGCGAACCGGTCGCGATCCTGCTCGCCACCTGCGTATTGGTGCCGTTCTTTTTCTTTGCATGGAAGTCGCTGACCCTGCGTGTCGGCGATACTTGGCCGATGTTCCTGTGGCCCGCCGGCATCGCTGCGGTGGCGATCAACCTGACGAAACTGCCGGCCGACGGCTGGTCGCCGCGCATGGTGCGTGCCTCCTATGGCTGGAGCATCGCTGCCATCGCCACCGGCATTCCGCTGGTGGTGCTGGTCTTCCTCTATAGCGTGGCCGCGCCGTGGAATCTGATCGGCAAGAACGATCCGCTCGGCGGGGAGGGCGGCTATCAGGTGCTGGCTGACCGCGCACTGGCAGAGATGAAGACCACCGGCGCCACCTGGATCGCGACGACCGACTACCGCACCTATGCGATGCTGCGCTGGCATCTGAAGGACAAGGTGCCGGTGGTGCAGGTCAATGAGCGCGCGCGTTTTCTGGGCTTCCGCGATCCCGGCATGGCGAAGATCAGAGATCACGCCGGACTCTATATCGCGCAGACCGCGGACAACCAGCGCCCGCTGCTGGCGACGACGAGTGCGGTGCTCACGCCTGTCGCCGAAGTCGATACCATCTGGCGCGGCACGGCCATGAAGCACTATGCGATCGACAAGCTCACGGGCTGGACGCCTGACCTGACGCCGAAGCCTGATACACCATTCTATCGCTGGCCTGCGCTGGCGGAGATGTCTGTGCCGACACGCATTCAGCTGGCAGCGCGCTGACTACTCTCTCCCGGCTGGCGAGGCGAAAGCAGGCCGCGACTGGCGGCTGCGACGTCCAGATCGACGCCAAATATGTCTTTCAGTTCGATCTTGCCAGCATCCGTGACTTTAAAGGCGCGCGTCGCGCCCGTTCGCGCAATCCATCCGACTTCCAGAAACCGTCGTTGAAGCTCGGCGCCGACCAGTCCGCCCACATGATAGCGCCGCTCGCTCCAGTCCAGACAAGCCCGGCAGAAGATGCGCTTGCTGCGGCGGTCGGTTTCAAGCCTGGCTCCGAACTCGCAGAGAAAGCGGTGGCCGGCGTCGGTAAGGGCTCCGCCATCTGCACTCAGATGCATGTAATCTCGCGCGATCAACGCGTCCGCGACCGCAACGCCCAGCCGTCCGGCCATATGATCGTAGCAACTGCGCGCAAGGCACAGTGCTTCATCGCGTGCAGAACGCGGTCGATGCCTCGGTGGCATTTCCAGGGCCGCGACGGCGATCATGCTTTCCAGCATCTGCGCCACGAGCGGTGATGTGATCCGATAGTAACGAAATCGCCCGCTCGGTGTCACCGATATCAATCGCGCGTTGAGCAGCCGAACCAGATGTTCGCTCGCGGTGGGGCGGGATATCCGGGCCTGAAACGCCAGCTCGGTTGCCGTGAGCGCCTGACCTCCCATGAGTGCCGCAAGCATGGTCGCGCGCGCTGTATCGCCAACCAGCGCCGCGACTTCGACCATGTTTGCGGAGGCGACCATATCCCAGCGTAGCGGCTCGCCGGATAATCCGCCACTCCCGTCGGTTCGGCCGGTGCCGAACCAATTGGCCCGGCGCCGGCCGTCGCCCGTGCGATGATGCGATCAATAGTGGCAGCCGGGAGCGGAAACATGCAGGCACAGTTCATTCGCGTCGAACCGTTCTCATCCTATTTCGAAGCACGGAAGGTTCCTGTCGCGCCGGCCGTGCGCTATGGCGATCTCGTCTATGTCTCGCAACTGCCGCCCTATGATCCCGAGACGGGGGAGATCAGGCGCTTCCCACTGGAGCGGCAGATCGAGATTGTTCTCGATCAGATGGCGCTGTGCCTTACGGCTGCGGGCTCATCGATCGACAGGGTGATCAAGTGCAATGTCTATTGCACCGGGGCCGATCAGTTCGAAACCATCAACCGGGTTTATGCGCGTTACTTCTCAAGCGATCCGCCGGCGCGCGGCTTCTTCATCGTTGCGGGATGGCATGGCCCGTTCGACGTCGAGGTGGACTGCGTGGCCGCTGCCTAGGGCAGCACTCATAAATCGAGGTTCATAAGCGGCGGCTTGAGCGATGTCTGTTATCCCACACTTCGCGGGCTCAAACCGGACATTGCCTCATATCCGAAAAGGGGCGAATTGCCGAACCGATCAGAGCAATTTATCGTCAAGGCTGATCGAGGCCGCGCGGAAGATTGATCCAGATGACTGTCTGCTCTTCGGGTGAATGTTCCGTTTTGTGCCCTTTGCCATGAGTGTCCTCGAACAAAATGAAGCTACCGGCTGGGACGTGTCTCTGGTCTCCGTCACTGGTCTGGTATTCGGCCGATCCATCAAGCCTTACTGTGAGCACGCGCCCTGGAACAGTGTGCCAATCGACCCGTCGTGCGCCCGCCGGAATGCGCGTGAAGCTGATGTGTGTCGTCGCATATCTTGCCGACACTTCGAAAATCGCGGCGTTGGGATGAACCTGCAGCGGGTTCGTCGGAATATCGACTTCATCAAAGTGGGACTCGCCATCCGCTGTGGAGTAGATCCGTGGGCACTTCATTGAAGCCTCCATTCCCGCGAACGTACAGGTCGGCCTATGGAACGCGATCACTTCCGCTTAGGGTCACTCGCGTCGATTTTGCCATATCGACGATGTCTTCGCTATCCGGCTCATCTTGGCATCAATCCGAATTTGGCTACGCGCTTATGAGTCCGCGCCCGAGAAATTAGGGCGGATTATGCCTTCGGCTCATCCGCCCTAGGCGTTCTCTTCCCCGTCGCGCTTCCGCAGCAGATCCTTCGCGAGATCGCCAAGCTGCGGGCGTGGCAGCGCCGTGAATGGCAATGGCCGCGTCACGTCGATGGCGGCGAGGCCCAGGCGGGCCGTGAGCAGGCCATTGAGCACGCCTTCGCCGAGCCGCTGCGAGAGTTTCGCCGCGATGCCATGGCCGAGCACCTGCTGGATCATGCTGTCGCTGGCGGCCATGCCGCCGGTGATGGCGAGATGGCTGATGGCATGGCGCATCAGCGTGATCATCCCGAGCGTCCCCGGCCGCCCGCCATAGAGTTTTGCGAGCTGCCGGACCAGCCGGATCGCGGCGGCGGCGACGAACAGAACATCGACTACGGCACGCGGGCTGACGGCGGTCACCACCGAAACGCGCTGCGCGGCGACCGAGACGAGGCGACGCGCTTCGATGTCGAGCAGGCTCATCAATTCACGTTCGGCCACGCGAATGAGATCGGCACCATCGATGATATCGTCGGCATGGCCCTGCAGCGCCGTGCGCGCACGAGCGAGGCGCGGATTGGTATGTGCGAGTTTCAGCAGGTCGGCGAGCACGGCACGGCTCTCGGCGCGGTCGTCGCTGGCGATCACGGCCAACGCGCGGGCATGCAGCTTCTCGATGGTGGCGAGCCGCATCAGGCTCAGCGCCTCACGTGCGATGATGGCGATCAGCGCGACGCTGACCAGCGCAGCGAAGCCGAGGCCGAGAAAGCCGAGGCCGTCATTGATCGCGAACAGGTCGCGGACCAGTTGCGTGACGCCGAGACCCGTGCCGAGCAGCACGAGGCCGCCGAGCCCGGTCCAGAACAGCGTGCCCCAGCGGAAGCCTGATCGCACCGGCCGCAGCGGCTCGTCGATGACGACGGGCATCGCCATCGGGTCGGCTTCGGGTGTGATGCGGATGGTGCCGCGGGCGAGGCGGCCGGCATCCTCGTCGGCATCCATCACGGTGACGTGGGGATCGTCGAGCCGGAACGTGGCCGGGCGGCGCGTACGGTCGGTCATTGCAGCCTGTCTCCGATCAGGAACTGGAGCGCGCGGTCGAGGCGGATGTGAGGCAGCGCCGGCTCCTCGCCGCCATCGCGGGTGAGCAGCGGCGGGCGGAAGCGCAGGAAGCGATAGTCGGCCTTGTCGGCGCCGTCTGTCGAGAGGCCCTTGAAAGAACCGCCGGTGAACAAACCATCGAGATCGGTCGGCAGGTCGCCGGGGAAGGTCGCGACTTCAGTCTCGCCGTCGAAGGTCTCGCCATTGGCGACCTCGCCGGCGGCCGGTGTGCCCAGGATCGAGGGCAGCTTGTCGCGGCCGCGCTGCACCAGCGCTTCCTTGGTGGCGCGCACCGCGGCGATGGCGACGACGTCGACGGATGCACCGGCCAGTTCCGAGCGCGCAACGGCCTTGGTTACGGTGCGCCTGAGCACATCCTCCAGCCGGTCATGGCTGAGGTGATGCAGGTGATCGGCCTTGGTCGCCGCAAACAGGATGCGATCGACGCGCGGGCGGAACAGCGTGCTGAGGATCGTGCTGCGACCGATGCGGAAACAATCGAGAATGCCGGCGAGGGCGGATTCGAGATCGTGCAGCGCTTCGGGTCCCGCGTTGAAGGCAGAGAGCGCATCGACGAGTACGATTTGCCGATCCAGCCTGGAGAAGTGATCGCGAAAGAATGGGCGGACGACGACGTCCTTATAGGCCTCATAGCGCCGCTTCATCATCGCCCACAGCGAACCATCCGGTGCGCTGCCATCGCTGGCGACGTCGAGCGGCGCAAAAGTGAGCGCCGGCGAGCCCGCGAGATTGCCCGGCATCAGGAACCGGCCCGGTGGCAACAGGCTCATGGCGAAGCGTTCGTCGCGGCAGGCGCGCAGATAATCGGTGAAGAGCCTCGCTGCGATCAGCGTCGCCTGCTCGTTTTCCGGCGCGTTGGCGTCGAGCGTGGCGAGATGCGCGTGAAACGCCGCCGCCAGCGCTCTGCGCGGTCCTTGCCGCGACAGCGCAAGGCTCTCCGCGGACCATTCCTCATAGCTCTTGTTGAGTAGCGGCAGATCCAGCAGCCACTCGCCGGGATAGTCGACGATGTCGAGCGTGAGCTTGCGGTCGGCGCCGCTCGCGCGCTGATAGTCGATGACCAGACGCAGCTCACTGATATCGGTGGTCGAGTTCGGCCAGCGGCGCTCATCGATCAGCGTCCGCAGATGCTCTTCATAGGCAAAGCGCGGCACGGCATCATCGGGCTGCGGCGCAAGGCGCGCTTGCGCAATCCGCCCGGTGGCCAATGACTCGAACACCGGAAAGCGCCCGCCGCGTGTCAGGCCATGCACGAGCGCGGTAATGAAGACCGTCTTGCCGGCGCGCGACAGGCCTGTGACCCCAAGCCGCACCGTGGGATTGAACAGACCATCGCCATAATCGAGCAATGCGCGCGCAGACAGCCGCGCTTCTTCGACGAGTTCGGACAGGCTGGGCATCGTGCGGGAAAGCTCATCATGGTGGACGTGAAAGGGTATTGGCCTGCCTTCAAAAATGGCGATTGTCTGGCTGAAATCAAGTTCGTCACGAAAGCGTCGTCACTTCGTCGTCTGGCTTTCGTTGACGATCTCCGGCCTATGATCTATCGCTGATTTCAGGGGAAGTCACAGGCGGGCTTACGGGGCAAGCTCACCGCATCGCACCGGCCGGGTTGACGCCACCATGACCGTTTTCCGCATCAAAGAACTGACCACCAATTCCGCTCACATGGTGGCCGGTGCGATCCGCTGGAACTACGACCGTGCCGAACTGATCGCCGACGGCATCGTTCACGGCCTCGGCGTGTTCTCCGGCCTGATCGCCGCCACCGTTCTCATCGTCCTCGCCGCCGTGTTTGCGACGGCGTATGAGGTCGTGACCGTCTCGGTCTATTCCGTCGGCCTGCTGGCGATGCTGGTGCTGTCGGCCATCTATAATATGTGGCCGGTGTCGCCGCGAAAGTGGTTCCTGCGTCGCTTCGATCACTCCGCGATCTATCTTCTCATCGCCGCGACCTACACGCCGTTCTTTGCGCAGATCGCCAACACGCGGCTCGCGATCTCGCTGCTCGCCGGCGTGTGGAGCGTCGCCATCACCGGCATCGTCATCAAGCTCGTTTATCCCGGCCGTTTCGATCGGCTCGCCGTGGTACTCTATCTCGCCATGGGCTGGAGCGGCCTGATGGCTTATGATGCCGTGTTCACACCGCTGCCGCCGCTTACCATGTGGTTCGTCGCCGCCGGCGGCACGCTGTATACGCTGGGCGTCGTATTCCACGCCTGGCAGCGGCTGCGTTTCCAGAACGCCATCTGGCACGCATTTGTCCTGCTCGGCGCTGCATGCCACTATACGGCCGTGCTCGACATGGTGCTGAGCACCTAGAGCATGATCCCGAAAAGTGGGTACCGGTTTTCGGATCAGATCATGCTCTAACAAGAAACAAAAACATCAAGGGGGAGTGCGGCATGCAGGTGACCGGCAAGGTCGTCGTCGTGACCGGTGGCGCCAATGGCATCGGCCAGGCGCTATGCGAGACATTTCATAAAGCGGGTGCAGCGAAAGTCGTCGTCGTCGATCTCGACGGCGAGCGGGCGACCGCCGTTGCAGAGTCCATCGGCGGCGCCGCGTTCCAATGCGACGTCGGCAAGGAAAAAGATATCCAGCATGTGATCGAACTGACCGAACGGCATTACGGGCCGATCGCTTTGTTCTGTTCCAATGCAGGCATCGGCGGCGGCTTCGATCCGATGAGTCCGAATGCCGGTGGTACATCGGATGAACCATGGGCGCGGAGCTGGGCTATCCATGTTATGGCCCATGTCTATGCGGCGCGGCATCTGATCCCGCTCTACAAGGCGCGGGGCGGCGGGTATTTCCTCAACACGATCTCGGCGGCCGGTCTGCTGTCGCAGGTTGGCAGCCCGGCCTATTCGACCACCAAACATGCCGCGGTTGGCTTCGCCGAAAATCTCGCGATCTCGCACCGTGCAGACAATATCAAGGTCTCGATCCTGTGCCCGCAGGGCGTCGATACCAATATGCTGAAAAACATTCCGAAGGGCCCGCAATCCAATGACGGCAACCTCTCGCCGGAGCAGGTGGCACAGGATGCGCTGGCGGGGATCGAAGCCGAGACGTTCCTGATCCTGCCGCACAAGCAGGTCATCGACTACATGCGCAAGAAGACCGAGAACTACGACCGCTGGATCGGCGGCATGGCCAAGATCCAGGCGAAGATGCGGGAGACGTTTGGGAAGTAAGAAGTGTAGTTAGGGTGGCACCAGCGAACGCCGGCTCTTATCCCTCCCCCCGCGCGAAGCGAAGCTTCGCTAGGCGGGGAGGGTGGCCGGCCGTCAGGCCGGTCGGGTGGGGGTGCCCCACGGTAGGTCGGCGCGTGGGGCACCCCCACCCCGGCCTATCGGCCGACCCTCCCCGCAAGGGGGGAGGGAGCCCATGACCGCCTCAGCGCAACAAGTTCACAAGCTAAAGAACCAGCTTACTCCGCCGCTTCGAGCTTCGGCGGGCGTGGCCAGATCACCGGGACCGGCGGGTCATAGGCCTGGATCGGCGGCAGGTTGCCGGTGAATTTCTCGACATTCACCACCGTGAGCTGACCGGTGCAGCCCTGCGCGAGGCGCGAGGTGCCGGTGTCGCGCGTCAACACGTTCGGATTGCCGTGGACGCAGAGCGGCTTTTCCTCGTTCGGATCCTCGGGATCGTAATAGGCGCCTGTCGGCAACTGGATCACGCCGGCCATCACATCCTCGGTGACGACGACGGAAGCAAGGCACGCGCCGCGCTGATTGAACAGCCTGATGATGTCGCCGTCCTTGATGCCGCGCGCATCGGCATCGACCGGATGCATGCGCGCAACCTCGCGGCCGCGGCGCTTTTCGGCGCTGCTATGCCCACCAAAGTCGAGCTGGCTGTGCAGCCGTGACGCCGGCTGGTTGGCGACGAGCTGCAGCGGATTGGTCGCATCGACCACGTCCTCGGGCGCGAGCCAGACCGGATGGCCGGGGCAGTCGTCGTAATTGAAGCTGGCGATGGTGTCGGAAGTGATCTCGATCTTGCCGCTGGTGGTCGGCAGCGGCCTGCCCTCGGGATCGTCGCGGAACGCGCGCAGCGTGCCGCCATCCAGCGGCAGTTGTGGCAGCAGCACTTCGCCCGCCGCCCAGAAGGCGTCGAAATCCGGCGCGTCCAAGCCCTTGGCTTTGAGCCCGTCATAAGTCGGCTGATAGAGATGCTGCAGCCACGCGCGTGGCGTGCGGCCTTCGGTGAATTCATCGGCCTTGCCGAGACGTTCCGACAGGCCGGTGAAGATCGTATAGTCGTCGCGCGCGTCGCCGAACGGGTCCGCCATCTGGTGCATCGCTACCATCAGCGGATCAGTCTGCGACGAACCGATATCCTCGCGCTCCAGCGACATGGTGCAGGGGAGAACGAAGTCGGCATGGCGCGCCGACGCCGTCCATGCGAGATCGTGCACCACCAGTGTATCAACGCGCGCAAAGGCCTTGCGCAGGCGATTGAGATCCTGATGGTGATGGAACGGATTGCCGCCGGCCCAGTAGACCAGCTTGATATCCGGATAGGTCATGTGCGCGCCGTTATATTCGAACGGTGCGCCGGGATTGAGCAGCATGTCGCTGACACGCGCCACCGGGATGAAGTCGCTGACGCCGTTCTTGCCCTGCGGCAGGCCGGCGATCGGCACGGCGTTCTGGCGACGGCCGTAGTTGGCGATGGCGCCGAGCGCATAACCGAAGCCGCCACCGGGCAGGCCCGCTTGTCCGAACATCGCCGACAGCACCGAAGCCATCCACACCGGCTGTTCGCCATGCTTCGCGCGCTGCAGCGAATGCGCGACCACGAATAGCGCGCGCTTGCCGGGCAGGCGGCGTGCCAGCTTGAGGATAGCGTCGGCCTTGAGGCCGGTGATGCCGGCAGCCCAGGCCGCATCCTTCGGCTGCCCGTCGCTGCGGCCCATCAGATAGTCTTCGAATATATCCCAGCCGTGGGTGTGGCTGGCGAGGAACGCGCGATCATGCGTGCCGTCCATCACGGCGGTATGCGCGATGCCGAGCATCAGCGCCACGTCGGTGCCGGGACGCGCGGCGACCCAGTCCTGGTTTACTTCATCGGGGAGATCGCTCTTCAGCGGCGAGATCAGCACGAGTTCGCCGCCACGTTGGCTCAGCGCGATCATGTCGCGATGTTCGGTGTGCTTGCTGATGCCGCCGCCGGCGACGCGCGAGTTCTTGGTATTCATGCCGCCGAAGGCGAGAATGATATCGGTGTGCTCGACGATTTCATCCCAGCCGATATTGCGGCGGGTCATGTCCTCGTAGTTGCCGAGGATATGCGGGATCAGCACCGTCGATGCGCCGGCCGAGTAGCTGTTGACCGAGCGCACATAGCCGCCGAGTGCGACATTCAGAAAACGATGGATCTGACTCTGCGCGTGATGGAAGCGTCCGGCACTCGACCAGCCATAGGAGCCGCCATAGATCGCCTTGGCGCTGTGCGTGTCCTTGACGCGCTTCAGCTCACCGGCGAGCAGGTCGAGCACCTCGTCCCATTCCATCTCGACGAATGCATCGCGGCCGCGCCGCTCGTCCGGGCCGGGGCCGTTCTCGAGCCAGCCACGGCGCACCATCGGCTTGGCGATGCGCGCCTTGTGGCGCAGCGCCTCGGGAAAATTCTGGATGATCGGATTCGGATCGGGATCGATCGGATGCGGTGTGATGACGAGCTTGCCGTCGACCCATTGTCCGGAAAAGGCACCCCAGTGGGAGCTGTGCGTTTTCTTCGAGGAGTCGCCTGCCTGCTTCGTCATGCCTGAGCTTCCGTTATGATCCCGTCATATCAGTGCTTCTGTCCATAAAGCACGGGAACGGCCGAGTCGACGATGACTTCGACAAGGCTGACGCCCGGATGTTGCAGGCCGGCGGCAAACGCAGCCGCAAGTTCCGATGATTTGCTGATGCGGACGGCATGCGCGCCCATGCCTTCAGCAAGTTTGACGAAATCCAGACCAGGCAGGTCCAGCCCGGGAACATTGCGCACCTGCATCACCTGGCTGAACGAGCGCATCGCGCCGTAACCGGAATTGTTGATAACCACTATAGTTAAAGGCAATTTGCGCTGCGCGGCGGTCCACAGCGCCTGGATCGAATACATCGCCGAGCCGTCGCCGATCAGGCAGACGGTGCGACGATCCGGATAGCCCAGCGCCATGCCGACGGAGGCGGGCAGCGAGTGGCCGAGACCGCCTGAGGTCATGGTGTAGAAACTGTTGGCGCCGCGCATCGGAAGATACTTCTGCATCGCCGGGCGATGCGAGGGCGCTTCTTCCACCAGCATCGCATCCGATGGCATGGCCCGCGATAGCGTGTGCAGCAGATAATCTATCGGGATCGGGTCACTGGCCACCGGCGGCGGCGGCAGGATGCGGCCCTTGGCGATTGCGCGTTTGGTATCAGGCAGCAGCTCAAGCAGCAGTGTCAGCGCCGGCTTCATGGTCGCGATAATGCTGGTACCGATCGGCGCGACGGCTGCGGAGTCCGTATCATCCGTAATCTGGAAGATCGTGGTATCGCCGTCGAAGATCGCCGCATGGCCTTCGACGTGGAACGTGAAGACCGGCGCGCCGATCACGACGACGAGGTCGTATTCCTTGAGGGCATCCGAGAGCTGTGCCGGCGAGGCATGCAGGAACCCAGTGAATTGCGGATGACGTTCCGGGAAACTGCAGCGCGCCGAGAACGGACTGACCCAGACGGCGGCTTTGGTCTTCTCTGCGACTGATACCATCAGATCGACGGCCTCCGCGCGGTCGATCCCGGGGCCGACGATCAATGCAGGGTTCTTGCTGTTGCCGAGTGCGGCGACCAGTTCCTGCATCGCCTTCGGATCTGGCCCGAGCTCGCGGCTGACATGGCGCGCCTCAAGAGGTTGGGCCTGATGCGTCCAGTCGTCGATCGGCACCGACACGAAAGTCGGCCCGCAGGGCGGCTGCATCGCCACGTAATAGGCGCGCGCGATTGCAGCGGGCACGTCCTCCGCGCGTGCAGGCTCGACGCTGTATTTCACATAGGGCCGCGGGAATTCCGACGCGCGCTCGGCATAGAGAAATGCCTGCAGCGGCAAAATGCTGCGCGCCTGCTGGCCGGCAGTGATCACCATCGGTGTCTGGTTGCGATGCGCGGTATAGATATTGCCGAGCGCATGGCCGACGCCGGCGGCGGAATGCAGATTGACGAAGGCGGCATTGCGCGTCGCCTGCGCATAGCCGTCGGCCATGCCGATCACGGAGGCTTCCTGCAGGCCGAGCACATAGTCGATATCGTCCGGCCAGTCGGACAGGAACGGCAGTTCGGTGGAGCCGGGATTGCCGAACACTTTGCTGATGCCGAAGCCGCGCAACAGGTTCAGCGTGGCGTCCTTGACGCTCACGGGAGTACGGGCGGCGGTTGTCTTGCTGTCGCGGGCCAAGGCGGTTTCCTCACGGGATCGGGCAGTGGTCTGCCGTGTGTTGTTGACTCATCAACAGCAGGAGGGGGCGGGGAGTCAATCGGGGAGGTGGGGTGGAACGCTGTCCTTTCCCTCCCCGGAGCGAAGCGACTGGGGAGGGTGGCGCGTTGCGAGCGCAGCGAGCAAACGTGACGGGTGGGGTGCCACAGGCCGACAGCGTTCGTGGAGGCCCCCCCCACCCGGCCGGCCTGACGGCCGTCCACCCTCCCCACCCTGCACAGCTGCGCTGTGCTTGGGGGGAGGGATAAGAAAGAACTACCAGCTCGCCGTCGCCTTCATGGTCGGCGCGCCCTGATGATTGGCGGTCCAGACCTCGAGACCATCAGCTGTCTCGTTCGCATTCACCGAAAAATCCGCGCCGTCGAACAGCGGCGACACACCGCGATAGCTGAACTTGGCTGGCGCCTTGCCGCCCTTCAGCTTCGCTGCGAACTCGACCAGCAAGGCGGCCTGCATCGGGCCGTGGAACACCAGACCGGGATAGAATTCGACCTTGGTGACATAGTCGCGGTCGTAATGGATGCGGTGGCCGTTGAAGGTCAGCGCGCTGTAGCGAAACAGCAGCACGGGATCCGCATAATGCGTTTCCTGATGCTGGGCCTTCGGCACGTCCTTCGGCGCGGGCGCCGGCGGCGCCATGCTGGTCGGCATGTCCCTGTAGACGATGTCCTGGCGCTCGCGAATGGCGAGGCCGCGCCTGGTGGTGATCAGGTGCTCGACATTGACGAAGCACAGCGCGCCGGTCGAACCCATCTTCAGATTGACGTCGAGGATCTTCGAGGAGCGCGTGACTTCATCGCCGACAAGCAAAGGCTCGATGAACTGCACTTCGCCGCCGGCCCACATGCGGCGCGGCAGCGGCACCGGCGGCAGGAAACCGCCGCGCGCCGGGTGGCCGTCGGGGCCGAGTCTGTCCATCGCCGCCACGGGCTGCGCCAGGCACCACTGCGTGGTGAAGGGTGCGGCGTCGCCGGGCTTCGGCGTGCCGATGTCGAGAAACAGCGTCGCGCGCAAGCCCTTCACGAGCTGCGCAGTCACGACGTCGGAGGCCTCGTCGGTGCGACCGATCCACTGCTTGAGATGATCGATGTCGAGCTTGTCGGTCATGATGACCTCCGTGTGATCTTGAAGATTATTTCTGCACTTCGCCGATGCCGGGCACGGCGCCGTAGCTGCGCGGCGCGTCGACCCAGATCGCGGCGGGGGCCGGATAGGACACTTCGCCATTCGGCGTGTTGACGGTGATGCGGCGCAGATGCGGATGGGTGGTGAGGTCCGCCATGGTGTTCACTTCGGCAAAGGCGATATCGGCGTCGGTCAGGCGCTTCAGGAGTTCGTCGCGGCTGAGCGATCCGAAGATGTCGCTGACGGTCTGGTCAGTGAAGGTGCGGTTGCGCACGCGCTCGACGCCGTTGACGAGGCGCGGATCGGCAGCGAGCTCGGCATTGCCCAGCACCTTGGCGCAGAGCACCTTCCACTCGCGCTCGCTCTGGATCGAGATCAGGATGTCCTTGCCGTCCCTGGAGCGAAACACGCCATAGGGCGCGATCGAGGGATGGGCGAGACCCATGCGCTTCGGCTCGTTGCCAGCCTCGGCATTGAGCAGCGGCACGGTGAGCCAGTCGGCCATCACGTCGAACATCGAGATGCGGATATCGGCGCCTTCGCCCGACACCGAGCGGCCGATCAGCGCTTCCAGGATCGCCGCATGCGCGGCAGCGCCGGTGGCGACATCGACGATGGAGACGCCGACGCGCGACGGCCCTTCGGGGCCGCCGGTGATCGACGCCAGTCCGCTCTCGGCCTGGATCAGGAGATCATAGGCCTTGCGATGGGCGTAGGGGCCGGTGTCGCCATAGCCAGTGATGGTGCAGCAGATCAGCCGCGGATAATCCTTGCGCAAGCGCTCGCGGGTGAAGCCGAGCTTGTCCATGGAGCCCGGCTTGAGGTTCTGCAGCAGCACATCGGCATTGGCGATCAGCTCTTCCATCGCCTTGCGGCCTTCCGGCGTAGCGAGATCGACCACCACGGAATCCTTGCCGCGGTTGAGCCAGACGAAATAGCTGCTCTGGCCTTTTGCCGCAGCATCGTAGCCGCGGGCAAAATCGCCTTCGGGGCGCTCGATCTTGATGACATGCGCGCCGGCGTCCGCGAGACGCGAACTGCAGAATGGTGCAGCCACCGCCTGTTCAACAGCGATGACGGTCAGTCCCTTGAGCGGCAGCATGTGTCTATCTCAATACGAGCGCGGCATGCCGAGCACATGCTCGGCCACGAAGGACAGGATCAGGTTCGTCGAGATCGGCGCCACCTGATACAGACGCGTCTCGCGGAATTTGCGCTCGACGTCGTATTCCTCGGCAAATCCAAAACCGCCATGGGTCTGGATACAGGCATTGGCCGCCTCGAAGGACGCGTCGGCCGCGAGCATCTTGGCCATATTGGCCTCGGCGCCGCATTCCATGCCGGCTTCATATTTACGCAGGGCTTCCTTCACCATCAGCTCGGCCGCACGCATATTCGCATAAGCCTTGGCGATGGGGAATTGAATGCCCTGGTTCTGGCCGATCGGGCGGCCGAACACCTGGCGCTCCTTGGCGTAAGCGCTCGCCTTGGCGATGAACCACTTGGCATCGCCGACGCATTCGCTGGCGATCAGGATGCGCTCGGCATTCATGCCCGAGAGGATGTAGCGGAAGCCCTTGCCCTCTTCGCCGATCAGGTTTTCCTTCGGCACCTTCATGTCGGTGAAGAACACTTCGGTGGTGGCGTGGTTCATCATGGTGCGGATCGGGCGGATCTCGAGGCCGTTCTTCTTGGCCTCTTTCATGTCCACCAGAAACACCGACAGACCATCGGTGCGTTTCGCCGCCTGTTCCTTCGGCGTGGTGCGCGCGAGCAGCACCATCAGGTCGGAATATTCGGCGCGGCTGGTCCAGATCTTCTGGCCGTTGACGACGTAGTCGCCATTATCGTCCTTCTTCGCTACCGTCTTCAGCGACGACGTGTCCGTGCCCGAGGTCGGCTCGGTGACGCCGAAGGCCTGCAGGCGCACTTCGCCGGTCGCGATCTTCGGCAGCCACTTGGCCTTCTGCTCGTCATTGCCATGACGCAGCACCGTGCCCATCGTATACATCTGCGCGTGGCAGCCGCCGCCGTTGCAACCGGCGCGCTGGATCTCTTCGAGGATCGCCGCTGCGGCGGACAGTTTGAGGCCGGAGCCGCCATATTCCTCGGGGATCAGCACCGACAGGTAGCCGGCTTCCGTCAATGCATCGACGAAAGCCTTCGGATAGGCCATTTCGCGGTCGAGCTTGCGCCAGTATTCACCGGGGAACTGTGCACACAGTTTGGCAACGGCATCGCGGATATCGTGGAATTCGTCCTGTTCCGCGGGATGGTGTTTCGTCAAGGAATTGAGCTTCTCTTCTTGAGGGGAAAATTATGAATCCTGACCGGCATTACGAAATCCTCCGATCTTAGGTAATTTTAACCGGGAGGGTCTCGTAGCCTTTAACAAAGCTCGAATACACGCGCTTGGGTTCCCCCACAACTTCGATGTTCTCGAACCGTTTCAGTATCTCCTCCCAAACGATCCTCAATTGCAACTCCGCCAGGCGCATGCCCACGCAACGGTGTATGCCAAAACCGAATGACAGATGAATCTTCGGCCGCGCGCGGTCGATGATGAACTCGTTCGGCCGCTCGATCACCTCCTCGTCGCGGTTGCCAGAGACGTACCACATCACCACCCGGTCGCCCTTTTTGATAGTCTTGCCGCCGAGTTCAGTATCCTGCATGGCGGTACGGCGCATATGTGCGAGCGGCGTCTGCCAGCGGATCACTTCGGGGACCATGGTCTCGATAAGCGACGGATTGTCGCGCAACTTCTGATACTGGTCGGGGTTCTCGTTCAGCGCCAGCACCGAGCCGGTCATGGTGTTGCGCGTGGTATCGTTGCCGCCGACGATGAGCAGGATCATGTTGCCCATCAGGTTGTCGGGATCCATGAAGCGTGTGGCGTCGCTATGCGCCATCATCGAGACGAGGTCATTCCGTGGTTCGGAATTTACCCGCTCATTCCAGAGATTCTGGAAATAGGCGTAGCACTCGTCCATCACCTGGCGGCGCTCTTCCGGACTGGAGACAACGCCGCTTTTCGGCAGCGCGGTTGCGACGTCTGACCAGCGCGTCAGCTTGCGGCGTTCTTCCCAGGGGAAGTCGAACAAGGTCGCCAGCATCTGCGTGGTCAATTCGATCGAAACGCGATCGACCCAGTCGAAAGTCTCGCCGCGCGGCAATCCGTCCAGCACCTTGCAGGTGCGGGTGCGAATGAGCGCCGCCAATTCGTCGAGATGATCCGGCGTGAACATCGGCGTCACGGTCTTGCGCTGCGGCGTGTGCTTCGGCTCGTCCATCGAGATGAAGCTCGGCCAGCTATAGCCCTCCGGCTCGTCGCGAATGCCGATGCCGCCGAGCTTGGAATCCGATGAGAAGATGCCGTGGCTGGTGTCGACCTTCATGATGTCGTTGTACTTGGTCACCGACCAATACGGCTCGATCGGCGCGCTGGTGCAGTAATGCACCGGCTCTTCCTTGCGCAGCCGTTCGAAGAACGGCCACAGCGTATCGGTCGCGAATAATTTCGGCGCGCCGGGATGGAAGTCCTTCAGCGGCGTCGAATAGGCGATCTCGCGCGCGACGCGCTGGATCTCGGCTTTGTCAGGATTGATCCTGGCTTGGATATTCATGGCGTCTGCTCTCCGAAAATCGATCCTGGGCCGTTGCGCTCGCGATTAGCCTGCGATGCGCACCGGCAGTGTTTCGTAACCCTTCACAAAACTCGAAAAGACGCGGCGCGGCTCGCCGACGACTTCGATCCTGTCGAAGCGCTTGATGATCTCTTCCCACACAATCTTCAATTGAAGTTCGGCAAGTCTGAGGCCGACGCAGCGGTGGATGCCGAAGCCGAATGACAGATGGCGGTTCGGGCGCACGCGGTCGATGATGAATTCGTTGGGGTTTTCGATGACCTCGTCGTCGCGATTGCCCGAGACGTACCACATCACGACCTTGTCACCCTTCCTGATCTGCTTGCCGCCGAGCTCGGTGTCCTGCACCGCCGTGCGCCGCATATGTGCAAGCGGCGTCTGCCAGCGGATGATCTCCGGCACCATGCTCTCGATCAGCGCGGGATTGGCGCGCAGCTTGTCATATTCACCAGGGAATTGATTGAGTGCGTAGAGGCCGCCAGACATCGAATTGCGCGTGGTGTCGTTGCCGCCGACGATCAGCAGAATGATGTTGCCGAGAAAACTCTCCGGATCGAGATGGCGCGTGGCCTCGCTATGCGCCATCATCGATATCAGGTCGGTCTTTGGCGGCGCGTTGAGCCGCTCCTGAAACAGCCGTCCGAAATACTCGCCGCATTCCCGCAGCTCTTTCTGCCGCTGCTGCTCGGCCTCCGGCGTGGGCGGCAACATTGTGGCGACATCCGACCAGTGGGTGAGTTTCCGGCGCTCCTCCCAGGGGAAGTCGAACAGGGTCGCCAGCATCTGCGTGGTGAGTTCGATCGAGACGCGATCGACCCAGTTGAAGGTCTCGTTGCGGGGCAGGGAGTCCAGCACCTCGGCAGTGCGACTGCGGATCAGGCTGGAGAGTTCGTCCATGTGGTGAGGCGCGAACATCGGCGCCACCGTCTTGCGCTGGGCGCTGTGATGCGGCGGATCTGTGGCAATGAACATTGGCCGGCGAAACTGCACGCCGGCGTCGCGGATGGTGATGCCGCCGAATGCCGCGGCGGAGGAGTAGGTGGCGTGATTGGTCTCGACCTGCATGATGTCGTTGTACTTGGTCACCGACCAATACGGCCCGAACATGCTATCCTTGCAGTAGTGGACGGGATCTTCGCGGCGCAGCCGTTCGAAATAGGGCCAGAACGTATCGGTGCGGAACAGTTCGGGATTACCGGGATCGAACTCATCGAGCGGCATTCCGTAAGCTTGGGCGTGAGCGGCGGCTTGGGCGGATTTGCTGCTGTCGGAATCCTGGACGCGATCGAGCATCGGTTCTCTCCCTGGCGTGTCCTCCGTGGTTGGTCCCGGAGGGCTTATTTGGATGAATTACAACCCGTTGCGCGGCCAAGAGCAAGGACCACTTTATGCCTCTTCTCAGCCCGTTCGGCCCGTGACATGGTGATTTCAATCAACAAAACCGGCGCGCTTGCGCGCCGTTCTGACCGGAGGCGACCCTGTGATTTCGAACGCTCAACGGATGTTCAATTTCGATCTCGGCGAGACCGCGGATGCGATTCGCGAGACCGTGCGTGACTTCTCGCAGAACGAGATCGCGCCGCGCGCCGAAGCCATCGACAAGACCAACCAGTTTCCGCTCGATCTCTGGCCCAAGATCGGCGCGCTCGGCCTGCACGGTATCACGGTGGAGGAAGAGTTCGGCGGCGCCGGGCTCGGCTATCTCGAACACGTCATCGCGGTGGAAGAAATTTCGCGCGCCTCGGCGTCGGTGGGTCTGTCCTATGGCGCGCATTCGAACCTCTGCGTCAATCAGTTGCGTCGCAATGGCAACGAGGCGCAGAAGCGCAAATATCTGCCGAAGCTGATCTCGGGCGAACATGTGGGATCGCTGGCGATGTCCGAGCCGGGTTCGGGCTCGGACGTGGTCTCGATGAAGACCCGCGCCGACAAGAAGGGCGATCGCTACGTTCTCAACGGCAACAAGATGTGGATCACCAATGGCCCGGTGGCGCAGACGCTGGTGGTCTATGCCAAGACCGATCCGGCTGCCGGACCGCGCGGAATCACCGCCTTCATCATCGAAAAGGGCATGAAGGGTTTTTCGACGGCGCAGAAGCTCGACAAGCTGGGTATGCGCGGCTCGGATACCTGCGAACTCGTATTTGAGGATTGCGAAGTGCCCGAGGAGAACGTGCTCGCCGAGGTCGGTCGCGGCGTCAATGTCCTGATGTCCGGCCTCGATTACGAGCGTGCGGTGCTCGCGGCAGGCCCGCTCGGCATCATGCAGGCCTGTCTCGACGTCGCGCAGCCTTATGTGCACGAGCGCAAACAGTTCGGCGAGCCGATCGGCAACTTCCAGCTCGTGCAGGGCAAGATCGCCGACATGTATGTCGCGCTGAGTTCGGCGCGCGCTTACGTCTATGCGGTGGCGAAAGCATGCGATCGCGGCGAGACCACCCGCGAGGATGCCGCCGGCGCCATCCTCTACGCGTCGGAACGCGCCACGCAATGCGCGCTCGACGCGATCCAGCTGCTCGGCGGCAATGGCTATATCAACGACTATCCCACCGGCCGCCTGCTGCGTGACGCCAAACTCTACGAGATCGGCGCCGGCACCAGCGAAATCAGGCGGATGCTGATCGGGCGGGAGCTGTTTGCGAAGAACGGGTGAGGGGGAGATCCCCTGTATCTGGAGCGCTGACCTCTCCACTGCCATTCCGGGACGTGCGCCTAGGCTCGTCATTCCGGGGTGCGCGAAGCGGCGCAGCCGCGTAGTGCGAACCCGGAATCCCGGAGTGTTTGGCGCTGACTAGTGACCCCCATGCTGGGATTCCGGGTTCGCGTCCGGCAAGTGCCGGCCACGCCCCGGAATGACAGTATGGGGCGGCAAGACGGCGCCTAAACATTTTTTCCTATCCTCCGTTGACAACATCTTCATCAGGTTTATATTCCCCTCCGTCCTGCCCCACCGAGAGGGGCGATCGCGATCGTCACGTTCGCGGGGCAGGGTGCGGTGGACGCCGGAGATGCGGCGTTACGCGGTTTGGGGGTGACGTCTGTCTTCGGGCAGGACGGATCTGCGCCAGCACTGCCACTGGCAAGGAAACGGCCGACCTTGGGATGGAAAGACTCCCTGGACAGTGTGACGGACGACCAAGTCAAAACGCGTCCGGCTTACTCGCTTGAGGCACCCTGTCCCATTCGCCTTGGGACTGTAATTTTGGTGATGGGATCGTTCGCCATGGCAACGCGCAAGCAACCGAAAAAACACCGCAGGCGGAACGCTGGGCACTTACTTGCCCTGCGCCTCCGAAAGTCCTGATGCATTCTAAATTGCGGAAGACCGCATTCGCATCAGGCCCAAGGGTGCAACGGGCACCCGGCGTTCCGCACGCCCTCTGACAGGGGGCGGGAATGCAGCAGACGACGGCGCCCCCGCGCCGCAAACAATGGGGGCGATGACGCATGTCTGAAGAGCAGTAGCTGTTTGATATTTGAATCAAGAGCGACGCAGAAGTGCGGCTGTGTGTCCGCCACTTCAGAGACATTCAAAAGGCATCGCCACTTGATCCACCTCAATCCGGTCACGGCAAAATGCGCAGATGATTGGCTCATCGCGTCGATCGACGCACCATCGCAAGCAGGAGCAGGATCATGCCGAAGATGAAGGCTGCGATATTCGTGGAACCGGGTCGTATTGTTCTAGATGACAAGCCGATCCCCGATGTCGGCCCGCTCGATGCGCTGATGCGCATCACGACCACCACGATCTGCGGCACCGATGTGCATATCCTCAAGGGTGAATATCCAGTCGCGAAAGGGCTGATTATCGGACACGAGCCGGTTGGTATCATTGAGAAGCTCGGCAGTGCCGTGACTGGCTATCGCGAGGGGCAGCGCGTCATTGCCGGCGCCATCACGCCGAGCGGCCACAGTTACGCATGTCTCTGCGGCTGCTCATCGCAGGATGGTGCTGGAACGAAGCACGGCTTCAAGGCTACCGGCGGCTGGCGGTTCGGCAATACGATCGATGGCGCGCAGGCCGAGTATGTGCTGGTACCCGATGCCATGGTCAATCTCAGCCCGGTGCCCGACGCGTTGACGGATGAGCAGGTGCTGATGTGTCCGGACATCATGTCGACGGGATTTTCCGGCGCCGAGCGCGGCGGCATCAAGATCGGCGACACGGTGGTGGTGTTCGCTCTGGGGCCGATCGGACTCTGCGCCGTCGCGGGCGCGAAGCTGATGGGCGCGACCACGATTATCGGTGTCGATACGGTGCCCGCACGCATCGAGGTCGCCAAACGGATGGGGGCCGATATCGTCGTCGACTTCAAGAAGGGGGATCCGGTCAAGCAGATCATGGACCTGACCGACGGCCGCGGCGTCGATGTGGCAATCGAAGCGCTCGGTACGCAAGGCACGTTCGAATCGGCACTGCGCGCGCTGCGGCCGGGCGGCACGCTGAGCAGTCTTGGCGTCTATTCGACGGATCTGCAGATTCCCCTGAGCGCCTTTTCGGCGGGTCTCGGCGATAACACGATTGTCACCAGCCTGTGCCCCGGTGGCAAGGAGCGGATGCGACGGCTGATGAACGTCGTCGCCTCCGGCCGTGTCGACCTGACGTCGCTGGTCACGCATCACTACAGACTGGACGATATCGAAAAAGCCTACGATCTGTTCTCGCACCAGCGCGATGGCGTGCTGAAGGTCGCAATCACGCCGTGAGGTTAAAGGGAGCCAGCGCGAAGAGGCTGCGCTGGCTGCCTTTGACGCGCTTACATGGCCAGGAAGCTGCGATTCCAGGTCGGGCTGATCAGCACCTCATTGATACAGACATGCGGCGGCATGCTGGCGATAAAGGCGATGGTCTTGCCGAGATCGTCGGGCTGCAGCATCCGCGCCATCACCTCGTCACTCGGCGGCACTGGACGGTTCTTCATGATGTCAGTGGCGACCTCGCCGGGCGAGAGACAGCAGGCGCGCAAGCCGTTGACGCATTCGTCCATGTTGAAGGAGTGGGTCAGCGCCAGAACCGCATGTTTGGTGGCCGTATAGGCCGGCCCCGTCATCTTCGACACGATGCGCCCGGCCCATGAGGCGACATTGATGATGCAGCCGTCCTTCTGCGCCCGCATCGCAGGCAGCACCGCGCGCATGCAATACATCACGCCATTGAGATTGATGTCGACGATCTGGTCCCAGCCGTCCTGCGTCACGTCTTCCCAACTGCGCTTCGGCAGGTTGACGCCGGCGCTGTTCACCAGAAGATCGATCCGGCCATGTTTGGCGAGGATGGCCTGCGCAACCTTGTTGACGTCCTCGGCATTGCTGACATCCAGCGCAATTGCCTCCACGGGCTTGCCGCCGGCGCCGAGTTCATCGGCGACGCCCTTCAGCACTTCGGCGCGGCGGCCGGAAATGACCACCGTCCAGCCATCCGCCAGCAGCGCCTGCGCTCCCGCCTTGCCGATTCCGGTGCCGCCGCCGGTCACCCATGCGATCCTGGTCTTGCTGCTCACGATTTTCTCCCTGATCGTTTCTTGCTTCACGATGTCCATCGTCTTGCTTCACGATGGCCAAAGTGTTCAACAATAATCGTGCCGGCGCCAGTGCCGCCAACTCATGAGCCTCATGCCGATCATGCCGACCGACACCAAGCCGCCCATCGATCAGAACGGCCTCTGGGACGACCATATGGCGCTCGCCGCCATCACCGATCCCGACAAACCGTGGACGCGGCGGTCGTTCTCACAGCGCTTTCTCGAGGGACGCGCCTGGCTGCGCGAGCAGTTCATCGCTGCGGGCATGACGGTGCGCATGGATGCCGGCGCCAACATGATCGCCCGGTTTGAGGGCAGCGTTCCCGGCCTGCCGCCGATCATGCTTGGCTCGCATTCCGATACGGTACCTTCCGGCGGCCGCTTCGATGGCATTTCCGGTATCCTCACGGCGCTGGAAGCCGTGCGTGCGCTGCAGGCATCTGGTTACGCGCCTCGGCATCCGATCGAGATCGTGGATTTCCTCGCCGAGGAACCTAGCGAATATGGTCTGTCCTGCGTCGGCAGCCGCGCCATGGTCGGCGAGCTCGATGCCAAGATGCTGACTTACACC
Organism: Tardiphaga sp. 813_E8_N1_3; assembly: GCF_051811025.1. NCBI lineage: Bacteria > Pseudomonadati > Pseudomonadota > Alphaproteobacteria > Hyphomicrobiales > Nitrobacteraceae > Tardiphaga > Tardiphaga sp. 813_E8_N1_3. The sequence continues at coordinate 1,394,317 of NZ_JBPWQE010000001.1, forward strand.
AATGCGGCCGGCGAAACGCTGGCCGATGCCATCAAGCGTGTCGGCGGCGATCCGGCGGCCATCGCCGCAATGCAGAAGCCGGAATTCGTCGGCTATCTCGAATTGCATATCGAGCAGGGCGTCGTGCTGGAAAGCAAGAAGCTCGATCTTGGCCTCGTCACCGGCATCGCCGGCATCACCCGTGTCGAGATCGTGCTGCAGGGCGCGGCCGATCACGCCGGCTCGACGCTGATGGAATATCGCAGGGATGCAAGCCTTCCCGCCGCCGAACTCGTGCTGCTGGTCGCGCAGCAGGCCAATGCCTTTGCCGCGCGCAAACAGGGGCACTTCGTTGCCACCACGGGAATCCTTGAGATCAGCCCGAACGCTGCCAATGTTGTACCCGGCGGCGCGCGCATGATCCTCGATATTCGCGCCGAAAAGGCCGCGCTGGTCGATGAATTCGTGGCCTTGCTCGACCGCGAGAGCCTTGCCATCGCAAGGCGAGCCAAGGTCGAGCGCGAACGCTTCGCGTTGATTTCGCAAAATCCTCCCGCGCCTTGCGACGATCATCTGCTTGACGTGCTCGGACGTAGCGCCACCAAGCTCGGCTATTCCATGACACGGCTGGCATCGGGCGCCGGTCACGATGCGGCTTTCATGTCGCATATCGGCCGCAGTGCGATGCTGTTCATTCCGTCAAAGGACGGCAAGAGCCATTGCCCGGAGGAATGGTCGGAGCCGGAGCAACTGGCCGTCGGGGCGGCAACACTGTTCGAGGCGGTGCGGCTGCTCGACGGGCAGAACGACTAGCCGGCGGTGCGTTCGGCCAGCATGCTGCGTTGAGCGGAGGCGAGGTAATCCCCGACCTGCTCGATGCTCATGGGCTTGGCGAAGAAGTAGCCCTGCATGAGACGGCAGTTCTCCTTGTGCAGGAAGTCGACCTGTTCCGCGCTCTCGACACCTTCGACGATGCAGTCATGGCCGAGGCCGGCGCAGAGGCCTAGCATGGTGCGCAGGATCAAGCGCGAGGCATCGTCGGTTTCGATATTGCTGATGAAGCTGCGGTCGATCTTGACCTTGTCGAGTGGCAATTCGCGAATACAGCTCAGGCTCGAATAGCCGGTTCCGAAATCGTCCAGCGAGATGCGCGCTCCCAGGGTCTTCAGCGCATTCAACGCTTCGGTCGCCTGTGCGAGATTGCCCATCACGGCCGTCTCGGTAATCTCGAAGTCGATGCGGCTGGCCTTCACCTTGCTTTGCTGGACAACAGCAATGATCTTGAGGATCGACAGGGGAGAGGCGACGTCAACCGCAGAGAGGTTGAACGAAATCCGGACATGCTCCGGCCATGTCGCTGCCCCTTCGAGAGCCTTACGCAGCAGTAATGGGGTCAACTGGCCGATCATGCCGGAGCGCTCGGCGGCGACAATGAAGCTCATCGGCGGAACATTGCCGAGCTCCGGGCTCTTCCAGCGCGCCAGGGCTTCGAAGCTCGCGGGTTGTCGTGTCTCTGCGTCGATAATCGGCTGGTAGGCGATCCACAATTCCTGTTCGAGGTCGGCACCGGCCAAGGCCCGACTCACAGAGGAGGCCTCGCGGATATCGGCTTCGTGTTCTGCAGAAAACCGGACCGCTTTGCCACGCTTGTGCTGCTTGGCAAAAAACAGCGCATAATCGGCGCGCTCGAACAAATCCTGCGCGGTCTTGGCTGTGTCCGGAAATTCCGCATATCCGATCGAGCAGCTGATGCTTACTGTAATGTCATCAATCTCGAATGGGATGTCGAACAGGTTCTCAATGCTCTCTTCCGCTTCAACAATTGCATCCGGGTCGAGCAATTGGTCGCTGAACATAACGAATTCGTCGCCGCCCAGTCTGCCTAGAAACACGTGAGGGGCGAGATGTGCGCGCAGTCTGTCTGCGACTTCGACCAGCAAGCGATCACCCGTGTGGTGCCCATGGATGTCATTGATCGGCTTGAAGCCATCAAGATCCAGGATACCGAGCAGCAGGCCGCCGCTACTGTGCTCAGTGTTGACAATGCCGCGCTCAAGCTCGGCAAAGAAGTTCCGGCGATTGGGGAGACCGGTGAGGCTGTCGATATTCGAATTCCGGAAATTCTTGTCGCTCAGCACCTGCAGTTCAGCCTGCTTGGTACGCAGCGCCTTCTCCGAGTTCACTCGCTTCTCGAAATCGGAGTAATTGCCGAGCAGCATAAAGAGAACGGCCCCGATAACCACGACGAAGTTGAAGGCGATGGAGACGAAGACAACATTGTCGCTGGAGCCGAAAAAGAACGCGAAGGGCACGACAACCAGCGCCATCACGATCAGCGCTGCCGCGCGCAGATGCATGAGGCAGAAGCCGCAGCCGATCGATGTGACGGCCATAAAGAAAGCAACGTGGCTTTTGCTATAGGCGTCGCCATAGGGAAACAGGCTGAGGCTCCAGGCAGTGAACGCGACGCCGAGAATGCCTGCAAAGATGATCGAGCCGGTGAGCTTCTCGACTGCCTGGTTGAGTGACAGCGTGGTGTTCCGCGCTCTCAGCCAGCTCAGTATCCGGATCACACAGATTGCATCGAATGCAGTAGGGAGATAGACGGTAAGCAGATGTGGCGCAGTACCATAAAAGGTAATCGCAAGTGCCGTCGTGTTGACGACCACCAGCGCATACATCATCGGCACCTGACGGGTGAAGGCAGCGAGTTTCGCTTCCACCAGTTCGGGGTTTTCGCGCGGCACCCGGAAGATCGTTCCGATTTGTGATGCCGCCATTTCGAAGTAGTTCAGCATCGTACCGTCCTGGACTCTGCACTCGTGAGTTAGATACCTATCGCAACTTCTTTAAGATTGGCCTGCCTCGGCTGCTGAAAGTTCGAGATAGTAACCGATTGTTCTGATTGGTGTATTTTCCTCGATTCGCGATGGTGCAAGTGCGAAAAGGTCGGAAATGGTATTAAGAAACCGACCTTGCATCATCGACATCGCAGCGGCATGAGGTTGAAGAAGGTCCATTCGCCGTGGGTGAGAGGAAGGACATGACAACAGCGAGCAGGGTGTTCGAATGATCTATGTGAGCTCGCTTGGAGGCCTTGCTGCCGTGGCAAAATCGCTGCCGTCCTTCGATCTGCTGACCCTTCTGTCGCCCACATCGAGCAAGCGCGACTGGAGCGGGTTGGCGCGTGAGCGGCATGTGGAGCTAACCTTTCACGATATCGTCGAAGCGACGCCGGACCTGATCGCGCCCGATGCCGACGTCGTGGATACCATTCTTCAATTCGGCCGCGGCAGCATCGCTGATCGCCCGATGCTCATTCACTGCTGGGCAGGTATCAGCCGTTCCAGCGCTGCAGCTTACGCCATCGCCTGCGATCGCAATCTTGGCTATGAGATGGCGATTGCAGATGAACTACGCAAACGTTCGCCCTATGTGACGCCGAACAAATTGATGGTGCAATTGGCTGACGAACAGCTTGGCCGCGAGGGACGTATGATCGAATCCATCGCACGCATCGGCCGCGGCGCGGATGCTTTTGAAGGTGAGCCTTATCGATTGCCGTTGAACTGGCCTATTTGATCAGCGCTGCCACGCCGAGCAGAAAGCCGATCTCGAATAATTGCTCGACGGCGCCGAGCACGTCGCCGGTGTAGCCACCGATCAGACGACGCGACCAGAGTGCGAGCAGCGCGGCAAGCACTGCGCCGAGCAGAAGACCCGCAAAAAACGAGGCAACCGAGACGATCGCAAGCGGGATCGCCGCAAGCACGACGACAACAAGTGCAAACAACGATTCCTCAAACCGCACGGGCGCTTCGGCATAAGTGACCTTCATCGCACTGGCATCGCCGCCATAGGGCAGGCGGTTCATCACAAGGGCCGGCATGGCGCGTGCTGCGGCGTGGACGGCGATCAGCGCCGCCGCACCTGCCCAAGCCGGCAATATGGCGAGCGCCGCGACGCGGAGCGCTACGCCGAGGCCGAGTGCCAGTGCCCCATAGCTACCGATGCGGCTGTCCTTCATGATTGCAAGACGCTTTTCGACAGTCCAGCCGCCACCAAAACTGTCGGCGGTGTCGGCCAGGCCATCCTCGTGCAGCGCGCTGGTGATGACGATGCTTGTTGTAACCGCCAGCAAAGCCGCGATCAGCGGTGACCAGAATTCGCTGGCAACAAGAAACACAATCGCGGAGGAGGTCCCAATGCCGGCACCGACGATCGGAAAATACTTCATTGCACGCGCAAGCCAGTCAGCTTCCTGCGCGTCGACAGTTTCCGGTACCGGCAGCACCGTCAGGAAACGGATCGCATTCAAAAGATGCGGATCCAGTCTCATCTAGATCTTTCCGGCCAGCACGTCGTCGAGGCTCGCAACATCGGTCAGCATGCGCGCGGCGGCACGGACCACCGGCACCGCAAGCAGCGCGCCGGTGCCTTCGCCGAGCCGCAAGCCGAGATCGAGTAGCGGCTTGGCATCGAGCGCATCGAGTACGATATCGTGGCCGCGTTCGGCCGAACGGTGCGCGAAGACGCAATAGTCGCGTGCAGCCGAGCACAGACGAACGGCGAGCAATGCCGCAGCGCTGGAGATGAAGCCGTCGATGATCACCGGCCGCCGTTGCGAAGCTGCGCCGAGGATCGCTCCGGCCATGCCCGCGATTTCCAGTCCGCCGAATTCAGCCAGCACATCCAGCGGCGCCGTTGCGGCGCTGCGCGCTGCCGCTTTCGTGATCGCCGCGCGCTTGCGCGCCATGCCAGCGTCATCCTGCCCGGCGCCAACACCGATACAATCATCCAGTGGTGCCGGTGCGAGTCGATGAACCACCAATGCCGAGGAGGCCGTGTTGCCAATTCCCATCTCGCCGAGCGCGATGATGTCGGCGCCAGCCTTGATCTCGCCAACCGCGATTCTGAAACCGCGCGTCAGCGCATCGGCTGCGTGCTCTGCCGTCATCGCTGGCTCGCGCGCGGCGTTGGCTGTGCCCATGCGGACCTTGGCGTCGATCAGCTTCGGATGCACAGGCAGTTCCGCAGCGACGCCGATGTCGATCACGCGGACGTCGATGTTGTTGGCCGTGGCGAAGGCATTGGCCGTGGCGCGGCCGGCCAGATAGGTCATCACCATCGCGACCGTGACGGCCGACGGATATTGCGACACGCCTTCGGCCACGAGTCCGTGATCCCCGGCAAATACCAGCAGCACGGCATTGTCGCCGCGCGGTTCGCCAGGATGCCGGATCATGCCGAGCTGCAGCGCCAGGTCCTCGATTCTCCCCAGCGATCCCGGCGGCTTGGCCTTGCCGTCGATGACGGCACGGATGCCTGCCGCGATCTGCGGGTCAACAGGCGCAATGGCGGGCGGCTGCCACAAGGGCTGGGAATGGGCGGACATGAGGTTCCTTTTCGCGGCCTAACTGACGCAAGACGACCTGCAAGGTCAACAGGTCCGGGCGACAGTCCGTCGGCGCGGTTGACCCCGGCGCACCCGGCAGATAGCGTCTTTTGCGATGGTCCTTCCGCGTGGAAGGTGAATAGGGAAGCCGGTTTGAGGCCGGCGCTGCCCCCGCAACTGTAAGCGACGAGCCCGCGCCGGTGCCACTGGGAATTCTTCAGAATTCTTGGGAAGGCGGCAACAGGCTTTGACTCGCAAGCCAGGAGACCTGCCATCACGAACTGTGCTTTGGAGGCGTCGTCGGGGCGGGGTGCACCGGACGGGAGCGAACCGACGGCAATGCTGTCGGCGCGATCCAACAAAGCTCGTAAGCCCGTGAGGGCGTGAACTGAGCATGTCATGGATCACGACAGCGCCGATATCTCTGGCGAACAAATTTCGGTCGAACCGCCGCGCTCCGTGCCGGCTGGTCCCGTTGTCGTGAGCGTGTGCATCAGCTGCAAGGCCGCCGAAACTGGCACGATCATCGGGCCGGACATGTTCGATGCGGTGAAGGCCGCGCTCGGCGATGGCGCCGTGATGGTGCGTCCGGTGCAGTGCCTCAGCGTCTGCAAGCGACCGGCGACGGTCGCGGTGACGAGTCCTGACGGCTACACATTTTTGTTCGGTGATCTGCAGACCGACAGCGGCAGCGCGGCGTTGGTGTCCTTCGTGGAGTCCTATCAGAAATCCGACTACGGCCTGGTGCCTTGGCGCGAGCGCGCCGAGGTGCTGCGGAAGGGTATGGTCGCGCGCGTGCCACCGATGCGTTGGTCGCCTGAAGACGGGCGTGCTCCGAAATGACCGCCGCGACAACGACATTGGTGCTGGGCGGTGCGCGGTCCGGCAAGTCGTCCTTCGCCGAGGCGCTGGTCAACAGCATCGGCTTGACGAAGATCTATCTGGCGACCGCAACGGCCGGTGACGACGAGATGCATGTCCGCATCGCGCAGCATCGCAAGCAGCGCGGTGAAGGCTGGATCACGGTGGAAGAGCCGCTGGCGCTGGTCGATGCCCTGACGCGCGAGGCGACGGTCGGCCGCGTCGTGCTGGTGGATTGCCTGACACTGTGGCTGTCGAATCTAATGTTTGCCGAGCGCGATCCGGAGATCGAGGCCAAGCGCCTTGTGCGTTTTCTCGATGTGTCGCGTTATCCGATCGTTTTCGTGTCCAACGAAGTTGGCCTCGGCCTCGTGCCGGAGACACCGCTCGGCCGCGCCTTTCGCGATGCGCAGGGCCGGCTCAACCAGATCATCGCGGCCGCCGTGCCGAATGTTGCTTTCATTGCAGCCGGGCTTCCGCTCTGGCTCAAGCGTTCCCAGGAGAATTGAATGTCCCGCGTTCCCGTCACCGTCCTCACCGGATTCCTCGGCGCCGGCAAGACCACGCTGCTGCGCTCGCTGCTGACCCAGGCCGATGGCCGCCGCATCGCCGTGATCGTCAATGAATTCGGCGATGCCGGCTTCGATGGCGGTCTTGTCGAGGAATGCGCGGCAAAGGCCTGCGCGCCTGGCGATATCGTCGAGCTCACCAATGGCTGCATCTGCTGCACGGTCGCTGACGATTTCGTGCCGACCATGGACAAGCTGCTGTCTCGTGAACGTCCGCTCGACGCCATCGTCATCGAGACGTCCGGTTTGGCGCTACCGCAGCCGCTGCTGAAGGCCTTCGCGTGGCCCGCGGTAAAGACCCGCGCCACTGTCGATGGCGTCGTTACCATCGTCGATGCGCTGGCTTTGTCCGAGGGGCGCGTGACGCTGGACGAAGATGCCGTTGCCGAGCAACGCGCCAGGGACGAGGGTATCGAGCACGACGATCCCATCGAGGAAGTATTCGAGGACCAGCTCGCTTGCGCCGATCTCGTGGTGCTCTCGAAGAGCGATCTCGTCGCCCCGGAAAAGCTCGCCGAGATCGAAGCCAAGCTGAAGGCTGTGCTGCGCCCCGGTGTCAGCATCGTGCGCTCCAAGGGTGATCTCGCGCCATCGGTATTGATCGGCCTCAATGCCGCTGCCGAGGACGACATGGCCGTGCGCGTCGGTCATCACGGCGAGGAAGAAGAACACGACCATGACGATTTCGACAGCATCGTCGTTAAACCGACCGCTGCGACCAGCATCGACGCGATGCGCGCGCGGATCAGCGACGCGCTTGGCCTCGACGGCGTCCTCCGTGTGAAGGGCCATGCCCGCATTGCCGATAAATCCGCTCCGATCGTCGTGCAGGCCGTCGGCGCCCGCGTTGAACTCGCCTTCGCCCGGCCGGACGTGACGCAGGCCGAGCATCTGGTGGTCATCGGCCTCAAGGGATTCGACGGCGACGCGGTGCGAAAGGCACTCGCCGGGTAACGCAGGTTCACCCGCATGCATCTGAAGCTCGATACCTCCGGCAGTATTGACGACGGCGACGTCGCCCGCGATCTCGGGCAGGACACTGCCGACATCGTCGTGCTGTCGGCGGCGGACAGCGATCTGGCGGCGTTCAATGCGGCGCATGCGGCACTGCCCGCTGATTTCCCGAGCGTGCGCCTCACCAACATGCTGGCGCTCGGTCATCCCGCATCGGTCGATCTCTATGTCGAGCGTACGCTGGCCAAGGCGAAGATAGTGATGCTGCGCATGCTCGGCGGCATCAGCTATTGGCCCCATGGCGTGGAGAGCCTGCGCAGCGACGCGCTGAACCGCGGTAGCAAGTTCGCCTGCCTGCCCGGCGAGATGGACTGGAATGCCGAACTGGCCGCCCGCGGCACGGTCAGCAGCGACGAAACCCATGCGTTGTGGCGCTATTGCAGCGAGGGCGGTGTCGACAACGCGCAGCTGGCACTGCGCTATGCCGCGCATTTGATCGGTCACGGTGAGGAGCCACCTGCGGCACGACCGATGCCGTCAGCCGGCTTCTGGCCGAGCGAGCCTGTGACGGATAATCGCCCCAATGCCATCGTGATCTTCTATCGCGCGCTGGTCGCCGGAGGCGATACGGCGGCAATCGATGCATTGCGTCTGTCGCTCGACGCGCGCGGCCTCAATGCGGTTTGCCTCTATGTCACCAGCCTGAAAGACGAGCGCTCCGCCGCGTTCCTGCGGGCTGCGCTGGCAGCCTATCCGCCCGATATCATCATCAACGCGACGGCCTTCGCGACGGCAACCGCGCATGACGATGCCGGTGTATTGTCGGCGTCGGGCTGTCCGATTCTGCAGGTCGCCCAGGCCGGCATCTCGCGCGCCAGCTGGGAAGCGTCGACCCGTGGCCTGACACCGCGTGATCTGGCGATGCATGTGGTGCTGCCGGAAGTCGACGGGCGCATCTTCGCCAATGCCATCGCCTTCAAGGAACGCGGCACAAGCGACGGCGGCTTCGCGCCGACGACACTGCAGCCGGTGCAGGATCGCGTCGATGCCACGGCCGATCTCGCAAAGGCCTGGGTGCGCTTGCGTCGTTCGTCAGCGAGCGAACGTCGCGTCGCACTGATCCTTGCGAATTATCCCAACCGCGATGGCCGTCTTGCCAACGGCGTTGGCCTCGATACGCCGCAGAGCCTGATCGATGTGATCGCCGCCATGGCCGAAGCCGGATACATCACGGGTGACGCGCCCGATATGACGACCGCCATGATGCAGCTGTTGCAGCAGGGTCCAACGAATGCGCTTGTCGGTCGCGCGGAGCGAAGCGGTGGCGTGACGTGGTCGCTAGCTGATTATAGTGCGGCTTTTGCGACGCTGCCGGCCAATGTGCAGGTCGCTATTGAGTCGCGCTGGGGCAAAGCTGCGAGCGATCCGCATGTCGTCGATGGCGCCTTCCGCCTTGGCCTGCATCGTTTCGGCAACATCACCGTCGGTGTGCAGCCGGCACGCGGTTACAATATCGATCCGAAGAGCACCTATCACGATCCCGATCTGGTGCCGCCGCATCACTATCTCGCCTTTTATCTCTGGCTGCGCCGCGACTTTGATGCGCATGCGGTGGTGCATCTCGGCAAGCACGGCAATCTCGAATGGCTGCCGGGTAAAAGCGCAGGCCTGTCGGCCGATTGTTTACCCGATGCCGTACTTGGTCCGCTGCCGCATCTCTATCCGTTCATCGTCAACGATCCCGGCGAGGGCATTCAGGCAAAGCGCCGTGCCTCCGCCGTGATCATCGATCACCTGACACCACCGATGACGCGGGCCGAATTGCACGACGATCTGGCGCGGCTGGAGAACCTAGTCGACGAATATGCCATGGCGACCGATCTCGATCCCAAGCGCGCCGCAGTGATCGCCGAGGACATTCTGTCACTCGCCCGCGCGCAGCAGATCGATGCCGACGTTAATGTCACCCGCGACACACCGACCGGCGAGGCGCTACGCGCGCTGGACGCCCATCTCTGCGATCTCAAGGAGATGCAGATCCGCGACGGACTGCACATTTTCGGCCGCGTGCCCGAGGACGCACAGCGCAATGATCTCCTGGTGTCCATCGCGCGCCTGCCGCGCTCGGACATCAAGCCGCAGGATGCGTCTTTGCATCGCGTATTGGCCGCCGATCTCGGTCTTGGCACGTTCGATCCGCTCACCCGTGATATGGCCGATGACTATCTGGGCCCGCGCCCCGGCATTCTTGCCGATGTCAGCGATGCAGTGTGGCGCACCACAGGTGATACCGTTGAGCGCATCGAAGGACTGGCGCTGCAACTCGTGTCAGGCAAGCTACCGTGCGATCCCGCCTGGACGCGCACCGCCGTAGTGCTTGGATGGATCGATACGAAGCTGCGACCCGCCATCGATGCCTGCGGTGGCGCCGAGACGGCCGCATTCCTCAAAGGCCTCGACGGTCAGTTCGTGCGGCCTGGTCCATCTGGCGCGCCAACGCGTGGACGCCCCGATGTGTTGCCGACCGGGCGTAACTTCTTCGCGGTTGATGTCCGCGCTGTGCCGACGCCATCCGCATGGCGCATCGGGCAACTTGCGGCAGAACGGCTCGTCGAATCCTATTGGCAGGAGGCCGGCGAATGGCCGCGCGCGATCGCGCTGTCGGCCTGGGGCACGGCCAATATGCGCACTGGCGGTGACGATGTCGCGCAGGCGCTGGCGCTGATCGGCGCCCGGCCGTTGTGGGAGGAAACCTCCGGCCGTGTCACTGGCTTTGCGATCACGCCGCTGTCTGAGCTGAAACGCCCGCGCGTCGATGTGACCTTCCGTGTCTCCGGCCTGTTCCGCGATGCATTCCCGACCCAGATGGATATCATCGGCTCTGCCGTGAGTGCCGTGGCCGCACTCGATGAACCCGATGACGCCAATCCCATCGCGGCCAACGTCCGCGCGCGTGCCCGCACGCTCGAAGCTGGCGGCATGACCTGCGAGATCGCGCGGCGACAGGCGACGCGCCGTGTGTTCGGCTCCAAGCCCGGCGCATATGGCGCGGGCCTGCAGGCGTTGATGGATGAAGGCGGCTGGAGTAACCGCGCTGACATTTCCGACGTCTATCTCGATTGGGGCGGCTATGCCTACGGCAGCGGAATCGACGGCGAGGATGCGCGCGGTGAATTTGCCGAGCGGCTGAAGGGCATCGATCTCGTCGCGCAGGCGCAGGACAACCGCGAGCACGATATTCTGGATTCTGACGACTATTACCAGTTCATCGGCGGCCTTGCGGCGACAGTGCAGACGCTGCGTGGCTCGGCGCCGCGCATCGCCCATATCGATACGTCGCGGCCGGAAGCGCCGATCGCGCGGCCACTGGCACATGAGATCTCGCGCGTGGTGCGCGGTCGCGGCGCCAATCCGAAATGGATCGCCGGCGTCATGCGTCACGGCTACAAAGGCGCGTTCGAGATCGCGGCCACGGTTGATTATCTGTTCGGTTTTGCGGCCTCTACCAATGCGGTCGCCAATCACCATTTCGATCAGCTGTTCGCCTCCTATTTGGAAAATGACGAAGTTCGAGGCTTCATGGCTTCCGCCAATCCAGCGGCGCTGCGCGAGACGGCGGCGCGCTTTGCGGAAGCCATCCGCCGGGATCTGTGGACGCCGCGTTCCAACCGCGCTGCCGATCTAATCGCCGAACTTCTGCCGCAGGCACATCAAGAGATCGCAAAGGAAATCGCATGACCGAACTCGCCCACGACGACGAAGAAAATGCCCGCCACAAGATCAAGGCCGCCAAGCACAAGGCAGCGAAGGACAAGATCATGGCGACCAAGGTCGGCGAGAAGGGCCTCTTGATCGTCCATACCGGCACCGGCAAGGGCAAGACCTCGGCAGCGCTCGGCATGGTGTTCCGCCATATCGGTCACGGCTATCCGGTCGGCATCGTGCAATTCACCAAGTCACCGGAATGGGACACTGGCGAAGCGCGGCTGCTGAAGACCTTCCCGGATCTCGTCACGCTGCACATCATGGGCGAGGGCTTTACCTGGATCACCCAGGACCGCGAGCGCGATATTGCTGCAGCGACCGCCGGCTGGGAGCGCGCCAAGGAAATGATGCGCGACGACCGCCATCGTCTGGTGCTGCTCGATGAGCTCAATATCGTTCTGCGTTACGACTATCTCGATCTCAACGAGGTTCTGACTTTCCTCCGCGACGAGAAGCCGGCCGACAAGCACGTGGTTATCACTGGCCGGAACGCCAAGCCCGAGCTGATCGAGATGGCCGATCTGGTCACCGAGATGACGCTGATCAAGCATCCGTTCCGCGCCGGCATCAAGGGCCAAAAGGGCATCGAGTTCTAGAGCATGATTCCGAAAAGTGGGCGCCGGTTTTCGGAAAAGATCATGCTCATGAAAGAAAACATATGAACCTCACCACGCCCGCGCTGATGATCCAGGCGACCGGCTCCAATGCCGGCAAGTCGACGATCGTCGCTGGCCTCGCGCGGGCGCTGGTGCGGCGTGGCTTGAAGGTGGCACCGTTCAAGCCGCAGAACATGTCGAACAATGCAGCGGTGGCCATGGACGGCGGCGAGATCGGCCGCGCGCAGGCGGTGCAGGCTCGCGCGGCGAAGCTGCCGCCGAGTGTGCATATGAACCCAGTGTTGTTGAAGCCCGAGACCGATACCGGTGCGCAGGTCATCGTGCAGGGTCGGCGCTGGGGCACGCTGCGGGCGAAGAGCTATCTGGAGAAGAAAGCTGCACTCCTACCAGCGGTGCTTGAAAGTTTCTCGCTGCTGGCCGATCAGGCTGACATCGTTCTCGTCGAAGGCGCCGGCAGTCCCGCGGAGATCAATCTGCGCGCTGGCGACATCGCCAATATGGGCTTCGCAGCGGCAGCCAACATCCCCGTGGTGCTCGCCGGCGATATCGATCGTGGCGGTGTCATTGCGAGCCTGGCCGGCACGCATCTGGTGCTTGAGGCCGAAGAGCGCGCGCGCATCCACGGCTTCATTGTCAACAAATTTCGCGGCGATCCCAGCCTGTTCGACAACGGCCTTAAGGCAATCACGCGGCTGACGGGTTGGCCATCCATCGGCGTGTTGCCATGGCTGCCGCAAGCTGCCTTCCTGCCGGCCGAAGATGCTGTCGATCTCGATCGCACCCATGCGTCTTCATCAACGCGCATCATCGCGGTGCCCGTTCTGGCGCGGATTGCCAATTTCGACGATCTCGACCCGCTCGGCATGGAGCCCGGCGTGAAGCTTGTCTTCGTGCGGCCGGGCGAAGCCATCCCGGGCAATACTGACGTGGTCGTCATTCCCGGCAGCAAGTCGACCATCGGCGATCTCGCCTTCCTGCGTGCGCAGGGCTGGGACATCGACATCAAGGCGCATGTGCGCCGCGGCGGCCATGTGCTCGGCCTGTGCGGAGGCTACCAGATGCTGGGTAAGACGATCGCCGATCCCGATGGTGTCGATGGTTCGCCCGGGTCGGTCGATGGCCTCGGCCTGCTCGATATCGCGACGCTGATGAGCGCGGATAAATCCACGACGCTGGTCACCGGTACGCATTGCGCGACTGGCGCCGCGATTGAAGGCTATGAAATCCATCTCGGTCGTAGCGAAGGTGTCGACTGCGCGCGGCCGCTGGTGATGATCGATGGACGGCCTGATGGTGCCGCTTCTGTCGATGGACGCGTGCAGGGCACTTATGTCCACGGCCTGTTCACGGGCGATGCATTCCGCAAGGCGTGGCTGGCCAATCTCGGCATTGCCTCGTCGCTGGCCTATGATGCGCAGATCGAAGTTGCGCTCGATGCGTTGGCCGATCATTGCGAAAAGCATCTTGATATCGATCGGCTGATCGAGATCGCCCGCAGCCGTTAGAGCAATAGCGCCAGCGCCGCATAGATCACCGCCTGCAAGACGCAGGCTGCGACGAACACGCGAAGCGCCCGGCCGATGTCATCGGGCTCAGCCGCGCGTCCTTCGGCATTGAGATAGGGATCGTTGACAGCGCCCTCGGCATAGACGCGCGGTCCGGCTATTGCGATCCCGAGCGCTCCAGCCATGGCACTTTCCGGCCAGCCGGCATTGGGCGAGCGGTGTTTTCCGGCGTCGCGCGTCATGATCTTCAATGACGAGATGATCGATCCGCGTGCGACCGGCGCAGCGAGCGCGACTAGTAATCCCGCCAGCCGTGCCGGGATTAGATTGACGAGATCGTCGAGCCGCGCCGCCGCCCAGCCGAAATCCTGATACCGCACGCTGCGATGACCGATCATGGAGTCGGCGGTGTTGATGGCCTTATAGGCGATCAGGCCGGGCAGCCCCAGCAACGCCAGCCAGAACACCGGAGCGACAATACCATCGGAGAAATTCTCGGCGGTGGATTCGATGGCGGCGCGTGCGACGCCGGATTCGTCGAGACGCTCAGGATCGCGGCCGACGATCATCGCGACGGCCTGTCGCGCTGCAGGCAAGCCGCCGTCAGTAAAGGCACGATAGACGCGGGCCACATGCTGATACAGGCTGCGTTGCGCGATCAGCACGGAGGCGATCAGGCCCTTTACCAGAACTCCGAACAGACTCGGCTCAAATAGGTCTTCGAGCGCGCCGCCGATGGCAATAGCGCTGCCGACCAGCAAGATCACGGTCACGATACCCATGGCCTTGCGCCTGGCACGTGACCAGCTCTCCCGGTTGAACTGGTTTTCCAGATATCCGATGACATGGCCGATCCAAACGACCGGATGCGGTGCGCGTCGCCACAGCCAGTCAGGATCGCCGATCACAGCATCGAAGGCGAGAGCCGCGATGACGATGTAGAGCGTGTCATCCGAGGCCAGCATCAGCGATCAACGCGCTGGAGTTCTGTGGCGAGGCGATCCAGAGCCTGCGCCAGAGTGGGGCCTCCGCAAACAGTGAGCTTTTCCGGAATCACGATACGTTTGGACGGTGGATAGAATTTCTCCAGCGCCGGATGCAGCAGGAAGGCGCGGCCTTCGTCTTCGGCATAATCGTTGCTGTCGGTCACCAGCAGAAAATCCGGCTTCAGACTGACGATCGCTTCCAGCGAGGCATAACCACCGGCCTTGAGACCAAGCTCACCGCCAGCATTTATCAGGCCGGCCGCCGAGAGCAGTGATGTCGTAAGATTGTCTCCGCCGGATACCCAGCCACGGCGCGAGACCGCGAGAACGCGAAATGGCTTGCGCCGCGCCGCTTCCCGCGCATGCGCCATCGCAGCATCGAGTTTTGCGATCTCCACATCGGCGCGGTCCGGGTGCTTCACCAGGGCACCCATCTGGCGCAGTTGCTTTTTCACGTCCTCGAATGAGCGCGCTGGATCGAACTCGGCCACGCGCAGACCTTTGTCCTTCAACAATTCGCGCGTCGCGCGTTTGGTATACCGGCCTGCCACGACGATATCGGGCTTGAGAACCAGCACGTCCTCGGCTTCGCCGGACAGCCGCGGAAATTGCGCAGCCTTTGTCGCGTCCCAGGATCGCGCGGGATCGCGTGCATAGGGACTGAGGCCAAGGATCTGTTCGGGGTCGGCAAGGGTGGCGAGCAGCTGGTCGGTGCAGAGATTGATCGACGCGATGCGCGGCTGCTCGGCTGTATGTGCGGGAGCTGATGCGCAGATGCTGCCGAGTAACGCTGCAGCCATCAGCACGTTACGTAACCCCTCGCGCTTGACGCTGGAAAATGGCATGACACACGCATGAAACATGGTGGCGATCTTACGCAGGCGATGGCGGAATTCGGCGGCGCGCCGGACCAATGGATCGATCTCTCGACCGGGATCAATCCATGGCCGTGGCCTATTCCTGCCAACCTGCCGAGCCATCTTTGGGAACGCCTGCCGACGCGTGCCGACGAACAGGTGCTGCTGTCCGCTGCGCGCGGCGCTTACCACGTGCCCGGTGGCGTGGATCCCGTTGCCGCTGCCGGTACGCAGGCGCTGATCCAGTGGCTGCCGCATCTCGCCGCGCCTGGAGCCGTTGCTATCGTCGGGCCGACCTATAACGAGCATGTCGCGGCCTGGCGCGCCGGCGGACATGAGGTTGGCGTGATCGGCAGCCTCAGCGCGTTGCCTGATCATGCCAGGCATGTCGTGATCGTCAATCCAAACAATCCCGACGGGCGTATCGCCACGCGCGATGAACTCGCCGATGTTGCCGAGATTCTGCAACGGCGCGGCGGCTGGCTGGTGATCGATGAGGCTTTCGCCGATATCGATCCCGCGATCAGCGCGGTCGATCTGTGCGCAACGTTGCCGGTGGTGATCCTGCGCTCGTTCGGGAAATTCTATGGCCTCGCGGGCCTGCGTCTCGGCTTCGCGCTCGCGGCTCCGCTGATCGCGCAGCGTATCGCGACTGCCATCGGCCCATGGGCGTGTTCCGGACCGGCGCAGGTCATCGGCGCGGCCGCTTTGCGCGACGAGCGCTGGGCCACACAGACTCGCGTCGCGCTGGTCGCCCAGGGTATCAAGCTTGACAATGTGTTGGCCGATGCCGGTTTCGAGATTGTCGGCGGCACGCCGCTGTACAGGCTGGCGCGACATGCCGACGCCCTGAAATGGCATGCCGCATTGGCCCGGCAGCAGATCTGGTGTCGCCACTTCGACTGGAGCCACGAGCTGCTGCGCTTCGGCTTGCCCCCCGATGCGGCCGCTCTGAGCCGGCTTGCTTCCGCGCTGGCGAAATAGCCGCCACATCGCTCAGACTCCCGCCCAAGGCAGGATGATCGTTTCGTTCCGGTGTTCGGCGCGATAGGTGCTGATGCGGAACACATTGGCGACGATGTCATCGGACAGCGCCTGTTGCGGTGCGCCTTGTGCTGCGAGGCGCCCATCGGACATCACCAGCACCGTATCGGCGAAACGCGCGGCGAGGCCGAGATCGTGTGTCACCACGATCACCAGCACGCCGCTGTCGGCGATGTCGCGCAGATTTGTTATGACGTCGATCTGGTAACGCGGATCGAGCGATGCGGTCGGTTCATCCGCCAGCACGATCGGTGCCTCGACAGCGAGGACGCGTGCGAGCGCGACGCGGCTGCGTTCGCCGCCGGAGAGTTCGGTCACACGCCGATCGGCAAAGGCGACGATGTCGGTGGCCTGCATCGCGCGCTCGACCGCAGCCCTGTCCGATGATGTCAGTCGCGCCGGATCGGTCGCGCCATGCGGATAGCGGCCAAGAGCGACCACGTCCTTCACGTCGAGCGGCCAATGCACGACATGGCCTTGCGGCAGATAGCCGAAGCGCTTTGCGCGCTCGCGTAGCGACAAGGACGCCAGTGTATGGCCTGCGACATGGATCGCGCCGGTGGACGACTGCAATCCCGCCAATGCGCGCAGCAGCGTTGTCTTGCCGGCGCCGTTCGGGCCGACCAGGGCGACGAGGTGCTGTCGGTGTAGCGAGAGCGAGACATCGTGCAGCACCTCGCGTCCGGAGAGCGTGACGTTCAGATTGCTTGCGGTGAGCAGCGCCTGATCGCTCATGCGACGCCTCCGCCCAGAGCGCGACGCTCGCGCATGATGAGATAGAGGAAGAACGGCACGCCGATGATCGAGGTCAGCACGCCGACCTTGATATCGGTGGTCGACGGGATGATACGCACGGCGATATCGGCGGCGAGCAGCAGCGCCGAGCCGGTGAGCGCACTCGGGATCAGCAATCGTGCGGGATCGTGACCGATGATCGGGCGCATCAGATGCGGTGCGATGAGACCGATGAAGCCGATCGTGCCTGTGACTGCGACAGCGCCGCCAACGCCGAGCGCGACGCCAAGGATCACCAGCAGGCGCAGACGGCTCACATTGACGCCGAGGCTCTGTGCGGTTTCTTCGCCAAGGCTCAATGCACGGAAGGCCGAACGCTGGCTCATCAGAATGATTGCGCCGGCGACAATGAATGGCAGTGCCAGCGTGACGTGACGGAAGCTGCGGTCTTCCAGCGAGCCGAGCAGCCAGAACGCAATTTCGAGCGCAGCGAAGGGATTGGGCGACAGGTTCATCACCAGCGCCGTTGCGGCGCCTGCCAGGCTGGAGATTGCGAGACCCGCGAGGATCAGCAGCAGCAGGCCCGCATTGCGGCCGGCGATGCCGAGCAGCACGAAGACAGAGAGAAATGCCATGGTGATGCCGGCAACCGGCAGGGCCCACGAGCGGACATCGGCCCAGCCGAGCGAGATCATCAGCACGGCACCGAAGGCTGCCGATTGCGGTGCGCCAAACAGCGAAGGCGAGGCGAGGGGATTGCGCAGCAGGCCCTGCAGCGCGGCGCCCGACAGGCCGAGGATCGCGCCGATCGCCAGTGCCAGGATAGCGCGGGGCAGGCGGATTTCGCGCACGATGATCTGCTGCACGTCGCTGCCGCCGCCGAACAATGCATCGAGCACCGTCAGCGGCGAGAGTTTGACAGGTCCTGTGCCGAGCGAGCCCAGTGCCAGCAGCGTCACGAGACCGACGAGCGCGATGGTCGCGATCGTCCGGCGGCGTGCTGCTGGCGCTGTGGTTACCATGTGGTGTTAAAGCCTGCGTAAGCTGCAGGTCCCGTGGTGCCGAAGTTCAGCACTTCCTGGTAATGCTCATTCAGGATGTTCTCGCCGCGGGCGAAGACCTTCCAGTTCGCATCGATCTTGTACTCGGTATAGAGATCGACGCGCGTATAGGCATCGACCTGACCGACCTGATTGGCGCTGCTGAAGCGCTTGGAGAACGTCGTCACGCGCGGCTCGATCATCCACCTGTCGGTCGGCGTGATCGTGAGCGCAAATCGGGCAGCGTTCTTTGGCCGGCGTGCCAGCACGGTATCATTGCCGACGTCTTGGGCGTGCAGGTAGGTGTAGGCCACGTTGAATTTTACCAAGCCCGGGATGACATCGACATTGCCGCCCACTTCGAGACCGCTGGTCTCGGCGCGCGCGACATTGTTATAGCAGCCGGTCGTCTGGCCAGCGGCGCATGCACTAGGTGTAAACGATACAAAGTTGATCAGATTGCTGTAGTCGGTTGCGAAGCCTGTGACCGAAAGGACCACGCGACCGTTGAACAGGCTCTGATCGACACCAGCATCGTAGCCAAAGTTCGTTTCAGGGGAAAGCGACGGGGTGCCGTTGGCCTGTGAGTAGAGCTGGAACAGAGTTGGTGCCTTGGCGCCTGTTCCAGCGCTGGCGTGAAATTTGGTCCCGGTCTCTGTGATGTTGTAGGCGGCAGTCGCGCGCCACGTCTCGAAGCGAGCGACATCGACGACGTCATCTACGCGCCCGCCGAGGGTGATGTTCAGCCGCTCTCCGATCGGGACTGACCACAACGCGAACACCGAATTTGTGTCCTGCCGTTTCGACAATGTGGAGGTCATTGCAGCCGGTGTCGGAAGAATGCCCGTGGTGAAAGTCTGTGCCGTTTCGCTCTGGGTCTTGGCACCGTAGATCAGCGAGCCGAAAGCGCCAAGTTTCAGCGTCGCTTGGTATTCTGCGCCGAGACTGTTGCCCCAGTAATCCAAGATCCTCGCGGTCGCGCCCGGCGGCGGCCGCATACTGAGTGGATAGCTGAGCTCGGTGAACGAGCGCTCGGTATGGGTGTTCGACACAGTTACGTTGTGCGTCAACACACCACCAAAGGAGTCAATGCCAACGCGGCCGTAGACTGTTTGCAGGAGGCGGTCAGTGGACGATCCCGTGTCTGGATATGTGCCGCTGGCCGCATCGTATGCCGCGCGTGTGAAGGACTGCACGATGCCTGACTCAAGCCGGATGCCTTCACCGGCGTCATAGCCGATGCGCGCCGAGCCACCGACGCGATCGAAACTGTCGTTTTCGAGATTCGGAAACTTCGCTTCGAGGGCAGGGATGCGATAGCCGTAACGCGAGAAGCCGTTGCTGTGCTGGCCGCCACCGGTGAAGGCGTAAGACCACGGACCGTTGGAGCCGGTCAGCGATCCCTGTGTGACGACGGTGCCATAGCTGCCGGCTTCCGTGCGCACATTGACCTGCGCAGGGCCGGAGCCCTTCTTGGTAATGATGTTGACTACGCCGCCCATCGCGTCGGATCCGTAGAGCGCACTCTGCGGCCCTTTCAGGACTTCGATGCGCTCGATGGCCGAGGGCGTGAACATCGCGAATTCGAAGTCGCCTGATGCAGCCGTGGGATCGTTGACGCGGATGCCGTCGATCATCACCAGGGTCTGGCCGGTATTGCCGCCGCGCAGGCGCACATTCGCGGTGCCACCGGGGCCGCCGTTTTCGCTGATATCGAGGCCAGGCACGGTGCGCAGCGCATCGACCAGCGAGCCGGGATTGCTGGTCGCAATGGTCTCGCCTGAGACGACGCTGATCGAACTGCCAGTGCGATTGAGCTGTTCGGGCGCTCTGTCCGCCGTCACCACGATTTCAGAGAGCTGCTCGGCACTGGACTGCGCATGCGCAGCACTGTGAGAGCAGGACAGAACAACAACGGCCGCAGTGCCTGCGGCCAAATTCCGGATAGTCATTTAACCCCTTCCGTCGACCCACCGTCGAACGAGTGTGAAACTCGTTACCGGCCGGTCTCCTGGCTCGCGGTGGTCTCCCGGTCCGCCTTCCCGAATCTGCGATGCAAATTCAGTGGCTTTGTGGACCCGGAATGGCCGCTTACAGTTGCGGGGGCAGCCGCGGCATAGGGGATATTTCCCCGCACCGCATTCCCGTTTCACCTCCTTGCGGAGGCACCGATAATACCGGACAGGAAGCACAGCGCGCCGCGCGGTGCAACAGCCATCGACCCGTTCCAGACTCTATTGCGCGATCTGTAGCGCGGCGAGCACGTCGTCGGGGCGTTCGACCATCATCATGTGGCCGGTGCCGGGTAGAATCACCGTGCGGGCGTTTTTCAATGCGGCGGCCAGGGTCTTGCCGGCCTTGGCGGGAGTCATCATGTCCCGCTCGCCGAGGATGAGCGTGACAGGGATATCAAGCTGGGCCGCAGCGGTCAGCGCATTCTGGTATGTATTGCAGGCGTTGAGATCGGCGAACAGCACGCCCGGCTTTGTGGCTTCGAGCACGCGCTGCGCGCCGCTATGCATCCACAGCCCCGGCGCGAGGCTGCCGCCGAGTTCGGCGCGAAAGCCGAGCCCCCAGATCGACACCATGTCGATGGCGGAATGCTGATTGGCTTCGGCATCCTTCAACAGATCCGGGCCGACGGTCATCGTTCCTGCCGTGCCCATCAGGTCGAGGCGCGTGACTTTACCGGGATGCCGTGCGGCGGCCTCCAGCGCGATCAGCGAGCCCATGGAATGGCCGATCAGCCGCGCGGTCTTTGCGCCCGCTGCCTCGATCAATGCTGCGGTCCAGTCGGCGAGATCGGCGATGGTCGTGAGCGCTTCACCCTTTGAGCGTCCGTGGCCGGGCAGATCCGGCGCGAGCACCGCGAAGCCGTGATGCGCGAACCAGCGCGTATGCAGCGCCCAGGTCGAGTGATCGAAGCCGGCGCCGTGGATCATCACGACCACTGGCAGGGAAGGATCGAATGTGCGGCCACCATTCGCGATATAGGTCTCGTGACCGTTGACGGTGAGTTGCATCGCTCAGCCCTTCTGCGAGATGCGCAGCGCCTGCGCGAGGTCATCGATGATGTCGTCGGCGGCTTCGATACCGACGGAGAGGCGGATCAGCTCCTCGCCGATGCCGGCGGCCTTGAGTTGCTCGGCGTCCATCTGCTGATGCGTGGTGCTTCCGGGATGAATGACCAGTGTCTTGGCGTCGCCGACATTGGCAAGATGGCTGGTTAGCTTCAGCGCCTCGATGAATTTGCGCCCGGCATTGCGGCCGCCCTTGATGCCGAAGGAGACGATGGAGCCGGCGCCGCGCGGCAGCAGGCGTTTCGCCAGCGCATAGTCCGGATGATTCTCCAGCGACGGATGCAGCACCCAGTCGACCGCCTTGTTGGCCGTGAGCGCCGCCAGCACCGCATGTGTATTGGCCATATGGCGCTCCATGCGGATGCCGAGCGTCTCGACGCCTTGCAGGAGCTGGAAGGCATTGGTCGGCGAGAGACACGCGCCGAAATCGCGCAGGCCTTCGGTGCGGGCGCGCATGATGAAGGCGGCATTGCCGAACTGCTCGTCGAAGACAATGCCGTGATAGCCGGCATAGGGCTCGGTGAGTTGCGGGAATTTTCCGGAGGCGTGCCAGTCGAAGCGGCCACCATCGACGATGACGCCGCCGATGGCGATGCCGTGGCCGCCGATCCATTTGGTGGCGGAGTTCATCACGATGTCGGCGCCGAGCTCGATCGGCCGCGACAGGAACGGCGTCGCGAAAGTATTGTCGATCAGCAGCGGGATCTTCGCGGCATGGGCGATGTCGGCGACGGCGGGAATGTCGAGCACTTCGAGGCCGGGATTGCCGATGGTTTCGCCGATCACCAGTTTGGTGTTCGGCTTGATCGCCGTCTTGAAGGCGTCGAGATCGCGCGGCTTGACGAAACTCGTGGTGATGCCGAAGCGCGGCAGCGTGTGCGCCAGCAGGTTGATGGTGCCGCCATAGAGCGAGGACGACGCCACGATGTGATCGCCGGAATTGAGCAATGTGGCGATGGCGAGATGCAGCGCGGCCATGCCGGACGCGGTGCACACTGCGCCGACGCCGTTCTCGAGCGCGGCGAGTCGCTCTTCCAGCACCGCCGTGGTTGGATTGGAGATGCGCGTATAGATGTGGCCGGCGCGTTCGAGATTGAATAGCGCAGCAGCGTGGTCCGAATCCTGAAACACATAGGACGTGGTCTGATAGATCGGCACGGCGCGCGCGCCGGTGATCGCGTCCGGATGCTGTCCGGCATGCAGACTCAGCGTTTCGAAAGCAGGCGGTTTGGGTGCTGGCATGGTCGTTTTGTCCCTGGGCACGATTTGCGACATCTATGGCACGAATCGGATGCGAGTGTGAGCGGCGATATTTCCGCTCATGGAACGAAATGCGGAGTGGCGACTTGTATGACGTCAATCATGTGGGAGATTCGTCGTGAAGAAATTGCTGCTGTGCACTGCGATTGCGGGTCTCGCGTTTTCATCGGTTGCGGCCGAGGCGAAAGGCTGTATCAAGGGCGCGATCATTGGCGGAATCGCTGGCCACTATGCAGGACATGGCAAGGTCGGCGTCGTTGCTGGGTGCGTGATCGGACGCCACGAGGCCAACAAGGCCGATGCGGAACGGGCGCAGAAGGCGCAGCATCCACAGCCGCCGAACGAGAATGGTCGCATCTAGATCGGCGTTGTTCTCAACGCTGGACGATGTTGCTAAAATTTGATGGACTAGACCGGTTCAGTAGAGCCTCACCCTCATCGGGTTGGGGTTCTTTTCGTCTCTGTACGATACCGGACGAGATTGGGCGTAGACGTGGTGCTGCATCGGGATGTGTTTTGGCTCGGCAAACAATGGGCCGTTACCGGCTACGGAATTCAGGCTGTCAGCCAGAAGTACAATATGAAGTTCGATATCGAAGTGTCGCAGATCTGGAATGAGGATCTGGATGCGTTGATGCGCGATGAGCCGTGGTTCGATGCGCAGGATTTTGCACAGGCCGTCGATCGCGCGAGGCAGCGTGCGATGGAAGCACCGCTGACGTTCAAGCCAACGCTGAGCGATGAACGATAGCGGCAGCGCATCATTGTAGGATTCAAATTTCAAACAGCCACTGTCCTTCAGACATGCGTTATCACCCCTGTTGTTAGCGGCGCGGGGACGCCGTCGTGTTTCGCATTCCCGCCCTCCTGAAAGAGGGCGTGCGGAACGCCGGGTGCCCGTTGCACCCTTGGGCCTGATGCGAATGCGGTCTTCCGCATGGTGTTATGCATCAGGACTTTCGGAGGCGCCGAGCAAGTGCCCAGCGTTCCGCCTGCGGTGTTTTTTCGGTTGCTTGCACTTTGCCTCAGCGAACGATCCGATCACCGAATTAAAGTCCCAAGGCGATGGGAAGGGAGCCTCAAGCGAATAGGCCGGACACGTTTTGACTTTGGTCGTCCGTCACACTGTCCAAGGGTCTTTCCATCCGAAGGTTGGCCCTCTCCTTGCCAGTGGCAGTGCTGGCGCAGATCCGTCCTGCCCGAAGACAGACGTCACCCATGAACCGCGTAACGCCGCATCTCCGGCGTCCACCGCATCCAGCCCCGCGAACGTGACGATCGCGCTCGCCCCTCTCATCGGGGCTGGACGAAGGGGAATATAAACCTGATGATGATGGTGTCAATGGAGAATAGGAAAAAATGTTTGATGACATTTCCTCGCCCACTGTCATTCCGGGGCGGGACCGGCGCCGAAGGCGACGAGACTGAACCCGGAATCTCAACGTCGGAGTCTCCGTAGAGCCAAACACTCCGGGATTCCGGGTTCGCGCCGGCCCGCTTCGCGGTCCTTTGCGCCCCGGAATGACGAGCAAGGACAAGGGCCCTGGAATGACGGTGTTGGACCGCCGAAAACTGCGGCTTGCTTCTTTCGCCCCCTGCTGCAATCTGGATAGATCGTTTTTTCAGTCACCCCAATTACGAGATCCCACGGATGAGCCAGCTCAAAGTCCATGTCGGCGACTTCACCTTCGATGCGAAGTTCGAGGAGAAGGATGCCCCCAAGACCGTCGCCGCCTTCAAGAAGGCGATGCCGTTCGTCAGCCAGGCGATCCATGTGCGCTGGAGCGGCGAGGGCGTCTGGATGCCGCTTGGCGATCTCGATTTCGGCGTGCCCTATGAGAACCACACCAGCTTTCCGGCGCCGGGCCACATCATCCTGTATCCGGGTGGCATCAGCGAGACCGAGATCCTGCTGGCCTATAGCGGCGTGCATTTCGCCAGCAAGATGGGCCAGCTTGCCGGCAACCATTTCATTACGCTGACCTCAAATATCGAAAATCTGAAAGAGATGGGCAAGACCGTGCTCTGGAAAGGTGCGCAACCCGTTCGTTTCGAGATGGTCTGATGACATCAGGCGACTATCCCCGCGATCTCCGTGGCTACGGCCGCAATCCGCCCGATCCGAAATGGCCGGGCGGCGCGCGCGTGGCGGTGCAGTTCGTCGTCAATTTCGAAGAGGGCGGCGAGAACAACATTCTGCATGGCGATCGCGCCTCCGAAGCGTTTCTCTCGGACGTGCTGGGTGCGCAGCCCTGGCCGGGCCAGCGCCATGCCAATATCGAATCCATGTTCGAATATGGCTCGCGCGCCGGCTTTTGGCGGCTGTGGCGGATGTTTACCGAACGCAACATGCCGACCACCGTGTTCGGCGTGGCCACAGCCCTGCAGCGCAATCCCGAAATCGTCGCAGCGATGCAGGAGGCGAAGTGGGATATCGCCAGCCACAGTCTGAAGTGGATCGAGCACAAGGATATGTCGGAGCCCGAGGAGCGCTTCGAGATCGCCGAGGCGATCCGCGTGCATACCGAGGCGACCGGCGCACGCCCGACCGGCTGGTACACCGGCCGCAGTTCGATCAACACCATTCGCCTGCTGATGGAAGCCGGCGGATTCAAGTATCTGTGCGATTCCTATGCCGACGATCTGCCTTACTGGATCAAGGGACCCAGCGAACCGCAGCTCATCATTCCCTATACGCTCGATGCCAATGACATGCGTTTCGTCAATCCGCAGGGGTTTGGCGGCGGCGACGAGTTCTTCACTTACCTGAAGGATTCGTTCGACGTGCTCTACGCCGAAGGCGCGACCTCTCCGAAGATGATGACCGTGGGCCTGCATTGCCGCGTCGTCGGTCGTCCCGGCCGTGCGGCCTCGCTGATGCGGTTCCTCGATTACATCGCGAGCCACGAGTGCGTCTGGGTGCCGACGCGTCTTGATATCGCCGAGCACTGGCACGCCAATCTGAAACATCTCGCCGCCGACGCCCGTGCCATCGGATAGACCAGGATTGGGATAAGCCCTGTCATGACAGAGAAGACGCTCGACGAACTCAACAGCTGCAGCAAAGCGGAATTCGTCGCAGCGCTGGCGAATATCTTCGAGTATTCGCCGTGGATCGCGGAGAAGGCCGCGGACAGCCGGCCGTTCGCGGGCGTCAAGCAGTTGTTCGCCGCGATGCGCAAGGTGGTGGAAGAAGCAGCGTCAGGCCAGCGGCTGGCGCTGATCAAGGCGCATCCGGACCTTGCCGATAAAACGCAGCGCGGCGATCTCCTGACGGCGGAATCCAATGCCGAGCAGAACAGCGTCGGGCTCGATCGGCTGTCGGAAGCGGAATATGCGGCCTTTGATCGCGCCAACAATGCCTATCGAGCGAAGTTCGGCTTCCCCTATATCGTCTGTGTCCGCCGCCACACCAAGGATTCCATCCTCGCGGATTTCGGGAAGCGGTTACCGAACGACCCGGCCGCCGAAGTGACCGCATCGGTCGCCGAAATCTGCAAGATAGCTGCGCTGCGTACCGATCTTTTGGTCGATGGCCCGGATCGCCTGCAGGTGCATGGCCGGCTCTCGACCCATGTGCTGGATACCCATAGCGGTCGGCCTGCAGCGGGGATTTCGGTCGAGCTTGTCGAATTGTCGAAGCTCGGCGTCAGCCGCGTGATTGCGCGCACGCTGACCAATCACGACGGCCGCACCGATGTGCCGCTGATCGGCGGCAGGCCGATGCCGATCGGGCGTTATGAACTGACCTTCAAGGTCGGCAGCTATTTTGCCGAACGTAATGTGCCGATGTCCGATCCGCCGTTCCTCGACGAGATCCCGTTGCGGTTCTCGGTCTATGAACCCGAAGGCCATCTCCACGTGCCGCTCCTGGTGACGCCGTGGAGCTACGGGACGTATCGCGGGAGCTGAGAAAGTCGACCCATCCTACATTCGACCTGAATTGGTCGTCTCATCACAAAACAAAAAAAAATCAGGGAGAACGTCATGCGTGGCATTAATCGCCTGCTGCTGGTCGCGGCATTCACATCCATCGTTACAGCCAGCGCCTTCGCCTCCGAAGTCCATGTGATGATCTCCGGCGGTTTTACGGCGGCCTACAAGGAACTGGTGCCGCAATTCGAGAAGGCGACGGGTAATACCGTCGTCACGGCCTATGGGCCGTCGATGGGCGAGACGCCGCAGGCGATTCCGATGCGGCTGGCGCGCGGCGAGCCGGCCGATGTGCTGATCATGGTGGGCTATGCGTTGAGCGATCTCGTCAGCAAGGGCAAGGTAGTCGCCGACAGTCGCGTCGATCTCGCGGATTCGCCGATCGGCGTCGCCGTGAAGGAGGGCGCGCCGAAGCCGGACCTGTCCTCGGCGGATACGCTGAAGGTGGCGCTGCTCAAGACCAGAACCGTGGCCTATTCGGACAGCGCCAGCGGTGTGTATGTCAGCAAGGAGATGTTCGAGAAGCTCGGCATTGCCGACGCCATGAAGGACAAGGCGCGCAAGATCCCGGCGACGCCGGTGGGCGAGATCGTCGCGAGGGGCGAGGCCGAGATCGGCTTTCAGCAGATCAGCGAATTGAAGCCGGTCAAGGGCATCGAGATCGTCGGCCCGCTGCCGGCGGAGCTGCAGAAGATCACTGTGTTCTCTGCAGGGCTTGCGAGCAATGCGCCGCAGCCGGATGCCGGCAAGGCGCTGATCGCGTTTCTGTCCTCGAAGCAGGCCGCGCCTGTGATCGTGGCGAGCGGGCTCGAGCCGAAGGTGAAGTAACACTGGCTCGCTGTCCCTCTCCCCACAGGTGAGGAGAGGGACAGCGCTAACTTAGTGCGTCGCAGCCGCAGCCACGCCCGCCGCTTCGGCCTTTGCGGTCTCCGCGCTGCTGACGCCATTGAAGAATGCGTTCAGGATCACCGCGACCAGCGCGCAGAGCAGGATGCCCGACTCCAGCAGCGGATGCAGGTTGTGCGGCAGGTTCTTGAAGAAGTTCGGTGACACCAGCGGGATCATGCCGAAGCCGACCGAGATGGCGACCACGAACAAGTTGCGCTGATTGGTCTTGAAATCGACCGCTGTGAGGATGCGCGCACCGGTCGCGGCGACCATGCCGAACATCACGAGGCCGGCGCCGCCGAGCACCACCTGCGGCACCGACTCCACCAAAGCGGCCATCTTCGGCAACAGGCCGAGCACCAGCATGATGCCGCCGCCGGCAATGGTCACCCAGCGCGAGCGCACGCCGGTAACGCCGACGAGACCGACATTCTGCGAGAACGAGGTGTAGGGGAAGGTGTTGAAGATGCCACCGAGGAAGGTGCCGACGCCGTCAGCGCGCAGGCCCTTGGTCAGCGCGTCCCTGTCGACTTTCCGATCAGTCATCTCGCCGAGCGCCAGGAACATGCCGAGCGACTCGATCATGACGACGATCATCACGATGCACATGGTGACGATCGGGACGAGGTGGAATTGCGGCATGCCGAAATGGAACGGCAGCACGATATCGACCCAGCCAGCGGTGCTGACCTTGTCGAAATGCATCACGCCGAGCACGCTGGCGAGGATGGCTCCGGCGATGATGCCGAGCAGCACCGAGACATTGGCCAGGAAGCCGGTGCCCCATTTGATCAGAGCGAGGATCACGACCAGCACGAACAGCGCGATACCGAGGCCCTGCAGCTGGCCATAACCCGGATTGGGGAAGGTGTGCGGAACGCCGTCGATCATCTTGGTGAAGGTGGGTATTCCGCCACCCGCCCAGTTGATGCCGACGCGCATCAGGGAGATGCCGATCACCATGATGATGGTGCCGGTGACCACGGGGGGAAACAGCGGCAGCAGGCGGCTGATGAAAGGCGCGACAACGATGCCGAAGATTCCGGCAGCGATGACCGAGCCATAGATCCCGAGCAGGCCGATATCCGGAGCGGCGGCCATTGACAGCATCGGGCCGACCGAGGCGAAGGTGACGCCCATCATGACCGGCAGGCGGATGCCGACGCCGGGAAAGCCGATACACTGGACCAGGGTCGCAAGGCCGCAGGCGAACAGGTCGGCGGAGATCAGGAAGGCGACCTCCTGCGGCGACAGTTTCAGGGCGCGGCCGATGATGAGCGGCACCGCCACGGCGCCGGCATACATCACCAGCACATGCTGCAGGCCCAGCGCGAGAAGGCGCGGGGTCGGGAGGACCTCGTCGACGGGATGGACGCTCACTGTCATTGATCTAGCCCCTTGCTTAGGTGATGAAATATCGTGGCATTATGATCGTCAGATACAAACCTCGTGCCAGACGCCGCTGAAAGCCATTTCGCTCCGCTGGTGTGGTGACCGGTGGCACGAAGGTTGCTCGAAAGTGAGCATTGCTCAATATATTGCCCGGCGACCGAGGTTTCTTGGTCGTCAACAAGGCTAGTCGCCAACACAGACTGGAGGTCGCGCGTGCCGCTCATCAAGAACAGATATGGAAAAGGCCGTGTCCGCATCATGCGGATCCATCGCGACGGCGACAAGCAGGATGTCAGCCAGCTCAGCATCAAGGCGATGCTGGAAGGCGATTTCGGCCGCGCCTATACCGATGGCGACAACTCCACCTCGACATCCACGGACACCATCAAGAACATCGTCAATGTGGTGGCGCGGGAGAATACCGCGCTGTCGACCGAGGAGCTCTGTCAGGTGCTGGCGAAGCGCTATCTCGACCTGTATCCGCAGGCGAGTTCCGTCAGCATCACCGCACATGAGACCAAATGGGCGCGCCTCGCCGTCGATGGCGAGTTGCATCCGCATGCGTTCCTGCTCGACAGCAACGGCAAGCCCACTGTCGAGATTGTCGCGACGCGCGATGGCATGGCCATGAGCTCAGGCCTCGACAACTTCACCTTCATGAAGTCGACCCAGTCGGGCTGGGAGAATTACTACACCGACAAATATTCGACGATCCAGCCGACCAGTGACCGCATCTGCGCGACATCGATGGTGGCGTCATGGAAGTGGTCGGGCAAGCCCGCCAGCTATCCCGCGACCAACAAGACAATTCTGGACACGCTGCTGAAAGAATTCGCGACCACCTATAGTCCGAGCGTGCAGAACAGCCTGTATCGCATGGGCGAAAAGGTGCTGGCCGCCGTGCCGGAAATTTCCGAGATCAGCATGGCCTGCCCGAATATCCACTACATCCTGATGAATCTCTCGACGTTTGGTCTCGACAACAACAACGACGTGTTCCTGCCGACCGACGAGCCGCACGGGCAGATCGAATGCACGGTGGGGCGGGGGTAGCTTTGCTTAACCTCTCCCCGCTCTTGCGCGAAGCGAAGCTTCGCTAGGCGGGGAGAGGTCGCCGCGTCTTCGCGGCGGGGGAGGGGCGAGGCACATCTCCGGATGTCATCCCCGCGAAGGCGGGGATCCATAAACACCAAGGATCGGTTTAAAGCGATGTGGTCGTGGCTCTGCCGCTCTTACCTTGATGATCGTGGCTATGGGTCCCCGCTTTCGCGGGGACGACACCTCTACTGACGTCGACTACTTCCCAAACTTCTTCTGCAACTCCGGAAAAATCCGATCCGGCTTGAACGGCACCTGCGTAAACCGAATCCCTGTCGCATCGAACAGCGCGTTGCCCATGGCCGCCGCAACGGGATTGTAGGGGCTTTCGCTCATCGACTTCGCACCCAATGGCCCGATCGCATCATGCGTGTCGGCAAAGTACACGTCGGTTCGCGGCACATCCGCAAATGACGGCAGATGATAGTCGCGGAATTTCGGATTGACCACGCGGCCGCGGTCGTCGATCACCATCTCCTCGTAGAGCGTGGCTCCCAATGACTGCGCGACGCCGCCTTCGATCTGACCGCGAAGCTGCATCGGATTGGCGACAGCGCCGGCGTCCGCAGCCTGCACGCTCTTGAGAATCTTGATCGCACCGGTACCCTTGTTCACCGCCACGCGAAATCCCTGGACATTGAAGGCGACTGAACGCGGAGTGCCGCCCGACGTTCCGGTGGCGCTGCGTGCATTGCTGTCCGCCTTCATCGCCTCCACCAGCTTTTGCGCGGCGTCATGGGTGGCTTTGCCCGCGACGAATGTGCCGGCGCTGCCATAGGCGCCGGTGTCGTGGCCGCCGTTTCTCGTATCCGACTGGTGCAGATGAATCTGCTCGATGGTGCAGCCGAGTGTCGTGGCTGCGATTTGCCGATGCACTGTCGCGGTGCCGTTGCCGAATTCGGCGGTGCCGACCGTGAGATCGTAACCGCCGTCGTCACGTTTGGCGATGACGACTTCGGCGATATGACCCTGCGGCGGCACGGTGTCGATCATGGTGAGCGCGATGCCGTCGCCGATCAGCCAGTCGTCATCGAGATCGTGTTTGGTCATCGCCTGCATCGCCTGCTCGACCAGATCGAGGCACTGATCGAGACCGTAGCTGCCGATCTTCACGTCGTCATAATGCGTTCCGGCGGGCGACAGCATGGCATCGCCGGGCTTGATGACGTTGTGCCGGCGGAAATCATACGGGCTGATGCCGAGCTGCGCGGCGAGATCGTCGATGGCGGCTTCCACCGCGAACAGCGTCTGCGGCAAGCCGTAGCCGCGAAACGCACCGGCCGGCACCGTGTTGGTATAGGCGACGACAGCATCGACCTTCTTGTTGGTGCAGTTATAGACGCCGAGCGATTCACCGCAGGCGTGAAACAGCACCGGGCCCGCGTGATTGCCATAGGCGCCGGTGTTGGAGAGCACGTCGAGCTGCAGCGCGGTGAGCTTGCCGTGCCTGTCGGCGCCGGCCCTGACCGTGACGCGCATCGGATGCCGCGTCGATGTGGCGATGAATTGCTCTTCGCGGGTCAGTTCCCATTTCACCGGGCGGCCGGTCTTGAGCGCGGCCAGCGCGAGAATATCCTCGACGAACATTTCCTGCTTGCCGCCAAACCCGCCGCCGACGCGTTCGCAGAACACGCGGACCTTGTCGGGAGGCAGCCCGTAGAGCTGCGCAAGTGCACGCCGCGTCAGGAATGGTGTCTGCGTGCTCGAGCGCACGTTCAGCACACCGTCGGCATCGAGCCAGGCCATGCCGCCATGGGTCTCGAGATGGCCGTGCTGCACGCGTTGCGTGGTGAAGGTGCCCTCATAGGTGGCGGCCGATGATGCCAGCGCCGCTGCGACATCGCCGAATTCGCCATGCGTTTCGGCGACGATGTTTCTGATAGCATTGCTGACGCGATGCACCGGCGTCTTGTCAGGGTGAATGACCGGCGCGCCGGGTGCAATGGCGGTGGCGGGATCGAACACCGCGGGCAGGATGTCATAGATAACGTCGATGCGGCGGCAGGCTTCTTCCGCGATGGCTTCGCTCTCCGCGACCACGGCAGCCACTTTCTGGCCGATAAAGCGCACGGTGTCGTCGAGGACCCGCGTATCCTCGGGGTCCATTGCATCGATCTCGTGGCGCGCCGTTGAGAACAGCGTGGCCGGCGTATCCGCATGGGTAAGGACCGCATGAACACCCGGCATGGCGCGCGCTGCTGATGAATCAATCGACACGATGCGGGCATGGGGATGCGGCGAGCGCAGCATCTTGATATGCAGCAAGCCGTCCATGGCGACGTCGAATGTGTAGCGCGCCTTGCCCGTCACCACCTGGGGACCAGCGGGGGCGGGCAGGCTGCGGCCGAAGGCGGTGCCGGGCTCGGCGTCTTCCACATTGGACTTGCCGTCGAGTGCATCTTCGATCGTGCGATAGCCTGTGCAGCGACACAGATTGCCCTTCAACGACGCTCCGAGATCGGCGCGCTGTGCCTGATTGAGCGACGCGCAGGTCACGATCATGCCGGATGTGCAGAAGCCGCACTGGAATCCCTGTGCGTCCAGGAATGCCTGCTGCATCGGATGGATGCCGCCTTCGGACGCGAGACCTTCGACGGTAGTGACTGCATGGCCTTCGGCGCGGAATGCCGGGATGATGCAGCTATGCACCGGCTCGCCATCGAGCAGCACCGTGCAGGCGCCGCAGTCGCCTGCATCGCAGCCCTTCTTGACGCCGAAATGGCCGAGCTGACGCAGGAATGTGCGCAGGCATTGGCCGGCTTGCGGCTGCTCCGAAAAGCTGTGGCCGTTGATCTCGAAGCTCATGGCCTGAAGCCCTGCAGCTCGGCACGGATTTCTTCCGCGAGCCGCAATGTCATCTGCTTGCGCCAGGCCGGTTTGCCGTGAACGTCGTCGTGATAGAGATTGTCAGGGATCCGGTCGAGGATTGCTTCTTCGAGCGTATCGGCATCGGGAAGTGTCGGGAGCGCGATGCGGACAGGACGCTTCGTCGATGCCGTGATCGTCAGCCGCAAACCATCCTCATCAAGGCTTCCTACCAGCAGCGCAGCAGATCGCCCGACCGGCGTCAGCGAGATCTGCCGGAACGCCGAGCGGCGCTTGAACGCCGCGAGAGGAATGGCAATGCTGCGCAGGAGATCGCCCGATATCAGTACGTTACGTTGATCGCCGGTGACGAAGTCCACCACGTCGATCGTGTCTACGCTGCCATCGGCCTTCCAGATCGTGCAGGCACCATCGAGCGCGGCGGTGAGCGCGATCATCGGACCGGCCGGCAGCGACATGCAGAGATTGCCGCCGACCGTTGCGGTCTTCCAGATCTTGAAAGAAGCGAGGAAGGCGCGGCAACATTGATTGATCAGGGGCGATGCGATCCAGTCAGAGGGGCATGGCAGCGCGTCGAGCTGTGCCACTGTGCAGGTCGCAGCGATCTGTAATTCGTCGTCGGTGACGGCGAGAGCTGGCCATTTGAGATCGGTGAGGTCGATCAGCCGCGTCAGGTGGGTCTGCGGTTCGGAGAAAAGCCAGGTGCCCCCGGCGAGCCATGCATCCCCGGCACTCCATGTCGGTAGCTGTTCCCGCGTCGTGGGGCGGGCAATGGACGTGACCGTATTCAAATCCATAGGGCGGTTATGCTTTCACTCGGCAATGACCCCTTGAAGTATCATTGTGAACCTTGCAAGACCGACGCCAAGTCGCCGACAATTGCAGAACAAATTGAAGTATTCGTGGCTGGTCCCTGAATTGCAAGGTCGGGTCCATGACCGAAGGAGATGAGCTATGTCGGAAACGCAGGCCACCTGGATCAAGGATCCGCTCGGCATTTTCGCCGAGGGGGCCGAGCGCGGCGTTGTCGTCAAGAACGGTCGGATTGTCGAACTGGTGCCGGCCGGCGGCCAGCCGGCCACGGCAGATATCGCGACCTATGATGCCAGCACCCATGTGGTGCTGCCGGGATTGATCAATACGCATCATCATTTCTATCAGACGCTGACGCGCGCCTTGCCGGCCGCGCTGGACCGCGAGCTGTTTCCCTGGCTGCAGGCGCTCTATCCCGTCTGGGCGCGGTTGACGCCGGAGAATCTCCATCTCGGCGTCAGCGTGGCGATGGCGGAATTGCTGCTGTCGGGCTGCACGACAACCACCGATCACCACTATGTGTTTCCTGCCGGCCTCGAAGCGTCCGTCGATATCGAAGTGGCGGTGGCGCAGCGGCTCGGCATGCGCGTGCTGCTGACGCGGGGATCGATGAACCGCTCGCAGCGCGACGGCGGCCTGCCGCCGGACTCGGTGGTGCAGGACGAGGACACGATCCTTGCCGATAGCGAACGTGTGGTGGCGACATTCCATCAGCGCGGCGAGGACGCCATGGTGCAGATCGCGCTGGCGCCGTGCTCGCCGTTTTCGGTGACGACATCGCTGATGGCCTCGACTGCCGCACTGGCCGACAAGCTCGATGTGCGGCTGCATACGCATCTCGGCGAGACCGAGGACGAGAACCGCTATTGTGAGGAGATCTATGGCTGCCGCCCGCTGGATTATCTGGAGCAGACAGGCTGGCTGAACAGGCGCACCTGGCTGGCCCATGGCATCCATTTCAATGGGGCTGAGATGCTGCGGCTCGGCAAGGCCGGCACCACCATCAGCCATTGCTCCTGCAGCAACCAGCTGCTGGCCTCCGGCTGCTGCCCGGTCTGCGAGATGGAGGACGCGGGGGTCGGGATCGGCCTCGGCGTCGATGGTTCGGCATCGAATGACGGATCGAATTTGATGCAGGAAGTACGCGCGGCATTTCTACTGCAGCGGGCGCGTTACGGTGTCGGGCGTGTCAGCCACAAGGATGCGCTGCGCTGGGCGACCAAGGGCTCGGCGGCCTGTGTCGGTCGTCCGGAACTCGGTGAGATCGCCGTCGGCAAGATGGCGGATCTCGCATTGTTCAAGCTCGACGAGCTGCGCTTCTCCGGTCATGGCGATCCCCTGGCAGCGCTGGTGCTGTGCGGCGCGCATCGCGCGGATCGGGTGATGGTGGGCGGCGCGTGGCGCGTGATCGACGGCGCAATTCCGGGGCTGGACGTCGGCGATCTGATCCGTCGGCATAGTGCTGCGGCGAAGGCGATGCAGGCACATTAAGAAAGTTGTGGTGTCAAGGTAGGGTGTGAACAAAAAGTGCGCTTTAAAGTCGCAGGCTGTGCTGGTAATTGAGAGAAATATTGCAGATTTTTCTCAGGTCTTTTCGGCACACTCATGTCGGCACGGGTCGAGTTCGTTTTTCGGGAAGCTATTGCGTCGTTGCAGTCCGGCCGGCTCGAGGACGCTGAGCGAGGGCTCAGGAAAGTCCTCCGGCAGCAGCCTCGACACGTTGCCACGCTCAACCTCCTGAGCGTCGTTCTCAGCCAGTTGAAACGCCATGCCGAAGCGGAGCCATATATCAAGACGGCTCTCCAGCTCGATGCGTCGTCGGACGCGACATTCTATAACTATGGTCTCGTTCTGAAGGCATTGCAGCGTCCGGCAGAGGCCTTGCAGCGTTTTGACGGAGCGCTGGCGATCAATCCTGCCATTGCCGATAGCTGGAATGGCCGAGGGATCGTTCTCAACGACCTCAAGCGATACGCCGAAGCCATCATTGCTTTCGACAAGGCCATCGTCCTGCGTCCGAACTATGCGGAGGCTATCGTCAACAAGGCAAATGCCTTGCTCGGACTCCGACAATACGGTGATGCCTGCGCAACTTATGATCAGGCACTCGCAATCAATTCGCGTCTTGCCGAAGCATGGCTCGGTCGTGGACGGGCGTTCATCGAACTGACGCGCGAACGGGATGCCCAGGAGGCTTATCGTCGGGCGCTGGCGCTGAAGCCGGACTGGCCGGAGGCTCTCTGCGCCCTGGCGAGGCTGCTGCTGCAGAACGGCGATATCGCACAGGCGCTGCGGCTGTCGTGCCGGGCGCTGACCGTTCAGGAGACGTTTGAGACGAAAGCGACGGTGGCGGCCTGCCTGCAGTCGCCGCTGCTCCAGCCCGATGTCGGCGATATCAGATCGATCCTGGAGCGCGCGATCTCCGAGGCCTGGGTGAGACCGTCCACCCTAGCGCCGGCCTGCGCGACCTTGCTCATGACGAATGATGCGTTGAGATCCGGCATGGCGCGGCTTGCCGATCCGGGTTTTCGATCGCAGCCGGCAGAGGCGATACTGGCTTCGTCGGGAATCGCGGCGTTTGCCGGGGATTCACTGCTGCGCGCCGTGCTGCAGGCGACACCCGTGTCGAACCCGTTGCTGGAAAAATGCGCGACGGAACTTCGTTTCGTTCTGCTGAGTGTCGCGTGCAGCACAGCCAGTGCCGCAGTGCCATCCGCTGTGCTGACGCTGTTCTCTGCCGTCGCGCAGCAATGTTTCATCAACAGCTATGTCTTTGCGCTATCCGCAATGGAGGCAGAGCACGTCGAGTCGTTGCGGAGCGACGTTGCCGCCAGACTGGCGTCGGGAGTGTCCGTGCCAGCTTTGTCGCTTCTCGCGATTGCCAGCTATATGCCGCTCCATGTCCTCGCCAATCCGGAGCGCCTTCTCGATCGCCGTTGGCCGGATAGCGTCGGCGCCGTGCTGGATCAGCAGATCCGCGCCTGGCAAGAGGAACGGCGGCTCAGCTCCCTCATGCCGGCCTTGACGCCGGTCGAGGACGACGTGTCGTTGCAGGTCCGCAGCCACTATGAGGAGCATCCTTATCCGCAGTGGCTCGCCGCGGAGCCGGCTGGTCCATCAACGACGATCGATACGTTTCTCTCCGAACAATTTCCCGACTCGTCCTTCATACCTGGCGGCAAGGAGGGATCGATCGACATCCTGGTGGCTGGTTGCGGCACGGGCCGCTCAGCCATCCATGCGGCGCAGAGATTCCGTGACGCACAGGTCCTCGCCATCGATCTCAGTTTGAGATCGCTGAGTTATGCGCAGCGCCAGACGCGTGCGCTTGGTATCCGCAATCTGCGCCATGCCCATGCCGACATTATGAAATTGTCCTCGATCGGCCGCACCTTCGAGATGATTGAATCGAGCGGCGTTCTGCACCATCTCGCCGATCCGTTCGCTGCATGGCGCATATTGGTGTCGCTGTTGAAGCCCGGCGGGGTGATGCAGATCGCGCTGTATAGCGAGATCGCCACGCGCGATGTCGTCGCCGCGCGCGCATTCATCGCGGAGCGTGGCTATCGGCCGATACCGGAGGACATTCGTTTCTGCCGGCAGGAATTGCTCGCTTGCGAGGACGGCACGCCGCTCAGGAACGTGACGTTGACATCGGATTTCTACAGCCTGAGCGATTGCCGCGACCTGCTGTTTCACGGGCAGGAGCATCGACTGACGCTGCCGCAGATCGAACGGTTCCTGAGTGACAACGGTCTGCGATTTCTCGGCTTCGATATCGACGCCGCGACGAAGCGAAAATATCGCCAGCGATGTCCCACAGACATGGCGATGACCGATCTCGCGTCGTGGCATATGTTCGAAACCGAGAACCCCTATACATTCATTTCGATGTATCAGTTCTGGGTTCAGAAGATGTGATGCATCGGAGCGGGCCTCCGACGGTCACCAACGAGATATCCGGACGCTGGTCCGGATATCTCGCCTGTGGTCGCAGCGCCCGTTACTTCCCCGGAATCTTGTCGTCGATGCCCTTCACGTAAAAGTTCATGCCGAGCACCTGGCCGGGATCGAGGGCGTCGCCGCCCTTGCATTCCACTTCCTTGCCGTCCTGTCCCATGATCGGGCATTTGAACGGCTTCAGTGTGCCGGCGATGATGGCGGCTTCGGTGTCCATGGCCATCTTCTTCACGTCATCGGGCATATTGGTATAGGGCGCCATCACGACCATCTTCTCTTTCAGACCCGCCCAGGTGTCTTCCGACTTCCAGGTGCCGTCGAGGGCGGCCTTGACGCGTTCCACGTAATACGGGCCCCAGTTGTTGGTCACCGCGGTGAGCTGGGTCTTCGGGCCGAACTTGATCATGTCGGAGTCCTGGCCGAAGGCGAGCGCGCCACGCTCGGAGGCGACCTGCATGGCAGCCGGCGAGTCCGTGTGCTGCATGATCACGTCGGCGCCCTGATCGAGCAGCGCCTTGGCGGCGTCGGCTTCCTTGCCGGGATCGAACCAGGTGTTGACCCAGATGATCTTGATCTTGATATCCGGATTGATCTTCTGCGCCGCGAGCATGGTGGCGTTGATGCCCGAGATCACTTCCGGGATCGGGAACGAGCCGATATAGCCCAGCACGCCCTTCTTCGACATCTTGGCGGCGATGAGGCCCTGGATGTAGCGGCCTTCAAAGAACCGGCCGGAATAGCTCGACATGTTCTTGTCGCGCTTGAAGCCGGTGGCGTGTTCGAACATCACTTTGGGATGGCGCTTGGCGACCTTCAGCGTCGGGTCCATATAGCCGAACGACGTGGTAAAGATGAGCTGGTTGCCGGCGCGCGCGAGCTGTTCGATGGAGCGCTCGGAGTCCGGGCCTTCGCTGACATTTTCGAGATAGGTGGTCTCGATCTTGTCGCCGAATTCCTTGACGAGCATCTGGCGGCCGACTTCGTGCTGATAGGTCCAGCCGAAATCGCCGACGGGGCCGATATAGACGAAGCCGACTTTCAGCTTGTCGGCCGCGACGGCCGCACCCAATCCGAGGCTGGTGGCCAGCAGCATGGCGGCCGCTGCAAGTGCTTTCCTGTTCATACGCGTCTCCTGTCTATCGAAAGATGTTCTGTCGTGCGTCGTCGAATTTAGCGGTCAGGTACGAACACGGTGCCGAGTGCGGCCGGCGCCGTGGAGCCGCCGCTGCGGGTGCGCGAGATCAGCACCAGCACGACGACCGTTGCGAGATAGGGCAGAGCGGACATCAGTTGTGAGGGCACGCCAACGCCCCAGCCTTGCGCATGCAGCTGCAAGATCGATACCGCGCCGAACAGATAGGCGCCAATGACCAGGCGACCCGGCAGCCATGAGGCGAACACCACCAGTGCCAGCGCAATCCAGCCGCGGCCGGCGGTCATGCCGGGCACGAAGAACGGCGTATAGGCCAGCGGCAGATAGGCGCCGGCGAGACCTGCGCAGCCGCCGCCGAACATCACGGCGAGGGTGCGTATCTTCAGCACGGGATAGCCGAGCGCATGCGCCGAGACGTGATTGTCGCCGATGGCGCGCAGGATCAGTCCGGCACGGGTGCGATAGAGGAAGTACCAAATGCCGACGACCAGCGCGATCGAGACATAGACGAAGGCGTCTTCACCGAACAGGATCTTGCCGACAAAGGGGAGCGTGGTCAGGCCGGGAATGTACAGCCGCGGCGCGGTGCTGATGCGTTCGCCGACGAAGCCGGCGCCGATCAGGCCGGACACGCCGACGCCAAGGATTGTGAGCGCCAGACCGGTGGCGACCTGATTGACGGCAAGACCGAGCGTCATCAGCGCGAACACCAGCGACAGTGCGACGCCTGCAAAAATCCCGCACAGCGCGCCGATGAGCGTCGAGCCGGTGGCCCAGGCGCCGGCAAAGCCGCAGGCGGCGCCGACGATCATCATGCCTTCGACGCCGAGATTGAGCACGCCGGCGCGCTCCACCAGCAATTCGCCACTCGCCGCCAGCAGCAGCGGCGTCGACGCCGCGAGGACGGCAAGGATGATGGCCTCAAGCAGCTCCATCGGCGACCTTTCGCTGCGGCATGATGAACTTGATCCGGTACAGGATCAGGCTGTCGCAGGCGAGCACATAGAACAGCAGGATGCCCTGAAACACCTTGGTGATATCGAGTGGGATCTTCATGGTGATCTGCGCTTGCTCCCCGCCGATAAATGTTAGCGCCAGGAAAAGCCCTGCAATTAGTATTCCAACCGGGTTGAGCCGTCCGAGAAATGCAACGATGATCGCGGTGAAGCCGTAGCCGGGCGAGATGCCGGGCTGTAGGTGGCCGACAGGGCCGGCGACCTCGATGATCCCCGCGAGGCCCGCCAGCGCGCCCGAGATCGCGAAAGTCAGTAGCACGAGCTGGTTCGACGAGAAGCCGCCGAAACGCGCCGCCCGCGGCGCCGCGCCGACCACGCGGATTTCAAAGCCCTTGATGGTGCGGCCGAGCAGGACAGCGGCGGCAACGATAATCACCAGCGCGATGACCGTGCCGAGATGCAGCCGCCCGCCCTCGAGCAGCAAAGGCACGGTGGCGACCGGATCGAATTCGGCGGTGGTGGGGAAGTTGAAGCCGGCGGGATCGCGCCACGGGCCGCGGACGAGATAATCCAGCAGCAGGTCGGCCACATAGACCAGCATCAGGCTGACCAGAATTTCGCTGGCGCCGAAGCGCACCTTGCAGAAGGCCGGGATCAACGCATAGAGCGCGCCTGCAAGGGCGCCCAAAAGCATCATCGCGGGCAGGACCCAGACGCCGGCATCGGTGCCGTGGGTCTTCACCGCGAGCCAGCTCCCGGCGACGGCGCCGACGAGGAATTGCCCCTCCGCGCCGATATTCCAGACATTGGCCAAATAACAAAGCGACAGGCCGATGGCGATCATCACCAAAGGTGCCGCCTTCACCGCGATCTCCTGCAGCGAATAAACGTCGGTCAGCGGCGTGATGAAATAGACGTTGAGCGCCGCGATCGGATTCTTGCCGATGATCATGAACAGGATGCTCATGGTCACGATGGTGAGCCCGATGGCGATAACAGGCGATACCAGCGCGATGATGGTCGATCGCTCCGCGCGCTTCTCAAGCACCAACTGCATCGGGCACGTCCTTTGGCGTGAGTGCGCTGCCACCCATCAGCAAGCCCAGCGTTTCTCTGTCGGCGTCTGCCGTCATCAGCGACTCGGACAAATGACCGTGGAACATCACGGCGATGCGGTCGGCGATTTCCACCAGTTCGTCAAGGTCCTGACTGGTGACGAGGATGGCCGCGCCCGCAGCGGCAAGATCGAGCAACGCCTGACGGATGACGGCCGCGGCGCCGGCATCGACGCCCCATGTCGGCTGGCTGACCACGAGAACGACGGGGTTGCGCAGGATCTCGCGGCCGACGATAAATTTCTGCAGGTTGCCGCCGGAAAGGCTGGCGGCTTCCGGATCGCGCTTGGCCTTGCGCACGTCGAAACTCGCGGTGGCGCGATCGACGGTCGCGAGCGTCGCCGCCGTATTGATGAAACCGTTGTGCACCATGCCTGACGCGGCATGGCCGGTGAGCAGCGCGTTCTCCGACAGGCGCATGCGCGGCGCGGTGCCATGGCCGAGGCGCTCCTCGGGCACGAAGGCCGCGCCGAGCTTGCGGCGCGCAGTAATCGACAAATGTCCGGCGGCGTGGCCGTCGATGACGATGGTGCCGGGATCCTTGGACAGTCGCTCGCCCGACAGCGCCGCGAAGAATTCATCCTGGCCGTTGCCGGCGACGCCTGCAATGCCGAGAATTTCGCCGCCCTTCAGCTCCAGCGAGATGTTCTTCAGATGCACGCCATGTGGTTCGTCGGGCGCGAGGCTGAGATCGTTGATCACGAGCCGAGGCACCGTGGTTTGCCTATGAGCGACGGCTTTGACCTGCTTGATCTCGGTGCCGACCATCATGCGCGCCAATGATGCGGCAGTTTCCTCGCGCGGCAGACAGGTCGAAATCTTCTTGCCGCCGCGCAGGATGGTGGCGGTGTCACAGAGCCGCTTCACTTCGTCGAGCTTGTGGCTGATATAGAGGATCGCGCGGCCTTCCGACTTCAGGCGTTCCAGCACGATGAAGAGCTGATCGGCTTCCTGCGGCGTCAGCACGGCGGTGGGCTCGTCGAGGATCAGGAATTTCGGATTCTGCATCAGCACGCGCACGATCTCGATACGCTGCCGTTCGCCGACGGAGAGTTGCCAGACCTCGCGCTTCGGATCGAGCGGCAAGCCATATTGCTGCGACACCTGTTCGAGCCGCGCCGACATCGCCTTGAAGGATTCCTTGCCGTCGAGACCGAGCGCGACGTTCTCGGCGACGGTCAGATTGTCGAACAGCGAAAAATGCTGGAACACCATGCCGATGCCGCGTGCGCGCGCATCATGTGGGCCAGCGAGCACCATCTTCTCGCCCTGCCAGAGCATCTCGCCTTCGCTTGGCTGGATCAGGCCGTAGATGGTTTTGACGAGTGTGGATTTGCCGGCGCCGTTCTCGCCGAGCAGCGCGTGGATTTCCTGCGGACGGATCGCGATGTCGATGGCGTCGTTGGCGAGGAAACTGCCATAGCGCTTGGTCAGACCGATGGTCTGCAGAAGCACCGTCCCCGAACGCGCGTGTCCCGATCCCGAATCCAACATTCGTTACTCACGCGTGAGATGGAGGTTTGTGGCAAGTGTGTGCCGGATTGGAATGCAGCGTAAATCTCGAATAAGCGCCAGCGCCTGCCTTATTTTTGGACTGGATCGCTTTCTTGGGCGATTCTTGCCGACGCGATTGCGGGAGGCTTGGGCTTTTCATTGATTGAATGAAGTTTATTCGACTCTCGCATTGTATACTTGGCCTGAAGTGTTGCAGTTCTGGTACACCTCCAACGAATTCGAGACCTGGATTTTCTCGTGTGTTGAGAAGTTGGGCAGTGATTTTCTTGCGGTGCAAACACGAAATCGCGGTGCGGATTCATCACCGAAGCTTCGCTCGGAAACCTGCGACAGAACGTCGCGAAACGCCAATCTTTACAGCCTCTAAGCGTGTG
Organism: Tardiphaga sp. 813_E8_N1_3; assembly: GCF_051811025.1. Classification (NCBI taxonomy): domain Bacteria; kingdom Pseudomonadati; phylum Pseudomonadota; class Alphaproteobacteria; order Hyphomicrobiales; family Nitrobacteraceae; genus Tardiphaga; species Tardiphaga sp. 813_E8_N1_3. The sequence goes on from NZ_JBPWQE010000001.1 coordinate 1,436,987, forward strand.
TCTCGGATGAGCCGGCATGGTGTCATTTCACCGCTCTGAAAACACGATGCTTCAAGCATAAAATACTGATTTCGCTAGGCATCCCTGATGAAATCGATGGCAACTATTGGAAAAAGTTGAGGCTTCTCCCCCGGACTGATTGCAACAACTCTCGCGCGAGACGCACGCAATCATTGTCAATCAGGTGGGGGTAATTCCAATGTTCAATCGTTTCCGAGCAATCGCAGGCGCGACGTTGCTGTCGCTAACAGCCATGGTGCCGACGGGCTCGGCAGGGGCCGCCGACATGGCGTCCATGCCGGTCAAGGCAAAGCCGATCCCGGATCTGCCGTTCTTCCTGCTGATCGATAACCGCTTCACCTATGCGTATCAGTGGGGGGCGGTCGATCCCGGCGTGACGAACAAGACCACCAAGCAGGTCTTTGCATTCACGCACTTCGACGTATGGACCTACGGCACCAACTTCTTCAACATCGGCCTCGAGAAGGCGGGCAAGAGCAGCCCGGCCAATCCCTGCGGCGATCCGCTGCGTCCGATTACCGGTTGCGAAGGCGCGACGGAAATTTACGGCCTGATCCGCAGCACCATCGGCTTCAACGAGGTCTTCAACACTAAGGCCTTCTCGATGGGGCCTCTGCGCAACGTGTCGTTCGTCATCGGCGCGGACGGCAGCACAGAAAACCGGTTCTTCTCCGCATCCAAGCGCGACGTCGTGACCGGTCTGCAGTTCGCTTTCGACCTGCCCTACAAGGGCTTCTTCAACGTCAACCCGCTGCTCTATTACGAATTCGCCAATCGCAGCACGTTCACCCAGTGCGGCTATGCCGGTGCGCCCGGCCCGATTCCCGGCGTCTCGTGCAACATCGATGGCAACCGCCAGTTCAACCCGACCTGGGCCGTTGAACTCAATTACTACATGGATCTCGGCTTCCTGCCGCCGAGCATGGACTATTTCGCGATCAGCGGCCGCGCCGGCTTCTACGGGCCGAAAGGTTCGGAGAACGGCCAGATCATCGGCACGGCAACCAAGATGGAGATCAACGCCGAACCGATCCGTCTGACCTTCGACGCCAGCAAGGCGATCTGGGGACCGAAATACACTCACAATGTCGACGTGTGGGTGGCCTATCGGCTCTGGCGGAACAAGTTCGGCCTGGATGAGAATGCCAGCCTGCCGTGCACCACGTTTGCGCCCGGATCGTGCCGCGAGGACTCGCTGTATTCCGGCGTCACCGTCAAGTTCTGATCTGGCCTGATATCAACACGCAAATGGCGCCGCATGAATTGCGGCGCCATTTTCATGTCGACACGATCTAGCCCTGCTGCGCCCAGAAATTCTCGTGCTGCGCGGCTGCCTCGTTTTCCAGCAGCGGACCAATCACCTCGATCTGCTTCTGTCCTGCGGCAAAGACATTGCGGCAAGGCAGATCCAGTGTGGGATTTTCCGGATGGTCGCCGGTGATCGCCTTGAGCCTTGCTTCGCCGAGCCCGTAAACCAGCCGTCCAATGCCGACCCAATAGATCGCTCCGGCGCACATGGCGCAGGGTTCTGCCGACGAATACAGCGTGAAGGTCTTCAGCTCGGTCTCGTCATAGGCAATCGAGGCTTCGCTGCACAGCAGCCGCTCTGCATGGGCGGTGCCGTCATGAGAGGGCATGAAGGCGTTACCGGCTTCCATCAGGACCTTGCCATGCGCATCGACCAGGATCGCGCCGAACGGATGGTTGCCGCGCTCCATGGCTTTGCGTGCAGCGTCGAAAGAAAGCCTGAGAAGGGCCTCATCCCTACTCGGCGAGTCTTGCTTTGGCATCAGGGCGCTCCTGTCTGTCGTCCGGGCGTCGAAATCTGCCAGCTTCCCGCGAGGTCAGACGCGGATTCGCTTTGGCCCGCTGGTCGCACTAGTATTTACGACCTAAATCGTTCAAGTCCCAGCCGGCCTACGGTCTGAACAAAGAAGCATGATTGCGATGGAAGAGAAAGTCGTCGGAGCTTCCGGCCAATCGCTCGGTGGCGAGATCGTCGAACGCATCAACGCGCTGGCTGCTATTTCGGAAGCGCCGGACAACATCACGCGAGTATTCCTTACACCGGAACATCGTGCCGCCGCCGAACTGATCATCGGCTGGATGCAGGCAGCCGGTATGCGGGCGCGTATCGATGCGATCGGCAATGTCTGCGGACGTTATGAAGGCGACCGGCCCGGTCTGCCGTGCCTGATGCTGGGCTCACATTATGACACCGTGCGCGATGCAGGCCGATGGGACGGGCCGCTCGGGGTCATCACGGCGATTTCCTGCGTCGGCGATCTCAATCGCCGTGGCGTGCGCCTGCCATTCGCCATCGAGATCGCTGCTTTCGCCGACGAGGAGGGCGTACGCTTCGCCTCGACGCTGCTCGGCAGCCGCGCGGTGGCCGGGACGTTTGTCGAGAGCGTGCTCGGCGGCCGCGACAAGGCGGATATCTCGATGCGCGAGGCGATGATCACCTTCGGCCTCGATCCCGATCATGTCGGCGCCGCAGCGCGTGCGCCCGGCGAATTGCTGGCCTATCTCGAACTGCACATCGAGCAGGGGCCCGTGCTTGAAGCACAGAAGCTTCCGGTGGGTGTCGTGACTGCCATTTCGGGGGCGACGCGTCTCGCAGTCGAATTGCACGGCATGGCCGGTCATGCCGGCACGGTACCCATGGCGATGCGGCGCGATGCATTGGTGGGCGCTGCCGAATGTATCGTTGCGATCGAGGAGTTCTGCCAGTCGGACCGCGGCGGTCTTGTCGGCACCGTCGGCTATATCAATGCGATGCCGGGGGCGACCAATGTCATTCCCGGCTTGGTATCGTTCACCATGGATATTCGATCGCCGAAGGATTCCTATCGCAAGCTCGCCATCACCGACATGGTGCGTGAGATCGAGTCGATCGCCAAACAGCGCAAGCTCGATCTGCAGATCAATATCACCCATGAGAATCGCACGGTGCCTTGTGCGCCCTGGCTGCAGAAGCAGATCGCCGATGCAATTACTGCCGAGGGTTATCGCGCGTTCGAGCTGCCGAGCGGGGCCGGCCATGACGGCATGGCGATGACCGATATTACCGATGTGGCGATGCTGTTCGTGCGCTGTCGCGGCGGCATCAGCCACAATCCTGCCGAGCATGTAGACGATGCGGATGTCGAGGTCGGCGCGCGCGTATTGTTGCGCGTGATCGAGAATTTCAAGCCGAAGGCCTGATGCGATGGCAGATTTCCACGGCGTGTTTCCCTATCTCGTCTCGCCCGCCGACGACGAGGGGCGTATCCGCACCGATGTGTTGGGCCGCCTGTGCGGCGATCTCATCGGCGCGGGCGTGCATGGTCTGACGCCGCTCGGCTCGACCGGCGAATTCGCCTATCTCAATCGCGAGCAGCGCAGGACGGTGGTGCAGGCCACGATCGATGCGGCGGGCGGGCGTGTGCCGGTGGTGGCGGGCGTGGCCTCGACCTCGATGGTGGATGCGGTGGCGCAGGCGAAGTCGTATCAGAAGCTCGGTGCCAATGGCATCCTGGCTATTCTCGAAGCGTATTTTCCGCTCAAGGATGCGCAGATCGAATCCTATTTCCACGCGATCGCGGATGCCGTCGATATTCCAGTGGTGATCTACACCAATCCGCAATTCCAGCGTTCGGATCTGACGCTCGACGTTGTGGCGCGGCTCGCCGAGCATCCGCGCATCCAGTATATCAAGGATGCCTCCACCAATACCGGCCGGCTCTTGTCGATCATCAACCGCTGCGGCGACAAACTGAAAGTGTTTGCCGCCTCGGCGCATATTCCGTCAGCCGTCATGCTGATCGGTGGCGTCGGCTGGATGGCGGGCCCGGCCTGTGTCGTGCCGAAGCAAAGCGTCGAACTGTACAATCTCTGCAAGGCGCATCGCTGGGATGAGGCCATGGTCCTGCAACGGCGGATGTGGCGGCTCAACGAGGCCTTCGCGCGCTACAACCTGGCCGCCTGCATCAAGACGGGCCTCGCGATTCAGGGCTATGAGGTCGGCGACCCCGTGGCCCCGCAGCCGGCTTTGACCATGGATGAGCGCAAGGTGATCGAGGCCGTCTTGCGGGATGTCGGCTGATCGATTTATCGGCAACGGGACGTGCAAAAAGGGCAGTCCCCGCATGCGCATCCGGAGTTCGGCCCTGTGTGGCGGGCCTGTTGGCTCACGCGGTATTTCTGGGCTAGAACGGCTCCAGCCAGTTTGCACCTGAAGGACGTCTGATGAACATTCTGCCCGGCAATATGCGCTTCGGCGCGGGTCTTTCTCCCAAGCGTCTCGAAGATCAAAGACTTCTCACCGGGCAGGGCAAATTCATCGACGACAAGCCGGAAGACGGCGCGCTATGGCTGCATCTGCTGCGCTCGCCGCATGCCCATGCGAAGATCACCGCGATTGACGTGGCCGCGGCCAAGGCAATGCCCGGTGTCGAAGCGATCTACACCGGTGCGGATCTCGTGGCCGACGATGTTGGAACGCTGCCGACGCTGCCGATCTTCAAACGTCCCGACGGCTCAGCGGCGACCTTTCCGCCGCGCCGGCTGCTCGCGCATGAGGTCGTGCGGTTCGCTGGCGAAGCAGTGGCGGCGATCGTCGCCACGTCGCGTGCCGCTGCCCAGCTCGCGGCCGAGGCGATCGACATCAGCTATGACGTTCTGCCTGCGGTGGTCGATCCCGTCGAGGCGATGAAGCCCGGCGCGGCGGTGGTTTGGCCGGATGCGCCGGACAATATTGTCGCAGCCACCAGCTATGGCGATCCTGCCAAGGTGGAGGCTGCTTTTGCCGCTGCCAAGCATACGGTGTCGCTGGACATCGTGAGCCAGCGTCTCGTGCCGTCGGCCATGGAGCCGCGCTCAACCATCGCTGAAGTCGACAAGAAGTCCGGCAAGCTGACCCTGTACGTGCAGTCGCAGACCCCGGCATCGACCCGCGATATCCTTGCCGACGCGGTGCTCAAGCGTCCGAAGGAATCGATCCGCGTGGTGGTGGGCGATATCGGCGGCGGTTTCGGCCAGAAGACGAGCCTGTATCCCGAAGACGGCGTCGTCGCCTATGTAGCCGTGAAGCTGAACAAGACGATCCGCTGGCGCGGCGATCGTACCGACGAATTCGTCGGCGGAACGCATGGCCGCGATCTGACGTCGACGGCAGAACTCGCGCTCGATGCCAAGGGTCGGGTTTTGGCCTATCGCGTGCGTTCGATCGGCGGCACCGGTGCCTATATGTCGGCGACCGCTGTCATCATTCCGCTGGTGCTGGGACCGTTCGTGCAGACTGGCGTCTACGACCTGCAGAACGTGCATTACGACATCAAGGCCGTCATCACGAACACCGCGCCGGTGGGCGCCTATCGCGGTGCCGGGCGTCCGGAAGCCGTTTTCATCATCGAGCGTCTGATGGATGCCGCCGCACGGCAGATGGGCATGGATCCGCGCGCCATCCGCAAGGTGAACTACATCAAGCCGACGCAGTTTCCCTACAAGAACGCCGTCGGCCAGACCTATGACAGCGGCGCTTTCGCGCACATGCTCGACCGCGCCACCGAATTGTCGGATTGGGACGGCTTTGCCGCGCGCAAGAAAGCGGCGAAGAAGAAGGGTCTTCTCTATGGCCGAGGGCTGACCAGCTACATCGAATGGACCGGTGGCCCGGGCACCACCGAGAAGGTCAGTCTGCGCGCGACGGCCAATGGCCGCGTCATCCTGCATTCCGGCACCATGGCGATGGGGCAGGGTCTGCAGACCGCCTATTCGCAGCTCGTCTCTGAAGCCCTCGGCATTGGCATCGACAAGATCGATGTGATCCAGGGCGATACCGATGTGATCGTCGGCATGGGTAGTGTCGGTTCGCGTTCGTTGTTTGTTGGCGGCACTGCCGCGGTGGTGTCGGCCGCCGACATGATCGCCAAGGCGCGCGAGAAGGCGGCCAACATGCTCGAAGCCTCCGTGGAGGACATCGAGTATTCCGCAGGTTTCCTCACCGTCGTCGGTACCGATAAGCGCGTTGGCCTGTTCGAGATCGCCAAGGCTGAAGACGGCGAACAGCTCCGTGTCGAGTCCACCGGTGTGGCGGATGGCCCGACCTGGCCGAACGGAACGCATATCTGCGAGGTCGAGATCGATCCGGAGACCGGCATCACCAATGTCGTTCGCTACACCACGGTCGACGATGTCGGCGTGGCGGTGAATCCGATGCTGGTGACCGGCCAGATTCACGGCGGCGTGGCGCAAGGCATCGGCCAGGCGCTGTTCGAGAACGTTCATTATGACGAGGATGGCCAGCTCATCACCGCCAGCTATCAGGACTACTGCATTCCGCGCGCCGGCGACCTGCCACCCCTGTCAGTGACATTGGACGGCTCGGCACCCTGCGTCACCAATCCGATCGGCTCCAAGGGCTGCGGCGAATCCGGCGCGATCGGTGGTCCGCCCTGCATCGTCAATGGCGTGCTGGATGCGCTGCAGCCGCTGGGCATCACGCAGCTCAATACGCCGCTGTCACCCATCAAGGTGTGGGAAGCGATCAGGAGCGCAAGCGCAACGCATGGCTGAGACCCTGCAGGATGGGTAGAGCGTCGTCGCGAAACCCATCATGATCGGGTTTTATGCGATGGGTTTCGCTTCGCTCTACCCATTCTGCGGATAACAAGAAACTTCAACAGGGAGAGAAAACACAATGAAGAGCTTCAAGGTTCTCGAATTCAACGAACCGCTCGGCGAGGTCGACGAGCAGACCCCGCAGCCGACCGGCACGCAGGTGCTGATCCGCGTGAAGGCTGCTGGCGTCTGCCATAGCGACCTGCACATCTGGGAAGGCGGCTATGAACTTGGCCACGGCCGCAAGAAGTTGTCGCTGAAGGATCGCGGCATCACGCTGCCGCGCACCATGGGTCACGAGACCGCCGGCGAAGTCATTGCCTTTGGTCCGGATGCGCAGCAGGAAGCCGGCGGCGTCAAGATCGGCGACATCGCACTGGCCTATCCGTGGATCGGCTGCGGAAAATGCGCGGTCTGTCTCGCCGGTGATGAGAATCTCTGCCTCGCGCCGCGCTGCCTCGGTGTGCATTGCGACGGCGGCTATTCAGATCACCTTTTGGTGCCGCATCCGCGCTATCTGATCGACCTCAAGGGCATGGATCCGGTCATCGCCGCGCCTTACGCCTGCTCGGGCGTCACCACCTATAGCGCGCTGAAGAAGATCGAGAGTGATCTCGGCAATCCGATCGTGATCTTCGGCGCTGGCGGCCTCGGCCTGATGGCGCTTGAACTGTTGAAGGCGATGGGCGGCAAGGGCGCCATCGTTGTCGATATCGATGCGCGAAAGCGCGAGGCGGCGATCAAGGCCGGCGCTCTGGCGGCCGTGGACGGCAATGCGCCCGACGCGCTCGAGCAGCTTGCCAAGGCCGCCGGTCAGCCGATCCTGTCGGTGATCGATCTGGTCGGCACTCCGTCGACAACGCAGCTCGGCTTTGACGTGCTCTCCAAGGGCGGCAAGCTGATCATGGTCGGCCTGTTCGGTGGCGGCGCCACCTGGGCGCTGCCTCTGATCGCGATGAAGGCGTTGACCATCCAGGGCAGTTATGTCGGCAATCTCCGCGAGACCAAGGAATTGCTGGAGCTGGTGCGCACCAAGAAAGTGCAGCCGATCCCGACGACCCCTATGCCGCTCGGAAAGGCCAATGCGGCGCTGAACGATCTGAAAGACGGTAAGCTGGTCGGCCGCGCGATCCTCACGCCGGCGTAAGGTTGAAGCATTCGTTCTGACATCGAGAAGCGGCCTTCGGGCCGCTTCTTTTTTGCCGCGAAGGAAATTAGCCGGCCGTTACATCCACGAGCTCTTCGCCATCCAACACACGCTTCGCCTTGGCATGGTCGAGATCGCCTTCCCATGCGCCGACCACGACGGTGGCAACGCAGTTGCCGATCAAGTTGCCGAGCGCGCGGGCCATGCCGATGAACCAGTCTACCGACAGCACCAGCACGAGGCCGATGGCGGGAATGCTCGGCACGGCATTCAGCGTCGCCGCAAGGATCACGATCGCTGAGCCTGGTACGCCGTGGGCGCCCTTCGACGTCACCAGCGAGACGCCCAGCACCAGCATGAGGTCGCCGAAGGACAGCGGTGTATTCGTGGCCTGCGCGATGAACACGACGGCCAGCGTCAGATAGATCGAGAACGCGTCGAGATTGAACGAGTAGCCGGTCGGGATCACGAGGCCGACCACGTTGTCCTTGACGCCAAGCCGTTCGAGTTTGCGCATGACCTGGGGCAGCACCGCATCCGATGACGCGGTGGCGAGGACAATGGTGAGCTCCTCGCGCAGATAGTTCAGGAATTTGATGATGTTCAGCCCGGCCAGCGCCATCACGCCGCCGAGCACGCCGAAGACGAAGATCGCGACCGAGACGTAGAACAGTACTACCAGCGAGACGAGTTGCTTCAGCGATCCGACGCCGTAGCGTCCGACCGTATAGGCGACAGCGCCGAGCACGCCGATCGGGGCGAGGCGAACGATCAATCCCATGGCGCGGAATAGAACGGTCGATACGGCTTCGATGAAACTCGAGATGCGCTCGCCCTTCTCGCCGCCGACCAGCGCCAGGCTGGTGCCGAAGAGGATGGCGAAGAACAGCACCTGCAGGACGTCGTTGCGCGCCAGAGCATCGAACGAGGTAGTCGGAATGATGTTGAGCAGGAAGCTGCCGATGCCGCCGCCCTGCAGCTTGTGAGCGTTGTCGGCGACCGTCGCGAGTGCCTTGCCGTCGAGCGAGGCCGGATTGATGTTCATGCCGTGGCCCGGGCCGAACAGATAGGCCAGCACCAGGCCGACAACGAGCGCCAGCGTGGTCATGACCTCGAAATAGATCAGCGCCTTGACGCCAACCCTGCCGACCTTCTTGAGGTCGCCGGCGCCCGCGATCCCATGCACCACCACACAGAACACGATGGGGGCCACAATCATGGAGATGAGTTTGAGGAACGCGTCGCTGAAGACCTTCAGGCCGACGGCGAAGTCCGGTACGGCGATGCCAAGGACGATGCCGAGCAGCAGGGCGACGAGCACCTGCACGAAGAGCGACTGGTAGAGAGGCTTGCGGACTGGTTCGATGGCGGTAATCGTAGCTGTAGACATGGTTCGCTCCCCCTTGAGGTTCACGAATATTCCAGCAACAACCGTGCCACCGCTAGGTGCAGGCGCGTAAAATCTCGCCGCGGTTACGGCGAGTTCGTTTCGTGTCGAGGGGGATTGAAATCGAGCCGATCAGCGGCCGGGTCGCTCCGGCGGCCATGCGACGATTACTTCTCTTCGTCGGCGATCGCTTCCATCAGGACGACCATCTGGCGCTGGACCGTCTGGCTCTTGATGCGGCTGTAAGCACGAAGCAAGCGGAGGCTGAAAGCGCTATCGAGGAAAAGCAAGCTTTCCACTTCGCGGCTCTTGCCATCGCCATCGTAGAAGAAGGTGACCGGCACATCGAGCGCCGTCGCAATCTGCTGAAGACGCGCAGCGCCAACGCGATTGACACCTTTCTCGTACTTCTGAACCTGCTGGAAGCTGACGCCCAGCTTTTCGCCTAAATCCGCCTGCGAAATTTTCTGCTCAACACGACGCAGACGGATCCTCTTGCCCATCTCAATGTCGGGTTTGCCGGCGCTACGTTGCTTCATTCGTCACCATTCAGCTTGTTTGAATAAGAAAGTTTGGTTTTATTTTCTTGGTTAGAGCTTCTTAGCCCGAGAGCCCTTAAAGCTAACTTTCAAAGGCATCTCTGTTATACACATCGTCATCACGATTGGGATGGCTGAAATCGTCGCGATACTCGAATTGATCGATACCTAATCGCGAGGGTCATCCTATCGTACGCAAAAACCTTGCGGTATTCCGTTGCTACTTCGCATCGCTTCCAAAACTTCCAACGAACACCGCAACTCAATTTCTATCGACACGGGCCTTGCAGCGGAAGCGAAAGTACAAGTTGGTCATCATGCTATACACATGTGACTTGCCTGACGCACGCAAGATAACTGAGAGTCGTTCGCATTCGTAAGCTGCAAATCTCTGGCATGCAGCATTCCATGCGATTTCCAGCTGCAATTTCGCATTTTACGATCTCCTGTGTAGCACCACTGTAATATCACAATTCCGTGGGCGGTTGTTGCTACGTCCGACGCGCACCGGAAGTTTCATTCCAAATTCTCACTGAGAGAGAATTTCATTTGATTCGTGCTGAATGTGTTGAACGCGACCGGGGTCCGGTGGCGCGCACCGACTGAGCAATATTGATCATGTCGTTCGTTACTAAACATTGCTGTCGGTAATCGCGGAGTAGATCATGGTACGCAGCTCGCGCCGGATCGGATAGGCGCTCGATGGCAACAGCTGCGTCATGAAGATTGCGATCAGCTGTTCGGCGGGATCTATCCAGAATGCTGTGCTCGCCGCGCCGCCCCATGCATACTCTCCGGCACTACCGGGGATCATGGTCTTGGCCGGATTCATCGTCACCGAAAATCCGAGTCCGAAGCCGATGCCGGCATAGGTCGCTTCGCTGAACAGCGACTTTGACATCTCAGTGAGATCGCGGCCGCCAGGCAGATGATTGCTGGTCATCAATGCGATGGTCTTTGGGGACAGCAGGCGCACGTCGCCCAGCGCGCCGCCATTGAGCAGTGTGCGGCAGAAGGTGAGATAGTCAGCGGTTGTCGAACACAGGCCGCCGCCGCCGGAGATCATCGAGGGCGGTGACAAAAATGAACTCGTCGCGGGATCGTCCTGCAAGATGAGGCCACCCTTGCCATCGGCGGTGTAACAGGCAGCGAAGCGATGCGCCTTGTCGGATGGCACAAAGAAGCTGGTATCAGTCATGCCGAGCGGATCGAAGATGCGCTTCTGCAGAAATTGTTCGAATGGTTTCCCGGCGATCTTCTCGACGAGATAGCCGACCACATCGGTCGAGACGGAGTAATTCCACGCATCGCCTGGCGAGAATTCCAGCGGAAGCTTCGCAAGGTCCGCAATCATTGACGTCAGCGTGCCGGATTTTTCGACCTCGCCGATCTTGAGCGCACGATAGGCGGCATCGACATTGGTGCGCTGCTGGAATCCGTAAGTGAGTCCGGATGTGTGACGCAGCAGGTCGATGATCTGCATCGGACGGGCCGGTGGCTTCGTCAGGAATGGTGCCATCACGCCAGCCTGAAATACGCCGAGATTTGCCCATTCAGGAATATATTTGTGAACGGGTTCATCGAGCGCGACCCGTCCTTCCTCCACCAGCATCATGAAGGCGACTGTCGTGATCGGCTTGGTCATCGAATAGATGCGAAAGATCGTATCGTCCTTGACGGGGGCTTTGCGCTCCACATCGGCAAAGCCCTGCGCCGTACTGTGCACGATTTCGCCGCGGCGATAGACCAGTAGCCGTGTGCCGGGAAAGCGGCCGGCATCGACATAGCGTTGCTTGAGATGCGCTTCGACGCGGGCCAGTGCGGTGGTCGACATGCCGACCTGTTCGGGTGATGCAGAGGAAGGGCTCAGGCTTTGGGACGACGGCATTGCAACATCACTCCGATGTGTGGACGCGGCTCGTTTCTATGGATGAAAATCAGCGGTTGTCCATATGGGTTTGTAGCGCGGCGAGCTTACGTGAAGCTCTGTTTGGTGTATCCTTAAAGATGTAATCGCGCCGCGTTGCTCAGGATGGAATTATGACCCAATTCAATGACACTGAACTCACTGCGGCGGTGATCCAGAGCTTCGACAAGACGCCCGATGCGCGCACGAGATTTCTGCTGCAAGAACTCGTGAAGTCATTGCACGACTATGTGCGCAGGACCGATCTCACCTTTGGTGAATGGGAAGTGGCGATCGATTTCCTGACCCGCACGGGCCAGAAATGCACGCCGATCCGGCAGGAGTTCATTTTGCTCTCTGACGTGCTGGGCGTCTCGATGCTGGTCGACGCCGTCAACCACAGGGAGCGTGAGGGGGCCACACAGACGACGGTGCTCGGACCGTTCTATGTCGGCGAGCATCCTGTGATGGCGCATGGCGCCGATATCTCTCCGGGCCTCACGGGTGAGCGCATGTTCGTGCAGAGCCGCGTCACCGATCTCGATGGCAAGCCGCTGGCCGGCGTGCCGGTCGATATCTGGCATGCCGATGATGACGGTTTCTACGACTCGCAGAAGGCCAGCTATGCCACGCAGGGCCCGTCGTCGCGCGCGCGCTTCATCACCGACAGTGATGGCCGGCTGTTCTTCCGCACCATTCTGCCATGCAGCTATCCGATCCCGACCGACGGTCCGGCGGGCGATCTGGTGCTGAAGACGGGGCGCCATCCGATGCGTCCGGCGCATGTGCACTTTCTCGTCGCGGCGCCCGGCTATGAACCGCTGATTACCCACGTCTTCATTGAGGGCGACGAGTATCTCGATTCCGATGTGGTGTTCGGCGTGAAGGACGATCTGATCGCCACCGTCGAGAAGCGCAGCGATGCCTTCATGCCTGATGGTCAGCCTGCCACCGGACCGTGGCATCTGATGACCTATAATTTCCGGATGAAGCCGGGCGGGGGCACGGTTCCGCAGCCGATGATGCCGGAAAAGGCTGGAGCGTAAGCGATCCCAGCGATCTGCGGTCAGGTCGCGCTCCAGTCGCGTTGCGAGAGTTCCTGTAGCGACTCCAGAAAGAACTGATCGAACAGGAACGGGGCGTCGCTGTGTGCTGCCGATGGTGCGATGAGGGTGACCATGCCCAACAGCGCGCGGCCGAGTTCGCCGATGCGCTCGGCAAAGGCCTCGAGCCCGCTGCGCTCAGGACTCTCGACGACTGCGTGGAGTGCGCCTTTGGTTTGTGCGATCTGTAGGTCGACATCCTCGATGACACGATCGAGAGCATCGATATCGACATCCACGGTGACAGCGTTGTTTTTGGTCGGTATCAGCGCGTCTTCAAGGACAGCTTTTCGGAACGTATGAAGTTGCCGTGAGACATCCTCGAAATGACCGAACGCTGCCGCTGCATTCGCTTCGAGGTCGCTTTTGCCCTGAGACAGGATCGCCGCCGCGGACACCACGGTCGCCGCCTTCAGGGTGCTGATTACCTTCCGAAGCGACGAGAGGGCAGGTTCGGTGATCACCGGAATGGTCGGCATGAAGCAGTCCGTTCGCTAGAAATTGGACCCGGTTGATAGCACCGATCCACGGGCCGGTACGCCGATGAAGTCGGCAGAATAGTACCTCATAACTCACTGCCTATTCCGCGTGCGTCGCACAATAAATAAGCGACCCGCAAATTTTCGATGCGCGTGGTTCTCCGCGCTGGTCTTGTTGCCTTTAGGTAAGTGGCTGCAATTTATCGAAATTTCCATCAGGCGGCGATTGGCACGAACTTTGAATAGTTCTTAGCGACGCCATTGTAGCCGTCACCATCAATCACCAGCCAGCATTGCCATCATGGGGCCTCCCCCAGACGCGCCGCTATGTCCGTACGCCTTCGACCGAGGTGCGCAGTGACGAGGGGCCAATGACGGTGCAGGCGATCCGAGGCGCGAAAGGACGACATCAGCACATGACGAAGTCAGAGACCAACAAGCCGGGCCGCAAGATCAGTCGCCGCCAGCTTCTGAAAGCCGGTGCGGGTACCGCTGCCTTGCTCGCCGCCGCCCGACTGAATTTCCCCGGCGGTGCTTTTGCGCAGGATGCTGGCCCTGAAGTGAAGGGCGCCAAGCTCGGCTTCATCGCGCTGAGTGATGCCGGTCCGCTGTTCGTCGCCAAGGACAAGGGCATGTTCGCCAAATACGGCATGCCTGATGTGGAAGTCTCGAAGCAGGCCTCGTGGGGCACGCTGCGCGACAACATGGTGCTCGGCTCCGAAGGCAACGGCATCGATGGCGCACATATCCTGACGCCGATGCCCTACCTGATCTCGTCCGGCAAGGTGACGCAGAACAACCAGCCGACGCCGATGTACATCCTCGCGCGTCTCAATCTCGATGCGCAGTGCATCTCGGTCGGCAGCGAATATCTCGATCTGAAAGTCGGCCTCGACGTTGCACCGCTGAAGGCCGCGTTCGAGAAGAAGAAGGCCGCAGGCAAGTCCGTGAAGGTGGCGATGACCTTCCCGGGCGGCACGCATGATCTCTGGATCCGCTATTGGCTCGCCGCCGGCGGCATCGATCCCGACAAGGATGTCGAGACCATCACCGTGCCGCCGCCGCAGATGGTGGCGAATATGAAGGTCGGCACGATGGATGCGTTCTGTGTCGGCGAGCCGTGGCCGGGCCAGACCGTCAACCAGAAGATCGGCTACACCGCGCTGAACACCGGCGAGCTCTGGAACAAGCATCCGGAGAAATCGCTCGGCATGCGCGCGGCCTGGGTCGACAAGAATCCGAAGGCGGCGAAAGCCATCACCATGGCGATCATGGAGGCCCAGCAGTGGGCCGACAAGATGGAGAACAAGGAAGAGCTCGCCACCATCATGGGCAAGCGGCAGTGGATCAACTGCCCGGTCGAGGACATCCTCGATCGTGCCCGTGGCAAGTTCGACTACGGCACCGGCAAGGTGGTCGAGAATTCGCCGCATATCATGAAGTACTGGAAGGACTTCGCGTCCTATCCGTTCCAGAGCCACGACCTCTGGTTCATGACCGAGGACATCCGCTGGGGTAAATACGAGCCCGGCTTCGACTCGAAGGCGCTGATCGCCAAGGTCAACCGCGAGGATATCTGGCGTGACGCGGCGAAGACCATGGGCGTCGCTGCCGCCGAGATCCCGACCTCGACCTCGCGCGGAAAGGAGACCTTCTTCGACGGCAAGGTCTTCGATCCCGAAAATCCGGCAGCCTACCTCAAGTCGCTCGCCATCAAGCGCGTCGAAGCCTGAGACCCACGTCTGGCACCGATGCGGACTAGCTGAAATGACGGAGACAGTGCGATGAACATGCAAGCTATCAAGACGGAGCCGGCAACGGCACTGGCGAAGCCGCCGGTGGCGAGTGTCGCGCTGTCTCCCAAGCAGCCGGTAAGTTTTGAAAGATACGCCAAGATGGCGAAGGAAACAGCGGCGCGGGTAATCCCGCCACTGATCGTCGTCCTCCTGCTTGGTGTGATGTGGGAGCTCTTGTGCCGGCGCACCGGCTCAACGCTCCCGCCGCCCTCCAAGGTCTATAAGGACACCAAGGAACTGATCTTCGATCCGTTCTTCGACAATGGCGGTCTGGACAAGGGTCTGTTCTGGCATATCTCGGCCAGTCTCCTGCGTGTGGCCTATGGCTACTCGCTCGCTGCCGTGGTCGGCATCGCGCTTGGCACGCTGGTTGGCCAGTCGGTCTGGGCGATGCGCGGCCTCGATCCGATCTTCCAGGTGTTGCGCACCATTCCGCCGCTGGCCTGGCTGCCGCTGGCACTCGCGGCCTTCCGTGACGGTCAGCCTTCGGCAATCTTCGTGATCTTCATCACCTCGATCTGGCCTATCATCATCAACACCGCAGTCGGCATTCGCAACATCCCGCAGGACTATCGCAATGTCGCCGCCGTGGTGCAGCTCAATCCGGTGGAGTTTTTCTGGAAAGTCATGCTGCCGGCGGCTGCGCCCTATATTTTCACCGGTCTGCGCATCGGCATCGGCCTGTCATGGCTCGCCATCATCGCGGCTGAAATGCTGATCGGGGGCGTCGGCATCGGCTTCTTCATCTGGGACGCATGGAATTCCTCGCATATGAGCGAGATCATTCTGGCGCTGTTCTATGTCGGCATCGTCGGCTTCGTGCTCGATCGCCTGATCGCCGCCCTCGGCAAGCTCATCACCCACGGCACTTCAGTCAGCTAACACCTGGGTCAGCTAAGGAGAGATATCATGAAGGCATATCTGAAGCTTGATCACGTCGACAAGGTGTTCACCCGCGGCAAGGTTTCGTCCGAGGTGTTGAAGGACATCAACCTAAACCTCGGCAAGGGTGAATACGTCTCCATTATCGGCCATTCCGGTTGCGGCAAGTCGACGATGCTCAACATCATCGCAGGCCTGACACGTGCAACGATCGGCGGCGTGATCCTTGAGGATCGCGAAGTCAATTCGCCCGGCCCTGATCGCGCCGTCGTGTTCCAGAACCACAGTCTGCTGCCGTGGCTGACGGTTTATCAGAACGTCCGTCTTGGCGTGGACAAGGTATTTGCCAAGACCAAGTCCCGCGCCGAGCGCGACGAATGGACGATGCACAATCTTAATCTCGTGCAGATGACGCATGCCAAGGACAAGCGCCCCTCGGAAATCTCCGGCGGCATGAAGCAGCGCGTCGGCATTGCCCGTGCGCTCGCGATGGAGCCCAAGGTGCTGTTGCTGGACGAACCGTTCGGTGCGCTCGACGCACTGACCCGCGCTCATTTGCAGGACTCGGTCATGGCGCTGCATCAGAAGCTCGGCAACACCATCGTCATGATCACCCATGACGTGGACGAAGCCGTGCTGCTGTCGGATCGTATCGTGATGATGACCAACGGGCCATCAGCGACCATCGGCGAAGTGCTCGACGTGCCACTGCCGCGGCCGCGCCAGCGTCTCGAACTGGCGAGTAACCCGGTCTATCTCGACTGCCGCAAGCGCGTGCTCGAATTCCTGTATGAGCGCCACAAGTTCGTCGAAGCCGCGTAAGCATCTTGTTACCTCTTGACTTCCGAGGGTAAACCGAATGAATGCGGCTCAGACTTTCCGGATAGCTGTAGATCATGAGTCGTTCGATAGGCCTGACGCGCGAGGAAATCATGCGCGTGCAATCGTCATTCGATCAGATGTGGCCGAACTCCTCGGTCATGGTGGATCTGTTTTATGCTCGGCTGTTCGAGACATTGCCGGAAACGCGCCCGCTGTTTCGCGGCGACATGGCGCAGCTGAAGCACAAGTTCATCGCAACGCTTGCGGTGATCGTCGGCAGTCTCGACAATATCACCGGCCTGTTGTCGGTCATCGGCAAGATCGCGAAAGACCATGTGCATTATGGCGTGGAGGCCTCGCATTATCTTCCGGTCGGAGAGGCGCTGTTCTGGAGTCTGGAGCAGGGGCTTGGCGAGCGCTGGACGCCCGAGGTCGAGGCCTCGTGGCACAAGGTCTACAATTTCCTGGCGGCACGCATGATTTCTGCGGCCTATCACTAGAACCACATCGCATTTTATCGCGCGCTGAACATTTGCTCACGCGGCGCGACACACAAGCTCACCTTCCAATGCAAGGAGAGTTAGCATGAATGCGTCCGACGTCGCTCTGGTTCAGGATAGTTTCAAGAAAGTCGCGCCGATTTCCGATGTGGCTGCGGAATTGTTCTACGGCCGTCTCTTCGAGGTTGCCCCGCAAGTGAAGCCGATGTTTCGCGGCGACATGAAGGAGCAGGGTCGCAAATTGATGGCGACGCTTGGCGTCGTCGTCACCGGCTTGACGCGGCTCGAAACCGTATTGCCTGCAGCGAGCGCGCTCGCCAAGCAGCACGTCGCCTATGGCGTGAAGGCCGAACATTATCCGATCGTCTGCGGTGCGCTGCTGTGGACTCTGGAGAAGGGCCTCGGCGACGCCTGGACGCCCGAACTCGCAGCAGCCTGGACCGCGGCCTATGGCACGCTGTCCGGCTACATGATTTCTGAAGCCTACGGCACAGCACAGGCGGCCGAGTAAGGATATGACGTGAGCGAGCCGCTGGTCATCATTGGTAACGGAATGGCAGCGGCCCGGCTTGTCGACGAGCTGGCGAAATGCGCGCTCGGTCGATACGCCATCGCCATCATCGGAGACGAACCGCGGCTCGCCTACAATCGCGTATTGCTGTCGTCGGTGCTGGCCGGTGAGGCAACATCCCAGGAGATCGAGCTGAAGCCCGCCGCCTGGTGGCGCGACCGCGGCGTTACGCTGAAGTACGGCGCGACGGCCACCGCCATCGATATGGCCGCGCGTGAGGTCACGACATCGACCGGCAAGCATGTGCCATTCTCAAAGCTTGTCATCGCCACCGGTTCATCTGCACTGCGGCTGCCGGTGCCCGGCGGTGATCTCAAGGGCGTGCACGTATTCCGCGACAGCCGCGACGTGGACCTGCTGCTCGAGCTCGCCGCACGGAAGAAGCGCGTCGTCGTGGTTGGTGGCGGCCTGCTGGGCCTCGAAGCTGCCTATGGTCTCGCCAAAGCGGGCGCTGACGTCACGCTGATCCATCTGATGGACAGGCTGATGGAACGTCAGCTCGATGCACCTGCGGCGAATCTCCTGAAAACGCTGGTCGAGCGCAAGGGCGTCAGGATTTTGCTCAATGCCAATACGGCGCGTATTCATGGCAGCGATTGTGTCGAGAGCGTCGAACTGGCCGATGGCCGCATGCTTGATGCCGATGCGGTGATCTTTGCGGCCGGTATCCGGCCCAACACATCGCTTGCCAAGGAAGCGGAAATCCCGGTCAATCGTGGCATTGTCGTCAACGACCAGATGGCAACTGGCACCGACGACGTCTTCGCACTCGGCGAATGCGCCGAGCATCGCGGCACCTGCTATGGCCTCGTCGAGCCCGCTTACGAACAGGCCAGGGTGTTGGCGCGTCATCTCGCGGGCAAGGCCGCTGCCTATACGGGCAGCGTGCTCTCTACCAATCTCAAGGTCTCCGGAGTCAGCGTTTTCTCCGCTGGAGATTTCATGGCGGGCGAAGGCAGCGAGACGCTGCTGCTCAACGATGTCCGCCGCGGCACCTATAAGAAGCTGGTGATCGCAGATGGTGCGCTTACTGGCGCCGTGCTGGTCGGCGATACGCAGGATGCGCTTTGGTATCTCGAACTGATCCGCAGCGGCGCTGATATTTCCGATATCCGCGCCGAGATGATGTTCGGTCGCGCGCTCGCCGTCCGCGCGGAGGCGGCATGATGAACGCGATCGATCCGCATCTGCACGCCACGCGCACCACATGCCCTTACTGCGGTGTCGGTTGCGGTGTGCTGGCGACGCCGGACGGCAACGGCGGCGCAGCGATTGCGGGCGATCCCGCGCATCCCGCCAATCTCGGCCGGCTCTGCTCGAAAGGATCAGCGCTCGGCGAAACGCTTGGCCTCGACGAGCGTCTGCTGCATCCGATGATGCGCGGCGACGATGGCGAGATGGCACAGGTCGCCTGGAGCGATGCGCTGGATCATGTCGCCGAGGGATTTCAGAAGGTCGTCGCCGAACATGGTTCCGGTGCCGTGGCGTTTTATCTCTCCGGCCAGTTGCTGACCGAGGATTACTACGTCGCCAACAAGCTGATGAAGGGTTTTCTCGGCAGCGCCAATGTCGATACCAATTCGCGGCTCTGCATGGCCTCATCCGTGGCTGGCCACAAGCGCGCGTTCGGCGCCGATACGGTGCCGGGGTGCTATGAGGATCTCGACCAAGCCGATCTGCTGGTGCTGGTCGGCTCCAATGCCGCCTGGTGCCATCCGGTGCTGTATCAGCGCATGCTGGCCAACAAGCAGACGCGGGGCGCACGGATCGTCGTGATCGATCCACGCCGCACCGACACGGTCGGCGATGACGATCTGTTTCTCGGCCTGAAGCCCGGCACTGATACCGCACTGTTCAGCGGGCTGTTCGCTTATCTCGCCGACAACGGCGCGCTGGATCAGAGTTACATCGGCGAGCACACCGCAGGCTTTGACGACGCGCTGGCGCGGGCCAAAACCATCGCTGGCAGTGTGGCCGCGACAGCAAAGGCGACCGGACTCGACGAGATCGATGTCGCGACCTTCTTCCAGATGTTCAAGGCGACGCCGCGTGTGGTCACGCTGTATTCGCAGGGCGTCAACCAGTCGGCGCAGGGCACCGACAAGGTCAATGCGATCCTCAACTGCCATCTGGCCACCGGCCGCATCGGCAAGCTCGGCGCGTCGCCGTTCTCGCTGACCGGCCAGCCGAATGCCATGGGCGGCCGTGAGGTCGGTGGCCTCGCCAACCAGCTCGCAGCTCATATGGGCTTCACGCCAGTCGATATCGACCGTGTGCGCCGGTTCTGGAAGGCGCCGCATATCGCCACCCATGAAGGCCTCAAGGCCGTGCAGATGTTCGAAGCCATCGGCCGTGGCGAGATCAAGGCGTTGTGGGTGATGGGTACCAATCCCGCGGTGTCGCTCCCGGATGCCGATGCCGTGCGCGCGGCGCTGAGCAAGCTCGATCTGTTCGTGGTGTCGGAGAATGTGCGCTCCAACGACACCGTCAATGCCGGTGCGCATGTGCTGCTGCCAGCACTGGCCTGGGGCGAGAAGTCCGGCACGGTCACCAATTCCGAACGCCGCGTGTCGCGGCAGCGCTCGTTCCTGCGCGCGCCTGGCGAGGCACGGCCGGACTGGTGGGCGCTGAGCGAAGTCGCCAAGCGCCTGGGTTATGGCGCGTCATTTGCCTACACATCGGCCGCCGAGATTTTTCGCGAGCACGCGGCCCTTTCGGCCTTCGAGAACAACGGCAACCGCGATTTCGATATCGGCGGGTTGATGAAGGTCTCGGATGAGGCCTTCGACACCATGGCCCCGGTGCAATGGCCGGTGCGCGAGGGGACGACGAAGCCGCAGGCGCGCTTCTTCGCCGATGGCCAATTCTACGCCAATGACCGGCGCGCGCGTTTCATCGCGCCGGAGGCGCCGGAGCTGCGCACGCAGGTGTCGATCGAGCGCCCGCTACGTTTGAACACTGGCCGCGTTCGCGATCAGTGGCACACGATGACGCGCACGGGCCTCAGCCCACGGCTCGGCCAGCATATTCCGGAGCCCTTCGTCGAGATCCATCCTGACGATGCTGCGCAGTTCGCCATCGTCGATGGCGACCATGCGCGGCTGACCACCGACTATGGCGAATGCGTGCTGAAAGTCATTGTCAGCGAACGCCAGCAGCGCGGCATGCTGTTCGCGCCGATCCACTGGAACGACGAGACCGCGGGTTTCGCGCGTGTCGGTGGACTTGTCGCGCCGATCACCGATCCGTTCTCCGGCCAACCCGAGAACAAGGCAACGCCGGTGGCGATCGCACCTGCGGTATTTGCACAGCGTGGTTTCGTGCTCTCGCGTAGTCCGCTGGAGATGCCGTTCGGCGTGCAATGGGCGCGCGTCGCGGTCACGGGCGGCGTCGGTTATCTGCTCTCGGACAATACCGACGTCGAGACCTGGCGGAGCTGGTTGAAGCCGTTGCTGGGCAATGATGCCGCTGAATACGAAGACGCCGGCCAAGGGGTGTATCGCGCGGTGTCGTTCAAGGATGACGGGATCGAGACCTGTCTGTTCATCGGCCCGACGGAGGGCGCGCTCTCCTGGGATGCCGTGAAGGAATTGTTCGCGGTCGAGACCGTGAGCGACGACCAGCGCCGCACGCTGCTCTCTGGAAAGTCCGCCGATGGTGCTGCGAGTGCAGGACCCATCGTCTGCGCCTGCTTCGGCGTCGGCCGCAACACTATCTGTGATGCCATCGCGGCAGGTGCGGGTACGGCAGCGGAGATCGGCGCGAAGCTCAAGGCCGGCACCAATTGCGGCTCGTGCATTCCGGAGCTCAAGCGCCTGATCGCGGCGAGCGAAACTGCGCCCGATGAGCAGCGCAAGGTTGCTGCAAGTTAACTCGTTACTTCACCGCGCCCGCGGTCAGTCCTGCCACAATCTGTCTTTGTGCAAACATCGTCAGCAGCAGCACCGGCAGCGTCACGATCAGGGCGGCCGCCGCCAGCGGCCCCCAGCTCAACTGATCGAACGAGATCATGTTGTAGACCGCAACCGGCAGTGTCCGCGTTTCCCGCCCCGCCAGCACGATGCCAAACACGAAATTGTTCCAGGAGAAAATCACCGAAAGGATGAAGGCAACGGCGATGCCGGAGCGCGCGATCGGTAGCGCGACGTAGCGGAACACCTGCCAGCGGGTGGCACCGTCGATGATGGCGGATTCTTCGAGCTCCATCGGCGTCGTCTCGAAATATCCGATCATGATCCAGATCACGATCGGCACGGTGACCACGAGATGGATGATGATCTGCGGCCACAGTGTGCCGAGCAGGCCAAGCCACTGGAACAGCAGGAAGAGCGGGATCAGATAGGACAGGCCGGGCGTGATGCGCGCAATCAGGATCACGATCGCAGATTTGCGCGCGCGCATGCGCGCGATGCCGTAACCGGCAGGCACGCCGATGACGAGAGCGAACAAGGTCGCCGATCCGGTGACGATCAGCGTGTTGAAGAAATAGGTCATGAACCGCTTGGATTCGATGACAGCGGCGTAATTGCCCCAATTGATGCGGTCAGGGATGAAGACCGGCGGATAGGAGGCGTTGTCGATCTCGAATTTCAGCGACAGCGACAGCATCCAGAGGAAGAACAGCACCGCCGGCGAGACGATGACGATGAAGGCGAAGGTCAGGCCGAGTTTGTTGAGAAAGTCCCGCATGATCAGGCACTGCCTCCGGCTTCGTTCCAGTGGGTGCGCTGGCGCAGATGCAAGAGCGCGCCGGCGAGGGCGACGATGA
This sequence comes from Tardiphaga sp. 813_E8_N1_3, assembly GCF_051811025.1. NCBI lineage: Bacteria > Pseudomonadati > Pseudomonadota > Alphaproteobacteria > Hyphomicrobiales > Nitrobacteraceae > Tardiphaga > Tardiphaga sp. 813_E8_N1_3. The sequence continues at coordinate 1,459,511 of NZ_JBPWQE010000001.1, forward strand.
GCGCGAAGAATACGACCACGATCGCGGAGGCATAGCCGACGTCGTAATAGACGAAGGCAACGCTGTAGAGATAGAGGTTGATGGTTTCGGAGGCGCTGCCGGGACCACCTTGCGTAATGGCGAAGATGATGTCGAAACTCTTCACGGCGTCGATCATGCGGATCATCGCTGCGATGAACAGGAAGGGCATGATCATCGGTAGCGAGATGTAGCGGAAAGTCTGCCACGGTGTCGCGCCGTCGATCTGGGCGCTTTCATAGGGCTCGGTCGGAATGGCGCTGAGGCCGCCGAGCACGATCAGCATGACCAGCGGCGTCCATTGCCACGTCTCCACCAGCACCAGCGACGGGATCGCGGTGGCGGGATGGAATACCCACAGCGATGGCGGCAGGCCGAACAGCGACAGCAGATAGTTCAACACACCGAGCTGCGGGTGAAACATCATCGTCCACACCAAGGCGATGGCGACCGGCGTCGCCATCATCGGCAGGATGAAGAGCCCGCGGAAGAAGCCGCGCAGCGGAAACTTGTTGTTGAAAATCACCGCCGCCAATGTGCCGAGGATCAGCGGCAGCGCGACCGACAGCGCCGTATAGACCAGGGTGTGCCCCACGGATTCCACAAAACGCGCATCGCTTGGCAGCCTGAGATAATTAGCGAAGCCGACGAAGGTCGGCGCTTGGCCGACCTTCCATTCGTGAAGGCTCATCCAGATCGTATAGACCCACGGGAAGATGATGACCGCCATGACGACGATCATCGCTGGAATCACGAACGGCCAATAGGAAATTGGCCGCCACTCGTTCTTTTTCGCAGTCGCCGTTTCGGCCGCGACCGTTGCGGTCGTTTTGGCGATTGCCTTCCCCGCTGTCAGTTCACTCACGATTTTTCGCTGCGCTCCAGGATCGGCCGGAACTGTTCGTGGGCCTTCTTCAGCTCGGTAGCCGGATCGGCGCCTGCCAGCGTGGCGGTGACGGCAGCACCGACAAGATCGCGGAATTCGGCGACAGGCACGATGACCGGGAGGCCGAGCTTGCTGATCTTGGCCGAGGCGATCACCGAATCCAGCCATTCCTGGTTCTTCACGCCCTTGCGCACCGTCTCGTCATTGAGGATCGAATTGCGGAATGGCACGCCGCCGCCGCTCTGCAACAGCCGGGCGCCCATCGTCTTCGACACCGCCCATTGGCAATAGAGATAGGCGGCTTCTTTCTTGGTCGAGGTCTTGGCGATGCCGATGCCGTCGCCATAGGCGGCGGAGAATTGCCCCTTTGGTCCGGCGGGCACGACGGTGTAGCCGATCTTGCCGACCACGCGCGACGCATTGGGGTCCTCGATCGGCGGCGCCCAGCCGACGCCGTCGATCCACATCGCCGCACGGCCTTGCGTCAGCGAGGCCATCGACTCCATCCAGTTGAAGCCCGCGACGCCGGGAGGTGCCGTTTTGGTCAAAAGGCGCTGATACATCTTGGTCGCTTCGATCGCCTCGGGCCCATCGGTCAGGATGTTGCCCTTGGCGTCAAGGAATTCGCCGCCATAGTTGAGGAAGAAGTTGGTCCACAGCGTCATGTTGGCGTTGCGTAAGCCTCGGCCGGTGAAGCCATAGATGCCATTGGCGGGATCGTTGAGTTTTTCTGCAGCTGCCGCCATCTCATCCATGGTCTTTGGGACTGCGACGCCCTTCTTGGCGAACATTTCCTTGTTGTAGTACAGGATGAAATAGTCGACCGACCAAGGCAGCGAGTGCATCTGGCCCTTGTCGTTCTGCGCAAATTGCAGACCGCCGGCGGAGAAGTCTTCAACTTTCAGATCCGGCGCGGTGAGGTTCGGATCCTTCATGAAGCCAGTGAGATCGGCGAGCCAGCCAGCCTTTTCGAACTGGCGCTTCTGGACGTGGTAGCTGACATGCACGACGTCGAAGCTGGGCTTGCCGGAGGTGAGCTCGATCACGGCCTTCTGGCGCTGCTGCTGCTCGGGGATCACTTCGGATTCGACCTTGATGCCGGTCAATTCCGTGAATTCGGAGGCGTATTTCTGCAGCAGTTCGCCGCGCGGGCCCTTGATCAGATTGGCTTCAATCGTTGTGCCCGCATATTTCTTCCAGGCGGGATCGGCGAAAGCTGGAATGCCGGTGAGGCCAATCGCGCTGGTGGCGAGCGCCCCCTGCACAAAGGCACGACGTGTCGGGCCGTAAAGAGCCATGTGTCATCCTCCCTCGAGCCGCCTTGACCGGCGGTGATTTTATGGTCGCTCCCCGTGGACCGGAGATGCGCCTGAGGGATCGTAACACGATGGACTGGGGCGACAAGGCCACGCGTCGGTTGTCAGACGACTTTGCACGCTGCACGCATCTTACGCAGATTGCTGCGCTGCTCAGTCCTTGACGTCGCGGCCGAGCCGACGCGAGATCGCATTGGTGCAATCGAGCAGGGCCTTGGCGATCGGACTGTTCCAGTTGACATCGAAGGTGCCCACCGCGCCCATGGCGGTCACGGCCAGGACCACTGCGCCGCTATGGTCGAACACCGGTGCGGAGAAGGCATTGACGCCGCGCAAGGGCTCACCGACGGCGCGGGCCAGCCCGCGTGTGCGGATGTCAGCGAGGATCTTGTCGACGGCCGGGCCTTTTATCTCGCGGTTCGGATCGTAGCCGATCGAGAGCCGATCGAGATCCTCAGTGAGCGCGGCATTGATGGTCGCAGGTGGCATGAATGCCGCGAATATCCGCCCTGTCGCGGTCTCGAGCAGCGATACCGTGGAGCCCACGCGCATGGCAATGTGCACGGGGTGGCTGGGCTCCTCCATGCGCACCACGGTCGGTCCATGGGTACCCCAGATCGCCAGCGAGACGGCATGGTCGATGGTGCCGGCAAGTGCCGTGATGGCCGGCGTTGCCACACGGACGGCCGACAGGCGACGCAGCGTCACGATGCCGAGTTCGAGGGCGAGTGCACCGAATTCATAGCGGCCGGTGGATGGGTCCTGCTCGATCAGGCCGATGCGGGAGAAACTGGCAAGATAGGGGTGCGCCTTGGCTGGCGACATGCCGGCCTCGCGCGCCAGATCCCGCAGCATCATCGGTTCACCATTGCGCACCAGTGCTTGCAGCAATTCACCTCCGACCTCGATCGATTGAATGCCGCGACTCTCTTTAGCCATGCTTGCCCCAAACCAGTGCCGCGGACACTACACGGCCAGGAAGCCGCCATCCACTGGCAAGGTCACGCCCGTGACATAGGACGCCATGGGTGAGGCGAGGAATACCACAGGGCCAATCAGCTCATCGGGCTGGCCGACGCGGCCCAGCGGTGTGCGGCCGAGAAAGCCGGCCAGTCGCGCGGGATCGTTGCGCGTCGCCTCGGTCATGGCCGTCTCGATCACGCCCGGTGCGATCGCGTTGACGCGCACGCCGTTCTTGGCCACTTCGCGCGCCAGTGCCTGCGTCAGCAGTTTCACGCCGCCCTTGGAGGGCGAATAGCCGAGCGTATCGGCGACCCCGACGAAAGAGGCGATGGAGCCAAGATTGATCACGCTGCCGCGTCGCGCGCGCAAGGCTGGCAGAAACGCGTGGGTAACATTGAATACGCCATTGAGATTGACGTCGAGCACGCGCCGCCAGTTCTCAACCGCGCGCTCAGAGTCGATGCCTTCACGAATGATGATGCCGGCATTGTTGATCAGGATCGAAATGTCGCCGGCGCTTGCTTTGACAGTCTGGGCGAGCTGTCGGCAGGCGTCGACATCCGTAACATCGAGATGATGATGCCATGACTGCCGTCCAGCTGCCACGATCTCGCTGGCCGTCTGCGCAGCGCCATCGCGGTCGATGTCGGTCACGATGATATCGGCGCCATGTGCAGCCAGACCCAGCGCAATCGCACGACCGTTGCCGGCGGCAGCACCCGTTACAAGCGCCAATTGCCCCCTCAGCAGATCGGGTGCGAAGCTGGCCATCATGCTGCCTTTATCGGCGTGCCGGCGAGATGGCGGCCGGCGATATAACCGAAGGTCAGCGCGGGGCCGAGCGTAATACCGGCGCCGGGATAGTTGCCGCCCATGATGCTCGCCATGTCGTTGCCGGCCGCATAGAGGCCATTGATCACCTGACCGCCGGCATCGAGCGCGCGTGCCTGCGCATCGGTCTTGATGCCGGCATAAGTGCCGAGATCGCCGATCACCATCTTGATGGCATAGAACGGCCCTTGTTCGATGGGCGCAACGCAGGGGTTCGGCCCATGATTGGCGTCGCCCTGATAGCGGTTATAGGCGCGGGAGCCCTTGCCATAGGTGGGATCGCGGCCTTCGGCGGCGGTGTTATTGAATTGCGCGACAGTGGTAACAAAGCCGCCGGCGTCGATGCCTGCTTTGCCCGCAAGTTCTTCGAGCGTATTGCCTTTGATGAGATAGCCGGAATTCAAATATTGGCCGATGGGCATCGGAAACGGAGGCACGGCGCCGAGCCCGTATTGCCGCAGCGCGCGATGATCGCAGACGAGCCAGGCCGCGATCTCCTCGCCGGGCTTCGCCGCTTTCATCATCTGCTGGACGAAAGTATGGTAGGAATTGCCTTCATTGGCGAAGCGGGCGCCGTCGCGCATCACGGCGATCACGCCGGGTTTGGCGCGATCGATGAAATGGGGCATCACGCCCTTGCTGCCGTCCTTGCGGTGGGTGACGGAGACCGGCACCCAGGCAGCGGCATTCGGCAATGAATCCTCGACGCGGCCGCCGACGGATTCGGCGAGGCGGAGACCATCGCCGGTATTGCCGGTTGGGCCCGGCGAGGTGTGCTCTCGACCGGTTGGCGCATGCGGAAACATCGCCTTGCGCCGTTCGATGTCATGCGGGAAGCCGCCGCATGCGAGCACAACGCCGCGGCGTGCGAAGATGCGGACGCGCTTGCCGTTGCGCTCAATGATCGCGCCGCGGACCGCGCCGTTCTCGATGATCAGTTCACGAATCGGGGACGACAGCCACAGCGGAATCTTGAGGTCGAATGCCGATTTGGCGAGCCGGCCGGCGAGGGCGTTGCCGTTGGTCAGTGTCATGCCACGGCCATAGCGCAGCACGTTCATGAAGTGCTTCGACAGCCGCTTGGCGACATAGATCGCCGAGGTCAGCGACTTCGTCGCGCGCATGAAATGGATGATGTCCTTGCCGGAGCCGAGCATGATGCCGAACACCGTCAACTCCGGCAGCGGCGCGCCGATATCCTTGATGTGGTCGCCGAGTTCGCGCCCGTCGAACGGCCGCGCCACCATGGAGCGGCCTCCCTGTTTGCCGCCGGGCGCTTCGGCGTCGTAATCGGGAAAGGTGAGCGGCATGTCGAAGCGCACCGCCGTCTTGGAGGTGAAGAAATCGATCGCTTCAGGCCCTGCGGCGAGAAACGCATCGACGCGCGCGGCGTCGTAGCTGTTGCCGGCTTCGTGGCGCAGATAAGTCCGCGCCTCGTCCGGGCTTTCGTTGATGCCCCAGGCGCGCGCCAGCGATGTGCCGGGGATCCAGAGCCAGCCGCCGGAGCGCGCGGTCGTGCCACCGAACCGCGGCTCCTTTTCGACGATCAGAACATCGAGGCCGCTATGTTTCGCGGTGATGGCCGCCGACATGCCGGAACATCCGGAGCCGGCGACCAGCACGTCGCATTCGTAGAGCTCGATATTCGCCTTGGGATCAACAGCCATGAGACCTTACTTCTTCAGCAATGGGCATTTCGATTCGGAGACCGGCCGGAACGCGTCATCGCCCTTCACGGTCTTGACGATCTCGAGATAGTCCCAGGGCTCCTTGGATTCCGACGGCTTCTTGACGCGGGCCAGATACATGTCGCGAATGACGCGGCCGTCTTCGCGCAGCTTGCCGCCATGCACGAAGGTGTCCTCGATGGGCAGTTCGCGCATCTTGGCCATCACCTTGGCCGGATCGTCGGTGCCGGCAGCCTTGATGGCCTGGAGATAGTGCAGCACCGAGCCATAAACGCCGGTCTGGATCATGGTCGGCATCACCTTGGTGCGTTCGAAGAACTTCTTCGACCAGGCGCGCGTCTTGTCGTCCATGTTCCAGTAGGACGCGGTCGTGAGGTAAGTGCCTTGTGCGGCGTCGAGTCCGATCGCATGAACATCTGTGTCGAACATCAGCAGGCCGACCAGTTTCTGGCCGCCTTTGACAAGGCCGAATTCACCGGATTGCTTGATCGAATTGTCAGTGTCCTGGCCGGCATTGGCGAAGGCGACGACTTCAGCCTTCGAGTTCTGTGCCTGCAATGCGAAGGACGAGAAATCGGCGGTGTTGGTCGGGTGGCGAACACCGCCCAGCACGGTGCCGCCGCTCGCCTTGATGAAGCGCGTCGCGTCCTGTTCAAGCTGATTGCCGAAGGCGTAGTCGGCCGTGATGAAGAACCATGACTTTCCACCGCCGGCGACCACCGCAGAGGCCGTCACCTTCGCAAGCGCGTAGGTGTCGTAGGTGAAGTGGACCGTGTTGGGGCTGCACAGCTCATCCGTGAGCGTGCTTGCGCCGGGGCCGGACAGCAGTGCGATCTTGTTGCGGTCCTTCGCCAGATTATGAACCGCGATGGCGATGGCGGAGTTCGGGATATCGACAACGGCGTCGACCTTGCCGGCGTCGAACCAGTTGCGCGCGATCTGGATGCCGACGTCAGACTTCATCTGATGATCGGCGCTGATGATCTCGATCGGCTTGCCGAGCACCGTCGGGCCGAATTCCTCGAGCGCCATCTTCGCGGCTTCAACCGATCCGGGGCCGCTGTTGTCGCGCCCCCAGCTTGAGAGATCAGTGAGAACGCCAATCCGAACGACATCGTCGGAGACCTGAGCGGAGGCGGTGGATGTCCAAAGCGTGAGCGCGGCTGCGCACACCAGGAACTGGCGTGTCATGTGTTTCTCTCCCCAATGCGGCCTCGTGTCGGGCCATTCATTCTCTGTTTTCGACAAATTAGATATTGGCGAAGAAGTTTGTCAATAGCGAATTCGTGCGTGGAAAGGTGCGAGCACGCGCCGCGATGCCGCGCGTGCGGTGCACTAAAGGAATGGAAGAGGGAGCCGAACTATCCGAATGATGAGTTGGAGCTATTGCCTTCTGTGGCTCGCATTCACCGCAATTGCCGCAGCCGCAGTACGGTTCTCGACGCCAAGTTTGGCGTAGATCTGCTCGAGGTGCTTGTCGACGGTGCGCGGTGAGAGGCCAAGAATCTGCGCGATATCGCGGTTGCTCTTGCCTTTGCTCAGCCAGGACAGCACTTCGCCCTCGCGGCCCGTGAGGCCAAGCTCCTTGCTGAATTCGGCGGGAGCGGTTGGTGCGTTTTCCTTGGCGAGCCGGAGCAGGAATTCGTCGGAGCCGACTTTCCCCATATATTGCAGACGCAGCAGCTCGTTGCTCGGAAAGCCCGATGACGGTGTTGGTTTTGCGCCCGGTCGCTGCATCTGCTCGAGCCACTGCATCATGACTGGTGGCAGCAGCAATTCATCATTGGGGGCGGCGATCAGGTGATCGCTGAGCAATTTCTGCGCCTGCGGCGTGGCCCACAGGATATTGCCCTTGTTGCTCACGGCAAGGAGGAAGCGCCCGGAGACATCCAGCGCCGTGCGTGCGCTTTGCGTGAGCCGCGCATTGGCGAGGTGCACGCGGATGCGCGCCAGCATTTCCTCGATGATGATCGGCTTGGTGACGTAATCCACGCCGCCCGCCTCAAGGCCGCGCACGATGTGTTCGGTCTCGGAGAGCCCGGTCATGAAGATCACCGGCACGTCACCGAGACCGGCATCACGCTTCAGCCGGCGACAGGTTTCGAAACCATCAATCCCCGGCATGACGGCATCGAGCAGGATGATGTCGGGCGTGATCTGCTCGACGATGCGCATGGCTGCGGCGCCGTCCATGGCTACCATCACGGTCATGCCGGCGCCGTCGAGTGCGTCGGTCAGCAGCCGCAATGTTTCCGGCGAGTCATCGACCACCAGTGCGACGTCGCGTTTTTTGGATTCAGTGGTCATAGGTGTACAGCGTCTTCAAGGTGGCCATGTATTGATCGAGGTCGAAGCGATCGATCAGCGAGCGCATCTGGGCGACGAAGTCGGCATGCTCCGGGTGTTCATTGCCGATCTCGTCGAGCTTCAACTGGATGGCACGAATGTGCCCCATCTGCCCGAGGCTGATGAGTTCCTCTACATGATGCACGGGCGGCCGCGCGCCGCTATTCGGTGTCCATTGCGGCAGCGGTGCCACTTCGTCGCGTTCGTATTGCCATTCGATCTTCAGGAGTTGTCCGATCTGTTCCAGCAGCCGCGGCAATTCGATCGGCTTCATCAGGTAGCCGTCATGGAATGGCTGGGCGAGCGGCGTGCCATGGGCTTCCAGCGCGCTAGCCGAGACCATCAGGATACGTGCCTGATGGTGGCCCGACGACCGTAGCTTCTCGGCGACGGTCCAACCGTCCATGCCGGCCATGGAAATATCCAGCAGGAACAGATCGGGGCGGCAATGCTGGGCGAGGCTGAGGCAGGCCTGACCATCGGGTGCGCTCAGGAGAATGAAGCCGAGCGGCGTCAGCACCTGTCGCAAAAGGTCGCGCTGGGTCGGATCATCGTCGGTGACGAGAATGGTCTTGCGCGCGCCGTGATAGCCATAGATCGGTGCATCTACCGGCGCGATACGCGTTGGGTTGGTCACTTCGGACAGCAGCATCTTGACCTTGAACGTGCTGCCGGTACCGACCTCACTAGAGACACGGATGTCGCCGCCCATCACGCCGGCGAGTAGTTTGGAAATCGTCAGGCCGAGGCCCGTACCCGTATGCGGTTGCGCAGCACCGAGCGCGCCGCGTTCGAATGGTGCGAAGATACGTTCCAGATCGTCGGGGCGAATGCCCGGGCCGGTGTCGATGATCTCGAATTCGGCGACCGGACTGCGGTAATGAATCACGAACTGCACACTGCCGGTCTGGGTGAACTTGATGGCGTTGGAGAGCAGGTTGATCAGGATCTGCCGCAGTCGCTTCTCGTCGGCGTAGACCACGGTCGGAAGGATGTTCGGCCGCCGGAAGACGAAGTCGATGCCCTTGGCCGCCGCCTGCAGGCGAAACATGCCGACCAGCTGATCGAGGAAATCGGTGAGGCGGACCTCGTCGCGTGACAGATAGAGACGTCCGGCCTCGATCTTGGAAATATCCAGAATGCCGTCGATCAGCCCGGAGAGATGATCGGCGCTGCGTTTGACGACGCGGACCTGGTCGCGCGGGCGCGTCTGCAGGCTGTCGTCCTGCTCGAGGAGCTGCGCATAGCCGCTGATCGCATTGAGCGGCGAGCGCAGCTCATGGCTCAGGCCGACTACATAACGGCTCTTGGCGAGGTTGGCGGATTCTGCGACCTCCTTGGCGCGCTGCAATTCCGCGTCGGTGCGCTTGTGGGCGTCAATTTCCTGCATCAGCAGCGTGGTTTGCCGCTTGGTTTCGGCCTCTGCTGCCCGGCGGCTTTGCTTGGCCAGCACGAACAGCCAGGCCACCACGCCGATGATGATCGCCAGCGCGAAGAACACTTTCCACAGCACTTCCGAGACCTGAGCGCTTTCTCCCGGCGCGGCGGCGGATGTTTGCAAATAGATTAGCGCCAGTGTCAGGCCGACGAGACCGGCAGCCATCACGAACACGCCGAGATAGTGACCAAGCTGCGAGTTGAGCCGCGCCAGAACCGGTTCTGGCAGTAATTTGCCGAAGGTCGCCGACATCTGCGCGTCGATCCGCGCATGCGGTTTGCACAGATCGTGGCAACGCGCATCGAGCGAACAACACAGCGAACAGATCGGGCCGGCATAGGCCGGGCAGTGGGCCATGTCCTCGGGTTCGAACGAGTGCTCGCAAATACAGCACTGGATCACCGGAAGATTCTGCCAGGCGCGCTTCGGCTTGCGCGCGATGTAATATTTGCCCTTGGTGGCGAAAGCGATGATCGGCGCTGTGACCAGAGCTGTCAGCAGCGCCACGAAAGGCGATAGCGCCTTGGCCGTGGGCCCGAACAGCCCATAGAAGGCGCTGACCGACATCACGGTTGCTGCCAGCATCGCGCCGACGCCGACCGGGTTAATGTCGTAGAGATGCGCGCGCTTGAACTCCATCTGTTGCGGGCGCAGCCCGAGCGGCTTGTTGATCACGAGATCGGCGACCAGCGCGCCGACCCAGGCAATCGCAACGTTGGAGTACAGCGCCAGCGTCTGCTCCAGCGCCTTGTAGACGCCGATCTCCATCAGCAGCAGTGCGACGAGCACGTTGAACACCAGCCAGACGACGCGGCCGGGATGGCTGTGGGTGAGGCGGGAGAAGAAGTTCGACCAGGCGATCGAACCGGCATAGGCGTTGGTGACGTTGATCTTGAGCTGCGACAGGATCACGAAGGTGCCGGTCAGTGCCAGCGCCAGATCAGGCTGTGACAGCACATAGCGAAACGCTTCGAGATACATATGCGCGGGCTCGGCAGCGTGTTCGGCCGAGACGCCGTGGGTCAGTGCGAAATAGGCGAGGAACGAGCCGGCCAGCAGCTTGATAGCGCCGACGATGATCCAGCCCGGGCCGGCACAGAGCAGCGCCACCCACCAGCTCACACGCGAGCTGCGGCGGTCGCGCGGCAGAAAGCGCAGGAAGTCGACCTGTTCGCCGATCTGCGCGACCAGCGAGAATACAACCGATGCAGCGGTGCCAAACAGCAGGAGATCGAGATGGCCCGCGGGGCTGCCATGGTCGCCCGGAAATTTGGTCCAGGCCACAAAGGAATCGCGGCTGGAATAGGCGATCGCTGCGAAAGGTAGCAGGTTGAGTATCAGCCAGATCGGCTGGGTCCAGAGCTGGAAGCGGCTGATCAGGGTGATGCCGTGGGTCACCAGCGGGATGATGACCACGGCCGATATCAGGTAGCCGATGGGCCGCGGAATATCGAAACACATCTCCAGCGCCGAGGCGAGAATGACTGCCTCGATGGCGAAAAAGATGAAAGTGAAGGACGCGTAGATCAGCGACGTGACAGTCGAGCCGATATAGCCGAAGCCGGCGCCGCGCGTGAGGAGGTCGATATCGATGCCGCATTTTGCGGCATGGTACGCGATCGGCAATCCGCAGCAGAAGATGATCACGCTGACCACCAGGATCGCCGCCGTGGCATTGGTCATGCCGTAATTGATGGTGATGGTGCCGCCGATGGCCTCGAGGGCCAGAAACGAAATGGCGCCGAGGGCCGTATTGGCGACCCGCGCGGCGGACCAGCGCCTGGCGCTCTTCGCCGTAAAGCGGAGTGCGTAATCCTCCAGGGTCTGGTTGGCGACCCATTGATTGTACTGGCGTCTCACGCGGTCGATACGCTGCCGCCCTGCCACTACTTCGCTCCTGACCCTGTCAAACCAAATTGCGAACTACGCATGTTTGCGTGATGCAAAAACCTACGTCGGCATTTTGCGGTGCAGTATACGCGATCTCGCGTATCCGTGCACCGCACAAGTTCAGCAATGCTTGCCTCACCAATAGGCGTACTCGAACCAGTGGGGTTGAAATGTCAGACGAGAAGAAACCGGGCTTACACTCGCCATTGCGGCGTAAACTGCTGATGGGCATGGCGGCTTTGCCGGCAATGTCGCTGCTTCCGCGCACATCTTTTGCGCAGGCGCCGGCCACCTCGGCCATCAATACCACCGGCCTTGCGGTTACCGATACGGAAGTCACCGTCGGCATTCTGCATTCCGTCACCGGTACGATGGCGATCTCGGAAACCGGCTCGGTTCAGGCTGAAAAGCTCGCCATCGACCAGATCAACGCCATGGGCGGCGTGCTCGGCCGCAAGATCAAGTTCATCCAGGAAGACGGCGCCTCGGACTGGCCGACCTTCGCCGAAAAGGCCAAGAAGCTGCTGGTCAATGACAAGGTCGCCGCCATCATGGGCTGCTGGACCTCGGCCTCCCGCAAGGCGGTGCTGCCGGTCATGGAACAATATAACGGCATGCTCTACTATCCGACCTTCTATGAAGGTCTCGAGCAGTCGAAGAACGTGATCTATACCGGTCAGGAAGCGACCCAGCAGATCCTCGCCGGCCTCGACTGGGTCTCCAAGACCAAGAACGGCAAGAGCTTCTATCTGATCGGCTCGGACTATATCTGGCCGCGCACGTCGATGAAGATCGCCCGTAAGCACATCGAGGGCAAGCTCGGCGGCAAGGTCTCGGGCGAAGAATACTTCCCGCTCGGTCACACCCAGTTCAACTCGGTGATCAACAAGATCAAGCTGACCAAGCCGGACGTGATCTATGCCGCGGTCGTCGGCGGCTCCAACGTCGCCTTCTACAAGCAGCTCAAGGCTGCCGGCATCGATCTGTCGAAGCAGACCATGCTGACCATCTCGGTCACCGAGGACGAGATCGATGGCATCGGTGGTGAAAACATTGCGGGCGCCTATGCCTGTATGAAGTACTTCCAGTCGCTCGATAATCCGAACAACAAGGAATTCGTCGCCGCCTTCAAGAAGATGTGGGGCGAGAAGACCGTGATCGGCGACGTGACGCAGGCCGCCTATCTCGGCCCGTGGCTGTGGAAAATGACGGTCGAAAAGGCCGGCTCCTTCGATATCGACAAGATCGCCCCCGCGTCTGCCGGCATCGAATTCACCAAGGCGCCGGAAGGCTACGTCAAGGTCCATCCGAACCACCATTTGTGGTCGAAGGCCCGCGTGGGCCAGGCGCAGCTCGATGGCCAGTTCAAGGTCGTCTACGAGACGCCCGAACTGATCGAGCCGGATCCGTTCCCGAAGGGCTACCAGTAAGCCTTCCTCCCCGAGCGCGGCGTGATCGCCGCGCTCCACCTCTCCCTGGCGCGGACGACCTATCCGCGCACGACGACCCCGCGTCGCGTTTCAACGCGCGGCGCGGGACCCTTTCCCTGACGGAGGACGGATCGATGTTCGGCGACTATTCGATTGGCGACCTTGGCGCCATCTTCGCAATGCAGGGCTTTGCCGGCCTGATCCTGTTTTCGGTCTATGTGCTGATGGCCCTCGGCCTCGCAATCATCTTCGGCCAGATGGGGGTCATCAACATGGCCCATGGCGAATTCATGATCCTTGGCGCTTACGTCACTTGGCTGACGTCGAGCTTCTTCCAGTCGCATCTGCCGTCGCTGTTTTCCGGCTACTTCTTCGTCGCCATGATCCTCGCCTTCATCGCCTCCGGTGCGCTGGGGATGTTGGTCGAATGGGGGCTTATACGGCATCTCTACAAGCGTCCGCTCGACACGCTGCTGGCGACCTGGGGCCTCAGCCTGATCCTGCAGCAGGCCTATCGCTCGGTGTTCGGTGCGCGCGAAGTCGGTGTCGAACTGCCGCAATGGATGATGGGCTCCAAGCAGGTCACCGATACGATCGAAGTGCCGATCAACGGCATCTTCGTGATGGTGCTGACGCTGGGGATCACCATGGTGGTGGCCTACATCATGTACAAGTCGCGTTGGGGCCGTCAGGTTCGCGCCGTGGTGCAGAACCGCGTGATGGCTGGCGCCGTCGGTATCAATACGGAGAAGGTCGATCGCTACACGTTCGGGCTCGGTTGCGGCATCGCCGGGATCGCGGGATCCGCCTTCACGATGATCGGTTCGACCGGCCCGACCTCCGGCCAGCTCTACATCGTCGACACGTTCCTCGTCGTGGTGTTCGGCGGCGCGGCCAGCCTGTTCGGGACCATTGCCTCGGCCTTCACCATCTCCCAGGCGCAGTCGACCATGGAGTTCTTCATGTCCGGCTCGATGGCCAAGGTGCTGACGCTGCTCACCATCGTCGCGATCCTGATGATCCGGCCGCAGGGCCTGTTCGCCCTCAAGGTCCGCAAGTAAGCGCGAAATACAGAAAGAGCAGGGCATACGCATCATGATCAATTCTCGCTTCTTCAACCGCTCGGAGCTGATCGGCTTCCTGTCGCTGCTGTTGTTGCTCGCGGTGATCCTGCCGCTGTTTCTCGATGTGTTTCGTCTCAACCTCGTCGCCAAATATCTGACCTATGCCTTCGTCGCCCTGGGCCTTGTGATGTGCTGGGGTTATGGCGGCATCCTCAGCCTCGGGCAGGGTGTGTTCTTCGGCCTTGGCGGCTACTGCATGGCGATGTTCCTCAAGCTGGAAGCGTCCAGCGTCGCCAACACCAAGATCCAGTCGACCCCGGGCATTCCGGACTTCATGGACTGGAATCAGATCACGGCGCTGCCGATGTTCTGGAAGCCGTTCCACTCGCTGACGCTGACCATCATCGCCATCCTGGTGGTGCCGACGCTGCTGGCCTTCGTCATCGGCGCCGCGATGTTCAAGCGCCGCGTGGGCGGCGTCTATTTCGCCATCATCACCCAGGCGATTGCGGCGATCGCGACCATCCTGATCATCGGTCAGCAGGGTTACACCGGCGGCATTAACGGCATGACCGACCTGCGCACGCTGAACGGCTGGGACATCCGCACCGACCACGCCAAGGTCATTCTCTACTTCTTCGAAGTCTTCGTGCTGTTCGCCTGCATCATCACCGCACAGTTCGTCCGGCTGACCAAGCTCGGGCGCATCCTGGTGGCGATGCGCGAGCAGGAAGATCGCGTCCGCTTCTCCGGTTACAGCGTCGCCAATTTCAAGATCTTCGCCTTCTGTGCCGCGGCGATGTTTGCGGCGATCGGCGGCGCCATGTTCACGCTGCAGATCGGCTTCATGTCGCCGTCCTTTGTTGGCATCGTGCCGTCCATCGAAATGGTGATCTACACGGCCGTGGGTGGCCGGATGTCCATCTTCGGCGCCGTCTACGGCACGCTGCTGGTGAATTACGCCAAGACCATGCTGTCGGAATCTTTCCCGGAACTCTGGCTGTTCGGCCTCGGCGGTTTGTTCATCGCGGTGGTGCTGTTCTTCCCAAACGGCCTGTCCGGCATCTGGCGCGATCACGTGCAGCGCCATGTCGATCGTCTGATCGCACTGCGCACCTCGAAGACGCGCAAAGCCTGGGCCATCAAATCCGCCGCCGACGGCGCGCCGGCCGAGTAGGGGGACATCATGCTTATCGGACATCAGCCCAAGGAATTTCTGCTCGCGGTCGAAGGGCTCACCGTTTCTTTCGACGGCTTCAAGGCGGTCAATGATCTCTCCTTCTATGTGGAAGAGAACGAGATCCGCGTTATCATCGGCCCCAACGGCGCGGGCAAGACCACGGTGCTCGATCTGATCTGCGGCAAGACCAAAGCTACCTCGGGCTCGGTCCAGTTTCGTGGCACGGAACTGACCAAGCTCAAGGAAAACCAGATCGTGCAGGCCGGCGTCGGCCGCAAGTTCCAGACGCCGTCTGTCTATGACGATCTGACGGTGTTCGAGAATCTGGAGATCTCCTATCCGCGGGGGCGCTCGGTGTTCGGCTCACTGATGTTCAAGCGCGATGCCGCGGTGCGCGAGCGCGTCGAGGAAGTCGCCGAGATGATCTTCCTGAAGGATCGTCTCAACATGTATGCCGATGTGCTCTCGCACGGCCAGAAGCAGTGGCTCGAGATCGGCATGCTGCTGATCCAGGATCCAGACCTGCTGATGCTCGACGAGCCGGTCGCCGGCATGAGCGTGAGCGAGCGCGTCAAGACGGCGGAGCTGCTGAATACGATCATCAAGAACCGCTCGGTGCTGGTGATCGAGCACGACATGAAATTCGTCGAGGACATCGCCCACAAGGTGACCGTGTTGCATCAGGGACAGATCCTGTCCGAAGGCACCATGGAGAAGGTTCAGAACGATCCCAAGGTCATCGAAGTCTATCTGGGTCATTGAGGAGATCATCATGCTCGCGATCAACGATCTCCACGTCGCTTACGGCCAGAGCGAAGTCCTGCATGGCCTGAATGTCTCGGTGCAGCCGAACGAAATCGTGGCCATCATGGGCCGCAACGGCATGGGCAAGACCACGCTGATGAAATCGCTGATGGGCATCGTGCCGACCAAGTCAGGCTCGGTGACCATGGAAGGTAAAGAGCTCGGTGCGCTGAAGAGCTATGAGCGCGTCGCGCGCGGCCTCGCTTACGTGCCGCAGGGCCGCATGATTTTCTCGCATATGACGGTGAAGGAGAATATCGAGACCGGCCTTGTCGCCTCCGGCGAGAAGGAAGTGCCCGGCGATCTCTATGAGCTGTTCCCGGTGCTGCTCGAAATGAAAGGCCGCCGCGGCGGCAATCTCTCCGGCGGCCAACAGCAGCAGCTTGCCATCGCGCGCGCGCTCGCCACCAAGCCGAAGGTGCTGTTGCTCGATGAGCCGACCGAGGGCATCCAGCCGTCGATCATCAAGGACATGGCCCGGACGCTGAAGCACATCCGCGACACCAAGGGTCTGTCGATCATCGTCTCCGAACAGGTACTGAGCTTCGCGCTCGACGTCGCTGACCGTGTGCTGGTGATCGAGAACGGCGAGATCGTTCGCGACGAAGCACGCGAGGGTATCGATGCCGCGCAGATCGCCAAATACCTGTCCGTCTAATTCACCACGCGTCCAACCACCAAGACCAGTAACCGAAGGGGAGCATTGAATGCCAGATACACTGATCAAGGTCGACCTTACGCAATCGGCCTACGACAACGACATGATTCACAACCGCTGGCATTCGGACATTCCCATGGTCGCATGGGTCAATCCCGGCGATGACTTCATCGTCGAGACCTATGACTGGACCGGCGGCTTCATCAAGAACAACGATAGCGCCGATGACGTGCGCGATATCGATCTGTCGATCGTGCACTTCCTGTCCGGCCCGATCGGCGTCAAGGGCGCGGAGCCCGGCGATCTGCTCGTGGTCGACCTGCTCGATGTCGGCCCCATGAAGGACAGTCTCTGGGGCTTCAACGGCTTCTTCTCCAAGCAGAATGGCGGGGGTTTCCTGACGGATCATTTTCCGGAAGCGCAGAAGTCGATCTGGGACTTCAAGGGCATGTATACCTCGTCGCGTCACATCCCGGGCGTGAATTTCGCCGGCCTGATCCATCCCGGCCTGATCGGCTGTCTGCCCGACCCGAAACTGCTCGCCACCTGGAACGAGCGCGAGACCGCGCTGATCGCGACGAATCCGACCCGCGTGCCCGGCCTTGCCAATCCGCCATTCGGCCCGACTGCCCATATGGGTCGGCTGAAGGGTGAGGCGAAGGAGAAGGCTGCGGCCGAAGGCGCGCGCACCGTGCCGCCGCGCGAGCATGGCGGCAATTGCGACATCAAGGATCTGTCGCGCGGCTCGAAGGTCTATTTCCCGGTCTATGTCCCTGGCGGCGGTCTCTCCATGGGCGATCTGCACTTCTCGCAGGGGGACGGCGAAATCACCTTCTGCGGCGCTATCGAGATGGCCGGCTGGCTGCACATCAAGGTCGATGTCATCAAGGACGGCGTGTCGAAATACGGTATCAAGAACCCCGTGTTCAAGCCGTCGCCGATGACGCCGAACTATAATGACTTCCTGATCTTCGAAGGCATCTCCGTCGACGAGCAGGGCAAGCAGCATTATCTCGACGTGCATATCGCCTATCGTCAGGCCTGTTTGAATGCGATCGAATATCTGAAGAAGTTCGGCTATTCCGGCGCGCAGGCCTATTCGATCCTCGGCACGGCGCCGGTGCAGGGCCATATCTCCGGCGTCGTCGACGTGCCCAATGCCTGCGCCACGCTGTGGCTGCCGACGCAGATCTTCGACTTCGATATCAACCCGTCGTCGGCGGGCCCGATCAAGCACATCAAGGGCGACATCCAGATGCCGCTCTCGCCGGACAAGTAACGCGGTCAACTCGGCTGCGGGGTTGGCGTCACGACCCCGCAGCATCTTTTTCTTTCGTCATTGCGAGCGAAGCGAAGCAATCCAGTTCTTCCTTCGTTTGCCGCCTTTAGGATTGCCGCGTCGCTTCGCTCCTCGCAATGACGTGGAGAGGTGGGCGGTCTAACGATGGACGTCAGCCATGCCGGTCTATGAATATCTCTGCGACGATTGCGGTCCCTTCACCGACATGCGGCCGATGGCCGAATGCGATGACCCGCAGGACTGTCCGCATTGCGCGACACAGGCACCGCGTGTGATCCTGACTGCGCCGGCGTTCTTCTGCATGCCCTCCGACAAGCGCAAGGCCCACGCCACCAACGAGCGCAGCCGCAACGCGCCGAAGACATCGGCGGAGTACAAGGCCGCGCATGGGGCCGGCTGTGGCTGCTGCTCCGGCAAGAAGCCGTCGCGGTTGGTGAAGCAGACCCGCTCGGGCGCCAAGAGCTTCCCGACGGCGCGGCCGTGGATGATCAGCCACTGACTCCTCTGAATTGATGCGCTAAAGTCCACTCCCGTGTGCCTCATTGCCGCGGGAGGCGGAGGCGCACCATGCGACACAACCCATTCGGCCAAACCAAGCGCGACGTCTCAGTCATCGGGCAGGGCACCTGGTATATCGACCATAGTGACCGCGCTGCGGCGGTCAGGGCGCTGCAGGCCGGCCTCGATGCCGGCATGAACCATATCGACACGGCCGAAATGTATGGTGACGCCGAGCTCGTGATTGCAGAGGCCATCGCCGATCGTCGCGATGAGGTGTTCCTGGTCTCCAAGGTGCTGCCGAGCAACGCGTCGCGGAAGGGCACCATCGCCGCCTGCGAGCGCTCGCTGAAGCGGCTGGGGACTGATCGGCTCGATTGCTACCTGCTGCACTGGCGCGGTCAGGTTCCGCTTGCCGAGACCGTGGCTGCCTTCGGAGAGTTGAAGGCCGCCGGCAAGATTGCTTCCTGGGGTGTCAGCAATTTCGATGTCGACGATCTCAACGAGCTGTCGAAACTCGCGGGCAAGGGCGCCATCGCCTGCAATCAGGTGCTCTATCATTTACAGGAGCGCGCCATCGAACACCGTGTGATCCCGTGGTGTGAGAGCCATGGTGTCGCCGTCGTGGCCTATTCGCCGTTCGGTCATAATGATTTCCCGTCGCCGCGCTCGCCGGGTGGCAAAATCCTGCAGCAGATCGCCGATGCGCATCTGGCCACGCCGCGGCAGGTGGCGCTGGCTTTCCTGATCCGCCAGCCAACGGTCTTCGCAATTCCGAAGGCGTCTTCGGCCACCCATGCGGCGGACAACGCGGCGGCGAGCGCATTGACGCTCAGCGCGGCCGAACTGGCTGATATTGGAAAGGTATTCCCGCTCGGGCGGGAGCCTTCCAGTCTGCCGATGCTGTAGGGGATGCGGTAAAATCGATGCTGCGCTGCACGCTGGCCGCTGATGCGTCGGCCGGCATAGGTTTTTTTGCCTGCCTGCATATCCGTGTCCTGATATCGGCAGTTGTCCCGGCCTCGTGATCGTCGTTTTGTGAGCTTTATTCGATTCGGCTCGCATGCACCGACGAGCCCGCATATTGGTCCCCGCTCGTGACAAGCCATGTTCCGCCGCCGAAGACCGCTGCCCGTGTATCGGCTCATCGCCATACCGACCGGCCGCTGCACGGCATTCTGATGATCATTTGCTCAACGGCGTTTCTGGCGTCATCGGACGCGATGGCGAAATATCTGTCGCGCACGGGCATGCCATCGGTGGAGATCGCCTGGATCCGCTTTCTGGTGTTCGTCGTGATCCTGCTGCCGATCGTGTTGGCGCCGGCCTCGGGCAATCCGATGCGCTCGACGCGGCCGCTGCTGCAGGTATTTCGCGGGCTGGGCCTGTTGTGTTCGTCGATCTTCTTCATCATGGCGCTCGGTTATCTGCCGATCGCGGAGGCCACGGCAACCGGCTTCATCTCGCCGCTGTTCGTCACCGGGCTATCGGTTCTCTTCCTCGGCGAAAAGGTCGGTCTGCGCCGCTGGACCGCCACCATTGCCGGGCTTCTGGGCGTATTGATCATCGTGCGGCCGGGCACCGCGGCGTTTCAGCCCGGCACAATCTTTCCGATTATTTCGGCGCTGGGCTGGGCGACTGCGCTGGTGCTGACGCGCAAAATCAGCGGGGCCGACCGCGCCATCACCACGATGGCGTTCTCGGCGATCACTGGCTTTCTCGTGCTCAGTGTCATCGTGCCGTTCTACTGGATCGTGCCGAGCTGGACGCAAATCGCGCTCGGTGTTGGTATTGGCGTCGCCGCTACTGTCGGCCACTGGATTGTCGTATTGGCCTTCCGCTATGCGGATGCGTCGGTACTGGCGCCGTTCTCCTATGTGCAGCTGGTATGGGTGACGCTGATCGGCTTCTTCCTGTTTGGCGAAGTGCCCGATGCTGTCACTTTCGCCGGTGCTGCAATCATCATCGCTAGCGGTGTCTACACCGCACATCGCGAACGCGTGCGCCGCGCGCAGGTCACCGCGCCGGCGGAACCTTATCCGAGCGCGTAATGATGAGCTGTTGATCGAAACAGGTCGTCCCCATTGCTCGATTTCCCCTGAGCCATGGCGCTTGCGGTGGGTACATCCGAATGTGTTGCATATCTTTCCGCAAACATGGACGATGATACCCCGGCATATTTCGGGCTTTATCGCGGCTTAAGAATAACAGATCTTCCGTGCAAATTTTTTCGTGAGTTTTAAACATTCCGAACGTTGCACGCGCTATGCTTCGATATCTCGTCATATGTTGGTATCTTTATGCTACGAGTCTGGAATTGCATCGAATTGCAGCATGACTGGCGGCAGATCCTGCTGGCGGCAGCGGTGTGTTTTCTCTCCAGCCTTGCTGCCGTCAACCTGTTCACGCGTGCGCGCACCGCATTGCCCGACACGCGCCTTGCGTGGTTGATTACCGCAGGCGCGGTCACCGGCTTCGGCACATGGGCGACGCATTTCATCGCGATGCTCGCATACACGCCTGGTTTCGAACTCCACTACGACCTCATCATCACCGCCTGTTCGCTCGTCGCCTCTGCAGTGATGACCACGGCCGGCTTCGCCATCGCGCTTTTCAATCGAACCAAACGAAACGCGCTGGCCGGCGGCGCGGTTATCGGCCTCGGCATCGCCTGCATGCACTATATGGGCATGGCGTCGCTGCGCATCCCCGCCATCATTCAGTGGATGCCGGACCTCGTGACGGTGTCGGTCGTCGGCGGCATGGTGATTGCCGCCTTGGCAATCCTGGTCGCCCAGACCGCCGACCGGTCCGGCAAGCTACTCGTTGCCGCACTGCTTCTGACGCTCGCGATCTGCGTACATCACTTTGTTGCCATGGGCGCGATCGATCTGACCTACAATGCCGCAGCCGCTGAGAACCAAAGTCTGCTGTCGCCGATCGAACTGTCGCTGGCCATTGCGGCCTTCACCGCTGCCGTGGTGATCGCCGGCCTCGTCGTTGCCGTAACAGATCAGCGCACCCGCCGCAGCATGAGCAAGCGCAATCTGCAGCTCGATGCGGCGCTCAACAACATGGAGCAGGGCCTATGCATGTATGGCGCCGATGGCCTGCTCGAATTGTGGAACGAAAGCTACTTGCGCATGTACAATATCCCGCCGGCGAAAATGTTGGCCGGCGCGACTGAGGATCAGGTGCTGGCAATTCGCGCGGCAGCTGGCACGCTGTTTGTCGACATGGATAGTTATGAGATGAAGATGCGGACGGCCCTCGCGGATCGCGTGCCGAGCAGCCAGACCGCCGAGCTGCCGGATGGACGCGCCGTCAATGTGCGCTACCGGCCGATGAAGAATGGCGGCTGGGTCGCGACCCACGCCGACATCACCGACCGCAAACTCAGCGAAGCGCGAATCGTGCATCTCGCGCGGCACGATCCGATCACCGATCTGCCCAATCGTGTTGCCTTCAACGAACATCTGGCCCGCGTCTTCAAAGAGGCCTCGGCGGGACACGGCTCGTTTGCGATCGCGCGGATCGATATCGACCGCTTCAGAGAGACGAATGATGTATACGGCCAGGCCACCGGAGACGCCGTACTGGCCGAGCTGGCGAAGCGGCTGGCGCAAGCCTGCAACGGCGCATTTCTGGCACGGCCGAGTGGCGATATCTTCTCGATCGTGTCTCATCTCGGCGCGGAGCCGCAAACAGCGGAAGACCTCTGTGCGCGGTTGTCGGGCATTCTCGATAATACGTTTCAGATTGACGGCCAGCACGTCAATGTTCGCTGTAGTATCGGCATCTCGGTCTATCCGCAGGACGGCCAGGATATCGAAGCTCTCATTGCGCATGCGGACCTGGCGCTCGACCGCGCCAAGGCCGAGGAAGGCGGTACCATCCGCTTCTTCGAGGCTGCGATGGATCAGCACATCCGCGAGAAACGACTGCTGCAGCGTGATCTCGTGGTGGCGGTCGAGAACAAGCAATTCCAACTCTATTTTCAGCCGCAGGCGACCACCGAGGGCGCTGTCGTCGCCTTTGAGGTTCTGCTGCGCTGGCGGCATCCCGAGCGCGGCATCATCTCGCCGACGGTGTTCATTCCGCTGGCGGAGGAGAGCGGTCTGATAGGCGCCATCGACGAGTGGGTGGTGCGCGAGGCCTGTCGCGAGGCGGCGACCTGGGTCAATCCGCTGTCGATCGCCATCAACCTGTCGCCGGTCAATTTTCAGCGCGGCGATGTGCCCGGGATGCTCGCCGCCGTTCTGGCGGAAACCGGTCTCTGCCCAAAGCGTGTCGAGATCGAGATCACCGAAGGCGTGCTGATTGACGATTTTGCTGGTGCCATCGCAATTCTGCACGCCGTCAAGGAATTGGGCGTTCGCGTCGCCATGGATGATTTCGGCACGGGCTATTCGAGCCTGAGCTATTTGCAGGCTTTCCCCTTCGACAAGATCAAGATCGACCAGACCTTCGTGGCCAAGCTCGAGGATAATCCGCAGTCCGCGGCTATTGTTCACGCTATCATCGGGCTCGGCCGCTCGTTGAAGCTCCCGGTGATCGCCGAGGGCGTCGAGACCGTCGCCCAACTGTCGTTTCTTGCCGCCGAGGGCTGTGCGGAGATCCAGGGTTTCCTGATCGGCCGCCCACAGCCGATTGCGCATTATCAAAGCGTCGTGGCCAATGCCGGCGGCGGTGGCATTGCAGTGAAGCGCGCCAGCTGACGCATTTGATAGTTTAACGCCGCATTTTTCGTAGTTCTGTGATGACTGGATACGGTTGAGATCTTCTCATCCGTTGATAATCGCAGTGCTGTGCGATGGGCCCAGCCTACAATTCTCGTCAAATGAACCGAAACCCACCCGCGCATTCGTGATTGATCGTGAAGTCCCGTTCAGGTTGTTGAGTCCGATTTCAACAATACTTGGATGTTGCTTTGCACCTAAGTTGTGCCGGTCACGGAAAGTGACGCGGCGAATAATAAAATAAACGAGTGTTCGTTTCCAATGCGTGGAGACGCGCGATCGGCCTCACTGCTGTCGAGGCTGATGCAACGGGTCTTGGAGCTATCTTCCCATGTATGAGATGAGTTCGTCTAAGCCGTTTGCGGGCGATGCAATTGCAAACGGCTCCCAGTTTTGCGGGGCTGAGTACACAAGCGCAACGGCAGCTCTTGGACTGCAGGTCTTCTGCCCACATCCATTGTTATCGGATATCGTCGAAGACATCTGGGATTGGGATCTTCCCGATGGCTCCGCTGCACAGAGTATGACGGTGCAATTGGCCCCCAGCGCCTATGGCGTTCTGGTGATGCAGTACCGCGCTCCCCTGAGTGCTGATTGGACGTTCGGGAGTGAAAAGGTCATGCGCGTCTGCCAGCGGCATGTCGCGGTGAAAATGCGGACCGGCATCGTGACGGTGCGTCCCGTCGGTCCGATCGGCGCCGTCATTGTTCGCGTCAAGCCGGAGGCGTCGGAGCGGATCAGTCAGTCGCCGCTCTCCGAATTTCGCGATCAGAAGATTGAGCTGTGCCACATCTTTCGCAAAAGCGCATTGATGCAGATCGAGCGGGACCTGGCGCAGGCTCCGGACGCCGAGGCGCGGGTCGCGCTCGTGGAGGAATTCTTGCTGCGCTATATGCGGCCGGAGCGGCCACCCAGCCTGCTGGTTCAGGCGGCATCCAGCCTGCGGTTTGATCCATCCATATCGGTGAGCGATCTGGCGGCCCATCTGGATATCAGCGTCCGGCATTTGTCGCGTGGCTTCAAGGCGGCATTCGGCGTCGGTCCAAAGCAGTTCGCGCGCCTTGTGCGCGTGGAGAAGGCGGTCGCAGCGCGGCGCGAAGGCTGTGGCTGGAGCGATATCGCGCAGTCCTGCGGTTTCGTCGATCAGGCGCATTTGATCCATGATTTCCAGGCGATCGTGGGTACTGCTCCCGAAGAAATCTTCCATCCACCTGGAATGAAAACGGTTCGGCCTCCCAATTCATCGCGGGGCCGGATGTTCTTCAATCTGTTCGTCGATTAGCCCCATGCTTCTTTATATGCTGATCGCGACTCTGCTGCACTGCGTTGGCGTTTTGCGCCTCCAAGGCATCGGTATTCGTGCGTCGTCCTATATCGAAGCGACTCGCCGATTGAGAAGGAGAGGCGCCATGAAGGCAAAAGTCGTGCGGTTACCTGAGGCCGTCGTTGGTTGCGGCAAGGATCTACATTGGTTCGAGACCACGCCAGGAGATCTAATCGCCCTGCGAATCCATAGCCGGGATGTGGCCGGCGCGTTCACCATTGTCGAGGCGCGGGTGTTGCCGCTCAGCGGACCGCCGATGCACATCCACAAGGAGCGTGACGAGATATTCGAGGTGCTCACAGGCGTCTTCCGTTTTCAATGCGGCGATGATGTCTTCGACATTTCCGCGGGTAGGACCGTTGTGGTGCCACGCGGCGTGCCGCATGCCTGGGTCAATCTCGGATCGCACCCGGCGCGATTGCTGTTCTCCTTCGTTCCAGGCGGCATCGATGATCTATTCGAGCAGATCGGCAAGACGCCGCCGGATCAATGGGCTGCGCTGGCGGCGCTGCACGACAGCTTCATTACCGGACCGCCGATCGTAATCGAGGGCGCGTCGGAACCATGTCGCGGAACCAAGACGACGAATGTCACCTTCCTGGTGCCGCGGTCGTCATGAGCCCGGCTGGGGGCCGGCGGCGTCGCCTCATACTGTCTTACACCGGCAGTGCGATCGAATACTTCACCTGGCTGAGGGCGAAGCTGGATTCGATCGAGGCGATGCCGTCGAGCCGCGTCAGCTTGTTCTTCAGGAATGCTTCGTAGGACGACAGATCCGCCGCGACGACGCGCAAGAGATAGTCGCGGTTCCCGGTCATCAGGTAGCATTCCAGCACTTCCTCCCATTTCGAGATCGCCTTGGCGAAGCGGTTGAGGTCTTCCTCCTTCTGCCTGACAAGCTTGATGGAAATGAAGACGCTGACCGGCAGCCCGATCGATTTCTGATCGACCAGCGCCATATAGCGGGTGATGACGCCGCGCTCTTCCAGCAATTTCACCCTGCGATGGCACGGCGAGATCGAGAGCCCGACCTTTTCGGCAAGCTCCTGCATGGTGATGCGGCTGTCTATCTGCAGCGCGGCGAGAATCTTGCGGTCGATTGCGTCGAGGGCTGACATTGGGAAAATTCCATGAAATGGGAGCCGGAACAATTCGTCTATCCCAATATGGCCGCGGTTGTCGCGATGAATTGAGAAAATCCCGCGAGGGCGCCTGCTAGAATGGCGACCTCATTACGAACCAGCTCAGCTGGCCGACGCGGGAGTCCATCATGCCGATCGATCACAATCGCCTGCAGACCCTGACCGCATTGGCGCGCAAGGTGCTCTGGCTCTCGTCATGGACCATCCACAACGCCAACCACATCCGGCCCAATACCGACGGCCTCAAGGTCGGCGGTCATCAGGCCTCAAGCGCCTCGCTCGCAACCATCATGTCGGCACTGTATTTCTCGGTGCTGAAGCCGGAAGATCGCGTTGCGGTGAAGCCGCATGCGAGCCCGGTGTTCCACGCCATCCAGTATCTGTTCGGCAACCAGACGCGCGAGAAGCTCGAGAACTTTCGCGGCTTCAAGGGCGCGCAGAGCTATCCGTCGCGCACCAAGGATATCGACGATGTCGATTTCTCCACCGGCTCGGTCGGCCTCGGCGTCGCGCAGACGTTGTTCTCGTCACTGGTGCAGGACTACGTCTCGGCGCACGGTTGGATGAAGGGCCGTCGCGAGGGCCGCATGATCGCGCTGGTCGGTGATGCCGAGATGGACGAGGGCAACATTTTCGAGGCGCTGCTGGAAGGCTGGAAGCACGGGCTGCGCAACACCTGGTGGGTCGTCGACTACAACCGCCAGAGCCTCGACGCTGTCGTGCGCGAAGGGCTGTGGGAGAAGTTCGAATCCATGTTCCGCAACTTCGGCTGGGATGTGGTGATCGTGAAGTACGGCCGGCTGATGCAGACGGCTTTCGCCGAGCCCGGCGGCGCCGCACTGAAGACCTGGATCGACAACTGTCCGAACCAGATTTATTCGGCTTTGTGCTTCCAGGGTGGCGCGGCGTTCCGCAAGCGGCTCAATGACGAGATCGGTGACCAGGGCCCGGTGTCGCGCCTGATCGAGGCGCGCAGCGACGAGGAATTGCTGGCGCTGATGTCCAATCTCGGCGGCCACGACATGGCCAGCATGATCGAAGCCTTCGAGGCGATCGATCACGATCGTCCGGTCTGCTTCATCGCCTACACCATCAAGGGCGTCGGCCTGCCGTTCCAGGGTCACAAGGACAACCATGCCGGCCTGATGACGCCGACGCAGATGGAGACCTGGCGCGCGGCACAGAACATCCGGCCGGGCCATGAATGGGACAGATATGAAGGCCTGACGCACGATGCGGCGAAGCTGGATGCCTTCCTGAAGGATGTGCCTTTCGTGCAGCAGGGCACACGGCGCTTGTCAGCGCCTGCCATTGACGTTCCCGCGCATCTGTCGTTCAAGCCGTCGCCGGAAATGTCGACGCAGCAGGGTTTCGGCCTCGTGCTGCACGAGCTGGCACGCGGCGATACCGAGCTGGCGTCGCGTATCGTCACCGCGTCGCCCGATGTCACCGTGTCCACCAATCTCGGTGCCTGGGTCAATCGCCGCGGGCTGTTCGCACGCGCCGAGAAGGCCGATCACTTCCGCAGCGAGAAGATTCCATCCACATTCAACTGGGACTTCTCGCCGAAGGGCCAACATCTCGAACTCGGCATCGCCGAGGCGAACCTGTTCATCCTGATGTCGGCGCTGGGCCTGTCGAGCAGCATCAACGGCGTCCGCCTGCTGCCGGTCGCGACGCTGTACGATCCCTTCATCGAGCGTGGTCTCGATCAGCTCAACTATGCTTGTTATCAGGATGCCCGTTTCATGGTGGCTGCGACGCCGTCGGGCATCACGCTGGCGCCGGAAGGCGGCGCGCATCAGTCGATCGCGACGCCGCTGATTGGCATGGCGCAGGACGGTCTTGCATCGTTCGAACCGGCTTTCGTTGACGAGCTCGCCGTGATCATGGGCTGGGGCTTCCAGCACATGCAGCGTGACGCGGGCACCGATGAGGGTGGCCAACGCACGGGCGGCTCGGTCTATCTGCGGCTCTCCACGCGTACCATCGAGCAGCCGCAGCGCATGATGACGCCGGAACTGCAGCAGGGCATCACCGACGGCGCCTATTGGCTGCGCAAGCCCGGCGCCAATTGCGATCTGGTGATCGCCTATACCGGCACGCTGGCGCCGGAAGCGATCGAGGCAACGGGATTGCTCGGCGACAGCCATCGCGACATCGGCCTGCTGGCGATCACGTCAGCCGATCGTCTCCATGCCGGGTGGACATCGGCGCGGAAAATCCGCCGCGACAGGCGCAACCCGCAGCATCTGAGCCACATTGAGAAGCTGCTGCAGCCGCTGCCGCGCGATTGCGGCATCGTCACCGTGCTCGACGGCCATCCGGCGACTTTGGGCTGGATCGGCAGCGTGTGCGGTCATCGCATGGAAGCGCTGGGCGTCGAACAGTTCGGCCAGACCGGTACCATGGGCGATCTTTATCGCCATCACGGCATTGACGCGAATGCGATCGTCGACGCGGCGGAGGAGCTCAGTGGTGTTCCGGTTCTGCACCGGAAGATGGCGGTGTAGCGCTGGAGAAGCCATGGCCTTATCAGATGTCATCCCCGCCTAGTACGCCGAAGGCGTACGCGGGGCGGGGATCCATAACCACGGTCAGAGCAAGAGAAACAGTAGGGCCGCAACAACGTCGCTTTGACCAAATCTCTGGTGTGTATGGGTCCCCGCCTTCGCGGGGACGACACCGAGATCTGGTTCTCGCTCAAAACGCCTTGAACGTGATGATCGTATGCGTGTCCTGGATGCCCGGGATGGTCTGGACCTTCTCGTTCACGAAATGGCCGATGTCGGTGGCGTTATCGACGTAGAACTTCACCAGCAGGTCGTAATGCCCAGCGGTGGAATAGATCTCGGAGGCGATTTCGGCTTCGGCCAGCGCGTTGGCGACGGCGTAGGACTGGCCAAGTTTGCACTTGAACTGGACAAAGAAGGGGACCATCGGGATTCTCCGGAAACGGGCGATTTTAGAGATCATCAAGCCCAAAACAGGGTGCGGCGCAAGCCGCCAGCATGTCGCCGGGTTGCTGGTTCATGACTGGCAGGGTAGGACTGGTATGGCTGCTTATCCCTTGATCTCGTGCGAGTTTTTCCGATGCCCACACCCATTGCCCTGACCATTGCCGGGTCGGATTCCTCAGGCGGCGCCGGCATCCAGGCAGACCTCAAGACCTTTGCGGCGCTCGGCGTCTACGGCGCCTCGGTGATCTCCGCGCTGACCGCGCAGAACACCAAGGGCGTCACCGGCATCCATCAGGTGCCTGCTGAGTTCGTCAGTGAGCAGATCAACGCCGTGTTCGTCGATCTCGCGGTCGGCGCGGTGAAGATCGGCATGGTCGCGCAGCGTGACGTGATCGAGGCGATCGCCGCCGGCCTCGCCACATGGCAGCCGAAACATGTGGTGCTCGATCCGGTGATGGTTGCAACCTCAGGCGATCGCCTGCTGGCGCCGGATGCCATCGCGGCGCTGCGCAGCACGCTGATCCCGCTGGCGCAGATTATCACGCCGAACCTGCCAGAGGCCGCCGCACTGCTCGACGAACCGATGGCGGAGGGCGATGCTGCGATCGAGGCGCAGGGCAAGCGTCTGCTCGCGCTTGGCTGCAAGGCTGTGCTGATCAAGGGCGGCCACGGGACCGGCCCCGAGAGCACCGACTATTTTATCACCGCAGACCGCGCCATTGCGTTGCCGGCAGAGCGCGTGTCCACGAAGAATACGCACGGTACCGGCTGCACGCTGTCATCAGCGATCGCGGCTGGCCTCGCCAAGGGGCAGGACATGGAAGCCGCGGTGCGTGCGGCGAAAGCCTATGTCACGGCTGCGATCGCTGCGGCGGATCGTTTTACGGTTGGCCACGGCCACGGCCCGGTGCATCACTTCCACGCCTCTTACTGATCTCGTCACGTCGCTCGCGCCAGGCCTCAGGCCGCCTTGGCCTGATCGGTCGGCGTTTCGCGCAGGGTGACAAAGAACTGCTTCACCTGTTCGGCGAGATCGCCGGCGGCCGAGGAGACGTTGCCGGAGGCGCTGAACACGCCATCGGCCGAGCGGTTGGTTTCGCTGATCGCCGCGTTGACCGCTGAGATGTTCGACGCCAGCATCTGGGTGCCGGATGCGGCCATCTGCACGTTCTGGGAAATCTCCCGCGTCGCTGCGCCCTGCTGCTCCATCGCGCTGGCGATCGCGGTGGTGACTTCGTCGATCTCGCGCATGGCCAGTGCAATCTCCTTGACCGAGGCCACGGCCGTTGTGGTGGTGGCCTGAATACCGGCGATCTGCTGCGCGATCTCGCCCGTTGCCTTCGCGGTCTGGCTGGCCAGTGATTTGACCTCGGATGCCACGACGGCGAAGCCGCGGCCGGACTCGCCGGCGCGGGCTGCTTCGATAGTGGCGTTGAGCGCCAGCAGGTTGGTCTGTGCGGCGATGGCCTGGATCAGGTCGACCACGGATCCGATCCGTTGCGCGGCCTCGGCGAGGCCCTCGATCTCTGATTCGGAGCGGCTGGTCGTGGCGCCCGCCGTCGTAACGGTCAATGTGGCGCGCTCGATCTGACGGTCGATCTCCATGATCGAACTCGTCAACTCCTCTGCCGCCGACGCTACGGTCTGGACGTTGGTTGCCGTTTCCTCCGACGCGCCTGCTGCAGAAATAGCCTGCTGCGCGGCGTCGCTGGCAATCCCTGTCAGAGACTGCGCGGTGTGTTTGAGCGTGCCGGCATTCTCGTCCACCGTCGCCAGCAATCCGTTGGCGGTGACGCGGAAGCTCTCAACGGTGCGCTCGATGTGACGATTACGCGCCTCGCGTTCAGCCACTTCGATCGCAATGCCTTTGGCGGCTTCCTGCTGTGCAATGACATTGTCGCGGAACTTGGCGACGGCGCCAGCGACCGTGCCGATCTCGTCGGCGCGTCGCGCGGTGTCGAACGCCGCGGTGGTATCGCCGCCCGACAGGCGTACGGAATCTCTCACCAGTTCGATCATCGGTTTGACGATCCCGAACCGGCCGATCAGGAATCCCGATGCCAGTCCGAACAGCACGCCGATCACCGTTGCTATCAGTAGCAGCCGCGAGGTCGCGATATATTCCTCCGATGCGGCTTGTGTGTAGAGGTCCACGCGATCGAGCAGGCGGTTCGAGACGGCGCGCATCGCGGTCCGCACTTTTTCCGCAGCCTCGCGGCCCTTCACGGCGGCGTCACGCAGCCGATTGGTCTGCTCGTCGAGGTGCACGTCGGTGGCGGCGCTGGCGAGCTTGATAGTGGTCTCGAGGTTGTTCTTGTACGCTGCCAGTGCTTCGTTCACCGCTGGCAACATGGCGCGCGTCTGCTCGTCGCGGGTTTCCTGGATGTTGGCGATGCTGGCCTCCAGCGACTTCAACTGCGCTTCGATATCCTGTTTGGTTTGCGCGACGTTCTGCGGCCGGGGATCCAACGCAAGACGGAATTCGGCGCGATTGAGCCCAATGACTTCCTGGTTCGCGCGCGCTCCCGTCAAGGCGCGCTTCGACGATTTGCTCATGTTGGTCGCGCCTTCATCGAGTCTGGCCATCGCACTGATGCCGAGCCAGCTCAGGCCGATGGAGATCGATGCCATCAGGCCCACGATTGCGAGGATTTTGGTGAGTACGTTGAAGCGGGCGAGAAACGTCACGAGCATCTCCAGGTGTTGGCTGACGATGACATGCCCGTCTGGTTTCGCGGACATCGATCACGCTGACTTTGGCAGCGGGAGATTAATCTTCGATGAAACCAAAAGTAGTGTTATTTTGCGCGGCGTCTTAGTGGTGGTATGCTTGTGCGCATCGCCCCTGTGTGTAGCCTGGCTATGCTGAAGGCGTACTTCACACTGGCCGCTGCGCCTTCCAATTGCGCACGAGCAGTCTGATAGTGGTCGAGATTCAGTTCAGCAAAGCAAGTGCGCCAAGCGGCACCGTGACAAGGCCGAACCAGCCCATCACAGCAAACTATAAATCCTGTCGCCGATATCCATTAGATCGATTGCATCGTCACGCGGCTGGCAGCCAAGCTACGTTCGTCTGTCATGCGCTGAATTCTTGCAAAGCGCTTCTGTCGCCGGCGATCGATCGGTGCGAACGTATATAGCAGGTTGGTACGCTGGCGGGATGCGTGCCGCCTACGAACCGTCGCGGCAAACGCTCACCATGTAGATAGTGAGCTCATTCGTGCCGACGAGGCTGTAGGGATCCTCGACACCCTGTTCGCGTAGCCATTTCATCTGAAGGTCATAGGCTTGGCGTTCGTGGGCCGCCACACACGGAGCTTCGACGTTGTTGGCTCGTTGCACGTGATGCACGAGCTCGTGCAGCAGCGCGCTCTTCTGCCGCAAATTGACCGGTTGCCATTCGTGGGGCAGGTAGATCGCGCCTTGTTCGCGGCTGTAGAGGGCTTGAAATTCGAGCCCGCTATTTTCCGGCGCACCACTTAGCACAGCCATTTCTGCTGACGTCGCGAAATGGATTGGCGGGTGAGCCGGAGGGGCGAAGCCGGTTTGGGCGATGATCCATGCGATAAAGGTAGCGATCAGAGCGTTCACGTAGTGACCTCATGCGGATATGGCCTGCGGGGAATTGGATGCTTCAGTTGCGCAATCGTGGCGAGGATCAGAAAAGGCCCGGGCTTAAATCCAGGCCGTAAGTGAGCGAGAGCGCGAGCACCAGAATTCCAGCTCCGCAGAAAAACATAAAATGCTTGAGCACATCGGCTCCGGTGATCGAACGAAGCGCGCGGGACATCGCGCTCACGATTGCAGTCATGTCAGCCTCACGATTGTTGCCGTCCATTGACGATTGATGCCGTCTTCGCCTGCCGCGATCAGTCGCCCCAGGCTGCTATATTCACAGGGCGACTGTGCTCGGGCGCCGCCCGTGCCAACAGCACGCCGCCAATTACGTGCACGATGCCGAAGCCGATAAGGATCAGGATGATCAGGTGTGTTTCGCTCAGTCGCCTCACGTTTCTTTTCCTTTCACTGTTCTGCATCTGACGAACACGCATTTTCGCGTCTGGCGATGGAATGGGCTTGCCAAGATTGGTTTCGACGCGGTCGGAGATAAGATGCCGGTAGCGATGAATGATGTTGATTGCCTGCCGGCGACGGGATTCATGAAGTGCGCTGACGATCATCGAAGCCCCCACAGGTGCTGGAGATGGCGCCGGAAAGTCGGTCTTCATCACTCTTTTCCTGATACTTCACGGGATGATGCAGGTGAGCTTGCTGACCGCTCGGCCCGCCTGACACCCTTGAAATTTGCATTGAAACTTCGCCGCGCTTGCTGGCATTGGCAGCGATGCTACTGCGGCATCGGCTTTGTTCGCCTACGGTAGCGGCGAGCTCGACATGTAGTATGTGACGAAATCATCGGAAGCGAGGTCAGGCTGATCGGCTTGGGGCCTTTGGCTCGTTGCAGCCAATGCAATCAACAAAATCGAGCCATAGAACGCGATCACTCCAATTCTCCATCTCGCGACGACTCGTCGTTCGTCTTCGGTTGAGAGAAAGGCATACGATCGCGCTCGTAGTTGCGCGGTATTGGTCAATGCGACCTCCTGCTTGATGGCTACTTCGAAATCGAACTGAGATCAGTCGCCTCCGAAAAGGAGGGGTGAGACGGGAGGCGTGGCGTGCGAGGCCGCCCTGGCTTTCGGAGCAGCCAGGGAAGTCAGCGCCACATCAACTCCGGCGAGGATGACGGTCAGGGTAGCGACGACCGCAATGATGTGACGCGTGCGCATGACGGCTTCCGGGTGAAGTTGCTCTGCGCCGAATGCCATTCGCATCTCGTCGCATTTCGATTTGAACCCGCCGCCGTCTCATCCGGCGTTAGTCAACCGTCATCGCTGCGTTAATATTGCTCGCAAAGTTGCCAATCCGCGTAGAATGTATATTCAGAGGGTGCGTCTGTTCAAAATTTGGAAGTAATTGGCCTTGTGCCCAAAATTTAATCTTTCACTTTTGGGACGCTTCGTGCTCACCGGGCCGAACGGCGCCGTCGGCTTGCCAAACAAGAAGCTCTCGGGATTGCTTGCTTATCTGGCTTGCACGGCACCGGAGCCTCAGCCGCGCAAAAAACTGTCGACCCTGTTCTGGGGGTCTTATTTCGACGCGCAAGCCAAGCAGAACCTCCGTCAGTCACTGTTCAAGCTACGTCAAATTCTGGGTCGGGATGCTCTCAAGAGCGATGGCGAGTTCGTATCGCTGAATACGACGGTGATCCTGTGCGATGTCAGCCGGTTCGAGGTCCTGGTGCGGGAGGGCGGCCGTGATGCGCTGGGTGAGGCAGCGGATCTCTATCGGGGGCGCTTCGTCGACGACATCGGTGTTACCGAAGAAGGCTGGAGCGATTGGCTGGCTGGCGAACGCCAGCGATTTCAGGAGCTGGCTCTGACTGCGATGGTCGGGCTCGGCGAAAAAGAGCTGGCTGCCGGTCGCGCCGATCACGCATTGAAGGCGGGGCATCGCGCGAGTGCACTTAACAACATGCGTGAGGATGCGCACCGGCTGATCATGCAGGCTCTGTCTGCAACTGGTCGCAAAGCTGAAGCGCTCAAGTACTATCAAGAGGTCGTTACGCTTTTGAAGCGAGAACTCAACACGGAGCCGGACGAGGCAACCAGGGCGCTCGTCGCTGAACTACGCAGAGCCCAGACACTGATCGAATCGGTGGCTGTCAGCGAGGTCGAGATATCGGCTCCACTCGCGCCCGCTCTGATGATGGTCGCGGATCAACCATCCATCGTGGTTCTGCCGTTTCGGAACATGAGCGACGACCCCGAGCAGGAATACTTCGCTGACGGTGTCACCGAGGACATCATCACCGCTTTGTCGCGCTTTCGCGAATTCGTGGTCATCGCACGCGGATCGAGTTTCGCCTTCAAGGATAGAAGGCTGACCAGCCGGCAAATCGCGCTGCAACTCGGTGTTCAATACGTGTTGAGCGGCAACATCCGCAAAGCGGGCAACCGCATTCGTGTATCGGCCGAACTGACCCATGCCCGCGATGAGGCCCAAGTGTGGTCGGATCGCTACGATCGCGCCATCGTCGATGTTTTCGATCTGCAGGATGACATCAGCGCGAGCGTCGCTGCGGTGATTGATCCGGCCGTGCGGAGCGCCGAGGTCGAACGCGCACGGCGTAAGCCGCTTTCTGATCTTTCAGCTTATGACATCTACCTGCGAGCGCTTCCCTATCTATGGAGCGGAACCCGTGACGGGATCACGAGGGCGATCGTATTGTTGCGACAGTCTCTCACCCTCGATCAGCTGCGCCCAGCCACGCTGGCGTCCCTTGCCTGGGCACTTGTCATGGCGTCGCCTCTGGGGGCGGCGGCTTTGCCGGAAACGTTGGTCGAAGCCCTCGCCTTGGCGCGCCGCGCCGTCGAGGAAGATGGCACAAATGCTTTTGCCCATGCGGTCTATGGCTTCACATTGTTTGGTCCGGTCGGCAACAACGATCAGGGGCGCATCCACTGCAAGGAAGCTGTGCGCCTCAATCCAAGCTCCGCTTTCGCCTGGGGTATCCTTGGAATGATCGACAGCATGGGTGGTGACTATGAGCATGCTGTCACATGCCTTCACCGGTCGATCGCCCTCAGCCCCTACGACAATATGCTCCATTTTTGGATGACGGGCCTGGCTGCATCATGTTTTGCGCTCAGGCGCCCCGAGGATGGTATCTTGTGGGCGCGCAACTCGATCCAGCAGAATCCGGCCAACGGTACGGGCCATCGCATGCTGGTAGCCAATCTTGTAGACGCTGGGCGACTGGAAGAGGCTCGTGACGTGACGCGTCAGCGCGATGCCGTGCAAAAGACGACTATCGCAGAGCTTAGGGTTATGCGCTTTTTCAAGCAGGACGCTGCTCTCGAACGTTACCTATCGGTTCAGCACGAAGCCGGCGTTACGGATTGAGCCTCACGCGCTGACTGCAGATATCAACGTCCGGACGGTCATGAAGATCAAGATGAGCGAGCCCACAGTCCAAAAGGTCGCGCGGATCTCATGAATCTGCCCGGTGAGATAGGCGATGAAGTGAAGCAGACGTGAGGCGACGTAGCCGTATAGCAGCCATTGCGCGAGCAACAGGGATGGTTGCGTGAGAATGTAGAGCAAACCCGCAACGAGGAAGTAGGGCAGACTCTCAAGATCGTTCATCTGGATCCGGCGAATCCGCTCGACGCGCTCGTTGGGCAAGAGTTGCGCCGCGGAGGGCGCGGGGTTCATCGGCGTCTTCTTGATATCCTCGGGTGAACGGTAGCCGCCTTTGACGTCGACCATGCGGACGACAGTCAGCCACGACATCGCCACAGCCTTGAGGATCATGAAGCTCGCAGCGATGACGTAGGTAGCAAAAAGCGGATCGTTCAGAGTGAGCTTGTTCAATGCGCCGTCCCCCAAGAAGTCATAGATCGTATCTATGATCCAGCGCGTTTCCCAGTGAAATACAATATCTGTTTGCGCGATCGTCCGATTAACCGCCGTTGAAAAGGACTAATGTCGTGTCATGGAAATGCTCCACCCGAAGATTCTTGATCTTCGGGTGGCTCTCGGAGACATCGATACTCGCGCTCTTGGTCGAGCAGGTCCGCCGCAGCAATCGGATTATGATTTCGGATTAGCAGCGTTTCAGTAGCCAAGGCTCCCAGAAAAACCGTGACGCTTCGGCATGCGCTTCGTACAGGCTGATGCCGATATCGCGGAGAAAATCGGGCCTGTCTTTGATATCCGCGCGCAACTCTGCCCTGAAACGGGCTCGCTGCCGCCACGAGGCAGGCAGGCTGAAGATCGCGCCGAGACGCAGATGATCGTCGCCTGATACAAACTGTGCGTAGGCGCGCATGGTGGTGCTCCGATTTTTGCGACCGGAATGTCGCCGACACATCGCTGCGTGACGCCCATTGAAGCCTGTCGACGTCGTCGCCGACGTCAGTCATGCGTCAGAGCAGCGTTATTTTCGCTTAAGGCGCCGCGAAAAAGCGGCCAGGCGTGGCGAACGCGTTCAGGAAGGGCTTCGTCTTGCAAATTCCGCGCGTAAGCACCGGATTCGCGATCTACGCGCTGCAGCCGCTCTGTGGGTACATATCAATACGGTAGTCCCTTTGGGGCTCCTGGCTTATCCAGCGGTATCTCTCATGCGACACTCTGTCGTCGATCTGTCATCCCGGCTTGATATCAGCCGACCAGCAAATGGGTTGTCCGATTCTTTCGGACACGCTGGACGGAACCTCCGATGACGACGCTGGATCTGGAAAAATCCATTGTTGAAACAGCCTATGCGCGCTGGGCTCCGATCTATGATGCGGTGTGCGGTCCGGTGATGCTGAAGGGCCGTCGCGCCGCTGCCGAGGCCGCGCGCGCTGTGGGCGGCAAGGTGCTCGAAGTTGGTGTCGGCACGGGCCTGTCATTCGATGACTACGATGTGACGACCGAGATTACCGGTATCGATTTAAGCGCGCCCATGCTTGCCAAGGCGCGCGCCAAGATGGCAACGGGGCGCTATCCATGGGTCAAGGACATCAGGGAGATGGACGCCCATGCGATGACCTTCGCCGACGCCACGTTTGACTGCGTTGTCGCGCAGTTCGTGATCACCCTCGTCGAGAATCCCGAGCAGGTGCTGTCCGAATGCCACCGCGTGGTAAAGCCGGGTGGGCGCATCATTCTCGTCAATCATCTGTATTCGGAGACTGGTCTGGCAGCCGCCGTCGAGCGCTGGGCCGCTGTGAAGACCCGCTCCCTCGGTCTGCGCCCGGAATTCCCGTTCGCGCGGCTGCAGGCGTGGTCGCAAGCGAACGCTGAATCGATCCTCGTCGAACGCCGCAAGGTGGCGCCGTTCGGCATCTACACATTGGTTACTTTTGAACGAACCGCGGCGGCGCTGGCGGCGTAAATCGTCATCGCCGTGTCATGCAAATCAGTTAGCTGCTCGACATGGAAAGAGACGTGATGAGTGAAGGCAACGAAAAGCGCTTTCGCACCTTGTTTATCTCCGACGTCCACCTTGGCGCCCGCGGATCGCAGGCTGACCGGCTGCTGGACTTCCTCCGTACCCATGATGCCGATACCATCTATCTCGTCGGCGACATCGTTGACGGCTGGGCGCTGAAATCCGGCTGGCACTGGCCGCAATCTCATAATGACTTCGTCCAGAAGATGCTGCGCAAGGTGCGCAAGGGCGCCAAGGTCGTTTACATTCCCGGCAATCACGACGAATTCCTGCGCAGCTATTACGGCACGCATTTCGGCGGTATCGAGGTCGTAGAGACCGCGACGCACGAAGGCGCGGACGGCAAGAAGTATCTCGTCATCCATGGCGACATTTTCGACCTTGTGGTGCAGAACGCGCGCTGGCTCGCTCATCTCGGCGACAAGGCCTATGACTTCGCGATCCAGATGAATCGTCTGGTCAATGCGCTGCGTAAATTGTTCGGATTCCCTTACTGGTCGCTGTCCAAATGGGCCAAGATGAAGGTGAAGAACGCGGTGAACTATATCGGCGCGTTCGAAGAGACGCTGGCCGGTGAGGCACGGCGTCATGGCGCTGATGGCGTGATCTGCGGTCATATCCACTACGCGACGATCCGCGACGAGCACGGCATCCGCTACATGAATTGCGGCGATTGGGTCGAAAGCTGCACGGCGCTGGTCGAGCATGAGGATGGCCGCTTCGAGATCATTACCTGGACCGATCCGGTTCGTAGCGGCATGCCGGTGCAGGCGCTCGCACCAGCTAAGGCAGCTTGAAGGATGTCGGCCTGATGCGCATTCTCGTCGCTACCGACGCCTGGCATCCCCAAGTCAACGGTGTCGTGCGCACGCTCACAATGATGGCGGAGGCGGCGAAGGGTTTTGGCGTCGATGTGAGTTTTCTCACGCCGGAATCGTTTCGCACGGTCGGGCTGCCGAGCTACGCTGATTTGCGCGTCGCGATCCCGAGTCGCCGCAAGATTGCGCGACTGATTGACGAGGCCAGACCGGACAACATCCACATCGCGACGGAAGGCCCGATCGGCTTTTCGGTGCGCGCTTATTGCCGCCGTCGCAACATTCCCTTCACCACCAGTTTCCACACGCGCTTTCCCGAATATATCTCGGCGCGTTTTCCGATTCCAGAATCTTGGGTCTGGGCCGGCCTGCGCCGCTTCCATGGCGCCAGCTCCGCCGTGATGGCGGCTACGCCGGCGCTAGCGAGCGAGCTACGTGACCGCGGCTTCCGCAATGTCGTGCTGTGGCCGCGCGGCGTCGATGCCAATCTGTTTCATCCGCGCCATGTCGATCTCGGTAAGCCGAAGCCGATTTTCCTCTCGGTCGGCCGCGTCGCCGTTGAGAAGAATCTCGAAGCCTTTCTCGATCTCGATCTGCCGGGTACCAAGGTCGTGGTCGGCGATGGCCCGGCGCGTGCCGCGCTCGAAGCGAAACATCCCGATGCGCTGTTCACAGGCGCGTTGCAGGGCGAGGCTCTGGCCGTTGCCTATGCTTCGGCCGATGTCTTCGTGTTTCCGAGCAAGACCGACACCTATGGTCTCGTGCTGCTCGAGGCGCTGGCGAGCGGCGTACCGGTGGCTGCCTTCCCGGTAACGGGTCCGAAGGACGTGATTGGCGCGTCGCCGGTCGGTGTCTTGTCGGATGACTTGCGGCACGCCTGTCTCAAGGCGCTCGAAATCTCGCCGCAGGAATGTCTCAAGTTTGCTGCCGGTCACACCTGGGAAGCGTCGGCGCGCGCTTTCGTCAGCAATATCAGCCATGTGCGGGCCGAAATCGCTGCCAATACGTCGTCTGTGGAAAAGCAGCCGCGTTTCGCTGCCTGATCTGCGGTTGGTATAGCTTGCCCGCCGGTCGTGCCGCGCGATAAAACGCGCGCATGACAAACACCCCATTGCCGATCACATCCGCCGATATCGATGCCGCCGCGCGCGTCATCGCGCCCTATGCCGTGCGCACGCCCTTGCTCCGGTCACCTGCGCTCGATGCGCTGACCGGCGCGCAAGTGTTCCTCAAGCCCGAAGTGCTGCAGCGAACCGGCTCGTTCAAGTTTCGCGGTGCCTTCAACAAGATCTCCTCGATCCCCGAGGACAAGCGGGGCAATGGCGTTGTCGCATTCTCCTCCGGTAATCATGCGCAGGGCGTTGCCGCCGCGGCGCAGATTCTCGGCATGAAGGCGACCATCGTGATGCCGTCCGATGCGCCGGTGTCGAAGGTTGAGCGCACCAGAGGCTATGGTGCGGATGTCGTGCTCTATGATCGCGACAAGGAAGACCGCGAAGCGATCGCGCGCGACATTGCCGGCAAGAGCGGCGCCACGGTCGTGCCGCCCTATGACGATGTGTTCGTGATGGCCGGGCAGGGCACTGTCGGCCGCGAGATCGCCGAAGACATGGCCGCCTTGGGCATCGTGCCGGACATCGTGTCTGCACAGGCCTCCGGTGGTGGCCTGATCGGCGGCATCGCGACCGCCGTGAAGGCGCGTTTTCCGGAAACCTCGATCATTGTCGCTGAGCCCGCGGGCTTTGACGACCATGGGCTCTCGTTGCGCGCCGGCAAGCGCGTCGCGCACAGCAATGCGGGCCGCACGATCTGCGATGCGCTGATGGCTCTGACGCCCGGCGAAATCACCTTCGCCGTCAACCAGCATCTGCTGTCGGGCGCCGTCACCGCTACTGACGACGAAGTCGGCAAGGCGATGGCTTTTGCGTTCCGCGACTTGAAGCTGGTGGTCGAGCCCGGCGGCGCCGTGGCGCTGGC
Source organism: Tardiphaga sp. 813_E8_N1_3 (assembly GCF_051811025.1). Classification (NCBI taxonomy): domain Bacteria; kingdom Pseudomonadati; phylum Pseudomonadota; class Alphaproteobacteria; order Hyphomicrobiales; family Nitrobacteraceae; genus Tardiphaga; species Tardiphaga sp. 813_E8_N1_3. The sequence continues at coordinate 1,499,782 of NZ_JBPWQE010000001.1, forward strand.
TGCGCTGATGCACGGACGCTTCGATGCGCGCGGCAAGACGGTGGTGATCGTTTTGTCCGGCGGCAATGTCGATGCGGATCTCTACGCCAGGATCATCAACGCCTGAGCTGAGGCGCCTACGAGAAGAACGCGATCTTCTCGGCCTGCGTCATCTTGCGGATCGGCATCAGCGGGTCCGATGCCGGTGCGTTCGGATCTGCAATCACGCCGCCGGCGATCAGGGCTGCGCCCAGCGACGGCGCTGCAGCTTCCACCTGGGGGACCAGGTCCGGTTGCGGCGGCTCGGGTGCCAGCGCGACCTCTGCGATCTGCGCCAGCGTCATCAGATCGGGATTGAGGGCTTCGGGCTCGGCTGGCTGAACAGCGACAGCTTCAACCTGCATCACCTCGGGCTCAACGTATTGAGGCTCGGCAAGCTGAGGCTCAATAACGTCCGGCTCGCTCAGATCGAGCGCGCCCATCTCGGCGGCAACCATATCGAGGACGGCGAGGTCATGTTCTTCCTCGGCATCGCCCGCCGTTTCAGGCGCCTGCGGGAGATCGTCTGCGGCGACGGCCAGGGAGGCCTCAGCCATCGTCGTGGCAAGCCCCACGCCAGCTTCTGCGACAGGCGCAGCGGTTTCGGCGACGGTCTTTACGGCGGCCGTCTCTGCAACGGCCGGCCGCATAGCGGCGCGCGGCGGTTCGACGCTTGAGATCGTGACCGTCTCAGCCAGTACCTCGCTCGCCTGCGACTTGAACAGCGGCGTCACGGATGCTTCGCGTGCTTCGCCGACAACGGGCTCGGGCTTTTCAGCAACCGGAGCCCGCTCGGCCTGGGCAGTCGTTGCGATGCTGCCATCGACCATTTGCTCGATGCGCTGCATCAGCAGGTCGTAGCTTGCCAGCACATCCTCGCGGCCATTGCCATTGAGCGCTTGCTGGCCGGCCTCGATGGCCTTTACCTGCGTGTCCAGGAGATCGCAGATGCGCGTGTCGGCGCCGCATTCGCGCAGCGTCCAGGCGATCTCGCGGATGATGCGGGTGCCGTTGCGGGCACCGGTCAAAACCTCATCGGAGTCGACGCGTGGCATCGCCTCGATGGCGCTGGCCTTGGCCTGACGGACGGCAGAACGGATCGCGCCGAGCGCGGCGACCAAGCTGAGCGCCGGCGCCTGCTTCTGGGCGGCGAGATTGGCTTCAAGGCGGGTGACGGCTTCGAGCACCAGGCTGGTATCGGCTGTGCGGTTGCGCTTGGCATATTCAGTGAGAAACCAGCGGCCGCGCGCGGTCTCCATGAAGGCTTCGCGGATCGCGTCATAGTCTGCCTCGCCCGGCACAGTGGGGCGGGCAGAGATCGGCGACAGGGCAAATGCTTCTTCGGCCATCATGATAACTCGTGGCGCGCACAGGGATGCGCGGTATGTAACCATCACCACGATCCCGTAGCGAATCGCAGTTCACCTCATGATAGCCGAATCTGCCACCCATAGCGCCCCGCAAATCCGCCGCAAATTCGCGCAGCGGCTGGCGATGTTCTACGGCACGGTGTTCGGCTCCAGCGGTTTCTATCTGCCGTTTTTCCCGGTCTGGCTGAAGGCTATCGGGATCGATCCGACCTGGATCGGCGCCATCCTGGCGGTGCCGTCGATGACGCGCTTCACCACGCTGCCCTTCATCACGGCGTTTGCCGAGCGCCGTCATGCTCTGCGCCAGACGATGATTGTCTGTGCCTTTCTCACCATGATTGGCTTTGCGACAGTGGGCACGCTACGCGAACCGCTCGCCGTGCTCCTGGTGTTCGCGCTGACGGCCGTCGTCTGGACGCCGCTGACTGCGCTGACCGATGGCTATGCGCTGAAGGGCGTCGTGCGCTTCGGCTTCGATTACGGGCCACTGCGACTATGGGGCTCGGTTGCCTTCGTCGTTGGTGCGCTCGCTTGCGGCATGGTGGTCAACTGGCTCGACGGTGAGCATCTGATCTGGGTGATCGTTACAGCGATGGTGCTGTCGGCTATCGTCAGCCTTGGTCTGCAGCCACTTGGCGCGCCGACAGGCGACGGTACGGTGCAGTCGAAAGCAAGCGCACTGCTGCGCGATCCTGGCTTCCTGGCGATCGCAATCTCCACGGCGTTGATCCAAGGCAGCCATGCCGGCTACTACACCTTCGCGTCGATCACCTGGCAGGCGTCCGGCCTCGATGGCCTCACCATCGCTGGTCTATGGACGCTCGGCGTGCTGGCCGAGATTGTCCTGTTCGCAGTGTCGCCGCGCCTGACATTGGCACCTGCGCCCATGGTCATCCTTGGTGGCCTTGGCGCATTGCTGCGTTGGACGTTGACCGCGCAAACGCTTCCGCTCCCAATTCTCGTGATTGTGCAATTGCTGCACGGCGCGACCTACGGTCTGACGCAACTCGGCACAATGGGCCTGTTGCTGCATCACGTGCCGCCGCACGTCATGGCGCGCGCGCAGGGCTATGTCACCGCCTGCACCGGCCTTGTGATGAGCAGCATGGCGGTTCTGTCAGGCGCGATCTATGCGCGTTATGGCGAGGGCGTTTACTACGTGATGGCCGTGCTTGGCTGTGCGGGCGCGATAGTCATCTGGTTCGGCCGGCATCGCGCCGGCCAGCGGCCGGCTGTTGCGGGCGATCAGCCCCAGAGCGCCGCGTCGGGCGGATAGACCGTGCTTTCGTCATAGCGTAAACCGCCGTCGCGATCCCCGGCGAGCAATAGCGGGCCATCAAGATCGACGAAGCGTGCATATTGCGCAATCAGCATTGCCGGCGCCATCGCCAGCGACGTCGCCACCATGCAACCGACCATGATGTCGAGGTCCATGGCACGCGCCGCATCGGCCATCGCCAGCGCTTCGGTCAGGCCACCGGTCTTGTCGAGCTTGATGTTGATCGCATCATAGCGCCCGCGTAACGCCTCGAGCGAAGCGAGGCCATGCACGCTCTCGTCGGCGCAAACCATGATCGGCCGATGCACATGCATCAACGCATCATCCTTGCCTGCCGGCAGCGGCTGCTCGATCAGCGTGACGCCGGCGTTATGGCAGGCATCGAGATTGGCTTTCAGGTTGTCCGGCGTCCACGCCTCATTGGCATCGACGATCAACTCGGATTCCGGTGCAGCCCGGCGCACGGCCGCGATGCGGCTGATGTCGTCGTCACTGCCGAGCTTGATCTTCAGCAATGGTCGGTAGGCGGCCTTTGCGGTGGCGGAGGCCATCGCCTCGGGTGTGCCGAGTGAGATCGTATAGGCGGTGGTGCAGGCGCGCGGTACCGGCCGCTGCAGCATGTCCCAGACGCGCTGGCCCTGGCTCTTGGCTTCGAGATCGAGCAGGGCGCAATCCACGGCGTTACGGGCCGCACCGGCAGGCATGGCCGATTGCAGGGTGTTTCTGTCGAGGCCCGCGGCAAATCGGTCCTGCATCGCCAGGATGGCCGCCAGCGTGGCCTCCGGGGTCTCGCCATAGCGCGCATAAGGCACGCATTCGCCGCGGCCGGTTACTCCGCCGCGGCGAATCTCGGCGACCACGACAACGGCCTCTGTTTTGGCGCCGCGGCTGATGGTGAAGGCGCCGGCGATCGGCCATTGCTCGATCCGGGCGGTCATTAGGGCGGGGGCAGCGTCGGATGCGGACAATGCGGCGTCTTTCGGGCTGTGCCGGCAACGGCGGGCAATGGCGTGTCTATAAGTTTACGTGATCGCCGTGAACTTGTTTGCGACGTAATGCCGGTGTCTGACAGTCCGTCGGGGCGGATTAAGGCTATATTAACCATAGCAACGTGTTGGCTTCACTTGGCTTCTCAGAAACGTATTTTGGCGTGTTAATACTTTGTTCATGCACAGACTGAACGCCCGCGGGAGCCTGTTTTGAGCGGCCCGACCCTGGAACAGATCGCAAAAGGCGATGGCTTGGCGCTATGCGCGGCTGGGTCGTGGACGGCGCGTTTTGCCCCCGCGCTGGAAAAGCTCGTGGGCGAGGCCGAAAAGCTGACCGGTAGCCGCCCCAACATCTTCATCGACGTGTCGCAGGTCTCCAAGCTGGATACATTCGGCGCGTGGCTGATCGAGCGGTTGCGCCGGGCGCTTACCAATGGCGGCCACGAGGCGCAGATCGCGGGCCTTTCGGCGAATTACGCGACCCTGGTCGACGAGGTCCGCCGTGTGAAGCCTGCGGTCCCGTTACCTGCAAGCGGTAGCGCCCTGACTGCCGTGCTCGATAGCATCGGCCGCAATATCTATGGCATCGGGGAAACCCTCGTCGCGCTGGTCGATATGATTGGTGCCGTGATAGCGGCCTGGTTCCGCGTCTGGCGGCATCCGTCAAAATTCCGGCTCACCTCGGTGGTGCATCACCTGCAGCAGGTGTGCTGGAACGCGGTACCGATCGTGGTCCTGATCACCTTCCTGATCGGCTGTATCGTTGCCCAGCAGGGCCTGTTCCATTTTCGCCGCTTCGGCGCCGACGTCTTCGTGGTTGATATGCTCGGCGTGCTGGTGCTGCGCGAGCTCGGCGTGCTGCTAGTGGCGATCATGGTCGCCGGGCGTTCCGGCAGTGCATATACCGCCGAGCTCGGTTCCATGAAGATGCGCGAGGAGATCGATGCGCTTCGCACCATGGGCTTCGATGCCATCGAAGTTCTGATCCTGCCGCGCATGGTGGCGCTGGTGCTGGCGCTGCCCATTCTCGCATTTCTCGGCGCGATGGCTGCTCTCTACGGCGGCGGTCTGGTCGCTTGGCTCTATGGGGGCGTCGATCCATCGTCGTTCCTGTCGCGGCTGCGCGAGGCGATTTCGATCAACCACTTCATCGTCGGCATGGTGAAGGCGCCCGTGATGGCCATGGTGATCGGCATCGTGGCCTGTGTCGAAGGCTTGGCCGTGCAGGGCAGTGCGGAGTCGCTGGGGCAGCACACCACGTCATCGGTGGTGAAGGGAATCTTCTTTGTGATCGTGATGGACGGCGTATTCGCGATCTTCTTTGCATCGATCGGGATCTGACGGCCATGACCTCGACGACTGCGACGCCCATTGCCGAGACGCCGACGGCTGCTGCCTCTACGTCTGCCGATGCGATCATCAGCGTGCGCGATCTCACGGTGGCGTTCGGCAGCCGTCGGGTGCTCGACGGCCTCAACCTGAACGTGGCGCGCGGTGAGATCCTCGGTTTCGTCGGCGCATCGGGAGCCGGCAAGTCGGTGCTGATGCGCACGATCATTGGCCTCGTGCCGAAAGTCTCGGGCACGATCGAAGTGTTCGGCACCGATCTCGACAGAGGCGACAAGGAACGCCGCGATGTCGAGCGGCGCTGGGGTATCCTGTTTCAGCACGGGGCGCTGTTCTCGTCGCTCAACGTGCGGCAGAACATCCAGTTTCCGGTGCGCGAATATCTCAAGGTCTCGGAACGCCTGCTCGACGAGATCACCATGGCCAAGCTCACCATGGTCGGTCTCAAGCCGGAGGTCGCGGATCGCTATCCGTCGGAACTCTCGGGCGGCATGATCAAGCGCGTCGCGCTGGCGCGGGCGCTCGCGCTCGATCCGGAGATCGTGTTCCTGGATGAGCCGACATCCGGTCTTGATCCGATCGGCGCCGGCGATTTCGACGAACTGGTGCGCACGCTGCAGCGAACTTTGGGGCTGACCGTTTTCATGGTAACTCATGATCTCGACAGCCTGCATACAGCCTGCGACCGGATCGCCGTTCTCGGCAATGGCAAGATCATCGCGCAGGGAACGATGGCCGACATGCTGGCCTCGCAACATCCCTGGCTACGGGAATATTTCCACGGCAAGCGCGCACGCGCTGTTATCGGCTAGTTGTACTGGAGTTGAGTTGATGGAAACGCGGGCGAACTTCGTCCTGATCGGAACTTTCACGCTGGCGGTGATCGCCGCGGCGTTCGGCTTCGTGCTCTGGTTCCAGAATTTGCATTCGACCCAGCAGCGCACGCCGCTGCGGATCATCTTCGAAGGTGCGGCCTCAGGTCTGCGCAATGGCGGCAACGTCAACTTCAATGGTATCCGGGTCGGTGAGGTCGTGTCCGTGAAGCTCGATAATCCCAAGCGCGTCGTTGCGCTAGCGATGGTCGAGAACATTGCGCCAATCCGCAAGGATACGATGGTCGGTCTCGAGTTTCAGGGCCTGACGGGCGTGGCGGCAATCGCGCTGAAGGGCGGCGATGAAGGCGCGCCCGCAGTGCCGCTCGATACCGACGGCGTGCCGGTGCTAACCGCCGATCCGGAATTGCTGCGCGATATCTCTGAATCGATCCGGGCGACGCTGAACAACGTCAATCGTCTGGTCGCCGACAATCAGGATACTCTCAAGGGCGCCATGAAGAATGTCGAAACCTTCACGGCGACGCTCGCGAAGAATTCCGAAGTGATCGACAGCATCATGCTGAAGATCGACAGTGTGATGGGGAAGGCCGACGGCGTCATGGGCAAGGCGGATAGCGTGGTGGCGCGAACCGACAACATCCTGCTCGGCCTGGATGCGCTCGCAGGCGGCAAGGATGGCGGTGAGCTGACCGCGGCCGTGAAGTCGTTCCATGAGCTGACAGAGAATCTCGACAAGCGTTCCGGTGCATTGATGCTCGATGGCCGCCGTACCCTCGCGGATATCAGCCGTGCCGTGAACAATCTCGACCGTAACCCGACGCGCCTGTTGTTCGGCGCCAGTAGCGGTACACCCGCGGCTGCACCTGCTCCGGCAGGGCCTCCGGCACCCGCCGCTCCGCCGCGTCGCCGGCAGGCTCAATAGAGAGGGAGAATGCTGATGGAGAATGAGGATCGTTTCACCATCAGCAACGGCCGCATCACGGCGACGATCAAGGCTGATGGTGCCGAACTCTGTTCGCTGAAGGATGCCAGCGGGCACGAGGTGTTGTGGCAAGCTGGCCCCGAGTGGCCGCGCCACGCGCCGCTGCTGTTTCCGATCGTGGGCAAGCTAAAGGACGATGTGCTGCGACATCGCGGCCAGGTCTATGCGATGACCCAACACGGCTTTGCGCGCGACCAGCGCTTCAGCTGGACCGGGCAGGGACCTACGTCCTGCTCGCTGTCGCTAGCGGACAATGACGCCAGCCGGGCGAAATATCCGTTCGCGTTCCGACTTGACGTCACCTATGTGATCGAAGGCGATGAACTGGTGATCGGTTACGCTGTGACCAACACCGGCGACGAGATGCTGCCGGCCTCGATCGGTGCGCATCCGGCCTTTCACTGGCCGCTGACGGATGGCGCCGACAAGCGTGCGCACACGATCATCTTCTCCGATGCTGAGCCGGCGCCGATCAGACGGCTCGAGGGTGGACTGTTGCTGAGGGAGCCAGAACCATCGCCGGTGCAGGGCGGCGCACTGGCGCTGTCGGAATCGCTGTTCGTGAAGGATGCGATGATCTTCGATCATCTCGCCAGCAGGTCGCTGAGTTACAGCGCGCCTGGCGGACCGACGATCACCTTCGCTTGGGAAGGCTTTCGCGAACTTGGCATCTGGTCGAAACCATCCGGGGCTGCATTCCTCTGCATCGAGCCGTGGTACGGCTATGCCAGCCCGGTGGATTTTGATGGCGAGTTCGCCGACAAGCCGGGCGTGATGCACATCGCGGTGGGCGAGACGCGCAGGTTCACCCAACGCATCGGGTTCGCATAAGGTAACTGTCGCGGCCCGTGATCCAGCCGACCGCTGCATCGAGGAGGTCTGTCATGTCGAGAACTGCGTCCTGTTCGTGCGGTCAGCTGTCCATCGTGCTCGAAGGCGAGCCGAGGGGCGTCGGTATATGCCACTGTTTCGCCTGCCAGCGCCGGACCGGCAGCGTCTTCGCTGCGCTCGCGGGCTTCGGGCCAAGTTACAATGTGAGCGGCATCGCGACCGAGTATGTCCGCACAGGAGATCAGGGAGCGCGCTTCCGATTCCGGTTCTGCCCCGTCTGCGGCACCAACCTCTTCCACACCGAAGAAGGATATGAAGGGCGTTCCGTCGCCGTGGCGGTCGGCTGCTTTGCCGATCCGGATTTTCCGCCGCCGGCGATCTCCGTCTATCACAGTCGCAGACATGCCTGGGTGACGCTGCCATTCGGCGTCAGCATTCACGACAAGGATCCCGCGTGACGGTGGCGCCGGCCAGATCCCTGACATAACGCTCCGGCACAACGGTACGCCCAATAGAAAAGCGGAGGGATCGCTGCCTCCGCTTTTCGCGTTCGTATGTGACCTTGCTTAGCCCAGCCGGCCTGCTGCATGCGCGAGCAGGGTGTAGACCAGACCCATCTCCGAGGTCAGGTGGCTGGGCAGCTCTGCCGGGCCGCGTCTCGCCTGAGAGCGACGCCGTCGGCGGCGCCAATATGCGATCGGCGATCTGTCAGTGACCCCCAAAGATGCCGACCGAGTCCTTGGCGTCGATTTTGTCGAGCCCTCAGCGCGTCAGCCTGTCGTTCAGGTCTGCAAGGCCCAGTCCGCCACCTGCCAGCGCAATTGTCCGCGATCCGAGACGATGCGACCGAGGCCGGGGAAGGGCATATGCGTCGCCGCGATCAGCGCGCCTTCGGAAGCAGCGCGCGCAAAGAACTTGTCGCGCATCGCCTGTGCCGCCGGGCGGTCCTGTTCAAACAGGAAGCCCACATCGGTCGCGCTCGGATGGATCACGGGGAAGACCATGTCGGATACCATGATGAGGCTTTGACCGGCATCGGCGATCCGCACGCCGATATGGCCCGGCGTATGACCGGTCAGATCGACGATAGAGATGCCGCGCGCGATGTCGCGCTCGCCATCGATCTTCTGCAGCTTGGGATACAGACGCACGACTTCGTTCGCCATTTTGAAGCTGGGCTGCAGATAGTCGGGCGCACCGGCTTGCTTTGCCGGATCGGTCCAATGCACGACGTCGCGACGGTCGACATAGAGCTCTGCCTTGGGAAAATTCTTCTTCCCGCCAACGATCAGGCCACCCATGTGGTCCTGATGCATATGCGTCACGATCACTGCATCGATTTGATCGCGGCTGATGCCGAACGCGGCGAGCGCCTTCGGGAGTGCACCTGTCTGGCCGATGGAGCCTGCCGGCCCGGTATCGATCAGAATCCGGCGCTGGCCGTCCTCGATCAGATACTGATTGAACACGAAACGCACGCCGCTCGGCCGCGCCGTGAACTGGGCCTTTGCAGCCTGTTCCACCTGTTCGGCCGTGCGACCGGGGAAATAGGTGTAAGGCATGTCCGCATAGCCGTCGGTCAGCGCGGTCACGGTGAAGCGGCCGATCTTGATCTGCGCCAAAGGCGTCACGCCCTTTGCCGGAGCCGCTGCGTTTTTGGCTGCTGCAATCCCGGGGAGAAAGCCACTGCCCACGATGCCGACACCGAGTCCGCCTATGAGCGCGCGACGAGAGAAATTGGTCATGGTTGGCGCCTTCCTGATCCTTGACGCCGCCTTAGCGCGCGTCCGCTATCTGGGGCACGCATCCCGCGAGGCCCTCAGCGTCGCGGAAACTAGAGTCGCCAATGGTAAAACGGTATCCTAAGACTGCAGGAGGGTTCCTCCCACAATTCGGAAGGTATGATGGACCGGTTCGAGGCTATGTCGGTGCTGCTGGCGGTTGTCGAGGCTGGCAGCCTGTCCGCCGGTGCGCGCCAGATGCGCGCACCGCTCGCCACCGTCAGCCGCAAGGTCGCTGAACTCGAGCAGCATCTCGGCACCCGGTTGGTTATTCGCACTAGCCGCAAGCTCACGCTCACCGATGCCGGCCGCGCTTATGTCGCCGCCTCACGTCGGATACTCGAACAGTTGGGGGAGGCAGAGCGAGAGGCGGGCGGCGAATACAATGCGCCACGTGGCGTGCTCCATGTCACGGCCCCCGTCGCATTCGGGGAGCGCCATCTGTTGCCCATCGCACTGAGCTTTCTGGCGGAGCAGCCCGATATCTCGCTGCGGCTCACGCTGGCCGACAAGCAGATCGATCTCGTGAGCGAGCATGTCGATCTTGCTTTGCGCATCGGGCATCTGGAGGATAATGCACTGATCGCGACGCGCGTCGGCGTCGTTCACCGTATCATCTGTGCCAGCCCTGCTTATCTGGCTCGGAATGGCATCCCGCGCGTGCCGGAAGATCTGGCACGGCATGACGGAATTGCTTTCAATGGCTTCGCGACATCGCCCGAATGGCGCTATCGGCGAGACACCGCTGCCTTCGCCGTGGAGCCGCGCTCGAAGCTGGCCGTGAATACAACGGACGCGGCCATACAGGCCGCCCTTGCCGGCATCGGGATCATCCGGGTGCTCTGCTATCAGGTGGCGGATGAGTTAAAATCTGGTCGGCTACAGATTCTCTTACCGGATTTCGCGCCGGAGCCACTACCGGTCAGCCTGGTCTATCCGGATGCCGGACTGCAGCCGTTGAAGGTCCGGTGTTTTCTGGACTGGGCCTTGCCGCGTCTGCGGGTCGATATGGCGCAGCTCCAGGCGGATTGGCTTCTCAGGCAAACGGCGTCAAGCGCCGGAGTTTCATGATCGTTCGATGCGCAGATCGATGATGATCGGAGATCTTGCCGCCGCTTTCACAGTTCGCACTGGCTGTCCGGTTTCGGGTAAGCGTCCAATGTCCGCAGATGGCGCGGATCGGCAGAAATCAAGCGTGTCGCCGAAGTTGCGTTCAATCTCCATCTCGGGCGTTTCCTCTTTATGGGGTCACGACCTAGTCTAAAAAAAGCGGAGGCATCGCTGCCTCCGCTTTTCGCGTTCGTATGTGGTCTTGCTTAGCCGAGTCGGCCCGCTGCATGCGCGAGCAGGGTGTAGACTAGACCCGTCTCCGAGGTCAGGTGGCTGCGCAGCGCTGCCGGGCCGCGTTCGTCGCGGGCGACTTCGTCGAGCAGGCGTTCGAACTCGGTGATGTAGCGATCCACCGTACCCTTGAAGTTGCGGTCCGACCGATACTTGCGGGCGACTTCGTCGAAAGCCTTCTGGCCGGCTGGCGTATAGAGCCGCTTGCTGAAGGCCTTGCTCTCGCCGCGCTGATAGCGATCCCACATTTCAGCGGCCAGCGTACGATCCATCAGGCGGCCGATGTCGAGCGACAGCGACTCCAGCGGATTGGCCGAGGTTGCAGGCTGCTGCGGAGCCGGTGCGCGGCGCGGCGGCGTGCGATCTTCCTCGACGTGATCGGCGCGGCCGAGCAGATCCGACAGCCAGCCGTCACGGCCCTGGTCGGAGTTGGCCGGAGCGACCGACGGTGCTTCGGTGCGACGCGGGGCAGGGCCACCGATGTCGGGCATCGGCAGGTTCGATGCGCTACGGGCAGGTGGCTCTTCGCGGCGCGGAGCCGGACGGGGGGCTTCGTGACGCGCTTCGCTACGGCTGCTGGCGATCGCCATCGCCGGCTCCTCGTCACGCTGCACGCTGGTGGTGCGGCTGGTCGAGACCACGTCGAGGCCGCGGCCGTGGCGGGCGACGATACGGTTTAGCTCGGCGAGCGCCTCGATCTGGTCGACGATCACCTTGCGCATCTGCGCAGTGCTCTCGGCGGCCTCCTGCGGCATGTCGAGAACGCCGCGGCGCAGTTCGGTGCGGGTGCTCTCGAGCTCGCTGTGCATTTCGGCAGCCATCTGCTTCATGCTGGCGACCATCGACGAGAACTTCTCGCCTGACTGCTTGAACATGGCATCGGCTTCCTGCGTGCCCTGCTGGTAGATCTCGCTCATCGCTTGCGTTGTCGCACGGCGTTCTTCTTCTGCTGCAGTGCGGACGGCTTCGAACTGCCGGCTGATCGCAGCCGAGCCCTGACCGGCGGTCTCCGCGACGACGCGGGCGATGTCGCGGGCACGTTCTTCAGCGGCTGCCAGCGATTCATCGAGCAGGCCGGTGAAGCGGGTGAGGCGCTGATCGAGATCGGTGGTGCGCAGATCGATGGTGGTGACCAGCGATTCCAGCGCCGCCTTGCGTTCGCCGACCGACGACATCGTGGTGCGGTTGCTCTGTTCGACCAGAGCCGCGGCATCCACGAGGGCATGGCCATGGGTTTCGAACTGGCCCGAGAGCGAGCCGAGATCTTCCAGGGCCTTCGAGGTCTTGGAGGTGAACACGGTGAGCTGTTCTTCCAGCGTCTGGGTAGCCAGGCCGTTGCGCGACGTTACGTCGTTCATGGTGGACACGAAGTCCGCCACGCGGGTGACCAGCGCGCGCTCCAGCGAGTTGAGGTTATCGTGAGCGCCGGTGAGGACTTCCTGCAGCAGGATGTTGCCTTCACGCAGGCGTTCGAACAGCGCCACGGTATCGGTGCGCAGGATCTTGCTGGTTTCCTGCATCTCGGTGACCGCAGTGATCGAGACCTGACGCGACTGCTCGATGGCGGTGCGCGAGCTTTGCTCGAGATCCTTCAGCGACTTGTTGACCGCGCCGGTAGCGAGTTCGCCAGCCGTGGTGATGGCGCGAGCCACGTCCGTGCTGTTGGTGACCATGGTCTGCGAGAAGGTATGGCCGCGGCTCTCGATCGCCTTGAGCGCGTCGGCGGTGACGCGATCGATATCGACCGTGAGCTGATTGGCCTTGGTACCCAGCGCATCGACCAGCGAACCGCGCTTGGCGTCGACCATCTGCGACAGCCGATCAGTCTGCTGCTGCACATAGGTGACGATTTCGTCGGTCTTGCCGGTCATCGTGGTGCCGAAGCTGCCCGAAGCGGCGAACACCGACCGTTCGATCTCCGACGAGGTCGTCTTGATCTTGGTGGTGATCTCGTTCGAGGCGGCAACCAGCGAGTTGTGCGCATTCTGCGCGCTGGTCTGGATGTTGTCGGTGGTGTTGGCGGTGACGTTCGAGAGCGAACGCTCGATGTCGGCGGAGATCACCTTGATCTGGTTTGCGGCATCGGCCGACGAGGTCGCGAGCGAGGTCTGCACTTCGCGGGCACTCGACAGGATGGCAGCGGCCGTATCGGCGCCGACGGCGGTGAGCGTGCGCTGCACGTCGATGGCGAGCGACTTCACATGGCTTGATGCCTCGGAAGACGCCGTGACCAGCGTGCTCTGGGCTTCGCGGGCGCCGGCGACGATCGACTCGGCAGTCGCGGTGCCGGCTGTCGTGAGGCTGCGCTCCATATCGGCCGCGAGGTTGCGGACATGGTTCGACGCTTCGGTCGAGGCGTCGATCAGCGAGGACTGGACGTTGCGCGTGCTGGCCAGGATCGAGTCCGCGCTGGCGGTACCGGCGGCGATCAGCGTGCGCTCCACATCGGCCGCAAGGGTGCGGACCTGCTGCGAGGCGTCGGTCGATGCAGCGACCAGTGTGCTCTGCGCGGCGCGGGCGCCGGACAGCACCGAGTCGGCCGTCGCCGTGCCGGCGGCAGTGAGCGTGCGTTCGATATCGGCCGAGAGCGACTGGATCTGGCTGGCGACTTCCGTAGAGGTGGAGACCAGGGTCGACTGGGCGTCGTGGGCACCTGAGAGCATTGAGGCCGCCGTGGCGGAGCCGGCCGCGGTGAGGGTGCGTTCGACATCGGCCGATAGCGACTTCACCTGCAGCGAAGCTTCCGAAGACGCGTTGACCAGTGTGGCCTGCGCATCGCGGGCGCTATTGACAATGGCCGTGGCGGCAGTAGTGCCGACAGCGGTCAGCGAGCTCTCGATATCGGACGCCGTCAGCTTCAGCTGCGCGCCGACATCGGTCGAAACCGACACGAGGGATTCCTGCGCGGCGCGCGCGCCGGCCTGAATGGTCTCGCTGGTATTGACCATCAGATGTGTGAGCGAACGTTCGGCGTCCTCGACATTGGTCTTGATGCCGATCGAGAGTTCTTCGGCGCGGGCCATGAGCGAGTCGCTGGCCGTGCGGCCGGAGGTTTCGATACGGCCGGCAACAGCCTCAATGCGCGAGCCGAGCAGTTCCTCGAACTGTTCGACGCGGGTTTCGATGCCACCGGCAACAATGCCGATACGACCTTCCATGCCTTCGTGGATCGTCTGGAAGCGCGCGGTGATGGTATCCGCGAACTGCGTGCTGCGACTGTCGATGGCATCGGTGACGTTGTTGATACGGCTGTCGATGGCCGTGATCGCCTGCGTCGTGCCTTCGGTGAGCGAGCTCGTGAAGTAGGAAAGGCGGTCGTCGATCGAGTGGATCGCCTGCACCGCGCCGTCCGTGAGCGCGGTGGTCAGGTGGGTCAGGCGGTCGTCGACCGAGCTGACTGCGAGGTTCGCGCCTTCGGTCAGGGCGGTGGTCAGATGCGTCAGGCGCGAGTCGACCGACTGGACGGCCTGGTTGGCGCCTTCCGAGAGCGTCGATGCGAGGTTTTCAAGACGCGTATCGATGGTCGCGGTGACCGACTGGGCGCGCGCGTCGAATGTTTCTTCAAGGCTCTTGAGACGTCCATCGACAGTTTCGTCGAACGACTTGATCCTGGTGTCGAGCGACGCATCGAGATTGACGACGCGGCCTTCGAACTTGGTCTCGAATTCTGCGAGGCGGGTGTCGAGCGACGACGTGATGCCGCCGACATTGGACGCGACACGGGTGTCGAAATTATCGACATAGGTCTTCAGCGTTTCCGAGATGTCCTGGGTGCGCTGACCTAGGCGATCGACGACTTCGCCGCCGAAGGTCTTCACGGTGCGGTCGAATTCCGAGATGTGCTTGGTGATGAGCGCCCCAAGCGTGCCGCTGTCGCGCGAGAAGCGCTCGGCCAGCTCGCTGCCCTGTTCCTTCACCAGTTCGTCGAAGGCGTTCATCTGCAGGCTGATGGTGTCGTGCGCGGTTTCGGTCTGGCTCGCGACCTTGGCGACCAGTGCGTTGACGGTGGCGTCGAGGGACTCGCCCGCCTTGTCGCCTGACGTGAGGATCTGGTTGGCCAGGCGGTTGCCGGCATCGTCGATCTTGCTGACGAGGTCGCCGCTGCGCAGCTCGAGTTCGAGCAGCAGGCTATCGCTGGAATTCTTCAGCGAGTCGTGGACCTGCTCGGTGCGATCCGACACGCGATCGACAATCGTGGACGAACGCTGTTCGAATTCGCTGGTGATGCGGTCGATACGCTCGTTGAGCATTTCGTGGACGCGGTCGGCGAGATCGACGAACTCGTCGTGCACGTGGCCGGTCTTGAAGTTGAGGCTCGTGGTCAGACGCTCGCTGGCGTCGAGCACCGCGCGGGTGGTCTCGGCACTGGCCTCTTCAAGGCGGTCGAGCAGGTCGCCGCCACGCTCGCCGAGCGCGAGGATCATGTTGTCGCCCGCATTGCCGAGTGCACGGGTAATGTGTTCGCCGCGCTCCTCGAGGGCGCCGGTGATGCTCTTGGCGACTTCGTCGACGCGCGATGCGATGGCGTCCGAAATCAGCGCGATGTCGTGGCGAAGATCGATCTGCACGCCCGAAATGGCAGAGCGAACCTGCTCGGCTTGACCGACCAGGTTGTCGCGCTGATGCGCGATGTCCTGCAGTAGCGCGCGAATGCGGACTTCGTTGTCAGAGTAAGCGCGCTCGAGCGCGGAAACTTCGTTGGCGACGAGGGTTTCGAGTTCGCCGGCACGCGCAATCGCGCGCTCGACGCCGTCGCCCATCGCGGCGACCTCGCGGCGGATCGCCTGGCCGACCGTGACCATCGAGTCGCTGGCAGTGCTTTCGGGCTCGGAGAAGCGGATCGCAACCTGTGCCATCGACTGGGCGATCAGGCGCATTTCCTGGCCGCGCCAGGCGAGGCTGGCGAGGAAGTAAAACAGCAGGATCGGGGCGAACAGCAGCGCAGCAAGGCCAGCCAGAGCCAGCGTGCCGCCGGAGCCCTGACCGATCAGCGCCTGCAGCGACGGCAGGAACGCAACGGTCAACAGGCCTGCGCCGACGATCCATAAGCCGGCGAACAGGGTGGCGAGTGTATAGACGTTGCGGGCGGGGCGATTCTTCTGCAGCGCCTGCAGGATCTGGCCGATGGTTTCGCGGTCATCGTTCGCGGGACGGCGCGCAAAGCGCTGATCGTCCTGAGGCTCGAAGCTCGGGCGATCATTGGCGATGCGTGCGTCGAAGGCGTTGTCGTCGAGGTCGACGGGGGAAGATGGATTGGTGGGGGCGTTGTCGGCACGGATCGCGGGTTGATCGCGATCGACATGCGCGGGGTCACTGATGTTGAGTGCTTCCTGGATAGCAGAGAGCGCGACTTCGGTCGGATCCTTGGCCTTTTTGGTGTTGTTTGCCATGCTCGTTCCACGCCCCCTGATTACGCAACTGACACAGAAGTCCCCACGATTCGTTCCCGCCTGCAGCATGGCGACTGGCCATGTGCACCCCGCGGGACGAATTTCGGACTGCCGGTCGCTCGGCTTGTCCGCTACTTCCGCAAACATCCTATTGGCTTGGTCGCGCGAATGAAATGGTTCTGGTTAAGACATTCTTAATGATAGTTAACGGCTTCCCCCGGTAACTTCTTGTGGCGCCTCAAATAAACGGAATGGCCCCTCAATCGTGGCGAGTTTGCGTCAAAACTGCGTCAACCCAGCGGATTGTACCTAGAACGTTCCGTTAACCAATTCCGTGTTTGGCTGCAAAAAATCGCAGCCGGATCGTTCGGTTGGCGGGAATTTGGGCCATCATCAATGCCGCTTCACCTCGAACGGGTTCAATGGATGCCGTCACCGCCGCTGGTTCCCGATGACGGACCGATCGATTTCCCCCACCTTCAACGTATGACTATGGGCGATAGCAGCCTGGAACGTGAAGTTCTGGCGATGTTCGCGGCCCAGTCGAGCGAGTTGATCGAGAAGATCGTCAAAATGCCGGCGGATGCGGCTGCGCTCACGCACAAGCTGAAGGGCTCCGCGCAGGCGGTCGGCGCGTTCCGTATCACGGAAGCTGCCGAGTGGCTGGAAAGTGCGCTGCGCGACAACATCGATACCGCTGAGGCCCTGATGACGCTCACTGACGCCGTTCTTGAGGCGCGGGCGGAGATCGACGTCCTTCTGAAGCGGTCCTGATCCCCAAGGGATCAGCTTTGATCCCCGCAAGGGGCATGCTTGATCCTCTTTTCCAGATGACGGTTTTGCTGCGGAGTGCTGGCGCGATCCGGATCGACCCGTTATAGGACAGCCCGTATCTTCCTTTCGGCAGCGCGAGCATCATGGCCAAGATAAACTTTGTCGATCACTCCGGTGAGACCCGCAGCATTGACGCCGAGATCGGCTCCACGGTGATGGAGGCGGCCATTCGCAACGCCATTCCGGGTATCGAAGCCGAATGTGGCGGCGCCTGCGCCTGTGCCACCTGCCACGTCTATGTCGACGAAGCCTGGCAGGAGCGCGTCGGTGCGCCGACGCCGATGGAAGAGGACATGCTGGACTTCGGTTACGACATCAAGCCGAACTCCCGGCTGTCGTGCCAGATCAAGATCACCGATGCGCTCGACGGCCTTGTCGTGATCACGCCGGAACGCCAGGCCTGAGCTTCCCAAGACTTGTTCTGAGCTTTCCAAGCCTTGATATTTACTGCGCGTTCAAGCCGCGCAGTATCCATGGCTGAAACCGGTCGACGACGTCGGGCGGGATCGGCGTTGGTTGACGGCTGGTGAGGCCAACCATCACGGTCGTCGCGATCGCCGAGGCCATGCACTTGCCTTCCGAAAACACCACCTGCGAATAGGTCACCGAGGTCCGGCCGATCTTGGTGACGCCAAGCCCGAGTTCGATCTTGCCGGGCCAGTGCAGTTCGGCGCGAAAGTGAATATCGAGCCGCGCCAGCACCCAGCTTTGCCCCGGCGCGATCAGCCCGCATGCCGGGTCCCGCATCAGCAACACGCGGCTGGTTTCGAAATAGCTGGAATAGACCGCGTTGTTGACGTGGTTGTTCGGATCGAGATCCGCAAAGCGCACATTGTCCGACAGGCGATAGGGATAGTCGTCGAGGACGGGCGCCGGGGCGCGGGCAGGGGCGTTCACGAAATTGATCTCCAGCAATGCTCGGCAAGTTTGCGCCTGTTACAGCGCAGTTGCACAGCTCAGGCAAGGGCGGGGCACAGGCTGATTTCAGGCCGAGCCGCTGTGGCTTTCCCCGTGTGGCGCCGCTAGGCTGGACGTAATTGCCGGATGGCGCCGGGCTCTGCGATCTCGCAGGGCTGGTTCAACCGAGAAAAAACACCATGGGCGAAACGATCAAGACGGACGTGCTGATCATCGGTGCCGGCCCCTGCGGACTGTTCGCCGTGTTTGAACTTGGTCTGCTCGATATGAAGGTCCACCTCGTCGATATCTTGGACAAGATCGGTGGCCAATGCGCCGAGCTCTATCCTGAAAAACCGATCTACGACATTCCCGCGATCCCGCTGGTCACCGGTCAGGGGCTGACCGAAGCACTGCTGGAGCAGATCAAGCCGTTCCATCCGACCTTTCATCTGAATGAAATGATCGAGACTATCGAGAAGATCGGCGACCCCTTGTTTCGTGTCACGACGGATGCCGGCCAGGTGTTCGAAACCAAGGTGGTGGTCATCTCCGCCGGTGGCGGCTCGTTCCAGCCGAAGCGTCCGCCGGTACCGGGCATCGAGGCCTATGAAGGCACGTCGGTGTTCTACGCGGTGCGGAAGATGGAGCAATTCCGCGACAAGGATCTGCTGATTGTCGGCGGTGGCGATAGTGCACTGGACTGGACGCTCAACCTGCATCCGGTCGCGCGGCGCGTCACGCTCTTGCATCGGCGCGATGATTTTCGTGCTGCGCCTCACAGTGTCGAGCAGATGCGCAAGCTCGTGGCAGCCGGTCAGATGGACCTGCAGATCGGTCAGGTCACAGCGCTCGAAGGCGAGGGAGGCCATCTCACTGGGGCTGTCATCAAGGGCAATGACAACGAAAGTGTTCGGATCGACTGCAATACGATCCTGCCGTTCTTCGGCCTGACCATGAAGCTCGGCCCGGTCGCCAACTGGGGCGTCACGCTGGAGAACAACCTGATCCCGGTGGGGACAGCATCGTTCGAGACCAATGTGCCCGGCATCTTCGCCATCGGAGATATCAATACATATCCCGGCAAGCTGAAGCTCATCCTGTCCGGCTTCCACGAGGGCGCGTTGATGGCGCAGAAAGCGTATCACTACGTCTATCCGGACAAGCGGCTGGTGTTTCAGTACACGACGTCCTCCTCAAGCCTGCAGAAGAAGCTTGGCGTTAACTAACTTCGGCTAGTTGTTGGAATCATCTTGTATGACGGAGATGCAAAGGCGGTTCGGATCGCCGGTAACCGCGTCGGGTTCGGTGGGGCAGCTTGTGGCAAAGCTATGGCCGCTGACACAATCGGACATCCGGCGCGTGATCGGCAATCTTGCAAAAGCCATCAACCGCAGTCACTCTCTCGTCGCGGAAGATTGATAGTCTATGCAATCGGATCGAGTGTGGATACTCGGCGGATGCCTGGACGACGAACTGCACGGGGAAGACGATGGCACAATTTCGATCCCGACGTCTGGCGCTCACAGTCGCTTCAGGTCTGGCCGCGTGCGCGCTGTTCACCGGCCCTCTCCACGCAGCAGAACCGACCGCCGCCGGACTCTGGCAGAAGGTCGAGAACAACAAGCCTGTCGTCTGGGTGCTGATGGTCGATCATGGCGGCACGTTTGAAGGCGCAATCGCCAAGACCTTTCCGAGCGCCGACGACAAGCCGGGCGACGATATCTGCAGCAAATGCGTCGATGACCGGAAGGGGCAGCCGGTTCTGGGCATCTCCTTCATCCGCAACATGCAGCAGCAGGGAATGAAGTACGAGAACGGCAACATTCTCGATCCGCGCGATGGCAAAGTCTACAAGGCCAAGATGAGCGTCAGCGCCGATGGCCGTGCACTCACCGTGCGTGGCTATTGGGGCATTGCGCTGCTCGGCAAGGACGAGACCTGGTACCGTCTGCCAGACACTGAAATGGCGTCGCTCGATCCGACGGTGATCGCGAAATATGTGCCGACCCTCGCGGCAGCAGCCGTGAAACCGCCAACCGTCGGCAATGCGGCGAAAGCTCCCGTTGCGCCGATGAAGAAGGCCAGCAATGTAACCCCGGGCAGCAACGTCGCGCGCTGATCGCGCTAACTCGCTTGCGGTTCTCCCACAAGCAAGGACTGTCCAACACCGCGCATTCTGGAAGCCGACGCCATGGTGCGTCGGCCACTCCATTGCTAATTTAATCGTAGCACGCCAGTTTCCAGCGTTGCTATCGGTTACCCCCGGACGTCATTCATTTGAATAGCGGATCATAGAAAGATGATTCCACGTCTGTTCTTCGCGGCCTGTCGATCGATATCGTGCATCGATCCAATGACAATGGCTGCTGAAGGAGCTCATCACGATGATCGTGGCGCATTACGAGCATCGCTTGCCCGCCGACTATGATCTCGGCTTGATCTGCTCACGCGCGCGGGAGCGCGGACCGCTCTGGGATGCAAAGCCGGAGCTTTACTTCAAGGGATTTCTCTTGCGAGAGAGCGGGCGCTTAGGTGCAACGACGTCTAGCTATTCCTCGCTTTACCTGTGGCGGCACGACGAGGCGTTTCGCGATTTTCTCGTGAACGGCGGATACAAGATCGTCGTCGATATGTTCGGTCGGGCGCGGATCGAAACACGCGTTGCCCTCGATGCCCGGAAGGGGGCTGGACGGGAGGCTCGCTTTGCCTATCGGCAGGACGTCGCTATTTCGCCCGATGCCGATCTCGCAGCGGCAATGACAGGCGAGATCGAGCGCAACGCGGATCTCTCGGCGCGCGCCGGAATCGTGGCGGCCGTGATCGGACTGGATGCCGAGAAGTGGGTTTTCACCCGCGTCCTGCTGTCAGATAACGAACAGACAGATGCCGGCGCTTGCTATCAGATCCTGCATCTGGCGCAGCCGCTGCTGGATCGCCTTCCATGCGCTACCTAGCTCGTATGCGCGCGGTGTTCACGGAACGCAGCCGCGAGGGTTCGCAGAGCTTGGCGAGACTGTATATCCGACAGTGTCGAGAGAAGTACGATTTCCGATGACGCCAGCGACGGCAGGCCAAACTTCTGGCTGACTTCGATGGTGCCGGTCGGTGCAAGCCGGCAGGAGAAGACCGCGGTGGCAAGGCCCGCCGAGACTGCGTCCGACACGACTGAAGAGCCGCCACCGAGAAACACCTCCGTCCATGCGATGCCAGCCGCGTCCAGTGCACGAATGGCAACGTCGTGCACGCCACATAATGGCGTCAGCGCCGCCAGTCGCAATGCCTCGCCCGGCCGGTGCACGAAACCTGGTGCTGCGAACCAGCCGAAATGCTCCGGTGCAAGCACTTCGCCATCGCGGCGATCATCCTCACGCCGGACAATGGCCGCATCGATTTCCCCGCGATCAAAGGCGTTCAGCAGGTTGCGTGAATTATCGAGGCGAACCTCGATCGTGAGCGTGGGGTCATGCGCGTTCAGGCGAGCAAGCAGCGTCGGAACCTCCGGCCCCGCCACATGGGCCGCAATGCCGAGTGCGAAACGGCGACGGGTCGCAGACAAAGCTGCGACAGCGCGATCATGTGCGGCCAGGAAGTCGCGGGCTGAATCGACGAATAGCGCGCCTTGCGCCGAGAGGCGCACCATTCGCGGTGTTCGCTCGATCAATTTATGGCCTAGGCGGTCTTCCAGCCGCTTCAGCTTCACGCTGATGGCGCCCTGGGTCGTGCCGAGCGCTTCCGCCGCGCGGGTGAAGCTCTGAAGATTGGCGATGGTCACGAATGCCTGCACGGCATCCACGTCCAGGGCGCTCATTTGAATTATCCAGATTTGTTGTCTCTGAAATATCCAACCATACAATTCTAGAATGGTCAACCTCTGCCTATGTTGTGTTCATCGCAGCGCAGACCGGGTGGACCTCGTCCTCTGTCGTCGGGCTTCACTGTGGCGCATTCTTATCCCGAAAGGCTCCCATGCTCTCCGAATCGACACGACAAAGCACGCTGGCTTTGGCGGCTGCCTGTCTCACCTCCCTGATGTTCGGTCTGGAGATTTCCAGCATTCCCGCGGTCCTGCCTACACTGGAGCGGGTGCTTCATGCCGATTTCAAACAGCTTCAATGGGTCATGAATGCGTATACGATCGCGGTGACGACGGTGCTGATGGCCACCGGCACACTCGCGGATCGCTATGGGCGCAAGCGCGTGTATCTGATTTCGATCGTCGCGTTTGCCGCTGCATCGCTGCTTTGCGGCCTCACCGAAAATATTTCGGTGCTGATCGTTGCCAGATTTCTTCAGGGCATTAGCGGCGGGGCGATGCTGATCTGCCAGGTCGCGGTCCTTTCTCATCAATTTCCGGAAGGGCGGCAACGCGCCGTTGCATTCGGCTGGTGGGGGATCATCTTTGGTATCGGTCTCGGCTTCGGCCCGATCATTGGCGGCGCGATCGTGGCTTTGTCGAGCTGGGAATGGGTCTTTCTCATCCATGTCCCGCTGGCGGCAGTTGCCCTGTTGCTCGCCGCGAACGGTGTTCGCGAGTCACGCGATCCGGAGGCCAGCAGCCTTGATCTTGCAGGGATCGTCACGCTCTCGCTCGCAGTCTTCTGCCTCGCATTCTTCATTACGCAAGGCCCGGATATCGGATTCGACAGCAAGGCAGCATTTGCAATCATCGGATTGTTCGTTGCCAGTCTGATCGGCTTTGTCATTGCTGAGCGTCTCAGCCCGAGGCCGATGTTCGACTTCACCGTCTTCCGGATCCGTAATTTTGCCGGCGCGCTGATCGGCTCGATGGCCATGAACTTCAGCTTCTGGCCGTTCATGATCTATCTGCCGATCTATTTTCAGGCCGGGCTGGGCTATGACAGCGTCGGCGCCGGGTTGTCGCTTCTAGCCTATACGTTGCCGACGCTGGTCGTGCCGCCGGTGGCTGAACGCCTCGTGTTACGTTTCCATCCGGGCTTGGTCATCCCGCTCGGCCTGTTCACGATCGGAACAGGGTTCTTCGCCATGAAGATTGGCAGCTCGGTCGCGCATGCGAGCTGGCTGACGATGCTGCCGGGATGCGTCCTTGCCGGCATCGGATTGGGGCTGACCAACACGCCCGTGACCAACACAACGACCGGATCGGTGCCGCAGGAACGCGCGGGTATGGCGTCAGGCATCGACATGAGTGCCCGCATGATTGCGCTTGCCATCAACATCGCGCTCATGGGCCTCATTCTCGTCGAGGGGGTACGCGCGTCTTTGAAGGCCGCGCTGCCGAGCGGTACCAGTGTCGAGCTATTACGCTCGCTGGCAGAAAGTGTTGCCGCCGGCACGGCGCTCGCGTCTGAATACAATTCCGGCGGAGCCGTCATTCGAGACGCGCTGACCCAAGGGTTTGGCTGGGTCCTGCTCTATGGCGGAATGAGCGTGTGGATTCTCGCGGGCATCAGCTTTGTTGTCTTCGGCCATGGACTGCCGAGACGCGCGCCCCACGGCCAAAGCTGTGTCGAAGGCGACGGTCGGGCGTAGTCCGGACCGACGAGGTCCTCGCTTCTGCCGGGACCTCGATGGATAGCTGAGCTGATCGTCCTATCGCGCGGCTGGCTGCAGTACCATCGGTGCCAGCGGCTCCTGCGTGACATCAGCTTCCGCGCCCAGCCGCAATACGCTCGCCGCTGCCGGCACGACGGCATCGGCCATGGCTGCATGACCTTCGCCGGTCGGATGGATCGCGCCGCCATAAACGGCCGAGAGAATACCCCAGGTCGCATCGTGGATATCGGCCGGCTGGATCGCCGCCGAATAGCCCTGCGGATAGGTCATCGCCGCGAAGTAGCTGTCATTGGCGTCGCGGATCCAGCGGCCACGCGGCAAATAGGGGCGGAATTCGCTGGCGCCGCGACCGCACACCATCGGCTGCGCTGCGGCTTCGACGAGACTGGTCTCGAAGCTGTCGCCCTTGGGCGAGAAGCAGGCGCGATCGAATTCGGGATCGGACGACGATCGCGCGCAGAAGCCGTGATTGGCGAAACTCGCCTGATGCTGATCGACGAAGGTCATGCGGTCGGCTTCGGGATTGCGGCACAGTACGCCGCCCTGGCACAGCGCGATGGACTTCAGTTGCGGCAGGAATTCGGACTCGACGAAATTCGCGACATTGGCCAGCCGCTGCGGATCGGCTGAGAATGACGGATGCACGTCGAAGCCGGCCGGGCCGCCGGGGCAGGGCGCGCCATTGGCGAAAGTCGGGTTGGCGTAAGCGGCAAACACCACGCGCGAAAGGTCTCCGCCGAGCAGCGGCTTCAGGGCTTCCCGCACCTTGCCGAAGCTGGAGGGCAGTTCGCGGACCAGCGCGCTGCGGGAGTCCTCGACCGAGCCAAGAATGCCGCCGCGCTTGAACAGCGCGCGTTCGGTGGCGTTCTCGACGATGACGTCGGCAACCAGTCCGGAGAAATTGATGTCGTTGGCGCCGATCGACAGCAGTACGAGATCGAGCCGGCGTGCCGGCTGACGGCGCTTGGCGGCAGTGATGGCTTCGCGCAGTTCGGCGATCTGCGCGTTGACGCTGCCCGCACAGGTGCTCGCATTCTTCGTGGTGAGGCACTCACGCGCGCGCTGTCCACCCAGCAATCCGTCGGCGATGGTCGCGCCCGAACAGGCCAGCGGCAGATAGGTGACGGCGATGTGCGGATACTGCACGGCGAGCGCCAGCGCGGCGCGGGTCTGGTAGCTATAGAGCGAGCGGTGGCACGCGGCATTGAACCACTGCGCGCCCGCGCGCTGCCAGGCCTGCAGCGACTCGTAGGAATCGCAGGAGCGTCCGCCTTTGAAGCCGGCGCGGCTCGGCCGGTAGAACTGCCCGCTGGGGCCGCCGAGATAAGAGCGGAAGCAGAAGCCGTCATCGGACAGCGCAACCGGACGATCCGGATTGCCTTCGCCCGACGCAATGGAATCGCCGAGGCCCGCAATCAGGATGTCGCGCACGGCGATGTCGGCGGTGACGCGGACAGGCGCCTCGGCGCCGCTGGTGACCTCCACAGTCGCGACCGTGCGGCGACCATAGATGGCGCGGAAATTGATCGGTTCGGCGCAATCGAGAGTGGATTGCCGCGGGCCTTCTCCGTCATCGAAGGTCCAGGCGCAGATCGCACCGACGGGCACTTCGCCGGTGAGGCGGACGGTGATCGGATGTTCGGTCGGCGTCAGGTAGCTTTCCTTGACGGTGTCACGGGTGCAGGGCTCGCTGACCTTTCCGGCCAGATCGATGCACAGCCGGTTGACGGTGTTGCGCGCCCAGCCGCGGCCATCGCTCTGCACGCCCAAAGCCTGTTCGGCACCCAGCACGCTGCGGTTGCGCATGGCATCGACATGGAGCTGGAAGTCACGTTCTTCGCGGAATAGCCGGAAGCGGTTGCGCACTTCCCAGGAGATCTGGATCGAGCTGTTGGTCATGCCTTGGGCTGCGGCAGGTCCGGCCGGCAGCGCGCCCAGCATGCCGAGCAGCACGGCGAAGTTGATCAATGAACGTCTGAAATAAATGGGAGCCATGGCGGTGTTGAACGTCACGTATGGGGCGGAAGTAAGAAATCGATTGGCCGGACGCGCGGTGTAGCGCGCCCGCGACTGATTCAACCCTGTGACTGACGTTTTAATGGCTGCTCATGCACCACGACCGGGGCGGGCTCGATCTCGCGACGTTCATTGCGGTCATCCAGGCGGCGCCTGTGCCATGGCTGGATGACACTGAGCCAGATTTCGCGGGTGCCCATGATGCAGATCGAGATGGCGAACGGGATCATGAAATACAGGATCCGGAACATGACCACGGTGGCGACCAGCTCCTCCTGGCGGAACTGCGGTAGCGCCACCAGCAAAGCGGCGTCGAACACGCCAAGGCTGCCCGGGGCATGGCTGGCGAAGCCCAGCAGGGTGGCGAGGATGAACACCACGGCCAACGAGACGAAATCGATATAGGGCTGATCTGGCATCAGCAGATACATGGCCAGCGCGCAGAAGCCGAGATCGACAACGCCGATGGCGATTTGCAGCAGCGTCAACTGGGCGGAGGGCAGGACGACCTTCCAGCCGTTCTGACCGAGCTCGCGGCGTTGCTTGCCGACCGACAGCCAGACCAGATAGCCGATGATGCCGGCCAGACAGCCGAACCCGATCAGCCGATTGATGGCATTGGGAAGGAGATCGATGGCCGAGGCGGCCTGCGGATGCCAGACCATGCCGATGCCCAGCACGAACAGATTGCCGAGCCAGAAGGTCAGTCCGGAGATGAAGCAGATCTTGGCGACGTCAATGGCATTCAATCCGTAGTCCGAATAGATACGGAAGCGGATGGCGCCGCCAGTGAACACGGTGGCCCCGATATTGTGGCCGATGGTGTAGCTGGTGAAGCCCGACAGCGCCGCGATCCGATACGGCACATGCTTCTTGCCGATCGTTCTGAGCGCGAAGTAATCGTAGAAGGTGAGGGTGCAGAAGGCGCCGATCACGCACAGCGTCGCCATGGCGATTTGCATCGTCGATTTTGCAGCCATCGCCGCCAGGATCTTGGCGGTATCGAGGCCCTTCAGCGTATGCACCAGATGGGAAATAGCGAGGGCGATGACGATCAGGCTCGCGACAACACCCAGCCGTTTCCAGCCGACGTGTTGCTTGAAGCCGCGCCCGAGCGCGGTCAGCAATCGTTGCATTCGTCCTCCCGGCGGAGCGCGAACAGGTGGAAAGCCGATCGGGGTAACAGGCGGCAAGCGGCGACCAATTCACTCATACGCGAAGTTCACTCATCAAGCCCAAACCCTTACGGCAAAAACGTTTCGTTGTGCAGTCCTTGACAGCGCCAGCGTTAATGCCGCGCCGCAAGGTCGCCACATACCCGCGCCGGCTGCAAAGCCCTGACCCTGCAAGGCAATCACACAGACAATTCCGAGCCATTCGTCCCGCATTTCATATAGGCGGGCAAGTCGAATGTTCCATGCGGCAAATCAAGACGTTCCCGGAACACGTCCCAATATCGATGGTTACCGGCCTATCGCAACCGAGCGGGACAATGCGCCGCAGTGGCCGCCCCGTTCCAGAACACCGGGATTGAAACGATGGGACTGTTCACCAAGGACATCAGGACGATGGATGACCTGTTTGTGCACCAGCTACAGGACATTTATTACGCGGAGAAGCAGCTTCTGAAGGCGCTGCCGAAAATGGCTGACAAGGCTGCAGAACCACTGTTGAAGCAGGCTTTCAAGACGCATTTGCAGGAAACCGAAGTGCATGTGCAGCGGCTTGAGCAGGTCTTCGCCATGCATGGTGCCGAGGTAAAGGCGGTCACGTGTCCGGCGATCGACGGTATCATCAAGGAAGCCGACGAGACCGCCGGCGAAGTCGAGGACAAGAAGGTACTCGACGCCGCTCTGATCAATGCGGCTCAGGCAGCCGAGCACTACGAGATCGCGCGTTACGGCAGCCTGATCGCGTGGGCGCGCCAGCTTGGCCGCAACGATTGCGCGGCCGTGCTGCAGAAGACGCTGGACGAGGAAAAAACCACCGACAAGAAGCTGACGTCACTGGCCGAAGGCAAGGTCAATATGCGCGCCGCAAGCTGATCGCGGTACTGGCGATCACACGGCATAGAACCTTCGCGCGGGTGCAAGCCTGCGCGATTTTTTTGGGCTTTGCCTACGCCTTTCGCAGCGCAAAATGGGCGCCGCAGAATGCCATGACGCCGCCGAGGCCGAGGGCGGCAAGACTGGCCAGAACACCTGATGCGGTCGGTATCGCGTTGGGTGCCGAGGCCGCCTGACCGGCGCCGGCCAAAAATAATACGCCGATGGCAATCAAAAACTGCCGCATGCGCTGCGGGATGCGGCCGGACGCTGCGCTGTGCAGCAGGTTCGCGGTGACATAGCCGCCGACAAAGGCCATCGCCGCAATCAACCACCAGGCGAAGGCCGATCCGATCGGCATGAAATTGTCGGGATCGTTGCGCCAGAGGCCACCGAGATCGAGGCCGAAGCGCTGGCCGAGCATGTGTACGGCCAGCGCCAGCAGCAATCCTGAGATCATCGCGCCGGCCAGAATCAGGCGGCGCGGAAAAGTGGTCGTCTCGGCCATGGCAAGCTTGTAAGGGACATGCAGGCGATCGCGCAAGCAAGCGGGGTCGGACAGCGCAGGGACGTTCTGTTTGCTCAAGACCCTCTTCGGGCGCAGGGACGCGTCGTCTGCCG
Source organism: Tardiphaga sp. 813_E8_N1_3 (assembly GCF_051811025.1). Taxonomy (NCBI): domain Bacteria; kingdom Pseudomonadati; phylum Pseudomonadota; class Alphaproteobacteria; order Hyphomicrobiales; family Nitrobacteraceae; genus Tardiphaga; species Tardiphaga sp. 813_E8_N1_3. The sequence goes on from NZ_JBPWQE010000001.1 coordinate 1,527,897, forward strand.
CGGAAGCGGCAGCGCCGGGGCACACCTATGCCTACAAGGCCTCGCTGATTGGCGCAGCGCATCGCTATGAATTGACCGATGAAGGTCTGTTATGGCGCACCGGCCGTCGCTCCGGTGTCTGGGCCTATGCGGATATCGCGGCGATTCGGCTGTCCTATCGGCCGATGGGTATGCAGCACCGCCGCTTTCGTACGGACGTCGATCATGCCGATGGTCGTCACATCACGATCTTCTCGACGTCGAAACAGACCGTCGCACTCATGGAGCCGCAATCGGGCTACAGCGCGTTTATCCTGGAGTTGCATCGACGCCTCGCTGCGGAAGGCAGTATGGCCAAGCTGAGCTCTGGCCTGCGACCGGGCATCTACACGATGATTGTCGCGGCACTGGCCTTTGTCGGTCTCGCAATGGCCGCGCTGCTCCTGCGTGCGCTGCTCACCGGCGAGTTTGCCGGCGTGGTCTTCATCATTGGCTTCGCAGTGTTCTTCGGCTGGCAGATCAGCGGCTTCATCCGTCGCAACAAACCGCGGAGCTACACATTCGCGACCGTGCCGGAGAGCCTGCTGCCGTAGACATCAAGCGACATCATCTGTGAGTTCGCGGATGCGATCGCTCGCCACATAATATGCCCTCTCTGTATGTCATGGAGCGTCGCTATCGTGATGTTCGATCGCCCAACCGCGGCCGAGATCGCGCAGATCAATGCGCAACACCTGATCATGACCGAGTTGAAGCCGGCCGATCTGCTGTTCGTTTTCGGCACGCGGCAGGATGTCACGTTGCGGATCGATCAAGCCGTGCGGCTATGGCAGCAAGACTTCTACCGCTGGGCAATCGTGAGCGGCGGGTTGACGCCCGGCGCGGATATATCGGAATGTGAGATCATGAAAGCCGCCATGGTCGACCGCGGCATTCCGCCCGATATTATTCTTGAAGAACATCGCTCGACCAATACGGGCGAGAACGTGATCTTCTCGCTGCCGATCATCGAGGCGATGCTCGGCCTCGCTAATATCCGTAGCGTCATCTGTCTCGGCAACAGCTGGACCGCGCGGCGCTATCCGATGACGCTACAGCGCCATTGGCCCGAGGTGCAGAAGATGCTGGTCACCGTCCACGCCTTCGACGTGCCGACCGCACTGTGGCATACCGACATTGAATTCAGCCGCCGCATGCTGACCGAATGGGACAAGATCGAACTCTACAAGGCCAAGGGCTTCATTGCCGATTGGCCTGAGCGCTGAGAGGCCTTACGGCCGCACCACCAGCACCGAGCATTTCGCATAACGCACTACATGGCCGGCATTGGAGCCGAGAAAGTAGGTGCGCATCGCCGGACGGTGCGAGGTCATCACGATGAGATCGGCTTTGATCGCCGAGGCCTCTTCGAGAATCTCGTGATAGATGCCGCCCTGTCGCACAACGCTGGAGACGTGGGCGCCGTCGATGCCGCAATCTCTGGCGACCGCTGCCAGAGCTGCCTGCGACGATTCCAGTTGCTGGGTGTCGAAATCCGCCGGGACATATTCCGCCAACATCACCGGCGTCATCGGCATCACGTTGAGCAGCCGGACGGTTGCGCCGAAGGTCTGCGACAGCGTCGCGGCCTGGGCGATCGCGGGTTTGGCCACATCGGTTTCGGCCAGATCAATCGGGACCAGAATGGATTTGTACATGCGCACCTCCATCGTCGTCCGGAGGAGGATAGCACAAACCGGGTTCCGATGGGCGCAGCTTATTGGTCCGCGGCGCCCTTCAGCAGTTTCGGACTGACGAATTGCACGAGCTGTCCATCGCGGAAGGCAACGTCGTTCCAGTCCTCGATAGGAAAGTCGATCACCACGACGCTGCCGGTCGGCAGGTTGTCGGCGACGGCTTTCCTGCCTGCGGCATCGCCGCCGCCAATCAGGCTGAGCGCCATTTCATGCAGGCCGGGATTGTGGCCGACCAGCATCAGCTGCTCCGGGTCTTCCACGGCTGCGCCGCGGATCACCGCCAGCAATTCGGAGAGGCCGGCGCCATAGAGTTCATCGAGGCTGGCGACTATCGGTTTCGCCGCCGGCATCGCCGCGGCCACGAGGCTCCAGGTCTGCTGCGCGCGGACCGCCGTGGAGACGCAGACCAGGTCGGGCAGGGGCGGATTTCTGCTGAGCCAGGCGCCCATGAGAGCCGCATCCAGCCGGCCGCGGTCATCCAGCCTGCGATCGAAATCCTTGCCGCTCGGCGCGTCCGTTTCAGTCTTGGCGTGACGCAGCAGCAGTAAACGGCGCATGGCGCGATCTCGATTCGGCAAGAGCAAGAGGTAGTAGCGAGGCAGGCGGCGCGGTCGCGCCAGACGTCAGGTCTGCGGATTAATGGACATGAACCGTGAGGACAAGGTGACAAGCGCCGCACCTGTCCGTAAGAAAACGTCATGACCGCCCCTTCCGCAAGCGTGACATTTGGACCTGAGGTCGCCGACGCCGACCGCGCGCGGCTGACCTTCAGCCTCGATGTCGATGTCTGCGTGGTCGGGGCCGGGCTCGCCGGGCTCAGCATTGCGCTGGAAGCGGCGCGTCTGGGTGCAAGCGTCGCGGTGCTCGAAGGGCGTTATGTCGGCTGGAACGCGTCCGGCAACCAGTTGGGAACCGTGATGCCGGGCTTTGGCCTGCCGCTCGCCGATCTGATTGCGCGTGTTGGCCTGGAGGACGCTCGTGAGTTGTGGGCGCTGTCGAAGCAGGGTGCGGAATATGTGCGGATCCTGGCCGCCGAGGGCGTGATCCCCGGTCTCGGCCTGTCCGAGGGGGCGCTGGAAGTCTCCAATGTCGATGTCGGCGATCGCCTGATCGCACGCCTGCAGATGCTCGGCGAAGATTTCGATACTGACGTGGAAGGCTGGCAGATCGACCGCGTCCGCGACGTGCTGAAAACCAAACGCTACTTTCACGGCGTGCACTATCCGAAGGCGTTCCAGATCGATGGCCGCAAATATCTGCTGGGTCTCGCAGCGCTGGCGAAACAGGCCGGTGTGCGCATCTTCGAGGACACGCCGGTGGTCAGCATCGATGCCGGCGGCATCCGCAAACGCATCGTGACTCCGTCGGCGCGGATGCGTGCCACACACATCGTGCTGGCCGGCAACATCCATCTCGGTGCGCCTGCCCAAAAGCTGTCGGACACGCTGTTGCCGGTGTGGCGCTATGCAGGCATCACCGAACCGCTTGGCGAGCGTCTTGCCGAGGCGGTGACGTTTCAGGGCTCGGTGAGTGATAGCGACGGCGTCGACCATTTCCGTGTCGTCGAGGGTGATCGGCTGATGTGGTCGAGCCCGGAAACAACCTGGGCCGGGCAGCCGGAGCGCTATGCGGGCGCTATCGCGCGACGCATCCGGACCGTGTTTCCGGCGCTGGGCAAGGTCGCTATTACCGAGACCTTCGGCGGCGCGCTCGGCCAGACCGTGCACGGCATGCCGCAGATCGGGCAACTCCGTCAGGGATTGTGGGTCGCCAGCGGCTTCAGCCATCGGGGCCTGAACACGACGGCCATGGCCGGGCAACTGATCGCCCGTGGCATGTATGCCTATGATGACCGCTTCAAGCTGTTCGCGCCGTTTGAACTGGTCTGGGCTGGTGGCACGACCGGGCGGGTCGTCGGCCACGTGGTTGGGCTCTGGGAGCGGCAGGGCTCGGCGCTCGCCGGCACGTTGGCGCGGTATCGCGAACGGGCGCGGGCGCGGGAGCGGATCCGCGAGGCACGGCTGGCCGAGGCCAATCTGCGCGCGGGAACGCGGGGCCCGCGGCCGGGCTAGGCCGATCCGCCCGGTTCCGGCGCGCAACAAAACGTGAGTAATATTTCGAAACCGGCGTGTAACTTCCGGCTCGTCCGCCCGTATTTCAAGCGAATGAGATGATTGTCTCGATTGTCAGGGAGACCAACCATGATCGACCGCCGCTTTATGTTGACGACCGCTGCTGGCTTGGGAGGATTGCTGTCGCTGAAATGGCTGACGGCTTCGTCGGCGCGGGCTGCCTCGGACGAGAAGTTCGAAGTCATGAAGACCGATGAGGAATGGCGCAAGCAGCTGACGCCGCAGCAATACGAGATCCTGCGCAAGGAAGGCACCGAGCGGCCGTATTCGAGCCCGCTGAACAAGGAAAAGCGCAAGGGCACCTTCGCCTGTGCCGGCTGCGACAATCCACTGTTCTCGTCGGAGACCAAGTTCGACAGTGGCACCGGCTGGCCAAGCTTCTGGCAGCCGCTGCAGAATGCTGTGGGCGAGCGCAAGGATTCGACGCTCGGCATGGTCCGCACCGAGATCCATTGCCGTCGCTGCGGCGGCCATCTTGGCCACGTCTTCGATGACGGCCCGAAGCCGACTGGCCTGCGCTACTGCATGGACGGCTTCGCGATGATCTTCAAACCGGCCGTGCCCTCCGCGACCTGAGAGCTGGGCGACCTGAGCAGCTACGCAGAACCCGGCGAAATCAGGCGCCGATCCGGCAATTATTTCCCCGCTAGGCAATTGTGCCCCGGTCTTTGGACCGGGGCTTTTTGTTTAGTGCGTTGAATTCATTGAATTTATCCCCTTGGCACGGGGCTTGCGACATCTCCTCCGACAGCGGCTGTGAATTTGGCACCGTCCGGCGGGCCGCCCGGATCGAAGTTGGAGACGATGTAATGGGTATCTTCGGCGCTCTCACCACGTCCGTTGCGGGCCTGCGGGCGAACTCCTATGCGCTGGAAAACATTTCCGGCAACATCGCCAACTCGCAGACCACCGCCTTCAAGCGGATCGATACCAGCTTCCTCGACCTCATTCCCGATGCCGGCACATCCGCGCAGGTGGCCGGCAGCGTGACGGCGCAATCGCGCAGCACCAACACCATCGCGGGTTCGGTGCAGTCGTCTTCGGTCGCGACTTACATGGCGATCAATGGCGACGGCTTCTTTGCGGTGCAGAAGCCGGGCAACGTCTCCGACAGCACGCCGGTGTTTGACGGCGTCAACAAATACACCCGTCGCGGCGACTTCTCGCTCGACAAGAACGGCTATCTCGTCAACGGCGCCGGCTACTATCTTCAGGGCGTCAAGATTGATCCCACGACCGGCAACCCGGCCGGCAGCTCGCCGGAAGTGCTGCGCTTCCAGAATGACTTCCTGCCGTCGCAAGCCACCACCAAGATCGACTACCGCGCCAACCTCGCCAGCTATCCGCTGACAACCAAGCATCAGACGTCGGTGCCCGGTTCCGAATTGCTGCGATCAGCCGACTTCGTGTCAAATCCACGCGTGCTGGGCACTGCGGCAACGCCCTTCGGGAATACTGCTGTTCCCGGAAACGCGCGCAACAATTTCGCGACGACGCCGGCGCCGATCTCGGCGAATACCAAACTCGCGCCCGTATCCGGCAGCGATACGCTGCCGGTCGGCTTCGCAAACGGCGATACGCTCGTGTTGAAGACCACCAGCGCCGGCGTTACCACGACCAAAACGCTTTCGTTCTACACGGGCGCCGTTGCTCCCGCGGCCGTCCCGGGCACGACCTTCATCCCTATCGACACGGCCGATATCGGCGACGTGCTCACCGCCATCGACACCGCGACCGGCAACGCGTCGCCGCTATCGAGCGTGTCCGCCACCGGCGTGATCACGTTGAACTCCGGTACGGCGAACGACTTTACGCTGGCGGCAGGTTCGACGACTACGGCGGTCGCCGCATTCCAGGCCCTGGGTTTCACCGGCACCGTTACCGGCCTTCGTTCGGGCGGCGGTACGGCGGGCACCGGCATCGTGATCGGCAGTGACGCTCAGACCTTCCTCGATGAATCGATCAGCGGTGGCGCCAAGACCGTCTATGACGGCAACGGTGCACCGGTCAGCCTGCAATTCAGGTGGGCGAAGGTCGAGTCCGCCACGCAGGGCGGAACGGATACCTGGAACCTGTTCTACCAGACCGACCCCGCGGCCACGGGCGCGACCGCAGCCTGGCAGAATGTCGGCACCGACTTCAAGTTCGGGCCGAACGGCCAGATGCAGCCGGTCGTCGGTCAGATCACGCTGACCGGCCTGACCGTCTCGGGCAAGGCACTCGGCAACGTGACCATGGCGTTCGGCACCGGTGGTCTCACGCAATTCGCCGATACTAACGGCAACGTTCAAGTCAATCAGCTTGAGCAGGACGGCTATGCTGCGGGTCAGCTGCAGAGCGTATCGGTCAGCAATGAAGGACGTGTGGTCGGCAGCTACTCCAATGGCCGTAACATCGATCTTGCTGAAGTCAGTATCGCCACCTTCAACGGTGCCAACTTCCTCAAGCGCATCGACGGCGGCGCGTTCGAGACCACCAACGAATCCGGCGAGGCGCTGTACGGCAAGGGTGGCAGTATTTCCGGCTCGTCGCTGGAGTCGTCGAACACCGACATCGCCGACGAATTCACCAAGCTCATCGTCACCCAGCAGGCCTATTCGGCCAATACCAAGGTGATCACGACCGCCAATACCATGGTTCAGGATCTGCTGAACGTGATGCGTTAATCGCAAGGCCGCATCTACGGCCTTCTTCCCGCGTGAACCTTGAGAGCGACAGTTAGTTATGAGTCTGAACGACGCACTCTCCATCGCCATGTCCGGCCTGCGCGCCAATCAGGCCGCGATGTCGCTGGTCTCCTCGAATGTGGCCAATGCGGAAACGCCTGGCTACATTCGCAAGTCGACGGATCAGGTCGCAGTCAATTCCGGCAACGGCAGCAGCGTCCGCACCGTTGGCGTCAATCGCGAACTCGATCAATATATCCAGGCGCAGCTCCGCACCGAAACGTCGGGCGCGGGCTATGCCTCGCTCCGTTCGAGCTTCCTGCAGCAGATGCAGAGCCTTTATGGCGATCCTGGTTCAGTCGGCTCGCTCGAATATTCCTTCAATGCCCTGACGACGGCAGTGCAGGCGCTGTCAACGAGCGCGGACAGTCAGTCGGCGCGGATCGGCGTGCTCAATGCCGCGCAAACACTCGCGCAACAATTGAATTCGATGACGCAGGGCATTCAGAACCTGCGCAGCGCGGCAGAAAGCGGCATCAAGGATTCCGTAACGACCGCCAACACGCTGATGAAGCAGATCGCCAAGATCAACAATCAGTTGACGGCCAATCCGCAAGGCGGAACATCGACGGATTCCAACACCGCCGCGCTGCTCGATCAGCGCGATCAATACGTCACGCAGCTGTCGCAGCTGATGGATATCCGCGTCACCACCAATGGTGCCAATCAGGTCACCATCTTCACCGGTTCCGGTGTGCAGCTGGTGGGCAATGAAGCGGCGACACTGGCGTTCAATGCCCAGGGCACAGTATCGGCCGGCACGACGTGGAGCGCGGATCCCAGCAAGAGCAATCTCGGCTCGGTGGTGATCGAATTTCCGAACGGCGGATCGATCGACCTGACTGCTGCCGGCGCTATCAAGTCGGGCACGATCGCCGCATATACTGAACTTCGCGACAAGACGCTTGTCGAGGCGCAGAACCAGCTCGATCAGTTCGCAGCGTCGATCTCGAGCGCGCTCTCGGACAAGACGACAGCTGGAAGCGTCTTTCCCGTGCCGACGGTGCCGCCGACGGCGCTGCCGGCAGGGACGCCGACCGGCTTTACGCTCGATGTGTCGCAGATGAAGCCGGGCAATGTCATTCACTTCACGTATACGGATACGGCGACCAACACGCAGCGCGAAATTTCGTTCATGCGGGTCGATGATCCCAGCGTGCTGCCGCTGCCGAATACTGCAACGACCAATCCGAATGATACCGTCATCGGCCTCGATTTTTCTTCGGGCTTCGGCTCGGTTCTGAATCAGTTGAACGCGGCGCTTGGCGGCCAGGCCACGTTCTCCGGCACGGCTGGCGCGCTCACCGTCGTCAACAATCCCGCATTCGCCAACATCAACGCGGCGTCGGTGACAGTCACGCAAGGTCCCACCGATCTGAGCAACGGCAGCCCGGAGCTGGCGCTGTTCACTGACAACGGCGCCGCCTATAGCGGTGGCATCAGCAAGAACGGTTCGCAGATGGCCGGTCTCGCCGGCCGGCTGACGATCAACAATGCGATCGTCGCCGACCCCTCCAAGCTGGTGGTTTATAGCGGGTCGACGGCAGCGGGCGACACGACGCGGTCGGCCCTCCTGCTCAACCAGTTGAACAATGCCAGTTTCACCTATTCGCCGGCGACGGGAACGGGCAGTGATACGGCACCGTTCAAGGGGACGCTGTCGAGCTATATGCGCCAGTTCGTCGGGCAACAGGGCGCTGCGGCGGATTCCGCCAAGCAACTCGCGGATGGCCAGAACGTCGTTCTCAACACACTTGACAAGAAGATGGCAGACGCGTCCGGCGTGAATATGGATGACGAGATGGCGCATCTGCTGTCGTTGCAGAACGCCTATTCGGCCAATGCGCGCGTGATGTCGACGGTCAACGAATTGTACAAAACCCTGATGCAGGCATTCTGAGGTAATCATGACGATCAGCGGTGTCGGCTCACGCACATCCTATATCGGATCCGGAATTACCAATCTGCGCGATCAGCTCGACGCGCTGACGCAGCAGCTGTCGAGCGGCAAGATTTCCAACACCTATGCAGGGCAGGGCAGCGGTCGCAGTCTCGCGATCGCGCTGCGCGCGCAGATCAGTAATGTTGCGGCCTATGCCGATACTGCTGTCAATCTGAACACGCGCATCGGCGTGGCAAATCTGTCGCTGCAGCGGCTGGTGGCGATCGGATCAGACGTCAAAGGCGCCGCCGTTAGCGCCGGCAGTAATTTCGACAATACCGGTCAGACGCCAGGGCAGAAGACGGCTTCGCTCGGCTTCTTCGATTCCGTCGATATGCTGAATGCGCGGTCGGGCGACCGCTACCTGTTCTCCGGCCGCGCCACCGATACGGCGCCCGTCGCTCCCGCCGACCAGATCATGAATGGCAATGGCGCGCTCGTCGCCGGCCTCAAGCAGGTGATCGCCGAGCGCAAGACGGCCGACCTTGGCGTCAATGCAAACGGGCGTGTCGGCAGCGCAGTCGGAACCCCGGTGACCTCGGTGGTGATCTCCGAAGAGGACGTGACGCCGGCGCCGCCGGCTGCGGCGCAGCCGTTCGGCATGAAGGTCACCGGTGTGTCCACCACGATTGCCGGTGCGACAGTCACTCAGCCGGTCGATCTGCCCACGACCGTTCCGCCTGCGCTGCCGGCGACGCCTGTGGCGAAGTCGATGTCGATCGATCTCGGAGCGACCAATCCGAATGTCGGCGATCAGGTGAAGTTCACTTTCACGATGCCGGATGGCACGAAGGAAGACATCGTCCTGACCGCGTCGGACCAGACGCCGCTGCCGGCCAATTCGTTCCTGATCGATCCCGGTCAGCCGAACGCCCTTCCGCCGGTGGCGCCGTCATCGACGGTCACCGCAGCGAATCTCAATGCCGTGCTCGGCACAGCTATGAAGGATCTCGCCAACGGGCCGATGGTGGCGGCATCCGCGATCGAGGCCGGCGACAACTTCTTCGACCAGCCGCCGCTGCGCGTCGGCTCGACCCCGCTCGGCTCTGCGACCACGCTCGTTGCCGGCACGGCCGACAATACCGTGATCTGGTATCAGGGCGAGCAGAACACGGCCGCCAACGGCTCGGCCCGCGGATCAGCAGTCTCCCAGGTCGATACATCGATCAAGGTGCAATATGGCGCGCGCGCTGACGAGCAGGCCCTGCGCGCGCAACTGCAGACCGTCGCGGTGTTCGCGGCCGTGGCCGTCGATCCGGCACAACTCAGCAATGCGACCTATGCAAAGAGCGCCAATGCGCAGATCGCGGCGCTGAACCAGCGCGTGGCGCAGAATCTGGCGAACATCCCCGGTCAGCAGACGATTCAGGACATCCAGGCCGACTTCGCCGGCGCGCAGGCGTCGATCAAGTCGACCACGGATCGGCAGGTCCAGACCAAGGCGATGGCCCAGACGATGCTCGACTCCATCGAGGGCATCAATGACGACGAGGTCGCGACCAAAATTCTTGCGCTGCAGACCGCTTTGCAGGCCTCGTATCAGACAACGTCAAATCTTTATCAGATGAGCTTGGTTAAGTTTCTTTAACGGGTTGCTTCGTGTTTACAACTTCGCCGGGTTTTTGCTACCTCGCCAAAGTCTGGGAAGCCAACCTCCCGGCTACATAAAAAGCACTGATAACAAATGACAAAGCCCGACTTTTACGAGTCGGGCTTTGTCATTTTTGGGACGGGTGCAGGTAGTTAAATACACGCATAGGGAGCGTCAAATCCGCACAGTTCCCTTTACGCAATTTTAGAACCTCAGCGTCATCTTCCCGATGTCGACCAAGAAGGTCGCTCGTTGTGTCTACCAGGAAGGTAACCAAACATGTCCGGCATTACACTCTCGGCCTCCGTTCGTCAGAACCTGCTCTCGCTGCAGTCGACCGCGGATCTCCTCTCCACCACCCAGAACCGCCTCGCGACCGGCAACAAGGTCAACTCGGCGCTCGACAATCCCACCAACTTCTTCACCGCGCAGGGCCTGAACAACCGCGCCGGCGACATCAACAACCTGCTCGATGGTATCGGCAATGGCGTGCAGATCCTGCAGGCTGCCAACACCGGCATCACCTCGCTGCAGAAGCTCGTTGACTCCGCCAAGTCGATCGCCAACCAGGCACTGCAGGCGACCTCCGGCTATTCGACGAAGTCGCAGTTCTCCACGACGACCACCGGTGCAACCGCCGCCAACCTGCTCCCGACGGATACCGCTGCCACGCTCACCGGCGCCGTCACCGGTACGATCGCTTCAGGAACGGCTTTGACCGGCGCAACCGGCGGCAGCTTCGTTGCTGGCGATACGCTCATCGTCAACGGTACGACGATCAAGGTGACGGCTGCTGGTGCTGGTACCGCTGCGTCCACGACTGACCCAGACGGCACCATCAACCTGAACACGACCGCGACTGTTGCAGCGACCACCACCGACTTGACCGCTGCGCTCAAGACGGCTCTTGGTGGCGGCACTGCGGCCGCGGCGATCGCCGGCAACCAGCTCACGCTGACGAACAGCAACACCTCGGGCAGCATCGTCCTGGGTGGTACTGCGCTTGCCAAGGTTGGCCTCACGGCTGGCACCACGGAAGCGACGAGCACGCTCACTGGCCAGCAGCTGACGATCGGTGCGATCGACGGTAGCGCTGCTCAGACGATCACGTTCGGCAAGGGCGCCAATCAGGTCAGCACGCTCGACGACCTGAACAAGAAGCTGGCCACCAGCAACCTGCAGGCGACGATCGATGACAAGACCGGCAAGCTGACCATCCAGACCACGAACGATGAAGCCTCGTTCGATCTGACGGCCAGCGGCCTCATCAGTGGCTCGGCGACTGGCGCGGGCAAGATGTTCGGCGTGCTGAACACCTCTGCTCCAGTGGCAGACGTCAATGCTCAGAACACCCGTTCAGGTCTGGTTGCCCAGTACAACACGGTGATCGATCAGATCAAGACCACCGCGGCTGACGCATCCTTTAACGGCGTCAACCTGCTCAACGGCGACACGCTGGCTCTCACCTTCAACGAGACCGGCAAGTCCAAGCTGAGCATCACGGGCGTGACCTTCGATCCGTCGGGCCTCGGCCTGGCGTCGCTGACCAAGGGCGCCGACTTCCTCGACAATGCTGCCACCAACAAGCTGCTGACCGGTTTGAACAACGCCAGCTCCAAGCTGCGTTCGCAGGCTTCGGCCTTCGGTTCGAACCTGTCGGTCGTGCAGATGCGTCAGGATTTCTCGAAGCAGATGATCAACGTGCTGCAGACCGGTGCGTCGAGCCTCACGCTCGCCGACACCAACGAGGAAGCGGCCAACAGCCAGGCGCTGTCGACCCGTCAGTCGATCGCCGTCTCCGCGCTGTCGCTGGCCAACCAGTCGCAGCAGGGCGTTCTCCAGCTGCTCCGCTAAACTTCAGCGGACTAGTCGAAACAGAAGGCGGCGGGGCAGAAAGCCTCGCCGTTTTTCGTTGTCCCATCGTCGCAAAGGCCCGGAAAGCTCAAGCTTTCCGGGCCTTTGCCGTTTTGGGACAGTTTTACGAAAGCCTTAATCCGCTGTTAACCATATCTTAAATGGTCGTCGGTCATATTCGGCCTGAGTAGGAAGAAGGTAGGCCGAGAATCGGCCGCGTTAATCCGGGCATCGCCGCAAGGCGGACCGAGATTCCTCTTCCAGAAGGGCGTCAAATTCAACCGACAGCATCGCGGCGAGACGGGTCTCGTCAGATGCACCATGCGCTTGCGCGACCTGAAGGTCGACTGCGCGGGGAACAGGAAGGTTTCCATATGTCAGGCATCGTTCTATCGGCTTCGGTTCGCCAGAACCTGCTGTCGTTGCAGTCGACCGCGGACCTCTTGTCCACGACGCAGAACCGTCTTGCGACGGGCAAGAAGGTCAACACTGCCCTCGACAACCCCACGAATTTCTTCACGGCAGCAGGGCTCGACAGCCGCGCCGGCGACATCAACGCCCTGCTCGATGGCATTGGCAACGGCGTGCAGGTGCTGCAGGCAGCCAATACCGGCATCACCTCCTTGCAGAAGCTGGTCGATACCGCGAAATCGATCGCCAACCAGGCGCTGCAAATTCCGGTCGGCTATAACGCCAAGTCGTCGTTCACGACGCCGATCAATCCCGGCGCGACCGCCGACAACCTGCTGGGCACGTCCACGAAGACCGACAACACCTATGTCGGCACTGTCGCGAACAACAAGAATGCCGTTGCGATTACCGGCGCCACGCTGCTGTCGGGTCTTGCTGCCACCGACTCGATTGCTACCAGCTTCGCGGCGAACGACACCATCACCGTCAATGGTCAGAGCCTGACCTTCAGAGCTTCGGGCGCTTCAGGCGCCAACGAGATCAACGTCACGGACACTGTCGCTACGCTGCTGAGCAAGATCGATGCGCTGTCTGGCGGCGCCGGCTCTGCAGTCAACGCGGCAGCGCCCATCGGCGCGATCACGCTGCACACGGGTACGGCTTCCGATCTGTCGATCACGAGCTCGAACACCGCCGCGCTCGCCGGACTCGGACTGGGTACGTCGGTGACCCAGGCGCGGACCTCAGGTCCGACCGCCCTGGGTGGCCCGCCGGCACTGACGCTGACGATCGCGGCGACCAATCCGTCAAGCATTCCGACTAATATCACCTTCGGCACCGCGAGCGGTCAGGTCTCGACACTGGCGCAGCTTAACGCGGCGCTGGCGCCGAACAATCTGCAGGCCGTCATCGATCCCGCCGGCTTCATGACCATCACGACATCGAACGATGCTGCGTCGTCGACGATCGGCGCCATCGGCGGCACGGCGGCGGCCGTCGGCAAGCTGTTCAATGGCCTGGTGCCATCGACGCCGGTGCAGGACTTCGCATCGCAGACCTCGCGCGCCAATCTCGTTGCGCAGTACAACAACATCATCGACCAGATCACGACCACGTCGCAGGATGCCTCGTTCAACGGCATCAACCTGCTGGGTGGCGATCAGCTCAAGCTTGTGTTCAACGAGACCGGCAAGTCGACGCTCAACATCGCCGGCACGACCCTGACGCCTGCAGGTCTCGGCCTCAGCAAACTCGCCAAGGGCGCCGACTTCCTCGACAACACCTCGGCCAATAACACGCTGGCCGCGCTCAATATCTCCAGCTCGGTTCTGCGCGCCCAGGCCTCGGCGCTCGGTTCCAACCTTTCGATCGTGCAGATCCGTCAGGAATTCGCCAAGAACCTGATCAACGTGCTGCAGACCGGTTCGTCCAATCTGACGCTGGCAGACACCAATGAGGAAGCCGCCAACAGCCAGGCACTGTCGACCCGGCAGTCGATCGCCGTCTCGGCGCTGGCGCTGGCCAACCAGTCGCAGCAGAGCGTGCTCAAGCTGCTCCAGTAAGTCTGGTGTTGGCACCAAGATTACCGAACGGCGGGAGAAATCCCGCCGTTTTTCGTTGGTCGGGGGTAGTCAGCGGCGCGTCGCCCGGCATCCTGGCTTTCCCCAAACTGAAGACGTGGGCGGCTGAATGCTGGTATTATTCGAATCGCAGGCGTATTTTCGGGGTTCCTGGATAGTCATGCCCGCCCGAAACGTGGCACCAGATACCGTTGGCTTTGCATGTGGCCTCACGGCTGCTGCGGGGAGGAGAGCTGAATGCCTTTGCGAGTCGAACTGAAGCCGGGTGAGCGAATCATCATCGGTCAGAGCGTGATCACCAATTCCGATACGCGCACGGCGTTCCTGATTGATGGCGATGCACCGATCATGCGTGAGAAGGACATTCTCACGGCGGAGACTGCTACGACGCCGGTGAAACGAGTCTATCTCTGCGTGCAGATGATGTATCTGGAGAACGATATCCCGGCATATCAGGAGCTATATCTCGGCTTCATCAAGGAATTGATTGAAGCGGTTCCGAGTTTTCGTGAGACGATCGAGGACGTCAGTAAGCTTATTTTAAGCGGCGCGCTTTACAAAGCACTCAAGGAATTACGTCCGCTGATCAAGCGGGAAGAAGAGTTTTTGAGGTAGCGAATGTCGATCGGTGCTCAAGCCTACGCGCGTACTGCACAGACCACGGCGACACCGAGAGACATCGAAGCCCAAGCCCTTCTGAAAGCAGCGCGCAAGCTTCAGGACGTTGTTGAAAATTGGGACCATACCGATGCAGGTCTCGACGACGCTCTTCTGTTCAATCGCAAGCTCTGGTCCATCTTCGTCGGCGATGCCATGAATGACCAGAATCCGGAATCGATCGAGATTCGGCAGAATATCGCCAATATCGGCATTTTTGTTCTGACGCAGTGCACCGCGCTTCAGCAGGTCCGCCAGGTTGAGCATCTGCAAGCGCTCATCGATATCAACCGCAATATTGCGGCGGGACTCTCGGGTCGTCCCTGAGCCCGAGTGACATCCGTAACGATAGCTTAACGGTCTGAGCGGCCTAATCGCCAGCACAAATGCGCGGTGATTCGGACTGCGCGGCACGAGGCAGCAATGGCAGACGCTCTCAGCATCCTGGCGACAGCCTACAAGACGACGACGCCAGTGACCCCGGGCAAATATGTGGCCGTGGATGCCGATGCCTATAAAGGCAGCTGGGAAGGCAAATACGCCAACGGCAAGAAGTTCGAGATCGCGATCTCGCAGGTCGAAGGCTTCCGCGCGCAGGTGAAGTATCAGAGCGAGGGGACCGTGAAGTACCAGCAGGTCCTGATCAAGGATAACTCGTTTCGCGTGGGCGACACCAAGTTTCAGATGACGGCCAACAACAAGGCGACGATCAAGAACGTCGTGACCGATGCCGCCACGGGCGGTACCTATCTCGATACGGCCTATGCAACGCGCGACGTCTAATCAGCGCGCTAGATTCTGCGGTCCGTCTCCATACGTCGATTCTGCAGCTTTGCGTCCTGGTTGAGCGTATCCATGGCGCGCAGATAGGCTCGAGAACGCAGTCGCGATTCCTCGGGGTACTGGTCGATCACCTGGTTGGACTTCTTGTCCACAGACACGAAGACGATCTCGCCAGCGCCCTTGTCGATGATGACTTCCTTCGAGATGCGTTCGCTGTCCATCTGCTGGTAGTTCGCCGCAGAAATGTTTGGCTGCAGTACACGGGGCGCTGCTGACACGGTCTTGTCGGGGGGGAGTTGCGTAGGCACGGCTTCGCGCACCGCTTCTGGCGCGGGTCGTATCACTGGCGCGGCAACCGGTGCCCCCACCGGTTTGATATTGAAGTCGGCACCCATGGCAGCCCTCCTGGCTCCATTCGATAAATCCCGACCCGTTCCCAAACGACATTATGCACCGAACGGCTGAATCCGGTGCTTATTTCCGCGCTGCAATTTGAGTCAAAAGATAGTAATGCCGCGGCGCATCAAACGCGTCCGCGGTGGCGTGATCAGTTATACGATCAAAGTGACCGGCTGACGACGATGGGCGTCATGTTGGCCCGGCCCGGCTGGGCCTGCCGGCCGGCCGCCGTATAGGTCTGCGGGACATTGCGCTTCTGAACCTCGGCATTGACGCCGCGGACAATGCCTTCCGAAACCGCATGCGCGGTGGCAAGCACGGTCAGATTGACCTGCAGCATCGCACGGAACACATCATGGTGTTTGCGCAACGCCGAAAGCAGGTCGGGCGTCGTCTGGGCGAGATATGTCTGGCTGATCTTGAGCAGCGAGATCATCGCGATGTAACGACGCGAAATGTCCGCCTTCGGAGCTTCGAGCTTGATCGCGTCGCGGACATTGCCGTTGCGGACCAGCGCCGTCTCCTGTTCGATGATGGCGAGCAGCTCGTTCATCACCTTCATGAGTTCGTCGGCGAGCTGACGGGCTTCCATCAGCGTCGCGACCGAACGCGGTGCGGCGATGGGGGCGGCTTGCTGGCGTTGCGCATTGTTCATGGCGGTGTCCTCTGCGATCAGCTGGCGCGATTGGCTTGCTGGATGATGAGTGAACGAAAGACTTCGTTGGAGATGCCGACGCCGCCAGCCTTGGCGAAGGACTTCGAATATTCGTCCGTCAGCATTGAGCGCCATGCACCGGTGCCGGTGGTGTCGCCGAACGGGCCTTCGCCCTTGATGCCTGATGTCATCTGCGAAAACATCGTGTTGATGAACATCGCCTCGAAGTCTTCGGACTGCTTGCGCGTCTTGGCCTGAGCTTGCGGCGACACTTTCTGCAGTGCGTCGATCAGGGTCTGATCGGGGCGGCCATTGATTGTCGGATGCTTGGCCTGATAGGCGGCGACGGCGGTGTTGACGTTCATCACATCACCTCGATGTCGGCCTGGATGGCGCCTGCAGCCTTGATGGCCTGCAGGATGCCGATCAGGTCGCGCGGGCCGATGCCGAGTCCGTTGAGGCCGTCGACGAGCTGCTGCAGCGAAACACCGTCCTTCACTAGAGCGAACTTCTTGCCGTCTTCGGTGACGCCGACGCGCGTGCTTGGCGTGACGACAGTGCGGCCGTTGGAGAATGCATTGGGCTGGCTGACATTGGCGCTCTCCGAAATCGTCACGGTGAGATTGCCTTGCGCCACGGCGACGGTGGCGACGCGGACGTCGCGGCCCATCACGATGATGCCGGAGCGCTCGTCGATGATGATTTTGGCAGCCAGATCCGGTTCGACCTGCAACTGTTCGATCTCGGTGAGCAGCGCGACGACGTTGCCCTTGAACTCCGGCGGGATCGACAGCTGCACGGTGGAGGGATCGATCGGCTCGGCGGTCTTGGATCCCAGGAAGTCGTTGACGGCGGCCGCAATGCGCTTGGCCGTGGTGAAGTCGGGGTTGCGCAAAGCGAGGCGCACATTGGGCAGGCGGTTCAGCGCGAATTCGATCTCGCGCTCGATAATGGCGCCATTGGCGATGCGGCCAACGGTCGGCACGCCGCGGGTGATGCTGGCGGCAGCGCCTTCGGCGGCAAAGCCATTGATGGCGAGGGAGCCTTGGGCGACGGCGTAGACATTGCCGTCGGCGCCGAGCAGGGGGGTGACCAGCAGGGTGCCGCCGGTCAGGTTCTTGGCATCGCCGAGCGCCGAGACGGTGACGTCCACCCGGGTGCCCTGGGTGCCGAAGGCGGGCAGGTTGCCGGTGACCATGACCGCGGCGACATTGCCGGTACGGATGGTCTGGCCGCGGATATTGACGCCCATGCGTTCGAGCATGGCCTGCAGCGACTGCTTGGTGAAAGGAATGTTGTTGAGGGTGTCGCCGGTACCGTTGAGGCCGACCACGAGGCCGTAGCCGATCAGCTGGTTCTGCCGGACGCCTTCGATATTGGCCAGATCCTTGATCCGCGACGTTGCATGTGCCGACACCGCCTGCACGAGCAGCACGAGCAGCACCGCACAGGCCGTCTGACAGAATCGGATCGAAGGTAGGCTCGGCATCCTCTGCTCCCCGCTGAGGTCTTCACTGGACCGCTCGCCACTCCCATGACGACGATCCGACTTTCATTATGCGAGCACCGTGCCAGCGTTCTGATTCTCTTTAAGGCATTGATTTATAAAAGGAATGATAAATTCATTCGGGCTGGATGCGTGGTTCGAGCCCCGGCGAATGTGCCGCCTGCGGCAGATTTTGCCGGGCCGTTTACGATTGATTAACCATAAAAGACGACCTTTCCAGATGGAGGTCTGTTTACGCTCGCGATGGTACTGAGCGAACGGCAAGCCGCCGTGGGCCGGGATCGGCCATTACCCTCGCTGGACACGCCGATGCGCATTTACGGACCGAACGGCACCACCTTCGGAGCTCCATCGTCAGGAGCGAAGAAATCCAGTTCGACCGGGTTTTCGTTGCCTGACGCGACGCCGACCTCCGACGCCAGGCCGACCGTAGCGCCCCGGGCGGCCAACAGCATTGATGCGCTTCTGGCCATGCAGAGCGTCGAAGATCCCATGGAACGTCGCAAGCGCTCAGTGAAGCGCGGCCGCGGTGCGCTCGATGTCCTCGACGAACTCAAGATCGGCCTGCTCACGGGCTCGATCAATCCGGCCATGGTGGCGCGGCTGCGCAGCGCGGCGGCCAACCTCAAGGAATCATCCGGCGAACCCGGTCTGGACGCCGTGCTCTCCGAGATCGAGCTCCGGGTTGAAGTTGAACTGGCCAAGGCTGGCCAAGTCTGAGCCGCTTGGAGCGGGGGCCCCAAGTCCGGTCGCGGCCCGCATAAATGCCGTTTATAGCCCGTCAAACAGCCCTTTGACCAAAGTCGGGCTCAGGCTGCCACGTGCTGCAGCAGCACAGTTCCGGCCGTGAAAGCGGGCGGTGGACGGTGGTTCCGGAGGTATCCTGACGTTATTGTCTGTCACATGACCTAGCTATATAAGCTGCGGCGCGGCCGGTCATTTCCGGCGCCTTGCACGCATAGATGGATTGGCCTTGGACAAGTTGAAAAGCTATCGCCCCTCCGAAAAAGAGCCTTTCATGAACGACCGGCAGCGCGACTATTTCCGCGCGAAATTGCTGGCCTGGAAGGAAGAAATCCTCCGTGAATCGAAACTCACCCTGCAGGCTTTGCAGGAGGAGAACGTCAATCACCCCGACCTCGCCGACCGTGCGTCGTCGGAAACCGACCGCGCGATCGAACTCCGAGCGCGCGACCGGCAGCGCAAGCTGATCTCCAAGATCGACGCCGCGCTGCTGCGCATCGAGGATAATACCTACGGCTATTGCGAGGAGACCGGCGAGCCGATCTCGCTGAAGCGGCTTGAAGCCCGCCCGATCGCAACACTCTCCGTGGAAGCCCAGGAGCGCCACGAGAAGCGCGAAAAGGTCTATCGCGACGAATAGTCTTTCAGATGCCAAACGGCCGCCCATTGGGCGGCCGTTTTCCATTTGGGAATTCCGGAAGGCAATCACGCATGCTGTGCGATGCAGTGATCTGTGATGACTGCACTGCAGCACGGCGACATTCTTAAACACGGGAATATGAACGTCATCATTCGCCGATAGGACGTAGGCTTGCTCCAGAAAAAAACGGGAGGATGAATAATGGCTGCGCCTGCCTCTTATGATCCCGATACGATCGCGCTGATGCGGAATGTTCTTCAGAAGGTCGTCGCAAAGGTGCCGGAGCAGCACCGCACCTCCTGCAATCAGGCAGCCATCGCATCGCGCATTCTCGCGACTGCGGCGCAGGGCCGACGTTCCGAAGACGTCCTGACCACGGAGGCTCTTGCCGAGGTGAAGGAGATCTTCACCGGGCCCGCCGGGATGAGGCGGCTTCATGAAGACCTGACCAGGGTCTTCGGCTGAACTTTAGGACGATTTGTAGTAGGCGAGCGTCGGCTCGCGGCAGCCACGCTGCGCACCGTTGCCAAGCATGATGGCGGTCGCTACCCGTTGGTCATATTTCGGCGCGAGCCGTATGACGAGCGAAGGGACCGCCGATGGAAAAGTATCTCGCGATCGCCGAAATCCTGGCCTACGTCCGCCGCAACCGCGCGCCGCTCACCATATTGCCGCCAGACGCAGTCCCGCATGACGAAGCCGACGGCTATCGCGTGCAGGACGCGCTTCACAATTTGGTGTCACCCGATTTCGGCTTGCAGGTCGGTTACAAGATCGGCTGCACAAGCGCGGTGATGCAGCAATATCTCGGTATTTCGCATCCTTGCGCCGGCGGACTCTATATGGGCGGTGTTCATGCCGCCGGAACGTCGCTGCGCTACAGCGATTATGTGCATGTCGGCGTGGAGTGCGAAATTGCGGTCCAGCTCGCGAACGATCTGATGCCGTCGGGTGAGCCGTTCACGGCCGATGATGTCGCAACAGCGATCGATGCCTATCATCCGGCTATCGAGATCGTCGATGATCGTTACGCGGACTGGCGCAGCATGGATGCGCCAACGCTGATCGCGGATGATTTCTTTGCAGCGGGATGTGTTCTGGGGGCGCCTGTTGCTCGTGACAAGGCGCCTGACCTTCTGTCAGTGATTGGACGTGCCGTCGTTAACGGCATGGAAGTGGGGCGCGGCAACGGCGCAGATGTTCTTGGCCATCCACATCATGCACTGGCCTGGCTTGCCAACCATCTCGCAGCCCGAGGCAAGATGTTGCGCGCCGGAGACTTCGTGCTGACGGGCAGTCTCGTGCAGACGGCATGGCTCAACGCTGGAGATCACGTCCGGATGGAGTTGCTGGGACTGGGCAGCGTCGAGGTGGATTTCAAGAGCTGACGTTCAGGCTTCGCCTGGCCGCGGTTAGAGGCCGCTTAAAACGACGACGGCCTTCCGCCAGGGGAGCTGACGGAAGGCCGCGTGTGAACACCTCGCCGCGTGGGAGCACGATGAGATGTGGGAGCTCTCTGCGGGTTAGAAGGGCAGCAGCACGTCCATCACCTGCTGGCCGTAGCGCGGCTGCTGGACGTCCGAGATCTGGCCGCGGCCGCCATAGGCGATGCGGGCCTGCGCGATCTTGGCGCTGTCGATGGTATTGTCGCTCTGAATGTCTTCCGGGCGCACGATGCCGGCGACGATTAGTTCGCGGATTTCGTAGTTGACGCGGATTTCCTGCTTGCCCTCGACCACGAGATTGCCGTTCGGCAGTAGTTGCGTGACCACTGCGGCGACGCTGGTCTGCAACGCTTCCTGTCGTGCGACCGATCCCTTGCCGTCGCTCGACGACGATCCGTCAGCCGTGAGCAGGCGACCGGGCAGCACCGACGCGGCCGAACCTGTCAGCAGTTTGCTGCCCGCAAAGTCGGTGATGCCCGAGTTTTCCGTATTGGTGCGGCTGCGCTGGGTCTCGTTGGCGATATTAGCCTTGTCGGTGAAATTCACGGTGACCGTGAGAATATCGCCGATTTGGCGTGCGCGCTGATCCTTGAAGAACGCGCGCGATCCGCTGCGCCACAGCGAGTTGGCGTTGTAGGACGCGACCTCCGGCTTCGGCATCGGCATCTGTACCGGCTTGTAGCCTGGCTGCGTCGTGGGATTCTCAATCGCCGTGAGCGCAGGCTTCTCGCCGATGGAGGCGAGGCGGTCGATCGACGAGCAGCCGCTGGCAGCAAAGCCGACCGTCAGAAGTGCAGCACCGGTAACGAAGGGACGATTGAACTGGAACATCAACTTTACTCAGCTTTTCGAGAAACAGGCGCGTGGTCGTTGGCAGCGAGAGCGACGGGAGAGGTGGCAGCGGGAGAGTCGGCCAGGGGAGGTCTGGCCTGGGAGATTTTTTCGGACGGGAGAGACTCACGGGTTGGGACAGGAGTTGGTGTGGGAGCTTCGACTTGCGCGGGGAGACGCGGCGAGGGAGCGGAAACGGCGACCTGGCCGCGGCCGACGACGACGCCGGAGACTGTGCGCTTGGACTGCAGATTGATCACATTGACCACGTCGCCTTCGGTGCCGCCTTCGATGGCCTTGCCGCGCAGCGTGAGGTAAAGGCCTGCGGTTTCGTAGATCAGCGTCACCGCCTGATCGCGGGTGACCAGGTCAGGCTTGGCGAGGTCGGCATTGCGGATTGCCTGACCGGCGCGTAGCTGGCGGCGACTCTGCATGCCCACTGCGCGGTCGCGCGTTGCGCCGTCGTTACCGACTTCGGCTTTCGGGCGACGCTCGATGACGACATCGGAAGATTTCAGCACTTCATTGCGTTCAACGCCGCGGGCCAGCACTGCTGCTTCCACAGTTTCGACAGCACTGCCGGTGAAACGCAGCTTGGTGGCAGACACGTTGGCGTCGTTGCCGATCGCAAAGGTGACGTCGAAACGGCCGCTACGTGCGTCGAAGCGGACCGCGACAGGCTGCAGCGCGCTGGTATTGCTGGCGTCGAGCTGCAGGCCCTGGACTTCGCGGTCGAAAGTGAGGCTGAGATTGGCGGCGGCGCCAAGGCCGTGGCGGTTCTCCAACGCCTGCGCCACCTGGTTCTCGATATCCTTGCTGTCGATGCTGCGCGACAGCCGCGTCACGGTGATGGACTTGAGCTCGCGTGTATCGACGCCGATCACCTGATGCTGCCGCAACGCCGCGATAACTTGTGCGGTCGACAGCGTGCCGACGGTGCCAAGGTCGGGCGCTCGATAGATTGCGATCTGCGCGGTGGGGCCGGCATTGTCGATGACATCGCCAATCCGCACCACGTCGCTGGACACCGTGACGTTGGCGCGCAGCGTTGGCGATGCGATGACCTCGTCGCGCTGCGCTTGGCCGAGCGCAGCGGTGGCCACAGCAGCGAGCAGGGCGACGGCGAGGAGAAGCGAACGCATGGCTGATGTCATGATCATTCTCCTCAGCGGAACATGCCGGCGGTGGATTGCAGCATCTGGTCGGCGGCGCTGATGACTTTGGCGTTCATCTCATAGGCACGCTGCGCGGCGATCAGGTCCGAGATTTCGGTGACCACCTCGACATTGGCCATTTCGAGGTTGCGCTGCTGCATGTCACCGAAGCCATCGGCATTGGCGACGCCGTCCTGCGGAGGGCCGGAGGCCGGAGTTTCGGTGAACAGGTTGTCGCCGATCGAATTGAGGCCGGCCTTGTTGATGAAGCGGGTGAGGCTGATCTGGCCGAGAACGGTCGGGGTCGTCGAGCCCGGCACGATCACCGAGACCTGACCCTGCGCATTGATCGAGAGTTGCGACGACGCCTGGGGGATCGAGATCGTTGGCTGCAGCAGGTTGCCCTGCGAATTGACGATACGCCCCTGCTGGTCCGTAGCGAACGTGCCGTCGCGGGTATAGGCGAAGGTGCCGTCGGTGAGCTGGATCTTGAAGAAGCCTTCACCGCGGACCGCGATATCGAGATCGCCGCCGGTCGCCGACAGCGTGCCCTGGGTCATCATGCGTGGGGTGCCCACGGTCTTCACGCCGCCGCCGATATCGACGCCGACCGGAATGACCGTGCCCTGATCCGATGCTTGCGCACCGACGCGGCGCACGTGATCGTAGATGAGGTCCTGGAATGCGGCACGCTGCTTCTTGAAGCCAGTCGTGCGCATATTGGCGATATTGTTCGAGATGACCTGGACGTTGAGTTCCTGGGCCGCCATCCCGGTCGCGGCAGTGTAAAGAGCGCGCATGGGTCAGATTCCTTAAGCCGGAACGTCGGCAAGTTTTTCGATGGCGGAGCGCCGCGCGTCGCCTTGCGACTGCAGCATGTTCGACAGCTCGGTATAGGCGCGGGTGACGTCGATCATCCGGGTCATTTCGGCGACCGAGCTGACATTCGACTTTTCGATGAAGCCCTGGTTGAGCTTCGACGTGGTGGATGGCTGCGGATTGGCGCCGGGGCCGGCCGAGAACAGGTTGGAGCCTTCCTTCACCAGCCGCTGGGGCTGTGCGAAGTTGACCATGCGAATCTTGCCACGCACGGAGTCGATGCGGTTGATGCCTTCGAGCACCGTGACCGTGCCGTCCTGCGAGATGTTGATGTCGTGGTCGGTCTGCTGGAATACGATCGGGCCATTGGCGCCGAGCACCGGTGCGCCCGACGCTGTCACGAGCTGGCCCTGCGAATTGATCTGCATGCCGCCGTCGCGGGTGTAGCGCTCGCCGTTCGGGGTCTGCACCGCGAGGAAGGCGTTGCCGTCGATGGCGACGTCCAGCGGATTCTTGGTCTGCTCGGTCGCGCCGCCGGTGAAATCATGCATGGTGGCGCGGTCCTGCACGAAGGACACGCGGCGGTCGCGGCCGACGAAGTTGTCTTCGCGGGCGGCCGGGCTCAGATATTCCTCGAAAATCGTCCGCTCGGCCTTGAAGCCGCTCGTGTTGATATTCGCAATGTTGTTCGCCACGACGTCCATCTGACGCCGGAGCGTCATCTGCCGCGACAGTCCGACGAGAAGCATATTCTCCATCGGTGGTTCTCCCCTAAGTTCCCGCGGTTTGCTCTCCCAAGCTCGCCGTGGATCCCGTAAACCGCACAGCTCTCCCAAGCCGCGGTTCGCTAAGGTGAGTAGCGAAAGCCGTGCCAAGTCAAAAAGATGATATTTTTCAATTTGTTGGTAGTTTTAGGGGCGCGCAAACGGGCGGCAGAAAGGTCTTGTTGACCATATTTGCCGGCAGAATTTTCCTAGTTGAGCGTTAAAAGAAAGATTCCGTTAACCATTGCGACCTAGCGTCACGATCACACAGGGCCTTGGGCGCTGGCAGCATTTTGTATCGCGTCTTTATTGCCTGCTTTGCAGCATCGAGCTCATCCCAACCCCGGACGGGCAGGCGATGGCGGATACGGAAACTTCAGACGGCGTCCCGACCGGGGATGAAGCGGCAGCTCCCAAGAGCAAGTTCAAGCTGATCGCGATCGTCGCGGGTGTGCTGGTACTCGCAGCGGGCGGTGGCGGCTGGTTCTTCCTGAAGGGACACCCCAAGGAAGAGAAGAAAGAGGCCGCGCCGGCTGCGAAGCCGCTCGCTTTCATCGATGTGCCGGAAATCCTGGTGAACCTTGCGGGTCAGCCGGGCGAGCGCGTGCAATATCTCAAGGCCAAGATCGTGCTCGAGGTGAAGGAAGCGCCGTTGGTGGCGCAGATCACGCCGTCGATGCCGCGTATCACCGACATGTTCCAGGTCTATCTCCGCGAACTCCGCACCACCGATCTGAACGGCTCCGTCGGCATGTTCCGGTTGAAGGAAGAGCTCACGCGGCGCGTCAACGCCGCGATCTCGCCCCATCACGTGAACGCTGTGCTGTTCAAGGAAATCCTCATTCAGTGAGGAATTGGATTTAGGCTGATGTCTACCGAACAGGTCGATCAGGACGCAATTGCCGCCGAATGGGAAGCATCTCTGGATTCAGAGGATCCCGTTGAGGCGGCGAAAGCGGCTGCCGAAAACGAACTCACCGGCACCATGGCAGAGCAATGGGCCGCCATGGTCGAGGACGGCGGTCGCGATATCGGCGGCGGCAAGAACGGTGGCGAGCGCGTTCTCTCGCAGGAAGAAATCGACAACCTCCTCGGCTTCAGCGTCAACGAGGTCCATCTCGACGAAAATTCCGGCATTCGCGCCATCATCGATTCTTCGATGGTGTCGTATGAGCGTCTGCCGATGCTCGAAATCGTGTTCGACCGTCTGGTGCGGTTGATGACTACGAGCCTGCGCAATTTCACCTCCGACAACGTCGAAGTCTCGCTCGATCGCATCACCTCGGTGCGTTTCGGCGATTATATGAACTCGATTCCGCTGCCTGCCGTGCTGTGCGTGTTCAAGGCAGAGGAGTGGGAGAATTTTGGCCTCGCCACCGTCGATTCCAGCCTGATCTATTCGATGATCGACGTATTGCTCGGCGGCCGTCGAGGTCAGGCCTCGCTGCGCATCGAGGGCCGTCCCTATACCACCATCGAAACCAATCTGGTGAAGCGCCTGATCGAAGTGGTGCTGGCGGATGCCGAGCAGGCGTTCCGGCCGCTGTCGCCGGTGAGCTTCAACATCGATCGGCTTGAGACCAATCCGCGCTTCGCCGCCATCAGCCGACCAGCCAACGCCGCCATCCTGGTGCGCCTGCATATCGACATGGAAGACCGCGGCGGCAATATCGAATTGCTGCTGCCCTACGCGACGATCGAACCGATCCGCGCCGTGCTCATGCAGATGTTCATGGGCGAAAAATTCGGCCGTGATCCGATCTGGGAAAGCCATCTCGCTACTGAAATTGCTCAGGCCGAGATCGCCGTCGACGCCGTGCTGTATGAGGCGGAGATCCCATTGAAGCAGCTGATGCTTCTCAAAGTGGGCGATACACTGCCGCTGGAAATGCGGGCAGATGCCCTTGTTGCCGTGCGTTGCGGAGCCGTGACCTTGACTGAAGGTCGCATGGGCCGTGTCGGCGACCGCGTTGCCATTCGAGTCACGAAACAATTACGCAAGCCTAACACAACCTTCGCGATGTTTGAGAAGGCTGATGAGCAAACTAAATTGATGGAGGCACAATGAGTCATTCATTAGGAATTGTGATCGAGAGCCTGGTTGCGGTGCTTCTGATCCTGACCATCGCCTATTGCATGTTGCTCAATAAGCGCCTGAAGCGCCTCAAGGCGGACGAACAATCGTTGAAGGCCACGATCGGCGAGCTCATCACCGTGACCGAGATCGCCGAGCGTGCGATCGGCGGACTGAAGCACACCGTGCGCGACGTCAATGAAAATCTCGGCAGCCAGATTTCGGCGGCAACGGCGCTGGCCGATCAGCTGAAGGCGCAGCTCGCCGAGAGCGACGCCGTCGTGCGCCGGCTGTCGAAGATCGCAGTGGCGGCACGGCCGCTCACCGAACACGACCCTGACGCGCCGCGGGTCTCCGCAGCGCGGGCCAATGCCGCGGCAGCGCAGGCGTTCGCCGAACGGAGGAGGCCTGACGGCATCGCTGCATGAAAGCTTTTCGGGACGTTCGTATTCTTCCTGTCGTCTTGGTGGCGGTTTTCGGGCTGGCGATTCTCAAGATCGCTGGCCTGGTGATCGATGGCGGCTACGTGTTCAACTACGATCCGCAACCGCAGGTGCAGGCGAAAGGATCGTGGGCGCAGGAGATGTTCAACTTCCCGGGCGGCAAGCCTGCAGACGGCGACATTACCGGGTCAGTATCTGCCAAGAAGGAAGAGCCGAAGCCCGCGGTGGCGGCGCCTGCAGCGATCGAGCCGACCAGCAATCCGCCTGTCGAACTGTCTCCTCAAATCTCGCCCGCTGAACGCGCGATCCTCGAACGGCTGCAAGCGCGCCGTCAGGAACTGGAAATGCGTGCCCGCGAGATCGACATTCGCGAAAGCCTGCTGAAGGCCGCCGAGAAGCGCATCGAAACCCGCGTCGATGAATTGAAGGGCGTCGAAGCCGGTATCAAGACGGCGAACGACCAGAAGAGCGAAGTCGATGCCGCCCGCTTCAAGGGCATCGTCACCATGTATGAAAGCATGAAGCCGAAGGACGCGGCGAAGATCTTCGACCGGCTGGAAATGCCGGTGCTGTTCGAGATTGCCTCGCAGATAGCGCCTCGGAAGATGTCCGACATTCTCGGTCTGATGCAGCCGGAGGCCGCTGAACGCCTCACCGTTGAACTGGCACGCCGTGCCTCGGGCGGCGAACGATCTGCCGCGGCGGTGGAACTGCCCAAGATCGAAGGCAGGCCGATCCAGCAGGGCCGGAATTAAAGAAATTAATTAACAAATCCTTAGAGCGCGGAATCTAGATTCGACACAGGGCGGGCGACTGGTCGTCCTTCGAGCATCGGGCTGAGAGACACTTCTGAATGGCACGGACGGCTGCCGTTGCATGTTGGACGCAAGCTCGCGCATGGACGCGGGCCGTTCGACGTTGTGCGGTCCTCGCGGGCATTCTCTGTCTTGCGCTGTCGTTCCCGGATGCCGCATCTGCGCAAGCGGTGAGGGGCAGTGCCAGCATGGGCACGTCGGGCGGTTATGGTCGCATCGTGCTGAAGCTCGCCGAGGACGTGGAGTCCGAGGTGACGCAGGCCGGCACCATTCTCGTCATTCGCTTCAAGCGGCCGGTCGATATTCCCGTCGAGCTTCTCGGCGACGCCGCCCCCGACTATATCGGCTCCGCACGCCGCGATCCCGATGGCACGGCGATCCGTCTCGCTTTATCACGCAGGGTGACCGTCAATTCGATGACGGCGGGCGAACGCATCTTCATCGATCTGTTGCCCGACACCTGGAAGGGCATGCCGCCCGGTCTGCCGCAGGATGTGGTCAAGGAATTGTCGGAGCGTGCGCGTATGGCAGAGCGTGCATTGCGCCAGCAACGCGCTGTCGCGGAAAGCCAGAAGAAGCCGCCGATCCGCGTGCGGGCATCCGTGCAGCCCACCTTCGTGCGCTTCGTGTTCGAGACCGGCGGCGTCGGTGTGTCGTCGGTGCTGAACGAGAAGACACTGACGCTGACCTTCAACGCCGGTCTGGTGTTCGATCTCGCCGATGCCAAATTGTCCGCACCCGCCAATGTCGCATCGATCGGTCAGGCGATGGACGGCAACCGGACCGCCGTCGAGATCGGTTTGATCGGCGACGTCGATGTGAAGTCGTTCCGCGAGGACAAGAGCTACGTCGTCGACATCGGCTTCCAGCAGAATGAAAAGCCGTCGCCGCTGGCCAAGCTGCCGGTGGCCGCTCCTGTGGACGAGAAACCACCGGTCGCGGCGAAACCTCCCGAGGTCGAGAAGCCCGCCAGCGTCCCGGCACAGCGCTCCGGCGAGGTCGTGCCTCCGACCTCCGAGACGATCGCGAAAGAGATCGTTCCGGAGAAGAAAGTCGAGGTTGCGACGGCTGCACCGGCAGCGCCCGTCGCGGCAGCGAAGCCGGAAGAGCCAAGGCCCGAGGCGGCCAAGGTCGCTGAATCACCCAAGCCCGCGCCGGCAGCCGAGCCTGTTGTCGTCGTTCCTGCGAAAGAAACACCGCCGCTAGCGCCTGTCGTTGCGGCGGCTCCTGCTGCTGCACCCGTTGCTGCTGCGCCGACCGAACCGGCGGGCATGCCGGTCGAGGTCAAGCGCAGCAGTGACGGCGTGCGCATGGCCTTTGCCTTTCCATCGCCAACGCCGGTCGCTTTGTTCCGCCGCGGCGATATCCTGTGGCTGGTGGCAGATTCGATGCGGCCCATCGACACCGCGCCGATCCGCCGCGATAGCGGGTCGATCATTGCCGATGTGAGCACGATCCCGCTGGAGAAGGGGCAGGCGATCCGTATTCGCCTCAATCGCCCGCAACTGGCTTCGCTCACCACCGACGATCCCGCCGGCGCAGGACAGGCCTGGTCGCTGATGCTCGCCGACACCCGGCAGACACCGTCGCAGCCGCTGTCCGCCGTGCGCAACATTGCCGATCCCTCGCGCGCCAGCGTGCAGGTGCCATTGGCCAAGCCCGGTCTCAAGCATCGCCTGGTTGATCCGGATGCCGGCGATACGCTCAATATCATCACCGCGCTGCCGCCATCGCGCGGCTTCATCCGTCGCCAGGACTTCGTTGAATTCTCGTTGCTGGAATCTATCCACGGCGTCGTGGTTCAGGTGAACTCCGACGACGTGTCCGTTGAAGCTAGTATCGACAAGGTGATGCTCACCAAGCCCGGTGGCCTGACGCTGTCGGCAGCCGATGCGGCGCCGCAACGTGCGTCGACGGTCGCCCGGCCGATCTTCGATGTCGGTCAGTGGCGCAAGGATCAGGAAGGCCCGTTCAACGCGCGCTTCGACGAGTTGATCAATGCGATGTCATCGGCCGAAGCTAGTTCGCTGCCGCAGGCGCGGATGGATCTGGCCAAATTCTACATGGCGCGCGGCATGTACAACGAGGCCAAGGGCGTTGCCGATCTCGCGATCGCGGACACCAAGGTCGGCGAGGAAAGCCCTGTCGCGCTGATCGTTCATGCGGTGGCCAGCGCAATGATGGGTCGTCCCGAACAGACCCTGAAGGATATCGCCAATCCGGTGCTCGGGCCGGGTTACGACGGTGAATTGTGGAAGGCGCTCGCCTACGCCAAACAGGAAAAGTGGGTCGAGGCGCGCGAGCGATTCAAGAATGCCGAATTCACGCTCGCCGCGCTGCCGGCCGATCTGCAGCGCGCGGCCTTGATGCTGGCGCTGCGGGCCTCGCTCGAGGTCAAGGACTATGCCGGCGCGTCGTCGCGCGGCAGTGAGCTCGAAACGGTCGGCATCCCGCCGGAGATCAAGCCCGCGGCCATGCTGCTCAGCGGCTGGCTCGATGAGGCGCTCGGCCGGGAGAAGGACGCGCTGTCGAAGTATCAGGATGTCACCGGTTCGGTGGATCGCCAGTCCGCAGCGGAAGCCAAGCTGCGCGAAATCAATTTGCGCCAGAAGCGTAACGAGATCAGCAGCGAGGACGCGTTGCATGATCTCGAAGTGCTGGCTGTGACATGGCGCGGCGACGGCACGGAAGTGCAGGTGCTGCAGATCCTGTCGCGCATGTATGCCGAACTCGGCCGCTACAATGACTCGCTGCTGGCCGCCCGCACGGCCACCGAACGTCAGGCCAACAGCGAAGCCGCGCGCCAGGTGCAGGACGAGGCGCAAGCGCTGTTCTCGCAAATCTATCTGTCGCCAAAGGGCGACAGCCTGCCGCCGGTCGATGCGCTGGCGATGTTCTACGAGTTTCGCGAGCTGACCCCGATCGGCCGCCGCGGTGACGAGATGATCCGCCGTCTCGCAGATCGTCTCGTAGCCGTCGATCTGCTCGATCAGGCCGCCGAGCTGCTGCAGTATCAGGTCGATCACCGTCTCGAAGGCGCCGCGCGGTCGCAGGTCGCTGCACGTCTGGCGATGGTCTATCTGATGAGCCGCAAGCCCGACCGCGCTATCGCCGCGTTGCGCACCACGCGGATCGCCGATCTCAATGGCGAGCTACGTCAACAGCGGTTGCTGCTCGAGGCGCGGGCGCAGAGTGACATCGGCCGCCGTGAGCTGGCGCTCGACATCATCTCTCATGTCAGCGGACGCGAAGCGATCCGGCTCCGCTCGGATATCTATTGGTCGTCGCGGCGCTGGCGCGAGGCCTCCGAACAGATCGAACTCTATTACGGCGATCGCTGGCGGGATTTCTCGCCGCTGACGCCAAGCGAGAAGAGCGATGTCATCCGTGCTGTGGTTGGTTATGCGCTGGCGGAAGACGCCCTCGGTCTCGCGCGCTTCCGCGAAAAGTATGCGCCGCTGATGAATGTGGGTGCCGACAAGATCGCCTTCGACACCGCGAGCAAGCCGACCTCGACCAACTCATCGGAATTCGCCGCCATAGCCAAGATGGCCGCGTCCGTCGACACGCTGGACGGCTTCCTGCGAGAGATGAAGACGCGGTTCCCCGAAAGCAGTGCCAAGGCGATCCTGCCGGGCGCCAGTGCCGATCCGATGCCGACGGGCTCGCTGAAGCCGCAGCCAGTGGTCAATGTCCGCAAGATCGAGATGACGCGGTAGGCGAGAGCTTCGCTACTGCCCGTAACTCTGCACCAGACTGCCGGCCACCAGCGACCAGCCATCCACCAGCACGAAGAAGATCAGCTTGAACGGCAGTGACACCACCGCCGGTGGCAGCATCATCATGCCCATCGCCATCAAGACCGAGGCGACAACGAGGTCGATGATCAGGAATGGCAGGAACAGCAAGAAGCCGATTTCGAAGGCGCGCTTCAGCTCCGAGATCATGAAGGCCGGCACGAGGATCCGCAGCGACATGTCCTCCGGTGTCGCCGGCACCGGTTCGCCCGAGAGGTCCATGAACAGTTTGAGATCCTTCTCGCGCACGTTCTTCTGCATGAAGCCGCGCAGCGGAATGGATGCACGTACCAAAGCTTGTTCGACGGTGATGTCGTTGGAGATCAGCGGCTTGATACCGTCGTCATAGGAACGTTGCAGCACCGGCCCCATTACGAAAGCCGTAAGGAACATCGCCAGCGCGATGATCACCGAGTTCGGCGGCGCTGTCGCCGTACCCAATGCGGTGCGCAGCAGCGACAGCACGACCACGATGCGTGTGAACGACGTCATCATGATCAGGATCGACGGTGCGATCGACAGCACCGTCAACAACGCAATCATCTGCACGGCACGTTCGGTGACGCCGCCGCCACCGCCGCCGAGATTGATGCTGATGTCCTGCGCCATCGCGGGACCTGCGAAGGTCCCGGCGACGATCAGAACAGAAAGGAAAAATACTCTACGCGGGAGGTTCGCCGAACTCACGAACTGGACTTCGGCCGTCCCAGCAGGGAGGCCATCTCGTCTTCGAGATTTTCAAAACCCGATTTGACCGGCGGGACGACCGGCGGCGCCTCCGCACGGGCAGGGCTGGCGATCGAGACTTCCGGCGACCGCGAAGCTGGGCGGATCGATGGCGCCTCAGGCGCCACCGACGGAGCGCCGACCCGGGGCTCAGGTGCATCCTGGCGAGCCTCGCCGGCAGGGCGGCGCAAGGCTGCCTCGAGGCGCTGCGCCATGTCGGCGAGGTTCTGATCGGCAGATGACACGGCGGGTGCCGGAGCGGGCGCAGGGACCGGGGCGGGTGGCGCGACGACGGGGGCAGGCGCCGGAGCAGCAACAACCGGAGCAGGCAGGGTCGGCGCTGCTGCGACGGGACGGTCCGGCGTGCGGGGTTGCGGCATGGTGCGGATCGGCGGATCGGCACGCATCGGGCGCGGCATCATCGGCTCGCTGCGTGGCATCTCGGCACGTGGCATTTCACTTCGCGGAACCGGCCGCTGCGGGAAAAGGTCGTTGCGTGGCGCCGGTTCGGGGCGCGGCGCGGGTTCCGGCGCGAGGCTGGCGACCGGATCGGGCCGACGCTCCGGCAAAGGTGCGGCCGGGCGGCGTGGCTCTTCGATAAAGGAGGGGCGCGCGGGACGTGGCGCCGGCTCCGGCACATGCGGTTCGGAATCAAAGCCGGACTCGTTGCTCTCTGCCCAGCTCGGGGCTTCAGGCAGCGACGGGCCACGGCTTGCCACATCGGCGGCGAGGCCGCCGCGCTGCGGGGCCTGCTCGCGGCCGGGCATGGCGCGGACGATATTGGGCTCGACGACGATGTCCGACGGGCCACCGATCATCAGCAGATGTTCGACATTGTCGCGGCGGACCAGCACCAGGCGGCGGCGGCCGTCCACGGCGGCGGCGTCGATCACCGCGAGTCGCGGCAAGCGCCCGCGGCTGGTGTTGTTGCCCAGCCGGTTGCCGGCGAATCGGCGCACCAGCCAGGCTGTAAGCCCGATCAGCGCCAGCACGACAACGAAGGCCAAGATAAATTGCACCGATGATTGCATCATAAAGTCCCCAGCCAGACAGGGTGGCTGCAACGGCCACATCCAGAGTTGCGGGTGTCATAGCCCCGCACGCCCCGCACGCAGCGTGAATCACGCCCCATCTGTTAACGCCCCACGGCAGAACCTGCCGTTGGTTAATAATAAACTATGAATCGCTGCAGCCAAAACGACTTCTGCCGCCCCGTCGTATGGCCGATGGGGATGGTTAATCGGCCAATTCAGGCGAAAAAGCGTTGGCATGTGCGAAAAACGTCAATTTTGCAGCATTCATTTACGGTTCGGTAACAAGTACCACCGGAAATTAACTTCGTATTAACCATGCAGGCGGCAAATTCTGCCTAGCTTAGGACACTCCGTCCGGGCGGGCGGAGAAGGCCGATGGCGATCAGCGACATGCCGATGTTGTCGGCGCTGCGCACCAAGATGCAGTGGCATCAGGAGCGCCAGCGTGTGCTGGCCGAAAATATCTCGAATTCGGACACTCCGAACTTCCGCCCCCGCGATCTCGTGGAACCGAAATTCGACAAGGCCGGGAACACGTCCGTCACCGCGGGCGGCATGGGTTCGCTGCCGATGATGCGGGCGTCCGGCACCAATATCTTGCCGACCGGCGGCTCGGCCTCCTTCAACCAGAACAGCCGGGTCGGCTACGAGACCCGCCCCGCCGGCAACGCCGTCAATCTGGAAGACGAGATGCTCAAGGTCTCGGCCAACCAGATGGACTATGCCGCGGCAACCTCGCTCTACACCCGCAGCCTCGGTCTGTTGAAGACCGCTATCGGCAAGCGCTGACGCCGCCGCGCGCATAAAGGGAGCTCATCATGGCAGACGATATCAGCGACTTCTCGCGCTCCATGGGCATCGCGACTTCCGGTCTGCGCGCCCAGGCGGGCCGCATGCGGGTGATTTCGGAAAACATCGCCAATGCGCAGTCTACATCACAGAACGCCGGCGGAGACCCCTATCGCCGCAAGGTGCCGACCTTCAAATCCGAGCTGGACCGCTCGCTGGACGCCCGGGTCGTCGGCCTTGGCCGCATCAGGCCCGACCAGTCAGCGTTTCCCACGCGATACGAGCCCGGCAATCCCGCGGCGGATGCCGCCGGCAATGTCAAATACCCCAACGTGAACTCGCTGGTGGAAATGACCGACATGAAGGAAGCGCAGCGCTCCTACGAAGCCAATCTCAATATCATCAGCGCCACGCGCCGGATGATCCAACGCACGCTCGACATCCTCAAGGCCTGAACAGGACAGCTGAACCATGGCAACTCCCTCTGTCGCCGCCAATGCTTACTCGGCTCTCTCGCGCATCATGGACGCCGGTGGTGGCGTCGGTGGCGGTCTCAACAAGGCGGCGGACGCAGGTGGCGGTCAGTCGTTCGGTGCGGTCCTCAAGGACGCGCTTGGCAGCGTGCTGGATTCTGGTCGCAAGTCGGATGCGCAGACCATCGCAATGGCCAACGGCAAGGCCAATGTGATGGACGTGGTCACGGCAGTTGCGGAAACCGACGTCGCCGTGTCGACGCTGGTCTCGGTGCGCGATCGCGTCATCCAATCCTACGAAGACATCATGAAGATGCCGATCTGATCTTCCTCACCACGAACACCGCGTAACACAAGGATTACCGCAATGACCGGCCCCGAAACTCTCGATGTTGCCCGCGACGCGATCTGGACGATTGTGATCGTGTCCGGCCCGCTGATGGTCGTGGGCCTCGTGGTCGGTGTCGTGGTATCGCTGGTGCAGGCGCTGACCCAGATCCAGGAACAGTCGCTGGTCTTCGTACCGAAGATTCTCGCGGTCTTTGCCACCATGATGCTCGCGTTACCATTCATGGGGGACGCATTGTCGAGCTACATGCTGCGGATATCGTCGCGAATCATCGGGGGGTGATGCACAATCCCGTATGCGCATCGATGTCTCGCTTCTACCCGTTCTCGCCGCTGCCTTCATGCTGGCCTTTGCCCGCATCGGCACGATGGTGATGTTGATGCCGGGGTTCGGCGAGAGCAACATTCCCGCGCGGGCCAAGCTGTCGATTGCATTGGGACTGACCCTCATCATGCTGCCGGCGCATCGCGGTGCCTATAACGTCGATATGGGATCGATCGTGCCCCTGCTGGTGATGCTGGTGCATGAGATCATCATCGGCGTCGTGCTGGGTGCCACCGCACGCGTCACGCTGTCGGCGCTGCAGGTCGCCGGATCGATCATCGCGCAGCAACTCGGTCTCGGCTTTGTGACCTCGGTGGATCCGACCCAGGGTCAGCAGGGCGTGCTGATCGGCAATTTTCTCACGATGCTCGGCATTACGCTGCTGTTCGCCACCGATACGCATCACCTTGTGATCGCCGCCATTAATGACAGCTACAGGATCTTTGCGCCGGGCGAACTCATGTCGACGGGCGACGTGGCCAAGCTCGCCACTAATGCCTTCGCGGCGGCGTTCAAGATCGGTACGCAGCTTGCCGCGCCTTTCCTCGTGTTCGGCCTCGTCTTCAATATGGGGCTTGGCGTGCTGGCGCGACTGATGCCGCAGATGCAGGTCTATTTCGTTGGCGTGCCGCTTTCGATCATGATCGGATTCCTGATCTTCGCCGTCGTGCTCGCGACCATGATGGGGACCTACCTCGAATACGTCACCGGCGTCATGCAACAAATGATGCCGCGGATATAGGGGCGCGCGGATGGCCGACGACGATTCCGAGAAGACACATGACCCCACGCAAAAAAAGCTCGACGACGCTCACCAACGCGGTGACGTAGCCAAAAGCCAGGAGGTCAATACCTGGTTCCTGCTGGCCGGCGCGACGCTGGTGCTGTCAACCTTTAACGGCTCGGTCGGCGGCGGGCTGCAGACGCCCCTTAAAAACCTTCTGCAAAATTCCTGGATGATGCGGACCGACGGGCCCGGACTTTTGATGCTGGCCAAGAGCCTTTGCATGTCCGTCTTGTCCACCATGGGCATGCCGATCCTGTTTCTCGTGATCGCAGCGCTCGCGGGCAATCTGATCCAGCACCGGCTGGTGTTTTCCACCGAAGGTCTGGTGCCGAAGTTTAGCAAGCTGTCGCCGATGGAAGGCGCCAAGCGCGTCTTTGGCAAGCAGGCATTCGCCAACTTCCTGAAGGGACTGTTCAAGCTTGTTCTGCTCGGCGCCGTGATGTGCGCGGTGCTGTGGCCTGAGCGTTTTCGTCTGGATGCGTTGATCCATATCGATCCGTCGGCGATCCTCGGTATCACCACATCGCTGACGCTGCAGCTGATGGGTTCGGTGGTGGCGATGCTTGCCTTCGTCGCCATTGCCGACTTCTTCTTCCAGTATCGCACCTGGTACGAGAAGCTGAAGATGTCGCTGCAGGAAGTGAAGGAGGAATACAAGCAGTCCGAGGGCGACCCCCACATCAAGGGCAAGATCAAGCAGCTGCGTCAGCAGAACATGAAGAAGCGCATGATGGCAGCGGTGCCTAAGGCGTCCGTGATCATCACCAATCCGACGCACTACGCCGTGGCGCTGTCCTATGAGCGCGGCATGACCGCGCCGATCTGCGTTGCCAAGGGCGTCGACAACATCGCGCTGAAGATCAGGGAAGTTGCCGGCAAGCACGACATTCCGATCGTCGAGAACGTGCCGCTGGCGCGCGCGCTTTACGCCACCGTTGAGATCGACGAGGAAATTCCGGGCGAACACTACCATGCGGTGGCCGAAGTCATTGGCTACGTCATGGGCCTGAAGCGCGGCCTGTCCGGGCGCACGCCATGATTCGGGAAAGCGCCCGGCAAAGGGCCGGGCAAGGGGCCGGGAACGTGTTGCGAATCGGCGGATTGGAAGCGAATAGGCCGACGCGGCGCTTGCGTAAGGCCAGCCGATTGATGCACTCAGGAGGCGCGCAAACCCGCGCTGCCGCAACTGCCAACAGGCGACGAACCGTCCGATGACTGCCGAGACCGACCACGATCGCCAATCGATGACGGCGCAGAATCCGGTTCTGCACGAGCCGGCCCGGCGCAGCGGCAGCATCGTGCTGGTGCTGCTGATTGCCGCCGCGATCATCGCCTGCGCCGTGGCATTCATGACTCTCGGCCGCGCCCAGGCGCAGCCTTATATTCTGGGCCTGCTGGCGCTGCTGGCGATGGTCGGCCTGTTCGTGTTGTTCGCCTTTGCCGCCGGTATTGTCCGCTTTGCCGATCGCACCTCCGACGATCCGATCATGCGCACCGTGGCCGATCACGCCTTTGACGGTATCGCCGTCACCGATGCGCGGGGCCATGTGGTCTATGCCAACGCAGCCTATCTCACATTGACCGGCGCGGCTTCCGCGCAGGATGCGCGTCCGGTCGAGCGCGTCTTCATCGGAAATCCCGATGTCTCCGAAGCCGTCTTCCGCCTGCTCAAGGCTGCCCGCGAGGGCAAGCGCCAGCAGGAGGAAGTCCGTGTCGCAGCGCCCGATGGTAGCCACGGCCGCTGGCTGCGCATGCGGGTGCGTCCACTGGGTGAGGGCAAGCGCGAGGCCAAATCCACAGTGTGGTCGGTGGCCGATATTTCCCGCGATCGGCAACGCCAGGAAGACGTATTCCAGGAACTGCAGCACGCCATCGAATATCTCGATCACGCGCCTTGCGGCTTCTTCTCGGTCAATCCAAAGGGCGAGCTGGTTTACGTCAACGCCACGTTGGCGAACTGGCTCGATCACGATCTTGCCGAGATCGGCTCCGGCGGTCTGAAGCTGACCGACATCGTCTCCGGTGACGGCGCCTCGTTGCTGACATCCATTGTACCGATGCCCGGCGAGGTCAAAACCGAAGTCTTCGACATCGACCTGCGCATGCGCAACGGCAAGACCATGCCGGTGCGGCTCTATCACAAGCTCGCTTTCGGCGCCGACGGCGTGCCGGGTGCGTCGCGCACCCTTGTCATCAGCCGCGCCCGCGACGAGCGCTCGGATCCGCAACGCGCCGCCGAAGTGCGCTTCATGCGCTTCTTCGACCATACGCCGATGGCCATTGCGACGGTGGACCGCGACGGCACCGTGGTGCGCGGCAATGCCCGTTTCGCCAAACTGGCGCAGAGCCTCAACACATCGGGCGCTGTCAACAAGTCGATCCTGGCCGCCGTCAGCGACCGCGACCGCAACCAGCTCGTCGCGGCCATCGGCCATGCCGCCCAGGGGCAGGGCGATATCCCGCCGGTGGAAGCGCTCCTGGAAGGCGCCAAGGAACGCTGGGGCCAGTTCTTCGTCACCGCTGTGGAAGAGAACGAGCGCGAGACCGAAGCCGCCATCGTCTACATGCTGGAGACTACCGAGCGCCGCACGCTCGAGAACCAGGTCAACCAGGCGCAGAAGATGGACACCATCGGCCAGTTGGCCGGCGGCATCGCGCATGACTTCAACAACGTGCTTTCCGCCATCATGATGGCCAACGACTTCCTGCTGAACGCGCACAAGCCGACCGACCCGTCGTTCCAGGACATCATGCAGATCAAGCAGAACGCGACACGCGCGGCGACGCTCGTGCGTCAGTTGCTGGCGTTCTCGCGCCGCCAGACGCTGCGCCCGACCGTGCTCAATCTCGGCGATGCGTTGTCCGATATCGATCTGCTGCTGAAGCGACTGATCGGCGAGAAGGTCAAACTCGAAGTCGTGCATGGCCGCGATCTGTGGCCGGTGAAGGTCGACATCTCGCAGTTCGAGCAGGTGATCGTGAATCTCGCGGTCAATGCGCGCGACGCGATGCCGGATGGCGGCGCGCTGACCGTGCGGACTGTGAATGTTTCGGCCGAGGAAGCCGGGCGTCTCTCCTACAAGGGCATGCCGCCGTCGGATTACGTCCGCATCGATGTCAGCGACACCGGCACCGGCATTCCCGCGGACATCGTCGAGAAGATCTTCGAGCCGTTCTTCTCCACCAAGGATGTCGGCAAGGGCACCGGCCTCGGCCTTTCCACGGTGTACGGGATCGTCAAGCAGACCGGCGGTTTCGTCTATGTCGATTCCGAACCGGGCAAAGGCACCACGTTCCGCATCTTCCTGCCGCGCCATCATCAGGAAAAGGAAGTCGCTCCCGATCCGGCGATCGCGGCGGCCGTCGCTGCGAAGGAAGCCGCTGCCGACGCCAAGCCGCGTGCGGATCTGACCGGGCAGGGCACCATCCTGCTCGTCGAGGACGAAGAGGGCCTGCGCGCGCTGAACGCCCGCGGTCTGCGATCGCGCGGTTACACAGTGGTCGAAGCCGGCAACGGCGTCGAGGCGATGGAGCTGTTCGACGAGCAGAACGGCGTCATCGATCTCGTGGTCTCCGACGTGGTGATGCCGGAGATGGATGGACCGACGCTGCTGAAGGAGATGCGCGCCCGCAATGCGGATATTCGCATCATCTTCGTGTCCGGTTACGCTGAGGAAGCTTTTGAGAAGAGCCTGCCGGAAAACCAGCAATTCGCCTTCCTGGCCAAGCCGTTCGCCCTGAGCGCGCTGATTGCCAAGGTCAAGGAAACCATGGCGCCGAACTAGGGCGCGCCGTCACAAAACGGCTTGGTTTCAAATGCGCCCCAAACTTCGCAATGCACCATAAGTATTTGAAAGCAAGGTGACTCCTACGCCAAAGGTTCAATGGCGAGCCGCGACCGAGGGCCGCAGCGTTTACCATGGAACGGTGCTTCCCTTTTAGGCTGGGGTAGCCATGTTAGGGGTGTTTTCCCCCTGCCGGGGATTGAGGGAATGACCATGACTTTCACGTTCAGCATGCGCGGCGTCGTCAAGACGATGGCCGTTGTCCTGTCGCTGGCGATGCCGCTCACGATTGCAATCTCCTCTGCCGACGCCCGCGTTGGCGGTGGCAGCAGTTCGGGCTCGCGCGGCAACCGCACATTCTCGGCTCCGCCGAGCACGTCGACGGCGCCTAACGCGGCTCAGCCGTTCAACCGCACCATGCAGCAGCCGGGTTCGCCCGGCATGAACAGCGCGACCACAGGCGCAGCCAGCAAGGGCGGGTTCTTCAACCGTCCGGGCATGGGCATGCTCGGCGGCCTTGCTGCCGGCTTCCTCGGCGCAGGCCTGCTCGGCATGCTGTTCGGCGGCGGTCTATTCAGCGGCCTCGGCGGCATTTCGTCGATCATCGGCCTGCTGCTGCAGGTCGGCCTGATCATCATTGTCGTCCGTCTCGCGATGTCCTGGTGGCAGCGTCGTAACCAGACGGCTTCGGCTTATGCTGGTCCGGCTAACTCGCCCTATACCGGTGCGGGCAATGGCCCTGATCAGAATCAGGTTCATGCGAACCAAGCTCAGGGTGCTCAGCAGGCTCCGCGCAGCGGCCTCGGCGGCTTTGGGTTCGGCGCTGCGGCGTCGAACGACAAGCCGCTCGATATCCTGCCGCAGGACTACGAGACCTTCGAGCGTCTGCTTGGCGACGTCCAGGCGGCTTGGTCGAATGAAGACGTCGAGAAGCTCGGCAAGCTGTCGACGCCGGAAATGGTGTCGTACTTCGCCAAGGATCTCGCCGAGAACAAGGCGCGCAACGACATCAACAAGGTGTCGGATGTGAAGCTGCTGCAGGGCGACCTCGCGGAAGCCTGGCGCGAAGGCGACACCGACTATGCGAGCGTCGCGATGCGCTTCTCGCTGGTCGATAAGACGCTGGAGCGCGGCACCAACCGTCTGGTGGCCGGCAGCGAAACGCCGATCGAAGC
Organism: Tardiphaga sp. 813_E8_N1_3; assembly: GCF_051811025.1. NCBI lineage: Bacteria > Pseudomonadati > Pseudomonadota > Alphaproteobacteria > Hyphomicrobiales > Nitrobacteraceae > Tardiphaga > Tardiphaga sp. 813_E8_N1_3. Next base: position 1,568,817 of record NZ_JBPWQE010000001.1, read on the forward strand.
AACCGAGATCTGGACCTTCGTGCGCCCGCGCGGCGCCGATTGGGAACTGTCGGCGATCCAGCAGTCGTAAGCCTTGCGTCACTGAAATCGGACAAGCGCCGCGGATCATTCCGCGGCGCTTTTTGTTGGCCCTATGCGTGTGTATTGCCAGGCGATGATCTCAATAAGAGAGCGGGAATAATCCGCCGGATGACGTGTTGGTCAGTTGCGTTCCATCGCGACTGGCGTTGCGTGGTTACAAAAACAAATTGGAGGAATCGATGCCCACTATTCTCTCGACTATGACCCGTCTCGGCCTATGCGCCGGTGCTGTTGCCGTCTCACTCGCAGCAACGTCGCCATCGTTCGCGCAGGGCGCGGATACCAGCTTCTTCGTCACCAGCAATGGCATCGGCAATGGCGGCAATCTCGGTGGCCTCGCCGGTGCTGACAATCATTGCCAGACGCTGGCGCAGGCTGCAGGCGCGGGCGCCAAGACATGGCGCGCTTATCTCTCGACGCAGGCCGCCGAGGGCAAGCCCGCGATCAATGCTAAGGACCGGATCGGCAACGGGCCGTGGAAGAATGTGAAGGGTGCTGTCGTCGCCAAGGATGTCGCCGATCTGCATGGCGCCAGCAACAACCTCTCCAAGCAGACCTCGCTCAGCGAGAAGGGCGAGGTCATCAATGGCCGCGGTGATACGCCGAATCGCCATGACGTGCTGACCGGCTCGCAGGCTGACGGCACAGCCTTTGCCGCTGGTGAGGATCGCACCTGCAAGAACTGGACGAGCAGTACCCAGGGCGCCGCGATGGTCGGTCATATCGATCGTACGGGGTTGAACGAAGAGCCGCCGTCCAAGTCATGGAACACCTCGCATCCGTCGCGCGGTCCCGATGGCGGCTGCTCGCAGAACGACCTGAAGAGCACCGGCGGCGATGGGCTGCTGTATTGCTTCGCCTCGAATTGAGTTCTGTTGCGGCAAACAAGTAGCAATATATACACTCCGCTATGGCCGGGCCTGTCCCGGCCATAGCGCGTTTTGCGGCGATAGCTGGACGACGGTGCGGAGTTCTCGCCGGACGAGCGTGGCGAACGAATTCCGCGGTGAGCAGTTACCTTGGCACCCCTGACGCGATACTTGGCGAGGTTCTGCATGCGATATGAGCTGTATTACTGGCCGACGATCCAGGGCCGCGGCGAATTCGTACGCCTGGCGCTCGAAGACGCCGGCGCGGACTACCGCGACGTGGCTCGTGGCAAGGGCGGCATGGCCGCAATGACCAGGGTGCTCGACAGCAAGAAAGGCATCCCGCCATTCGCGCCACCATTCCTCAAGGCGGGCACTATGGTGATCGGCCAGACAGCGAACATTTTGTTCTATCTCGGCGGGCGTCATGGCTTGGCGCCGAAGTCCGAAGCGGCGCGGCTGCAATTGCATGAACTACAGCTTACGATCACCGATTTCGTCGCCGAAGTGCACGATACCCATCACCCGATCGGTGTGTCGCTCTACTACGAAGATCAGAAAGGTCCCGCCAAGAAACGCTGCGCGGAATTCCTGAAGGAGCGCGTGCCGAAATATCTCGGCTATTTCGAGCGGATATTGAAGGCCGGCGACGGCGCTTATGTCACCGGCCGCAAGGCGACCTATGTCGATCTGTCACTGTTCCAGATCGTTGAAGGACTGCGCTACGCATTTCCGAAACGCATGACAAAATTCGAGCGGGAGATTCCACGCCTGATCGATTTGCATGACCGCGCGGCGGCTCGCCCGAACATCAAGGCCTATCTCGACAGCGACCGCCGCATTGCCTTCAACAAGGACGGCATCTTCCGGCACTACAAGGCGCTGGACAAGTAGCGCTGCGCAGCTCGCGTGGCGGGGTTACCAAAGCCCCGGACACAGACGATAGCGGACGCGCATCGTATAGTCGGTGTAGCCGGGGAGACCGTCTCGCAAGGTGCGCTCTTCGGCCGTCGTGCGCCATGCGAGCAGCACGGCCAGGATCAGCGTCAGCGCGGCACTCCACCACGAGCCAAGCCAGAGGGATGTGCCGAGAAAAAACAGGATGGCGCCGCTATACATGGGATGACGCACGAGATGATAGGGACCGGTATCGATGACGTGCTGGCCGCGGTCGCGCTGCAGCTTGATGACCGGTGCGGCGAAACTGTTTTCGCGCAGTACCCAGAACGAGATTGCCATTCCCGTGAGTGCGAGGACCGCGCCCGCGACCTGGACGCCAATTGTCATTTGCGAAAGGCCGAAGCGCTGATCCAGTCCTGCGACGATCAGCCAGACCAGTGCCACGGTAAAGAACGCCACCATGAAGACGCGGTCCGCTGTGGGCTGCCCCTGTTGTACGATGGGGCGCATGCGTTCCTCAAACAGCGCGGGATCGATCTGGATCAGCCACAGGCCGCCGCCAAGGCCGAGCACGATCATGAAGAGTAGAAATGACCACGCCGCCGGCCATTGCCAGGTCCCGGCGGCGGTGAACAAAACGGCGCCGATCACGCCGAACCAGACCAGCGTACGTATCACGAGGCGAACGATCATGTCGGGCCTCCTTTGGCCCGCATCCGATACCAGATTCGCGGCAGTGATGGGGCAGGCCTCGCGTCAACGCGACCAGCGGCTGGTCTCTGTCCGACGGTGCCGCGTTAAGCGAGCTGATCGATCCGGGTGCCCTGGCCGGGCGGCAGTGCTGCGCGCGGCGGGGGCGGCGCGGTGCGGCTGTCGTTGTCGTCGTTCTTCTTCGGCTCTGGCGGCTTCACCTCGATCGGCTTCACCTCAGCGACCGGCGGTGCGCTACTTACGCTTGAAACGCTCATTACAAATTCCCTGTTTCCAACTCTTGCAGTCGGACCATGGGGCGTACGCCAACAAGGAGTTGGTAAATCAGGCGCTGCAATTTGCAGCAATCGGGATGGTTCGGATGCGGTGGTGAATGGCCGCTCTAGGATTTCACTACAATTGAACCGAAATCCTCACTCGTCCTTGCCGCGGGAAATAGTGATTGTCGCGGAGGTCTTGCTGCGGGTGCAGCGGAGGTCGAGCCGGCGATAGCGCAGCTTCACGTCATCGCCGCGGAAAATCCCCATGCGGCCGAGACATCGGGTGGTGCCCTTCACCGTATCCGGTTTGGGGATCGTGAAAATGACGGCTGCCGCACTGGCGACGAGATCGGTGAAGGCTGGTGCCGGCTTGCGGGTCGCGGACGCAGCATAAAGCTCGTTGCTGAAATTGCGGCTGGCGCAGCCAAGCCGCAATTGCTTCGCCGCCGGATGCGACAGGTAGATCACATTGGCAGCGGTGCGCCCGACGCTGAGCCCGTCGATCTGGCTCTTGAGCTGACGCGCAAGATCATCGCAGCGGTCGGCGCGGGCAGGTGAGGCGACAAGGGTTACGGTGGCGAGAAGTGCCACAGCCGAAAAAATGCCGCGCAGGCGGTCGATGGACATTCCAGAATTCTCCTCAATCCCCGCCCGCACTGAAACGCGGGACGTCACTTTATGCAAGGCGTGCCCGACGTGGCCGGTGACTGCTGGAACAGGGGGAATTATCCCCGCGATTGCGGGCCTGTCCCCCTGTTTTGAACCCTTCAAAACTGTCCGGAAACCGCCTACAAGGGCCTCAAATCCCCTCCCTTTTGAGGCCCCACCAATGAACGCTCCCACCGCTTTCCCTGATCCGAAGCCCGTCCCGCCCTATAAGCACACTCCGCTGTTTCCGCTGGGCGCGGATACCACCCCCTACAAGAAGGTCACCACCGAGGGCGTGCGGGTCGAGAAGGTGCTGGGCAGGGACATGTTGGTGGTGTCGCGGGATGCGCTGAAGGCGCTCTCGGAGGCCGCGTTCGGCGACATCAACCACTATCTGCGCCCCGGCCATCTGCAGCAGCTGCGCAATATCCTGGACGACAGCGAAGCCAGCCCGAACGACAAGTTCGTGGCCTTCGACTTCCTCAAGAACGCGAACATCGCCGCCGGCGGCGTGCTGCCGATGTGCCAGGACACCGGCACCGCGATCATCATGGGCAAGAAGGGCTGCAACGTCATCACCGATGGCGACGATGAGGCCGCTTTGAGTGAAGGCGCCCGCGATGCGTATCTGCGGCGCAATCTGCGCTATTCGCAGGTCGCGCCGCTGACCATGTATGAAGAGAAGAACACCGCCAACAATATGCCGGCGCAGTGCGAGATCTATGCCGAGGGCGATGATGCCTACAAGTTCATGTTCATGGCCAAGGGCGGTGGCTCCGCCAACAAGAGCTTCCTGTTCCAGGCGACGCCCTCGGTGCTGACCAAGGATCGTCTGCTCGCCTTCCTCAAAGAGAAGATCATGACGCTGGGCACCGCCGCGTGCCCGCCCTATCACCTCGCCATCGTCATTGGCGGCACCTCGGCCGAGCTGTGCATGAAGACGGTGAAGCTCGCTTCCGCGCGTTATCTCGACGCGCTGCCCACGCAAGGCTCGCCGGACGGCAATGCCTTCCGCGATTTGGAGATGGAGCAGGAAATCCTCAAGATGACGCAGTCGTCCGGCGTTGGCGCGCAGTTCGGCGGCAAGTATTTCTGCCACGATGTCCGCGTCATCCGCCTGCCGCGCCACGGTGCGTCATTGCCGATCGGTCTCGGCGTGTCGTGCTCGGCGGATCGCCAGGTGCTCGGCAAGATCACCAGAGACGGCGTCTATCTCGAAGAACTCGAGCATAACCCGGCGCAATATCTGCCGCAGGTCGAGCAGGCGCTCGGCGGCGAGGTGGTGAAGATCGATCTCAATCAGCCGATGAAGGACATTCTGGCCACGCTGTCGAACTATCCGACCAAGACGCGGCTGTCGCTGACAGGCACCATGATCGTCGCGCGCGACTCGGCGCATGCCAAGCTGCGCGATCGCCTCGAGAAGGGCGAGCCGCTGCCGGATTACTTCAAGAACCATCCGGTCTATTACGCCGGTCCCGCCAAGACCCCCGAAGGTTACGCCTCCGGCGCGTTCGGTCCGACCACCGCCGGCCGCATGGATAGTTTCGTCGACCAGTTCCAGGCGGCGGGCGGCTCCATGGTGATGGTCGCCAAGGGCAATCGCGCCGTTGCGGTGCGCGAAGCCTGCAAGAAGCATGGCGGCTTCTATCTCGGCTCCATCGGCGGCTCGGCGGCAAACCTCGCCGAACACTGCATCAAGAAGGTTGAAGTCGTCGAATATCCCGAACTCGGCATGGAAGCGATCTGGCGCATCGAGGTCGAGGACTTCCCGGCCTTCATCATCATCGATGACAAGGGCAACGATTTCTTCAAGGAACTGAATCTCGGCTAAGATCGAGCGCGCCCGATGATCGCCATCGGGCTCGATGGTTTCAGCAAGGGCTGGGTCGCCGTCACCATTGACGGCGACCGGTGCAGGATCGATTTCGTCAGCGATATCTCCTGGCTTGCGATGCAGCGCTTTACCCGTGCCGCGATCGATATTCCGATCGGGCTTGGCGATGACGGCGTGCGTAGCTGCGATCAGCTGGCACGCAAGAGACTAAGTCCACACGGGTCGCGCGTGTTTTCTGGCGGGCGCCGCTGGCTGTGGCAGGACTTCAGCGATCCCGATCTTGCCAATGCGGAGGCGGGCAAACGCGGGCAGAAGAAGGTCTCGCGCCAGCTCTGGCACCTTGGGCCGAAGATCATGGAGGTCGATGGCTTCGTGCGGGAACAGCGCGATCTCGATATCCGCGAAGCCCATCCCGAACTTGTCTTTCTCCGTCTGAACAAAAATGCGCCGCTACCGTCCAAACATACGGAGCAGGGGCTCGCGCTGCGCCGTCATCTGTTGCTTGCGAATGGCTTCAGCGATCTCGACGACTGGCTCACTGCCAGGCGCGCGCGGACCGGCGCAAAGCCGGATGATGTGCTCGATGCCTGCGCGGTGGCGCTGGCGGCGCGCGATTGCATGGGCTGTCTGCCGGAAGGCAATGCACCGCGCGATGTGCTGGGCGTGCCGCAGCAAATCTGGTTCTAGCTCAACTGCAATTCGTCACCTGGCTCGAGCATAGCCGTCGCCACCAGCCGCGGACGCCATCGTGGCTTTCCACCAGCGCCCAGAAGCCGCTGCAGGCGAGAACGCGTTTGGGGCCGCCGTCGGCGCTGATCTCGCTGCCACCTTCGCCTTTGGCCGGTGTCCATTGCGCGTCCACATGCGGCGCCTGGAACAGCCCGCCCATCCGCGTGTCGCCATTCGCATATTGCGCGCCTACCTTGCTGGCCGCGACCCAGCCACGGCCGCTATAGGGCTTCGGGTGGTTGCGCGGATAGACGCTCTCGTCTTCATACTCCTTGCCGGGCGGCGTTGCGCCTTCGATCAGGAACCAGCCGTCCTTGAAGCCGATGATCCTGAATTCCGTCAGCCAGCCACCATCGGGAGCATTCTCGCTCTTGCTCCTGAACTTGTAGGGCGGCGGCAGGGTGCCGAGCACCTTCGTCGTCGCCGATGGCCCGGCGCGTACATTCAGGCCGTTCGGATCGCGGTCGTTAGACCATGCGCGGACATCGCAGGGCATCGTGACATCGGGCCGCCTGGCGCGTGTCGCCAGCAGCTCTGTGTCGAGCGCTGCGTATTCCGCATCGCCGCGGGCAGCGCTGAGAACACGCGGGACGGTGCTGCCAAGCGCAGGATCGCGCGGACGTAGTTCGCCGGACAATGTAGTCAGCTTGCCGTCACTACGCGCCAGCTTCGCCACCAGCATCTCGCCGGCATCGAAGGCACTCGCTGGCGTCTTCGGATCGTTGGCACCGGCGGGATAGATCGCGACATATCCGACCGGCGCCTGCGGATCGGAGGTGTCGACATGAAAGGCCTGACCGGCCACGCGATCCGGCGGCACGAAGCCACGGGCACTCGCAAACCATTCCGGCGTCTCCGCTGGTGGCGTCAGCGGTTGTGCAAAGGCGGTGCCGGCGCAGATGAGGCCGGCCATCAGGATGGCGATTCGGGTCATGGTTTTGTGTCGCCGCATCAGCGATTTGGTTCGACAAAACGCGACTCAGGCTTGCAGCAAATCAGCCGAATTCGGGTCGCTGCGCGGGACTCGATTCTCCGGTGACCTGCAAGCATGTGGACGAAAAAGAAAAGCGGTGACGACTCAGGTGGCGCTGTTCCAATAGCGATCAGACTACAGACGAATTCGAGGCCGCCCCATGTTGGATGCTCTGAAGCTGAATATGACGGTCGTGATGCTTCTGGCTGCGGCCAGCGCGGTAAATGGGGTCATATTTTATCAGTATCTGTGACGAACTGTTCACGTCGATACGCGGCCTCACTGCCGTGCCTTTTTTGCGTTGAACCTTTTCGCCGGCCGCGCGCCCCATCCAAGGGGCGGCTAACCGGAGCGTAACAGGTGAACAATTTTCATCTGGTCGTCGTCACTGCAGCTGTGCTCGCAAGTTCGGCCGCGGCCCACGCCCAATCCATTATTCACTCCGAACTGACCCGGACCACTTTGGCGGCATCTATCGATGTGGCCGGTCGCACGACATTGACGGCGTCCGTGACGAGTGAACGCGGTGGCGGCGTCCCGGGCGGCATCGTCCGATTTGTCGATGAAACGACGCTCACCGTGCTTGGCTGGGTCGATGTGGCCCATCCGTCGCTGGTGGTCCAGCGACTGCCGCCGGGGCTGCATCATTTCCGTGCGGATTATATGGGGACGTCGAATTATCTGCCTGTCGTGGTACAGCCGAGCCAATCCGCGGTGATGGCCGAGACCATACGCGTCATGCCGGCCGTGGCGCTGTCGTCGTCGGAGAATCCTTGTCCGTCCGGAGCGGTGGTCACGTTGACCGCCGCGATTGCCGGCGGTGTTGGCACTCCGAAAGGGGCCGTCACGTTTCGCGATGGCGAGCAGGTTCTTGCGACACATGTCGGCCTGGATCGCGCCGGCACGGCGTCGTTCACCACCTCGGCGCTGGCGGATGGCACGCGCTGGATCACGGCCGAATATGAGGGCGACACGGTTCATGCGCCTGCGGCATCGCCACCGCTGACGGTGGATGTCGGAGTGGCCCGCCTGCGAAGCTCGCAGTTGCGTGCGAGCGACTAGGTGCCCATCTGCGCCGTCGCTGCAGCTGCGCGAAGCTTGCGGCTGATGATCACCCGGAACACGACATACTGGATCGCGAAGGCCAGCACCTTGGCGCCAATGGCCACGACCGACACATAGAACGCCCACAGTTTCATATCGCCGGTCATGGCCACAGCGATGACACCGGCACCAAGCGCGAACATCAGCGCAGCCCAGGCATAGCCCGCAGCGGTCACATATTCAGGGATCGTCTCGCTGACGATAGGTGGCAGGTAGCGCAGCATCCAGCCCTTGCGCAGCATGATCGCGCCGATGGCGAAATGTCCGATACTGGGCTTGGCCAGCACGAAGCGTGGATCCTTGGTCAGCAGCGTCGCGCCGCCGAGGACGACAACCAGTGCGAGGCTGGCATAGGTCATTACGTCAAGCTGCTGACCCTTGATGCGGGCATAGACGAACTGTGCGACGGCACCCGCAATCGCCACGCAGGTCGCCAGCAGGACGTCACCGGTGACGAGGTAGAGCACCAGGAAGACGATGGTGGAGAAGAAATCCTGGCCAAGTTTGGCGAATACGTCCTTCATCGCAGTGCTCCCAATGCAGTCGAAATGGTCAGGCGTCGATGTGCAGGCGAAGTGGATCAGGGCTTCAGCGGTTCTGCCGGCTTCGCAGCGCCGTATTTTGCGCGGCGATATTGCGGATACCATTTGGTGAAGGCAACCGCGGAATTGCGGGCGGCAAAAGCCACCGCAAAGCCGATCCACAGCGGCAGAGAGGGCATGTAGATGATCAGCATGTCCGCCACCAGCATCAGCACGAAGGCGCCGGCCCAGGCCCAGGTGAGGATGTAGTTCGCCTTCATGAAGCCGGGTAGCTTCAAGGTTTCGGCATCCACCACCTCGCGGGCATATTGCAGCGTGAAGGGCAGGCGGATCGCCAGCGACAGCAGCACGATTGAGAGCAGGCCAACATCGACGGCGAGGCGCACGGCCACCGCGCTCCAGTTGCCGTCGACCAGCGTGATGTAGCAGCCGAGCGCGCTGAAGATCAGCACCGAGCCTGCCGCGAGCATCTTCAGCGAGCCGCCGCGGACCACGTCCCAGACCACGATGCCGAGCGACAGCGCCGCTGCGGCGAACAGGCTGATCGCGACCGATGACACCATCATCAGGATGGCGAAAGCACCGAACGGGGCGATGATGAGAAAGGAAGCCATGGCGTTTCCAGTTCGGGCTATCTTGACGTTGTGAAGGTGCGTTGCGGGTTCGCTTATGAAGCCGCTGTGTCGTTGCGCATCATCCTGCGATCATATGTCTTGTTGTGTGAGCGGGCAGACATTGCCGACCGGCGTGAAAACGTCATGAGAAGCCGAGGCGGCCGCGCCGGATGGTTCGATGCCGACGAGCGTGGTCCCGGTCACGACCAGCACGAGGGCCAGGCTGCCCCAGCTTGCTGTCCGGGTCATCATGTCCGGCCTGCGATATGCGGTTCGTGCGAGAACGAACTGTGTCGCAGCACCTGCAATGGCGACGGCAGTCGCGATCAGCACGTCTCCTGCGATCGCAAAAGTCGTGAAGAAGGCGATGGTGGAAAGGAAGCCGATGGCCAGCTTGGCGAGGACGTTGATCATGGCGTGGTTCCGCGCGGTTGTTGTCGAGAGAGAACTTTTGTCGTTGTGCTTCAGGAAGCGGTGACGGCCGGGCCGATCATCAGAAAGGACGCCACGCTGTTTTCCACCCGCTAAATCTTTACGTTGTCAAGATTTCTTCTAGGCGTTGCCTACGGGCTCGTCAACAAAAATCTTTACACTGTCAAAATTGTGAGGAACTGACGGTTTAGTGTATTTAAAACAGATCCTTACGAGGCATCCACCCAGTTGCCGTGAAAGCCTGCCGGTACCCGGTGACCGAGCTGGACGAGCGCGATCGGTCCCGCGGCGACATCGGTGGCATTGAACACTGCCAGATCGCTGCGGTTCTGTCGGGCGCGCCACACCACCGCGAGCAGCCAGCCGTCGCCTTCGGCTGCATCCTTGCCGCGCGCGACGAAGACGGGTTCGGAGATGCTGTCGCCGAGTGGCAGCATGTATTGGCCGAGCCTGACGCCGTCGCGCCAGACATGGGTGATCCCGGAAAAGGCCTTGCTGGCGCCCGGTGCCGGATTATCGCAGGCGTACCAGCCTTGCGTGCTGAGGAGGCCGGAGCGGCGCTCATCGATACGCGGGAATTCGCCGGTGATGTCGTCGAGATAGGTGCGCGTGAAGCGATCGGTATTGGCCGACAGATCGAAGGTCCAGCGACAAAGTCGTGCGTTGGATTTCGCGGGATCGGTCGGCGAACCATCCGGATGCGTGAACAGCGGCGCTTCCTCGGATTGCATGACGTCGGCGATGATGCGGTCGCCGTCGTCCCACGCATTCATCACATGGAAGACGTAACAGGCTTCGGCGCGAAACCACTTGATATCATCTGCACTGCCGTCGCGCTTCATCACGCCGACGTAAGAACCTTTGTCCGGCTCCCAGGCATAGGGCGGGCGGCCTGATCGCGCGCGATCCATGCTGCCGGTGATGGGCAGGATCGGAAACAGCAGATGGTTCTCCGTGACGATGAAGTCATGCACCATGCTGGCATAGGGCGCATCGAAACGTTCGAAACGCGTCACGATGCCCGATGAATCGATCGAACCGAACGAGATCGTTGGACTGAAGATTCCTCGGGCATTATAGCCGAAGAAGGTCATTTCGCCGGTGATGGGATCGATCTTCGGATGCGCGGTAAACGGCCCGCCGATGCGGCCGCGATAGTTCTGATAGCCGAGTGTCTTCAGCGTGCCCGGTTCGATTTCGGTCGGAGGATGTCCTTCCTCGAGCGCGAGGAGGCGGCCAGCGTGAAAGACGATGTTGGTATTGGCCGCGCCTGAGTCATTGCCAAGCGAAGCAGGGGCGTCCGATATTTGCTGCCCGAAGCCGCGATAGAGCGCGCGGCCGGCATCGTGCTCGGCGAGAAATTTCGGCGTACGGATCCAACGATTGCGATAGCTCGCGCGGCCGTTCTCGATGTGGAAGGCGTGCAGCATGCCGTCGCCGACAAACCAGTGCGAGCCTTTGGTTTCAAATTGCGGATTGGGGCCGTTGCGATAGAGCGTGCCGTTGAGCTCACGTGGCAATTCGCCGACGACTGTCAGGAACGGCGCGTCGCACTCCATCGGGATCGGCGCAAGATTGTCATGAGCAGCCTCGATCGGGTCCAGCAGCGCCATCGTCGTCTCCTATGCCGTTATCTTTACGTTGTCTAGATTGCTAGATGCGGGTGGTTGGCCCGTCAAGCAAAATCTTTACAGTGTAAAAATGGCGACCTATAACATGACCATGATGAAGCAGACCAAGACTGCGAAGCCGCGCGCCGTGCCGCAAGACCGCCGCAAGAAGACCGCAGGAAATTCGCAAGCAAAGGCCGCGGTCAAAAAAGCCGCCGGCGCCGAATCTCCCTATCATCACGGGGACTTGCACGGTGCGCTGCTGAAAGCCGCGGAAGTCGTGTTGGAGCGCGATGGACTATCTGGCCTGACGTTGCGCGCCGTCGCCCGCGAAGCCGGCGTCTCTCATGCGGCTCCGACGCATCACTTCGGCGATCTCACCGGCCTTGTCAGCGAACTCGCCGCCATCGGCTTTCGCAACTTCAACGCTACAATGACTGCGGCTGGTGCGAGCGGCACGACGCCGCTCGAAAGCGCGCTCGCCCGCGCCAAGGCCTATCTCGCTTATGCACGTGCGCAGCCTGGCATGTATCAGCTGATGTTTCGTACCGAGCGGCTCGACATGAGCCGGCCGAATCTGCGCGAGGCAGCCAATGCATCGTTCGCCGGTCTTGCCAGCGTGGTCGGTGCGAACCATCCGGGCAATGTCGCCACCGATGCGCTGACCATCGAGCAGGCCGCGCAGATCGCGCGCACGTGGTCGCTGGTGCATGGTTTCACCATGCTGACCCTCGATGGCCGCCTCACCGACATCCTACGCCGCTTGCCTGATGGCACCGACGCAGAGAAGCTGTTCGTCGAGATGCTGAAGATTACTGTCGCCAAGGCGATGGAAGCGCCGAAATAGCGAAACTCTTCGCCTAGGGCCAGCCGATGCGGTAGCGCTATCGCAAAATCAACAAGACCGCCTAGCGCGATGCCATCGCCAGCGCCGTGGCGCGGTCGCCGATGCCGGCCACGCTGACCTTGCCCTTGCTGCAATCGAAGCCGCGCGCCAGCTTGTCGGCGGCCTTGCGCGCGACCTCGTTGGCATCCGGATTGGCTGATACATCGATATGGGCGACATGACACACCGCGCCGGGCGGCAGCCGTGTCACGACCAGTACCTGTCTGGTTTTCGGCGCTCCCTTGGACTGGCTGCCATCGCCGATGGCCACATGCCAGCGCTGGATCATCGCAAATGGCTTGCCGCCGCTGAGACGCCATTCGATCGTGTCGGTGGTTGAATTGAAGGCGGCAAAGCCTTGTGACGCGGCTGGTTCGTCCTCGGCGGCCTTGACCGTGCGCCCGACGGTGATGGTTTCGCGCAAATCGCCTTCGGTCTTCACGACAACGAGGCCGGCAGGCCCGCGGCAGGTCCACTGGGCGCTGTCATCGGCATCGACTTCGCCGGCTGCGACGGGCATCTTGCGGCAATCCTTCGCCGCCGTGGAGCTGTATATGCTCGTGATGTCGCTGGCCGCCGCAAGGGATGTGGCGGAGATGATGGCTGCCAGAGCGGCGGCGAAAGCGGGAAATCGTTGCATGCGAAGGCATCCGGACAAATAGGTGACGACGCTTTGACGTTCACAAGCTGGGGAAGGTTCAACGGAAGCGGCTGACAGGGCTGGTTGAATCGCGCTAGACAGCTTGGTCAGCCTTCATTTTGTCTCCAGCAGCGTCAGTTCCTCATCCCATGCCCGCCTCGACTTCCGCCAAGCCATATCGCATCGGCCGTTCCAAAACCGGTCTCGGTCTTTTCGCCACCCAGCCGATCAAGAAGGGCGTCAAGATCGTCCAATACTTCGGGCCTTTGCTGGATTCGAAGAACGAGAAGCACGACGCGATCGAGAACAAGTACCTGTTCCAGATCAGCAAGCGCTGGACCGTCGACGGCTCGATCCGCAAGAACGTCGCGCGCTATATCAACCACGCCTGCAAGCCGAACGCCGAGTCCGACGTCAACGCAACAAAGAAGAAGATCGTCATCCGCTCGATCAAGAAGATCGAGCCGGGCGAAGAGATCAACTACGATTACGGCACGGAGTATTTCAAGGAATACCTGAAGCCAATCGGCTGCAAGTGCGATTCCTGCGAGAAGAAGCGCAAGAAGAAGCGCGCCGAGGCACGTGCCGAGAAGCTGAAGGCCAAGGAGAAGGCCGAGCGCAAGGCGCTGAAGAAGGAAGAAAAGGCGAAGGCCAAGAGGGCGAAAGCCAAGGCCAAGAAGGCCAAGTCTTCCGGCAAGGCTGCTTCGGGCAAAGCCGAAACGACCAAGGCCGCCGCAAAAAAGAAGACCTCCGCGGCGACCAAGGCCAGCAAGGCGAAGACCGGCAAGACCAAGAGCAAGGGGGCTTAAGCCGCCTGTGCCGCTGCGTTCCGGCGCAGCCCGATATATTGCAGCTCCGCGAACACACCGACTGCGATCGCCTGCGCGGCCACGAAGATCTGGCCAAGCAGGTTCGGCGTCACCGCGCCCGAGAACAGCAGGCCGATGCTGCCCAGCGTCCACAGCGCATTGCCGATGATGATGACTAGCACCAGCAGCTTCGACATGCTCACGCGGGTGCCGAGCCAGCCGACCAGCGCCGCATAGGCGATCAGAAACAGGCCGGATTCCAGCAGCAGTGCTTCAGGCAGATGCAGCAGCGGCGCCAGCATGGCCGCGGCAAAGGTCAGCAGCAGCGCCATGGCGCCGCTGACGACGGCGTCGATCTGGATGGCGCGGCGGAGCAGGAGAGAGGGATTGATCATGGTCGTCATCCTTCGGTTGGTCGTTGGGAATGTCCCGACCATGACGGCGCCGCGAAGCCAAATCGATTACCTGTGAGGTCATGGAAGCTGCGAAATTCGCGTGTTAGCTTTTTGCCATGAGCACACAGCTAGCAGCGTCCTCCGCAACATCCCGGCCCGCCGGGATCGGCCATCATTTGCGCGAATGGCGGCAACGCCGCCGCCTGAGCCAGCTCGATCTGGCCGGCGATGCCGAGATTTCCACGCGTCATCTGAGTTTCCTCGAGACCGGCCGCGCCTCGCCCTCGCGCGAGATGGTGTTGCGGCTGGCCGAGCGGCTCGACGTGCCGCTGCGCGAGCGCAATGTCTTGCTGGTGGCCGCAGGCTTCGCACCGGCCTTTCCGCAGCGGGCGCTGGACGATCCGGCGCTGACCTCGGCGCGTCAGGCCATCGACCTCGTGCTGAAGGCGCATGAGCCCAATCCGGCGCTGGCGGTCGATCGGCACTGGAATCTGGTGTCCGCCAACCGAATGGTGATGCCGCTGCTGTCAGGCATCCCACCTGAATTGCTGGCGCCGCCGCTCAACGTGCTCAGGCTGAGCTTTCATCCGCAGGGGCTGGCATCACGCACCGTCAATCTCGGCGAATGGTGCGCGCATCTGCTGGAGCGTCTGCACCGGCAATGCGAGGCGACGGCCGATCCGGAGCTGCTCAAGCTGTATCAGGAATTGAAGACCTATCCCGTCCCGGCGCGGTCGGCGTCGATCGCGGCTGACAGCGTCGTCGTGCCGTTCCGAATGAGGCTGGGCGACGATGTGCTGAGCTTCATGTCGACGACCATGACCTTCGGTACGCCGCTGGATATCACCCTGTCGGAAATCGCCATCGAGACGTTCTTTCCGGCGGATGACCTTACGGCGACCAGGCTCCGGGAGATCGCTTCAAACGGGAACTAACGGCCTTGTCCGTGATGTCCATGACGCCTATTTGTGGGCGGAACAAATACAGGGAGCCCGCCCATGAGCACCGTCAAGTCGCTTCAGATCGATATCGTCTCCGACGTCGTGTGCCCGTGGTGCTATATCGGCAAGCGCCGCATCGAGAATGCGCTGGCGCTGGCTTCCGACGTGCCGGTGCATGTCAATTGGCGGCCGTTCTTCCTCAATCCGTGGATCCCGCGCGAGGGCATCGATCGCTCGACCTATCTGGAAACGAAATTCGGATCGGTGGAAGCCTATAAAGGCATTGCGGGCCGCGTTGTGGATGCTGCCGAGCAGGAAGGGTTGACCTATCGCCCGGACAGCGTGAAGCGCCAGCCGAACACCATCGATTGCCACCGGCTGATCCATTGGGCCGAAGCCTCCGGCAAGTCGGCCGAGGTCAAGCAGCGTCTGATGGAGTTGTATTTCCGCGATGGTGGCGATCTCACCCAGAGCGAGACGCTGGTGAAGGCCGCGGCCGACGTCGGGCTTGATGCGGATGAGATCCGCAAGCGCCTCGCCACCGACGAGGATGTCGAACTGATTTCCGGCAACGCCAAGGAAGCCGCCGACAAGGGCATTTCCGGCGTGCCGACTTTCGTCTTCGCCGGCAAATATGCGGTGTCCGGTGCGCAGGATGCGGAGAAGCTTGCGCGCGCGATCCGTCAGGTGTCGGCGGAAGTGAACGCAGAGGCGGCGGAATAGGGCGCTTTACGCGCCCTTCAGATAGTAATTCGCCTTCTTGCCGAGTGCGATGCGGCGCAGCAGTTTGCGCATCGCTAGTGACGAGCGCAGCGGCTTGATCGCCGTGGTGACGGTCCGGTAGAAGGCCAGCTTCAGCATATCCAGCACCGGCTGCTGCCCCGGTGGCTTCTGCGGGAAGCCGATGCCGCGCAGCATCGAGTTGAAGAAGTGCAGGTCGTTGACACGGCGCACTTCCTTGGTCTTCCAGGTGATCGCCATCGAGATCGAGAACGAGCCGGCGGTGCGCACCCAGTGCGGCCACTGATAGGGCACGTAGCAACCGTCGCCATCGAACATGTGAAACTCGACCGCGCGCGGTGCGAAACTGTCATCGAATTTGAGATTGCGGTGCTTGGTCATCGAGCGCTCAATCTCGTCGTCGGAGACGATGGCGCGGTCGTTGTTGTCGTAGATCGTGAAGAACTTCTCGCCGTGGATCTGGACGAAGAAATTGTCTTCGCTGTCGAGATGGAACGGCGTGGTCGAATTCGGCGAGGAGACGAACAGGAAGCCTTCGAGCTGTTCGAAGCCGGCATCGAGCAGGCTGTTGAAGCCGCGGGCGCGGGCCACTGACAGCAACGTGTCTTCGAGCAACTGGCGATATTCGGGCGAGTTCTCGATCCGCTTCAGCACCATCCAGGCACCGGCAGTCTCGATACGATTGACCACCTCAACGGGATCGAGATCTACCGACGGGATCGCGTCGGGGTCCTGGCTGATCGCGACCTTGCCCGAATTATATTCGATGAGATCGCGGGGTAGTTCGGATGCGAGCTGCGCGATGCGCGGCAGCGTCAGCAGCGGATGTCCGGCGAGCTTGTGCCTGATGGCGAACGGCTTCAACGGAAAATCGTTCTTGAGCGATTGATTGGCGGCCGAGATCACCGGCGCGACGTCAGTAGCTGCGTTCATGGTTGAACCCCTGATATCTAGCGGAGGCGGTTGCGGATGGAGCGGGCCACGCGTCGCAGCGGCTCGCGGATAGAGCGACGCAGGGTCAGCGCGCCGTGGATGAGCGCGACGAGCGGGTCGTGCTTGCGCAGCGGGATCAGCACGTCGCCGATGGCAAGGCGGCCGCGCCAGATCGGGTCGATCATCGGGTGACCGGCATTGGCCGTGGAGTCGGCGCTTGCAATCACGGGATCGGCGCAGAGATGCCGCGTCACGTCGAGCGTGAGCTGCACGCCGGGGGACAGTTTGGCGAAGCGCTCGTCGACGCCGAGCTTGAAATAGAAGGCACGATCGAGATGCCTGAGCAGCACACCGGAGGCGACCGGGGTCTCGCCGGCGCGCAGCGTGACGATCTCGCATTGGCCGTGTTCGGCGAGCGCCCTGGTGGCGCTGCGGATGAAGGCACTGTCGCCGGCATCCTGCATCAGGGCGGTGCCGCGTTTGCCCTTCCATCCGCTCGCTTCCAGCGTCAGGAACGTGTCGATGGTCGCAGCGATTTCCGCCGGCGTGCGCGCGATCTCGAATGTCACATCGCCATGTTCGGCGAGACGATTGCGCTGGCGGCGCAGTTCTTTCAGCTTCTTCGCGCCGAGCGCATCGCGCAGCAGGTCATCGGCATCGCGCGTGGCATCGAGGCAGGCGCGGGCGTGGGATTGCAGGATGCGCGGCGCCAGGTCCTGCATGGCGAGCGACTTGCGGATCGCCTGCATTGCGGCGCCGTCGAGCGAGACGTTCTCGAGGATCAGCGCATGCGCGCCGGCCTTGCGGGCCTGTTCCAGCAGGCGCGTCACAGCATCAGGCGCCATGTCGCGATCGAGCAGCGGCGTCGAGAGCGTCCCATAGGGATCGGCGCTGACCAGTGCCGGCAGAGGAATGCGATAGGCGCGCCGCGCGGTGATCACCGGCAGCAGCCCGATCAAGCAGGGCGTTCCAGCGTCGCTTGTCCAGGCGCTGAGCGCGGCGACATCGGTGCGGCCGCGCGCGGATGCATTTACGGCCAGTTCCCAATCGGCGAGATAATAGCCGTTCGGCTCGACGGCCTGCTGCGCGAGAGCACGCCATGGCTCGGGCGCGATTGCCGCGAGCGGCGCAAGTGCATCGGGCGCAGGCGCTGGGCGGTTCGCCGCGGTCATCCCGGCGCCCGTCGCTCTGCTGCCATGCATGCCGGCTGGATTTGCAATGTCGACCACGTCCCCGATCCCCGTCGCAAGGAAGGCGGCGCAGGCCGCTTCTCCATTGCTGTCTGCGGAGACTAGGAGAAACATTCGAATATCCGGTTTTTCCGAACGCGAAATTTGACGGGAATGTGCAACCGATCGTTCACCAAACGGTCGCTGAAAAGCCTGTGTTTTCAGCGGATATGGGCCGGCGGGGGTGGCGGGTGCCGGAGTATTCGCGCGTTTCGAGGGTGGGCAGACCTGCGGTCGATGGTCGCGGCCTCGCCATGTTGGGGCTGGAAAATGGCCCATACGTCAGGCTATCAAGGCGCCGGAGGGACCCATGATGAGAGCATTGGTATTGGCGATCGCGGCAGTAGCGCTTCTGGCTGCGCCGGCGAACGCACAGATGGGCGGCGGCAAGCGCGGCGGCGCCGATCATGCGCCAGCGCCCGAAAAGCCGAAGATTGACGAAAAGGCCTACAAGGCCGCCCTGGAGCGCGTTCCGACTCCCAAGGAAAAATATGATCCATGGGGCGGCGTCGCGCCAGCTCCCGCGCCTGCAACGACCGCGAAGAAAAAGTAGTCTTCGAACAGCACATGCCGCGCGCGGTTCCCGTGAACCGCGCTTGCTTTGACAGCGACCAAATTGGGCAGCGGCAGGCCGTCGCATTGTTGGCGTACGGCCATCCTGATTTCATTTGAATCAGGCGGGGAATTATCCGTCGCGCAAACCGGCCTGGTCGGGGAGAGTGTTCGATGGTTTGTCCTGTCATTCGCAACGCGATCGTTGCAGCCACGGTGATGCTCGGCTCGCAAACCGCATGGGCGGAGAGTCGTCTGGCGCTGGTGATCGGGCAGTCCTCCTACCGGTCCATCGCGCCGCTCCCCAATCCCGTCAATGACGCCAAGGCCATGGCGCAGATGCTTGGCGATGCCGGCTTCGAGGTGCAGTCGGCGACGGATCTGTCGCAGAACGAGTTGCGCGGCAAGATCGCTAGTTTCGCCGCGACTGTATCGGCCAAGGGCCCCGACACGGTGGCGCTGGTGTTCTATGCCGGGCACGGTCTGCAGATCGACGGCGAGAATTATCTGGTGCCGGTCGATATCGATCCGAAGCGCGAAGCCGATATTCCGCTGCAGGCGGTGCGCCTCAACGACATCCTGAACACACTGACATCCGTGCCGAGCAAGAGCCGCATCATCCTGCTCGATGCCTGCCGCAACAATCCGTTTCCGGCCATCAGCAAGACCACCGGCCGCGGCCTTGCCCAGGTCGATGTGAAATTCGGCTCGCCCGGCACGTTGCTGTCATTCTCCACGTCGCCCGGTGCCGAAGCCGAAGACGGCAAGGACGGCAACAGCCCCTATACCACGGCGCTGCTGAAGGCCGGCCGCGAGCCGGGCCTGCCGATCGAGGATGCGTTCAAGCGCGTGCGGCTGTCGGTCAATCAGGCCACTGAAGGCCGGCAGACGCCGTGGGAGAGCTCGTCGCTGGTCAATGACTTCCGCTTCTTTGGTGGGGATGCCGGCGCCAAGCCTGCGGTGACCAAGAAGACCGTCGATCAATGGCGCAAGGAGCTGCAGGGCAAGCCGGTGCAGGACGCCAACAACCTGATCGTCTCGGACGGTTCGGTGGAAGCCTATGAGGCCTTTGTCGGCCTCTATGCCGAGCCGCCGCTGGGACCGCAGGCGAAGGAATGGCTCGACCGTCACTACAAGATGGTGGCGTGGAATAATGCCGTCATTACCAATACCGCGCCGTCCTATCGCGACTTCCTGGCGAAATATCCCGACAGCGATCTGACATCGACCGCGCAGAAGCTCGAGGAGCGCACGCGCAACAAGCCGGTGCCGGACGCGGCGGCGAATACGCCGACCAATGTCGCATTGGCCGGACCGGGCCCGACATGCCCGTGCGGCACGCCGCCCGCAGCAGCGCCTGCGTCGAAGAAGGCCGAGAAAACCACCGAACCTGCGAAGAAGCGCGCCGACAAGCCGTCGTCACCGCCGCGGCGCAGCCGCGAGATCGTCGAGGAGGAGGTCATCATCCGCCGTGCGCCGCCGGTCTATTACGAGCCGGTGCCGCGCGTCTATTACGGCGGCGGAGGCTATGGCGGTTACAGCGGCGGCAACTATGGCGGCCGCGGGCGCTACTGACGGGCGCGCCTACTCGAACGCCACGCCAAGCTGGCGGTCGTTGTTCCACACCGGCCGGCAGCGGCGGATGAATTGATCCGCCTCGATCACCAGCATGAAATTCTGCGGCAGGCCGAGCGGGCTTGCGATATCGACACGCGCGCCGGAGGCCGAGAGATTGCGGACGGTGCAATCGATACCGCCGCCGCCAAAGGCCAGCGTGCCGCGCTTCAGAACCCGGTGTCGTGGAGCCGTTCGTTTCTCGATCATGGTCGTCGTCCGCATCGTCTGGATGCGCCATGTCTAGCACCGCGATCTTGCCGGCCGATAAAGCCGATCGCAGAGATTCGGACCCGGCCGTTCATCCTTCGTGAAGTTCTGGACGATCAGAAAATTTCATAAAACCATCAGATCAAAGAAATTGGCTCCATGATACCGTTGGGCTGTTGAACGCTCGGGCGAGCCATCGGCCGGCGTCATTTTTCGGGGAAGGGGACCATGATGAAATTCGCCTCCGCGTTATTGACTGCTGCTGCCATCTTCTCTGCCGCGCCGGCCCAGGCTGTCGTGCTTGATCTGTCCACGATGTCCTGCAAGCAATTCGTCGAGTCGGGCCCCGACGAGATCAAGATGGTGCTGACCTGGATGGACGGCTGGTACAAGGGCGACTCGGACGATGCGATCATCGACACCGAAGTGTTCGTCGAGAACGCCAAGAAGTTCGGCACCTATTGCGCAGCGCACCCGACCATCAGCATTGTGACGGCCGCGGAGAAAGTGCTGGGCGACTAGGCTCCGGTCCGGGTCAGCGCCCGGGCATCCCGGATTTCCGGTTTCCGAAGGTTTCAACCTGCGTGAGGCACGACGGGGTGCCCTGCGTCAGGCGCTTGGCGTGCCCGAATGGCCAGTGGTATAACGCCTCGGAAATTCACGGAGCTTTGGTGCCATGAAACGATCCCTCAAGTTATTCAGCGTCGTCGCAGCGCTCGCGCTTCTGACCGGACCGGCCGCCGCGCAGATGATGAATCTGATGCCGGAGGTGAAGAGCAAGTCGGCGGAGGAGAAGGAACAGGACGCGATCACCGAGAAGGCGTATCGCGAGTCGCTGCGCAAGATTCCCGACACCAAGGCTTCCGCAGACCCCTGGGGCAACGTGCGCAGCGATGCGCCGAAGGCGGCTGCGCCCGCGAAACAGCCGCGCACCAAGACTGGCAGCGCTACGAATTGATCAGGCGGTGATCGTGGCATCGGCGGCTCGTGCCGCCGGGCGCGCAAATGGACTGAAGCCCGCGCGCGGCCGCTGATACATTCGCCTGTGTCAGTTGCTCCAGGACAGCGGCACTTCGAACAATCCGCCGCTGTCTTCATTCTCGACGACGATCGCGCCCTTCATCGTGCCGATGGTGCGCACCATCTCCAGGGCGAGCTGACGTGCGTGCAGCATCGCTTCCTGATCGTCCTTGAAGCTCGTCCCTTCATCGTCGAGGAACGTGTTTTCGGCGATAATATGAAAGAAAAATCGAGTCACGGGAAACGACCACAGCTGGCGCGCGCGTATATGGCCTGCAGCACCTGAGGTTGCTGTAAGACGATGATACCGCTAGACCAACTTGTTCCGCGCGTCGATAGAAATGTGCAAAATTTGCGGCAAATAAACGGTTTTTTTGGCGACGATCCGCTTCGCGTAGGGTTCCGATCTCGGAATCTGATGCAGCTCTGGGTTGACGATCAAGAAAGGCCGGCGCCGTCGCTATATGACGGGTCCGTTCCGCTTCGGCATGACGCAAGGCGCCGCCGCCGGTTCGCTTGTAAGGAGAGATGATGTTGGCAGCCGACCTCGTATTTGCATGTGCCTTGGTCGTGATGATCGGCTGCAATCTCTATCTCGCGCCGCGCATCCCGCATGCGCGGATCGCGATGCAATGGGGCTTCGACGGCAAGCCGACATGGGATGCGCCGAAGCACATCGCGCTGTGGGGCATGGTGATCTTCATGCTGGCGGTGCGCCTGATCATATGGACGGCGCCGACATTCGTGCCGGAGAAGGTTCATGGTGCGGAGCTCGGACTGGTGCTGGCCTCGGTCATCATCGCGGCGTCGCACATCTTCATCGTGCTGCAAGCCATCAGGCGCGCATAAACCGCGGCATGACGTCTCCCCGCGGCGGCTGGCTTCGCTGCGCAAGAGAGGCTAGGGAGCATCAGGGCGGAGATCGAAGCCGCCGTCATAGGCGAGGGGCATATGTCGCGCGACCGGTTCTGGTTCTTCCACCCGTTTCGGGTGCGCTATTCCGAAATCGATGGCCAGGGCGTGGTCTTCAACGCGCATTATCTCACCTACTTCGACACGACCATCACCGAATATTTTCGTGCGCTCGGCTATGACCAGTTTGCCGATGCCAAGGCAAGCGGCGTCGACTTTCACGTCGTCAAATCGGTGATCGAATACAAGGCGCCGATCCTGTTCGATCAGGAGCTGGACGTCGCCGCGCGCGTGGCGCGGATCGGCAATTCCAGTCTGGTGTTCGAGCTCGGCATCTTCGCGCGCGCAGCCGACGATCTGTTTGCGACGGGCGAGATCGTCTGGGTCAATACCGATCAGAAGACGCATCGCCCGGTGCCGATCGCGCAACCGATCCGCGAGCTGATCGCCACGCGCGAAACGCATCTCGCGGGATAAGGCACAGGTGACATGGGCAGGCTCGGAGCGCGGCGCCGGGCGACTCTAGGCTGGCTCGTCCAGATCGTAGAAATGGGCGAGACCCCGGCAGATTTCCATCAACCTGTCGCGAAAAGGGGTTTGTGCCGGATCCGAGTAACTGACGATGACGCGCCAGCTGTCATCCAGCGAATAGATGATCACGCTCATGTTCTTGGGCCATGGCCCGGCGATTGCGGCGGCTTCTCGAATGATCTTCTGAAGTTCGGCGGCGGTTTTCTTTGGCTTGGGCATCCACGCTCCCTGGCTAGAAGCGTTCTAAAGTGGTGGCAGGGAACTGTCCAGAGTGTGCCGGCCCGCCGCTTGCGGTGACCGGACTTGCCTGCCTTGGGTGACCCGGGCGGCCGGCCCGTTCAAACCGCCGCACTGATCAAAAGAGGCCGCGCCCCGAGGCGGCCTTACCTTGGCAACGTTCCCAAACCGGTCGATGAAGGCCTGCCCAGGGCAACGAATGCTGCGATCGCCAGAAGGCAGATGGGCGCAATCAGACCGAGCAGGTACCCGGCAAGACCGTGCCGAATATAGATGCCCCAATATTTCACGAGGCCGGGGTAATGGGAATCGGTGTTCGTATAGAAGACGACAAATTTTGCGGCGTTGGATATGTGCCCGTGTGACCACACGAGAAATGTAAATGCCAGCACGGTTGCGATCACGCAGAGTGCTGTTACCACGACGATGCGCTGATTTCTGTTCATCGGATTTCACTCGCTGACTTCATACCCTGTTGTGCAGGAAAGCTGCACGAAGGTTCAATGAAGGGTGATCCGCCTCATGCACCGCTACGGGGGGCTTCGCTGCGCTTCAGGAACCAGCCTGGGATCTGCAGCGTGATCCATGATCCGAGCACCGTGAGGATCGCCATGCCTGCGAGCGAGATATAGAGCAGAGGAGGTTGCGTGGACGCGAGCGACCCGTTCAGGTGCAGGTGCGGGCCTATCATGTCCATGACCACGCCGACCAAGCTCGCCGCCACGAAGCCGCCGATGACCGAAGCGACAATGCTCGCGATCCATCCAAGCGGGCCGCGCTTCTTTGTCCAGGCCTCGTGAATTCCCACCGCCAGCATGGCGATAAACATGATCAGCATGATGGTCAGCGGGCCGCCCACGCTCGACCTGGGCATCGCGCCGCTGAGTTCGACGAGCAACAGGGCAGCGACGGAGAGCAGCGCGATCGTCTTCACGGCGTGTGACCTTCCCATGTCGGATTGAACGCATGAGCGATGCGGACATCCTGTTGTGCGGGAAGCGCGCAGGAAGGTTCAAAAGTGGCTCGATGAGTCCCAATCGGGCCGCTGTCGTTTTCGAACTAGGCCATTGCAGCGGGAACAGGCCAGTACCGAATGAAAGAGGCCGCCTGAGGCGGCCTTACTTTGTGAACACGAGGGTTGCGACTATCGCGACGGGGATTAGGCCAATCGCGATGACGAACGCGCTATAAACGTGGTCTTTTGTCATGGCGTGCCCCTCAGTTTCGGGGAACTCACTATAAGTCTGCCTCCGGGAAAGTCCTGTGTACTTTGTGCCAAAAGCCAAATCGGCGGCCTTACTTCTTTGGATTGAAGCGCCCGCCCAGGATTTTGATGCTTCCGGCCGAAGGTTGCGTCTTCGTGAACTCGGCTATGGCCTTGGCCAGCTCGGCATCCGACATCGGGTTGACGGGCTGATGCAACGAGCCGTCCCGAAAGCCACGCTCGATGGCAGCGTAGTGTTCAGACTCATCGATAAGAATGAGTTTTTTAATTCGGGCCAGGAATGCAGAGAAGGGCATGGCGCGACTTCGGTCAGTTCGAATTCGTGAAACAGGCTACGATGGATAATATATATCCAAATCAGACCGCTGCTGTTTTCAAATTAGGCCACTGCGGTCGGAAACAGGCCAGTTGAACGAAATCCCTTCGAAGACAGACCAAGGTGGATGAAGCGCTTTCTGATATTCTTGGCTCTCTTTCCGCCTCTTGCGTTGGTCGTGTTCACGGCGCCCGATGGGTTTAAGAATCTTCTCGATTGGATGGTGATGGCGTACGCGATCGCGATTATCCCGGCCTTGCTGTTGGCTTGGGTCGATTGGGCGCTTTCCGCAAAGCCACTCCGAGTTATGGGAACGGCGGTCACGGCAGCACTAGCTGCAGTCTTGATTGTGCTCTCCATGTCGGGAGGATCAGACGAGTTATGGCCAGTCCTGATGGTTGGGCTGGTCGGAGCAGTTCCAGCCGCGGTATGTTCGTGGCTGTCAGATAAATCGCCTCTGGCGATCAGCTAGTGCAGTTAGAGCACCATCGCCGCTGGGAGTCCGAGATTTTGGCAGGACTTCGCGCGAAGCAGCCCGGCAAAGAAAAACCCGCCGGTTAGGGCGGGTCAGGGTCAAGTCCAAAGTGGTCCGTCGTCAGTCGCGGGCTGACTTCCCGCCTTGAATTACCGCAAATTTTGGTACTGGCCGAAATTCACGGTGGCCTGATTTGAATTTAGCCCGGTTGGGTCCATATTGATGGGCATGATGGCCAACGCTCTCAAACTCGTCGTAGAGGCTGGGCTGCTCACGATTACGGGCTTGGCTTGGCCGAACTCACGCTATGGGGCAGCAATTGCCATTGGCGTGGGCATTTTGGCCGCCATCGCCCTCCATTTCTTCGCGCCCTGAAGATAACCCCCAAGCGCCGTAGTTCTCCGACCGTGAACATGGTTCCAAGGCCGCCTCAGTGGGCGGCCTCTTTCATTCCATGGTGTCATCTAAGGTGATTTTCATCTCGACCAGACTTCCCTCGTCGCCGTCGTAGATCTGAGAGACGTTCATAGCGAACGTTCGGAACCATCGAATGCGTTGCGCCGCAGGCCACCCCTTTTCAGTCGATGGTATTTTTCTCAATAGCGCGGCCAGCAAAGGATCTAGGCCCAGATCGCTCAACCCATCATCACCACCGCCGTCACCGCTGCTCTTACCCTTGTTTGTGTCGAGGTCCGTCGTGGCCAACAGGCCAGTACCCAAATTTTTAAAAGAACATATTGCGAACATAGAACAGATAGGGTACGTTATTTTCAACCCGAACAGCGCCGCCATCCTTTGGCACTTGCCGTTTGTCCTGTCGCGAATCCCTTCATAAGGAGCTAGATCAATGGCTACCACTCCGACTGCCCTGCGTATCGTTGAAGGATCCTCCATGGACAAGACCAAGGCCCTGTCGGCCGCGCTCTCTCAGATCGAGCGCCAGTTCGGCAAGGGCTCGGTGATGAAGCTCGGCAAGAACGACCGGTCGATGGATATCGAGGTGATCTCGTCGGGCTCGCTCGGCCTCGATATCGCGCTCGGCGTCGGCGGGCTGCCCAAGGGCCGCGTGATCGAGATTTATGGACCGGAATCCTCGGGCAAGACGACCCTGGCGCTGCATTGCGCCGCAGAAGCCCAGAAGAAGGGCGGCATCTGCGCCTTCATCGACGCCGAACACGCGCTCGACCCGGTCTATGCCCGCAAGCTGGGGGTCAATGTCGATGAACTCCTGATCTCGCAGCCGGATCACGGCGAACAGGCGCTGGAAATCGCCGACACGCTGGTGCGCTCCGGCGCGGTGGACGTGCTGATCATCGACTCCGTGGCTGCTCTCGTGCCGCGCGCCGAACTCGAAGGCGAAATGGGCGACGCGCTGCCCGGCCTGCAGGCTCGCTTGATGAGCCAGGCGCTGCGCAAGCTGACCGCCTCGATCAACAAATCCAATACGATGGTGATCTTCATCAACCAGATCCGCATGAAGATCGGTGTGATGTATGGCTCGCCGGAAACCACCACCGGCGGCAATGCGCTGAAATTCTACGCCTCGGTCCGTCTCGACATCCGCCGCATCGGTGCGATCAAGGAGCGCGACGAAGTGGTCGGCAATTCGACCCGCGTCAAGGTCGTGAAGAACAAGCTGGCGCCGCCTTTCAAGCAGGTCGAATTCGACATCATGTATGGCGAAGGCGTCTCCAAGATGGGCGAAATCCTCGATCTCGGCGTGAAAGCTGGCATCGTCGAGAAGTCCGGCGCCTGGTTCTCCTATGACAGCCAGCGCCTCGGCCAGGGTCGCGAGAATTCCAAGGCCTTCCTCAAGGCCAATCCGGACATGACCGCCAAGATCGAAGCCTCGATCCGGCAGAATTCCGGTCTGATCGCCGAGCAGATCCTCGCCGGTCCCGTCGAGCGTGACGAAGACGGCGGTGACGGCGAGGAGCCGGCAGAAGATTAATCGGATCGGGTCCGGAGACGCGCTGACGTTCATGCGCAGTGATCTTGCCGGATCGATCTTGCAGCCGACATTGTCGGCTGAATGATTTCGCGGTGGGTGCTGTGGGGGTCTGTTGCCGATACCCTGCAGTGCCTGCCGCGTTGTCGTTTCAGGCGCTCTGATCTGAGTGTGCTCTGATCGCAACTATCGCCGCGCGGCGGGAATGGCGTTGGCCGGTGGCGCGATCAGTTTGTTGACCGCATGACAGGCGACGCCGTCGACCAGATCCGGCACGACTTTGCGACAGAGATCGAAAACTTCAGGACAGCGCGGATGAAACGTGCAGCCCGATGGCGGATCGATCGGATTCGGAATCTCGCCGGAGACCGCGATGCGGGCGCGGCCTGACATGGCCAGATCCGGCACTGCGCCGAGCAGCATGCGCGTATAGGGCATGCGCGGCGCGCGGAAGAGTTCGCGCCCTTCCGCGATCTCCACGATCCGGCCAAGATACATCACGCCGATCCGGTCGGCCATGTGCCTGACCACGGCAAGATTGTGACTGATGAACAGATAGGTCAGGCCGAATTTGTCCTGCAGCTCGCGCATCAGGTTGAGAATCTGCGCCTGCACCGAGACATCCAGCGCCGAGGTCGGCTCGTCGCAGACGATGAACTCGGCCTCCGATGCGAGTGCGCGGGCAATCGCGATGCGCTGGCGCTGGCCGCCGGAGAACTGGTGCGGATATTTCTGCCCGTCGTCGGGATGCAGGCCCACCAGCGTCAGCAATTCGCCGACCCGCGCGCGGATGTCGCGCTCGCCATGAATGAGATCGAAGGCGCGGATCGGTTCGGCGATGATGGCGTCGACGCGCAGCCGCGGATTGAGGCTCGCATAGGGATCCTGAAAGATCATCTGGATGCGCTTGCGCAGCAGTCTTCGCGCGCCGGCCTGGCCGGGATCGCTCATCGACACGCCGTCGATGATGACGTCGCCGGATGTCGGTGGCAGCAGCCCGACCACCATCCGGGCCACCGTGCTCTTGCCCGAGCCGGATTCGCCGACCAGCGCAAAAGTCTCGCCGCGTTTGATCTCGAACGACACGCCGTCGACGGCTTTGAGAAACTCCATCGGGCTGCGCTCGATGACGCGGTTGAGCCAGGGCTTCGAGACGTCGAAAGCGCGTTTGAGATTGCGGGCCTGCACCAGTGCTGTCATGCCGCGCTCTCCGCATGGGCATGATCATGGACATGATCGGGATCATAGAGATGACAGGCGACCTGCTGCGCGCCGACGGCGATGGGGTCGGGTCGCTCCACCCGACAGCGATCGAACGCAAAACTGCAGCGCGGATTGAACGCACAGCCCTGTGGAATCGCCGACAGCCGCGGCATTGAGCCTGGAATCTGCACCAGCCGCTGCGACGCGTCGCCGGTCAGCGTCGGGATCGCACCCATCAGTCCCTTGGCATAGGGATGCAGCGGGTTCTGCACCACGTCCAGCACCGGACCGATCTCGGCGATCCGTCCCGAATACATCACGGCCACGCGATCGGACGTCTCGGCAATCACGCCCATGTCGTGGGTGACCAGCATCACGGCGGTGCCATGGTCGCGGCCAAGCCGCTTGATCAGCGCGATGATCTGCGCCTGCACCGAGACATCGAGCGCGGTGGTCGGCTCGTCGGCGATGATCAGTTCGGGCTCGGCCGCGATCGCCAACGCGATCACTACCCGCTGCCGCATGCCGCCGGAAAACTCATGCGGATAGGCATCGACGCGCTTCTGAGGCGCGGGAATGCCGACCTCGGCGAGCAGATCCACTGCGCGCTTGCGTGCCTGCGTCTCGTTCATGTTCAGATGGGTGCGGATCGTCTCCACCAGTTGGTCGCCAATGCGATACAGCGGATTGAGGCTGGTCAGCGGATCCTGAAAGATCATGGCAATGCGCTTGCCGCGAATCCGGCGCATCTCCTCCGCCGGCAGATTGTCGATGCGCAGGCCCGACAACAGGATCTCGCCGCCCGCAATGCGCCCGGGCGGATCGATCAGGCCGATGGCCGCAAGTCCCGTCACCGATTTTCCGGCGCCGGACTCGCCGACCACGCCCAGCACCTCGCCCTTGGCGATATCGAAGGACACACCGTCGATGGCACGCAGCGCGCCGCGCCGGCTGGCGAATTCGACGCGCAGGTTGCGCACGGAGAGGACGGGCACGCTCATGTCGGGCACTGTGTGAGGTGAGGCATCATTGCAGCTTCGGGTTCAGCGCATCGCGCAGCCAGTCGCCGAGCAGGTTGATCGACAGGATCAGCGAGGCCAGCGCGAGGCCGGGAAAGGCGATCACCCACCATTCGCCGGAGAACAGATAGTTGTTGCCGATGCGGATCAGCGTGCCCAGCGATGGCATCGTGTCCGGCATGCCGGAGCCGAGGAACGAAAGCGTCGCCTCGGTGATGATGGCGAGTGCGAGATTGATGGTGGCGATCACCAGGATCGGTCCCATCGTATTGGGCAGTACATGGCGGATCATGATCACGCGGGCGGGCAGGCCGATCAGCTGCGCCGCCGCGACATAGTCCTTGTTCTTCTCCACCATCACCGAGCCGCGCACGGTGCGGGCATATTGCACCCAGAAACTCAGCCCGATGGCGACCACCAGCACGATCAGCGTGGTCGAGGCATCGAGATGATTGCCGAGCGCCGACTTCACGACGCCATCGATCAAGAGCGCGATCAGGATGGCCGGAAAAGTGAGCTGCACATCGGCGATGCGCATGATCAGGCTGTCGACGGCGCCACCGACATAGCCGGCGATCAGGCCGAGTCCGATGCCGAGCACCGCTGCGAAACTGACGCCGAGGACGCCGACCACCAGCGAGATCCGCATGCCGTAGAGGATCGCCGAATAGATATCGCGACCCTGCTCGTCGGTGCCGAGCAGGAATGGCCTCTGGCCCTCCGCCGTCCAGAGCGGCGAGATGCGGGAATTGATCAATTCGAGCTGCGCCGGGTCGAACGGATTCTGCACCACCAGGACAGGCGCGAACAACGCCATCATCAGCAGCAGGAACACGATCACCGCAGCGACCATGGTGAGCTTCGAGCGGCGGAACGAATAGAAGATGTCGCTGTCGATGGCGCGGGCGAGAAGGGAGGGTGTGCGAGGGGCAGGGATGTCGGTCATGTCACATCCTCATGCAGGCCGGTTGATCGTCGCGCGCAAGCGCGGATCGACGATGGTGTAGAGGATGTCCACGATCAGGTTGATGGTGACGAAGATCAGCGACACCACCAGGAGATAGGCCGCCATGATCGGGATATCGACATTCTGCACGGCCTGTACGAACAAGAGCCCCATGCCCGGCCACTGGAACACGGTCTCGGTAATGATGGCAAAGGCGATGACCGAGCCGAATTGCAATCCGGCCACGGTGATGACCGGCACCAGCGTATTCTTCAGCGCATGGCCGAAATGGATCGCTCGCGTGGTCAGTCCGCGGGCCCGCGCGAAGCGGATATAGTCGGTGCGCAGCACTTCCAGCATCTCGGCGCGGACGAGGCGCATGATTAGCGTCATCTGGAACAGGCCGAGCGTTACCGACGGCATGATCAGCGCCTTCAGGCCGGAGATCGTCAGCAGGCCGGTGGTCCACCAGCCGAATTTTACGACGTCGCCGCGCCCGAAGGATGGCAGCCATCCCAGAGTGACCGCGAACAGATAGATCAGCAGGATGCCGATCAGGAAAGTGGGCAGCGAGATGCCGATCAGCGATACCGCCTGCAGCACCTTGGCGAAGAACGAATCCTTCCGCAGCGCCGAATAGATGCCCATCAGGATGCCGAACACCATGGCGATCACGGTGGCGCAGGTGGCAAGCTCCAGCGTCGCCGGCATGCGTTCCTTCAGCAGCGCGGAGACCGGTTGGCGAAACTGATAGGAGACGCCGAACTTGAACTGCACGGCATTGATGAAGTAGCGCGCGAATTGCACCGGGACGGGGTCGTCGAGGCCGAGCGATGCGCGCACCTCGGCGCGCTGCGCCGGCGTCGTGTCGATGGCCACCATCTGGTTCACGGGATCGCCGGCAAAGCGGAACATGGTGAAGGCGATGATGCCGACGGCGATCATCACACCAATGGACTGCAAGGCGCGGCGCAGGATGAAAGCGAGCATGCGTGACCTTCGCTTTCCGCTTGGTGCCGCCTAGTCCTGCTTCACCGCCCAGTATGGCAGCACCTGATTGTCAGGGCGCTGCACGATCTTCACCTTCTTGGAGACACCCCAGGCCAGCGCCTGCTGATGCAGCGGGATATAGGCCCAGTCCTTGGCGGCGATCTCATAGGCCTGTTTGATGAGCTGGTCGCGCTTGGTGGTGTCGGTTTCCTGCAGCACCTGATCCGTCAACGCGTCGAACTGCTTGTTGCAATAGCCGCCCAGATTGGTGGCGCCGCGCGGGCTCGCGGGATCGTCGCGACAGCCCATGATGTCATGCATCACATTGTGCGAATCCTGCGTGCCCGGTGTCCAGCCAAGCAGATAGAACGAGGTGTTGAAGCCGCCTGTCTTGAAGACCTTGGCAAAATACAGCGCCTTCGGCTGCGCGTTCAGCGTGACCTTGACGCCGATGCGCGCGAGCATGCCTACCACGGCCTGGCAGATCGCGGCGTCGTTGACATAGCGGTCGTTCGGGCAATCCATGCCGACTTCGAATCCGTCGGGATAGCCGGCCTCGGTCAGCAATTTCTTGGCGCCGTCGGCGTCGTATTTCGGTCGCGTGAAGTCGCCGGAGAGCTTGAACAGCGGCGGCGCGATCATCAAAGCGGATGGTGTCGACAGGCCGCGCATGACGCGGCTCTTGATCAGCTCGATATCGATGGCCTTGTAGAAGGCCTCGCGGACGCGGATGTCCTTGAACGGATTCTTGCCCTTGATGTTCGAGAACAGCAGCTCGTCGCGGATCTGGTCCATGCCGAGGAAGATGGTGCGCAGCTCCGGCCCGGCCATCACGGCGGCGTTGGCTGATCCATTGACGCGCGCGATGTCCTGCACCGGCACCGGCTCGATGATATCGACTTCGCCGGACAGCAGCGCCGCGACGCGGGTGGCGTCAGAAGCGATCGGCGTGAAGATGATCTCCTTGAGATTATGCTCGGGCTTGCCCCACCAGTTCGGGTTGACCTTGAAGACGGTCTTCACGCCCGGCTGATGGCTTTCGATGGTGAAGGGGCCCGTGCCATTCGCATTCAACGACGCGAAGCTAGGCGAGGTCGCCGCGGCGGGGGTCGGCGCGTTGGCATTGTTCGCCTCCGCCCATTTCTTGTCCATGATGTACCAGACGTCCCATTGCGACGTCAGGATGGGATTGGGTTTGGTCAGCACGAAATCGACGGTGTAGTCGTCGATCTTGAGCACCTTGGCATCGGCTGGAATGACGGTCGTGAAGTCGGAGCCCTTGGCGCGCACGCGGTCGGCGGAGAACACGACATCATCGGCGGTGAATGGGTCTCCATTGTGGAATTTGACACCCTTGCGCAGATGGAAGCGCCAGCGCGTCGGCTCCGGTGTTTCCCAGCTCTCGGCGAGCGCCGGGATGATCTGCAGATCCTTGCCGCGCCCAACGAGGCCTTCATAGACCTGGCCGTGATGGGCGATCGTTGTGGTCTCTCGCAGCGTATAGGGATCGAGCGATTTCAGGTCGCCCTGATTGGCATAGCGTAGCGTTTGTGCGGAGGCGGGCAGTATGGAGGCAGAAACTGTGGCGAAGGCGATCAGCGATGCAGCGGCGGCAATGAACGTCTGGCGGATCGACATACTGAGCTTCTCCATTGCAATAACCGCGATTGCATCACCACGCGGCCGCCCGACAGTTGAGCGAGTGTCACATTGTTGGCGGAGATTGCACGCTGCGCAAGCGGCATTTGTCAGCTATGCGCTGCACAATGAAGTGGCTGGCGTAATCCTTGCTAGGATTGGGTATAAGCAATTCTACGCATTGCGCGCGTGCATCATTCGGTCACGACACTGCGCTAACAGGACCGCCAGAACGGCAAGATTTCGGAGCAGGAATGGCGGAACTCAAGGCTGATGTGCTTGTGCTTGGCGCAGGTATGGTCGGTGTGTCGGCGGCGCTGCATCTACAGGCGCGTGGCCGCAATGTGGTGCTGGTCGACCGGCATGAGAAGGCCGGCGAGGAAACCAGCTATGGCAATGCCGGGCTGATCCAGTGCTGTTCGGTTTTCCCTTATATGCTGCCGCGCGACCTCACCAAGCTGTTTAAATATGCGCTGAACCGCGCGCCGGAGGTGCACTATCATCTCAACGCGCTGCCCGGCATGCTGCCATGGATCGTCAGATATTTCCTGAACTCGTCGCCTGAGGGAGCGCTTCGCAGTGCGATGGCGGCGCTGCCACTGATCCAGCGCAGCCTGATCGAGCACGAGGCCCTGATCGCGGAGGCCGGCGTGCCGGAGCTTCTGCGCCGGATGGGATGGATCAACGCGTTTCGCTCCGAGGCTACGCTGGCGAAAGGCATTGCGGATCTCGAACGCCATCGCGCCTATGGCGTGCCGGGCGACGTTCTGGACGCCGCCGCCATTGCGGAGCAGGAGCCGAATCTGTCCACCGATTTTGCCGGTGCCATCCACTGGACGTCGCCGGGCTTCGTTCCCGATCCCGGCGGCCTCGCAAAAGCCTATGCCGCACTGTTCATCCGCAAAGGCGGGCGTTTCATTGCCGCCGACGCGCGGACGCTGGAGCAGAGCGATCGCAACTGGCGCGTGGCCGGGCCGAACGGGGCGCTGGTCGCGCGGGATGTCGTGGTCGCGCTCGGGCCATGGTCGGATCAGGTGTTTCGACCGCTCGGCTACAACATCCCGCTCAAGAGCAAGCGCGGCTATCACATCCATCTGGCGCCATCCGGAAATGCGGTGCTGCGCCATCCGGTTCTCGATGCCGATCGCGGCTATCTGCTGGCGCCGATGAATCGCGGCATCCGGCTGACCACCGGCGCCGAATTCGCGCTCCGCGATGCGCCGCCGACGCCGGCGCAGATCGAGCGGGCGCTGCCGATCGCACGGCAGACCTTCCCGCTCGGCAATCCCGTCGAGGCGAAGCCCTGGATGGGCGCGCGGCCATGCCTGCCGGACATGCTGCCGGTGATCGGCAAGGCGCCGCGCCACAAGGGCCTGTGGTTCGATTTCGGCCACCAGCATCATGGCTTCACGCTGGGGCCGGTGACCGGCCGTCTGATCGCGGACATGGTGACGGGCGTCACGCCGTTCACCGATCCCAAGGCCTTCGCGGCTGAGCGTTTCGGCTGACATCTCGCAACTGCAATGTAAATGTCACATCGCTTGCATCGGGCAGGCGTCAGCGGCGATACTGCCGCTGCGTCGCCATGTTCGCGTGAGCGGCCGGTTTGCCTCAGGAGCTGATAATGAAAGTGATCGTCACCGTGGACTGCACGCCGCTCGAGGCGCGCGAATTCCTGGGGCTGCCTGATGTGCAGCCGATGCAGTCGGCGATGATGGATCAGATGCAGAAGAAGATGATGGACAATATCGACAAGTTCTCGCCGGAGTCCATCATGCAGAGCTGGTTCTCGTTCGATCCGAAGATGGGCGAGCGCTTTCAGGAGATGTTCGTCAACATGGCGGGGCTGGGTGCGCGGCCGAAGGACAAGAAGTAGACGCGGGCTCAGCCCGCGCGGCGTGCGTTGGCCTGCAGCGGCTGCTGCAGCTTCGCGCCATGCGCATGACGGGAGATGGCGTCGATCACCAGGGACCACATCGAGATCGGCAGAGCGTGGCCCATCCGGTCGACCATCATCAGCTTGGCGCCGGGAATCGACGCGGCCGTGTCGCGGCCGGCGGCCGGATGCACCAGAGGATCGATCTTGCCGTGGATCACCAGCGTCGGCGCGGTGACCGTGGCGAGCCTCTCTTTACGACTGCCCGAAGCGAGGATGGCGCGAAGCTGGCGCCCGACGCCGGCCGGGCTCAGGCCGCGGGCATAGGTCCGCTCGGCGCGGTCGAGATCCCTCGCTTCGTCATCCGGGAAGCTGCCGACCCGCAGGAACAGCCAGGTCTGCTTGAAACGTTCGAGGAACGCCTCATAGCCGGTCGGCTGGGGTTTCAGCAGCAGCAGTGACACCGCGCGGCTCGGCTGCGGCAGACGCGGATTGCCGGTGGTCGACATGATCGAGGTCAGCGAGCGCAGGCGCTCCGGATAAGTGATCGCCATTTCCTGCGCGATCATGCCGCCCATCGATGCGCCAACCACATGCGCGGAGCGGATGCGCAGCACGTCGAGCAGGGCCACCACATCGGTCGCCATATCGCTCAGCTTGTAGGGGGCGGAGACGGGCGTACCGAGAAAACGCAGCTTGGCCAGTTCGTACAGAGTGAACGGCTTGCCGCCGGCCATCTTGGAGGACAGGCCGATATCGCGGTTGTCGAAACGGATCACGCGAAAGCCGCGGGCGGCTAGTTCGCGGCAGAAGTCGTCATCCCAATGGATCATCTGGGCGCCGAGGCCCATGATCATCACCATGGGTTCCGCATCCGAATAGCCAAACACATCGAAACAGATATCGATCCCGTTCGCGCGCGCCAGCTGTGGCGGCTCGTACGGGACATCAATCGGTTCGGGGGATCGGGCGGAACGTGGGCTCATGTCAAACATATGACACGGAAAGTCCCTTCGAAAAAGTGACAACCGCGTCATGCACCAAACAAATCGTCGCAGCGATTAATGAGAGATTGCGCAAACGGCAATTGTGACAGTGTACGCGGTCTTTTGTGACAGTGATTGTGACAATGGAACTGGTATCAGCCTCTCGCTAGCTCCCGGCCCAGACGTCGAGCACGTAGCGATTGCGTGTGCCGAGGTCGTCGATCCAGGTCAGCGCCGCAGCCTCATCGCTGCCGCTGCGCTCGCGCTGGATCGCCATCAACGCCGCTTTCACATCCGGCTCCATCTTGCCACCGTCGCCGCATACATAGGTAATGGCGCCTTGCTGGATCAGATCCCATACGCGATCCTTCTGCTGGGCAATGAGGTGCTGCACATAGGTCTTCGGCGCATCGCCGCGCGAGAAGGCGGTGTGTAGTTCACAGATACCATCGGCGGCGAAACCCTTCAGCTCCTCAGCATAGAGAAAGTCCTGATCGGGATGGCGGCAGCCGAAGAACAGCAGCGCAGGGCCAAGCGTAGCACCTTGCGCCTTGCGTGCAGCGCGTTCCTGCAGGAAGCCGCGGAACGGCGCGAGGCCTGTTCCCGGTCCGATCATGATGAGCGGCACAAGGGGATCGGCGGGCAGGCGGAAGCCTGCCTTGGTCTCGCGTACGATCGCATGCACGGTGTCGCCGGCACGGCGGCCACTGAGATAGTTGGAGCAGACGCCCTTATAGATGCCACGGCCGGAATGCGCGGGGCCCTGGACCACCGCCGTGGTGACGCTGCAGCGTGACGTCTCGCCTTGCGGCGACGACGAAATCGAGTAATAGCGCGGCGCCAAGAGCGACAGCATTTCCAGATAGGCATGGAACGGCAATTCGCAGGCCGGGTGCTCGTCGAGCAGATCGAATACCGATTTGCGTTTGGCCAGAATCTCGCTGCGATAGCGCTCGCTCGCTGCGGGATCGTCGCCGACGTAAGAGAGCAGTTTCGGTTTGGTCATCGGGCAGCGGGTGTTCTCCGCCATGATCTGGATCTGCTTGCGGGTGGCGACCTGCTGCAGCTCGACGAACTCTGTCAGCAATCGGCCGACAGAGACGACATCGCCGACAGGCAATTGCGCGCGGCGGCCCGTCGCGACCTGCAGTCTGATCTGATCGTCCGGCAGGAAGCCGAAGCGGCGCGCGACGGCGTCGACCAAGGCGGGATCGTTGCGCGGCACCACGCTGAGGTGGTCGCCGACCCGGTAGCTGGTCCCGGCAGGAAGCTCGATCTCGATATGCCGGGTCGAGCGATCCGATGCGCCATTCTGCAGCTCGCGATTGCCCAAGAGCTTCATCGGGACCACGCCGCCGAGGGCGACGACGGTGTTTACCGCGCTCGGCGCGACAGGTTCGATCTGATAGAGCGGCGCATCGTCGGCGCTGCGCTCGAAGCCGGTGTCGAGGCCGAATTCCTTGACCGCGAGCGGACGCAGTTTCGCGAACCAGTCCTCGAACTGGCCATCGAGATCGTCGCGCGCATCGCCTTCACCGCGCACATATGCGTTGGTCGCGCCATGTTCGCGCAGCTTGTCGTCGATAGTGCGCGGAATCGACTGATAGGTCGCCAGCCAGTCGCTGTTGCCGCAGCCGAACACGGCGTAGCGCACTTTGGCGAAGGCGTCCTTCGGCAGGTCGGTTCCTAGCCAGTTGACGAATTGCGTGGCGTTGTCAGGCGCTGCGCCATTGTAGGACGCGCAGAAAATGAGAACGCCGCCCTCGGTCGGCAGCTTGCCGACAAAATCGTCGAGCGGTGCGAGTTTCGTTGCGAAGCCGTTGACCTCGGCGAGATCGGCAACGCGCGTCGCCAGTTCCTCGGCAGTGCCGAGATTGGAGCCGTACAGCACCAGCAGCGGCGTGTTGTGGCTCGGCCGCGCGCGGCCGGTGGCGACGGGTGCGAGCGGCGCGGCCGCAGTAGCTGCAGCCGTGCGACCGGCATAGGCGCCGCGCTCGTGATCGTGGCGCGGACGCACCTTGATCTTGAAACCGTCGGGCTTGATGGTCAGCGTTTCCTTCAGCACCATCTGGTAGCGCTTGTGGTCGGTCATTTTGAAGCGTTGCAGGATCATGCCGAGCGCCAGCGCGGCTTCGTGCATGGCGAAACCACGGCCGATACAGGCGCGCTGGCCGTTGCCGAACGGTTTCCAGGCGTTGATCGGGCGAGCTGCCTCGGCCTCCTTCGAGAAATTTTCGGGATCGAAGGCGTCGGGATTGGGTCCCCAGACCGAGGGATCGCGATGCAGCGCCAGCACCAGGATGGTGACGAAGGTGCCCTTGCGGAGTTTGTACTTGCCGCCGCCGATGGTCTCGTCCTGCACCGGCGCGATGCCATAGGCGGGTGCCGGCGGCCACAGCCGCAGCGACTCCTTCAGGATCTGCGTGACGTAGTGAAGCTGCGTAACCTGCTGATAGGTCGGCTTGGCGTTTACATCGGGGCCGAAGACGCGGTCGACTTCCTCATAGGCCTTCTTCAGCACCTCCGGATGTTTCAGCATCGCGTAGATCGCACATGACAGCAGGCCCGACGTGGTCTCGTGGCCGGCGATCAGGAAGGTGTTGATCTGGTAGCGGATGTTGACGTCGTCGAGCTGTTCGCCGGTGGCGCGGTCGACGCCGGTCATCATCGCCGCCAGCATGTCCTTCTTGCCGTCCGCCGCCTCGGCGGCCTTGCGGCGCTCGGCGATGATCTCATCGACCATGGAGTTCATGAAGGCGACGTCGCCGGCGAGATCGCGGCGGCGCTTCTGCATCCACAGGCTTTCCAGCGGCAGGCCGCGGGTCATCATGATCGTTTCAAGCGAGCGCACCAGCGATTCCACGAAGGGGTGGTAGTCGCTCCGGTAGAACGAGTTGAAGCGATAGTCGAAACCGCACAGCCCGATGGTGTCCAGGGTCAGCGCCGTCATGTCATGGACGACGTCGATCTCCTCGTCGGTATTGAGGCGCTCCCATTTCTTCACCAACTGCTCGGCGATATCCACCATGCTGGGGTGATAGGACTGCATCGCGCGGTTGCCGAAAGGCTGCAACAGGATGTTGTGCGCCTTGGTCCAGTTCGGCTCTTTGGTGTCCGCCGTGAACAGTCCGTCGCCGCCAACGGCGCGCACCCGGCGCAGCGCACCGCGCACGGCCTTGTCGAAGCGCTTCTCGTCGCTGAGCTCATCCACCAGATCGTGGCCGCCGACGATCACGATGGGTGAGCCCATCATGTCGAGCCAGAAGATTGGCCCAAGCTCCTTAGCCAGCCGCGCCAGATCCTGCACTGGCGCATTGGCGTCCAGCGACAGCATGTTGCCCACCACCGGCTTCTTCGGCGGATGCGGGATCGGGGCGAGTTTGTTGGTCGACGTCATTTCAAAAGTCTTTCCTGCCCGTATGCGCTTAACCGAACCGCCGGCGTCGCCAGTCGATCAGTACCTGACTGACCTCGTCGGGCTTCTCCTGCTGGGTCCAGTGACCGCTGTCCTTCACCAGATATTTCTCCAGGTCGGGAATGATGTTTTCCATGCCGTCGGCGGAGGAGGGCGGCAGCACCGCGTCGTTCTCCGCCATGATCATCAGCGATGGCACGCGCACGGTGTGATCGAGCCCTTTGGCGCGCTCCCAGTTGGCGCTCATGTTGCGATACCAGTTGATGCCGCCGGTGAAGCCCGATTCCTTGAAGGCGTCGACGAAGATCTTCTTTTCCTCGTCGGAAAGAATCTTCTGGCGCGGGTCCTTCGCGGGATCGTAGCCGGCCACCATTTGCGGAAATGCCAGATTGGTTTTTGACGATGCACCGATTCCACCGACCGGCGCTTCGCCAACATTGGGTTGTTTGCGTGGCATCGGCTTGCGCATGAAGAAGTCGAACGCCTTGTCGACATTCTCGCCGAAGATCCGATCCGGCTCGCGCGCAGGATCCTGGAACTGGACGATATACATCGTCTCGCCGAAGCGCTTCCTGTAGATCTGCAACGGATCGACCGGCGCGCGATCGGTGTGCGGCGTATTCACGCCGACCACGCCAGCGACGCGGTCGCGATGCCGCAGCGGCATCTGCCAGACGATGAACCCGCCCCAGTCATGGCCGACGAAGATCGCCTTATCGATCTTGAGATGATCGAGCAATGCAACGAGATCGCCGGTGAGATGCTCGATGCTGTAATCCTCGACGGCGTCGGGTCGCGACGTCGCGCCGTAGCCACGCTGGTCCGGCGCGATGACGCGAATGCCGGCGGCGGCCAGCGCCTTGATCTGATGCCGCCAGGAGAACGCCATTTCAGGCCAGCCATGACACAGCACCACAGGCGGCGTGTCGCTCATGGGGCCGGCGTCGTAATATCCCATGCGAATGCCATTCAGCTTGGCGAACTGCAACGGGGGCATTTCAATCATGATGGGTGGTCCCTAGCTTGCTGTCTTGAGAGCGTCGGGCGGCGCAAACGCCGCCTGCAGCAGCGCGAATTCGTCCGGCAGCATATCGGCGAGCACCTGCACATGGGGGATGATGTTGGCGCCGGCGATGAAGCCGAAGTCGAGCTGGTCGCGATAGCTCTGCACGGTGATGTTCAGTGCCAGCCCATGCGTGGCGATGGATACCGGGAAGATGTGCAGCAACTCGGCACCGGCCGCATAGAGCGTCTGCCGCGGGCCGGGTACGTTAGAGACGGTGATGTTGGCCGCTGGCGGCAGCACATCCGAGAGGTTGGTGCGGCTGTAGAGCAGCGCCAGGATCTGCACCATGATTGGTGCACCGAGCATCGACAAGTTCGACACCTGTGGCATCAGCGCCCGCAGCGGATGCGACATTTCTTTGGACTTGGTCGACTGCGCGATGATGGCTTCCAGCCGCTCCTTGGGATCCTCGATATTGGTGGCGATCGAGCAAATCATGCCGAACACCTGATTGTTCGAATCCGTGTTGCCTTCCTCGCGCAGCGAGATCGGCACGGCCGCGGTCATCGCCTTGGCGGGCAGGGCGCCTTTTTCTTTCAGGTAGCGCCGGACGACGCCTGATGAGAGCGCCAGCACAACGTCATTGAGCTTGCCACCGGCCTGTTTGGCCACGGCCTTGGCAGCCGAGAGCGGTACTGAGACGCCGGCAAAACTGCGTTCAGACGAGATTGTCTTGTTGAGCAGCGTCGGCGGCGACAGCATGCTGTTGAGATTGTCGCGCGATTTCGGATCGGCGATCTTCGCCATCACGTCGGACGCGCTCTTCACCATGGTCGGGATCGAGCCGGCGAATTTCACCGCACTCTCGATCTGGAACATGGCGTTGTCGAACAGGATCGAGCCGATATCGCTCTTGCCCGAGCGCGGCAGCTCAATGCCCTTGGCGGTGCCCTCCAGCGGCTGGCGCCAGAGCTGCTGATAGGAGTCGATGAAGCTCGCTGCGATATCGCGCGGCTCCTGACGCTGCTTGGCGCGCACTTCCGGCTTCTCGATCTCGCGCGGGATCGGCGTCACGTCATAGATCATGCTGGTGAGGGCCGCGCCGGCGCC
Organism: Tardiphaga sp. 813_E8_N1_3; assembly: GCF_051811025.1. Taxonomy (NCBI): domain Bacteria; kingdom Pseudomonadati; phylum Pseudomonadota; class Alphaproteobacteria; order Hyphomicrobiales; family Nitrobacteraceae; genus Tardiphaga; species Tardiphaga sp. 813_E8_N1_3. Next base: position 1,609,930 of record NZ_JBPWQE010000001.1, read on the forward strand.
GCCGTCGATGCAGGCATGGTGCATCTTCGAATACAGGCCGATCTCGTTGTCTTTCATGCCCTCGAAAACATAGAACTCCCACAGCGGCCGGGCGCGGTTCAGCAGTTTCGCGTGCATCCAGCCGACGATGCGCTCCAGCGTGGCGCGGTCATGCGGGGCGGGCAGGCTGCCGCGAAAGATATGACGGTCGATATCGAACTGGTCGTCCTCGACCCAGGAGGGATGGTCGATATCCAGTGGGGCCTTTTCCAACCGGGCCTTGAGGATCGGCGCCACATGGAGGCGCGAGGCGATCATCGCCTTGAAGTCCTCGAAGAAGTCGCCCTTGTAGTCGTCGGGCAGGCGAAAGATCGCCATGCTGCCGACATGCATCGGCATCTCCGGCGTTTCCAGATACAGAAACGACGCGTCCATTGAGGACAGCTTCCTGCTGGCTTCCGCCATGATACGTCCCTCCCTCGTATGGTCACCGACGCCTTTGCGGCGTTCTACCGATGAGTGTGCCTGCGCGCGGGGCGAATATGCAATGGCAAAGGCGAGGCCGGAGGCTGGTCAGGCCCACGACTTAAGGCTGGGGTCGCCGAGGCGTTGTGAGGTCGGTTTGCCGACTTAAAGGGCAGATGCCATTTGCCTTGCCCAGCTGGATATCCGTAGAATCTGCGGTTCGAAATGCTAAATTATAAAGCTAAATCAACACGTCGGTTACTCTCCCGTTTCAGATCTCTGGCGGTAGCCCGTTAATGCATCAGGCGCCGCCTGATTACCGTGCACATCACGGGTTTGTGATGTTGCGATGCACCATCGATGTTGCAGTGCATTATTTACTATGTCATAGAAGTTGCACCCCGGGCCCACAACGGCGGGACGGGGAGAGCCGAGCCTGAGTGCAAGCATAAGCTTTGCAGAGAGGCGGCCCAACCCGAGGATGGAGACGAACATGACGATCGAGACCGAAACCAATTCCGTGCTGAACAACGTCAAGCAGGCTTTCGCGCCCGTCACCGAGGCGTTCACCAAGCTGCAGAACCTGGAAGTGCCCGAAGCCACCCGTGACTTCGTCAAGCGCGCTGCCGGCACTGCACAGGAAAAGGCCGCCGACTTCCAGGCCAATTCCGAGAAGGTGACCTCGGCCATCGAGACCGCCGTGTCGAATTCGGTGTCTGAAGCCACCAAGATCAGCCGCAACGTTCAGGACGCATTCTATGCGGACGTGCAGTCGTTCTTCGCCGGCATCGACAAGCTCGCTTCGGCCAAATCGCTGAGCGAAGCCTTCCAGGTGCAGACCGAACTCGTGCGCGCCCATGGCGAAGTGCTGAGCTCGCGCGCCAAGGCATCGACCGAATATCTCGGCAAGCTCGTGTCGGAAGGCGCCAAGACCGCGCAGGACAATTTCTCGAAGGCCACGTCCTTCGCGAAGACTGCCTGATCACACGCGATCAAGCGACATGAATTCGAAAGGCCCGCGCAAGCGGGCCTTTTTTGTCGTTATGGCAGAGCAGACCGTGCGTCCCGGTGTCGGAAGCATGCTCACTTGATCGTCACGGTAATCTTGTTCGAGACGATTGGCGGGTTGAAGGGATAATGAGCGCCGTCTCCCAGCACGAGCTGGAGCGTATGTTTGCCGGGGGGCAATTCGATGCGTGCTTCGGTCTGGCCGGCTCCGAAATGGAGATGCGACTTGTCCTGCGGGATCGGCTCCTTGGGATCGAGCGGGTCATTCACATCGATCAGCAAATGATGATGGCCGCTGTTCTGGAAATTATCGCCTGCATGAGTGACACCCATGTTGCGCAAACCGAAACGACACCAGAACCCGCCCTTGATCACCGCTTTGTCCTGTGGCCACACGAAATAGAGAACCGCATCTTTCGGTGCGGGCTTTCCTTGCGCATGAACCGCAAGTGGGGCCGCAGACAGCATGGCGGACAACACGACGAGCCCGGTGATCCTCATGACGCATCCTTTCGTTCGGGGCGGTCTCAGGACGAAATGGCAATCCGGAAGCCGTGGGTCGGATATCGCACATTGGTGTCGTAGCCATCGCGGCTTGCGGGGCGGACATAACGCGCATCGTTTTTCCAGGAGCCGGATCGAATGACGTGCGAGACGCAGTCGTTCTCGACCCATGGCGCGCCATTCTGCGGGGCACCCTGATAGTTCTTGTGCCAGCAATCCTCTGTCCATTGATTGACGCCGCCACCCATATCGTAGAGTCCGAACGGATTTGGCTTCAGGCTGCCAAGCTTGAGCGGCTGTTCGGCGGTGGCGTCCGTGCAGTTCTTGCAATTGGCCATGCCCGGCTGCAGCTGATCGCCCCACCAGTATTTCGTTTGCGTGCCGCCACGCGCGGCATACTCCCATTCAGCTTCGCTCGGGAGCCGGAAGGCTTTTTGCGTTTCCTTCGCAAGCCATGCGACAAACTGCTTGGCATCGGTCCAGCTCACGTCCGTGACCGGAATGTCGTCCCGCCCTGTCACCAGGAACGGGCATGCATTCGCGGCAGCACACGCGTTCCACTCCCGAACCGAGACCGGATACTTGCTGATAGCGAAGGGCTTGATCGTCACCTGGTGTACCGGCTTTTCCGATATGTCGTCATTGCTGCCCATCGTGAAGGTCCCGCCGGGGAGCGGGATCATGACGGGCTCTATGACCGGGTTTGCTGGTGCTGGTGGCGGGGGCGGGGCAGGCGTTACCGCCGGAGCAGGTTCAGGCCGGGCTTGCTTGGCGGCGGGCGCTGATCGGGTGCCTGCATTCCCCGTCTCTTGCGGAGGCGCTGCGGGAGCCGACGCCTGATTGCCGATTTCAGCGCGCGGGTAAGCCCTCATGTACCAGACGCCGGCGCCTGCGATAGCCAGCAAGATTGCGCAAAACGAAACGATCAGAACGTGTTCACGCCGCTTCCGTGCCTTGTTGAATGCCGCGGGATCAGGAAGCACCCGGTAAACTCTCACAGGATCGGTAATGTTCTTGATCTTGCGGTCTCCAAGCGACTCGTAGCCGCAGACGAGCTTGTGCTTGATCTGCTCGTAGATGCCGCCCGAGATGTACACTTGGCCGGGGTCGGCAATCCCCTCGAGGCGCGCAGCGATATTGACGCCATCGCCGAAGACATCATCGGGCTCGATGATCACGTCTCCCAGATTGACGCCAATGCGATATTCGATCCAGGAACTCTTTGGCAGCGCTGCGTTGCGCCCGATCATGCTTTGCTGGATGACGATGCCACATCGAACGGCTTCAACCGGACTGTCGAATATCGCAATGAATCCATCGCCAGTCGTTTTGACGAGTTTGCCGTCATGCTCGGTAATGCTCGGCTCGATGAGGTCACGCTCGATGCGCCTGACGCGCGCATGCGTTTCTTCCTCGTCGAGTTCCATGAGGCGGCTATATCCGCAGATGTCCCCCACAACGATCGCCGCAAGGCGACGCGGGGATCCGGCGCGCGGGGCGGCGGGGTCCTTGCCCCTGCCTGAATTGATTTCACGAATCTCGCCGCGCATGACCTAGCGCCTCTACAACTGACACACGAGGTTCATCAGCCGTTCGGCCGACCGTCAGGACGCTACGCTCAACGTCTCCGTCAGACAATTAGCTGAAAACGCCAATCGTATGATCCAGGAGGAGCCGCGCGGTAGCGAGATGACGAAGTCCCTCGCCTTCGCTGTATCGATATACCCGGCGCCGATCGAATATGGCGGCAGCTACACAGGTTCTCAGTTCACCTGCCGCTCTTTGCCGACCCAATAGGGATCGCGCAACTGTCGTCGCAGGATCTTGCCCGACGCATTCCGCGGCAGCGCTGCAATGAAGTCGATCGTCTTCGGCGCCTTGAAGCCCGCGATGCGCTCGCGCGTGAACTTCATCAGGTCGGTCGCGCTGAGCTCCTTGCCGGACTTCAGCACCACCACGGCCTTCACCGCTTCGCCCCATGTCTCGTCGGGAATACCGATGACGGCGACCTCCGCCACATCAGGGTGATCGCAGATCGCGCTTTCGACTTCGGCTGGATAGATGTTCTCGCCGCCGGAGATGATCATGTCCTTGATGCGGTCGTGGATGTAGAGGAAGCCGTCGCTGTCGAGATAGCCGGCATCGCCGGTGCGCAGCCAGTTGTCGCGACCCAGCGTGCGGGCAGTCGCATCCGGCAGGTTCCAATAGCCCACCATATTGGACGCCGAACGCGTCGCGATCTCGCCGACTTCACCTGTTGGTAGCGGCTTGCCGTCGACATCGAGAATGGCGATCTCGATCCCCGGCAGCGCCTTGCCCGCGGAGCGCATGCAGTCGTGGCCCTCGATGTGGTCTTCGGGCGCCAGCACCACGATGGTCCCGGTGGTCTCGGTCATCCCGTACATCTGCACAAAGCCGCAGCCAAACACGCTGATGCATTCCTTCAGCAGTGCTGCCGGGATCGGCGATGCGCCGTAGAGAATGTAGCGCAGCTTCGAGAAATCCATCTCGCGCGCCCGCGGTTGCCGCACGATGAACTGCATGGCCGCCGGCACCAGGAACAGCTTGCTGATGCCGTAGTCGCGGAAGAAATCGAGCACCTTGTTCGGGTCGAACTCCCGCGCGATCACGCCCTTGGCGCCGTGATAGAGCCCGAACACTGCCCAGCCGACGCCGCCGATATGGAACACCGGCATTGCCACCAGCGACACATCGGTGTCGGTCCAGACGTTCCAGTCGGGGTTGTCGTCGGTGCCGCCGATACGCAGCAGCGACAGGAAATTGTTGTGCGACAGCATCGCGCCTTTCGGCTTGCCCGTGGTGCCCGACGTATAGAGCTGGATTGCGACATCGTCCTTGGTCGTTGTGAGGTTAGGGTCGCTGTCGCTTTGCGCGTCGCGCCAGGCCGTAAAGTCCTGCCACTCGGTTGCGCCGCCTTCCATGGTCATGACGATACGCACGCCCGGCATTTGCGGCTTGAGGCTGCGCACGAGATCGACGAATTCCGGTCCGACGAACAGCACCGCTGCCTTGGCGTCATCGACGATGAAGGCGATCTCCGGCGCGGCGAGGCGCCAGTTCACCGGTGCGGTGACGACCTTGGCCTTCACGGCACCGATGAGAAGCTCGATGAAGAGGTCGCTGTTCTTGCCGAGATAGGCAATGCGTTCGTTTGGTTTGACGCCGAGCGCAATCAGGCCGTTGGCGACCCGGTTGGCATTGCGATCGAGTGATCTGTAGCTGGTCTCGCGGCCCTCAAACACCAGCGCAATCGAATCGCCACGCGTTTGTGCCTGCACGCGAATGACATCGGCCAGCGTGGCCGCTTCCGCAACGGACATGTGTTTCCCTCCCGCAGTTTATTAGTTGCGCAGAGTGTGAGGGCGTCCGAGAGGGCTGACAAGATGAGAAAGGTGCTGCGCTGCGGTGGTCGTGAGGTGCGTGGCTTTGCATCAGGAATGCGATAATCGGACCGCAAACTCCGTCATGGCCGGGACAAGCCCGGCCATGACGAGTTTCGATTGCAATTGTCGGAGGCTTGCGCCTTACCCCCGCTGCGCCTTGTCCTTTTCGTTCTGCGCCTTGATGCTGTCGCGCGCCTGGATCCACTCGGCGTCGGACCATTCGCGCAGCTGATAGAAGTTGCCGCCCATGGCCAGCGCCTGTGCGCCGTCCATGGCGATGGTCTCGCCACTGATCCAGTCGCAGCCGCCGGAGATCAGGAACACCGCGAGGTTCTGCAGCTCTTCCATCTTGCCGACGCGGCCCATCGGATTCCAGGCGCGGGTGCGGGCGCCGGCTTCATCGCCGGGCTTGATGCGCTTGCTCATGCCTTCGGTGGGAATTTCGCCGGGCGCGATGGTGTTGAGGCGGATGCCGTAGCGGCCCCATTCGGTGGCTAGCGACATGGTCATGGCATGGATCGCCGATTTGCTCATGGCGGAGGGCACCACATAGGGGCTGCCGTTGCGCACCCAGGTCACGGTGATCGACACCACGTTGCCCGGCACCTTGTCGGCGATCCAGCGCCGGCCGACCGCATGAGTCATGTAGAACGTGCCGTGCATCACCGTGTTGGCGACCGCGTCGAAGCCGCGCGCCGACAGGTCCTGTGTCCGCGAGATGAAATTTCCGGCGGCATTGTTGATCAGGTCGGTGAGGGGGCCGTCGGCCCAGATGCCTTCGATCATCGCATCGACCGCCGCGGCGTCGCGGATGTCGACGCCGTGGCTGGTGACCTTGCCGCCAAATTCCGCCATCAGCTCGGTCGCGGTCTCGTCGCATACAGCCTTGCGGCGACCGCAGATATGCACTTCGGCGCCGAGCTCGAGAAATTTCGCCGCCATCGACTTGCCAAGGCCAGTACCGCCGCCTGTGACGAGGATTTTCCGGCCTGCGAGAAGCTGCTGATTGAACATGGGAGCCACCTGATTTAAGAGGATGCGGACGGATTAATTAGTTGATTGACTAAATCCCGACAACGCTTTCCTGTAAAGCGACGATAAGAACAAGTCTAGGAAGGAAACCTCCCATGGAAGACCGCATCTCTGTGTCCATGACGGACGGCGTTGCCGATGTTCGGCTGGTCCGCGCGGACAAGATGAATGCGCTGGATGCCGCGATGTTTGCGGCATTGGTCGATACCGCCGAGCGGCTGAGCCACGAGAAGGGCCTGCGCGCGGTGGTGCTGTCCGGCGAGGGTCGGGCGTTCTGTGCCGGCCTCGACATGGGACGATTCGCCGCGATGAATGACAATGGCGGCGACGGTATTGGCGGCGCGCAGAAGCGCGATCTGTCACTGCGCACGCACGGCCTTTGCAATCACTCTCAGCAGGCGGTGTGGGGCTGGCGTCAATTGCCGGTGCCGGTGATCGCCGCGGTTCATGGCGTCGCCTTCGGCGGCGGTTTCCAGGTCGCGCTCGGCGCCGACATGCGGTTTCTCGCGCCGGACACGCGGATGTCCGTCATGGAAATCAAATGGGGCCTGGTGCCCGACATGGCCGGCACGCCGATCCTCGCGAGCCTCGTGCGCGACGATATCCTGCGCGACCTCACTTACACCGGCCGCATCTTCTCGGCACAGGAAGCCCTGAGCTACGGTCTCGCCACGCGCATCTGCGACGACCCGCGTGCCGCGGCGCTCGAGACGGCGCGCGAGATCGCCGGCAAGAGTCCCGATGCGATCCGCGCCGCCAAGCGCATGCTCAACAATCTTGCGATCGATCCCGGTCCTGCGCTGCTCGCCGAATCCGTCGAGCAGATGAAGCTGATGGGTGGGACGAACCAGACCGAAGCCGTGCGCGCGAATATCGAGAAACGCGCGCCAAAGTTTGTGGACTGAACTCAGTCCTCTCCACGTCATTGCGAGCCCAAAGAAAGTTGGCCAGCCAACTTTCCTTGACCTCGCAATGGCGGAGCTGAGGCAGCGGCGCAGAACAAAAATCAAAAACAAAAATCGGAAACGTATCCATGTCGACAAGCTCCCTGTTTCAAGGCGTCATGTCAGGCGATCGCCGTCGTGGCTTTGCCGAACTGACCGAACGTGCGAGCCGCATCGCCGGCGGGTTGTCGCGGCTCGGCGTCAAGCAGGGTGACAGCGTCAGCATCCTGATGCGCAACGACATCGCGTTTCTCGAGGCAGCCTATGCGGTGGCGCAGCTCGGCGCTTATGGCGTGCCGGTGAACTGGCACTTCAAGCCGGAAGAGATCACCTATGTGATCAAGGATTCCGGCAGCAACGTCCTGATCGCCCATGCCGACATGCTGCATCAGCTGCGTGATGCGATTCCGCAGGGCATCGTGTCGCTGAGCGTGCCGACGCCGCCGGAGATCGTCGCCAATTACAAGGTCGATCCGGCACGGCTCGGCACGCCGGACGGCGCCATCGATCTGGAGAGCTGGCTGACCGAACAGGCGCCCTATGACGGTCCTGCGCTGCCGCAGCCGCACAACATGATCTACACGTCGGGCACCACCGGCCATCCCAAGGGCGTGCGCCGTTTCGCGCCGACGCCGGAGCAGGCGGCCTCCGCCGACCAGATGCGTGCTCGCGTCTATGGTCTCAAGCCCGGCGCACGCGCCTTGCTGCCCGGACCGCTCTATCACTCGGCTCCCAATGCCTTTGCGCTACGCGCCGGCCGCCTCGGCGGCGCACTGGTGCTGATGCCGCGCTTCGATCCCGAAGAATTCCTGCGCGTCGTACAGGACGAGAAGATCGACACCATCTTCATGGTGCCGACCATGTTCATCCGCCTGATGAAGCTGCCTGAAGACGTGCGCAGGAAATACGACATGTCGTCGCTGCGCCACATCATCCATGCCGCCGCACCTTGTCCCGCCGACGTCAAGACCGCGATGATCGACTGGTGGGGCCCGGTGATCTACGAATTCTACGGCTCGACCGAATCCGGCGCGGTGACCTTCGCCAATTCCGAGGACGCGCTGAAGAAGCCCGGCACCGTTGGCAAGATCGCCCCCGGCGCTGAATTACGTTTCCTGGGTGACGACGGCCAGATCCTGCCGCAAGGCGAGATCGGCGAGATCTATTCGCGCATATCAGGCAATCCGGATTTCACCTATCACAACAAGCCGGAGAAGCGCGCCGAGATCGACCGCGACGGCTTCATCACCTCGGGCGATGTCGGCTATCTCGATGCCGATGGCTATGTCTTCATCTGCGATCGCAAGCGCGACATGGTGATCTCCGGCGGCGTCAACATCTATCCGGCCGAAATCGAATCCGCGTTGCACGCGCTGCCCGGTGTGCATGACTGCGCCGTGTTCGGCATTCCCGACGAGGAGTTCGGCGAGTCCCTGATGGCGGTGATCGAGCCGCAGCCCGGCGTGGTGCTCGACCTTGCGACGGTGCGCGCGGACCTGAAGAAGGCACTGGCCGACTACAAGGTGCCGAAGCAGATGGAAATACAATCGAACTTGCCGCGCGAAGATTCCGGCAAGATCTTCAAGCGCCGGCTGCGTGATCCCTATTGGGCAAAAGCGGGGCGGACGATCTAGGAGGTCGATGATGATGCGCGTGGCAATGATTGGAAACAAACTTGCCGCGCAGATCGCGGCGATCGCTCTCGTGATTGCGGCGTTTGCCGGCCCCGCGACAGCGGTCGATCTCGAGCCGAAGCAGATCCTCGCCCCAAGCGGGAAGCTGCGTGTCGGGCTCTATCCGGGAACACCGACGTCTATTCTCGTATCGCAAACCGAAGGCCCGCGTGGTGTCGGCTACGATCTCGGCAAGGAACTCGCGCGGCAATTGGGCGTGCCTTATGAGCCGGTGGTGTTCTCCAGGAATGCCGAGGTTCTCGAAGCGGTGAAGACAGGCGCCGTCGATGCCGCGTTCACCAATGCGTCGGCCGCGCGTGCGAAGGATATGGATTTCGGCCCGTCTTATCTGGAAAGCGATCTCGGCTATCTCGTCGCGCAAGATTCCAAAGTCACCAGGCCTGATGACGTCGATGTCAAAGGCGTTCATGTCGGCGTCACCGCCGGAAGTTCATCCGATGCCGTGTTGTCGCGCGATCTGAAAAACGCCGAGGTCGTGCGCGTACCGGCGATCAGGCTTGCGCCCGGCCTGCTGATGGCCGGCAGCATCGATGTGTTCGCCACCAACAAGGCGACGCTGTTCGAACTCGCAGAGCAGGCGCCGGGCGCGAAGGTGCTGGATGGTCGCTGGGGCGTCGAGCGGCATGCCATCGCGATCCCCAAGGGGCGCGACGAGGGGATGGCATTTGTCCGTAAATTCACCGAGGATGTGAAGGCGCAGGGACTGGTCGATGTGGCCATCGCACGATCCGGACTGCGCGCTGCGACCACAGCCAAGTAGCACTATCAAGTAGCAACGACACGAGATTGTTGCGCGATATTACAAGAGGGACGACCACCCATGCCCGTGTCTTTGCCTGCGCCCATGAAACTGGCCATCGCCACGGTGGCTGCGCTGCTGTCTTTCGCCAGCCCGTCGCTGCACGCCCAGACGTTTCCGAGCAAGCAGGTGACGATCCTTGTGCCCTATGCGGCCGGCGGTGCGGTCGATGTACTGGCGCGGACCTTTGCACAATCGCTGTCCAAGACCTGGGGCCTGCAGCCCGTGGTGGATAACCGCCCGGGCGCTGGTGGCATCATCGCCTCGCAGGCGCTCGCGAAGTCGCCACCCGATGGATACACGCTGATCCTTGTGGCGTCGGGCCATCCGCTCAATCAGTTCTTCTATCCGAAGTTGCCCTACGACACGTTCAAGGATTTCACGGCGATCAGCGAAGTCGCCTATTCGCCGCTGGCCATCGTGGTGTCGAAGGACAATCCTGCGAAGAACCTGCAGGAGCTGCTGGCGCAGGCGAAGGCCAAGCCGGACTCGCTGTCCTATGGCATGTCCGGCAATGGCACCTCCGCGCATCTCGCCGGCGAATTGCTGAACCACATGGCCGGCACCAAGATCGTTTCGATCCCCTACAAGGGCGGTGCGCCGGCGCTCACCGCCGTGATTGCCGGCGATATTCCTATGAGCATCAATCCGCTGCCCGAGATCGTCGGCCAGCTTGAAGGCGGCGCTGTGCGTGCGATGGCGGTGACGACGGCGACGCGCTCGGCGGCGCTGCCCAATGTGCCGACGGTCGCCGAATCCGGCGTCGCCGGTTATGATACGGCGGTGTGGTGGGGCTTCCTCGGACCTGCCGGCATGCCGGCCGATGTCGTGGCGAAGATCCATGCGGATCTGGTGACGGCCCTGAAGGATCCGGTGGTGCTGGCGGCGCTGAAGAAGATCGATGCCACGCCGGTCGGTTCTTCGCCGGCCGAGTTCGACAAGTTCATGCATGCCGAAGCGGACAAATGGGGGCCGGTGCTGAAAGCGGCAAACATCAAGGTCCAGTAAGCAATATGACTGAACGTTCGAACCAGTGGCACGTCGGCCTGATCGGCTATGGCGAAGTCGGACGCATTCTCGCCGAAGACCTGCGCAAGCAGGATATGTCAGTCAGCGCCTATGATCTCAAACTCGACGGCGCAGATGCCGCGCCGTTGCGCGACCATGCGGAAACCCATGGTGTCACGCTCGCATCCTCGCATGCCGATCTCGCCTCACGCGCCGACTTCATCATCTGCGCTGTCACCGCGAGCCAGACGGTCCCGGCGGCGCAGGCCTGCGTGCCCGGTCTGAAACCGCAGGCGTGGTTTCTCGATTTCAACTCCGCATCTCCCGGCGCGAAACAACGTGCGGCCGCGCTGATCGACGGCGCAGGTGGCCGCTATGTCGAGGGCGCGGTCATGACCTCGATCCCGCCATACCGTATCAAGGTGCCGCTGCTGCTCGGCGGTACCGGCGCGCGCGATCTTGCGCCACTGCTCAACGCCATCGGCTTCGATGCGCAAGTCGCCAGCGACAGGCTCGGCGTCGCCTCCGCCACCAAGATGTGCCGCAGCATCATGATCAAGGGCCTCGAGGCCATGGTGATCGAGAGCTTCACCACCGCACGTGCCTATGGCGTCGAGGATGCGGTGATCGCCTCGCTGGTCGAGACGTTTCCGAGCATCGACTGGGAGAAGCAGGGTGCCTATTTCTTCCAACGCGTCATCGAGCACGGCCGCCGCCGCAGCGAGGAAGTCCGCGAAGTCGCCGAGACCGTGCGCGAGATCGGCCTGACACCATGGTCGGCCGAAGGCACGGCCGAGCGACAGAGCTGGATCGCTGATCTCGCCGATGGCGGGCTGTTCGGCACGAAAGGCGAGGCGGGTTTCGCGCGTAGCGCCGACTGGCGCACCGAGGCGGATCGGATCTTGGATAAGGTAAAGCCACGAAGCTGAGTTCCGGGACAGGTGCTGCGCGCTGCAACTTGATCTTGCGTCGCAGCATGACTTGCGACCAAATGGGGCGCCGGCAACTTCCTGGAGCGTCCTTGTGTCCCTGCCTCTGTCCACCGAAGAACCCGCAATTCCCCGCGGCGACGACATTGCGGCCCAGGAGGCCGACGCCCGGCTGCGCGAGGATATCCGGCTGCTCGGTCGTATCCTTGGCGACACCGTGCGGGATCAGGAAGGCGAGGCGGTATTCGCCCTGGTCGAGAACATTCGGCAGACCTCGGTCCGCTTTCACCGCGACGAGGACAAGCTGGCGCGGCGCGAGCTCGAAGCCATTCTCGACGGCATGTCGATCGCCGAGACCGTGCGCATCGTTCGCGCCTACAGCTATTTCTCCCATCTCGCCAACATCGCCGAGGACCAGAACAACATCCGCCGGATGCGGGCGCAGCGCGCGAATGCAGCCGATGCATCGGGCACGCTGGCCCATGCGGTGAAGCGCGCGCGCGAGGCCGGCATCGATGCGGCGCTGCTCAGCAAGTTCTTCGGACAGGCGCTGATCTCGCCGGTGCTGACCGCGCATCCCACGGAAGTGCGTCGCAAGAGCACCATCGACCGCGAAATGGAAATCGCGGCATTGCTCGACCGGCGCGAGCGCATGCAGCTTACCGCGGAAGAGATAGAAGCCTCCGAGGAGCAGTTGCGCCGCGCGGTGGTGACGCTGTGGCAGACCAATCTGCTGCGCCGGAGCAAGCTGACTGTGCTCGACGAGGTCACCAACGGGTTGTCGTTCTACGACTACACGTTCTTGCGCGAGGTGCCGCGGCTGCATTGCACGCTGGAAGACAGCCTGAGCGCGCAGGGCGGCGGGGCCGAGCTCGGCTCGTTCTTGCGCATGGGCAGCTGGATCGGCGGCGACCGCGACGGCAATCCCTTCGTCACCGCGGATGTCATGCGCGGCACTATCATGCTGCAGAGCAGGCGCGCCTTCAGCTTCTATCTCGACGAGCTTCACGCGCTGGGCGCGGAACTTTCAATGGCGGCACATCTCGCCGATGTCTCCGATGAACTGCGCGCATTAGCCGAGCGCTCGCCCGATCCATCGCCGCATCGTGCCGGTGAGCCTTATCGTCTGGCGATCTCCGGCGTCTATGCGCGGATGGCGGCGACGGCACATGCACTCGATCTGCCGAACCGCCGCGCCGCCGTGGGCGCCGCGCCGCCTTATGCATCGGCAACTGAATTCAAGGCCGATCTCGATGTGCTCGATCGCTCGCTGATCGCTGACAATTCCGCTGTCATCGCCCGCGGCCGGCTGCGGCAACTGCGCCGCGCGGTGGATTGTTTCGGCTTCTATCTCGCCAGCCTCGACATCCGGCAGAACTCGGCCGTGCATGAGCGCACCGTCGCTGAACTGATCGATGCGGCGATGCCGGGTACATCATATCTCGCGCTCGGCGAGGAGGCGCGCATCGCGCTGCTGACGAATGAATTGAAGAACGCGCGGCCGCTCGGCTCGCTGTTCGTCAAATACAGCGAGGAAACGCTGGGGGAACTCGCGCTATTTCGTATGGCGGCGCAGGTCCATGCGAAATTCGGCGCAGCGGCGATCCCCCAATGCATCATCTCGATGTGCAAGGGCGTCTCCGACATGCTCGAAGTCGCGGTGCTGCTGAAGGAAGTCGGGCTCGTCGATTGCTCCGGCCGCAGCGCCATCAATATCGTGCCGCTGTTCGAAACCATCGAGGACCTGCAGGCTTCCGCCGGGATCATGGACCGGATGTTCTCGCTGCATGATTACCGCAAGCTGGTGGACAGCCGCGGCGCGGTGCAGGAAGTCATGCTCGGCTATTCCGACAGCAACAAGGACGGCGGTTTCGTCACCTCGGGCTGGGAATTGTACAAGGCCGAGATCGACCTGATCGAGGTGTTCGAACGCCATCACATCCGGCTCAGGCTATTCCATGGCCGCGGTGGTTCCGTGGGCCGCGGCGGCGGCCCGAGCCACGAGGCGATTTTGGCGCAGCCCGGCGGCGCGGTGGACGGCCAGATCCGTATCACCGAGCAGGGCGAGATCATCTCCAGCAAATATTCCAACGCCGAGGTCGGCCGCAACAATCTGGAAATCCTCGCCGCCGCGACCCTGGAGGCGAGTCTGCTGGCACCAAAGCACAGCGCGCCGCGCCGTGAATATCTCGAAGCCATGGAGGAGATTTCCGAACTGGCTTTCAAGGCCTATCGCGGTCTCGTCTATGAGACCGAGGGCTTCGTCGACTACTTCTGGGAATCCACCGTCATCAACGAGATCTCGACGCTGAACATCGGCAGCCGTCCGGCGTCGCGCAAGAAGACCCGCGCCATTGAGGACCTGCGCGCGATTCCGTGGGTGTTCAGTTGGGCGCAGTGCCGGTTGATGCTGCCGGGCTGGTACGGTTTCGGCAGCGCCATTGAGGCCTGGCTCGCCAACCATCCCGACAAGGGCATGGCGTTCCTGCAGGAGATGCACCGCGAATGGCCGTTCTTCCGCACGCTGCTGTCGAACATGGACATGGTGCTGGCCAAGAGCTCCATCGCCATCGCCTCGCGCTATGCTGAGCTTGTCGCTGACGAGAAGCTGCGCGAGACCATCTTCGGCCGCATCCGCCGCGAATGGCATCTCGCCATCGAGACGCTGCTCGACATCATGGAGCAGGAGCGGTTGCTGCAGGGCAATCCGCTGCTCGACCGCTCGATCCGCAATCGCTTTCCATATCTCGATCCACTCAATCATGTGCAGGTCGAGCTGCTAAAAGAACATCGCGCGAATAATCCGGACGAGCAGGTGCTGCGCGGGATTCAGCTGACGATCAACGGGATCTCGGCCGGGCTGCGGAACAGCGGGTAGGGCATCCCTCCCTCAAGCACAGCGAAGCTGTGCGCAGTGGGGAGGGTGGATCGACCGCGTAGCGGTCGAGACGGGTGGGGTGCCTCCGCAAGCACCGTCGCTTGGGAGGCACCCCACCCGTCTGGCCTTCGGCCAGCCACCCTCCCCACTGCGCGGCTTCGCCGCTTGAGGGAGGGAAAGCGCCTCTCAACAAAAATGCGCGCCCTGCGTTTCCACATAGACCGCATACAATGACTGGCTCGCGGTCATGAACAGCCGGTTGCGCTTCTTGCCGCCGAAACACACGTTCGCGCAGGTCTCCGGCAGCCTGATCTGGCCGATGCGCTGGCCGTCCGGTGCGAAGATCTGCACGCCGTCATAACCTTCGCCGACCCAGCCGGCGCCAACCCAGATATTGCCTTCGGTATCGACACGCACGCCGTCGGGGAAGCCGGACTTGCCGTGCAGCGTCATGTCGATCAGCGGCTTGCCATTCGAGAGCTTGCCGCCGTCGACGTCATATTGCCACACCACGTTCTTGGCATTCGGATAATGCGTGATGCCGGTGTCGCAGACATAGAGTTTCTTGTAGTCCGGACTGAACGCCAGACCATTGGGCTTGAACGGATCGTCGGCGACCTTGCTGATCTGGCCGTTTGCGGGATCGATGCGATACACCGCTTCCTTCTGGTGCGGCTGGGTGACGCCCGCCGCCGCACGTTGTCCTTCATAGAGATTAATGGCGCCGTAGCCGGGATCGGTGAACCAGATCGCTTTGTCGATTGGATTGACCACCATGTCGTTCGGCCCGTTCAGCGGCTTGCCGTTTGCCTGTTCGGCGAGCGTCGTGACGCTGCCATTGTGCTCGAAGCGGACGAGGCGCGTGCGCTGCGCGCTGAGCTGGCGGCCCTCGGTGTCGAACGAATTCCCGTTGCTCTCCTCGGATGGATAGCGGAAGCGCTCGGAGATGTGGCCGTCATCGTCGAGATAACGCAACTGGCGATTGGCAGGGATATCGCTCCAGATCAGATACTGACCCTGCGCATTCCACGCCGGTCCCTCCGCCCACAGGCAGCCCGTATAGAGCCGCTTGATGACGGTGTTGCCGACTTTCGCCTGGAATCGCTTGGGATCGATGGCGACGATATCGGGATCGGGATAGCGCTGCGGCTCGGCGCCGCGGCCGAAGTTGCGCGCGAGGGCGTCGGGTGCGATCAGGGTGGTCGTAGCCAGTGCAGCGGCGCTGCCTAGAATATTTCTGCGACTGAGTGAGTTGGATATTGCGGCGGGTTGAGCTGCGTCGTTCGCGTCGAGCTGAGTTGGCATCGTCGTCCTCCCGGCTTTTCTGGTTTTCTCCAGCCGTTGCCGGGAGTTTAAATACCGTTGCGACGGGGATGCTACACAATTCGATGCTGCCGCGCGGTCATGGCGGTGCACAAGCGCGCATCGCAGCGCAGTGAACGTTTTGATAGTTCCGCGCGACCAAGACCAAAGCCCTCATTTGATGCGCGGTTCCCATGTCATCGTTTCGCTGTCACATATGTGTTGCAGTCGCTTCTGCAGCCGTGCTGTTCGTCACGTCATTGTCAGCGCAGGCCGACAATGCATGTCGACCGCCGGTTAATCAGCGCATGATCGCGGGCTGCACGGAGATCATAGACAATCCCGCAGCCACGACTGCGGAACGCGCGGAAGCCATGAGTTATCGCGGGGCGGCGCAGATCCATCTTGGCGATCTGGATCGTGCACTTGCGGATTTCTCGGCATTTATCGCGATGAAGCCCGACAGCGCACAGGGTTATTCCATGCGTGCGAAAGTCTACGAGCGACTGAAAAGTCATGACCTTGCTATCGCTGACTATGACAGGGCCATCGCCCTCGATCCAAACTATGCACTGGCCTATGCCTCGCGCGGCGCTGAATTTGATTTGAAGGGGGATACCAGACGCGCACTCAAGGATCACGATGAGGCGATCCGCCTCAGGCCGGAGATGGCGCTGCTTTATAGCGGCCGCGGCCTGACGCGCGGAAGCAGTGGGGATATGGAGGGCGCCATCGCCGATTTCTCAACTGCGATCCGCCTCGATCCGAAATATGCGCTGGCAATGACATTTCGCGGCAATGTATATCTGGCGCGTAAAGAGTTCGGCAAGGCGCTGCCCGACTATGACGCCGCGTTGCGGCTGTCACCCAATCAGGACATGGCCTATGCCGGCCGTGCCGAGATCAAGCTGCAGCGCGGCGACAATGACGGGGCGATCGCGGACTATACCAAGTCGATCGAGCTGAGGCCTGATAACGCCCATGCCCTGGCCGATCGCGGCATTGGGTTTGCTCGGAAGGGAGACTACGCCGCCTCCATCCCGAACTATGATGCGGCGCTGAAACTGACGCCGGACGATGACAGCATTCGCAACCGGCGTGCTCACTCGCATTTCATCGTCGGGCACTTTGCCGAGGCGGCTGTCGATTTAGGCAACGTGGTGGAGAAGTCGCCGGAATATGATCTCGCCAAACTGCTGCGCTACATCGCGCGGGCGCGCAGCGGCGACTACGATATGGGCGAGTTGAAGCGCAATACCGATACGCTCGATCGGAAGGGCTGGCCGTGGCCGATGGTGGCGGTCTATCTCGGCCAGATGACCCGCGACGAGATGCTCGCCAAAATGAAGAACATGCCGCTCGACGACGACTTCGGCCCTTGCGGCGTGTCGTTCTATCTCGGTCAGTATCTGATGGTGAAGCGCAAGCCGCAGGAAGCGCTGCCCTATCTGAAACAGGCAGCCGAGGTGTGCCGGGGCGATGGCGAATTCGAGCGCGACGCTGCCCGCAATGAACTCAAGCGGCAGCAGGCGTCGAACTGACAAACAAAAAGGGGCAGCGTCACCGCTGCCCCTTTGACATTCGCCGGCAGGCGAAATCAGACCTCGTGTCTGTCCGACGCGAAGATCGCGATGAGCGTGATTACCGCGGCCGCGAGCACGTAGTAGCCGATGTAAGCCAGACCGTAATTCGCCTGCAGCCAGGTGGCGATATAGGGCGCCAGCGAGGCACCGAAGATGCTTGCCAGATTGAACGTCATCGACGCGCCGGTATAGCGCACGGTGGTCGGGAACGGTGCCGCGAGTGCGGCGCCGATCAGGCCGTAATTGATGCCGAAGATCGCCAGACCGATCAGCGCGAAGGCATAGATCCCCGCCACGCCGCCTGACAGCAGCGGCGCCAGGAAGAACGAGAACACAATCACCATCAGGCAATTCGCGATCAGCAGCGTGCGGCGACCGATCTTGTCGGCGAGCAGGCCGGCCAGGATGTTGGTGGTGCCGAAGGCGACGGCGCCGGCGATCTGCACCTTGAGCGCATCGAGCAGCGACATCTTCGCGATCCCGACATTGTAGGACAGAAGATAGGCTGTGCAGACATAGAAGAACACGAAGGTCATCAGACCGACCAGCGTGCCGAGCACGAGGCTGCGCTTGTGCTTGCGCAGCAGCTCCATGCTGGGGACGGCGACGCGCTCGGCCTTCTCGATCGCCTTCTGGAATTCCGGCGTCTCGGTGATCGACAGGCGTACCCACAGGCCGATGGCGATCAGCACGATGGAGGCGAGGAACGGCACGCGCCACGCCCAGCTCAGGAACGTTTCCGGCGAGACGAAATGCAGCAGGATGAAGAACGTGCCCGACGACAGGAACAGGCCGAGCGGCGCGCCGAGCTGCGGGAACATGGCGTACCAGTTGCGCTTGCCTTCCGGCGCGTTCTCGGTGGCGAGCAGCACTGCGCCGCCCCATTCACCGCCGAGGCCGAAGCCCTGGCCGAAGCGACACAGCACCAGCAGAAGCGGCGCTGCGAGGCCGATCTGCGCATGCGTCGGCAGCAGACCGATCAGGACGGTGGAGACGCCCATGGTGAGCAATGCTGCGACCAGCGTGGTCTTGCGGCCGACGCGATCGCCGAAATGGCCGAACACGACGGCACCGAACGGGCGCGCAAAGAATGCGATCGAGAACACCGCGAAAGACGCCAGCAGCGCGGCGGTGTCGTTGCCGGCCGGGAAGAACAGTTTTGGAAACACCAGCACCGCGGCGGTGGCATAGACGTAGAAGTCGAAGAATTCGATCGTGGTGCCGATCAGGCTCGCCAGCAAAACGCGGGCGGGGGAATTCAGCGGCTTGGAATGCGGCATGGCCGCGGAGGGCATCGCGCCCGCGTGATCTGTCATGATGTTCGTCCAGCAAATGCGGTTTCGTCCGCAGATGCGTGACGTCAAACCCGTTGTTTACGGGTGCATAGCCGACCTTGGGCGGCGTTTGAATTCTTTATGACGAAATTTGCGCGATATCAGGTCAGATAAGACCGATATGCATGACTATTTGAGCAACATTGTTTCTTTTTAAATGTCTGGTTGTAGAAATGCAGCTCACGGGAAGGAATCCCGCGAGCTGCATCTGGACGCTTACACCGGATCCCAGCTGAAAATGTCAGCCGAGCGGTCGAGCTTGTAGAACGACGACTTCAGCGCCGGCATGCCGTGTTCGGCGAGGGTCTGCGGGGTCCAGCCTTCGGCCCGGTGGATCGAGCGCAGCGGGCGCGACTGGCCCATCAGGAAGATCTCGTTCATGCGGGCGGCAAAGATCTGTCCGGAAATTTCCTTGGCGTCGTCGGAGAGTAGATGTGCCACCAGCGGTGCGATCTTTTCCGGACCCATGCGCTGCATGCGCTCGACGCGGGCCTTCTCGGCTTCGGTCTCGGTCGGGATGCTACCGATCATGCGGCTCCAGGCGAAGGGCGAGACGCAGTTCGAATTGACGCCGAAGCGGCCCATGTCGAGCGCGATCGACTTCGACAGGCCGACAATGCCGAGCTTGGCAGCCGAATAGTTCGCCTGGCCGAAATTGCCGATCAGGCCCGAGGTCGAGGTGAAGTGCACGAACGAGCCGGAGTTCTGCTCGCGGAAGTAACGCGCGGCGGCGTGCGAGGTGTAGAACGAGCCCATCAGATGGACCTTGATCACCATCTCGAAGGCGTCGATCGACATCTTGTGGAAGATCGCGTCGCGCAGGATGCCGGCGTTGTTCACCACGCCGTCGATCTTGCCGTAGGTGTCCACGGCCTGCTTGATGATCTTGCTGGCCGGGATCGCTTCGGCAACCGACTCGAAGTTGGCAACGGCGGTGCCGCCGGCCTTCGTGATTTCCTCGACGACCTGTTCGGCCGGTGCTGCGCCGTCGCCGCCCGAACCGTCGGTGCCGACGCCGGGATCGTTGACGACGACCTTGGCGCCTTCAGCGGCGCAGAGCAGCGCAATGCCACGGCCGATGCCGCGACCCGCGCCGGTGACGACAATGACCTTGCCGTCGAGTGATTTAGTAGATGCCATGTGGTGGTTCCTTTTGGTGGTGGTTGTT
Organism: Tardiphaga sp. 813_E8_N1_3; assembly: GCF_051811025.1. Lineage (NCBI taxonomy): Bacteria > Pseudomonadati > Pseudomonadota > Alphaproteobacteria > Hyphomicrobiales > Nitrobacteraceae > Tardiphaga > Tardiphaga sp. 813_E8_N1_3. Next base: position 1,629,961 of record NZ_JBPWQE010000001.1, read on the forward strand.
CTTGATTGGCTAGCTCGTCATTCCGGGGCGAACGCGGCGTCAGCCGCGGGCGAACCCGGAATCCCGAAATGGCTTGGCACTGTCGGAGACTCCCAGGTCGAGATTCCGGGTTCGCGACCGCCAAGTGGCGTTCGCGCCCCGGAATGACGAGTTAGGCTTCGTTCGTAAAGATCACCGTGCCCGACGCAGCGAACATGCCGCCGACGCCATGACACACGGAGATCTTTGCGCCCTGAACCTGCGCCGGCGCGATGCCGCGCATTTGTCGCACGCTCTCCTGCAAAGCATACATGCCGTACATTCCGGAATGCATATAGCTGAGGCCGCCACCATTGGTGTTCATCGGTAGCTTGCCGCCGGGGCGGGTGTTGCCGTCGGCGATGAACTTGCCGGTTTCCTCATGCGGCATGAAGCCGAGATCGCCGAGGCCATAGAGCGGCAGATGCGCGAAGGCATCGTAGATCATCAGGTGATCGACGTCCTTGTGCGCGATGCCGGCCTCGCGGAACGCGGTCGGGCCTGCCACCGTGAACGCGCGCGACGTGTCGAACGTCTTCATCTGGCTGACCATCGGTGTTTCCACGCTCTCGCCGGTGCCGAGAATATAGACCGGTTTGTTCGGGAAGTCCTTGGCGCGATCTGCCGATGTCAGGATCAGCGCGCCGCCGCCGTCGGTGACGAGGCAGCATTGCAGGATACGGAACGGATAGGCGATCATCTTCGAGTTCAGCACGTCCTCGACCGTGATCGGCGCCTTCATCATCGCGCGCGGATTCTTCGCCGCCCATTCGCGCTGGAACACGGCCACCGACGCGATCTGCTCATGGGTGATGCCATGCGTCTTCATGTAGCGCAGCACCGGGATCGGGAACATGCTGGGCGGACCGTAGACGCCATAGGGCGCCTCGAACTGGCCCTGCAGCGAGTCCGCCGGCATCGAACGCGGCAATTTGCCGATCATCGACTTGCCGCTCTCGGCATGGGTGATCAGCACGGTCTTGCAGAGACCTGCTTCGATCGCCGCAGCCGCGTGGCGAACATGCAGCATGAAGGAGCAGCCGCCGACGGATGTGCCATCGACCCAGGTCGGCGTGATTCCGAGATAATGCGCGATCTGCTGCGGTGTCTCGACAGCAGTGGCGATGCCGTCGATGTCGGACAGCTTCAGCCCGGCATCCTTGATGGCGTTGAGCGCCGCATCCGCGTGAAGCTGGATCTGCGACATGTTCGGGATAACGCCGAGCTCGGTGGTCTCGGCTGCGCCGACAACGGCGACTGCGTTTCTGCGCATGATCTCAGCCCTTCGCCGGACGGAATACGGGGAGGGTGATGGTGTCGTCGAGCTTCTCGAAGGCGATCTCGAGCTTCATGTCGAGTTCGAGCGCTTCCGGCGTCTGCGGGCAATCGATAATGTTGCTCATCAGCCGTGGGCCTTCTTCAAGTTCGACCACGGCAATTGCATAAGGTGGCGTGAAGCCCGGCGCGGCAGGGCGGTGATTGATGACGTAGCTGTAGAGGAAACCCTTGCCCGAGGCCTTGAACACCGACACCTTGCGCGAGGCGCAGCCGGGACAGAATGGCCGCGGCGGAAAATAAACATTGCTGCAATCGTCGCAGCGCTGCAGGCGCAATTCGCCGGCTTTTGCGCCGTCCCAATAATGCTGGGTTTCCGGTGTCGGTTTTGGCCGCGCGCGGGCTGATTCAGCCATGTCTCGTGTTCTCTCCCTTGGACGGGGATTTGGCCCCGTTCGTTGTCCTCTGGATGGACATTCCACATTCCACTGGGGGCGGTCCAGCGCGCGTGCTGCATGGCCGTATCTGCTCACTGCGGGACGACGTGGAATTCAGGTTGAAATACGTGCGAGGCTTGTTCCGCTGCAACCTGACAGGGTAGGTTGGTAAGGATGGTTCAGGGAGCATGACGTGAAGCTGCGCGAGATCGCCCATTCCCGCACCGGCGATAAAGGCAACATTTCCAACATCTCGGTAATTGCCTTTGACGCAAAGCTATATCCGTTGATAGTATCGCAGGTGACCGCCGCGCGCGTGAAGGCCCTGTTTGCGGGCATCGTCGCGGGCGAGGTGGTCCGCTACGAACTGCCCAATCTGGCGGCCTTGAATTTCGTCATGGATCAGGCGCTTGGCGGCGGGGTGACGCGATCGCTGGCGCTCGATGCGCATGGCAAATCGCTCAGCTCCGCGCTGCTCGATCTGGAAATTGACGATACTTTCGGCGATACCGACCGGGCGCCGTGACCACTTGCGGGTCCGGCATGACACACAGGATGCCGCGACCATGAGCAACGACTTCCACCAGACCGCACCGACCCTCGCCAGCCTGGCCGCCGATCTCGCTGCCGGCCGCACCACCTCCCGCAAACTGGTCGAAGCCTGTCTGGCCAAAATCGCCGATCCGAACGGCGAGGGCGAGCGCACTTTCATTCACGTCGACAAGGATGCGGCACTCGCCGCCGCCGACGCCATGGATGCGCTGCGCAAGGCCAATGCTGCGCCGTCGCGTTTCGCCGGCATTCCGATCTCGGTCAAGGACCTGTTCGACATCAAGGGGCAGGTGACCCGCGCCGGTTCGCGCGCGCTGGACGATTCCGCGCCGGCCGATGCCGATGCTCCGACCGTTGCACGTCTGCGCCGCGCCGGCTTCGTGGTGATCGGCCGCACCAACATGGTCGAATTCGCCTATTCAGGTATCGGCACCAATCCGCATTACGGCACGCCGAAAGGCGCGTGGAAGCGCGAAGTCGGTCATGTTCCCGGCGGTTCGTCCTCGGGCGCTGGCGTTTCCGTGCTCGACGGCATGGCGCATGCAGCGCTGGGCACCGACACCGGCGGTTCCTGCCGCATCCCCGCAGCCTTCAACGGCATCGTCGGCTACAAGCCGACCCAGCGTCGCGTGCCGCTGGACGGCGCGGTGCCGCTGTCCTTCACCCTCGACAGTATCGGTCCACTCGCTCGCTCGGTTGCCTGCTGCGCGGCGATGGATGCGGTGCTCGCCGGCGAGCCTGAATTCGAACTCACCCCGCGCCCGATCAAGGGCATGCGCCTTGCGGTGCCGACCACGCTGGCGATGGACGATCTCGATCCCGTCGTCGCAGCCGCCTTCGAGCGCGCGCTGAAGAAGCTCGCTGACAAGGGCGCGATCATCGAGCGCATCGAGGTGCCTGAATTCAACGACATCGGGCCGATGAGCACCAAGGGCGGATTCACCGCTGCTGAATCCTATGCCTGGCATCGCTATCTGCTCGCCAGCAAGGGCGATGTCTACGATCCGCGCGTCGCGCTGCGCATCCAGCGCGGCGAAACCCAGAATGCGGCCGACTATCTCGACCTGCTGCCGATGCGCCGTTCGCTGATCGCGCGCACCGAAAAGCGCATCGCGCCCTACGACGCGTTGGTGCTGCCGACCTGCGCGATTACGCCGCCGTCGATCGCCGACATGGAAGACGACAAGGTGTTCTCGAAGCAGAACCTGATGGCGCTGCGCAACTGCACGCTGATCAACATGATCGACGGCTGCGCCATCTCGCTGCCGATCTCGGCCCCGGACGAAGCGCCAGTCGGCCTGATGCTGGCAGCCGCCGGCGGCTCTGACCGCCGCATCTTCGAACTCGCCGCGGGCATTGAAACCACCGTTCGCGGTTAATTTCTGAAACCTAAGGATACACGCATGACCACCGAGATCGCGTTCACGCTGGACGCAAAAGGCACCAAGACGCCGCTGACGCTCAAGATCACCCAGGGCGTCATCGCCGGCTGGACCGGCCGCGATCCCGTCGCGCGCGATCATCACATCAAGGAACTCGAAGCGCTCGGCATCGCGCCGCCGGCATCGACGCCGATCTACTACCGCTGCTCGGCGCGCCGCTTCACCACCGATGGCATGATCGAATGCACCGACGAGAATTCATCGGGCGAAGTCGAATTCTGCCTGTTTGCGTCAGGCGGCAAGACCTATGTCGGCGTTGGCTCGGACCACACCGACCGCAAGGTCGAGACCTACAACATCACCGTGTCGAAGCAGATGTGCGACAAGCCGATTGCGCCGGTGGTGTGGGAGCTCTCCGAACTGCTTCCGCACTGGGACCAGATCATCCTGCGCTCCTGGGCCACCATCAAGGGCGAGAAGGTGCTGTATCAGGAGGGCCTGCTGAGCGGCATGCTGCCGGTCGCCGAGCTGATCAAGAAGGGCTTCGACAGCGACAAGCTGCCTGACGGTACCGCCATGTTCGGTGGCACCTTCGCCGCCAAGGGCGGCATTCGCCCGGCGGAGCGTTTCGATTACGAGATCGAAGACCCCGTGCTGAAGCGCAAGATCAGCCATGGCTATGATGTGAAGACATTGCCGGTGGTGGGCTGAGGCCAAGCACTCGTCGAATCCTACACGCGTCATTCCGGGGCGCGGGCAGCGCTAGCTGCACGCGAACCCGGAATCCCGCAGTGTTCGTCTTCCTGAGAATCTCATGCTGGGATTCCGGGTTCGCGATCGCCAAGTGGGCGCTCGCGCCCCGGAATGACAGCTTGGGGCGACGCGGCCTTGTCCTCCAGAAATCGGGTGGCTTCGCTCGCCCATCTCCCCAAAATGGCCAACAGGCCATGACATGCTGATCGCGGCCGGATGACGGAGGCGATGAGATGGTTTCACTCGCGAAGAAGCGCCCAGAAAACAATGACGCCACGCCGCAGGCGCGCGTCGATGTGATCGACTGGCAGCGCATCGGCGCTGAACTCGACGCCCAGGGTTGCGCGGTGTTCGAGAAATTGCTCACCGTCGATGAGTGTCGTCACCTCGCATCGCTCTATCCCGACGATTCCCGTTTCCGCAGCCGCATCGTCATGGGCCGCCACGGCTTCGGCCGCGGCGAATACAAATATTTCAATTATCCGCTGCCCGATCCGATCGCCGGCCTGCGTCCGGCGCTCTACGGACCATTGAGCGGGATTGCCAATCGCTGGAACGAGGCGATGGGGATCGACGTGCGATTCCCCGCCGACCACGCCGCGTTCCTCAAGCGCTGTCAAGATGCCGGCCAGACCCGGCCCACGCCGCTGCTGCTGCAATATGAAGCCGGTGACTACAACTGCCTGCATCAGGATCTCTATGGCGAGCACGTGTTTCCGCTGCAGGTCGCGATCCTGCTGTCGGAGCCATCGGAGGATTTCACCGGCGGAGAATTCGTGTTGACGGAGCAGCGGCCGCGCATGCAGTCGCGCGCCGAAGTGGTAGGCTTGCGGCAGGGGGATGCCGTGGTGTTCGCCGTGCATCACCGGCCGGTTGCCGGCACGCGCGGCAGTTATCGCGTCAATCTGCGCCACGGCGTCAGCCGGGTGAAATCCGGGCGGCGCCATACGCTCGGGGTGATCTTTCACGATGCGAAGTGACGGGACGACTGAACAACCGCGATGACCGACCTGTTCGCCGATATCAGGGACGACCAGCCTGCGTGCGAAGAACTCGCCGAGGGAGCCGTTCTGCTGCGCGACTTCTTCGCGGCCGAACAGCCGGATGTGATCGCGGCGCTGCGCCTTATCGTGAAAGCGGCGCCGTTCCGCCATCTGGTCACGCCGGGCGGTCACACCATGTCGGTCGCCATGACGAATTGCGGCCGTGTCGGCTGGGTCTCGGATCCCCGGGGCTATCGCTATGATCCCATCGATCCCGACAGCGGCAAGCCATGGCCCGAGATGCCGGCGCCGTTTCGCGATCTCGCCTCGCGTGCGGCGGTTCGTGCCGGCTTCGAGGCCTTCGTGCCGGATGCCTGCCTGATCAATCGCTACAAGCCCGGTGCCAAACTCTCGCTGCACCAGGACAAGGACGAGCTGGATCTGCGCGCGCCCATCGTCTCGGTCTCGCTCGGTTTGCCGGCGACATTCCTGTTCGGTGGTCTCACCCGCAGCGTGCCGCAGAAGCGCTATCGTCTGACCCATGGTGATGTCGTGGTCTGGGGCGGCCCGTCGCGGCTGGCCTATCACGGCGTTGCGCCGCTGCCGGACGGCGAACATCCGGTCATGGGCGGTCAGCGGATCAATCTGACCTTCCGCAAGACCTGCTGAACGAGACCTATTGAACGCTTTCCTTGGCTGCCGCGACCATTCTATGGTCGGGCGGCGCGAGGGGACCATGAGCGAGCAGGAACGAACCGGCACACAGGCCGCCGCCAGCAATGCTGCGGGCGTCTGGCTCGCCGTTCTGCAACTGGTCTTCACGCTGGGCTGGGTCACCTATGTGATCTATCTGCCGAAGCTCGCCGCCGATGTCGGCATTGCGCCGACCGTCGTCATCTTCATCCTGATGCTCGATCAGGCGATCTTCGCCGTCACCGATACGGCGATGGGTCTGGTCGCCGACAGGATCGCGCGCGTGGTCGGGCGGCTCGGTCTCATTGTCGGCATCCTGACCGCGGTGTCCTGTGTAGCCTTCGTCGCGCTCCCTTTCGTTGCCGGGCAGGGACCGAAGGCGCAAGTCGCGCTGATCGCATTGATTGTGATCTGGTCGGCGACATCCTCCGCCTTGCGCGCGCCGCCGCTGACATTGCTCGGCAAATATGCCGCGCGCCCGTCGCGGCCGTTTCTCGCCGCGCTGGCCATGCTCGGCTATGGCGTCGCCGGTGCGCTCGCGCCCTATCTCGGTGCGACATTGCGCGGCGTCGATCCGCGGCTACCTTTCGTAGTTGCCGGCGTGGTCTTGCTGATCGTGACGCTGGCGCTGTCGCGCGTCGAGCGTGGCCTCGTGCAGGTCAGCGCCCGTGAGGCAAAGGCTTCGCCGGCGCAAGGCAAGGCGCTTGGCCGCATACCGCAGCTCTTTGTTGCTGCCATGGTCATTCTCGCGCTTGGCTTCCAATTGCATTTCAGCATCAACAGCGCGCCGATGTTCCTGCGTTTCGCCAAGCCCGCTGATCTGGAATGGCTGATGCCGATATTCTGGATCGGCTTCAACATTGCGATGTTTCCGGCCAGCGCCGTGGTCAAGCGTCAGGGCGGCATCGTCGTGATCGGGGCAGCCGGATTGCTCGGCGCGTGTGCGGTGATCGGTGCCGAGTTCGCTGTGAATCTCAACATGCTGATCGCGGCGCAATTCATCGCGGGCGCGGCATGGGGCTGCATGATGATGAGCGCGGTGTCGGCGGCCATGGCGATCGGCGAGACCGGCGCGGAGGGCAAGGTCATCGGTCTCGTCTTCTCGGCGCTCGCGCTCGCAACCTTCGCACGCATGGCCGCGGTCGCCGGCGGATTGCAGAAGCTGCCAGACTATGCGCCGCTGCTGCACTGGGCGCCCATCGCATGCTGGGCTGTGGCCGGTGCTGGACTACTGGCACTTGCTGCGGTTCGGTGGCAGCGGAGCGCATCGATACCAGTCGTCTGATGCTTTCCGCGCGTCGGAATTCGATTTAATCGATCGATTAAATTTCGCTGGCCAAGGCATTCGACCGCCATTACGCTTTCCTCAATAAAAACCAGAACGAGGAAACGACAATGACCCGAATGGGCATATTGGCTGCCGTTGCTGTTGCTTGCCTGAACGGTTCGGCGCTTGCCGAACCCATCACCAAACCTCTCACCATCGCCGTGCTGAACGACAAGAGTTCGGTGTTCTCGGACGCCGGCGGCACCGGCAGCGTGGTCGCGGCGCAGCTTGCGATCGACGATGTCGGCGGCAAGGTGCGCGGCCTGCCGGTGAAACTGCTCGGCCCCGATCATCAGAACAAGACCGATATCGGCGTGTCGCTGGCGCGCGATCTTTACGATCAGCAGGGCGTCGATGCGATCTTCGACATCGGCAATTCGGCGATCTCGCTGGCAGTGCAGAACATGGCGCGCGAGCGCGGCAAGGTGCTGGTCCATGTCGGCTCCGCCACCGCTGACGTGTTCGGCAAGCAATGCGCGCCGACAGCGGCGATGTGGCTGTACGACACCTATTCGCTGGCGCAGGGCATCGCCAAGGCCGTGGTCAAGCAGGGCGGCGATACCTGGTATTTCATCACGGCGGATTACGCGTTCGGCATCGCCATGCAGGCGGAAGTCTCGAAAGTGGTGGAAGCTGCCGGCGGCAAGGTCCTCGGCGCGGTGAAACATCCGGTCGGCACGATGGATTTCTCCTCCTTCCTGCTGCAGGCGCAGTCCTCCGGCGCCAAGGTGATCGCGCTCGCCAATGCCTCGGGCGACACCGTCACCAACATCAAGCAGGCGCGTGAATTCCAGATCGGCGAGGGCAAGCAGAAGCTGGCCGTGCTGATCTTCTATCTCACCTCGGTGAAGGCGCTTGGCTCGGAAGCCACGCAGGGCGTGCAGTATCTCGAGGGCTATTACTGGGACAATGACGACAAGAGCCGCGAATTCGGAAAGCGCTTCATGGCCAAGCACGGCAAGATGCCGACCCATGCGCAGGCCGGCGTCTATAGCGCCGTGAAGCATTATCTGCGCGCCGCCGAAGCCGCCAACGAGAATGACGGGTTGAAGGTGATGCGTCAGATGAAGGCGATGCCGGTGGATGATTTCTTCGCGCCGGGTGCCCGCCTGCGCGAGGACGGCCGGCTGATGAACGACATGCTGCTGGCAGAAGTGAAGAAGCCGTCGGAGGTCAAGGGCGAGTGGGACCTGCTCACCATCAAGGGCAAGGTGAAGGCTGAAGACATCATGCGGCCGATCGCGGATGGCGGATGTACGCTGCTGGATCCGCCGGTGAAGCAGTAGCAACATCACAAACTCGTCGTTCCGGGGCGCGCTCTTGCGCGAACCCGGAACCTCGAAATGAAAGCCGCTTCGCCGCGAGTCGGACGATAGAGGTGATGAGCACTCTGGGATTCCGGGTTCGCGCAAGGGCGCGCCCCGGAATGACAGCGTGGGGCTGGCTACGGCTTCTTCGGATGAATGAATGCCCACGGGCTCACTTCCGAGTCCCTCGGCACATCTACCGCGATCAGATACGGCCCACCGTCCGCCAGCGCCTTCTCCAGCGCCGGACGAAACTCCGCCGGTGACGTTACCCGTGCTGCGCCGACGCCGAAGGATTCCGCGAGCTTGACGAAATCCGGATTGACCAGATCGGCGGCGACCACGCGGCCGTCGAACACCTGCAACTGGTCGCGGCGGACATTGCCATAGGCATTGTTGTTGAACACGAGCGTCACCACGCCGATCTTGAACTGCACGGCCGTCGCCAGTTCCTGCACCGCGAACATGAAACCGCCATCGCCGGTGATGGCCACCACCGGCCGGTCCGGCTGCGCGACCTTGGCGCCGAGCGCGGTGGGGAAGCCGGAGCCGAGCGTGCCCTGATAGCCCGAGGTGATGAAAGTGCGCGGCTGATAGACCGGAAAGCCGAACCATGAGGTGAAGCCGACCTGCGACAGCTCGTCGGTGACGATGGCGTTGCCCGGCAGCACGTCGCGCAGGATGTCGAGATAGGCCATCTGCGGCTGGATCGCCTGGATGTCCTTCTGCGCTTTCGCCGAGGCGGCACGGATGGTTTCGCGGCGGCCGGATGTCTTCGTGTATCCGGCCTTGCTTACGGCGGCGACCAGCGCGCGCGTTCCTTCTGTCGCATCGGCAACGATCGGCGCATCAACCGCGAGCCGTCGGAATTCGACGGGATCGATATCGATGCGGATGGACTTGATGCCCTCCGGCCGGAACGGCCAGCGGAACGTGGTCGGCAGTTCCATGCGCGAGCCGATGCCGATCATGAGATCGGTCTGCGGCCACAGATTATAGGCGGCGGCCATGGTGAGACCGAGCTCATGCGCATTGCTGACAATGCCGCGCCCCGAGCGAAACGCGACCACGGGCGCGTCGATCATCTCGGCGAGTGCAAGGATGTCGTCGCTCGCATCCATCGCGCCTGCACCGACGAAGATCATCGGCGATTTGCTCGCCTTGATCAGCGCGGCTGCGGCCCTGATCCGATCGGGATCGGGCGAGGGCGGGGCGAACGGTTCAAGCGTCGTGGCTGCGGCGGTCTCCGCGCGCTGTGTGAACACGTCCCATGGCATTTCCAGCGCGACGGGGCCACGGCGGCCGGACATCATCTCCTGAAATCCGCGTGCCACTTTGGTCGGCGCATCCGCGGGATAGTCGATGCGCTCAGCCCATTTCACGAAACTGCGGAGCGTCGCGAGCTGGTCGGGCATTTCATGCAGATGGCCGCGGCCCTTGCCAAGGTAATCACTCGGTACCTGACCGGTGAGGCACATCACCGGCTCATTGCAGCCGAAGGCGGTCAGCATCGCCGCGCTGGCATTGAGAATGCCGGGGCCGGGCACCACGCTGAACACGCCGGGCTTGCCCGAGGCGCGGGCATAGCCGAACGCCATATAGCCGCAGGCCTGTTCGTGGCGTGCGCCGATGACATTCAGCTTCGCTTGATGAAAGGCGTCGAACAGACCATAGACCTGCGCGCCGGGCAGGCCGAAGATCGTGTCGACGCCGTGCGCCTTGAGCCCGCTGACGATGGCTTCGCCACCAGTGAGAACAGTCATGCGTATTCCAATCCGTTAGTGTTCGTCGACGACGCCATTGCGCAGCGTGCCGATGCCGTCCGCCTTGATCTCGATCACATCGCCCGGGACAAGATAGCGCGGCGGATCGAAGCGCGCGCCGGCGCCGGTCGGCGTGCCGGTGACGATCACGTCGCCGGGCACCAGCGTCGTGAAGGTGGAGATATAGCTCAAGAGATAGCGGAAGCCGAACATCAGCCGCGATGTGCGATCGTCCTGCCGCAGCTCGCCGTTCACATGGGTGGTAAGGCGGATGTCGGCGATCTGGCTCTCGTCGTGATAAGGCACGATCCACGGCCCGAGGCTGCCGGTGGACTCGAAATTCTTGCCTTGGGTGACGTTGAACTTGGCGTGGCGCACCCAGTCGCGGATGGTGCCTTCGTTGCAGAGCGTCAGCGCGGCGATGTGGTCCAGTGCATCGACCTCGGCGATGTGTCGTCCGGCCTTGCCGATCACCAGCACCACTTCGCCTTCATAGTCGAGCTGCCTGGAGACGCGTGGTCGCACCAGCGGCGCCTCATGTCCGACGAACGAGCGCGGCGTGCGCATGAACATCGACGGATATTTCGGCGCGTCCTGGCCGTCCTTGTATTCGGCATTGCGGTCCGGATAGTTGACGCCGATGCAGATGATCTTTTCCGGGGCGGGGATCGGCGGCTGCCAGGTGATGCTGTCAATCGCAAAATCCGCAGGCTGATTGGCCGCAGCATCCGCGAGTCGGTGCAGGGCGCCATGCGCGATCGCCTCGCGCAAAGTCGGATAATCGCCGCCATAGCGCGCGGACAGATCGACGATCCCGTCGTCAGTGACGGCGCCGTATTTCAGCGTGCCGTTGACGGTGAATGTGGCGAGGCGGCAGTGGGTCATCGCGCGTGGTCCTCACACTCTGGTGTCATCAATCCGCAATCGTCACATCCGCCACGAAGGCCGGTTCGCGCACGGTCTGCCCATTGAACGGCGAGCCTTGTTCGAACCACGAGCGCGGGGCAGGTGCGCCCCACAGGGTCTGGCGGCGCGGGTCCTTCAGCGACCAGCGCAGCGGTTCGTGGTCGGTGTCCATGGTCTGGTAGTCTGACGTGTAGAGCTCAAGGCGATGGCCGTCGGGGTCGCGCACATAGAGGAAGAACGCATTGGAGATGCCGTGGCGGCCGGGGCCGCGCTCCAGGTTCTTCAGATAGCCGGATGACGCCATCACGTCGCAGAGATGCAGGATGTTCATCGCGGTCGGCACCCAGTAAGCGAAATGATGCAGCCGCGGTCCCCGTCCATTGGTGATGGCGAAGTCGTGCACATTGCCCTTGCGATGCATCCAGGCGGCGGCGATGCGGCCATTGTCGCCGTCCTCCTCGCCATATTCGGTCAGCCGGAAGCCGAGGCGCGCATAGAAGTCGACGGTGTCCTGCACCTCGGCGGCGAAGACGTTGAAATGATCGAGCCGCTGGGGGTGGCAGCCTTTGTAGAGATCGAAGCGGCGCAGCAGATGCGGGCGCTTCTCCATCGTCGCATAGAGTTCGATCTGGAAGCCGAACGGATCGGTGACATGCATCGTGCGGCCCTGGAACGGGCGTTCGACGAAGGAATAGGTGATGCCGTTGGCGGCGAACCAGGCGGCGGCCTTGTCGAGATCGTTCTCGCTGGCGACGCGGAAGCCGAGCCGATGACAGGCGGCGGTCTGCGCCTTGCGCAGCACCAGCGAGTGATGCTGGTGTTCTTCCACAGCGCGCAGATAGACCGTCTCGCTGTCGGCGTCCTCGACATGAAGGCCGACCGCGTTCTCGTAAAAGGCACGGCTGGCCTTGAGATCGACGACATCCAGCACGACGTGGCTGGAGCGCAGGATGTTGAAGGGCGGATCGAACACGTGGGTCGGCACGGGCATGGGACTGGTCCTGGGCGTTTCCTGAATTTCTTGTTCGCAACTCACTCGCCATTCCGGGGCGCGTGCGCACTTGCGCACGTGAACCTGGAATCTCGACATGAGACTCTCATTCCGAGGTTCCGGGTTCGCGCAAGAGCACGCCCCGGAACGACGAGTTAAATTCCAAGTCTCTGTATCTTATGCGTCCCGCGCGCCAGCGAGACGTGTTTGGTTTCCATATAGAACTCGAACGAATAGTCGCCGCCGTCGCGGCCGATGCCGGAGGCCTTCATGCCGCCGAAGGGCGTTGGCAGGTGGCGGACATTTTCCGAATTGAGCCAGATCATGCCGGCCTCCAGCGCGTCGGCCACGCGCAGTGCACGGCCCACATCATTGGTCCAGACATAGCCGGTAAGGCCGTATTGCACGGCATTGGCGATTTCGATGGCTTCGGCTTCGTTGCCGAACGGGATTACCGTGAGGAACGGGCCGAACACTTCTTCCTGCGCCACGCGCATGTCCTTGTGCGCGCCGGTCACCAGCGTCGGCTGCACGTAATATCCGCCGCCAGGGCCGTCATGCGGCTTGCCGCCGACGGCGATCGTCGCGCCGTCCTGCCGCGCGATGTCGAAATAGCTGCACACCTTGGCATGATGCCGCTCATGGATCAGTGGGCCGACTTCGGTCCTGGGATCGAGCGGGTGCCCGACCTTCAGCGCGCGCACGCGGTCTGCGAGTTTCTCGATAAACTTGTCGGCAATCGTGCTCTGCACCAGCAACCGGCTGGACGAGGTACAACGCTCGCCATTCAGCGAGTAGATCATGAACACCACGGCATCGAGCGCGCGGTCCAGATCGGCATCATCGAATACGATCACCGGATTCTTGCCGCCGAGTTCGAAATGCACGCGCTTCAAAGTCGGCGCGCCCTGCGCCATGATCGCGGAGCCGGTGGCGCTTTCGCCGACAAAGGCGATGGCCTTGATGGCGGGATGTTCGGTCAGCGCCTTGCCGGATTCTTCGCCGAAGCCATGCACGGTGTTCAGCACGCCGTCGGGCAAGCCAGCCTGCTTGGCGAGCTTTGCGAGGAGATCCGCCGTGACCGGCGACCATTCGGCCGGCTTGTGCACCACCGTGCAGCCGGCAGCCAGCGCCGGCGCGATCTTCCAGGTGGAGAGCATGAACGGCGTGTTCCACGGCGTGATGACGCCGACCGGGCCGATTGGCACGCGGGTCGAGACATTCCAGTGCTCGTCCGCCGGCATGTTCAGGCCGTCGCGTGCCTCCAGGCATTTGTCGGCATAGAAGCGGAAATTCTCGGCGCCGCGGATCGCGGCCTTGGCCATGAAGCGATGCGCCTGGCCGGTATCGATACATTCCAGCACGGCGATGTCATCGGCATTGTCCTCGATGGCATCGGCGACGCGGTGCAGCAGCTTCTTGCGCGCAGTCGGCGCCATGTCGCGCCATTCCCTGAAGGCGCGCTGCGCGGCCTTGGCGGCCTGATCGATATCCGCGGCTGTGCCGCGCGCGACCTGTGCCAGCACGGTGCCATCGATCGGCGATGTCGTCTCGAACACCTCGCCCGAGGATGACGGCACGATCCGGCCATCGATGATATTGCCGATGCCATCGGCCGTGAGTTTTTTCAGCAGCGGCGCGGCGCGTTCCTGATTGGCCGCGAAGACGGCGGCGGGATCGGCGGGGGACTTAGCCATTGTTGGCCTCGGCTTTCAGCAAGTCGTGAATGGGATTGCGCTTCCAACTGGTGGCGCTGTCATTGATCTGCATGTCGAACGACAATGCAAATCTGCCGGTCGCAAAGACGTTGTCGAGATGGCTGGAGACCGCCTGGAAAATGTGTTCGCCGGCCTGCTGTCGGGCCTCAAGGGTGCGGCCTTCGCCGATCCGCAGCAGGATATCGAGAAAGCTCAAACCGGCGCGGCCGTCGGCGATGGCGTAATGCTCGCAGCGGATCGCGCGCACACGAATGCCGCCGAGCGGGAAGATGCCGGTCTGCACCGCGGCGTTGCGCACCACTTCGCACAGCGCGCTGATATCCACGGCGCCGTCGAGATTGGCCGAATATTCGATGGTGAAATGCGGCATGGTGCGTGATCCCTGTTCAGCCGAAGTAGCAGCTCACGGTCCCCCAGGGGCCATAATCCGCCTGGATCGTGTCGCCTTTGCGGGTCTCGATGGGGCGAATGAACGAGCCGGCGAGAACGACTTGTCCTGGTTCCAGCGCAAGCCCATGCGGCGCGATCTTGTTGGCTAGCCAGGCGACGCTGGTGGCGGGATGATTGAGCACGCCGGCGGCCAGGCCCGTCTCTTCGAGCTGGCCATTGCGATGGCACATGGCACCGACCCAGCGCAGATCGGTGTCCAGCGGCCGCATCGGCCGGCCGCCCAGCACGATGCCGGCATTGGCGGCATTGTCGGCGATAGTGTCGAAGATTTTGCGCGTGGCTTTCGTTGCGGCATCGACGCGTTCGACACGGGTATCGAGAATTTCCAGCGCCGGGACCACGAAGTCGGTGGCATTGAGCACGTCGAACATCGTGCAGTCTGGCCCGGAAAGACGTGTCTTCATGACGAAAGCCAGTTCGGCTTCGACGCGGGTTGCGATGAAACGATCGGTGGGAACGATGCCGCCATCGGCGAAGAACATGTCGTCGAGCAGCACGCCGGAATCCGGCTCGTCGATATTCAGCGCGCTCTGCATCGCCTTGGAGGTGAGGCCGATCTTGTGGCCGCGCACGATGCGGCCTTCACCGGTCTTGATTGCAATCCAGGCTTTCTGGATCGCATAAGAATCGTCGATGGTAATGCCGGGATGATCCAGCGACAGTTGCCGGATCTGCGTCCGGGTCTTCTCGGCGTGATGCAGGCGCTGTGCCGCGCTTGATATGTCTGAAGAGGTAAGTGCCATCGGGTCGTTATCCCGCGCAGAAAAGCCGCGCGGCAAAGTGATTAACATGTTAAGTTGTTGCGATCAAACCCTAGGTGTGACAATTCGATTGTGCGTTGCACACGGCGGTGCGCCAGAATCATCCTATAGAGGCGATCATGACGACAGCATCAAAGCCACGGACCGCCGCCAAGGCCGCCGCTAAAATCCCGATGCGCGACTTCTCGCAGTCACTGCCGATGGCGCTGCTCCGCACGCGGGAATCGGTGATGCGACATTTCCGCCCGTCGCTTCGGGCGCATGATCTCACCGAACAGCAATGGCGCATCCTGCGCGCGCTGGCGGCGTCGGGCGAGATCGAGGTGACGGAACTGGCGCGTGTAGCTTTCCTGCTCGGGCCGAGCCTGTCGCGTATCCTGCGCGATCTCGAAGGGCGTAAGCTGATCGAGCGGCGGCTGCTGAAGGCCGATTTGCGCCGCAGCATTGTTTCGATCACGTCAAAGGGATTGAAATTGATCGAGGCCGTCGCGCCCACGTCGGAGGCAATCTATGCCGAGATGACGAAGCGCTTCGGTGCGCGCAAATTGTCCGACCTGCAGGCCCTGTTGCATGAGCTGGAAGCCGCGCTGCTGGCCATGCCTGCGGCCGACGGCGCGGATGACGATGCCGCTGGTGAATAACTGATCTGCATATTTTTGCGGCAAGGCTGTCGCACGTCACGCGAGCGTTAATTCGTCGTACGAATTTCGCTGGGCTGTAGACAGGAGAAGAATTTTTCGCTCAACTCCCGCCATCAAAAGAAGGCTGGCGCTCAAGTCCGGCCTCTTAGGGAGAGAATTATGACGCTCACGAGACGTGGATTCACGGCAGGACTGGCCGCTGGTCTGACCGCCCCCTACATCATTGGCAGCGCGCGCGCCCAGGGCGGGGGAACGATCAAGATCGGCATGTGCGCGCCGATTACGGGACCGGCTGCGGAAGCGGGCAAATATGCGACCGGCGGCGCCAAGCTCGCCGTCGAGGCCATCAACAAGGCAGGCGGCATCCTCGGCAAGCAGATCGAACTGATCATCGAGGACGATCAGACCACCAATCCCGGCATCGTGCTGGCCTTCTCCAAGCTTGCTGCCAATCCCGACATCGTCGGTTTCCTCGGCTCGATCCGTTCGACTCAGGTGCATGCGATGGCACCGGACGTGATGAAGCTCGGCAAGCCCGTGATGTTCGGCGGCACCGATCCGAACCTCACCAAGCTCGGCAATCCCTGGCTGTTCCGTTTCCGCCCGAATGACAGCTATTCCGGCCGCGTCATCGCCGAATATGGCGTCAAGAATCTCGACAAGAAGAAGTGGGCCGTGCTGCATTCGACCGATGCGTTCGGCACGGCGGGCGGCAAGGCACTGACCGAAGCGCTCGGGCTGCTGGGTGCAACCGTCGCGCTCGATCAGGGCTATGCCAATCAGAGCCAGGACTTCACGCCTGTTGTTCTCGCGATCAAGCAGTCCGGCGCCGACATTCTCGGCTCGTATTTCACCTTCGAAAACGATCTCGGCATTTTTGCCCGTCAGCTCCGTCAGCTCGGCGTCAACATCCCGTGGGTCGGTTCGCCCTCGATTGTCAACGTCACGGCATTGAAACTCGCCGGTCCCGCGCTCTACGGCACCTACGGTGTGGCCGACTATGCGGAAGATTCGTCCGAGGGGTCGAAGGCGTTCGGCAAGATCTATCGCGATGCCTTCAAGGTGGCGCCGGATAACCAGAGCTCATGGACCTATGACGCCATCAACGTGCTGGCGCTCGGCATCAAGAATGCCGGCTCGACCGACCCGCAAAAAATTCGCGAAGCCATTCACGCCGTCAAGAAGTATCCGGGCGCCGAAGGCGAATATAATTTCGACAAGAACGGCGATGGCCTGCACGGCTACAACATCGTGAAGAACGAGAAGGGCAACATCGTCTTCGACAAGCATATCGAATTCGATAACTGACGGTGATGGCCGTCGACCGACGGCCTAAATCGTCATCCCGGGGCACGCGCGTCTTCCGCGCGTGAACCGCCCCACCATTGTCATTCCGGGGCGCGAGCGCCGCTAGGCGGTCGCGAACCCGGAATCCCGAAATGTTCAGCGCCTGCTGCCGCGCTCTCCATGTCGAGATTCCGGGTCTGCGCCCAAGCGGGCGCATCCCGGAATGACGAGTTCTTGGCAAAATCACCTCCCACCGAGCACGCCTGATGGATCTGGTACTACAGTTACTGTTTACGGGAATCGGCATCGGAGCCGTCTATGCGCTGGTCGCGTTGGGCTTTGTGCTGATCTTCCGCGCCACCAATGTCGTCAATTTCGCGCAGGGTGAGTTCTCGATGGTCGCCGCCTATCTCATGGTGGTCTGCGCCGTCGATCTGGAGCTGCCTTACTGGCTGTCCTTCATCATCGCGCTCGCCGGCATGGCTGTCATCGGTGTCATCTTCAATCTCGGCGTCTATTATCCGCTGCGCCACCGCACCTATCTGCCGGTCATTATCGCCACCATCGGCGCGTCGATCCTGATGGCCAATGGCGTGCTGGCGCTGTATGGCCCGCAGCCGCAGGTGCTGCCGGGCTGGTTCGACACGCCCGGCATCCAGCTTGGGCCGATCTATCTCGACAACCAGTATCTTCTGATCATCGGCGTCACCATCGCGCTGGTGATCTTCAATTACTGGTTCTTCGAACACACCATGATCGGCAAGAAGCTGCAGGCGACGTCGCAGGACAAGGAGATGGCCTCGCTGCTGGGCATTTCCGTCTCCACCATGATCATGGTCACCTTCATCTATTCGGCCGTGCTCGGCGGTCTCGCAGGTCTTTTGGTCGCGCCGATCCTGTTCGTGTCGATCCAGATGGGCTCCACCATCGCGCTGAAGGCGTTTGCGGCCACCATCATCGGCGGCTTCGGCGATGTCACCGGCGCCATCATCGGTGGCCTGGCGCTTGGCATCATCGAGACCTTTGGCGCGGCCTATATCTCCGTGCCCTATAAGGACGGCTTCGCCTTCCTCGTGCTGGTGCTGTTCCTGGTGTTTCGTCCGCAGGGCATCTTCGGCGAACGTGTCGCGGAGAAAGCATGAGCACCTCCAGCGACAACATCCCGGCAGTGGTCATCACGCGTCCGAAGCCGCTGCTGCTGCGTCACGCGCCATATTTCATCGGCGCCGCCATTTTGGTCTTTCTGGCGTCGTCGATGCAGTTCGACGGCTACATCCTCAACATCCTGATGCAGGCCACCACCTTCGCCATCGCCGTGTTTGGCCTGTCGGTGGTGCTTGGCCTGTGCGGGCAGATCAATCTGGCCCAGGCGGCGTTCTTCGGCTTCGGCGCCTATGCGGTCGGCATCGGCACGACAGACTATCAGCTCAGCTACTGGCTGTGTCTGGTGGCGGGCTGCGTGATGGCACTGGTCGCCGGCGCCGTTCTCGGCCTGTCGACGCTGCGGCTCGGCGGGCATTATCTGGCCATGGTGACGATCTCGTTCCAGCAGATCGTCACTTTGGTGATGATCAATGCGATCTGGCTGACCAAGGGACCGGACGGCGTGTCGAAGATCGGGCGACCGTCGCTGTTCCTGTCGTCGCAGTCCTATCTCGCTTTCTGCGTCGCCATGCTGGCGCTGGTCGGCTACCTGGTCTGGCATCTGCCGGACACACGGCTCGGCCGCGCCATGCGGGCCGTGCGCGACAACGAACTCGCTGCCGGCGTCAACGGCATCGATGTGTTCCGCACCAAGGTCTATGCTTTCGCCATCTCGGCGGTGCTCGGCGGTCTCGGCGGCGGCCTGTTCGCCGGCGGTTTCGCCTATATCAGCCCGGATCAGTTCTCCTTCGCCGAATCCATCGTGTTCCTCACGATGTCGCTGCTCGGCGGCGTGGCGTCGCCGATCGGTTCGGCCATCGGCACGGGCTTGCTGATCCTGATTCCGGAATGGCTGCGCTTCCTCAAGAGCGTGCCGGGCCTCTATCTCGCCATCTACGGCCTGTCGGTGATCCTGATCATCCGCTTCATGCCCGACGGCATCTGGGGTTTCGTCACTGCCGCCTATGATCGCATGCGCAGCAGCAAGAAGGTGGCAGTCACCAGCGCGCCGCTGCAGCTTAAGCCGGCGGCGACCGGCGGCGACATGGTGCTCGAAGTCACCGGTCTGTCGAAACATTTCGGCGGTTTGAAAGCCGTCGATCAGGTCGACATATCCGTTCGTCGCGGCGGCGTTCATGCGCTGATCGGGCCGAACGGCTCGGGAAAGACCACGACGCTGAACGTGCTCTCGGGTCTCTACAATGCGACCTCAGGCAAGGTGGTGCTGGACGGCACCGACGTCACCACGATGCCGCCGCATCTGCGCGCAGCAGCAGGACTCGGCCGCACCTTCCAGAACATTCGTCTGTTCCGCTCGATGACCGCGCTGGAAAACGTCATCATCGGCGCCGAGCGGCCGGGCAATACGCTCACCGGCAAGGGCGATGAAGCCGCGCTGACCGAGCGGGCGCTGGCGGCACTCACTTTCGTCGGCCTCGGCCCGCGCGCCATGGAGCTGATCTCCAGCTTCTCCTACGGTCATCAACGCCTCATCGAGATTGCGCGCGCGCTGGCGGCGAACCCGACGCTGCTGCTGCTGGACGAGCCGGCCGCCGGTCTCAATTCGACCGAGAAGCTCGAGCTGCACGAACTGCTCAAGCGTATCGCGGCGCAGGGCCTGACCATCCTGATCATCGATCACGACATGACGCTGGTGTCGGAAGCAGCGCAGCACATCACCGTGCTGAATTTCGGACGGCGTATTGCCGATGGCGAGTCGATGGCGGTGCTCCGCCATCCCGACGTCGTCTCGGCCTATCTCGGAACAGACTGATGCCGCTGCTTGAAATCAACGATCTCAACGTCCGCTACGGCGAAATCGTCGCGCTTCGCGGCGTGTCGTTCAATGTCGAAGAGGGGCAGGTGGTCACGCTGCTTGGCGCCAACGGCGCCGGCAAGTCGACCACGCTGCGCGCGATCTCGGGTCTCGCCAAGCCGGCATCCGGTGACATCCTGTTCGACGGCAAGTCGATCGCCGGTCTCGGGCCGGAAGCCATCGTGCGGATGGGCATCTCCCATGTGCCGGAGGGCAGGCGGGTGTTTCCTGGCCTGACGGTGAAAGAGAACATCATGCTCGGGGGCTCCAATCGCAAAGCGAGCAAGCTGGAGCTGTCGCGCGAAGCCGACGCGATGTTCGACCTGTTTCCCGACATACGGAAATTCTCTGGTGCGCTCGGCTGGACGTTATCGGGCGGCCAGTTGCAGATGGTCGCCGTCGCGCGCGGCCTGATGGCCAAGCCGCGGTTGCTACTCCTGGACGAGCCGTCGCTCGGCCTCGCGCCGGTCATCGTGCAGGCGGTGTTCCGTATCATCACGGAAATCCGTCGCAGCACCACGGTCTTGCTTGTGGAGCAAAATGCGCGCATGGGACTATCCGTCGCCGATCAGGGCTACGTGCTGGAAACCGGCCGTATCGTGCTTGGCGGCAAGCCGGAGGATCTCTGGGCCAACGAGGCCATCGCGGCCGCCTATCTCGGCGGTCATGGAAAACCTGCAGCGGGTCTCGCGGCCCATTGAGGGCTTGCATCGACGGCCTCGCTGCCCATCAACAAGGACGAATGTCCCGCCATGGTTACAGTTCAAGTCAACAAGCTCATTGATTTCGTTGCCGACGTGTTCGCCCATGCCGACTCTTCTCCGGAAGAAGCCCGGCGCATCGCGACCTATCTCACCACTGCGAACCTGACCGGCCATGACAGCCATGGCGTCATCCGCGTACCGGTCTATATCCGCTGGCGTAATAACGGGATGATCACCCCGAACCAGACCATCGAGATCCCCGTCGATACGCCGTCGCTCGCCGTCGTCGATGGCCGCTTCGGCTATGGCCAGACGGTCGGACCGCTGGCCGTGAAGCTCGGTATCGAGAAGTGCAAGGCGGCCGGTCTCTCTGCCATCGCCACGAAAAACTCCGGTCACATCGGCCGCATCGGCGACTGGGCGGAAATGGCTGCGGCCGAAGGCCTGGTCTCGATCCATTTTGTCACCGCGGCCGGCTCGGTGTTGGTGGCACCTTACGGCGGCGTCGAGCGTCGTCTCTCCACCGCGCCATATTGCGTCGGCATTCCGCGTCCCGGTCAGATGCCGGTGGTGCTCGATTTCGCGACCTCGGTAGTTGCTGAAGGCAAGGTGCTGGTCGCCTCGCGCGGTGGCAAGAAACTGCCGAAAGGCGCGCTGATTGCTCCCGATGGCACGCTGAGCGAAGACCCGGCGCTACTCTACGGCCCGCATGAGATGGAAGGCCCGCGCGATCACTCCAAGGGCACCGGCGCGATCCGCGCCTTCGGCGATCACAAGGGCTCGGGCCTCGCATTGATCTGCGAACTGCTCGGCGGTGCGCTCACCGGCAACGGTGCTACCAAGCATGGTCGGCCATTCGCCAATGGCATGTTCTCGATCTATATCGATCCGAAGGTCATCGATCCCGCGAACTTCTTCGACGGCGAAGTCGCGCGCTATGTCGACTTCTTCAAGAGCGCCAAGCCGGCCGCCGGCGTCGATGCCGTTCTGATCCCCGGCGACAACGAAGCGAAGACCCGCGCCGAGCGCACCGCCAATGGCGTGCCATTGCCGGATGAGACCTGGGCTGCCATCGTGCAGACCGCCCGCGACGTCGGCGTCAGCGAAGAGGCCGTGAAGAAGGCGACCTCGTAGTTTCTCGAACTCAACTCTCTGCACTCAAGTCATCACTACCAACCAAAAGAAGGACCATCGACGATGGCAAACAAGGTCAAGGAAATCTGGAAGGCGGGCAAGGTCGCCGTCAACGGCTGGCTGGCGATCCCGTCGGGCTTCTCCGCCGAAGTGATGGCGCAGTGCGGTTTCGATAGCGTCACCGTGGATATCCAGCACGGCGTGCAGGACTACATGTCGATGGTCGAGTGTTTCCAGGCGATGGGTGCCCATCCGGTGACGCCGATGGTGCGCGTGCCATGGAACGAGCCGGGCATCATCGGCAAGGTGCTCGACGGCGGCGCTTACGGCGTGATCTGCCCGATGGTCAACACCAAGGAAGAAGCCGAGAACTTCGTCCAGTATTGCAAGTATCCGCCGCGCGGCACCCGCAGCAACGGTCCGATCCGCTCCGGCATGTATGGCGGCGCCGGCGATTATCAGAAGACGGCGAATGCCGACATCATCTGCCTGCCGATGCTGGAAACCAAAACCGCGGTCGACAACATGGAAGCCATTCTCGATGTCGAAGGCATCGACGGCGTCTATGTCGGGCCAAGCGATCTCGGCTTCTCCTATGGCCTCGTGCCGAAGCTCGATCGCGAGGAGCCGGAGATTCTCAAGATCTACGACAAGCTGATCAAGGAATGCGACAAGCGCGGCCTCAACCCCGGCATTCACTGCTCGGGTCCCGTGGGTGCTGCGAAAAACATCGGCATGGGCTTCAAGCTGGTGACGCTGCTCAACGACAGCGGCATTCTCGCCACCGGCGCCAAGAGCTGGGTCAACGACACCCGCAAGGGCTCGGGCGGCAAGGCTTAAGCCACCACACTCTCGTCGTTCCGGGGCGCGCGCAATGCGCGCGAACCCGGAACCTCGCAGTGTTCATCACCTCTTTCCGCGCGTGACGCACGAGGGGGGCAACACTTCAAGATTTCGGGTTTAGTCCGATCCGCTGCGCGGCTCCCACCGCGCGACAATTCCGCGCACGATAATTCAACTCCCGGCCTCTTTGCTTTCCCGTACCGAAGCAGTCCATACTCAATGCACCTGTCCGGAGAGACAGGATCAGCATCGGGAGGACGATCGTGCGAAACAACCTGCGTCTGCTCAACCGTCGTCAATTCGTCACTGCGAGTGCAGGCGCAGCTGCATTGCTCAGCGCGCCATCGCTCGTCCGCGCCAACACCTGGCCGACCAAGCCGATCAAGATTCTCGCGGGCTCCGCAGCCGGCGGCCAGACCGATCAATTCGCGCGCGTCTATGGCGAATATCTCCAGCGTGAACTCGGGCAGACGGTGGTGGTGGAGAACAAGGCCGGTGCCGGCGGCGCTGTTGCGGCGATGGAGCTGAAGCGCTCCGATCCCGACGGCCACACGCTGATGGTCTGCAACACCACCGCCTATATGCTCAATCCCGTTCTCATCAAGGACATCAAGTACAGCGTCCCGCAGGACTTCGCCTGGGTCGCGGTGATGCCGGGCGGAAGCCTGTCGCTGATGGTGAGCGAAAAGATCGGCGCGAAGACGCTCAAGGACTTCATCGACTATGCGCGCAAGACGGAGAAGGTGAATGTCGGTACATATGCTGCCGGCTCCTTCGCGCATATGGTCATCGTCGAGCTCAACAAGCAGTATGGGCTGAAAATGGAAGCTGTGCATTATCGCGGCGAGGCGCCGATGTGGCAGGATCTCGCCGGCGGCTCCATTGATGCTGGCTTCGGCAGCTACGCCGCGGCGCTGCCGGTGCTGCAAACCGGAAAAGCGCGCGCCGTCGCGGTGTCGCGCCGCCGGATCAAGGATCTGCCCGACGTCGCGACATTCGTCGAACAGGGCGCAACGTCGCGCGCGCATAGCCTTTTGACCTTTCAGGGATGTGTGGCTCCGGCGAAGACTCCGCCGGAGATCATCGCAAAACTGTCCGCGCTGTTCGTTGGCGCCGGAAAGAGCGACCGCGTGCGTGAATTCCTCAAGAGCCAGGGTATCGATGAGGGCCCGATGACGCTGGAAGCCAGCAACGCGCTCTACAGGGACGAGGCGCCGGTCTGGGCCGAGCTTGCGGCGGCGCTGGGGCCGCAGCCGCAGTAATTATGTGTCATTCCGGGGCGCGGCCGGCACTTGCCGGACGCGAACCCGGAATCCCGGAGTGTTTGGCTCTACGGAGACTCCAACGTTGAGATTCCGGGTTCAGTCCCGTCGCCTTCGGCGCCGGTCCCGCCCCGGAATGACGAGTGTGGGGCGGGACAGCGCTAAACATTTTTTCCTATCTTCTGTTGACAGCATCCCCATCAGGTTTATATTCCCCTCTGTCCTGCCCCACCGAGAGGGGCGATCGCGATCGTCACGTTCGCGGGGTGGGATGCGGTGGACGCCGGAGATGCGGCGTTACGCGGTTCACGGGTGACGTCTGTCTTCGGGCAGGACGGATCTGCGCCAGCACTGCCACTGGCAAGGAGATGGCCGACCTTGGGATGGAAAGAGCCCTGGACAGTGTGACGGACGACCAAATCAAAACGTGTCCGGCTTACTCGCTTGAGGCTCCCTTCCCATCGCCTTGGGACTTTAATTCGGTGATCGGATCGTTCGCTGAGGCAAAGTGCAAGCAACCGAAAAAACACCGCATGCGGAACGTCGGGCACTTGCTCGGCGCCTCCGAAAGTCCTGATGCACTCTAAATTGCGGAAGACCGCATTCGCATCAGGCCCAAGGGTGCAACGGGCACCCGGCGTTCCGCACGCCCTCTCACAAGGGGGCGGGAATGCAAGAGACGACGGCGCCCCCGCGCCGCAAACAACAGGGGGGATGACGCATGCCTGATGATCCAACGCACGTCATTTCCCTCGCGGCTTCTTATTGCTAGACTCATTCCAAAGAAGAGAACAACCGCGAGGAAATTCCGATGGCTCCATCTCCCGTCATTCGTCTGCACGACAACGACGCCGTACTGATCGCGCGCACCACGCTGCTGCCCGGTATCGAGGTGACGACAGGCGTCGTGACGTCGGAACGCATTCCCGCTGGCCACAAAGTTGCGATCCGCCCGATCGCCAAGGGCGAGGAAATCCGCCGTTATGGCCAGATCATCGGTTTCGCCACCCAGGCCATTGCGCCCGGCCAGCACGTGCACACGCAGAATTGCGGCATGGAGGATTTCGATCGTGACTATGCTTACGGCGTCGACGTCAAACCGACACCGAATTTCGATCTGCCGGCGAGCTTCATGGGCATCCGCCGCAGCGACGGCCGCGTGGCCACCCGCAATTATATCGGCATCCTCACCTCGGTGAATTGCAGCGCCCATGTGGCCAGCATGGTTGCCGACGTGTTCAAGAAGAACCCGTTCACCGGCCACAATCCACTGGCTGACTATCCCAATGTCGACGGCGTTGTTGCGCTCACCCACAAGACTGGCTGCGGCATGACGCAGGACGAACCGCTGACGCTGCTGCGGCGAACGCTCGGCGGCTATGCGCGCCACGTGAATTTCTCCCATGTGGTCGTGCTGGGGCTCGGCTGTGAGGTCAACCAGATCGGCGGCCTGATGCAGGAGCAGAAACTCGCCGGCCGATTACGCGAGATGCAGATCCAGGAGATTGGCGGCACCCGCAAGACCACCGAAGCCGGCGTCGCCTTCGTCAATGAAGTCCTCGCCGATGCAAATAAAGTGACGCGCGAGGAAGTCTCTGCCAGCGAGTTGACGGTGGCCCTGCAATGCGGCGGCTCCGATGGCTATTCCGGTATCTCGGCCAATCCGGCGCTCGGCGCGGCGAGCGATCTGCTGGTACGCCATGGCGGCACCGTGGTGCTGTCGGAAACGCCGGAGACCTATGGCGCCGAACATCTGCTGACGCGCCGCGCGGTGTCGCGCGAGGTTGGCGAGAAGCTGGTCGGGCTGATGCGCTGGTGGGACGCCTATTGCGAACGCGAAGGCGCCGAGATGAACGCCAATCCAAGCCCCGGCAACAAGGCCGGCGGTCTCACGACGATTCTGGAGAAATCATTGGGCGCGATGGCCAAGGCCGGCTCGACTAATCTCGTCGACGTGCTGAACTATGCCGAGACGATTACCAAGAAGGGTTTTGTGTTCATGGACACGCCCGGTTACGACCCTGTCGCTGCGACAGGGCAGGTCGCCGGCGGCGCCAATCTCGTCTGCTTCACCACCGGCCGCGGTTCTGTGTTCGGCTGCAAGCCGGCACCGTCCATCAAGCTCGCCACCAACACGCCGATGTTCAAGCGCATGGAAGAGGACATGGACATCAATTGCGGGACCATCCTCGATGGCGACGAGACGGTGCAGGAATGTGGCCAGCGCATTTTCGAGCTGATGCTCAAGACTGCGTCCGGCGCGCCGACCAAGAGCGAAAGCTTCGATTTCGGCGGCGCGGAGTTCGCGCCCTGGGTGCTCGGCGCGACGATGTGAGTGATATACGCCCTCACATCAGGCACATCGTGCCCGTTGTTAGAGCTTGATCCCTGGCACCTCCGGTGTTCTGCTTAAAAAAGCTGCTGGAGTTGCGCCACTGTGTCGATCTTCGTCGCACTGAACCACGTCACCCATTACAAATATGATCGGCCTATCACGCTGGGGCCGCAGACCATCCGGCTGCGACCCGCGCCGCATGCGCGCACGCCGATCCTGAGCTATTCACTGAAGGTCACGCCGACCAATCACTTCGTGAACTGGCAGCAGGATCCGCAGGGCAACTGGCTGGCGCGTTTTGTCTTTCCCGAGCCGGCAACCGAGTTGAAGATCGAGGTCGACTTCACCGCGGAAATGACGGTGATCAATCCGTTCGACTTCTTCGTCGAGCCCTATGCCGAAACATTTCCCTTCGCCTATACCGACGACCTGAAGAGCGAACTCGCGCCCTATCTGGCGACGACCGAACCGGGGCCGCGCTTCATGGCCTATATGGCGGAGATCGCCCGGGAAGCACCGAATACGGTGAACTTCCTCGTCGACCTCAATGCGAGCCTGCGCGAGAAGGTCAACTATATCATCCGCATGGAGCCCGGCGTGCAGACGCCGGAAGAGACGCTGCTGTCCGGCGCCGGCTCGTGCCGCGATAGCGCGTGGCTCCTGATCGAGACGCTGCGCCATCTCGGTCTCGCCGCGCGTTTCGTCTCCGGCTATCTCATCCAGTTGCGGCCCGACATCGATCCGATCGAAGGGCCGCCCGAGGTCGAAGCGGACTTCACGGATCTGCACGCCTGGGCCGAAGTCTATATCCCCGGCGCCGGCTGGGTCGGCTTCGATGCGACGTCAGGCATGCTGACAGGTGAGGGACATGTCCCCGTAGCGGCCACGCCGCATTTCCGGTCGGCGGCGCCGATCTCCGGCATGGCCGGCTTTGCCGAAGTCGAGTTCGCGTTCGCGATGGGCGTCAAACGTATTCGCGAGGCGCCGCGGATCACAAAGCCGTTCTCGGATGAATCCTGGGCCAGGCTCGACGCACTCGGCGAGAAGGTCGATGCCGATCTGAAAGCCCACGACGTGCGCCTGACCATGGGCGGCGAGCCGACCTTCGTCTCCGTCGATGACATGGAATCGCCGGAGTGGAATACGGCCGCCGTCGGTCCCACCAAGCGCGGCCTCGGCGACGATCTGATCCGCCGGCTGCGCACGCGTTTCGCGCCCGGTGGCCTGATGCATTACGGGCAAGGCAAATGGTATCCCGGCGAAAGCCTGCCGCGCTGGGCGTTCGGCCTGTATTGGCGCAAGGATGGCGTGCCGATCTGGAAGAACGACGCGCTGATCTCACGGATCGAAGGTCCGCGCAGCGCCGATATCGGCGGAGCCGAGCGTTTTGCCGAAGGCACCGCGCGGCGGCTTGGCCTGCCGAAGGACTATGTCATCCCGGCCTTCGAGGATCCCGTCTTTTGGGAGCAGAAGGAATCGAACCTGCCGAACAATGTCGTGCCCGGCGACTCCAAGCTTCCCGACCCGGAAGAACGCTCGCGGATGGCGCGGGTCTTCGAACATGGACTCGACAGGCCGAAGGGGTTCGTGCTGCCGATCCAGCGCTGGAATGCGGAGACGGCCGCTGACAGGCGCTGGCGTTCCGAGCGCTGGAAGCTGCGCCGTGGCAACCTGTTCCTGACACCCGGCGATTCACCGATGGGCCTGCGGCTGCCGTTGTCGTCGCTGCCGCACCTCACCGAAGAGGAATATCCGTTCATCGTCGAGCAGGATCCGCTGGAGCCGCGCGGCGACATGCCGGTGTTCGACGAAATCGCGTCTGCGGAAAACCAGCCAGCCGCGCAATACGTCCAGGAGCAGCAGATTCGTTCCGGCGGTGTACGCACGGCGATGTCGATTGAAATTCGCGACGGCATTCTCTGTGCCTTCATGCCGCCGGTCGAGAAGTTTGAAGATTATCTCGAACTGGTGACGGCGCTGGAGGCGACGGCCGAAGAACTGCAGATGCAGGTACATGTCGAAGGCTATCCGCCGCCGTTCGATCCGCGCGTCGAGGTTATCAAGGTGACGCCCGATCCCGGCGTGCTGGAGATCAACATCCACCCCGCCTCGAGCTGGCGCGAAGCCGTCGATACCACGACATTTCTCTATGAAGAGGCCGCGAAGACACGGCTCGGCGCCAACAAGTTTCTGCTCGATGGTCGTCACACCGGCACCGGTGGCGGCAATCACGTCGTGGTCGGCGGCAGCTCGCCGGCGGATTCGCCGTTCCTGCGTCGGCCGGATCTATTGAAAAGCCTCGTGCTGTACTGGCAGCGCCATCCGTCGCTGTCCTATCTGTTCTCCGGCATGTTCATCGGCCCGACCAGTCAGGCCCCGCGCATCGACGAAGCGCGGCATGATGGTCTCTATGAATTGGAGATCGCACTGGCGCAGGTGCCACCACCCGGCGAGAAGGCGCCGCTGTGGCTGGTGGATCGGCTGTTCCGGCACATCCTCGTCGACATCACCGGCAACACCCATCGCGCCGAAATCTGCATCGACAAACTCTATTCGCCCGACGGCACCACGGGTCGCCTCGGTCTCGTCGAATTCCGCGCGCTTGAGATGCCGCCCGATCCGCGGATGTCGCTGGCGCAGCAACTGTTGATCCGCGCGCTGATCGCCAAGATGTGGCGCGCCCCGCAGGACGGCAAATTCGTGCGCTGGGGCACCGCGCTGCATGATCGTTTCATGCTGCCGCATTTCCTCTGGGAGGATTTCCAGGACGTACTCACCGAACTCGGCCGCTCCGGCTACGAATTCTCCAGGGAATGGTTCGAGGCGCAGCTCGAATTCCGCTTTCCTGTGTTCGGCCATGTCACCTATGGCGGCGTGACGCTCGAAGTCCGGCAGGCGCTGGAGCCCTGGCATGTGCTGGGCGAAGAAGGCTCGGCCGGCGGCACCGTGCGCTATGTCGATTCCTCGGTGGAGCGGCTGCAATTGAAGGCCAACGGTTTCACGCCGGGCCGGCACATCATTACCTGCAATGGCCGGGCGCTGCCGATGACTGACACCGGCCGGGCCGGCGAGGTCGTCGCGGGCGTCCGCTTCAAGGCCTGGCAGCCAGCCTCCGGTCTGCATCCGACGATTCCGGTCCATGCGCCGCTGGTCTTCGACATTTATGACAGCTGGAATCGGCGATCGCTCGGCGGTTGCGTCTATCATGTGGCGCATCCCGGAGGACGCAATTACGAGACAAAGCCGGTCAATGCCTACGAGGCGGAAGCCCGCCGGCTGGCCCGGTTCGAGGAGATCGGCCACACGCCCGGCGAAATCGCCCCGCCAAGGGCAGAACGCACACTTGAATTTCCATTGACCCTCGACTTGCGAACGCCTCTCCTGCATTGAGAATGCAGGCAGTTTGGGCTGGAGAGTCGGAATGACGGGACAGGCCGGTCAGGGGAAAAAGCCCCGTCCGGGACATCGTAAAGTCGCGCAATGGACCCGCGACTACGAGCGGCTGCCCGGAATTTCCGACGAATTCATTGCCCAGGACGGCACTCCCCGTGAGGTCTGGACCCGATTTTTCGACGCCTTCGCGGCACTCGCGCCGGCGGATGTCGAACGCCGTTTCGGCTCGGCCGACCGTCACCTCCGCGAAGCCGGGGTCAGTTACCGGGCGCCGGGCGAAATCGCCGACCGGATCTGGCCGCTCAGCCATGTGCCGTTGCTGATCGACGAATCCGAATGGCAGCAGATTTCAGCGGCAGTTACGCAGCGCGCGGAGTTGCTGGAGAAGATCCTTGGCGATCTCTATGGCGATGCCAGCCTCGTCGCATCCGGCGCGATCCCGGCGGCGGCGATTGCCGGCAGTTCGGAATATCTGCGGGCGATGCGCGGCGTGAAACCGCCCGGTGGCCGTTACCTCAACGTCTATGCGGCCGATCTCGGCCGCGGTCCCGATGGCCGCTGGTGGGTGCTCGGCGATCGCACGCAGGCGCCGTCCGGCATGGGCTATGCGCTGGAAAATCGACTGGTGCTGTCGCGCGCCTTCACCGATCTCTACAAGTCGATGAATGTCGAGCGCGTCGCGCCGTTCTTCGAAGCGTTTCGCGACAGCCTGCGCGCCTCGGCCGACCGCGATGAACCGCGTGTGGGCCTGTTGTCACCGGGGCCGTTCAGCGAGACCTATTTCGAACACGCGACATTGGCGCGCTATCTCGGCTTCCTGCTTGTCGAAGGCGATGACCTCGCAGTGTCCGGCGACCGCGTGCATATCCGCACTGTGGCCGGCTTGAAGCGCCTTGATGTGCTGCTGCGCCGCGTGGATGCCAATTCGCTCGACCCGCTGGAGCTCGATGCGTCGTCGCAACTCGGTGTGCCCGGGCTGATCGATGTTGTCAGAAAGAATGGCGTCGTTGTCGCCAACATGCCCGGCTCCGGCGTTATGGAAGCGCGCGCGCTTTTGGGTTTTCTGCCAAGCTTGAGCCGGAAGCTGCTCGGCGAACCACTGAAGATGCCGCATATCGCCACCTGGTGGTGCGGTCAGAAATCGGCGCGCGAGGAAGTGCTGGCGCGGCTCGACGACTTCGCCATCGAAGGCGCTTATGGCAGCGCAGTTCCGGGCTTCCCTGGTCACACGCCGGTACTGCCGTCGCAACTCTCACCCGACGAACGCGAGCGTCTGAAAGCGGCGATCGCCAATCGCGGCGTCGACTATGTTGGGCAGGAGCTGGTGCAACTCTCGACCACGCCGGTCTGGGACAACGGCCGGCTCGCGCCGCGTCCGTTCGTATTGCGCGTGTTCGCGGCGGCGACGCCGGACGGCTGGACCATCATGCCCGGTGGCTTTTGCCGGATCGCCGACCAGCCCGATGCGCGCGCCGTGTCCATGGGCGCGGGCGCACGCGCCGCCGACGTCTGGGTGGTTGCCGACAAGGCCGTCCCTGCCTCGACGCTGCTGCCGGCCGTCGACAATGTGCGCATCCGCCGCATCGCCGGCTGGGTGCCGAGCCGCGCCGCCGACAATCTGTTCTGGCTCGGGCGCTATCTTGAACGCGCCGAGTCCACGCTGCGTCTGATCCGTGCACTCAGCGTGCCGCAGCGCGATCCCGGCAAGGGCGGCGCCACCGCGCTGCAATCGATCGAGCGCATCCACCGCATGCTGATGACCTGGGGCGCAACATCGCTGACATCACGTTCGCAGCCGGCGAAGGTCGCCGCGCAAGCCTTGCAGAGCGAGCAGCAGTTTGGCTCAGCGCTATCGCTGGTGCGCTCCGCATTGCGGACGGCGACTTCGCTGCGCGAACGACTGTCGCCGGACGCCTGGCAGGTCATCACGGAGATGGCTGAGCGGCTTGCGCATGAAGTCGAAGATGACGATGACGTCGTCAGTGCGGCGGAGCTGACCTTGCAGGAACTGGCGAGTTTCGCCGGTCTCGCGCAGGAAAACATGAACCGTGCTGCCGGCTGGCGTTTCCTCGAAATGGGACGCCGTGCCGAACGCGCGATCAACACCACGCGCTTTGCGCGGCAATTCGCGTGTGACGAGGCGACGAGCGACGATCTCGACATCCTGCTGACGCTGGTGGATTGCCAGATTACCTATCGCTCGCGTTATCTGGTCGGCCCGCTATTGGCACCGGTCCGTGATCTTGTGGTGCTCGATCCGTATAATCCACGCTCGGTGGCGTTCCAGGTCTCGGCACTGAACGATCACATCGCCAGCCTGCCGACGCTGAAGGAAAACGGCCTGATGGAACGGCCGCAGCGGCTGGCGGTGGCGCTGCGTTCGTCGCTGGTCACTGGCGAGGCATCCGAGATCCACACCAAATCGCTGTTCGCGCTGGAGCAGGATTTGCTGACGCTGGCGGATTCCATCGGCCTGCATTACTTCCCGCACGGCGCCAGCGCATCGCGTCCTGAAAAGCTCACGGGGCTGGCGTGATCTACGAAATCCGCCATGTCACGACCTATAGCTATGAAAGCCCGGTGAGCTATGCGCGCTGCTCGCTGCGGCTGCAGCCCAATAGCAGCGCCGGTCAGCAACTGGTCTCGCACAGCGTTGATATCAAACCGCTGCCGGCGGCCCGCGCCATGCGGATGGATTTCTTCGGCACACCGACGGAAAGCGTGCTGATTGAAACCCCGCACAAGATGCTACGCATCGACAGCCGGTCGCGGGTCTATGTCGAGCGTTTCGCACCGGGGCGCGGCGACGACAGCCCTTCCTGGGAGAGCGTCCGCGAGGCGGCGTTCGATTCCAGCGACCTCAGCGGTGCCTCGCCGATCGGCTACGTCTTCGCCAGTCCGCTGGTGCCGATCATCGATGCCGTCACGGACTACGCAGCGATGAGCTTCACCGAAGGTCGCGGCATTCTAGCCGGCGCTGTCGATCTGATGCATCGCATCCGTACCGAGTTCAAATATGATCCGAAGGCAACGGTGATCTCGACGCCGTTGCAGGAGGTGCTGGATAAGCGCCATGGCGTCTGTCAGGACTTCGCGCATATCATGATTGCGGGTATGCGCGGCCTCGGCCTGCCTGCGGCCTATGTGAGCGGCTATCTGCGTACCATTCCCCCGCCGGGCAAGGAGCGCCTGCAGGGCGCCGACGCAACTCATGCCTGGGTGTCGGTCTGGTGTGGTGAAGAACTCGGCTGGATCGGCTTCGATCCCACCAATGACATCCTGGTCGAGAACGACCACATCGTGCTGGCGATCGGCCGCGATTTCTCCGACGTGTCGCCGGTCGATGGCGTGATCGTCGGTGCACGCAGGCAGAAGCTCGCCGTTGCCGTCGATGTGCTGTTGCTGGAATGACCATCGTCCGTCGCGCGCATAACACGGCCGATGTCATCATCCTCGGCGCCGGTGCGGCTGGCCTGATGTGCGCCGGCATCGCGGGGCAACGCGGTCGCTCGGTGATGGTCCTGGAGCAGGCGAGGGCGCCGGGCGAAAAGATCCGCATCTCCGGCGGCGGGCGCTGCAATTTCACCAACCTGCATACGACGCCGGCGAATTTCCTGTCGCAGAATCCGCAATTCTGCAAATCGGCGCTGAAGGGATTCACCCAGCAGGACTTCATCGCGCTGGTCGAGAAATACCGCATCGCCTATCACGAGAAGACGCGCGGGCAGCTGTTCTGCGATGGCTCCTCACAACAGATCATCGACATGCTGTTGGAGGAAAATCGTTCAGGCAGCGTGCAGATGCGTCTCGGCGTCGGCATTCTCGGCGTGACGAAGAACGAGAGCGGCTTCATTGTCGCCACCGATCAGGGCGAATATCGCAGCCAGTCGCTGGTTGTTGCCACCGGCGGTCCGTCGATTCCGAAAATGGGCGCCAGCGCCTTCGGCTACAAGCTGGCACAGCAGTTCGGGCTCAAGATGATCGCGCCGCGCGCCGCGCTGGTACCGCTGACCTTCGACGTTGCGGCGCTTGCGCAATTCAAGGACCTCGCCGGCGTTGCCGTCGACGCCGTGGTCAGCGTCGGCAAGACCAAATTCGACGAGGCGCTGCTGTTCACCCATCGCGGCCTTAGCGGACCGGCAATCCTGCAGATTTCGTCCTATTGGCGAGACGGGCTCGACGTCGTCATCGACATGGCGCCGACGCGCGATGTGCTCGCTGCCCTGAAGGATGCACGCCGCGAACGGCCCCGGCAGGAACTGGCGACCGTGCTCGGCGATCTCCTGCCGAAGCGACTAGCCCAGATGATCGCCGACAAGATCGCCGGTCCGCCGCGGCTGGCGGATTTTTCGGACAAGCTTCTGGCGTCGGTGGCGGCGGCGGTGAAGGAATGGCGCGTGCGGCCGAACGGCACCGAGGGCTATCGCACCGCCGAGGTTACGCTCGGAGGTGTCGACACAACTGAACTGTCATCCAAGACCTTCGAATCCACAGCCGTGCCTGGCCTCTATTTCATCGGCGAAGTCATTGATGTCACCGGCCATCTCGGTGGTTTCAATTTCCAGTGGGCGTGGTCGTCCGGCGTCGCTGCGGGCCGGCACGTCTAGACAGCCTCCGGCGAATATCCAACAATCCGGCCATGATCTATCGCCACGCCATCGGTGACCATACGCATGTCTTCGCGGATCTGCGCGACCTCATGGCCAAGGCAACGCCGCCGCGCTCCGGCGACCGATTGGCGGGTATCGCGGCTGAAACTGCCGAAGAGATGATCGCCGCGCGAATGGCGCTGGCGGATGTGCCGCTCACGCAATTCCTGCAGGAAATGGTCGTGCCCTACGAGGACGACGAGGTCACCCGGCTGATTATCGACGGTCATGACCTATCGGCGTTCACGCCCATTTCGGCTCTCACTGTCGGCGGCTTCCGGGACTGGTTGCTGTCGGATGTCGCCACACCAGAAGTTCTGCGCAACGTCGCGCGCGGCATCACGCCGGAAATGGCTGCTGCGGTCTCGAAGCTGATGCGCAATCAGGACCTGATCCTGGCGGCCAAGAAGTGTGAGGTGATCACGCGCTTTCGCAACACGATCGGATTGCGCGGGTGCATGAGCGTGCGGCTGCAGCCGAACCATCCGTTCGACGACATCAGGGGCATCACGGCATCCATTCTTGACGGACTGATGCTGGGCTCCGGCGATGCCTGTATTGGCATCAACCCGGCGAGCGACGATCCGGTGGTGCTGGGCGGGTTGGTGCGGCTGCTCGACGATGTCATCACCAAGCTGGATATTCCGACCCAGAGTTGCGTGCTCACCCATGTCACGACCAGTCTTGATCTCATCAACCAGGGCGCCCCGGTCGATCTGGTGTTTCAGTCGATCGCCGGGACAGAAGCCGCCAATAAAAGTTTCGGCATCGATCTGGCGATCTTGAAAGAAGCTCATGCCGCCGGGCTCTCGCTGAAACGTGGCTCGCTCGGTCAGAACGTCATGTATTTCGAGACCGGGCAGGGCTCGGCTCTGTCGGCCAACGCCCATCACGGTGTCGATCAGCAGACTTTGGAGGCGCGGGCCTATGCCGTGGCCCGGGCGTTCGATCCGCTGCTGGTCAACAGTGTCGTCGGCTTCATCGGGCCGGAATATCTCTATGACGGCAAGGAGATCATCCGCGCCGGGCTGGAGGATCATTTCTGTGGCAAGCTGCTCGGTCTGCCGCTGGGCGTCGACGTCTGTTACACCAACCATGCCGAAGCCGATCAGGACGACATGGACAATCTGCTGACGCTGCTGGCCGCGGCCGGCGTGACCTTCGTGATGGGCGTCCCCGGCGCCGACGACGTGATGCTGAATTACCAGTCGACGTCATTTCACGACGCGCTCTATATCCGCGACCTCTTTGGGCTCAAACGCGCACCGGAATTCGACGACTGGCTGCAACGGGTTGGGCTCTCCGGAGCGGACCTTCGCATTCGCGATCGGGACGGCCTGCTGCCCAATCTGGCCGCGCGTCTGATCGCCTGACGTCAATAAACCGTCATAAGGCTTGGCGCTTTGCGCGCACTTGCGCGGAGCTGGTCACGACCTTGTCACCGCCCGCCACAATCTTGAAGAAATTCTGGCCCAGATTCGGACGTCGTGATTAGATCGCACAAAGTATTCGGCAGGAGTGGAACGGTTTTATCTCGGCAATGTTATTGAAGGTTCAGCGCTTATGGGGACCGCTGATGCATTCACAGAGGAATTTTGATGAGAGCTGAGGGCAGGCAGACGGTCCGGCGCATTCTGTGCGTCTTTCCGCGATACACGTCTTCATTTGGCACGTTTGAATATTCATATCCTCTGACCGACGGCGTTCAGGCATTTATGCCGCCCCAGGGCTTGTTGCTGATCGCGGCCTATATGCCCGAGAACTGGGAAGTCCGTTTCATCGACGAAAACATCCGTGCCGCCACGCCCAATGATTTCCTGTGGGCCGAAGCGGTGCTGGTGAGTGGCATGCACATCCAGCGCCCGCAGATGAACGACATCTGTTATCGCGCGCATTCCTACGATCTGCCGGTGGCAATTGGCGGACCCTCGGTCTCGTCATGCCCGGAATACTACCCGGCCTTCGACTACCTGCACATCGGTGAGCTCGGTGATGCCACGGACCAGCTGATCGATATCCTTGAAAAGGATACGTCGCGCCCCGATGAGCAAGTTGTGCTGAAGACCACCGACCGTCTGGACATGACCAGGTTTCCGATTCCGGCCTATGAACTGGCCGATATTCCGCGCTACTTCCTGGGCAGCATCCAGTATTCTTCGGGCTGTCCGTATCAGTGCGAGTTCTGCGATATTCCCGGCCTCTACGGGCGCAATCCGCGCCTGAAATCGCCGGAGCAGATCACCGCCGAACTCGACAAGTTGCTCGAATGCGGCATCATGGGCTCGGTGTATTTCGTCGATGACAACTTCATCGGCAACCGCAAGGCCGCACTCGATCTGCTGCCGCATCTGGTCGAATGGCAGAAGAGGACCGGTTTTGTCTTGCGTCTGTCATGTGAAGCGACGCTGAACATCGCCAAGCGGCCGGAAATCCTTGCGCTGATGCGCGATGCCTGGTTCGGCACAATCTTCTGCGGCATCGAGACGCCCGATCCCGTCGCCCTCAAGGCGATGAAGAAGGATCATAACATGATGGTCCCCATCATGGAGGCGATCGAGACGCTGAACAGCTTTGGCATGGAAGTCGTGTCCGGCATCATCCTCGGCCTCGATACCGACAAGCCGGAAACCGGACAGCATCTGCTCGAATTTGTGGAGACGTCGCAGATTCCACTTTTGACGATCAATCTGCTTCAGGCACTGCCGCAGACGCCGCTATGGGACAGGTTGAAGAAGGAAGGCCGCCTGAACGAGGACGAGGGCCGCGATTCCAACGTCGACTTCCTGTTGCCGTATGAGGATGTGGTGAAGAGCTGGCGGCGTGCCATGGGCAGCGCCTATGTGCCGGAGAAACTACTCGAGCGCTTCGAGTACCAGATCCGGCACACCTATCCGAACCGCATCAAGCCGCCGATCGGCGCCATGCTGACCTGGAAGAGTATCCGGCTCGGGCTGGTGATGCTGCGCAATATCTTCTGGAAGGTCGGCGTGCTCGGTGACTACAAGCGGGCGTTCTGGAAGTTTGCACTCCGGCGACTGGCGCGCGGCGAGATCGAGTATCTCATCAGCGGGATCATGGTGGCGCACCACCTGATCAACTTTGCCCGCGATGCGTCCGGTGGTCAGACCAACGCGTCCTATTATTCGCTGAAACTGCAGGACGCTGCCGTTCCGGCCGAATGAGCGATAGACTGGCGTCATGACAGATCGGAATGACGTGACGCCGCCTTCACCGCAGCGCTCCCTCGCGGAGCTGCGGGCATTGACGCCGGCGCGTGTGGGGCTCGGCCGGGCCGGAGCCAGTCTGACCACGCAGGCTCTGCTTGATTTCACGCTCGACCATGCCCGCGCACGTGACGCGGTCCATGCGCCCTTCGAGGCCGAAGCCATCGCGGCCGCGCTGGCCGGACTGGGGACGAGCGCGCTGGTCGTGACGAGCCAGGTCGCGGATCGGGCCGATTATCTCAAGCGTCCCGATCTCGGCCGCCGACTGTCTCGCGAGTCACGGGAGTTGCTTGAAGGGCGCGATAGCGCCGCGTGCGATCTGGTGATCGTGATTGCGGACGGCCTGTCTCCGGCTGCGGTCAATGCGCATGCGCTTGGCCTGCTGAGTGCCTTAATGCCCAAATTGGCGGGGGTCGGGATTAGCGCTGTTGTAGTTGCCGGCGGGGCCAGAGTCGCGCTCGGCGACGAGATCGGCACGTTATTGAGGGCCCGGATGACGATCATGCTGATCGGCGAACGTCCGGGTCTCTCGGCGCCGCAGAGTCTCGGCGCCTACCTGACCTTCGCACCGCAGCCGGGTCTGTCGGACGCTGCGCGCAACTGCGTGTCGAACATCCAGGCGGCCGGTCTGTCCTTCGAGGAGGCAGCGAGCAAGATTGCCTGGCTGGCGCGCGAAGGGCTGAAGCGCAACATGACCGGTGTGGGTCTGAAAGACGAAAGCGGTCTACAACTGGTAGCGCCGCTCGCTGCGCCAGTATGAAACAACAGCCTCTGCGCTCCATTTTGTGACCTGAAACGCAACCTCTGCGCGCTCGCCGCCTTGCGATGTGTCATACAGACCTGCTACATCTGCCCGCGGCAAATTTACCGCATGTTTTCAAGGGCTAGCGCTGTTCGGTCTCGCCGATTCCAGCCTTACTACTGCCCGCGACGCTTGCTAGGCAGACGCCGCTGACGACAGGACTGGACAGGGTATGCACGATACGGTTCCCCCCCACGACGCGGATATGAATAAATTGCGCAAGGGGCCGATCAGCATCGCCTTCGGGCTCGAGCGCATCGGTCTGATCGCGGTGAAGGCGCCGGTCCTGTCCTGCGTGATCCTGCTCGCGCTGGTGATCGGTGCGATCTTTGGCATCCAGCGCATCAAGATCGACGATTCGCTGAGCCAGCTATTTCGTTCTAACAGCAAGGAATACAAGCAATACGAGGAAGTGACGAAGCGCTTCCCGTCCACCGAGTTCGACGTGCTCGTGGTGCTCGAAGGCAAGACGCTGCTTGCGCGCGACAATCTTGGAAAGATGCGCGACCTCGTCACCGACCTGCAATTGGTCGATGGCGTGCGGGGGCTGATCTCGATCTTCTCGGCGCGTCAGACGCCGGCCCCCGGCAAGTTGCCGGCAGCGCTGTTTCCCAACGATCTTCCTGAAGGCGCCGACTA
Source organism: Tardiphaga sp. 813_E8_N1_3 (assembly GCF_051811025.1). Lineage (NCBI taxonomy): Bacteria > Pseudomonadati > Pseudomonadota > Alphaproteobacteria > Hyphomicrobiales > Nitrobacteraceae > Tardiphaga > Tardiphaga sp. 813_E8_N1_3. The sequence goes on from NZ_JBPWQE010000001.1 coordinate 1,669,149, forward strand.
CGACAAGTTCATCGAGACGGTGAAGCAGAACGAGCTGATCCGCGGCAAGCTTTTGTCCGACGATGGAACTCTGGCGCTGGTGGTGCTGTCGCTCGACCCGGCCGTGGTCAGCAACAGCAAGCTCAGCACCGTCGTTGCCGATATCCGCAAGACCATGAATGAGGACCTGGCCAATAGCGGTCTGACCAAGGAATTGTCGGGCGTGCCGGTGATGCAGCTCGAAATCCGCAACGCGGTCGAGCGCGACGGCCTGATCTATAACATCGCCGGCATTCTCGCCGGCTGCGTCATTGCGATCATCTTCTTCCGCAAGATCTCGTTCATGATCATCGCGGCGTTTCCGCCGCTGCTGGCGATCCTGTTGTCGCTCGGCGCACTCGGCTGGGCCGGCTTCAGCCTCAACATGTTCCTCAATGTGATGACGCCGCTGATCATGGTGATCAGTTTTGCGGACTCGATGCAGCTCACTTTCGCGGCGCGTGACCGGTTGATTGCGGGCGAGGATAAGTATTCGGCATTTACGAATGCAGTTCGTGTCGTGGGTCCGGCCTGCGTCCTCACCCATGGCACCGCCGGCATTTCGTTCCTGGCGTTGCAGTTCTCCGACTCGGACCTGATCCGCGCCTTCGGCGAGGCCGGTCTCACGGCGACCATCATCGCGCTGGTCGCGGTGCTGTCGCTGGTGCCGGTGTTCGGCGTGCTGCTGGTGCGTAACGAGAAGATTTTCGCTGCCAAGTTCCAGACCGCCGATGCCGGCGTGCAGGCGCTGCGCGCCTTCTGTTACTGGATCGCGGTGCGCATGGTCGGCCGTCCTGGTCTGTTCAGCCTGATCTCGCTCGTCGTCGTCGTTAGTCTCGGGATCGTTTACGCCAATCTCGAGCCGCGCTATCGGCTGGCCGATCAGGTGCCGGACAAGGAGCAGGCGGTCGCGGCCAGCGGACGGCTCGACGCCAAGCTGACCGGCGCCAATCCGATCGACGTGCTGATCGAATTTCCGAAGGGCGCGGATCTCTATTCCCCGGACACGTTGGCGACCATCGCCGAAGTCCATGCCATGGTCGAGAAGCAGGCCGGCGTTGGCAACGTCTGGTCGCTGGAAACGCTGCGGCGCTGGCTGGCGGAAAAGGCCGGCTCGTCGGATGTCGCGACGCTGAAGGAATATGTCGGCGTGATACCCGAGCATCTGGTACGCCGCTTCATCTCGGCAGACCAAACGGCGGTCGTCGTGTCCGGTCGCGTGCCCGACAGCGATTCGAGCAAGATCCTGCCGGTGGTCGACAAGCTCGACAATGCGCTGAACGCCGTTCGCACCAAGCACCCCGGCTATGAGATTGCAGTGACCGGCCTCTCGGCGATCGCGGCGCGCAACAGCGCCGGGATGATCGAGAAGCTCAATCACGGCCTGACCATCGAGTTCGGTCTGGTCGCGGTCTTCATCGGCCTCGCATTCCGCTCTTGGGTGGTGATGTTGGCCTGTATCCTGCCGGGCATCTTTCCGGTGGTGCTGGCCGGCTTCGTGCTGTGGCTGCTCGGGGAGGGGCTGCAATTCGCCAGTGTGGTGGCACTCACCGTGTCATTCGGCCTCGGCCTCAGCGCGACGATTCACTTCCTCAACCGCTTGCGTCTGGAAGACACGCCGGGCACCGATCCAGCGATCGCCGTCGAGCGTGCGACTGTACTCGTTGGTCCCGCGCTGATCCTGACGACGGTGGTGCTGGCTTGCGGCCTCGTGGTGACGGTGTTCTCTGACCTGCCGTCGCTGCGGCTGTTCGGCTGGCTCAGCGCCTTCTCGATGGTCGCGGCACTGGTGGCCGATCTGTTCATCCTGCGCCCGACCGCGATGTGGCTGATCAATCTGCAGCAGCGTCTCACCGGCAGTTCGGTTCTTGCGAAGCAAGAGAAGTAATCAGCCGCGCATAGCAAGGACGATCAAATAAAAAAGCCCCCGGATCGCTCCGGGGGCTTTTTTGTGAATGGTGTGGAAGCTGGCGTCAGCTCTTGACCATGTTGATCGAGACGCCGCGAATTTCGCCCTTGGAGCTGATCGATACCGACTGCTTATTGCCGCGGGTCGTCAGCGTGATGTTGGCCGCAAAGCCGGCGGCCTCAACGAACACGTCGATCTGGCCGCCGCCAGCCTTGCCGACCAGATTGCCGTAGACGTTGCGGCTCGCTTCGCTCCAACTGCCGGACACATTGTTGCCCTGGCTGGTGACATTGCTGGAGAGGTCGAACTTGTAGCTGTCGCTGGCGCAGCGCAGCGTCTGGGCTAGGGCGCTGCCGCCGCCATCCACCTTGTAGGTCGCGCGGCAGCGAATGCGCTCCGACGACCCGTCCGACATGGACACCGTTCCGGTACCGCTCCAGGCCCCGTCGAAGCCGGCGAACGGTCCGGACTGGGCATGGCCTGCGGACACCGACAGCAGCAGGATCGCGCCAGCGCCGGCGGCCTTGAGGGCATGCCCGAACCGCTTTGCAGAATGGAATGTCATGTAAGTTTTCCCAAAATAGCGCTGTGTGACCGAGCTATGCCGCGCCTCATCGAAGCTTAAGTGTCGCTGCATACCTTTAGGTTCAATGGACCAATCATAATTAGACGATTGTAAAAGTAACATGTCACCGCTCACAAGCCGAAGGTTCCCCGACGCGGAACACGGTGGTGGATACTATTGTGACGTCTTTGCTGGCATCCCGGGTTACCGCTACGCGGTTGGACTAGTTGTCCTAAAATACTGTTGGATGCTCCGGGTTGGGCAGGGTCGGGCCGGGCGCCGATACGTGAACAGGTGCAAGTTTTGGCCGCATTTGTCAGCGCTTGTCGTAGCAACGGAGTTCTGTGTCTTGATTGCATCCATCGTCTCGAATTCGCCGATGTACCTGAAGATAAGGCCTTTCCCGACGATGCGAATGTTTCAGTTTATGCTATGCACCACGCGGGCTGTGAATCTCGCCACCATATTGAAGGAAGACAATGCGTAAATTTCTCCTGGTACTGTCCGTGCTTTCCGCATCTGCCTCGACCGGCGCATTGGCCCAGCAAAACCAGCCCCGCAGCGGCACCGACGCGGAGCAGAAGGCTTGCACCCGCGACGTGCAGAAGCTCTGCCGCAACGTGATGGATCAGGGTGACCTCGTGGTTCTGTCCTGCCTCAAGGAAAACCGCCCCAAGATCAGCAAGGCCTGCAACGACGTGCTGGTTAGCCACGGCCAATAAGCCCGCCGATGTGAGATTCCGGGCTCGTGGCGCCATTTTGGTCTCGCCGCGAGCCCGCCAGGACTTGATCCGGCCCGGCACAGGCTGCGGCCGAAAGCGGCATATTGGCATTGGTTTCACCGGCCAATTTGCCCTATATGGGGGCTCGCGGCCGACCCCGCCTGCCGGTATTACCGGACCTTGGCGGCCCCCGAGCCACCCCGTTTAAATCCAACGTAGCCAGTTGTGGATGACCCCTGCGAGCGAACTGCGATCCGGCAAGACCGATCGTGACGAGAATTTTCCTGTCGCGTCGTGGATTATCCATCCGCGCCATCGGGCGCTGATTCTTGCCTTCTATAATTTCGTCCGGACCGCCGACGACATTGCCGATCACGCGCTGCTCGATGCGCCTGCAAAACTGGCTCTGCTCGACGAACTGGAGGCCGACCTGCTCGGTCGGGGTGACGGCCAGGCCGAAGCAGTGATCCTGCGCGAGGCGCTGCAGGCCCGCGGCATGGCCCCACGGCATGCGCTCGATGTCCTGACAGCCTTCCGGATGGACGTGACCAAGCTGCGTTACGCCGACTGGGACGAGCTCATCCATTATTGCTCGTTCTCGGCGATGCCGGTCGGACGTTTCATGCTCGACGTGCACGGCGAAAGCAAAGCCACCTGGCCGGCGTCGGATGCGCTGTGCGCGGCGTTGCAGATCAACAATCACCTGCAGGATTGCGGCAACGACTATCGCGATCTCGATCGGGTCTACATTCCGCAGGACACGCTGGATCGGCACAGTGCCTCGGTGGAAGATCTCAAGCAGGCGAAGGCGTCGCCGGCGCTGTTGGCATGTATTCGCGAGCTGGTCGCCAAGACCGAAGCCCTGATGCACGAGAGCGAGACGCTGACGGTTCATATCGCGGACGTCCGGCTTGGCTGCGATGTCGCCGTCATCGAGACCTTCGCCTGGCAGATCCTGAAGATGCTGAAGGTGCGCGATCCGCTGAGCGAGAAGGTCCATCTCTCGAAGGCCAGCATGGCAGGCTACGCGCTGGCCGGCATTGCCGGCGGGCTGTGGCGCCGCGCCACCACCAGCGCGCCGATGCCTCGTTCGACGACGCCAGGCGCATGAACCAGATGACAAGCCAGGTGAATAATAGCGAACCTCAGAGCGAGGTTCAGGGCGTTGCAGCCGGCAGTTCGTTCTATGCCGCGATGCGCATTCTGCCACGTGCCCAGCGCGATGCGATGTTCCAGATCTACAGCTTCTGCCGTCAGGTCGACGATATCGCGGATTCCGATGGTCCGCGCGACGTCAGGCTCGCTGACATGCAGCAGTGGCGCGCAGATATCGATGCGCTCTATGCAGGCAATCCGCCGGCGCGGGTGCGCGACTATGTCGGGCCGATCAAGCAATTCGGCATGCGCAAGGAGGATTTCATCGCCGTCATCGACGGCATGGAGATGGATATCCCCGCGGATATTCGCGCGCCCGATGACGCAACGCTCGATCTGTATTGCGATCGTGTTGCCAGTGCCGTCGGCCGCCTGTCGGTGAAGGTGTTCGGCATGCCGGACGAGGACGGTATCCTGCTTGCGCATCATCTCGGCCGTGCGCTGCAGATCACCAATATCCTGCGCGATATCGACGAAGACGCCGGTATCGGTCGTCTCTATCTGCCGCGCGAACTGCTCTATCACGCCGGCATCACGTCGAGCGATCCGGACGTGGTGCGCGCCAGCCCGGCGTTGCCGAAGGTCTGTGCGCCGCTGGTGAAGCGGGCGCAGGCACATTTCGAAAAGTCCGACGAGATCATGGCGCGCAACAAGCGCCGCGTGGTGCGTGCACCGCGGATCATGTCGAAATATTATCACGCCATCCTGGAATTGCTGGTGGCGCGTGGCTTTGCTTTGCCGCGCGACCCCGTTCGTCTCGGCAAGGCCTCCAAGATAGCGATCCTGCTGCGATACGCGATTATCTGATGCAAAAGACCGCTCATATCATAGGTGCCGGCGTTTCCGGCCTGTCGGCCGCCGTGCGTCTCGTCAATGCCGGTTTCAAGGTCCACGTCCATGAGGCGACGCAGCAGGCCGGTGGCCGCTGCCGGTCGTATTTCGACGCGCAGACCCAGCTCCAGATCGACAACGGCAACCATCTGGTTCTGTCGGGCAACAGCCACGTCGTTGCCTATGCGAAGTCGATCGGCACCGAGGACGGGCTTGTTGGTCCGAAGCGGGCGCAATTCGCATTTGCCGATGCCAAGACTGGCAAGCGCTGGCAGCTGGATCTCGGCGATGGCAAGATTCCGACATGGTTGTTCGACAAGACGCGCCGCGTCCCGGACACCGGCATCGCCGATTATCTCGCGCTGTCGCCGCTGATCTGGTCGTCGAATAGTCGCCTGGTCGGCGATGCCATTCGCTGTGAAGGCGTCCTCTACGATCGTCTGGTGCAGCCACTGCTGCTGGCCGCGCTCAATGTCGATCCGCCGGAAGGTTCGGCTGGCCTCGCTGGCGCCATCGTGCGCGAAACGCTGCTGGCAGGCGGGCAGGCGTGCCGCCCGCTGATCGCGCGCGCTGGTCTTAGCGATGTTCTGGTCGAGCCTGCGATCGAATTGCTGCGCGCCAAGGGCGCCGGCGTTCATTTTGGCCATGAGCTGCGCGGTTACACCATGAGTGGTGATCGCGTCACCGAGCTGAAGTTTGGCGCTGATGACGTCATCGCCATCGGTCCTGACGACGTGGTCGTGATGGCTGTCCCGCCATGGGCCGCGAAGTCGCTATTGCCCGGCGTGAAGACGCCGACCGAATTCCGCGCGATTGTGAATGCGCATTTCAACTACGTTCCGCCGGCAGGCCACGCGCCGCTGGTTGGCGTTGTCGGCGGTGTGGTGGAATGGCTGTTTGCTTTCCACAATCGCCTGTCGATCACGATCAGCAATGGCGACCGTTTCGTGAACACACCGCGCGAACAATTTGCGCAACAGATCTGGGACGAAATCTGCAAGATTTCGAATATCCAGGCGCCGCTGCCCGCCTGGCAGATCGTGCGCGAGCGCCGCGCCACTTTTGCGGCTACGCCTGCCCAAGATGCCCTGCGTCCGGGCACGCGCACCGATTTCAAGAATCTTTTTCTCGCGGGCGATTGGACCGATACCGGTCTGCCGGCGACTATTGAAGGATCGGTGCGGTCGGGTGACCGCGCGGCCGATCTCGTTCTGGCGATGCGCTAACCGTCGCGCAGCCTGACGATCATTCACGACGAGTACGGAGATATGGCGAGCGAGATGCATTCGGTCAGTCCAGAGATCACAATTCAGAACGCGGCGCTCGAGACGAGCATCGCTTCGGCGAAGCAGGGCCTGCTGAAGTTCCGGCAGCCTGACGGCCATTGGGTATTTGAGCTCGAAGCCGACGGCACGATCCCGTCAGAATACGTCCTGTTGCGGCACTACCTCGGCGAGCCCGTCGATGCCGAGCTTGAAGGCAAAATCGCCAACTATCTTCGCCGCACCCAGGGCAAGCATGGCGGCTGGGCGCTGGTGCAGGACGGCGACTTCGATATGAGCGCCAGCGTGAAAGTGTATTTCGCGCTGAAGATGATCGGCGATTCGATCGACGCGCCGCATATGGTTCGTGCCCGCGAGGCGATCCGCTCGCGCGGCGGCGCCGTCAATGTCAACGTCTTCACGCGCTTCCTGCTCGCGATGTTCGGCATCATCCCATGGCGCGCCACGCCGGTGCTGCCGGTCGAGATCATGCTGCTGCCGATGTGGTTTCCGTTCCACCTCAACAAGATGTCCTATTGGGCGCGTACCACGATCGTGCCGCTCATGGTGCTCGCAGCGCTGAAGCCGCGCGCGCAGAACAAGAAGGGCGTCGGCATCGACGAGCTGTTCCTGGAAGATCCGTCCAAGGTCGGTGGCATTAAACGCGCGCCGCATCAGAGTCGCGCGATGTTCGCCTTCTTCACCGGCATCGACATTCTGCTCCGCATCGCCGAACCGTATTTTCCGAAGAAGCTGCGCGCCCATTCGATCGCGAAAGCCGTCGAGTTTTGCGAGGAGCGCCAGAACGGCGAAGATGGTCTCGGTGCAATCTATCCGCCGATGGCCAATATGGTCATGATGTATGAGGTGCTCGGCTTCCCCGCCGATTATCCGCCGCGCGCCGTCCAGCGCCGTGGTATCGACAAGCTTCTGATTGTTGGTGAGGTCGAAGCCTATTGCCAGCCTTGTGTATCGCCGGTGTGGGACACCGCGCTGACCGCGCATGCGATGCTGGAGACCGGCGGCGATGAAGCGTTCGGTTCGGCGAAAGAAGGTCTCGACTGGCTGGCGACCAAGCAGGTGCTCGACGTGAAGGGCGACTGGGCGGTGAAGCGGCCGGATCTGCGTCCGGGCGGCTGGGCGTTCCAGTACAACAACGCGTATTACCCGGATCTCGACGACACGGCCGTGGTGATGATGGCGATGGACCGCGCACGCCGTCAGACCGGCGGCCGGGAATACGACGTTGCGCTCGATCGCGGCCGGGAGTGGATCCTGGGTATGCAGAGCAGTGACGGCGGCTTTGCGGCGTTCGAGGTCGATAACCTCGAATATTATCTCAACAACATCCCATTCTCGGACCATGGCGCGCTGCTCGATCCGCCGACCGAGGACGTCACCGCGCGCTGCGTCTCGATGCTGGCGCAGCTTGGCGACACCGTCGAAACCTCGAAGCCGTTGGCAGACGGTGTGGAGTATCTGCGCCGCACCCAGCTCGCCGAGGGCTCATGGTATGGCCGCTGGGGCCTGAACTACATCTACGGCACCTGGTCGGTGCTGTGCGCGCTGAATGCTGTTGGCATCGATCACCAGGATCCAGCGTTCCGCAAGGCGGTGGCCTGGCTGCTGTCGATCCAGAACGAGGACGGCGGCTGGGGTGAGGATGCGGTCAGCTACCGACTCGACTACAAGGGATTCGAGGCGGCCCCGAGTACGTCGTCGCAAACGGCATGGGCCTTGCTTGCGCTTATGGCGGCAGGCGAGGTCGATAATCCGGCTGTCGCCCGTGGAACGCGGTACCTGATGGACACACAGACGGAAAAAGGACTCTGGGACGAGGCCCGTTACACCGCTACCGGCTTCCCCCGTGTGTTTTATCTGCGTTATCATGGCTACTCGAAATTCTTCCCGCTCTGGGCGTTGGCGCGGTTCCGGAATTTGAAGAGCACCAACAGCAAGACCGTAGGGGTTGGGATGTGATTTTGGGCGATGGGGGCATTTCGACCGCGGGCGATACAACCGACCCGCGGCCGGTATTGATCGTCACGGGGCTGGTCCAGGAAGCGAAGATCGCTGCTGGGCCGGGAATGACCGTCATTTGCAGTTCAAGCGACCCCGTCCAGCTCCGCAGCCTGCTGGCTGACTTCGACCCGGCCACCATCCGTGGCGTCATCAGCTTCGGCGTCGCCGGGGGTCTCGATCCCGATCTCAAATCAGGCGCTGTCGTCGTGGCCACTGAAGTGGTGGCTGGCAACAGCCGGTGGTCGGCTTCTGAAGCCCTTAGCGATGAACTGATCGCCGGTGCCGGCGTTGGCCGCCAGAAAGTGTTTCGCGGTGGTCTGGTCGGTGTCGAGAAGGTCGTGACGGGGCAGGCCGGCAAGGCCGCTCTGCGCTCGGAATTCGGTGCCGCTGCCGTCGATATGGAAAGCCACATCGCCGCCGAGTTCGCCGCCATCGCCGGATTGCCCTTTGCCGCTCTGCGCGTGGTCAGCGATCCCGCCCATCGCGCCCTGCCGGAAATCGCCACCACCGCGATCAAACCCAATGGTGACGTCGATCTGCGCAAGGTGCTGCGCGGCATCGCACGCAATCCACTGGTGATTCGGGCGCTGGTTTCGACAGGGCGCGACTTCAATCGCGCACTGCGCAGCTTGCGCGACTGCCGCAGCTATCTGCTGGGTCACACCAACCTGGTTTCCGCGGACGTCTGAGCAGGGCTCTGATGGGCCTTACCGGTCGTTCTGCACTAACATCGCTACAAGGAAAAAGGGCGCGATTTGCATCGCGCCCTTTTTGATATCCGATCTGAAATCGCTCAGGCGGCGGTCGAAGCCTTCTGCGCCTTTTCCTCTGCCTTGGCGGCAGCGGCGACAGCTTCTTCCTTGCGGATGTCCGACAGGCGCTTTTGAACTTCCGACGAGAACACGTACTGCGCCGGGCGCTGCTTGGTGAGGTCGATTTCCGGCGCCATCGGGCCCGAGGTCTTGATGCCGCGAATCGCCACCCACATGGCCTTGAACGGGTTGCTGATCGCTGCGTCCGCGGCGGTCGGCTCATAGCCGCAATGGGCCATACAGTCGGCGCACTTCTCGTACTTGCCGGTGCCGTAGGTGTCCCAATCGGTGGTGTCCATCAGTTCCTTGAAGGTCTTGGTGTAGCCTTCACCGAGCAGGTAGCAGGGCTTCTGCCAGCCGAAGATGTTGCGCGCGGGCATGCCCCACGGCTTGCACTCGTATTCCTGGTTGCCGGCGAGGAAGTCCAGGAACAGGCCGGAATGCATGATGTTCCACTTCTTGCCCTTGCCGAGCGCAAAGACGTCGCGGAACAGCTTCTTGGTCTTGGTGCGGTTCAGGAAATGCTCCTGATCCGGTGCGCGCTCATAGGCATAACCGGGCGACATCGAGACGCCGACGCCGAGCTCGACGGTGTAGTCGAGAAACTTCGCGATGTCCTCGGCGGCATGGCCGTCGAAGATGGTCGCGTTGACGTTGACGGCGAAGCCACGCTCCTTGGCAGCCTTGATCGCGGAGACGGCTTTGTCGAACACGCCTTCCTGCGACACAGCCTTGTCGTGGTGGTCCTTGAGACCATCAAGATGCACCGAGAAGAACAGGTAGGGCGACGGCGTGAACAGGTCGAGCTTCTTCTCGAGCAGCAGCGCGTTGGTGCAGAGCGAGACGAACTTCTTGCGCTCGACCAGGCCGCGCACGATCTCGCCGATTTCCTTGTGGATCAGCGGCTCGCCGCCCGGGATCGCAACCATCGGCGCGCCGCACTCGTCCGCAGCATCCCAGCATTCCTGCGCCGACATGCGGCGGTTGAGGATAGCGTTCGGATAGTCGATCTTGCCACAGCCGACGCAGGCCAGGTTGCAGCGGAAAAGTGGCTCCAGCATCAGCACCAGCGGATAGCGCTTCTGGCCGGTCAGCTTCTTCTTCAACAGATAGGAGCCGATTTTCATTTCTTTAAAGAATGGAATGGCCATTTTCGTATTTTCTCTCTGCGCATCACATCGTGACGAAGGTGGATCAAACCGCGGTCAGTTCGGCGGGTAGCTTGAATTCGATATTCTCTTCACGTCCGGGCAACACCGACACCGCAACCGGTCCGATCCGCCGCAAGGTCTCGATCACGTCATCTACAAGCACTTCTGGCGCGGATGCGCCAGCCGTGATGCCTACGGCACGCGCGCCCTTCAACCAAGCGGGGTTGAGTTCGCTGCCATCGGCAATGAGATAGCTCGCGACACCGACTTCGGTGCCGATTTCGCGCAACCGGTTCGAGTTGGAACTGTTGGTCGCCCCGACGACCAGAATGACGTCCACGAGCTTGCTGAGGTCTCTTACCGCAGATTGGCGGTTTTGTGTTGCATAGCAGATATCGCGGGTATCGGGACCCTCAATGTCACTGAAACGCTGTTCCAGGGCCAAAATGATGTCCTTGGTGTCATCCACGCTAAGGGTCGTCTGGGTGATGTAGGCGACCGGTTCCTGCGGTGGCAGCGTCAGTGCCTGGACGTCCTCGACGCTCTGAACAAGGTAAACCGGGCCGGGCACCTGTCCCATGGTACCGTCGACCTCTGGATGGCCTGCATGGCCGATCAGGATCACCGTACGGCCCTTGGACATATACCGCTTGCCCTGGTTGTGGACCTTGGTGACAAGCGGGCAAGTTGCGTCCAAAACAGGCAGGCCACGGGTTGCCGCTTCCTCCTCGACGCTCCGGGCGACGCCATGGGCGCTGAAGACGGTCATGGCGTTCGGAGGCACTTCGGAGAGTTCCTCGACGAAAATGGCACCTTTGGCCTTCAGGCTCTCGACCACGTATTTGTTATGGACGATCTCATGGCGGACATAGACCGGTGCTCCATAGCGCTCGAGAGCACGCTCGACGATCTCGATGGCACGCACGACGCCCGCGCAGAAGCCGCGCGGCTGAGCCAGAAAGATTTCAAGGGGACGACGGTCAAGCACGTGATACAAAGTCCATAATCGATTCCGGTACAATCCGTAATTCTGTACCACAATCAGGCACATATCCAGCCCAGCTGGATATTTGAGCCGTTCTGTGTGACAAAAATCACTCAGTATGCAATCACGAACCGAAAACGTGGTTTGCGGTGACTGGCCGGGTTGCGGTAATATCTTGCGGTTGCGCCCCAAGAACCTGAAAACTCTCACTTGTTCGTCACTTTACGGCGCGACGAGGCGTCGCTAACACGGCCGTTGCTACGGTGATCAGCACGTTTTATGCCATCCCATCACATTGCTGAAAGCAAAGCGCATCCAATGCGAAAGTAATGGTTTGCGGAACCCTCCCTCGTGAACCGCATTCTTTGCGAGCCTCGTCCAAATAGAAAGAAAAAGCGTGCTGACAAGAGTTGTCGTCTCGATCGTGAACTTCTGCACCCGGTTTGCCCTGCCAGTGGTGCTCGTTTGTGTGCTTCTTTCGATTGGCGCGAGCTATTACACGGCGAAGAATTTCTCGATCAATACAGACATCAACAAGCTGATCTCGCCCAATCTCGACTGGCGTCAGCGCGACATTGCCTTCGACAAGGCCTTTGACCAGGAGCGTCTGATCATCGCGGTGGTTGAGGCGCCCACGCCTGAATTCGCCAATGCTGCCGCCAACGCGATGGAAGCGAAGCTGGTCACCAACAAGACGGATTTCGACTCGGTTCGGCGATTGGATGGGGGAGCGTTCTTCGAGAAGAACGGCTTGCTGTTCCTGCCGACCAAGGAAGTTGCGCAACTGACGGGCCAGTTCCAGCAAGCTGCTCCCCTGATTGAAATTATGGCCGGCGATCCGAGTCTGCGTGGCCTCACCGGCGCGCTGGAGACCGGCCTTACCGGCATTCGCCGTGGGCAGCTTCAGCTCGACGGTGCAGCGCCGACCTTCAATGCCGTCTCGCAGACCATCGAGGACGTGCTGAAAAACGGCAAGGGCACCTTCTCATGGCGCGGGCTGGTCAGCGACAAGCCTCTGACGGATGGCGACAAGCGTGGCTTCATCGAAATCAAGCCTATCCTCGACTTCAACGCGCTTGAGCCCGGCAAGACCGCGACCGATGCGATCCGGCAGGCTGCCGTCGACCTGAACATCGCTGGCGAATACGGCGCGCGCGTGCGGCTGACCGGTCCGGTCCCCATCGCAAACGAGGAGTTCTCCACCGTACAGGATGGAGCCGTCGTCAACGGTATCGGTACGGTTTTGATTGTGCTGGTGATCCTCTGGATGGCGCTGCACTCGGCCAAGATCATCGGCGCCGTATTTGCGACGCTGTTTGTCGGCCTCGCCACAACAACCGCCGTCGGTCTCATGATGGTGGGTTCGCTGAACCTGCTGTCGATTGCATTTGCCGTGTTGTTCGTCGGCCTCGGTGTCGACTTCGGCATCCAGTTCAGCGTGCGTTATCGCTCCGAGCGCTACAAGAACGACAATCTGCCGTTGGCTTTGACGAAGGCCGCCGAATATTGCGCAGTGCCGCTGTCGCTCGCCGCTTTCGCAACGGCTGCCGGTTTTCTGTCGTTCCTGCCGACCGATTACAAGGGCGTGTCCGAACTCGGCAAGATCGCCGGCGCCGGCATGATGATCGCGTTCCTGACCAGTATCACCGTTCTGCCGGCACTGCTCGACCTCTTGAATCCCGCGGGTGAAAAAGAGCCCGTTGGCTATGCGTTCCTGGCGCCTGTTGACCGTTTCCTGGAAGAGAAGCGCTTCTGGATTATCGGCATCACACTGGCGCTCACGATCGCCGGTCTGCCGTTGCTCTACTTCCTGAAGTTCGATTTCAATCCGATCAACCTGCGCAATCCGAATGTCGAGTCGATCGCGACTTTCCTCGATCTGCGCAAGGATCCGAACACCGGCGCCAATGCGGTCAACATCATGGCGCCGAACGAGGCCGCTGCGAAACAGGTCGAAGAGCGTCTTTCCAAGGTCCCGGAAGTCGCTCGTACGATTTCGCTCGACAGCTTCGTCCCTGAAGATCAGCCCGCCAAGCTGAAGGCGATCCAGGAAGGCGCGAAGATTCTCGAGCCGGCCTTGAATCCCGAGTCGATCGACAAGGCGCCGACCGATGCGGAAAACGTCACGTCTCTGAAGGACTCGGCGGCGAGCCTGCGCAAACTTGCGGGAACGCAAACAAGCTCGGGTGCCGTCGCCGCCAAGCGTCTGGCGGATGCATTGGCCAAGACCGCTGATGCTAGCCAGCCTGTGCGCGATCAGGTGCAGGCGACCTTTGTGGCGCCGCTCAAGCTCGCGTTGGGGCAGTTGCGTAATCTGATGCAGGCGAGCCCGATCAGTTTGCAGACCTTGCCAGCCGAACTGGTGAATTCGTGGAAGACCAAGGATGGCCAGATCCGCGTCGAGGCGCAGCCCAACGGCGATCCGAACGATAACGACACGTTGCGCAAGTTCGCCGATGCCGTGCTGAAGTCCGAGCCGCTTGCCGTCGGTGGTCCGATCTCGATCCTGAAGTCGGGCGACACCATTGTGACCGCCTTCATTCATGCGGGCATCTGGGCGCTGCTTTCGATCTCGTTGTTGCTGTGGCTGGCTTTGCGGCGCATCAGCGACGTGTTGCTGACTATCGTTCCCTTGCTGGTGGCGGGAACGGTCACGCTGGAGATCTGTGTCTTGATCGGCTTGCCGCTGAACTTCGCCAACATTATCGCGCTGCCGCTGCTGCTCGGCGTCGGCGTGGCGTTCAAGATCTACTATGTGACGGCGTGGCGGGCAGGCTACAAGAACCTGCTGCAGTCATCCCTGACACGCGCGATTTTCTTTAGCGCGTTGACGACTGCCACGGCGTTCGGCAGCCTGTGGCTGTCGAACCATCCGGGCACCGCGAGCATGGGTAAACTGCTCGCGATGTCCTTTGTCGTGACGCTGGCGGCCGTCCTGCTATTCCAGCCGGCTCTCATGGGTAAGCCGCGCGAGACTAGTGAGTGACCTTGTTGATCTCGGGCAGCAGGCAGATATCGCCGATATCGGCCGGCTGTCCCGGCGCCGTTGCTGCAGCGGTTTTCTGACCAGCTGGAGCGGTGGCCTTGGGGGCGCCGGCCACGGGAGCCGGTGCAGCCTTGGGGGCAGCAGCCGCCGGAGTAGTCGCTGGGGCCATCTTGCCGCCGGTGGCAGCGCCCGCCTTGGGCAGGGCACCCTTGGCGGTGAGGTTCGAGGGGCTCGATGGAATCGACGGGCCTACGCGCGTCCAGGTCTGGCCGCCGCACAGGAAACCGAGGACACATCCTTCGATTTCAAGTTCGTCAGCCGTATCACCGAGCTTAATCGTCGATTTATAGAATTTTCCGTCCTTGGCATTGTAAACCTGACCCGCCCACTTGTCGTTGGCGGCATTCTTTTTCATGTCGAGCAATGTTACGATGCCCAGAGTGGGCCGCGCCTTCTTGGTGGCATCGGGATTGTTCTTGTCGATACCGCCGGGGGTCTGTTCCCAGGCCACGGCACCCCACATGCTGCCGCCGCATTCGGCAACACGGATATGGGCGACGCCATCTTCAACCTTCCAATCGCCGGTCGGGTCTGCTGCAAACGCGGA
Source organism: Tardiphaga sp. 813_E8_N1_3 (assembly GCF_051811025.1). Lineage (NCBI taxonomy): Bacteria > Pseudomonadati > Pseudomonadota > Alphaproteobacteria > Hyphomicrobiales > Nitrobacteraceae > Tardiphaga > Tardiphaga sp. 813_E8_N1_3. The sequence goes on from NZ_JBPWQE010000001.1 coordinate 1,684,174, forward strand.
TGACAGCCCCGCCGAAAATAGGCCTGCCGAAAAAATGATTCCGCAATATGTGAGACTGCGCGTAGTAATGCGTGGGCGCTGCAACATGTTTAGACCTATGCTTAAGTAGCGGTTCTCGGCGAAGTCAAATCGCCGCATTTACGGTTTTCAGTTGACGAAGCGACCATCAACCGACGTATGTAACTCATGGTATATCCGAATCTAGACGTTTCCGAGATGTTTGTTGAACGGGAGGCGCAGCGTAGCTCGATGCATACGCGCCATCTTAATGAACAGCTCGTTCGAGTCCTCAAGACCATCGGATATGACGTTGGCTTTCAGCGGGGCACCGGCCAGTATTTGTTCGACCGGGACGGCGCCCGCTATCTCGACCTACTGAGCGGATTTGGCGTTTTTGCGATTGGCCGGAACCATCCGGTGATGCGGAATGCGCTCAAAAGCGTGCTCGACGCCGACATGCCCAATTTGGTGCAAATGGACGTCTCCACACTCGCAGGTATCCTCTCCGAGAAGCTGCTGGAAAACGTCCCCTATATGGACAAGGTGTTTTTCGCGAACTCCGGTGCGGAAACCGTGGAGGCGGCGATCAAATTCGCCCGCAATGCGACCGGCCGCGACGGGATCGTATATTGCGATCACGCCTATCACGGACTGACCTATGGTGCGCTGTCGCTGACCGACGACACCAATTTCCGCACCGGCTTCGGCCCGCTGCTCTCGGGCTGCACCACGGTGCCGTTCAACGACCTCGAAGCGCTGGAGAAGGCGCTGTCGTCCAAGCAGGTTGCCGGCTTCATCGTCGAACCGATCCAGGGCAAGGGCGTCAACCTGCCCACCGATGAATTCCTGTCGGGCGCCGCTGCGCTGTGCCGCAAATACGGCACGCTGTTCATCGCCGATGAAATCCAGACCGGCCTCGGACGCACCGGAAAGTTTCTGGCGATCGAGCACTGGAATGTCGAACCCGACATGATCCTTCTCGCAAAGGCTTTGTCGGGAGGTCATGTTCCTGTTGGCGCGCTGCTGACGCGAAAAAGCATCTTCGACAAGATCTTCAACCGTATGGATCGCTCGCTCGTCCATGGTTCGACCTTCGGCAAGAACGATCTGGCGATGGCTGCCGGTATTGCCACGCTGGAGATCATGAAGCACGAGAAGCTGGTCGAGAACGCGGCCAAGCGCGGTGCCGAATTGCGGCTCGCTCTGCAGAACATGATTCCCGAGTTCGAGCTTCTGAAGGAAGTGCGCGGCAAAGGTTTGATGATCGGTGTCGAATTCGGCCCGCCGAAGTCGCTGCGCCTCAAGGCATCGTGGAACATCCTGGAGTCGGCCAGCAAAGGCCTGTTCTGCCAGTTGATCACCGTACCGCTGTTCAAGGAGCAGAAGATCCTGACTCAGGTCTCCGGCCACGGCAGTCACACCATCAAGCTACTGCCGCCGCTGGTGGTCACCGAGGACGACGGCAAGTGGATCGAGAACTCGTTCCGTACCGTGATCGCCGATAGCCATAAGGTTCCTGGTGCGATCTGGTCGCTCGGCAAGACGCTGGTCGACAACGCCGTGCGGAAGTCAGCCTAGATTTCAGCTCGCTCGTGTTGCAAGTTCGACCTTACTGCCGAAATCAGCAAGTTCATCGGCGTTCAAATCACTGACTGCCCAGTAGGTCAGGCCGTGCTCGCTCCAGTGGCGAATGTTAAAGCCCTGTACGGTCTCGATCCTGGCCACGCGTGATTCTGCGTTTGTCGTCTGTGCAACGAACAGATTGATTACATGGGTGCGCCGCCGATAGACGATGGCGCCGATCGTTCGTCCATTGACATAATCAAGCCGCCCGCCGATGAGCGTGAAACCCTGCGCGGTGAGATCGACAACCGGTGGGGCCACATCAAGCCGCCCGTTGAACCAGGGCTTCACCGTGTGCTGATCGGTGGAGAGCACGTCGGTGAGATGTCCGGCCTGCAGCGCGCGCAGATGCGCCGACACCACATCCGAAAGAATGCGCTGCTCGTCTTCATGGCGAAGCACGACGACGACGAGGCCGGTCGCGGCTACGGCGGACAACACCGATCCCATAGCGAAGCCTTTCAGCACGGCGCGACGGTTTGGCGTGTGAGTCTTGGGGAGCGCTGCTTCGATGCGCCGGCGTAGCCGTGGAGGCGCCGTAAAATGCAGGTCGCTGGCGGCCATTGCGGATCGCATGTCGCGATAGGCGTTCAATTGCGCAGCGCAGCGCTGGCACGTGGCAATGTGTGCCTCGACCTCGCGGACATGCCCGGCGTCGAGCTCGTCATCGAGCAATGCGTGAAGAAGGATCTCGGCCTCGTCGCAGGTCATTTGTGCGGCTCCTCTTCAGCCATCCATGCGATCCGGAGCATCGCGCGTGCGCGGGCGAGGCGTGACATCACGGTCCCGATGGGCGCGCCAACGATGTCGGAAATCTCGCGGTAAGACAGGCTTTGCATTTCTCGTAGCACGAGGATTTCCCTAAACGGCTCGGCAAGCGTGCTCACGAGACGCTGGATCGTCGTGGCATCGCGACGCCGGAGCAATTCCGCTTCCGGCGAAGCTTGGGCCTCATGCCAGAGCGGCGCGGCTTCCTGCGATTCTGTCTCGGCGATTTCGGCGATCGCGGTTGGTGAGTTCACGCGGCGGGCGAACTCCGCATGGCAGATATTGCGCAGGATGGCGAACAGCCACGGTTTGATTGCAGGGCCACGATAGCTGTCGAAGTGTTTCAGTGCGCGGAGATAGCACTCCTGTACGGCGTCTTCGGCGGCGTCGGCATCGCGCAGCAGATAGCGGGCCAGTGTATAGACGTCGTCGAGGCATGGCAGCGCGGCCTCGCGAAAACGACGTATCCTCTCGTCATCGTCGTCGGGTCTGTGCGCTGGCATCGACTTGTCCTTGACGGCCGACGTCCGGCCGCCGGTTTTCCAGAGGCCGGACATCGTTGTGATGCCTTGGTTTTGGCTGCTACTCAACCTTGATCATCCCCGTCATATGCGGATGCAGCGAGCAAAAATACGTGTAGTCACCCGGCGACGTGAACGTGAAGGAATAGCTGTCGTCAGTGTCGAGTATTTTCGACCTGAATTTGCCGGCTGAGACCACGGCGTGCGGGATGTCGTCTCGGTTCTTCCAGGTGACGGTCGTGCCGACCTTGATGGTGAGCTGCGCCGGCTCGAAGGTGAAGTTGTCGATCATCACCGCGAGGTCTTCGCAGCGCGCTGCTGTCGTGCAAGAGGCCACGACGGCAAAAATGGCGACACGGATGCAGATGTTGCGTAAGGCGACGGATGTCATGTTGCGATGCCCTAGCCCTGCAACGGGGTGTCGATGATGGCGAGGCGTTCATCGCCGGGTTTGAAGATGATGCTGGCGATGCCCAGCAGGCCGCGTAATTTGTCGTCGGCCACCTTCATGGGGCCGGGTGAGGGCGCTGTCCCCGGTGCCGGTTGTGGAAACGCAGTTGAGCGTGCGGTGTGGAACGTGACGTTACCTTCCACTTTCTGCATCACCTGATGGATATGGCCATTCAGTACGGTGACCGAGCCAAAGCCCTTGAGGTAGTCCAGCGCGCGCGCTCCGTCTTCGGTGCCCCATCCCCAGGTCGGATAGACCGTCCAGAGCGGAATGTGCGCAAACACCACAATAGGTGTCGATTTCGATCGGCCGCGAAGATCGTCTTCCAGCCATGCGAGCTGTTCGGCGCCGAGGTTTCCAAGTCCGCCGGCTTTGAGATCGACGACGTTCACGAGCCCGATGAAGTGCACGCCGCTCGCATCGAAGGAATACCAGCCCGAGCCCTTGGTGCCGCGTCCATAGCGTTCGCGATAGAGCTTGACCTCTTCGTCGATGAAATCATGCTCCCCTGGAACGTAATGCACATCGAGCCGCGCTTGCGAGATGATGCGGTCGGCATCGTCGAATTCGGAGGCCTTGGAGAGGTGGCTGATATCGCCCGTATGGATCATGAACGACGGCTTCGCCGGCATGGCTTTGATCCGGCCGATAGCTTCCTCAAGCGTACCGATAGCGTTGGGATTGGCCGGTTTGTTGAAGCCGATATGGCTGTCGCTGATCTGCAGGAACGTCAGGCCGGTGGGCTCTGCCGCTTGTGCTGAATCAATGAGTCCAAGGGCGTGCGGAACGCCACCGGAAATGCTCCAGAGCACGCCGGTGCCGGCCCAGGTCATGCACTCCAATACCTTTCGACGGCTAAGTCTCGGGTCGTCCTGGGAGTGATCGTGATCGAATGCACTCATCGCCAATCTCCATCGCCCTGGATTGGGCTATGGGGACTGGATCGGCGAAGACGGAAATTTATTCCCGCCGAACGAGGTTATCGCGAATCTGTGATGATCATCGATGCGCCGTTTTCCGCGATCATCGCGGTCGGCGTGTTGGTATTGCCCGACGTAATTGTTGGCATGACCGATGCATCGACGACGCGCAATCCGGCGATCCCGTAAAAGCGTAGCCGCTCGTCCACCACGGCCATCGGGTCCGATGCCGTGCCCATCTTCGCGGTCCCGACAGGATGGAAGATGGTGGTGCCGATATCGCCGGCGGCCTTGGCCAGCGACGCCGCATCGTCGCCAACCGACGGCCCCGGCAGATACTCTTCGGGATGATAAGCGGCGAGCGCCTGCTGCTTCATCAGCCTGCGCGTCACTCGGATCGCATCGGCAGCAACCTGACGATCGTCGGCTGTCGAGAGATAGTGCGGAGCAATTGCGGGGGCGTCATCGGGCTTCGCCGAGCGTAGCTTGATCTCGCCGCGCGATGTCGGCTGCAGATTGCAGGCGGCAATGGTGATCGCCGGAAAGCGATGTAGCGGATCGCCGAACTTGTCGAGCGAGAGCGGCTGCACATGAAACTGGATATTGGCGCGTTCGCGATGAGCGTCGGAGCGCGTGAAGATGCCAAGCTGCGATGGCGCCATGGTGAGCGGTCCGCGGCGGCGGAACGCGTAATCGACGCCCATCCAGCCTCGGCGGAACAGATTGTAGTAGGTCTCATTTAGCGTGCGCACGCCGGAGACCTTGTAAATCGCACGCTGCTGCAGGTGGTCCTGCAGGTTGCGACCGACGCCCTGACGGTCGAGCGTGACATCGACGCCGGCGGCGGACAGCCACTCCGCGGGTCCGATACCGGAGCGCTGCAACAGATGCGGTGAGCCGACCGCGCCAGCACACAGGATGACTTCGCCCCTGGCGCGTGCCTCCATCTCCTGGCCGTTCTGGGTGAAGTGTACGCCGACCGCGCGGCCGTTTTCGACGATCAGGCGATCGACCATCACTTTGGTTTCTAGGCGCAGGTTCGGGCGGTTCAGTGCCGGTTTGAGAAAGCCACGGGCCGACGACCAGCGGCGACCGCGCTTCTGGTTGACGTGGAAGTAACCGATGCCTTCGTTGTCGCCGGTGTTGAAATCGGCGGTCTTGCGGATGCCCATTTCGGCCGCTGCATCGCCAACGGCGTCGAGTACTTTCCACGACAGCCGCGGCTCTTCGATGCGCCAGCCGCCACCCGCGCCGTGATGTTCGCTGGCGCCGAGGAAATGATCTTCCAATTTCTTGAAGGCCGGGAGCACATCGTCATAGCCCCAGCCATTGAGGCCGAGCTGGCGCCAGTGATCATAGTCAGCCGCCTGGCCGCGCATCGAGATCATGGCATTGATGGCGGAGGAGCCGCCGATCACCTTGCCGCGCGGATAGGCCAGCGCGCGGCCGTTGAGGCCGGGCTCCGGCTCGGTGCGAAACATCCAGTCGGAGCGGGGATTGCCGATGGCGAAAAGGTAGCCCACCGGAATGTGAAACCAGATCCAGTTGTCGTTGCCGCCGGCCTCCAGGACGAGGACGCGCTTGCCGGGATCTGCCGAGAGGCGATTGGCAATGATGCAACCGGCGGTACCTGCACCAACCACGATATAGTCGAAATCACCCTCGAGCCGTGTCGTCATCGTTTCCCTGCCGCACCCGTTCCACGGTCTCACTTGCCGTGCCGAAAGGGATTAGCGAGGCCACGGGCGTCTGTACAGAGTGTGGTGGGACCGATGGGGTGGGCCGTTGGCACGCAACATGCTAGACAAGCATATCGCCGTCCCACTGCATCGAGACCCTGACCCATGCCCATCATCAATCGCGTCGCCGATCTGCAACCGGAAATCATGGCCTGGCGCCGTGATCTGCATGCCCATCCCGAGCTGATGTATGACGTGCACCGGACCGCGGGCTTCGTGGCGGAGCGGTTGAAGGAGTTCGGTTGCGACGAAGTTGTGACAGGCCTGGGACGAACGGGTGTCGTTGGCGTCATCAAGGGCCGCAAGCCGGCCTCCGGCGAGCACAAGGTGATCGGGCTGCGCGCCGACATGGACGCGCTGCCGATCGAGGAAGAGACTAATCTGCCTTACGCCTCGAAGACCCCCGGCAAGATGCATGCCTGCGGTCACGATGGTCACACGTCCATGCTCCTGGGCGCGGCGCAATATCTCTCCGAAACACGCAATTTCGCCGGCGATGCCGTCGTCATCTTCCAGCCGGCCGAAGAGGGCGGCGCGGGCGCTGCGGCGATGATCAAGGACGGCTTGATGGACCGTTTCAAGATCGATCAGGTCTATGGCATGCACAACAATCCCGGCATGCCCGTCGGCTCCTTCGCGCTGCGTCCGGGCCCGATCATGGCAGCGATGGACCGCATCTCGATTCAGATCGAGGGCAAGGGCGGCCATGCCGCCTATCCGCACAAGACCATCGATTCCGTGCTGGTTGGCTCGCAGCTCGTGATGGCGCTGCAGACGATCGTTTCCCGTACCGTCAATCCCCTGGAATCCGCTGTGCTCTCGATCTGCGAATTCCATGCAGGGCATGCCAGCAATGTCATCCCGGCGACCGCTGAACTGCGCGGCACCGTGCGGACGTTGAACGCCGAGGTGCGTGATCTCATGGAGAAGCGCATGAACGAGGTGGTCAACGGCGTCGCGCTGCAGACCGGCGCGAAGATCGTGCTCGACTACGACCGCGGCTATCCGGTCGTCGTCAACCACCGCGCCGAAACCGACATGGCGGTGCGCGTCGCCAGCGAAATCTCCGGGGCCGAGAAGGTCAATATCGACATGCCGCCGGTGATGGGCGCAGAAGACTTCGCCTACATGCTGGAAGCGCGCCCCGGCGCTTTCATCTTCTGCGGCAATGGCGACAGCGCCGGGCTGCATCACCCCGCCTATAATTTCAACGACGATGCGATCGTCTATGGCACGTCCTATTGGGTGAAGCTGGTCGAGACGACGCTGGCGGCCTGACAGTCGGCGTGCGCGCAACGATTTTTGATCGTTGCGTTACAACCTCAGGAACAAGACACATCGGGTGACGTTGAGCCGCGGGAAACAACCCTTGGCTTAACGGAGTGCATGCGTCATGGCGACCAAAGACAAAGACCTCAACGACCTCTTTCTCGATACGCTCAAGGATATCTACTTCGCGGAGAAGCAGATCCTGAAAGCCCTGCCGAAGATGGCCAAGGCCGCAACCTCGGACAAACTACGCGCCGCTTTCGAAAAACATCACGACGAAACCGAAGGTCAGGTCGAGCGCCTGGAGCAGATCTTCGAACTGCTCGACAAGCCCGCCCGTGGCAAGACTTGCGATGCCATCATGGGTATCCTTGATGAGGGCAAGGAGATCATGGACGAGTACAAGGGCACGAGTTCGCTCGATGCCGGCCTGCTTGCTGCGGCACAGGCCGTCGAACACTATGAGATCTCGCGCTATGGCACCTTGAAGACCTGGGCCATGGAACTCGGCATGAAGGACGCGGTGCGGCTGCTCGACGAGACGCTCAATCAGGAAAAGAAGACCGATGAGTCATTGTCGGTGCTGGCGAAATCAGCGGTCAACCTGGCTGCGGCGGCCTGACAAGAAAAGCGCCACCTGCAGCGTGCAGGTGGCGCTTTCATTCTATTCCGCCGCCTGCGCGTAGTCTTCCATCGGAGGACACGAACAGACGAGGTTACGATCACCATAGACGTTGTCGACGCGGCCGACCGGGCACCAGTATTTGTCGGTGCGTGAGGTCCCGGCCGGGAAACAGCCTTCGGCGCGGGTGTAAGCACGCTTCCAGTCGTCATCCGCGATATCGTGCACCGTATGCGGCGCGTGACGCAGCGGCGATGCCTCGACAGTCCAGCGACCGCTCTCGATATCCGCGATCTCCTTGCGGATCGCGATCATCGCCTCACAGAACCGATCGAGTTCGAGTTTCGACTCCGATTCCGTCGGCTCGATCATCAGCGTTCCCACGACAGGAAAGCTCATGGTCGGCGCGTGGAAACCGTAGTCGATCAGGCGCTTGGCGATATCGTCGACGGTGACGCCGGCGGACGTCTTGAATGCGCGCGGATCGATGATGCATTCATGCGCCACGCGTCCCTTTTCGTTGCGATACAGTACCGGGAAATGCGGATGGAGCCGTGTCGCGATGTAGTTCGCATTGAGAATCGCGAGTTCGGTGGCCGAGGTGAGGCCCGCGCCGCCCATCATCAGGATGTAGATGTAGGAGATCGTCAGGATCGACGCCGAACCGTAGGGGGCGGCCGACACCGGACCCACCGGCACATCGCCGTTGGCCGAGGGATGACCGGGCAAATAGGGCGCCAGATGCGCCTTGACGCCGATCGGGCCCATGCCGGGGCCGCCGCCGCCATGCGGAATGCAGAACGTCTTGTGCAGGTTGAGATGGCTGACGTCCGCGCCGTAGTCGCCGGGGCGCGACAGGCCGACCTGCGCATTCATGTTGGCGCCGTCGAGATAGACCTGACCGCCATTGGCGTGAACGATCTCGCAGATCTCGCGGATATGCTCCTCGAACACGCCATGTGTCGACGGATAGGTGATCATGATCGCGGCGAGATTGGCCGCGTGTTTCTCGGCCTTGACGCGAAGGTCGTTGACGTCGACGTCACCGCGTTTGTCGCAGGCGACAACAACCACATCCATATTGACCATGCTGGCTGAGGCAGGATTGGTGCCGTGCGCTGATGACGGGATCAGGCAGATATTGCGATGGCTGTCGCCGCGTGCCGCGTGATAGGCGCGGATCGCGAGCAGGCCGGCATATTCGCCCTGCGCGCCGGAATTCGGCTGCAGCGACACGGCATCATAGCCGGTGATGTCGCACAACCATTTCTCCAACGTCGCGAAAAGCTGCTGATAGCCCGCAGCCTGCTCGGACGGGACGAACGGATGCAGCGAGCCCCAAGCGGGCCAGGTCAACGGCATCATCTCGGTCGTCGCGTTCAGCTTCATGGTGCAGGAGCCGAGCGGGATCATCGCGCGGTCAAGCGCCAGGTCGCGGTCCGAGAGCTTCCGCATGTAACGGAGGAGTTCGGTCTCTGAGCGATGGCTGTGGAAGACGGGATGGGTGAGGAAGGCCGAGCTGCGCTTCAGCGAGGCGGGCAGGGCGTCGCTGACACCATGCTCCACGTCTGAATAGCCAAGTTTGCCACCGAAGGCGCGCCAGATGGCTTCGACGGTTTCCGGCGTCGTGGTTTCATCGAGCGCGATGCCGATCGTGCCGTCACCGATGCGCAGGTTGATCTTCTCGGCCTGGGCTGCGGCAATGATGCCGTCGCGCTTGTCGCCGACCGTCACGGTAAGCGTGTCGAAGAACGCTTCGCTCTCCGGCGCGAAGCCGAGCTTCTTCAGGCCGGCGGCCAGCACCAGCGTGCGGCGATGGACCGTGCGGGCGATGTGCTTGAGGCCTTCGGGGCCGTGATAGACCGCATACATCGAAGCGATGACGGCGAGCAGCACTTGCGCGGTGCAGATATTCGACGTCGCCTTTTCGCGGCGGATGTGCTGTTCGCGGGTCTGCAGCGCCAGCCGATAGGCCGGCTCGCCGCGGGAATCGATGGAGAGGCCGACGAGGCGGCCGGGGATCGAGCGCTTGATCGCATCGCGCACCGACATGTAGCCGGCATGCGGACCGCCGTAGCCCATCGGCACGCCGAAGCGCTGCGCCGAGCCGATCGCGATGTCTGCGCCGAGTTCGCCCGGCGAGGCCAAAAGCGTCAGCGCCAGCAGGTCGGCGGCGACGACGGCGAGCGCGCCCTTCGCTTTAAGGGCAGCGATGGCCGGCTTGAAATCGCGCACGGTGCCGGTTGTGCCAGGATATTGCAGGATCGCGCCGAACACATCGGCTTTGTCGAGGTCAGTGAGCGGATTGCCGATCTGAAGCTTCCAGCCGAGCGGCTCGGCGCGGGTGCGCAGCACCGCCAGCGTCTGGGGATGAACTTCATGATCGACGAAGAACGTCTTGGTCTGAACGTTCGAGGCGCGCTCGGCCAGTGCCATGGCTTCAGCAGCTGCGGTCGCTTCATCGAGTAGCGATGCATTGGCGACATCGAGACCGGTGAGATCGCAGATCATGGTCTGGAAATTGAACAGCGCTTCCAAGCGGCCCTGGCTGATCTCCGGCTGATACGGCGTATAGGCCGTATACCAGGCCGGGTTCTCCAGGATGTTGCGCTGGATCACCGTCGGCAGGACCGTGCCGGAATAGCCCTGGCCGATCAGCGACGTGAACACCGCGTTCTTGGCTGCCATCTCGGTCATATGCGCCAGCGCCTCGGTTTCGCTGAGCGCGCGGCCGAGATCGAGCGGCGTCTTCTGGCGAATTGAGGCAGGGAGCGTCTCGCCCATCAGTGCGGACAGGCTTTTCGCACCGACCGTTTCAAGCATCACACGAATATCGGCTTGCGAAGGGCCGATATGGCGGCGGGCGAAATCGGTGGCGACGTCGCCGGAAGATTTGTTCAGGGTCATCTGTTGTTCCTCGAACGAATTTCAGAAGCTCGTCATGGTCGGGCTTGTCCCGGGCATCCACGTCTTCGCTTGTGGCAAGGCGTGGATGCCCGGCATTCGCCGGGCATGACGACTAGGCGGTGTGGGTTTTGTAGGCGTCGGCATCCATCAGGCCATCAAGCTCGCTCTTGTCCGCGAGTTTGAGCTTGAAGAACCACGCCTTGCCGTCGGCATCGGAATTCACCAGCGCGGGTTCGGCTGCGAGCGCGTCGTTGATCTCGACAACCTCGCCGGTGATCGGCGCATAGACGTCGGAGGCGGCCTTGACCGATTCGACCACGGCGGCGGCTTCGGCCTTCTTCAGCGCGCGGCCCACTTTGGGCAGTTCGACGAACACAACGTCGCCGAGCTGCGACTGTGCGTAATCGGTGATGCCGACGGTGACGATATCGCCGGCGATATCAAGCCATTCGTGGTCTTCGGTGTACAGGATGGTCATGGGGCAGTTCCTCAACGCTTGTAGGTGTGGGGGACGAAGGGCATGGGTGAAACTTTCATTGGCATCCGCTGTCCGCGAAGCTCGGCATAGACGGTGGTGCCGTCGGCTGCCTGCGCGTTGGGCAGATAACCCATTGCAATTGGCGCGCCGAGACTGGGGCCGAAGCCGCCGGAGGTGACGCTGCCGATCGATTCAGTGGCGGTCGCATCCGCAAACAGCAGTACGCCTTCGCGCACGGGCGCGCGGCCCTCCGGCAGCAGACCGATGCGCTTGCGCGGTGCACCGCCATCGAGCTGCGCCAGGATCTTGTCGCTGCCGAGAAAACCGCCGGCGCGGGCGCCGCCGGTGCGCCGGCTCTTCTGGATCGACCAGTTCAACCCGCCTTCGATGGGCGTGGTCGTGGTGTCGATGTCATGGCCGTAGAGGCACAGCCCGGCTTCGAGACGCAGGCTGTCGCGGGCGCCGAGGCCGATCGGCAGGACGTCGGGACGATCGAGCAAGGCGGAGGTAAGGGCCTCGGCCTGATCATTCGGGATCGAGATCTCGTAGCCGTCTTCGCCCGTATAGCCGGAGCGTGAAACGAAGCAGGCAATGCCGTTCACCTGATGCGGGCCGGCATCCATGAACTTCATGGTCGGCGCTTCGGGACAGAGTTTTGCCAACACATCCGCGGCCTTCGGACCCTGCAAGGCGATCAGCGCACGGTCGGGCAGGGTCTCGATGATGCAGCTGTCGGAGAGATGCGCGCGCAGATGCGCCTCGTCCTCGTCCTTGCAGGCGGCGTTGACCACCAGAAACAGGTGATCGCCGAAATTCGCCACCATCAGGTCGTCGAGAATGCCGCCGGCCTTATTGGTGAACTGGGCATAACGCTGACGCCCCGGTGCCAGCGCCAGAATGTCCATCGGCACCAGCTTTTCGAGCGCCAAAGCGGCATCTTCGAGTTTGCCGGACTTCGCCCGCAAGGTGAGCTGGCCCATATGCGAGACGTCGAACAGTCCCGCGGCCGCACGGGTGTGGAGATGCTCCCTCAGCACGCCGGTGGCGTATTGCACCGGCATGTCATAGCCGGCGAAGGGCACCATCTTGCCGCCACGGGCAACATGGAGGGCGTGCAGCGGCGTTTGTTTCAAAATTGAGGGTTTATCGGTCGCTAGCATATCGACAGCAGACATATGACGGGTCCTCGCGGTTCCCCGGGACCATTCCCGGAGTGCCTGTACGAGCCCCATCTGTCGCTGTGCCTGAGAGTATTATCCCGTCGGCGGACGCCATCGGCCCATTCGGGCTCAAAGGCATCTCTTTCCAGATGCTAACCTGTCACGCGGTCCTTTTGCCTGAGAGTTTCCGGGGCGGTTGCTCCTTCGGCGCCGGCCCAAACAGGGGCCAGTCTCTCCCGACGTGACGTCGTTCAACGCTGGCACAAGAGCATGCGTTCCCTGAATCTGTCAACGCGATTGCAGCACCTATCAACGGCCCTGTGCTGTTGCGGCAAGCCCCTGATCCGCTTGAATGATCCCTTGTAATCCCCTTGCACAGTTTCTGGACAGGCCTAGTGCCCCCGGTCTAAAAGCAACCGGTTGTGGCATTGGCCGGCGGCAGGGCCGTGGGCGATTTTTAGGCGCAAAGTCTTAGGCGCGATGGGACTGATATGAGCGGCGTTAACGAGATCAGGTCGGCATTTCTGAATTACTTCGCGGCGAATGGTCACGACATCGTGTCGTCGTCGCCGCTGGTGCCGCGCAACGACCCCACGCTGATGTTCACCAATGCCGGCATGGTGCAGTTCAAGAACGTTTTTACCGGTATCGAGAAGCGCCCCTATCAGCGTGCCACGACCTCGCAGAAATGCGTCCGTGCGGGTGGCAAGCATAACGATCTCGACAATGTCGGCTATACCGCGCGCCATCACACCTTCTTCGAGATGCTCGGCAACTTCTCGTTCGGCGACTATTTCAAAGAACGCGCGATCGAGCTCGCCTGGAACCTGATCACCAAGGAATACGGCCTAGCGAAAGATCGCCTGCTAGTCACCGTCTATTCCGAGGACGATGAAGCTTTCACGCTGTGGAAGAAGATCGGCCTGCCGGATTCCAAGATCATCCGCATCCCGACCTCGGACAATTTCTGGCAGATGGGCGACACCGGCCCATGCGGTCCGTGTTCGGAAATCTTCTTCGACCACGGCGACAAGATTCCCGGCGGTCCTCCCGGCTCGCCAGATGAAGACGGCGACCGTTTCATCGAAATCTGGAATCTCGTTTTCATGCAGTTCGACCAGTTGGCGCCGGGCAACCGCGTGTCGTTGCCGAAACCGTCGATCGACACCGGCATGGGCCTGGAGCGCATCGCTGCGGTGCTGCAGGGCAAGCACGACAATTACGACATCGACCTGTTCGTCGCACTGATCCGCGCCATCGCCGATCTCACCGGTGCCGATCCGCAGGGCCCGATGAAGGCCTCGCTGCGCGTCATCGCCGACCATCTGCGCGCCTCGTCGTTCCTCATTGCGGACGGCGTGCTGCCGTCGAATGAAGGCCGCGGCTATGTGCTGCGCCGGATCATGCGCCGCGCGATGCGTCACGGCCAGTTGCTCGGCGCCAAGGAGCCGCTGATGTGGCGCCTGGTGTGGGCGCTGGTGCGCGAAATGGGCCAGGCCTATCCAGAGCTGGTGCGCGCCGAGAGCCTGATCGAGGAAACATTGCGCCTCGAAGAGACGCGCTTCCGCAAGACGCTGGATCGCGGCCTCGGCATTCTCGACGACAAGAGCGCGTCGCTGAAGAAGGGTGACATGTTTGACGGCGAAACCGCGTTCACGCTGTACGACACCTATGGCTTCCCGCTCGATCTGACGCAGGATGCGCTGCGCAATCGCGGCATCTCCGTCGATATCGCATCCTTCACCGATGCGATGGAAAAGCAGAAGGCTAAGGCGCGCGCGTCGCGCTTTTCCTCTGGAGAGACCGCGACCGAGGCGATCTGGTTCGAGCTGCGTGAAAAACTCGGTGCTACGGAGTTTCTCGGCTACGATACCGAGTCCGCCGAAGGCGCGGTCACGGCACTGGTGAAGGACGGCAAGGAGGTCGACAGCCTCAAGGCTGGCGACACCGGCGCGATCGTTCTCAACCAGACGCCGTTCTATGCCGAGTCCGGTGGCCAGGTTGGTGACACTGGTGTGATCACCGGCGAGGGCGCGACCTTCCGTGTGACCGAAACCCAGAAGCGCGCCGGCGATCTGTTCGTGCATGTCGGCACGCTTGAGCAAGGCACGCTGAAGGTTGGCGCTGCACTGGCGCTCGATGTCGATCACACCCGTCGCTCGTCAATCCGTGCCAATCACTCGGCGACGCATCTGCTGCATGAAGCGCTGCGTCAGGTGCTCGGCGATCACATCGCCCAGCGCGGTTCGCTGGTGGCGCCGGATCGCCTGCGTTTCGACTTCGTGCATCAGAAGCCGATCACGGCCGAGGAACTGCGCCGCGTCGAAGACATCGCCAACAATGTCGTGCTGGAAAACGATGCCGTCACCACGCGCCTGATGGCAGTGGACGATGCCCGCGAAGCCGGCGCCCGCGCGCTGTTCGGCGAGAAATACGGCGACGAGGTGCGCGTCGTGTCGATGGGCAAGACGCCGCGCGATTCGGGCAGCAACGCGCTTGGCTGGTCGGTCGAACTCTGCGGCGGCACCCACGTGAAACGTACCGGCGATATCGGCATGATCTCGGTCACGGCCGAGAGCGCGGTGGCGTCCGGCGTCCGCCGCATCGAGGCGCTCACGGGCAATCATGCACGTCATCACGCCAACGAGACGATCCTCCTCGCCAAGACCGCGGCGAACGAACTGCGCACGACCCTCGACGATATGCCGGCGCGCATTGCCGCGCTGATGGATGAGCGCAAGAAGCTGGAGCGTGAACTGTCCGAGGCGAAGAAGACCATCGCCATGGGCGGCGGCGCTGCGGCCGGTGCATCGACCGCTGATGGCGCGTCCGCAGACGTCAAGACGGTCGGTGACGTCAAGCTGATGGCCAAGAGTGTGTCGGGCATCGAGATGAAGGATCTCAAGAGCCTTGCGGATGCCGGCAAGAAGCAGCTCGGCTCCGGCGTGGTCGCCATCATCAATGTCGGTGAAGACGGCAAGGCCGGCGTCGTGGTCGGCGTCACCGAGGATCTGACCAAGCGCTTCAGCGCCGTGGATCTGGTGAAGCTCGCCTCTGAAGCCCTTGGCGGCAAAGGCGGCGGCGGACGGCCCGACATGGCGCAGGCCGGTGGTCCGGATGGCGCGAAGGCCGATGCAGCACTGGCTGCGATCGAAGCGGCGATCGGCAACTAATCTTGTCATTCCGGGGCGTGCGAGCGCTCGCGCGAACCCGGAAACCCGCAATGTGACTCTCGCATCGAGATTCCCCGCCCTTCCAATTGGAATGGCTGAGGCTCGCGCTCTCAGCTACGCTGAGATCGCGCCCCGGAATGACAGTACTGTCCGCGCAACCCCACCTCGCGATGACGTGACCGGTTGACGCTGCGACCATGAGTAGCCTCTGATGAGGCTGGTATCCCACGCGTCCATGCGGCAAAAAGCGGCATGGAGCACAACACCCCTCTGATTTCGACAGTCGTCGTCGGCCTCGTACTGGCTTTCATTCTCGGTCTGGTTGCGCAACGCATTCGCGTTTCACCGTTAGTTGGATATCTTCTCGCGGGCGTGCTGATGGGGCCGTTTACGCCCGGCTATGTGGCGGACCAGAATATCGCCAATGAACTCGCGGAAATCGGCATCATCCTCTTGATGTTCGGCGTCGGCCTGCATTTCTCGCTGAAGGATCTGCTCTCGGTCAAGAATATCGCGATCCCCGGAGCCGTCGTGCAGATCGCGGTGGCTACTCTGCTCGGCATCGGCCTTGGCGAGGCACTCGGCTGGTCGTTCGGCGGCGGCCTTGTGTTCGGCCTCGCGCTCTCCGTCGCATCGACGGTCGTGCTGCTCCGCGCATTGCAGGAACGACGGCTGGTGGACAGCGAGCGCGGCCGTATCGCCATCGGCTGGCTCATCGTCGAGGATCTCGCAATGGTGCTGACGCTGGTGCTGCTGCCGGCGATCGCGGGCTTGCTCAAAGGCGAGGGCAACGGTGCCAGCATGTCAGCACTTGCGATGCCGGTGCTGATCACGCTCGGCAAGGTCGCGGGCTTCGTCATCTTCATGCTGGTGGTCGGTCGCCGCGTCATCCCGATGCTGCTGCATTACGTGGCGCATACCGGATCACGCGAGTTGTTTCGTCTTGCGGTGTTCGCCATCTCACTCGGGGTTGCCTTCGGCGCAGCCCTCGTATTCGACGTGTCGTTCGCGCTCGGCGCGTTCTTTGCGGGCATGATCCTCAGCGAGTCCGAACTCAGCCAGCGCGCTGCCAATGAGACGCTGCCGCTGCGCGATGCGTTCGCGGTGCTGTTCTTCGTCTCGGTCGGCATGCTGGTCGATCCGGCGATCATTCTGCGCGAGCCGCTGCCGCTGCTCGCCACAGTGTTTATCATCCTGTTCGGCAAGTCGGCGGCTGCCTTCGGTATCGTCCGGCTGTTCGGCTATCCGACCTCGACGGCGCTGACGATCTCCGCCTCGCTGGCGCAGATCGGCGAATTCTCTTTCATTCTCGTCAGTCTCGGCGTGGGCCTTGGCTTGCTGCCTGATCGCGGTCGCGATCTCGTGCTGGCCGGCGCGATCATCTCTATCATGCTCAACCCGCTGTTCTTCGCGCTGCTAGACCGTTTGCTGGCCGACAAGGATGCGAAAGCGGCGGCGGCGAACGAAGCCGCTGCTGTGGACAAGAAAAAAGCGGCCCCGCGCGTCCCGCTTCCGGAAACCCAGCTCAAGGATCACGTCGTGCTGGTCGGACATGGCCGTGTCGGCAGCGTTGTCAGCAGGGCGCTGCGCCTGAACAACACGCCATTGCTGGTGATCGAGGACACGCCTGGCGTGGTCGAACGCCTGCAGAGCCTCGGCGTCGAAGTGATCACGGGCAATGCAGCGGCACCGGACATGCTGCAGGCTGCGAATGTCATGGGAGCGAAGGGCTTGCTGGTGGCGATCCCCGACGCCTTTGAAGGCGGCCAGATCGTCGCCAAGGCGCGCGCGCTCAGCCCCACGCTTCCGATCATTGCCCGCGCGCATTCCGAAGAAGAAATCGCGCATCTCAAGCATCACGGCGCCAATGTCGTGATCATGGGCGAGCAGGAAATCGCCAAGGCGATGCTGCTGCAGATCGGCGCGACGGCGCCCGTTTAGTCGGGTCGTTGCGATCAGGTCGCTACACCGACCGCGTCATGCCGCCATCGACGCGGATGTTCTGGCCGGTGATATAGCCCGCCCCCTCCGACGCGAGGAATGCAACGGTAGCGGCGATCTCCTCACTCTTGCCGTAGCGTTGCATGGGTACGCTCTGGCGGCGCTCCTCGGTGGCCGGCAGGCTGTCGATCCAGCCGGGCAGCACATTGTTCATCCGCACATTGTCGGCGGCGAAACTGTCCGCGAACAGTTTCGTGTAGGCGGCGAGGCCGGCGCGGAACACGGCCGAGGTCGGAAACATCGCCGAGGGTTCGAATGCCCATGCGGTGGAGATGTTGATGATCGCGCCGGACTTCTGCTTCTGCATGATCGGTGTCACCAGCCGCGTTGGCCGGATCACGTTCATCAGGTAGACATCCATGCCGGTGTGCCACTGCTCGTCGGTGATATCGAGCAGCGGCGCACGCGGGCCATGACCGGCGCTGTTTACCAGTGCGTCGATCCGGCCCCATTTCTCCAGCGTGCCATCCACCAGCCGCTTCAAATCGTCGCTTGATTGGTTGGAGCCGGTGACACCGAGGCCACCAAGTTCTTGCGCAAGCGCTTCTCCCTTGCCGGACGACGACAGGATCGCGACTTTGAATCCATCGGCTGCAAGGCGGCGTGCAGATGCCGCGCCCATGCCGCTTCCACCGGCGGTGATGATGGCGACTTTGCTAGATGACATGAGGCGGTCTCCCTGAATGTTTTTCTGGTCGTCTTGCTCTAGCGGCAAATCGTTCGGCGGAGAAACGCAAAACCCAGCGCCTGGCTTTGCGCCTGGTTGGTATTCTCCACCGTGCCGGAGTGCCCGCCGGCGAAATGTCCTTAGCCCTTGCGCAGGAACACGTAGTCGGCCGAATAGGGCTCGCTCTGTAAAGTGCCGGTGCCGCTGCAGGTGCCGGCGAGCGCGCCGCCGACTGTGTTGATCCGCTGTACCGTGGTTACGCCGCTCAACATGCCGCTGCCGCGATGCGATGTGGCCTCGAGGCGAAGCCACGGAATGTCCTTGGCCGTGGTGCCCGGTGCGTTGCCGGTCACCTTACCGACTACCGCGCTGCCATCGCTGTATTCCCAGTTCGGTCCGGCATAATGCCGCCCCACGGTCTTGCCATCGGCCATCAGCGTGGCGATCGGCTCGCGGAACGTCCATGTCAGCTTTCCTGAAGCGTCGGCCTTGCACTCATAGACCTGCGCGCCTTCAGCATGAAGCTTGGCGATCTGCGTCTCGCCGGGGGCTGCAATCGCATCCGGCACCTGCGCCAAAGCAGAGAATGCGCCCGCGACACTGAGCGAGAGCGTGACAATCGTGATCAGGATCTGGCGTTTGAAAACATGGGGCGTATTGCAGGTCATGTGAACCCTCTCTTGCTCTGGTTGGTAGTTGCTCTGTCGTTCGTCTTACGCAGCTCCAATCGTTCGGCGCAGAAACGCAAAACCCAGGGCCTGGCTCTGCGCCTGCTTGGTATTGTCCACTGCGCCGGAATGTCCACCAGCGACAGTTTCGTTGAACCAGACGGGATAGCCAAGCTCTTCGAGCTTCGCCGCCATCTTGCGGGCGTGGCCGGGATGGACGCGGTCGTCGGTGCGGTTGGTGGTGATGAAGATCGGCGGATAGGTCTTGCCGGGCGCGATCAGGTGATAGGGCGAGAATTTCTGGATGAAATCCCATTCGTTGGCGATTTCCGGATCGCCATATTCGGCGATCCAGCTTTGACCGGCCAACAGCTTGGTGTAGCGCGCCATGTCGAGCAGCGGCACGCTGCACCAGACCGCGCCGAACAATTCCGGATAGCGCGTCAGCATATTGCCGACCAGTAGTCCGCCATTGCTGCCGCCGTGGCACGCAAGCTTTTGCGCCGTCGTGATGCCAGACGCCCCGAGATCGCGCGCCACCGCAGCGAAGTCGTCATGCGCCACATGTTTCGTCGCCTTGCGCGAGGCGAGATGCCAGCCTGGTCCGAACTCGCCGCCGCCCCGGATATTGGCGAGCGCATAGAGATTGCCTTGCTCGAGCCAGAGCTTGCCGGTGATGCCCATGTAAGACGGTGTCAGCGAGACTTCGAAGCCGCCATAGCCATAGAGGATCGTCGGCCGCGGCGCGCTTGATACTTTGAGGTTCTTGCCGATCAGGAAGTAGGGGATCTTAGTGCCGTCGGGAGCGACCGCGTGGCACTGCTTCACTTCGATGCCAGTTGAATCGAATGAGCGTGGGGAGGATTTCAGTGGTTCGAGATCGCCGACGCCGTGCCACAAGGCAGTGGTGGTCGGCCGGTCGAAGCCGGTGACGGTGAGCAGCATATCCTTACCTAGGTCGGGATCGTCTTCACCGCCGAAGGCCGCGACGCTGATCGAGGCGTTGTCGGGCAGACCGGGGACGGGAGTCTCGATCCAGCCCTCGCCGGAGCGCTTTGTGAGTATGATGCGGGCGCGGACATTGTCGAGGATTTGCAATACGACGCCGTGGCGCGTTTCAAGCCAGGATTCCAGCGCGCGGGTCGGCGTCGGTGTGAAAATGATCTCGAAGTCGCGCGCGCCGGAAATGAAGCGATCGAGATTGATCACCGCCAGCGCGCCGGCCGGGATGACCATGCCGCTCACGGTCCAGTCTTGCTTCGGGCTGACGAGCAGATCGTCGGCATCGCCGGAGATCGATACTTCTTCCGGCAGGTCGAGCCGTACGCGCTGTCCGGCATAGGGGCCGTTCTTCTGTTCGACTGATATATGCGAGCGTGTGAAATCCAGCGCGCGCCAATACATCACGCGCTCATGGGTCGGTCGGCGGTCGACGCCGAACCAGGCGGCAACGTCCTGCTTTTCGACCTCGAACACGCTCTCGGCCGATGCCAGCGGCGTGCCGCGCTTCCACTTTCTGACAACGCGGGCATAGCCGGCTTCGGTGGTGTCGCCGGGATTCTGCGCGCTGCCGAACAGCAGCGTGTCCTGATCGAGCCAGCTCACCTGTGTCTTGGCTTTCGGGATGAAGAAGCCATCGGTGACGAAGCTCTTGCTCGGAATATCGAACTCACGCACTTCGATGGCATCGGTGCCGTTGAACGACAGGCTGATCAGCGCGCGGGTCTTGTCCGGTGATCGTGCGGCGCCGGAGAAAGCCCAGGAGATTCCTTCAGCCTTGTTGAGCGCGTCGATGTCGAGCAGCACGTCCCATTCTGGCGTGTCGGTCTTGTAGCTCTCCAGCACCGTGCGGCGCCAAAGCCCGCGCGGATGAGCGGCGTCTTTCCAGAAATTATAGAGATAGTCGCCAGACTTTCCGACGAAAGGAATGCGATCGTCGGCATTGAGAATCGTCAGCACCGCGTCGTAGTCGTGCTGGTAGCTCTCGTCGCAGAGAAAGCTATCGGTGCGTTTGTTTTGCGCCTCGACCCAGGCCACGGCCTTGTCGCCCTCGATCTCTTCGAGCCAGAGCAGGGGATCGTTCGTGCCGTCAGCGGGATTTGGCGCAGTCATCGGGTGACCTCGAAAAAGGGGGGTCTCAAAAAGAAAGTCCGGGGTGCCTGAGGCAGCCCGGACTTTCCGATCATTCAGTCAGGAGAGGGCGGAAATCAGGCCGCCAGTTCCTTGGTCAGGTTTTCCGCGACCTTGTCGAGGAAGCCCGTGGTCGAGAGCCAACGCTGGTCGGCGCCGACCAGGAGCGCGAGGTCCTTGGTCATGTAGCCGGCTTCGACGGTGTCGACGCAGACCTTTTCGAGGGTCTTGGCGAACTTCGCCAGTTCGGCGTTGTTGTCGAGCTTGGCGCGGTGGGCGAGGCCCTGGGTCCAGGCGAAGATCGACGCGATCGAGTTGGTCGAGGTTTCCTTGCCCTTCTGGTGCTCGCGGTAGTGACGGGTCACGGTGCCGTGGGCGGCTTCAGCTTCCACAACCGAACCGTCCGGCGTCAGCAGCACTGAGGTCATCAGGCCGAGCGAACCATAGCCCTGGGCCACGGTGTCGGACTGCACGTCGCCGTCGTAGTTCTTACAGGCCCAGACGTAACCACCGGACCACTTCATCGCAGCGGCGACCATGTCGTCGATCAGGCGGTGCTCGTAGGTGATCTTGGCGGCGTCGAACTTGGTCTTGAACTCGGCGTCGAAGATCTCCTGGAAGATGTCCTTGAAGCGACCGTCATAGACCTTGAGGATCGTGTTCTTAGTCGAGAGATAAACCGGAACGCCGCGGGACAGGCCGTAGTTCAGCGAAGCGCGGGCGAAATCGCGGATCGAGTCGTCGAGATTGTACATGGCCATGGCGACGCCGGCGCCCGGTGCCTGGAACACTTCGCGCTCGATCGTTGTGCCATCTTCACCGACGAACTTCATCGTCAGTGTGCCCTTGCCCGGGAACTTGATGTCGGTGGCGCGGTACTGATCGCCGAAAGCGTGACGGCCGATGATGATCGGCTTGGTCCAGCCGGGGACGAGGCGCGGCACGTTGCTGCAGATGATCGGTTCGCGGAAGATCACGCCGCCGAGGATGTTGCGGATCGTGCCGTTCGGCGACTTCCACATCTGCTTAAGGCCGAATTCCTTCACGCGCGCTTCGTCGGGGGTGATGGTGGCGCACTTCACGCCGACGCCGTACTTCTTGATGGCGTGGGCCGCGTCGATGGTGACCTGATCGTCGGTCTTGTCGCGGTATTCCATCCCGAGGTCGAAATACATCAGGTTGACGTCAAGGAAGGGGGTGATCAGCTTGTCCTTGATGTACTGCCAGATGATCCGGGTCATCTCGTCGCCGTCGAGTTCGACGACGGGGTTGGCTACCTTGATTTTTGCCATGGTGGTTCGGGCCTTTAGCGCGTTGCGGGAGGGATGATTTGTAGGGGGGCTATAGCACCGCGCCGGACCCGGCGAAAGCCGGGGCGTTATGCAGTTCCGGCGCAATTTTCAGCCCAAAACGCAGGCTGTTTTTGCTCAAAATGCAGCCTGCGCCGCGGTGCCGCCACCACGTACCAGCTCACCGGCAGGCTGCCGTGCCGTCACGTTGCGTCGCGCCGGTACAGGCCGCCGGTGGTCACCAGGAAATCGATCCGCCGGTCGAGCAGCGCCCGCAGCGCTTCGTCCGGGCTGTTGACGATGGGCTCCTCGTGCACATTGAAGCTGGTATTGACCAGCACCGGCAATCCGCTGGCCCGGGCAAACCCCTCGACAATGTCATAATAGAGCGGATTGTCCGGACGCGCGATCACCTGCGGCCGCGCGGATCCATCGACATGGACCACGGCGGGAATGCGGTCGCGCCATTCCGGCCTCACATCGCAGGCGATGGTCATGTAGCGGCAGGCGCGCGCATTGACGGGATTGACGTCGAACACGTCAGCAGCACGTTCGGCGGTGATGACGGGGGCGAACGGCATGAATTCGGACCGGCTCAGCCGTTCGTTCAAAAGGTCGTGGGTGCCGCGCCGCGCCGGATTGGCGAGGATGGTCCGGGCACCCAACGCGCGGGGGCCGTATTCCATCCGGCCGTTGTAGATCGCGCCGATCTCGCCCGCCACCAGCCGCTTCACCGCGCCATCGACCGGCGCCTCGTCGGTGCGGTGGATCCCCGGGGTGGCTGCGATGCCGGCGTCCAGCCCAGCCTGAAAATCGCGACCGAGATAGACATTGCCGAGATCGCGGCGGCGCTCGAGCCAGGGCGTCAGGCCGTCGCGCTGCATCAGGTAGGACAGCGCACCGCCGATCGGCAGGCCGTCGTCGCCCATCGCCGGGAAAATGAAGAGTTCATCGATCGGCAGTTGTTCCGCGAGCAGCCGGTTGAGCTTGACGTTGGCGAACACGCCGCCGGACAGGCCGAGATGTCGCGCCGGATGCCGCTGCAAAAGGCGCTGCAGCGACAGCAGCATGGTGTCTTCCAGCACCTTCTGGATCGAGGCCGCAAAATCCTCCCGGCCGGCTTGTTTGGCCAGCCGGCGCATCAACGCGTTCATCTGGTGATAGCTGCGAAAGCTGGACTCGATACGTCCGTCCGGGGCCACCGAAAAATACCCGGCGATTGTCTCGGCCGCCGTCGGTTGCCCCATGGCGGCGAGCCCGGTCAGCTTGCCCTCGTGCCGGTTGGGCCGAAATCCGAGCGACTTGGTTGCCGCGCTATAGGCGCGGCCCAGGCTGTCGACGGGATTTGGCAGGAACAGACAGGCGTCGTCGCCGTAGAGCGTCGTCAGGCTGTTTTCGGCGAAGTGCCGGTAGCTGTAATTGACATTGTCGCCGCCACCATCGGCCGTCACCAGCAGGGCATCGGGCCACGGACTGTAGAACAAAGTGGGAAGCGCATGCGCTTCGTGGTGGTTGTAAAAATGGACCGCGGCGTCGTCGCGGAAACCGCCGTCGCGCCGCCACGCCGCGGCATCGAACACGTCCTCTGCCCGCTGCGCGCGGTAGCGATGTTGCTCGGCTCCGAGCAGCAAGCGGTCCTTGCCGACGCGGCTGCGATACTGCTCGCGCAGCCAGCGCAAGCCGCCGAGGCGGGGGAAGTAGGCCTTGGGAAACATCGCGCGGCTAGTGGCGACGACGTCGACATCGCGCCGTGTGGCACCGGCGATCGACAGCACCTCGTCGATGGCCGCATCGGGGTGGACGCTGCCGTCGCTTTTGCGCCGGGTCAGTCGCTCCAGCGCGATGGCAGCCTTCAGATCGTAATCTTCGAAAATGGCGACGGCGGCGTCATGGACGCCGGAGTGAACGCTGAGGATGAGCTGGGGCATGAAGGCTGCAAGGTCATTCCAGGGAGTGGCACGTTACCCGCCCCCTGCTGCGACCGGCAAATCACGAGCGCTTGGCCGGGAACCCGCCCTCATCCGGATTGTCGGGCGGCAGGCAGGCCGCGAACACGGCGAGGCATCGTCGCCGCATGAGAGCGGCACGGTCCGCGGCCTCGCGCGCGTGCCCCGGCGAAAGCCGGGGCGTTATGCAGTTTCAGCCCATTTTTAGCTCAGAATGCAGCCTGCGTCGCCGTGCCCGCCACCACGTACCAGGTCACCAGCAGGCTGCAGATCAGGGCTCCTGGCAGACTCGATCCGGTCCGTCGCCAGGTGAAGGTGGCAATGACCGCCACAATCGCCATCAGGGGCACGAACTGGATCGCCACGATGGTGTTCAGGGCCACGGACGTGATCACGGCCGGGGCCGGGTCGATCAGCTGGCCGTTCAGCAACAGGGCACCATACTGGATCCCCAGCAAGAGAACGAATCCAAAGGCCAGCGCGGTGATGTTGGTGAGATAAACCGCCGGCCGGCTGGCGCTCAGGGTCGAGAAATTCCGGTGCATCACGTGGAGCGCAATCACGAAGAAGGCCGTGATCGGGGCGAGGTAGATCAGGGCCATGAGCGCCTGTTTGGCACTGAGCAGCTTGACGGCCACGATCCAGAACCGGAAGTCGACGGTGAAGATCAGGTCGGCCAGCCAGAGCGCCAGATAGCCGGACGCGACAGTGGCGAGCGCGATGGCGATCGACAGGCCGACGATGCCGCGGCGGCTGGCGCGCTTCGGCGCAAACGGCATCAACACCAGCGCGATGGCGGCATTGATTAGTGCCCAGACCACGATCTGGTTGGTGATCCCCTGCGGCAGCCAAGGCTGCGCCTTGACCCAATTCCCGGCCAGCGTGAAGGCCGGATAATAGGTCAGGGCCGGGATCAGGACCGAGAGGGCAAGAGCCATCAGCCAGCGGGTGCGGTCGACCGGTGTCTCCAAAGGCTTCGAACCATCCGCCGGCTCGGGCAGGATCAGCCGGGAGAACATCCTGGCCTCGAGCAGCCCGTCGAACATGCCGATCAGGAAGGCGACAAATCCCAGCAAAGCAATGCTGGTGCCGATCTCCTTGCGGAACCAGATCTGGTCGGATGGTGGCAGTGGGGTGCCGCCGGTGAGCGTCTTGCCGAACCAGTCCAGCGCATAGCCGATCGCCTCATGGGAGATGTGCTCGGCCGGGTGGGTGATGGCCGGGGTATAGAGCACCCGGGCGGTGCCAGCGGCGAGGTCGCCATAAACCTTGCCGGGCTCGACGGCGGCAGAGGTGCCGAACAGCGCCCAGAGCTTCGGGCTGGTGACCACGTCGCGGGCCTTGGCGACGCCCCACATCAGCGGCGAGAATTCTTCATACTTGGCGAATACCAGCGCGAGGTTGCGGGGCCAGGTCGTGGTGCCATCGGCGGCGAAAGGCTTGCCGGTAGAGGAGCCTTCCAGGACCATGGCCTTGTAGTCGTTGGGCATGGCGGTGGCGGCGGCGAGCACGGTCCAGCCGCCCATCGAGTGACCCTCGAGGCCGATGTTATTCTTGTCGACGGTGGTCAGACCGCGCAGATGCGCCAGGCCGTCGGGTCCGCCAAACCCGTTCGAAAAGGCCGGGCCATCGCTATAGCCGTGGCCGGTCTGGTCGAGCGCCAGCACCACATAGCCGCGGCGGGCGAATTCGATGGCGAAGCCGTCCTGGGTCTCGCGCGAATTGATGTAGCCGTGGACCGCGAGGATGCCCGGCGCCGGGGTCTGCGGCGTGGCATTCGGCGGGGTGTAGAGCAGGGCGCTCATGGTGTTGCCCTTGGCGCCCTTGAAGCGGATGTCCTCGATCTTGATGCCGCCGGTGGTCTGCGTCAGATGGGCGAGGAGGCTGCCCGCGACCATCATCACGGCGCCAATGATTGCCAATGTCCATCTTGCGCGCATCGCATTCCTCCCATAATCCCGCGCCAGTCGTCGTGGCCGTCGGGTTCCCTGTAGTTTCGTTTGGTGTTGGTTTGTAGCGCTACCCGAAAGCAGAGTGAAAGCAAACGGCCTGCACGAGAGCGCGGACCGGTTTTAGGGGAAATCTCACGAGATCCCGCCAAGCCCTTCGTTCCGCTCGCGAAAATGCCGTGGCTCAAGAAAGACCGGTAACGCCCGGATGAGGTGTTGAATCAAAACCTTCACGGGTTGATTCAAGACCTTCAGAGATTGAATCAGAAAGTGAAGTGCGATGTCCGGCTCAGGCACCGACTCGACCAAGGCGCATACCGACCTGGTCGGCCCCGTTGTCATCCTCGTCGAGCCGCAGCTCGGCGAGAACATCGGCATGTGCGCCCGGGCCATGGGCAATTTCGGCCTGACCCGGCTGCGCATCGTCAATCCACGCGACGGCTGGCCGAACGTCCATGCCCGCCGCGCGGCTTCCGGCGCCGATCATATCCTCGACAAGGTCGAGCTGTTCGACACCGTCGAGGCGGCGGTGGCCGACTGCACTTTGCTGTTCGCCACCACCGCCCGCGCCCATGACCAGGCCAAGCCGGTGGTCGCGCCCGAGGCGGCCGCCGCCGAGACCATCGCCCATGTCGCCACCGGGGCGACTGCCGGCATCCTGTTCGGCCGCGAGCGCTATGGGCTGCAGAACGAGGAGGTCGCGCTGGCCAACCGGATCATCACCTTCCCGGTCAATCCTGCTTTTGCCTCGCTGAACCTCGCCCAGGCGGTTCTTCTGTGCGGCTATGAATGGTTCAAGCAGGCGACCTCCAACGCGCTGCCCTATGCGATGCCGGAGCGATCCGAGCCGGCCTCCCAGCACCAGATGAGCGCCTTTTTCGAGAACCTTGTCGGCGAGCTCGACAAGGTCGAGTTCCTGCGCCCGCCCGAGAAGCGCGACACCATGCTGGTCAATCTGCGCAACATCTTCACCCGGATGGAGCCGACCAAGCAGGACATGCACACGCTCCACGGCGTGGTCATGGCCATCGCCGAGGGCCGCAAGGGCCCCGCCAAGGGCGGCGTCCTCGACGGCGAACAGGCCACCCGGCTGCGGGCACTTTTGGCCGAACACGGGCAGGGCGCGCAGGCGCATGAGAGCGGCACGGTCCGCGGCCTTGCGCGCATGCTCCGCCGCAACCCGACCGATGCCGAGCGGCTGCTGTGGGACCAGCTCCGCGCCGACCGCCGCTTCGCCGGCCAGTTCAAGCGCCAGACCCCGGTCGGCCGCCACATCCCGGATTTCGTCTCCTTCCCGGAGCGGATCGCCATCGAGCTGGTCAATTCCGGCGAGACCGAAGTGATTGTCAGCGACCGCGCCGCCCGGCAGACCTGGCTGCAAGAACGCGGGTACCGCGTCATCGCGATGCGGGCGGACGATGTTATCAGCGACATCGCGGCGGAGCTGGATCGGCTTGAGGCCTTGCTGGCGAGCGGGATGCCGGGGCAGGGCGATAATTAGAACTGTCATTCCGGGGCGCTCGCCGCGGCGTATCTCGTCATTCCGGGGCGCGTGCGTCTTCGCACGCGAACCCG
Organism: Tardiphaga sp. 813_E8_N1_3; assembly: GCF_051811025.1. Classification (NCBI taxonomy): domain Bacteria; kingdom Pseudomonadati; phylum Pseudomonadota; class Alphaproteobacteria; order Hyphomicrobiales; family Nitrobacteraceae; genus Tardiphaga; species Tardiphaga sp. 813_E8_N1_3. The sequence goes on from NZ_JBPWQE010000001.1 coordinate 1,712,030, forward strand.
GAATCCCGGAGTGGCTTGGCTCCCCGGAGACTCCCATGCTGAGATTCCGGGTTCGGTCCCGTCGCCTGCGGCGCCGGCCCCGCCCCGGAATGACAGCGTGGTGAAACGCTTGTCCCGGGCTAGAATACGGAGACCAGCCGCGACCAACGCGGCGCTCCAAACCCGGGAGGCACCATGACCATCTCCACCGCCGAGAAGCGCGCCAACTTCCGCAAGCTCCACGAGACCGGCTGCTTCGTGCTGCCCAATCCCTGGGATGTCGGCAGCGCCCGCTATCTCGCGCATCTCGGCTTCAAGGCGCTGGCCTCGACGTCAGCCGGCTACGCCTGGTCCACCGGCCGTCCTGACAACAAGGTCACCGCAGACGATGTCATCGAACATCTCGCGCTGCTCTCCGCCGCCACCGATCTGCCTGTCAATGCCGATTTCGAGGCCGGCTTCGCCGATGACCCCGCAGGCGTCGCCGCCAATGTCGCCCGCGCGGTGAAGAGCGGCATTGCCGGCCTGTCCATCGAGAACTCCACCGGCAAGGCGGACAAGCCGCTCTATGACGACCATCTCGCCGTTGAGCGCATCAAGGCCGCCCGCGCCGCCATCGACAGCGTCGATCCCGCGGTGATGCTGGTCGCGCGCTGCGAAGGTTTTCTGCATGGCGAGCGCGACCTGACGAAGACCACGGCACGGCTCGTCGCCTTCGCGGACGCCGGCGCCGATTGCCTCTATGCGCCGGGCGTGGCCACAGACGAGGAGATCACCACGCTGGTGAAGGCGATCGGCGGCAAGCCGCTCAATGTCCTGACCGTGCAGCCGACCATGACCGTGCAGCATCTGGCAAGCCTCGGCGTCCGCCGTATCAGCGTCGGCGGCGCACTGGCGCGCGTGGCTTGGGCGGGATTCATGGGGGCAGCGCAGGAGATCGCGGGGCAGGGGGCGTTCACGGCCTTCGCGCAGGGTGCAAAGGGCGGGGAGTTGAACGGGTTGTTTGGGAGCAGCATCACGAGCTAGTTTGTTACCGCCGCAACCCGAGGGATGCCCAATCGCGCCGTGGCAATAGCCCGTCCCAATAATGGCGCAAGCTCTTCGTTCAGACTCTGCAGTATACGGAGGATATCCAGAACTTCGGGTAGCGCATCAGCTGGAGCTACAAATGATAAATTTTCTAAACGCTGAGCAAGCGCGGCAATCGCTTCCTTTCGATCAACTTCAGCTGCGGCGCATTGGAGGATCACGGTAACGGTTGGCAAAATCCTGTCGATATTCTGTGTTCCTACCAGCCGTTCGATAGCAACAGTCGCTACAGCCTCAGCTATTTCTGCATCACGATTGCGAGCGGCAATGAATGCCGCTAATTCGAGGGCGGCTTGCACATGCTCGGGTTCTGTCGTGGCAATTTGACTGCGCAGGGACTGGATTACTTTTAGCACGGACTCGCGCGCGTCAACCGGGAAGCCATAAACATAAGCGAACTGTATATACATCAAGAAATTGCTTACGCTGGGATCAGCCGCGAATTCCGCGAACATCTCAGCGACCGGCGTTTCAGATGACGGCATCTCTGGGGGTGGCACCCATCCCCCTTGAGGGATGGCGGGGAAGGCGTAAGCCAGCGGGGGAACGTCTTTGATTAAGAGAGGCTTTGCGTTTTCCAGTTTTTGAAGCCACGCAGGCGCGATATCGTCGCTAAGCTTTTGAAGAGACGCCGAGACTCTACCGTAAATATCTGCGGCCAAATACCCGGGGCTCACCCAATCTGGCCGCCAGCGAGGTTCGACATGCGCTTCGTTAAGAACGGACAGATAAAACTGCTTTCCTGATAAGCGCGTGGCCCAACTTAACAAGGGATGATCCTCAGTATCATTCGCCCCAAGAGCTCTTGTGACAAGACAAGCATGAGAAAAAGCAGCAAGCCTGCGCCAAAAAACCGGCAGCCGCCGCATCACCTCATGTTGGGCAAGATGCGCGGTCGCGATAACAAATGCGGTAGCAAAAGTATTGAGTTCTCCAAGCAGCCTTTTGGGATCACCGGCAAGCCTATCCAGAATGATCTCCCCTACTTCTAAAAAGCGCTGATCCGCCGAAGCACGGTCAATACATATATCGAGCGCGCCACAGAGCGCGAAAGGATCAGGCACGTCTGTTAGGCGCTTCAGGGAATCAAGGAGTATCGAGGCGTCTATTTCACGAAACATCTCCAGCGGAACGAGTTCCGGCGCACCGAAGGTGAGCGATATCGTGTCTATCGCAACCCTCGGATCGTCGGCGATGCGCGCACGGCGTTCCGCAGCGAGTTCGTCGCTGATGAACTGGGCGATTGTTTGTGACGATTGATGCTTGGCTGAGACGTTTTCCCAATGAGCCGTCTTGGGCGGGACAAAATTATCGATGGAAAGGCTTCCCGTTGTTGCAGCCTCCCGTAAGTCGTCAATAAAATTCTCAGGCGCTCCTGCCAGAAGGTCACCCGCCGCAAAGAAATCATCCTCTGAAAAATCGCGCTTTTCTGCGAGAGCTTCAAATTCCGCGCGGGCCTGTATATTCAGCGTTTTGTTTTTCAGAATATCGGCACACAAGGCACGACGACGATCCACATTTTTTGTTAGCAGCGCAGCTTGAACAAAATTCACCCTGTGCTTTGCGTATGTGACAACTGCGCTATCTGCTTCAATCTCGATTTTCACCTCATGCGAAATTCCCTCGGCGTCAGGCAGTTCGGTAATCACTTCGCCATCGGCCGTCTTTTGGAAGGCAGAAAATAGAACTTGGCGCTCGATTGTAATACCATCCGGCAGTCTGATTGGACTTGAGAGTTCGATATTCAAGTCGGTCGCAAGAGAACCCTCTGAAAGCACATCATTCTGCACTTCACGGCTCATGCGGCGAAGACCAAAGGAAACGCGAAGGCGGGCAAGTTCATCAGGGGGAATATCAATTGGGTCCTTTTTCATTTCTATCCTCCCAAGGCTGGCGCAAGAAATCGCGCAGATACGCGATGACCCGCTGATACGTTTCAGGAGAAAGCGTTCGCAATTCGGACATTACGTTCTCCTCGAACCATTTCTGATATGGCGCAATTCTTTCGTGTTTTTCCAATTCGGCTGGAAACGCAAACCCGCTGATAAAGGCGCTACGAACAGCCATAACCCAATTCGGCGGGGGCGCATCACCCCAGCGCCCGAGCCAGTCTTCAGGAGGCGGGCTAAGATCGTAGATGGCGGAAGCCAACATGCGGCAGCGCTCTTCATCGGGCTCACTATTCCAAATCCGGGTGACTGCGGCTCTGATGGACTGAACGTAGCTCATGAACCAACGCATCTCGCTCGGGAACTGCGGCATCTCAGACAGCCGCGCAAGGTCGAAGCTATCGCGGATCGCGCGAAATTCCGGGGCTTCGTTCTGGCGATTGCGAAGCGCGGCAGCCATGATTTCATCGGCATCTGCTGGCACGAGCATAGCGCTTGCACTTCGCAAGCGGTAACGCAGCGATCGGTATTGATCTGGCGTGATTGCGTTCCTCGCCCGCAGCTCTTCAAGAATGTCGAGTGTGGTTAGCATACGAGCGCGATGGCCGGATGCATCGGTAATGAACGGCTCTTTATTAAGGGCTCGATCATCAATGATGGCGGCTTCCGCGCCCTTAAGGTTCGATACCAAGCTTATTGTCGACTCAGCGGTATCCTGATCGACGTCGCCTGCATCAGTGCGTTTTTGGCCAAAGACGACGCGCTCTGCCGAATTGGCGCGCCGTAAAACGTTGCGAATATCATCAATTATCCGCATGACGTCATTTACGCTGTGATCGTACTCGATCAGAACGTTGGCCTCTTCTTCGGTCGAAACGTGAATGTAAATGGTCGAGAATGTCGCGAGAAACGTTCGCCATAGGCCGGTATGCTGTAAATAAACGAGCGACAGGCCATCTAAAAAGAGGGGGCGGCTCGGCTCTGGAATAACTGGAGCCGCCCACCCTTTGTCCTGCAAATTGAAATATTGCTTCGCAGACTTCTCGGTCTCTTCATCGAGGACATTGAGATCGCTCAACGCCTTCAGAAGGCCGTGCATATCGCAAAGAACATCGGCGTAGGGCGCCATATCGGCGTCTGCCTGCTCTCCCTGGCCGATCTGATGAACGGGTGCAGAACGGATAACGATTCCATTAATGGCTCGTGCTTCGCGGATAAGAGCACTCAGTTCGACGCCAATTTCGGTAGACAAAGGATCGCGGGCGAGGCTCGGCGTTCGCAATACCTTTAACTGCCCCTTGGCGATAGCGTCGCGCACTTCATTCGCCTTTTGGAGGCGCGTCCGCTGTGTTTGACGGATTCGTCTACGACCTTCAAAAAGCTCAAATAGAACGCCGGCGGGCAGAATGATGGTCGCGAAACTGTCGACAACTTTCTGAAGAATACCGAGCCACCCCAAGACAAGGAGTGAGGTGACGTCTAGCGCGACTAAATTCATTGCGCCGGTTGCTGTTGGCAGGCGACGCCCGGCAAATAGTGGAATGGCGGAGCGCCGCCGCCCGTCCATTAGCGACGAATTACGAATGAGATTACGCAGCACCAAATCTACCACGGTGGTGCGCAGTCCTGCGGCTGCGACGAACAGAGGAAGATCGCCGCGAGTAACGTTGTCAGTTATATTGCGTGTATGCTTGTTCCATTCCGTTTGCTTCGAGATAAGCTCCTTAAGCTGAACGGTTTGGATCGGACCATCTGGCCCTGAGAGAGAAAGTGCTTTTCGAAACCACTCATGGGCCTCCGCCCTCTGCTCTTCGAGGCCTTCTTCGACAAAAAGATAATAAGCACCCATAAGGACGCCGGGATCATCTGGCCCCTTGGTCACAGCGGCGTTAATGAGGTCCATGAGATGACCCTGTCCCGACGCTTGCGCGAGATGTGCCGCTCTGATCAGAGTTAGCGCACTGGAATTTCGAGCTGGTTCAAGCACTGCCGAAAGCGGACCAGCAAGCGACTCCCACTCTCCCGTTTCGATTGCAATGATTGTCTCCAGTTGAAGGTCCCGCTCCGACGGATGCTTCTGCCCGATGCGCTCGGTAATTGCCTTCGCCTCGCGCAATCGGCCGAGCCGGACCAATTGCCATCCGTAATTCACCAAGAACGCGACGCCATGATCGAGCAGAAACGGATGCGTATCGACCAAGCGGACAAAATTATCTCCGTCCTTCGCGCGGCTAGCTGCCTGCGCCGCTACCACGAGGTCCTGAGAATCCTTCGTTTCCGCAAAAAGTAATTCAGCGTATTTAGCAATACCGATATGATCTTTTCTCTGAACTAGGATGGCTACAAGAGCCCGCAGAGCCTCCGGTGTTTTTTCCGCTTCGTACAGCTTAAGATGCTCAGTGACCGGATCGGCTCCTTCGGCTTTCGCGATTTCAGCTCGCAGGGCTGCACGTTGCCGCTCATCGAAAATATCGTGGTTCTTTTCAAAGACGATGTTAGCGGAGGTGGCATCCCCGCTCTTGGCGAGCGCCTGAACTTCGAGCCATAGAACGCCTTCCTTTCCGAACGACGCTTCGACTTGGGAGCGCTTGGCCGCGATAAGCGAAGCAAGCCCCGCCGCGTCATTTTTATGAAGGCGTATCGAGATTGCGGCTCGCAATTCATCATCGGAAAGCCCCCCGAACGAGTCGCGCTGCTCTAGATAAATTTCAAGACCAGAAGGATCAAAGTCACGCAGATGAGCGAAAGCATACTGAACACGGGTGACTGCCGAGGTATTATCGGACATAACCCTTTGAAGCTGTGCCAACGCGGCTTCTCTTCGCGTTGGATGAACAAGCTCACACCAAAGAATATAAGACTCGATTATGCGAGGAGCGTGACGTAGGCCTAGCGTTGAAGCAAGCGGAAGAACCTGTCTCAGATCGTTAATCGCCTCATCAAGAGCCGATATTGCCTCGGCGTCACTTACTACAGGCCGTGCATTTAGAACTTCCAGAGGCAAACCGGAAAGCGCAATGCCTCGCTCAGGCACAGGAAGCAGCCGCGCAAATCTCAAAACTCCACGTAGAAAATAAAGGTAAGAGGCTTCAGAAAATTGAGTGTTGGTCGCTTGCTCCAACGTACGGGCAGCGGCCTCGTAATCCGTTCGGCGCAGGTGTAGTTGGCAAATATTAAGAACGCCAAGAGGACTGAAATCAGAGACCGAAAGCCCGCTATCATTCAGCCATTTCAGGGCCTCGTCGTCACTGCGCTCTACGGCAATGATGTTGAAGAGAACAGCGCGGGATTCGCCTTCTGGGATATCTCTTAGCCCCTGAATTGCGTCGTTTACGCGTCCTTCCGCAACAGCTATGCGCGCCTGTGCAGGTGCGTCCGAAACAGAGCCTTGAATTGATTGCCCGGCGCCAAGAAAGCGACGCGCCTCATTCGTGCTGCCTTGGATGGCTGCAGAACGTGCAGCTCGAAACAAAATTGTCTGTCGCAGGTCAGTCGATAGCGAAGGCCCGGTCACTTCAAGGACCTCAGTCGCAAGCGTTATAAATTCTTGCGACTGTCCTACCTCGGGAAAAAATGAGCGCTGGAATGCACGCTGATAGCGACTGTCAAAATCACGTTCAAGCGCATCCGATAGCTTATCGTCAAACGCTCCCGGTTGAGAGCGCGGGGCTTGCTCGGGTCCGGGAATGCTGACGGAGAGATTAGACTGCTGAAGTTTCTCAACGACGCGATCGGCAACTGCGTCTGGCATCTCGCGTTGCATCTGCCGTATCGTAATAACATTGAAATGCTTGGCTAGGAGATCAGGATAATCGTACAGCCGCCTGACAAGCTCAGACCATCCAAAGACCACGACGCGGAAAAGCCCCTGCTTTTCGTGCTCTGCTGAAATTGCATTCGCACGGTCCGTGGTATGAACGTCGTTTTCTGCCGTTGTGGCTATAATGTAAGTCTTCAGTGCGGGTTGAAATTCTTTGGCTTTTTCGACCTCGGAGTTAATTTCAGCGACGGTGAGTTTCGTTGGAGGCCAAACTCGTTTCCCCTTGCATTGCACCCCGGAGTTGGCACCAGTTTCTTTGCCGTGGATATCAACGCCGTTCTGCCGTTGCCCGTCGCGGCCGTATCGTACGAGCTGTGGGTCACCCCAGATGCGCGAAAAGAGGTCGGCGCATATTTCTTCGAACTTTTCCCAGCTCGGCGGAGGTTGAAGCTGTTCGTTATTGGCGTCAGACATAAGAAATGACCACCACAGATAGGTAGGGAAAAAATTGAGAGGACCGAGCACGAAGATCGAAAAGAGCCCGTAGATTCGCGAAGTCGATAGTATTCATCCGTCGCCTGAATGGCCAACCGGCCTTTAAACCTCTCTTTTCAGTTCTACTTCTATTACACTCTCCGCCGCGGCCCCCTCGGCCTTAGCGCCGCGTGGTCCCGCTCCGGCGGCGTATGCGCGTCTTCCAGCAGGGCCATCGCTTCATCGGGGATGCGGTCGACAGCGACGCCGCCGCGGCGCATCTCCTTCAGCGCCGTGTGGATCGCGGTGTCGCGGTCGATCCAGTCCTGCCCGGTGCGCGCCGGCGCATCGGGGTGGCGGCGCGGGCGCCGGTTGCCCATGGCTTCCAGCCGCGCCATCTTCACCACCTGCATGGCCTGGATCAGCCGGTCGAGATCGACGGCGGGGCTGTTCCACAGCTCGGTGACGCAGCGCTCGGCCAGCGCCTGCAGCTTCTCTCTCAGCACGCGCAGCTTCAACCGGCGGCCGGCGCGGGCCGCCGGCACCTTGTCGCTGGCAACCGGCGCGAACGGGTGACGCTGCCAGCCGCCGTCGCGCGCCCAGCGCATCACGCTGTGCTTGCTGACGCCGGTCCGCGCCGCGATCTGGGCGTGGCTCAGCGTGGTCTCCTCGATCAGGCGGCGCACCGCGGCCAGTGTCGCATTGGTGTGCAGCCGCTTCGAGCCCTTGGGGCGGCCGCCCGGCATCGGCGGCGGTCCGGGATCCGGATGCACGCGAATGCGCGCCACCGAGTCCGCGGAGGAATCGATGACGCGGATCCTGGGGTCGTAGAGCGGGACGAAGGGATATGGCATGCCGTGGAATATAAACCCATTTGCGGGAGATGCAAGCGGGGGCGCGGCAGCGGCGGTGCTGTGGCCGCTGCCGTCACGGCTGGGGCGGCGAGCCGAGCGCGCTGTTTTCGCGAAACTAGGCTCGTCATTCCGGGGCGTGGACGGCGTCAGCCGGACGCGAACCCGGAATCTCTGAGTGTTTTGCAATCGGAGTTTCAACTATCTCGGGATTCCGGGTTCGCGCGGCTTTGCCGCGCGCCCCGGAATGACGCGTGTGTAGCGGCTTACGCGCCGTTTCTTCCGCGCGCACCTTCAATCCCCAGCGCCTTCATCCTTGAAGCCAGTGTCGTCGGCCTGACGTCGAGCAGCTCCGCCGCGCCGCCGGGGCCGAACACCTTGCCGGATGTCGCCTGCAGCGCCGCGAGGATGTTGCTGCGCTCGTGATCGCGCAGCTCGGCTGAGGTCATCACCGCCGGCCGGGCGTCGGACTTCACGCGATGCGCGCCTGCGGCATGGTGCGGGCCGGGCGCATCCGGCAGGTCGATCCGCAGCCGTCCGTTCTGCGCCAGGATCACCGCGCGCTCGATGACGTTCTGCAGCTCGCGCACATTGCCCGGCCAGTCGTAGCGCGACAGCCGGCGTGCATCGCCTTCGGACAGCCGCAGATCCGATTTCAGTTTCTCGCTGAGCAGGAAGTGCTGCGCCAGCAGGGGGATGTCCTCGCGGCGGTCGCGCAGCGGCACCGACTCCACGGGAAAGACGTTGAGCCGGAAATACAGGTCTTCGCGAAACCGTCCGCGCGCCACTTCCTGTTTCAGATTGCGGTTGGTGGCGGCGATGACGCGGACATCGACGGAGCGCGTGCGCTCCTCGCCGACGCGTTCGAAATTGCCTTCCTGCAACACGCGCAGCAGCTTGCCCTGCAGCTCCAGCGGGATCTCGCCGACCTCGTCGAGAAACAGCGTGCCGCCATCGGCCAGCTGGAAGCGGCCGATGCGGTCGCGCACCGCGCCGGTGAAGGCGCCGCGGACATGGCCGAAGAATTCGCTCTCGAACAATTCGCGCGGGATCGCCGCGCAATTGACGCGGATCAGCGGCCGGTCGCGACGGCCCGACGCTTCGTGGATCGCGCGCGCGATCAGTTCCTTGCCGGTGCCGGACTCGCCCGTGATCATCACCGCTGCCGTGGTGGGGGCCACCAGCTTGACCTGCCGCAGCGTTTTCTGGATCGCCTCGCTCTGGCCGATGATGCCGCGCGGATTGGTCTCGATGCGGATTTCCTCCTGCAGATAGGCGTTTTCGAGTTCGAGACGCTCGCGCAGGCGATCGACTTCGGCCAATGCGGCATGGAGTTTTTCATCCGCCTCGCGGCGCTGGCTGACGTCACGAAACACGATCACGGCGCCGACCACCATGCTGCGGTCGCGGATCGGCGTCGACGTGTATTCGACCCAGACCGGGGTGCCGTCCTTGCGCCAGAACACCTCGTTGTCGACATTGTGCACGGCGCCGTCGCGAAACGCGGCATAGATCGGGCAGTCGTGATCGGGATAGTGGCTGCCGTCGTGATGGCTGTGATGCACGATCGGGTGGATTTCACGGCCGACCAGTTCATCGGCGGTCCAGCCCAGCATGCGCTCGGCGGCGGGATTGACGAAGGTGGTCTTGCCGTCGGCATTGACGCCGTAGATGCCTTCGCCCGCGGCGCGCAGGATCAACTGGTTCTCGCGCTCGATGTCCTGAAACACGCGCTCGACCCGCTGCCACGCGGCAATGCCGCCGCGCATGTGATCCTCGGCGGCGGCATCGACATGACGGCGGCGGCGCTGTTCGAGATCGCTCATGGTGAGCAGCAGCAAGGTGCGCTCGCCCTGCGGCACCAGCGATCCCGCATATTCGAGCTGCAACGCTTCGCCGGTGGCGTGGCGCGGCGTCAGTGAATTCGTCCAGTACGAGCCCTTGGCCAGCACCGCCTGCGTGAACACGATCAGCGCGGGCAACTGGCCCGCATGCAGCGCGCTGATCTTGATCTGGCGCAGCAGCGCGCGGTCATAGCCGAGCAGGGTACATGCGGCCGGATTGGCGTCGATGATCTGGTCGGCATGGGGATCGAGCAGCAGCGTGGGCTCGACCGAATAATCGAAGGCGATGGTTCGCAAATCATGCGGCTGGGCCGTTGCCAAATCCATCGGCGAAACTCCGAAAAATCGTAATCAGGCTACGAGTTTTCGTGTAGCACGAATTTTCGTAATCGCCAATGAAGGACCGAAATGCCTGCGGCGATTGGACATTCCGGCGTGCGCCGGGCTGGCACACTCCTTGCGTAAATGACCCCAGCGTCACCGAGGAGGTCACATGTCCACATTCGACAATCCGTTCGATCCCGCCCGCCGCTTGCGCGCCGGCGCCTGCAGCTGCGGCCAGCATGCGAGCCAATCCGAGCATGAAGCCACGCTGCAGCTCAGCTGCGACATTCCCGAGACCGAGGCCAAGCGCTACGAGGGCGTCGTCGCGTCGGCGGTGATGCGTGCGGTGTTCCCGAAGGACGTCGCGCGCCGCGCCTTCCTGAAGTCGGTCGGTGCGTCCAGCGCGCTGGCGGCGCTATCGCAGTTCTTCCCGATCAAGACGGCGACCGAAGTCTTCGCGCAGGGCGCGGGCAAGCTCGAGAAGACCGACCTCAAGGTCGGCTTCATCCCGATCACCTGCGCGACGCCGATCATCATGGCCGATCCGCTCGGCTTCTATAAGAAGCAGGGGCTCAATGTCGAAGTGGTGAAGACCGCCGGCTGGGCTGTGATCCGCGACAAGACCATCAACAAGGAATACGACGCCGCGCATATGCTGGCGCCGATGCCGATCGCGATCTCGCTGGGTCTGGGTTCGCAGCCGATCCCCTATACCGTGCCGGCGATCGAGAACATCAACGGCCAGGGCATTACCCTCGCCATGAAGCACAAGGATAAGCGCGACCCGAAGGACTGGAAGGGCTTCAAGCTCGCCATCCCGTTCGACTATTCGATGCACAACTATCTCTTGCGCTACTATCTCGCCGAACACGGCATCGATCCCGACACCGATGTGCAGCTGCGCTCGGTGCCGCCGCCGGAAATGGTCGCCAACCTCCGCGCCGACAATATCGATGGATTTTTGGCGCCCGACAATATCTGCCAGCGCGCGATCTATGACGGCGTCGGCTTCATGCACATCCTGTCCAAGGAGATCTGGGACGGGCATCCCTGTTGTTCGTTTGCGGCGAGCCGCGAATTCATCACCACGTCGCCGAACTCCTTTGCCGCGCTGACACGCGCCATCGTCAATGCCACCGCCTATGCCTCAAAAGCGGAGAACCGCAAGTCGATCGCCGAAGCCATCGCGCCCGCCGCCTATCTCAACGCGCCGCCGGTGGTGCTGGAGCAGGTGCTGACCGGCACTTATGCGGATGGTCTCGGCGGCATCAAGAGTGATGCGAAGCGCGTCGATTTCGATCCGTTCCCGTGGCAGTCCTTCGCGGTCTGGATGATGACCCAGATGCAGCGCTGGGGTCAGATCAAGGGCGACGTCGATTACAAGGGCGTCGCCGAACAGATCTATCTCGCTACCGATACGGCCAAGGTGATGAAGGAGATGGGGCTGAGCCCGCCGGCGAGCGCTTACAAGTCGTTCGCGGTGATGGGCAAGACCTTCGATCCGGAGAAGCCGAAGGAATATCTGGCGAGTTTTAAGATCAGGAAGGCGACGTGATGAACGATGCCTTCGCCCCTTTCTTACCTCGCCCCGCTTGCGGGGAGAGGTCGACTGTAACGCGCGAAGCGCGTGGAAGTCGGGTGAGGGGGACTCTCGATGGCACGACGTCGCTGCGGCTCCCCCTCATCCGTCGCGAACTTGCTTCGCAAGCTCGCGCCACCTTCTCCCCGCAAGCGGGGAGAAGGAAAGGACCACAATGATCAAATCCCTTCGCTTCCGCGCTGCCGTCGTCTCCATCGTGATCTTCCTCGCTTTCATCGGCGTGTGGCACCTCGCCACGCGGCAGACGGCGAGTGTCGGCACCATGTCGCCCGAATACGCGAAACTGATGGGCCTCACCGCCACATCCGGCAAATCCGCGATGCCCGGGCCGCTCGATGTTGGCGCCAAATTGTGGGAGCACCTGAAGCGGCCGTTCTACGACAACGGGCCGAACGACAAGGGCCTCGGCATCCAGCTGGCCTATTCGATCGGCCGCGTCGGGCTCGGCTATCTCATCGCTGTCATCGTCGCGATCCCGCTCGGCTTCCTGATCGGCATGTCGCCGCTGATGAACAAGGCGCTCGATCCGTTCATCCAGGTGCTGAAGCCGATCTCGCCGCTCGCTTGGATGCCGCTCGCGCTCTACACCATCAAGGACTCCTCGCTGTCGGCGATCTTCGTGATCTTCATCTGCTCGGTGTGGCCGATGCTGCTCAACACCGCGTTCGGTGTCGCCGCCGTGCGCAAGGAGTGGATCAATGTCGCGCGCACGCTGGAAGTCGGCACCTTCCGCCGCGCCTTCACGGTCATTCTTCCTGCGGCCGCGCCGACGATCCTCACCGGCATGCGCATTTCCATCGGCATCGCGTGGCTGGTCATCGTCGCCGCCGAGATGTTGGTTGGCGGAACGGGGATTGGTTACTTCGTCTGGAACGAATGGAATAATTTGTCGATCACAAATGTGATTATCGCGATCTTGCTGATCGGGGTCGTGGGCATGTTGCTGGACCAGATATTGGCGCGCTTCACCCGCATGGTCACGTTCCCGGAGTGAATGCGATGGCGAACAAATTCATCTCTATCGAAGGCATCGCCAAGCGCTATCCGCAGGCGGCGGGCGGCAGCACCACGATCTTCGAGGATCTCTGGCTGTCGATGCCGCCGGGCGAATTCGGCTGCATCATCGGCCATTCCGGCTGCGGCAAGACCACGGTGCTGAACATCCTCGCCGGGCTCGACGAGCCCTCCGAGGGCACCGTGATCGTCGACGGCCAGGCGATCTCTGGCACCAGTCTCGACCGTGCGGTGATCTTCCAGAGCCATGCGCTGCTGCCGTGGCTGACGGTCATGGGCAACATCGCCTATGCGGTGTCGTCGAAATGGCGCAAGTGGGACAAGGCGAAAGTCCGCGCCCATGCGCAGACCTATATCGACAAGGTCGGCCTCACGGGCTCCGAGCACAAGCGGCCGTCGGAACTGTCCGGCGGCATGAAACAGCGCGTCGGCATCGCGCGCGCGCTGTCGATCACGCCAAAAATCATGCTGATGGACGAGCCTTTTTCGGCGCTGGATGCACTCACCCGCGGCACGCTGCAGGATGAGGTGCGCCGCGTCACGCTGGAGACCGGCCAGACCACTTTCATGATCACCCATGACGTCGACGAGGCGATGTATCTCGCCGACAAGATCTTCCTCATGACCAACGGCCCCGGCGCCGTGCTGGCGGAGATCGTCGAGAACCCGCTGCCGCGGGATCGCTCGCGCATCGATCTGCACAAGCACCCGCATTATTACGCGCTGCGCAACCACATCATCGATTTCCTGGTGACGCGCAGCAAGACGTTCACTGCCACCACGCCGAACCACGACCCGCGCAACGTCCCCGTGGTGCGGCCCGCTTTCACCGAGGCGCCAACGATGCCGTCTCTCCACAGCGCCGTGCGCTAACCAACTGCAAGACCCCCGAAGGAGAACCATCATGCTGCGATCCGACCTCACCGAAAAGCTGCTCGACATCAAGCGCGAGAAGGAATGGACCTGGAAATATATCTGCGAGCAGATCGGCGGCTACAGCGAAGTGCTGATCGTCGGCGCCATTCTCGGCAACATGAAGCTGACCAAGCCGCAGGCGGCCAATGCCGGCGAGCTGTTCGGCCTCTCGAAGAGCGAGACGGCGATGCTCAACGAGATCCCGATGCGCGCCGAAAACGTGCAGATGCCGCCGCAGGATCCGCTGATCTATCGCTTCTACGAGATGGTGATGGTGAACGGCCCGGCCTGGAAGGCGCTGATCGAGGAGGAATTCGGCGACGGCATCATGTCGGCGATCGATTTCGACATGGTGATGCAGCGCATCAGTAACCCCAAGGGCGACCGCGTCCAGATCACGATGTCCGGCAAGTTCCTGCCGTACAAGTATTACGGCGCGTCGGGCAATGTGCCGGAATATGGGTTCAAGGAGGGGTGAGGAACGAATAGGCCCCTTAGTCGATCACGAAGGCCGGGCTTGTCCCGGCCTTTTATTTTGTGCCTACTCTTTTTACTGCTTTGCCCACAGCTTTGCTCATTACTTGAAAAGCGAAAATTGATTTTTATCAATGGGTTAAGCGGGTGAATTGATTTCCTCCATACTCAACCAAAATGCTTGTTCAACGACTAAGAAGCGTTTGCGCGCGATGATAGGGAAATACAGCCTTAAGTCGTTTCTCAGTAGGGTGACTCTTCAGAAGATGAGGCTATTGGATAGCGTTGATGAGTATTATTGATAAGTCATTGGATACCAATAATATTTCAGTCACCGATGCTGGCGGCGTAAGCGCTCGGCGCGGTTTCAAATACCAGGATCATGTCGCTGTTTTCTTTGTTCTGGCAATGATAGCCGACAAGAGAATAGCGAGCATCGAGTGCGAAACTGCGGATGATATTCTGCTGTGGTGGAACACCGGAGTTGATGAATTTCCAGAATACATCCAGGTGAAGACCACGGAAGATGACAAGAAGTGGTCTCAAACCGAAATCCTGAAGCGCACCATAACTAAGTCCCCTACGTCGCTTGTTGAAAAATCTTTGCTTTGCGACAATGTCGGAGTAGGTGCCCTTTTCCGTATCGTTTCTCGTCGCGATACTACAAAAGCGATTGCTTGCCTGAAGCTGGAGCGGGACAACCGGCTTCGACATCAAGGCGTTCAGGAGCTCGGCTCTAAACTCGCGAAGAAATGGTCAACAAAATCATCCGGTGGAATTGATTTAGCGTACTGGGCTAAGGCTGCGGTATGGCAGGTCACAGGCGACATCGAGTTTCTGAAAGCTAAAAATCAGCAGACGCTCGCGCGAACTGCAGAAGCGTTCGGCGCGAACCCCACCCACTCGCATGTCGAGAAAATCTACGACGATTTTTTGCGCTTGGTTGATGAAGCAGCGTCGGCTTCAAAGATTACTGAGGCTGAAAAGAAGGTGATTTCGCGCGACCAGATAATTGAACGTTGGAAGCGGCACTTGGGCGAGACCGACGCGGCAATACAGCGGACGTCGAAACCTTATCGCCATCGAGGAGACGCATTCTTTACTGATCTCTATCACATCACAGAGGTCGATGTTCATCGGGCACTTTCCAGCTATGATGCCCGCTACGAGAGAGGCCTATGGCGATCCAGCCAATTGGCGGACCACCTCGTGGATTGGCTCCCCGAAGTCGCTTTGAAAGCAAGCGATCTGGTCTCGATTCGACCGCTGAATCTTCGACGCAAAATGCGAGAAGCGGTGCGCTCGATTAAGCAGCGGCGAAGTCTTGCTTCGCATCAGCTGCTTGCGGAGACGCTACTTCATGCAATCGTCAGACAGTCAGTTGGGAGTGAGCCCATCGCATGCAAGCTTTTCTACGAGACTTCCTCGGGGCTGCGAAGCTTTGGAAGTGCGCACATTGTGCATTCCGATGACGGAGATCAGCTTTGGCTCGGGCATGCTAGAATTGCCACTGCACGCTCTTACTCAGAAGTAGTGCAAAATGTAGTCGCCGACCTTGAATATGTGCTGGATGCAGATTTCCTGAAAGAAGAGCGTGAGATCATCCTAACACTCCGCGAGCCGCAGCATTTGCTCCCGACAACGTTAGAGGCAGCTTTCTCGCGGAATGCGCCAGTGGACGACTTGATTGCAAATATCTGTATTCCTGTTTTGGTGGGTTATGACAGTGCAGTCTTGGCCGCCGGATACGCTAAGGATTACCAAGAAAAACTAGTTGTCGAAGTCACAGATGCCTACGAGGCGTTAAAGCCGTCCCTTCCAAGAACGTTAGGGCTGGTGAATGTGCATATATTTCTCGTTCCAATAGAGTCCGTCGAGAATTTGACAGCTCAATTTGAAAAACTGCTTCAGGTGATCTGATGGACTATGCAGAGATCAAAGAAGTGTTGTCTCGGCCAATCAATCGCGCCGAAACCTTGTCGCTTTTGAGGGAGATAAGTCGCCATGTGAACAACGCAGCGACGCATAATCAGGGCCGAGACCTAGTTATCCGAGCGCTCGCTATTTCTGACCAGTTCAAGGAATCAGAGCGAACAGTATTGATGGCGCTAGTTAGGAATGTTGGCTTGTTTCCTTACCTAGCAGACACGATTTCGACGGCCGATTTGTCCGATCAGATTGCATTTGAGTTGCACCGCCCTGATAGCGCCGATACTAGCATCGTTTTTCACAGCTTGCAGGCGAGAATATACCATCAGCTTATGCTTGGTTCGAACGTTGTTCTGAGCGCATCAACTAGCTCAGGAAAGAGCCTAGTCGTCGACGAGGTGATTGCATCAGAGAAGTATAAGAAAATCGCAATTGTTGTTCCAACCTTAGCGTTGATCGATGAGACGCGTCGACGGATTCTGCAACGATTTGGAGAGCGTTGTGCGGTCATAACGCATCCGAGCCAAGAGGCTAAGGCGGGTAGGATTAACGTTTATGTGCTCACTCAAGAGCGGGTCAATCATAGAAGCGATCTCGAGGATGTAGAATTTTTTGTGATCGATGAATTCTACAAAATGGATCTCTCCTCCGAGAGAGAGCCGGATCGAGCGGTTGACTTAAACCTCGCGTTTCACAAACTCGCAAAAACAGGAGCTCAATTTTACTTGCTTGGGCCGAACATTCAGGCGGTGATGGGTCTCGATGCATATGAGCATCATTTTATTCCGTCAGAATTCTCGACCGTGGCGGTGGATGTTGTGGCCTTGAATCTTCCAACTAGAGGAACGGAACGCGAGGATGGCTTGATTGCTCTTTGCGAGAAGATCAACGAGCCCACCATTGTATACTGTCAGTCGCCGGCAAGCGCGAGTATCGTTGCAAAGGCATTGGTTGATCGACTGAATTTGCCTTTCGTTGAGGATGTAGAGGGGGCGGCAAGCTGGATTGCAGAGAAGTATGACCCCGATTGGATCGTGTGTAACGCTTTGCGGCGGGGTGTTGGCATTCATCATGGGGGCGTACCTCGCGCGCTACAGCAGTATTTTATTCGTCTGTTCAACACCCGAAAAATAAAGTTTCTTGTCTGCACGTCGACGATTATCGAGGGCGTGAATACAGTTGCAAAGAACGTGATTGTGTATGACCGACGTAAGAGCCGAGATGTCTTGGAGCACTTTACCTACAAGAACATCGAGGGGCGTGCTGGGCGTATGAATCAATACTTCGTCGGCAAGGTTTTCGTTCTGGAAGAGCTGCCCGTTGATCAGTCGTTCAGCGTGGAGATGCCGATAGGGTCGCAGAGCGGAAAAACTCCCATGAGCTTACTGCTGAGTCTTCCTGATGAAGATCTGGAGGAAGTCTCGAAGGAACGCGTTAGTTCTCTTTTTGAAGGAAGTACTCTTTCTCCTGCGACGCTGCGGGCCAATCGATATGTCCCATGGGATACTCAAGAGAATTTGGCTGCAGAAATACGGGGGCGAGTCCGCGAGCTGGGTCCATTACTGAGTTGGTCGCGAGTTCCTAGCGGCGAGCAGTTGGCTGTCGTTTGCGAATTAATCTTCACCTACTTAAGTACACATGCCCTTCGGGAGAATGATATTCACTCGGGGAGTCAGTTGGCGTTGCATTTGAACGAGCTTCGGATAGGCCAAAACCTGACCGCGTACGTTAAGGGGCGCGTCGCAACAAGGCATCCTAATGTTACGCCAAGTCAGGCGGTGGAGGGTGCACTAAGGATCGTGCGCAATATAATCTGTCAGCGGTTTCCACGCGATCTGATGGTTATTAATGCGATACAGAATGACGTGCTGCCGAAACTTGGCATGCGTCCTGGCAATTACGCATTGTTTGCGGAGCAGGCAGAGAATTTGTTTATGCCGTCTGCGCTATTTGCGCTTGATGAGTATGGAATACCGATCCAGACGGTGAAGGCATTGGAGCGGTATCTAATGCCATCAGCTTCGCTTGATGAAGTTTTGCAGAAGTTGAAGACAATATCTCTCGATAATTCGCAGATTTCTTCGTTTGAACGGGAGATCGTCGAAGAGGTGCGAAGTATTCTGTTTCCGGCAGTGCGGCGCTCGCGGAGCTAACGGTTTATATGACCGAAGGTAGCGCGATGGCGTTCTATTTTTCGCGCGAAACGACCCGAATAATTGCGGTCTGATTGTAAAAATTGCGCCAGCGACCGGCTAGGGCGCGATCGCGGAAGGCTGGTTGATACTGATTATCCTGTGATGCCGTGATAAGTTCTTCGCTTAGTTCCATCTGAGAAGATTCAATGAAACATAATGCAATCGATTTGAATGAATGCGGTGGGGTGTGATCAGCGAAGGCTTCTTCAAGAGAAATATGTCGCCCAGAAACTGCGCAAGGCACCTTCCCGTCCGGGAGTGTGCTTGTTCTAAATATCTCCCATTTCTTCTGTCGTATGTCTTCCGCTACTTCCGCTCGCATCGCCTTGAGTGTCTCTGAGAGGCGACTCGAAGGTTCTCCGTCAATGCAGGATTTGAGTGAGAAGTCTGTATTCTGCCCGTTCAATCTCACTATTTCGAAGCACCGAGTGCCGTAAACCGCGTCTCTTACGGCGAAATGCGCTACGCCTACTCCGATTTTTGAGCTTGATTCAGGATGGCGCTCGATCAGCCAATGAAGTTGTGTCGCGTCTGGTTCTGGAATAGGTACGCCGACCGCGTGGCGGTATAGAATCGCACGGTAGTGATCGACCGCATCTCCTTTCTTGCCGAAAAGGAGGCCGCCGATTTCGATCGCCTTCTTTGCCATTCTTCCCTCAGCGCTTTCCAAGCGATTGTAAACGAGGAAGCGTCTTGGCAGCAACTGACGCGCTTTTCAATGAAACGACGATGAATGGACCCCGTCCACAGCACGACCGATCAAGACACCCCATCATGGCCGGCGTCGGTGTCGCGAAAGAAGTGATCGATTTTTATCTGCCGGTGGAGGTGTGAGGGCCATCACCTCCGCCTGCTCCCCCTTGGCCGGAGCGCCGGATGATCCCGCTCCGGCGGCGTATGCGCCGCTTCCAGCAGCGCCATCGCGTCGTCCGGAATCTGTGTCACATCGACGCCGCCGCGGCGCATCTCCTTCAGCGCGGTGCGGATCGCAGCGTCGCGCTCCATCATCTCGCGGCCGGTGCGCGCGGGCATGTCGATAGGGCGGCGCGGGCGCCGGCGGCCCATCGCCTCCAGCCGCGCCATCTTCACCACTTGCAGCGCCTGCATCAGGCGGTCGATGTCGACATCGGGCTGCGCTTCCAGCGCGCGCACGGCGCGCTCCGCCAGCGCGTGGAGCCGCTCGGCGAGTTTGCGCAGCTTGAGTTTCTGCGAGGCGCGGGCGGAAGGCACCGTGTCGGTGGCGCGCGGCGCAAACAGCGGGCGCTGCCAGCCGCCGTCGCGCGTCCAGCGGCAGATCGAGGCGCGGCCGACGCCGGTCTGCTTCGCGATCTCGCCATAGGTCAGCACCGTCGTCTCGATCAGGCGGCGCACCTGCGCGCATTTGGCATCCGCATGCGGCCGCTTTGAGCCGCGCACCCGCGGCGCGCCGGGGATCGTGTCCGGCGCCTCGGGCTCATCGGGCGTGACCCGGAGGCGGATGATGGAATTATAGAGAGGGTATGACATGTAAAAGAATATATACCTAAAACCGGGATTGCGCAAGCCGGGCGTGCGGCGTCCGATGCGTCGCCGTCCGTCGTCGATATTGTGAGAGGCGCGCATCCCGTCACTTGGCTGCACCTGTGATTGCGCGATAGGCTGGCACACGTCGATCGTGCCTGGCTCACAAAGAGGGGGCGGCGCGATGCGGAGGAAACCCGGCGGGAACGGCAGGGGGATTTCATGGCAGGTGTCGATTATCTGATCACCGCGCGCGGCATTTCGGGCGCTGCCTTCAACGAGAATGTCGGCACCATCCGCTATCTGCGGGTGCCGACCAATGTGGCGATCCCGACGCCGGCGATGGCGACGTCCAGCAAGACCGATCTCGCCAAATGGGTGAAGGAGGTCCGCGACATTGCTGACGGCGATCCCAACCAGAATTCGATCAGCGTGGCTGGCGACATCCTCGTCTTCATCCACGGCTACAACAACGATCTCGACATCATCATGAAGCGCCAGCGGCAGTTGGCGAAGGATCTCAAGGCCGAGGGCTGGAAGGGCCTCGTCATCGGCTTCGACTGGCCGAGCGACAACGAGACGCTGGCCTATTGGCAGGATCGCTCCAAGGGCGCCGAAGTGGCGGTGAAGCTGGTCAGCGATTGCATCACCGTGCTGGCGCAGGGGCAGGAGAAGGACTGCGTCACCAATGTCCACCTGCTCGGCCATTCCACCGGCGCCTATGTGGCCATGGAAGCCTTCGTGCAGGCGGAGAAGGACGGCGCGCTGTTCAAGAGCAACTGGCGTGTCAGCCAGGTCGCCTTCATCGCCGGCGACGTGGCGTCGTCGAGCCTGTCGGCGAATGACTCCTGGTCGGGGCCGATGTTCAAGCGCATCCTGCGCCTGACCAACTATTCAAACCCCTATGACAGCGTGCTGGCGGCCTCCAATGCCAAGCGGCTCGGCGTGGCGCCGCGCGCGGGCCGCGTCGGCCTGCCGGCGGATGCGCATGCCAAGGCCACCAATGTCAATTGCGGGGACTATTTCGCCACGCTCGATCCGAACAAGAGCACGTTCTTCGGTGACTTCACCCATTCCTGGCACATCGGCAACCGCGTCTTCGCGCGCGACCTCGCCATGACCCTCGAAGGCGCCATCGACCGCGACGCGATCCCGACGCGTGCGGTGGTCGGCGGCGCGCTCATCCTGCAGGACAAGCCGCGGCCGAAATTCATGGCCGACTGGGGCATCAAGGCGGCCACGACCCGCGGCGGCGCGCCGCGCGACGGCACGGGCGTGCTGAGCTAGCGCCGGGAGCGGGGCTCCGGCGTATTGTCGCGCTCAGCGTTTCAACTTGGCTTTTGATTTCTTGGCCTTTGACGTCTTGGTCTTGGCTTTCTTCGCCTTCGTCGTCTTGGTCTTCGCTTTTTTGACCTTCGCCTTCGCGACCTTCTTGGATTTGACGGTCTTGGATTTGGCCGTCTTGGCTTTTGCCTTTTTGGCTGACGCGGCCTTTGCCGTCTTCTTGGTTGTTTTCTTCTTGGCTGTCTTCGTCTTCGCTTTCTTCGCTACAGCCTTCGCTGCCTTCTTCTTTGGCGGCCGCACCGGTTCGTCATCGCTATGGGTTGCGGCATTGACGGTCCAGTTGGAGGCCGGGATCGTGAAGAACATCTTGCGGCGCCGCGACTTGAATCCGTCGGGCTTGAAATAGCTCTGCGTCCATCGGTCGTCCGGATCGAGGAACACCTTTTCCGGCTTCTCGCCTTTCTTGCGTTTGCTGGCCACGTCATTGGCGACATCGCGGAAATAGAAATGCCGGAACAGGCGGTCGAACTCGGTCATGTAGATGTCTGCCACGCGGGTCGAGCCGCGGATCAGGATCATGTTCTCGTCATTGGTGGTCAGCGATCCCTCCGAGAAATTCGCCGAACCGGTGCAGATGAGGGGATCGTCGCTCAGGGGATCGATCAGCAGATATTTCGTGTGGATGAAGAAGATATTGCCTTCGTCGCGGGTGAGCTCTTCCTTGAGAAACCAGCGGTCCAGCGGAAACTCTTTCACCTTGCGCTTGGCGACCAGCTTGCCGTCGACCACCTTGAACTCGGCGCCCAGCACGGCGCCGAACGAGATCTGCAGATCACGGTCGCCCTTGAGCGCCTTGCGCTCGTCGGCAGTGGGCGGCTTCTCCTTGAGCACGAAGCGCAGAAAGTCGCGGTCGCGCGCCAGCGGCTCGATGAAATCGGCAGCGACGTTGAACGCGGCCGTGAACATGATCGACGAGGTGGCGTCGCTCATCCGGTCGGCATACCAGTTCAGCATCGACGCCGTCTGGCGCGGCGAGAAGATGCAGGTCTGCGATCCCGGCTTCACCAGGGCGGGCGGGTAGGGCGAAATCTCCGCGACGCCTTCCTTCGCCGGCTTGCCGGTCGGGTTGTCGCTCAGGATCGTCCAGTATTTCAGATATTGTTCGGCGACGTCGCTGTCATGGACGAGGTGGCCGACATTCGACTGGCCGAGGAAGCCGGACGGCGTGATGTTGGTCGAGCCGGTCCAAACTTCTTGCGGCGCGTCGCCGTCGAGCTTGATGATGAACTTGTTGTGCGGGATCGGCGGCCGCGTGCGCCAGATCACGACGGGCTCGCCGTTGTGCTTCGCCTTGACGTCGAGGCCGGCGGCCTTCATCGCCTTGCGGTTCTTGCCTTTCTTGTCGTCATGCACGATCAGCCGGACGTCGAAGCCGTCATCGATCTTGGCTTTCAACGCCTCGATGATGGGGGCGTAGGTGAATTCGTAGATGCAGGCGCGCAGCGCCTCGCTCTTCTTCGTCGTGTCGATATAGTCCAGGCAGGCCTCCAGCAGGCCGCGCGAGAGCCAGACCGTGTGCTTGTCCTTCGGATTGTCCATCTCCGCGTCGGTCGGCTTGTGGTTCTTGAACTTGCGCGCATAGGCCTGGCTGGCGATGGCGCCGCGGTTGAACCAGATGCCGTGTTGACCATCGTCCTCCTTCTCCGTCGTGACGGTGAAGGCGAGCTTCTCGGCGTCGCGCAGTTCGGGCGCGGTCGGGTCGCCAAATACGGGGATGACCTCGAAGTGATAGGTCGTGCCGGGCTCCGCGGTGTAGTCGCTCCAGAGAAAACTCTGGATCGGAAATTTGTCAGTGAAATACTCTCCGTGCTCGGTGTCGGGCTCTGGCTCGACGGCTTCGAAGACTTTCAAGGATCGCAGGAATTCCGGCTTGCCGGCGCCCCTGGCGCGGCGGAACGCAAATCCCAGCAGCCCCTTGCACGCGGCCTCGTCGCAATTGAGGGCGATCATGATTGCGCGGGTGCCCGCGATCGCGCTCGCTTCGAAAGCTCCGGCAGACGTCGTGACGCGCATGGCCCCTGTCCCCCCGTTTTTCGATGTTGCGCCGATGCTCGCCCAACGCCGTGCTTTGGTCAACCTATAGAAGATTTATGACAGGATGCACGCTTAAGGAGTGTGGGCGAGGGGCGGTGCGATGTCGCGCCGGGGGCAGGCGGACGTGGACGCGGATCTGGCAGTCCACGAACATCGCCTCATTGGAAACGATACGTTTCCATCGTTTCCCTTTTCTTGCTGCCAATCTGGTCTAGATAGGGAGGCAGCAATTCCACCCTGAGTATCCGTCCCATGAAGAACATCGGCTTTCTCTCTTTCGGTCACTGGACCCCGTCCGCCTCGTCACAGACGCGCTCGGCGGGCGACGCGCTGCTGCAATCCATCGATCTCGCGGTCGCCGCCGAGGAGCTCGGCGCCGACGGCGCCTATTTCCGTGTGCATCATTTCGCGCGCCAGCTCGCCGCACCGTTTCCGCTGCTCGCCGCGGTCGGCGCGCGCACCAAGAAGATCGAGATCGGCACGGCCGTGATCGACATGCGCTACGAGAACCCGCTCTATATGGCGGAGGACGCGGGCTCCGCGGATCTCATCGCGGGCGGACGGCTGCAGCTCGGCATTTCCCGCGGCTCGCCGGAGCAGGTGATCGACGGCTATCGCTATTTCGGCTACGCGCCCCCTGAGGGCCAGACCGATGCCGACATGGCGCGGCGGCATACCGAGGTGTTTCTCGACGTGCTGCAAGGAAAGGGCTTTGCGCAGCCCAATCCCAATCCGATGTTTCCGAATCCGCCGGGTCTGCTGCGGCTCGAGCCGCATAGCGAAGGATTGCGCGAGCGCATCTGGTGGGGTGCCTCCACCAATGCGACGGCGGAATGGGCGGCCAAGCAGGGCATGAACCTGCAGTCATCGACGCTGAAGATCGACGAAAGTGGCAAGCCGTTTCATGTGCAGCAGGCCGAGCAGATCCGGCTCTATCGTGACGCCTGGAAGGCAGCAGGGCACACGCGTGACCCGCGCGTGTCAGTGAGCCGCAGCATCTTCGCGCTGGTGGACGACCGCGACCGCGCCTATTTCGGCCGGGGCAACGAGGGCGAGGACAAGGTCGGCTACCTGCACGGCACCGAGCGCGCCATCTTCGGCCGCAGCTTTGCAGCGGAGCCGGATGCACTGATCAAGCAGTTGAAGGGCGACGAGGCGATCGCCGAGGCCGATACGCTGCTGCTGACGGTGCCGAACCAGTTGGGCGTCGACTACAACGCCCATGTGATCGAGGCGATCCTGAAGCACGTGGCGCCGGGCATGGGCTGGCGGTGATCTTTCTTACCCTCCCCCTTGCGGGGGGAGTTATATACTTGAAAAGTACGGATTAAGGTTCACACCGAGCCTTCGTGACCAAAACACCGAAGATCACGTCTAAGTTTGTCTCTGGCAGATTGGGATTGTCACCCTGTAGGCGCTGCATCACCAGATTGAACTGGTCAGCCGTCATACGATCTCTATCGAGACACATAGGTTGGTTGAACTGCTGCGCAGTTACCGTTCCAAACCGCACGCCTCGCATTATTTGTGTGAGGTAAGCCTTACACGAGTCCCTATTCCCCGGAGAAAGGCAGCTCTCCAGTAACGGAGATGCCGCAGTGGCAGCGCTTATCCACCACAACGCCAGCAAGGCCGCGAGGCTTGCAGCCTTCACGAACTTTTTCCTTTTTTGATCTTGGGCTCCGGCTTCATCTTGGCCATCCGCTCCATCAGCTTGTCAGCAGCTGATGTGTCGCCATCAGCTTCAAGCTCGCGGGCCTTTTCGATGAAGGCTTTGGACTGATCTGGGTCATCAGGGCGCGGTTTATTTATCACTACCCTTCTCCTTATATTCGAATAACGGCCCGTCACCGGCTTTTGGTTGTACGGACTTCGCCTTCCTCTTCCGACGTCGAGCGTCACGCGCACGTTGCTCAACTTTTAGCAGTTTCGGGTCTTTATTTGAAACCCAACGCAACTCGCCACCCTCCACCCAAGTGCATGGCACATGATAGAATGATGCCTTCTTTGCTCTTTTAATTTTGGCGGTTATTACGGGCCACCAGTGGATAAGTAGCGCGCACTTCCGCCAGAATTTCCAATCTGACCATTGCGCCTCAAAAAATATGACCAAAAAACCATGCTCAATTAAAGCAAGACGCTCATGCGGGCGGCTTTTCATTCTAACGTCGCCGGATATCACAACCTTGCCGCCATCATCCGCAAAGCGCTTCAGCCAAGGAACGTCGTCTTTCGGCCGATAATCGTCATCTCCAGGTTTTGGCGTATAGTCAGCCGCCGCTTTGATTGAGAAGTTTCCCGATATCTTCTTGAATTGGTTCTCGCTGGCGAAGTTCTGTAAGACCCTCACCAAACCTATAGGAACGTTCTGGTCAAATACGACCTTCAAGCTGCTATCGCTAAACTCTCCTCGAACTTGACCGCCTCTCGAACGTGCCGAATCGGAATTTCGTAAATGTCGGCAACGAACTGAGCATTTCCCTCGACCTTGACCGCTTTCGCAATCGTGTCGGTAGGAATGTTACTGCGCTTCAGCACAGGATGGCCAAACTCGATACGTGGGTGAACAATTACATTTGGTGCAATTCTTGGTCTAGGTCGCCACTCGATAACTTCGCCTTGTGGATCAAAAACGACATCTTCGCGAAGAGACTTCATCACCACAGATGGAATCTCGTAGTTTTTTGTTCTGAGATCGTAGACAAGCATGAGCCCATTTCTCAGAGCTATCTCAGAGACAATCTTGCTGCCGTCCGTCTTGAACACTGTCTTAGTCGCAAATGGATGAGGGTGACTAAGCGTCTCTCTCGCCTCAGTCATGATGCGCCGAATTTCACGAAGCTTTACGCCCGCTTTGACGAAGCGCGCAATGAACCGCAACTCCATCAAGTTAGCGAAGCTAACAGCAGTTTTATCGCCAACCCGACCGAGTTGGTTGATAATGACGGGATCCTGTTTCCCGGTATGGCCCTCGACCCACACACGAACAGACGCCTGCGGCGCTCCGACCAACTCAGAGACGTCCGGGATAGAGTAGATACCAATTTCAAGAAGGTCCGGGCTTGCCATGAGAGTTCGCCTTATGCGCCGCCCGATGAGTCCCTGTATGTCAACCGCTTGCCGACAATACCACTAAGCGCCTTCGTAGTGCGAGCCTCATCAGACACGCCCAGCGCCATTCTTTCGTTGTACCTGAAATCAAATTCCGCCAAGTAGCGCTTCAGATGCTGCGGGCTGACGTGGTGATAGGTGCCCATGATCCCGCGCTTCAGCACAGAGAAATAGCCCTCAATCGTGTTCGTGTGCACGTTACCGCGCACGTATTCGCCAATGCCGTGGTTGACCGTCTGATGGCTGGCAAACATGCTGCCGACGCGGGCACCGCCGCCGTCGCTCATGACGTCCGTAGCGGCATGAAGCTGTTCGTTCAAGATCGGGCCAAGGTTCTTTACGCTCACGGAAGCAACATGATGACTGCGGACGCTTCCGCCGCGCTCGACTAGGGAGAACACGGCTTCCTTGCCGATGCCGCCGTTAGCGCCTTTTACGCGCTTGTTGCGGTGCTTGTTCTTTTCCTTGCCGCCAACGTAAGTTTCGTCGATTTCAACGGTCTTGCCTTCGCCGCCCATAACGAAGTGGCCTTCACGCATAGCTTCGCGCAGACGATGCTCCATGAACCAAGCCGTCTTGTAGGTCACTTGCAGCGTGCGATGCAGTTGATGGGCGCTAATGCCCTTCTTGCTGGAAGCCATTAGGTGCGCAGCCTGAAACCAAATGTGCAGCTTAACGTGGCTGCGCTCAAACACGGTGCCGACAGTGACGGTGAATTCGCGCTTGCAGGGACCACAGCGGCGCAGGCCCATGCGGCCACCCTTGACGTCCGTGATGCGATCAAAGCCGCCGCAGCGCGGGCAATGAACGCCATTCGGCCACACGATCTCTTCAAGCCGCGCGATGGCTGCGGCTTCGTTGTGAAAGTGCGGTGCGGACAAAATGGACATATTCGTTCCCCTTGCCACCTAAGATAGCGAAGGGACCGTACTTGTCAAGTATATAATTTCCCCCGCAAGGGGGAGGGTAAGATCACGGCGCGCTTCTGCCTTACTTCTCGAAGCCAACTTTCCTGATCAACGCAATCGCCGCCTTCTGGCTGGCAGCGATCGCATCGATATCAAGCGTATCGCTCGGAAACACACCGATCGCGGCGACCAGCGGCGCGCTCTCGGCATCTGCCGTGACCGGATATTCCAGCTCAGCCGCGGCATAGAGTTTCTGCGCGGCCGGCGTCACCAGGAATTCCAGAAACTTTAGCGCGGCCGCGCGATGCGGCGCATGTTTCGCCAGCGCTGCACCGGTGAGATTCACATGCGCTCCGCCGCCCGCGAATGTCGTCGGCACCGTCTTCACGCTATTCGCCCAGGCCATCCATTCCGCGCCTTCACGGCCGTCACGCAGCTGCGCCAGCGCCACGGTATTGGCGATGCCGATGCTGCAGCGGCCCTCCGCAAGCTGGCGAATGACGTCGTTATCCTTTCCTTCCGGCGCATGCGCCAGATTGGCCTTGATGCCGCGCAGCCAGGCCTCGGTGGCGTCCGCACCGTGATGCACGAGATAGGCTGATATCAGCGCGACATTGTTCTGATGCAATGGCGAGCGAATGCAGAGCTGGCCGCGAAAGCGGGGATCGGCGAGATCCTCGTAGCGGATCGCATCCAGCGCGGAGTCATTGCGCACGACCACCACGCGCGGCCGCACTGACAGGCCGATCCATTGCGCACCGCGCAGTTGCGGCCGGATCGCCCTGTCGAGCAGGGGAGAACTGGTCGGTTGCGACAGATCATTCGCGGCGAATTGCGAGGTCTTGTCGAGACCGATGGTCATCAGCACGTCGGCGGAGGAGGCGTCTCCCTCCACCTTCATGCGTGTGACGAGATTGTCCTCGATGTAAGTGAGCTTGACCGTGATCCCTGTCGTCGCCGTGAAGGATGCGATGACCGGCGCGATCAGCTGCGGCTCGCGCGTCGAATAGAGATTGATCTCTTCGGCGTGGCTTGTGGCCACGCCGAAGGGTAGCCAGGTCGCGGCCAGCGCAATCAGGAGTGCGGCGGCGCGACGTGGTTTGGTCATGATCAGAACTTCACCGTCGCTGCCAGCGAGAAGCGCCGTGCATCGCCAAGGGCAACGTTGGGAAGGCTCACTGCCGATGGATAGTAGACCTTGTCGAAGATGTTCTTGATGTTGAATTGATAGATCACAGGCAGAGTCTGGTACTTCGTCTCGTAGGTCGCAAAGGCGTCGGCCACCGTGTAAGACGGCAGCACGAAGCTGTTTGCAGCGTCGCCGGGGCGATCGCCGACATAATGCGCACCGGCGCCGACGCGCAGGCGACCCGGCAGCATCGTGCCGAAATCATAGACGAGATACAGCGACCCGGTGTTGAGGGCGACATTCTGTAGGTGATTTCCGGTGTACTGCGAGTCCTGCGTCAGCAGCGCGTCGGTATAGGCATAGCTAGCGATCATGCTCCAGCTGTCAGTCAGCTTGCCGGTAACGTCGACTTCGACACCGCGTGAGCGCGCTGCAGCCGCAGTGCGTGCCTCGTTGGTCGTGGTGACCGTATTGTACTGCGACAGCATCACATTCTTTTTGTCGATGTCGTAGAGCGCGACCGTGCCCGACAAGCGCTTGTTGATATCGAACTTGATGCCGGTCTCCCACGACACGCCTTCCTCGGGCTTCGTCTGCGAGTCGAATACCGCGCCGTTGGGAGCGATGGTCGAATTCGGCTTTAGCGATTCCGTGTAGCTGGCATAGAGCGAGACTTCGTCGGTGACCTTCAGGATCACACCGCCGAGCGGCAGTGCCTTGTTGCCGGACAGATCCGTATTGGCGATGAACGGATTGCGCCCGCGCCCCGCCAACTGGTCGAACGTCATATAACGCACGCCGCCGACCACGGCGACCCGATTGGTCAGGTGCAGCGTGTCCTGGAAGAACAAAGACTGCGTGCTGAGCTTGTCGGTCTGGTCGCTGTCGGTGGCGACAACAGTCGTGCCGGGCAACTGCCGGCCGTAGACCGGGTTGAAGATGTCAAAATTCGCGGCCCCCTGCCTGACCAGATCCTTGCGGTAGATCACGCGATACTGCGCGTCGCCGCCGAACAGCACTTCGTTGCGCATGCCGCCGATCCAGAATCCGCCTTGGATATAAGCTGTGCCGAAGCTGGAGGACGTCAACGCGCCGTAGGTGCCGTCATTGCTGCGTGTCGCGATACCAGTGGTCGGGTTGACCACCGTATTGCGCAACTGCGCGGCATTATAGGTTTCTACGTTGTAGCTGTAGCCGGCATAGACTTTCCAATCCTCGTTGATTCTCTGATCTACGGACGCCTGGATGAGATCTGACGCGCCCCACATGCTGTTATATGGTTCGTCGATGCGGCGCGTCGCCGGAATGGCAAACGGCGCTTTGGTCACACTGTTGAATGCTGTGCCGCGATCGAACGGCGAATAAAAGTCGCGATGTTCGTAGTTGATCTGAACGGTGGTCGTGTCGCCATACCAGGCCAGCGACGGCGCGTAGAGTGTCTCCTTGCGGGTGCCGAAGTTGCGCCAGTAGTCTTCGTTGATTCCATAACCGACGAAGCGATAGGCGAGGCCGTCCTTGCCGAGCGGTCCGGTGATATCGATGGTCGCATTGGCCCCGCTGCGCGAGCCGTAGGTCGCGCCTTCCAGCGTCACTTCGCCATGCTGATACAATTCCGGCCGCTTGCTGATCGTGTTGACGATACCACCGGGATCCATGATGCCGTAGAGCAGCGACGCCGGTCCCTTCAGCACTTCGATACTTTCGACAGCAGGGTTGAACGAGCGACCCTGCACGATCGGCATGCCGTTGCGCATGATCGAACCGTCGCGGTTGTCGCCGAAGCCGCGGCGGATGACGGCGTCCTGGGTGCCGGCCAGCGTGTTGGTCTGGGTGATGCCGGAGATGTTGATCAGCGCGTCATCGAGATTACGCGGACGCTGGTCGCTGATCACCTGCTGTGGCACGACGTTGACGACCTGCGACGTGTTGAGCGGCGAGGTTGCGCCGCGCAGCGTCGTCGCATTCGGCATCGCGCGATAACCGAGGATCTGTTCGTATTTTGCAGCCGCTGCGGCGATCGCGCGCTCGGTCGGCGTCGGCGGAGCGGGCGGCGGCGTGGCATTGCGGCGTGCGGCGACAGTGCGGGCGCGGCTCGGCGTGGCGCTCGCAGCACGTGCGGGCCGGCGCGCCTGTGTCGGCGATTCGACGGTGACCGGCGGCAGCGCCGTGCTCGATTGTGCGTGGGCAACCGACACGTTGGTGGAGAGATCGCTCAGCAGGAACGTCGCGCCGATCAACCAATACGCGCGGCGCACCCTGAAGATGCTGCGTGCGTTGCTGTCGAGATTGCAATGGTTGTCCGTCGTCACGTTGTGTCGCCTTCGCGTTTGAGAAACATGCGCAGGCGATCTAGCAGTAGCTTTGAATGAAAACTTCGAATGGGAGGTTGAATCGCTCTAAAGCGACGAGATTGGCGAGCCTGTGTGTCTTCGGTGATGCAGTTGCAAGGTGAGCCGCGACACGATTGAACAATCGAGGTGCATTTTGATCAATTTGCAACACGTGCATGCGGGCCGTTATCGGCATGCTGTGCGACTCTGTTTCAGAATTTGCAGATCGCAATTCCGGATTTTCAGTCAGACTTTGCGAGTCTGGAACGTTTCAAAAGACAAGAGCCGCGCATCGTTCGATGGCGCGGCTCCATGAAACGTCGTGAGTTGCAGCGAGATGTTTCGTTGCAACTCGAAGCTGTGGATATCAGGTTCCGGCCTTCACCTGCGCGACGGCCTCAGCGGTCAGCTGATCCATCTTCACGCGGAGCTGCGCCTCGGTCATCGCGATGCCCTTGGCGGTGAGATCGGTGAGCACCTTGCGGACCACGTCGCCGTCGCCGGCTTCCTCGAAATCGGCTGTGACGACTTCCTTGGCATAGGCGGCAGCCTCATCGCCGGACTTGCCGAGCTGTTCGGCGACCCACAGGCCCAAGAGCTTGTTACGGCGAGCCTCGGCCTTGAACTTCTGGCTCTCATCGAGCGCAAACTTGTTCTCGAAGGCTTCGCCGCGCTTGTCGAATGATGACATGGTTAAAGTTCCCGTCGGGGTTGGTGGGCGGTCAGGACGACGTTGTAAACGCCGGTCCGGAGCTTAAATAAGGTCGAGATACCGTTGGAACAATCGGCCGCAAGGTCGCAGGCAAGACGGTATCGGGCAGGGCTTATCGGACCAGGCTTGTGCGAGGTTGGGGTAAACCCCCTCTGGGCGGGTCGGGTCGATTGTACTGGCAGGGCCGATCGGGTAGGTTGCCGACAGGCCCGGTTCTCGTTCTGTTTCTTCCCGTTCCTGGCCTTCACGGCAGCTCCGTCGTGGGTCGATCCCGTTATTCGGAGCACACCACATCCATGGATTTCAACAACACCCGGTACATCCCCATGAGCCGTCGACGTCGCATTTATGAAGGCAAGGGCAAGGTCCTGTATGAAGGCCCGGAGCCCGGCACCCTGATCCAGCACTTCAAGGACGACGCGACCGCGTTCAATGCCAAGAAACACCAGGTGATCGAGGGCAAGGGCGTCCTCAACAACCGGATTTCGGAATACCTGTTCCAGCATCTGAACGACATCGGCGTCCCGACCCATTTCATCCGCCGACTCAACATGCGCGAACAGCTGATTCGCGAAGTCGAGATCGTGCCGCTGGAGGTGGTGGTCCGTAACGTGGCGGCGGGTTCGCTGTCGCAGCGCCTCGGCATCGAGGAAGGCACCCAGCTGCCGCGCTCGATCATCGAGTTCTATTACAAGAACGACCAGCTCAACGACCCGATGGTCTCGGAAGAGCACATCACAGCGTTCGGCTGGGCCACCCCCCAGGAAATCGATGACATCATGGCGCTCGCCATCCGCGTCAACGACTTCCTCACCGGTCTTTTCCTGGGCATCGGCATCCGCCTCGTCGATTTCAAGATGGAATGCGGCCGCTTGTTCGAAAACGACATGATGCGCATCATCGTTGCCGACGAAATCTCGCCCGACTCATGCCGGCTGTGGGATATCAAGTCGAACGAGAAGCTGGACAAGGATCGTTTCCGTCGGGATCTCGGCGGCGTGCTGGAGGCCTATACCGAGGTCGCCAAGCGTCTCGGTATTCTGTCCGAAAACGAACGCCCGATGGGCACCGGCCCGGTACTGGTCAAGAGCTGAGGATATCACGTGAAAGCCCGCGTAACTGTTACCCTGAAGAACGGCATCCTTGACCCGCAGGGCAAGGCCATCGAAGGCGCGCTGAAGTCGCTCGGCGTCAATGGCATTGCCTCTGTGCGGCAGGGCAAGGTGTTCGACATCGAACTGAACGGCGCCGACGCGGCGAAAGCCGAAGAGGCGCTGAAGGCGGCAGCCGACAAGCTGCTGGCAAATACGGTGATCGAGAATTATCGCGTCGAAGTGCTGAGCTAGGTTACCCCTGATGAAATCCGCCGTTCTCGTCTTCCCCGGAATCAACCGCGAGCGCGACATGGCGCGGGCGCTCAAGCTGGCATCGGGGCAGGAGTCCACGATGGTCTGGCACGCCGAGACCTCGCTGCCCAAGGGCACCGATCTCGTCGTCGTTCCCGGCGGCTTCTCCTATGGCGACTACCTGCGCTGCGGCGCCATCGCGGCACGTTCGCCGGTGATGGACGCGGTCCGCGCGTTCGCGGCAGACGGCGGCCTGGTGATGGGCGTCTGCAATGGCTTCCAGATCCTCTGCGAGTCCGGCCTGCTGCCGGGCATCCTGATGCGCAATGCCAAGCTGAAATTCCTCTGCCATGACGTGCATCTGCGCGTCGAGCGTTCCGATACGGCGTTTACCCGCGGCTACAATGCCGGTCAGGTGATCCGCGTGCCGATCGCACACGGCGAGGGTAACTACACCGCCGATGTTGAAACGCTGAAGCGCCTCGAAGGCGATGGCCGCGTGCTCTATCGCTATTGTTCGCCGACAGGTGAAGTTGGCGATCTGCACAACATCAATGGCGCGGCCGCATCGATTGCCGGCATCGTCAGCGAGAAGGGCAACGTGCTCGGCATGATGCCGCATCCGGAAAATCACGTCGAAGACATCATGGGATGCACCGACGGCCGCGGTCTGTTTGCTGGTCTTGTCGAGCATCTGGAGCGCGCTGCGTGATCGCCGCTGTGGCGCGGCTGTCGAAGCTCGCCGCTACGTTTGCGCTCGTGCTGGCTACGTGCGTGTCGGCATCCGCCGATGATTATCCCAAGCGCCCCATTACCATGATCGTGCCTTTCGCGGCCGGCGGCACGTCGGACGTGATTGCGCGTGCGGTGGCCGAGCAGATGGCGACGACGCTGGGCCAGACCATCATCATCGAAAACGTCGTCGGCGCCGGCGGCTCCACCGCGCTGGCTCGCGCGGCGCGGTCTGCGCCCGATGGCTACACCATCGCTATCGGCAATGCCGGCACCAGTGCGGCAACCTACACGATCTATCCAAAACTGTCCTTCACGCCGGACTCCTTTGCCTCGATCGGCATGGTGGCCAAGACCTTCGGCGTCGTGGCGCTGCGCAAGGATTTCCCGGCGAGTGATCTCAAGGGTTTCGTCGCCTATGCCAAAGCCAATCCCGGCAAGGTCAATCTCGGCCATGCCGGGATCGGCTCGTCGAATTACCTGATTTGCAAGAGCTTCGTGCAGGCCGCCGGCATCGACGTCACGCTGGTCGGCTATCGCGGCGCGGCGCCCGCGCTCACCGATGCCATCGGCGGCCAGATCGACGGCGTCTGTGATTCCGCGGCCTCCGTCTCGCAGGCCATCGACGACAAGCTCGTGAGGGGCATCGTGGTCGGCTCGACCGTGCGGCTCGCGACGCTGCCCGATCTGCCGACCTCGGCAGAAGCAGGCCTGCCCGAATTCGAAGCGCAGGGCTGGAATGGCCTGTTCGCGCCGAAGGGAACGCCGCCGGAAATCATCGCCAAACTCAACGCGGCGGCACGCGCGTCCGTTGAAAGCGATCTTGTGAAGAAGCGTTTCCGCGATTTGTCGACTGTGGCGCCCGATGCCGATGAGCATGCACCGGAGGTGCTACAGCAATTGGTGACGCGCGATGTGGCGAAATACAACAAGCTCCTGACGCCGTAGTCGTCCGATGTCCGAAGGCGCTTCATTGTCGCGCCTCCACCATTTCAGCACCGCCCATTGTCTCATTACGGGGCGATGGCCTGATATTTTCCCCTGATATTTACTAAAGTCCCTCTGCAGGTCGCCGCGTGCAATTGTCGGATCCAGCGCGATGTTCCCGGCCAGGCCCCGGCCGGTTGCTTTTGGAGCGAGGTGGGCATCAAATAGCACGCAGAGGTCGCAGGGCTCGGTCGAAAGCGATCTGAAGCGGACTTTCCAAGTCGATTATGGCCACGTCTATTGCGGCGCGTGGTTTCTGAAGTGCTCGGCGGTTGACTACCAGCGTGTCTCGGCAGTTGGAGAAGCTGCATGATGAACCGAAGTCAGGTGCTCGTGGATTTGGCGCTCCAGGGCGGAGGCTCGCATGGCGCATTCACGTGGGGTGTCCTCGATCGACTGCTTGAGGAGTCGTGGCTGCAAATTGCCGGCATATCCGGAACATCGGCAGGAGCGATGAATGCTGCCGTTCTAGTGGACGGTTGGACCGCCGGTGGTGCCGACGGAGCACGCGAGGCCCTGGACAAATACTGGCGGCGCGTTTCACGTGCCGCGGCCTTCAGTCCGTTTCAACGCTCCCCCCTCGACCGCCTCATGGGACGCTGGTCGCTCGACACGTCTCCGGCCTATCTCTTCGCCGATCTGATGTCGCGAGTCCTGTCGCCTTATGATCTCAATCCGCTCGGCTACAATCCCTTGCGCGAGATACTGGCCGAGAGCATTGATTTCGAGCGTCTCGCCGGTGCGCCGATCAAACTCTTCATAACGGCCACGCGGGTGCGGACAGGTCGCGGGCGAATTTTCCGGAACGCCGAGATTACTGCAGATGTGCTGCTTGCGTCGGCGTGCCTGCCAACGATGTTCCGCGCGATCGAGATTGAAGGCGAAGCCTATTGGGACGGGGGCTACGCGGGCAACCCCACGATCACGCCGCTTGTTCGCGAGACAGATGCGCAGGACACTATCGTCGTGCAAATCAATCCGACCGAGCGACTGGAGGAGCCGCGCACGGCTGCGGACATTCTCAACCGTCTCAATGAAATTTCATTCAACTCGCCGCTGGCAAAGGAGCTGCGGATGATTGCGCTGCTTCGTCAGGTGGCGGATCCCGGCACCGGGGAAGGTGCCCGTTGGGCTCAAATGAAGACGCACCGGATCAAGAGCGACATGCTCGCGACTTTCGCCGCGTCATCCAAGCTCAACGCCGAATGGGACTTCGTATCCAAGTTACGCGACGAGGGCCGGCGAGCGACGGGTGACTTTCTAGACGCGCATGGCGCCGATCTTGGCGAGCGCTCGACGGCCGATCTCGACATCCTGTTGGCGGAGTGCTGACGTTATGGGGCTTCTCGGCATTCTCGTCGGGCTTGGTCTTCTCATCTGGCTGGCTTTCCGGGGGTGGAGCGTTCTGCTGCTTGCGCCGCTCTCCGCACTGGTTGCGGCGGCGTTCGGCAGAGAGCCATTGCTTGCCAATTGGACGCAGACCTTCATGGGCAGCGCAGCCCAGTTTCTCGCCCAGTTCTTTCCCATCTTTCTGCTCGGCGCCGTATTCGGGAAGCTGATGGACGACAGCGGCGCGGTCACTGCGGTCGCGAACTTCATCACCCGCCGCCTTGGCGAGCGCCGGGTCATTCTCGCCGTGGTGCTCTCGGGGGCATTGGTCACCTATGGCGGCGTCAGCCTTTTCGTCGCATTTTTTGTGATCGTTCCAATGGCCCAGTCGCTGTTTCGCGCGGCGGGGATTCCGCGCCGCCTCGTGCCAGCGACGGTCATTCTTGGAACGTCCACTTTCACCATGTCGGCCCTGCCGGGCACACCATCGATTCAGAATGCGATACCCATGCCCTTCTTTGGCACCACGCCCTTCGCGGCGCCGGGCCTTGGCATGATCGCGTCATTGATCATGCTGGGTATTGGACTGTGGTGGTTGCTCCGCGCCGAGAAGGCGGCCCGGCACGCGAATGAAGGTTATGGCGAAGAATTGTCGATCGCGACCAGCGCCGCTGCCGATGACGAGCGTTTGCGCGGGCGTGCTACGACGGCGCGCGAATTCGATCCGGCCGAAATATCCCACGGGCATCGCAGCGAAGCGGAAGTGCCTATCGTCAATGCCGTTCTTCCCCTGGTTGTCGTTGTCGTCGTCAATCTCGTGATGTCGCTCGTTGTCCTGCCCCGGCTTGATGTCTCCTTCCTTGCCGAGCAGCGCTGGGGCAGCACGTCTCTGTCTGCCGTTGCCGGCGTGTGGTCCGTTGTCGTCGCGCTCGCAGGAGCGACCGCGACAGTCGTCATCTGCAACTGGACGCGACTGCCTGCGCTGCGACAGACGATGGATGCCGGGGCCAATGCATCCGTGCTGCCAGCGCTGACTGTCGCGAGCCTCGTTGGCTTTGGCGCTGTAATCGCAGGGCTGCCCGCATTTGACATGGTGCGGGACTGGGCGCTGGACGTTAAAGGGGGGCCGCTGGTGTCGTTGGCCGTTTCCACGAACTTGCTCGCCGCGTTGACAGGGTCGGCATCCGGCGGACTGACAATCGCGCTTGATGCACTCGGTCAGACTTATATGGACGTTGCTACGCGGGAAGGGATCGACCCCGGATTGCTACACCGTGTGGCTGTGATCGGTTCCGGCACCCTGGACATTCTTCCTCACAATGGTGCGGTCGTAAGCTTGCTCGCGATCTGCGGCCTGACGCATCGCCAAAGTTATGTCGACATTGTGATGGTCGGCATCGTGAGCTCGGTTGTCGCTCTTGCCGCCGTGATTGCCATGGGTTCCGCATTGGGCTCATTTTGAACTCCAGCCCCAACCGCCGTTTTGGCCATATTTCGCAGTCGACCACGTGCCGGGTGTGGCAGTGAGCCACCTTTGTCCGGCGCCGTTTGTCGGCTACGAATGAACTTTCGCCGCGCTCGCCGCGTCAACGAGACATCGGGCAAGCGAAGCGGCGGCGAATTGATACAATCGCAATCAAACGCCTGTACGATTCGCGATCGGAAGGCATTTGATCGGGGAACTGAATGGCAAATCGACTGGCGACGGCGCAACCCAAGGTCGGGATGCGGCACTGGATATCTCCCGTCGTGGCGTTGGCAGCGATGATTGCGGTTGCCGCTCCGGCGGCCGGAGCCGCCGCAAAGCAGGCGCGTCCCGCCCGCGTCGTCGAGGCGACCGCGCCGCGCGAAGCAGGCGAGCCGATCATGGCGATCGTGTCGATCAAGAGCCAGCAGGTCACGTTCTACGACGCCGATGGATGGATCACGCGCGCACCTGTCTCGACCGGCGTTTCCGGCCGCGAGACGCCGGCAGGCGTCTTTGCCCTTCTCGAGAAGAACAAGGACCATCGCTCCAACATGTATGATGATGCCGCGATGCCAAACATGCAGCGGATCACATGGAATGGCGTTGCATTGCATGGCGGGCCGTTGCCCGGTTATGCCGCGTCGCATGGCTGTGTGCGGATGCCCTACGGCTTCGCGGACAGGTTGTTCGACAAGACGCGGATCGGGATGCGGGTGATCATCTCGCCGAATGAC
Source organism: Tardiphaga sp. 813_E8_N1_3 (assembly GCF_051811025.1). Taxonomy (NCBI): domain Bacteria; kingdom Pseudomonadati; phylum Pseudomonadota; class Alphaproteobacteria; order Hyphomicrobiales; family Nitrobacteraceae; genus Tardiphaga; species Tardiphaga sp. 813_E8_N1_3. Next base: position 1,750,031 of record NZ_JBPWQE010000001.1, read on the forward strand.
GCGGCGCCCGTCGAGTTTTCCCATCCGGCGCTTCTGATGCCGAAAGCCGAAGCCATCGCCGCTGCTCCGGGCCGTGTCGAGGTGCTCGCCCGCGAGGCTGCTGAGGCGGTCGCGACCGCCGACACGACGAAGAAACTTGCAGCGACCTCTGCGCGCGAGACGAAGCCGCTGCCGGCGGCCCTGCGCAAGCTGCAATCGCTGAAGGCGCGCGCCGATGTCGAGCTTGCATCCGCCGACAAGGCCGTCGTTGCGGCAAAGACCGATGAAGCCAAGGCACGGGCTGAGGACGCGAAGCAGAAGGCTGCCGCCAGGGCCGCGGAGCTCGGGGCGCAATTCGAAACCGCAAAGGCCGATACGGCGTCGAAGCTCGAAGCCGCCGCCGCTGCAAAGGATGCGGCCAAGGCGGCCGAGACCAAAAAGGTCGCCACGGCCAAGGCGGCGAGCGATGCCAAACTCGCGCTCGAGCCGGTCTCGATCTATATCAGCCGCGAGACGCAGATGCTTTACGTTCGGCGCAATACGCACAAGCCGGCGCCGGACGGTGGCGGCGAGGTATTCGATTCAAGCATCGAAGTTCCCGTCACTATCCGCGATCCCGGCAAGCCGATCGGTACGCATGTGTTTACGGCGATGGCGCGGAGCGACGCAGGCCTGCGCTGGAGCGCCGTCACGATCGACGAAGGCGATAGCGCGAAGGCGGCCCTCGACCGCATCACCATCCCGCAGGAGGTGCTCGACCGGATCGCAGCGACTGCGCTGCCACGGTCGTCGATCATTATCTCCGACGAGCCGCTCAGCAGCGAGACCAACTATCGCACCGAATTCGTCGCAGTGCTGAGTAATCAGCCCCAGGGCGGTTTCATTACGCGCAAGCCGACGCCACCTGCCGATCTCATGGCGAGCAGCGACGTTGCGGATGCCGATGGCTTTGGCTCGTTCTTCCAGCGCTGGAATGCGGAGCCCGCGCCCGCGCAGGCGCGCCGCAGGGCCGCGCCGTATCAGCGCCAGCCGCAAACCGGCTGGTGGTAGGTCGCTGTAGGTTATTGGCAGCGTTCCTCGCGCCATGCCGATGTCCGCTGTTGTTAGCTATGACGCGCGCGTGACGTGTGCGCTTTTGGTCGTCTTGCGGGCGATCGCCATGAAAGCGCGCGCGGCCGCCGTCTGGTAGCGATGGGCATCCCACAGCAACGCTCCGGAACGGCGTATCCACGGAGGCCCGATCGGAATGATCGCAAGGTCTTTTCGGGCGTTCAGGCTTCGGTCGGCGAGAACCGTCGGCAGCCCACCCGATTTCGCGAGTTCGATCAGGGCCTCCACCGAGTTCATCTCGACGCGCACATCGAGCTTTGTATCCGGCGGCAGCGACTGGTCGAGAATGCGGCGGGTCGCAAAGGCCGTGGTCAGGAGTGCCAGCGGGCGGCGGGCGAGTGCCTGTAGCGTGATCGACTGTTGTCGCGATTGATTTTGAGACTTCGCAAGCACCAGGACGAGCCGTTCCTCGAACAGCAGGTCGACGCCCAAATCCGCATGCTGGGGCGGGGCGAAAGCAATCGCGAGATCGAGATCCCCGGACAGGATGCGTTGCTCGACACCGTTTGCTGAGCCGACCTCCACGCTGAGCCGAACGTCAGGATATTTCTCGCCGAAGCTGCCGATGATCTTCGGCAGGAAGGTCGTGCTGTAGGTGTAGATGACGCCGACACGAAGCGTGCCGGCCATGCCGCCCTCCAGCTCGGCTATGGCGGTGCGCGCCGCTTCGGTCTGAACCATCAGACGTTGTGCATGCTCGCGCAGTGCATGTCCTGTCTCGGTCAGTTGCATGCCCTGGGGCGTCCGGTTGAACAGAACGGTGCCAAGGTCCTGCTCGAGGGCGCGGATCTGCTGCGACAGCGTTGGCTGGGCGACACCGAGGGCTTCCGCAGCCTTCGCCATGCGCTTGTGGGTCGCGATTGCCAGAAAATAGCCGAGACGTCTGGGATCCATGGCTGATTACAATCTTCTATCGCATCTATAGTTTTGACTGTGTTGGCCTATCACGCGTCCCGTGCCAGTGTTTGTCAATATCGGACCTGGCCGGCACGCTTTTGTGCGGCCGTCGAAACATAAGAACCGACTGGGAGGCTCTTTCATGCTGTCACGACGCACCTTATTTGCCCGGGCGACCCACGCTGCGGTGGCGGCTTGCTGTATCGCCCTGGGCGCAAACCGTGCGACGGCGCAGGACTATCCGACCAAGCCGGTCCAGTTGATCGTTCCCTTCGCCGCCGGTGGCGCCGCCGACATCATCGGCCGCACGATCGCGGAAAAGCTGAGCCAGACCTGGGGCCAGCAGGTCGTCGTCGAGAACAGGGGCGGGGCCGGATCGAATATCGGCATCAACGCTGCCGCCAAGAGTGCTCCCGATGGCTATACGCTGGTGCTCGCGTCGATCGCGGTGGCCGTCAATCCGTGGCTTTTCAAGTCGATGCCCTACGATCCCGTGAAGGATCTGACACCGCTGACGCTGGCGCTCGAGACGCCGAACGTGGTGCTTGTGCCGCCCTCATCGCCGATCAAGAACATCAAGGATCTGATCGCCTTTGCGAAAGAAAAGGCGGCATCGGGTGGCGCCACCTATGGCTCTGCCGGCGTTGGTTCTTCTCTGCATCTGGCTGCGGAAGTGTTCCGGCAGCAGGCCAAGGTCGAGATGACCCACGTTCCCTATCGCGGCTCGTCGCCGGCGCTGACGGATCTGATGGCCGGCCGGATAGATCTGATGTTCGACAACGCTTCGACGGCGCTTCCGCAGGTGCAGGGTGGCAGCCTTCGCGCCATTGCCGTCACCACGAAGGAGCGCATCGCAGCGCTGCCTGACGTGCCGACAATCAACGAATCCGGTCTGCCGGGCTTCGAACTCGCCAACTGGTGGGCCATTTTTGGTCCCGGCCAGATGCCGCCGGCACTGGCGGAGCGCATCAGCGGCGATATCCGCAAGGTTCTGGCAGATCCCGACGTACAGAAGCGTTTCGCCGATGTCAGCGGGCGCGTCATCGCGTCGTCGCCCCAGGAACTTGCTGCGCATCTGGCGCAGGAAAGCGCCAAATGGAAGCAGATCGTCGAGACGGCAGGCATTCGCGGCAGCCAGTGACCACGATCTCCGACGCCTATAGGGCGAGCGATTACCAACAAATATCACGCAAGAGACGCGCACTCAGGGTGAGAGCGCTCATGGAGAATGATGTGAAGAAGCTACTTTCAGGCCTGATGGCATCGGTCATGGTCGTCGCCACCTCGGCAGCGATGGCACAGAGCACCGCGCCGTTGAAGCTGGGTGCCGTCCTCGATATGTCCGGCCTGTTTGCCGACATTACGGGGCCGGGCAGCGAGACCGCAGCCAAGATGGCCGTTGAAGATTTCGGTGGCGAGGTTCTCGGGCGCAAGGTCCAGATCGTGGTTGCCGACCATCTCAACAAGTCCGACCTGGCCGCGAATTTCACCCGTGAAATGTTCGACAACCAGAATGTCGAGGCCATCGTCGATGTGGCTGGCTCCGCCACGGCGCTGGCTGCGGCCGAAATGGCCAGGACGCGCGGCAAGATCATCATGTTCAATGGTCCCGGCGCGGTCAGGCTGACCAACGAGGCGTGCGGTCCCTACATCGTCCACTACACCTACGACACCTATGCGCTGGCCAGCGTCACCGGCCTCGCCACGGTGAAGCGCGGCCTCAATAGCTGGTTCTTCCTCACGGCCGACTATGCGTTCGGCCAGGAACTGGAGCGCGACACCTCGAACGTCGTCACCAAGGCGGGCGGCAAGGTCGTCGGTAGCGTGAAGCACCCGATCAACACCTCGGATTTTTCGTCGTTCTTGCTTCAGGCGCAGAGCACCAAGGCCAGCGTGATCGGTCTGGCCAATGCGGGCGGCGACACCATCAATGCGATCAAGCAGGCAGCGGAGTTCGGCCTGACCCAGTCCGGACAGAAGCTGTCGCCCTTGCTGGCATTTATTTCAGACATCGACAGCGTCGGACTTGAGACCGCGCAGGGCTTGTTGCTGGCTGAGGCGTTTTATTGGGATCTCAACGACGAGACGCGCGCATTCGCGAAGCGCTTCATGGAGCGGACCAAGCGCGCGCCGACGTCGGCGCAGGCCGGCGTCTATTCCTCCGTCACGACCTACCTGAACGCGGTGAAGAAGGCGGGTACCACCGATTCAGCAGCCGTGATGAAGGTCATGAAGGAAACGCCGATCAACGACATGTTCGCGAAGAACGGCCGGATTCGCGAGGACGGCCGCATGGTGCACGACATGTACCTGTTCGAAGTGAAGAAGCCGTCGGAATCGAAGGCGCGCTGGGACGACTACAAGCTGCTGGCGACCGTCTCCGGCGACGACGCTTTCCAGCCGCTGTCGGCGTCACGCTGCCCGCTCATCAAGAAGTAACGCCGCGGCAGACGGCAATGCGACGGATCGCCGGGAAGTTGGTGGCGATCCGTTCGAGGCTCCATCCATGGAAAACAGGAAGACGCCTTTCATGAGCACCAGCGTGGCAGTCCGCGTCGACGAGGTCGAGACCCTCCTGGTCGATGTGCCGACGATCCGTCCCCATAAGTTGTCGATGCATACGATGAACAGCCAGACCCTGGTTCTGGTCCTCATCCGCTGTTCCGACGGGACGGTCGGAATTGGCGAGGGCACGACCATCGGCGGCCTCAGCTACGGCGAGGAGAGCCCCGAGGGCATCAAGCTGACCGTCGACACCTATATCGCTCCGGCCATCATCGGTATGGATGCGTCACGCGTCGCCGCTCTCATGGCCGATGTGAAGCGACGGGTCAAAGGCAACCGCTTCGCCAAATGCGCGGTGGAGACGGCGCTGCTGGACGCGCTCGGCAAGCGCCTGGGCTTGCCGGTGTCGGAACTGCTCGGCGGGCGCATGCACGACACCTTGCCGGTGGCATGGACGCTGGCCAGCGGCGACACCGCGCGCGATATCGAAGAAGCCGAGCGGATGCTCGATGCGCGCCGCCACAATATTTTCAAGCTGAAGATCGGCCTGCGGTCGGTGGACGATGACGTGGCGCATGTGGCGGCCATCAAGCGCGCTCTCGGAGATCGCGCCAGCGTGCGGGTCGACGTGAACCAGGCCTGGAGCGAGCCCGATGCACGGCGCGGCATTCCCGCCTTGGAGGCGGCCGGCGTGGACCTCATCGAGCAGCCTTTGTCGCGCGACAATCGCGGTGCACAGGCCCGCCTCAGCGGTCGCTTCGCCGTACCCATCATGGCCGACGAGGCGCTGCACGGCACGACGGATGCCTTCGACATCGCGGCGCGCGGTGCTGCGGATGTGTTCGCCCTGAAGATCAATCAGGCCGGCGGTCTGTACGATGCCGTGAAGATGGCTGCGATCGGCGATGCCGCGGGTCTCGGCCTGTATGGCGGCACGATGCTGGAAGGCGGTGTCGGCACCGCGGCGTCGGCCCAGGTTTTCTCCGTGCTGCCGAAACTCGCGTGGGGCACCGAGCTGTTCGGCCCGCTGCTTCTGACCGAGGAAATCCTCGCGACGCCGCTCCGCTATGGCGATTTCGTGCTGCAGGTGCCGACGGCGCCGGGCATCGGCGTCGAACTGGACATGGACCGCGTCGCATTCTTCAGCCGCGATGGCTACGCGCCGCGCATTCAGCCGGCCGGCGCAACAACAGGAGTTTGATCGATGCTTTTCCAGGTGGAAATGGACGTGCAGATCCCGCCGGGCCTCGCCCCGGACGTGGTCGAGCAACTGAAAAAGACCGAGCGTGAACGCGCGCAGGAGCTGCAGAAAACAGGCGAGTGGCGTCATCTCTGGCGGGTCGCCGGACGTTACGCCAATGTCAGCATCTTCGATGTGGCGAGCAATGAAGCGCTGCACGACATTCTGTCGACGTTGCCCCTGTTCCCTTTCATGCGCATCAGCGTGACGCCCTTGTGCCGGCATCCGTCGTCCATTCGCCCGGACGATCGCTAGGCGCGGGGCAGGCCTCCGTCAGCGGCAACCGGCAGGGGCCTCATGAGCACAATCTCGCCAGAGCATCGAACAGCGCGAGGTTGAGACGCTTCAGATCGTTGTCCACCGGCTCCGGCTGGGACGAGAATTTTGCCACGACCAGTTCGGCGCGCGGATTCACATAGAGGTATTGTCCGTGAATGCCGAGGGCGAAGAAGGCGCCGCTCGCGTTGCCGGTCTGGTACCATTTGTTGCGATAGCGGCCTTCCGGCAACCATTCGACGAATTTGCCAGCGCGCCAGGCCTCGGCGGAGCCGTTCGTGATCGTATCCGACACCCAGTCCTGTGAGACGATCCGGCGGCCGTTGACGATGCCGCCCAGTCGCATCATCTCGCCGATGCGGGCGAGGTCGCGCGGGGTCATGCAGAAGCCGCCGCCAGTTCGCGGGGTGCCGGCCGCATCGACCGTAATATAAGCGTCCTGTCGCGCGCCGAGCGGCTGCCACAGACGCGTGGCCGCAAAGTCATTGAAACGCTGACCCGAGGCGCGTTCGATCACCAGACCCAGCACGTCCGAATTCGGTGAGCAGTAGTGAAAGGGGCCGCCATGGTCGCCGGTGCCCTTTTGCAGCGTAGCGAGGAAGGCGATTAGTGAGTCCGGAGTATCTCCCGGCACTGACGGCTCGAGCAGGCCGGCGCGACGATACCTCGCGAAGTCGCCGCGCGGATCCTGATAGGTTTCCTCGAAATCGAGGCTTACCCGCATGTCGAGGACATCGCGTATCCGTGCATCCGCGAAGGCCGAGGATTTGAGTTCCGGAACGTAGTGCGAGACGGTCTCGTCGAAATCGATCAGGCCGTCACTGTATAAAATTCCCGCGACGATCGATGTCACCGACTTGCTCGCGGAGAACAGAATGTGCCGCGATTGCGCCGTGAAATTCGGCGCATGGTAATCCGCAACGACACGGCCGGATTTCATCACTACGAGCGCGTCGGTCGACGTTCTGCGCAAAACATTCAAGACACCAGCAACTTCTCCACCGACAGGGAACGTCTGCCTGAGCAAGTCTCCGGGATCGACAGGTGGGTCCTCGATCAGGCCCGGCGTTGCTGCAATCTGTGCCGTGGGTATGAGTTCAGACACGTGACGGAATGCCCAGACATTCCAGGGCGCCTGACGCCAGTTATCGAGACGAACGTCGCTTCGCGCAAAGCCATAGTCGGCTTCGAAAGCGGATGAGTGTGCGCGGCTGCTCATGAACTGATCTTCTCGCAGTCGGTCGGCTGAACGTCGCCGCCGAGCCAGCAGCCGCCGACTTGTCCGTCATCGAAGCTGAAGCGCACCTTGATCGCGGAGGGGCGATTCATGGCGCGTCCCTGGCGAATGGTGATCTGGCGCTCCGACGCATCCACCATCCGGTTCGCGAGGAGACCGAATGACAGGGCAGAGGCTGCAATGCCTGTTGCCGCATCTTCCGGGTAGCCTGATGAACTCGGAAACTGGCGGGCATCGATGACCTGCGCCTGCTGGTCGGACACGGCGTAGGGGTAGAGGCCGGTGGAGTTGATGCTGTTGCACAGGCGCTCCATCCTCGAGAAGTCAGGCTTGAGGCCATCAAGGATGGACACGCTCTTCAACGGGATGAGGGTCTTGATCCGGCTCGTCCGCGCATTCTGGATCGGGAAGGGCGCGAGGCAGTCGGAGCCGATCCCGAGGACGTCGAGAATGTCATCGACGCTTCGGGGCGTATCGGGAAGCGGCTCGATGATTCCTGCGGGCTGCGAGACCTCGACGGAGATGTCCTGTCCGGCGGGCTGGCCAATCCTCGCCTGAACGATGCCACTCTTCGTCAGGATCGTGATCCGATCGCGCTGCAGCCGGCCGAGCCGTTGAAGCAGCCATGTCGCGCCGACGGTGGCGTGGCCGCACATGGACATCTCGTGATTGGGTACCCAGAAGCGAAACTCGAAATCGCAGTTCGAACCGGGGGGAGGCGGCAATACAAATCCGCTCTCGTGACCGTAAGCGCGCGCGACCTGCTGCATCTGCGCATCACTCATGCCGGCAGCATCGACGACGATCGGTGCGGGATTGCCGCCTTGCGGGCCTGCCGCAAAGACGCTGACAAATCGAACCGGCGGTTCGGCGGACGTCGTGGCCATGTGATGCACTTTCCAACCAGTTCGCGCGTTCGCAATACGCGTCAGCCAACGCTGCACGGAATTCACCGGCACCAGGCTACGGAGGATGTTGCTGCGGCGCGCGTTCCAGCGGGCCCTAGATTTTGATCGGCCGGGCCATGCGCTTGCGGACTTCGCTTGGCGATTGGCCGTCTGCCCGGCGCATCGCATGGGCGAGCGCCGCGCCGCTGTCGAAGCCAACACGGAGTGCGATCTCGCCGATCGGGAGATCGGTTGCCTTCAGCAGTTCGTTGGCATTGTCGAGGCGGATCCGTTGCTGGAATTCTCCGATCGACGCGCCGGTCCCCGCGCGGAACAGTCGGGTGATGTGACGCCGCGAAACACCGAACCGTTCTTCCAGGGCGTCGAGCGGAACATCCCGGTCGGCGTGAAGGGTGAGATAGTCCCTCAGCTCCGCGACCAACGTCATGCCGTGTTCACGATGCGAGGCACTGGATACGGCGTCGCCGGTAAGAGCCTCGGCGATGCACTGAACGAGCAGGGCAGAGGACAGTCCATGCCGGACATGCGCATTGCCATAGGCATGCCTGCCATTCCCGACCAGCAGCGCCTGCAGGGTGCGCAGTCTGTCTGACCGGCGAAACAGTCGGGTCGTTGATGTCCTGCGGCGGAATTCGCTCAGCGAGCCATTCTCTCTTTCGAGGCGCTTCAGGACCGAGCCAGTTGCGTAGATGGCGACGTGGCTGTGCGCGCCGATCCCTGCGCGCGTCTCATGCGCCTGGTTCGGCGGAACGATCGCGAACCGGTCCTGCGACAGCCAGGTGCCTTCGCGTCCGGCTTCATGCTTGATCTCGATCGTCCCGCGGCTTGGCAGGATGAACATCAGGCAATCATGCCAGTGCCACGGCATGGCGTAATCGCCGCGGCCGGCGACAGCTGCGTACTCTTCGTCCGCGGTGATCAGGAGATCCGCGTTTGCCGTGTGACGTAATCGTTCGAATGAACTCAGCATGTTCGGGCCCACATGTGTTGTCGACAAACGTAGCAGGGGGCGCCCATGCCCGCCAATCGACGCCCGGTTACTCCGCCGCGATGGCCGCCGGCTTCGGTCGCTTCTTCACGCGCTTGATGGTGCCCGAGAAGGTTAGCAGCGAACGCTCGCCGGCTTTCAGAATGCCGCGCAAAAAGATCAGTGAGCCGCCGATGCGGGTCATTTCGCCGTGACACTCGACCAGTTCGCCTTCCTTAGCGGCGTCGAGGAATTCGCAGCCAAAGGACACGGTGATGCCGGGTCCCTGCAGCTCGCGGGAGGCCAGCGCAAACAGACAATAATCGGCGAAGGTCATGAAGCAGCCGCCATGGACGTTCTTCATGCCGTTGAGGTGCTTTTTCTCGACCCGGAAGGCGCAGCGGATGGAGCCGTCGGCCTCGACCTTGTGCCAGAACGGGCCGGAGACCGATTCGAAGGAATCCCGCTTCCAGGTGGTCCAGCCCGCAAATTCCCCCTCCGTCGCGGTATAGGCGTCGGCGTGGAACGGGATGGTGGCATCGGCGGGCACATTCACGGTCTGAACTCCTTGGATTGGCTGAGAAAAGTGTTAAATCCGATCCATCCGGCGGGCGCAATCCGGCGCCGGCGCAGGGCCTTATGCAGGCTGTTTTTCGAGCAGCACGGGCATTGCCGGGGCAAAGCTTGGGACATGCGGGGAACGGGCCGGAATAGGCCTTTTCCGCATGCTCCGATCTCCCTATGAAGAAGCCTTACAGAGCCAAGAGACCCCATGACCGAGCCAAAGATCACTCCCGAACTCGTCGCTTCCCACGGCCTCAAGCCCGACGAGTATGAGCGCATTCTCAAGCTGATCGGGCGGGAGCCGACTTTCACCGAACTCGGCATCTTCTCGGCCATGTGGAACGAGCATTGCTCGTACAAATCCTCGCGCATCCATCTGAAGGGGCTGCCGACCAAGGCGCCGTGGGTGCTGCAGGGGCCGGGCGAGAATGCCGGCGTGATCGATATCGGCGACAATCAGGCCATCGTCTTCAAGATGGAGAGCCACAACCATCCGAGCTATATCGAGCCCTATCAGGGCGCGACCACGGGCGTCGGCGGCATCCTGCGCGACGTCTTCACCATGGGCGCGCGTCCGATCGCCTGTTTGAACGCGCTGTCGTTCGGCGCGCCGGAACATCCGAAGACCCGCCACCTCGTGTCGGGCGTCGTCGCCGGCGTCGGCGGCTACGGCAATTCGTTCGGCGTGCCCACCGTTGGCGGCCAGACGCGTTTCCACACCCGCTATGACGGCAACAATCTCGTGAACGCGATGGCTGTCGGCCTCGCCGATGCCGACAAGATCTTCCTCGCCGCCGCGTCCGGCGTGAACATGCCGATCGTCTATCTCGGCTCCAAAACGGGGCGCGACGGTATTCACGGCGCGTCGATGGCCTCTGCCGAATTCGATGAGGATTCCGAAGAGAAGCGTCCCACCGTGCAGGTCGGCGATCCCTTCGCCGAAAAACTGCTGCTGGAAGCCTGCCTTGAAATCATGGCCGCCGATTGCGTGATCGCGATCCAGGACATGGGCGCGGCGGGTCTCACATGCTCGGCCGTCGAAATGGGCGCCAAGGGCGACCTCGGCGTCGAACTCAATCTCGATGCGGTGCCGACCCGAGAAGAGGGCATGACCGCTTACGAGATGATGCTCTCGGAGAGCCAGGAGCGCATGCTCATGGTGCTGAAGCCCGAGAAGGAAAAGCAGGCCGAGGATATCTTCCGGAAGTGGGGCCTCGACTTCGCCATCGTCGGCTACACCACGCCGACGCTGCGCTTCGTCGTCAAGCACGGCGGCAAGGTGATGGCCGATCTGCCGATCAAGGAGCTCGGCGATGAGGCGCCGCTCTATGACCGTCCGCATGTGCCGTCGCCGGTACTGCCTGTCGTGCATGCGCGCGACATCGCCGCGCCGTCGTCGATCCCGGATGCACTGGAGAAGCTGATCGGTACGCCCGAACTGTGCTCGAAGCGCTGGGTGTGGGAGCAGTATGACCACGTCATTCTCGGCAACACCGTGCAGCGCCCCGGCGGCGACGCCGCGGTGGTGCGCATCGAGGACGGCCCCAAGGGTCTGGCGATGTCGGTCGACGTCACGCCGCGCTATTGCGAGGCAGATCCGGTCGAGGGCGGCAAGCAGGCCGTCGCCGAAGCCTGGCGCAACATCACTGCCGTGGGCGGCAAGCCGCTAGCGGTGACTGACAATCTCAACTTCGGCAATCCGGAGCGGCCCGAGATCATGGGCCAGCTCGTGGGCTGCCTGAAGGGCATCGCGGAAGCCTGCATTACGCTCGACTTCCCGATCGTGTCCGGCAACGTCTCGCTCTACAACGAGACCAACGGTCGCGGCATTCTGCCAACGCCGTCGATCGGCGGCGTCGGTGTGCTCGACGATTTCACCAAGTCCGCGACGCTGGCGTTCAAGAAGCCCGGTGAAGCGATCCTGCTGATCGGCGAAACGAAGGGCTGGCTCGGCCAGTCGGTCTATCTGCGCGACATCTGTGGCAAGGAAGAGGGCGCTCCGCCGCCGGTCGACCTCGCTACCGAGAAGCGCAACGGCGACGTGGTGCGCGGCATGATCCATGCGGGCACCGCGACCGCCGTGCATGACATTGCCGATGGTGGCTTGCTGGTGGCGCTCACCGAAATGGCGATGGCCTCCGGCATCGGTGCCAAGCTCGATGCCGCGCCGTCATCGACGGTGCCGCACGCATTTTGGTTCGGCGAGGATCAGGCGCGCTACATCGTGACCGTCGCGGAAGATCAGTTGCTGACCGTGCTGTCGAAGCTGAAGAATGTTGGCGTGCCCTGCGTGCAGATCGGCAAGACTGGCGGCCATGCCGTGGCCATTGCCGGCGAGCGTGCCGTTGATATCAAGGCGCTCGTGCATGCCCATGAGAGCTGGTTGCCGAACTACATGAGCGGCAAGGCGTAAGCGACATCGCTCTCAGCTATTGTCGCCCGGTCAGGCCGGGCGACAATAGCGATGACGTTCGAGCGCAGTTGTCCGGGCCAATGTGGCGCGGCTGCAAATCGTATCGAAATTACCTTCATTCACCGATAGGTAGTTTTTCTCGTACTTGCCGCCCGGCGCTTTACAGGCATAATTTGCACGGAGCTAACGGGAGGCTCGGAGTGCGAAGCTCGACATTGCCTGCTGCTTTGATCATTGCAGCCACTGGCGCCTGCTTCCAGGGGACCGCGTTGGCCGCCGACATTGCCGCGAACGGAACTCCTGCGGCAACGACGACTTCCCTGCCGAGGGCCTGCGCCGATGGCCGGGACTTCATCAGCACGGATTGCCAGCTAACCTGGCACGGCATCACGGTCTACGGCACGATCGACATGGGGGGCGGCTGGCAGAGCCATGGCGCATCGTGGGATCCGCGATCCGCTGTCGGAGCCTCATACCTGATCCAGAAACAGAACAATTCGCCGCGCTGGAGCCTTGCTCCCAACGGTTTGAGCAATTCCACCATTGGCGTCAAAGGAGCCCTGCCGATCGGCGGCGACGTCTCCGGTGTCTTTGCTGTCGATGCGGGTTTCGACCCGTACTCGTTGCGACTATCGAATGGGCCGGGATCGGTCGCTGCAAATGCCGGCGTCCCGCAAAACCTCGCAACCGCGTTCTCCGATTCCAGCCGGGCAGGGCAGTGGTACAACGGCGTCGGTTATGTCGGCGTCAGTTCTCCAACCTACGGCACTCTGACAGTTTTCAGACAGAACTCACTGACCCTTGACGCTGTCTTCGATTACGATCCCTTCGGCGGCTCCTACGCCTTCTCCCCTATCGGCTTTCAGGGAATCACATGCGGCGGTGGCAACACCGAGAACTGTAGAAACTCGACGTCGTTGAAATATAAGGTCAATGTCGGTCAATTCCGCGCGGCTGCGCTATGGCAGTTCGGCGGCTACGCCGACAACAATGGCTCAAATGGTGCGTATCAGTTCCAAGTCGGAGGCGACATCCGATCGTTGGGCACCGGCGTGCTTTCGATCGACGTGATTTACAGCTTTGTCAGGGATTCAGTGTCGCTCGCACTTGCGCCGGGAAGCAACAACGCCAACGGGGTGCCGATACCGCCGTTCTTGCCGCAGACTCTGACAGCGACGATCTCCGACAATGAAGCCGTGATGCTGGTCGCGAAATACACCAATGGACCGCTGAAGCTCTACTCGGGTTACGAACATATTCGATATGCAGCGCCGAGCAATCCGCAGACAGCCTTTACCACGATTGCAGGTGACTTTGTTTGTCAGGGCTGCGCGGGATTCAACAACACGAATATCAACAACACTGCATTCGGTATGAATGGTCTGGGAAACAAGACGTTCCAGGTGATGTGGGTGGGCGGAAAATACGCTGTGACTGAAAATCTAGATGTGATCGGCGCCTATTATCATTATATCCAGAACTCCTTCTTCGGCACCGCCGCCGGGGGCCTCGCCCCCTGTTCGGGCACCGAGCATGCGCAATGCGCCGGAACGTTCGACGGGATTTCTGCCGCTGTCGATTGGCGGTTTGCGCCGAAGTGGGACCTCTATTCGGGCATCATGTTCACGCAGGTGAGTGGCGGATTGGCCTCTGGCTTTCTCCAGCGCAACAACATCGCTCCAACGGTGGGCTTGCGGTTCCGCTTCTGAAAGCCGGGCAGAAAAATCTGCGAGAGCGGCGTTGGCGGCGAAGGTGGCGATGCTAGACTGCATCCTGCAGTCGCGGGGAGACGACGTCATGGCTCGCTTGCTTTCGGTCAATGTGGGCCTGCCGCGCGATATCCCGTGGCAAGGCAAGACTGTTCACACCGCGATCTGGAAAGCGCCGGTTCAGGGCCGGCGCATGGTCCGCCGCCTCAATATTGACGGCGACGGGCAGGGCGATCTGGCCGGACATGGTGGCGAGCACCGCGCGGTGTTCGTCTATCAAATGGACTCCTATCGCTTCTGGCAAAGCGAACTCGGCCGCAATGATTTCAGCTATGGACAATTCGGCGAGAATTTTACGGTCGACGGCCTGACAGACCGCGAGGTCTGTATCGGGGACCGCTACCGGATCGGCAGTGCGTTGTTCGAAGTGACGCAGCCGCGCGTCACCTGTTATCGCGTGGGCATCCGCATGAATGAGCCGCAAATGGCCGCGCTGCTGGTTGCGCGCGGCAGGCCCGGTTTCTATCTGCGCGTCATCGAGGAAGGCGAGGTCGGGGCCGGCGACGAGATCGTTCAGGTCACGGCCGGTGCTGAGCGCATGAGTGTCGCAGAGATCGACGCGCTGCTTTACAGGCCCGGTCACCCCCGCAGCGAGCTTCTTCGCGCGCTGCGCATTCCCGCGCTCAGCGCAGGCTGGCGCGGATCCTTCGAGGCGCTGCTCGCGCAAGAGGACAATGGCGGAGCGACGGGAAATGCCGGGCTTGGTCCGGCGTCTACGCCACCGGCCTGGGCCGGCTTCCGTCCGCTACGCGTGTCGCGCAAGGTCAGCGAAAGCAGCAGCGTGATGTCCCTCGAGCTTGAATCGGCGGATCAACGTCCGCTGGCGGCGGCGCTTCCCGGCCAGTTCGTCGTATTGCGCCTTGGTCTTGCGCCGGGCACGCCGGCGCTGCTGCGCAGCTATTCGCTGTCCGGCGAACCCAGCGACCGCTGCTATCGTATCAGCGTCAAGCACGAGCCGCATGGCGCCGCGAGCGGCTATATCGACGAGAACGTGCAAATCGGCGACGTGCTGGAAGTGAGTGCGCCGCGCGGCAGCTTCACACTTCGGCCGGGCGATGGTCCGGTCGTGCTGCTGAGCGCCGGAGTCGGAGTGACGCCTGTCATGGCGATGCTGCACGCATTGGCGGCCGAGGCGTCGCCGCGACATATCTGGTGGCTCCACGGCGCCCGCCATGGACGCGAGCATCCGTTTGCCCAGGAGGCAAAAGCGATGCTCAAGGCCTTGGCGCACGGCCATCGCCACATCCGCTATAGCGCGCCCGATCCTGCAGACAGATTAGGTGCGGATTTCGATGCCCAGGGACATCTGGACATGGCAGTGCTGCGCGAGCTCAACATCCCGCGCGACGCTGACTTCTTCATTTGCGGGCCGTCGGCTTTTATCAGCGAACTGAGCGCGGGGCTTGCAGCCTGGGGCGTTGCCAAAACCCGTATCCATGCCGAGCTGTTCGGCGCCGGTCCTTCAAGCACTCCGGGTATCGCCGCCTCTCCGCAGCGGCCGCCGCATCTGCCGGAAGGGCCCACAGGCGAGGGACCGCTGGTGTCGTTCGCGCGAAGCGGCCTGAATGTGCATTGGGGGCCGGCGTTTCAGAACCTGCTCGAGCTTGCCGAAGCGTGCGACGTGCCGGTGCGGTGGTCGTGCCGCACGGGCGTCTGTCACTCCTGCGAAAGCGGGCTTGTGGCCGGGACAATCACGTATCAGCCGGATCCCGTCGATGCGCCGGCGGCCGGCAATGTGCTGATCTGCTGCGCCCGGCCGGAGGGCGATGTGGTCGTCGATCTCTGACGCGATCGCGCAGGCGCCACACCAACGTCTCAATAGCTCAGCGTCCGATCGACCAAATTCATCAGCGGCGTGCCGCTTTCCGCGCGTGCGATATTGTCGGCGATGTTTTCGGCCGCCGATGCAACACGCGTTGCTGCTGCGATGTGGGGCGAGATCGTCACCCCCGGATGCGACCAGAACGGATGGCCTGATGGTACCGGCTCGGTGCGGAAGACATCCAGCGTAGCTTGGGCCACCTGTCCGCTGTCGAGCGCTGCGATGAGGGCGTCATCGTCGATCAGTGTGCCGCGTCCGGCATTCAGGATGAAACTTCCCTTGGGCAGAAGCGCGAGCCGTTCGGCATTCAGGAGATCGATGGTCTCCGGCGTCTGGGGCAGCAGCCCCACGAGGATTTCCGCCGAGGCCAGCGCCTTCGGCAGGTTCTCCGATCCCGCGAGGCAGCGGACGCCCGAGACCTCGTGCGCGCTGCGACTCCATCCGGTCACGCGAAAACCGAGTTGCACAAGCGCCGTTGCCGCAGCTGATCCCAACTCGCCGAGACCAAGCACGGTGACCGAGCGATCGCTGGCAAGCGGCGGAACGTGCTGCTCCCATGTCCGCGGCTTTTGGCAGACATAGCGATCCGTCCCGAGATGGGCGCGCAGCACGTGACCCACGACCCATTCGACCATGCCCTGCCGGAGACCGTCATCGACCATGCGGCACAAAGGTTGCGTCAGCGTCGCATTGCCCACGATTTTCTCGACGCCTGCCCAGAGGCTCAATACGGCGCGCGTATTCACGTAAGGGCTGAAATCGGTGATGGGACCACCGGTTGCGTGGATGATGTAGTCGACATCAGCAGGTGCGATATCGCCAATAACACCGGTTCGTGCTTCGATGTTTCGGCGTTGGAGCGCATCGCGAATGGGATCGCGATAGTCATCGAACAGCGCCGGCGTGACATTGAAAAGAAGATTGATCGCCTTGTCGCCGTTGCGCGCGGGCATGCTGGTCTCCTGCATAGTTTGCTTCATGTCTGATTTTGGAAGCGTCGCCTCGATGCGCGCGGCTATAGAATTCGCTTCATACCCGGGATCGCGCGCAACGCGCGCGTCGCCGCCCAGCTCGCCGCCAGCGTGCCAGCGAAGGCGATCAGCGCCTTCGATCCGGCGCCGAGCGGCGCGTTCAGCAGCGCATATTGCAGCCACAGCATCGGGATGTAGTGTAGCACGAAGATGCCATAGGCATCGCCGCGCAGCGGGTCGAAGATGCTCTTCTCGCGCTGGCCAAAGCGCAGGAACAATGCCAGCACCGCAAGGCAGATCAGCGTGCAGGCGAGCGCATAGATCATGCCATAGCTGAATTGCCACCAGAACGGCGGCGCGCCGGTGAGATTGGCGAGCTTCATGCGGCGGAAGTTGACGAGATAAGCGAGCGAGCCAAAGGAGGCGGCAGCGGCGATGGTCCACCACAGCCATTGCCGCGCCAGCGCGCCGGTGCGGGCCAGCAGACCCTGGTCGATATTGGCGGCACCAATGCCCATGCCGGCGAAGAAGAACACGCCATAGATCGCCATGCGGCTGAACTGGACCTGCAACGGCCCCCAGCTGAACCAGCGCACAGCGCCGACCGTAAACAGGAACGGCACATAGGAGATCACAGCGATGACGGCGAGCGCGGCGGCGAACAACCATGGTCGTTCGAAGGCACGGATCGATAGCCGGTTGATGCCGTCCACCAGTCGCGGCGCGAGCAGGAAGGCCGGGATCGCGACGAGATCGAGAAACAGCAGATACCAGATGAACCAGCCGGGGCCGGCAAACCATTGGCCCTGTTTGAAATTGTTGAGGTAGAATTCGACAAAGCCGGTCTTGTGCGTCGACAAGCTGAACGACGCGTAATAGGCGATCGGCATCAGCACGAAGATCATCGCCAGGAAGGGCAGACCGAGGCGGAGCGCGCGGTCGCGCAGGAAGTCGCCGATGCCCTTGCGCTTCAGGCTCGGCCACACGAACAGGCCCGACAGCATGAACATCAGACACATGAAGAAGGTGTCGTTGAACAGCGTGAGGATGTTGAAGCCGATCCAGCGCTGGCTGTCGACGATCGGCGCCGTCGACCACAGATAGTGGTTCGGGTAATAGCGCCCGAAGGCGGTGTAAGCGACCGCGGCGTGGTTCGCCAGCACGAGCAGCGTGACAAAGGTGCGGGCGCGATCCAGCGCAGCGTTACGGTCTGACATGTAAACGGCGAGCCCCCTCGCTTCCGCGCGCAACAGGCGTCGCCGGGCGCATCAGCGATGCGCGCCGTCATGATAAATGTCGAAAGCCGCTTCGGCAATCAGCCGAGGATCAAGCGGGTACTTCCTCGATTTTCACCTTGTCTGGATAAAATGCCAGATAATCCTTGATCTCGGCCATCGCCGGAAACGGCGCCTCATAGGTCCAGATCGCGTTGTCCAGCACCTTGTCTGATGTCTTGATGCTGTAATAATTCGCGTCGCCCTTGTATGGGCAATGCGTCACACGGTCGGTGCGCGATACCGCGTCCATATTGGCGTCCGTGCGGGGGATATACACCACTGCGGGGTAGCTGGCCTCCTTGAGGGTCAGGGCATTGGTCGTGTCGGCGATCACTATGCCCCCGGCAGAAACGCGGATGTGTTTGCCAGCGGGTGCGATGGTGATCGGGTGGTCAGGGCCGGGAAGCTTCATGGTCAAACCCTTGTGACGGTCATGGTTCACTCCCTCAGATGTGCGATCCCTCCGGCCTTTAAAAGGGGGCCGCGAGGGATTATCGTCAGAAAGCCGTGACGTCATGCGCCAGCCGGGATAGGCTTGCAATCCGAGGCGGCGCCGACTGGCCGCGATTCGAACCTTTCTGGAGACCCGATTAATGCCGATGGACGCCCGCGATATCGAGACCATGATCAAGGCCGCGATTCCCGACGCGCAGGTGACGATCCGTGATCTGGCCGGCGACGGCGACCATTACGCAGCAACCGTGATCTCGGAATCCTTCCGCGGCAAATCCCGCGTCGCCCAGCACCAGATCGTCTATCAGTCGCTGAAAGGCCAGATGGGCGGCGTTCTGCACGCGCTGGCGCTGCAGACGGGTGTGCCGGAGGCGTAAAGCTCAGTCCTCATGGTGAGGGGTGCTATTTGGCGCCGTCTTGAACCATGAGTTGTGGGGCACATGAGCCTGCCGCCATTCTTCGAGACGCGCGCAAGAGCGCGCTCCTCTCGCCTAAACCCACTCGGGTTTAGGCTGGGATGAGGGCTGAGCGTGGAGCAGCCTTTTACTCCACCGCCATCAGCGCATGCACCGAGAAGTGCTTGTCCGCGTCAGTCCATGACGCCTTCGGCTCCCAGCCCGAACCGCGGGCCAGCGCTGCGAAACGCTCGATGCTGTATTTGTAGCTGCTCTCGGTGTGGATGCTTTCGCCGGCACGGAACGCGAAGCTGCGACCGAGCACATGCACGATTTGCGGCTTCCTGGCGATCAGGTGCATCTCGATGCGGTGCCGCTCCTTGTTGTAGATCGCGCGATGGGTGAAAGCCGATAGATCAAAATCGCCGCCGAGTTCGCGGTTGATACGCACCAGCACATTCATGTTGAACTTACCGGTGACCCCTGCCGCATCATTATAGGCGGCGTGCAGCAGCTTCTCGTCCTTCTCCAGGTCGATGCCGATCAGCATCAAGGCGTCCTTGCCGAGAATGGCTCGGGCCGAGCGCAGAAAGGCGCAGGCTTCGTGCGGCTCGAAATTGCCGAGCGTCGAGCCCGGGAAGAAGCCGACCTTCGGCATCATCCGGATATCGGCGGGAAGGTCGAACGGCGCGGTGAAATCGGCATTCACCGGCAGCACCTTCAGGCCCGGGAAATCCTTGCGCAGCTCGGCTGCCTGCGCCTGCAGGAAGTCGCCTGAGATATCGACCGGCGCATAGGCGCCGACGTCGCATTCATCCAGCAGCAATCGGACCTTGGTGGTGGCGCCGGCGCCAAATTCGATCAAAGCAGCATTCCTGGGGATGATCGCGTTGATGTCCTTGCCGCGCGAGCGGAGAATGCCGAGCTCGGTGCGGGTCGGGTAATATTCCGGCAGCCTGGTGATCTGTTCGAACAGCTCCGAGCCGGCTTCGTCATAGAAGTATTTCGGCGACAGCTTCTTGGGCTGCTGCGACAGGGCTTCGGCGACATCTGCGGCAAATGCGGATGCCGAGGCATTCAACAGGGACAGTGCCAACGGCGCATGAACGTTCATGTCATTCTCCTCAACGCTTTCAAGCGCCGTGATGTCAGGAAATCAGCTGCCGTAATCGGCCAGCCGCAGGCCCGTGAATTGCCAGCGATGGTGGGGATAGAAGAAATTGCGATAGGTGACGCGGCTGTGATCGTCCGGTGTTGCCAGCGACGAGCCGCGCAACACCAGCTGATTGATCATGAACTTGCCGTTGTATTCACCGAGCGCGCCTTCGATGGCGCGGTAGCCCGGATAGGCCGCGTAAGCTGAGCGCGTCCATTGCCAGACGATGCCGAAGGCGTCGTTGAGCTGGCCGGCACGGGCCGCGACTTCCCATTCCATTTCTGTCGGCAGATGCTTGCCGCTCCAGCGGGAAAAGGCGTCGCATTCGTAATAGCTGACGTGACAGACCGGCGCGTCGAGATCAATCGGCTGCAAGCCGGCGAGGGTCATGATCTGCCACGCGCCGTTGACCTTGCGCCAGTGGCCGGGTGCCTGCCATTCCTCGCGGGCGGCGGCGGCAAAGCCATCCATCAGCCACAGCGTGGCTTCCTCATAGCCACCGGCTTCCATAAAGGCGAGCCATTCGCGGTTGGTGACGAGATTGCGCGCGAGCTTCACCGGGCCGACGAGGGCGCGATGCGCGGGCTTCTCGTTGTCGAAGTGGAAGCTCTCGCTCTGGTGGCCGATGGTATGGATGCCCTCGGTCAGCGTCAGCCACGCATCGCCTGATGTGTTGGATGCAGGAAAACGCCAGTCGGCGTCATAGGCCGGCGGGATCGGGTTCTGCGCGAAGGCATGCAGGATGTCGGTGAGCATCAGCTCCTGATGCTGCTGCTCGTGATTGAAGCCGACTTCGAGCAGCGGGATCAGCGAGGTCAGCTTCTCGTCCGACGTCTCGTTGAAAAATTTGATGACCGCCGCATCGACGTGCTTGCGATAGGCGGTGACTTCGTCGGCGCCGGGCCGGGTGAGATGGCCGCGCTGCGCGCGGGCGTGGCGCGGGCCGGCGGAGACATAATAGGAATTGAACAGATAGGCGTAATCGGGGTGATAGACCTTGTAGCCCGGCGCATGATCGGAGAGCAGGAATTGCTCCCAGAACCAGGTCACATGGGCGCGGTGCCACTTCGCCGGGCTGGCGTCGGGCATCGACTGCACCAGCTGGTCTTCCGGGGAGAGCGGCGCGGCGCGGCGTTCGGTTTCGTGGCGGACCGTCAGGAAGGCGTTACCCAGTCTTTGGGCCAGAGAGCCTGCGAGAGCGGTTTCGGACGCAAGGGACGCGGTACCTGAACTCATGCCTGAACTCGCGGCGGAAGCTGGATTCGTCACGAAAGTCTCCGATTTTGGAGAGAACGTTGCTCTTGGTGATGGGTTCCCGAGCAGCCTGTCCTAAATAGGTCGTCGGATTGGTTATAAAAGGCCTGTCGTCATATGATCTTTGGCCGGACCGGACTTGGCAAAAACTGCGGAAAAGTGACCGTGGCGGGCCGGCAATAAGCCCCAACGCCTGTGATTTCAGGCTCTTGATCACGTCCATAAGACTTGGGATGCGGAACGGATTCGGCTACATATATGACAAGTCTGACCGGGCGGTTCGCCCGATGGCTGGCCGCAACAAGGACGCGATCATGAGCATTGAGCAATTCATCGAGAACGAAGTGAAGACCAACGACGTGGTGCTGTTCATGAAGGGCACGCCGCAATTTCCGCAGTGCGGTTTCTCGGGCCAGGTGGTCCAGATCCTCGATCACGTGGGCGTCGGCTACAAGGGCCTCAACGTTCTCGAATCCGCCGATCTGCGCGACGGCATCAAGACCTATTCGAACTGGCCGACCATTCCGCAGCTCTATGTGAAGGGCGAATTCGTCGGCGGCTGCGACATCATCCGCGAGATGTTCCAGGCTGGCGAGTTGCAGAGCCTGTTGGCCGAGAAGGGCGTGATCGCCGCCCCGGCCTCGGCCTGATTTCAAGTCGACAAATAGGCACGGCGACGCTGGACATCGTCGTAGCCGACATCACGACTCTCCGCGTTGACGCCATCGTCAACGCGGCCAATGCGTCGCTTCTCGGAGGCGGCGGCGTGGACGGCGCTATCCATCGGGCTGCCGGCCCCGACTTGCTCGCCGAATGCCGCCCCCTCAAGGGTTGCGAGACCGGCGATGCCAAAATCACCAAAGGTTACAAATTACCGGCAGCGCATGTGATCCATGCGGTCGGTCCCGTCTGGCATGGTGGCCGGAGCGGCGAGGATGAGGCGCTGGCGTCCTGTTACCGACGGGCGCTGATGTTGTGTCAGGCGCATGGTCTGGCCTCCGTTGCGTTCTCGGCCATCTCCACCGGCGTCTACGGCTTTCCGGCCGCGCGTGCGGCTCCCATCGCCGTCGGCTCAGTCATCCAGACGCTGAAGGACGCACCGGTGGTGACTTCCGTCACCTTCTGCTGTTTTTCAGAGCCGTCGGCGGACCTGCATCGCCTCGCGCTCGCACGCGCACTTCCCCTTGTCTGAGAACGCCCCGCCGTTACACTCCTCTGATCAGGCAAAGGGAGCGGCGATGAATTTGCGGCACAGACTACGCGCGCTGCTCTGCGGAGCGCTGTTGCTCGCCGGATCGCCCGTCCTCGCCCAGGATCGCTTTGCTTCCGAAGGCACATTCGACATTCCCGCCGGCGCAAAATTCTCGCAGGAGAAGCTGGCGAAGATCGGCGAGTTCTTCCGCAAGCAGATCGCCGACGGCAAGATTCCGGGCGCCATTGTCCTGATCCAGCAGCACGGCAAGCCGGTCTACAAGGAATTCTTCGGTGTCCGCGATCCCGACACCAAGCAACCGATGACCGACGACACGATCTTCCGGCTGCATTCCATGTCGAAGCCGATCACATCCTTTGCGGCGATGATGCTGATCGATCAGGGCAAGCTGAAGCTCGACGATCCCGTCTCGCATTACATTCCATCGTTTGCGAAGGCCAAAGTCGGCGTCGAGAAGAAACTGGAGAATGGCGAGAAGGCGCTGGACATCGTCGCGCCCAGCCGCCCGGTGACGATCCGCGACCTGCTGCTGCACACGTCCGGCATCCCCTACGGTTTCTATGGCGAGAGCATGGTCCGCCGCGCCTATGGCAATGCCGATATCTACAGCGGTGATTTCGACAACAAGGAATTCGCCGACCGCATCGCGCAACTGCCGCTCGAACACCAGCCCGGCACCATGTGGGACTACGGCCATTCCACCGACATTCTCGGCCGCGTGATTGAAGTGGTCACCGGCAAGTCGCTGCTCGGTTACGAGGAGCAGGCGTTCCTCGGACCGCTCGGTATGAAGGACACCGGCTTCTTCGTGAAGGAAAAGTCGAAGGAAGTCATGCTCGCCAAGCCGATGGCCTGGGACCGCGATTTCCGCACCGGACGACAGGGGCGCCCCGATACCTATCAGAAATGGGAGTCCGGCAGCGGCGGCATGGTCTCGACACTGGCGGATTACACGAAGTTCGCGCAGATGCTGCTGAACGGCGGCGAATATGACGGCAAACGCTTCATGAGCGCGGCGACGTTCAAGGATATGACCACCGATCATATCGGCAAGGACTCCGGGGTCGGTCGTGACTATCTGTATTTCCCCGGCGACGGTTTCGGCTTCGGCTATGGCTTCGCGGTGCGCACCGATCCCGGCAATGCCAAGCCGCCGCCGCCGGGATCGCTCGGCGAATTGAAATGGGACGGCGCCAGCGGCTGCTATTTCATCATCGATCCCAAGCAGGATTTCTTCTTCATTCTGCTTGAGCAGACGCCGTCGGAGCGACAGCGCATTCAAAGGTCTTTGAAGCTGTTGGTCTATGAAGCGCTGGAGAAATAGGCGCGCCGCAATCCTGCTGCTGGCGCTCTGCTGCGTCGGCACCGTTATCGTGCCTTCGTCGCCGGCCAGGGCCGAAAAACCGCAATCCATCGCGCGCGAATTTTCTGCCGAAAAGCTGCTGGCGCTCGATCGCTACTTTCTCGACATGGTCGCGGAGCGCAAGATTCCCGGCGCGGTGGTGTTGGTGCAACAGCACGGCAAGCCGGTCTATTCGGAGGCATTCGGAAATCTCGACAGCGGCCACCCGATGACGAGGGATGCGATCTTCCGGCTGTATTCGATGTCGAAGCCGATCACCTCGGTAGCCGCCATGATGCTGGTCGAGGACGGCAAACTGCGCCTCGACGATCCCGTCGCGAAATATATTCCGGCCTTCGCGAAGACCAAGGTGGGCGTCGACACCAACGGTGGCGACGAACACGCGACATTCGGCCTCGTGCCGCTGCAGCGGCCGATCACCATCGCCGACTTGCTCAAGCACACATCGGGCATCACCTACGGTTTCTATGGCGACGATCCCGCGCGGAAACGTTATGCGCAGCTCGATATCTTCGGCCGCGACTGGGACAATGCCTCCTGGGCCGACCGCATCGCGCAGCTTCCGCTCGCCGAGCAGCCCGGCACGCTGTGGGACTACGGCCATTCCACCGACATTCTCGGCCGCGTCATCGAAGTGGTGTCCGGCCAGTCGCTGTCCCATTTCCTCAAGAGCCGGCTGTTCGATCCGCTGGGGATGACAGATACGTCGTTCTACATCACCGACCTGCGGCATCGGGTGCGTGTCGCCGAACCTTTCCCGTCCGATCGCATGGTCGGGCCGGTGATCGGCATGCACGATCCCGCCGAGGTCATGCAATGGGAGGCGGGGGGCTCCGGTCTGGTCGGCACGATCTCGGACTATGCGCGCTTCCTGCAGATGCTGCTCAATGGCGGCACGCTTGACGGCAAGCGCGATCTCAAACCGGAAACAGTGGCAGAGATGACGCGCGATCACGTCGGCCCGCAGAGCGGCGTGAAACGTGATTATTATTATTTCCCGGGCGCCGGCAGCGGCTTCGGCCTTGGTTTCGCGGTGCGCACCAAGGAGCTCGCGAGCGAGCCCGGCCCAGTCGGCGAATATCGCTGGGACGGCGTTGGCGGCACGTTCTTCTGGGTCGATCCGAAGAACGACATGTTCGTGCTGGTGATGACGCAGGCACCGTCGCAGCGGGTGCGGATGGAGATCGACGTGCGGAAGATCATCGCCGAGGCGCTGCAGTAACCTCGGTTAGGTCGCTCGCACGATCTCCCTGATCAATCCCAGCGTCTCCTCGATCATTTCGGCCGTCACATCCAGATGCGTGCAGGCGCGGATGCGGCCGTCCATGGTGGCGAGCAGCACGCCTTTCGCGCGCAAGGCTTTCACCATAGCAACACCGCTGATGCCTGCGCCCGCGGGATCGAAGAAGACGAGATTGGTCTCCGGCTGCTGCACGGCGATCCCGTCGATCTGGGCCAGTCCGCGCGCCAGCGCGTGCGCATTGGTGTGATCGTCGGCGAGGCGCTCGACGTGATGGTCCAGCGCGTGGATGCAGGCGGCGGCAACGATGCCGGCCTGGCGCATCGATCCGCCCAATCCCTGCTTCCAGCGCCACACTGCATCAATGTAGTCGCGCGTGCCGGCGAGCACGGCTCCGATCGGCGCGCCGAGCCCCTTACTGAAATCGATCCACACCGAGTCCCAGCCATCGGACATCCTGTTCGCACCGATACCGGTGGCGACGCAGGCATTCATTAGTCGCGCGCCATCCATATGCGTGGCAAGGCCGCGGTCACGTGCGATGGTGACGATCGCTTCGAGATCGGATTTCGACCAGATCGTGCCGCCGCCGATATTGGCAGTCTGTTCGACGCTGACCACGGTCTGCGCTGCCTCGTAGCGCGTGCGCGGATGCAATGCGGCGCGCAGCGCATCTGGCGTGAACTTGCCGTCGGCGCCGTCGAGCCCGGTAATCTGGAAGCCGCCAAGAGCGGCATGGGTGCCGCCTTCGCGCGAGAGGATATGCGCGGTGCGATGCGCAAGGATCTCGTCGCCGGGCCGGCAATGCGCCAGCAGGCCGGCGACATTGCACATGGTGCCGGACGGCATGAACACGGCGGCTTCCTTGCCGAGCAGTTCGGCGACGCGGTCGCAGAGCGCATTCACCGTGGGATCGTCGCCGACCTGCTCATCGCCGACATCTGCCGCAGCCATCGCCGCGCGCATCGCGGGCGTGGGCTTCGTCTGTGTGTCCGACAGCAGATTGATGCGAACCGGCGGCTGTGATGGATCGGGGCGAGCAGGGGTGAAGCGCATGAGAACGTCCGTGTTGTTACGTGCGACAGCTTAACCCGTCAGTTGGGTAACAAAAAAGGCCCCGGAAAATCCGGGGCCTTGATCTCGTCAGCGCTGTCAGAAATTAGCGCGAATAGAATTCGACGATCAGATGCGGTTCCATCTGCACGGCGAAAGGAACGTCCGACAGCTGCGGAATGCGGATGAACTTGGCGGTCATCTTGCCGTGGTCGGTTTCGACGTAATCCGGGGTGTCGCGTTCGCCGAGCTGGCTGGCTTCGATCACGAAAGCGAGCTGCTTGGAGGATTCCTTGATCTCGATGACGTCGCCGACCTTCACGAGATAGCTCGCGATGTTGACGCGCTTGCCGTTCACCTTGATGTGGCCGTGGTTGATGAACTGACGGGCCGCGAACATGGTGGCGACGAACTTGGCGCGATACACGACGGTGTCGAGGCGGCGCTCGAGCAGGCCGATCAGGTTTTCACCGGTGTCGCCCTTGAGACGGCCGGCTTCCACATAGATGGAGTGGAACTGGCGCTCGGAAATGTTGGCGTAATAGCCCTTCAGCTTCTGCTTGGCGCGCAGCTGCGTGCCGAAGTCGGAGAGCTTGCCCTTGCGGCGCTGGCCGTGCTGGCCGGGGCCGTATTCACGCTTGTTGACCGGAGACTTGGGACGACCCCAAATGTTCTGGCCCATACGGCGGTCGATTTTGTATTTAGCTTCACTACGCTTTGTCATCGCGTCCTCGATGTTGTCAGCCATCGCGAAGCGATGGCTCTTTGTGGATGTGAGGAGACGCGCCCTCCTGTGTACCGTGATCAGTCCAGAGTCTGGAAAATCTCGGCACCGACAGGTTCATTCCCAAAGCTGGGTGGAGAACCACGGGTGCGAAACGCTTCGCGGGCCGAAAACGGCCCGCGAGCAAGGCGGTTTCTAGGGTGAAGGCCCGGTTATGTCAATTGAAAGACAGGCTTTTTGCCGTTTGGCGGGCTTATAGCGCCAATCCGGCCGGTTTTGGCGCAAAAACGACCTCGAAAGGGCAGTTTTACCGCCTGATGCCCTCGAATCCAGCGGCGATTCCGCGCTGGAACAGTGACCAGTCGAATCCCAGCGCCAGGGCCACATAGCCCCGCTCGATCATGGCATTGCCCATATCCGCGTTCAGCGCCGCGCCGCCCAGCGGCACGCCTGACTTGAGGATTCCCGCTTCGGCCTTTGCAACCAGCGCCTGCACCTCGGGATCGCCCGGCTGGCCGCGTTTGCCGACGGATGTCGCGAGGTCGCCGACGCCGATCACCGCGATGTCGATGCCCGGGGTGGCCATGATCTCGCCGATCCGGTTCACCGCGTCGATATGCTCGATGGTGATCATGCAGATCATGCTGTCGTCGGCGCGTGCCATATAGTCGGGCATGCCAGTGTTCCAACGGAACGGCGCGTGGAACGGTCCCCACAGCCGCTCGCCCTGGGTCGGATAGCGCAGGCTGCGCGCGGCCTTGTAGGCATCGTCGGCGCTGTTGATCATCGGGAAGTTGATGCCCATCGCGCCGAAATCCATCGGCGCTTTCGCCAGCCACGGCTCGTTGGCGGCGATCCGCACCAGCGGCGTGCAAGGCGTGCCCGCGGTGGCCATGATCATCCCGTGTGCGGTGTTGAGATCGATCGGGCCGTGTTCGAGATCGACGATGATCCAGTCGAGCGACTGCGCCATGATGCGCACGGTCTGGATCGACGGGATGGTAGCAATAGCTCCGAAAGTGGGGCGGCCCTCGCGCCATTTCTGCTTGAGGTCGTGAAATGGCGCGGGGGTCGTCATCGTCAAACTGGATCCTGTTATTTTGGCGCGGGCGTCGCCACCGGCTTGCCGTCTTCGACGACATAGACTGCCATGATCTTCAGGCCCTTGTCGCCGGTCTTCACGTCATGCGGAATCCCGGCCGGGACTGCATAGGAATCGCCGGTCTTGAGCACTTTGTCCGGCTGGCCCTCGACGATCAGCGTCGCGTCGCCATCGAGGACGTAACCGGTATCGACGCCCGGATGGGTATGGCGGCCGGCGAGCTGGTTCGGGCCGAGTTCAGCCACGACCGTCACGATGCGATGGCCGGCGGGATATTTGACGTCCTGCAGCGGCGTGCGCTTGATGCCTTGCGCACTGGCAGCACCGGCGCAGGCCGTGATCGCTGCGCCAACAAGGAGTGTCTTGAGAAGGCCATTCTTCAGAAATTTCGTCTTGAGCATGCTGGTCTCCCTTTGCCGTTCTCTTTTCGGAACGGCGCGCCGCAAGGCTAGCAGCGCGCAAGGGAAAGTCGAGCGCTCGCTATGCCGCGACCTGTCCGCCGAAGAACGGCGCCAGTGCTTCCGGCCAGGCGTGGCGCTTGCCGGAAGTGTAGAGCAGCACGGCATCGCCGGGCGTCGCGCCGGGCTGATGATCGCCGATCAGGCCGACTACACGCCGTGCGATCGCCGGTGCCGGATCGATCCATGCCACCGGCCACGGCGCGATGCGATGAAGGTGGTCGAGCAACAGCGGGTAATGCGTACAAGCCAATACGATCGTGTCGGTGCGGGCACCGGCGGCGTCCTGCACGAAGCAGGGCGCGATCTCGCGAAACAGATCGGCGTCGTCGATGCCTTGGCCGCCGAGTGCGCCTTCCGCCAGTGCGGCGAGTTCGGCGGAGCCGACCAGCGTAACGATGCAGCCGCCGCCGAATTCGCGGATCAGCGTCTGGGTATATTCGCGCTTCACGGTGCCTGACGTGCCGAGCACGGAGACGCGCTTGCTGACCGAGCGCGCGCAGGCCGGCTTGATGGCCGGCACGGTGCCGACGAAAGGCACGGCATAGGCGGCGCGGAGATGGGTGAGCACCAGCGTCGAGGCGGTGTTGCAGGCAATGACGACGAGGTCGGGCCGATGTGCGGTGATGAGCTCGCCCATCAGCGGCACGACACGGCCGATCAGCGCCTCCTCGGTGTGCTGGCCGTAAGGAAAGAATGCGTCATCGGCCACATAGACATAGCGGGCATCCGGACGCGCCTTCGCGATCTCGCGCTGGACGGTGAGGCCGCCGAGACCGGAGTCGAACACAAGGATGGTGGGACGCGTCGGCATCATGAGAGCCTAGGGGAGGATGGTTACTGCGGAGTTGCTGCGGGTCTGGCAATCAAGACAGGGGCATTCGGGCTTTTTCGGGAAGGGCGGCGGCTCTTAACCTCTCCCCGTCCTTTACGGGGAGAGGTCGCCCGGCGTAGCGCAGCGAAGCCGGGCGGGTGAGGGGCATGGCACGCGCTCACCGCCTGTTGCGCTCTCTCGGATCGGAATCTTCGATCCGAAAACGATACGCATAGGACAGCGCAATGCCATGCCCCTCACCCCAACCCTCTCCCCGCGCAAGATGCGGGGAGAGGGAGCTTACCGCGCTCGCGGTTGGCTACACGGGCACCAATGGCCGTTGCTCACCCTCCGGCAGCTCAACGCCTATCGTGTCCTCCGGCCTGACATCGCCAGCCGACACCACGATCGCCATCACTCCGGCCTTGCAGATGACATTGCCATTCGCATCGCGATCCTCCGTCGCTGCCTTCAATCCCTGCTGAAAGCGGTCCATCAGCACACAGGGCTCGCGCAGGCCGCTGAGTTCGATCACGGCACTCGTGCCGAGATGCAGCCGCGTGCCGGTCGGCAGTGCTGCGAGGTCGATCCCCGATGTGGTGACATTCTCGCCGAGATCGCCGGGCTGGATCGTGAACCCCTTGGCGCGCAATTCGTCGAACAGCTCGGACGGGATCAGATGCACCTGGCGCAGGTTCGGCCTGGCGGGATCGCGGCGGCGATCGTAGCGGTGTTTGACCGTCGCGCCCATATGGCCGTCGCCTTCGACGCCGAGGCCGCTGAGCAGGCGAATGCTCAGGCTGGGCGTCTTGCTGAAGTGATGACCGCGCCGCAGACATACGGCGACGACGCGGCTCATCGAATGATCAGCTCGCGCCGAACACGCGCTTGAAGATCGTGTCCACATGCTTGAGGTGATAGCCGAGGTCGAACTTCTCGGAGATCTCGTCGTCGGTGAGATACTTCTTCACCTCGGGATCGTTCTTCAGCAGCGTCTGGAAGTCGCCTTCGCCGCGCCACACCGGCATCGCGTTGCGCTGCACCAGCTTGTAGCTGTCTTCGCGCGACGCGCCCTTCTGCGTCAGTGCGATCAGCACGCGCTGCGAATGCACGAGGCCGCCGAGGCGGTCGAGATTCTTCTGCATGTTGGCGGGGTATACGAGAAGTTTCTCGATCACGCCGGCCATGCGGTTGAGCGCGAAGTCGAGCGTCACCGTGGCGTCGGGGCCGAACATGCGTTCGGCGGAGGAGTGCGAGATATCGCGCTCGTGCCACAGCACCACGTTTTCCAGCGCCGGCGTCACATAGGCGCGCACCATGCGAGCAAGGCCGGTGATGTTCTCGGTCAGCACCGGGTTGCGCTTGTGCGGCATCGCCGACGAACCCTTCTGCCCCTCGGAGAAGAACTCCTCGGCTTCCAGCACTTCCGTGCGCTGCATGTGGCGGATTTCCACCGCAAGGCGTTCCATCGACGAGGCGATGACGCCGAGCGTGGCGAAGAACATCGCGTGGCGGTCGCGCGGGATCACCTGGGTCGAGATCGGCTCCGGCACGAGGCCCATCGCTTTCGCGACATGTTCTTCGACGCGCGGATCGATCTGCGCGAAGGTGCCGACGGCGCCGGAGATGGCGCAGGTCGCGACTTCCTTGCGGGCGGCGACGAGGCGCTCGCGGTTGCGGGTGAATTCGGCATAGGCATAAGCGAGCTTGAGGCCGAAGGTGACCGGCTCGGCATGGATGCCGTGGGAGCGTCCGATGGTCGGCGTCATCTTGTGCTCGAAGGCGCGGGTCTTCAGCGCGGCCAGCAGGCGGTCGATATCGGCGATCAGGATATCGGCGCAGCGGGTGAGCTGCACGTTGAGGCAGGTGTCGAGCACGTCCGACGAGGTCATGCCCTGATGCACGAAGCGCGCTTCCGGACCGACGATTTCGGCCAGATGGGTCAGGAAGGCGATGACGTCATGCTTGGTCTCGCGCTCGATCTCGTCGATGCGCTCCACATTGAACGTGGCGTCCTTGGCCTTGGCCCAGATCGTCTTCGCCGCGTCCTTCGGAATGGTGCCCAGTTCCGCCAGCGCATCGGCGGCATGCGCCTCGATCTCGAACCAGATCTTGAAGCGGGTCTGTGGCTCCCAGATGGAGGCCATTTCCGGACGGGTATAGCGAGGGATCATCGACGTCTC
Organism: Tardiphaga sp. 813_E8_N1_3; assembly: GCF_051811025.1. Classification (NCBI taxonomy): domain Bacteria; kingdom Pseudomonadati; phylum Pseudomonadota; class Alphaproteobacteria; order Hyphomicrobiales; family Nitrobacteraceae; genus Tardiphaga; species Tardiphaga sp. 813_E8_N1_3. The sequence goes on from NZ_JBPWQE010000001.1 coordinate 1,781,374, forward strand.
TGACTGTTGGGGGGTACGCCGCGCTTTAGCAGATCGGGGCGGGGGAAACCACCTCAGAGATGCGTCCGGATGACTGATTTTCCTGCCGAATTACGGCTTCGCCAGCCTAACCGTCACCGCCATAAACCTTCTGTTCGGCCCGGCATGAAACTGGTCCGCGTCCACGGTCTCGATCAGCACCGCCAGCGTCTGCGTGCCGTCCTTGGCCTGGTGATGATAGACCTCGGCTATCCCGTAGGCGGTCACGCAGCGGCGGCGCTTCGGCAGTTGCTTGTCCTGCTGCAGCGTGACGGGCACGGCGCCGTCGATGCTCAGTTGCAGCTTCATGCCGGTGACGATGGCGCTGCCAAAGGTGCCGCGGCCGCCGGCGCCGTAGCATGATGCCTTGCCGAGGGCCTGATCGGAGAGCGTCAGTGTCAGCTTGCGGCCATTGGACAAAGTGATGGCCTGCGTGGTGGCGAGCGGCTTCGGGTCCATCTGGTAGATGCCGATCTCGTCGAGATCCATCGACGGCTTGCCGGCGAAGTGTGTGCCGGGCTCGGTGATACCAAGCTTGCCCAGCAGCGGCTTGGCCTTGGCCATCAGCTCGGCACGCACGGCGTCCACTTCGCGCTCGTCATCGTCTTTGGTGCGAATGGAGAAGGGCGTACCCTTCGCGAAGGTGTCGGTGCGGGTGTCGATCACCTGGATCTCGGCGACGATCTCGGTCGCATCATAGAGCTGCGAATACTGCTCGAAGGCGAAATGCGTACCGTCGGGCGAGAAGCCGATCACTTTGCGCGCGGCGGCATCCCCGGCGTGAGCGGTGCTCAGCAAGGCGAGCGAGAGCAGGGGAGCGAGCAGGAGGCGGCGAAAGCCGGTGATCGAATGCTGTGTCATCCCGGTTGGTCGCGCCACGCGGAGCAAAGTTCATGCGCAGATTGGTCTTCGCAGCTATTGACAATATTCCTTAAAGGATTATTATCCGAATTGTCGGGTTCGCGAGGGGCGCTTCATGAGGCGTCTTGAGGTGGGACCTGGATTGCGGCGCCTGCGGGCGTGAGGGAGACGTTCCCTCGCGCACTCGGGAGGCCTTGGGTAGCGGTCCGGGCCCACTACGGGGCTCTGCCGGAAACGGCTGGACTGGGACAGGCCAAAGCGGGGAAACCTGCAGAGGCCACGTCCCAGGAAGCACGGCCCCAGGGACAGAAATCGCCGCGGTGGCGCGCCGTGAGGCGTTGCGCGGTTGCAGCTTGCCGGCGTTCCGGTGGAGCGGATCGCGACAAAAACCACCCTTTGCGCCTCACGGCGCGCCGCCACCCCTCACGTTTCGAGGGGAGACTATCCGCACAACTCGGGCTCATTGAGCTGCGAGACTGCGGAAGCGTGGCTGTTTGAAATTTGAATCGGGAGAGCGCTACACCATCTCGCCGCGGGCATTCGCTGCCGCTGCACGAATGCCGTCGATATTCGCCTTGTAGCTCTCCACCGTGCCGCCCTTGAACACGGCCGAGCCGGCGACGAAGGCATTGGCACCTGCTGCGGCGAGTTGCCCGGCGACTGCAGCGGACACACCGCCATCGACTTCAATGTCGATCGGACGGCCCGCGGTCATCGCGCGCAGGTCCGAGATCTTGCCGAGCGCGGACGGAATGAAGGCCTGGCCGCCGAAGCCGGGATTGACCGACATCACCAGCACGAGATCGACGAGATCGATCACATATTCGATGGCCGAGATGGGCGTGCCGGGATTGAGCGAGACGCCGGCCTTCTTGCCGAGGTTGCGGATCGCCTGCAGCGAGCGATGCAGATGCGGGCCCGCCTCGGCATGGACGGTGATGTGATCGCAGCCGGCCTTGGCGAAGGCTTCGAGATAGGGATCGCATGGTGCGATCATCAGATGTGCGTCGAAGATCTTTTTTGTGTGCGGGCGCATCGCCTTGATGACGTCCGGGCCGTAGGAAATGTTCGGCACGAAATGGCCGTCCATGACGTCGAGATGCATCCAGTCGGCGCCGGCGGTATCCACGGCGCGAACCTCTTCGCCAAGCCTCGCGAAATCAGCCGCCAGAATGGACGGGGCGATCACCAGCGGGCGGGGCGTGAAGCTCTGGGACATCGAGTTTTCCTGAACGTTTTTGGGCGGCGGCGAATGGACCGCCTCGCGTAACATGGGGCCGGGGGACGGGCAACGCGCCAGCCACGGCCGCGCCATCAACGCGCTGCAGCAGGATGGTCCCGGCACATTCTGCCGCAACGGCACGATTTGCCGGGAAACGCGCGCGGCCCGTGCGACCAAGGCCGTTGTTTTATCGAACTTTTTTCGCTGGCATGGGGCTTGCTCTGTGTTCCCCAGGGAATTCACGCCGCGCGCTGCGGCATGATCAGGAATTTGACGATGCTGCCAGCCCTTGCTGCCGCCACAGCCGCGATCGATGCGCTGCAGGCGCTCACCAAGTCGAAGTCGAAGGCCGCCACCACCACCACGACCGGCGTCACCCAGAAGACCGCCAGCCCGTTCGATGTCGCCAGCACGACGGCGGCCAGCGCCACGTCATCGACGGCAACCTCCGCCACTAGCAGCACGAACAGTTCCTACAAGCTGGCCCCGGGCACCATGGCCACGCTGCTCGATGCCCAGAGCCAGCCCGCGACGGCAGCCTCTTCGGCGAAACGATCCGAATCGCTGAGCAGACTGATGGGGCTGCTCGACAGCGACGGCAGCGGCGGCATCAGCAAGGCGGAGTTCGAGAAGAAGCTCGGTGCCGGCGGCACCAACACCGCCAATGCCGACAAGGTATTCGCCGAACTCGACAAGAACGGTGATGGCTCGGTCAATATCGATGAGCTGAGCCCGGCGCTGAATGGCGGCAAGGCACATCACGCCGGCGGCGGTATGGGCGGTGGATCCAGTGGTGGCTCTGACACTGCTGGTTCGACCACAACGACCACGGTAAATGCTGATGGCAGCACCACGACATCTATCGCATATGCGGACGGATCGACGGTGAGTTCGACCACAGCCGTCCCGGCGTCGTCTACGTCATCGACCGCCAGCTCGTCCTATAACGCGATCGAAAAGATGATCGCGCGTCAGGCGCAGCAAATCTCAAATGCGAAGTCGACGCTGGCGATCAGCGCCTGATCTGCGTTCCGATCCCGAACGCGTCAGCTCGCGACAGGCGAAGCGATCACGAATACGGTGATTGAAGAACGCGCCGCGTGACGCTGCGCTGCTGAAGGCCGCGTGAACTTCCGGCGGCACCTGCGCATAAGCATACCGACGACCGCTGGTGAAGGTGACGCGTAGTTCGCGAATCACCGGATCGTAAGCGAGATGTCGAATCGCACTCGACGGCATCGCAATCCTCCGAATGTCTCTTGGATAGAAACAATTACCGGCGCGATTGGTTGCGGATCGCGGCCGATCGGTAGGGGCTTATGCGCGCTGCATGTTTCTGCGCACGCGATGTCGCAGATGTCCTGCAAGGTCCGTGAACTTCATGTCTCGCTAACTATAACTCGCCACGCTTCCATGCATTGGAAGTAATACTGGTGAGTTATGCTGCGTACAAAAGTATTTATTGCCGTTTCAGGTATGTATTTGCTCGGCGCTCCCGCGCATGCGGAAGACGAATTTCTCGGCTCGCTGCGGCTGCGCGGCGGCTATGATACCAATCCCCAATTCACCTCCGGCGGCGCGCCGATCGGTAGTGCCTTCATCGCCACCGATGTTGCGCTTGCGGCTGCCGGGAAGGACGACAAGGACAAAACGAGCTGGGGCATCGCGGCCGAAGCCAGCGCGACGCGCTATGCGGCACCCGAACTGGTGCCGGCGCTGACGGGCAAGGTGATCCTGCGCGGTTCGATGGGCGACGACGCGTTTCGCTTGAGTTCGACCACGACCATCGCCGACGTCAACACCTACAATCTGCGCACCACCGATCTGTTGCAGGCGATCAAGGTGGAGAGCCTGCAGAATAGCATCAGACTGTTCGCCACTGCGGAAGGCGGCCGTTCGACCATCAACCAGACCAATGCGATCTTCGCCGATTTTCTACCGGTGCCGCTGCAATACTGGCGCGGTGCGATCATTCCGGGCGTGAGTGTGATCCGCGACAAGACCGAGATCGGCGTCTCGGTGAATCTGTCGGCGCGGCGCTACACCGAGGAATTCGACGTGTTCGGCTATCGCCGCGACAACGAGCGTATCCAGCCATTTCTGTTCGCAAAATACGACAGCGACACCATCACGGCAGCCGCATCGGTGTCGCAACTATTCGGCTATTTTCACGATGTCGATTTCAGCAATATCAATCGCACCATGTATGACGCGACGCTGACCTGGCGGCTGAAGCCGCTGACCCTCGATTTTACGGTCTCACGGCGTGCGGCGGAGACGTCGTTTCCGATTTCCCCGATCACAATCGACACCATCTATTCGGCGAAAGCTACCTGGCAGGTCGATCCCAAGCTGGCGCTCACGGCGGGCGCGGCTTACGCGACGATGGAATATCTGGACTCGCCGTTCCGTAGCCAGACCTATTCGGTGGCGGTCGGCATGTCGCGCGAGATCATGAAGGATCTGAAGTGGGGAATGGACGTGTCGCGCACATGGGGCACGCTGATCGACGGCGAGAAAAGCCAGGCCATTATCGTCGCCTCGTCGCTGACGAAGACATTCTCGCCGGAGCTGGGCAAGCCCAGGACGGACGACGCGGCGAAACCGTTGACGTCGAAATTCTAAAGTCGCTGGAAGTGGGAAGACGAGCAGGGCGTCCCCCGTTCGTCCGCTTCTGGTGTTCAGCTACAAATAGTTGCAGAGGTCAGTTCTTAGCAGCCGCAGCCACCGTGCCCGCCGAGCCCGCCGAGCAGACCACCACGACCAAGCACGGCGCCGAGAACGCCGCCCTTGCCGGTGACGACATTGGCGTTGATCGCCAGGCCGCCGCGGCCGCTGAGCAGGCCGAGCACGCCGCCCGATCCCGTCAGCACGTTCGCATTCACGGCCACGCCTTTTCCACCGCCGGCGAATGCCGGAGCGCTGATCAATGCGGTTGCCATGGCTGCGACGTAGAGCATCTTCTTCATGACGTTTCTCCTCTGTTGTTCGTGCCCTTGTTGGACACGCCGGAAGATGCGTCGATTGATTTGCGCTCGCAATCGAAAGGGATTTTTAACAATAACGTTGTCGATTTTTACTGTGCCAGTACTGCAATTCAGGTGGATGTATACGCTGGCGCGGAGAAGCGTACCTGCATCCAATCCTGCGACGCGCGAGCGGCAGTGTTGCGGTCGTCTAGTGACGGTCGCGAAACGCCGGAAGCGCGCCGGCAAATGGCAGCGCTGTCGCTTCATACACACCGCGCGCGATGGCGCGGGAGATCACATTGCCTGCGAGCATGCCGAGTTCAGTGAGTCCGACCAGCGGATCGATCGGCTTCTCGCCCGTCGCGGCCGCAAACACGATGTCGCCATCGAGCGGCGCATGCACCGGATAGATCGCGCGCGCGAATCCGGTCTGCGCCATCATAGCGAGACGCCGTGCCTGCGCCTTGGTCAGGATCGCATCGGTAACAACGACCGCAAGTGTCGTGTTCTCGATCGACGTTGCCGCCGGTCCGCCCTTGATACGCATCTCCAGCATCTCGGGTTTCATCTTGTCGGGCATGCCGTGCCCGCCGAACTCCTTGCCGACTTCGAATGGCGCCGCCCAGAAGTGTGGGCCATCGCCGATCGTGACACTGCCGACCGCATTGACCGCAGCGAGTGCGGCGACGCGCACGCCCGATGGTGTGACGGCGGAGGCCGAACCGAGGCCCCCCTTGAAGTTGACTGTCGTGGCGCCGAGCCCTGCGCCGACGCTGCCGAGCTTGAAGTCATCGCTGGCTGCCGCCGCGGCGGCATAGCCGAGATCGCGATAGGGCGGGAAGCGGCCCCAAGCCTTGTCGCCGCTATTGAGCAGGTCGAACAGGATCGCGCCTGGCACGATGGGGATGACGGCATTGCCGATCTGGTAGCCGCGGCCTTGTTCGGCGAGCCAGGCCTGTACGCCGCCGCCGGCTTCGAGCCCAAAGGCCGAGCCGCCGGCCAGCGCGAGGCCGTGGATGGCGTCCACAGTGTTCACCGGGTCGAGCAGCGCGCTCTCACGCGTGCCCGGCCCGCCGCCGCGGATGTCCACCGAGGCCACGGCCGGTTGGTCGAACAGGATGGTGGTGACACCGGAGGCCAGTCTGGCGTCGTCGGCGTGGCCGACGCGAACGCCGGCAATATCGGTGAGCAGGTTCTTCATGGCGGTTCCCTCTTGGCCCGACCAGACCGCAGCAGGGCTGCCCGGTCAACCGATCACGCGCGATCACAACAGCCGGAAGTGGCGGGCATTTGATCCATCCCGCTTGCATCCCGTCATGTCAGCGGTGCATCTAGCCGCATGATCTCCGATGTCACGATCCCCGCCGCATTGATTGCCGGCATTGTCTCATTCCTGTCGCCCTGCGTGCTGCCGCTGGTGCCGCCCTATCTCATCTATCTCACGGGCGCGACCATTGAGCATATTGCCGATGACGAGCAGGAAGCGGCCTCGAAGCGCGCGGTGATGATCTCGGCGGCCGTGTTCGTGCTGGGCTTCTCCACGGTGTTCGTGGCGCTCGGTGCCAGCGCCAGCCTGGTCGGCAGCGTGATCCGCTCCTATGCGGCGGAACTGTCAATCGTTGCCGGCATCCTGATCATCCTGATGGGTCTGCACTTCCTCGGCCTGACGCGCATCGGGTTGCTGATGCGCGAGGGACGCCTGAGCATGCCGAAGCCGGTCGGCCTGTGGGGCGCCTATGTGATGGGTCTGGCTTTCGCGTTTGGCTGGACGCCGTGCATCGGACCGATCCTCGCGGCGATCTTGTCGGTGGCGGCGGCAGAAGCAACGGTGACCAAGGGCGCAGGGCTGCTCGCGGTTTATTCCCTCGGCCTCGGCATTCCGTTCCTGCTGGCGGCCTTCATGGTTGAGCAATTCTCCAGCGTGTTCGCGCGCATGAAGAAGCATCTCGTCCATGTCGAGCGCGCCATGGGCGTGTTGATGGTGATCACCGGCATCGCGTTTCTCACCGGTGCCGTGTCGAATGCCAGCATCTGGCTGCTGGAGACGTTTCCCGCGCTACAGAATTTCGGCTAGGCGCATCAATCGCCGAGCCTGTCATCGGTCCCTCGCCATCACGGCGTCCTGCGTACCGTTCTAGACCAGATCCCCAATATCGAACCCAGACAGCGGCCGAGCTCCGATGTGTTCGTGGCCGTGCCGTCAACGTCGCCTCATGCGTCGCGTACGGGTGCGCGGTGATCGGGAAGCGATGTCTCGTCCGCTTCGGAATGTAATCCATCGTGATGTATCGGACGGCTTCGGCGCCCGGCAGGGCTGACGACGCAGCCTCCGACCGAATTGCGCTTCGATCATCCAATGCCTTGCATTTCGGCTTGCAGTCTCAGACGGCCGAGATTAATAGTACGATATAGTTTGATTAATGGCCGATGGTCATTTTCGGGCTTGGGTGATCAGCAATGTGGGGAGACCGGGTCCATGACCCTTGAAAATTCGATGAATAACTGGAAGACGACTTCTGCTTTGGTCCTGGCGGTCGCCCTTGCCGCGGGCGCCGCGCATGCGGCGGATCTGCCGTATCGCAAGGCCGATCCGGTCTATGCGCCGGTGTTGCCGGCGGCCTTTTCGTGGACCGGCTTCTATGCCGGCGCCAGTGTAGGCGGCGGTTTCAGCGGCACTGACGCTTTCAATAGCTATCTGGGAACGAGTGGCGGCAAGGCCGATGGTGTGGTTGGCGGCCTTCAGGTCGGCTACAATTATCAGGTCTCGTCGCGGTTCGTGGTCGGCATCGAAAACGACTTCATGGCTTCGGGTCTCAAGACGAGCCGCAATGGCATCAACGAAGTGAGTTTGCCATTCTACGGGACGGGTCGCGGTCGTGCGGGCGTCACGTTCATGGATTCACATCTGCTCGTCTACGGCACCGGCGGCATGGCGTTCGGAGAGGTGAAGGACGCAGGGATCAACAAGATGCGCATTGGCTGGACCGCTGGTGGCGGCGTTGAATGGGCTTTTCGGCAGAACTGGTCGGCCAAGGTCGAATATCTCTACACCGATCTCTACAGGAACCTCAAAAAGGATGACTTGCCGGATCGCACCCAGAAATTTCAAACGATCACCGTCGGTGTGAATTATCATTTCTGACTTGTTCAAGCTGATCCATGGCTGATCGCTGTCAATGTGCATCGAGCCGTGATCTGACCAGGAGCCTGGCTGCGAGGCTGGCTCTTGGTCATCGGCGTGTCGTCGTTATCGGGACCCGACGGTTTGTTGGTAACAGATGAGATCGTACGCTCGTTCGACGTTGCTCTGATCACGCGACGGGGACGAAGCCGATACGACGTGGCATCATCTCATTTGTGCAAGCAGCGCATCTGCGCCCTGGTCGATCCCGGTTTCTGCCGCAGTTAGCGGTCCAACGGTTGCCTTGATGTTGGTCGGTTTTGGATATTGCTTGGTGACGAATGCGCTGAGTAGGCGGGAGGTCGCGGCATCGAAGATCTCGACGGCATAGATGACAGAGCCCGTCATCGATCCCTCGCCATCGCGGGCCGCCTGTACGCCGTTGTAGACGAGGCCCCCGACGTCGATTCGCGACAAGGTGCCGAGCACCGGCGTGGTCTTGACGGCGCCGGTCAGGGTCAGCCTCACGCGCAGTGTGTTCGGCGCGCGCTGATTGGCGAGCGTAAAGCGACTGCCCAGCTTCTCCGCGAAACGTGCCTGCATGGTGCGGGCAAGCGATGTCTTGTCTTCTTCGGTCATGTCGCCGAACTGCTGGTCCGGACCCCGATAGATCACGATCGGTTCGATGATCACCTTGTTGTAGGAGCGCCAGTCCACTGTGGTGGAGTAACGATACGGAATACGACCGGACGTATCGGACGGATTCGGTGTGAGTTGGGACGACGAAGCGACGTCCGAATAGGGCACCGGTGCTATGCTTGCGCATCCCGTCAAGGCAGCGCAGAACGCGAGGACCGCCAGACGGTCCACTCGCGAGAGTGTGTACATCTCAAACTCCAGTTTAGATATTTTGGGGCAATGCGAAGGAAGCGAAGCGGACTGGCCCCACGTGGAAACGGGAGCTCTGCAGCCCCTATTTGCTGGCTCTTGTTGTCGCTGGCGGTTTCGCTTGAGCCGTCTGCATCCACTCCTTGTCGGCCCTGGGACCGTTCGGATCGCCTGTCATGCCCACCAACTGTCCGGGCACGGCATTCGTGGTTTGAGTCCAGGTCTGCGTGGCGCAGAAAATCGACATCATGCAGCCCTTGACCTTCAGGTCGATCGCCTCACGCCACAGCGAAATCTCGTAGGATTTGCCGTTCTCTGCATTGTAGATCTGGCCTTCGAAGCGCCCCGCCGGGTTGAGCTTCAGGCCCATGATCAATTGGTGACCCAGAACGGGGCGGGATTGCTTCGTCTTGTCCGGATTGTTCAGGTCTTTGAATGGTTGCCCATTCGCGTCGTTGGGCTCTTTGGCCCAGACGATATAGCCGCAAATTTGCTCCTGCTTCGATCCGCATCGCTCGACGCGTATGCGCGCGCGGCCATCCTCCGTAAGCCAGGTGCCGCTCGGATCGGCTGGTGCTGCTGCGACGGGGCTAACGAGAGCCATCTGGCATATGGCGAGAGCGGTACGCACAACTATTCGGGAAACCGATGTCATCTGTCTCATATCTGGTCCTCGGATCACGAAAGCGCTGGAGCCCGTATTCCCGCGAGGGCTGCCGCTCTTTCGTTACCTCTACAAGATTAATCAAACGATATCGTACTATTTATACTCTACCTTGCGCCGTCGCAAGCCTATATGCGGTGAAATCGAACGATCGATTGTGCGGCCCGGGTGGTAAAAGCAGTCCGGAGGCGTGCAGAGAATGCTCGGAGAGAAAGCCAAGATGACTGTTGCCAAGGCCAAGCCGAGCAAAGCCGCGCCACGAAGCAGCGGGCGACCGACGAAGGAACAAGCCGGGCGCATTACCGATCACATCGTTGAGGTGGCGCGAGGGCTCTTCCTGGAGTCGAGTTTCGAGGCGATCAGCGTCGATCTGATCGCGGCGACGGCGCGGATCTCGAAGCAGACCTTCTATGCCCGCTTTGCCTCCAAGGAGGCGTTGTATGCGGCGGTGATCCGGAAGGGGACGAATGATCTTCTCAAGCCGGCCGTCACCGACTCCAATCGCGACGGTCCGATCGAAGCGACCTTGGTCAAACTCGGACTGGAGCTTTCAAAACGCGCGCTCGCGCCAGCGGCCATCGCGCTTGAAAGGCTGGTGATGGCCGAAGCACATCAATTCCCGGAACTGGCGTCTGCCTATCACGGGACTGGCCTTCACGTGCGAGAGCAGATCGCCGGCATTTTCACCAACGCCATGCGCGACGGACAGATACGATCAGGGGATGCCGGCTTCATCGCCGAGCAGTTCGTTTACGCGGTGGCCGACGGTCCTGTGCGAGCCATGGTCCTTAGTGGCAAGATCGTCAAATCGGAGAAGGAGCTGCGCGAGCGTGTCACCGCCGCCGTCAGGCTGTTTCTGGATGGATGCCGCGATCGTCCTGCGCGGCACAGCTAGATCTGCGTGGACCAAGCTGGATCGCCCGGCTTGACCGGGCGATCCAGTATTTCGCGACCTCGGTGACAACGCATCAACGCCTGCGTCTACTGGATCCCCGCACGCGCGGGGATGACAACGGAATCTAGCTGCAACGGAGTTTAGCTGCCGCGCCTCAGGTTCCCTTCGCGTCGATCTGGGTGTAGTTGCCCTTGGCGTCCCACTTGTAGACGACATAGTCGATCGCCTTGATGTCGCCCTTGGCGTCAAACGCCATCTTGCCGAGCACGGTGTCCCATTCGCCGGCCTTGATCACATCCATCACCTTCTTGGTGTCGGTGGAGCCGGCCTTGGCGACGGCCTGCGACCAGACCTGGAACGCCGCATAAGTGTAGAGCGTGTAGCCTTCCGGATCGATGTTCTTGGCCTTGAACTTCTCGACGATCGCCTTCGCGGTCGGCTTGTTGCGCGGGTCGGGGCCGAAGGTGAACAGCGTGCCTTCTGCCGCGGGGCCGGTGATGGAGGCGAATTCCTTGTCGTTCATGGCATCGCCGGCCATCAATATGGTCTTGAGGCCCTGGTCGCGCATCTGGCGCAGGATCAGACCAGCTTCCTGGTGATAGCCGCCCACATAAACCAGATCGATATTGTCGCGCTTCAGGCGCGAGACGATCGAGTTGAAGTCCTTGTCGCCCTTGGTGTAGCTCTCGAACATCTTTTCGGTGAAGCCAGCCTTGTTGAGTGCCTTCTTGGTCTCGTCGGCGAGACCCTTGCCGTAAGTGGTCTTGTCGTTGAGGATCGCGACGTTCTTGCCCTTGAAGTTCCTGGCAATGTAGTCGGCGGCAACGAGGCCCTGCTGGTCGTCACGGCCGCAGACGCGCAGCACATTGGTGAGCTTGCGTTCGGTGAACAGCGGATTGGTCGACGCCGGCGTGATCTGCAACACGTTACCGTCGGCATAGGCTTCCGATGCCGGGATCGACGACGACGAGCAGAAATGGCCGGCAACGAACGGCACCTTGGCGCTTGCTAGCTTCTCGGCGATCGAGCGGGCCTGTTTGGGATCGCAGGAATCGTCGCCGACCTGCAGCGCCAGCTTCTTGCCGAGCACGCCGCCAGCGGCATTGAGATCGGCCACAGCCTGGTCGGCGCCGTTCTTCATCTGGCGGCCGAAGGCCGATTCGCCGCCCGTCATCGGGCCGGCGACCGCGACATTGATGTCCTGTGCAAAAGCTGCGGTTGAGAGCAGCGATGCGGCAAAGGCCAGGCCGATCACATTCAATGGTTTCATGGGGATGATCCTCGCAAAGAGTTTTCGGCCACAAACGCAATTCGGCCGCCCGAACGATAGGATCATTCTCAACTTATTTTGATGCCGAGTCATCGGCAATTTTCAGCCGCAAACGGCCAGCCTGTGAGTCCGGCTGCGGCAGGTCGTCGCAATAGTTTTCGCTGTGCGGCCGCACCTCTCGCTATGCGGGAGAGGTGCGGCCGGCAGGCTTACTGCTTCAGTTCGGCGTAGTCGCCCTTGGCGTCCCACTTGTAGACGACGTAGTCGATCGCCTTGATGTCGCCCTTGGCGTCGAAGGCCAGCTTGCCGAGCACAGTGTCCCATTCGCCGGCCTTGATCGTGTCCATCACCTTCTTGGTGTCGGTGGTGCCGGCCTTGGCGACGGCCTGCGACCAGACCTGGAACGCTGCATAGGTATAGAGCGTGTAGCCCTCGGGATCGATGTTCTTGGCCTTGAAACGGTCGACGATCGCCTTGGCGGTCGGCTTGTTGCGCGGGTCGGGGCCGAAGGTGAACAGCGTGCCTTCCCCAGCCGGGCCGGTGATCGAGGCGAACTCCTTGTCGTTGATAGCGTCGCCCGCCATCAGCACCGTCTTGAGGCCCTGGTCGCGCATCTGGCGCACGATGAGGCCGGCTTCCTGGTGATAGCCGCCCACATAGACCAGATCGATATTGTCGCGCTTCAGGCGCGACACGATAGCATTAAAATCCTTGTCACCCTTGTTGTAGCTCTCGAACATCTTCTCGGTGACGCCGGCCTTGTTCAGCGCCTTCCTGGTCTCGTCGGCGAGGCCTTTTCCATAGGTCGTCTTGTCGTTCAGGATCGCGATATTCTTGCCCTTGTAGGTCTTGGCAATGTACTCGCCGGCGACAAAACCTTGCTGATCGTCGCGGCCGCAGACGCGCAGCACATTTGCGAGCTTGCGTTCGGTGAATAGCGGATTGGTCGAGCCCGGCGAGATCTGCAGCACATTGCCGTCGGCATAGGCTTCCGAGGCCGGGATCGACGACGACGAACAATAGTGACCGGCGACGAACGGAATGCGCGCGCTGGCGAATTTCTCGGCAATCGAGCGCGCCTGCTTGGGATCGCAGGCGTCATCGCCGACCTGTAGCGCCAGCTTCTTGTTCAACAGGCCGCCGGCGGCGTTGATATCGGCGACGGCGAGTTCGGCGCCATTCTTGAACTGGCGGCCGAAGGCGGATTCGCTGCCGGTCATCGATGATGCGACGGCAACAGGAATATCCTGTGCCAGTGCAACGGACGCCAGCGCAATCGAAGCACCCGCCGTCAGGCCGATGAGTTTGATGAATTTCATAGGAAGTCCCCGTGTTCCGTTCGAATGCAGACAAACGCGACGCCGTGACGGAATCGCGAATGGCGCATCATTCTACCTTGAAAATAATGTCGATTGTTTGCATCGCTCTGCGTGTTCGATCGTCATGCGATGAAGGATATCGATCCGTCAGCCGTGCCGGCCGCCCTCGAGATATGCGGAGCGGATTTCCGGGGCTTTCAGTAATTCGCTGCCGGTGCCCGACAGGGTGATCAACCCGTTGACCATGACGTAGCCGCGGTGGGCCAGACGCAGCGCGTGATTGGCGTTTTGCTCGACAATCAGGACCGTCAATCCGTCCTGCTTGTTGAGCGCGCGGATCGCGTCGAAAATCTGCTTGGCGATCAGCGGTGCCAGACCCAGCGACGGCTCGTCGAGCAGCAGCAGGCTCGGACGGCTCATCAGCGCGCGGCCGATGGCCAGCATCTGCTGCTCGCCGCCGGATAGCGTGCCGCCGCGCTGGGTCATGCGCTCCTTGAGGCGGGGAAACAGCGTCAACACCTTGTCGAGGCTTTCAGCGCGTTCGGCCGGCGTGCTCTCATTGACGTCTGCGCCCATCTGCAGATTTTCCGCGACGCTCATGCGCGGGAAAATCCGGCGACCTTCCGGCGACTGCGCGATGCGCATGCGCGCGATCTCGTGGGTCGGCAGGTCGGTGATGTCCGTCCCGTCATAGGTGATCACGCCCGAGCGCGCCCGCGGCTTGCCGAAGATGGTCATCATCAGTGTCGACTTGCCGGCGCCGTTGGCGCCGATTAGCGCAACGATCTCGCCGTGCTTGATATCGAGATCGACGCCTTTCAGCGCTTCGATCTTGCCATAGGATGCGTGAAGCCCAGTGATGGCGAGCATGGGGGCGGTGCTCACGTCTCGCCCTCCATCACCGCAATGGCTTCCTCTTCATCCGCGCCGAGATAGGCGGCGATGACTTTGGGATTGTCGCGGATTTGCTGCGGCGTGCCGTCGGCGATCTTCACGCCGTAATCGAGCACGTTGATATGGTCGGAGATTTGCATCACGACGGACATGTCATGCTCGATGAGCAGAATCGAGGTGCCGTGTTCGGCGCGGATCTTCAACAACAACTCATTGAGCGCCGCGCTCTCGCGCGCGTTGAGGCCTGCAGCAGGCTCGTCGAGGCAGAGCAGGGCCGGCTCGGTACACATTGCGCGCGCGATTTCGAGGCGTCGCTGGTCGCCGTAGGGCAGGTTGCCGGCGGCATCGTCGGCGCGCTCCAGAAGGCCGATCTGATCGAGCCAGTAGCGCGCGAGGTCGATCGCAGCCTTCTCGGCGGCGCGATAGCTGGGCACGCCGAACAGGCCGAGAAACGTGAAGCCCGAGGCGCGCATCAGGGTGTTGTGCTGCGCCACCATCAGGTTTTCGAGTGCGGTCATCCCGGGAAACAGCCGGATATTCTGGAAGGTGCGGGCGACCTTGGCGATCTTCGAGATGCGGAAGTCGTTCAGCCGCTCCAGCCGCCATTCACCGTCGCTGTGGCGCAGCTTGATGGTGCCGGATGTCGGCTTGTAGAAGCCGGTAATGCAATTGAAGACGGTGGTCTTGCCGGCGCCGTTGGGGCCGATCAGCGCAGTGATCTTGCCGCGCTCGGCCGTGAAGGAGAGGTCGTTGACGGCGACGATGCCACCGAAGCGCATCGTCAGACTTTCCACGCTGAGGATGTCGTTGATGTTCATCCGTGGCCCTCTTTGACGAGGTCGGACGAGATTGCCGTATTACGTTCGAGAAAGACGGTGGGAGCGCGGTGGCCGATCAGGCCGCGCGGGCGCCAGATCATGAGCAGCACCATGGCGCCGCCGAACACCAGCATGCGGAATTGCTCGAGTCCGCGGAACAGTTCGAAGCCGCCGATCATCGCGAGCGCTGCGAGCGCCACGCCAAGCTGCGAGCCCATGCCGCCGAGCACGACGATGGCCAGCACCAGTGCGGATTCATGGAAGGTGAAGGATTCGGGGCTGATGAAACCCTGACGTGTCGCAAAGAACGCGCCGGCGAAGCCGCCGAACATGGCGCCGGTGGCGAAGGCGGTGAGCTTCGTCGTCGTCGTATTGATGCCGAGCGCGCGGCAGGCGACTTCGTCTTCGCGCAGTGCCTCCCAGGCGCGGCCGATCGGCAGGCGGCGCAAGCGGATGGTGACCCAGTTGGTGAGCAGTGCGAGCGCGAGGATCAGATAGAATAGGAAGACGATGCGGTGGGTCGGCGAGAACTCGATGCCAAGACGGGCAGCGAGGCCGTCATCGCCGGGCGTCAGCGGAATACCGAACATGGTCGGGCGTGGAATGCCGGAGATGCCGTTGGGGCCGCCGGTGAGGGTCTGCCAGTTGATGATGACGAGGCGGATGATCTCGCCAAAGGCCAGTGTAACGATCGCGAGGTAGTCGCCGCGCAGCCGCAGTACCGGAAACCCGAGCAGCACGCCGAAGAACGCGGCGAGAATGCCGGCGAGTGGCAGGCAGATCCAGAACGACAGGCCGAAATTGGTGGCCAGCAGCGCGTAGGAATAGGCGCCGACGGCATAGAAGGCGACATAGCCGAGATCGAGCAGGCCGGCGAGGCCGACAACCACATTGAGGCCCCAGCCGAGCATCACGTAAGTCAGCACGAGAATGCCGAGATCGAGGATGTAGCGCTCGTCGTAGAAGATCACCGGGACGAGGAAGGCGAAGATCAACAGCGCCGGCACCAGCGCACGGCCGGCGAAGGAGAATGCTTTGGTCGCCGAGGGTGGCACCACGCGCGCAGTATCCACCGGTCCCCACCAGCGGCGCAGCAACTCCATCACGATGCTACCGCCGAACACCACGGCGACCATGGCGGCGAGATCGCCGAAGCGGGTCCACCAGGTGAGCTGCCCGTCGGAGCCGGCCTCGGTGCGGATGCCGACCATCAGCGAGAACAGCACCAGCGCGACCAGTGCGGAGATCACGGCCTTCTTCAGTATGAATGCGGCGTCCGGCCCGCGGGCAGTTTTAGCTTGTGATGCGTTTGCTGCCACTTGGATCCCGTCAGACTTTTTCGACTTCGGGACGGCCGAGCAGGCCGGTCGGGAGGAAGATCAGCACCACGATCAGAATCGAAAAGGCGGCGACGTCCTTGTATTCGGTGGAGAAGTAGGCCGCCCACAATGTCTCGATGAGGCCGATTAGCAAGCCGCCGAGCATGGCGCCAGGCAGCGAGCCGATGCCGCCGAGTACGGCGGCGGTGAAGGCCTTGATGCCGGCGACGAAGCCCATGAAGAAATCTACGAGGCCGTAATAGAGCAGGTACATCATGCCCGCGACGGCTGCGAGTGCCGCGCCGATCACGAAGGTCATGGAGATCGTGCGGTCGACATCGACGCCGAGCAGGGAGGCCATGGTCTGGTCCTGCTCGCAGGCGCGCATGTCGCGGCCGAGGCGCGTGCGCGCGACCAGCCAGGTGAACAGCGCCAGTAGCACGATGGTGGTGATGACCACGATGATCTGGATGTTGGAGAGGCGCACCGCAAAACCGTCGGCGCCTTCATGCAACGTATAGCCGCCGGTGATGATGGGCGGCACGGGCTTGACGCGAGCGCCCTGCGCGACCTGCGAGAAATTGGTCAGCACGAAGGACATGCCGATCGCTGACAGCATCGGCGCGA
This sequence comes from Tardiphaga sp. 813_E8_N1_3, assembly GCF_051811025.1. Taxonomy (NCBI): domain Bacteria; kingdom Pseudomonadati; phylum Pseudomonadota; class Alphaproteobacteria; order Hyphomicrobiales; family Nitrobacteraceae; genus Tardiphaga; species Tardiphaga sp. 813_E8_N1_3. Next base: position 1,798,259 of record NZ_JBPWQE010000001.1, read on the forward strand.
GACGGAAGGAATGGCGCAGGGGACGGTAGGCGATGCGCTCGATCGTCCAACCATAGAGCGAGGTGATGGCCATCGAGACCAGAAGCACCAGCAGCAGGATCACCGGTACCGCGGTGAGGCCGATCGAGACGAGAATGAGAAATGTGATCAGCGCGATGAAGCCACCGATCATGAAGATGTCGCCATGGGCGAAATTGATCATGCCGACGATGCCGTAGACCATCGTGTAGCCGATTGCGATCAGGCCATAGATGGAGCCGAGCACGAGTCCGTTGATCAGTTGCTGGGCGAAATAATCCATGCGCTGCCGAATTCGAGTGAGGCGCCACCATGATCCGGCAGCCGGATCATTGCGTCGTTGTATCGTTTTCTAACAGCGGCCGTTGGAGGCGGCAACAGGGGCCGGTGCGGCTAAAGTAGCCTGTACATGCTGTTTTTCGCGGCGATTGGCGTCCGTTCGCTTGCGCCGCAGCGCACACAAATCCGCGCCCTGTTCGCGGCTGTTCCGGTGTCACAGTTGCGCCGTGCAACGGCCTTGCAATCATCACGCGGGAACCGAAACGAAGATCGGGGCTGCACGTTGTCGGGCGTTGAATGGTTCAACAAAGGAGATTGAAGAATGTCCAATCAGAACCAGCAAAAGCCCGGTCAGCAGAAGCCGGGCCAGCAGAGCCAGAACCCGGGGCAGCAGAGCCAGAAGCCCGGCCAGCAGCAGGGCGGCGGTGGTCAGAATCCCGGCCACGAGCAGGACCCGAGCCGGCAGGGCCAGAAATAGGCGGCTAGACAGACATCAATCGAGATTTGGGTCGTTCAGCGACCCATGTGGAAGGCCCCGTCGAAAGGCGGGGCTTTTCGTTTGGCAAGTCCTGATCGTATTTCCCCGCCGTTATCCCGGTAATTCTCGAATTAAGGTTACCAATTGGTTTACGTTGTCCGTCTGATTGAATGGGCGTTACGTCGGAGCAGGCGCGCGCCTCCTGCGAGTCGCCGGCAGAGCGTGGACGACGTCATGGACCAGAGCAGCGCAGACCAGACCGGAGCCCATCAGGTTCGAACTCTTCAGGCTGGCACGTTTCAGACTGGTACGTTTCAGACTTGGCGGATCAGCACGTTCACGGGTGCGCTGATCGCCTGCTATTTCATCCCGACCTGGACGATCTTCGCGTTCCGCATCATGGTCTCGCCGATCCAGGGCTTCTATGAGCGGCCCAATATTTCGCTGGCGCTGTTTCTCAGCGACTACATGCAATTTTCCAGCATGGGCACGGTGCGCTATGCGTGGCTGCTCGCCGTCGGCAAGCTGACGGTAGTGGCGTTCTTCACGGTATTCCTGGTGTTCATCACGCGGCCGAAAATCCGCAAGACGGGCGGCTGCGACGAGGCGTTGATGATGGCGCTTGGCATCGGTGGCGTGATCTCGTTCGCCAGTATGATAATGGCATCGAAGGTCGGCGAGATCGCCGCGATGCGGTTGCACATCACCGAACTGCTGCTGATGCTTGGTGCTGCAGTGCTGCTGGCGATCGAGCCGCCGCTACGCCGCGTGGCGGCGCAGGCGCTCGATCCTGGGCAGCCGGGCAAGGCAGCCAACGACGCGCAGCCTTTGCGAAAGGTCGCCTAAACAGCGCGGCCGGCTAGATAGGGAGCCCGAGCTCTTTGATAATCGCGCCAGCTTCCTTGGTGGCGTGATTGGCCGCCGGGACGCCGCAATAGATCGCCTGCTGCAGCAGGATTTCCTTGATGTCGTCCGGTGTGAAGCCGCCTTCGGTGAGGGCGGCGCGCACATGCATACGGAATTCATCCCACTGGCCGAGTGCGAGCATCGTTCCGATCACCAGCACACGTCGTGTGCGGTCGTCGAAATGCGGCCGCGTCCAGATCTCACCCCAGGCATAGCGGCTGATCAGATCCAGAAAATCCGCATTGAATGCGTTCTTGCCGGCGGCCGATTTGTCGACCCAGGCATTGCCGAGAACCTTGCGGCGTTTTGCGGTGCCTTCGGCGGCGCGCTGTTGCTCGTCCATCTTGGGTCTCCGTTCAGCGCTGCGTCAGGAAGCCGACTACGGCGTCAGTGAAGGCGTAGGGCTGTTCAACGTTCGAGATGTGGGCGGCATCCAGGAGCGTCATGCTGGCGCCGGGGATGTTGCTGCGGATGAGTTCGCCGGCAGCGACCGGCGTCGCATTGTCCTGACGGCCGGCGATCACCAGCGTTGGGCTTTTGATCTTGGGCAGCAGCGCGCGCTGATCAAGCGTGCTCAGCGCTTCGCAGGCGGCGAGATAGCCTTCGACGGGGGAGGCGATCAGCATCGCCTTCATCTTCGCGGTGGTCTCGGGCTCGCGCTCGCGGAAGTCGGCGGTGAGCCAGCCGCCGATGACGGCGTCGGCCACCGCGGCGAGGCCACCCTCACGCACCGCCTTGATGCGGTTGTGCCAGTTGGTCGGATCCGGATAGTAGCAGCTGGTGTTGGCCAGGATGATCTTGTTGAAACGCTCAGGCGCGTTGGCGCCTAACCACTGGCCGACCATGCCGCCCATCGACAACCCGCACCAATGCACCTTATCGATGTTGAGGTCGTCGAGGATCGCCAGCACGTCCTTGCCGTAGCGCTCCATCGAGGTCGGGCCGTTCATGCCGGACTTGCCGTGGCCACGCCGATCGTAGCGGATCACGCGAAACAGCTTTGTCAGCGCCGGCATCTGCGGCTCCCACATGGCCATGGTGCAGCCGAGCGAATTCGACATCATCAGCGTCGGCCCGCTGTCGCGGCCCTCCACGGAGACATTCAGCAGGCAGCCGTCGGCGTCGATCATGGGCATGGTGTGTCTCCCGAGTTTCTTCTTAAGCGAATGAGGCGAGCAGGCGGTCGATCAGGGCTTGTGAGACGCCCTGATAATCCATCGGCTCGAACAGTTTGGCGATCGCGGCAGCGCTAAGCTGCGCGCTGACCTTGGGATCGGCCGTGAGCACATCGCGCAGATGTTTTTTCTCGGCTACCGCGCGCTTGGTGGCGGTTTCGATCAGATGATGGGCGTCGCTCTTGCCGAGCTTTTCGGCGAGCGCGAAGGTCACGGCTTCGGCCATGATCAGCCCATGGGTGGTGTCGAGATTGCTGCGCATCCGCTCGGCATCGATCTCGAGCCCCTCGGCAATATCGACGATGGCGGCAAGAGCGCCCGATGTTACCAGCAGCAATGTCGGCAGCGTTGGCCATTCCGCGTGCCACGGTCCGGCACTGCGTTCGTGATCCTGGATCTGAGCGGCAAAGATCGTTGCAGCGAGATTCGGCGCCATAGTCGCGGCGCCAAGCGCGGAGGCTGATGCCACAGGGTTGCGCTTGTGCGGCATGGTGGAGGAGCCGCCTCGGCCTTCGCCAGAGGGCTCGAACGCTTCGCCGACATCGGTCTGCATCATCAAGGAGACATCGCGGGCGATCTTGCCGCATGTGCCGGACAGGATCGCCAGCACGGAAGCAACTTCGGCGATACGGTCGCGATGGGTGTGCCATGGCGCATCGGGCAGCGGCAGCTGCAATTCCTTGGCGAGCTGCTCTGCAACGACGAGGCCCTTGTCGCCGAGCGCAGCCAGCGTGCCGGCGGCGCCGCCGAATTGCAGTGCGAGGCCTTCGGCGCGCAATCGTTTCAGCCGCAGGCGTGAGCGGTGCAGTGCCGAGGCATATTCGGCGAGCTTCAGCCCGAACGGCATCGGCAGCGCGTGCTGCAGCCATGTGCGGGCGACTACAGCGGTGTTGCGATGCTTGACCGCAAGGGCTGCAAAGCCGGCGATGGCGCGGTCGAGATCCGCGAGGAGAGCGTCAATGGCGGCGCGCAGGCCGAGCATGGTGGCGCTGTCGATGACATCCTGGCTCGTGGCGCCCCAATGCACGTAGCGCGCGGCCTCGGCATCGACCTTCGCCACTTTGGCAGTGAGCGTCTTGACCAGCGGAATCGCGAGGTTACCGGACCGCGTGGCTGCCTCGGCGAGGGCAGCCAGATCGAACTGATCAGCTTTGCAAGCGGCTTCGATCGCCGTCACGGCGCTGGCTGGAATCACCCCTGTGGCGGCTTCGGCCCGTGCCAGTGCGGCTTCGAAGTCCAGCATATGCTGCAAATGGGCGGTATCATCGCAGACCGCGCGCATCGCGGGGCTCGACAACAAGGGCGCCAGCAGAGGGGACAGGGATGTGCTCATTTGTGCGGGACCTAACCATTCCGGCGAGAGTCTGCCAATCCCCCGCAATCTTCCTGTCGCCGTCACCTGTTGCACTGCGAATAGGCATCGCGCCATCCCGCGGACGGTCTTTCCTTTGCGCCGTCTGTGCATTACTTGGGATCGACGGTCTATTCCCCTTGGGGGACAGCCTCAATTCCGGACGGCGACAAATTCAGGAGACAGACCCATGGCCATGACGATGAGCGGTGAAGTCCAGCTTGCCGCGCCCCGCGAAGTGGTGTGGGGAAAGCTCAACGACCCCGCAGTGCTGAAGGCCTGCATCCCGGGCTGCGAAGAGCTCGAGACCACCGAGGAAGGCGGCTTCCGCGCCACGGCCAAGATCAAGGTCGGCCCGGTTTCCGCCCGCTTCAAGGGCAAGGTCACGCTGAGCGATCTCGATCCGCCGAACGGCTACAAGATCACCGGTGAAGGCGAAGGCGGCGTGGCCGGCTTTGCCAAGGGCGGCGCTGTCGTCGGCCTCACCGACAAGGATGGCGGCACGCTCCTGACCTACAATGTGGAAGCCCAGATCGGCGGCAAGCTGGCCCAGCTCGGTCAGCGCCTCATCAACGGTTCGGCCAAGAAGATCGCCGACGAGTTCTTCGCGAATTTCGCCAAAGCCGTTCAGGGCTAAGTCCGGAGCGTCTAATAGCGGCGATCAAGTATGCTTGATACCGCAGAAAAACACACCAGAGACCGTCCCGACTTGAGGTTGCTCATTGCCGGGATGGGCCATATTATGCATTTGGAATGATTTTAATGACCGTGTCGCCACGCAATGGGACGCGGACCAAGAGAGTGCATATGGCCAAAATCTCGATGATCGTGAACGGCAATCCCGTCACCGGCAATATCGATCCGCGCACATTGCTGGTGCAGTTTCTGCGTGAGAATCTGCGGCTCACCGGCACCCATGTGGGTTGCGACACGTCGCAATGCGGTGCCTGCGTTGTGCATCTCGACGGCAAAGCCGTGAAGTCCTGCACCACGCTCGCTGTCATGGCCGACGGTCACGAGGTGAAAACCATCGAAGGTCTCGCAGCCGATGGCGCGCCGCTGCATCCGATGCAGGAAGCGTTTCGCGAGCATCACGGCCTGCAGTGCGGCTTCTGCACTCCCGGCATGATCATGACCGCGGTGGACCTCGTGCATCGCAAGGGGCATGATCTTAGCGATCATCTGATCCGCGAAGAACTCGAAGGCAATCTCTGTCGCTGCACCGGTTATCAGAACATCGTGGCGTCGATCGCAGCCGGCGCCAAAGCGATGGCGAAGTCCGATCTCGCATAACGACGCACAACGATAATCGCGCACCGCGAATCAGGGATCCCCACCCATGTATGAATTCAAATATCACCGTCCGTCGACCGTGCGGCAGGCCGCCAATCTCCTTATCAAGAACGAAGACGCCAAGCTGATCGCCGGTGGCCACACGCTGGTGCCGGTCATGAAGCAGCGCCTGGCCGCGCCGCCGCACATCATCGATCTCTCGCATATCGAGGGTGTCGACGGCATCGAGATGAAGGGGCGCTCGCTGGTGATCGGCGCGCTCGCCAAGCATGCCGCTGTCGCGGCGTCGCCGATCGTTGGCGAAGCCATTCCGGCACTGGCCGAACTCGCGGGCCTGATCGGCGATCCCGCCGTGCGCCACAAGGGCACCATTGGTGGTTCGCTCGCCAATAACGATCCCACCGCGGACTATCCAGCGGCTGTGATGGCCCTCGGTGCCACCATTACCACCAACAAGCGCAAGCTGACGCCGGAAGAGTTCTTCCAGGGGCTGTTCACCACGGCCCTGGAAACCGACGAGATCATCACCAAGATCTCGTTCCCGGTGCCGAAGAAGGCCGCCTATATCAAGTTCCGCAACCAGGCCTCGCGCTACGCGCTGGTCGGTGTGTTCGTGGCGCGTCTGCCTTCGGGCGTGCGGGTCACGGTCACTGGTGCAGGCTCGGATGGCGTGTTCCGCGTCGAGGAGTTCGAGGCTGCGTTGCAGAAGCGGTTCTCGCCAAAGGCGCTGGACGGGCTTACGGTGCCTGCCGACGGCCTCAACAGCGATCTCCATGGCAGCGCTGAATATCGCGCGCATCTGATTGGCGTGCTGGCCAAGCGCGCGGTCGAAGCCGCCAACAACCGGGCCTGATATTTGTCAGGTCCGCACTTTCCCGGATTGGTTCTCTCATGACTAAGCCATCGGCGCTCCCCACCTCCGTCGATGGCATGCTGGAATTGCTGACGTCGCGCGGCTATCTCGCCGAGCGATCGCTGGCGACAGTTACCTATCTGGCATTGAAGATGGGCCGGCCGCTGTTTCTCGAAGGCGAGGCCGGCGTCGGCAAGACCGAGATCGCCAAGGTGCTGTCGGCTGCGCTTGGTCGCAAGCTGATCCGGCTGCAGTGCTATGAAGGTCTCGATGTCTCGTCCGCTGTCTATGAGTGGAACAGCGCGTCGCAGATGATCGCGATCCGTCTGGCGGAGGCCGCCGGCGATACCGACCGCGATCAGCTATCCAGCGACATCTTCGCCGAGCGCTATCTCATCAAGCGTCCGCTCCTGCAGGCGCTGGAGCCAGACGTGAATGGTGCGCCTGTCTTGCTGATCGACGAACTCGATCGTGCGGACGAGGCGTTCGAGGCGTATCTGCTCGAAATTCTGAGCGACTTCCAGGTCACCATCCCCGAACTCGGCACCGTAAAGGCGCCGGCGCCGCCGATTGTCATCGTTACCTCGAATCGTACCCGTGAAATCCACGACGCGCTGAAGCGCCGTTGTCTGTATCATTGGGTCGACTATCCCAACGCCGAGCGCGAGCTCGCTATCGTCAAGTCGCGCGTGCCGGGCATCTCCGCCAAACTCTCGCAGCAGGTGGTGAGATTCGTGCAGGCACTGCGCGATCAGGACTTCTACAAGTCGCCGGGTGTCGCCGAAACACTGGACTGGGCGACTGCGCTGACTGAACTCGACGCCCGCTCGCTGACGCCGCAGGTGGTGGGCGATACGCTGGGTGCGCTGTTGAAGTATCAGGACGACATCCAGCGCATGCAGGGCGATGCGCTGGCGCAGGTGATCAAGGAAGCGACGAGCGAGAATTGAAACTCGTCGTTCCGGGGCGACGCTCTTGCGTCGAACCCGGAACCTCGAAATGTTCGTGCAAAACATCTCGGGATTCCGGGTTCGATCGCGAAGGCGCGACCGCCCCGGAATGACAGAGAGAGACAACATGTCCATCGATCATCTCAATCCACCGACCGGCCAGATAGCAGACAATGTCATCGGCTTTGCGCGTGCGCTCCGCGCCGCTGGCCTGCCGGTCGGGCCGGGTGCGGTGATCGATGCGCTGAATGCCTTACAGATGATCGAGATCGGCAAGCGCGCCGACGTATTCACGACATTGGAATCGATCTTCGTCAAACGCCACGAGCATGCGCTGGTGTTTGCCCAGGCCTTCGATCTGTTCTTCCGTGCGGCCGACGAATGGAAGCAGATGCTGGATTCGGTGCCGCTGCCCGACGATGCCAAGCGCAAGCCGCCTCCGGCCTCGCGCCGCGTGCAGGAGGCGATGGCGCAGCCGGCGCAGGGCGCAGAGCGTGAAGCACCGCAGGAGCAGGAGATCAGGCTGTCGGTCTCCGACCGCGAGGTTTTGCAGAAGAAGGATTTTGCGCAGATGAGCGCCGCGGAGATCGCCGAGGTCACGCGCGCTATCGCCAATATGCGGCTGCCGCAAGCTGAACTGCGCACACGCCGCACCCAGCCGGACAAGCACGGCGCGCGGCTCGATCTGCGGCGCACGCTGCGCGGCAGCCTGCGCACCGGCGGCGACATCATCGATATTCGCAGGCTAGGCCTGATCGATAAGCCGGCGCCGATTGTCGCGTTGCTCGATATCTCCGGCTCGATGAGCGAATATACCCGGCTGTTCCTGCACTTCCTTCATGCCATTACGGACGCCCGCAAGCGCGTCTCGGTTTTTCTGTTTGGCACCCGGCTGACCAATGTGACGCGGGCGCTGCGGTCGCGTGATCCCGACGAGGCGCTGGCCTCGTGCTCGGCCTCGGTGGAAGACTGGGCCGGCGGCACGCGCATTTCCGCGTCGCTGCATAATTTCAACAAGCTGTGGGGACGGCGGGTGCTCGGGCAGGGAGCCATCGTGCTGCTGATCTCCGACGGGCTGGAGCGCGAAGCGGATTCGCAGCTGGCCTTCGAAATGGACCGGTTGCATCGCTCCTGCCGGCGGCTGATCTGGCTCAACCCGCTATTGCGCTTCGACGGGTTCGAACCGAAGGCGCAGGGCATCAAAATGATGCTCCCGCACGTTGACGAATTCCGCCCGGTGCATAATTTGAGTTCGATCGACGGACTGATCAAGGCGCTGTCATCGGTGCCCCCGGTCCATCACCGCAGCCTGATCCGGCCCGCAGCTTAAGAGAGGCTTCCATGCTCAATCGCGATGAAGACATCCTGCAGGCCGCCGAGGCGTGGCAGAAGGCCGGGCACGGCGTGGCGCTGGCAACCGTGGTTGAGACTTGGGGTTCGGCGCCGCGCCCCGCAGGCTCGAATCTCGTCATCAATGACGACGGCACCTTCCTGGGGTCGGTCTCTGGCGGCTGCGTCGAAGGCGCCGTGGTCACCGAGGCGCTTGATGTGATTGCGAGTGGCGAGCCAAAATTGCTCGAATTCGGTGTGGCTGACGAAACCGCCTGGAATGTCGGCCTGTCCTGCGGCGGCACCATCCGCGTGTTCGTCGAGAAGGTCGGTCAGTCGTGAAAGCCGAGACACTTGCCACCCTGAACACGGAACGCGCCGCCCGGCGTCCTGTCATTTTGATCACCGATATATCCAACGGAACACAACGCCTGGTGAAGGCTGCCGATTTCGGGGCTGATCCACTGCATGCCGAGCTCGAAAAGCAGCTTCGCATGGGCAAGAGCGCGATGGTCGAGTCGGACGGCAAGAAGCTGTTCCTGAACGTCTACGCGCCGACCGCACGCCTCGTGATCATCGGCGCCGTCCATATCAGCCAGGCGCTGGCGCCGCTGGCACGCTCGCTGGATTACGATGTGACGGTGGTCGATCCGCGCACAGCCTTTGCCAGCCCCGAGCGCTTCCCGGACGTGAAGCTGATCGCTGAATGGCCCGAAGAGGCGCTGCCGGGCCTCAACATTGATCACTACACGGCCTTCGTCGCGGTGACCCATGATCCGAAGATTGACGATCCCGCGCTGCTGCACGCGTTCGAGAAGAACTGCTTCTATATCGGCGCGCTCGGTTCGCGAAAGACTCATGCGAAGCGCGGCGATCGGCTGAAGGCGCAGGGCGTCAGCGAGGCAGACTTCGCGCGGATCAAGGCGCCGATCGGTCTCAATATCGGTGCTGTTTCGCCATCGGAGATTGCGGTCTCGATCATGGCCGAGATCACCGCCGAACTGCGTATGCCCAAAGTGAGTGCCGTATGAAATTCGGTCCTGCCAGCCCGGCAGATGCGTTAGGCGGCGTGACCGTCCATACCCTGCGTCAGGGCTCGCTCGTTCTCAAGAAGGGCACCACTATCGGTCCCGATGAAGTCGCAGCGCTGACCAGCGCCGGCGTCAAGGACGTGGTCGTCGTGCGTCTCGAGGACGGCGATGTGTCCGAGGACGTCGCTGCCGCCAGTATCGCGCAGGCAGTGGCGGGCGAGGGCGTCAATGTCGAGCGCGCCTTCACGGGCCGCGCCAATCTGTTTGCGGGGACTCCGGGTATGCTGGTCGTCGATCGGGCGATCGTCGATCGTATCAATGCCGTCGATGAAGCAATCACCTTTGCAACACTGGCGGCTTACAAGCCGGTGGTCGAAGGCGAGATGATCGCGACCGTCAAGCTGATCCCGTTCGGCGTCGCCGGTACGCTGCGCGACGCGGCCGTTCAGGCTGCCTCGGGCGGCGCAATGCGGATCGCGCCTTACGCGGTCAAAAAAGTCGGCATCGTCTCGACGCTGTTGCCGGGGCTGTCGCCGAAGGTGATAGACAAGACGCTGCGTGTGACTGAAGAACGCCTTGCGCCTGCCGGTGCGAAGATCATCGCTGAGCGCCGCGTGCCGCACGATGAGAAGGTGCTGGCAAAGACAATCAAGGAACTGCTCGGGCTCGGCGCCGAACTGGTGATCGTGTTCGGAGCCTCGGCCATTGCCGACCGCCGCGATGTCATTCCGTCGGCGATCGAACAGATCGGTGGCGCCATCGAACATTTCGGCATGCCGGTCGATCCCGGCAATCTGCTTCTGATCGGCCGGGCCGGCAACGTGCCGGTGCTGGGCGCGCCAGGTTGCGCGCGGTCGCCGGTGGAAAATGGTTTCGACTGGGTGCTGATGCGGCTGCTGGCCGGCCTCAAGGTGACCCGCGCCGATCTCACCGGCATGGGCGTTGGCGGTTTGCTGATGGAAATCGTCACCCGGCCACAGCCGCGCGTGCCCGTCGGCAGCGATGGCAACAGCAACGTCGCCGCCGTCATTCTGGCTGCCGGCCGTTCGACCAGGATGGGCGGGCCGAACAAGCTGCTCGCCGAACTCAACGGCAAGGCATTGGTCCGGATCGTCGCCGAACAGGCGATCGCATCGAAAGCGTCGAGCGTAACGGTGGTGACAGGTCACCAGGCCCCAGAGGTCGAGAAGGCGCTGGCCGGACTTAAAGTCACGTTCGTCTACAACCCTGATTTTGCCGATGGCCTTGCCAGTTCGGTGAAGGCCGGCATCGCGGCAGTCCCGGCCGATGCCAATGGAGCTGTGGTCTGTCTCGGCGACATGCCGCTGATCGATGCCCGGTTGATCGACCGCCTGATCGAGACCTTCGCGCCGGATCGCGGCAACCTCATCGTCGTTCCTGTGAGCGAGGGCCGTCGCGGTAATCCCGTGTTGTGGTCTCGGCGCTTCTTCAACGAGTTGATGACGCTGGACGGCGATATCGGCGCTCGGCACCTGATCATGAAGCACGCTGAAGCCGTTGCCGATGTAGCGGTCGAAGGTCACGGCGCCTTCCTCGATATCGATACGCCGCAGGCGTTGGAAGACGCGCGGAGCGGCTGAGCATCCCGGATGCGGCGGCCCGCCGCATTTCGCTTTTGTTCACCAAGTTGAAACGCCCTCCCTGTAGCGTCTGCCTCGTTCGGCCTCGGGGGAGGGGAAATTGTCATTGTTTGTTGCCGCGCGTCGTCGCGCGATTCTCGCCGTTGCCTTGTTGATGAGCTTAGGCACCATGGATGTGGCTTCGGCCGCTGGTGCCCTCGCCGTGGGCAAGTGCGGTGCCTATGGCCAGGCCTTCGACTATTTGGCGCAGGATGCGGCCCTTGCCGCTGCCAGGAAGCAATGCAAGGGTGAATGCACGACGGTGACGATCAAGCGTGCCTGCGCGGCCTTCGCCGTCGATATGAAGAATCCCTGCGGCGCGCACGGCTATGCAGTGGCGCCGCGCATTTCCAGCTCGCTGAATCAGGCGACCAAGAAATGTTACGATTATGGCGGCAAGGAGTGCGTCATTCGCGCCTGGGCCTGCGACGCCAAGGGCTAGAGCTCCCTGACAAATATCTCGTTCAATGCGCCTGCGGCAGCTAGACTGCTGCAATGATTCAATTTTTCCGGACACTTTTGAAGCCTGCCGCCGACGCCGATCCGTCCGTTCGGGAATTTCGCAAGGCGCTGAGCCGCGAGATGCTGTTGACCGAGCGGTTGCGGGTCAAGACGGTGATCGGCACCGTGGTGATCGTGACGCTGTCACTGTCCATCGGCTATTTGCTGGCGCCGTCGAGCTTCGCGCGCATATCCAATGGCCAGTTCGATCTCGCATCGTCTTTTATGATCACGGTCCCGCTGCTGCTGTTCGAGTTCTTCGTTCTTTATAAGGTCAATCAGCGCATCGCTGCAGGGCAGGATATTGCGCACGGGCGGCGCTATCTGAGCGCACTCATCGAGACCAGCATTCCGACTGCAGCACTACATCTCCATATGGGCTGGATGGGGCCGGCGGCGGCGTTGGCATTTGCGGCGCCTTTGTCCTATTTCATCTTCATCATTCTATCCACGCTTCGGCTCGATTTCTGGCTGTCGACGTTTACCGGCTTTGTCGCGGCCGCCCAGATGCTCGCGATGGCCATGCTGTATCATCCGGTGCAATTCGCCTCGGAACCCGCACCGGATTTAGCGTTTCAGCTTATCCGCAGCGCCATGGTCCTGCTCTGCGGTATTCTTGCGGGCGCGGTCGGCTTGCAACTCCGTCGCCAGTTCGAGGCGAGCATCGCGGCAACTTCGGCGCGCGATCGTGTCACCAATCTGTTCGGTCAGCATGTCTCGCCGCAGGTTGTGGAGCAGTTGCTGGCGTCGGGAACGAGCTCCACGACCGAGATGCGTCAGGTCGCGGTGATGTTCGTCGATATCCGTAACTTTACCGCAGCGACCCGTGTGCATTCGCCCCGCGAGGTGGTGGATCGGCTCGACGAGACGTTTGCATTGCTGGTCGATGTGCTGGATCGACATTCCGGGATCGTGAACAAGTTTCTGGGTGACGGATTTCTCGCGCTGTTCGGAGCGCCCATTGAGGATCCGAATGCGGCGCATTGCGCCGTGCAGGCGGCACGCGAGATGCTCATAGCTGTCGAGAAAAGCAATCAGGACAGTGAATGGCCACTGCGCATCGGCATCGGGCTCCATATCGGAACCGTGATTGCCGGCAATGTCGGCTCCCCGCGCCGCAAGGAATACACCGTCATCGGCGATACCGTGAACTTCGCGGCCCGGCTTGAGGCGCTCAACAAACAGTTCGGCTCGCAATTACTGATCTCTGCCTCCATACGCGATGCGTTGGGCAATGCCTGCAGCGACGCGGAGCTGCTCGGCGATGTGCCGATCCGCGGCTATGACTTGCCGCAGGCTATCTGGCGCTTGGGCTGAGTGCTGCGTCAGTTCTCGAAGAATGGCGCGCGGGGCGGTCGCATGACCATGCCGAAGCGCGCATAGACTCCTTGGCGCTCGAAATTGTCCCGCACATGTCCCGCGGCGAATGACCATTCGTAGGGGCCGGTGCGCAAGCCAGTCAGATGGCCGCCGATCCGGGTCTGTTGGCTGAAATAGTCATTCGACAGTGCGGCCTCCGGGCCGATCCAGAACAAATCGAACAGGCGCCAGCCGGCCGCAATGCGCGTGGTATAGCCAGTGTCGATGGTCGTGCCGGAGATGGCATATTGCAGCATCAGCTCGCGTGTCGGCTCCCACCAGACATCCATCGTGCCCCGCGCGCCGAGCATCGCGCGAAGCCGGGAGCGGTGCTGATCGTGGTAGAAATAGTCGGCTTCCATGTCGAGGCCAGCCAATAGCTGAACTTCCAGATTGCCGTTTCGGATGAGGTAGCCCGGCAGGATCGCCGCGCGGCTGATCTGGGTGTAGTCGGAGCGCGCGCCTGTCGTGTAGCGTTCGAGGTTTTCCGACAAAAAGAAACGCAGGATGAAGCCATCCTTGTTCAGGCCGGCGGGAGCCCATTGCAGCCCCATATAGGCGCCGAGGCTCCAATGCGACGCGTCCACGCCGCCGAAATACATCAGACGGTCCGGCATGCCGCCGGAGAGAAAATCGAAGGCACGCCGTTTTTTGATACGCGTGTCGAACAGGGGCGACCAGAAGCTCGATGAGCCGGATGCCGGCTCGATCGTGGCATCGATCTCGCCGATATCCTGAGCCGAGGCTACGCCGCAGGAGTGTGCCGCCGCTGCAACGCATAATGCGCGTAATGCCAGTCCCCAACGCATCGAGCCCCCACCCAACGCAACAGAAACGCAACCATAAAATACAACTTAAGGTAGATTATTCTGTGGATAGGCTGATGTCCAGTGTGGATAACCGGTGAGGGAGAAATTTTGCTGATGAGCCGCCGCGGCAGCTTCAAAGCTGTGACGGCAGCAGGTTCTGAACCTTGGCGCCTTCGCGCTCCTCGATGATCTCGGCGATCCAGCGCCGATGACAGTGTTCGTGGTCGCGCTCGTAGCAGAGGATGCAGACTGGTCCGGACTTCGTCACCAGCGCCGCCAGCTCATCCATCTCCTCCCGTGCCTGCGGTGTCTTGAGATGAGCCATATAGATCTTCTCAAGCGCTGCGATCTTGCCGCTGCGTGCGGCTTCGCGGCCGTCCTTGGGCGTGCCCAGTCCGCGCAGATGGATGTAGCCGATGCCGCGCTCGTCGAGGCCGGCGGCGAGTTGGTTCTTGGAGAAACCCGGCCGCCGCGATGCGGCGACGGCACGCACATCGACCAGCAGCTTGACGCCGGCATTTTGCAATTCGTCGAGAACGGCTTTCGCGGGTGTCTGCTCGTAACCGATGGTGAAGAGGCGGGGTGTCTTGCGGGCCATGTGAGCATCCAGGTGATCGACAAATGATTGGCACAATGTCGCGGCTAGCCGCGAGGCGTTGCTCCGATCTGCAACATGACACATAGTGAACTCAACAAACTCCGCCAGTTCAATGGCTGATATCACCGGGGGAATAATGCTTCGCATGGTTGGTGCTCTGAGCGCGGTCGCGCTCGCGCTGGTGTCCTTTCATTCTGCAGTGTCGGCACAAGGCATCTATCCGGATCGTCCTGTCAGGATCATCGTGCCGATCGCCCCCGGCGGGAGCTACGATCTGGTCGGACGGCATCTCGCCGATGCGCTGGCAAAGCGAACGGGGCAGGCGTTCTTCGTCGAGAACAAGCCCGGGGCAGGTACTGTCGTGGGCACGCAGGCTGCCGCCCAGAGCGACGCGGACGGCTATACGCTGATGGTTGGCGGCCTCTCCAACATGGCCTTCAACTCCGCGCTTTACGCCAAGCTTGCCTACGATCCGCTGAAGGATTTCGTGCCGGTCGCGCTGGTCTACAAGTTTGGCTACGTGATGGTCGGCCGCAAGGATCTGCCGCAGCAGTCGCCGAAGGAGATCGTTGCTGCCGCATTGGACAGGCCGGGATCGATCACCGTGGCGACCGCCGGCGTCGGGACCGGCCAGCAACTGGTGGCCGCAGCCTTTATGAGGTCCGCTGGCGTCAAGCTGCAGGAGGTACCCTACAGAGGGTCTCCGCCTGCTTTTGCCGATCTGCTGGCAGGCCGCATCGACCTGTTCTTCGATTCAATTGCTGCCGGGCTGCCTTATGTGCAGACGGGGCAGGTGAGGGGCATCGCGGTCCTGTCGTCGAAGCGGAGTCCGCTGGCGCCGGATGTTCCGACCATGGCGGAAGCGGGCGTGCCCGGCCTCGATGTCGATTCATGGCTGGGCATTTTCGTGCCGGCCAAAACGCCGCCTGCGGTGATCGCAAAACTCCGTCAGGATATTCGGGCGGTGTTGCCCGATCTGAAGGAGCGCTTCGAGAAGAGCGGCGGTGAGCCCTGGGATATGCCCGACGACAAGCTCGACGGCTTCATCGCATCAGAACACGCGACCTGGACAAAACTGATCCGCGAGGCAGGTATCAAACTGGATTAAGTAGCGCCCGTGGACGTTACTTTACCCGCTCGATCAGCGCCATCGCGCCGTGCGGTGCGCGCACCTTGGCCTCGTGAATCACATAGGCAAACACGTCGCGCGGCTGCTTCTTCACTTTGCCATCGCCGACACGTGGCAGGTCGCCGGGCTCGCCGCCGCCAGCCCAATCCTGAAAGCGCTTGACCCAGGCATCAAGCGCCTTGGGCGGATAGGCGGTCGGGATCGAATCCTCGCCCTTCTGTAGGCGCAGATAAACGAAGTCCGCGGTGACATCAGCGATCGCCGGATAGGTCGCGTGTTCGGAGAACACCACGGGGATCTTGTGCTCGCGCAGCAGGGCGATGAAAGCCGGCGTGCAGAAACTGTTATGCCGCACCTCGACCACGTGGCGCAGGGCGCGGCCATCCAGTTCGCGTGGCAGCAGTTCGAGGAAGCCGCCGAAATCGGCCTCGTCGAATTTCTTGGTCGGCATGAACTGCCACAGCACCGGGCCAAGCTTGTCGCCGAGTTCGAGCACGCCGGAATCATAAAAGCGCTTCACGCTATCGCCAGCTTCTGCAAGCACCTTGCGGTTGGTGGCGAAGCGCGGGCCCTTCAGCGAGAACACGAAATCATTCGGCACCTCGCTCGCCCATTTGCGAAAGCTCTCTGGCTTCTGCGAGCCATAATAGGTGCCGTTGATCTCGATGGAGGTCAGCTTGGAGGCGGCGTAGCCAAGCTCCTTCGCCTGGGTCAGCTTTTCCGGGTAAAATGTCCCGCGCCACGGCTCGAAGGTCCAGCCGCCGATGCCGATACGGATTTGTCCGGATTTCGCAACCATTGTGAGGCCGATCCTTTCAGTATTCGCCGTATTACTCAGTGTCGCGCCGGCAGCACTGGCTTGGTCACACCCTCCACGCCGGTCAGCACAAGCATCGTCAGCAGTGCATTCTGGGGCCCGATATACGCATCCACGGGCTTGTACCATTCATTGCGCGAATGCCAGTTGCCGCCCTGGCCGCCGCCGCCGATGGTCACCGCAGGAATGCCGAGCGACATCGCGAGATTGGAGTCCGTGCTGGAGCCAGCAAAGGTGACATGGGGCGCGCGGGTCAGCGTGGTCACGGCGCGCGCGGTCGCCTGCACGAGAGGAGAGTCTTCCGCGACAACGCCCGCCGGACGGTCGCCGATCAGTTTGATCTCGACAGTGATCTTGTCTGATCCCCAGCGCTTGTTTTCTTCACCAACTGCGTCCTTCACCTGATCGAGAAGCCTCGCTTCGAGTTTCAACAGTTCTTCGTCGAATTCGATCGTCATGCGAGCTTCGGCAGCGATGGCGTTGACGGATGTGCCGCCACTCACCGTTCCGACCGTGAAGGTGGTTTTCGGATCCGCGGGTGTCTGCAGCTCCGAGATTTTTGCGATTGCGCGACCCAGCGCATGTGTCGCGCTCGGCAGGCCGAATTCCTGAAAACTGTGACCGCCCGGACCCTTGAAGATCATCTCGTAGCGATGGCTTCCCGTTCCCTGGTTGACGATCCGCGTGACGCCGAGTCCGTCGATCGAGATGAAACCGTCGATGTCCTTGTTGTCGCGAAACAGGGCTTTGACGCCGCGCAGATTGCCCAGCTCTTCTTCGCCGACGCTGGCGACGAACATGACGTCCCCGACCGTCGCGATCTGCTGCGTGTTGAGGGTCTGCATCAAAGACAATAGGGCCGCGAGCCCACGGGCATCGTCACCGATCCCCGGCGCCAGATAGACGCCGTCCTTTTCCTTCACCGTGACGTCGGTCCCCTCGGGAAAGACCGTGTCCTGATGTGCGGAGATGACCAGCTTCGGCGTTCCCGCGGTGCCCTTGCGCCGGGCGATGACATTGCCCTCGGCGTCGATCACGGCGTCCTTGAAGCCCAGCTCCTGAAACCGTGACAGAATGTAGTTGCCGCGCACGTTCTCCTTGAACGGAGGCGCGGGAATTTCCGTGATCCGGATCTGCTCTTTCAGGGTGCGGGCATCGTCGGCTTTAATGGCATCGAGCGCAGCCATGATGCGCGAATCGGACAGCAGCGTCGTCGTGACGGTATCAACTGTCTGCGCGGTGACATGGCTGCTGCCGAAGGATGCCAGCGTCAGCGATGCAGCGAATAGGCATGGTCCGAGCGAGCGTCGCATGGCATCTCCGATTATCACGCGCGGAGACGATTGTGGTCGCGGTTCAGGCGGGGCTTCCGCCTCGAGAAAACCGCGCGAACGCGCCGCTGTTGACTCGGGTAAGGTAACGGGCACCCGCAAGGCTGGCTATAGCTCGCCAGCAACAGAATGGTGCCGGGGTGCGGTGTTCGCGGCCGGAATGTGGCATTGAAAGCAGCTTGGGACACCCCTTGCGGAACGTCTCCGGCGTCCATATCTTCTCTCCAACGGCGACGTTGATGCTTCATAGCTCCGGCGCCGGGACGACCTTGAATAGCTCGGTGCGCCGGATGTACGTGCGCCTGTTGTTCGGGGTCGTTGGCATTTTGGGGCCACTTTTGGCCGTTTTCCCCCTCTGATGGCTTGTTCCGGCTCCTGTTAAGGCCTCGCTGTTCCTTGTCCGCCTTGGCATGGTCCGGCGCGGCAGATATATGCTGGCGCCATGAACGAACCCATCAGACCGGAGCCCGGACAGATCTTGCAGGCGGGTGCTCCGCTGCAGCTGTCCGTCGTCGTCCCCACTTTCAACGAGCACGGCAATGTCGCCACCCTGGTGCAGCGGCTGGACGCGGCGCTGGTCGGCATTTCCTGGGAAGTCATTTTCGTCGATGACAATTCGCCGGACGGCACCGCCGACGCGGTACGCGAACTGGCGCGCAATGACTCACGCGTCCGCTGTATCCGGCGCATCGGCCGACGCGGCCTGTCCGGCGCCTGCATCGAAGGCATGCTGGCCTCCAGCGCGCCCTGCGCGGCGGTGATCGACGGAGACTTGCAACACGATGAGACCCAGCTCGGCAAGATGCTCGGTCTGATCGAAAGCGGCGCCGCCGAACTGGTGATCGGCAGCCGTTACATCGAGGGCGGCAGCGCCGACAGTTTCAACCAGCAGCGGCTTGGCGCGAGCAAATTCGCGACCGCTGTGGCGCAGCGCGTGCTGCGCGTGAAGATCGCCGATCCGATGAGCGGTTTCTTCATGATCCGCCGCGATCGCTTCGAGCAACTGGCGCCGCAGCTCTCGACGCAGGGCTTCAAGATCCTGCTCGACGTCGTGGCGACCGCGCAGGGCGATCTGCGCATCATCGAAGTCCCTTACACCTTCGGCTCGCGCCTGCACGGCGAGAGCAAGCTCGACTCCATGGTGGCGCTCGATTTTCTGGGCCTCGTGCTGGCGAAGCTGACCAACGATACCGTGTCGCTGCGTTTCCTGTTGTTCGCGCTGGTTGGCTCGCTCGGCCTGTTCGTGCATTTCGCGGTGCTGTTTGTCGCGCTGGAAGCCTTCGATCTACCATTCGCCGAAGCGCAGGCCATTGCGGCGCTTTGCGCCATGACCAGCAACTTCCTGCTCAACAATTTCCTGACCTATCGCGACCAGCGCCTGAAGGGTTTCGGCATCCTGCGCGGTCTGGCGATCTTCTACGTTGTTTGCAGCGTCGGTCTGCTCGCTAATGTCGGCGTGGCTTGGTCGGTCTTCGATCAGGAGCCGATCTGGTGGCTGGCGGGCGCTGCCGGCGCGCTGATGGGCGTGGTCTGGAACTACGCAATGTCTGGCCTGTTCGTCTGGCGCAAACGGTGATCGCGGGATGACCGCGCAGGAATTGCGGCTGGTGCGCGGCACCGCGGCTGTCATCATCGGCCTGGTGCTGCTGCGTCTCGCAGCCGCCGCCTGGACGCCGCTGACCTTCGACGAAGCCTATTACTGGATGTGGTCGAAACATCTGGCGGGTGGCTATTACGACCATCCGCCGATGGTCGCGGTGGTGATCCGGCTCGGCACCATGATTGGCGGAGATACTCCGTTCGGCGTCCGGGTTGTCTCGGTGCTGCTGGCGCTGCCGATGAGCTGGGCGGTGTATCGCACGGCCGAACTACTGTTTGGCGGTCAGCGTATCGCATCGACAGCGGTGATCCTGCTCAACGCGACGATGATCACGTCGGTCGGTCTGATGATCGTGACGCCGGACGCGCCGGTGCTGGTCGCGTCAAGCTTCGTACTGCTGACGCTCGCCCAAGTGCTGGCGACGGGGCAGGGGGCGTGGTGGCTCGCGGTGGGCGTGGCCGTCGGCGTAGCGCTGTTGTCGAAATATACAGCGCTGTTTTTCGGACCGGCGATCCTGATCTGGCTCATCGCCGTGCCGAAGACGCGGCGCTGGCTGATCTCGCCATGGCCCTATCTTGGCGGCCTCGTAGCACTTGCGGTGTTCTCGCCGGTGCTGTTCTGGAATGCCGAACATGGCTGGGTGTCCTTCATCAAGCAGCTCGGACGTGCTCGGATCGATCACTTCAATCCGGCTTTCATCGCTGAACTGATTCCGACCCAATTCGCCTTCGCGACACCGCTGGTGTTCATTCTCGGCATGATGGGCCTCTATGCCCTGGCCGTCCGCAAGCCTGGAGCGTGGCCGGCGCGGGTGCTGCTGAATGCGATGTTCTGGGTCATCGTGCTGTATTTCGGCTGGCATGCACTGCACAGCCGCGTCGAGGCCAACTGGTTCGCGCCGGTCTATCCGACGCTGGCCATCATTGCTGCCGTCGCGGCAACCATCGTGCAATGGAAGCCGCGCGAGCAGCGCACGGTGGATTTCTGCCTGCGCTGGGCGGGGCCGACCGGCGTCGTCATGTTCACAGCACTGGTGGTGCAGGCCAATACGGGTCTGCTATCCGGCTACAAGCGTGACGCGACAGTCCGCAGCATCGGGGTGGGGTTCGTCGAACTGGCGGCCGAGATCGAGGCCATTCGCGCCCGTGTCGGGGCCACATGCGTGGTGGCGCCCGATTACGGCACCACGGGCTGGCTGACCTTTTATCTGCCGAAGGGGACCTGTGTCTTCCAGCGCACCCAGCGCATTCGCTGGGTGAACATGCCGGAGCCAAGCGCAGAGCAGTTGTCCGGCAAGCTTTTGCTGGTGGGGGAGCAAAATGCTGCGGCCAATCCGGAATGGCAGGCCGCCTTTGCCCGCATCGAGAAGGTGGCTGACCTCAAACGCAAACGCGGCCCGCTGGTAGTGGAGAATGTCGAGCTGAACCTGCTGGAAGGCGCGAAAGGCGATGTACTAGACCGTTCGCCGCCACCGGAGATGCTGCCGCGCTAGGAAGCGCGACCACCATGCGCGTGATGCGCGATGGTGGTCGGCTGTCGCGTTTATGGCGCAAAGTGATAGTTCACGCCGATCTTGCCGAGCTGCATGGTCTGCGCAATATCGGCATTCAGATAATAAGAACCAACTAGCGGAGGGGCATTGATCACGCCTTCAAGGCTCGCTTTGTCATGGCCAAAGCCGATGTAGTTATACTCCGCCTTGACGGACCAGTTTGGTGCGAAGGCATATTCCACGCCGGCGCCAACCACATAACCGGTGTGAAGGCGGGATCCGCCGAGATTTGCGTATTGCGGGCCCGCCGAGAGTGATATGGCGTGATGATCCTCGGCAACGGCGACACCGCCCTTGAGATAGGTCAGCCAGCGCTCATCGGTCACCATGCCGATACGTGCGGTGGCCATTGCAAGCCATTCGGTGCGCGAGCGCACGTCGAGATTGTTATCAAGGTTGGTGCGGGTGCCGCCGCCGATATCGCCGCCGACCAGTTCGCCTTCGACGCCCATCACGATGACGCCGAGCTGTACATTGGCGCCGATCTGGCCACCGCCGAAGCCGCCGGTCATCGCGAACTTGCCAACCGGCGTGTAGTCACGCCAGTTGCCCTGCCCCGATCCGTAGCCGGCCTGTGCACCGAGATAGAGTCCGGTCCAGTTGAATCCCGTCTGTGCGTATTGCAGCGGCGGGATCGGCTTTGCCTCGTTCGGAGCGCCGAACTGGTAGTTCGCGCCGATCTTGATGAGATGTAGCGTCTGCTTGGTCGACGCCGTGGAGACGACCGGCCCGGTGGAGGCCCGCGTACCGTTAAAGTCGAAGTCGTGGTCGGGGAAGCTGATGAAATCATACTCGCCGCGCAGCGACCAGCTATTGGCAAGCGCATATTCCATGCCGGCGCCGACGATCCATCCCCGCCGCGTCTCGCTGCCGGACAGCGTGATCCTGTCCGGTCCGGGAACCGAGACCTGGACGTCGTAGCCGTGATCTTCATTGGCCCAGGCGAAGCCGCCCTTGGCGTAAGTGAGCCAGCGGCCGTTGGCGAAGCCAACGCGTCCGGTCACGGTTGATAGCCAGTTGATCTGCGACGACTGGGTCAGGGTGGCCTGGTTCAGAACGCTCACCGAGCGATTGCCCTTGATGCCGCTGAAGCTGATGTCGGCTTCGATGCCGAGCAGCAGGTTGCCAATCTGTTGATTGTAGCCGGCCTGCACGCCGCC
The DNA here is from genome assembly GCF_051811025.1 of Tardiphaga sp. 813_E8_N1_3. Classification (NCBI taxonomy): domain Bacteria; kingdom Pseudomonadati; phylum Pseudomonadota; class Alphaproteobacteria; order Hyphomicrobiales; family Nitrobacteraceae; genus Tardiphaga; species Tardiphaga sp. 813_E8_N1_3. Next base: position 1,820,418 of record NZ_JBPWQE010000001.1, read on the forward strand.
CAGCGCACCGTCGGTCCGGATATTCAGGATCTGCAATTCGGTCCCGCCGAGACCGTAACCGGCATGAACGCCGGCATAAAAGCCGGTCCAGTTATAGGCAGGATCGATGGCGGGGGCCTTGGTATAGGCGCGGGCCGGCACGTCTGCGGCGATGGCGGCATTGCCGAGGCTGAGGAGGCCGATGGTGCCGAGGAGAAGTTGTTTCATGTCGCTTCCTTGCAGGTGCGCTGGCAGCCTTCGAGGAATCGGGGCTGCTTCGCGCGTCATTTCGGCGGCGACCATGGATAAAAATACCGCTCCCGTCGTGGTCCTACGCGCTTCCTTTGTGCAGGATCGCGCGCTCGACGTCGTATTGTGAGCGGATGTCGCCGCTCGGTCTCACCTGGAAGTACTACTGGGGAGCGCGATCGTGGGACCACACGACGACCACCGGCCAGCGACTTACGGGTCACCACCGGGGCGGAGCAGTGCGCCGCATGGTTTCAAAAGATGATAAATTATCGTCGTCGGCGTTGAACCAAAGTCAGGGGTCCGGACGACCTATCTCCGCACACATTGAAATGGGCGGTGATTGGGAACATGGAAAACACAAATCTCGCATTCAGCAGCCACTCCGACTTTGGATCCGATCGTGCCAAGGTGCACAGCATCGAAAAGCCGGACCCCGTGAACCTCACAGAGGTCGGCGGCCTGCGCGGAGCGCGGATCGCCAGCGTGATCAGTCAGATCAACGAGAGCTTTGCTGACCAGCAGTTCTCAACCCGGGTGGTCGCCGAGAAGCTCGGCCTGTCCGTCCGCTACGTCCAGGACCTGCTGCAGGGCTCCGGCCTCAGCATCACCGATCGGATCATGGAGCTCCGGCTTGAAAAGGCCCGCAGCATGCTGACCGGCGATCGGCAGTGCAGCCTGAAGATCAGCGAAGTCGCGGCCGCCTGCGGCTTCAACGAACTATCCTATTTCCACCGCAGCTTCCGTCGTCGCTTCGGCGCGTCGCCGGCGAAGTTTCGCATCCAGTCAATGAATGGCTGATGCGCGCTTGCGCTTGAAATAGTCCAGCGTCCCGCGGCTGATGACGTAATCCTCAGGGGTCACCTCGTCGGCCGCGATGTCGTCTGCTTTGGCCAGGCGGGTATAGAGTGCGCCGAAATCCTGATAGCTGTCCCGCAGCAGCTTCTCGAAGCTCTCGATGACGAAATAACTCTGCTGGAAGTCATCGATAATGTAGTTCGTCCGCATCACGCGTTCGAGGTCGAACGCGATCCGGTTCGGCGAGGCGTCTTCCAAGGCGAAGACCGACTCTGTTGCTGACGACAGAATGCCGGCGCCGAAGATGCGCAACCCGTCCGCGCTCTTCATCAGTCCGAACTCTACCGTGTACCAGTACAATCGTGCCAGGTTCTTCAACTGGCCGAGCGCCATCGCGCGCTGGCCGCCTTTTCCATAAGCCTCCATGAAGTCGGCATAGACCGGGTTGGCCAATAGCGGAACGTGCCCGAAGACGTCATGGAAGATGTCGGGCTCCTGCAGATAATCCATTTCGTGTTCGGGGCGGATGAAGGCGCCGGCCGGGAAGCGGCGATTGGCAAGATGATCGAAGAAGATCTCGTCAGGCACCAGTTCGGCGACCGGTACAACCTGCCAGCCGGTCAGCGGCTTTAGACGTGCACTCAGTTTCTCCAGATCGGGAATGCCGGATTCGGACAGTTGCAGCATGTTCAATGCAGCGAGGAATTCGTCGCAGGCGCGGCCTTTCAGGACGGTCTGCGCGCGGGCGAACAGACGGTCCCAGCGGTCGTGCTCGGCGGCAGAGTAGGAGCCCCAGTCCTGGTCCAGCGTGAAGTCCGGGCGTTTCGGGGCGCTGAGGTAGCGGCTCTTTTCGGTCGAATGATCCAGCTCAGTCATGACGCTCTCCGACTTCGACGTTTCGATCAAAACATAAGGCGCCGCTGTCGTGAGAGAAGTAACTTCTCACAAGGACTTGTTCGGCGACAGCAATCCACCACCCTCTGCGTTGCATTTGCAAAGGCGTTTCCTTGTCGGAACCCCGTCTCGATGACATTTTCAGTGGCGACAAACGTGCTCCCATATCGCTGAAATGATTGCGAAATCTCGGCGAAACCTCACGGGAGGCACGGGCAAAACACTCTCATCATTGACCATAAGGAATACGACCGTGCGGTCCGTAATGTCTTCTCGCTTCCTCTCAGGCGCTTTCGCGGCAGTGCTGCTGGTCTCCGGCGCAGCAGGGGCTTTCGCTGACAACTGGCCGAGCCGGACAATCAAGCTGATCGTTCCGTTCCCGCCGGGAGGCGCTGCGGACATCACGGCGCGGGTCTATGCCGACAAACTCGGCGAGGCGCTGAAGCAGACCATTGTGGTCGAGAACAAGGCTGGAGCCGGTACGGCTATTGCTGCCGACGCTGTCGCCAAGGCCGATCCGGATGGCTACACGCTGTCGCTGGCACCTGCAGGGCAGCTCACGATCCTGCCGCATATCAACAAAACCATCTCTTACGACCCCTTCAAGAGCTTCGCGCCGGTGGCCATGCTGACGTCGGTGCCTTACGTGCTCGCGGCCAGCCCCGATACGCCGGTGTCATCAGTGAAGGAGCTCGTCGCTGCCGCCAAACGCGAGCCCGGCAAATTCACCTACTCGTCGTGCGGACCCGGCACGCTCTGCCATCTGAGCGGCGAGCTGTTCAAGAGCCTGACCGAAACGGATCTGCTCCACGTGCCGTTCAAGGGCAGTGCGCCGGCCGTCAATGCACTGCTCGGAAACCAGGTGAACCTGTCTTTCGACACGCTGACGGTGCTGGCGCCGCAGATCCGCGACGGCAAGGTCAAGGGTCTCGTGATCACCAGCCGCGAGCGCTCGTCGCAGCTTCCCGATGTGCCGACGCCGGCGGAAGCAGGCGTGTCTGATTTTGTCGTCGACTCCTGGTTCGGCCTCGTCGTGCCCGCAGGGACGCCCGACGCTATCGTCGATCGCCTGAACGCTGAAGTGGTGCGCATCGGTGCGCTGCCGGATGTTCGCGAGCGTCTCGAAAAGCAGGGCCTCAGCATCACGACCTCGACGCCTCAGGCTTTCGCCCAGACGATCAAGGACGATTACGCCCGCTGGGGACGCGTCGTCGATGCGTCAGGCGCGAAGCTTTTCTGACCATCGATACTGCCTGGCGCATCGGTCGGGCAGAGCGAAACGAAGAAAAGGCCGGGTTGAAGTTTCAACCCGGCCTTTCGCTTGTCGATTGTCAGCCGAAGCGTGTGCTCAGGCAGCAACCTTCGACTTCTCGATCGGGTGTGGCACGCGGAAGCCGACGGCGAGACGGTTCCAGACATTGATGGCGCCGATCGCCACGGTGATCTTGAGGCATTCCTCTTCCGAGAAATGCGCGCGCAGCGCTTCATAATCGGCATCGGGCGCACGGGTCTGCGCGATCAGCGTGACGGCATCGACCCAGGCGAGGAGGGCACGTTCGCGCGGCGTATAGACCGTCGATTCGTGCCAAACCGACATCATGTTGATCCACTGCTCGCTGAGGCCGTCGTGGCGGGATTCCTTTACATGCATGTCGACGCAGAAGGCGCAGCCATTGATGATCGACGAGCGGAGCTTGATGAGGTGGACGATCGCAGGCTCGAGGCCGCTCTCCTTGACAACATATTGATCGAGCGCCGCGACGGCTTTGTAAGCGTCGGGGGCGGCCTTGGCGATGTTGAGACGGGCCTGCATGGTCTTTCTCCTTGGTGTGCGGTTTCAGGTTTCAGTTGGCGTTGCGACGTCGTTCGTTGAGTTCGAGGAAGGCGCAGCCGCGGGCAGCGATGACGCCGTCGGTGTCCTTGGCGCGGAGATCGCCGATCACATCTGCGATGCTCACCTTGGCCAGTTCGTCGCGATAGACGCGCTCGGCACGCAACATCGCGGCATTGATGCCGCAGGGCGCCGTGGGTTTGCCGGGCAGGGGATTGGGGCCGCGCTGGCGGATTTCGCTGCAGCGGAAGGCGGGCGCATCGCCCTCAACGGCAAGGACGACATCGAGCAGGGTGATCTGGTCCGGCGTCCGGGCAAGACGATAGCCGCCGGTCGGGCCGGGCTGTGCGACGAGCAGGCCGGCGCCCGAAAGCGCCTGAAGGTGTTTCAGGAGATAGCTGGTGGACACGCCATGGAACTCGGCGAGGGCGCCGGCGGACAACACGCCGTTCGATTGCAGGCCTGCGAGCATGGCCACACTGTGGATCGCCTGCTCAACCCCGTCGCTCATCTTCATGGCTTCATTCCATCTCTATCGTGGATAATTGTTATCCGCGATTAAGGATGTCGTCAAGTGTCCGTGACTGAGGTGGTTCGCAGGTGGGCAGTGCAACAGAATCTAAATGCCGATGCCGGTATGACGCACCAAGGTACTGTGATCCGAAGCCGGGGGGCCGGGTCAGTTCAGGGAACTCGACATGGCATTGCGTGACTTGCTGGCGCCGCAGGCGCGGCGGACGACTTTCGTTGCAGCAGCCATTCTCGGAGCCGGCCTCGCCGCGACATTCGCCATTCGCGAATTTTCGGAACGTTTGATCGCGGCCGATATGCAGCGTCGCTTTGCTGCCGACGCCGTCGATATTTCCAGTGCGATCAGCGAACGGCTGCGCACCCACGCCGAAGTACTGGTCAGCATGCAGGGATTGTACGCCTCGATCGGCCGTGTCGATCGCGCCCAGTTCCGTCGCTACATCGATGTGCTCGATCTCGGCCGCCGCTATCCCGGATTCCAGGCCTTGCAGTCGCTGCGTCATGTGACGCCGGACCATCTCGATGCCTTCGTTGCCGAAGTTCGTGCCGACAGGAGCATCGAGCATTCCGGACAGCCGGATTTCGCCGTGCGTCCGCCGGGGCCCCGATCGATCTACAACATCGTCGAATTCGTCGAGCCGATGCGTGGCAACGAAAGCGCGTTGGGCTTCGATGCCGGTGCCAATCCTGCGCAGCTGGACTCGCTGCGGCGTTCCGCGGAGACTGGCCGGATTGTCGCGACGCCGCCGGTCAAGCTGGTGCAGGACACCTCGGGTGGCCTCGGTTTCATTATCCGCGCGCCGATCTACCGGGCCGGCGAGCCTACGCAGACCGTCTCGCAGCGAAACGCGGCGCTCCACGGTTTCGTTGCATCGGTCTATCGTACCAACGACCTGATGCGCGGCATCCTCGATCCGCGGACGCTGCAGCAGATGCATATCCAGGTGGTTGACCGCGGTTACGCCAAGCCGACGCAGGAAGGCGTCATGATTGGCGAGCCGGAAGATACGACCGTCACTCCGACTCTCATGTACGACAGTCTGGAGCCCAATCTCGGTCTCGTCACGCAGATGGTGATGTCGGCAGGGATCTCGGCAGATCGTTCACTGGTTGTCGGCGAGCGCGTCTGGCGCGTGCTGTTCACCGCCAATCCCGGCTCGATCTACGAGGTCAGCCATACAGTGCCGAACGTCGTCCTCGCCAGCGGCAGCGCCATCAGCCTCCTGATGATGCTGCTCGCCGTGATCACGATGAGGTCGCGCCGGTTGTCCGGCAATCTCAGCACGCTCGATGCCGAACAGCGCGCGCTGGTCGACAATCCGCTGGCAGGCATCCTGTTTACGGCCGGCCATCGCATCCTGCGCGGCAATCGTCGGATCGCCGAGCTCTGCGGTCGCAGCTCCGATACGCTTCCCGGCAACACGATCGACGACCTCGTTGCGACGAAGGTGGACGGGGAGGCGTTTGATGCGGCGTTGAATCGCATTCGTGACAGCGCCATGGCGACTGAAGTCGAATTGCATCTGCGCCGCAGCGACGGCTCCACGCTGCTGGTCGATGCCTATGGCAAGCCGCTGGCTACCGGCGATATCCTCTGGGTGATCCAGGACAAGACAGATGCACTCGCTGTCGAGGCGGAGCGGCGCGCGCATGCGCACGCTATGGAGGAGGCCAACGAACGGCTGACGACCTCGCTGCAACTGGCGGAAATTCGCGGCAAGGAAATCGTCCTGCTCACGGAACTCTCGGGCGTGCTGCAGTCGTGTCAGTCGCGCGAAGAGATTTTCGCGGCGGTTCAGACCTATGCAGGCTACCTGTTCACGGAGGAGGCGGGCGCGCTGTACTATCTGAATAACGCACGCAACGCCGTTCAGCGCGGCGCCCATTGGGGCGCGCTACAGGCCGATGCGGTGTCGTTTTCGGTCAATGACTGCTGGGCGCTGCGTCGTGGCACGACATTCCCGATTTCTGAGGCGAGTCAGGGACTGGTCTGCAATCATGCCGGCCCGTGCGGTGTCTCCGGTACGGGGTTCATTTGTCAGCCGCTGATCGCGCAGAACAACCTGCTTGGTCTGCTGTACCGCGAGCATACGTCAGCGTTCGGTGAGGGGGCAGATCAGTTGGCGACGATGCTGGCCGAACAGGTGTCGCTGGCGATGGCGAATCTCGAACTCCGCGAGTTGCTGCGTCAACAGGCGGTGCGCGATCCGCTGACGGATCTCCATAACCGCCGCTACCTCGAAGATGCCCTGGTGCGCGAGACCGCGCGCAGCCACCAGGACGGCAAGCCGCTGGCGCTTGCGATGCTCGACATCGATCACTTCAAGGGCATCAATGACAGCCACGGTCACGAGGCCGGTGACGCCGTGCTGCGTGGCCTCGGCAGGATATTGCGCGAGACGACACGCGCGTCGGATATCATCGGCCGTTTCGGCGGCGAGGAGTTCCTGATGCTGATGCCGGGCGTGACGGTCGAGGTTGCAGCGCAGCGGGCGCAGCAGGTGCTCGATGCCGTGCATCGCATGCAGGTGACGCTGCCATCGGCCGTGCTCGATGGCGTCACACTGTCGATCGGTCTGGCGGTGATGCCGGTGCACGTCGCCAAGGGCGACGACCTGCTCGCGGCCGCCGACGCCGCGCTTTACGAGGCTAAACGCGAGGGCCGCAACCGCGTCGTGGTCAGCCATCGCCGTGCGAAGGCCGATACTGCGGCCTGAGCTCGTGGGCAATTACAGGAAGGGTGGAGCCTAGCCGTACTGCGCCGAAGCGACACCCCTCGCACATCGTGACAACGAGCCATGAGTTTCGCGAAGATGCTCTTCGATCCTACGGCTCCTGAACGTCTAGGTATCCTTTGTCGGTTTGAGGCAGCTCGATCGGTCAATCCAACGCATTGCGAAGCCGAATGCTGCTGACGTGGAGCGAGGTGTCCCATAGGGGCGCCAGCGTCTTCAGAGACGGCAGGACGCGCAGCTCGACGCCGGCATTCTCCAGTGCCTTTTCGATGTTGTCGATCCGCTCGACATTGAGCGGCATGGATGGTGCGCGCGACACCCACGCGCCTGCATCTCCGAGATCCTCGAACCCGTCAGGCGAAAGTTCGTAGCGATAGATCGTCGTCTGAGAAAGCTTGTCCAGCCAGCCGAACTCGATATGCGCGACCATGCGGCAGGAGGTCATCTTCTTGTAGGCGGTGAGGTATTCCGGCGTTGTCGTCGCTGTCGGCCAGACAAAAACGCGCGGGCAGTCGCGCGGGAATAGATACATCGGCGCATGCCAGTCGTCGATCGCCCAGACCAGTGGTCCGTTGAGCCACTCCTGTCCATGGAGACGAGGTGAAGCAATCTTCGCCGGCCGCGGCATGAAGACTTCGATGTTGTTCTCTTCGCTGAAATGAAACAGGCGCATGGCGCACTCATGGGCATCCGCGCACTGCGCGTCAATGACCGTCATGCGTGTTCTGGCCGTTCACGAAGCTGTGCATGATGAACTTGCGGATCGTCATGTCGGATTGGTCCGTCCCGGAACGTCTTTCAGACGGAGCACGTTGAAATTCACCAAGGGAGGATCATGTCATGACTGGTTCCAGCCTGACGCCTGCGGCCGAACTCGTGAAGAAGGCCAGTTTTCGCTACCCCAATGAGAGCCGTGAATACCGCGACGCACGCAATGCGTTGCTTGTCGAGGAGATCGAATTGCGGCGTCAGATCGAGCGCGTCGCGGAACTACGTCGCGCGCTGCCAGATGGCGGCGAGGTGACCAAGGACTACGACTTCATCGGCGAGAAGGGCCCCGTGAATTTCGCGGGCCTGTTCGGCGACAAGCAGACGCTCGTCGTCTACTCCTACATGTATGGGCCGCAGCGCGAGAAACCGTGCCCGATGTGCACATCGCTACTGTCGGCCTGGGACGGCGAGGTGCCTGACATTACTCAGCGCGTGGCGCTGGCCGTTGTGGCACGCTCGCCGATCGAGCGGCTGGTCGCCTTCAAAAAGCAGCGTGGCTGGCATTACGTGCCGCTGTTTTCGGACACCTCCGGCGCGTTCAGCCGTGACTATCACGGGCTGACCAAGGACGGCGGCGACGACGCGGCCTTCAACGTCTTCACCCGCCGCAGCGGCAAGATTCGCCATTTCTGGAGCGGCGAGATGGATGGGTCCACGGCCGATCCCGGCCAAGACCCGCGCGGGGCGCCGGATCTGATGCCGCTCTGGACGATTCTGGACGTCACGCCGGAGGGGCGGGGCACCGACTGGTATCCGAAGCTGAACTACTAAGGCCGTGATCATTTGGCGGCTTAGGCGGCACAAATTGATCGTCATAGTTACCTGAATACCGCAAAACCGACGTGGTTCCCGGCGCAACAGCCCCACGCTAGGCCAATGGCCTAATCACAGCGCGCCAATAGTTCGGGCCGGGCGTGACCCAAAACCCCAGCGCGCCTGAGACCGGCCTGCGAGAGCCCGCAAAGCTCTCGCAGGTTCCCCGAATTCGTCCTGTCGGTTACTCAAAAAGGCCATGATTGGCAGGCCTTTAGGTAGGTATCGGTGGGGGACCTCCAATTAATTCGCATTTAACTAAAACTCGCCTTAATGGCGTTTCGCATTCCTGCGCGGTGCTTTTCGAGACCTGTGTGTCTCGTCAGGCACAACGGGCAGGGAGCTTAGTAAACGTGTGTTGGACGTCAGGCGTATGAGCAGCAGTAAACGTGCGTTGAACCATTCTGCCCCCTCACGCCCAGGCCCGCACCAGGTGTCGAAATCCAGTTCACGCATGTTCGTGACCGGCGCAGCTCTTGCTGCCGTCGCATTGACCGGTGGATGGACGCTCGCCGGCAAGCTTTTCCAGAACGGCGTGGAGCCTGCGATGGTCTCCGCCAATCTTGGTAATGATGCAGGCGTTGGCCAGTCGTCCTTCGCCGAGCGCTTCGACAGCCGCTTCTCACGCACCGAACACCGCACGTCCTTCTCCGAGCGTTTCGAGCCGGCCGTCAATGCGCCGCTCGCGGCCGCACAGCCCGAGCCGAAGCGTCAGGTCGCCTGGTTCGACCCGACCTATTCGATGGGCGCCGCGCCCGAGCGCTTCGTCAAGCGCACCCCGGCTTCTGAAGCCGTGATCCCTGCACCGGCTGCGAAGCCGCAGGAGGTCGCGCTGATGCAGCCGGCGCCGACAGTGCGCCAGCTCGTCGACAGCATTCCGATGCCGGCCGCAAGGCCTTCCGACGCCCGTACGACGTCCGCACCGCAGCAGGCGACACAAGCGCCGTCGCAGCCGGTCGCACAGGCCAGCGCCGCCAGGGGCGGTGCCTACGGCCATGACTCGCTGGTGCAGAAGGCCCGGCTGGCGCTGGCCGCGCAGCCCAAGTCCGGCAATTTCAACGTCTTTGAAAAACTGTTCGGGGGCAGCGCTCCGCAGTCTGGCCCCGTGCTCGCTTATGCCGGCTCCGATGGCGGCGTGCTGACCAACGGCACCGATGCGGCCGCCAGCAACGAGCCGACCCTGAGCGATCGCACCACCGCGGTCTACGACATCTCCGCGCGTAAAGTGTACATGCCCGACGGCACCAAGCTGGAAGCGCATTCCGGCCTCGGCAACCGTCTCGACAATCCTGCTTACGCCCATGAGAAGATGCGTGGCGTGACCCCGCCGCACATCTATGATCTGAAGCCGCGCGAGGCTCTGTTCCATGGCGTTGCCGCGCTGCGCCTGACGCCGGTCGGCGGCGAGGGCGCGATCCACGGCCGCACGGGTCTACTCGCGCATACCTACATGCTCGGCCCCAATGGCGATTCCAACGGCTGCGTCTCGTTCCGGGACTACAACAAGTTCCTGCAGGCCTATCGCAACGGCGAAGTGAAGCGCCTCATCGTGGTCGCGAAGCTCGACTGATCGATATGACTGACGTGTCGCCCATGAAGGCGGTGCATGTTCACTATGAGCCGACCTTCGGATCGATCTTTCGTGCACTCGCGACATCCGCAGCGCCACCCGTGTTGTCGCCCATTTCAAGCCGTGTCATGCCGCGCAGATACAGCGCCTTTGCGTATTTCGGATTGATGCGCAGCGCCGCATTGAAATCGGCCATGGCGCGATCGTTGTCGCCCTTGTCGGACCACACACCGCCCCGGTTGGTCAGTGCCGCCACATAGGTCGGTGCGATGCGGATCGCCTCGCTGTAGTCGGCGATGGCACGATCGTTGTCCCCCTTCAGGCTGAAGGCGAAGCCGCGGTTGAAGACCGGGCAGGGATCGTTTGGATTGATCCGGATCGCTTCGCTGAAATCGGCGATGGCGCGCGCATGATCGCCCTTCACCAGCCAGGCGCCGCCGCGATTGCTATAGGCGCCGCCTTCCTGCGGATTGAGACGGATCGCCATGTCGTAGTCGGCAATGGCGCGGTCGTTGTCGTCCTTGGCGTACCAGGCGACACCGCGATTGACATAGGCATCGGTGTTGTTGGGATCGAGATTCAGCGTCACGTTGAAGTCGCTGATGGCGCGGTCGTTATCGCCGCGGGCGAGCCAGAGATTGCCGCGCATGAAATAGGCACGGGCATAATCCGGGTTCAGGCGAATGGCTTCATCGAAAGCGGCCATGGCAGGGCCGCTCTCATGCCGCTCATTATACTCGAAGGCACGGTTGAAATGCAGCTCAGCAAGCTGGCGGCCGCGGTAGTTGCCTGACGCGATGGCGCGGTCGCAGGCCGCGATTGCGAGGACGCCGGAGGCATCGGTACATTGCTGTGCATCGTCGGCAACAGCCCGCGTCATCGGCAGTGCCGCGCTAGCAAGCAAAGCAGCGAACAGGACGCGGATAGCGCAACGGTTCAGGCTTGGAAAGTGACGCATAACTCTACCTCTCGCGTGTGACAGGCGTTGGTCACACCGCGAGGAGGAAGGGTTCAATGGTGGGAGAGGCTACCGGAAATCGATGCTGCGCAGCACGATACCGGGCGGCTTGCCCTCAAATTCGGCGTTCGCGAATTTGCGCGCTGCGCAGGCCTCGATGCGATCACGCAGCCGGACGAATTGCTCCTCGCGTTGTTCGGGCTTGGTGCGTTTCGCCTTTTCAAGCTCGTCCATCGCACTGGTGCTGATCGCGCAGGTGACTTCGGTCTGTTCATTCATCATCGAGAACAGGACGACCATACGATTATATTCGAAGCTTTGGAAAACACCGTGTGTAAGCGCCATCACCGTCTTCCCGCGTTAGGCCTTGCGCTTCGGCACGACAGGGTTGAGTTCAGCGATCTTGCGCAAGCATTCGGCCTCGGTGGGATGTGGGCCCGTAACAAAGGTTCCGCTGATCTTGGTGCTGTACCAGCCGGACTCGACGCCGAGGCGGAGAGATTCTGCTACTTGAACGTGACGGTGCAAGAGGTTCTGCATGAGGATGCTTTCGGTTGAGCGCTGGCTGCTGCGGGATCGCTGCGACCTACGTAATGATGGGATCAGTCGTTGGCGGCAAGCCGCGTAAAATCGTCCAGAACGATGGCGATCAGATCGCGGTGCTGGGTATCCTGTGCGCTGAGCGATGCGCCGTAGAGATTGAGGACGTAGCGCGCCTTCGCTGCAGCCTCAGGCCATGTGGTGGCCGGCGTGGTCAGTAACTGCTCTTCGAGTGCCAGCTGCCGCTCACGCAGTGCTGCGGCATTGGATTCGACTTCGGCAAGACTGCGCCGGATATCGGTGGCCTTCTGTGCCGCCATGCCGCGGCGGCTATCCAGCTCGACGGGAGTGTCGGTCATGGTGCGCTCGCATCGATGCGCTGCGCATCTGCCAGCTCAAGCGACCCAATGGAGATCATCTCCATGGAACTTGTATGGGGTGGTGCACCGGGCACCATAATCATGGTCGCCGTACGCCGATAGCTGGCGAAGGACAGTCCCTCGATCATCTCCTCATCGGTGATGACATCATACGACCCTGCCGGGATCAAACGACCAATGCCCTTCAACTGGAAAGGATGTTTGAAAGTAACGGTCTCACGGCGCGATCTCGTCGTCACGCGCGCATGTCGCTGCTGAGATCCGGCATGTGTTCAGCGTGCGCCTATTCACAGACATTAGCCATCGATTTCTTTGAGCGATCCGGTGTTTCGTCGAATTTCGCTATGATTGTCTTGTTATTGGACGTTTTGTCGCCATTTCGAGGATGTATCTCACATCGATGACATTCTGGCCGACGCTTGCGCTGAGTTTTTCTCGCAAGATCGTCGCGCAATGTGCAACGCTTGCGATGTCTCGCTTTTGAAATCAACGATTTTGCCGGGATGAGGTGTTTTGCATGAAGATCCGTGTTGGCTACGAGATGATCTATGATTTCCCGCAGCCGACGCCTGTGATGATCGTGATGGGCATGCATTTCACGCGTGCCTCCGACGTAGTGGTGCCGGACTATCTCACGATAAATCCCTCAGTTCCGATCACGCCGTATCGCGATGGCTTTGGCAACTGGTGCAGCCGCATTGTTGCGCCGACGGGCCGTATCACGTTCAAAGCCGACGGCATCGTCAACGATAGCGGCAAGCCGGATATCATCGTGCCGTCCGCCATGCAGCACGCAGTGGAGGATCTGCCGGCCGAGACGATCGTCTATCTGCTCGGCAGCCGTTACTGCGAGACGGATCGATTGTCGGACGTCGCCTGGCAGTTGTTCGAGAAGACTGTGCCTGGCTGGGCGCGCGTGCAGGCGATCTGCGACTTCGTGCACAACCATATCCAGTTCGGTTACGAGCATGCACGCGCCACCAAGACCGCCTGGGACGCTTACAACGAGGGCAAGGGCGTGTGCCGGGACTATGCGCATCTGGCCATCACCTTCTGCCGCTGCATGAATATTCCGGCGCGCTACTGCACCGGCTATCTCGGTGACATCGGTATGCCGAAGCCATGGGCTGACGGCGATTTCGCCGGCTGGTTCGAAGCCTATATCGGCGGCCGCTGGTATACGTTTGACGCCCGCAACAACATCCCGCGCATCGGCCGTGTGTTGATCGCACAGGGCCGTGATGCGGCGGATGTGCCGATCACGCAAACTTTTGGGCCGAACACGCTGGTGAGTTTCAAGGTGTGGACCGACGAGATTGATGAAACCGCGCAAGCCGCCCACTGATTTGCTTTGCCGGCTCTGTCGTACCTTTGCTTAAAGCCTGCATTTTCAGCAGCATGTGAACGGCCGGCAAGGAACCGGGCGCTCGGGCGAGAATTTCACCTGTCATAACTTCATAAGGACAGGACCGATGGCAAACACTCTGACAAGCCTGACGACTGCCGTGGCGTTGATCGCGGGTTCCAGCGCTGCGGCTTTGGGCAGTGGCACGGACGCACAGCGCGAAGCCTGCACGCCCGATGCGTTTCGCCTCTGTACATCCGCGATGCCGGATGAGGGGCGCGTGGAGAACTGCCTGCGCAACGCTGGCCCGCAATTGAGCCGCGCCTGTTACGATGTGTTCTATCCACGGATGGAAAACGACCAGGCTCGGATGGCGCACGGGCAAGCCCCGTCACGCGAACGCATGAAGCCATCGGCGGCGGATCGCATGCAGGCACCATCGATGCCGCAGATGCCGCCGACCGGCGGGGATGATGATTGAGGCAGGCGAGATCAGGCCTCGCATAACAAGCAAAGGCGGTGCTGATTGCACCGCCTTTGACATATGTTGGATGGCCCGTTGAGCAGAACGCGTAGGTTACCTGAATCCGCCGGTAACGTGCAGCGTTTCGCCGGTCACGTAGGATGCCGCGTCGGAAGCCAGGAAGGCCACGACGGAGGCGATTTCCTCGACCTTGCCGATGCGCCCCATCGGCGTGGCGGATTCAATCCACTTGCGCATGTCGCCTTCATGGAAGCCGGCTGACACCACGCCCTCGGTCGCGATCATGCCGGGATTGACGGCGTTGACACGGATCTTGCGCGGCGCAAGCTCCTTCGCCAGTACCGATGTGATCGCATCGACCGAGGCCTTGGTCGCGGTGTAGACCGCCGAGCCCGGTGGGGTGATGGTCGAGACGCCCGATGAGATGTTGATAATGCTGCCGCCATTGGCGTTGAAGTTTTTGGCCGCTTCCTGCGAGGCGAGGAGCAGCCCGAGCACGTTCAGATCGAAATGCCTGTGAAAGTGTTCCGGCGTGATGCTGTCGAGAGGGGCGAATTCGTAGACGCCCGCATTGTTAACGAGAATGTCGATCGGCCCGAACGCCTTGACCGTCTCGGCCACCACGGATTTGGCGCCGTCCGGTTCGGCGAGATTGCCGTGCACGGCGACGGCCTTGCCGCCCTTGGCGGTGATCTTTGCGACGACCTCGTCGGCGCCCTTTTTGCTCGATGCGTAATTGACGGCGACGGCAGCGCCCCCGGCGGCGAGCTGGATGGCGATTTCAGCGCCGATGCCCTTTGAGCCGCCGGTCACCAGCGCAACTTTGCCTTCGAATGTCTTGGTCATGGTCGTGATCCCTCTTGGATACTTCAGTAGTTCGGAAATATGGAACTATTGAACCAACGCAAGGGGGCGCCTATATCTTTTTTATGGTTCAGTTCGTTCACCCCGCGACCAAGGACATCACGCTGGCCGGCGTGCTCTCGGCGCTGGCTGATCCCATTCGGCTGCAGATCGTCCGGGGCTTGCTGCAGGAAAGCGGCTGTCTGTCCTGCACGGCGGCGTCGCCATGCCCGACCATCGCCAAGTCTACTTTGTCGAACCATTTTCGGGTGCTGCGCGAGGCCGGCCTGATCCAGACAAGCAAAAAGGGCGTCGAGCATCAAAACGCGGTGCGGGCGGCCGATATCGAAGCGCGGTTTCCCGGGCTGCTGATGGCGATCCTGGCGTGCTCGGTGGACGGGGCAGATACGGTCGCGGTTGCCTGACACGAGCGAAGCGAGAGCTTGGTGCGATGGCGAGATTCCATGTGACTAGTACCTTAAATTTTGCAGAGCACGGCCCGCATGAGCGAAGCGATATGCGGGAGATTGCCTGACGCAACGAGACAATACCAGAACATGGGTCTGCTCATCCGGGCTAGGTCTGCTAGTCAAATATCGGTGCCACGTTGTGCCATTCCACCAAGGCGTCCATGTCGATCAAAGAAATTTTGCCGGACATGCCCGCTGACAGTTTCGCGTTTTCCGTGAATGTAGAAGTTGTAACGATGTAGCCTCGAAAGGCACCTTGTTCCTCAATCACGCCCTTGAACTGTTGAACGCTCGGACTGCCGACTTTGTTTTCACTGGCGTTGCGTTTGCATTGGACGACGATCAGACCATCGTTGTGGATCGCATAGCCATCTGCGCCGAAGTCATTCGTTGCTTTGGTCGTCCAAGCTTCAAGTCCTGAATTTAGAAAGAAACTCATTGTGTGCTGTTCGAATTTGAATGGATCCATCTCCAATAAATCTTGCCGAAGCTCCAAGTCCCTTTCGGGCATTGGATAGCGAACCGGGTCCGCTGGTTGCTGCTTCATGGCAGCTTTCATTTCGGCGCTTGTCCGACGTAGGCGCTCATCCTTGATGATGATGTCGATAATATCAGCGATGTGCGGCCGGGCTTCGGGGTTTGTGACAACAGCCTCGATGATCGAGGTGATGCCCGCTGCGCCCAAAAATATCAGCAGTAAAACGGGAACGCCAAGCGCGCCACCAAATGCCGCGATGCCCGCGCCTTGCCCACCGACCAGAGGAAGAGCAGCCAGCGTCGCCGGCAAGGCTATCTTCAACGATAGCGGTAGGTTTGACTTTCGGTAGTTTGCAACAGCTTCAGAAACGCTGCCCGCAACCGCCTTGATCGCGGTGCGGGAGTTGATGAGTTCGTTGAGCTTGCGAAATTTATCGACGGAGTGGAGGTCACTGGCGATAATATCGCGGGACTGCCCGAGCCACTGGACGGCGAGCGCGCGGTCATCAGCCCGGGTCGAATGCCTGATGGCTGACGCAAAAACACCGACAAGCCACTTCCGGATGCCTTCTCTGACTGTGCCGAACATCTTTGCTCGTCGCTGTAGCATCTATCGTTACGCGCTATCTTAGCTAAATAGCATTAGTAGTAATTCTGTAGAAAGCAACCTTGGCGAATTTTCTTTGATTTTGCGGGGCTCATCTGAATTGCGCCCAAACAAAAACCCCGGCATCGCTGCCGGGGTTCTGCATTTGATAGTTTGCTTGAACAGCGCTGGACTTAGAAGTCCATGCCGCCCATGCCGCCGCCCGGAGGCATGCCGCCGCCTGCGCCGCCCTTCTTGGGCAGCTCGGCAACCATGGCTTCCGTGGTGATCAGGAGGCCGGCAACTGAAGCTGCGTTCTGGATCGCTGCACGGACAACCTTGGTCGGATCGATAATGCCCTTCTTGAGCATGTCGCCGTAGGTGCCGGTCTGCGAGTCGAAGCCGTAGCTGTAGGTCGCGGTCTCGAGGACCTTGCCGACGATGACCGAACCGTCTTCGCCTGCGTTGATGGCGATCTGGCGAGCCGGAGCCGACAGGGCCTTGCGGACGATCTCGACGCCGGTCTTCTGATCGTCGTTCGCGGTCTTGATCTTCTTCAGCTGTTCCGAAGCGCGGAGCAGAGCGACGCCGCCGCCGGGGACGATGCCTTCTTCAACCGCAGCGCGGGTCGCATGCATCGCGTCATCAACGCGGTCCTTGCGCTCCTTCACTTCGACTTCGGTCGCGCCGCCGACGCGGATGACAGCAACGCCGCCAGCCAGCTTGGCGAGACGCTCCTGCAGCTTCTCACGGTCGTAGTCCGAAGTGGTTTCTTCGATCTGCGCCTTGATCTGCGCCACGCGTGCTTCGATGTCGGCCTTCTTGCCGGCGCCGTTCACGATGGTGGAGTTTTCCTTGTCGATCATCACCTTCTTGGCGCGACCGAGCATGGCGAGCGTGACGTTCTCGAGCTTGATGCCGAGATCTTCCGAGATCGCCTGGCCGCCGGTCAGGATCGCGATGTCCTGCAGCATGGCCTTGCGGCGATCGCCGAAGCCCGGAGCCTTGACGGCAGCGACCTTGAGGCCGCCACGCAGGCGGTTGACGACGAGGGTGGCGAGAGCTTCGCCTTCGACGTCTTCCGCGACGATGACGAGCGGCTTGCCGGTCTGCACGACGGCTTCGAGCAGCGGCAGCATCTCGTTCAGCGAGGAGAGCTTCTTCTCGTTGATCAGGATGTAGGCATCGTCGAATTCAACGCGCATCTTGTCGGCGTTGGTGACGAAGTAGGGCGAGATGTAGCCGCGGTCGAACTGCATGCCTTCGACGACGTCGAGTTCGGTTTCGAGCGACTTGGCTTCTTCAACCGTGATGACGCCCTCGTTGCCGACCTTCTTCATCGCGTCGGCGAGGAACTTGCCGATTTCTGCGTCGCCGTTCGCCGAGATCGTGCCGACCTGGGCGATTTCGTCGTTCGAGGTGACCTTCTTGGAGTTCTTGACGAGGTCAGCAACCACGGCTTCCACAGCCAGGTCGATGCCGCGCTTCAGATCCATCGGGTTCATGCCGGCAGCAACCGACTTGGCGCCTTCACGGACGATCGCCTGGGCGAGCACGGTAGCCGTGGTGGTGCCGTCGCCGGCTGCGTCGGCCGACTTCGAGGCCACTTCGCGCACCATCTGGGCGCCCATGTTCTCGAACTTGTCGTCGAGCTCGATTTCCTTGGCGACGGTGACGCCGTCCTTGGTGATGCGGGGCGCGCCGAACGACTTGTCGATGACGACGTTGCGGCCCTTCGGACCGAGCGTCACCTTCACGGCGTTGGCGAGAATGTCGACGCCGCGCAGCATCTTGTCGCGGGCATCAACGCCGAATTTCACTTCTTTAGCTGACATGTTTTGCTTCCTTGAAAATCAGGATGGGTGGGAAAGGCGCTTAAGCGGCCTTCTTCTTGGCGGGAGCGGCACCTTCGAGGACGCCCATGATGTCGCTTTCCTTCATGATCAGCAGGTCCTGACCGTCGATCTTGACCTCGGTGCCCGACCACTTGCCGAACAGCACGCGCTCGCCGACCTTCAGATCGATCGGGATCAGCTTGCCGGCTTCGTCGCGGCCGCCCGGGCCGACGGAGACGATCTCGCCCTGGGAGGGCTTCTCTTTGGCGCTATCCGGAATGATGATGCCGCCAGCGGACTTCTCTTCGGCGTCGATACGCTTGACCACAACGCGATCGTGAAGCGGACGGAATTTCATGCAGTCCTCCTAAGTTTCTGTAGATGCTTGAGAAATTTAAATTGGCAGTCTGAGCCAACAAGTGCCAGCGCAGCTGGTCCGGACATAGGCCGAACGTTCCCCACCGGCAAGGGTCTGTACCAAATATTTTGGCACTCAAATATGACGGGTGCCAGAATTGGTTAAGACCCTCCGATACCGGTTCTTGAATCCGTTAGCATCCACGGTAAGTGGCTGCTAACACTCGGCTTTCAATACATTATTAAACTTTTAAGCTTGTGATGAAGACGTTGCTTGCGTCACATTTCATGCATCGTGTTGTCATGGGCGAAGTGGAAGCCGGTTCGCTGCAGTCAGCACGGTCACAGGAGAGCAGAGCGAAGTTCGACGTCAAACCGGAATCCACTTAGCCGAATGCGCTCTGTCCATGGAGGTTGAACATGGTCTCGAGAAATGCAGCTTCTGACGATTTCAGGAAGCAGGTGCTTGGCTACGGACTGACGACGGCGCAGATTCTCTATCGCATGCCCGACCACCCCTCGCTGCTGCAAACATATGTCTGGCAGAACTACGATCTGTTTCCGAAGTTTCCGGCGCTGAAGGATTTCCTGGATTTTTGGCAAGAGAAGCTCGATGGCCCATTATTCGCGGTGACCGTCGCGCATTCCAAACTGATCAAGCCGGCCGAGCTTCGTGCCGTGGATGGCGTCTTCCGGTTGCACTAGTCCGCGCCTCTCAACGCGCCGGATGAATTGCCGCTGTGCTGAACTACAGCTAGGTTCCCACACGCGCTGGCCGCTTGTTTGGCATTGCGCCGGGTGGGAAACACGACATGGCGAAGCTGAAGCGAACGTCAAAGAGCGCGGCGAAAACGGCTGCGACGAAGAAGTCTGCGACACGGGCGGTGGCGAAAGCGGCAAAGACATCACCTGCCAGTAAGCCGGCAAAGCCGAGCGCGAAGAGTGTCGCCGCGAAGCCCGGCTCGCGCCGCAAGCAGCGCGTTGCGATCAGTCACTATCAGGAAGAAGCATTTCTCGGCGATGGCCTGCGTGCCTACGCGAAGTATCGCGATCTCGGCGTCGCCGCTGCGACCGGCGGTTTGGCGCACGCGCATGTCATCCGGCTGATCGGACCTTGCGATCCGAAAGAGGTCTCCAAGCTGCACTATCACGATGCCGAGTTTCAGCTGGTCTATGTGCTGAACGGCTGGGTGAAGGCCTATATGGAAGGCGAGGGCGAGATGACCATGCGTCAGGGGTCATGCTGGACCCAGCCGCCGCGCATCAGGCATCTGATCCGCGATTACTCCGACAATTGCGAACTGCTCGAAGTGATCCTTCCGGCGGAGTTCAAGACCGTCGAGGTCAAGGGCTAATGAATTAGTTCAGCATGCCGACGATCGCGCCCATCAGGCAGGTCGTCAGCGTCCCCGAGACGATCGACTTCACACCGAGCGCGTTGATTTCGTTACGACGTTCCGGGGCCATCGTGCCCAGGCCTCCGATCATAATTCCGAGGCTGGCAAAATTTGCAAATCCGCACAGCGCATAAAGCATGATGAGGCGCGAGCGCGCATCCAGCGCGTCGGGACCGAGCTTCGCCAATTGAACATAGGCGATCAACTCGTTGAGGATCGTCTTGACGCCCATCAGCGAGCCCGCGGTCAGCGCCTGGTCCCACGGCAGGCCCATCAGCCAGCATATCGGTGCCATCAGGTAACCCAGCATCCGCTGGACCGAGATCGGCGTTCCTCCGATCGTCGGCATCATCATGAGGATGGCGTTCATGAGATACATCAGCGCCACGAAGACCAGCAGCAGGGCGATGATGTTGACGAGCAGTTCGATGCCTGCACTCGTGCCCTTGACGATCGCATCTATCGTGCTCGTGGCCGATGCGTCCGGATTGGCGAGCAATCCACCGGTGCGGCGATCCTCCGTCTCAGGCACCATGATCAGGCTGACGAGGATCGCAGCTGGCGCCGAGAGCACAGAAGCAATCACGAAATGCGCCGACGCATCGGGGATCAGCGGCGCCATGAAAGTGGCGTAGAGCACAAGCACGGTGCCCGCGATCCCCGCCATGCCGCCCGTCATCACCAGAAACAGTTCGCTGCGCGTGAGCTGCGCGAGGTACGGGCGAATAAACAACGGGGCCTCGACCATGCCCAGAAAGATATTCGCGGCCGTTGACAGCCCGACCGCGCCGCCGATGCCGAGTGTGCGTTCGAGCAGCCAGGCCATGCCGCGCACGATCGGCGGCAGGATACGCCAGTAGAATAACAGGCTGGTCAGCACGCTGATGACCAGCACCACGGGGAGTGCTTGCAGCGCAAGCACGAAATCCGCGCCGGGATTCTTGAGGTCGAACGGCAATGCGCCGCCGCCGAGATAGCCGAACACGAAGGAGGTTCCGGCGCGCGACGCTGCGGCGATAGTACTGACAGCATCGTTGATGCCGCTGAAGGCGCGGGTAACGACGGGAAGCTTCAGCAGGACTGCGGCAGTGACGATTGTCAATGCGAGACCGATCGCGGCCTGTCTCGGCGACACCTTGCTGCGGTTTTCACCGAGCGCCCAGGCGATCCCCAAAAGCGCGATGACGCCGAACGCCGATTGTAGCTGAAGCATAAATCCCCCGAAGCCGCGGCGATGATGCCGCGGCCCCCCATGTCATGCAATCGCAATGCCGCTAAGACGGGTTACGTTTTAGCCGCGTCCGACGAACGGCATCTTCGTCGCCATGACCGTCATGGTCAGCACATTGGCGTCGAGCGGCAGGCCGGCCATATAGGCGACCGCGTCGCCGACGGCTTTGGCGTCCATGCGCGGCTCCTGCTTCGAGGTGCCGTCGGGCTGCAGCACGCCGGGGCCGTTGACCATGCGGTCAGTCATGGGTGTGGCAGCGTTGCCGATATCGACCTGGCCGACGGCGATGTCATAGGCGCGGCCGTCGAGATTGCTGGCCTTGGTCAAGCCGGTGATGGCGTGTTTGGTCGAGGTGTAGGCGGCGGAGAACGGGCGCGGCGCATGCGCCGAGATCGAGCCGTTATTGATGATGCGGCCGCCGCGGGGCGTCTGATCCTTCATGATGCGGAAGGCGTGCTGCGTGCACAGGAACGGCGCGGTGAGGTTGGTGTTCACCACGGCCTGCCATTGTTCGAGACCGAGGTCTTCGAACGGCAGCGGAGGCGCGCCCATGCCGGCATTGTTGAACAGCACGTCGAGCCTGCCGAACTCCTGCATGGTCCTGGCGAATAGCGCGGCGATCGAGGCAGGGTCGGCCATGTCGGCGCTCACGGGGAGGCTCTTGCCGTCATTGGCCGCGCCGAGCTTCTGGGTCTCTTGCAGCAGTTCGAGCCGGCGACCGGCGAGCACGACGGTGAAACCGGCATTCATCAGCGCGAGCGATGCGGCACGGCCGACGCCGGTGCCCGCTCCGGTCACGAGTGCGATTTTGTTGGTCATCTGTTTCGTCCCTGTTTTCTTTTTACGAGAGGTCTTTTTGAGTGAGGTCTTTTTTTGAGAGATCTCGGACCATGAAACGTGCGTTGTCACCGTAGCTTTGCAGTTTCTGATCCAGTTCGGAATCGCGCAGGATGGTGAAATCGTGCCGCTGCCAAAAATGAACTGAATTGTTGACGGCAACAAGCGTCATGTTGGGCAGTTGCATCAGTCTGGCGTGTGCCGCCATCATATCGACGGCCACAGTCGCCGCGCCGGATCTGCGGGTTTCGGGCAGCAATGCGAGATCGTGTATGTAGAAGGTCGACGGCGCCGCGGGCATTGTCAGCAGGCTGTTCAGTGCCGGCGGCTCCCTGAATTGCCAGGGATGGCTGACGATGTAACCCTTGATCCCGTCCTGGGCTTCGAGCACGGCGCAACCGCTTGGATTCAGCGCCAGCCGGTTTGCGAACACGACCTCATCTTCGGGAAAATCGGGATGAACGGCATCGGCAATGGCGAGGACGGACGGCAGGTCTGCCTCCGCCATGATGCGCCATTTCATTGGAACTGCGGTCATCGTGGCCGCGCTCAATTGTCTTTCTTGTAGGGCGGGCGCGGAATGTTTTGATGCGCCGCGCGCAGTGCTGCCGACCAGCGCGAGCGCAGGTCGTGGAAATAGGGCTCGCCGGCTTCGATACGGTGATTGAGATCGGCGTCGCAGACATCGGTGCGCACCACCAGCACATCGATCGGCAGGCCGACGCCGATATTGGAGCGCATGGTCGAGTCCATCGAGATCAGGCCGGTCTTGAGTGCCTCATACAATTCGACGTCGTAATGCATAGCCCGGTCGAGCACCGGCTTGCCGTATTTATGCTCTCCGATCTGCAGATAGGGCGTATCCACCGTGCATTCGATGAAATTGCCGGCCGGGTAGATCATGAACAGCCGCATCTTGGCGCCCTTGATCTGGCCGCCGAACAGGAACGAGACGTCGAAATTGATATCCTCGGCCTCCAGCGCCTTGCCCTCGGTGGCGTTGACGTGCCGGATGGCGCGGCCGATGCGCTGCGCAGCCTGAAACATCGTCGGCGCGTTCAGCAGGGTTTCCAGTTCGCCGGTCGCTGGATTCTCCAGCCCTTCGCTTAGCGTGGAGAGCACCGACTGGCTGATCGCCAGATTGCCGGCCGAGGCCACCGCCATGATGCGGTCGCCGGGCTGGTTGAAGATGTGCAGCTTGCGGAAGGTTGAAATATTGTCGAGCCCGGCATTGGTGCGCGTGTCCGCGATCATCACCAGGCCGTCCTTGACGAGAATTCCGCAGCAATAGGTCATCGTCGGTCCCTTAATCAGGGAAGCGTCTTACGCGGTGGGTATCGCCCGGGCAACCTCGGAAAACCGGTTTGCGGTTGTTCAGGACTGGCTCTGCGATTGCGACTGGCCGCGGCCATTGGCCTGATCGACCTTGACGGCCACGGTCAAAGTTTCCGTGCCGCCGCCGTAGCGGGTACCGCGGACCGGGGCTGCGCCGAGGTAATCCAGGCCGATGGCAACGCGGGCATGGGCATCGGTGGTGCAGATGGCATTGGCGGGGTCGAAGCCGACCCAGCCGAGATCCGGCACATAGGCCTCGGCCCAGGCATGACCGGCCTGCTGGTTGCTCTCGCCATCGGCGCGCCAGAAGTGCCCTGAGACGAACCGGGCGGGGACGCCGGCCGAGCGGGCGCAGGCTATGAAGATATGCGCGTAATCCTGACAGACGCCGCGCTTGCCGATGAAGGCTTCGCTGGCCGACGTACCGGTGCTGGTTGGGTCGGTGTCGAAGGTCATGTGCTCGTTGATGGCCATCATCAGCGCATGTAGATAACCGAGCACGTCGGTCTCCGAGCTCGGACTCAATTCCCTGGCGAAGGACTGCATCGCTGCGCTGAGGTCGGTGAGATCGGTCTGGCGCAAGAAGAAGCTTGGCGGAAAGCGCTCGTCGGTGCCCTTCAGCACGCCACCGGTATCCTGGGTGTCGATCAGGCCTTCGACGGTGACCGTGAGGTCCGCGATGGGCCCATGGGTCAGCACATGGGTGACGTTGCCGAATGCATCTTCATGGAGATCGAGGCGGGAATCGGTGGAGACGTCGATCTGCCACTCGGCGACATATTGGCCGTCATGGCTGCCCGGGGTCATCCGCAGAATCTGGATCACGCCCGAAGCCGGTGGCTCGTAGCGATAGGTGGTCGAATGGGCGATACGCAGGCGCATGGCAACGTGTCCGAATCTGCAGATGAGCCGGGACGCTAGCTCAAATCAGGTATTGTTTGGCAATGATGTCGCCCAGACGGCTGTTATCTGCAATGAATTCCTGGATGAATTCATGCAACCCATGCTGGAAAATATCCTGCATGTTGCTGTGTTCGAGCCGGTTGCGGACGCCGCGGGCGTGCCGCTGCGCTGCGCCCTGACGGCCATAGGACACGCCGATCTGGTCGAGATTGCGGACCAGATTGCCGTAGCAGCTCGCCAGCGAGCGCGGCAGCGTGTCGTTGAGGATCAGGAGGTCGGCGATCAGCCAGGGCTTCAGCGTCTCGCGATAGACCCAGTGATAGGCTGTCAGTGCGGAGACCGAGCGTAGGATCGAGGTCCACTGATAGTAATCGAGCGGGCCGCCGACATGTTCGTCTTCGGGCAGCAGCAGATGATATTTCACATCGAGAATGCGCGCGGTATTGTCGGCGCGTTCCAAATGCAGGCCGAGCCGCGAGAACCAGTAGGCGTCGTTGCGCAGCATGGTCCGGTAGGCCGAGCCGTCGAAGCGCAGCGATGTTTCCTGCACGAAGCGGAGGAAGTTCGCCAGTTGCTCGCGTGTCTTGGCGCCGCCGCTCCAGGCAGATTGCAGTTCCAGCCAGGCGCTGTTGATCGTGTCCCACATCTCGCCGGTCAGCGCGGTGCGTACCGAGCGCGAATTCAGCCGTGCCGCCTCGATGCAGTTGCGGATCGAGGAGGGATTGGCCGTCGAGAACGAGAGATATTCGACGACGTTGGTCTCGTTGGCTTCTTCGTAGATCTCGTAGAAGGCTGCGCTGACGCCTGCGGTCAGTAGCGCCGAATCCCATTCGTTGGTCTGGCCGATATAGGTATTCGGCAGCGCGGTGACACGCAGTGTCGCCTCGATCGTGCGCGCGAGATATTCGGCGCGTTCGACATAGCGGGCTAGCCAGTAAAGGTTCTCGGCGGTGCGCGACAGCATGCGGGGATGTTACTCTTTGAAAAATGGGTCGTCGGTCGAAGTCCGGTTGCCTATATCGAGAGTTATTCGTCCAGTATCCACGTGTCCTTGGTGCCGCCTCCCTGGCTGGAATTCACCACCAGCGAGCCTTCCTTCAGCGCCACGCGGGTCAACCCGCCTGCGACGATGGAGACGTTCTTGCTGCCGGTGAGCACGAAGGGGCGAAGATCGACGTGGCGTGGTGCCAGGCCTGACTCGGTGCAGGTCGGACAGGTCGAGAGCGCCAGCGTCGGCTGCGCGATGAAGCCTTCCGGCTCGCGTTTGAGCTTGTCGCGGAACGCCTCGATGGTCGCCTTGGTGGCGGCCGGGCCGATCAGCATGCCGTAACCGCCGGAGCCGTGAACTTCCTTGACGACGAGTTCGCTGAGGTGATCGAGCACATAAGCGAGATCGCCAGGTTCGCGGCAGCGCCAGGTCGGCACATTCTTCAGGATCGGCTCTTCGCCGAGATAGAACTTCACCACTTCCGGCATGTAGCTGTAGATCGCCTTGTCATCGGCGATGCCGGTGCCGACTGCGTTGGCCAGCGTGACGTTGCCGGCCATATAGGCCGACATCAGGCCGGGGACGCCGAGCGCTGAATCCGGGCGGAAGGTGAGGGGGTCGAGGAAATCGTCATCGACGCGGCGATAGATCACGTCGACGCGTTTGAGGCCTTCGGTGGTGCGCATGAAGACTTCATCGTTCTTGACGATGAGGTCGCGGCCCTCGACCAGTTCGACGCCGAGCTTGTCGGCCAGAAATGAATGCTCGTAATAGGCCGAGTTGTAGACGCCGGGTGTCATCAGCGCGACGGTCGGCTCTGTCGAGGCGCTGCGTGGTGCCACGGAGCGCAAGCAGGACAATAGCTCGTCGGGATATTTTTCGACCGGCGCGACGCGATGTCGCGCGAACAGATCGGGGAATAGCCGCATCATGATCTCGCGGTTCTCCAGCATGTAGGAGACGCCGGAGGGTGTGCGGGCATTGTCCTCGAGGACGAAGAATTCATCGGGATTGGTGCGGACGATGTCGATCCCGGCGATGTGCACATAGACATCGTGGGGGACGTCCTGGCCGTTCATCTCCGGACGGAACACCGGGTTCTGGAAGATCAGGTCATCGGGGATCAGGCCGGCGCGGAGAATGTCGCGGCCGTGATAGATGTCCTTGAGGAACATGTTGATGGCGCGGGTGCGCTGTTTCAGGCCCTTTTCCAGCAGGGTCCATTCCTTGCCGGAAATGATCCGCGGAATGACGTCGAAGGGGATCAGCCGTTCGGTGGATTCGGAGTCGCCGTAAACCGCGAAGGTGATGCCGATCCGGCGGAACAGCAGCTCCGCTTCCTGGCGGCGATGTTCCAAAGCGTCCGGAGGCGTCTCCTTGAGCCAGCGGGAGAGTTCTTCATAGGCCGGGCGGAGTTCGCCTTGGGGCCCGTTCATTTCGTCGAACGCGACTGCCATGTACCCTGACTGTTGTTTCGAGGCCGTACGGAGATTGCACGACTAAAAGGGATGGTAGCAAGGGGCGGGCCAGCACGATATGCATTCAACAAGAGCAATTCGTATGAGATGCGTATAAAGCTGCCTGAAAAAACGGCTGGACGCTGCTCGTTTCGGCAGCAAAACCCCGTGACATCAGGACTTTGCCTGCGCATGGTCCCGGGAATGGTGAGGAACGACAAATGACCGAGATTGTGACCGCGGGCATCCTGGTGATCGGCGACGAGATTCTGTCAGGTCGGACCAAGGACAAGAACATCGGATTCATTGCCGAGTACCTCACCAATATCGGCATCGATCTCAAGGAAGTCCGCGTCGTCTCCGATGATGAGCCGGACATCATCGCGGCGCTCGATGCGCTGCGAAAGCGCTACACTTACGTTTTTACCACTGGCGGCATTGGGCCGACCCATGACGACATCACGGCCGATGCGGTGGCCAAGGCGTTCGGCGTCAAGATCGACCATCATCCGGAAGTGGTCGCGCGTTTCCAGGAGCGCTTCGGCGCCGATCTGAACGAAGCCAGGCTGCGGATGGCACGCATCCCTGACGGCGCCGACCTGATCCAGAGCGCAACGATTTTGGCGCCCGGCTTCAAGATCGACAATGTGATCGTCATGGCCGGCGTGCCGTCGATCATGCAGGCGATGATGGACATCGTCGCGCCAAAGCTGAAATCTGGTTTGCGGATGCTATCCGATACGGTGAAGGCCAATGCGCGGGAGGGGGACGTCGGCGGTCCGCTGCGCGATATCGCGAAGGCGCATCCGGATACGATCATCGGCAGCTATCCGTTCATGGACGAACAGGGCAAGCCGAACACCAATCTGGTGGTGCGTTCGCGCGATCAGGATAAGCTCAATGCGGCAATGGAGGCCGTCAAGGCGATGTTGGCGACGCTCAACGCGCCTAAGTGAAATTAAACGAGTAGATCAACATAAGTCCGGCCGCCTGAGGGCGACCGATGTGAGGAGACGAACATGGCCGATCATCCGGAATTGAGTGCTGAGGAGCGCGCCGGCAAGGCATTCCCGGTGTCCTGGGATCAATTCCATCGCGATTGCCGCGCGCTGACTTGGCGGCTGAGTAGCGCAGGTCCATTTCACGCGATCATCGCCATCACGCGTGGCGGCCTCGTGCCGGCAGCGATCGTGGCGCGCGAGCTCGGCGTGCGCGTCATCGATACGGTTTGCATCGCGAGCTATGAGCACAACAAGCGCGGCGAGTTACAGGTGCTGAAGGGGCTCTCGGCCGATGCGCTGAAACTCGGCGGCGGCGACGGCAAGGGCCTCCTGATCATCGACGACCTGGTCGACACCGGCAAGACGGCGCGCATCGTCCGCGACATGCTGCCCAAAGCGCACTTTGCGACGGTCTATGCCAAGCCGATGGGGCGACCGCTGGTCGACACCTTCATCACCGAAGTCTCGCAGGACACCTGGATCTTCTTTCCGTGGGATCTCGGCCTGTCGTTCCAGCCGCCGATGCGCGAAGGCGCAGGCTAGGCTCTCGTTGCGAGGAGACGCGATTGCCGCTGCAAAATCGTGTCACGCCGACAGGCGATATCGTTGCGACACCGGAACGCGGCACCTTCACCGGCAATCGTGGCATCATTCACGATCCTTCGACTAAGACGCTCCTGAACAGGCGCTGGTCGAATCCGGCATGGATCACCTGCGTCTGCGAATTCCGAGGGCGTCGCCGCGATGTGATGAC
Source organism: Tardiphaga sp. 813_E8_N1_3 (assembly GCF_051811025.1). Taxonomy (NCBI): domain Bacteria; kingdom Pseudomonadati; phylum Pseudomonadota; class Alphaproteobacteria; order Hyphomicrobiales; family Nitrobacteraceae; genus Tardiphaga; species Tardiphaga sp. 813_E8_N1_3. The sequence continues at coordinate 1,848,767 of NZ_JBPWQE010000001.1, forward strand.
GACACGCAGCTGGACCGAGCTGTTCTTTCTCGACGAGGCGACGTCCTTCGCCGCCGGTCACCGCCCATGCTTCTATTGCCGCCGCGACGACGCCAACCGCTTCCGCGCGGCGTGGGAGGAGGGCAACGGCGTCATGCGTGTACGGGCGACGGAGATCGATGCGGTGTTGCATCGGGAGCGGCTGGATAACAGGAAGAAGCGATTGCATCCGGTGGATGGACCTATCGAGGCATTGCCGGATGGGGCGATGGTGCAGGCGGGCGACGAAAGCTATCTGATCGCGCAGGGGCGGGCGTTGCGATGGTCGTTCGTCGGCTATAGCACCTCGGTCGGCGAACTCGTCGACGCGCAATTGCTGACGCCACCATCGACGCTGAATGCATTTCGCGCCGGCTATCGACCGGTGCTGCATGTGAGTGCCGCCGCGGGTAACTAGAACTCGTCATGGCCGGGCTTGTCCCGGCCATCTACGTCTTTCCTTGCTTGGTGCTAAAACGTGGATGCCCCGGCACAAGGCCGGGGATGACGGCGTTTGTTGCGGGGAACGTCTTACCCCAGCTTCTCTCTCGCCAGCTTTGCACCCGCACCCAGTGCGCGCAGCTTCGCTTCCGCGATATCCCGCTGCATCGGGGCCATGCCGCAATTGGTCGTCGGCACGATCTTGTCCTTCGGTACGTGCTTCATCACGGCTTCGATGGTGGCGACCACATCCTCCGGCGTCTCGACCTCATCGCTCGCGACATCGATCACGCCGGCTTGCACGACCTTGTTCTTCAGCAGCCCCAGCAATTCCAGCGGCACGCGCGAATTGCGGCATTCGATGGCGACCTGCTGGATCGGGCTGGCGTCGATGGCCGGGAAGATCTCCTCATACTGCCGCCACTCACTGCCGAGGGTTTCCTTCCAGTCGGTATTGGCCTTGATGCCGTAGCCGTAGCAAATGTGAACGGCTGTAGCGCAAGTGAGGCCCTGCGCGGCGCGCTCGAGTGCCTTGACGCCCCAGTCGGCGGCTTCGTCCATGAAGACGTTGAAGGCCGGCTCGTCGAACTGGATCATGTCGACGCCGTCGGCCTGCAGCGCGAGCGCTTCCTGGTTCAGCAATTCGGCGAAGGCGAAGGCCATCTTGACGCGGTCGCCATAATAGCTGTCCGACAGGGTGTCGATAATGGTCATCGGACCGGGCAGGGTGAACTTGAACTTGTTCTTTGTGTGCGCGCGGGCGGCCTGCGCCTCGAAGGCGTGGACGCGGCCCTTGAGCTGCAGCGGCGCGGTCACCTGCGGCACCATTGCTTTGTAGCGATCCTTGCGGATGCCCATCTCGACCTTGTGGGCGAAGTCGATGCCGTCGACCTTCTCCAAAAAGCCGTGGACGAAATGCTGCCGCGCCTGTTCGCCTTCGGTGACGATGGTGACGCCGGCATCTTCTTGCATCTTCACCGCCAGCAGCGTCGCGTCGCGCTTGGCGCGCGCCAGTTCGTCGCCGGAGGAGCGCCAGGTCGGCCACAGCTTGTTCGGCTCAGCGAGCCATTCGGGCTTCGGCAGCGAGCCGGCGATGGTGGTTGGAAACAGCATTTGTTCGCTCCCCGGAAATTGTGTTTTGCGGAGGCCTATCTGCCACGTTCCTGCCCCTCCGTATATGGGATTGGCGCACCCATAAGGGAGGGCTAGGATCGGCTAAAACGCATCGAGGAACACCATGATCGACCTGCATTACGCACCGACGCCGAACGGCTGGAAAATCTCGATCATGCTGGAGGAGTGCGGGCTGCCCTACACCGTCGTTCCGATGCAGCTTGGCCGCGGCGACCAGCACGAGCCTGAATTCCTCAAGCTCAGCCCTAACGGCCGGATGCCGGCCATTGTCGATCACGCGCCCGCCGATGGCGGTGCGCCGGTGTCGATCTTCGAGAGCGGCGCAATCCTGATCTATCTTGCGGAGAAGTCCGGCCGGTTCATGCCGGCCGAGATGCGCAAGCGTTTCGACGTCATGCAGTGGCTGATGTGGCAGATGGGCGGGCTCGGCCCGATGCTCGGCCAGAACGGACATTTCCTGCTCTACGCCCCCGAGAAGATTTCCTATGCGATGGATCGCTATACGCGCGAGGCCAAGCGGCTGTATGGCGTACTCGATGCGCATCTCGAGGAAGGTCGCGATTACATCGCCGGCGACTACTCCATCGCCGATATGGCGTGCTTTCCGTGGATCATGACCCATAAGGCGCAGGGCCTGACGCTGGATGATTTCCCGAACGTGAAGCGCTGGTTCGCTCTGGTCCGCGCACGGCCGCAGGTGCAGGCGGGGCTTGCCGTCGGCAAGCAGGAGAAGAAGCCGATGGATGAGCAGGCGCGGAAGATCATGTTCGGTGTCGATGCGCCGGCGCATGCGCAGGCACAGCAGCAATAGAACTCGTCATTCCGGGGCGCGCATGACGACGAAAATAATAACAAAACGAGGAAACACCCATGATCGAATTCTTCTTCGACTGTTCCAGCCCCTGGACCTATCTCGCCTTCCACAACATCCAGCCGCTCGCGAAGGAATTCGGCGAAGAAATCTCGTGGCGGCCCATTTTGGTCGGCGGCATTTTCAATTCGATCAATCCCAGCGTCTATGCCTCGCGCGAAACCCCAGTGCCGGCGAAGGCGCGCTACATGAAGAAGGATCTCGGTGACTGGGCGCGCTCGGCGGGCCTGGCCATCAACATGCCGCCGACGGTGTTTCCGGTGAACAGCGTTAAGGCGATGCGCGGCTGCATCTGGCTCGGTAACGACGCCATGGTACCGTTCGCGCGCGCGGTGTTCGAAGCCTATTGGGGCGACGACAAGGATATCTCGAAAGATGATGTTCTCACGGAGATCTGTACGCGCACCGGCATCGATCCCGCGAAATTCTTCGCGGGCATCGGCGATCAGGCGATCAAGGATCAGCTCAAAGTGAACACCGATGAGGTGATGGCACGCGGCGGCTTCGGCTCGCCGACCATCTATCTCGACAAGACCGACATGTATTTCGGCAACGACCGCCTGCCGTTGATCCGTGAGGCGCTGCAGCGTCGCAGGGCTGGCGCTGCAAGCGCCGAGAGCGCAGCCTGATGCCGAAAGCAATCGTTTGCCGTGAGCTCGGGTCGCCTGAAAGCCTGCGCCTCGAACAATTTACATCGGTGCCGCTGAAACCCGGGCAGGTCCGCGTTGCCGTGCGCGCCGCCGGAATCAATTTTCCGGATATCCTGATGGCGGCCGGCGAGTATCAGCTCAAGCCCGAACTGCCGTTCACGCCGGGCATGGAGGCGGCGGGCGACGTCAGCGAAGTCGCCGGCGATGTGCCGGGCCTCGCGGTCGGGGATCGCGTCATCGTCAAGCTGCGTCATGGCGGCTATGCCGACGAGGTCGTGGTGACGTCGGCACAACTCACCCCGCTGCCGTCGACATTCGACTATGCGGAGGGGGCGACGTTTCTTGCGGCGCATGGCACCGCGCATCACGCGCTGGTCGATCGCGGCCAGATCGGGGCGGGCGAAGTGCTGCTGGTGCATGGCGCCGGCGGTGGCGTGGGGTTGGCAGCGGTGGAGATCGGCAAGCTGCTGGGCGCCACGGTCATCGCGGCTGCATCCTCGGAAGAGAAGCTTGCAGTCGCCAAAGCGCGCGGTGCGGATCATGGTATGTTGTATGGCTCCGAACCGTTCCGTGACGCGGTAAAGCGCATCACCGAGGGGCGCGGCGTCGATGTGGTATTCGATCCGGTCGGTGGCGAAATCTTTGAGCAGAGCCTGCGCTGCATCAATTGGGGCGCCCGCCTGCTGGTGATCGGCTTCACCGGTGGTATCGGTGTGGCGAAAACCAATCTCGTGCTCATCAAAGGCGCCAGCGTGCTCGGCGTCCGCGCCGGCGAGGCGGCGCGGCGCGATCCGAAGATCGGCGAAGCCCGCATCGCGCAGCTCCTCGCATGGGCAGAGGCAGGAAAGATCAGGCCAAATGTTTCGCATCGCCTGCCGCTGGCGGATGTTGCGGCTGCCATGCGGCTGCTGACGGAGCGCAGGGCGATCGGGCGCGTGGCGCTGACCATGGGCTGAGCGCTCAGCGCCGAAACCCGCCGTCCTTCAGGAAGGCGATGGTCTGCATGATTGCTTCCCGATTCCGGATCATTATCGCATGGGATGCGTGGAGGACGAGGTGATCGGTCATGCCGTCAAGCCTCGTGCGCGCGACCGTGACACGGCCATCATTCGGGCCACGCAACATCAAGCGCGAAGCGATCGGATCGAGCGTACGATCGCCGGCGATGATACCGACCGGATAGTCAACTGGGGGAAGCATCGCCTCAGTTACGTCATCCCGCACCGTAACGAGTTGTTGCCCCGCCGGGCCGAAATACTGGCGATAGGGCATCCAGTTCTTGAACAGATCGGCGATTTCGCTGCCGCCATTCGGCGTGCCCAGCATCACCACGCGGCCCAGACGTGAGGGGCGGTGGCGCGCCAGATAGACACGCGCCAGCAGGCCCCCCATCGAATGGCAGACGAAATGTGTGCAGCCTTCGTTGGCTTCGGCAAACGGCGCGATGGCGGGATGGATGTCATCGGCCAGTGCAGACAGCGTCTTGCGCCGGCTGGGATAGCCGATGTTCCGCGTGGCGAAGCCTGCAGCCTCGACCGCCTGCTGCATCTTGATGAAGGAGCGGAACGACCGGCTGATGCCGTGCAGGAAAATGACGCCCTCGAGTGGACGATCAGAGGGCGTCGGATTCATTCATGGTCCTATTTGTAGTCGCGCTCGTCCCACCACGGGAAATAGCTCGGCATGTCCGTGCTGACCTTGTTCTTGAATTCGGCCGGACGCTTCTCGAGAAAGGCCACGACGCCTTCCTTGACGTCCTCGGAGCGGCCGCGCGTATAGATGCCGCGGCTGTCGATCTTGTGGGCTTCCATCGGATCGTCGGCACCCATCATGCGCCACATCATCTGGCGGATCAGCGCGACGGAGACTGGGGCGGTCTTGTCGATGAAGGTCTTGGCCAGCGCGCGTGCGGTTGGCAGTAATTCCTCGGGCGGCACAACCTTGCTGACGAGGCGGCCGGCAAGGGCCTCCTGTGCCGGGAACACGCGGCCGGAGTAGCACCATTCCAGCGCTTGCGAGATGCCGACGAGGCGCGGCAGGAACCAGCTCGACGCGGCTTCCGGCACGATGCCGCGCTGGGAGAACACGAAGCCGAAACGTGCGGCTTCCGAGGCGATGCGGATGTCCATAGCGAGCTGCATGGTAGCGCCGATGCCAACGGCCGGGCCGTTCACCGCAGCGATGACCGGCTTGAGGCATTTGAAGATGCGCAGGGTCACCTGACCGCCGCCATCGCGCACCATCGGATCGCTGTAATCGACATCGCCGCTCGCGAGGCGCTTCACCGGGCCGCGCCGCGCGTCGCGATCGAATGTGTCGGCGCCGGACGACAGGTCGGCACCCGCGCAAAAGCCGCGTCCGGCACCGGTTACGATGATCGCGCGCACATTGTCGTCCGCATCGGCCTTGTCGAAAGCGTCGATCAGCTCGGCCTGCATAGTTGCGTTATAGGCATTGAGCTTTTCGGGGCGGTTCAGCGTGATGGTGAGGATCTGCTCTTCGACGCTGTAGAGAATGGTCTCATAGGCCATGATGATTTCTTCCCTGTTTTTTTGTTTGTTGGGCGGTTGCTCGCCGCCGACTTTAAGATGGGTTGCGCGATAGCGAAACCCATCTTGTCATGTGCGCAGTCATGACGGGTTGTCGGGCAGCAGCTTGCACGGCTGCGCTCAACCCATCCTGCGGAATTATGCCGGTAGCGTGGGCCGCCGCTTCTTACACCGGCAGCCGGGTTTCGACGATGCGGGCGAACATGCTGGCGCCGATGGGCAGGATTTTATCGTCGAGATAATAGCCGGGATTGTGCACCGGTACCGAACCTTCTTGGCCGACCCAGAAATAGGCGCCGGGCACGGCATGCAGCATGTCGGCGAAATCTTCGGAGCCCATTTTCGGCTTCGCGCGGGTGATCACATTGGCGTCGCCCACGATGGTGCGTGCAACGTCTTCGACAGCTTTGGAATGTTCTTCCTGATTGACCAGCACGCTGAAGCCGTCGCGGATGTCGACCTTGATCTCGCAATCGAACGCCGTCGCCATGCCGGCAGCAAGCGCATGCATGCGCTCGCGGATCTGCATCCGGACCTTCTCGGAGAAGCAACGCACGGTGCCGCAGAGCTTCGCATCATCCGGAATGACGTTATAGGCCGAGCCCGCATGGATCTGGGTGATCGACAGCACCGCGGATTCGAACGGATTGACGTTGCGGCTGACGATCGACTGCATGGCCTGACCGAGCGACATCGCGATCACGACCGGATCCTTCGAGCGTTCCGGCATCGCGCCATGGGCGCCGTAGCCCCGGATCGTGATGTCGAAGAAATCAGCGGCGGCCATTGCAGGACCGGGGAAGATGCCGACTTCGCCGTGATTCATGTCCGGTGCATTGTGCAGGCCATAGATTTCATCGCAGGGAAACTGCTTGAACAATCCGTCCTTGATCATCGCGCGGGCACCGCCAAGGCCTTCTTCGGCGGGCTGGAAGATGAAATGCACGGTGCCGTCGAAATTGCGGGTCTCGGCGAGATAGCGAGCGGTGCCGAGCAGCATGGTGGTGTGGCCGTCATGGCCGCAGCCGTGGAAGCGGCCGGGAATGGTCGAGCGCCAGGCGAGGTTGGTGTTCTCCTCCATCGGCAGCGCGTCCATGTCGGCGCGCAGGCCGATGCGCTTGCCGCCCGAACCCTTGCCCTTCAACACGCCGACGACGCCGGTACCGCCTAAGCCGCGATGCACTTCCACGCCCCAGGAGGTCAGCTTGTCGGCAACGATGCCGGAGGTGCGGACTTCCTCGAAGCCGATTTCCGGATGCGCGTGCAGGTCGCGGCGGATGGCGGTGAGTTCGTCGGCGAAAGCGTCGATACGTTCGAGTGTGGGCATGGGTTTATCCGTTCACGGCACGAGGGCAGGTGATGAGGTCTGGGGCGTAAATGGTTCGCCATTCGGCTTCAGGCGAATGCCGGGCCGCAGATGCTTCCAGGGCAGTACCGACGTATCCGCCGGCATCGCGCCGGGCGCGGCGCAGATCAAAAGCTTGCCGGCGATCGGCTCGAAGTCGGCGCGGAAATGCACCGAGCTCTTGTTGACGAGAATGTTCTGCTCAGTCGGCTCGATGCCAACATAGCGATACATCGACTGGTCGGCGAGCTGCGCCTTGTGCGAGGAGATGACGACGCGAACATCGTCGATACGCAGACAGGCGGAGGGGCCCATATCCATGTCGCGACCGCCGTAATAGGGGCCGGGAGCGACGAACTTGCCGTCCGACAGTTTCTCGACCACGAACGTGTTCTCGTAAGGCGCATCGCCGGGAATGCCGGATTTGCCGCCGATCGAGAGTTTCACGGTGGCGCCTTCACCGGCCTCATGCGCGGCCTTGGCGGCGGCGGGATCGTAGATCACGCCATGGGCGGCCTTGATCGCCTTGTTCTTCACCAGCGCGCGCAGCATGCCGGTGGTGTCGCTGTCGCCGCCGGCGCCGGGATTGTCCTGGGTATCGGCGATGACAACCGGCTTGGTCAGGGTCTTCGCCAGCTCCATGGCATGCAGCACGCCTTCGTCCGGCTTGTAGATTTTGCCGTCGAAATCGTTCTCGTGGCCCATCACCAGCTTGACGATGGTGTCCGCTGCTGCGTCGGCATCGGCCTGCGTCACGCCATAGGCGAATACGCTCGGACAGCAATGCGGGAAATCGGCTGCGGGAAAGCCGGGGCAGAACGACAGCGTCGGGATCTGATCGTGTTCGAGCGCGGCGAGCTTCAGATAAATGCTCTTGGTCGGCTCGTCATTGGTGCATTGCCAGCTGATCGGAATCAGGAACGGCAATTGACGGAACGCCTTGGCGAAGCGGTTGCCGGCCAGCAGCAGCTCCATGTGGCGCGCGCAGGCGCGGCCGGTGTCGGCCATGTCCACATGGGGATAGGTGCGATAGGCGATCAGGGCATCGGTATATTCGACTGTTTCCGGCGAGATGTTGCCATGCAGGTCGAGGCTGACCACGAACGGAATGTCCGGCCCGATCACCTCGCGCACGCGCCGCACGATTTCGCCTTCGCCGTCGTCGAGATGTTCGGTGACCATGGCGCCGTGCAGATCGAGATAGACCGCATCCAGCGGCAGCGCTGCCCTGATGCCGTCGATCATCTCGCCGACGATGCGCTCGAACGCGTCCTTGGTGACATGCGCCGAAGGGCTCGCGCCGCAGGCGATGGTCGGGATTAGCTCCCAGCCGCGTGTCTCGGCTTCCTCGACGAAGCCGGCGAGGCCGACATTGATGCCGCGCATCACCTTGAGGACGTCGGCGCCATGGGTCATCGACGGCCAACCGCCGCCATGTACAAAGGCCTCATAGGTCGCCTTGGTCGGCGCAAACGTGTTCGTCTCGTGCAGAAAGCCGCCGACAGCGATACGGGTCATTCAGAATCCAAGGTCAGTTTTGGTATGGGCTCAGGCCGCCGGCACGGTGGTGCTGCCATCGACCGCGCGGAAGTTGGCGAAATCCCATCCTCGTCCGGGCGCCGCGTCAAGCAGCTGGCGCGTATAGGGCTGTTGCGGATTTGCGAGGACTTCCGCTGCCGGGCCCTGTTCCACCACCCGGCCATGCTGCATCACGGCAACGTCGTCGCAAATCTGGGCGGCGACGCGCAGATCGTGGGTGATGAACAGGATGGCGATGCCGAGCCGGGTCTGGATGTCATCGAGCAGCCGCAGCACCTGCGCCTGTACCGAGACGTCGAGGGCAGAGACGGCCTCGTCGGCCACCAGAACTTCCGGGTCGAGGGCAAGCGCGCGCGCAATCGCGATGCGCTGGCGCTGGCCGCCGGAGAACTGGTGCGGATAGCGCGACACTGCGTCAGGTGGAAGACCGACCAGTTCGAGCAGTTCACGCGCCCTGGCCATTGCCACCGCATGTTTGGTGCCGAAATTGATCGGACCTTCGCAAATGGACTCGCCGATGGTGATGCGCGGATTAAGCGAACGATAGGGGTCCTGGAAGACGATCTGTATCTTCTTGCGGTGCGGCTGCAACGCGTGACGTGACAGGTCGGAGATTTCGCGTCCGGCGAGGCGGATGCCGCCCGAGGTTGGATCGATCAGTCGGACGATACAGCGCGCCACGGTCGATTTGCCGGAGCCGCTTTCACCGACGATGCCGAGCGTGCGGCCCTTGCGCAGTGTCAGCGTGACGTCCTGAGCTGCGTGGACCTCGCGTGGTTTCCCGAACATAGAACGCTCGCGATAGACCTTGCCGAGTTCGTTGGCCTCGAGCACGACGGGATTGAAGCCTGCTTCCTCGCGGGCCGCGCGGGGCACAAGGCTCGGCACTGACGACAGCAGGTTACGGGTATAGTCCTGCGTGGGCGCGCTCAGAACATCCTTCAATGCTCCGGTTTCCACCAGCCGTCCATGACGCATCACGGCGACGCGATCGGCGATGTCGGCCACCACGCCCATGTCATGGGTGATGAACAGCACGGCTGTGCCGTGATCCTTCTGCAGGTCGCGCATCAGCTTGAGGATCTGCGCCTGGGTGGTGACGTCGAGCGCTGTCGTCGGCTCATCGGCGATCAGCAGTTTCGGCTCCAGCACGAGCGCCATGGCGATCATGATGCGCTGGCGCTGGCCGCCCGACAGGCGGTGCGGATAGGACGCGAAGATGCGCTTCACATCGGGAAGCCGCACCTGCTCCATCATGTCGAGAATGCGCGCACGGCGGGCGCTGGCGCCGAGACTGGTGTGGGTGCGTAGTACTTCGTCGATCTGCCGTCCGACCGGGACGACAGGGTTGAGCGCCGTCATCGGCTCCTGGAAGATCATCGCCATTGTCGTGGCGCGGAGTTGACGCAGCCGGCGATCGCTGGCCTGCAGCACATCTTCGCCGACCAACTTGATGCTACCGCCGATGGCTTTGAGAGAATCTCGCGGCAGCAGGCCCATGGTCGAGAGCGAGGTCACCGATTTGCCTGAGCCACTTTCGCCGACCACGCAGAGCGTTTCGCCCTGGCGTACCTGGAGAGAAATGCCGTCGATGATCTTCTTGCCGGCGCCGCTCTTGCCGACACCGACGACGAGGTTTTCGATTTCCAGTGCGATGGGGCGGGTATTCACGGTGGGATTCACTAGTTCACTCACTTGCCGGCCTCACGCTGTTGCATGCGGGGATCGAGTGCGTCGCGGGCAGCGTCGCCGATCAGATTGACGGAGAGGATGGCAATCGAGAGCAGTAGTCCCGGCCAGAAGATCAGCGACGGCTTGACCTGGAAGAAGGCGCGACCCTCGGCCATGATATTCCCCCAGGTCGGGGTTTCCGGGCTGATGCCGGCGCCGAGGAACGACAGGATCGCCTCGGTGAGAATAGCGGATGCGGCGATGAAGGTGCCCTGGACGATCAGCGGCGCCACCGTGTTGGGCATCAGATGCTTCAACATGATCTTCGGCATGCTGGAGCCGAGCGAGATCGCCGCCTCCACATAGGGCTCCTCACGCGCCGACAGCACCACGGAACGCACCAGCCGCGCGACACGGGGGATTTCCGGAATAGTGATCGCAATCAGCACCGTCGTCAGGGTGGCGCCTGACAGCGACACGACGGCGATGGCCAGCAGCACGCCGGGCATCGCCATCAGGCCGTCCATGACACGCATCATCACAGCGTCGGCTAATTTGAAAAAGCCCGAGAATAGGCCGATGAACAGGCCGATGACGATACTGGTGACGGCGGCGCCGAGGCCGATCAGGAGCGAGATGCGACCGCCATAGAGGATGCGCGCCAGCACGTCGCGGCCATAAGCGTCGGTGCCGAGCAGATATTCCGAACTGGCCGGCTTCAGCCGCAAGGCGGGTGCCAGCAATTGCGGATCGTGCGACGTCAGCCACGGTGCGAAGATCGCCGACAGGATCACCAGCGTCAGGCAAATCGTCGCCACGGCGATGATCGGCGTCGCGGTGAGAAAGCCGAACGACGGACCGCTGCGGGAGGGGAGGGCCGGGTTGGGAAGGGATTCGATCGCCATGAGATACAGATTCCTAGTAACGAATTCTGGGATCGAGCAGTGCGTAGGCAAGGTCGATCAGCAAATTGACCCCGACATAAACGCCCGAGGTCAAAAGGATCATGGCCTGGATCACGGGAAAATCCCGCGCCAGCACGGCATCGACCGTCAAGCGACCGATGCCGGGCAGGTTGAACACGCTTTCGGTGACGACGACGCCGGAGATCAGCAGCGCGAAGCCGGTACCGATCACCGTGATGACCGGCACGGCGGCGTTACGCAGCGCGTGGCGGAACAGCACACCGCTCTCGTTGATGCCCTTGGCGCGCGCGGTGCGGACATAGTCTTCGCCCAGCACCCCGAGCATCGCCGCGCGGGTCATGCGCGCGATCAGCGCGACATAGACAAAGGACAGCGCGATGGTCGGCAGCGTGATGCGCTCAAAGAACGGCCCGAAGCCACGCGAGATGCTGCGGAAACCCTGCACCGGAAACCAGCGTAGCTCGATCGCGAACACTTGGACCAGCACGTAACCGATCACGAATACCGGCACGGAGAAGCCGATCACGGACAGCGCCATCACGAAACGGTCGATCCATGTGCCGTGTTTCCATGCGGCGATGACGCCGAGCGGGATCGCAACAAGGATCGAAACCAGCATCACGCACAATGCAATGCTCAAAGAGGGCTCGATGCGCTGGTTGACCATCTGCAGCACAGGCACGTTGGAGATCAGCGAGGTGCCGAAGTCACCATGCAACAGCCGCCAGACCCAGCTGAAAAACTGCGTGTAGAGCGGTTCGTTGAGGCCAAGCTGCGTCCGGATGCGGTCGAGTTGCTCGGGCGTTGCGTTATCGCCGGCGATGATCGCGGCAGGATCGCCGGGCGTCAGCCGAAGCAGCAGAAAGACAAATAGGGCCACCACGCCCATGACGGGTATGGCCGCAAGAATCCGGCGAATGAGGTATCCGAGCATGGCGCTTTCCTAGTGGTGGTGTTGATCGAACGTAACTGGACCGCGTCGGTCAACCGGAAACGTCACGGGCTCGCTGCTCTTGATCGTCATGGTCCGCGAAAAGCATAGATTTCTCGAGAAACAATGATTCACTGTCGCAACTTGCCTCAACCCGAAGTTCGCTAAACTTAAACGTAATGGTAGCAAGTCCTGTGCCATCCCCCGGTTCACGCCTGCGATGCAGGGCGCGAACCGGGCGACGTTGCATTAATCGAGGGTTGCCAGCAATCCCGCCATCAGGCGGCCGCGGTCAACAAGGCTCTGCGCAACAATATATTCGTTGAGCGTGTGCATATCGGCGCCATGAACGCCAAGGCCGTCGAGGGTGGGGATACCCATCGCGCCGGTAAAATTACCGTCCGAACCGCCGCCCTTGCTGCCATGGGTCAGTTCGGGCAGGCCGAGCTTTGCGTTGATGGCCTTGGCTTTCTCGAACAGGGCCATGGTTCCTGCATTGGGTTCCCACACCGGGCGGGTGACGCCGCGTGTCACATTGAAGGTCACGTCATTCTCAGTACCTGAGAGAGCGAGCATGCGCTGAACGCCGGCATCGAGGTCTTCCTGGCGCTTGGCCATGCTCAGTGCTTCGCCGGTGCAGGATGAGGCAACGCAATTGACCCATTGTCCGCCATGAACGATGCCGACACTGAATGTGCAATCCGGTCCGGTCATCTCGTCGATCTGCACGATCTTCTTCGCCATTTCGCGAATCGCGGAGCGGCCATTCGACAGCGTGGCGCCGGAATGGCTGGGGCGTCCGATGGTTTCGAGATTGAAGCGGGCGATGGCGTAGCGGCCTGACGTGACGCCGTTGTTGGCGCTGCCGGGCTCCGGTACCAGCACATATTTGTTGCGCGCGGCCTCGGCTTCGATGACGTCGCGCGTCGAGGGGGTGCCGACCTCCTCGTCCGGCGTGAAGAGCACGGTGATCGGCAGCGGAGTCGTGTAGGAGATTCGCATAAGCTGGCGGATCGCTTCCAGCGACAGATAATTACCGCCCTTCATGTCGCAGATCGCAGGGCCGTAGCAAAGTTCGCCGTCGCGGCGCCACTTCAGTTTTTCGATGGTGCCAACGGGATGAACGGTATCCATATGGCCCGCGATCAGGATGCCGGGTTCGCCGAATTTCGGGTGTGGAAAACGTGCGCGGATGCAGCCGCCGAATCCCTGACGCCCCGCGATGCGCTCGATGGTCGCACCCATGATCTGCATATCGCGCGCCGCGAGATCGAGCATGCTGTTAACCGCGTTCGCATCCCAAGTGGGGCTCTCGCATTCGACCCAGGTGCGCAGGCCCTGCAACATGTTCTCAAGATCAAATGGAAGTTCGGCGGGGTTCATCAAGTCATTCCTCTTGGATGAGAATTTCGTCACGGATGACTAAGGCGCTCCGTGCGTGCGCACATTTCCAGAGTTCGTTGGCGAGAGTTCGTGCATGACTTAGCAGCAGCGCAATCGCCTTTGCAAATCGACGATGTGCATTGCAATGCATTCTACACCGTGTGGATGTATCGCGTGGAAAACGCGATTGACGCGCACCACGCTTGATGCCAAGCCTTTGAAGCCTAAATGATAAAGGCAATACGCGAAGGCGCCTAAAATTCTATCGCGTTGCATAATCGATCATCGATCGATGATCAGATTCCAGTCAGGAGAGATTGAGTGTCCTACATGTCACGTTGGCAGCGTTCTGCGGCCTTCACGAAATTTGCGCTGCCCGGTCTGGCGGTCGCCGTTGCGCTCGCGCTGCCGGTGCTGTCGTCGCCCGCGCATGCTGCAGGCAAGACCATCACTGCAGTGATGCATTCCGATTTGCGCGTGCTCGATCCCGGCATCACGACCGGCTATATTGTCCGCGACCACGGCTATATGGTTTACGATACGCTGCTCGGCATGAACTCGAAATACGAGATCAAGCCGCAGATGGCCGACTGGAAGGTCTCCGACGACAAGCTTGTCTATACATTCACGCTGCGCGACGGCCTGCTGTGGCACGACGGCAAGCCGGTGACCGCGGAAGACTGCGCCGCCTCGCTGCAGCGCTGGGGCCGCAATGACGGCATGGGTCAGAAGCTCATGGACTTCACCAAGAGCATCGAGGCGCCCGACGCCAAGACCATCGTACTGACGCTGAAGGAGCCCTACGGCCTCGTGCTCGACTCCATCGCCAAGCCGTCGTCGCTGGTGCCGTTCATGATGCCGAAGCGTCTCGCCGAAACGCCGGCAGGGAAGGCGATTTCCGAGCAGATCGGTTCGGGTCCGTTCAAGTTCGTGCAGGCTGAATTCCAGCCCGGCGTGAAGGCGGTCTACGAGAAATTCAAGGACTACAAGCCGCGCTCCGAGCCGACCGACTGGCAGGCCGGCGGCAAGGTGGTGAAGGTCGATCGCGTCGAATGGATCACCATGCCCGATGCACAGACCGCGGTGAATGCGCTGCAGTCGGGTGACATCGACTTCATGGAAAATGGTCCCTACGACCTGCTGCCGGTCCTGGCGAAGGACCCGGAGCTCAAGATCGAAGTGCTCAACCCTCTGGGCTTCCAGACCTTCGGCCGCATGAACTTCCTCAACCCGCCCTTCGACAATCCGAAGATTCGCCGTGCCGCATTTCTGGCAATGAACCAGAAGCCGGTGCTGGATGCGCTGGTCGGCGATCCCAAATATTACAAGGTCTGCGGCGCCGTGTTCGGTTGCGACACGCCGAATGCCACCGATGTCGGCTCGGAAAGCCTGGTGAAGGGCAACGGTCTCGCAGAGGCCAAGAAGCTGCTCGCTGAGGCCGGTTACGACGGCACGCCGGTGGTGATCATGGCGCCGACCGATGTGACCACGTTGAAGGCGCAGCCGATCGTTGCGGCGCAGCTGCTCCGCGATGCCGGCTTCAAGGTCGAGGTGCAGGCCACCGACTGGCAGACGGTGCTCAGCCGTCGTCCGAGCCAGAAGCCCGTCAAGGAAGGCGGCTGGAACATGTTCTTCTCGAACTGGGTCGGCGCCGACATTCTCAATCCCATCAGCAATGTCGCGACCTCCGGCCGCGGCAAGAGCAATGGCGGCTGGTTCGGCTGGAGCGAAGATGCCGAGCTGGAAGTGCTGCGCGACAAATATGCGCGCGCGACCACGCCGGAAGAGCAGAAGAAGCTCGCCGCCGAGATCCAGAAGGAAATCTACGACAAGGTGATCTACATCCCGCTCGGCGAATACAAGGTGCCGAGCATCTGGCGCACCTCGCTAACCGGCGTCACCCAGGGCGCTGCCATTCCGATGTTCTGGAATATCGACAAGAAGGACTAACCCGGCACCGCTGCGGCGGTCCGTGTGAAGTAACAAACGCCGGCCTGAGTGATCAGGCCGGCGTTTTTTGTTTTTGCGAATGACCTCTCCACGAGTGATGCGTTCGATGGTCGCACCCATGATTGCCATGTCGCGTGCAGCGGGGTCGAGCATGCCGTTGGCTGCGTGCGTGACTTGGCAGCAGCAGGCAATCTCCTTTGCAAATTGACGATGTGCATTGGAATGCCTTCTGCAGCATGTGGATGTAGCGCGTGGAAAACGCGATTGACGCGCATCACGCTTGATGCAAGTCTTTGATGTCTAAAAGATAAAGGCAACGCGTGGTCGCGCCTAAATTTCTATCGCGTTGCACAAGCAATCATCGACCGATGGTCAGTTTCAAGTCAGGAGAGATCGAATGTCCTACATGTCACGTTGGCAGCGTTCTGCGGCCTTCACGAAATTGACGCTACCGGGTCTGGCGGTAGCCGTTGCGCTCGCGCTGCCGGTACTGTCGTCGCCCGCGCATGCTGCGGGCAAGACCATCACCGCAGTGATGCATTCCGATTTGCGCGTGCTCGATCCCGGCATCACGACGGCCTATATCGTGCGCGATCACGGTTACATGGTTTACGACACGCTGCTGGCGACGGACGCAAACTTCAAAGTCCAGCCGCAGATGGCGGAGTACAAGGTCTCCGATGACAAGATGGTCTACACCTTCACGCTGCGCGACGGCCTGAAGTGGCATGACGGCAAGCCTGTCACTGCGGAAGATTGCGTCGCTTCGCTACAGCGCTGGGGCCGCAATGACGGCATGGGCCAGAAGCTCATGGACTTCACCAAGAGCCTCGAGGCGCCCGACGCCAAGACCATCGTGCTGACGCTGAAAGAGCCCTATGGCCTCGTGCTCGACTCGATTGCCAAGCCGTCCTCGCTGGTGCCGTTCATGATGCCGAAGCGCCTCGCCGAGACCCCCGCCGGCAAGGCTATTCCGGAGCAGGTCGGTTCGGGTCCGTTCAAGTTCGTGCAGGCTGAATTCCAGCCCGGCGTGAAGGCGGTCTATGAGAAGAACAAGGACTACGTGCCGCGCTCCGAGCCTGCGAGCTGGGCGGCCGGTGGCAAGGTCGTCAAGGTCGACCGCGTCGAATGGGTCACGATGCCCGATGCGCAGACCGCGGTGAACGCGCTGCAGTCCGGCGACATCGATTTCATGGAAAACGGTCCCTACGACCTGCTGCCGATTCTCGTCAAGGACAAGGATCTCAAGATCGAGGTCCTGAATACGCTCGGTTACCAGACTCTGGGTCGCATGAACTTCCTTTTGCCTCCTTTCGACAACGTTAAGGTTCGCCGCGCGGCCTTCCTTGCGATGAACCAGAAGCCGGTACTCGATGCTCTGGTCGGCAATCCCGAATACATGAAGGTCTGTGGTGCGATGTTCGGCTGCAACACACCGAACGCCGCTGATGTCGGTGCGGAAACCCTGGTCAAGGGGAACGGTATGGCGGAAGCCAAGAAGGCGTTGACCGAATCCGGTTATGATGGCACGCCCGTTGTCATCATGGCGCCGACCGACGTATCGACGCTGAAGGCGCAGCCGATCGTGGCGGCGCAGCTGTTGCGCGATGCCGGCTTCAAGGTCGAAGTGCAGGCGACCGATTGGCAGACCGTGGTGACCCGCCGCGCCAGCCAGAAGCCCGTCAAGGAGGGCGGCTGGAACATGTTCTTCACCAACTGGGTCAGTGCGGACATTCTCAATCCGGTCTCGAACGTCTCGATCTCGGGCCGCGGCAAGAATGGCGGCTGGTTCGGCTGGTTCGAGGACGCCAAGATCGAAGAGCTGCGCGACAAGTATGCGCGGGCATCGACGCCTGCAGAACAGAAGGCCATTGCTGCGGAAGTTCAGGCCCGTGCCCTTGAGCAGGTCGCGTATCTGCCGCTTGGCGAATACCAGGTCCCCAGCATATGGCGGAAATCGCTGACCGGCGTGCTGCCGGGCGCCGCCACTCCGGTGTTCTGGAACATCGACAAGAAAGAATAACCGGCGCCGCTGTGGCGGCTTGGTTTGAATAAGAGAGCGCCGGCCTGAGTGATCAGGCCGGCGCTTTTGTTTTTGCGAACGACCTCGCAATGACGGGGATGGGCCGGTACTACCGCTCGGGCGATGCCGCCGACACTACGAGCAGCACGTCGGCCTTGGGCTTGCCGATGCTGCGCACCCAGTGCGGCGTCTCGCCGGAAAAGTACAAGCAGTCGCCTTTCTTCAGGACGATCTCTTCGTCCTCGATCTTGATCGCCATCTTGCCTGATATGACGAACAGGAATTCTTCGCCTGCATGCGATGCGCGCGGCGCGAATTTCAGCGGCGGCCGGATCAGGAACGGCTCCATCATCTTGCGTGTGCGTCCCGCAGCCAGCGCCAGCAGATCGACGCCGTCATCCTGCATGGGCGTTTGCTGTTCGTCCTGCCGGAACAGCGTGTAACGCGGAGCCGGCGTCGGATTGGGATCGAACAGATAGGTGACGTTGACGTCGAGCGCAGCGGCGAGGCGCAGCAGCGCATTGACCGACGGCGTTTTCAGGCCGCGCTCGACGAGGGAAATGTAGCCGCGCGTCAGTTCGCTCTGGGTGGCGAGCTGATCCAGCGTCAGTCCCTTGGTGGTGCGTAGCTGGCGCAGATTGAAGCCAACCGCATTCTTGCTGACGTCGAGCAACGTCGATCTCCTGATGAGGTGCTTGTTCTTTTAGAGGGCGCGCGGCGATGGTGGAAGGGCCGTCTCGCTGATCTCTTTGAAAGAGCTCCAGAGCGATGCCGGAGTGTTTCTACAGGAAAACATTGCTGCAGATATTTCCAGCACGGGCAAGGATAATTTAGGCAAAAGTGCCGGGAAATGCTGATTTTTCGCCTTCGTTATGTGCATCGGCTGCCTTTTGCCGATTTAGGCATCAGATGCCGATTTTCGTGACGTTGATTTCTGTCAGTAAACCTGTTGGATTTTGATGACGGGAATATGTCCTCAGAAAACGACACGAAGGCAGATATATGATCAAGCGTTTGAAACCCGGCAAGCGGCTCAGCATGGCCACTGTTCATGGTGGTCTCGTTTATCTCGCAGGACAAGTGCCGGACGATCTGTCCGTCGGCGTCGAAGCGCAGGCCTCCGAAGTGCTCGCCAAGATCGATGCGCTGCTGAGCGAAGCAGGTACCGACAAGTCATCGATCCTGAGCGCCACGGTGTGGTTGCCCAACATCGGCGATTTCGCGGCTTTCAATACGGTCTGGGATGAATGGGTGCCGGCCGGCGCATCGCCTGCACGCGCCTGCGTCGAAGCGCGGCTCGCCAATCCGTCGATCCGCGTCGAGATCGCAGCCATCGCTGCCATTCCTTAAGCGCCACCGATGCCTGCGCTGAGGCGACTGAAGCAACAGCGAAAGTTCACGAGAAGACCCGGACTGCGCCGCGAGATGTCGCGGCACGGAACGAGCCCACGCGCCTGAAACTGAACATGTCTTTTGAAGGAGTGAACATGACCGTCGCAGAAGAATTCAACACAGTCACCGCCGTGTCGGAGAATCCCGACGACGCGGCCATGCGCAAGATCGTCTGGTCGAGCGTGATCGGCACCGCCGTCGAATGGTACGACTTCCTGATCTACGGTGCGGCCACCGCGCTGGTGTTCAACAAGGTGTTCTTCGCCGCCGGCGACCCCGCGCTCGCGACTATCGCGGCCTTCGGCACCTATGCCGTCGGCTTCCTCGCGCGCCCGCTGGGTGCTGCGATTTTCGGTCACTATGGCGACCGTGTCGGCCGCAAGGCGATGCTTGCGATTACGATCATGGTGATGGGCCTCGGCACTTTCGCGATCGGTCTGCTGCCGACCTACGCCCAGATCGGCATCGCAGCGCCGATCCTGCTCATCGCACTCCGCTTCCTGCAGGGCATCGGCCTCGGCGGCGAGTGGGGCGGTGCGGTTCTGATGGTGGTCGAGAATTGCCCGACGCATAAACGCGGCTTCCTCGGCAGCATGGTGCAGGTCGGCAATCCCGTCGGCAATCTCGCGGCCATCGGCATGTTCGCGCTTGTCTCGCAACTGCCTGAAGAAGACTTCATGAGCTATGGCTGGCGCATTCCATTCCTGATTTCGATTCTGTTGGTCGGCGTCGGCCTGTGGATTCGCATGAGCATGGAAGAGACGCCCGCATTCCGCGCCATCAAGGCCAAGAACGAAGTCGCCAAGATGCCGATCGTCGACATCTTCAAGTATCACCGCCGTCCGTTCTTCACCGCCGTCGGCCTGAAGATCTCGGAAATCGCCTATGCCTCGATCGCCGGCGTGTTCATCATGTCCTATGCGACGTCGAAGCTCGGCCTGTCGCGCGGGCTGGTGCTGAACGGCGCTTTCATCGCATCCTTCGTTGCGCTGTTCTCAATTCCGTTCTTCGGCTGGCTGTCGGACAAGGTCGGGCGCAAGGTGATGTTCTATGCGAGCTGCGCGTTCTGTGCCGCTTTTGCATTCCCGATGTTCTGGCTGCTCGATACCCGCGATCCGACCATCGTGATCCTGACCATCGTTGTCGCAATCTCCTTCGGCCAGATGGTGATGTTCGGCATCGGCGCGCCCTGGTATTCGGAACTGTTCACGGCCAAGCTGCGCTATAGCGGTGCGTCGCTCGGCTTCCAGGTCGGCGCGGCTATCTCGGGCGGTCTCAGCCCGCTGATCGCGGCATCGCTGATGACCTGGGCGGGTGCGACCTGGCCGGTGTCGGTGTTCCTGATCTTCTGCGCCTGCATCACCGCGATCGCGACGTCCTTTGCGCCGGAAATGGCGAACAAGGAACTGACCTGACGGCTGCGGGGCGGCAGCGCGCCTGTCGCCCCATGTCCTTCCAGCCCATCAATCGCTGCGATGATCTCATCCGCAGAAGGAGTTGAGCGATGCTCGATACGTTGACTGCCAAACCTGCATCTGGCGCTGTGGTTCCGTCATGGACCGGCGTGGTGCGTTATCTCCACATCACGCCGCGCGCATTCCTGCCGATGCGCGAGATGCCCGAACTCACGTTGGTCGCCGGCCGGGGCATCGAAGGCGATCGTTACATGATCGGCCGCGAGGAGGGGTTCTATTCGCACAAGCCCGAAGAAGGGCGACAGGTCACGCTGTTTGAATACGAGACGCTGGTGGCGTTGAAGCGCGATCACAATATCGATCTCGGTCCCGAGGAACATCGCCGCAATGTCACCGTGTCCGGCGTGCCGCTGACGCATCTTGTCGGCCGTCAGTTCTGGCTCGGCGAAACGCTGCTGGAGTCGACGCGGCTCTCGATTCCGTGCCGGCATATCGAGGAGATCACCGGCAAGGCGATCTTCGACCCGCTGATCAACCGCTCGGGCCTCAACTGCAGGATTCTGCAGGGCGGCACCGTGCGCGTCGGCGATGCCGTGCGGAACATGCAATGAGCGCGATGCCGATCACGAAGGTCAGGACCATCATCGACAAGATCGAGGACGGGGGCCAGGGCATCAAACTGTTCTCGCTGATCGATCCCGATCACTGGGAGCTGCCGCCGTTCCGGCCGGGCGCGCATATCGACCTGCATTTGCCGGGCGGCTTGGTCCGGACCTACTCGCTCTGCAATGATCCGGCCGATGACAAGCGCTACGTCGTTGCCGTGAAACGCGAGGCCGACGGGCGGGGCGGTTCGATCGTGCTGCATGACGAGGTCAAGGTCGGCGACACCATCGGCGTGACGCTGCCGCGCGGCGGGCTGGATCTGTCCACGGAGGTCACACGCTTCACCTTCGTCGGCGGCGGCATCGGCGTGACGCCGTTCCTGTCGGCGGCGGCCTGGCTCAAGCGCATGGGCCGCTCGAAATTCACGCTGCACATGATTGCGCGCGGCGAGCCGCCGCTGGCCGCATTGCTAGCGCCGCTGCGCAAGTCCGGTCATCTGGTGCTTCACGACACGTCGAGCGGGCAGCGCCCGGATATCGCGGCACTGGTCGGCCGGCCGCTGTCGGATGTCGCGCTCGCCTGTTGCGGTCCTGATTCCATGATCGACGACTTCGAACAGGCGTCACGCGACTGGCCTGCCGATCGCGTTCATATCGAACGCTTCGTGCCGCCGCCGCTGCCGGTCGATCCCGACGCCAAGCCCTATGTGCTCGCACTCGCAAAATCGAACCGGGAAATCACCGTGGCTGCCGGGCAGACCATGCTGTCGGCGCTGACAGATATTGGCATCGACGTGCCGGCATCCTGCTGCGGCGGCATCTGCGGCTCCTGTAAGGTGGACTGGCTCGAAGGACAGCCGGTGCATCGCGACCGCGTGCTGTCGCCGGCTGAACGCGAACGCAGCCTCCTGGTCTGCGTGGCAGGCTCCGCAGGGGATCGCCTGGTTCTCGATCTCTGACGTCCTGATCTGGCGGCCAAACAGGCGGCAACGGTCATCCGTTGCCGCCTGTTTGCGTTTGATCCCGCGCATGGCAACGCTCGACGTTCCGGTCAGCGAAGCGCCCGCTTTGGATGGCTTACGGACATACCTTGGGCACTTAACTAATTTTTAGAAATTGCGCAATTTGCGCAAAAAGTGTTTGATGGCTGCGCAATTTGCGCATATTGGGCGATGTGCGCGGGGCTCCTGAGGGAAATTGCGCAGAATAATCAGTGACGCGCAGGACGCGGGAAGGAAATAGACCATGCAGATTCCAATTAAGCGGGCGATTGAGAAGGTACCGGGCGGCATGATGACGGTGCCGCTGCTGATCGGCGCGCTGTTCGCGACCTTTGCCCCCAACACCCCGAAATTCTTCGGCTCCTTCACTGGCGCGCTGTTCTCCGGCGGCGCCCTCAGCATTCTCGCCGTGTTCTATGTGTGCATGGGCGCGAGCATCGACTTCAAGGCGACGCCTTACATCGTGAAGAAGGGCGGCGCCCTGATGATCGTGAAGGTCGGCACCGCAATTATCTTGGGCCTGATCTTCGGCCGCTTCCTCGGTGAAGCTCCGGTCACAGCCGGCATCTTCGCAGGCGTGTCGACGCTGGCGATCGTCGCCGCCATGAACGACACCAATGGCGGTCTCTACATGGCGCTGATGGGCCAGTATGGCCGTCCGCGCGACGTCGGTGCCTACAGCATCATGACGCTGGAAAGCGGTCCGTTCCTCACCATGGTGACGCTCGGCGTTGCCGGCCTGTCGTCGTTCCAGTGGCCCGCACTTGTTGGCGCGATCCTGCCGCTGGTGGCCGGCATGATCCTTGGTAATCTCGACCGCGAACTGCGCGACTTCCTCAGCAAGGCTGTGCCTGTGATGATCCCGTTCTTCGCCTTCGCGCTCGGCACCGGCCTGAACCTGACGCAGGTCTGGCAGGCGGGTCTGCTCGGCGTGGGTATGGGCGTTGCCGTCGTGATCGTGACCGGCATCCCGCTGTTCTTCGTTGACCGTCTTACCGGCGGCAACGGCGTTGCGGGTGTTGCTGCGGCATCGACCGCCGGCAATGCGGCGGCCGTGCCTGCGATCGTCGCTGCGGCCAATCCGGCCTATGCGGCTGCTGCCGGCCCGGCGACCATCCTGATTGCGGCCTGCGTTGTCGTGACTGCGATCCTGACGCCGATCCTGACCTCGTGGGTTGCCGGCATCGTCGGCCGCGATGTCGAGCCGGAAGCGGAGGCGACGACGCCTGCCGCGCCAAGCGTCGCATCAGTCGCACCAGTGGCTGGGCACTAAGATGACGGAGCGCTGGCTGATCCTCGCCGATGATCTCACCGGTGCAGCGGACTGCGCTATCGCCTTCGGTCGTCGGGGCCTTGCGGCTGCCGTGACCTGGGGCGAGATCGCAAGTGCCGGGGCAAGTGCCGGGGATCGCCAGCATCCTGTTCTCTCCTATGATGCAGCGAGCCGCGGCCTCACGGCCGAGGCCGCTGCGCGTCGGCACGCCGACATATTGCGACAGTTGATGGAGCCGGGTCGGCTCCTGTTCAAGAAGATCGACTCCACGCTGCGCGGACAGCCGGCCTCCGAGACGGCAGCCGCACTGGCGCATCTCAAGGCGCAGTCCGGTTCGGCCTTCGGCATCTTCGCGCCGGCCTTTCCCGCGACCAACCGCACCACCATCGATGGCCGCGTCGTCGTCAATGGTCGTCCGCTTGAGGAAGCCGAGGTCTGGAAGCGCGATCACACCTACGACAATGCCGACATCGCTGATGTATTGACCTCGGCTGGTATTCGCAGCGAGAAGGTGCTGCTTGGGACCATTCGCGGCGGCGATCTCAAGGCGCATCTTGCGCGTATCGCATCCGGCGACAGCGTCGTTGCGATCTGCGATGCGGAGACTGAGCACGATCTCCATCGGATCGCGGAAGCCAGTCTGAAGATTTCACCGGCGACGCTGTTCATCGGCAGTGCAGGCCTCGCGCATGCGCTGGCTGAGCTCGATGATGCTAGCTCTGTCGAGACGCTGGAAATTCCGCCCAGTGCATATGGCACATTGATCGTTGTCGGCTCGCTCGCCGGTGCATCGCGGTCCGCAGCGCGCAAGTTGGTGGCGAGCGGCACCGTCACCCATCTCCCGGTCACGCCTGAGGTTCTCCTCGGCGACAAGGCCGGGCAGGCGGCGCTGGCCAAGCGCGTGACCGAAGGGCTCACCGCAGGCGGCGATGTCCTGGTCGAGATCGTGATGGATGATAATCCGAAAATGTCGCTCGGCCCGCAGCTCGCGCAGAATCTCGCCGATGCTCTGATGCCCGTGGCGTCCAGCATCGGCGCCTTTGCCGCAACCGGCGGCGAAACCGCAGCGGCGCTGCTGTCGCGCTTCGGCGTCAACGGCATCCGTCTGGCCGACGAGATCGAGCCCGGCGTCTCGCTGGGTCTTACGCTTGGCGCATTGTCCGTTCCGATCGCCACCAAGGCCGGCGCCTTCGGTGACGAGAACAGCCTGATCAAAATTCGCGAACGTCTTCACACCGTCCGAACTCAAGGAAGCTTCACATGACCCGTCCGACCATTGCGATCACCATGGGCGATCCCGCAGGCATCGGGCCCGAAGTGATCATGAAGGCCTTCGCTCATCCGGAAATGCTCGCGATGTGCAATCCGCTGGTGATCGGCGATGCCAATCGCCTGCGCAAGGCCGGCGAGATCGTCGGTGCCAAGATCGGTGTCGACTCGCTCAGTGATGCAAAGGCGGCGAATTTCGCGTCGAAAAACGTCCAGTGCGTGGATCTGAAGATCGTGCCCGATGACCTGCCGTTCGGACAGAACTCCCCGATCGCAGGCGAGGCGGCTTATCGCTTCATCGAGAAGGCTGTCGAGATCGTTCAGGCCGGCATCGCGCAGGGCATCTGCACGGCGCCGCTGTCCAAGGAAGCGCTGCATGCGGCCGGCCACAAATATCCCGGTCATACCGAACTGCTCGCGCATCTGACCGGCACGCCTGAAGTGTCGATGATGCTGGTGTCGCCGAAGCTGCGCGTGATTCACGTGACCACGCATATCGGTCTGATCGACGCCATCAAGAAGATCGAGCCGGGTCTGGTCGAGCGCGTCATCACGCGCGGCCACGAAGTGCTAGTCAAGGCCGGGATCAAGAATCCGAAGATCGGCGTTTGCGCCATCAATCCGCATGCCGGTGAAAACGGGTTGTTCGGCTATGGCGAGGAAGCCGAGAAGATCACGCCCGCCGTCGAAGCCTGCCAGAAGAAGGGCTGGGACGTCCGCGGTCCGCTGCCGGCCGACACGCTGTTCTTTCTCGCAGGGCGCGGCGACTACGACATGGTGGTGGCGATGTATCACGATCAGGGCCATGGCCCGATCAAGGTGCTGGGTCTGGAATCCGGCGTGAACATCACGGTCGGCCTTCCGGTGATCCGCACTTCGGTCGATCACGGCACCGCCTTCGACATCGCCGGCAAGGGCATTGCCGATGAGCGCAGCCTTCTCGAGGCCTTGCGGCAGGCAGTGGATCTCGCACCGGGATCCAAGGCGGCCTGATACCGGCTGTCATTCCGGGGCGCGCGCTCTTGCGCGCGAACCCGGAATCCCGTTGTGCTCTAGCCATGACAAGGTTCCGGGTTCGTCGCCGCGAAGGTGCGGCGACGCCCCGGAATGACGAGTGTGATGAGAGGGCAGGGACATCCATGTCGATGCGCAGCAAGGAGCGGCACGCCCGCCTGTTGGACGCCCTGAACGCCGGCGAGATCGATGTCGACGATCTCGCGCGGCGCTTCGGTGTGTCCGGGTCCACCGTGCGGCGCGACCTGCAGCATCTCTCGAAGAACAACGCGGTGCGCCGCACTTATGGCGGCGCGATTCTCACCGGCCATGTCGCGGAGACGACGCTCGATCAGCGAATCTCAGTTCAGGGCAAGGAAAAACAGGCCATCGCGCGTGCCGCGATCGACCTGATCGAGGATGGCGACACGCTGATCCTGGATGCCGGATCGACAGTTGCGGCTTTCGGCAAGCTGCTGTTGCAGCGCCGCCTGCGCATCATCACCAACAATATCGCGCTGCTGCCGTTTCTCGCCAAGGCGCCGGCTATCGAACTCGTGGTGCTGGGCGGCGCGCTGCGCTCGACCAGCATGAGCACCATGGGGCCGCTGGCCAGCGAGGGACTGCGCCGCCTGACGGCAGACCGCGCGATCATGAGTGCCGATGGCGTGGTGAGTGGCCGCGGGTTGTGCGAGGCCGACCTTGATCAGGTCGCACTGAAGTCGCTGATGATGCAGCAGGCCAAGGATGTCATCGTACTCGCCGACGCCGGCAAGCTCGGCCGCGCCGAACAGGACGCCTGGGCACCGCTGCCGCCGCGCTGGACGCTTGTGACGGGCGCCGGTGCCTCGGCTGATCAGCGCAGGCTGATGGAGAGTGCAGGGGCGCATATCGTCGTGGCGGGCGCATAGCGCGGCCGTAGGCCCGTTCGGGCGCCGTGCCAATACGGCCATGGTTCAATTGAACAGTCGCATCAGTAAGGCTTTGCCAACTGGGACTGCTCGGACACCGTGAAAAGCGCGAACATACTCTCCTGCGTAAAACGCGCGTACGACCCGAATTCGCGTTGCGGCTGCCTCTTCGAAGCGAACACCGAAACCATCGCTCGTTCGTCGCATGACCGTTGCCGACACATTCTGACCGTATACATTGCACTTGAGAACAGTCCCCACCTGCGGCGGCGCAGGATCGATAAACCGAGCACCGGTTATCGAGATGTCTGCCATGCGAACCAGCCGCGAGTCGTTGCCCTCGTGAATGAGGACGGGCTCATCGCGCTCAAATCGCTCGGCCTTCCGACGGCGAGGCTGCTCGATACAGATGAAGCACACGATCGCGAGGACGACGCAGTTGTACAAGCTCCAGCCAAGCGCTAGTCCGCCGTAAGCAATGCTCTCTCCCTTCAGATCGATAATGAAAGCGTAAGCGATCGCCAGCATGGTTATCAGCAGCGCCGATCCATAAAGTCGCAGAAGCGGCCACTCGATGAACCTCTGATTGCGATCGCCACCTTTGGCGGTGACCTTGAACTTGTGACCCTTTGGTTTGACCAGGCCCGTGATGATTGCTTTCAGGACCGCTGGTGCCGCGATGTACTGCGAGACGTCCGTCATAATCGCCAGCGAGCGACCGCGGGAAATCCAGGTCATCGTAAATGCATGCCAGACGTAGAAGGGCAGGAAGTATGCCAACAGTTCGGAGAGATCGGCGTAAATCGCCTTGATCCCGAACAGGAGATAGAGCCACGGCACGATCAGGCCAAGCATCTTCGTTCCATAAGCGCCGGCCCAGCTCATGAAAGCGTCGACGAGCGAAAGCCGGTCGATCAGGGCGAGTCTTGATTGCGATGAAAAGGGCCCGCTTCGGCCTCTCACGATTTGCATGAAGCCGAGGCACCATCGACCGCGTTGGGTGATGTACTCCTTGAGGCCTTCGGGCGCCAATCCCAGCGTAAGCCGTTCGTTCAGATAAACCGTGTGATAATTACGCTCCTTCAGACGCAACGTGACGAGATAGTCCTCGGTCACCGAGTCCGTCGGGAATCCACCGATCTCCATGAGGCCTGAAAAGCGGATCACCGAGGAAGTGCCGCAGCAGAAAGCAACGCCCCAGGCGTCTTTGGCCGGCATCAGAATATCAAAAAAGAAACGTTGCTCGTCGGGCCACACCTCGGTGGCGGCCAGATTGGACTGAATCGGATCTGGATTGATGAAGTGCTGCGGCGTCTGCACAATGCCAATGGTCTTGTCTTCCATCAAACTGGTCGCGCGCGTGAGAAACTCCGGCAGAGGGACGAAGTCGGCATCCAGGATGGCCACGAATTCCGGTTTGTTTTGTAATCCGGCTACATGGCGCAAAGCGTGATTGATGTTACCTGCCTTTGCATGCTGATTGTCCGGACGAGTCAGGTAATGACAGCCAAGTACTTCGGTCAGGCGTTTGAGCCATAGCCGTCGTCCGTCATCCAGGACCCAGACACGATAATTGCCGTATTCCAGTCCCGTGGCGCCGATGATCGTGCGTTCGAGGATCGCTTGCTCTTCGTTGTACGTGCAGATGAAAACATCGACGAGCGGAACCCGCGCGGCGGCCGCGACTTTTTTGATTGCAACCTCTACGTCGGCAGAGCGATCAATCGTTCGGCTGAGAAACAGCATTGACAGGCAGACGGCAAGTAACGAGCCAGCCTCAGCCAGCATGAAGGGGTATCCGACGAGAGAGTCGGCGGTAAAGTCGAGCGGCGGAAGCGTCTGCGTGACGCGCCACGTGAAGTATCGGATCAGCAGAATGACGGATATCCCGGTCATCAATGATCGGGCGAACGTGCTGTCGCGCTTCAGCATCGGCGCGATCGCGAGACAAGCACCGAGAGTGGCGATGCCTGGTGCGAAGGCTGAGATCATGGTTTTGACGTGTCGTGATTGAATACGACCCGTCCCGTGCGCCCCACTGCGCAGTCTTTGCCCGTGGTATCGAGATTGGGCATCGAGACCGTCACGCGATAGGGTTCCTTGTTAAGCGTGT
This sequence comes from Tardiphaga sp. 813_E8_N1_3, assembly GCF_051811025.1. Lineage (NCBI taxonomy): Bacteria > Pseudomonadati > Pseudomonadota > Alphaproteobacteria > Hyphomicrobiales > Nitrobacteraceae > Tardiphaga > Tardiphaga sp. 813_E8_N1_3. Next base: position 1,877,170 of record NZ_JBPWQE010000001.1, read on the forward strand.
CGGGATTGATGGCCAGGTTCGCGGGCGCACCAGACGCGCCAGTGAGATTCACGAGCGACCCCTTGATCGCCGGACTGCCGTCATTTGGTTCAAAAATCGCCTGATTGCCCAGCCTGAGCCTGTTGTAAACACGTTCGGTGACATTCGCCGTTACGACAGCGCCACTGCAATCAAGTAGCTTCAGTAATGGCTGTCCGGCCCGGACATCCTCGCCTGGCGACGTCATCATCTCCCAGATCCGGCCAGTCACGGGCGCCTTAATGTCCGCTTCCGATCGGCTGACATAGAGCATTTGCTCGGACGCGATCTCGCTCGCGAGCCACGCGATCTGGGCATCGGCGTGCGCCAGATCGGCTTTCAGATCATTCGCACGTTGCCGCATCTCTTCTTCGCGCTGGACCGAACTCGGGCGGTCATTGTAGCTATCGCCCAGATACGTGCCCTTCTGCGCGGCAATGAGCTCGATCTTGGCGGCATCGAGTCTTCGGCGGGCACCGATTTCGGTTTGCTGGGCGATCGATTGTTCCCGGGTCAAGCGGGCGAATTCCACGCTGGAAACGCTGCCCGACTTGATCAGCGACGATGCCCGCTCTACGGCGGCGGTCGCTTCTTCCCGCCGGAACGCAGCGGCTTCGATCGCCGACTGTATTTCAGCGATGCGTGCTTCCAGTTGGAGGGTACGGCCTTCTTTGAATTGGGAGGCCTGCCGCGCGAGATCTTGCTGCGCGGCTTGAGCCGAGGCGAATTTGGTCGCCAGACTTGGACGCTCATTGTCCAGTCGCGACATCTGTCGTCTTAGATCATCCAGCCGGTTTCGATCGCCCCGCGCATTCACGACGCGAAGAAGGAGGTCACCTTCATTCACTGCGCTCGACGTAGTCGAACGGCCGGGCTTCGAACTGACTTCGCCATCGATCGGCGACCTCAGCGTCACGAGCCTGGCGTTGACCACCGCCTCCACGCTGGAGGTCTGCAGGATTGCCCTGAGTGGCAGCCATCCGAACACGGCGACAATGGTGAGACCGGCAGCGATCTTCAGCACCCGCCGAACGGTGCTGTATGAGCGCGGAGGCGTTGTCGGATCAGGCGAACTGCGGTTTGCCGGCTCGTCGATATCCGGCTTCAGTCGATCTTCCAGATCGCGCTGCAAACCCCTGGCGCCGGGATCGAAGGATTGGACGTCTTCCTCGACGACATCGTCCTCGACAACGGATGACGAGGCGAACCCGGAGGAAAATTGAGTCTTTTGCGCACGATCCATGGCAGCCGAGCCCGAATTGTCGGAGAGCGGACCAATTCGGTCCTTCGAAGCGATTCCATGTCAGGTGAGTAGAGTGTGCGCCCGCTTAAGAGCTCGCTAAGGTAGACCCCGCATCTTTCGATAAAACTGCAGCAATCTCGGAGTACCATCCTCCGAACAGCCGCTATTCCCGATACCTTCAGCACCGAACGCTGCGCCCGCGCTGACGCAACTGTCGGGATCTCACGAAACCGCAACGGTTTCGGTTGGAAAACGTTTGCTGGCCCGGGGCGAAAAAGCTATGCAGATCAATAGGGCGGACGTGGCGGAACTGGTAGACGCAAGGGACTTAAAATCCCTCGATGGCAACGTCGTGCGGGTTCGATTCCCGCCGTCCGCACCAGCCTTCAGGGGAACTTCGGCCTCAATCCGGCCACCGGCGGCTGCTTTACGCAACTTCAATCCTGCCCGGCTAGAAAGTCCCGATGATCGTTGCTCCATCCCGTTTCCGCCTGCCGACGCGCGCTGCTGCGATGGCGTCGTTGCTCGTTCTGGCCGGATATCTCGGGGGCTGCGCCAGCATGGGCGATGGCATGGTGTCGGGCGCCTTCGTCGATCCCGCGAAATACGACCTGTATGACTGCAAGCAGCTCGAGACCGAGCGCAAAACGCTTGCGACGCGGACGGCCGAGTTGCAGGGGTTGATCGACAAGGCCCAGACCGGCGCCGGCGGGGCAGTGGTCAGCGAACTCGCCTATCGCAACGATTACATCTCCACGCGGGCGCAGGCCAAGCTGGCGGAAGAGAACTGGCAGAAGAGCAAGTGTGTTGCGAGCGCGCCGGTCGCGCCGCCTCCCGCTGCACCGCGCCCGCGGGCCGGCGCGCGTTCCTGAGCCATCCGCTTCAAAGCTTCCAGTTATAGATCCAGTGCTGCCGCGCCTGCAGACGTCCTGCGCCCAGCGCGCGCATCGTCAGATCGCGCGCCAGCGCCATCGGCCCGCGCAGATGATAGATCTGGCCGGATTGCCGGGCAGTGCGCTGGACATGGGCCACGCGCGGCTGGCGTAGCTGGGCGTAGCGCGCCAGTGCAGGCGCAATCGCTGCCGTATCGTCGCCGACCGCGCCGAGACATTCCGCCAGAACCGCCGCATCCTCGATGGCCATGCCTGCGCCCTGCGCGGCGAAAGGCAGCATCGCATGGGCGGCATCGCCCAGCAGCGCCACGGATCCCTCGTGCCACATGCCGCCGTCCTGTATCGTGAACAGCGGCCAGCGCCGCCAGTTATCGATGCTGTCGATCATGGCGCGTGCATTGGCTGGCCAGCGCGACGCTGCAAAATGTCGGCTGATCTCGCTGGCGTCGCCGGCATCGCTGCCGCCGGGCTGCATCACGGCGCCGGGCATGATCGCGACCATGTTGATTCGCTCGCCCGATGACACCGGATAGACGACGAGATGGGCCTTCGGCCCCATCCAGAGCTGGACGCCATGGGGGACCAGGTCGCTGTCCAACCGGTTCGTTTCCAGCGTGCCACGCCAGGCGATCAGGCCGGAGAATTGCGGTCGCGTTTCGGGAAACACCTGTCGCCGAACGGTCGACCATGCGCCGTCGGCGCCGATCAAGGCCAGCGCAGACTCGTCGTTGACGGCAATGCCAGCGGGCATTGCGCGGAAACTTTCCACGGGACAGCCAAGGCGTAGTTCGATGTCGGGATGCGCGGTGACTGCGCCGAGCAATGCCGATTGCAGATCGGCGCGATGCACCAGCCAGTAGGGGGCGTCATCGCGGGCGCTGCCGAGCGGCAGGCGGATCACCTCGCCACCGCTGCGCGCGGTCATGATGCTCACACTGGCCGGCGTCGTGACATGGGGCGCAAGGCGCGGTTGCAGGCCGAGGCCGATCAGTATGCGGGTCGCATTGGGCGAGAGCTGCAGTCCGGCGCCGGCTTCTTCAAGCCGTCCGGTCTTTTCACAGATGAGGACTCGAAAACCCTGGGCGGCCAGCGCCAGCGCCGCCGTCAGTCCGCCGATGCCCGCACCAGCAATGACGATGGTGCGCGGGGCCGTCACGGCCGGAGATCAGGCAACCTTGTCTTTCACCACGCATTCCGGCGGACGCGACTGGCCGGCAGCGAGATCGGCGGCAAAGCGGTACAGTGTCGAGCAATACGGGCAGATGATCTCGTTGTCGTTGCCAAGGTCGAGGAAGACATGCGGATGATCGAACGGTGGATTGGCACCCACGCACATGAATTCCTGCGAGCCGATCTCGATGATCGGAACGCCGGCGTCATTGTGAAAGTGCGGAACCACGTGGTCGGACATCTTCTCTACCTTTGCTCGCAACAGCCGCGGGCGTATGAGCCGGCGCGCCATTCAGTGCGGCGCACCATACTGGTCCGGAACCATGATTCCTAGACCGCGCAGGGGTCATTCATTCGTGGAAATTCGACACAATTCGGGTGTCTCCGAATAGCCCTTCTTTCGTCGGGGCAGTTGTGTCCACGAAGTGACGCACCATTTCTAAAGAGGTGCAGGAATAGGGATGAATAGGGTTTTTCCGCGATGTGGTTCCGGCTCGATACAGCTTTGACGGGGGTAGCGGTCTGCGCGACCGCTGGACTGCTGCTGTGGCCGCATGCCCGCGATGCCGGCGCCGTGCTGGCCGCGCAGGATGACCCGGTTGCTCTGGCCGATGCGCAACTCAGCTCTGCATTGCGGAATGATCCCGCGGTGCTCGCCCGCAATATCGAGGACGCCCTCGCGGCCAAGGATGCCGACCTCGCCAAGAGCTTTGCCGACGTTGCGGCTGCCAGAAATGTTCAACTGCCGGACGACCTCGCCAGGCGCGTGACCGAGGCGGTTGCGGACGAGAATTCCGCCTCCCATTTCGCCAGCCGCTTTGCGACCGGCTTTGTCACCGGCACTGCCGATGATGTCGGCAGCCTGTCCGGTACTGTGGCCGGGGACCTCTTTGTGTTCGGCGATATCCGCGACGTGGTGCGCGAGGGCAAGCACATGGCGATGGGTGAGGACACCGATCACCTCATTCTCGGCCTTGCTGCCGCAGGCCTCGCTGTTACCGCCGCGACCTATGTGAGCGTTGGCGGCGTCGCGCCCGTGCGCGCGGGCCTCACGCTGGTGAAGGATGCGCGCAAGGTCGGCCGGATCGGCGAGGGGCTCACCACCTGGGCAGCGCGCTCGGCGCGCGGCGTGGTGGACGGACCGATGCTGCGCGCCGCCGTGGCCGATGCCTCGGTGCTGCAGCCGGGCAAGACGATCACGGCGGTGAAAGCCGCGTTCCGCACCGAAAAGGCCGGCGGCATCGTCCGCCTCGCCGGGGATGTCGGCCGCGTCGGCGAGAAGGCCGGCACGCGCGGCGCGCTGGATACGCTGCGTATCGCCCAGAGCCCGAAGGACGTCACGCGCGCGGCGCGGCTCGCCGAAGTGAAAGGCGGCCAGACCCGCGCCATCATGAAGATGTTCGGCCGCGGCGCGCTGCTGCTGGCGGCGGGCGCGTTCAATCTGTCGATGTGGCTGTTCTGGGCATTTTTCGCGCTGCTCGGATTTGTCGTGTCGATCAAGGCGACCACCGAGCGCATCACCTGGTCGTGGCTGCAGCGCTCCAAGGCGAAGCGGGCGCAGTGTGAGCTGGCGGTACGACAGGACGCTCTGCTGCAGGACATCTCACGCAAGGACGCATTACTCAGGGACATGGCTCTCCGCCATCCGGCGCCGGCTCACTCACTGGCGCCGGTGCTCGTCCACGGGTAAACTGCGCGCTTCCCACCACATTCATTCTCTCAGTCAAAACGGAATTCTGTATGCCGAGCTTTCACAACGGCGCTGTCGAAATTGCTTATCTCGATGAAGGCGAGGGCGATCCGATCGTTCTCGTGCACGGCTTTGCATCGAGCAAGAACGTCAACTGGGTCTATCCGACCTGGGTGTCGGAATTGAAGAAGCACAATCGCCGCGTCATCGCGCTCGACAACCGCGGCCACGGCGATTCCAGCAAGCTCTACGATTCCGAACAATATAGCATCGGCGCGATGGCCGCCGACGTGCGCGCGCTGCTCGCGCATCTCGGCATTTCCCGCACCGATATGATGGGCTATTCGATGGGCGCGCGTATCACTGCCTATATCGCCTATAGCCATCCGGAATTGATCCGCAGCGCGATCTTCGGTGGCCTCGGCATCGGCCTCATCAAGGGCGGCGGTCCCGGCGAGAATGTTGCGACGGCGCTCGAAGCGGAGTCCCTCGACGACGTCACCGATCCCGTCGGTCGGACGTTTCGCGCTTTCGCCGATCAGACCCGTTCGGATCGCCGCGCGCTCGCGGCCTGTCTGCGCGGCTCGCGCCGGCTGATGACGAATGAGGAAGCCGCCGCCATCAAGGTGCCGCTGCTGATCGCCGTGGGAACGACGGACGAGATCAGCGGCTCCGCGCAGGAATTGCAGAAGGTCATCGCCGGCTCCGAAGTGCTGGACATTCCGAACCGCGATCACATGCGGGCGGTCGGCGATCGCGTCTACAAGGAAGGCGTTCTGGATTTCCTGTCCCGCCGCCCGTGATAATAATTGGCGAGGGGCGCACCTTGTTTTGATCACACGAGCGCCCACTTCTGATGCACGCCCGGTTTGTGGGCGGGGTGAGGCCGTCCCGGGAATGTCTGCGCTTTCAACGTGTTAGCGGGGGATTGCCAGGTAAGCCACCGTTCACGATGGCAGGAGCCGTGTCACGACAGCGACGCGTCTTGTGCTATAACCGACGCTCTATTCAGGGAATTGCGAGTCCGCCATGGCCGTGCAGAGCATCAATCCGCAGAATTCAAAACTCGCAACGCTGGATCCGATCTGGGATCGCATCCGTTCCGAGGCGGAAGACATCGTCCATCGCGAGCCTGAACTCGCATCCTTCATCTATTCGACCGTGCTGCATCACAATCGTCTGGAAGATTCGGTGGTGCACCGCGTTTCCGAACGTCTCGATCATGCAGCGCTGTCCGGCGACCTGATCCGCCAGACCTTCGACGAAGCGCTGCGCGATGAGCCGGATCTCGGCAATGCGTTCCGCGCTGACCTCGTCGCCGTGTTCGACCGCGATCCCGCCACCACGCGCTTCATCGATCCGCTGCTGTACTTCAAGGGCTTCCACGCCATCCAGGCGCATCGTCTTGCGCATTGGCTCCACAAAAAGGGCCGCAAGGACTTTGCGTGGTATCTGCAGAGCCGCTCGTCGGCTGCTTTCCAGACCGACATCAATCCCGCCGCCAAGATCGGCCGCGGAATCTTTCTCGATCACGCGACAGGCTTCGTTGTTGGCGAAACCGCGGTCATCGAGGACGATGTTTCGATCCTGCACGGCGTCACGCTCGGCGGCACCGGCAAGGAAAACGAGGATCGTCATCCGAAGATTCGCCACGGCGTGCTGATCGGCGCCGGCGCCAAGATTCTCGGCAATATCGAAGTCGGCCATTGCGCGCGGATTGCCGCGGGCTCCGTCGTCGTCAAGCCCGTGCCGCACAACGTCACCGTGGCTGGCGTGCCGGCGAAGATCGTCGGCGAAGCTGGCTGTGCGGAGCCGTCGCGCACCATGAACCAGATGCTGAATGCGATCGGGCTTTGATGTTCGATCTCTGATATTCAAGCTCCGATTTTCGGCACTGATTTCGCACGCGTTTTCGGTCACCTGTGGGATGGCGTGATTTTTCGAGAAACGGCCTAGCCGTGGACGCCATCTCGCATTAAAGCTTCTCTCCATCAGCTCAACAGACATCAACTGCATTGGAGACACCTGTGGACGTTCAGGAAGTCAGAAAGCTCGACGCCTATCTCAAGCGCGTGTTCGGCAACCAGAAGCTCCGCGTGGTGCCGCGCCCGAAGAAGGACGACTCCGCCGAAGTCTATATCGGCGAAGAATTCATCGGCGTGCTGTTCGTCGATGACGAAGACGATGATCGCTCGTTCCAGTTCCAGATGGCGATCCTCGAAGAAGACCTCGTCGATAACGGCTGAGGCTGCGCCTTGCCTCCGCTTGGCGGCGGCGAGGTCACGGAAGCGCAGCACAGGCCCTTGCGCTCTGTGCATCACACGCTAGGCCGCGTTGTCCGGCGCGACCAGGCCGGCGGCGGTGGCAAGCCAGACCAGGTGCGCGTCGGTGCGCGCGCCGATCTTCGATTTGATCTGGTAGTGATAATTCTGCACGGTCTTGATGCTCAGATTGAGCGATGTCGCGATCTGCTCCGTGGTCCAGCCTGACGCCACCAGTCGCAGGATTTCCGTTTCACGCGGCCCGAGATCTTCCACCAGCGACCGTTCGTTGCCGAGCCGCTCGCTGGCGATTTCGCGCGCGATGTCTTCGCTCAATGCGCGTCCGCCGCTGGCGACGGTGGCGATGGCGCGCACCAGTTCGTGCGGTGCGCTGCTCTTTGTGATGTAGCCGCAGGCGCCAGCCTCGAATGCTTTCAGAGCGAACGCGGCGCTCGCATGCATGGTGAATACCAGCAGGCGCGCGGTGCGATCCCATTGCCGGATATGCCGGATCGCTTCCAGCCCGCCGGGGCCGGGCAGCGACAGATCCATGACCACCACGTCCGGGCGCTCTGCCTGATAGGCGCGATAGGCCGCAGTGGCATCCTCGGCCTCGGCGCTCACGCGAAAACCGACCTGCCGCTCCAGTAGCCGGCGATAGCCTTCGCGCACCACCGGATGGTCGTCAACCAGCAGGATGCTGACGGCGGTCATGCCGCCGCTTGTCGTGGCAGCAGCGGAATCACTGCGGCCACGCGGATACCGTGTGCCGCGGGGGCGATCGACAGGCTGCCGCCAAGCGCTGCGATGCGTTCGCGGATGCCGAGAATGCCGTGGCCGGAGGCGGTGTGGGCCTGCGTGGCGTCGCCGCCACCGTCATCCTCGACGCTGACGGCGACGGCGTCGCGGACCTCTTCCCCATGGCTGACGCGGAGATGAACGTGCTGCGGCCGGCCGTGGCGTGCGGCGTTGGTCAGGCACTCCTGCGCGATGCGGTAGATGTTGACGGCGGCTTCTGCGGGGACGGCGGTGAGATCGCCGGTCACGTCGAGATGAAACACCGCGCGTCGCGTCGTGCTCGCATTCCACTGCGCCACCAGTTGCACAAGGCTGGCCTGCAATCCCAGTTCCTCGAGATCCTGCGAGCGCAGCCGCGCCAGCGCGCTGCGCAGTGTCGTCATCATCTGGCCGGTAATGCGGGCGACGGCGCGGGCATCGTCGGCCAGATCGGGACGGGACGGCGTGGCGCCGGTCTCGATGGCTGCGGCGAGCGCCGCGGTGGCGGTGAGGCACTGGCCGAACTCGTCGTGCAGATCGCGCGCCAGTGCGCGGCGTTCTTCTTCCTGTACCTGAAACAGTCGCTTGGTCAGTGCGACGCGTTCGGCAGTGGTGGCCGCGAGACGGCCAGCGAGATCGTTGACGGCGCGGGCGATATGGCTGAACTCGGTGGCGCCGAAAGTGGGTAGGCGATGGCGATGGTCGCCATGTTCGAGGCGGCGCAGGCCGCGTACGATGCTCCGGGCCGGCATCAGCGCATGGCCGATCAGGAGGATCGCGAGCAGGCTGATACCCAGCGCCATCGCTGCGGCGACGCTGACCATCACGGTCACCTGCCGCCATGCCTGACGCACGGCGGTGGCAGGGTCGACACGGGCTTGCACGGTGCCTGCATCGCGCTGCCGCACGGTAAGCGGTCGCGTCTCCGTGGCATGTGGCCCGAACAGCGCGCCGTAGAGACTGACGAACCATGACGGCGCCGGGCTGCCGATGTCTTCGGTCTGGCTGCACAGGTCGAAGGGCGGCGCGCTGCCGAGCCGGAAGTCAATGCACACGCCTGGCGCGATCACCTTCATGGTAGCAATGGATTTCCAGTCCGGCAGCGGCAGCAGTGCATCGCGGTAAGTGCCATCGCGCCACAGCAATTCGCGCCAGTACAGGTTCTGCAGGGTTGTCGCGACGCGGTCGGCGGAGGCGGCAGTGTCGGCCTCGATGGTGCGGTGCGCATCGACTAGAATCCATCCGACCGTACAGGCCAGACAGAGCAGCACCACGGCGACGAGACGAAGGACGAGATGTATCAGCAGGCGCATGATCACATTCCCCGCGGTGAGGCGTTGATATTAAAGCGGCACGCGCCGCGGTCTGGCAAGCGGTTCCGCATCGTTTGGGCAATTTGCCCGGTATGTGGCGGGTGCGATGCCCTTGGAGGCTCAGTCATACAGGCGGCAGATTGAGGCTAACCGCTGATCGTGATCAGTAAAACAACCAGCAGGAGGGACATGTAGTGAGCCGGCATCATCTCGATCCGGCGGATCGTGCGCCGCTGCTGCACTGGTTGATCTTTACCGGGCTCTGCCTGTTCGGCGTGGTTCTGCTCTGGCACTATGGCCTGGTGCGGCAGATGCTTGCCGTCGATCGCACCTATATCTCGTCGGTGATCGTACTGCTCTATTTCGGTGCGTCGCTGCATTGCCTGTGGCGCCTGATCGCTGTGTCGCGCGAAGCCGATGCGGCGCGGGGGGCAGCGCAGCTGTTCGCGCAGGGCGGCCAACGCATCGTCGTGGCCGGCGACGGTGTCGCGATCGATGGTGTGGGCGCATTGCCGAAAGGCCTGATGGCGTCGCATATCCGCGACCTCGCCGTGAAGTCCGCGCTGCAAAGTGAGCGACGGATCGACCAGACGCTGCTGCTGCGTCGTCTCGCCGGCAATCTGCGCGGCTCCAACGGCTTCGGCGGCTTTGCCGGCGACACGCTGATGAAACTCGGCCTGATCGGCACGATCGTTGGCTTCATCATGATGCTGGCGCCGATCGCTGGCCTCGACACCGGCAATCAGGGCGCCATCAAGGCGTCCATGAACCTGATGAGCGAGGGGATGGCGGTGGCGATGTATACCACGCTGGCTGGGCTGATCGGTTCGATCCTCATCCGCATCCAGAATTACATGCTGGAGGACGCAACGGCCAAACTGTTTGCCTTTGCCGTCGGCGTCATCGATGTCCACGCCGTGTCGCTGCTCGAACGTGAAGCGGAGCATGCGAGGTGATCGACGAGTTCGAATTCGAGCCCCCTGTGGCGTCGTTCGATCCGCTTGGCGTCATGCTGTTCAAGGCGCTGCAGGTGATCGCGTTCCTGTTCTTCATCGCGCTGCTGGCGATCAAGACCCATGACGACGAAGGCAAGGTCGACCCCAAGCTGGAGTTTTTGATCACGGTGAGCTGGCCCGACAAGCATCCGGACGACATTGACATGTTCGTGCAGGACCCGATCGGCAATATTGTGTGGTACCGGCGGCGTGAGACCGGCTTCATGGTACTCGACCGCGATGATCGCGGCGGGCTCAACGATTTCATCATGGTCAACGGCCAGAAGGTGCTCTCGCCGATCCGGCAGGAGATCGTCAGCGTGCGCGGCATCGTGGCCGGCGAGTACATCGTCAACATCTACCATTTCGCGGCGCTGACCGGACAGCCAGTGCCAGTGACGGTCAAGGTCGAGAAGCTGAATCCGAAAGTACAGGTGGTGCACTACGACACCGTCAATGTCGATCATGGCGGCGCCGAGACAACCGCGGTGCGCTTCATCATGGACAAGACCGGCAATGTTACCGAGGTCAATCACGACCAGACATCGCTCGTGCAGATGCTGAACAAGCGGTACAGGGAGCGCAAGGCTGGATGAAGCGATGAGCCTGCAAGCCAGCATTCTCGGTCTGTCACTCGGCTACGCGCTGCTCGGCCTGTTGCTGTTGCTGGCGGTGGTGCGGACGCGGTTGCCGTGGCCGGTGAAGGCCGGCGCGGTGGCGGTGACTTCGGCGTTTTACGTGCTGGTGTTCTTCCGCACCCAGGGCCTGCTCGGTTGGTCGGCGGACGATCCGCTGCCGCCAAACTTCCAGTTGTTGTGGGTGCGCAGCGTCGAGCCCAACATCGCCCAGGGCGAGCCCGGTGCCATCCACATGTGGGTCGAGGCCCGCGACGACGACAATCTGCCGAGCGGGGTGCCTCGGGCCTATCGGCGGCCTTACTCCACCGCGCTGGCGCGCAAGGCCGAGCGTGCGCGCACTGAGATCGCCGCGGGTCATCCGCAAGGCGGCCGCGCCGCGCAGTTCGGATCCGGCGAGGGCGAGCTGCCCCCTGGGGGCCCACAGGGCGCGTTGTTCGCTAGTGGCGAGCCCGGCGGCGATCCGTCCGGCGGTGGTCTGCTGGACCCCGCCTTCATGCGCGGCGACTCCCAGTCCATCACATTCGCCCCGCTGCCTGTGCCCGTTCTGCCGGCCAAAGATGTGCCGTAGCGGCGATGGTCATCGCGAACGCTAACTTCGCGCAGCTCCACTTGGAGTGGCGGGGAATCTCGATCCAAGCTCGTCATTCCGGGGGCTGACCTCCCGACTGTCATTCCGGGTTCGCGTCCGGCAAGTGCCGGCCACGCCCCGGAATGACGAGTGTGGGGTCGGGATAGAGGCTAAACATTTTTTCCTATATCCCGTTGACAACATCCCCGTCAGGTTTATATTCCCCTCTGTCTTGCCCCACCGAGAGGGGCGATCGCGATCGTCACGTTCGCGGGGCAGGATGCGGTGGACGCCGGAGATGCGGCGTTACGCGGTTCATGGGGGACGTCTGTCTTCGGGCAGGACGGATCTGCGCCAGCACTGCCACTGGCAAGGAGACGGCCGACCTTGGGATGGAAAGACCTCTGGACAGTGTGACGGACGACCAAAGTCAAAACGTGTCCGGCCTATTCGCTTGAGGCTCCCTTCCCATCGCCTTGGGACTTTAATTCGGTGATCGGATCGTTCGCTGAGGCAAAGTGCAAGCAAGCCGACAAAACACCGCAGGCGGAACGCTGGGCACTTGCTCGTGCTTTCCGAAAGTCCTGATGCATTACCCCTTGCGGACGACCGCATTCGCATCAGGCCCAAGGGTGCAACGGGCACCCGGCGTTCCGCACGCCCTCTCACAGGGGGCAGGGAATGCGAGAGACGACGGCGCCCCCGCGCCGCAAACAACAGGGGGCGATGACGCATGTCTGGAGAACAGTGGCTGATCCGACCAAGCCGGTGGCTAGAGCGCAGGCGCATCGCGCAGACGCTCACCGCATCCCACGATCAACGCAATCACGACGAGGGCGTTTACCGCAGCCCGCTGAGCTGCGTCGTCAGGCGATCCATCGCGTTGCCGACATCGCGCCATTGCTCAAGCCAGCTACGTGGAAAGCGAAAGATGAGATCGGCGCCGCGGATGCGGCGTTCGCTCATGCACATGCCGGGCGTGGCACCGTCGCGCGTACAGCGCGCCACCAGCGCCGGCGTCGTGCCGAGATAGAGATCTTCATTGCTGTAGGGCGAGTTGTCGCGGAACGGCTGGACGGTCAGGCCGTCCTCGCTGCCCGCGGTGCGATCGATGTAACGCGGATAGATCGTGCGCAGGCGGGTGTCTGGCGAGGTCGCATCGTGATGCGCCGAGATCGAGACGAAGATGCGATCGATCGGCTGCGCGTTCTCATCGAAATTCTCGACGCTGACATGCCTCGGCAGGTTGCTCGCTTCGAGCGATGGATAGACATAGCTCAGATCGACGCGTTCCTGCGGCCCTGAATGCTTCTGCACCTTGCGGCGAAACGCATGGGTCGGGACGTTGAACAGTGTCGCGCCGACGCTCACCGGAATACGGTCGGGATCGCCCGGCTTCTGGCTCTGCCAGGTCGGCCACAGCAGATAGGCCACCACTGCGATAGCGGGGGCTGCAAGTGCTGCACCGACCAGCATCGGTACGACGTGGTTGCGGCGGTGGCGGCGCCGCGGCCGCGTCGTCGGGTGGGTCGGAAACAGCAGAGACATGCGCACGCTAAATTGGAACTGGGACGGTGTACCGGGTGGGCGAATCAACCGCGAATATGCCAGCCGATAGTTAACGGCCTCGCGCGCCTCGCCGCAGGCGGTATCCGGGAGCCATGCACCGCACGCGGTTCCCGACCTCCTCGTTAACCCTTTATTAACGTTGTGCTGGCGCGGAGCTTCGCAGTTTGCGATGCAGGGCGGTGTTTGTATGTGCCGTGAAAGAGCTTCGATGTCCCCCGATGCGTTGAATTCATTCTTCCAGCTATGCATTGGCTTCGCGCTCGCAGGCGCCATTGCAAGCGCCTATCAGGCCTTTGCCAAGCGTCCCCCGAGCTTCAGCCTGCTCCAGCAGGGGCCGTCCCCTGAAGCCTTCGCAGCCGTTCCGCTGCTCGTCTTCACGGCTCCCTTCATCATCATGCGCAATACCCTGCGCAACGGCGCGGCCGAGCAGCATCGCGTTCAGTTCGTGATGATCGCGACAGTGCTGGCTGGCCTCTGGAGCCTGATGTCGGGCACCTTCATCGTGATGACGCTGGAAGCGCTGGGCATACTGGCCTAAGCGCAAGAATCCATGGCAGTGTCTCCCGCAAAGGAGACGCTTCAATCATGGCAATCTACGAACTCGACGGGCAGGGACCGGATCTTCCGGCCAGCGGAAATTACTTCATCGCCGATACGGCCGATGTGATCGGCAAGATTCGTTTGCTGGAGCAGGCGAGTGTGTGGTTCGGCGCGGTGCTGCGCGGCGACAACGAATGGATCGAGATCGGTGAAGGCTCCAATGTGCAGGACAACTGCACGTGCCATACCGACAAGGGCTTTCCCCTGACCATCGGCAAGAACTGCACCGTCGGCCACAACGTCATCCTGCACGGCTGCACGATCGAGGACGGCGCGCTGATCGGCATGGGCTCGATCGTGATGAACGGCGCGAAGATCGGCAAGAACAGTATCGTGGGCGCCGGCTCGGTGATCACTGAGGGCAAGGAATTTCCGGAGAATTCGCTGATCATCGGATCGCCGGCGCGCGTCATTCGCACGCTGTCGCCGGAGCAGGTGACGGCGATGGGCAGCGCGGCGCGATTCTACGCGGCGAACGGCCCGCGCTTCCAGAAAGGCGTCAAGAAGATCGGGTAATTGTGATCGCGCTGCGCGCGATCACGGCCCTTCGGACTCGCTGGCCTCTGTCTCGCCGGCCACGCGCTCGTGGCCGGCGCTCCATAGCGAATGCTCCTCGGTGCCGTCCTGATAGGGATTGGCCTCGGCAGGAATGCCCTCGCTGGCGGCACGCTCGCCTTCCTCAAATGGATCTTTTTGCGGATCGTTTGGCATGGGCCTTCTTCCTTGTTGGACGTGATGGAGCGGGGCGCATCGCAGTGTTGCGGCTTGATGCGGATGATGAACCGGCAGCTTTCACGCTCTTGCGGAGCGCATCCGTGAGATCGATCGGAACGCCGTGCTTTTTCAGGAGGTCGGCGAAGGCTTCATCGGCGAGTTCTTGCGTCGTCGCCATACGGTCGCGACCGAGCTGAGTGAGCTTGTCGAGGGTCTCGTCGTCGAACTCGATCAACTTGCGCATGACATCTGCTAACCGAGGCCCGGCTTGCGCCACTGCGGCCGCTTGCGTGTCGGGTCGAATACTTTTTCCTGATGGCGATGCAGCGCCTGTGCAACGCCGAGGCGGGCGAAGCTAACAGGGCCGCCGTAGTCCGCAGCCTCTATCAAGCAATGCATCGCGGTCTGCCACTCCTCTGCATCGTGTTCAGATTGCGGAAGCTGTGTGATGTAAGCGCCGGCGTCGCGCAACGACACCAGCGTGTTGCCGTCAGGCAATTCGATCGGTTCGCGAAACGGCTTGTCCCAGGACACGCAGACTTCTCCTCGGCAATGTCAGGGATTCAAGCCGCCGGCGCCAAATTCGTTCCCGCTGCGGAACCCGTTTCCGCTGGTCTCGTTGAACGCCAAAGGAGATTTCCAATGGCGCATTCCTCGAAACTCATCGTGACTGTGACGGCTGCCGTCCTGTTGTCCTCGGCCGTGGCGTTCGCCCAATCCGGCAGCGCAGGTGGCGGCGCGACCGGTGGTGCTGCGGGCACCAATAGTGCAGGCACCGCGAATGCGAGCGGTGGACGCGCCGCGACCGGGATTACGGCAGGCGCGAGCGGGACCGGACAGGCGTCGCCTGATGGCAAGCCGGCGACGGGCGATGCAGCGGGCGATGCGCAGGATCGCGCCGTCGATCGCAAGGTGAAGAGCATCTGCAAGGGTTGCTAGCGCAACGTTGCGCGACAGACGTTCAGCAATACACGGTAACCGACAGTCGCGAACAAGTGACGGCTATTGATCGTCACACCGTGGCGGTTCACGAACGAAAGAGCTACCTATCTAGGAAGGGCGGCGCTGAAGGTGACCCGTGACGGAGTGTAGTTGATGTTACGCAAATTGGTGTTTGGTCTGGTGACCGTTGCCGCAGTCGCGCTGGTCGCGCCGACAGCCGCATCGGCGCGGGGTGGCGGCGGGCACGGTGGCGGCGGATTCCACGGCGGTGGATTCCATGGTGGCGGTGGCTGGCATGGCGGGGGCTTCGGCCGCGGATGGCGCGGTGCAGGTTTCGGCTTAGGACTGGGTCTTGCCGGCGCCGGTCTTTATGGCGGCTATTACGGTTACGGCCCCTATGCGTATTACGGTGGGTACCCCTACGCTTATGGCGGTTATGATGACGAAGGCGGATGTTATGTAACTCGTAAACGCGTACGGACGCCGGCTGGATATCGGGTGCGTCGGGTCGAGGTTTGTGAGTGATTGGCCTTGAACGACGCCACCTGATTACCTCATTGGCTCCAGCATAGCTGCGCTGGAGCCAAATCATGGCTGGTTAGATTGTCTGGTACGCGTTTTGCAAAATCGAAACGATGACCATGACCCTCGACATTGCCAATCTCACGCTGCTGTTCGTCACCACCGTCTTTGCGCTGGTGATGGCTTTCGTCTGGATGTTTTGTGAGTTCGAACGCCGGTTCGGGAAACGGTTGACAGCGATTGCGCTCGTGCGCTTCGGCTATCGGCCCGACGGCACCATCGACCGAAACGCAAATCGGCGCGACTAGCGCGGCGATTTTCTTGTCAGTTCGTGTTTCTCGGACGTCAGTCCGGGATCAGTCAGACAGTTTGTACTTCGTCAGCCACGCCTGCATCTGTTTCCAGCATCGTCGCAGCTTCCTGTGGGAAGCTGCGTGACCACATCCCCAAAAAGTTGCGGCCAGCCTTGGGGGAGGCTGGCCGCGCGCGATCCGGTCTGGGACGGGGAGGGGTGGGGATGTGACCGGGTCGCGTGTCTCCAATTCCTGTTGTTTAGCGATCCCGCGCGCTGGCCGTAGCCACTGCAGGACGGTTGTCGCCGAGCGAGACCCAGACATTCGGATCGCTCTGTGACTGACGCTTGACGAAGCGGTAGCCGGTCTCGGTCCAGGCGAGGACGTTCTCATTCTGGTTGTCCAGAACGTATTCGCCCTTGTCCGTCTTCACCGTGAGCACGGCGTGGCCTTCGCCCTTCTTGTCACGCACCACGGTGATCAGCAGCGCCTCACGTGGCCAGCCTGCCTCGATCAGCATCTTGCGCTTCAGGAGCACATAGTCTTCGCAGTCACCGTAACCGTCTGATGGCAGCGACCACTTTTCGATCACGCCCCAATGATCCATGTCGGTCATCGGCTTGACTGTCTCGTTGACCCAGCGATTGACCCGCACCAGATCCTTCCACGCGGTCTGCGTGATGACGATGTCACGTGGTTGCGTTGCGCTGCCACGGCAGTCGGCGGGATTATCTGAGCAGAATTCGACCCAGCCGATCGGTGCGCGCGTGCTGTCGCCCAGGCTTGCGTAGAGCTTTTCGTTGCCGGCACGTGCCGACGAAGTCACTCCAAGAAGGACTGCTAAAATGGCTAGTCCGAAGTATCGCCCCTTGTTACCAAACATTGTGGCCCCCGTTTTCTTGTTGGGACCATGTTTCGCACAAAGGATTTTCGTCGCCGCTAAATCGCTCAAGTACAATTGAAGCGATTACAAGTAAAAGGAGCGGCGAATTCGAACTATACTTGAATCGAATTCGATTCAAATTTTAGCTAATTGCATTTGATTCAAATTTTACGCGTTAATGGCTTGAATGCTGCAATTCAGGAACTTGCGTGCGCAAAGCGGCGTGAAATTAACCGCTCGCGATAGAGTGCAGATGACGCGCAACGGTATCCGCGGACGCGGATAGGGCCTTCGGGCCATTCGAAAACCGGGATCGGAGGCGTTCGGCCGTTTACCGGGCGTTGACGCTGTCTTCGAGCGTCTCTGCCAACTGCTCGTGGAAGAACTCCAGAGCGAAGCCTTCTTCGAGATGGCGGACCACACGGGACTGGATTCGGCCGAGCATGACAATCGAGTTCAGCGGCGGACGCTTCTCTGCCGCAATGGCGGCGCCGGACAGCGACAGGTCGATAATGCGGCCGTTCATCTGGACGCCATCCTCGAGGGTGAGGAGCACGAGCGGATTGCGCGGTACGATACGGTCGTGGCGGCGGTCTTCCGGCAGATTGAGAATGTCGCGGTTGGCGAGCCAGGTCAGCTGTGCGGCCAGCTTGTCCCGTTTGCGCGGTGTCGCACCCACGGTCATGGCGAAGCCGTTGTCGATGATCCGGGTTATCTTACCTTCGACGCGGCCGATATGGTCGAGATAGGCGATGACGCGGTCGCCCACATTGCCGATGCCGGGACCGAGCAGCGCGAGGCCACCGGGCGACATATTGATGACCTGACACGGAAACTCGCGGCGATCCGGCAGCATGTAGCGGCCAAGCAAGTGCACTTTCACCCGCTGAAAGCGACGGCGTTCTTCTGCAGACGGAAGAATCGATTTTGTTTGCGCGAACGCCATCAGTGCTGTGCCGGTCATACAGGTCGAGTTTCGACCGAACCCTACGGCCCACAGGGTTAATGCCGCGTTAGCAAATACCGATGTGGCGCAACCAGGTGGCGTGCATGTTCTGTGCGACACCTACAGTGAGCGAAGCACAGCGAAGGCTGTTTAGCGCAGCCCTTCATAGACCATCAGGCCGCGGGCAGCCTGCAGCTTGCGCAGGGCGCGCGGCGCAAAGCGCTGCGGCTGGTGGGCGAGATAGCGGAACGAGGTCAGCTGGAATGCGCCGAGCCGGCCGCGGACTTCATACATGGGCGCCAGCAGGCCGGTCAGGCTGATGGGGGAATGCGCGCGTGCCGCGAACGGCAGCAACAGCAGTTCCAGATGCGCCTTCTGACCGAATTCGGTCATTGCGGTCACGCCCGCGACGGCGACGAGCTGTTCCTCGGATACGACAGTGATCATGTCCCGGATCTCATCGCGGCACTCGGGCGCGAACAGCAACGGAAACGCTTGGTTCTTCAGGTCGCGGCCGAGCAGGGCACAAACTCTTGTGCCGGCCACCCGGAACGGGAATTCGACGGGCTGGTCACAGGACAGCACGAAGATGTCACCGAGCAACTCGCGCACCGGGCCGGGTTCCAGCTCACTCCGATCGGGAGCGCGGGCAAAACCGCGCTTGTCGTCCCAATAGGCGAAGAACGCGCGGCTGGATGGATGTTTCATTCGCCTGATCCCTGACCCGGCTTGCAGTGGATCGGGGACATTTCTGTCCCGAATCCATCCATCGCTCGCCGCTACATGTTGTGCAGATCAGTCATTGCAGCGTCCATGCCGAACGCGCGTTTTCCACCGTGTTCGGGCGGGTATCAGAAGTTAAGGTTAAATTTACTATGATTTTAAGGATCTCATTAACCGTCTGATTTCTGGCCAAGGCCACCGCCGCGTCATTAACTTTGAATTAAGCATGCGCTTGGCATCGCGGGGATAACCGGTAGTCTTCTCCTCACTCCAGAGCGGAGCGGACTGTCTCCAGCAGTTCGTGACGCGCTTCGATAAACAGGTGGCTGAAAACAGAATTGGTCGTCACGCGGGGAGGGGTGGGGATGTCGGCTTGTCCGGCACACCGGGACATCCATCCGCGGGAAAAGATCAAGACGGACCCGGGAGAGCCTTTCTCAGAGGCTCTCCCTTTTTCTTTTCAGGCGGGTTTGCAGTCCTGCGGCGATCCTGAGCTTGCACCGCACCGGCAAAGCCGACTATCTGGGGCATCGCTCGCCAGAGCTGCTGACAGGCCGTTATTCCCTTGGACACATTGGATTCCCCCGCTCCTCCGCGTGAACCGATCCTGACCCTGCCGGCGGCGCTGACGGCCTATGTCGGGTTGCTCGCCGTGATCCACATCATTCGCATGCTGCTGCCGGTGGATCTGGAATACTGGACCATTGAGGTCTTCGGTTTCATTCCGAAGCGCTACGACCAAACGCTGCTGTCCATGCCGTTTCCCGGCGGCAATGGCGCCAAGGTCTGGAGTTTCGTCACTTACTCCCTGTTGCATGCCAATCTCAGCCATATCGGCTTCAATGTGTTGTGGCTGCTGCCGTTCGGCAGCGCGCTGGCGCGGCGCTTCGGCGCGGTCCGCTTCTTCATCTTCATGGCGGTGACGGCGGTGGCTGGCGCCGCTGCACATCTGGTTACCCATGAACACGCGCTCGCCCCGATGATCGGCGCCTCGGCTTCGGTCTCCGGCGCCATGGCCGCGGCCATCCGGTTTGCCTTCGTGCGCGGCAGCTTCCTGTCATTCAACCGCGGCGATGCCGATGAAGCGGCACGGGTGCCGGCGCTTCCGCTGTTGCGTTCATTGCGCGATCCGCGTGTAATCGGATTTTTGGCGGTCTGGTTCGGCGTCAATATCATCTTCGGCGTCGGCTCGATTGCGATCGGTGCAGACGGGGCGAGCGTTGCATGGCAGGCGCATATCGGCGGCTTCTTCGCCGGGCTGCTGCTATTCTCGCTGTTCGATCCCATTCCGAGGTTGCAGCGCACGGGTTCGCAGACATCGTCTCCGGACATGTCCGACCTGCATTGAGCGTGTACCGGCTTCTTGCGAGGCCGACGCATTTGATCCATCTTATGTATTCGACAGGTGACTCACGTTGGCAGGTTCGGCCCTTGAGGTCGATCCCGTTCCCGGCGCGAACGGTGTGTCAGTTCGATCACCACATCTGAACGACTGTTGAACTGCGCTGTTACACTGCGTCTGTCTGACGACCCAAGAATGAAAGACCGCGCCCGACAAAGGGCATGGTTCGACTTAGGAGGCGACAATGACGGTACGTGCAATTCTCGATTCCAAAGGCCACCAGATCATCAGCGTCTCGCCGAGCGATAAGGTCTCGTCGGTGGTGCAGCTGCTGTCACAGCGAAAAATAGGTGCCGTGCTGGTGATGAGCCATCACCACATCGATGGTATCCTGTCCGAGCGTGATATCGTGCGGGTGATTGGAGAGCGCGGCGCCGGGGCACTGGATGAAGACGTGAGCGCCGTGATGACGCACAAGGTCATTGGCTGCAAACCGTCCGATACGGTCGGTGCAATCATGGAAAAGATGACGACTGGAAAATTCAGGCATCTGCCCGTTATCGAGGACGAAAAGGTCGTTGGCCTGATCTCGATCGGTGACGTCGTCAAATTTCGCTTGCGTGAATTCGAACGCGAACAGGAAGCGCTGCGCGAATATATTGCGACGGCCTGAGCCCGCCGCGCTCAGCTCTGCGAAGTGGTCGGCTTCTGCGCAACGACGGGCGCAGGCGAGTTTGCCACTTCGGGGGCGAGGATTTCGATCGCCTCTTGAATGGACTCGACAGCGCGCTCTGCGGCACGCGCGCCGAGCGTGATCATTTCTTCGGCGCGGTGGAAATCGAACCAGCCAATGCGGCCAACGCGTGGTGCGATCAGGAGATCCGGCGGATCGCCGGCAAGGCGCGCGCGGGTGATGCGGTCCTGCATGATGTTGAAGGCATCGACCATTACGGTAGAGATACCCGGTCGTCCGCCGCCGCCAAAGAATTCGCGTTTCATGGTGCGCTCCGCCGAGAAGAACTTGCTGAAACCGCGCTTCGGTTCTTCGACTTCGATGATGGGCTCGGCCACTTCCGGTCCCGTGCCATGGTCGAAAATCGTGGTCGAATGGCCAAACACGTCATTGCTGAGATTGGCTGCGATGACGATCTCGGCGCCCAGAGCACGCGCCGCCGATACCGGCACCGGATTGACCAGCGCGCCATCGACCAGCCAGCGATCGCCGACCAGAACCGGCGAGAAGATGCCCGGCAGCGCGTAGGACGCACGCATCGCATCGACCAGGCGACCATGAGTCAGCCAGATTTCATGACCGGTGCGAACTTCGGTGGCGACGCTGGCGAATTTCAGCGGGAGGTCTTCGATCAGCGTATGGCCCAGCGATGCTTCGAGCTGCGCGGCCAGCTTGTTGCCACCAATCAGGCCCGAACCGTTCAGGCGGATGTCGAGATAGCTGAGAATATTGCGGGGTTGCAAACCGCGGGCCCATTCCTCAAGCGTATCGAGGTGGCCGGCAGCATAGGATCCGCCAACGACGGCACCGATCGACGTGCCCACCACGACGTTCGGGACGATGCCGTGGGCAAGCAATGTGCGGAGGATGCCAATATGGGCGAAACCGCGCGCGGCACCGCCGCCGAGCGCCAGACCGATGATCGGACGTCGAACGCTTCCCAAACCAGGCTTGTCGCGACCGTTCGCGCCATTCTGGCCGCGCCCCATCAAAATCTCCAGCACACAAAGCTCCTTGACGACGCCGCCGATATTAAATGCAGCAACGCCATCATTCCAGACGGTAGCTAATTCATGATTTATGTCGCGTTTGCGAGATTTAGGCACCAAATGTGACTGCAGAGCGACCCGTTACCGCACGGTGCACCGGTTCCTGGGAACCTCACGCGATTGTGGGTCTGGCGGCGGGACTGCCGCGTCAAGGCTTGAATTTGTCGCGTTTTGGGTGAAAAGCATGACCATGACTGCATGGGGCCATGATTTGCGAACATCCGGCCGGAGCGGACGGCTAGCTATGGTGCTGGCTCTCGCTCTGCTGCAGGCTGTTGCCTTGCCCCGGACAGCGTCCGCGCAGTTCTTTTCGGATCGCCCGGCGCCGATTCCGCCGGGCTCGATCCCGGATGTCCCATCGGGGCCGGCCATCAGCCTCGCGCCGCCGTCCGGTCCTGCTTCCACCCCCCTGTTGCCGGCGCCACTGACCCAGCCTCCGGTCGCCAATGTGGCGCCGCCTGTGCCGTCGCCGGTCCAGGCTGCTCCAACGGGGCCCGCACAGGGCGTGCTGGCGCTGACGGCGCGCTATGGCAAGGATATGCCGGTCATCAATAGCGGTCTGGTCTGGCGGGTCTATTCCGATCGGCCAGATGAGACCGGTGCCTTCAAGCTAATCCGCGAGGATCGCGGCGCCACGCCCAACATCGTGCTGCCGCCGGGCAGCTATGTGGTCCATGTGGCGCTGGGCCTTGTGAGTGCCGTTCGTCCGGTGACCATCAAGTCCGAGACCGATCGTGAAGCGTTCGTGCTCCCCGCGGGCGGATTGCGGATCGAGGGCCGCGTCGGCACCACAAAGATTCCGCAGAACCAGATCTCGTTCTCGATCTACAAGGGCAGCCAGTTCGAAGGCGGCGAGCGCACGCCGCTGCTGCCGAGCGTTCCCGCCGGCGATGTCGTGTTGCTGCAGGAAGGCACCTACTACATCATCTCGAATTACGGCGACGCCAATTCGGTAGTGCGCTCGGATATTCGCGTGCAGGCGAGCAAGCTCACCGACGTGACGATCACACATCGTGCGGCGGTCATCACCATGAAGCTGGTGAGCGACAAGGGCGGCGAGGCCTTGGCCAACACCGCATGGTCGGTGATCACGCCGGCAGGCGACGTCATCAAGGAATCGATCGGCGCATTCCCGCGCGTCACGCTGGCGGAAGGCGAATATCGCGCCATCGCCAAGAACGAAGGCAAGGTGTTCGAGCGCCCCTTCAATGTCGTGAATGGTGTCGACGGCGAGATCGAAGTCATCGCGCGCTAACTGCTGCTCGCAGGCTACTCAACAATCTCGTCCAGAACAAAGATCTCGTTGCAGACAACACGCTTCAAACGCGAATGAATTGTCATGCGCGTGTCATGGTCCTGAATCGCCAACTAACCATCGTGCCAGTTTGTCGCGTTACAACACGTCGTTGCCGTCCGCGGCCGCGGAACGTTTACATGACGTTAATCCTCATAGCCCGAATAGCACGTATCGCTACAAGTGTTCCGAAGGGGATGTCGTGACCGCGGCCAGACAGCTATCCGGAAGCCCGGACGTCAAGTTGTTCGACGACATTCCCGCCTTGCAACGCAAATGGCGGGCGGCCGTTCGTCCCGGTCAGATTCTGCCCGGCTATGAAGAAGTGATGCTCGGCAGTCTTGGGCGGATGGCCGATCACATTGTCCTGCTGAAGGTCGAAGGTGAGACGCTCGAAGTGTCACGCAGCGGACGCTATGTGCAACAGTGGTTGGGCGACGATCGTTGGGACATTCCGCTCGAGGTGCTGGCGCCTGATTGCGTGCGTGCGCTAACGGAAGCCGCGAACTGCGCCTTGCAGGCCAACCGGCCGCATCTGATGGTGGCGCATTGCGTACGTGACGGTCTCGTCCACACCTATGACATTCTGGCGCTGCCGACAGCGTCACGCTGGGGCGGGCGACTGGTCGGCGTCTATGTCAACGAACAGGGCACCCGTTACAATCTGGTCGATGCGATCTTCTCGTCGACGGACGAAGGCATCGTGTCGCTTGCGGCAATCCGGGATTCCGCAAGCCAGGCTTTTGACTTCCAGATCGTGCATCACAATCAGGGCGCTTCGCGCCTGCTGAAAGTATCACCCACCGACCTTCAGTGGCGCAAGCTGAGCGCAGGCGGCCACGCATTGTCGCTGCCGAGCGTGACGAAATGGCTGCTGTCCATGATTGCCAATGGCCAGAGCGGTCAGCTCGAAATTGACAGCGATGATCGGAACCTTCGGCTCAGCGCGACGGCGTTCGGCGATCTCGTGTCGCTCACGGTCTCCGACGTCACCGACATCAAGCGCCGCGAGGCCTCGTTCCGGCTGCTGTTCGACAGCAACCCGATGCCGATGTGGGTGTTCGATGCCCAGACGATGGACTTTCTCAGCGTCAATGACGCGGCTGTCGCGCATTACGGATACGATCGCGCCGCTTTCCTCCGCATGCAGCTCAAGGAAATCTGGCCGCGCGACGAGTGGGAGATTCATACGCGCGCGTTGATGCAGCTCGGAGATATCTATCAGTCGGATCGCAACTGGCGCCACCTGAAGGCCGACGGAAGCGAGATCGAGGTGCTGACCTATGGCCGCCGCGTGATGTTCGAAGGCCGCGACGGGTTCCTCGTGGCTGTCGTCGACATTACCGAACGTCGCAAGGCCGAAGCGCGCGTGGCGCATATGGCGCATCACGATGCCCTGACCGACCTGCCGAACCGTACCTTCTATCAGGAGCGTTTGGCCCAGGCGCTGGATCACGACGATCCGAGCAAGCATGTCGCGGTTCTCTGCATCGATCTCGACTTGTTCAAGAACGTGAATGACTCATTCGGTCATCCGATGGGGGATCGGCTGCTGAAGATGGTCGCCGCGCGGATGCGCGCCGAGGTCCGCGGCAACAATCTCGCGGCGCGGCTGGGCGGCGACGAATTTGCCGTGGTGCTGGCGGCCGATATCACACCCAACGAAGCCAACGATTTTGCCGCGCGGCTGATCGAGATCATCAGCGCACCCTATGACATGAACGGCGTCGAAGTTGTGATCGGCGCCAGCATCGGTATCGCCATGTCACCGGGCGATGGCGATACCAGCGAAGAGCTGATGCGTAATGCCGATATGGCACTGTATCGGGCCAAGTCCGAAGGCGGCGGTGTGCATCGCTTCTTCGAGCGCGAGATGGATCGCCAGGCGCAGAAGCGCCGCGACATGGAGCTCGATCTGCGCAGCGCTTTCGCCGATGGCGACTTTGAATTGCATTACCAGCCATTGGTGGATTTGGCCGCGGACCGCATCACCGGCTTCGAAGCGCTGCTGCGCTGGAAGCACCCTGAAAAGGGCATGATCTCGCCGGCCGATTTCATCCCCGTCGCCGAGGATATCGGCCTCATCGTCACGCTCGGCGAGTGGGTGCTGCGCAGGGCCTGCGCAGAAGCAGCCAAATGGCCTGATGATATCAAGGTGGCGGTCAATCTCTCGCCGGTGCAGTTCCGCAGCCGCAATCTGGTGCAGGTCGTGGTCGCCGCGCTGGCCTATTCCGGATTGTCGCCGCATCGCCTGGAGCTGGAAATCACCGAGTCGGTCTTTCTTGCGGAAACCGAGGCCAATCTCGCGATCCTGCATCAGTTGCGTGCGCTGGGCGTCCGCATCTCGATGGACGATTTCGGCACCGGCTATTCCAGCCTGAGCTATCTCCGGAGTTTTCCGTTCGACAAGATCAAGATCGACCGGTCTTTCGTGAAAGATCTGATCGAGCGCCCCGATTGTGTCGCCATCGTACGCGCGATCTCAGGACTCGGCCGCAGCATGAATATTACCACGACAGCCGAGGGCGTCGAGACGATTGATCAGCTCGACTGGCTGCGTGCGGAGGGCTGCAATGAGGTGCAGGGCTTTCTGTTCAGCCCTGCGAAGCCAGCATCGGAAATCGAGAACCTGCTGCGCCGGTTTGGCAGCCAGGCGTCCCAGGCTGCGTAAATCCGGTTCAGAACCGGGTCACAACGTCCTTGAGTTCTGGCCGCGGCCGGTCCTCGATGACCTTGTCGGGTTTGCCGCCGATATGGATGAAGCCGGCCAGTTTTTCATTGGCGGCGAGGCCGAGGCCTTCGAGCACGTCGCGGTCATAGACCATCCAGCCGGTCAGCCAGTTGGCGCCATAACCCATGGCTGTGGCGGCCGACACGATGTTCATGCAGCTCGCACCTGCGGACAGTTCCTGCTCCCATGGCGGAATCTTCGGATGCGGCTTGATGATGCTCACTACGCCGATCACCAGCGGCGCTTCCGTCAGTTTGTATTTCTGCGCCTCGATATCCTCGACCGGCGCATCGGGGTTCTTGCGCGCGAACACGGTGGCGATGACGTTGCCGGCGCGTTTGCGGGCATCACCTTCGAAAATGATGAAGCGCCACGGCGCCAGTTTGCCGTGGTCCGGCACGCGTGCCCCGATGGTCAGGATGGTTTCGAGTTCAGCGGAGGAGGGGCCGGAGCCGGTCATTTCGCGCGGCTTGACGGAACGGCGGGTCTTCAGGAAGTCGATGATGTCGGGCACGGGCAGTCTCGCAGATGAGGATGAGCAGATCTTGCAGGAATTGTATGACCGCTTACCACGCGAAGAGGCCCGCCACGAGGCGGGCCTTGCTGATTTAGACGGATTGTGACCGCGCGCATCCGCTTAGCTGACCGTTTTGTGCTCCGGCATCTTGGAGGCACGGTCCAGCAGATCACGACCCAGATCCTCCAGCACGGCCCGTGAGGCCAGATAGAGGCTGTGGCCACGCTCCGTCTCGAATGCCAGCGCAACCACGTCCGGTCGGTTGGGATCGGCGATCAGCTGATAGGACCGAAGCGGATAGGCTTCGATCTCGATCTCTTCATCGTCGCTCATCGGCTCAGCCCTCTGCCTGTGTGCGCTTCACGTCGGGCGGTGTCGCCTCATCGACCAGTGCGGCAAGGGCTTCCTCGAGCGAACTCACCTTCTGGCCATCGCTGCCGAGACGGCGCACCGAGACCTGGCCGGTTTCGGCTTCCTTCTTGCCGACGACGAGCAGGGCAGGGATCTTGGCCAGCGAGTGTTCGCGGACCTTGTAGTTGATCTTTTCGTTGCGCAGATCGATCTCGACGCGGAGGCCGGCCTTGCGCGCGGCCGCGGCGACGACCTTGGCGTATTCATCGCCTTCCGAGGTGATCGTGGTGACCACCACCTGCACCGGCGACAGCCAGAGCGGGAAGTTGCCGGCGAAGTGCTCGATCAGGATACCGATGAAGCGCTCCATCGAACCGCAGATCGCGCGATGCACCATGACCGGCGCCTTCTTCGATCCGTCGGCGTCGATATAGAATGCACCGAAGCGTTCCGGCAGATTGAAATCGACCTGCGTGGTGCCGCACTGCCAGTCGCGGCCGATGGCATCGCGCAGCACATATTCGAACTTCGGTCCGTAGAATGCGCCTTCGCCCGGCGAGATCTCGGTCTTGATGCGACCGCCGGACTGGCTCTCGATCACGGACAGCACGGTGGCCATCACGCGCTCGGCGTGATCCCACATTTCGTCGGTGCCGACACGCTTCTCCGGCCGCGTCGATAGCTTGACCACGATGTCGCCGAAATCGAAGTCGGAATAGGTCGACAGGATCAGGTCGTTGATCTTGAGACACTCGTCGGCAAGCTGCTGCTCCGTGCAGAACACATGCGCGTCGTCCTGGGTGAAGCCGCGCACGCGCATCAAACCGTGCATGGCGCCCGACGGCTCATAGCGATGCACGACGCCAAATTCGGCGAGGCGCAGCGGCAGGTCGCGATAGCTCTTCAACCCATGCTTGAAGATCTGCACATGGCCGGGGCAGTTCATTGGCTTCAGCGCGAACCAGCGCTTGTCCTCGGCTTCGTCGCCGGCCGACTGCGCCGCGAACATGTTCTCGCGATACCATTCCCAGTGGCCCGAGGTCTCCCACAACACTTTGTCGAGGATCTGCGGCGCATTGACTTCGCTGTAGTCGCCATTGAGGCGACGGCGCATATAGGCGATCAGCGCTTGGAAGATGGTCCAGCCCTTGGGATGCCAGAACACGACGCCCGGGCCTTCTTCCTGGAAGTGGAAGAGATCGAGCTCGCGGCCGAGCTTGCGATGGTCGCGTTTTTCCGCTTCCTCGATCTGCTTGAGGTAAGCGTCGAGGTCTTCCTGCTTGGCGAAGGCCGTGCCGTAGATGCGCGTGAGCATCGGATTGTTGCTGTCGCCACGCCAATACGCGCCGGCCACCTTCATCAGCTTGAAGGCGTTGCCGACCTTGCCGACCGACGTCATATGCGGGCCGCGGCAGAGGTCGAACCAGTCGCCCTGGTAGTAGATCTTGATCGGCTCGTTGCCGGGAATGGCGTCGACCAGCTCGACCTTGAAGGCTTCGCCCTTGTCGCGGAACACCTGCTTGGTCTTCTCGCGATCCCAGACGTCCTTGGTGAACGGTTTGTCGCGCGCGATGATCTCGCGCATCTTCTTCTCGATCGCGCCGAAATCTTCGGGTGTGAACGGCTCGTTGCGGAAGAAATCGTAATAGAAGCCGTTCTCGATCACCGGACCGATGGTCACCTGGGTGCCCGGCCACAGCGCCTGCACCGCTTCGGCGAGCACATGTGCGGCGTCGTGCCGGATCAGCTCCAGCGCACGGGGATCGTCGCGATTGATGAAATCGATCTTGGCGTCGGCGTCGATCGGATCGGAAAGATCCGAGACGGTACCGTCCAGCGCCATCGCGACGGTGCGCTTGGCCAGCGACGGCGAGATGCCCTTGGCGATCTCGAAACCGGTCGTGCCCTTCGCGAATTCGCGCTTGGCGCCGTCCGGGAAAGTAACGGTGATGTGGTTGGTTTCGGCGGGGGTAAGGTTGGCGAGGCCGAACTTGAATCCCGAGCCTTCATTCTCAGTCATGTCTTCTCTCCTGTGGCTCACTCCTGCACACGGGCGCAGGTAAGCGGACGAGCGGTATAGCAGCCGATTCGGGCGTTGCAACACCAGTCTGGCTGACCTTATTTGCACGCTTGGCGGGCAGGTTTGACTTGCATGCAGTTGCATCCATAAGATGCGACATCTTGACAGTCGCTCGCCCCTACGCCCCCACCGCACTCATGATCGGCAATTTCGTCACCGGCATTGGCCTGATAGGGCCGACGGCGATGCTTGGCGAGTTGTCGGCGGGACTGGGCGTCACCATCCGCGAGGCGGGGCTTTTGATCACCTTCGGCGCAGTGATGCTGTGCATCTGCTCGCCCCTGATGTCGTGGCTGACCAGCCGGATCGAGCGGCGGCATCTGTTGCTGTGTATCATCGCGGTGGTCGCGGCGGGCAATCTCGCATCGGCCTTCGCGCCGAATTTTGCCGTGCTGGTGGCGATCCGCCTGGTGATGTGCGTCGCTGCCGCGCCCTACACACCGCAGGCCGCGGGCGCGGTCGGGATGCTGGTGCCTCCGGACAAGCGTGGCAGCAGCGTTGCCTATGTGTTTCTCGGCTGGACGCTGGCAGCTGCGGTCGGTCTGCCGCTGGTGACCTTCATTGCCAGCCGCTATGGCTGGCGCGAAGTTTACGCATCCGTCGGTGTGATGAGCTGCTTGAGCTTCATGCTGCTGGCGTGGCGATTGCCGCGCGGGCTGTTTGGCGCGCCTGTCGATCTCGGCACCTGGTCTTCGCTGGTCCGCAATCGTCTGGTCGTGCTGCTGCTGATCATCACGACGCTACAGCTTTCCGGGCAGTTTGCGATTTTCACATTCATGGCGCCGCTCCTCGAGCGGCTCGCCGGGGCAGGGCACGATGCGGCAGCGTCCGTCTTCGCGATCTATGGCGTCTGCGGCTTTCTCGGCATCATGACCGCGACGCGGATCGTCGATGGCTGGGGCGCGCTCAATACGTCCATCCTGTCCACGTCGCTGGCGCTTGCGGGAATAACCGTATGGAGTTTCGGTGCGGGCCTGCTGCCGGTGATGGCGCTCGGCGTCGCGATCTGGGGACTCGGCTTCGGTGCCATCACCTCAATGCAGCAGGTGCGGCTGATCGGAGCTGCGCCATCGGCTGGAGCAGCATCGGTGTCGCTCAACACGTCGATGCTCTATGTCGGTCAGGCGATCGGATCCGGCATCGGTGGCGCGCTGTTCGCTGGCGGATACTTCCAGACTTCGGGGTTTGTCGCGATGGGTTTCCTGACGACGGCACTGGTGGCCATCGTGTTCAGCCGTAAAATGTCGGGACGTGTCGCTTAGTCGCAGATGCGGGTCAGTTGCGCCTTGAACGGCACGCCGGGCAATTGCAGCGCACTGCCTTCGAAATCGAGCAGGTCGCCATTGACGCGGCCGGTCAATGCCAGTGTGACACCTTCAAAGCCGAAGACCGACTTGAAGCTCTGGTCCGGGTTGTAGCGTTTCGACGACACCCTGACGGAGATGGTCTCGCCTCTGTTTTGATAGTTGCCCATAAAGGCGAAAGCGGAGTTTCCACCGCGCAGCTTTCCGCCGATTGCATAGACGACGCCGGTCCCGGTGCCATGAATAGTATGAAAATGTACTTCGTATAGGCCGTCTTCCACCTGAGTGCCCCGGGCAATGATGTTAAGTGAAGATGAATTTGGCGAGATGAAGTGGCGGCACCCTATGGTATCAAATGTTATTCAACAATCCCGCCAGCAGACATTTTGTAAAAATAGCTTTGATAATTCGAGGTTCGGTGTGCCGCGACATATCCGCCAACTGTTCTCCGCATGCATTGCTACATTAACAGTCAGTGTGCTGATGAGCGGCTGTGCATGGCTGCCGCCGCAAGCCTGTCTGCCGCCGTCGCGCATCATGGTGTCTGCGGAGATGATCTTCGGCCGCAACATTGGCGATCGGCTTGCTATCAGCGAATCTGCATTTGATAATTTCGTTGCAAGGGAAATCACGCCCCGCTTTCCCGATGGTCTCACCGTCATCGATGGAGACGGGCAGTGGCGCGACGGCGTGCGTAATGTTGATGTCCGCGAAAGGGCAAAGGTCGTTCTGATCACTTTCGCCGACGACGCTCAGAAGCGTGCCGATCTCGTTGCCATCGCGGAAAGCTATAAGCGGCAGTTCAGTCAGCAGTCCGTGCTCACGAAGGTCGGCAATGCCTGCGTAAGCTTCTAGTTTGCGCTGTCATTGACGCCGCGCCAGCGCGCGTAGCGCCACGGTGTGTACCAATGGGCATCGGGCGACAGCTTGGCCGGCACGTTATCGATTCCCGAAGTGCCCCATGGCTGGCAGCGGAGCAGCCGGGCCAGTGTCATCCAGCCGCCGGCCCACAATCCGTAACGCTCGATCGCTTCGTCGCCATAGACGGAGCAAGTTGGCAGGTGACGGCAATTGTATCCGACGAGCGGGGACAGCGTGTGGCGGTATATCCAGATCATGCCGCGACCGGCATTGCGCGGCAGCCGTTGAATAGTACCGGCGCAGTTCGGGCACATGGATGAATGTTTCATGGTCGGATTGCTATCAGATCAGCCGGGTTTTGCCCGGTTCCTTTGCATGGAACCCATCTACTTATGCATTGGAGACACACCTGCCAATTTATCGCATGCAGTGCAGCAAAAGTAACTGGACGCTGCGGCGAAGCCCGTTAGGTTTTCACGTAACGCCCGTGTGACAGAATCATGAGCGTTGTTTGGGGCCGTTGCCATTGCTCATGAGAGTGCGGGGAAGGATCCGACTTGGGACGTATGAGGTCGCTTCGATCAGGTAGTTCGGCGCTGTTTCGCGCCGCGGCCTTTTGCATCGTTCTTCCCGGACTCGCGGCCAGCCTGCTGGCTTCGGTCGCGTCCTCTGCCCAAGCTGCGGCGGTTCTCGAAGAACGCAAACTCCCGATGCGCTTCACCTGGGTTGCCTGCGAGCCGAATTGCCGTGGCTGGATCGGTGCGGTGGGGATTGTCACCGGCGACACCGTCAGGGATTTCGACGAGTTTTCCAAGGGCCGCGATCTGACTGACGCGACAGTGGTGCTGGATTCCAGCGGCGGCTCGGTCAATGACGCCATCACCATGGGCCGGCGCTGGCGCAAGCTTGGTCTGCGCACCACAGTCGGTATCACGGTCGACCTGCAATCATCCTCGGGCGTCATGAAGCCGGCGGTCGTGCCGCAGGCCTATTGCGAATCCATGTGCGTGTTCCTGCTACTGGCGGGCAAGACCCGCTATGTGGCCGAGGAATCTCTTGTACGCGTCCATCAGATCTGGATGGGCGACCGCGCCGACGATCCGAAGGCTGCGAGCTATACGGCAAACGATCTGATGATCGTCGAGCGGGATATCGGCCGTCTCGCCAAATACACCTTCGACATGGGAGGCACCGGTGATCTCTTGTCATTGTCGCTCAGCGTGCCGCCGTGGGACGATCTGCATCGGCTTACGGAAGCCGAGTTGAAGCTGACCAATCTCGTCACCAGCCATAGTGTCGGTGACGTGTTGCCCGAGCCTCGCGAGCAGGAGGCGCCGGTCGCGTCACTGGTGCCGAAGTCGGTACAGGATCGTTTCGTGAGCGGGCCGGAGAATGAAAAGACCCCGGTCGCTTCGGCGCCGGTCGTGTCTTCGACGAAGTCGACCAAGACGGCCGAGGCCTCGGTGCCGACTGGCGGCGTCGCATCGGCACCGTCAGGGAAATAGCCGCGCTGGCGTT
Organism: Tardiphaga sp. 813_E8_N1_3; assembly: GCF_051811025.1. Lineage (NCBI taxonomy): Bacteria > Pseudomonadati > Pseudomonadota > Alphaproteobacteria > Hyphomicrobiales > Nitrobacteraceae > Tardiphaga > Tardiphaga sp. 813_E8_N1_3. Next base: position 1,909,708 of record NZ_JBPWQE010000001.1, read on the forward strand.
ACGCCGGCGTCGGCTGGCTGGCTCCGGTATTTGACTTGGCTTCAATCTGCCCGATGGCGTCCACGACCGCATCGAATGTGAGAAGCGTCGAGGCGTGGCGCGCCTTGTAGTCGCGGACCGGTTCGAGCAGGGCGATATCTGCCCACTTTCCGTCCGATGGCGGTGCGCCGTTTTCCTTCAGCATCTTGCGCACAGTCTCGCGCAGCGCACGCAATTCTTCGGCAGTCGAGCCAACCACATGACGCGCCATGATCGACGACGAGGCCTGGCCAAGCGCGCAGGCCTTCACGTCATGGGCGAAGTCGGTGACCACATCGGCATCCATCATGAGGTCGATCTTGACGGTCGATCCGCAAAGCTTGGAGTGGGCGGTGGCAGACGCATCGGGGGCAGGGAGGCGGCCCAGCCGGGGAATGTTACCGGCGAGCTCGATGATGCGCTTGTTATAGATGTCGTTCAGCATCTGGTTCGGACCTTAACTGTGCCATCGGTCACCGGGATCACGTTCTTGGCGCGCGAGGAACTGGACTCTATATAGCGTCCATTCCACGAAATAAAAGATCAGCAGTTTCAATGGTCTGTGAGCAGTTATGTTTTTGGCGACGCACGGATTTTGCACGTCATGTAGGGACACTCTAGCGACCGCCCAACATCTTCAGAATGAAGGCACGCCGATCGGATCACATGCGATCCGTGATCGGGGAACAGACCCAAAGGCTCGATGCCTTCGATCAGCCGGCGCTCATCCTTGAGACAGATAGAGAATCTCGGATTCCTCCGCGCCGCTTAATCGCTTCCGCGGCTGACGTCTCGTCGAGCCTGCGCGCGCTTGTTCGCCTGCGACACCCTCCCAATCCGTGAAGGAGGAATCTTGATATTCCGGCGCCGGCTCGGGATGGAGCGCATTCCTTCACCAGGGCGAAGATCATTCTGCGGTCGAGAGAATTGCTGGGCCCGTCGTAGGACCAGTGCGCGCCTGGCGGCCTCTCCGAGGTCCTTTTTCGCTTCGAAGTTCTGCAGGCGCTTTAGCTCCTTGCTAACGCGTTTTATAGCGGCAACGAAGACTTGCTTGCGCTGAGTTGCATGCTCGGCTGTGCCGGAAAAGCTGCTGCCCCGCGGGTCGGCTTTTCCTCTTGCTTCGCGCTGTCGGTGCCGCGCTAGGGTGTGCTCCTTGCCATGAAAATCCCGTAGCCTCGAACGAAGGCTCTCCAGCTTGTCGCGCGTTAATTCGCCGATGGCGGGATGATGAGTAGCAAGAACGATTTCTTGCTCGTCGTGTTTCAGAATGCTGATTTCATACCTGCAGGATGCCGCCATCGCCTTTTCCTCCAACCAATGCCTGGGTTACCGATCGTTCGCGCTGTTTCTCGCAGCTCCCTCAGAACCAGCGTCCTCCATAAGAGTCGCGCGGGGGCTGTTTGGCGCGATGCGCGCTGCCGAGATTGTTCCTCCGTGCCGTTCTGAAGTATCGGGTCATCACCCTAGGCTCACATGGGAACTGCCCCCATTGCCGTTGAATGGCGTACTGGGAATAATAGGAAAAAGACCAACGATTTAAATGTGATGAGTGGGTAGCCTGATGGCTGGCAACAGTCGTAATGGTTCACTATATAGGGCGGAGCCCGGCCAACAGAGCGCCGGGCGTTCTCCAGATCGCCGGAATTTGAGAATTCAGTTCGGCGGGCTCGGTGTTATTGTCGCAAGACGATGTTTTATTGACGGACTCAGGCGTCCGGCGGCTTGGCCGCCCCGTCTGCCCGGTGACACTCCGGCCTCCCGTGGGGCCGGTCGAACGGAGTAAAGATGGACGCAGTGATCAAGCCGCTTCGCGGCAAATCCCCCGATGGCAAATCTTCTGAAATCAGATCTGCCGAGAGCAAAGTGCAGGAATTCCGGCCGGCGGAGCTCGATCCCGCCGAGTTTCTGGCTGCGGCGGTAAATCCCGACCAACCACGCCCCTCGCGCGCCGAGGCGGAGCAGGCCGTGCAGACTTTGCTCGCCTATATCGGCGAGGATCCGCAGCGCGAAGGCCTCATGGATACCCCGCGGCGCGTGGTCGAGGCCTATGACGAGCTGTTCCAAGGCTATCATCAGTGCCCGGCCGAGGTCCTGAACCGGACCTTCGGCGAGACCGCGGGCTATGACGATTTCGTGCTGATCCGCGACATGGCCTTCGTCTCCCATTGCGAGCATCACATGATGCCGTTCTACGGCAAGGCGCATATTGCCTATACGCCGGTGGAGCGCGTTGTGGGTCTCTCCAAGCTGGCGCGTCTCGTGGATATCTTCGGCCATCGGCTGCAGACTCAGGAGCATCTGACCGCGCAGCTTGCCGCCGCGGTCGATGAAGTGCTGAAGCCGCGCGGCGTTGCGGTGATGGTTGAAGCCGAGCACACCTGTATGTCGGCCCGCGGCATCCGCAAGGAAGGCTCGCGTACCTTCACCACGCGTTTCACCGGCAACTTCCGCGACAATCCTGCCGAGCAGGCGCGGTTCATATCGATGATCCAGTCCATGTCGCGCTAAACCCACGTCGCGCAGATCGCGCGGCGATCGTGATTTGCTGCTAGAGTATCGGGCGCATCAGGCGCCCGATTTTCGTTTGACGACCACAGCGAGAGATTTTCCGTGTCCAATACATCGCACGCGCACAGCCATGATCTCGAAGAAGGTCTCGCGCTCACGCCGAAATTTGATGCCGCCGGTCTCGTCACCGTCGTGACGACGGACGTGGCGAATGGCGACGTGCTGATGGTGGCGCATATGAATGAAGAAGCGCTGCGCAACACCATCGAAACCGGCGATGCCTGGTACTACAGCCGTTCGCGCAAGGCGCTATGGCGCAAGGGCGAGAGCTCGGGCAAGACCCAGCGCGTGGTCGAGATGCGGATGGATTGCGACCAGGATGCGATCTGGATCAAGGTCGAGCAGATCGGCGGAGCCGCCTGCCACACCGGCCGTCGCTCGTGCTTCTACCGCGCGATCACCAAGGGCGAGGCTGGAGCAGCGAAGGTGTCGTTCATCGATGCGGACAAGGTGTTCGATCCGGCGTCGGTCTACGGAAGCTGAACTGGCGCTGATCTCCGGTCACGCCAGTCGGCTGGCGAAATCCTGCCGGGATTTGGCGGCGCTGATGCCGGTTGGATCGGCGATCATGTCCATGTAATCGACGGCCGCCGACCGCAGTTTTCCGTCCTTCATGGTCATGACGCCAGAAAGGGTCTGGATGTTCATCGAGCGGATATTGTAGTTCTTCCAGGCTTCCGCCTGTTTCGCTTCGCTATTGGTCGATTTTTTCTGCTCGTTATAGAGATCGAGCGAAGCTTGCGCCGCCTTCAGGGCATTCAGGCCCGAGACTTCCTTCATCTCCTTGGCGAGCGCCGGATCGTCGCTGAACATCTTCTCGATCTTGGCCTTCCAGGGGCCTTCGGCGGTCACGCTGCCGAATTTGTCGACCTTCATATGCGTCGCATATTCCGGCGGGATGTTCATTTTCTCGAACGCTTTGGAGAGGCGGTCGGCCAGGGCGTCGGTCCGCTTTGTCAGCATTTCGTCGAATGTATCGGTGAGCCCTTCGGTCGCGGCCTGATCGGCCTTGGCCTTTTCGATGACCGCCTTGGCGCGGTCTGACAGCGATACGAAGGCGGCTGCGGCTACCGGCGCAGCTGCAGGTTTGTCGGATGAGGCGGATGGTTTGGCGGAGGCAACGGCGGCGGGGGACGCCTTGTCCCACGGTTGTCCTGACGTCGAACGCGCGTTTGCGCGATTTGCGACCGCAACCATCGTGATCTCCATTCCCGCTGCCGACGGGAGCGAATCTCCGTCAGACACATACGGAAACACCCTCGCGTTAATGCTCTGTAAAATATGCAACCAAAGATGGAGGTGCCGGGCGCCAAAACCCTCTTAGCGTTTCGTTAACCATGAATGTCCCACTGTGTCCGCGGCTTCCGCACGGCTGACAGGGCACGATTCCCGGTGGTCGTTTCGCGGCAGCGGGGCACCACACTATGGCGGTCGACGCGACCAACCTCGCATCAGCACTCTCGTCAACGCGCAGTCAGGTGACCGGCGCGATCAAGAATGCTGCCGGCACCACGGGCACGAGCTTCGAATATCTGCTCGCCACCGCCAAGATGGAATCCAATTTCAATCCCTCAGCCACGGCCTCGACATCCTCGGCCAAGGGCCTGTTCCAGTTCATCGAGCAGACCTGGCTCGGCACCGTGAAGGAAGCCGGGACGCAGCTCGGCTACGGCAAATATGCCGACGCCATCACCAAGTCGCCGTCGGGAAGTTATTCGGTGAGCGATCCGGCTGCGAAGGCCGAGATCCTGAAACTGCGTGACGATCCTGTCGCGAGTTCAGCGATGGCCGGCGTGCTGACGCAGTCCAACGGTTTCAAGCTTACGGGCGAGATCGGCCGTCGTCCGAGCGATGCCGAACTCTATATGGCGCATTTCATGGGCGTAAGCGGCGCCTCCAAGCTGATCAACAATGCGGCGAACAATCCGAGCGCATCGGGCGCTGCACTGTTTCCCAATGCCGCCGCAGCGAACCGGTCAATCTTCTACGATCAGAGCGGCAGCGCGCGCAGCGTGTCGCAGGTCTATTCGGTGCTGTCGGCACGCTATGATAGTGCTGCGAATTCCACGGCGACACGGACGGCGATGGCATCTACTGGCGTGGTGACGGCGCAGGCAGTCTCGCCATTGACGCCGTCCAGCAATGCGACTTTCCTGTCGCGCTTCCCGGATCTGAGCACGGCGCAGGTCGCAAGCTTTGCATCCGATCAGTCATCGACAGCCGTGCAGGAACAGCCGATTTTCCGGTCGCTGTTCCAGGGTGGCGATCGTGCACAACCTGTGTCGCCGGCCGTTCAGGAATTGTGGGGCAACCGCACGTCACTGACGTCCACGTCGCTGCCGAAGGCACCTGAAGTCGGCGTGCCAAAACCCCTCGATCTGTTCAGCGATCGCGCCGGAACTTTTAGTAGTTAGGTAGTGCGCTAACGCAGTTCGGATACGGCTTGGCACAGTCTGGATTTTATCCCACAGGCCTGAACTACACTTTCAAATACACTACTATCTTCCGACGACCGTATGTCGGATTGCGCCGCGTTTTATCCGCGTGGCAGACGTCTGGGGCAGGCCGCACATTTCCCCGCATGTCCGATCCCTTAATAAAACCTCAACAAACCCATAAGCTTATGGTGAACCGTTTGTTAAGTGGGATGGTTTATTTTCTCTGACAGTGGCATCGCGTTTCGGTGTTGATCTTGTTGCGTAGGCTGGCAGAACCATGATTGTTCGGCAGTTCATTAGTTGGGTACGGACCGCTCCAGCCAGCGAGCGGGCAGAGGCAACGCGCTCTTTGGCGCGGGCCTGGATTTTTTCTGATCTTTCAGACGACGACCGTGCCGCCGCCGAAGGCGCGCTGCTGATGCTGCTCGATGATGCATCGCCGCTGGTGCGCCAGGCCATGGCGCAGGTGTTCGCCCGCGCGCCGTTGGCGCCCCCGGCCATCGTGCAGGCACTGTCGGTGGATCAGCCATGCGTGTCGCTTCCGGTGCTCGAACATTCGCCGCTGCTGATCGATGCCGATCTGGTCGATATCGTCGCCACCGGCAACAGCGAACTGCAATGCGCCGTCGCGCGCCGCATCAATCTGCCGATCTCGATCTGCGCCGCCATTGCCGAAGTCGGTTCTGCCGCTGCAGCGCTCGAACTGATCGAAAATCCATATGCCGAACTGGCGCAATTCTCCTGGGACCGTATCGTCGAACGTCACGGCCATCTCGCCGCCATCCGCGAAGCGATGCTGGCCCTCGACAACCTGCCAGCCACGACGCGCCTCGCGCTGGTGGCCAAGCTCTCGGAAACACTGACCCGCTTCGTCGTTGCACGGAACTGGCTGTCGCCGGATCGTGCCGAGCGCATTGCCGACGAGGCGATGGCGCGCTCCACGGTCAACATTGCCTCGCGTTCGCGCGGCGACGAGATGCGCGAACTCGTGCATCACTTGCGCGAAGCCGGGCAACTGACTGTCGGACTGATCCTCCGCGCCCTGCTGTCGGGCAATCTCGACCTGTTCGATCAGGCGCTGGTGGAGCTGTCCGGCCTGTCGCAGAGCCGCGTGGCCGCGCTGGTCTATGACGGCGTCGGTGCCGGGCTGAATGCGCTGCTGATGCGTGCGGGCTTTCCGGAGTCGACTTTTCCTGCCTTCCGCGCTGCGCTCGCTGCGCGCGATGAAATTGGTTTCATCGGCTCCGTCGGTGGCGCCGTGCGTCTGCGCCGTCGCATGGTCGAGCGAGTGCTGACTGTTTGCGAAACCGACGAGGCGGCGTCCGAGCCGCTGTTGATCCTGCTGCGGCGTTTCGCGACGGAGTCGGCTCGCGAGGAAGCGCGTGTGTTCTGCGACGAGTTGGCCGAGCAGGCGAGTGCGCGTGACGAGTATCAGCTGATCGCGGCGTAGCTACACGGTTAACTCCGTCATGCCCGGGCTTGTCCCGGGCATCCACGCCTTGGCTATGAGCGAAGAAAGACGTGGATGGCCGGGACTAGCCCGGCCATGACGAGAAAGCGAAGCTGGATCGAGCGCAATTACTCTTTCGGCACTATGCTTGGCGCCGAGATCATCTCGAGATGGTCCGGCCGATCGCGATTGACCACCATCAGATAGTCATCCGCGACAGCACGCAGGCGGGTGCTGAGTTCGTTGGCCACGCCGGCCTTCTCGATGGTGTTGTGCTCGCGGACAATCGCCTGGATCGCGTCGATATGATGCTGGATCAGGTCCGTTGGCACAGTATCGAGATCGGGAGCGTGTTCGAGAATTCGGCACAGGCTCTCGGCGGCTGCGCCGGCTGCGGGGAAGCCGAAGGTCGAGGCATCGCCCTTGATGTCGTGCGCCGCACGAAACAGCTCGCCGCGGGTCTGCGTGTCGAATCCCTTTTTCAGGATAACGGTATGCGCCGCAGAGAGGCGGTCGCATTCGCTGCGCATCCAGGTCTTGAACTCGCCGGAGAGATTGGCCAGCGCCTGTTCGGCGCGCGCGACGGGATCGTCGAGGTCGCGATCGATCACGCGGCGGATCGCATGCTTCAGCGTGTTCGGCGGCGTGATGACCTGGTGATCGGCGAAAGCCTGCACCTTCGGCGGCGCCGGCGCTTTGTTCTTGGCCATGGGCGTTTCTCCGAACATTGCGCTAGCCAGTGACACGGGCTTTATCCAGCAGCGACGGCTGCTGCAGAACCTCGGCTTCACCGCCGTTGCGGCGTTCCGGTCCGATATAGGCGACGGTGGTGTTGCGGCGGCGGTCGGGCCCGAAATAGTTCTTCGTCTTGATGAAGGGGCGGGGATGAGCGACCACGCTCATGATGCGCAGATAGAGGCCCTTGGCTGAGATCGGCTTGGCCAGAAATTCTGTGACGCCGGCATCGCGCGCCATGGTGATGCGGCGCTTCTCGGAGTGGCCGGTCAGCATGATGATCGGCGCGTAGGGATTGCCCTTGGAATCCGGCTGCCGGATCATCTGCGCGAGTTCCAGCCCGTCGAAAATCGGCATCGCCCAGTCGGCGATCACGATGTCCGGCACATAGTGGCTGTACATTTCCAGCGCCGTGGCGCCGTCCTCGGCTTCGTAGACTTCGCGGGCGCCGAACGAATGCAGCAGCGTGCGCAGGATGCGCCGCATGTGCGGATTGTCGTCGCAGACCAGAAAACGCAGCTTGTTGAAGTCGATACGGAACATGATGCGGCTCGAACCGGGCTGGGACCGTTACCCGATGTTAACCATACCGCGCCGCGTCTTAACGAATGGTTGAGGCGGGCAGGCGCCTCAATATCCGAACTGTTCGCTCAGGATGCGTTCTTCCAGGCTGTGGCCGGGGTCGAACATCATGCGCATCGAGATCGACTTGTCGGAGATGATTTCGACCCGCCGGACGTCACGGGCTTCCTCGTTGTCGGCGACGGCCGCCACCGGGCGCTTTTCGCCTTCCAGCACCTCGATTGCGACGATCGCCGTATTGGGAAGCAGCGCGCCGCGCCAGCGCCGCGGGCGGAACGCGCTGATCGGCGTCAGCGCCAGCAGCGCGGCATTGATCGGCAGGATCGGACCCTGCGCCGACAGGTTATAGGCCGTCGAGCCGGCCGGCGTAGCCACGAGGATACCATCGGCGGCAAGTTCGGCCATCCGTTCGCGTTCATCGATGAGGATGCGCAGGCGCGCCAGTTGATGCGTCTGGCGAAACAGCGAGACCTCGTTGATGGCATGATGGATGTGCACGTCGCCATGGACGTCCGTGGCGCGCATGAGCAGGGGATTGATCAACGTCTCGCGCGCCGCGGCGAGGCGCGTATGCAGATCATGCGTCGAGAACTCGTTCATCAGAAAACCGACGGTGCCGCGGTGCATGCCGTAGATCGGTTTGCCTGTGCGCATGAAGTCGTGCAGCGTCTTCAGCATCAATCCGTCGCCGCCGAGGGCTACGATGATATCGGCAGTGGCCGGATCGGCATTGCCATAGAGCTGTGTCAGCTGGTCGAGCGCCGCTTGCGCCTCCGCACTGGTACTGGCCACGAAGGCGATCCGGTCATAGCGCTTGGACGGGTTCATCAGGGGATCGCCGGCTCATGCTGCGTGATTGCGCGGGGTCGTCTAGCCGACCTCGCTGGGGCTTGTCGAGCGAAAGGATAGCAGGTCTTTGAGACGGCCGGGCCGCAGGGAGCGCCGCATCGTTAACGGGGCGAGCGGCGCCCGGTTGCTCCATATTTGCGGGTCAGCTCCTCCGCGACCGCCTTTTCGGGCCTTAATTTGCTGCCGGCGAGCCAAACCTCGGTCACTTTCCCGGTCTTGCCACGGACCCTCCGGACTGCTTCCCCATAACTGGAATAACCCGCGGCCGCGGTGATCGTGCCCTTGTCCTTGCCGGTCACCTCGATCTCGGCGACGTCCATGAAGGGATTGATCGCCTGAGGCGTGGCGACCAGCACCCGGTCTCCAATGGGCACCAGATCAAACGCGCTCCATGAAGTCCACATGCGTCCCGTCCAGTCGCGGACGCGCTTCTGCGGCGCGCCGCGCTGGGCGAATGCGCGCAGGATATGCATGGCGCCATCAACCCAGATGGGCGCCCAGCCGTCGGTGGCATTGGTGAAAACCGAGATCGTCAGCTCGCAGGCCGGGATCACGGCGGTGCGCGAGATATAGCCATGAAATCCGCCATTGTGGCCGAACCAGTCCCAGCCGGCGGTGGTGCCGTTCATGGTGCCGAGGCCGTAATAGCTCTCGATAGTTGCGTGCGGATTGCGCCAGTGCCGCCGCGTCATCTCACGCCGGCCCGCCGCAGACAGCACGCTGTGCTTTGCATTGGGTGCAAGCTGCGCGAAGAAGCGCGCGATGTCGGCTGCGGTGCTGACGAAGCCCGCAGCAGGCGTGATGGCGTGGCACGGCGTGTCGCCGGGAATGACCAGACGGCGGCCGAGCGGAAGCCGCGGCGTATGACCTTGCGCGAGGGGCGCCCCCTTTGTCAGCGGCATGTCGGGCTGGGTCTCGCGCAGGCCGACCGCATCAATGATCTCGCGCCTGATCCATTCGCGATAGGGCTCGCCGGTGACAGATTCGATGACGAGGCCGAGCAGGCCAAAGCCATGGTTGGAATATTTCAGCCGAGTGCCGGGCGCAATCGCGGGCGGTTGCTGCAGCTCGGACAATAGCTCCTTCTTGTCGAGATAGGGGCGGCTGTCGATGAACTGCCCGGCATCGACGCCGTCGCGCGTGAGGCCGGCGCTATGCGACAGTAATTGTCCGATAGTCGTTGCAGCGACCTGCGGATGCAGGCCTTTCACATGGTCGCCAACGGGATCGTCGAGGCGCAATTTGCGTTGCTCGCGGAGCTTCATCAGTCCGGCAGATGTGAAGCTTTTCGAATGCGAGGCGATCCGGAAGCGATGCCGCGGCGTCAGCTTCTCGCCGGTCGCGAGGTCGGCGTGACCGAAGGCATATTCAGCGACGATCTTGCCGCGATGCGCGATGGCCACGAGGCAGCCGGGTTGCTGTGTAGTTGCCATCTGGAATGAGAGCCAGTCGTGGATGTAGTCGAGTGCGGGCTTCAGCCAGGGATCCATCAGAGGTCTCAATGTGAGGAGAGCGTCGCAGCCGCGAATATGAACAGATCTCTCAGCCATAACAAAGCCGGCACAATCCGAAGGATTGCACCGGCTGACTGATCCGCGAACGGGATCAGTAGGTGGGACCGGAGCCCGGCGCCTTTTCCAGCGCGGCAGCGAGCGATTTATATTCGGCGGAGTCCTTGCCGCTCAGCATCGCGATCTTGTTGAGATGATACTGGGCCTGATCGCGGTTGCCCTGTTCGACCTGCCACAAACCATAATACTGCCAGGTGCGGACATGGGCGGGGTCGGCCTTCAGTGCGCGCTCGTACCAGATCTGCGAGACCTTGTAGTCGCCGAGCTTGCGATAGGAGTAGCCGATCAGGTTGGCGACATCGGCGCGGTCGTCCTGGCCGAGCGCCTTGAGCTGCGCGATGGCCGCCGTGTAATCCTGCTTGTCATAGACCGTGGCATAGGCCGCGCGATAGTTGGCGAGGAACGCGGCATTCTCGGTGTTCGGATTCCTGGTTTCGGTTTTCTTCTTCTTGTCCTTGGTGCCCTTGGTGTCGGACGCCGGCGGTGCGGAAGGCGTATCGCCGCCTGCGGCATAGGCCGGGGCAAAGAATGCCGGGGTCAACGAGGGCGTGGCGGCAACGGCCACGGAAAACATTGCCAGCGTCGTCAGCCTGATCGCGAGGTGGGTCATGCAGCGCTCCTGTTTGCAACAGCAATAATCTGACACGGAAGTCACAGGTTGTGAACACCGGGCGTGGGTGTTCATTCCCGCTTTTGCTGAGGGGGGCGGACCTGGGGCGGCAGACTTGAGACCCCAGACTTGGGGCAGGACGCCTGACCCAGCCGATCATGACGAGGATGTCACCGAGATGAACGAAGTCTGTCCGGCTCCCTCAGAGTGGGTTCAGCCCAGCGTCGCTAGTCTGACTGCATTGATCGACAAGCCCGGCCAACCGACCGGTCAACTTCGTGATCGAGACCGACAGGAGACGACCATGTTGAAGATGTTTTCCGCTGCTGTGATTGCCGCTTCGATCCTCGCGGCGCCCGCGATGGCTGCCGGTATCGCCAAGACCACGCCGGCACCGATCACCAAGCCGGTGACGTCGGCCGATAACAAGGTGCAGGCCAAGCCCGGCGTGCTGAACGCAAATGCGAAAATGGTCCGCCATCATCACCGCCATGCCCGTCCTCATCATCGCTTCCACAAGAAGATGAGCACTCACCAAGTTCATAAGCACACCGCCATCCAGACCACAGTCGCGCACAAGCGCGGCTGAGGGGGCTCCGCGGCCGCGGCCTCATATTGCCCAGCCGCGATCGCGGAGTTTCAATGGCCGGCCTGCTGCACCTATCCCCTGGGATGCATAACATCCCTGAGGCGCAGCAGGCCGGTTCGTTTGCTCAGGGTCTGTCACCGAGATGCGAATTCCAATTCCCGGGCGAACCGTCTAGGACAGGCATGACGGGGACAGGCCTGCGTAATTGAGACGGCACGACGGATGAGACGGCATTTGGGGATATCTTTGAGACGGGCAGCAGCGGTGCTGTTGCCGCTGTGGCTTGCAGCATGCGGAGGAGGCGGCGCCGGTGGCATCAGCTTCACGGATGATCAGGGCGTTGCCGCGCAGCCATTCCCGACCAATTATCGCGTCGATCTGCTGGCGTTCTTCAAGACCTATCTGAACAATCCGGTCGGCGTTCGTGACGCCATGATGGCGGAGCCGGTGCAACGCACCGTGGGCGGACGGCTGCGCTATGTCAGCTGCGTGCGCTACACGGCGAAGGATTTCGACGGCCGCTACACAGCGCCGCAGGAGCGGGCGGTATCCTATGTCGACAAGCGCCTCGATCGCATTGTCGAGAATGTCACCGAAGCCTGTGCCGGCGCCACTTACGCGCCGTTCCCCGAAATGGAAAAGATGACGCGTTAGTGTGTTGCTGGCAGCTCTTTAGATCTGCTGTCGGTGCTTGATGCGAGCACTCAATGCCGGCGTTGTCGCCCTCAACCGACCGCAACGTCGCCACAAGATTGCCGCAGCCCAACGTGGGTATCTGGGCACTGAAAAACGCGATCAAGTTCGTGTGAGCACTGAACCAAAAGCGCTTCTGCTCCGCCTGAAAATGAATAAATCCAAAAGTGTTGCTGCTTTGTCGCAGTCGGCAAACATCGATGTGGCAACGCCTGCCGTGAAGCAACCAAACTGCCGCCACGTTGTTTTTCGATGGTCATTACGCAACACAGGGGACCAACCATGAAGAAGCTTCTGCTCAGCGCGTCGGCCATCGTTGCCGTGGCCGCGATCTCGTCTTCAGCCTTCGCTGCCGACCTTCCGGCGCGGACCTATACCAAGGCCCCGGCCTATACGGCGCCGGCTTTGGTCTACAACTGGACCGGTTTCTACATCGGCGGCCATCTCGGCGGCGCCTTCGGTGACGGCAACAGCCTCGTCGGCGATAGCGGCCGGTTCATGGGCGGTGTGCAGGGCGGTTTCGACTATCAGTTCGCCACCAACTGGGTGGTCGGTATCGAAGCCCAATACAGCTGGCTGGCCAGCAGCAATACCAGCCTCGTCTTCCCGAATGGCACGACCATCACGGGCAACGGTAACGATCAGCTCGGCTCGGTCACCGGTCGTCTCGGCTACACCTGGGGTCCGGCACTGCTCTACGCCAAGGGCGGTTACGCCTGGAAGGATAACAACAACCTGACCATCGCCGCCCTGGCTCCTGCGGTTGCGGTCATCGATGGCAACAAGAAGGACGGCTACACGGTTGGTGGCGGTCTCGAATACATGTTCGCGCCGAACTGGTCGGGCAAGGTCGAATATCAATACTACAACTTCGGCAACACCACGATCACTTCGACGGCCATTCCCGGAGGATCGACGCGCTTCAACAACGACGAGCACACCATCAAGGCCGGTCTGAACTATCGCTTCGGCTGGGGTGGCCCGGTGGTTGCCAAGTACTGAGCAAGTACGAAACCGATTTGGATCTTCGACGGAAAGGCCGGCATCTCGCCGGCCTTTTTTGTTTGTGGAGTGTTGTCTTCCTTTTCCCTCCCTCAAGCGGCGAAGCCGCGCAGTGGGGAGGGTGGATCGACCGCGGAGCGGTCGAGACGGGTGGGGTGGTGCAACAAGCACTGCTCCCACATGGGGAAACACCCCACCCCGGCCTCCACTTCGTCGATGCTGCGCATCGCCTCGTTCGGCCGACCCTCCCCACCGCGCTTCGCTTGGGGGAGGGATTCCTCTGGCACCTGTGCGGCATCGCAGATGTGAATTTCAAACAGCCACTGCTCTTCAGACATGCGTCATCGCCCCCATTATTTGCGGCGCGGGGGCGCCGTCGTGTTTCGCATTCCCACCCCCTTGTGAGAGGGCGTGCGGAACGCCGGGTGCCCGTTGCACCCTTGGGCCTGATGCGAATGCGGTCTTCCGCAAGGATAATGCATCAGGACTTTCGGACGCGCTGGGCGAAGTGCCCGGCGTTCCGCATGCGGTGTTTTTTCGGTTGCTTGCGCTTCGCCATGGCGAACGATCCGATCACCAAAATTACAGTCCCAAGGCGAATGGGACAGGGTGCCTCAAGCGAGTAAGCCGGACGCGTTTTGACTTGGTCGTCCGTCACACTGTCCAGAGAGTCTTTCCATCCCAAGGTCGGCCGTCTCCTTGCCAGTGGCAGTGCTGGCGCAGATCCGTCCTGCCCGAAGACAGACGTCACCCATGAACCGCGTGACGCCGCATCTCCGGCGTCCACCGCATCCCACCCCGCGAACGTGACGATCGCGATCGCCCCTCTCGGTGGAGCAGGACGAAGGGGAATATAAACCCGTTGGGGATATTATCAACGATGGATAGGAAAAAATGTTTAGGCGCTGTCTTGCCGCCCCACATTGTCATTCCGGGGCGTGGCCGGCACTTGCCGGACGCGAACCCGGAATCTCGGCATGGGAATCTCCAGACAGCTCAAAACACTAGGGGATTCCGGGTTCGCACTACGCGGCTGCGCCGCTTCGCGCGCGCCGGAATGACAGTGGGGAAGTCAGCGCCCCGGAATGACGAATGTGGCGGCAGCGCTTTAAGGCGGTTTGCCACCACCCCCGCACCAGGAATCGAAAGTAAACGAGTCCTGAATCCCGGGAAAAATAAGGTTCGAGACTCCCTTGCCAGAATCGCTTGATGGTTGTCGGGCGATGAGAATGATCGACAATATCCGCAGCGACGGGGTGCAGGTGGCGCTCACGGTCGCCCTGATGGCCGCCTGTGCGGTCAATCTGCTGCTGCTTTATGCGTGGCTGTGAGCTCGTGCGCCGGTTTGGCGCGCACGGGAGTAGCCCTTGCCGGGCAACTCTGATATCTGACTGCGCGACGCGGGCAGGCGACTGTTCCGGACGTCCCATTTCGATCTTGGGTCATCAGTTAACCCATTGATCCTGTTGCCGGTTTAGCTCAGCGGTAGAGCAGCGGTTTTGTAAACCGAAGGTCGGGAGTTCAATCCTCTCAACCGGCACCACCATTTCAATAACTTGGCCAAATCGGTCTTGTCGCACCGGCTCGCCATCGGTGGGTTCGACCTATGAACGTTGTTCCAGGGTCGCCCGGACTTTTGCGATGACCTCCTGATAATCGGCTTCCCGCTTGTCCTGCATTTGCTGCTGCCGTGCCTTGAACGATGCCACGCGATTCCGGATGTCTTCCCGGAGATCAGCCAGCTTCATCGGCTGTGCAGGTTCCGGGACGATCTGCTTCGGATTTTCAGCGGCTTTAATCTCGGCGTCTACGGCAACGGTCAGCTTCGCGGCCAGCTCAGGCTGGTCGCCAGAAACCTCTTTTACAAACGCCAATGTCTCCGCGATCAATCGATCGCGCTCTTCTACCCAACTCATGGCGTCATCATTTAGATTGGGCGACGTTTGTGCAAGCGTGTCAGCGGGTTAAGCCTAACGGGGACAGTGCAGAATCTGGCTCCGTTGTCGTGTTAGCGCCGACGTGTCTCCATGCGGCCTGCAGTCGCCTTTGGGCGATTGGCCGTGGGAGGCTCGCTGAAGGCGAACGAGCGTCAAATAAACAGACAGGCTGCGACCGAGGCCGTCAGGCCGAAGAGTAGGGCGCCTGCGCAGAGGGCGCGCTCCAAAACCTCGCGTGCGTGATGTCGCTCGAAGCACTGCCGGCTGAAATACTGGTGAGTGAAGTGGTCTTCCATCTCCGCCTCCCTGAACGGGGATAGAGAATCCTTCATGTGATTCGCCGTCAAGCGGAGTGTGTGTTAAACTGTCAAATAAGCCCCGCGGCGAATTGAACCATTTTGCCGTTCGCGCGACCTAAGCGCGCTTCTCAATGAGTAAGGGGAATCGCATGACTTTTCGCGAATCCATCAACCGGCTTTTCGGCAGCACCTCAACGCCCGAATCTGAAGAGCGCGCCAGGCGACTGAACGCGTCCATGGATGAGTTTGTGCGGCTACTGCATACCAATGGCTACGACGGCAAAAGCCCCACCACCCTTAGAGAGGTGGCAGGACTTTCGGAACGTCCATCCTGCGCTCAGGACGCTCAGTCTTCCAACCAAAACCGGTGAGAGTCGTTCCTGGGTCACTGCCGGCGGTACCGCGATCGGCTTGCCCGTGTCCTCTTCGGTGCTGCACGGCTGAATAGTGTAGCCGTCCTCTCGCACCGTCTTGCCGTCCACAACATCAACGAGTCTGGCTTCGTCGGCATGTTGCCAGACGTCCTCCTCGACTGGGAATTCCTCGCTGAGCTTCTGGTCGTCTTCGAATAGCGCGTAGAGCATGTGCTACCTCCGACGCTGCAACGCGGGACAGGTTGAGTAGTTCGATTGCAAGTCTGGCTCGCGCTTGCCCTCGCCTAATTCTAAAAGAGTAGCTGCGTCGCGGCGCCAGCCGAAGGGAGTTCAATCCTCTCAACCGGCATCAGCAAACCCCTTTCAATATCAAGCTTTTTCGGTGTTTTAGGCTTCGGCAAAGCCGGCGAGCAAATGCGGTTTTGCCAGCCTCAAAACAGGACCATCTGTTCCCGCCTTGTTCAGGTTCGCATGTTCTCGCGCGACTTGCGGTCGCTCTCAGGTTGCGGATAAATGTTCCCTAAAGCTGTGGGGCTTGAACATGTCTGAAGTCGCGCCACCGCTGCGAGCTATCGCAGCGGACGATTGCGTTGCGAGCCCTGAACGGGTCCGGACGAGTGTCTATCTGGGGCTGCTGCTGTTCACCGCGGCCTATTTTTTAATTTGGCCGATCTGGCGGGCGCAGTTCCTGGTGGAGATCTGGCCGACAGAGGCGTGGAACCCCTACTTTCAAAATGCCGCCGTGTCCGGGGGGCAACTTTACCCGGACGCCGATAGCCTGGTCGGTAATAATTATCCGCCGCTGTCGTTCTATGTCGTGGGTTTCTTCGGGAATATTTTTGGAGACTCGCTGTTCGCCGGGCGCGCGCTTTCGCTTTTCGGATTGATCTGCGTAGCCGTCGAGATTTTCGCCGCAGTACGAATTCTCTCGGGCAATTCGGTTGGCGCCGCGGTCGGTGCCTTTTGGTATGTCGCGATCATGGCCCACAATTCGACGGTCTACGTCGGAGCGAACGATCCTCAGATCGCAGGGCAAGCGATCATGGGAGCTGGGCTGGTCTGGTTTCTGTCGCGCGAAAGGGATCGCCGGTCAGTTCTGGCACCGCTCCTGTTGATGGTGGTGGGCGGCTTCTGGAAGCACAACATGATCGGCATTCCGACGACTGTAATCACGTGGATGATGCTGACGAACTGGCGTGCCGCGATCCGTCCCGTGTTGATCAGCGGGGCAGCCGCAAGTGTTGGTCTGTTCGCATGCTCGCTGATCTTTGGGCCTTCATTTTTCTCCAACATCTTTGCTACGCGGCACCACAGCGTAGCTTATCTCTTGGTGAATATCGGTCATCTTCAATGGTGCGCGCCGGCTCTTGCGATCTGGGCAGGGTGGGCCATAACCGACAGCACGAACGCGGCTGCCCGCTTCAGTTCGTTGCACATCGGCATAAGCTTCATCGTCTGCATCTTACAGTGGTTCGGTTCTGGCGTGAGCGGGAACGCGGAATTTGATCTCATTCTTGCTCTCGGCGTCGGCACCGGCCTCACGTTCAGCTATATGGATCGGTCTTATGCTGCACGCTTCGTCGAGGCTGGGCTACTGCGCACCTTGATGATAGCCGTTTT
Organism: Tardiphaga sp. 813_E8_N1_3; assembly: GCF_051811025.1. NCBI lineage: Bacteria > Pseudomonadati > Pseudomonadota > Alphaproteobacteria > Hyphomicrobiales > Nitrobacteraceae > Tardiphaga > Tardiphaga sp. 813_E8_N1_3. The sequence goes on from NZ_JBPWQE010000001.1 coordinate 1,927,043, forward strand.
GCTCATCCGACTCATTGCGTCCGACCGGCAAGAATCGGCGCTGATTTTGATCAGTCCTGAATTCAGGGAAAGCGTGTACTCAAACGAGCGTGCGGCCATTCGAGAAGCAGCGCAGCTATCGTTAGTTCATGGCGACGTGTTCTGCACCAACAAGGTCGTCTGTCGGATGGCCGGAAAGCCGTTCGTCGTCGATGAGTTCAAGGTCGAGCAACTAGCACTGACGAACAAATTGTCCGACAACGATTTTCGGAATCTTCTCGCCCTTCGCAATATCTCGGTGTTCAGATCGGATATCGCGACCACCGCTTTCGTGGATACGTCCCTGTCCAGAGTTTGGTGGCAAAAGCGGTCTGCTTGGCTTACCGGCGAGCGTCTTCCTTGATCTTGCGATAGTCACGCCGCGCCCCTTCCCGAACCTGCCGGATGTTCCCGCGGATCGTCTCGATCAACTGCGTGCGGGTCGCACGATCCATTGTCGCATGGGCCCGCGCCGATGCTTCCTGGCCGTGAAGATCTTTGATCTCCTTGTCAGCCTGCCTGAAGATTGCTTCGTCGTCCGACGTAACCGTACTTCTCAATCAGCCCCGATCCGCCTCTGGAACCTCGATCAAAAACAGGGATACGCCCGGCCGTCCTGGCCGCGATAGGCCGCGGCTGATTGCTTGCAGCGGGCGGCGAGGGGGCCGTCGTAATAGGCGAAGGTGCCCGGCTGCAGACCCGGACCGTAATTGTGCCCGAACTGAATCCGGTAGGGCTGGCCGGGTGCGGCAAAGACGAAGGTCTCGGCACTGTGATGATGTTTCCAGTGGCGCGCGAAAGCAGGAGTCGCGACCAGCGTCGACAGGATGATGGCTGCACTGAGAAACTTCATCGGGGCTCTCCGGACATGACGACTGCAGATGTCTGCGACAACCGCTGACGGGATCAGATCACGTTGCGACGGCGATGCGCAAGATGTGCACGGCGCGCGCCTGACGTCTTTCGACCGGGATCACGTCGCAATGCGGGCCCGTTGCGTTAACGAATCCACGCTGCGGTCCAGCGCATTTGAACCTCGCCTGATGCTTACGCGTTAGGCTTACCGGCAGTTTAGACCGCGCCCTTAACCCATCCTGCCCGGCGTTCGAATATCGTACCGCCGAGATGCAGGACATGGCCATGAGAACCCTTTCAGCAGTGCTTTTCGTGATCGCGACCACGCTTCCGGCTGCAGCCGCCGATGGTTTCAACATCGTCGTGCCCGGCCGCGTGGGCGTGCCGATCATCATCAATGGCGTCGATGCGTCCTATCGCGTGATCGAAGGCGACTGGGGCTTGCAGCGTGGCATCCATATTCAGCCGACAGTCTATGGCGGACGCTATATCGATCCGGTTCCGAATGTTGGCCACTACTATCCGAGCCTTGGTCACAAACCCGGCTACGGGCGCCTGGAGATCGAGCCGCCGGCCAATCGCAAATTGCCGCAGCCGGCCGAGAGCTACCACGAGAGCTGGTCGGCGAGATCCGCGCCGATGGGGCGGCAGAACGAAGTGCCGTTCAATCCACCTGAGGTCATCGTCGCACCGCCGGAATTCCGGCGCTGACCGATCAATCGCCAACAACGAAAAAAGACACCCGACAGGAGAGAGTATTCATGCGTAACGTGATTTCGAAATGGGTTGCGGCATTTGCCGTTGTCACCGCCACTGCCGGCGCTGCGCCCGCAATGGCCTGCGGTGGCGGCTTGTTCACCTCAAACGGCTGCTCGCCTTGCGGTCAGGCCTATGTCAGCCCCTGCGGCTATGGCGCCGGTTATGAGCGGCTGCCCGATCCGACCCCGGTGACGCGTCAGTATTATTACGCCAACCAGGGTCCGACCTTCAGCGGCCCGGGCATGTTCGCGCCGGTCCCGACCTATCAGGAAACTGCGATCGGCTGGCGCGGCTATGGCCAGGGTTACGGTCAGGATTACGGTTATGGCTATCGTCGCGGCTATTATGGTGGCCCCTATGCCAATCCGGTGAACTACTCCTATGGTCCGGCGTATCGCTCGCCCGCGATCTACAGCTATCCGTCGCGCAGCCAGTATCGTGCGCGCCCGAGCTATCGCTACGGCTACAGCATGCAGCCGCGCACGCGTTACGGCTATTCGCAGCGTAGCTACGTGTCGCGCAGCGGCTATCATCAGGCGCATCGCTATGGCGCGCCGAAGGTGATGTATGCGCCGCGCGCAGCAGGACCGCGTGGCTATCACCAGCAACAGCGCCCGCAGCGCTATATGCACTGATCCGATCAGTACTGATCTGAATGCAAAGAAAAAGCCCGCTCGCAGCGATGCAAGCGGGTTTTTTTATTGTCTGCTGTGTTGCCTGCGGATCTAGCCCATCAGGCCGAGCTTGCTGGCGCCGACATAGAGCGCAAGCACGGCGGCGTTCGACACGTTGAGGCTCTTGATCTCGCCGGGCATGTCGAGCCGCGCGACGACGCTGCAGGTCTCCCGCGTCAGCCGTCGTAGTCCGCTGCCTTCGGCGCCGAGCACCAGCGCCAGCGGCTGCTGCAGCGGGATCGCGCTGATGTTCTCAGCTCCCTCGCTGTCCAGACCGACGGTCATGAAGCCGAGGTCGTTCAATTCGTTCAGCGCCCGCGCCAGATTCGGCACCGTGATCATCGGCACCAGTTCCAGCGCGCCCGAGGCGGATTTCGCGAGGACGCCGGTGGCTTCGGGGCTGTGCCGGGCCGTGGTGATGATCGCCTTGACCGCAAAGGCCGCGGCGGAACGCAGGATGGCGCCGACATTATGCGGATCGGTGATCTGGTCGAGTACCAGCACGATGCCGTCCTGGGGCAGGCTGTCCAGATCCGGCGATTCCAGCGGCTCGACCTCGGCCAGCAGGCCCTGATGGACGGCGTCAGGCCCCAACCGGCGGTCGATCTCGTCCGGACGGACCAGGATCGGCGCCACACGGGTGTCGATCTTCTCCTCGGCGAGGCGCCGGGCGGCGTTTTCGGTCAGAATCAGCTTGAGGATTTTCCGCTGCGGATTGGCCAGCGCCATGGTGACGGTATGCCATCCATAGAGGATGGCCGGGCCGTCACCGCCGGATTCCCGGCCGCGGCGCGGGGGCCGCCGGCCCTGATCGCGGGGTTTATCCCGGGTTTTATCGCGGCCTGGGCCGCCTTGGCTGTCGCGCCCCTTGTCAGGGCCGCGCTGGAATCGCTGTTTTCGCTCTCGATCGCTCATGCAGGGCTTGTCTCACGGGGGCCGAATAATGGCAATTTGGAGCCTCCGAATGAGGTTCGGAGAGGGCGGATATTCCGCCCCTGGTCGGTTGACTTTGCCCCATGGCTTCCGTCATAAACGCGCCAACCGGGAGCCCGTTTACGGGCGCGCGTTTTAACGTCATCCATGGCCGTCCAGCCACTTATTCGGTGGGACTGCCGTGTTGGGCCAAGGTCTTGTTGGGCTTGGGTCCGATGGCGTCAGGCGGGGGAGTGTCCCGAGTGGCAAAGGGAGCTGACTGTAAATCAGCCGTCTTATGACTTCGAAGGTTCGAGTCCTTCTTCCCCCACCATTTTCAAATCGCTGACGAATTAGCCCTGCGGGGCAGTGGCTTGTAAGCAATTCCATTTTCGGTGTTTGTTTTCTTCGCGGAGCGGGCCTGCACGGGCCTAGTTTGAAGCCGCGGCCGATGGCGGCTTCCGCATGTTCGCCGTCTCAGGATCGAAGCCGATCGCATAGACGTCAGAGACGCCAGCGTCGCGCAGCTTCCGAAGTTCGCTGGCTGCCTGCTCAAGGGTCTGCACAGTACCGTAGAACACCTTCTCCGGCTGCCTCTGAGGGGTCCCGTAGATGCTGTAGGCCACGACCGAAGAACGCTCCGTTATTGTTCAGAAAGTTCCGAAAACATAAAGCAGCCGCCGGCAACTTGTCTATAAAATTAGACAACTGACCGTCGTTGGCCGTAGCCAGTTCTATCTGATCATCGCGCAGTTTCTCGATCAGCGGCCGGTTGGCCTGTTTGCTGTCGGTTACCCCAGGATAGATTGGTACAGAGCCAGGTAGCGATCTGCCATTCTATCGACGGTAAAGTGCTCAGAAACAGCCGCCCGGCAGGCGCGTCTATCCAGTTCGTCAATACGCTCAACCGCTTGGGCGGCTTCGATGGCACTATTGACCAGGAAACCTGTTACGCCATCTGTGATCAATTCGGGCATCGATCCGCGGTTGCGCGCGATCACGGGTGTTCCACAGGCAAGCGCCTCGACAACCGATAACCCGAATGGTTCGTCGAAATTGATCAAGTGAAGCAATGCCCGCGCGGATCCCAGAACGCGAGTTCGCTCCAGACCTCCGACCGGACCGAGATAAGTCGCGGACCGCCCCAGTGCTGGCGCCACATGACGTCGGTGATAGTCCGCATCCTGAACTATACCGGCCATGATGAGGTGGCGGCCAGCCGCTTCGGCAGTTGCTATCGCTTCGGCTGCGCCTTTGTCGGGATGAATGCGACCGAAGAATAGAAGATCATTACTGCCACGCGGATCGAATGGAAACTCGTCGATCGGAATGCCGTGATGAATGGTTGCCGCGTAGCGCAGGTCGGGATGGCGATTGGCATCGCTGATTGCGACGTAATGGACACGATCTTCGTATTCCTTGAAAACCGGAATGATACGGGCTGATGAAAAGCCGTGAATGGTTGTGACGATTGGCGTGTCTACAAGGCGAGAGAAGCCCAGCGGTACAAAATCTGCCTGATTGTGGATGATGTCGAATTCGCCGGCCCGCTCAAAGACATTCGCAACATGCAGGAGTTCCCACGCCTTGGCATCGAGCGACGAGTCTTCAGAGTATGGTGCCGGGACGACACCGGCGAGATGTCCCGACGTCAAACTGTCCTTCGTGGCAAACAGTGTGACGTCAACGCCCCGCACGAGCAGCGCCTCCGTAAGCAAGCTCGTCACGAGCTCCCACGGGCCGTAGTGCCGGGGAGGCGTTCGCCAGGATATAGGTGCCAACATCGCGACGCGCATCGTGTTTAGCCTCACAGGATCGATAGCGGACAGTCAGCGACGTCAATCCGGGCACGGATGTATGGCCGAAGGATTGGCTGAAGACCCGCTGTAAATTGGATTGACGCGACGACTCAGGAGCGCATGGTGAATGTCGTCGATGACTGGTTCGATGGTGTCATCATCACTGCAGAACGAGAGGCGCTCGGCCCATCGTCTGTCAAGAACACCGGCCGCCGCAGAACGGCGCGCAGCACCTTCAGATAAACAGGCAGGAAGCGACTTTTTGTAGATGCTGTTTCGAAAGTGAGGCTCGACATGGTGGCTATGTATCGCCAACCAAACCTGGAAGTCATCGTCACTCCACATCCGTTGCTTTTCTGGGAATGGCAGGTGCAGGACAATGGTGACCTGTTCAACAGTGGCTTTAGCAGTACGCGATGGAAGGCTCGGTATGATGGAAACGCGGCGCTTTTCGAGGTCCTGGCAGCCGGATTTTACTCTGAGCCTCTGTTTGACTGAAATTCAAAAGTGCCGCAACGCAGTCTTGCCCCAAGGCAATCCGATCTTGCCGGGTTAGCGCGGTTCTTCAATAGGGGCCCAGTGTGTGGGGTCAATCCGGGTGACGTTGACGCATCCTGCTTCAGCCAGGGTAATAATCCAGTCGCCGTCGTTCCACCATGCGCGGCAGGCAGTTCGCATTTTTTCCGCCTCGGATTCCATGGCATGATCCGAATTGTCATCGTATCCGCCAGCCAGGAATATGGGCGTTCCGTCTATTGGTGCGGTGTCTATAGGTTGCCAATTCAACGGTTCATGTCCTGTCAGTAGTCGAAGAAATTAAGCTGATGTGATCCGACGCGATGACGACGTGCCGCGCATGCGTTTCACGTCTGCCAGCCTGACGGAGGTCATGTGGTCGTTCGAGTGACTGGCTGCGAAGCGATAATGGCATCGAGTGCCGCTCTACCGAGTTGCCGCGCTTCATCTTCGTAAAGCGGCGATGGCATGTCGGCCATCGTATCCCAAGTCTTTCTGATTGCCCTTGTCGCAATCTCGACCGCTGCATCATATTCGGACTGTTCGCGACATCCGGCATGCTGCGGCGTGTGTTGAAGGTTGTTCACGGCACTGAATTCCAGCTCTGACATCGAGAACCCCGCTCAAGTTGAGATCGCGCAAGGTTTGGCTCCGTTCAACCCAAGGCTTCGCGTCACGCAGATTATGATGCGTTCTGACCGGAGCTGATTTAGCGCGACTGAATAACGATGGCGTCAAGCATAAGAAGAGCCACGAAGAGGGGCAGTAGCACCGGACGCACAAGCTGATCCCGGATAGATACTGATCTTCCGACGCTCTGACATCACCTCCCGCAATTCTGCTAGCGAGGCGCTTTGTTGGACTATTTCTTTCTGGGCTTTTCCGCTTCAGGGTGCATCAGACCCTTCATCGTCGGAGCTGCTGCGATCGTCTTGGCCTTGTCCTTCTTGGGCTTCTTTGCTTCGCGGTTGTTTCGTTGTTCGCCTTTGGGCATGGTTTCGTCCTCCGCCCGCACCGGGCTTCGATGACAATAGCACGTCAGTTGGGCTTCCCGGAGATTATGTTGCCTAAAGCCGCTGTCGCATCGCGGCAGTGCGGACGGATGGCTGTCGACCGGTTGTCCCGATAGCGGTTCCTGTATCCCGCTGGGAAGAAGCAAGGTTTGCTCGATTGACTCGTGGCGGAATAGAGCGCTGCTGTATTTCCAGAGACAACCGGGAGAACTGAAGTGGCGACTGGCGTAGTAAAATGGTTCAACGCGACGAAGGGCTTCGGCTTTATCCAGCCGGACGATGGCAGCAAAGACGTCTTTGTTCACATCTCGGCTGTCGAGAAGGCGGGACTGAGTACTTTGAATGAGGGGGCCAAGGTCAGCTTCGAGGAGGTGGCCAACCGTGGCAAGACGTCGGCAGAAAACCTTCGGGTTGGCTGATCGGGGCCTCTTTTTGCCTGGCGCCAGCCTCGGAACATAAATCCCTACGCGACTTGTCGGGCGTGAGTAATCCCGACCAGAGAATGTGAGGCCCCTGCATCAGCGGGGGCTTTGCTGACGTCATCTGCGCGCTAACGCTGCTGCGCCGTTATATCCCTCGCTCAATGTCACGCGCTTGTTGTTCCAGCTCGTCGGTGAGCTGCAGTATCTGACGTTGGGTTTCTGCGTCAGATACCCCGCGCGCCAGAGCGCGATACTTGGACATCTTGTTCCCTAGATCCCTGACATTGTTTCGCCGGTTGTCCATTGTCGTCCTCCACGACTAAGACTCCGGCAGGCCGAAAATGCGATCTCTGTCGCTCATGGAGCGATAGTCATTCTGCATCGTGTTCTGCGATCTGATGGAATGATGTTTCCCATTTTTTAGCGCCAGTAGAATTTCCTCCTTAAATCATGGGTCAACTGGACCGCTTCTGAAGCTGGCAGTAGTAATTCGGCCATAGCACCTCAAAATCATGTTCGGATCATTCGATGTTTGCGCTCCCGGTTGTCGCGGGTTTTGCGATTGGCGCCGTTTTCGGCGCGGTCGGTTTGCTGAGCGGTTTTTGCCTCATGAGCGGCCTGCGCGACTGGTGGGCGCATGACGACGGACGAAAGATCCGAAGTTATGCGCTCGCGCTTGCCGTTGCCGTGTTCGGTACGCAGTTCGTCGCCGGCATCGGCGTGGTCGAGATCGCGAAGTCGCTTTACCTGCAGCCGTCATTCTCGGCGCCGTTGATCTTCATCGGCGGACTGTTGTTCGGCCTCGGCATGGTGCTGTCGAATGGCTGTGCGTCACGTGCACTGGTGTTGCTCGGCAAGGGAAATCTGAGATCGCTGGTCGTGATCGCGGTTATCGGCGTCACTGCGCAGATGACCTTGAAGGGCTTGCTCGCACCGATGCGGCTGTCGATGCTGCAATGGACGCAGATGACGCCGGGTGCGAATTCAGTGCCGGCGCTGCTTGGAACTCTAGGTCTGCACGAAGCGACCGCGCGTATCGCGGCAACGCTGATCGTCGGCGGCGCGCTGCTGGTCTTCGCATTGTCGCATCGCGAGCTTCGGCGTTCGCCGGGGCAGCTCGTGGCAGGATTGGTGATGGGCCTGCTGGTGGTCGCGGGCTGGCTGGCGACCGGCTGGCTTGGAGCGGATGAGTTCGATCCGATTCCGGTGGCGTCGCTCACATTCGTGTCGCCGGCGGCCGATACGCTGCAATTCATCATGCTGTCGACGGGCATGACGCTGAATTTCGGAATTGCACTTGTTGCGGGTGTGTTCGTCGGCAGTCTGCTGACCGCGCTGCTGACAGGCCGGTTTGAATTCGAGGGCTACACCTCCGCGCGTCATACCGGCCGCTCGATGGCCGGCGCGGCGCTGATGGGGATCGGCGGCGCGATGGCCTATGGCTGCTCGATCGGGCAGGGGCTGACGGGCTTGTCCACGCTCGCGCTGCCATCCTTTGTGGCCGTCGCCGGCATCTTTGCGGGCGCTGCAGTTGCGATCCGCGGTCTGGCGCTGCGTCCGGCGTTTGCGGCGCAATAAGAGGCTCCACATACGCTTTGTGAGTTTGATTGCGCCGGCGCAGGGTGATTGCTAATCAATCCTCTGATCGTCAGAGGTTTTGCGCGCGATGACTAAGCGAAGACTGTTTTTCTGTCTGTCGGTTCTTGCGCTGGTGCTATGTGCGACGCCGCCGCTCGCTGCGCAGACACGGCCCGCCAAACAGGATGCCGCTCCGGACAAGCCCTTCGCCGAGCATTTCATCGCATTGCAGCTGTCGGATTCCGATCCGAAGAAAGAACGTCTCGTTCTCAGCGTCGCCAGCAATCTCCTGAAAGCCTATGGACCGGACAAGGTGGCGGTTGAGGTGGTCACGTTCGGCCCCGGCATCGATCTGCTGCGCGACACCAACGAACATCGTGCGCTGGTCAATAGTCTGGTGACCCAGGGCGTGCGCTTCAGCGTCTGCGGCAATACGCTGGATACCATCGAGCGCGACACCGGCAAGCGACCGGCGCTCAATCCGCATGCGGTGGAAGTGCAGGTCGGTGTCGGTCATTTGCTGGATCTGACAGAGCGCGGTTTCACGATCGTGCGGCCCTGAAATTGTACGTCCCTGGAAAAGGAGTTTTGAGATGCGATCATTGTTGAGATCAATTGCCGGAGCCGTCCTATTTGCGCTGATCGCCTCAGTCGGCCATGCCGCGGATGTGAAGCAGCATCGTGTCGCCATTCAGGTCAATCAGAACGATCCGGCTCTGATGAATCTGGCGCTGAACAACGCGACCAATGTCATGGAGTTCTACAAGGCCAAGAATGAGGACGTGCAGATCGAGATCGTCACCTACGGTCCGGGCTTGCACATGCTGCGCGACGACACCTCGCCGGTGAAAGACCGCATCAAGCAGATCGTCGATGCGAGCTTCCCGTCCAGCGTCAAATTCATCGCCTGCGGAAATACCAAAGAGGGCATGGAGAAGCGTGAGGGCAAGGCGATCAGCGTCGTATCCGAGGCGACGGTGGTGCCATCGGGCGCTGTCCGGCTGATTGAGCTGCAGGAAGCCGGCTGGAGCTACCTCAAGCCCTGACGCTACAGCCCGGTTCTGATTGAATCAGAACCGGGCTCTGGCCTTTTTGTTTTGACGCGTTTTCTTGACGCGAACCGGTCTCCACTTCGCTCGAAAACACTATGACTACTTGGACGGCGGCGCTTTCCGCGCGAGCAGCAGCCAGTTGCGCTGGATGAGGTCGCGCGGCGAGCCATCGACCAGGATAGCGATGCCGATGCGCGCGCCGAGCACCATGCCGCCGACGGCAATTGGCCAGGACAGCGCCAGCATCGATCCCGCGGTAATGCCCTGACCGATGGTGCAGCCGCCGGCCAGGATGCCGCCGATACCCATCAGGCAGGCGCCGACGAGATGGCGGCGCATTTCGTGATCGTCGTCGAAGGCTTCCCAGCGCAGTTCGGCGGCGAACCACGCTGCAGCCCAGGCACCGGCAATGACGCCGAACACGCTGCCGACGCCGAAATCGGCGAAGTTCGCGACATTCAGAACCCCGGCATACAGTGCCTTTCCGATCGTCGATACGAATGTCAGGCTTTGCGGGCGCGGCGGCCCCACGAAATCGTCGTTCAATCCCACCGTAACGATCCAGCCGGCAATCGTGAGCAATCCGAGTGCGACGCCGGCAGTGAGCAGGCGCGGGGCGCGGCGCAGACGTTTGTCGCTGAGTGCCAGCCAACAGAGGCCGCTGCCGACAATGATGGCGAGCGGCACGCGCAGATCGCGGCCGGTCGCTTGCGTCAGCAGCGATGCAAAGTCCGAGCGTATGCCGTTCGGCATGCGGATCGATAGCTGCTCAAGCACGCCAATGCGAAGATCGGCGAACAGTCCGCGCAAGGTCGCATAGGCTGTCGCACCCAGCACGAGGATCACGATCAGGCTCCTGAGATCGCCGGTGCCGAGCCGGACCAGCGAGCCGAAGCCGCAGGTGCCGACCATCGCCATGCCGGTGCCGAACATGATGCTGCCGATGACGATCGCAATGAGGGGCAATGCGGTGGGAACGTAAGTGGTGTGTTCTGGCGCGAGAAAGCCGGACAGGATCAGTGCCTGGGTGCCGAGCATGGCGACGCCAAGCGCCAGACCGAAAATCTTGAGGCGACGGTTGTCACCGCCCATCAACGCGTCTTCAATCGCGCCAAACGTGCAAAGGCGCGCGCGTCGTGCGGCAAATCCCGCAGCAACGCCGATGGCAAAGCCAGCCAGCGCCGATAACCAAGCAGACATGTTCTGCATGGGTTTCCTCCCGATGTGAGGCGCGCTGGCCTTACGGGCCGCGCTCCTCCGCCTGCCGGATCGGCGGCGTTATTTTTTCTTGGTCGGCGCCGGTGTGGCGCAGAAAATATCATAGATGACCGAGATGACGCTTCGCACGTCGTCATTGGCCAGGCTGTAATAGATCGTCTTGCCGTCGCGGCGGGTCTCCACCATGCCGTCGTAGCGCAGACGCGCGAGTTGCTGGGACACCGCTGACTGCCGCAGCGACAGGATGTTTTCCAGTTCGGATACCGACCGCTCCCGCTCCGCCAGCAGACACAACAGCAGCAGGCGGTTTTCGTGCGAGATCGCTTTCAGGAAGTTGCTGGCCTTACGGGCCTTGCGCATCAACTGGTCGAGTTCGGGCGAGTATTCCGCGCCGTCGCGCAGTTCGTCTTCGAGTTCGGATGGAATGATGGAGGCCATGGCAGCGCGCGTATCCCGCGAATGTTTGAAGAGGATCAGGAACGATTGGCGTTGGGCTGTGAGGTGGTCAGTCTGGCAGCATACTTCCCGAGCAGGCTCCAGAAGGATTCGTCGTTCATGTAGCCGGTGATGCGGCCGATCTCGCGGCCGTTGTCCACGATCAGAAAGGTCGGTGTGAAACGCACCGGGGACGCCAGTGCGACGCCCGGCGATTTGTCGCGATCCATATCGATGCGGCGCAGCGGAAGAAGCTTGGCTTCATCGGTCTTGTCGTAGACAGGAGCGATTTCGCGATTCCAGCGCGCGCACCAGACGCAGCCATCGCGTTCGAACATCAGTAGCTCGGACGCATCAGCGATGCACGGCGACAGCGCCGCAGTCATCACCAACAAAGTTGCGATCAACGAGGTTTTCAGAGGCAATTTCCACGTCATGTGTTACACATACACGAATTCGAATATTTATGCCAGAACCGGATCCGCCGTGGTGTCGTCAATCTCGTTCCTTGGTGCCCTGGGCGCAGGGCTGTTGTCGTTCCTGTCGCCATGCGTTCTGCCGCTGGTGCCGCCCTATCTCTGCTTTCTGGCAGGTGTCAGCCTGGACGAACTCGACGATCGCGGTGGTCAGGCCGGCTGGCGACCGAATAGACGCGTGGTCGCATTGTCCTTTGCGTTCGTATTGGGGTTTGCGACGGTCTTCGTCGCTCTGGGCGCATCGGCATCGCTGATCGGCAAGGCGATCACGGCGCATTTCGAGACACTGGGCATCATCGCCGGTCTGCTGATCGTCATTCTCGGGCTGCACTTTCTGGGCGTCTTCAGGATCGGGCTGTTGTTTCGCGAGGCGCGCTTTCAGGCCGTGCGCAAGCCGGCGGGATTTCTCGGTGCCTATCTGGTCGGGCTTGCCTTCGCTTTCGGATGGACGCCCTGCGTCGGGCCGGTGCTGGCTGCCATTCTAATGGTCGCAGGTGCTGAAGGCGCACCGGCGCAGGGCGCGCTTCTGCTTGCGGCCTACGCGCTCGGCATCGGCATTCCCTTCATGCTGGCGTCGCTGTTTTCGGCACCTTTCATGCGGCTGATGGTGCGGCTGCGTCAGCATATGCTGGCTATCGAGAAGGTGATCGGTGCCGGTCTTGTCCTGACCGGCGTTCTGTTTTTGACTGGCGCAATGCCGCGCATTTCAGGTTGGTTGCTGGAGACCTTTCCGGCCTTTGGTACGGTCGGGTGATGCGGATCGGGAGGATCGAATGTCTGAGGTAGCTGGTGTGATCACCCGACGGCATGCGCTTGCCGCACTCGGTATCGGCATGCTCGGATTACGAACGGCGCCGGCATCTGCGAAAGCGACGCTCGGCGACGACGGGCTCTATCAGATGGACTGGTATCTGGAGAGCTTTCTCGATCTCTCCGAAGATCTGGCTGGCGCGACCGCCAAGGGCAAGCGCTTCGCGATCATGTGGGGGCTCAAGGGCTGTCCCGCCTGCAAGCGCATGCATGAGAGCTACATGACCGATCCGAAGATCGAGACCTATATCCGCGACAATTTCGAGATCCTGCATCTCAATCACATCGGCGCACGTGAGGTGACGGATTTCGATGGCCGCAAGCGCGGCGAGAAGACCTTCGGCGAATCCTACGGCATTCGCTTCACGCCGACGATCCAGTTCTTTCCGGAGACCGTCGCGGGACTGGCATCGAAAAGCGGGCAGGCGCGGGAAGTCGCGCGGATGCCCGGACTCCTGGAGCCGGTGGAGTTTCTCGCGATGTTCCGTTACGTGCGCCAGAAGGGCTACGAGACGGCAACGTTTCCGGAGTGGCTGAAAAAGCAGGCGTAGGCGAAATCAAGCTTAGAGCGTGTTTGAGAAAAGGGTCCGGCTAACAAAAGAAGGTCGAACCAGATTGCGTGCATGGCCTCAGCGAGTCTCGCCCGCCCGACAAGGGGCGGCGGCCAGTATGCGGGCGACATGCAGGAACTCGCGTGGGCCGACCCAGCTGACGTTCCAATTCCCCGCCACTGGCACTTGGCGCTTGTGTGCGACGACCATCGCCTTTTTGGGGATGACGAGGATGTATTGACCGTGGACGCCCCACGCCATGTAGGCGCCGTTCAATGGCGAGCCCGGCGGCTCTTCAAGGAGCCACCACAGATAGCCATACCCGAATCCGCGTCGCGCCGTGCGGGACGGGTGCATCAGTGCGGCGGGCGTTGTCTGCCGCGTTATCTCTGCCACCCAGTCGGCCGGAACCAGTTGCTGTCCGTGCCAGTTGCCCCGGCTCAACATCAGGTAGCCTAGGCGTGCCATGTCGCGTGTGGATAGGAAGAAGGGATAGGCTAAATGCTCTGATCGTCGGGCGTTTCCACTGTGCGCATGGCGGATGAGGTCAAAATCTTCGAGCTGCAGGGGCGTGGCGAGATCGTCAGCAAATGTTTGGTAAATGCCGCGCCCGGTCAGGCGCTCGAAGGCGGTGCCGGCCGCGTTGAAGTCCCAATTGTTATAAAGAAAGTACCTGCCCGGCGTTTGCGATCCGCGCGGCGGTGCGGCAGCTGCATCATCGCCACCGTTGGCGGCCGCGTGGTAGACACCCGAGCGTGAGGTGAGCAAGTCGCGCAGCGTTGCCTGTTGCTCCGTGGGTAGCAGGCCGCCGACATCGTCGATCCCCAAGTCAGCCAGCGTGCGATCGAGGTTGATAGTGCCGCTCGCCACGTACTTGCCGTACAACATCGACAGCACGCTCTTTCGCACCGAGAACACAATGCTGACAGTCTGGACCGGGCCTTCGCTCAACAGCACGCGACCGTCCTGCACGGCCATCAGGGCCGTCGTGTCCAGCGTGCGCACGTAGTCGCGGGCGGTCTTGAGATCGTCGCGGCAGGTGCTCCCCAATTCCGACTCGGGGATCTCCTCCCACGACACGTCCGGAAAGTTGATCGGTGCAGCGGGCGTTGTTGTCGTGAACCCGTGGATGAGTAGAAGCACAAAGGCGCAGCACATTGCCCACAGGCGCATTGAGCGAGCGATTTGATGCATAAGCCTAGTGTGTCTCAGAGCGTATTTAAAAAGCTGACTGTTTTCTAATGAAGCATGCTTCTCAACGCGCTTAAAGCCTACACTTCTCAATTCGCGTTTATCGTGATTCATCGGGCGTCGGACCAACGGCGCGAGCCGACGCGATATGCCGAAGAGAAACCAGCGCGGCGAGGCTACGATACACAGCTGACCGACGCACTCTGGCCCTGATCGCGACGGCGGCAAGCTGCCGCTCAAAGCCTCATGTAGGCGCTATCCGCTCATCGTCCGCATCTTCGCCGATGGCGACTATGCCGGTCGCCTTGTGCAATGGGTCGCGGACAAGACCTACATCCCCCGCTTCTCTCAAACACACTCTCAGAAATCAAGTTTGTCCTGGATCGCGGCAATGCCCGCCTTGGCGCAGGCCTCGTCGGCATCGCCACCGGGGGCACCCGATACGCCGATGGCGCCCAGCATTGCACCGCCGCCTTCGATCATCATGCCGCCACCAATGATCACGACATTCGGCAGGTTGCGCAGCCCGGCTTGCATCATGCCGGGCTGGCTGATCGCGTTGAGTTCGGTGGTGCTGTTGCGGAAGGTCGCGGAGGTCCATGCTTTTCCGGTCGCCGTCGGTGGCGTGTGCGGCCCGGCAAAGCGATCGCGCAGCAGGACTTGCGGCGTGCCGAAGCGATCGACCACGGCAACGGCGACCTGGTAACCGCGCTTCTGGCACTCCTTTAGCGCCGCACGCGCGGCGTCGAGCGCCACCTCAAGTCCGAGGGATTTGTAGCTGACGACGGCTTCCTCGGCCCTCACTGCAGATGATGCGAGCATCGACAGGACGACGGCAATCCATGCGTTTCGCATCGTCATGTCGATTCCCTCTCAGCTTCGGTTACTTGTTGACCGGCGATTCCGGATCGAACAGGAAAGCCACGATATCCTTGATCTGCTGCTCGCTCAGTACCTTGTTGACGCCGAAGCGCGGCATGTTGGAGCAGGCGAACACGGCTTGCGAGTCGTAGACCTTGGTGAAGGCGTTCTTGATTTCCTGCGGATCGTATTTGCGGTCCTTGCCGTAATTGGTCAGGCTCGGCCCGAGCGTGCCGTAGCTGACTTCCTTCTGCTCCATCTGATGACAGGCGTAGCAGTTGCCGCCGCTGACAGTGTCAGGTGGATCCGAGAACTGGCCGCCGCGACCGTTATTGGCGATCTTGGCGCCTTCCTTCCAGTTGCCGAGGAATTTGCCGTCGGCGGGATACACCACCCGCGCCATTTCGCGCGCGGTGATCTTTTCGGCCTCGGCGCTGGGAACTTCATTGTGATAGGAGTTGCAGGTCTTCAGCGTTTCGTCCGGCTCGATGCGCGCCTGCCATTCTGGCGGCGCCTTGCCGAAGGTGGATTTCATATAGGCATCGACGAGAGCTGGATCCGGCGCCTTGGCGGTTTGCGCTGATGCAGTCGTCGTCGAGAAGCCTGCTGCGAGAACGAGCGCGGCAAGTGTCAAAATGCGTTTCATCCCGGGCTCCTTATCGCTTGATCGATGGGACGTTGAGTTCGCCGGCCACCGCTTGTTTCTGCAGGAAAGAGGTGAGGGCGGTTATGACGTCCGAGCCGTATTCCGGCACGGGCCAGCGTTGCTGACGGAAGCAATCCCACAACCGATGCTGCATGGTGCGCAGCGCGCCCTGCGAGACGCGATAGGTCGGCCAGCCGCCCATGGTTTCCTGCGCCGGCTTGCCGGGCTTGGAGAAGTTCGGCAATCCCTGCAGCCGGATGCGCTTGCCTTCGTCGGCATGGCAGGTGGCGCAGGAGAAATCGTTGACGCCGCCGCGGCGATAGAACAGCGCTTCGCCGACCGCCACCATCTCCTGTTCCTTGGGATGGCTCAGCGGAATGTTGATCTTCATGCCGTTCGATTTGTTGGCGATGTAAGCGACGAGGTCTTCCATGTCGGATGCGCGGCCCGGGCCTGAAAAGCGCCGTGCGATGACATCCTTGGTATCAAGTCCCTGAATGTTCTGCATGCACCACAACAGGCGCTGCTCGAGGTCCATGACCTTGTCGGCATCTGCGAAGTAGCGCGGCAACTGCGCGAAGGCGCCTTCGAGCTTGCCGGCGCCGAGACCGAGATTGCAGGTTTCGAGCGAAACATTCTTGGTGCCGCGGGCTTCGCCCCACAGCGCTTCGCCGCGGTCAACGGCGAGATAGCCGGGATTGGACATCGGGTCCGAGATCATCTCGCGATAGCGTTCGATCTCTTTCTCGCTGGCGTCCTGGGCGCAAACGCCGAAGGTGCCCGCGCAGAGTACCAGAATGGCCGCTGCTGCTGACCGGATGGCGGTCTTCCTCATTTGTCCCCTCCCACATCGCCGTCTCTGCGGCAGCTGTGCATTTCAGATCTTTACATTCAAGAAAAAGAATATAATGATATGTCCCAGATAAGATAGATCAGACTTGGAATCGTCAAGCGATACTATTGTAAAGGGATCGTCCAAATCCCGCAGGAGGATACACTCATGGTTCTGAAGTCGGTCGAGAAGACCCGTCGCGAAACGCTGGCCATGGCCGCGATCGCCGGTCTCGCAGCAATCCTTGCTCCCAGACTGTCGCTGGCCGACGAGCAGGCCGTCGCCGCCGAAATCAAGAAGCTGTATGGCGACAAGAAATTCGAAAGCGGCAAGATCAAGCTCGACGTGCCCGAGATCGCCGAGAACGGCCTTGTGGTCCCGGTCAATGTCGATGTCGAAAGCCCGATGACCGACGCCGATTACGTCAAGTCGGTGCATGTGTTCGCCGAGGGCAATCCGTTGCCGGCCGTCGTCAGCTACCGGTTCACGCCGGCTTGCGGCAAGGCCTCGGCATCGACCCGCATGCGTCTTGCGGAAACCCAGAACATCGTCTGCATCGCCGAAATGTCCAACGGCAAGCTGCACATGGCCAAGGCCAATGTGAAAGTCACGATCGGCGGCTGCGGCGGCTAGTCGCGCAGCTTCGTTCACAGAACAGATTTATCAGGCGAGGACTTTCCCATGGCAACCAAACCAACCCCGCGCGTTCGCGTTCCGACCCAGGCCAAGCCGGGCGAGCTGATCGAGATCAAGACGCTGATCTCTCACGAAATGGAATCCGGCCAGCGCAAGGATGCGGCCGGCAAGGTCGTGCCGCGCAAGATCATCAACAAGTTCACCGCGGCTTTCAACGGCAAGACGGTGTTCGAGGCCGACTGGAATCCCGCCATCTCGGCCAATCCCTATCAGTCGTTTTTCTACAAGGCTGCCGAGTCCGGCGAATTCACCTTCACTTGGAAGGATGACGACGGCTCCGACTATGTCGCAACCAACAAG
Source organism: Tardiphaga sp. 813_E8_N1_3 (assembly GCF_051811025.1). Lineage (NCBI taxonomy): Bacteria > Pseudomonadati > Pseudomonadota > Alphaproteobacteria > Hyphomicrobiales > Nitrobacteraceae > Tardiphaga > Tardiphaga sp. 813_E8_N1_3. The sequence goes on from NZ_JBPWQE010000001.1 coordinate 1,944,657, forward strand.
CTGACCGTGGCCTGACGGATTGCAGACTTTGAATCGCAGATCTTGGAATCGCAGATCCTGGATCTGACGTTCTTCTGAACATTCACCCTTCCATACCGGAAGGGATCATAGGTGGATCATGATATCGAGGCGGGATTTCCTGCAAGCGACGGCGGCTGCGTCTGCGCTGACGATCGGAAGCGGCCTTGGCCCGCTCGGCCGCGCTGCGGCGCAGCAGCGTTTGACGCAGGCCGATATTCTGCGGTTCGATCCGCTGGGTACGGTGACGATACTCTACGTCGCTGACACCCACGCGCAATTGATGCCGCTGCACTTCCGCGAACCATCGGTGAATCTCGGCGTCGGCGAAGTGAAGGGCATGCCGCCGCATCTCACGGATGCCGAGTTTCGCAACTACTTCAAGATCGCAGCCGGCTCGGCCGATGCCTTCGGGCTGACGGCCGATGACTTTGTCGCGCTTGCAAAGAACTATGGCCGCATGGGCGGCATGGACCGTATCGCCACGCTGATCGGCGCCGTGCGCGCCGAGCGCGGCGACGACAAGGTGCTGTTGCTGGATGGCGGCGATAGCTGGCAGGGCAGCTGGACGTCACTGCAGACCAAGGCGCAGGACATGGTCGATGTGATGTCGGCTCTGAAGCTCGATGCCATGGTCGGCCATTGGGAATTCACCTATGGCGCCGAACGCGTCAAGCAGATCGCCGATAGCGCCCCCTTCGCCTTCCTCGCGCAGAACATTCGCGACAACGAATGGCAGGAGCCGGTGTTCGAGGCGCGCAAGATGTTCGAGCGCGGTGGCGCCACTATTGCCGTGATCGGTCAGGCACTGCCGCGCACGGCCGTTGCCAATCCGCGCTGGATGTTCCCGAACTGGGAATTCGGTATTCGCGAGGAAGATATCCAGAAGCAGGTCGACGAAGCGCGCGCTGCCGGCGCCTCCATCGTGGTGCTGCTGTCGCATAACGGTTTCGACGTCGATCGCAAGCTGGCCGGCCGCGTGAAGGGGCTCGACGTTATCCTGACGGCGCACACCCATGACGCCATGCCCGGCCTGATCAAGGTCGGCAACACGGTATTGGTCGCAACCGGCTCGCATGGCAAGTTCGTGTCGCGCCTCGATATCGAGGTGAAGGACAAGAAGGTCTCCGATATCCGCTTCAAGCTGATGCCGGTCTTCGCCGATGCCATCAAACCTGATGCGGCGATGACTGCGCTGGTGGAGAAGGTGAGGGCACCTTTCGCCAAGGATCTGGCACGCGAGATCGGCAGGACGGATTCGCTGCTGTATCGCCGCGGCAATTTCAACGGCACCTTCGACGATCTGATCTGCAACGCCATGATGTCCGAGCGCGATGCGGAGATCGTGCTGTCGCCGGGATTCCGCTGGGGCGGCACGCTGATCCCCGGCGATGCGATCACCTGGGAGCAGATCACCAACGCCACCGCGATCACCTATCCGAATTGTTATCGCAACCAGATGACCGGCACGCAGATCAAGGAAGTGCTGGAGGATGTCGCCGATAACATCTTCCATCCCGATCCGTATTTCCAGGGCGGCGGCGACATGGTCCGCATGGGCGGCATGGGCTATGCGATCGATATTTCCAGACCGATGGGATCGCGCATTTCCGCGATGACCCACCTGAAGTCCGGCAAACCGATCGAGGCGAGCAAGACCTACACGGTCTCGGGCTGGGCCAGCATCAACGAGAACACGCAGGGACCGCCGATCTGGGACGTGGTCGCGGCGCATGTGGCGAAGGTCTCTACCGTCAGGATCGAACCCAACACCGCGGTCAAGGTGACCGGGGCCTGATTCAGACGTCGCATTGCAGAGACAGGAAAGCTTGTCGCATGACTGATCGAACATCAGCAGAAACGCTCAATCGCCGCCGCTTTCTCGGCGCGGCAAGCCTGGCCGGCGCAGGCGCCGCATTGTCGGCGATCCCCGCACTTGCAGGCGAGACGGCGAAATCCGAAGCACTCATCACCGACGTGCAGGACTGGCAGCGCTATCTCGGCGATGGCGTGGACAAGCATCCTTACGGCGTCCCCTCGAAGTTCGAGAAGAATGTGATCCGGCGCGACGTTCCCTGGCTCACCGCGTCGGCGGAGTCCTCGGTCAACTTCACGCCACTGCACGACCTCGAGGGCATCATCACGCCGTCCGGCCTGTGCTTCGAGCGTCATCACGGCGGCGTGGCCGAGATCAATCCGGCGGATCATCGCCTGATGATCAACGGGATGATCGACAAGCCGCTGGTGTTCACCATGGACGACATCAAGCGGATGCCGCGCGTTAACAAGGTGTACTTCCTCGAATGCGCGGCCAATTCCGGCATGGAATGGCGCGGCAGCCAGCTCAACGGCTGTCAGTTCACGCACGGCATGATCCATAACGTGATGTATACCGGCGTGCCTTTGAAGGTGTTGCTGGATGAGGCCGGGCTGAAGCCGAATGCCAAGTGGCTGATGCTGGAAGGCGCCGATTCCGCCGGCATGAATCGTTCGCTGCCAATCGAGAAGGCGCTGAACGATGTCATGATCGCTTTCGCCATGAATGGTGAGGCACTGCGTCCTGAGCAGGGTTATCCGCTGCGCGCGGTCATTCCCGGCTGGGAAGGCAATCTGTGGGTCAAGTGGTTGCGCCGCATCGAGGTCGGTGACCAGCCGTGGCAGACCCGCGAGGAGACGTCGAAATACACGGATCTGCTGGCCGACGGAAATTCTCGCAAGCATACATTCGTGATGGACGCGAAGTCGGTGGTGACCAATCCATCGCCGCAGGCGCCGCTGAAACACAAGGGACGCAATGTGCTGAGCGGGCTGGCCTGGTCCGGCCGCGGCACGGTGAAGCGCGTCGATGTATCCCTGGATGGCGGGCGCAACTGGCAGACCGCGCGCATCGATGGTCCGGTCTTCGACAAGTCCGTGGTGCGCTTCTATGTGGATTTCGACTGGAACGGACAGGAGCTGATGATCCAGTCTCGCGCCATCGACTCCACCGGCTATGTGCAGCCGTCGAAGGACGAGCTGCGCAAGGTGCGTGGCGTCAATTCGATCTACCACAATAACGGCATTCAGACCTGGCTGGTGCGTTCGGGCGGGGAGACTGAAAATGTCGAAATCGGCTAACGCGCTGATACTGGTGCTGGCGGCATGTCTGCTCGGCGGCACGACTGCGCCAAGCGTGGCCCAGCAGATGGCGGGCCGCGACGTAACCAAGCCTACTGCGAAGCTCGGGCTTGGCCGTGCGGCCACGGCTGAGGAAATCGCGGCCTGGGACACCGACGTGCGGCCGGACGGGCGTGGTCTTCCGGTCGGCAAGGGCACCGTGAAGCAGGGCGACGATCTGTTTCAGGAGAAGTGTGCGTCCTGTCACGGCGAATTCGGACAGGGCGTCGGTCGATGGCCGGTGCTTGCCGGCGGTGCCGGCACATTGAAGGCGGACCGGCCGGACAAGACCGTCGGCTCGTTCTGGCCCGACCTTTCCACCGTGTTCGACTACATCAAGCGCGCGATGCCCTATGGCAATGCGCAGTCGCTGACCAATGACGAGGTCTATGCGCTGACGGCCTACATTCTCAGCATGAACGATATCGTCAAGGACGAGAAATTCGAACTCAACGAGAAGAACTTCACGTCGATCAAGATGCCGAATGCTGCAGCATTTTTCGAGGATGACCGCGAGACGTCCGAGAAGCAGTTCTGGAACAAGAACCCGTGCATGAAGGATTGCCGGCCGGTGCCGAAGGTGACCGGGCGGGCCATGTCCATCGACGTCACGCCTGACGGCAAGTCCGGCCCCAAGGTCGAGTAGTGCGACGGCATTCTTGACTTGCTGCCCGCGTGGACACGCCACGACAATCACCACAATCGAGGTTTGACCAGGATGACGCTCCGCTTTTCGCTGCTCGCTTTGTCGTTCGCACTGATGACAACCAATGCCATGGCGCAGGATGTTGCAGCCGGGGAGAAGTCCTTCAACAAGTGCCGCGCCTGCCATCAGGTCGGCGAGACCGCGAAGAACACCGTGGGGCCGATCCTGAACGGTCTGTTCGGGCGCAAATCCGGCACTGTTGCTGGCTATAATTATTCCGACGCCAACAAGACTTCCGGCCTGATCTGGGATGATCAGGTGTTCACCGATTACATCAAGGACCCGAAGGGCAAGATCCCCGGCACCAAGATGAGCTTTGCCGGCATCAAGAACGAGCAGGAGATCAAGGATCTCACCGCGTTCCTGAAGCAGTTTGCGGCGGACGGCAAGAAGGGCGGCTAAAGCGCTGTCGCTTCTCAGGCGGCCCTGATGCTCGCCAGGAAGCGGTCGACCTCGTTGCGCAGCACTTCCGATTGCGACGCGAGTTTTGTCGCCGAGCCCAGCACCTCCTGCGCGGCGGAGCCGGTCGTGGAAATGCCCGACGTTACGCTGGAGATATTACGAGACACGTCGTCGGTACGCGCCGCTGCCTGATTGACATTGCGGGCAATCTCTTGCGTTGCGGCACCCTGTTCTTCAATGGCTGCAGCAATGGCCGACGAGATCTTGTCGACCTCGTCGATGGTGGCGCAGACCGCCTGGATCTCCTCCACCGCAGCGTTGGTCTCGCCCTGGATGGATGCGATCTGGGCGCGGATTTCCTCGGTCGCCTTGGCGGTCTGGGTCGCCAGCGATTTGACTTCACCCGCCACGACCGCAAATCCCTTCCCGGCCTCGCCGGCGCGCGCCGACTCAATCGTGGCATTCAGCGCCAGAAGATTGGTCTGGCTGGCGATGTGATTGATCAAGGCGACGACCTCGCCGATCTTCTGGGCCGCGGCGGCCAAACTCTGCATGCGTGCATTGGAGCGCCGTCCGCTGTCGGCAGCCTTTCCGACCGCGGCGGAAGATTGCGCCAGTTGCCGGTTGATCTCGCCGATCGAGGACGACAGCTCTTCCGACGCTGCAGCGACGGTCTGCACATTGTCGGTGGCCGACAATGATGCATCGGAGACTTCGTTGGACTGGATCCGGCACTGTTCGACCACCGACGACATCGACTGCGCCGTGTTCTGCATGTCTGCTGCGGCCGATGATACGTGGTCGACGACCTTGCGGACATTGCCCTCGAAGCTGTCGGCGAGCGAGGCGAAGATCGCGCGTTTTTCCTGCTCGGCGCGTGCAGCGCTCGCATCCTGGTCAGCCTGAAAGTGGCTGACCCGGATCGCGTTCTGCTTGAAGACCTCGACCGCCTGCGCCATCTGGCCGACTTCGTCCTTGCCGCGATGTTGCGGCAGGGCGACCGACAGATTTCCTTCGGCGAGTTCGCGCATCGCCTGCGTGATGGCAAGAATTGGCCGTGAAATGCCGCGGGCAATCAGAAGGCCGCCGGCGACAGCCAGCACCAGACAGATCGCTGCGATGCCGGCGGCCAGCAGACGCGCGTGCGCGATGGACGCCGCATATTCGCTGTTGTCCATGACGATCTCGACGGCGCCGATCGACTGGCCGGAGAAATCCTTGATCGGGCCGAGCAGCGCGACCACGGGTGTCGTCTTCATCTCGCCCTGGCGGACGATGAAGCTGCCATTGGTGGCGCTGCGATAGGCGTCGGCATCAAAAAACGTTGTGCTGCCGAGCGTGCCGCCGAATGTCTTGAAGCCCTCATTTCCCGCAAGATAGAATGCGACGTCGACGTTGCGCGCGCGCTTGAACTCGTCGAAGAAGCCCTGTCCGAACGTCAACCCGAACTCGACGGTGCCGAGATGTTTGCCTTTCTGTGCAACCGGCACGACGCCGCGAATGCCGAGGCCGGCGACGCCGCCTTCCAGGCCAACAACGGGTTTCATTGTCGCGTTGGCCACGACCACAGTCTTGCGGAAGCCGGTCAGATCGTCGCCGAACTTGGCAGGTTGATGCACCCGGAACTGGGACAATCCCGCAGGCGTATGGAATTGAAACTGGTCGACGCCATAGTCCGACTTGAGCTGGGCAAAGCCCGGTCCGAATAACTGCAACAGCGCGTCGCGATCGTTACGTGCGACCGCGTCCTGCACCGCCGGAATGGTTGCTACCACGGCGCTCATGGCCGCGGCCCGGCGGGATTCCTGCATCAATCGCGACTGCAGGGCATCGTAGTTGCTTTGCAGTTCACTACGATCGGCCCGATCGACGATGCCACCGATGATCCACATGGCCCCGAAAAGCACGGCGAGGGCGGTTGCTGCCGCAGACACTGCGAGTGCTGCTGTAATGCGGGCCTTCAGGCTCAGATTTGCAAGCATGTCTTGTTCCGTCTGGCGGCGTCGCGCCGAACTACTCAACTTCTGACGAGTCTTTGGTCAACTGTAGATTGAATAGGTTAAAATACAGTCGAGCTGTCAGATGCTTGCAGATTCGCCGAGGCGGCCCGCGCAAAGCCCGAGGGGCCGCTTACAGCGGTGGCAACGGCGATCCAACCTCGCGCAGTTGGATGACCAGCGTGATCGAAAAGGCAAAGCAGCTCGAACAGTGCCGCTCAGTACCGCGGCATGCTGGACGACGAATAGAAACGCGAGCCACTGGAGGAGGCGGGCTGCCACGTTAGTTTACACCTGCCGCCGCTTTCTTAGTATTGTTGTTGGCACAACTCTTGCTCATCACTCTAAGGAGATAGAGCGGTAGCGAGAGTGAATCTTGAGAAATGCGTTGACCCATAGAGCGAGAAGCTGGTGCGTGAGCATCTGGCGCGAAATCAGGGATTCCTTGAAACACGCGCCAATGCATTAGCCGGATGCCGACCGTGCACCGCATCTGATCCGGACCGATTTTTTCGGCCGGTTTCCTTCTTCTGTCGGTTTCCTTCAATTGGTCGCTTCGCGCATTTTGCCGGGCGGCGGACGGTGGCGCCTCCGGGCTTTTCATCTGCGGCAACAGCAACCTCTGAATCATACTGAAATCCGTCGAACCGCATAGGTTCTTTTGATTTCTGCAATGAGGCAGGTCTCTCTAAGGTTCAATTTGCGGATGCGCTGCGTCGATGCGTAGCTGCATGCGTCCTGTTGGCGAAGGGGTGAGCATCTGGGATCATCCGACGTCGCTCGTTCGTTGGTATTTTCTCCCGGTTCGGTCTTGCCACTCGAGCCGATTGCCCTCCAGACACATGAAAGCGCGGTCATGACGTCTCCAGTTGTCTATTTCCTCAATGGTCCCAATGCCAATCTTTATGGGCTGGACAAAAGCGGCACCTATGGCCGCGAGAGTTTCGTCTCGATCAAGAAGCGCTGTGAAGACCACGCGGCTCCGCTCGGCTTGACCGTTGATTTCCGCCAGTCCAATCACGAGGGCGTTCTGGTCGATTGGATTCAGGAGGCGAGGGAGAAGGCCGAGGGGATCGTCATCAATGCCGCCGGTCTCACTTACTCGTCGGTACCGATCCTCGATGCGTTGCTCGCTTTCGAGGGGCCGATCATCGAGGCGCATATGAGCAATATCTGGAAGCGCGAGCCGTTTCGCCATCACTCCTATGTGTCGCGTGCTGCAACAGGCGTCATCGCCGGGCTTGGCGCGCTCGGCTATGAACTGGCGCTGACTGCAGTGTCGCGTCTGATCGCCGAAAAGGCCGCGCAATGACGTTGGAGGTGATGGCGTTCTACAGCGCCTTCGATGACTTCGAGACGTGGCGTGCGGCGCTGGCGGTGGAGGGGATCGATCTGCGTCAGGCAGATGATATCACCGATCCCGCGCGCGTAGGGCAGGCCCTTGTCTGGAAGCCGCCGCATGGCTTCTTTGCGCGCTATCCCAATCTTGGCCTCGTCGTCAATCTCGGCGCCGGCGTCGACGCGCTGGTCGGGCGTGACGATCTGCCGGAGGTTCCGATCACGCGCCTCTCCGATCCGAAGATGGCGCGGATGATGGCTGGCTATGTGCTGTTCGCCGTGACGCGCCATGCGCGCGACATTCCGGCCCTCGAGCGCGCCCAGCGCGAGCGCCGCTGGCATTATATTCATCCGCGCGATCCCGAGACCGTCACCGTCGGCATTCTGGGCCTTGGCGAACTCGGACTGACCGCGGCGCTTGAATGCGCCCGGCAAGGCTATCGCGTGCGCGGCTGGTCCAACACGCTGAAGTCGGTGGAGGGTATCGAGACCTCGGCCGGCCTAGCCGCGTTGCCGGATATCCTGGGCGATAGCGACATTCTCGTCTGCATGTTGCCCCAGACCCCGCAAACAAGCGGGCTGCTGAATGCCGAGCGCCTGGCGCAGATGAAGCGTGGCGCGATCTTCATCAATGTTTCGCGCGGCAGCATCGTCGATGAGCCGGCTCTGATCGAGGCGCTGCGCTCCGGGCATATCGCGGAGGCCACGCTGGATGTGTTTGCGGCCGAACCGTTGTCGCCTGAGAGTCCGTTGTGGGCGATGGACAATGTGCTGATCACGCCGCATCTCGCATCGGTGGCGCTGCCGGGGTCGGCTGCGCGGCAGATCGGCGAGAATGTGCGCCGGCTGCGGTCCGGGCAGGAACTGCTAAGCGGCGTCGATCCTCGCCGGGGCTATTGAGCCCGGCGCGAACTGGCCGCCAACTGCAAAGGCGTCGCGCGCGTAGTCGGCGAATGTCTGCACCGCCGGTCGCAGCGCGTGGCGCTTCAGACGCAGCGCCGTGACATGCGTTGCCGGCAGTTTTTCGGTGATCGGCACCACGGCGACGCGGCTGCCGTCATAGCCGATGGTGGTGCGCGGCACGGCATTGTGGATCGAATATCCCTGGCCATTTCCGATCAGTCCGCGGATTAGCTCGAATGATCGGGTCCGGAAGGAAATGCGCGGCTCGATACCGGATGCCGTAAACAGGCTGGCGAAGTAGTCGCGCGAATGCGGCAGGTCCAGCAGGATGAATGGCTCGTCGCGCATTTCGGTCAGGCTGATCGACGACCGGTTTGCCAGAGGGTGATCCGCCGACAGCACGATGAAGGGCGGCAGCTCGCAGAATTTCTCACCGACGATCTCGTCTGGAACTGCGAAGGAGTAGGACAGCGCGAGTTCGGTCCGTCCGGAGACCAGACCGTCGATGATTTCCTGCTGGTCGCCTTCTTCCAGTTTCACCGAGATGCCCGGCTGGCGCGCGCGAAAGCCGGACAGCAGCCCCGGCATGAAGCGTGTGGCGAGGGTCGAAAAGCTGCCGACGACGATCTCGCCGTGCAGCGTGCTGCCCAGCGATTGGGCGCTTTGGGCAAAATCGCGCGCATGGTTGAGCAGCAACCGCGCATCATTCACCAGCCGTTGGCCGGCCGGGGACAGAGACACGCCTTTGGCGAGATGGCGAACGAAGATCTGGACGCCGAGTTCTGCCTCCAGCTGGCTGAGGGCAGCCGAGATCGAGGGCTGCGAGACGTTCAGGCGCTTGGCGGCTTCCGTCACGCTGCCCGCATCGGCCGTCTCAACCACATAACGCAGGGCCCGGAGCGAGAACCTCATCGTGTTTTCCTATGCATCTCCAAACATAAAAATATTTTCCTTATGATAGGCCCTTCGGCACCCTGTCGTCCAGTCGAACAGGAGCCGATCAATGATCCGCACGGGTGAAGAATACAAGCAGGGCATTCGCGATGGTCGCGAGGTCTGGATCGATGGCGAGCGCGTCAAGGACGTGACCACACACCCGGCGCTGAAGCCGATCATCGACGTCAAGGCCCGCATGTATGACATGGCGCGTGAAGAGCGTTACGCCGCCGACCTCACTTACGTTGAAGACAACGAGACACATTCGGTCTTCTACAAGCCGCCGACGGAACAGAAGGACTGGCACGATAAGATCAGGGCCGTCGATCACGTGATGAAGGAAATCGGCGGCGTGGTCACCCGCGTCGGTGACGAGACCATCGGCGAGATGTGGTCGCTCACCGACGGGCGCGACGTGCTGGCCGAGATCGATCCGCGCTTCGCCGCCAATATCGATCATCACATCCGTGCCGTGATCGAGAAGGACATCTTCCACGTCTCGGCCAATACCGATCCGAAGGGCGACCGTTCCCTGCCGCCGCAGCAGCAGGATCCGGATCTCATGGTTCACGTCACACGCGAAACCGATGCGGGCATCATCATTCGCGGCGCGAAATACGAGACCGCGGCGGCCTATGCGGACCAGGCCTATCTGAAGCCGACCGTCGGCGCCTGGGCCAATGAGAAGCTGTCCGACTATGCGGTGGGCTGCATCGTCAAGATGGGTGCGCCGGGCGTCAAGCATATCTGCCGCGGTGGCTTCGCCAATCGCAGCAGCGCCAACGCCAAGGACTATCCGCTCGCAAATCGCTTCGATGAAGTCGAGGCGCTGGTGGTGTTCGACGACGTGCTGATCCCATGGGAAGACGTATTCTTCTATCGCCACACCCGCGCGGCGCAGTTCGTACGCTCGACACTGCATCGCTACTCGGCATTCCCTTATGTGCTGCGTCTGCTCTACACCGCGGACATGATGATCGGCGCGGCAATGTGGAACGCCAAGCAGACCGGTCTCGACAAGCTGCAGTCGGTTCGTGAGAAGCTCGCCGATCTCGTCTGCTACCGTGAAGGCATCAACGCGCATCTCACCGCCTCCATCGCCATGGCGGAAAAGAGCCCGGGCGGCCTTCTGATGCCGCAGCAGTCGATGCTCTATGCCGGCCGCGTGTTCGCCTGTTCGCAGCTGCCGGCGATGATGCATATCGCCCGCGAGCTGTGCGGCGGTCAGATCTGCATCACCCCGAATGCCGACGCGTTCGAGGCCGAGGGATCAGGCAGGTGGCTCAACAAGTTCTATTCGCTGAACGATCAGTGGCAGGCCGACGATCGCCGCAAGCTGCTAGCCTTTGCGCGCGATCTCTTGAACTCCGATTATGCCGGTCATCGCCTGACCTTTGTGCAGTTCGCGCAAGCGCCACACTTCAATCATCTGGCGGCCGTCTATAACAGCTTCGACTTCGCGGGGCCGCTGGACTTCGTGAAGAAGTCGGCCGGGTTGTCGGACCGCATCGACGGGGTGAAGTCATGAGCGCTGCGGCGCATCCCCTGGTCGAGGTCGATATCTTCCGCGACGCCATGCGGATGACGGCCTCGGGCGTGGCAGTGGTGACAACGGATGGCGAGGCGGGCCGCGCGGGCGTTACGGTGTCGTCGCTGTGTTCGCTGTCGATGGAGCCGCCATCGGTTGTGTTCAGCGTTCACCGCGACAATCGCCATCTCGAAAAGCTGCTGGCCAATGGCGTGTTCGTCGCCAACATTCTGTCTGATACGCAGGAGCGTGTTGCCAACAGCTTCGCCGGGTTGATCCCTGAACTGCGCGACAACCGTTTTCTTGCCGGTGACTGGTCGGAGTTGCTGACCGGCGCGCCTGCGCTCGATGGCGCGTTGTGCAATTTCGATTGCCGCGTCGCCAGCGTGTTCGATTTCGGCTCGCATCGCATCGTCGCGGGCGAGGTGCTGAACGTTCGCAACCAAGCTGCGCTGCCCCTGATCTTTTCCGATCGCACATTCCGCCGTCTCGCCGCCTGAGGATCTGCTCCATGACCACCCATCAGCGTTTTCGCAAGTTCAACACCAAGGAAGCCTATCCCGAGCAGTCGCTCGACAACGATGTCTGCATGGTCGTTCGCGCCAACAACACCGTTTATGTGCGCGGCCAGACGGCCATGGATCTCGACGGCAAGATCGTCGGTATCGGCGATGCCACTGCGCAGACTGAGAATGCCATGACATGCGCCAAGGTGCTGCTTGAAGAGGCAGGCTCCAAGCTCGAGGACGTGGTGAAGATCGTCATCTACATCACCGATCGCGCCTATCGCGAGCCGGTCTATCGCGTCGTCGGCAAATGGCTGAAGGGCGTCTATCCGGTTTCGACGGGGATTATCGTTCAGGGCCTCGCCAAGCCTGAATACCTGATGGAAATCGACATCATCGCGGAAATTCCGGCGTAACGACGCGTTTTTCGCCGGCACTACAGAGATCAATCGGACGTTTGCGGCTTCATCTTTCGCATGATCGATGAACGTGGATGCGCGTGTCCGTCCGGCAGAAATTCTTGAGATAAATCAATCGTCTGGCATGATGTTTGCTTTTCTTTTTGGGTCATAATCCTTGTGAGGTTTCGAGATGAAGCGCGCCTTGAAGTTTACTGCATTGATGTTGCTGTCGACGCTCGCGATTGGCGGACAGGCATCCGCCCAAGAGAAGCTGGTGGTCAGCACCTGGGGTGGAAGTTTTCGCGATCTGATCGATGAAGCGATCGCCAAGAAGTTCACCGCCGAGACCGGCGTGAAGGTCGAATACATCACCGGCGGCACCATCGACCGTCTCAACCAGGCCAAGCTCGCTGCGGCCAAGCCCGAGAGTGATGTCACCTTCACAACGGCCCATGTCGGCTGGCTCTATGCCAACGACAATCTGTTCGAGAAGCTCGACATGGCGAAGATCCCGAATGCCAGCCATCTGGTCGAGCAGGCCAAGATCAGCCCGTATCACATCGGCTCCTGGGCCTATGTCTACACGATCGGCTATCTGCCCGATCAGCTGCCCAAGGGTGTCAGCTTCGAGAGTTGGGAAGGTCTGTGGAATCCTGCGCTCAAGGGCATGATCTCGTCGCCCGATTTCGATCCGAGCCATGTGATGGTGGTCGCAGCCAAGCTGTCCGGCGGCGATGCAGCGACTTGGGAAGTCGGCGAAGCCAAGATGAAAGCGCTGAAGCCGAACTACAAGGCGTTCTACACCAACGACGCCAACAGCCAGCAGCTCTTTGCGACTGGTGAGACGCCGGTGCAGGTCGTGCTGTCGATGAACGCCTATTACATGCAGGCCCAGGGCGTGCCGATCAAACTGGCGATTCCGAAAGAAGGCGCCGTGCTCGGTGTCGACACCATGGGCATCACCAAGGGGTCGACGAAGGCGGAGCTGGCCTACAAGTTCATCAACACCGCGCTCGATCCGGAAGTGCAGGCGAAGATCGCCGAACTGAAGAAGGGCAGCCCGGTTGTCGATAACGCCAAGGTCAAGCCCGAGATTGCAGCGCTGCCGGGCGTCTTCACGACCGCGGATCAGTGGGCGAAGCAGACGCTGGTGATCGATGCCAAGCTGCGTGCCGAGAAGACCGGCACCTGGCGCAAGTGGTTCACCGAAAACATCATGGCGCCGTAAAAGAGTTCGGGTCGCGATCCGGCTGCTACTGCCGGGTCGCGATCTCTGACGCCACGTTCGCCCACCTTGAGTTTGTCCATGAACACACGTCCATTTCTGGGATGGTTTGTCTCGCCGGCCGGCCTCGTCGCTGTGGGCCTGATCGCGGCGATGCTGGCTGTCTTTCAGTACAGCGTGCGGGCCTATATTCCCGGCACGCTCGAAGTCGGCGGCTTCACCTGGGCCAATTTCGAAGCCATGCTGCGGCCGCTTTACGCCTTGGCATTCTGGAATACGGTGCTGATCTGTTTTGAAACGGCGGTGTTCACGTTGCTTCTTGCCTATCCGCTGGCCTATGCGTTGACCCGTACCAACAGCTCCGCGCTGCGCTCCTTCATCCTGATCGTGTCGGTGACGCCGCTGTTTCTCGGCGAGGTGGTGCGGACCTATTCCTGGATGATCGTGCTCGGCAATAACGGCTTTCTGAACACGCTGCTGCTCAAGCTCGGCCTGGTGGATCGTCCGTTGCGGATGATGTTCACCTCGGGTGGTGTGATCGCGGCACTGGTGCACGTGACCATGCCGATCATGGTCATCATGCTGGCCGCGGCGCTGTCGCATATCGACCGCAATTACGAGAAAGCTGCCGAAAGTCTGGGCGCCGGCCCGGTACGTATCTTCATGACCATCACGCTGCCGCTGTCTATGCCTGGCATCGTTGCCGGCTTCTCCACCGCCTTTGCCTGGACGTTCAGCGCCTTTGCGACACCGCAACTGATCGGCGGCGGCCGGGTCGCTACCGTCTCGACGCTGATCTATCAGCTCGGTTTTTCGTCGTTCAATTTTCCCTTCGCCGCGAGCCTTTCCATCATTGGCCTTGCATTGTCGCTGGCCGTGATCGCGCTGCTGAAGAAAGCCGCGAGTCCGCTCGAACGTATGGCGGGCACGACATGAAACGCTCACCTGCAACCCTTGCGCTGCGCTGGTCGGGCCGCGTTCTCGTTGCCGCCATTCTCCTCTTCGTGTTGCTGCCCGGCGTCGTGGTCGCGATCTCGGCTTTCAACGACCGGGCGATCCTGCAGTTTCCGCCGCAGTCATGGTCACTGCGCTGGTTCTGGCGCGCCTTCTCCTATGCCGATTTCGCGAAGGGGTTCTGGAATGGCCTGACCGTGACGGTCTGGGCATCCAGCATCGCGGTCGTCGTGGGATCGGCCTTTGCCTTTGCCATTCATCGTTACAAATTCGCGCTCAGGGATTTTCTCGAAGGCATTCTGCTGTCGCCGCTGATCATCCCGCATTACACCGTCGGTCTTGGCATTCTCATTCTCGCCTCGCAGACGGGTGTTGGTCGCGGTTTTCCGCTCGTCATCTTCGCTCACGTGGTGATGGTGCTGCCTTTCGTGATGCGCAGCACTTACATCTCGCTGGAAAATCTCGACACGCGGCTGGAGCTGGCCGCGTCAAGTCTTGGCGCCACGCCGCTGCGGATTTTGTTCACGGTGACGATCCCGCTGCTGATTCCGGGCTTGCTGAGCGGCTGGCTGTTCGCCGCGATCCTGTCCTTCAACGAATTCACGGCGACGCTGTTTGTCAGCAGCCAGGCCACGCAGACGCTGCCGGTCGCCATGTATAATTACGTCCGCGAATTCGCGGATCCCACATTGGCCGCGCTCTCGGTCATCTACATCGTCGTGACTGCGACTTTGCTCACGATCGCCAATTCCTTCCTGGGCCTCGGGAAAATCCTGAATGTTGATGCGCACTGATCCAATGACGGCACACACGCCAGCCGCGGCAAGCGACAAGATCCGTCCGGCGGTGCAGCTCGACGGTGTCACCAAGCGCTTCGGCGATTCCATGGCGCTGCATGAGGCCTGGCTGAAGATCCGGCCGAGCGAGTTCATGACTCTGCTGGGCCCATCCGGCTGCGGAAAGACGACGCTGCTCAATTTGGTCGCCGGCTTCCTCGAAGCCGACAATGGCGAGATCTTCATCGACGGCGATCTGGTCACCGAAACGCCCGCGCATATGCGCGAGATCGGCATCGTGTTTCAGAATTACGCGCTGTTCCCGCATATGAGCGTCGCCAAGAATATCGCTTACGGATTGAAGACCCGCGGCGTCGACAAGAAGGAGATCGGGCGCCGCGTCGATGAGGCGCTGGCGCTGGTCAAGCTGTCAGGTTTGGCCGATCGCAAGCCCAAGCAATTGTCCGGCGGCCAGCAGCAGCGCGTCGCGCTTGCGCGGGCCCTGGTGATCAAGCCGAAGGTGCTGCTGCTCGACGAGCCGTTCTCGGCGCTCGACAAGAATCTCCGCGGCTCGATGCAGGTCGAGCTCAAGCAGATCCAGCGCGAGCTCGGCGTCACCACGATCTTCGTGACGCATGATCAGGGCGAGGCGCTGTCGATGTCGGATCGTATCGCCGTGATGTCGGCCGGGCGCATCCGCCAGATCGCGGCACCCGACGATATCTATCGCCGTCCGGCGGATCGCTTCGTCGCGTCCTTCGTGGGCGACGCCAATATCCTCAACGGGCGTCTTGTCGAGAAGCGCGGCGACGTCGCGGTGGTCTCAGTCGGCGACATCAGTGCCGAAGTTCCTGCGGCGCCGATTGCCGCGCTTTCGATTGGCGATGCCGTGGATGTCTTCGTGCGGCCGGAGCATCTCGCCGTCACGGCGCGTGGCGCTTCGGGATCACTGCCCGGCACTGTGACGACACAGGTGTTTCAGGGCGGCCATGTCGATCTCTATATCGATGCGCCCGGCAGCGCGCGCGAGCGCATACTGCTACGTTCGCCCGGCATTGCGGCACTGTCGTCCTGTCCGGTCGGAGCCGAGATCGGATTGACCATCGGCTCCGACGATATCGTGGCGTTTCCGCCAGGCGAGGCGGCGTGAGGCGGTCGCGTCTAGAACGACGGCGCCGCGCCCGGATTCATCGCGCGCGCGACATAGTCCTTCTGCTGCGGCCGATAGCGCTCCCACAGTGCGCGGAGTTCACCGATCGGCGCGTCGTGCCAGTCGACTCGCAGGTCGACCACCGGCCAATCGAACATGTGGGCGACATGCAGCCCTGCTGCATGTTCGTCGTCGGTCTCGCCGCCGGCATCGAGCCCGGCTTCCAACGCCGACATCAGGCGCTCCGCCAGCGGTTGCCCGGTGGTCACCTCGAACCGCGCGACCATCACGCTCGGGACTTTCTCATCGACCAGCAGATTGCCGAGCGCAAGGCAGCCGGCGCCTTGCGCGATGCCGACGATCGGCAAGGCCTGCGCGCCGGAATGCCAGGCCACCTGGCCGTAACGATCGATCACGCCGACCTGTCGCCATGCCGGTTGCGGCGTGCCGAGCGTGAGGTTGTTGAGGACGGCACCCGCGCCGAGGCCCTGACGCAGCAGTGCGAGGCCGGTTGGGCCGAGCGACGGATCAGTGACATTCTGCGACACCACGAGACCGAGCGGCCCCACCCAGGCGCAGCGCGCCGGCACGGCAATGCTCGACGACGTGATGGCAATGCCGAACGCACCGGTCTCCGGACAACGTGCCGAGATGGAGTAGGTCATCGTGATGCTCCCGCAATCGTAAAAGTATTGGGAGTATAGATGATCAATCGAATAGCTCAAATACTTTGCGATCTGATCAATATTGAAAGTATAAGTGCAAATTCAAATCTCGATATCATCGCATATATCGAGCGGATACTTGCGTCGTCGGGCGTGTCTTCGCGCCGCGTGCCGTCGCCAGATGGCTGCAAGGCCTCGCTGCTCGCGACTATCGGTCCTGTGGATCGTCCCGGTGTGGTCCTGTCGGCGCATACGGATGTGGTGCCGGTCGAGGGGCAGGCCTGGACCGTCCCGCCCTTCGCAGGCGTGGTCCGCGATGAGTGTGTCTATGGTCGCGGTGCGACCGACATGAAGGGTTTCCTCGCCGTCGTTCTCGCGGCCGTGCCGCGGTTGAAGGACGCGGCAACTGCCGCGCCCGTGCATCTGGCGTTTTCCTATGACGAGGAAGTCGGATGCCGCGGCGCGCCCGATCTGGTGCGCGCGCTGATGCAATCTGTTGCATCACCAGCGCTCGCCATTATCGGCGAGCCCACCACGATGCGTGTCGTGCGGGCGCACAAGGGCAAGGTCGCGCGTCGACTGACAGTAACAGGCCGCACCGGTCATTCGGCGATGCCGCATCGTGCGGCCAATGCGGTCGATGCGGGCGTTGCGATCGCGCATGCGCTGCGTGCCTTCGCTGATGAGGAAGTCGCGCGCGGCGGCGATGCGGCGTTCGATCCGCCATACACGACCATTCACGTTGGCTCGTTACATGGCGGCAGCATGGTCAATCTGGTGCCGGAACGGGCTGTGCTGGAATACGAGATCCGCACGATGCCGGGGCGTGATGCCAGCGAGATTCTTGCGCGGATCGACGAGGTGGTTGCGCGCGAGCGTGATCGGCTGCGCGCCAATGCGCCGGAGGCTGACATCGTCTCCGAGGAACTGTCGGCCTATCCCGGGCTCGATACTGCCGCCGACGCAGCCGTGACGCGTCTGGTCGCAGGAATAGCGGGCGATACGCAACCCGCAACAACTGTCGCCTTCGGCACCGAGGCCGGCCTCTATGCAGAGGCGGGCATCCCGACGCTGGTCTGCGGACCCGGCGATATGGCGCGCGGGCACAAACCCGATGAATGGATTGGTTTTGACGAACTCGCGGCTGCGAACGCGATGATGGGCAGGCTGGCAGATTTGCTGCGTCGGCCGAGTGAAGAGTGGATACGCGTATCATGAAGAACGAAGTGTCGACGATCATGTCGACCATGCAGGCGATCATCGCAACGCAAGCAGGCGGTCCTGACGTTCTGACGCAAGTCAAACGACCGGTGCCTGTGCCTGGCCCGGGCGAAGTGCTGATCGAGGTCGCCGCAGCCGGCGTCAATCGCCCTGATCTGATGCAGCGGAGCGGTGCTGTGCCGCTGCCGCCGAGTGTCACTGACGTACTCGGTCTCGAAGTCGCTGGCCACGTGGTCGGAGGCGACGCCGCGTTGTTGGGGCAGGCGGTGATGGCCCTGGTGAAGGGCGGCGGTTATGCGCGCTATTGCATTGCCAAGGCGTCTCATTGTCTTGCGGTGCCCGCGGGGCTGACGATGGCGCACGCGGCAGCATTGCCCGAAGCGCTCTTTACCGTCTGGCACAATCTGTTCGAACGCGGCCGATTGTCGAAGGGCGAGACCGTGCTGGTGCATGGCGGTGCCAGTGGCATCGGTACCATTGCGATCCGCATGGCCATCGCCCGCGGCGCGACGGCCATCGCGACTGTGGGCAGCGATGCCAAGAAGAAGGCGGTGGAAGCGCTTGGCGCCATCGCAATCAACTATCGTACCGACGACTTCGTTGTCGCAGCGCGCGACGCCACAAGCAGGCGCGGCGTCGATGTCGTGCTCGATATTGTCGGCGGTTCCTATGTGGCGCGCAATCTCGATGCGCTGGCGCCGGGCGGACGGCATGTCAGCCTGTCCTTCATGGAAGGCGGCGTGGTGCCGATCGATCTCGGTTTGGTGATGCGGAAGGGATTGTATCTGACGTCGTCGACGCTGCGGCCGAAGTCCGACGAGGAGAAGACCGCAATCGCTGCCGCGCTCCGTGCCGAGGTGCTGCCGCTGGTGGCATCTGGCGTAGTGAGGCCGTTGATCTGGCGCCAGTTGCCCCTTGGGGATGCAGCACAAGCTCACCGCATTCTCGAAGCCAATGAAAACATCGGAAAAGTGCTGTTGCTGCCGGCAGGCGCTGCCTCATGAGCGGCGTTGCCGAACGCAAACGCCACATGTCGATACTGGAGCTATCTCATGGCGACGACTAAACCCTCTCTCAAGCTGACACATGAAGGCGCGCTCAAAGCGCTGGCGGGTGCCGTCGCCAAGGCCGAAGAGCTCGGCGTGCCGCAGAACGTCACGATCGTTGACGACGGCGGCAATCTGCTGGCTTTTGTTCGGATGGACGGCGCCAAATTGCTGTCGCGGGAAACCTCGATGTCGAAGGCCATCACCGCTGCGTCGCATCGGCAGCCAACGTCGCGGCTCAATCCCGCCGACGAGATCAAGCTCGCCATCGCAGGCGGCGGCCGGCTCACCAATCTCGAAGGCGGACTGCCCATTGTGATTGCAGGCCAGTGCGTCGGCGCAGTCGGCGTCGGGTCGGGCACCGGCGCGCAGGATGTCGAAGTCGCGCGCGCCGCACTGGCGGCAATTGACGCGGAGGATCAGAAGCCATGAGCGACAGCATCGAACTGTTCTACGCGCCAACATCGCCCTACGTCCGCAAGGTCATGGCCTGTGCGATCGAGCTCGGGATCGCCGATCGTATCGTGAAGCTGCCCAGCGCCGCGCATCCGTTGAAGCGCGACGCGCGGATCGCAGGTTTCAACCCGCTCGCCAAGGTGCCGGCGGCGAAGCTGGCGGATGGCACGCTGCTGTTCGACAGCCGGGTGATTTGCGAATATCTCGACGACCTCGGACACGGTTCGCTGTTTCCGCGCGGCGCGGAGCGCTGGCAGGTGCTCACCGAACAGGCGCTCGGTGACGGTTTGCTCGATGCGGCGCTGCTCACGCGCTATGAAAATACCTGCCGTAGCGACGAGATCAGATCGGCGGAGTGGATCGATGGTCAGATGACCAAGATCGCCGCGGCGCTCGATCAGATGGAAAACTCTGTCGCATCGTTCGGCGCCCGCATCAGCATCGGCAGCCTCACTATCGCCTGCGCGCTCGGCTATCTGGATTTTCGTTTCGCATCATTCGACTGGCGCAGCTCGCGGCCGGCGCTGACCAACTGGTTCGCAACCGTGTCGGAGCGGCCATCACTGCGAGATACATTTCCGGCCGAGGGATAATTCGTCGTCAGCTTTCTGCCTCGACCCAATCCAGTGTCATCCGCATGGCATGGCTGTGCCGGGCGTCGATCAGCCATTGTTCTTCGCGATAGCAGATCGAGCGTAGCAGGCTTTCGATGGCAAAGGAGGCAAAGAACCGCGGCGTGACCTGCTCGACCTCAATGGGACCGAGCGGAAATGCGATAATCGACGCCGCCTTGAGGTGGCTGTCGTTCGGGAGCGGTTCTGAGGCGCGCAGCAGATTGAGCGTCTCTATGGCGATGGTTTTCTGACCGGGCATTGGGGCATTCTGCCGAAAAACCTTACGCTGCCAGCCAGTGCTTAATTTTTCGTGGAACCGGGTGTCGCGCGGCTCAGGCGGCCAGATGAAAATCAGAAATCTGCACGCGGTTTCGGCCTGCCGCCTTGGCTTGGTAGAGCGCCGCATCTGCCCGGCTGAGCAAGGCCTGCAGCGTTTCAGGCTCGGTCGACCGGATCGCGATTCCCACGCTGACCGTGGCGTGGATAACACCGGCGGAAGTCGGGAACGTCTTTGTTTCCAGCGTCGATCGGATGCGCTCGGCGACAGCGGCCGCTGCTTTTGGGCTCGACGCGGCTAGGACAATGCAGAATTCCTCGCCGCCCAGACGTGCGGCAACATCTTCGGCGCGAATGTTCGAGAAGATGACCTCGGCAAAGGCGCGCAGCACGCGGTCGCCCGCGGCGTGGCCGAATTGATCGTTGATCGTCTTGAAGTGATCGAGATCCATCACCAGAATGGCGGTGTTGGATGCTGTCTCCGTTACCTTTTCGCCAAACAGCGCGCGCCGATTGAGCAGGCCGGTCAGAGGATCGGTCATGGCATCCGATTTATGCCGGTTCGACGTCCGGATCTGGTTGATCGTCAGTGACAGCGCCCCGATTCCGGTCAGGCCGACAATCACCATCAGTGAATTGAACTGTTCTGCCCAATTCATCGGTCGATCGGTCAGCACGAACTGCCCGGTACGCCAGAGTTCGGCACCGCAAGCGACGAACGATGCGGCCGTGACGAGATAGAGTAGCGCATTTGCGACCATCAGCAGCGGTGCTTCGGCGCGCGCGTGCCAATATTGTGCGGCCGACAGCGCAACGAGAAGGCCCGTGCCAAAATTCGCGGCCATCGTGCCGGTGCCGGTGTAACCAAGTGCAAAGCCGATGATCATCGGAACGAGCCCTGCGGTGGTGACGAGGGCGGCGCGGATCCAGTGGGCCTCGTTCGAGCAGAATTGCGTGGTGCCCGCATAGATCACCCCGAAGCCGACAAGCAGCAATATGAATGCAGCGAGCTGTAGCCTCGAATCATACTGCTCGAAGCCTGCATAGATGATGACGGCAACCACCGTGGTCGCGAGACCGATCGACCATGTCAGCAGATAGGTCTCGGATCGCGCGACGAGCCAGGTTGCGAGCAATGTGAGTGCGAGCGCGGCGCTCGAGAGTCCGATCGCTGCGAAGATGGAGGACTGATCTAGCAACATGATGTCCGAGGCGGTGTAATTTATTTGATGCGCAATAAGCAGCACCCACTTACCACCGATCGCGGTCGGGGCCACCCATTTTGTATGGTGAGCAAAGCGTTACCAGGCCTAGGGACGGGATGTCCGGAGGTTGTAAGGCCACGTTTTGCGACGATTTGTGCCGGAACGAGACGCAGCGACCGGCGTTTTCCTGCAAGGCATCACAGAGGGTTGAACATGAAAAAGATACTGGCAACAGCGGTGGCGGCATTGATGGTCGCGAGTTTCACGGCGACGGCCGCTTCTGCGAAGAAAGTCCATCGTGGCTACAAGGCGCACCACGGATATTACGGGGCCTATGGCCAGATGCGAGGTCCGGCGATCTTTCGTGGCAATGCGGCGATGAGCGGTAATCACGGCAATTCTGCCTATGGCAGCAACTCGCTCGGCCATATCAAGGGCGGCAATATCGGGGGCGGCAAGTAGCGCGGTACTACATCAAAGAAGGCGAGATCGATCGCTTCAATGCGACCGATCTTGTTAACGTCCTTCTGATGCGTTGGTGGTATTTGGCCGTACCGCAACTTTCAGTTCAGGTTTGTCATGCTCCCGGATGGCCGTTATTCGGCATGGTTTCGTATTCCCGACAAGGAAGGCATGGGCATTATCACGCTCGCTGATGGTCGATTGTCGGGCGGCGATACGGTGATCGCCTATAGCGGTTCCTATATCCAGAACGGCGATGCTTTCACGGCGACGATTGCGACCCGCCGGCATGCCGATGGCCAGCCCGCGATCTTCGGCATCGACGAGGTCGAGATTGATCTGGTCGGGACATCCAAGACCACGACGGCGTCCTGCAGAGGTGTCGTCAAGCAACGCCCCGGCGTGCCGTTTGAGGTCGTGCTGGTGCGCATGGAAGGCTAGACCTCCGGTCTATTCGCGCAACTCGTATTGATGTCGCAACAGCTGAACCATGTCCTGGACCCGCTGGCGCCACGCGCGCGCGTCAGGCACCGGTCCTGCTGCGGGTGTGATGCGCAACATGGCGTTCCACGGTCTCGTGCCATAGACCACCACCTCGAAGCCGGCTGTCGGACAGCCATCGATACCCTTTAGCGCGCGCAGGATCACATCGGCGATTTCCGACCGGCCGAGCGTGCGGGTGCTCTCGACCGCAAGTTGCGGCTCCAGCGATGCCGCGGGATTCTCCTCTGCGACGACCGGATCGAAACCGTCTCTGGTGTCCGCGTCTGGCTCAGGCCTGATCGGTTCGGGATCGCCCGGCCTCTTCATGAGTCGTTCGACCAGACCGAGCAGGCCTCGATCGCGTTCGGGCGTTTCTTTCACGTCTGCAATCCAATACCAGCGGCGATAGGCGATCTCACATCTTCTAGGGGACGTTGTCGACGGGTCCCAGGCGAGTTGCGGTGCACAAATGCGCTGCGGGTTGGCTTTGTCGCAAAAGTTTCATGCGCGGCCTATAGTGGGGCGTCACGCATTCCCCTCAGACTTCTATGCGCCGGCCTTAAAGCCTGCGTCAGGATGGAGACGATCGCCGTGAAACCGTTCCGCTTGGTATTTGCTCTGTCCGCGCTGGCGCTCGCCGCCGTATCGCAGCCCGCCCGTGCTGCGGACGTCATCTGCTACAACTGTCCGCCGGAATGGGCCGACTGGGCGTCGATGATCAAGGCGGTGAAGACCGACCTCTCGATCGAGATGCCGCATGACAACAAGAATTCCGGTCAGGCACTGGCTCAGATCCTCGCCGAGAAGGCCAATCCGGTCGGTGACATCGGCTATTTCGGCGTCACCTTCGGTATGAAGGCCAAGGCGCAGGATGCACTTGAGCCCTACAAGCCCGCCGGCTGGGATCAGGTCGATGCCGGCCTGAAGGACTCCGAAGGCTACTGGACTACGATCCATTCCGGCACGCTCGGTTTCTTCGTCAACAAGGATGCCCTTGCTGGCAAGCCGGTGCCGAAGTGCTGGAAGGATCTCGCCAAGCCCGACTACAAGGGCATGGTCGGCTATCTCGATCCGACCTCGGCCGCCGTCGGTTATGTCGGCGCTGTTGCAGTCAATCTCGCGCTCGGCGGCACCGACCAGAATTTCGATCCGGCCATCGCGTTCTTCAAGGAGTTGAAGAAGAACGACGCGATCGTGCCGAAGCAGACGTCCTATGCCCGCGTCGTCTCCGGCGAGATGCCGATCCTGTTGGATTATGATTTCAATGCCTATCGCGCCAAGTATTCCGAGAAGGGCAGTTTCGAATTCGTCATTCCCTGCGAAGGCTCGGTCGTGTTTCCCTATGTGGTCGGTCTCGTGAAGAACGCGCCGCATAAGGACAAGGCCAAGAAGGTCATGGATTATCTGCTGTCCGACAAGGGTCAGGCGATCTGGACCAACGCCTACCTCCGCCCGGCCCGCAAGATCGAATTGCCGGAAGCCGTGAAGGCCAAATTCCTGCCGGATAGCGAATATGCCCGCGCCAAGAGCGTGGACTGGGGCAAGATGGAGCTGGCGCAGAAAGGCTTCAGCGACCGCTATCTCGCCGAAGTCCGTTGATGCACAATGGTGCCCCGGCAGGGGCAGGGGCACCATAATTTCATGTCGCATCGTAATTTCATTTGGATCTGCCTGCTGCCGCTCGTGGTGGTGACAGCAGCCTTCTTCCTCTTGCCGATGGCGCAATTGCTCGCCGTCGGCGCCGGCGGATCGCGTGGCGTGTCCGCCTATCTCGCGATCATTACAGAACCGCGCTATCGCGCCACGCTGATCAATACAGTCGTACTCGCGGCGGCGACGACCATCGCCACGCTGGTGATTGCCACCATCGCCGGCCTGTTCCTGCAGCGTCATCGCTTCCCCGGCCGCGCCGTGCTGATCGCGATGCTGACATTTCCGCTGGCATTTCCCGGGGTCGTAGTCGGCTTTCTGATCATTCTGCTGGCCGGACGTCAGGGCCTGATCGGCGCCATCACCGCCGCGGTGACGGGCGAGAAAGTCGTGTTCGCTTATTCGATTTTCGGTCTGTTTCTCGGCTATCTCTATTTCTCGATCCCGCGCGTGATCCTCACGGTGATGGCCGCGGTGCAGAAGCTTGATATCGGGCTGGAGGAGGCGGCGCGTTCGCTCGGTGCGAGCCCGTGGGCGGTTCAGCGCGATGTTGTGCTGCCGGCGCTCGGTCCGGCCTTCGTAGCCTCGGGCGCGATTGCCTTCGCGACGGCGATGGGCGCGTTCGGTACAGCCTTCACGCTTGCGACAAACATCGATGTGCTGCCTATGCTGATCTATACCGAGTTCACATTGGCGGCGAATTTTGCGATCTCGGCGGCGCTGTCGATCGGACTCGGTGTGATCGCCTGGGTGATCCTCGCGCTGGCCCGCTCAATGAGCGGCGGCGCTGTCGCGGCAGCGGGGTGAGCCGATGCGAGACCGCCTGATTTTCGCTGGCCAGCTCGGCTTCACACTGCTCGTCGCGGCGTTCCTCGTCGTGCCCGTCGTGCTGTCGATTTCGGCCGGCGTCACCGTCAATTACTTCCGCGGCATCCAGTCGGGCGTCACGCTGCAATGGGTGGTGCAGGTCTGGAACCTCTATGCTGGTGAAATAGGGCTGTCGTTTCTGATCGCCTTCGCGACCCTGGCGGTGACGCTGGTGGTCGGCGTGCCCGCGGCTTACGGATTGCACGTGAAGGGCGGGAGGTTGTCGCGGGTGATCGAGGAGATCATCACGCTGCCGCTGGCGATTCCCGGCCTCGCCATCGCGCTGGCGCTGCTGCTGACCTATGGCGGTTTCGGTGGCTTCCGGCAGTCGTGGCTGTTCATCCTCACGGGCCACGTCATCTTCACGATGCCTTTCATGGTGCGCTCGGTGATGGCGGTGTTCGCTTCGGTGGACATCAAGACGCTGGACGAGGGGGCTGCCTCGCTCGGCGCCTCGCCATGGACGCGCTTTTGCAACGTCATCGTTCCGAACGCCATGCCCGGCATTCTCGCCGGATCGCTGATGGTGGTGACGCTGTCGCTCGGCGAGTTCAATCTGACCTGGATGCTGCACACGCCGCTCACCAAGACGCTGCCGGTCGGCCTCGCCGATAGTTACGCGTCGATGCGGCTCGAAGTGGCATCGGCCTACACACTGATTTTTTTCATCATGATTGTGCCTCTTCTGGTGGCGATGCAGATGTTTGCCGAGAAGGGCGAAAAGAAATGAGCGCTATCTCAGGCCACGGCGCGGCCGTCCATATCGAGAACTGTGGCAAGACCTTTCCGGACGGCACGCAGGCGCTGGCGCCGGCTTCACTGGATATCGTGTCAGGCGAGACGCTGGTGCTGCTCGGCCCCTCTGGCTGCGGCAAGACCACCATGCTGCGGATCATCGCCGGGCTGGAGACGCCCGATGCGGGCGGCCGTGTGCTGTTCGACAAGACCGACATGACCGCGGTGCCAATCGAGCAGCGCCATGTCGGCATGGTGTTCCAGTCCTATGCGCTGTTTCCCAACATGACGGTGGCCGAGAACATTGGCTACGGGCTCAAGATCCGCGGCGTCGACAAGGCCGCGCGCGCGGCGCGTGTCGCCGAAATGGTGGCGCTGACCAATATCGGCGGGCTCGAAAACCGCCGTATCGATCAATTGTCTGGCGGCCAGCGTCAGCGCGTCGCGCTGGCGCGCGCGGTGGCCGTGCGTCCACGGGTGCTGCTGCTGGATGAGCCGTTGACGGCGCTCGATGCCTCGCTGCGCGACCGGCTGCGCAGTGAACTCAACAGCCTGCTGCGTTCGCTCGGGATCACTGCGATCTACGTGACGCACGACCAGGCCGAAGCCATGGAACTCGGCGATCGGATCGTGGTGATGCGCAAGGGCGCCATCGCGCAGATCGGCACGCCGCGCGAGATCTATTTTGCTCCCCAGAATCGTTTCGTCGCGGAATTCGTCGGTGCGGCCAATATCGTCGAGGGGCCGGTCGCCGGCGGCCGGCGGCCGGCTGACGCTGCCGGGCGGCTGGCTGGCGCTCAATGACGCCGCCGACAACGCTGCGGCAGTGGCGATGATCCGGCCGGAGACCATCGGAATTGTCGCCGAGGCAGACGCCTTCCTGCGCGGCTTGGTCGAAAGCGTCGCCTTCATCGGCGACCGCCAGCGCCTCGTGGTGACGGGTGCGGCGAACAAGCCGTTGACGGTGGACGCGCCGAACACCATCAATGTACGTGCAGGGGAGCGCGTCGGCCTGTCGGTCACGCCTCAAGCGGTTCGCGTGTTGCCGAAAGAAGACTGATGTCGAAGCCCAAGCCCACCATCATCGCGCAGATCTCCGATCTGCATATCAAGGCGCCGGGCGAGCTGGCCTATGGCAAGGTCGACACGGCCAAGGCGTTGGAGCGCTGTGTGGCCGAGCTGAATGCGCTCGAACCGCGGCCTGATCTTGTTGTCATCTCCGGCGATCTTGTTGATACGCCGACGCCCGGCGAATACGAGCATCTGTGGCGACTGCTGGCGCCGCTCAAGATCCCGTTCATCGGCGTGCCCGGCAATCACGATGCCCGCGACATGATGCGCGCTGCATTTCCCGATTGGGCCTATGCCAAGTCGTCGGGCCCGCTCGATCAGGCGCGGACGGTTGGCCCGCTCGACATCATCCTGCTGGACTCGCATGTGCCGGGCAAGCCGCACGGCACGCTGGAAGCGGCAACGCTGGAGTGGCTGGATGCCACGCTGGCATCGTCGCGTGAGCGGCCGGCATTGTTATTCCTGCATCATCCGCCGTTCCGCACTGGCATCGAACATATGGACGTACAGGACCTGTTCAACGCGGACGCGCTCGCTGCCATCATCCGCAAGCATCCGCGTGTCCGGATCGTCGCCGCCGGTCACGTCCATCGCGCGACGCTGACGACATTTGCCGGGACGGTTGCGACCATTTGCCCGGCGCCGAACCATGCAGTCGATCTCGACATCGCCGAATTGCGTCCGCCGTCGTTTCGTGTCGAGCCGCCGGCGTTCCACCTGCATGTCTGGTTTCCAGATGGCGAGGAGGGTGGACATTTGGTGACCCATCAGGTGCCGATCGGCGACTTCGACGGTCCGCATCCGTTCTTCGGAGCCGATGGGAAGCTGCTCTAAGCTAGACGAGCGCGTTGGCCGCGATCAAGCTGCGATAGAACTCCGCGCTGAGCTTCGGCGTTCGTTTCTGCGTCGCGAAATCGACGTGGTAGAGGCCGAAGCGTTTTTCATAGCCATCCGACCATTCGAAATTATCCATCAGGCTCCAGTGGAAATACCCCCTTACGGGGATGCCTTCCGACGTCGCGCGCTGCAGATGCGTGAGATAGTTCCTGAGATACATGACGCGGTCGAGATCGTGGATTTTGCCGTCACCGGCCGGCCGGTCGGCGGCCGATGTGCCGTTCTCGCTGATATAGATCTGCTTGACGTTCCAGACCTTGGCGACATTGCGCGGCGCCCAATACAGCGCTTCAGGCCCAATCCGCAGCCAGTCTGAATCCATGCGCGGGAACGAGCTCGGGAACGGCACCAATGCGAAGCCATGCTGATCACCACTCGCGACCACATAGTGTTGCGGCATGTAGACGTTGAGGCCGACGAAATCGACGGGCGAGGAGATGGTCTTCAACTCTTCTGCCGTGAAGCTCGGTGCATTCTTGCCCGCATAGGCCAGGAATGCGTCGGTATATCTGCCTTCGAGGATGACGGTCATGTAGCCGCCATTCATCTCGCGCGTTGCGATTTCAGACGCGCGGATATTGGCCGGTGTTTCGATGGCCGGGACGCAGGACGCGACATTCTCGGCGAGGCCAACCCTGGTGTCCGTACGCCCATTGGCGCGGATCGCCTGCACGGCCATTCCATGGCCCAGCGCGACGTGATGGCGGATCTGATTGAGCTGCGCTTGCGACAGCTTCAGGCCAGGTGCGAGCTCCACCGGCCCGTGGCCATAGCCGAAGTCGACGAAGGTCGCGCATTCGTTGATCGTGAAAATGTTCTTGACGCGGTCGGTGATACGTTGCGCCACATAAGCCGCATAATCGCCGAACGCCTTCGATGTATCTGATGACGCCCAGCCGCCGACGCGATCCTGCAGCGGCTGCGGCAGATCCCAGTGATACAGCGTGGCGTATGGTTCGATGCCATTGGCTAATAACTCGTCGATGAGGCGGTTGTAGAAATCGAGCCCTTGCGGATTGGGCGTTCCACCGCCGGACGGGAAGACGCGCGACCATGACATGGAGAAGCGATAGGCTTTCGCGCCCAGCGCCTTCATCAGCTGGACGTCTTCCTTGTAGCGATGGAAATGATCCACTGCGTGGTCGCCGTTGCCACCGCCACGGATCTTTTTTGGCGTGTGCGAATAGCTGTCCCAGATCGAGGGGCCGCGGCCTTCGGCCGCGACAGCACCCTCAATCTGATAGGCCGACGTTGCGGTGCCCCAGACGAAATCGGCAGGAAAACGCCGGTCGTTGGCAAGCGTTGCCGGTGTGGTCGGGACTGTTTGAGCCTCGGCCTTCGCAGTCGGGACGGCCAGGCCGGCGGCGAGCGTGCCGGCCGCTCCGGCAAAATCGCGGCGCGTGAAACGATGGGACACCAGATCTCCTGCTAGTCCGGGACGCGACGATCAGTCGTCATGCGGCTCATGATAGTTCTCTGCGCCGCCTTTCCAATAGCCTGACGCCTTGATCCATGCCTTGGGATGCTGGCGCTCGTCGACGAGAATCCTGCGGAGGCGCTTGGCCACCTCGGATTCTCCGGCGATGAAGGCATAGCCGTCTCCAACGGGAAGTTTGAGGCTGCGCAAGGCATCCTCCATCAGGGTGGTCGATCCGGCGCTGTGCCGGCCACGATGCAGCCAGTTGATCGTGACGGATGCCTTCGCTGCGAAGACCTGTTCCTCGGAAGCATCGGCGACTTCCGCGATCACGATGGCCCGTGTGGCAGGGCGCAGTTCTTCAAGTCGGCGGCCGATTGCGGGCAGGGCGGTTTCGTCGCCGATCAGCAGGTACCAGTCGAAGTCGTCCGGGACGACGAAGGAGCCGCGCGGGCCGCCGATACCGACTTTATCGCCTGGCTTCGCTTCGGTGGCCCAGGTCGTGGCAGGCCCCGCATCATGAATGGCGAAATCGAGGTCGAGCTCTTTCGCGGCTTCGTCATAGCGCCGCGGCGTGTAGTCCCGCGCGATTGGCCGCGCGCTCTCATCGACCAGCACGCGGCCTTCGCTGAAGACGGGCATCAGCGGCTCGGCTTCGCCGGGACGCGGGAAGAACACTTTGACGTGGTTGTCATAGGACGCGCTAACAAAGCCTTCGAGATCGTCACCGGTGAGGGTGATGCGCTTCATGTGCGGCGTCACCGACGTCACGCGCTTGACGGTCAGCAGACGGCGCTTCAGCTCGTGACGAACGCGGGCGATGCGATGAAGATCGTTTGAAATCGCTTCTGAAGATGTGTCGGTCATGTGGATTCCCGGGGAATCCAGATCGGCCTGTTTGACGCGGAGTCGCGCAGGTCGAGCCTGGATCAGGTTCGATCGGCGCGTTGGTTCACGTTAACGCTTACGTGCGGCCTCGCCGAGACAGCAATCACGGCAGACCTATCGAAACGTCCTTTTACGTGCAAGCCCGGGATTGTCGCACGTGCCGCACGATGGCGTGATGCCGGAAGCCTTCTAAACTGGCGGATATCACCGCATGGACATTGCGGCCTTTCCGGGGGAGAACCGTTTCCGGATGTGGCGGCGTGCCCCCGAAATCGTTGGACGAGATAGACCTGATGAGCACTGAAGCAAAGTTGGCCACGCGCGTGGCCATTGTTGGCCTCGGCCCGATCGGCCGCAAGGTGGCCGAAGCCCTGGATCGCGGTATTGACGGTCTGGTTCTGGCGGCGGTCGCCGTGCAGAATCCGGAGAAGCATCAGGCGTTCCTGTCTGGTCTCGGCAAGACGCCGCCGGTGCTGCCCATCGCCGGCCTCGCGGATGTCGCCGATATCGTGATCGAATGTGCGCCCGCAGCGTTGCTGCCCGAGATCGTCAAGCCGTTCGTCAGCAAGGGCAAGACCGCGATTGTGCTGAGCGCTGGAGCGCTGTTGTTCAACGATGATCTCTTCGCGCTGGCTAAGGCCAATGGCGGCCAGATCGTGGTGCCGACCGGCGCGTTGATCGGGCTCGACGCTGTGACCGCCGCAGCCGAGGGCAAGATCTCGTCGGTGAAGATGGTGACGCGCAAGCCGGTGAAAGGTCTCGCCGGCGCGCCCTATATCGTCGAGAACAAGATCGACATCGAGAGCATCACCGAACCGATGAAGATTTTCGAGGGCACGGCGCGCGAAGCCGCCAAGGGCTTTCCCGCCAATCTCAACGTTGCCGTAGCGCTGTCGCTTGCAGGCGCGGGCCCCGACGCTACAACGCTGGAAATCTGGGCAGACCCGGCGCTGACGCGCAACGTCCATCGCGTCGAGGTGGATTCGGATTCCGCACGGTTCTCGATGCAGATCGAGAATATCCCGTCGGAGAACCCAAAGACTGGACGCATTACAGCGCTGTCGGTGATTGCCTATCTGCGTAAGCAGCGCGCGGCGCTACGCGTCGGGACGTAAGGTCTATTTGCCGCTTTCGACTTGACGCGCAGGGCCTATCTGCTGCGCAGTCTCGATTCCCTGGGTCCGGGCGATCCTGGCAAGCTCGCAGCCCTCGCAGTAGCGGCGATCCTTGTACTCGATCCAGTTGTGCGCGAACACGCGCTCATTCGGGATGTCGTAGCGGGCCTGCAGCACGCGGACCAGCACGCGCCATGCCGCGATCTGCGCGTCGGTCGGCGGCTTGCGGACATTGGGGTAGTTGCCGACGAACTCGACCCCGATCGATGAGTCATCGTCGATCTGCTGATAGGTCCCGCTGTTGTCGATATACTTGTTGTCGTTGCGGTTGCCGCGGTTGAGATGTTTCGGTACCGCCCATTCGGGCGTCGACCAGTAAACCGTGCCGTCGGTCTCGATCCAGATGGCGACGCCACGGCGATCGGGTTTCTGCATCTGCGCGACCGCATTACGCCAGGCGGAGCCGACCGCGCCTTCTGACTGATGCACGACGATGTTGCGCCACTCACGGGCGTGGCGGAGATCGGTCCATGGCCTCAGCCAGACCATGTTGAGGCCGGGAATGTCGGGGGTGCCGCGGGAGCGGGCGACGATCTCGAAGCTTGACGGCGTTGACGATGCAGACTCCGCAGGCGCCGATGGGCGAGAGATTGCCGGCACAATAGCTGGCAGAGCAATGATCGGACCTTCGGTCGTTGAAGGATCGATCTTCCAAATTTCGTTGGGTGAAGGCGTTTCCCGGGGAGGTGTCTGGGCGACCGCGGGCGAACCGACGGTGATCAATAGCAAAATAGCCCAAACGATGCGGTGGTTCATGCCCCTCAATCCGAAAGCGCAGCCCGCGCTTTCGGAAATCGTAACTCAGGCGCTTGCGGAGTCAAACGCCTGAGTAGGTATCCTTATGCTCCGATACAACCAGTACGGGCGGGTCGGCTCAGTTGAAATAGTCCGGCAGAACGAAGCCGGCATAGAACTTGTCGCTCCGGATCGCATTCTTGAACGTGTCCGATTGATAGGCGGCAACGATGTCCTTTGCCCACGGCGCCTCGGTATTGCCCCGGCGGACGGCCACGACATTGGTGTAGGGCTTGGTCATCTTTTCCAGAGCGAAGGCCTCGGTCAGCTTCAGCCCGCTATAGATCGCGAAATTGCCCTGCACGGCCGCGAAGTCGGCATCGCCAAGGGCGCGTGGCGCCTGTGCGTTTTCCAGCGGCACGATCTTGATGCCCTTTGGATTCTTGATCACGTCGAGCTCGGTGACATCGACGGGGTTATTGTCCTTGATCTCGATCCAGCCGAGGTCGCGCAGGATCCACAGCGCGCGCTGCAGGTTCACGGGATCATTGGGCACCACCACGGTCGCGCCGGCCTTCACCGCTTCGGATGTCTTGTGCTTGGTCGAATAGAGACCCATCGGCGGCGTCGGCACCGTAATGATGCCGGTGAGATCGGTCTTCTGCCGCTGGTTATAGCTATCGAGGAACACCGTGTGCTGCATCACATTGGCGTCGATATCGTTCTTGAACACCGCGGTGTTGGCTTCCAGGCCGGTCGAGAACTCGTAATATTTGACGGTGTAGCCCTTCTTCTTCAGTTCGGGTTCGACGCCCTTCTTGAAGCCGTCGATATAGGGGCCCGGCACGAAGCCGACTTTCAGTTCGGGTTTGGTGGCGGACTGTGCATCGGCATGCTCACCAAAGGAGACGAGTGCGAGCATCGTGGCGGCGATGACGGAGAGGGCGGTCTTCATTATCGTTGTCTTTCAGGGAATGTCAGAATGGGATTACTTCGGCGCCCAGATCTTCACGTCGCTGGCATCGACCTTCACGGGGATCAGCTTTTCGTTGAAGAACGCGTCGGCGATGATCTGCTGCTCGGACAGGCCGGCTTTGGTCACGGCGCCGACCTTGTAGGAGCGGTGGCTGTTGGCTTCCTCGACGGTGGCCGCATCGATGCCCCATAGGCCAGAAAGAAGTTTCGCGGCATCCTTCGGCTGCGCCTTCACCCATTTGCCGGTTTCGTCGAGCTTCTTGAAAATGACGTTCAGCACGTCACCGCGCTTGTCCGCGTAGGCGGCCGACGACAGATAGTAGCGCTTGTAGCTGGCGAGGCCGTTGCTGCCATCTGCGAGCACGCGCGCGTTGGACTGACGCTGCGCGCTGGTGAGGAACGGATCCCATGCCACCCAGGCATCGACATTGCCGCCGACGAAAGCAATGCGGCCGTCGGCCGGCGGCAGATAGGCCGGCTGGATGTCCTTGAAGGTGAGGCCGGCTTTGCTCAATGCGGCGAGCAGCAGGAAGTGGCTGCCGGCGCCTTTGGTGACCGCAACCTTCTTGCCCTTGAGATCGGCGATCGTCTTGAGCGGCGACTCCGCGGGAACCACGATCGCCTGTGCGGCAGGCGAGGCGGCTTCCTCGGCGATGTAAGCGAGCTTGGCGCCGGCCGCCTGCGCGAACAGCGGCACGGTGTCGGCGACATCGGCGCCGAAGTCGACATTGTTGGTGTTGATGGCCTCCAGCAGCGGCAGGCCGCTGGTGAATTCATGCCACGAGATCTTCACGCCGAGCGGCGCGAGCGCCTTCTCCAATTCGCCATTTGTCTTCAGCACGGCGATCAGTGTCGACGATTTCTGATAGCCGATGCGCACCGTGTCCGGTGTCTGTGCGCAGGCAAACGATACCGACAGCATGGAGGCCACGGCGGCCAGTTGCAGCGCCCGGGTGCGCCGGAACACGAAGCGTTCGATGAAGCGGGCGATGTGGATCGGAAGCATGTTGGCACTGCTTTGCTGATGATGTTTCGTGAGCAGCAAAGGTGCGAGAGCGGCTCGTTTCCGTCAATGAAATGGCCAACTGTAGTTACGGGCGCGGCGATGCAGGCATGCTGCGATGGCCTTGTTGTGCAGCGGAAACGTTCTCTGCATGCCTTCCGGGTGGCTCCGGAAGAGCAGGTTATTTCCCTGCGGCGGAGATGAAGCTGCTCCCGGAGCTGACCTTCGGATTGCAAAACTTGCAGACTGCCCGCGACCTTTGAAAGCACAATCTTTGCAATCGCGCGTAGCGTTTGACCATCACGCCCTTGCATCGCCCGGGCGCAAATGGAGCAACAGCGCATGTCCTATTCCCGACGATCTGTGGTCGCAGGTCTCTCCGCAGCACTGTTGCTGTCAGCCGGCTTGATCGCATCGCCAGCCGCGGCCCAGGAGCTGAAGGAAATCCGCATCGGATTTCAGAAGGCCGGCATCTTCCCGGCGGTGAAGCAGCGCGCGACGCTGGAGAAGGTGTTCAAGGAAAAGGGCATCAGCGTTCGCTGGGTCGAATTCCAGTTCGGGCCGCCGATCCTCGAAGCGATCAATACCGGCAATGTTGACTTCGGCTATGCCGGCGACGCGCCGCCGATCTTCGCGCAGGCTGCGCGTGCCAATCTCGTCTATATCGCCGCCATTCCGTCGCGCGGCTACAATCAGGGCATCGTCGTTCCCGAAAACTCACCGATCAAGACGCTCGCGGATCTCAAAGGCAAGAAGGTTGGATTCGGCAAGGGATCGAGCGCGCATAACACCATCATCGCCGCACTGGAGAAGGCCGGACTGACCTATGCGGATATCACGCCGGTCTATCTCGGCCCCGCCGACGCCGTGGCTGCCTTTGCCAGCGGCAATATCGACGCGTGGTCGATCTGGGATCCGTATCTGGCGCTCGCCGAGGGCAAGCAGGCGCGGGTGGTATCCTTCTCCAAGGACGTGCAGGATTCCATTTCGTTCTTCCTCGCCAACAAGGATTTCACCACCAGGCATCCGGACATCGTCGCGCTGTTCAACAAGACCTTTGCCGATGAAGGAAAGTGGGCCGAAGCCAATCGTGCCGAAGTCGCGACGCGCCTGCAGGAGGCGACCGGTGTCGACAGGGCCGCCACCACGCGCGCCGTCGAGCGGTCGAACTACACGGTGGTGCCGATCAACGACCGGATCATCGCCACCCAGCAGGAAACGGCGGATCGCTTCCACAAGCTCGGCCTGATCCCCAAGGCGATCAATGTGAAGGACATCGTCTGGACCTGGACCCCGGGCTCCTGATCTCCCGAAAACTCGCCGGGAGACGATTAGCGCTGTCACCAGCCGTCTCCCGGCACTCTTTTACTCCCGCAGGCCATTGAAACCGCTGGATTTTCCTCATTTGTGCAGTGCGGTTGAAATGTTGCCCGAAATCAGTAGGTTGCCACCACGGCGCCCGCGATACGCAGGCCGGCCCCGTGCTTCACAACTGCGCAGAAACGTCATTCAATGAACGCTCCCCTGTCCAAGCCGACCGGAGCGCCCGTGCCAATTCTTGATCCGCAAGATTCTGGCGAACGAGGGCGTGCCATCATCTCCTTCGATGGCGTCAGCAAGATCTTCCCGTCGCGGAAGGATTCCGCCGAGGTGAAGGCAGTCGACAATATCGACCTCGTGGTGCCCGAAGGCGCCATTGTCGGCGTGATCGGCAAGAGCGGCGCCGGCAAGTCGACGCTGATCCGCCTGATCAACGGACTCGAACAGCCGACCCACGGCAAGGTCACGGTCGACGGCCTCGATATCGGATCGCTGGACGAGAAGGCGCTGCGTCAGGCGCGCCGCTCCATCGGCATGATCTTCCAGCACTTCAACCTGCTGTCGTCGCGCACCGCGTTTGACAATATCGCGCTGCCGCTGGAGATCGCCGGCACGCCGCGGAAAGACATCAAGGGCATCGTCGAGCCGTTGCTCGACATGGTCGGCCTTGCCGACAAACGCGACCGCTATCCGGCTGAACTCTCCGGAGGCCAGAAGCAGCGCGTCGGCATCGCGCGTGCGCTCGCCACCAAGCCGAAGGTGCTGCTGTCGGACGAGGCGACCTCGGCGCTCGATCCCGAAACCACCGCGCAGATCATCGCGCTGCTCAAGCAGATCAATGCCGATCTCAACCTGACCATTCTCTTCATCACCCATGAAATGTCCGTGGTGAAGAAGCTGGCGCAGCGCGTCGCTGTCATGGAAGGCGGCCAGATCATCGAGCAGGGCTCGACCTACGAGATCTTCTCCAAGCCGACCCACGCCACGACCAAGCGTTTCGTCGGCGAGGTTACCGGCGGCAATGTGCCGGAATGGTTGCAAAGCAAGTTGCTGGCGGACTATGCGCCCGGCCGTCAGGCCGTGATCCGCATCGCCTTCACCGGCGCCGATGCCGATGAGCCCGTGCTGTCGCGGCTGACGCGCGCTTACGGCGTCGATTTCAACATCATGCATGGCCAGATCGAATATGTCGCCGATCATCCGTTCGGCACGCTGATCGCCTCCGTCGCGGCCGAGCCGGAGCTGCAGGCGAGACTGATCGCCGATCTCACCGCGACCCGCAACACCGTGGAGCATCTCGGCTATGTCGCCTGAACTGATCAACATGATCCTGTGGTCGACGCTGGACACGCTCACCATGGTGGCGCTGGCCGGCATCTTCGGCACGCTGGCCGGATTGCCGCTCGGCATCTTCCTGGCGACCAGCCGCGCGGGTGAGCTGTTCCCGGCGCCGAACGTCAATCGGCTGCTCGGCCTCGTCGTCAACGCCACGCGCTCGACGCCCTTCATCATTCTCGTCGTCGCCATCGTGCCGCTGACGCGCCTGATTGCCGGCACCTCGATCGGCACCAGCGCCGCTGTCGTCCCGCTGACCATCGCCGCGACGCCGTTCATCGCGCGCGTGATCGAAGGCGCTATCCGCGAAGTCGATCAGGGCCTCGTCGAAGCCGCGCGTGCCTTTGGCGCTAGCCCGCTGCAGATCGTCTGGAAGGTCTTGTTGCCCGAAGCGATGCCGGCGGTGACGCTGGCGCTGACGCTCGCGACCGTGAGCCTGATCGGCTACTCGGCCATGGTCGGCGCCGTCGGCGGCGGCGGGCTTGGCGATCTCGGCATCCGCTACGGTTATCAGCGCTTCATGCCGGAAGTCATGGCGACGGTCGTCGCCGTGCTGATCTGTCTCGTGCAGGGCGTGCAGAGCCTTGGCGACTTCATCTCGCGCCGCCTCGACAAGCGCACGCGACACTCTTGAGCGATCTCGCTCGCGTTAGCGGGCCCGCTCACACTCGTTTACTCACAATGGAAAACACCATGTCTCTTCGTCGTACTTTTCTCTCCATCCTCGCTTTCGCCGCGCTCACCGGCGCTGCTTCCGCCGAGACCATCAAGGTCGGCGTGACCCCTGGTCCGCATGCGCAGGTGCTGGAAGCCGCCAAGGCCGTCGCCGCCAAGAAGGGCCTCGAC
Source organism: Tardiphaga sp. 813_E8_N1_3 (assembly GCF_051811025.1). Taxonomy (NCBI): domain Bacteria; kingdom Pseudomonadati; phylum Pseudomonadota; class Alphaproteobacteria; order Hyphomicrobiales; family Nitrobacteraceae; genus Tardiphaga; species Tardiphaga sp. 813_E8_N1_3. The sequence continues at coordinate 1,981,995 of NZ_JBPWQE010000001.1, forward strand.
ATCCAGATCGTCGAATTCTCCGATTACGTGGTGCCGAATGCGGCGCTGGAAGCCGGCGACCTGCAGGCCAACTCGTTCCAGCATCAGCCCTATCTCGACAACCAGGTGGCTGACCGTAAATACAAGATCGTCGCTGTCGGCAACACCATCAACTTCCCGATGGGCATCTATTCGAAGAAGGTGAAGACCTGGGACGAGGTGAAGTCCGGCGCCACGCTGGCGATTCCGAACGATCCGACCAATGGCGGCCGCGTGCTGATCCTGCTGCGCGACAAGGGCATCATCAAGCTGAAGGACGGCGTTGGCTTCAAGCCGACCCTGCTCGACATCACCGACAATCCGAAGAAGCTGAAGATCACCGAAGTCGATGCCGCGCAGCTCCCGCGCACGCTGCCTGACGTCGACGTCGCCGGCATCAACACCAATTACGCCACGCAAGCTGGCCTCGATCCGGTGAAGGACGCGCTGCTCCGCGAGGACCCGAAGGGCCCTTACGCGAATCTCATCGCCGTGCGCGCCGCCGACAAGGACAAGCCCTGGGTGAAGACGCTGGTGGAAAGCTATCAGTCGCCCGAGGTGAAGGACTTCATCGAGAAGACCTTCAAGGGCTCGGTGCTCGCGACCTGGTAAAGGCACGGGGAGCGCTTCGCGCAATAGGCGAGGCGCTTCTTTCTTCTCCCTCCCTCAAGCGGCGTAGCCGCGCAGTGGGGAGGGTGGCCGGCCGTTAGGCCGGACGGGTGGGGTGTTTCAACACACTCCGTCCTGACGTGGGGAGAGACCCCACCCCGGCCTCCGCTTCGCTCGGCCGACCCTCCCCACTGCGCTTCGCTTGGGGGAGGGATATCTCTGGCGCCTGTGCGCCATCGCAGATTCAACTGTCAAACAGCCACTGCTCTTCAGACATGCGTCATCACCCCTGTTGTTTGCGGCGCGGGGGGCGCCGTCGTCTCCTGCATTCCCACCCTCTCTAAAAGAGGGCGTGCGGAACGCCGGGTGCCCGATGCACCCTTGGGCCTGATGCCGATGCGGTCTTCCGCAAGCGATAGTGCATCAGGACTTTCGGAAGCACGAGCGATTGCCCGACGTTCCGCCTGCGGTGTTTTTTCGGTTGCTTGCACTTTGCCTCAGCGAACGATCCGATCACCGAATTAAAGTCCCAAAGGCGATGGGAAGGGAGCCTCAAGCGAATAGGCCGAACGCGTTTTGACTTTGGTCGTCCGTCACCCTGTCCAGGGGTCTTTCCATCGTAAGGCCGATCGTCTCCTTGCCAGTGGCAGTGCTGGCGCAGATCCGTCCTGCCCGAAGACAGACGTCACCCATGAACCGCGTAACGCCGCATCTCCGGCGTCCACCGCATCCAGCCCCGCGAACATGACGATCGCGCTCGCCCCTCTCATCGAGGCTGGACGATGGAGATAATAGTCCTTGTAGGTATATTGTCAATGGAGGATAGGAAAAAATGTTCGGCGCCTTTCCAGCGCCACACTGTCATTCCGGGGCGCGGGCGCGCCTTCGTGCACGCGAACCCGGAATCCCGACATGTTCAGCGCAAAACACTCCGGGATTCCGGGTTCGCGCTCTGCCGGCTTCGCCGGCGACGCACGCCCCGGAATGAGGGGAGGGGCGGGCCGCCCTCCAGCCGCAAATCCCATGTCCACACGCCATCCCATTGAAATCCAACCGCAATCCGTGGGTCGCAGCGGGCAGGGGATGCGACCTCACATGAGGTTGAGACGCGCCGCGCAACGTGTTACCTGACGCGGCACGCGGGTATAGCTCAATGGTAGAGCAGCAGCCTTCCAAGCTGAATACGAGGGTTCGATTCCCTCTACCCGCTCCAGCCCGACGCGCGCTGCGCGCAGCCATTGCGGTGTAGTAGCTGTCGAGCGGCATGCTGCGCGCAGTCTCGGGCCGACGTCATTTCACGCTAAGCAATCATTCGCGGATCACGCCGTCGCCGTTCGTCATCTGACGGCTGTCCCTCGCCATGGTCATTGGATCGATGCGTCGTCGAGCGTCACGCCACAGCCAGAGCACGGGCGGTCGCGGATTTGCCGACGGTTCTATAAATCAATCTGGACAATATCAATTTTTGATCATTAAACTACAGGTAGAATTTTTATTTATGTGATTTTTGAGCGGGGGTGGATCATGCGCGGATGTCTAGGAATTGTGCTGGCCGTATTTTTGTTTCTTACGTCACACCATGCATGGGCAAAGAGCGATCATATTGATAGCGCGCTGTCCGCGATCGACTCGGCAAACGGGCAGGCCCGTCTCGATCTCAGCAAGGGATTCTACAAGGCGACTTCGGGAAGTAGCTATGTCGTGATCGAGGTTCCGGCGGACATGGGCTCGGTGCTCAAATTCGACTACCGGTTCCGCTCGCTCGCTTCGGCGTCCTGGGAATTCGACCAGACGATTTTCGTATCGCTCTATGCGGGTGGAAAATGTGTCAAGATCGGCGTGAAGAAATTCGTCTACAGCGAAGGCGGGTTCATATCCGGATCAAGCGATCAGACCATCGTGCCGGGCGGCGATTGCCGCGAATCCGAGCCTCTCGCGCGCATCAACGATTTTCTGCGTCTTGCCGCAGATCCCGGCGATTTCTTCCGGGGCGCCGCCTTTGTCGCGCTGTCCACAATGAAAAAATGCACCAGTTCGGCGTGTACCGCTCTGGTCAAGGGCCTTCCGATCCGCCGCGCTACATTTTTCGGATCGGTGTCCCCGGGCGGGCAGCCTTTGCCTGCACTGGCGGCGACCTTCAAGGAAGGCGCACGCCTCATCCTGCCGCAGAATGGCATGCTTGTCCTCGCGGCCAATTCGGGGGCGGTGTTCAACGATCTGGTGTACGACCTCGAAGCGTCGACCGGCTCAGCTCTCCTCAACAAGTTCAGCGTAAATCTCAGCGATGGGCTGATCTCCGGAGGGCAGACAATCTTTCGGATCGGACCGCAGAGCAAGTTCACAGCCGAAGAAGTCAAGTTTGAGAAGAATGACGTCGCCGTCAAAATCAGCAGGGGAGCGCTGAGCGGCGAACTGGGCGAAGGCACCTCCATTCTGCTGTCGAATGACCAGGCTAAAACCTCAACCATCAACGTGCGATATGCCAAGTTGACTCTCGCTGGTCTCAGCTACGAGGGTGCGCCTGGCCAGTCCTCGCTGAGCTTCCAGCGAGGGATTCTGTCGACCCAACTCGAGAATGCGGAATTCTGGTTCTCCGACCGAAACAGCATTCGCGTGGGGTACACAAACATCAATTTCGTGCTGGGATGCCCCGAGAATGTCGCGGTCGATACTTGTGCGCCCGTGAACTGGAGCAAGGCCGGCCTCTCGGTCTACGGAACCATCAATGCGTTCTCGACGACCCTCGTCGGCGGGCAGTTCAATATTTCGAATGTGGGAACGATTCAGCTGAAGGGCGGCCAGATCGCCGCCGACACGCTGGCGATCGACTCCAAGAACAAGACGAGTCCCATCACCGGAAAGATCAACAAATTCGAGATCTCGCTGGAAGGGCAGGATCTCCACCTCGACGGATCGACCATCGCCTCGCTCGCCCGCGCCGATATCAAGGCCAATGACCTGCTCTACAAGGTCGGCCAGTCGCTGCCGGTCGGCACGGTCAAGATATCGGGAATGGCATCGCGCGTGGAGGGCGGCAAGATTGGGAAAGTCCGCTTCGATGCCGGGGCCAAGTTCGATCTCCAGATCGACCGGCGCGACAACGAGGAGCCGGAGGTCATCGACGGCAATATCGACGGCGAAGCCAAGGTCACGATGGACGGTGGTAACTGGCTTCAGGCGAGCGTTCACGTCGAACGGCTGCGCTATTTCAGGGGGTTGGGCGATGCCATTCTGAAACTGACCGCAACCGCGGGACAGTATGTGTTCTCCACGCCGTCCGACCACCAGACCGCCGACGCGGTGCTGCTCAAATCGGAGATCGACGTGAAGTCGATCAAACTGGCGCCGACGCTGTCGCAGCCGATCGTCATCGGTCCTACGGATGTGAAAGCGTCGCAAGGAAAGTGGGTGATCGATCCCGTCGTCGGCGTGCCGTTCAAGTTCGCGGTTCCGATTGCCCAGCAGGAAATCGTCTACGCCCCGATCAAGGACAAAGTCACGCATGGTACGGTATGTGCGCCAAAGGTGATGTTGCGCGACCAGAGTCCCGAAATCACCGGTAAGATCGACGTCTTTGCATCCAGCGCAGGCGGCAAGATCAAGATCTATGACAACAAGATTTCCGCGGGTATCGATGTCCAGGCGGATGACCGTGGCTGTCAGGGCATTGCGGACCTCGTGTGCTTCCTTGTTGGCACAGCGTTCGGTGGGCCTATCGGTGGCGCTGCGCTGGCGGTCGCCTGCGATAATAATATCGAGGGCGCGAAAGCGAAGCTCACCGATCAGGTGCGCGACGAGTCGATCAAAAAGGTGGCTGAATCGAAATTCGAATTCAACTACTAGGGGCCGTGCCGGCGACCATCTGTTCGTGCAGCGGCTCCTCCAGCCGCTTTTGCACATCAGGTAGCTCGCGATCGCGCGCGGCTTGATCAAGCGCGAAGGCCGCCTCCATCTGGATGCGATCATACGCGGTGTTCTGTTCGACGCGTGAACCATCGGCCAGGTCGTCGAACGCGATGTCGTGGTCGCGCGGCACCGAGCGCGAGGGGAAGGCGCCTTGGTCAAAAACTGCGTGATCCCCCAAAGGCACTCGCGTCTCGATAGGTTGCCCCCGCTCCCCATCCGGTCAATAACCGCTGCGTGTTGTCCAGAGCGAGCCCGATCCTCCATGACCGATTCCCGTTATTTCCCCATCGCAACCGCCTGGGACAAAGTCGATCCGCAACAGGCCGGCTACGCCCCGGACAAGCTCGCCGCGGCCGTGTCCTTCGCCCAGGCCAATGAAACGCCGTGGCCGCGCGGCTTCTATTACGACGACGGCCGCTATGCGCCGAATGTGGACTGGAATGAGACCGGGCCATGGAGCGCCGTGCTCGGACCGGTGCGCGAACGCGGTGGGTCTGCGGGCATTGTGCTGCAACATGGTCGCGTGCTGGCGTCGTGGGGCGAGATCGCGCGGGCGGATATGACCTTCTCCATCGCCAAGAGCTATCTCGCCACGCTGACGGGCCTTGCAGTGGATGACGGGCTGATCGGGGATATCGACGAGCCCGTGGGCAGGCGCGTGCCGGGGCCGTTGTTTGCGGATGCGCATAATGCTGACATCACCTGGCGGCATCTGCTGCAACAGACCAGCGAATGGCGCGGCGAGCTGTTCGGCAAGCCGGACCAGATCGATCACAATCGTCTGGTCGCACCGAATGCCGACAACAGCCGCAAGGGCGAGCTGCGCGAATGGCAGGCGCCGGGCAGCTTCTACGAATATAACGATGTCCGCGTGAACCTGCTGTCGCTCTGCCTGCTGCATCTGTTCAAGCGGCCGCTGCCGGAGGTGCTGCGCGCGCGCATCATGGATCCGATCGGCGCGTCGAAGGACTGGAGCTGGGTCGGCTACGACAATTCATGGGTCGAGATCGACGGCCAGCGGATACAGTCGGTGCCGGGCGGCGGCCATTGGGGTGGCGGCATGTTCATCGGCGCGGAGGACCATGCGCGCTTCGGCCTGCTGATGGCGCGCGGCGGCGACTGGAATGGCCAGCGGCTGCTGTCGCAGAGCTGGATCGATGCGATGTGGGCGCAGTCTGCACTGCAGCCGAATTACGGCTTCCTGTGGTGGCTGAACCGCGGGCCGCATGCCAACAAAAACGCGCCGGAGACGGCGGTCTATGCGCTCGGGGCCGGCGGCAACATGATCTGGATCGATCGCGACGCTGACATGATCGCGGTGACGCGCTGGCTCCCCAGCGCGAAGGCGCCGGAATTCATCCGTCAGCTGATCGCGGCGCGGATCTAGGACGCGTCATGCCGGCGACGACGCCTGCGCCGCGGCGTCGCTGCGGCCGGACAGCCACGAACACAGGCCGGCCGGAATGGCACAGATGAGGCCGAGTGCGAGGGTCTGTTTGCTCCATCCGAGCAGCAAGGCCATCACCAGCACCGTTGCCCCGTAGGTCAGAAGCGTCGTGATGATGACAGCAGGAACGGACGATCTGGCAGCTAGCCAGTCGAGCAAAGCGACGAGCAGCCCGGGCACGATAAAGACGAGATAGATGAGAACCGGCCCTGTGCCGCTGTCCTGCGCCGCGCCCGTTAGGATGTAGGTCACGACGTAGAACGCCGTCGTGGCAATGGCGGGAAACAGCACAAGGAAGATCAGAAACCGCTTCATGACGTCGTCTCCAGGACCGTTCGGTCGGTACTGGGTCAGTCCTGGACGGGTTTTCGTTCAACGGACCCGAGCGATATCGGTCATCGTCCCAATCGGGACATGCGCTTATGCAACGGATCGCGCGCGGTGGCGTTGGCCTGCGAAGGGAGACACCGAGATGAACGGACGCAAGCCAGCAGAGCAACGGCCCGAAGGTCCGGGCGAAAAACCGGACCCGCTCACGGGTCTCGGTGACCATCCGCCGCCGGAGGATCAGTTCGGCGGCGGCGACATCTGCTCGCCGGAAGCGGAGCCTCCGACCGAAGACGACAAGCCGCTCGACTGATCCTCCTGGCGCAATGTGCGCTTCGCGCGGGCTACATCGGCGGCACGATGCCGTTGGTGCCGGCGACCACGTTGCCGGTGGAGAGCGTTCCGTCGTCCGCCTTCTGCGACGGCACGAACACTGTCGTGCCCGGCTTCAGGTCGGCCTGCGCGGCGGCTGCGAAGGTGACGACCGTGGTGTCATCCGCGACCGAGATGGTCTTTTCCTTGCCGTGGAAGGTCACTGTGATGTTGCGGCCGTCGACGTCCTTGACGGCGTTGGTGACGGTCGCGTTGGTCATGGTGCTGTTCGGTTTCAGATCCCAGGGATAGCTGCCTTCGCCGGTGCCCTTCATGCCCGCCGGAAAGATCAGGACCTCGAGGGCGCCGTCGCCGCCGCGCGACTTGGGCAGCGAGGCGATGCCGACGAAGTCGCCGGGCTTGATGTCGTTGAGCGAGGCCTTGGCCACGCCGGTGACTTTCCAGTTGTCGTTCAGCTTGATCGCGGTCGAATTGCCCTCGCGGGTTTTGACCGTCAGCTTCGCACCGTCGACGCTCTCGACGGTGCCGCGCACGCGAACCGTCTCGGCTGCGCTTGCGGCGGAAATGGTGGCTGCACTCAGCAGGGCAATGCCCAGCCCAGTGATTACAGCAGAAAACGCTCTCATATTTCGTCCTTTCACGTAACGCTCTTGGCCTGGTGCCGGTAGCGTTACGTTCGGGGATCGCGATGATTACGCTGGCCTGCATCACGACGCAGTGATCAGGCGTGCGCTGTGTTCCTGCAGTCTTACTTCTGCGCGGCGAGGTGCTGGTCGGGACAGGTCGCTGTGCCCAAGGGGGCAATCTCATCCAGCAGTGCCTGCGCGAGGCCCTTCTGCGCATCAGGCAGTCCGCGATTGCGCGCGGCCTGTTCGAGCGCGAAGGTCGCTTCCATGTGAATGCGGAAATGCGCGGCGTTCTGTTCGACGCCGGTGCCCTCAGGCACCTCGCCGAACACCACGTCATGGCAGCGCGCCACCGAGCGCGAGGTGAAGGCACGGCAGGTCAGTGGACGGACCTCGTAGACCGTGCAGCGATTGTCCGATCCGAGCAGCGCGCAGCGCATGCGAAGTTTCATGACGTCGGCGGCATCGCGTGCGGCAGCCGCGGCGATTTCGAGGCGGGTGCGCAGTGCCGCCTGTTCGTCCGGGGTGAAATGCGCGGCGATATGTTGCGCCATCACCGTCGCGGTGCCGGGCGGTACCTGGACAAAGAGGTGACAGCAGGCGGCGCAGCCGCTGGTGCAGGCATTGCCGGGCTGGTTCGGGATGTTGTCGCGAATGGCTGCGGTGGCGGCGTCCGCGATGGCGGTCGCATCGCGCGCGGCATCCGCGATGCTGTCCGCCTGTTCGAAGGCGACGCCATAGGCGGCGCGCAGATTGCCGAAGATGCCTTCATAGCGGCCGGACAGCGAGCGCATCAGCGTGCCCACTTCCGCGATATTGTCCGACACGAAGTCGATGGCGTCCTGTGCGCTCATGCTGGGGTCCCGATCCGCTCTCGGAATACGCTGCGAATCGGCGGGACGTCACCAGCAATCTGAAGCGGGAACCGGGCTTATGGTTCAGGCGCGCGCTTTCGCCTTGGCCGGTTCCTTCAGCGGGGCCTTGGCCGGTTTCCCCGTCAGCGCCATGACAGCGACTGCAACCACGCGGTCGGTGATCGCCTGCACATCGTTGAGGTCGCACAGCCCGTCGGACATGCGCGTCAGGCGTTCGCTGTCGCGGATGGTCTGGTGCGCCATGGCCAGCGCGAAATGCAGCGCCCAGAAGATATCGGCGGAGTCCTGATCGGGCAGGGACCGGCGCATCGCCGCGGCGAAACGCTTGAGGTGATCGACCTCGCGGTTCTTGATCTTGCGGATTGGCGGCACGGATTCGATCGAGGCGCGGATCATGAAGCGCGCGGCATCCGAGCGCTGCTTCTCGGGGCCGAGGCAGCCGCGCAGCGTCGGGCCGACAAGGGCGGCAAAGATCGCATTGATATCGGCGCGGCCGTCGCCGGCTTCCTCCGCCGCCTTCAATTCGCGCAGGCGCTCGCGGTTGGTGGCGAGGCTGCGCGTCACGAACAGTTCGGCGATCAATTCGTCCTTGCTGCCGAAGTGATAATTCACCGCCGCGAGATTGACGTCCGCCGCGGCCACGATGTCGCGCATGGTCACATCCGCAAAGCCGCGTTCGGCATAAAGCCGTTCGGCTGCGGTGATGATGGCGGTCCGTGTGTGGTCTGCTGCCATGCGATCGTCCTGATCAAAACCGGCCTCTTGCAACATGGCCCCATGCAAGCGGCGCGGATCGGGGTTGTTGCATTTCAAACGCGTGTATGAAACTATCGTTTGAGCGTCGAGAAATGTCAATGTGCGCCTGATGGCATATTGCATCTGCTCAACGCCATCGCCCCCGCGCGGATCTGTGCCGCATCAGCAGAGACAAATTTGCTCTTGCGGTGATCCAGCGACGGGACAACAGTGCCGCCAACAATTCTAAAAAACGCGAGGATCGCCCCCATGGATTTCAATATGTCGGACCGCCAGCGCGAATGGCTCGAGCGCGTCTCCTCCTTCATGACCAAGCATGTGCGTCCGGCCGCGCCGATCTATCGTCAGCAGGACGAAGCGGGCGAGCGCTGGAAGGTGATCCCGATCGTCGAGGAATTGAAGAAGAAGGCGAAGGCCGAAGGCCTGTGGAACATGTTCATGCCGCCGTCGTCGCATGAAGACGACGAATTCCACGGTGCGGGACTGAGCAATCTGGAATATGCGCTGCTCGCCGAACAGATGGGCCATATCGGCTGGGCCTCGGAAGTGTTCAACTGTTCCGCGCCGGACACCGGCAATATGGAAGTGTTCATGCGCTACGGCTCGAAAGAGCATAAGCAGAAGTGGCTGAAGCCGCTGATGAACGGCGAGATCCGCTCCGCCTTCCTGATGACCGAGCCGGATGTGGCGTCGTCGGACGCGACCAATATCGAGACCTCGATCAAGCGCGACGGCGACGAATACGTCATCAACGGCACCAAGTGGTGGTCGTCGGGCATGGGCGATCCGCGCTGCGCCGTGATGATCGTGATGGGCAAGACCGATCCGAGCGCGGCGAAGCATCAGCAGCAGTCGCAGATCCTGGTGCCGCGCGATGCCAAGGGTGTGACGATCGAGAAGATGCTGCCGGTGTTCGGCTTCGACGATGCACCGCACGGCCATGCGCGGGTGAAGCTGGACAATGTCCGCGTGCCCGCCAGCAATATCCTGCTCGGCGAAGGCCGCGGCTTCGAGATCGCGCAGGGCCGTCTCGGTCCGGGCCGTATCCATCACTGCATGCGCACCATCGGCAAGGCCGAGGAAGCGCTGGAGAAGATGGTGCGCCGGCTGTCGTCGCGCACCGCCTTCGGCAAGAAGATCATCGAATATTCGATCTGGGAGCAGCGCATCGCTGAAGCCCGTACCGATATCGAGATGAACCGTCTGCTCTGCCTCAAGGCCGCCGACATGATGGACAAGGTCGGCAACAAGACTGCCCAGCTCGAAATCGCGATGATCAAGGTCTCCGGCCCGAACATGGCGCTGAAGATCATCGACAACGCGATCCAGGCTTACGGCGCCGCCGGCGTGTCCGATGATGCGGGTCTTGCCCGTGACTATGCATCGATGCGCACCATGCGGCTTGCGGACGGTCCGGACGAGGTGCACAACCGTGCCATCGCCCGGCTCGAACTGCGCAAGTATGCCAATGAGGCAAAGCACTAAAGCTCGGCACCAAGAAGAAACGCTAAGCGGAGACTGATGTGACCGATGGTGTGAAGCGCGACGACGAGTATAACGGCACGAGGCCAGTCGAGGAGCGACATCGCTTCGACGAGATGAGCCTCGAAGCCTGGATGCGCGAGCATGTGGAAGGCTATGAGGGACCGCTGACCGTCCTGCAGTTCAAGGGCGGACAAAGCAACCCGACCTATCGGCTGAATACGCCGAAGCAGTCCTACGTGATGCGGCGCAAGCCGTTCGGCAAGCTTCTGCCATCGGCGCACGCCGTCGATCGCGAATACAAGGTGATCGCTGCGCTCGGGAAGCAGGGCTTCCCGGTCGCCAAGGCCTATGCGCTGTGCACCGATGATGCCGTCATCGGCTCGGCGTTCTACATCATGTCGATGGAAGATGGCCGGATCTTCTGGGATCCGGCGCTGCCATCGGTGCCGAAGGAAGACCGCCGTGCGATCTTCACGGCGAAGATCGAGACGCTGGCGCAACTGCACAGCTACGATCCGGAGAAGATCGGGCTGGGCGATTTCGGCCGTCCCGGTAATTACTTCGCCCGCCAGGTCGACCGCTGGACCAAGCAGTATCGCGCCTCCGAGACGCAGCTCATTCCGGAAATGGAACGGCTGATCGAATGGCTGCCGACCACCGTTCCGGAACAGGAGCGGGTGTCGGTGGTGCATGGCGACTACCGCATCGACAACATGGTGTTCAACGCCACGCAGCCGAAGGTGCAGGCGGTGCTCGATTGGGAGCTGTCGACATTGGGCGATCCGATGGCCGACTTCACCTATCTCTTGATGCAGTGGATCATGCCGGGTCTCGACGGGCTCGACTTCAAGGCGCTCAACATCCCGACCATGGATGAAGCCGCGAAAATCTATTGCGAGAAGGCCGGCCGAAAGACCGTGCCGGATCTGAACTGGTACTACTGCTACAACCTGTTCCGGCTCACCGGCATTCTGCAGGGCATCGCCGGCCGCGTCCGCGACGGCACGGCGTCGTCGGCCAAGGCGATGGAATCCGCCAAGCGCACCGTGCCGCTGGCGCAGGCGTCGTGGAAATACGCGCAGCTCGCCGGCGCGAAATAGCCGACAACGCAGCGCGATCCAGTCGATGGATCGCGTCTCTCTCTCGATCGCTTCAGCTTTGTGATCGCCTTCAAGACGCCCCGCCAAGAAGGGCCGGCCGCTGGGAATTGCTGCCGCTACGATCGACCTGGAAACGCACGTGGGGCTCTCTCCCAATCTTCACGGCAGCCTGTTGATGGCGGCCGCCATGGCCAGCTTCAGCGTCACCGACGCGATGTCCAAATTCCTGCTCGCACAGATGAATTTCGGGCAGTTGGTGCTGCTGCGTGGCATCGTTGCAAGCCTGCTGATCGCTGCATTGGCCGCGCATCGCGGAGCGTTGCGACCGCTGCGCGTGCTGTTCGTAGCGCCGGTGGCGCTGCGCATCATAGGCGAGGTCGGCGGCACGGTTCTGTTTCTGCAGGCCATCACGCATCTGCCGCTGGCCAATGTGGCGGCGATCATTCTGTCGCAGCCGCTGGCGATCACGCTCGGCGCGGTGCTGATCCTCGGCGAGCGGGTCGGCTGGCGCCGCTGGCTGGCGATCACCGCGGGCTTTGCCGGTGTGCTGATCATCGTGCGGCCCGGTGCGGCGGGTTTCAACCAATTCACCTTGCTGGCGCTCGGCGCAGTCGCGTTCTATGCGCTGCGCGATCTCGCGACCAAGAAAATTCCGGCGGACATTCCTGCGCTGTTCGTGACGCTGCTGACGACCGTCGTGATGACGCTGGTCGGAGGCGGGCTGATGGTCCCGCTTGGCGGCTGGGCCGAGCCGTCGGCTTCGGCGCTCCTGCTGCTGGCCGTGGCCGCGGTGCTGGTGCTGATCGGCTATCAATGTGTGATCATGGCGCTGCGCGTCGGCGACATCTCGGCGGTGGCGCCGTTTCGCTACACGCAACTGCTCTGGGCCATGCTGCTCGGCTATCTGATGTTCGGCGACAGGCCCGACGGCGCCATGATCCTCGGCGCGTCAGTCATCGTGGCGTCCGGTCTGTACGCCTTCCAGCGCGAGCGAATCCACAATCGCGAATTGCTGCTGGCCGCCAAGGTGTCGAGCGCGCCGGTGGACCGGCTGTGATGGCGAGGGCGTAAAACATGGCTCTCTCGCCCAATCTCCGCGGCAGTGTGCTGATGGCTGTGGCCATGGCCGGCTTCAGCCTGAACGACGCCGTCACGAAATTTCTCACCGCGCAGATGAATTTCGGCCAGGTGATGCTCGTGCGCGGCATCATTGCCGGCGTATTGGTGTTCGCGCTCGCTTACTATCAGCAGGCGCTGCGGCCCGTGAGCATCCTGTTCAGGCTGCCGGTGGCGCTGCGGGTGTTCGGCGAGATCGGCGGCACGGTCACGTTCCTCGCCTCCATCACCCATCTGCCGCTCGCCAATACATCGGCGATCTTCCAGTCGCTGCCGCTGGCGATCACGCTCGGCGCGGCAGTGGTTTTCGGCGAGCCCGTCGGTTGGCGCCGCTGGGCGGCGATCCTCGCCGGATTCATCGGCGTGCTGATCGTGGTGCGGCCTGGCGTCGAGGGCTTCAATCAGTTCTCGCTGCTGGCAATGATCTCCGTCGGCTTCTGCATGATCCGCGATCTCGCCACCAGCCGGATTCCGAAGGAGATCCCGTCGCTGTTCGTGACGCTGCTGACCACCTGCGTCGTTGCCGTCGTCGGCGGTGCGATCATGGTGCCGCTCGGCGGCTGGACACCGCCTTCGAACGGCGCGTTGGCGCTGCTATTGCTCGCTGCCGTGCTGGTGCTGATCGGCTATCAATGCGTGATCATGGCGCTGCGGGCCGGGGACATCTCCGCGGTGGCGCCGTTTCGCTACACGCAACTGCTGTGGGCGATGCTGCTGGGCTATCTCATCTTTGGTGATGCCCCCGATGCGGCGATGATCCTCGGCGCATCGGTGATCGTGGCGTCCGGTCTCTATGCCTTCCATCGCGAGCGCATCCGCAATCGCGACCAACTCGTGTCGGCGAAGGCGTCCGCGCTGCCGACCGAGGGGTTGTGAACTGCCCCCTGAAGAGGACGGTCAGAACGACATCAGGCCAGCGCACAGTGAATGGCAGGGACGCGTGAGCCATCTGGCTCGCTTGTCCGTTTTGGTGCAGATGACGCGCAATCATCTGGCCTGAGTCTTGCTCTGCTCAGCCTGTTTGTTCAGTTCGCACCTTACCCAGGATTGTTTTGCCTCTCTCTCCCAATCTGCGCGGCAGCCTGCTGATGGCTGTCTCCATGGCAACCTTCAGCGTCAACGACGCCATTGCCAAATTTCTGACCGTGCAGATGCATTTCAGCCAGGTAATGATGCTGCGCGGGCTTTTTGCCAGCGTCATGATCGGTGCACTGGCGGTGCATCAGGGCGCGCTACGGCCGCTACGGGTGCTGTTCGTGCCGTCAGTGGCGCTGCGTATCTCCGGGGAGATCGGCGGCTCGGCGCTGTTCCTGGTCGCGGTCAGCGCGCTGCCGCTCGCCAATGTGACCGCCATCGTTCAATCGCTGCCGCTGGTGATGACCTGCGGTGCCGTGCTGATCCTGGGCGAGCCGGTGGGGTGGCGACGATGGCTGGCGATTGCCGCGGGTTTCGCCGGCGTGCTGATCATCGTGCGGCCGGGCGCGGAGGGGTTCAGTCAGTTCACCTTGGTGGCGCTGCTGTCGGTGTTGTTCTACGCCACGCGCGATCTCGTCACCAAGCGCATCCCGGCCGAAATTCCCACGCTGTTCGTGACCTTTCTCACCGCCGTTGCGGTGACCTTGGCAGGGGCAGTGTTCACCCTGCTGCACGGGGACTGGAGCGTACTATCCGTTCATTTGCTCGCCCTCCTTGCGCTGGCGGCAGTGATGACGCTGATCGGATTCCAGTGCGTCATCCTCGCGCTGCGCGTCGGCGACGTCTCGTCGGTCGCGCCGATGCGCTATTCGCAGATGTTGTACGCGATGCTGCTGGGCTATCTGGTCTTCAGCGACGTGCCCGACGCCATGATGGTGCTCGGCGCGAGCGTCATCGTGCTGTCCGGCATCTACACATTTCACCGCGAGCGTGTCCGCGACCGTTTGCTGGCAGCGAATTCGTCGAACGCGCCGCCGGATGGCGTGTGACTTGAAGTGATGCGGTGGCGGCCATGGCATCCCTCCCCCTTGCGGGGAGGGGCGGCCGAACGAGACGATGCGTCAGCATCGCCGAAGTGGAGGCCGGGGTGGGGGTGCCACGCACTCGGAGCCTGCGGTACCCCCACCCGACCGCGCTGCGCGCGGCCACCCTCCCCGCAAGGGGGAGGGAGAAGAAGGCCTGCGTGTAATGCTAGATCGGCTTACCTGCGTAAGGCATCGACGCTGTGAGGCCGCCGTCCACCGGGATGGCCTGGCCATTCACGTAGGACGCGTCGTCGCTCGCCAGAAACAATCCCATCGCCGCGAGCTCATGCGGCTGGCCGGCGCGCTTCAGCGGATTGAGCTGGCCGATCTTGCCCTGCGTGCCGCGCTCCTTGGCATTGTCGAAGATTGGCTTGGTCATGCCGGTCTCAATCAGGCCGGGACACACCGCATTGATGCGCACGCCGGTGCCGGAGAGCGAATAGGCCGTGGTCTGCACCAGGCTGATGACACCTGCCTTGCTGGACGCATAGGGATGGCCGGAGGCGCCGGATTTCAGGCCTGCGACAGAGGCGGTGAGGACGATCGAGCCATGGCCCTGTTTCACCATATGCGGCATGGAATGCTTGATCGCGAGAAACGGCCCGATCAGATTGATGCGCAGGATCTCCTGCCATTGCTCGACAGTCTGCTCTAGCAGTGGCACGAGGCCGCCCGACACGCCGGCATTGGCCCAGATCGCGTCGAGTTTGCCGTATTTTGAAAGCGCCTTTTCGACATAGGCTTTCACGTCGCTCTCGGAACCGGCATCCGCCGTGATCGCTTCAATGGTGCCGCCGGCATCGCTCACGAGTTTCGCGGTTTCATGCACGCTCTCGCTACGGTCGACGATGATGAGCTTCGCGCCTTCCTTCGAGAACAGTTGCGCGGCGGCGCGGCCGATGCCGCTACCTGCGCCGGTGATGATGACGGATTTGCCTGCGAGGCGGCCGGAGTCTTTTTCCAGAGCCATGAGTTTCTCCCTGTATGTTTTTTGTGCGGCGTGCCGCCATATGGAATTCAATGAGACGTGCCAGGCTGCAAAGATGCTTGAGGCGCTTCGCGCTCTGACGTACGACAAATGAAACAGTATTGAAGGGTGGTCACGATGTCCAACGCCGAGAAACCGTTCGTGGCGCAGCATACAGTCCCACAGGGTGCGACGGCGACGCGGTGGTGGTGGGTGCGACACGCACCGGTGCGGGGGGACGGCGGCAACATCTACGGCCAGAAGGATATGGACTGCGACTGCAGCGACACCGTGGTGTTCAGTGCCGTCAGCAAGATCCTGCCGCGCAATGCCGTATGGTTCTCCAGCAATCTGAAACGCACGCATCAGACCGCAAGCGCCATCTGGGCTGCGGGCTTTCCGAAACCCGATGCAATGCCGCATGAAACGGATTTCGCCGAACAGCATCTCGGCGACTGGCAGGGCATGAACCGCGCGGCGTTCTTCGCCAGCCGGCCGATCAATGTCGGCAGTTACTGGTTTGCGCCCATCGACGAGCCTTCGCCGAATGGCGAAAGCTTCATGGATCTCTACAACCGCGTCCGCCGCGGCATCGAACGCATCAATGTTGAGCACGCCGGCAAGGACATTGTTGCGGTGGCGCATGGTGGCACGATCAAGGCGGCCATCGGTCTTGCGCTCAACGATCAGCCGGATCGCGGTCTTGCTTTCACCATCGACAATTGTTCGGTCACGCGGCTCGATCATCTCGCCAGCGACGGCCACTCGGGCTGGCGCATTCCGATGGTCAACCAGCAGCCCTGGATCGCCGATCCCTCGCATGCAGCGATGCATCAGCCGGCGGGGCCGGAAGTGATGCCGACGAAACTGGCCTAAATCAAAAACAACCGGCACATGCCGGATCAAGGGGAGAGAAACACATGAACCTGTTCGACATGACCGGAAAAGTCGCCGTCATCACCGGCTCGACGCGTGGCATTGGCCGCGCCATTGCCGAGCGGATGGCAGAGCACGGCGCCAAGGTGGTGATCTCGTCGCGCAAGCAGGATGTCTGCGACGAGGTGGCGAAGGAGATCAATGCGCAGTTCGGCAAGGGGACTGCGGTGGCGATTGCTGCGAACATCTCCAGCAAGGAAAACCTGCAGAACCTGGTCGACGAAAGCAAGAAGGCGTTCGGCAAGATCGATGTACTCGTATGTAACGCCGCGTCGAATCCGTATTACGGTCCGCTGGCTGATATCTCGGACGATCAGTTCAACAAGATCCTGAGCAACAACATTGTCGCCAATAACTGGCTGACCAGCATGGTGGTGCCGGACATGATCGCGCGCAAGGACGGCGCGGTGATCATCGTGTCGTCCATCGGCGGGTTGAAGGGGTCGACGACCATCGGCGCCTACTGCATTTCAAAGGCTGCCGATATGCAGCTGGCGCGCAATCTCGCTTGCGAATACGGCAAACACAATGTCCGCGTGAACTGCATCGCGCCGGGCCTGATCAAGACCGACTTCGCAAAAGCGCTGTGGGACAATCCGGATACGCTGAAGGCCTCGACCGCACGCTCGCCGTTGCTGCGCATCGGCATCCCCGATGAAATCGCAGGCGCTGCGGTGTTCCTGGGATCGGCGGCCGGGAATTTCATGACCGGGCAGACGATGGTGATCGACGGCGGTGCGACGATTAGCTGACGAACGACGCTTCACGACCTCGACGTCAGGACCGACTGGGCGCGTTGGCGGCGCCCAGTCGAATGGATCTCATGATTAGCTGCCTTGTGACGCTTAGGTGATGAAAATATAAACACAATCTAAGGTAGATTTAGCGGAGGCGCTGGGTAATACTCTGATCATTGTTGATCGCCAATCGGAGTATTGAGCATGCAGCGCGTGATGGACGTCGCATCGATCGACGTAGTCGTTTTGAAGTCGCTTCCTCCCGCCATCCTTGTCGTTGCCCACGGCCATGTTTCGACCACCGGGTGGACGGCACCGGAGTTGTCTCCGTGGTTCTATATTCGTGTGCCGGATGACGGCATCCAGGATTTTGATTTTGTCGCCGAGGAGCCGAAAGGCATTGTTGGCGATGTCGTGCTGCCGATTGTTGCGGAACTCACGATCCATCGCGATCTGGCGAATTACTGGGGCGAGGGCAATCCGCTCAAGGGGGTACGCGTCCATGCCCAGACAAACACCATCGAGTATTCTGTCGAGCCGCCGCATGTAATCAAGGAATCATTGGCGCCGATCAGCGGCGGTGTGAAGGCTCTGCTGGGCGATCCGGGCGCGCTGACTCTCGAAGCGCCGAAGATCCCTGACGACGTGAAAGCACTGCTGATCGGGAGGGCGCTGCGTGTCTACAAAACCGGCGATATGCTAACGATGGACTGGCAGCCAAACCGCTTCAACATCGAACGCGCGCCCGCAGACGGTCGCATCGTCAGCATCTGGTTCGGATGAGAAGGTTATCGGTAACAAGAGCGTGCGCGGGGGCGACTGTGTTTCCGGGATCTGCAGCCGGGAATGTCATGACCGGGCGGACGATGATGATCGACGGCGGTGCGACGATTAGCTGACGGGCAGCAGGTCCGTCATTCCGGGGCGGGACCAGCGCCGAAGGCGACGGGACTGAGCCCGGAATCTCGAAGTGATGAACACATCGGGATTCCGGGTCTGAGCTTCAGTCGGCTACGCCGACTTACGCTCATCCCGGAATGACGAGTTTTGCGTTGGCCGAGTGCTGAGCCTTACTCCACCGCCGCGTAGACCAGGCTCCGGATCTGCGTGCGGAAATACTCCCGCTGTCCCGGCCCCTGCGACATGAACACCGCGAACAGTTCTTCCTGCGGATCGATCCAGAAGAACGTGCCGGCGACGCCGCTCCAGAAGAACTGGCCTTTCGATCCCGCATAGGGCGCGTGACCATCGTCCGTGCGCACGGCGAAGCCGAGGCCGAAACTGTGGCCGGGCGGCACGAGATGCGTCTCCAGCTTCACATTGGGGCTGAGGTGATTCGACGCCATCAGATGCAGGGTGCGGCTGCCGATCACGCGGTTGCCGTCCAGCGTGCCGCCATTGAGCAGCATCTGGCAGAAGCGCGCATAGTCCATCGTCTTTGATACCAGGCCGCCGCCGCCGGATTCCATCTTCGGAATCTCCAGCGGATCGAACAGCCCGACTTTCTCGCCCGTCCATGGGTCGGTGGGGAAGGGCTGGGCGATGCGATCCTTGTTCGTGCTTGCTGTGTGGAAGCCGGTCTCGGCCATCTGCAGCGGCGCCAGAATGTTCTTGGTGAGATAGGAGCCGAGCGACTTCCCGGACACGACCTCGATGACGCGGCCGAGAATGTCGGTGGAGCGGCTGTAATTCCACTCAGAGCCGGGCTGGCAGATCAACGGCAGGCCGGCGACGATCTTCGCATGTTCTTCATTGGTGATGTCGCGATTGCGCAGGTTCGACTTCTGGTACATCCGCTGCACCATGCCGTTGCCGGTGATCTCATAGGAAATGCCCGAGGTGTGGCGCAGCAGGTCCTGGATGGTGATCGGTCGAACAGGCAGCGCCAGTTCGAGCGCGCCGTTGCGCTCGACGCCGACCTTGGTGTCGGCGAATTCGGGGATGTATTTGGCGAGCGGATCGTTGAGCAGGATATGGCCGTCCTCGACGAGCTGCATGATGCCCAATGACACGATCGGCTTGGTCATGGAGAAGATGCGGAACAGGCTGTCGCGGGTCATCGGTGAGGCGCCGTCCGGCGTCTGCTTGCCGAAGGCCTCGAAATAGCCGATCTGGCCGCGGCGGGAGACCAGCATGGTGACGCCCGGCGTAGTGCCCTTGTCGATCTCGCGCTTGAATGCGTCCGACATGATCTGAAGACGGTTTGATGACAATCCCAGCGTTTCCGGCCGGGCCTGCGGCAACTCGGGGGTCTCGGGGGAAGTGGCGTGTTTTGCGGCAGTTTGGACGTTCATGGGGGCTCCCGATAGCGCTTTGATTGATCTTGTCATTTGCCGGCTTACATAGGGGGCTCGCCGGCATGGTTGGACGAGCTTGGCCCAGAAGTTCGGGCTTGAACAGGGCCGTTTTCCCTTGTAACCAGCCGCCGGTTTGGTGCTGCGCACGGGCGTGGCTTAACAGGTGGATCTATGGCCAAAGCAAAATTTGAACGTAACAAGCCGCACTGCAATATTGGTACGATCGGTCACGTTGACCACGGCAAGACGTCGCTGACGGCGGCGATCACGAAGGTGCTGGCGGAGACGGGTGGTGCAACGTTCACCGCTTACGACCAGATCGACAAGGCGCCCGAGGAAAAGGCCCGCGGCATCACGATCTCGACCGCGCACGTCGAATACGAGACCGCCAACCGCCACTACGCCCACGTCGATTGCCCCGGCCACGCCGACTATGTGAAGAACATGATCACCGGCGCCGCGCAGATGGACGGTGGCATCCTGGTCGTGTCGGCCGCTGACGGCCCGATGCCGCAGACCCGCGAGCACATCCTGCTCGCGCGCCAGGTCGGCGTGCCCGCCCTGGTCGTGTTCCTGAACAAGTGCGACATGGTCGACGATCCGGAGCTGCTCGAACTGGTCGAGATGGAAGTGCGCGAACTGCTCTCGAAGTACGACTTCCCGGGCGATGACATTCCGATCATCAAGGGTTCGGCGCTGGCCGCTCTCGAAAACTCGGATGTGAAGCTCGGTCATGACGCTATCCTGGAGCTGATGAAGGCGGTCGACAGCTACATCCCGCAGCCGGAGCGTCCGGTTGACCAGCCGTTCCTGATGCCGGTGGAAGACGTGTTCTCGATCTCGGGTCGTGGTACGGTCGTGACAGGCCGCGTCGAGCGCGGCATCGTCAAGGTCGGCGAGGAAATCGAAATCGTCGGCATCCGCGCCACGCAGAAGACGATCTGCACCGGCGTTGAAATGTTCCGCAAGCTGCTCGATCAGGGCCAGGCCGGCGACAACATCGGCGCACTGCTGCGCGGCACCAAGCGTGAAGACGTCGAGCGCGGCCAGGTGCTGTGCAAGCCGGGTTCGGTGAAGCCGCACACCAAGTTCAAGGCTGAGGCTTACATCCTCACCAAGGAAGAGGGTGGCCGTCACACGCCGTTCTTCACCAACTACCGTCCGCAGTTCTACTTCCGCACCACCGACGTGACCGGTGTTGTGCATCTGCCGGAAGGCACCGAAATGGTGATGCCGGGCGACAATATCGCCATGGAAGTGCACCTGATCGTGCCGATCGCCATGGAAGAGAAGCTGCGCTTCGCCATCCGTGAAGGCGGCCGCACCGTCGGTGCTGGCGTGGTGGCCTCGATCATCGAGTAATCGATTAAAGACGGCGGGCAGGGGCTGGTTCCCTTGCCCGCCGTTTTGATTCCGGCGGGATTTGATTTGGGAGGGGGCGCTTCGCCTCTTGCAAATCAGGCGTCGCATATGCTTCAAACGGCGCGGAAATGACGGTGCGCCGTTTTCCTGTAGGGGTGTAGCTCAGTTGGTAGAGTACCGGTCTCCAAAACCGGTTGTCGTAGGTTCGAGCCCTACCGCCCCTGCCAATGTTTTCAATGACTTAGTGTCAATCTCCGCCGCCCGATCCGTCGCTTCCCATCGGCAAGCGGGTCCATCCGTTCTATCTGTGCTTTTGCTCAACGCCGCTTTGTCGTCGGTCTGCGGCATGAGGTGGCTATAAGTTTTCAGGGGCACTACTGGTGACACAATGCGGGCTGGGGGATCGGTGAGGACATCATCGCCCGCAAGCTCGCGCCATGGAGAATGCCATTCGCTCCATGTTGGAGCGTGCAGTGTCAGGCGGTGCTCAATGGGCAGCCGGAAGCGGAAAACGGCTATCGGAGGCCAATTTTCAGCCCGGCTAATGCCGTGATCCCCGGCATATCGGGCTTTGACTCTGCCAGGGCTCCGGGTGCTCGACCGTCTCGAAATCGAACTCGCCAGTCATGGCGGCACGATGAACGGAAGGCTGCCGGTCACCTACGGCGATTTTCAAAAGTACGGCATCGATCGTCAGGCGATCGTCCCTGCAATTCGCGAGGTCATCGCTCTCGGCGTTGTGGAGGTTACGGAGCGCGGCTGGCCAAGCGAGTTCGACTTCCGACGTCATCCGAACCTTTTCCGCATAACCTATTGCCGCTCCGAACGGTGTGATCGGACGCACGAGTGGCGTCGTCACCAGACGTTGGAGAATGCGCTGGCTGTGGCCGACCTCGCTCGCAAATCGAAGGACGAAAAGGCGGTTGCTCAAGCGAAGGCACGGTCATTGCGAAAAACAATCGCCGGGGTGGAGGAACCTCACAATCAGGTGTGAAAAAACACCCCGTCACAAGCTCTGCCTCAGGGGAAACCCGTTCCACTGCCATAGGGTGGAATTCCCCTACTACTATAGATATCTCCGGTAGGGAGGACGCAGCATGATCATGACGATGTAGCGCCTGCCTTTTTGAGCTTCTTGCGCTCAGCCAATGTGATGTCGCGCACTTTGCGCCGATTGCGCTTTCGTTCGGCTGCTCGCGCATTGGCCGCGTCACGTTTTTCTTTTTGCACAATTTTCTGTTCCAGTGCCGAACTGAACCCGTTGATGGCCTGGTCCAACAAATCTTGGCAATAATCCCATCGCTCAGAGGGCGACCGGATTTCGTTAACGAAAGCAGGCGCCACCTCGCTCCATGTTTGAGCAAGGTGCTGCAGGGAATATTGTGCGCTGCGGCTATAATAGTTGAACGTCCAATCCCGCCATTGTTTGTCCTGTGGAAAGCCGATCGCATTCTCTTCGACAACACGCGTCAAAAAAGCTCTCGCCTTCGCGAATACATCACTCCGCTTGCTGCTCTTGTCAGCTAGGAAGGCAGCTCGCCAAAGCGAGAAGGCAACGGACGATAGGTCCTGGGCGGCGCGAGAATACTTCTTTGAATTCCAACGGGCCTCGTATTTATCGAATAACTCCAGAAGTCGAATAACGCTCATCTGATTGCGCGAGCGGCTTTCTACCGCCCACTTGATTTGTTCCAAGTCTGCTTTCTTGTCGGTCACTAGGGATTCCTCAAATCACAAGCTGCTCACTTACAGGCAAACGAATGCGCCTCATTAAAAGGTCGCAAACGTGGGGCAATGTGGATCAATTGTTGTCTGGATAATAGTTGATCCTGAATAGTTTCTGTAGTTGATGCCTGATAATTGCATTTTGAAATGTAACATGAGTAGTGCAGATGGCACACAGCGGAAAATTCGTGGCTTACTATCGCGTGTCGACCACCAAGCAGGGCAAGTCTGGCCTCGGCCTGGAGGCTCAGCAGTCCCAAGTTGCCGCCTATCTCAACGGCGGCAAGTGGCAGATCGTCGAGGAATTCGTCGAGGTCGAGAGCAGGCGCAAGGTTCGTGCCAATGCCATGGAGAGGCGTACAGCGGAAAGGGCGGCCGACATCGGCCCGACCATCGCAGAACTACAGGCGGGCGGCGCGACCAGTCTGCGGGCCATTGCAGCAGCGCTGAATGAGCGAAGCATTCCGACGGCGCGTGGCAAGGGCGAGTGGTCGGCCGTTCAGGTGCAGCGAGTGATGGGACGGTTCGCATGAAATCCGAAGATTTCTTAAAAGAGGTAGTTGCACCGAACATCTTAACGATTATTCATCACATTGACGACTACCGGGCCGCGGTAAATTCCATACTGACTTTAGACGCCTACTTTGGGATCCGATTTGTTGAGCTCAAGTCTGCTTCACACCCGTTCGTCGCAGGGTTCGACCGAGATGACGCTTACCGAGATGAATTGAGTAAACGGTCAGGTGCCTATCGGGTGCTGCGGGATGCAGCTGCTGCTCTTAAACATGGAGAGTTAGAGGGGAGGAAGGCTCGGCTGCTCAAGTCAAGCGATTCTGTAGTTAGCCGCTCGGTATCTCTCCACGGAACAATCAGCGCGGTTGTGATCGAATTTGAGGAAGATGACATCCAGCGGAGACTTACCGCCGAATTTCTGCTGTCTAAAGGCCTGACCGTAGCTCGCCAAGTGCTGGTGAATCCGGACTACAAGGATCTGTTTCCCCGCCGGTGGAGTTGATTTGAGGCGAGAGCAAAATAAACTTCGTGTGCCAATGATGAGCAGTGTGCACTGATACTTAATCTATCGATACGCGGAGCGACACAGGCGGACCTGTGAAAGCTTGCTGCGAGTTGCAGGCTGTAAAAAGTCTGCCATCTTGCGCGGGAAGCCGGTGATGCCCGGTCAGCCGAACTGCCGCCTTTGCGGCGTTGCGACCACGCGGTTGCGGCCGCCGTCCTTGGCTCCATAGAGCGCGCGGTCGGCGCGCGCCAGAATGTCTTCCGGCGTATCGTTGGACCTGATGGCGCTGATCCCGGCGGATATCGTCAGAGTCAGATCCTGCGCAATCGCTGACCAGTTCAGTTCCGTGATCAGGCCGCGCAATCGATCCAGTGTCTGGATCGCACGATCGACCTCGGTGTCCGGCAAGATCAGCAGAAACTCCTCGCCGCCCTGACGGCCGAACCTGTCGATGGGGCGGATATTGGCGAAGACCGAGATGGCGAAGGCGCGCAGCACTTCATCGCCCACCGGATGTCCGAAGTGATCATTGATTGTCTTGAAGTGGTCGAGGTCGATGATCGCGATGCAGCAGGTTGCGGCGTTGCGCTCGGCCTTGGCGATCTCATCGTTCAGGCACTTCATGATGTAGCGCCGGTTCAATGCGCCGGTGAGTTCGTCGAGTTGCGCCAGTTCCTCGATCCGCGCATTGGCGGCCGCGAGGTCGTTGCTGCGACGATACAGCAGTTCGCGCATCGAGCTGCCGTAGAGGCCGGCACTGGCACAGCGGCCAAGCGCGCTGACGAAACAGGCCAGCGCCAGAGCGCGTTCGGCCGCGGTTGCCATGGGAATGCCGATCGGCTTTTCGGTCATCAGAAAAAGCAGTGCGAGGCCCAGCGTTGCAGTGGACCAGACGATGGCGGTCTGGCGCGCACTCATGCGGAGTGCGGCAAAGCCGAGCACGACGAAAATGATGGAAATGAAGTAGAAGCCGATCTGCGGCACGAGATAGATCGCACCGATCTGGACGATGATGCTGACGACGGAGAGAGGGACCGTGAGGTAGGGGTCCTTGAAACGGTCGTTGACCTGGATTTCCGACAGATAGGCGGCAAGGCCGACCACAGCGAGCCTGATGGCCAGATACACGACCCCCGTCGCCACGGTGGTCACGCCGATCGCGGCGTAGAGCAGCAGGATCGCGGCATCGATTAGATAGCTCGACGCCTGCGCGATATAGGCGGTCCGCCGCCGCGCGATCCGCAATGCCGAATCCTGGCTGAGGTCCCTCGTGCGGGCGTCCGTTCCCTCGGACAGGGTGGTGATGCTGGTCATTCGCTGATGCCCGTCGCATTGCCGATCAAACAAGCAATCTGCCGATCAAAGCATTTAGGTCTGCTAATACATCCACTTACTGGAGTATCCGGGTAGCTTCCCGCGTTTTAGTCTGGCCGCGGGGTTAATGGAATCTGACGATCCGCGGGACAATTTGCTCAATAGGCTGATGGCCATGTCCGGCATCGGCGGCCGAATTCCGCTGACAATGCGCGATCGTACTGATCCCCGCGCTTTCGTTGCGCTGCGCCCCTGCGGCGTGCGGTCGCGGCGATGAACCTGGCTTACCGCGCGCGCGACACACCCGTTGGGAATTCAGCTGGAAGTCGAGAATGAAATTACGTGTGACGTTCGTCGTGGGGGCCACGACGTTGCTGTTGTCGTCCTTTGGACTTCTGTCATTGAGCCATGGCGCTCATGCCGCCGATCTGCTCTGGCAGGTGGAAAGTCCATTTCGCTTCTTCAAAAATGCCGCGTCCTTCGCGATGTATGAGCGCGGCTATCCTGCTGCCCGCAACGAACTGGTGCTGCCGCCCGCCGATGTGGTCTGGCGCACCGAGCGGCGGCTGAACGATCCCGATTGCCGCGACATGACCAGCCCGACCAGTTGCGCCGACACCGCGCGGGCCCGCTACGATCGCTCGCGTCTCGGCTGGGCGTCGCAGACCATCGATGCCGTCTGCTACGACAGCCGGCAGGGCCGCTATCTCGCGAGTTGCGACCGGCGCTATTCGTGGGGCACAGCCAAGGAAGATTACGTGCTGCCGGATGCGCATACGGTGCTGATCCGGCTGTCGCCCGAGCGCATTGCCGAAGCCGGCGCGTATGATTGCGTCTGGAGCTGGACGCCGCGGCGGCCGGGCGGCAGGACGGAGACCGCAACGCAATCCTGCGCGACACCGCTCAAGATCACGCGTCTGCCCTATGCCGTCGATCGCAGCCTGTCCGGTGCGTCGGTCCAGGTCAAATTGCCCGACGGTCGTATGTTGAACGACCCGCAGGTGGTCGTCGAGGATCTGTTCATCGTGGCGCTCGGCGATTCCTTTGCCTCGGGCGAAAGCAATCCGGACGTCCCGGTGACGTTCAGCGCCGTCCGCGAGATGGTCTACGATCCGACGCTGATGCGCGAGGAGATGGCGACACGCAGCACCGCCAAGTCGCTGCAGAAATTGACCCCTGCTGCACCGGTGGGAAGTTTCGACTATAAAAACCTGCCGCGGCGCAAGCTCGCCGACGAGGAACAGGAACTCTATTTCCCGCTCGCATCGGCGCAGTTCGACAAGGCTTTCAACGCCGCCAATCCGCGCTGGCTCAGCCCCGATTGCCACCGCTCGCAATATGGCTATCCGTTTCGCGTCGGGCTGCAGCTCAGTTTGGAGAACCCGCACCGGTCGGTCACGCTGGTCAGTCTCGCCTGCACCGGCTCGGAGGTCACCGAAGGTCTCTTCCTCGAGAAGAAGGCGCGTGAGGGCGCCGGCAATGTGATGGTGCGTTCGCAACTCGATCAGCTCGCCGATCTGATCTGCAAAAGCCCCGCGGGCCGCACGCAGCGTGCGACTTACAATCTGCCGACCTATGCCAGCGGCAGCGTGCAGGTTGCGAACACGCCGGTGACAAAGTCCTGGTGTGCGCCGAACGAGCGCAAGCGGCCGATCGACACACTGCTGCTGTCGATCGGCGGCAACGATGTCGGCTTCTCGCCGCTGATGGTCTATGCGATGACCGAATCCGCCGGCGATCTCGCGCCGATCGCAAACCTGCTCGGCAAGCAGATCCGGTTCTCACCACAAGTGTCGCGCGCTTACATGGAGCAGCTTGACGAGCGCATGGTGGCGCTCCGCGATGCCTTGCGCGACGGCTTTGGCGTGGCGCCCGCGAAGGTGCTGCAGACGGCTTACGAGCCAATCCAGTTCGACGAGACGGGCGCCCTGTGCGGCGCGCAGCCGACGCTCGGCCTCGACGTCCACAAGAAGCTGTCGCTGTCGCGCGAACGGCTGGGCGAGACGGTGAGCTTTCTCAACGATTTCTTCACCCGGACCGCCTGTATCACCAACGGGCGGGGAGGTGGCTGCCCGGCGCTGGCCACTGGCGCCGGAACCGGCTTCCAGCTCATTACGGATCACCAGAGCGAATTCGCCAAACGCGGGCTTTGCGCGCGCGATCCGAAGCGGCCGCAGGCGGACGGCGAGGCGATGGCGATGCCGCGGCGCTGGATCGGCAAGGAGGACTTCACGCCCTATTCGCCGGCAGCCTATCTGCCCTATGCGTCCCGCTGGCGCCTGTTCCGGACCCCGAATGACGCGTTTCTGACCGCAAACGTCCATGCAGCGGGTTTTACCCAGTTCGACATCCTGCAGCCGGTCTATGCGGCCATGTATAGCGGGGCGGTGCATCCGACCGCGGAGGGCCATGCCATCGTGGCGGATCACGTGGTCCGGCATGTCCGCGCGGCGGTCGGCAAACCGTCGCCGGGGGTGGGCGGGCGCTGATCCGGGTGGTATTAGGGGCGGGGAAGGTCCCCGTCGGTCCGGCCCGGATACCTTGACCTTTGGTCCGGTCCGAAGTAGGAAGCTTCACTCGCTGTCGGCCCGGTGACCGGATATCCGACGCGGCAAATTCCCGAACGAACGAGCCCGCTTGGCGGCTCATCCTTGAATAAAGGGTTGGGCGCAAGAGGGCTGTTCGGATTCCTGAAACCAATTCAATCGTCTCACGACGGATGCGGATCACATAACGATGGCGTTCAGCCCGTTCAAATTCCTGCAGGAAGTGCGCACCGAGACCAACAAGGTCACGTGGCCTTCGCGACGCGAGACGACCATCACGACCATCATGGTGTTCGTCATGGTGGCGCTGTCGTCGATCTTCTTTTTTGCGGCGGATCAGATCATCCGCTACCTCGTCGCCTTTTTGCTCACGATGCACTGACGGAACTGAATTATGAGCATGCGCTGGTACATCGTTCACGCCTATTCGAATTTCGAAAAGAAGGTGATGGAGTCGATCAAGGAACAGGCCAAGCAGCGTGGCCTGGAAGACCTGTTCGAACAGATTTTGGTCCCGACCGAGAAGGTCACTGAAGTGCGTCGCGGTCGCAAGATGGACGCCGAGCGCAAGTTCTTCCCCGGCTATGTGCTGGTGAAGATGCAGCTCACCGACGAAGCGTTTCATCTGATCAAGAACACCCCGAAGGTCACAGGCTTCCTCGGCGCGGAAAACAAGCCGATGCCGATTTCGGAAGCCGAGGCGATGCGCATTCTGCACCAGGTGCAGGAAGGCGTGGAGCGCCCGAAGGCGTCGGTGTCGTTCGAGATCGGCGAGAACGTGAAGGTGGCCGATGGCCCGTTCGCGTCGTTCTCCGGCGTCGTCGAGGAAATCGACGAGGCACGCTCGCGCGTGAAGGTCGCAGTGTCGATCTTCGGCCGCGCCACGCCGGTCGAACTGGAATTCGGTCAGGTCGAGAAGGTCTGATCGCAATAGCGCGAGGTTC
Source organism: Tardiphaga sp. 813_E8_N1_3 (assembly GCF_051811025.1). NCBI lineage: Bacteria > Pseudomonadati > Pseudomonadota > Alphaproteobacteria > Hyphomicrobiales > Nitrobacteraceae > Tardiphaga > Tardiphaga sp. 813_E8_N1_3. The sequence goes on from NZ_JBPWQE010000001.1 coordinate 2,010,439, forward strand.
GCCTCGCGTTTCTAAGGCCGTGGGAGGAAGAGGGCGGTTGCCAACCGCTTGTCGACCGAACCACGAAACCTGAAACAGCCGGTCGACGACCGGCACAACAGGAGTGACACATGGCAAAGAAAGTGACCGGATACCTGAAGCTTCAGGTGCCGGCCGGTGCGGCGAACCCTTCGCCCCCGATCGGTCCCGCGCTTGGTCAGCGCGGTTTGAACATCATGGAATTCTGCAAAGCGTTCAACGCGCAGACGCAGAAGGAAGAAAAGAACACCCCAATCCCGGTGGTGATCACGATCTACGCCGATCGTTCGTTCACCTTCGCCCTCAAGACCCCCCCGATGTCCTTCTTCATCAAGAAGGCCGCCAAACTCACCTCCGGCTCCAAGCTGCCGGGTCGTGACAAGGCCGGCGCGGTGACCAAAGCGCAGGTGCGCGAGATCGCCGAAGCGAAGATGAAGGATCTGAATTGCGACACCATTGAATCGGCCATGAAGATGGTTGAGGGCTCTGCCCGTTCGATGGGTGTCGAGGTCGCGGGGTAAACGGTCATGGCAATTGGAAAACGTTTGAAGAACGCCCGTGAGGGCATCGACCGCGAGAAGCTCTACCCGGTCGCCGAGGCCATCAAGATGGTCAAGGAACGCGCCAAGTCGAAGTTCGATGAGACCATCGAAATTTCGCTGAACCTCGGCGTCGATCCGCGTCACGCCGACCAGATGGTCCGTGGCGTTGTCACCCTGCCGAACGGCACCGGCCGCACCCTGCGCGTCGGCGTGTTCGCCCGTGGTCCGAAGGCTGAAGAAGCCAAGGCAGCAGGCGCAGACGTCGTCGGTGCAGAAGACCTGTTCGAGAAGGTCCAGGCCGGTCAGATCGACTTCGATCGCTGTATCGCAACCCCCGACATGATGCCGCTGGTCGGTCGCCTTGGTAAGGTGCTCGGTCCGCGCGGCATGATGCCGAACCCGAAGATCGGTACCGTGACCATGGACGTCACCGGTGCGGTTAAGGGTGCCAAGGGCGGTTCGGTCGAATTCCGCGTCGAGAAGGCCGGCATCGTGCAGGCTGGTATCGGCAAGGCTTCGTTCTCGGAAGAGAAGCTGGTCGAAAACATCAAGGCTCTTGTCGACGCTGTCTCCAAGGCGAAGCCGGCTGGCGCGAAGGGCACCTATCTGCAGCGCGTTGCTGTGTCCTCGACCATGGGCCCCGGCATCAAGGTTGAGACGGGCACCGTGCTCGGCTAAGCCGGAACAAGGCTTGCAAGAAACCAGGGCGGAATCGGGCAACCGGTTCCGCCCTTTCTTTTGTCTTCAGCGTTTTGACCCAGCAGGAATGTCACGATGGCCGAGAAGGTTCTGATCTATTCGCGTTTCCCGAAGTCCCAGATGGTGCGCATCGGCGAGCACTTCAACCTTCTGGACGCGGCAGGTAAGCCACCGCTGCAGACCTTTTCCGCTGACCAACTGAAAGACGTGCGCGCGCTGATCACCGCGGGCGGTCAGGTGCTCAAGGCAGACGTGATGGACATGATGCCGGCGCTCGGCGCCATCATCTGCTACGGCACCGGCTATGACGGCGTCGACTTCAAGGCCGCGGCCGAGCGCAAGGTCGTGGTCGGCAACAGCCCTGGCGCGAATGCGGCCTCGGTCGCCGATCTCGCACTCACGCTGATGCTCGCGGTGACGCGCCGTCTGCTGCCTGCGGATCAGTATCTGCGCGAAGGCGGCTGGTCCTCCGCAAAGCCGTCGCCGCTGATGTCGCCGCAGCCCGGCAATCCCGGTCGCAAGGTGGGCGTCTATGGCATGGGCGAGATCGGCCGCAAGATCGCATCGCGCGTCGCGGCCTTCGAATGCGACGTCGCCTATCACAGCCGCAGCAAGCATGATGTGCCGTATCGCTATGAGCCCAGCCTCGAAGCGCTGGTCGAATGGTGCGACGTGCTGATGATCGCCGTGCGGGCAGGGGCCGATACCAACCGCATCATCGATGCCGCGATGCTGAAGAAGCTCGGCGCCAATGGCGTGGTCGTGAACATCTCGCGCGGCTCGGTGATCGATCAGGCTGCGCTCACAGCAGCGCTGACGGACAAGACCATCGCCGGCGCCGGCCTCGACGTGTTCGAGAAGGAGCCCCACGCGCCCGACGCACTCACGGCTTTGCCGAATGTCGTGCTGACGCCGCATATCGGCGGCCACACACTCGACTCGCACACGGCGATGCAGGACTGCGTCATTGCCAATCTCGATGCGTTCTACGCGGGGAAGGCACTGCCGTATCCGGTGGTGGTGTAGTTCGCACGGGAAAGACCGAATGACGATTGAGAACGAGGACCAGCTCGACAAGCTGCAGGCCATCGGCAGGCTGGCGGCGCGCACACTCGCGGCCATGGGCAAGGCGCTCGAGCCGGGCATGACAACCCGGGAGCTCGATGACTTCGGCCGCGCCATGCTGGAGAAGGAGGGCGCGCGCTCTGCACCCGAACTCGCTTACAACTTTCCTGGCGCGACCTGCATTTCGGTCGGTCCCGATTGCGCGCATGGCATCCCTGATGACACGGTGGTGAAGGCGGGAGATCTGGTCAATATCGACGTCTCGGCCGAGCTAGATGGCTATTTCGGCGATACTGGCGCGAGCTTCGCCGTCCCGCCGGTCAAGCCGCGCATCGAACGCCTCTGCCGCGACGGTCGTAAGGCGATGTGGGCTGGAATCAAGGCCGTGAAGCCCGGCCGTCGGTTCAACGAAGTTGGCCGCTCGATCGAGAATTTCGCCCGCACCAACGGCTACAGCCTCGTGCGCAATCTGGCGAGCCACGGCGTCGGGCTTTCACTGCACGACGAGCCTGGCGAAATTCCGACCTGGTACGAGGCGCGGGACAAGCGCATGATCACTGAGGGCCTGGTCTTCACCATCGAGCCGTTCCTGTCGCTCGGCGCGGATTGGGTGGACCAACAAGATGACGGCTGGTCACTCCGTCCGCCGCTCAATCAGCCCACGGTGCAGTACGAGCACACGCTCGTCGCGACCAGCCGGGGACCGCTGATCCTCACGCTCGCATAGACTGGGCTATGCGGGGCCGACGATCGGGCGTCTTCTGTGTCGTGGGATCGGTCACCCGACGTGCAGGTGATTGTTGAACAGGTCAACCACGCTCTGAGGCGCATTGTCGTTGAAGAACAGCTTCAGATTCCGGTCGGTCTCCGCGGCAACAGATGCGCTGCGGGGAAACAGGCCGGTTTCGTAAGTGGTGAGCGCGGCTTCGATGTCACCGGGATTGGCGATGATGGCTTTCGCGAGTTCGGCGCCGTCATACATTGCGAGATTGGCGCCTTCGCCGGCGAACGGTGACATCAGGTGCGCCGCATCGCCGAGCAGCGTCACGCCGGCTACGCGATCCCATCGGTGTTCGATCGGCAGCGCATAGATCGGGCGAAGCACAGGGGCAGCCTCACTGTTGGTGATGAGCGCTGTCAGTTCCGGAGCCCAGTCCTCGAATTCTGCGGCGATGCGGGCGAGGGCATTCGTCCGGTCGGAGAAGTCGATGCGGGCAATCCAGTCCTCCGGCCTGTTCAGGGCCACGTAGCCTTGCAGCGTCCCGTCCGCGTGACGGTGCGCAAAGATTCCCTGGCCCGGTGCAATCGCCATCAGCGTGCCCCCGCCAATGGCTTCCGCGCTGGCTTTGTGCCGGGTGTCTCCGTCGAAAAGAAACGTCTCGATAAATGACGTGCCGACATAGACAGGCTTCGCTGTTGAAAGAAGCGGACGAACGCGTGACCACGCGCCGTCGGCACCTATGAGGAGATCGGTCGTCACCGTTGGGCCATGGGAGAAAGTCAATGCGTGCCGCCCGCCGCCGAGTGGAGACAGGGAGGTTAGTTTGTGTCCCCAACGGATCGCGTCGGCGGGCAGAGAAGCAAGCAGAAGCCGACGCAGTTCTCCGCGATCCACCTCGGGTCGACTGCCGTTGCCCATGTCGGGCCTGTCAAACAGCAGCTTACCGTCCTTGTCGCGTATGCGCTTGGCATCAGCACCGACGATGACGATGTCGCGGAAAGCTTCGAACAATCCGGCAGCCTTGAGTGCGAGTTGCCCGTTGTATTCGTGAATATCGAGCAGGCCGCCTTGTGCTCGCGAGTCGGCCGAAGCTTCGGCTTCATAGATCGTCGCTGCGATACCGTGAACATGAAGCACGCGGGCAAGCGTCAGCCCGCCGAGCCCTGCGCCAACAATCGCCACATGCATACTCATCTCGCCACCTTCGCAGTAGCACGCTGTCCCGGGACATTTCCCAAGGCCTCAATGGAGCGTCATTCCATTCTATTGGAACGTCGTTCCATTTATGTCAAGATGAGCCATGGCCAAGAAAACTCGCAGCAGCCCACGACGCGAAGACTCGCTCTCCCGGGATCGCATCATCGAAGCGTCGATCGCGATACTGGACGGCGGCGGGGAAGATGGTCTGACATTCCGTGCCCTGTCGGAGCGGCTCGCTACGGGCCCCGGGGCGATCTATTGGCACGTGCCCAACAAGAGCGAGCTGCTGACGGCCGCCTGCGACGCCATCGTCGCGCGCACGCTGAATGCGCCTCTGGTTGGCGCAACGCCTCAGGCCATCATTCGCACCCTCGCGCTGGGCATGTTCGACGCGATCGACGCACATCCGTGGGTGGGCTCGGCGCTCACACGTGCTCCCGGGCAGTTACCCATGGTGCGAATACTCGAACGCATCGGCCAGCAGGTGAGTGCCCTTGGCGTGCCGGGCGAAGACCAGTGGGCGACGGTGGGCGCGCTGCTGAACTACATCCTTGGCGTCGGTGCGCAGAACGCGGCTAATGGGCAGCTCGGCCGGATGCGAGGAATCGACAGGTCTGACTTTTTGGACGCGGTCGCGACCTCCTGGTCTCAGCTCGATCCGGACGCCTATGCATTCACCCGCAGCATGGCGGCACATTTGCGGGGGCACGACGACCGCAAGGACTTTATCGCCGGAATCGATCTCATCCTGAGCGGCATCGAAGCGTCGCGGCGCCTCTGAAGCTGGCGACTGGTCTGCAAGGCCGTTTCGCAAGAGCGAATTTCGTTCCCGGCCGGTACAAAAATAATTGAATGGGTTATTCCGCAATGCGGATGTAGAGGTCGGTTGTTTAGAACAACTCGAATGTAGGCGTACATTCGACGACATAGGACATCAGCGATGGCTGCGTTCACTCTCAAGATCAACGGTCAGGCCCGTCAGGTCGACGTCGATCCCAACACTCCTCTGCTCTGGGCAATTCGAGACGGGGCCGGTCTCACCGGCACCAAATATGGCTGCGGGGTCGCGCAATGCGGCGCCTGCACGGTCTATGTGGACGGCCAGACCGTCCGCTCGTGTTCAATGCCAGTCTCGGCCATCGGCACCAGCGAAATCACCACCATCGAAGGGCTCGACTCCAAGGAAGCCAAGGCGGTGCAGGCGGCATGGGTCGCGCTCGACGTGCCGCAATGTGGCTACTGCCAATCCGGCCAGGTGATGAGCGCCACTGCGCTGCTCAGCATCAATCCGACCCCCACCGACAACGATATCGATCTGGCGATGAACGGCAACATCTGCCGCTGCGCCACCTATGTCCGCATCCGCGCCGCCATTCATGGCGCCGCCAAATCTCTGGAGGGTTGAGCCATGACCGTTCATGACACCAAACTCTCCCGTCGCACGCTGCTCAAGGGCAGCGCTGGTCTCGTGCTTGGCGCCTATGTTGCGCGCGCCGACAAGCTGTTCGCACAGGCGGCGGCAAAGCCACAGGTCAATATCGCGCCGAATACGTTCCTGATCATCAAGCCCGACAACACCGTCACGGTGCTGTGCAAGGGCATCGAGTTCGGGCAGGGGCCGTTCACCGGCATGGCGACTTTGGTCGCCGAAGAACTCGACGCGGACTGGGCTCAGATGCGTGCCGATCACGCGCCGTCGAATCCGCAGCTCTACAAGAATCTGGCGTTCGGCATGCAGGGCACCGGTGGCTCGACGGCCATCGCCAATTCCTACATCCAGATGCGCCAGGTCGGCGCCGCCGCGCGCCAGATGCTGGTCGCGGCTGCTGCCGATGCGTGGCAGGTGCCGGCAAGCGAGATCACTGTCGATAACGGCGTGATGAAGCATGCATCAGGCCATGAAGGTCGCTTCGGTGAGTTCGCCGACAAGGCGATGGCCATGCCGGTACCGACCGATCCGAAGCTGAAGGATCCGTCGCAGTTCAAGCTGATCGGCAAGGAAGGCGCGGTGAAGCGCCTCGACAGCGCCGACAAGACGAATGGCAAGGCATTCTACACGCTCGATATCAACGAGCCGGACATGCTCACGGTGGTCGTGGCGCGTTCGCCGAAATTCGGCGGCAAGGTTGCATCCTTCGATGCGACGGCTGCGAAGGCCGTGGCTGGTGTCGTCGACGTCAAGCAGATATCGAACGGCGTCGCTGTCTACGCCAAGGGCTTCTGGCCCGCGAAGATGGGCCGCGAAGCGCTGAAGATCACCTGGGATGACAGCAAGGCGGAGAAGCGTGGCAGCGCCGAACTGCTGCAGCAATTCCGCGGGTTGTCGAAGACGGCCGGCAAACTCGTAAAGGCCGAGGGCAAGTTCGAAGAGTCGATGGCCAAAGGTGGCCGCGTGATCGAGGTTGAATACGTCTTCCCGTATCTGGCCCATGCCGCGATGGAGCCGCTCAACGCCTATCTGAAATGGGACGGCGACACCGCCTATGCGCGCTACGGCTGCCAGTTTCCGACGCCTGACCATATGGCGATCTCCAAGGTGCTCGGGCTGCCGATCGAGAAGGTGAAGATCGACGTTGTTCTTGCCGGCGGCAGCTTCGGCCGCCGTGCGCAGCAGAGCACGCATCAAGCCATCGAGCTCGCCGAAGTCGCGAAGGCAATCGGACCGGGCAAGGGCGTCAAGCTGGTGTGGACGCGCGAGGACGACATGCGCGGCGGCTATTATCGGCCGTACTGCATCCACCGCATGCGCGGCGCGGTGCGCGACGGCAAGATCGAAGCCTGGAGCGACACCATCGTCTCGCAGTCGATCATGAAGGGCTCCTTCTTCGAGTCCATGATGTTCAAAGACGGCCTCGATCCGACGTCCTATGAAGGCTCGAACGAGATCCCATACGACGTCGAGAACTTCCGCTGCGACATGCATCAGGTCGATGTCGGCGTGCCCGTGTTGTGGTGGCGCTCGGTGGGCCACACCCACACTGGTTATGTCGTCGAAGCCTTTGTCGATGAACTGCTCGAGGCTGCTGGCAAGGATCCGATCGAAGGTCGGCTTGAACTCCTGAGCAAGAAGCCGCGCCACGCAGGGGCCCTCAAGGCGGTCGCTGAACTCGCCGACTGGAAGAACTACAAGGTGCCGGCAGGCCGTGCGCGCGGCGTTGCGGTGGTCGAGAGCTTCAACACCTTTGTCGCGCAGGTGGTCGAACTGTCCATGACCGACGACGGTCCGAAGGTGCACAAGGTGTGGTGCGCAGTGGATTGCGGTGTCGCCGTGAACCCCGACATCATTCGCGCGCAGATGGAAGGTGGCATCGGCTTCGGCCTCGGTCACATCCTCTATGCGGAACAGACGCTGGATGCCGGCGCGCCGGTGTCCGGCAATTTCGACACCTATCGTTCGCTGCGCATCAACGAGATGCCGGAGATCGAAGTGGTCATCGTGAAGTCGACCGAGAAGCCGACGGGCGTTGGCGAGCCCGGCGTGCCTCCGCTCGGGCCTGCCGTTGCCAATGCGATGGCCAAACTTGGTGTGGGAAGGCCGCGGCAATTGCCGGTCGTGCCGGGAGCGTCGGCATGAAGCTGTTCAGGACCTCGATGCTGGCGCTGGTCGCTGGCGGTCTCGCGGCTGGCCTGCTCGCATTCGCGGAGCCGGGCTTTCAGGAGGCCGATGCAGCGGTCAGCAATCCGACCAAGCTGCAGCCGGTCTCGGCCTTCGCCAAGATCAAGAGCAAGAATGAGCGCGCGGTGGCGCTGTTTACGGAGGCCGGCAAGGTCATCCAGTCGCCGCGCTGTATGAACTGCCATCCGGCCACCGACCGCCCGACCCAGACCGATCGCATGCGACCGCATATCCCGCTGGTCGTGCGCGGTGAGGGCGGTGTCGGCGCGACCGGTGGTCTCGCTTGCGCCACCTGTCACCACGAGAACAACTTCGATGCCGCCAACGTCCCTGGCAATCCGAAATGGGCTCTGGCGCCGGTGGAAATGGCCTGGCAGGGCAAGACGCTTGGCCAGATCTGCTCCCAGATCAAGGACAAGGAGCGCAACGGCGGCAAGGACATGGCCGCGCTGGTGAAGCACATGGCCGAAGACGAACTGGTCGGTTGGGGCTGGCATCCCGGTGGCAACCGGACCCCTGCGCCGGGCACACAGAAACAGTTCGGTGAGCTGATCAAGGCCTGGGCCGATGCGGGAGCGGCCTGTCCGAAGGGGTGATGTAACCAGAACTGGAGCCGGTTCGGCCGGTTCCACTTCTGCTCCCAAGCGGTGCCTTGTCTGCCCCCTTGCAGAAAAGATGCCAGATCGGCATTTCGCACTTGGCAACACGAAAAAGACTCGTTAAACAACCGTTTCCGGGCGTGCTGGCTGGTAGCTGGCGCGTCTGTGTTCGCATTCCGACAACCCACATCGCAGGAGACTTTTCCTTTCAGGCTATCCACTCGGATCGCTCGAAGGGGACAGGAAGCGCGACGCGGATTTGACGAAGGCGGGCAGGGGTCACCAATAGGTCAGATGATGGCTTATCGATGATCCTGAATCCTGTCCGAGACTGCTGGCGCCTGCGATGAACGCGAGTTCGATCAACGGCTTAATCGTAAAACTTAATGCAGCCAGCATAGACGGGTGAAGACTGGATTTCGCCAATGTCGTTTTGTGCGACATGACGCGTATTTGGTTCGAACCTCGACACCCCGCGCTGTGACTGGTTCGCCAGGAAGGTTCGGGAGGGCAGGCTATCATATCGTCTCGCCCGACGTGTCCAAAGGCCGTGTGTCTTGAGGTCAGGTTTAGGTGGGACGGTGGGTGTAACCCGGCGGTCCTATCTCGATAGAGGCCGCCAACCGGAGAGAGCTTGCTGTGGAAAGAGCGGCTAAAAAGGACGCGGTCGAAGCGCTGAACGGGGTCTTCAAGACCACCAGCGTGGCGGTCGTCGCCCATTATTCCGGCCTCACCGTTGCCCAGATGCAGACCCTGCGTTCGCAGATGAAGCTGGCGGGCGCCTCGGTGAAGGTCTCGAAGAACCGTCTCGCCAAAATTGCTCTTGAAGGCACGGATGTTGCCGCCATCGGTTCCTTGTTGAAGGGCCCGACTGTGATCGCCACTTCGGACGATCCGGTAGCTGCACCGAAGGTTGCCGTCGAATTTGCCAAGGCGAACGAGAAGTTCGTCATTCTTGGTGGCTCGATGGGCACAACCGTCCTGAACGTCGACAGCGTCAAGGCCTTGGCCGCGCTGCCCTCGCTCGACGAACTGCGCGCGAAGATCCTCGGCCTCCTTGTGGCGCCGGCGACCAAGATCGCTCAGCTCTCGACAGCTCCCGCGGCGAAGCTCGCGCGTGTTGTTCAGGCCTATGCCTCAAAGAGCGAAGCGGCCTGACGCCCTTCGCAATCAACCCTGGTTCGAACCAAATACGCTTAAGGATATAGATCAATGGCTGACCTCAATAAAATCGTTGACGACCTCTCGACCCTGACCGTGCTCGAAGCCGCTGAACTCGCGAAGCTTCTCGAAGAGAAGTGGGGCGTTTCGGCTGCTGCCGCTGTTGCGGTTGCTGGTCCGGCTGCTGGTGGTGGCGGTGCCGCTGCTGCTGAAGAAAAGACCGAGTTCACTGTTGTCCTGGCTTCGGCCGGCGACAAGAAGATCGAAGTCATCAAGGAAGTCCGTGCGATCACGGGTCTTGGCCTCAAGGAAGCCAAGGACCTGGTCGAAGGCGCTCCGAAGCCCGTCAAGGAAGGCGTTGCCAAGGACGAAGCCGAGAAGATCAAGGGTCAGCTCGAGAAGGCTGGCGCGAAGGTCGAGCTCAAGTAAGACCCTTTTGGGTTCCATCTGGAGGGCGGCTGTTTGGCCGCCCTCTGGGCCGGAACTCGATGGACTACACAGCAATGTGTGGGGATGCGCTGGGAACCACCCTCGAATCTCCATGATTGCCATCCCATATCGGGACGGCAGCACGAAAACGCGGTCTGACAGCAGGAGCGGCGACGCCTCTGGTTAAGCCGTTGGGAGACAGGCAGATTTCGGGCTTTTCGGTCCGTAGCTAGACGGTTTGGACGGGCGGGATGCAGTCGGGCATCGCGCACGTCGTTTTGCGTTCTGCGATTCAAATGCTCAGGAGGGGGATTTTGTTCCTCACATTGGGCGCCGAATTCGGAGCGTTCTTGGAAATTCAACCCGGAGGCGATGGCAGTCGCGCTCTGGAAGGTTCGCCCCTTTCGGGCGACGCAATGAGAGGCCACGATGGGTCAGCAGACGTTCACAGGTCGCAAGCGCGTTCGCAAGTTCTTCGGTCATATTAAAGAAGTCGCAGAGATGCCGAACCTCATCGAGGTTCAGAAGGCGTCCTACGACCAGTTCCTGATGGTCGATGAGCCGACCGGCGGTCGCCTCGACGAAGGTCTGCAGGCTGTTTTCCGTTCGGTGTTCCCGATCTCGGATTTCTCGGGCACATCGATGCTGGAATTCGTGCGCTACGAATTCGAGCCGCCGAAATATGACGTCGATGAGTGCCGTCAGCGGGGCATGACCTATGCTGCGCCGCTGAAGGTGACGCTGCGCCTGATCGTGTTCGATATCGACGAAGAAACCGGCGCCAAGTCCGTCAAGGACATCAAGGAGCAGGACGTCTACATGGGCGATATCCCGCTCATGACCATGAACGGCACCTTCGTCGTCAACGGCACCGAGCGCGTCATCGTCTCGCAGATGCATCGTTCGCCGGGCGTGTTCTTCGATCACGACAAGGGCAAGACCCATTCGTCGGGCAAGCTGCTGTTCGCTGCCCGCGTCATCCCGTATCGCGGCTCCTGGCTGGACATCGAGTTCGACGCCAAGGACATCGTGTTCGCGCGTATCGACCGTCGCCGCAAGATTCCGGTGACGTCGCTGATGTTTGCGCTGGGTCTGGACGGCGAGGAAATCCTCTCGACGTTCTACAAGAAGATCCAGTTCAAGAAGATCAAGGAAGGCTGGCGCGTTCCGTTCGACGCTACCCGTTTCCGCGGCTATTCCACCGTCAATGACCTGATCGATGCCGACAGCGGCAAGGTCGTGCTCGAAGCCGGCAAGAAGCTCACCGTGCGCGCTGCCCGCCAGCTCGCCGAGAAGGGCCTCAAGGCGCTGCGTCTGACCGACGAAGAACTGGTCGGCAACTACCTCGCCGAAGACCTCGTCAACGTGAAGACCGGCGAAATCTACGCTGAAGCTGGCGAAGAGATCACCGAGAAGTCGCTGAAGGCGCTGAACGAGGAGGGCTACAAGGAACTCCCGCTGCTCGACATCGACCACGTCAATATCGGCGCCTATATCCGCAACACGCTTTCCGCAGACAAGAACCTGACGCGTGAAGACGCGCTGTTCGACATCTATCGCGTGATGCGTCCGGGCGAGCCGCCGACGCTCGAATCCGCGCAGAACATGTTCCAGTCGTTGTTCTTCGACTCGGAGCGTTACGATCTCTCGGCCGTGGGCCGCGTGAAGATGAACATGCGCCTCGAACTCGACGCGCCGGACACTCATCGCACGCTGCGCAAGGAAGACATCCTCGCCGTCATCAAGACGCTGGTGGATCTGCGCGACGGCAAGGGCGAAATCGACGACATCGACCATCTCGGCAACCGCCGTGTGCGTTCGGTCGGCGAGCTGATGGAAAATCAGTATCGCGTCGGCCTGCTGCGCATGGAGCGCGCCATCAAGGAACGTATGTCGTCCGTCGACATCGACACCGTGATGCCGCAGGACCTGATCAACGCGAAGCCCGCGGCTGCTGCGGTGCGCGAGTTCTTCGGTTCGTCGCAGCTGTCGCAGTTCATGGACCAGACCAACCCGCTCTCGGAAATCACCCACAAGCGTCGTCTCTCGGCGCTTGGCCCCGGTGGTCTGACCCGCGAGCGCGCCGGCTTCGAAGTCCGCGACGTGCATCCGACCCATTACGGCCGTATCTGCCCGATCGAAACGCCGGAAGGCCCGAATATCGGTCTGATCAACTCGCTCGCCACCTTCGCGCGCGTCAACAAGTACGGCTTCGTCGAAACCCCTTACCGCAAGGTCAAGGACGGTCGCGTCACCGATGAAGTCGTGTACCTGTCGGCGATGGAAGAGGGCCGCTACTCGGTCGCGCAGGCGAACGTGTCGCTCGACGCCAAGGGCAAGTTCACCGAAGACATGGTGATCTGCCGTCACGCCGGCGACGTGTTGCCGCTGCCGGCCGACAAGGTCGACTACATGGACGTGTCGCCGAAGCAGCTCGTTTCGGTCGCTGCGGCGCTGATCCCGTTCCTCGAGAACGACGACGCCAACCGCGCGCTGATGGGCTCGAACATGCAGCGTCAGGCCGTGCCTTTGGTGCGCGCCGAAGCGCCGTTCGTCGGTACCGGCATGGAAGCCGTCGTGGCCCGTGACTCCGGTGCTGCGATCGCATCCCGCCGTTCGGGTGTGATCGACCAGATCGATGCGACTCGTATCGTTATCCGGGCGACCGAAGATCTCGATCCGACCAAGTCGGGCGTCGATATCTATCGCCTGATGAAGTACCAGCGTTCGAACCAGTCGACCTGCATCAACCAGCGTCCGCTGGTGAAGGTTGGCGACGTAGTGCGCAAGGGCGACATCATTGCCGACGGTCCGTCGACCGATCTCGGTGAACTCGCGCTCGGCCGCAACGTGCTCGTCGCGTTCATGCCGTGGAATGGCTACAACTTCGAAGACTCGATCCTCCTCTCGGAGCGGATCGTGAAGGAAGACGTCTTCACCTCGATCCACATCGAGGAATTCGAAGTGATGGCCCGCGACACCAAGCTCGGCCCTGAGGAAATCACCCGCGACATTCCGAACGTGTCGGAAGAAGCGCTGAAGAACCTCGACGAAGCTGGCATCGTCTACATCGGCGCCGAAGTCCGCGCTGGCGACATTCTGGTCGGCAAGATCACGCCAAAGGGCGAAAGCCCGATGACGCCGGAAGAAAAGCTGCTGCGCGCCATCTTCGGTGAAAAGGCGTCGGACGTTCGCGACACCTCGCTCCGCGTGCCTCCGGGCGTGCAGGGCACGATCGTCGAAGTCCGCGTGTTCAACCGTCACGGCGTCGACAAGGACGAACGCGCTCTGGCGATCGAGCGGGAAGAAATCGAACGTCTCGCCAAGGATCGTGACGACGAACAGGCCATCCTGGATCGTAACGTCTATGGCCGTCTGGCTGATCTTCTGGAGAACAAGGTCGGCATCGCCGGTCCGAAGGGCTTCAAGAAGGACGGCAAGATCACGCGCGCCGTGCTCGACGAGAATCCGCGGTCGCAGTGGTGGATGTTCGCCACCGCGAACGACAAGCTGATGACCGAAATCGAAGCGATGCGTAAGCAGTACGACGAGTCGAAGAAGGGCCTTGAGCAGCGCTTCCTCGATAAGGTCGAGAAGCTGCAGCGTGGCGACGAACTGCCGCCAGGCGTGATGAAGATGGTCAAGGTCTTCGTCGCGGTGAAGCGCAAGATTCAGCCCGGCGACAAGATGGCCGGACGCCACGGCAACAAGGGCGTGGTGTCGAAGATCGTTCCGATCGAAGACATGCCGTTCCTTGAAGACGGTACGCATGCGGACATCGTGCTGAACCCGCTCGGCGTGCCGTCGCGCATGAACGTCGGTCAGATCTTGGAAACGCATCTTGGCTGGGCCTGCGCAGGCATGGGCAAGAAGATCGGTCAGACCATCGACGCCTATTACCAGAAGCAGGATCTGAAGCCGCTGCGCGACACCCTGAAGAAGGTTTACGGCGAAGACGAAGTCATCAAGTCGCTGAACGACACCGAGCTGCTTGAACTGGCGCGTAACCTGAAGCCCGGCGTGCCGATTGCGACGCCGGTGTTCGACGGTGCGAAGGAAGCCGACATCGAAGAGATGTTGAAGATGGCTGGCTTCGACGCGTCCGGTCAGTCCACCGTCTATGACGGTCGGACCGGCGACCAGTTCGATCGCAAGGTGACCGTGGGCTACATCTACATGCTCAAGCTTCACCATCTCGTGGACGACAAGATCCACGCGCGTTCGATCGGCCCGTACTCGCTCGTCACGCAGCAGCCGCTGGGTGGTAAGGCGCAGTTCGGCGGTCAGCGCTTCGGTGAAATGGAAGTGTGGGCGCTCGAGGCTTATGGCGCGGCGTACACGCTCCAGGAAATGCTGACGGTGAAGTCGGACGACGTCGCAGGCCGTACCAAGGTCTACGAGGCGATCGTGCGCGGCGACGACACGTTCGAGGCCGGTATTCCGGAATCGTTCAACGTGCTGGTCAAGGAAATGCGCTCGCTCGGCCTCAACGTCGATCTGCACAATTCCAAGCTGCCGGGGCCGACATCCGAAGCTGCCGAGTAAGAACAAGCGTTGCGCCCGGCCTGATGGCCGGGCGTCCGCACCCAGCCGGGACGTGGGGCAGGGTGTGTGGCTCTAAAGAATTTCGAATTTGCTGCTGATGGCGATCGGCACGCGAGGAGAAGACGATGAACCAAGAAATTATGAATCTCTTCAATCCGACGACTCCGGCTCAGGTCTTCGACCAGATCCGGATCTCGATTGCGTCCCCGGAGAAGATTCTGTCGTGGTCCTACGGCGAGATCAAGAAGCCGGAAACCATCAACTACCGTACCTTCAAGCCCGAGCGCGACGGCCTGTTCTGCGCCCGCATCTTCGGGCCCATCAAGGATTACGAGTGCTTGTGCGGCAAGTACAAGCGCATGAAGTACAAGGGCATCATCTGCGAGAAGTGCTCGGTCGAAGTGACCCTGTCGCGCGTCAGACGCGAGCGCATGGGCCACATCGAACTGGCTGCTCCGGTTGCGCACATCTGGTTCCTGAAGTCGCTGCCGTCGCGCATCGGCCAGTTGCTGGACATGACGCTCAAGGATCTCGAGCGCATCCTGTACTTTGAATACTACGTCGTTCTCGAGCCGGGTCTCACCGCGCTCAAGGACCGTCAGCTGCTGTCTGAAGAAGAGTATCTGAAGGCGCAGGACGAATACGGCCAGGACTCGTTCACCGCGATGATCGGTGCCGAGGCGATCCGTGAATTGTTGAAGGGTCTGGAGCTCGAGAAGCTCGACGAGCAGCTGCGCGTCGAGATGAAAGAGACCGAATCCGACATCAAGCACAAGAAGCTCGCCAAGCGCCTGAAGATCGTCGAGGCCTTCCGCTATTCCGGCAACAAGCCGGAATGGATGATCCTCACGGTGGTGCCGGTGATCCCGCCGGATCTGCGTCCGCTGGTGCCGCTGGATGGCGGCCGCTTCGCGACCTCGGATCTGAACGATCTCTATCGCCGCGTCATCAACCGTAACAACCGCCTGAAGCGTCTGATGGAGCTCCGCGCGCCGGACATCATCATCCGCAACGAAAAGCGCATGCTGCAGGAGGCCGTCGACGCACTGTTCGACAACGGCCGCCGTGGCCGTGTCATCACCGGCGCCAACAAGCGTCCGCTGAAGTCGCTGGCCGACATGCTGAAGGGCAAGCAGGGTCGCTTCCGTCAGAATCTGCTCGGCAAGCGGGTCGACTATTCGGGTCGTTCGGTCATCGTCGTCGGTCCGGAACTGCGTCTGCATCAGTGCGGTCTGCCGAAGAAGATGGCGCTCGAACTGTTCAAGCCGTTCATCTATTCGCGTCTCGACGCCAAGGGTCTGTCCACCACGGTGAAGCAGGCGAAGAAGCTCGTTGAAAAAGAACGCCCCGAGGTCTGGGACATTCTCGACGAGGTCATTCGCGAACATCCCGTGCTGCTGAACCGCGCGCCGACTCTGCATCGTCTGGGCATCCAGGCGTTCGAGCCGGTGCTGATCGAAGGCAAGGCGATCCAGCTGCATCCGCTGGTCTGCTCGGCCTTCAACGCCGACTTCGACGGCGACCAGATGGCCGTGCACGTTCCGCTGTCGCTTGAAGCGCAGCTGGAAGCGCGCGTCCTGATGATGTCGACCAACAACATCCTGCATCCCGCGAACGGTCAGCCGATCATCGTGCCGTCGCAGGACATCGTGCTGGGTCTGTACTACCTGTCGACTATGCGTGCCGGTCTCCCGGGCGAAAACAAGCTGTATCGTGAGATGGCGGAGATCGAGCATGCGCTGCATGCGAAGGTCATCCACCTCCACACCAAGATCAAGTACAGCTGGACTGGCCTCGATGCGGACGGCAAGACGGTCACCCGTCTGATCGAAACCACCGCCGGCCGCGCGATGCTCGGGCAGGTGCTGCCGAAGTCACCGAAGATGCCTTACGACGTCATCAACAAGCTGATGACCAAGAAGGAAATCTCGGGCGTCATCGATCAGGTCTATCGTCACTGCGGTCAGAAAGAGACCGTGATCTTCTGCGATCGCATCATGGCGCTCGGCTTCTACAACGCGTTCAAGGCCGGCATCTCGTTCGGCAAGGACGACATGGTCGTGCCGGGCTCGAAGTGGAAGATCGTCGACGCCACCCGTGCGTTCGCGAAGGACTTCGAACAGCAGTACAATGACGGCCTGATCACCCACGGTGAGAAGTACAACAAGGTCGTCGACGCCTGGTCGAAGGCGGGTGAAGAAGTCGCCAAGGAGATGATGAAGGAAATCTCCTCGGTGAAGAAGAATGCGGCGGGTGAAGAAGCCCAGATCAACTCGATCTACATGATGGCGCATTCCGGTGCTCGTGGTTCGCCGGCCCAGATGCGTCAGCTCGGTGGTATGCGCGGCCTGATGGCCAAGCCGTCGGGCGAGATCATCGAAACGCCGATCATCTCGAACTTCAAGGAAGGTCTGTCGGTTCTCGAATACTTCAACTCGACCCACGGTGCCCGTAAGGGCCTCGCGGACACCGCGTTGAAGACCGCGAACTCGGGCTACCTGACCCGTCGTCTCGTCGACGTGGCGCAGGACTGCATCATCACGCAGACCGATTGCGGCACCAATCTCGGCATCAAGATGCGCGCCATCATCGACTCCGGTTCGGTGGTCGCATCGCTGGCGTCGCGTATTCTCGGTCGTTCGGCCTGCGAAGACATTCGCGATCCCGCGACCAACAAGGTGCTGATCAAGCGCAACACGCTGATGGAAGAGAAGGACGTCGATCTGCTCCAGCAGGCCGGCATCCAGGAAGTGAAGATCCGTTCGGCTCTCACTTGCGAACTGGTCAACGGCATCTGCGGCACCTGCTACGGTCGCGATCTGGCCCGCGGTACGCCTGTCAACCACGGTGAGGCCGTCGGCGTCATCGCGGCGCAGTCGATCGGCGAGCCCGGCACGCAGCTGACGATGCGTACCTTCCACATCGGCGGTGCGGCGCAGCTCAACGAGCAGTCGGTGATCGAGTCGAACTTCGACGGCAAGATCACGATCAAGAACGAGGCCATCGCCAAGAACGGCGAAGGCCACATGGTCGCGATGGTGCGCAACATGGTCATCGCCATCAGCGATGCCGATGGCACCGAGCGTGCGACGTATCGTATCCAGTACGGCGCCCGCGTGCACGTGGCCGAGGGCGACATGATCAAGCGCGGCCAGCGCATCGCGGAATGGGATCCGTATTCCCGTCCGCTGCTGACCGAAGTCGACGGCACGATCGGGTTTGAGGACCTGATCGACGGTCAGTCGATTACGGAAACGCTCGACGAGTCGACCGGTATCGCCAAGCGCGTCGTTACCGATTGGCGCTCGTCGCGTGGTGGTGCGGACTTGCGTCCGGCCATCGTCATCAAGGGCAAGGACGGCAAGGTCCTCAAGCTCGCACGTGGCGGCGATGCCCGTTACATGCTGTCGCCCGACGCCATTCTGTCGGTCGACGTCGATGCCAAGGTGACCTCGGGTGACATTCTCGCCCGTGTTTCGATGGAAAGCGCGAAGACGCGTGACATCACCGGCGGTCTGCCGCGGGTGGCCGAACTGTTCGAGGCCCGCAAGCCGAAGGACGCGGCGATCATCGCGGAAATCGGCGGCACCATCCGCTTCGGACGCGACTACAAGAACAAGCGTCGCATTTCGATCGAGCCGCTCGACAAGAACGAGGAGACCCGCGAGTACCTCATTCCGAAGGGCAAGCAGATCCATCTGCAGGACGGCGACATCGTCGAAAAGGGCGATTACATCGTCGAAGGCAATCCGGCGCCGCACGACATTCTGGCGATCAAGGGCATCGAGGAACTCGCTGCCTATCTGGTCAATGAAATCCAGGAAGTTTACCGGTTGCAGGGCGTGCTCATCAACGACAAGCACATCGAAGTGATTGTCCGTCAGATGCTGCAGAAGGTCGAGATTACCGATCAGGGCGAGACCGACATGATCTCGGGTGAGCAGATCGACAAGATCGAGTTCGACGCGCTGAACCTGAAGGCGAAGGAAGAAGGCAAGAAGATCGCGACCGGAAACCCTGTGCTGCTGGGCATCACCAAGGCCAGCTTGCAGACCCGTTCGTTCTTCTCGGCAGCGTCGTTCCAGGAGACCACGCGCGTGCTCACCGAAGCTGCCGTCAACGGCAAGGTGGACCCGCTCGAAGGCCTCAAGGAAAACGTCATTGTCGGCCGCCTGATCCCGGCCGGTACCGGCGCCTCGATGGCGAAGATCCGCGAAGTCGCAATGAAGCGCGACAAGATGATCCTCGACGAGCGCGAGAAGCAGGCGGCGATCGTGCCGTCGGCTCCGGCAGAAGAACCGCTGATGCTGCCGTCGGCCGAGTAATCGGACCGGGCAGACTTAAGAAACGAAAGGGCCGGCGCAAGCTGGCCCTTTCTCGTTTTGATCTGTTCATTCGGTTGGAAACGGCAAAGCGGTCAGATGACATGCGATATTCGGCCGGCCCAAGCCGGCGATGCAGCAGATATCAGCCGCGTCATCATCCGCGCGCTGCGCGAAACCAATGCAAAGGATTACACGCCCGATATCATCGCGCGGGTCGAACTCAGTTTCAGCCCCGCGGCTGTCGAACGATTGATCGAGCAGCGCGAGGTGTTCGTTGCCGAGATGGAGAATCGTGTTGTCGGCACAGCGAGCCTGGACGGGCAGGCCCTGCGGACCATGTTCGTCTTGCCGGACATGCAAGGGCGCGGCATCGACCGTTTGCTGGTGCAGCGGATCGAGATGGTTGCCCGCGAACGACAGCTTGCGGTTCTGATGGTCCCGGCGACGGTCACCGCAGAGGCTTTTTACGCGAGACTGGGCTTCACCGCCGTTCGCGAGGCCTATCACGGTGAGGAGCGGACCATCATCATGGAACGTGTCTTGTCGCCGACAGCCAGCTGACCCGCCACTGCAGATCACATCAATGCCATGGAAAAGGCCGGCGAAAGCCGGCCTTTTTTCGCGCCTGGCGTGTGTTGCGGCGCACTACATGCTTTTGTTCATCTTTCCTTCAGCTGAAAAATGTTTTCACTTGGAGTGGGTTAGTGCGAGTCGACGGGGTCGACGGGCCAGCCTTGCAGCGTCAGCGGATTCCGCTTTGGCTGGGAATACGTTACATCGACCGTTGCCGGATATTGCCGCCGGCAAATACGACGCGTGAAAGAAACCTATGCTTGATCTTGCAATTGTTGGTGGTGGTCCAGGCGGCCTGATGAGCGCCTGGTATCTCAAGAAGAAGCTCGGCGATCTCTGTCGTGTCACCATCTACGAGGCGTCTGACCGCGTCGGCGGCAAGATTCTCACGCGCAAGTTCGATACAGCGCCAGCCATGTACGAAGCTGGCGTTGCAGAAATCTACGATTACTCGATGACGGGGCCGGATCCGCTGCGTGAGCTGATCCAGCATTTCGGCCTGCAGACCATTCCGATGGATGCCGAGCAGGTGCAGCTCGACGGCGAGCTGCTCAACGACGTGCCGGGCATGCGCAAGAAATACGGCCCGAAGACCGCAGCCGCCATTGAAGCCTTCCGCAAGAAGTGCGCGAGCATGGTGTCGCCGATCGAATATTATGAAGGCGTCGGTTCGCACGACAACGAACACCCCTGGGCATGGATAAATGCCGAGGAGCTGCTTGATAAGGAAGTCAGCGATCCCACCGCCAAGCGCTTCCTGAAGGTGATGGCGCGCTCCGACATCGCGACCGAGACGCACAACACCAACGGCCTCAATGCGCTGAAGAACTTCGTGATGGATGTCGATGGCTATATCGGCCTCTATTCGATCCAGAACGGCAACGAGCAGCTGATCTCCTGCCTGCAGTCGGAAGTCGATGCCGACATCCGGCTGAATCACCGTGTGCTCAAGGTCGGCAAGACCGAGCAGGGCCGCTATCAGCTCGACATGATGAACGGCAAGGGGCCGGACACCCGCGATTTCGATCTCGTGGTGATGTGCCTGCCGCATTCGTGGCTGGCGACCATGCGCTGGGACGGCGAGCAGCTGCGCAAGTCGATGGTCAAGCATGTCTCTTACTTCGACCGCCCGGCGCATTATCTGCGCATCTCGCTGCTGTTCGACACCCCGTTCTGGGGCGAGCAGATTTCCGGCGCCTGGTTTATGTCGGAAGCCTTTGGCGGCTGCTGTGTCTATAACGAGGGCGCGCGCCACGATGTCGGCAAGCACGGCGTGCTGAACTGGCTGGTGCCAGGCTCCGACGCGTTGGCCTTTGCCAACCTCACAGACGATGAGTTGATCGATGCCGCGCTGAAGTCGTTGCCGGTCTCGTTTGGCGATGCGCGTGAGCATCTGCTGGAAGGCAAGATCCATCGCTGGCTGTCGTCGGTCAACGCGATCCCCGGTGGCATGCCGGTGCGCGACGTCATGACCAATCACCGGCCGGAGCCGAAGGATCATCCGGGCCTCGTCGTGGTTGGCGACTATCTGTTCGACTCCACGCTCAATGGTCTGCTCGACTCCTCCGATGCCGCCACCGACATTATCCTCACCGAGATGATGCGCCTGCGCCGTGCGCAGGGTCAGAATGGCACGACGATCTCCGACAAGATCGATCGCGACTATTTCCAGAACTATCGCGGCGTCGGTCCTTATAGCGAGGTCTGGAGCCAGTTCACCGATCCCGCCTATCTGACAAATCTCATCAAGATCGTCTGGGGCCGCGCCAAGGGCTACAAGTTGCTGGTCGCCGGCTCGGCATCAGGCGAACTGGTCGGCGCGCTGCGTGCCAGGGGGATCGACGCCTGGGGTGTCGAGAACAACAAGGCGATCCACGCCAGGACGCCAAAGGCGCTGCAGAAGTTCAACAAGCTCGGCTCGATCACCGATCTGCCCTTCAAGGCCGGGCAGTTCGATTTCGTGTTCGAGACCAGCCTGTGTCACGTGAGCGACAAGCAGGTGGTGACGGCCGTGCAGGAGCTCAACCGCGTCGTGAAGACCGGCCTTGTGTTCGGCTCGGTCACGTCCGATATGGCGCCGGCGGTGATCGATCGCTATGACCTGCTGCGCGGTGTCAAGAAGCTCGGCACCTGGTGGGAATGGTCGGAATTGTTCTTCGGCAACGGCTTCGACCTGTCGATGCATCGCCGCGACTGCACCGAGGCGGTGTGGGAAGCCACACTGGCCGCCGGCAAGGGGCCGGGCCATTGGTATGCCGACGCGGACAGCCTGCGTTACTCGTTCTTCGACAAGGTCGATGCCGAGGATTGATCTTTGGCATCCGCCCTCGGTTGCTTTGCCGAGGACATTCTGATCGCATAGGATCATTGCCGTGGCTGTCCGGGCCGCTTCATTGATTCTTGCGGTCGAAGACCGTGCAGCAACGGTTCGTTCCATGGCGTCGAAGCCACCTCCAAAGCCTCCATCTGACGACAAGAACGCGGCCGAGCCGGCCACGCCGCTCGATGACAAGTTTGCGCTTCCGGTTGGCGCTGCCGCCGCTGCGGTTCCCAGCACGAAACCGCCGGCTGTCGAGAAGACGGCAAAAGCCAAGCCCGCCGTCGATGATGACGACGAGGATGACGACAACGACGAGCTCGATGACGATGATGATGAGGAACTCGTCGTCTTCACCGCGCGCGAGGCCGCCGGCGCCTTCGGGACGGTCTATCGTTTCACGCGGCCGTTGCTCGGCAAGTACCGCAAGCTGCTTGGCTTCGTTGGCTTCGGCGTTCTGGTCGAGACGCTGTTCAACGTCATCATGCCGCTCAGCCTCAAATATCTGATCGACGACGCGCTCGGCGAGGAAGACTTCGACGCGCTGTTCAAGATCCTGTCGGTGCTGGCCGTCGCCGGCATTGTCACGTCGATCGTTGCGATCTGGTATGAGCGCTGGGACGCCAAACTGGCAGCCTCGATCATCACGGACGTCCGCTCGCGCCTGTTCGATCACGTGCAGGATCTGCCGTCGGCCTATTTCGCCCGCACCAAGCGTGGTGAAATTCTGTCCCGCTTTTCGATCGATCTGTCGTCTTTCGAGACGGCCATCAAGAGTTTTGCCAACAGCGCATTGCTGCCGTTCCTCGAACTGATCGCCGGCATCGGGCTGATGCTGTATCTGAACTGGCAGCTCGCCGCCGTCGCGCTGCTGATCTTCCCGATCACGCTGATCGGTCCGCGCATCCTGACGCCGAAGGCCGTGCAGGCCAATTACGACCAGAAGCTCAGCGAAGCTTCCGTGCTCGGTATGGTGCAGGAAAACATCGCGGCACAGGCGGTGATCAAGGCCTTCAGCCTGCAGCGGCGCACCATGGGCTGGTTCCGGCTACGCAACAACGAAACGCGCGACAGGATCGCGGCTGCGACCTTCCTGTCGACCATGGTCGAGCGCTCAGTCACCGTCTCGGTGTTGTTGCTGCATTTGGTGGTGCTGGCGATCGGCGCCTATCTCGCCACCAAGGGGCAGATCACCGTCGGTACCTTCGTCACCTTCGAAAGCGCGTTCTGGGAGGTGTCCTACAATATCGCCCACGTGATGCATTTCATCCCGGTGTCGATCCAGGCAGCGGCCGCCGTGCGGCACATGGAGGAGATGCTCGACGAGCCCACCCGCGGTGCCGACAAGCCCGGCTCACCGGAGCTGCCGCGCATCGTCAACGACATCACGTTCGATCGCGTCTCGTTCAAGTATGAGAACAGCCAGCAGCCAGTGCTCGACAATCTCAGCCTTAAGATCAATGTCGGCAAGACCGTCGCCATTGTCGGCCCGTCCGGCTCCGGCAAGAGTACGCTGCTCAACCTGATCCTGCGGCTCTATGTGCCGGACGAGGGCAGGGTGACCATTGACGGCGTCGATATCCGCAAGATCACGCGCGAGTCCCTGCGCGGCCATATGGCCGTGGTGTTCCAGGAGAACATGCTGTTCAACATGTCGATCCGCGAGAACATCCGGCTCGGCAAGGAAGGCGCCACCGACGAGGAAGTCGAGCAGGCGGCGCGCAAGGCTGAGATCCATCGCTACATCATGAGCCTTCCGGACAAATACGACACCCAGGTCGGCGAGCGCGGCGATACGCTATCCGGCGGCCAACGCCAGCGCATTGCGATCGCGCGGGCCGTCGTCCGCAATCCGTCGGTGCTCCTGCTGGATGAGGCGACATCCGCTCTCGACCAGACAACCGAGGCGGCGCTCAACAAGACGCTGTTCAAACTCGCCAAGGGCCGCACCTTGATTTCGTCGACGCACCGACTGGCCGCCGTGGTGGATATGGACGAAATCATCGTCATCAATGGCGGCAAGGCGATCGAGCGCGGCTCGCACAAGGAGCTGCTGGCGCTGAACGGTACCTATCGCCAGCTCTGGGACGACCAGCGGCACAGGTCATCTGCCAACGATGATGATGATGACGAGGATGACGACGACGAGTGAGCACATCTGAAGATGTGTGAGGCGGTCATCCCGCCGTTCGCAGCAAGCCTGCCGCGAGCTGGCGGAAAGCCTCGACAGCTTTCGTAAGGACCGCGTGGGGATCGTCGGCGGCAGCGATCCAGAGGGCGGCGTTGAGCGCCGCGCCATTGATCAGACGGGCCGCCGCTTCGGCATCGACAGGCTTGACCGTTCCATCGTCGATCAGCCGTTGAATCGCATGTGTTGTCGTGCGCAGACACGCCGTCTGGTTTGGCCATTGCGAGGGATCGCCGAGCACGGCGGGGCCGTCCAGCAGCATGATGCGCTGGATCTCCGGCTCGAGGGACATTTCGATATAGGCCACGCCTTCGTTGAGAAACCCGTCCCATGCGGTGTCCGCCTGACCGCGGGCAGCGCGCATGCGCGCCAACATTTCCGCGTCGATCTGATCGATGACGGCCTGCAGCAAACCCTTCTTGTCGCCGAAATTGTGATAGAGCGCACCGCGCGTCAGGCCGGCTTCCGCGGTCAGATCGTCCATCGATGCCGCCGCATAGCCTTTGGCGGCGAAAGCCGTCCGGGCCGCCTGGATGAGTTTGGCCCGGGTTTCCTCCACCATTTCCGCTCGTCGTCTCGCGACCACTTAGATCTCCTGCAAAAGATATACGCTGCGTATGCGTATTGACATACGAAACGTATGTCTGATTATATTGACATACGAGGCGTATATAATCTTTGAATAGGACTGACACCATGACCAAACGCGACGCGATTTTCCCGGCCGGGCGCCAGGCGCTTTACGAGATCAATCGGTATTCGGCGGCCATACGCTCGGGCGACCTCCTGTTTGTCTCCGGCCAGGTCGGCAGCCGGGAAGACGGCTCGCCGGAGCCGGTCTTCGAAAAGCAGGTCCAGCTTGCTTTCGATAACCTTGCGGCTGTGCTGAAGGCTGCAGGTTGCACGTTCGACGATGTGGTTGACGTGACCACCTTCCACACCGATCCGGCCACGCAGTTCGCGGCGGTCAACGTCGTCCGATTGGCCGTGATTGGTGAACCGCCTTATCCGAACTGGACCGCCGTAGGGGTTAACTGGCTGGCGGGCTTCGATTTCGAGATCAAGGTCATCGCGCGCCTCCCTGCGACCGCTTGATTGGCTGGTCGTGAGTGCCGAGTGGGGTGGGTGGTGTCCCTCTCCATTCGGCCCCCGGTAATATTTGCTGCTGATCGATGCTGGCCCGGTGTTCCGATTCGGGACGCGATACGATTTCCTTCGGATGCGAGTAGGCGGGGTAGGGCGCAAAATTCCGCAACCCAGGCGATTCTCTTTCATCAAACTGCAACGAATCCGAGTCGCGGATTCTTTCGTGGATGACATGACGGGCGTCGAAATCGCGTATGTTCTGTCATGATCCACATGCTAGAAGATGCAGTGCGAGAAGCGTTTCTTTCATCGCGCTTTGTTGTTGACTTGGGTATCCCCTGCGGATACAACCCGGCCATTCAACGACAGGCGGTGAGCTTCGCCAGTGTCGGAACGGATCACTCAATCGGCTTTTCGGAGCTAATTGGGCACCAACCTCGACCAAGAAGCTCAAACGCTGTCGCTATATCAAGGCAATGCCAAAACGACGTTTGTCTCCTGAGAGGCTTCTCTCTCTTGAGATTAAATTCGAATGCATGACCTCGGTGCAGACCTAAAGACGCAAGTCTGACGGTCATGATCGCGGTCCTCTGTGGCGTTAAGCGCTTTCCGTTCAGCAATGAATGGTTGGCGTGATTTCGTTTTGCGTGAAGCTTTTCATGCGATCCGAACCGTGGGGCAGGTTGCTCCGAGTGATTTTGAGGAAGCCGTTACGGCTTCGAGCGAACTAAAGGGTGAAGGCTGACATGCCGACGATCAACCAGCTGATCGCTACTCCGCGCGCAATTCAGAAGTCGCGCAAGAAGGTTCCTGCGCTGCAGCAGTCGCCGCAGAAGCGCGGCGTTTGCACGCGCGTCTACACGACGACTCCGAAGAAGCCGAACTCGGCGCTTCGTAAAGTTGCCAAGGTGCGTCTGACCAATGGCTTCGAAGTCATCGGTTACATTCCGGGTGAAGGTCATAACCTTCAGGAGCACTCCGTGGTCATGATCCGCGGCGGTCGCGTCAAGGATTTGCCCGGCGTGCGTTACCACATCCTCCGCGGCGTGCTGGATACCCAGGGCGTCAAGAACCGTAAGCAGCGTCGTTCGAAGTACGGCGCGAAGCGTCCGAAGTAAGCCGGGGTCTGATCGATGTCTCGTCGCCATTCAGCTGAAAAGCGTGAAGTTAACCCGGATCCGAAGTTCGGGAACATCATCGTAACCAAGTTCATGAATTCGATCATGTACGACGGCAAGAAGTCTGCCGCCGAAACCATCGTTTACGGTGCTTTCGAAATGATCGAAGCGAAGACCAAGCAGGGTCCGCTCGGCGTGTTCGAGCAGGCTCTGGAAAATGTGATGCCGACGATCGAAGTTCGTTCGCGTCGCGTCGGTGGCGCCACCTATCAGGTGCCGGTTGAAGTCCGCAGCATTCGGCGCCAGGCGCTGGGCATTCGCTGGCTGATCACCGCTGCGCGCGCCCGCAACGAGAAGACCATGACCGAGCGTCTCTCGGCTGAGTTGCTCGATGCGTCGAACAACCGTGGTAACGCCGTGAAGAAGCGGGAAGACGTGCACAAGATGGCGGAAGCCAACCGCGCATTCTCGCACTATCGCTGGTAACGGCGAAACTCCGGAATTTAAGGAACATCCCATGCCTCGCGTACATGCCATTGAGGACTACCGTAACTTCGGTATCATGGCGCATATCGATGCCGGTAAGACGACAACGACCGAGCGCATCCTCTATTATACCGGCAAGAGCCACAAAATCGGCGAAGTGCACGAAGGTGCCGCGACGATGGATTGGATGGAGCAGGAGCAGGAGCGTGGCATCACCATCACGTCCGCTGCCACCACTGCATTCTGGAACGGCCATCGCCTGAACATCATCGACACCCCCGGCCACGTCGACTTCACGATTGAAGTCGAGCGTTCGCTGCGCGTGCTCGACGGCGCTGTGTGCGTCCTCGACTCCAACCAGGGCGTCGAGCCGCAGACCGAAACCGTCTGGCGTCAGGGCGACAAGTACAAGGTTCCGCGGATCGTTTTCGCGAACAAGATGGATAAGACCGGCGCTGACTTCTACAAGTGCCTTCAGGACATCATTGACCGTCTCGGCGCGAAGCCCGTTGCGATCCAGCTGCCGATCGGCGCGGAGAACGACTTCGTGGGCATGATCGATCTCGTGATCATGAAGGCCTATATCTGGAACAACGAAGCACTCGGCGCGAAGTACGAAACCGTCGACATTCCGGCTGACCTGCTCGAGAAGGCCAAGGAATATCGCGAGAAGCTGCTCGAAGCCGCTGTCGAACTCGACGACGACGTCATGGCTGCTTACCTCGACGGCACCGAGCCGGACGAGGCGACCCTCAAGCGTCTGATCCGTAAGGCCGTGCTGACTGGCGCGTTCTATCCGGTTCTCTGCGGCTCGGCCTTCAAGAACAAGGGCGTGCAGCCTTTGCTCGACGCGGTTGTCGATTATCTGCCGTCGCCGGTTGACGTTCCTGCCATCAAGGGCACGGACGAAGACGGCAACGAGATCCTCCGCAAGGCGGACGACAAGGAGCCACTGGCTCTGCTCGCATTCAAGATCATGGACGATCCGTTCGTCGGCACCATCACGTTCTGCCGCATCTATTCGGGTGTTCTGCAGAGCGGCACCGGTGTCGTGAACTCGACCCGTGAGAAGAAAGAACGCATCGGCCGCATGCTGTTGATGCATGCGAACAACCGCGAAGACATCAAGGAAGCCTTTGCCGGCGACATCGTCGCTCTGGCTGGCCTCAAGGAAGCCCGCACCGGTGACACGCTTTGCGATCCGGACAAGCAGGTCATTCTCGAGCGCATGGAATTCCCTGAGCCGGTGATCGAAATCGCGATCGAGCCGAAGTCCAAGGCCGACCAGGAAAAGCTGGGGGTCGCTCTGGCGAAGCTCGCTGCGGAAGATCCGTCGTTCCGCGTGTCGACCGACCACGAGTCCGGCCAGACCATCCTCAAGGGCATGGGCGAACTCCATCTCGACATCAAGGTCGACATTCTGCGCCGTACCTACAAGGTCGACGCGAACATCGGCGCACCGCAGGTGGCGTTCCGTGAGAAGATCACGAAGCGCGCTGAAGTCGACTACACCCATAAGAAGCAGACCGGTGGTACCGGCCAGTTCGCCCGCGTCAAGTTCGTGGTCGAGCCGGGCGAGCCGGGTTCGGGCTTCGTGTTCGAATCCAAGGTCGTCGGTGGTTCGGTTCCGAAGGAGTACATCCCCGGCGTCGAAAAGGGTCTCAACAGCGTCATGACCTCGGGCGTGGTCGCGGGCTTCCCCGTGGTCGACGTTCATGTCCAGCTGGTTGACGGCGCCTATCACGACGTCGACTCGTCGGCACTGGCCTTCGAAATTGCTTCGCGCGCGGCACTCCGCGACGCGCTGCAGAAGGGCAAGTCCGTTCTGCTCGAGCCGATCATGAAGGTCGAATGCGTGACCCCGGAAGATTACACCGGTTCGGTCATCGGCGACTTGAACTCGCGGCGCGGTCAGATCCAGGGTCAGGACATGCGCGGCAACGCCAACGTCATCAACGCGATGGTGCCGCTCATGAACATGTTCGGTTACGTGAACACGCTGCGCTCGATGAGCCAGGGTCGTGCAACGTTCTCGATGTCATTCGATCACTACGCGGAAGCGCCGGCCAATGTGTCGGCAGAAGTCCAGAAGAAGTTTGCCTGATTGTCGTTAGCGACAGTTAACGACTAAACGGAGAGAGTCATGGCCAAAGCAAAATTTGAACGTAACAAGCCGCACTGCAATATTGGTACGATCGGTCACGTTGACCACGGCAAGACGTCGCTGACGGCGGCGATCACGAAGGTGCTGGCGGAGACGGGTGGTGCAACGTTCACCGCTTACGACCAGATCGACAAGGCGCCCGAGGAAAAGGCCCGCGGCATCACGATCTCGACCGCGCACGTCGAATACGAGACCGCCAACCGCCACTACGCCCACGTCGATTGCCCCGGCCACGCCGACTATGTGAAGAACATGATCACCGGCGCCGCGCAGATGGACGGTGGCATCCTGGTCGTGTCGGCCGCTGACGGCCCGATGCCGCAGACCCGCGAGCACATCCTGCTCGCGCGCCAGGTCGGCGTGCCCGCCCTGGTCGTGTTCCTGAACAAGTGCGACATGGTCGACGATCCGGAGCTGCTCGAACTGGTCGAGATGGAAGTGCGCGAACTGCTCTCGAAGTACGACTTCCCGGGCGATGACATTCCGATCATCAAGGGTTCGGCGCTGGCCGCTCTCGAAAACTCGGATGTGAAGCTCGGTCATGACGCTATCCTGGAGCTGATGAAGGCGGTCGACAGCTACATCCCGCAGCCGGAGCGTCCGGTTGACCAGCCGTTCCTGATGCCGGTGGAAGACGTGTTCTCGATCTCGGGTCGTGGTACGGTCGTGACAGGCCGCGTCGAGCGCGGCATCGTCAAGGTCGGCGAGGAAATCGAAATCGTCGGCATCCGCGCCACGCAGAAGACGATCTGCACCGGCGTTGAAATGTTCCGCAAGCTCTTGGATCAGGGCCAGGCCGGCGACAACATCGGCGCGCTGCTGCGCGGCACCAAGCGTGAAGACGTCGAGCGCGGCCAGGTGCTGTGCAAGCCGGGTTCGGTGAAGCCGCACACCAAGTTCAAGGCCGAGGCCTACATTCTGACCAAGGAAGAGGGTGGCCGTCACACGCCGTTCTTTACCAACTACCGTCCGCAGTTCTACTTCCGCACCACCGACGTGACCGGTGTTGTGCATCTGCCGGAAGGCACCGAAATGGTGATGCCGGGCGACAATATCGCCATGGAAGTGCACCTGATCGTGCCGATCGCCATGGAAGAGAAGCTGCGCTTCGCCATCCGTGAAGGCGGCCGCACCGTCGGTGCAGGCGTCGTCGCTAGCATCATCGAGTAAGGACGCGAACAGGAAGTCGTGAGTAGCGGGTCTCGCTACTCGCTACTCGCAACAACCATTCGCTTTCAAAGAAAGACACGGCAATGAACGGCCAGAATATCCGCATTCGTCTCAAGGCGTTCGACCATCGTATCCTCGATGCATCGACCCGTGAGATCGTGAGCACCGCGAAGCGCACGGGTGCACAGGTCCGTGGACCCATCCCGCTGCCGACGCGCATCGAGAAGTTCACGGTCAACCGTTCGCCGCACGTCGACAAGAAGAGCCGCGAGCAGTTCGAGATGCGCACCCATAAGCGTCTTCTCGATATCGTCGATCCGACCCCGCAGACAGTCGATGCTTTGATGAAGCTCGACCTGGCCGCCGGTGTCGACGTCGAGATCAAGCTCTAAGTATTTAGGTCCCGTCCGGTCAAACGGACAGAAAGAACAGGAAGCACGCCGATGCGCTCCGGAGTGATCGCACAAAAGGTCGGGATGACCCGGGTCTTCACAGACGCCGGTGAACATATCCCTGTGACCGTGCTCAAGCTGGGTAACTGCCAGGTGGTTGGCCACCTCACCAGCGAGAAGAACGGTTACGTCGCGCTGCAGCTCGGATCGGGCTCGCGCAAGACCGTGTATTTGCCCAAGGCTGAACGCGGCCAGTTCGCGGTTGCCAAGGTTGAACCCAAGCGGAAGGTCGCGGAATTCCGCGTGTCGGAAGACGCGCTGATCCCCGTCGGCGCCGAGATCCAGGCAGACCACTTCGTGGTTGGCCAGTTCGTCGATGTCACCGGCACCTCGGTCGGTAAGGGCTTCGCCGGCGGTATGAAGCGCTGGAATTTCGGCGGTCTTCGCGCCACGCACGGTGTGTCGGTTTCGCATCGTTCGATCGGTTCGACCGGTGGTCGTCAGGATCCCGGCAAGACCTTCAAGAACAAGAAGATGCCCGGTCACATGGGTGTCGATCGTATCACCACGCTCAACCTGCGCGTCGTGCAGCTTGATGTCGAGCGCGGCCTGATCCTCGTCGAAGGCGCCGTTCCCGGCTCCAAGGGCGGTTGGATTTCGGTTCGCGATGCGGTGAAGAAGGCTCTGCCGAAGGACGCGCCGAAGCCCGGCAAGTTCAAGCTGGCAGGTGAGGGTGCTGCTGAAGCACCTGCCGCCGAGCAGGAGGGCGTGTGAGATGAAATTGAACGTCACCACGCTTGAGGGCAAGGACGCCGGCTCGATCGAGCTGTCGGATGCCATCTTCGGTCTCGACCCGCGCGTCGACATCATCCAGCGTTGCGTCAACTGGCAGCTCGCAAAGCGCCAGTCGGGTAACCACAAGGCCAAGGGCCGTGCGGAAATCTGGCGTACCGGCAAGAAGATGTACAAACAGAAGGGCACCGGCGGTGCTCGTCACGGTTCGGCTCGCGTTCCGCAGTTCCGCGGCGGCGGTCGTGCCTTTGGTCCGGTCGTTCGCTCCCATGCGTTCGATCTGCCGAAGAAGGTCCGTGCACTCGCGCTGAAGCATGCTCTGTCGGCGAAGGCCAAGGACGGCGGCTTGATCGTGATCGAGAACGCCAACCTGGAAGCCGCCAAGACCAAGGCTCTGCTGGGTCACTTCTCGAGCCTCGGCCTGACCAATGCGCTGATCATCGATGGCGCCGAGGTTCATGTCGGTTTCGCTCAGGCGGCCCGCAACATTCCGAACATCGACGTTCTGCCGATCCAGGGCATCAACGTTTATGACATTCTGCGTCGTCAGAAGCTGGTTCTGACCAAGGCGGCGCTTGATGCGTTGGAGGCGCGCTTCAAATGAAGAACATCGACCCGCGCCATTACGACGTGATCGTCGCCCCTGTGGTGACGGAAAAGGCCACTGTCGCCTCTGAATTCAACAAGGTTGTTTTCAAGGTCGACGGCAAGGCCACCAAGCCGCAGATCAAGGAAGCCGTCGAAAAGCTGTTCGACGTCAAGGTAAAGAGCGTGAACACGCTGGTTCGCAAGGGCAAGACGAAGATCTTCCGTGGCAACCTCGGTTCACAGTCGAACGTCAAGCGTGCGATCGTGACCCTCGAAGAGGGCCACCGCATCGACGTTACGACCGGACTGTAAGGGCGATCAACGATGGCACTTAAGACATTCAACCCAACGACACCCGGCCAGCGTCAGCTGGTCATGGTGGATCGTTCCGCGCTGTACAAGGGCAAGCCTGTCAAGGCTCTGACCGAAGGCAAGCACTCGGCTGGCGGTCGTAACAACACCGGTCGCATCACGGTGCGCTTCCGTGGCGGTGGCCACAAGAAGTCCTATCGTATCGTCGACTTCAAGCGTTCCAAGGTCGACGTTCCGGCCGTGGTCGAGCGTCTGGAATACGATCCGAACCGCACCGCGTTCATCGCGCTGATCAAGTACACCGATGGCGAGCAGGCTTATATCCTGGCGCCGCAGCGTCTGGCCGTTGGCGATACCGTCATCGCCGGCAGCTATGTCGACGTGAAGCCGGGCAATGTCATGCCGCTCGGCAACATGCCGATCGGCACGATCATCCACAACGTCGAGATGAAGATCGGGAAGGGCGGCCAGATCGCTCGTTCCGCGGGCACCTATGCCCAGCTCGTCGGTCGTGACCATGATTACGTGATCATCCGTCTGAACTCGGGCGAACAGCGTCTGGTTCACGGTCGTTGCACCGCCACCATCGGCGCTGTGTCGAACCCGGATCACATGAACATCTCGATCGGCAAGGCCGGTCGTACCCGCTGGCTCGGCTGGCGTCCGCATAATCGCGGCGTCGTCATGAACCCGATCGACCATCCGCACGGTGGTGGTGAAGGTCGTACCTCGGGTGGTCGTCATCCGGTTACGCCCTGGGGCAAGCCGACCAAGGGTAAGAAGACCCGGTCGAACAAGTCGACCAACAAGTTCATTCTCATCAGCCGCCACAAGCGGAAGAAGTAAGGATCGCCGGACATGGTTCGTTCAGTCTGGAAAGGCCCGTTCGTCGAGGGTTCGCTGCTCAAGAAGGCAGATGCCGCTCGTTCGTCTGGTCGTCATGATGTGATCAAGATCTGGAGCCGTCGCTCGACGATCTTGCCGCAGTTCGTGGGTCTCACCTTCGGCGTTTACAACGGCCAGAAGCATGTACCTGTCGCTGTGAACGAGGAAATGGTCGGTCACAAGTTCGGCGAGTTCTCGCCGACCCGTACCTTCCATGGCCACGCCGGCGACAAGAAAGCCAAGAAGGGCTAAGGACTATGAGCAAGCCAAAGCGCGAACGGAGCCTCCCGGATAACGAGGCCAAGGCGATCGCCCGCATGCTGCGCGTGAGCCCGCAGAAGCTCAATCTCGTTGCGCAGATGATCCGCGGCCGGAAAGCTTCGGCTGCGCTCGCCGACCTGCAGTTTTCGCGCAAGCGGATCGCAGTCGACGTGAAGAAGTGCCTGGAATCGGCGATCGCGAATGCCGAGAACAACCATGACCTCGATGTTGACGCGCTGATCGTCTCCGAGGCGCATGTCGGCAAGGGCATCGTGATGAAGCGTTTCAGTCCGCGCGGCCGTGGCCGTTCGGGCCGTATCTTTAAACCGTTTGCGCAGCTGACGATCGTCGTTCGTCAGGTCGAAGCAGAAGCAGCAGCGTAAGCAGGCGCAGGAGAATAAGATGGGTCAGAAGATCAATCCAATCGGTCTGCGTCTTGGCATCAACCGTACGTGGGATTCACGTTGGTATGCCGGCAAGAACGAATACGGCAAGTTGTTGCACGAAGACGTCAAGATCCGCGAGATCCTGCACAAGGAGCTCAAGCAGGCTGCCGTCGCCAAGATCATCATCGAGCGCCCGCACAAGAAGTGCCGCGTGACCATTCAGTCGGCTCGTCCGGGTGTTGTGATCGGCAAGAAGGGCGCTGACATCGACAAGCTTCGCAAGAAGGTTGCCGACATCACTTCTTCGGACGTGGTGATCAACATCGTCGAAATCCGCAAGCCGGAGCTCGATGCGACCCTGGTCGCCGAGTCGATCGCACAGCAGCTCGAGCGCCGCGTTGCGTTCCGCCGTGCGATGAAGCGGGCAGTGCAGTCGGCTATGCGTCTCGGCGCCGAAGGCATTCGTATCAACTGCTCGGGTCGTCTGGGCGGTGCGGAAATCGCGCGTATGGAATGGTATCGCGAAGGTCGCGTGCCGCTGCACACGCTGCGTGCGGATATCGATTACGGCGTAGCCACCGCGTTCACGACGTTCGGCACCTGCGGCGTCAAGGTCTGGATCTTCAAGGGCGAAATCCTCGAGCACGATCCGATGGCTCAGGACAAGCGCATGGCCGAGGGTGACAATTCCCGGCCGCGTCGCGACGCTGCTTGAGCGTTTAATTAGAAGGTTTGAGGGCGTAAGCCATGATGCAACCAAAGAAGACCAAGTTCCGGAAGGCGCATAAAGGCCGGATTCACGGCGTTGCGACTTCGGGCGCCACGCTGGCTTTCGGTCAGTTCGGCCTGAAGGCGATGGCACCGGAACGTCTGACCGCGCGTCAGATCGAAGCTGCTCGCCGCGCGCTGACCCGTCACATGAAGCGTGCCGGCCGCGTCTGGATCCGCGTGTTCCCGGATCTCCCGGTTTCGAAGAAGCCTGCTGAAGTCCGAATGGGCTCCGGCAAGGGCACCCCGGAATTGTGGGTTGCGCGCGTCAAGCCAGGCCGTGTGATCTTCGAGATCGACGGTGTCACCACGCAGATTGCCAAGGAAGCGATGACCCTCGCTGCCGCCAAGCTGCCGATCAAGACGCGTTTCGTTACGCGCATTGCGGAGTAGAGCCATGGCCGATATGAAATCCAGCGATATCCGCGCAATGAGCCCCGATCAGATGGACGACGCCGTCCTCAATCTGAAAAAGGAGCGCTTCAACCTGCGCTTCCAGCGCGCCACCGGGCAGCTGGAAAATACCACGCGACTCCGTGAGGCTCGCCGTGATATTGCACGAATCAAGACCATCGCCGCGCAAAAGCGCGACGGTAAGTCGAAGTAAGGGGCCGAACATGCCAAAACGTACTTTGCAGGGCGTGGTCGTCAGCGACAAGCAGACCAAAACGGTTGTTGTTCGCGTTGACCGTCGCTTTACGCACCCGATCTACAAGAAGACCATCCGCCGTTCGAAAAACTACCATGCCCACGACGAGAACAGTGAGTTCAAGCCGGGCGACATGGTGTGGATCGAAGAGAGCAAGCCGATGTCGAAGCTGAAGCACTGGACGGTTGTCCGGGGTGAACAGAAGAAGACTGCCTAAAAATCGCGCAATAGCGCATAAACAGAGGACGAGGTGCATCAATGATTCAGATGCAGACCAACCTCGACGTGGCCGATAATTCAGGCGCACGCCGTGTCATGTGCATTAAGGTGATTGGTGGATCCAAGCGCCGTTATGCATCCGTTGGCGACGTAATTGTCGTATCGATCAAGGAAGCCATCCCACGCGGGAAGGTGAAGAAGGGCGACGTCATGAAGGCGGTCGTCGTGCGCGTCCGCAAGGACATTCGCCGCCCGGATGGCTCTGTCATCCGCTTCGATCGCAACGCAGCAGTGCTGATCAACAATCAGTCCGAGCCGATCGGTACCCGTATTTTCGGGCCCGTGCCGCGTGAGCTGCGCGCCAAGAACCACATGAAGATCATCTCGCTTGCGCCGGAGGTGCTGTAATGGCTGCCAAAATTCGCAAGGGTGACAAGGTCATCGTGCTGAACGGTCGCGACAAGGGGCGCACCGGTGAAGTGTTCGAAGTGCGCCCGACCGAGGGCAAGGCGCTGGTTCGTGGCGTCAACCTGGTCAAGCGTCACCAGAAGCAGACCCAGGCACAGGAAGGCGGCATCATCTCGAAAGAGGCGCCGATCCAACTGTCCAACATCGCGATCGTCGGCAAGGACGGCAAGCCGACTCGCGTTGGTTTCAAGATCCAGGCTGACGGCACCAAGGTGCGCATCGCCAAGCGTTCGGGAGCAGAGATCGATGTCTGAGACCGTCTACATTCCGCGCCTGCGCGTCGAATACGACAAGTCCATTCGTGCCAAGCTGACTGAACAGTTCGGCTACGAAAATGTCATGCAGGTTCCGCGCCTCGACAAGATCGTCCTGAACATGGGCGTTGGCGAAGCTGTGAACGATCGCAAGAAGGCCGAAACCGCTGCCGGCGACCTGTCGCTGATCGCCGGTCAGAAGGCCATCGTGACTTATTCGCGCGTTGCTATCGCGACCTTTAAGCTGCGTGAAAACCAGCCGATCGGCGCCAAAGTGACTCTCCGCAAGACGAAGATGTACGAGTTCATCGATCGTCTGGTGAACGTCGCTCTGCCGCGCGTGCGAGATTTCCGTGGCCTGAACGCCAAGAGCTTCGACGGCCGTGGCAACTACTCGCTCGGTCTCAAAGAGCACATCATTTTCCCGGAAATCGATTTCGACAAGGCCGGGGATACGCCGCTGGGCATGGACATCACGGTGTGCACCACTGCGCGCACCGACGACGAGGCCCGCGCTTTGTTGACCGCTTTCAATTTCCCGTTCCGGCAGTGAGTAGCTGAAAAGCTTCTCAAACGCGGTAACCCAGGAGCCAAGCATGGCAAAGAAGAGTTCGATCGAGAAGAACAACCGTCGGAAGAAGATGTCCGCGAACGCTGCGCCGAAGCGCGCGCGTCTCAAGGCCATCATCGCCGACAAGACCAAGCCGATGGAAGAGCGGTTCGCCGCAACGCTGAAGCTCGCCGAGCTTCCGCGCAATTCATCGCCCGTTCGGATCATGAACCGTTGCGAAATCACCGGTCGTCCGCATTCGGTCTATCGTATCAACAAGCTCAGCCGTATCGCGCTGCGTGAATTAGGCTCGAAGGGCCTGGTTCCCGGGCTCGTGAAGTCAAGCTGGTAAGGGGGGCGGAACATGTCGACCCACGATCCAATCAGCGATCTCATCACCCGTATCCGCAATGCGCAGATGCGTACCAAGTCCAAGGTTTCGACCCCGGGCTCCAAGATGCGCGCCAACGTGCTCGAAGTGCTGAAGAACGAAGGCTACATCCGTGGCTTCGCCAGCGTTGAGCATTCGTCGGGCCGCTCCGAGCTCGAGATCGAACTGAAGTATTTCGATGGCGAACCGGTCATCCGCGAAATCGAGCGTGTTTCGAAGCCAGGACGTCGCGTTTACGTCTCGGTGAAGAACCTGCCGCGCGTGAAGAACGGCCTCGGTATCTCCGTTTTGTCGACGCCCAAGGGAATTATGGCCGACCACGACGCGCGCGACGCGAATGTGGGCGGTGAAGTTCTCTTCACGGTGTTCTGAGGAAGGATCAGTCATGTCACGAGTTGGCAAGAAGCCAGTGGCGGTGACCGCGGGAGTTACCGCGTCCGTCGAAGGCCAGACCGTCAAGATGAAGGGCCCCAAGGGCGCTCTTCAGTTCGTCGTGCACGACGACGTGGTGGTGAAGATGGAAGAGGGCGCAATCAAGGTTGCTCCCCGCGTCGAAACCAATCGCGCCCGTGCACTGTACGGTACCGCTCGCGCGCAGATCGCGAATCTGCTCGAAGGGGTTACCAAGGGTTTCGAGAAGAAGCTTGAGATCACCGGCGTCGGTTATCGTGCGGCCCTGCAGGGCAAGAACCTGCAGCTGGCGCTCGGTTACAGCCACGATGTCGTCTACGCGATCCCGGAAGGCATCACCATCACGGTGCCGAAGCCGACCGAGATCAACGTCGCCGGCAACGACTCGCAGCGCGTCGGTCAGGTAGCCGCGGAGATCCGCAGCTATCGTCCGCCAGAGCCTTATAAGGGCAAGGGCGTACGTTATTCCGACGAGTTTATCTTCCGCAAGGAAGGCAAGAAGAAGTAACGGAGCCGGTCATGTCGAAACTCAAGATTACGAATGCCCGGCGCAAGCAACGCGTGCGGCTCTCGCTCCGCCGGACTGCCAATGGCCGTCCGCGCCTGTCGATCTTCCGCTCGTCGAAGCACATCTACGCGCAGGTCATCGACGACCTGAAGGGCGAAACGCTCGCTTCCGCGTCGTCGCTGGAGAAGGCGATGCGCGAAACCGGCAAGACCGGTGCGGACGTCGATGCGGCGCAGGCTGTCGGCAAGCTGCTGGCAGAGCGCGCGGTCAAGAATGGCGTCAAGGAAGTGGTGTTCGACCGTGGTCAGTATCTGTACCACGGCCGCGTCAAGGCGCTGGCAGATGCAGCTCGCGAAGGCGGGCTGAGCTTCTAAGCGATTTCACTTTCGTTGATTTGCAAGTTGCAGATTTGAACGGACACAGGGTTAGAAGCGAAAGCTTCGCAAGGATTGGAAAACACCATGGCAGGTGAACGCGAACGCGGCGGACGCGACCGGGGCCCCCGGGAAGAGCGTGATAGTGAGTTCGTCGACAAGCTCGTCCACATCAATCGTGTGGCGAAGGTCGTCAAGGGCGGTAAGCGCTTCGGCTTTGCAGCTCTGGTCGTCATTGGCGATCAGAAGGGCAGGGTCGGGTTCGGTCACGGTAAGGCCCGTGAAGTTCCGGAAGCAATCCGCAAGGCAACCGAGTCGGCCAAGCGCAACCTGACGCGCGTCGCTCTGCGCGAAGGTCGCACGCTGCATCACGACATCGCTGGCCGTCATGGCGCGGGTCGCGTGTATCTGCGTGCTGCTCCGGCTGGTACCGGCATCATCGCCGGTGGTCCGATGCGCGCTGTGTTCGAAACGCTGGGTATCCAGGACGTGGTGGCCAAGTCGATCGGTTCGTCGAATCCCTACAACATGGTTCGCGCCACTTTCGACGCGCTGAAGCATCAGGATTCGCCGCGTTCGGTTGCTGCTCGCCGCAATCTCAAGGTTTCCACTCTGCAGTCGCGCCGCGTTGGCGGTGACGCCGAGCTGGTTGCCGAATAACGACGACGTTTGGAGTTATCACGATGGCCAAGGCCGCAAAGATGATCAAGGTCGAGCAGGTCGCCAGCGCAATTCGCCGGCACCACTCGCAGCGCTCCACGCTGATCGGCCTCAAGCTCAACAAGATCGGTCGCGTCAGCGAATTGCAGGACACTCCTGAAGTTCGCGGCATGATCACCAAAGTGCAGCACCTCGTCCGCGTGGTCGAGGATAAGTAAGTTCACGTCGTCTCACTGCGGCCGCCAGGTTGCCGCAGGGATGACACTGTTGACCTTCGAGGTCCGGATCTGCCGGTAAGCCTCGGGAAGACAGGGCGAAACAGGGAAAAGAACGATGAAGCTCAGCGATATCGCCGATAACGCCGGCTCCCGTAAGAAGCGTATGCGCGTCGGCCGTGGCATCGGCTCCGGCAAGGGCAAGACCTCGGGCCGCGGCGGCAAGGGCCAGACCGCACGTTCGGGTGTGCGCATCAAGGGCTTCGAAGGCGGCCAGATGCCGTTGCATCGTCGTCTGCCGAAGCGTGGCTTCAACAACATCTTCCGCGTCGACTACGCCGAGATCAACCTGGACCGTCTCCAGGACGCGATCGATGCGAAGACCGTCGACATCAAGGCCGTGATCAACGCTGAATCGCTGGTGAAGGCTGGCGTTCTGCGCCGCTCGAAGGCTGGTGTGCGCGTTCTCGGCCGTGGCGAGATCAAGGCCAAGATCAACATCGAAGTGCACGGCGCCACCAAGACGGCGATCGAAGCCATCGAGAAGGCCGGCGGTTCGGTGAAGATCATTGC
Organism: Tardiphaga sp. 813_E8_N1_3; assembly: GCF_051811025.1. Taxonomy (NCBI): domain Bacteria; kingdom Pseudomonadati; phylum Pseudomonadota; class Alphaproteobacteria; order Hyphomicrobiales; family Nitrobacteraceae; genus Tardiphaga; species Tardiphaga sp. 813_E8_N1_3. Next base: position 2,050,117 of record NZ_JBPWQE010000001.1, read on the forward strand.
GCCGAAGAAGGCCGACGGCGAAGCTGCGTAACATCTGCGGCATCGCCTGCGTCTGCGGGCGGCCTTGCGTGATGTGGCAGTAGATTTTATCAATGCCGAGCACCAAATAATGTCCGGCCTCCGCTGCATGCCCCGCTCTTCGGGGCATGATGGCGAAAGGGGCGCGGGAGAAAGCCAAACATGGTCTCTGCAGCAGAGCAATTAGCAGCAAACCTCAACTTTTCGGCCCTCGGCAAGGCCGATGAACTGAAGAAGCGCATCTGGTTCACACTGGGTGCGCTGCTTGTTTATCGGCTCGGTACCTATATCCCGCTGCCCGGCATCGATCCGGCCGCGTGGGAACAGGTGTTCAAGCAGCAGGCCGGCGGCATCCTCGGCATGTTTAACATGTTCGCGGGCGGCGGCATCAATCGCATGGCGATTTTTGCGCTGAACATCATGCCGTATATCTCGGCATCGATCATCATTCAGCTGCTGACCACCGTTTCGCCCCAGCTCGAAGCTCTCAAGAAAGAGGGCGAAGCGGGCCGAAAGACGCTGAACCAGTACACCCGTTATCTGACTGTCATCCTGGCTGCGTTCCAGTCCTATGCCATTGCGGCGGGCCTGCAGGGCGCCGGCAATGTCGTCAGCGAACCCGGCATGTTCTTCCTGATCTCGACCTCGGTCACGCTGACCGGCGGCACGATGTTCCTGATGTGGCTGGGTGAGCAGATCACCTCGCGGGGCATCGGCAACGGCATCTCGCTGATCATTCTGGCCGGCATCGTGGCGGAGCTTCCGTCGGCGATCGCCAACATGCTCGAGCTCGGACGTCAGGGCGCTTTGTCGACCGGTCTGATCCTGGTCGTGATCGTGATGGCCGTCGTCGTGATCGCGTTCATCGTGTTCGTGGAGCGAGCCCAGCGCCGCCTGCTGATCCAGTATCCGAAGCGCCAGGTCGGCAACAAGATGTTCGAGGGGCAGTCCTCGCATCTGCCGCTGAAGCTCAACACCTCGGGCGTCATCCCGCCGATCTTCGCGTCATCGCTGCTGCTGCTGCCGGCCACCATCGCCAGCTTCAATGCGGGCAGGGGGCCGGAGTGGTTCCAGTGGATCACCACGCAGCTCGGCCATGGCCGTCCGCTGTTCCTGATCATGTATGTATCGCTGATCGTGTTCTTCGCGTTCTTCTACACGGCGATCGTGTTCAACCCGACCGAGACCGCCGACAATCTGAAGAAGCACGGCGGCTTCATCCCGGGCATTCGCCCGGGTGAGCGGACCGCAGAATACATCGACTATGTGCTCTCGCGTATCACTGTGCTCGGCGCTGCCTATCTCGCCGTAGTCTGCTTGATCCCCGAGATCCTGATCTCCTATGCGTCAGTGCCGTTCTACTTCGGCGGCACGTCGCTGCTGATCGTGGTCAGTGTCACCATGGATACTGTGGCGCAGGTGCAGGGCTATCTGCTGGCGCACCAGTATGAAGGTTTGATCCGCAAGTCGAAGCTGAGGGGCCGGCGCAAATGAGGTTGATTCTTCTCGGGCCGCCGGGGGCGGGCAAGGGAACTCAGGCACATCGTCTTGTCGAGCGTCACAAAATCGTTCAGCTGTCCACCGGCGACATGCTGCGTGCTGCTGTGGCCGCCGAGACCGAAGTTGGCCTCAAGGCCAAGGACATCATGGCCGCCGGCGGTCTTGTGCCGGATGACGTGGTGATCGGGATCATCTCGGATCGCATCGAGCTGCCGGATGCCGCCAATGGCTTCATCCTCGACGGCTTCCCGCGCACCGTGCCGCAGGCTGAAGCGCTGGATGCACTGCTGAAGTCCAAGGGGCTTCATCTCGATGCTGCCGTTGAACTCCGCGTCAATGAGAGCGCGCTGTTGCAGCGTGTCGAAGCCCGTGTCGCGCAGATGATGGAGCGCGGCGAGACGGTGCGCATCGATGATACGCCGGAAGTGCTGTCGAAGCGCCTGGCGAGCTACCGCACTTCGACCGAGCCGCTGGTCCATTACTATTCGGAAAAGCGGAAGCTGGTGACCATCGATGGCATGATGACCATTGAAGAGGTGACGGCTGAGATTAACCGCGTGCTGGCAGCGATTCTCGCCGCCGATGAGTCGGCGAAGAAGCCGGCCCGCAAGCCCGCCAAGAAGGCCGCTGCCGCCAAGCGCGGATCTGCTCCGGCCAAGAAGGCAGCTAAATCGGCCAAAAAAGCCGCGAAGGCCGTCAAGAAGGTCAAGAAGGCGCCGGTAAAGGCCGCCAAGAAGGCAAAGGCGGCCAAGAAGGCCGTGAAGAAGACTGTCAAGAAAACGGTCAAAAAGACGGTAAAAGCGGCCAAAAAGGCTGCAAAATCGGCTTCGAAGGCCAAAACTGGGAAGTCGGCCAAAAAGCCAGCCAGGAAGGCCGGTAAAGTGGCCAAGAAAACCGGCAAAAAGCGCGCCAAACGCTAGAGCAGGTTGACGAAACGAAGTCGAATACTTTAATAAGGCCCTCATCCAGTCGGAAGATTCCAACGATGCCGGGCCCCACTGAAATCCAGGGGACGGGCGTCGTGTTCGCGTTTGTGAATACCCGCCCGACAAATGATGATAATGCCGGTTCGTGATGGACTGGTGACAGGAGAGAAGTTGTGGCCCGTATCGCCGGTGTAAACATCCCGACCAACAAGCGCGTGCTGATCGCGCTGCAGTACATTCATGGTATCGGCCAGAAGAACGCCGCTGATATCATCGAGAAGGTGAAGATCGCTCCGGAACGCCGCGTCAATCAGCTCAGCGACGCGGAAGTTCTGCAGATCCGCGAAGTCATCGACCGCGACTATCTGGTCGAGGGCGATCTTCGTCGTGAGACGGGCATGAACATCAAGCGTCTGATGGACCTCGGCTGCTATCGCGGCCTGCGTCATCGTCGCGGTCTGCCGGTTCGTGGCCAGCGCACGCATACCAATGCGCGCACCCGCAAGGGCCCGGCCAAGTCGATCGCCGGCAAGAAGAAGTAAGCTTTCGAATACGAGTTTGCGGAAGCGGATAACCTCCGCTTCTGCAATTATTTTTTGGTGTAGCCGCTGGCATTACGGCGGCGTTGAGATCCTCAGAAAGGTTAGAGATGGCAAAGGAAGCCGGACGTATTCGTCGCCGCGAGCGCAAGAACATTGCATCGGGCATTGCGCACGTGAATTCGTCGTTCAACAACACGACCATCACCATCACCGACGCGCAGGGCAACACGATTGCCTGGTCGTCGGCTGGCACGATGGGCTTCAAGGGCTCGCGCAAGTCGACTCCGTATGCAGCGCAGGTTGCTGCTGAAGACGTGTCGAAGAAGGCACAGGAACACGGCATGCGCACGCTGGAAGTCGAAGTCGGCGGTCCGGGTTCGGGTCGTGAATCGGCTCTTCGCGCTCTGCAGGCCGCGGGCTTCACGGTCACCTCGATCCGCGACGTGACCTCGATCCCGCACAATGGTTGCCGCCCGCGCAAGCGTCGGCGCGTTTAATACTTTTCGATCGCGGGTAGCTCAGCTGCCCGCGATCGCTTTTGCGATGCGACTTACGCGGACTGATCCGCGATCTCCAACGCCAGTGAGTTTGATGGCATGGGTGACACAGTGACGATCCAGAAAAATTGGCAAGAACTTATCCGGCCGAACAAGCTGCAGGTAACCCCTGGCAGCGATCCTTCCCGTTTTGCGACCCTGGTTGCCGAGCCGCTCGAGCGTGGTTTCGGTCAGACCCTCGGTAACGCACTCCGCCGCATCCTGCTGTCCTCGCTGCAGGGTGCTGCCGTGCAGTCGGTGCACATCGATGGCGTGCTGCATGAATTCTCCTCGATTGCCGGCGTGCGTGAAGACGTCACCGACATCGTGCTGAACGTGAAGGACATCGCGATCAAGATGCTGGGCGAAGGCCCGAAGCGTATGGTCGTGAAGAAGCAGGGCCCGGGCGTCGTGACCGCCGGCGACATTCAGACTGTCGGCGACGTGACCGTGCTCAATCCCGACATGCAGATCTGCACCCTCGACGATGGCGCTGAAATCCGCATGGAATTCACCGTTGCCGGCGGCAAGGGCTATGTCGCTGCCGAGCACAACCGTCCGGAAGATGCGCCGATCGGCCTGATTCCGATCGACAGCCTGTACTCGCCGGTTCGCAAGGTGTCGTACAAGGTCGAGAACACCCGTGAGGGCCAGATCCTCGACTATGACAAGCTGACGATGACCATCGAGACCAACGGCGCGCTGACGCCGGATGACGCGGTCGCTTATGCCGCGCGCATCCTGCAGGACCAGCTCAACGTGTTTGTGAACTTCGAAGAGCCCCGCAAGGAAGTTGCTCAGGAAGTCATCCCGGATCTCGCGTTCAACCCGGCTTTCCTCAAGAAGGTCGACGAGCTCGAGCTGTCGGTGCGTTCGGCAAACTGCCTGAAGAACGACAACATCGTTTACATCGGCGACCTCGTTCAGAAGTCGGAAGCAGAAATGCTCCGCACTCCGAACTTTGGCCGCAAGTCGCTGAACGAAATCAAGGAAGTGCTCGCCCAGATGGGTCTGCACCTCGGCATGGAAGTGCCCGGTTGGCCGCCGGAGAATATCGACGAATTGGCCAAGCGCTTCGAGGATCACTACTAAGCAGTCGATTGGCGATGGCCGGGTAACAACCCGGCCGACGCTATGGGCGAACGTGGGCAGCCCACCCGCAACATGATGTCCGACGAACCGTCGCGGCAAACTGAAATATAAGGAATATTCCAATGCGTCACGGCAAGGTTCATCGCAAGCTCAACCGCACCGCAGAACATCGCAAGGCGATGTTCGCCAACATGTGCGCGTCGCTGATCAAGCACGAGCAGATTATCACCACGCTTCCGAAGGCCAAGGAGCTCCGCCCGATCGTGGAGAAGCTCGTCACCCTCGGCAAGAAGGGCGGCCTCCACATGCGTCGCCAGGCCATCAGCGAAATGAAGGACCAGGATCAGGTCCGCAAGCTGTTCGACGTGCTGGCCAAGCGCTACGCTGATCGTCAGGGTGGCTACACCCGCATCATCAAGGCCGGCTTCCGCTACGGCGACAATGCCCCGATGGCGCTGATCGAATTCGTCGATCGCGACGAAGATGCCAAGGGTAAGGATTCGGGTCCGGTGCAGGGCGCGTCCGAAGCGGCATAAGCCACTTCACATCAGAATTTTGGAAAAGCGGCGCCTTGTGCGCCGCTTTTTTTTGTTGTGCTTTCGGCTTTTGGATGCAGTTGCATCTTTCAATCCGCGTTCCGATATCAGATCCGTCATTCAAACGGGAGTACGGATATGAAAATCGATCTGACGGGTAAGACGGCGCTGGTGACAGGCTCGACCTCGGGCATCGGCCACGCCATCGCCAAAGGGCTAGCAGCGACTGGCGCAGAGGTCGTCGTCAACGGCCGCGGCCAAGCCAAGGTAGACGCTGCGATTGCCGCAATTACCAAGGCCGTGCCCGGCGCGAAAGTGAAGGGCGTCGCAGCGGACGTTTCGACGGCAGAGGGCTGCAAGGCATTGGCCTCCGCGCTGCCAGACGTCGATATCCTCATCAACAATGCCGGTATCTTCGAGCCCAAGGGCTTCTTCGACATTCCCGATGAGGACTGGACGCGCTTCTTCGAGGTCAATGTGATGTCAGGCATCCGTCTGTCGCGCGCCTACATGCAGGGCATGCTGAAGCGCAACTGGGGTCGCATCGTCTTCATCTCATCGGAGTCCGGACTGAATATTCCCGGCGAGATGATTCACTACGGCATGACAAAGACAGCGCAGCTCGCAATCTCGCGCGGCCTGGCCGAACTGACCAAGGGCACCGCGGTGACGGTCAACTCGGTGCTTCCCGGACCGACCATGTCGGAAGGCGTCGAAACCTTCGTCAAGGATCTCGCCAAGCAGAACGGACAATCCGTCGAGGAGGCTGCGACCAACTTCGTCAAGCAGCATCGCTCGACATCGCTGATCCAGCGCTTTGCCACTGTCGATGAGATCGCCAATATGGTCGTCTATGTCTCGTCGAAGGAAGCATCGGTCACCAACGGCGCAGCGCTGCGTGCCGAAGGCGGAATCGTGCAGACCATTGCGTAAGCATACCCTTCGCAAAGAGGAAGGCGGCGCCGAAGCGCCGCCTTTGTTCTTGAGGGCCGCGGGCACGTAGCCCGAACCTGGAGGTTCGAAGCGCCTGGCGCTTAGAAAGCCACTTGGGTGCGCATCGCGAACACGTCGTAATCGGCGCCGGTGTTCACAGTGCTGCCGGCGGCGAGCTTGTCGACGGTGCCGTGGATCCAGTTGAACATGAAGCGCATGTTCTGGTTCACGTACCAGTTCACGCCGACCGTGGTGTTCTTCAGCTCGCCGCCGCGGATGACGCCGTCGTTCAGGCTGGCATAGCTGTAGCGCACCGCGAGTTCCCACGCGCCGAGATCGCCGGTCGCGAAGTTGACCGGGCGGGCCGGGTTGATGCCGCCGAACGCACCAGCCGAGGTGCTGTATTTGTGTTGTTCGCCGGTGATGACATAGCTGGCCTGACCGTAGCCGCCGTTGAAGCTCAGGTCAGAAAGACCGTTGCTGCGCTGGATGTTGTAGTCGAAGTATTCGCCCGATGCCATGAAGCTGCCGAACTTGACGGCGGCTTCACCGCTCAGCACGCGGGCATTGTTCACGAAGTTCATGGTGCCGGTGTTGAGCAATGCGTTGGTCGCTGGATCGACGCGGACTTCGATGCGATCGGACATGCCGAGCGTGTTGTTGGTCACACCGCCGGTCTGGGCGAGATACAGCGCGTCGAAGCCGACGAGGACGGTGCCGACTTCGTTGTTCATCGGCAGGCCGACAGCGCGGAAGGTGGCGCCGAGCGGCTGTGGCTGGCTGTGATTGACGTTGAGGCCCGTGGTCGGACCAGTCACATAGGCGCCGACCCAGTAGTGATCGCCAAATACCTGACCACCGAACGCAGCGCGGTTGTCGCCTGCGGCAAGGTTTGTCGCGAGAACCTGCGAAGCTGCGCGTTCCATGAACATGATGTTGTTCGAGCTGGTCGCTTCGTCCAGCGTATAGGGGACGTCGATGTAACCACCCTGGATCAACAGGCCCTTGACGCCCTTGTAGGCGACATACGCATTGTTGAGGACGACGTCGCCATCGGTGGTGCCGCCGGCGTCGACAATCACGCCGTATTCCCAGTCCTTGTTGAAGGTGCCGATCAGGCCGAGACGGGCGCGGCGAGCATTGATGCCGTCATTCACGCTCTGCGGGCTGGTGCCGGCCGACTTCGGCGAGAACGAATAAGCGGCGGTGTCGAGCTGCAGACGGCCGGTGATGGCGATGCAGTTCAGACCGTCGCTGGTGCAGAAGGTCGGACGATTGCCGGGCATCGTCAGGGTCGCGTCGATGAACGGCACAGCCTTCTTGTGCATGGCGGCGTTGGCATTCGCGAAGTTCTGCTTGACCGATTCCGTCTGCTTTTGTGTGGTGTTCGCTTGCTTCTGAACGTTGTCGAGCTTCTTTTCCAGCGCGCGCAGCTGCGCCTTCAGTGCTGCGATCTCGTCATTCGATGACTGCGCATGCGCCGGGCCTGCGGCCAGCGCGCCGATCACGCCGAGCGTGCCCAGGATTTTGTGTGTCGTGAAAGACATGGAGTACCCCTGTAGAAGACAAAATCCGACACGCCCCGCGGATTGCTCCGCAGGTGATGGTGCGTAAGGATCTGTGTTTTGTGACCTTGTGAGAGAGAGCGTCCGAAGACTCTCGCCCGAGGCCGCTCTCATTTTTACAAGCGAGCTACTGTTGAGCTCGGGGGCAACCTAGGCAAGCTTTGCGACAGTTCTGTAAAAACTCGCATCGCATTGTAGTGAACGACAGTGCGGTGTCGTTTTTCAATCACAGACGATTTATATAATTAGCTATCAAAATTATCTATTATGCGAGAAGAGCGCATCCAAGGATGCGCTCTGTTGTCGTGGGCGTCTTCAGGCGAGAACTTCGTGGTGACAGTTTCGTGATCACCAGCCTTCGAGCACGACTTTGCCGTGCGACTTGCCGGATTCGAGCAGTGCATGTGCACGCTTGAGATTCGCGGCGTTGATGGTGCCGAAGGTCTTGTCGAGCGTCGTGCGCAGCACGCCCTTGTCGATGAGATCCGCGACGTCGTTAAGGAGGTCATGTTGCGCGATCATGTCGGGCGTCTGGAATGACGATCGCGTGAACATCGACTCCCAGTGCACCGAGACGGCCTTGCCTTTGAACGCGGACATGTTGAATTCAACGGGATCGTCGATCAGTCCGAGTTTGCCCTGCGGTGCGATCAAATCGGCAAGCGCTTTGTAGTGCAGCTCCGTCCCCGTGAGGCTCGCGACGAGTGAGACCGGAGGCAGCTTCAATGCGTCGATCTGCTCCTTCAGCGGCTTGCTGTGATCGATCACCTCATGTGCGCCGAGATCCAGGCACCACTTGATCGTCTCAGGCCGCGATGCCGTTGCAACGACGGTGAGGCCGGTGAGGCGGCGTGCAAGCTGGATGAGGATCGAGCCGACGCCGCCGGCGCCGCCGATGATGAGCAGCGTGCGGGGATCGAGGCTCTTGCCAGGTGCGACGCCGAGCCGATCGAACAGCAGCTCCCAGGCTGTGATCGCGGTGAGCGGCAACGCCGCAGACTGTGCAAAGGAGAGCGAGGAGGGCTTGCGGCCGACAATGCGCTCATCGACCAGATGGAACTCGGCGTTGGTGCCCTGGCGCTGGATCGAGCCGGCATAGAACACCTTATCGCCCGGCTTGAACATCGTCACATCGGGGCCGACAGCATCGACGACACCGGCGGCGTCATAACCGAGGATCTTGGTTTCGCCGGCCGGCGGCGCCGCGCGCTTGCGCACCTTGAAATCGACGGGATTGGCCGAGATCGCCTTCACCGACACGCGGATGTCGCGACCGGTCGGTTCGGGCTTCGGAGCCTCAAAATCGACCAGCGCGTCAACTGCGTCGATCGGGAGGGATTTGGTATAGCCGACTGCCTTCATTGGGTGCGCTCCATGCTTCTGGCGGGAATGTCGCAAAGGAGGTGTCCCGAGGCGACAATAATTGCAAGTACTGTCATTTCAGGGATATAGTCACCGAATGGATACTATTGGATATTTGCAGTGAAACGGCGTGATTTCGGCAACGGGCCGGGCTGTCCGGTCGAGGTGACGCTCGATCTGATCGATGGCAAATGGAAGGGCGTGATCCTGTATCATTTGCAGCAGGGGCGGCTGCGGTTCGGCGAGCTGCGCAAGCTGATGCCACGGATCACCCAGCGGATGCTGACCAAGCAGCTGCGCGCGCTCGAGGAGGACGGGCTGATCATCCGGACGGTCTATGCCGAGGTGCCGCCACGGGTCGAATATGCATTGTCGGAAACCGGGCTCGGATTGCGCCCGGTGATCGATGCGCTCAAAAAGTGGGGCGACGCGCACAAGATGCGCCAGAAATCGGTCGCGGCCGCAGCGCCCCCGCCGCGCAAAAAAGCGCCGGTGGAGAAGGATGTGCCGGCGGACGCAAGCTAGTTCCCGCCCTTCTATTGCCCCGCTCCGCAGCCTATATTCGCCGCGATTTCCTCAAAGAGGCCCCGATGATCCCATTTTTCCGCAACGCTGTGACCGTTTCCGCTCTGTGCGCCATTGTCCTGTCGTCCGCACTCGCGCCGGCTGTTGCACAAGATCGCCGGGTCCCGACATCGCCCACAGAAATGAAGCTGTCCTACGCGCCGATCGTGCAGCGGGTGCAGCCGGCTGTGGTGAACGTCTATGCCGCCAAGACTGTGCAGAACCGTAATCCGCTGCTGGACGATCCGGTGTTCCGACGCTTTTTCGGCGGGCAGGGTATGCAGCCGGAGCAGATGCAGCGCTCGCTCGGTTCGGGCGTGATGGTCGATGCGTCGGGCCTTGTCGTTACGAACAACCACGTCATCGAAGGCGCGGACCAGGTGAAGGTGTCGCTGGCGGACAAGCGCGAGTTCGAGGCCGAGATCGTGCTGAAGGACAGCCGCACCGATCTGGCGGTGCTGCGCATCAAGGACACGAAGGAGAAATTCCCGACGCTGGATTTCTCGAACTCCGATGATCTGCTGGTCGGCGATGTCGTGCTCGCGATCGGCAATCCGTTCGGCGTTGGCCAGACCGTGACCCACGGTATCGTCTCCGCGCTGGCGCGCACGCAGGTCGGTATCACCGACTATCAATTCTTCATCCAGACCGATGCTGCGATCAATCCCGGCAATTCTGGTGGCGCGCTGGTCGACATGACCGGCAAGCTGGTCGGCGTGAACACCGCGATCTTCTCGCGCTCCGGCGGCTCGCAGGGCATCGGCTTCGCGATCCCGGCCAACATGGTCCGCGTCGTCGTTGCCTCTGCCAAGAGCGGCGGCAAGGCCGTGAAGCGTCCGTGGCTCGGCGCGCGGCTGCAGAACATCACGCCTGAAATTGCCGAGACGCTCGGCCTCAAGACGCCATCCGGTGCTCTGGTCGTCAATGTCACGGCGAACAGCCCGGCGGCAAAGGCGGGCCTCAAGGTCTCCGATCTCGTAACCGCCATCGACGGCCAGGCCATCGAGGATCCGAATGCGTTCGAGTATCGCTTCGCGACGCGGCCGCTCGGCGGCACTGCGCAGCTCGATGCGCAACGCGGCGGCAAGCCTGTGAAGCTCACCGTTGCGCTCGAGGCGGCCCCTGACACGGGCCGTGACGAGATCACGCTGACGGCGCGTTCGCCATTCCAGGGCGCGAAGGTCGCCAATATCTCGCCGGCCGTCGCCGACGAGCTGCGGCTGGATTCCAGCACCGAAGGCGTTGTCATTACAGAGCTGACCGACTCGGCCACCGCGGCTGGCGTCGGCTTCCAGAAGGGCGACCTTATCGTTGCGGTCAACGGCACCAAGATCGGCAAGACCAGCGATCTCGACAAGGTGACGCGCGAGGGCGCGCGGTTGTGGCGCATCGTGGTGGTGCGCGGCGGCCAGCAGATCAACGTTACACTCGGCGGATGAGCCCGAAACAACCCACGCCTTCTGCAAACCTGTTTGCCGCAGCCGGGCTGGAGCAGGACGCACCGCGTCCGCTGCCTGAGCGGCTGCGGCCGCGTGTGCTGTCCGATGTCGCCGGGCAGGATCACATCCTCGGGCCCGATGGCGCGCTGACGCGGATGCTGGAGACCCGCACATTGGGCTCGCTGGTGTTCTGGGGACCGCCCGGCACCGGCAAGACCACCGTCGCGCGGCTGCTTGCAGATGCGACGGAACTTCAATTCGAGCAGATATCTGCGGTGTTCTCTGGCGTTGCCGATCTGAAGAAAGTGTTCGAAGCGGCTCGTGCCCGCCGCGAGATGGGCAAGGGCACGCTCTTGTTCGTCGACGAGGTGCACCGCTTCAACAAGGCGCAGCAGGATTCGTTCTTGCCTGTGATGGAGGACGGCACCGTGGTGCTCGTCGGCGCCACCACCGAGAATCCATCCTTCGAACTCAACGCCGCTCTGCTGTCGCGTTCGCGCGTGCTGGTGTTCCAGTCGCTGGATGCGGCGGCGATCGAGAAGCTGTTCGCCAACGCGGAGAAGATCGAGGGCCGGCCGCTGCCGCTCGATGCCGAGGCGCGCGCCGTGCTGGTGCGGATGGCCGATGGCGATGGCCGCGCCGCACTGACACTGGTCGAGGAAGTCTGGCGCGCTGCGCGGACCAATGAAGTATTCAACGCCGCGCAATTGCAGGACATCCTGCAGCGCCGCGCGCCGATCTACGACAAGTCGGCCGACGGCCACTACAATCTGATCTCGGCACTGCATAAATCGGTGCGTGGCAGCGATCCCGATGCGGCGCTGTATTACCTGTGCCGGATGTTAGACGCCGGCGAGGATCCGCTGTTCCTGGCGCGCCGCGTGGTACGGATGGCGGTGGAGGATATCGGTCTCGCCGATCCGCAGGCGCTGGTGATCTGCAACTCAGCCAAGGATGCCTATGATTTCCTCGGCCATCCCGAAGGTGAACTCGCCATCGCCCAGGCCGTGATCTATATCGCCACCGCGCCGAAATCGAACGCAGCCTATATGGCCTACAAGGCCGCGATGCGGGCCGCAAAAGAGGGCGGCTCACTGCTGCCGCCGAAACACATCCTGAATTCGCCGACCAAGCTGATGAAGTCCGAAGGCTATGGCGACGGGTATCAATACGACCACGACACGCCAGAAGGTTTCTCCGGGCAAGACTATTTCCCGGAAGCCTTGGGGCGGCAGACCTTCTATGATCCGCCTGAGCGTGGGTTCGAACGCGAGATTCGCAAACGGCTGGATTATTGGACGAAGTTGCGCCGCGAACGGACGGGGGATCGCAGCAGATGATCTGTGTTATCACCGGTCGCGGTAGGCACACTTCGCGTAGATCGACTTTTTTGGTCGGGCGATCTGCCCGCGCGATCGCCACAGCAATGGTGGCGGTACTGTTGTCGGTAGTGTCGGCATCTGCGCAGACCGTTGAGGTCGCCAAAGGTGTTCAGGTCACGAAGAAGACGTATGATGCACCGGTCAATGAGAAGCCCTTCTTTGGCTTTGCCGACAAGTCGCCCGCACAGCGGGAGGCTGACGAGAAGTTTGTCGCTGCCGTATTGCAGGCGACCGGCAGCAGGCAGAAGGCGTTCGATGAGACCACGCTGCGCGGCTGGCGGGCAATTACGGGCGGCAATGCTGCGGAAGCCGCTCGGCGTTTCAATCAGGCCTATCTGATCGCGCCGGAGCAGAGCGAACTGTATCACGGATTGGCCGTGGTCACGTTGATGCGGTTCAACGATCCCGTGTTCGCTGATGAACTGTTCAGGATCGCGCTTCGGCAGCCCAATCCGTTGAAAACATTGAAGGCTGATTACGGTCGCTTCATGCTGATATCGAAGCGGCCCAAGGATGCATTACCTTTGCTCGAGCAGGCGGTGCTCGATACGCCCGATTTCGGTGACGCATGGTCAAACCTCGCTCATGCGCGGCTGCAGAATGGCGATCGCGACGCTGCCTGCCGGGCCGCAGACGAGGCGCTCAAGCAGCGCCTCTCGGCCAATGCAGGCAGTGACCTTGCTGCTCTGAAGAGTCAGGCATCATGCAAGTAATAGCGGTAGATTTGCCGTATACAGAAATTAGGTCGTCGCGCGCATCATGCATGCTGTCTGCGAATGACGTCAAAAGGAACAGACAATCATGAGCCGTCGCGACAAGAAGCCTCTCGCCAAGCGTGGCCCCGGTGGTGAGCGCAGCAAGGCGCCGCGTGGCAAGGGTGCCGCTCCGAAGCGCGCTGCCGCCAAGGCCGCCCCGTCGAAGGGCGAGCGGCCGTCATTCGGCAAGGCCGGCCGTGTGAGCAGCGATCGTCCGATGAGCGCGCGTCCGCCGCGCGCCCGGGCCGGTGAGCGGCCGGAACGCTCGGAGTGGTCCGAGCGGCCAGAACGGCCCGAGCGACCGGGCAGCAAGCGTCCACCAAGCGCGCGTCCTTCCGGTTCGCGTCCGGGCGGCAAGCCCGCGCCGCGTTACGGCAATGCGCCGCTGCGCGAGCCGCGACCTCCTGTGGCTTATCTCGATGAAGAGCCGGCGAAGCCGGAAGTCGCGCCAGCGCCTTTGCCCACCGCCGTGCAGAACGTCATCGTCACGCCTGACGAGAACGGCATGCGCGTCGATCGCTTTCTCGAAGCGCATTTCCCCGGCCTGTCATTCTCCCATATCCAGCGTATCGTCCGTAAAGGCGAGTTGCGCGTGAACGGCAAGCGCGCCGACAGCAAGGATCGGCTGGAAGAGGGACAGACTGTCCGCATCCCGCCGCTGAAGCTCGATGCGCCGAAGGTCGTCGGTGAACTCTCCGAAGCTGCCAACAAGACTCTGCAGGCGCTCAAGGAGATGACGATCTACGAGGACGACGACGTCATGGTGCTGAACAAGCCCGCCGGTCTTGCCGTGCAGGGCGGCTCGGGCATGACGCGTCACGTCGATATGATGCTGGAGGTGATGCGCGACGCCAAGGGACAGAAGCCGCGCCTGGTGCATCGTCTCGATCGCGAGACGTCAGGCTGCCTCTTGATCGCCAAGACGCGTTTTGCCGCGACCAAGCTCACCGGCGCGTTCCGCGAACGCTCCGCGCGAAAGATCTATTGGGCGCTGGTTGCCGGCGTACCGAAGCCGAAGCAGGGCCGCATCTCGACCTATCTCGCCAAGGAAGAGAACGAGGAAGACACAATCATGCGCGTCGCCAAACATGGTGATGAAGGCGCCAGCCATGCGGTGACGTACTACGCGGTGGTGGAGACCTCGGCGCAGAAGCTTGCCTGGGTATCGCTGAAGCCGGTGACCGGGCGGACGCATCAGTTGCGCGCGCATATGGCGCATATCGGCCACGCCATCGTCGGCGATCCGAAATATTTCAACATCGAGAACTGGCAGTTGCCGGGCGGCATTCAGAAGCGCCTGCATCTTTTGGCACGCCGTATCGTGATTCCGCATCCGCGCGGTGGCGTGATCGACGCGACGGCGCCCCTGCCGCCACATATGCTGCAGTCGTGGAATCTGCTCGGTCTCGAACACGACCGGTTCGACCCGATCGAGAACGCTCCGGAAGAGTAGGGCGTTGTCGGGCTCCGACAACATCCCGCGCGTGACGCCGGCAACAATCGGGGCGCCGGAGTTCGACGCCGCGTTTCGCGCGCGTCTGCATGATCTGTTCGTGTGGCGCCGCGATATCAGGCGCTTCAAGTCCGATCCACTGCCTGCAGGCTTTCTCGATCGCCTGATCGATACCGCATGCCTCGCGCCTTCGGTGGGCCTGAGCCAGCCATGGCGCTTCGTCATTGTCGATGATGCGTCACGCCGTCAGGCGGTGCTGGAGAATTTCAGCGCCTGCAATGCCGAGGCATTGAGCGCCTATACCGGCGAACGCGCGCAGAACTATGCGACGCTCAAGCTCGCCGGCCTGCGCGAAGCGCCATGCCACCTCGCGGTGTTCGCAGATCACGCGACGGATGTCGGTCACGGCCTCGGTCGCCGCACCATGCCGGAGATGGCGGATTATTCGGTGGTGACGGCGATTGCGACCATGTGGCTCGCCGCGCGCGCAGAGGGCATTGGCATGGGCTGGGTCTCGATCCTCGATCCTGCAGCCATCGCAGTAACACTCGATATACCCCGTGATTGGCGGCTGATCGGCTATTTCTGTATCGGCTATCCCGAGATCAATGATGACCGGCCGGAACTCGAGCGCGCCGGATGGGAATGCCGTCACACGGCGGCAGATCACATTGTCCGGCGCTGACACTTGATGTGATGCGGGATCGTGACGACATGAGGCAGATGAGATATCGCCCCATCCCATTCGCTGTGGCGGCCGCCGTTGTGGTGGTGTTGTTTGCTGTGCCGGTATCGGCGCAATATATTGGAGTGCCCGGCAACCCGGCGCTGATCACGCCACTGCCGCCCGCACCGCCACCGCCACGGATAGAAGTACCTGTCGTGCCTCAGCTCGGCGATCTGCCGCGGCAACAGAATGTGCCACAGGCGCGTGGTTCATTCAGCGACCGTATCACCAACTGCCTTCAGGATGGCGCCGCTGCCGGTCTCGGCCCCAATGATCGTGCGACCTATTCGCGAGCCTGCGCCAATCGCTGACGTGAGCGATTTGATCTCGCGTGGCGCCTGTCTGTCGCGTAAAGTATGGCGGGACAACAGGATCAAGATCATCGATGCGTGAATTGTTTGACGACGTGTTCGGCCAGTCGCAGCTCGATCCGCAAGAGGCGGTGCGACGGTCGACGCGTGGCCCGCAGCGCAAGCGTTTCTACAAGATCGTCGGGATGAGCGAGACGCCGGACGGCTTTGCCATCACGCTCGACGACAAGACCGTGCGCACGCCATCGCGCCATCCGCTGGTCATTCCCAAGCGCGCCATTGCCGAGGTCATGGTTGCGGAATGGAACGCGCAGCAGGATGTCATCGACCCCACGAGCATGCCGGTGACGCGGCTGGCCAATAGCGTGATCGATGCGATCCGCGATGAGGCACAGACCCGGGCGGTGGCTGACGATATCGCAAAATACTTCAGCACGGATCTCTTGTTCTACCGCGCGAGCTATCCCGAGGCGCTTATCGCGCGCGAGGCTGCGGCATGGGATCCCGTCTTGTTCTGGGCCGCCGATGATCTCGGCGCGCATTTCATCCTGGCCGAGGGCATCGTGCATGTTAGCCAGCCCGAACAGGCCATCGCATCTGCCCGCGCGGCGCTGCCGAGCGATCCATGGGCGGTCGCCGCGCTGCATCTGGTGACCACGATCACCGGCTCGGCGCTGCTCGCGCTGTCGCTACTCCATGGTCATCTGAATGCCGATCAGGTCTGGACCGCCGCCTTTGTCGACGAAGACTGGAATATCGAGAAATGGGGCCTCGACGAGGAAGTCGCTGCGCGGCGCGCGGCGCGACAGGTGGATTTCAAAGCTGCCGTGCTTGTGTTGAAGGCGGTTGTTCCGTCAGCGGGTTAATCCGAAGTTAACGACCGTTAACTAGCTTGGCTGCACCATTGTCCGGTGCCGCACACCATGCCGACTCCCGTCAACTCGATCTTACCGGTTGTCTCCGCGCAGGGCGTGGCGAGCGAAGTCGCGTTTCAGCCCGGCAGCGTGATTGCCGGCCGCGTGCTGTCGGTCTCGCCAGACAATCAGGTTCGTATCGCCATCGGGCACAGCACGATCGACGTGCAATCGCAGGTGCCGTTGCAGGCCGGGCAGGTGCTGCAATTCACAGTGTCGAAGACGGACAACGGCAATGTCCAGCTTGCCGTCGTCACGCCGCAAAACACAGGTGCAGGGCAGGCGGGTGGCGCGTCCTCCGGCAATGTGACGCTTGCGCCAGACCTGCCAATCAATCTCGCCAATGCCATCGCGACCTCCAAGATCCAGCTGACGTCGCTGGAAGCACAGGCGGTCTCTACCGCCAAGCAAAGTGCCGTGACGCAGCAGGCGAGTCTGGCGACGTTGTTTGCCAATCTCGGCGCTGCGACCTCGCTGCAGGGGCTGCCGCCGCAATTGCAGCAAGCGGTCGCACAGGTGCTGGCGCAACGTCCGCCGCTCGATGCCCAGCTCACCGGCGAGGAAGTCAAATCGGCGTTCCAGAATTCCGGCCTGTTTCTGGAATCGTCGCTGGCCAAGGGATCGCTGCCGCAAGGCGGGCTGCCCGACATGAAAGCGGCGTTGATCGTGTTGCGCCAGGCATTGGCGACGACGCTCGCCACAGCGAGTCCGACCCAGAGCACAACGCCAGCGCAGGCGAATCCAGCGACACCGGTGGCTACGCCGGAGCAGCCGGCATCGGCATTGGCAAACGCGCTCCCCAATGTCGTGGCGCAGGTCACCGCACAGCAGGCGCAAGCCGCTGCGGTGACCGCGGCCATGTTGCCCAAGGCCAGCATCAAGAACGATCCGCTGCAGCAGGCTGGACTTCTCGCCGCAGATGAGCCCGTGCTCGATGTTGCGCCTCAAAGCGCGCCGGTTATGGCAAAGGCCCCCGAAGCGGCTGCACAACTGACGGCCAACCGGGCCGTGTTCAACTTGCTCCGTGACGCGCTGCAGACGGCGCCGAAGGGCATGGGAAGCGCAGCATCGCTGGTGTTCGACGACAGCATGATGATGGATCTGCTGCCCGCCGCGAAGGCGCCCACGGGCCAGACAGGTGCCGACACCAACATCGCACGCAACACCCTGCCGCCGCCGCCGTTGCGCGGTGGGCTGCCAACGGCGCAGGCGATGGCCTTGCCGACACTCCCGCCCAATGCGCCGCTGACTGCCACCGTCCATCATCTGCTCGCGGATACCGATGCTGCACTGGCGCGCCAGACCCTGCTGCAGGTGGCATCCTTGCCGGATCGTGCGGACGGTCTTGCAGCGCCGCGGCTCGATCAGGCTTCGCCGCGTTGGAGTTTCGAAATTCCATTTGCGGTGCCGGCTGGTACGGCCATGGCGCAATTCGAAATTTCGCGCGATGGCGGCAATGGCAGCGAGGCTGAAGCGGCCAAGCAAGTCTGGCGTGCGCGCTTTTCGCTCGACGTCGAGCCCGCTGGCCCGGTCCATGCGCTGGTCTCGCTGACCGGCGACAAAACCTCGGTGCGGATGTGGGCGGAGCGGCCGGCGACGGCGCTGCAATTGCAGGCCGGAACGGCGCAGCTCAATCAGGCGCTGATCCGCGCCAATCTGCAGCCCGGCGATATCGTGGTCCGCGAGGGCGCACCGGTACAACCCGCGCCCGCTTCGGCGGGACACTTCCTGGATCGCGCGCTATGATCGTGCAGCCCAAAAGATCGCTCGCCGTCGCGCTGCATTACGACAAGACCGGCGCGCCTGTTGTCACCGCGAAAGGCAAGGGCGCGATCGGTGAGAAAATCATCGAGGTCGCCAAGGCCCACGACATTCCGATCGAGGAAAACGAAGTTCTGGCCGGTGCACTCTCCAATGTCGAAATCGGCGACGAGATTCCAGCCGAGCTCTACAAGGCCGTTGCCGAAGTGCTCGTCTTCGTGCTGCGGCTGTCGGGCCGCGCCTAGGACCGCAGCATTTTGCCGTCCTGATATCTGCCCTTCGTAGGTTCCAGTCATCTTCGTTTGCCGATGGTATCTTACGGTGCGCTGAACTAGCCTCCGTGAACAACAAAAAATGCTCACGGAGGAAATCATGAAATCCACGCTCTGGACGTCGTCTGTTGGTCTGTCGTCGCTCGCGCTTGCAGCGGCCGGCGGCTGGTTTGCCGCAACGATCTTTGCGCAGCCTGCCACCAGCAAGGAGCCGCGCTTTCCGCAGCTCACCATGGATCAACTCGACGCGAAGCAGAAGCCGCTCGGTGAGCAGGTGATGAAGGTCTCGAGCGTGGGGCTCGCCGGTCCCTACAATCCGATGATGCGCAGCCCGGTGCTCGGGCAAAAGCTGTTCGATCTGTTCGCCTATCTGCGCTGGGACACGTCCGTTCCGGTCAAGCTCAACGAGTTCGCGATCATCATCATCGGTCGGCAATGGCGCTCGCAGGTCGAGTGGTTCGCGCATGCGCCGCTGGCACAGAAGGCGGGGCTGTCGCCCGATATCATCGCCGATCTCAAGGCCAACAAGCGGCCGGCGAACATGGCTGAGGACGAGGCGACGGTGTACGACTTCGTCACTGAGCTGACGAGCACGCACAAGGTCTCCGACGCGACCTATGCCCGCGCCAAGAAAATCTTCAACGATCAGCAGATCGTCGATCTTACGGCGGTGGCCGGCAATTACGTGATGGTGGCCATGCTACTGGCGATGGCCGAGGAAAGCACACCGCCCGGCAAGGAAGCGCCGTTCAAGCCGGGCGAGCCGTAAGTCCTTCGCTCAGGCGGCCTTGATCTGGTTGCCCGTGGTCGGGTTTTCCGCCGTCGCTGGCACTGTCGCATCCTTGCCGATGCGGCCGAGATGCGTGAAGCGGAAACCGGCGTCGTATTTGAGCCCGTAGCCGAGTGCGCGGTCGAAGCCGATATGGGCGAACCAGACCAGCGCGATCGAGCCGGCGATCGGCTCCGCGGTGGCGATACCGGCGAGGGCGAGCAGCAGCGGCGCGATGGTCGCATGCACCAGATTATAGACGCCGGCGCCGATCCGTGGGCCGGCCAGATAGGCCAGCATGCTCAGGTCCGGGGCGAAGAAAAACAGCGCGTAGATCTGCCAGGGCCCACCCGATATCCAGTAGAACAGCGTCATTCCGACAAACAGTGCCATGCCTTCCCAGCGCAGCAGATCGCGTACGCCACCCGTGGCCGCGCCGCTGCTTTCATTGATCACGATATTGGCCATCCGGCGCTCTCCCTTGTCTGATCCGGATATAGGCAGGATTGCCGCCAGCGCCATGCGATTTTGGGGGATTCAACCCTTCCTGATGGGCGTTTCCACCGCCGAAAACCCCATGCTAGAACCTCGCCCAAACCCCGCGGTCGCCGCGGGCGATAACACGTGACATTGACGGGCTGGAGCACATGAAAGACATCCTGGACACCCTCGAACAGCGTCGTGCAGGCGCCAAACTGGGCGGCGGCGAGAAGCGCATCGAGTCGCAGCACAGCAAGGGCAAGCTGACCGCCCGCGAGCGCATCGAGCTGCTGCTGGACAAGGGGTCTTTCGAGGAATTCGATATGTTCGTCGAACACCGCTCCGTGGAATTTGGCATGGAGAAGTCCAGGATTCCCGGCGACGGCGTTGTCACCGGCTGGGGCACCGTCAACGGCCGCAAGACCTTCGTCTTCGCCAAGGACTTTACGGTTTTCGGCGGCTCGCTGTCCGAGACCCACGCGCTCAAGATCACCAAGCTGCAGGATATGGCGATGAAGGCGCGGGCGCCGATCATCGGCCTCTATGACGCCGGCGGCGCGCGTATCCAGGAGGGTGTCGCGGCGCTCGCGGGTTATTCCTATGTGTTCCGCCGCAACGTGCAGGCGTCGGGCGTGATCCCGCAGATCTCCGTCATCATGGGACCCTGTGCCGGCGGCGACGTCTATTCGCCGGCCATGACCGACTTCATCTTCATGGTGAAGAACACCAGCTACATGTTCGTCACCGGCCCCGACGTGGTGAAGACGGTGACCAATGAGGTGGTCACCGCCGAAGAACTCGGCGGCGCCAGCGTGCATGCGACGAAATCCTCGATCGCCGACGGTGCCTTCGAGAATGATGTCGAGACGCTGCTGCAGATGCGCCGGCTGATCGACTTCCTGCCGGCCAACAACACCGAAGGCGTGCCGGAATGGCCGAGCTTCGACGACATCGAGCGTCAGGATCTGTCGCTCGACACCCTGATCCCCGACAATCCGAATAAGCCCTATGACATGAAGGAGCTGATCCTGAAGGTCGTGGACGAGGGCGACTTCTTCGAGATCGCCGAGACCTTCGCCAAGAACATTGTCACAGGTTTTGGCCGTATCGCCGGCAAGACCGTGGGCTTCGTCGCCAACCAGCCGATGGTGCTGGCCGGCGTGCTCGACTCTGACGCGTCGCGCAAGGCTGCGCGCTTCGTGCGCTTCTGCGATGCCTTCAACATTCCGATCGTCACCTTCGTGGACGTGCCGGGCTTCCTGCCGGGCACCGCGCAGGAATATGGTGGCCTGATCAAGCACGGCGCCAAGCTGTTGTTCGCCTATAGCCAGTGCACCGTCCCCTTGGTGACCGTGATCACCCGCAAGGCCTATGGCGGCGCCTTCGACGTGATGGCCTCGAAGGAAATCGGCGCCGACATGAACTATGCCTGGCCGACGGCGCAGATCGCGGTCATGGGCGCCAAGGGCGCGGTGGAAATCATCTTCCGTCAGGACATCGGCGACGCCGACAAGATCGCCGCGCGCACCAAGGAATATGAAGACCGCTTCCTGTCGCCGTTTGTGGCCGCCGAGCGCGGCTATATCGACGACGTGATCATGCCGCACTCCACCCGCAAGCGCATCGCCCGCGCGCTGGCGATGCTGAAGGACAAGCATCTGGAAGTGCCGATGAAGAAGCACGACAATATGCCGTTGTAGTTTCGCAGATCATTTTTGGACCAAGCTTAGGTCAAGCTGGTCCTTGTGATGCAAGACGTGATTGGACAGATAGGGGTGTCGTTTAACGACGCCTTCGGCGTACTTGAATGCTGTCTTGTGCAGGTCGGGAAGATGCTTCAGGGCTCCCCGGTATTGAGATGAATTTTGTAGTTCTGCATCGAAATAGAAGAATAGGGGAGCGTCCATACTGGCTCTCTCTTCAGCGGTAAGGCCCGCGTAAAGGTATGCGTTTGCATATCCGTAGCAATAAGAGGCGTCATCAAAGCGTCTTATTTTTCGATAGCGTTCGGCATACCCGTGATACGCTCTGAATGAATGTGAAATCTGATGGAGATCTGAGTATCTGCCTGTAGCTCTCAGTCTCAATATTCGTTCAAGCGCATGCTTTAAGCCATCTTGGTACCATGAGCAGAAAAGTATCTGTGGGTATTTTTGCGCGTTGTAACGGTCGTGAAGCCACGAATGCGCCTCTTCAACTGAAACGAGCAGCTTGATTACGTCGTCATACATGTCGTCGGGGGCGATGCATCTGTGCTTCGTTGAGTGCCCTTTTAACTGAGATAGAAAGAAAGTGCCGTCTGTCTCGATAAGGAAAAGGTTCATCGCCATCAGTCGTGAGCGGTCATCTGCACTAATGTCAGGTGATATGAAATAGGCCTGTCGATGGAAGTCGCTCAGTGATTCTCTGACGGAATCGTATACTTGTAAGAAATCGTCGTCTTTTAAAGAGTACCCTACAAAAACGGTCGAGCGCGTTGCTAGTAGCGATTTTAGGTGCGCTCCCAATAGTCCTTTCTTGAGTCTCTCATTACAGGCTTCATAATCTGCAGTGGTTGCGACTATGGAGCCAAAGTTTGAGATTGATCCGCGTGGCGTCCTTGTAAATTGATAAATGCGCATAGGCGTAGTCGAAATGATCCTTTATCCTTTGTATCAATCCGACTTTGCCTGAGGGCGAAGAGCAAAACTGCTGCATTACCTCTGGAAACGTCGCGTTTTCGTCGGATACTCCGACTATGTGCTTTATCTCGTTATAGAAGCTGTTCGGCATTACGCCTTTTGCTTCGGTGCTTATGCCCGCGCCTGCAAATAGGACGACTTTTCCGTCCATAAACAGATCTATCAATTCGGAAGGTGCCTCAAAGCTCTTGTTTCTTTTGCAAAACTCGCACTGGCAGTTCTGCGAAGTTATCTCGGCCGAGAATGCTACATTCTTTCTGGGCTGCGCGTTCGTCTTCATTCAAGCCTCTCTATGCGCGTGCGACCGAAGATGTTCAGTAATAACTATAAATAGGTGATGTCATCTCGCGAGAGGCGAGGAGAGTTACTGATACATCTTTTAGTGGGATTCTCAACATTCAGCTCGAACTGATAATTTTTCCATGGAGAAGCATGTGATCAATGTCCATACGATCTCAATCGTCGGTGCCCTGTCGCTGCTCTGCTTCGCAAGCAGCGCCGCCCTCGCTGATGAAACCGTCACCATCGGTGGCTCGCGCGCTGTGCTCATCAAGCCCGCATCACCGCGTGCCAGCGTGATCCTGATGCCCGGCGGCAGCGGTGCCATCAGCCCCGGCGAACATGGCGAGATCAACGGGCTGAAGGGCAATCAGCTCGTGCGTACCCGCAGCGCCTATGCGGCGCGCGGTCTGGCGGTGCTGGTGGTCGATGCTGGGACCGATCTGTCCAGCGCGGTGCAATATATGGCGGCGATCAAGCGCCCGGTGACGGTGGTGGCGACCAGCCGTGGGACGCAACGTGCCGCCGAAGGCATTGCGCGCGGTGCGCGGCCGGATGCGCTGGTGCTGACCTCGGGCTTTCTCAGTGCGGAGTCGGGCAGTGGCAGCAATGTCATGTCGATCATCGGATCGCCTTCGGCGCTGCCGCGCACGCTTGTCATCCATCATCGCAATGACGGCTGCAAAGTCACCGCGCCGGCGGGCGTCGATCCGTTCGTGAAATGGTCGGCCGGGCGCGCCCGCGTGGCGTGGCTGAGCGGCGGGCGCAATGACGGCGATCCCTGTGAGGCGCGGGGATATCATGGCTTCAACGGGCTCGATGGCCAGGTGGTCGGGCTCGCTGCCGCCTTTCGATAGTCCCGACGTCTGAAGATGTGAGTTCCCGCGCGCATTCAGTTTCCATTCATGCCGCCGGTCCGATCCTGATCTCCTCACGGATATCAGGGAGAGATTGCGATGGAACGCCGTCATTTTCTGAAGATCGCCTTCGGCTTTGTCGCGGGCGTCGGGTTGGTCGCCCAGACCGTCGTCCAGGCCCAGGCCGCGCCGCTGCTGCCGACCAATCCGCTCGACAACCACAAACCGGACAGTGAACCGCAGCCTGCGGTGGCCTCGCAGGACGATGTCGATCGCCTGCAGCCGGAACAGGTGCGCTGGCATCGCGGCTGGCGGGGACGGCATTGGGGTTGGCGCCGTCGCCGCTGGGGCGTCCGACGCCGTTACTGGCGTCGTCGCTACTGGCGCCGCCGGTATTGGTAGGGCAAGCCCGTTTGTGCTGACGCTCAGTCTCTCCAGGGCGTCAGCGGTTTGGTCTGGCCGGGTTCAATGCCGCTCAGGTGGCGACGCACGTTGTCATAGCTGCGATCGCCGGGGGCAAAGGTCTGCGAGCCGTCAGCCGGCTTGCCGTCCACCGTGCGGGTGAAATGCAGCACCAGGCTGTCATCGGCATTCATGGTGGCGCTGCCGTAATAGGGCATCGACAGCCGCGCGTCCTCCGCCATGGCCGCGCCAGCCATGAGTAGAATGGGGAGGGTGAGAAACAGACGGGTCATGACACCTCCTGCTGTGAGGTTGTGATGGAGGCTCAGGAAGATGGCGGGGATTTGTCCGCCGCCGGTCACCGCATGCACGGATTTGTGTTACAGGTCGCCGTCATCCGCTGCCGACGAGTCCCATGCCCCATACCGAAGCCCTGCTGTTTCCGCTTGCCATGATCGCGCTCGTTGCCGAGGCGATGACGGCTGCGCTCGCGGCCGGACGGCGCAAGATGGATTGGCTTGGCGTCGCCATGCTCGGCTGCATCACTGCGCTTGGCGGTGGTTCGATGCGCGACATGCTGCTCGGGCACTATCCGCTGTGGTGGGTGAAAAGCCCTTATCTGCTGCTGCTGACCGGCGGTGCGGCGCTGGTGACCATCGGGCTTGCGCGCGTGGTGCATCGCTTCCACGCGCTGTTTCTGGTGCTCGATGCCATCGGCCTCGTGGTCTTTACCATTATGGGCTGCAACATCGCGCTCGCCATGGATCAGCCGCTGCTGATCGTGGTCGTGGCCGGGATGATCACCGGCTGCGTCGGCGGCGTCATTCGCGACGTGCTGTGCAACGACGTGCCGCTGCTGTTTCGCGCCGAACTTTATGCCAGCGTGTCGATCGTCACGGGGCTTCTCTATATCGGCGGCATCAAATACGGATTCAGTCCCGATCTGGTGACGCTGGTTGCCGCCGTGACCGGACTGGTGTTCCGCCTGCTGGCAATCCGGCTGAAGCTGGAAATGCCGAAATTTATCTATGACAGCGACGCCAAATAGCGTGCTGCGTCAGCGCAGCCCCATGCAGCTCGCATAGAACGTCGTCGTCGCCGGCCAGTCGGAAAACACACCGCGCACGCCGACGTCCTTCGCCAGTACATCGAGCACGGTGAGCGTATCGCCGTCGCGATCGATGGCGGGTTTGACCGAGCGATGGAAGAAGCCGCCGCCGTTTGCGAGCGGCCCCTCGCGCTCCAGCGACCATGTGATCAGTTCGAGCCCGGCATCGCGTGCTGCCTTGGCATAAGGAGAGGGCACGATCTGGCCGCTGCCGTCGAGCGTCAGCAGCATATAGATCGGCGGCGCGAGAATCTTGACGCCGGCAGCCTTGAGCTCCGCCATCGACGGTTTCCACGTTTCCGCGCGCATGTGATCGAAACCCGGTGTTTCATAGCGGCCATCGAGATAGACCGCCTGTGCGCCGAATTCCGGCGCGGTGCGGATCCAGAACTTGATGTCGTTGAGATCGAAGCTCTGGGCAAATACGTCGCCAGGCGGAATGCCAGCGGCGCGATACTCGTCGAGCATCTGGGTCGCGTATTTCTCCTGGCTGTAATCGCCGTCGAACGGCATCGGCACTTCCGGCGCTTTCAGCTCGGGCGTGAATTTGGCGCCGAGGCTCTTGATCAGCGCGATGCTCTCCGCATGGGTCATCAGCGTGCCCGAGCTGGCATAAAGGTCGGTGCGCCAGCGCGGCGTGCCGTTCTGATAATCAGCGACGGTCGTGGCAGAGGTGTTGGCGGCATCCATCTTCGCCGTCAGCGTCCTGAATTCCGCCAGCGTGATGTCGCTGGTACAGCATTTCGCCGACGCCTTCCTGCCGGTGGCGGGATCGGCAGGGCTGAAGGGCTGCGTGCATTTGTTCGCCAGCGCCGGCACCGAGAGAATATTGGTTGTCGTGTGCAGGTCGCATTGCGAATGCCGGCAGACCAGCTGGCGATCTTTGGTGAAGGTCACGTCGCATTCGATCACGCCAGCGCCCATCCGCGCTGCGGCGAGATAGGACTCCCTCGTATGCTCGGGAAATTGCAGCGGCGCGCCGCGATGGGCGATGGAGAAGTCGCTCTTGCGGAATGGCCCAGTGCAGGTGCTGAGCTTCGTCTTCAGCGGACCGTCCTTCATCTTGTCGACAAGATAGAACGGCCGCGGACCCAGCTGCGGCTCGGGCAGGGGAATGGTCTCGGCGCTGGCGGTCGTCAGCGATGAGAGGCCGAGCAGCCCGGCCAGAATGAGACGACGCAAGGCGCGCGACATGACGATCTCCAGAATAGCGAAGCGCTATTCTGTCATCTTCGTGTGACGGCCGTAACCGCCGCGTGGGCAACAAAAAACCCCGCCAGTGGCGGGGTCTTCGTCGTCAGGATTGTGCAGCGATCACCAGCGGCGGATACAGCGGCCGTAGGGATTGCGGAAGAAGCCGGGTGGGCAGTAACCCGGGCCGCGCGGCGGTGGACCACGAAACATCGGGCGGCAACCGCCATAGGGGCCGCGGGCATAGCCGGGGCCGCAACCCTGAGCCACCTGGATCACGCCTGCTGTGTCTGCAGCGCTCAGCGGAGCCAGAGGCATTGCGCTGGCGGCACCGATGCCCCCGACGCTAACGGCAAACAAGGCTGCCGCAAAGATCGTCTTCATTCGTGTTCTCCCTCGATGGTGCCGCGATGCGGCGCAGAGAATAATGATGGCATCGCATCACCCGCTGCAGAACTCTTACGGGCAAGAAAATTGCTAGGGATCAACGCTGCGCAGCACGATTAAGCCGATTCGATCTGAATACAGCATGAATGTTTCGAGATATTTGCGTAGCAGGGTGCGGTGATTGCTACTTCGCCGCGAGAAATGCGAGCATCAGCTCGTTGAATTTGGCCGGTGCATCGAGAAACACGATATGGCCCGCGTTCGGCAACACCTCGGCCTTCGCGTTCGGCATCTTCGCCGCCAGCGCCTTGGCGAGATCGGCGTTCTGACCCATCTTCGGCCGTAGCGCCTCCGGCGCATTCGGCTTGCCCGGTGCGTTGTGATCGTCGGCCCCCATGATGAACAGGGTCGGCAGCGCGATCAGGGGAATCTCGTGGACCACGGGCTCGCGATAAATGAGCTGCGCCGAGCTGACGAAGGCGCGCAGCCAGCGCGGATATTCCGGCGATCCCTTGATGTTGAAACGCGCATCGATGAAGGGCGTTACCTGGTCGGGCTGCATCTTCAGCGAATAGTTCACCTCGAGCTGTTTGCGGTAGCCCTCCGCCGTCAGCTTGTCTTCGTTCTCCAGAATCTTCTCGGTCGGCGTCGGCGGCACATACAGGCGATAGTCCTCAAGTCCGATCGGCGCCGCGAGCAGCAGGTGATCGATGCGATCGGGATAAGCGCGGGCAACGCGCACGCTCAACATGCCGCCGAGGGAATGCGCGACGATGTCGAATTTCGCGATCCCGAGGTGATCCATCAGCGCTACGGTGTTGCGGGCGAGGTTGTCGAAATGCAGATCGCCTGATGGCTTCGACGATTTGCCGAAGCCGATCTGATCGGGGACCACGACGCGGTAACCTGCATCGTTCAACGTGCCGATCACCGGAGCCCAGTAGCTCGACGGGAAATTGCGGCCATGCAGCAGCACCACAGTCCGACCATTGGGCTTGGTCGATGGCACGTCCATATAGGCCATGCGCAGCTGCTCGCCGTCATTGACCAGCGGCAGCATATTGACGGGGTAGGGATAGGGGAAACCTTCGAGGCCGATGCCATAGGGCTCGCGTGCCGCAAGAGGCTCGGCCGCCTGCGATGAGGTGAACGGTAAGGTTGCAATCAGCGCAGCGAGCAGCAGGCGGTTCATCGAGAAAGCTCCGGGAGAAGGAAGGTCCGGCGCGGTTTCAGGCTGCATTGCGGCGAAGGTAAGCCGGCGTCTTCACGTTTTCCGGATGGCGTCGCCGGTGGTGCCGAACAATGCCTCGAAGCGCTTCTCGCCGCTGCGGGTGAAATGCACTACGCGGCTGCCGGGCGAGGGGTCTCTAGCCGCCCATTTCATGGCAGTAAATGAGATCATGATGGCAGCGCCAAGTGTCCCGGCCAGATGGTGGCGACGCTCGCTCCAGTCGAGGCAGGCCTTGCAGACCGGCCGGCGCGGATGAGCCAGCGTTGTCAGATCTATCCTCAATTCCTCAGCAACGAACCGGTTGCCCTGGGTCGTGAGTTCGATGATCTGCTCGGTCTGCCGGATCAGTCTCTGTGCCCGCATACTGTCGAGCATCTGCACGCCGAGATCGCCGGCGAGATGGTCGTAGCAAATCCGCGCGCGGCGTAATGCGGGTTCTTTCGGCCCGGTGCGGAGACGGAGGTGGCCCGCGCGGGCTGCCAGGCCGGCCAGACCTTCCAGCACACCGGCGACATCGGGGCCGGTGAGGCGATAATAGCGATGGCGCCCTTGTTTTTCCGGCTCGATCAAGCCGCCTGCTTCGAGCTTGGAGAGGTGTGAACTCGCCGTTGGTGCAGTAATCCCGGCTTCCTGGGCGAGTTCGCTCGCGGTCAGCGCACGGCCTGTCATCAGCGCCGTCAGCATATTGGCGCGCGCAGGGTCGCCAACAAGTGCAGCGACCATGGCGATGTCCGGACCCGCTTTCATACTTCGATGCTAATCGAAGTGTCACGGTCCCTCAAGCGGCTATATCGAGGTATCTGCAGAGGGAGCCGTTATGACGATCACTGTCTTCATTCGCTATCAGATCGATCCGTTCAAACGCGGATTGTTTGAAGCCTACGCCAAGCGCTGGCTGACGATTATTCCCAAATGCGGTGGTGACCTGTAGGGCTATTGGATGCCCCATGAAGGAACGAACAACGTCGCATTCGGCCTGATCTCGTTTCCAAGTCTCGCGGCCTATGAAGCCTATCGCGCCAGACTGCGGAGCGATGCGGAAGGCGTTGCGAATTTCGCGTCGGCCGAGGAGCACCGGTTCATCCTCGCGGAGGAACGCACGTTCCTGCGTCAGGTGACCGCATAATCCATGCGCAACAAAGCCGCGGGCATCGATGCCCGCAGCCTTGTCTGCCCGGTCGCGCCGTTACTTCGGCGCGCCGCCCTTCGAGCTGTCGATCTCGGTGCCGGTCGGAGCCGATTGCGGAGCCTGCGGTCGCGCAGGTGCCGCACCGGTGGTGACGCCGGACTGCTTGTTGGTGGGCGTCACGTCACGTACGCCGGGTGCCACTGGCGGCTTCGAATAGGAGTCCGCGATGTTGTTGGTTGGCGCCGGCGCCTTTGGCGTGCTGTCCTGCGTCGCTGGCGCGGACTGGGACGCGGTCTTCGTCGCGTCGCCCGGAGTCGTGGATGTATTGTTCAAGCCGTAGAATACGGCGCCGAGCAAGACAACAACGCCAAGTGCATAAATAGCCATGCGGCTACCGCTCGCTGGCCCTTCCGCGAGTTCAGGATCGGCCTGCAGCTCATTGTCGAGCCGCGCAGGATTGCGGATGTCATCAGCGGGATTTGGACGATACGGATCATTGGGATTGGGAATGTTCGCCATGTCGTGTCCTCCTGTGCAGAGGACAACCGTCAGATGAGGTGCATGTTCCCGCGATTGCGCCATTCCAGAGCCAGGTCCTATGTGGCAATGCAGCGTGATCGGGCCTGCTCATCAGATGTTAAGGCCTGGCTGCGACGCTGAGGCGATTATTGATTCGCAGAAGCGCGTGGCAGCCCGAATGTTCGATACGATTATCCTCCTGACGGGTCCTGCTGAGCACTCGGTCTTTACAACTTTGCTCCGTGGTCACAATCCGGCCCTTACGGTCCTTCCTGTTTTCACAGCTGAAGATCTGGCGGCGATCGAGCCCGACTGGCTGGGCCGGGCGCGGATGATTTCGTTCACCACTGGTGTGATAGTCCCCGGCGCGGTGCTCGATCAGCTTGGCTTTGGCGCCTACAATTTCCATCCCGGCCCGCCGCAATATCCCGGCTGGGCCCCGGCGCATTTTGCGCTCCACGATCACGCGACCGACTTCGGCTGCACGGTCCATCGCATGATTGCACGTGTCGATGCCGGACCGATCGTGGATGTCGAGGCGTTCCCAATTCCGGCTGATATCAGTGTCGCGGGTCTGGAAGAGATTGCCTATACGAAGCTGGTGCAGACTTTCTGGCGGATGGCACGCGTCCTGGCCACACAGCCGGACCCGCTGATCGAGCGGGCGCTGCGCTGGGGCAACACGCGTCACACGCGTAAGGCCTATGAGCAGATCTGCGATATCCCGGTAAGCATCGAGAAAGATGAACTGCAGCATCGGGTCAAAGTCTTCGGCACCGACCATTTCGGCATCGTGCCGACCATCGGTCTGCACGGCTTCCAGTTTCGGGTCGTCGTGCCCGACACTGAAAGTGCTATTGCGGATGAAGCTGTCGAAGCCTAGTGGTTCGCCGCGAAGCTTTGGTGCTGCGCGGGCGGGGTCGCTGACGTGTGCGTCTTGGACACCTTGCCGTTGAATTCATAGAGCAGGAAACTCAGCACCACGAGTAGTCCCACGCCGATGATGGCCTTGGTCGGCTTGTGATCATGCTCTTCGCCACAATCCGGATGATAAGAACCGTCATTCGTCGACACCATATCGCTGCCGGCGAGTTCAGGCTGCGACGTCCAGGTATTCAGCTTCTGATTCATTTCCGGTCCTCCATGCCTGATGTTGTCAGGGTGACCGGACAGCAATGGCCCGTAAAGGCCGATGTTCCGTTTCGGGGGCGCTATTAGCGGGATGCTGCCTTGCTGAGAGGCAGTGTTTCGAAATATTTCTGAAAAAGCTTTGGAACCCATCGCTCCCCGACGCGTTTCAACATCTCACCGGCATAGGTGACACGTTAGGGGCAGTTTCGGAATGAGTGGCGATAACGGCCGGTTTGCAACCGGCGTACCGGGTCTCGATGCGATCCTGGGCGGGGGCGTTTTCGACGGCGGCATCTACATCATTCAGGGCGCCCCGGGCGCCGGAAAGACGATTCTGGGCAACCAGATCTGCTTCGCGCAGGCCGCGCAGGGGCGTAACGCGCTTTACATCACGCTGCTTGCAGAGAGCCACGCCCGCATGATCGGGCATATGCGGCGGATGACCTTCTTCGATGAAGCGGCAATTCCCGACCGCATGTCCTATGTCGGCGCCTTCAAGACGCTGGAAGACGACGGGCTGCGCGGGCTGCTCGATGTGGTTCGCCGCGAGGTGCGTACCCGGAATGCCAGCATTCTGGTGCTCGATGGCCTCATCACCGTCCATGAGAAGGCGCGTTCCGAGCTTGAGCTGAAGAAGTTCATCCACGAATTGCAGACCCAGGCGGCGTTCAGCAACTGCACCATGTTCCTGCTGACCAGCGCCTTCGACGCCGATGCGCATCCGCCTGAGCATACGATGGTGGACGGTCTCATCGAGCTGCAGTCGGCACTGCATGGCCGGCGCGCCGAGCGGTCACTTCAGGTCCACAAGCTGCGTGGCAGCTGGTTCATGGGCGGCAAGCACTCCTATCGCATCACCGAGAACGGCCACGCCATCTATCCGCGTATCGAGGCGCTGCTGGAGACGCCCAGCGTCTGGGACAGCGCCGACGGTCCGATGGTGTCCGTCGGCATTGGCGGCGTCGACAAGATGCTCGGCGGCGGCGTCGATACGCATTCGGTGACCGTGGTGCTCGGGCCTTCGGGGTCGGGCAAAACCACGGCCGGTCTTCAGTTCCTGACCGGCGGTCCCGCCAATGAACCGGCGATGCTGTTCGGGTTTCACGAGAATCCGATGGCGCTGCGGATCAAGGCCGACAGCCTCAAGCTGCCGCTGAAATCGCGGGGCGACAAGGTCACGCTGATGTGGCGTCCGCAGACAGAAGCGGTGCTCGACGAGGTCGCAACCGAGCTGCTCGCGACCATCAGGCAGAACGGCGTGCGCCGTCTGGTGATCGATGGCATCGAAGGCTTCTCGAAGCTCACCGACGAAAAGGAGCGCATCGGCTCTTTTTTGTCGGCGCTGTGCAACGAGTTGCGCGCACTCGGTGTTACCACGCTGGCGACGGCAGAAACCGATCACGCTGGCATGACACCCGGGCAGCCGCTCAAGGGCGTCAACCAGACGGGTCTCTCCGCGGTTGCCGAGAACATCATCGCGCTGCATCTCGCAGCCCTGCGCTCGGAAAACCATCGTCTGATGACCATTCTGAAATCGCGTGACCGCCGGACCGATATGCGCATGCGTCGATTTGAAATTCTCGACGGCGGCATCGTTCTTGATGTCGATTTCCAGAGCGCGGAGCGCATCCTCAGGGACATTTCTAGTCAGGGACCTGCACCAACTCCATCGACGGATCTTAAGTTGACTGGAGAATAGCGGTGCGAACTGTCCTGATTGTCGAGGACGAATGGGCGATCGCGGACTGGCTCGAAGTCCTGTTGAGCGAATATGCCTTCAATGTCCTCGTAGCCGGCAACGGCCGTGAGGCGCTCGACATTCTGCATCGGGACACGCCCGATCTCGTGCTGACCGATTTTATGATGCCGTTCCTCGACGGCGCCGGCCTGATCGCAGCGATGGGGCAGGACGAGCGGCTGAGCGGAATTCCGGTGGTCGTCATGACCTCGTTGCTGGAGCATGTGGTGCGCGACCGGGCAGGGCGTTTTCGCGCTTATCTGCGCAAGCCGTTTCGCGAGGCCGATCTGATGAAGATCATCGGTGAGATATTCCCGGGCGAGGCCTGAGCCTCCTTTGGCGGATCGTGCTGCATCGCACTGCAACGTGAAGCCGTTACGTCCTTGCGCCAAAGGCCTTTGCGGCGACACAACGTGACAAGTCTACCGGCCGCATTCATCACGAAATTGCGTTCTTTGGACGCGGGGCTCCATTGCCCAGAATTGTGGTGCGTCCCGTTCAAAATCCAACATAGACTGTTTCTAAGGGAGTCGAACGACCCCAGATAATAGGCGCGAGCAGGCCGGACGACACAGTCCGGGGCGATAGCCCGAGGCCGCAGTGACGAGGGTGGGAATGGGAATTAATCAAGGCGCGATCAGTCTCGATCAGAAATACACCCAAGGCTCGGGCCACATTTTCCTTACCGGCATTCAGGCGCTGGTGCGCCTGCCGATGGCACAGGTCCGCAGGGACCGCGCGGCGGGTCTGAACACTGCGGCCTTCGTTACCGGCTATCGCGGCTCGCCGCTCGGCGGCTATGACCAGCAATTGACGGCGGCGCGCAAACACCTCGATCAATACGGCGTCAAATTCCTGCCCGGCGTCAATGAAGATCTCGCAGCCACCGCGATCTGGGGCACCCAGCAACTCAATCTTTCGCCCGGCGCCGAATATGATGGCGTCGTCGGCATCTGGTACGGCAAGGGTCCCGGCGTCGATCGCTGCGGTGACGTCTTCCGCCACGGCAATGCTGCCGGCTCCGCGAAATTCGGCGGCGTGCTCTGTCTCGCCGGCGACGACCACGGCGCCAAGTCCTCGACCGTGCCGCATCAGTCCGACCATGCCTTCATATCGGCGCTGATGCCCTATCTTTATCCGTCGAGCATCCACGAGATGATCGAGATGGGTCTGCTCGGCATTGCCATGTCACGCTATTCCGGCTGCTGGGTCGGCATGAAGGTGATCACCGAAACCGTGGAGACCACGGCGGAGATCAACCTCAACGACGAAATGACGCCGTTCAATATTCCCACCGATTTCGAACTACCGCCCGATGGTCTGAACCTGCGCTGGCCGGACGATCGCTATGTGCAGGATCGCCGGCTGCAGGATTACAAGGGCTTTGCCGCGATCGCCTTCGCCCGCGCCAACAACATCAACCGCGTCACCATGGACTCGCCGAATGCACGTTTCGGCATCATGGCCTCCGGCAAGAGCTATGAAGACGTGCGCCAGGCCTTGCGCGAGCTGGGGATCACCGAAGAGGTCGCCGCCAAGATTGGTCTTCGGTTGTACAAGATCGGCATGCCGTGGCCGCTGGAGCCGGAAGGCGTACGCAAGTTTGCCGTCGGCCTCGAAGAGATTTTCATCGTCGAAGAGCGCCGCGAGATTGTCGAGAACCAGGTCAAGCAGGAGCTGTTCAACTGGCGCGACGATGTGCGGCCACGCATCGTCGGCAAGATGGATTCCCACGATCATCGCTTCCTGCCATTCGCCGAAGAGCTGAGCGTCGCCAAGGTCGCGACCTCGTTGGTGGATCGCCTGCTGGCGATGGAGATCGATCCCGAGATCGCCGCACTGCTGCGTGCCAAGGCCGACTGGTTTCATGGACGCGAGGCCTCGCAGGTGCAGAACGTCGTGCCGATCACGCGCACGCCGTATTTCTGCTCGGGCTGTCCGCACAATACCTCGACCAAGGTGCCGGAGGGCTCGCGCGCGCTGGCGGGCATTGGCTGTCATTTCATGACACTGTGGATGGATCGCTCCACCGAGACCTTCACCCATATGGGCGGCGAGGGCGTGACATGGACCGGCATTGCGCCGTTCACCAAGGAAAAGCACATTTTCGCCAATCTCGGCGACGGCACTTACTTCCATTCCGGCTCGCTCGCGATCCGTCAGTCGATCGCCTCCAAGGCCAACATCACCTACAAGATCCTCTACAACGATGCCGTGGCGATGACCGGTGGTCAGCACCATGACGGTGACCTGTCGCCGCAGAAGATCACGTTCCAGCTCCACAGCGAGGGCATCCGCGAGATCTATCTCGTGTCGGAGAATCCCGATGCCTATCCCGCCAACACCATTGCGCCAGGCGTGAAGCTGGCGCATCGCGACGAACTCGACAAGGTTATGAAGGCCTGCCGCGAAGTGCCGGGCTGCTCGGCCATTGTCTTCGTGCAGACCTGCGCCGCCGAGAAGCGTCGCCGCCGCAAGAAGGGCATTCTGGAAGACCCGCAGCGCCGCGTGCTCATCAACCCAGCAGTCTGCGAAGGCTGCGGCGATTGCTCGGTGCAGTCGAACTGCATTTCGGTGGAGCCGCTGGAGACCCCATTGGGTCGCAAGCGCACCATCAATCAGTCGTCCTGCAACAAGGACTATTCGTGCCTCAAGGGCTTCTGCCCGTCCTTCGTCACGGTCGATGGCGGCAAGCTGAAGCGCAAGGCACCCGTCGAACTCGGTGCCATCGGCGCATTGCCGGAGCCCACCACGCGGCCGACACTCGACAAGCCCTATAACGTCGCCGTCGGCGGCGTCGGTGGCACCGGCGTGCTGACCATCGGTGCGCTGCTCGGCATGGCCGCGCATATCGAGGGCAAGGCCAGCATGATCCTCGACATGTCGGGGCTTGCGCAGAAGGGCGGTGCGGTGCTCAGCCATGTGCGTCTCGCCAACGACACCGGTGACGTCACCTGTTCGCGCATCGTCACCGGCACGGCGGATGTCCTGATCGCAGCCGATGAAGTCGTGGCCATCGCCAAGGACACGATCTCGCTCTGCGAGAGCTCGCGCACCACTGGCATCGTCAACACCCATCTCATTCCGATCGCGGATTTCGTGCGTAACCGCGACTTCAATTTCCAGTCCCGCAAGGTCAACAACGTGCTGGAAATGTCGCTGCGCAAGGAATCGACGTTCCTCGATTTCACCAAGGCGGCCGAAGCGCTGCTCGGCGATTCCATCGCCACCAACATGATGATGATGGGCTTCGCCTATCAGCAGGGGCTGTTGCCGCTGCAGGCCGCATCGATCGAGCAGGCCATCGAGCTCAATGGTGTCTCGATCAAGATGAACATGCTGGCGTTCCAGCTTGGCCGTCTTGCCGCCGCCGATCCGGCACGGCTCGCGGGCATGCTCAAGGGTGCCGATGAGACCATCGCGCCAAAGACGCTGGATGAGATGAGCCTCGACGAGATCGTCGCTCATCGCAGCGGATTGCTAGCGGACTATCAGAACAGCAAGCTCGCCGAGCGCTATCAGGCGATGGTCGATCGGGTCCGCGAAGCCGCCATGCGCGGCGGCTATGACGATGAGCTGCCGCGTGCGGTGGCGATCAACTACGCTAAGCTGCTTGCCTACAAGGACGAATACGAGGTCGCGCGGCTCTATACCGACGGCAAGTTCGAGAAGCAGCTGCGCGATCAGTTCGAGGGTGACGTCAAGATCAACTTCAATCTCGCACCGCCGATGCTGCCGGGTACCGACGCCTCGGGTCGCCCGAAGAAGCGCGCCTTCGGCGCCTGGATGCTGCCGCTGTTTCGCATTCTGGCGAAGCTGCGCACCTTGCGCGGCACGCCGTTCGACGTGTTCGGCTACAGCGCTGACCGCAAGCTGGAGCGCGATCTGATCGCCGGCTACGAAAAGGACGTTGCCACGGTGTTGAACCTGCTGTCGCCGCTCACCGTGGATACGGCCGTGCAGCTTCTCTCGTTGCCCGACAGCATTCGCGGTTACGGCCCGGTGAAGGAAGCCTCGGTAAAGGCCGCCAAGGCGCGCTATGCCGAACTCGCCAAGGACCTCGCCAATCCGCCGCCGGCGCCGCGGCAGATCGCGGCGGAGTAGGGCTCTTGCTTTTCCCTCCTCCCAGCGGCGTAGCCGCGCAGTGGGGAGGGTGGCACGTTGCGAGCACTTGCGAGCGACGTGACGGGTGGGGTGGTGCCACAAGCGGCGCTCTCACGTGGGGCACCCCACCCCGGCCTCCGCTTCGTCGATGCTTCGCATCGCCTCGCTCGGCCGACCATGGCGGACGAATTCGTCCGCCAGACCCCACTGCGCGGCTTCGCCGCTTGAGGGAGGGATATCGCGACCGCCTGCGCGTCTCAGCTTCTTCGAATTTCAAACAGCCACTGCTCTTCAGACATGCGTCATCGGCCCCATTGTTTGCGGTGCGGGGGCGCCGTCGTCTCTTGCATTCCCGCCCCCTGTGAGAGGGCG
The DNA here is from genome assembly GCF_051811025.1 of Tardiphaga sp. 813_E8_N1_3. Lineage (NCBI taxonomy): Bacteria > Pseudomonadati > Pseudomonadota > Alphaproteobacteria > Hyphomicrobiales > Nitrobacteraceae > Tardiphaga > Tardiphaga sp. 813_E8_N1_3. Next base: position 2,087,083 of record NZ_JBPWQE010000001.1, read on the forward strand.
TGCGGAACGCCAGGTGCCCGTTGCACCCTTGGGCCTGATGCGAATGCGGTCTTCCGCAAATGAGTGCATCAGGACTTTCGGACGCGCTGGGCGAAGTGCCCGGCGTTCCGCATACGGTGTTTTTTCGGTTGCTTGCGCTTCGCCATGGCGAACGATCCGATCACCAAAATTACAGTCCCAAGGCGAAGGGACAGGGTGCCTCAAGCGAGTAAGCCGAACGCGTTTTGACTTGGTCGTCCGTCACTTGATCTGCAGGTTTCTTCCATCCGAAGCCAAACCGTGCCGCCTGTCCCAGTGGTATCCTGACCACAGACGATCCGGCCTGCCCAAGGGCAGCCGTCCCCCACATCTCCCGTGACGCCGCATCTCCGGCGTCCACCGCATCCTGCCCCGCGAACGTGACGATCGCGACCGCCCCTCTCGGTGGGGCAGGATGAATGTGAATATAAACCTTATGGGGATGTTGTCAACGGGAGATAGGAAAAAGTGTTCGGGTGCCCCAAGCTGTCATTCCGGGGCGCGGCCGGCACTTGCCGGACGCGAACCTCAGCCACTCCAATTGGAGTGGCTGAGAATCCCAGCATGGGAATCTCCAGACAGCGCAAGACACTCTGAGATTCCGGGTTCGCGCTCTGCCGGCTTCGCCGGCGACGCGCACCCCGGAATGACGAGCAAGGACAAAGGCTCCGGAATGACGAGGTGGACTACACCCCGATATTGTCGATCAGCCGCGTCTTGCCGATCCTCGCGGCCACCAGCAGACGCACCGGGCCGTCTTTCATCGAGGTAATTGGCGCCAGTGACTCCGCATGGCGTGCTTCGAAGTAGTCGAGTGCGAAGCCGGCTGCCGTAATCATCGCGGCGCCACCGGCCATGGCGGCTTCAAGGTCATCGCCCGCCTTCAGGCGCTTCGCGGTTTCCTTCATCGCCTTGTAAAGCACCGGCGCCGTGGCGCGGTCTTCCGGCGAGAGATAGACGTTGCGCGACGACATCGCGAGACCGTCGCGTTCGCGCACCGTGGTGGCGCCGGTCACCTTGACACCGAGATCGAGATCCCTGGCCATGCGCGTCACGACCTTGAGCTGCTGGTAGTCCTTCTCGCCGAAAAACGCCATGTCCGGTCGCACCTGCGTGAACAGCTTGCCGACGACTGTCGCGACGCCGCCGAAAAAATGTGGACGGAAGCGATCTTCGAGATCGGCGGTGGCTGGGCCTCCGGTCGTGATCTTCGTTGCGAAACCTTCTGGATACATCACCTTGGCGTCGGGATTCCAGATCAGGTCGACGCCGGCTTCGGTGAGTTTGGCGACGTCGCTCTTCCAGGTTCGCGGATAGGAGCCGAAGTCCTCGGTTGGCGCGAACTGCGTTGGATTGACGAAGATCGACACCACGACCTTGCTGGTGCGGCGCTGGGCGAGGCGGACGAGCGAGACGTGGCCGTCATGCAGCGCTCCCATGGTCGGTACCAGGCCGATGGTCGCCTTGCGTGCGCGCAGGCCTTCGAGCGCCTTGCGGAGGGCGGGCAGGGTACGGGCGACGATCGGAGTGCGGGGCATTGCGGCTCGTTCTTGTTGTTGGCTGCGGCGGATGAGGGCGTGCGCGCCCTGCTTATCAAAGCTGGCGGGATCACCCAAGCCTCACGATACCAGGCTGGCGGGTGTCCTGATGCCGCAACCGGTCGTCGGATTCATGATTAAGCGCGGCTGATTGCCGGCAAAGCAGGATGCCTCTGCATTTCGCTTGACCCTTGTCTTACCTCGCGATTTGAAGATGATCGAAGGATCGCGCGATGTTGATGCAAACCACCCAGGGACAGTCCGGCACGGCGCATGTGATCGTGCTCGGCAATGAGAAGGGCGGGTCGGGTAAATCGACCACCGCGCTTCATATTGCCGTGGCGCTGCTGAAGGCCGGTCAGCGTGTCGCCACCATCGATCTCGACAGCCGTCAGCAGAGCTTCACACGCTATATCGCCAACCGCGCAGCCTGGGCGCAGAGCGCCGGACTTGCGCTGGAAGTGCCGACCCATAGCTGCATCAAGCTCGGCGAGACGATGCAGATCGCGGATAATGAAGCCTTCGAACTCGAGCAGTTCATGACTGCGGTGAGCGCGGTGGAGCGTACCCACCATTTCATCGTCATCGACACGCCCGGCAGCGACACCTATCTGATGCGTCTGGCGCATTCGATGGCCGATACGTTGGTGACGCCGATCAATGACAGCTTCCTCGATTTCGATGTGCTCGGCGCAGTCGATGCCGCAAGCTACAAGGTGACCGGCGAAAGCCACTATTCGAAGATGGCGCGCGAAGCCCGTCGCAAGCGCCGCCAGCATGATGGCTCGACCACCGACTGGATCGTGGTGCGCAACCGGCTCTCGATGCTCGGCTCGCGCAACAAGATGCTTGTCGCCGGCGTCCTCGATCAACTCTCGCTGCAGCTCAGTTTCCGCGCCATCGACGGTCTCGCCGAGCGCGTGATGTATCGTGAGTTCTTCCCGCGTGGCCTGACGGCGCTTGACGATCTCAACGAAGCTACACTCGGGCGTCGCCCGAGCATGGGCCATGTCACGGCGCGCGAGGAAGTCATCGAACTGCTGCGCAAGTTGAAGCTGCCGCTCGATGAGCGTGGCCGTCGCCGCGCCGCCAACCGCGCCGAGTGGTTTGCCCAGGTCGACAAACCGCTGGATGTTCACGACATCCTTGGCAACTGAGTCGCGTCCACTGTGTAAAGTCAGCGCTGCCCGTTCGGCAGGCTATGAACGATTCCGCACTCAACTTCGCGCTAATAGTACAGGTATCATTGTCTTTTACCGTCTTTTACCGGGGAACGAGTAGCCCGTACGACAGTTGATTTGTCGTTGAAATCAGGGCGTTTTTGAAATTCCGATCTCTTGCGAAAGTAGTTCAAAATCGCTCAATTCGACCATGGCTTTCTTTAGCAGGTGCACAAGAAACGGGTGCGACGCACAATAACATGGCTCGGAATTCACAATATTTAGCCTTTCTGTCACCGGGCTGTGACATATATGCTGTTGAAGCAGCCGCTTGAGGGTCATCCGACCCCATAAGTGCTGTAGCCGGCTGAGACTTATCTCTAGCTGGCCGATCAGGGACGAACATGAAACGCGGACTACTCATTCTGCTTTCGGTTTGCGTGCTGGCCACCGCCGCGTATTTCACCGCGTCGAAGTGGGCCATTCGGCATGAAACGCTGACGCTCTTCGACGCGTCGCGTAATCGTCCTGTGCAGGTCGACATTGCCGTTCGCCGCGACAAGGAAATGCAGGCCAATGCCGGCATGATCACTTTGCCGGTCGCGATCCTCAATCACGGTAACACCGTCAAGTTCACCGAATACTCGTTCCTCGCAAACGTGTTTGCGGCGCGTGGCTATATGGCCGTCAGCATTCAGCACGATCTCGATACCGACGCTCCGCTCGTGACCAAGGTCGGCGAGCTCTATGTTGGCCGTCTGCCGGTCTATGAGCGCGGCGTGCAGAACATCAAATACGCGGTGAAGGAGCTGAAGAAGATTCAGCCGAATTCCGACTACGATCATCTGACGCTGGTTGGCCATTCCAACGGCGGCGACATTTCGATGTTCTACGCCAAGGAATTCCCGGATGACGTCAAGAAGGTCGTGACGCTGGATAACCTGCGCGTGCCGTTCATGACCGATGGCAAATTCAAGATCCTGTCGTTCCGTTCGCACGATACGGTGTTCAAGCCGGATCCTGGCGTCGTGCCGGATGACGAGATCTGCGAGAAGGCCGGTATCACGGTCGTCAACACCGGCGCGCAGCACACCGACATGAGTGACCGCGGTCCGGAAACCCTGAAGACCAAGATTCAGGGCCTGCTCGACAAGTTCCTCGACGACGACAGCAAGCTGTCACCGGTCACCGGCAAGCCGAAGATCATCGAGCAGCCCGCTCAGCAGAGCAATGCGGCTGACGCGAGCAAGATCTCGCAGTATACGCCGAGCGTGAACTGAGTTCTGTGCAGCGCGGTTGACCGCGCGGCCTATGCTCGCCACATGAAGCTTGCAGCAAACGCGAGTTGTCATGGCCAGCGATCCCACGATTCCCACGTCCAAGACCGATACGCTGACCCAGCCGTCGGCATCGGCCGACATCGCAGCATTTGTAGCAAAAGCGAAAGCGATGGCGCCGCATGCAGCGGGCGGGCGGGGGCGGCTGGTGTTTGCGCTCGATGCCACCATGAGCCGGCAGCCGACCTGGGACATGGCCTGCGCGCTGCAGGCCGACATGTTTCGCGAGGCGGCATCAATCGGCAGTCTCGATATCCGTCTCGTCTATTTCCGTGGTCTCAGCGAGTGCCGCGCGACCGGCTGGATTTCGGACACCGCGCAACTGGCGCGGCTGATGGGCAAGATCGCTTGCCAGGGCGGTCAGACCCAGATCGGCAAGGTGCTGTCGGAGACGCGGCGCGAGGCGGTGGCCTCCGGCGTGCGTGCACTGGTGTTCGTGGGCGACGCCATGGAGGAGTCCGTCGACGAACTCTGTGCGCGGGCCGGTGAACTCGGCCTGCTGAAAGTGCCTGTCTTCATGTTCCAGGAAGGGCAAGACCCGGCCGCCGAACAGGCGTTTCGCGAGATTGCCCGGCTGACGGGTGGCGCCTGGTGTCGGTTCGATCCGGGAGCCGCTGCGCAGCTCCGCGAATTGCTGCGCGCGGTAGCCGCCTATGCCGCTGGTGGACGGGAGGCGCTGACGCGGCTGGCGTCGTCGGCGCCGGGTGCGGCAAAGCTGCTCGGCCAGATGCGATAAACGGTCTGCAAAACCGTTTCGCGGATCGCGGCAACCGACTATCTAAAGCTCATGCCTACTTTGATCGCCGGCGCGCTCGCCGTCTTCGTACTTTACATGTTGCTGCAGATGCTCCGCTCGGCCAACCCGGCGCTGCTGGCGCGCGGCATCAAGCTGGCCGGCGGTGTGCTGGCGCTGGCTGTGGCGGCCTTCACCGGGATCAAGGGCGAACTGGCGGTGGCGATCCCGCTCGGAATCTTCGGGGCGGGTCTCTTGGGCTGGGCGCCGTTCGGCACGGCGGGCTTCAGCAATATCGGCGGCATGTTCGGGGGCGGGACCAAATCGTCCGGCCAGACCTCGCGGGTCCGCTCGGCGTTTCTCGATATGACCCTCGATCACGATAGCGGCCAGCTCAGCGGACAGATCGTGGCCGGCCCCTATGCCGGGCAGTCGCTCGATGCATTCGACCTGCCGCAACTGGCGGCGATGATGGCCGGTTTCGACGCGGAGAGCGTGGCGCTACTTGAAAGTTATCTTGACCGCCGGTTTCCCGCATGGCGTCAGAACGCGCAGGGCGATACGGCAGGGCGGCACGACCGCGCGCCGTCTGGCAGTAAAATGACGGAAGAGGAGGCTTATCAGATCCTTGGCGTGAAGCCGGGTGCGACCCGCGACGAGATCAGCCGCGCGCACCGATCCCTCATGAAGAAACTGCATCCCGACCAGGGGGGCTCTACGTACCTGGCGGCCCGGGTCAACGAGGCCAAGGACACTCTGCTTCGCACGCATCGCAGCTAACTCCAGCACGCTTTTACGCTACAACTGCGAGCAGCTTCCGTTTCTCTGAGAACGCCCCGTCGCCCGCCGTTGTCCGGCATGGTCGATCAATCCCCGTCTGTATTTTGTAGCGGCTAAGTCTTGACGAGAAGTTGTCGCCACGGGGATTTATGGTGACCAAAAGCAAAATGGCCGGGACAATGTCCCGGCCATTTGCGTATCCGACAGTGTACGTCGATCAGTTCTTGATGGTGATGCAGGAGATTTCCGAGCGCTTCAGCGTCTTGCAGACGGCTTCGGCTTTCTCGCGATCGAGGCCGGCGAAGCGGGCGCGGTAGAGTTTCTTGTCGCCCTTGCCGACGACGGTCTCGGTGAACGGATCGGCCTTGCCGAGGAGGCCACGGGCCTGTTCACGGGCGGCGTCGAGGCGGGTCCGTGCTTCGCTCTCGCTCTCCAGTGCGCCGACCTGAATGATCCAGCCGGTGTGGATCGCGGCAGGTTTGATGGCGCCGCCCTGTTGTACCGTCTGCGGAGCGGGAGCCTGAGGGGCCGGCACGTTACGCGGGGCAGGGTCGGCATAGGCCATCTGGGTGCCGCCCTGAGCGCTTCCCTGGGCCGGCAGAACGCCGAGGATACCATTGCCGGTCCCGAAGCCTGTCGGCTGACGCGGCATCTCGGAGCGGGCATAGAGCGAGTTGGTGGTCTCGGGCGAGCGGGCGGTAGTTTCCGGACGCGCCACGATGGCGTTGGTGGTGGCGGGAGGGGCGGGCTGCTCGCCGCCGGCGGAGGCCAGCTTGTACTGACCGGACTTGACCTGAACGGTGCGGACCCGAACCGGCTTCATCGGCTCTGACGAGCCCGGAATGGCCGAGATGGCCTCGGACTGGATGACGCCTGAATTCAGCGGGCCGGGCTCCGGCTTGCGGGGCTGCGGCATCGGCGCTGCCGGGGGCAGCGCTGCGGTGGCGGCGGCGAAGACCGACGGGCGTGCCGCTGGTGCGGTGGGACGAGCCGGAGACTCGGAGACCGGTTCAGCGGCGACCGGCGTTGCAGCAGCCACCTGAATGGCGCCGTTGACCTGTTTGGTTTCGGTCGGACGCGCCTGGGCCTCGGCTTCGGCGACCTCGGTCGCGGCTTCGGACGGATTGCGCTCGGTGATCGCGGCCACGGTGCGGCGGGTGGCACCCTTTTCCAGGTTCTCGGCAAGCAGGTTGCGCATGGCGGCGTCACGGGCGCCGCCGCTGCGGCCGCCGAGTACAACGCCGACCAGATGGCGGTTGCCGCGCTTCATCGACGAGACGAGGTTGAAGCCGGAGGCGCGGGTGTAACCGGTCTTGATGCCGTCGACGCCTTCGACTGATCCGATCAGGCGGTTGTGGTTGCGGATGTTGCGGCCGCGATAGTTGAAGGAGGCGGTGGCAAAGTAGCGGTAGTAGCGCGGGAAGCGATCCTGGATGGCGCGGCCGAGCACCGACTGGTCGCGCGCGGTGGTCACCTGCGCATCGTCAGGGAGGCCGGAGGCATTGCGATACACCGTGCGGCTCATGCCGAGTGCGCGGGCCTTCTTGGTCATCAGCTTGGCGAAATCGTCTTCGTCTCCGCCAATGGCTTCGGCGATCACCACGGCAGCGTCGTTGGCCGAGCGCGTCACCAGGGCCTTGATGGCATCTTCGACGCGCAATGTCTGACCGGGGCGCAGGCCCAGTTTGGTCGGAGCCTGCACGGAGGCGTGCTGCGAGACGTCCATTTCGCTGTCCAGCGTGAGCTTGCCGGATTCCAGCTTCTCGAACAGCATGTACAGCGTCATGATCTTGGTCAGCGACGCCGGATGACGCGAGCCATCGGGATTGTTGGACGAGAGGACCGCGCCGGAATTGCCATCGACGATGATCGAGGAGAACGCGGGATTGTAACTGGAGACGCGCGCGACGTGGCTTCGCGATTTATGTCGCCGGCGGGCATCCGCACTGTCAGTCGTAAAGATGACCGCGATGCTGAGAGTCGCCAGCCCAAGAGCGCACACCCGCAAGGTGCGCGACGAAGCAAACGTTGTGCGAAGCATGGACTTCCCCGTCAGATCAGTCTCATTCCCCGGATCGTGAGGCTAAATTATGCCCAACAACCGGAGATGAGTCTCAGTTTTAAGCGTCAGCCTGAGCGGTTCTCTCGGCGGGATGGCAGAAGCATACGCGGCCATTCTGGCTAAGAGTATGTACTCATGCAGTTTTTGGGCTTTTTGGCCCCAACGCACCAATGCAAGAAATCAGGGTAGGTCCGGCGAGTTTCCAAAAGGTTAAGCAACCCTTGCCAATCACCCCTGCATTTATCGCCAATGGTAAAATTTGTGCATTGCACGGGATTCTTGACGTCATTGTGCACTGCACGATAGATGGGCGGGTCAGATCAGACCGGGGCCCACCCGGCCGCGGCTGACCCGTCCAATCCGGGAAAGGATTTGCAGTGATCAAGGTCGAAGACATCCAGCAGTACGGCAAGGAGCAGTTCGAGAGTGCAGTCGCATCGGCGGCCACGCTTCAGAACGGTGCACAGGCGATCGCTGTCGCGGTTGGCGACTACACCAAGAAGTCGTTCGAGGACGGCAACGCCTTCGTGACCAAGCTGTCCGGCGTGCAGTCGCTCGACAAGGTGCTCGAAGTGCAGACCGAATACGCCAAGTCTGCCTATGAATCCTTCGTCGCAGAATCGCACAAGATCAGCGAACTCTATGTCGATCTCGCCAAGCAGGCCTACAAGCCGTTCGAAGGCTTCGTCGCCAAAATGACCCCGGCGCGCTAAGCAATACGGTCTTCAAATCAAAACGCCCGGCCATGATGGCCGGGCGTTTTTGTTTGAAGGTGTCGCCGCCGCTTTACTTTGACACGCGCAATGCGTTGAGCGAGCTGCCGATTGCCTTGAAGGCGTCGGCGATGCCGGCGTTGGTGCTTGTAGGAAAGAAGTTACCGGGATCGGCACAGGATTTCAGAACTGCGGATTCCGGATCACCCGTGGTATTGACCTGGATCGTATAGATAAAAGTCTCCTGTTTGTTGGTCGCCGGGTTCGGCTTCTTGATGTTGGCGCACAGTAACTTCTGCCGATCGTCAACCAGTGTCGACCAATTGGCGCCGTCACCGTACCATCGGTCCTTGGTATTCATGCCGTCCGACAAGATGATAAGTGCATCTGTGTATTTGTAGTTCGAATCCTTGGCCGGTGCGGGGAATGGATCGCTACCGATCTGTAAGGTGCGCCAGGCCCAGGCCATGCCGATCGGCTGGTTGGTGCCGCCATTCGCCGACAGGGCATCGATCTTGTCTGTCAGCGTCTTAACGTTCTCAGCACCATAAGCCGATGTCATCCCAAGAATGGCTGAGGGGCATGCATTGTACTGGTAGGCCGGATAACGTGCTGTGCCCGACGGGGCTTCGTTGGTGGTGTCGTAAGGCTGATCACGGTCAGTGACGCAGCCATTCCAGGCGTTCTTGTTGGAGCTCGCGTTCCAGGTTTGGCTAGCCGCTTGGCACTCGGCTTTGGTGTCGTAGTACGGATAGCTGCAGGATCCATATTCGTCCCACTTTATCCAGGTCGCGTTCTTGTTCGACGCGCCCACATTGACCATCTGCGCAAACGGAATGATCGAGACATAGGTGTCCTCGGTCATGCGCGAGTTGGCGCTCAGCGTCTTGATGAGACCCGTTGCTGCGTCCTGCATCGCCTTCAATTTGCCGGTCCCCATACCCATCGACCCGGTGACGTCGAGCGCTATGGCGACGCGCATGCGCGTCGAGCCCCAGGTCGTGGTCGAGCCGCTGCCGATCCCTAGTTGCGGGAGGCCGACCATCTTCATGAAATCGGTTGCGACGGCACCGGAGCCGTTGACCGTGACCGTGGAGCCGTCCTTGGTGTTGGTCGTGTAGCTCGCCGTCACCGTGATCTGGCCGGCATTCGTGTTGGTGTACAGCGCGTTGAAATAGGCCTTCGCCTTGTTGGTGACATCGGTCGCCGACATGGTCGGATTGGCGGACAGGTCCTTCGAAACCATCAGGGCTGCAGAGTCGAGCGCCGCTTGCATCGCCGAGCGGGCCGCGTTGGCACGAGAGTAGTCGACGGCGGCGCCCACGAAGCCGAGCAGGGGCACCAGAGCGACGGCGAAGGTCATCGCGATATTGCCGCCGTCGTGGCGTGCAAATCGGGATGCGATGCTCTTCGCCTGGCTTGAAATCGATTGAATAAACATCGTGACCGCCAATGGTGAGTTTCTGGCGGTCATTTCGGCGGCTGCGGCTAAACAGGTGGTAAAGGTGTCCTCAGAAAATAGGTAAAAGGCCGACTATTGGTGTGCCGTGCGGCCAGCGCCCGGTATTATCGTGAACGACGGTTAAATGGCTGGTTTGCGGATCCGGTCAAATCAAGCACGATCGGTTAACCCTGACCCGGACCGGGGGCCATCAGGCGGGGTTCGCGGCGGGCCATTCCAGGTGCTTGCAGTGTGCTTGCGAGAACGGCCACAGGAACCCATATTGGCTTCATCGGTCCTGTAACGGACAGCGTCGCACCGATGCGGCGACCCGGGGCGCCTCTGTGCCCGAGGCGTCCGGCAGCACATCGTGGCTGGGGACGCTGTCAATTCGGGGCTGGCCAATATCGGCTAGGGACTTTTATACAGGCGCTATGTTCCAGAAACCTTCGAAATTTATGCCTGACGGCATCCTGATGCCTGTCGCCGGCGCCTCCGACGATCGCCGCCGGCAGCCGCGTAGCATGGCAGAGGACGACAACCGGTCCAATGCGCCCGGTGGGCCGGCCACCTCGGTCATCACCAAGGTCAAACCCAAGACCAAGCGTCCCAACCTGTATCGCGTGCTGATCCTCAATGACGATTACACGCCGATGGAATTCGTCGTCCATGTGCTGGAAAAGTTCTTCCAGAAGGACGCCGAGGCGGCGACGCAGATCATGCTCCACGTTCATCATCACGGGATCGGGGAATGCGGCGTTTTCACCTATGAGATCGCCGAAACCAAAGTGACGCAGGTGATGGATTTTGCGCGCAAGCACCAGCACCCTTTGCAATGCGTGATGGAAAAGAAGTAGCCTCGCGTGAATTCCCGGAAACTGGGAACGGGTCTTGCATTGATCCCGCATTGAACTGATGTGAGTCGAACGCGGTCGTTCGGCTGCGTCAACAGCGCATGTGACAATGCGCTGGAATGAACAGACGTGCTCTGCGGACACGTCACAACAAGCAGCGGGAACCAGCCTTTCACCACGATCAGACATCACTATATGTGAGAAAGGTTCTTGTTGCCTGACCCGGCAACGACGATCATGATGGTGGGGGCCAACGAGGACGCGGAATGCCAACTTTTTCTCAAAGCCTTGAACAATCGCTGCATCGGGCGCTCTCGATTGCGAACGAGCGACACCACCAATATGCGACGCTGGAACATCTCCTGCTGTCGCTGGTGGATGACAGCGACGCCGCGGCGGTGATGCGGGCGTGCAGCGTCGATCTCGACAAGCTGCGCGGCAGTCTGGTCAATTATCTCGAAACCGAATTCGAAAACCTGGTGACGGATGGCGCAGACGATGCCAAGCCGACCGCCGGTTTCCAGCGCGTGATCCAGCGCGCCGTTATTCACGTGCAGTCGTCGGGTCGCGAAGAAGTGACCGGCGCCAATGTGCTGATCGCGATCTTCGCCGAGCGCGAAAGCCATGCCGCGTATTTCCTGCAGGAGCAGGACATGACGCGCTATGACGCGGTGAATTACATCAGCCACGGCATTGCCAAGCGGCCGGGCGTTTCCGAGGCGCGGCCGGTGCGCGGCGTCGATGAGGAGACCGAGACCAAGAACGGCGACGACGCCAAGAAGAAGGGCGAGGCGCTCGACACCTATTGCGTCAACCTCAACAAGAAGGCGCGTGACGGCAAAATCGATCCGGTGATCGGGCGTACGGCCGAGATCAATCGCGCGATCCAGGTCCTGTGCCGTCGGCAGAAGAACAATCCGCTGTTCGTCGGCGAAGCCGGCGTCGGCAAGACGGCGATTGCCGAAGGTCTGGCCAAGCGCATCGTCGACAGCGACGTGCCGGAAGTGCTGTCGGCGGCCACCGTGTTCTCGCTGGACATGGGCACGCTGCTGGCCGGTACGCGCTATCGCGGTGACTTCGAGGAACGCCTGAAGCAGGTGCTCAAGGAACTCGAAGCGCATCCGAATGCGATCCTGTTCATCGACGAGATCCACACGGTGATCGGCGCCGGCGCCACCTCGGGCGGCGCGATGGATGCCTCGAATCTGCTCAAGCCCGCTCTGGCTTCGGGTGCGATCCGCTGCATGGGCTCGACCACCTACAAGGAATATCGCCAGCACTTCGAGAAGGACCGCGCATTGGTGCGCCGGTTCCAGAAGATCGACGTCAACGAACCGACCGTTGAAGACGCGATCTCGATCCTGAAGGGCCTCAAGCCGTATTTCGAGGACTATCACAAGCTCAAGTACACCAATGAGGCCATCGAGGCTGCGGTGCAGCTCTCGTCGCGCTACATCCACGACCGCAAGCTGCCGGACAAGGCGATCGACGTGATCGACGAGTCGGGTGCGGCGCAGATGCTGGTGGCCGAGAGCAAGCGCAAGAAGACAATCGGCATCAAAGAAATCGAGACCACGATCGCGACCATGGCGCGGATCCCGCCCAAGAGCGTGTCGAAGGACGATGCCGAGGTGCTGCGGCATCTCGAAACCACTCTGAAGCGCGTGGTGTTCGGTCAGGACAAGGCGATCGAAGCCTTGGCGGCATCGATCAAGCTGGCGCGTGCCGGCTTGCGCGAGCCGGAGAAGCCGATTGGCTCGTATCTGTTCTCGGGCCCCACCGGTGTCGGCAAGACCGAAGTGGCGAAGCAGCTGGCGTCGTCGCTGGGTGTCGAGCTTATTCGGTTCGACATGTCTGAATATATGGAGCGCCACACCGTGTCGCGCCTGATCGGCGCGCCTCCCGGCTATGTCGGCTTCGATCAGGGTGGTCTGTTGACCGATGGCGTCGATCAGCATCCGCATTGCGTGGTGCTGCTCGACGAAATCGAGAAGGCGCATCCGGATCTGTACAACGTGCTGCTGCAGGTGATGGATCACGGCCGTCTGACCGACCATAACGGCAAGCAGGTCTCGTTCCGCAACGTGATCCTGATCATGACGACCAATGCCGGCGCCGCCGACATGGCGCGTGCGGCCTTCGGCTTCACTCGCGGCAAGCGGGAAGGCGAGGATCAGGAGGCGATCAACCGGCAGTTCGCTCCGGAATTCCGCAACCGCCTTGATGCGGTCGTGTCCTTCGCACATCTGAATTCGGATGTGATCGGCATGGTGGTGGAGAAGTTCGTGCTGCAGCTGGAAGCCCAGCTTGCAGACCGCGACGTCACCATCGAATTGTCCGATCCCGCCAAGGCATGGCTGATCCAGCACGGCTATGACGAGCAGATGGGCGCACGCCCGATGGGCCGCGTGATCCAGGAGCACATCAAGAAGCCGCTGGCCGACGAGCTCTTGTTCGGCAAGCTCAAGAATGGCGGCCATGTTCGCGTCATCCTGAAAAAGGACGAAGCGGTGCTCGGTGTCGAGCAGGAAAGCATCGGCTTCGAATTCGTCGACGGTCCCGTGACGCCGAAGCCGGAGAAGCTGCCGGCGAAGCGTGGCGCGGCGAAGAAGCCGAAGTCGGGCAAGGGCTCGGGTTCAGCCAAGGGGCCGCTGGAAAAGGCGTAAGCCACCAGCCGATTGAACAAATGAAAACGGCCGGTGAGAAATCACCGGCCGTTTTTGCTTTGGGCTACTGGATCGTGCCGAGCTTTACTGTCCCAGCAGTTTCTGAATCTGCTTTTGCAATTCGCGCTTTTTCTTCTCGCTCTTGCGCAACCGTTCTTCGATGTCGGAGCTTTCCTTGCTCTCCACCGGCGGATCGGTGAAGGCGACGCCGACGATGTTGTCGCGCCACCAGACGATCCTGGCGAGGAACGAACGGCCCTTTCGCGCGATGTTGAGCGTCAGCTCATCCTTCGGCAGCCGCGCGCCGCTTCCAAATTCGATGCGGGCACCATCCTCGGAAATGTCGCGCACGACACATTCCTTGGCCTTCTGGTCCTTGGACGCGACGGCACCGTAGATCACCTTGTCCCTGACGTTCTTGCGCCGCTCGTCCATGTCCTGAGATCCCCTGAGGTTACAGGCGGGGACTGTACGCAGTTCCATCCGCCGGGGAAGGCTCTCGCGTGGATTGAGCGGATTTAACGTAAACCAAAGTTAAGGGCGATCGCCGAAAGACGGGGTGATCGGCCTCAGGACGGGCTCAGGCCGCCGTCTCGCGCAATCCGCGGGCAACGTCCTTCTGCTTGTCGAATTCGGCTCGCCGGCGCGCCAGTTCCTCGGCGCTAAGCAGGGCGACATTGTTGTAGTCGCGCTTCCAGACCGCGTCCCTGGCCCAGCGCTGCGGCGATTGCAGGGTGGTTTGTGGCCCGACAGCGGATTCCAGCAGGCGCAGCGCCAATTCCAGGGTTTGGGCCTGCGAGGCCTTGTCATGCGGCTTGCCGGCGGAGTTCCCGAGCGGGAAGTCGCTGAACAGAAAACGGGGTACGGCAGCGTGTTCGACAATGTCCCTGGCGCAGCCCGCTACCACAGTGGAAATGCCATTGGCCTCCAGCTCGCGGGCGACGAGGCTGATGGTCTGATGGCAGACCGGGCAATTCGGCACCAGCACGGCAACATCGACACCATCGGCCTTCGCGCGCGTCACGATCTCCGGCGCATCGGTCTCAAGGGTCACGCGATGGCTGCGATTTGTCGGCGCGCCATAGAAGCGCGGCGCGACACTGCCGATGCGGCCGGATGCCGCGAGATCACGCAGCGCGGGCAGGGGAAACCAGGTGCCGCTGTCGTCCGCCCTCGTGTGCACGCGATCATAGGCGATGTGCGAGATGCGCAAGTCATGATCGACCGACGTATCGCCGTCATAGACCTGATAGAACTTGGCGCCGCCGTTATAGAGCGCGCCCGGACCCTGATCGCCCTTGGCGGGATCGAAGGGCGCTGCGGTGGTGACGATGGCGACGCGCGACTGCGCCAGCGGTTTCCTGAGCGGCTGGAACGGCGCGTCGATGTGATGGGCCCAGCGATAGGGAACGTCATAGCCGATCGCCTGATAATAGGCGCGGGTGCGGGCCATATACTGGATCGGAACATCGTCGTCGCTGGCAAAGCCGGATGTGTCGTCGCGCGCCTCGGCCATTGTTTGCACTCCCGCTTTTGCCCTCTTTCATTCATAGCTAGCTGCTGGGGTCCCGCTGTCAAGGCGCGGGGAATCCGCGCGGGATCAGGCATGGCGTTCGGAAGCATCATTGGCCGGATAAGTTGCCTCGCGGCGCTGTTGCTTGCGCCGGTCGCGGGCGTGCGCGCCGAGGAGCTCCCGGTCAGCGAATTGGCGAAGCCTGGCGCGGACCGAATGTTGCCAATGACGGCCCCGGAGAAGCCCAATCTGGCGCGGGACAGCGGCGCCCGCGAGTCGATGTGTCTGATGATCGAGTCTGCAGCGCGGGCCAATGATCTGCCGCTGGAATTCTTCGCCCGCGTGATCTGGCAGGAAAGCCGGTTTCAGCCCGATGCCGTCGGTCCCGTGACGCGCAATGGCCAGCGCGCACAGGGCATCGCGCAATTCATGCCGGGCACGGCCAATGAGCGCCGTCTGCTCGATCCGTTCGATCCGGTGCAGGCGCTGCCGAAATCGGCGGAGTTTCTCAGCGAGCTGCGCAACCAGTTCGGCAATCTCGGCCTTGCGGCTGCGGCCTATAATGCAGGACCGCGCCGCGTGCAGGACTGGCTCGACGGCAAGGGATACATGCCCGGCGAGACCCGCAACTATGTCTCCGCGATCACCGGCGCGACGGTCGAGGACTGGCAGGCCGCCGGGCGCAACGGCAAGATGCCGCCGCGTGCCGCGACGTCGAGCTGCCGTGAATTGATGGCACTGCTGCAACGCGCGCCCAATCCCTTCGTCACGCAACTGGAAGCGCGCGTGACGCTCGGCGAAAGCAGGCCGTGGGGCGTGCAACTGGCGGCAGGCTTCAATCGTGATCGTGCTTTGATGTCTTACGCGCGCGTGATGTTGCGCTTGCGCACCGTGGTCGGCGAACGCGATCCCAACCTGCTGAGTTCGCTGTTCAGAAGCCGCGGCACGCGCACTTTCTACCAGGTGAGGATCGGGACCGACACGCGCGACGAGGCCAACGATCTCTGCGGCAAGATCCGCCGGGCCGGGCAAGGCTGTCTGGTGCTGCGCAACGGCAGAGCGTGACGTCAGAATTCACTGCTGAGTTGTTCGACGCGTTGCAGCAGCGCCTTGTTGGCGCGCTCGGCGGCGCGCAGGCGCAGTGCCCAGTCGAGTGTCATGGGCACCGGCACCTGTCGTGGATCGCGAAAGGCAAAGCCCGCGCGGCGGCCGCGCTGCCATATCATACGGGCGCGGAAGGCGATGCCCTTGCGATCGATGGTCACGTCGCACTCCTCGAATAGCCTGGGAAGATTCTCGACGTCGACCTGCGCACCGGCATCGGAGAAATTGCGCAAGATACAGTTCATCGTTGCGCGGCGATTGCTGAAAACGATGCGCCCGCCGTAATAAACCCGGCCACGAAAATTCTTTCGTCGATCCAGCATGGCTGCTATCTCCAGTTGATTGATGAAATGCTATCTTAGGTAGTGGCGGGCAGATAGAGGCCCTTGCATAAAGACCTTGTTAAGGTAAACGGCGACCGCGACCGTCAGGACTCTCATCGGACGGTAAGACCCCTCAAGACCCCGAAGGCAAAGGGCAACGTGTCGCTTCCTGCACTGGATTCACCGAGATGGCAGGGCAGTGCGGCGGCCTTCCTTTACGGCATGCGGTCGATCACCACGACCATCCTGACGCTGGTACTGTTCGCGACCTATATCGGCATCGGCGCGCTGGCCCATGACACGCATTTCAGCCTGTTCTGGGCGCTGGCCAGCACATTGTTCGTCTGGGCCGGTCCCGCACAGATTATTCTTCTCGTCGCGCTCGGCTCTGGCGCCACGGTCATTCAGGCAGCGCTCGCAGTCACCGTAAGCGCGATCCGTCTGTTTCCCATGGTGGTGTCGGTGCTGCCGATGCTGCGCATGCCGGATACGAAGAAGCGGCAGCTGATCCTGCCATCGCATTTCATCGCAGTGACGCTATGGGTGGAATGCTTCCGGTTGATGCCGCTGGTCCCGCGTGAGCGACGCATCGCCTTCGTCAATGGTCTCGGCCTCGGACTTGTGCTGTCGTCGCTGACCGCGACGTTTATCGGCTATCATCTCGCGGCCAATCTGCCGCCGCTGTTCGGCGCGGCGATCCTGTTGCTGACGCCGCTGGCGTTTCTGCTGTCGACGGCGCGCAACTGCAAGCAGCTCGCCGATGTCGTGGCGCTCGTGCTCGGTCTTGCGCTGTTTCCTGTCGTGTCGCTCTTCAACACCGGCGTCGATATCCTGATATCAGGCGTCTCGGCCGGGACCATCGCCTATGGTGTGCATCGCTGGAGGCGGCGATGACCGAATTCATCGGCGACTGGCATGCGCTCCTTGTGCTGCTGCTGGCGGGTTTCCTGCCCAATGAAGTCTGGCGCATGCTTGGCCTGTGGCTTGGCGGCGGTGTCGATGAAGAGTCCGAGATCCTGATCTGGGTGAGGGCGGTGGCCACCGCGATCCTCGCCGGCGTCATCGCGCAAATCTTGGTCGTGCCGCCCGGCGCACTCGCGAGCGTTCCGCCGCCGTTGCGCTATGGTGCGGTCGCTGTCGGTCTCGTCGTCTTTGTCGCTTTCCGGCGCTCCATCTTTCTCGGCGTCGCATGCGGCGAGCTGGTGATGGTCACCGGCAAATACATCCTCGGTTGATAGACGACAGCGTCAGGCTGTATCGGCCTTGTATGACTGCGTGAACGCGATAGTCTTCGCCCAACTTAAAAACAATGCGTTGGGAGACGATATGAGATTTCGCGTGCATTCCGCCTTGGTATCCGGCCTCGTTATCGCGGCGATGGCCGTCACTGCGCCGCTTGCCCGCGCGGCGGAATATCCGACGCGCGTGATCAAACTCGTGGTGCCCTATGCGGCGGGCGGTCCGACCGATGTGCTTGCGCGTCTGGTGGCGGATTATCTCGGGCGCGATCTCAAGCAAACGACGATCGTCGAGAACAAGCCGGGCGCACAAGGCGCCATTGCCGCCGAAGCGGTCGCGCGTGCAGAACCCGATGGGTACACGCTGTTTGTCACGGCTGCATCCATCATGGTGCTCAACCCGCTGCTCTACAAAAAGCTGTCCTACGATCCGCAGAAGGATCTGCGGATGCTGACAGTGGTCACCGACCTGCCTGTAGTGATGGAAGTGCATCCATCCGTACCGGCCAAGACGGTGAAGGAATTCGTGGCTTACGCAAAGGCCAATCCGGGCAAGCTGAACTTCGGCTCGGCCGGCACCGGCGGCACCATTCATCTGGCGGGCGAGATGTTCAAGCAGATCGCCGGCGTCGAGATGACCCATGTGCCGTACAAGGGTGCGGGACCGGCGCTGACCGATCTGCTCTCCGGCAATATTCAGGTGATGTTCGATACGCTCTCCACGGCGCTGCCGCCGGTGAAGGCCGGGTTGCTGCGGCCGCTTGGCGTCAGTTCGAAAGAGCGCAGTCCCGATCTGCCCGATGTGCCGACCGTCATCGAGAGCGGTTATCCCGACTATCAGGTCGGCGTCTGGTTCGGTCTGGCGGGATCGTCGAAACTGCCGGACGATGTCGTGAAGACGGTGATGGCCAGCATGGACCGCGCCTTGAACGACAATACGTTCCGCGCCTCGCTGGAGAAGATCGGCTTCCCGGTGCTGCGACCGAAGACGGTCAAGGAGATCAACGAATTCGTTGACGAAGACCGGGCGCGGTGGTCGAAGGTGATCAAGGCGCAGGGTATCTCGCTGGATTGATCGACAGGATGCAAGAACGGTGACCAATGGTTCGTGAGAGTGAAATCCGCGCCGGTGAACTCGCCGTCGATGCACCGAAGCCGAACCATGCGGGCCTCGTCTATATCGGGCGCATCCGCACGCCTTGGACGTCGCGGCTGGAAACGCCGCGGCAGGGCCGCCATGATGGCCCGGTGTGCCGGCTCGAGATCTTCGAGCCGTGGGTGCCAGGGCTGAAGGACCTCGATCTCTACAAACATCTCGAAGTGATCTACTGGCTGCATCTGTCACGCCGCGATCTGGTGCTGCAGAGCCCCAAGAATGACGGCAATGCGCGCGGCATCTTCTCACTGCGCACGCCGGTGCGGCCCAATCCGCTGGGCACGTCGATGGTGAAGCTGGTGGGGATCGAAGGATCGACCGTGCTGGTGCGCGGGCTCGATTGCCTCGACGAGACGCCGTTGCTGGATGTGAAGCCCGACCGCTGCGAATTCACGCCGCTGGCGCCGCCGCAGCCGGGCGATTTCCAGACGGAGTAGAAGACTTACCTCTCCCCGCGCAGAGCGGGGAGAGGTAGCGCACGGCCGGTGCGTAGCCTACAGCGCCGCCAGTGCCGCGATCAGTTTCGTCGCGTTGTCTTCCAGCACCTTCGGGTCTTCTTTGCGCGATGCCGGCGGCAGCAGGCCGATATTGTCGTGGCGCGGCATCACGTGCATGTGCAGGTGAAACACCACCTGGCCGCCGGCGGCTTCCGAATATTGCGCGACGGTCATCCCGTCGGCCTTGAAGGCCTGTTTGCACGCAGCGGCGATCTTGTGGGCGGCACGGATCACATGGGCGTAGTCGTCAGGCGTGATGTCGAAGATATTGCGCGCAGGCGCCTTGGGGATCACCAGCGTGTGGCCAGGGGAGCGCGGCATGATGTCGAGGAACGCCAGCACGTGGTCGTTCTCGTAGACCTTGTAGCAGGGGAATTCGCCGCGCAAGATTTTGGCGAAGATGTTGTTCGGGTCATACGCGGTCATGGAATCCTCCGGAAAATTTCGGCGTAAATTTTGGCGACTGTCGCTGCCAGAGAGGAGCCGGTCAAGACGGCTTAATCCTGCTCGTCGCCCTTCCTGAACGGGCCGGCTTCGGTCAATTCGCGAACGGCCTCCGCGACATATTCGCGCTCGCGCTGAAGATATTCGCCGACGGCCTGACGCAGTCCGCGATCGGCGATGTAATGCGCCGAATAGGTGGTCTGCGGCAGATAGCCCCGTGCGATCTTGTGTTCGCCCTGGGCGCCGGCCTCGACGGTCTTCAACCCGCGGCGGATGGCGAAGTCGATGGCCTGATAGTAGCAGACCTCGAAATGCAGGAACGGATGATGCTCGATAGCGCCCCAGTGGCGGCCGAACAGCGTGTCCGAGCCGATGAAGTTGATGGCGCCGGCGATCCACTTGCCGTCGCGCCTGGCCATGATCAGCGCGACATCATTGCTCATGCTCTCGGCGATCAGCGCATAAAACTCACGCGTGAGATAGGGGCGTCCCCATTTGCGCGAGCCGGTCTCCATATAGAATGCGAAGAATGCATCCCACGCATCCTCGGTGATCTCGCTGCCGGTGAGGGGGTGAATGGTGATGCCGTTAGCCAGCGCATCGCGGCGCTCGCGCTTGATCGCCTTGCGGTGGCGCGAATTCAGCGTTGCCAGGAAATCGTCGAAGGTGCTGTAGCCGTCATTGCGGAAATGAAACTGCTGGTCGGTGCGCTGCAGGAAGCCGCGCGCGGCGAGAAATTGCCATTCGCTCTCGCGCGCGAAAGTGACATGGACAGATGACGCATCGGTGGCCTCACAGAGACCGACGAGGCCTCCGGCCAGCGCCGCGCCGACGCGTTCGACATCGACGCCGTCGCGGATCAGCAGGCGCGGACCGGTGGCGGGCGTGAACGGAACCGAGGCCTGCAGCTTCGGATAATATTGCCCGCCGGCACGCTCATAGGCATCGGCCCAACCGCGGTCGAACACGTATTCGCCCTGCGAGTGGGATTTCAGATAACAGGGCACGACACCGAGGATGCGGCCATCACTTTTGGCGATCAGATGCCGCGGACCCCAGCCGGTGCGCGCACAGGCCGAATTCGATTTCTCGACTGCCGTGAAAAAGGCGTGGGACACGAACGGGTTGTAATTAGCTTTTGAGGCGCAACCGTTGGCCGCCGGGGCCAGCGTATCGAGGCTCTCAATGCTGCCGAGATCGGCATGACCGGTGGCACAGGCGTCCCAGTCCGTGGCCGGGATCTGGCTGATGGACGCCACTGCTTCGAGCGTAATTTCCGATGACGTCATCAATCACTTGAACCGGTCATGTGCGATCAACCGTCGCGGCGACCGCTCCTAAGATTGTGCGTCGCGCCGGACACTTCAAGTCCCACTCCGTCATGCCCGGGCTTGTCCCGGGCACCCACGTCTTGGTCTTAAGCGCCGTCAGCAAGAGAGGCGTGGATGGCTGGGACAAGCCCGGCCATGACGGCGTTCTTTTCAGTTTACGGCACAAAGCCCTCGAAGGTCATCTGGTCGGCATAGCGGGCGGTGACGGCACGCTGTTCCGGCGTGCGCACGGTCCAGGTCAGGAGCGCGCAGCCGAACAGGTTGCGGGCGATCCAGGGCGCCGGGGCCGGCAGTTCCTTGATCCAGTAGGAGACGAAATGCGGCCGTGTGCGGAAGGCATGGCGGAGATGGCGCATGCCGTCGCGCTGGGCCTGCGTCAGTGTCAGCCACTCGCCGTCGTCATAGGTGCGCTGGGCGGTGATGCCGCGCGGGATCTCGGGCGCGATCTCGCGCATAGCGAGAACCTGATCGGGATCGAACGACATCCAGGCGACAGGTCCGCGATAGGTTTTCAGAATCTCGGCGACGCGGGCGACCAGTTTGCGGTCGCCATCGAAGTGGCTCTTGAGCTCGATGACGAGCCCGACACGGCCATCGATCAGTGCAAGCAGATCGCCGAGCGACATCATGCGCTCCGGCGTGTCCTTGAAATTGATCTGCTTGAGTTCGGTGGAAGTCTTCGCGAGCAGGGGGCCGGAGCCCTCGGTCAGGCGTCCCAATTCATCGTCATGATGCACCATCGCCTCGCCGTCGGCGGTGAGTTGCACATCGGTCTCGATGCTGAAATTGCCTGATATGGCGGCGCGCATGGCGCCGGGCATGTTCTCGATAATGCCGCGGGTGCGATCGTGCAGGCCACGATGCGCGACCGGCCGGGCAATGAGCCAGTCAGGTGCGCGCATCGGGATTGTCCTGCATCAGAGCGTTTTCAAGCGAAGTGGATACCGGTTCGCGTGAAGAAAACGCGTCAAAACGAAAAGCTAGATGACTTCGAACACCGCGTCGACCTCGACCGCGCAATCGGCGGGGAGCGAGGCAACGCCGACAGCGGCGCGGGAGTGCCGGCCCTTGTCGCCGAAGGCGGCGACCATCAGATCCGATGCGCCATTGATGATCTTCGGCGCGTCGATGAAATCCGGCGTCGAATTGACGAAGCCGCCGAGACGGACAACGCGGGCTACCTTGTCGAGATCACCGAGCGCAGCCTTGACCTGCGCCAGGATGTTGATGGCGCAGCCGCGCGCCGCATTGACGCCCTGCTCGAGGGTGACGCCGGCGCCGAGCTTGCCCTTGGCGATCAGCTGGCCGTCGGCGCCCATGCAGATCTGACCGGAGACGAACAGCAGATTGCCCGTGCGGACGAAGCCGACATAGTTCGCTACCGGGCTCACCGGCTCGTGAAGCTTGACCCCCAGATCCGCAAGTTTCTGCTCGACCGTTCCTGCCATCGTGATTCCCCAAATGATTGATGATGTGCCCGAACAAAAGTCCCCAAAGGGTTCAGGCGCTCTCTGTTTCACCCATACCGCCCCGCCGCGCAAGTGACGATCCGGCGACACCGGGCCGCCCCGCAATAGTGCGGTTCTGGCAAGATTCGCTGCAGAATATGGCATTTCCGCAGTGCGAATCCGGCATGGCCGTAGTTGCGACGCAATAGGGCGCTCTCTATTGTTGTAGTTCCAGAATCCAGGGAAACCCCATGCGCCGCATATCCTCCGTTTCGCGCCTCCAGGCTGCTTCGCTGGCACTGACCATGGCGGCTTTCGTGGCGCCGGTGTCGGCATTCGCGGCTCCGCCCGCTGCCGGCACGCCGTTCGTCGCGCATCAGGCGCTGTATGAGCTGAAGCTGCTGAAGTCGCGCGGCAATGCCAGCGTCAACAGCGCCAGCGGCCGCATTCTCTATAATTTTACCGGCAGTGCCTGCGAAGGCTACACATCGGATTTCCGGCAGGTTTCGGAGCTGAACAGCGGCGAGGACAAGACCACGCTGAGCGATCTGCGCTCCACCAGCTGGGAGGCCGGCGACGGCAAGAGTTATCGGTTCAAGATCGATACCCGCATGAATGATGGCGATGCCAGCGCCGTCGACGGCATGGCGGAACGCGAGGGCGATCACGTCACCGTCAAGCTGAAGCAGCCGGTGGCGAAGACCTTCACGCTGGAGGGCTCCACGGTGTTTCCGACCGAGCAGATCCACCGCATCATTGCCGCCGCACGCGAAGGCAAGTCGGTGCTGGAACTAAATGTCTATGACGGGTCGGATACGGGCGAGAAAGTCTACAGCACGCTCACGGTGATCGGGCAGGCGATCCCCGGGGATCGCAAGGTCAACGAGCCCGATCCCTCGACCGGCGATAACGGCATGAAGAAGCTGACGCGCTGGCCGGTCACCGTCAGCTATTACGACAAGTCAGCCAAATCCTCCGACGGCGGTGAGCAGACGCCGGTCTATGCGATGTCGTTCGAACTCTACGAGAACGGCGTCTCGCGGTCCCTGGTGCTGGACTACAATGACTTCGTCATCGGCGGCGCCATGAGCAAGTTCAATGTGAAGGACAGCAAGCCTTGTAAGTGAGGGGGCGATGAGGAGGAGCTGTTAGCTCCGTCCCCTCAACTGTCATCCCCGCCTAGTGCGCCTTCGGCGCACGCGGGGCAGGGATCCATAACCACATTCAGCAAAAGTGAAGCTGAGCCGCATCCACAGCGTTTCGATTTTCAGCTTGGAGTCTATGGGTCCCCGCCCCGCGTGCGCCGAAGGCGCACTAGGCGGGGACGACAGTCATTAGCGTTGGAACTTCATCACTCAGCCCGCGACAGCCGCATGCTGTCCAGCAAACGCAGTCCACCGCCGCTTTCACTCTTCAGCAGCTTCTTCACTGCGCTCGATGCCGCGATCTCGTAATGATCGGCATAGGCTTCGTGGTTCTTCTCGATATCGTCGAGACGATACAGATAGTTCACCATCAGACTGGCGGACTCGCGCAGGCCCTTGGCTGAGGTGTCGCCGAGCCAGTCGATGCGCTCCAGCCGTGCGCCATTGCCGAGATGGAAGCGGGCAACGGAATCGATCGGGCCGCCGCGCGGGCTCTTGGCTTTCAGGAAGTAGTGTGCGGCGAGGTGCTCCATCACCGGCTTGAGCTGCGCCGTCAGCGCTGCGTCGTTGACCCATAGCGGATCGGCGAGCATGTCGACCAGCGCCTGGTCTTCATTGGTCAGGTTGAGGTCGTCGGCCTTCTTGAGCCACTTCATGAAACCTGGCACCGGCGACAGCGTCACGAACGTGTCGAGCTTCGGCAATTCGCGCCGCAGTTCCTCGACGACCTGCTTGATCAGGAAGTTGCCGAACGAAATGCCGCCAAGACCGCGCTGGCAGTTGGAGATCGAATAGAACACGGCGGTACGCGCGCGCTCGATCGGCACGGGCTGGCGATCGACCGCGAGCAGCGGCGCGATGGCGCCCGGAATGGTTTCGGTGAGTGCGACCTCGACGAAGATCAGCGGTTCATCGACCAAAGCAGGGTGGAAGAACGCATAGCAGCGGCGATCCACGGGATCGATGCGGCGGCGCAGATCGTCCCAGTCGTGGATCTCGTGGACTGCCTCGTACTTGATGACTTTTTCGAGCACGTTGGCAGGCGTGGACCAGTCGATCTTGCGCAGCACCAGAAATCCCCTGTTGAACCACGATGCCAAGAGATGAACGACGTCGCGATCGACGGCGTTGAGATCCTTGTTGCCATTCTTCAGATCGAGAAGATCTTCACGCATCTTCACGAGTTCGCTGGTCGCGTTCGGCGCGCGGTTCAGCCGGCGAAACAGTTCCTGCCGCTGCGGCTCGGATGCGAAATGCAATTCGCCGGAGACGTCGCCGGTCGGCTTGGCGCGCCATGCCGCGATGGCCTTCTCAAGCTTGTCACGATCGGGACCGTAATTCTGTGCGAGGTTCTCGAAGAAGGTGAGGCGACCGGCCTCGTCGAGACTCTTGTAGCGATCGAGCACGCCGCGCGCGAGGACCGTGCCGGACGCTTCGCCGCGTCCTGACAACAGCTCCGCACAGAGTTCGATCAAGTCCGATGCGTTCTGTTTGGGATCGACAGATGCGGGACCGAGCCGCAGCAGAGTGCGTCCGCGTTCCGAGATGGATGCGAGGAGATCGGAGAAGAAGGAGTCATTGCTCATGGTGAATCAATTCCCGGGCTGGCAGTCCAACCAGTCTGCTTCAATATAGCCCATAGCGAGGCATATTGCGCGATCATTTGAAGCATGAAACAATTGTGAGTGGGGAGCGCTTCGGCAAGAGAATTGCATTCGTTTCTGACTGCGGCCGGATCGCTGAAAACAGAGGAATTCAGGATGAAGCGGATCGCATCGAAGCGTGGCGTTGTGGCGGCTCTGGCACTCGGAGCGTTGCTGAGCAGTGGCTCGGCATTTGCCCAACAAACCATCAAGGTTGGCTGGACCATCCCGGCCGAAGAATCCAAATACTGGATGATGAAGCGTCCGCAGGAATTCGCGGATCTCGGCAAGAAATACAATATCGAGTGGGTGCAGTTTCAGGGCACCGCGCCGATGACGCAGGCACTCGCGGCTGGCGCGCTGGATTGCGCGACGCAATCGGTGCTGGCACTGGCGCAGGGCGTGCAGAGCGGCAACCTCAAGGCTTCGATCGTCGCGCAGCACGTGTTCGAGAAGCCGGGCAGCTTTTCGGTCTATTGGGCCGTGAAAGACGACTCGCCGATCAAGACCATCGCCGACCTCAAGGGGAAGACGATGTCGATCAACACGCTCGGCTCCGGCATCTATGGCCCGATGGCGATCCTGCTGAAGCAGGCCGGTCTCGATCCGGCCAAGGACGTCAAGCTGGTTGAAGTCGGCTTCGCGCTCTCGGAAGAAGCGCTGCGTTCGGGCCGCGTCGATTCCGCCGTGATGAACCAGCCGTTCGCCGCGCGCATGGAAGCCAAGGGCGGCACGCGCAAGCTGTTCTCGCTGTCGCAACAGCAGGACGGCATCGTGCACATCCTCGAAGCCTGCCGTGCCGATTTCATCGAGAAGAATCCAGAACTGGCCAGAATGTATGTGCGCGACCTGACGCTGGGCATGCAGAAGGCGCTGGCCAATCGCGATGAAACGCTGAAGGTCGTCAACGAAGTGATGAAGGCGCCGATCCCGGTGCTGGAAACCTATCTGCTCAAGGATAACGACTTCGCCAGGGATCCAGGTGCTGCGCCGAATTTCGATGCGATCCAGAAGATGCTCGACACCTATGTCGAATCCGGAATGCTGCCGAAGAAGCTCGACGTCTCCGAGCTGAAGGGCAAGGTCGTCGCGCCGATCAAGTAACGGCGAGCGACATCAGTGACGACGTCATGGCCGGGCATGTCCCGGCCATTTTCGTTTGGCCAGCGGAAAGGCTACTCGCTCGTCGCCTCCGACATGCCGCTGTCGATCAGGAGATCCAGCGTGTATTTGATCGTCGCGCGTTCATCGTCGCTGAAGCGGCTCAGCAGCTCTGTCTCATGTTCGAGGGCCGCCTTCTGCACGGGCTTGACGCGCGTACGGCCTTTAGCGGTCAGGTAGAGCGTGACGCGGCGCCGATCGTTCGAGGTGCTCTTGCGCTTCAACAACTCGTCGCGCTCCATGCGGTCGAGCACTTTCGTCAGGCCGGGTTGCTTCATCAAAGCCATTGCGGCGAGTTCGCCGACCGATAGGCCTTCGACATCGGCGAGGCAGGCCAGCACGCGCCATTCCGGCACGGTGAGGTCCCATTCCTTCAACCGCGCATGAAACGAGCTGGAGACGTTGAAGCTGGCGCGCGCCAGCAGATAGGACAGGTAGCTGCGTGCAAAACTGTTGCTGGCCAGGGCCGGCGCACGTGGCTGTGCCTTGTCGATGCGGCGGAGTTGTCCGGAGTGGAAGACGAGGGGGTCGTGATTGCGCTCGACGAAGTGCACGACTTCACCGACCAGGATCGTGTGGTCGCCACCGGGATAGCGCGCCCAGGTATTGCATTCGAAGATCGGTGCGAGGCCCTCGATCAGCGGTGCACCGCTGATGCCCGGCGCATGGGCGATATCGGCAAACTTGTCGGAGCCGCGACGGCCGAAACGCATCGCGAGTTCGCCATGATCGGCGCCGAGAAAGTGAATGGCGAAGGCATCAGCCTCGACGAAGGGATCGTGGCTCGGCGAGGATTTGGCGACGCTCCACAACACCAGCGGCGGATCGAGCGAGACCGACGAGAAGGAGTTCGCGGTCATGCCGACGGGATGGTCGCCATTGGTGGCGGTGACCACGGTGACACCGGTCGGAAACTGGCCCAGCGCCTGACGAAACGTCGCGGGGTTGACCGCCTGCGCCTTGTCCACGAGCTTGTCGTCCGCGACCTTGTCCTGCGCCGTCTTGTCAAACGCCGTTTTGTCAAAGGCCATGGAATTCGCCGCTCCGCGACACCCGCGACTGCCCAAAATACAGCGCCGGATTGTCCTTCAAGATTAAAAATATTCCTTTTCATATAACATGACCGCGCCTATCATCCAACCATAATCGCTTTAAAACACGGAGAAACGGCATGCTGGCGGATCGCATCGAGGCGAAATGGATCGACGCATTCTGCGAGATCTTCGAACGCTGCGCGGTCAAGCCCGGTGACACTGCCGCCATCCTCTCCGAGACGCAATCGCGCGCACTGAATGTGCACATTGCCGAGCTTGCATTGCTCCGCATGGGCGCGCGGCCGTTCCATGTCGTGGTGCCGACGCCGCGCAACAAGCAGGTCGTGCCGATCCGCTCCACCGGCGCGTCCGAAGCGATCCAGCAACTCGGGCCGGTGGTGTCAGCACTGCAGCAGGCCGGCTTCGTGGTGGACTGCACCATCGAAGGCCTGATGCATGCGAAGGAAACACCGGAGATCCTGAAGGCCGGCGCGCGCATTCTCGTGATTTCCAACGAGCATCCGGAAGCGCTCGAGCGCATGGTGCCGGATTCCGCGCTCGAGAAGCGCGTGCGCGCGGCGGCCAAGATGCTGCGCGGCACGAAGCACATGAAGGTGACGTCGAAGGCGGGCACCGATCTGGACGTCAACATGGAAGGCGCGGCCACCGTTGGCGTCTGGGGCTGGACGGACAAGCCGGGCACGCTGGCGCATTGGCCGGGTGGCATCGTGGTCTCGTTCCCGAAGAGCAAGACCATCAATGGCACGGTGGTGATGGATGCCGGCGATATCAACCTGACCTTCAAGCGCTATCTGACGTCGCCGGTGAAGATGCTGTTCAAGGACGACTATCTCACCGAACTCACGGGCGAGGGCGCCGACGCCGAGATGATGAAGCGCTATCTCGCCGCTTGGGGCGACCGCGAGGCCTATGCCGTGTCGCACGTCGGTTGGGGCATGAACCCCAATGCGCGCTACGAGGCGCTGCAGATGTATGACCAGCGCGATACCAACGGCACCGAGATCCGTGCGGTGGCCGGCAACTTCCTGTTCTCCACAGGCGCCAATGAATTCGCGGGCCGTTACACCGCCGGCCATTTCGATCTGCCGATCTTCAAGACCACCATCACGCTCGACGGCGTGGATGTGATCAAGGACGGCGAGTTGCAGGACGTGTTCGGCTGAGTCTGAACACGTCGCTCTAAGCTCCGGGCTATCGGGTCACGGGCACTATCCCTTCTGCCGGGATCAAGCCGGCCTGAGGCAGCCGATAGCCCTTAACAATTGCATAGATTGCCGGGATCACAATCAACGTCAGCAGCGTCGACGAGATCATGCCGCCGATCATCGGCACCGCGATGCGCTGCATGATCTCCGAGCCCGTGCCGGTACTCCACATGATCGGCAGCAGGCCCGCCATGATGGCGACCACCGTCATCATCTTGGGACGGACGCGTTCGACCGCTCCTTCCATGATGGCGTCGTAGAGGTCGCTGCGCGTCAGAGGTCGTCCTTCAATGTCCCGTCGGGCCTGGATCGTGGTCAATGCCTGATTCAGATAGATCAGCATCACCACGCCGGTCTCGGCGGCAACGCCAGCCAGCGCAATGAAGCCGACGACGACCGCAACCGACAGGTTGAAACCGAGCCACCACATCAGCCAGAGGCCGCCGACCAGCGCGAACGGCAGCGATAGCATGACGATCATCGTTTCGGTGATCGACCGGAAGTTCAGGTACAGCAGCAGGAAGATGATCAGCAGCGTCACCGGCACGACGATCTTCAGGCGCGCCGTCGCACGTTCGAGATATTCGTACTGGCCACTCCACATCACGTAGTAGCCGGGCGGGAATTGAATGCTCGCCTGGACCGCGCGCTGCGCGTCGGCCACGTAGCCGCCGAGGTCGCGGTCGCGGATGTCGACATAGATGTAGGTGGCCAACTGTCCGTTCTCCGTCCGGATCGACGTCGGCCCTCTCGCCAGCGCAATCCTGGCTACTTCGCCGAGCGGGACCGCGCCACCGCCGGGCATTGGCACCAGCACGTCACTGGCGATGGCCTGCGGGCTGTCTCTGAGGTCGCGGGGGTACCGCATGTTGACGGTGAAGCGTTGCCGGCCTTCCACGGTCGTTGTCACCGTCTGGCCGCCGAGCGCGATTCCGATCACGTCCTGGACGTCCTGGATCATGATGCCGTAGCGCGCCAATGCCTCGCGATCTGGCGTCACGTCCAGATAGTAGCCGCCGATGCCGCGCTCGGCATAGGCCGACGACGTGCCCGGCACCGCCTTGAGTACCTGCTCGATTTGCTTGGCAAGCCGGTCGATCTCGACTAGGTCGGTGCCGATCACCTTCACGCCGATGGGCGTGCGGATGCCAGTCGACAGCATGTCGATACGGGCCTTGATCGGCATGGTCCAGGCATTCGACACGCCCGGAAACTGCAGCGCCTTGTCCATCTCGGCGATCAGTCCATCGACCGTGAGACCGGTTCGCCACTCTTCCTTCGGTTTGAGGTTGATGATCGTCTCGAACATTTCGGAGGGGGCGGGATCGGTCGCCGTGGCAGCGCGCCCCGCCTTGCCGTAGACCGAAACCACCTCCGGAAACGACCGAATGATCCTGTCCTGCATCTGCAGCAGTTCTCCCGCCTTGGTGACGGAGATGCCCGGCAGCGTCGTCGGCATATACATGAGCGTGCCCTCGTTGAGACTGGGCATGAACTCGGTCCCGAGCTGACGGGCCGGCCAGATACTCGCCGCGAGAACGGCGAGTGCGAGCACCACAACCAGCGTCTTCGCGCGCATCACAGCGGTGATGACAGGCCGGTAGACCCAGATCAGAAAGCGGTTGATCGGATTCTTGTGTTCCGGAACGATCCGGCCGCGAACGAAGATGATCATCAGGGCCGGGACCAGCGTCACCGACAGGATGGCGGCGGCTGCCATCGAAAACGTCTTGGTGAACGCCAGAGGGCTGAACAGACGTCCTTCCTGAGATTCCAGCGTGAAGATCGGCATGAACGACACGGTGATGATCAACAGGCTGAAGAACAACGCCGGGCCCACCTCGGAGGCTGCCTCGATCAGGACTTCCACACGTGATTTGCCGGGGTCTGCGCGTTCAAGATGCTTGTGGGCGTTCTCGATCATGACGATGGCGGCATCGACCATGGCACCGATGGCGATCGCGATACCGCCGAGACTCATGATGTTGGAGCCAAGACCGAGCAGTTTCATGGCGCTGAACGCCATCAGCACGCCGACCGGCAGCATGAGGATCGCGACCAGCGCGCTGCGGACATGCAGCAAGAACAAAATGCAGACGAGGGCGACGACCACGCTTTCTTCGAACAACGTGTGCTTGAGCGTCGCGATGGCGGCGTTGATCAGGTTCGAGCGATCGTAAACCGGAACGATCTCGACGGAGTTCGGCAGACTGCTGGCGATCTCCTTGAAGCGCTTCTTGACGTTCTCGATGACGTCGAGGGCGTTGACGCCGAAACGCTGCAGCACGATGCCGCTGGCGACTTCGCCTTCACCATTCAGTTCGGTGATGCCGCGCCGCTCGTCGGGGCCGAGTTCGACGCGCGCCACGTCGCGCAGCAGGACCGGCGTGCCGTTGTTCGTCTTGAGCACGACATTGCCGAGATCATTGATCGACTTCAGATAGCCCTTGCCGCGGATGACATATTCGAATTCGGACAGCTCCACCGTGCGACCGCCGACATCGGCGTTGCTGGCGCGGATGGCATCCCGCATCTTCTGCATGGTGATGCCGAGGTCGCGCATCCGAAGCGGATCGAGCACGACGTTATATTGCTTGACGAAGCCACCGACGCTGGCGACTTCGGCGACGCCTTCGGCTTTGGCGAGCGCAAACTTCAGATTCCAGTCCTGGATCGCCCGCGTGTCAGCAAGGTTCAATTCCTTGGACATCACCGCGTACTGGTAGACCCAGCCGACGCCGGTGGCGTCGGGGCCCATCGTCGGCGTGACGCCGGCGGGCAGGCGGGACGTGGCTCCGTTCAGGAATTCGAGAACGCGCGACCGGGCCCAGTAGATGTCGGTCCCGTCTTCGAAGATGACATAGACGAACGACACGCCGAAGAACGAGAACCCGCGCACAACTTTCGACTTCGGCACTGTGAGCATTGCCGTCGTCAACGGATAGGTGACCTGATCCTCGATCACCTGCGGCGCCTGGCCGGGGTACTCGGTATAGACGATGACCTGCGTGTCGGAGAGATCCGGGATAGCGTCGAGCGGCAGATGCGCCAGCGCATAGATGCCCGCGGCTGCGGCGAACCCTGTGCCGAACAACACCAGCAGCAGATTGCGCGCCGACCATGCGATGATGCGGGCGATCATTGTGGGCTCCTCGCGTCGGAAAAGCCCTTCAGTGCGGCCTTCAGATTGCTTTCTGCATCGATCAGGAAATTGGCCGAAATGACGACTGGTTCGCCGTCTGCGACTCCCTCGCGGATTTCGACGTAGCCGCCGCCGCGACGGCCCAGCTCGACGCCGCGCGGTTCGAAGCGGCCCTGTCCTTTGTCAATGAACACCGATTGCCGGGTGCCGGTGTCGATCACAGCGCTCTCCGGGATGGACACCGCCGGATCCGCACTTCCGGTCTCGATCGAAGCGTCGATATACATGTCCGGTAGCAGAGCGAGATCGGCGTTCGCGAGTTCGATACGGACGCGTGTTGTCCGGGTCTCGCGATTGACCTGCGGGTAGATCACGTTGACCTTGCCTGCAAACTGCCTGCCGGAAGGGCTGCGCGTCCTGACGTTCACCGGCTGTCCGACGGCGACGGCTCCAAGATCGCGTTCCGCGACATCGACCATCGCCCAGACGAGCGAGGTGTCGGCGATACGAAAGAGGATGTCTCCGGGTTGCGCGCGCATTCCTTCGATGGCGTTGCGCTCGAGAACGATGCCGTCCCGCGGCGCGGCCCATGCGATGGAGATCGGGACGATGCGGCTCTTCTCGATTTCGGCAATCACCGTGTCCGGAACGTCGAGATTCATGATCCGCTGACGCGACCCGCGCCCATACAGTCCGTCGCCGCCCGTCGTCTTCGACGTGATGGTGGCGACGTATTCCGCCGCAGCGGACGAGATCGCGGGGCTGTAGATATCCATCAAAGGCTGCCCGCTGCGGACCTTTGTGCCGGTGGTGACGTCGGCAACCTTCTGCACCCAGCTTTCCGCGCGCATCGAGATCACGGAGATGCGCCGCTCGTCGAGCTGGATCGTGCCGGGTGCACGGATCGTCGTCCGGATCACGCGCCTGGCGGCTGGCTCGGACTTCACGCCCGTGCGCTGTATCTTGCCCGGAGAAAGCTTGACTGATCCATCGTCGGAATCGTCGCCGTCGAACACCGGGATGTAATCCATCCCCATGGAATCCTTCTTCGGCGTTGGTGACGTGTCCGGCAGTCCCATCGGATTGCGGTAATACTTGATCTTGCGGCTCGCGTCGGTGCCAGTCGACACTGGCTCCGAAATCGGCATGGTCTCCGTGAGGTCTTCGAAGCTGACGTCGGCTCCGGCGGGCACGGCGCGGTAGTCGCGACCTGATGCCGTTTTCTTCGGCGTCAGCGAATAAGCCGGCTTTCCATCCGGATCCTGATAGTAGATAGGCGCGCGGGCTTCCTGCGCATCGGCGGGGGTGACTAAGGCGAGGGTATGCGTCAACGGTCGCTGCGCGACGATGAATCCACCTACCGCCGCCGTGATGAACGCGGCGGCGGTGCCAGCTAAAACGGCGCGGTTCATTTCTGCGCCGTGATGACGAGCTTGTTCTCGACGGAGCCGGTTTCTCCTTGCACTTTGGCGCCGAGAGAAAGCTGCCAGCGACCGGCCATCCCGAAAGTGGCCTTGAACTTGTAGGTGCCGGGCTCGGCCCCCGATACTGGCGTGACCTTGGTGGCCATCTCCTGCATGCCGTCAGGAGCCATGTCGAGACGGGTTGCGAAAATGACAGCATCCGGCACGGGCTTGCCGGTCCTGATGTTCATCAGGCGGACGGTGATAGTCTTGTCGGGGCCGGCCTGAACGGACTGATCGACGAGCTCGAACGTGTAGTCCTTGATGTCAGCCAGTGCAGCCGTGCTTGCGCCGCCCAAAGCGACAGCGATCAACGCAGCCCGTAAGGCGCGCGGGGAGTGAGACGTCTTCATGGTTTGGTATCCTCGATTGAATCTGATGTGCCGCGAACGGCATGCGTCATCCACGCGCCAGGAGGCACGCGGCAGCGACGGCGCTCAGCGCCGCTCAGATCGAAATGCGAGGAGGGTGGTCTGGAGGCGGGCGGTTGACGCCATCGGTCAGCGCGTCATTCAGCACCGAGTGGTAGGTTCGGACGGCGTGGCGAACCGTCATGGGTGGCGCCAGGGTGGGCCCCGCCTGGGCAGTCTTCAACGCACAAATCGCGAGAAGTGGACAGTCCTGGCAATCCTTACTCTTCTGTTCGGATGGGCAGCAGGGCATGTCTCCAGACATCGCCGACATGTCGGTCATCGTCGCCGACGGCCCGTTGGCAGCCGCCGGAGTCACCACCGGCGCCATCGAGAGGCCGATGGTCACGACAATCGCTAGAAAGAATTTCAGGAGTCGACGAAGATCCATATTCGACCATCTCACGGCCACCACAGCGTGGGAAGCCCGGGCACATCACAAGTTCGCAATCCCTATGGGGATTATGTCCTTGGCTTCTGCGGCCCGTTATAGGCGATGCCGCGGATCACCGCGGCGCTGCCGAACTTCTTCCTGAGGTCGTCCATCGCGCGTTCGGCATGGGACGAGCGGCGGTCGAGCATGTTGTCGTCGCCGGCTTCCGCGCCGGGCTTCAGCGCGCTGACGCCGGTGCCGATCAGGCGGAAGGCGGTGCCGTCGATTTCCTTTGCCAGCATCTCGCGGCTGATATCGAAGATCCGCGCCGCCATCTGCGTCGGCGATTGGATCGACTGCGAGCGGGTGCGCTGGCGAAAATCCGCGGTCTTGAGTTTCAGCGTCACCGTTGTGCCGGACAATTCGCTGCTCTTCAGTCGTGAGGAGACCTTCTCCGACAATCGCCACAGGATCTTTTCCAGCGTGGCGTAGTCGCGGATGTCCTCATTGAACGTCGTCTCGTTGGAAATCGTTTTGGCGCCGCGATCGGCGACGACGAGGCGATCGTCGATGCCGCGCGCCAGGCGCCACAGCCTGCGGCCTTCGCCGCCGAACTGTTTCATCAGGTCGATCTCATCGGCGCGCTGTAGATCGCTGATCTTGCGAAAGCCGCGCTGCGAGAGTTTCTCCGCGGTCGCCGGGCCGACGCCGTAGATGAAGCTGACGGGTCTGTCGGCGAGCATGGCGACGGCGTCTTCCTGATCGAGCGTGGCGAAGCCGCGGGGCTTGTCGAGATCGCTGGCAATCTTGGCGAGGAACTTGTTCACCGACAGGCCAACCGAAACCGTGATGCCGACGGTGCGCTCGATATCGGCGGCGAATTTCGCCAGCACCTTGGCCGGGATCATGCCGTGGACGCGCTGCGTGCCCGACAGGTCGAGAAAGGCTTCGTCGATCGACAATGGTTCGACCAGCGGCGTCAGCGCCTGCATGGCATGGCGGACCTCGCGGCCGACGCGGACATATTTCGCCATGTCGGGCCGTACCACGACGGCGTCGGGGCAGAGATCGAGCGCCTTGAACATCGGCATAGCCGAGCGTACGCCGTAGGTGCGTGCGATGTAGCAGGCCGCGGACACCACGCCACGCTTGCCGCCGCCGATGATGACGGGCCGATCGACGATGTCGGGATTGTCGCGCTTCTCGACGGTGGCGTAGAACGCATCGCAGTCGATATGTGCCAGCGTCAGCGACGGCAGCGCGTGGTGTCGCACCAGGCGCGGCGACCCGCATGACGTGCAGCGCTTGACGCGTGCATCCAGATCGACAAGGCAATCCCGGCAGAAGCAGCGCGGTCCGCTCAGCTCTGCCGGAGAGGGACTCACGTAAAGTCCTGCCCGCGAGGATCGAGCGCCTGCCGCGCGGCGGCGATCGTAGTCGGGTCCAGTTGCGATGACGCCGAAAACGCCTTCACGGTCTCGTCGTCGCGCAGCACGAAATCGAGCACGCTGACGAGGAACTGTGGATCCTTTGCAGCCGAGCGGAGAGTCTCCGGACCGATTCCACTCTCGGACAGGAACAGGCCCAGCCGCTCGGGTTCCCCGGCAACGAAGGATAGCGCCTGAATCGCAACGATTTCAGCGACTTCGCTGGGGTGGCGCTGGGGTTTTTTCATCACGCGTGTTTGCCTTTCCGTAACTTATCGTCTCTATTTTAAGTCATCATGCCCGAGTCACCGGGGCGATTCCAGTTGCAGGGATACGCGCGGTACACGGGCACTTCGGCGGGGTGGCCGAAGTGAATTTGGAAGTTCGCTTCGAACATCACATTGGCCGGTGACGCAGGGCAATCATGCTCCGCGAAACAAGAACGCTCGGGTTCTGGATTGGAGGGCGGGATGGCAAAAACCGTCCTGATCGTGGAGGACAACGAGCTCAACATGAAGCTCTTCCGTGACCTGCTGGAAGCCCATGGCTATCAGACAGTCGGCACGAGTAATGGCTATGAAGCGCTCGATCTTGTCCGCTCGCTCCGCCCCGATCTCATCCTCATGGATATTCAGCTACCGCAGGTCTCCGGTCTCGAAGTGACCGGCTGGATCAAGAAGGATCCTGCGATCAGCATGATCCCCGTCGTCGCCGTCACAGCCTTCGCCATGAAGGGCGACGAAGAACGTATCCGCGAAGGCGGCTGCGAAGCCTATTTGTCAAAGCCCATTTCGGTCGGAAAATTTATCGAAACCGTGCGTCGGTTCATCGGTTAGGGAGTTCCCTATGTCAGCGCGTATTCTTGTCGTCGATGACATCCCCGCCAACGTGAAGCTTCTGGAAGCCCGTCTCTCGGCGGAATACTTCGACGTCATCACCGCGTCCAACGGTGCACAGGCGCTGGAAGTCTGCGCGCGTTCCGAATGCGACCTGATCCTGCTCGACGTCATGATGCCCGACATGGACGGCTTCGAAGTCTGCCGTCGCCTGAAGGCCAATCCAAAGACGCATTTTATTCCCGTGGTCATGGTCACCGCGCTGGATTCGCCGTCCGATCGCGTGCGCGGTCTGGAAGCCGGCGCCGATGACTTTCTCACCAAGCCCGTCGCTGATGCCGTGTTGGTGGCGCGCGTGCGCTCGCTGACGCGTCTGAAGATGATGACCGATGAGCTGCGCATGCGCGCCATCACCTCGCTGGAAATCGGCGTGCAGGCGCCCGAGCGCAGCGCCGTGTCTGATCTGGGTGTGGGCGGACGCATCCTGCTGGTCGACGATCGTCCATCGTCCTATGAGCGGCTGGCGCCGGTCCTGTCGGCCGAACACACCGTCGATGTCGAACCCAATCCGGCCGAGGCGCTGTTTCATGCCGCCGAGGGCAATTACGATCTGCTCATCGTGTCGCTAAGCCTCGAGAATTACGATGGATTGCGGCTGTGCAGCCAGGCGCGCTCGCTGGAGCGCACGCGGCAGATTCCGATTCTCGCGATTGCCGATGCCGACAACAATCCGCGGCTGCTGCGCGGTCTCGAGATCGGCGTCAACGACTACCTGATGCGGCCGGTGGACAAGAACGAGCTGCTGGCCCGCGCCCGCACGCAGGTGCGCCGTCGCCGTTACACCGACCATCTGCGCGACAACGTTCAGCACTCCATCGAAGCCGCGATCACCGACGGTCTGACCGGGCTGCATAACCGCCGCTACATGGAAAGCCATCTGGAAACGCTGGCAGAGCAGGCGGCGACCCGCGGTAAGCCGCTGGCGCTGATGATGCTCGACATCGACTTCTTCAAGTCGATCAATGACAATCATGGTCATGATTGCGGTGACGACGTGCTGCGCGAATTCGCCGTGCGCATTCGCAAGTCGATCCGCGGCATCGATCTGGCCTGTCGCTACGGCGGCGAGGAATTCGTCATCGTCATGCCCGAGACCGACATGCACGTCGCCAGCATGGTGGCCGAGCGTCTGCGTCGTTCGATCGCCGGCGAACCGTTCTCCATCGACAAGGGCAACAAGCGCATCGAGGTCACGATCTCGATCGGATTGTCGACGCTGGAGAAGAAGGGCGAGCCCGTCGCCGACGTGCTCAAGCGTGCCGATGTGGCGCTGTATCGCGCCAAGCACGACGGCCGCAACCGCGTGGTTGCTGCGGCCGCTTAAATTATATCAGAGACGCGTTCTGGCCGATGGCTGCGACCATCGCGACGGCGGCGAGATTGGGCGTGATCCCGTATCGAAGGTCTGTGTGACCTGCCGGGCCGCACAGTAAGCGGGGCGCGTCATGCGTGCGCGCAGATACGCGTCGGCTTCTTTTGTCGGCAATTCCTTGTCGATCACAAGTTTGTCGAGTGCGCAGGCGAGGGCGTCTGCGCCCGGCTTGGTGCCGGTGGCGTCGCAGGTCCAGCCACTCAGGAATACGGCTCTGGTATCGAAGCGCGAGCTGAAGGCGAGGCACTGTTTCCAGCGGCCATCGGTCTCGACGCGCGTTTCGACGGCATGCACAGGGCCGTAGCGTGTTTCCAGATCGAAGTGAGTGTAGAGCGTCTGGAAGCGCATGTTACGCAAAAGCTTTGTGTCGCGCGGCTCGAAAGTCGGCCGGGTCTGGACGCCGCCCGGAGGCGGGAATGCGACCGCCACTGTGAGATCGATTCCGCGATGATCCAGTGCACCGTATTGCATGATCTCGACACGGCCAACCAAACCGCTGGTGATGACATCGGAGCTGACGGGTAGGCGGCCGAAGCTGCCGTCGGTGATCCTGAAGCCCGGCTTGGTCTCCACCACCTGGACGCGATTGCTCCAGAGCCAGATCATTCCGAAGGCGATGAGGCCGAAT
Source organism: Tardiphaga sp. 813_E8_N1_3 (assembly GCF_051811025.1). NCBI lineage: Bacteria > Pseudomonadati > Pseudomonadota > Alphaproteobacteria > Hyphomicrobiales > Nitrobacteraceae > Tardiphaga > Tardiphaga sp. 813_E8_N1_3. The sequence goes on from NZ_JBPWQE010000001.1 coordinate 2,125,359, forward strand.
ACAATCATTCCGAAAAAATAGAATGCGTAGCGGACGAAAACGCCCGCTAGAGACACCGCAGACGTGAACTGGCCAGCCGTCGTGTCTGTGTCGCGGAAAGACAAGGGGCGCTCCCGATGCAAATCAATTGCGTCGAATGATACCGACTTGTCGCACGAAATGACGTGAATACCGTTTCAATCGCAGGCTTCATGCCCGCCATAGTTGTGGCAGGGTAAACGTGGCGCTGCGCGGATCGCTAAAATTGAAACGATTGAGCTGGGCTTCTTACTTAACCTCGCCCCGCAAAAGAGCGAGGAGAGGTTAAAAGAAAACGGGGCCCGAAAGGGCCCCGTTCAAAATCCGTCAGCGGCTGTATTCAGCGCTTACTTGATCTTGGCTTCCTTGAATTCGACGTGCTTGCGCGCGACCGGGTCGTACTTCTTCTTGACCATCTTGTCGGTCATGGTGCGCGAGTTCTTCTTGGCGGTGTAGTAGAAGCCGGTGTCCGCGGTGGAAACGAGCTTGACCTTGATGGTGACCGCTTTGGCCATGGTAGAACCTCTGAATGTCGGGAATCGGGTGACAGCCAGAGAACTGGCCGTGTTGGGGCGCAACCTAGCCCCGAACGCCCCAAAGTCAAGGTTTTCCGGGGTGGTAAATCCGGGGATTTGCGGGTCTTAACCCGGAAAGAAGCGGTTTTCGGGCCGTGGTAGCCCCAAATTCTCGCGGAGCGTCCGGCCTTCATACTCCCTGCGGAAAATCCCGCGCTTTTGGAGTTCCGGGATCACCCGGTCGACGAAGTCGTTCAGCCCCTCCGGCAGATAGGGGAACATGATGTTGAAGCCGTCGGAGGCCTCGGTTTCCAGCCATTCCTGCATCTCGTCGGCGATGGTCTGGGGCGTGCCCACGAAGGCGGAGCCGCCATAGCCGCCGAGGCGCTGCGCAAGCTGGCGCACGGTCAGGTTCTCGCGCCGGGCGAGGGCGATGACGCGCTCCCGGCCACTTTTGCTGGCATTGGTTTCGGGAATCTCGGGCAGCGGGCCATCGGGGTCGAAGACAGAGGCATCGGTGCCGAGGTTGATCGAGAGCGAGGCGATGGCGTTGGCGTAATGCACCTTGCTGTCGAGCAGCGCGCGTTTCTCCTTGGCTTCATCCACGCTGTCGCCGACCACCACGAAGGCGCCGGGCAGGATCTTGAGATGGTCGCGGTCGCGGCCGAGCGCGGCCATGCGGCCCTTGATATCGGCATAGAGCTTTTGCGCTTCGCCGATCGGACCGCCGCCGGTGAACACGGCTTCTGCTGTTTCGGCGGCGAGCTGCTTGCCGTCTTCCGATGCGCCCGCCTGCACGATCACCGGCCAGCCCTGCACGGGCCGGGCGATATTCAGCGGGCCGCGGACCGAGAGATACGGGCCCTTGTGATCGAGCACATGCATCTTCTCGGGATCCATGAAGATGCCGGTCTCGACATTACGGATGAAGGCATCGTCGGCGAAGGAATCCCACAGGCCGGTGACGACGTCGTAGAATTCGCGTGCGCGCTTGTAGCGCTCGGCATGCTCCATGTGATCGTCCAGGCCGAAGTTGAGCGCGGCATCGGGATTCGATGTGGTGACGATATTCCAGCCGGCGCGGCCGCCCGAGATGTGATCCAGCGACGCAAAGCGGCGGGCGACGTGATAGGGCGCGTCAAAGGTGGTGGAGCCGGTGGCGACGAGGCCGATATTGTCGGTGACGGCAGCCAGCGCCGATAGCAGCGTGAAGGGCTCGAACGATGTCACCGTGTGGCTGCGCTTCAGCGCCTCGACGGGCATGTTCAGCACTGCAAGATGATCGGCCATGAAGAAGGCGTCGAACTTGCCGGCCTCGAGCTTCCGGATCATCTGTTTGAGGAAGGGAAAGTTGAAGTTGGCGTCAGGCTGAGCGCCGGGATAGCGCCATGCGCCGGTATGGATGCTGATCGGGCGCATGAAGGCCCCGAGCTTCAACTGACGCTTCGCCATCTGGAATTCCCCGTGATGCTGGTCGGGAACAGATAGGGACATGCGCAGGGAAAGCCATCATATCCTGCGAGAAGATTTTTGCGATTTGCTGAACGCTCGGAGCACATTTCCGCTCGTCATTCCGGGGCGTCCACGTCTTCGTGGGCGAACCCGGAATCCCGGAGTGATGAACATGTCGGGATTCCGGGGTCGCGCAAGGGCGCGCCCCGGAACGACGAGCTTGGGGCTGGGTGTGACCGGCTACACCCGCTTCGGATTGACCGTCGGGTCCATCGCGAATTGCGTTTCCAGGTAGTCGATCATGGCGCGGGTCTTCTGCGGCACGAAGCGGCGCGAGGGATAGACCGCGCTGATTGGCACCGGTTTCGGTTCGAAGGCTTCGAGCAGCACAATGAGACGACCGGTCTCGATCTCATCGGTGAAATGCCAGATCGGCACAAACCCGATGCCGAGGCCGGACATCACGGCTTCGCGAATGCCTTCCGAACTCTGGGTGCGCACCGGTCCCGTGGCTTCGATGGCGATCGGGCCGTCCGGACTTTCGAAGCGCCAGGTCACGCCGCCGGTGAAGCGCGTATAGGGGATGCAATCATGCCCGATGAGATCGTTCGGATGCGCAGGCAGCGTCTTGCCGCGCAGATAGGACGGCGAGGCCACCAGGATGCGGCGTGTCACGCCGATCTTCCGGGCGATCAGGTTCGGGTCGGTTACGACGCCGGAGCGGATCGCGAGATCGATGCCGTCCTCGACCAGATCGCTGAAGCCGTCACTCATTACGAGGTCGACACTGACGTCGGGGTAGCGCGCCAGAAACCCCTTCAGATGCGGGATCACCCGCAGCCGTCCGAACACCACGGGGAGGGCCAGTTGCAACGTGCCTGATGGTCTGGCCCGGCGGCGTCCCACCGCGCCCTCGGCCTCGGCAACGGCTTCCAGCGCCAGTTTGGCTCGCTCGTAGAAACTGCGGCCGTCATCGGTGAGCGTCAGCTTGCGCGTGGTACGGGTGAACAATCGAGTGCCGAGATGGTCTTCCAGCGTTGCCACCTGGCGGCTGACGGTCGGCTGGCTGGAATTCTGCTCCTCAGCCACACGGGTGAATGAGCCCGCTTCGACGACGCGGATGAAAGCCTGGAAAAGGGCAACTGTATCGGTCATTCATCCAAAATACGGATAAATAATATCCGAACAAGCCCATAACCGCTAATGAGCGAATGGAGGATGTTCTCCATGTCGGACGGCGATGGCGCCGCCCCAAATCAGACGGAGAGCATCATGACCCGCAAACTCGAAGGTAAAATCGCAGTCGTCACCGGTGGCAGCGCCGGCATCGGTCTGGCCGCCGCGCAGCGCTTTATCGACGAAGGCGCCACCGTGTTCATCACCGGCCGCCGCCAGGCCGAGCTCGATGCCGCCGTGAAGCAGCTCGGTCCGAAGGCCGTCGGTGTGCGTGCGGACGCAGCCAAGCTCGCCGATCTCGCGCATCTGTTCGATACGGTGAAGGCTGCCAAGGGCAAGATCGATGTGCTGTTCGCCAATGCCGGCGGCTATGAATTGAGCGCGTTCGGCCAGATCACCGAGGACGTCTATGACAAGATGTTCGACATCAATGTGAAGGGTGTTTTGTTCACGGTGCAGCAGGCACTGCCGCTGCTCTCCGACGGTGCCTCGGTGGTTCTCACCGGCTCGGTGTCGGGATCGAAGGGCATGGAGTCCTTCAGCGTCTACAATGCGACCAAAGCTGCGATCCGTTCCTTTGCGCGCAGCTGGACCGCCGATCTCAAGGCACGCCGGATCCGCGTCAATGTCGTCAGCCCCGGACCAATCCAGACGCCTGGCCTGGACGTATTCGCGAATGATGACGTGAAGGGCTTCCTCAAGACGCTGGTGCCACTGGGTCGCCTCGGCACCGCGGACGAAGTCGCGAAGGCGGTTCTGTTCCTGGCATCGGACGATTCCAGCTTCGTCGCCGGCGCAGAATTGTTCGTCGACGGTGGCCTCGCTCAGATCTGACGATGGGCCTAGCAGATCAGGAAGGCGCCGCATATGCGGCGTCTTCTCATGTCAGAAACTGTGCATGTGCGCGCTGGCGCGATACTCGCTCGCCATCAGCTCTTCGTTTTTAGCAACCTGAATCCACGAGATGGCGAGTTGCAGCAATGCGCGAACTTTGCGCGGGTCACCTTCCACGCTCGCGCGCTGGCTGAGGGCCGACGCCTTGCGACGATATTCCAGTGACGCGCGCGTAAATGTCGAAGACTCGACCTGCGGCGTCCAATTCATCTGTCCCATAACTGGGAATTCCTGTGAGCAAGACAACGGTAGCCTACCGCGCCACACCAGTTATCCCACTAAGGAAACAGTTAGAATTAGAATAGGTCGAAAAGCGAGCCCTCTTATTTGATTAACTCAGCTTTCGCCGGGCAGCATGTCGAGTTGCATCTTGCCGCTGTACCAATGAAAGAAGGGCAGTGGCGCGTCGTGACGCAACGGGCCTGTGGCGAGACGCTGCTGCAATTGATTAAGCACGTTCTTGGTCATTGCGTGCGCGTCGGCGAGGTGCGCGGAGCCGAGTTCGACCCAGACCAGTTCCACCAGTTCGGCATCGGCATGCACGACGCCCTCGACGCGATGCGCGATCGATGATGCGTCAGCTGTGAAGAAACGCGTATCGAAGCGCTTGATACGGCCGGGTGGTGTGATGGCGCGCGCAATCAGGAACAGGCCGGAGGGATCGGGCAGGAGACCTGCATCGCTGAAGGCTTCCCATACGCCGGGGAGCTTCCTGGTCGCGCCATCGACCTTGCGGCCGAGGCAGAGGCCGGTTTCTTCGCAGGCTTCGCGGATGGCGGCGACAGCGAGCGAACGCGCGCGCGATGGCGGCGTCTTCGGGCTGCCCTTCATGAGGTTGGCTTCAAGCTCCGGCGGCAAAGGTGCAGCCACCGGAATCTTGTTGTCGGTCGTGTCGACACTGCCGCCGGGGAAGACGAACTTGCCGGGCATGAACACAACCTTGTCGTGACGCTTGCCGACAAGCACTTTCGGAATCGGGCCGGAGCGATCGACCAGCATCAGGGTCGCAGCGTCGCGCGGACGCTTATAGGGATGGTGGTCGGCTTCCTTGCCGATCTCGACTGCGTCGCTCATTCCGTCTCCTGAAATTCTTCTTATTACGTGCTGTTCAAGGGGACGGAGAACGTATCAGTCAGCCGGGCCGTCGCCAAATCCGTGCATGCGGAATGCCCACTGCAATCCGACCACGGCGCCCTTGACCGGCTGCAGCAGCAACAGCGACGCGATCAGCGTGATCGGCAGGTAGATCGCAAGTTGCAGCGCGACCGATGGCGAGTAGTTGGTCTCGATCCACAATGCGATCGGCACGACGATGTGACCGACGATGACGATCACGAGATAGGCGGGAAGATCATCGGCGCGGTGTGCAGAGAAATCCTGTCCGCACTTGTCGCAGTGATCTGCGGTTTTCAGGAAGGCGCGAAACATCTTGCCTTCGCCGCAGTTCGGGCAGCGGCAGGCGAAGCCGCGCTTCATCGCGGTCCACACATTGCGTTTGGCGGAGGAATCCAGCGTCGCGCTCCAGATCTTCGGTGTGGTCAAAGTCATCATGACATTACCCCTTTTTCGGCTTGCCGGGGTTGCCACCGGCGCGAGCCTTGTCAGCTTTGGCCGCCTGCCGCGCATTGCGACCGGGCTTGGCCTTCTTGGGCGCCTTGAGCTTCTTCGACGATTTGAACTTCGTCGCACCAGAAGGCCTGGCTTTAGAAGTATCGGCACCCGGATGACGCGGCCGGTCTGCAGCGTCATTGCTGCGGGCATGTTCGCGTCGGCGGTTCCGTGGGGCGGTACTGCCCTCGGAAAGCATTTCGAACCGCAAGGCACCTGCAACGGGCGCTGCCTCGACCAGACGGACATCGACGACGTCGCCCAACCGGTGCATGGCACCACTGCGTGTACCGACGAGGGCGTGGCGAGCTTCGTCATAGTTGAAGTATTCGGTGCCCAACGTGCGGATCGGGATCAGGCCATCGGCGCCGGTCTCGGTCAATCGGACAAAGAGTCCAGCCCTGGTGACGCCGGAGATCCGGCCCCGGAAGGTGGCGCCGATCTTGTCGGCCAAAAAGTGCGCGATCAGCCGGTCGGAGGTCTCGCGCTCGGCCTTCATGGCCCGGCGTTCGGTGGCCGAAATCTGCGCCGAGATTTCGCTCAGCGTTTCCACGGTTTCGGTCTCGGGCAGTTCGCCTTCGCCGAGCCCGAGCGCACGGATCAGTGCGCGATGCACGATCAGATCTGCGTATCGCCTGATAGGTGAGGTAAAATGTGCGTAGCGCCGCAGGTTCAGACCGAAATGTCCGTAATTCTCAGCGGCATATTCCGCCTGGGCTTGCGAGCGCAAAACCACTTCATTCACCAGCGGTTCGGAATCCTGACCTTTGACCTGTGACAGTACCCGGTTGAATATCGCGGGCCGCAGCGCGCCCGCTTTGGCGAACGGCATGTCGAGGGTCTTGAGGAATTCCTGCAGGTTGTGAACCTTCTCCACCGAAGGCTCATCATGTACCCGATAGATAAGCGGCAGAGCCTTCTTTTCAAGCGTTTCGGCTGCGGCGACGTTGGCCAGGATCATGAACTCTTCGATGAGCTTATGGGCGTCGAGCCGCTCCGGTACGACGACGCGATCGACGGTACCGTCCTTCTTCAGCAGGATCTTGCGCTCGGGGATATCGAGGTCGAGCGGATCGCGTTCGTCGCGCGCGAGCTTGACCTGCGCATAGGCCGCATAGAGCGGCTTCAGGATCGGTTCGAGCAGCGGGCCGGTGGTATCGTCGGGATGGCCATCGATGGCGGCTTGCGCCTGTGCGTAATTCAGCTTGGCCGCCGAACGCATCAGGATGCGGTGGAAGCTGTGTGACTTCTTGCGGCCATCGACGCCGATCACCATGCGTACGGCGAGCGCGCCGCGCGGCTCGCCCGGCACCAGCGAACACAGGTCGTTGGAGATGCGCTCCGGCAGCATCGGTACGACGCGGTCGGGGAAATAGACGGAGTTGCCGCGGATCAGCGCGTCGCGATCGAGCGCAGAGCCGGGACGCACATAGAAAGCGACATCGGCGATGGCGACGCTGACAATGTATCCGCCTGCATTGTTCGGATCGGAATCGAGCTCCGCGTAAACGGCGTCGTCGTGATCTTTCGCATCCGGCGGATCGATGGTGACCAGCGGCACGTCGCGCCAGTCTTCACGGCCCTGCAATGTCGCAGGTTTCGCGTCCTCAGCTTCCTTCAACGCGTCGCGCGCGAATGCCTGCGGGATATCGTGGGAATGGATCGCGATCAGGCTGACCGCTTTCTCGGAGGAGAGCGAACCGAGCCGTTCCTTCACCTTGCCGGAACCGAGGCCGTAGCCACGGGTGCGAATGAGATCGACACTGACGAGATCGCCGTCCTCGGCGCCGTTGGCATCGGATGCCGCGATGTTGAGTTCGCGCCCGGCCTGCTTCTTGTCGACCGGGATCAATCGTCCGCCACCATTCGGCAGCGCGCGATAGATGCCGAGCAGGCGCGTGCGGGCACCTTCGAGCACCCGCACGACGCGGCCCTGATAACTGGGTAACTCACCGTCGTTTTCGATCTTCTCGATGCGCAGCAGCGCACGGTCGCCGACGCCGGCCGCGGTGCCGGGTAGGGGGCGGCGCGGTGTATGAATGCGGATTTTTGGCGTGACGCCGTCGGCCTCGTCCCATTCGACCGGCGTGGCGATCAACTCGCCATCGGCATCCCTGGAGGTGATGTCGACCAGCACGGTTGGCGGCAGCGCCGCGGGCTCGCGCACGCTGCGGCCCTTTTTGGCGATGGCGCCCTCGTCGGCGAGTTCGCGCAGCATGCGCTTCAGCTCGACGCGGGCGGCGTTCTTCAGCCCGAATTCACGCGCGATTTCGCGGGTGCCGATCTTGCCGGGATACGCGCGAACAAACGCGACGATGGCATCCCTGGTTGGAAAGCTGCTGTCGCGTTTCTTGTTCACAATTATCCGTTCTAGCCAGCGCTCTTCTTCGCGACCGTTTTCGCGGCCTTCTTCTTGGCAGGCGATGTCTTCGCCTTCACCGGCGCGCGCGCCTTGCTGGCGGCAGCCGTTTCAGCCTTTGGCTTTGCCGCGGCTTTCTTCGCAACAGCCTTCTTGGCCGCCGGCTTCTTCTCGGCTGCGTCGGCCTTCTTGGCGACAGCCTTCTTCGCCGGTGCTTTCTTGGCGCCGCGCTTCGGCTTGATGCCACCCTTGGCCACGCGCTCGTCGATCAGTGCGATGGCTTCGGCGAGCGTGATGGTCTCCTGCGTCTTGTCGCTCGGGATCGTCGCATTGACGCCGCCAGCGGTGACATAGGCGCCGTAACGCCCGCCCTTCACGGCGACGCCGCCGAGGGTCGGATGGTCGCCGAGCGGCTTGCCGGGATCGGCGCCGAAGCGACGGCCTGATGGTCCCTTGGCGATCTTCTCGGCAATCAGCGTCACCGCGCGGTTGAGGCCGATGTCGAACACCTCGTCGCCGGCCTCGAGGCTGGCATAGGTCTTCTCATGCTTCACGAACGGTCCGAAGCGGCCGAGGCCGGCCGTGATCGGCTCGCCGGTTTCTGGGTGCTTGCCGATCTCGCGTGGCAGCGACAGCAGCTTGAGCGCCATATCGAGTTCGACATCGCTGGGCGATGTGTTCTTCGGAATGCCGGCACGCTTCGGCTTCTCGCCTTCCTCGTAGTCCTTGGCATCGCCGAGCTGGATGTAGGGCCCGAAACGTCCGGCCTTCACCGCGACTTCGAGACCCGACACCGGATCGGGGCCGAGCACGCGGTCAGCATTCGCACCGGAGTCCGCAGCGAGCGGACGCGTGTAGCGGCATTCTGGATAGTTGGTGCAGCCGACGAAGGCGCCGAACTTTCCGGCCTTGAGATTGAGGCGGCCGGTGCCGCAGGTCGGGCACTGGCGCGGGTCGCCGCCATCTTCGCGCGGCGCGTAGATGTGTGGGCCAAGCATCTCGTCAAGCGCATCGAGCACCTGCGCCACGCGCAGATCCTTGATCTCGTTCACTGCGCCGATGAAGTCGACCCAGAAGTCCTTCAGCACCTGCTGCCAGGAAATCTCGTTATTCGAGATCCTGTCGAGGTTCTCTTCGAGCGCAGCCGTGAAGTCGTACTCGACGTATTTGGCGAAGAAGTTCTCGAGGAACGCGACGACGACGCGGCCCTTGTCCTCGCCATAGAGGCGCTTCTTCTCGAGGCGCACATAGCCGCGAGCCTTCAGCACATCCAGGATCGACGCATAGGTCGAGGGACGGCCGATGCCGAGCTCTTCCATGCGCTTCACCAGTGACGCTTCCGAGAAGCGCGGCGGCGGTTCGGTGAAGTGCTGGGTGACGGCGAGGTTCTCTTTCTTTAGCGCTTCGCCTTCGCTCATGGCGGGCAGGCGGCGTGAATCCTCGTCGTCGGCGTCGTCGTCCTTGCCTTCCTGATAGACCGCTAGGAAGCCGTCGAACTTCACCACCTGGCCGGTGGCGCGTAGCTCCAGCACGCGCGCGCCAGCCCTGGCCGTGATGTCCACCGTGGTGCGCTCCATCTCGGCGGACTCCATCTGGCTCGCAACAGTGCGCATCCAGACGAGTTCATAGAGACGATACTGATCGCTATCGAGCCGGGCCTTCAGGCTGGCCGGGCGACGCGCCATATCAGTCGGGCGGATCGCTTCATGCGCTTCCTGCGCATTCTTCGCCTTGCTCGTATACTGGCGCGGGGCATCCGGCACATATTGCTTGCCGTAATCCTCGCCGATGACCGAGCGGGCCTGCGTGATCGCCGACGGATCGATCGTCACGCCGTCGGTTCGCATATAGGTGATGAGACCGGTGGTCTCGCCGCCGATGTCGATGCCTTCATACAGCCGCTGCGCAATGCGCATGGTGTGCGCAGGCGCAAAACCGAGCTTGCGGCTGGCTTCCTGCTGCAGCGTCGAGGTGGTGAAGGGCGCCTGCGGATTGCGGCGCGCGGGCTTGGCATCGACGGTGGAGACCGTAAAGTTGGCGGCTTCGATGGCCTTCTTGAAATCTTCGGCTTCGGCACCGGTGCCGATATCCAGACGCTGGATTTTCTTGCCATCGGCGCCGACGAGGCGCGCGTCAAAGCTTTCACCGCGTGGCGTCGCCAGTGTGGTCACCAGCGACCAGTATTCGCGCGGGATGAACTTCTCGATTTCCTGCTCGCGATCGCAGACGAGGCGCAGCGCCACCGACTGCACGCGGCCGGCGGATCGCGCGCCGGGCAGCTTGCGCCACAGCACAGGAGAGAGCGTAAAGCCCACCAGATAATCGAGTGCACGGCGCGCCATATAGGCGTCGACCAGCGCACCGTCGATCTCGCGCGGGTTCTTCATCGCATCGGTCACGGCCTGCTTGGTGATCGCGTTGAACACCACGCGCTCGATCTTTTGATCCTTGAGCGCACGCTTCTGCTTGAGAACTTCGAGCACGTGCCACGAAATCGCTTCGCCTTCGCGATCAGGGTCGGTCGCCAGAATGAGCTTGTCGGCGCCTTTGACGGCCTTGGCGATGTCGTTCAGTCGGCTGGCGGCCTTGGGGTCGATCTCCCAGATCATCTGGAAATTGGCGTCGGGATCGACCGATCCGTTCTTGGCGGGAAGGTCGCGGACATGGCCGAACGACGCCAGGACCTCATAGTCCTTGCCCAGATACTTGTTGATCGTCTTGGCCTTTGAAGGCGACTCGACAATGACGAGATTCATGTGATTCCAATAACTTAAAGGGGGAATCCGGCTTGGGTCTGCGAGAGTCGCGCCAGCCGTTTCGCGGCGAACATGGGTGCGAAGGGGTCCCGTGTCAAATCGTGAGTTGTTGATGGCTGCGGGTGCGGGTTCCTGATTAATTACCAAGGGTTGTGAAATGCAACTTTTAAGGGTAAGATTTGATGCTTCGTTGGTGCTGACGTCGCCCGGAATGTCCGGCCAGGGAATACCCATGACACTGCCAATTCCGGATGACCCTGCGCAGGGCGATGGCGGGCCGGAGGAGGCGGCACTTTATATAAAGGGTGCGGTTCGGGATCTGTCGCGGATGGCGCGCCAGCATCGCCACGACATGCTCGCTTACCTCCTCGACATGGCGCATCTGGAGACCGAGGAGATCCTGCGGCTGCGGGGCTTACGCAAGCCGTCAGGCTGTTGAGGGCACGATCGTCGTGTCGCTATAGCCGAGCAGCCTGCCGTCGGCCGCATGGAGCTCCAACTTCTTGATTTGCTTGCCGTTCTTGCGATCGACCATGATGGTTGTCGGTTCGCCCGGCTTGAACGCATAGTCCTCGCCCCATTGGCGTAGCGCCACCATGATCGGGAACACGGCGCGGCCTTTCTCGGTCAGCACGTAGTCCTGATAGGCGCTGCCGTCGGCTGCCGGCTCCAGTTTCAGGATGCCGTCCTCCACCAAGGTTTTCAGTCTGATGGCGAGGATGTTCTTCGCCAGTCCGAGACTCTTCTGGAATTCGCCAAAGCGGCGCGCGCCCAGCATGGCGTCACGGATGATCATCATCGTCCAGCAGTCCCCGATCAGCTCCATGGATCGGGCCACGGGACAGGTGGAGTCCTTTAGACTGGTGCGTTTGGCCATGCGACTTTCCAGCGGCGAAAAAGAAAATCCGTGATCGACGGACAGGGTGGTTGCATTATGAAACCATCCGCTCTAAATGGCAATCTGGTTTTAAAAAGCAACCACTTGATCATCAGGAGATCATCATGCGTTTAGCGAACAAGACGGCGCTCATCACAGGCGGCAATAGCGGTATTGGCCTAACCACGGCAAAGCTCTTCGTGGCGGAGGGTGCCAAGGTGGCCATTACGGGCCGCGACAAGGCCAAGCTGGACGCGGTAGTGGCCGAACTCGGCCCGAATGCGATCGGCATCGTCGCTGATGCGACTGACATCGCTGCCACCGAGAATGCCGTGGCCAAAGCTGTCGAGAAATTCGGCAAGCTCGACATCGTGTTCGCGAATGCAGGGATCAGCGCACACACGCCGGTGGGCGGCACCGCGCTCGATGTTTTCGAGTCCGTGCTGAAGACCAACATCACCGCCGTGTTCTTCACCGTGCAGGCGGCTTCAGCCCATCTCAATGACGGCGCGTCGATCATTCTCAACGGCTCGGTGATCTCCGTGCTCGGCAATCCCGGTTACGCCGCCTATGCCGCCAGCAAGGCCGGCGTGCGCGCGATGGCGCGCGTGATGGCGTCCGAACTCTCACCACGCAGCATCCGCGTCAATGTCGTCTCGCCCGGCGCCACCGCGACACCGATCTGGGATCGCGTTGCGCCGGCCGGCGATGCATTTGACGCGTTCGAGAAGCGCCTGTCGCAAACCATTCCGCTAGGTCGTTTCGGCAAGCCGGAGGAAGTTGCGAAGACGGTGCTGTTCCTGGCATCCGACGATTCATCGAACGTGCAGGGTGCGGAGATCTTCGTCGATGGCGGTGCGACGGCATCGCCGGCTGGTGCACCGGCGTATCGTAGCTGAATGATCGCAACGCGTATCGTCATCCCGGGGCAGGCCGAACGCTTAGCGGACGGCATGAACCCGGGATCTCGATATGTGAATCTCATTTCGAGGTCCCCCGCCGCTCCAATTGGAGTGGCTGAGGTTCGCGCATTCAGCTGCGCTGAAAACGCGCCCCGGAACGACGCGTATTAGTTAAGCCGCGTGTAGATCCGTCGCTGCCTGCAAGGCACCGGCAACGGCTTTCTCGCGTAGCTCCGGCCCCATCATGATGCCGTCGGCGGCGATGAATTCAAGATTGGTGACGCCGATGAAGCCGAACACCCAGCGCAGATAGGTTTCGAGATGTTCGCCGGCAGCCGTCGGCATGTCCGCGCCGTAGAAGCCGCCGCGTGAAATGGCAACGATGACGCGCTTGCCGCCCGCAAGGCCTTCGGGTCCCTTGTCGCCGTATTTGAATGTCTTGCCGGCGACCAGGATGCGATCAATCCACGCCTTGAGCTGGCTCGGAATGGTGAAGTTGTACATCGGTGCGCCGATCACCACGACATCGGCAGCAAGAAACTCTTCAAGCACGGCATTACCGGCGGCGAGATCGGGCTGAAGTGCGGCGTCGGGCGCTGCGCCCTGCGCGACGGCGAGATGGGAGCCGGACAGATGCGCCAGTGGCGTGGTGGTGAGATCGCGATAGGTGGTTTCAAGGCCGGGATTGGCCTTCGCGAGTCGGTCGACGACGGCGGCGGATACCTGCCGGCTGACGGAGTGGGGGCCGAGCACGCTGGAATCGATATGGAGCAGTTTCATCTGGGTCATCCCTGGTATAGGTTTGTAACTGACGCTAGATGAGTGACTGTCAAAAACTGCGCAAGAAGGCACAATTTTGAAACCCGAGCACAAAAAGGTGCCTGCTTTGCCGGCGATTCCGCATCAGGAGAGCGACTGTCGCGGCGTCGCCTCGGTGCTGGCGCGGGTCGGCGACAAATGGAGCGTGCTGGTGATCATGCTGCTCGGAGATGGGCCGCGGCGCTTCAACGAGTTGAAGCGGATGGTCGGCGGCATCTCGCAGCGGATGCTGACCCTGACTTTGCGCGGGCTTGAACGCGACGGCTTGGTCACGCGCACGGTATTTCCGACGGTGCCGCCCCGTGTGGACTATGAACTGACAGAGCTCGGCCGTGGGTTAAGCGATCCCGTCATGAAACTCGGCGCATGGGCGCAGCAGCATCTCCCCGATATCGACACGGCGCGGAAAAACTTCGACGGGCGCAATTCGGAGGACTGAGTCCTCAGATCATCGACACCAGTCCGCCGCCATGACGCTCCAGCCGTCCGGCAAGCTCGAGCTCCAGCAGCACGATGCGGACGGTGGCGGCCGACGTGCCGGCGAGGCGGATGAGGTCGTCGATGCCGACCGGGCTTGGACCGAGCAATGCGATCACGCGTGCGCGGTCGCTGCTGTCTGGTTCATCGAATGACGTGACGTCATCAGGTTCACGGCTCGGCAATTCGATCGGCCGCTCCATGATCGGCATGACGGCATTGATCACGTCGGAGGCTTCGGTCACCAGCGCAGCGCCTTGCTTGATGAGGTCGTTGGTGCCGGCGGCGCGGGGATCGAGCGGTGAGCCCGGCACGGCAAACACTTCGCGGCCCTGTTCGGCAGCCATTCGTGCGGTGATCAGCGAACCCGAGCGATGGGCGGCTTCGATGACCACGACGCCGAGTGCTGCACCCGAGATCAGACGATTGCGGCGGGGAAAATCGCGGGCGCGCGGGACATGGCCGAGCGGCATCTCCGAAATCGCGCCGCCGTTGTCCAGCAGGGCGAACAGCAGGTCCTCGTGTTCGGGCGGATAGATTTTGTCATGACCGCCAGCCAGCACCGCGACGGTGCCTGCATTCAGGCTGGCGCGATGCGCGGCCTGATCGATGCCGCGTGCGAGGCCCGACACGATCACGAAGCCTGCGTCGCCGAGATCGCGCGCCAGTCTCTCCGCGAATTTCAGTCCCGCGCCGGACGCATTGCGCGAGCCGACGATGGCGATCATCGGCCGCATCAGCGCGTCCACTTTGCCGCGGATGCCAAGCAGCGGCGGTGCATCGTCGATCCCCGCCAATCGCGGCGGGTAGCCGGGCTCACCGGGCGCGACAAGCGTGGTGCCAATCTTGCGTCCGAGGTCGAGTTCTCGCTGTGCATCGTCGGCGCTGCAGATCCGGCCGGCGCGGGTCGCACCGCCGCGGCGCGCCAGATCGGGCAGTCGCTCCAGCGCGACGCGTGCGCTGCCGAAATGGTTGATCAGCGATCGAAAAGTACGAGGCCCCACATTGTCGCTGCGGATCAGCCGCAGCCAGTCGAGCCGCTGGGCGTCCGTGAGCTGTCTGCTGCCCTGTGAGATGCTGTCCAAACCATGCTCCCCCGGTGGAGAGCATCTATCAACTTAAGGATGCATTCAATTGACATTCGCACTTAAGGTGCGAGAGTAGGGGTGAGCCCTGATGGCTTGTGTTCAGTGATGGCAATGCTTTGGGACGTGAACAACTTCCAGCGGATCGGCGCATCGAGCAACGCCGCCGTTGGGCGTGAGTTCGAGGAAGCGGCGCAGATCTTCTTTCATTCCGAGGGCGTGCAGCTTGCGCGCAATTTCGTCGTACCCGTCGGCCACCGGCTGCAGAAGAACAAGCGCTTTGACCTTGGCAGCGCCAGCCCGCGCATCCTGGTCGAATGCAAGTCCTACACCTGGACAGTGTCCGGCAATCGGCCGAGCGCCAAGATCCGCGGCATGAACGAAGCCATGCTACTGTTCGGTGCGGCGCCGCGCGACTATCGGAAGATTCTGTTCGTACTCAAACATCTTCACCCGCATTCGAAGGTGAGTCTGATCTCGCACTATATCAAGAACAACGGCCACCTGATCAGCCGCGGCGTCGAGATCTGGGAATTCGATCTCGACGCGAAGCAGGGCGCGCGGGTGTTTTAAACTGACACCGACGCCGGGTTGGTCGCGGCTAGCCTCGTTTGCCGAATTCCTCAGCCGCGATCCGGACCGCCTGCTGAACGGCGGGATAGCCGCTATAGGGGGCTAGGTTTAGCAATGTCTCCAGAATTTCGTCTCGGCTGGCTCCCACATTCAGGGCGGCATTGATGTGCACGCGAAGCGGTGTCTCGGCGGTCTTCGATCCAACGGCGGCGAGGGCGGCGCAGGCGGTTAGTTCTCGCGTCTTGGCGTCTATCCCCGTACGCGAAAAGATCTCGCCATAGGAGTGTTCGACAATCATTCGCCCGAGGTCAGGGGCGATATCGTCAAAGCTTCGGACTACGGCATCTCCGGATGCGCCCGAGGTCTTTCCGAGCGCCGCGCGTCCGCGCTCCAATCGCATCTGCCGGGTTTCGGCATTAGCCGGGCGGAACGATATCGGCTGGCTTGCGGCGGTGTCGCCAAAGGCTTCCTTGGCAACCGCAAAGGCATTCAAGGCGCACGGAAAGCCACGATAGACGCTGACTTGCATCAAAAGTTCGACCACTTCGTCTCGCGTTATGCCTTGGGCTAGCGCGCCTTGGATGTGCCGGCGGAGGGCAGCGGCACGATTGCCGCCTGCAGCCAACATAGCAATGATCACAAGCGCCTTGGCCTTCGAATCCAGCCCCTGTCGGGAAAGTGCTTCGCCGAAAGCGAATTCGACCGAGAGCCGCGCCAGATCGGGCGAAGCTTTTTCAAACTCACCGAAATATGCCTGCATGTCGCCGCCGGTGAGGCGGCTTGCAGCTTCGCTGCCGTTCTGCGCGCGTCCGGTGCCATCGTCCGTGGCGGGCTCGACCGGCACGAAAGCGAGCTTTCGTTCGGCGAAAATGCTGCGCAACAGCCCGACCGCATTGATGGTCGGAGGAAAACCGAGCAAGGCGACGGAAACGAACATCAGTTCGACGAGGACGCGCGGCTCGCCGCCGACATTGAGATAGCCCGCCATATGATACTTCAGTTGCGGCTGGGCACTCCCATCGGCGAGCAGCATTGCCGCCGTACAAAGTTGTCGCAGCGGAAGCGCGAGCCCGGGCCGAGACAGCACATCGCCATACGGATACTCCACAGTGAAGCGCGCGAGATCCGCAGATACTTCCGCCAGGCTGTTGACGGGGCCGTCGAAATTCTCGCCGCCGACCTTGCGCAGTATGTCGAAGCCGCGTGCGAATCGCTCATTGCCCATTGCTGTTGTTCCTGCATCGGCTTCTTGCGCGGGAATGGCCAACGAAGCCCCCGCTGCGCCGAGCGCTGTGAGAAAATTGCGGCGGGAGGCAATTTTGTCCGCCGGACTGTCTTCGCTGGCGGGAGCGTCCGCGTTCTCCTGCGGGGTGATCTCAACCTTTAAGGGGGCGCGCGAGCGTTTTGCGGATGTGCCGTGTCTGGTGATCCGTGGCAGCGTCATTGTCCTTCTCCACCGTGTTCAGGCCGGAATAGCCGGCGATTTTGGTGTCGAGGACGGCAAGGCAGTCATGAAGTTCGGCCAGACGAGCACGGACATTGGTCCGATGCTGCTCGAGGATGAGCCGGCGGTCTTCCGTAGTTTGCGAACCTCGCTCGCGCAGCTGAGCGTATCGCAGCATGTCGCGGATCGGCATCCCGGTCGTCCTGAGGCGTCCGAGAAAGGCAATCCACACCAAGATGGAAGCGTCATATTCGCGTTGACGGGAGGCATTGCGCGGTGCGCCAGGAAGCAGCCCGATCCGCTCGTAATAGCGGATCGTGTGTGCTGACAAGCCGGCGCGCTTTGCGAGTTCTCCGATTTTCATGTTCTGTCTTCTCGTCACGACGCTGACCTTGCTACAGGTTAGAGTGCGCTCTAAGTCAACAGCAAATACTTCTTCGCTCGGAGCTGACGAAGCGGCATTCGCATCCAGTTATCGGCATCAAAAGCGGTGATGCCGGATCGGGATCAGGCCGTGCAGGCAGCACGGCGGCGAAGGACGTCAACTGTTCACGATCACGAAGCCCAAGCGGCCTGACTCAATTTTGCGCACCGATCTTGCCTTCGGTGCCATTCAGCAATCGCTTGATGTTCTCGCGGTGCATGAACCACAGCAGCAGCGTCAGCACGCCAGCACGGCGAGTTGCAGGGCCTTGGCCCACCACAGCAAGATCGGCGTGATGGCGCTGGCGGTCAGGGCCGAGAATGACGAGTAGCGCGAGGAGAAGGCGCAGGCGAGCCAGGCAAGGCAGAACACGATGGCGGCAGGCCAGTACAGGCCGAACATGATGCCGATATAGACGGCGACGCCCTTGCCACCCTTGAAGCCCAGCCAGACCGGGAAGAGGTGCCCCAGGAAAGCGAAGAGACCGGCGATCATGGCCGGGACGGGACCGCCGACACTGCCGGCGATGATGACGGCCACGGTGCCCGTGTGGCTCGATCAGAATGCCGCTTATTTCTTCGGCTACTGCATCGTCAAATTCATTAGTTCGTCGGGAAGTTCGCTTTGTGCGCACCATGCCTTGACGGTGGCGGCGAACAGGTCAGGTCGTTCGCCATTCCAGGCATGGCCGACGCCCTTGGCCAGCCGCGCCTGCGAATTCGGCAGCACCTGGCGCAGCCGCGCCATTGAAGCGAGGATCAAGGGGTGTTCGTGTTCGCCCGCGACGAGCAGCGTCGGCGTTTGGATTTCTGCCGCGTTCGCGGGAAGTGAAAACGCGCTGGCGTCGTGGCTTGCTACGATGAAGTCTCGGATCGACAACGGCTGAAGCGATTGGCGATAGGCCTCGAACCGATCCGCTGGAATGTTCAGTGCCCGCGCATTGAGGCGCGCAGACAGCCGGGTCTTGATCAACGGCGCAATCGCATAGGCGGCGGCGTCGATCAGCCATCTGTTGGGGAGCGGCAACACGTTGATCCCGCTCAACAGGGCCCGCTCGACCACACTGGGATGTCGCGCCAGAAGCGTGAGCCCGACATAGGCACCGAGCGAGAGACCGACTACATGCGCGTGCCCCGACGGTACATTTTTACGGATGATCTCCGCGACGAGATCGGCGGCTTGCTCGAACGAGCGCCACCTGACGTCATGGCTGTGCCCGTGGCCCGGCAGATCGGGGATGAGACAATCGAAATCCGTCAACTGCTCGATCTGCTCCTGCCACATCCAGCCGCTGGTTCCGATTGCATGCAGGAACACGACGGGAGGTAGGTTCGGCCCGCTTGACCTGTGCAGATGAAGCACGCGTGGAGCCTTTGCAGACTTGTTTGGTGGGATTGTCGTCGTGCAGGGAGATCTTGGTCGTGGATTCTGATGTCTTAATGCCGCAACTACTACTTCGCGCCGATCTTGCCTTCGGTGCCATTCAGCAATCGCTTGATGTTCTCGCGGTGCATGAACCACAGCAGCAGTGTCAGCGCGGTGGCCAGCACGGCGAGCTGCGGGGCCTTGGCCCACCACAGGAAGATCGGCGTGATGGCACTGGCAGTCAGAGCGGAGAATGACGAGTAGCGCGAGGTGAAGGCGCAGGCGAGCCAGGCAAGGCAGAACACGATGGCGGCCGGCCAGTACAGGCCGAACATGATGCCGATATAGACAGCGACACCCTTGCCGCCCTTGAAGCCGAGCCAGACCGGGAACAGGTGCCCCAAGAAAGCGAAGAGACCGGCGATCATGGCCGGGACGGGACCGCCGACACTGCCGGCGATGATCACGGCGACGGTGCCCTTGAGGGCATCGAGCAGCAGCGTCGCCGCGGCAAGGCCCTTGCGGCCGGTGCGCAGCACGTTGGTGGCGCCGATATTGCCGGACCCGATGGTACGGATGTCCTGTGTGCCGGCGAGCTTGGTCAGCACCAGTCCGAACGGGACGGAGCCCAGGAAATAACCTAGCGCGGCGGCGAATATGTAGAGAACGATCATTGGACCTCTATTCTAAGACGCGCTTCGCACTTTCGTGCTTGCAGACGCGCTTCGCGCTTTCGGTGCCCTGAGACGCACTTATCGCGTCAGACGTGCTCGTAAACGGTGCGTCCGCCGACAATAGTGCGTGCGACGCGCCCCGTGAAGCGGGCTTCGTCGAACGGTGTATTCTTGCATTGCGACTTCAGGTCTGCGGGATCCAGCACCCACGGCACATCGGCGTCAATGACAATGATGTCGGCGACAGCACCGGGGCGCAGCGTGCCGCCCGGCAGGCCGAGCAGCTCGGCCGGGCGTGTCGACATCGCACGGATCAACTGGGTGAAGGTGAGCTCGCCATTGTGGATCAGCCGCAATCCCGCCGACAGCATTGTTTCGAGGCCGATGGCACCCGGCGCGGCTTCTGCAAATGGCAGCCGCTTGGTCTCGACGTCCTGCGGATTGTGGTCGGACATGATGACGTCGATCAATCCTGACGCGACGGCCTCGACCAGCGCGCGGCGGTTCTCTTCGGTGCGGAGCGGCGGCGACAATTTGAGATAGGAGCGATAGGGCCCGATATCGTTTTCGTTCAGCGTCAGGTGATTGATCGACGCCGAGGCGCTGACACGCAAGCCGGCGTCGCGGGCACGCTTCAGGATCTCGATGGATTCGATGCAGGTCAACGATGCCGCATGGTAGCGCCCGCCGGTGAGGGCGACGAGGCGCATGTCGCGCTCCAGCATGATGGCTTCGGCAGCATTGGGAATTCCCATCAGGCCGAGCCGTGAGGCGCGCTCGCCTTCATTCATCACGCCTTCGCCGACGAGGTCGGGATCTTCGGTGTAATGCACGATCAGCGCGTCGAAATCGCGCGCATAGGTCAGCGCGCGGCGCATGATCTGCGCGTTGGTGATGCTCTTGTCGGCGTCCGTGAAAGCAACGGCGCCAGCCGCTTTCAATAGCCCGATCTCGGTCATCTCGTGGCCTTCGAGGCCCTTGGTCAGGGCGGCCATCGGATGGATGTTGACGATCGCGGTGTCGCGGGCGCGGCGCAGGACGAAGTCGACGGTGGCCGAGTTGTCGATGGTCGGCGAGGTATCCGGCTGGCAGATAATGGTGGTGATGCCGCCAGCTGCGGCTGCACGGCTGGCGGAGGCGAAAGTCTCGCGGTGGCTGGCGCCGGGCTCGCCGACGAAAGCGCGCATGTCGACGAGGCCGGGCGCCACGACCTTGCCGGCGCAATTGATGATGTCGGTGCCTTCAGGCACGCCAGCCGCGCCGATGCCGCGGCGGGCGTCGCGGATTATGCCGTCGGCGATCAGCACATCCCCGGGACCGTCGAGGTCGCTTGACGGATCGATCAGGTGCGCGTTGGCGAGGAGGATAGGGCGGCGATCTGTCAGCATGGCGTCACGCGTTCGGGAGGTTGCGCGCGAGCGCTTCGAGCACGGCCATGCGGACCGCTACGCCCATCTCGACCTGTTCGCGGATCAGCGACTGCGCGCCGTCCGCGACGAGGGAGTCGATCTCGACGCCGCGATTCATCGGCCCGGGATGCATCACCAGCGCATCGGGCTTGGCGTAAGCGAGCTTCTTCTGATCGAGGCCGAAATACTGGAAATATTCGGCTGAAGACGGCACAAAGGAGCCGTTCATGCGCTCGCGCTGCAGCCGCAGCATCATCACGATGTCGGCGCCGTTGAGGCCCTCGCGCATATCGCGCGCGACCTCGACGCCCATGCGCTCGATGCCCGGCGGCAGCAGCGTGGAGGGCGCGACCACGCGGACGCGTGCGCCCATCGTGTTGAGCAGGAGAATGTTGGAACGCGCGACCCGCGAATGCAGCACGTCGCCGCAGATCGCGATCACGAGACCTTCGAGGCGGCCCTTGTTGCGACGGATGGTCAATGCGTCGAGCAGGGCTTGCGTCGGATGTTCATGGGCGCCGTCGCCGGCGTTGATGACGGAGCCATCGACCTTGCGCGCCAGGAGTTCGACCGCGCCAGAGGCATGATGGCGCATCACGAGAATGTCCGGATGCATCGCGTTCAACGTCATCGCGGTGTCGATCAGCGTCTCGCCCTTTTTGATCGAGGACGATGACACCGACATGTTCATGACGTCGGCGCCGAGCCGCTTGCCGGCCAGTTCGAACGACGACTGGGTGCGTGTCGAATTCTCAAAAAACAGATTGATCTGGGTGCGACCGCGCAGGCTGGAGCGCTTCTTGTCGACCTGGCGGTTCAGCTCGACATATTCCTCGGACAGGTCGAGGAGGCCGGTGATGTCCGCGGCGGAAAGGCCCTCGATGCCCAGCAAATGCCGGTGTCCGAGGACGAAAGAGGATTTCGTGGCTTGGGTCATTAAAACGAAAGCTATAGGCAGAGTTGAAAAGCGGAGCAAGCGCGATTCGCCGGCTTTTCGGTTATCCCCCGGTCAGTCCGACCATATTCTTGCCGTCATGCCCGACGAATGCCGGGTATCCTCTCCACGGCGTACCGTTTTGGGACCACCTTCAGCGAGGGGCGACGCCGAGGCCGACAAGCCGCGTCCAAAGAGCTGACAGCGGCTGGGCAGTCTCGGCATCGTTCTATTCCGTTACGAAGTACACGACCGCCACGGCGGGGAACGCGAATCCGACCCATGAGGCGAGTGTCCATCCTCCTTGCGCGTAGGCCCATCCGCCTGCCGCCGAGCCAACCGCCCCGCCGACAAAAAACGTCGCCATGTAGAGCCCGTTGAGACGGCAGCGGAATTCCGCACCAAGTGAGAAGATCGCGCGCTGCCCGAGGGTCATATTCGCCGCGACCCCGAAATCGAGGAGGATCGCTGCTGCGACGAGGAGACCGAGGGCAAGCATCGAACCTTCAGGCGCGATGTGCGTCATCAGGAAAGCACCAGCCACCGCAAGCATGGCGACAGCGGTCGCAGGACGACTCCATCCGCGATCGGCAATCCGGCCCGCGATCGGGGCGGCGACGGCACCGGCAACACCCGCCAGCGCGAAAAGCGCGATCCCGCCTTGCGATAGGTGGAATTCCGGCCCCGCGAGCAACAGCGGCGTCGTGGTCCAGAACAGACTGAACGCGCCGAACAGGCAGGCGTGATAGAGCGCACGTCTTTGCAGGATCGGCGTCGTCACCGCCAGATGCCCCATCGAGGCCAGCAGTTCTCCGTAACGAAGTTTCGACGTCGGCATACGCCGTGGCAGTGCGCGGCTGAGAACCAATGCGAGGACAATCATCGCACTCGCCGACAGGAAGAACACGACGTGCCATGACGACAATTCAGCGATGAAACTGGATATTGGGCGGGCCAGCATGATGCCAAGCATCAACCCGCTCATGACGTTGCCGACAACGCGGCCCCGGCTCGCTTCAGGAGCCATATGAGCTGCATAGGGAACAAGAACCTGCACCGCGACCGACCCGAGGCCGATGAAGAAGGCTGCGATCAGGAACGGAAGTGCGTGAGGTGACAGTGCCGCGCCCAGCAGCCCTAGCGTGGCGACGCCAAGCATAATGAGGGTGAGACGACGGTTCTCGATGAGATCGCCGAGCGGCACGATCAGCAGCAGACCAGCCCCGTATCCGATCTGCGTCAAGGTGACGATAAGTCCCGTCGCCTGCGGCGAGAGGCCGAGCGCGGCACTGATCGGCCCGGCCAGTGGCTGGGCATAATAAACATTGGCCGCGATAAGCCCGCAGGCGGCGGCGAGGAGGAAAGTCATTCCAGTAGACACAATCCGCCTCTCGGGCAGGTGGTCGGTGATGGTGGTCATGGTTGTTCTCACAATAGAAAATGATCGTTCTCTAATTTGGCAAAAAAAATTAGGTGAGCGTGCGCATGGCAACCTCCACTACGGCCGCCATTTCCGCGCGGGTTCGCCCGGTCTTCCCGATGACCCTCATGCCTTGAAGCAGGCAGAGCATCAGCCGGGCGGTCGCCTTGCTGTCGATCCCGGTGGGAATGGAGCCGTCAATCTGCCCTTGTTGAATCAACTCGGCCATCAAGGCCTCATTCCACTTGAAGGATGCCGTGACACGCTGGGCGACCTCCTTGTCGAAGATCGCAAGTTCCGTTGCGCTCCCGACGACAAGGCAGCCCTGCAGCCCCTCCGCGCCGTGTGACGATTCGACATAGAAGGTCAGGGCACTACGAATACGCTCCAGTCCCGTTGCGCCATTCTTGATGGCGCGAGCTAGTTTTTCATTGCGAACCGCCTTGTTCCGATCGAAGGCGGCAATAAAAACCGCGCGCTTGTCTTTGAACGCCTTGTAGATGCTGCCTTGGGTCAGTTCCATTGCATCTGTCAGGTCGCCGATCGAGGTGGCGTGATAGCCACGCTCACAAAACACCCGAACGGCTTTATCGAGAGCTTCGTCCACGTCGAACTCACGCGGTCGGCCGGGGCCTCGGGAAGCGGATGATGGTACGGCGTTCGACATTACTCCTTATAGAAAATGAACGTTTCCAAATCAAGGGCTTTGAGCAGGTAAAGCGCCAAGCTTTCGGTCCTTTCCAAACGGCCAGCACGCCGATACGACTGTTCCCTGACGCGGGGGCGCCCTGTTCGGTCAATCATTGGCGGCGGGTCCGTCAGCTCGAACCACTATGACCCGACTTATCGGCGCGTTCGCCCCAGCCGCCTTTGCATCAAGTCGCCCCGATTGGATGGCGGAAGCCCTGATGATCAATTGTCTCAAACGATCCGTTGCGATGATATGGGGCCTTTCCGCGATCATGCTTGGCGTTACGCCCGCGCAATCACAGACGCTGCCCGATGATTTCGTGTTCCTGCGCGATATCGATCCCTCGATCCAGCAGGACATCCGCTATGCCGGCGTCAACAATTTCGTCGGCCGCAAGCTCAGCGGCTATGATAGCGCGGAATGCGTGGTGAAACGCGCGGTCGGCCTCGCACTGCAAAAGGTGCAGCGCGAACTGATGGCGCAAAACCTGTCGCTGAAAATGCTGGATTGCTATCGCCCGGCGCGGGCGTCGCGCGACATGGTGGCATGGGCGCGCGACGGCAACGAGACACCTGCGCAGAAGCGTTACAATCCATCCTTCAGCAAGGCGGATCTGTTCAAGCTCGGCTATATCGCCGAGCGCTCCGGCCACTCCACCGGCGCGGCGCTCGATCTGACGCTGGTCGATCTGCGCGCGCCGGCGTCGCCGGCATTCGATCCGAACAAAGCCTATGCAAGCTGCATCGCACCGGAAGCACAGCGCGCGCCGGAGGCCAGCGTCGACATGGGCACGGGTTACGATTGCTCCGATGCGAAGGCGCATACCGGATCGCGCGCGATTTCACCTGCGCAGCGGCGCTGGCGGGATCTCCTGACGTCGGCGATGGGCAGGCAGGGCTTTGTGAATTATTCCAAGGAATGGTGGCACTTCTCGCTGCCGGGCGTCGGCGCCACTGCGTATAATTTTCCGATCAAGCGCTGATCCGCAGGGCGGATGAGGCGAAGGCGTAATTCGCCGAGCGACGTCGGACGGTTCCTTGATCTCCTTTTCCCAACTAGGTTCCGCATCGTCTTTGCACCGAAATTGAGGGCGACATGACCAAGACAGCTCAGCTACTCAGCCCTCAGCATAACTTTGCGGTGGTGCAACTGCCGCAACGCCAGTTCCCAGGAGTCGTGATTCAGGGGGACACGCTGAACGGTTTGGTCGGGCAATTGGCTCGAATGAAATCGCTGTTGGCAGCAGGCGATCTTCAGGAACTTGCCAGCGAAATCGATGATATGAGTGATTTGCTGGCCAGTGCGTTGACGTCCTACACATTGACTTGCGCCAATAACTCGATCGGAACTCCCGTTTGGATCGACATCATGTGCCGCAGCAAGCGTTAGGGCCGATTAGCCGAAGGCGTAATCCGCCGTCTAACCATCGGCTGGCTCAATGCGCTGTGCTATTCCGCCCTACGTCTTTCTCCGCAATGACGTGAAATTCCGGCCGATCCGGCGTAAAATGATTCGCAATACCGCCCCTAGCCGGAACTGATTCATGACCGACGCCACCTCTGCCATTCATGCGGTGCTCAACCAGTCGCCACCATTCGAGGGCGTCAATCTGTTCGAGCTGGACCGGCCGCTCGTGGAAGCGGTTGCGATGAATGAGGGCTCGTTCGCCTATGTCGACCACGCCGAATTCGGTCAGCTGTGGGGCTCGGCCGAGATGGCGCAACGCGCGCGGCTGGCCAATGAGAATACGCCGAAGCTGCGGACTTTCGATGCGCGCGGCAACCGGCGTGACGAGGTCGAGTTTCATCCGGCCTATCATGAATTGATGGCACAGAGCGTTGCGGCAGGAATTCACAATTCGACATGGACGCGTGACGGCAAGTCCGCGCGCGGTGCGTCCGAAGTGGCGCGTGCGGCGAAATTCTACATGGCGGCGCAAGTCGAGACCGGACATCTCTGTCCGATCACCATGACGCGCGCTGCCGTAGGGGCATTGGCTTCGCAGCCGGATGTGCTGGCACAGGTGATGCCGATCATTGCCAGCCGCGATTACGATCCGAGCTTTGCGCCTTGGTCCGCCAAGCGCGGCATGACGCTGGGCATGGGGATGACCGAGCGGCAGGGCGGCACGGATGTGCGGACCAACATGACGCGCGCGGTGCGCGACGGCGATGCGTATCGGATCAGCGGCCACAAGTGGTTCATGTCGGCGCCGATGTGCGACGCGTTTCTGGTGCTGGCGCAGGCCGAGGACGGGTTGAGCTGTTTCTTCATGCCGCGGTTCAGGCCGGATGGTTCGCTCAATGCGCTGAACTTCCAGCGCCTGAAGGACAAGCTCGGCAATCGCTCCAATGCATCGTCGGAGGTCGAGTTCAACGATGCCTATGCGCTGCGCGTCGGCGAGGAAGGCAAGGGCATCCGCACCATCATCCAGATGGTGCAGCTGACGCGGCAGGATTGCGCCACAGCATCGGCCGGATTGATGCGCTCGGGTCTGGTCCACGCGCTGCATCACGCCAGGCATCGCAGCGTGTTCCAGAAGCATCTTGCCGATCAGCCGATGATGCAAAGTGTGCTTGCCGACATGGCCCTGCATGTCGAGGCCTCCACCGCGCTGGTGATGCGGCTGTGCCGTGCGTTCGATGTGGCACCGGAGGATGCGTCCGAGGCGGCCTATATGCGTTTCCTGACGCCGGTGGTGAAATACTGGGTCTGCAAATCGGCGCCGGGCTTCCTTTATGAGGCCATGGAATGCATGGGCGGTAACGGTTACGTCGAGGAGGGCATTCTGGCGCGGCATTATCGTGAGGCGCCGGTCAATGCGATCTGGGAAGGCTCCGGCAATGTGATGTGTCTCGATGTGCTGCGGGCGCTGTCGCGCGAAGGTGACGCATCGACCGCGGTGCTGCAGGACCTGATGCTGGAGACGCGAGGACTGCCCGGCGCGGCCGACACTGCTGCCTTCATCATTCGCACCTTGCTGCGGCCCGACAGCGAGCGTGTTGCGCGGCAGGCGGTGGAATTGCTGGCGTTGCTGGCGGCCTGCGCCGCGCTGAACATGGTGCATCCGCCCCATGCTGAATTGTTTGCGCGGACACGCCTCGATGGTGCGCGCAACGCGATCTACGGCACTGCTGCATTGACCGAAGCTCAGGG
Source organism: Tardiphaga sp. 813_E8_N1_3 (assembly GCF_051811025.1). Taxonomy (NCBI): domain Bacteria; kingdom Pseudomonadati; phylum Pseudomonadota; class Alphaproteobacteria; order Hyphomicrobiales; family Nitrobacteraceae; genus Tardiphaga; species Tardiphaga sp. 813_E8_N1_3. Next base: position 2,152,387 of record NZ_JBPWQE010000001.1, read on the forward strand.
CCGGGGACTGCTCGAGCGGGCGTTGCCGCAGTGAGTGCGCTGGAGACGCCGATCACGCCCGCCGCATCGTCAGACCTGCCGCCCGCGACGAAGCCGCCGCGGGTCTGGAAATTCTGGGGCACCAGCCTCTGGGGGCTGTTCGCTTTTGCAGCGATGTTCGTCGGTCAGTTGACCGTCGTCGCCTATTACCTGCTGTTCAAGGATGCGCCACTCGACGCGACGCTGCTGATCAAGGCCATGAGCAGCGGCACGACCATCGCAGCATCGGTCATTATGGGGCTTCCGGCCGTGTGTCTGGCGCTGTGGCTGGCGACGCGCATGGCGCGGCAATCCTTTGCCGACTATCTGGGGCTACGCGGCACGTCCTGGAAAAACTACGTCATCGGCACGGTGGCGCTGATCGCGCTGGTCGGCGCCTGGGAGCTGGTCGCAAAAGGCATGGGGCGCGATTCCGCGCCGACTTTCATGCTGGAAGTGCTGAAGTCGGCCCGTGCCGACGGCGCGCTGTGGCTGCTCGTGATCGCATTCTGCGTCGGCGCGCCGATGACCGAAGAGTTCTTCGCGCGTGGCTTTCTCTATCGCGGCTGGTCGGAATCGTTCTTGCGGCCGTTTGGCGCCATCGTGGCGTCATCGCTGGTCTGGACGGCGATGCATCTGCAATACGATTGGTTCTTCTTCGTCGAGATTTTCACCATCGGCCTGCTGTTCGGCTATATGCGCTATCGTAGCCACTCGACATGGCTGACGATCTTTCTGCATGGCCTCAACAATCTGGCGGCGACTGTTCAGACGCTGCTCATCGCGAACGGTGTGATATCGCCGTAGCTATTCTGCCAGCGCAATGAATACGGGCATGGTCAGGACCGCCAGCGTGGTTTGGACGGTCAGGATCTGCGCCAACAGAGGCGCGTCGCCGCCCATCTGCCGCGCCAGAATATAGCCGTTCGAGGCCGAGGGCACCGACGCGCAGCAGACGACCACCGCGAGGTTGGCACCGGACAGGCCGAAGGCGATGCCGAGGCCCATGGCGATCAGCGGCATCACGGCGAGTTTCAAGACGACTGTCAGTGCTGCAGCCATGCCGGGCTTGTGCAGGCCTTCGAGTTGAAGGCCGGCGCCGACAATGAGCAGACCCATCGCCAGCGAACAGCGCCCGAGTGCATCGAGAAACTCGTGGGCGGGCCTGGGAACTGGCAATCCGGTCACGTTGATCGCGAGGCCGATCACGCAGGCCCAGATCAGCGGGTTCCTGGCGATGGTCAGCAGCAGCGCCGGCCACGCCATCCGTTGCGGCGAGGCGTAATGCGCGAGCACCCAGACGGCCAGAATATTCAGCAGCGGGATCATCGCCACCATGGCGACGGAGGCCAGCGTGATGCCAAGGTCGCCCCACAGATTGCCGGCGACGGACAATGCCACGAAGGTCTGCCAACGCGTGGCGCCCTGAAACAGCGACGTGAAGGCCGGCCCGTCGAGCCCGATGGCCCGTGCCAGCAACGGGCGCAGCGCCAGACACAGCGCGGACATCAGGACAACGGAGAGCAGCAGCGCACCGCCAACGCCGGCGATCGGCACCGACGCCAGATTAGCCCGCGCCAGCGTATCGACCAGCAGGGCGGGGAACAGCACGTAATAGACGAGCTGTTCCAGCCCGACCCATTCGATGTTCTGTTTCAGCAGCAGGCGCCGCAGCGCGTAGCCGAGCACGATCAGCAGGAAGACCGGGACGAGAGCGGCAAATACCGTCAGCATGGGGTCAACGAATATCCGGCGTGCGCAGCAAGGCGGCGAGGCGATCTAGCGCGCCCTGAAGAATGAAGATCGCGGCATGTTCGTCGATGACCTTGGCGCGTTTGGCGCGGCTGACATCATTGGCGATCAGTTCGCGCTCGACCGCAGATGTGGAGAGCCGCTCGTCCCAGAAGGCGATTGGCAATTCAGTCAGTTTCGAGAAGTTGCGCGCGAAGGCACGGGTCGATTGTGCCCGCGGGCCTTCGCTGCCGTCCATATTGATGGGCAGGCCAAGCACGAAGCCACAGATGTTGCGCTCGCCGGCCAGCTTGATCAGGCGCGCAGCATCCGCCTTGAAAGCGGTGCGCTCGACAGTCTCAATGCCGGTGGCGAGGCGACGGTCCGGATCGGACACCGCGACGCCGATGGTCTTGGTGCCGAGATCGAGACCGATCAGCGCGCCACGGGCGGGCAGATGTGCGGCGGCTTCGACGAGGGGAAGGATGACTGCAGGCATGGCCCCGCATAACACGCGGAGCCATCAGATCAAACGCTGCGCCGCAATTATCGGGGCGGACGGCGGCTGCGCCATTCCTCGGCGGTCATTTCCCAGATTTCCGAGGGCCAACGGCCGGAGACGTAATCGCGATCCTCGGAGGCGATCACGCGCATGCCGGACGTTTCGGAAATCCGGCGCGATGCGGTGTTGGCGATGGCCTTGATGACGCGCAACACAGGCCGCTGCAGGGTGTCGAACCAGTAATCGGTCACGGCGTCGCTGGCCTCGGTCATCAGCCCTTGTCCGTGCCAGGCGGGATCGAGCCAGAAGCCGCGGTTTTCGTCACTGCTGTCTCTGACATTGATCATACCGATCAGCTGATCCGGTGCGGTCTTCAGGCGGATCGACCAGTGCCATTCGGTGCCACGCTCCATACCTGGCAGCACGACATCGCGCAGGAAAGTGAAGGCGCCATCAGCCGGGTAGGGCCATGGCACGCGGCTGGCCAGGAAACGCACCACCTCCATCTGCGGGAAAAGCCTTTGCACGGCATCGGCATCATCCAGGCTCAGCGGGCGCAGGATCAGGCGCGGCGTCGTCAGCTCGGGAATGGCAGCGGTCATCGGTCGCGTTTCACATCGGTGGTGATTTGCGGCAAGGTAGCATCGTTCCCGCGTTTCTGCGTCTTACGTCACGAGCCCGATCTATGGACGCCCTCAGCCTGTTTGGATTGTTTGCAGTCAGCGCCATGCTGGTCTGTTACGCGCTGGAAGCGCGCAGTCCGTGGTTCACGCTGGCCTTTGCCGGCGCCTGCGGGCTCGGATCGCTCTATGGCTTCCTGCAGGGCGCCTGGCCGTTCGGGCTGGTGGAGGCGATCTGGGCCGGCGTGGCGCTGCGCAAGTGGATGCTCATCCCCCGCGCAACCGCATAGCTCGCGCGGGTGCGGCCGTGTTAGCCTGAGCATGGCTCGGCAATGATGCGCGTGCCATTTCCTCACGTTTGTCTCAAGATCGTCACTGCTTTGCCGCTGGATTCAGAGGCATTGCCGCAAGATTGTCGCAAGAATCCGGAGATCCCCCATGTGGCCCGACCGCCGACTGATCGACCTTTTCGGCACCGAATTTCCCATCGTGCAGGCGCCGATGGCCGGCGTGCAGGATGCCGACATCATGATCGGCGCAGCGGAGGGCGGCGCGCTGGCCTCGCTGCCATGCGCGATGATCTCGCCGGAGAAAGCCCGCGAGCAGATCAATATCGTGCGCCAGCGCGTCTCCGCGCCGGTCAACATGAATTACTTCTGCCACACGGCGGTGGACGCTGATCCGGCGCGCGAGGCCAACTGGCGCAAGCGGCTGTCGTCCTATTACACCGAATTCGGGCTCGATCCGAATGCAGACATCAATGCAGCCAACCGCGCGCCGTTTGACGAGGCGATGTGCGCGCTGGTGGAAGAGCTGAAGCCGAAAGTGGTCAGCTTTCACTTCGGGTTGCCGGACCCGGCGCTCTTGAAGCGCATCAAGGCAGCCGGCTGTCGGGTCATCGCCTCTGCGACCATCGTCAAGGAAGCCGTCTGGCTCGAAGAGCGTGGCGTCGACGCGGTCATCGCGCAGGGCGCGGAGGCTGGCGGTCATCGCGGCATGTTCCTGACCGAGGATATCGCAACCCAGCCCGGCCTGTTCGCGCTGCTGCCGCAGGTGGTCGATGCGGTAAAGGTGCCGGTGATCGCGGCGGGCGGCATCGCCGATGGGCGCGGAATCGCGGCAGCCTTTGCGCTCGGCGCGGCCGGTGTGCAGATTGGTACCGCCTATCTGCGTACGCCGGAATCCAAGGTGAACGGGCCGGGTCGTGCAGCCCTGGCCGGGGCGTCGGATGCCTCCACAGTCATCACCAATGTCATGACCGGCCGTCCGGCCCGGGGCGTCATCAACCGCGTGATGCGCGAGGTCGGGCCGGTCTCGCCCGATGCGCCGGCGTTCCCGCATTCGGCGACCGCGCTGGGGCCGCTGAAAGCCGCTGCCGAGAAGCTCGGACGGACCGATTTTACCAATCTCTGGGCCGGGCAATCGGTCGGAATGGGCAGCGAACGGCCTGCGGCAGAGCTGACGCGGTCGCTGGCGGCGGCCGCATTGGCGCGGATGGCTGAATTGCGGGGCTAGGGCGCCAAACAGGGCGGAGGCGTCCGCCGGTTGCGGCGCGAAACCTCCGTCTGCTATACGGCGGGCAGATTTCGCCTTGAGGCCTATATAGATGTCAGTCGACGCCGCCACCGTTCGCCGGATCGCGCACCTTGCGCGGATCGCGGTCACAGACGCCGAGGTTCCTCATCTGCAGGGCGAGCTGAACGCAATGCTGGCTTTCGTGGAGCAGCTGCAGGAAGTGAATGTCGATGGCATCGAGCCGATGACCTCGGTGATGCCGATGGAAATGAAGAAGCGCGCCGATGTCGTCACTGACGGCGAGATCGTCGACGCGGTGACGGCGAATGCGCCGGAGTCCGAAGATCATTTCTTCCTGGTGCCGAAAGTCGTCGAGTAATCGACACAGGAGACGGCCATGTGCCTGCTTTGCGACGATGAAAAGTCCTATCAGCTCTATATGGACTACCTCGACGAGATGGAGCGTCAGGGGAAGGTCAAGGACGTCGACGCGGCGATGGATGCCATCCTCGACAAGGTTCAGGCTGCTCAGGAAGCCGAGGACAAGCTCCGCCGCAGCTCGTTCAAAAAAGACGCACCTGAAAACGACAAGACGCTCTCTCCCTTCTTCTGCAGCCCGGTCAATAAATAGATGACAGATCTGACGTCGCTGACACTCGCCGAGGCGCGTGACGGCCTTGCGACCAAATCCTTCACGTCAGTTGAACTGACCGATGCGCATCTCAAGGCGATGGAAGCCGCGCGCGTGCTGAACGCCTATGTGCTGGAGACGCCGGAACAGGCACGCGCCATGGCGCAGGCGGCCGACGCGAAACTCGCCAAGGGCGAGGGCGGCTGGCTCGGGGGCGTGCCGCTGGGCATCAAGGATCTGTTCGCGACCAAGGACGTGCGCACCACCGCATGTTCGAAGATCCTCGGCAATTTCGTGCCGTCTTACGAGTCGACCGTGACCGCGCAGCTGTGGCGTGACGGTGCGGTTATGCTCGGCAAGCTCAACAATGACGAATTCGCGATGGGCTCGGCGAACGAAACCTCGTTCTTTGGTCCGGTGATCAATCCGTGGCGCCGCGAAGGCTCCGACGCCAATCTGGTGCCGGGCGGCTCGTCCGGTGGTTCGGCTTCGGCCGTTGCCGCAGGTCTTTGCCTTGGCGCCACCGCGACCGACACCGGCGGTTCGATCCGCCAGCCCGCGGCGTTCGCCGGCATCGTCGGCATGAAGCCGACCTATGGCCGCTGCTCGCGCTGGGGCACGGTCGCTTTCGCGTCCTCGCTCGACCAGGCCGGCCCGATTGCGCGCACCGTGCGCGATACCGCGATCCTGATGCGCTCGATGGCCGGCTACGATCCGAAAGACTCGACGTCCGTGGACCGCGACGTGCCTGACTACGAGGCGGCGATCGGCAAGTCCGTGAAGGGCATGAAGATCGGCATTCCCAAGGAGTATCGCATCGATGGCATGCCGGCCGAGATCGAAAAGCTTTGGTCGGAAGGCGCTGCGCAGCTCAAGGCCGCCGGTGCCGAACTCGTCGACGTGTCGTTGCCGCACACCAAATACGCGCTGCCGGCCTATTACATCGTGGCGCCCGCCGAAGCCTCGTCGAACCTCGCGCGCTATGACGGCGTGCGCTACGGCTTGCGCGTGCCCGGCCGCGGCATCAACGACATGTATGAAAATACCCGCGCTGAAGGCTTTGGTGCGGAAGTGCGCCGCCGCGTCATGATCGGGACTTACGTTCTCTCGGCCGGCTATTACGACGCCTATTATCTGCGCGCGCAGAAGGTGCGTACGCTGATCAAGCGCGACTTCGAGGAGTGCTTCGCCAAGGGCATTCACGCCATCCTGACGCCGGCGACGCCGTCGGCGGCATTCGGCATCGGCGAAAAGGGCGGCGCCGATCCGATCGAGATGTATCTCAACGACATCTTCACTGTGACGGTGAACATGGCCGGCCTGCCGGGCATCGCGGTTCCCGCCGGCAAGGATGCGCAGGGATTGCCGCTCGGATTGCAGCTGATCGGCCGTCCGTTCGATGAGGAGACGCTGTTCTCGCTCGGCGAAACCATCGAGCAGGCATCGGGGCGTTTCACGCCGCCCAAGTGGTGGGCCTGACATCATCTGCCTGGAGCTCTTGTGTGGCGCGTTTTCTTTACGCGAACCAGCAGCCACCTCGCTTGAGAACGCTTTAGGGTGTTGCGCGTTTGACGTTGCGTTTTGCGGTGCACTTGGTCATGGTTTGTCCATGAGCATGGACCGTGCATGAGCACCGACGACGGGCTTCCGCCTTCCCAACAGGTCGACCAGATTCTGGGTTCCCCGAAGCTTGCAAAGGCGATCGAGAACGATCGCTACAAGCATCTGCTGGATCATGTTCCCGTTGCGCTCGCCATCTCGCGCGGCTTGGGCAGCGAACAGCAGGTTGTCTACATCAACAGGGCCTTCGAGCAACTGATGGCAATGGCGCCGGCCGATGTCGAAGGCCAGAGCTGGACCTGCCTCGACGGCTTTCTCAACGAAGACAATCAGAGCCAGACACTCGGCGAGGCGATCCGCGACGGCGAGGATTTCATCGGCGTGTTCCGGCCGTCGCTACCGCTGGAACGGCTGGTGATCGTGCAAGCCTATGCCTCGGTGATCGAGAGCGACGACGGCATCGAGAATTTCCGGATAGCTGCTCTTGTCGATGTCGGCGGCCGCGAGCGTGCGCAGATCGAGCAATTCGAAAACCAGATACGCGACCGCGACATGCTGATGCGCGAGCTGCAGCACCGGGTGAAGAACAATCTGCAGCTCATCACGGCGCTGGTGCGGCTCGAAGCCCGCTCGGCGGCAGAAGGCGAGGCGGTGGCGCTCGCGCGGCTCGCCAGCCGTATCGATGCGCTGACGGTTTTGTACCGGACGCTGTCCGACGAGAATGCCGCAGCCGATATCGATCTCGGACAGTATCTCGCCGATATCGCCAATGCGGTGATGGCTGCCAGCGCGACGGCGGATATCACGCTCGACCTGCAGGTCGGCTATTGCCCGATGTCGATCAATATCGCGATGCCGGCGGGACTGTTGGTCAACGAGATGCTGACCAACGCGCTGAAATATGCCTTCATCGGCCGTGCCGGCGGTCAGATCAAACTGATCTGCAAGCTGGAAGGCGGCCACGTCACGGTGGTTGTCGCCGATGACGGCATCGGCCTTGGTGAAGGCCAGGAGTGGCCGTCGCCGCGCAAGCTTGGCGCGCTGATCCTGCAGACGCTCAAGGAGAATGCGCCGAACGTGAAGTTCAATGCCGAGAGCATTCGCGGGCAGGGCAGCTGGTTCACGCTGGTATTTGATGCCGCACCGGGCAGTCAGCCGAACTGAGGATTGGGGCCGCGCCATTTTGGCGCGCACCTTGTTTCACCATTCATTAGCCACGTTGCTGGCGCGATTGGTGCCGGATCGTCAGTTTGCATCGAATTGCAACGCTTTACGGTAATATCTGATTGAGATTCCGGATTGGGGACCGTCCGGACGCGGTCCGTGCCGTTTGGTGCGGCCGTCTTGTGGGATCGGTAGAGAAGTGATGAGTGCGTTGCGTTCGATCGGTGTCGTGGTCACGACCTGTGCGCTGCTGCTGGGCTGTACGTCGGTCTACAACCTTCCCGCCAACGTGCCGCTGGCCGGCGCCTCCCTCGATCCCAATCTCGACGCCGTTTTCAAGGATGCTGCCGAGCAGGACGACCTGCTGATCGGATTTTCGTTCTCCGGCGGCGGCACTCGCGCCGCGGCATTCTCGTTTGGCGTGCTGGAGGAGCTTGGCAGCATCCGCATGCGCGGTGCATCCGACACCATGCTGGAACGCATCGATTTTCTGTCCGGCGTCTCCGGCGGATCGGTGACCGCCGCCTATTTCGGCCTCAAGAAGCGCGCGGCGCTGTCGGACTTCCGTGAACGTTTCCTGCTGCAGAATGCCGAGGCCGGACTGACCACACAGTTGTCGCTAGGTACTATCGGCCGTGCCTTGGGCGGCGGCATCAATGACTCCAAGGGCTTCACCAGTTGGCTCGACGCCAACCTGTTCCAAAATGCGACTTTTGGCAGCCTGCGAAATAGCGGTTCGCCACGGGTCTGGATCAACGCCTCGGATATCTATAACCGCGTGCCGTTCGTGTTCGACAACACGGCCTTCGCCGCGATCTGCAGCGATCTCAGCAAGTATCCGCTGTCGGGCGCCGTGGCTGCGTCGGCCGCGGTGCCGCTCGCCTTTGCGCCGGCCGTGGTGCAGGCCTTCCCCGGCACATGCAACGAGCCGCTGCCGGCTTGGGTCGCGCGCGCAGCCGCGAACCGCAATGCGTCGCCGATGTTGAGTGCCTATTCCAAGGCAGTGATGCGTTACCGCGACGGCGCGGTGCCTTACATCAAGCTGATGGATGGCGGCCTGGTCGACAATTACGGCGTCTCTGCGCTGACCATCGTGCGCGAATCCTCCGAGACACCCTATGGCCCGATGACACCGCAGCAGGCGGTCCGGCTGCGCCGCGGGATATTTATGGTGGTGGATTCCAAAGTCGGTCTCTCCGGCAACTGGATCAATACGGTGGAAGGGCCTGAAGGCGTCGATCTGATCAAGGCTGCGGTGGACACCACTATGGATGCGAGCATCGGCTCCAGCTACACCGCATTCGACCGAACCATGAAGGACTGGCAATCGTCGCTGATCAAGTGGCGCTGCGGTCTGTCGGCGGCAGAGCGTGCCCGTTATGGCGCGCGGCCCGGCTGGCGCTGCACCGATCTGCAGCTCTTCGTCGGCCGGCTCGGCTTCGATCAGCTAGATCCGGCGCGTGCCGCAGTGCTCGAAGCCGTTCCGACGCGTTTCCAGCTGCCGCAGGGGCAGGTCGATGACTTGATCCTCGCCGGTCGCGAGACCTTGCGTGCCAGCTCCGTGTTCAGGGCCTTCGCTTCGGGCATCTGATCGGATAGGGGCAAATGCCCTGGAAGCGACGCTGGAAAGCCTCACTGGGGGTTTTCCCGCGCCCGCGGTCGCGGTAGAAACCGCTCCATGAACGCACCTGTCAAACCTTCGAAGCTCATCAAGGGCGCCACCGGCGACTGGGAAATGGTCATCGGTCTGGAGATCCACGCCCAGGTCAATTCTCACGCCAAGCTGTTCTCCGGTTCGTCCACGGAGTTCGGTGGCGCGCCAAACAGCCATGTGTCCCTCGTCGATGCGGCGATGCCGGGCATGCTGCCGGTCATCAACGAGGAATGCGTGAAGCAGGCCGTCCGCACCGGGCTCGGCCTGAAAGCGCAGATCAACCGGCGCTCGACCTTCGACCGCAAGAACTACTTCTATCCGGACCTGCCGCAGGGCTACCAGATCAGCCAGTACAAGTCGCCGATCGTCGGCGAGGGCGAGGTCACGATCGAACTGTCCGACGGGGAGACCATTACCGTCGGCATCGAGCGCCTGCATCTCGAACAGGATGCCGGCAAGCTGGTGCATGACCGCAATCCGTCGAGCACCTCGGTCGATCTCAACCGTTCCGGCGTCGCGCTGATGGAGATCGTCTCCAAGCCGGACATGCGTTCATCCGAGCAGGCGCAGGCCTATGTGTCGAAGCTGCGCACCATCCTGCGCTATCTCGGCACCTGCGACGGCGACATGGAGAAGGGCAACCTGCGCGCCGACTGCAACGTCTCGGTCCGCAAGCCCGGTGATGCGCTTGGCACCCGCTGCGAGATCAAGAACGTCAATTCGATCCGCTTCATCGGCCAAGCCATCGACTATGAAGCCCGGCGCCAGATCGGAATCCTCGAGGATGGCGGGGTGATCGATCAGGAGACGCGGCTCTACGATCCCAACAAGGGTGAGACCCGGTCGATGCGCTCCAAGGAAGAGGCGCATGACTACCGCTATTTCCCGGATCCCGACCTGCTGCCGCTGGAATTCAGCGAAGAGTATGTCGCCGCGCTGAAGGCCGAACTGCCGGAACTGCCGGACGAGAAGAAGGCGCGTTTCATCAGCGCGTTCGGCCTGTCGCCCTATGATGCCAGCGTGCTCGTCACTGAGCGCGAGAGCGCTGAGTTCTTCGAGACGACGCTCGCCGGGCTTGCCGACAAGGCGCGCGACGGCAAGCTCGCCGCCAACTGGGTGATCAATGAGCTGTTCGGGCGCCTCAACAAGGAAGGCCAGGACATCTCGTCGTCACCGGTGTCGGCGGCGCAGATGGCCGCCATCGTCGACCTGATCGGCGCAGGCGTGATCTCCGGCAAGATCGCCAAGGATCTGTTCGAGATCGTCTGGACGGAAGGCGGTGATCCGCGCGCGCTCGTCGAAGAGCGCGGCATGAAGCAGGTGACGGACACTGGCGCCATCGAGAAGGTGGTCGACGACATCATCGCAGCCAATCCGGACAAGGTCACGCAGGCGCAGGCGAAGCCTGCGCTGATGGGCTGGTTCGTCGGCCAGGTGATGAAGTCCTCGGGCGGTAAAGCCAATCCGCAGGTCGTCAACGACCTCCTCAAGAGCAAGCTCGGCATCTGACGATCGCTATTCGATCACGACGGCGCCGCCTCGCGCGGCGCCGTTTTCGTTTTGGTGGACCTCGCTGGCGCGTCGTAACCTGCGCGATGAACGGTCGCGCGCGCGGAATCAGATCGCGAATCGGCGTGGTGTCAGCCGACAAAAAGTGCGGTTGTGGCCAGCACCGATAAGTCGCGAACGCGTTTTCTGAAAAAATATTTTCATTGCCAAAAATACCGACTCAGAGTCCCTCGCGCCCGTTTTCAGCGCCCGACTCACGCGTGGGAGCGGCAAAAGTTTGTGTAGTTGTTTGATAGTACGAATTGCGGGCGCCCGGAAAAAATAAGTACTTTCTGCAATCTTGACATTTGTGGACGCAGCGTTTCCGGGCGTTTCTCGCGTCGCCTCGCGTGCCGGATTTCAAGTTGTGACTGGGCCCGTGGGGGAAGTGGCGCGTTGCGCTCATCAACACTTCCTTAAGCGGGAGACTGTTCTTTTGAAATCGTTGGTGTATTCGGGATGAAGTGCATTTCGATTCCCGAGTGCACGCAGCGATCAAGTCATCTCTTTATTGGAGGGCAACATGGCCAAGAAAGCTACGAAGAAGGCAGTCAAGAAGACCGTCAAGAAGGCAGCGAAGAGCGCTGTGAAGAAGACCGCGAAGAAGACCAAGAAGGTCGCCAAGAAGAAGTAACTTCTTCTGCGATCCTGCCGGCGGCAACGCCGGCGACGTCACAAGGGCCTCGGCGACGATTTGCTTCTCGAAGCGGATGTTGAGCGCAGCCCTGGTTGACGAAAGAGGGTGTCGGCGAGACATCAGGTCAAACGGCTGGATCGTGACCCGGGCAGAGCTTGCTCTTCCCGAGAACCGGTCCGGCAAAGAAGCCGGTCATTCCGTGATTGGCGTTCTTTATTCGGTGCGGATCATTGGTCCGCAATTTCATCGGTGGCTTCGGCCACATGAGATTTGATCCTGACGTGTTGCCGACGCCCTCGTTTTGCCGGTGCGGTTCATCCCCGGCGCCTGAATTCCCTAATCCCGAAAATCTTTCGTTTGCTCAAGGTGATAATGGTGCGCCGGCTCTTCTGCTAGAGTGTGCCGATGCTGCTGTTTCGCCCTTTTGAACCCCGCGACCTTGCGGCGCTCTATGCGATATCGCTCGCTACCGGCCACGCAGGTGGTGACGCGTCCCATCTCTACGAGGACGGCCAGCTCGTCGGCCACATCTACTCAGCCCCGTACGCCTCGCTCCAGCCGGATCTTGCTTTTGTCGTGGAGGACGACGACGGCGTTGGTGGTTTTGTGGTCGGCACGATCGATACGGTGATCTGGGAAAGCCGGCTTGAGCAGGTTTGGTGGCCAGGTCTGCGCCGACGATACGCCTATCCCAGCAGCGCGCCGGAAGGCTGGACGATCGATGAGCGGCGTCATGCTATGATCCATCATCCGGAGCACGCGCCAGCTGATGTTGTGCGCGACTATCCAGCGCATGTTCATCTCAACCTTCTGCCACGACTGCGGCGCCGGGGTGTGGGCGTCAGGTTGCTTGCCGTGTGGCTGGAGCTCGCGAGCACGCGGGATGCCAAGGGCATTCACGTGGGGGTCAATCACGCGAATGCGGCAGCGCTGATATTTTGGAAGCGACAAGGATTCCTTCCATTAGCCACAGCGAGCGAGACGTCACGCACCATCTGGATGGGGCGCCGCATCACTGGCTAGCGGCCATTATTGGCTGGGGCAGGTGCCTGCCTGTTCGCAGCCCTTAACGTCCATCGTCATCGACGCTGCTGCGATGGTTACGGCATCACCAAGCGGCAGGGTAAACCGAATTCCGCGAAAATGCAGAAAACCCGCATAAATACTGGGTTTCTGGCCGCGGACGGGCCGATTCAGACTTCGGCTCTTCAGATTTCGTTCATCCCGATACTTAAACTGCTCTTCAAATTTGATCGGTCATATTGATCCCAACAAGCCGGCAAACGGCGGTTGGGATTGCATCAAATCACGGACGGGAGCCGCGCTCGGTTGGGGGCGGCAAAAGCAAAAAAAGGAATGACCGATGTTTCAGGGACAGATCGATTTTGAAGCTGCGATGCCGATCGCAGAGACCGCCATCCAGGACGTGCTGTTCGAGCGCGGTCTGTACTGGGCCTCGGGCCGCTCGGGGATCGTGGACCTCGTCGCCGCGCACAAGTGGTTCAACCTCGCTGCCCTCAAGGGCCGGGTCGATGCCATTCCGATGCGCCGCGAAGTGGCCGAGATGATGTCGGATGTCGAGATCGCTGCCGCGCAGCGTGATGCCCGCGCCTGGCTGTCGACGATCCACTAATCCGACTGCGCGTTTTCGCGGTGGTTCGGCAGGCGCGATGCCCGCCGGGGAAGCGCGATGAGCCGCTACTTCTTGACGATGGTGAAGATGCCGTCGGTTTCCGGCTCCGCCACATAGCGGTTGTCCGGCGTCGAGAAGCGGATGCGCAGTTTGCGGGTCGCGTCGGCAAAGCCGATCGTCCATCCTTCATAGAGCCGCCACGCCGCGATTTCGTCCATGAGGGGGAATGTCTTGGCGCAGTCCTTGGCGACGTCGATCTGTGAGCCGCCGATGGTGCTTTCGCTCTTCAAAACGACGCGGCAGCGTTTCCTGCCCTTGACGTCCTGCAGCTCCCAGGCTCCGTAGATATCCTTGAGCATCGCCGGATCGGCCTCCTTGAGGTCCATCAGCTTGAGGGTCTGCCCCGATGCGGCAGATGAGATCGTCATCCCGGCGGCAATCACGGCGGCCCATTTCATATCGCGCACTCCCTCGCATGTTTCCAAATGTACCGTAGCCACGTCACGGCCTTGTTACGAGTATCGCGGTTGTAACCGGCATGTGCGTCCCAATGTCTGTCTCGTCGCTTGCACAGCGGGGCCGATAGGCCGCGCGACAAAAAAGGACAATGCCATGTCGACGAAGAAACTCACGCTCCCATCGATTATCCGCGCCGGCGGCCTTGCGACGCTGGTGGGTATTGCCATCGGCGCCGCCCAGCCTGCAGTTGCTGCATCGGCCCCCGTATATCCGCAATCGATCAGCGCGCCCGCTGCTGTCACATCCACCGATATCAGTGCGGCACGCAAGAACCGGCAGGTGAGGCGCACATCTCCGCGTGATGCCTATGGCAGCTATGTCGGCGGAGGCAGCTATATGGGTGGGGCAGGCGGTGTATCGCAGTCCTATCCCGGCTACGGCTACGGCGTTGGAGATAATTCGCGGAACCAGACCTGGTAGCGCCGTTATCCACGATGTGATGACCCGGCGGCGACCGCGAGCGTCGTCTGGGGAGGGGCTGCATGCCGTCGTGGAAGGTGACGACGGATCGCGAACGGCGATGATGAGCAATATTGCTCAATGCCGGACAACAAGCACCCCAGAACAGCAGAATATACGACTGCCTGCGATCTGGCGCTGCACCTACAGGGGACGGTTTCCGATGCCCCTGCGGTCTCTATGGATCTCCAAAGCTTTAGTTAGACAGGGCGCCGAAAAATCCGAGGGGTAGGCGCCACAACGGCGCTGTTGACCCTTTACGGACAGTCTGGCCACAAGCAATGATCGCATTGGCCGACACGGATGTCTGACACATGTTCACCCTCTACTATGCCGCGCACACATGTTCGCTCGCCTCGCACATCGCGCTGGAAGACGCCGGGGCGAAGTACGAACTGAAGCGGATCAACTTCAGCAAAAATGAGCAGCAGTCACCCGCCTATCTCGCGGTCAACGCAAAGGGGCGGGTTCCGGCAATGGTGACGCCACATGGCGTTCTGACTGAAACGCCAGCCATGCTGGCATTCATCGCGCAAAGCTTCCCGCAGGCGCACCTCGCGCCGCTGAGCGATCCATTTGCGTTTGCCCAGTTGCAGTCATTCAACAGCTATCTTTGCTCGACCCTTCATATCGCTCACGCCCATCGCATGCGGGGCTATCGGTGGGCGGACGAACCGTCTTCGTTTGCGGACATGCAGCGCAAAGTCCCGCAATCCGTCGGGGGCTGCTTCAAGCTGATCGAGAGCGGGATGCTGACAGGCCCCTGGGTGATGGGCGAGACCTATACGATTGCCGATCCGTATTTATTCACGCTGTCGCAGTGGATCGAGGCAGATGGCGTCGATCCGGCAAGTATTCCGCGCGTCATGGAACATCGGTCCCGCATGGCGGCACGTCCCAACGTGAAGAAAGCCATTGCCGAAGAGCTTGCTGAGTGATCGACGCCGCGCGGCGCGAGCCCCGGATTGACTATCGTCCCGGAGGCGGCACCACATCTGGCGACTTTGTACGATCGAACTGTGGCCACTGGCTGGAGACATCAGGTAGAGCGATTTCCTTGCCGGTCATGCGCTCAATGGTGATCGCATAGAGGGTTATCGCATCGAGGCGTGGAAAGAAGCCCTTCGGTTGGCCCAGGTCGCTTCTCATACTTATCCATGAGCTTTTCAAAGAAGCGCTGTTTGATCGCACGGTCTTCGACGATATCTGCCAGACCAAACGCAATGACGCTTCGATACGAAATCGATGCATCGCACTCGAAGCGACCATAAGCGTAGACTTGCCCAGGCTCATCGACCTCAAAGCAAACACGTCTGTTCTGTTCTACATTGATACGCAGATGACCGCGCGCGCCTGCATTGTGAACGAATATCTTGTCGTCCATCCACACATATAACAGCGGCAGACAATAGGGATATCCATCTGCGCCCACCGTCGCGAGGCGACCGCAAAACCCACGGTCCAATGTCTCGCGTGTGCGCTCGTCGGTCATGACCAGGTCTTTTCGCCGAAGATCCGGAGGTGCGCTCATCTGTACTCCCCAACCAAGCTGCCGATCTCGCCGGTGCATTGCAGCGCTTACGCGAGGTAATCACCTACGTTGATCAGAGCGCGAACGCAAATAAATGCGTGCGGGGGGCGCCTGATCGGGAATGGCTCGCTGCCAATCCTGCGACTCGTAAGGCCGCGTTGGAGTATCGGCGCAAGCAGGTGGAGGCAAAGCGATGCGCTTGATTCGTCTGTACGACGCTCGGCTGGTGCAGCGAGCCAGCATCAAGCTAGCGCAGAGGGCGTCGGGAATCTTTCTTTAAGGATTGCCGGGCATCATTCGCTCAAGCGGAGAGTTTGAGTACCGCTAGCAGGTAGAGACCCGCCGGAGCGACCCGGCGGGTTTTCTTTAAAGGCCCAGTCTTGGCGCCGCTAAAGCCAGGCCTCGTGTAGTAGCAGTTGCGGCGGAAAGCCGAGCAGCCCGCGCGCGCAAGATGCGTGTCGCCTCGTTCGTCCGAGCGCAGTGCGGTCAGTCGTTCTCTCCACACCTGTAGTGCTTCGGGCGTCAATCCGGTCCAATGTGTGATTTCGCCAGTGACCTTGAGCGGTGCGCTGCTGCGATACGACCGAGTGGGGTTGCCGGGAAATTTCTTGTCGGTCACGTTCGGGTCGTTCTCGAATGTCCCGGTCGGCTCTACGAGATAAACACGCGGGACTGCGCCGCTTCCGGTGAGTTCCGCCGCGATTTCAGCGGCAAGCCCGGGACCGTCCACAATGGCAGTGAAGTAGATGTGGTTCATCACCACTTCAGGACGATAGTTCGACCGGTATCCTGCGGTGAGGAAATCACCCACGCGCAAATCCGCGATTGTACCGTGAAAGAATGGTCCCACGTCCAGCACTTCGGTCATCGTCCTTATCTTGTGAGTCTGCTTCTGGTCAGTGAGCTAAGGGTGCCAACGTCCGTGACGAGGTCGATAGCTGTCGTCGCTGATCTTCAAGACATATCAGACTGCAGCGTAGAAATGGCGGTGATTGGCGGGGCTTATGGCCGCTTGGTGACGATGCGCGCAAATGAGGCAATGGCGAGTGTGCATTGAAATGTGCGCGGATAAGCGAACTCTCAGAGAAATTCACAAATTTCAATGTGATACCAGCCAGCGCTGGAATTTTCCGGGGTTTTGAAGTGCGCCCCAAGCTCATTTTCTGGGTGTAGCTAACTAAGCGGTACCAAATCTGCGTCGGCGGTGTGTGCTTTCTGTTCAACCAGAGCCAAATGGCATTCTTCGATAGGCTGACTCGACATTCCTTTGCCGCCTTGCGAGAGTTGATGCAACCGCGTTCAGGAGCGTGTCTGACTGGATAGTGATGCAAGATCGAGGTGACCCAGTGAGCACCGATCAATCATCCCCGCTTCGACCGCCGCGGCATTCGTTGTTCGTAAAATACTTCGTCACGCTGCTTATCGCTGTTGTAGTCCCGCTATTACTAGGTGCGGCGAGTGAGGCCTGGTTCGGTTACCGCGGTCAACGGGCCGCCCTCAACGAACTGTTGCAGGCCGAGTCACGCTCGGCCACCGAACGTATCCAGACTTTCATTGATGGTATTCGCGATCAGCTTTACTGGGTCGTCCAGTTGCCTTGGATGGATGGCGACGAGGAGCGCCATCGCGTTGATGCTTTACGCTTATTGCGTCAAGTTCCAGCGATATCTTCGATTACATTGGTTGACGGAATGGATAGAGAGCGCGCCTTCATCTCCCGACTGGATGTGAACCGCATAGGGCTCGGCGCCTCCATGGCGTCCGACCCGGCAGTAAAGGGCGCCCACGCCAATAAGGTCTGGTTCGGGCCCGTGCGATATGAGCGTGATTCCGAGCCCTATATGACCATCGCGGTGGCTGGCAATCGTGCTGCCGCCGGAATCGCCATTGCCGACATCAACCTGAAATTGATCCAGGAGGTGATTGCCGCAATTAAGATCGGCGTGACTGGCCATGCCTTCGTAATCGACGATTCAGGCCGGCTGATCGCTCATCCAGATATCAGCCAAGTGCTGCGCGGCAACGCCGCCTCCGAGGGCTTGGGATCGTTAAAGGCCGCCGTGACTGCAGCAAAGGGAGCCGCAGTGGTCAGCAGCGATGCCGATGGCAGGTCGGCGATTGCCACCTCGGCCAGAACAGCAAGTGTCGATTGGACAGTGATCGCGCAGCAACCAGTGACAGAAGCTTTCGCACCGATTCGCGCCGCTCTATGGCGCTCGCTCGCGCTGCTGGTTGTTGGCATGCTCTTCGCGATATCTCTCGCCTGGTGGTTGGCTCGTCGTATGTCTGGACCAATCCGTCAGCTTGAGGACGGCGTGCAACGCATTGGCGCGGGCCAATTCGAGCACCGGATCGAGATGTCTAGTGGTGATGAGCTAGAACAACTCGCCAATCGGTTCAACGATATGGCGGGAGAACTCGCGGCCTCAAAGGAAAAGTCCGAACGCATCAATCGGTTGAAGCGATTTCTGGCCCCTCAAGTGGCAGAGCTTGTCGACGATCCGGGGAACCAGGGATTGCTCGACGGACAGCGTCGCGAAGTGGTTGCCATCTTTGGCGACCTGCGAGGTTTCACGGCGTTTTCGGCTCACGCCGACCCTGAGATTATTATGGGCGTGCTTAGTGAATACTATGCGGCACTGGGATCGGTGATCAGCCGACACCAAGCGACGCTCACGGGCTTCGCCGGAGACGGATTAATGGTCTTGGTCAATGCGCCCATAGAGTGTGATGAACCCGCGCTGCGTGGTGTTCGTTTGGCTATCGATATGCAGGCGGCCGTGCAGGCGCTCATCGCTGGCTGGCGCGTCGCGGGGCACACAATCGGTTTCGGCGTCGGAATCGCGATGGGCCAGGCGACGGTGGGTACCGTTGGCTACGAAGGCCGGATCGAGTACACGGCGATCGGTAGCGTCATCAACCTAGCGTCACGCCTGTGCGGTTTGGCAGGTGACGCCCAGATTCTACTCGATCCGATTCTTGCGGGCGCAGTAGGAGGAGCCATCGAGGTCAACAGTATCGGTGAGCGGTCTATCAAGGGGTACGACAGGCCGGTCGGCGTTTTTGCGGTATCATGACGTCCGGCAAAACAATTCCGCTATGGGGCATTCGCGACGAAGCGCGATGTTCGCGCTACGTCCGCTCCGCGTTTGATAGCGCCCACATCGCGCAAGCGTCGATACGCCCCAAAATGCAAAGAGCGAAAATAGCCAGGTCATTCAATGACCCTATCAGCTCGAAGGATGACCTCTTCCGGTATCGACAAGTTCAGCAATTTTGCAGTCTTGAGGTTAAGTACCAGCTCGAACTTGGTCGGTCGTTCGACTGGCATACCAGCGGGGGCCGCGCCCTTGAATATTCCAGCTACATACTGCGCTGAGCGCCTGAACATGATCGATAAGCTTGGACCGTAACTTGCTAACGCACCGGCATCAACAAACTCGCTGATTTGATAGATTGCGGGGATTGGAACGGCGTTGGCCAGATCGACAATCTTCAGCCGAATTGGATCGGCTAGCACGAACACAACGTCACACAGTTCGTTTCCGATATCCTGAAACGCTCGCTCCAGATCGGCTGGAGTTGGCGCAACAATGGGAACGGTTGATAATCCAACGGTGTGCGCGGCTGCGCGCGACACCTCGTACAGTCCTGCGTGGGTAGGATTTGACGACATCAAGACCGCGATCTTTCTAGCAGACGGAAGAATAGTGCTGATTACATCCAAAATCTTGGTAGTGGTGTCGCCGTACATGTTGGCTAAACCGGTTATATTGCCTCCGGGCTGAGCAAAGCTTTTCACAAAACCGGACCCAATGGGATCGGTCGCTGGTGTCATCACAATCGGAATGGTCGTCGTTGCTCGCTGCGCGGCGGCTATCGCTGGTGTTGCAATGACGACAAGCACATCGGGACGAAGTGCGATGAGTTCGCTGACCAACGCAGGCAAGCGGTCATTTTGTCCCTCAGCTTGTCGCTTGTCGATAATGAGGTTTTTGCCTTCGACATAACCGAGAGTGTTCAACTCTTGTCTGAATACTTCAAACAGTTTGAGGTCGGGGCCAACTATGAAGCCGGGCGTTAGATACCCAATTCGCCAAGTTTTCCCTTGTTGTGACCATCCCAACTCCGGCCAAGCGACAGCAACACCCGCAAGAGTAGCAATGAACTCTCGTCGTCTCATGAGCTTTGCCTCAGGCACAGCCAACGGTCATGTGACAGCTTCACGTGAGACCCGCATATTTCGCTGACATCAGTTGCGAGCTTACGTTAGGTACTGGAATGCGGCTGACTGCCTTATCCAACCCCAAACCAAGATTGCCTGCAAGCAGTAACGCAACGTGACGAACTCGCGGCTCCGTCCGATCACCGAGCCTTGGACGACTTGTCGTAAGGCGTGCTGCTGTGAGACTTGACTGCGTTCCAAGGGGACGCCGCGTTTTTGTTCTGCCGATAACGAACAAGGCCAACGGATGGTCGGTGCGGGTCCGAATCAATGACCGCGGCCCGTTTCACCAAGGGGCGATGCATCGACCTGTCTCGAGTGGCACCCGAACGGCTACACCGACAGTGGCGTCACCCGCAGCCAAGAGCATTGGGCCTGTGGCAACACTGACGAGCGAGAGGGCGACGGCTGCGCTGACGATCGGGAGGGCGATGAGCTGCAGCACGGTGGCGAGGGCGTCACTGAAAACGACGAGCCGTCACTGTGCGGGATCCACGCCGACGGACTCGCCAGCGGCGACCGTAACCTGGAGTACGACCTTGGCAGCTTCGACAGGATGATGGATCAAACGAAGTCGACACAAGTCGGCAACCGGCACTGGGATGCTGGCGACTTTCCAGTGTCGGGCGGCGAATACGACAGCAGGCCGATGTCCTAACCGCGCACGGCACTCAAGCCGACCGGTCGAAGGTTGACCGTCATTGCAATCTTCGGCAACTCCGCCCCGCTGGCATCGTCGGCGGGCCCGAACCGAGTTTAGCTTCTCGTTGGACGACTTTTTGCGGTTTTCTTTTTAGCTAAACGAGGCGTACCTTGTGCGGGTACTGTGTTTCTGTGGGCTCGCATCGCGATCCTCAGTTGGTTTTCCGATTGCTCAATAGCGTCATTCAATCGCAGAATTTGCCCGAGTATCCTCGACGCCTCTAGCGCCCAGTCGGTTGAAGAGGGGCGCGAGGCGTAGTTGTGAAGAAAACGGCGAACGCTCTGCCGCACACTTATCTTGCCGTTAGCGATTTCTTCGAAAGATCTCATATCCGCAATTGTCAGCCTCTGTGATCTCTCGAAACGTCGATTTCGAAGAAAGCTAAGTGCGTCCTCAATACGCGGGGCTCGAACGTCGTCGTAGATCTCGACGAGTTCGCTTACGAGATCGTCATCAACGGAGGCGCCATCTGAAATCTGCCGCAAAAATTCGAGTAGATCTGACGGAAAAAAGTATATCTGCCGCAATGATTGTATGGCTTGTTCAATCAAAACTCGGTCTTGACGATCGTTGAAATCCAGGACCGAGACAAGTTTTGTAAAAAACTGAAGGCCTTTAAGTACGCCCGTTTCAAGCATGCTCGCTCCTCAACGCTCTAAAGAAAAGATAGGATAAAATTTAAGACCAGAAGTAGCCGCCCTTCCGGGTGCGGACATTCTCAACAAGTCGCTGTTCTGGATCGATATTGCTCGATCTTCGCTGTTGAAACGTCATGCGGATAGCAAAGCGGTGCTGCACCGCCGGGGCCGGAGTAGGCGCTCCACGATACACACGAGCGACCATTGCACATTCGATCGTCAGGATAGGCGCATAGTCGCCCGCCTGCGTGATAGGCGCTCCGACTGGCCGCGACGAGGATGGCCGCGATCGCTGCGAGAACTGCCTCTGTGGCACGCTTCTTCTCTACCATCGGGAGCTGCCTTGGAGGCGCGCTTGGTGTGGGGGCCGAAGGCGCCGTCGGTGGCGCCAAGGAGAGTGGCTGTTGCGTCTGTATTGCCTTCGTTACCGCAGGCGAGGGGGCCGCAGAGGGCGAGGAAGGCTTTGCGACGGGAGCGGGCGGGGTGATCAGCGCGACCGGGGCCGAATACGGAGCTGCTGGCACCGAAGGCTTTGGCGCGTCGTTCCGACCAAGCATGGAGGCGCCGACAATAGCGACGCTGACCAATGCAATGATTCCCTTGTCCACGTTTGCCCGCGTTTCACGTCAGTGAAGCATAGGGTGCAACCTCAGGGAATAGCCGCTCGAATGGAGTAGATCAGAGTGTGCATTGAAGTGTGCGCTGATAGACTGGATTTTGATAAAATCTAGCGATTTCAATGCATTAGAAGGGGTGATGGCGGAGCCGGAGGGATTCGAACCCTCGATACCCTTGAGAGGTATGCCGCTTTAGCAAAGCGGTGCCTTCAGCCACTCGGCCACAGCTCCATCATCGCTGCATATGCCCGACACCGCCGCCAGCCGCAAGCGCCAGTTCGCAGTCTGCAGCGCATGTTCGCAGAAATCGGACACGTCTGATGTCGATGTGTCTTTATGATCTTCAGATGCCGCGCCCGCCTGTGGTGCATTTGCGCTGGGAAAATGGCCCCCGAGGCCGTTTATCGATTGCCATCCGCCGTTGAGCGCTTGTCGGAGTTTATCGCTCCGGCAGAGCGAGGCGATTCGGCCGATGGACCAGGAAAGTCGACCAGCTACGCCGGATGCGGGTATGGATGTGTTTCCACCCGTTACAGGATGCGTCGGTGCTCTGAAATGCGGCACCAGAAATTCATTTGTTAAAACAGTTATTTGCTGGGAATGCGCGTTCACGAGTCCGTGTGATTTAAGCAACACAGCCCGGGAAACGGCCGAATGGAGGCCGCTTTGAGGCGTTCCATTGTTGCGAAGCGAGAAACCTTAGGAGATGGTCTCGGTGCGACGGAGGGGGGCATCCCGAGGTCGTCCCGTAAGGTGGTTCGTCCTGAACCTCGTCGGCACGCTTTGTGCGACGGGTTTTGAGATTCGGAGCGTTTGCGGGTTGTCAGGGATTAAGGGGACTTGTCTTCAGGGTGGCCTCCACCCCGTTGCAGAACCTTCCCTAAAGCAACTTGGAGGTTTACATGAAGACGATTAAGGGCCTTATTCTCGGCTCGACGGCAGCTCTGCTCGCCGTTGGCGGAGCTCAGGCAGCCGATCTTCCCGTCAAGGCCAAAGCGGTCGAATACGTGAAGATTTGCTCCCTCTACGGCGCGGGTTTCTACTACATCCCGGGCACCGATACCTGCATCAAGATCGGCGGCGCGATCCGTATCGACACCTCGTTCAATGCGAACGCATACGACACGCCGTTCTATCAGGGTGGCGCAGGTGGCAATAATCTTTGGACCAAGGATTATTTCGTCAGCCGCGAACGTATCAACCTGACCACCGATACGCGCACCGCCACCGAATACGGTGTCGTTCGTACCTATGCGAACATGCAGTTCGACTTCTCGCAGAACCGTGAATCGATCGCTGGCGGCTTCACCGAAGTCGACTTCGCCTTCATCCAGTTCGCAGGCTTCACCTTCGGTAAGGCTGTCTCGCAGTTCGACCCGCAGTGGGCTCTCTCGAAGCCATACATCTCGTCGGGCTTCCTGAACGGTTCGAACAACTCGACCGGTCTTCCGCAGATCGCCTACACCGCTTCGTTCGGTAACGGCGTCTCGGCCACGATCTCGCTCGAAAATGCTTCGCCCTACCGCAATGCAGGCCTCTGGAACACCAGCACCTTCATCGTTGGACCGGGCGCAGGTTCGTTCACCGGTACGTTCTACGGTACCAACTCGAACACCTTCCTGGGCAACGCCATCGGTGGCAACCATATTCCTGACGTTGTCGGCAACATCCGCCTCGACCAGGCTTGGGGCACGCTGCACTTCGGCGCTGCGATGCACGCTGCTACCCCGACCCTCTACTCGAGCAGCAACGAAACGCTCGGCCACGCTGACGACAAGTATGGCTTCGCAGTCAACGGTGCGGTTGAATTCAAGAACCTGCCCACCGGCGCTGGTGACAGCCTGAAGCTCGAAGCAACCTACGCTCAGGGCGCTGCCAAGTACGTCTTCGGTGGTACCAACGATTCGGCCGGCGGCGGTCGTTACGCGAAGGTTGATGGCAACACCATCGGCTTCGGTTACGTGCTCGACGGCGTTTACGCCACCAATGGTCAGATCACGCAGAGCGAAGCATGGTCGGTCGCTGGCTTCTACGAGCACTACTGGAACCCGGCATGGCGCACGTCGCTGTTCGGCAGCTACAGCAGCATCACCTACGGTGATGGCAATGCTCAGATGCTCGCTGCTTTCCAGGGCCTCACCGCTGGTGGCCCGGGTGCAAGCACCTCGTCGGCAGCAGCAGCTCGCGCTGGTACTTTCGTCGGCACCGGCAACTTCGACTTCGCGATTGCCCAGATCGGTACCCGTACCGCCTGGACCCCCGTCAAGAACCTGACCCTGTCGGCTGAATTCACCTACAGCCGCCTCGAACAGAACCTCAACGGCACCTACACCACCGCTACTGGCGGCATGAGTGGCAAGCCGGCTAATACGGTCCTGAACACGAGCAACCAGAACCTCTACAACGGTTCGGTTCAGATCCTGCGCTCGTTCTGATCTTGACCGCCTAACGGCGATCAACATCTGCAAGCAAAAGACCCCCGGCAGGAAACTGCCGGGGGTTTTTGCTTGCATGGATGACGTTGAGCGCGACGTCGCGCCCCCGCTGCGTCATCGCGAGGTCGCCCGGGCTTCTCGCAATGACGGCGGTGAGTTCGTGCTGTTGTTGCGTGCTATTCGACGCTGCTGCTGGCACCGCGATGCAGGTCGGCCTCGATCTGCAGTCGTGAGCCGCCACCGAAGCGTGCGCGATAGACCTGCAGGTTTTCCATGATGCGCTGGACGTAGTTGCGCGTTTCCGAGAACGGAATCGACTCGACCCAGTCGACCGGATCGACCTTCGGGTCACGTGGATCACCGTAACGTTCGATCCATTTGCGCACGCTGCCGCGGCCAGCGTTGTAACCGGCGAAGGTCATGATGTAGGAGCCGCGATAGTCTTCGAGCAGGCCACCGAGTTCGGCGGCGCCCAGCGTAGCATTGTAGACCGAGTCGCCCTTGAGGCGCGCGAGGTCATAGGTGCCACCGTGTCGCTTGGTGACGTATTGCGCCGCGCTTGGCGTCACCTGCATCAGACCATAGGCCTGGGCCGGCGACACGACGGCCGGATTGAAGGCGCTTTCCTGCCGTGCGATCGCATAGACCACGGCAGACTCGACTTCAGGTCCGATCGGGCGATAGCTCGGAATGCCCGTTGTCGGATAGGCATAGTGATCGAAGGGCAGGCCGCGATTGAGCGCTGCCTTGCCGACCAGCAATGTGCCGCGGGCATCCTTGTTCTGTTGCGCCAGCTCGGCAAGGCCGAGCACGGCTTCCGGATCGCCGTTCTCGCCGACATCGGCGAAGATCGGGATGGCGACTTCGCGCTCGTCCATGGCGTAGAGCAGTTGCACCGCGCGGACGATTTCCAGTCGATCGAGCCCACGCGCGCGGGCGGTCAATGCACCGCTGATGTCGAGCTGCTGCAGGCCGAGCTTCGCGCGCGCGAGCTGGCCGTAATAGCTGGTGGATTGCTCTGCTGCGCGCGTATAGGCGGCACGGGCTTCCTGGCTGCGGCCTGCGGCTTCTGCAGCACGGCCCTGCCAGTAACCGGCGCGGGCGAGAGCTGTCGGATTGACGCTGCCGACGCCGATACGTGCGAAGTGCTGTGCGGCGGTCGCGGGATCTTTCAGGAAGCGCAGCGCGATCCAGCCGGCGGTGAATTCCTGCTCGGTCTTGTAGATATCGCGCGCGGGCAGGGCAGCATCGCGTGCCACGAGATAGGCCGAGCGGTGTTCGCCGACGTCGAGCAACTTGCGCGCCGTGAGACGTCGCTCGATCCACCATTCGTCAAGATTGTGCAGGCGCTGCGGTTCGCGCGGCGCTGCGATCATCAGCCGCGCTGCTTCGCCGAATTTCTCTTCGCGGCGCAGCTGCTGAATGCGGCTGAACATATAGCCGGGATCGCTGTGCAGCTCCGAGGGTACCGCAGCGAGCAATGCGTTGGCGTTCGATGCCTTCTTGGTGACGCCAATGCGTGCACGGGCGAGCGCCATCTGCGCGCCGCCGAGGCGCTTGGCGGAGCGTAGTGCGGCATCTGAATCGCTGCCATAGAGCAGCATGTCCATGCGCGCCTTGTGATCACCGGGTGTGATCAGCGGACCGAACATGTCGATGGCCATGCTCTCGGTATCGCCCGATATCGGATCGCTGCGCCATGCATCACGGATCAGCCGCTCCGCGCCGGCGCGGTCGCCGCGCGCGAGCAGCGACTTGGCCAACGCGAATTTGCCCTTGGCGGAAATCGGCTTCTCGCTCTCGAAATAAGACTGGATCGCGGAGTCGTCGCGCTTGTCGTCCCACAGCGCCGCTTCGATGCGGCGTCGCAGGAAAGTCTGCGACGGCCAGCTCGGATTGGCGGCGACGAAAGCGCGGTAGCGCTCGACCGACGCGCCATTGTCGTCGCTGCGCAGATAGATCCATTCGCCGAGCTTGCGTGCCACCGGATCGCCAATCGTTTGCACGACCTGCGCGGCTTCCGAACCCTTGCGCTTGCGGATCAGCTCGATGACGTTTTCGAGCGTTTCGGCATCCGCCTGTGGGGTGGACGTTGTCGCCGCGACGGCCGCGCGGGCGACCGGCTTCTTGGCAGCCGGGGGAATGGCCGCGTGCTGGCGGGTGGCAGGCTGGATCGCAGGGGCCGGGCTTGCTGCATCCGGTGCAAGCGGCTTCGCCGGGGCAGCTACGGCCGTGGGGGCCTGTGCGGCACTGCGCGCAATGGGGCGCGCTTTCGGCAATGGAACCTTGGTGGCCGCCCAGGCCTCGACGGCCAGCACCGATACCCCGACCGCCAGCGCCAGACCGGAGCCCAAGGTCGTCCGCCGCGCAGTCGTGGTGAGGAGCAGGTGCTTCACGGCATTCCCTCGCGGCGAATCAGACAATCGCGCGCATTCCCATGATGTATTTGATTGAAACGGTGACCAAATCGTCAATTTCTGTAACCGCTTGCTCCTCTCTGCCCGGCCACGGCGGCGAAATCACGGCCAAACAGCCGGTAAACCGCGCTGAAACCGCTTCGGGCGGTCTTTCGCAGCAGCCGCAGACTCGATAAGACTTGCAGTTCAATCAATTGGTTCAAGCAGACGGCTAAAGCCGCATCGCGTTCGGAGCAGACCATGGCAGCCACCAAGACGAATTTCCGGGGGTCTTACGCAGCTCTGGTCACGCCGTTCAAAGACGGTGCGCTGGACGAGGCAGGCTTTCGCGCGCTCGTCAGCTGGCAGATTGCCGAGGGCAGCAACGGTCTCGTTCCTGTCGGCACCACGGGTGAGAGCCCGACGCTGAGCCACGAAGAGCATTACAAGGTCGTCGAATGGTGCATCGACGAAGCCAAGGGCCGCGTGCCGGTGATTGCCGGCGCGGGGTCCAATTCCACCAAGGAGGCGGTGTCGCTGGCGAAGCATGCCGAGAAGGCAGGCGCCGATGCCGTGCTGGTGGTGACGCCGTATTACAACAAGCCCACGCAAGAGGGCATGTATCAGCACTTCAAGGCGGTGAACGATGCGATCGGCATTCCGATCATCATCTACAATATTCCGCCGCGGTCGGTGGTCGATATGTCCGTCGACACCATGGCGCGCCTGTATGAGCTGAAGAACATTGCCGGCGTGAAGGATGCGACCGCGGATCTCGCGCGCGTGTCCAAGCAGCGTCACGCGATGGGACCGGATTTCATCCAGATGTCCGGCGAAGACATGACTGCGCTGGCCTATATGGCGGCCGGCGGGCACGGCTGTATTTCGGTGACGGCGAATGTTGCGCCGAAGCTGTGTGCCGAGCTGATGTCGCTGGTGCTCAAGGGCGACTATGCCGGTGCGCTCAAGGTCCAGGATCGCCTGACGCCGCTGCATGACACGATTTTCAAGGAGCCCGGCCTCGCCGGCGCCAAGCACGGTCTCGCACTGCTGGGCCGCATCAAGGAAGAAGTACGTCTGCCGCTGATGACGGTGACGCCGCCCACGGGCAAGGTGATCCGCGACGCCATGGTCTTCGCGGGCCTCATCAATTAGGCATCTGCGTCAACCGGATGTTAGGTGACCTTGGCTGCGTCATCTCTCCTTATTTGTAAGCGCGTACGGGTCGTTCGTTGAAAACAAAGAGGAATTGCAGATGCTGAAGGAATTTCGCGATTTCGCGATGAAGGGCAATGTGGTCGATCTCGCCGTCGGTGTGATCATCGGCGCAGCCTTCGGTGCGATTGTCTCGTCGATGGTGGCCGACGTCATCATGCCGATCATCGGTGCGATCACCGGCGGTCTCGATTTCTCGAATTATTTCACGGGTCTCTCGAAATCCGTTACGGCAACCAATCTGGCCGACGCCAAGAAGCAGGGCGCCGTGCTGGCCTGGGGCAGCTTCCTGACCCTGACGCTGAACTTCATCATTGTCGCCTTTGTTCTCTTCTTGGTCATCCGCTTCATGAACCAGCTGAAGCGCAACGATGCCGCCAAGCCGGCTGAACCGCCGAAGCCGACCCGCGAAGAAGAACTGCTGACCGAGATCCGCGATCTGCTCAAGAAGGCCTGAGCCCAAAGCTTGGGTCGGGCGTTCGCGGCACCTATATTCGGTCAGCACGCTGAAAGTATTGAACGATGGCCGAGAAGAACGAACGCCCGATCAAGGTGATTGCTGAAAACCGTAAGGCGCGGTTCAATTTTGCCGTCGAGGATACGGTCGAGGCGGGTATCGCCTTGACCGGGACCGAGGTGAAGTCGATCCGCAACGGCAAGAGCACCATTGCTGAGTCCTATGCCGATCCCAAGGACGGCGAGATCTGGCTGATCAACTGCAACATCCCTGAGTATCTGCAGGCCAATCGCTTCAATCACGAGCCGAAGCGGCCGCGTAAACTGCTGCTGCATCGCAAGCAGATCAACAAGCTGATGGGCGCGGTAGAACGCCAGGGCATGACCCTTGTGCCATTGAAGATGTACTTCAACGAGCGCGGCCGCGTTAAGCTGCAGCTGGCGCTGGCCAAGGGCAAGCAGCTGCACGACAAGCGTGCGAGCGAGAAGGACCGCGACTGGGGTCGCGAGAAGGGGCGTTTGCTCCGCGCGAGAGGCTGAGGCTGGGCGTCGCCCATCCCCGCAAACAAGAGGATGAGATGACGCAAGGCAACCTGCTCGAAGTCGACTGGAGCAAGATTCCGGCACCGGAAGACGACGGCGCCGCCAATCATCTGACCGGCATGACCATCCCGCCGGTCAGCCTGCGCGCTACCAACGATACCGCGGTGACGCTCTCCGAACTCGCCGGCCGCACCGTGGTGTTCGGCTATCCGCGCACAGGTGAGCCCGGCAAGATCGGGCTGGTCGATGACTGGGACATGATCCCCGGCGCGCGTGGCTGCACACCGCAAACCTGTTCGTTCCGAGATTTGTTTGCAGAGTTGAAGGT
This sequence comes from Tardiphaga sp. 813_E8_N1_3, assembly GCF_051811025.1. Taxonomy (NCBI): domain Bacteria; kingdom Pseudomonadati; phylum Pseudomonadota; class Alphaproteobacteria; order Hyphomicrobiales; family Nitrobacteraceae; genus Tardiphaga; species Tardiphaga sp. 813_E8_N1_3. Next base: position 2,181,665 of record NZ_JBPWQE010000001.1, read on the forward strand.
TGCTGGCGCAAAGCATGTGTTCGGTCTGTCGACGCAGAGCAACGCCTATCAGACCGAAATGGCCGGGCGCCTTCATCTACCGTTTCCGGTGTTGTCCGACGAGCAACTTGAGCTGAGCGATGCGCTCAGCCTGCCGACCATGGATGTTGCCGATCAAACGATGATCAACCGCCTGGCCATGATCATCGACGACGGCAAGATCACCCATGTGTTCTATCCGGTGTTTCCACCGGACCGGAATGCGGGCGATGTGCTGGAGTGGTTGAAGGCCAATCCGGTTTAGGCCTACGCTAAATCCGCCTTCACCCGTGCGAACACCGCCCGAAACATCTCCGGCGTCAGCACCCGCGTGTTCGTGTTGTAGCGCGAGCAGTGATAGCTGTCGTAGAGCTTGAAGCGGCCGACATCGTGGACGGCGCCGTGCGCAAAGGGCGCTGTCACGGCGCGAATGCCGAGCGTCCTCAGCATCGTGTCGTGGGCGACGCGGCCCAGCAGCACGATGGCGCGCAATCGCGGCATGGTGTCCATCGTGGCAATCAGGAACGGCCGGCAGGTGGTGATCTCGACCGGCAGAGGCTTGTTCTGGGGCGGTACGCAGCGCACGGCATTGGTGATCCGGCAATCCTGCAGCATGAGCCCGTCATCAGGACGCGCTTCATAGGTGCCGGAAGCAAAGCCGAAATCCAGCAAAGTCTCGTAGAGCAGATCGCCAGCATAGTCGCCGGTAAAGGGACGCCCGGTACGATTGGCACCCTGCACGCCGGGGGCGAGGCCCACGATCAGCAGCGCAGCATCGGAGGTGCCGAACGACGGCACGGGGCCGTTATAGCCGCCAGGATCCTTCTCGCGCACCGCCATACGGTAGTCGACGAGACGTGGGCAAAGAGGACAATCGCGCCCTGGGTCGGTGGGAGTACCGGCGGAAATCGCGGATGCGACCACCGCCGGCTGTTGTCTGCTGAGTTGTGTCTTAGTCTTCGAAATCTTCATCGCCTCGTGGCGCCATGGTGGTCGCGCGCTGCAGGAATTGCGGCGTCTGGTGACGCGGCTCGCGCGGAGCAGGGCGCTCTGCCGGATCGCGGCCGAGCTTGCTCTGCAGTTCCATGAGATCGGTAAACACGTCTGCCTGCCGGCGCAACTCGTCGGCGATCATGGGCGGCTGGCTCGAGATGGTGGAGACGACGGTGACGCGGACGCCGCGACGCTGCACGGCTTCGACAAGGGAGCGGAAGTCGCCGTCACCCGAAAACAGCACGATCTGGTCGACATGTTCGGCCAGTTCCATGGCATCGACGGCGAGCTCGATGTCCATATTGCCCTTCACCTTGCGTCGGCCGGACGCATCGATGAATTCCTTGGTGGCCTTGGTTACCACCGTATAGCCGTTGTAATCGAGCCAATCGATCAACGGCCGAATCGACGAGTATTCCTGATCCTCGATAATGGCCGTGTAATAGAAAGCCCGGACAAGGGTACCGCGGCTCTGAAATTCCTTGAGGAGGCGCTTGTAGTCGATGTCGAAGCCGAGGGTCTTGGCGGTGGCGTAGAGGTTGGCGCCGTCGATGAAGAGTGCGATCTTGTTAGATGTGAGGGACATCAAGTTTTCTCATGTGGTTTGTTGTTGTTAGCGTTTTTGGCGCGACTTCGTCGTTGCGCATTTGAATCACATTTGTCGTCCGCTCTTCGTCGGATCGGCCTTATTGACGCCACGCAATCAGCTGGTCTGGAACTGCCCGAATATGCCGATCCATCTGCCCTTGCAATGAAGCCTTTTGGTGTCGAGATATCCGCTTCTGGCCAGATGGTGCCACCGCTTCTGCGGCTTTTTCGAGGGTACCATAGTGCGGCAGAAAACCAAGCCAAGAAGGGCCTAATTCCAAATTGGTCCTTGCGAATGCCGCAAAGCCCCTATACCTACGGCACTTAATCATCATATTCGGTCCCACAACAAACGGAGCGACATTTTATGGCGCGCGTAACCGTCGAAGATTGCATCGATAAGGTCGACAACCGGTTCGACCTGGTGTTGCTGGCAGCACACCGGGCACGAATGATCTCGTCCGGTTCACAACTTACGATTGATCGCGACAACGACAAGAATCCTGTTGTTTCGCTGCGCGAAATCGCTGATCAGACCATTTCCCCGGAAGATCTCCGTGAGGAACTGGTCCATTCGCTGCAGAAGTTCGTGGAAGTCGACGAGCCAGAACCGGATACGATTCCGCTGATCGGTTCCGCCGGCGCCAGCGTCGATGCCGACGATACCGAAGTGGCCGTCGAGCGCATGACCGAAGAAGAGCTCCTCAAGGGTCTCGAAGGCCTCGCTCCGCCGGAAGAGCAGCCCGAAGAAGACGAGTAAAGCGATACACACGGTCTTTTGCTTAACCGTTTTGATTATCAGTCATCACAAAGGCCCGGACATGCGTCCGGGCCTTTGCTTTTGCAGTCCGTTTCGGGGCAAACTTAAAGTGAAGAATCCGGGTCGCTGCTGACCCGATCGAACGAGGCTAGGATGGCGACTTCGCGCCGTAATAAACGGCAGATGCAGGCTGCGAACGACACGGTCGCCGCGGTCTCGCCAGTTTCGCCTGAAGCACTGTCCGCAGAGACGCCAGCTCCGGCCAAGGTGCCGCGGACGTCCCGTGTCCGGATGATGCGGCAATACGATCTGGTGGACCGCGTCCGGGCCTATAACCCGAATACCGACGAGGATTTGCTCAACCGCGCCTATGTCTATGCCATGGTTGCCCATGGCGAGCAGACGCGGGCCTCGGGCGACCCGTATTTCTCCCACCCGCTGGAAGTGGCGGCGATCCTCACCGACCTGAAGCTCGACGACGCCACCATCGTGGCGGCGCTGCTGCACGACACGATCGAGGACACCGAGGCCACCCGGACCGAAATCGACAAGCTGTTCGGCGCCGAGATCGGCGCGCTGGTCGAGGGCCTGACCAAGCTGAAGCGGCTCGAACTGGTGTCGCGCGAAGCCAAGCAGGCCGAGAACCTGCGCAAGCTGCTGCTGGCGATCGCCGACGACGTCCGGGTCCTGCTGATCAAGCTCGCGGATCGTCTGCACAATATGCGGACGATGGAGTTCATGCCGCCGGCCTCGCGCCGCCGCATCGCCGAGGAAACCCTCGACATCTATGCGCCGCTGGCCGGCCGCATGGGTATGCAGGCGATGCGCGAGGAGCTCGAGGAACTGTCCTTCAAGGTGCTCGACCCCGATGCCTATCTGGTGGTGATGCAGCGCCTGGACTCGCTGACCGAGCGCAATCAGAACCTCATCGATATGATCGAGAGCCATCTCTCCACGAAGTTGGAGAAGAACGGCATCGCGGCGCGGGTGACCGGGCGGCGCAAGAAGCCGTTTTCGATCTGGACCAAGATGAAGCGCAAGTCGGTGGGCTTCGAGCAGCTGTCGGACATCTACGGTTTCCGCGTGGTGCTGAAGGACATGGAGGCGTGTTACCGCGCACTCGGTGTGGTGCACACGACCTGGCCCGTGGTGCCCGGCCGCTTCAAGGATTACATCTCGACGCCGAAGCAGAACGATTATCGTTCGATCCATACCACGGTGATCGGCCCCGGCAACCAGCGCGTCGAACTGCAGATCCGCACCGAGGAGATGAACAGCATCGCCGAATACGGCATCGCGGCGCATGCGTTCTACAAGGACGGCATCGGTTCGCCGACCGAAATGCTCAAGCGCGAATCCAACGCGTTTTCGTGGCTGCGCCACACCATCGGCATTCTTTCGGAGAGCACCAATCCGGAAGAATTCCTGGAGCACACCAAGCTCGAATTGTTCCACGACCAGGTGTTCTGCTTTACGCCGAAGGGCAAGCTGATCGCGCTGCCGCGCAACGCCAATGTGGTCGACTTCGCCTATGCCGTGCATACCGACGTCGGCAACAGTGCGGTGGGTTGCAAGATCAACGGCAAATTCGCGCCGCTGTCGTCCGAATTGCAGAATGGCGACGAGGTCGAAGTATTGACCTCGGCCGCACAGCAGGCGCCGCCATCCGCCTGGGAGGGCCTTGCAGTCACAGGCAAAGCGCGCGCCGCCATCCGCCGTGCGACGCGAACGGCGGTCCGTGATCAATATGCCAGCCTTGGCCGCCGCATCGTCGAGCGGCTGTTCGTGCGCGCCAAGATGGAATATTCGGATGACCAGTTGAAGGGCGCGCTACCGCGTCTGGCGCGCACGTCTATCGACGACGTGATGGCCTCGGTCGGCCGCGGCGAACTCCGCGCCGCCGACGTCGCGCGGGCAATGTATCCCGACTACAAGGAAGAGCGCATCGGCCGCTTCTCGGCCAACAACAAGAAGTCGACGGCGGACAAGGTCAGAACGCCCGATGGCGCGACACGCTTCACCTCGATCATTTCGATCGGCGGCGTCAATTCCGACCTGCCGGTGAAATTCGCTCCGAACGGTGGCGCCGTGCCGGGCGACCGCATCGTCGGCATCGTCACGCCCGGCGAGGGCATCACGATCTATCCGATCCAGTCACCGGCTTTGAAAGACTTCGAGGAAGAGCCGGAGCGTTGGGTCGATGTGCGCTGGGATATTGATGAATCCTCGCCGCAGCGTTTCCCGGCCAGACTCTTTTTGCAGAATGTCAACGAGCCCGGCAGTCTGGCGCAGATCGCTCAGGTCATCGCCGACCATGACGGCAATATCGACAATATCAGCATGCATCGCCGCTCGCCCGATTTTACCGAACAGACTATCGATCTCGGTGTCTACGACCTCAAACATCTCAGCGCGATCATCAATCAGTTGCGCGCCAAGGCCGTTGTCGCCAAGGTCGAACGCGTCAATGGGTAGCGTCTTTCCTTAAGGTCTTCTGGAATTCCGTCATGTCCTCATCCTCGCTGCGCCTCGGCGTCAACATCGATCACGTCGCGACCCTGCGCAATGCGCGGGGCGGCAAGCACCCGGATCCCGTCCGCGCTGCGCTGGAAGCCATTTCCGCGGGCGCTGATGGCATCACGGCGCATCTGCGAGAGGATCGTCGCCACATCCGCGACGCGGATATGGAGCGCCTGAAGGCGGAGATCTCCAAGCCGCTGAATTTCGAAATGGCGGCGACGCCGGACATGGTGCGGATCGCGCTGGCGGTGAAGCCTCATGCCGTCTGTCTGGTGCCGGAGCGGCGTGAGGAGCTGACCACCGAAGGCGGCCTCGATGTGGTCGGCCAGCGTGAATCGCTGGAGCCGTCGATCGCGCGCTTCACTGAAGCCGGCATACGGGTGTCGCTGTTCATTGCGGCTGATCCCAAGCAGATCGAAATGGCGGCCAAACTGAAGGCCCCCGTGATCGAACTCCACACGGGCGCCTGGTGCGACGCGATCACCGATGGCGATACGGCCAAAGCCGCCAGCGAATGGCAGCGCATTGTCGCCGGCGCCAGGCTGGCGAAATCCGCAGGCCTGGAAGTGCATGCCGGCCATGGCCTCGATTATGCCACCGCCGAGACGATCTCGGCACTGCCCGAAATCATGGAGCTGAACATCGGCTACTATATGATCGGCGAGGCACTGTTCATTGGCCTGTCCGATACGGTGCGTCTGATGCGCGCGGCGATGGATCGCGGGCGGATGCAGTCCAAGAGCGCGTCATGATCATCGGCATCGGTTCGGATCTGATCGACATTACGCGCGTCGCCAAGGTGATCGAACGCCATGGCGACCGTTTTCTCGATCGCATCTTCACCGAGGCCGAGCGCGCGAAGGCGCAGCGCCGCGCCAAGAGCGAGAGGATGGTGGTCGCGACCTATGCCAAGCGTTTCGCCGCCAAGGAGGCGTGCTCCAAGGCGCTGGGGACCGGCATCCGGCAAGGGGTCTGGTGGCGGGATATGGGGGTCATCAACCTGCCGGGTGGCAAACCCTCCATGAAACTCACCGGCGGTGCGCTGGTCCGGCTGCAGGCCATGTTACCGCCGGGGCATGACGCCCAGATCGATCTGTCGATCACGGACGATTGGCCACTGGCGCAGGCTTTCGTCATAATTTCGGCCGTCCCGTCGCCCAAATCCTGAGGCAAGCCGTGAGGGCAGGCTGGCAGCCGCACCTGAAGCGGTGCGATCGCAAGCCAGCAGGCCAAACTGGCGGGACGTGGCTTTTCGGGGCGTTCATTGCACCGTTACCAACAACCGTTTAAACCTGCCAGGATACCGAACCGACGCCAATTCTCGCTGACGCCGCTCATGGCATTTGCAGGACTTTGCCGTAATTATATGAATCTAATGCATTTTTCGTGCCGGGCGTAATGCCGCCTTGCCCCAAAATGCTACCAGCCGCGCGGCGACGCTGCGGGAATCGGGAAAGCGATGAGCGTGACATCCGGGACCAAGACTGAAAGCGGCGTCGGCGAGACCATCCGCGTTGTCATCAACGCATTGCTGATCGCGCTGGTGATCCGGACCTTCCTGTTCCAGCCTTTCAACATCCCGTCGGGCTCCATGAAGGCCACGTTGCTGGTCGGCGATTACCTGTTCGTCTCGAAATATTCCTACGGCTACAGCCACTATTCGATTCCGCTGTCGCCGAACATCTTCTCCGGCCGCGTCTTTGGCTCCGAGCCGTCGCGTGGTGACGTCGTGGTGTTCCGTCTGCCGAAGGACGACTCCACCGACTACATCAAGCGCGTGATCGGGCTGCCCGGCGACCGCGTCCAGATGAAAGAGGGGCTGCTCTACATCAACGAGAAGCCTGTGCAGCGCGAGCGCATGAGCGACTTCGTCGGCGAGGATCCGTGCGGCTCCGACGCCACGGCGCGCGTGAAGCGCTGGAAGGAAACGCTGCCAAACAATGTGACCTATGAAACGCTCGATTGCGTCGATAATGGTTTCTACGACAACACCAATGTCTACACCGTGCCGCCCGGCAACTTCTTCATGATGGGCGACAACCGCGACAATTCCACGGATAGCCGCGTGCTGTCGGCCGTCGGCTATGTGCCGTTCGAGAATCTCGTCGGCCGTGCGCAAATGATCTTCTTCTCGATCGCTGAAGGCGAACATGCTTGGCAGATCTGGCGCTGGCCGACCGCTGTGCGCTGGAATCGAATTTTTTCCATCGTGCGATGACCGACGACTCCAACAATCCCATCGATACCGCGCCGAAAACCGACGAGTTGAGCCCGACCACCGAGGCTACGCCGGAGACGGCGGCTGCTCGCAAGAAGAAGTCGCGCGCGGCAGCCAAGGCGGCCGCCGCCGAGATTGAAACGCGGATCGGTCACAGCTTCAAGGACCCGCTGCTTCTGGCGACCGCCTTCACCCATGTGTCGGCCTTGAAGTCGCAGCGCAGCCGGACCGAGAGCTATCAGCGCCTTGAATTTCTGGGCGACCACGTGCTTGGCCTCGTTGTCTCCGACATGCTGTTTCGCGCTTTCCCGAATGCGGATGAAGGCGAGTTGTCCAAGCGGCTCGCCGATCTCGTCCGCAAGGAAGCATGCGCCGATGTTGCGCGGTTGCTGGGTCTGCTCGAGGGGATCAAGCTCGGCACCGTCGGCGCAGGCGCCGGTCAGCGGTTGCGCAAGTCGGTCCTCGGCGATATCTGCGAAGCTGTGATCGGCGCGATCTTCCTCGATGGTGGCTATCCGGCTGCGGAAAGTTTTGTGCAGCGCAATTGGACCGAACGCATGCGCAAGCCGGTGCGTCCGCTGCGTGATCCGAAGACGGTGCTGCAGGAATGGGCCCAGGGCCGCGGTCTGCCGACACCGGCCTATCGGGAGGTCGAACGCTCGGGTCCGCACCACGATCCGCATTTCAAGATCGAGGTGGATGTGAAGGGTTTTGCACCGGCCGAAGGCGAGGGTGGCAGCAAGCGCGCCGCCGAGAAGGCCGCGGCGCAGGCAATGATTGCGCGTGAAGGCGTCAGCAGTGGCGGCAATGAAGGATAATGTCGTGAACGATGCTGAACCAGATCATGAGTCCGAAGGGACGCCCGTTGAAACCCGTTGCGGTTTCGTTGCGCTGATCGGCGCGCCCAATGTCGGCAAGTCGACGCTGGTCAATGCGCTGGTCGGCTCCAAAGTCACGATCGTCTCACGCAAGGTGCAGACCACGCGTGCGCTGATCCGCGGCATCGTCATCGAGAACCACGCCCAGATCATTCTGGTCGATACGCCCGGCATCTTCCTGCCGAAGCGACGTCTCGACCGGGCGATGGTCAAGACGGCATGGAGCGGCGCGCACGATGCCGACGTCGTCTGCGTGCTGCTTGATGCCAAAGCGGGCATCAATGAAGAAGCCGACGCAATCTTCGCGCAGCTCGCGAGCGTCAATCACCCGAAGATCCTCGTCATCAACAAGGTGGATATCGTCTCCAAGGAGAAGCTGCTGAAGCTGGCGCAGATGGCCAATGAGCGGCTGAAGTTCGAAGAGACCTTCATGATCTCGGCGATGACCGGTGACGGCGTCGACGACCTGCGCCGCAGGCTCGCAGCTGATGTGCCCGCCGGCCCGTATCACTATCCCGAAGATCAGATGTCGGACGCGCCGATGCGCCATCTCGCGGCGGAAATCACCCGCGAAAAGATCTTCCGTCAGTTGCATCAGGAACTGCCGTATCAATCGACGGTGGAGACTGATAGCTGGACCGAGCGCAAGGACAAGTCGGTCCGCATCGAGCAGACGATTTTCGTCGAGCGCGAAAGCCAGCGCAAGATCGTGCTCGGCAAGGGCGGTGCGACGATCAAGCAGATCGGTGCGGACTCGCGCAGGGAGCTGACCGAGATCGTGGGCGCGCCCGTGCATCTGTTCCTGTTCGTGAAGGTGCGCGAGAACTGGGGCGACGATCCCAATCGTTATCGCGAAATGGGCCTCGAATTTCCTCACGAGTGATCGAGGAGCGATGATGGAAGTGCAACCCACACGATGACCGCTCCCGCCAACCTTCCGAAGAACGTTTTCTGTTTCGAAGTGCTGCTCTACATGTCGCTGATCCTCGACGCGCTGTCGATCGCGTTTCAGGATCGCACGCCGGACCTGACGATGTCCGAGAGCACCATCATGGCAGCGAACTTCGTCGCCGCCTGCATGCTGTTGTTCTTCGTCTGGCTCGTTCGGCTCGCCGCCTATCGCCGCAAGGGCTGGCCGCGCTGGGTGCTGGTGGTGTCGCTGGCCTTTTCGGTATTGTCGCTGTTCCAGGTGCTTGGCATCTACGGGCTGCAGTTCGACAGCGCGATCGAGATCGTGTCATGCATCCTGACCGGGCTCGGGCTGTATTGCGCTTTCACCGGCGACGCGAAAACGTGGTTCAAGGCCTGATCGCATTTACTGCGGCGGCTGCCGAATTCCTGTAAACTACCCCCATGGAATGGACCGATGAAGGCATCATCCTTGGCGTGCGGCGGCATGGCGAATCCAGCGCCATCGTCGAACTGCTGACGCGTAGCCATGGCCGTCATCTCGGCCTGGTGCGCGGTGGTGCGGGGTCAAAGATGCGACCGCTGCTGCAGCCCGGCAATAGCGTGCAGGCGATATGGCGGGCGCGGCTGGACGAGCAGCTCGGCTATTACCTGATGGAAGGCACCTTGATGCGTGCCGCGACGCTGCTGGGCTCGTCTCATGCTGTCTATGGCATCACTCATCTCGCCTCGCTGGCGCGGCTGTTGCCGGAGCGCGATCCGCATGAAGACATCTACGAGACGCTGGAGCGCATCCTGGATGACTTCGATGATGTCGGCGAAGCCGCGCTCCATGTGATCCGGTTCGAGCTGGCGATGCTGACCGAACTCGGCTTCGGTCTCGATCTGGAAAATTGCGCCGCCACCGGCGTGACCTCTGACCTGATTTACGTGTCACCCAAATCTGGCAACGCAGTGTCCCGGACCGCGGGGGAACCGTATCGCGACCGGCTGATGCGGCTGCCGTCATTCCTGCGTGAGAGTGAAGACGGCCAAAACAGTATCTCCGACCGCGACTTGCAGGACGGCTTCGACCTGACCGGGCGCTTTCTGCTCCGCAATGTGCTGGAACCGCGCGGGCAAGGCCATTCCGACGCCCGCGAAGGGTTCATCAACGCGGTGACGCGGCACCTCGCGCGAATCTCATCGTCCTGAGGCAAGTTCGACATTGGCGAATGCCGGATTCGCGTCTATGTTCCGCGCATTGCGGGTTGATAGGAATATCGCATCCAGATGCTGGTTCGTCTGACCAGAGTGCAACGGCTGAGAGCAGGGTGGTTCGTCGCCCTGGTCTATCTGTTGTGCGTGCTGGCGCCGACGATCTCCCTTGCCTTGCCGGGACAGCACCAGGTTGCGCCGTGTCTGACCGGCGAAAGTCATATGACCGGCATGGTTCATGTGAACAGCAGCACGTCGGCGCACATGTATGGGGATGGTCACGCGCACGATCATTCTGTCGCGCACGCATCAGCCGCACACGTTGATGGTGACCGCGCATTGACGGCGATCGACGATGCCTCCGGTTCGCACAAGGTCCCGCACTCACCGAACGGTCCATGCTGCGGACTGATGTGCGTCTCCGCGCTGCCGGCAGTGCTGACTGACATCGTGACTCCCTCGGAGCCGACGGTCCTTCGTATCACCGAAGGCTATCGCGTGGTCACCGACAGTGCGCCCGTCCGGCTCTACCGCCCCCCTATTTCCTGATCTGATCGTATCGACGCGGTGCCGCGCCCGTTAAGGGCACGCGCACCTGTGATCCATCGTCATTTCAGGAAAATAACATGCTTGCGCAGCTTGGGGCGAAGCTCGCCGCCGTTTGTTCGGTGGCCGGGAAACTATTCGATATCAAATTGGGAATCCTTGCAGCGACGACCGCTGCCGGTATGGCGCTCGGTGGCTGCATGCCAACGACCGTACCGTTGGCCGGCGCCGACCCGGCAGATCCCGGCGCCAGGGTCGCTGGTGTCGGCTATCGCTCCACGGTGGCTCCTTACAGCAGCCTTCGGCCGGTTGCCCCGTCGTCATGGCGCGAGCAGAACGACCGCGTCGTTCCTGTGCCGAAATCTGGCCGGTAGGGGCACGTCATGTTCAACAAGCATCACATGTCGCTCACGCATGCGCATCAATTCGGTTCAAGGTCTGCCGCGGGCATCACGCTGCTGTCGGCGCTGCTGCTGGCGGGATGTGCATCGTTCTCGCCGGATCGCGGTATGGGCGTCGTCGCGGGCGTCGCAAGCGAGACCATCAACAAGGACGTGATTGCGATCCGAACACCGGATGACGCTCAGCGTGCCGATGCGACCGTCAAAGCCCTGCTGCGGCGGCCATTGACAGTCGACAGCTCGGTGCAGATCGCGCTCCTCAGCAATCGCGGCCTGCAGGCTGCGTATAATGAACTGGCGCTTGCGGAAACGGATCTCGTCGGCGACAGCCTGCCGCCCAATCCGACATTCTCGATCTCGCGCATTTCCGGGAACGGAGCGCTGGAGATCGAGCGACAGGTCGTCGGCGATATTCTCGCGCTGGCGACACTGCCGTTCCGATCCGAGATCGCCCGTCAGCGATTCCAGAAGGCGCAATTGCGTGCCGCAGAAGAGACGCTGCGGCTGGCCGCTGACGTCAGGCGCACCTACTACCGCGCCGTCGCTGCCAACGAACTTGTCGGCCTGCTGACGGACGCCAAGTCGACAGCGGAATCCACGGCGCAACTCGCGCAGAAGCTGGGTGAAACCGGGTCGCTGAACAAGCTCGATCAAGCGCGCGAGCAGGTATTCTACGCAGAGACGACCGCCGATCTCGCAACGCTCCGCCAGGAGGCCACGAGTTCGCGCGAGAGCCTGATCCGTCTGCTCGGTCTCTGGGGCGCCGATATCGGCATCAGGCTGCCGCAGAAGCTTCCGGTGCTGCCGCGTCAGCCGCTGTCGCTGCCGGGGATCGAAGTCGATGCCGTCGCACATCGTATTGACCTGCAGATCGCCCGCATTGAACTCGCCGCTCTCGCCAAGTCGCTGAACCTCACCGAAGCAAGCCGGTTCGTGACGTTGCTCGACGTCGCCGGCATCGACCGCAAGACGCGTGATCCGGAGGGAGCACCGTTCCGCGAGCGCGGCTTCGACGTGCAGTTTCAGATTCCGATCTTTGACGGTGGTGAAGTGCGCGTTCGACAGGCCGCAGAAACCTATAATCAGGCCTTCAACCTGTTGACCGAGAAGGCGGTGAATATCCGCTCCGAAGCGCGCGATGCCTTCAGGGTCTATCGCTCGACCTACGATATCGCCGGTCATTACCAGCGCGAGGTGTTGCCGCTGCGCAAGATCATCTCCGATGAGATGCAATTGCGCTTCAGCAGCATGCAGGTCGACGTATTCGCGCTGTTGACCGAGGCTCGTCAACGCATCGCAGCTTTGCGTGCAGCCATTGAAGCCAAACGCAATTTCTGGCTCGCGCAGTCTGAACTGCAGACCGCCATTAATGGCGGTGGTCGTGGCGAGTCCCAATCCGAAACGAAATCCGCGACGACCGCTCAGGCGACGAGCGGAGGAGGGCACTGAAATGGAGAAAACCATGTTGTCCCGACGAAATTTTCTCGGTACCGCCACGGCGCTTGCCAGCGCTGCTGCGGTGACCGGCCGCGTGCAGGCGGCGAGTATTCCCGAAGCACCCATAATGGACAAAGTGACGATGCAGCCGCCGCTGCATCCGTCGAGCGGGCCCGACTACAATCCGGTGGTTACGCTCAACGGCTGGACCTTGCCGTGGCGTATGAATGGCGACTGGAAGGAGTTCCATCTGGTCGCCGAGCCTGTCGAGCGCGAATTCGCCGACGGCATGAAGGCCTATCTCTGGGGCTATAATGGCCAGTCGCCCGGGCCGACGATCGAAACCGTCGAAGGCGACAAGGTTCGCATCTTCGTCACCAACAAACTGCCGGAACATACGACCGTGCATTGGCACGGCGTGATCCTGCCGAGTGGCATGGACGGCGTTGGCGGGCTGAGCCAGCCGCATATCAAGCCTGGCAAGACCTTCGTCTACGAATTCGAGATGAAGCATAGCGGCACGTTCATGTATCACCCGCATTCGGACGAGATGGTCCAGATGGCGATGGGCATGATGGGGATGATGGTCGTGCATCCCCGCGACAAGAGTTTCCGGCCTGTCGATCGCGATTTCGTCTTCATCATGAGCAGCTATCTCATCGATCCCGGCACCTATCTGCCGAAGGTCAACGAGATGACCGACTTCAACATGTGGGCATGGAACAGTCGCGTCTTTCCTGGCATCGATCCGTTGCCGGTTCGGCTCGGCGATCGCGTGCGGATACGGGTCGGCAATCTGACGATGACCAATCATCCGATCCATCTGCACGGTCACAAGTTCGCGGTCAGTTGCACGGATGGCGGATGGGTGCCTGACAGCGCGCAATGGCCGGAAGTCACCACTGACGTGCCGGTGGGCGCGATCCGCGCATTCGACTTTGTCGCCGACAATCCCGGCGATTGGGCGTTCCACTGCCACAAGTCGCATCACACCATGAATGCGATGGGTCACGACGTCAGGAACCTGATCGGCGTCTCCAAAAAGGATCTGGCGAAGGCAGTCGGCAAGCTCGCACCGGATGCGATGGTGATGGGATCCACAGGCGGCGCCATGGGCGAGATGGAGATGCCGGCGCCGGACAACACACTGCCGATGATGACGGGATCAGGTCAGTTCGGTCCGATCGAGATGGGCGGCATGTTCAGCGTCATGAAGGTGCGGGACGGACTCGCGCGCGACGATTACCGCGATCCCGGTCCTTACGATTTCCCGAAGGGCACGGTCGCATATGAGATCGAGGCGCCGCAGGGCGAAGCTCCACGACAGACGAGCGTGAAGGACAAGCCCATCAAAGGCCAGGGATCAAAGCCGATGGACATGAAGAAGGGCATGAAAATGAAGGGAATGTAAGGGACCGAACTACACATCGTCATCACAGACAACAAGCAACATGGAAACTGAAATGAACAAGACCCGGAAATACATTGGTCGCGGCCTCATGCTGGCCGCGATGTCTTACTCGGCCGCTGCTGCGGCCCACGACAAGCACGGAGGATATTCGGCTGGCGAACCCGGCGATCCCAAGAAGCCGGCGCGCGAGATCGTCGTCAGCATGAACGAGATGGATTATTCGCCTGCGGTTATTGAGGTCAAACGCGGCGAACAGATTCGCTTCGTGATCCGTAACGCGGGGACTGAAGCACATGAATTTCTGCTGGCGACCACGGCAGAGAATCTGAAGCACGGCGAAGCGATGAAGAAAAACCCCGACATGGAGCATGACGAGCCCAACGGCTTGCGTCTTGCGGCCAAGAAGTCCGGCGAAATCCTGTGGAAGTTCTCGAAGGCAGGGACGTTCGAATATTCGTGCCTGATCCCGACGCATCGTGAATTGGGGATGACCGGCAAGGTCATCGTGAAATAGCGCGATGCAAACAGCTCAATCTGAAGCAAAGGAATGCATGATGAAGACCAATGGATTTGTCGCGCTTGTAGCGTTTGTCGCGCTCTCAATGTTCGGCGTCGTGGCGGCCGCGCAGGATGCTGCCGTGCGCGGGGAAGTGAAGAAAATCGATGAAGCGGCGGGCAAGATCACGCTGAAGCACGGTCCAATCAAGAGCCTCGATATGGACGAGGGCATGACCATGGTGTTTCGCGTCAAGGACCCGGCAATGCTGAAATCGGTCAAGGTGGGCGACAAGGTGAAATTCGATGCCGGTCGCGTCGATGGTCAGATCGTCGTGACCTCTATCCAGAAAGCCAAATAGTCTCCGGAAGAGGGCGTCCAGGCGGAGCCTGGAGCCGCCATCCATCGAATCGCCTAATGGCTGTCGGAACAACATGGGCGGCCTCTCTTTACGGGAGGGCGCCCCGATATCGATGGAACTTGATCGGTGGCGCGAGATTCATTTCTTGCCCGATTCGCCGGGAGGCGCTAACCCCTCGCCATGGGAAAAAGACTGATTCCGCCGGAGCCGGCTGAAATTCACGAAGTGCAGCTGCGGGACGCGCTCGAGGAGCGCTATCTTGCTTACGCGCTATCCACGATCATGCACCGGGCGCTGCCGGATGCGCGGGACGGTTTGAAGCCGGTGCATCGCCGCATCCTCTATGGCATGCGCCTGCTGCGGCTCGATCCGGGCACGCCGTTCAAGAAATCCGCCAAGATCGTCGGCGACGTGATGGGCTCGTTCCATCCGCATGGCGACCAGTCGATCTACGACGCGCTGGTGCGCCTCGCGCAGGACTTCTCGTCGCGCTATCCGCTGGTCGACGGCCAGGGCAATTTCGGCAATATCGACGGCGATAGCGCTGCGGCCTATCGTTACACTGAAGCCCGCATGACCGACGTGGCGCGGTTGCTGCTCGAAGGCATCGACGAGGACGCGGTCGAGCTGCGCCCGAACTACGACGGCCAGACCAAAGAGCCCGCCGTGCTGCCGGGCGGTTTCCCGAACCTGTTGGCCAATGGCGCGCAGGGCATCGCGGTCGGCATGGCCACCTCGATCCCGCCGCACAATGTCGCCGAACTTTGCGACGCCGCGCTTCATCTGATCGACAAGCCCGACGCCAAATCGAAATCGCTGATGCGCTGGGTGAAGGGACCGGATTTCCCGACCGGCGGCATCATCGTCGATTCCAAGGAGAGCATTGCCGAGGCCTATACGACAGGGCGCGGTTCGTTCCGCACGCGCGCCAAGTGGCACGTTGAAGAGGGCGCGCGAGGTGCCTGGAATGTCGTCGTCACCGAGATTCCCTGGCTGGTGCAGAAGTCGCGGCTGATCGAGAAGATCGCCGAACTGCTCAACGACAAGAAGCTGCCGCTCATCGGCGATATCCGCGACGAGTCCGCCGAGGATATCCGCGTCGTCATCGAGCCGAAGACGCGCAACGTCGATGCCGGTCTGGTGATGGAGTCGCTGTTCAAGCTCACCGAGCTCGAGAGCAAGATTCCGCTGAATCTCAACGTGCTGGTAAAGGGCCGCATCCCCAAGGTGCTTGGCCTTGCCGAATGTCTGCGCGAATGGCTCGACCATCTGCGCGACGTGCTGTTGCGTCGCTCCAACTATCGCAAGGGCCAAATCGAGCATCGCCTCGAAGTGCTCGGCGGTTACCTGATCGCCTATCTCAACATCGACGAGGTGATCCGGATCATTCGCACCGAGGATGAGCCAAAGCCCGCACTGATGAAGGCATTCAGCCTCACCGAGCTGCAGGCCGAGTCGATCCTCAACATGCGGCTGCGCTCGTTGCGCAAGCTCGAAGAGTTCGAGATCCGGAAAGAGGACAAGGAGCTCCGCGCGGAGCTGAAGGCCATCCTCGCGACGCTGAAGTCCGAGACCGAGCAGTGGGCCAAGGTCGGCGAGCAGGTTCGCAAGGTGCGCGACATTTTCGGCCCCAAAACACCGCTCGGTAAACGCCGCACCGTGTTCGCGGATGCGCCGGAGCACGATCTCGCAGCGCTCGAAGAGTCGCTGGTCGAGCGGGAGCCCGTCACGGTCGTGATTTCCGAGAAGGGGTGGGTCCGCACGTTGAAGGGCCAAGTGGCAGATCTCTCCAACCTGACCTTCAAGACCGACGACAAGCTCGACAAGGCGTTCTTCGCCGAGACCACTTCGAAGCTGATGTTGCTCGCCACCAATGGCCGGTTCTATTCGCTCGACGTGTCGAAGCTGCCGGGCGGTCGCGGCCATGGCGAGCCGATCCGCCTGTTCATCGATATGGAAGGCGACGCCGCCATCGTCTCGATGTTCGTGCACAAGGGCGGCCGCAAGTTCCTGATCGCTAGCCACGACGGTCAGGGCTTCCTCGTCAACGAGGACGACTGCGTCGGCACCACCCGCAAGGGCAAGCAGGTGCTGAATGTCGAGATGCCGAATGAGGCGCGTGTGCTGACGGTGGTCGGCGAGGGCAGCGATCAGGTCGCGGTCATCGGCACCAACCACAAGATGGTGATCTTCCCGCTCGATCAGGTGCCCGAAATGGCGCGCGGCCGCGGCGTGCGTCTGCAGAAATACACGAGCGCGGGCTTGTCGGATGTCGCCACCTTCGTGGCCAAGGAAGGCCTGACCTGGAAGGATTCGTCCGACCGCGAGCATCGTCTGACCTGGAAAGAACTGGCCGACTGGCGCGGCAACCGTGCGGACGCCGGCCGTCTCGCGACCGGCCTACCGAAGTCGAACAAGTTCGGCCGGGTGATCGAGTAAGCATCGCGTCCCTAACTCTCAACATGTCGTCCTCGCGAACGCGGGGACGACATACAGAGCGTGCCGCGACGACACGCCTATCCCAGCGCCTCTTCGGTAACCCGGCTCGCCAGCACCTTGTCGATGCGGCGGCCATCGAGGTCCATGACCTCGAAACGCCAAGCGTGCGAGACGATCTCGTCGCCGACATCGGGGATCTTGCCGAATTCCTGCAACAGAAATCCTGCAAAGGTTTGATAGGGGCGCGACTGCACGGGCAGCTCGATGCCGAGCAGGGCGGCGAATTCAACCGCGGGCATCCAGCCCGAGATCAGATACGAGCCGTCCTCACGCTTGTGGAAGGCGACTTCTGCGGGACCTTCCTCGGTGTGGAAGGCGCCGACGATGGATTCCAGAATATCCGCCGACGTCACGACACCCTGGAACACGCCGTATTCGTCATGCACGAGGCCGATATGGAATGGCGAGTCACGCAGGATCGCCACCACGTCGCGCGCATCGACCGTGTCGGGAATGACCGGCGCCTCGCGCACCAGCGCACGGATGTCCGGCGTCTTGCCGCTCAAATACACATCGAGCAGGTCCTTGGCCTGCACAATGCCGATGGCGGAATCGCCGTCGCCGTCGAACACCGCAAAACGCGAATGCGAGCTGCCCGCGAGTTCGGCCTGAATGGTCTCGATAGGATCGGCAAGATCGATCATCGCCACTTCATGGCGCGGTGTCATCACGGCGCCGACGGGCAGGTCGCCGAGGCGCATCACGCCCGCGATCATTTCCTTCTCGCCGGGCTCCAATACGCCAGCAGTCTCCGCTTCAGTCACGAGCGTACGGATTTCGTCTTCGCTGACCTTCTCCTCAGCTTCGCCGCGCTGGCCGAGCAAAAACAGGATCGCCTTGCCGGAGCGGTCAAGCAGCCACACCAGAGGCAACGAGATTTTTGCGAGCAGTACCATGGCCGGCGCAACGCGCACGGCCACGGCTTCGGGATCGCGCAGCGCGATCTGCTTCGGCACAAGCTCACCGATGATCAGCGAGGCGTAAGTAATGATCGATACGACGATGCCGACGCCGAGCGTATCGGCGAGGCCTTTTGATACGCCAAGGTCAAGCAACAGTAGCGTGAGACGCTGACCTAGTGTCGCCCCGGAGAAGGCACCGGACAAGACGCCGATCAGCGTGATGCCGATTTGCACGGTGGAGAGGAACTTGCCCGGATCGGACGCCAGCGCCAGGGCGCGGCGTGAGCCTGTCACGCCTTTTTCGACCAAGGCGGCGAGGCGGGCAGGACGGGAGGATACGATCGCCAGCTCCGACATTGCGAGCAGGCCATTGACGACGATCAGGATCGCAACGATCCCGAGTTCGAGAGATAACACGCTTGTTCCTTCTGGGTGATGGGCAGGTATCATAGTCGATCTGCTGCTCTGGCGCCATGGCCGAGCATGTAGCGCGACACATGGGCTCAGACCCCTTGAAACTGAAATCGCTCGGCAGGCGACATCGAGTGTCACGACGTATTTGCTGAAGCAATCCGAGATGGTATTCTGACGCGTCGCGAGTTTGTTAGCAGAGACAGTTGTTGCCGGACGGGTGTGCCGATGACGTTCTCAGGTCGCCTGCTTCGACAATTTGATCGAAATCACGTTCAAATATCGCGCGTGTCGCCGGTTTAGGCGTCGTCGTTTGGCGGCGTTGATGTCAATGCGGCCTCTGCTGCGGACAAGCCGCTGCCCGCTGCCGATGCATTGGCTCTGACCGCGACGTCGTCGAATTTCCAGCAGGCAGTGCCACCCAAACGACCGCTGAGATGACCCGCACGTCATGCGCTGTCGTCGCGCGATGTGACCGAAAAGACGCCCGCATCACGATGATGCGACCATCGCGTGACGTTTGATTACCCCTTCGGATAGGTCGGTTGCAGCCGCATGGTACTTGCAGTGACGCGGCTCGATATTATTTCGCTTGATGTCGAATTGATATAGCGCATGATGGCTGGAACATCGGGTGTCGTGGCAGGGGGCTGGTTTTGAGGACTTCAATCAGTTTGTCTCGGTTATGTGTCGCCGGAAATGCCCTTGCGTCGTGTCTGTCGATCGTCGTCCCCGTTCTGGCGCTTCTTCTGCTCGCTGGCTGCGGCAAGAAGGAAGAGGCCGCGGCGCCGCCGGCGCCACCGGTCACGGTTGCCAATCCCGTCAAGCGAATGACAACTGACTGGGATGAATTCACCGGTCGCTTCGATGCGGTCGACCAAGTGCAGGTGCGTGCGCGGGTCACGGGCTTCATCACCAAGGTGACCTTTGTCGACGGCGCCGTCGTCAAGACCGGCGATGTGCTCTACGAGATCGATCCGCGGCAATACGAGGCGACGGCAGAGCAGGCGCAGGGGCAGCTCGACGATGCCAAGGCCAAGGTCGTTCTGGCAGAGAAAGAACTTGAGCGCGCCACAACGCTGATCAAGACTCAGGCGATCTCCGAAAACATCGTCGATCAGCGAAACCAGCAGCTCGCGGCGGCGCAGGCTGCGGTTTTGCAGGCCGAAGGCGCCTTGAAACTGGCCAAGCTCAATCTCGAATATACCAAGGTTGTTGCGCCTATCGATGGTCGCGTCAGCCGGCATCTGATCAGCGTTGGCAATCTCGTGCAGGGCAGCGACAGCGGTGCGACGGTGCTGACCTCGATCGTGTCGATGGCGCCGATCTATCTGTATTTCGACATGGACGAGTCGATCTATCAGCGGAACAGCCGGCTGTGGTTCGAGGGCAGGCGACCAAGTTCGCGGGATACGCCCAATCCGGTGCAGATAACACTGACCGGTGATACCAAGCCGTCGCGCGAAGGCAAGATGGACTTCCTCGACAATCGCCTCGATGTCGGCACTGGCACGCTCCGCGGCCGCGCCATCGTTGAAAATAAAGACCTCTCGATTCTGCCCGGCCAGTTCGCTCGCCTGCGTGTCATCGCCAGCGGCGAATATGACGCGCTGCTAGTGCCCGACACGGCTATTGCGACCGATCAGTCGCGCAAGATCGTGATGGTGGTGAAGGCCGACGACACGGTTGAAGCGCGACCGGTGGTTCTGGGGCCGCTCGATGACGGGTTGCGGGTCATCAGAGAGGGTCTGAAACCCGATGATCGGGTGATCGTTGACGGGCTGCAGCGGGCGCGGATCGGCGCCAAGGTGTCGCCAAAAATGGCGGACGCCAAGCCTGCTACTCCAGCTGCCGGCGCCAAGCCATGAATCTGGGCAGCCTGTCCGTCAATCGCCCGATCCTTGCGATGGTTCTGTCCATCGTGCTGATCATCGTCGGTGCGCTCGCTTACACCACGTTGCCGGTGTCGGAATATCCGGAAGTCGCGCCGCCCACTGTCGTGATCACAACGCAGTATCCGGGTGCGTCCGCGCAGACCGTATCCGAGACGGTGGCGACGCCGATCGAGCAGGAGATCAACGGCGTCGAGGACATGCTGTATCTGTACAGCCAGGCGACCTCGAACGGCCAGCTCAACATCACCGTCACTTTCAAACTCGGCACTGATCTCGATAAGGCGCAGGTGCTGGTGCAGAACCGCGTCGCTATCGCCCAGCCGCGTCTGCCTGAGGAAGTCCAGCGCAACGGTGTCGTGACCCGCAAGAACAGCCCCGACCTGATGATGGTCGTGTTCATGCTGTCGCCCGACGACACCTACGACCAGCTCTATATCTCCAACTATGCGCTGCGCCAGGTGCGGGACCAGTTGTTGAGGCTCAATGGTGTCGGCGATATCCAGATATTCGGTGCACGTGACTACTCGATGAGGCTGTGGCTCGATCCTGACAAGATCGCCAATCTCGGCATGACCGCGGGCGACGTCATCACCGCCATCCGCGCGCAAAACATCCAGATCGCCGGTGGCCAGATCGCGGAGCCGCCGATCTCCGACCGTGCCTTCTCGCCGAACCTGACCTTTACCGGTCGTCTCAAGGATCAGTCCGAATTCGGCAACATCGTCATCAAGGCCGGCAGCGACGGCCGTACTGTGCGATTGCACGACGTTGCGCGGATCGAACTTGGCGCGCTGTCCTACGCGACCAACAGTTTCCTTCTGAAAAAGCCGGCGGTGGCGCTCGCGGTCTCGCAGCGACCGGGATCGAATGCGCTCTCCACGGCGAAAGCCATCTCCGATACGATGGTCAAGCTGAAAGCCGATTTCCCGAAAGGTCTCGAATATAATATCGGTTATAATCCGACTGAATTCATCGCACAGTCCGTCAGCGAGCTGATCAAGACGATCTACGAGGCCATGGTGCTGGTCGTGATCGTCGTGCTGGTGTTCCTGCAGGGCTGGCGGCCGGCGATCATCCCCATCATCGCCATCCCGGTGTCGCTGGTGGGTACCTTCGCGGTCATGGCGGCGCTCGGCTTTTCGATCAACAATTTGACGCTGTTCGGGTTGGTGCTCGCTGTCGGTATCGTGGTCGACGACGCCATTGTCGTGGTGGAGAATGTCGAACGGCATCTCGCCGAAGGAAAGACCCGACGTGACGCGGCACTGCTGACCATGAACGAGGTCGGCGGTGCGCTGATCTCGATTGCGTTGGTGCTGTGCGCGGTGTTCGTGCCGACGGCGTTTATCGGCGGAATCTCCGGCCAGTTCTTCCAGCAATTCGCCGTCACCATCGCAGTGGCCACGGCGATCTCCTGCTTCTGTTCGCTGACCTTGTCGCCGGCTTTGGCCTCGATGATCCTCGAACAGCATCACGAGAAGAAGCCGCCCCCAAGCTGGAACGTGGTGGCGCGTGGCTGGAACGCGTTCACCGGTTTGTTCAATCGCGGCTTCGACCGGCTGTCGCACGCCTATGGTACCGCGGCCGGTTTTGTGATCCATCATCTGGCGCTGATGCTCGTCGTCTACGCAGCCCTGATCGGCACGGCTGGCTGGCTGATTTATGCGACGCCGCAGGGCTTCATTCCCGCACAGGATCGCGGCTATGTCATCGTCGTCGTGCAATTGCCGGGCGCGGCATCGCTCAGTCGCACCACGGAGATCGTGCGGCAGATCGAGCGCATTGCGCTTGAAGTCCCGGGCGTCGTCCGCGTGCCGTCTTTCGCCGGCTTCAACGGTGCCACGCGCACGCAGGCCTCAAATGCGGCGGCGTTGTTCCCTGTATTTGACGATGCGGAGGAGCGCGCCAAACATGGGAACACCGCGGCCAAGATCACGGCCGAATTGCGCAAGCGGTTGGCCGCTATCGAAGGCGCGGTGGTGATCGTGGTGCCGCCACCCGCGGTGCCGGGCATCGGTACCGGTGGTGGCTTCGCCATGCGCATTCTCGACAATCAGGGCAGAGGCCCTGATCTCCTCGAGAAGGCGACCGACGAACTTGTGAATGCCGCGCGCAAGGCGCCGGGCCTCACTGCGGTGTTCTCCCCTTTCAGTGCGAACACGCCGCAAGTGTTCGTCGAGATCGACCGCCAGAAGGCACAGATGCTCAACGTGCCCGTTCAGAACGTCAATGAGGCGATTCAAACCTATTTCGGTTCGGCCTATGTCAACGACTTCAATATCCTTGGCCGCACCTATCACGTCACGGCGCAGGCCGATCTGCCGTTCCGCAAGGAGCGGTCTGATCTGGCGCGGATGCAGACCCGCAATGCCGATGGCAACATGGTGCTGCTGGGCAGTGTGGTGAACTTCAGGGACACGGCAGGCCCCGACCGCGTGCCGCGCTATAACCTTTATTCCGCTTCTGAAATCCAGGGTGATACGCTGCCCGGCGTCAGCTCGACGACGGCACTCAATACCATGAAGAGGCTCGCCGACGAGACGCTGCCGAGCGGCTTCACCTTTGAATGGACCGATCTGTCCTATCAGCAGGTGACCGGCGGCAATGCGGGCCTCTACGTATTCCCCATCTGCGTGCTGTTCGTCTATCTCGTTCTGGCTGCGCAATACGGCAGTTGGTCGCTGCCCTTTGCGGTCATCCTGATCGTGCCGATGTGCCTGTTTGCGGCAACCATCGGCGTGCGGATCATGGGGCAGGACATCAATATCCTCACCCAGATCGGCTTCGTCGTGCTAGTGGGACTGGCGGCAAAGAATGCGATCCTGATCGTCGAGTTTGCCCGCGATATCGAGCAGGAAGGCCGCGAGCAGCTCGAAGCCGTGATTGAGGCTTGTCGCCTTCGTATCCGCCCGATCCTGATGACGTCCTTTGCTTTCATTCTCGGCGTGCTGCCGCTGGTGATCTCGTCGGGGTCAGGCTCGGAGATGCGTCAGGCGGTTGGTGTCGCAGTGTTCTTCGGCATGATCGGCGTCACGATCTTCGGCCTCGTTTTCACGCCGGTCTTCTACATCCTCATCCGGCGCCTGTTCCCCGGCTCCGTCGAGATCCACGCCAAGGAGCAAGGCGCGCATGGTTAAAGCGCCGCAGGATGGGTTTCGCAAAGGCTCAACCCATCCTACAAGTGTCTCATGGAAACTGCCGCACGCATTGAACTGATGAGCTGGCTGGTCGGCGAGGGTCTGACCGGCCTTCCCGAAAACGACCTGATCCGTGGCTTCTGCGAGCGCTGCCGTGCCGGCGGCATCGATGTATCCCGTGGCCTCGTCTTCATTGACACGCTGCATCCGATCTTCGAGGGCCGCGGCTTCCGCTGGAACGACACGGCCAGCAACGAGAGCGACGTGTTCGAATACGGCTCGACCGAGATCGGCGAGGCCGCCGCGAACTGGCGACGATCGGTGTTCTTCCACATGTTGGAGGAGGGGCACGACGAATTGCGGCTCGATTTGCACGCGCCCGGGATCGCCGACCGCTTCTCGATGGTCAGCAGTTTGCAGGAAGGCGGTCACCGCCACGGCGCCGTGTTCCTGCACAAATTCGGCGAGGCCGGCTCGATGGGGCAGATGGATTGCCTCTATTCGTATTGGGCTACGCGTCATGAAGACGGGTTCGACGAGCGCCAGATGTCGGCGCTGCGCGAACTGGTGCCGATGCTCGGTCTCGCCATTAAGTCGGGAGCCCAGATGGAGATCGCGCGCACGCTTGGCCGCGTCTATCTCGGCCGCGATGCCGCCGAACAGGTTCTCCGCGGCAAGATCGCGCGAGGCATCACCGAGCGTATCAATGCGGTGTTGTGGTTTTCCGACCTGCGCAACTCCACGGGGATCAGCGAGGCGATCGGACCGGACGAAATCATCCCGTTCTTGAATGACTATGCCGAAGCCTCGATCGCAGCGATCCATGATGTCGGCGGCGACGTGCTCAAACTTATCGGCGACGGCATTCTGGCGATGTTCACCGGCGACGACATGGTGAAGGCGAAGCGCAACGCCTTGCGCGCCGAACATCAGTTCCGCAAGAATATCGATAAGCTGAATGCGAAACGGTCGGCCGCGAACCGGCCGGTGACCACGGCCTATGTTGGTCTGCATGAGGGAGAGGTGTTTTACGGCAATATCGGCAGCGACGAGCGGCTCGATTTCACCGTGGTCGGCCCGTCAGTCAACGAGGTGAGCCGCATCGCGTCCATGTGCTCGTCAGTTGATCGGCCGCTGCTGACCTCGTCTGCGTTCCAGGCCGGGCTCGATGGCGCCGGTCGCAAGTATTTGGTCTCCACTGGCCGCTATGCCTTGCGCGGCATCGGCCGCGCGCAAGATCTCTACACGTTGGATCCCGAGATCGACAGCGACGAGGTCGTGCGCGGCGGCTATGAGCGCTATTTGGCGCGTTAGCTGACCGTAGTGGTTGGCTGGCGCATCGCGTAGAGTACGATAGCGATCAGGCAGGCTGCACCGAGAACGATGCCGAGCGCCAATGCGGCCTGCGGCACGATAGTGGCCGACAGGGATACGCCGATCGCGGCCCCCATCATCTGCCAGAAGCCGAGCAATGCCGAGGCGGCGCCGGCATGGGTGCCGAACGGCGACAACGCCTGCGCCGTGCCGAGCGGATTGACCACGCCCATACCCATCAGGAACACGCAGGTCGCGGCGATGAAAGTGACGACGTTGCCGTGAAAGTAGGCGGTCGCGAGCACCGCAATGCCGCCGACGAAGGCGATCAGCAGTCCATATCGAATGGCACGATCCAGTCCGAAGCGGGGGGCGAGGCGGGCGGCCAGCATGCCGGAGCCGAACACGACCAGCACGGTGCCAGCAAAGAACAGCCCGAGCGCGATCGGTGTGAAGCTGTAGCCCTCAATGAGAACGCGAGGTGCTGCGGAGAAGATCGAGAACAGCCCACCCATGATCAGGCCAACCGTGGCGGCCGGGATCAGGAAATGGCGGTTCACCGAAAGTTTGAGATAGGTTGCGCTGACGGCGAGCGGATTGAGCGGGATGCGCGTCGTGTTGTGGGTTTCGCCGAGCACCAGGATATAGCTGAGCGCCGACAACACAGCGAACGCGCCGACGAAAACAAATTCTGAACGCCATCCGAAAAAATAATCGAGTCCGCCGCCGAGCAGCGGCGAAAAGCCAGGGGCTGCGGCCTGCGCGATCATCACCAAGGTGAGTGCGCGTGCCAGTGCTGCGCCGCTGAACAGATCGCGGGCGATTGCGCGCGAAAGAACCGAAGTTGAACAGGCACCCACGGCCTGGATGGCGCGGCCGATCAGCAGCGAAGGAAGATCAGTCGAGACGCCGCACCAGATGCTGCCGATCATGAAGATAGCGAAACCGGCCAGAACCGGCATGCGACGCCCGTAACGGTCGGAGATTGGCCCGACCAGCAACTGGCCAAACGCGAAGACCAGCAAAAACACAGTGATCGATGCCGTGACGGCGGGCGTCGTCACCTTCAACGATACAGCCATCTGCGGCAGCGATGGCAGCAGAATGTTGGTAGCCAGGGTGCCCATTGAGGCCAGCCCCGCGAGGACCGCGATCTGCAGCGCGCTGGAGGATGCTTCCTGCGGCGTGGTGTCTGCCATGGCGTCTGCCGTGCGGTCGGTCATATGATGATCCTCATTTTATAAATGATGTACATCATATAAAGCGAGCTGCAAAGAGCAGGGCAGTCATGCGGTATTCCGGGAGGACGTAAGTGCCACCGCCGTGTTCGGCGGTGTTCGGGGCTGATGGATCAGTTGCCGTACAGGTAATTCGGCAGCCACAGCGTCAGGCCGGGCCAAATATACATCAGCACCATGCAGATGATGACGATGAGCATATAGGGCATCATGCCGGAGAATATCTGGTTCAGCGTCACATGCGATGGCGCGACGCCCTTCAGATAGAAGGCGGACATCGCGACGGGCGGCGACAGGAAGGCGGCCTGCAAGTTCACGAAGACGAGCACGCCCCACAGGATCGGGTCGATGCCGAAATGCTTCAGCATCGGCAGGAAGATCGGCACGAAGATCACGATGATCTCGGTCCATTCCAGCGGCCAGCCGAGAATGAAGATGATCGCCTGTGACAGGATCATGAACTGGACTGGCGTCAGGTTCAGCGACAGTACCCAGCTTTCCAGCAGCGCCTGTCCGCCGAGAATGGCGAATACCGCGGAAAAGAGCGCCGAGCCGACGAACAGCCAACACACCATAGAGGTGGTCTTGGCGGTCAGGAACACGGCTTCCTTGGTGCGCTTCCAATCCAGCGTCCGGGCCTGGAAGGCGAGCAGGAACGCGCCGGCGGCACCGACGGCGGCGGATTCCGTTGCCGTCGTGATGCCGAGCAGGATCACGGCCAATACAATAGCGGTCAGAATGCCGAGCGGCATGACGGACGATGTCAGCAGCCGCAGCACCTCGAACTGCGCGGCGCCCATGGTCCAGTAATAATAGAACAGCATCAGTGCGATGATGGCCGCTGTGAAGGCGAAGTAGGTATAGAATTCCGGCGGCGGTCCGGCATCGACCGGCGCATTCGTCGGACTGTTTTGCAGATCGGCATTGCCCATCTGCTGCAGCACTTCCGGTTCGCTCTCTTTCGCCGAGCCGGACTGGGCGGTGCCGAGTTCCTCCAGTTTTTCTTCTTCGGGTGCAGCCGTGCCGGCATCGCTGGACTGAACCCGCTCCGTAATCGTGGCGGGCGCGGGGGCGTCGGGCTGCGGATGGATGACGACATACCACCACGCGGCCCAGAGCGTGGTCAGCGCCAGGACCAGCGGCACCAAAGCAAAGCCGAGATTCTTCAAGATCGTCGTGTAGCTGATCCGCGCGCCGTCCATGGTCAGCGCCATGGCGCGCGACGGTGCCACGGCAGCCGTCAGCAGGGCCGGCAGCATTTTGTGCGAATAGGCTTGCTGCAGATCGGCGATCCACGGTCGAACGGGCACGCGTGTTTCGCTCTCGGGCAGCTTCGGCGCGATCTTCGGGTTAATGAGCGCCCAGCCGATGATGTAGACGAGATAGAGGAAGGCTAGAAAGAAGCCCGGAAACATCGCGGCGGCATAGAGCTTCACGACAGACTGTCCGGCGACGGCGGCATAGACGATGATCATCACCGAGGGCGGGATCAGGATGCCCAGCGTGCCGCCGGCCGTGATCACGCCGGACGCCAGCTTGACGTCATAGCCGGCCTTCAGCATCGGGTTGAAGGCGATCACGCCCATCAGTACGACGACAGCGCCGACGAGGCCCGAGGCGATGCCCCAGAATGTGCAGACGATCAGCGTCGCCACCGCCAGCGAGGCTGGGACGCGGCGGAAGGCGAGCTGGATCGAATAGAACATCTTGTCGACCAGCGCGCCGCGTTCCATCACATAGCCCATCAATACGAAGAGCGGGATGGAGATCAGGACGTCGTTGGTCATGGCGCCATAGGTGCGTTGGACCATCAGATCGAAGATGTGGTTGTCGGCCCAGGATTCGCCTGCGCGGTAATAGGCGAAGAAGCCGAAGAACATGCCGAGACCCATCAGCGTGAAAGCCGTGGGGAAGCCCAGCATGATGACGACAACGATGAGGCCGAGCATCAGGAGGCCGAGTGCAGGATCGCTCATTTCTGCGTCTCCCCACCCATGCCGCGCTGGCGTGCGCTTTCCTCGATCTCCTGCGCCTGTGCGATGGCATTCCTGCGCACGTCATCATCGACGTGTTCGCTATGCGCGAGTTGCTCCTCGACGACATCGATTTCGGACACGTCCTTGAGCCGGCTCGGCCACGCGCCTGTCTTCAAGCAAATAGCGGCGCGGGTGATTTCGGCCATGCCCTGCAACAACAGCAACGCGCCGGCCAGCGGGATCATCGCCTTGAAATGATAGACGGGCGGTCCGTCCGCCGTGACGTTGGAATGCTCGCGGATGCGCCAGCTGTCGCCAGCATAGTCCCAGCCCGCATAGACCAGCGCGGCAATGCCAGGCAGGAAGAACACGATGTAGAGAACGAGGTCGAGCGAGGCCTGCGTGCGCGGCCGCATCGAGCTGTATAGAAAGTCGCCGCGGACATGGCCGTTCTGCGCCAGCGTATAGGCGCCACACAGCATGAACAGCGTGCCATAGAGCATGTTCGACGCGTCAAAGATCCATGCCGTCGGCATGTTCAGCATGTAACGCTTGAACACTTCGGCGCAGACGAGGCCCATCAATCCCAAAATGAGCCAGGCCGCGGCCTTGCCGGTGAATGTGCTGATACCGTCAATGGAATGCAGGAAGCGCTCGGCAGTCATTTCATGGAGGCCAGTCTACAGGATATGTGGAGGTCGGCGATATCAGGCAACAGCAAAGCATCATCCGGGAGAAGGATCCCGGATGATGCAGGGTGCGTGTGCCTGATGGCGTCAGGTCTTCTTCTTCGCGTTCGGGCCAAAGTAATGATTATAGGCCATGCGGCGATTCACGACCGTGTCCTGCTCCCACTGCGTGGCGCGCTTGGCGAAGGCCTGCTGGGACTCGGAGATTTCCTTGAAGAGGGGATTTTCGGCCGACTTCTTGGCGACGACCTCGTCATAGACTTCGAGCTGCTTCTGCAGGATCGAGTCCGGCGTCTTGTAGAATTTGACCTTGTCCTTGCTCTGCATCTCCGCATAATCCTGCGAA
This sequence comes from Tardiphaga sp. 813_E8_N1_3, assembly GCF_051811025.1. Taxonomy (NCBI): domain Bacteria; kingdom Pseudomonadati; phylum Pseudomonadota; class Alphaproteobacteria; order Hyphomicrobiales; family Nitrobacteraceae; genus Tardiphaga; species Tardiphaga sp. 813_E8_N1_3. Next base: position 2,210,805 of record NZ_JBPWQE010000001.1, read on the forward strand.
TAGCGGTCGATGGCCTTCCACGACATCTCCTGACCAGCGGCATCGGCGGCGCCCGCGATGATCGCCCGCAGCTTCTCGGGCAGGGCGTCATATTTGGTCTTGTTGAACAGGATTTCGAACTGCTCGGCGTTCTGGTGATAGCTCTGCAGCATGCAGGTCTTGGATACGTCGGGGAATCCGAGGATGCGGTCCGACGAAGCGTTGTTGAACTCGGCTGCATCGAGCAGGCCGCGATCCATCGCCGAGACGATTTCTCCCCCGGGCAATGCGTTCACTGCAGCACCAAGGCCGGTAAACACATCGATGGAAATGCCGACGGTGCGGAATTTCACACCCTTGAGATCGTCGGCCTTGGTCACTGGCTTCTTGAACCAGCCAAGCGGCTGCGTCGGCATCGGTCCGTATGGCAGGGATACGACATTGGCGCCGATCGACGCATAGAGCTTGGCCAGTAGCTCTTTTCCGCCACCATATTTATGCCAGGCCAGCAGCATGTTGGCGTCCATCGCATAGGCCGGGCCGGAGCCCCACAGGGCCAGCGCGGTCTGCTTTCCGTAGTGATAGACCATCACGCCATGGCCGCCGTCGAGCGTGCCTTTGGAGACCGCATCGAGCAGGCCGAAAGCCGGGACTACGGCGCCGGCCGGAAGCACCTCGATCTTGAGGTCGCCGCCGGTCATGTCGTTGACCTTCTTGGCGTAGTCGAGCGCGTATTCGTGGAAGATGTCCTTGGCCGGCCAGGTGCTCTGCCAGCGCATGCTGATCGGGCCCTGCGCCTGGGCGATTGCCGGTGCTGCTATGCTTGCGGCTGCGCCGGCTGTGGCGACTTTCAGAAAGCGGCGCCGAGACGGAGTCCTGTCCTTGGATGAAGCCATTGTGTTCTCCCCGAATGGTCGTCCTTTTGCGGACTGACCTTGTTGATTAGTGACAAGACAAAGGCTTGCTTGCAGCTTTGGCAAGAAAGTTCGCTTTGCTGCGACGCTTCGACGCGGCGTAACTACACTAACTATCCGTGCTGCGGTGCGGGGAGATCGTGAGCGCGTGCGAACTACAGATGAACTACACCAAGCCTGTTAGACTTTCGTCGGAACCCATCCGGTCACATCGCCGACCATGTCCGGCTGCCGTTCCAGCGTCACTGCGGGCGAAGTCAGGATCACCACGGCCTGCCAGGCGAAACCCGCGACGGCGAGATAGAGGCACGCCTCCGCGTGATAGAGCCCGCCGATAACGGCAGCGACGCCGGTTCCGATCGGACGGGCGCTGTAGCTCAGGATGTTGATCGCGGAGACGCGCCCGAGCAGGCTCGGCGGCGTTACCGACTGTCGCAACGTCGCCGTGGAGATCACCCACAGGATCGGGCCGACACCGAGCAGGAAGAAGCTGAGGCCAGCCAAAGCCGGCGAAGGGATCCATGTGGTCAATGCCATCACGACGGAGGCGACGAAGCCCGTGACGGGGCCAAGCGCAATCACCGTGCCGAACGGCAGCCGCTTCATCACGCGCGTCGCCAGCAGGGCGCCGATCACCATGCCGACGCCATACATTGCGAGTGTCACGCCGACGCCGGAGGCGGAGAGGCCTAGATGGCGAACCGCGTATGGCACGAATACCGCCAGCACCATGAAGGACGCGGCGCTGAAGATGAACTGCGTGATGAAGACCGGCCGCAAATACTGGTGATAACAGACGAAGGACAGACCTTCGGCGATATCCTGCATCGGCTTGCGTTGTTGGATGGTTGTGCGTGGGGGCTCGTGGATGCCCGATAGCAAGGCGACAGCGATGATCGACAGTGCTGCGGCGAAGCCAAAGGCAGGCGCGGCGCCAGTGAAGCCAACGAGCGCGCCGCCGATGGCGGGACCACTTGCAAAGGCCACGGTGCGCGCGAGTTCGATCCGCGCATTCGCCGCGCCAAGCAATTGCGGCACGACAAGCGATGGCACAAGCGACGGCGCGGCGACGCTGTAGACCACGGTGCCGCACACCGCGACGAAGCCGAGCAAAGCGAGCAGCGGCATCGTCAGCGCGCCGAACCAGATCAGCCCCAGCGTCAGCAACAGTGCGATCGCGCGCAGTGCCTCAGCTCCGGCCATCAGGGTGCGGCGCGACATGCGATCGGCTAGCAGGCCGGCGGGAATGGCGAACAGCACGAAGGGCAGGGTCAGCGCGGTCTGCAGCAATCCGGTCTGGCCTTCGCCGACGCCGAGCAACAGCACCGCGACGATCGGCGCCGCCGCCAGCGCGATCTGCTCGGCCGACTGCGCCGCGAGGTTCGACCAGGCGAGGCGGTTGAAGGTCGGGGGTAATCGGTCGGTAGGCGATTGGGTCATGGCGCTTCCTGGATTTGAAATCATCATCTCTGCTGCGGCTCAGCGCAGCCACCCGTTAACTGACAAGATGGCCCTGGTGATGAGGGCCGTCCGGCCTTCGGTTTACAGAACCGCTGCTCTGGCTGAGTTCGGTCGCTGTCGTGACAGGGCAGCGCTCTAACCAACCTGCCCAGATGCACTTGCAAATGAGTTGCAATAAGCGTGAATATCGGCCATCTTGCCGAAATGGATGCCAAATCGCCCGCTATAGCCGCCGAGCCGCTTGTGAACACCTCAAATGACGCCGTTGACCAGCCGGGCTGGCGTTCGAGCCGGGGAGATCCGTCGCTCGCGGGCATGTTCGGCTCGATCCGGACGGTCAAAAACGGCTCGTTCTGGCGCAAGCTGCTGGCGTTCATGGGCCCGGGTTACCTCGTCGCCGTCGGCTATATGGACCCCGGCAACTGGGCGACGTCGCTCGCTGGCGGCTCGAAGTTCGGTTACGCGCTGCTGACGGTGGCGCTGATCTCCAATTTGATGGCCATCGTACTGCAGTCGCTCTGCGCGCGCCTTGGCGTGGGTGCGGGGCGTGATCTGGCGCAGGCTTGCCGCGATTCCTATCCACGCGCGGTGTCATGGGCGCTGTGGCTGTCGGCGGAGATTGCGATCACCGCGACGGATTTGGCCGAAGTCATCGGCACCGCGATCGGCCTCAACCTGCTGTTCGGTATCCCGCTCGAGATCGGCGTCATCATCACGGCGCTCGACGTGTTCCTGATCCTGGCTTTGCAGGCATTCGGCTTTCGTTGGATCGAGGCCTTCGTGGTGGCGCTGCTCGGCGTCATCGCGGCGTGTTTTGCGATCCAGATTGCCATGGCTGATCCCGATTGGGGCGCGGTGATCCGCGGCTTTGCGCCGACGACCGAGATCGTCGCCAACAAGGAAATGCTCTTCCTGGCGCTCGGTATCCTCGGCGCAACGGTGATGCCGCATAATCTCTATCTGCATTCCGGCCTCGTGCAGACCCGCGGCTATGGCGAGAGTCTTTCCGAGAAGAAAGAGGCGATCAAGCTCGCGACGATCGATTCCACGATCGCGCTTTGTCTTGCGCTCACCATCAATGCATCGATCCTGATCCTGGCAGCCGCGACATTCAACAAGACCGGCAAGACCGACGTCGCCGAACTCGATCAGGCGCATGCGTTTCTGGCGCCCTTGCTGGGCTCAAGCCTCGCACCGACCTTGTTTGCCATCGCGCTGTTATGTTGTGGTCTGAACTCGACGATCACGGCAACGCTGGCGGGCCAGATCGTGATGGAAGGCTTCATCAATCTGCGCCTGGCGCCGTGGCTCCGCCGCATGATCACGCGGATGATCGCCATCGTCCCGGCCGTCGTTGTCACCATCTGGTACGGCGAGAAGGGAACAGGCCAGCTTCTGATCCTCAGTCAGGTGGTGCTCAGCCTGCAACTGCCATTTGCTGTCGTACCGCTGGTGCTGTTCACGGCGAGCCGCAGCAAGATGGGTCCGTTCGTCGCGCCGCGCTGGATCACAGCGCTTGCTGCGCTCACGGCGGTCGTCATCATCGTGCTGAATGCGAAGCTGGTGGTGGATTTCTTCGCGGGCGGCTAATCCTGCGGCTCGGGCATCGTCTCGCCCGTCGCGTCCACGCGCAGCCAGCCTGATGGCGCCAGCCGCTGCTGCGGCAGATAGCGGCCCTTGTAGTCCATCTTCTTGGAGCCATCGATCCAGTAGCCGAGATAGACGTAAGGCAGGCCGAGCCGCCTGGCGCGGGCGATATGGTCGAGGATCATGAAGGTGCCGAGCGAACGGCTTTCCTCGCCGGGCTCGAAGAACGAATAGACCATCGACAGCCCATCGCTGAGCACATCGGTCAGCGCGACCGCAAGCAGGTCCTCGCCGCGGCCGGTGATACCGGTGTCGGGACCGCGGCGGCGATATTCGATGATGCGGGTCTCGACATGCGAGTCTTCCACCATCATGGCGTAATCGAGCACGGTCATGTCGGCCATGCCGCCATGGCGATGGCGCTGGTCGAGATAGGCGCGGAACACCGAATACTGTTCGGAGGTCGGCACCGCGTTGCGCTGCTCGCCGATCACGTCGGCATTGCGCGCCATGATCTTGCGGAAGTTGCGCGACGGCTTGAACTCGTTGGCGATGACGCGGACGGAGACGCAGGCGCGGCATTGGTCGCAGGCCGGGCGGTAGGCGATCGACTGGCTGCGCCGGAAACCGCCATGGGTGAGCAGGTCGTTGAGATCGCCGGCCTTGTCGCCGACCAGATGGGTGAAAACTTTCCGTTCGTGCCGGCCCGGCAGATAGGGACACGGCGACGGCGCCGTCAGGTAGAATTGCGGAGTGTCGCGGGAGTGCTGGGTCACGGGTTGCCGTCGGTCTCCGAAGCAGTTTGGTGTAGCATCGCGCCAGCCGGGCAAACGGTCAATCGCTTTGCCCGGCCAAGTTGGCGTCATTCGCGGCTGTTAGTAGGCGCGGCCGGGCGGCTGGGCGTAAGCGGCGCGGACCACGGAATTATTCACCACCACGGTTCCCAGCACGAGGTCGTGCAGCAACTGACGGCGGCCGTTGAGCAGGCCGACCACCAGCACCAGCGGCGTGAGCAGCGACACCGAGGCCCAGAACAAGACCGCGTGTGCGGCGCCGAGTACGAAGTAGCCGGGCGTGCCTGAGAAGGTGCGCATCTGCAGGTCCATCATCCTCATGCCGACGGTGGCCGAATGCGGCCCGCCCAGCGACATGCCGTAATAGACGACCGGCCAGATCACCGTCGCCGGTGAGATCAGCCAGAATAGCGCCCAGCCGAGGCCGAGGGTGACGACGCCGAATACTGCGATGAAGATCACCGCGAGCACGATCGGAATCGACAGCACTACGAGATCGATCAGGAAGGCGACGACGCGCCGCATCAACACGCCGCGGAACAAATCCGGCTGCGCATAGGGGTCGAAGGCATGGGCGCGGGGCGGGGTACCGGCACTGCGCCAGGTGTCGCCTTGCCAGCTTCCGTTGTTAGGGCCGCCAGCATTCGGGCCGGTATCAGACATGACGCATCCCTCCGTTTGCATCCTCACGGTCCATCACATGGATATCACCAGACCGCGCAACAAGTGCGCGGAATCGTTACAGACTGTCCATGACGTAAATCAGGCGTGGATGTAAATCAGGCCAGGGCCGAGCGCGGATGCGCTCAGCGCGCAGCCTTGATGCGTTCCGCGGCATGCGGCGCGAAATAGGTCAGCACGCCATCGGCGCCGGCGCGCTTGAAGCCGAGCAGGCTTTCCATGATGGCGCGGTCGCCATCGATCCAGCCGTTGTTCGCAGCGGCCATGATCATCGCGTATTCGCCGGACACCTGATAGGCGAAGGTCGGAACCGCGAACGTGTCCTTCACGCGGCGCACAATATCCAGATAGGGCATGCCCGGCTTGACCATGACCATGTCGGCGCCTTCGGCGAGATCGAGTTCGACCTCGCGCAGCGCCTCGTCGGAATTGGCGCTGTCCATCTGATAGGTACGCTTGTCGCCAGTCAGCGTCTTGGCCGAGCCAATGGCGTCGCGGAACGGTCCGTAGAAGGCCGAGGCATATTTCGCGGCATAGGCCATGATCTGCACGTCGAGGAATCCCGCTTCGTCCAGCGCCTCGCGGATCGCACCGACACGGCCGTCCATCATGTCCGATGGCGCAATGATATCGCAGCCGGCTTCGGCCTGGACCAGCGCCTGCTGGACCAGCACGGCGACGGTCTCGTCGTTGAGGATCTTGCCGTTCTGGATCAGCCCGTCATGACCGTGGCTTGTGAACGGATCGAGTGCCACGTCGCAGAGCACGCCGAGATCCGGAAACTCCTTTTTGATGGCGCGGACGGACTGGCAAACCAGATTGTTGGTGTTGCAGGCCTCGGTGCCCATCTCGTCGCGCAGCGACGGGTCGGTATAGGGAAACAGCGCGATGCAGGGGATGTCCAGCTTCATGGCGCGCTCGGCATCACGCACCGCCTGATCGACACTGAGGCGCTCCACGCCGGGCATCGAGGCGATCGGGGCGCGCTGGTTGTCGCCGTCGATCACGAACAGCGGCCAGATCAGATCGTCGGTGGTCAGCACGTTCTCGCGCACCAGCCGGCGGGCCCATTCGGACTTGCGGTTGCGGCGGGGGCGGGTGGTCAGGCCGAGAGAAGGGGTATCGTAAGCGGTCGGGCGGGGGGCGTGGTCGCGCAATTCGATAGGGCGCCCGAACTTGATTGCCATAATACCGTCTCTCCCGCGGGCCTTCGTGCGGTCGAAAGCCCCTTAAATTTGACCTGTTCTAAGTCTAGCATCTTGATGTCCCGGCGTCACCGCGATCATGCACGTCGTGCACGCATGACGTATTGGGCTGGGTCATTGATTTTGCAGGCCCAAAGGCTCACAAAAAGCCCCCATGAATCGCCTGAACCGTCACCTTAACGTCCAGTTCCCACCCGTGAGATCGCATTCGCATGTCTGAGCAGATGCCGCGCGACCTCGGGTCGAGAGACCCCACGTCGCGGGACCATGCCATGTCGGTTGCGGCGATCTCGTCCGGACGCATCGAATCCGACGAGAACATCTGGACCCGGCGTCTGGTCCTGTTCCTGCGCGTGATGGCCGTCGTCTCGATGATGCAGGGCCTCTATCACTGGGCGCAAGTCACCGGCTTTGTTGGCACCGAGGATGAGGCCTTCGAGGTCCAGACCATGGGCTGGCAGACCGCCACGGTCTATTTCGCCGTCATCGAACTGGTGAGCGCCGTCGGCCTCTGGCTCGCGACGCCGTGGGGCGCTGTTGTCTGGCTGACGACCGTGGTGTCCATGGCGGTCATCGAGCTGATGTTTCCGACCATCTATGGCGGCAACCTTCTGATCGTCGGCGTGCAGGCTGCGTTTCTCGCGGGCTACCTTGCGCTGGCATGGATGGCGGCGCGCGAACGGCCGCCATAGGCTCAAGACGTCAAGCAGAAGCCTCGCAGAAGGCCCTGTATTCAGGGAGGTCATTTTGAACCAGCTTTATTCCGGCGGCACCGCCGGCAGCATCATTGTCAGCGCCATTGCCCGCTATGGCGACCGGCCCGCGCTCGCGGACGGCAATGTCCGCTGGAGCTACCGCGAATTCGGCGACGTGGTCGCGCGCTTTATCAGCCTGTTCCGCAGCCTTGGCCTGAAGAAGGGCGATGCGCTGTCCATTCTCTCCGGCAACCGCGCCGAGAGCTGGGCCGCGATTTCCGCCGCTGCCGTGATGGGCCTGCGCTACACGCCGCTGCATCCGATGGCCGCTGAGGACGATCACGCCTTCATTCTTGAGGACGCCGAGATCTCCGCGCTGATCGTGGAGGCCGGAAAATTCGCCGCGCGCGGCCTCGCGCTGCGCGGCCGCGTGCCGGGCCTGAAACACCTGCTGTCCTTCGGCGCGCTCGATGGCGCGCGCGATCTCCTGGCCGAGCTGCCGAACGTCACGCCGGCGCCGCTGGTCGACGAGAGCAGCACCGGCGATATCTGCTGGCTGGCTTATACCGGCGGCACCACGGGCCGTTCCAAGGGCGTGATGCTGCCGCATCGCGTGATCGTGGCGATGGCGCTGGCGATCTATGCGGACTGGGACTGGCCGGCCGATATCCGCTATCTCGCCGCGACACCGATCAGCCACGCTGCCGGCATCACGCTGTTTCCGGTGATGCTGCGCGGCGGCTTCGCGCGGCTGGTGCAGGGCTTCGATGCGGAGACCTATTGCCGCGTGGTGCATGAGGAGAAGATTACCGCGACCTTCCTGGTGCCGACTCTGATCTATGCGCTGATCGACGCTCCGGATTTGCGCGCCAAATACGACATGTCGTCATTGCAGATGATCGTTTATGGCGCGGCGCCGATGTCGCCGGACCGGCTGCGCGAGGGCGTCGGCATTTTCGGCCAAGTGTTCGTGCAGCTCTACGGCCAGACCGAAGCGCCGCAGATCATCACCACCATGCGCAAGATCGATCACGACGACAGCAAGCCTGGCCGTCTCGGTTCCTGCGGCCGCGCCAATCCGATGGTCGAGGTCAAATTGTTCGACGCCGAGATGCGCGAAGTTGCGACAGGGGAGCCCGGCGAGATCTGCGTGCGCGGCTCGCTGGTGATGGATGGTTACTGGAAACGGCCGGACGCCACCGAAGACGCGTTCCGCGGTGGCTGGCTGCACACCGGCGATGTCGCCGTGAAGGATGCGGACGGCTTCTTCTATATCGTCGATCGCACCAAGGACATGATCATCTCCGGTGGTTTCAACATCTATCCGCGTGAAGTCGAAGATGCCTTGATGGCGCATCATGCGGTGGCGTCTGCCGCGGTGATCGGCATTCCCGATGCGAAGTGGGGCGAGGCGGTGAAAGCCTTTGTCGTGCTGAAAGCCGGCGCGAATAATTCCGCGGAGGAACTGCAGGCGCATGTGAAAGACAAGCGCGGCGCGCCGTGGTCGCCGAAGACCATCGATTTCGTCAGCGAGATCCCCGTGACGGGCCTCGGCAAGATCGATCGCAAGGCTTTGCGCGCGCCATATTGGGAAGGACGAACGCGCGGAGTTGCGTAAAATTGTCGAATTAATTTTCGGGGCGTTGGCGGTAAGACTTCAGTCACCCTAACGCCCCGGTTATGAGTCTTACGCGAGTGTTTCGAATTTTACGCAAGCTGTTCCGCTATGTGACAGATCGGGCGGACAAAGCTGGAACATGGGCTCTGCAGCGTGAATCAAACCTTGCGAAAACCCCTTGTTTCACCGGCTTAATCTCAGATTCACTGTCTCAAATTCATGATCTCTTTATTGTCTTATTTAAGCGGTTCTTCAAACGCGCCCCCTTAAGTTGGCCCTATCAGACGGGACACAAGTTTCGTCGAATAAGTCGATAAAAACGACAACAGGGGTAGTGTCATGATGAAGACCGTTGCGACGGTGGAAAGCGTCGATCTCGTTCCGGGCCAGGCGCCGGTTCAGCCGCTTTATCTGGAAGCCTTGACGTTGGTGGAGCGTCTGCATCGTCGTCTGCTCGACGTCATCAAGGACGAATTCGATCGTCGCGGTCGCGCTGATATCAATTCGGTGCAGGCACTGCTGCTCTACAATATCGGCGACAAGGAACTGACCGCCGGCGAGCTGCGCACCCGCGGTTACTATCTCGGCTCCAACGTGTCCTATAACCTGAAGAAGCTCGTCGAACTCGGCTTCCTCGATCATCAGCGCTCGCGCGTTGATCGTCGCTCGGTTCGCATTCGTCTGACGGCGCAGGGCCAGGAAATCCGCCACATCGTCGACGCGCTGTATCAGAAGCACGTCAAGACGGTCGAGCAGGTCGGCGGCATCTCCAACGAGGAATTCGCGACCCTCAACAAGTCGCTGCATCGCCTCGAGCGCTTCTGGACCGACCAGATCCTGTATCGTCTCTGAGAATTCTGAAGGGAGAGGTCAAGGCGCATCTGCGGGGAATGCACCTCCGCAAGGTGTTCCGGTCATCAAGGCCGGTCACGCGTCTCCCTTCCATGTTGCCTTCATCATCAACACGCCGGCCAACGGCGGATGTCTCCACTTTCATCGGCCCTGCTGGAAACGGCGGGCCGATTTGTCTTTGGGCAGTATGCGGATCGAAGATATTGCCGATCCTCCCGGCTAGGTGAATGCATCGTTTGCAGAGAAATCCCGAACAGGTGAGGGCAAGGACCATGCCCTCGGAAATGCCAGTTTGAGGAGAGAACGGCTTTGCCGGAAGCAGGGGCTTAATTTCGAGCAGCACTCATCGGAAAAGCCGCTCGCTCATCCATACAGCGCGCGACGCTTCTGAGAATTAATGGTCCTGAAGCCGATCCATTGCGCGTCACGGCAACAGCATGTTGTCCGTAAGAGCTGGTTAGCCGAAAGGCCCGATTCGCCTTCACCTAAAAATTTCTTGTGACTACAGGCCAACTCTAGGTAGTGTGGACGATTATCGTTTGTGGGGGCGAACATGGTGCCATCTGATGTAGATGCAGCGGTAATTGCCGCAAACTCCAGAGATGTTATCGAACAGAACTGTGGCTCTAATGATGTTCTGGGTCACGAGTTCTGGGAAGTATGGGTCAAGGACCAGTTTGGACAAATGGCTACCCGCTTTGTCGAGGTAGAGGGTGACAAAGTCGTACGTGTTTATCCAGTATTTGAGCAGCTCGTTTTTAGACTTAACACTCTTCATGGCGAAGCCCAGCTGCGGCGAGAAATCGCCAAGCGAGAGCACGAATTGAAGCGGATAACCGTTTTGGGAAGCCTGATTTGCGCCTTTGGCGGCTTTGCAGCGACGCTCGGTATGTTCATTTACCTCACGGTGCAGGGTGGAGAAAATGCTTTTTGGCCATCAATAATCATGGCCGCGAGTGTGGTCGTAACCTGCGGGACATACCTTTTTGGAAAATTCGTGATGGTTGATCCCGCAGCCCTGGGCGGCATACCAAACAGGTGCACAGCGGGAGTAACTCCAGTTTAGAAGGGAGTGCACCTCTCCAGAATACTCCGGCCCTAAACTCCGCTGTGTCGTCGTCGTGTATTTCCTTGATCAACAACACGCTGGCTAGCGGCGATGCTTCGGCCTCGACCAGCCCGCTGGCAACGGCAAGCTGACTTGCTATTCCGCTCTTGAAATTGCTTCTCCCTGATGGAACCAGTTCCATTCTTGCGGCTTATCGCTTCGTCAGAAGGGATCAAGCCATGCTGATCGAACGCGGTCTGAAAGTGATGAATGTCGAGGCGGTGGGCGACGCCTATGCCATCGCTGCGAACTACCTGCGCAAGTCCGGCGCGATCCCCGATACTTATCTCACCAACGATCGGCTGCTCGAAATCATCGTCCGGATGTTTCATCGCGGCGAAGACAACAAGCTTCGCCTTGCAAACAGAGCGATCGCGCAATTCCAGGCTGCACGGGCTGAAGCCGCGTAGCCGGTTTTCTGATGTCCAACGGGGAAAATGACGACATGCAGATTGCCATCGACCGCATCATGCACACCTATGACCTGATGATGAGCCGCACCCAGGCGGCATCGGACGAAGCTCGCACCAAGGTGACCGATTACGTGCAGTCGCTGTTCGATGGTGGCGAGAAAGATCCGCACCGGCTGACGGTGTTCGGATTGACCTATTTGCGTGAGCTTGATGGCAGCAACGATCCGGTGAAGGCTGGATTTACCGGGCTTTGAAGGCTTCGTCGCCATAGGGTGGGGCGAGACAAGCCCGCGCATGACGGCGTTTGGTTTGAGCGCGCGCGTCACGTGATTTCCAATTCAACTGTCAAACAGCCACGGCTCCTCAGACATGCGTCATCACCCCCATTGTTTGCGGCGCGGGGGCGCCGTCGTGTTTCGCATTCCCCCCCCCTGAAAGAGGGCGTGCGGAACGCCGGGTGCCCGTTGCACCCTTGGGCCTGATGCGAATGCGGTCTTCCGCAATTGTGAGTGCATCAGGACTTTCGGAAGCGTCAGGCAAGTGCCCAGCGTTCCGCCTGCGGTGTTTTCGGTTGCTTGCGCGTTGCCATGGCGAACGATCCGATCACCAAAATTACAGTCCCAGGGCGAATGGGACAGGGTGCCTCAAGCGAGTAAGCCGAACGCGTTTTGACTTGGTCGTCCGTCACACTGTCCAGGGATCTTTCCATCTCAAGGTCGGCCGTCTCCTTGCCAGTGGCAGTGCTGGCGCAGATCCGTCCTGCCCGAAGACAGACGCCACCCATGAACCGCGTGACGCCGCATCTCCGGCGTCCACCGCATCCCACCCCGCGAACGTGACGATCGCGATCGCCCCTCTCGGTGGGGCAGGACGAAGGGGAATATAATCAAGAAAGGGATGTTGTCAACGGAAGATAGGAAAAAATGTTTAGCGACGTTATCTCGCCGCCCCACACTCGTCATTCCGGGGCGGGACCGGCGCCGGAGGCGACGGGACCGAACCCGGAATCTCAGCGTGGGAGTCTCCGTAGAGCCAAACACTCCGGGATTCCGGGTTCGCACTACAGCGGCTCCGCCGCTTTCGTACGCCCCGGAATGACGAGCGGCGCGCGCGGCGCGTTCATCCTACGCGTGCTCATCGAAGCGCTGTCATTGCGGCCTGCAACCTCGAACTATCGCTCCACAAGATGCGCGCGCGAGACGGCAGGTTCAAACCGATCGGCGAAATACTGCGTTTCGTTGGCCACCCGTCCTTCGTGGAACTCCATGATGCTCACCGCGTAGGAGGGTATGCCGTCATAGGTCAGGATGAATTCGGTGACCCATAATTCGCCGCTGCCGACAATCCGCCGAACCGTAAAACGTTTCTCGTTTGGCTGGACAAGTCGGCTCATCTGAATGTTGTGCCGACCGCGGATGCGTTCCCCCGATTGGGGATAATAAAGCATCGCATCCTCATGGTAGATGTCATGTTCGATATCGAAATCGTTCGCGTCCGATGCAGTCCAATGACGCTCCAGGGCGGCCCGTACATCGTCCATCTCAACCTCCTGCGATAGGCCTCAGGTTGGCGGCTTGGCTTGGTGCAGAGGGGAAGGGGACCGAACCTCTCCACAATTGCAGTCAGTCGCCTTTCCGGCAAACTAACATGGAAAAGCCCTCGGGGATTCTCTTGTTCGCTGTATCATCGCGATTGATGGGGTTTCCGAGCAATAATCCTCGCAGAATACTCTCACGCCGACGGCCTGCAGATAGGGCCAGGGACAATTATTACCAAGGAAACGCCCATGCTCACGCTTCATCATCTCAACGACTCGCGCTCGCAGCGGATCATCTGGCTGCTGGAAGAACTCGGCGCGCCCTATGATCTGACAACCTATCAGCGCGATGCGCAGACGCGGCTGGCGCCACCGGAGCTGGAAGCGGTGCATCCACTCGGAAAGTCGCCTGTGATCGTCGATGGCGATGTGACCATCGCGGAGTCCGCAGCGGTCGTCGACTACGTCATCCGCCGTTATGGCAAGGGCGCGATGCGGCCCTCGGAGGGAAGCGCGGAGTACGAGGCCTATCTCGAATGGCTGCATTATGCCGAGGGCTCGGCGATGCTGCCGCTGATGCTCAATCTCTACGTGTCTCGCCTGAAGGAGGCCGGGGCGCCGCTGCAGCCGCGGATCGACAGCGAAATGGCTCGGCATCTCGGCTATGCCGACCGTGCCCTGAAGGGGCGGCAGTTCTTCGTTGGCGATAGCCTGACCGGCGCGGACATCCAGATGAGCTTCGTGGCCGAGGTCGCCGGCAGCTTCAACCGGCTGGCGGCTTATCCCGACCTGGCCGCCTGGATCGGCCGGATGCATGTCCGCCCGGCGTTCCAGCGCAGCGTCGAGAAGGGCGGGGCATACCGGCTGGCGAAATAGGGGATTCGGCTTCACTAAGGCGATCGGCATGTGCAATCGCCGCATTTGCCGCTGCTGCCTAAATATCGCGCCCCGAAGCGCAAAACCTTGGCCCCGCCAGCCAGATATGGTATTCGGGGCACCGTTTCCTGATCGCCACTCGTGACCGTCCGCACGCTGAATGAAGGCCGCGGCGGTGGAGATATTGCCCTATGACCACTTCGGCCAAAACCGGCTCCGCGCCCGACTCGTTCTTCTCCGCCACGCTTGCTCAGGCCGATCCTGAGATTGCCGAGGCGATCAAGGGTGAACTCGGTCGCCAGCGTCACGAGATCGAGTTGATCGCGTCGGAAAACATCGTCAGCAAGGCGGTGATGGAAGCGCAGGGCTCGGTGATGACCAACAAATATGCCGAGGGCTATCCGGGCGCGCGCTATTACGGCGGCTGCGAATTCGTCGACGTCGCCGAGACGCTGGCGATCGAGCGTGCCAAGAAGCTGTTCGGCGCTCAGTTCGCCAATGTGCAGCCCAATTCCGGCAGCCAGATGAACCAGGCGGTGTTCCTGGCGCTGCTGCAGCCGGGCGATACCTTCATGGGTCTCGACCTCGCAGCCGGCGGCCATCTCACCCACGGCTCGCCCGTCAACATGTCCGGTAAGTGGTTCAAGCCGGTGCACTACACCGTGCGCAAGGACGACCAGCTGCTCGACATGGACGCGATCGCCAAGCAGGCCGAAGAAGTGAAGCCGAAGCTGATCATCGCCGGCGGCTCGGCCTATTCGCGGAGCTGGGACTTCAAGCGCTTCCGCGAGATCGCCGACAGCGTGGGCGCGTATCTGCTGGTCGACATGGCGCATTTCGCAGGCCTCGTCGCCGGTGGCGTCCATGCCTCGCCGGTGCCGCATGCCCATGTCACCACGACGACGACGCACAAGTCGCTGCGCGGTCCGCGCGGCGGCCTGATCCTCACCAATGACGAGGCGCTGCACAAGAAGCTGAACTCGGCGATCTTCCCGGGTCTGCAGGGCGGCCCGCTGATGCATGTCATCGCGGCGAAGGCCGTGGCCTTCAAGGAAGCGCTGCAGCCGGACTTCAAGGTCTATGCGAAGAATGTCGTCGAGAACGCCAAGGCACTCGCCGAGACGCTGCGCGCGCAGGGCTACGACATTGTCTCGGGCGGCACCGATAACCATCTGATGCTCGTTGACCTCCGGCCGAAGGGCCTGAAGGGCAACGTCTCGGAGAAGGCGCTGGTTCGCGCCGGCATCACCTGCAACAAGAACGGCGTGCCGTTCGATCCGGAAAAGCCGTGGATCACCTCGGGTATCCGTCTCGGCACGCCCGCCGCGACCACGCGCGGTTTCGGCATTGCAGAATTCAAGGCAACCGGCGAGATGATCGCCGAAGTGCTGAGCGCGGTGGCGCAGTCCGGCGACGGCAGCGCGCCGCTGGTCGAAGCGGCCGTGAAGGACAAGGTCAAGGCGCTGACGGATCGTTTCCCGATCTATCAGTAAAGCCTGCTACCAAGTGGAGGCCTGCGCGGTCAGAAGGTCGCGCAGGAACGGATCTTTGGAAGGTTGTTGGGAATGCGCTGTCCGAACTGCAATAGCCTCGATACGCAGGTGAAGGACTCGCGTCCCGCGGAAGATTCCGCCGTGATCCGCAGGCGGCGCGTCTGCGTCACCTGTAATTTCCGCTTCACCACCTTCGAGCGCGTGCAGCTGCGCGAGCTCACGGTGATCAAGCGCAACGGCCGCCGGGTGCCGTTCGATCGCGACAAGCTGGTGCGCTCGCTCTCGATCAGCCTGCGCAAGCGGCCGGTCGATCCGGAGCGGGTGGAGACCATGGTCTCGGCCATTGTGCGCGAACTGGAAAGCGGCGGCGAGGCGGAGATTTCGTCGGAGACCATCGGCGAGATCGTGATGGAGCATCTGCGCGGGCTCGACGATGTCGCCTATGTGCGCTTCGCCTCGGTCTATCGCAACTTTCGCGAGGCCAAGGATTTCGAGGCGGTGCTCGGTGAGTTGAATTCCGAGGATGACGACCGGCCGGTGGTCGTCCGAAAATGATCTTCCGGATCCTGGAAGATCAATACGCGCAGAAATCTGCTGATGCCAAAGCAACCGACCTGCGCTTCATGCAGCTGGCGCTGACGCTCGGCCGGCGCGGGCAGGGCCGGACCTGGCCCAATCCCGCGGTCGGGGCGGTCATCGTGAAGGACGGTGTGATCATCGGCCGTGGCTGGACCCAGCCCGGCGGTCGTCCCCATGCCGAGCCGGTGGCGCTCGCGCGGGCCGGCGAAGCGGCACGCGGCGCGACGCTCTATGTGACGCTGGAGCCATGCTCGCATTTCGGCAAGTCGCCGCCTTGCGCGGACGCCATCGTCGCTGCGGGCATCGCGCGCGTGGTGGCTGCCATCGAGGATCCCAATCCGGAGGTTGCGGGGCAGGGCCATGCGCGGCTGCGCGCAGCGGGCATCAGGGTCGATGTCGGCCTGTGTGCCGAGCAAGCTGCGCGCGACCACGCCGGGCATTTCCGCCGCGTGCGCGACAAGCGTCCGCATGTTGTGTTGAAGCTGGCAGTGTCGCCGGACGACAAGATCGCCGCGGCCGGTCACAGGCCCGTCGCCGTCACCGGCGAGATGGTGCGGTCGCGCGTGCATCTGCTCCGTGCGCAATGCGACGCCGTGCTGGTCGGCATGGGCACGGTCATTGCTGACGATCCTGAACTGACCTGTCGCTTGCCAGGCATGATGAAGCGCTCGCCGGTGCGCGTGGTGCTCGACCGTGCGCTGCGCATGTCCGGTAACAGCAAGCTTGTGCATTCGGCGCGCATAACGCCGCTCTGGGTGATGACCTCCAGCCTGTCGGAAGCGCCCGCCGCGATGGCGCTGGGCGCTGCCGGCACGCAGGTGCTGCGCGTGCCGACCACGATCGCGCCGCCGCCAGGGCTGGATTTGCTCGCCGTGCTGCATAGTTTGTCGGAGAAGGGCATTACGAAGCTGCTGGTCGAAGGCGGATCGAAAGTCGCGTCGTCTTTCGTGGCTGCGGGTCTCGTCGACGAGGTCTGGCTGTTTCGCGGCCCCAAGGAGATCGGCGAGGGTGGCATCGCCGCGCTGGATGCATTGCCGCTATCGGCGATCACCGGGTCGCCTGACTTCGTGCAGCGTGCTAGCGAGACCATCGAGAATGACACCCTGACCATCTACGAAAGAAGCTAATGTTCACCGGCATTGTCACCGATATCGGCGAGATCGAGAGCCTGCAGCAAATCGCACAGGGCCAGTTGCACCGGCTGCGGATTCTCTGCGACTACGACCAGACCACCATTGCCGATGGTGCGTCGATCGCCTGCAACGGCGTCTGCCTCACGGTGGTCGGCTCCGGTGTCGCCAGCGGCAAAACCTGGTTCGACGTGGACGCCGCTGCCGAGACGCTGGGCATGACCACGGCGAAGCACTGGAAGGTGGGCAGCCGGCTCAACCTCGAGCGCGCGCTGAAGATCGGCGATGAACTCGGCGGCCATATTGTCGCCGGCCATGCCGATGGCATCGCGACCATCGTGTCGCGTGAGAACCTGCCGGACATGGCGCGGATCACCTTCCGCACCACGCGCGAGTTGGCACGGTTCATCGCCACCAAGGGCTCGATCACGCTGGATGGCGTGTCGCTGACGGTGAATACCGTCGATGACGTGCAATTCGCCGTGCTGATCATTCCGCACACGCTGAGCGTCACCACGCTGGGCAAGGCGTGGAATGAAGGCAGCGAGGTCAATATCGAGGTCGACCTGATGGCCCGCTATGCGGCGCGGCTGAGTGAAATGAAATAATTCGAGGCTCGATCAGCCCCTATCAGCCCTTGGCATATGGCGCCGCTGCGCCTAAAACCCTGCGCAATCAACCAATTCTCGCAAATTTGACGGAATACCGATGGCAGACGCGCGACGCGCTCATTTGCAGGACCAGACCGATATCACGGGCGCGCGCGTCCTGATCGTCGAGGCGCGGTTCTATGACGACATTCAGGATGCGTTGCTGGAAGGCGCGATCGTTGAGCTGAAGGCGGCTGGCGTGACCTTTGACGTGCTGACGGTACCCGGCGCACTGGAAATTCCTTCGACCATCGCGATTGCGGTCGATGCTGCCGCGAAAAGCGGCAAGCCTTATGAAGCGGCAATCGCGCTCGGCTGCGTGGTACGTGGTGAGACGTTTCATTTCGAGATCGTCTCGATGGAGTCGTCGCGCGGGTTGATGGATCTGTCGGTCGATCTGCGTCTGCCTCTCGGCAACGGGATCATCACCGTGGATACCGACGAGCAGGCCTGGGCGCGTGCGCGCGCCGGTGAATTGAACAAGGGCGGCGATGCGGCCCGTGCGGCACTGTCCGTGCTGCGCATCAAGCGCCGTCTGGCGAAGGCCTGAGCCGATGTCTGAGAAGAAAACGGCTGACAAGAAATCGTCCGACAAGAAAGCCGACCTCAAGAAGCCGGTCCCCAAGGGTGATCGCAAGGCCAACCGCCGCGGTGCCGCGCGTCTCGCCGCGGTGCAGGCGCTGTATCAGATGGATGTGGGCGGCGCTGGCATCAACGACGTCTTCGCCGAGTTCGAGAGTTTCTGGCTCGGCAGCGAGATCGAGGGTGACCAGTATCTCCCCGCCGAAGAGGCGTTCTTCCGCGATGTCGTGTCCGGCGTGGTGCGCGACCAGAACAAGCTCGATCCGCTGATCGACGAGGCGCTCTCCAGGGGCTGGCCACTGCAGCGTATCGAGGCGATCCTGCGCGCGGTGATGCGCGCGGGCGCCTATGAGCTGGAACATCGCAAGGACATTCCAGCGCGTGTCGTGGTGTCGGAATATGTCGACGTCGCGCATGCCTTTGTCGAAGGCGACGAGACCGGCATGGTCAATGCGGTGCTCGACCAGATCGCCCGGCAATTCCGCGCGGAAGAGTTTTCGCGCGCAGGACACTGACCATGTCAGCCGGGTCCAACGCATCCGGCGAAGACTCCCTGATCGCGCGCTACTTCAAGCCATTGGTGCGCGATCCCGGCGCGTTCGGCCTGACCGACGACGCCGCGGTGCTGAAGGCTGACGGCGAGGACATCGTCGTCAATACCGACGCCATTGTCGAAGGCGTGCATTTTCTCCCTAACGATCCCCCGGACACCATCGCGCGCAAGGCGTTGCGGGTGAACCTGTCAGACCTTGCCGCCAAGGGCGCGGTGCCGGCCGGCTTTGTGCTGACGCTGGCGCTGCGGACACATGATGAGGCTTGGCTCACCGAATTCGCGCGTGGACTTGGCGAAGACATCGCGACATTCGGCTGCGCGCTGCTTGGCGGCGATACAGTCTCGACGCCGGGGCCGCTGATGGTCTCAGTCACCGCCTTCGGACGCGTTCCGGTGGGCAAGATGGTCCGGCGTCACGGCGCGGCAGCGGGGGACCGCGTCGTCGTGAGTGGCACGATCGGCGATGCCGCGCTTGGCCTGGCGGTGCTGAAGAGTGGCGCGGTGGCCACGGCGCTGGCTGATGACAACAACGCGCGTGACGCGCTCGTGACACGCTATCGGGTGCCGCAGCCGCGCAACGCGCTGGCATTGGCGGTGCGCGATTTCGCGACGGCGTCGATGGATGTCTCCGACGGATTGGCCGGCGATCTCGCCAAGCTCTGCGCCGTTTCGGGGGTGTCCGCTGTCATCGATGCATCGGCTATTCCGCTGTCGGATCCGGCGGCAGCACTGCTGGATCGCGGCGTGATCGGTCTTGAAGCGGTTGTTGCCGGCGGCGACGACTACGAAGTCCTCTGCACCATCCCCGAGAATCGCACGACCGGTTTCGTGCAGGCCGCGCAACAGGCGGGCGTGCGGGTCGCGGTCATCGGGGCGATTGTTGCAGGTGCGTCATCGCCGCGCTTCGTCGACCAGGCGGGCAGGGACATCGTGTTGAAGCGCCTGTCCTACAGTCACTTCTGAGACTTTAGTACAGGTCGCTCAGGCCGAGGCGATCTCCCCTATATCTCCTCCAAAATTCCCGCTTTAGTCGCGTGACCGGCGTTGCACGCCGATACCGATTTTGCCATGCTCATCAAACGAGAGGCCGTCCTCACGTGCTGGGCAGGCCTCCTTTTTATGCGCCAAATAACAAGGCGCCGGGCAGGAAGGACTGAGGCAGATTCCATGACAGCATTGTGGGTGATCGTGCTCTGCGGGGCACTGTCGATCGTTTACGCGATCTGGGCGACGAGTTCTGTGTTGAAGGCCGATGCGGGTAACGCACGGATGCAGGAAATTGCAGAGGCTGTGCGGGAGGGCGCACAGGCCTATCTGAAGCGACAATATCTCACCATCGGCATCGTTGGCGTCGTGATCTTCGCGCTGCTGGCTTACTTCCTCGGCATGCTCGTTGCCTTCGGCTTCCTGATCGGTGCCGTGTTGTCGGGCGCAGCCGGCTTCATCGGCATGAACGTCTCGGTGCGCGCCAATGTCCGTACCGCGCAGGCGGCGACGATCTCGCTGGCCGGTGGCCTCGAACTCGCCTTCAAAGCCGGTGCCATCACCGGCATGCTGGTGGCGGGTCTGGCGCTGCTCGGTGTTACCATCTACTTCGCTTATCTCACGCACTTCCTGGGCCTCGCTGCCAACAGCCGCACCGTGATCGATGCGCTGGTGGCACTCGGCTTCGGCGCGTCGCTGATCTCGATCTTCGCGCGTCTCGGCGGCGGCATCTTCACAAAGGGCGCTGACGTCGGCGGTGATCTCGTCGGCAAGGTCGAAGCCGGCATTCCCGAGGACGATCCGCGCAACCCGGCAACGATCGCCGACAATGTGGGCGACAATGTCGGCGACTGCGCCGGCATGGCCGCCGACCTGTTCGAGACCTATGCGGTGACCGCGGTCGCCACCATGGTTCTGGCCGCGATCTTCTTCGCGAGTTCGCCATTGCTGGTCAACATGATGACGCTGCCGCTCGCCATTGGCGGCATCTGCATCCTGACCTCGATTGCCGGCACGTTCTTCGTCAAGCTCGGTGCCAGCCAGTCGATCATGGGCGCGCTGTATAAGGGCCTGATCGCCACCGGCGTGTTGTCACTGTTCGGCGTTGCCGCCGTGATCTACTGGCTGATCGGTTTCGGTCCGCTGGCAGGCGTGAAGTATACGGGTCTGGCGCTGTTCGAATGCGGCGTCGCCGGCCTCGTCGTCACGGCGCTGATCATCGTGATCACCGAATACTACACCGGCACCGACTATCGGCCGGTGAAGTCCATTGCGCAGTCGTCGGTCACCGGTCACGGCACCAATGTGATCCAGGGTCTGGCGATCTCGATGGAGTCGACAGCGGGTCCTGCGATCGTCATTATCGCCGGCATTCTCGTCACCTACAGCCTCGCGGGTCTGTTCGGTATCGCGATTGCCACCACGACGATGCTTGCGCTGGCCGGCATGATCGTAGCGCTCGATGCCTTCGGTCCGGTCACCGACAATGCCGGCGGCATTGCCGAAATGGCTGGTCTGCCGAAGGAAGTCCGCAAGGCCACCGACGCGCTCGACGCGGTGGGCAACACCACCAAGGCGGTCACCAAGGGGTATGCCATCGGTTCGGCGGGCCTGGGCGCACTGGTGCTGTTCGCGGCTTACAATGAAGACCTCAAATTCTTCATCGCCAATGCCGCGAAGTATCCGTACTTCAAAGATGTGCTGCCGGACTTCTCGCTGAACAATCCCTATGTGGTGGTCGGTCTGCTGTTCGGCGGCCTGCTGCCATATCTGTTTGGCGCGATGGGCATGACGGCCGTTGGCCGCGCGGCCAGCGCCATTGTCGAGGAAGTGCGTCGTCAGTTCCGCGAGAAGCCGGGCATCATGCAGGGCACCGACAAGCCGGATTACGGCCGCGCGGTGGATCTGCTGACCAAGGCAGCGATCAAGGAAATGATCATCCCGTCGCTGCTTCCGGTGCTGTCGCCCATCGTGGTGTACTTCATCATCTACACGATTGCCGGCGGCGGCGCGGTCGGCAAGTCGGCGGCATTCTCCGCGGTCGGCGCCATGCTGCTCGGCGTGATTGTCACGGGTCTGTTCGTGGCGATCTCGATGACCTCGGGCGGCGGCGCCTGGGACAATGCCAAGAAGTATATCGAGGACGGCCACTTCGGCGGCAAGGGCTCCGATGCTCATAAGGCTGCGGTGACCGGCGACACCGTCGGCGATCCCTACAAGGACACGGCAGGTCCCGCGGTGAACCCGATGATCAAGATCACCAACATCGTGGCGCTGTTGTTGCTGGCGATCCTGGCGCACTAGACGGCCACGATGCCGAATGCAAAAATCCCGCGGCGCAAGCCGCGGGATTTTTCGTCGTCCGTTTGATCAGGTAGGACCACATGCAGCCGTTGCCCCATGGTCGGGTTCGTTTTCGTCACTGTTTCGCAGCCATCGCGCTGTTTGTTGCTTGCGGCGCACCGGCCTCTGCGGCCGAACAATGCCCGGTCTCCGAGGCCGCTATCACGAAAGCGGGCGGTTTTCCCCAGGCTGTCACCGCTGCCATGAACACCGAGTTCAGCTGCGAAGGTGCATACCGGATCCTCGAACTCTGCCAGCTCGGCTCGTCCGGCGATAATGCGCTGTCCGACATTGTGCTGTCGAAATGCGAGCCGCGCTTCCTGCCCAAGGCAGTTGCCGCCACGAAGGCTGCCTATGAGAAGGCACGCGCCAAGTGCAACAAGATCGCGGAGAAGAACGAGGGTTCGATGTATCAGGGGCAGGCTGCCGTCTGCATCGCGCGCTCCGGGCGGGATTTCGCGCGGAAATACGGGACGAAGAGCTAGGGGTACTGTCGGCCACGGCGCGTTAGCGTAGACGACACAGAAAAGCCCCGCGATGTGATCGCGGGGCTTTTTGTTGGCATGGTCCGGCTTACGCCGCCTTGCTCTTCCTGCCGTCCTGGATCGCCTGCCAGATGCGCTCGGAGGTCAAGGGCATGTCGATATGGGTGACGCCGTAGTCGCTGAGCGCATCGACGACCGCATTGACGATGGTGCAGAGCGAGCCGGCGCAGCCGGCTTCGCCGCAGCCTTTGGTGCCCAGCGGGTTGGTGGTTGCAGGCGAGGGATGATCGCCGACCAGCATCAGCGGAATGTCGCCGGCGCGGGGCATCGCATAGTCCATGAAGGAGCCGGTGATCGGCTGGCCCGAGGCGTCGTAGCTGACTTTCTCCATCAGCGCCTGGCCGATGCCCTGGGCGACGCCACCATGCAACTGGCCGGCGACGATCATCGGATTGACGATGGTGCCGAAGTCGTTGACCGCGGCGTAATTGACGATGGTCAGCACGCCGGTGTCGGGATCGATCTCGACTTCGGCAACATGACAGCCGTTCGGGAAGGTCGAAGGCACATCCGATGAGGTGTGGTCGACGTCGAGCGAGGAGGGCACGCCGTCCGGCATCTTGCCCTCGCGCACACGCTGCGACAGTTCCATGATGTCGATGGAGCGGTCGGTGCCGGCAATGGTGAAACGGCCGGCCTTGAATTCGATATCGGCTTCGGAGGCTTCCATCAGATGCGCGGCCGCGACCTTGCCCTTGGTGATGACGAGGTCCGAGGCTTCGACGATGGCCTGGCCCGATGCGGTGATCGAGCGCGAGCCGCCGGTGCCGTTGCCCATGCGGACGAGATCGCTGTCGTTCTGCTCGAGCCGGATGGCGTCGAACGGCACGCCAAGCTGCGCCGACAGCACCTGTGCGAAAGGCGTGGCGTGGCCCTGGCCATAATCCAGCGTGCCGGTGGTCAGCGTCACGGTGCCGTCTTCGCCAAACGTAAGTTTACCGAGCTCGCCCGATGGCGGCGCGGTGACTTCGAGATAGGAGCCGACAGCGATGCCGCGCAGCTTGCCGTTTTTACGGCTGTCCTTCTTGCGCTTGGCGAAGCCCGCATGATCGGAAATTTCCAGCGCCTTGTCGAACACGCCCTGGAAGTCGCCGCTGTCATAGGTGACGCCGGAGGCTGCCGCGAAGGGTAGCTGCGACGGCTTGATGAAGTTACGCTTGCGCAGTGTGAAGCGGTCGATGCCCATCTCGTCGGCTGCGCGGTCGATCAGCCGCTCCATGAAGTAGTTGGCTTCGGGGCGGCCGGCGCCGCGATAGGCGCCCATCAGCGTGGTGTTGGTGAGCACGCATTTGATGTCCACCGACAGTAGCGGCGTCTTGTAGACGCTGGCGAGGTTCTTGCCGGTATTGAGCGACAGCGGGCTTGGCGACACGCCGGTGATATAGGCGCCGAGATTGCCGTAGCCTTTCAGGCGCACGGCGAGGAACTTGCCGTCCTTGTCGAGGGCGAGTTCGGCATGGATGTCCTGAGCGCGGCCGTGGCTGTCGGAGAGGAAGCTGGAGGAGCGCTCGTCGAGCCATTTCACCGGCTTGCCCAGTTCCTTCGCGGCATGCAGCAGACAGATATATTCGGGATAGCTGATGTTCTTCATGCCGAACGATCCGCCGACATTGCCGGTGAGGATACGGACCTTGTCCGGCGCGACGTTGAGCTGCTTGGCCAGCGTATTGCGGTTGCCGGCGACGCCCTGGGTTGGGACCTGGATCACGTAGCGGCTGCCGGATTTTTCGTAAGTCGCGAGCGCGCAGCGTGGTTCCATCGAGACCACCGCGACGCGCGTGTTCTCGATGTCGAGCTTCGTGACATGTGCAGCAGAGGCGAATGCGGCTTCCACAGCTGCGGTGTCGCCATAGTGATAGTCGAGCGCGACATTGTTCGGGATGTGATCGTAGAGAACAGGCGCGCCGGGCCTGGTGGCGGCCTCGCAATCGGTGACGGCGGGCAGGGCGTCGATGTCGAGGACGACGGCTTCGGCAGCATCGCGTGCCTGCGCTGCGGTCTCCGCCACGACGAAGGCGACGGGATCGCCGACGTAGCGCACCTTGTCGGTCATCAAAGCATGGCGATTGGTCTGGAACAGTGGGGTGCCGTCCTGGCTCTTGAGCGGCAAGCCGCAGGTGAAGGGGCCATAATTGGCGGCTTCGAGATCCCGGCCGGTCCAGACGCCACGGACACCGGGCATCGCCTTGGTGGCCTCGGTGTCGATGCCGCGGATCACCCCATGGGCATGGGGACTGCGGACGATCCAGGCATAAAGCTGGCCGGGCAGGTTCATATCGTCGGTGTATTTACCTTTGCCACGGACGAGGGTGTCATCTTCCTTGCGCCGCACCGGCTGGCCGACCCCGTATTTCTGCATGGTGATGGCGTTGTCGACGGGCGAGCCGGTAAAATCTTGCATGGTGAATCCGTCAAATGTGGATGATTTCAGGATTTGGCGCGGTCTGGCGCCTCTGCGGCCCCCCTCAGATAAGGCAGCGTTAGCTGTACGACAACGCACGATTGGGCATGGGGCTGCGCCAAGGTTGCGCTGATCCTGTGCCCTGCTAAACTTTCCGTGAAAGAATATTTCCATCTCGGCCGGAGCGGTCGCGGAAAGACAGATTGAATGGATGATGACACGCGGCTTCGCGGCGGCCATGAAGTGGACAACGCTCGGCCGGGCGAGGGTGTGCAGGGATTGGTTGCTGCAATGGCCGACGGCGCGCGCGAAGCCGCATGCGCCAACACCTATGCCGCGCTCGATCTCGGAACCAATAATTGTCGCCTGCTGATCGCCTGTCCCACGGGCGACAGTTTTCGCGTGGTCGATTCGTTTTCACGGATCATCCGGCTGGGCGAGGGCGTCTCGACATCCGGCGTGATCAGCGACGCCGCGATTGCCCGGGCGATCTCGGCACTCAGCATCTGCCGCGACAAGATTCGTGCCCGCGACGCGCAGCGGCTGCGGCTGATCGCAACGGAAGCCTGCCGGGCAGCATCTAATTCGGATGCTTTTCTCAATCAGGTGGCGCGCGAGACCGGCATCACGCTGGAGATCATCGACCGCGAGACCGAAGCGGCCCTGGCCGTGATCGGCTGCTCGCCGCTGATCGATCCGCAGGGCCGCGGCGCCATCCTGTTTGATATCGGCGGCGGCTCGTCGGAACTGGTGCGCATCGAGCGTGATCCCACCGATCCCTTGGGCAAACCGCTGATCAAGGCGTGGATGTCGATCCCGCTTGGCGTCGTGACGCTGGCTGAAAAATTCGGCGGCAAGCACGTGACCCGGGACAGCTACACGCAGATGATCGCGGAGGTCGCCAGACATGTGGCGCCGTTCGCCGCCGAACATGCCGGCGATCTCGACGGCATGCATATGCTCGGCACCTCGGGCACAGTGACCACGCTGGCCGGCGTCTATCAGGGCCTTGCGCGCTACGATCGCCGCCGCATCGACGGCATCTGGCTCAGCAATGCCGAGCTCGACGAGACCATCGCCAGGCTGCTCGACATGACCTATGCGGAACGTGCCGCCAACCAGTGTATCGGCCCGGACCGCGCCGATCTCGTCCTGTGCGGCTGCGCCATTCTGGACGCTATCCGTAACGCGTTCCCGCTGCCGCGGTTGCGCGTGGCGGATCGGGGGCTGCGGGAGGGCATGCTGGTGGAAATGATGCGCGAGGACGGCGCGATCCGCGCCTCCTGAGCCTGATTTCCCCGATTCAGAGCGATATTCGGGTTTCCCGTCATGCCGTGCTAAGGGAGACGCGAATAGCTGAAAGCAAGCACGAGACCATGGCCAAAGACACCACCGGACGCCTGCGGATCCAGGTCAAGAGCGCCGGCAGAATGAAACTGTCGTCGAAGCTCTGGCTCGACCGCCAGCTCAATGACCCCTATGTGCAGCAGGCCAAGAAGGACGGCCTGCGCTCGCGCGCGGCCTACAAGATCATCGAGATCGACGACAAGTACCGCTTCCTCAAGCCCGGCCTGTCGGTGGTCGATCTCGGCGCTGCGCCCGGCGGCTGGAGCCAGATCGCGGCGCGGCGCGTCGGCTCGGCCGAGGGCAAAGGGCAGGTGGTCGCCATTGATCTGCTGGAAATGCCGGAGATCGTCGGCGTGACCTTCGCCCAGATGGACTTTCTCGACAATGATGCGCCCGACAGATTGAAGGCGATGATGGGCGGTCTCGCCGATGTGGTGATGTCCGACATGGCGGCCAACACCACCGGTCATCGTAAGACCGATCAGTTGCGCATCGTCGGCCTCGTCGAAGATGCTGCGGCCTTCGCCGCCGACGTGCTCAAGCCTGGCGGCACCTTCGTCGCCAAGGTGTTCCAGAGCGGCGCCGACGCCACGCTGATGACCCAGCTGAAGCGTGACTTCGCGACGGTGAAACATGTGAAGCCGGCCGCGAGCCGCAAGGACTCGTCGGAGCGCTATGTGCTGGCGATGGGCTTTCGCGGCGTGGCAGGTGATCACCGGCTTGGTGAACACGACAACTGATCGGGCAGTTGTTCACTTCGTGCTCTCGCATTTCGGCGACAGCATCGGCACGTTTGGCCATGACCAGTTTCGCCACGATCCATCACGCTCGACACAGGCCGGCGGTGGTTTAACGGGTGCCGGATCGGTCTGCTCTTTGGCGTCCTGCGCGGTCACCTGCTCAACGGGCGCGGGCTTCGGCGGAAAGCGCCTGTTCACGTAGCCGAATGAGATGACGCCGGCGATGATCGTGAGGACGATCGTCGCGATGCCGATGACCCATTGCGAGCGCGTCACAACTCACCCCAGCTTTTGATCCCTGGCATCCGCGGTGCCTTCGCTGGCCGCCTTGACGGCGGCTTTTGCCTCGCCCTTGCGGCTGGCGATATCGATCACCTTGCGGCCGGAGATTTCATGGCCGGCGTCGTCCGGCATCTGCCAGAAGAACCAGGCCGAGGCTGCCGAGATCACGGACACCACGAGGAAGGCCGGCGCAAAATCGGCCGCGGACAATTCGGTCATGCCGCGCATCAGCATGGTGGATTCCACCGAGAACGCACCGATCGCGACGCCGGCGGAGATCGACAGCTGCTGGTTGACGCTGACCAGCGTGGTGGCGCGGCTCATCTGTGCCGTCTCCACTTCGGCATAGGCAACCGTGTTGATGGCGGTGAATTCGAGCGAGCGGAAGAAGCCGCCGACCACCAGGATAATCAGGATCAGCATCAGCGGCGTGGTCACCGTGAACAGTGCGCAGGCGGCGAGGAACACCGAACTCACCACGGCGTTGACGGTCATCACATTACGGAAGCCGAAGGCGCGGATGATGCGCGCCGCGAGCGTCTTCATGCCCATCGCGCCCACCGCCGAGCCGAAGGTCACCATGCCCGACTGAAACGGCGACAGGCCGAAGCCGACCTGCATCAACAGCGGCAGCAGGAACGGCAATGCGCCGATGCCGAGCCGGAACAGAAAGCCGCCGATGATGGCGGCGCGCAAGGTCACCAGCCGCATCAGCGAGAAATCCAGCACCGGGGATGCCGTGCGCCGGGCGTGGATCACATAGAGGGTCATCGACACCGTGCCGATGCCGACCAGTGCGGCGACGATTGGCCACGGCAGCAGATTAAGGCCCGCGACCGAGAGGCCGAATGCGATTCCGGCGAGGCCGACGCCGGCCAGCACCAGACCCAGCAGATCGAAGCGCTCCGGATCCTCCGAGCGGATCGGATCGATGAAGCGCAGCGCCAGATAGATGCCGAGGCAGCCGATCGGAAGGTTGATCAGGAAGATCCAGTGCCAGGAGAAGTAGGTGGTGATGAAACCGCCCAGCGGCGGTCCGATCACCGGGCCGATCAGTGCCGGCACCGTCATCCACGCCATGGCACTGACGAGCGCGCTCTTGTCGATGGAACGCAGGAGCACGAGGCGTCCCACCGGCGTCATCATGGCGCCGCCGAGGCCCTGGATGATGCGGGCGATGACGAAATGCGTGACCGATTGCGACAGTGCGCAGCCGATCGAGCCGATCATGAACACGCCAATAGCGATGGAGAAAACAGCGCGTGCGCCGAAGCGGTCGGCGGTCCAGCCGGATGCCGGAATGAAAACCGCGAGCGAGAGCAGATAGGAGGTGATCGCCAGTTTCAGCGTCAGCGGGCTGGTACCGATATCGGCGGCGATGGCCGGCAGTGACGTCGCGATTACCGTGGAGTCCATGTTTTCCATGAACAAAGCGGATGCGACGATCAGCGGGATCAGGCGTTCTTTGGTCATGAAATGATTGACGATTCTTATGAGTGCCCAAGCTGCGGGCGCTTTAACATCCTGCCGAAGCGCGGGCTATTGTGTGAAGCCGAATACCTCCTAAATCATCCGTGACTGCGCCCGCCCGGCTGAAGGCCGAAAACGCCTAAAATGCCTGTGCATGGCTGCCAAACGCTTTGATTTCGTACAGCAGCATGCTATCGACCACCGCCAATCCTACTTATGGGTTCAGATTCGACGACGGTGTCCTGCACCGCCGTCGAATTGGTGCATCCAGAGGTTTCTACCGCGATCCCGAGGTCGCCGCATGGAGTTGGCAATGGCAGTCGTTCAGAAGATCCGCGAAGCTTACACGTTCGATGACGTTCTGCTGAAGCCCGGCCTGTCGGACATCCTGCCTTCCGACGCCGATATCCGCTCCCACGCCACCCGTGCCATTCCGCTCAATATTCCGATCATCGCCTCGGCGATGGATACCGTCACCGAGGCCCGCATGGCGATTGCCATGGCGCAGGCCGGCGGTCTCGGCGTGATCCACCGCAACTTCGATCCGGAAGGCCAGGCCGCGCAGGTTCGGCAGGTCAAGAAGTACGAATCCGGCATGGTGGTAAATCCGCTCACCATCGGTCCCGACGCCAAGCTGGCCGAAGCGCTGGCGCTGATGAGCGAGCACGGCTTCTCCGGCATTCCCGTCGTCACCGGCGCGAGCAAGGACGTTCCCGGCAAGCTGGTCGGTATTCTCACCAATCGCGACGTGCGCTTCGCCAGCAATCCGAACCAGAAAATTTCCGAACTGATGACGCACGAGAATCTCGTGACTGTGCGTGAAGGCGTCAGCCAGGATGAAGCCAAGCGCATGCTGCACAAGCATCGCATCGAGAAGCTGCTCGTCGTCGACGATCAGTATCGTTGCGTTGGCCTGATCACCGTGAAGGACATGGACAAGGCCGTCGCGCATCCGCTGGCCAGCAAGGATGCGCAGGGCCGTCTGCGCGTAGCTGCCGCAACCACTGTGGGCGAGGGCGGTTTCGAGCGCACCGAGCGTCTGATCGATGCGGGCGTCGATGTCGTCGTCGTCGACACCGCGCATGGCCATTCGATGCGCGTACTGGAAGCCGTGACGCGCATCAAGAAGATTTCGAACTCCGTGCAGGTGATTGCCGGCAATATCGCCACCACCGAAGGTGCGCAGGCGCTGATCGATGCGGGCGCGGATGCGATCAAGGTCGGCATCGGTCCGGGCTCGATCTGCACCACGCGCATTGTCGCCGGCGTTGGCGTGCCGCAGCTCACCGCGATCATGGATGCGGTGGAAGCCGCGAAGAAGCACAACATTCCGATCATTGCCGACGGCGGCATCAAATTCTCGGGCGATCTCGCCAAGGCGCTCGCTGCCGGTGCCGACATCGCGATGGTCGGCTCGTTGCTCGCGGGCACCGACGAGACCCCCGGCGAAGTGTTCCTGTGGCAGGGCCGTTCCTACAAGGCCTATCGCGGCATGGGCTCGGTGGGCGCCATGGCGCGCGGCTCGGCGGATCGCTACTTCCAACAGGACATCAAGGATACGCTGAAGCTGGTGCCGGAAGGCATTGAGGGCCAGGTGCCCTATAAGGGCCCGGTGGCCAATGTGATGCATCAGCTTGCCGGTGGCCTGCGCGCCGCCATGGGCTATGTGGGCGCCAAGACGCTGACCGAATTCCACGACAAGGCAGAATTCGTCCGCATCACCAGCGCCGGACTGCGCGAAAGCCACGTGCATGACGTGACGATTACCCGCGAAAGCCCGAATTACCCGGGCGGTGCTTAACTATACCGGGCAGTATTGCGGTGCCACATAGGCATCGCTGCCTAAATTGAGCCCCACAGATCGGCGAAAACGCGCTATTGTTCGCGCGTCACGTGCGCTGTCGGCCATGGATGTCCCGATATGGATTTCCAGGGCCGGACGAACCCGGCGGCGGAGCTTGGCTCCGCGTCGCGTTGTGATGCTCATTTTCGACAATGACCTCGTCACGCGTCGAAGTAACACCCGCAGAAAAGAACGTTGGATACTATGGCCATTGAATGGACGGACGAACGCATTGCGGCTCTCGACACTGCGCAACTGAAAAACCTGCGTGAGAACGCCACACGCCGCGAGGTCACGGCGCTGGTTGAGCTTTGCACCACCGAGCTCGCCAAGCGTAATGCCGACAAGCCGCGCAGGATCGGCCAGCCGCGCAGCGAGGCCAAGCAGTTCGAGCACGACATGTCGGCGGAACTCGCCACCGTCGGCAAGGCAATGGCCGAGAAATACGATCTCTCCGAAGCGACCGCCAAGGCGAAGTCCGAAGGCGTGAAGGGCTTCAAGGCGCACAAGCTGCTCGGCTCCGATGGCCATGCCAAGCTCGGCGGCATGCAGCGCGACGGCTCGGTCGCCGTCGATCGCTACATCTCCTATCGCCGCGGCACGGATATCGCGTCGCTCAGTGTGTTCCTGCTCAAGGACCAGCCGATCGAGACGCATGAGTTTCAGGTGATCGCACCGCTGACGATGCTCGACGGTGGCAAGCCGGTGGCTGAAATCCGCCCGACGGCAACGGCGGCGCAGAAGCAGTCGGCCGATGGCGGTCTGTCCTTCAAGGATCTCGACAGTGCAGCTGCAGCATTCGACAAGGTGCTGGCGAAACTCACCGCCTGATATTTGCCGGTTTACGTTTTGAATGCGGCGCGCGATCATCGCGCGCCGCATTTTTTTGCGATCAAGAACAACAAACGGAGAAGTCCCATGTCAGCAGCCAAACGCGTCGTTCTCGCATCGCGTCCGCACGGCGAGCCCGGCCCATCGAATTTCCGCGTTGAGGATTATGCCGTGCCGACGCCAGGCGCAGGCGAGGTGCTGCTGCGCACGATCTGGCTGTCGCTCGATCCCTATATGCGTGGGCGCATGAGTGACGGCCCGTCCTATGCCGCGCCGGTGCCGGTGGATGGCGTGATGGAAGGCGGCACCGTGTGCGAGGTGATCGCCTCGAACAATCCGGGTTTTGCCAAGGGCGATATCGTGCTGGCCCATGCCGGCTGGCAGACCCATGCGATCTCCGACGGCAAGGGCCTGCGCAAGCTCGATCCGAAACTGGCGCCGATCTCGACCGCCGTCGGCATTCTCGGCATGCCGGGCATGACCGCCTATACCGGCCTGCTTGCCATTGGAAATCCGCAGGCCGGCGAAACCGTGGTCGTGGCCGCGGCGTCAGGTGCTGTGGGCTCTGCAGTCGGCCAGATAGCGAAGATCAAGGGCGCGCGTGCCATCGGTATCGCGGGCGGTGCCGACAAGTGCCGCTATGTGAAGGAAGAACTCGGCTTCGACGAGTGCCTCGATCATCGCGATCCGGATTTTCCGGCGAAGCTCAAGGCCGCGTGCCCCAACGGCATCGATGTGTATTTCGAGAATGTCGGCGGCGCCGTGTTCGAGGCGGTGTTTCCGCTGCTGAACTTCTTCGCGCGCATTCCGGTATGCGGACTGATCGCACAGTACAACGATACGACGTCAGAGGCGCCCAAATGGGCCGGCGCGATGATGCGCAACGTGCTCACCAAACGCCTCAACTTCCGCGGCTTTATCGTGCGCGACTTCGCATCGATGCATGGCGATTTCCTGCGCGACATGTCGCAATGGGTGCGCGAGGGCAAGGTGAAGTACAAGGAACACGTCACTGAAGGTCTCGACAATGCACCGACGGCGTTCATGGGGCTGCTCAAAGGCGCGAACTTCGGCAAGCAGCTCGTGCGGGTCGGCGCGGACAAGGCGTAAGGCGGATACGCCTTCAAGCTGTCATCACTGCGGGCGCACTGTGCCGTCCGCATTGATGACGGTGAACAGATCGATGTCGGTCTGGCCCGGTGCGCGGCTGTGACGAACTTTAAAGCCGCTGGGCTGGAAACTGTATTCGACGAGCCCGACCTCCTTGACACCGATCGTCTCCTGCTTGTCCTCGGGACGAATGATGAAACTGCTCGAGGGCGCCCAGATGTGCCTGACGCCGCGCCATGTGTAGTCGCGCCGCTGGTGGACGTGACCGCAGGCGACGAGCCGCAGATCGACAGGGTCAAGCAGATCGATGAGACGGCGGCGCGCTGGCATCGGGACATAGCGGATCGACGTCGCGGCTAGTTCCGGATCGTCCGGGCTATTCAGAAATAGCGGTTTGTGGATGAACAGCGCCAGCGGTCGTCCGTTCAGACCCGCCAGTTGCGAGGCGAGCCAGTCGAACTGCTCCTCTTCGCAGGCGAGCCCGCTATTCATGATCAACGAGTTCAGACCGATGAAACACCAGCCAGCCGCGTTGAAGCGCCAGTGGTCGTGTCCAAAGACCGAAACGAATGCCTGCCGGCTTGGCTCGGAAATCAGTTGGGATGGCGGCGGGGCGACCAGAGTCGAGTTGTCGCCGATGTCGTGATTGCCCGGCAGATAGCGGCAGGCGACGGGAAGGGCGTCATGCTGTGATCTGGCGAAGGCCAGGTCATCGGGATGGCCCGGGCCATCGAAGGCAAGATCGCCACTATTGATGACGAGGTCCGGCTTTGCCGCGTCGATGAACGCGCTGACGCGCTGGAAATTCGAGACGAATTGCGGAAAGCGGGCGCCGAGATGTGTATCGGTGATCTGGATCAGGCGGAATTCGGACATGGCGGGAACTCCTCTAAAGGGGAGTTTAACCGTTCCGGATGTCAGCCGGATGGCTCGCGCGGCCGAAAGTCAGATCACGCGATACCTGATCGCATAGCCATCCTCGGTGCGGGTTGGCTTGCCCGCACGGGCTGAGGCGATCACCTGATCCACCAGATGCCACGGGCTGAATTCAGCCGAGTGACTCGGGCTTGCGGCCAGCCGCAGCTTGAAGATCAGCGGTGCTTCGCCGGGCACGTTCACGATCATCACACGCTGCGCAGTGCGAAATTTCAGCGGCACCGTGCCCTTGAGAATGCTCTCGCCCTTGCTCGTGAAAGTCGGGCCTTCGCTGATGGCGGCGAGCGCCTGGTTGCGGTCGGTATGCAATTCGATCTGCGTGGCTTCCGCGATGATCTTCGCCGCGACCGCGTCGGGCAGGCGGATTTCGAATTCGACGGCGGGTCGGGTCGGATTGATGCCGAGATAGCCCAGTGCCGTGTGGCGCATGTCGGTGGCGGCGAAGGCGAGGAGGCCCAGCACGGCCAGCGCCGCGACGCCGTGGTGGACCACATCATGGACCGAGCGATACCGGGCCCGGAAATAGAGATTCAGCAGGATGGCCACCGCGAGCGCCGCGGCGGCGCCGGCCAGCGCCGACATCGTGAGGCCGGCCCAGCTGTCCGGGTCGCCGGGCGTCAGCATCGCAAAGAGGGCATCGAGATAGGCCATGGCAGGGCTCACGGGCAGAACTCTTGAGGCTGGCGCGCCGCCGGGCAGCGCCTGCAAATGGGTGTCGAAGGCGGCCCAGCGGGTTCAATGGAACCTGCATGGAACCGATATGGAACTCTTGGGCCGGTTAATCGTCATGTTCCAAGGGGCGGGTCTGTAGCGCGAGCGGGGTGCCGCGCGGCTCTGAATTCCCGGGCTGAGGAAATTTCGATGTCGATTCAATGGGTTTTGTTGCCGGTCTTTGTGTTGGTGGCCATCACGCTGGGCGCCTTTTTCTGGACAGGGCGGCGCGGCGGCGTGTTAAGCCGCAACGATGCCGGCGACCTGCCGAATACCGCTCCGCAGCTCGATCTGCTGTTCTATGCGCTGATCGCCATCGGCTTGCCGCTTCGCAAGATCGATCTGGTGCTGGTCTGCCTGTCCTGGGTGTTCGTGATCGCCCGGTTCGTGGGCGCTGGATTTGTCGCCAATAGCCGGGGATCGCAGGCCTGGCTCGCCAGCGCGCTTGTGTTGTTGGCGATGTGGTTCTACTTCGCGCTACGGATGCTTCTCCTGATCTGATCGGGGGTGGCGTCGCGCCTCTCTCCGTTGAAAGATTGCCATGACTCCCGCCGCACGCCTCTCCGCCGCGATCGAAGTGATCGAGGTCATCGACACCCAGCGTGTCCCCGCCGCCAAGGCGCTGAAGGAATGGGGCACCGCGCACCGCTTCGCCGGCTCCGGCGACCGGGCCGGGATTTCCGGGTTGGTCTGGGACGTGCTGCGGCGACGCGCCTCCAGTGCCTGGATCATGGACGACGACACGTCGCGGGCGCGGTTGCTCGGCATGCTCAAGGCCGAGCGCAGGATGGATGTCGATACGATTGCCGCGCTCTGTGACGGCAGCGGTTTTGCGCCGGCGCCGCTGTCTGACGCGGAGCGCTCGGCGCTGGCGTCGCGCACTGTCGCGGATGCACCGGCGCATATTGCCGGCGATTATCCGGAATGGCTCGATGGCCAGCTTGCCGATGTGTTCGGCGACGATCGCGTGGCGGAAGCCACCGCCATGGCCAGCCGCGCGCCGCTCGACCTGCGCGTCAACACGCTGAAGGCCAAGCGCGACAAGGTGCTGGGCTCGCTGCGCCATCTCGGCGCCACCGAGACGCCGTGGTCGCCGCTGGGGCTGCGGATCGAGCTCGGTGCCGATGCGCGCAATCCCGGCATCCATGCCGAGGAGGATTTCATCAAGGGTGGCATCGAAGTGCAGGACGAGGGTTCGCAGCTTGCGGCCCTGCTGTCCGGCGCCAAGCCGGGCGAGCAGGTGATCGACCTCTGCGCCGGGGCCGGCGGCAAGACGCTGGCGCTGGCGGCGATGATGCAGGGCAAGGGCCGGCTGATCGCCACCGATGCCGACAAGCGCCAGCTGGCACCGATCCACGAGCGGCTGTCGCGCGCCGGCATCCACAATGCCGATATCCGCACGCCCAAGGGCCCGGACGATACGCTCAGCGACATCCACAACTCCGCAGACCTCGTGCTGATCGACGCGCCATGCACCGGCACCGGCACCTGGCGTCGCAATCCCGACGCCAAATGGCGGATGCGGCCGGGCGCCCTCGAGGTCCGGATCAAGGACCAGGCCGAGGTCCTCGACCGTGCGGTGGCGCTGGTGAAGCCGGGCGGCCGGATCGCTTATGTGACCTGTTCGGTACTTCCCCAGGAAAACCGCGACCAGATCCGCGCCTTTACCGCCCGACAGCCGGAGTTTTCGGTGGTCCCGCCGGCGCAGGTGATGTCGGTGCTGTGGGACAAGGCCGAGGATTTCGCGGCGGCGACGTATCAGAGCCCCGAGGGCTTGCTGATGACCCCGCGGCGGACCGGAACGGATGGGTTTTTCGTGTCGGTCATGACACGCAAAAAGGCATAGTTTTCGGCAGGACAATGCGAATTCCGGCATTGCGAGGCCGGCATGAGTCGCGTAATTCCTCGCTATGACAGCCCCCAGCAAAACATCCGTTTCGCCCGCCGATCCGTCACCCAATGTGGCCGCGGCGCATGACAAGATTCTGATCGTCGATTTCGGCTCTCAGGTGACGCAGCTGATCGCGCGGCGCGTCCGCGAGGAGGGTGTCTATTCCGAGATCGTGCCGTTCAACAAGGCTGAGGCCGCCTTCGCCGAGATGAAGCCGAAGGCCGTGATCCTGTCCGGCGGTCCCGCTTCAGTGCTTGACGATAACGCACCGTCCGCGCCGCTGTCGATCCTCACCGCCGGCGTTCCGGTACTCGGCATCTGCTACGGCGAACAGACCATGGCGCAGCAGCTCGGCGGCACCGTCGAAGCTGGGCACCATCGCGAATTCGGCCGCGCCGCCATCGAGATCACCGACACCTGCGCACTGTTCGACGGTGTGTGGGAAGTGGGCGGCAAATACGATGTCTGGATGAGTCATGGCGACCGCGTCACCAAGATGCCCGACGGCTTTCGCGCGGTCGCGAAAGCTCCGGGCTCGCCGATCTCGATCATCGCTGACGATGTCCGCAAGTTCTATGCGATGCAGTTCCACCCGGAAGTCGCGCATACGCCCGACGGCGCAAAGCTCATCCGTAACTTCGTCCGCAACATCGCCGGCTTCACCGGCGACTGGACCATGCGCGCCTTCCGCGAGGAAGCGATCGAGAAGATCCGCGCGCAGGTCGGCAAGGGCCGGGTGATCTGCGGTCTGTCAGGCGGCGTCGACAGCGCAGTGGCTGCCGTGCTGATCCATGAAGCGATCGGCGACCAGCTCACTTGCGTGTTCGTCGATCACGGCATGCTGCGCAAGGACGAGGGCAAGACCGTCGTCGACATGTTCCGCGGCCACTACAATATCCCGCTCGTGCATGTGGATGCAGCGAAGACATTTTTGGGCGAGCTCGAAGGCGTCACCGATCCCGAAGTGAAGCGCAAGACCATCGGCCGGCTGTTCATCGACGTGTTCGATGCGGAAGCGAAGAAAATCGGCGGCGCGGATTTCCTCGCGCAGGGTACGCTGTATCCCGACGTGATCGAGAGCGTCTCCTTCACCGGCGGTCCGTCAGTGACCATCAAGTCGCATCACAATGTCGGCGGGCTTCCCGCGCGCATGAACATGAAACTGGTCGAGCCGCTGCGCGAGCTGTTCAAGGACGAGGTGCGCGACCTAGGCCGCGAACTCGGTCTGCCCGACATCTTCGTCGGCCGCCATCCGTTCCCCGGACCAGGTCTCGCGATCCGCTGCCCCGGCGAGATCACGCGTGAGAAGCTCGACATCCTCAGGGAAGCCGACGCCGTCTATATCGACCAGATCCGCAAGGCCGGCCTCTACGACACCATCTGGCAGGCCTTTGCCGTGCTGCTGCCGGTGAAGACCGTCGGCGTGATGGGCGACGGCCGCACCTATGAATACGTCGTCGGCCTGCGCGCCGTGACCTCCACCGACGGCATGACCGCCGACTTCTATGCTTTCGACATGAAGTTCCTCGGCGAAACCGGGACGCGCATCATCAACGAGGTGAAGGGCGTCAATCGCGTGGTGTATGATATCACGAGCAAGCCGCCTGGGACGATCGAGTGGGAGTGATTCACGTCCGGCAAGCCGGGTAAGCGGTGGTTACCATCACCCCGGTCCGGGAAGCATGCCTGCGGTCCAAGTTCGGCCGTTGAACCCTGAATTTAAAGGGCTATTTTTACCGCAATGCAGTATCTTGTCAGTCGGCTGGGATTGACGTACTCGAAGCCGAATTCGCCTTTAGACCGGTTTTAACAATAACGGTTGGTGGCGCTGCGTTTCAGCGTCAACCACCTCATGACGTTGGGATGACGATGAGCCTCTATTCAGATTACCTCGCTGAGATCGAAAGCCGGAAAGCTCAGAACCTCGCTCCCAAGCCGATCGACGACGGCGCGCTCACCGGCGAAATCATCGCCCTCATCAAGGACAATGGCAGCGAATACCGCGCCGATGCCCTGAAATTCTTCATCTACAACACGCTGCCGGGCACCACGAGCGCCGCGGGCGTGAAGGCGGCCTTCCTGAAGGAGATCATCCTCGGCAAGGCGATCGTCCCTGAAATTACCCCGACCTTCGCGCTGGAACTACTGTCGCACATGAAGGGCGGCCCCTCGATCGGCGTGCTGCTCGACGTGACGCTCGGCAATGATGCCGGGCTGGCGAAGCAGGCTGGTGAAGTTCTGAAGACCCAGTTCTTCCTCTACGATGCCGACATGTTCCGGCTGCGCGATGCTTTCAAGGCAGGGAATGCCGTCGCCAAGGGCGTGCTCGAGAGCTATGCCAAGGCCGAGTTCTTCACCAAGCTCCCAGACGTCACGGACGAGATCAAGGTCGTGACCTATGTCGCCGCCGAAGGCGATATCTCGACCGACCTTCTGTCACCCGGCAACCAGGCGCATTCGCGCTCGGACCGTGAGCTGCACGGCCAGTGCATGATGACGCCGCAGGCGCAGCAGGAAATCGTGGCGCTGCAGAAGCAGCACCCCGACAAGCGCGTGATGATGATCGCCGAAAAGGGCACGATGGGCGTGGGCTCGTCGCGCATGTCGGGCGTCAACAACGTGGCGCTGTGGACCGGCAAGCAGTCCAGCCCTTATGTGCCCTTCGTCAACTTCGCGCCGATCGTCGCGGGCACCAATGGCATCTCGCCGATTTTTGCGACCACCGTCGACGTCACCGGCGGCATCGGCGTCAATCTCAAGAACTGGGTCAAGAAACTCGACGCGGACGGCAAGCCGATCCTGAACAACGACGGAAACCCGGTCCTCGAGCAGAAATTTGCGGTCGACACCGGCACCGTCCTGACGCTCGATGCCAAGGGCAAGAAGCTGCGCGACGAGAACGGCAAGGAACTGGTCGATGTCGCTGCCGCCTTCACGCCGCAGAAGATGGAGTTCATGAAGGCCGGCAGCTCCTATGCCATCGTGTTCGGCAAGAAGCTGCAGACCTTCGCCGCCGAAACGCTGGGCGTCGAGCCGACACCGGTGTTCGCGCCGAACAAGGAGATCTCGGTCGATGGCCAGGGCCTGACCGCGGTCGAGAAGATCTTCAACCGCAACGCCGTGGGCGTGCTCGGCGGCAAGGTGCTGCATGCGGGCTCGGACGTGCGCGTCAAGGTCAACATCGTCGGCTCGCAGGACACGACCGGCCTGATGACCGCGCAGGAGCTGGAAGCGATGGCGGCCACCGTCATCTCGCCGATCGTCGATGGCGCCTATCAGTCGGGCTGCCACACGGCGTCGGTGTGGGACAAGAAGGCGCAGGTCAACATTCCGAAGCTGATGAGCTTCATGAACAATTTCGGTGTGATCACCGCGCGCGATCCCAAGGGCAGCTACCATGCGATGACCGACGTCATCCACAAGGTGCTTAACGACATCACCGTCGATGACTGGGCGATCATCATCGGCGGCGACAGCCACACCCGCATGTCCAAGGGCGTGGCTTTCGGTGCCGATTCCGGCACCGTGGCGCTCGCGCTGGCGACCGGCGAGGCGACGATGCCGATCCCGCAATCGGTCAAGGTGACGTTCAAGGGTGCAATGCAGCCGCATATGGACTTCCGCGACGTGGTCCATGCGACCCAGGCGCAGATGCTCAAGCAATGCGGCGACAACGTTTTCCAGGGCCGGATCATCGAGGTCCATCTCGGCACGCTGCTCGCCGACCAGGCCTTCACCTTCACCGACTGGACGGCCGAGATGAAGGCCAAGGCGTCGATCTGCATTTCGCAGGACGACACGCTGATCGAGTCGCTGGAGATCGCCAAGTCGCGCATCCAGATCATGATCGACAAGGGCATGGAGAATGCGGGGGGCACGCTGAAGGGCCTGATCGCCAAGGCGGATGCGCGCATCGCTGAAATCCGCTCGGGCGAGAAGCCGGCACTGACCCCCGACGCCAATGCGAAATACTTCGCCGAAGTCGTCGTTGATCTCGATATCATCGACGAGCCGATGATCGCCGATCCCGACGTGAACAACGCCGATGTGTCCAGGCGCTACACCCACGACACGATCCGTCCGATTTCTTATTACGGCGGCACCAAGAAGGTGGACCTCGGCTTCGTGGGCTCGTGCATGGTGCACAAGGGCGACATGAAGATCGTCGCCCAGATGCTCAAGAACATCGAGAAGGCCGAAGGCAAGGTCGCGTTCAACGCGCCGCTGGTTGTCGCAGCACCCACCTACAACATCATCGACGAGTTGAAGGCCGAGGGTGACTGGGAAATCCTGCAGAAGTATTCCGGCTTCGAATTCGACGATGTGAAGCCGAAGACCGCGAACCGCACCTCATACGAGAACATCCTGTATCTCGAGCGTCCGGGCTGCAATCTGTGCATGGGCAACCAGGAAAAGGCGGAGAAGGGCGATACCGTTCTCGCCACCTCGACCCGTCTGTTCCAGGGCCGCGTCGTGGAAGACACCGCCGAGAAGAAGGGTGAATCGCTTCTCGCCTCGACCCCGGTCGTGGTGCTGTCGGCGATCCTTGGTCGCACGCCGAGCGCCGAGGAATATAAGGCCGCCGTCGAAGGCATCGACCTGACCAAGTTCGCCCCGCCGAAGACTGCTTCGATGGGGGCCTCCGTCTTTTACTAGGGCGGAGAACCAGAGCCGTTCAAAAATCGGCGTTGGCAGGTGAACACCTGCCGCGCCGCGGGGCTGGTAGGCGAGCGGGCATCCTGTACGAGGCCGATACCGTTTGTATCGACTATATCCGCAAGGTGGGCCTTTACGACGCCAACTGGCTGGCCTTTGCCATGCTGCTGCCGGTGAAGACCGTCGGCGTGATGGCGACGGCTGCACCGGCGCGCAACCTAGCGTGAGAACACTGCAGCGAGGGAGACTGCGATCTCCTTCACCTGCGTCGCCGCGAGATCGCGAGACTGGGTGTGCCGTTCGTCGCCAAATTCCTGATACTCAACGGCGATAGTTTCGATCGCGTCCTGGGCGACCCCTAGATAGCGAGCACATGTGGCGATGTGGGGGTCCAGATGATTCCAGCCGCCCCGTAAGCCGTTCGCGGCAAAGCCGAACTCACCACGTGCGCTCAATACGACAAGTCTCTTGCCCGACAGAACGGGCTCTAGCGGCCAGTCACCGCGACTCAGATCGAATGAAAATGTCCGGCCAACGCGCACGACCTGATCGAACCATGCCTTGAGAGCGCTGGGCATGCCGTAATTGTACATTGGCGTGCCCA
The DNA here is from genome assembly GCF_051811025.1 of Tardiphaga sp. 813_E8_N1_3. Lineage (NCBI taxonomy): Bacteria > Pseudomonadati > Pseudomonadota > Alphaproteobacteria > Hyphomicrobiales > Nitrobacteraceae > Tardiphaga > Tardiphaga sp. 813_E8_N1_3. The sequence continues at coordinate 2,252,206 of NZ_JBPWQE010000001.1, forward strand.
AGACGAGGATGTCCGCCGCCGACAGTTCGTCAATCGCAGCGTCCGACCATGAAAGCCTGTCGCGCATGGCCATGTCTCGCTGTTCTGCGGGAGTGAACGCAGCAGCAATCCACTCCTCGGTTACATGCGGTGGAGGATCGATCGCCAAGTCTCGGCGGATGACTTGGTCATCAGGTCTTGCTGCAAGCCATGTGTCGATAAAGGTCTGCGAGAGGGTACGGCTGATGGAACGGCTGCGGCGCGCACTGGCGTCGAGGTGTAAGATTGAAGGCATGAGTTTATATTATCCATGTTGGCTACAACCAACTATGCATGCCCTTTAAATAGCTCACAAAGTCGAATACATCACGCGATAGATGAGTTATGCTCATCTATAAAAGGTGAGATGGATGACAGGTCGACTACCGCCATTGAGCGCGCTTCGCGCCTTTGAAGCTGCGGCACGCCACAGCAGCTTCAAGCGCGCCGCCGCGGAGCTTGGCGTCACTCCGACGGCAATCAGTCATCACATTCGGTTGCTGGAGGCGGATGTCGGCAAGCAATTGTTCTTGCGCCAGGCGAGGACCGTCGCATTGACGGCTGATGGAGACAATCTTTTCCGGCCGTTGACCGAAGCCTTCAGGTCGATGGGGGAAGCTGTAGTCGCCGTGCGACGGCGTCCGGCCCGTAAAATTGCGACGCTGTCCGCCACGTCAGCATTTACAGCGCGGCTGCTTCTGCCGCACGTTTCAGCGTTCCGCGATCTCAATGAAGGCTGGGATCTTCGCCTGCTCGCGAGCGACCAGCCCGTTAATTTGGAGGCTCGCGAAGCTGATGCCGCTATCCGATACGGCGCGGAATCTTCTTCAGAGCTTACATCGCTTCCTCTACTGGCGGACAAATACGCGCCGGTGTGCAGCCCAAAGCTGGATCTGCGGAGACCAGAAGACCTTGCGCGAGCTTCGCTCATTCATTTTGATTGGCGGTTCGCGTCTAAGAAGCGGACGTTGCCGACATGGCGGCTGTGGGCTGCGCGCGCAGGGGTAAGTTCAATAGACCCCGAGAGTGGGATTGCTTTCAACGACGAAAGCGCAGCGATTCAAGCCGCCGTTGCGGGACAAGGCGTTGGCTTGTTGAGTTTGACGCTCGTCGAGGCAGAGTTAGCCTCGCGCACTCTCGTGCAGCCATTCGGACCTTCCCTCGACGGCCGACGTTATGATTTGGTTTTTCCAACCCACGCCGAATCCTCGCCTGCCGTGGTCGCTCTGCATCGTTGGCTTGTCAGCAGCCTGACACTGAATGCTGCGGCGGCTCTAAGCCGGTAAGGCGCACCGTCAAGTGATCATGGTGACGCACAACGGACAACTGACGGTTCGGTTGACGGGAGTCCTCAAGGTAGCGAAAATTCTTACGCAAGAAAATCAACAGGTTGCCGTCGATGAGAACAATCGAATGAAGTGACGGGGCAAACGGCTGTTCCAAAAATGGCATCTCTGACATAACTCCGCAGCAATCTGCATTCCGCTCACATTCTGGCCTGAGAGGGTCCCGATGCGCGCCTGCCTTGTCCGCCTGCTGTCTGTTCTTGGTCTCCTTGCTTCAGCTTCCCTTGCGATGGCGCAGAGCATGCCTGCCGACGCGCCGAATGCGCGCGATCATGCCGTGCTCAGCCGTTATGCCGGATCGTGGCTCGTCGCCCAGGATGTGAAGAACTTCGATCAGGTCGGCATTCCCTCCGGAGACACTGACGTCGTCAAGCTTGAGGGGCGGGTGACGCGGCTGTTCTATCTCGCGCCCGCCGGCAAGGCGGTGCTCGAAGTGCAGCGCAACTATGAGCAGGCGCTTGAGCGCGCCGGTGCATCGAAGCTGGATGCGTGTGCCGACGACTGCGGTCGGCGGAATTTCAAACCGCTGCGCGACCTGCCTGGCAATCCGCAGCTGGCCAAGGTGTCGCTGGAAGGCTGGACCCCGATCACGCTGTTGCAGCAATGGCAGGAGACCGGCGGCGAGCGCTATTGGTACGGAACGTTGAATGCATCCGGCACCATGCTGCATGTGGCGGTCCTCTCAGCGAAGCCTGGCACCATCGCGCTTGCCAGTAAGTACATCGCCACAGTCGTGGAGATCGTCGAACCGAAGGCGATGGATAGCGGCAAGGTGACTGTGGATGCGGCAGCGCTCGCAAAGGGCCTGCAGGCTGAGGGTAGGGTGGCCCTCTACGGACTGTTCTTCGACACCGGTAAGGCGACCATCAAGCCCGAGTCCAAACCGCAACTCGACGAGATGGTGCGCGTGCTGCAAGCCAATGCCGGCGCAAACGTGTTCATCGTCGGCCATACCGACAATCAGGGTACGCTGGATGCGAACCTCGCGCTGTCGAAGGCGCGCGCGCAGGCGGTGATCGATGACCTGACGCGCAGCTACAAGATCGATGGCAAGCGCCTGTCCGCATCCGGCGTGGCGAACTACGCGCCGCTTGCCAGCAATGCCAATGAAAATGGCCGCGCCCGCAACCGCCGCGTCGAGATGGTGTTGCAATAGGTCTGTAAAACCGCCGGCCCGAGGTGTTCGTTGGGCGGTGCCATTCCCCGGATCCGCTTAGCGATACGCCGCCCTGGCGTGATCACACGTGAAAATGCGACATGCTGCGGCTGTATCTCTCTCCTCTCAGGCGTCCAGGAAGGTTAGGCAATGGGCGACGAACGTCTCGGCGTACTGGAACAACGCACCGTGCCCCGAGTCCGGGTACAGGATCAGCTGCGCGTTCTTCATTGCCTTGAACATATTGTACGCATTGATGCTGGGAAACATCGTGTCGTCGCTGCCGTGCACGATAAGCGCAGGCTGCCCTATGGCGCGGAGCGTCGCCTCGCCCTCGTCTTTACGCGCGCACCAGCCGATGATCGCCTTGGCCTGAGGCTCGCTAACATCGTTGCCGCTGTCCGGATCGCGACCTTGCCTGCGCGCCGTTGCGCGAGCGACGAAGGCGCGTCCGGCGCGCTGGCTCGCTTCCGAAGACGTGAAGAATAGCGGCAGTCGCACATCTGGTGCGCCGCGCGAAAAGGCTTCCTCCACCACGGCCAGTAGATGTTCCTCGCCACCGCGCGGCGCGGCGCCGGCGACGATGACCTTGCGGATCAGGCTGGGTTGCCGCACGGCGAGCACCTGGGCGAGCATGCCGCCAAGCGAGAAACCGAGCAGATCCACCTGCTCAAGGCCGAGCCTGCTGATGAATGTCTCGGCGTCCGACGCCATCTGTTCCACCGTGTCGGGCGTCGTGCCGGTCGAGGTGCCCACGCCGAGATTGTTAAAGACGATGACCGGCCGCGTTGCCGCCAGAGCGTTCACCACCGCCGGGTCCCAGGAATCGATGGTCCCGGTGAAGTGCTGCAACAGAACGAGCGTCGTTCCGGTAGTGGGGCCAAGACGCCTGAACGCGAAGCGTGTATCGCCCATGTCGAGGTATTCGGTTTTTGTCGTTTCGAGTGACATGATAGGTCCTTTGTGAGGTGCGAAGTCTGGCGGCGAAGTTGCTTCGGGAATGTCGACCGCGGATCTACATGGTGAGGACGATGCGGTGGCGGGGCTACTATTGCGTCAGTTCAAGCCGTCCCGGTGCGACAGGCCGAATAGCGATGTATTTTGTCGATTGGCTCGACATGGCAGCTCCGTTAAAAATCCGCGAGAGAGCTACCAGCCAGCTCCCGGAACCGACAGGACGTAGATGCCATCATTCAGGCCATGGAGATGGCGGAACATGACCGGCACACCTATTTGAGGTTGCGCGTAGCCGTCGTGGAGAAAGCATGAAGATTGGTCTGGTTCTTTGCCCGAGTTTTCAACCCATCTGCTTCGGGGCAGTCGCAGCGTTCGATGTGGCCAACAAGCAAGCCGGGAAGAAGCTGTACGACACGCGTGTCCTCTCGGAAGAGGGAGGGCTAGTCGCTTCGTCGTCGGGCATGCAGGTTATGACGGACGCTTTCGGCGAAGAGTCCTACGACACCTTGATCGTTGCTGCAGGGCTCGAGATTCCGACGTCGTCGCCTGGGCTGGTCCGGCTTCTTCGGGCGGCTGCCCGCGACGCACGACGCGTCGCGGGCATCTGCCTGGGCTCGTTTGTTCTCGGAGACGCCGGATTGCTAAACGGCCGACGCGCAACGACGCATTGGCGCTATGCACGGGCGTTGCAGGACCGGTTTCCCAGCTGCCGTGTCGACATGGACAAGATCTTTCTCGCGGATGGTCCGATCTGGACGTCTGCAGGCATGACGGCGGGAACGGACCTCGTCGTCGGCATCATCGAGCGCGACCACGGCTCCGAGGTCGCCCGTTCGGTCGCGAAGGGCATGGTCATGTACCATCGACGTTCCGGCGGGCAGTCCCAGCACTCGACCTTGCTCGATCTGAGCGCGAACGAAGACAGGGTTCAGCGCGCGCTGAACTACGCGCGCCAGAACCTTGCTGAAAGCCTGACGATCGACGATCTGGCGCGTGCCGCAAGCCTCAGTCCCCGGCAGTTCACCCGATTGTTCCGGTCGGAAACCGGCACGACGCCGGCGAAGGCAGTCGAAGCATTGAGGGTCGAGGCCGCAAGGCTCTTGCTGGAACAGAGCCGACAGCCGATAGAGGTGATCGCCCGCGAGGTGGGGTTCGCGAACAGGGAGCGGATGCGCCTGGCGTTCACCCGCGTGCACGGCGAGGTTCCCAGAGCCATCCGCAATGACGCCGGTCCCCTCGCCACGCTGTAGCGGCGATGTCTAGCTGAGCCGGATGTTGGAGAGATCGATCGAAACAACAAGTGGATCAGTGTTGAAGCTGCCGTCCGGTTGACGGGCAAAAATCCGCCGCTTCGTCGGGAATTTAATGCCGGAGACCTCTTGGTAATCCGCGATGAAGTGCGCGCCGGGCGTGTCCCCAGCGATCTCGACGTCATAATCGTGGCGCTTCAGCAGCCCATCGCCGTCGAAGTAAAGAGTCTGTACCGCGCTGTGCGTGGCGATCTCCGTGGGAAAACGGACAGCAAGACGGCGCCAGTCCCCGCTATCGGTCTGCCAGGGCTCCAGCTCTTCCGTCTCGACGCCGGGCCAGGCGAGCAGAAACGGCATTGTTAGATAGGTCCACATGGCGCAGCCGGCGAAGTAGGCAAGCTGCAGTTCTGTCCATGGGGTTTGCAGCGTATGGCCGGAGAAGCTTGCGCGCGGCTGAACTAGTTCTTCGAGAACGCTGCCGTCACTGGCTTCCAGGACCACGCGATCGGGGGCGAAGCGCGAGCGCCGACTACCTGCGCCGAACGGGGCATGCGATGCCCATTCCGTCTTGAGACCCACCGTGACGGTGGTGCGCTCGAGGGTTTGTGGATGTCCTTTCAAAGGCCATAAGACGCCTCCCTGCACCAGGTCGGCGGAGACCTGCTCGAACTGCCGCCAGCGCTGGAGGCCTCCATGAGCTTCGATGGCAAGTTCTTTAAGTCGTGTCATGATGTGCTTCCAGTGGGGCCGCGCGAAATGGCGAGGCTTCTGTTGCTGGAGGCTACGCGGTTGGTCGCGCCCGCTGAACGCCGTAGATGCCTTGATTTCGGCCACGGCCTTCAAGCTGACGAGGTCCTGCGATCTCTGGCGGTCGAGGGTACTTTGGAGGGCTCTCGGGGGAAATGGAGCGGGAGAAATAGAGGGAAACTCTGAAGGCTGGGCGTCCGCTAGCGAGCGAGGGGCCAATCTCACCGTCCATACGGCTGCTGCCCGCGAGAAAAATGCCCGCATGTGTCGGGAAGCCCGCCCGTCATGCGTCCTCGGGAGACGAAGAGCCGAGAGAGACGATGCGGAAGACTATCGTCGTGACCCATGTCACGCTGGATAGCGTCATGTATTCGCCGGGAGTCTGCCTATGAACCCTACCATTACCGCCTTTGAACGGTCGCCCGATCGCGGCAGGGGATTGGCCCGGGACATGCGCGTTCGCTGGGCGCTCGAAGAAGTGGGGCAGCCTTACGACGTTCGACTTCTTTCGTTCGATGAGATGAAGGGACCTCCGCATCAGGCGCGTCATCCTTTCGGGCAGATTCCGACCTACGAGGAAGGGGATCTTGTCCTGTTCGAGTCAGGAGCGATCGTGTTCCATATCGCAGAGGGCCATGCAGGCCTGCTGCCAGATGATGCGAACGCCCGGGCACGGGCAGTCACGTGGATGTTTGCCGCACTCAATACGGTCGAACCGCCGATCGTCGATCTCCTCATCGTCACGCTCCTGGAACGCGACAAGACCTGGTATGAGCAGCGTCTGGCGATGGTCAAGGACCGCATCCGCGGGCGGCTGGGCGAACTTTCCAAGCACCTTGGCAATGCCGACTGGCTCGACGGTGCGTTCAGTGCCGGTGACCTGCTGATGGTGTCGGTGCTACTCAGGTTGGGGGCGTCCGGCCTACTGGATGAATATCCCAACCTCTTCGCCTATGTCGCCCGCGGCGAAGCCCGGCCTGCCTACAAGCGCGCTTTCGCCGCTCAATTGGCGGTTTTCACCGCTGCGTCGGGCGGCTGACAGGAATCCCTCAGGGCGGCTTTCTAGGACCGCTACGGCGGCGCCGGCCGGTTTATCGAATTTACTTCCCGCGGCGCTATAAAATAGTTGAACAATCGTTCCTGAATTGCTATCTCGCCGGTTATGGCCAGACCACGGGAATTCGACACGGACGCCGCGCTCGACGACGCGATCAATGTCTTTAGCGGACATGGATATGAGGGCAGTTCGGCCCAGATGCTCGTCGATGCAATGGGGATCGGGCGACAGAGCCTTTACGCAGCCTTTGGCGACAAGTGGCAGCTTTATTGCGCCGCCGTACGTCGCTATGGAATGGGCGAATGTGCTGCACATATCGACGCGCTCCGAAGCGGACCGCGCGCAATCGACGGCATCGGCGCGATGTTGCGCCGTGTCGTGAAAACAGCCGATCGGCCGTGTCTTGGCGTTGGCTCGATCTATGAATTCGGCGTGTCCGAATCCGACCTCCAGGAGATCAATGGACTGCTGGCGAAAAGCTTGCGAGCTGCCATCGCAGCGCGCATTCGCGATGCGCAGTGTGAAGGCGATGTCGCTGCTGGTCTCGACCCGGAAGCAACCTCGGAATTTCTGATCGCGAACATCGCCGGCATTCGCGTCGCGGGACGGGGCGGCGCTGCACGCGCGGCTCTGGCAAGGCTGTCCGACATGGCCATGAGGGCGCTGCGATAGTCCCTTTTTTTGGAAAATTCAGGAACGAACGTTCAACAAAGGAGCAAGTGATGAGGGCTGTTGTGATGACCGGAACGGGCGGTCGCGAGGTGCTGGACTATGTCGAACGTCCGTCGCCTCTCGCTGGACCGGGCGAGGCATTGGTCGAGGTTGCCTTTGCGGGGGTGAACTTCATGGACATCGGCGTGCGCCAGGGCATGGCCTGGACTGAGGTTCCGAATCCCAAGATTTTGGGGGTCGAGGGTATGGGGCGCGTGCTGGCGGTCGGGGATGGTGTCGATGGCATCAGGCCCGGCCAGCGTGTCGCCTGGGTTTATGCGCCGGGAAGTTATGCGGAGCGGATCGCGATCCCTGTCACGTCGCTGGTACCGGTCTCTGACGCGATCGATGATCGCACCGCTGCGTCGGTGATGATGCAGGGGCTCACTGCCAGCCATTTCGCCACGGACTTCTATCCGCTGCAGCGCGGCGACATCGCTTTCGTCCATGCGGCGGCGGGCGGCGTGGGGCTGCTGCTGACCCAGATCATCAAATTGCGCGGCGGCCATGTCATCGGACGTGTGTCGTCGCAGGAGAAGGTCGCTGCAGCTAGGGAGGCTGGCGCCGACCATGTGATCATCGATACTGAAGGCCGGTTCGCCGAGGAGACCCTACGCCTGACCGATGGTCAGGGCGTGCACGTCGTCTATGATGGTTCCGGGCCGACGACCTTCCAGGGCTCGCTCGATGTGCTGCGTCGGTCGGGTACGTTCTGCTGGTATGGCCCGGTGCTTGGTGGGCCGGGACCGCTCGACATCATGAGCCTGCCGAAGAGCATCAAGATCGGCTATGCGACCTTCTTCGATCATATCCACACGCCCGAACTGCTGCGCGCGCGTTCGGAGGGGCTGTTCAACTGGATCGCGACGGGAGAGCTCAAGCTCCACATCGGCGGAGAGTACCGCCTAGCGGACGCAGCGAAGGCTCACGCTGACATGGAAAACCGCAAGACGACCGGCAAGCTGCTGCTGGTCCCATGAAGCCCGAGTATCGGGTTTTGTGGCTCGGCTGAAGTGTTCGGGGCACATACGTCAGTCCGGGCTGATATGCGTCAGTCCGGGCTGACTGCATTGAGCGAACTTGCGACATGCAGTTGCCGAATGCAGCCCGGCTGTTGTGTTTGATGTGTCCGGCCACCTCGCATGTTACGACCAACTTACTTGCCGCCTTACCGGAGCCCGCCTTCATGTCCGACGCACCTGCACAGAACCAAGTCCCCACCGCCGCCGAGAGCGATCCCGAGACGCTCGGCTGGATGAAAGGCTTTCCGCCAGCGCCGGACAAACTCATCCAATTCCACGACGGCTCGTTCCGCAACTTCCCCGAATTGCGCTGGGCCTGGAGCAATGTGCGCTCGCTGGTGCCCACGGTGAATGTCTGGCGCGGCGCGAGTGGTGCATCCGTGCTGCCGCGCGCGGAGCGCGATATCGGCGGGTCGAAATCGACGACCATGGATGGCCGGCCGATGACCTTCGCAAAGATGTTCGACGAGACCTACGCCGATGGCATCGCGGTGTTGCACAGGGGCAAGCTGATTTACGAGCGCTATGCCGGCGCGCTGAAGCCGCACAAGCCGCATATCGCGATGTCAGTGACCAAGTCCTTCACTGGCACGCTGGCCGGCATGCTGGTCGCGGAAGGCAAGATCGATCCGCAGGCACCGGTGACTGATTATGTGCCGGAGTTGAAGGCCACGGCCTTCGGAGATGCGCGCGTGCATGAAGTCATGGATATGACCACGGGGCTGAAATACACCGAGGTCTATACGGACAAGAATTCCGATGTGTGGGGGCTGCGGCGCGCCAATGGCATGGCGCCAATCCCTCCGGACTATGAAGGCGCGAGCGATATCTTCGCCTTTCTCTGCACGCAGCAGAAGCAGGGCGAGCACGGCAAGGCTTTCGCCTACAAGACCGTCAATACCGACACGCTCGCCTGGATTATCCGGCGCGCCAGCGGCATGACGCTGTCCGATCTCTTGTCCGAGCGCATCTGGGCGCCGATGGGGGCGGAAGAGGATGCGCATTATCACGTCGACCGCATCGGCACCGAGAGCGGCGGCGGTGGGTTGTCGACGACGCTGCGCGATCTCGCGCGCTTCGGCGAGGTGATGCGCAATCACGGCCGCTTCAACGGCCGCCAGATCGTGCCTAGCGCAGTGGTCGAGGACATCGAACGCGGCGCTGACCCCGAGAAGTTCAAGCCGGCCGGCTACGCCACGCTGCCCGGCGCGTCCTATCGCAACCAGTGGTGGGTGACCCACAATGAGCACGGCGCCTATATGGCGCGCGGCGTCTACGGGCAGGGCCTCTATATCGATCCGAAGGCCGAGATGGTGATCGCGCGCTATGCCTCGCATCCGGTCGCCGGCAATGCCGCCAATGATCCGGTGACGCTGCCGGCCTATATGGCGCTGGCGAAGGAGCTGATGGCGGAAGGCTGATTGATCGGGTTCCCACAAAGGGAACCTGATCGGGAACCTAAGAAGGCGTCGCGCGTATCCTTCGCGGCCGACACATCCCGTCGGGGCCATGCGGATCTGAACTCGATGATCAAGCCTTTGCGCGCTGCCTCGTGGCTGCGCCGTTCCAGCGTTGCGGTGATGCTGTGTTCGGCCGCCATCGCATCATCGCCAAGCCTTGCCCAGGAAGCGGCGCCCCGCAGTCAGAAACCGGCCAGTGACAACAGGATCAATCTCGATCCGCGGACCAATGGCGCAAATCTGGTCCACGGCAATTATTGCGGCCTCGGCTCGCGGCCGGGCAAGTCGCCGATCGACGCGCTCGATGTTGCCTGCATGCATCATGACGCATGTACGCCGGCAAGCGGCATTCCCGACTGTGACTGCAATATCCAACTGCGCGAGGAAGCCGCCGCGGTTGCGAGCGACCCCAAACAACCCTCGGACCTGCAGATCATGGCGTCGATGATCGCGTCAGCCGCAGCCGTGATGATCTGCAAGCCGATCATCAACCGGGCTGCAGCGCCTCCGGCTCCTGCGCGTCCGGGTAACGTGCCTCCGGCCGACATCCCCACGGCCAACGTACCAGCGGCTAACGTACCCGCTGCGAGCACTCCGACGGCTAACGTCCCGACCACGGCCCCGGCGACGCCGGTGTCGATCGTGCCTCCAGCCGTTGCCCCCGCGGCTGCGGCGCCTGAAGCTGCGACCGCCGCACCGATGGACATTGCGCCTGTGGCGGTGGCTCCAGCCACAGAAGCTCCCGCCAACGGAGCTCCAGTGAATGACGCGCCTGCGTCCAGCGGTCCTCTTCCGATAGCCCCGGCGCCGCGGGCTCCGTGATCGCCTTGAGCAGCGCTGGATCCGCGATCAGCTCTTGCACCTCCTGATTTTTCCGGCTCAATCGTCATAGTGATTTGCGCCTCGCCGTCGGCGAGGCCGATGGCGGAGCAGGGCGCGCATGAAGTTATCTGTCGCAAGTTTCGTGACATCCGCAGTCCTGTTGGGCTCGGCAGCGTTCGGCTCTGCGGCGATAGCCGCCGATCCGATCCGTGTTGGTGCGGTGCTGCCATTCTCCGGCGGTGTCGAGTTGTATGGCCAACAGGCCAAGCTCGGCCTCGATCTTGCTGCCAGGGAGATCAACGCGGCAGGCGGCATTCTCGGCCGGCCGCTTGAGGTCATCTATGTCGATGACAAGACCCGGCCGGCCTCCGCCGAGAGCGCGATGCGGTCGGTGATCGACAGCGGCGTCGTTGCGGTTGTCGGCCCTGTCACCTCGGCCAACTTCAATGCGATCAGGCCGCTCGCCGAGAGCACGAAGACGCCGCTGCTCTATGCGACGAATTTCGAAGGCGGCAAATGCAGCCGCTATGTCTTCTCCTTCAGCACGGTACCGAACCAGGATCTCGGCCAGTTGCTGCCCTATATGAACGAGGCCGTCGGCAACACCTACTTCCTGCTCGGCGCCGACCGGGTCTGGCCGCACCAGATGTTCGATATCGCCAGGCCGCTGATCGCAAAGCTCGGCGGCACCATCGTCGGCACGCAATACACGCTGGGCACCGAGACGGATTTCACGCCGCTGATCAAGCAGGTGGCGGCGGCAAAGCCGAAGGTGCTGCTGTTCGCGCTGAAGGGCGACGGCATGGATTTCATCCGGCAGGCCGACGATCAGGGATTGTTCAAGGAGACGACGGTTGCGTTTCTGGGATTGTCCGAGATCGACGTCGGCATCTTCAAGGGCAAAGGCCAGAACATGATCACGGTGGTGCCGTCGCTGGCGACCAGCGACGCGCCGGAGATGAAGGCGTTCGTCGCCAGGGTGCGGGCCTCAGCCGGCAATGACGTGCTGGTGTCGAACTATGTCATGACCCATTACAACACGCTGATCGCGCTCAAGGCTGCGATCGAGACGGCGGGCCGTGTCGACAAGGAAGCGATCGTGGATGCGCTGGCAGGGCTCACCATCCCGTCGCCGACAGGTCCTGTCACCATCGATACGAACCACTATGCAACAATGAACATGTTCATCGCCAAAACGCAGGGGCAGAGGCTCGTCCCCGTCCGCGGGCTCGGCGCGATCGCGCCGCAGCCGGGTTGCATATTGGCTGGTCGCTGATCGCGCGGGCGTGACGGCAACGGGCTGGCGCGCGCTGCAGGAGATTGCTTAAGTTCGCCGCAATGCAATTGGGAATACGTGGAGACGACAACAGATGGCAAAGGTGCGCTGTATCACCGAGATGGGCATGGGCGTCGACGTCCATGGCCGCGACGCCACCAAGGCTGCGAAGCGCGCGGTGTCGGATGCGATCCGCCATTCCAGCGTTGGCTTCTTTCGGATGGTCGGCAAGACGCCGCATGACATGTTTGTCGATGTGACCGTCGCGGTGCCGAATCCGGACGACGTCGACACGGCGGCCGTCGCGAAGGAATTGCCCTACGGCACAGTGACCGTGACCGCAGTCAAAGGCGGCCTCGACATTCCCGCCGAGAGCGGCGGCGACGGCATCCTCATTGCCAATGCAGCGGTGCTGGTGAGCCTCGACGACGGCAAGTAAACTAGCCGCCTCGGACGAGGCCCGCACTTCCCGCGATCTCGACGATTCTCTTCCATTCATTTTGCACTTGACCAATCCATAGCTCGTTGGTTATTGATTTAATCGATAACTGACAGGTTATGGATGGCGATGCCGAACACCTTTGATGTGCTCTTCAAGACGCTCGCCGATCCGACCCGGCGTGCGATCTTCGAGCGGCTTTGCCGTGACGGAGAGCAGACCGTCGCGGCGCTGACTGCCCAGGCCGGCGTCTCGCAACCGGCCGTCTCCAAGCATCTCGGCGTGCTGAAGCAGGCGGGGCTGGTGCTCGATCGTCACAGCGGCCGTCAGACACATTATCGATCGCAACCGGCGGCCCTGGCGCCGCTGCTCGACTGGACCAGCCAGATGGCCGGGTTCTGGGAGAGCCGGTTCGACGATCTCGAACAACTACTGAAGAGGATGGACAATTGACCGATACAGCATCCGAAACGCGTTCTGTCGTCGTTGAGCGGGAATTTGGCCATGCGCCGGAAAAGATCTGGCGTGCGCTGACCCAGCCGCTTCTGATCGCCGAGTGGCTCATGAAGAACGATTTCAAGCCCGTTATCGGGCATCGTTTTGATCTGAGCGCGAACTGGGGCGAGGTCGCCTGTCGGGTTACGGAAGTCGAGGCGAACCAAAAGCTCGCTTACACATGGGAGGCCTTGGGTCTCGAGAGTGTCGTGACCTGGACCCTTACGCCTTCGAACAACGGGACACTGCTGCGGATGGAGCAGATCGGCTTCCGGCCGGATCAGGAGCAGGCCTATCAGGGCGCCAAGTTCGGATGGCCGCGATTCCTGGCGTCGATGGAGCAGCTTCTGGCGCGACTGGACTGAATTCGGCCGACACAGAATCTCACGCCACTTCTGCATTGCTATGAGGTCACTCAACATGAGCCTATGGATCAGATACGCACACCGCTGGCTGTCGCTGGCCTTTACCGTGACGGTCATCGCCAATTTCGCTGTCCGCGGATTTGGCGAGCCGCCAGCCTGGGTGACCTTCTCGCCGCTGCCACCGCTGTTTCTGTTGATGTTCAGCGGTCTCTATATGTTCGTGCTGCCCTATGCCGCAAAGTGGCGTAGAGCAACGCAGGGCAGTGGACGGATGAACGCGTGAATTGGAATGCGCATGGATATTTTTGATCGTCTCAAATCAGCTGCGGCCGATGACTGGTCCAGCTATGTCGATCATGGTTTCGTCCGCCAACTCGGCGCCGGCACGCTGCCGGAGCCGGCGTTTCGCACCTACCTCGTGCAGGACTATCTGTTCCTGATCCAGTTCGCGCGCGCCTATGCGCTGGCGACCTACAAGAGCCGGACCCTCGATGACATGAAGGCGGCCCAAGGCGGTCTTGCCTCTATCCTCGGCGAGATGGATTTGCACGTGAAGCTGTGTGGGCGCTGGGGTTTGTCGCCTGCCGATATCGAGGCCGCGCCCGAGCTGCAGGCGACGGTAGCCTATACGCGCTTCGTACTGGATTGCGGCGCTGCCGGCGATCTGCTCGACCTGCATGTGGCGCTGGCGCCATGCGTGATCGGTTATGCCGAGATCGGCAAGAAGCTTGCGCCTGACGGTGCCGACGCGCTCGGCGATCATCCGTATCGCGAATGGATCGGCGAATATGCCGGCGCGGCCTATCAGGACATCGCAGTGAAAGCGCGCCGCCATCTCGACGATCTCGCCGCGCGCGCGATGACCGAGCGGCGCTTTGTCGAACTCGCAAAACTGTTCGGTCAGGCATCGCGCCTGGAATCTGACTTCTGGCAGATGGGGCTGGACGCGCGCTAGTGCGGCGCGCGGCGATCAGGACAGAGCATGGCACCCGTTAAAGTCGATCCCGCGAATGTGCGCGAGTTCAAGACCGCCGACGCCTTCTATAAATGGCTCGGCAAGAACCACGACAAGGCCGGCGAGGTCTGGATCAAGGTTCACAAGCTAAAATCCGGCCTCGCATCGATCACGCCGAAAGAGGCAATCGACGTCGTGCTGTGCTGGGGCTGGATTGACGGCATCCGCAAGGGACTGGACGAAACTAGCTTCCTGCAGCGCTACACGCCGCGCGGCCGGAAGAGCGTCTGGAGCCAGATCAATGTCGACAATGTTGCGCGCCTCGTCACAGAAGAGCGCATGACCGGGCATGGCCTTGTCCATGTGGAGGCGGCGAAAGCCGACGGCCGTTGGGACCGCGCCTATCGCGTCAAGGCGTCGGAGCTTCCCGCTGACCTGCAGGCGGCGATCGACGCCGAGCCAAAAGCGAAAGCGATGCTGGCGAAACTCAGCGCGCAGAACCGCTTCGCTTTGGCGTTCCGGGTGAACAACCTGAAGACCGAGGCCGGCCGCAAGAAGAAGATCGCGTCCTTCGTGGAGATGCTCAAGAAGGGCGAGACGGTCCATCCGCAAACCAGGAAGTGAAGTGGCGTCGCTCGTTGCTTTTCACGTCCGCTTAGGCCGCCTGATCGCCCGTACCTTGCCGCTGTCACCGCCGCCGCAGAAAAACTGATCGGCGCCATCGGATTCGAGACCGGACACGCCCACGCCGGCAGGCATCTCCAGCATCTCCAGCGCTTCTCCCGTCTGCGGATTAATGCGCCTCACGTCACTCTCATCGTTTTCCCAGGTGCCGTGCCAGAGTTCGCCATCGACCCAGGTCACGCCGGTGACGAAACGGTTGCTTTCGATGGTGCGCAGGATGGCCCCTGTCTCGGGATCGATCTGGTGGATCTTGCGCTCGCGATAATGTCCCACCCAGAGCGTACCTTCGGCCCAGGCCATTCCGGAGTCGCCGCCGCCGCCGGGTGCCGGGATGGTGGCGAGTACGCGGCCGGTGGCCGGATCGATCTTCTGGATGCGATCCTCGGCGATCTGAAACAGGTGCTTGCCATCGAAGGCGGTGCCAGCATGGGCTGCGATCTGGATGGCGCGCGTCGTCTGGCCGCTCGTGGGATCGAGGGCGTTGAGTTTGTCGCCAGATGCGAACCAGACGTGCTGGCCGTCAAAGGTAACGCCGCCCACACTTTTGACGCCCTCGAAGGGGCCATATTCGCGGATGATGACGGCTGCTGATTTGGTCATGCGAGTCTCCTTAGTGATATGCGACGACCCTAGTGATCCGGCAGCGGAGGAGGGAGTAACAACATCGTCGCGAGTCCGGGCAGGGATGGTGACGTCCAGCGGCGTGCGCGACCGCGGCCGAGCGGCTGCACCTTGTTGTTGGTAGCCAGCGTTTCGAGCGTTCGCTGAACGCTGCGCTGGCTCGCTCCGAGTGCCAGCGCGAGCGCCGAACTCGACCAGCTTTCGCCGTCGGCCAGAAGGGCGAGTACGGCAGCGTGTTCTTCCTCGACAGGTCGCGCCAGCACGACGATCTCGCGCGCCATGCGCGGCGTCAGTACGAAACCAAGCCTGGTCGCATTCACGTCTGCCAGAGGCGCAAGCATCTTGCGCAGGCGTCCCATCTCGACACGAAGCCGCGCGCGATGCGAGACATCGGCGTGTCTGGCGCGGAAGGCGCGCGCCAGCAGTGTTTCCCGCGTGACGTCCGCCGGCCATGCCTCGCCGAGCGCGCGTGCGAGTATGAACAACACCGGACGCGTAGCCAGCGACAGCTCGATCTTTCGGTGGCGGACGACATGTCGGCAGGCATCGATGACGATGGCTTTCGATTTCTGCAAATCCTCGACTTCGTCGAGCAGTAGTGGTCGTTCGTCACCGCGCGCGATCAGGCGCGCTGCGGGCGCGTTGAGGAGTCGGGATGCGCTGTCGACTTCGGCCGTCAGCGCGGGAATGCCGGCAAAGCGTGCGGCATGCTGCGCGTCGGCGAGGGCCGCACGTGCGGTTCTCGCATGGAGCCGCCGCATCGCAATGCCCATGACGACCAGTGCATGCGCCGTCCTCAAGGCGGGCGGGAAGGGCGCCGGATCGAGGGCGCCGAGCTTTCGCTCGGCTTCGTCCAGGCGCCCGATGAGCAGAAGTCGCCTGACATCGAGATAACCGCCGTATGCCGCATTCACATGGTCGCCGTGGGCGTCGAGTGTCAGCCGTGCGGCGTCGAGCGCCTTGCTGGGCCAATGGAGATCGCGCGAGACGAGGGCGATCTCGGCCTCGGCGACGATGCACCGCGCACGCGCCACCGGTTCCTTGGCACCGAAGGCGCGTGCGGCCCGTTTCACGAGATCCTTCGCGCGTGCGAAATCGCCGAGCTGGGCCATTGCGATGCCGCGCAGTGCGAGCGCTGGCGGGTCGTCGCGCAATGCAACGCGCTTCAAGGCACCGAGCGGGTCACCCGCCGCAAGCGCATGTCCTGCGGCGGTGATCAGGGAGTCCATTCAAATCCCGCCACACTTGTCACTCCCATCCGTCCATTGCCGGATCCTAATCTACCTCACGACGATTAACCGGCAAGTCATGTCGGTAACGCATGACGATGGACGAAAGTGGAGAGAAGACCATGACGACACCGATGAAAACACCACCGATTGTATCACCGCAGGCATGGGAGTCCGCGCGAACGGACATGCTCGTGAAGGAGAAGGCTGTGATGCGCGCGCGCGATACGCTGGCGGCCGAGCGCCGGAGGATGCCGTGGATGGTGGTGGAGAAGGCGTATGCGTTCGAAGGGCCCGATGGCAAAGCCAGCTTGCTCGACCTGTTCGACGGCCGCCGTCAGTTGATCGTCTACCGCGCCTTCTTCGAACCCGGTGTGTTCGGCTGGCCCGATCACGCCTGCCGCGGCTGTTCGCTGGGCGCCGATCAGGTTGCCCACCTCGCGCATCTGAATGCCCGCGACACCACCCTCGTCTACGCCTCGCGGGCACCGCAGGCGGACATCGCGCGCCTGAAGGCGCGGATGGGCTGGGAGATGCCCTGGGTCACCATCACGGACAGTTTCGACGCTGACTTCGGCGTCGACGAGTGGCACGGCCACAACGTGTTTTTCCGCAACGGCGATCGCGTGTTCCGCACCTATTTCATTAACAGCCGCGGCGACGAGGCGATGGGGACCACCTGGAGCTATCTCGACACGACGCCGCTCGGCCGTCAGGAGGTCTGGGAGGATTCGCCCGAAGGCTATCCGCAGACTCCGACCTACAAATGGTGGAACTGGCACGACAACTATGTCGCTGGCGCTGCACCCGACAAGAAATGGGTCGAGGTCTCGGCCGCCGGAGAGGCCACGTTCCGGAAGACCGATGAGTAGCGCCATCGACGACGTCGATCGTGCGAAGGCCTATCACTGGACAATGGGTCGCCTTGCGCCGGCCGCCGACTGGCTATGCCTTGCGGCTGCACCCGCCTTCGCGCTGATGGCGCTGCTGGCGGGTGTGCTCGATAGCAGTTCGCCGGACCTGCTCTGTTCAACGTCGCGTTCATCGCCGTGGAGCGGAATGGTGGTGATGTATGCCCTGATGAGTTTGTTCCATACCGTGCCCTGGCTCAGGCTGATATCCGGCCGATGCCACCAATAGCAGTGGCGGACGTGACGATTGTCGCGCGCTTCAGGCGCGCGACAACTTCTCAAACCGTTTGATCAGCCGCTCGCGCTTGAGGCGCGACAGGCGTTGAATCCAGAACATGCCGTTGAGTTGATCGATCTCGTGCTGATGGCAGACCGCACGCAGGCCGTCGGACTCTTCTGTTTGCATATTGCCGTCGAGATCCCGATAGCTGATCCGGATGCGGGCATGGCGCTGGATGTCGTCATTCACACCGGGCATCGAGACGCTGCCTTCCTGATGCATGATCAGTTCGGACGAGGCCCATGTGATCTCCGGATTCACATAGGTCCTGGCGCCATCGCCGAGATCGAGCACGACGACGCGCAGGGAAAGGCCGATATGCGGCGCGGTGATGCCGATGCCCGGCGCGGCATGCATGGTGTCGCGCAGATTGTCGGCGAGCGCGCGCAGCGCATCGCCGAACACCGTGACAGGTGCGGCCGGCTGCGCGAGTCGCGGGTCGGGATAGCGGACGATCGGGCGGATGGTCATTCGGGCAGCCCCGCGGCTTTCAGGGCGGCGGCATAGGTTTGCGCCATCGACTCCACGGGGACGGGGATGCGCGCAAAGAAAGCGGAGACTGTTAGCTCCGGCTCGATGGTGAGCAGTTCCTCGACCACCTGCGCCGCGCGTTCGTGCGCGCCGGTTTTGACGAGCGCCACGGCGAGCGCGCGGAGTGCGACGGCGAAACGTCGGTTCTGCAGCAGCGCCTTGTCCGCCCAAGCGATCGCCTCGGAATAATTTTCGTCGATGATCGCCGCGATCGCCAGCGCACCGGAAACGAACCAGCCGTGCGGATCGAGCGGGTTGAGACGCCTTGCGCGATCGAGCAGGGCGCGGCCGGCCTGCTGCTGGCCGCGCATGGTCTCGATCCAGCCGGCCAGTGCAAGTGCGGTGGCGGAGTTGGGATTGATCGCGAGTGAGCGGCTGAACAATTCGATGGCCGCATCCTTGGCGGTCTGCGTCTCTGCAAGATTCCAGATCGCGAAGGCAGCCATCCAGAGGATCTGCGGATCGTTCGGCATCCGCTCGATGGCGCGTTGCGCGAGCGCGAGACCCTCGGCGCGATGGGCATCGTCAGCACTGATCCAGCCCTGGAAGTGACGCTGCGCATGGCAATAGGCCGCCGCCGCCATCGCCGGCGCATAGGTTGGATCCAGCACAAGCGCCTGATGCAGGCAATCCAGCGCGGCGGTCATGCTCTCCGGCGTGAAGTCGTGTTCGTAACCTGAGGCGCGCAGCAGCAGATCATAGGCATCCGGCTTGTTCGGTCGGCTGTGCCTGTGCCGTTCGATCTCGGCGATGCGCAGTGTCGGCTCGATGGCAGCCACGGCGCGTTCAGTGATGCGGTCCTGCAGGTCGAACACGTCGCTGCGGTCACCATCGAAACGGTCGGCCCACAGATGTGCACCTGAGCGCGCATCGATCAGTTGCGCGATGATACGCAGCCGTTCGCCGACACGGCGGACGCTGCCTTCCAGCACATAATTGACGCCGAGCGTGCGGCCGACCTCGCGAATGTCGACCGGCTTGTTCTTGTAAGTGAAGGACGAATTGCGCGCGATCACAAACAGGCCACTGCAACGCGACAGGTCGGTGATGATCTCCTCGGCGATGCCGTCGCCAAAATAATCCTGCTCGGGGTCGGCGCTCATATTGGTGAAGGGCAGCACCGCGATCGAGAGTCCTTCGGGATCGGCGGTAGCGGGCTGGAGTGCAGTTGCAGGCGCCGTCACTACGAGTGGAGAGGGGGTGTCGGTCTGTTCGATGACCTCGCCGACGAAACGAAACCCCTTCCGCGGCAAGGTGCGGATCAGCCGCTGCTGCTCGCCACTGTCGCCGACGGCGGTGCGGGCCGCGTTGACCCGGCTGCTGAGCGTCGCCTCGGACACGATGCGGCCATGCCAGACTTCGGCCAGCAGATCGTCACGGCTGACGACCTTGTCCCGCGCGCGGATCAGGAATTCCAGCACGTCGAACACCTGCGGTTCCACCGCCACCGTGTCCGTGCCCCGCCGCAGCTCCCGCCGGTCAGTGTCGAGGACGAATTCGTCGAACCGGAACAGCAAGATAGGGGGTCCAATACCTGTTGTCGCGCCAAGGCCTTGTGCGCAGGAACGTCCCCTAGCACACCCCGTCTCAACGACAAATCATGGCGTTCTGAAGAGAAAACCCACGGATTCTTCAAGCGGCGATGCCGGCGCGGGGGCATGGTCCGTGCATCGACGGCCGCAGCCGTCATTGCCCGGAGAGCGCACCATGACGAACGACAGTCCCAATAGCCCCCACCTCAATCGCCGCAGCCTGCTGGGCGCGGCCATCATGGGCCTGGCAGCGGCGCCGTTCGCAGGCATTGGCCCGGCGGCGGCGCAGGCCGCGAAGGCCGGCAAGCAGCTCCCCGCCGTCAAGCGCGGCACGCATACGTCGTTCAAGCCGCTGAAGCAAATCAATGCTGGCGACCTCAGTGTTGCCTATGCCGAGGACGGTCCGACCAACGGCCCCGTTGTGCTGCTGCTGCACGGCTGGCCCTATGACATCTACAGCTATGTGGATGTCGCGCCGCTGCTGGCCTCCGCCGGCTACCGCGTCATCATCCCTTATCTGCGCGGCTATGGCGGGACGCGCTTCCTGTCCGATGCGACGGTGCGCAATGGCCAGCCGGCGGCACTGGCCACCGACATCATCAATTTCATAGACGCGTTGAAGATCGAGAAGGCCGTGGTCGGCGGCTACGACTGGGGTGGCCGCACGGCCGACATTCTCGCCGCGATCTGGCCCGAGCGGGTCAAGGCGCTGGTCGCTGTCAGCGGCTATCTGATCGGCAGCCAGGAGGGCAACCGGATGCCGCTGCCGCCGAAGGCGGAGCTGGAATGGTGGTACCAGTTCTACTTCACCACGGAGCGTGGCCGGCTGGGCTATGACAAGTACCGGCACGACTTCGCCAAGCTGATCTGGAAGCTGGCCTCGCCGAAGTGGAATTTCGACGACGCCACCTATGACCGCTCGGCCAAGGCGTTCGAGAATCCCGATCACGTCGCCATCACCATCCATAACTATCGCTGGCGGCTCGAACTCGCCCAGGGCGAGGCGAAATATGATGAGCTGGAGAAGCGGCTGGCGCAGGGACCCGTGATCACGGTGCCGACCATCACCATGGAAGGTGATGCCAACGGCGCGCCGCATCCCGATCCCAAGGCCTATGCGAAGAAGTTCACCGGCAAGTACGAGCATCGCACGGTGAACGGCGGCATCGGTCACAACCTGCCGCAGGAAGCGCCGCGTGAATTCGCCCAGGCGATCATTGATGCCGACGCGATGGCGCGCTGAAGGAGATCCGCGATGCGATGGATTCTTGCAGCGAGCCTCGCGGCAGGTGTGGTGTCATCCGGGGTATTGGCGGCCTTTGCCGCCAACACGGCCAATCCCGCCAACCTGTCGCCGATCTACGGCGTCGGCCTTTCCGACGGCTACCGCAAATGGGAACTGATCGCGCCCGCGCAGGAGGCTGAGCCTCTGAATGAGCTGCGCGCCGTGGTGGGCAACGACATCGCCATCAAAGCCTACCAGGATGGCAAGCTGCCGTTTCCCGATGGCACGGTGCTGGTGAAGCTGGCCTGGAAGCACACCCAGTCGCCGGAATTCGAATCCGCCTCGATCCCCGGCGCCGCGACCACGGTGCAGGTGATGGTGAAGGATTCGAAGAAATATGCCGCGTCAGGCGGCTGGGGCTTCGGCCGCTTCATCGACGGCAAGCCGGTCGATCAGGCGCAGCATGAGACCTGCTTTGCGTGTCACGAGGCGCGCGTGAAGGAGCGGGATTACGTGTTCACGAAGTGGGCGCCGTAAGCGCCCCCTTCACGAAACGCCGACCTCGGCCAGAAACGCCGTCAGGAAAGCCTCGGTCCGCGCGTGGCGTTCCTGCGCCATGCGGCGGCCGGTGGCGGTGTTGAAGCCTTCCGCGAGCGTCAGCAGTTTTGCCGGAAGATGATCGATCGCAAAATTACGATCGTCGAATGGGCGATGGCGTGCTGCCGGGTCTTCCGGATCGTATAGGTAGGATTGCATCCGCCCCGCGGTGTAGAAACAGCGTGCGATGCCGACGGCGCCGATGGCATCGAGTCGATCCGCATCCTGCAGGATCTGCGCCTCGATCGTTTCAGGTGCGATCTTCGCCGAGAAACTATGCGCCGCGATGGCATGGGCAACGCGGTCCAGCCGCTCGGTCGTCCAGCCGAACGGGGCGAGCAGTGTCATCGCGCGTTCGGCGGCGAGGCGCGAGGCACTGGCGCGGAGCGGTGAGCTCTTCTCGACAGCGACGCAGTCGTGAAGCAGCGTCGCCGCCGCCAGGATTTCGAGATCGCCGCCCTCGACTTCCTGGATGGTGCGGACATTGGACCAGACGCGCGCCAGATGCGCGACGTCATGCGAGCCGTCGTCGGTCTTGACGTGATGCAGAAGCGAAGAGGCCAGCGTTTCGAACGGAGCGAAGGCGGCAGCGATAGCGGTGATCTCGGTCATGGCGTCGTTGTTAGAGGGACCGGACGAATTTGCCAACGCCACAAGCGCGCCGCAGTTGGCGATTAGTCAGCCGCCATCGTCATTTCAACAGGATGTGTGCTTCGATGGATTTCGCCCAGGTGACAACGCCAGCTCGCTTTGTTTCCCGGGAGAAGTTTATCCATGCCTGCCCACATCACTGTATCCGATCTGTCTGTCGCGACGCCTGACGGCCGTTCGCTTTTCACCAGCCTCAATCTCAGTTTCGGCGCCGAGCGCACTGGCCTGGTCGGCCGTAACGGTGTCGGGAAATCCACGCTGCTGCGCGTGATGTCCGGCGATTTCGCACCTCGTCCGAGCAGTGTGAGTGTCCACGGCCGGCTCGCTGTGTTGCAGCAGGCGCTGCAGCTTCGTCCTAGCGAGACAGTCGCCGATCTGTTCGGCGTCACCGATGCGCTCGATCTTCTCGCCCGCGCGGAAGCCGGCACGGCCACAGCCGAAGAGCTTGCTCTGGCCGACTGGGATCTCGAAGCACGAGTGGCCCAGTCTCTCGGGCGCGTTGGACTCGACGTTAGCCATGATACTGCACTGTCAGTGCTCTCCGGCGGCCAGCGGACGCGCGTCGCGCTGGCGGCGCTGGTCTTTGCCGATCCCGATTTTCTGCTGCTCGATGAGCCGACCAACAATCTCGACCGTGACAGCCGACGGGCGGTTATCGATCTGCTCGCCGGCTGGCGTGCGGGAGCCATTGTCGTCAGCCATGATCGCGAATTGCTCGATACGATGGATGCCATCATTGAACTGTCATCGCTCGGTGCCACGCGTTACGGCGGCAACTGGACGCATTATCGCGAGTGCAAGACGCGCGAGCTTGTAGCGGCGCAACGCGATCTGTCAGATGCGGAAAAACATATCGATGATCTTGCGCGGCGGGCACAGGCGACGGCCGAGCGTCAAGCGCGTCGGGATCGGGCAGGGCGTATCAAAAGTGCAAAAGGCGGCGCGCCGCGGATCGCGCTTGGCGGCATGAAGGACCGCAGCGAGGATACAGGCGGCGAGCAGACGCGGCTGGCAGAGCGTCAGCAGTCCCGGGCAGAGGATGCGCTGGCTGTTGCGCGGGAGCAGATCGAAATCCTGCAGCCGTTGTCCGTTGTAGTTTCGCCGACAGCGCTTGCGGCTCGCAGGGTGGTTCTGCAGATGGACGATGTGAGCTTCAGTTATGCAGCAGAGGCGCCGATCATCCGCAATCTGTCTTTCGTCATCACTGGTCCGGAACGTGTCGCGGTGACCGGTCCGAACGGCTCCGGCAAGACGACGCTGCTAGGCCTCGTCACCGGCGCGATGCAGCCGATGACGGGTGCGGTACGGATGATGGTCGACTTCGCCATGCTCGACCAGCAGGTTAGTCTGCTCGATCCGTCGCGGACGATCCGCGATAATTTCCGGCGGCTTCATCCCCGAGCCGACGAGAATGGCTGCCGCGCAGCATTGGCGCGATTCATGTTTCGCGCCGATGCTGCGCTTCAGATGGTCGGCACGTTGAGTGGAGGACAGATGCTGCGCGCCGGTCTCGCTTGCGTCATGGGCGGCGTGTCGCCGCCGCCTTTGCTGATCCTCGATGAGCCGACCAATCATCTCGACGTCGATTCCATCGAAGCCGTGGAAACCGGCCTGCGGGCCTATGACGGTGCGCTCGTGATCGTCAGCCATGACGAGACGTTTCTGGAGAATGTCGGGATCACGCGGCGACTGGAATTATAGCTGACGGCGATTCAGTGTCGCGGCGGCTATCGCTTCAGCAGCTCATACACCACCGGATCGTCCGCACAGGCCTTGAAGCCGCATTCGAGCAAGGTCGAGGCGACGTTCGCGGCCGTCAGGCCGATCACGAGCCAGACGGCAACATGCGCGATGACACTGGGCGCGGAGTGAGCGGCGGGGGCCTTCTCGAATTGCCGGTCGAACAGCAGCACCAGCGACAACAGAACGATGGCCGCGATGAAGCCGATCAGTGCCCAGGTGTAATAGTGATAGCCAAACAGCGCCGTGCCATAGCCGGCGTCGCCGGGCATGATGTGCAGCAGCACTTGCCGCGTCGAGACGATGGTGCCGACGATGGCTGCAAGCAGTGACAGTGCGTAATGGCTCGGACGCGGGCCGAAGCGGATGTTGAGGATCGGACCTATGGCGAGTAGTGCGAACATGATCCGCTGCAACAGGCATAGCGGGCAGGGCAGTTCGCCGAGCAGTAGTTGTGCAGCAAAGGCGCCGGCAAGCAGGGCCGCAAGGGCGGAGAGCGCGAGGACGTTGAGGGCAATAGCGCGCTGTGAAGTCATGGTGGCCTCAGAACGACAATTTCAGCGCGTCGGTGGCGTGGTGCAGAAAGGTTGCCACGCAGGCGATGAGCACAACGGCGAACAGAGAGAATGCAAGGCTGCGGCTGCCATACCATGCGACGAGCATCGTGATGAGGATCGCCAGAAAGAGTGCGGTGAATTCCATGGTCGCTCCGGCGCTGAATGGGTCCGGTATCTTACGTCAGATTCGCGGGCCGCCTGTCGCGTATCATCTGCGTCAGTCGACGGTCTCCGTCGCGGTTGCGCCTGTCTTGCCGGTGTAGTTGGCCACGGCATCGCGAAAAGCATGGACTTCGCTGTTCAGGGCGATCAGCCGTTCTGGCGTCATGCCGGCCGCGGCGAACAACGTCTCACCAAGGCAGCGGGATTTTTCGCGCAGACCCATGCCTTTGGCAGTGAGGCTGACGACGACCTGCCGCTCATCTTCCGGATTGCGCTTGCGCGCGACGAAGCCAGCCTGTTCGAGCCGCTTCACCAGCGGTGTGACCGTGCTCGATTCCAGCGCCAACCGGTCGGCGATGCCACCAACGCTCTGTGCGCCGCCCTCCCACAATGTGCTCAGTACGAGATATTGCGGGTAGGTGATCTCCAGCGCGTCGAGCAGCGGCTTGTAGGCCCGGCCGATGGCCATGCTGGCACTGTAGAGCGAAAAACAGAGCTGGTGATCCAGCGGAATGTCGGCGGGCACCATGGCAATTCTCCTCACGTCAATATCACAATAATGTATATCGCGATAAATAATGCTGGACAAGATGAGTGATCCAGCCAGATAAGAATATCGCGATATTAGTTATCGCAATATGTAATGCGGCCGAGTTCATTCGCCATGTCGGTTGAGGAAGCCCGGTCCCAGCTTCGATGGAGATTAACATGACCATTCAACAGGGAACCGCCGGTCTGCAGGCTGTGGCAGCCGGAGATCTCGTACGTTATTACCTCGTCCGCGGCATCGTGGCGGTGGCCTGGGTGGCGGCTGCCGTCGCGGTCGGCACCTCCAATCCGGCAGCAGCGGCTGTGCTGCTGGTCAGCTATCCCGCCTGGGACGCGCTGGCGAATTGGTTCGATGCCAATGGCAGCGGCGGGCTTTTGGCCAATCCGTCACAGGCACTGAATGTCGTCGTCAGCCTTTTTGCTGCGCTAGCTGTCGCCGTTGCTTTGCGGTCGGGGATGAACGCCGTGCTCGCCGTGTTCGGCGTGTGGGCTGCGCTGGCAGGTCTGGCGCAACTCGTCACCGGCATTCGCCGTTGGCGCAAATTTGGCGCGCAATGGGCGATGATCCTGAGTGGAGCGCAGTCGATCCTGGCCGGGGCGGTGTTTGTGCATAGTGCCGGCGGTGCGGCAGTGCCGGCGATCACGGATATCGCGCCTTATGCCGGCTTCGGCGCCTTCTATTTCCTGGTGTCGGCGCTGTGGCTGATCTTCGCAAACCGCAGGCGCACGGCCTGAGATCTGGAGGACAAGCCGATGATGCCGGCCAGCATCATCGGTGGCCTCTGTGGATGATCGCGGATTTGCTGTCAGCCGCCGCTGCCCGATCTGCTAGTCAGGTCAGAACGGCGATCACTCCTGGCAGGCACGGCGACATCTCATGGCCATCACCATCTACGGCATCAAGAATTGCGACACGATGAAGAAGGCGCGCGCCTGGCTCGATAGCCACGATGTCGCCTACAGCTTCCATGACTACAAGGCCGAGGGCATCGACAAGGCGCGGCTGCAGCGCTGGGCCAAGGAGGTCGGCTGGGAGATGCTGCTCAATCGCGCCGGCACCACGTTCCGCAAGCTCGATGACGCTGCCAAGGAAGGTCTGAACGAGAGTAAGGCAATCGCGCTGATGCTTGAGCAGCCCTCGATGATCAAGCGGCCTGTGCTCGATCTTGGCAGCAAGCTCGTGGTCGGCTTCAAGCCGGAGATTTACGCAAAAGACGTAAAATAGCGATCAGTCGATCTCGACGACGTCGCCGGCCGCGAGCCGGTGCGGCGCACGATAGGACAGGCTGCGATCGATCACCGCCCGGAGTTTCGGCACCGGCACGCTGTGATGGCCGCGCATCAGGTTGCGGATCTCGAAGCCACCGTCCTCGCTGATCGTCTTGAGCGACGCGATGATGTGGGTGACGCCGTCACCCGATGAGAACGGCATCAGCATCCGCTCATAGGCGACAACACGACCGTTGACATCGTCGATCATCGAGACGGTGTAAGTCGGCAGTTCGCGCTCGATACATTCATGATAGGCCGGCAGCACGACAGGACCGAGGATCGGGCCGAGATAGTCGTCGAGATAGCGGCCCTTGCCGGTGGTACCATAGGCGCTCGCCATGCGGGTGCCGTTGCTGTCGATGATGAGCCGCGGCGGTGCCGTGCTGTGATCAACAATGTAGTCGACGAGATCGGGGCGTTCGTCGTCCATCCGATCCGGGTGATAGTTGGCGATATCGGGCAGGGCCTGTTGCGGCGCATAGAGCCGTAGCCAGCAGTTCAGCAGATCGCGCTGCCGAATGGACTTCACCACGGACGCGTCGGCGCTCTGGAAGTCCACGGCAACGATCCCCCTGATATCGATCGAGGGGGAGTATGAGTACAGCGAGCAAATAATCAATGAACGCGGGAAGTCGCCTCGCAATACAATTAACGAGCGATTTTCAAAGCTCCTTGCGGCGCAAACAGGTGGCGCGATCTGCGCGGTAGACCGGTCGCAGGCGGACCCTGCTTTCTGCATGCGCAGGGAGCTAACTGCCTACGACTAAGGGCGAAGTCAGTGCGACAGGCGGTCCACCCAATTCTGCCGCATTGCACCTTGCGTTCGCCGTCGCGTTGACGGCATATTCGCGCCACTCGATGTGGCCGCGCGGGGATGACTTTCAGTTTTCCCCGAAATGCGGCTGCGCAAAAAGTTGGCCACTGGCGAAGACACGCGCCGGGAAGGTCGATGGGGGAAATTTGCTTGACCGATGAGTTCATTCTCGAAACCAACGGATTGACCAAGGAATTTGCGGGCTTTTTCGCAGTCCGCGATGTCAGTCTCAAAGTTCGCCGGGGCACCATTCACGCATTGATCGGCCCTAACGGGGCCGGCAAGACGACGTGTTTCAATCTGCTGACCAAGTTCATGCAGCCGTCCGCCGGCCAGATTTTTTACAAGGGCAAGGATATCACCGCGACGGCGCCCGCCGACGTGGCGCGCCTTGGCCTGGTACGTTCGTTCCAGATCTCCGCGGTGTTTCCGCATCTGACGGCGCTGGAGAATGTGCGTGTTGCACTGCAGCGTCAGCATGGATCGTCGTTCGACTTCTGGCGCTCCAAGAGCGTGCTGGATCAGTACAATCAACGCGCCGCTGAACTGCTCGACGACGTCGGCCTCAGCGAATTTGCGAATACGCCCGCGGTGGAAATGCCTTATGGCCGCAAGCGGGCCTTGGAGATCGCCACCACGCTGGCGCTCGATCCCGAGATGATGCTGCTCGACGAGCCGATGGCCGGCATGGGCCACGAGGACATCGACAAGATCGCCGCGCTGATCAAGCGCATCTCGGCGAAGTACACCATCCTGATGGTCGAACATAACCTCAGCGTCGTGTCCAACCTGTCGGACATCATTACCGTTCTGACTCGCGGAAAGGTTCTTGCGGAAGGCAGCTATGCCGACCTCACCAAGGACGAGCGCGTCAAGGAAGCTTATCTGGGAGCCGGGCATGGCTGAGATCACAATGGCTGCACCGGCAAAAACTGCAGCGACAGGCAATCCCGTTCTCACCATCGAGAATCTGGAAGCGTGGTACGGCGAGTCCCACATTCTCCACGGCATCAACTTCAATGTGAAGCCAGGCGAAGTCGTCACGCTGCTCGGCCGCAACGGCGCCGGCAAGACCACGACGCTGAAGTCCATCATGGGCATCATCGGCAAGCGCACCGGCTCGATAAAGTTCGAAGGCAACGAGATCATCAAGACCTCGTCGGACAAGATCGCGAAGCAGGGCATCGCATTCTGTCCGGAAGAACGTGGCATCTTCTCCAGCCTCGACGTGAAAGAGAACCTGATGCTGCCGCCGACGATCCGGCCGGGCGGGTTGTCGCTGGATCAGATCTTCGAGCTGTTTCCAAACTTGAAAGAGCGTCTCAACAGCCAAGGGACAAAACTCTCCGGCGGTGAGCAGCAGATGCTGGCGATCGGGCGCATTCTGCGCACCGGTGCGCGCTTCCTGATGCTGGACGAGCCGACCGAAGGTCTGGCGCCCGTCATCATCCAGCAGATCGGCCACACCATTGCGCGGCTCAAGTCGGAGGGCTTCACCATCCTGCTGGTCGAACAGAACTTCCGTTTCGCCGCCACGGTGGCGGATCGTTACTACATCGTCGAGCACGGCAAGATCATCGATGGCTTCGCCAATTCCGAGCTCTCGGCGAATATGGACAAGCTGCATACGTATCTCGGCGTCTAATATCGAATAACGGACCGAGCCAACGGTCCGACGATAGACACAACCATCAATACGGGTAGGGAGCACAGAATGAAAAAAGCCGTTTCGACGTCGCTGCTGGGTTTTGCGTTGATGATGAGCGCAAGCTCGTTTGCGTTCGCCCAGGACAAGACCGCCAAGATCGGCGTGTTGAACGACCAGTCGGGTCTTTATGCCGACGTGACCGGTCCGGGTTCGGTGGTCGCGGCCCAAATGGCCGTCGAGGACTCCGGGCTCTTGGCCAAGGGCTGGAAGATCGACGTCGTGATCGGCGATCACCAGAACAAGCCCGACGTCGGCTCCAACATCGCGCGTCAATGGTTCGACGTCGACAAGGTCGATGCCATTGTCGATGTGCCGACGTCGTCGGTGGGCCTTGTGGTCAACAATATCGTCAAGGAAAAGAACGGCGTCTATCTGAATTCGGGATCAGGCACCTCCGATCTCTCCAACGCACAGTGTTCGCCCAACACCATTCACTGGGCTTACGACACCTTTCAGCTCGCCAACGGCACCGGCTCGGCGATGGTCAAGAACGGTGGTGACACCTGGTTCTTCCTGACGGCGGATTATGCTTTCGGCACCGCGCTGGAGCGCGATACCACCAACGCTGTCACTGCGAAGGGTGGCAAGATCATCGGCAGCGTCCGGCCGCCGCTCAACACGGCGGACTTTTCGTCGTTCCTGCTGCAGGCGCAAGCGTCCAAGGCCAAGGTGATCGGCCTCGCCAATGCCGGCGGCGATACTATCAACTCGATCAAGCAGGCGTCGGAATTCGGTATCATCAAGGGCGGGCAGAAATTGGCTGGCCTCTTGATGTTCATTACCGACGTCCATGCGCTCGGACTGCCGGTCGCCAATGGTCTGAGCTTTACCGAGACGTTCTATTGGGATCTCAACGACGGCACGCGCGGGTTCTCCAAGCGCTTCCAGGCGCGCATGAAGAACAAGAACATGCCGACCACCGTGCAGGCTGGCGTTTATTCGTCCCTAATCCATTACTTCAAGACGCTCGATGCCATGGGCGGCAACTCCCATGACGGGTTGAAGATCGTCAATGCGATGAAGGCGGCTCCGACCGATGACATCATCTTCGGCAAGGGCACGATCCAGCCGAACGGCCGCAAGCTGCACCCAGCCTATCTGTTTGAGGTCAAGAAGCCCGAAGAGTCGAAGGGACCATGGGACTACTACAAGCTGGTGGCGACGATCCCTGCCGATCAGGCCTTCACGCCGCTCGACAAGAGCGCTTGTCCGCTTTTGAAGAAGACCTAATTTAGAAGCCCGTCGTCCAAATCATTGAGAGGAAGTCATGAAAAACAAGATTTCGACCGCACTTCTCGGCACGGCGCTTTCGCTGGCCATGGCGGGCATCGCCATGGCGCAGGACAAGACCGTCAAGATCGGCTCGCTGAGCGATCAGTCCGGCCTTTACGCCGATCTCGGCGGGCCGGGCTCGACGCTCGCTGCCCAGATGGCGGCCGAGGATTCCGGTCTGATGGCCAAGGGCTGGAAGATCGACATCATCTCCGGCGATCACCAGAACAAGCCGGATATCGGCTCCAACATCGCGCGGCAGTGGTTCGACGTCGACAAGGTCGACACCATCGTCGACGTGCCGAATTCCGGTGTCGCGCTGGCGGTGAACAACATCGTCAAGGAGAAGAACGGCGTCTACATCAATTCGGGCGCCGCGACGTCGGATCTCACCAATGCGCAGTGTTCGCCGAACACCGTGCACTGGACCTACGACACCTACATGCTCGCCCATTCGACCGGGCAGGCGATGGTGAAGGCCGGCGGCGACAGCTGGTTCTTCCTCACGGCCGACTATGCCTTCGGAGCCGCGCTGGAGCGTGATACGACCGAGGTCGTCAAGGCCAATGGCGGCAAGGTCGTCGGCGGCGTCAAGCATCCGCTCAACACCGCGGACTTCTCGTCCTTCCTGCTGCAGGCGCAGTCGTCGAAAGCCAAGGTCATCGGTCTGGCCAACGCCGGCGGCGACACCACCAACTCGATCAAGCAGGCGGCTGAATTCGGCATTTCCAAGGGCGGTCAGAAGCTCGCGGCATTGCTGCTGTTCATCACGGACGTCAAGGCGATCGGTCTCGAAACCGCGCAGGGCCTCAGCTTCACCGAGACCTTCTACTGGGACCTGAACGACAAGACCCGCGAATTCTCCAAGAAGTTCGCGGCGCGCATGAAGAACGGCGCTCCGCCGTCGATGGTGCAGGCCGGCGTGTATGCGGGTCTGATCCACTACTTCAAGGCGCTGGAAGCGCTCGGCAGCAATCCACATGATGGCGCCAAGGTCGTCGCCAAGATGAAGGAATTGCCAACCGACGATCCGCTGTTCGGGCAGGGCAAGATCGAAGCCAATGGCCGCAAGATTCACCCAGGCTATTTGTTCGAAGTGAAGAAGCCGTCGGAATCGAAGGCGCCGTGGGATTTCTACAAGCTTGCGGGTACAGTGCCGGCCGATCAGGCCTTTACACCGATCGAGAAGAGCACCTGCGCGCTGCTGAAGAAATAAGATCGTTGGCCCGGCGGCGCCGCGCTGCCGGGCCAAGACTTTCCTGCGATAAAAGTTGAGAACATCATGTCGATCAATCTACAGGCCCTGTCTGCGCAATTGCTGGTCGGACTCATCAACGGCTCGTTCTATGCGCTGTTAAGTCTCGGCCTCGCCGTGATTTTCGGCATGCTGAACATCATCAATTTCGCCCATGGTGCCGTCTATATGATGGGCGCGTTTGCGGCATACTTCCTGCTCAATCTGGCCGGCATCGGCTACTGGCCGGCGCTGATTCTGGCGCCGCTGGCGGTCGGCCTGTTCGGCATGGTGATGGAACGCACCATGCTGAAATGGATCGCCAATCTCGACCATCTCTATGGCCTGCTGCTGACCTTCGGTCTGGCGCTGATCATCCAGGGCGTGTTCCAGAATTATTTCGGCTCGTCGGGTCTGCCTTACGCGATCCCGGATGCGCTCAAGGGCGGCATGAATCTCGGCTTCATGTTCCTGCCGATCTATCGCGGCTGGGTCGTCATCTTCTCGCTGGTGATCTGTATCGCGACCTGGTTCCTGATCGAGCGTACGCGGCTCGGCGCATACCTGCGCGCCGCGACGGAAAATCCGACGCTGGTCCGCGCCTTCGGCATCAACGTGCCACTGATGATCACGCTGACCTACGGTCTTGGCGTCGGTCTCGCGGCACTCGCCGGCGTGTTGTCGGCGCCGATTAACCAGGTTCGCCCGCTGATGGGCGCCGACCTGATCATCGTCGTGTTCGCGGTCGTCGTGATCGGCGGCATGGGCTCGATCATGGGCTCTATCATCACCGGTTTCGCCCTCGGCATCATCGAGGGTCTGACCAAGTATTTTTACCCCGAGGCCTCCAACACCGTCGTCTTCGTGCTGATGGTGCTGGTGCTCCTTGTGAAACCTTCCGGACTGACGGGACGGGCTGCCTGATATGACAACGATCACTGAAAACGCCATTCCGTCACCCCGTCGCGCCGTCAAAGACGAGATGGTCGCCTTTGCGATCATGACCGCGCTGTTGCTGGTCGTGCCGCTCACTGGCGTCTATCCGTTCTTCGTGATGCAGGCGCTGTGCTTCGCGCTGCTCGCCTGCGCCTTCAACCTCCTGATCGGCTACGGTGGTTTGCTGTCCTTTGGCCATGCGATGTTCCTGGGCACCGCCGGCTACTGCACGGCGCATGCGCTCAAAGTGTGGGGTCTCACACCCGAACTCGGCATTGTTGTCGGTGTGGTCGCGGCGGCCGCGCTCAGTGTCATCACCGGCCTGATCGCCATTCGCCGTCAGGGCATCTACTTCGCCATGATCACGCTGGCGCTGTCGCAGCTCTTATACTTCGTCTATCTGCAGACGCCGTTCACCCATGGTGAAGACGGTATCCAGGGCATTCCGCAAGGCATGCTGTTCGGCCTGTTCAATCTGTCGAAGCCGATCACGCTGTATTACGTGATCCTCGCCGGCTTCACGCTGGGCTTCCTGATCATCTACCGCGCCATCAACTCGCCATTCGGCGAGGTGCTCAAGGCGATCCGTGAGAACGAGCCGCGTGCGGTATCGCTCGGCTACAAGACCGACCAGTACAAGCTGCTGGCCTATATCCTGTCCGGCACGCTGGCGGGCTTCGCCGGTGCGCTGAAGGTGTTTGTGGCGCAGAACGCTTCGCTTACCGACGTGCACTGGAGCATGTCCGGTGAAATCGTGCTCATCACGCTGGTCGGCGGCCTCGGCACGCTGTTCGGGCCGGTGGTGGGCGCCTTCGTGATCATCGCCATGCAGCAGTATCTCGCCGGCTTTGGCCAGTGGGTGACGGTGATTCAGGGCGTGATCTTCGTGGTCTGCGTGCTGACCTTCCGCCGCGGTGTCATCGGCGAAATCGCGCATTACTTCAAGCGGTCGCTCTAAATCCGTGCACTGCCTCAGGAAAAGCAGGGTGTCATAAAGCGGTGGATGATCGCGCCTAAAAGGTGCGCGATTGCCCGTCTTGACCGGAAATGCTTTATGACAGCCGTGTGACACAGGGCCGCCCGGTGGTGGCCCCGCGGGACTATGTTCGCCATCCGGCGGTCCGGTCGCTGCGTTTTCCTGACAGTTGGATGAGATGATGCTGCGCTGGTTCCGGTCCTTTCTGCCCCGGGAGGAAAGGTTTTTTGACCTGTTCGCCCGCCATTCAGTGACCGTGGTCGAGGGCGCCAAGGCTCTGGCGGGGATGCTGGAAGGTGGCGACGAGACACCGGTCTACTGCCAGCGCGTCAACCAGTTCGAGAACGACGCCGACGCCATCACCCGCGAGGTGCTGACCGCCGTCCGCCGTACCTTCATCACGCCGTTCGACCGCGTTGACATCAAGAATCTGATCACGGCGATGGACGATTCCATCGACCAGATGCAGCAGACGGCCAAGGCCGTGATGCTGTTCGAGGTGCGCCAGTTCGAGCCGCCGATGCGCGAGATCGGGATCCTCTTGGTCGAGTGCGCCAACCTTGTCGGTCGCGCCGTGCCGCTGATGAGCGCCATCGGCGACAATGTCGGCCTGCTCACCGCGATCACGGAAGAGGTCGGCAAGCTCGAGGGCCGCGTCGACGATCTGCACGACATCGGGCTCAAGGAGCTCTTTCTCAAGCATCGCGACGCCAACACCATGGATTTCGTGGTCGGCGCCGAGATCTACAAGCACCTTGAAAAGGTGGCCGACCGCTTCGACGACGTCGCGAACGAGATCAACAGCATCGTCATCGAACAAGTATAAGGCAGGGCCATCAGGTGGACGCCACGCTCGCCTTTCCGGTGCTGATCGGCCTCATCGCCATCGCACTGCTGTTCGACTTTCTCAACGGCCTGCATGATGCCGCCAATTCGATCGCGACGATCGTCTCGACGCGCGTGCTGCGGCCGCAATATGCGGTGTTGTGGGCGGCATTCTTCAACTTCATCGCCTTCCTAGTGTTCGGTCTACATGTCGCCAACACCATCGGCACCGGGATCATCGAGCCCAGCGTCATCGATCCCGCGGTGATCTTCGCAGCACTCATGGGTGCCATCGTCTGGAACGTGATCACCTGGGGCCTCGGCATTCCCTCGAGCTCGTCGCATGCGCTGATCGGCGGTTTGCTGGGAGCAGGTGTTGCCAAGGCAGGTCTCTCTGCGGCCTTGTGGACCGGACTGTCCAAGGCGCTGCTGGCCATTGTGCTGTCGCCGCTGGTGGGCTTCCTGCTGGCGCTGGTGCTGGTGGCCATCGTGTCATGGGCCTCGGTGCGCTCGACGCCTTTCGCCGTGGACCGCGCCTTCCGCATTCTGCAGTTCGTCTCGGCTTCGCTCTATTCGCTCGGCCATGGCGGCAACGACGCGCAAAAGACCATGGGCATCATCGCGGTGCTGCTGTACTCGCAGGGCCACCTCGGCACTGAGTTCTCGGTGCCGTTCTGGGTCGTGCTGTCATGTCAGGCGGCGATGGCGCTGGGTACGCTGATGGGCGGCTGGCGCATCGTTCGCACCATGGGCCTGCGCATCACCAAACTCACGCCGATGCAGGGCTTCTGCGCCGAGACCGGCGGCGCGGCGACGCTGTTCGCAGCGACGTTCCTCGGTGTTCCCGTCTCGACCACGCATACCATCACCGGCGCGATCGTCGGCGTCGGTGCGGCACGTCGCGTGTCAGCGGTGCGCTGGAACGTGGCGAGTTCGATCGTCTATGCCTGGGTGATCACGATCCCGGCCGCGGCGATCGTCGCCGCAGCCACCTACTGGATCGTGAAGCTGCTCCATCTCAGCTTTATCTGACGCAGGTCAGGACACCAGCTTCAGCCCGGCAATACCCGCCACGATCAGCCCGATACAGGTGATCCGCGCCACCGTCGCCGGGTCGCCGAACAGGTACATGCCCAGCGCCGCGGTGCCGACCGCGCCGATGCCGGTCCACACCGCATAGGCGGTTCCCATCGGCAGTTCCTTGAGGGCGAGGGCGAGCATGCCGACGGACGCGGTCATGCTGATCAGGGTCAGGACGGAGGGGACGAGGCGGGTGAAGCCTTCGGTATATTTGAGCCCGACGGCCCAGCCGACTTCAAGCAGACCCGCAACGAACAACAATAGCCAAGCCATGGGATGACCCCTGTAAACAGGCAGGGCCGTCCCTGCGGATGATGATGATTTGGAGGTCGTCCTCGCAGGGGTTATATGGGACCCACGCAGCCGGATCGCAACGCGGCCGATGGTCGCCACTTCGGCCAGTTTCCCGCCCAAAATCCCTTGATTGCGCCCGTTTTCCCTGCCACAGGCACGTTTATGTCCGATATCGCCCTTTCCGCCGACTCAGCCGCGCGTTCCCCGCTTGCCACTGAGGTCGCCCGCCGCCGCACTTTCGCGATCATCTCGCATCCCGACGCCGGCAAGACTACGCTGACCGAAAAGCTGCTGCTGTTCGGCGGCGCCATCAATCTGGCCGGGCAGGTGAAGGCCAAGGGCGAGCGCCGCAACACGCGTTCCGACTGGATGAAGATCGAGCGCGACCGCGGCATCTCGGTGGTCACCTCGGTGATGACCTTCGAATTCCAGGGTCACGTTTTCAACCTCTTGGACACGCCGGGCCACGAGGACTTCTCGGAGGACACCTATCGCACGCTCACCGCGGTCGACTCGGCCGTGATGGTGATCGACGCCGCCAAGGGCATCGAGGCGCGGACGCTGAAGCTGATCGAGGTTTGTCGTCTCCGCGACATCCCGATCATCACCTTCGTCAACAAGATGGACCGCGAGAGCCGCGATGTGTTTGATCTCCTGGACGAGATCGAGAAGACGCTGGCGCTCGACACCACGCCGATCAACTGGCCGGTCGGCCGCGGCCGCGATTTCATGGGCACCTATGACATCGAGACCGGCGGCATTCGTTTGCTGGAAGGCGGCGGCGCCAAAACGGGGGCGGCCGAGAAGATCAAGATTGCCGATCTCGCCGGCCGCAACGCTAATCTCGATGCTTCTGAGATCGCCGACGAACTCGAACTGGTAAAGGAAGCCTCAAAACCGTTCGACCTGCAGTCGTTCCGCGAAGGCCACATGACGCCGGTCTATTTCGGCAGCGCGCTGCGCAATTTCGGTGTCGGCGATCTGCTCGAAGGTCTCGGCCGTTTCGCGCCTCCACCGCGCGCGCAGGAGAGCAATGTCCGCAAGGTCGAGGCCGACGAGCCCCGGATGTCGGCCTTCGTGTTCAAGATCCAGGCGAACATGGATCCCAACCACCGCGACCGCATTGCCTTTGCGCGGCTGTGCTCCGGCAAGCTGACGCGCGGCATGAAGGCCAAGCTGGTGCGCACCGGCAAGAACATGTCGCTGTCATCACCGCAGTTCTTCTTCGCGCAGGACCGCGCCATTGCGGACGAAGCCTATGCAGGCGACGTGGTCGGCATTCCCAATCATGGTACGCTGCGCATTGGCGATACGCTGACCGACGGCGAGGACATCACCTTCATCGGCGTGCCATCCTTCGCGCCGGAAATCGTTCGCCGCGTGCGCCTCGGCGATGCGATGAAGGCCAAGAAGCTGAAAGAGGCTTTGCAGCAGATGTCGGAAGAGGGCGTCGTGCAGGTGTTCCGCCCGCGCGACGGCGCACCGGCTTTGGTCGGCGTCGTCGGCCCGCTGCAGCTCGACGTGCTGAAGGCGCGGCTGGACGCGGAATATCAGTTGCCGGTGAGTTTCGAAGTCTCGGAATTCTCGCTGGCGCGCTGGATCTCGTCAGAAGACAAGAAGAAGCTCGAGACTTTCATGTCCAATAACAATTCCGGCGTCGCGGATGATGTCGACGGCGATCCGGTGTTCCTGGCTAAGAACGACTTCTATCTGAACTATACGAAGGAACGCGCAGAGGGGATTGTGTTCTCGGATATCAAGGACGTGAAGAAGCAGGGGTGAGTGCTTGCGCGTTGGGCGGCCGTCTCCCTACCGAGCGAGGACGACCCGCCGGGTCGCTCCGGCGGATCTTGACCTGCTAGCGGTACGCAATACATGAACCGCTTGAGAAAACCGTATCGCTGAACTCTTAAAAAAGGATTCCTGCGTGCGACCTTAAGGTACAGCCTTAGGTACGAGATTCCACGATCCTCTTGATATTCGCCAGCCCCAGTTCCGCTTCCTCATCGATCCGCGCAATCATTTCCGCCGTTGGTGCCTTCGGCCGCGCTGGGTTGCGCACCGTACGCGTAAATTTCGTGCCGCCGTCGACCTCGGCGCACACATACTGCACGACAATCGGGCCGGTGACGCTCATATGCGTCAGGCCGATCCAGAGCCGCGGACGTTCGCAGGCGATCACCAGCCAGTCCAGCGCCACCGGGCCCGACCGCGTCGACCAGTGTTCGTGAAACGTGTCGCCGAAGCGCATCGGGCGATCCTCGCACTCGATGTCGTGCGAGGACGGCAGCCATTGCGGCCATGACCGGGGATTGGTGACGTAATCGAACACGACTTCGGGCGCAGCCGCGATCACGATGGAATGGCTGCGCTCGAACGGATGCGTCGATACGGTCGTGGTCATCCGGCATTTCCCTTGTCGTGTACGTATTCCATGCGCCGTGCGATGCGGCCGCTATGTCGGCAACGACTCGCCGGTCCGCTCGCGCACGATATAGTCGGCATACCAGTCCGGCCAGTTCTCGTCATGCTGGCCGCCAGTGCGTTTCTCGTGCTCACCATGCGCGGCCGCCGCCCGTCGCAAGGCGGCTGCAAGGTCAGCAGAGGAGTTGAACGTCGTGGCGCTGGCATCGACACGTCCGGGCAGTCGCGCGGTGATCTCCTGAAACAGCCAGCCGTTGCCGTCCGGGTCGCTGAATGATGCGAAGGAGCGATAGCTGGCGCGCGCGGGATCCGGGCCATTCACTCGAAGCCGCCCGAACAAATAGGGTTGGTCCGGCCCAACATTGACATCTCCGGCGTGGAAGGCGTTGCTCACCTTGACGCCGCGGCCGAGCAGGTCCGCACGGGCGGCTTCGATGTCGGAGACGATCAGATACAGACCTTGCGCCGAGCCGGGCGTCGCGGCAGTGACGTTCTTGCCGAAGATGACCGAGCAATCCGAACCCGGCGGTGTGAACTGGATCACGCGATAGTCGTCGCCGACCACGAAGTCGGCGTCGAGCCTCCAGCCAAGATTTGCGTAAAAACTCTTGGCCGTGTCGACATTCGACACGGGAATGACGACGATTTCGAGCTTCATGGTGACGGACGTATCACGATGCACCTGGGGACTGCTCATGTCAGGTCTCCTGAGGTTGGGGTGTGACGACGACGTGTGGTGCCGGGCTGCGCGCAGGCGCAACAATGTCTGCAATCGGTCGTTTGGCCGGCGTTCCGTTTGTTGGTCTGCTCTTGCGGTTGTGACCCATCCCGATCTTGATGATGCCACACGCCTGTATCATTTCAGGTGAGGGCGCATTTGCAAGGGTGTCCGAATGACACGGAACCTTACGTTGCTGTTGATCGCCGGCGTTCTGATGGCATTCGCTGGCCAGGCGGAGGCGCGGCGGCTTCGCGCGGGCGATGCAGTGCCCTTTTCGCACAGGCCGTGCAGCGTTCTTGATGGCGAGCCGTGCACACCGTCAACCTGCAGCGTGTTCGATCACGGGCCGTGCATTCCCGAAATCGATTATCCGATCGGGCAAAACCTGCAGGTCACGGTGCTGAGCGTGCCGCCGGGTGATCAGCAGGCTCTCTACCGCCGACCCGATCATGATCTCGATACGATCGGCGACCTGTTCGCAGCCTTGCGGTCGTGCTGGTCGCCGCCCGCGACGGACGTTGCGCGTGCAGGGATGCAGATGTCGGTGATGTTCTCGTTCAACACGGCGGGCAGGCCAATCGCGCCGCCGCGCGTAACATTCGCGAGCAAGGATGCGCCGCAGGACACGCGCGGCACCTATCTCAAGGCCATCGACGGTTCGCTCGATGGCTGCCTGCCGCTGAAGCTGACCAAGGGTCTTGGCGGCGCGATCGCCGGGCGGCCGATCATGATCCGCTATGTCGATAACCGGGAGCTGGAGAAGCAGTCCGGGAAGTAGCGTGTGGCGTGAACCGCTGCGCCACCCGCCGCGACGAAGGGGAAACCACTCCGGAGGCGGCGATGCTGAAACGCAGGCTCGTGTTGATTGCGACGATGGTTGGCGCTGTCGGTGCGCTCACCGGCGGCAGCGCCTTGCTGCTCTGGCCTGAAGCCGACAACTGGACCGAGGAAGCCAAGGCCTGCGTCGGCGACAAGTATGTCGGGTTCTGGCAGGACAACGGCAAGTATTCGTTCAAGATGGATTTCGAGAACAACTGCGCCCGCAAGATCGCCTGCGGCATCGACGTCACGGTAACCAACGCCAAGGGCTCGGTGAAGGACCACGGCACGGTGATCATCCCCGCGCGCGGCCAAACGCCGAGCGAGGCGAGCTACAGCATCCCGACCTCGTCGTCGTCCGGCATGGCGCAAACCGCGCGAAACTGCCGGTTCGTGTGAGGTGACTTGCTTAATCTCTCCCCGCCTAGCGAAACTTCGCTTCGCGCGGGAGCGGGGAGAGGTTAGACCTCAATCGATCCTGATCTTCGCCGCCTTGATCACCTCAGCCCACAGCGCTTTCTCGTCGGCGATGCGCTTGCGGAGCTGATCGGGCGTGGTTGGTGACGGCGTGATGAGCTGCAGCTTCAGCCTCTCGACGACGGCGGGCTCGGCCAGCGTCTCCGTCACTTCCGCATTGATCGTCGCCACCACATCCTTCGGCAATCCGCCCGGACCGACCAGCGCATTCCAGGCGTCGGACTGCACGTCGATGCCGCTCTCGGTCAGCGTCGGGACATCCGGCAGGAACGGCGAGCGCTTCGCGGTGGTGACGGCGAGGATCTTCACGGCGCCGGTGGAGAGCTGCGGCGTCACGCCGATGGCGGGCAGGCACGCGACCTGCACATCGCCGCGGATCAGCGCGGTGGTTGCGGCGGGCGACGATGGATAGGGAATGTGCACCATATTGGCGCCGGCCTTCTGCGCGATCGCTTCCATGCAGAGCTGCGAGAGCGTGCCGACGCCGATCGAGCCGTAGCCGAGGCCCTTCGGATCGGCTTTGGACTTGGCGAGGAATTCTGCGACGGTGTTGACGCCGAGGCTGGTCGGCACCGCGAGCACGCTCGGGAGCTGCGTCAGCAGAGTGATCGGCGCGATGTCGGTGTCGGGATTGTAGGGCAGCTTCGCAAACAGCAGCGTGTTGATGGCGAGCGGGCCGCCGAGCGAGATGCCGATGGTCGAACCGTCGGGAGTGGATTTGGCGATAGCGTCGGTGCCGATATTGCCGGAGGCGCCGGGCTTATTCTCCACCACGAAATTGGTGCCGGGATGCCGCGCCTGCAGACTGTCAGCGAGCACGCGGCCGACGATGTCGGGGCTCGCGCCGGCGCCGAACGGCACGATGATGCGAACAAGCTTGGGCGGCCAGACGGGCGCCTGCGCGTGCGCCGCGAAAGGCAGCGCGACGAACAGCAGCGCTGCGAGCGCAAGGCGAAAGCGGGCAGGTGTCGTGTCGTTTCGCAGCATTGCGTGCGTCCCCTGAAAAGTGATACCCGGAAACCATCTGACCGGCGCCAAAGGCGGCTAAAATCCGCTGGCCGGGCGGGACCATAGTGGGAATTTCAGGGCGGGCAACCCATCCGGCACGCAACCGCCCGGGCGAGAGGACTGAACATCATGGGACTGATCGTGATGATCCTCGGCCTCGTGCTGTTTCTCGGCATTCACCTGTTCATCACCAGGCGCGAGGCGCGGGCAGAGCTGATCGCCCGCCTCGGTGAGAGCGGCTACAAGCTCGGCTTTGCGCTGATCTCCGCCGTCGGTCTCGCGCTGATTATCTGGGGCTTCGCGCAATATCGCGCGACCGGCTGGATCAATGTCTGGACGCCGCCGCTGGCGATGAAGCACATCACCGTCGCGCTGATGCTGCCGGCGGTGATCATGGTCGCCGCGGCCTATATC
The DNA here is from genome assembly GCF_051811025.1 of Tardiphaga sp. 813_E8_N1_3. Lineage (NCBI taxonomy): Bacteria > Pseudomonadati > Pseudomonadota > Alphaproteobacteria > Hyphomicrobiales > Nitrobacteraceae > Tardiphaga > Tardiphaga sp. 813_E8_N1_3. The sequence continues at coordinate 2,293,825 of NZ_JBPWQE010000001.1, forward strand.
CGCGGTCGCATCTACACCACGCTTAAACATCCGATGCTCGCCGGCATCAAGCTGTGGGCCGCCGCGCATCTGCTCGCCAATGGCGATCTCGGCTCGATCATCCTGTTCGGATCGTTCCTGGCCTGGGCGGTGATCGATCGCATTTCGCTGAAGCACCGCGCCGATGCCGGCGGTCCGCCGATCCCGGTGGGCGGTCCGATGAATGACGCGATTGCGGTCGCGGTCGGCATCGTGGCCTATATCGCTTTGGGTTTCGCCTTCCATCCGGTGGTGATCGGCGTTCCCGTGTTCGGAGCTTAAGGTCATGTCAGTTCAGTCGGCCATCAGGCGCAAGACCGCACCGGATATTCTCGCGCGCAAGAACGGTGAGCCGATCGTGATGCTCACCTCGTATCATGCGCATACGGCCTCGCTGGTCGATCGCTATTGCGACGTGATCCTGGTCGGCGACTCGCTCGGCAATGTGATGCACGGTTTCGAGACCACGATCCCCGTAACGCTCGAGATGATGATCCTGCAGGGCCACGCGGTGATGCGCGGCTCCAAGCAGTCGCTGGTCGTGGTCGACATGCCGTTCGGATCCTATGAAGCCTCGAAGGAACAGGCGTTTCATTCCGCCGCGCGCATCCTGAAAGAGACCCATTGCGGCGCGGTGAAGCTGGAAGGCGGGGCGCGCATGGCCGAGACGATTGCCTTCCTCACCGAGCGCAGCATCCCGGTGATGGCGCATATCGGCCTGACGCCGCAGTCGATCGCCGCGCTCGGTTCGTTCCGCTCGCAGGGCAAGGAAGAAGCCGAAGCGATCTCGCGCGGTGAGAATGTGCCGGGTCCGATCCAGAACGATGCGATTGCAGTGGCGCAGGCCGGCGCGTTCTCGGTGGTGATCGAAGCGGTGGCTGAACCGCTCGCGCGAAAGATCACCGAGACGATTCCGATCCCGACGATCGGTATCGGCGCGAGCCCAGCTTGTGACGGTCAGGTATTGGTGCTCGAAGACATGCTCGGCCTATCGGCGCGGGTGCCGAAATTCGTCAAGCGCTATGGCAATCTCGGACCCATGATCGAGGCGGCCATCGAGGGTTACGCAACGGACGTGCGCTCGCGCGCGTTTCCGGGACCGGAACATGTCTATGGCGGCAAGCCGAAGGGCTGACGCAAGTTTGACGCAAGACGGCCGCAGGATTTTCGCAGGAATTTTGCGGTTCGGCTGGGGTTGAAAGAGCAGGGGCAATGCGAAGGATGTTGATGATGAAGGCCTTGAAATTCCTGAGCTTTGTCGCCATTTTGGCGCTGCTTCCCGCGGTTTCCTACGCCGATCCGGCCAAAAAGGAGCGCAAGCCCCATTATCGCGTCGAGGAGCCGCGCCCGGTCGTCGGCCCGCTCAACGACACCCGCGGCAATGCGGCGCTGGGCGGCAACAACGCCAACTCAGCCTTCGGCGACAACAGCGCCGGGTCCAATGCCAATGGCCGCACCAGCGGCGGCGCTGGCGGCATGAACTGACGCGCTCAAAAGGCACCGGTTCGAAATTAAGCATTTCGGGATAACGCTTTGATCGCGCTGGCTTTGCCTTGCCAGCGCCATAACGCTAGGGTATCGCCGCCGCCATGCCGGGGCGCATATGCCCGGCGCCGCTCGGGGTGAGCGCGGCCCATCGGGGACAGGATACCTTTAAGTGTCTGAATTATTTAATGAAGTCGACGAAGACCTGCGTCGCGAGCAGCTCAAGAAGATCTGGGAGAAGTATTCGCTCCTGATCATCGCGGTCGCGATTCTGATCGTGGTCGGCGTCGGCGGCTGGCGTGGCTACAGCTATCTCGAGGCCAAGAAGGCCGCCGTGGCCGGTGCGGCGTTCGACCGTGCGGTCGAGCTTGCTGAGCAGAACAAGCATGCCGAGGCGGAAGCTGCCTTCACCAAACTCGCTGCCGAGGCGCCGTCGGGCTACCGCACGCTGGCCCGTCTGCGCGCCGCTGCTGAGGCTGCCGCACGCGATCCGCAGGCCGCCGTAAAACTCTATGACGACATTATTGCTGACCGCACCGTTCCAGCACCCGAGCAGGATTTGGCGCGCATCCGCGCCGGCAGTCTGCTGCTGGAGACCACGCCCTATGAGGCGATGCAGACGCGCCTGGAGCCGGCGACGACCAATACCAGCACCTATCGTCATTCGGCGCGTGAACTGCTGGCGCTGTCGGCATGGAAGGCCAACAACGCCGTGGCGACGCGGCAGTGGCTGGACATGATGTCCAACGATGCGGAGACGCCGGCGAGCCTGCGCACCCGTGCCGAAGCGTTGCAGGCGCTGTTGCCGCCGGCCGCGAAAAGCTGAGCAAAACAAGAGCCGAATTAAAGCTGACCTGAAGCCGATCGTTCAGATCACGAGTTGAGTGAGAAGTCGTCCATGCGCCCGATGCAACGCCTCGTTTCCGCCGCCGTCCTGATCGCGCTGTCCAGCGCGCTCTCGGGCTGCGGCAGCATGACCGGCTGGGACCCGTCCGACATGCTCGACTTCCTAGACACCAAGAAGAAGCTGCCGGGCGACCGCAAGCCGGTGTTCCCTGACGGCGTCCCCGGTCTTGAGCAGGGCGTGCCGCGGGATCTCTACAAGGAGAATGCCGAGCGTCAGCGTGCGCAGGAGGCCGCGCCGCCGCCGGTTGCGGCAGCACCGCCGCCCGCTGAACCCAAGGGCCGGAAGTCGAAGAGCCGCGCCGCGGCCGCTCCGAGCGCCGCTCCCGCCGATCCCGATGCCGCACCGGTCGAGGAAGGCAGCACGGCTGCCGCGCCGCCTCCGCCGCAAGGCAAGAAGGTCGCTCGCCGTCGCAGCACCACCGCGCCGCCGCCGGATGAGCCGGCAGCAGCCACGGCCGCGCCTGCCCAGCAGGGCACCACTCCATTCCCGGCACCAGTGCCGTCGGGTAGTTTCTCGCGCTAGAGATCGCGTTTCGATCTGATCGCAACGCGGTCTCTAGATTCTTGTTTTGCGCGTTTTCTTCACGCGAACCGGCAACCACTTCGCTGGAAAACGCTGTCGTATCGCGCGCCCTCTCATTGACAGGCTGTCCGTAAAGGGCGCACGGATCACCCATGTCTTCACTTCAAGCACCTTATACAATTGCCATCATCGGACGCCCCAATGTCGGCAAGTCCACGCTGTTCAACCGTCTGGTCGGGCAGAAGCTTGCGCTGGTCGATGACACCCCCGGTGTCACCCGCGACCGCCGTGAGGGCGAGGGTAAGCTTGGCGATCTCGAATTCACGCTGGTGGATACTGCTGGCCTCGACGAAGGCCCGAAGGGCTCGCTGACCGCGCGGATGCAGGAACAGACCGAGACGGCGATCGCGCTCGCCGACGCGCTGTTCTTCGTCATCGACGCGCGCGCGGGTCTGACGCCGAACGACCGCGCCTTTGCGGATTTCGCACGCCGCGCCAACAAGCCTGTGCTGCTGCTCGCCAACAAGAGCGAAGGCAAGCACGGCGAGGTCGGCGCCATGGAGTCTTACGCACTCGGCCTCGGCGATCCCATCCAGATCTCAGCCGAACACGGCGAGGGCCTCGGCGAACTCTACGATGCACTGCGCGTGCTGATGCCGGAGCCGGTCGAAGAGCCCGAAGAATTCGACGATGACGATGTCATCATTCCTGAAGAAGAGATCGAGACGCGGCCGATCCGCGTCGCCATCGTCGGTCGCCCCAATGCCGGCAAGTCGACCACCATCAACTATCTGCTCGGCGAAGAGCGCCTGCTGACCTCGCCGGAGGCCGGCACCACGCGCGACAGCATTTCGGTTGAGCTCAACTACAAGGGCCGCGACTTCCGCATCTTCGATACCGCCGGCCTGCGTCGCCGTTCGCGTATCGAAGAGAAGCTGGAGAAGCTCTCTGTTGCCGATACGCTGCGCGCGGTGCGTTTCGCCGAAGTCGTCGTGCTGATGATGGACTCGCAGAACAAGTTTGAGGAGCAGGATCTGCGCATCGCCGACCTGATCGAGCGCGAAGGTCGCGCGCTGGTAATCGCGGTCAACAAATGGGATCTGGTCGAGAAGCAGGGCGGCCAGATCGGTCAATTGCGCACCGATGCCGATCACTGGCTGCCGCAGGTTCGGGGTGTGCCCATCGTCGCGATCTCCGGCCTGATGGGTGAGGGCGTCGAACGCCTGATGAAGGCGATCGAAGACTCCTACTCGATCTGGAATCGCCGTATTCCGACGGCTGGCCTCAATCGCTGGTTCGAGGACGCAATCGGCAACAATCCGCCGCCAGCTGTTTCAGGTCGCCGCCTCAAGCTGAACTACGTCACCCAGGCGAAAGCACGTCCACCGAGCTTCATCGTGTTCTGCTCGCGCGCCGATGCCGTACCGACGAGCTATCTGCGCTATCTCACCAATACGCTACGCGAAGCCTTCAACCTGCCGGGCACGCCGATCCGCATCACGTTGCGCGAGAAGGCCAACCCGTTCGCACACAAGCGCAAGCGGCCGAACTGATCGGCCAGCAAGGGACGCTGGATCGCGGTGCACGCGATCCAGCGTTTTTGTTTTGTGTCCTATCGTTCGCCGCTGAGCCCGAACGGATTGGCGTGCTTCTGCGCAGGCGGACGCGCTGATTTGCGCCATGGCAGGATCATCGACACCCGGTCGCGATAGCGGCGATAGTCGTCACCGAACAACTCGACCAGATCGCGTTCTTCCAGAAAGATTCCGACGAAGATGTAGGCGGTCGTGACGGCCGCGAACAGCAGATGCCCGACTGTCATGAGCGGCGTCGCCCAGAAGGCGATGATGAAGCCGAGATAGATCGGATGGCGCACAAGCTTGTAGTAGAGCGGCGTGCGAAACACCGGCGCAGATGGTTTCTGGTCAGACAGATTCTGCACCACCTGCTGCACGCCGAACAGCTCGAAATGGTTGATCAGGAAGGTGCTGGTGAAGACGAGGACCCATCCGACCAGGGAAAGCCCTGTCATGGCCATGGCCAGTTGTGGAGTGTTGATCTGCCAGACGATCGCCGGCATCGGGCGCCACTGCCAGAACAGCAGCAGAAGGCTCAGGCTCGCGAACAGCACATAGGTGCTGCGCTCGACCGAAGCCGGGACATATTGCGTCCACCACTGCTTGAACGACTTTCGCGCCATGACGCTGTGCTGGATTGCAAACAGCGACATCAGAGCGAGATTGACGAGCACAGATTCCAGCCACGGAACCTGCGTTCCGGCGTTGATGTCTTTTGGTACCATCATTCCGTCGACGAAACCGATGGCATAGAGGATCGTGACGAAGAAGATCGCGTAGGACGTGAGCCCGTAGATGAGTGCAATGAGGCGGGTCATGGAGCTATCCTTTGCTGGTTGTCTTGTCGATTTAAACCAAGCGTTTCCTCAGACGATGCCTCCGGGAGGACCCGCGCGTGCTTCGAGTTGCTTGGCGCGCGGCTGCCTAGGGAGGAGGGATGCCTCGGCCACGCGCATGGTCGGCCGCATGATCGGCGCTAGCGGAATGGCATCGGGCCGCAGCTGACAGCGCGCGGGCTGATCACGGCGGATTTGTGTCGCATCGCGGGCTTGTGTCGCATCGTGATTGGGCAAGCTGCCAGAGCAGGCACTCAGGGCGCCGATGGCGACGAGGACGCCGGCCGTCAGGATTCGCATGCGGAAGCTCACCATTTGTCGGATCACACGCATGATGGTGTCCCGGCGAAGCGTATCGGTCTGCGCGCGATGGTTGTCGAAGGCGATCGAGTCATCTGGGGGACGACGAATCGGATCCGGTTGACCCCGCGACACTTGAATCGACTCGCGTGCGGTATCGCTGTCTTGCAGATCGCGCTGCGCATGTTTGCTGAAGAAGCGGTGCGGGTCGGTTCGAAGCGGACTCTCAAGGAACTCGGCCACCGCGGCGCGTGATAATCCTGCCTTGGATAGCGAGCTGTCGTCGATGCGGATCAGCCGCGCAATGGCGCGCCGCATCAACAGTGCTGCAATCAAGCGGAAGCTACGATCGGCGGCTTTGGACAGCCGTTTCTTGATCATCATCGTCTCCATCGGATACAATGCGACGCTACATGCCGCGCATGGTTGGGGCTGCTAACGACGGTCGGAGGTTCAGGACCTCGCATGATCGAGACACCGCCATCATTTGCAGCGACGCCGGATATTGATCGCGGTGGGGATTTGCTTGCGGATATGCTGCGGTCGATCCGGCTTAGCGGATCGGTATTTCTCAACGCCAGCCTGACCGAGCCCTTCGGCCTCATCAGTCCGAAGCACTTCGACGAGCGCACGCCGATGGCGCATTTGCGCCATGTCAGCATTTTTCATTTGATTGCGGCAGGCGAATGCACCGTCGAACTCGCCAGCGGTGAGCGAGGCACCATTGCCGCGGGCGACATTCTGCTGATGCCGTTCGCCGACACGCACAGGTTCTACAGCGGCGACGACGCGGAGATGTGTTCCGCGATGGAACTGGTGCGTGCCGGTCCACTGTCCGGCATGTGGACGATCGAGCATGGCGGCGGAGGGCGGGAGACCCGCATGGTCTGCGGCTTCATCGAATCGTCGGAGCTACTGCACTCTCCGGTATTTCGAACCCTGCCGCCGATGCTGATCGATCGCGCCGGCGACGACAAAGTGAGTGCGGTTCTCGCCACGACGGTGCGCGAAATTCTCTCACTGACCGAAGATGCGACGCCTGGCAGCGAGATCATGCTTGGCCGGTTGATGGAGCTGCTGTTCGTCGAGGTGCTGCGTCGCTACGCTGCGGGATTGCCGCCCAGCGCGCATGGCTGGTTTGCGGCACTGAATGATCCCGTGCTCGGACGCGCGATGTGGCATGTCCACGGAAATCCTGGTCATCGCTGGACGGTTGACGATCTGGCCCGCGAATGCGGCACGTCGCGCACGGTGCTCGCCGAACGCTTCAACGAGGTGTTGGGCCAGGCGCCGATCGAATATGTGACCAGCTGGCGGATGCAATTGGCAGCGGAGCGCATGCGAACGGGTGCGGACAGCCTTGCCGTCATCGCCAGCGATGTCGGCTACGACTCCGAAGCGGCCTTCAATCGCGCGTTCAAGCGCGTCACCGGCGTCGCGCCGGGGCGCTGGCGCGACGGCGCGAAATCGGCGAAGCCTTATCCGAGGCCCATGCGCAGGGGCTAACCTCGTCCTGCTTCAGCGCATCCGAATTGTCGCGAAGTGCCGGCGCAGGATATTCCGACACTCAGGCCGCAGCCACGATGACGTGCGCCTGAATCTTGGCAGCAATCTCGCCGTTGCCATGTCTGCGCGCAATTTCAGATGCGGCATAGTCGGTTGCAGCTTCCAGTTTTCCTGCGTCCCTGGCCTCGATTTCGTTGCGCAGAACAGTTCCCTGACAATACGCCACGGCCGGAAGGCGCGGCGAGGATGCACGGCTTTGTTCGGCCCTCGTTTCGATCGTCACGTTGGAAAAACCTGCGTCCTCCAGCTCGCGACGGATCAGTGCCGTATCGTGGTAGCCGTGCGGCGTGCGTGCCAGAAAGCGCGGCGGATCGTCCGGGAAAATATACGCGAGAGCATTCGTCACATCGGCAGCAAATACATTGTCCTCGATGCGATCCCACACATTGAACAAGAGATGTCCTCCGGGCTTCAGAACTCGCTTTGCTTCGTGGTAGGCAGATGTGCGGTCGGGAAAGAACATCGCGCCGAACTGACAACACACGAGATCAAAGGCCGCATTTTCAAACGGGAGCGCCAGAGCGTCCGCTTGCTGCCATGTGATGCGATTGTCCGGAGCTTGTCGCGACGCGGCGTAGTCGAGCATCGGCTGGTTGAGGTCGGTTACAATATAGCTTGCGCGTGGGGATAATCTTGGCGCCAACGCGCGGGTAACAACACCGGTGCCCGCGGCGATTTCCAGAACGGCGCCAGGCGCGAAAGACGCTGCGCGTTGTGCGAGATCTGCGGCGTAGGGCTCGAAGATCAACGGCACCATATAGCGGTCGTAGTTTTCCGGAATCGAGCCAGCGAATAACTTGTCCGTTTCCAGCATTGCTATCACCCGTCGTCCGTTTGATGGCGTGCGAGACTAGCATGTATTGTCGGCGTCGTCCCGAAGGGCGAGAGCCGAGCCAGGGCCATTGCGTTTGGCTGAACGTCAGTGATTCAGATTCCCAAACCGGGAGCGCGAACGATGCGGCTGCCCTGATGATGGACAGCTTCATTGTTCGCGCGCATCAGCTTGGACATGAATCATCAGGACCAGACACAGACGATCTGGCTGTAACTCGTAGCGACAGCTACTTCAGCGCATCCGAGACCAGCCTGAATTTCTGGATGCGCTTTCCGGTGTCGACTTCGGCTGTGTAGACGTTGCCCTTGGCGTCCACCGCCATGGCGTGAATCCAGTGGAACTGGCCGGCCTGACGGCCGTTGCGGCCGAAGGTGCCAACGACCTTGCCGTCGTCGCGGTTGATGACGCGGATCTCGTTGTTCTCGCCATCCGCCGTCAGTAGCCAGGTCTGCTTCGGATCGGGCCAGACCGCGAGATCCCACACCGCGCCGTTGCCGAGCGTGGCCTTCTCGTAGAACCATTCCTTCACGAAGCTGCCGTCCTTCTTGAACACCTGCACGCGGTTGTTGATGCGGTCGCAGACATAGACAAGGCCGTCATTGGCGAGCTTCACGCAATGCACGGGATTGCCGAACTGCTGTGCCACCGGCGCGTTCGGATCATAAGCCGCTTGCTTGTCGTCATTCGGCTTGTTGCCATAGGCGCCCCAGTGCCGCTTGTAGGCGCCGGTGGTGGCATCGAACACGATGACGCGGCGATTGCCGTAGCCGTCGGCGACATAGATCTCGTTGGCATCCTTGTCGATGGCGGTCTCGGCGGGCTTGCCGAGCTGCGTGGTGTCGTTGCTGCCCTTGCTCGGTGCGATCTTGCCGATCTGCATGACGAACTTGCCGTCGGTCGTGAATTTCAGGATTGCATTGTCGTTGTCGAGATTGCCACCGACCCAGACGAAGCCGTCGTCGCTGACCTCGATGCCATGCTCGCGGCCGACCCATTCATAGCCTTCGCCAGGCCCGCCCCATGAGCGCAACAGATTGCCGGCGGCGTCGAATTCCAGCACCGGCGGCGCGGAGACGCAGCATTTCGAGCGTGGCGGATTGAGAGCGGCGCCTTTCTCGTCATCGGTCAGCGAGCGCGGGCGATGGATCACCCAGACATGGCCGTCCTTGTCGGTGGTGATGCCGCCGACCTGGCCGAGGATCCAGTTGTTCGGCAGCGGCTTCGGCCAGGAAGCATCGACCTCGAAGCGGGGGATGTCGGCGGCGCGCGCGAGGGAAAGTGTTGCGAGGGTGAATGTTGCAGCAAGCGCGACCGAACGCAGGCGTGACGCCATGATGACCTCCCTATGTGATGCGGGTTAGTCCCGCTTGGGAGGAAGTCTAGCCGGGATGGAACGAAGTGCAATGTGCGCGGTGCGGTGGCGATGCAGCACTCTGACTTGTCGTCACCCGGCCTGACCGGGTGATCCAGTACATACCGCGCGACCTGAGTTTACTGGATCGCCCGGTCCAAGCGCGCAAGTGCGCGCCAGGCCGGGCGATGACAGTGAGAGTGTGTTGCCTACGCCGGCGGATGAAAGCCCATCACCTTGCCGGTCTTGTAGTCAACGAATTTTCCGGTCTCCGTCCAGGACGGCAGGCACAGTGGCACGATGGCTTCTGCGGCCTGTGCGGGGGTATCGAGTGTTTCGGGATCCTCACCGGGCATCACGATGGCGCGCATGTGGGTGCGGATCGGGCCGGGATTGAACAGGTTCACACGCAGCGGCGTTGTTGCGGTCTCATTGGCCCAGACACGGACTAGCGTTTCCAGCGCAGCCTTGGAGACGGCATAGGGGCCGCGATAGGCGGAGGCCTTGTTGGCGGTGCCGGATGTGAGGAACACGGCGCGGCCGGCATCGGACTGCTGCAGCAGCGGCTCCATGCAGCGGATGAGCTGGAAGTTCGCCGTGAGGTTCGCGGCCATGGTGTCGTTCCAGGCCTTCAGCTCGATATGGCCGAGCGGCGACGACGGGCCGGCAACGCCGGCATTGCCGACCAGAATATCGAGCTTGCCGTGGCGCTCATTGAGCGCGGCGCCGAGCCGCGACAGGCCGTCGAGGTCGGTGATGTTCAGCGGCACCAGCGTGGCGCTGCTGCCCTCGGCGCGGATCGCATCGTCGAGTTCTTCGAGGCCGCCCTGGGTACGCGCCACGGCGACGATGTGCGCGCCGGCCTTGGCCAGCGCCAGCGCAGTGGCATAGCCGATGCCGCGCGAGGCGCCGGTGACGAGGGCGATGCGGGAGGCGAGGGGAAGGGTCATGGCGCGGCTCATAAATCTCAGGCGTCGTCCCCGCGAAGGCGGGGATCCATACACGGGAGGGTTATGATGCGGAAAGGTGGTTGTGTCTAATCCAGAGCGAAACAAATTAGATCGTGGCTATGGATCCCCGCTTTCGCGGGGATGACACCCGATAAGACTGCGATCAGCTCGCTTCGGCCAGCAGCGAGAGCTGCCGCGGGGCGTCGATCTCGCTCATGTCGGTGAGCGGGGTCGGGTAGTCGCCGGTGAAGCAGTGGTCGGCGAATTTCGGATGAGCGGGGTCGCGGCCGGGTTCGCCCATGGCGCGGTAGATGCCGTCGACCGAGACGAAGGCCAGCGAGTCCGCGCCGATCAGGTCGCGCATTTCTTCCAGCGTATGCGTGGCGGCGAGAAGGCCGGCGCGGTCCGGGGTGTCGATGCCGTAATAATCCGGATGGGTGATCGGCGGCGAGGCGATGCGGAAGTGAACTTCCTTGGCGCCGGCGTCGCGCATCATCTTGACGATCTTCTTCGAGGTGGTGCCGCGCACCAGACTGTCGTCGATCAGCACGATGCGCTTGCCTTCGATGGCGGCGCGGTTGGCCGAATGTTTCATGCGCACGCCGAGCTCGCGCACGCTCTGGGTCGGCTGGATAAAGGTGCGGCCGACATAGTGGTTGCGGATGATGCCGAGTTCGAACGGCACGCCCGAGGCGCGGGAATAGCCGATTGCGGCAGGCACGCCGGAATCCGGCACCGGTACGACCACATCGGCTTCCACATGGGTCTCGCGGGCGAGCTGCTCGCCCATCGCCTTGCGGGTGTCGTAGACCGAGCGGCCGGCGACGATCGAATCCGGGCGCGCGAAGTAGATATATTCGAAGATGCAGGGGCGCGGCGGCTGCGGCGCGAACGGCTTGTGGCTCTGCGCGCCGTTCTCGTCGAACACGATGACTTCGCCGGGCTCGATGTCGCGGATGTATTTGGCGCCGATGATGTCGAGCGCGCAGGTTTCGGAGGCGAGGATCGGGGCGCCGTCGAGTTCACCCAGCACCAGCGGGCGGATGCCGAGCGGGTCGCGCGCGCCGACCAGTTTCTTGTTGGTCAGCGACACCAGCGCATAGGCGCCTTCGATGGCGCGCAGGGCTTCGATGTAACGGTCGATGAAACGGTTGCGCTTGGAATGCGCGACGAGGTGCAGGATGACCTCGGTGTCGGTGGTCGACTGCATCATCGCGCCGTTTTTCACGAGCTCGCGGCGCAGAGTGAGACCGTTGGTGAGGTTGCCGTTATGGGCGACCGCAAAACCACCGGCATTGAGTTCGGCGAACAGCGGCTGGACGTTACGGAGAATGGTTTCGCCCGTGGTGGAGTAGCGGGTGTGGCCGACGGCAGCGGTGCCGGGCAGGCGTTCGATCACTTCGCGGCGGGAGAAGGTGTCGCCGACGAGGCCGAGGCGGCGTTCGGAGTGGAAGCGCTTGCCGTCGAAGGCGACGATGCCGGCGGCTTCCTGTCCGCGATGCTGGAGGGCGTGGAGGCCGAGCGCGGTAATCGCCGCCGCATCGGGATGTCCGTAAATACCGAACACGCCGCATTTTTCGCGAAGCATGTCGCCGTCGAGATCAGGATTGCGCATAGTGGTGCTCGCGTCGTCGGAAGGGCTCTGCATCGGATCCATCGCGCCTTTCAGGTGTCGCGAGAAACTAAGAACGCCTAGCGTCCCGCCGGTTTGCCATCGATCAGCTTTTTCAGGCTGTCGCGGGCAGGTTTGGAATAGCCATCCGCGGCGCCGGGCGCTGCGGGCTCGGCGTCGGTCGTATCCTCATCGGGTTTGTTTTTCTTGAACCTCTTCAAGATGGTGTTTTCAGGGTCATCCGGCAAGAGCGCCATCAGCCAATCGCCGGTTCCTTGCAGAACAACGCGCGATTTTGCACCCGTGACCCAGTCCGGACGCTGCTTGTCCGGCACCAGCCATGAGAAGAACAGGAAGGCGACGACCACGATCAGCAGGCCGCGGGCGAGGCCGAACAGGAAGCCCAGGGTGCGGTCCAGCGCGCCGATGCGCGAATCCAGGATCATGTCGGAGATGCGGACGGTGATGATCGAAACCACGATCAGCGTGCCGATGAACACGCCGGCCACCACCACGATGCTGGCGACGGTATCGTTGTTGAAATAAGTTTTAGCGGTCGGAAGCAGCTTCTGGAAAGCAAACAGGGTGACTAGCGCCGCCGCGCCCCAGGCCGCGATCGACAGGATCTCGCGCATGAAGCCGCGGACCATGGCCAAGAGGCCAGAGATCAGCATGACGCCGAGCAGGACAAGGTCGAGAATCGTGATCGGCATCGGCTGGTCAGGTCCGCTCGTGAATCAAAAACCGCGAATCGGCACAGGCTGCCGTTTCAGGTGACGGTGATATGGCACGTCTCGCAAGGCCGGAAAACCGCTATCGGCCGCAGGAGCACCCCAGATCACACCATTGTTCCGCTTTCGGCAGAGTGCCTTAACGGAGCGTGTTGCACATCTGCGCAGTCTGTCGCGCGCGCATTCTATAGCGGCCGCGGCAGCGCAGGTCACGTCGCTGTCAGCCGTCTTGGCGCTTGAATCGCGCCGGTACGGTATTTTTCTCGGCATCTGTGCTTTTGCTGTTGTCGCGCGTGGGTTTGACGCCGCGCGCAGCGATATCGGCGACCAGCGAAGTCAGGCCGCCGATGGTATTGAGGGACAGTCCGGCATCGCCACCGGGGTCGCCGCGCGCCGATTCCGGCAGCACTGCGCGGCCGAAGCCGAGTTTTGCCGCCTCTTTCAGCCGTGCCGACGTCTGCGCCACCGGGCGCACCGCGCCGGACAGCGAGATCTCACCGAAATAGACCGCGTCCGGCGGCAGCGGGGCGTTGCAGAGCGACGACACCAGCGCCGCCGCCGCGGCCATGTCGGCGGCGGGCTCGTTGATGCGCAGGCCCCCAGCAACGTTGAAATAGACGTCGTAGCCCGACAGCTTGACCCCGCAATGGGCCTCCAGCACCGCCAGCACCATCGACAGCCTCGATGAATCCCAGCCCACCACCGCACGGCGCGGGGTGCCCAGCGTGGTCGGCGCAACCAGAGCCTGCAGTTCCACCAGCACCGGGCGGGTGCCCTCCATGCCGGCGAAGACGGCGGTGCCCGGCGAGCCGAGATCGCGATCGGACAGGAACAGCTCGGAGGGGTTGGAGACCTCGCGCAGGCCGAGCCCCGTCATCTCGAATACGCCGATCTCGTCGGTCGGGCCGAAGCGGTTCTTCACCGCGCGCAGGATACGGAACTGCTGCGAGCCTTCGCCCTCGAAGGACATCACGGCGTCGACCATATGCTCGACGACGCGCGGCCCGGCGATCTGGCCGTCCTTGGTGACATGGCCGACCAGGATGATGGTGGCACCGGATTTCTTGGCGAAGCGAATGAGCGCCTGCGCGGAGGCGCGGACCTGGGTCACGGTGCCCGGCGCGGATTCCACCGTGTCGGTCCACATGGTCTGGATCGAGTCGATCACGATCAGCCGCGGCACCGTGCCTTCGGACAGTGTGGCGACGATGTCCTCGACCGAGGTTTCAGACGCGAGCTGCACCGAGGCGTCCGCGAGGCCCAAACGCGACGCGCGCAGCCGCACCTGCGCCACCGCTTCTTCGCCGGAGATGTAGACCACGCGGTGGCCGGCACGCGCCATCAGGCTGGTGGCCTGCGTCAGCAAGGTCGATTTACCGATGCCGGGATCGCCGCCGATCAGGAGCACCGAGCCGCGTACGAAGCCGCCGCCGGTGACGCGGTCGAGCTCGCCCATCCCCGATGGAATGCGCGGCGCGTCTGCGCTCTGGCCGGTCAGGCTTTCGAGATTGAAGGTGCGCCCCTTGCGCTTGGAGCGCGCGCTGACCGGAATCGTGGTGACGCCGGTGGTGTCCTCCTCGGCCAGCGAATTCCACTCGCCGCAGGCGTCGCACTTGCCCTGCCACTTGTTATAGGCGGCACCGCAATTCTGGCAGACGAAGGAGAGGAGGTTCTTGGCCATTGGCGGAAGGAATCGCGGCTGTGGGTGTTTTTGGTTTGTTCTCTTGGTCTACGCGGTTGAACGGGGCATTTGCAAGTTTCTTCTCGAAGGGTTTGCCAGCCTCGCCGGGTGGGACGCATCGACGGGCACGTGGGCAAGGTCTATTCGGTTGCCAAAATTCCGACGCGCGAGAGCTGGTCGGCAATGTCGGCCTGGATCGCCTTTGCCGCGGCGATGCCGGAGGTGCAGCCTCTGCAGTGGTCCTTCTTCAGCTTGGTGATTGCTTACGCTCGGTAGACGCGCCGCGAGCAGAATCCAGATGCAAGCAGTGGTGAGCAATCGAGGCTGCTCGACCAACCAGCTTAGCCGCAGTCCAGCGCTTCGCGAGTCTAATTCATTCCGCGCAGGAGCTCGTGTGGAACTGCACGTGCGACGAATCCTTCATTAACCTCGGCCCGATAGCCTCACCGCAGTGACGTCAGCGTGAGGTGTGCCGTGCGTATTTTGATGATCGTGCTGGGTGCAGCGACGCTGGCGACGCCGGTACTTGCCTCTGATTACCGCGATGCGCGCTATCGCGCCGGCACCGCGCACTATCCCATCACGATGGATACCGGCATTCGCGCGCCGCCGCCGCTTTACTATGTGGAAGCGCCGCCGCGTTATGTGCGGGATCTGAGAACGGGCGAACCGGGCCAATGGGTGGTTCGCCAGCCGAGTGTGTTCGAGCATATCTTCGGGCTGCCTCGCTACGGCTATTAGGATAGTCCGCGGGGACCGATTGATCTCACGCTGTGCTCGGCTGTGAATCCCAACGCAGTGCAATGTGTCTGCCTTGGCATGCTCGTATGTTGCCGTCATCAAATCTTAAGCACGTTCATCAAGGTAAATATCAGGACCGCGTTGACCGGTGGTGGTGCTTGGCTAAGTGTCGCGCATCAGAGCGATACGAATTCATTTCAAACAAGCTCGCCACGGGGTCTCATCATGACAAAACTGATTGCTGCTGCGATGTTCGCCACTGTCGCCGGAATGACGATGCCCAATGCGGCCTCGGCGGGTTGCTATAACTGCTACACACCGCCGCCGTGCCAGACCTGCTATCAGCAGCAGGTGGTGCCGCCGCAGTATCGCACCGTCGAAGAGACTGTCATGGTCGCTCCCGGCCGCACCGTCGCGCGTCGCACGCCGGCCCAGTATGAAACGGTGATGGTGCCGAAGACCGTGATGGTCGCGCCTGCGCGCGTCGATTACGAGCGGATCCCGGCACAATATGCCACCCAGCAGCGCGTCCAGATGGTTGCTCCGGCGCAGGTCTATTACGCACCGGTGCAGCAGGGCTGCTCGACCTGCAATCGCGGCTTCAACTTCGGCTCAAGCTACGGATACGGCTACTAAGCCGCGAATAGCTCAGATTTTCAGGACTGCGATCGGCCGCCTCTGGGCGGCCGATTTGCGTTGGTGGGAGGCCGCCGGTGGCGGCGGAAATGGTGCTTCCGGAGCTGTGGCCGATGTCGCGCTTCGTTGCAGCAGCGGCGCGGCCCACCTGATCGCTGTTTGAAACGCGGTGGTCATCTCCCTGCGGTGATGACCTCTGCGCACAACTCGCCGTCAGCAGTTTCAAATGAACCTGCCGCATCCAGGTCCAATTCGGAGAGCGGGACGGGCCGACCGAATAGATAGCCCTGGACGAGGTCTACGCCCGCAGCCTGCAGATATTCAAATTGCTCTTCGGTCTCGACGCCCTCGGCCGTCGTTGCGATGTCAAGACCGCGAGCCAGTGCAAGCACCGAGGACACCACCGCTGCGCAATCGCGGCGATTGGGAGCGCCTTGTGCGAAGGACTTGTCGATCTTGATCCTGTCGAACGGGAAATTGGTCAGATAACTCGCCGTTGAATAACCAGTGCCAAAATCATCGAGCGCCATGGAGATGCCGAGATTCTTCAGCTGCCGTATCGTCCCGAGATGTGCCGTCGCGTTCTCGAGAAGAGCCGTCTCCGTAATTTCCAACTCCAGCCGTTCAGGCGAAAGACCCGTCTCCATCAGGGTATCCAGCATGACGTCGAGCAATTTTCCCTTGCTGACTTGAACCGCAGAGATGTTGACCGTGATCTTGAGGTGAGCCGGCCACGACGCTGCATCCGTGCAAGCCTGGCGCAGGATCCACTCGCCAAGAGGAAGGATCAGCCCCGTCGCTTCCGCGAGCGGAATAAATTGATCGGGAGCGATGAGTCCTTTCGACGGATGCCGCCAGCGGACCAGCGCCTCGGCGCCGCGGATCTGCCGCGTCTTGGCGTCAACCACCGGCTGATAGTGCACCTCGAATTCGTTTCGCGCGATCGCGTCCCGCAGGTCGTTTGCCAATATCTTCTGCGAGTGGGCAGCCTCGATCATTTCGGACTGGAACAGGCGGAAATCGTTTCGCCCGCCCGTCTTGGCGTCGTAGAGCGCGAGATCCGCTTTTCTCAACAGGTCCTCGGGATCGACGCCCTGTTCCGGAGCGAGGGCAATTCCGATGCTGGTCCCGATGCTGGCCTGGTGGCCGTTGAGATCAAATGGCTGAGCAATGGCATCGATGATCCTGAGGGCAAGCACGATTGCCCCCTCCTGCGGATTGGGGCCGCTGTCCTGGATGATCGCAAACTCGTCACCGCCGAGGCGGGCCAGTACATCGGTTTCGCGAGTCGATGATTTCAGCCGTTGAGCGAACTCAACAAGCAAACGATCCCCGGCGGGATGTCCCAGCGTGTCGTTGACGGTCTTGAATCTATCGAGGTCGAGCATGACCACGGCAAAGCCACCGTCATGACGTCCAAGGCGCTTGCTCGCCTCCTCAAGTTTTTCGGTAAACAGTGTTCGGTTGGCAAGTCCCGTGAGCGCATCGTGACGCGCCAGGTGAACGATCTCGGCCTCTGCGCGCCGCCGTTCGGTGATATCTTCGTGCGTCGCAACCCAACCGCCGTCCTTCATCGGCTGTCGGGTGACGAGTATCAATCGCCCATCTGCAAGTTCATCGACCCTGGCCGAGCTTGAATCTGTCGAATGCTGACCCAGTTCAGCTATCTTTTTCCTGATGGCTGGTTCGCTCGTCCCGCCCTTGAGAATGCCACGAGAGACGCGATCGGCGATGATAGCCTCGTGAGGCGTCCCGACTTTCAGCAAAGCTGCAGGCAACTGGTATAATTCCGCATAACGATCATTCCAGACAACGAGCCGTTTCGCCCCGTCGAACATGCAGAGACCCTGCGACATGTTGCTCAGCGCAATGTCGAAGCGTTCGTTCGTCTGCTCCAGCTCCACGGCTTTCGTTGCCAGCAATTGCTCCCTGTGTTTTTGCGCAGTGACATCTTCATGCGTCGCCAGCCACCCCTCGTTCGGCATCAGATGGCGCGTCATCGAAATGAGGCGCCCGTCGACAAGCTCCTGGACCTCTTTCTCCAGTTTCAGCTTGACGTCGACAAGGACGTCCGCAGCCATTTCGCAATTTGTCCTCTGCGCCCGGCGGTATTCAATGATTTGCCGCAGCGTCGTTCCTGGCTTCACCTGTTCTTCGCTGAGGTGATAGATTTCCGCATAGCGCGCATTTGAAAGAATGATCCTCTGTTCCCCATCAAACAGCGAAAGACCCTGCGACATGTTGTTCATCGCGGCGTCGAAACGCATGTTGATCCGCTCGAGTTCAGCGGCTTTATCAGTCAATAATCGCTGTGCGCGCTTTTGCTCGGTGATGTCTTCATGTGTTGCGACCCATCCGCCATCTGCAATTGGCCTGCGTTGAATTAAAATCACGCGACCGTCGGCAGACATAAAAATCTGCTTTTGCTTCGTCGGAATCTCCTGAAGATCCCCGTCGATGGACAAATCGTGCTTTCCGCGATCTTTGAGGGCCTGCAGCATGCGAAACAAGGGTGTTCCAGGCCTGACGAGTTCTTCCGGGAAACCGTACATCTCGCGGAAGCGGCCATTCGAAACCACCAGATTCTTGTTCGCGTCAAACAAGCAGAGCCCTAGCGACATGTTGCTCAAGGCAGCATCGAACTGCATGTTCGTTCGTTCCAGGATCCTTGTTTTCACGGCAAGACTATTTGTCTGGCGCACGATCCGAAACGTGCCGAACAAGATGACGGCAACGATCATGGCGACGAGCGGGCCCACCATGTAAAGGTGCTGGCGCCACGGTCCCAGCACCTCGCTGCGGGCGTATGTGATGACCAAGACCAGCGGCAGTCCGGGAACAGCCTTGTATCCCGCGAGGCGCGCGATGCCGTCGATAACGCCTATCGTCTCGTAGGAGCCCGCTTCCGACTTTGGCAGATATTCGGAGACGAGGGGGCTATCCGCGAAAGATTTTCCGATGGCTCCCTTTCTCGCGGGCACCCGCGCAAGAACGCGCCCCGTGCCCGCGCGATGCAACAACAGCACGGATCCGCCCTTGCCGACATCAATCGCACGATAGACCTGCGTGAAATGGGTCGGGTCGAGCGGCGCAGTTACAACTCCTGCGAAGCTGCCGTCGGCATTGCTTAGTCGGCGCGACGCCGCCGTCAACCATTTGTCGGTGATAGCCGAGGGATAGGGTGGCGCAATAAACAGCCGGCCATCGGCCTGATCGCGTTGAGCCGTGAAGTGCAACATGTCGGCGATATTGCTTCGCGGCGGCGTGCCATCGTAGGAATGCGCCAGAAGGTTACCGGCGGCGTCCGTCCAGCCGACGGCAACGACGATCGATGAGGCTTTCTTGAGAAGACGCAAGGCGGTATTTGCGGCTTCTGGCGTTGCATACTTTCCGGAAAGGCTATCTTCGCGAATTCTCTCGGCCTCGAGCAGTGTTCGATCGATACTCTCAAAGGTCAGCGCCGTGTGTTCGGCGAGAATCTCGGCGATGTTCAGCGCCGTTCTTTTTGCCTCAGAGAGGGCCGCATGATGGCGCGCCTGCAGATCCACCAAAAACACAACGATGATCGACGTCGCAAAGAAGACGCCGAGCACCACCAATGAAAATCCTGGCAGCCGGGCCAGTCTTCCATAGAACGCGCGCATGAAGCGTCCACGTAGTCGTTACAAATGAAACAAATGTAATTCCGGATTTCAGCGTGGATGACGAACCTTAATAATATGTTGGAAAGATTGGCATTACTGTAGGGGGCGAGGCAAAGGATTATGTTGCACTGCGCACGTTGGACATGCGGATTCGCGCGATACTAATACCTGTTGCTGGTTGATCGCCTTCTATGAACATCAGTCGCACGTACTTGTAAGTAATAGATACAACTTTAAAAAGCGCCAGTTTCCAACCGCCTGCTGTTTGGTAATCTCCTGTTGGCGCTTTTCGGACCCGAGACGATGTCCTGTTTGAGCCTGCAATTCGCGGGATAGCGGACATACTTACCGTGATTTGTGAGTACACGCCCTAGATCAGCCTCAGCCCCGACAGCACCATGCTTGCGCCCGCCAGGAGCATGATCCCGTCCATGACCAGGCGGAACGTCTCCACGCTCAGTTTCAGCACGTAGCGTTTGGCGATGAACGAGCCGGCCATCAGCGAGGCGCCGGCGATCAGGCCTTTCACAAGCACGTCGAGACCGAGCGCGCCAAACCGCTGGAAGGTGACAGACTTGCTGAGATACAGGCCGAGCGAACTCGCGGCTTCGGTAGCGAGGAAGGCGCCCTTGGCGAGGCCGTAAAACAGAAACAGCGGCACGCTAAGTGGGCCGCTGGAGACGACGATGCCGGTCAGATAGCCGATGATCGCGCCGCCAAGAGCGAGTTGCCACAGGCTGATGGTGAAGGAGCGCCGCGCCAGCCAGTGGCGCAGCGGCACCATGGCAATGAAGAACAGTCCGATGGTGAGATCGACCACATGCGACGGCAGCACCAGCAGCGTGCGGGCGCCCAGGGCTGCAGCTGGAATGCCGGTGAGCGAATAGGCGGCGGTGGCGCGCCAGTCGACCTCGCGCCACCAGGCGAGGATGCGCGACAGGTTGGCCATTACGGCGGCTACCGCCATGATCGGCACGGCTTCCTTCGGCCCGAACTGCCAGACCAGCACAGGCATCAGCATGATCGACGAGCCGGTGCCGACGATCCCGGAAATGGTGCCGGCGATCAGGCCGACCGTGCAGACGAAGATGAAGTTCACGGCGCGACTCCCCAAGGGCGGGACGTTACAAGAGCCGTCCAATCGTGTAGGTGCAACCGATCCGATGGGAGAGGGCGATGCCAGTCACAAGAATTGTTACCGGAGATTGGGCGCGGGGCCGCGAGATCGAGGTCATCGAGGCCGTGCAATCGGCGATGCTGGCGGCGCTCAAAATTCCCGACTGGGACCGCGACGTAACGGTTGACACCTATAGCGAGACCCACCGCATCGTGCCGACCGGGCGCTCGCAACGCTTCACGCGGGTTGAGATCACGATGTTCGCCGGCCGCTCCATCGAGGCCAAGCGCAGCCTCTACAAGGCGATCGTGCAGAACCTTGCGGCGCTCGGCGTTCCGGAACTCGAGATCAAGATCGTGCTGAACGAGCAGCCGCTGGAGAACTGGGGCGTGCGCGGCGGCCTGCCGGCCTCCGAGGTCGAACTCAGTTTCAAGGTCGATGTTTGACCGCGCTCTTGCGCTGACGTTCACCGTGCGATGGGGCATTCATGGCGTTTAGAGATCAAGCCGGATCAGCACATCATTCAGCCGGAATGACGAGGCTGGGCCAGCAGTGCAATGGCCGCTCCGTGCATAGATGCACACCTCGACGTCATAGAGCATGTCACAATCCGTTTGGATAAAACTCGCTGGCAGATCCGATGCATACGAACGACGCGACAGGATTCGATTGAAACTTCCCTGTGCCTTCTGCATCGGTTGCAAGGCGCTTCCGTTCACGGCGGGATCCTGCGCGTCGAAATAATAGACCGGCTTGTCGCCCGCGAGCCGTTCGCGACCCGGGAGCATGAAATAGGGCAGCTCATAGAGCGCCAGACTGCACATCGCGGGATCATGGCGCAGCTTGGATGCGAGCTGCGCTGCGCCGACGCCGCGCCACCACTGTTGCGGCATGTCTCCGGTGCAGGCGAGTGTGACCGAGACGATCGTCCAGATTGCAGCGAGCAGTGGAAGCATCCAGCGACGCAACGCTCGCCGCCGGCGTAGCAGCAGCATGGTCAAGTCCATCGAGCCGAGCGCAGCGATGATGATGAATATTGCCACCGAGAGAAAGATGAAGCGCTGTTCCTTATGTCCGATCAGACTGTGGAACACGAAATTCGACAGCGCCATCGCGAGCAGGAGGGGCGCACGTTTCCAGCCCAATGCGATGGTCAGCACCAGCAGCGGCGCCGCCAGCGACCACATCGTCCGAAGACCGCCGAAATAGGCCAGCAACGGATCGGTGCCGAAGGAGTCGGCGCGACCGTGCAGCAGATTTTGCTTTACGTTGGCGATCACCCACGCGAATGGCACGGCCCCATGCAGGGCATCGATGATGCCACTGCCGATCAGCACAACCGCGCCGCCGATCGTCACAGGCAGCAGCCGCTGCCAGTGCCGCCAGCACGCGCCGATCACCAGCACCGCGATGGCAGGCGCAAACTGGAAACGACAGACGAAAGCGAGCGCAAGCAACGCACCGGCGCCGAGCAATTGTTGGCGCGACGGCATCGCCTGCGTGAGCAACCAGGCCGCTGGGAGAATCATCGCCGTTGCCAGCGGCTCGCCGAGAGTGTGAGGCGCAAAAAGAAGGAACTCGAACCAGATCGCCGTGACGAAGCCTGCAATCCATGCATGAAGGCGCGAAATACGCAGCCCGAATCCCCAGGCGCTTGCAACGATCGATAGCGATGCCAGTACGGCCAGCAGCCGCGACGCAACGAACTGGCCAAATCCGCCAGGTACCAGCCAATCACCGAGCGCGACCGGCGCTGCCAGCAGGGTCGGAACCGTCCAGGCCCGGATGCCGTAGCGCCATTCCCAGGAGATGAAGGAATCATGGCCAAGTATCCGCCATGCTGGCTCGATGAACTGATAGATTTCGTCGGGCATAAGGACGTTCGGCCAGAAGGCCAGTGGTATCCGCAATGCCGCCGCCAGCATGAGCAGCCACAGCAGAACCGGCCGTGGCCTGATCGCCTGAGCCTCGACCGTGTCGCTGCGCCTCCGCGCGGAACGCGTAATCATGGCTGAAGGCGCGCGCGACATCTGTTCTTCAGTCATGCCGAGGTCAATGGGTGATGTGCCAACTGTACCGACAGAGGTGTTAAGTTATTGTCGCTGACGATGTCGCGCCGAGTTGTGCGGTCGGCCGGACGTGACGACAATTGCCGCCGCCGTTGTCTACGAGGTTGCTCCGTGATCGCCCTTGTAGACCCGCAGGTAGCGTCGGCCGAGGTTGGTCAGCACCTCATAGGCGATGGTGCCGTAATGATGCGCGAGTTCGTCGACGGTGATGCCGTCGCCAATCAGCGTCGCCAGATGGCCGCGGCGCGCGGCGTTGTGGGGCAGGTCGGTGATATCCACCGCAAGCAGGTCCATGGAGATGCGGCCGGCGATCTGGCAGCGCTGGCCGGCGATAATCACCTCGGCGCCGCGGGTGCCGTCGCTGCTGCCAGCAGCGCGGAAGTAACCATCGGCATAGCCTGCCGCGATGATTGCGAGCTTGGTCGGACGCCGCGCGATCCAGGTGGCGCCATAGCCGACGCTGTCGCCGCGTTCGACGCTGCGGGTCTGCAGGATGCGGACCTT
Organism: Tardiphaga sp. 813_E8_N1_3; assembly: GCF_051811025.1. Lineage (NCBI taxonomy): Bacteria > Pseudomonadati > Pseudomonadota > Alphaproteobacteria > Hyphomicrobiales > Nitrobacteraceae > Tardiphaga > Tardiphaga sp. 813_E8_N1_3. The sequence continues at coordinate 2,316,907 of NZ_JBPWQE010000001.1, forward strand.
GAGATCGACCACGGGTGCCATCGGGTTGTCGGCTTCCGGCGTCGGATTGACGCCGTAGAGCGCAGCGCCCGGACGCGTCAGATCGAACTGATAGGCTGCGCCGAGATAGATGCCCGATGAATTCGCGAGGGATGCCGGCACGCCGGAGAACAGCGAGGAAGCCTCGCGGAAACTGGAATATTGCCGGGCGTTCATCGGATTATGCAGTTGTTCGGCGCAGGCGAGGTGGCTCATCACCAGCGTGAAGCCGTGATCGCCCGAGCCGAGGCGCGGGATCAGGCCCTGGACGTCAACCAGGCCGAGGCCGAGCCGGTTCATGCCGGTGTCGATATGCACGGCCGCACCGCCCTTCCAGCCGGTGCGGCGGCAAAACATGTCCCATTCGGCGAGTTCGTTGAGATCGCCGATCACGGGCTGCACATTGATGGCGGCCAGCGCATCGCCGGAATTCGGCGGGAAGCCGTTCAGCAGATAGATCGCAGCGTCAGGCGCAGCGGCGCGCGCGGCGCGGGCCTCGTCGAAAGTGGCGATGAAGAAGGTCTTGCAGCCGGCTTTCGCCAGCGCGCTCACCACGGGGGTGACGCCGCAGCCATAGGCGTCGGCCTTCACCGCCGCGCCGCATTCGGCAGGCACGCCGTGTTTTTCGAGCTTGCGCCAGTTGGCGACGATGGCGTCGAGATCGATGGTCAGGATGCCACTGGCGTCTGCGGGCAACTCCGTCGCGGCTGGAGCTGTCAGTTTCGGGTCGGAGACGCTGGTCATCGAATTGTCCTGGCACACAGATCAGGCGGTGCGATTGCGCGATGGGATCACGCGATCGATCTTCTGCGCCGCACAATAAGCGCGCGTCAGACCCGGTTCAACCGCACGCGCATCACTCCTCGGGGGCGCGGAACTGGGAGCCACCGGCGAGATCGCTGAAGCGGGTGAACTGGCCTTCGAACTGCAGGTCGACGGTGCCGGTAGGGCCGTGACGCTGCTTGGCAATGATGACTTCGGCCTTGCCATGCGCAAGATCCATATCGAGTTGCCATTTCTCGTGTTCGGGCGTGCCGGTTCGCGGCTCCTTAGCCTGCAGGTAGTATTCCTCACGATAGACGAAGACCACCACGTCGGCGTCCTGCTCGATCGATCCGGATTCACGCAAGTCGGACAGCTGCGGATGCTTGTCTTCGCGATTTTCGACCTGACGCGAGAGCTGCGACAGCGCCACCACCGGGCAGTTCAATTCCTTCGCCAGCGCCTTGAGGCTGGTGGTGATCTCGGTGACTTCCTGCACGCGGTTGTCGGAGCGCTTGCCCGAGCCCTGCAGCAGCTGGATATAGTCCACCATGATGACGTCGAGGCCCTTTTGCCGCTTCAGGCGGCGGGCTCGGGCGGTGAGCTGCGAGATCGACAGACCACCGGTTTCGTCGACGTAAAGCGGCAGGTTCTGCAGCTTGATAGTGTAGTCGCGGATCTTGTCGAATTCGCTCTGGGTGATGCCGCCGCGGCGGATCGCACTCGATGAAATTTCGGTCTGCTCGGCGAGAATACGCGTGGCCAGCTGTTCGGCCGACATTTCGCAGGAGAAGAAGCCGACGACGCCACCATTGATGGTCTTCATGCTGCCGTCGGGCTGCACTTCGGACTGATAGGCGGCGGCGATATTGTAGGCGATGTTGGTGGCGAGCGATGTCTTGCCCATACCGGGACGTCCGGCGAGCACGAGAAGATCCGAGCGCTGCAGGCCGCCCATGCGGGCATCAAGGTCGCGCAGACCAGTGGAAATGCCCGAGAGTTTACCTTCGCGTTGATAGGCGTTGGCGGCCATGTCGAGGGCGGTGGTCATCGCCTGCGAGAAGCGCTGGAAGCCGCCGTCATAGCGGCCGGCTTCGGCCAGCTCGTACAGCCGGCGCTCGGCGTCCTCGATCTGGGCGCGGGGGGCGAAGTCCACCGGTGCGTCATAAGCGACGTTGACCATGTCCTCGCCGACATTGATCAGCTGGCGGCGGATCGCCAGTTCGTAGATCGTGCGGCCGTAATCCTGCGCATTGATGATGGTGGTGGCTTCGGCGGCGAGGCGGGCGAGATATTGGCCCACGGTCATGCCGCCCAGGTCCGTGTCGGTCGGCAGGAATGTCTTCAGCGTCACCGGGGTGGCGATCTTGCCGGCGCGCACGATGGCGGCGGCCGTCTCGAAGATCGTCTGGTGGATCGGTTCGAAGAAATGCTCGGCCTTGAGGAAGTCCGAGACCCGGTAGAAGGCGTCGTTATTGACCAGGATAGCGCCCAGCACGCCCTGTTCCGCCTCGATATTGTGCGGTGCCGACCGATAGGCCGGGGTGCCCGCCTCGGGAGTGAGCTTGAGAACGTTCGAATCGAATGCGGCCATGGTCTGTATTGGGTCTTCTGAATTGGGCGGATGAGCGGCGTCGTGACGCGCGGCGTTGGACTAAGCGCTTCGTCTGCGGCGAACGAAAGGATGCGGTCAGGCTTTATGCACGATTCCCACATCGGGCCGGCGGGATTTACGGCCGAGCCAAGCATTGCGCTTGACGCTTTGGCCGCAGCAAGGGGAGGGGTCTGAATCATTGCTTAAGGAACCCGGAAAAATTGCCACGTGCCCATGAACCGGATGGCGATCTCTCGCACTTATAAGAGAGCCAGCCGTTGGCAGGCACGGCAATGCCGGAACCCCATGGGGAGCCGGGCGTTGGCTTCAAGCGAATAAGAGGCGAAGGATAGATCCATGGGCCAGCGTCACCCGCATCCCGATGCCGGAACCCAAACTGCCGGAACTGACGGTTCTGCGTGGTTGTCCACACTGATCGACACATTCGAGCGCACCGCGCAGCTTGAAAATGTCCCATGCGATACGAAAGCGCTCTCCGCCGCCAAAGCGCGGCTCCAGCGCCCCGCCATTTTGCGGCCACGGCCTGTCTTGCGCCGCCGGCAGGCGACGCTCCTATTCCAGCACTAGACCCAGCCTATTCGCCGGCAATCTGCAGACGTGGTTGCTGGGTCCGTTCTCTGGCCCGAAGCCGCTCTTCCTCCTGACCAATATAATCCCGCGTGAATGGCACCACGTCCTGACGTTTGGTGAGCTGGATCTGGAAGTTCATCACATTCTGCATGCGAAACGACATTTCGGATGCTGCCAGATAGAACTCCCACATCCGCGCGAAGCGCTCGTCATAGAGTCGTACGGCTTCCTCGCGTCGTGCCATGAAGCGCTCGCGCCATGCCTTGAGCGTCTCGGCATAATGCAGCCGCAGGATCTCGATGTCGGAAACCAGCAACCCGGCCCGTTCGATCGCCGGGAGAACTTCTGACAGGGCAGGAATGTAGCCCCCGGGGAAAATGTACTTGGCGACCCATGGATTGGTGATACCGGGTCCCTCAGGGCGGCCGATGGAGTGCAGCACCATGACGCCGTCCTCGGTCAGGAGTTCAGCGCATCGCTTGAAGTAGGTGTCGTAATGGTCGACGCCGACATGTTCGAACATGCCGACGGAGACGATGCGGTGGAATGGACCGGGGATGTCGCGATAGTCCTCAAGCAGGAATTTCGCGCGGTCTTTGAGGTTTTTCTCGCCGGCCCGGGCATTGGCGACCTGCAGCTGTTCGGTGGACAGCGTAACGCCGGTGACATTGGCGCCGGTCATTTCTGCCAGATAGAGCCCAAGCCCGCCCCAGCCCGAGCCAATATCGAGCACGCGCTGGCCTTTTTCGATGAGCATCTTGGCTGCGAGGTGTCGTTTCTTGGCGAGCTGGGCGTCGTCGAGTGTCGAATCCGGCCCCTCGAAATAGGCGCAGCTATATTGCTTGTCCGCATCGAGAAACAAGGAGTAGAGCCGGGCGTCCAGATCGTAGTGATGGGCAACGTTGTTGCGCGAGCGCTTGCGGAGATTGAACTGCTGGGCGTGGCGCAGGATATAGCGGAGCCACCATTGCAGCTTGGCCCAGCGGGGCGCCATGTCGGGCTGGTTCAGGGCGATGGCGAGGAGGTCGGCGATGGTGCCGCGCTCCATCACCAGGAGCCCGTCCATGAATATCTCGCCAAGTGCCAGTTCGGGGTCGAGAAGTAGTCGGCGTTGGGCAGCTTTGGTAACGAAACGCGCGGATACCGGAGGGCCGGAGCCATCTCCGAAGGTGAGTTGTTGCCCCGAGGCGGTTGTGAAGGTTATTGCCCCTCGGCGAATGTACTGACTCAGGAAGAAACGCAACAGACGGTCCATGGAATTCACCCCAATGATCCGATCACGCGCAAGCCGAACCACCAGCGTAACTTCCCGCTGTGCACGAGATCAACTGTCTCCCTAGCTCTCGGGTAGATGATAGTAGCGGCGCACCGCCTGTGCCAATGCGCACGCTGCAATGCCGCCATCCCGATTGTTCCGATCACATCGTTGCGATATGTCGATGCTTCCATTCACGTCACAATCGGATACAAGGTGATCCGCGTGATTAAGCTAGCCACATCAGGAGATTGAAATGTTGAGCCGAGCGCTCAGTTTAGCGACGGTGATGCTCCTGATTAGCTTCGCGGCAGTCCCGGCACAGGCCCAAAACCTCGAAGCCGGAAAATCACCTTCCCAGATTTTCGCGGGCGGCTGTGCCGTTTGCCACAAAAGTCCGCGCGGGCTGTTGAAGACGGTGGCGCCCGGTGCGCTGCCGGCTTTCTTGCGCCAGCACTACACGACCAGCACCGACATGGCAGCGTCGCTGGCCGCTTATGTCGTGTCCAACGGGGCTGCCGACCGCCGTCCTGCCGGGGATAACCTGACGCGTCGGGGCCGTGAGCTCACGACCGAGCAGAAGCCGGCCCCGGCCGATGCCAAGCCCGGTGCTGCGCCGCCGCCCGAGGCAACGCCGCCCGGCCGTCGGCTGCGTCCGCAGGAAGCCGCGAAGCCCGAGGCCGATGTTGCGCCAGCTCAGGCCGAGCCCGGCACGCGCCAGGGCCGCAATGCCAAGCGGCAGGCACGCCCGGCAACTGAAAATCCCGAAGCCAAACCGGATGTAGCCAAGCCCGCGGACGCGCCGTCGCCTGCTGCCGCAGAAGCGGAGCGTCCTGCGCAGAAGCAGAAGCTCGGCAAGAAGGGGCGGCGCCATCAGGAAGAGCCGCCGAAGGCCGAACCTGTGAAGGACGAGTCCAAGGTCGAACCCAAGACTGAGCCGAAGGCTGAACCCAAGTCTGAGCCAAAGGCTGAGCCACGGCCGGAGCCGGCCAAGACCGAGCCTGCGAAGCCCGCTGAGGAGAGCAAGCCAGAGGCGAAGCCCGAATCCAAGCCTGAGACGCCGGCACTTCGTCCGGATCCCGTTCCGTCAGTCACGCCGGCACCGAAGGCGCCTGAAGGGGAAAGCCGTCCGGCGTCAGCCGAGCCGGCGCCCCCTGCGCCGGCAGCCCCCGCGTCTCCGCCCACAGCAGCGCCGACCCCGGCACCTGCAGCTCCAACACCTCCACCAGCCGCACCACCGCCGGCGGCGGTTGCGCCTCCTGCAACTCCACCAGCGCCCGCGCCGGCCCCTGCGGCACCTTCGCCGGCTCCTGCCGCGCCGCCACCACCGCCTCCGGCGTCTGCTGCACCACCGGCGCCTCCGGCCTCGTCAGGCCCGCCGGTGCCGCCGATCTCGCAGTAGAACATCGGTCGCGGTTCGAACGACCGAACAAAAAAGCCCGGCCAGATTGGCCGGGCTTTTCTCGTTTGAGCAGAAGCTCCGTCGGGCGTGGATTTAGCCGTTGTCTTCTTCGGCATTGCCCTGTGCGTCCGGATCGAAGAACTCACCGGCGGCGGCGAGAGCCTCGGCGGCTGCGTCCTGATCTTCCTGGCGGCTCGAGATGTCTTCGCCGCGGTTGATGCGCTCGGCTTCATCGGCCGAACGGGCAACGGTGACGCTGACGCTGACTTCGACTTCCGGATGCACGGCGATCGAGATCTTGTGCTGGCCGATGGTCTTGATCGGCGCGTCGAGCAGCACCTGGCTGCGGGCGAAGGTGACGCCGTCGGCTTCGAAGGTGGCGATGATGTCGCGCACCGACACCGAACCGAACAGCTGGCCGGTTTCCGACGCCTGACGGATGATGACGACGTTGCGGCCGTTGATCTTCTCGGCAACCGTGGTGGCTTCCGCCTTGGCCTTGATGTTGTTGGCTTCGAGGTCAGCCTTCATGCCGTCGTACTTGGCGCGGTTGTCGGCGGTGGCGCGCAGCGCCTTGCCACGCTTCAGCAGAAAGTTGCGGCCGTAACCGTCCTTGACGCGGACGACTTCGCCCATCTGGCCGAGTTTGGCAACGCGCTCCAACAGAATGACTTCCATAATCGATCTCCTTTGAGTTTTGAATGAGTAGTGGGTGAGGTGAAGTTGTCAGGCCACCGTCGACGGCGGCGGCCTGCGTGCGAGAAAACGTTGTCGAAATCCGAAGAAGGCATCGGCGAGGCCGAGGCCCACCATGGTGAGGATCGGCCAGCCGAGGACGAGCACCATGGCGTAGGTCAGGCCCAGCACCATCACGCGGCTTTTCATGCCCATGGTCAGCGTATGCAGCGCGGCGAAGCCGGTGAGAGCATAGGCCATCATCAGTGCCGAGGTGACGATCTGCGAAAAGATGCCGATGATGCCGCCCATGAAGGACAGCGCGATAGCCAGACACAGCGCGACCATTGTCATCGGCGGCAGTGCTGCGGATTTCAGCTCCGGCCACGGCCGATTCAACCGGCCCGATGTCACGATGATGCGGCCGGCGAGCCAGAGATTGAGCGTCAGCGTCATGATCGCGACGATGGCGGCGGCAGCCGGCGCGATCGTCACCAGCGCATTGATGATCTGTTCGGAGTCGCCGGCGCCGCCGCGCGATCCCAGGATGCGGGTCAAAGCGCGCCGCAGCGCCGAGACGATGGTGTCGCCATCGGTGCCGAGAGTCAGCAGTGCACCCATGGTGGTGAATGCGGCGAAACCTGCGGTCCACAGCAGCATGCGGCCGACCGGATACCATTCGACCACGGGAGGCGTTGCGGGGGCGCCGTTCACGCCGGGCACTTCTGCCGTCACTGGACGGCCAAGCAACGCGAGATGGCCAAGCCACCAGGCGGGCAGCGCCACGGTGAAGACGAAAGCGGCGAGATAGGGCATGCCGAACAGCAGGCCGAGCGAGGTACCGGCCGCGATGCCGCCGATGGCAGCGGTGACCGGACCCCAGCCGAGAGCGGCCACCATCAAGGGCAGCGGCGCGAGATAGAACAGCAAAAGGGAAATCAACGCGCCCGAAATGATCGAAGCGAACATCAGCGCTGAGGCAGCGCCGGCGGCAAACGCGATGAGAAGACTTGCGATCATCAGCTGTCCCGCCCCCTTTGAGCGGTTAGAGGCACTTGCCCCAACCATCGGCGACCGGACGACCCGGAAGCCTTATGAGAAATAGAAACGACCGGCGGCAAGAGGCCGCCGGTCGAAAACCGCCTTAGCGGATAACGTAGGGGAGCAGGCCGAGGAAACGCGAGCGCTTGATGGCGCGGGCGAGTTCACGCTGCTTCTTGGCGGAGACGGCAGTGATGCGGCTCGGCACGATCTTGCCGCGCTCGGAAACGTAACGCATCAGCAGCTTGGAATCCTTGTAGTCGATCTTCGGCGCGTTCGGACCCGTGAACGGGCAGGTCTTGCGACGGCGGAAAAACGGACGACGTGCACCAGCTTCAGCCATTATTCTTACTCCTCAACCGATGCTGCTTCGTCGTCGCGCGGGCGACGCGGACCACGATCACCACGGAAGCCACCGCCTTCACGATCGCCACGGAAACCACCGCCTTCGCGGTCGCCACGGAAGCCACCGCCACGGTCGTCGCGTTCACGATCGCGATCGGCCTTGCGCATCATGGCCGACGGACCTTCTTCGTGTTCTTCGACACGAACGGTCAGATAACGGATAACGTCTTCGCTGATCCGCTGCTGGCGCTCGACTTCGGTAACGGCCGCCGACGGAGCGTCGATGTTCAGGAGCACGAAGTGCGCCTTGCGATTCTTGTTCATGCGATAGGTCAGGGAGCGCACGCCCCAATTTTCCATCTTCACGACCTTGCCGCCGAGACCCTCGACGATGCCCGTAAACTGGGTGGTGAGGTCTTCGACCTGCTGTGCGCTCGCATCCTGACGTGCGAGAAATACATGCTCATAAAGAGGCATGGCTGTCCTTTCCAAGGTTAGCGCGTTTCCCGGCGGCAAGCCCTTCGAACCCTTATGGAAAGGACTCGATATCGCTCAGAAGGCGGGAGCACGGGACGACGGACCGACTGGCCCTATCTCAACAAACCTGTGTGTGATTTTGCTGTGACCGTCCGTTCAGCTCCCGGCCGGGATCTGCGGATCGGGGCCTTATACGGATTTTTGGGGCAATGGCAAGCGAAACAGGGGCAAATGCCGGGATTCCGGGGAAGGGCGGGAACCCGGATTTTGGGTTCTTCCTGGGTGCTGCAACTTGACATTCCAGGTCATGCCAGTGTCTTACGGCGCACGTTTGCACGACTTTAAGCCAAAAAACATGACGGGGCGTCAATGACCGCAGCATTTACATTTCCGGGGCAGGGTTCCCAGGCTGTCGGCATGGGCAAGGCGCTGGCGGATGCATTTCCCGCGGCCAAGGCCGTGTTCGACGAGGTCGATTCGGCCCTGAGCGAGAAGCTCACCGGCATTATCTGGGATGGCCCGGCCGAAACCCTGCAATTGACTGAAAATGCCCAGCCGGCGCTGATGGCGGTGTCGCTGGCGACCATGCGGGTGCTTGAGGCCGAAGCGGGGATCTCGCTCGCCCGGGACGCCGCTTTCGTAGCTGGCCACTCGCTCGGCGAGTATTCGGCGCTCGCAGCCGCCGGAAGCCTCTCGGTGACCGATGCGGCCCGCCTGCTGCGGACCCGCGGTCTGGCCATGCAGAAGGCCGTGCCGGTGGGCGTCGGCGCCATGGCCGCGTTGCTTGGGCTCGATTACGAAACCGCCGTGGCTGTGGCTGCAGAAGCCGCTCAGAGCGAAGTCTGCCATGCTGCCAATGATAATGGCGGCGGTCAGGTGGTGGTGTCCGGCAACAAGGCTGCGGTCGAACGCGCGCTGGAGATCGCCAAGACCAAGGGCGCCAAGCGCGCGATGTTGCTGCCGGTGTCGGCGCCGTTCCATTGCAGCCTGATGCAGCCCGCCGCAGACGTGATGGCGGAGGCACTGGCCAAGGTCACGATCAACAAGCCAGTGGTGCCTCTGGTGTCCAACGTGCTGGCCGCGCCGATCTCGGATCCGGATGAAATCCGCCGCCGCCTGGTCGAGCAGGTCACCGGCACCGTGCGCTGGCGTGAATGCGTGTCCTATATGGCAGGCCAGGGCGTGACGCGTTTCCTTGAGGTCGGCTCCGGCAAGGTGCTGAGCGGGCTCGTCAAACGCATTGCCGAAGGCGCCGTCGGCGTCGCCGTCGGTGGACCCAATGACATCGCCGCCGCCAAGGATGCGCTCGCAGCAGCGCGTTCGGCGTAAGCGGCCAGAGGAGAAGACAAGATGTTTGATTTGACAGGCAAGACGGCGCTGGTGACCGGCGCGACTGGTGGCATCGGCGAAGCCATCGCCACGGCTTTGCATGCGCAGGGCGCGACGGTGGCACTGTCCGGAACGCGCAAGGCGGTTCTGGAAACGCTGGCCGCGAAGCTCGGCGATCGCACGCATGTGCTGCCGTGCAATCTTTCCAACGCCGCTGAGGTCGAAGAATTGGTGCCGTCAGCCGAGAAAGCCATGGGCCAGCTCGACATCCTCGTCAGCAATGCCGGGATCACCCGCGATAATCTGTTCGTCCAGTTGAAGGACGAAGACTGGGATGACGTGATCAACGTCAATCTGACTGCGACCTTCCGCCTCGCACGCGCCGCGACCAAGCTGATGATGCGCAAGCGCTTCGGCCGCATCATCGCCATCACTTCGGTGGTCGGCGTCACCGGAAATCCCGGGCAGGGGAATTACACCGCGGCGAAAGCCGGCCTGATCGGCATGATGAAGACACTGGGTGCGGAATACGCCAAGCGCAATGTGACGGCCAATTGCATTGCACCCGGTTTCATCGCAACGCCGATGACCGATGTGCTGAACGACAAGCAGCGCGAAACGATTCTGACCAAGGTGCCGGCAGGGCGTCTCGGCTCGCCGGAAGATATTGCGGCAGCAGCGGTCTATCTGAGCTCAAATGAGGCGGCTTACGTCACCGGACAGACGATTCATGTCAATGGCGGCATGGCCATGATCTAAGCGTCGGGGAACCCCAACGCCGTGATTTAATTGAGGTTTGGACGGCCGTGGAGCTATGTGGCCAAGCCAAATGAAGTATGGTAACCGAAGCCTCTACGGTGGGGCAAAGAAGGCCATTGCAGGAATTTGAAACCCTGTATATTGGCGGGGACGAGCCTGCCGTTTTCGCGAGGCTCCGTCCGGGACGACGGGGTCAATCCTTAAGACGCGCAACTGTGCAAGGTTTAACGAGTTAAACGCTCCACGATGGCTCGTATCGTCTGCGGACGGGCCCAATGTAACAATTACGAGGTTGAACGATGAGCGAGATTGGCGAGCGAGTGAAGAAGATCGTGGTTGAACACCTTGGTGTTGAACCCGAGAAGGTGGTCGATGCCGCGAGCTTCATCGATGATCTCGGCGCTGACAGCCTCGACACGGTCGAGCTCGTGATGGCGTTCGAAGAAGAGTTCGGCTGCGAGATTCCGGACGACGCCGCCGAGACGATTCTGACCGTCGGCGACGCAACCAAGTTTCTCGAGAAGAACGCAAAGAGCTGACGCCTTCGCGCGACACATTTTGAAGCCGGCCGGATTGCGTTTGTGCGATCCACCGGCTTCTTGCTGTGAAGCGCAGGTATTTGCTCAAGACGCATTGACTCAAAGATGGGCGGCTCAAGCATGGGCCGTGGAGGTACGACAATGAGGCGGGTGGTCGTCACAGGCCTTGGCATGGTGTCGCCACTTGGCTGCGGCGTCGAGCCGACCTGGAAGCGCATCCTCAACGGTGAGAGCGGCGCAAAACGCATCGATACATTCGATGTGTCTGATCTCACCAGCCAGATCGCCTGCGTGATTCCCCGCGGCGACGGCACGGGCGGCACCTTCAATCCCGACCAATGGATGGAGCCGAAAGACCAGCGAAAGGTCGACGACTTCATCATCTATGCGATGTGCGCCGCCAAGCAGGCGCTCGACGATGCCAATTGGCACCCCGACAATGAAGACGATCGCTGCGCCACCGGCGTGATGATCGGCTCCGGCATCGGCGGTCTGTCTGGCATTGCCGATACCGCATTGCTTCTGAAAGAACGTGGCCCGCGCAAAGTGTCGCCGTTCTTCATTCCCGGCCGATTGATCAATCTCGCTTCGGGCTATGTCTCGATCGAGCACGGCCTCAAGGGCCCCAATCACTCCGTCGTCACGGCATGTTCGACCGGCGCGCACGCGATCGGCGATGCCAGCCGTCTGATCGCGCTCGGCGATGCCGATGTCATGGTCGCCGGCGGCACCGAGTCGCCGATCAGCCGTTTGGCGATGGCCGGCTTCGCGGCAGCACGCGCGCTGTCGACCAATTTCAACGAAGCGCCCGAGAAGGCGTCGCGCCCTTACGACAAGGACCGCGATGGCTTTGTCATGGGCGAGGGCGCCGGCGTCGTCGTGCTCGAAGAGTATGAACACGCCAAAGCGCGCGGCGCGCGCATCTACGCCGAGATCATCGGCTACGGTATGTCTGGTGATGCCTACCACATCACCTCACCGACGCCCGATGGCGATGGTGCGTTCCGCAGCATGAACGCTGCGATGAAGCGCGCCGGCATTGCCGCGGCCGACATCGACTACATCAATGCGCACGGCACCTCGACGCCGCTTGGCGACGAGATCGAACTCGGCGCGGTTCAGCGCCTGCTCGGCAATGCCGCGTCGAAAGTGTCGATGTCGTCGACGAAGTCGTCGATCGGCCACCTGCTCGGTGCGGCCGGTGCGGTCGAAGCCATCTTCTGTGTGCTTGCGATTCGGGATAACATCGCGCCGCCGACGATCAATCTCGACAATCCGTCGGTGGAAACCGCGATCGATCTTGTCGCGTTGACCCCGCGCAAGCGCGAGATCAATATTGCCTTGTCGAATTCATTCGGTTTCGGCGGTACTAATGCGTCCGTGATCCTGCAGCGCGTGGCTGGCTAGAGAACCTCCACCGTTTCGCCGTATTCCGCGCAAATTCCTACACTGGGCGTATGCTATTGACGGGGATCGTGTTTGTCCCCGTCACGATTGAACCGACAGGATCAGGTACTATCGATGAGTGAGAGGCCGCCCATTTCGCCGAGGAGCCCGCGTGCCGCGCTGGAGCCGGAGCAGGTTCCGCCGCCGCCGAAGCGTTCCGATCATGCGCGCAATCCGCTCGTGGTTGCCGGCAATGCCATCATCACCATCATTATCGTCGCGATGCTCGGTGCAGGTGGCGCCTATGTCTATGGTCGCCAGGCGCTGGAAGCGCCGGGACCGCTGCAGGAAGAGAAGGTCGTAAATATCCCCGCGCGTGCGGGCAAGGGCGACATCGCTGAAGCGTTGCTGCGCGAAGGCGTGATCTCCACCAATCGCTGGGTTTTCATCGGCGCCGTGTTTGCGCTGAAGGCCAGTTCCGAGCTGAAGCCCGGCGAATATCTGTTCCAGAAGAACGCCAATCTGCGCGACGTCATCGGGACCATCGTCGAAGGCAAGGTCGTGCAACACTCTATCACCATTCCCGAAGGCCTGACCTCCGAGCAGATCGTCGCGCGTTTGACCGATAACGACATCTTCACCGGCTCGATCCGTGAAATGCCGCGCGAAGGCACGTTGTTGCCCGAGACCTACAAATTCCCCCGTGGCACGCCGCGCGACCAGGTGATCCAGCGCATGCAGCAATTGCAGAAGCGCGTGCTGGCCGAAGTCTGGGAGCGCCGTAACGCCGACATTCCGGCGAAGACGCCGGAGCAACTGGTGACGCTCGCCTCGATCGTCGAGAAGGAAACCGGCCGCGCCGACGAGCGCAGCCGCGTGGCCGCCGTGTTCGCCAACCGTCTGCGCCAGAAGATGAAGCTGCAGTCCGATCCGACGATCATCTATGGCATCGTTGGCGGCAAGGGCACGCTCGGCCGTCCGATCAAGCGCAGCGAGATCCAGCAGCCGTCGCCTTACAACACCTATGTGGTGGAAGGCCTGCCGCCGGGCCCGATCGCCAATCCAGGCCGTGCGTCGCTCGAGGCGACCGCCAATCCGGCACGCACCCGCGACCTGTTCTTCGTGGCCGATGGCACCGGCGGTCACGCCTTCACCGAAACCTACGACGCGCACCAGAAGAACGTCAGCAAGCTGCGCGCCCTCGAGAAGGCCGTCCAGAACGACGCCGTCGAGCCGCCGGAAGAGGCTGCTGCTGCGCCTACCGGAGCGGCTACGGATCCTGCCGCCGCGACGGGTACAAGCCCGGCCAGGCCCGCACCGGCCAAGCAGCGCGCCCGCACGGCTCCTGCGCCCGTCGCGCCGGCTCGTCAGGGCGCTGCGCAGTCGACGGGTACACCGCCGGTTGTTCAGCAATAGGCCGTACCACCAAGCCTGCGCTGGCTTCTGCTTCGAATTCCCCTTGGCCTGAAAAGGCCCTAACCTGAGCCGGTTCGCGCCTTGCGAATCTTACTCGTATTCTTTGGAGACGTTCCGCGATGGCGTTGTCGAGCATGACCGGCTTTGCGCGAAGCCACGGCACCAGCGGGCCTTACAGCTTCGAGTGGGAGCTGAAGTCCGTCAACGCCAAGGGCTTCGACTTGCGCTTCCGGATGCCCCCGGGCTTCGACGAAGTCGAGGCGGTCGCCCGCAAGCGCGCCACTGAAGTGCTGTCGCGCGGCACGGTTTACGCGAACCTCACCGTGAAGCGCAGCAATGCGGCTTCGACCGTGCGGATCAACGAAGAGGTGCTGAATTCGGTGCTGCGTATTGCCGCCGAATTGGCCAGCAAGATTGATGCTGTCGCGCCGAGCGTCGACGGCCTGATGAATATCAAGGGCGTGATCGAAGTGGTCGAGCCCGAGACGGATGAGGCTGAGGACAAGGCGGCGAAGGCTGCTGTCGCTGCAGCGTTCGAGGAGGCGCTGATCGCGCTGGTCGCGATGCGCAAGCGCGAGGGCACGACGCTCGGCGAACTCCTGTCCCAGCGTCTGAGCGAGATCGAGGCGCTATCTCAAAAGGCCGAGGTCGCACCCGGCCGCAAGCCCGAGGCGATCCGTGCCCGGCTCGCCGAACAGATCGCGACGCTGCTGGAAGCGTCGGATCGTTTCGATAGTGATCGGCTGAACCAGGAAGCGCTGATGATGGCGACCAAGGCCGATATCCGCGAAGAGCTCGACCGCATCGCGTCGCACATTTCGCAGTCGCGCGAGATGATCAAGAAAGGCGGTCCGGTGGGACGGCGGCTGGATTTCCTGTCGCAGGAGTTCAACCGCGAGGTTAACACCTGCTGCTCGAAATCCAACGACCTGGAATTGACCAGCACCGGCCTCGAAATGAAGAACGTGGTCGAGCAATTCCGTGAACAGGTACAGAATCTGGAGTGACCATGTCCGGGGGCAGCCGAAATTCTCAAGAAGCTGGCTTTGACGGAGTCGAGCGGCGCGGGCTGATGTTCGTGCTGTCATCGCCATCCGGCGCCGGCAAGACGACGCTGACGCGGCTGCTGATCGACCGGATGCCGGGACTGCAACTGTCGGTCTCGGCCACGACGCGCCCGATGCGGCCCGGCGAGGTTGACGGCAAGGACTACATCTTCGTCGACAAGCCGCGCTTCGAGAAGATGGCCAAGGGCAATGAACTGCTCGAATGGGCTACGGTGTTCGATAACCGCTACGGCACGCCGCGTGCGCCGGTGGAAGCCGCGCTCTCGGCCGGCAATGACGTGCTGTTCGATATCGACTGGCAGGGTACGCAGCAATTGCGCGAGAAGGCCCGGGCCGACGTCGTCAGCGTCTTTATCCTGCCGCCCTCAGCAGCCGATCTGGAAAAGCGTCTGCATACGCGTGCGCAGGATTCCGACGAAGTGATCCGCGGGCGCATGAGCCGTGCCAGCCATGAGATGAGCCACTGGGCCGAATACGACTACATTGTCATCAACCACAATGTAGAGGAGGCCTATAGCGAGGTGCAGTCGATCCTCAAGGCCGAGCGCCTGAAGCGTGAGCGCCGTACCGGACTGACATCTTTCGTGCGCGGATTGCAGCAAGAACTCGAAGGCTAATACCATGCAGGCATTGTTCTGGAATGAGCGCACGCAGCAGCTCAGCGATGGTGCACGGCTGTTCGATCCGCTCGCGCTGACATGGCGTGATGATGCGGTGGAGCAGGGCGGTGAAGCTGTGACGGCTTCCGAGGCGTTGCTGCGACTTGCAGTAACGCGCAAGCTGCGCTGTGTGCCCATCGGCATCATTGGGCCGCGAGACGCGACACAAGCGCAATACGATCTCGCCGAACAGATGGGCGCGGCATTGGCGCGCCATGGCCTGCAACTGTTGTGCGGCGGGAAGAACGGCGTGATGGAAGCGGCGTGCAAGGGCCATGCACAGGAGGGCGGCATGCCCGTCGGCCTGTTGCCCGATGAGGAGTGGCACGCAGCCAATCCCTATGTTGCGATCCCCATCGCAACGGGCATCGGCCCCGCTCGGAATGCCATTATCGCGCGCGCATGTCTGGTGCTAGTCGCGATTGGCGGAGGTGTCGGGACACTCTCGGAGATGGCGCTCGGACTACAATTCAATCGTCTGGTGCTGGCGATGGTCGATGCGCCTGAGGTGAATACTGTCGAGCGGGTCGCTGATGTCGACGGCGTCATCGCTCGCATCGCAGCACGCCTTCTCGCAAATGCATAACTTTGCCGCCCTGTCATAAAACTGATATGCCGCCGTTATACTGAGGCGCAGACTTCAGCATCACATTTGACAGGGGACATGGCTCGTGCCGTTCGTCGCGATCGCCTATCTGATTTTTCTCGCGGCGCCAGTCCTGTTGTTGTTCGTCGGCTCTTTTGGAGAAGTCTGGAGCGGCACGCTTCTGCCGTCGGGTTTCACCTGGCGCTGGTATCAGGAAGTCGCGGGCGACCCGAGCTTTCGCCGCGCTTTCACCACCAGCCTGAAGATCGTCGCGACCACTTGCATCCTCAACATCCTGATCGGGCTGCCGCTGGCTTACGCCATTCATGCCGGCGCGCGGGGTGGTGTGCGGCTCGCGGCGCGGATAGTCACGCTAATGCCGATTGCCGTGCCCGAGCTGGTTCTCGCTTTCGGCTTCATCCTCGTCTTCTCGTCGGACGCATTGCCATGGCTCGGCAGTTTCTGGCTACTGGCGGCGGGGCATCTCGTGTTGACGCTGCCCTATACGGTGACGGCTCTTGTTGCCGATATGGATCAGCTCGGGCTCGCCGAATATGAGCACGCGGCCGCAACGCTCGGCGCGTCGTTTCCGGCACGCATGTGGGACGTCACGCTGCCGCAGCTACATACGAGCCTGCTATCCTGCATGCTGACAGTGGCGGCGCTGTCGATCGGCGAATTTCAGTTATCCAATCTGGTCTCTGGCTTTCTGTCGCGCACCTATCCTGTGGTGCTGCTGCAGGCATTCTACGGCGCGACGGGCTTTGCCTGCGCAGCCACCGTCGTATTGCTTGGGCTTGCGATGATCGCATCGCTGACCAGCGGGCTGACGGCGCGGGTCACCGGCCGGCGTAAAGTGGGGGCAGGCGCGTGACGCTGCGATACGATCAAGTGAGCTACAGGTATCCCGGCACGAGCACTGGCGTGTTCGACATTGCCCTGGAGATTGGCCGCGGCGAATTGCTGGCGATCATCGGCGCGTCGGGATCGGGCAAGTCGACGATTTTGAAACTGCTGGCGGGCTTCCTCAAGCCTGACACCGGGCGCATCCTGATCGATGGCAAGGACGTCGGCGCGTCATTGCCCGAGGCGCGTCGTCTGGGTGTCGTGTTTCAGAACTATGCGTTGTTCCCGCATATGTGTCTCTGGGAAAACATCGCCTATCCACTGAAGGTGCGCGGTATCGCCAAACAGGTTCGGCGCGCGCGTGCCATCGAGATGCTGGGACGTGTCGGCATGGGCAAGCGCGCGGAAGACTATCCAGCCGAATTGTCCGGAGGTCAGCAACAGCGCGTCGCGCTGGCGCGTGCGCTGGTGTTCGAGCCGCAAGGTCTTCTGCTCGATGAGCCGCTATCGGCGCTCGATGCGGGACTGCGGCTGGAAATGCGCGACGAAATTCTGCGCGTGCAGCGTCAGGCCGGCATTGCGACACTGCTGGTGACGCATGATCAGGAAGAGGCGCTGTCGATCGCCGACAAGGTCGTGATGATGCGCGACGGCCGCATCGTGCAAGTCGGGACGCCACGCGAATTGTATGAGACGCCCGCCGATGCCAGTGTCGCGGCATTTGTCGGTCAATCCAACCTGTGGTCCGGCAGCGTCTCCGGCGATGGCATGGTGACAACGCCGATTGGCGCGCTGGCCTGTAACACGCAGGGCAAGAGTGTTGGTGCGAAGGTCACTGTGTTCGTGCGGCCCGAGCGCGTCGAGCCGATCACCGGGCCGGTCGATGCGAGTAATCCCTGCTGCTTCGCGGGCAGCATGTCGGCCGACCGCTATCTCGGTCCTGTCAGGCGGATCGATATGGCCGTCGCCGGCGGGGCCATCCGTCTCGAAACCCATCTGCGCGGGCCGATCACCGGCGTGACGATCCCGCACGATGCCATCCGCCTTCTTCCCCCGACCTCATAAAGGAGATCGACATGAACCGACGCAAGTTTCTGAGCGGCGTTGCCGCAGCTTCCCTCGCCATTGCCATTAGCCCAACCGCATGGGCCTTCGAAGGTGCCGAACTCTATGCCAGCGAGAAGACGCTGTACGAAGCCGCGCGCAAGGAGGGCCTCGTGGTGTCGTTCGATACCGGACCGACCTGGGCCAACTGGGCTAACCAGTTCAAGGCTTTCCAGAAGCGCTACCCGGGCGTCGAGATGGTCTATAACGACCTCGGTTCGGCTGCGACCGTCGTTGCCCTCGACAAGGCGCGCAATCGTCCGCAGGCCGATACGGCCTATTACTTTGCGGCGTCTGCGCTCGATGCAGCAAAGGCCGGCGTGGTCGATGGCTTCAAGCCGGTCAATTTCGACAAGCTTGCCGAGCCGCTTCGCGAGGCCGATGGCCGCTGGTTCACCATCCACACGCTCAGCGTGGCCTTCCTGGTCAACACCAAGCTGGTCAAGAACGTGCCGGAGAGCTGGGCCGATCTGCTCAAGCCTGAATACAAGAATGCAATCGTGTATCAGGATCCGCGCTCGACCGGGCAGGGCCAGGTCGTTGCCTTCGCCGCAGCCTTCGGCAATGGCGGCAGCATGGACAATGTCGCGCCGGGCATCGACTATCTGGGCAAGCTGACCAAGGCCGGCAATGTGCTGCGCACTGTCGGTACCACGCCTTACGCACAGTTCCTGAAGGGTGAGATTCCAATCTGGATCGGCTACGAGAACGATGGCCTGAAAGCCAAGTTCACCGACGGTCTCGGCGATGGCGTGTCCGTCGTGATTCCGAAGGAAGCGTCGGCCGCCGCGCCATACGCGATCTCGCTGGTGAAGAACGGTCCGAACCCGAATGCCGGCAAGCTCTGGCTCAACTTCATCATGAGCGAAGAAGGCCAGAAGATCTTCGCCGAGGGCTATGTGCGTCCGGCTGTGCCCGGTGTCAGCCTGCCGCCGAGCGTTGCCGACAAGATGCCGGCCGCGCCGCAGGTGCAGGCGATGGATATAGCCAAGGCCACCGCGAAGAAGGCCGAGATCGATGCCGGCTGGGCCAAGGCCGTTCTCGGTCAGTAAACTGAATTAACGAGCAATCCCCGCGTCAGCGCGGGGATTGCCTCTTTCGTCATCCAGCAACAAGGACCACGATGAGCGCGCGCGTTCCGACATCCATGCTCGCCGCCTTTGCCGTTCCCGGCAGCGTGGTGCTGGGACTGTTCTTCCTGATCCCCGTCTGTGCGGTGCTCGTCGGCGCCTTCGCGGACGGCGGCAGCGCCTTCAGCCGCCTGGCGAGCGATCCGGTGTTCTGGAACGGTCTGCGCGGCACGATGGTGCTGGGCACCGTGGCACCGCTGTTTTCGCTTGTCGTCGGCTTCTGCGTAGCGCTTGCATTGGTGCGGTTCGCGCCGGGCCTACGGACGGCAGCGCTTATCGCGATTTCGCTGCCGCTGACATTTTCGGGGCTGATCGTCGCCTACGGTTTTATCCTGCTGCTCGGCCGCGCCGGCTTCGTGACATTGTTGCTGGCTAAGCTCGGCTTCGATCCCGCGGTGATCGGCGGTTTCATCTTCTCACCGGTAGGACTGGGACTGGCCTACTCCTACTATCTGGTGCCGCGCGTCGTGTTGATCGTGCTGCCGGCGATTAGCAATTTCGATCGCAACCAGATGCTCGCCTCGCGCTCGCTCGGTGCGGGGAGTTTCCGTACGTTGATCGAGGTGATGTTGCCGCAGATATTGCCGAGCCTGATCGCGGCTTATTGTCTGACCGCCGCCGTTGCTGTTGGCGCTTATGGCACGGCGCTGGCACTGGCCGGCACGCAGGTGAATATCCTGCCGCTGGTGCTCTACAGCAAGATCTCGGAGACGGGGACTGATTTGCCGGCCGCATCCGCAGCATCGATCGTGCTGGTGGCGATCTGCGCCATCGTCGTATCGATCGGTGAGGCAATGCGACCGCAGCGCAAGGCGTAGCGAGACGGCCGTAAGCTCACTGCTTGCTGGCCGTCCATCGGCCGCTGCAGCCATTCGACATTTGCATCGAACCGCCGCCACCGCGGCCGGACAGGCGGCCGGTCATGACCGCGCTCACGCTGCCGCTGCTGCCGACCCCTTGCAATGTACCGCTCGGACTAATGCTGCCGCCTCCGCCAACGCTCCCACCGGAGATCGTCAATGTGCTGCTGGCGGTCTTGCCCGCACACACCGACGATTGCCCGATGAATGCGATCAGCCAGGTGCCATCGAATCTGGCGGCGCTGCCGCCGCCGTCACCAGAGTCGCGGCGGGCCGGAGCTGCACGCTGCTCGGATCGCTCGCGGCGGGCTGGCTTGGCGGCAGGCGGTTCGGAGGACGAGCCGGACAGCGACTTGTTGTCATTGCCGAGGCTGCCGCCGGTCGCGCCCTGACTCCATGCGTGGCTGCCGCCGAGTGCGATGATGAGCAGACAGGGGAGGATGACGGATTTCATGATGACCTGCGGGGTGTCATGGGCGGTTACTGCTTGCTCGCGACCCAGCGGCCCGAACATCCATCGGATCGCTGGAAAACTCCCGAACCGGTACGGCCGGAGAGGCGACCCTGGCTGGTGACGCGGATGCCGCTGTAATTTCCGCTTCCACGCACTGCCCCGTTGGCACCTACCGCGGCGCTGCCGTCTTTGCCGATCATCCTTCCGTTGGCCACGACGAAGTTTTCCGTGAATGTGTCGGAACAGCCGGAGGTGCCTGCGCTCGATATCGACCAGGCGCCGTCGAAATTTCCGCCGCCTCCCGCCCCCTCACCACGGTTGCGCGAGGTGGTTTGACGGCGCGGCGCGCGGCGCTCGGAGCTTTCGCCTTGGGCAGGCGCCGCCGATCGGGACTCGGGGGAGGAGCCCGACAGCGTCTTGCTGTCGTTGCCAAGGCTGCCACCTGTTGCGCCCTGTGCCAGAGCTGCGTCTTCCGAAAATGTCAGAATGGCCAAACCAAACAGAAGTACAGATCGAAAAATCATGTTCAATAACTTTCAAAAACAGATTGAAGTTACAATTTCGCGTCAGGCCCCATCGTGGCGTTGGCGCAGATGGCGCCGACGATCGGACATGATTTTCCTGTCTTGGTGCATTGATCGATGGCCGCATCGCGCGCTTGCGCAAGCGTGGGCCGCGCGACAAGCGACCAGTTACCGCCGAGAGCTGCGAAGGCGCCGCAATTCGCTCCGTAAAACGACAGTTCGAGCGGGCAGGGAGCCGTGCCGCATTGGGCGCGTGCCTTGGTTACGGCTGACTTGCGGGACGGTTGATCCCACGACATGCCCCATTTCTTGTTCTTGATGTCGTAGACGATCGAGCCCCATTGCTTCTGGTCGCTCGCGCTGCGCAAACGCTGCAGCAGGCCCTCGGTCGCCTCTCCCGTTGGTGGCATGCCGCCCTTGACCTGGAAATCGCGGATCGCCACCGCGATGCCATTCTTGCTGTTCAGCGGTTCGGGATCGAAATTCAGCTCATAAAGTCGGTCGCTGATTTCCGTAAGCTTGACCGGGTCGGTGATCAGCAGCTTGTCGAAGTCGATCCGCGGTGCATCGGGAAGGCGTGCTTCCTGCACAGGCTTCTGCGGCACGACGAGTGGCACGGGTGCGGGAGGAGCGACGAAGTAGAATGTGCCATCGATCGGCGATGACGACACCCATGGCTGTTGCGAGCCACCAGTGGCGCGCTTCACTGCAAGGCCGACCTGATTGAAGGTCTGGAAGATATCGAGACCGGCTTGGCGCACAGTGGTCGCCAGTGCCTTGGTATAGGGGCTGTTACCATCGCTGCCGTCCTGCGCCACGCTGCCGGGCTGGGTCGCGTAGGAAATCAGCGTTCCTTCCGGTGCGCGCATCTGGGCGAGGCCGCCCTCAGAGGCACGCAGGCCACGCGACCCGAACGGATTGTTCCGGCAGGCATCGAGAATGACCATGTTGAGGCGCGTGCCGGAGCCCTGCATCTGGCGTAGCACCAGATTAATATCGACCATCTGGAAATCGACATCCGCCTCGCGGGTCGGATTGGCATTCACGGGCACGAGGTAGTTGGAACCGCTGACCTGCACGCCGTGGCCCGCGTAATAGAATAGAGCAACGTCAGCGCCTTGAACCTGCCGTCCAAAATTCTGCACGGCGAGATCGAGTGCGCTTTTGTCCAGATCCAATTGCGCAGTGCCGCCGATCAGCGTGAAGCCGAGACCGCTCAGCGTCTCCGCCATCAGCTTCGCGTCGTTCTTCGGATTATCGAGGCGGGTGATGTTCTGGTAGCCGGAATTTCCGACCACAAGCGCGATGCGCTTCTCGGCCAATGCAGCGCTGGCCGAGAGCAGCAACGTCAGGGCCATCAGCGCGGCAATTCGCGCAAGCGACCTGACCGGTTGGACGAAATGGTCCATCAATCCCATCCTGCAATGGGACATATCCTAGCCCGGATCGCATGAAGCGCAATCCGGGCCAGAGCCTGAGTGCAGCCTAATTCAGTTGGTCAGCATGATCCGGCCGACGACCTTCCCGGCGCGAAGTTCATCGATCCACTTCTGGGCATCGCCCATCGGCTCCGCCTTCATCGGCGTCGGCTTGAGCTTGCCGGCGCGGGCCAGAGCCATCAGCTCCTTGGCTTCCTCAAGCGTGCCGACCATGAAGCCCTCGATGGTCATGCGCTTGTAGATCCATTGCACCATGGGCAGGCTGAACTCGCCACCCATCAGGCCGGACACCACGATCTTGCCACCGCGCGCCACTGTGGCCACCGCGAAGTTCATGGATTTGTCGTTGCCGGCAAAGTCGACTACGCCGTCGAAGCCGCCGTCGTTTTCCTTCACCATGCGCCTAGCGACATCGGGCTCGGAAGGGTCATAGGCGAAGGCCGCGCCGTTCTTCAGCGCGGCTTCGCGTGCCGCCGGGTTGAGATCGGCCACCGAGATCGGTTGCTTGAACATCGCCTGCGCCAGCGCGAGGCCCGCCATGCCGACGCCGCCAAGACCGACCAGCAGCAGGTTGCGCTGTCGTGGGCGGTCGACGAGACGCTTGAGCGCGCCATAGGCGGTGATGCCCGAGCACATCAGTGTCGCCGCCATGTTGATCGGCAGAGGATCGTAATCGAGCAGATACTTCTCGTCCGGTACCAGTACATGCGTTGCGAAGCCGCCGTCGAGTGCTACCCCGAGGAAGCGGTTCTTGGTGCAAAGGTTCTCATCGCCGGCGAGACAATCGCGGCACTTGCCGCAGCCGATCCATGGGAAGACGGCCTTCTTCGTACCGATCAGCGATCGATCGCCATCGGGACCGACTTCATCGACAATCCCCGCGATCTCGTGGCCAAGGGTGAATGGCAGCGTCATGCCGCGCGTGGTGTCGAGCTTCTTGCCGCCGCCGAGATCCGCGTAGCCGTCCTGGATGTGCAGGTCGGAATGACAAAGTCCGCAGCACTCGATGCGGACCAGCACTTCCTTGCCCTGCGGCTTCGGCGTGTCGACGATGGTTTCGCAGAGCGGAGCGTCGAATTTCACCAGAGACTGGCGTTTCATAAGAGCCATTTTTGTTTTCCCTAGACTTCGTTGCATCCTAGCAATCACAGGATGGGGGCGAGTTCAAGGGTGCGAAAGAGCGCCAGGTTTGCACCTTCTTGCCGACGTCGCGGTCGTCTTGAGAGGCTCACGTCGCGCGCATGCGGGCCCGGGCTGCGCGGCGAATACTAAGCCTTCTAAGGCGCGACCGTGCGGGGGAGATTTGTTCTGGCACGGGCTCGACCACCGCCTGCAGCGGGCGCGCATAGTCGAGGATCAGGCCGGGCGTCCATGCCATTGCTTCGGCGCGGCGTCGCAATACGCTTGCAACCCACAATTCGGGCGTGGCCACGGCCTGAAAAAATGCGCGCCACAGCGGTCGAGCAATTGCGGCTGGTGAGGTTGTAGGTCGTATCAACGCGGTAGGTGCGCCAGAAGTGGCGGACGCGAACGCGGTCGATGCGCGTGAAACGGATATGTTCGGTGGCTTCGCACCATCCTTCTGCTTCCTCGGCATAGCTCGGCTGGAAACGGCCGGGCAGGTCGTTCTCGACACCGGCATGTGGGGCGCGGGTGCGCTGATCGGCCCGGTCTTCGCCGGCGCTGCGATGCAGGGACTGACGCATGGGCTGCCGCTGTTCGTGGCACTCGCCTGCACATGTTTTATGTGGGCTGCTCTCAAGAGCCCGGCGCAGGACATCAAGGCGTCGGAGTAACGCTCTTTGCTTTCCTGAGCTCGGACAATTCGCGCGCCATAGCAACGAAGCCGGACACCGGGACTGTCTCTGCGCGTCGTGTGACATCGACATCCGCGGCGGCGGCTAGCCGTTCCGGATCGACGCCGAGCGATTTCAGGCTCTGCCGCAGCATCTTGCGGCGTTGGTTGAAGGCTGCGGCCGCGACCTGTTCCAGCAGCCGACGCTCGCAGGCCTCGGGCTCCGCACGGGGAACGAGGCGCACGACCGATGACGTCACTTTCGGGGGGGGCGTGAAGGCGGCCGGCGAGATGTCGAACAGGATTTTGGTTTCGGCGCGCCAGTTCGACAGCACGCCAAGCCGGCCATAGGCTTCATCATCTTCGATGGCGACGATGCGTTCGGCGACCTCGCGCTGGAACATCAGCACCATCATGTCGTACCAGGGCGGCCACGGCTCGGTGCACAGCCAGTCGATCAGGAGCTGCGTGCCGATATTATAGGGCAGGTTGGCGACGATCTTGGCGCGCTCGCCTGATAGCATCGGGCGCGGATCGAAGGTCTGGGCGTCGCCGATGACGATCTCGAGCCGACCAGGATAGTGCGAGGCGATTTCCTTGAGCGGGCCGAGTGCGCGCTCGTCACGCTCGACGGCGATGACGCGCCTGGCGCCCGTCGCCAGCAATGCACGGGTGAGGCCGCCGGGGCCGGGACCAACCTCGATGACTGTGCAATCTTCCAGCGGACCGGCGGCGCGTGCGATGCGTGCGGTGAGATTGAGATCGAGCAGAAAATTTTGGCCGAGCGATTTGCGTGCCTGCAGATCGAAACGCTTGATGACGTCACGCAGCGGCGGCAGATCGTCGATCGTGCTCATGTGGATTGCGTCGCGGCCATGCGGGCCGCGAGTTTGAGCGCCGCAATCAGGCTCGACGGATTGGCGTTGCCGGTGCCGGCGATGTCGAATGCAGTGCCGTGATCGGGCGAGGTGCGGATGAAGGGCAGGCCGAGCGTGACGTTGACGCCCTCATCGAAGGCGATGGTTTTGATCGGGATCAGCGCCTGATCGTGATACATGCAGATCGCGCAATCATAAGTCGCACGGGCTGCCGGATGGAACATGGTGTCGGAGGGCAAAGGCCCGCGTGCATCGATGCCTTCGTTCTGCAACACGGTGACCGCGTGCATGATGAAGGCCTGCTCCTCGTCTCCCATCGAACCATCTTCGCCGGCATGCGGGTTGAGGCCAGCAATGGCCAGTCGCGGTCGCTTGATGCCGAAACGGGCCTTCATGTCGTTGACCACGATGCGCGCGGTGGCGGTGATCAGCGGGCCGCTCAGTTGGGCAATGGCATCACGCAGCGAGACATGGATCGTGACCGGCACCACGGCCAGTTCGGGCGACCACAGCAGCATCACCGGCAGCGGGACCTTTCCGTCGCGGGCGGCAAGCTCGGCGAGAAATTCGGTGTGGCCTGGGTGAGTGAAACCTGCGCGATAGAGCACGCTCTTGGCGATCGGATTGGTCACGACGGCGCTCGCGCGGCCGGCCTCCACATCCGCGACGGCCTGACGGATCGAGGCGATAGCTGCGGGCGCGCTGGAGGCGTCAGGACGACGCGGAGGCGCGGTGACGGTCTGCCCGATCGACACCACCGGCAATGCGTCAGGAAACGTCTCAGTGGCACTGGCAGGCGTTGCATCGGCCAGCGCGATGTCGAGGCCGAGCGTCCTGGCACGTTCCGCCATGAAATCACGGTCGCCAAGCAGATAGAACGGGGGCAGGTCGAGCTCGTGTCGGCGCAGCCAAGCGGCAATGGCAATGTCCGGGCCGATGCCGGCCGGTTCGCCCAATGTCAGCGCAAGAGGTTTGGTCATGGTGCCGCCCTAAGCCAGTCGCGGCCTAAGCCGGATCGGAACTAGCGATATTCGATCATCGCCGCCTTGCGCAAATCTTGCAGATAGGATTTCGACTTCGCCTCGAATTTGTCGGCGAACATCTTTTCGCGGACTTCGCGCTTCTTTGGCGTATCGACCTTGGTCGGCTTGCGAGCGCACAACGCGACCATTTCGACGCCCTGGCGGGTCACTTCCGGAGGCGTGAGACGTCCGATCGGGGTCTTGTCGAGCAGTTCTCGCAGCGACGGCGGCAGATCGGCGGAGGTCTTAACCACGGTGTCGCGGATGGTCGCATTCTGCATCGACTTGAAAGTGCGGTTGGCGTCTTCGCAGCTCTGAATACGCTCGCGCAGCCCTTCGGCTTCCTTGTGCCGCGCTTCCATCATACCGGATGCCGCACCGCGCGGCACGACGAGCACGACGGGCCGCATCTGATATTCGAATGCTTCGGTCGTGGCGTCGCCGCCCGCGCTCTGGACGGCTGTATCGACTTCCTTTTCGCCGACCTGCAGGCTTTGTTTGAAGCGCCCGCGGACGATCGCGTTCCAGACCATGTCGGCCTTCAAACGGCTTTTCAGCGTGTCCGGGCGGATGCCTTTGGACGCCAGCGACTGCACCAGCTGATCCGGCGTGAGGCGCATGCGCGAGCTCATGTTCTGAAATGCACCGTCGACTTCCGAGGCACCGGGCTCGACGCTGTATTTCTTGCCTTCCTTGATCTTCACCTTTTCGCTGATCAATTCGTCGATCACGTCCTGTCGGCTATTCGTTTTCGAACCCGACAGCGCATTCAACTTGGTGCGCTGTTCGATATCGAAATTGGTGATGGGCTCGCCATTGACCATGACGGCAACGGACTGCGCGCGGGCAGGCGATCCCGCGCAAATGAGAAGAGTGACCGCCGTCGCCAACGTGGCTTGCAGAACGCGTCCGGAAATCATCGTACCCATCATTGTTAAAACCGCGGTGTCAAAGCTCTCTTGAAAGCAGAATTCGCATACATCGCGATGGAAAACGGAGATTTCACGGCACAAAGGACCGATTAGTAAGTGCCGCCGGTTCCGCTCGCAGACGTGGTATTGCCAATTGTCCGCAGGCCTATCTGGAACATAACAGTATGGCTCAGAACGGGCGGCGTGCTCAGATTACTCACGTAGTTGTAGGACGTGACATAATTGACGCCGAGCACGAAACAATCGTCCACATAGCCTGCGCCGACCGTGTACTGGTTGATCTTGTTGGCCTCGAGATCCCAGCGCGCGCCACCGGTGACCACCCAGTTTGATGCCAATTTGATCGAGCCGGTGCCAAGGAGGCCTTCGCGGCGGGTGAGGTAGCCCAATTCCGCCTGCGGTGCGTAATTGCCATACATCAGGCTGACCGACCAGCGGTCGAAGCTCGCGCGACCCTCCGCCTCGAAGCGCGAGATGTTGCCGGTCGCCTCGTCGATCCGCGCGCGGGTGCTAACCGTATAAGTGCGGTTCGGCGAATAGGCGAGGCTGGCGACATAGTCGGAGCGCGAGGTGGCCAGTCCCGAGTTGACGCCGGTGTTGGTCGTATCGGCGACTGCGAACGAGTTCAGGCCGAACAGCTGGTAGGACTGACCGAACAAGACTTTGACGGAGCCGCCACGATCGAACTGTGTGGTGGCCTGCACGCCTACGTTGGCGCGGCCGCCGCCTTCGACACGGTCGTAACCGGAGAACTTGTTGACGCTGAACAGATTGCTCGCGTCAAAGCTCATGCTCTGCGCGTCTTCATTCGGCAACTTACCGGCGTAGGTTTCGTTCGGACGAATGATGACCTGAGCGATGGGTTCGAGTGTCGTGGTGCCCCACGGCTGAACGTTGATGAACGGATAGCGATATTCGAGGCCTACGGTCGGCATCACCCGCAGCGCGGTCGTGTCGCCGGTCGGCAGGAAGTTGGACACGCCGGGCTGGTTCGAGATCGAGGCATCGATCGCATCGACGCGCAGGATCGCGAACGGCGTGAAGATCTGACCGAACGAGTCCGTGTAAGAACGGCGCCACTGCGCTTCGCCGGTCACACGGGTATAGGTACCCGGAATGCCGTTCATCAGGCAGTTGGCTGGCGTTCGTGCAGCGGTATCTGCGGAAAGCAGGTTACAGGCGCTCAAGCCGGTCAATGGATCGACCTTGGCATTGATCGGCGTGAATGAGGCCTGATCACGGCTCAGGCTGGTCATATTGAATTTGTAACTGAACTCGCCGCCCAGAATGTTCTGGTTGAGGACGTTGTTGTAATCGATCACCGGGTGAATGACCGGGACTTGGCTCTGGCTGCCGGAGAAGCTCAGGTAATAGATCGTGCGTGCATCGAAGAAGCTACGCTTGCCGACGCCTGTCAGATAGAGCTGCGAAACGGCTTCCGTCTGCAGATTCAAAAACGAGGCATAGGGATCCCGGTACATCGACAGCCGGTAGTCCTGCAGGAAGTTGTAATCGCTGAGTGCAACCGCGTCCCAGCCCCAGACCCATTTGTCGTTCAGCGCGAACTGGCCTTTGGACTCGACTCCGCCGCGCCAGTCTTTGTCGCCGACCGTGTTGGCGAAGGCGCTACGATCCTGCTGATTGATGCCATAGGCACGGATCTGGTAGGCGCCATCCATCAGGCGCTGCCGGAACTCTCCTTGCATCAACAGGCCCTGCTTGCTGGTGTAGCGTGGCGAGATGGTTGCATCGTAGTCAGGCGCGATCGCCCAATAGAACGGCGTTTCAATGCCGAAGCCTGTATTTGTGTTCTGCGTGAAGCCCGGCATCAGGAAGCCGGTCTTGCGCTTCACCGTCGGATCGGGCGTCGAAAAATACGGGATATAAGCGAGGGGGACGCCGAAGAACTCGATCCGGGCGTCCTCGAAATACATCATCTTTTCGGTCTGGTCGTGGATGACGCGGGCACCCTTGACCTGCCACAGCGGCGGCTTCTTCGGATCTTCCTTGCAGGCGGCGCAGGCGGTGTAGACGCCGTTCTGGAACACGGTGTAGTTGCCGGCGGTACGCTCGGCGCGTGTCGCGGCCATGCGAGTCGCATCCGCGGTATCGACACGGAGCGAATCCACGAAACCGTCGCGGTAGTCGTCGCTGAGGTCGAGCAGGTTGGCATAGGTGATCTTGCCGTCGGCGTCCGTCATTCGGACATTGCCTTCGGCATGCAGGCGCTTGGTCTTCTGGTCGTAGATGACCTTGTCGGCCTCGACCGAGGTGCCGTTGTAATACATCTGCACGCTGCCGACGGCGGCGACGCGCGAGTTATTATAGTCGTAATTGACCTCGGTGGCCTGCACCAGCATCTGCCCGGTCTGGGCCGCCGGCGGCGGCTTCGGCCGGGTGGCCGGGCGGTTATAGGTGAAGCTCTGGGCATGGACAGGTGTCGTCGTAGCGGCGCCAAGCGTCACGGCGACACACATCATAGTTGCGGCGATCGACGCAATCGCGCGAGACGCACTTCCGCAATCTGCACAAATGTGCAGTTTCGAGATCATTTTCCGCGCGCGGAGGGCGGCAAAACCAGCCACTACCCGTCCTCCAGGTACAACAAGGCCAAAAAGCCGGTGAGGCCGCCCACACACACAGGCAGCCACGCCGCAGCAATCGGATGCATCAACTCAGCCTTGCTCAAATCTTCCGTAACTTTCGACAGAACGTAGAGCAGAAAGCCTGCGCCCACGCCACTCAAAACCATCTTCTGGACACCGCCCATCCGAAAGAACCTCAGGCTCACGGAAGCGGCCAGCATCACCATCGCAACCAGCAAAAAAGGCTGTGCGATAAGCTTATGATACTGCAAGCGATACCCCGCCGTCGCGAAACCCGAACTCTCGGAGGATTTGATATACGAAGGAAGTTGCCAAAATGACACTGTTTCGGGGGTCGAAAAACTGTTTCTGACCTGCAATGGGGTGAGGGTCGTGGCCAGGTACATGCTGTCCTGCTCAACGACAGGCGAATCGAGGGTGTAACGGCGCACCCCCTTGAACAGCCAGCGGCCGGGCTCAAGCGATGCCTCGCGCGCTTCGATCCGTTCCTTGAACTGGGATTCGGTGTCGAACCGGAACACCGTTAGCCCGGTCAGGCGCACGCCCTGTTGCTCGCTGCGGGCAGCATTGATGATGGATTGGCCCTCGCGATTGACCTGGTTGATCCAGAAGCCGGAAGCGTCCTGGACGCCGCCGCCCGGCGCATCGCCGAACATCTGGGCCTCCATTCGCTTCGATTCCTCGCGCAGATTGGCCGACAGGGGATTGTAGCCCACGGTCGCCAGCACGCCCAGGATGAGGGCGCTGGCCAGTGCAGGGGAAATAAATTGCCAGGCCGAGACGCCGGCGGCGCGGGCGACCACCAGTTCGAGCCGCCGCGACAGCGCGAGATAACAGGTCATGGCGCCGATCAGGATGCAAAACGGCATCATCTTCTCAAGCAACTGCGGCACCCGGTACAGCGACGTCTGCGCCACCATCAGAGCGGAGGCCGAGGCCAGCCCGGAGGTGCGCCTGACCATCTCGATGTAGTCGACCAGCACCAGCAGCATGAAGATACTGGTGAACACGCCCAGGGCTGCCACCAGGAAGCGACCGGCGAAATACCTGCCGATGGTGTTGGTGATCATGCTCATGCGGCGGCTGGCCGTCGAAAGAGGCGCAACAACCGCTCGTTGGATTTGTTGATAGCTTCCACCAGCTTCGCCGGCGGTTCCACCACGATCCCGGCTGAGATGATCCAGAAGCTGGCGCCGATCGCTGTCGCCAGCAGGGCATATTGGAGCGGTGCGGCGAAGTCCGATTTCGCTGCAACGACGGAGCAGGCAAAGCCCGCCATGCGCAGGCCGAACACCGCGGCAATCGCGCTACCCATCGAGAAGTTGCGGCTCTGCCGCGTAGTCCGTGGCGAGCCCAGGAATGCAAAGGTCAAGGCGGCAAAGGCCAGCGGATAGATCGGCGCCATCAAGCGGTCGTGCATCTCGGCGCTGAACTGCCGCGGCACCTGCTTGTAAAGCGGGTCATCCACAGGCGGCACCATCAATTCCCAGAGATACCGTTCACGAATTCCGTAGGTGACGTCCTGGCTGCGATTGGAGAACTTCGACATATCGAAAGCATAGCGGCCGAACGCTACCATGGCGGGGTCGGTCTTGCCTGTCTCGAAACGCTGCAGATTGCCGTCTTCCAGAATCAGGAACGAACCATCCTTGTTCTTCAGCACCGTGCCATGATCCGCGATGATGGTGACGCGTTCTTTGGGATCGCGACGATCGTCAACGAAAATCCCGACCAGTAATCCGCCGGGCTGACGCTCCCGGACGCGGATAGTCAGGTTCTGGTCGAGCTGCGCGAAGCGGCCTGGCTGCAGGATATTCGCCAGCACGTCGGCTGTGATCTCGGCGTCCCAGCGCTTCAGCCGGCGCATCCCATCCGGCGCCAGATATGAACCGATGAAAGCCACGAGCAGCGATACGACCATCGTTGCGAACAGGAAGGGACGAAACAGCCGTCGCGGCGACAGGCCGGCGGCATTCATCACGATGATTTCGGAGTCGGTCGCGAGCTTGGTCAGGGTGTGCGACACCGCGATCATCAGGGCGATCGGAGCAATGATCAGAACGAGAACGGGAATCGCAAGGCTGGTGACGCCGAGGAAGGTCAGAATGGTCTGACCCTGGCTCGTCATCAGGTCGATTCCGCGCAACGCTTGCGTGATCCAGATCACGCCCGTCAGGCTGACCAGAACCACCGCAAATGACGCCAGCGTCGTGCGGAAAATATACCTGTCGATAGACCCCATCGGTCCGATCAATCCCCGTTCCGGCCGTTAAAGCCGCCCGCATACCCAATCCCGCAAGGGGACCCCCGAGGACATGCCACGATCTTCACAAGCCCACTGTCTCACTTAGCATCCCTTTGATTGGTCAACAAAATGGCCGGGGAATGGCTCGCTCAAGATATGGTTAATTATGTGCCCGATGTGTCCCTTGGGCCACTGAAATGCTTCGCAACTCGCGTGGCGGCGAGGAACCGGGCCAGTCGGTAGGGGCCCATTCGTTGGCAAGGCCGTCACCTAAGGCCAGAGTCGACACATTCGGACACAGGCAACGCCCGAATCATGGGCTACGGACGGTCTGGTTTCCCTCCGGAGAGACACAAGAAACTATCGATCCTTGGCGGTTTCGGTCAGAACCTGTCTTGACGGTTCACGCTGCGACGACAACAAAACACTTGAACCCGCCGCACCGACCGGATTCCGCGCCGACCCCTGCGACAGCCCTGATCTCCTGGAGGAATTTGCCATGTCCGACGCCGTCAAAGTCGGCTTCGTCCCGTTTGCCACTGCTGCGCGCGGTGCTCTTGTGGTGTTCTGCGACGAAACGCTGAAATTTGGTCCTGCCGCGACCAAGGCTCTCGGGGACGCCGCGGCAACTGTGAAGCGCGCGGCTACAACCAGCAAGTTCAAGGGGAAGAGTGCATCGACGCTCGACATCCTGGCCCCGGATGGCATCAAGGCGTCGCGTCTCATCGTGATCGGCACCGGCAAGCCGGCCGATCTGAAGGAGACCGATCTGCTGAAATTTGGCGGCGTGCTCGCCGGCAAGGTCGGCGGCAGTAGTGATGCAGTGACCGTGATCGCCGAACTCGCTTCGGGGGCCATGACAGCTGAACAAGCTGCATCGGTTGCCTCGGGCGCGTTGCTGCGCGCCTACAAATTCGATCGCTACAAGACCAAGAAGAAGGATGCCGACGAGGCGTCCGGCAACGTCGCGGTTTCGTTGGCCGTCAGCGACGTCGCCGCGGCCAAGAAGGCCTTTGCGCCGGGCAATCATATCGTCAACGGCGTCGTGCTGGCCCGCGAACTCGTGAATGAGCCGCCGAACGTCCTGTTTCCCGCCGAATTCGCGCGCCGCGCAGGTGAGTTAAAGAAGCTCGGCGTCACGGTCGAAGTGCTCGACGTCAAGGCGATGACCAAGCTTGGCATGGGCGCGCTGCTCGGCGTGTCCCAGGGGTCTGTGCGTCCCGGCCGTATGGTGGTGATGCGCTGGAACGGTGGCAAGAAGGGCGAGCAGCCCGTCGCCTTTGTCGGCAAGGGCGTGACCTTTGATACTGGTGGCATCTCGATCAAGCCGGCCGGCAGCATGGAAGACATGAAGGGCGATATGGGCGGCGCAGCCTGCGTTGTTGGCCTGATGCATGCGCTCGCGGGCCGCAAGGCCAAGGTCAATGTGGTTGGAGCCATCGGCATCGTCGAAAACATGCCGGATGGCAACGCGCAGCGTCCGGGCGACATCGTGACGTCGATGTCCGGTCAGACCATCGAAATCATCAACACCGACGCTGAAGGCCGCCTCGTACTGGCCGATGTGCTCTGGTATGTGGCGAAGAAATTCAAGCCGAAATTCATGGTCGATCTAGCGACGCTGACCGGTGCGATCATGGTCGCGCTCGGTACCGAATATGCCGGCATGTTCTCCAACAATGACGAACTCGCAGAGCGTCTGTCCACCGTCGGACAGGCCACCGGCGAACGTGTCTGGCGGATGCCGCTTGGTCCGGAATACGACAAGCAGATCGACTCGCAATTTGCCGACATGAAGAACACCGGCACGCGCAATGGTGGCTCGATAACCGCGGCGCAGTTCCTGCAGCGCTTCGTCGACGATACGCCGTGGGCGCATCTCGATATCGCCGGGACCGCCATGGGCGCACCGAAGACCGAGATCAATCAGAGTTGGGGCTCGGGCTATGGCGTCCGGCTGCTGGATCGACTGGTTGCCGACTATTACGAGGCGAAGAAGTAGCCTGACACGATGACTGAGGTTCTGTTCTATCACCTGCAGAACATGACGCTGGAGAGCGTGCTGCCGCCGCTGCTTGAGAAGTCGCTCGAGCGCGGCTGGCGTGTCGTCGTGCAAGCCACGTCAGAAGAACGCGCCGATGCGCTCGATGCGCATCTGTGGACCTATCGTGACGATTCATTTCTGCCGCACGCCACTTGGCGTGTGGCAGACGCTGCGGATCAGCCGATCATTCTCGCAATCGAAGAGGGCAATCCCAATCGTGCCCAGGTCCGGTTCCTTGTGGACAGCGCGGCGGTGCCGGCGGATGCCGACGGCTATGAGCGTATGGTGCTGGTATTTAACGGCGATGATGCCGATGCGCTCGCTGCAGCGCGAGCAGCCTGGACTGATTGTAAGGCGAGGGGCTTTACCGCCACTTACTGGCAGACCGATGAACGCGGTCGGTGGCAGCGCAAGAATTAGCTGGCGATTGGCGATCTGCTGCAATTAATGATAATTGTAGATTTCCTCACCGGTATCCACCGCTGTGTCATGGTGGTGCCGCAAATGAATGATGTTACAGGCGCTTATCGCGTGTCTTGGGGTTGCGTAATCGTGCGACATGAAAAGCTTCATCGAAACGGTCTGCTCGTGCTGCTGCTTGCTGCGCCATTGCTTGCTGGCTGCGCTGGCGTGGGTGGTGACGCATTCTCCACGGATCTGCTGTCCAAAGATGCCGACTGGTTCTCCAAACCGGGTCGCGTATTCATCAAGAATGTTTCGATCGAGACGCCGCCGCTGTCGCCTGAGCAGGCCGTCAGTCCGCAGGATCTCATCAGCGCTGACGGTGCGTGCCCGGGCATGGCGCCGCGTGATGCCAACGCGCTTGCCGATGGGTCCGCAGGTGCGCCAGTTCAAACTGGCGTCGTGGCGCTCGGCCATACCGAATGCGACGTGGCGCGTGGTGCAGGCGCCCCCGACAATGTCAGCCTCTCGACCAGCCCGCGCGGCGATCGCGTTGCCGTGCTGACCTATCTGCGCGGTCCGCGTGCGGGCATCTATACGTTTACCGCCGGTCGTCTGACCGTGGTCGAACGCGGTCCGGAAGTTGAGCAGCCGAAGACCGCGCGTCCGAAGGCCAAGAAGCGCGCCGCGACCTGATCCTTTCGTGATGATGTCGAAGTAAGCGACGGCTGCGTTTCAGCCGTTCGCTTCTTCATGCAGAGAACTCGCGCTCAGCCATTGCTCTTCGGCGCGTTGCAATGCGTCCGCCGCAGCGGCCCGCGCTTTGGTGAGTTGCGTGGCCTGCTTCGGATCCTTCTTGAACAGGTCGGGCAATGCGAGCGCGGTATCGATCTTGGCAATGATGGCGGTGATCCGCTCCATCTCGGATTCTGCCTCGGCGACCTGCTGCTTGAGCGGGATCTTCTTTTCTTTAGGCTTCGCCAGTTTTTCGCGGTCCGTGTTTGTGCGGTCGCGTGTCGGCGCGCGCATGCCGCGGGCTTGCATGACGACTTTGCGATAGTCGTCGAGGTCGCCGTCGAAATTGGTGACGGTGCGGTCAGCCACGACCCAGAGCTGGTCTGCGCAGGCCTCGATCAAATAGCGATCATGCGAGACCATGATCACTGCGCCGGGGAATTCGTTGATCGCCTCGGCCAGCGCTGCGCGGCTGTCGATATCGAGATGGTTGGTCGGTTCGTCCAGGATGATCATGTTCGGACCGTAGAAAGTCGCGAGCCCCAGCAGCAGTCGCGCCTTCTCGCCGCCGGACAGGCTTTTTACGATCGTATCCGCGGCCTTGCCGGAAAAGCCGATATTGCCGGCACGGGCGCGGATCTTCGATTCCGGCATGTCCGGCATTAGCTTGCGCACATGATCGTAGACGGAGTTGTCCATCACCAGCTCGTCGAGCTGATGCTGGGCAAAGTAAGCAATCGACAGTTTGTCGGCGCGCGTGATCGATCCTGAAAATGGCTTCAGCCTGTTCGCCAGCAGCTTGACCAGCGTCGACTTGCCGTTGCCGTTGGAGCCGAGCAGGGCAATGCGATCCTCGGTATCGATGCGGAGTGTCACCTGATTGAGTACCGGCTTGCCGGGCTCATAGCCGACCGACACATTGTCCACCGCGAGAATCGGCGGCGACAGGATCTTCTCGGGCGCAGGGAAGACGATCTCGCGCACGTCTTGCGTTACCAGCGCCGAGATTGGCTTCATGCGCTCAAGCATCTTTACGCGCGATTGTGCCTGACGTGCCTTGGAGGCCTTGGCCTTGAAGCGATCGACGAAGTCCTGCAGCCGCTTGCGCTCGGCTTCCTGACGCTTGACGTTCTTGGCGTCGAGCGCCTCCTTGTTGGCGCGGAACTCTTCGTAATTTGAGTAAGTCCCGCGATAATGCACGAGCTTGCCGCGGTCGAGATGCAGGATCTCGTTCACTGACGTATCGAGCAGGTCGCGGTCATGGCTGATGACGATGACCGTGCGCGGATAGTTGGCGAGATGATCCTCGAGCCACAGCGTGCCTTCGAGATCGAGATAGTTGGTCGGTTCGTCCAGCAGCAACAGGTCCGGCGCCGAGAACAACGTGGCCGCAAGCGCGACGCGCATGCGCCAGCCGCCGGAGAATTCGGAACAGGAGCGCAACTGGGCTTCAGCCGAAAAGCCAAGGCCGCTCAGGATCGCCGCGGCGCGAGCGGGCGCGGAATGCGCATCGATATCGACAAGGCGGGTCTGAATGTCGGAAATGCGCTCCGGATCGGAGGCAGTCTCGGCTTCCTTCAGCAGCGCGTCGCGCTCGAGATCGGCTTTCAAGACGACGGAGATCAAGCTTTCGGGGCCGTCCGGCGCCTCCTGGGCGAGGCTGCCAATACGCCAGCGGGGCGGGATCGAGATACTCCCGGTTTCTGTGGCCAGATCGCCGCGAATGGCGTGAAAAAGTGTTGATTTACCGACGCCGTTGCGGCCGACGAAACCCACGCGGGCTCCCGGCGCAATCTGTACCGTGCTCTCGTCAATGAGCAGGCGTCCGGCGATCCGGATCGAAATGTCTGTGATGGAAAGCATGCGGGGTTGTCACCGCTGCGACGCACAAAGGCAACCCCGATTTGGTCGCCAACGGCGCGTAGAAGATCAATTCTGCTGTTAACGGCTGCCGGTGTTTTCATCCTGCTGCCGCATCCGGTCGATCAGCATCTGCAGATGGGAGGGCAGGGCATCGTCCGGGCCGACATCCCGGCGCAGCCGTTCGCCGATGGCATTGCAAATCGCCACGCTGGTGGTGCGGTCGATGTGCTCTTCGCCATTATTGATGAACTGGTTCTGCATTGTCTTTCCGGCGCTCGTGGCAGTTGAATGACACTAAGGCAAGTCGTGCGGGCCGAAATTGTTTCAAGATTTATGGATTTGAGGCTGTTTGAGTCAAAATTCGATGAATCGTCTATGGATCTGCCAAGAAAAAGCCCGGCCGAGGGAACGGCCGGGCGGTATTTTACTGTTAGTGGAGCGTCAGTAGCAGCGATTGACCAGTCGCCAACGCGGTCCCCACGGGGTCGGAACGACCCGGCGGACGAGACATCCGCCGCCGCCATAGCCGTAAACCGGCCCGCCGACGAAGCGTGGTCCGCCCCAGCCGCGATGCCAGCCGCCGCCATGCCAGCCACCGCCGTGCCATCCGCCGTGGCCGCCCCAGGCGGAAGCCGAGGTCGGAGCCAGCGCCGCGGCGCCCAATGAGGCCGCTGCAACCAAAGTCAGTGCGATCTTGCGGAACATTCTCATCTCCTCTGGTACGGCGCGTGTTGCGCCTGCTGTGAACATGGCGCCGGGGGCAAATGCTGTTGGCCGGGGTCATTGCAGGCAGTCTAGGAGGGGAAAGCTGAACCGGATCGCGCCAGCCATGTCAGGAATGGTTCATGTGGATGACATCTCGGTAATTTCGGCACTGGATTGGCCAAAAAGGGGCCTGCGACATTTAGACGGATCGCTTGCCGTTCCCGGATGGCGTCGATATAAGCCGCCATCTTCCAGCGACTGTTATTCAAGGATAAATCATGGCTATCGAGCGTACCTTTTCGATTCTGAAGCCCGACGCGACCGAGCGCAATCTGACCGGTGCGATCAACGCGCTGATCGAAAAGGCCGGCCTGCGGATCGTCGCGCAGAAGCGCATCCGCATGACCCGCGAACAGGCCGGCACTTTCTACGCCGTTCACAAGGAACGCCCTTTCTTCGGCGAACTGGTGGACTTCATGACCTCGGGTCCGGTTGTCGTGCAGGTGCTGGAAGGCGAGAACGCTGTTCTCAAGCATCGTGACGTGATGGGCGCGACTGATCCGTCGAAGGCTGCCGATGGCACCATCCGCAAGCTTCACGCCAAGTCGATCGGCGAGAACTCGGTGCACGGTTCGGACGCTCCGGAAACTGCCGCGATCGAAATCGCGCAGTTCTTCTCGGGCAACGAGATCGTCGGCTAAACTTCCAGCCGAATTGACGACCGGTCGGCGCGCGGGGGCGCGCCGACCTTTCCAATCAAAACGAACAAACAAAGGGGCGCGCTGTGGACTGGTTGCTGCATATTCTCGATCCGGCGACGATCAAGTCGGTTTTCGTTCAGTTTCAGGTCGAAATGCAGCAGCCCGCATTCTGGGTAGCTGTTGGCAAGATCATCTGGATCAACGTTCTGCTGTCCGGCGACAACGCCCTCGTGATCGCATTGGCCTGCCGCGGCCTTGAGCCGAAGCAGCGTATGTGGGGCATGATCCTCGGTGCCGCTGCAGCCGTGATCCTGCGTATCATTTTCACCGGCATCGTCGCCACATTGATGGAACTGCCCTATCTCAAGCTGGTGGGTGGTCTCGCGCTGATCGTGATCGCGGCCAAGCTGCTGGTTCCCGAGCAGGAAGAAGAGGACGGCGTGAAGGCCGCCTCGCATCTGTGGGCCGCCGTGCAGATCGTTGTCGTCGCCGATATCGTCATGAGCCTCGACAACGTCATTGCCGTGGCCGCCGCTGCCAACGGTAGCGTGCCGCTGCTGATCCTGGGTCTCGCCATCAGCGTCCCGCTGATCGTCGCCGGCGCGGCGCTGATCATGGCGCTGCTGACCCGTCTGCCCGTTCTGGTCTGGCTCGGTGCGGCCCTGCTGGGCTGGGTCGCCGGCGAAGTGATCGCGACGGATCCTGCGGTCCTGCCGCTGATGCACAGCTTCTTCAGCGGTTCGGTCGGCACTGGCCTCGACAGCCTGATGTCATCGCTTGGCCTTGGCGTTCGTTTCGCCAATGGGGGTCATGGTGGCGAGATCGTCTGCGGTCTGATTGGTGTCGCTGTGGTGCTCGCTGTCGGAACGCTGTGGCGCCGTCGCAGCATGGCAGGGCACGCCGAGCAGACGGCCTAACTCAATGAAAACGCAGAGCGGGCGAGAGGCATTTGCCTTTCGCTCGCTCTTTTGTTTCTGGAATCTGGTGGTTTCTAGAACTTGAATTCGACGCCCAGCGTTCCCTGATGGGACTGCGAATAGGCGCGGAACTTTCCATCATAATTGAGATAGAGACGCGCGGTGTTGCTCAGGCTCAGCGACGCTGATGCGCCGGCGTCTGCACCGTACTGGCTTTCGCCGATCCCCTGAACGGTGATGCTCTCGGAACCGAGGCTGACCGTGACGTTGCTGAAGCGCTGATGCACGTTGTCGACGAATTTGGCATAGCCCGACAGGTCCAGAATCTTCTGGTCAAAGATCCAGTAACGGCCGACTTCTGCGCCGAGCAGAATACGCGCGCGCTCGGCTGATGCGCCGCTTGCGTTGACAGGATTGAGGCCGCCATGCTCCTGCATCGCGCCGGTTGTCGCGCGGGTGTATTCGAAGGCCGCCTTGGGCACGATCCGTGCCTGTTCGTAACTCCAGTAATAGCTCAGCTCGGTGAGCGCGCCATCGATCCGCGCATTATAGCCGGCGCTCGCGAGCCCCAGGCCCGTGTCGCGGCGCGAGTTGATGTCGCCGAAGCCGTGTACCAATGCGATTGCCCAGGTCCATGCACCTTGGTCGACCGACGCATTGACGCCGATCTGCGTGAGGTCGAGCGTCGCTGATTGCAGCGCCAGCGGAACATCGATCGTGGTGTGGCTCTGGTCAACCGACAGCCCGACATTGACGCCCGGCATCAGCTGCGCGCCGATTCCGGCGACCCCGCCGACAGTCCGGCGCTTGTCGCCGACAAAGTCCCCGATCAAGCTGGTGTGAGCGCCGACACCATAGAACTCGGCCCAGCTACGGAAGCGGGGCGTCTCGGTGGTTTCCGATGCGCCGCCACCGCCGGGATTGGTGCGCGACGCGCGGTTGAAGCCGTAGCTCGCCTGATCGCCGAGGCGCCGCAGGAACTGGCTACCGAGATCGCCAATGGCAATACCTGCGGATTGCCCGGCATTGAAGTCGGTCGATGAGGGCACCGGTGCGGCTGCTGGCGGCGGTGTCGTCGGTGGCGGCGTGGTAGGCGGTGGTGCGACCTGGGCAGATGCGAGCGAAGGCACAACGACAAGCGCGACGGCAAGGCCGAGTACAATGGTCCGACGATGCCGGCTGGCAGCCGGGATCCTGTCCGTTCGAGCGTATCGCGATGGATCGCGCATTATGACTCTTTTCGAAATAGCTGCAGCAGGGCCGCTTGATTGCGGCAGAGCATACGCGATCCCTTCGGCGTTGCCGCTGCGCATTGAGCGCCTCCGGTGGCGATTGACGCGTATTGTTGTGCGATTGCCACAGCGGATTCGTGTCGCTTTTCATCACGTTATGACCATTCGCGCAGGCCGGGCCGGCGATGTTTCAATCCGGCACGTCTGCTCATGGATCCGGTCAGCGGCTTTCGATAGGTACGCTTGAACGCGGTCGGCGTTGCGGCCGATGGTATCAAAACCTCGGCTGCAAAAAGCCAAAGACTTGCGTAGTCAAAAATTTCATGTTGGAATTCTTGCGCAATCGGATTGAGGCCGTTCGACTGTGCGTTTTGTGAGCAGGACATTCAGCAGACACCGGGAAGCCCGCTTGTGGCGTGGTACGCATGATGCGTGGCCGCGTCTTTTTTGTATCTAGATTGGGAGACAGACGATGCAGAAGGGCACCGTCAAATGGTTCAACCCCACCAAGGGGTATGGCTTCATCAAGCCGACTGTCGGCGACAAGGATGTCTTCGTGCACATCTCCGCCGTCGAGCGCGCGGGCCTCAGCACCCTCAATGAAAACCAGACCATCGAATACGAGCTGGTGGAAAATCGCGGCAAGGCGTCTGCCGAGAATCTCAAGATCTCATAACTGAGTCTTGCTGTGCCGGCCCTGACATACGGGCCGGCCGACTGATGTAACTCCGGCGCAAGCCGGGCCTTTTGTAGCTCCGGTGCGGATCGCGCCGAGCGGGCGAGGCTATGGCTGCATCATCGCTTCTTTGGCTTCTTCGCCTTTTTGGCCGTTTTCTTGGTGGGTACAGCCTTCTTGGGGACCTTGTCCTTCTCGGCGTTCTGAGCCTTCATCGCTTGCGCTGCTTCTGCGATCTGAAGTGCTTCAACGGCCTTACGCATCGATCGCGCATAGCTATCGGCGGCATTATCGGCGGACATCTGAAGGCGCTTGGCGGCGGCCATGCCTTGCTCCGCCGCGTCCTTCGCCAGTTGCTTGAAACGGTCCTTGGCGGTCTTGTCCTTGGCCTTGGCGGCCAGGCCCGCATAGCGATCGCGTTGTGCCTTGACGGCTGCCATCAGTGTCTTGTTTTGCTGCTTAGCAGTCTGCCGGATGATCACACCCAGATCGGCGCCCGTCATTCTTCATTTCCTTAAGTGACAGCCAGAATAGTCAA
Organism: Tardiphaga sp. 813_E8_N1_3; assembly: GCF_051811025.1. Taxonomy (NCBI): domain Bacteria; kingdom Pseudomonadati; phylum Pseudomonadota; class Alphaproteobacteria; order Hyphomicrobiales; family Nitrobacteraceae; genus Tardiphaga; species Tardiphaga sp. 813_E8_N1_3. The sequence goes on from NZ_JBPWQE010000001.1 coordinate 2,358,456, forward strand.
TTGTTTCAATTATGCAGTTGCCATGGAGGCATTGCAATCGTCGCAGCTTGTGGCGCTTGCCGGCGTACTGGACGAGATGAGTTCATTGTCCGATGTCGTAAGCACAGATCGGGTTTCTTTACCGTAAAGATACTCGGCAATTGCGCTTGCGTGGCGGAATCATGATACCGCGAGACGTCCCGTCCGGCGCAGCCAGGTCTGGCCTGTCGATATGCGGTGCCAGATTGGCTGGCGTGTGGAGCATCCTGCGATGACGGTGCCGGCGAGATCGCGTTTCCGGATTGGCTTTAGGACGTCGATCATTGCCTTGTTCGTCGGCGTCGTCCTGACGGTCGGTCTTGCGCTGGTTTATCTCAGCTTCAGCCGGGTGAATACGATCATCCGGACGGCGGCTTCATCGTATCTCAGTGTGGTCGCGCAATCGGCGACCGATCGCATCGATGCGCAGCTCAAGAGCGTTCACGACAATCTGGATATCCTGCGCGGTATCACATCGGTCCAGTCCGCGGAGCTCAAGAATAACCCGCGGCTGAACATCCTGCTGGCGTCGATGCTGCGCAACAACAAGCAGCTCTTCAGCCTGTATATGGGGTATGAGGACGGCTCGTTCCTGGAAATGGACCTCATCGACCGAACGGGAGCTGGGGTGAAAGCGCGCTTCGGGGCGCCGGACGGGGCCAGATTTCGCCTGTTCACGATCGTGAAGGCAGGCGATTTTGGGCCGCTTCAGACCACGACCGCCTATCTCGACGATGCGCTGCAGCCTTTGGCAAGTCTGCCCGGACCGGTCGATTTCGATCCTCGCGTTCGGCCGTGGTATCGCGGCGCCTTCGAGCCCAATGCGAGTCTGCTGACCGAGCCCTATATTTTCTATCAGACCGGCGACATTGGCTATACGCTGCGGATGCCAATCGTGGAGGGGCAGCGGGGTGTTGTGGCCGGCGATATCCTGCTCGGTGAAGCCGAGGCCATGCTGCGCAAGCAGCAGCTCGGGCATTCGGGCGTGGCCTACCTGTTTGATGATGCCGACCGGGTGCTGGCGCATCCCGAGATGTCCCGGTGGCTTGAAGCCACGAGCGTGCCGAGCAAACTGTCGGAGCTGCCACGACTGAGCGATGTCGATACGATCGGCGCGACTGCGGCCATCAAGGCGTGGCGCGAGACCGGAGTTGAGCAACAGTTCTTTGATGACAGCACAGCGCGTGCCTATGCGGCCGCATTCAGGCCCGTAGAGATGGCTGGATCGGCCAATCTTCGTGTTGGCTTCTTCGCGCCACTCGATGAGTTCTATGCCGAGATCGAGCAAGAAAAGCGCACGCTCTTCATTCTCGCATTTTGTTTCGTGCTCGCGGCCATACCGATTGCATTCTGGATCGGCAACAAGCTGTCGCTCTCCCTGCGGATTTTGGCGCGCGAGGTCGACCGCATCCAGAACTTCCGGTTCTCGTCGATGCCGCAACTGCGTTCGCCGATCCGCGAAATCGACGATCTCGGCCGATCGGTCTTCACCATGCGCACACTGGTGCAGACATTCTCGAATTTCGTCCCTAAGCGTCTGGTTCAGCAACTGGTCGAAACCGGCACGGCCATGCAATTGGGCGGCGAGCGCCGCGAAGCGACAATCCTGTTCACGGATGTCGAGAATTTTACAGGCATGACCGAGAACGAGGATCCGACGCGGGTGATGCTCTACACGTCGCGCTATTTCGCTGCGATTTCGGACGTCATTGCTACGCATCAGGGCACGGTCGATAAATATATAGGCGATGCGGTTATGGGGTTGTGGAACGCACCCATCGAGCACACCGACCATGTCGCGCAGGCTTGCGCCGCCGTGCTCGATTGCGTCGAAGCCAATCGCAAGCTCAACGAGGAATTCGAGCGAGAGGGCTGGCCGGTCTATAAGACCCGGTTTGGCCTGCATGTGGGTGATGTCATGATCGGCAATATCGGGTCGCCCGACCGCATGAACTACACGGCGCTCGGCGCGACCGTAAATCTTGCGTCGCGGCTCGAGACGCTGAACAAGGACTACGGAACCAGCGTCCTGGTCAGCGAAGCCGTCAAGGAGCGGGTGGACTCATTGTTTCTTTTCCGCAGCGTCGCCCGGATCAAGCCGAAAGGCTTTGCCGCCGAAGTGCAGATCTATGAGTTGCTCGGCGCGCGAGACCAGCATTCCGTCGTTGCGTCTGATCGCCACGCCAATTTCCCTGTTTGATCGATGGGGGCCGCGCTATAGTAGGCGTATGGCAACCCATAGAGACAAGTTGCGGAGATGACCGAGGTGATACCCGTGCGGCGGGGGCGCCCTCGATCGGTCGAAACCGAGGATGCGATCCTGGACAGCGCCTATCGCATGATGGCAGCGCAGGGGCTCGCTGCGACGACCATCGATGCGATTGCGCGGGATTCCGGCGTCTCCAAGATGACGATCTATAAATGGTGGCCGTCGCGCGAAGCGGTACTGATCGACGCATTTCTGCGGCAGGCGTCCACCATGCTGCCGCTTTCCGAGAACGGCGATCCGTTCATGCGCATCACGAAACATGCCGCCGCCTATGCCGTGGCGCTGAACAGCGATTTCGGCAAGGTACAGCTCGCTGTCATCGCCGAATGCATCTCGCGGACCGGTTCAGCGAAGATCTTCTCAGAGCGCTACCTTGGTATCCGCCGGGACATATCGCTGGCGATTATCAAGGACGGTCAGAAGGACGGCAGCATCGTTGCTTCGGAGCCGGCCGGCGATCTCTATGACCGGATCTATGGCACGCTATTTTATGAGTATGTCTTTGGATTTCGGCCGCTGACAGCCGACTATGCGCGCAAACTCGTTAAATCCGTGTTGTCGGGGCAATAGTCAGATGCCGTCTTGCCGCGCGCGACGAAACCAGCGCCAGGTTTCGCGCGTGACGGCCCGATAACCCCGACCGCGATGCGTGATGCGTTCGTCGATGATGGCATTGAGCTTCGGCAATGCGTGGAAGGGCACCGACGGATAGGCGTGATGTTCGACATGGAATGGCATATTCCAGGTGAACCACTTCGTCAGCCTATCGGTATAGGTCGTGCGGGTGTTCTCATAGGCACTGCGGGTGCGCTCGCAGCCGGTGTGCTCCGCATAGAGATATGGCCGCAGGAATAGCTGGCCCACATAGAGCGGGACGAGCCAGCACCACAGCAGCATCGTGCTGGAGAACGCGATGGAAGCGATCAGCAGCGCGAGATAGACGAGGGCATAGATGCGTGCCTCGCGCACCACCATGCTCTGCTTGGATTCCGGGATCCACGGTGCCACGGCTTGTCCGGTCACGGCACGCCGGACCAGCAGGCGGATCCGGTTGGTCAATTGCACGATGCCGCTATAGGCGATCGCGAGTCTGGTGTCCGATGACGGGATGGTCGCTGTGACGAGCTCCGGGTCGCGGTCTGGATCCTGCGTGAAGCGGTGATGGTCCCAGTGAAACAGCGCATAGTGTTCATAGGGCAGAACGATCATCAGCGACGAAATATGGCCGAGGGCCTCGTTCAGCCGCCGGCTGGTGAACACAGTCTTGTGCGCGGCCTCGTGCACCGCCATGAACAGGAAGGCGATGAGATAGCCCTGGATGATTATCAGCGGAGTCGTCCACGCCACGCCGTAGCGGGTCGCAACCTGCCAGATCAGTGTTCCAACCAAAGCGATCAAGGCATAATGGATGATCGAGCGAATGAGCCCCGGAAGATTGGCGCGAACCGACAGGTCCTTCAGCTGTGCAGGTGTTAGAGCGCGGGTTTCGATCTTGCCATGGCCAACTGCATCCATCGTCATCGGTTCGTTCCGTTCTCGGTTCAGGCGTCGGCGGCAAGCAGCGCAGAGACCTTCGCGTTGATGAAGGCCGCATCGGCGGGAATCTTGACGGGATTGCCGGCGCGGTGTCCGTGCAGCGAGGGGATCGGACACGGTTCGGCTGCGCGTGCGTTGGTCAGAAGAGAGAGTTCGTCTTCGTTGTCGTCGACCTGAAAATAATTGTCGGTCTGCCCAGGCATCAGCAGAACGCGTGCCTTGATAGCAGCCATGGCTTTCCGGAAGTCGCCACCGAATGCATCGCAGCGGCTGATATCGCCGTTTTGCCAGGTCCAGAGTTGAGCGAGCAGATTGTTGGCGTCACGGTGCGCGAACGCGACATCCCACGATCGGGTCAGATAGTCTTCCAGTGAGGTGAAACCGGCCTCACGCCAGAGCTCATCGCGGTAGAAGCCATGCGACATCGCCCAGCCGGCATAGACGCGCCCCATGGCGCGAAGACCGGCAGACGGCTTCGAGACGAAACGGCCGCCGACAAAGGCCGGATCGGTCGTCAGAGCAGCCCGCACGCTTTCGAGAAATACGGTGTTGAACGGCGAACATCGGGCGCTGCCGCAGACCACTGCCGCGCGTGCCACCATGTCCGGATAGCGGGCGGCCCAGTGATAGGCCTGCATGCCACCCATCGACCAGCCATAGACGAGTGCCAGACGCGCGACGCCGAATTGCTCGGTCAGGAGGCGGTGCTGGATCGAGATCGCGTCGTGATAACTGATGTTCGGATAGGGGGCGCCACCGAGAGCTTCCAGCGAATTCGATGGCGATGACGACAGCCCGTTTCCGAACAGATTGGGGATGACGATAAAGTAGCGCTCGGGATCGAGGGCCGCTCCGGGCGCGATCAGCCACTCGGTGTCGTAATGCTGCGCGGCGAACGACGTTGGATAGAGGATGACATTGTCCCTGGCAGCATTGAGCGTGCCGTAGGTCTTGTAGGCAAGCTGCAGGCGCGGGTGACGCTGGCCGGATTGCAGCAGCACGTCACCCGCCTCGAAGATCTGGTAGTCGCTCGGCGTATTCATGCTGCAGCTCCGGAAGGTCCGTTGACGCCTGCCGAGGGTGCGACAAGCGATCCGCTCGACAAAATTTAATAACTGTACCATTGGTATATTAATTGACGAAGAGCGCAATGCCGAAACTTCGGCATTGCCGCCTGAATAGCATGCAGCTGGTCGCCGCGCGCTGGTGGCTCGGCGACATCTTGGTTTTGTATTCGAAACGTACAAGAGACTTGCGGCCCGTTAGTCTATTCACTGGCCTGTCATCGGCGCAGAGGCGGAAAGCGGCCAGGTTAAGCCGCTGTGAATTCGAAGTCGCGCTTGCCCGCAACCCACTCAAAGGAGTCTGGATCATGGGAACCATCACCACCAAAGACGGCACGGAAATTTTCTACAAGGATTGGGGCACCGGACAACCGATCGTGTTTCATCACGGCTGGCCGCTGAGTGCGGACGACTGGGATAACCAGATGATGTTCTTCCTCAATCATGGGTATCGCGTCATTGCGCACGACCGCCGTGGCCATGGACGCTCCAGCCAGACCGCGACAGGCAACGAGATGGACACCTATGCCGCCGACGTCGCCGAACTCACCGACAAACTTGATCTGAAGGATGCCGTCCATATCGGCCATTCCACCGGTGGCGGTGAAGTCGCGCGTTACGTCGCGCGGGCCAAGAAGGGGCGCGTCGCCAAGGCGGTGCTGGTCAGTGCCGTGCCGCCGATCATGCTCAAGACCGAGAACAACCCGGGCGGCCTGCCGCTCGAAGTGTTCGACGGTTTCCGTGCTGCTCTGGTGGCCAATCGCGCGCAGTTCTATGTCGATGTGCCGGCCGGTCCGTTTTACGGTTTCAACCGGCCGGGCGCGAAGGTCTATCAGGGCGTGATCGACAACTGGTGGCGGCAGGGCATGATCGGCGGCGCCAAGGCGCACTATGATTGCATCAAGGCGTTCTCGGAAACCGACTTCACCGAAGATCTGAAGGTGATCGACGTGCCGGTGCTGGTTTTGCACGGCGATGATGACCAGATCGTGCCTTACGCCGACTCTGCACCATTGACGGTGAAGCTGCTCAAGAACGGCACGCTGAAGACCTATCCGGGCTTCCCGCACGGCATGCTGACCACCCATGCCGACGTGCTCAATCCGGACCTGCTGGCGTTCATCAAGAGCTGATGCACGTACCAGAAGCCCGGCAAGGCAATGCCTTGCCGGGCTTCTTTATTTTGTGCGCCTCTGACCTATCCGGCACACACGCGCCTCGTGGCTCCCACGGATTTATGGCCTCATGTGCACACGCCGGAAGCCGCGGCAAAAAAGGCGGCGCGATCCGCTGCACAAGCGACTCTGCCTGCGGTCCGGCGGACCATACGTCGCATCATCAAACTGTTGCCCAGAAGCACTTCTTGCGCCAAACTGCAACCTCTGATTGATTTTCAGGTTTGGCCACAATGGCTTGGTGTCGGCGTGATGGCGCCTGATGCGCAGCCAGTCGTGGCGAAAGTCATTGGGAGGGGACGTTGGATCGCGACGATTTGGAATCTCGCAAAGATATCGTCTCGACGACCTCGCAGGCGCTGTCCACTCAGCTCGAGAAAATCATTACGCGTAAGGATTCGAGTTTCGTGCCGCCTGCCAGCCGTGCGCGTCGAAGTGCACGTGCGCGGTCGGACAAGCGGTTCGAGATGCGGAAGGAATTGTTGGAGGCGCCGCGCAGCGATCCCAATGCGTTCGAGCGCATGATTGGCGAGAGCGATCTGCTCTCCATCAACTTTCTGGATCGGGGCAGGCGGGCAGCCGACGCGGTGTGCCGCATCAAGGTCCCGAGCAATGGCGGCGCCTGGTATGGCACAGGTTTTCTGGTCGGCCCTCGATTGTTGCTCACCAATCATCACGTTCTAGGGGACGCCGACGAGGCCAGTCAGTGCGAAGCCGAGTTCGGCTACGAGCACGACCTCGATGGCGTCTTGCGCGAAGGCGTCAGTTTCAACCTGCGGCCTCACGAGATTTTCTACACCAACTCCGAACTGGACATCACCTTCATTGCCGTGACGCCACTCTCTGACAGTGGCGTACCGATCGAGCGTTATGGGCGGCTTCCTCTGCTTCCGCTATCGGGCAAAGTGGTGGATGGCGAGTGGGTTACCATCATCCAGCATCCCGGCAGCGAGCCGAAACAGATCGCGATCCGGTCGAGCCAGATCGTCAAGCTGGATGCGAAAACGTCGGCCGGGATCGACATAAACAAATTCATCCATTACTCGACCGATACCGAGCCAGGCTCATCTGGGGCGCCGGTCCTCAATGATCAGTGGCAGGTCCTCGCTTTGCATCACAAGGCGGTCCCCGCGCCGACGAAGCTGCGAAATCCGGCCAAAGAGCCGGTCTGGATTGCCAACGAAGGTATTCGGGTCAGCGCCATCTATGTACAGCTCGAGCGCGAACGTTTCGAGATTGCGCAGGCTGGACTGGTGCTCGATAGACTCGAGAAGGCATTGGGTCTACCACCTATGTCGCAGAGCATGGCGCCGGGCGAAACCATGCTGGAAGCCGACCGCAAGCCGTTGCCGGCAAAGCGGTGGACGAATGTCAAAGGCTACGACGAGGAATTCCTGACCGAGAAGATCGCGCTGTCGCGAATTTACGCTCCGCTTCTCGCCAAGAAGCTGGTTGCGCCGCTGCTCGGCAGGTCGGCGGGCCATGAACTCGACTACCATCATTTTTCCACGGTGATTCACGCCAAGCGAAAATTTCCGCTGATCACCGCCGTGAATATCGACGGCAATAAGCTCGTTCATCCGGGACCGCGCAAGGATACCTGGCGACGCGACGGGCGGATTGCTGACGAATATCAGCCTGCCGGCAATTTCTACGAGAAGGCCAAAGGCGACGACGCGGTCCAGTTCAGTCGCGGCCATCAGGTTCGTTTGCTGGACCCTTGCTGGAGCGCGGCGCCCAAGGCGGCTGCAGCCTTGGCCGAGTCGAAACTCGCATCCGAAGACACGTTCCACTACACCAATGCGGCGCCGCAGGTGCAGAAGTACAACGACATCGACTGGGGCAATCTGGAGGACTATCTCCTCAACAAGGCGCAGACTTCCGAGAAGAAGCTGACGATCTTCACCGGCCCGATCTATCGGCCCGACGATCCTGTTTACGGCAAGAGCCGCGAGAGCGGGCCCTGGCAAATTCCGCTGTCGTTCTGGAAGGTAGCGGTTTTGCAGAAAACCGACAGCAGGATCGCGGCGGCCGCCTTTGTGGTAGGGCAGACGGAATACGTGCAAGCCCTGTACGAAGCCAAGGTGTTCTCGGGATTGAAGCCGTACACTCTTGATGAGATGCGGAAACGGCGGATCCAGACCACCATCACGGCGATCGAAAACGAAACCGGTCTGGATTTTTCGGCGGTGAAGGATTTCGACGCACACGGGTCGCTCGAGGCGACCCGCCAGACACGCTGGATCAATGATCTCGGCGATATCATTATCTGACGGAGCACGATGCAAGGTCGCGGCAAGGTCTTTGGCGACCAATGAGATCGCTGCGGCGATGCGATTGCAGCGCCGCGCTCGCTCTTAAAAGCGCGTCAGATCACGGTCGGCGAGATCAGCGTGTCATCGAGGCTGGCGCTGGCGCCGGTACTGGTGGTGCAGGTGTCGCCGGTGATGCAGACGCTGTTGGTGGCCAACAGTCGTAACGCCTGCGGATAGATCTTGTGCTCGATGTCGAGCACGCGCGCGGCGAGGGTGTCGGGGGTGTCGTCATCGGCCACGGCCACGGCTCCCTGCATCACGATCGGACCGGCATCGGTCTCCGGAATGACGAAATGCACCGTGGCGCCGGAAATCTTGACGCCGGCGTGCAGCGCCTGGCCGTGCGGATCGAGGCCGGGGAAGGACGGCAGCAGCGACGGGTGGATGTTCAGCATCCGACCGTACCAGTGTCGCACGAATTCCGCTGTGAACAGGCGCATGAAGCCGCCGAGGCAGATCAGCTCGATCTTGTGCTCGTCGAGGGCCGCCTGCAGCAGCTTCTCGAAGCCGGCGCGATCCTTGCCAAACGGCTTGCTCTCGATCACCAGCGTCTTGACGCCATTGGCCTGCGCAGTGGCAAGGCCGGGAGCATCGCCCCTGTTGGAAATCACCAGCGCAATCTCGGCCGGGAAACCATCTGCTGCGGCGGCCTCGATCAGCGCGGTCATGTTCGACCCGCGGCCGGAAATCAGGATGGCGACGCGGCGCATCACGGCCTCACAGTTTGAGTTCGAGATGCCCGTCATAGACGACGCGCTCGTCGCCCTTAGCTTCGATGACGTCGCCGAGCAGCGACACGGTCTCGCCGCTCTCGCGCAGGATGTCCATCACCTGCTGCACGGCTTCGCGCTTGACGATGGCGATCATGCCGACGCCGCAGTTGAAGGTGCGCAGCAGTTCGAGTTCGGCGATATCGCCTTCCTTTGCCAGCCACTTGAACACCGGCAGGACGGTGAGGGCGGGCAGGTCGATGCGAACGCCGAGGTTCTTTGGCAGTACACGCGGGATGTTGTCGGTGAAGCCGCCGCCAGTGATATGGGCGAGGCCCTTCACAGCGCCGGTTTCGCGGATCGCGCGCAAGCAGGATTTCACATAGAGCCGGGTTGGGGTCAGCAGCGCACCGCCAAGCGTCATCACCGGCGAGAACGGTGCCTTGTCGGCGTAAGAGAGGCCCGTGCGCTCGACAATCTTGCGGACCAGCGAGAAGCCGTTGGAGTGGACACCGGACGATGCCATGCCGATGACGGCATCGCCCACATCGATGTCCTTGGTCGGCAGCAGCATGCCGCGCTCGGCAGCGCCGACCGAGAAGCCTGCGAGGTCATAGTCGCCATCTTTATACAGGCCGGGCATCTCGGCGGTCTCCCCGCCGATCAGCGCGCAGCCCGATTCACGGCAGCCCTCTGCGATGCCAGCGACGATCGAAGCGGTGGCTTCTGGGTCGAGCTTGCCGCAGGCGAAGTAATCGAGAAAGAACAGCGGCTCGGCGCCCTGGACCACAAGGTCGTTGACCGACATGGCGACGAGATCGATGCCGATGCCGTTATGGATGCCGGCTTCGATAGCGATCTTGACCTTGGTGCCAACGCCGTCGGTGGCGGCGACGAGAACCGGATCCTTGAAGCCGGCGGCCTTGAGGTCGAACAGCCCGCCGAAGCCGCCGATCTCGGCGTCAGCGCCGGCGCGGGCGGTTGCGCGAACCATCGGCTTGATGAGGTCCACCAAACGGTTGCCGGCATCGATATCGACGCCCGCATCCGCGTAAGTGAGGCCTTTTTTCTTGTCGGTCATGCCGGGTATCCTGGCGAAGCTGCTAAACTGTGTATTTTCGGCTGGTTACGTCGGAATCCCCGCCTGCGCAATGGCTCGTAAACGCTATCCCGATTACTATGTAGGCGGTAAGCCGGTCGGAGCCCCCGAGCTCGGATTGCGAAACAGGCCGGAGCCGGGAAGCGCCGCGTGAGTATCCCCAATTTCATCACCCTCGGGCGCATCCTGCTGGTGCCCGTGATCGTCTGGGCGATTGCGTCGAGCCAGATGGAGATCGCCTTTGCAATCTTCGTGATCGCCGGGGTCAGCGATGCAATCGACGGTTTCCTGGCCAAGCGCTTCAACATGGCCAGTGAACTCGGTGCGCTGCTCGATCCCCTGGCCGACAAGGCGCTGCTGGTCTCGATCTATGTATCCCTGGGGATATGGGGGGCAGTGCCGCGTTGGATCGTGATTCTGGTGGTGTCGCGGGATATCATGATCGTGAGCGCCGTCATTGTGTCGTGGTTGTTCGGCAAACCGATCCCGATGAAGCCGCTGATGGTGTCGAAGCTGAATACGGTGGCTCAGGTGGCGTTCGCGGCCTTGGTTCTCGCCTCCCTCGGATTTGGTTTCAAATCCTCGCCTTATGATTTGATTTTAATGGGTTTTGTGACCGTTCTGACGTTGCTCTCCGTGTCCTTCTATCTTGTCGAGTGGATGCGACACATGAGCACCATCGAGTCCGGCCAAGACCCCAGGTAGCGCGTATTCGTAACGTTCACCGGCGCAGCCGGTATGGAGTATTTGCGTGGTCGCCCGCGTCCAACCCCGTCAATTGGCGTTCGCGCTGCCTCATGCGGAGAGCCTGTCCCGCGACAACTTCCTTGAGGGCCCGGCCAATGCCGAGGCGCTGGGGCTGATCGATCGCTGGCCGGACTGGCCCAACCGGGTCATGCTGCTTGTCGGCCCGGAGGGGGCCGGCAAGAGCCATCTGGCGGCGATCTGGGCCGAGGAGGCCGGGGCGCGCTCCACCATGGCACACAGCCTGATGGCCGCGACGGTTCCGGCTGAGCTGGTGACCAACGCACTAGTGGTGGAGGATCTCAATGCCGGTGCCTTCGATGAGCGGGCGCTGTTCCACCTTCTGAATCTGGCGCGTCAGGAGAACGCCTATGTGCTGATCACGGCACGGGTCGCCCCCGCCGCGATGGAGGTCGAGTTGCGCGATTTGCGGTCGCGGCTCCGTGCGATTCCAGTGGTCAATCTGCTGCCCCCGGATGACGGGTTGTTTCGGGCGCTGATCGTGAAGTTTTGCGCCGATCGCCAGCTCAGCATCGACGAGAGCGTGGTCAGCTATGTGGCCAGCCGCATCGAGCGGTCATTCGCCGCCGCCCGCCATACGGTGGAATTGCTGGATAGCGAGGCGCTCCGGCTTGGGCGCCCGGTGACCCGCGCATTGGCCGCGGAACTGCTGCGCGACGCCTGACTTAGCCTTGGACGTCAAACGCGGCGCGCAAACCGTGCCTTGACGACGCAGCAGGCAGGTTCCTCAATGTCATCGAAACGTCACGCAACTGACGCAATGTCCGCTGTGATTTGCCGGCACTATAGCGCTGCTTGAACTGGATGGATTGCTGTCTCATGGATTCCGCGGAAGAGATTGTTATTGAAGAGAAAAAGGGCGAAGCGAAACCTGCAGAGGTGGTCGCATCAGGCCCCGAGCGCTTCATCAATCGCGAACTGTCCTGGCTGCACTTCAATCGCCGTGTTCTCGAGGAGTCGGTCAATCCGGGCCATCCGGCGCTGGAGCGCGTCCGCTTCCTGTCGATTTCCGCAAACAACCTTGATGAATTCTTCATGGTCCGCGTCGCCGGTATCAAGGCGCAGGTCCGTGAGGGAATCACCGAGCGCAGCCCGGACGGCCTGACCCCCGCCGAGCAACTGGTGCTGATCAACAGCGCGGTCTCCAAGCTCGGCAGCGACCAGCAGGCGATCTGGCGCGACCAGCGCGGCATGCTGGCCGATGTCGGAATCGTGCTGCTCGACGGCAAGGAGGTCAGCAAGGCCGACCGGACCTGGATCGAGGATCATTTCCTCCACAACATTTTCCCGCTGCTGACGCCGCTGGCGATCGATCCGGCGCATCCGTTCCCGTTCATCCCGAGCCTCGGTTTCACCATCGCGCTGCATCTGTCGCGGGTGTCCGATGGCAAGACGATGAACGCACTCATCCGTATGCCCGGCAAGATCGATCGCTTCATCCGCCTGCCGACCCCCGGTAAGGACGGCGCGGTCCGTCTGATCACGCTGGAACAGGCCACGGGCCTGTTCATCGCGCGTCTGTTCCCGGGTTACACCGTGCAGGGGCAGGGTGCCTTCCGCATCATCCGCGACAGTGAACTCGAAGTCGAAGAAGAGGCCGAGGATCTGGTCCGGCTGTTCGAGACTGCGCTGAAGCGTCGCCGCAGAGGGTCGGTGATCCGCCTCGAAATCGAAGCTAGCATGCCGGCAGAACTCCGCGCCTTCGTGCAGCGCGCGTTGGCAACCTCGGATGACGAAATCCTGCTGGTCGACGGCATTCTCGCCATGAACGAGGTCTCGCAGCTCACGCGACTCGATCGGCCCGATCTCGAATTCGTGCCTTATGTGCCGCGTCATCCGGAACGTGTCCGCGATCATGGCGGCGATATCTTTGCCGCGATCCGTCAGAAGGACCTGATTGTCCATCATCCCTATGAATCATTCGACGTTGTCGTGCAGTTCCTGCAGCAGGCCGCGCGCGATCCGGATGTGGTGGCGATCAAGCAGACTCTGTATCGCACCTCCAACAACTCGCCGATCGTCCGCACGCTCGTCGAGGCCGCCGAAGCCGGCAAGTCGGTGACGGCGCTCGTCGAGCTGCGTGCGCGGTTCGACGAAGAGGCCAATATCCGCTGGGCGCGCGATCTCGAACGCGCCGGTGTCCAGGTGGTCTATGGCTTCCTGGAATTGAAGACCCACGCCAAGCTGTCGCTGGTGGTGCGCCGCGAGGGCGGCTCGCTCACGACCTATGTGCACACCGGCACCGGCAACTATCATCCGGTCACAGCGCGCATCTACACCGATCTGTCATATTTCACATCCGACCCGATCATCGGTCGCGATGCTGCACGCGTCTTCAACTACATCACCGGCTATGCCGAGCCGAGCGACATCGAGAAGATGGCCGTATCGCCGCTGACCTTGCGCGGACGCATGCTCGAACACATCCGCGGCGAAGCGGCATTCGCCCGCAGCGGCAAGCCGGGGGCGATCTGGCTCAAGATGAATTCGCTGGTCGATCCGGAAATCATCGACGCGCTCTATGAAGCGTCGAATGCCGGCGTGTCGGTCGAACTGGTCGTGCGTGGCATCTGCTGCCTGCGGCCGGGCGTGCCCGGCCTGTCCGAGAACATTCGCGTGAAGTCGATCATCGGCCGCTTCCTCGAACATGGTCGAATCTACTGCTTCGGTATGGGCAATGGCCTCCCGAGCCCGAAGGCGGCGGTATATATCTCGTCGGCTGACATGATGCCGCGCAATCTGGATCGCCGCGTCGAGGTTCTGTGTCCGCTGCAGAACCCCACCGTGCACACTCAGGTGCTTGAGCAGATTATGGTGGCCAATCTCAAGGATACGGAACAGAGCTGGCAATTGTTGCCGGACGGGTCGTCAACGCGTATGAAGGCAGCGAAGGGCGAGGAACCCTTCAACGTGCACAATTACTTCATGACGAATCCGAGTCTGTCTGGCCGTGGAAAGTCGCTTGAGAAATCATCCCCGCGCCGGCTCACCCGCCGTTCGGAGCGTCACCAATCCTCGTAAGGAACCAGCAGCGTGGTAGCGCGTGCCAATCAACGCGCGACCAGCGTCGCCGTCATCGATATTGGTTCCAACTCGGTGCGTCTCGTTGTCTACGAGTCGCTGACGCGAAGCCTTGTCACGCTCTTCAATGAAAAGGCGCTGTGCGGTCTCGGCCGCGAAGTGCAGAGCACTGGACTGCTGGCCAAGGATGCCGTCGACAAGGCGCTGACGGCGCTTCGGCGCTTCCGTGCATTGTGCAGGGTCATGAAGGTCGGTCGCGTCTACGCGATCGCGACCGCTGCGGCGCGCGATGCGAGCAATGGACCTGCCTTCATCGCAGCAGCCGAGAAAATCTGCGGCTGCGAGATCCAGATCATATCGGGGCCGCGCGAGGCGAAGCTCTCTGCGCTGGGCGTGATTTCAGGCGTGCACAAGCCGGATGGCCTGGTTGGCGATCTCGGGGGCGGTTCGCTCGAATTGATCGATGTTAAAGGCAATGCGGTCCGCCAGGGCGTAACGCTGCCGCTCGGTAGTCTCGCACTGCAGGACGCCTCACAGAAATCACCGAAGAAGGCAGAGCGCATCGTCAAGCTGGCGCTGGCTGACGTAGCGCAGCTCAGGACGGGAGTGGGTCGCAATTTCTATGCAGTCGGCGGCACTTGGCGTGCATTGGCGCGGCTGCACATCATCCAGAGCGGCTACCCGCTACGCGTGATGCATGGCTATTCGATCCCGGCGAACGAGGCGCTGGACTTCGTGCGCCGCTTGCGCCGGCTGGCAACAGCCAACATTCTCGCCAACATCGAAGCCATCGCCGAACAGCGCCAGCCGCTGCTGGTCTACGCGGCGCTCGTGCTTGAATATGTCATTCGCACCGCCAAGCCGAAGACTATCGTATTCTCGACCTATGGCGTCCGCGAAGGCTTGCTGTACGAAATGCTGCCGCAAGCGCAGCGCATGCAAGATGGTCTGGTCGGTGCCGCGCAGACCATGAACCAGTTGTTGTCGCGTTCGGCCCGCCACGCGCAGGAGCTGAGCGACTGGAGTGATCGGTTCGCCCGTGTCGCCAAGCTCAAAGAGACCGACGAGGATCGTCGGCTACGCCGGGTGGCGTGTCTGTTGTCCGATATCGGCTGGCGCGTCCACCCGGATCATCGCGGCGAGCAGACGCTCAGTCTGATCACGAACGGCAATTTCGGCTCGGTCGATCATCACGGTCGCGCATTCCTCGCGCTCTGCGTGTACTACCGCTACGCAGGATTCGGCGCCGAGAACGAGCCCCCGGAGCTGGTTCGTGCGCTTGTCTCGCCGGCACAGGTCGAACGCGCTCGTTTGCTCGGCGCGCTGTTCAGGGTCGCGCATCTCATTTCTGCGGCGCGCCCGGGCGTACTGCCCGCCACGCATTTCGCCACCAAGGATCGTAAGATGATGCTCGTCTTCGAGCATCGCATGGTCGATCTCGTCGCCGACCGCGTCGGCAGTCGCTTCAAGCAGCTGGCGCGACTGGTCGGGAAGTCCGGTTCGATCGTCAGGCGATAGCCACCGCCGCTCATTCCGAATGATACTACTGATTGCAGCGCGGCGTGACTCTCGGTTGCCGTGCGTATACTATTTTCCGGTGCGGCCGTTTTGGTCCACGCGGCAAGTACATACGATTTCCGGACCGGGAGAGTCGAAATGTCAGCCCTTCTGATCAACCTTATCGTTCAACTGATTGGCGGCGCGATTGGCGGAAATGTTGCCGGCGGTGCATCGAAGTCTGTCGATCTTGGTACAATCGGCAACACGATCGCAGGTGCAATAGGTGGCGGCGTTGGCGGTCAAATTCTCGGAATGCTGATTCCTATGCTGTCAAACGCATCGGCGACCACCGATATCGGTTCGCTGATCGGTCAGGTGGCCGGAGGCGGTGTCGCAGGTGCGGTGCTGACGGCAATCGTGGGAGCCATCAAGAACAGATCGGCGGCGTAAAGCGATCGTCATTGCGTCTCGCAGGGCGAGGCACGTTATGTCTCGCCCGCTGTGTTCGCGGTAGGCAACTAGCGCGGTACCTTGGATGACACAGCCTACGCGCGGTCGACCCGGATCACCCGGCCTTTTTCCATCGCCAATGCAAGGCGGCCATGCTTGAGCGCCAGGGCGGCCTCGCCGAACAGCTCACGCCGCCAGCCGTGCAGGGCGCCGACGTCGGCATTATCGTCGGTGGCGATCTGCTCGAGATCGTCGACGGTGGCGATGACCTTGCTGGCGACGGCGTGACGTTCCGACGTCATGCGTAGCAGCACCTTCAGCAGCTCGACGGTGGCCGCGCCGTTGGAATTGCCGCGCGGCTTCTCGATCTTCGGCAATGTGTTGGGATCGCGGGCGACACCACGCTGGACGGCGGCGACAATGTCGCTGCCCCACTTGGAGCGATCAAAGCCCTTCGGCAGCGAACGCAGATTGGCAAGCTTCTCCAGTGAGGTCGGTGCGTGGGTCGCGATATCGCCGACGGCATCGTCCTTCAGCACGCGCGAGCGCGGCACATCGCGGCTCTGCGCTTCCTGTTCGCGCCAGGCAGCGACTTCCATCAGCACCGCGAGCTCTTTCGGCTTGCGGACGCGGGTTTTCAGCCGCTCCCAGGCGCGCTCGGGATGGAAATCATAGGTCTTCGGCGAGGTGAGAATTTCCATTTCCTCGCTGACCCAGTCGCTGCGGTCGCGCTTCTTCAGATCGGCATCGAGCTTGGCGAAGACGTCGCGCAGATGGGTAACGTCGGAGACGGCGTAGTGCAGCTGTTCTTCGGTCAGCGGGCGACGCGACCAGTCGGTAAAACGGTGGGTCTTGTCAGGCCGGTGGCCGGTGACGCGTTCGACGAGCTGGTCATAGGCGATGCTGTCGCCATAGCCGAGCACCATGGCCGCGACCTGGGTGTCGAAGATCGGATGCGGCACTACGCCAGCGCGGTGCACGATGATTTCGATATCCTGCCGGGCAGCGTGGAAGACCTTCAGCACGGCCTCGTTGTTCATCAGGGCGAAGAACGGTGCGAGGTCGATGCCATCGGCCAGTGTGTCCACGACCACGGCATCCTCCGCGCTGGCCATCTGGACCACGCAGAGCAGCGGGTAATAGGTGGTCTCGCGGAGGAATTCCGTATCGACCGTAATGACGGGGTGCTTGGCAAGTCGCTCGCAGGCGGCGGTCAGCTGGGCAGTGGTCGTGATCAGTTCCATGGACGGTCCATAACGCTTTGGCCAAGGCGTTCGGCCGAAAAACCTGTTGAGTCAAGGTGTTTTGGCCAGATTGGAGGTTTGCCCATGTAGAATGGGGGTGATCACGTACCGCAAAAGGTGCGCAACACGCGCTGATCCGGCTCCGGCGGCTCAGCATAATCCGCCATCTCCGGTTGATCTTCATAGGGTTTCGCCAGCACGGCCATCAATTCCTCGAACGGGGCGTAGTCGTCGGCCATGGCCGCTTGGATCACCGCTTCGACGCGATGATTGCGGGGGATGAAGGCCGGATTGACCGCCTGCATGGCCAGATAGCGGGTATTTGCGTCCTGCGTCTCCTGGCCGAGTCGCTGCCGCCACTTCACCGCCCAGGCGTCGAACGCTGTCGGATCGATAAATAGGCCGCGCACTGCTTCATCGTTGTCGGCGTCAAGCGCGGCGGCGCCTAGGCGGCGGAAGGTCAGGGTGAAATCGGCCTGATTGGCGGTCATGGCGGTCAACAGATCCTGCGCCAATGCAGCATCGTCCGGCTGACTGGTGAACAGGCCGAGCTTCCGGCGCAGACCGGCTTGATAAGCCGTGTCGAAAATATCCGAGAATTCGCCAAGCGCTGCCTGTGCGATCTCGATGGCGGTCTTCTCGTCGCTGTCGATAAGCGGCAGCAGTGTCTCGGCGAAGCGCGTGAGATTCCATAGCGCGATGCGCGGCTGGTTCGCATAGGCGTAGCGCCCCATCTCGTCGATCGAGCTGTACACCGTCGCGGGATCGTAGGCGTCCATGAAGGCGCAGGGGCCGTAATCGATGGTCTCACCGGATACCGAGCAGTTATCGGTGTTCATCACGCCGTGGATGAAGCCGACATGCAGCCAGCGTGCGACGAGTTCGGCCTGACGCCGGATCACCGCATCGAGCAAGGCGCGAATGGGATGTTCGGCTTTCGCTGCGTCGGGATAGTGCCGGACGATCACATGATCGGCGAGTTGCTTCACCCCGGCGATATCCTCGCGCGCGGCGAAAAACTGAAACGTGCCGACCCGAATATGGCTCGAAGCGACGCGCGTCAGCACGGCGCCCGGCAGCATCGTCTCACGCTGAACCCGTTCGCCTGTGAGGACGGCGGCGAGGGAGCGTGTTGTGGGAACGCCCAAGGCCGCCATGGCTTCGCTGACGATATATTCCCGGATCACCGGACCCAATGCAGCACGGCCATCGCCGCGGCGCGAGAAAGGCGTCGGACCGGAGCCCTTGAGCTGGATGTCGCGGCGCACACCGTCGCGGTCAATGACCTCGCCGAGCAGGATTGCGCGACCATCGCCGAGCTGCGCCACGAAATGTCCGAACTGATGTCCCGCATAGGCCATCGCGAGGGGATCGGCGCCATCCGGCACACGCTTGCCGGCAAGGACTTCGACGCCCTCCGGACTGGCCAGCCAGTCCGGATCAATGCCGAGTTGTTCGGCGAGTGCGTGGTTCAGCTTGATCAGCCGCGGCGCTGCCACTGGCGTCGGCGTGACGCGGGCAAAGAAATTCGCGGGCAGGGCGGCATAGCTGTTGTCGAACGGGAAGTGGACTGTCATGGCCCCAAGATGGGGGGCCATGACGTGTTAGGCAACCGCTGAAAGCGATCTCAGGCAGCGCGAACCGTGTCGAGGAACCGGTCGACTTCGCCCTTCAGGCGATTGCTTTCGAGCGACAGCGACTGCGCTGCGGCCAGCACCTGGGTCGATGCGGAGCCAGTCTCGCTGGCGCCGCGATTGACCTCGGTGACCTCGCTGGCGACCTGGGTCGAGAGCTGCGCCGACTGCTGGACATTGCGCGCGATTTCCTGCGTCGCTGCGCCCTGTTCCTCGACCGCCGCTGCGATAGCCGAGGAGACTTCGGAGATCAGCGTGATGGTCGAGCCGATTTCCTTGATGGTCTCGACGGTTTCCGCACTGGCCGCCTGCATGCCGGCGATCTGCATGCTGATTTCGTCAGTGGCCTTGGCGGTCTGCGACGCCAGCGCCTTCACCTCGGCGGCGACAACTGCGAAGCCGCGGCCGGCTTCACCGGCACGCGCGGCCTCGATGGTGGCATTGAGCGCCAGCAGGTTGGTCTGTTCCGCAACGGCGGTGATGAGCTTCACGACGTCGTCGATGCGTGCCGTGGCCTGCGTGAGTTTGGTAATGCTTTCATTGGTCTTCTCGGCCTGCAGTACGGCGGTCGAAGCGATGCGGTTCGATTCATGAACCTGGCGGCCGATTTCGTTCACCGACGAGGTGATCTCTTCTGTTGCCGCGGCCACCGACTGAACGTTGCTCGACACCGTATGCGACGCAGACGCTGCCGAGCCCGACAGGGTCATGGTGATATCCGACGTGCGGGTCAGCGTGGTGGCGGAGGCTTCGAGCTCGGTCGAGGCCGATGACAAGGAGTTCACCAGTTCGCTGATCATTGACTCGAAGTTGCTGGTTGCCTTCGTGATGGTTTCCGCACGCGCAGCCTTGACGGCGGCTTCGGCGCCGGCCGCCTGATCAGCAGCGCGCTTGGCGATGAGGGCGTCCTTGAAGATCTGCAACGCAGTGGCGATGCGTCCGATCTCGGTGCTCTCGCCCTGATGCGGGATAACGGCCTCCAGCTGGCCATCGGTCAGTTCGCCCATAGGCTTCAGGATCGAGGCGATGCCGCCGGAGATGTCGCGCACCAGATACATGGCAGCGCCGAGGCCGAGGACGACGGATGCGCCAAGGATAGCGATCATCATCCAGATAGCGCCGGAATAGGTGGCGTTGGCGTTGTGGCCGGCGGCTTCGGCGCCCTTGTCGTTCAACTCGACGAGCTTCGCCAGCGTGCCATCCATGGCGCGGCCGGTCGGGACGACCTTCTTGGCATTGATCTCTTTGGCTGCCGTTACGTCGCCCTTGTTGGCGAGGGCCTGGACGTCGTTGCCCGCGGCGATGAAGGCCTTCCATTCCGCGTCGAGCTTGTCGGCCAGTTCGCGTTCGGCCGGCGACGACACCAGCGGGGCGTAGGCCTTCGCGGCCTTGTCGAAGTCCGACTTGCGGGCGGCGAGATTCTTGTCGACGTCCGGACGGTCGGCGTCGGCCACGATCAGGTGGTCGCGCAGCACTGCGCGGTAACGCGCCGACTGAACGCGCATCTCACCGATCCAGCGGACGCTGGGGAGCCACTGGGTCTGGATGTCCTGGGTTGCCGCGTTGATGGCTCGCATCTGTATGAATGCGAGGGTGCCGATGCCTGCAATCACGACGAAGAGAAAGGCGACAATGACAAAGAGCTTGGTACTGATCGAATATCTGGCGAGCACGAACGTATTCCTCGGCGGTTCTAAGGCTGCGACGCCGGTCAGCCGAAATGGCGGCTGCCTTGGGTTGCGGCTGGGCTGTAAGCAGCAATTTCCAGTTGAAGAGCCTGCCTTCAAAACGAGCAGGGTTCACGACACGACAGTGAAGGGCGGCCGTCAATGTTTCGTAAACTTTGAAACAAATACCGCTTTAAGTGATTGAGTTTGGTGCTGAAATACCGATGGCTCGCGCTTAGCTGCTTGTTTCGTGCGATCTAAGGTAGCTGATTATTTCTTGTACAATCATGCAGTTCCCGCGCTGCGGCAGATTTTCTTATCGATTGATTGCGATTCGAAATGGCTGCTTGAAAATTATCGTTTGGACCCGCCGGTGACGCTATGGCGGGCCGCAAATTCGGGCGATGAGATCGCCGAGCTTTGGTTGCCGCGTCGGGTGCGGTCGGGTAAACCCTGCGCTTCGCGCTTGATCGCGATCCCGATTCCGCCCTCTGACGTATTTCCAGGATACCCATGCATCGCTACCGGTCTCACACCTGCGGCGCGCTCCGCGACAGCCATATCGACCAGACCGTTCGCCTGTCGGGGTGGTGCCATCGTATCCGCGACCATGGCGGCGTGCTCTTCATCGATTTGCGCGACCATTACGGCCTGACGCAATGCGTTGCCGACCCGGACTCGCCGGCATTCAAGGTCGCCGAGACGCTGCGTTCGGAATGGGTCGTGAAGATCGACGGCAAGGTGCGTCGTCGTCCCGGCGGCACCGAGAATGCCGAACTGCCCACCGGCGATGTCGAGATCTATATCGATGCCATCGAGGTGCTCGGCCCCGCGGCCGAATTGCCGCTGCCGGTGTTCGGCGATCAGGAATACCCGGAAGACATCCGGCTGAAATATCGCTTCCTCGACCTGCGTCGCGAGAAGCTGCACCAGAACATCATGACCCGCGGCGCCATCGTCGACTCGATGCGCAAGCGGATGAAGGAGCAGGGCTTCTTCGAATTCCAGACGCCGATCCTCACCGCGTCGTCGCCGGAAGGCGCGCGCGACTTCCTGGTGCCGTCGCGCATCCATCCCGGCAAGTTCTACGCGCTGCCGCAGGCTCCGCAGCAGTACAAGCAGTTGCTGATGATGTCGGGCTTCGATCGCTACTTCCAGATCGCGCCATGTTTCCGCGACGAGGATCCGCGTGCCGATCGTCTGCCGGGCGAATTCTACCAGCTCGATCTCGAAATGAGCTTTGTCGAGCAGGAAGACGTATTCGCCGCCGTGCAGCCGGTCATCACCGGCGTGTTCGAGGAATTCGCCAAGGGCAAGCCGGTCAACAAGGACTGGCCGAAGATCCCTTACGCTGAGAGCCTTCGTAAGTACGGCACCGACAAGCCGGACCTGCGCAACCCGATAGAAATGCAGAACACGGCAGAGCACTTCCGCGGCTCTGGCTTCAAGGTGTTCGCGCGCATGCTCGAAGACGACAAGAACCAGGTCTGGGCGATCCCCGGCCCCGGCGGCGGCAGCCGTGCATTCTGCGACCGCATGAATTCCTGGGCGCAGGGTGAAGGCCAGCCGGGCCTCGGTTACATCATGTGGCGTGAAGGCGGTGAGGGCGCTGGTCCCTTGGCCAACAACATCGGACCGGAGCGCACCGAAGCGATCCGTCAGCAGCTGGGCCTTAAGGCTGGCGATGCTGCCTTCTTCGTCGCGGGCGATCCCGAGAAATTCTACAAGTTCGCCGGTCTCGCACGCACCAAGGTCGGCGAAGAGCTGAACCTGATCGACAAGGAGCGCTTTGCGCTGGCCTGGATCGTCGATTTCCCGATGTACGAGTACAACGAGGACGACAAGAAGGTCGACTTCTCGCACAACCCGTTCTCGATGCCGCAGGGTGGCATGGATGCGCTGGTCGGGCAGGATCCGCTGACCATCAAGGCGTTCCAGTATGACATCACCTGCAACGGCTATGAGATCGCGTCGGGCGGCATCCGTAATCACAAGCCGGAAGCCATGGTGAAGGCATTCGAGATCGCCGGTTATGGCGAGGAGACGGTGGTCGAGCGATTTGGCGGCATGTATCGCGCCTTCCAGTATGGCGCACCGCCCCATGGCGGTATGGCAGCGGGCGTCGATCGTATCGTGATGCTGCTCTGCGGTACGAACAACCTGCGCGAGATCTCGCTCTTCCCGATGAACCAGCGTGCTGAAGATTTGTTGATGGGCGCACCGTCAGAGGCTTCGCCGAAGCAGTTGCGTGAAGCGCATATCCGTCTCAATCTGCAGGACAAGTAGCCCGGCAAACCAACAAGAAGAAACGCCCTTCTACCTAACTTTTGTTTTATGACGCGCGGGAGCACGCATGTCTTCTTCATCTTCTGACGATCTCTCGCGCGCGGCGCTTGCCTATCATCGCCTTCCCAGGCCGGGTAAGCTGGAAATCCAGGCGACCAAGCCGCTTGCCAACCAGCGCGACCTCGCACTGGCCTATTCGCCGGGCGTAGCCGCGCCGTGTCTCGCGATCGCAGCCGACCCCAATGAAGCGGCGTCGCTGACCTCGCGCGCCAATCTCGTTGCCGTCGTCTCCAACGGCACGGCTGTCCTCGGTCTCGGCAATATCGGTCCACTGGCCTCGAAGCCGGTGATGGAAGGCAAGGCGGTCCTCTTCAAGAAATTCGCAGGCATCGACGTGTTCGACATCGAAATCGCCGCCGACACCATCGAGCGCGTGGTCGAGGTTGTCTCGGCGCTGGAGCCGACCTTCGGTGGTATCAACCTTGAGGACATCAAGGGTCCGGAATGTTTCGAGATCGAGGCGCAGCTTAAAGAGCGCATGAAGATCCCGGTGTTTCACGACGACCAGCATGGCACCGCCATCATCGTCGGCGCCGCAATCAAGAACGCGCTGCTGCTCAACGGCAAGAACATCAAGAACGTCAAGATCGTCTGCTCCGGCGCTGGCGCCGCGGCGATCGCCTGTCTCAATCTTCTGGTGTCGCTCGGCGCGCAGAAGAAGAACATCTGGGTCTGCGATATCGACGGTGTCGTGCATGAGGGGCGCAACACGCTGATGGATCGCTGGAAGGCGGTCTATGCGCAGAAGACCGACGCGCGCGTGCTGGGCGATGTCATCGCCGGCGCCGATATTTTCTTGGGCGTCTCCGCTCCTGGCGTGCTGAAGCCCGAGATGGTCAAGGCGATGGCCGACAAGCCGCTGGTGATGGCGCTGGCCAATCCGACGCCGGAGATCATGCCGGACGAAGCGCGCAAGGCGCGCCCGGATGCGATGATCTGCACCGGCCGGTCGGACTTTCCGAACCAGGTCAACAACGTCCTTTGTTTCCCGTTCATCTTCCGCGGCGCACTCGATTGCGGTGCGACGGCGATCAATGAGGCGATGAAGATCGCTGCCGTCGATGCGATCGCGCAGCTTGCGCAGGATCCGCCGTCCGATGCGGTGACTGCCGGCTTCGAGACCGAAACCCAGGGCTTCGGTCCGGGCTCGCTGATCCCGTCGCCGTTCGATCCGCGCCTGATCCTGCGCATCGCGCCGGCCGTCGCCAAGGCGGCGATGGAATCCGGCGTGGCCTCGCGCCCGATCGCCAATTTCGAGGAATACGCCGCGGGTCTTGAGCGTTTCGCGTTCCGCTCCGGTCTGGTCATGAAGCCGGTCTTCGCGAAGGCAAAGACCCAGCCGGTGCGCGTGATTTATGCCGAAGGCGAAGACGAGCGCGTGCTGCGCGCCGTGCAGGTGGTGCTGGAAGAGAAGCTGGCGCGTCCGATCCTCGTTGGCCGTCCGTCGGTCGTCGAAGCCCGCATCAAGCGGTTCGGTCTGGCGATCCAGGCCGGCCAGGATTTCGACCTGATCAATCCCGAGGACGATCCGCGTTATCGCTCTTACGTGCAGTCCTATATCGACGTGGCCGGCCGTCGCGGCGTGACGCCGGATGCGGCGCGCACGGTCGTCCGCACCAATGCGACGGTGATCGCCGCGCTCGCCGTGATCCGCGGCGAGGCGGATGCAATGATCTGCGGCGTCGAAGGCCGCTACATGAGCCATCTGCGCCATGTGCGCGAGATCATCGGCTTCCTGCCGGGCGTCAGCGATTTTGCAGCGCTGTCGCTGATGATCACCAGCAAGGGTGCGCACTTCATCGCTGATACGCAGGTGCGTCCGAATCCGAGCGCGGAAGAACTCGCGGAAATCGCGGCGCTCGCTGCCAACCACGTGCAGCGCTTCGCCATGAAGCCGAAGATCGCTTTCGTGTCGCATTCTGACTTCGGCAGCTACGATACGGACTCTTCGCGCAAGATGCGCCGCGCCGCAGCATTGCTGCGTGAGAAGCATCCGGAAATCGAGTCCGATGGCGAAATGCAGGGCGACACCGCGCTGTCGGAAGCGGCCCGCAAGATCGTGCTGCCGCATTCGAAGCTCGAAGGCTCGGCGAATGTCCTCATCATGCCGACGCTCGATGCCGCCAATGTCGCCTATCAGATGATCAAGACGCTGGCCGATGCGCTTCCGGTCGGCCCGATCCTGATCGGCCCGGCGCGTCCGGCACATATCCTGACGCCGGGGGTGACGGCGCGTGGTATCCTCAACATGACGGCGGTGGCCGCCGTTGAAGCGCAGGAGCGTGCAGGGCGTCCGCAGGCGAGCCTGTTCGGCTAGCGCGTTCAGTCAGCCTCGCGCTGGCTGGATGCTTACCGGCCATTGCGTTTTTGGATAGTTCGCCAATCTGAAAAGCATCGCGACAAATGGATGACGCCAACGAGGTCATCCATTTGTTCGTTTGAAAAATGTGATGGAATGATCATATTCGTCACGTATTTCGACAAGTATTCATTGCAGTCCAGCGAGGCCGACCAATGCCAGCGTTTATTACTTTCGGGCGCATTCTCTTTGCCGTGATCTTCATTGCGTCCGGCGCATCCAAGTTTCTCGATCTCAGCGCAACTGCGGATGCGATCGCGAACAAGGTTATCCCGACGATCCCCGCAGTCGTGACGCCCTATGCGACGCAGCTCGAAGGGCTGGCGGGCATGGAATTGAAGCAGATTCTCGCAATCGCCGTTGCAACACTGGAACTGGTCGGCGGTATCCTCGTCGCGCTGAACCTGGGCGCGCGCTTCTTCGCTCTGGTGCTGGTGCTGTTCGTAATGGCCGCAACGTTCTACTTCCACGACTTCTGGAACCTGACCGGTCCTGAGGCCAAGAACCAGATGATCCACGCGCTGAAGAACCTGTCGCTGATCGGCGGTCTCTTCATGATCGCCGGTATTGGCCGCAGCGCGCGGCTGCCGGGCGGCTACAACGAAGTGTAGTTGTCGTTCAGGACACCCGCCGCCAGGCCGTCACTGTGACTTCATGTGTGGTGTCGAGGATCTGGACTTCGCTCGCTCGCAAGCCGTGACCGGAGAGAATGTCCTGCGGCGATCGTTGGGGGACGCCGGGGAAGCATCCTTCGCCGCCGGGCAGGCGGACATGCGGGGCCTGCGACAGCCAGAATACGTCGATGCGGTCCAAGAACATCTCGAATACGCTGGGGCCGCCGATGATGGCGACGGTGCCGGCATGAACGCCCGCATGATGGGCACAAGCGTCTTCGAAAGATGCGCCGGCCGGATTCCACAGCGTGGCTTTGTTGTTTTCGGGATCGGGGCCTATGGCAGCGATGCTGCGGCTGACGATGATGCGCTTGCGCTTCGGTGAGTTCGGCTGATCCTCGAACGAATGCCTGCCGTGCACGATCAGGTCGGCGCGGTCGAGACCAGCGGTGAAAAAGGCGAGGTCGCCGGGAAACTTGAGGGTATCGGGCATCACGCCACTGGCGTCGGCGAGCATGCCGTCCGCCGAGACGATGACGTAGCCGTTGAAACGAAATGCGGGCATCAGGGGCGTCGACGAGTCCTCATTATTCAGAGATCGTCTGGACGACGCTGTTCACCGGGCGCGAGCTCACGGTCGGCAGCTTGGCGTCCTTGACGATGGCTTCGTCATAGGAGGCGATGGTCTGCACGGGCGCCTTGGCACGCATATGCACGACCTTGTAGCCACCAGCCTTGAGTTTGCGCAGCAGGGTCGGCAGCGCTTCGGCGGTGTGCTTCTGGAAGTCGTGCATCAGGATGATACCCTTGCCGAGTTTATCGAGCTTGGTCATCACATTGGTGATGACCTGTTCGGACTTGCGCGTCTTGAAGTCGAACGAGTCGATGTCACAAGAGAAGATCGCCATGTTGCGCGTGCCGAGATAGGTGACGATTTCCGGCGGGTGCTGCAGCGCCGGAGCGCGGAAGAACGGTGCGGGGGCTGAGCCCAGCGCCCACTTCACCGCGCTGAAGCCCTTCTCGATTTCATCAATGCGCTGCTGCTGGGTGAGTTTCTTGTTGGTCAGCGCGATATGAGCCCAGGTGTGTCCGCCGATGGTATGGCCGGCCGCAGCGACCTGCTTGAGCACTTCCGGATAATAGGTGGCGTGCTTGCCGATAGGGAAGAACACTGCCTTGACGCATTCGTCGGCCAACGTCTTCAACACGGTCGGCGTCGTCGTCTGCCACGGGCCGTCGTCGAAGGTCAGCACCACTTCCTTGTCGCGCAGGAAGTCGAGCTGCTTGAAATGTTCGAAGCCGAAGCCCGGACCGCCCGTCGTGTCGATCTCGACCACACGGCTGACGCCGAGCGCATCAGGATTGGCGCAGGTCGATTTGGCGGGAGCAGGTGGAGCCGCGGGCGCCGGCGGCGGCGCGGGCGTTGCCGCGGGGGCGGGCGCTGGGGCACCGGCTTTGGGCGCCTGCGCCTGTGCGCCTGCTGCCCACAATGAAACCGCGCTCGCAAAAATCAGACCTGCCGCACTGCGCATCACGTCCCCCTTGAACTGCGACCAGCGTCGTCAGCGAGGTGGCCGGGCTGATCCAGATGGTCGTGACCGCAATTCTAGCGCGATTTCAGGTGGTACCGCTATGGCAACGGCCCTTATCCCCAGTCAGCGCCTGGATCGATATTGAACCGCTCAAGGCGCGGTCAGGGCTCGTCCGACGGCGGTCTTGATGCGTGTGTCGGTTGGTTCGAATTCGGAGGCAAAGGAGTCGGTGAGGTAGCCGTCGCGTCCGACCAGATATTTGTGAAAATTCCAGCGCGGCAGGTCGCGCGGCCGGTCCTCTGCCGCCCATTTATAGAACGGGTGTGCGTTCGGTCCCTTCACGACGGTCTTGGCGGCCATCGGGAAGCCGATGCCGAAATGCCCCTCGGCAATGTCGCCGATCTCCTTGGCCCCGCCCGGCTCCTGTCCGCCGAAATCGTTGGAGGGCACGCCGATGATCATCAAGCCGCGCTCGCGGAACTCGGTCCATAGCGTCTGAAGCCCGGCATATTGCGGAGTGAAGCCACATTGCGAGGCAGTGTTGACCACCATGATCGGCCGGCCGGCGTAATCCGCCAGCTTGATCTCGCCACCCTTGAGACCGGGAAACGAGAAACCATAGGCGGTCATGCGGCTCACGGCGCCTTGCGCCGATGCGTAACGCGATAGCGCCGTAGCACTTGCCGCGCCCAATACCGTTGTCAGTATCTGCCTGCGATCGATCATCGCCATCCGTCGTAGCCCAGCGTGTTTCACGAGCAGAGTAGCGTCATCTCCGAGATGACGCACTCAACAAGCTGTTACAGCGCCGAAGTGAACGAGGCTAGCGCAGCGGCACCACGAATTCGGTGCCCTGGCCGGTTTCGCCGCCGGCGGCAATGCCCTGATCGGACACCACGATGGAGCCGCCGCTCGCCAGCGCTTCGGTGATCTGGGCCATGGCATCCGCCGGGATGCTCAGGCGGTCGAGCGCCTCTGCGGCGCTGTTTGGCAGCGGGCGGGTTTTTACCTCAACCGCGCCGGTGGACTTGCGGCGACGCGAGATGTTGTCGTCCTCGTCGGCGCGACGCGGGACGGCAGGCAGTGACACCGCGGTCCAATGAAACGCCTTGGCGTCATCCTTGTCGGTGCGGGCGGTGAACACGTGGGTGCCGAGCGGACGGTCGCTGGGCTTGATCGCAATCGGTGTCTCGAACAGCGGCGCGAAATTCTGCCGCACATAGAGCTTGCCGTCCTTGCCGCTGACCAGCACGGCAATCTGGCCGGATCGCTTTGGCGTCGCATCAGCGGCAGGCGCCGCAGGCATCTCGGCCTTGGCTGAATCGGCGGGGCGCGTTTCGTCCTTTTTGGCTTCGAGCGCAGGGGCGATGACCGGCGCGGCGTCAGCCTTTGCAACTTCCGCTTTCGAGGCGTCCGTCTTGGCAGGCTCAACCTTGGCTGGCGCTTCCGCGACGGTCTCAGCCGATTTGATCTCGGGTGTCGGCAGGTCGACGACTTTGGCAATGGCGGCGTCGAGATCGCGGCGCGTCATGATCTCGGGCTCGGCGGCTTTAACGGCGCTTTCGACCTTTGCAGGTGTGGCGTCCGACATCACAGTCGCTGGCGCCGGTTTTGCCATCGCATTGCTGGCATCGGCGGTCTGGGTCTTGTCCTGAGTCTTGCCGCGGTCGGCGGCGGATGGCCTCAGACCGAGGTCTTGGGGCTTCGCATCTGCCGATGCCTTATCAGCCTTTGGCGATGTCTGGACGTCTTGAGGCGCCGCTGCCGCGACGGGACCCGGCACGATTTTCTGAGCGGCGAGTAGCGGATGCGAGATTTCCGCAGGAGAGATTTCACCTGGCGCGATGATCACGCGGGCGCCCATGCGGGTCCAGCCCCAGATCTTGGTCGCAAAGGCCATCGGCATGCGGATGCAGCCGTGGGACGCCGGATAGCCTGGCAGCGCGCCGGCATGCAGAGCAATGCCCGACCAGGTGATACGCTGCATGTAGGGCATCGGCGCGCCGCTATAGATGTTGGAGCGGTGCCATTTGTTCTTCTGGATGATGCTGAACACGCCCATGGGCGTCGAATGGCCGCGCATGCCGGTAGAGACCGGCGTTTCCGCGAACAGGCCGTTGGCGTCGAATACCCGCAGGGACTGTCGCTCGATCGAGATGGCGATGACCAGCGGGCCGACCGGCTTGGCGTGTTCCTTGACCTGTTTCTCAAGTTTGGCGCCAAGGCGCTTCAGCTTTTTCTGGCGCTGCTGGGGTTGCGGCGCCGGCGGTTCGATCTCCCGCATGATCATCGGGTTTTCGTCGGTCCAGAACACCGCCGCATCGGCAGGCGCCGCCACAGTCACGCCGGCCATGGCGACCAGCGCGATCCGCAGGAGGCTGCCGGAAAAAATCGTGCTGCTCAGAAAACGGCTTTTGTCCCCTGGTTCACGCGACAATTGAAATGCACCCACGTCCAATATCCTCGAATCCATCTGAAAACATTAGTCTCGCAGGCGCGAGATGGGTTCACCAGCATGAGTGATCTGGCTACCGCTGAGTCGGGATCAGCCTAGCAAAAAAGCCTCACATTGAATTAACAGCGGCCCATCGCGGCTTCCGAATCCTGTTGGAATGCCTACATGTTTCAGATCGCTCACGGAGAGTTGCATGACTTTTGATGGATCTGGTGCGCTGACCAAGGCGCTGCGCCGCGGCGTCATGGTGCTTTCGGCACTCGCGGTATTCGCGTCCATCCCGGCGCAGGCTGCGGATGAACCGGATCTGATCTTCCGGCGCTCCACCGTGTTCAAATGGCTCAGCCCGAACGACAAGCTGGCGACCTACGGTGTCGATGACCCCGAGGTCGAGGGTGTGGCCTGTCACTTCACAGTGCCTGAAAAGGGCGGCTTCAAGGGTTGGCTCGGTCTGGCCGAGGAGGTCTCGGACATCTCGCTGGCCTGCCGGCAGATCGGCCCCATCACGTTCAAGGCCAAGAGCGATCAGGGCGAGGACATGTTCCGTCAGCGCCGGAGCCTTTTCTTCAAGAAAATGCAGATCGTCCGCGGCTGCGACGCCAAGCGAAACGTGTTGGTCTATATGGTCTATTCGGACCGGATCATCGAGGGCTCGCCAAAGAACTCGACGTCATCAGTTCCGATCATGCCCTGGGGGCAGGCAGATGCCGCCATTCAGAAGTGCGGAGACTTCATCAAATAAGCGAGCTATCAGCCGCTAGAACTTAGCCACGCTTCGCTATTCAGCGGAGTGGGTGACGACGCGTTTTGTGCGCAAGCGGTCCCATGACTGTTGCGGCTGCGGGTCACGATAGCCCACGAGCTGGACCAGCTGCTGCGGATAGCACTCGTTGCCGTGCGAGCCGTAGCCCTGCTGCGACATTGCGCCCTGGCATCGGGCGTGCGGGCGGACCGTGGGGATCAGGGGCCGTCCGGATGCGCCGATCGGGGTGTCCTTGCCAACTTCGTTGTTGCCGGTTCCCACGACTGCATTCCTTCTCTTCCAGGTGAACAGAAACGCGCAGTCGCCTGAAAAGGTTGCATACGCTCTTCTGAAGTCGCTTTAGCCGCCTTTCGGTTCAGTTTTGTTAAAGGCATGCGACAGTCAGACGAACTTTCGGGACATCCTTTCCAAGGCGTTCTTTTCAAGCCGTTCGCATAGTAACCGCCCGGATTGTGTCGTCGGATGGGCGCGACGAAACAATTGAGCAGGCCGACGAAACCATTTTTTGCTTGGGCCGCAGACGTGCCGAAACCGCCATTGGCTATTCCTTTGCCAACGACACGGCGGACAGCGTTGTTCAACTGGAGACGTCATATGCGGACCATCAGTTTCATCCTCGCGCTCGCCTTCATTCTGGCAGGGCCTTCGGTGGCCGGTTCCGTTGACGGCGGTTTGCCGGGTATCGGTACCTTCGCCTTTGCCGGTTCGCCCGTGATCAGTGCCGCTGCGCCGATGGTTGTGGCCTACGCACGCTGATTTCGATCGCGGGTGGACACCTGAGAAACAACAAGAAAAGTTTTGAAATGACCCGACCACGTGTTCTGACCGCCATTATCGTAGCTGCCACCCTTGCAGGTTCCATCACAGGAAGTGCAGCGCAGGCGCAGATCTGGTCATGGCGGAAGTTGCCGGACCAGCGCGGCGAATTCGTGCGCTTGTGCTCGCCGCATATGGTCGGGCGTTGGGCGCATCCGGAAGAAGTGTGCGGTTGCCTGCATGACCATGCTGTAGCAACCGTGGAAGACACCGATTTGCGCGAGGCACTGCTGCGGGGCATCAGCGAGCGCGGCGTGCCTACAATCGAGAAAGACTGGGTTCCGGCATCCAAGCAGTCGATGATCAGCGCGACCTTCACGCAGATCGCCAAGCCGACCCTGCAATGCATGTATGATCCGGCGCCGCTGGATTAGTGCCGGAAGCCATATCCAGAGCTTTCATATGCAAGTCTTTTAAATTCAGGTCTTTGATACAAAAGCATCTGATATCCGAGTGACCGCTTTGCGCTGCACCGTCGCGCCGAAATGATAGCGGATTAGTATCTTTCCCTCTCGTCATCCTGTCACAGCCGATGATAGCGTTTGGCTTCGCCACCGTTAGTTCGGCGAGATTCGCCACCGTTAGGTCGGCGGGAACCGAGGGGTTTTATTTTATGCGATTTGTTTCGATAGGCTTTGCTTGTGTATCAATGTTTCTGTCCGGCGCGGCGTTGGCCGCAGACACCAGCAACCAGGAAGCCAACAAGAAGGTTGTCGTCGAATTCTACGAAAAGGGCCTCAACCAGAAAGACTTCGAGGCGGCGTCCAAATATTTCGGTCCACGTTATGTTCAGCACAATCCCAACGCGGCTGATGGTATCGAAGGCTTCAAAGGCTTCATTGGTTTCCTGCGGGAGAAATTTCCGGACTCGCATAGTGAGATCAAGCAGGTCTTCGCCGACGGCGATTATGTGATCCTGCATGTCCATGCCGTGCGCGAGAAGGGCACCCGCGGCAATGCGATTGTCGACATCTTCAAGCTCGAGAACGGCAAGATCGTCGAGCATTGGGATGCGGTACAGCCGATCCCGGAAAAATCCGCCAACAGCAATGGCATGTTCTGATGGATACACCCCGACCTCATCGTGACGACCGATTGAAGGGCAAGGTGGCCATCATCACCGGTGCGGGTTCCCGCGGTGATGGCATCGGCAACGGACGTGCCGCAGCCGTGCTGCTGGCACGGCACGGCGCGCGTGTCGCTCTGGTCGATACCGACGTAGATGCTGCCGAGGAAACAGCGCGTTTGATCGCCGCGGAAGGCGGCGTCACGCAGATCTATGACGGCGATGTCAGCGATCGCGCGTCATGTGAGGCAATCGTCGAACGCACTGTCGAAGGCTTCGGCCGGCTGGACATCCTCGTCAACAATGTCGGCCTCACGGGGCCGCGCGGCGACGCCATCGAAGTCGATGAAGTCGCCTGGGACGGCGCCATGCGTATCAACGTTGCCTCAATGATGCTGATGGCGAAATATGCGATTCCGGAAATGATGAAATCCGGCGGCGGCTCGATCATCAATTTGACATCGATTGCCGGCCTGCGCGGTGGCCATCCGAGCCTGCTGTACCCGACATCGAAATCCGCAGTCATCGGCCTCACGAGGGCCATGGCGGCTCATCACGGCCGCGCCGGCATTCGCGTCAACTGCATCGCGCCGGGCACAGTCTATACGCCGATGGTGGCGTCGCGCGGCATGAGTGATGAGATGCGCAAGGCGCGCGCAGCGGGCACGCTGCTCGGCACCGAAGGGACCGGCTGGGATATCGGTTATGGCGTGTTGTTTCTTTCCAGCGACGAAGCGCGCTGGATCACGGGGATCACACTGGCGATCGATGGCGGCGCGAGTGTGGGCCAGACGGGTTCACCGGTGCCGCCAAGCGAACCGCTGCGACATTGATAGGCGTGTCTCGGGCTAGCGTGTCTTGGTGCCTGCGCGGGGGACGCATTTGCGAACGCGCGTCACACCGGACGTGCTGAGCGTCGTGCCGGAGACTTCCTTGATCTGCCCGGTGGGGCAAGAGCCGTCATCGACCTGAATGCGCTGCCCGAGGCGAAGCTCGACGATGTCCTGTTCGCGGGCAACTTGATCGATCGCCAGCGCCGGCGTCGCCAGCGCAACCGAAACCAGAAGTCCTGATAGCCAAATTGCCGAGCGCATTGTGCGACCTTTGTTACTTGTTCTGGATCTTGAGACCGTCGGGGCCGACATTGATCTGCAGCCCGCTGGGTTCTTTCTTGGTCTGGTAGAGATTGTAGCCAAGGACGCCGATGCCAACGATGAGCGCGCCGATGATGAGATAGAGCACGTTGCGATTGCCGGACATGAGGTCTCCGTTGGGCCAGATCTGCGTGTCGGGCAGTTTGTTTGCCCGGATTGTAGGGATGCGCGTCCGATTCTAGAAGCGCAGTGGTCGCCGGCCTTGAGTGCCAGCCAGCCTTAAGTTCTAGCCCCCATTGCGGGTTCCACACGTCTTTGCCGCAGACTTGCGGCGCGCGCGCAAACTTGCCGCCGAGGCCTTCGCCAGTCGTTCTGCCGATGCGACAAGCTGACGAATGGGATGGCCGGCGAAGCCGAGCACGAAGCCCGGGGCCGGGCGCGCGCGCAGATAGGTGTCGGCAAGCAGCCAGCCCTCGACTCCGGCCGCCGCCTTGGCCTCTGCGGCGATCTCGAGCGGCGTCGCGGGCGCGAATTTCGCGACCAGGTGCAAGCCCTGTGATGGCACCGGAACTGTGAGTTGACCGTCCGACGCATCCGTCAATCTTGCCGCGAGCACGTC
Source organism: Tardiphaga sp. 813_E8_N1_3 (assembly GCF_051811025.1). Taxonomy (NCBI): domain Bacteria; kingdom Pseudomonadati; phylum Pseudomonadota; class Alphaproteobacteria; order Hyphomicrobiales; family Nitrobacteraceae; genus Tardiphaga; species Tardiphaga sp. 813_E8_N1_3. The sequence goes on from NZ_JBPWQE010000001.1 coordinate 2,392,587, forward strand.
GCGAGCCTCGCGATAGACATTGCGCATCTTGCGCAGGTTTGCCGCGAAGGCACCGGAATTCAGCATGTCGGCGACGGCGCCTTCCATCAGCGTGCCGGGAAAGCGGTCCATCGCTGCACGTGCCGCTGCGACCGGGCCGATCAGGCGCTCGGGCAGGGCGCAATAGCCGATGCGCAGACCGGGGAATAGCGTCTTCGCAAACGTGCCCATATAGATCACGCGCTGCAGGTGATCGATGCCGGCGAGCGAGAGCAGCGGCGCGCCATCATAGCGAAACTCACTGTCGTAATCGTCCTCGAAGACCCAGGCGCCGGCGTCTTTCGCCCAGTCGAGCAGTTCTAGACGCCGCGGCATCGCCATTTGCACACCAAGCGGAAACTGGTGCGAGGGCGTGACATAGGCCGCGCGCGCAGATGGCGCAGTGGCACGGCCCCTGGCGACGATGATGCCGAAGTCATCGACCGGCACCGACACCGGCCGCGCGCCGCAATGTTCGATCGATTTTCGAGCGGCAGGATAGCCGGGGTCTTCGCACCAGATCTGTTCACCCGGCTTGAGGATCGCACTCAGCACGATGCGCAGCCCATGCTGCGTGCCCGATGTCAGCATGATCTGATCGGGATCGCAGCGCAGCCCGCGCGCTGACAGAAGATGATTGGCGATGGCGGTGCGCAGCTCGAAGCTGCCGCGCGGATCGCCGTAATGCAGATGCTCGGCGCCGAAAGCGCGCAGACGGCGGCCGGCGAACGCGCGAAAACGGCGCAGCGCCTGTTCGTCGATATGGGTGCAACCAAGAGCAAGCGTGCCGCGCTGCGGTGCGTCGATGGCGATGGTCTTCGTCGGCTTGCTGCTGGTCCGCGTCGGTATACGCGCCGCGACGAAAGTGCCAGAGCCGACACGTGCGACGGCAAAACCATCGGCGATCAGTCGTTCATAGGCATTGGTAACGGCGTTGCGCTGAATGCCGGTCTGTTTGGCGAGAATACGGGACGGCGGCAAAGCTTCGCCGGGCTTGGCGACGCCGCCGGTGATGGCATGGCACAGCGCCTGATAGAGCCGGTCCTGCGAGGACGATCCTTCGGTGATATGCGCGCCCGTGAGATCGAGCGCCAGCTCGGGTTTCGGAATTGGCCTCGCCAAATTGGTCGGAATTTTTCGCATGGAATTGGCACTATCGCAGACCAAATGCAGCGGTACAACATATTCGAACGCTTCCAATTGATGGGGAATTGCCGTGACCGCAGCTGAACTGAAGACCGATGAACCGACGAACGCAGACATCGCGTCCTATCCGCTCACGGCGCGCAATCGCGTGAAGCGACGCCACGATCGGGGCTTCTACGACCACGAGACCGTGCATAAAATTCTCGACGCATCGATGATGTGCCATGTGTCCTACGTGATCGATGGTCAGCCCTATTGCACGCCAACCTTCTTCTGGCGCGAAGGCGCCAGGCTGTACTGGCACGGCAGCAGCGCCAGCCGCATGCTGAGGAACCAGACTGCGCAACAACGCGTCTGCCTCACGGTGGCCTTTCTCGACAGCCTCGTGCTGGCACGTTGCGGCTTCAATCATTCGGCCGACTACCGTGCGGTGATGGCATTTGGAAACGCCTATCTCGTCACCGATCCCGACGAGAAGGAGCAGGCCGGCATCGCGATGGTCGACCGTTTCTTTCCGGATCGTACGGCCAGTCTGCGCGAGACCACGGCACAGGAGATGAAGGCGACGTCCTTTATCGCCATGGAGATCGAGGAGGCATCAGCCAAGATCCGCGCCAAGGGCGTCGCCGATGACGACGAGGATTACGAGCTGCCGATCTACGCCGAGCGTATCCCGGTGAAGACCGTGCTCGGCGCGCCGGAGCCTTGTTCGCGGTTGCTACCGGGTGTTGAGCGTCCCGCGACGCTGCGGGCTTACAGCGAAGGCAGGTTGCTCGAAGATGCACTGACAGATGCCTATTTTCTGCAGTACCCGAAGGGGTGAGGGGCGAGCATCTCAGGATGACGGCATCGGTGCTCGTGCCGATTACGGCCACAGCGCCGTAACGATCGCGTCGAGTCCATCCGTCAACGCTGCTGGTCCTGGCTGCAGGATCAGCGGCGATTTGATTTCGACGATGCGATCATGGCGCACCGCCGGAATCTCGTTCCAGCCCGGTCGCTGCCGGATTTTATCGGGTACGACTTTCTTGCCGCACCACGAGGCGAGGATCACATCGGGGGCCGCGGCAATCACGTCGGCTGGTGTGACGATGCGATCCTTTGCCGCTTTCCGGAAGCGCATCTGCGGAAAGGTATCTTCGCCTCCGGCGATCTCGATCAGTTCGGACACCCAGCCGATCCCGGTAATCAGCGGGTCATCCCATTCCTCGAAATAGACGCGTGGCTTGTTCTGCCGCAAGTTTGCTGCATCATTGACGCAAGAAAGTCGCAGCTCAAACTGCGTTGCGAGCTGATTTGCGCGCTCACCTGCGCCGACCATGGCGCCGAGCGTTCGGATCATCGCCAGAATGCCGGCGATGTCGCGCTGGTTGAATACATGAACGGCGATGCCGGCGCGCGTCAGGTCTGCGGCGATTTCAGCCTGCAGATCGGAGAAGCACAGCACCAGGTCAGGATCGAGCGCCAGGATCTTAGGCAGGTCGGCGGAGATGAATGCGGAGACGCGCGGCTTCTCGCGTCGCACTTGCGGCGGTCGCACTGCATAGCCGGAAACGCCGACGATGCGGTCCTGTTCGCCGAGCAGATACAGCGTCTCCACGGTCTCTTCCGTAAGGCAGACGATCCGGCGTGGCGGGAAGTGGCGCATGATGCCGATATGCCTGTTAACAAAGGGCTTGTCACGGCATGCCGTTGTGTCGTGAAATTTCATCAAGCCCGCACCACGATGGGCGAGACAGACTGCAGGGAGACGATGACAGCATGACGCCACTCGACAGGATCCGCAGCCTCGCGATGCCGTTTTCGGTCTCGATGGGCGTGACCTTTACCGAGGCCGATCTGGAGCGCGTCGTCGCCACGATGCTGGTGCGCGAAGATCTGTGCACGCTCGGCCATACGATCCATGGCGGCGCGGTGATGGCGCTCGCCGATGCCGTTGGCGCGGCGGCGACGGTCATCAATCTGCCGGAGGGCGCCAAGGGAACGACGACCATCGAGAGCAAGACCAATTTCACAGGTGGCGCAAAAGCGGGAAGCACCGTGCGCGCCGTCGCAACGCCGGTTCATCGGGGACGCAGAACGCAGGTTTGGCAGACCCGGATCGAGACCGAGGAGGGCAGACTGGTGGGCGTTGTGACGCAGACCCAACTGGTGCTGTAAGGCGGAATGCTCAGCCTTAAGTTTTTGTTAATATTGGATAATTGCATGGCTCACCTGCAGTGGGCGCTGGCGGGTGCGGCATCTGCACCCTTGTATTCTATGGTGCGTCGCACAATATGGGGTGTCTAGGGAATCGACGCTTTCCTCGAGGGCAACTTGAGGATTTTGACCATGTTAGACGCAGCCACCACCATCGCCATTTCAACCCGGGCTCCGGCCCGCGGATATGTGCGTGTCCTTGCAGCCCGCGAGCTGCCGCTATTCCGCGAACATCTTTTGAGACTGGACCGTGAAAGCCGTCGCGATCGTTTCAACGGTTCGCTCGACGACGAATGGGTTGCGCGTTACGCCGAGAAATCGGTCAATACCGGCACCGTCATCCTGGCTTACTTCGAGGATGGCATCGTGCGCGGCGCCGCCGAATTGCATCAGGCCGATTTGTCGTCGGACTCGCTGCCAGAGATTGCGTTCAGCGTTGAGTCGTTGGTGCGCCGCAACGGCGTCGGCAGCATCCTGTTCACCAAGCTGATCGCGAAGGCGCGGTCGATGGGCTACGCGAGATTGCGCATCACCACCGGCGCGCAGAATGACGCGATGCGTGCGCTGGCCAACAAGTTCGGCGCGCACCTCTCCTTCCGGCACGGCGAATCTACAGGCGTTATAGATCTCCGCGATCCCATGGGCGCAGGGCTCGTGGCCGAACCGAAGACCTCGGCGCTCGATGTGGTGCGCGCGGTGGCCGACTATAACCGGGCCTATTGGGGTCTGTGGCTCAAGCTGGCCGGTTGGGGCAAGTCTTGAACAGCAAATCGTCCTGAGCGACCAACCGCCGCAATAACGAAAAAGGCCTCGCGATGAACGAGGCCTTTTTCTTGTCTATAGGGAAGGGCGCCTTACGCGCCGAAATCAGATGCGCTTGTCGTTGCCGAATTTGCGGGTGACGCGACGCTCCACGACCACCGAACGCTGGGCGCCTTGCTCACCTGCGATGACGCGGGTCACGCGCAGCGTGCCGGTCGAGCGATTGGCCTTCTTCACTTCGGCCTGCACGGCGTCGAATGGCATGCCCATCAGCGAAGCGGCGATCTCAGCCTGCTGATCGAGATCCTCGGTGATACCCATCGCGGCGAAGATGGCTTCTTCCAGGGTCGGGGGATCGCGTCGTACACGCCGCGTTCCGTATTTCGTGTTCCAGTCTTCGCTCATCGCTCGCCTCAGTGTTGATTTGCGATACCTAAGGGAGCGGTTGTTGCATTGCAATATGGAATTACCGCGGCAAAGCAGCCATGCAAACTTGTTCCCGGAAAACGAGAACGAATTCGGTCATTAGCTTTATGACAAAGCAGACGGAGGGGCGGTATCCCGCTGAGGCTGCGGCCAGCGTTTGAGCGCCGCGTGTCCGGCATCGGTGAGCGCGTAGGTGCCGCGCGCCGGACTTTCGAACCAGCCATAGACATTGCGATGCAGGATCTTCTGCGCATCCGGATAATCCGGCGTGAGCTCACGCACCTTGCGCGGACCGACGACGAGCATCGCAGCGCAAGCGAGCGCCTGCTGACGATAGGCAGTCATGATCGGCGCGCGCGTGCTGCCGCCAAGGGCAGGATCGCCCTGGCGCTTCTTGTGTTCGGTGATGAGGCGTGAGCGCTTCTTCGGATTGCGTCGTGGCGCGACAGTGGCGGGTGCGACCAGAACCTCGACGCCGCCGGCATCGGTGATTCCCAGCATGCCGAAACCAAGCCTGCGGCAGAGGTTGCGGTAGCGCGCATCGCTTTCACGGCCCTTGCCCTTGATCGAAAGCTTGGCCGCAACCCAGACTTCATCGCAGGCGCCCGCGCGATCAACAGCCTGCAGGATCAATTCGAGATTGAAGCTGAGCTTGAGCTCGCCGATCACGACGATGGGCGGATCGTCGCCATTCAATGCCACGAGATCGCAGCCGCCAATTTCGCCTTTGACAGTAAAGCCAAGGCCTTCGAGGAAGCGTTTCACTGGCAGGTAGAGCGAGGTTTCCAAAGCGCAGTCCAAGGCATGAGACGATGCGTCGCTGCAACTGCGACTCACCGGCGGAGTTTATCCGGGTTGGCCCGCGGCGACACCCGAGGCGCCTTATCCTTGTGCGATCGGAGACCCGCGGTGACGACCCTTCTTGAAATGTCGGACAGCTTTCGTCTGTTGCCGCATCTGATCGCCATGTCGATCGCCTATGTTCTGGCGCTGCCGATTGGCTGGAATCGTGAGCGTGCCGAGCGCAGCGCGGGACTGCGGACGTTCCCGCTGGTCGCGCTCGCCACTTGCGGCATCGTTCAGGCCACCGAGGGGTTTCTGAACGGTCACCCCGAAGGCACAGCGCGCATCATCGAAGGCCTGATGACCGGCATGGGATTTATCGGCGGCGGCGCCATTTTGAAGGACAACGGCTCGGTGCGCGGGACCGCCACGGCAGCCAGTCTGTGGGCGACCGGCGCCACCGGCGCAGCCGTTGGCCTCGGGGCCTATGACGTGGCGGTCGTCATCTCGCTGTTCACCTTCCTGACGCTGTGGCTCCTGGTGCCGTTCAAGCAGGAGGGGCCAAAGACCGAAGAGGATACCACCAAGCCTCGCAGCGAAATATGAGCGACAAAATACCGGTGCTGGCGCAATTCTGTGAGGGTTAACCTCAATTCGCCCGATTTCGCCGGCACATGGCAGCAATGATTGGCGTTTTGCTGCGAAGCAGCGTAAAGCTCCGTCGATCCCGATACGCACCGGACTCCTGGACCCGACGTGACCGCCAACTGAAGGGCGGCAGATTCGTTTCCGTTTGGTCCAAGCTATTGATCCCAAGGATCCTGATGAGTCCGACCGCGACGCGGTCCGCTGTAACCAAGGTATATATCCGTGACATTTCTCTCGACTGGTCCGTCGCTCGCCCGCGCGTTGGCTGAGCGCAACTACAATGAATCCACCCCCGTCCAGGCCGCCGTCCTCGCTGACGATGCTGTTGGCCGCGATCTTCTGGTGTCCGCACAGACCGGCTCCGGCAAGACCGTCGCCTATGGTCTGGCGATCGCCGACAATCTGCTGGAAGGCGCAGAGAAGCTGCCGAAGGCGGGATCGCCGCTGGCGCTGATCGTGGCGCCGACGCGTGAGCTTGCGCTGCAGGTGCACGGCGAACTGACCTGGCTCTATCAATATGCCGGCGCGCGCGTCGTCTCCTGCGTCGGCGGTATGGACCCGCGCAAGGAACAGCGCGAGTTGGCTGCCGGCGCGCACATCGTTGTCGGTACGCCCGGACGTCTGTGCGATCATTTGCGTCGTAACCGTCTCGACATTTCCGAACTCAAGGCTGTGGTGCTCGATGAAGCGGACGAGATGCTCGACATGGGCTTTCGCGAGGACATGGAGTTCATCCTCAAGACCACGCCGGCGACCCGCCGCACGCTGCTGTTCTCGGCAACGCTGCCGCGCGGCATCGCCAATCTGGCCAAGCAGTATCAGCAGCAGGCGTTCCGCGTCGAAGTCGCTGGCACCGAAGGCGGCCACTCCGATATCGAATATCGCGCGATCCGGATTTCGCCGAACGATGTCGAACACGCCGTCGTCAACGTGCTCCGCTATTTTGAATCGCCAAGCAGCATCGTGTTCTGCAACACGCGCAACGCGGTGAATCATCTGCAGACCGTGCTGCTTGAGCGCGGCTTCTCGGTCGTCGCACTCTCCGGCGAACTATCCCAGAACGAGCGGACCCATGCGCTGCAGGCACTGCGCGATGGTCGCGCACGTGTTTGCGTCGCCACCGACGTTGCTGCGCGCGGTATCGACCTTCCCAATCTCGGTCTCGTCATTCACTCCGATTTGCCAAACGATCCCGAGGTGATGCAGCATCGCTCGGGCCGTACCGGTCGTGCCGGCCGCAAGGGCGTCAGCGTTCTTCTGGTGCCGCCGTCGCGCCGTCGCCGCGCCGAGATGCTTCTGAATCTTGCCGGCACCGATGCAGTCTGGGGCTCCGCGCCGACCGTCGAGGAAATTCGTGTGCTCGATCAGCAGCGCATGCTGCAGGACACACTGTTCACTGAAGAATCCACCGAGGACGATCTGACGCTGGCGCGCGCGATGCTTGCCGAGCGCTCCGCAGAAGAAATCGCATCAGCACTGGCGCGGCTGTATCGTTCGCGTCTGCCGTCGCCGGAAGATGTGCAGGATCCCGGCACGTATCGTGGCCGTGAGGATCGCGCGGGAAGCCGGAACCGTGGCGAAGACGGTGCGCCGGTCCGCAAGACGCCGAAGAAGAGCGAACCGATGGGCGAGGGCGCCAAGTGGTTCCGTGTCGCCATTGGCCGGCAGAAGAATGCCGAAGCGCGTTGGCTGCTGCCGATGATCTGCCGTCGTGGCGGCATCGAGAAGGCCGACATCGGCGCAATCAAGATCTATGACGGTAATTCGGAATTCGAGATTTCGGCAGCCGCGGCCGAGAAGTTCGCGACCATGATCAAGCGCCCGGACAAGGAAGACAATATCCACATCGAGCCGCTGGCCAACGGTCCGGAAGGCGCGGTCGCATCGAGCCGCACGGCGCCGGAAGATCGTGACTATTCCAACAAGCGCCCGCGCAAGCCCAGCTTCAAATCCGATGGCGATCGTCCGGACTTCAAAGACAAAGGTGCCTATAAGGAGAAATCCTGGAAGGACAAGCCGAAGAGCGACAAACCTTATCAGGGTGACAAGCCCCGGTATGAGGGTAAACCGCGTTTTGACGACAAGCCGAAATATGAGGGCAAGCCCAAGTTTGACGGCAAGCCGAAGTACGATCCGGTGCGCGCCGACAAGCCGGCTTACAGCAAGCCACGCAGTGAAGACACGCGCTACGAAGGCAAGCCGAAATTCGAAAAGAAGTTTGACAAGCCGCGCGCGGAAAAGGCGCCTTATGTCGCCAAGGCGAAGCGTGACGGTGCTTCGCCCGCTGCCAAGCCGGCTTTCGGGAAGAAGAAAAAGAACTGGGCGTAACGTCCGTCTAGTTTTCAGACCATCGGCACATTCGGTCGCAATTAGAACTCGTCATGCCCGGCCTTCGTGCCGGGCATCCACGTCTTTGCCCCACAGAAAGGCGTGGATGACCGGGACAAGCCCGGCCATGGCGACGTCTACACCCGTCCGCTCACCGGCAATAATGCGCCAGTGACGGCGCTGGCGGCATCGCTGGCGAGGAACAGGATCACGCTGGCGAGTTCGTCCGGCGTGACCCATTTCGAAAAATCCGCATCGGACATGTCGCGTCGGTTCGCCGGCGTATCGATGGTCGAGGGCAGCACGGCATTGACCGTGATTTTTCCCTTCAGCTCGGCGGCGAGCGACTCCGTCAGCCGGTGCACGCCAGCCTTGGAGGCCGCATAAGGGCCCGTGCCGGAGCCAGCCTGTAGTGCGCCCATCGCACCGATATTGATGATCCGTCCGGCTTTCGACGACGTCAGATATGGGATCGCCGCGCGGGATGCGTTGAGGGCGGTGAGCAGGTTGAGCCGGTGCATCATCTCCCAGCTCTTGTTGTTGCCGTCAGCAATATTCTCGAAAGTGAACGCACCGGCGATGTTGATCAGCACATCGATCTTGCCGAATTGTTTGATCACTGCAGCGATAGCGGTGTCGGCTTGTGCGGCATCGGAGAGGTCGACGCCGCCGATCTGCAAACGATCCGGCGTAGACGCTGGCGTCTTGGCGGAATGGTCTATCGCGGCCACCGTTGCACCGCTCGCAACGGCGCGTTCGAGCACGACCTGACCCAGCGCACCCGACGCTCCGGTGATGACGACGATCTTTCCGTTCATGGGGAACTCCTGTTACGCGCGATGATCCTGCCCGGAATTGGCCCTGGGTAATAGCCACAGATAGATCGCGCCGGCGGCGAGCGCCATGCCGGCCATCAGGCCGGTCATCACCAGCGCCGGATGCCCGAACGGTTCGAACACCGCGATCATGGCGCTGGCGAAGGCGCCCATGACCATCTGCATACAGCGCATCACGCCGGCTGCCGCGCCTGCCACATGCGGCAGGTTCTGCAAGGCTTCGTGATTGGTGCTCGGTGCGAGCAGGCCGAAGGAAAAGATCGTGAGCGCCATCAGCGGCATCAGCGACAGCGTCGTGACGGCGCCTGCAGGCACCAGAGCGACCGCTGCAACGGCGCTTGCGATCATCGTCAGCAGACCGGCCATGATGATCTTGCGTGAGGCCACATGGCGGCGGCTCAGGCTCCCGCTGATCAGCGAGGCAACCAGCACGCCGCAGGAGGTCAGCCCGAACAGCAGCGCAAACATCGTGGTGGAGAGGCCGAGGCTGCCGATCAACACGGACGGTGCGCCGGAGATGAAGGCGAACATGCAGGCAAAGGCGAACGCGTAGAGCAGGGAGAAGCCGGCGAAGATGCGATCGGACAGCACCATGCGATAGCTCTCGATCAATTGCGCGGGATTGAGCGAGCGGCGTTTCTCGACCGGCTGCGATTCCTCGAGACTGATGGCGCCGACGATCAGCAGGATGAGGCCGACGGCGGCCTGCACCGCATAGATTGTTCGCCAGTCGCTGACGGTCATCACCCAGCCGCCCAGTACCGGCGCGATCATCGGCGCGATGCCGAGCACGGCGGCGATCTGCGACAGTTTATGGCGCGCGGTGCCGTGTTCGAACAGGTCGCGCACGATGGCGAAGGGCAGGATGGCGCAGGCGCCTGCAGCCAGGCCCTGTAGCAACCGAAAGGCAAGCAGCACGGTGAAGGATGGCGCGAGCGCGCAGGCGCCGGCCGCGATCGAGAACAGCAGCAGCCCGTCCAGCAAGGTTGCGCGACGGCCAAAGCGATCCGCGAGCGGACCGCAGATCAGAGGTGAGATCGCAAAGCCCGCCAGAAACAGGCTGAGCGTCAGCGGCCCGCGTCCTGCGGCATCGGCGAAGCTTGCCTCGATCGCGGGAAGGCCCGGCAATCCCATGTCGATCGACAGCGGTGGCAGTGCGGTCAATGTGCCCAGAAAGGCGGTGAAGGCGAAACTGTCGCGCCTGAGTGCCAAAATCGATTCCTTGAATATGCGAGAAGGCGCTGATGCGGTCGCGGCGTTTGTCTCTACCGGAGCATGATCTTATCCGAAAAGCGGCATCCACTTTTCGGGATCATGCTCTATTCTGCCGGACTGATCTGCGCCGGCAAGATCCGGCGGTCAATGAAACTGCTCAGCGTGAGCCCGAGCCCGGCCGTGGCGACGAGCGCGGCGAGCAGCGGAAGCTGTGCACGCTGACCGTACGATCTCAGCGCGAATGCAGGCGGACGGCTCAGACCGGAGGCCAGCTGCGCATGGCCATGTCGGCGAGTTTTCGCAATTGCGCGCGCGGTGCCCCGCCTGCGGCTTGCACGGCCATGCCCTGCAGGATAGCCGACACGTAGCGCGCGAGATCGCCGGCATCCGCATCGGCTGGCAGATCGCCTTCGGCGATGGCACGTGTGAAGCGAAGGCGCAGATCGTCCTCGCTCTTCGACCGGCGCGCCATCAGTTCCTGTTTGATTGTCTCCGCGGCATCACCGCAGCAGAGCGCGCCCTGCACCGCGAGGCAGCCGGGATTCTTGGGATCGGTCACCGCCTCGATCGATTCGTACAGGATATGCTCGACCGCTTCGCGGGCCGTGGGCTTGTCCAGGCCAATCCGGAAATAGCCGCCGGGGCCATCGACGTAGCGATCGAGCGCCTTGCGGAACAGATCTTCCTTGTTGCCAAACGCCGCATAGAGACTGGGCTTGGTAATGCCCATGGCTTCGGTGAGGTCGGCCATCGACGCGCCTTCGTAACCCTTGCGCCAGAACACATGCAGCGCGAGGTCGAGGGCCGTGTCGGTATCGAATTCACGAGGACGTCCCAGTGCCACGACGGGCTCTCCAAAGTTTTCTACCGTTCAGTAGATAAGTCTCTTGACAGTGGATGTCGATAGTCCATCTATACCGGACGTTACGAATGTGTGCGTTGCAGCGAAATGCCCGGCGGGAACCCGGCAGGCGCCAATGTACCGCTTAGCTACTGAAATGACAGGGCTTTACAAGGCCCACGCAGATTAAATGGGGTTCATAATGGCACATAATCTCCCTCGCAAGATCGCTTTTGGCGCTGGAATCGCGTTGGTGGCGGTCGCCGTTGGCGGCGGTGCGGCGCTGATGAATCTGTCCAGCGTGGCAGCTCAAGCCGAGTCCGGCGCGGTTGTTCCCGCCGCCGTTCAGGCTTCGGTTGCGCTGGTCGAAGCCAAGGCCACGGCGGCGTCGGATGAGTTTTCGGGCCGCCTTGAGGCCATCGAGCGGGTGGAAATCAGATCCCGCGTCGCAGGCGCGGTTCAGGAGATCCACTTTCGCGAAGGCGCGCTGGTGAAGAAGGACGACCTTCTGGTGCTGATCGATCCGGCGCTCTATGCCGCCGATGTCGACCGCGCTCAGGGGCAGGTGTCCGCGTCGCGGGCCCGCTTGATCCTTACCAAGGCCGATTTCGACCGCGGTCAGCAACTGACCAGCTCCAGCATTACCCAGCGCGATCTCGACAATCGTATCAATGCGTATCGTGAGGCCGAAGCCAACCTCAAGGCTGCAGAAGCCGCGCTCAAGACCGCCGAACTCAATCTCGGCTACACCGAAGTGCGCGCGCCGGTCTCGGGCCGTGTCGGCAAGGTGGAGATCACCGTCGGCAACCTGATTTCGGCCGGCCCGACCGCGCCGCTACTAACGACGCTGGTCTCGGTCAATCCCATCTATGCGAGCTTCAATGCCGACGAACAGTTGGTGTCGCGCGCGTTGAAGACGCTGGCTGACGAGAAGACGCCGGGCGATATCGACCGCATCCCGGTTCACATGACCACCATCACCGACAGCGCACCGGTGAAGGGCCACATGCAGTTCGTCGACAACCAGGTCGATCCGCGTAGCGGCACGGTGCGGGTGCGCGCCATGTTCGACAATGCCGACGGTCGCCTGATGCCCGGCCAGTTCGCGCGGCTCACCATGGGTCAGCCGAAGGCCGAGCAGACGCTGCTGATCAGCGAGCGGGCAGTCGGCACCGACCAGAACAAGAAGTTCGTTATGGTGGTCGATGCCAAGGACAAGGCGCAATATCGCGAAGTGATCCTGGGGCCCTCGGTCGATGGCATGCGCGTGATCCTCAACGGCCTGAAAGCCGGTGAACGGATCGTCGTGAATGGACTGCAGCGCGTGCGGCCGGGTGTGACCATCAAGCCGGAGATGGTGGCGATGAACGCCGCGTCTCTCGCTTCGGTCAAGGCCGTCGCGCAGAACTGATAACGACCGCCCTGTCCGCAGGCGGGCAGGGCGTACTTCCCAATATACAGCACGTCATCGAGGTCGAGCGATCGGCCGCGCAGGGCCGTTGCACCCTGCAGGTCCGGATCATCACGGAATAGCGCCATGAACTTTTCAAAATTCTTTATTGATCGCCCGATCTTTGCAGGCGTGTTGTCGACGGTGATTTTTCTCGCCGGCCTGTTATCGATGCCGGTGCTGCCGATCTCCGAATATCCGGAAGTTGCGCCGCCGACCGTGGTGGTGACAGCGAATTATCCCGGCGCCAATCCAAAGGTGATTGCGGAAACGGTCTCGACGCCTATCGAAGAGCAGATCAACGGCGTCGAGAACATGCTCTATATGAGCAGCCAGGCGACCACCGACGGCAGGATGACTCTTAACGTCACCTTCCGCCTCGGCACCGATCCCGACAAGGCGCAGCAGCTGGTGCAGAATCGCGTTTCGCAGGCCGAGCCGCGTCTCCCTGCGGAAGTCCGTGCGCTTGGTGTGACCACAATCAAGAGCGCGCCTGACCTGACCATGGTCGTGCATTTGCTGTCGCCGAACGACCGCTATGACATGACCTATCTGCGCAATTACGCCGTGCTCAACGTCAAGGATCGCCTCGCGCGCATCGAAGGCGTCGGTCAGGTGCAGCTGTTCGGCTCGGGCGACTACTCTATGCGTGTCTGGCTCGATCCGCAGAAGGTCGCCGAGCGCGGTCTGTCGCCGGGCGATGTCGTGCGCGAAATCCGTGCGCAGAACGTGCAGGCAGCAGCGGGGCAGGTGGGCGGTTCGCCCAATGAGCCCGGCCTGGATCTGCAGCTCTCCATCAACGCGCAGGGGCGCTTGCAGAGTGAGGAAGAGTTTGGCGAGATCATCGTCAAGAACGGCGACAACGGCGAAGTGGTGCGGTTGCGCGACATCGCGCGCATCGAGCTCGGCGCCGCAGACTATGCATTGCGTTCGCTGCTGAACAACAAGTCTGCAGTGGCAGTGCCGATCTTCCAGTCGCCGGGCTCCAATGCGATCCAGATCTCCGACAATGTCCGCAAGACCATGAAGGAGCTGAAGGAGAACATGCCGGACGGTGTCACCTACGACATCGTCTACGACCCCACGCAATTCGTTCGCGCCTCGATCGAGGCGGTGATCCATACGCTGCTTGAAGCCATCGCACTGGTGGTGCTTGTCGTCATCCTGTTCCTGCAGACATGGCGCGCCTCGATCATTCCCCTGATCGCGGTGCCGGTGTCGGTCGTCGGTACTTTCGCCGTGATGCATGTGTTCGGCTTTTCGGTGAATGCGCTGACGTTGTTTGGTCTCGTGCTGGCGATCGGCATCGTGGTGGATGACGCCATCGTCGTGGTGGAGAATGTCGAGCGCAATATCGAACGCGGGCTCGATCCGAAGAGCGCGGCCTATCAGGCCATGCGCGAAGTGACCGGCCCGATCATTGCGATCGCGCTGGTGCTGGTCGCCGTGTTCGTGCCGCTGGCCTTCATCACCGGACTGACCGGGCAGTTCTACAAGCAATTCGCGCTGACGGTGGCGATCTCGACGGTGATTTCGGCCTTCAATTCGCTGACGCTTTCGCCGGCGTTAGCTGCGCTGCTCCTGAAGGGCCATGACGCGCCGAAGGATGCGTTGACACGCTTCATGGACAAGACGCTCGGCTGGTTTTTTGTGCGCTTCAACCGCTTCTTTGCCAGAAGCTCCGACGCCTATAGCGGCGGCGTGAAGCGCGTCGTCTCGCGCCGCGCGGCAGTGATGGGAATCTACGTTCTGCTGATTGGTGTCACCGGGTATCTGTTCCACGCCGTCCCGGGCGGTTTCGTACCCGGTCAGGACAAGCAGTATCTGGTCGGCTTTGCCCAGCTCCCCGACGGCGCCACGCTGGATCGTACCGAAGAGGTGATCCGTCGCATGGGCGAGATTGCGCAGAAGGAGCCCGGCGTCGAGAATTCGATCCAGTTTCCGGGCCTGTCGATCAACGGCTTCACCAATTCGTCCAACTCCGGCATCGTCTTCATCGGCCTGGATGCGTTTGACAAACGCAAGGATCCGAGCCTGAGCGGAAATGCCATTGCGCTGTCGCTGAACAAGAAGTTTGCCGGCATTCAGGATGCCTTCATTGCCATGTTTCCGCCACCGCCAGTGTCGGGTCTTGGTACGATCGGCGGCTTCAAGCTGCAGATCGAGGATCGCGCAGGTCTCGGCTATGAGGCGCTGAACGACGCCACCAAGGCTTTCATCGGCAAGGCAATGCAGCAGAAGGAATTGGCCGGCCTGTTCTCGAGCTATCAGATCAACGTGCCGCAGCTCTATGCGGATGTCGATCGCACCAAGGCGCGACAGCTCAACGTGCCCGTCACCTCGGTGTTCGACACGATGCAGATCTATCTCGGCTCGCTCTATGTGAACGACTTCAACAAATTCGGTCGTACCTATTCGGTGCGCGTCCAGGCTGACGCCAAGTTCCGGGCGCGGGCCGATGATATTGGCCAGTTGAAAGTTCGCTCCGACAGCAACGAGATGATCCCGCTCTCGACGCTGCTGCGCGTCAAGGAAAGTGCAGGGCCGGAGCGCGCCATGCGCTACAACGGTTTCCTGTCGGCCGATATCAATGGCGGCGCGGCGCCCGGCTATTCCACCGGCCAAGCGCAGGACGCCGTGGCGCGTGTAGCCAAGGAGACGCTGCCCAAGGGCATCGACTTCGAATGGACCGAACTGACCTATCAGGAAATCATCGCCGGCAATTCGTCGCTGATCGTGTTCCCGGTGGCGATGCTGCTGGTGTTCCTGGTGCTTGCCGCGCAATACGAAAGCCTGACGCTGCCATTGTCGATCATCATGATCGTGCCGATGGGCTTGCTGGCGGCGATGTTCGGCGTCTGGTTGACCAAGGGTGACAACAACGTCTTCACCCAGATTGGTTTGATCGTCCTGGTGGGTCTGTCGGCGAAGAACGCCATTCTGATCGTGGAGTTTGCCCGCGAGTTGGAATTTGCCGGGCGGACGCCGATCCAGGCCGCGATCGAGGCCAGCCGTCTGCGGTTGCGGCCGATCCTGATGACGTCGCTGGCCTTCATCATGGGCGTCGTGCCGCTGGTGACGTCCACTGGCGCAGGCTCGGAGATGCGTCATGCCATGGGTGTCGCGGTGTTCGCCGGCATGATCGGCGTCACGGCCTTCGGCATCTTCTTCACGCCGATGTTCTATGTGCTGCTGCGTGCCATGGTAGGCAACCGTCCGCTGACCCAGCATGGCGAAGCGACGGTCGATCAGGCTGCGCCGCTGGCACCAGGATCGCATGAAGCAGAATCGCGCCCGCATGCCACGTCGCATTCGTAACGCCCGGGACGGGTA
This sequence comes from Tardiphaga sp. 813_E8_N1_3, assembly GCF_051811025.1. Lineage (NCBI taxonomy): Bacteria > Pseudomonadati > Pseudomonadota > Alphaproteobacteria > Hyphomicrobiales > Nitrobacteraceae > Tardiphaga > Tardiphaga sp. 813_E8_N1_3. The sequence continues at coordinate 2,408,572 of NZ_JBPWQE010000001.1, forward strand.
AGGAGACGCCTGACGAGGGCTGCTGGTCCACGGATGCGCCGTTTCGACCCATTCCAGGGCGAGGAATTGCGCAACCTGCGTCCAAGACTGTTGGAATCGCACCCAATTGGCCGGGTGCGCTTTCCTCCACTGCACATCTTCCGCTACAATGCGAAAGGCGCTGCAGGGGAATGACGGGTTGCGGACGGGTTTCTACAAATGCGAATACCGGGTTGATGAGGCGGTCGGCCGCAGCGTGATGTTTGTCGAGCATGGCAGCATGCTCGGCGGCAATTCCGCTTTTGCCCATATCGGCAGTTATGAGCTCCGGGGTGACGAGGTGGTGGCCGAGATTGAGAGCCGCCGCCACATGAACGATCCCAACTATCCCTCGCTGCTTGGCCAGGATGTGGCTACCATCAGCGTCACCGGCCGGCCCTATGGCGACACCTATCGTTTTCAGGGGGCGTCACCGCAGATGCCGGGCGCGAAATTCGAGTCGGTCATGACGACGATCGATGACGGCGAGATGCCTCCGGCCGGACCGATCGGTGCGGGTGGCATCGCCAACGGGCTGTATTCGATCCATCTGCGCACACTCGACGGCATAGATGGCGGGCTCAACGGCGTGATGCTGCTCCATGACGGCCGCATCCTCGGCGGCGACGCGTTCTTCTATTATCTCGGCGCCTATTCCTCCGCGGACGGGCGCTGGAAGGGCGAGATGCTTAATCAGGAGCACACGCCGGCAAAAGGCGAGAACCCGGTCTTCGGCGGCTATGAAATCGGTATCGGCTTTTCCGGCACTTGCGACGAAACCGGCGCCGAGCTGGAAGCCACGGCGCTGGCAGGCAAGCGGAGCCTGCGGCTGCAGGCCGTGCTGAAGCTGATCCGCAAGGCTGTGTGAGTTCCAGGCAGGCGCGCTGCTTGATGGGGTGCGCGCCTGTCCCTAATGTTGCCGGCGAATGACACAGATGGCGACAAGACCCATGACACAGCGTATCGGCGCGACGGCTCTGACCTGTTTGCTCGGCATTGCCGCAGGATTGGCTGTGTTGTCCGTGCCGTCGGGTGTGCAGGCCCAGTCTGCCGATCTGGTCCTGTGCGATCGGCTCGCGGCCGATCCCGCCGATCCCGACAAGCCGGCGGATGTGAAGGGTGTGGCCGATATCGCGAAAGCCGATATCGCCACCGCCATCAAATTCTGCCGAACCGCGTCTGGCGGGGCGCGGCGTGCAATGTTCCAGCTTGGGCGTGCCTATGCAGCAAATGCGCAGGTTGCGGAGTCGCTCGCAGCGTGGCGCAAGGCGGTGGACAAGGGCAGCACCTCGGCCATGGTTGAGCTCGGCGTCGCCTATGGCAACGGCACGGGCGTTGTGCGCGACGAGGCGCAAGCGCGAAAACTGTTCGAGCGCGCGGCCGAAGCCGGCAATCCGCGCGGTGTCAGCAATCTTGCAGCGCTGTCGGGCGGCGCAGGCGCGGGTTCTGACCCGATGCGCGCGCGGCAATTGCTGGCGAAATCTGCAGAGACCAATGCCGAGGCTCAGTATCAGCTCGGCATGATGCTGTCGGAAGGTATCGGCGGCGCGAAAGACGATGTTGCGGCACGCGGCCTGTTCGAGAAGGCGGCAGCACAGAACCATGCGGGCGCACTGGAGCGCATGGGCGCGTTCGCGCAAAGCGGCCGTGGTGGCGCGTCGGATAAGGATGCCGCGAAGGCCTATTATGAGAAGGCCGCAGCCCTTGGCGATGAAGATGCGAAGAAGGCGTTGGAACGCATCAAGTGTCCCTATGTGGTCAAGGACAAGCGCGGCAACGTCGTCACCAATATGTGCTTCTGATCAGCCTGGCTGACTACGGCTTGTCGCAGGTACGCGCGTTCGTCCCCGGGTCGAATTCGCGCCGGTTATTCACCGAGGGATCGACGAAATAGGTGACAGCGTTGAACGGCACCGTGACGCGCGACTTGACCCCCTTGAACCACAGGTCGACGCTGAAGCGATCCGCGGTGACGTTCAGTCGTTCGAACTGGTGCTGCAGCACGAACGTCATGTCTTCGGGATATTTGGCGCGCTGGGCATCGGGCACGATGACGCCGTCGAACGATGTCCTGAACGTGATCTCGTAATAGTGCCGGCCGCGCAGACCGCGTCTGGCGACGTCGGCGAGCGTGGATCGCACCTCGGCATATTGTGCGAGCGGGTCGGTGGTGCAGGGCTGCTGTGCTGCCGCATGCGACGTGAGTGCGGCGAGCATCATCACGACAGCGGCGAATAGTGTGATGAGTGTACGGAGGGGGCGAGGCCAGGAAGGTGTCATGATCCTTTGTCGCGGCGGGCACAGGCGGGTTCATCAAGCCCACAACAGCGATTTCCTGTCGCACCATTCGGCAACCATTTGTTTCAAATTGGACGCCTAAGCTCCCGGCGCTGAGTCGCCTTTTGCGATTTCCTGGAGCCGTCCGTGAACGAAAGCCTGATTGCCATCTGCCAGTTGTTTCTGGTGCCGCTGACCATCCTGTTTGCCGCGGTGGGCGTGGCCAACGCGCGCTTCGTCAAACTGCTGGTCTGTCTGCTCGGCGTCGGTCTCGCCGGACTTTGGCTCTATCGCATCTATCTGTGGACCGGCCTATCGGTGATCGACCGTCGGACCGCCTATGGCCTCGCGGGTTCCTTCGCACTGTGCTGGGTGCTGACGCTGCTGCATCAGATCAAGAGCAGCTTTGGCGGCGGATACGACCGCTAGCCTCAGGCGATGCCGAGCGAGAATGCCAGCGTGCCGATAGCGGCATGCGACAGGATCACCGGCCAGATGTTGCGCATCCGCAGATAGGCGAAACCCCAGACGATGCCGACCAGGAAGGTGTTGAGCAGCAGCACGTTGTCGCCATAGGCGATGTGGATCAGCGAGAACACCGCCGAGGAATAGATCACATAGGTCCAGGGCCTGACCTCCAGCCGATCGGTCATCAGTTTCGGTATAGACCGGCACACGACTTCCTGGCAGGGGCTGGACACCAGGACATAGAAGGGCGCGAAGCTGAGCCAGACCGGCGGCTTGTGGTCGAAGGTGAGAAAGCGGGTCTGAGCCACCATGATCGCAGCAATGCCCGCCGTGATCGCGGCACAGAATAGCCAGTGGCTGATGTCAGAGGGACGGCTGAGGCCAAGTTCCGCGACAGAGAAGCCGGCCAGCAGGCATAGCGCGATACACAGCACCGAGACGAACAGCAAAGCGGGGATGCGATATTCGAACGGCAGAAAGCCCCAGTGAATGGCGAGGCCGGGCGCCAGCAGCAGCGCGGCAAAGCCCGGAAGCGGGGCGATCAGTCGCCATTGGAATCGCTGCTGTCTTAAAACTGTCATGATGTTCTATAGCGGACATCATGCGGTGTTTTAATGGCAGAGCAGTCGTGCAAGCCGCCATAGACGAAAGCGTGATCGGCAACATGGTGAAACGCGTCGGTCGAAGCGGCGCGTTTTGAATGTCGGTCTATGGCAATGCGGGCGGCGGATCACTGCGCCCGTCTATTCCGGTTTGATCGCGGCGTCTTTCACGACCCTGGCCCATTTCTGGATCTCGGTCTTGATCTGATCCGCGAATTGCGCGGGCGTGCCGCCAACGGGTTCTACGCCCTGGTCGATGAAGCGACGCCTGACGTCGTCCTGTTTCAGGATCGCATTCATCTCGCCATTGAGCTTGCGCACGATCTCCTCGGGCATGCCCGCGGGACCGACGACGCCAAACCAGACATTGACCTCGTAGCCGGCCACGCCGGCGTCCGAGACGGTTGGAACGTCGGGTGCGAGTGTTGATCGCGTCTTGCTGCTCACTCCAAGGGCACGAAGCTTCCCGCCGTTCACCTGCGGCAGCACATTGGGCGTGTTGTCGAAAGCGACATCGATATGGCCGCCGAGCATGTCGTTCACCATCGGCGCGCTGCCCTTGTAGGGAACGTGCACGATGTCGATGCCGGCAAGACTCTTGAAAAGCTCCATCGACAGATGGTTCGACGAGCCGATGCCGGTGGAGCCGTAGCTGACCTTGCCGGGATTCTTGTTGGCGTAGTCGATCAGATCTTTGACCGTATTGATCGGCAGGGACGGTTTGACCACGAGCAGGTTCGGGGTCTGTCCTGCAAAGACCAGCGGCGTGAAGTCCTTCACGGTGTCATAGGGCAGGTTCTTGTAGATGCTCGGATTGGAGCCGAACGGGAAGGCGACGCCGAGCAGCGTATAGCCATCGGGGGCGGACTTGGCGACCGCTTCGGTACCGATCAGGGTGCCGCCGCCCGGTCGGTTCTCGACCACAACAGGAACGCCCCAGGCGTCCTGCAGTTTCTGTGCGAAGATTCGTCCGAGCGTGTCGTTGAAGCCGCCGGGCGGATAGGGGACGATATATTTGATGGTCTTGCTGGGATAGGTCTCGCCCGCTGGCGGGGACGCCTGCGCATGAACGCAGGCGGTGCCGGCCAGCAGTAGAATGAGCGCGCGGCAGGCGAAGTGAACGAGACGCGAGGCGCGCAGTACAACTTCAGCCCGACGCGGATCAGACATAGCAGGGACCCTCGATCAGCGGATGGGCATTAATGAAGGCTTCGTCGATCTCGACGCCGAGGCCTGGGATCTCTGACGGCGCGACGCAGCCATTGGCGTCGAGCTTGTAGGGAATGCCGCCAACTTCATCCCGGAACGGATTGTGCTTGGCGACGTCGCCTTCGAAATAGCCGGGGTCTTCGACTGCGGCGAGGACGTTGATCGTCGCCGCCATGTTGATGCCGGTCGCCGAGGTGTGCGGATTGAAGGAGAGCTTCCACGCCTGGGTCATGCCGGCAATGCGCATGGACTCGGTGACACCGCCGGTCTTCGACAGGTCCGGCTGCACGAAACTCACGGCGCGATCCTCAATCAGTCGGTTGAACTCGAAGCGCGTGAAATGGTTTTCGCCGGCTGCGAGCGGCGTCGAGCCCATCGCGGCGGCGGCCTGATAGGAACGATAGTCGAGCGCGGGGAACGGTTCCTCGAGCCAGCCGATCTGCAGATCGTCGTAGGCCGGCATCACGCGGCGGACATCGTCCAGCGTGTAGCCGGTGTTCGCGTCCACGAGGATTTCGATGGCATCGCCAACAGCCTTGCGGACGGCCGTGGCGCGGGCGACGTCGTCACGCGGATTGTCGCCGACACGCAGCTTCACCGCGCGGTAGCCTTTCGCGATGTAACCCTGCGCTTCCTCGGCCAGCGACTCCGGCGCCTGCCAGCCCAGCGAGATGCCGCCGGCATAGGCCTTGATCGGCTTCGACGCGCCGCCAAGGAGCTTGTAGAGCGGCCATCCCGCTGCCTTGGCGCGGATATCCCACAGCGCGAGGTCGAGACCGCTCAGCGCCATGGCCGCAGCATAACCCATGCCGTGGCTCGACAGCTGCATCTGATAGACGCGGTGCCACACGCCGACGACGTTCATCGCGTCCATGCCGATGACGAGTTCAGCGATAGTCGTGTCGATGAGCTTGGCGATCGCACCCGGGCAGCGGCCGTGATGCGCTTCGCCCCAGCCGGTAACGCCTTCATCGGTCGTGACCTTGACCAGCACGGCGTCACGCTTGACGGCACGGCCGATGCCGAGGCGGACGTTCTGTCCCTGCGGGACGCGGTAGGAAATCGGAACGGCTTTGATCGCAGTAATCTTCATGGGAGCCTCACGCTGCCTTGTGACCGGGATTGACGAGATTGAGCGGTTGTTCGCCGCGCAGGATGCGCAGCATTTCTTCGGCGGCACCGACTGCCATGCCGCGGCTGCTGCTCGCGGTGATCGCCGCCGAGTGGGGAGTCAGCAAAAGGTTGGGGCAATCGAACAATGCGTCGTCTGCGGGGAGCGGCTGGATGTCAAACACATCAAGCGCCGCACCGCCGAGTTTGCCTGATTTCAACGCTGCGATCAGCGGTGCATTCTCGACGACGGCGCCGCGCGAAACGTTGACCAGAACGGCATCGGGCTTCATCTGGCCGATGCGCGCGGCATTGACGAGGCCGCGCGTTTCATCGGTCAGTGAACAGCAGATCACGAGGGCATCGCTGCGCGTGAACAATTGATCCAGCGAGACTTCCTCGACATCGGCGGGAAGCGATCCCTTGCGCCGCGATGTGCCGATCACCTTCATGCCAAAACCTTGCCTGGCAATCTGCGCGACGCGGCGGCCGATCGTGCCGACTCCGAGAATACCGAGTGTTGAGCCGTTCAGTTCAGTAAAGGTCTCGGCTGTCGCGCGCGACGCGCCCCAGCCCTTATCACGTATCAGCCCGTTCATGAGGTGGATCGGACGCCGCAGATGCAGCAGCGCCGACATCGCATATTCCGCGACGGCACTCGTATTGCTGCCCGGCAGATTGGCGACAGCGACGCCGCGCGCCGTGGCCGCATCGACGGGGATGAAATCGAGGCCGACGCCGTGACGGACCATGCCCTTCAGGCGCGGCGCGTGATCGACGATGTCGTCGGGCAGTTTTGCGCGCACGATGATGCCGTCGGCGTCTTTCGCCCATGCGCGCAGCGTGTCCGGCTTGGTATCGGGCGCCGTGATCAGCCGCGCATGCGGCGACAGGATCGCTTCGCCATCGGCATGCATTGGATTGGTCAGGAGAACTGTGGGCATGTCAGGCATCGAAAGCCGGTCCTTCGGTAATGGGATTGGCGAGCTGGCCAAGTCGCTCGACACTGGCGGTCACGGTCGAGCCGGGTTTCAGCCAAGCCGGTGGCTTGTGCATGGCCGCGACGCCGGCTGGCGTTCCGGTCGCGATGACATCGCCGGGTTCGAGCGGCCCGCGATGTGACAGCCAGGATACGAGGTCGGCGACGCCGAAGATCATGTCCCTGGTCGATCCCTTCTGCAGCACCTTGCCGTCGACCGTCAGAGACACCTGCAGCGCCTGCGGATCGGTGATCTCGTCAGATGAGGCGAGGAACGGCCCGAACGGGCCGAAACTCGAGATATTCTTGCCGCGGTCGAAATGGCCGTCGGCCTTGATCATTTCGCTGGCGCTGATGTCGTTGAAGCAACCATAAGCCGCGACGCATTCGAGAGCTTGTTCCTTCGAGACGTTCACGGCGCGCTTGCCGATCACAGCGGCGAGTTCGGCCTCATAGGTGACGCCGCCGATCCCTGCGGGCAGGATGATTGATCGGCCTGCAGCAATGACCGTGCGCGCCGCTTTCATGAACAGCACGGGCTCGGTCGGTGCGACGATGCCACGCTCGGCAATCGCATCGTGATAGTTGTGCGCGATCCCGAAGATGCGGCGTGGGGCAGGAAGCGGCGCGAGCAGCGTCACGCGATCCGCGCTTAGCCTGGCTGCGTCAGCCAGACCGTGAGCGGTGATGATACTGACGACCTTGCCAAGACCTGCATCCAGAAAGGCCTGAATTTGCGGCGCGATGCCGTTCAGGCCTGCCCGCATCGTGGGGTGAGCCAGATCGACGACGACATCGGTCGGACGTGTGGCGTCGCCGACCAGGACGCCGGCACGCGTCAGGCCGGACTCGACGAAGGTGACGAACTTCATGACTGCGGCCTCGCCATCACGCGACGCGATACTTGTCGATGACCGCGCGATCGACCTCGATACCGAGGCCAGCGCCATCAGGCACGGCGATGACGCCATTGACCTGCTGGATCGGCGTTTTCGCGAGATGATCGCGGAATGGGTTTTCCTCCTGTTCGAATTCCAGCATCGGCGGCATCGGAAACAGGCTGGGCGGCTGGTTCGGGATCGAGGCGAGGAAGTGGATCGTTGCAGCTAGGCCGACCACCGAGCCCCAGGCATGCGGTACGCATTCGACGCCATGGGTGCTGGCGAGTGCGGCGATCTTCTTGCATTCGGTGATGCCGCCGGCGGCACAGACGTCCGGCTGCACGATGTCCATCGCCTTGCGCACGATAGCGTCGCGAAAACCCCAGCGGGTGAATTCGTTCTCGCCGCCGGCGACCGCCATGTCGAGCGCCCGGGTGACTTCGATGTAGCCGTCGATATCCTCCGGCGAAATCGGCTCCTCGAACCACTCGATGTCGAGCTCTTCGAGTTTGCGGCCGAGCTTGATGGCTGCGGGCACGGTGAGGCAATGATTGGCGTCGACCATCAGCTTGATGTCCGAGCCGATCGCCTCACGCACGGCCTTGACGCGCTCGTAGTCGCGCTTGATCGAGCCGAGGCCGATCTTCATCTTGATCGCCTTGAAGCCGGCCTTCTTGTAACCGACGGCTTCCTCAACGGCTTCATCGACCAAGCGATCCATGTCGGTGAAATAGAGACCGGTCGCGTAGCAATCGACTTCGGTGCGGAAGGCGCCGCCGATCAGTTTGTGGACCGGCTTGTTGCAGACCTTGCCGATGATGTCCCAGAGCGCGATGTCGATGCCGCTGATGGCCGCGATCGACATGCCCTTCGGGCCATAGTCCTTGATGCGGTTGTAGAGATCTTCCCAGATCACTTCGACATCGAACGGATCGCGGCCGATGACGCGCGGCGCAAGCTGGGTGTCGATGAAGGCCTTGGCGACAGCGGAGGGGCCGTAGCACTCGCCCCATCCGACGATGCCGTCACTCGTTTCGATCTCGACGAGGCAGGTGCCGCGCGTCTTGTAGAGCCAGCCGCGTGACGACGTGAACGGACGCTGCACGGGAGCGGCGACGACATGGCAGGTGATTTTCTTGATATTCAATGGTGTGTCCTCGTCGAGATCGATCAGGTGGATGCGGCCGGCGGGTGCCGGTCGCGTTTATTCTTTCGGGAAAGTTTGCGCGGCGACCTTGCCGATCGCGGCGGCGACGCCGTCGACTTCCTTGGTGAGCGCGTCGCCGGTCACGTCGTCGACCAGGAAGACGTTTTTCTTGGCGAATTCCTTGAAGCGCGGGTCCTGGATGGCGGCGCGGAATGCGGTGGTCAGCTTGGTGCGGACATCGTCAGGCAGGTTCGCCGGGCCGACCACATAGGCCATCTGCACGACAGGGCCGTATGGGAAGACGTCGATGCCTTTTTCCTTGAAGGTCGGGACATCAGGAAACATCTCGAGCCGTTCATTGGCGAAGATGCCGATCGGCTTAAGCAGGTTGTCCTGAATTTGGCCCAGCGTTTCGGATGGTTTGAGCACGCCGGAATCGACATGTTGTCCGATCAGATCGGCAACGACTTTTGAGCCGCCGGTATAGGGAACGTTGACATAGTCGACGCCGGCCGCGCGCGCGGTCATCGAGGCGAAGATGTGGTTGAGGTTGTAGTTGCCGGGCGTGCCGATGGTGACCTTGCCGGGCTTCGCCTTCATGTTGGCGATGTAGTCGGGGAGCGCCTTGATCGTGCCGGTGGAAGGCACAAGCAGCATCAGGGGATCGGTTGAGACCCGTGCGATGTGAGTGAAGTTGCTGTTGGTGAGTCCGTTCGCCTTGTTCTGGGCGATCAGCGCCAGCGTCGAACTGGTCCCCATGCCGATCGTGTAGCCATCCGGCGCGGAACTCGCGACGCGTTTCATGCCGATGACGCCGGTGGCGCCGACGACATTCTCGATCACGATCTTGATGCCGTGTTCGCGCAGGATCGGGTCCAGCGCACGTGCGGCCACGTCGTTGGAGCCGCCGGCATTCCACGGCACGATGAAGGTGATGTCCTTCTGCGGAAAGTTGGATTGTGCGTGAGCAGGCAGGGACCAGCATCCCAATACCAATCCGAGCGCGGCAAAGCTGACGCGTTGAACAAACATTGTTTTCCTCCCATTTTTGGTGTTTGTTATAACAAACATCTTTATGGGTCAATGGAACAAATAACCGCGGTTGCGGGACATGAATTTGCGGGACTCAATGGGGTGAGGTAGCGAGCACAGAATGACCGCACTGAAACGGATCGAACGCGAACCGCTCTGGGACTTGGCGCATGCGCAGCTCCGGGACGCGCTGCTGGCTGGCCGTTTCGCGCCAGGCACGGTGCTGACCTTGCGCGCGCTCGCGGAGAGCTTCGGCACGTCGATCACGCCGGTGCGCGACGCAGTCACCCGGCTGGTCGCACAGGGCGTGTTGCAGCAGGGCCCCCGCAATGCTGCGATCGTGCCGCATCTGACGGCGCGCGAGCTCGCCGATCTGACCGTGGTGCGCTGTGCGCTGGAGGGGCAGGCGGCGCGGGAAGCCGCGGCCCGGCGCAACGCGGCGGGACTCGAACGTCTGAAGTCACTGCTGGCGACGATGCAGTCGCTGATCGCCGCAAAAAATCTCGAAAGCTATCTCGATTATCACCGCCAGTTTCACTTCGAGATCTATGCGATGTCGGGCGTCCCTATCCTCGTCGAGACCATCGAGAATATGTGGCTGCGCTGCGGCCCGGTGCTGTCTTTCGTGATCCCCGAATATGTCGTGCTGCTGAAGGGCTGGGATCACCACACGGCAGCGCTCAAGGCCATCGTCGCAGGCGATGCCGATGCCGCCGAGCGCGAGATCGTCGCCGATATCACCGAGGCCGCGGACTATCTCGCAAGCCTTGCCGATGCCAACGGACAGTTGCGCCGGCCACTGCGTGAGGCGCTGGCGACGTCGTAGCTGCCGCGCTCACACATCCGTCCATGATGTGAACAGCGCTGCCTGACCGTGTCGCTCGCCGTTCTCGTCTCTCAGTTCCCAGACAATGCCGCCTTCGATCCAGAAGCGCCGGCCGGATTTTGCGATCCGCAACCCGCGATAATTGTCGATGAAGCCGTTGCGCGCGACGGCATCGAGCAGGCGCTGGCGCTCGTCGCGGTTCGGCGCTTCTGCCGAGAGGCGCGACGGGATGGTGATGAATTCATCCCAGCCATATTCGAAGCAGCGCTGTGCGGTTTTGTTGGCATAGACGAAGACCGGATCGGCGGCAGTATTATGTGCGAGCACCGCGAATGGTGCGTCGCTGTAGAGCCACGCTGCATCTTGCCCAGGCGCCAACAGGGGCTTCCCGACAGTGCGGAGATAACTCCCGGTGAGGAGCTTGAAGAAGGATGGATAGAGCGCGGTAGCGGGCGATTTATCAGTCACGGGAATCTCGCGTCGTCGGGTGATGCGGAGATAGAAGATGCGTTCGTATCTAACATCGTCACCAAACGCGGTGCTGAACTACCTTGGATGCATATGTTGGCTGGTGAGATCTATTGCGTTGCCATTGCGATCAGACGGCTGCGCAGCTTCTCCCGGTCCATGCGTAAATCCGCAGGCAACTGCTGTAGGTCAGCAAGCCAGACGCCATCGGCAGCGTAGCGGACGATCTCAAGCTGCGGCGCTGCATCCGTGTCGTGATGGCGCGCGAGGCGCGCGCGCAGCCAGTCGGACCATTGCTTGCGTGCGACCGGCTCGGTGAGCAGCGCGACGCAAGTGGATTCGAGGGCAGGTGCAAACTCCGCCATCGCGAATGTCGCGACGATATAGGCACGGGTGAAGCAACCGTAACCTTGGCCATCCTGTGCGAGCGTTGCTTCGATGGCGGCGTCGAATTTGTCGATCTGATCCTTGAGGACCGCGTCGATCAGTTTCTCCTTGCTGGGGAAGTGATGAAACAGACCACCCTTGGTGACACCGGCCGCATCGGCAACGGCCTGCACCGTGACGGCCTGTAGGCCGCGTTCGATGGCGAGGCGCGCGGCGCAATCGATCAGTGTGCGTCGGACCAGTTCAGGTTGTTTCTTGCGTTCATAGGCTTCGTTCATGGGATCATCTGGCCGAGCGGTATCTGCACTGGCAAGCGCAATCCGCGGCTCAGCGGGCTCTGCTGCGATGCAAAATATCTGGTTGTAAAGAAACCGACCGCGCGGTATGTTCTAAACCTGACTCCGCGAGTCGAACGTGTTTTGGGGCCGTCCGTGCCGCTACGGGATGCCGGTCCGATCCAATCAATGGTGACATAAGTGTTTGAGAAGTCGATGTTTTATGTCCGTTCCGTCGTAGCATTGGCGCTGGTCTTGGTGCTGACGGGCTGCGGCGAAGGCAAGCAGACAGGATCTGACCAAGCAGCGCCAGCAACGGTAGTCAGTGTCGTGACCGTGGCGCCCGAGACGTTGCGGATCGTCAATGATCTGCCGGGCCGTATTGCGCCGACACGGATTGCCGAGGTGCGGCCCCGGGTTGCGGGCATCCTGATCGAGCGCGTGTTCAAGCAGGGGACGATCGTGCGCGAGGGCGATGTGCTGTATCGCATCGATCCAGCGCCCTTCCGCGTACGTGTGAACAGCGCCAAGGCAGCGCTGCAGCGCGCCGAAGCTACCCGCGTGCTCGCGAAACAGCAGGCCGAGCGACAGACGCAGCTCAAGGAGCGTGACGTCACCACCGGCCAGCTCTATGACCGCGCCGTTGCCGAGCTTGCGCAGGCCGAGGCCGATGAAGCTTCCGCCCGTGCAGGGTTGGAAGCTGCGCAACTGGATCTGCAATATACGGAAGTCCGCGCGCCAATCACCGGACGCATCGGGCGGGCCCTGATCACCGAAGGAGCGCTCGTGACCGTGGGCGGCGCCGAGAGCCTTGCCACGATCCAGCAACTCGAACCCGTCTATGCCGACTTTACGCAATCTGCGAACGAACTTCTGACGTTGAAGCGTGCCGCGCAGGCGAGTTCTAGAGAGCAGGGTGTTGCCGCGGCAGATGTCCGGCTCAAATTCGACGATGGCTCGGAATATGCCCAACAAGGTCGCCTGCTGTTCTCCGAAGCTGCGGTGGATGCAACGACGGGGCAAATCACCCTGCGCGGTGAATTCCCCAATCCCGATGGCGATCTGCTGCCCGGCATGTATGTGCGCGTGCAGATCGTACAGGGCGAGCAGAAGGACGCACTGTCGGTGCCCGAGCGCGCGTTGCAGCGCGATCCCGGCGGTCAGGCGCAGCTTTATGTGATCAATGCCGAGCGAAAGGCCGAACTGCGCAGCGTGACACCGTCGCGTCTCGTCAACGGTCGCTGGATCATCAAGAGCGGCCTCAATGCGGGCGACAGCGTTGTCGTGGAAGGCTTCCAGACGCTGGCGCCTGGCGCGTTGGTCGACCCAAAGCCGTGGCGCAGCCAGACGGCAGCGAAGTAAGGCGCGCGCAGATGTCCGATTTCTTCATCGCGCGGCCGATCTTTGCTTGGGTGGTCGCCATCTTCATCATGATCGCCGGTGCGCTGGCGATTCCGAATTTGCCAGTCGCGCAATATCCGAACATCGCACCGCCGCGCATCGCGATCTCCACCAATTATCCCGGCGCGTCGTCTGAGGAGATCTACCAGGGCGTCACGCGGCTGATCGAGGATCAGCTCAACGGCATTCCCGGCCTGATGTATTTCGAGTCGACTGCGGATGCGACCGGCGCGATTCAGATCGATGTCACGTTCCAGCCGGGCACGACCATCGCGCAGGCGACGGTGGACGTGCAGAACCGTATCCGTCGCGTGGAGTCGCGGCTGCCGCGCGCGGTGACCCAGCAGGGCATCATCGTCGAGGAAGGTTCGATCGCGTTCCTGTTGTTCATCTCCATGCAGTCCACCGATGGCTCGATCGACAGTATCGGCCTCGGCGACTACATCACGCGCAATGTGCTCAGCGAAATCCGCCGTGTGACGGGTGTCGGCAAGGCGCAGCTATTCGGCACCCAGCGCTCGATGCGCGTCTGGCTCGATCCGGACAAGATGCTCGGCCTCGGTCTCACATCGGCGGACATTGCGGCCGCGATCACGGCGCAGAATGCACAGGTATCGGCAGGGCGCATCGGCGCGACGCCGAACCCGATCTCGCAGGAAGTCTCGGCGCCGGTGCTGGTGAAGGGACAACTCGGCACGCCCGACGAGTTCGCTGCCATCGTGCTGCGGGCCAATCGCGACGGATCGTCGGTGCGGTTGCGCGACGTGGCGCGGGTCGAGGTCGGCGGCGAGGACTATAATTTTGCCAGTCGTCTGAATGGCAAGGCGGCAGCGGCCATCGGCGTGCAGATGTCGGCAACCGGCAACGCGCTGGCGACCTCCGAGGCGGTCAATGCCAAGATGAAGGAGCTCGCGAAGTTCTTTCCGAAGGGGCTGACCTACGAGATCCCCTATGACACGACGCCTTTCGTCAAGGCGTCGATCGAGAAGGTGCTGCACACGCTGGCGGAGGCGATCGGTCTCGTCTTCATCGTGATGTTCCTGTTCCTGCAGAACATCCGCTACACGCTGATCCCGACCATCGTGGTGCCGATCGCGCTGCTTGGTACTTGCGCGGTAATGTTCGCGACGGGCTTCTCGATCAATGTGCTCACCATGTTCGCTATGGTGCTGGCGATCGGCATTCTGGTTGATGACGCCATCGTCGTGGTGGAGAATGTCGAGCGGCTCATGGCGCAGGAGGGCCTGTCGCCACGAGAGGCGACGCGCAAGGCCATGAAGCAGATCAGCGGCGCCATAGTCGGCATCACGCTGGTGCTGACGGCGGTGTTCGTGCCGATGGCGTTCTTTCCGGGCGCGGTCGGCATCATCTACCGGCAGTTCAGTCTGACCATGGTGGTATCGATCCTGTTCTCAGGCTTCTTGGCACTGACGCTGACGCCGGCGCTATGCGCCACGTTCCTGAAGCCGATCGCCAAGGGGCATCACGAGAAGGGCGGCTTCTTCGGCTGGTTCAATCGCAGATTTGACACGCTGGCGGGACGTTATCGGTCGTCTGTCGCGTGGGCGACCGGTCGCACCGGACGCATCATGGTGGTCTATCTCGTGCTGCTGGTCGGGCTCGGCTGGGCTTATGTGCGGCTACCGTCCGGCTTCCTGCCGACCGAGGACCAGGGCTATGTGATCGTCGATATCCAGGCGCCACCGGAAGCGAGCCAGACGCGCACGCTGGAGTCGGTGAAGCAGGTCGAGACTGTGTTCATGAAGGAGGAGGGTGTCGCCAGCGTATTCTCGGTGCTGGGATTCAGCTTCTCCGGTAACGGCCTCAGCTCCGGCATCGCATTCCCGACGCTGAAGGACTGGAGCGAGCGCGCGACGAAGGATGCCGCACCAGCCATCGTCAACCGTACCAATGCCGAATTCGCCAAGATCGGCGATGCGACCGCGTTTGCGCTGTCGCCGCCGCCGATCGAGGGCCTCGGCAATTCCACCGGCTTCACCTTCCGCCTGCAGGACCGCAGCAACCGCGGCTCCGCCGCGTTGTCCGCTGCGGCCAGCCAGTTGATGGCGGCGGGAGCCAAGAGTGCCGTGCTGGTCGGGCTTCGCATCGAAGGCCTGTCCAATTCGGCGCAACTCAATCTCGTCATCGACCGCGAGAAAGCTAACACGTTCGGCGTCTCTTTTGCCGATATCAACACGACGGTCTCGGCCAGCCTCGGCTCGTCCTATGTCAACGACTTCCCCAATGCAGGCCGCATGCAGCGCGTCACCGTGCAGGCGGAGGACAACCGGCGTATGCAGGCCGACGATCTGCTGAAACTGAACGTCCGCAATGCCAGCGGCGGCATGGTGCCGCTGTCGGCCTTCGCGCGCACCGAATGGGCGAAGGGGCCGGTGCAGGTGGTCGGGTTCAACGGTTATCCGTCGATCCGCATCGCCGGCGATGCCGCGCCGGGTCATTCGTCCGGCGACGCCATCAAGGAGATGGAGCGGCTGGTCGCGCAACTGCCCGATGGCTTCGGCTATCAATGGGCGGGGCAGTCCCAGCAGGAGATCGAGTCAGGCAATCAGGCGCCGTTCCTGCTTGGGCTCAGCGTGCTGTTCGTGTTCCTTCTGCTCGCTGCGCTCTATGAGAGCTGGTCGATTCCGCTGTCGGTGATGCTGGTGGTGCCGCTCGGTATCATCGGATCACTGCTCGCGGTGATGCTGCGGGACATGCCGAACGACATCTATTTCAAGGTCGGCCTCATCGCCATCATCGGTTTGTCAGCGAAGAATGCGATTCTGATCGTGGAATTCGCCAGGGAGTTGCATGCCGAGGGCAAGTCGCTGCGCGAGGCGGCGATCGAGGCAGCATTCATCCGCTTCCGGCCGATCCTGATGACCTCACTGGCTTTCATTCTCGGCGTGACGCCGCTGGCGATCGCGACCGGCGCCAGCGCCGGTAGCCAGAACGCCATCGGCACGGGCGTGCTTGGAGGAATGATCTCGGCCACCGTGCTCGCGGTGCTGTTCGTGCCGGTGTTCTACGTGTTCGTGCTGAAGCGCATGCCCGCGAAATCGGCCCGACGCGGTTCTGAGGATGAAGAGGCGGCGGCGCCCCATGACGGCACGCCGCGTCCGACCACGATGTAGGAGTCGAGCATGCGCCGCATGGCTTACGAACGGGATCTCGAGCCGGCCTGGCTCAACTACGGCGATCGCGTGCGCATGAATGCGTTCGGGCTGGAGCGGCACCCGACCTATGGTAGCCGCGAGGGCATCATCGTCGGCATGGGTACGCCAAGCAGCGTGCGCGTGAAATTCGATGACCGTGTCACCGTCCAGGCGATTCATCGCGATTATCTCGAACGCGTGTCCGGTAAATCCGGAGCGGCCAGCACCGGGCGTGCGTCATGACCTATGCCTATCTCACCATCGCCATCCTGTGCGAAGTGGTTGCCACCAGCTTCCTCAAGCTCTCCGATGGCTTCAGCAAACCGGTGCCGTCGCTGGTGACGGTGGCGGGCTATGCCGTGTCATTCTATTTTCTGTCCATCGCCTTGCGCGACATCCCGACCGGCGTTGCCTACGCGATCTGGTCCGGCGTCGGCGTCGTACTGGTGACCGGAATCGCCTGGGCTTTTCAGGGGCAGAAGCTCGATCCGGCAGCGCTGTGCGGTCTCGGCCTGATCGTCTCCGGCGTGATCGTGATCAACCTGTTCTCGAACGCCACGGTGCATTGATTCACCGGGACGGCAACGTCCCGTTGGTCGATTGCGCGTCCCGTGTAATCCGATAGCTGCCCGGCTTATTTAGTCGTCGCATCGGCTGGGCTCTTGTTTTAGCCTCTCCCGAAAATGCCGTTCCAGGTGCAAGCCCAATGGACCGGCGCAAGGGAGAAAACGTGAGCAACAACAAGAAGGGGCGATGGGTTTCCATCGCTGCGGCCTTTGCCGCATCGCTGTTCGCCGCAGCACCAGGGCAGGCGCAGCAATATCCCGATCGCAACATCACGATGGTCGTGCCATTTCCGCCCGGCGGAACGACCGATATCGTCGCGCGCATCCTCACTGAACAGCTCAGCACCGAACTCGGCAAGCAGGTGATGATCGAGAACCGCGGCGGCGCCAGCACCTCGATTGGTGCGCAAGTCGTGGCCGGTGCCGACAAGGATGGTTACACGCTGCTATTCGCCAGTGCGACGACCTTCACGACGAACCCGCACCTGTTGGCCTCCATCAAATACAAGCTGGAGGATTTCGCGCCGGTTGCGATGGTGGTGAAGGTGCCGTTTGCCTTCGTCGTGAAGAAGGACTTTCCGGCCGCCGACGTCGCGGCGTTTCGTGCCTATGCGCTGGCCAATCCGAGCAAGGTCAACAACGCCACCAACGGACCGGGCAGCACGGTGCACCTGATGGGGGAGATCGTGGCCCGCGGACTCGGCGTGAAGCTGCAGCATGTTCACTATCGCGGTGCTGCGCCGGCGATGAACGACATGCTTGCGGGCATCGTCGACAGCAATGTGGAAGCGTTGACCAATACGGTGTCGAACCACAAGGCCGGTATGTACCGCGCGCTGGCCGTCTTGTCCGAGGAGCGCCTTCCACAATTGCCTGATGTGCCGACCTTCAAGGAGCTCGGATTTCCCTCGATCGTCGGCGCGACATGGTTCGCGGTTTTCGCGCCCGCGGGTACGCCGCAGCCTGCACTGGACAGGCTGAGCGCCGCCATCACCCGCATCGTCAGGACGCCGGAATTTGCAAGGAAGATGGAGCCGATCGGCAATCAGCCGTGGCCGATGACGCCGGCGGAACTCGAAACTCATGTGAAGAGCGAGCGCGACCGCCTGGGCAAGCTCATTCGCGAAGCCAACATCACGGTCGACTGACCGCTTGAACAAGATCAAGGGAGAACATCAATGAATGCAGCCGTCAGCTCACCCGCAGTGAAGGTCGTCCGTTCGGTGCAGGATCAGGTCAGCCCCGAGGAATGGCAGTCGCGCGTCAATCTCGCGGCCTGCTATCGCCTGACGGCGATGTACGGCATGACCGAGATGATCGCCAACCATATCTCCTGCCGCGTGCCGGGAACGGAAGATCAGTTCCTGATCAATCCCTATGGCATGCTCTATGAAGAGATCGATGCGTCGAGCCTTGTGAAGATCGACCTCGATGGCAACACGCTGTTCAACGCGTCCGACTACGCCGTGAATGCCGCGGGCTTTGTGATCCACAGTGCCATCCACATGGCGCGTCACGATGTCGATTGCGTCGCGCATACTCATACGGTGGCCGGCATGGCTGTATCGGCGATGGAATGCGGGTTGCTGCCGGTGGCGCAGACCTGCATGCGCTTCCTTCATGTCGCCTATCATGACTTCGAGGGCATCGCGGACAATCCAGAAGAGCGGGACCGACTGATCGCGCATCTCGGCAATCACGAGGCGATGGTGCTGCGTAATCACGGCCTGCTGGTGGTCGGCAAGACCATCGCCGCCGCTTTCAACGTGCTGTTCCGGATGGAGCGGGCCTGTCAGGTTCAGGTTGCAGCGCTGTCGTGCAATACCAAGCTGATCACGCCGTCGCAGAAGGTCCTGCAGGATACCTATGACCGCATGAAGCCGCGCGACAATGTTCCGGGCCTCAGCGGCGAACTGGCGTGGCCGGCGCTGCTCCGCAAGCTCGACCGGGTCGATCCGTCCTATCGCAACTGAGCTTGCGCTGCCGGGCTCGGCGCCTGCCGGGCTCGCAGGCGTGGCATCCACCTGATGAACAGAAGGGATGCGCAGCATCAGGAATGCGGCGCATCATAGGTTCGGCAGTCAGACGCCGCGACTGCAGGTCCGCCTACGGCTTGAAGAACGACACCGGCGTCATCAGCTGGTTCTCCTGGCTGATGAGATAGGCGGCTTCGGCGCTGATCTTCAGGTAGCCGGCCCAGGCTGGGTCCTTCTGCAGCGCCTGGCGCTTGGCCTCGCGATCGGCCGCGCTGTCATAGACCCAGATGTGCATGTAGCTGTTGACATTGCCGGTCTCAATTTGCGCGTAAACGAGCGGCTTGCCCAGATGGCGGCTCTGGATCTCGTAGCCATGCTCGGCATACAGCGCGAGGTGTTTCTTGATGGTGCCGGGGCGGCAGGTGTAGGTGCGAACGTCAAGCAGCATAGGATTTCCTCAAGCGGTGGCGGAACAATGGAGTCATTCGGCGGTGGCGCCGGATTGTTTGACAAGCACGGCCCAGCGCGCCACCTCGTCGTTCACGTATTTCTGGAATACCGCCTGATCGTCGCCGACCGGGTCTGCGCCGAGACCTTTGAGCCGCTCCTGGACAGCGGGGTCGGATACGCTCTGAACGATGGTCTGCGAAAGCTTCTCGACGATAGCGGGGGGCGTGCCGGCCGGTGCGAACAGGCCGAACCACGAGCGTAGGTTCATGCCGGGATACGGCGTTTCTGAGAAAGCGGGCACGTCCGGCAAGGCGGCGTGACGCGTGCTGCCCGTCACCGCCAGCGCCTTGAGCTTGCCACTCTGCACCAGAGAGAGAACTTCGGGCAGGTTGGCGAACATGATCTGCACCTGTCCGCCGATCATATCGTTGAGCGCCTGCGCGCCGCCCTTGTAAGCGACGTGCGTGATCTTCGCACCAGCCAGTGTGCTGAACTGCTCGCCGGACAGATGGGACGCGGTGCCCACGCCGCCCGATGCATAATTGACGCTCGCGGCATTGGCCTTGGCGTAAGCGGCGAGTTCGCTCACCGAATTGACCGGCACCGACGGGTGCACCACCAGCAGCAGAGGCACCGACGCCAGGTTTGACAAGGCCGCGAAATCGCGCGTGAGGCTGTAGCTGAGCTTCTGGTAGAGCGACGCGTTGATCGCGTGGCTCGACGTGGCCATCAGCAGCGTATAGCCGTCGGGCTCCGAGCGCGCCGCCGCGGCGCCGCCGATATTGCCGTTGGCGCCGGCCTTGTTTTCCACCACGATCGACTGGCCGAGCCGTACCGACATGGCTTGCGCCACGGTGCGCGCGATCACGTCGGTGGCACCACCGGCGGCGAACGGCACGATCACGCGCAGGGGACGTTCCGGATAAGCGGCCATCGCGCTGACTGAGGTGAGGGCCAATGCTGCGGCCACGACGAGGCTCCGCAACGGAATGATTGCTTTGTACATTTTGTTTCCTCAGCCTCGTTTTTATGTCCTGCCGACGGCGCGCTCCGCAGATGGGGGCGGTCGTGGCGGTGGGCGTCATGCCATGCCGACATGCGCATACGAACGCGCACGTGGCGACAGCAGCGCCCGGTCAGGCGTCCATGCCGAACACTTTATGCAGCCGTACGGCGGCGGCGCTAGGACGGATCAGACGTTGTGTTGGACTTTTCCGCGTGTCAGTCCAGCGGACGGCAATGCTTCCTCCGGAAGTCGCCCGGCGTGAGGCCGGTCTGCTTCTTGAAGAAGCGCGCGAAGTAAGCCGGATCCTCGATATTGAGGCGGAACGCGATCTCGGCGATGCCCGTTTCAGTGTTGCTGAGCCAGCGCTTGGCTTCGAGCATCACGCGTTCCTGCACCACCTGGCTGGCTGTGCGCGCCACAGTTCGCTTGACTGCATCGTTGAGCTGACGCTCGCTCACGCAGAGCGCCTCGGCATATTGGCCGATGGTTTCGAAGCGGAGGTAGTGCGTTTCCACCAGTATCGCGAAACGGCGCGCGAGCGCCTGGTGCGGACCAATGCCGCCGGCGGGCTCATTGTCGGGGCACAGACGACTCAGGCGCGTGAGCAGGATCAGCAGGCAGGCCCGCACCACATCGGGGAATCCCGGCTGGCGATCGCGTGCCTCGCATTCCATCTCGCCGAGCAGCGGTAGCATGCCGTCATGCTGAGCCTGCGTGAGATAGAGCACGCTGTTGCCGCGCGCAGGTTGGAAGAACGGAAGTTTCGCGACATCGTCGGCGCGCGGAAACATCCGCGCGAAGAAGTCGGTGCTGAAGTTCAGCACGTAGCCGTGTGGCTTGACCGATGACGTCCAGGCATGGACCTGGCCTGGCGAAAGAAAGAAGACGGAATGGTCGCGCACGTCGAAATGCGCGAAGTCGAGTGTGTGCGTGCCGCTCGCGCGGGTCATCCAGAGCAGATGGTAGTAGTTGTGCCGGTGCAGGAAACCGCGCGGGATGTCGTCGCGGTCCTCCAGTCGTACGAGATCGAAGTAGAACGAGCCTTCGCCCGCGAAATCCGAGGTTTCAAAGGTTGGAAACTCGCCGGAGCGGGCGGAGAGGAGAGCTTCGGGCAAGTGAAGTGTCCTTGCTGTTTCGGGGCACGGTTATCAGCGTCATCCTATCGCAAAAAGCCGGGGAGTACCGGGAGTTGGCGAATGCGACGCCGGACGGTCTCTCCGGGGAGTTCGGCAAGCTCTATAAGAATTTTGGGTACGGCTCCATCGCACCCGGGAAGTTGCGTCGGGGGCCTGCTCCTGCAGGCATTTTAGGGCGTTCGCTCGGAAGGGGACCTGGTGGAACGGACGCAGACGGCGGGTCGTCGCAACTGAGCTTGCGCTGGATCAATTGCAAAACGGATTTCGGGCGATGGCGGTTGCCGAGCTGGCCGCCGTCGCCTACATCAGGGCGCATGACGCAGACCTCTGAAATCGGCTTCACCAGCTTCCAGCCCTCCCTGAATGAAGAGAATATCGCGCTTCTGGTGCAGACCTTTTATGGCCGCGCCCGCGAGGATGATTTGCTCGGGCCGATTTTCAACAGCGCGGTGACCGACTGGGATCATCACATTTCGCAGATCAGCGATTTCTGGTCGTCGATGATGCTGAAGACCGGCCGCTACAATGGCCGGCCCATGCGTCCACATCTCGTGTTGCCGCTGAAGGGCGAACATTTCGATCGCTGGCTTTTGCTGTTCGAACAGACCACGCGTGAGATATTTCCGGCTGAGGTCACCGAGGCCTTCATGACCCGCGCGCGCCGTATCGCTGACAGTTTCGAGATGGGCGTTGCCTCGGTGCGCGGTGAAATCGTCAAGCCGCGGCACAGCGTTTAAAAGGGTAAGTATGTGACGCATGGCCGGTCTTGCGAGAGCCGGTAGTTGCGCTAGGCTGCGGCTCCAACAAACCGGGAGTCGGTCCATGAAACGTCTGTCTGTTCTCGTTCTCTTGAGCCTGTTCAGTGCTGCGCCCGCAATGGCGCAATCCTGCAACGCCGTCAGCGGCGACGGCAAGCCGCTTGCGGGCGCCGCCAAGAAGAGCTTCATGAAGAAGTGTTGCGAGGACAACGCCAAGAGCGCCGAGGGCAAGCCACTGGCCGGCGCCGCCAAGACCTCATCAGTCAACAAGTGCATGAAGGGCTGAGCTTGCAGCCCCACGCATCCAGACGTGCAAAAGCCCCGCTCGCGCGGGGCTTTTCGTCTTCGGGCTGAAGCGACCTCGGCGCGAGCCCTTGTCTCAGCTCCTGGCTTCTAGCTTGTCCTGCGTGTTCGTGTCGAAGTCGCTGGCGTCATGGCGTTCGCGCAACTGGCCGGCCGGGTCGCCCGAGGTGCGATTGACCATGCGACCGCGCTTCACCGCAGGTCGTGCCGCGATGGTCCTGGTCCAGCGCTGCAGGTTCTTGTAGCTCTGCACATCGAGGAAAGTGCCGGCATCGCCATAGATCGCGCTCTCCGCAAGGCCGCCATACCAGGGGAAAATCGCCATGTCGGCGATGCTGTAGTCCTTGCCGGCGATGAACTCGTTGTTGGCGAGTTGGCGATCGAGCACGTCGAGCTGGCGCTTGGTTTCCATCGCATAGCGGTCGATGGCGTATTCGATCTTGGTCGGTGCATAGGCATAGAAATGGCCGAAGCCGCCGCCGAGGAAGGGGGCGCTGCCCATCTGCCAGAACAACCAGGACAGGCACTCGGCGCGTTCCGGGCCGCCCTTTGGAAGGAAGGCGCCGAATTTCTCGGCGAGATGCACCAGGATCGCGCCGGATTCGAACACGCGAAACGGCTTGTCGCCGCTGCGGTCGATCAGAGCTGGAATCTTGGAATTAGGGTTCACATCGACGAAACCCGAACCGAACTGGTTGCCGTCGATCCGGATCAGCCACGCATCATATTCCGCGCCTGTATGGCCGGCTGCGAGCAGTTCCTCGAACATGATCGTGACCTTCTGGCCGTTCGGCGTCGCCAGCGAATAGAGCTGGAACGGATGTTTGCCGGTCGGGAGCTCCTTCTCATGGGTGGGGCCGGCGATGGGCCGGTTGGTCGAGGCAAATTTGCCGCCGTTTTCCTTGTCCCAGGTCCAGACCTTGGGAGGCGTGTAGGGGGCGTCGGTCATGTCAGGCTGGCTCCGGAAAGGGGCGGGGTTGATGGTTGTCGGGGACAGGTAGGGTTGAATGCATCTGCATGCAAGATGGCGATGCTTCCTATGTCGGAAGCCGCCTTGTGCCGGGTGGTGACATGCGATGTAACGAGTTCGCGCCGTCATTGCTGACGGCAGGATTCCCTCCGTCTGAAGATTTCCGACCGATGAGCGACACCCCAGCGCAGACCGTCGGCGCACCGCCCACCAAACGATCCTTCGCGGCGCTGCATCACCCGGGTTTTCGCGCCCAGTTCATCACTTACGTGCTGGCCATGATGGCCGACAATATCGAGCATGTGATCAGCTACTGGGTGGTGTTTCAGAAATTCCAGTCGCCGGCGCTCGGCGGTTTCGCCATCGTCTCGCACTGGCTGCCGTTCCTGCTGTTCTCGGTCACGTCCGGCGCGCTGGCGGAGCGTTTCGATCCGCGGCGCGTGATCCAGTGCGGCATGGCGCTGTTCATTCTGGCATCGCTGGGCTGGGGCTATTTCTTCGTCACTGATACGCTGCAGATGTGGCAGGCCATGGTCCTGCTGGTGATCCATGGCTGTGCCGGCGTGCTCTGGCAGACGTCGAACCAGATGCTGCTCTACGACGTCGTCGGCCCGGCGGACCTGCCGAGCGCGGTGCGTCTGAACGCCATGGCGCGCTATCTCGGTGTCATGGTCGGCCCTGCGGTCGGCGGCGTGATCCTGCTCGTGTTGGGCCCGGCCTATGGCATCATGCTCAACACCATCTTCTATCTGCCGCTGGTGCTGTGGCTGATCAATGCGCCCTATGGTCCGCGTTTCCGCAAGGGCGCGCCGATCCCGCAGCGCGCGGTGCGCGGCTTCGCTGATATCGTCCAGACCATGCGTGACGTTCGCCACCGGCCCGTGATTGTCTCCATGATCTCACTGGCCGGCGCGGCATCGTTCTTCGTCGGCAACGCCTATAGTTCACAGATGCCGAGCTTCGCCCACGATCTTGGCCACGGCGATCCCGGCATGTCCTACAGCATGCTGCTGGCGGCTGACGCAGCTGGCGGCCTGCTTGCCGGCCTGGCGCTGGAGGGCAGGCAATTGCTGGCGCCGAAGCCGCGTACGGCGATCATTCTGGCGCTGCTCTGGTGCGGGGCGCTGGCGATCTTCGCGCTGACCGGTCACTACGCCATCGCACTGGTGTTCCTGTTTGCAGCGGGATTTCTTGAATTGTCGTTCAACGCGATGGCGCAGAGCCTCGTGCAGCTCGACGCCCCGCTCGATAAGCGCGGTCGCGTCATCGGCCTGTTCAATATGGCGAGCCTGGGTCTGCGCGCCTTCAGCGGCATCTCGGTCGGCGTGATCGGCAGCATGATCGGGATCCACTGGTCGCTCGCGCTGTCGGCGCTGGCGACCATGGTTGTCGCGGCGGGACTGTTGGCGCTACCCTAGCGAGGAGAACCCCGGCGTCCTACCAGTCGACGAACCGGTCGTCGCCGCCGAATGCAGCCGGCATGGCAGCGTAATGTGGGAGGCCGTCGCGGACCGGAGCGATTGCTTCGCTGCAATTGATATGCAGGCTCGGCTTGAACGCATCTCCGAGCAGATAGCCGTTGATGCTGCGCATGCCGATCCCGTCGAGTTCGATAATCAGCCGCGTGGCACATTTTGCGCAACTGAGGCGCGGGGTCGTCTTCAGCGCGAACGACGTCGTGTCGCCTTGAACGACTTCGACACCGTCAGCCGGATAGACAGCCTCGGCCACATAGGCCGCACCGTGGACGGTCTGGCAGTCGGCGCAGTGGCACCAGAAATGGGCGATGGGGTCGGCTGAAATCCTGAGCTTCACGGCGTTGCAGGGGCAGGCGAGTTCCATGGGTGCACCTCATCTGATGCGCAAACTACCAGCCGACCGCCATCGCCGACAACCGCCGCGGCTTGCGACAAATCGCTCGCCGCAGCGCTCATTCGCTATTTGCCGTTCTGCAACGCCGCCGTCTGTTTGGCGAGCTGCTTGTCGAAATCCTGTTCGAGTGTTGCAGCGTAGGTGGCAAGCTCGCCCGGTTTCACGAACGGGTTCGGCTCGCCGTCCTTCATCGCCGCGCGCTTGGCCTGCATGCCATAGACTTCCGGATGCGGTCCGAGCAGCACGTCGATTTTCATGGCTTTGGCCTTGGCATAGGTCGACCGATAATCGTCGACGATGCCGGAATGGGTCGGATTGCCGACCAGCCGGTTCAGCGCCACGGTGCCGCTGCAGAAGAACAGGACCTCACGGTTCTCGCTGCCGTCCTTCACGGTCATCTCCCAGCTCGTGCAGCCCGGCGAATGACCGGGCGTCGCATGCGCCGTCAGCGTGGTGCCGCCGAGCGTGACCTTGTCGCCTTCGGTGACGGTGCGATCGACCTTGACCGGCGGGAAACCGATGTCGGTGTTCTTTTCATCGCCCGGATAGGTGCCGCTTTCGAGCAACGGCTTGTCCCGTAAGCCTGCGATCAGTTGCGCGCCGGTGTCTTTCTTGATCTCCGCAAAACCGCCAGTGTGATCGAAATGGGCGTGGCTGTTGAGGATGATCTTGATGTCGGCTTCCTTGAAACCGAGCTTCGTGATGTGGTCCTTGATCATGCCCGTCGATTGCGGGACGCCGGTATCCATCAGGATCAGGCCGTCCGAGGTCTTGATGATATAGACCGCGATGCCATCGGTGCCGACATAATAGATGTTGTCGATGAGCTGAAAAGGCTCGAATGGCGCGGTCCATTTGACCATGACCTGCGCCAGAAAATCCTTGACTGTCTGTGCCTGCGCGCTACCTGCAAATAGCGCCAGAGCGCAAATGGCTCCTGCGAGCGTCTTCATGATGGCCTCCCGGTCTGATTTTTATTGGTTCTTCTGAACGCCAGGATTGAAGCGCGATTTGGGCAGATTGCTCAAGCGCTATTCACGCATGACGGGATCGCGCATGACAGACACGGCCCGGCGGCGAATATTGCGAGCGCCGCCGAACTATCCCGGCCGTTTCGGGTTAGAGTTCACCCATGAAACAACTGATCTGTCCCAATTGCCAGACGCGCGTCTTCTTCGAGCAAAGCGATTGCGTGCAATGCGGCGAGGCGCTGATCTTCGATACTTCGCAGTCCAATGTCGTCAGCGCCGCGTCAGCCATGTCCTGTGCCAATCGCAATCTGATTGCGTGCAACTGGGCCACAGATGAGAGCGATCCGTTCTGTCCGTCCTGTCGCCTGACGCGCACGATTCCCAATCTGGTGTCCGATCGCAATGTCGCGCTCTGGAAGCGGGTCGAGCAGGCCAAGCGACGTCTGACCTATGATCTGATGCGGCTCAGACTGCCTCTTGCCGTTTCGAGTGGCGCGCATATCGCGTTCGACATTCTCTCGGACGAGACCGCCGGACATCCGATCATGACCGGACATTTGTCGGGGCTGATCACCATGAATCTCTCCGAAGCGGACGATGCCGAGCGCGAGGCGCGGCGCGCGGCGTTTCGCGAGCCGTATCGTACATTGCTCGGCCATTTCCGCCACGAGGTCGGGCATTTCTACTGGGAGGCGCTGGTCGATCAATCGCAGCTCATCAGCCCATTCCGCCTGATCTTCGGCGATGAAACCCGCGACTATGGCGAAGCACTCGCGGCCTATCACAATCGCGCTGATTGTTCGTGGAACAGCGACGCCTTCATCAGCGAATATGCGACCTCGCATCCGTGGGAAGACTGGGCCGAGACCTTCGCGCATTTCCTGCATATCGTCTCGACGCTGGACACCGCGTCGTCGCTGCCGCTGTCACTGGACGAACGCTCGCGTCATACGCTGGACGATCCCTATCTCGAGCGTGATTTCGAAGCGCTGCTGTCGCTATGGGATGCTGTGTCCTACAGCATGAACGAACTCAATCGCTCCATGGGCATGAGCGATGCTTATCCGTTTCACCTGACACAGGCGGTGAGGGGAAAACTGCATTTCGTGCATCTGGCGATTCTGAAAACGCGCGGCGAAGGGTGAGGGTGGCTCTGTCATTCCGGGTTCGCGCCGGTCTGCTTCGCAGATCAGCGCGCCCCGGAATGACGAGCTACGTTCTTACTGCTCCATCTTGATCCCGGCGTCGGTGATCACCTTTTTCCAGCGCGCGATCTCGTCGGTGACGAAGGCGCGGAATTCATCCGGGGTGGTGCCCATGGGGACGATGCCCTGATCGTCGAGCTTCTTCTTCAGGTCGGGATCGGTGAGGGCTTTCTTTGCTTCGAGCGAGACGCGGTCCACGATCTCCTTCGGTGTACCCGCCGGCGCGATGATGCCGGACCAGGTGCCGGAGACGAAATCCGGCACGCCGGCTTCCGTCATGGTCGGCACATCGCCGGCCGCCGGGACGCGCTCCTTGGCGGCGACGGCGAGCGCCTTGGCATTGCCGGACTTCACCTGCGACATCAGCGGTCCGATGACGTCGAACATCACATTGATCTGGCCGCCGACCGTATCCTGCAGCGCGCCGGACGTGCCCTTGTAAGGAATGTGCTGCAGATTGATGCCTTCGCGGCTCTTCAGCATTTCCATGGTCAGATGTGCCGCCGAGCCGATGCCTGACGAGGCGAAGTTCAGCGAGCCGGGCTTAGCCTTGGCGAGCGCGATGAACTCCTTCATGTCCTTGACGGGCAGGGATGGTGTCGCAATCAAAATCAGTGGCGCGACCGAGGTCAGCGACACATAGGTGAAGTCCTTCATCGCATCATAGGGCAGCTTCGGATTGAGCGTCGGATTCACCGAATGCGCGGCGATCACGGTGCCGAAGGTGTAGCCGTCGGGGGCTGCCTTGGCGACGGCGTCGGTGCCGATGGCGGCATTCGCGCCCGGCTTGTTCTCGATGACGATCGGCTGGCCCAGCGCCGCCGACATCTTTTCGGAAACGAGGCGCGCCATCAGGTCGGTATAGCCGCCCGGCGTATAGGGCACGACCATGCGGATCGGCCGGTTCGGCCAGCTCTGCGCAAAGGCAGTCCCGGCGCTGCCGGCGCAGGCGGCCATCACGGCGATCACGCTCGCGGCGCGGACGAAGCTCTTCATCATTTCATTTCCTCGACTGCCGGCGCGCTCCGAGGCGGCGGGAGCGCCAAAGCGCCTGCCTCGGATCGCAGACCGTTCTTCTTGTTGTCTGCCCGTTCTGCGCCGCGACGGATGTCGCGGGATGCAGAGTCCCGTAGGCAGGCTATCGCATCACACCGTAACCGGGGAAGTAGACGAAAGGCCGCTAACGTCCGCTGCCGCAGCGTGGAATTTGCCGACGTGAGACGCGGATGCATGTGACCAGGATGCTTGTGGCCAAAGAGCATGTGACCTCCCGTGATGACGTTGTTGATCGCTGTGAATGCAGGTGAGGGGACGGCCACGCGCCGTCCTTGCCCGCGCCGGTGGCGCGTGAGTGGCAGTCCCGGTGGCCTCCCTCAAGAATGAGGGAGATGAAGCGCCGAAAGGCGCGACTTCAGTTAATGCCGCAGCATAGTGTCCGGATCGCCGGACAGCAGAGGCTGCGGAAACGCCTTTCGACGCTCCACCGTGACGATTTCTGTCCTCGGGGCCGTGCTTCCGGGTACTGGGCACAGGCATCGCGCCCGTCATCCGGCAGGCTTTCGCCCGCCTTCGCCCGCACCCGTCCAGCCGCAAGCGGCAGAGCCCCGTAATGGGCCCGGACGGCTACCCAAGGCCTCCCGAGTGCGTGAGGGAACGTCTCCCTCCCGCCCGCAGGCGCCACATCCCGCCCCGCGCTAACAAGCGTCCCTGGCAACGCCCCTCAAAGTAGGACGGGATGCAGGGGAATATAATCTGCATTGAAGCGACGTCAAGGATTATTTTCAAGATCGCCGCGGGCGCGCACGCCGACGATGGAGGGGCAGCATGTCAGGCTCAGGAACGCCCGGACATGCCGACGGGCGCGGGCTGTTCGGAATATTCAGCCCAGGCCTGACGGAGTATCTGCACCGAGGAGGAGAGAAATATGAAGGCCATCACGGCGGCAACCGCCAGATCCGGCCACGCGCTCGACGAGCCCCAGACTCCCAGGGCTGCGAACATGACAATGACGTTGCCGATGGCATCGTTGCGGGAACACAGCCAGACAGAGCGCACATTGGCGTCGCCGTCCTTGTAACGCATCAGGAGCAGCACCGAGGCGAGGTTGGCTGCCAGCGCCAGGAAGCCGATCGCGCCCATGACCTCGGCACTTGGAACGCCCAGGATCAGCGTGTGATAGACGGTCGAACCGAACACCCACAGCGCCATGACGCTGAGCGAAAGGCCCTTGAACAAAGCCGCCGTTGCTCGCGTCCTGATGCTGCTGCCGATGACCGCGAGGCTCAGTCCGTAAGTGACTGTATCGCCGAGGAAGTCGAGCGCATCCGCTTTCAGCGCCTGCGATCCCGCGATCTGTCCCGCGATCATCTCGACAAGAAACATGAGGCCGTTGATCGCAATGACCGCCCACAGCACGCGCTTGTAACGAGGATCGACGCCGTCGAAGACCGGAACGCCGCCAGAGCAACCGCATGCCTCGGTCCCGCAAGCCGCCGGGGAGATAGGCTTCGCGTTCGCCTTCGAAAAATCGATGGGCGGCGGCTCGCAGCAGGTGTCGGTGGTGCAACAGGTCTTGTCGGACATCGGCTTCCTTTCAATGTGAGACAAGCGTACAACCTCTAGCGACTAGAGGTTCAAGGGAAAAATGGATTACGCAATCGGAGAAGCGTCGCGTCTGACGGGCATCAAGGTGCCGACGATCCGTTACTACGAGGGGATTGGTCTGCTGGCCGCGCCCACAAGGACGGAGGGAAAGCAGCGCCGTTATCGCCCCGAGGATGTCGCCCGTCTGAACTTCATCCGGCACGCACGCGAACTCGGCTTCGAGATCGCCGACATCGCCGAATTGCTGACCCTGAGCGAGGGACCCGATCAGTCTTGCGCAGAGGTCGATCGGATCACGCGTCGGCACCTGTCGGACGTCGAGCGCCGGATTGCGCAACTCACCGCGTTACGCGGAGAATTGAGGCGCATGGTGGAAGAGTGCAGTCATGGCAGGGTCGGTGACTGCCGGGTGATCGAGACGCTGTCTGGATGACACAAAGCACGGCGGTTGCTCGCCGCGCATGGGGTACTCGTCCTCGTAAAAATGTGATGACCGATATCGGGCGGCTCGTCGCGACGTGATCGGTTGCGAGCTTTTTTGTTCGCGGCATCAGACCGGATGGTCACAGTTGATCGGTAAAACGGCTCGCGACGTCGACGCGTCGGCGCGCTCCGACCTTGGTGCGTGCGCATCCTCAAGCCAATGAGCCCGCGATGCCGATCCAATTCCGCAAGGCCTCAATCAGATCTCGCAAGCGAACATTGGGACTGGCCGCCTTCGGCCTGATCCTGGACGCGATCGTCAGTCATCCCCGCGTCGACGTGCCGGCGATGGTGAATGTCGCGATGATGTCGCGCTTTGCCATAGCGCCTGTCATGGCATCGCTCGGCGGTCTCTCATGGACGAGCAGCACAGGTTCGAGCAACACCGTCGCGCCGACGCCGGTGACGAGCGCGGATCATGTGGCGTGGATATGCCCGCGGGCGCGTGGCAGCGCAAGTTGATCGACAACCAGCTCTCTTAAACAACAACGGCCCGGATGAAGCAGGCGCTTCATCCGGGCCGTGTTGGATCAGACCACTCGTCGGCTCAGGCGACGCGCTTGATAGCGTCGCTGAGGATCGAGACGATCTCGTCGATATGGTTCTTCTCGACGGTCAGCGGCGGCGACATCGCGAAGGCATCGCCGCTCTGGCGCAGATAGAGACCGGTGTTGAAGCAATCCACCATCACCTCGTAGCCGCGGGCACCGGGTGCGTCCTTGCGCGGGGCGAGTTCGACGGCGCCCATCAGGCCGCAATTGCGGATGTCGATCACGTTTGGCAGATCACGCAGCGCGTGCAGGCTGTCGCGCCAGTATTCGGCCATCGACGCGCCGCGGGTCAGCAGACCTTCGTTCTTGTAGATGTCGAGCGTGGCGATGCCGGCGGCGCAGGCGACCGGATGTGCCGAATAGGTGTAGCCGTGGAACAGCTCGATCTGGCCTTCCGGGCCGTTCATCAGCCCATCATAGATCTTGCGGCTGGCGAATACGGCGCCGCAGGGCACGGTGCCGTTGGTGATGCCCTTGGCAGTGGTCATGATATCCGGCGTCACGCCGAAGAACTGCGATGCGAATGGCGCGCCGAGGCGGCCGAAGCCGGTGATGACTTCGTCGAAGATCAACAGGATGCCGTGCTTGGTGCACAGCTCGCGCAGGCGCTGCAGATAGCCCTTCGGCGGCGGCAGCACGCCTGTGGAGCCGGGGACCGGCTCGATGATAACGGCAGCGATGGTGTCGGCGCCATGCAACGCGACGAGACGCTCGACGTCGTCAGCAAATTCAGCGCCGTGATCCGGCAGGTCCTTCGAGAAGGCGTTGCGGGCGAGATCGTGGGTGTGGCGGATGTGGTCGACGCCCGGCAGCTGGGCGGACGAGAAGGCGCGACGGTTATTGACCATGCCGCCGACCGACGTGCCGCCGAAGCCGACGCCGTGATAGCCGCGCTCCCGGCCGATCAGGCGCGTGCGGGCGGCCTGGCCGTTGGCGCGATGATAGGCGAGCGCAATCTTCAGCGCGGTGTCGCCGGATTCAGAGCCCGAGTTCGTGAAGAAGATGCGGTCGAGGCCTTCCGGGGCGATCTCGGCGAGGCGGTTGGCAAATTCGAAGGCCAGCGGGTGGCCCATCTGGAAGGCCGGGGCGAAATCGAGGGTGGAGAGCTGCTTCTCCACGGCGCTGGCGATCTCGCGGCGGCCGTGGCCGGCATTGGTGCACCACAGGCCGGCGGAGCCGTCGATCACCTTGCGGCCGTCTTCGGTGGTGTAATACATGCCCTGGGCCGACGCGAACATGCGCGGTGCCGCCTTGAACTGACGGTTGGCCGTAAACGGCATCCAGAACGTGTCGAGCTGCAGGCTGTTCGGAATCTGATGGACGGTCACGTCGCGCTCCCAGGGATGATGTTCGGGCTGATTTTCGCATCTGGATCATGTTCGTAACATTGCAACAAGTCCTTTTCTTGAGCTGATTAAGCTGTTGATTTTGCTGAGCGGACCGAGCCATATTTGTTCGATCCAGAACACTCACAACAGGATTTGAGCGTGAGCATCGATCTCGGCGAACGGCTGCGCTTCGTGCGCGGGCGCCACAAGCTGTCGCAGCGCGAGTTGGCCAAGCGGGCGGGCGTCACCAATTCGACGATCTCGCTGATCGAATCCAACCAGATGAACCCGTCGGTCGGCGCGCTCAAGCGCATCCTCGACGGCATTCCCATGGGGCTCGCCGAATTCTTCGCCATCGAGCCGGACCGGCCGCGCAAGGCGTTCTACCGCTCGGATGAGCTGACCGAGATCGGCAAGAAACCAATCTCCTATCGCCAGGTCGGCGATAACCTGTTCGGCCGCGCCTTGCAGATTCTGAAGGAGTGTTACGAGCCGGGTAGCGACACCGGGCGCGTGCCGCTGGTGCATGACGGCGAGGAGGGCGGCATCGTGATCTCAGGCCGGCTGGAAGTCATCGTCGATGACGAGCGCCGCATCCTCGATCCCGGCGATGCCTATTATTTCGAAAGCCGTCGCCCGCATCGCTTCCGCTGCGTCGGCAACAAAGCCTGCGAGGTCATCAGCGCCTGTACGCCGCCGACGTTCTGAGGATCCAAGCCACGCTAACGGGACGTATCGATTCCTCTCATCAGCAGGTCGATACTGGCATCGGTGAAGACTGCGACGTCAATCTGCCTTCGCGTTCCAAACAACAGTGACCACACGGTCAACAGCAACGCCGGGCTCATCACGATTTCGGTGAATGTGCTTGCCTGCGACGGGCGGAATTCGCCGGCCGCGACTCCCGCGTTGATCACCATTCGGAACTGGTCGATGACCGGCCGCATGAACTCGTCATAATGCCGATCGACGAGGTCGGGGAAGCGGGAGCCGTCGGCGATCAGGAAGCGGAGTGTTTCGCGGAAAGGTCTGTCTTCGGCAATCTTGCGATACACGAAGACCATGAGTGCGCGCAGGCGCGCGTTGTATGATCCTTCCAGCGTCGCGGCATAGCTTTCCAGTTCGGGAAAGAACGCCTGCGACTTGTATCGGATCATCTCGTCGAACACGCGCTCCTTGGTTTCGAAATAGAAATAGATCGTGCCCTTGGTGACGGACGCGCGTGCGGCGACATCCTCCAGCCGGGTCGCGGCATAGCCGTTTTTGGCGAATTCCTCGAAGGCCGCGTCGAGGATCTCGATCGGTCGTTCCGCTTTTCGACGGGCGCGCTTCTTCAGCTCAGCATTCATGGGGGCAGGATAATCGATCCCTTGCAGAGGTGCTATTGACTTTTGAGTCAGTCAATAATAGTGAGTGATCGCTCACTTAATACGCGCGGTCAAATGCATAGTGCTTTCAAAACGATGTCTCCGTTGCCAGCCGATGCGGCCGGCACCGCGGATCGGCGACTCAAGCTGATCGAAACCGTGGCCACAACGAAAGCGACACTGATTGCCCGTCAGGCGCCGGACGGGGCGGGGGCTGCATGACGAATGCGGATGACAGCAAACCGCCACCGCAACTGTTCCGTGGTGCCCGTGTCCGGATGAGCCTTCTCGGTCGTGAGCGGCATCCCAAATACGGCGATCGCCAGGGAGTCATCGTGGGGCACGGCTCGCCGAGCAGTTGGCGGGTCAAGTTCGACGAGCGCAAGACCATCCAGGCGATCCACCGTGACTATCTCGAACTCGTTGCTCAGCCCGCGGCGGCATCCCATCAGGTTGTCCAGCGACGCGGTTCCATGGGTGGGGCGTCGAACCCGTGAGCGCTCTCCTTACCGAACAAGTCATGCATGGCCGCCCCTGGCGGCCGTCGGTCTCGTTGCTTGTCGTTGCGGCGCTGGGCCTTCTGGTGGCGGGATGTTCGTCATTGCCGCGGACGCCGCATAGCGCCGCAGATGCATCCAGTGCGCGCGTCCTCGATCTTACGGACCTGCGCCGTTATGCGGACGAACCGGCCTCGACGTTCCGAAACGGTCAGAACCAGGTCGCGTTGCGAGGGCCTCGAACCTATCTGGCGCTGTCCGGAGGCGGGGCGGACGGCGCCTATGGCGCCGGCGTTCTGAGCGGCTGGACCGAGGCGGCGACGCGCCCGACATTCTCGATGGTGTCCGGTGTGAGCACCGGTGCACTGATCGCGCCCTTCGCGTTTCTCGGTCCCGGCTATGACGCGACCTTGCGCGACGTCTACACCAGCGGCGTCGCCGCGAGCCTGCTCGATGCACCTAATCCGTTCAATGCGATCTTTGGTTCGGGCCTGTTCGGCAACACGCGGCTACGCGAGCTGGTGGCGAAGTATATTGACGAGACCTTCGTTGCCGCCGTCGCAGCCGAACATGCGAAGGGGCGGATGCTGTTCGTAGTCACGACCAATCTGGACTCGCAGCGGACCGCCATCTGGGACATGGGACGGATCGCCTCGCTCCGCACGCCCGAAGCATTGAACCTGTTCCGGGATGTTGTCGCGGCATCGGCGAGCCTGCCCGTGGTGTTTCCGCCGATGCTGGTGACCGCGGAGGCGAACGGCAAGCGCTTCGAGGAGATGCATGTGGATGGCGGCGTCACCGCGCCTGTCCTGACATTGCCCGAGGCTTTCCTGCTGCGCGACGCCACGTTCGCCAAAGCAGAGAAGCTGCAACTCTACGTCCTGATCAACAACAAGATCGAACGGGAATTTCAGGTCATTCCCAATTCCACCATCGAAATCGCTGCGCGGGCGTCATCGACCGTGACGAAGATTCAGACGCGCTCTATCCTTTACAACACCTATGCCTTCGCCCGCCGCAACAAGTTCGGATTCAATCTGACCTATATCGAGGGCGATCGACCGCCATCGCCGATGTCCGGCTTTGACACCGCCTATATGCGCGCGCTGTTCCAGTACGGTTACGAGAGAGCGCGGGGCAATCGTCTCTGGTCGAAATCCCCGCCCTCCGACGATCAGGATTCCGTGGCGGCGTCACACACAGCACCCACGCGGCAGGTCGCAAGCGGCAACTGATGCGCGATGCGACTTTCAAACCCGGCACATGCGTGCTGAAACAGGAGTGACCTCATGAGACTTACCATGCTTCGCAAGATCGTTTCGCCCCGCCGGATTGCGCTGGTGTCGATCCTGCTCGTCGCCGCCTCGGGTTCGGCGGCGGCGCAGTCGCTGCCGTTCACAGGCCTTACCGGATCCTGGGCAGGCGCGGGAGCGATCTCGCTGTCCGACGGATCGAAGGAGCGGCTTCGCTGCAAGGCGACATACCAGGTCAGCGGCGGCGAAAGGCGGCTTCTGCAGAGCCTGCGTTGCGCGAGCGACAGCTACCGCTTCGATCTCAACAGCGACGTGGTCAGCCAGGATGGCACCATCGCCGGAACGTGGAGCGAAACCAGTCGCGGAATCAGCGGAAGCATCGCGGGCCGCGAGTCCGGCGGCCTCATCTCGGCCGTCATCGATGCGCCGGGATTCTCGGCCAACCTGTCGCTCTCTACGCGCGGCAACAAACAGTCTTTCTCGATATCGTCCGAAGGCGATATCCGGAACGTCACCATCAACATGAGCAGAAACTGATCGGGATCGCTGCTCCGCGATCGGAGGCGTTGAACCCTGCGAGGTGATCAGCGTCTGCACGTTGCCGACATTTCGAGGGCTGCCGCGCGATCGGTTAGCAGCCCTTACAGACGTTTCCGATCATCTGTTTTATTTTTCTCTCACTCTCTTCGTAAGTCTGCGCAGGTGGCCGCGCTCCAAACCGGACCGGCAAATGGATCTCTTGCAGGGCCTCGTCGTCGGCTGAAACTATCGGGAATGGTTGCAGCTTCGCCAGCCACTCCAGTAAATCCTGATCAACCTTCGGAATGCTTGTTCCCTTTTCGACTATCGGGTTCAACAGTTTACCATCCCGGTCGAGTGAGAATTTTAAGAGCACATCGATGGGCAGACGCTCACTTCGTAATTCTGCCGGGAAACCGATCGGGTGTGCAGCCACGTATGCGCTGAGTTGTTTCTGGAAGAATGTTGGCTCCTTCGCCAATGCCTGCGTCCCGAGAAAGCCGATCATCAACAGATAGCAGAACAAAAATCGCATCACGGTCTTCCAAATTTGGCGCGGGGGCCGTCGCGCTTCATGATCAGCTCGGCAGTGAATGCGGCTCGTCCTGCAGATGTGGCGGCCACGTCTCGACGCGTTCCAGGATATCGGCGAGGGGCTTGGTTTTCATGGTGTGAGGGTATCACGGCGGAGACACAACGTCACAGGATAGCCTGAGGAATCCATCCGCCCCACCTGAATTTGAATGGCTGCCCGCGCGCCAAATCTCTATACTGTGGGTATGTCGCGATTCATGTGTCTATTGGTTGCTCTCGTCCTATCGCTCATTTCCGCCGTTGCACTGGCTGCGCCGGTCAAGAAGAAATCGCAGCAATGGAAGGGCTACGGCTTCCTGCCGGGCTATCACCAGCCACTGAACAATAGCGTTCCGCTGTTCATGCAGAAGCGCGCGGACCTGCGCATGGCCAAACGCGACCGGCGCCATTGGTATATCGACCGCACCCCGGTCTATTACCGCTGGTCCGACGGCGAGAAGTATTATTTCGGCCGACCCGGCTTCTATCGCGGCCAGTACAATGGCGGCAGCATGGGCCCATGCTGGACGCGAACCCCGATCGGGCCGATCTGGAATTGCGGCTAGGCGAGGCGGCGCATGTCGCGGCGCCGATTCCTGTGAAAGCTTTCGGTCGACGTTGTAGCGACCCTCATTAAATCATCGCAGCGACTATCTGTTGCTCCGGTTTGATCGCGGCGGAGTTCAAAAGCTCCGTGAAATCAAAATCAACGAAAGCACATTTCGGGTTCCGGCCACTATCTTCGCCTGACAGGACTTTGGTTCAGGGGCGGAGATATCAGTGGCTAGGATTTCACGACGTGACGTGTTGGCGGGTGGCGCGGCCATGCTTGGGTCGCTTGGCGCATCCGGGGGGACGTTCGGCCAGCAGCCCACTGAGAATTTCGATCTCGTGATCCGGGGCGGTGAGGTCATCGACCCCAGCCAGAATCTGCGCGGCATTCGCGATATCGGCATCAAGTTCGGGCAGGTCGCCGCCGTCGAGCCGAGCATTCCTGCGGAGCGGGCCAAACAAAGCATCGATGCCAAAGGCAAGCTGGTGACGCCCGGCCTCGTCGATCTTCACACCCATGTCTATCCCTATGGGTCTGCGATCGGCATTCCGCCGGATGAGCTGGTGCCGTTCTCGGCGACGACGACCTATGTGAGCGCCGGAGATGCCGGCGCCAACACGTTTGCCGGATTCAAGCGCGACGTCGTCGGACATTCGCGCAGCCGGCTGTTTGCCTTCGTGCACATCTCGACAATCGGCCTTGCGGGCTTTCCCGTCGGCGAGTTGCTGAATATCGATTACGCGAATGTCGATGCCGCGGCGCGCACCATCGCCGAAAATCCCGATCTCGTGCTCGGTGCCAAGGTGCGCGAGACGCTGGCATTCGTCGGCAACAACGGTATCGAACCGCTGAAGCGCGCCATTCTGGCCGTCGAACGCTCGGGCACCAAGGGCCGGGTGATGTGCCACATCGGCAATGCGCCAGGCGATCTGTCGGTGCTCGTCGATACGTTGCGTCCCGGCGATATCCTCACGCATCCCTACAGCGCACTCGGCAACAACACGGTGCAGAACGGCAAAGTGCTTCCCGCGCTGCTGGAAGCCAAGAAGCGCGGTGTCATCATCGATGTCGGTCATGGCGCCGGCAGTTTCGACTATGACATTGCCGAGGAGGCGATCCAGCAGGGGCTCGTGTTCGATACGATTTCCAGCGACGTCCATGTGGCCGCGGCGAACACGCCGAGCCGGCCCTATCTGCCCTGGGTGCTCAGCAAGTTTCTCGCGCTCGGCTTCTCGCTCGATCAGGTGATCGCGGCGGCCACGATCAAGCCGGCCAATGTCATCAACCGCGTGCCCAAGCTCGGCACGCTGCAGGTCGGCGCGCCCGCGGACGTCGCCATTCTCGAACTCGTCGAAGGTCCGGTCGAACTGCTCGACACCTCGAACAAGCCCCGCACCGGTAAGGCCTATCTGAAGGCGGTCCAGACCGTGCGCGGCGGGGTCCCGTTCGGACAGCCATATTCTCTGCCGTTCTCGGCGAACTGACGAGGGCAGCGCGTAGCCCTGGTGAGCGAAGCGGCACCCGGGGCGCCGGCGGCCCGGCTATGGTGCCGCAGGGCGCCATCCGGCCGGAATTCGCCGCCGGTGGCGGGTGACGGCAATCGCCATTCCGCACGCTGGTCTGCCCTGCGTCTGCCGCGCGCTCAAGGCACCCGCCACGGCTTCCGAAAAAACCACCATCCGGTCTAGGCTCGCACCAACCGAATCTCGAATTGGACGTGCGACATGACATTGGCGATGAGCTGGGACGAATGGGCCAAACACGACGCGGTAGCGCTGGCCACGCGCGTGCGCAAGGGCGACCTGGCCCCGGCCGAACTTGCGGCGCAGGCCGCCGCCGGCATCGCCAGCACCAATCCCGCGCTCGATGCCGTCGTCGAAGTATTCGACGACGTCGTCGCTGATCCTACCAGGGACGGGATGAATGCCGAGGGCGCGTTCGCTGGCGTTCCTTACCTGATGAAGGACCTCGGGCCGACCCTGAAGGGACGGCTGCAGGAATTCGGCTCCATGATCATGCAGGGCAACCGGCCCGCGCAGGACAGCTTCCTGACCGGCAAGATCCGGGGCGCCGGGCTCAACATCATTGGCCGCAGCACCACGCCAGAATTCGGCGTCTGCAGTTCTGCTGAGAACAAGCTCTATGTCACGCGCAATCCCTGGGACACCGACTACACCACCTGTGGCTCCTCCGCCGGCTCTGCGGCGATGGTCGCGGCCGGCGTGCTGCCGATCTCCCATGCCACGGATGGCGGTGGTTCGATCCGCATTCCCGCGGGTGTGAACGGCCTGATCGGCCTGAAGGTCTCGCGCGGCGTCTATTCGCTGGCGCCAGCGCTGTCGGATCTCTCCGGGTTGGTCTCCATCCAGGGCTGCGTCAGCCGCAGCGTGCGCGACACCGCAGCCTTCGTCGACAATTGCCGCGGCGGCGCGCCCGGCGAATTCATGCCGTTCTGGTCGCCCGCCGAACCCTATAGCGATCTCATCAAGCGCGACCCGGGCAAGCTGCGCATCGCGCTGTCGCATGAGTGGGGCGACTACAAAGCGCCGCCGCATTTCGTTGCAGAGCTGGAGCGTGTCGGCAAAATGCTCGAAGGGCTCGGCCATCACGTGGAATGGGCGCTGCCGGAGGTGGATTTCCGCAAGGCGTTTGCCGCGCAAACGACCTGCTACATCAGCAATTTCGCGCAGGTGATCGCCGGTCATCTGGCGCGGCTCGGTTTGGATAAGCCGACCACCGATCTGCTGGAGCCGATCAACATCAAGATCTGGGAGAGCGGGCTGAACACGTCCTATACCGAGCGCAACGCGATGCAGGCGGTGTTCAACACGACGTCGCGCGCTTTCGGCGCGTTCTTCGAGCGTTACGACATCATCCTGACGCCGATCACCGCCAAGCCGACGCCGAAGGTCGGCACATCAGAATATCTCACCACCAGCACCAATCCGTCGGTGCACGACTGGTTCGCCAATCTGTGGAAGAATTTCGCCTATACACCGCTCGCCAATCTGTGCGGCATTCCCGGCATCTCGCTGCCGCTGGCGGCGCAGGAGAACGGACTGCCGCTCGGCATCCAGGCGCAGACGCGTCAGGCGAATGACGGCCTGCTGCTGCAACTGGCCGCGCAGATCGAACGGGCGATCGACGGCAAGTGGAATGGCGGTAAGCTGCCGGCAAAGCATGTGAGCCGGCAATAGGCGCGTCAGCGCATCTTGTCTTCGTCGCACTAAAGATACGTGACACAACGGATATCGAATGGATCGAACATGGTTTCAAGCTTACCGGCTCCCGTGTCCCAGTCGGTCGCTGCCAGGCTGACGCGGGCGGCGATATTCCTGGTCGTGACGATCAATCCCGGACCGGCCCCCGAGAAGGCGGTTCGTGGCTTGTGCGGCGACCTGTCCAGCCTGTTGCGTGGCGTGGGATTCCGCAATCTCAACGGGCAGTTGTCCTGCATCATGGGGTTCGGCTCCGATGCTTGGAGCCGGCTGTTCGGAGCGCCGAGTCCGAAAGACTTGCATCCGTTTCGTGAAATTCGCGGTGTGCACACCGCCGTTTCGACATCCGGCGATATCCTCTTTCACATCCGTGCGGCGGGCATGGATCTCTGTTTCGAGCTGGCGACGCACATCATGTCGCGGCTCGCCGGCGCGGTTTCGGCTGTGGACGAGGTGCATGGCTTCAAATTCTTCGACGACCGCGATCTGATCGGCTTTGTTGACGGAACTGAAAACCCTGTCGGTCAGGCCGCTGACGCGGCCACCCTTGTCGGCGATGAAGACCCCGGCTTTGCCGGAGGCAGCTACGTGATCGTGCAAAAATATCTGCACGACGTCGCGCGATGGAACAAGGTGCCCGTCGAGGAACAGGAGAACATCATCGGCCGGCACAAGCTGTCCGATATCGAACAGCGCGATTCCGAGAAGAAGCCGTATGCGCACAACGTCCTGACGTCGATTGAAGAGAACGGGGAGCAGCTTCAAATTCTGCGCGACAACATGCCGTTCGGCGAAGTGGGCAAAGGTGAGTTCGGTACCTATTTCATCGGTTACGCCCGTTCCCCGCAGCGCATTGAGAAGATGCTGGAGAACATGTTCATCGGCAACCCGCCGGGCACTTACGACCATTTGCTGGATTTCAGCCGCGCGGTGACGGGGACGCTGTTCTTCGTTCCCACAGCGACGTTTCTGGACGATGTCGATCCCGAGGCTTAACCGGTGTTTGCTTATCTGCCCGCGGCTTGCTGAAACAGGAGATTGTGCATGGGTGTCGATCTCTTGAACATCAAGGGTCTCACAGAGCTCGCGCATCAGGGGCCGGTCGTCATGGTCAATCTGATGCGATTCCGGGAGCGCTCGCTCGACGGCGATGGGTCGGGCTGGGACGCCTATCTGCGTTACAGCGCGCTGACCGTGCCGATGATCAAGGCGCGGGGCGGCACATTGCTGTGGACTGGCGACGCGAAGGCCGTTGCGCTCGGCGAACCGGATCACCAGCAGTGGGACTATCTGGCGCTGGTGTATTATCCCTCCGTTGCAGCCTTCATCGAGATGATGACATCACCGGACTATGAAAATCTCTGCGACCCGCACCGTACTAACGGCTGTGCCGAGCATGTGATCATTTGCACGAGCGAGGCTTACAGCAAGTTCAAGATCGGGTGACGGAGGATCGCCACTGGCTTCCAGCTCATTCGGGGCATTGAATCTCAAATGAGCCGGGTGGCGATGAGGACGGAGATCACGAGAAGAACCGCGACGATGACCACGACGAAGGGAAACATTGCGCGATAGGCGTCCCGCTCGTGGCCGGGCGTGCCGGCGAGATTGCAGACGATCGACATCCGCACCGGCGAGACCATGTTGAGCGAGAGTGCCGCGGCATGCTGAAGCGCGACGACGGCGGCGACGTCGAGGCCGGCTTCGGTGGCGAGGCTGAGCTGCGACGGCATGAACAGTCCGTTGGCCGCATTGCCGCTATTGGCCAGCGCGCCGAACACGGCCGAGATCATCGGCGTGACCGTCACCGACCAGACCCCGAACGTGTCATACATGCCGCGGGCGAGGCCGCCGGCGATGCCCGAGCGCGACAGCAGTTCGGCCATCATCGAGAACACGATCACGGTAAGCACCGCGAGCCGGCCGGTCTTCCATGCGGCTGCGATCTCCGCAGGGAAGGCCCGCTGATGGCCGTGCAGCAGGGCGGTCAGCACGGCCGCCGCGACCAGCCAGGTGCCGGCGTGAAACAACGGCGCCCAGACCGGCGCGCCGGCGAAGGGCTGCATGCTCCATGCGGTCTGTAGAAGCTGGTTGAGCGGCGGCACGAGGCGCGTCAGTGCGAGCCAGCCGATCAGCAGTGTGAATGGCAGCATGCGCCGTGCCGCAGCGGCGATCGCCGCGCGATCCGGCTTCTCGTCGATGAGATAACGCAGCACGATGGCCGGCCCGAACGCGGCCAGCATCGCCGGCTCCGGCCCAAGAAACGCCGTTGCGACGATGGCGAGGCCGAGGCTGCCGATGAGCCAGAGCGCTTCGCTGGCGCGCTCGCGCCAGTCGGCGGTGATGCCGGCGCGTTCCGCCATGCGCCAGTAGATCGGCAGCCACAGGATGTTGAACACGAGATAGATGAGGCTGGTGCGTAGCGCGAGCGCCGTGGGATCGGTCCGCGCAAACGCTGCGCCGACCACCGCGCCGCTGCCCATGGCACCCCATACGATCATGGTCTGGCTGATCAGCGAGAAGGCGAGAAGCTCGATCGGCTTCAGGCCGAGGCGGCGGATCAGCACCATCGTCCCCATGATGCCGATGCCGAAGCCTGTGGCGGATTCCGCGAAGGGGCCGATCAGATAGCAGGCGGTGAACAGCAGGCGACGCCGCGCATGCGCATCCGGCAGTGACGTCTCGACCGGCATGGCCGCGTCGCCGGGGCGAATTGCCATCTGCCAGAACAGCAAGCCGCCGAGAATGTAGGGTACGACGATCCACCCGATCCATGCGCCGCGCAGCAGCGCCGTTCCAGCGTCAGTGATCGAGAACAGCTGCGGCGCAGTGGCCAGCGCGACCGCAAGCGCCGTGGCGAGGCCGATGAGCGAGGCGGGGAGCGTGCCGGCGAGTCCGCTGGCGATGGCGCCGATCACTGCCAGCGCGGGCAGCGCCCAGATCAGGTAAAGCACGTTCCGCCCCCAAGTTTCTCGTTGGGGGCTGGATGCGCGGGAAAGGCAGGGACGTCAACCGCGCTGCGCGCATAGCGCGCGTGCAACGAGCCTCATCATCGGCTCTATGCTGCGCCGGGGTTCGAACACGCGCCGCGCATCCCGGCGCGCGC
The DNA here is from genome assembly GCF_051811025.1 of Tardiphaga sp. 813_E8_N1_3. Lineage (NCBI taxonomy): Bacteria > Pseudomonadati > Pseudomonadota > Alphaproteobacteria > Hyphomicrobiales > Nitrobacteraceae > Tardiphaga > Tardiphaga sp. 813_E8_N1_3. The sequence goes on from NZ_JBPWQE010000001.1 coordinate 2,452,072, forward strand.
CGGCTAGCTGTCTTTGCTCACGCGGATGCCAAGCTTGTTGACGCGGGTGCGCACTATGAGCGGCGACCGCTTCAGGCGGAGCGCGATCTCGTTGATACTGCGCCCGTTCGCCAGTTGCCGCCGCAGCTCCTCGTCCTGCTGGGATGTCCAGACGGTGTCGGTTGGGGCGTGCAGTTTCATGGACGGCTACGCGCGTTCATTGTCGAAGCCGACGAATACCGTGGCTTCCTCGACCGACTTGCGTTCGGATACCACCGCGTTCGCAGGAAAGCTGTCATCGGGCCATCCGAGTGCAATGCTTTTCATGATGACCTGATCGTCGGCAATGCCGGCATGCTCGCGCACGACCGGCGACTGCATGATGCCCTGGCTGTTGATCACCGCGCCAAGGCCGCGCGACCAGGCGGCATTGACGAGGGCGGTCGCCACGGCGCCGCAATCGAACGGCGTATCGTCGCTGCCGTCCAGCACGCGGTCATAGGTCACGATCACGCAAACCGGCGCATCGAACTGGCGGAAGCCGCGCAGCACCCAGTCCTGGCGCATCTCCTTGTCGTCGCGCGCGATCCCCATGGCCGAGAACAACTGCTTGGCGACACCGACCTGCCGGTCGCGGTGATGACCTGCAAAAGCCTGACCGGTGCGAAATTCGCGCGACTGCGGGATGCCTGCGATCATCCGTTCGGTATTGCCGGCGCGGATCCTGTCGAGCGGCTCGCCGGTGACGACATAGAAATTCCACGGCTGGGTGTTCATCGACGACGGCGCGCGCATCGCCAGATTGATGATTTCCTCGATCAGCTTTTTGGGGACCGGGTCGGGTTTGTAGCCGCGGATGCTGCGGCGGCCGAGAATGACGTCGTCGAACTTCATAGGCCTGGAATCTCCCCGGGGCGTTTCTGAATTGGGCGGGATATTCCCGGTTTTCTGAGCCGTGTGCAAGATTGACGCGAGGGGCATAAGGCGGTCGCCGCTCAGTTGCAGGGCGGAAGAGCGAAGCGTATTCCGCCGCGTAAACATCTCGATGGCGGCAGATTACGCTTCGCTCTTCCGCCCTGCGATTGCTAGTGTCGTGGTTCAATCCCATCATGCCGGGCCGAGGGCGATGAACACACGCAGCGATCATCTTGAAAAGCCAATGACGTTCAATGGCGTGACGCTCACGCCGCAGAAGGAGATGGTCCGCGCTTTCTACAAGGATATGTGGGACCATGCGGACGTGACTTTGATCCCGCAAATTTTCCATGAGGATTTCACCTTCAGGGGATCGCTCGGACCGGTGCTGGTCGGACATGCGCAGTTCGCCGACTATGTCCGCTGGGTCACCGGCGTGCTGCAGAATTATACGACGGACATTCTCCTGATGATCGAGGAGGGCAATCGCGTTTCCGGCAAGGTCTATTTCCACGGCGTTCAACGTGAAGCGATGTTCGGCAATCCGCCGACAGGAAAGCTCGTCGGCTGGCTTGGAGTGCCGATCTTTTCGTTCGACGGGCCGAAGGTGCGCGACCTCTGGGTGCTCGGCGACATCTACGGCCTGCTCGGACAGATCAGGACGGACGGCATGCAGGGCAACGAATTTTCGACGTCTCGGTGAGGCCGGGCGGGAGCGCGCTCAACCCATCATGCGCTGATCCTCGGTGCTGAGCGAGTAGGGTACAATAGCGAAACGTATTGCGCCGCTCAGCAGCAGGGTAGCGGATTATGCCGCGCTCATTCGCCCTCCGGGCTGAGTTCAAGTAAATGCGATGGAAGCCGTGTTGACACTCGGTTCTATGGTGCTTTAATCCGCAGCACGGGGGTGGCGATCCCCCCGCGAGGCGACATGCCCAAGTATCGCGTCCTGAATTCACCAAGGGCGCAGCATGTCTTCTTGCACCTCAATTTTTCCCGATAAACTGTCTCTTCTCGTTGGAACTGTCAGCGCGCTGACGCTCGTTGATGTGCGGACTGACGAGGATTTCGATGCGGATCCAACATTGTTTCCGGGCGCACGACGACGGCCGCACGCAGGTGTGAACGATCGGGCGCCGAAGTCACGGGTCGTTCGGTCGTGATTATCTGCCGACAAGGTGGAACACGAAGCGAAAGAATGGCCGCGTGCTCGCGGCGCGGCATACGCCGTGTTGCGACCATTGCCTCATTGCCGCCGGGAGCAACCGAGCCGGCGCCAGCTACAGATCACGGAGACTGCAATGAAGCCACCCAAGGTCGCAATTCTGTGGCGCGGAGACGCGGAGACCAGGCAGACTGCGACGTCGCAGAACAATCGCTTCCACCGCATTTTCGAAGAACTCGAAGCGGTAGGCATCGAAGCGGTTCCGGCGGTCTACGATGAAGCTTTCGCTGACGATCTCCGGAGCCAATTGCTGGGAACGGATGGCGTCCTGGTGTGGGTAAATCCGCTTCAGGACGGAAAATCTCGGCGTTCTCTCAATAACCTGCTTGCAGACGTCGCCGCTGTTGGGCCATGGGTCAGCGCGCACCCGGACGCGATCCAAGCCATGGGCACCAAGGAAATACTATTCCGCACAAAGCATCTTGGTTGGGGGACTGATACAAAGCTCTATGGGTCGCGTGCCCAATTGCGGGACGAGTTTCCGGGCGTGCTCGCCGCTAGGGGCGCACGCGTTCTGAAGCAGGCGCGTGGCAACGACGGTCATGGCGTATGGAAGGTAGAACCAGTTTCATCAGGCTCGCAGCGCGTTCGTGTAATGGAGGCGGCTGTCGAGGGGGTGGTAGAAGAGATGTCGCTGGACGATTTCCTTACGCGCTGTGAAGGGTACATGGTGGGCGACGGGTTCATCGTCGATCAGCCGTTCCAGGAGCGGCTCAGTGAGGGAATGGTCAGGTGTTACATGGCCGCAGAAAAGGTCGCCGGGTTCGCACACCAATATCCGAAAGGTTTACTGCCGCCGGGCCACGTCCGGCCTCACGCTGAGAAGCGTATGTTCGCTCCCGATGAGCAGGCGTTCGCGTTGCTGCGCCGGGAAGTCGAAGACCTATGGGTACCGCAAATGATTGCCGCGTTAGAACTGGATCGCCGTATACTTCCCGTGATCTGGGATGCCGATTTCCTCTATGGTCCGAGGACAGGGGCGGGCGAGGACACCTTCGTCCTGTGCGAGGTCAATGTGAGCTCGGTTTTCGCGATTCCGGATGACGCGCCGGCGGCTATCGCAAAAGTGGTGTCGAACCGATTCAGGGACCGATCGTAGATCGCCGCAGGCAGTCACTATTTCGGGACCTTGCAAGTGCAGCAAGCGATCATGACGGTGTGGCCAGACGTCGCGCTTTCACATTTGCGATCTGGTTGCTCGTCGGCGTATTACCGCGCGCATTTCTGTCGTGGATGGTTATCGAAGGGCCTGCGTTGAATTGCTGGCCGGGGAAGGGCCGCAAAGAGGCCGAAATCGACCAGCGAACTGCAGCGTTGTTACATTATTGCGGATCGACATGAATCGCCGATCCATGCTACCTCGCTCGCAGAGTTTGAAAGAGAAGCTAGAAGTGACGATTTTCGCCCGCATCTTCCGCCATGGCCTGCTGCGCATCTCGCGCAAGGCGTTGGTGATGGTTGTGCTGACGACGTACATCTTCGCCGGCGCCGTGCACGGTCTCTGCGAATGCGATGTGACTAATCCGTCGGGAGCGACGATCGTCTCGCTCACAGAGAAGGCGATCGGCCATTCCGACAAGGGAGTCGTCGCGGGCAAGCACTGCCACGGCTGCTTCTCCGTGACAGCGCAGCCGCTTATCTTCGCGGCGATGCCCGTCTCCATCGAGACCCGCACGGCGGTTTTTCACGATGTCGAACGTCGCAGCCTGCCGCGCGGGATTGATCCTCCCCCACCCAAATTCCTGACCTGACCGTCATCGCCGGGCGCATCGCGCCCAGAGTCCGTCATTCGTCAGGTTTCCATCATGTTTTCGAAGATCGCCACGCGTTTTGCGTGCGCGGCTGTGCTGTTCGTCAGTTCGCCGCTGACGGGGGTAGCTCATTCGCAAACCCTCACCATGGGGGCTGCGCTTCAACGCGCGCTCGCCGCCAGTCCGCGTCTGACAGCCGCCGAGCGTGACGTTGGGATCGCGCGTGGCCAGCGCATCCAGTCCGGTGCGCTGATCAATCCGGAGATTTCGTACGAGCAGGACAACTCGTTCGGTTCAGGCGCCTACAGGGGAACCCGCTCGGCGGAGACCACGCTGCAGGTCAGCCAGATGTTCGAGCTGTGGGGCAAGCGCGATGCGCGGGTCGCCGCCGGTCAGGCGGGCCTCGATGCGGCGGGCATCGGACGTCAGGCCATCCGGCTCGAAGTGCTGTCAGAGACCGCGATCGCCTTCGTGAGCGTGCTCGGCCTGCAGCGGCGGATCCAGATCCTCGACGAACAGATCGAGGCGATCGACAAGATCTCGCCGCTGCTGCAGCGGCGCGTCGAGGCCGGCGCATCATCCATCGCAGAGACCGGCCGCGCCGAGGTCGCATCGGCACTGGTCAAGGCCGATCGTGAGCGCACCAGGTCGTCGCTCGCGAGCGCGCGCCGTGAACTGGCGATCCTGATGGGCGATAGCGCGCCGAAATTCGCGGCCGTCTCCGGCCGGCTGGAAGCGACCGGTAAGCCGCCGACCTTCCAGTCGGTGGTCGCGGCGATTGATGCCAACCCGCAGCTCGTTCGCTGGAAAGCGATCTACGCGCAGCGCAACGCCGAACTGCTGCTCGCCCGGTTGAAGCCCTATCCGGACGTCACGGTATCCGCCGGATGGCGCCGCTTTAACGAGACCGGCGACAACGCCGTTCGGCTTTCGCTGTCGGTGCCAATCCCGGTGTTCGACCAGAACCAGGGCAACATCCTCTCCGCGCAGGAAAGCCTCGCCAAGACCGCCGCCGAACGCCAGGGCAACCGCAACACGCTGATCGTGGTAGCGGGCCGCGCCTACGACTCGCTGCAGGGCTCGCTGCGCGAGCTCGCCATCCTGCGCGAGACCGCGATCCCCAAGTCCAGGGACGCGGCCGATGCGATTTCCGAAGGCTACGGGCAGGGACGTTACTCGTTGCTCGAAGTGCTCGACGCGCAGGCCAGCGTCGCGCAGGCGCGCCTGCGCGAGCAGGAAGCCCAGCAGAATTTCCACGTCGCCGTCGCCACCATCGAGGGGCTCGTCGGCAATCCGTTTGCACTGGCGCGGGGGAGCGCACGATGAACAAGCCGATCATGTTGCTGGTGAGCGCGGCCGCGATCTTAGCGCTCGGCGCGGGCGTCTACGCCACAGCACCAAACAAGTCCGACACGCAGACCGCGGCCACCTCCAAGGCCGCCAGGCAGGGCGACAAGGGCAAGGGCGACAAGGGCCACGACGAGAAAGGCCACGGTGAAGAGGGCGTCGTGGAAATGAGCGACGCGCGCGTCGCCTCGTCGAACATCGAGATACTTTCCGCCAAAAGCGAAACGCTGCACGACTCTCTGGTGCTGAACGGCATCCTGCAGCCCAATCAGGAGACGCTGGTGCAGGTGACCCCGCGCTTTCCGGGCGTCGTGCGCGAGATCAAGAAGCGCATCGGCGACACCGTCGAGAAGGGCGAGCTCCTCGCGAAGATCGAGAGCAACCAGAGCCTGAGCGTCTATGAGATGCGGGCGCCGATCTCCGGCACGGTGATCGATCGCCAGATCTCGCTCGGCGAATATGCCTCCGAGCAGAAGCCGGCCTTCATCGTCGCCGACATCTCGACTGTCTGGGTGGATCTGTCCGTCTACCGTCGCAATCTGCCGCGCGTCCGGATCGGCGACAGGATCCTGATCGATGTCGGCGATGGCGGAAAGCCGATCGAGGCGAGCCTGTTCTACATTTCGCCGGTCGGCAGCAGTGATACGCAGAGCGCGCTCGCACGCGCCGTCGTGCCGAATATCGACATGCGCCTGCGCACGGGTCTGTTCGTCTCGGCACGCCTGATCCTGTCGGCCAAGCCGGTCGCGGTCGCCGTTCGGGCCTCGGCGATCCAGACGGTCGAGAACCGCAGCGTCGTATTCGTCCGCAACGGCGACAAGTTCGAGGCGCGTGACGTCGAACTCGGCGCGCGCGACTCCGACAATGTCGAGATCCTGTTCGGACTGCTCGACGGCGACAAATACGCGGCGAGGAACAGCTTCATCGTGAAAGCGGAGCTCGGAAAGGGATCGGCGTCCCATGAACACTGAGCTCGCTCGGGCGCGGCGGGACCGCGTCCGCTCACGTCTCCAGCGGTCCCCGTCAGGGATCGTCATGTCGGGAATGAGGTCATGATCGACAAGCTTCTTGCGTTCTCCGTGCACCAGCGCTGGCTGGTCATGATCGCTGTGTTGATGATGGGCGCCTTCGGCGTCTGGAACTTCACACGCCTGCCGATCGACGCCGTCCCTGACATCACGAATGTCCAGGTTCAGATCAACACCAACGCGCCGGGCTTCTCGCCGCTGGAGGTCGAGCAGCGCATCACGTTCCCGATCGAGACGGGAATGGCCGGCCTGCCGAACCTCGTGAACACGCGCTCGCTGTCGCGCTACGGCCTCAGCCAGGTCACCGTCGTGTTCAAGGACGGCACGGACATCTACTTCGCGCGCCAGTTGGTCAACGAACGTGTCCAGCGGGTGAAGGACTCGCTGCCGACCGGCATCGAGACGGCGATGGGACCGGTCTCTACCGGCCTCGGCGAGATCTACATGTACACGGTGGAGGCGAAGGAGGGGGCGAAGAACGCCGACGGCAGGCCCTACACGCCGAGCGACCTGCGGACCGTGCAGGACTGGATCATCAAGCCTCAGCTTCGCAACGTGCAGGGGGTCAACGAGGTCAACACCATCGGCGGCTTCGAGAAGCAGTTCCACGTGCTTCCGGATCCGGCCAGGCTGATGGCCTATCGCCTCAGCTTCCGCGACGTCATGACGTCGCTCGCCAACAACAATGCCAATGTCGGCGCCGGCTATATCGAGAAGAACGGCGAGCAGTATCTGGTGCGCACGCCCGGACAGGTCGCTGATGTCGAGGAGATCCGGCAGATCGTCATCGGCTCCCGGAACGGCGTCCCGGTCCGCATCCTCGACATCGCGGAGGTCAAGGAAGGCACCGACCTGCGAACCGGCGCGGCGACCGTCGACGGGAAGGAAGTCGTGCTCGGCACGGCGATGCTGCTGATCGGCGAGAACGGCCGGACCGTCGCGCAGCGTGTCGGGCAGAAGCTGGAGCAGATCCAGAAGTCGCTGCCGGAGGGCGTCTCTCTCCGCGCGATCTACGACCGGACCCATCTGATCGACGCGACCATCGCGACCGTCGAGAAGAACCTGGTCGAGGGCGCGCTGCTCGTCATCGCGATCCTCTTCCTGATCCTCGGGAACTTCAAGGCGGCCTTCGCCACCGCGCTCGTCATTCCGCTGTCCATGCTGTTCACCATCACGGGCATGTTCGAGAACAAGGTCAGCGCCAACCTGATGAGCCTCGGCGCGATCGATTTCGGCATCATCATCGATGGCGCTGTCATCATCGTGGAGAACTGCCTGCGTCTGCTCGCCCATGAGCAGGCGAAGCGAGGGCGCCTGCTGACCCGCGAGGAACGCTTCGAGACGATCATCGAAGCGTCGCGCGAGGTCATCAAGCCCAGCCTGTTCGGCACGCTGATCATCGCTGTGGTCTATCTGCCGGTGCTCACGCTGACCGGCGTCGAAGGCAAGATGTTCACGCCGATGGCGCTGACCGTTCTGATGGCGTTGCTGGGCGCCAGCATCCTGTCGATGACCTTCGTTCCGGCCGCTGTCGCGCTGTTCGTGACCGGCAAGGTCTCCGAGAAGGAGAACTGGTTCATGCGCGCCGCGCGCAGGACCTATATGCCGTTGCTCGATCTCGCGATCCGTCTGCGCGTCGTCGTGGCGGCCGCGGCCGTGGCGCTCGTCGTCGTGAGCGGATACGCCGCGACGCGGATGGGCGGCGAGTTCATCCCGAGCCTCGACGAGGGCGACGTTGCGATCCAGGCGATGCGCATCCCCGGAACCAGCCTCACGCAATCGCTCGAGATGCAGATGGCGCTCGAGAGGCGTCTGTTGAAGATTCCGGAGGTGAAGGAATCCTTCGCTCGCACCGGCACCGCGGAGGTGGCGACGGACCCGATGCCGCCGTCGATCTCGGACGGCTATGTTATGCTCAAGCCGCGCGACCAGTGGCCCGATCCGAAGAAGCCGAAGCTCGATGTGATGAAGGAGATCGAGGCTGCATCCGAGGAGGTCGCAGGCAGCCTTTACGAGCTCTCGCAGCCGATCCAGCTTCGCTTCAACGAGCTGATCTCGGGCGTGCGCAGCGATGTCGGCGTGAAGATTTTCGGCGACGACCTCGACGTGCTGGCAGGGATCGCGGGGCAGGTGCAGTCGGCGCTGCGGAACATCCAGGGCGCCGCGGACGTCAAGACCGAGCAGGTCGCGGGTCTTCCGGTGCTGACGGTCAAGCTGGACCGCAAGGCGCTGGCGCGCTTCGGCATCAGCGTGTCCGATGTGCAGAACCTGGTCGAGATCGCCGTGGGCGGCAAGACCGCGGGCCTGGTGTTCGAGGGCGACCGCCGTTTCGATCTCGTCGTGCGCCTTCCGGATGAACTGCGGACGGATATCGAGGCGATCAAGGCGCTGCCGATCCCGCTGCCGCCGCTGGAGGGCCAGCCGAGCCAGAACAAGGCGATGCCAGCGGCGTTCGGCACCTCGCCGCTGGCCCAGATGCGTTACGCGCCGCTGTCGGAACTGGCGGAGATCTCGGTCGCGCCGGGCCCGAACCAGATCAGCCGCGAGGACGGCAAGCGCCGTATCGTCGTCTCCGCCAATGTGCGCGGACGCGATCTCGGCTCTTTCGTCGGCGAGGCGCAGCAGCAGATCGCGCAGAAGGTCAAATTGCCGGCGGGCTACTGGATCGGCTGGGGCGGCCAGTTCGAGCAGCTCGTCTCGGCGACGCAGCGTCTGACCATCGTGGTTCCGATCGCGCTATTGCTGGTCTTCCTGCTGCTGTTCATCAGCCTCGGCTCCGTGGCCGACGCACTGCTCGTCTTCAGCGGCGTGCCGTTGGCGCTCACGGGCGGCATCTTCGCGCTGCTGCTGCGTGACATTCCGCTGTCGATCAGCGCGGGCATCGGCTTCATCGCGCTCTCGGGCGTCGCGGTGCTCAATGGTCTCGTCATCATCACCTTCATCGAGCGGCTGCGCCGTGACGGAAAGAAGGTGGTGGAGGCCGTGCGCGAGGGCGCGCTGACCCGCCTCCGGCCTGTGCTGATGACGGCGCTGGTGGCGTCCCTCGGCTTCGTGCCGATGGCGATCGCGACGGGAGCGGGCGCCGAGGTGCAGCGCCCGCTCGCGACGGTCGTCATCGGCGGCATCGTCTCGTCCACCATCCTCACGCTGCTCGTTCTTCCCGCGCTCTACATCCTGTTTCGCCGGGAATCGTCGCCTGCCCATGTGCAGGCGATGTCTGTCCACACCACCCCGGGAGACCATCGATGAAGACGATCCTGCTCGCCCTATCCGCGCTGTTGCTGGCGGCTCCGGCGATGGCGCAGCACGCCCATCAGAAGGGGCCGAATGGCGGACCCATGGAGGATGTCGCCGGCGTGCATGTCGAGATGATCGCTGCGGGGAAGACGCTGACCTTCAACATCCTCGACGAGGCTAACAGACCGCTCCCGGCCAGCGGCTATTCCGGCGCCGTGCTGCTGACATCCGGAAGCGACCGCGAGACGCTGCCGCTCGTCACCTCCGGGACTGCATTGAAGGCCGAAGCGAAGAGCGACATCGCCAAGGGCGCTTCGGTGAGCATCACGCTGAAAACGGCCGCCGGCAAGTCTGGGCAGGCCAGGTTCAGGAATTGAGCGACGGCAGAGAGTAGCAGTGAAATAGCGCAGCATATTTCGCCGCTCATCGGCAGGACGGCGGATTACGCTGCACTAATGCACCCTACGCTTGCAGATGGACATCAGACCGAGATGGTGATCATATCGCCAGAGTGTCGTTGTCTATCTGAAGACACTGACGTGACGACGATACAGACCAATCCGCCTAACCTGCGGCACTCATTCGCATTCGAAAGAACACGATGACAGGTCTCTCGCGTAGGACGACGCTGGTGAAGGCGACAAGTGCAGTCGGGGCGCCGGACGTTTCAGAGCGCACCATGATCGCGCGCCGCCAACTCTTGCGTTTTTTCGCCGCTAGTCCTCTTCTCACGGCGACCTCTCTCGGTGCGATCACCACCCTGTTGACGGCGAACTCGCATCAAGCGCTCGCGCAGAGCTACGACGTGCTGCGTGGCTCTCGAAGAGCGCTCGGCCCAGACGGCACCATCACCGCTGCGGCCGATGCGCTGGATGTGTTTGAGTTCGAGCCGGCGGCAAAGAAGGCCGTGCTCAGCCAGGACGCGCCGGCGCACTGGGGCTACCTCCAGAGCGGCGTCGACGGCGACGTGACGCGCGATGCCAACCACACCGCCTACGCGAAGTACAACATCCGCGTCCAGCGTCTCATCGATGCGCGAAAAGTCGACACCAGCGTGAAGATCTTCGGCGAAACCTGGGCCAGCCCCATCTTCATGTGCCCGGTCAGCAGCCTCGGCGCCTACGATCCCGAGGCGGGGGTCACCGTGGCGCGCGCCGCTGCTAAGCGCAACCATCAGATGATTCTTTCTACGGTCGATAATGCGAGCATTGTCGACGTCAACAAGGCGCACGGCCGGCCTGCTTGGTTCATGTTGTATCCGACCGATGACTGGAACGTGACGCGCGCGCTGGTGCAGCGCGCCGAGAACGCGGGCTCTCCGGCGATCGTCCTCACGGTCGACCGCCAGGGCGGCCGCAACACCGAAACCCTGTTCCGCGAGCGGCGCCAGGACCTGCGCGAGTGCTCGGGCTGTCACACACCGGGCTTCACCAACGAGGTCAGCCGCAAGGCCAACTTCTCGGACATCGATGTTTCCAAAGTCACCAACCTCTACGGCACCGGGATGACGTGGGAATTCATCGATCGCCTGCGCGGGATCGTCAAGGGCAAGCTCGTGCTGAAGGGCATCATGACGGGTGAGGACGCCAAGGAGGCGATGCGCCACGGCGTGGACGGCCTGATCGTCTCCAACCACGGCGGGCGCGCGGAAGAGAGCGGGCAGGCGACGATCGGTGTGCTGGCAGAGGTCGTGGATTCGGTGGGCGGCCGCATCCCGGTGCTTATCGACGGGGGCGTACGCCGCGGCACTGATGTCCTGAAGGCGCTCGCTCTGGGCGCCACGGCCGTCGGCATTGGCCGGCCTTACGTGTGGGGCCTGGCGTCGTTCGGCGAGGCCGGCGTGGACCGGGTGCTGCAGATCCTGGACGATGAGTTCATCACGATCATGCGGCAGGTGGGGGCACTGGACATCAACCACATCACGCGGCGCTGCGTCACTAGCGCTTAGCCTTGCCTGACCTCCGATGAATGAACTGCGCCTCGTGCCTGGACCATGGCCGTCGACCGTTTGACCGCGCACGACAAGACATCCAAGTTTTCCCTAATCCCCGGGATTCGGAAAGACGCAGTTGAAGTATTTCCTTTGCAAGTTCGTGCCGCCCCGAACGAATTTCCTCGCGCCACACCAGAGCATGGCGTTCATCCGAGTTGGGGTCCCGCTTCGGTGCTTCTTCACATCCAAGCTGCGTGAGGGGCAGAGCCCTCGGCGTAGCTTGGCGAGTAGGGCGCAATAGCAAAGCGTATTGCGCCGATACGAAGATAGCGGGTTACGCTGCGCTAACCCGCCCTACGCCCGCTCCGCTCATCCGGGCTACGCTTGCTATTTGAGGCCGGCGAAGAAGTCGCGGTCGTCAGCTGACTCTGCCGATAGATGCTCTTGAATATAGGCTAGGCGGCAAGCCAACGAGCGGCCTCTTCGGGGTCGCCGCGTCCGAGGTGCTGCAGGCAGAGCGCCGGCGGGCAGCGCGAAAAGGAACATGGGGAGGCTGCTCGCGACCTGGACCAGGGAGACCGTGAGTGGATCCAGAGTGAGGCTGGTCATCAGCCATCCGGATGCCGCGTTGTACATCCAGGTACCGACATTGGCGACGACGGTCGCGATCCAAACAACCGTAAACGCCTTGTATCGGAACGCGATCCAGGGCGATGCGCTCCGCGTTTGATTTTCGTCAATCTTTGTCATGTGCTTGCTGCGCAAATCGCATCCTTTCGCTCTGGCGCAACGAAGGATCGAAACGACGGCGCAAGGCGGGCCCCGCTCTGCTATGCAAAAGGCCCTGCAAGAATTAGCGGACCGCTGCCTGGTCAGTATTTGACGTCACCTCTCAGAGTGATCGCCGAGACCCGCCCCGATGGGCGCAAATTATCGGACGAATGCCGGGGCGGTGCCAGACGCACGATCTTGCGATGCCCAAATGCGATGTGGAAATAATTGTCCTCGGGCAGGAATTTGTTGTCCGCGATTTCAACGAAACGCGTCGCCGTGGCGGCTTGCAGATCGAGAAAGAAACCTGCGTCGTCTTCACCAAGCACTGCGCCAATCGTCTGGTCAACCGCCGACGTCGGGGGGGAAAGAAAATGAAAGGCCTCTTGAGGTTGATCGGAGTGCTCGGCCGCGAACGTTGCATGCACGGTGTCATGCGCCGCTGGCCCAAAGCGATAGCAGTGACCGGCGTCGAAGAACCGGTCGAGCATCTCGAACGCTCCGATTGAAAGCCCGGCATGCGGCGCGATGGTCACATTGCGCACCGCTTCGATCACCGGCGTCTTGCCGTCTCTCAGGCAACGCAAGGTCAGTTTGCCTGCGGCGGCCCGCGGCGTGTCGTTGACGAGATGCAGGTAGAGCCCGTTGGTGCCTTCGTCAGTGATCGACAAGCGCAGCGGCAGCGAGGCGCGGCGCAGTGCGTAGAAGGCTGATTTCGGGCGGCCGTAGCAATCCAGCAGGCCCCAGCCTGCGCCGGGCTGCAGGTCGCGCCACAGCCATATCAGCGCGCCAGCGGTGGTGGAGGCCGGGCGGCGCCATTCGTCTATTGTCCGTTCGATGACTTCGGCTGAGATTGCGCGCGAAAGTTGGCGCCACCGCAACGGTTCGCTCGCGCGAAGGCTGCGGCCGTCCTCGGTCCACAGCGCCTGAAGATAATGCTCGCGCACATCGTCAAAGTCCCAGGACGCGCCGCCGTCGCGCGGCACGCCGGCGAGCCAGCTCTCGGGATTGCCGGCTGGATCGATGCGGTGCTCCGCAAAATGGCGATCGTCCGGCAGGTTGGCGAAGGCGAGGCACTCGGAGGCGAAGCGGACATTGGCGCGGCGCGCATCGTCGAGCGGCCGCAAATAGGCACCGACGCCGTAATAATGCGACGGGCCGGCTTCTGCGACGAAGGGCAGGGCGCCGCCGGACGGCGAACCCGGCACATAGGCGACGTCACACCAGCCCGCCAAAACTTCGGGAATGACGGTTTCCGCCAACGGTACGTCGCGCATCTGGCGCGGCAGGCCCATCATCGCAGCCTGCTGACCAACCTCACTGCCGCCGCACATCACGACTAATGACGGCGACGCGCTCAACCGGCTAACGACCGTCGTGATTTCGCTGCGTATGACTTCAGCAAAGGCCGCATCCGACGGGTAATCAAAATTGGCCATCATGACGTCCTGCCAGACCATGATGCCGAGCCTGTCGCAGAGGCGGTGGAAACTTGGGATCTCATAGACCATGGTCCCGCTGAGACGGACCATGTTGAGGCCAGCACTTTGCACTAGGCCAAGGTCCTGCGCGTAATCGGCGTCAGATGCCTGCAGGCTCACCACGTCGATCGGCGTCCAACATGCGCCGCGGCAGAAAATGCGGACGCCGTTGACGTGCAGGGCGAAGCCGTTTCCATCCGGCCCGCGGTCGACCGCGATCCGGCGAAATCCAACCTCTCCCAAATCGATCCGGACGGTACCGATGTCGATGGTCACCGCATGGAGCGTCGGGCTACCATGGGTGTGAGGCCACCACAGCTCCACATCGGGGATCCGCAGTGTGCCCTGCCAGCGCGCCGCACCGGCCGGCGGCGCTTCCGTGTCGATCGGTCTCAGCAGCACCTCCGCCCCAGCGCAGTGAAGGACCGGCGTCACGCCTTCTGCCACTCCTGACAGATCGAGCGCGAGCGTCAGAACGCCTTCGGTGTCGTCGAGCCGGCTGCGCAGATCTACATTGTGGGCGCGAACAATTCCCTCTTCGATCAGCAAGACGGACCGGTATGGGCCGGCCACATCGACGGGCGGGCACCATCCGGGCATGTGCCCGATCAGCGTGGTGCGCAGGAACCGCAGCCGTGGCTCCTCGATCATCATCGTCTTCCAGCGTGGCCGAGGGCCTTTCGTTCCTGCCAGCGCGCCGCGGAGGCTCCTGAAGGCGATATGCATCCAATGCTCACCGCCGAGCACAATCTCGGCCTCATACGGCTCGAACATCGAGCTCCCGGTCAGGATGAGCCTGCCATCGAGAAAAACCTCGGCGAATGTCGCGAGCCCCTCGAACCGCAGCTTGCGCTTGCCGTTTCCACTGACCTGAATCCGGTACCAGACGTCCTTGTCATGCAGCGGTTGAGGGTCATCGAAACTCCATTGTCCGAGGGCCCGCAGCGCGCCGGCGGCCGTGCCAGGGACGATTGCGGGCAACCAGACGGCTTCACTCAGCCCGCTGGGCTCCTGCCATGCGTGAGGGAGCGACAGCGCCAGTTCCCAGCCGGTGTCGAGCGGCTGAACCTTGCGTCCCGTCATGGCGCGGATGTCGGTCATGGCAATCAACAGGCCGATCAGGTCACAGAGAAATCATGCCGCGGCGCCGTGAGCCGCGAAGCCGTTCATGAGGCTGTCGAGAGCGATATCGTAGTCGGTCGCGAGCTGGCGGATGGCATCCGCCACATCCGGAACCTTGCCGCGGGCCGAGGCGCGGGCGAATTGAAACTGCATGATCTTGGTGCCGCCGGCGATCGCCTCCGCGGCCAGCCTGGCGCGCTCCAGCGCCGGGTCACCGTGCTCTTGCAACCACGCCAGATAGGTCGCGAGCAATTCGAAATTCGCACCGGCCTGACGTAATGTACTGAAAGCGTAGGTGTGAAACCACTCGGGAGGCCGTCCCATCAGCCGGCCGATGTCGGCACTGATCACGTCGCCCCATGCGGTAAATGGATTCCGCGCCGGACGACGACGCAGATGTTGCGCCAGCAAGGTGCGAGACATTTCGATCTGCTTATGGGCAGAAGACGCCGGACCGAACTTGATGAATTCGACGTAAGGGAAAAGCGGCAGGCCGTTGTCACGCACGGGCCGCAACAGCGCCTCGAAGTCTTCGCCTTCGAGGCGGAAGTATCCACCATTGTGAAAGTAATCGAGCCGGCGGTCGACCGAATCCAGGACGTTGACGCCGATGGTCGTTTTGCTGTGACTATGACGATAGGTGATGCCGCGGGTATCCGGCAGGTAGTAAGAATCGACCTCGATCAGCGGCAGACGGCCTCGCGTCAACTGCACGCGCGCGTGATCTTCCAGCTGATCGAAAATCGCGAGCTCCAGAATCTCGACGCCGTACAACAGCGCGAGATCAGCGGCCGGGATCTTGAAAAACGTGAACTGGTCGCCCTCGTAATCCTGCGCGACTGTGAAAGCCAGCGCGGCCCGGGGATCATGCCCGCGTCGGGCCAGTACTTCGATCAGTAGATCGACGTAGCAGTTCGTCTCGGGCCAGTTGCGCGCGGGATCATGCAGCCCGTGACGCACATAGGTTGCGGGATCCAGTCCATCGATGGCGCAGGCGGTTTGCAAGGCCTAGCCCCACAGCACGCCACGGACATCCGCGGGCCACGCGTCGACCTTGGTGCCGTGGTGACGGAACAGCGCCAACGCCGTCCGCTCCAGGCCGAAGCCGACGCAGGCCGAATGTGCGACTTCGCCGTCTGCGAAATGCATGCCCCACAGGCTGCCGAAATGGTTCTGATGATAGTTGAATGACAGACACGCGGTCGGATTTTCATCGCTGGCGACCGGGATCAGCAACTCAAATTTCAGACCCTGGTCGCGCTGGCTCGACGCCATGACACGGCCTGTGCGCCCGAAGAAGGGATCGTTGGCCACATCGATAACGCAAGGCAGGCCCAACGAAGCGATAAGCTTCTCGCCGCGCTCGAGCCAGGTGGCCCGGAAAGACGTCACTTCGTCGGCCGTGCCGATACGGACGAATTCGCGCATCCGGAACAGCTGCATCCGCGCCGGATCCTTCGAGGGCTCATGGCGGAAGCAGTATGACTTGAGATCGAACAGCCGACCGCCTTCCGGTATCGGACCTTCCTTCGCGACAGTGGGATACAGCGGGTAGCAGGCAGCCGGCGTCAGCGCGACTTCCGTCGCATCCTGCATCTCGGTCCAGTCTTCACCCCGCTCGATCATATCGACGAGCTTGGCATGGTCGGCGTTATCGCCCATGAAAGAGTGAACGCAGCCGGCCAATTGCGGAAAGCTCTTCAGGTAACCGGCTTTCACAAGATTCTTGCGCGGTATGCCCGGCGGAAAATGAATCCGCGTCGCGTGATCGCCGACGGCCATTTTCGTCACCGCGGCTTCGAATCCGTCGATGACCTCTTCGAACACACCGGCGCGGCCATAGAGGCCATCGACGCCGGTCCTGATCAGGATCGACTCATCGAACAGGGCGTCGAGAAATGCTTCCGGACTTTGCACGGCTTTAACAGGCGCGTTCATCACTATCACTCCAGATCTGAGTCAAATCGGCTCGCGACCACGAGGCCAGCGGTGTTGGCGAGGATGCGATCGTTAGCCACCATCAGCGGCGCGGACAGTACATCCCTGAGATGGCGGCCGACCGAGAATGGACCGTCGTTGCGATAGCCGGCGATGCCCGTCACCATCAACGCTTCACGTACGATGTCGACGGCCATGGTCGAAGCCATGACCTTGAGATTGTTCATTTCGATCGCGAAATTGATCGAGCTGAGATCGTCTTCGTTGCGCTTCGCCGTCTCGAACCGCTCAATATGGGCGACGAGCGTGGACTTGAACGTCTGCAATTTGGCGGTGGCCTCGGCCAGTCGAGCCGCGCCTGGGAGCGGCCCGGCGAAATCGGACGGCACGCGCCGCGCCGTTGCTCGAACCGAGGCATGCGCGCGCGACAAAGCATCGGTCGCGATCCCGAACCAGACGCTCGCCCACAGCACATGCGCGGTGGCCAGCATGGACTGCACTGCGATCTCGTGGAACGGCTTCGGAAAGATCTGATCGACTCCGGCCGTTGCCGTCAGCAGGAAACCCTCGGAGCAGGTGGCGCGCATGCCGAGCGTATTCCACTCAGCGGTGCGCTGAAGTTGATAGTCGCCACGCCGCAGCGCGATCAGGATCTGATCGGACCCGATCGACGCCGGACCGCGCCGCGCGGTCGCCATGATGATATCGGCTTCCGCGGCATAAGACAGGACACTTGCCTGCTTTGTCAGCGAAACCCGATCACCCGTCGTCTCGATCGCGCAATTCGATATCCGCAGATCGCCGCCGATACCAGCCTCCGTGGTCGACGACGCGATCAGTAGCTGCTTGACAGCTACATCGCGCATGAGGGCGCGATGATATTCGGTTTGCATCCCATGGGCGACCAGGCTCGATAGCTTGATCTGATGCATGGCGTAAATCATGCCGCTGGCGCCGCACGCGCCCGCGAGAATCGCGCAAAGATTGGCAATCTTGCGCAATTCCAATTCCTGGCCACCAAGGCTTCTAGGTACCATCAAGCCGAGCATCTTGTTACGACGAAGAGCTTCGAATGTCTGTGCTGGAAACGTCGCGGTTAGGTCCGCAAAAGCGGCATTTGGCGAAGCAACCTCAGTGGCAACCCGCCGCATCGCGTCACGCCAGGACACGGCTTCGGGCACGTCAATGCCTTGCTTAACCGCGTTCGGGATCATGACCCTAGACTTTCTCAGAGACGAGTTGCTCGACAGCAGCAATCAACCCACCAAGCGTCGCAAATGTTTTGCGAGTCAGTAGACTATTCGGGAATTCGATATCGAACTTTTCCTCAATCGCTAGCATCAGTTGAACTGAACCAAACGACGTCATGCCCGCATCGAACAGATTGTCCTGGTCGGATAAGCCATCGACTGGAACGGGAAGTAGGTTCAGCGATCCGACAATGGTGCGAATACGATCACGCATTAATTTTCTCCAAAGTCATAAGAAGTGTGCCGCTTCAAAAAAGATTGCGACCGGCGTCATAGTTATATGAGGGAGATGTCAGGTAAATATGTAGTGATTCGTAATAAGCCTCAAATGCAACGGATCGTTCTGGTATCAAGCTTAACAAAATGACGATGGAATCACACAGAACCGACGCGTTCGCGGGTTCGAAACCGATCGTGCGAGATCCCTCACTATGATTAGCGAATAGCTAATATCGGCAAACCATGCAGCGCTGAGCACACGTTAATGATGGAGCACGATACCGGATGACACCTTCATCGCCCCCGAGTTAGGAAATGAACACCCCGCAAGGTCGATTGCTTGACAGGGGAAATATCGGGATGCCGGCCGCATTCCGCGGATGACCTGGGTTAGGCAAACTGTGATAGTTTCAAGATCATGACATCCCGATATGGCGCACCTGTAACGTTTGATACTTTCGGCGGCTTTTATCACGCGGGCTGCATTGATCGATGCGGACGCAAGGCGGTGCTGTTGCTCGCACCGATCGGATATGAGGAGTTGTGTACCCGAGCCACATGGAGTGCTTTGGCCGAGTACATTGCCGCGGCAGGTCATGCGTGCCTCAGATTCGATTATCCCGGCACGGCAGATGCAATCGATCTCGCTGGCGACCCTGAAGGCATCTCTGACTGGTTTGTTGCTGCCCGTCAGTGCGCTGCATTCTTGCGGGAACATAATCCTGATATCGAGATCGTTCTGGTCGGACAAGGCCTTGGCGCTAGTCTGGCCGCACAGCTCGGAACTGAGTTAGCCGACGTCGCAGCGACGGTCCTGATGGCGCCGGTCGTCAAAGGCCGCGTCTATCTTCGTGAACTTCAGGCTTGGTCTCGCATGCTGACCGACCGGATGGGTATCGGGCCCGACCCTTCCGACAACGGCTACAGCGTCGCTGGTATTCCACTGGCAAGCAGCCGTGCCGCAGCCATCAAAACTATCGATCTTATTCGGACAACTGAGCCTCCCGCCGCACGGGTCCTTTTGGTTGAGCGTAGTCAAATGTCCCGCGACAGCTCAATCGGCAACCACCTGAAGACGCTCGGAGCCGATGTTTCATCCATCGACTACGAGGGGTATGAAAATATCCTGCAAAATCCAAGTTTGGCTGGTCCACAGCTCGGCACGCTGACACGCATCGTGTCATGGATCGACAATCTCGGGCATTTTCCAATCTCGGGCGCCAACGGTTCTGTCAAAGTGGTAGGGCCCGCGCGGCCAATCGCTGGACCTCACTATGACGAGTTACCGGTTCGGTTTGGGCCAGACGAGCGGCTCTTCGGAGTCCTGTGTCTGCCGCTCGGTCGAAGGCCTTCAGCTATCGCAGTGCTCGCCAATTCGGGGCGCGACTATCACATCGGCTGGGGTCGCGCGGCAGTAGAACAGGCTCGCGCCCTCGCGGAGCGCGGGATCGCTTCGTTGAGAATCGACGCCGGCGGTATAGGCGACAGTGCGGCGTCGGCAGGCGCGCCGGCAGAAGTGCTTTATTCGGAAGAGCAAACTGCTGACCTGCATCACGCGATCGACTATGTAGAGAAGCTCGATGCCGGCCCGATCGCCTTGGTCGGACGCTGCAGTGGTGCTTACGCCGCATTCCAGGCAGCGGTGCAAGATGTGCGCGTTCGCAATGTCGTCGCCATCAATATCATGCGTTTTGTCTGGGACCCACGGGAAACCGTCGCTGAAGCCTTGTTATCGGCCCATCGAACCATCGGCGGGTCCGTTGCGATGTTGTTTAGCAAGCGAAGCCTGAGACGACTGCTGTCAGGCAATTTGCGCATCAAAGCTCCGGTTATCTTTTTCTCAAAACGCCTCGTTCGGACTGTCTTATTGATAGCCAGCCACATCCCGGGCCGGGCCGGCCAAAAGCTCTACAGCGAGGGTCATCGCCGTTTCCAAATTCTCGAAAGTCGCGGCGTTCGTCTAGCGATGTTATTTTCGGAAGGAGATCACGCGCTGGGCGAATTCCGCACGTATATGGGAAGAAGGGGCGCGCGGCTACGCCGCTATCCGAAGGCTTCGATTTCGATAATCCCTGATGCCGACCACGATTTCACCCATTCGGCGGCGCGCGCGCGACTAACGAACGCGTTGTGCGACGTGCTTGCGGCACCTTCGTCACCGCCATCTCGCGAATCGCACCGTCAGGCTTCCAAGTTTCCCTCGAGGTCTCTCCTGCGCCGTTAACGTTTCTCGACTGCTTTGCAGTGCCTCACCTCTCTCAACGAGCGAAGACGTTGCTACGTGCCATCGAACGTTTGCGCTCGGACAGCGATACGGATGTCTCTTTGTCCGCCCTGGCCTTGGATGCCGGCCTGTCGCGCTTTCACTTCTGCCGCGCTTTCAAGGAAAGCACCGGGCTTTCGCCACACGCGTGGTTGCGCCAACACCGCCTGGAGCCGGCCATGAACATGCTGCGCGATACCGACGCATCGGTCGTATCGGTAGCTGCAGCGCTCGGCTATTCGTCCCAAACCGCGTTCGCTGCGGCGTTTAGGAAGCTGACCGGCGAAACCCCGACCGATTGGCGGCGGCGCGTTCTCTGACGGCAATTGCTCTGCAGGTCGAGCAATCGCTCTGGCGCAGAAGAACGCCCGCTCCACTAGAAATCATCGTGCCACGTCAACGACAGGAGACGAACGATGAACTCGAAACGCGTCGTCAGCGGGCTTGCGAATGCCTCCCGACGGAGGGTGCTTGCGACCACGCTTACGTATGCGATTTCGCTAGTCGTCAACTCCACGTCGGCCGCGGGCATCCAAACGATACTCCCCATTTATCCAACGCAGAGGAACGATCCCATGACCTCCATCACCACCAAGGACGGCGTTCAGATTTTCTACAAGGACTGGGGCGCGACCTCGGCCCAACCGATCGTCTTTCACCATGGCTGGCCGCTGAGCTCCGACGACTGGGACAACCAGATGCTCTACTTCGTCCGCAAAGGCTTCCGCGTCATCGCCCATGATCGACGCGGTCATGGTCGATCGAGCCAGGTAAGCGACGGCCACGATATGGATCGCTACGCGGCCGATATCGCCGAACTGGTCGAACATCTCGATCTGCGCAATGCAATTCACATCGGACATTCAACCGGCGGCGGCGAAGCGACACGGTACGTCGCTCGTCACGGTAAGGGTCGCGTGGCCAAGCTCGTGATCATCGGTGCGGTGCCGCCGTTGATGCTGAAAACCGCCGCAAATCCCGGAGGCCTGCCTATCGAGGCGTTCGATAATCTGCGCAGCCAGCTTGCAGCCAACAGGTCGCAATTCTACCTCGATTTCTCGGGCGGTCCGTTCTACGGATACAATCGCCCGGGCGTTGAACCGTCGCAGGCGATCATCCAAAACTGGTGGCGCCAAGGTATGATGGGCAGCGCAAAAGCGCACCACGACGGCATCAAGGCCTTCTCGGAGACGGATTTCAGCGAGGACCTGAAGAGCATCGCTGTGCCAACGCTCATCCTGCACGGCGACGATGATCAGATCGTGCCTATCGCGGATTCCGCTCTTCTGTCGGCGAAACTTCTGAAAAACAGCACACTCAAAATCTACGAGAAGCTACCTCACGGCATGTGCACGACCCACGCCGACATCATCAATGCCGAGATTTTGTCCTTCGTAACGGCCTAAAGTCTTCGCTTAACCGACCGCGTCACCGAAAGCCAAGCTCAGTTGCTCTCAAAGTGCGGCAACGGTGACGCGCGTCTGCTCCACCAAACGTTACATTAAATGGACCTGTTTGTCTGATACGGTACTGGGCAAACGGAGGAGCTTGACGATGAACAACGAGGACCGGGAAATGAAGGGCTCCGATCTGCTAGTGGCGGCTCTCGAAAACGAGGGCGTCGACCGCATCTTTGGCGTCCCCGGCGAGGAGAACCTCGACGTCGTCGAGAGCTTGCGCAAGTCTTCCATCGAGCTGGTCGTCACTCGTCACGAGCAGCCTGCGGCCTTCATGGCTGCGACCCACGGGCGCCTCACAGGGAGGCCAGGTGTCGCGCTCAGCACTTTGGGGCCCGGAGCCCTGAACCTTTCTACAGGGGCTGCCTATGGGCTCCTGGGGGGCATGCCGATGGTCCTGATCACTGGCCAGAAGGCGATCCACGCCAGCCGGCAGGCGCACTTCCAGATCGTGGATGTCGTCGCGAGCATGAAGCCGCTCACGAAACTGTCGCAGCAGATCGTCAGTGCGTCTTCCATCGCAACCGTCGTCCGGAACGCTTTCCGGATTGCGATGGAGGAGCGTCCCGGGCCCGTGCACCTGGAGCTTCCGGAAGATGTCGCGGCGGAGAAGGTTTCCGGCGTTTCGGTCGTCCCGGTCCACCCGACCGATCTCCCGGCGCCCTCGCTGGATGCCGTCCGGAAGGCCGCCGAGCTAATTCTCTCGGCGAAATGCCCGTTGCTCATGTTCGGTGCCGGTGCCAGCAGGCCCAGGCTCGCGCCCGCGCTCTCCGAATTCGTCCGCCGGGTGAAGATCCCATTCTTCAACACGCAGATGGGGAAGGGTGCCGTCGGCGGGGCGTCCGACTACTATGTCGGCACGGCGGCGCTGAGTGAACGCGACTACGTCCACCGCGCGATCGACTGCGCCGACCTGATCATCACCATCGGCCACGACACCATCGAAAAGCCGCCATTCATCATGGGGCGTGACCGCCATCAGGTGCTTCACATCGGCTTTACGCCGGCGACGGTCGAGGAGGTTTACTACCCGCAAGCTGAACTTATCGGCGACATCGCGAAAGGCCTCGACATGCTGGCGGCCGAGCTCGATGGGAAGCTCAAGCAGACCACGCGGTGGGACGGCGTGCGCGCGGATATCCTGCGCCACATCGGCGACCGTGCCAGCGAAGACCGCTTTCCGCTGACGCCGCAGCGGATCGTCCACGACGTCCGCCAGGTCATGCCACCCGACGGCATCGTCGCGTTGGACAACGGGATGTACAAGATATGGTTCGCGCGCAACTACCGCACGGACGTCGCCAACACGCTGCTGCTCGACAATGCGCTTGCGACGATGGGAGCGGGGCTTCCGTCGGGCATGATGGCGGCGTTGCTGAATCCGAAGCGCCGTGTGCTCGTTGTCGCCGGCGACGGCGGTTTTATGATGAATTCGCAGGAACTGGAGACCGCGCAGCGTCTGAAGCTCGATCTCGTCGTGCTCGTAATCGAGGATCACGCCTACGGGATGATCAGGTGGAAGCAGGCCGTCGACGGTTTCGCCGATGCGGGGATGACTTTCGGCAATCCGGATTTCGTCGCTTACGCGCAGTCCTACGGTGCCCAGGGTCATCGCGTGACCGGGGCGGGCGGTCTGGCACCGACACTGGAGAAGGCCTTCGCGGCCGGTGGCCTCCACCTCGTAGTGGTGCCGGTGGACTACAGCGAGAATGTTCGTGTTTTGGTGGACGAACTGGCCGACATGCAGCACTAGGGCGCTTTGCTTTTAACGCCGCCTCATCGCCGATGCCGCGTTGCAATCGACGGCCATGGCCGGCCTTACGTATGGGGCCTGGCGTCGTTCGGCGAGGCCGGCGTGGACCGGGTGCTGCAGATCCTGGACGATGAGTTCATCACGATCATGCGGCAGGTGGGCGCGTTGGACATCAACCACATCACGCGACGCTGCGTCACCAGCTTCTAGCTGTGCCCGACCTCCGATGAATGAACAGCGCCTCATGCCTCGACCATAGCCGTCGACGGTTTGACCGCGCACTGCGTCGAGAGACAGTTGCGGCGGATTACGCTGCGCTAATCCGCCCTACGCTTGCTGATTACGCTTGCCGGTTGGATGTCGCAGTGAAGGCCAACGCATTGACGTTGGTGCATCCGATTACTGGTTCTGGATGGAGACGCTCATTCCGCTCAGGTCTAAATCGAACTGGAGGCCCAGTTGCTCGCCTTCCAGCGTCAGGACAACGCCCTTGGCGTTGCGCATCTGGATGGCGCGCCTGCCTGCACCGACCGCCAGACCTGCACCGAGCGCCGTATAAATGCCTTCGATGTCCGAAGCCTGACGCATATTTTGCGCCGTGCCGACCAGATCGGTCGAGGAGCCCCCAAATGTCAGGCCCGCGCTCACGCCGCCGATGCGAAACGGATACATCTCACCACGGTAACTGAGGATTCCGCTCCCTGCCTGCGCTCCGATGAACCATCCGGCCTTGAAGAACTTGAAGCGGACTTTGCCGGTGTCCGCGTGAGCGGGCAGCGACAGTGCGGCGGACAGCAGAGTTGCGACGGTGAGAAGAGTGAGACAGCGAGCCATTGGAAAGCGCATATTGATATTCCGGTCATCGGGTTGCCGCATGGCGGCACTGCGGCAACTAGATAGAGCATTGCAGGACTCGTCAATGACGTCGGCGCGATGTGCAGTCGCTTCCCAAGGGGCACAACGTCCAACGTCAACGAGTGGGGCGCAAGTGCGACCCGTCCGCCGTAGCTTGCAGCGCGAAGGCGGAAGCGTATTGCGCCGAGACGAAGCTGGCGGATTACGCTGCGCTAACCTGCCTTGCGCGTGTTGCGCTCATCCGGGCTACGCTTGCTGGGGCATAGGCCCTGTGTGGCAAGAAATCCGAATTACGCAAGGGATCTACCCGGTCTATGCTCACCGCAGAGAAACTAGGAGGATCAAAGGTGAGCTTGGAGACATCGCAATATTACGCGCTAACGGACGCTGCTTCGGGGCAGACGATATACGTTAATCCGGCTGCGATTCGCTTTGTCGTACCGGCCGGCCATCGTACGGCTCTTATATTCTCTGAACAGCACGTCGTCACAGTTACGGCTGACATCGAGGCAGTAATAGCTTACGGTTTGTTTGGTGTTGCCAACAATAGTTAAGCAACGGCGCAATAGCGAAGCGTATTGCGCTGAGAAACAGTTGCGGCGGATTACGCTGCGTTAATCCGCCCTACGCTTACTACAGGTTTTTCTTTCGCGAAGCGGTGAATACTTGATGATATCAAACATTCTAACCAACGCCGAACGATTGATTTCGGATGCCGAATTCATGCATGCCGGGAAGCGAAGCCGATCGGCCGCGACTCTGATTGTGATTGCCCTAGAACAGCTTGGGGCATTTGTGGAGGCTCTCACAAGAGAAACCTACCCGGACGCTGGAGTTCATATGGGGATTTTCGGCGACCGGGCCAACGCGCATGCAAGACGTCAGGACGCTCTAGCAGGCCACATCATGAACTATGCTTTCGGGGCCTTCAACAACCGAACAATGGGAAAGCGCTACGCGATCGAGTTCAAAGACAAGCCTACGGAAGACTTCACCGCATGGCTGTTACGGAAAAAATCCTTCCACTTCACCGAAGAAGAGCAGGCCGACCAGAGGTCTTGCCCGGACATAAAGGCCGCACATATCCTGATGCACTTTGTCAGAACGAATGTACTAAAGGACCTGAGAGAGTACGGACTTTACGAACATAACGCTCGGACTTTCACCGAAAAGGAAATCGAGCAAACGATAGAATTGGCTGCTCGCGTGCGTGCCATGCTTGAAAAATCCTGGGTTACTCCGGAGCCGTTCAAATTGGTCGGTGTTAATATGCCGGAGGGGATGACGTTCGACCAAGACGGCAAGCGGCTTACGTGAGCGCGCTCCATGCGCCGAGGGTGGCGCACTTCAAGATACAGGGATGGTTCGCCGGGCTGGAGCGTCAAGCCCGTAGAAGCGCTCTATGATCGTCGTGGCGAGCAAGTAGGACGCAATAGCGAAGCGTATTTCGCCGCCTGTCTCCGACACGGCGGATTATGCTGCGCTAATCCGCCCTATGCTTGCTTTCTTCAGGGCAAGAAACTGCAGCGGCTGTGAGAGCACAAATGTAAAAGGCCGCTCGTGAGAGCGGCCTTCTACTTCTATCTATCAATGAACGTTGTCACGAACACCCCGTGGTGGACCCGCACGTATCGCACTTCATGCAGGTCCCATTCCGCACCAGCGTGAAGTTCGAGCACTCGCCGCACATGTCGCCTTCATAGCCCTTGGCTTTCGCTTCGGCGCGACGCTCGGCCTTGCTTGGCGCGGCGGCTGCGGCGCTTCCCGCTTTGCTCCAGGCTTGCGCCTCGAGTTTTTCGGTCGGCGAGAGCTGGTGCTCGGGCTCTGCGGTCTTGAGGGCCACCGCGGCATCTCCGCTGCCATGGCGGGCAGTGGCGCCCGACGCGTTCAGCGAGGTGACGTTGCCCGACGCGCGGGCGTCAGTGGTGTCGGCAGGTGCCGGCGCGCGCATGACGACAAGGTTGTCGGTGCGCGAGCGGGTCAGGCCCTTGGAGACATACTTGTTCTGGTCGACCGGCGCCTTGCCTTCGTCCTCGCCCTTGCCGAGCGCATCGAA
Source organism: Tardiphaga sp. 813_E8_N1_3 (assembly GCF_051811025.1). Classification (NCBI taxonomy): domain Bacteria; kingdom Pseudomonadati; phylum Pseudomonadota; class Alphaproteobacteria; order Hyphomicrobiales; family Nitrobacteraceae; genus Tardiphaga; species Tardiphaga sp. 813_E8_N1_3. The sequence continues at coordinate 2,478,652 of NZ_JBPWQE010000001.1, forward strand.
GCCCGCTTCGGAGACGTCGACATGGCCGAGATCGAAGCGCGACATGTAGGAGACCGCGAGTTCGCGGAACACATAGTCGAGGATCGAGGTCGCGAACTTGATGCTGTCGTTGCCCTGCACCGGACCCGCGGGTTCGAAGCGGGTGAAGGTGAAGGCGTCGACATATTCTTCCAGCGGCACGCCATACTGGAGACCCAGCGAGACGGCGATGGCGAAGTTGTTGATGAAGGAGCGAAGGGCCGCGCCTTCCTTGTGCATGTCGATGAAGATCTCGCCGAGGCGGCCGTCGTCATATTCGCCGGTGCGCAAGTACACTTTGTGACCGCCGACGACGGCCTTCTGGGTGTAGCCCTTGCGGCGATCCGGCATCTTCTCGCGGTCGCGCATGACCACGATGCGCTCGACCAGACGCTCGACCACCTTCTCGGAGATCGCGGCGGTGCGGGCCGCCATCGGCTTCTCCATCAGGCTCTCCAGCGCATCATCATCCTCGTCATCATCGCTGATGAGCTGCGAGTTGAGCGGCTGCGAGAGCTTGGAGCCATCGCGATACAGCGCGTTGGCCTTCAGGGCGAGCTTCCACGACAAGAGGTAAGCGGACTTGCAGTCCTCCACCGTGGCGTCGTTCGGCATGTTGATGGTCTTGGAGATCGCACCCGAGATGAAGGGCTGCGACGCCGCCATCATGTGGATGTGGCTTTCCACCGAGAGATAGCGCTTGCCGATCTTGCCGCAGGGATTGGCGCAGTCGAACACGTTGTAGTGCTCGGCCTTCAGATGCGGAGCACCTTCCACCGTCATCGCGCCGCAGATATGCACGTTGGCAGCTTCGATCTCGCGCTTGGTAAAGCCGACGGCGGCGAGCAGGTCGAAACCCGGGGCCGCGATGGCTTCGGCTTCGATCTTCAGGGTGTCGCGCAGGAAGTCCTCGCCGAAAGTCCACTTGTTGAAGGCGAACTTGATGTCGAAGGCGGTCGGCAATGCTGCCTCGACCTTCTTCAGCGCTTCGTCGGTGAAGCCCTTGGCCTTCAGTGTCGACACGTTGATGCCGGGCGAATTGCTCAGCGAACCGTGGCCAACGGCATAGGCTTCGATCTCGGCAATGCTGGCCTCGCTATAGCCGAGCTTGCGCAAGGCGGCGGGGACGGCGCGGTTGATGATCTTCCAGTAGCCGCCACCGGCGAGCTTCTTGAATTTCACCAGTGCGAAGTCAGGCTCGATGCCCGTGGTGTCGCAATCCATGACGAGACCAATGGTGCCGGTTGGCGCCACGACGGTGGTCTGGGCGTTGCGGTAGCCATGGAGTTCGCCGAGTTCGAGGGCGAGATCCCATGCAATCTTGGCGCGGGTGACGATGTCGGCCTGCGGGCAGGAGGCATGGTCCAGCGCCACGGGGGCGACGGCGAGGCCTTCATAGCCGCGGGTTTCGCCATGCGCGGCACGGCGATGGTTGCGGATGACACGCAGCATATGGGCTGCGTTCTTCTTGTAGCCGGGGAACGGACCAAGCTCCTTGGCCATCTCGGCCGAGGTCGCATAGCTGACGCCGGTCATCACAGCGGTAAGGGCGCCGCACAGTGCGCGGCCTTCCTTGGAGTCGTAGGACAGACCCATGGTCATCAACAGGCCGCCGATATTCGCATAGCCCAAACCGAGGGTGCGGAACTCGTAGGAGAGTTCAGCGATCGGCTTCGACGGGAACTGGGCCATCATGACCGAGATTTCGAGCACCATGGTCCACAGACGGCAGAGATGCTCGTAGGCGTGGATGTCGAAGGTGGCCGAAGCGGTGTCGTAGAAGGTCAGCAGGTTGGCCGACGCGAGGTTACACGCCGTGTCGTCCAGGAACATGTATTCCGAGCACGGATTGGACGCGCGGATATCGCCCGACGACTTGCAGGTGTGCCAGTCGTTCATGGTGGTGTTGAAGTGCAGGCCGGGATCGGCCGACGCCCAGGCGGCGTAACCGATTTTTTCCCAGAGATCGCGGGCCTTGATGGTCTTCATGACCTTGCCGTCCTTGCGGGCGATCAGGTCCCAGTTGCCATCGGTCTCGACGGCGCGCAGGAAATCATCCTTCAGCGAGACGGAGTTGTTGGAGTTCTGGCCGGCAACGGTGAGATAGGCCTCAGAGTCCCAGTCGGTGTCATAGATCGGGAAGTCGATGTCCTTGTAGCCCTGCTTGGCATACTGGATGACGCGCTTGATGACGTTGTCATTGACCAGTGAGCGGCGGGCGAGCTTGATCTCGCGGCGCAGCGCCGGGTTCTTCTCGGGATCGAAGCAGTCGTCGCCCGAACCTTCGCAGTTCACGCAGGCCTTCAGGATGGCCTTGAGGTGCTTCTGGTTCATCTTCGACCCGGTGACGAGGGCCGCGACCTTCTGCTCTTCCTTCACCTTCCAGTCGATATAGGTCTCGATATCCGGATGGTCGGCATCGACCACCACCATCTTGGCCGCGCGGCGCGTGGTGCCGCCCGACTTGATGGCGCCGGCCGCGCGATCGCCGATCTTCAGGAAGGACATCAGGCCAGACGAGCGGCCGCCGCCCGACAGCTTCTCGCCTTCGCCGCGCAGCTTCGAGAAATTCGAGCCGGTGCCCGAGCCGTATTTGAACAAGCGGGCTTCGCGCACCCACAGGTCCATGATGCCGCCTTCATTGACCAGATCGTCCTCGACGCCCTGGATGAAGCAGGCATGCGGCTGCGGATGTTCGTAAGCCGACTTCGACTTGGTCAGCTTGCCGGTCTTCCAGTCGACGTAATAGTGGCCCTGGCCGGGACCATCGACGCCGTAGGCCCAATGCAGGCCGGTGTTGAACCACTGCGGCGAATTCGGCGCGACCATCTGCTTGGCGAGCATGTAGCGCAGTTCGTCATGGAAGGCGTGGGCGTCGGCTTCCGACGTGAAGTAGCTGCCCTTCCAGCCCCAATAGGTCCAGCAGCCAGCGAGGCGGTCGAACACCTGCTTGGACGAGAGTTCAGAGACGAAGCGCTCTTTCTCGGGCAAAGTGGCGAGGGCCTCGGTGTCCGGCACCGAGCGCCACAGCCACGACGGTACGGTCTCTTCCTCGACCTTCTTCAGTTTCGCGGCGACGCCGGCCTTGCGGAAATACTTCTGGGCCAGCACGTCGGAGGCGACCTGCGACCATGAGTCGGGCACTTCAACGCCTTCAAGCTTGAACACCACGGAGCCATCCGGATTGCGGATCTCGGACGTGGTGTGGCGGAAGTCGATCCCGGCATAGGGCGACTGTCCTTCGGTGGTGTAGCGGCGTTGAATCTGCATCGTGGTCGTGCCCCGTCTTAAGCCCGACACCCCATCTGGCGGCATCGGCGATTTCTGTTAGCGACGTCCGGGTTGCCCCAAATTCGCCGCAGCTTGGCCGGGTGAACCGGTCCTGTTTATCTCTGTGGAGCATGTGCTGGCCGTCATCTCGGCCACCCGGGACTGCCGGGGTCATGCTTCCCGGATCTGGCTTTCCTTGCAACTGCAGGTCGACCCGATCCTAACGCCTCACCACGCTGTTTGAGCCGGTTTCCGGCCCGTTTTTTAATGCTCCAAGCGCCGACTTTCCGGCCCGGATTCCAGGACGCAAATCCCCGATCCCGTAGCCTCGACTGGAGGACGGAGCGGTCAATCTGGAACCCGTTTGGGAGCGTCCGGCGGGACAAAAAACGACCCGCGCCGAACAGTTCGAAAACTAGGCCAAACCGATCTCACCCGTCAAGGAGTAGTCGGGGTTCCTGAATCAAATACTAAATATGGTGGAAAGGGTGGATAACCAAGGGGGCAGAGCGCGCCTCGATTGGGGGCAAGTATCAGTGAGTCCTCATGGATTCGGAAGTCAAAAATATTTCTAAAACTGTCCGGAATCCGAGCTGCGCCCACTGTTCACAGCCCAACTTTATTTTGTCATCCAGGGATTGCGTTTGGGGGGACTCAGACGCAGCGGCGGTTGGCGGTCAGGTTCCCTCCACCGGCAGTGGTCAGGCCTCCGGATTGCGCGCATGGTCGCGCCGATTCCTCAGCCGGTTCCCTCCATGACAATGCCCAGTCCCCCCGTTTCGCGCGCGCGAATCGCTCCCTTCGGTCTCGTGTTGCTCGCCATCGCGTCGATCGCCTGGGGGCTGAACTGGCCGGTGTCGAAAGCGCTGCTGTCGGAATGGCCACCGCTGTCGGCGCGCGGCAGCACCGGCATCGTCGGAGCATTGCTGCTGGCCGGGATTGCCGTCTGGCGCGGCGAGAGTCTTCGCGTGCCGCATCATCAATGGTTGCATCTGGTCGTGCTGGCGGGCCTGAACGTGTTCGGCTGGATGGCTTTCGTCGGCTTGTCGCTGCTGTGGCTGCCGGCCGGCGAGGCCGCGGTGATTGCGTTCACCATGCCGGTCTGGGCTGCCGGACTGGCCTGGCTGATCCTCGGCGAGCGCCTGTCGATGCAGCGGATCGTGGCCATGCTGATGGCCTTTGCCGGCATCGCCGCGTTGATGGGGGGCGGTGGCCTGGCCGCGAGCGCGGAGAAGCTCCCGGGAATCGCTCTGGCGCTGCTGGGCGGGTTCGGCTTTGCGCTCGGCACGGTGCTGGCCAAGAAGTTCGGGCTCACGCTGCCACTGGTGACGTCATCCGCCTGGCAGATCGGGATCGGTTGTGTGCCGGTGCTGTTGCTGGGTCTGATCTTCGAAAGCCCGCATTTTTCAGCACTGACGCCGCTGGGCTGGGGGCTGCTCGCTTATGTCGTGCTGGTGGGGTTCTGCATCGCTTATGTCTGCTGGTTCGCGGCGCTCAAGCAGTTGCCGGCCTCGGTGGCCGCAATCGGGACCATGGCGGTGCCCGTGATCGGCGTGGTCAGCTCGGCCATCGCCCTGCGGGAACCGCTCGGCGCCATGCAGATCGCGGCCCTGGTATTTACGCTGGCGGGCGTTGCGCTGGCGACAAGGGGCTAGGCGCGGGCGCGTCGCCACCCGGCCACATCCTCTGCAGTTCGGGATGGCCGTCCCAGAACTGATGCTTTAGCGCGGCGGCGATGTGTAGGCCGACCAGCGCATAGAGCGCATAGGACAGCCAGACGTGAAGGCCGCCGAAGATGTCGTGCAGGCGTTCCTTGAAGGCTGGCTCGACACTCATGATCCAGCCGATGCGCGGCCACTGGAACAGCCCGAACAGATACATCGGAATTTCGCCGGCGGCCTTCCAGGCGGAATCATGCATCCAGCCCGACAGTGGCAATCCGATCATCAGCACATAGAGCGCGAGATGCGCACCACGTGCGGCGGCCTTCTCGGCGGGCGGATAGGTCTCGGGCAGATCAGGTGGCCTGTTCGCCGCGCGCCACAGCAGGCGCATCAGCACGAGGCCGAGCACGGTGATGCCGAACGACTTATGCGCATCGACGACGAAGCGGATGTTGTCCTCGGGAATGAGGTTGACGCTCCAGATCAGCGCGACGTTGAGTGTGATCAGAACGGCAATCAGCCAGTGCAGGATCATGGCGATGCGGCTGTAACGTTGAAACGGCATTTTCTGTGCGTGCATGGAATAAGTTTAAACAGGATTTGTCTTTTGAGGCATGACGACTTTGTGTGTTCGTCGTGACCGCAATCACGCGCTATTTAGTCGCGGCTCCGCAACTCGATCACGATTCACGCGTAGCTCTCGCAGGATCGGTTTGCTCGAACGCGCGATTGAATTGACGGCATGACAATATCCCTTCAGGCGGCCTTCGCCGCCGCATCGCCGCGTATCACACCGCGCCGGATGCCGTTCATCAGCCTGCTGATCTATCTCGTCGTACTCGCGCTATGGGCGCTGCTGTTCGGTCGCGCGTTCTTCCTCACCAGCATCTGGGCGTGGTCAGCGGGCATGGTCTACATCGCCTATGACACGGTGCTGATGCTCTATGTGGTGTGGCAGACGCTGCCGCTGGCAGTGTCTGCGCGTGGTCCATCTGCAGCGGTTGCCGGGCAATCGCGTCCATCGGTGGGCATCCTGATAGCCGCGCACAATGAGGCGCTGAATCTGCCGGAGGCGCTGGCCGCCATCGCACGGCAATCCGATGCGCCGGATCTGATCCTGATCGCGGATGACGGCTCGCGCGATGCAACTGATACGCTCCTCCGTGACCGCTACGGTCTCGCCATTCCGGCTGTCGGCCAGAGCAGCATCGACCAGTTCGGCAGTTCGAGGCTGCAATGGCTGCGCCTGCCGCATCAGGGCAAGGCGCGGGCGCTGAACACGGCGATCCTCAAGGCCGATACCGACATCGTCATCACGCTGGATGCCGACACGTTTCTGGCTGACGATGCCATCGCCGAAATGCGCGCGGCCTTTGGCGCCGATCCCAAGCTAGTCGCGGCCGGCGGCATCCTCGTGCCGGTCTGCGACGACAGCGCCAGCGGCCGCGTGATGCAGTGGTTCCAGACCTACGAATATATCCGCAACATCATCTCGCGCTTCGCATGGATGCGCGGCAACAGCCTGCTGCTGATCTCTGGCGCCTTTGCCGGCTTCCGCAGGGAGGCGCTGGTGGCCGTCGGCGGCTTCGATGCGGAGTGTCTTGTCGAGGACTATGAGCTGACCCACCGCATGCATCGCTATGCCGTCGATCACGGATTGGATTGGCAGTTGCGGATGGTTGGCACGTCGCTGGCGCGCACTGAAGCGCCGTCTCACGTCATGACGTTCCTGCGGCAGCGCCGGCGCTGGTTCGCGGGCTTCCTGCAGACGCAGTACTGGAATCGCGACATGACCGGCAATCGCCGCTATGGCCGGCTCGGCATGCGCATGTTGCCGATCAAGGCGCTGGATACGCTGCAGCCGATCTACGGCCTCACGGCCTTCGTGTTGCTGCTGGCTTTGCTCGTTACCGGCAAGACCACCATCGCCGTGCCAGTGTTCGGTCTGATCACCGCGAAGATCGTCGCGGATTTCCTGGTCTATCTCTGGACCGTGCACCTTTATCAACGACTGACCGGCGGCCGCACGCGGACGAGCTTTGCCGCAGCGGTGTTCGCCGCGATCCTCGAACCGTTCAGTTTTCAGTTGCTCCGCCACGCCGGCGCGGCCTGGGGTTGGATCGCCTTCCTGCGCGGCAACAACGAATGGGGCTTTGCACCCGTGACATCGCCCCCGCGTCAGGCGCCCAACGCGGGCGAGTAGTCGCTAGAGCGGTTTCGCCGCCAACGGCACTTTCACAGTGAAATGCGAACCGTGGGTGAGGTCAGACTTCACCTCGATCACATGGCCGAGTGCCTCCGCCGTCCGCCGCACAATCGACAGTCCGAGGCCGAGACCTTCGCTGGCCGGATTGATCTGGTGGAAGGCGTCAAAGATCGCGCTGAGCTGTTCGGCGGGAATACCCGTGCCGGAGTCCAGCACCTCGATGGTCAGTGCATTGCCATGCTTGCGGCAGCCGACCAGCACGCGACCGTGATCGGTATATTTGATGGCATTGCCGACAAGATTGCCAAGGATGGCGCGCAACATGCCGGGATCGCTGACCACCTGCGCCTTGCTGGGGATTACGACGAGGTCGAGGCCTTTGGCGTCGGCATGCAGGCGCCAGTTGGCGATGATCGACTCGAACACGTCGGAGATAGGGAACGATCGCAGGTTCGGAATCCCAAAGCCGGCATCCATCACCGAGGTTTCGGCAAGACGGTCGAGCTCTTCCGCCATCCGCATGCCGGCATCGATGGCGTAGCCGAGCCGCTCACGATCCTTCTCGTCGGTCAGCTTGTTGCGGATGCGGTCGATCGCCATGATCATGACCTGCAATGGCTGCTTCAGGTCGTGGCCTGCCACCGCCATCAGCCGACTGATATTGCGCTGAAGCCGATCCGACAGATGCAGCGCGCGGCGGAACTCCATCTGCGCCATGACCTGGCGAGCGAGGGCGGCCAGCACCTCGCGCTGCTCGGTCGACAGTACGCGTGGCTTGTCATCGAGCACGCAGACGGTGCCGAGCGGCAAGCCGTCGGGCGTGCGGAGCAGCGCGCCGGCATAGAAGCGCACATGCGGCTCGCCGGTTACCAGCGGATTGCAGTTGAAGCGAGGGTCTCCGGTGACGTCCTCGACTTCGAGAAAACTGTGTTCGAGGATCGCATGTGCGCAGATCGACTGATCCATTGGCGTCTGCCGCACGCCAAGACCGATCTCCGACTTGAACCACTGCCGGCCGTCATCGACCAGGCTGATGATCGAGATCGGTGTCTGGCAGACATAGCTGGCGATCTTGGTGATGTCGTCGAAGGATGGCTCAAAGGCAGTGTCGAGAATCCCGTAGGAGCGCAGCGCCTTGAGGCGTTCGGCTTCATTGGGATGGAGCCTGGCGATCTTCGGCTTGTCTGACGCGTCCACTGAACCTGCTCACACCCGACGTCGTCGACCCATCGAACCGGTAGATAGGTCCACATGTCCACAAACACTACGCGCGAGTTCCCTGAATGTCTCCCGCGCGCTGTATCCACGTTCTTAGACCTTGAGACGGCAGGCGCAAACCAGAAACGACAAAGGACGATGCCGCGAGGCACCGTCCTTTGCGTAATGCTTAGATCGTCATGCTATGGGCAGGCGTAACGCTGGCCGTCATAGCCAAGATACGTACCGGTCCGCACATTGTACGACTTGTAGGTGCGGATGCAGTAATCGACGTCACCGCCGCCGGTGTCAGGAGCGACTTCGACGGCCTCCGGGGCATCGTCATAGTAGGAGCTGCCATAATACGGGCTGCCGCCGTAGTAGCCATACGAGTTCCCGTAATAGCTGCTGGCCGCCAGTCCGCCGCCAATGATCGCGCCGGCTGCAAAGCCCGGGCCGAATCCGCCGCCACGGTAGCCACCACCGCGCCAGCCGCCGCCGTGATTCCAACCACCACCTCCGGGGCGCTGGCCGCCATGCCAACCGCCACCTCCGCCAACAAAGCGCGCGCCGCCGCCAGAGAACGTGCCGATTGTCCGCGCACCGCCGGGGCCGACGCCCACGACCTTGGTGTTCTGTGCGTAGCTGGGGGTCACTGCGAAGGCGGGGATGGCCACAGCGACCGCTGCCGCGACGCTCAATATCTTCAAATTCGTCATCGTCTGCTCCTGTCTGGGATGCATGTTCAACCCCCTGAAGGGACTGCCGTTCCCTGCCGCCACGCGGTTATTGCGCAATGACAGGATGGTCGTCCGGAACTGTATGCGGCATGAATGGATTGCGCCGTTTCTGCGATCACCGGTACTTTGGAGGTAGGGTTCGGGGGAGGCTGATACGAGGCTTGTCACGATCAGTTGCAGGCGGCGATCGGTCGCGGCGGTAACTGGACATTTGGCGGCCCGGATGGCATCAACAGCCCGACGAAAACCTTCGAACGGTTCAAAATATGAAACAGTTTCTGCTGAAATTCTTCACGTGGTGGAGCGGGACGACCTTCGGGACGAACCTGTGGACGTCGCGATTCGGCGAACTGGTCGGCACCGACGAGCAGGGCAACAAATATTACCGTACCAAGGGCGGCAAGATCGATCCGACGCTGGGCTTCGAGCGCCGCTGGGTCATCTATAACGGCTATGCCGAAGCCACCAAGATCCCGACCGGCTGGCATGGCTGGATGCACCACACGGTGGACGTGCCGCCGACCGAAGAGACCTATATGCCGCGCGAATGGCAGAAGCCGCATCAGCCGAACCTGACCGGCAGCCCGGCCGCTTATCGTCCGTCAGGCTCCACGCTCGCCTCTGGCCGCCGCCCGAAGGCGACCGGCGACTATCAGGCCTGGACACCAGGCTCTTAACGTCTCATCCGCTCTGGACGACCGGTTGCGCGAGCCACGCTGTGGCGCGCTCGAGCTTGGCCTCGCGCTGTTTCCAGCCGTCGGCTTTTGCGGTCAGATAGGCTAGCACGTCCGCCCATCTCGAGGGAGCCCGCCTTCAGGGCGGCGCCGGATTGTACTCGATCGATTGGGCTAGGGCGGATACACTATAGCCGTAACATGTGAGTTCGAGACGTTAAGTTTCGAAAGCTCACTGCGCATGATCGGGGACGAGGACGACTGGCGAGATCATCGCTTGTTCACGGCGACAACTCAGGAAAATCCGACATGACCAAGGATACGCGCAGTGAGCACGACCTATTGGGCAACCGCGATGTTCCGGCCGACGCCTATTACGGCGTTCATACGCTGAGGGCCGTCGAAAATTTTCCGATCACCGGGATTCCGATTTCCATCTATCCCGAACTCATCAGCGCGCTCGCCGCGATCAAGCAGGCGGCGGCGCTGTCGAATATGGAGCTGGGGCTGCTCGACAAGGTGCGCGGCGATGCGATCATCGCTGCCTGCGAGGAAATTCGCGCCGGTCGCCTGCATGACCAGTTCGTGGTGGACGTCATCCAGGGCGGCGCCGGGACCTCCACCAACATGAACGCGAATGAGGTGATCGCCAATCGTGCGCTGGAAATTCTCGGTCACGGCAAAGGCGACTACGAGCACCTGCATCCGAACGAACAGGTCAATATGAGCCAGAGCACCAACGACGTGTATCCCACGGCGTTGAAGATCGCGACCTATCACGGTGTGTTTCACCTGATCGATGCGATGGCGGTGCTTCGTCAGGCATTTGAACGCAAGGCCGAAGAGTTCAAGGATGTCCTGAAAATGGGCCGCACCCAGTTGCAGGACGCGGTGCCCATGACGCTCGGTCAGGAGTTCAGCACTTACGGCGTCATGATCGGCGAAGACGAGGATCGGCTGTGCGAGGCGGCATTGCTGATCTGTGAGATCAACATGGGAGCGACCGCCATCGGCACCGGGATCGCGTCGCATCCGGACTATGCGCGGCTGGTCTGCAAGCATCTCGTCACCATCACGGGAATGCCGCTGGTCACCGCTGTAAACCTGATCGAAGCCACGCAGGACTGCGGTGCGTTCGTGCAGTTGTCCGGCGTGCTCAAGCGTGTGGCCGTCAAGATTTCCAAGATCTGCAATGACCTCCGGCTGCTGTCCAGCGGTCCGCGTGCCGGTCTCAACGAGATCAATCTTCCGGCCGTGCAGGCAGGCTCTTCGATCATGCCGGGGAAGGTGAACCCCGTCATTCCCGAGGTCGTGAACCAGGTCGCGTTCGAGGTGATCGGTAACGATCTCACGGTGACCTTCGCCGCCGAGGCTGGCCAGCTTCAGCTCAACGCGTTCGAGCCGATCATCGCGCACAGCCTGTTCAAGAGCGTCAGCCATCTGCGTGAGGCTTGCCTGACGCTGGAGAAGCGTTGTGTCTCCGGTATCACGGCGAACCGCGAGCGTCTCCGCGCCTATGTCGAGAATTCGATCGGTCTCGTCACTGCGCTCAATCCCTATATCGGCTACGCCAATGCCACTGCCGTTGCGGTCGAGGCCCATGCGACCGGCCGCAGCGTCTACGATCTGGTGCTGGAAAAAGGTTTGCTGCCTGCAGCGACCCTTGCCGCCATTCTCCACCCCGACGTACTCACCAAGCCCCAGAGCATGTTGATCCGCGAATGAAGGCCGCATCGGCCCGGCGAGATCAACGCGTAGGCATCTGCGCGACCGCTAGCATGGCTGCGACATAGCCGTACGGTCCGAGACCGCAGATCACAGCGGTGGCAGCCTGCGAGAGCACAGAATGGCGATGATACTTGTCGCGCGCGTGGATGTTCGAAATGTGCAGCTCCACGATCGGTCCCTCGAACGCTTTCATGGCATCGAGCATGGCGATCGAGGTGAACGAATAGCCCGCAGGATTGATGATGATGGCGTCGGCATCCTGACGGGCTGACTGGATGAGGTCGACTAGAACGCCCTCGTGGTTCGACTGGTGGAACGCCAGCGTCAATTTGAGTTTGACGGCCTGTTCCTCGCAGCTGGCCTTGATCTGGTCGAGCGTGGTGGTTCCGTAGATATGCGGCTCCCGCACGCCGAGCAGGTTGAGGTTGGGACCGTTGAGGATCATCACGCGTTTCATTATCGAACTTCCTTCTAGCCGCCGAGCCATTTCGCCGGCACCATCACGAGCGACGGAAACAGCGTCAGCAGCGCCAGCACCACCAATTGTGCGATCATGAACGGCCAGACGCCGCGCATGATCTCGTCCATGCTCACCTTCGCCACGCCGCACACCACATTGAGCACCACGCCGACGGGTGGTGTGATCAGTCCGATCGCGTTGTTGATGATGAACAGCACCCCGAAATAGACCGGGTCGATGCCGGCCTCGCGGACGATTGGCATCAACACGGGCGTCAAGATCAGGATGGTCGGGGTCATGTCGAGTGCGGTGCCGACGATGACGACGATGATCATCAACACGATCATCAGCAGCGTCTGGTTGCCCATGAAGGGGCGGGCGAGTTCGACGATCTGGCCGGAAATTTCGGCCACCGTGATCAGCCACGACGACACGAGTGCTGCCGCGACCAGGAACATCACCACGGCAGTGATCTGGGCTGAACTGATCAGGATGTTCATCAGCTGCGCGAGCGTCAACTCGCGATAGACGAACGTTGCCACGATGAAGGAATAGACTGCGACGACGACGGCAGCTTCGGTCGGTGTGAAGATGCCGAAGCGGAGGCCGACGATGATGATCATCGGCAGCATCAAGGCCCAGAAGCCATCGATCAGCGCGCGAAAGATCTGCGCCAGGCTCTGGCGCGGCGGACTTACCGAGTTCTCATTGCGTGCAACCCACCACCAGGCAAAGCACAGACTGCCACCGAGCATCAGGCCCGGCACCACGCCGGCGAGAAACAGTTTTGAGATGGAAACGCCGGCGGCAACGCCGAAGATCACGAATCCGATCGAAGGCGGGATCACCGGCGCGATGATGCCGCCGGCGGCGACGAGGCCGGCTGCGGAGGCGCGGTTATGCCCGGCCGCAACCATCATCGGGACCAGCAATGCGCCGAGCGCGGCGGCGTCGGCAACGGCAGACCCAGATAGCGATGCCAGGATGCAGGAGGTCAGGATCGCGACATAGCCGAGACCGCCGCGCAGATGGCCGACAATGGCGATGGCGAAGTTCAGGATGCGCCGGGCAAGGCCGCCGGTGTTCATGATCTCGCCGGCCAGGATGAAAAACGGCACCGCCATCAGCGGGAAGGAATCGACGCCATTGATGACGTTCTGCGCGATGATCTGGGAGTCGAATATATCCAGATAGGTCATCAGCGCGACGCCGCAGATGATCAGGGCGAATGCGATCGGCATGCCGATGGCCATCGCGCCGAGCAGCGAGAAGGTGAAGATGCTGATGGTCATCGGCGGTCGTTCCTGTTGGCGTCAGATGACGTTGCCGGGACCTGTTCCTCGGACTCGCTGATGGCGATCAGCTCCGACGTGGCGAGCTGGCCGGTGAGCAGGCGATAGAGGTCATGCAGCAGGATCGGGATCGAGGCGACGCCGAAGACGAGACCAGCGGCGTAGAACAAGCCGATGGAGAGGCCCGAGGCCGGGGCCGTCGTGTCCCAGTTCAGCACCGTCTGTTTCCATGAGCCTTCGGTGAGCAATACAGAGGCGTAGAGCATCAGCGTATGGCTAAGCGCGTAGCAGATCTTACGGCCCATCGGCGACAGCAGCTTCACGAAACTGTCGACGCCGAGATGGGCGTGTTCGCGGAGGCCGACGATGGCGCCGAGAAACACCATCCAGACGAACAGCCAGCGCGATAGCTCCTCGGAAATGGCGATGCCCGAGTTAAAGACGTAACGTAGAACCACATTGCCGAATACCAGAACCACCATGGCGGCAAGCAACACCGCCATGACGATCTTGATTGACCGGTAATAGGCTTCGACGATCCTGCTTGTCGCAGAAGTTGATGAAGCGGACATGGATGCTTTCGCAGTGAGCGTGGGGTCGCCGCGTGGTTGCAGTCAGCGATAGGAATCTCAGTCCTTATGGACGCGCTCGAGTTCGCTATTGAACAGCTTGACGATGTCCTGATCGTAGTCGGCAGAGAATTTCGCTGCGATCGGCTTGGTCTTGTCGCGCATCTTGTTCAGTTCGGCCGGCGCGATCTCGTTGACTTCCATGCCCTTGGCCTTCAGCTCGCCGACGGAAGCCGTGGCTGCATCGCGACTGACCTTGCGCTGATAGTCGCGCGCCTCATTGGCGGCATCCTGCAGGATCTTCTGCTCGTCCTTGGAGAGCTTGTCCCAGAACACCTTGCTGACCAGGATGATGTTGGTCGAATAGGTGTGGTTGGTGACGCTGAGATACTTCTGCACCTCGTAGAACTTGTTCGACAGGATCACCGAGAACGGATTTTCCTGGCCGTCCACCGTGCGTGTTTCCAGCGCGGTGTAGAGCTCGGAGAAGCTCATCGGCACCGGATTGGCGTTGAATGCCTTGAAGGTCTCGAGATAGACCGGGTTCGGGATCACGCGGATCTTGATGCCGTCGAGATCCTCGCCCTTGGTGATCGGGCGGCGGCTGTTGGTGACGTTGCGGAAGCCGAGATCCCAGTAGCCCAGACCGATCAGACCCTTCTCCGGCAGCTTGGCAAGCAGGGCCGAGCCGAGCGGACCATCCAGCAATGCATCCGCCTGCTTCGGCGTCGAGACGATGAACGGGAAATCGATCAGCCCGTAATCCTTGACTATGCCGACCAGCGACGTCGTGGCCGGCGACTGCATTTCCTGCGTGCCGGCGCGCAGTGCGGATTGCTGCTGCATCTCGGAGCCAAGCTGGTTGGCGGGATATTCGCGCACCTTCATCTTGCCGCCGCTCTTGGCCGCAACGAGTTCGGTGAACTTCTGCACGCCCTTGCTGACGGGATGATCGGTGTTGTTGAGGTGACCCCAGCGGATCGTGCGCTCCTGCACCTGCGCGGATGCAGGGCCGCCGGCGATGGCGAGGGTGGCGGCGATGGCGGCAAGCCAGACGGCTGACTTCGAGTGTGCGGACATGTTGAAGCTCCCTTGGATGGTATTTTTACTTCTTGACGTCACCGTCATCTACGACAGAACAAAAATCAACCTATATTTTACATTATCTATGATGATTTGTATCTGAGGCGCGGGATGATGTATGGTGGCGCAACGCGACCATTCCTCGTCACCAGGACATTTCATGCTGGATACCCCCATTGCGGATCGCGCCGGAGAGACCGTCGGCGACAGCGCCTATCGGCGTATCCGCAACGACGTGATTTTCGGCACGCTTGAGCCCGGCCAGAAGCTGAAGCTGGAGAAGATGAGCGTTGCCTATGGCACCAGCGTCTCGACGCTGCGCGAGACGCTGAACCGTTTGTGTTCGGAAGGCTTTGTCGTCGCAGAGGGCCAGCGCGGCTTCGAGGTCACCTCGATCTCGGCCACGGAATTCCAGCAGATAGCTGAGCTTCGCGAACTGCTCGAAGGCCATGCCATCGAGCAGTCGTTCAAGTCAGGCGATCTCGATTGGGAAGCGCTGGTGGTCTCGGCCCATCACAAGCTGTCCGCCATGGAAAAGGCCATGCTGGCCGGCGACAAATCGAAGACCGAGGCCTGGAAGCAGTGCGACTGGCAATTTCACCGCGCGCTGATCGCAGCCTGCGGATCGCAGGTGCTGCTCGATGCGTTGTCCGCGGCCTACGACAAGTATCTGCGCTACCAGATGCTCGCCGTCGTGTTTCGCGGCGAGGTCGCCGCCGTCGAGCATCGCGAATTGATGAATGCTGCGCTGGCACGGGATTCCGCGAAGGCGCGAAGACTGCTGCACACCCACATCCATGACTGCGTGAAGCATGCGCTTGGCAATTCGGACTGGCTGAGACCGGCTCCGTCGCGGCAGCAGACCATCCAGCAGCGCAGAAAACCGAAAACCTAGAACGGTTCGTCGTTGGGAGTCCGTTTCTTCTTTCTTCCCGGACGCTTCCAGACGACGCCCGGAAAACCCTTGAGTGGAACCAGGGGCTCGCCGGTATAGGTCCACTCCTGTAACTCCTCGATGCCGATATGATAAAGGGGCTGCCGGCCGGTGCGGCTGCCGAATAACGCGCGGGGAATGTTGACCATGTGCGGCGAGCGGGCGCGCTCGTAAAACACCGGCGTGCCGCATTGCGTGCAGAAGCTTCGCGCGGCTCCCGACGCCTTGTCTTCGAAGCGTGTAATCTCCGCTTCGCCTGCGGTGATGCGGAAACGCTTGCGCCAGCTGCCGACATAGGTGGCATAGGCCGCGCCATGCGCCTGTCGTGTTGCGCGGGAATGATCGTGCCACGCCCAGCGCGCCGGAAAATCGATTTCGAACTGAACCGTGCCGCACAGGCAACGGCCCCTGACCGGACCGCCGGGTGCGATCTTTTCCGGCTTCTTCATCGCGATTGCTCCTGGGGCGCCGTCAGCGCGCTAGCCCAACCCTTTCAGCCATTCCCCCATCTCATGGAGTGCCGTATTCGCCTTGAGCAGGATCTTGCCCATGGTGATGAAGCCGTGGAATTGGCCGGGATAGGTCTTATATTCCACGGCCACGCCCGCGTCGGACAGGCGCCTGGCATATTCATCGCCTTCGTCGCGCAGCGGATCGGCACCGGCGGTCATGACATAGGCCGGCGGCAGGCCCGCGAGCTTGTCCATGCGGGCAGGTGACGCCCGCCAGTTGTCCACGTCAGCCTTGCTGGTGAGATAGTGGTCGGCGAACCAGCGAATGACATTGTGCGTCAGAAGGCAACTCGTCTCCGGCTCGCTGTGCGAGGGATGGCTCATGCGAAAATCGGTGGCGGGATAGATCAGCAATTGGCCGGCAAGCTTCGGCCCGCCATTGTCCCGCGCATCGATGGCTACGATGGCTGCAAGATTGCCGCCGGCGCTGTCGCCGCCGACGCTGATCTGCTTCGCATCCACATTGAGCTGCACGGCATTGTCGGAAATCCAGCGCGTCGCAGCAATGGCGTCGTCGATGGCTGCCGGAAACTTGTTCTCCGGCGCGAGGCGATAGTCGACCGAGGTCACGATCATCTCGCCTTCATGCGCGAGAATGCGACACACCACGTCGTGGGAGTCGAGATCGCCGATCACCCAGCCGCCGCCATGGAAGAACACCAGGCACGGCGACATGCCATCCTTTTTCCGCAGGGTCTTTGGTGTGTAGAGGCGCACGGGAATAGCACCGGCCGGGCCGGGCACCGTCATGGAGGTGACGGAGGCCAGCTCAGGCGGTTCGGGATTGGCGACGGGGCGCGCTTTCAAATACCACTCGCGCGCTTCCTGGGGCGAGATGGTCTCATAGGGCGGACGGCCGGCATCGCGAAACACGTTGAGGACGGCGGCGGCATCGGGATCGAGAACGACGGGCATGTGATCTGCTCTTGGTTTTTAGATGTTTAGGCGGAGGTGCGGCCGCCGTCGACCGTGTAGGCGGAGCCGGTGACGTAGCTCGCATCGTCGGAGGCGAGGAAGGCGACGATCGGGGCGACTTCCCTGGCGAGGCCGAGCCGGCGCTGCGGCACGCGATCGACAACCTTCTCGACTGGGGCAGGCGCGCCGCGGCCGACGCGTGCGTCCACAATCGCACTCAGCATGCGGCTGTCGATCAGGCCGGGGCAAACGCAGTTCACACGTACATTGGTGCCGGTGCATTCCTGCGCCGCGCTCTTGGTGAGGCCTATCACTGCGTGTTTGCTGGCGCTGTAGACGGCGACTTCGGCCGAGCCGATGACGCCGGCGATGGACGCAGTGTTGATGATCGACCCCTTGTTGGCCTTCAGCATCACCGGCAGCACGTGTTTCATGCCGAGAAAGACGCCGACCACATTGACGTCGAGTACCCGCCGGAAGTCGGTAAGCGACATCTTCACGATGGGCGTGATCGTGCCTTCGATCCCGGCATTGTTGTAGAAGATGTCGATGGTGCCGAAGCGCTTCACGGCGGCGGCGACATAGCCGATGACGTCTTCCTCGCTCGTCACGTCGGCTGTGAGAGCGAGCGCTTCGGCGGAGGCGGGGAGTTCTGCGACCGCGCGCTGCAATGCGCCGGCATCGCGATCCACCGCGACGATCCTGGCGCCGCGCGCCGCCAGTAGTTTGATGGTCTCGGTGCCAATCACCCCGGCCGCGCCGGTAACGACGGCTACCCTACCGTCCAGACGGATTCCATCAGCCATATTGAATGCTCTCCCCATGCTCCGGTTTGTTCCGGATTAATGGCCGGTCGCGCATCGCGCGCCTGCCTGATGTGGACTATTTCACGGGGAGAATGACCTGACCAGCCGGGCGGTATGGGGAGCAGGGTGCCCTTTCGCCGCCGCATTCCACGTGTTAACCGGAGGCGATTACGCGGCCATTCAAATACAATGTCGCGAGCCTGATTCTCGATTGAGCCGCGCCGCATGTTTCGAACCCTGACCCTTGCCGGATTTGCGGCCCTTTTGGCCGCCACCTCACTGTCGCCTGCACCTGCGCAGGCGCAGTTTGGTCCGCTGTTCGGTGACACGCCGCCACGGCCGCCGGGTGCCGTGCCGCGTGGCCAGCAACCGCCGCCGCCCATGGACGACGAGGAAGAGGTGCCGGAACTGCCGCAGGGCCGTCTCCTGCCGACGCGTCCGGGCATGGGCGCGCCGCCGCCGGGCGCCGTGCAGTCGCAGCCGCTGGCACCGCCGCCCGGCAGCAACACCACGGTCGTTCCGCAGAATCCGCCGGGGCAGGGACAGGCCCTGCAGCCGGCCGCGCCAGGGCAGCAACAGCCCGGCGTCGCCAATGCGCCGCCCGCCGCCACTCCCGGTGGCCGCCAGCCGCCGAAGGTGGCGCCGCCGACGCCTGCGACACTGCAGCCCGGCGACGAGGTGGTGACCGAGCCGCCGGCGCAGAAGATCGTCAACAAGAAGGCGAGCTTCTCGGGATTGGACAAAATCACCGGCCGTATCATCAATTTCGACGCCGACATTGGCGAGACCGTGCAGTTCGGCGCGCTCCGGGTGAAGACCGACGCCTGCTACACGCGTCCGGCCACTGAGGCCGCGAATACAGACGCCTTCGTCGAGGTCGACGAAATCACGCTGCAGGGTGAAGTGAAGCGGATCTTCTCAGGCTGGATGTTCGCGGCCAGCCCCGGCCTGCACGGCGTCGAGCATCCTATCTACGACATCTGGCTGACCGACTGTAAGCAGCCGGAAGCCACCGTTGCGACGACACAGCCCGAAGCACCACGCGCGCCGCCGCCGGCCCAGAAGCGCGCCCCGCCGAAGCAGCAGCCGCGCGCCCAGCAGCAGCCCCTGCAGCCGCCGCCGGGCTTCCCCGCGTTCCGGCAGTAAACGCTACGGGGCGTCTTAAGAGGCGTCGTTCCGTCCCGTGATGATGTCCAGCACCGTCGCGCCCTTGAGCGGAAAATCTACCGGCAGTCTGTCGAACTCCGCGATGCCGTCGAGCGATGCGTCGAGCAGCTTGCGATAGCGCGCACGGGGGACTTCCTGCGCGCCGAATGACAGCAGGTGATCGGTGACGTATTGCGTGTCGAGCAGCTTGAAGCCGCCGGCGAGCAACCGCGCTACGAGATGCACCAGCGCCACTTTGGAAGCATCGCGTGCGTGGTGAAACATGCTCTCGCCGAAGAAGGCGCGGCCGAGCGAGACGCCATAGAGCCCACCGGCCAAAGTATTGTCCTGCCAGACTTCGACGCTGTGCGCGTGGCCCATCTCATGAAGCTCACCATAGAGATCGCGGATACGCGTGTTGATCCAGGTATCCTCGCGGCCCGGCTTTGGCGCGGCACATTCGGCCATCACGCGCTTGAAGGCGGTGTTGACGGTCACCGTGAAAACGTCGGAGCGCACGGTGCGGGCGAGACGTGAACTGATGCGAAAACCATCCAGCGGAATGACGCCGCGCATCTCGGGCTCGACCCAGAACAGGCCGGGATCGTCGGCGCTTTCCGACATCGGGAAGATGCCGCAGGCATAGGCGCGCAGCAGCAGTTCGGGCGTGACCTCGGACGAGGCGGAGTCGCGTGAGCTCATGCGGACAGCATAGCAGGCCGAGGCCGCCCGGGCGACGGTCTCTGCGCTCGACAAGCGCCGAGCGGATTGATGTAGCCTCGGGGATCGGGACCACGAACCAAGCAATGCTTATGCCCGGTATTTGGCTTACTTATTGGATCGGTCCTGGCCGCGCAGGGCACACTGACGCCAACGCGCGCTGATCAATCTGGAACCGCTCAACAACCGGCCTGGCACGCCTGATTGTTGCTTGATTGTTCGGGCGACGGACATAGCTATCAGGATGCAGGCAGGGAGCCTGTTCACCATGACGAATATCGTGACAATCGACGGCAAGGCATCGATCAGAGCGACAACACCTCATCGCGTGGTCGTTGTCGGAGCCGGCTTCGGCGGGTTGGAGACGGTGTATCGGCTGACCGGCGCAGACGTCAGCATCACCATTGTCGATCGCCGCAATCATCATCTATTTCAGCCGCTACTGTATCAGGTCGCGACCGCGTCGCTGGCAACGTCGGAGATCGCCTGGCCGATCCGTTATCTGTTGCGTGGACGCAAGGATGTGACGACACTGCTCGGCACCGTGACCGGCGTAGACGCGGCGGCGCGCCGGGTGCTGCTCGATGACCGGCAGGCGCTGCCCTATGACACCCTGGTGCTCGCCACGGGGGCTGGTCACGCTTACTTCGGCCATGACGAATGGGAGCCGTTCGCGCCGGGCCTGAAGACGCTGGAAGATGCGACGACCATCCGTCGCCGTATCCTTACAGCCTTCGAGCGCGCCGAACGCGAGAGCGACCCTGCGAAGCGCGCGGCGCTGCTCACCTTCGTGATCATCGGCGCCGGACCAACCGGCGTCGAGCTCGCCGGCACCATCGCCGAGCTGGCGCGCGTGACCTTGCCGGAGGACTTCCGCAATATCGATACGCGCGAGACCCGCGTGGTGCTGATCGAAGCGGGGTCGCGGGTGCTTGCGGGGTTCCCCGAAGAACTGTCGGCCTATGCGCAACGCTCGCTGGAGAAACTCGGCGTCGAAGTCGCGCTCGGACATGCGGTGTCGGATTGTAACATCGATGGCGTTGTCTATGGCGACAAGACACTCGGCGCCAGGACGATCATCTGGGCGGCAGGCGTGCGCGCGTCGCCGGCTGCTGAATGGCTGAATGTGGCCGCCGATCGTGCCGGACGTCTGCAGGTCAATCCGGATCTCACAGTGCCGGGGCATCCCGCGATATTCGCTGTCGGTGACACCGTGAGCATTGCTGCCCCTGATGGCAAGCCGGTACCCGGCATTGCCCCGGCCGCCAAGCAGGAAGGGCGCTATGTGGCGTCAGCAATCAAACAACGTTTGCGTGGTGAGACACCCGCGCCGTTTCGCTATTCGCACGACGGCAGTCTCGCACAGATCGGCAAGAAGCTCGCCGTGATCGACTTCGGCCGCGTCAGGCTACGCGGCGCGCTGGCGTGGTGGATCTGGGGCATTGCCCATATCTACTTCCTGATCGGGCTGCGTAATCGTCTTGCGGTTGCGATCAACTGGCTGTGGATCCACACGCTGGATCAGCGCGGCGCACGGCTAATCACGCAGGGGCGTGCCGTGGTCGACAGCCAATCCGTGCCGTCGCATAGCGGCGAGGAGAAGCGCGTCAGTTCGGCACGCTGAAATCTCGGGACGGTTGCCAGGGCGGCTTGGCAGAAACCCGCCGGCCAAGGTCCGAGTCTTTCTGGATTTTGAGATCACCGCTTTTGCCGAGCCAGATAGATGCAATGGACGCCGCCAGGCGTGCGATCCAGACCCATCTGGGACCCGCGCACCATTTGCGCCTCGCCCGCACACTGGCATCCCTGCGCGAGCGGAATGTGCTCGTGATCGGCAGCTTCACCCACCCCGCAGGGGGGACGCCGAGCGTGACGCGGCTGCATGCCAGCGCGACGCTTGTTGCGGATGCGAAGGGAGAGAGCAGCACGCTTTAACATGGTGATACATACAGCGCAGCTCGTGTGGCCGATTGCTCGGCAGGCAAAAACTGGTGTTACGTTGCAAGACGTGTGTCGCAGGCACGGCAGATCAGTTCGCGGGAGGATGGGCTGTGTCATTGAGCTGGAAGAAGATCGCACCTTTGGCCGTCTGGCTGGTGCTGTACGTCACCCCGATCCCGGCGGGGCTTGTCACAAATCAGTGGCATTATTTTGCGGTTTTCGCTGCGGTGATTACCGGCCTGATTTTGGAGTCCATGCCCGTTGGCGCGGTCGGTCTGATCGGTCTGACCTTTGCGGGCGTGATGGGATATGTCGAACACGATCCTAACAAGTCGCTGCGCTGGATGCTGAGCGGATTCTCCGAAAGCACGGTGTGGCTGATCGTCGGCGCCTTCGTATTCTCGATCGGCTATCGCAAGAGCGGTCTTGGCAGGCGTCTGGCCTTGCTGCTGGTTCGCGGCCTCGGGCGCAACACGGTGGGACTGGGTTACGCCGTTGCGCTGTCCGATCTGGTTCTCGCGCCGGCGACGCCATCGAACACCGCGCGCAGCGGCGGCACAGTCTATCCGATTGTCAGCAACATCCCGAAGATCTACGGATCGGAGCCGGGTCCGACAGCCGGCAAGATCGGAACCTATGTGATGTGGACCGCATTCGCGGCGACTGCAGTCACGAGCTCGATGTTCCTCACCGCACTTGCGCCCAATGCGGCTGCACTGAGCATCGCCAAGAAGATCGTGAGTGTGGACGTAGGCTGGTCACAGTGGTTCATCGGTTTCGCGCCGCTCGGCGTGCCGCTTATTTTGCTTCTGCCACTGCTGAGCTACGCAATTTGCCGACCAGAGGTGAAAGAAAGCCCGGAGATCGTGGCGTGGAGCGCGAGCGAACTCGCGTCGATGGGGGCGTTGTCGCGCAGTGAATGGATCATGGCCGGACTGGTGGTGCTTGCGATGTTCCTGTGGATCACCGGATCCAATCCCGACATCTCGTTGCCTGGCGTCGGTTCGAACTTCATCAATGCGACCATGGTGGTGTTCGTTGTGATCTCGCTGATGCTCGTCACCGGCGTGATCACGTTTTCCGACATCATCGCCGAGAAAGCAGCGTGGGAGGTGTTTTTCTACTTCACATCGCTGCTGACGTTATCATCCGGCCTCAACGATATCGGCTTCATCAAATGGGCTGCCGCCGGCCTGGCGGCTCCACTCGCCACATTCAGCCCGACCATCGCGATGATCCTGCTGGTCTCGATCTTCTTCTGGATCCACTATTTTTTCTCGAGCATTACGGCGCACGCGGCGACGATGCTGCCTGTCGTGCTCGCGGTAGGGTCGAGCGTTCCCGGAATCCCAATGTCGACTCTGACATTGCTCTGTATCTATTCGCTCGGCTTGATGGGCGTGATCTCGCCCTATGCCACCGGACCGGCGCCGATGTATTTTGGCAGCGGTTATATAGGCAAGGCCGACTTCTGGAAGTTCGGCCTGATCTTCGGGCTGATCTATTTCGCCGGCTTGCTGCTGGTCGTGATGCCCTGGTTACTGATGATCAACTGAGCCGCTGTCCAGGGAAGCGCGCGCGGTGGGAGCCGCCCGCGTATCGCCGCGCGTCGTTACCTGGTGCCGTAAGCACGGTCACCGGCATCGCCGAGACCCGGCTCGATATAGGCGTGGTCGTTGAGCCGGTCGTCGATGGCCGCGGTCCAGATCGGCACGTCCGGATGATAGCCGCGCAGGCGTTCGATGCCTTCCGGCGCCGCCAGCAGGCAGACGAAGCGGATGTCCTTGGCGCCGCGTTCCTTGATGCGATCGATGGCGGCCACCGCCGTGTTCGCCGTTGCCAGCATCGGATCGATGACGATCACCAGGCGCTCGTCGAGATTGGTGGGAGCCTTGAAGAAGTATTCCACGGCCACAAACGTTTCGGGATCGCGATAGAGGCCGATATGCGCGATACGCGCTGATGGGACGAGGCCGATCATGCCTTCGACGAAAGAGAGGCCTGCGCGAAGGATCGGTGCGAAGACCAGCTTCTTGCCGGCGATTTCCTTGCCGGTCATCTTCATGATCGGCGTTTCGATCTCGACATCGGTGAGCGGCAGGTCGCGCGTCACCTCGTAGCACAGCAACATGCCAATTTCGTTGAGGAGTTCGCGAAAGCCCTTGGTCGAGCGGTTCTTGTCGCGGATCAGCGTCAGCTTGTGCTGCACCAGCGGGTGATTAACGATCGTGACGCCGTCCATGAACCTCATCCGTTGCGAGAGTGTAAAACCGTCTTTGATCTAGAAAACCGTACCGTCGCTGATGACCTTCACCGGCGGCGAATGATCCTCGCGGCGCTCGCGCGCCAGGATGCGGCCGGCGACCCATGTGCCTCCTTCGAGCACCTTGGCCAGCGGCAGCGACGTCGCGTCGAGCTTCAGTCTTTGTCGCAGGCCGCCGGCGACGCGGTCAAGTAGCGCCACGGTCAGTGCCCGCCATTCCACGACCAGCGGCGACGATACGTCGTGCTCACGCGTGGCGTCAGCAGGATCGCGGAATTTCAGGACGCCACCATCAACGAAAAGGCCACCATTGCGATATTCGGCCAATCCCGTGAGCCCGTCGATATCGGTCACATCGATGCCTGCGGTCTGCAGTGGTTCGATCAGCGAATAGGCCAGCCATTGCGACAGCTTGTGCAGGGGCACAAGGCCGCTCGTCGCATCCGAGGTCGTCATCGCTGGATGCTTCCAGCAATCACCCAGCGCGATGCCGTCCAGCGTCAGCCGCGACGGCCAGATCGGACCAAGTTGCAGCAGCAATTCCGAGAGGATGGTGGGAGCGGGTAGGCGGCCATTGTCAGCCAGCGACGCCAGGCGGTCGAACAATCCGCCGGGCCGCGGCCTATCCCTGATACCGAACACATCGGGCTTCGACGCGACGTGTTCGCCAAGCCGGCGCAGCAGATCGGCGCGGCCGTCGATGCCGACCATTGGATTGGTGTCGGAGACCTGCATGCCGCGCTTGAGATCGCTGACGTCGAGCTGTGCAAGCTTGCTGGCATCGGCGCGCAGTGGCTGCGCGGGATCGGCAGAGAACGTGCCGCCGGCGAACATCGCGAGGCTCGCAAGACCGAGACCTTCGGAGCGGCCGATGGCCGCGCCGGTTTGGGGATCGGTATAGCGCCAGGTTGGACCGGCCCCGGCATCGAGGAACACGCTGGCGATGGCGAGATCGAATTCCGCGCGCCCGCGTGCTGCGCGATCAGGCCATGAAATGCCGCCCGCGACATCGGCCCAGCGATCGTCGCCGGCATTGACGAAGTGACGCCAGCGCGAATGGAACGGGACATCGAGCGACGGATAGGAGGCGCGCGTCGTGTCCAGCACCAGATTGATCACGTCGTCCATGCGCGTCAGATCGATGCGGAAGTTCGGAAGTTTGTCGTCGAGGCCGAGGGTCAGCATGCGTTGCGCACGGGTGCGCACGGCGTGAGCTGACAGTAGAGAGAGGGCGGCAGAGGCTTCCGGGGTCTGGGGATTCACTGCTGATATCTCAATACTTCTCAAGCCCGCGACCGACGGAGTCGATCAGATCCTGCGGCGTCACCGGGTCCGGCGTGAAGTAGCCGGCCGCCTTCTTGGCGGCGATCTCCACATGCGCATCGGCCGGGATCATGTCGTCGGGGATCGGCACACGCTCGACGATTTCGACGCCCTGACTGGTCAGCGCATCATGCTTCATGTCGCTCATGGAAATGAAGCGATCTATGCGCTTGAGGCCGAGCCAGTGCACCACATCCGGCATCAATTGCTGGAAGCGCGCATCCTGCACGCCGGCGACGCATTCGGTGCGCTCGAAATATTGCGCAGCGGCGTCGCCGCCTTCCTGGCGCTTACGCGCGTTGTAGACGAGGAATTTGGTGACCTCGCCGAGCGCACGGCCTTCCTTGCGGTTGTAGATGATGATGCCGAGACCGCCGGACTGGCCAGCGCGCGCGCATTCCTCGATACCGTGAATCAGATAGGGGCGGCAGGTGCAGATATCGGAGCCGAACACGTCGGAGCCGTTGCACTCGTCATGGACGCGGCAGGTGATCTTTGTCGTGTGATCCGGCAGTTTGCTGACATCGCCGAACAGATAGGCGGTAGTCCCGCCGATGGGCGGCAGGAACACCTGCAGGTCAGGCCGCGTAACGAGTTCGGGGAACATGCCCGCGGTCTGTTCGAACAGCTGGCGGCGCAGATTGTTCTCGCTGGTATCAAAGCGTTTGGCGAGACCGGGCAGATACCACACGGGATCGATGGCAATCTTGACCACGGAGACGCTGCCATTGGCGTGCACGACGTCGCCGTCGTGTTTGAGGCGACCGCCAGCTATCGCGGCCTGCAGCTCGGGCAGATCGAGCCGCGCCTTGGTGATCGCAATGCTCGGGCGGATATCGATCCCTTCGGCGATCTCGGGCGCAAAGTTCTCGGCAACGAGATGACCCCAGGGATCAAGCGATACGATCTTCTCGGGATCGGTCCATTGTCCGAAAGGCCCGACGATAGCAGCAGGATGGGTGTTTGTGAGGTCAGGACGCTTCAGCGGATCAAGCGCGCCGGATGAAACCGCGAGCGCGCGATAGACCGAATAGGAGCCCCCATGGGTGCCGATGACGTTGCGGTCCTGCGGGCGGGAGACGGTGCCGATGACCGGCCCGCGTTCGCGCGCGGTGGGTGCGCCCCACTGGATCGGGAAGTGATGCTTGGCGCCCGGCGCAGGATGCGACGTCAGGCGAATATGATCGATCCGGTTGGAACGGCTCATCGCAAAGGCCTCCTAAAATGGCAACGGCCCGCCTGAAAGGACGGGCCTTATTGCTAAGGAAGCAACTAACTATAACTATCTCTCAAACAAATGCAACAGGGCGAAAGACGCGGTAGCCGGCACGGGATGTCCCACAGGCTCTGCCGCACCCAATATGCGCGGGTTGCCGACAATTTCGGCGTATTCGGGCCTTGTGTCACGCGATCGTCACGGCGAGCATACGCTTCATCAACCATGTTGGAGTGCCTGATATGCGCGCCGTTCTGGATCATTGCAGCGATGGCGTGAAGCACAGCGTTGCAGCGGGCGATACGATCATCCGGGAAGGACAGACCAGCGGGCATTTGTTCGTACTGATCGAAGGGCAGCTCGACGTCGTCAAGGGCGACACGGTGGTTGCGAGTTTGACCGAACCCGGTGCTGTGGTCGGTGAAATGTCGGTGCTCCTCGAACAGCCGCATACCGCGAACGTGCGCGCCGCGACGGAGACGCAAGTCTATGAGTTCGAGAATGCGACGGATTTCCTGCGGGATCACCCGACCGTCGCGCTGATGATCGCGCGGCTACTGGCGCAGCGGCTCAATGTGGCGACGAGCTATCTCGCCGACATCAAGCAGCAATATGCCGGCCATGGTACGCATCTGTCGATGGTTGGTGAGCTCCTGGAAAACATGGTCAACCTGTCGCCAACGAAGGTGTCGCTAGGTTCGGACCGACACTCGGATCATCAAGGCGATCCAAGGATCTGAGCCATGGCGGCACGGTCTTGATCGGCAACGCCGGACGCAGCAGCGGAGCGTTCAGATCGATATGGTCAGCGCCTTCCGCCGATAACCAGAATGCTGTGCCGTCATCGAGGTCGAGCACGATGTAAGTCGGCGGCCGACCGAACTGGCGGCCTGCATTGAACACCCAGGTCTCACCAATCCGATCGTACCATGAGCCGTCTTTGACAAACGGAGACTCATGCACATGGCCGGAGATCACCATCGCGGGCCGATGCGCCTCGATCCATTGCACCAGTTCGACATCGCCGAAGTAACGCTTGCCGCCCCAGCTCGTCGGTGAGTTGGTCGGCGGTGCGTGATGTATCCAGATCCAGCGTTTTGCGTTTTGTGCGGATGCTTCGTTGAGTTGCTGCGCGATGCGCTGCTGAACCAGCGGACCGTCCCACCACGGACAGACCGTAAATAACGTATCGCCGATGGTGAGGCTGTCGCCATCGCAGGCGATGCCCAGTTGTCTCAGATCGCCAACCCATCGCGCGATCTTCTCGCCCTCGGCGTTACGTTCGTCGAGATCGTGATTGCCCGAACACAGGATCACCTTCGTGCGCTCGGCGAGCAAAGCGAGATACTTCTTCACCACCAGGATCTGCGCACGGAAGTCCACGACCGACGCGATATCCAGCGCGTCACCGGCAAAGATCACGAGGTCGAATTGCGGCGCGACGCTGAGTAGCCAGTCGAACTGGGGCAGCGAATAGTGGAGATCGGCTACGACAAGGCAGCGCATGGTAATCCGAGGTCTGGAAATGGAGGAAATATCAGCAGACTGAAAGGCGTAGTCTAGGCACGCGAGAACACCGCGCAAGGCGGGCAGGAGCGGCATATTTGTGCACTCAAGGTAACCGTTGTGCAGGCAGGCCTAGCCGGCAGCGCTCACGGGCGGCTTGGCCGTCGGCTTGGTCACAGCGCAGAATCGCAGCACAATGCGCGTGCCAGCGTGGTTGGGGTCGCGTTCGACGGAGGCGTCGAGCTTGTTCGCCATCGCATTGACGATGCGCTGGCCCATGCCGGTGGAGCGCGGATCGACCTTCACATTGAGGCCAACACCGTCATCGGTGATTGACAGTTCGAGCTGGTCGCCCTGCGCGGTGAGCACCACATGGATCGGGCCGGCGCCGTCGGGATAGGCGTATTTGACGGCGTTCATCACCAGTTCGTTGACGATGATGCCGATGGCTACGGCGCGGTCAGGATCGATCTCGACAGCTTCGGCCTTCAGCGTCAGGCGCGACATCCTGTTGCCCTCGGCCGAGCGACGGAGATCTTCCAGCAAGGCTTCGAGATACTGATTGAGCAGCACGCTGTTGAGGTCGTGCGACGTGTACAGTCGGCGATGGACTTGCGCCACGGCGGCGACGCGGCCCATGGCGTTGGTCAGCGCCACCTTGACGTGATCTTCGCTGGATGAATTGGCTTGCAGATGGAGCAGCGAAGCGATGATCTGCAATGAGTTGCCAACGCGATGATTGACTTCGCGCAACAGCATTTCTCGCTCGGCCGCGAGGGCCGCATAGCGGTCGCGTGACGCGTGAACTTCGGCTTCGGCGTCGTCGCGTGCCTTTGATATCAGGGCCTGTTTGATGGCAGTGGTGCAGGCGACATGCAGCAGCGGCAGGAAGTCGCCCTGGGTGTCCTTCACCAAATAGTCGGCGGCACCCGCTTTGAGGGCGGTGACGGCGATCTTGCTGTCCTGCGAGGCCGTGACGAACACCACCGGGGGCGGCGAAGGCAGCTTCTGAATCTGCTCAAGCGTTTCCAGCCCGTCGAGGCCCGGCATGTACTGATCGAGCGCAATGACGTCGATGCCACCCTGCTTGATCCGCTCGATCCCGGCTTCGCCGTTGTCGCAATGCTCGACGCCAAAGCCCTGCCGTGTCAGGCCGCGTGACACCAGCCGCGCAAGACCCGCGTCGTCATCGATATACAGCAGCGTGGGCGTCGTGGCAGATGTCATGTGGACGCTTGCGGAACCTGAATGACGGAGAAAAACAAACCGAGCTGGCGGATTGCGTTGGCGAAGCTCTCGTAGTTTACAGGCTTGGTGATGTAGACGTTACAGCCCAGTTCGTAGCAGCGTTTGATTTCCTGCGCGTCGTCGGTAGTGGTGAGGACCACGACGGGCGCGCATTTGAGAAATTCGTTCTCTTTGACCCGCTTCAGGATATCGATCCCGGTCATGTCGGGCAGGTTGAGGTCGAGCAGGATCAGCAGGGCTTCGCCCTTGTGATCGAGGCCAGTGCTATCCTTGCCGAACAGATAGTTGACGGCATCTGTACCGTTGGTGAACGGGATGATCTCATTATTGACACCCGAGCGCCTGATGTTGCGTTCGATCAGACGGGCGTGACCCTCGTCGTCCTCGATCATAATGATGGTGACTGGCTTGCTCATGTTTGTTTATCCCGGTTATGCCCCGTCCATC
This sequence comes from Tardiphaga sp. 813_E8_N1_3, assembly GCF_051811025.1. Classification (NCBI taxonomy): domain Bacteria; kingdom Pseudomonadati; phylum Pseudomonadota; class Alphaproteobacteria; order Hyphomicrobiales; family Nitrobacteraceae; genus Tardiphaga; species Tardiphaga sp. 813_E8_N1_3. The sequence goes on from NZ_JBPWQE010000001.1 coordinate 2,508,530, forward strand.
TGGCCGGCAGCGTGACGGTGAAGTTGCTGCCATTGCCGAGTTCCGATGACACCGACATGGTGCCGCCCATTCGTCGCACCAAAGCGCGCACATGGGCCAGTCCGATGCCCTGGCCGGGCTTGTCCTGTGTACCCGCACGGCGGAAAAGATCAAAGATGCGCTGATGATCCCGGGGATCGATGCCGCGGCCGTTGTCGATGATCTCGAAGATCGCAAAGCCCATCTTGGTGCGGCCCTTGACGAGAATGTCGCCGGGGACGCCGGGCTTCAGATATTTCAGCGCATTGTCGATCAGGTTGCCGAAGATCTGTTCCATTGCGAGACGATCGCTCTCGATGTCAGGCAATGGCTCGATACGGATCTGGGTTTCGGTCTCGGCTGCCTGATGCGCCACGGTGGAAGCAATGCCCTCGATGAGTTCGCGGGTGTCGATCTTCACCGGCTTGAACTCCCGCCGGCCCTCGCGGGTCAGATTGAGAATAGCGCTGATCAAGCGGTCCATCTTCCCGATCGATGACTTGATGAAGCCAAGCGCTTCGGTGAAATCGGCGGAGAGTTGCTTGTCCTGTTCGGGCAGCGCCGGCTCCGGCAGTTCGCCGTTCACATCGGGCACCACGGGCTCTTCGTTGGCGAGCGTTGCGATACGCCTGAAGATGTCGCCGCGCAGCTCCTCGAGCTCGCTGGTGAAGCCCATGATGTTGACCAGCGGCGAGCGAAGGTCGTGGCTGACGATATAGGAGAAGCGCTGCAGCTCTTCGTTGGCTTCGCGCAGGTCGGCGGTGCGCTCCTCAACGGCGGCTTCGAGGTCAATGTTGCTGTCGCGCAACCTGGCCTCCGCCTCATCGCGGGCGTTTGACGAGCGTCGCACGAGGAAGATCGACAGCGCCGCCAGGAGTACCACCAGGCCGGAGCCGACCACGGTGACCCACGAGGCCCATTGCTGGCTCTGGTCTGCGGTTCGGGTCCGTTCGACGAACAGGCGACCTTCCTCGGCGCGCATCGCTCGGGTGATGCTGGCAATGTCCTGGACCGCCTGATTGGCACCGCCGCGGCGCAAGATATCGATGCTCGACTGGATGTCGTTGTTCTTGATGCGGTCGATACCCCTGGCGAATTCCGTCAGTCGTTGCTCGACGGCTGCGCGCAGTTTGACGGTGTTGGCGACCTGGGCCGGATTGTCGTTGGCCAGACTGATCAGCTTGTCGACGGCCGGCAGGATGGCGGCCGCCGAGGTTTCGTATTCGGACAGAAACTGCGGACCGGTGGAGAGCATATAGGCCCGCGTGGCGCTTTCGGCGCGGCGGATTTCCAGCAGCAGGTTCGATATCTGGTTCTGGACTTCGACGGTGTGGACCACCCACCTGGAATCGTCGCGTGCCTGATTCACCAGGATGACGGAGGCGGCGCTGATGGCGGCAAGCACGAGCAATCCCGCCAAGAGCAGCAGGATTTGCCAGAGCGCTCGCCTGCGGGCGGCGTCAGCGGTCACGTAATACTCGCTTGGATTGCAGACTGAACTTCAATATGGCCCCCGCCGCCGGACGGCTCCCGGCAGCACAAAAACGCCGATGGAGGCAATTGGTTCCAGTTTGCTCCAGATATCTCAGGTCTTGGCAGGCTTGCCAGCCAGATACTGTTCCAGCCAGTGGATGTGATAATCGCCCTCGATAATGTCGCTTTCCCGGGCCAAGGCCCGGAACAGCGGCAGGGTCGTCTCGACGCCGTCCACCACGATCTCGTCCAGGGCCCGTCGCAGCCGCATCAGGCATTCCGGCCGATTCTTGCCGTGAACGATCAGCTTGCCGACCAGCGAGTCGTAGTACGGGGGGATTTTGTAGCCTTGGTAGACCGCGGAATCGATGCGGACGCCGAGGCCGCCGGGGGCGTGATACTGGGTGATCGTGCCGGGTGAGGGCCGGAAGGTCTCCGGGTTCTCAGCATTGATGCGGCACTCAATGGAATGGCCGATGATGTTGACCTCATCCTGCGTGCAAGGCAGGTCGCCGCCGGCGGCGATACGGATCTGCTCCAGCACGAGATCGATGTCGGTGATCATCTCAGTGACCGGATGTTCGACCTGGATGCGGGTGTTCATTTCGATGAAATAAAACTCGCCGTCCTCATGGAGGAATTCGATGGTGCCGACGCCGAGATACTGCATGTCCTGCATCGCCTTGGCGCAGATGCCGCCGATCCTGGCGCGCGCTTCCGGTGACAGGATTGGCGAAGGGCCTTCTTCCCAGACTTTCTGGTGACGGCGTTGCAGCGAACAATCGCGCTCGCCAAGATGTAGCGCACCGCCGCGACCATCGCCCAGTACCTGGATTTCGATGTGGCGCGGCTTGGTCAGATACTTTTCGAGATAGACCGATGCGTCGCCGAACGCAGCCTTCGCTTCGTTCGAGGCAGTGGACAGCGCCATCAACAAATCGGCTTCGGTCTGCGCGACCTTCATGCCGCGGCCACCACCGCCGGCGGCGGCCTTGACGAGGACCGGGAAGCCGATCTCGCGGGCGATCGCAATAGCGTCGTCTTCAGGGCCGACGCCGCCGTCCGAGCCGGGCACGACGGGGATGCCGAGCCGCTTGGCCGTCTTCTTGGCCTCGATCTTGTCGCCCATCAGGCGGATATGCTCGGCCTTGGGGCCGATGAACTTCAGATTATGGTCGGCGAGTATCTCGGCGAACCGCGCATTCTCGGACAGGAAGCCGTAACCGGGATGCACCGCATCGGCGCCGGTGATCTCGCAGGCGGCGAGCAACGACGGGATGTTGAGGTAGCTGTCTTTCGACGCCGGCGGGCCGATGCAAACGCTCTCGTCGGCGAGGCGCACATGCATGGCGTCGGCATCCGCAGTCGAATGCACGGCCACGGTCGCGATACCGAGCTCCTTGCAGGCCCGCAGGATGCGCAACGCGATCTCGCCGCGGTTGGCGATCAGGATTTTCTCGAACATGGCGTTCCGAAGTCAGAGGACGTTGTGGTGTTACTCGATGATGACCAGTGCTTCACCGTATTCGACCGGCGAGCCGTCTTCGATCAGGATCTGCGTCACGGTACCGGCCCGCGGCGCCGGGATCTGGTTCATGGTCTTCATCGCCTCGATGATGACCAGTGTCTGACCGGCGGCGACCTTGGTACCGACCTCGATGAAGGCCGGCTTGCCAGGTTCCGGAGCGCGATAGACGGTGCCAACCATCGGCGAGGGCACGGCGCCAGGATGCTTGGTCATGTCGGCGGCGGCCGGTGCGGCAGCAGCGACCACGGCGACAGGCGCGGGGCCTGCAGCAGGGGCCTGTGCGTAAGCGGGTACTGCGGCAGCAACGCTGATGTTGCGCGCGACGCGCACGCGCAGACCGGCGCGCTCGACCTCGATCTCGGTGAGGTTGGTTTCATCCAGCAGCAGCGCCAGTTCGCGGATCATGCCGCTGTCGTTGCTTGCTTGCGGCGTCTGTGTGTCGTCAGGCTTGCGGGCCATGGGCAATCCAATGTCTGAAGTGAAAGACGAATAAAGAGCGAAGCAGGCGCGTTACGCGATGGCGTTGGCGCCGATTTTTGCGGCGAGGCCGCTGATGGCAAGGCGATAGCCCTCGATACCGAAGCCACACAGACTGGCAAAGGCGGCCTTGGCGATGAAGGAATGGTGGCGGAAGCTTTCGCGGGTGTAGACGTTGCTGACATGCACTTCCACAGTTGGAATGCGCACGCCGACGATGGCGTCGTGCAGGGCGATCGAGGTGTGCGAGTAAGCGCCGCCATTGATCACGATGCCGGCCACGTGTTTCTCGCGGGCCTCATGGATGTAACCGATCAAGTCGCTTTCGCTGTTGGACTGCCGGCAATCTGCGGTCAGACCATATTGCGCGGCAGCGGCGACGCACAGCTTTTCGACATCGGCCAGGGTCGCATGGCCGTAGGTGTCCGGCTCGCGGATTCCGAGCAGGTTGAGGTTGGGGCCGTTGAGCACGTAGATGGTGTTGGTCGTGGTATTGGCCATCGGACATCCCGGGCAATCGCAATGGGCGCGGGCGGCGCCGTTCTGCGGGGGTTATAGGTAACCTGATTGCGGAGGGGAAGCCTCTAGACCCCCGGTTCCCCCAGCCAAATACCTCACCCAATTCATAAAAAGCCCGGTGGAACCTATGGAAAACGCTTATTAACCAAGGTTAAAGCCGCTGGCGCCATTTCCGGCAATCTGCCGACTCACGACAGGAGCGGAGCGTGCCGGATAGCAAACGGGCGGACCCTTTCGAGCCCGCCCGGGTGTCACATCAGATGCGCCGCCTTAGGCATCCAGCACTGCGACGATTTCGAGTGTCCGCGGGTTTACGACGATGATCTCGTTGCGAACCAGGAAGAACTCATAGCCGCGCCAATCCGGATAGACGGTGATGATCTCTGCCGGAAGCGGGTGGAAGCGGACTTCACGCGGCACGCGGGTGCCGACCGAGATCGAGAAGTTCACATTGGTTACGGGCTGGATATTCTGCTGCTTGATCACAGTCGTCACCTTGGTGCGCTGCTCGGTCGTGAGCTTGGCGCCCGCGCCGGCCTGACCGGTGGTCGTGGTTGACTTAGTCTCCGTCGATGTCGACTTGGTGTCGGCACCCGACTTGGAGTCGGTCGACTTGGTATCGGCCTTCATGTCCTTGCCGGCTTTTCCACTATCGCGGGTCGAGTCGGTCGTACGCTTGTCATCACGTTGCATCTTGTCGTCGGACTGCGTCGACTTCACCGTCGGCTTCTGCTCGGACTTGTTGGTGGTATCGGTCGCTTCGTCCTTGTTGACGGGGGCGTTACGTTCTGCCGGCGCAGCACGATCGGCAGATGCGCCGCCTGCGGGCGCACTCGTTGCGCCGCTACGCGCAGCACCGCCAGCCGGTGCTTCACGGCTCATTCCTGCTCCACCACCCGACGGTGCGGCTCCTGTGCCGCCGGGATTTTGCGCGCTAGCGAAACCCGAACCTGCGATTAGTGCAACAGCGGCGACGCTCATCAATAAACGGTTGTTCATCTTGGTTCTCCTCGCGATGCATTGCCCGCCGTACAACGGCAGCGAACGATGGAGGTTCCTGAGAAAGATAGTTCCCGTGCTTTTGTTGTGAGCAAGATACATGGCACACCGTCAGGGCTTGATGTTTGTCTTGTAGACTTCATCGCCATTATCATTGAGGACCACGACGTTACGAGCGCTGTGTCCGGCTATATCAACGGCGATTTGGTGAGCAATGTTTTTGGCCATATCTTTGGCCTGTGCATCGTTGGCACATTGGAGACCTACGGGATCCTCGAGCCGGAAGCCATCGACGATCTCGAAATGATATTTTGGCATAGCGTTTCCTTCATCCTCCGTGACAGGGAAAATCCGCCAGTGTTGGGGATGTTCCTGAGTCGGAAATCGAAAGAGGGAGGCCTATGCCCGGAACGAAATGGCGGCGCGTGTATTGCACCATCGAATAGGGAAATTGCCATGACAGCTTTTGTCGAAATGATCGTTGAGAAGATCGCGGACGCAGCGCCGATCGAGAATTCGATGTCGGATTTTGTCGCCGACATGCTGGAAAATACGGCAAACAAGCTGCCGCACTTCGAGCCGCGACCGGATGAAGATGAGGCGACGGTCCAGGACGTAGCGTAAGGATCGGACGTCGCGCGTAAACACCGCTGAACAATGACGCAATTCCATAAAGCCGGCTGTTACGCAGCTGGCGTTTTTGTTGCGTGTTCAACATGGACAGGGCGGGTGCATCGACTAACATTGCATCACGCTAGTCAGGTTCTGCGGAGCTATGCGTCGATGAAGAACTGGGGTGCGGTGATATTGGCGCTCGTAGTCCTATCGGCTGCGCCGGCGCTCGGATGGGAGCACTGGGGCGGCGATCGTGGTGGCTCCCGCTTTGCGCCTCTGAACCAGATCACCCCTGACAATGTTGGCCACCTGGTCGAGGCCTGGCGCTTTCAGACTGGCGATCTCCTGCGTCGCACACCTGCGCAGATGGCGCGCACCAAATTCGAAGCGACGCCGTTGTTCGTCGATAACAGCCTGATCTTTTGCACGCCGTTCAACGAGGTAATCGCGCTCGATCCCTTGAGCGGCCGGCAAAAGTGGCGTTTCGATCCGCGCGTCGCGGCGGATGTGCGTCCCGCCAACCGCTGGGTCTGCCGCGGCGTGACTTACTGGCGTGACGATCGCGCAGCATCCGGCGCGACCTGTCGCAGCCGCATCTTCATGGGTACCAACGATGCCCGTATCGTTGCGCTGGATGCCGCGACGGGACTGCCATGCGCCGACTTCGGCGCGCAGGGTGAGGTCAAGCTCGACCCGGGAATGCCGCTTGACGGCCCAGGTGAATTTCAGATCACATCGCCGCCGGTGGTTGGGCGCAATGTCGTGGTGGTCGGTTCTGCACTCGCTGACAATCGGCGTGTGAGTGCGCCCAAGGGAACTGTCCGCGTGTTCGATGTGCGCAGCGGCGCGCCGCGATGGTCGTGGGATCCGCTAGTTCATGACGGTATCGAAGCCGGCCACGCCAATGTCTGGGCGCCGATGTCGGTGGATGACGAACGCGGATTGTTGTTCCTCCCGACGTCGTCACCCAGTCCGGATTTCTGGGGCGGCAGGCGGCCCGGCAACAATGCCCATGCCAATTCGGTGGTAGCGCTGAAGATCGATACCGGTGAACTGGTGTGGTCGTTCCAGACCGTGCATCACGACGTGTGGGATTATGATGTGCCGGCGCAGCCGACGCTGGCCCGTATCGATCTGGCAAGCGGTCCGCGCGACGTCGTCATCCAGGCCACCAAGCAAGGCTTTCTGTTCGTGCTGGATCGCACCAGCGGCGCGCCGATCTGGCCGGTGGAGGAGAGGACCGTTCCGCAAGGCGGCGTTGAGGGCGAAGCGCTGGCGCGGACTCAGCCGTTCCCCACGCACCTTCCGACACTGGTGCCGCAACGCGTTACGCCGGATGATGCATTTGGTGTGACGTTCTGGGATCGCGATAAGTGCCGGGATGCGCTGGCCAGTGGGCGCAATGAGGGTCTCTACACGCCGCCTGCAACGGGTGCCGGTACGCTGCTGTTTCCGATGACCGGCGGCGGCGTCAATTGGGGCGGCGTTGCATTCGATCCCGTCCGGCAGGTGCTCTACGCCAATACGAGTCGCGCCGTGCAGCGGGTCACGTTGATCCCGCGCGCCGAGGCGCAGAATTACAAGCCGCCAGCCGGTACCGATTTCGGTGTACAGCGCGGCGCGCCCTTTGCCATGACGCGGGCGCTGGTGGCGTCGCCGCTCGGCATGCCCTGTAACAAGCCGCCCTGGGGTGCCATGGTTGCGGTGGACCTCAAGGCCGGCAACGTGCTCTGGGAATCGAAGGTCGGCACGACAGAGGATATCGCGCCGCTCGGTCTCGCACTGGCCACCGGCACGCCGCTGGTCAACGGCCTGCTTGTGACGCGTGGCGGCGTGATCTTCACCGGCGCGATGGATGCGTACCTGCGTGCGTATGATGCGAAGACCGGCACTGAACTCTGGCAGGGGCGGCTGCCGGTGCCTGGCATCGCTAATCCCATGACTTACGCCATCGGTGGAGAGCAGTATGTGGTCATCGCCGCCGGTGGCCATTCCGAATCCGGCACCTCGATCGGCGACAGCGTCGTGGCATTTCGTCTTGCGCGCGACGGAGAGGCGCCTTCGCTGCGCTCGCTTTATATCGATCGTCCCGGCGGCCGGCTCCGCGCCGGCGCGATCACGCTGGGCGCGGTGCTACTCGCCGTCGGCATTGTCTGGCGTACCAAGCGCAAGGCGCGGGCGTGACTTACACCCAGCGCTTGTCGGCGGTGAAATCGACCGTCAGCCAGTAACCCGGGCTGAGACCGCCCATGGCCAGCGCGATTTCGGCACGGATGGCGTCGAGTTCGGCGAAAGTCTTGCTGATCTCGCCGGATGGCGCGACCAGCCCGATTTCAATGAATTGCTGGCGGCCGGAGCGCATCACATGCGAGCTGTAGTCGCTGAAGCCATGTTTATGCGCGATCGATTGCGCGAGTTCGCGAACCTCTTCGTCGAGATCGCTTGGCGCGACCTGCAGGATGTCGCGGCCGGCATTCCAGATCGTCGAGAGCGGAAACGGCAGCAGGCAGATCGCAACCACCAGCAGGATCAGTGGATCGACCAGCGGCGCATAGGCCGCTGCTGGAGTCTTCGCCATCACCGCTCCGAGCAGGAAGCTGATGCAGACCGCGAGGCTGAGCACGCCGCCCATCAGCCAGGCACGGGCATCGATGTCGAGCAGTTGCGAGCCATGTTCGCCGGCCGAGCGGCGGATATAGATGCTCATGCCGAAGCTGATGGCGCCCGCCACCGCGGCGAAGATAGCGCCGGGGCCGAATTCGATGGCGCGTCCACCCGTGATCAGCCCGTTGAGACCGTCAATGAAGGCATAGGCGCAGGCGAAGCTGAGCACCGTGCCGTTGATCAGCGCGAGGAGCGGTTCGAGATGCCAGTAGCCATACTGGAAGCGGTCGTCTTCGCCTCTGCTGATCAGTCGTGCGGTCAGCAATGCAACGCCGGTCATGGCTGCGTCGATCAACGTGTAGAAACCGTCGAAGGCGATGGCACGCGAACTGATGGCGAGCCCGAAAGCGATGCTGGCAAACGAAATGAGAAGCGTGACGTAAATGGAAATCTTCAGGAGCCGCTGCTCCTGTTTGGTATCGGTCAACATTGGGAACTTAAGCGGAGTGTCCGCTGCATCCTTTTTACCATTGGGGATGTCTCACTCTATCACAGAGCGCGTTCGACCGCGCAGAACGCCCGCAGAAGATAAATAAAAAACCGGCTGCAATGCAGCCGGTTTGTCATATTTCCGCGATGTTCGTCTCAAATCAGGTGGAGGTATCAATCGACCTCGCCGATATTAATACTTATGAACAGATCGCCTTGCCGCAGCGCGCCTGATTGATCTTCTCCTTCAACGCTTCGGCGCCGACGGCACCGATCACCACCTGCTTGCCGATCACGTAGCTGGGCGTGCCGTTCATGCCCATGGACTCCGCGAGCTTGAAGTTCTCTTCGATGGTGGCGCGCACTTCCGGGCTGGTCATGTCCTTTTCCAGTCTGGCAACGTCGAGACCGGCTTCCTTCGCGGCAGCCATAGCGCGGGCCTTGTCGGCCTGGCCGCGGCCGCTCAGCAGCTTCTGGTGAAAGTCGAGATACTTCTTGCCGGTCGGGTCCTGCATGCGCACGGCGACCGCGACCTGGGCGGCTTCAACCGAGCCGGGCCCGAGCACCGGGAATTCCTTCAGCACGACCTTGAGCTTCGGATCGCTCTTCATGATGCCGACCATGTCGTCCATGGCGCGCTTGCAGTAGCCGCAATTGTAATCGAAGAATTCGACGAAGGTGACGTCGCCATCCTTGTTGCCGACGACGACACCGCGCGGCGAGTTGAAGATGGTGTTTGCATTCGCGGCGATTGCAGCCTGGTGCTTCTCGGCTTCGGCCTGGGCCTGACGCTTGGTGAGCTCGGCCGAGACCTCTTCGAGGATTTCCGGATGGGTGATCAGGTAATCCTTGATGAGCTTCTGGATCTCGCCGCGCTGGGCGTCATTGAACGTCTGCGCCGATGCGACCGCAGGCGCGCCACACAGCGCAAGAGCCACGGCGGCGGAGGCGAGAAAACGGAACGAAGGCATGGGCAAATTATCCTTTGGAAAGGGCCGAGTCAGAAAGCCACGTGTCATTTGGGAAGCTGCTTAGCATTTTGAGGGCGAAATACGCGTTATTTGTGAAGGCGGTCACGCGCAATTCATCGTGGTGTCGGAGGCCTCAAAAGCCGGAATGATGATGATCCGGTCCGGTCATTGCAGTCAAAGCATGGGGCGCCGGCAATGAGGTGCCTTCGATGTCGTCGTCGAGGTCTGGCGCGAGCGGTGGCGCGGGCTCGTAGAGCACGACCCGGTTCTTGCCCTCATGTTTGGCCCGGTAGAGCGCATGGTCGGCGGCTGCCATCAATCGTTCAGGGGAGGCAGCGAGGTCGGTGGACCACTGCGCAACGCCGATAGAGGCTGACAGTGTCCGCGCCGCGCGTCCGCCATGGCCAAATTGTCGCGGGCAGGCCGCCAGCACGCGCCGCGCGATCTCGCCCGCCTGGTGCAGGTCGGTGTCGGGAAGCACGATACAGAATTCGTCACCCCCGCATCGGGCCAGCGTATCGCCCGGGCGGAGCTGGCTTTGCGCGGCCTGCGCGAACTGCCTCAGGCAGTCATCGCCGGCGCTGTGACCGAAACCGTCATTGACTGCCTTGAAGCCATCGAGGTCGATAGCCAGCAGCGTGAATGGCCGCACCGTACGCCGGGCCAGCGCACATTCCTCGTCCAGTCGCTGCAGAAGCCGCCTGCGATTGCCGGCACCGGTGAGGTCGTCGATCAACGCCAGTTCGGCAGCATCGCCGCGCAGGCGGTCGATGGCCATCATCAGCAATCCGTAATTCCACGTCATCGCGAGGAATGCCACTGCCAGCATGAAGCCGGCCTGCACTGCGTCAAGCGTCACGATCGTCGGTTCGCTGCCGCCCAGATGAAGTAATGCGGCGATTGCGCGGAGCGCGAAGGCACCGAGCAACAGGATCGAGAAATAGCCGGCCATCCGCGCGCCGTGATTGCTGCGCGGATGGTCGCGCGACAACAGCAGCGGCAAGGTCAGTGCAACGGGAATGCCTTGTCCCAGAGAATAGACGACGACGCGCATTGCATAATTGTCGAGGACCAATCTAAAAAACAGGAAGGCCGCCAGGCACGACGCCACCACCACGGCGGAGGTGATCCAGGATGTCGGTCGGTCGTAGAAGCGCCGGATGCCAGCTTCCGACAGGCAGAAGCCGAGAACCGTCATCTGGGCCGCGAGCACCAGGCCGGCGGGATTGGGAAACAGCAGCCCGAGGGCAGGGCCGCAACTGGCGCTCAGCGCGGCCACGCTCCAGTAGCGTGCCGGGACGAAATTCGGATAGCAATGTGCCACATAGGCCCAGACGAGCCCCGAGGATAGGAAGTTGGCGAGCGTGAACCAGAAGATGGTCGTGGTGCTCATCGCCGGATGCTTCTCATGCGCACGGCGCGGCTCCCCGCGGTCCTGTCATTTACAAGCTGCATTGGTCTCCCCGCCGGACGCGATGAGCGCATCCATTCTCGCTAAATGCGACCTGTTCCGTTAACGGAACCTGACCGCTGGCGACGAGAAACCGAAAGTGGTTGTAAAATGATAAATATCATATCGCCGCGCGCGGGCGATGTGGGACAGGGGCGGCACCGGTGGGAGGGATCATGAACGCCAGACTTGAACGGAAACTCAGGGTCCTAGCGACGATTGTTGCCGCTGGCGGCGTTGCGGGCGTGGCGTTCAGTGCCACCCACGATCTGCCGATCCTGCCCGGGTGCGTCATTGGATTAGTGATCAGCACGGTTCTGGTCGGCTTCGAAATCATGGTGGCCGATGGTCCGATCCGGAACTGGCTGAGCGGTCGCTCATTCACCGCGAACCTCCTGATCAAGAGCGCGTTCTATGCTGCAGTGATTCTGGCAGTGCAATGGTTTCGGCTTGCGGATGTGCTGATCGGGCGAACGGTCGAGATCGCGGAGGATACGTTCTGGTCGAGCCTCGTCTACTCCGTCGTCGTCTCCATCGTCTTCAATCTGGTTCTGGCAATCACCAACCTCGTCGGCGGGCGCGCGTTGCTGAACTTCTTCACCGGGCGCTATCACGCGCCGGTTGAGGAAGAGCGTTTCGTCCTGTTCGTGGATATTGCGGGCTCGACCAGCCTGGCCGAGCAACTTGGCGGCGTCGGTATCCATCGTTTCCTCGATCGGACTTTTCGCCTGTTATCGCTCCCGGTCGTCGACTATCGCGGCGAGGTGCTCGCCTATGTCGGCGACGAAATGATCGTGACCTGGCCGAAGCGAGACGGTGCGGTCGATTGCCGTCCGTTGCGCTGTTTTATGGCCATGCGCGACGAACTGGCGCGCAAAGCGGGGCAGTTTGAGCGCGAGTTTGGCACAGCGCCCCGCATTCGCGGCAGCCTGCATTTCGGGCCGGTAATCATCGGCGAAATCGGCGACGTCAAACGCGCGATCGTCTTCAATGGCGACGTCATGAACACCGCCTCGCGGCTGGAAGAGCTCAGTCGTGGTGTAGAGGGCGGCTTTGTCGCATCGAAGGCGGCGATGGATTGCTTTGCCTCGGCACCGCCATTCACGGTCAGCGCACTCGGTCATCTTCCCATTCGTGGACGTGTGGATGGAATTGTAGCATTCGGTTTGCAGCCGCCGCGCGCAACATAATGAAATAAACGCGCAAACAAATGGCAAATCAAACGTGCAAGAGTTTCCGGACATGGAAACCTGCATGGCCCAATTCTCAAGATTTACTTTGATCGTTGCGGAGCGCGTGTGATGCCTCGCGCGACGCTGCCCATCATTTGCACGGCACTGCTGCTGTCGGCCTGTGCGTCGCTGCCGCGTGCACCGCTGATCGCAAGCGCGCGAGCGACGATCCCGCAGATTCCGTTGGCCAGGATATCGCCCGACGAAGGCTATCGCATCTTTGCGGGATCGCGGCGCGGTGCCGCACCGCTCGCCATCCTTGCCTTGTCCGGCGGCGGCGCTGACGGCTCCTATGGCGCAGGATTCCTGAAGGGCTGGTCCGACTCCGGGCTGCGCCCCGAGTTCGATGTTGTCACCGGCTCCAGCGTCGGCGCCCTGATTGCGCCATTCGCGTTTCTCGGCCCGGGCTATGACGGCCGTCTCGAAGCGATCTTCACCAGCGGCGCTACTGAAAATCTGATGCGTATCGCGGGGATCAACGCCGTTGTCGGATCTGGCGTCTTCAAGGCGGGGCCGATGAAAGACCTCATCTCGAAATATGCCGATGATCGGATCATCGATGCGGTCGGCGCACGGTATCGCAAGGGCAAGATGCTCATCGTGGCCACCACGAACCTCGACACCCAAGGGACGACGCTCTGGAACATGGGGGAGATCGCAAGCAGCGATAGTCCTGGCCGCTATGAGTTGTTCCGGAATGTTCTCGCTGCGTCAGCCGCTATCCCCGGGATTTTCCCGCCGGCCTTGATCGCCGTCGAGTCCGGCGGAAACATGTATTCCGAGATGCATGTCGATGGCGGCGTGACGTCGAATATTCTGGCTGTGCCGGAAAGCGTGTTGACGGCCCATGCGGGATCGCTGGCTACGAAGTCTCGGGTCTTCGTGATCGTTAACGGCAAGCTGTCGCCCGACGCCTCCTATACATCGGATCTGACGCTTTCGATCGTAGCGCGCTCGTTTCAGACCTCGGTGAAGGCCAATACGCGCAATGCGATGATCGCGACATATGATTTCTGCAAACGCAACAACTGGGATTTCAAAGCAACGGCCATCGACGCGGGCAAGCTCACCACGAGCGATCCGATCAATTTCGATACCGATTATATGAAAGAGCTCTATGCCTACGGTCGCGCCAAGGGCGGTTCGGCCAGTGGATTTCAATCGAACCTGGAAGGGTTGAAGGGGCAGGGTAGCTAGATGTGTCGCATCGCTCCAACAGTGTATCTGGAAGACTCCCGAATACGGATAATCGTTCGGCGCCTCTGGTCTCGCACAAAAGACATCGCGTTCCTGAGCGTGGAGATCGCGTATTATCCGCTGCTCGTCTTCGGGATCGCGATGATCTTGTGGTCAGGCTGATCGCGTGGTCGCATGGCGCGTGTGTGGGTCAGGCTGCGACCGATGATACGTTCGCGATATCGATCTCAATGGAAAGCGTCTGCCTCAACCCGTGAGGCTGCCGGTTCTCGATCTGGAGCGTGCCTCCCTGCCGTTCGACAATTTCCTTGGCGATGGCCAGGCCGAGCCCGGCGCCGGGAATTGGCTGGCGGCGGGCGGGGTCGACGCGAAAGAATGGTTCGAAGGCGCTTGCCAGGAATTGCTCCGGAATACCCGGACCATTGTCGTCGATCATGACGACAGCAAAGCCATCGCGCGCTTGCAGGCTCACGATAGCGCCGCCGCCATGGGTTGCGGCGTTGATGATGAGATTGCGCAAAGCCCGTGTGAGAGCGAGTGGCGAGATCTTGACGCTGGCTTGGTCGAGTTCAGTAACCGTCACCGGCATCTTGATGAGGATCAACTCGTCGCAAATATCTCTGACGAGATCGTTGAGTTCGATGACTTCCGTGCCTTTTCCGACTGTTTCTTCCCGGACAAGCTGAATGGCGCTATCGGCAATGCGATCCATCTCATCGAGGTCGTGCAGCCATTCGGCCCGCTCCTGTTCGTTGAGAAATTCAGCGCGAAGGCGCATGCGAGTCATGGGAGTCCGCAAATCATGTCCGGCGGCAGCCACCAGCCTGATCTTGCTGTCCATCGCCTTTTTCAGGCTCGCACCCATCATGTTCAGGGCCCGGGCGGTCGCCTTGATTTCGGCAGATCCCTCTTCCTTGACGACAGGGAGGATGCCATCCTTGCCCACGGACGTGGCCATGGTCTCCAGGAACTTGAGTTGCTTCGTCGTTTGATGGGCTACCGCCAGCGCCACACCGATGACGCCAACAGTAATCAAAGCCATCCAACCGGCAAGGCCATACCAGACCGTGGGAGGCGGCGTGTGGTTCGGCACCGGCCAGCTCAGCCAACCCGGTCCCATCTTGATGGAAACCCATCTGCGGCCGTCTGGCGTCTGCTTGACGAAACTCTCGAAACCGCTGCGTGCCTTGCGAAACGAGTCTTTGATGAGGACGGTCGGTTCTTCGAGTGTTTTTCCCTCCACCGGTGCGGATTGAAGATGAAAAACGGCATTGTTGTCCTGGAACGTGATGCTGTTGGAAAAAGCCGCAACGCGATCTGAAAGCCCGTCGCGGGCGTTCTGTTCGATGATGTCGATGACCAGCTTCGACATCACGGCGCTGGCCAAGATGACCACGCAAAGAACCGAGCAGACCAGCATCAGGGAAACGCGAAAGCGGATCGAGTTCATGTGTCTGCGCCAATGGTTTCAACGCGTGCCGAGAAAATATAACCGCCGTTGCGCACGGTTTTGATCAATTGAAAGTCGTCGTTGTCGCCCAGCTTCTTGCGCAGCCGGCTCATCAAAACATCGATCGAGCGATCGAACACGTCGTCGGAGCTGCGGTTCGTCAGTTCGATCAGTTGATCCCGGGAGAGCAGGCGGCCCGGCCGTCTGACGAGTACGAGCAACAGTTCAAATTCAGCTGTCGTGAGATCGAACGGCTGCCCGTTTTCGTCCAGCAACTGTCGCGCGCCGGGATGGAGTTTAAATCTGCCGAAGTGATGTTCGAGCACCTGGGAGAGGTGGATATCCTGCGTCACCTTGCGGCGAAGCACTGCGCGGATGCGGGCGAGCAACTCGCGCGGATTGAACGGCTTTCCGAGATAGTCGTCTGCGCCGATTTCGAGGCCGATGATCCGGTCGACATCCTCCTTCAGCGCCGTCAACAAGATGACGGGTATCTCGGAGCCCTCCCGCCGAAGATCGCGGCAGATATCGAGCCCCGATCCATCGGGGAGCAGGACATCGAGAACGATCAGGCTGACCTCGTTGGTCTGCAGCGCTTTCTTCATCGTTCGCTGGTCGGAGGCAATGGATACGCGGTAGCCTTGTTCGGTCAGATAGCGCCCCAGCAGTTTTCGTATTGCAAGATCGTCATCGACGATGAGGATGTGAGACATGGTCTGCATTGGGCGGCATCCGGCTCCAGGCGGTTGTTCGTTCAATGTGGCTGCTAATGTGGTAGCATAGCTGTCTTGGGCGGAGGGACGGCAATCATTGTCATGCATGTCCGGTCATTCCGTCACCGGCATCGCGTCGTCGTTCCATTCGGGAGGTGCTCCCATCTTCCCGCCGATGAAGGCGGAAACGCCGGTACGCCCGAAAGCATCACATGCGGCGTATTTGGGCTTTCCTCCAAAGGCCGAATTCACGCGCTGCATACTGGGCGCGGACAGCTTCTTGTCGAACGGATTTTCGCCGGTAATGAGGAGCTTGCTGAAATCTGCGCCGAACTCGCCCGCTAGATCGTAGGCATCGCCGGATGCCGCAACGCGCGGCGTGCTCGTCAACATATCGGCATCGCGGGCCCAGACGAATGCCGCTTTCTGCTGGCCTTGTACGTCGCGGGCTTCCGCCTCAACCGAGAGGCCGCCCATGCCGTAGGGGATCCGGGGCACGACGATGGGAAATCCGGCGCTTATGAACATCGGTGCGGCGGAGGCAACCTTGGCGGCTCCGGCGACATTCGGATCGGTGACGGTCACACGCGTCACGGTGACATGCACCGTCAGGTCGGCGGGCTGTCCCGACGGGACCACGTTGAAGCGGTCACTCAGTCCGATGCAGACCGAGCGGTCGACAGCATTCGCAATGACGCGACGTTGCTTGTCGGTGAGGGCGGCTCGAGATGCGGCATGAGAGAAGGACGTGGGTACGATGCTGACGCTCCTGGCCGCCAGGACACCGGCCTTGTCGACGCGCATCTTGGATTTGGTGGTGATGCCGTCGGCCGGCGCGAGATCGTTATACGAGGCAAGAGACCCTGATGTCTCCAGTTGGGCCGTAGCGCATCCAGCGACAGTTGCTGTCAGAGCGTGCAGGCATATCATTTTCAACACGAGGTTGATCGTGTTCGTGCGCATCGAGATGTCCCCCAAGAGTTCGGGACAATGCGTAGTGAGACAAATTGTCAGCTAGATTGCCAAAGATTACGGATCAGCCGCCATTTGTTGCAGAACATTGCAGAGGGAGTCGCGCTAGTTCTTGCCCGGCATTTTCGCGGCGATGATGTCATCGGCTTTCACCCAGCCGGGCGTCCCCACTGCAAACCGTGCCTTGGCGCGTGATGCCAGATCGCGGGCGGTCTTGTTGTCGCCGCGCAGGAAGGCGGCCTGGGCCGAGGCAAGGTCGGCCTCTGCGAGTTCGCCCTTGCGGCCATAGGCCATGGCGAGCTGCATATAGCCGGCAGGCGCTTCGTTTTCGCGCGCGACGGCCGTTTTCAGGATGCGGATCGCCTCGTCGGTGTAGGCCTTGTTGTCGGAGGCGACCAGCGCCTGGCCGAGCATCATCTCGATCAGCGGCGCGTTGTTGGAGAGCTGCACCGCGCGGCGTAGCGGCGCGATGGCCTCGTTGGGTTTGCCGCCTTCGAGTAGCGCCTGGCCGCGCAACTCGTAGAAATATGGATTGTTGGGCTGCACCTTGATCAGCGCATCGATCTGCTCGACGGCCACGCGCAGATCGCCATGGCGATAGGTGGCGATGGCGCGGGCATATTGCGCGGGCAGGCTGGTGTCGGATGGCGGATAGCGCCGCAGCACCGTGTCGCGTTGCTCCATGAAGCCGGCGGTCTTGGCGCGCATTAATTCGTGGCGCAGAAGGAGCGCCGGATCATCCTTCTTGTCCCAATAGGGACTCGACTTCGCAAGCTCCTCAAGGGCGGCAACGCGCTCCCGAGGCATCGGATGCGACATCATATACGGGTCGCTTCCGCGCGCTGCGAACAGACTGTCGGCGCCGAAGCGCTGGAACGTCTCATACATGCCTTTGGACGACTGGCCGGTCTGGTTCAGGAATTTGACACCGGCACGGTCGGCGTTTTCTTCCTGCTGGCGCTGATAGGACAGCATCGTATTCATCATCATTGCCTGCGGCGCGGTGACCGCTGCGGCACCAATATTGCCGGCAGCGCCATTGGAGTTGCCGCCGCGCGCGCCGGCCGCCATGGCGCCGACGCCGAGCAGCATTGCCACAATCATCTGGGTCTGCGCCTGCGCCATGCGCTCGCGCAGCTTCGACAGATGGCCGCCGGCGAGATGGCCAGTCTCGTGGGCGAGCACGCCGATCAGCTGGTTCGGCGTCTGCGACTGCATCAGCGCGCCGTGATTGACGAAGATGCGGCGACCGTCAGCGACAAAGGCGTTGAAGCTGGCGTTGTTGATGATGACAATCTGGATGTTCTGCTTTTCGAGGCCTGCGGCGCGCAGGATCGGGCGCGTATAGTCACGCAGCAGCTGTTCGATCTCAGCGTCGCGCAGCAGGCGGGGGGCACCGCCTTGCTGCGCATGGGCGGCCATCGGCGTCAGCGTCAATGCCGCCGCGGTCAGCAGCGTGGTCAGCTTCGAGAACAATCGAGATGCAGCCCTTTTTGGCTGCAGCGGCAGGTCTTTCATCATTGGCCGGGGTTCGGATTCGATATAAGCCCTAACAAGTCAAATATTGCGGCGGGAGCGCGGCGTTGCTCCCATGCCGTAACGTGCACGACGCCGCGCAGATAGCAGATTTTTATGCCAGATACGATCCTCAAGGCCCGGGCACACAGCCTTCTTGCGGCGTCCGGACGCAGCGACGTTCCCCCGTTCATGGTGATGGACGTGATGGCCGCCGCGGCGCAGATCGAGGCGGCTGGCGGGCATGTGATTCACATGGAGGTCGGGCAGCCGGCAGCGCCCGCGCCGAAGGTGGCCATTGAGGCTGCGCAGGCCGCACTGGCGCACGGGCGGATTGAATATACCGCTGCGCTTGGCACGCCGTCGCTGCGCGCGCGGATCTCCAGGCATTATCGCGACGTCTATGGCTGCACGGTCGATCCGGAGCAGATCGTGGTGACCACCGGCTCCTCCGGCGCGTTCATTCTGTCCTTCCTGGCCCTGTTCGAGCCCTGCGACCGCGTCGCCGTCACCGTGCCTGGCTATCCGCCGTATCGGCACATCCTCACCGCACTGGGTTGCGAGCCGGTGCTGATCGAGACCCATGCCGACAAACGCCATGCCCTGACCGCCAAGGATCTGCTCGCCGCGCATCGCGAAAAGCCGCTGAAGGGCGTGCTGGTCGCTAGCCCGGCCAATCCCACCGGCACCATGATGTCGCGCGAAGCGCTGACCAGCCTGATCCACGCGGCCGATGATGCGGGCATTCGCTTCATCTCCGACGAAATCTATCACGGCCTCGACTATGCATTCCCGGCAGTGACCGCGGCCGAGCTATCGCCGAACGCGCTGGTCATCAATTCGTTCTCGAAATACTTTTGCATGACCGGCTGGCGCGTCGGCTGGATGGTTGTGCCGAAGCCGCTGGTGCGGTCCATGGAGCGGTTGCAGCAGAACCTGTCGATCTCGGTGCCGACGCTGTCGCAGATTGCGGCAGAGGCGGCGTTCGACGGTCATGCGCAGATGGAAGACATCAAGCATGGCTATCAGGAGAACCGCCGCATCCTGACCGCAGGATTGCCGCAAGCCGGCCTCACGGACTTCCTGCCGGCCGATGGCGCCTTCTATCTCTATGCAGATGTGTCGAAATTCACGAATGACAGCTTCGATTTCGCCAAGCAGATGCTGGAACAGGCGCATGTCGCCGCAACGCCCGGCAGCGACTTCGATCCGATCCACGGCAAGTCCTATATTCGCTTCTCCTATGCGAGCTCGACCGAAGACATGCATGAGGCGGTCGCGCGGATCAGCAAATGGCTCGGGCAGGGCGGCCCGAAGTGACGGAGCCTGTCTTGTCGATGGATTCCTCTGTCTCGAACCCGCGCCACGTCTCGATCGCCAGTGTGTGGTGGCCAAGCCGCGGTGAGGGCCTTGCCGCTGCGCGCCGTGCCGCGGTGCTGGCAGCTTTTGGCGTCGCGTTGCTGGCGGTTTCGGCGAAGATCAATCTGCCACTGCCATATGTGCCGATGACCCTGCAGACGCTGGTCGTTTTGATGATCGGCGCCGTCTATGGCTGGCGCCTCGGCACGTTGACGATCATCGCCTATCTCGCCGTCGGCGCATTGGGATTGCCGGTGTTCGCCGGGCCCGTTGGCGGTCTCAAACCGCTCACAGGGGCCACGGCCGGCTTCCTGTCCGGCTTCGTCGTTGCTTCGTTCATTACCGGCTGGTTCAGCGAACGCGGATGGGATCGCTCGATGGTTCGCCTGTTCGTTGCCATGGCTATCGGCCACATCGTGATCATGGCCATGGGCTTTGCCTGGCTGGCTTACGGCATGAAGCTCGGCGTCGAGAAAGCGTGGCTGGTGGGCGTGATGCCGTTCCTGGCGGGCGCGCTGGTGAAGAACACATTGGGCGCGATCCTGGTACCCGTCCTGCGCGGAATGGTTGATCGCCGGTATCGCTGAACGCCTAGCGCGATATTTGTTCGTTAATCGCCCAAGTAATTCCGCGTGGCGGCTTGCAAGAGGCCGCCCATGTGACTAATGACCGCGGCAGTAAAAATGCTCAGGGAGTTGAAGCGGAATGTCTGCGGTAACGGCAACGGCCAGTCCGGGAGCAGCTGCTCCGGCCAAAAAGCCCTGGTACAAGGTTCTCTATATTCAGGTGCTGATCGCTATCGTGATCGGTGTGCTGGTTGGGTGGCTGGAGCCTCAGTTCGCCACCAATGAATGGATCAAGGCGCTCGGCGACGGCTTCATCAAGCTGATCAAGATGGTCATCGCGCCGATCATCTTCTGTACCGTGGTATCTGGCATTGCCCATATCCAGGACGCCAAGAAGGTCGGCCGCGTCGGCATCAAGGCGTTGGTCTATTTCGAGATCGTCTCGACCTTCGCGCTGATCCTTGGCCTTGTGATGGGCAACCTGTTCCAGGTCGGCCATGGCCTGGTGACCAAGACCGAAGGCAGCGCGGGCGCAGTCGCCAACTACGTCAAACAGGCCGAAGCAACGAAGTCGGTCGATTTCGTGCTCAACATCATTCCCGACAGCGTCGTCGGCGCCTTCGCCAAGGGCGACATCCTGCAGGTGCTGTTGTTCGCGATCCTGTTCGGTTTCGCGCTGATGGCGCTGGGCGAGCGCGGCCACAGGCTGCGCGACATGATTGATGAGACATCGCATGCCGTGTTCGGCGTGATCGCCATCGTCATGAAGGCGGCCCCCCTCGGCGCATTCGGCGCGATGGCCTACACCATTGGCAAGTTCGGCCCGGCGGCGCTCACCAACCTGTTGAGCCTGATCGTGCTGTTCTACGCGACTGCAGCACTGTTCGTGGTGATCGTGCTCGGCATCATTGCCCGCATCGTCGGCTTCAACATCTTCAAGTTCATCGTCTACATCAAGGATGAGCTTTTGATCGTGCTCGGCACTTCTTCGTCGGAAAGCGCGTTGCCGCAGCTGATGGAGAAGCTGCAGCGTCTGGGCTGTTCGAAGTCGGTCGTCGGCCTCGTGGTGCCGACCGGCTATTCGTTTAACCTCGACGGCACCAACATCTACATGACTCTGGCGACGCTGTTCATCGCCCAGGCGCTCGGTGTGGATCTGTCGTTCGGCCAGCAGGTGACGATCCTGATCGTGGCGATGCTGACCTCCAAAGGCGCCTCGGGCGTCACCGGCGCTGGCTTCATCACGCTGGCAGCCACGCTGTCGGTGGTCGATCCGCGTCTGGTGCCCGGCATGGCGATCGTGTTCTCGATCGACAAGTTCATGAGCGAGGTTCGCGCGCTCACCAACATCACGGGCAACGGCATTGCTACGGTGTTCGTGTCGTGGTGGGAAGGCGAGCTCGATCACGACACGATGCATGCCAATCTCAACAAGACGATCGATCCGTCGGATGTGGAAACGGCGATTACCACTAACTGATCTGCGACCACATCAAAGGCACTAAAAAAGCCGCCCGGTTTGCCGGGCGGCTTTTTCGTTGTTGCGTTGAAAGCGCTTAGTCGTTGCCGAGGACGCGCGACCACCAGCCAGCCTTGCGGGGCTGGACTTCGGCTGCGGCGGCGGGCGCCGCAGGCGCGGCAACGGGAGCAGGTGCCGGCTCCGGCGCAGCGACAACGGGCGCTGCAGCGGGCTGCGGCTCCGGAGACGAGGAGCCGAAGTTGACCTTCTCGCGGACCGTCGAACGGCGGCGGGCTGCAGCCTTGTCGTCGTCCTGAGGCGCGGCTTCCTGAACCGCAGCCGGAGCAGGAGCGACCGGCGTCGGCTCGAGCGCGGCTGGAGCGAACATCGGCACGGCATCGTGACGGCTCTGTTCGATCTCTGGCTGCGGCGCGACATAGGACGTCTCGACGTCCGGAGCTGCGTGCTGGTTCGGCTGTGCCTCGTTACGCGTGTCCTGACCTTCCAGATCGGCCACAGCATCGCTGGCTTCCGAGGTCTGCGTGGGTCCGAGTTCATCGGAGATCGATCCGGCCAGACCTTCGTCGTTACCACCACGCCGGCGGCGTCCGCCGCGACGGCCACGGCGACGCGGGCGACGCTCGCCATCGGCCGGCTGGTCGGCACGGGCTTCACGGGGCTGATCGTCGGCCTCGTCGTCTTCACCTTCGCTGTCGTCGCCAACGGTTTCGACGTTGCCTTCGACTGCGCCTTCAGCAGCGTTCTGGAACTCGCTGTCCTCACGACCGGGAGCGCCGCCTTCGCGGGCTTCGCCAGCACGACCACGACGGCGCCGACGGCGCTTGCGCTTGCGGCCATCGCCATCTGCATCGCCAGCGGCGCTTTCACCCGAGGTCTCGTCGTCGGTGAGACCTTCGGTCTCCTCGGTTTCGATTTCGGCTTCCGTCTCGAACAGGTCTTCGTCGTCGAATGGTTCTTCTTCCAGCGGGGGCGGGAAGGCTGCGACCTGCGCCGCGAGCAGCGCCTTGGCGGCTTCCAGCGTATGCACCTGTTCGCCGCGGTCGATCACGAAGGACTGCTGACCACTGACATTCGGATCGGCGATGACGGCGAGCGTCACCTTGAAGCTGTTTTCGAGATCGCGCAGATGGCCACGTTTGTGATTCAGCACATAGAGCGCAACATCGGTGCGGGTGCGCACGATCAGGTTATGCGTGGCGCCCTTCATCAGGATTTCTTCGAGGCCGCGCAGCAACTGCAGGGCTACTGACGAGACCGAGCGGACGTGACCGCTGCCACCGCAATGCGGGCAGATATCCGTGGAGCTTTCCAGCACGCTGGCGCGGATGCGCTGGCGCGACATTTCGAGCAGGCCAAAATGCGAGATGCGGCCGACCTGGATACGTGCGCGATCCTGCCGCAGACAGTCGCTCATCTTGCGTTCGACAGCGCGGTTGTTGCGCTTCTCGTCCATGTCGATGAAGTCGATCACGATCAGGCCGGCGAGATCGCGTAGACGGAGCTGACGGGCGACTTCTTCGGCGGCCTCGAGATTGGTCTTCAGCGCCGTGTCTTCGATGTGATGCTCGCGGGTCGAACGGCCCGAGTTCACGTCGATCGAAACCAAGGCTTCGGTCTGGTTGATGACGATGTAGCCACCGGAGCGGAGCTGCACGGTCGGCGAGAACATCGCGTCGAGCTGGCTCTCGACGCCCATGCGTGAGAACAGCGGCTGGCCGTCGCGATACTGCTTCACCGCGCGGACGTTGCTCGGCATCAGCATGTGCATGAAGTCGCGCGCTTCCTGATAGCCGGCTTCGCCGGCGACCTGGATCTCGTCGATTTCCTTATTGTAGAGATCGCGCAGCGAGCGCTTGATCAGCGACCCCTCTTCATAGACGAGGGTCGGGGCCTGCGACTTCAGCGTCATGTCGCGGACGGTTTCCCACATCCGGATCAGGTATTCGAAGTCGCGCTTGATTTCCGGCTTGGTGCGCGAGGCACCGGCGGTGCGCAGGATGATCCCCATGCCTTCCGGCACGTCGAGGTCCGACACCACTTCCTTGAGACGCGAACGATCCTGTGCCGAGGTGATCTTGCGGGAGATGCCGCCGCCACGGGCGGTGTTCGGCATCAAGACGGCGTAACGGCCGGCAAGCGACAGGTAGGTGGTCAGTGCAGCGCCCTTGTTGCCGCGCTCTTCCTTGACGACCTGCACCAGCATGACCTGGCGACGCTTGATGACTTCCTGGATCTTGTACTGGCGACGCGGGCGGAAGGCGCGCTCGGGGACTTCCTCGAGAACGTCGTCACCGCCGACGGACTCGACCTGATCCTCTTCGGCTTCTTCCTCGCCGTCTTCTTCGTCTTCCTCGTCGTCGTGTTCGTCGCTGTCAGCGGCAGCGGTGTGCTCGCTTTCGGCACGCTCTTCATGATGAGCGTCCTCGGCATGCGCCGCGTTCTCTTCGGCGTGAGCGGCCTGAATCTGTTCATCGCGCGAATGATCGTCGTGTGCTTCGGCCGCGACTGGCGCCGGCGTTTCCGCCACTGCTTCGACCGGAGTAGACGAGAAGCCTGCCGAAACTGGCTGTTCGGCTACGGGCTCGGATGCAACGACCTCAGAAGCGACGACCTCGGGAGTTGCGGCTTCAGCAGCGACGGTCTCGGACGCGACCGGTGCGGGGGCATGATCGTGGTGATCATGGTCGTGCGCGTGATCGCCTTCGGTATGCTCATGCGCGTGGGTGTGCTCGTGACCGTCATGGTCATGATGGTCGTGATCGGCAGCGTGGTGCCCGTCATCATGGGCATGGCTATGGACCTCGAAGGCCGGATCGCGCGGCTGTTCGGCCTGCGACGGATCGATCGCTGTCGTATCGACAACATCGCTCTGCACCCGTTCGCCACGGTCGCGGCGACGGGAATTGCGATGACGTGAGCGCTTACGATTGGAGCGGTTTTCGGTCTCTTCTTCAGCTTCGCGATGGGCGCGTTCATCCGCCTCTATCAGCGCCTGACGGTCGGCGACCGGGATCTGATAATAATCGGGATGAATTTCGCTGAAAGCGAGAAAGCCGTGGCGGTTGCCACCGTATTCGATGAAGGCGGCCTGCAGCGACGGTTCGACGCGCGTGACCTTGGCGAGGTAGATGTTGCCGCGGAGCTGCTTGCGCTGCGCAGTCTCGAAATCAAACTCTTCGACGCGATTGCCGCGAACCACGACAACCCGGGTCTCTTCCGGGTGAGTCGCATCGATCAACATTTTGTTTGGCATTTGGAGGCTCATGGAGGCGGACGGCGCGCGTGGCGGCAAGCGCGTATCGCGCAGCCGGGTGACGCAACGGTCCACCTGATTCGGGGGTGAGGGGAAGGCCGAAACACAGCCCTGAACGCCGTGCCGATCGCGAGGTCAGTGCGGGGCGACGCGCGAGGCTTGGGCCTCGCATCGGCATAGTTCCCACCTGGGTCTCGGTCGGCATCACAGTCTGGCGCATCAAGCGTCGGCCCGTCTGAACATCTTGGCGGCAAAGGCGCCGCCTTTTGCTGACGTCCGGCGCGCCGCAGGACGCGGTCACCGGCTGTCGCATAC
This sequence comes from Tardiphaga sp. 813_E8_N1_3, assembly GCF_051811025.1. Lineage (NCBI taxonomy): Bacteria > Pseudomonadati > Pseudomonadota > Alphaproteobacteria > Hyphomicrobiales > Nitrobacteraceae > Tardiphaga > Tardiphaga sp. 813_E8_N1_3. Next base: position 2,533,725 of record NZ_JBPWQE010000001.1, read on the forward strand.
TCCGCCCGTAAGGTCGGAATAATCGGTCATGAAGTGTCTAAAGCCGCCCCGGGAGCGAGATAAGGACCTGGGACCGGACACCTCCTGGGCTAAGACCGCCTCTCTGGGCAACCGCGCGCTGCGCTGGTTGTAGAGGGGAGGCCGGAAAACGCTGGATCCACCGATAGATAGTCGGGGGAACGAGCGCTGCACCGGGAGGCTGAACGCGACACAACCGGGAGTTAAACCGTCAGCTCTTCGTACATACGAGGAATGGGGGGGGCATGCAAGGGAAGCGTCACAAGGCTGCAACACTCAGGCTTATTCAATACGATGGGCTTAAGCTTCGGTTAACCCTGCAATCCTATTGGGTTAATGAGGGGCTGCTTCGGAGGCTGTGGATTCGTTGACGAGCCGCGCAAACCACATCGTCAGGCTGGTCACGGTGCTCTTTAGTGCCGGTTTTGGGCTGTTTTGGTGTCCGAATTCCACCTATGCCGCCGGTGAGGCGCCGCGCGCGGAAGTGGAGGGCACTTTGCCCATCGCCTCAGACGTGCGGATTGCTGGCGACGACAAGCAAACCCGTTTCATCCTCGATCTCGACAAGAAGATCCCGCTGCGTGCTTTCGCGCTTGCCGACCCGTATCGGGTGGTCATCGACCTTCCCCAGGTCACCTTCCATCTCGATCCCGGTGCTGGAACGGTATCCCGTGGCCTAATCAAGGCGTTCCGCTACGGGCTGGTGATGCCGGGTGGGTCGCGCATGGTGTTCGATCTGACCGGACCCGCCAAAATTAAGAATTCATATGCGCTCGATCCCGCCAACGGGCAGCCGGCCCGGATGGTGATCGAGCTCGAGTCGGTTGATCGCACCACCTTCGTGCAGGCGCTGGCAGTCGAGAATCGTCCGGATCTACGGCCGGCCGTCGGAGCGGCTGCTGCGGTATCTCCGGTTGCCACCAAGGTAGTCGCGAGCGCCGTGCCTGATGCTGCGCCGGACGCTCGTCCAGTCATCGTAATCGATCCCGGTCATGGCGGCATCGACAATGGCACCCAGGCAGGCGGCGAGAGCGAGAAGGGGATCGTGCTGGGCTTCGGTCTGGCCTTGCGTGACCGTCTGGAGAAGCTTGGCAAATACCGCATCGTGATGACCCGCGCCGACGATACGTTCATTCCCTTAGATGAACGGGTGAAGGTGGCGCGCAACCAGTCGGCTGCTTTGTTCGTCTCCATCCATGCCGACGCATTGCCGCGCGGCGAGGGCGATGCGCAGGGTGCCACTGTTTATACGCTGTCCGACAAAGCCTCCGACGTCGAGGCGGAGCGGCTGGCAGACTCGGAAAATAAGGCTGACGCCATTGCCGGCGTCAATCTGACGGAAGAGCCAACCGACGTTGCAGACATCCTGATCGACCTTGCGCAGCGCGAAACCCGGACCTTCTCGAATCGCTTTGCCCGGCTGGTGGTGGGCGAGATGAAGACCACGGCGCGGATGCACAAGCATCCCCTGAAATCGGCAGGTTTCCGTGTGCTCAAGGCCCCGGACGTCCCCTCGGTGCTGATCGAACTAGGTTACGTGTCCAACAAGGACGATCTCCAGCAACTGATGTCCGAGAACTGGCGCTCCAAGACTGTCGGGGCGGTCGCCAAGGCGATCGACGGGTTCTTCTCCAAGCGGATGGTCTCTGCCGGCCCGGGAAACTGACGACCGGAACTGAAAATGACAAATCTTTCAGTACGAAAGCCCCGGCCTTCAGTATGAAAGCCCTAGTTTGGCCACAGCCGGAGCTCTATAAAAATTTCCGTGTGGCTGTCAGAATCGGTCAAGACTGACGGCCATTTCGGGTTGTCTCCTTGCTGATTTTTGCCGCGGGACTTGTTGCTGACTTCGCGCCCATGGGGGCCGCCGTATGCTATATTGCGGCACAGCGATTGAAACGGATCGTCGATAATGCGTCTGCTGGTGCGGTTTCTGGGTTTCTTGTTCGCTGCAGGAACCGTGGTGTTCCTAGTGGGCGTCGCCGCCACAGCCGGGCTGATCTGGCATTATTCCAAGGACTTGCCGGACTATTCGCAGCTTCAGGATTATGAGCCGCCGGTGATGACGCGCGTCCATGCGGCCGACGGTGCGTTGCTCGGCGAATACTCCAAGGAGCGCCGGCTCTATCTGCCGATTCAGGCCGTGCCGAAGCTCGTGATCAACGCGTTCCTCGCGGCCGAAGACAAGAATTTCTACGAGCACGGCGGCCTCGATTATTCGGGCATGGCGCGCGCGATGGTGCTTTACGCGCAGAACCTTGGCTCCAACCGCAGGCCCCAGGGCGCGTCGACGATCACGCAGCAGGTTGCGAAGAACTTCCTTCTGACCAACGAGGTGTCGTTCACCCGCAAGATCAAGGAAGCCTTGCTGGCGATGCGCATCGAGCGCACCTATTCGAAGGACAAGATCCTCGAACTGTATCTCAATGAAATCTATCTCGGTCTCGGCGCCTATGGCATTGCCGCCGCGTCGCTGGTCTATTTCGACAAGTCGGTGAATGAACTGACCGTCTCGGAAGCTGCGTATCTCGCAGCTTTGCCGAAGGCGCCGTCGTCGCTGCATCCGGTCAAGAACCGCGACCGTGCGATTGAGCGCCGTAACTATGTGGTCGATCGTCTGCTGGAAAACGGCTGGATCAAGCAGGCCGATGCTGACAAGGCGCGCAAGGAGACGCTGAGCGTCACCGGCCGCAACAGTTCGGGTCATATCTTTGCCGGCGAGTATTTTGCCGAGGAAGTCCGCCGCGACATTCTTGAGCGTTACGGCGAAAAGAAGCTCTATGAGGGCGGCCTGTCGGTTCGCACGACGCTTGATCCGAAGATGCAGGTGATGGCCCGCAAGACCATGACTAATGGTCTGATCAATTTCGACGAGATCCGTGGTTGGCGCGGTGCGACCAACAAGATCGATATCTCCGGCGACTGGGGCGTGAAACTTGCCGAAGTGAAGGCGCTGTCCGACATCGCGCCGTGGAAGCTCGCGGTCGTGCTGGATGTCAGCGATCAGTCGGCACGGATCGGCTTTCAGCCGGGCCGTGAACTTGGCGGCGCCGTGCTCAAGGATCGCCAGACCGGCATCCTCACGCTGGACGGCGTGCGCTGGGCCAAACCCGCCGCCGGCCCGACAAAGGGCAAAACACCGACGGCCGTGTCACAGGTTTTGGCCGCGGGCGACGTGATCTATGTCGATCCGCTCACAAACAAGGACGGCTCGGTCGTCGAAGGCCAGTTCCGGCTGCGACAGTATCCGGAAGTGTCCGGCGCCATGGTTGCGATGGATCCTTTGACCGGACGCGTGCTCGCCATGGTCGGCGGCTTCTCGTTCGACCAGAGCCAGTTCAACCGCGCCACGCAGGCCTATCGTCAGCCCGGCTCATCCTTCAAGCCGCTGGTCTATTCGGCGGCGATGGACAATGGCTATACGCCGTCCACCGTCGTGGTCGACGCGCCGATCGAGATCGATCAGGGGCAGGGTGCCGGCGTCTGGCGTCCGGAAAACTATTCGACCGGCAAGTATTATGGCCCAGTGACGCTGCGCAACGCGCTGATGCGCTCGCTGAACACCGTGACCGTGCGGCTGGCGCAGGACGTCGGCATGCCGCTGATCGGCGAATATGCCAAGCGATTCGGCGTCTATGACGAATTGCCGAACTACCTCTCCTATGCGCTCGGCGCCGGTGAAACGACCGTCATGCGGATGGTGACAGCCTATTCGATGTTCGCCAATGGCGGCCGCCGCGTGAAGTCGACGCTGATCGACCGTATTCAGGACCGCTACGGGCATACGATTTTCAAGCATGACCAGCGCGAATGCCGCGGCTGCGACGCGCCGGAAGGCTGGAAGAACCAGGCCGAGCCGCAGCTCGTCGATCGCCGCGAGCAGGTGCTCGACGCCATGACCGCCTACCAGATCACCTCGATGATGGAAGGCGTCGTGCAGGGCGGCACCGCGACCGTGCTCCGCGAAGTCGGCAAGCCGATCGCCGGCAAGACCGGCACCACCAATGACGAGAAGGATGCCTGGTTCATCGGCTTCTCGCCTGACGTCGTGGTCGGTATCTATGTCGGTTACGACAAGCCCAGGAACCTCGGCAACAAGGCCACCGGCGGTGCGCTGGCCGCGCCGATTGCGAAGGACTTCATGAAGCTTGCGCTCGCCGACAAGCCGGCCGTGCCGTTCCGCGTGCCTGCCGGCATCAAGCTGATCCGCGTCGACGCCAAGTCGGGCATGCGCGCCGGACCGGGCGACGGCGGCCGCACCATCCTCGAGGCCTTCAAGCCGGGCACCGCGCCGCCGGACAACTATTCTGTGATCGGTGTCGCCGATGCGGATGGTCGTTCGCTCTCGGTGTCGCCGGAAACCGACCGCAGTTTCATGCGACCGGGAACGGGCGGCCTGTATTGAGGCCCATCTGACCCACACCAAATCCTAGCGGATTGCGCTTTGCCGCGCACGCCGCTACATCCCGATCACCATTCGTATTGCGGCTGATGCCGCCAGATCAGAGTTTCCATGCGCGCTGAAATCGAACGCCTCGTAGAAGAGATCAAGCAGTCAGTCGGGCTGCTGAGGAGGCATCTTTGACGTCGATGCATCCACGGCACGACTGGCTGAGCTGAACGCTCTCGCCGAAGACCCCAATCTCTGGAACGACCCCCAAAAGGCCCAGCGCCTGATGCAGGAGCGCACCTCACTTGAGGACTCGCTTCAAGGCATCGGCAAGGTAACGCGTGAACTCGACGACAACGTCGAGATGATCGAACTCGGCGAGGCCGAGGGCGACCAGAGCGTCGTGACGGAAGCCGAGAATGCGCTCAAGGCGCTGAAGAAAGAGGTCGCGCGCCGCGAGCTGGAAGCGCTGCTGTCCGGTGAAGCGGATCGCTTCGACACCTATCTCGAAGTCCATGCCGGCGCCGGCGGCACCGAGAGCCAGGACTGGGCCTCGATGCTGCTGCGCATGTATACGCGCTGGGCCGAAAAGCACGGTTTCAAGATCGAATATCTCGAAGAGACACAGGGTGAAGAAGCCGGCATCAAATCGGCGACCATCCAGATCTCCGGCCACAACGCCTATGGCTGGCTGAAGACCGAAGGCGGCGTGCATCGTCTGGTGCGTATCTCGCCTTACGACTCCAATGCCCGTCGGCACACGTCGTTCTCGAGCGTCGCGATCTTCCCGGTTGTGGACGACAGCATCAAGATCGACATCAACGAGTCCGATGTGCGTGTCGATACGATGCGTTCGGGCGGCGCGGGCGGTCAGCACGTCAACAAGACGGAGTCGGCGGTGCGTCTCACGCATATTCCGAGCGGCGTGGCCGTGGTCTGTCAGGCCGGCCGTTCGCAGCACAAGAACAAGGCCCAGGCCTGGGACATGCTTCGGGCGCGTCTTTACGAGATCGAGCTGAAGAAGCGCGAAGAGAAGGCTGCTGCCGATCAGGCTGCCAAGACCGATATCGGCTGGGGTCACCAGATCCGTTCCTACGTGCTGCAGCCCTATCAGATGGTGAAGGACCTGCGCACCGGCGTGCAGACGTCGGACACCTCAGGCGTGCTCGACGGCGATCTTGACGAGTTCATGGCGGCGACGCTGGCGCAGCGCGCCTTCGGCACGTCGCCAGGCGCAATCGACGACGTAGACTAACCCATGCCCCATGTTGCGTTCATCGGTTTGGGACGCATGGGGCGCGGCATGGCCGGCTGCTATCTCGAAGCCGGTTTCAGCGTTGCCGTCTGGAATCGCAGCAGGGCGAAAGCAGAAGATCTGATCGCACGTGGCGCACGCTGGGCAGCTTCGCCGGCGGATGCAGCCGAAGGCGCCGACGCCATCGTCACGATGGTCGCCGATGACGAGGCTTCACAGACTGTGTGGCTCGGCACCGATGGTGCCGGGCGAACCGCGGAGGCGGGCGCGCTGGCGATCGAATGTTCGACAGTGTCGCACCAGCACGCGCTCGACCTTGCCAGGGCGCTGCAGGATCGCGGCCTGATCTATATTGATAGTCCGGTCACCGGTCTGCCGGATGCGGCTGCGAGCGGCAAACTCACGCTGCTGGTCGGCGCGGATACTGCGGACCTCGACAAGGCCCGGTCGTTCCTGGGGCCGATCGGATCGACGATCCGGCATTTCGGCCCCGTCGGATCGGGTACGGTTTACAAGCTGATCAACAACCTGATGGGCGCAATCCATATCGCTGGGCTCGCCGAAGGTCTGGCCATTGCAGAACATGCCGGGCTGGACATGAAGCTGGTGCTGGAGTCCATCGCGAGCGGCGTCGCGGCAAGCCCGCAGGTGCTGCGACATGCGCCGCGGATGGTGGCCCGCGATTATTCAGGTGCATCCTTCACCGCTGCACTGCGCCATAAGGATGCGGCCTATGCTGTGAGATTGGCGGAGCAGCTTTTGCGGGCCAGGCCCCTGATCGGCGCGGCGGCTGTTGAAGCCTATGAAAAGGCAAAGGCTTTCGCGCCCGACGGTGACGAAGCCAAAATGATCGAGCTCATCTCGCAACCGAGAGACGGCTGAGCAAGCTAACCGCCCGCCAAAGTCTGCGGCGTCTTGAAACAGTCGCGTCGCTGCGCGGCCGCTTCCGTTCTTCTTGTCACCCGATATCATCCCCATGCCGGAACTCAATATCCGGCGCTGGCTTATCCCGACGCCGCATATCGCGGTGTCACGAATTCAACGGGGTGTGGGGCATGAATAAGATCATTCCAATTCTTGCTGTTGGCGTTGCATTGATGCTGGGCGGCTGCGGCCGCGATCCCGGACCGGCAGGTCCGAAGGGTGAGACCGGTGCGCAGGGGCCGGCCGGGCCGCAGGGTGCGCAAGGCGTTCAGGGCATTCCCGGTGCGCAGGGACAGGCGGGTGCACAGGGACCGCAAGGTCCGCAGGGCACGCCGGGCGCCAAGGGTGACAAGGGCGATGCGGCACCGGTGAGCTTCCGTGCGGTGCAGGCAGATGGCGCGATTAGCTGCGAGGCGACGGAGACGCTGGTGTCCGTTGTCTGCCCGAGTGGCGGCGCACCGGATGGCACCAAGTGCACCACGACACCAACCGTTGGTCTCTGCCTGAAGAAGTAATTGTGTGGCAGATTGAAATCGGCTGCTAGCAAAAAGGCCCCTCGCTCGCAGGTGAGCGAGGGGCCTTCAAACTTGCGGACGCGTGCTAGGCCTTGCCGTCGCTGCGTCGTCCGTAACTCGGAGGCACCGAAATCACGAGATAGTATTCACACCGGCGCGCAGTCTTGTTCTCGAACCAGTGCTCGACGTCGACTTCGAAATACAGCGAGTCACCCTCATCCAGAACCGTCTCGGTATCCTTGGTGCGCACGGTGACGCGTCCGTGCGTGGCAAGGACGTGTTTGGATGTGCCCTGCGGGTAGGCGGGCAATTTGCCGGTCGAGGTTTTCGGGGGCAGGTGATGCAGGACGACTTCCACGGCCATGCCGGCCATGACGGGCGACAGCAGGAAGCGCTCGAAGCCCGTCTTTGAATCGCGAAAGATCTGGCGTTGATCCTTGCGCACCACAGCGAAGGCGCGACGCGGCGCGTCGTCGTCGCCCATCAGCGTCGAGAACGATGTCTCCAGAGCCAGCGCGATACGTCGCGCGACCCCGATCGTCGGGCTCTTTTCGCCGCGCTCGACCTTCGACAGCATCGCCCGACTGACACCGGACTGCTTGGAGAATTGCTCCAGGGTCAGGTTGGCCTGTTCGCGCAATATGCGAACCCGATCGCCGAATGCGCGACTGACGGGGTCTTCACGAACGACCTTCCGCGTCGCCGGTTTCGCCATATCGGGTGATGCTCCGTTGTAATTAGCGGGCGTAATCCGCTGGTGATTCCATCTTAGGCGCGGTTGCCCGCTATGTCACACCCTGCTGCGGCAGATGATCGCGCGCGTCTTCTAAAGAATAAATAGCCGGGATGACCAGCTTGCCAAAATCTTCTATCGAAGATAGGTGTATCTTTAGAAGACGCGGCGATCTGTTCGCCGGACAAGCAGACATATCAGGAGGAAGAATGCACCTTGTTACTTTCCTGCATGAGGGCCGCGCCACGGTCGGCATTGCAGATCAGGCGCTCACTCAGGTCTCGCCGCTGCCGCGCGACGTTGCCCCCGATATGATTGCGCTAATTGCCAATTTCGATCGCCTGAAGGATGCGCTTACCGCTTCAGCGGGCGCGCCCCTTCCTATCGCAAGCGTCGAGCTTCTTGCGCCAATCCCGCGCCCGGCACGCAACGTGTTTTGCGTTGGCAAGAACTACCATGAGCACGCGAAGGAATTCGCGGGCAGCGGTTTCGACTCTTCCGCAAAGGAAGTCGTGCCGGAAGCGCCGGTGATCTTCACGAAGCCGTCGAGCACCGTGATCGGTCCCGGCAAGTCGATCCCGAACTATCTCGATCCGACCGACAGCACCGACTACGAGGGCGAGCTGACGGTCGTCATCGGGCGCGGCGGCCGCGGCATCAAGAAGCAGGACGCGCTGGCGCATGTGTTCGGTTACACGATCATCAATGACGTCACGGCACGTACGCTGCAGCACAAGCATCGCCAGTGGTTCATCGGCAAGGGCATCGACGGCTTCTGCCCGATGGGTCCGGCGATCCTCACAGCCGACGTTATGCCCGACCCGACGAAAATGCGACTGACGACATCCGTCAACGGCGAACGCCGCCAGGATGCCTCGGTGACCGATCTCATCTTCGACATTCCGACGCTGATCGAGACGCTCTCGGCAGGGATCACGCTGGAGCCCGGCGATCTGATCGCGACCGGAACGCCGGCTGGCGTCGGCCTTGGCTTCACGCCGCCGCGCTTCCTGAAGAAGGGCGACGTGGTTACGATCGAGGTCAGCGGCATCGGCAAACTCGAAAATCCGGTCGGCTGAACAAGCCGACATCGGTTGCTGTTTTGATGAAGAGGCGCGGGGCATCATCTGCCCCACGCTCAACTCTGCGAGCTTCAACAACTTGAAGCTTTGAGAGAGCTCCAAGATAACTCAAAGGCGCGCGGGCGCTGTCTCCCGAGATGGCGCGTCGCCCCCTAGATGCGACTGAATCCAATGCGTTGCTCAAAAACAAAACGGGAGACAAGTATGAAACGTCGCGACTTCATTGCAGGCCTCGGGGGCCTGTCGACGCTCGCTTTGACCGGTCAGGGTGTACGCGCGCAGGAAGCCTGGCCGAGCCGCAACATCACCATGGTCGTGCCATTTCCGGCTGGCGGGCAGGCCGATATCGCCGCGCGTCCGGTCGCGAGCTATATGCAGAAGGTGCTCGGCAAGCCGGTCATCATCGACAACCGCAGCGGCGCCGGTGGTTCGCTCGGCAACGCGACCGTTGCCCGCGCCCAGCCTGACGGGCACACGCTGCTGATGACGCTGTCGTCGCTGGCGGTTCTGCCCGAGTCGGACCGCATCTATGATCGGCCGGTTGCCTATGAGGTCGACCAACTGCAACCGGTCGCGCGCGTGCTCGCGGATCCGACCCTGTTCGCGGTGCCGGCCAGCGCGCCTTGGAAGACGATTCAGGAATTCGTCGCTGACGCCAAGGCGCGTCCCGGAGCGATATCATACGGATCGTCGGGCCCGTTTGGTACGTTGCACGTCTCGATGGAGATGTTCGCGATCGCGGCTGGCATCAAGCTGCTCCATGTCCCTTATCGCGGAGCAACGCCTGCGATTAGCGATCTCCTGGGCGGCCAAATCCAGGCGCTGGCCTCGGCTCCGGGCACGCTCAAGCAGCATGTAGACGCCGGGACGTTGCGTGTTCTCGCAAACTTCGGCGGCGAACGCCTCGCTGCCTTCCCGAATCTGCCGACGTTCAAGGAACTGGGCTATCCCGATGTCGAGTTCTACATCTGGGCGGGTCTGTTTGCGCCCAAGGGAATGCCAGCGCCTGTCCTGACCAAATTGCGCGAGACGATGAAGCAGGCGATGAGCGATCCGGAAGTCACGAAGACGTTCGAGGCTGCTGGCAACATGCCCGCCTATCAGGACTCAGAAGAGTTCGCGGCGTTCGTGGCCAAGGACAGTGCGCGTCTGGTTGCCGTCGCAAGAAAGATCGGCAAGGTCTGATAGTTTGGCAGTGGATGCGTTAGCTGCGGCTGCGCATCCACTCAGATAGCCACGCCGTGAAACGGCCGCTGTCGCGGGTGCCGCCATGCCAAGCGGCGGTCACCTGACCGTCGCTTGCAACCATCAGCGCCACGTCGAGACCCGCCGAACGGCGCAGGGTCTCGACGGCTTGCTGCGGTGTCTGCGCGATCGGGCCAGCGACGTTGAATGAGGTATTCACCGACAACTCGACGCCGATATGGCGACCGAGCGCCTTGAGATAGGCGTGGGTGAGGGGATCATCCTCGGCGCGGACGATCTGGATACGTCCGGTGCCGTCGGCATGAATCACGGCCGGGATTTTGTCCCGTGCATGTGGCTTCGATTGCGCCGTCAGCACCATATAATTATAGGCGTTGTAGTCCGCGTCGGACGCGCCCTTCAGCAAATCGAAATACTCGTGCGCCGCGTCAAGCGTCGCCATCGGCGCCAACGGGCGGATCGCCTCGCGATATTTCACGCGTTCATTGAGCCGTTCGCGCGTACCGGCGTCGCAGGGATTGGCGAGGATCGAGCGATGGCCGAGCGCACGTGGCCCGGTCTCCGCCGCGCCCTGATAGAGCGCGATGATGCCGCTCTGCGCGACCACGAAGGCCATCAGGTGGGCAATTGCATCGCAGCCCTCAGGCGTTGAGATATTGCCGATCGTCTGTGTCTTGATGTCGTCAGCCTGCAATGCCGCGGTGATGTCACTCTGCGTCGGCGCATCGCCGCAATAGAACGCATGCGCCATCGGCGCACCGCGCGGCGCGCCGATGAGATGAGCGAACATCCAGGCCGCGCCGATGGTCACACCAGGATCGCCAGGCGTTGGCGGAATCCACAGATGCAGTCGTTTTGAACGCCCCTGAGCCTGCTTGAACCAGTTCTCGTCGAAATGCTGCAGCAGTCGCATGTTGCCGAGCGCATTCAGCGCTACGCCGCCGGTCAGCACCAGCCGATGCGCGCCGGTGGTGCGCAGTAGATGATCGACGACGTGCTTCATCGCATCTTCGAAGACGAGTTGAGTGGCCGCGGCCTTATCGAGGCGATCCTGCGTATCCGGTCGATGCTGAATATCTTCGACGCGCAGCACGGCGTCGGGATTCCAGAGCTGGTCTGGTTTGAGCGGCTCGCCGAGAATCTTGATCAATGCGGACTTATAAGGCGCCTCGAACGGGTCGCAGTACCAGTTGCCCATGGCGCGGTTGAGCTGGATCTCACCATTTGCACCGAAATGCAGCACCTCGCGCAAGCGTGCGTAATACGGATTGCTGGCGCGATCCATGTCGCCCCAGGCGGCCGCGCCCATGTAGCGGCCCTCGCTGGAGAGCCAGGTCCAGCCGCCCTGTGTCGACGAGATGACGCTGTAGAACGCACCGAGAGAGTCGAACACGCTGTTGTTGCAATAGAGTCGCTGCATCTCGCCGCGCTCGGCGACATAGAGCGAGATCGAGCCCTGATCCCCTGTACCATCCAGCACGGCGATCGCGACCGGTTCGTCATCCGGGAAGGGAGATGCGGCAAAGGAGAACCAGGCGTGGTTGTCGTGATGGGGCATCATCATCAGCGGGACGCGCGCGGGCAGGCCGAATTGCTTGCGAAGCAGTTTCGGGGTCCGCGTCATCTGCTCCAACCGTCGTGCGTCGAAGCTGACGGAGTTTTTCGTGCGCAGCAGTTTCAGTCCGTCGGGCAGCTCATCGACAATGCTTCGCACCAGGGTGCCGAGCAGATCGGGATAGTCCCAGGTCGTCAACCATGCATCGATATCGGCGACGTCACGGCCCATTGCCTGCAGCGTCGCGCGCATCGCATCGAGTGCTGCGCGCGGATATTGCGTGGTGTGTTTGTCGCCCGAGAAACGCTCTTCTTCGTTGTTGATGATGAGGCGCGGACCGTGAGCCTGCGTGACTTCAACCAGCGCCACGCCGGAATTGTGCGTGCCGGGCAGTCCGAGGCCGGCGAGTAGAACTGTTTCGCCGCGCGCCAGCTTGGCGCGGAGCTCCGAGATGCGACGGACCGTGAAATGGGAGTCGTTGGCGTGAAAACCTGCGAGCGTCATCACCCAGGTCGCGACCCGACGTGTGGCGCGGAAGCAGAACCGGCCGAGGCGGGGGAAACGGGGACCAATGCGTCGGGGGGATTTCAACGGGCTGCCTCGGATTGACGGAGACCCGCTTCAACCACAGTCGGGGCAGGGCAACAATGCCCGGCATCCGGCTCAACCGGCGTTGAGGCGGACGCCGGCGCGGAGAAATTTCTGCGGATCGACGGCTTCGCCATCGATACGGGTTTCATAATGCAGATGCGGGCCGGTGGAGCGGCCGGTCGAACCCACCAGGCCGATGACCTGGCCAATCTTGATGACATCGCCGACCTTGACGTTGATCGCGGACATATGGCCGTAGCGGGTCGACAAGCCGTTGCCGTGGTCGATCTCGACCATGCGGCCATAGCCGCCGGCATAGGCCGCGGAGACGACGCGGCCATTGGCCGTGGCACGGATCGGATCGCCGGTGGCGCCGCGGAAATCGAGGCCGGTATGCATCGCAGGACGGCCGAGGAACGGATCGCTGCGTACGCCGAAACCTGAGGTGAACTCGACCTCGCCGACGACGGGCTTGCGATAGGGCACCAGAGCCATCGTGCGGTTCAGCTTGTCCATCTGCGCACGGGTTACGTGGATGCGATAAAGCTGGCGTTCGAACGGATCGGCGCTCGATGACAGTTTGACCGGCACGAACGGGCCACCCATCGGCGCGCGCGGTGTGGCGGATTCGAGTTTCGCCATATTGAGCCCGAGGTCCGAAATCGCGCCACGCATGCGACGAACCTTGGAGTCCATGGATTCTTCGGCCGCGGCGAGTGTCGCAATCTGGCGGCTCTCGACCTGATCGAGCGAGGCCTGCAGGCGACCGATCACATTGTCGACGCCGCCGAGTTTGGCGAACTGGTTCGGTTGCTGGGCGGTGAGAGCAGGGGTGCGGGACTCAAGCCGCGCCTCGCGATCCGGCGGTGCCACGAAGGTCACAGTGTCGCTGATCGGCGATGGCTTGGGGATCGATGTCGTAGGCTCGATCGCGGCTCCACGGGGCGGCGGCTTGCCGATCGAACCTGTAACAGACAGATCGGGCATGGCGCCGAGCGCCGTGGCACGCGACTCCAACGTGGTCTGCCGGCGCATGACCTGATCGAGCTTCTGGTCGAATTGCTCCTGGTCCAGCATCTGGCGGCTGGTGGTGCGGTCGATCTTGGCGCGGAGTTCGGCGATGCGATCTTCGTAGGCGTATTGCATGTCAGCCTGACGCGCGATGAGCTTGGTCAGCACGTCGTCGCGAAAGGCAAAGTAAGTGGCTGTGGCCGCAGACCATGCCCCCAGCACGGTCACCGTACCGACGACGATCCAGAACACCACAGGCCCGATGCGGACCTGCTTGCCGCGATGGGCGATCGTGTAATCGCTTTGATTGGGTTTGGAGGCGGGCGCCTTGACCGGCCCGACGCGGCGCGCCTGTGGCCGTCCATGGTCGTGTGCGTGGTGCTGAGGATACTCGGCATATTGGGTAGGGCGGTTCGACATCAGCACTCCTGATGCCAGCCGGAGACTCGTCGGCTGGCTCAACGGAGGCGATTTGAGCCCTTCATGGTTAATTTTGAGCAAATGACATTGATCAAATCCGACGTGCCTCTTCGAACACCGCGTCTGCGTGCCCGTCCACTTTGACGCCGCGCCAGATCTTCGCGACGTTGCCTTTTGCATCGATCAAAACCGTGGTGCGAAGAACGCCTTCGAAGATTTTGCCGTACATCGATTTTTCGCCCCAGGCGCCATAGGATTTCAGCATTGTCTGTGCGGCGTCGGAGAGTAGCGGGACACCCAGAGCGAATCTGTCGCGGAATGACTCCTGCGCTTTCAGCGGATCGGCCGAGACGCCTAGCACGGCGGTGTTTGCAGCCTGAAAGTCGGCGGACAACCGGGTGAAGTCGATGGCTTCTTTGGTGCAGCCGGGCGTGCTGGCACGGGGGTAGAAGAAGATCACCAGCTTCTGGCCGGCATAGTCCGACAGCGAGACCGTGGCGCCACCATCGCGGGGCAACTGGAAGGCCGGAGCCTTGGCCCCCTCGGCTGCGACACGAGGCGCCGGTGCGATTTTCTCGGGAGTTGCTTTCGGTGCCGCCACGGAGGGCGGCGCAGGCTTCGCAACTGCTTTGGGCGACGCCTTCGCGGCGATCGTCTTAGTCGCTGGAGCCTTTTTGGCGACAGGAGCCTTCGCGACTTTGGCGGCTGGCTTGGCTAGCGCCTTGGACACGGCTTTCGCCACAGGCTTGGCTTGCTTGGCGGCAGCCTTCTTGGCTGGGGACTTTGCCGCAGCCTTGGCAGGCTTCTTCGCCTTTGAGGGAGAAGCAGTCTTGGCCGTTTTCTTGGCGGCGGCCTTGGCGGGTTTCTTGCTGGCTTTCTTGGCCATGGATGTTCCTTTCTTCGCGTTCAGCGGTTCAATTGGGCGGCGCGCCCGACGAGGCGCTTGGCCGCAGTTTCCAGCGTCAGTCCGGCTTTCGCGCCCGATGCGTTTTCTGCCACTGTACAGATGGCCCGTTTCGAGGGATTCTTGCGCGATTTCTTGGACATACGCCTTCCTTTCGTCGCTTTCGGCGGCTCAGTGTGATGACATTGCAAAGCACCGACGACCGGGTGGCGGCACGTTGCAGTGCAAATGCGCTGGCCCAAATATGCTGGTCTCGGAGTATGGTTACAAAGGATTCGACGCAACACACGTTCCGTGCGCCATAGGGGCGCCGCAACGACCGCACGACGAGTTATAATTCAAACCGAGGATTGGCAGCGATGCCGGCAGAAGAGCGCTCGTCGGTTGTCGATGCGCGCAGGGCCGGTGACGATCATTCTCATAGTCAGCGCCAGCACCGAGAGGCAATGGCCAGAAATAAGCCGCCACAAGCGTATCGACCGCGCGCCGATGACGAGTCCTTGCAATGGGATGATGCCGATTGGGATCATCAGCATGACGAGGCCGGGCATCACCGTGCACGCCGCTTGCTGTCCAAGAAAGATAGTGGCTGGCACCGTTTCGGCGATCGGCTCGTTGCGGTTCGCGATTGGCTGTCCGGCGGTCGATGGGTCAAGCGGATTGCGGCTATCCTCGGCATCCTTCTGATTATTTTTGGCGTTTGCTTTGGCGCCTTGTGGGTCCGGCTGGGCGCAGGCCCGATCAATTTCGACATGGCCACACCGTGGCTGGTCGACGCGATCCAGGACAATATCGGGCAGGGTAATACGGTCGAAGTTGGCGGCACGCAGATCGAACGCGCCGGGCGGGTCCGGATGGCTGTGCGGATCCGCGACATCGTCGTCCGCGATCGTGAACACGCCGTCGTGGCCAGTGCCCCGAAGGCCGAAGTCCGGCTCTCCGCAGCTGCCATGATGATGGGCCGCTTGCGCGCCGAAAGCCTCAACCTGGTCGATGTCGTGCTGGCTGTGCGCATTACGCCGGATGGGCAGGTGACCGTGTCGACGGGCGAGAATGCTCGCCCGATCGCGACGGGTGTCGCGTCGCCACGCACACCAGGGTCGTGGCTCGGTCCGGGCAGGCAACCGGAGCTGACCTTCCCGCGGCAGCCGCAGCCGCCGGTGGTCCAGATTCCGCAGCCCCCTGCCGACAAACGCGAGGCATCCACCGGCTTGCTGGCGGGTCTCGATTGGCTCGACAGCCTGACCCTGTCGGGTCTTGATGGACAGAACCTCAACGAGATCGGTCTGAAGAACGGCAAGCTGGTGGTTGATGACCAGCAGCGCGGCAATACGTGGGACTTCAACAATATCAGCCTGACCCTGCGCCGACCGAGCGGCGGCGGCGTCATGATGACCATCGGCGAGGGCGGCAAGGCGCCATGGACACTCGGCGTCACGGTCGGTGCGCCAGCCAATGGCGTGCGTGCGGTCAGTCTGCGTGCCGACAAGGTCTCGACCCGGAATATCCTGCTTGCGCTGCGCATGAAGGATCTCACTTACAGCGCCGATCTACCGCTGACCGGTGAGTTGAGAGGCGAAATCGGGCGCGACGGCCTCCCGACCTATTTCCGCGGCAAGCTCACAGCAGGCGCGGGCAATATCATCGATAACGATACGCCGGATTATCCGATGCCGATCGATCAGGCGGAGGTGAGCGTCGAGTGGGATGCTGGCCGCCGTGTGCTGCTGGCGCCGTTCAAGTTCGTGTCCGGTGAAAACCGCGTCACTTCGCTTGCCCATGTCGAGCCCCCTAATGGCGCGACCGACTCGTGGCAGGCAGGGATCAGCGGCGGCACCATCGTATTGGGCGGAGGTCCGGGCGAAGCGCCGCTGATCTTCAACAGTATCGACATCGGCTTGCGTTTCGATTCCGACAACCGCCGCGTTTTGCTGACGCGGGCGAATATCAGCAACGGCGAGATCGGCGTTGCTGGCACCGGCAGCATTGACTACGCGGGCGAGCCGCGCATGACCCTCGGCTTTGCAGGAACGCCGATGTCCGCTTCGGCGCTCAAGCGCATGTGGCCGATCCTGATCGTGCCGGAAGTGCGCGAATGGGTCACCGAACGTATCGAGGGCGGGCAGCTTCAGAGCATCGAGATCGGGGTCAATTCGCCGACCAAGAACCTGACACGGCGCGGGCCGCCGATTCCCGATGAGGGGCTGTCGGTGAAGATCCTCGCCAATGGCGTGGCGTTGCGTCCGGTGGACGGCATGCCGGTGATCCGCGACGGCGATCTGCGAGCGCGCGTCACGGGACGGACCGCGACCGTGACCATCGGTCAGGCAAACTCCGAGACGGCGGCCGGACGCAAGCTCAATCTCAGCGATATCGTGTTTGAAGTTCCGGATATGGCACCGAAGCCATCGCCGGCTCGCGTGCGCTTCAAGCTGGAGGGACCGGTGGCGGCCGTGGCTGATGTCCTCAACTCCAACCGTCTGAGCGAAGTCACCGGCAACATGCTCGACCCGGCAGCCACCAAGGGCAATGTGACCGCGCAGGTCGCCATGGGCATGCCTATCCAGCACGAACTGACCAAGGCCGATACGACCTACAACATCACCGCGGATTTGATGGCATTTTCTGCGGACAAACTGGTGATGAATCAGAAGCTCGAAGCCAATTCGCTGAAGGTCACAGCGAACAATCAGGGCTATCAGGTCAAGGGTGACGTCAAGATCAACGGGCAGGCGGCATCGCTCGACTATCGCAAACCAACCGATGGCGATGCCGATGTGCGTCTCAACGCGACACTCGACGATGCAAGCCGCGCGCGGCTCGGTGTGGACCTCGGACCGGCGGTGGTCGGCAATCTCCCGATTAAGGTTGTCGGCAAGATCGGCTCCGGGGACCGTGACAGCAAGCTCGGGGTCGACGCCGATCTGACGCCGTTGAAGCTCGACAACATCCTGCCGGGCTGGATGAAGCTACCCGGCAAGAGCGCTCGCGCTGTCTTCAACGTCGTGAAGAAGGGCGACACAACCCGTCTGGAAGACATCGTCGTCGATGGCGGTGGGGCTTCGATCAAGGGCTCCGTCGAAGTTGATCAGAACGGTGACCTCGTCGGTGTGAACTTCCCGACTTATTCACCGTCCGAAGGCGACAAGACGTCATTGAAGGCTGACCGTAGTCCGGATGGCGTATTGAAAGTCACAATGCGTGGCGACGTGTTCGACGGTCGCGGCTTCCTGAAATCGGCAATTTCCGGCAAGGATGGGGATCCCAAGAGCAAAACCAAATCGGTCGACTTCGATATTGATGTGAAGCTCGGCGCTGTTGCCGGTTACTACGGCGAGGCCGTTCGCAGCGTCGATGCCAAGATTTCGCGGCGCAACGGTACGATCCAGAAATTCTCCCTGAGCGGAAAGCTTGGGCGCGACACGCCGCTGACAGGCGATATGCGCGGACGCTCCCAGGGTGCCGGCCGTGATGTCATTTATATCGAAACCAACGATGCCGGCGCCTTCCTCCGCGCGACCGACACCTATTCCAAGATGTCGGGGGGCCAGCTCGCACTGGCGATGGATCCGCCGTCGTCGGACACCCGTGCCAAGGAAGGCCTGATCAACATCCGCGACTTCAACGTCAAAGGCGAGGCGCAACTGGCCAGTGTTGCCGGAGGCGGGCAGAACGCGGCGCAGAGCAGCGTCGCCTTCTCGCGACTACGTGCCGAATTCACGCGACAGAACGGTCAGCTCACCATTCGGGATGGCGTCGTCAAAGGCCCGACCGTCGGCGCGACCATCGAAGGCAGTATCGACTACCCGCTCAATCAGGTGCGCATGAGTGGCACCTTCGTGCCAATGTATGGGCTGAACAACATGTTCGGCCAGATCCCGATCGTCGGACTGTTTCTCGGTGGCGGCAGCAATGAAGGCTTGATCGGCGTCACTTATGAAGTCGTCGGTACGCCCGGTGCGCCGGTGCTGCGCGTCAATCCGATCTCGGCCATGGCACCGGGTGTGTTCCGCAAGATCTTTGAATTCGGCACCGGCAAGCAGAACAATTCGATCGAATTCCCGAACCAGAACAACAACAGCAACTAACGACGTTTGTGGCTCAAGCGCAGTGCTCGCCGCATTGTGCGGGGCTTAGTTTGACGCGAGTTCGGATGCGAAGCGCTGCATCAGATGCTGGATGATGGCGGCCGTTTCGGGACGTCGCGTCAGGCAACGCGATGTCGGACCGGCAACCACCAGCGACAATCGGCGATGTTGCACCGGCAAGGGCACGGCGACGCCCGCGAGGTCAGCGATATATTCCGATGAACTCTGCTGATAGCCGCGCTCAGCCGCCTCTCTGAGTTCGTCTTCGATCGCCTCTGCCGTCGTCGGCGTGGTGTGGGAGAAGGCTTCGAACTTGATCTTGCGATAGATCGCCTTGCGTTCCTCGGGCGAATGCTGCTCGAGAATGGCGCGGCCGACCGAACTCGCATGGACCGGTACGCGGTCGCCGATCTGGGCGAAGTAGCGCACCGAATGCGTGGACTCGACGACATCCAGAAAGATCGCAGACGTTCCGGCGAGGGCGGCGATGGCCGTCGTCTCGCCGGTTTGGTCGGCAATCTCGGTGACCAGTGCATGGGCCGCGTCCGGGAGCGGCTCGGCATCCGCAACAGTGCGGGCGAGAGTGAGCCAGCGCGGGCTGGGATAGTAGCCGTTGCGCGCACGGGGCTCATAGAGCCACCCCTTGTCGGCGATGGTGCCGACGAGATTGAACGTGCTCGAGCGCGGCCAGCCGAGGTCATCCGAAATTTCGGCCAGCGTCGCAGGGCGTTTGCGCCGAGCGAAATACTCCATCAGTTCCAAGACGTTCGCAGCTTGTCTGACCAGCATTGAAATTCTCGTTCTTCCATTTGGGCACGCCACGAATGGCGAACTGTCCGCGTTTCCGCACGGTCTGGTTGGCCTCTGTATCGCTGAAATGGCTTTGAAAGCCATCCACATCGGCAACGCTGGTCTTGACTTACAATTCACATATAGGTCTTATAAATTCATAAACAAGAATTATTCACGTGATCGTCGGTTGGCGCCTTGCCAGGGTGAATCGCGGAATTTGTCAGGGGAGGAATAAATGACCATTCGTAATGCTCTTGCCGTGTCCGTCGTGGCGCTGTCGCTTGGGCCGTTGTCCGCGCCGATGGCTTCAGCGCAGACGCCGGTGAAGCTTGGCGTTCTCGCCGATATGTCAGGTATTTTCTCGGATATCGGGGGCATGGGTTCGTTCGATGCCACCAGGATGGCCGTTGAGGATTTCAACAAGCTTCCGGGCGCCGACAAGTTCAAGGTCGAGGTGATCCAGGGCGATCCGCAGAACAAGCCGGACATCGCCCGCAACATTGCGCGCAAGTGGTACGAGACCGAAGGCGTCGATGTCCTCGTGGATATTCCGACCAGCGCCACCTCGCTGGCTGTCGCGCCGCTCACGGCGGAGCTCAACAAGGTTGCGCTGTTCACGGCATCCGGCACGTCGGATCTGACGGGCAAGGCCTGCACCCCGAACTCGGTGCATTGGACCTATGACACCTGGGCGCTGGCGCACGGCACGGCAGACGCCATGACCAAGGCCGGCGGCAAGAGCTGGTTCTTCCTTACTGTCGACTTCGCGCTGGGCGCTTCGCTGGAGCGTGATGCTACAGCCGTCATCAATGCCAATGGCGGCAAGGTGCTCGGCGGCATCAAGCACCCGACCGACTCCAACGACTTTGCATCCTATCTCCTACAGGCCCAGGCCTCCAAAGCGGAGGTCATCGCGCTGGCGAATGCCGGAGGCGACACCGTCAAGGCGATCAAGCAGGCGTCTGAATTCGGCATCGTGCAAGCGGGCCAGAAGCTCGCCGGCATGCTGATGTTCATCTCGGACATCCACTCGCTGGGCCTCAATACGGCGCAAGGCCTGCAGCTCACTGAGGGCTTTTACTGGGATCTGAACGAGCAGACCCGCACCTTTGGCGAGCGTTTCGCCAAGCGCAATAACGGCCGCTATCCCAGCATGAACCAGGCGGGCGCCTATTCGGCGTCGCTCACCTATCTGAAGGCGGTCGCCAAAGTTGGCTCGCCGAAGGATGGCGCCGCGGTCGTGAAGGCGATCCGCGAGATGGGCACGTTCGACGATCCACTGTTCGGCAAGACCACGTTGCGCGAAGATGGCCGCGTGCTGCACGACATGTATCTGCTGCAGGTCAAGAAGCCCGCTGAATCGAAGAAGCCGTACGATTACTACAATGTTCTGGCGACGATCCCGGCCGATACCGCATTCCGTCCGCTCAAGGACGGCGGCTGCCCGCTGATCAAGTAACGGCTGCAACAACGAACGATGAGAACGCGCAGATGTCGGTGACCCCGCGCTGCGCGTTTTTCATCGTCTGAACTGCAATTTCAAAACCACTATAAGGACAACAGAATGCGTCTCGCCAATAAACTCGCCGCCGTCACCGCTGCTGCATCGGGCATGGGACGCGCCGGCGTGGAACTGTTCCTCAAGGAAGGCGCCAGGGTCGCCGCCATTGACGTCAATACGGACGCGCTGGCGCAGCTCAAATCCGACATGAAGAAGCTGGGTTATGAGCTCACCACCATCCAGGCCGATCTGTCGAAGACCGAACAGATGAAGAGTTCAATTAACGACGCGGCTGCAGCGCTCGGTGGCATCGATATCCTGTGGGCCCATGCCGGCACGCCCGGCCCGGCAGGCGTCGAGAATCTCGATCTCGCGGCCTACGAATTCGCGATGTCGCTCAATGTCACCTCCGCCACGCTGGCGGCCGGCGAAGTCATCAAGCACATGCGCAAGCGTGGCGGCGGTTCGGTGATTTTCACCTCGTCGGTGTCGGGCATCGTCGGTTCGATGATGAGCCCGATCTATTCGGCTGCTAAGTTCGCTGTGGTCGGCCTCACCAAGTCGCTGGCGCAGGCGTTCGCTCCCGATCAGGTCCGCGTCAACGTGATCTGCCCGGGTCTTGCAGATACGCCGATGAAGCTCGGCTTCACCGGCCGCTCGGGCGTTGCAGCGGAAGCTGCGGTCAACGAGGCTAAGCTGTTGGCGGCGGTGCCCATGGGCCGCCTCTGCAAGGCCGAGGATGTAGCGCATGCCGCGCTGTGGCTCGCGTCCGACGATGCCTCCTTCATCACGGGCGTTGCGTTGCCGGTGGACGGCGGCTTCACCGCGCGCTGATCGGCAGTCATTCCCAAAATAGCGAAGGGCGCGGTCATCGCTGACCGCGCCCTTCGTGCTTGAGGGATATCTGCGTCAGGCGGCGCGAACGCCGGCGAGGAAGGTTTTGACTTCGCCGGACAGTTGTTCGGCCTGTTTCGACAGGCCGGTTGCCGCACTCAGCACCATGCCCGCAGCGTTGCCGGTCTCGTGTGCTGCCGAGCTGACACCGCCGATATTGGTGGTGACGTTCTGGGTCGCCTGCGCCGTCTGCGTCACGTTGCGAGCAATTTCGGCAGTCGCCGTACCTTGCTCCTCAATGGCAGAGCCGATCGTGGTGGCGATGGCGCTGACTTCTTCGATCGTGGCAGTGATGCCCTGAATTGCGTCGACGGCTTCTTTGGTTGCGCTCTGGATCTGGGCGATCCGGGTGCTGATCTCCTTGGTGGCATCGGCGGTCTGGCCGGCCAGGCTCTTTACCTCGGTGGCGACCACAGCGAAGCCGCGGCCGGCATCGCCGGCACGTGCGGCTTCGATGGTGGCGTTCAAGGCGAGGAGGTTGGTCTGGGCGGCGATGGTCTGGATCAGCTCGACCACATGTTCGATCTGCTGCGCGCCATCGGCCAGGGCCCGTACGATGGTGTCGGTGCGCCGGGCACTGTCCACGGCATGCGTCGTGATTTTTGCGGATTGCGCCATTTGACGGGCGATCTCGCTGATCGACGACGACAGTTCCTCGGCGGCAGATGCGACCGTCTGGACGCGGGTGCTGGCTTCAGTTGCGGCCGAACTCACCATCGTGGCCTGCTGGTTGGTGCGGTCGGCCGTCCCCGTCATGGACTGTGCGGTGGCTTCCAACTCGGTCGAACCCGATGCCATCAGCCCGACAAGCTGGCCGACGGATGCGTCGAAGCGATTGGCGAGGGCGATCAGGGCATCGCGCTTCTCGGTTTCGCTCATCTGCTTGAGCTTGGCCTGCTCGGCTTCGAGAGACCGCGCCGTCAGTGACGTCTGCCGAAGCATTTCCAGCGTCTCCGCCATGCGGCCGATTTCGTCACCGCGATCGGTCTCCTCAACCTTCGCGTCGAGCGCGCCGTTGGCGATGTCATGCATGCGTGACTGCAACCGGCGAAGTGCGCCCAGAATGTCGCTGGAAATCAGCCAGGACAGCAGTGCCATCAAGGCGAGCACGCCGGCACCGATGGCGCCGAGGCGCATCAGCAGGGCGTTCATGTCGGCATCGAGGTCGTCGACATAGACGCCGATGCTGATGACGACGTTCCACGGCGCGAATTTGCGGGCGAATACGACTTTCGGTCGGGGCTCATCCTGGCCGGGACGCGGATACAGATAGGTCGCGGTCGCACCTTCAGGCTTGCTGTTGGCGGCGGCGATGACGGCGGATGCGATCAGGACGCCATTGGAATCCTTGCCGTTGGTGATGGTGCCTTCGAGCTTCGGCAGCGTGCCGTGAACCATCACGGTGGAGTCGGCGCGATAGGCGAGCACGTAGCCCTGTCCCTTGTCGAACAACATGCGCCTGCTGCGCAGGCGAAGCTGATCTTCAGCTTCCGGCAGCTTCATCCTGCCGGCTTCAACCTCGTCCTGCAGCGATTGTGCGAGCCCGGTGACGAGATCAACGGCGGTGCGGAGCTGCAAAATCCGATCCTCCATCATCCGCTTCTGGCTAAGCGAAGCGGCGACCGCGATGACCGCGCAGACCGCAATGGCGGAGACCGCGACCATGCTGACGAGCTTGGTGCGGATGGTGAAGTTACTGAGCAGACTCATCTGGACCTCGGCATGAGAGTGACCAGACAATAATACCGCCAACCTGCTTACCAATGGTAAATCACGGGTTGCACTGCGTACCTTTCGGCATGCGCTGCTTCGGTCAGGTCCTGAAATGAAAAAGGCGCAGTCATTGCTGACCGCGCCTGACATTCAATGGGGTCGTCGTGCTTAGGCGGCGCGCACGCCCGCTAGGAAGGTGGTGACTTCGCCTGACAGTTGCTCGGCTTGTTTCGACAGACCGGTTGCTGCACTCAACACCATGCCGGCGGCATTGCCAGTCTCATGCGCTGCCGAGCTGACACCGCCGATATTGGTGGTGACGTCCCGCGTGGCCTGCGCCGTCTGGGTGACGTTGCGGGCGATCTCCGCCGTTGCAGCGCCTTGTTCTTCGATGGCCGAGCCGATCGTGGTGGCGATGGCGCTGACTTCTTCGATGGTGGCGGTGATGCCCTGGATTGCATCGACCGCTTCCCTGGTAGCACTCTGGATCTGCGCGATGCGGGTGCTGATTTCCTTGGTTGCGTCAGCGGTCTGGCCGGCCAGACTTTTCACTTCGGTCGCCACGACGGCGAAGCCACGGCCCGCATCGCCGGCGCGGGCGGCTTCGATCGTGGCATTCAGCGCCAGCAGGTTGGTCTGGCCGGCAATCGTCGAGATCAGTTCGACCACATGCTCGATCTGTTGTGCGCCGTCAGCAAGGGCGCGAACGATGGTGTCGGTGCGGCGGGCGCTATCGACGGCGTGGGTCGTGATCTTGGCCGACTGCGCCATCTGACGCGCGATCTCGGCGATTGACGATGACAGTTCTTCGGCGGCCGCGGCCACAGTCTGGACGCGGGTGCTGGCCTGCGAGGCAGCGGTGCTGACGATGCCGGCCTGGTCATTGGTGCGGGCGGCTGTGCCGCTCATCGACTGCGCGGTGGCTTCGAGCTCGGTGGAGCCCGATGCCATCAGGCCAACCAGCTGACCGACCGAGGAGTCGAAACGATCGGCGAGGGCGATCAGCGTATCGCGCTTCTCGGCTTCGCTCATCTGCTTCAGCTTGGCTTGTTCGGCTTCCAGCGTTCGTGCCGTGAGCGAGGTTTGGCGCAGCATCTCCAGCGTCTCGGCCATGCGACCGATTTCGTCGCCGCGGTCGGTTTCGCCGACTTTCTCGTCCAGCGCGCCATTGGCAATCGCATGCATACGGGCCTGCAAGCGGCGCAGTGCGCCGAGGATATCGCTAGCGATCAGCCAGGACAGCAGCGCCATCACGGCGAGCACGCCAGCGCCGACAGAACCAAGGCGAACAAGCAGGGCGTTCACGTCGGCATCCAGGTCGTCGACATAGAGCCCGATGCTGAAGGTGACGTCCCAAGGTGCATAGTAGCGTGCGAAGACCATCTTGGGGACAGGTTCTGTCTGACCCGGTCGCGGATAGTAGTAGAAGGTGCTGCCGCCGGTCGGCGTCTGACGCGCGGCTTCGATGACTGCCCTGGACATCACGACGCCATTCGAGTCCTTGGCGCCCCTGTTCGTGTCTTCGAGTTTGGGGTTACCGCCATTCACAAACTGGACGCCGTCAGATCTGTAAGCGAGGAGATAGCCCTGCTTGTTGCCGAAGGTCATGTTGCGCGCCAGCGCGCGATAGCGCAGCTGGGCATCGGCGAGGCTGGTCTTTCCGGCGGTGACGTCTTCCTGCACGGCATCTGCCAGGGTCACCATCAGCTCGGCCGCGGTCTTGAGCTGCTCCATGCGATCCTGCTGCATGCGCTTCTGGCTGAGCGAAGCGGCAACGGCAATAACGGCGCAGACCGAAGCGACGGACACCAGCACCATACTGGTGAGCTTGGTGCGGATGGTGAAGTAACTGAGCAGACTCATCTGGACCTCTGAATGTGGCTAGCCGGACGATAATACCGTAAATCTGCTTACCAATGGTGAATCACAAGTTGCGACGCGGGGCTGCGTGTATCGCTTGGGCAGGCGCTGAAAGCAGAAAGGCGCGGCCATTGCTGACCGCGCCTTCATGCAAGGGATGTTCGTCGCGCCTAGGCGGCGCGCACGCCAGCGAGGAACGTTGTGACTTCGCCTGACAGTTGCTCGGCTTGTTTCGACAGACCGGAAGCAGCGTTGAGCACCATGCCGGCAGCGTCGCCGGTCTCGTGCGCGGCCGCAGTGACGCCACCGATGTTGGTAGTGACGTCCTGCGTCGCTTGCGCCGTCTGGGTGACGTTGCGGGCGATCTCTGCGGTCGCTGCGCCTTGCTCCTCAATGGCGGAGCCGATCGTGGTGGCAATGGCGCTGACCTCTTCGATCGTCGCGGTGATACCCTGGATCGCGTCGACCGCTTCCCTGGTAGCACTCTGGATCTGCGCGATGCGGGTGCTGATCTCCTTGGTTGCGTCAGCGGTCTGACCGGCGAGGCTCTTTACTTCGGTCGCGACGACGGCGAAGCCACGGCCTGCATCACCGGCGCGGGCGGCTTCGATGGTCGCGTTCAGCGCCAGCAAGTTGGTCTGGCCGGCGATGGTGGAGATCAGTTCGACGACGTGCTCGATCTGTTGAGCACCGTCGGCGAGGGCACGCACAATGGTGTCGGTGCGGCGGGCGCTGTCGACGGCGTGGGTGGTGATCTTGGCCGACTGCGCCATCTGACGCGCGATCTCGCCGATTGACGATGACAGTTCCTCGGCGGCGGCGGCGACCGTCTGCACGCGGGTGCTGGCCTGCGAGGCAGCGGTACTGACGATGCCGGCTTGGTCATTGGTGCGGGCCGCGGTGCCGCTCATCGACTGTGCAGTGGCTTCGAGCTCGGTGGAGCCCGATGCCATCAGGCTAACCAGCTGACCGACCGTGGAGTCGAAGCGATCGGCGAGGGCAATCAGCGCGTCGCGCTTCTCGGCTTCGCTCATCTGCTTCAGCTTGGCCTGCTCGGCTTCGAGGGAGCGGGCGGTCAGCGAGGTTTGGCGCAGCATTTCCAGCGTTTCCGCCATGCGCCCGATTTCGTCGCCGCGATCGGTCTCGCCGACATTCTGGTCGAGCGAGCCATTGGCGATCTCATGCATGCGGGCCTGCAGGCGGCGCAGCGCACCGAGAATGTCGCTGGCGATCAGAAAGGACAGCAGCGCCATGACGCCGAGCACGCCAGCGCCGAGCGAACCCAGCCGGACCAGCAGAGCGTTCACGTCGGCATCGAGATCGTCAACATAGAGGCCGGAGCTGAGCGTGGCGTCCCACGGCGCGAAGTGGCGCGCATAGACCATTTTGGCGGTGGGCTCGGTTTGGCCCGGCCGTGGATAGAGATAATAGGTCATGCCGCCGGTCGCGCTCTGCTTGCCGGCGTCGATGATCGCTTTCGAGATCAGGACACCATTGGAGTCTTTGGCGCCAGTGTTCTTGTCTTCGAGTTTAGGATTGCCGGCATTGACGAGGATGACGCCGTCGGGGCGGTAGGCAACAAGATAACCCTGCTTGTTGCCGAACGTCATATTGCGCGCGCGCATACGAAACTGCATCTGTGCGTCGGCGAGGCTGAGTTTCCCGGCCGCCACTTCCTCCTGCAGGCTTTCGGCCATGCCGAGCATCAGGTCGGTCGCCGTGTGAAGCTGCTCCATGCGGTCCTGCTGCATGCGCTTCTGGCTTAGCGACGCGGCCACTGCGATGACGGCGCAGATGGACGCTGCGGACACCAACACCATGCTGGTGAGCTTGGTGCGGATGGTGAAACGGCTAAGCAAACTCATATTGACCTCTAGTCGGTGCAAAACTGGCAAAAAAATACCAGCGAGTCGCTTACCAATCGTGAAAGTTGACAAACTCAGATAGATCGTTCGCTGTGCGAACTGTTGCGCCGAGAGGTTTGGGCGCTATTGGCGCAATGCTGGGACGACGAGAAACGGGATCATGCCGATCACGACGCTGATCAAGGCAAAGGCAAGCAGCGAGTTGTAGCTCTGGGTCCAGTCATGCAGCAGGCCGCCGGTCCATGAACCGAGCGCAGATCCAAGCCCGCTGCCGAAGGTGATCGTCCCATAGATCGTGCCGACCCGCTTGCCGCGGAAGATCTTCATCGCGGTCGCTGTCAGCAGCGGTCCACGCGAGCCGATCATGCTGCCGAAGCAGACAACGAAGCCAGTAAGCAGCGCATAGTTCGGATACCACTGCAGGAGCCAGAGCATGACGATACCGAGGAGCGACAGGCTGTAGCTGAACAGAATGGACGGTCGTCGACCGATCACGCCGTCAAGCCAACTGACGCCGAGCATGCCGAACAGCAGCACCACGCCGCTAAAGCCCCAGGCGGTCGCCGCCTGCAGCGGCGGGAAACCGACATCGATCAGATAGGCAACGACCTGCGGCGAGATCGCATACATGCCGATGGCGGTGAAGAAGAAGGTCCCGAACAAGGCCCAGAATGCGTGGTGGCGCATGGCGCTGATCAGGGTCCAGCCTTCGTCGATGAGCGTCTCGCTTGTCTGCCGTTTCTCGAGATGCGGTGAGCCCGCGCCGAACCTGCGCCACGGCAGAAACAGCAAGGGTATCAGCAGCGCCAGGACGCTAAAGCCGAAGATGCGATAGGCGCCACGCCATTCGACGTGATCGATCAGCAACTGGGCGATAGGCAGCATCAACAACACGCCAGCTCCGGTCGCCGAATACACGACGGACATCGCGGTCGGCAGCCGCTTGCCGAACCAGCGTCCGAGCAGCAGGGAGTTAGGCACATTGCCGATACAGGCTATCGCGAAACCCAGGCAGAGACCGAGCGCGAGCTGAAATTGCCAGAGTTTCTCTGCATAGGCTGCTGCGAGCAGCGAGCCACCAAGCAGGGCGATGCCGGTCAGGAACACGGTGCGCGGACCGGAGCGGTCGAACAACCGTCCGACTAGCGGTCCCGCAAGGCCGACGCAGAGCGCGATGAGCGAATAGATCGAGACGACCTCGGCGCGGTCCCAGCCGAAGGATTGCGAGATCGGGAGCAGAAAGACCGTGAAGCTTTCCTGCAGGCCGCGTCCCAGCACGGACAAGGTGAAACAGACACCGAGAACAGTCAGTCCGGTGCGTTGGGACGTCTTCAAATCCATCTGGCTTCTTCTTCACGGCGTTTGCGACAGCTACGCCATGGAGCGCGTTTCGCAGTGCATGAACAAGTGCGCTAGACGAATGTGGCTATGCAGGCTTGAGCAGGATGTGCCGCTTCTTTCCGAGCGAGAGCTTGATGACACCTTCCGTCAGCAGTGCGGGGGTCAGCATCATCTTCTCGTCGGTCACCGCAACATCGTTGACGCGCAAGCCGCCGCCTTTGATCTGCCGCCGCGCTTCGCCGTTCGACGCGACGAAACCGGCATTGACGAAGGCCGCGAGGACACCGACGCCTGCTTCAAGTTCAGCTTGCGGAATATTGACGGTCGGCAAGCTGTCGGCGAGCGCGCCTTCCTCGAAGGTCTTGCGTGCCGTCTCCGCAGCGGCATTTGCTGCATCGCGGCCGTGCACCACGGCCGTCGCTTCGGTGGCGAGAATCTTCTTCGCCTCGTTGATCTCCGAACCGCCCAAGGCCGCGAGCTTGGCGATTTCGTCGAGTGGCAGACGCGTGAAGACCTTGAGGAAACGGCCGACGTCTGCGTCTTCGGTGTTGCGGAAATACTGCCAGAAATCATAGGGGCTGAAGAGGTCGCCATTGAGCCAGACGGCACCGGAGGCCGATTTGCCCATCTTCTCGCCGGACGACTTCGTCAGCAGCGGCGTGGTCAGCGCATAGAGCTGCGGACCGCCCATGCGATGGCTGAGATCGACGCCGTTGATGATGTTGCCCCACTGGTCGGAGCCGCCCATCTGGAGCAGCGTGCCATAGCGGCGGTTGAGCTCGACGAAGTCGTAGCCCTGCATGATCATGTAGTTGAATTCCAGAAACGACAGCGACTGGTCGCGATCGAGGCGCAGCTTCACGCTATCGAAGGACAGCATGCGATTGACCGAGAAGTGGCGGCCGACGTCGCGCAGGAATTCGACATAGTTCAGCTTCAGGAGCCAATCGGCATTGTTGACCATCAGTGCGTCGGTCGGGCCGTCGCCATAGGTCAGCATCTTGCCGAAGATCTTCTTGATGCCTTCGATATTCTCCGCGATTTTCTCGACCGTCAGCAATTGTCGCTGGTCGTCCCGGAACGATGGGTCGCCGACCATGGAGGTGCCGCCACCCATCAGCGTGATCGGGCGATGGCCGGTCTGCTGAAACCAGTACAACATGGTCACCGAGATCAGATTGCCGATATGCAGACTGGTCGCCGTGGCGTCATAGCCCACGTAAGCCGTGACCGGTCCCTTGCAGCAGGCGGCATCCAGCGCCTCGGCATCGGAGACCTGGTGAATCAGGCCGCGGCTCTGCAGGACGTTGAGAAAATCGGACTTGTAGGTGGTCATCGGTTTACGGCTCGGTTGGGATAATTTTACGCTGTCTCAATGGATTGGCGGCAAGGTGGGAGGCGTGCTGGCCGCCCCAAAGTGCCTGTGGCATTATAAGATTGGGCGCTTCGACACAAGTTTTGACCGGAAATGAGGGCTTTGCCGCGTGCCTGATATGCTGACCGCGATCGGACTAATGAGCGGAACCTCGCTGGACGGGGTCGATGTCGCCCTGATTGAGACTGACGGCGAACGGGTCGGGTCGTTTGGCCCGTCGGGGTATCGGCCATACAGCGAGGCTGAGCGTGCCGTGTTGCGCCAGGCGCTGGCCGAGGCCGTGCAACTGAGTCGGCGCGATATCAGGCCGGGCAGTCTGGCCGAGGCGGAGCGGGTGGTGACATCGGCCCATGCCGAGGCCATCGAGGCGTTTCTGACCGATCACGGCATCGCACGAGACAGCATCGACATCGTCGGCTTTCACGGACAGACGGTGCTGCATCGTCCCGTCGATCGACTCACCGTACAGATTGGCGACGCGGCGAGGCTGGCCGGGATGGTCGGCCTGCCGGTGATCCACGACTTGCGCGCGGCTGACGTGGCTGCGGGCGGGCAGGGAGCGCCGCTGGTGCCGGTCTATCACCGTGCGTTGGCGCAGGGACTGCATCGCGACGGGCCCATTGCCGTGGTCAATATCGGCGGCGTGTCCAACGTGACTTACATTGATGGCGATATCGCGTTGATTGCCTGCGACACCGGTCCGGGCAATGCGCTGCTCGATGATTTCGTGTTGCGCGCAACGGGGCAGCCGTTCGATGCGGATGGCGCATTGGCGGCGCAGGGCCGCGTCGATGATGCGTGGATCGCGAAGGGATTGCAGAATCCGTTCTTTGCGGCCGCACCGCCAAAATCGCTCGATCGCAATCACTTTACGGCACTGGTGCTGGAAGACGTTACGCCAGCGGACGGCGCAGCGACCTTAACGGCGTTCACCGCTGCGACCATCGCCAGCGTTGCGCCGCTGTTGCCTAAGCCGCCGCTTAGCTGGGTGATTACCGGCGGCGGCGCACGCAATCCGACGATGCTGAATATGCTGCGGCAGCGATTGCCGGCTGCGACAGTCGAGAGCGTAGATGTGCTGGGTTGGTCCACCGATGCGATGGAGGCGCAGGCTTTTGCATTTCTGGCAGTGCGTTCGCTCTTGGGCTTGCCGTTGAGTTATCCGGCAACAACCGGCGTGCCGGCGCCGATGACAGGCGGCGTGAAAGCGGACTATCTCGCGAGCTAGTGCGAAGTTCGCCGTAGCTAGGGCGATTCGACTCACCCACGAATCAAGTTGATCGCGACCAACGGCGTCGATGCTTGTGGTCGTCGCCACTGACACGGATGCGTGATGGCATCACCAGATCTCGTGATCAGTTCGGTACGGAAATGCCGTGGCTTTGGCGATTCTGTTGCCGAAAGCACACAGCCGCAAAATGATGCTGCGACAATCGACCGCGCTCATTGTTTCGCAACATGATCTTCCACAACTCTGCCTCATGAATGGCACGCCCGGGGCAATCGCGCGTGCCGATACGATCGGTCTGGAGGCGACATGACCATGATGAAGCAAATGATCCTTGGCTCGGCAGCGGCGTTGCTGGCAGCGAGCACCGCCCAAGCGGCGGACCTTCCGGTGAAGGCCAAGGCTGTCGAATATGTGAAGATCTGCTCGATCTACGGTGCCGGCTTCTACTACATTCCGGGCACCGACACTTGCATCAAGATCGGCGGCGCGATCCGCCTCGATACCACCTTTAACGGTGGCCCGTACGACGCGCCGTTCTGGCAAGGCGGTGCCGGCGGCAACAATCTCTGGACCAAGGACTATTACCTAACCCGCGAGCGTATCAACATCACGACCGACACGCGCACGGCGACCGAATACGGTATGGTTCGTACCTATGCGAACATGCAGCTCGATTTCACGCAGAACCGCGACAGTATCGCTGGCGGCTTCACGGAAGTAGACTTTGCATTCATCCAGTTCGCGGGTTTTACCTTCGGTAAGGCCGTCTCGAATTTCGATCCGCAATGGGCTCTCACCAAGCCCTGGATTTCGTCGGGCTTCCTTGCGGGCTCGAGCAATACGACCGGCATTCCGCAGATCGCCTACACAGCCGAATTCGGCAACGGCTTCTCGGGCACCATCGCGCTGGAGAATGCATCGCCCTATCGCAATGCCGGCCTCTACAACACCTCGACCTTTATCGTCGCGCCGGGCGCGGGGTCGTTCACCGGTGCCTTCTACGGCAACAATTCGAACACGTTCTTTGGCAACGCCACGGGCGGCAACCAT
Source organism: Tardiphaga sp. 813_E8_N1_3 (assembly GCF_051811025.1). NCBI lineage: Bacteria > Pseudomonadati > Pseudomonadota > Alphaproteobacteria > Hyphomicrobiales > Nitrobacteraceae > Tardiphaga > Tardiphaga sp. 813_E8_N1_3. Next base: position 2,566,039 of record NZ_JBPWQE010000001.1, read on the forward strand.
ATTCCCGATGTCGTTGGCAACCTCCGACTCGATCAGAAGTGGGGTTCGCTGCATTTCGCGACGGCCATGCATACGTCGACGGCCGGCTTCTACGGGGCAAATGAATCCTTCGGGCATCCTGACGATGTCTACGGCTTTGCCGTCAGCGGTGCGGTGGAATTCAAGGTCTTGCCAACCGGTGCAAACGACAGCCTGAAGATCGAAGCGTCCTATGCCAAGGGCGCTGCGCGTTACGCCTTCACCGGCGGTTCGCTCGAAACGTCCGGCGGCGGCCGTTTTGCCAAATTCAATGGCAACACGGTTGGCTTCGGCTATGTGCTCGATGGTGTGTATTCGCCGGGAAGCTCGATCCAGCAGAGCGATGCCTGGGAAGTGAGTGCCTTCTATGAGCATTACTGGAACACGGCATGGCGCACCTCGGTGTTCGGCAACTACAGCCATATCTCCTATGGCGATGCCGGCAACGCGATGCTCGCCGCGGCATTCAGCCCGGCCGGCGGCCGCCTGGGAACGAGTAGCTCGTCCAATCCGGGCTCTACGGCTGGCAGCATTACTGGCACGACCAACAATTTCGATTTCGGGATAGCTCAGGTCGGCACGCGAACTGCATGGACCCCCGTCCAGAACCTGACCCTGTCGGCTGAATTCACCTATAGCCGCTTCGATCAGAATCTCGACGGCACCTATACCGGCACGGCAACGGGCAAGCCCAATCAGGCCTACCAGATCAAGGATCAGAATCTTTACAACGGCTCGGTCCAGATCCTACGCTCGTTCTGATCCCGATCAGGACCTAAAACTGAAACTGAAAGCCCTCGGCCAGATCTGGCCGAGGGCTTTTTTGTTGGCAGATATGAAGCGACCGTCGCGAGGCCGATCGACGCCTCTCAGCGCACGTTGGCGAGGCGCATGTCGAGATAGCCGGTCACGGATTCCATCAGCGGCTCAAGCTTGTTGTCGAAGAAGTGGTTCGCGCCGGGAATGATGTGCTGATCGATTACAATACCCTTCTGGGTCTTCAACTTCTCGACGAGCGTGTTGACGTCCTTCGGCGGCACGACCGCGTCCTTCTCGCCGTGTACGATCAGACCCGATGACGGGCAGGGTGCGAGGAACGAGAAATCATACAGATTGGCTGGCGGTGCGATCGAAATGAAGCCTTCGACCTCGGGGCGGCGCATCAGGAGCTGCATGCCGATCCAAGCGCCAAACGAAAAGCCGGCGACCCAGCAGGCGCGCGCTTCAGGATTGATGGTCTGTGCCCAGTCGAGCGCTGCTGCCGCGTCCGACAATTCACCGGTGCCGTGGTCGAACGAGCCCTGGCTGCGACCCACGCCGCGGAAATTGAAGCGCAGTACCGAGAAGCCGCGATGCACGAAGGCGTAATAGCACTGATAGACGATCTGGTGGTTCATGGTGCCCGCGAATTGCGGATGCGGATGCAGCACCATGGCGATCGGCGCGTTCTTCTGCTTGGCCGGATGATAACGGCCTTCGATACGGCCTGCGGGACCGGTGAAAATAACTTCGGGCATAGTGATCCTTAGGTCCCGTTCTTGGCGTGATCAGCCGGTTTCGCGCAGGGCTCGGCGAGAATGGCTCGGAGGGGACCCTGCGAGGGAAGGGGCGATCGGGCACCGTCAGGTTGATGGCGGGCGGCGCCGGGTGAAGTTGAGGCCGCGTTCTACCATGAGCGCAGGGGCGAAAAGCAAGCATATTGAACGCGTCGACGGCTCCGACGCGCGTTGCGGTGGGCGCATTTGGCGAGCAATTGGGCTAAGAGTGACGGCGCGCAGCACTGGAAAACGTCCAACGCGACCATCAAGGCTCCAAGCCCTTCAAGGTAAAGCAGAATTGGCCAAAGACCGGGTCTATCTCGACTGGAATGCGACAACACCGCTGCGCCCGGAGGCGCGGGCAGCGATGGTGGCCGCGTGGGATTTGGCTGGTAACCCGTCATCGGTTCATACCGAGGGCCGCCAGGCCCGCAGGATCATCGAGGATGCCCGTGCGATGGTCGCGGGCGCGGTGGGTGTAGATTCGCGAAACGTCGTGTTCACCTCGGGCGGAACTGAGGCCAATGTACTGGCGCTGACGCCTGGATTGGTGCGCAATCCGGGCGTGCCGGTGCGGCGGCTGATCGTATCAGCGGTGGAGCACGCCTCGGTGCTGGCGGGCGGCCGCTTCGCTGCGGAAGACTTGCAGGTGCTGGGTGTGGACCGCGATGGCATCGTGAGGCCTGACGATTTGCGGGTGCTGCTGGCTGATGGGAAGCCCGCGCTGGTTTCCGTAATGCTGGCCAATAATGAAACCGGCGCCCTTCAACCGATTCCTGAGCTTGCCGGCATGGTGCATGACGCGGGTGGCTTGTTGCACGTCGATGCGGTGCAGGCGCTCGGAAAGATAACTATAAATATCAGTCAATTGAATGCAGATCTTCTATCAATTTCTGCGCATAAAATTGGCGGCCCGAAGGGCGTTGGCGCGCTGGTCATGGCCAACGGTGTCGCCGGGCTTGAGGCATTGCTCCGCGGCGGCGGGCAGGAACTAGGGCGTCGGGCGGGTACCGAGAATGTGCCCGGAATCGCCGGCTTCGGCGCCGCAGTAACGGCCGCTATGGCGTCGCTGGAGGACATGAATAGGGTCGAAAAACTGCGTCAGCGGCTTGAGGCGGGCTTGCAGCAATCCAGCAACGGGCTTGTGTTCGCCCAAGATGTGCCGCGTCTGCCCAATACGGTTCTGTTCGGTGCCCCCGGATTGCGCGCTGAGACCGCCGTGATTGGATTTGATCTCGAAGGTATCGCAGTATCGTCTGGTTCGGCCTGTTCTTCTGGTAAGGTGCAGCCGTCTCACGTGCTCGAAGCCATGGGTTTCGGGCCGGAGCTGACCCGGAGTGCCGTGCGTCTCAGTCTGGGCTGGTCCAGCACCGAAGCGGACGTTGATCGGTGTCTGGAGGCTTGGCGAAAGCTCTCGGGTACACTACTTAAACATAGCGATGAAACAGAGCTTGAACGGTTCTAAGAGGGGTGATTTCCCCACGGGAACATCGTAAAGAACCCTGACAAGTTTTGAGTTTCACGTTTCTGGATTGATCCACCGCGGTCCTTGAAACCGCGAGCGGAGGATAAAATGGCTGCCGTACAGGAGACAGTCGATCGGGTTCGCCAGATCGACGTCGATCAATATCGTTATGGATTCGAGACCATCATCGAATCCGAGAAGGCTCCAAAGGGCCTCTCCGAAGACACCGTCCGTTACATCTCCGCTAAAAAGAACGAGCCAGCCTGGATGCTGGAATGGCGTCTTGAGGCGTATCGCCGCTGGCTGACCATGGAAGAGCCGAAGTGGGCGCGGGTGGAGTATCCGAAGATCGACTTCCAGGATCTCTATTACTATTCGGCGCCGAAGCCGAAGAAGACGATCGGCTCGATCGACGAGATCGATCCCGAAATTCTCGAGACCTACAAGAAGCTCGGCATTCCGCTCCGTGAGATCGAGGCGCTGGAAGGCGTCGTTCGTCCCGAGGGTGAGCGCAGGATCGCCGTCGACGCCGTGTTCGATTCGGTGTCGGTCGCGACCACGTTCCAGAAAGAGCTGAAGCAGGCTGGCGTGATCTTCATGCCGATCTCGGAAGCCATCCGCGAACATCCCGATCTGGTGAAGCAGTATCTCGGCACGGTCGTGCCGACCTCGGATAACTTCTACGCCACGCTGAACTCGGCCGTGTTCTCCGACGGTTCGTTCGTCTATGTGCCGCCGGGCGTGCGTTGCCCGATGGAACTGTCGACCTATTTCCGCATCAACGAGCGCAATACCGGTCAGTTCGAACGGACGCTGATCATCGCCGACAAGGGCGCTTACGTCAGCTATCTCGAAGGCTGTACAGCGCCGCAGCGCGACGAGAACCAGCTACACGCGGCTGTCGTCGAGCTGGTCACGCTGGATGACGCCGAGATCAAGTATTCGACCGTGCAGAACTGGTACCCCGGCAATTCCGAGGGCAAGGGCGGCATCTACAATTTCGTCACCAAGCGTGGCGACTGCCGCGGCGACAATTCCAAGATCTCCTGGACCCAGGTGGAGACCGGTTCGGCGATCACCTGGAAATATCCGTCCTGCATCCTGCGCGGCGACAATTCGCGCGGCGAGTTCTACTCGATCGCGATTTCGAACGGCTATCAGCAGGTCGATAGCGGCACCAAGATGATCCATCTCGGCAAGAACACCACGAGCCGGATCATCTCCAAAGGCATCGCCGCCGGCAAGTCGCAGAACACCTATCGCGGCCTCGTCACCGCGCATCGCAAGGCGACGAACGCACGTAACTTCACGGCCTGTGACTCGCTGCTGATTGGCGATCAGTGCGGCGCGCATACCGTGCCGTATATCGAGGCGAAAAACGCCTCGACGCTGTTCGAGCACGAGGCGACCACCTCGAAGATCTCCGAAGACGTGCTGTTCTACTGCATCCAGCGTGGCCTGAGCCAGGAAGAGGCCGTCGGCCTCGTGGTCAATGGTTTCGTGAAGGACGTGTTGCAGCAGCTGCCGATGGAATTCGCAGTGGAAGCGCAGAAGCTGATTTCGATCTCGCTCGAGGGATCGGTGGGCTAAGTCCCGCCATCGCGGATGCCCGCACAGCGGCGCTTCCAGGATGTCGGCAAAATTGAAAACCATCCTTAGAGGCTCGCCACGATTGGTGAGCACTCCTGCCTGAACCCGAGTGCGTTCAGGCGAGGGTGACGATGATGATCAAAGGATAAAGACTGATGACTGCATTGCTTGAAGTGAAGGACCTGCAGGTTCGTGTCGAGGATCGCGAGATTCTCCATGGGCTGACGATGACCGTGAATGGCGGCGAAGTGCATGCCATCATGGGACCGAACGGTTCGGGCAAATCCACGCTCAGCCACGTCATCGCCGGCAAGCCCGGTTATGAGGTGACCGGCGGCGAGATCCTGTTCAAGGGCGAAGACCTGCTGGAAATGGAGCCAGATGAGCGCGCCGCCAAGGGCGTGTTCCTGGCGTTCCAGTATCCCGTGGAAATTCCCGGCGTGACGACAATGAACTTCCTGCGCACCGCGGTGAATGCGCAGCGCAAGGCGCGCGGCGAATCCGAATATCTGGTGCCGGACTTCCTCAGGAAGGTTCGTGAAGTTGCTGCTTCGCTGAACATCCCGATGGATATGCTGAAGCGCGGCGTCAATGTTGGCTTCTCCGGCGGTGAGAAGAAGCGCAATGAAGTGTTGCAGATGGCACTGTTCCAGCCGAGCCTGTGCATCCTCGACGAGATGGACTCCGGTCTGGACATCGACGCGCTGCGCGTCGCGGCTGACGGCGTCAACGCGCTGCGCAGCCCGGATCGCGCCATGGTCGTGATCACGCATTATCAGCGCCTGCTGAACTACATCGTGCCTGATGTGGTGCATGTGATGTCACAGGGCCGCGTCGTGAAGTCGGGCGGCAAGGAACTGGCGCTCGAACTCGAGGCGACCGGCTACGCGCAGTATGAAGAAGTGGCAGCCTGAGTGAGACAATCATGAATGTAGCTCTCGCAAAGACGACAACGGGCGCGGTGCTGGACGGCACGTTCGCTGCCGCGCGCGGCCGGCTGCCGGGCGTCGGCACGGTGGCCGAAACGCGCCAGCAGGCGTTTGACGATTTCGCCCGCACGGGCCTGCCGACCCGGCGCATCGAAGAGTGGAAATATACCGACCTGCGCAAGCTGCTCGGCGACGTGGCGCCTTTGGCACCCGCGCCAGATCAGGCTGCGCTGGCCCAGGCTGCAAAGCTGGTCGAGACGCTTGGCACGGGCGATACGCAGAAGCTCGTCATCGTCGACGGTGTCTTTGCGGCGGGTCTTTCCGATCTGACATCGGGTGGCGGCGTAACCGTGCACGCGCTCAGCGCCATGCTCGACGATGCCACCAGTGCCACGCGAGCTGACCTGTTGCGCTCGCGTATTGTCGATCCGATGATCGCGCTGAATGCCGCTTTTGCGACCGATGGCATGTTGATCGATATCGCCGACGATGCCGCTCCGGCCCGGCCGCTGCACATCGTGCATGTGGCGACGCGCCCGAGCGTGGCCGCCTTCACGCGGTCGCTTGTTCGCATCGGCAATCGTGCGCGTGTGACGCTGGTCGAAAGCTTTATCGCGACAGAGGCTGCGAAGTCCTATCAGGCCCATGACGCTGTCGTGATCTGGATCGGTGACGATTCCGATCTGCAGCATGTGCGCGTGATGGAAGACGCCGGCGACGCCGCGAATATCGCAACGGCCATTGTCACAGTCGGCGCGCGGACCAAGTTCAACACGTTCAGCCTGACCACTGGCGGTGGCGTCAGCCGCTATCAGAGCTTCATCACGCTGGCTGGTGTGGATTCGGAGTTGTCGACCAACAGCGTTCATCTGCTGCGCGACAAGCAGCATGGCGACTGCACCTTCGTGATCGAGCACGCGGCGCCGAATTGCCTCAGCCGAGAGCTGTTCCGCGCCGTGCTCGACGATCGCGCGCATTCGGTGTTTCAGGGCCGCATCAACGTCCATCAGATCGCGCAGAAGACCGACGGCAAGATGATGTCACGGGCACTGCTGCTGTCCGACGAGGCGGAGATCGACAACAAGCCTGAGCTCGAGATATTCGCTGACGACGTGCAGTGCGGCCATGGCGCGACCATAGGCGCGCTGGATGACAGTCTGCTATTCTATCTGCGGGCTCGCGGCCTGCCGGAAAAGGCTGCGCAGGCGCTGCTGATCCAGGCCTTCGTTGGTGAAGCGCTGGAGTCGATCGTGAATGACGATCTGCGCGACGTCGCGATATTGGCAGCGGAGCGCTGGCTGGAGACGCGCGCATGACATTGCATCCCGCAGTCTCGAACGGGTCGTACGACGTCGCTCGCGTCCGCGAGGATTTTCCGGCGCTCGGGATGAAGGTCTATGGCAAGCCGCTGGTCTATCTCGACAACGCGGCATCGGCGCAGAAGCCCTATGCCGTGCTGGATCGCATGACCGAGGCTTACAAGTCCGAATATGCCAATGTGCATCGCGGGTTGCACTATCTCGCCAATGCGGCAACCGAGGCCTATGAGGGCGCGCGCATCAAGGTGCAACATTTCCTCAACGCCAAGCGGCCAGAAGAGATCATCTTCACCCGCAACGCTACCGACGCGCTCAATCTGGTGGCGTCCTCCTGGGGTGAGAACATCAAGGCTGGCGACGAGATCGTGCTCTCGATCATGGAGCACCACTCCAACATCGTACCGTGGCACTTCCTGAGGGAGCGGCAGGGGGCCGTCATCAAATGGGCGCCGGTCGATGACGAAGGCAATTTCCTGATCGACGAATTCGAGAAGCTGCTGACCGACCGCACCAAGATCGTCGCCATCACCCATATGTCCAACGCGCTCGGCACACTGGTGCCGGTCAAAGAGGTCGTGAAGCTTGCGCATGCGCGCGGCATTCCGGTTGTGGTGGACGGCAGCCAGGCTGCCGTGCATCTGCCGGTGGACGTGCAGGACATCGACGCCGACTTCTACATCTTCACCGGCCACAAGCTGTATGGGCCGACCGGGATCGGCGTGCTGTACGGCAAATACGATCACCTCGTTGCGATGCGGCCCTACGCCGGCGGCGGTGAGATGATCCGCGAAGTGTCCAGGGAGTGGGTCACCTATGGCGATCCGCCGCACAAGTTCGAGGCCGGTACTCCGGCCATCGTCGAGGCCATCGGTCTCGGTGCGGCCATCGATTACGTCAATTCGATTGGCAAGGAGCGGATTGCCGCCCATGAGCACGACCTCCTGACCTATGCCCAGGACCGGCTGCGCGAGATCAATTCGCTGAAAATCTTCGGCACCGCCAAAACCAAGGGTCCGGTGATCTCGTTCGAGATCAAGGGCGCCCACGCTCACGACATCGCCACCGTGATCGACCGGCAGGGCGTCGCTGTCCGTGCAGGAACCCACTGCGTGATGCCGCTTCTGGAGCGATTCAATGTGACGGCCACGTGCCGCGCATCATTCGGAATGTATAATACCCGCGAGGAGGTTGACCACCTCGCACAGGCGCTGATCAAGGCACGGGAGTTGTTTGCATGAGTGACATTGCAGAAGCCAAAACGCCGGACGCCACCCCCGAGGCTGAGAAGCTCTCTCACATGCAGACCACCTCGGCGCTCGATCCCGCCGAAACCGAACGTTTAGGCACCGAGATCGTCGCCGCGCTGAAGACCGTGTTCGACCCGGAAATTCCGGCTGACATCTACGAGCTCGGCCTGATCTACAAGGTCGACATCAAGGACGATCGCTCAGTCCAGGTCGAGATGACGCTGACGACGCCGAACTGTCCCGCCGCCGAAGAGCTTCCGACCATGGTGGAGAATGCCGTGGCCAGCGTGCCCGGCGTTGGCTTGGTCAAGGTCGAGATCGTCTGGGAGCCGACCTGGACGCCGGACCGGATGACCGACGAGGCACGTCTCGTTCTGAATATGTGGTGAGCGTCGCGTCTCGTTCTCAATATCGCCGTTGGCGGCCTTGAACCGCCCAAGGGACTGAACACATGACTGAGATGACCCCGAACCCGACCATACCGGCTGCGAAGCCGAAGCCGCGTCCCCGTCCGCAGGTGATGCGCCTGACCGATGCTGCCGCAACGCGGATCCGGCAACTGACAGAGCGTGCGGATTCCGAGATCGTCGGCCTGCGTGTCGGCATCAAGAACGGCGGCTGTGCCGGCCAGTCCTACACCGTCGAATATGCCCATGACATCAAGCCAACCGACGAAATCGTCGAAGATAAGGGCGTGAAGATCCTGGTCGATCCCAAGGCCGTGCTGTTCCTGCTCGGCACCGAGATGGACTACAAGACCGACCGCATGCAGGCCCAGTTCGTGTTCAACAACCCGAACCAGATCTCGGCCTGCGGCTGCGGCGAGTCCGTGCAACTGACGCCGGCGAAGATCGACGGCTGAGAGCTGTCATTTCATAACTAGAACGCTGTCATGCCCGGGCTTGTCCCGGGCATCCATCTTTGGGCTCCGTGAAAGCGAAGAAAGTTGGACGGCCGGGACCAAGCCCGGCCATGACTTAGGGAGGGGGTGTTGCGTCACAGCTTCCATGCGCGCCTTCCTGGCCCTACACTTCTTCGATGGACCGCGATTTCCTCAGTGAACTTTTCGCCGGCTTTGGCTCGGTGACGATCCGGCGGATGTTTTCCGGCTTTGGCATTTCCGCCGATGGCATCAACTTCGCGCTGGTGCTGCGCGGCGCGATTTATCTGCGCGCCGACGAGAACTCGATCCCGCGTTTCGAGAGCGAAGGCTCAAATTGTTTTCAGTACGAGATGCGCGGCAAGCTGCGGATGATCGGATCTTACTGGCAGCTGCCAGAACGGCTTTACGACGATCCCGATGAAGTCACCGAATGGGCGAGGGTCGCGCATGCCGCAGCGATCCGAGCGTCGCTGGCAAAAGCAGGCAAGAAGCGGGCAACGAAGAAAGCGACGAAGGCTAAGGTCGTGAAGAAGACCGCGGCGAAAAAGAAGGCCGCCAAGAAGGCTGCGGTTAAGAAGGTCGCCAGCAAGAAAGCCGGTAAAGCCGCAAAGAAGCGCAAATCCGCATCCTGAGGAGCCGTTGCGCGGCGTCTTCCTTGCGAATGGTGAAGCCATTCGCTGGGGATGGCCACGGGCGCCGGCGCGCGACCTCATGGTTCGAGACGCGCGAAGACGCGCTCCTCACCATGAGGACGGAGTGCGGGGCATCACGCCACCTGAAATTGCAGCTCTGCCGAATATTCCGGATCGACTTCGCAGATCACGCGGTTGCGGCCGCTGCGCTTCGCTGCATAGAGACAGGCATCGGCACGGCCAATGAGCGATTCCATATCGTCGCCGATCTGCAGCATCGAGACGCCGACGGAAATCGTGACGCGTCCCAGGATTTCGCCAGTCGATTTTTTCTTCAGCTCCTTTGACATCACGGCGCGGCGGATGTGATCGGCCACGGTGAGCGCCTGACGCAGCGGCGTGTTCGGCAGCACCACGGCGAATTCCTCGCCGCCATAGCGCGCGGTGATATCCTGGCCCTTGATGGTCTGCTTCAATGACTGGCCGACAAGACGCAGCACCTGATCGCCGGTGAGATGGCCGTAATTGTCGTTGAAGGACTTGAAGTGATCGATGTCGAGCATCAGGAGCGACAAAGGTTCGCCGCGCTTCACCGCGGTATCGATTGCTGCCATCAGCGCACGGTCGAAATATTTGCGGTTGCCGAGCGCGGTGAGGGGATCGGTCAGACTCTCGGCGCGGATCGCCTCGAGGCTCTGTTGCAGCGTGTAGACCTCGCTCTTCGAGGACAGTAGCCGTTCTTCCAGCGCCTTGTTCGTGTCGTGTACTTCACGGGTGGATTTGACGAGACTCTCGATCACGGCTTTCACCGCAGCAGGATCGTGCGCCCGCGACAAATCCTTGCTGGCGCCATCCAGACTGGCATTGAAGTTCGTGGTCATGCCCAGCGCATCGGTGATCAGCGCCATCACGTCGTCGATCTCGCCGATGACGCGGGCGCCCACCTGATCGATGCGATCGGTGGTCCGAATCTGCGAGAGATAGGTGTCGTGGATCAGGTCGAGATCGGCTTCGGTCAGGCGGCCATTGCGGGCCAGCGTCTCATTGATGACCTTGTTGAGCGCCGAATTGTAGCCAGTCGCATAGACGTACCAGATCTCATAGTTGCGCGGAATCGCCGTCTGGCGCAGCGATCGGATTTGGCCCAGCGCGACTTCGGCAAAGGCCAAAGTCCGCTCTTGTTCGTCCAGGATTCCGGTCACGTTCTGTGCCCTCGCGGATGGCGGGTATGCGCCGTCCTCTGAAATGCAAATTTGTTAAAAATATCGCATTCAGATTAGGGGACGAGAGTGAACGGCAAGTAAACGTTCCTGGCGCTATACTACCTATGCGCGTGCCCGGACCGGACGCAACAGGAAGGCTGGCAGGTGCGAATGATCCGCCGGCTCGTTGTCTTCGCGGCGCGGACGTGGCGCTTCGGCGCGGCCGATGGAAGGGGGGCGCTGCGCCTGCGGGGCTGCCGCCGCCACGACCGGTGCTGCCAAAGCGGCTTCCGCGGGTTGCGGCTGCGGGCTGCGCTCGCCGCCTTCCGAACGACCACCTTCACGGCGCGGGCCACGCTCACGGCGCGGTTTACGATCACGTCCGCCTTCGCGGGGCTGATCGTTGCGGCTGCCGCGCGGATGTTCGGCATTGGCTTCGCGATTGCCGGTCCGGTTGCGCGACTGGCGCGACGCCTCAGCGGTTTCGCCTTCGACAGGCTCGGAGATCGCTATGGAGCTTTCGACCTTGGGGATCGACTGGCCGATCAGTTTTTCGATCGCCAGCATGGACTTCTGGTCGGATGGGCACACCAGCGAAATCGCGGAGCCGGTGCGGCCGGCGCGGCCGGTACGGCCGATGCGGTGCACGTAGTCGTCGGAATGATGCGGTACGTCGAAATTATAGACGTGGCTGACGGCAGGAATATCGAGGCCGCGGGCGGCGACGTCGGAAGCCACCAGGATCGGCAGCTCGCCCTTGCGGAACTGGTCTAGCGCGGCCGTGCGGGCCGACTGCTCCATGTCACCATGCAGGGCGCCGACACTGAAACCGTGCTTCTGGAGCGACTTGGCGAGCAACGCGACTTCACGCTTGCGGTTGCAGAAGATGATCGCATTCTTGAGGTCGGTGGCTTCGCGAAGAAGGGCCCGGAGCACTTCGCGCTTCTCGTGCGGCTCGCGGCCGACGGCCACTTGCGACTGGGTCACGGTGACAGCGGTGGAGGCGGGCTTGGAGACTTCGATCTTCACCGGATTATGCAGGAAGGTCTCGGTGACGCGGCGGATTTCGGCGGGCATGGTCGCCGTAAAAAAGAGGGTCTGACGGGTAAACGGCACCAGCTTGCAGATGCGTTCGATGTCGGGGATGAAGCCCATGTCCAGCATGCGGTCGGCTTCGTCGATGACCAGCAATTCGACGCCGGTGAGCAGCAGTCCGCCGCGTTCGGTATGGTCGAGCAGGCGCCCCGGCGTGGCGATCAAGACGTCAACGCCGCGGGTCAATTTGGTATCTTGGTCGCCGAACGAGACGCCGCCGATCAGCAGCGCCACGTTGAGTTTCTGGCCGACGCCGTATTTGTCGAACTGCTCTTTGACCTGTGCGGCGAGTTCGCGGGTCGGTTCGAGAATGAGCGTGCGGGGCATGCGGGCGCGGGCTCGGCCCTTTTCCAGCATGGTCATCATCGGGAGAACGAAGGCAGCGGTTTTGCCGGTGCCGGTCTGGGCGATGCCGAGCACGTCTTTACGCGCCAGCACATGAGGAATCGCCTGTTCCTGAATGGGGGTTGGGGTGGTGTAACCGGTGGCCGCAACGGCGGCGAGAACCTTGTCGGACAGGCCGAGATTGGAAAAGGACATTGAGCCTCTGTATGGGGGCATGATCTGATCCGGTATCCGGATGATCACAGTTCGGAATCACGCCTCAGGTGGAAACCGCCGCTTGGATTCTCGGAGAATACTGCAGCGCTTATCCCCGGAGCGGCACGCAAACATGCACGGAGATCGCTGGGCGCTGACAGGCGGCTTACTCAAGATATCGCGCTTCGATACCGGGCCGCGTCGAGCCGGAACATAGGCTGGAATCGGCCAAAGTCAATCCGCCACACCCTGGAACATCCCAAAAAGCTTAATGTTTTAGCGGAAAAGGGCCAAAACCGGGATATTGGCGGGGGCTTGGGGCCCCGCCGGACGGCCGCTACCCGACGTCGCGTGTGACGTCGATGCAACGCTGACCGCTAGTCGACCGGCCTGCGTTCGCGGCCGGGTGGACCGGCAATGGCGATGAGCGCGCCGCTCAGCAACAGCGCGGTCGAGATCACAGTGAACATCGCGATCGCACCGTAGCTGCCGAGCAGCGGCAGCAGCGCGATCGGTACCAGCGCCGATACGACGCGGCCGAGGCCCCATGCGCCAGCGGTGGCCGAGGCACGCAGATGCGTCGGCAGCAGCTCGACAGCGTAGAGGCTAAGCACGGCGCTGTAGACGGCACTGGCGAGGTTGAACACGATTCCGGTGACGATGAGTGGCGTCAGCACCGTGCTGACAGCAAAAGTCAGCCCGGTTGCGATCATCACCACGGCACAGGCGACCAGAGCGAGGCGCCGCGGGATACGATCGACGAAGGTCGATGCCGCCGCGATGCCGATCGATGGACCGAACATTGTGAGTCCAGCGAACAGCAAGGACTCGCTGACATGAAATCCCTTCTGCACCATTACAGCGGCGCTGAGCAGCGGGAAACCGATCGTGGCCCAGGGCCCGAGTACATAGAGCGCGGCAAGGAGTGCCGTGCGGCGCAGGCTGATCCGATCGCGGGCGAGTGCCCGGAAACCGCTGGATCCCACGGCTACAGTTTCAGGAGCGGAGATCGCTGGCGGTGACGGCTGACCCGCGGATGCCTCGAAGCGGCGGCAGACGGCATCGGCCTCGGCGTCGCGTCCGATCGATGCGAGCCAGCGCGGCGATTCCGGCACCAGAAAGAATAGCAGGGCTGTCAGGGTCGAGCACGCGCTGCCGAAGATCAAGGCCCAGCGCCAGCCTTCGATGCCCCATGGCGCGATGGGCGTCAGCCAGCGGATCATCAGGATGATCGCCGGTGCGCCGAGAAAGGCCAGCGCGCCGCACAGCATCATCAAAAGGCCGCGCCGCCGGGGCGGCAGCAGGTCTGACAGATAGGCTGATGTCAAAGGCGGGTAGCCGCCGATGGCGAGGCCGGAGATGAAGCGGAAGGCCGTCATGGTTGCCACATCGCGACTGGCGGCGACGGCCAGCGAACTTAGCGCCAGGACGGCAAGCGCGCTCTGCAGCGCGATCTGGCGGCCATAGCGATCCGCAATCCAGCCGAACACAGGCGCACCAACGGCGCCGCCGGCAAAGACCGATGCCAATAACAGGGAGAGCTCGCCGCGCGAGATGCTGTAAGGCGGTGCGAGGAAGATGCCGGAAAAGGCGTTGCTGAGCGCCACTTCGGCAATGTCAGCGAACAGGCCGAAGGCACAGAGCGCGAATATGCCGAGGTGAAGCGGTGAGACCGGCAGCCCGTCCAGGCGTGCCGCAATAGTCGGCACGGCTGCGCTCGCTGGCGCCCCGTGCGTCCGCACCTGGTCGTTCATCTGAAGCCCCGCATCTCACAGCGGCAACGCGATGCGCGTCATCCGCAGCCCGCGCGGACCATATGTCGATGCAACGCGATGAGTCGAGAGGAGGGTATGTGGCGGCGAACCGCAGCGCCTCAGATCTGCGTCGGCGTTGCCGCGCAGCCATACAGGATCATCTCGCAGGTCTGGCGATAGCGCGCCGAGAAGTCATTCGCTGCGATCGGAGGGAGTGCCTGGTTGACAGCCCGTCCTCCGTCGGCCAGCGCCTGCGCGATCTGTGCGGCCGTAAAACGGCCGGTCAGGATCAGCAGCTTGTTATAGTGGAAATCGACGATCAGCTTTTCCAGCTCGGCCTGGAAGGTGATGGCGGACTCGATCATGAGATCGCGGCAGCGCCGAAAGGCTTCCGCATTGAGTTCGACGGTATGCGGTGAGAATGTCAGCATCCGGCGGGTTTCGCCGTATCTCAGGTCGATGATCGTTGCGAAGATGTCGAGTGCGCTGCCGCCGCTTTCCCGGATCTTCTGGCCGGCCTCAAGCGCCTGCGCGATCGCGACTTCATTGCGATGGCCGATCGAGGCACGAAATGCCTCTTCCTTGTTGCTGAAATAGTAATAGAGCGCGCGTTGCGTGAAGCCGCATTCTCTGGCGAGACCGACCATCGACAGACCGGCATAGCCGTGGTCGAGAAATGCCTTGTTGACCCGAAGCAGCAACTCGTGCCCGGGCGTAATCATCTTCTTTGCCATTGGTCGTCAGATATCCAGTCGTAGCAGGCTTCGGGCGGGTGATTAAAACTGCCTGAAATCTTACAGTCTAAAAAATCCCATCCTCAAATCGCCAAGCTACGGAGGGAACGCAAAGTTCCTGAGGCGCGCTTCCTGACGTTGGTCGCCTGTAGCAGGAGTAGCAATTTGATTAGCTAGCTCCCCGGATCTCGTCCGAACCTTATGATATGTCGCTTAGCATAGTTCAGGGCAAACATGTCGAGGATTAGCCCTGTATTCTTTATCCACAAGATCGCGAGATTGAGCGCGCTGTCTGTCGCCGACCTCGTTGGTACCTCCGCCGACCATGCATGGTCGGCGTTTATCCGTACAACTTTACCGAATCAGGCCTATCGGCTGGCGTCCGAGGACATGATACCGGCGCTGGATCACTTGCCGTAGGTGCCAAGTTGCATGCCGAGATTCTGCATCACGAAAACATTCATGCGCAGATGCACCTCGCTACCGCTCTGCAGGCGGGCGTCGATCTCATAGGTCGCCGGGTCGACCTGGCGAATAGCAATGATTTGGGTGATGGCCAACACGTCCGGTGTGGTCTGCGCCGGTTTGGCGGCCACCTGTGCGTGTTTTGGTTTGGCGGCCGGTGCAGCCTTGGCTGCAGGAGCGGGGGCTGCATCCTGGGCGAGTGCGATGGTAGGAAGCAGCAGTGCGGCTGCGAGGACCAGTGACTTCACGTCGATCTCCTGACTTTGATTTGGCTCGGGCTAATGGAGATTAAGGCAGAATTTGTGGCAGCGGCGCCGTAATGTGAGGGCAGATGATCTACTTGTGTGGGCAAGACAAAATTACCTGTAACGGCTAGACCTCCGTTTGAACCGGCCGCCGTTTTGCCTCGACCAAGGCAGACAATCACGCGGTCGAGCCACCATAGAGATAAATGCTCTGGCGGGGCGGGGATAGAACAATGCGACGGTTTTTGATCCTGCTGGCGCTGGCGGCGGCAGCACTTTCGGCGGCGCCGGCTTTTGCCGCGAAACGCGTGGCACTGGTGATTGGCAACAACGACTACCGCAACGTGCCGAAGCTGCAGAAGGCCGTGAACGATGCCCGCAGCATCGGCGATGCCCTCAAGAGTCTCGGCTTCAGCGTCATGGTGGCCGAGAACCAGACCCGGCAGGCCTTCAGTCAGTCGTTGCTCGCTTTCGATTCGACGATCGAAAAAGGCGACACAGCTTTTTTCTTTTTTGCTGGCCACGGCTTCGAGATCGCCGGCCAGAATTTCCTGCTGCCGACGGACGTTCCTGCCGCCACCGAGGGTCAGGAAGAACTGGTGCGCGACTCCGCAATCCTCGCTGACCGTATCGTGACGCGCCTGCAGATGCGCGGTGCGCGGACGTCGATTCTGGTGTTCGATGCCTGTCGTAACAATCCATTCGAGCGCGCTGGCACCCGCGCGGTAGCCGGCAGCGGCGGCCTCGCCCCGATGACGACGCTTCCGGAAGGCGTCTTCTCGATCTTCTCTGCAGGGCCGCGGCAGACCGCACTGGATCGTTTGTCGAACAACGACACCGATCCGAATTCGGTTTTCACGCGCGCATTCATCAAGGAGTTGCAGGAGCCATCGCTGAACCTCGTGCAGGTCGCGCAGCGCACCCGGCGGACCGTCAGCGAGATGGCAGAGACCGTGAAACACCGCCAGGTGCCGGTGTATTTCGACCAGATGGTCGATGACGTCTTTCTCAATGGTGTGGCGCTTAAGCAGGCCGATGCGCGGCCGGCCGAACCGCTGCAGCAGGTCGCTGCGCTGCCGCCTGTCAACGTTCCGCAACTGCCGCCGGCCAACGATGCGGTGAATGCACCGATCGCCAGCTTCTCGCGCCACAATGGCGGCTGGACCGTGATGTTCTCGATCGCCGATCCGACGCTGGGAATCTCCTGGCGGATGGGCGAGGCGGGTAGCTTCCGCGAGACCGGCTTCATGGACACGCTCGATCCGCGCACGCGCAAGCGGATGCCGAATCCGGCGATCCAGCTCGATGCCGATGCTGCGGCGGCGACGATCTATCTGCGTTACGTCGATGCGAATGGCGAGATGCAGGGACCGTTTCCGATCCGCTTCGATCCGGAAGCTGCGCTGGTTCGCGATCAGCGCAAGATTCTCGACATGACGGCGGGGAGCTGGCTTGCTTTCGGCGGCTACAACACACCGTTGATGTACTATACGCACCTGATGTCGTATCGCTGTGCCATTCGCGAAGCCCGCGTGGGTGTCGATAGTGCTATGCCGGACAAGGTTCTGAAATTCCCGCCTTGCGATCTGCTCGACCCGATCGCGACACCAGCTGGCGCCGAGCCTTACATCAAGATCCCTGCGGCCACGAAGTTCGTTTCAGTCGAATTGACCTTCCGCGACGGCAGCGTATCGGAAATCAAGAGCTTTCGACGTTCTGGAAATCGATGAGCATGATCGACACCGCCGCGCGAACCAAAGTCATCGCCGACATCAAAGAGCTCGAAGAACGCCGCCGCGTCGCGATGCTCGCGGCAGATGTTGCGACGCTGGACAAGCTGTTCGCCGAGCAGATGGTTTACACGCATTCCAATGCGGCGACCGACAACAAGGCAGAGTATCTCGACAAGCTTGGTGAACGGCATTTCGACTATCGCAAACTCGCATTCCTTGATCAGGAAATTCGGCTCGCCGGTGACGCGGCGCTGGTGACGGGCCGCATGACCGGTGAGGTGGTCATTGCCGGGGCTTTGAGAAAGCTGAACGGCCAGACGACGGTGGTATGGATCAAGCAGGATGCTCGCTGGCAGTTGCTGGCTTTCCAGAGCACGCCGATCCCCGCAGTCTAGAGGCGCTGCGTTTTCCGTTGACGGAAACCCGCCGTCTCGCTCAAGTTGCAATCTGAAGCTTGAGGAGAAGCGAATGACTGCAGGCGCGAACGAGACCTCGCTGACTACGCGCTGCTGCATCGTTGGCGGCGGCCCTGCCGGGATGATGCTCGGCTATCTGCTCGGCCGCGCCGGCATCGACACGATTGTCCTTGAGAAACACGCCGATTTCTTTCGCGATTTCCGCGGCGACACCGTGCATCCATCGACGCTGCAGGTGATGGACGAGCTTGGCCTGATCGACGACTTCCTTAAGATCAAGCACGACCGCATTCAGAAAATGGACGGGTTCTTCGGAACGCATAAGCTACGTATCGCTGACATCAGCCGCACCAGCGCGAAATATCCGTTCATCGCCTTCATGCCGCAGTGGGACTTCCTCAATTTCCTGCGCGACAAGGCGCAACGCTATCCGCATCTCAAGGTGATGATGAACACCGAGGCGACCGATCTCATCTGGTCGGGCGAGCAGGTGGCTGGCGTCAAGGCCATCACGGAGCAGGGGCCGGTCGAGATCCATGCCGATCTGACCGTGGCCTGCGATGGCCGGCATTCGATCGTGCGACCGGCGGCGAAGCTGGAGGTCGAAGACATCGGCGCGCCCATGGACATCTTGTGGTTTCGCGTTGCCAAGGGGGCGGAGACCGAGAGCGTGTTCGCGCGGCTTGAGCCTGGCAAGATGATGGTGACCATCGACCGCGGCGATTACTGGCAGTGCGCTTATGTGATCGCCAAAGGACGCTATGAGGAGATCAAGGCGCGCGGGCTGGATGCTTTCCGTGCCGAGACGGCACGTCTGGCGCCGACCCTGGGCGCGCATATCGGTGATCTCAAGAGCTGGGACGACGTCAAGCTACTGACCGTGGCGATCAATCGGCTGAAGCGTTGGACCCGGCCGGGGCTGTTGTGCATTGGCGACGCCGCGCATGCGATGTCGCCGGTTGGCGGCGTCGGTGTGAACATTGCGATTCAGGATGCAGTCGCGACTGCTAACCTGCTGGCGGAGAAGCTTGCGAAGGGACCAGTGACCGAGGACGATCTCGACGCCGTACGGCGCCGCCGCGAATTCCCAATGCGCGCGACACAGGGCATGCAGGTCGTGATGCAGAACAACATTATCAGCCGGGCGCTGGCTTCCGGTGGTCAGCCGTTGACGCCGCCGCTGATCATGCGTCTCGTCAGCGCGTTTCCACCGCTGCAGGGACTGACCGCGCGCTTCCTGGCGATTGGCGTACGACCCGAGCACGTGCAGTCGCCGGAAGCGTAGGAGAGGCTATCCCTGCACCGAGAAGCCGCCGTCCACGGGGATTGCCGTTCCGGTGACGAAGTCCGACGCGCGCGACGACAGGAACACCGCAATGCCCGCGAAATCACCCGATGCGCCCCAGCGGCCGGCGGGCGTTCGTGCCAGCACCTTATCGTGGAGACCATCGATTTCACGGCGCGCATTCTGTGTCAGTTCGGTATCGATCCAGCCCGGCAGAACGGCGTTGCACTGAATATTGTGAGGTGCCCAGGCGACGGCGCAGGAGCGGGTGAACTGCACGATACCGCCTTTGCTGGCGGCATAGGCCGGCGCGAAAGACGCGCCGAAGATCGACAGCATCGACCCGATATTGATGATCTTGCCGCCGCCCGCGGCCTTCATCGCCGGATGCGCCGCCTGCGAACAGACGAAGGCGCTGGTGAGATTGGTCTTGATCACGCTGTCCCATTCGTCGAGTGCGATCTCGTGCGGCGGCTTGCGGATGTTAATGCCGGCATTGTTGATGAGGATATCGATCCGGCCGAGTTCTGTCAGCACGCGTGCGATCATTCCATCGACAGCGGTCTTGTCGGTCACATCGGCCGCAATGGCGACCGCCCTGGCGCCGCTCTTGGTCAACTCCGCGACGGCATCGTTGGACTTGGTCTGGTTGCGTCCGACCACGGCGATGGCGGCGCCGGCCTGCGCCAGACCCCGCGCCATGCCGAGCCCGATGCCGCCATTGCCGCCGGTGACGATGGCCACTTTGCCGGAGAGATCGAACAGTCCTGCAGTCATGGTGTTGTCCTCATTGCATCAGCCTTGAATTGAAAAGCCGCCATCGACCGTGAGCGCGGCACCGTTGACGAAGTCGGAAGCTGCGCTGGCCAAGAACACGGCCGCGCCCGCAAGATCATCAGGCCTGCCCCAGCGCTGCGCCGGTACACGCCCGAGAATGCGATCGTGCAGTTCGGGTCGGATGTCCTTGGCGCGCTTGGTCAGGTCGGTGTCGATCCAGCCGGGGAGAATGGCGTTGGACTGGATGTTGTCTGCAGCCCAGGCAGTCGCCAACGCGCGGGTGAATTGCAGGATGCCGCCCTTGCTTGATGCGTAGTTCGCCGCGCCGCCGGCGCCGAGCGTGGCCAACACCGAGGCGATATTGATGATCTTGCCGCGGCCGGCGGCTTTCATCGCCGGGTAGACAGCCTGTGCACAGATGAAAGGCGCGGTCATGTTGACGTCGATGACCTTCTGCCAGTCCGCCAGCGCCATCTCTTCGATTGGCGCGGACAGGCTGATGCCGGCGTTGTTGACGAGGATGTCGATGCGGCCAAACGCATTCAACGTCGCGGACACCATCTGCGCGATCGAGCTGGGATCGGTAACATCGGTCGTTAGCGCGAGCACCGGATGTCCGGACGTCTCCAGTTCGGCTTTTGCCGAAGCGGCATTATCGCGGTTGCGATCGGCGATCACGACGGTAGCACCGGCAGTCGCCAGCCCGCGTGCCATGCCGAGGCCAATGCCGGTGTTGCCGCCGGTAACGATGGCGACCCTGCCGGTGAGATCGAAAGGATTGCTGGTCAAGATGTCCGCCCTGCATGATTGTTCCTGACGCGTTCTGTGGCGCGTCTGGGACGGATCATCGCAAGACTGGCGGCAAGATGGAAGAGGGCGTCAGCGCCGCACGAGCGCCAGTCCCATCAGTCCGACGCCAAGCGCGGCGAGAGCAGCGCCGTAATAGGCCCACTGAATCTGGCTGATCATGAAGCTCGATTTTGGCCAGTTCACGAGGCCGGTGCCCTGACCGATCCAGAGCGTGCCGATCAGGAAAGCGAGAATGCCGAGGGTGAGGAATGGTGCGCGCATGAAGGTAGATACGCGCATCGTCGCCGATAGTTTCAACGTCCGTGCGGGCATCGCGTGGAGGCGATGCCCACTGAAATTTCAGACGTCCAGAAGCTCTTCGTTGGCGAATTCCGCCTTGTCCGAGATGAACGCAAAGCGCGCTTCTGCCTTGGTGCCCATCAGGCGCTCAACGGAATCAGCAGTGCCGTCGCGGTCTTCCGGCAGCAGCTGCACGCGTAGCAAAGTGCGGCGCGCCGGGTCCATGGTGGTTTCTTTCAGCTGCGCCGGCATCATTTCGCCGAGGCCTTTGAAGCGGCCGACATCGACCTTGGCATTGGCGTTGAACTCGCTCTTCAGCAATGCATCCTTGTGTGCGTCGTCGCGCGCATAGACGGTCTTGCTGCCATGGGTGAGGCGGTAGAGCGGCGGCACCGCGAGATACAGATGCCCTTCATCGATCATCTTTGGCATCTGCCGGTAGAAGAAGGTGATCAGCAGTGACGCAATGTGGGCGCCGTCGACGTCGGCGTCGGTCATGATGATGATGCGCGAATAGCGCAGGTCTTCTTCGCGGTAATGCGCGCCGGTGCCGGCGCCGATTGCCTGCATGAGGTCTGATATCTGCGCGTTGGCCGTCAGCTTTTCCTTGGTCGCCGAGGCGACGTTGAGGATCTTGCCGCGCAGCGGCAGGATCGCCTGGTTCTTGCGATCCCGCGCCTGCTTGGCGCTGCCGCCTGCCGAGTCGCCCTCAACGATGAACAGCTCGGAACCCTCGGTCGCGGTATTGGTGCAGTCGGCCAGCTTGCCGGGCAGGCGCAGCTTCTTCACCGCGGTCTTGCGCGAGGTCTCCTTTTCGGCACGGCGGCGCAGACGTTCGTCGGCGCGCTCCAGCACGAATTCGAGCAGCTTGTTGGCCTGTACCGGATTGCCGGACAGCCAGTGATCGAACGGATCCTTGATGGCCTGTTCGACAATCTTCTGGGCCTCGGCGGTGGCGAGGCGATCCTTGGTCTGGCCCTGGAATTCCGGCTCGCGCACGAATACCGAGAGCATCACGGCGGCGCCGACCATCACGTCTTCCGAGGTGATGGTGCCGGAGCGCTTGCCCTGGCCGACGCGTTCGGCGTGGTCCTTCAACCCGCGCAGCATCGCGCTGCGCATGCCGGCTTCATGGGTGCCGCCATCGGGCGTCGGCACGGTGTTGGTATAGGACGACATGAAGCCGTCAGCGTCGGCAGTCCAGGCGACAGCCCATTCGCAGGCGCCATGGGCGCCGTTGCGGCCAGACTTGCCGGAGAAGATTTCCGGATGCACCAGCGTATCGGCATGGATCGCCGCGGCGAGATAGTCCTTGAGGCCGCCGGGGAAGTGGAATTCGTCCTCGGCCGGAGTGTCCTCGAGGCCCTTGAGCAGTTCCGGATCGCACTTCCAGCGGATCTTCACGCCGCCAAACAGATAGGCCTTGGAGCGCGCCATCTTGAACAGACGCTGCGGCTTGAAGGCTGCCTTGGCGCCGAAGATGTCGGTATCCGGCTTGAAGCGCACGCGGGTGCCGCGGCGGTTATGAACCTTGCCGAGATCCTCAAGCTTGCCTTGGGGAATGCCGCGGGCGAACGTCATCTTGTAGAGCTGCTGGTTGCGCGCGACCTCGACCTCGAGCAGCGAGGAGAGGGCGTTGACCACGGAGACACCGACGCCGTGCAAACCGCCCGAGGTCTCGTAGACCTTGGAGTCGAATTTGCCGCCGGCATGCAGCGTGCACATGATGACTTCGAGGGCGGACTTCTTCGGATGTTTCGGATGCGGATCGACCGGGATGCCGCGGCCGTTGTCCGACACCGACAGGAAGCCGTCGGCGGTGAGTTCCACCTCGATGAAGGTCGCATGGCCAGCCAGCGCCTCGTCCATCGAGTTGTCGATCACTTCGGCGAACAGGTGATGCAGCGCCTTTTCGTCGGTGCCGCCGATATACATGCCCGGGCGACGCCGGACCGGTTCGAGGCCTTCGAGGACCTCGATGTCCGCGGCCGTATAGCCGTCTTCAGCATTGGCGGAGCGAGTGGACGCCTTCGGTGCCGCAGCCGATTTTGGCGCGCTGGCGCCGCCAAAAAGATCGACTTTCGCGTTTGATTTCTGTGCCTTGGCCATATGTCTTAAAGTCTTGTCTCGGGTGGCGTCGCGCGGGGCGCGGCGAATCGTTGCTGTGACTATGCCACGTTCAGGTTGGCAATGTGGCTGCGACCTCGGGGCTCATGCGGCCATGCCGGAGCGCTCGGTGCGTAGCACAATCACGACGAACAGGGCCATGGCCGCGAGCATGATCAGTGAACCGATGATCGGAATGGCCATATATGCATGGTTGGCGAGCAGGGTGATGCCGATGCCGACGGGGAACATGATGCCGCCAACGATGTGCATCGTGCCTTGGACCTTGGCCAGCAGCGAGCGTCCGGCCACGGGAATCAGGCGGTAATACAAACCGAACAGGAAGAGCAGCACACCGCCAACGAGGTTGAGATGCGCATGCGCGGGGCTCAGCAGGAAGTCCTGGCGAATGCCCATTACGATGCCGGCGACCATGCCGATCAGCAATACCAGCGCGCTCACGCACATCATCAGCGATCCGATCATCTTCAGTCCTTTGCGTATTTTGATTGTCGAACCCGACAGTAAGCGGACCCACAGCGGTAAAATCGCCATCGGGGAGATGGTCTGTAATCTTGGTCACCGGAGTCGGCGCAAGGTTCAGGAGTACCGTGAGGTTTTTTGCTCGCATGTCTGGTGGCGGTCGGTCGGAGCATCCATTGCGTGTGGAGAAGGCCGCCGTTGGACTCATTGGGCGCCGCATCGAACCCTCAGATGTTGTGACTTGATGTGATCGGTGCAGCCGGATTACCTGTGACGGGCGTTTGAAGGTTAAAGCGGTTCGCGGCCGATCAGGCCGGTGCCAGAACCGCAAAGGAACACTCTCCATATGGAAGGCTGGATGCACGCGTTGATCGAATTCGTGCGCCAGAACCAGGTCTGGGCGGCGCCGATCGTTCTCCTGCTAGCCTTCGGGGAATCGCTCGCCTTCATCTCGCTGCTGCTGCCCGCCTGGGGCGCGCTGGTGGCGATCGGCGCACTGGTCGGCGCGAGCGGGATCAGCTTCTGGCCGGTGTTAATTGCCGGCGCTCTCGGCGCGGCGCTCGGCGACTGGCTCTCTTACTGGTTCGGCTTCAAATACAAGGACCAAGTGGCGCAGATCTGGCCGCTCTCCAAATTTCCCGACCTGCTTCCGCGTGGCGAAGCCTTCGTCAGGAAGTGGGGTGTGCCCAGCATCTATATCGGCCGATTCTTCGGCCCGTTGCGGGCCTCGGTGCCGCTGGCAGCCGGCATTTTCGAAATGCCCTATTGGCGTTTTCAGGTCGCCAACTTCACCTCGGCCTTTATCTGGTCGGGCGTACTTCTCCTGTTTGGCGATGGCTTGTCGATGACCGTGGAATGGCTCTGGAAGCTGAAGTAGTCCGGCGGGGAATAACCGCCGCACCCGGGTGTTCAACGGGCTGACATGTCGCGGTGTCTGAATGCCGCGACATCTCGCAGAAGTCATCGAACGCTGGTAAATAGTTCCGCCAGCCCCCGCCTGTCACTGCTTCACCCCGGAGAACATCATGGACTTGTCACGCCGCCACGCCCTTGCCGGAGCCGCCGCGCTCGCCGCATCTCCATTGCTTACCGCAGGCTCCGCCAAAGCGTCTGCTCCACCTGCCGACAAGCAGGCACCGAGCTTCTATCGCTACAAGGTCGGCGATGCCCAAGTGAATGCGATCTCCGACGGCGCCAACACCTTTCCGCTGGCCGACACTTTCGTGCTCAACGCCAAGAAGGATGAGGTCAACGCCGCGCTCGACAAGGCCTTCCTGCCGAAGGACAAGATGACCATCCATTTCGCGCCGCTCGTGATTAACACTGGTGGCAAGCTGGTGGTGATCGATACCGGTAACGGCCCCGGAGCGCTCGCTGCCACCAAGGGCAATGTCGGCCAGTTCGCCAACAACATGGCCGCCGCGGGTATCGACGCCAAGGCGATCGACATGGTGGTGATCTCGCATTTCCACGGCGATCACGTGAACGGGCTTCTCGCTGCCGATGGCACGCCGGCTTTTCCGAATGCCGAAGTCCTCGTCCCGGCCGCTGAGTGGAAGTACTGGAACGACGACGGCGAACTGGCCAAGGCTGCCAATGACCGCATGAAGGGTCTGTTTGCCAGCAACCGCAAGCTCTTCAACGATGGGCTGAAGAAGAAGGTCACGCCCTATGAGTGGGGCAAGGACGTCGCGCCAGGCCTGCTAGCCGTGGAGTCGGTCGGCCATACGCCGGGCCACACTTCGTTCGTGCTGTCGTCCGGCAGCGACAAGCTGTTCATTCAGTCCGACGTCACCAATCATCCGTCGCTGTTCGTCACCAATCCCGGCTGGCATCTGATGTTCGACCAGGACCCGGCGCAGGCGGAAACCACGCGTCGCAAGGTCTATGACATGCTAGTGGCCGAGAAGATGCGTGTGCAGGGCTTCCACTATCCATTCCCGGCCAATGGCTTCGTCGAGAAAGACGGCAGCGGTTATCGATTGGTGCCGGCCCCATGGAGCCCGGTGATCTAAACGAAGCCTGGCAATTTCCCGGCCTGCGCTGCAGCGCAGGCCGGCTGGCCTCGCAAAGACCCATCGCCTCCGCCGGCGCGTCGTGCCAGTCTCTGCGCCGGAATCGCGCCAACAGCGACCACGCAAAGCGACGGGAGAAGACCTCATGGATTTGTCACGACGGCATGCACTGGCCGGCGCCGCCGCGCTCGCCGCATCTCCATTACTCGCCACAGGCTCTGCCAGGGCCTCAGCTCCGCCGGCGGACAAGCAGGTGCCAAGCTTCTATCGCTACAAGGTCGGTGATATCCAGGTGAACGCCATCTCCGATGGCGCGGCGACGTTTCCGCTGGCCGATACCTATATTTCCAACGCCAAACGCGATGATATCAATGCCGCGCTTGCCAGGGCATTTCTGCCGACAAACCAGATTACCAACTTCTATGCGCCATTGGTGATCAACACCGGCGGCAAGCTGGTGGTGATCGACACCGGCAACGGGCCGGGCGCCTTTGCGGCAACCAAGGGCAATGTCGGGCAGTTCACCACCAACATGATGGCGGCGGGGATCGATCCAAAGATGATCGACATGGTCGTGATCTCGCACTTCCACGGCGATCATGTGAACGGCCTGCTGACGGCGGACGGCGTGCTGGCGTTTCCTAATGCCGAAGTGCTGGTGCCAGCGACCGAGTGGAAGTTCTGGATGGACGATGGCGAGATGAGCCGTGCCACCGGCGATCGCATGACCGGTCTGTTCAAGAACAACCGGCGGGTGTTCGAGGCCGGGTTGAAGAAGAAGGTTACGCCCTATGAATGGGGCAAGGACGTCGCGCCGGGGTTACTGCCTGTCGCCTCGATCGGGCACACGCCGGGCCACACGTCCTATGTGCTGTCGTCCGGATCGGACAAAATCTTCATCCAGTCGGACGTCACCAACCTTCCGGCGCTATTCGCCGCCAATCCCGGCTGGCACGTGAATTTTGATCAGGACCCGGTGCAGGCCGAAGCTACCCGCCGCAAGGTCTATGACATGCTGGTCGCCGACAGAATGCGCGTGCAGGGCTTCCACTATCCGTTCCCGGCTAACGGTTTTGTCGAAAAGGACGGCAACGGCTACCGCGTCGTGCCCGCGCCGTGGAGCCCAGTTCTCTGAGGTCTGTGTTCTGACGATCTTGACGGATCGCGGACGCGGCCCTATGACCGCGTCCATGATCAAGACAGCGACCAGCATCATCGCCCGCCGCCGCATTCTCGCGGCAGGTGGAGATATGCGCGCTTAAGCGTTTTTGATCTCTCACTGCCGCCGGATCCGGTCCGCGGCAGTCCCCCTGAAGCATGATCTGATCCGACGGCCCCTCACAAGAGCAGGAGCCCGTCATGTATACCCCGCCAAAATTCCAGCCCGACCGCGCCAAAGCTCTGGCGTTCGCCGAGGCGCGCGGATTCGGCACGGCCTGTGCGTGGAACGGCCGCAAGCCGATCGCCTCGGCACTGCCGTTCTGTCTCGATTATGGCAATGACGGCACGCCTCGTGTGGCCTTTCACGTGGCGCGGCATAATCCGCTGGTCAAACTGGCAGACGGTGCGTCGCCATGGGTCATGGCGGTGAACGGCGCGGATGCCTATGTGTCGGCCGATTGGTATGCCTCGCCGGACCAGGTGCCCACCTGGCTCTATCAGGCGGTGCATCTGACGGGGACCGTACGGCTGTTGCCGGATGGGGAGCTTGGCTCCCACCTTGACGCGCTCAGCACAAGGTTCGAAAGCTGGCTCGCGCCGAAGCCGATCTGGACGTCGGCAAAGATGACGGCCGGACGGCTGGAGGCGATGAAGAAGGCGATTGTCGGTCTGGTGATGTCGGTGGAAGAGGTCGAAGGCAGCTTCAAACTGAACCAGCACAAGTCCGATGTGGATCATGTAGCTGTCGCGACTGCGTTGGGGCAGCAGCCCGATGCCGGCGCCCGGTTGCTGGCCAAAGAGATGCAGGCACTGCGTCCGCATGTGTTCGCGGATGATGTGTCACAATTGAATGTTATGGCGAGTCTCGAAGGAACGATGTGATGAGCACGAAGAAGAAAATCGGCATTCTCGGCGCGTCCGGTTACACCGGTGCCGAACTGGTGCGGCTGCTGCTGCGCCATCCCAAGGTCGAGCTCGTGCTGCTGACGGCCGACCGGCGCGCCGGGCAGGCGATGGGCGATGTGTTCCCGCAATTCGCGCCCTATGAGCTGCCGACGCTCGTGAGCATCGACTCGGTCGATTGGACGACCATCGGCCTCGATCTGGTGTTCTGCGCGCTTCCGCACGCGACCACGCAGAAGGTGCTGCAGGATCTTCTGGACAAGGCGCCGGAGACCAAAGTGGTCGATCTCTCTGCCGACTTCCGGCTCGAGGACGCTGCTGCCTATGCCAAGTGGTACGGCCACGAGCATCATGCGCTGGAGCTGCAGAAGGAAGCCGTCTACGGCCTCGTCGAGCTTTATCGGCGTGACATCAAAAAGGCGCGGCTCATCGCCAATCCCGGCTGCTACACATCATGCGCGATCCTGCCGCTGGTGCCGCTGCTGAAGGCGCGCGCCATCGAGACCGATGAGATCGTGATCGACGCCAAGTCCGGCATGACCGGAGCAGGGCGTTCCGCCAAGGAAGAGATGCTGTTCTCCGAAGTGTCCGAAGGCTTCAACGCCTATGGTGTCGGCCATCACCGGCACATGGCAGAACTCGATCAGGAGTTCTCCAAGGCTGCCGGCAAGGAGGTGGTCGTGAGCTTCACGCCGCATCTGCTGCCGCAGAACCGCGGCATTCTCTCGACCATCTATGTGCGGGGGCGGCGCGGCAAGACGGCGCAGGATCTCCACGAGGTGCTTGTGAAGCAGTATGAGAAGGAGCCGTTCGTACACATCCTGCCATTTGGCAAGACGCCGCATTCGCGGCATGTGCGCGGCTCTAACATGACCTTCATCGGCGTTGCCGCTGACCGTATCCCGGGCCGCGCTATCATCGTCTCGACGCTCGACAACCTCACCAAGGGCGCGTCGGGGCAGGCGGTGCAGAACATGAATCTGGTGCTCGGTTTTGTCGAGACGCTCGGCATCGATCAGCCGGCGATGTTCCCGTAAGCTGAAATCTTAGTGTTGTACTCCGTCATGCCCGGCCTCGTGCCGGGCATCCACGTCTTGGCGATAAGAACGAAGACGTGGATTGACCGGGACAGGCCTGGCCATGACGGCAAGGGGCGTTAGCCAAAACAAAACGGCCCGAACTTTCGTTCGGGCCGTTCGTCATTCAGATGCAGGCGCAGCTTACGCGGCGGCCTTCTTGTCGGCTGGCACTTCGGAGATCGTCTTCAGGATCTGCGAAGCGATCTGGTAGGGGTCGCCCTGGGAGTTCGGACGGCGGTCTTCCAGATAGCCCTTGTACTCGTTCTTCACGAAGGAGTGCGGGACGCGGATCGAGGCGCCGCGGTCCGCGATACCGTAAGAGAACTTGTTCCACGGAGCGGTCTCGTGCTTGCCGGTCAGACGCTTGTCGTTGTCCGGGCCGTAGACGTTGATGTGGTCCATCAGGTTCTTGTCGAACTGGGCCATCAGAGCTTCGAAGTAAGCCTTGCCGCCGACCGTACGCATGTATTCGGTCGAGAAGTTGGCGTGCATGCCGGAGCCGTTCCAGTCGGTATCGCCGAGCGGCTTGCAGTGGAATTCGATGTCGATGCCATACTTTTCCGTCAGACGGAGCAGCAGGTAGCGCGCGATCCACATTTCGTCAGCGGCTTTCTTGGAGCCCTTGCCGAAGATCTGGAATTCCCACTGGCCCTTCGCCACTTCGGCGTTGATGCCTTCGTGGTTGATGCCGGCTTCGAGGCAGAGGTCGAGATGTTCTTCGACGATCTCGCGGGCAATTGAACCGACGTTCTTGAAGCCGACGCCGGTGTAGTAGGGGCCCTGCGGCGCGGGATAGCCATCCTCGGGGAAGCCGAGCGGACGGCCGTTCTCGTAGAAGAAGTATTCCTGTTCGAAACCGAACCATGCGCCG
The DNA here is from genome assembly GCF_051811025.1 of Tardiphaga sp. 813_E8_N1_3. Classification (NCBI taxonomy): domain Bacteria; kingdom Pseudomonadati; phylum Pseudomonadota; class Alphaproteobacteria; order Hyphomicrobiales; family Nitrobacteraceae; genus Tardiphaga; species Tardiphaga sp. 813_E8_N1_3. The sequence continues at coordinate 2,595,613 of NZ_JBPWQE010000001.1, forward strand.
GCATCGTCGAGAATGGTGGCGCGCTTGTTGGTCGAGTGCGGGGTGACGCCATCCGGCATCATGACTTCGCACATCACCAGAGCGCCGTTCTCACGGGCAGCGTCCGGATAGATCGCAACCGGCTTCAGCACGCAATCGGAGCTGTGGCCTTCGGCCTGCATGGTCGACGAACCATCGAAGCCCCACAGCGGGAGCTGTTCGAGGGTCGGGAAATCTTCGAATTCCTTGATCTGCGTCTTGCCACGCAGGTTCGGAACCGGCGTGTAACCGTCGAGCCAAATATACTCGAGCTTATACTTTGTCATGCGGGTCTCTCATGAGTTGGCGATGCGTAGGGCGTGAACCCTGAGCTTGCTGGCGCGCGGATGCGGGATCCGCCCGCCAGCGGCGCTGCATATAAAGCACGTAGTATGCCAACTTGCCGCGGTGCAACGTTTTTGTGACGAAAAGTGCGGCGCGTCCCCAACCGGGCTGCCATTCGCTTTCGGGAGAGGGCATCGGAGGTCGGGAATCGGTCAGGATTCGTGAATTTTTCAGAGGAATTCGGCCGCGCGCTAAAACACCGGCTGCCCAATTCCCTTGCAGGCGATTTTTGACCGGAACTTTTCTGCCTTTCAGACGCTCAAATGAGAGGTCAGGCGCCGCGTAGGCGGCTTCAAAACCTGCGCGCCCAAAGCGCACGTCCACCGAGTGCGCATATTGTAGCCATTTGGATGCTTCTTACGAGGCAGTCGGCACAAAAGAAGGGCGCCTCTGTTACAATGATGATCCAAAAGGAAAAAACAGATCAGAGGAAGGAAGAGAAGCGATGCCGACATCTCAAACGCATCACCCCCATACCGCTAAAATCTACCAATTCCCAGTTGGTGGCCGTGCATCGGTCGGCCCGCGGGGACGGCTCAGCAAGCCGTTGGACCTGCGTGCCTCGACCGTGAAAACCGTGGCCGACTATGACAGCTGGTACCACGAGGCTGCCATCCAGGAAGCCAAGCGGACCTACGAACATTGACGGTGCCTGGCCGGAAGCAAGGTTTACCGCCCCGGGCGCGGTTCATCGACGACGATCAAGGGCTGAAACAGCGATGTTTCAGCCCTTTTTCATGACCGGAAACCGGGTCGGCATCAGGTCCCGAAAATCGACCAGCCGAGCCGTTTGGTGAGTTCTTCGAGGGCGATGCGACCGAGATGCGAATTGCCGTGATGATCGAGGCCGGGCGCCCAGACGGCGATTGAAGCCTTGCCGGGCGCGACCGCGATAATGCCGCCGCCGACGCCGCTCTTGCCGGGTAGGCCGACGCGATAGGCGAATTCACCGGAGCCGTCGTAGTGTCCGCAGGTCAGCATCAGCGCGTTGATACGGCGCGCACGCTCCGACGACACCACCGAGAGCCCGGTCGACGGATTGCGGCCGGAATAAGCGAGGTAGCGCGTCGCCATGGCGAGCTGCCGGCACGACATCGCGATGGCGCAGTGATGGAAATAGACGCCGAGCGTGAAGTCGACGGGATTTTGGACGACGCCGAACGACTTCATGTAATTGGCCAGCGCAGTGTTGCGAAAGCCGGTGCGCTTCTCGGAGGCCGCGACCGCCTCGTCGATCACGATGCTGTCGTCGCCAGCCAGAAACTGCATGAAGCGCAGGATTTCGCCGATTGCCTCGCGCGGCTGATGGCCGGACAGGATGACATCAGTGACGGCGATAGCGCCGGCATTGATGAAGGGGTTACGCGGCACGCCGCGCTCGCGTTCGAGCTGGACGATGGAGTTGAATGGATTGCCCGACGGCTCGCGGCCGACATGCTTCCACAACCGGTCGCCGACCATGCCAAGCGCCAAGGTTAGCGTGAAAACCTTCGAGATACTCTGGATCGAGAACGGCACATCGGCATCGCCGCCGGTCGCCACCTGGCCATCCGCATCGATGACCACGAGCCCGAACTGGTTAGGATTGATGCCGGCGAGCTCCGGAATATAGCTCGCAACCTCGCCGCGGTCGGTGCGCTGCGCCATCTCGTCGGCGATTTCGGTGACGATTCTTTGCAGGTCTGGCGCGGGGTGACTCATTGCGTTGGACTAGCGTACCCGGCCTCAAACCGGAATACGCAGGATCGCGACCGCGAGCACGGCCTGAGCGAAGAAACCAACGAGGAAGGCCAGCGTGCGGAAGATGGGGAGACCCAGTGTGTAAACGACCAGATGCACGACGCGCGACCAGAAATAGACGGCGCAGGCCAGAACAGTGGTCGGGGTCGAAACGTCCGCAGCGTTCAGGATCAGCACCAGCGGCGCGAAGACGATGAGGTTCTCGACCGCGTTGTCATGGGCGAACAGTAGCCGGTTGGCCCAGTCGGCCAAAGGCTTGTCATTACGCGACGGGTTGGCCATCGCGCCGGTAACGCCGCGGACCATGATGCGGTTCAGCACATAGGGCACCCAGAGCAGGCCGGTGAGAATCACGGTCAGCGTCAGCCAGAACAATTCGCGCGTCATCCGGGTATCCTTTCGGTCGAAATTTCCGCGGAAAACGCGGAGATGGTCATGCAAAACACGCGCGCCGCAAGCCGTATGCGATGCGCGTTGGCTGAAACCATAGACGTTTGCTGTGACAACGCCAACCGAGCGCGAAGCACGCGAGCCGCTACGCCCGCACCCGCACATAACTGCCGGGGGCGTCTTCCAGTGGGGGGAAGGCGTCGGTGCCGACCTGACGGGCCAGAACCTCTTCGCCATCGATGCCGGAGAGCCATTCACGCCAGTTCGGCCACCATGAGCCAGCATGTTCCTGCGCGGTCTTCATCCAGTCGGCGAGATTGGTGGCGTGGGCGTTGTCGTTGGTCCAGTACTGGTACTTGCCGGAGGCCGGTGGATTCACCACACCGGCGATATGGCCGGAGCCGGACAGCACGTATTTCACCGGGCCGCCGAAGAATTGCGAGCCGTACAGCACCGATTGCGCCGGTGCGATGTGATCCTCGCGGGTGGCGAGATTGTAGACAGGCACCTTGACCTTCGAGAGATCAAGCCGGGTGTTGTCGAGGATCATGTTGCCGGTCGAGAGCTTGTTCTCGAGATAGCAGTTGCGCAGATAGAACGAATGGTTCGCCGCCGGCATCCGCGTCGCATCCGAATTCCAGTGCAGCAAATCGAAGGCCGAAGGCGGCTTGCCCTTGAGGTAGTTGTTGACCACGTAGGACCAGATCAGGTCGTTGGATCGCAGCATGTTGAAGGCCATGGCCATCTTGCTGCCTTCCAGCACACCCGCCGCCTGCATGTCCTTTTCCAGAGCCGAGATCTGATCCTCATCGACGAAGACCATGAGGTCGCCGGCATGGGTGAAGTCGACCTGCGCGGCCAGGAACGTCGCCGAGGCCACGCGGACGCGGCGCTTCTCGGCGAGCCAGGCCAGCGTCGAGGCGAGCAGGGTGCCGCCGACGCAATAGCCGATGGTGTGGACCGTCATCTCGCCGGTGACCTGCTCGATCACGTCCATCGCGGTCAGCGGGCCTTCCTTCATATAGTCATCGAAGGTCTTGGCGCCGAGCCGCTTGTCGGGGTTGACCCAGGAGATCACGAACACCGAGACACCCTGGTCGACGGCCCACTTGATGAAGGATTTCTCGGGCTTGAGATCGAGGATGTAAAACTTGTTGATCCAAGGCGGCACGATCAGCAGCGGCGTGCGCAGCACGTTCTCGGTTGCCGGCTGATACTGGATCAGCTGCATCACCTCGTTCTGGAAAATCACTTTGCCCGGCGTCGTCGCCATGTTGACGCCGACTTCGAGATTCTTCGGGTCGGACTGGCGAATGCGGATCGAGCCGCGGCCGGCCTCGATGTCTTCGGCCAGCATGGTCATGCCACGCATCAGGTTGCTGCCATTCGACGCGACCGTCTCGCGCAGCACTTCCGGATTGGTCAGCACGAAGTTCGACGGCGCCATCGCATTGGTGATCTGCTGGACGTAGAACTCCGCTTTCTTGCGGGTATGCGCATCGAGCCCCTCGGCATTCTTGACGAGGTCGTGGGCCCATTGCGTGGTCAGCAGATAGGCCTGCATGACGAAATCGAAGAACTGGTTCGATTTCCATTCGGGATCGCTGAAGCGCTTGTCGCGCGGCGGTGCCTCGATAGCGGGCGAGCTGGTTTCGCCGACCATCCGGCGCATCGCCGAGCCCCAGAGGTCGAGATAGGCCTTGCCGAGTTTCATCTGCAATTCGGCGGCGCGCTTGTCGTCGGACAGCCAGTAGTTGGCGACGATGCTGAATGTCTTGATCAGTTCGGTCAGCTCGTTCGGCGGCTTGTCGACGGTCTCGCCAGTCTGGCGTGGCTGCAGATAGGCGGCCAGCGCCTTGCCGCCATTCTCCATCGCCTTGGCCATGTTGAGCGCAAAAGCTTCGGGATTGAACGGCTTGTCGGTCTTGTCGCCCGAGGTCTTGTTTTCAGCAGCTTTGGCTTCGGCGGCAACTTCGGTCATGGCGCAACAACAGCTTCATTCCAGTCGGGCAACGGTACGTCACCACGCAAATCGATGATGGCACAGTTCGCGGGTTGCCGCAGGATTCGATGTGCTGCACCGCGTCAAACGTCTTGCTTCGGTCATATTGAAGATCCAAGCCTGCATCATGTTCCCCCGGCGTTAATCGTTTGTGACCAGATTGATCGGATGGTGCGCTGCAATGGGGATGAAATCGATTCTAATGCGATGTAGGGTTGTGGCGTGACGCGTAGAGGCACATTCAGGGTGATCGACGGTCGCAGCGCGCGGGCAGTGGCAACCGCCGCCCTGCTGGCGCTGGGCCTTGGCTTGCCGCTTGGCGGCTGCGCCTCGTCGATTGCCGACATGCCCATGGTGGGGACGCCGGCGGGCGCTCCGGCACGTCCGGCCGAGGTGGGCACCTATCTGCCGGTTCACGACCTGCCGACCACCCGCGAAGGCACCGCCATGGCGCCGGCGGACCAGGCCAAGATGCAGGCCGAACTGACTGCCGCCCGCGATCGCCAGGCCGTCGTGCTGCCGGCCAAACCGGCGGCCAAATAGTCAAAACTGCCCGTCGTGACTGGTGTCACCGGGCTTCCGTGATAAAAAGAAACGATTCAACCGCGCGCTGAAGCGGTTTTGGAGCCCGATCCCATGGAAGAATTCTACCGCATCCGCCGACTGCCGCCCTATGTGTTCGAACAGGTCAACCGGGCCAAGGCCGCCGCGCGGAACGCTGGCGCCGATATCATCGACCTCGGCATGGGCAATCCGGATCTGGCGACCCCGCCGCATGTGATCGAGAAGCTCAAGGAGACCTTGGGCAAGCCGCGCACCGACCGCTATTCTGCCTCGAAGGGCATCACCGGCCTCCGCAAGGCCCAGGCCGGCTATTACGAGCGCCGCTTTGGCGTGAAGCTCAATCCCGACACTCAGGTGGTGGCGACGCTGGGCTCCAAGGAAGGCTTCGCGAACGTCGCCCAGGCGATCACCGCGCCCGGCGACGTCGTGCTGTGCCCGAATCCAAGCTATCCGATTCATGCCTTCGGCTTCCTGATGGCTGGCGGCGTGATCCGCTCGGTGCCGTCCGAGCCGACGCCGGACTTCTTCGCCGCCGTCGAGCGCGCCATCATCCATTCGATCCCGAAACCGATCGCGCTGATCGTCTGCTATCCGTCGAACCCGACGGCGCAGGTGGCAACCCTCGATTTCTACAAGGACCTCGTGGCCTTCGCGAAGAAGCACGAGATCTACATTCTTTCGGACCTCGCTTATGCGGAGGTCTATTTCGACGACAAGAACCCGCCGCCCTCAGTGCTGCAGGTACCGGGCGCGATGGACGTCACCGTCGAGTTCAACTCGATGTCGAAGACCTTCTCGATGGCCGGCTGGCGCATGGGCTTTGCGGTCGGCAACGAGCGCATCATTGCCGCGCTGACGCGGGTGAAATCCTATCTCGACTACGGCGCGTTTACGCCCGTGCAGGTCGCGGCGACTGCCGCGCTGAACGGTCCGGACGACTGCATTCGCGAGATGCGTGATGTCTATCGCAAGCGCCGCGACGCGATGGTGGAATCCTTCGGCCGCGCTGGCTGGGACATTCCGCCGCCCTCGGCGTCGATGTTCGCCTGGGCGCCGTTGCCGGAGAAATTCCGCGAGGTCGGCAGCATGCAGTTTGCAACGCTTCTCGTTGAAAAGTCCGGTGTGGTTGTATCTCCCGGCGTCGCCTTCGGCGAGCATGGCGAAGGCTATGTCCGCATTGCGATGGTCGAGAACGAACAACGTATTCGCCAGGCTGCCCGCGGCATTCGCCGCTTCCTTGAAAGCGGTCTCGAAACGTTGCACAACGTGGTTCCTCTCGCCAACCGGCGATAGGCGTGATCCCGAAAGCCGGCAACCGGTTTTCGGACCGGTCATCGCTCAACAAGAATTCCGACAGGTCTGAAGCTTAATGGTCGCACCCCTCAAAGTGGGTATCGCGGGACTCGGCACCGTTGGTGCCGAAGTCGTCCGTCTCATCGAACAGCAGAACTCGATTTTGGCCGCGCGCTGCGGTCGTGGCGTCAAGGTGGTTGCTGTCACCGCGCGCTCCAAGATCAAGAAGCGCGGCGTCGATCTGCGCGGCATCGACTGGATGAAGGATCCGCTGGCGGTTGCTCAGCATCCGGATGTCGAGTGCTTCGTCGAATTGATGGGCGGTGTCGGTGATCCCGCTCTGTCATCGATCGAGGCGGCGCTCGGCGCCGGCAAGTCGGTCGTAACCGCGAACAAGGCACTGATCGCCAAGCATGGTCTGAAGCTCGCGGCATCGGCTGAGAAGCACGGCGGCGCGCTGAATTATGAGGCCGCCGTCGCGGGCGCCATTCCGATCATCAAGACGATCCGCGAAGGTCTCGCCGGCACCGATATCAATCGCGTCTACGGTATTCTCAACGGCACCTGCAACTACATCCTGTCCCGGATGGAGCTGGAGGGCCTGTCCTTCGAGGAATGCCTTAAAGACGCGCAGCGGCTTGGCTACGCCGAAGCCGAGCCGTCCTTCGACGTCGATGGCCACGACACCGCGCAGAAGCTGGCCATTCTCGCCAGCCTCGCATTCGGGACCAAGGTCGCGCAGAGCGCTGTTTCGGTCGAGGGCATTTCGTCCATCGCGGCTGAAGATCTGCGCGCCGCTGCAGAACTCGGCTATCGCGTGAAGCTGCTGGGCGTCGCCATGCGCACCGCGACCGGCATCGAACAGCGCGTGCATCCAACCATGGTGCCGCTGTCGTCCTCCATTGCGCAGGTCATGGGCGTCACCAACGCTGTCACCGTCGACGGTGCCGGCATCGCGCCGATTACGCTGGTCGGTCCGGGCGCTGGCGGCGCTGCGACGGCGTCTGCTGTTCTCGCTGATATCGCCGACGTCGCACGTAACGTGCGCACGTTGCCGTTCGGGCGACCAGTTGCGAAACTCAAGACCACCACCAAGGCGCCGATGGAGCGCCATGAAGGTGGTTATTATATCCGCCTGATGGCGCGCGATCTCGCCGGCACAGCTGCGCGCATCGCGACCCGTCTGGCCGAGCAGAAGATCTCGCTGGAGTCGATCGTGCAGCGCCATCCGAATGGCGGCATCGAGCCGGTCGGCAAGAGCACGAAATCGTCACCTGTGCCTGTTATCCTGATCACCTATGCGACCGCTGAAGACGCGATGCGCCGCGCCCTCCAGGCCGTACAGAGCGACAAGGTGATATCGGGCAAGCCGCAAGTTATCCGGATCGAGAAGAACTAAATCCACGCGTTGAGAGTTGTATGGGATCATCGATCCCTAGGGGTCGTCAGACCCGCCGTAGAAGGAGCCCGCCCATGTCGACCCATATTACCGTCCCACCGCAGCAACTGCTCGAGCGCATTCTGACGCTGGAGATCGTTCGCGTGACCGAGCGCGCGGCAGTGTCGGCTGCGCGGCTGCGTGGTCATGGGCAGGAAAAGGCGGCGGATCAGGCAGCGGTCGATGCGATGCGCCGCGAACTCAACAAGATGCCGATCGATGGCACCATCGTGATCGGCGAGGGCGAGCGCGACGAAGCGCCGATGCTCTATATCGGCGAAAAGGTCGGCATCAATGCGGGCCCCAAGGTCGATATTGCCGTCGATCCGCTCGAAGGCACGACGCTGTGCGCCAAGGACATGCCGGGCTCGATCGCCACCATGGCGATGGCCGACGGCGGCACGCTGCTGCACGCGCCCGACGTCTATATGGACAAGATCGCAATTGGTCCGGGCTACGCCAAGAACGTGATCGACATCGACGCATCGCCGGAAGAGAACATCAAGCGCCTCGCCAAGGCCAAGGGCGTACCGGTGTCGGCGATCACAGCCCTCGTGCTTGAGCGGCCGCGGCACGAAGCATTGATTGCAGCGATCCGCTCGACCGGGGCGGCGCTGCGTCTCATTCCGGACGGCGACGTCGCCGGCGTCATCCACACCACCGATCCCGCCAAATCCGGCATCGACATCTATCTCGGCATTGGCGGAGCACCGGAAGGCGTGCTGGCAGCTGCAGCACTGCGCTGCATCGGTGGCCAGATGCAGACTCGCCTGATCCTCGATACCGACGAGAAGCGCGAGCGTGCGGCGAAGATGGGCGTCACCGATCCGAAGATGATCTATGGCATCGAGGACATGGCGAAGGGCGACTGCCTGTTTGCCGCCACCGGCGTCACCGACGGCGCATTGCTGTCGGGCGTCAAGTTCCGCGGCGACGTCATCGAGACCGAGACCATCGTGATGCGTTCGGTCACAGGCACCGTGCGCATCATCAAGGGCGAGCATCGCCAGCTCGAAAAATTCCACCTGGATTGAGTTCGGTCACATGGCGAAGGCGAATGTTGAGATCCGCCCGGTTGGCCCCGACGAACGGGCCGCCTGGGAGCCGCTGTGGCAGGGCTATCTGACCTTTTACAAGGCGACGCTGCCACAGGTCGCGACGGACACGGCGTGGAAGCGTTTCCATGACGCAAACGAGCAGATGTTCCTGCTCGGCGCCTATGTGGATGGCAAGCTCACCGGCATCGTGCAGTTCCTGTATCACCGCTCATCCTGGACGCCGGGCAACTACTGCTATCTGCAGGATCTGTTCGTCGACAACGGCGCGCGGGGACTTGGCGTCGGTCGCGCTTTGATCGAAGCTGTCTACGCAAAGGCCAAGGCGGACGGCTGCAGCCGTGTGCACTGGCTGACGCAGAACGAGAATGTGCAGGCCAGAATTCTCTACGATCAGGTCGCGGACAATTCCGGATTTATGCAATACCGGAAGATACTCTAACTAAAGGCAATCCGAGCGCGCCAACATGCGCTCGGATTAATCGAACTAAAAACCAAGAAAACAAAATGGGGATGAGACCATGAGCGAGACCGATAACGTCAAGGCTCTGGTGTTCGACGTGTTCGGCACCGTGGTTGACTGGCGTTCCAGCCTGATTGCTGACTGTACCGCGTTCGGCAAAGCGCGCGGCATGACCGCGGACTGGACTGCGCTCGTCGACGCCTGGCGGCAGGCCTACATGCCGTCGATGGACGTGGTGCGTCATCATCCCGAGCGCGGTTTCGTCAAGCTCGATACGCTGCATCGGCAGTCGCTCGATGTGCTGGTCGCCAAATTCGGCATCAACGGGCTCTCGGACAACGATCTGCATTACATGACACTGGGCTGGCACCGGCTGCATCCGTGGGTGGACTCGGTCAGCGGTCTGACGCGCCTGAAGACCAAATACGTCATCAGCCCGTTGTCGAACGGCAATGTAGCGCTGCTGACCAACATGGCGAAATTCGCTGGCCTGCCATGGGACCTGATCATGAGCGCGGAACTGTTCGAACACTACAAGCCCGATCCGCAGGCCTATCTCGGCGCGGCCGCACTGCTCAATCTGAAGCCTGCCGAAGTCATGATGGTTGCGGCGCATAACAACGATCTCGACGCTGCGCAGAAGCTCGGTCTCAAGACCGCCTTCGTGCCGCGCGTCACTGAATATGGTCCGCACCAGAACCGCGATTTCAAGGCCGATGGCGCGTGGGACGTGGTAGCGGATGATTTCAATGATCTGGCGAAGCGGATGGGCTGCTGACGGCCTGAGATTTGCCGAAAGCGGCTGCGCGGCCTATTGCTGATCCCATGACGCCACCGACCATCATTCCCGTCGAATCCCAGCAGGCCTTTCTCGGCGTCACCGAATCCGCCACCGGGCGGATCTGGCGCGACCGGGTGGACCAGCGCGGCGCGGCGCGGGCGCTGGCCATGGTGCAGCGTTATCAATTGCCGGAGATGCTGGCGCGGCTGCTGGCCGGGCGCGGCGTCGAGCTCGATGCGGTCGAGGACTTTCTCGATCCCACCATCCGCAAGCTGATGCCGGACCCGTTCACCATCACGCAGATGGAAGCGGCGGCAAAGCGCATCGCGGATGCCGCGCAGCGCCGGGAGAAGGTGGCGATCTTCGGCGACTACGACGTCGATGGCGCGACGTCGTCGGCGCTGCTGGCCTGGCATCTGCGCCATTGCGGGCTCGATCCGCAGATCCACATTCCCGATCGCATCTTCGAAGGCTATGGCCCCAATGTGGATGCCATCAAAACGCTGGCCGGCAAGGGCGCCACGCTGCTGGTGACTGTCGATTGCGGCACGACGAGCTTCGAACCTCTGGCCGAGGCCAAGAAGCTCGGCATGTCCGTGGTCGTCATCGATCACCATCAGACCGGCGAGGAATTGCCTGACGTCGATGCCGTGGTGAATCCGAACCGGCTCGACGATATTTCCGGTCTCGGTCATCTCGCCGCCGTGGGCCTCGTGCTGATCACGCTGGTCGCCGTCAATCGCGAATTGCGCAAGCGCGGCTTCTGGACCGCGGAGATGCCGGAGCCGGATCTGCTCGGCATGTTGCATCATGTGGCGCTGGGCACTGTGGCCGACGTCGCGCCGCTGATCGGCCTGAACCGCGCCTTTGTCGCCAAGGGTCTCATCGCATTGCGTCGCCGCGATCATGTCGGGCATACCGCATTGATGGATGTGGCGCGTTTGAACGGTCCGCCGGAAGCGTGGCATCTCGGTTTTATGTTGGGACCGCGCATCAATGCCGGCGGCCGCATTGGTCGCGCAGACTTGGGCGTGCGGCTGCTGCTAGAAGGCGATATCTCCGAGGCCGCGAAGATCGCTGCCGAACTCGATCGGCTGAACATCGAGCGCCGTGTGATCGAGCAGGCCGCTGAAGCGCAGGCCGAAGCGGAGGCGCTGGCGTCATTGGGGCTTGAGGACAAAGGCTCCGTGATCGTTACGGCCAGTGAAGGCTGGCATCCCGGCGTCGTCGGTCTCGTCGCCTCGCGCCTGAAGGAAAAATTCTCGCGGCCCGCTTTTGCCATCGCGCTGGAGCCCGGCGGTATCGGCACGGGGTCTGGCCGTTCGATCTCCGGCGTCGATCTCGGCAAGGCCGTGCGACAGGCGGTCACTGACGGGTTGTTGATGAAAGGCGGCGGCCACGCCATGGCCGCGGGCATCACGCTACGCAAGGAGCGGCTCGGCGAATTCCGCGCCTATATCGAAAGCGCGCTGGCTGCGGATGTCGGCAAGTCCCGCAACGAGAAAGAACTGTTCATCGACGGCGCCGTCACCGCGCGCGGTGTGACGACGGATCTGGTGAATACGCTCAATCGTGCAGGACCATTTGGTGCGGCCAATCCCGAGCCGGTGATCGCGCTGCCGGCGCATCAGCTCGCTTATGTCGACGAAGTCGGTCAGGCGCATCTGCGGCTACGCTTCAAGGCGAGCGATGGCGCGATGGTCAACGGCATCGCGTTTCGTTCGGTCGGACAGAAGCTCGGCAATGCATTGCAGGAACTGCGCGGTCAGCCGGTGCATGTGGCGGGATCACTCACCGTGGATCGCTGGCAGGGTGCCGAACGCGTGCAGATGCGCGTGATCGATGTGGCGGCGCCGGATCCCGGGCCGAAGATGATCAGGTAGTCTCACCGCTTTCAACCTGTCGTCACCCGGCTTGACCGGCGCACTCATCCATTTGTGTCTTGTCGGCGCAGCAGTCTGGTCGAATATCGATACCGGTCCGCTGGATGAATGCTGAGCGAGACTTCCGCCAGCTCGCTTGACGCGAACAGATATTGCCGCCGGATCGACAGCGCATGCGCGCCGGTTTCTGCCTTCAGAGGCTCCGCCATCGTCTTCGAAACGCCCACAGCAGATATGTCCTGACGGATCTCGACGAACCGTCGTCCCGAGATCTTTTCGACGAGCGTGCCAAAGATTTCGTGATGCCCGCTCATCTTCGCGCGCACCTCGTCGGCAAAGGCGCCGTCGATATAGACATCGGTCCAGCAGATCGGTGGCTGTGTGACGTCGCCCGGAATCGTGCGCAGACTTGAGATGCACAACCAGCGCCGGCCGGGCTGGCATCCAAGCTGGCTGGCCAACTCGCTGTCCGCGACAATGTCGGCGACGCGCTGCACGTGGCGCTCTGTCTCGGTGCCGAACTGCTGCACCGCCTCGATCGTATTGAGTGCCTGCGTAAAGCCATCGCCACCCTTGGCCGGAGAGGCCGCTTCGACGCGGGTTCCGGCATTGCGTTTGCGGCTCACTAGACCAGACGCCTGCAGCTCCTGCATCGCCGCGCGCACGGTTGATCGGCTCACGGCGAACTGGTCCGCCAGCTCGAATTCTGTCGGCAGTACGGACCCGACGGGATGCCGGCCGTCTGCAATGGCCTCGGTAAGTGCTCGGGCCACGAACGCGTAACGCTTTTCCACCGTCGTCCCTCGACTCCTAAGCCCCTGATCGCAAGATGGAAACCTGATTGGCGACCATCTCGTCAAGGAAGGAGATTGACACGTAGTTTATGTTCGGACAATTTAATATGTACGAACATAATAAGAGGAAGCGTTATGGGCAGCACGGTTTTCGATTCGGTCCTGTTTCGGGACATGTTCGGCACCGCGGAAATGCGGGCGGTCTTCGCCGACGAAGCCCTGGTCGGCCGCTACATCGAGGCCGAAGTCGCGCTGGCCCGTGCGCAGGCTCGCATGGGCGTTGTCCCGAAGGATGCCGCCCAGGCCATCGAGGCCGCCGCCAAATCGATCCGGATCGATTTCGACAAGCTCCGCGCTGAGACCGAAATCGTCGGCTACCCGATCCTGCCACTTGTTCATCAGCTATCCGAGGCCGCCGGAGAGGCGGGCCGCTATGTCCATTGGGGTGCGACCACTCAGGACATCATGGACACCGCCAACGTCCTGCAGATCCGCGCGGCCCTGCAGATCGTTGCACGCGATCTACGCGAGGTCCGCGACATCCTGGTCGCGATGGCGCGCAAATATCGCGACACGCCGATGGCCGGGCGCACCCATCTGCAGCAGGCGCTGCCGGTCACCTTCGGCTACAAGGCCGCCGTCTGGCTCTCTTCCATCGATCGTCACATCGAACGCGTCGATCAGGCACTGCCACGCATCCTGCTCGGCGAGTTCTCCGGCGCCGCGGGGACGCTCGCGTCGGTGGGCGAGGGCGGGTTGGAGATGCAAAGACTGTTCTGCGAGGAGCTCGGCCTGCATCAGCCCTCGATCACCTGGCATGTCGCCCGCGACGGCATCGCCGAAGCGGTCACGCTGCTCGGTCTGATCACCGGTACGCTCGGCAAGATCGCCACCGACGTGATGCTGTTGTCATCGTCGGAATTCGGCGAAGTGTCGGAGCCTTTCGTGCCCGGTCGCGGCGCCTCATCGACGATGCCGCAAAAGCGTAACGCGATTTCCAGCGAACTGATGCTCGCCGCTGCCAAGGCGGTGCGCCAGCACGTCGCGACCATGCTCGACGGCATGATCCATGACCTGGAACGTGCAACGGGGCCGTGGCACCTCGAATGGGTGTCGTTGCCGGAGAGCTTCCTGCTCACCGCCTCGTCGCTGGCAAATGCCAAATTCATGCTGGCCGGACTCGTGGTTCACGAGAAGCGCATGCTGGAGAATCTGGATCTGACACGCGGTCTCATCGTCGCCGAAGCGGTGATGATGGCAGCGGCGCCGAAACTCGGCCGCCAGCATGCGCATGATGTGGTCTACGACGCCTGCCGCAAGGCGATCGAAGGCGGCGGACAGCTCGCCGACATTCTCGCCGAAGTGCCGGAAATCACCGAAGCGCTTGGCGGCAAGGACGCCATCCGTCGCCACTGCGATCCGGCCAACTATCTCGGCCTGTGCGGTCCGATGGTGGATCGCGTGCTGAGCATGAGCAAACGCTGAAACAACAAACACAACAGGGGAGGAATTTCGATGACGAAGAACATTTTGACGACCGCATTCGTGCTCGCCGGTGCGCTCCTTGCCGTTCCGGCCTCGGCCCAGGACTTTCCGACACGCACCATCACCATGAACATGCCGTATTCGGCAGGCGGTCCCGGCGACACGATCGCGCGGCTGCTGGCGCAGGGCATGAGCGGCCCGCTGAAGCAGCAGGTCATCGTCGAGAACACGACCGGCGCCGGCGGCTCGATCGGCAGCGCCAAGGTCGCGGCCTCGTCGCCGGACGGCTACAATCTGCTGCTGATCCATATCAGCCACGCGACCAATCCGGCGCTGTATCCAAAACTCAAATACGATCCGATCAAGGACTATGAGCCGATCGGTCTCGCTGTCGATCTGCCGTCGGTGTTCGTGGCACGCAAGGATCTCCCGGCAGCCAATCTCGCCGAGCTGATCGCCTGGATGAAGACGAATAAGGAGAAAGTGAATTACGCGCATGCCGGCATCGGATCGGCTTCGCATCTGTGCGGGCTCCTGCTCAATGCGGCGACCGGCACGCAGCCGACCCAGATCGCCTATCGCGGCGCGGGCCCGGCGATGAATGACATGATGAGCGGGCAGGTCGACGTGATGTGCGATCAGATCGTCAACGTTGTCGGCAATGTCGATGGCGGCACGATCAAGGGCTACGCCGTCACCAGCACCGAGCGGGCCCCGGCGCTGCCGAAGCTCCCCACCACCGCCGAGGGCGGATTGCCGGGCTTCACCTACACCGTCTGGTACGGCCTGTTCGCACCCAAGGGCACGCCCAAGCCGATCATCGACAAACTTGTTGCCGCACTGAACGTGGCGCTGAAGGACGAGACCGTGAAGAGCCGGCTTGCCGGGCTCGGCGTGCAGCCGGTGGCGCCGGAGAGGGCGACGCCCGAAGCGCTGGCCGCGCATCTAAAATCGGAGATCGACAAATGGACGCCGATCATCAAGGCGGCGGGCGTTGTCGGCGCGCAGTGAGCGAGAAGCGTGAGTGACGTTCGCATCGAACACGACTCCTTCGGCACCATCGCGGTGCCGAAGGATCGCTATTGGGGCGCGCAGACCCAACGCGCACTTGAGGTCTTCCAGGTCAGCGATGAGCGTTTCCCGGTCGCGCTGATCCGTGCATTCGCTCTGCAGAAGATCGCGGCGGTGCGCGCCAATCTGCAACTCGGGACGATCGCGCCGGAGATCGCGGCGCCGATCGAAACAGCGGCACTCGAACTTCAGCAAGGCCGGTTCGACGATCATTTTCCGTTGCCGATCTGGCAGACCGGCTCCGGCACCCAGACCAACATGAACGCCAACGAGGTGATCGCGAACCGCGCCAATGAATTGCTGGGCCAGCCGCTCGGGACCAAATCGCCGGTTCATCCCAACGATCACGTCAATTGTTCGCAGTCATCGAATGACAGCTTTCCGACCGTGATGCATGTGGCAACGGCGCTGGAATTGCGCAGGCGTTTGCTCCCGGCCTTACAGACGCTGCGCGATGATCTCCGCGCCAAGGCGGACGCGTTCTCCGACGTCGTGAAGATCGGCCGCACGCATCTAATGGATGCGGTGCCGATGACCATGGGGCAGGCATTCGATGCCTTCGCGCGCCAGACCGATCATGCGATCGATCGCATCGAAGCCGTGTTCCCGCGCCTGCTGATGCTACCGCAGGGCGGCACAGCCGTCGGCTCGGGGCTCAATGCGCCAAAGGGATTCGACAGCGCCTTTTGCGAGCACCTGAACGCATTGACCGGCGTTGCGTTCGTCCCGAACCCGAGCAAGTTCGAAGGCATGGGCGCACATGACGCGCTTGTCGAAGTGTCCGGCGCGCTCAATGGCCTTGCCGTCACGCTGCTGAAGATTGCGAACGACGTGCGCTTCCTCGGCTCGGGTCCGCGCTGCGGACTCGGTGAGCTCGTCATCCCGCATGACGGGCTGACGTCGTCGATCATGCCCGGCAAACGCAATCCCACCATCGCCGAAATGCTTGCGCAAGCCTGTTTTCAGGTGACGGGCAACAACGCTGTCGTCACCGCAGCCAGTGCGTCCGGCAATTTCGAGCTCAACGTTGCCAAGCCAGTCATCATCTACAACGTCTTGCAGTCCATCCGCATCCTCGCCGATGGCATTGATGTCTTTACGTCCCGATTGATCCGCGATCTCGACGTCGATCGGCGACAGCTCGCTGCGAATGTCGCCAACGCGCCGCTGCTCGCGACAGCTCTCAATCCGGTGATCGGTTACGACAAGGTCGCGCTCATCACGGCGAAGGCGCTGGACGATTCCATCACACCGCGCGAAGCAGCGATCGCGCTGGGACTGCTCTCGGGTGAAGACTATGATCGTTATGTCGATCCGCAGCGGATGGCGGGGATTTGACGGAACGGCTTAGCCGCCTAGCCGCAGTCGCGCGAGGACCTTCAGCCCACCATAGCCATCCGCCGGCAGCAGACCCGTCTTCGTCTGATAGTCCTTCACGGCCTTCATCGTGTCGTTGCCGACGCGGCCATCGGTGCCGCCGGTGTCGAAGCCGGCACGGGTGAGGCGGGTCTGCACTTCCTGCACTTCGGCGAGTGTCAGCGCGCGTTCCGAGCCGGGGAACGGCTGGAGGAAAGGCGGCGCGCCGAGAATGCGATCGCCGAGATGGCAGATCGCCAGCGCATAGTTCATCGACGGATTGTAGCTGCGCACGGCATAGAAGCCCTGACCGAGCAGGAAGGCCGGGCCGCCTTGCACCGGCACCCACAATTTGGCGTTCGCATTCGGCTGCGGAAACGGCTGGCCGTCGGCGCGCGTAACGCCGACAGCGGACCATGCTGCAAAACTGCGATTGCTATCCGATGACGCCGCGCCATTGGCGCGGACCTCATAGCCCCAGTGCTCGCCGCGTGGATATTTGCCGCGATTGACGAGGAAGCGTGCGCTGGAGCCGAGCGCGTCGTCAGGCTTGCCGAACGGCGAGACGCGGCCGTCGCGGTCATAGTCGATGCCGACATTGAGCCAGACTTCCGGCATCCATTGCGTGTGGCCCATTGCGCCGGCCCAGGAGCCGCGCATCTCGTCCGGTGTGCCCCAGCCCTTGTCGACGATCTTCAACGCGTTGATCAGTTCGGTTTCCCAATAGGCGCGGCGGCGCGGTTCGTTCCACGCCAGTGCGGCCAGCGACGGAAATACCGGACGCATGTGGTTCTGCTGCACTATCGGATCGCCATAGGCGGACTCGACGCCCCACAACGCCAGCAGCGTGCCGCGCTCGACGCCGAAGTCGCGCTCGATGCGGTCGAACACACCTTCGTTCTTGCGCAGTGCGTCCTTGCCGGCGGCGATGCGCCAGTCGGAGGCGCGGCGATTGATGTATTGCCAGAGCTGCTCGTGAAATTCCGGCTGCTTCTGCATCTTGGTGAACACGGACATGTCAGGCTCGATGCGGCCCATCACGCGCGAATAGGTCGCGTCGGAGACGCCTTTGGCAATTGCCTTTGCACGAAAGCCATCGCGCCACGCGTCGAAGCCCGCAGGCGCCGCAAAGGCGGTCCCGGGCATGGCCAGCAGCGCGCCGGCACCCAGGCCGGAGCGGAGCAGGCGGCGTCGGTCGATCAGGGAATCGTGCGTGGTCATGCCCCCATTGTAGCCGCATGACTTGCGCGGCGGCAGGGGCAATGCGTCGCGGCGCGGGGAGGCGGGCAACGTATTGAAGTCACAAATGAAAAAGACCGCCGGAAGCCGTTTTCGGACTTCCGGCGGTCTTGCGAAAAAGCTGCGGCCGACTTGCGGCAATCTTGCGACAGCCGGGAGCTTTTAGTCCTTGGCGCGCTCGATATAGGAGCCGTCTTCGATCAGCACCACGATGCGAGTGCCAGTGCCGACATGCGGCGGCACGTTGGTACGGACGCCGTTGGACAGCATTGCAGGCTTGTAGGACGACGAGGCGGTCTGGCCCTTGGTCACCGGTTCGGTATCGACGACTTCGAGGGTCGCGCGCTGCGGCATCTGGATCGCCACCGGAACCAGACCATGCAGCGACAGCTTCACGGTCATGTTCTCCTGCAGATAGGGCTCGGCATCGCCGATGACGTCCTTCTGCACCTGAACCTGGTCGTAATTGTCGTTGTTCATGAAGTGGAAGCCGTCGGCATCCTTGTAGAGGTAATTGAAGTTCTGGTCTTCAATCGTCGCCTTTTCCACCTGGTCAGTGGTCTTGTAGCGCTCCGAGATCTTCACACCGTCGCTGATTCGGCGCATTTCGATCTGGCTGACCGGGGTTCCCTTGCCGGGGTGGATGTTCTCCGCAGACAGAACCACGTAGAGCTTGCCTTCCTGCTCGATGACGTTGCCCTTGCGAATAGAACTGGCGATGACTTTCACAGATATGTTTCCTAGATTTCAAGCCCGGGACCGATCCGGACGTGTGTGTCCTGTGGCCAGCGAAGCGGTTTCGGGGGGCAACATACTGATTTCACGCGGCGAAGCCAGCGTTTTGCAACCCAAAAGGGCCGTTTGCTGATGACTGGAACTAACCGTCCGTCGCCCTGGTGGAGCCCGGCGCGGCACCAGGACCGCCGGGGCTTCCTGTTGGCGCGGGGCGCGATCACCCGGGCTGTTCGGTCGTGGTTCGAGGCTCAGGGCTTTCTGGAGGTCGAGACTGGCGTCCTGCAGGTCTCACCGGGCAATGAGACCCATCTGCATGCGCCAAAGACCGAACTCATCGACCGCGATGGCGAACGCTTGCTGCGGTATCTGCGGACCTCGCCGGAATTTGCCTGCAAGAAGCTTCTGGCTGCTGGCGAGGCCAAGATTTTCGAATTCGCCCGGGTGTTTCGCGACCGTGAGCGCGGCGACAAGCACCTGCCTGAGTTCACGATGCTGGAATGGTATCGTGCCGAGGAGAGCTATGAGGCTGTGATCGCCGATTGCTTGGCGATCATTGCATGCGCGGCGCAGGCGACAGGCATCAAGCAGTTCACGTTTCGCGGTCAGGTTGCCGCTCCGTTTGCCGAGCCGGAGATGTTGACCGTGGCAGCGGCGTTCATGCGCTTTGCGGATATCGATCTGCTTGCGAGCATTGATGGTGCCGAGGGTGATCGCGCCAAGCTGGCTGCTGCGGCGACCGGCAAGGTGCGGATCAGCGATGACGACACATGGTCGGATATTTTCAGCAAGATTCTGGTCGAGCATGTCGAGCCGCATCTCGGGCGGGGGCGGATGACCGTGCTGTTTGAATACCCGTCGCCGGAAGCCGCATTGGCGCGCACGAAAGCGGGTGATCCACGCGTCGCCGAACGCTTTGAGGTCTATGCGTGCGGCGTAGAACTCGCCAACGGCTTCGGCGAGCTGACCGACGCTGACGAACAGCGCCGCCGTTTCACGGAAGCGATGGATGAAAAAGAACGGCGCTATGGGGAGCGCTATCCGCTCGACGAGGAGTTTCTGGAGGCTGTGGCGGCCATGCCGCCTGCATCCGGTGTTGCACTCGGCTTCGACCGGCTGGTGATGCTCGCGTCGGGCGCGACGCGGATCGATCAGGTGGTGTGGACGCCGCCGGCAGGTGTGTCATGAACCGTCATGTGAAAGTTGCGACAACTCTGCGGCAAGCCAGCGACCTCATTGAAAATGGTCTCGCGCCAGCCTCGACGCTGGCTGATCTGGAGAAAGTCGCCGCGCGTTATGCGGTCGCGGTGACGCCGGCCGTTGCTGCACTGATCGACAGCAGCGATCCCGACGATCCGATTGCGCGCCAATACATTCCAAGTGTGGATGAACTGAACGCGCAGCCCGAAGAGAACGCCGATCCGATCGGCGATCACGCCCATGCGCCAATCGACGGCATCGTGCATCGCTATCCCGACCGCGTGCTGTTCAAGCTGGTACATGTCTGCGCGGTGTATTGCCGGTTCTGTTTCCGCCGCGAGATGGTGGGGCCGGGCAAGGAGACCGCGCTGTCACCTGACGCTTATTCAGCCGCGCTGGATTACATCCGCAGCCATGACGAGATCTGGG
Organism: Tardiphaga sp. 813_E8_N1_3; assembly: GCF_051811025.1. Taxonomy (NCBI): domain Bacteria; kingdom Pseudomonadati; phylum Pseudomonadota; class Alphaproteobacteria; order Hyphomicrobiales; family Nitrobacteraceae; genus Tardiphaga; species Tardiphaga sp. 813_E8_N1_3. The sequence continues at coordinate 2,615,891 of NZ_JBPWQE010000001.1, forward strand.
AGGTAATCCTCACCGGCGGCGATCCCCTGATGCTGTCGCCGCGGCGATTGAGCGAGATCATGGCGGACCTCGCTGCGATTCCGCATGTGAAGATCATTCGATTGCACACGCGCGTTCCTGTAGCCGATCCCGATCGCGTGAGCGCGGAGATGGTGGATGCATTGAAAGTCACGGGCGCGAGCACATGGGTGGCGCTGCATGCCAATCATCCGCGTGAGCTGACGGATGCTGCACGTGCGGCGTGCGCGCTAATGGTGGATGCCGGCATTCCCATGGTGAGCCAGTCGGTATTGCTGCGCGGCGTCAATGACGATGCGGCGACGCTGACGGCGCTAATGCGCGGTTTCGTCGAGTGCCGCATCAAGCCCTATTATCTGCATCACGGCGACCTTGCGCCCGGTACCGCGCATTTGCGTACCAGCATCGTGGAGGGACAGGCCTTGATGCGCGCCATTCGCGGCAATGTTTCCGGATTGTGCCAGCCGGACTATGTGCTGGATATTCCCGGGGGTTATGGCAAGGTACCGATCGGTCCCAAATATTTGTCCGAGAATTCTTCAATCAACCTCAAGCCTGACGGTGAAGCTTCCGCGGAATCGGGCTATCGTGTGGTGGATTACTGCGGCGACGTTCATATCTATCCACCGAAGCCGTAGCGATCGGCTTACACGCGCCACCTGGTGTCGGAGACAAAAAATGAAAACATTGTTCGTGATGACGGCAGGCCTGTTCGTTCTCGGCCATTCGCTGGCTCTGGCGCAGGATTCCTCCCGCAACCTGCCACCCAAGGGTCTGCGCTCGCAGCCGACCACACAGACCAACAGCGGCGCCGCTCTGCCCGAGGCTCCCGTCGGCCATCGCCAGCCGCGCCCGGGCGATCTGCCGCCGGAGACTGGCAAGAACGATCCGTCCCGCATCGACGCGCAGGATCGCGAACTTGATCGCATGATCAAGAATATCTGCAAGGGCTGCTGAGCCCCTGCAGACCATCGGCCGGATCAGGCCTTGTTACGCGCGGCCATAGCGAGGCCGATCAGCGACGCGCCGCCGATAACCAGATTGATGCCGACCATCAGGCCGATGGCCCAGGCTGCCGTGCCGGGCAGGCCCGAGATGATGATGAAGGCGATCACGATATCCATCAGGCCGGAGAAGGCCATCCAGCTCCAGCGCTCGGACAGTTCCTTGCGATGCTGGAGCGCGTACATGATGGTCGCGACGCCCTCTGCGAGGAAATAGACGCCAACCACGAATGTCAGTGTCAGCGTGCTTTCGGCCGGGCGCGTAAGCAGAATGATGCCTGCGCCGATGCCAAGGATTGCTGAAATCAGCGACCAGATGAAGCCTGGCGTCTGACGTGCCCAGAAGGTCATTAGCAGCGCTGCAACGCCCGAGATGAAGAACATCCAGCCCAGCATGACAGTGACGGCGATGCTGGCGACCTGCGGCACGATCATCGCGGCGAAGCCGAGGATTACCAGTACGATGCCCTCGATCAGAAATGCCTTCCAATGCGCGCGCACGGCGTCGCTCATCTTCGATTGCAACTCGGCGAGGTTGGGCGGCATGGTCATGGCGGCGATGTCCTGATCTGGCCGGCAGCATGCTGGCCGTGCTTCGCATTTATCCGCTCACATGCGGAAGCGTGCAAGTTTGTTGATCGGGAATAACTCGAATGTCGCGCGAGGTCTTGAACGTTACGACTGCACGGTCATGGCCGGCGCAGCCGTGCGCATGCGGTTGCGGCCGAGAATATAGGCCGTCGTCGTCAGCACCAGCAGCACGGCGCCGATGGCGATCGATGCCAGACCGAGCGGGATCAGCACCATGGTGACGTTGCGCGCCGGGTTGGTGAACCAGTGATGAATCGAAGTCAGTAAAAAGGCAGTGCCGGCAAAGCCCGCGCCGCCGCCGGCAACCAGCAGCGCCCACATGCCGCGCAACTGGCTGAGCCGCTCGCGTGACACTTCGGTATGCGGCGCGTGATGCGCGCCGATCCGCCGGACCAGCCGTGCGGCGAGGGCAATGGTGCCGAAGCCGATCACCACGCCGGCGGCCTCCAGCACGCGGCGCATCACGCCGACGATTTCCGGATGTCGCTGCAGCGTCAGCAGAGGAAGATCGAAACAGGCATGCAGCGTCACCGGCGCCAGAACGATCAGCATGGGCGTGCGAATGAAAGCCCAGCCGTCGCGGCGATGGGCGCCGAGTGCGCGGCCGGAGCGGGCGATGGCGATATAGGCGCCGGCGATAACGCCGAGCGCGCCGTGAAACGGCACGGTCAACACGCTGCGCAGCACCGCGAGCGTCCGCCACATCTCGGGGTATTGCAGGAGATAGACGAGATTCTCGTAGGCCGCGAAGCCGAGGCCGGCGGCGGCGCCATAAACCACCGTGTCCATTGGATCGGCCGTGCGGGCGCGCTGGGTGGACACCGCGATGATGACGAAGATCTTCACGATCTCCTCCGGCGCGGCGACGCCAAACACAGCGTGGAGCACCATGGCCAGGGTCGGGTTGTCCGTAAGGCCCGGAATTGCCGCGAACAGCGCGCGGGCATAGCCGAGCAGGGAGATGCTGGCGGCCCCCAGCAGGAATGACGCCCAAACCAGCCCAGGCGGTCCCGGCCGTTCATCGGCAGCAATCACCAGCCACAGCACCAGCAGAGCTGGTGCCACGGCGGCGATACCGATCACGGTGGGGAGCGATTCGAGCAGGTACATGGAACCTAATTATAGACGGCCGGGCAGGCCGGAAAGAGTGACTCTTGCGGGAGCCGCCTGCGGCAAAAAAGGCGCTGCACGGCTGGAGGGAAGAGCAGGAACCAATCCGCGTCCGGTCGATTGGGCTGACACAGCTCATACTGCACGGGAAATGACCATGGCCGACGACGCAAAGACACCCCCCTACATCTACGAAGGCGTCGAGCCCGTGCCTGAGGCCAGGTCGACAATCACAGAGACGATCACGGATGTGAAAGAAGCGGTGACAGAGACCGCGCATCGCATCGGCGGGGCCATCGAGTCCGGTAAAAAGCCGGGAATGCCGTTGAGCATCCTAGCGAATGTCGCGCGCGAAGCGCCGCTGGGATCGCTGTTGGTTGCTTTTCTGCTCGGCGTCGCCGTGGCGCGCCGACGCTAGGCGTCAGCGAATCCGGGCCGGCACCAGATTGACCGGCTTCGTGGTCCGTAGCGATGCCGGCTGATAGGCCGAAGCAGGCGCAAAGACCGACTTGCAGCCATCGCTAAGCTGCGACTTGTTGCGGATCATGCAAGCCGTGACGCGATCGACATCCGGGATCTCTGAACTACAGAGACGCATCGCATCGCCCGTGCAAAGCTGTTCCTGCTCGGCGCTGTAGGCGTAGCAGACGGTGGTCAGCATGCCGAATGCAAGAACGGTGGCGGCGGCGAGCTTGGCGGTGGTGAATGTCATCGTGTGTCCCTCGATCTTGTGTCCATCCGTGCGCCGATCGGCGCGTCGTTGGAGTGATGAGATAAAGGGCGTTCGCTTCAGGCAGTCTGCGTCGATGGAAGGAAACGGTTTCTTCGACCGCGGTTTTGTTTCATTGCTTGTTCCAGACGAAACATAGCCTAAACGAAACACAGCGCGCCGGTCGGAATCCCCTCCCTGATGGATATCATTCAGAAAATCTCGGCGCTGATCGCCGCGCAAGCCGATTGGGCTGGACCGCTTGGCTTCGTCATCGCCTTCTTCGGATGTCTGGTCGGCTCCAGTTTCGTCGTTCCGGCCGCGGCCATCGTGACGGCGACGGGCGTGCTGATCGGCGCCGGCGTGATATCCTGGACTTTTGTCCTCTGGGCCATCGGCGGCGCTGTGCTCGGCATGAGCGTGTCCTATGAGCTCGGCAAGCGCTACGGGCCGAGGCTGCTGGAGATGCGGATGCTCCAATCGCGTCAGCAACTGGTGGCGCGGGTGCGCCGGCTATTCGACCGCTATGGCATCGCGGCGATCATGGTCGGCTACCATATCGGGCCGGCGCGCGCGCTGGTCACCAGCGTCGCGGGTATCGCCGGCATGCCGCGTCTGAAGTTCGAAACCGCCAGTATCGTGTCAGCAATGGTCTGGATCGTCGATCACGCCTTGATCGGCGTCATTCCCGGCACGCTTATCGACGCCGACAGTCCATGGTTGCTCCCGGTGACATTTGGAGCGCCAGTCGTCGTGATCGTGCTGACCGTGATGTTGCTGCGCAAGGCGTTCTAGCGTCGAAGTCGAAGAGAACTTCGAGTTACGTTCCTGGCGGTCGAGGCCCCTGAAACTGAATACCGCATTTCTTGGTATTTGCGGATTGTTCGATAGCGACCATCTGCCCCTTCATCTGAGCCAGTTCTGCAGCGGTCTGTTTATCACCACCAACAAAAAAGGCTGCGGGCCAGAATATGACTACTGCTGCGGTCGTCGCGATCGTATCGTTCGTTCGCTTTTGATCCTGAGCTCCAGATAAAGCAGCGGCACGAGTCGACACAGCTTGAGCCTCCTGCGCAAGCTGTGCGCAAGTGTATTGCTGGTACATGACCGGAGATACATACGCCGGTGTAATTTCAGATGAACTTGAAGCGCAGCCGCCCAACATGGCAGCGAGTGCCACCATTCCCCATTTGCGCATTTTTAATCGTCTCCCCAGACCCTACTCATCCAAGCTCAACGAGAGGGTGAGGGCAAGCACTTTACACGCAAGTGTACCGGGGTACCCAATCCAGCAACTTCACGCCGCCTTCGAAATCTTCTTCTTAAGATGTCCGGTGTCGTGATCGCGGCGGATCTGGCTGAGTGAGGTGTCGTTCAGCTTCACCAGCACTTCGCTGAGCGTGAGCGTGTCGGGATGCCCGGCTGCGAAGAACTTGCCGTAGATTTTGCGCAATGTTGCCAGTGTGGTGCTGCCGTATTTTTCGGCTATCGCGCTGTCATGCGCGTGAAGGTGATCGCCACCGTCGTGCTTCATGTCTCGCTCCCTGCCGGGATCGCATAACCTTGCACCTTGAGCGATGCAGATTGCGTCCGGTGGAGCAGACTAGGCGTGGTGAGATCAACAGCACAAGCGGTTCGCATGTGCTTGGCGCAATCGACGGGATGGGTTAGCCGCGCGCGCCCGGGCGCTTGCGCTGCACAACGATCTTCATCTTCTGACGACCCTTGCTCGCCGCGGCGCGGGAGCGCGAGCGACGCGGCTGTTCACGCGCCGCGGGCTTGTCGTCAGTTGCCGAGGTGCTGGCAAAGGACTGCCGGAGATTGTCGAGCGTCGAGGTGAGGGCGCCGACCTGTTCATTGAGCTTGCGCGCTTCGTTCTGCTGCGCCGTCATCAGACGCTGCATGGTCTGCAACTGATCCTGCACGACCTGGAGCTGATCGATCGACTGCTGCTGGGTGGCCTCGATGCCCTTGGTCTTTTCGATCAGCTGTTCGGACGCCTGCGCGACACGGGCCTGTTGCAGGCGCGATGCGGTGAGCCGCTCCGGCTCCGGCGTTGCGCCGCTATAGCTGCGCCATGCGAAGATTCCGCCGATGCCAATCACGACCAAAAACAGGGCTGCAGCCGCAACCATGATCGGCTGCTGGCTAAGACGCCAGGTGTGACGGGGTTCGGACGCGTAACTGTGTTGGGAAGCGCTCGGCATGATTTCGACCATGAAGCTCGAAGTCCTATGGCGTGTGATCGTTCCAATCCGCGACAAACCATCCAGAACGCGTGGATTTGAGGAGGTTCGCGGCCAAGTTCAACGAAAATAAGGCTCGGGTGGCAATAACGTGGCCTGACCCGTGGCGGTGCGCGAATGGCGCTCCCTAGCGGAATCGAACCGCTCTCTCCACCGTGAAAGGGTGGCGTCCTAACCGATAGACGAAGGGAGCAAAAAACCCCGGTCGATCCAGCGGCCTGAAATCAGGCCAAGGATACCGCGGTTCTGCACGGCTATTTCTAAAATCGCCGCAACATCAAAGCTTTAGGGCTGATCTATCGCGGGCGGCACCGACCGAAAGCAAATCAGTTTGGTGCCAGCGGCCGAACGTATAGTGACGTTTGTTCGGGTCGGCAAGTGGGCGGTGAGGGATCAGGTGGATGATCCCCATGCGTGGCGCACGGACCTTGTGCACAGGACATTTCGAACTCTTCTGCACCTCTCAACGGTTCTTAAAGCATGCGGGCTTAAGGCTCTCTCCGGGGGCGTGGAGTGATGCGATGGCAGTGACGAAAAAACGCGACACACGCCGGTCCGTGCACCAGGCCGGATGGATCACGCTGGACGGTGGATTCGCGGCCCGGCAATGCAATGTGCTGGACCTCTCGACCTCCGGCGCGAAAGTCGTCGTCGACGATCCCACGTCGGTCCCCAACAAGATGAAGCTGGCTTTCTCGCGCGACGCGCGCACCGGGCGTACGTGTGAAGTGGTCTGGCGCCGCGGCAAGACGCTGGGCGTTCGCTTTATCGCGTAGGGCTCCACGATCGTGCGCCCCGATATCGTCATTCCTGTATTGATGGGCTGCGCGCTGCTGTGGTGGATCAGCCGTGGCATGAACTGGTCCACGCGCCTTATCGTGGCCGCGATCACGCTGGTGGTGATCATGGGCATCCTGCTGCTCGAACGCTCGCTGAACTAACGTTCAAGCGAACGCCTGCGCTCAGGAGAGCGGTGGCGCGACATAGATCTGGAAGCCCGGCCGGGCCGAGATCGCCTGATACCAGCGTTGCAGATGCGGAAGTGCAGGGCGGATAACGCCCTCGACGCCGAACCAGCGCCGCGCGTAGCAGCCGATGGCGAGATCGGCGAGGCTGAAGTCGTCGCCTTCCATCCAGGCACTTTCGGAGACTTGCCGGTCGATGATTTCCCACAGCGCCGCATTGGCATCCGCGGCCTTCTGCAGCGCGACCATGTCGCGGTCGGCGACAGGCGTCCGCACTAGTCCCCAGAACAACGGGCGCTCGGCCGGCTGCAGCGTCGTCAGCGTCCAATCGAGCCAGCGCTCCATCCTGGCGCGCACTTTTGGCGTGAATGGGTAGAGGGTCGATGTAGCGCCATAGGCCAGGGCGATATAGCGCATGATGGAATTGGATTCCCACAGCACGAAATCGCCTTGCACCAATGTGGGCACGCGGCCGTTGGGATTCATCGCCAGATAGTCGGCCTCGCCGTTGCGGCCAAACTGCATGCCGGCATCGACGCGGTCATAGGCGACGTCGAGCTCATGGCAGCACCACAGAACCTTTTGCACATTGACCGAATTGGCACGGCCCCAGATCTGCAGGGATGGGGTGGGAGTCTGTGGCACGATGAACCTCGCTGGCGGATAAGCGCCGCAGGTTTAGCCAGCAACGCGCCGCCATCGCAAGGCCGGTCTCGCGCCGAGATCTCACAAAGGAGCGAGCCGGCAAACGAAACAGGCCCCGCGTGAGCGAGGCCTGTTCATTGGTTCAGCTTGGGAGGCGTCAGCGACCGAAGAAGAGCCACAGCAGAATGATTACCGGAATCGGCACACCCAGCAGCCAGAGTAAAATTCCACGTCCCATTGTCTCAGCCTCCATGAAATCAGGTTCGCATTGACAACGCGACACGCCTCATGGAGTTCCGCAACTACACACGCAGCAGCGCATTTTGTGAGTTACCAATGCCCGGTGTTGGGCATTGACGACCACGGCTCTTGCGGCGGCAGCGCGTCGCCTTTCTGCAGAAGCTCGATGGAATGCAGATCGGGCGAACGCACGAACGCCATCTGGCCATCGCGCGGCGGACGATTAATGGTGATGCCGAGCTTCATCAGCCGATCGCAGGTCGCATAGATGTCGTCGACCTCGTAAGCGAGATGGCCGAAATAGCGATCCTCGCCGTATTTCTCTTCGTCCCAGTTGTAAGTGAGTTCGACCAGCGGCGCGCCGCGCCCTTTGGTCTTGGCCAGCAGCGCCTCGTCTTCGGCAGCGCACAAGAACACCAGCGTGAATTTCGCCTTGTCGTTATCGATGCGGCGGACTTCCTTGAGCCCCAGCGCATCGGCATAGAATTTCAGGGCAACGTCCAGATTGCGGACGCGAAGCATGGTGTGGAGGTAACGCATTGGAATGTCTCCGTGGGGTCGACACAGACGTGCAACTGCAAAGGCAGCGGTGCCTGCCATAGCAGCTTAATGCGAAAAATGGCAGATGTCGTAGCGACAACGACGGTGCATCTACGGGATTGTGAGGTTCACTGGCTTTTCAGGCGCTCACATCGACAATGGCCGGCGTATCGATCTCCTGCTTGTGCCAGACCGTCAGATCCTTGCGCGGCTTTTGCCACGCATATTCGTCACCACTTTTCTGAAGATGCTGAATGGCCGCGACATGTGCGTCGTCGGCGTTCTTTGCCTCGACGACGATCTCCACGGATTCCTCGATGGAGCGAACGACGACGACGCTAAAAAATTTCCTTGCCATGCGAGTATAACGAGGAGTGTAAGGCTACGTTCCCGCAGGCAATAAGCCGTTGGCTCGCCTGTCGCTTTATCGGCGACTTTGTCGTGAGGCGGGCAGTCGCAAAGGTCGTGGCTAGGTGGGAGCGATGCTGAGTTGATAATCGTCGATCTTTTCCCGGGTAATATCGACAATGGCACCGGGAAAGCGAACGGCGTTACCGGCAGCGTCGAGCGTGCACTTGCCGCGCGCATAGACCCAATGCGTGTCGCCGTGAGAGATGACGCGATATTCGCGTGAAAACACCTGACCTGTCGTCAGTGAGCGATTGATATCGGCGGTGACATCATCGATGTCGTCCGGATGAATGGCATTCAGCCAGTCTTTCAACGGCGGGCCCCGCGAGGCCAAATCCGCATTGACGCCAAACAGGCGGGCGAATTTGCTATCGGCATAAACGCGGTCGTTGGCGATGTCCCAGTCCCAGGTGCCGACCAGCCGATCGCGAATGGTAGTGTCGTCCTGATGGCGGGTGCCGGTTCGAGCCGCTTCGAGTGACGCGATGCGCAGGATCTGCGCTAGGATGGTTTGATGGTCGTTCTCCGCCGACGCGGCGAGCTCCCGGCAGATTTCCGAGATGGGCCGGCCGACAATCATGCAGCGCTCCCCATCATCGGATGCTCCGGGAACTTATTGGCCAACCGGTCGTAGTATTGCGTATATTGATAGGCATTCAATTCAACGTGCAGGGAAAGGTTCCGAAACCTTTCTGTACAACTTTGGAGTGTTACGCGTGTGGCGGTTTGGAAGAGCTTCGGACGAGGAGGCTTTAAAAATGGTTGTGACTTACCTCACCATCAATGAGCCGGAGCGCCGTCGCGAAATATTCGAACTCGCTGAGAAGTATGCGAAGGAGACCGCCGCTCCGCCGATCTCACAGGACAACGACGACAAGAAGTAACACACGGGCGAAGGCACGAACCGGGCAGGGCTGCCTCACGATGCGGTTCTGTAGTTTAGTTTGATCGCGGGAGTGCCGAAAATTAACAGTCCACAACAGCTTCGTTAAAATCCGCGCAGCCAAGTAACCTTCATCGGTTAGGTTAAAACCAGAGTATGATTGCGCGGAAATAAGGGTGAGCTATTCATTTCCTATCGAGGGAGTGACCATGTCCGCTTCGTTTCACAATGCCGACAAGCCGACGCATCGACGGGTGATGCTGGTAGGGTTTCTTTTCTGCGCAGCCTTTGTCGCCGTGAGCTTCTTTGCACGGCCGCAGCCGGCAACGGACCATGTCCTGCTGAAAGCCGACAAGCTCACTCGCACCGCCGGCCAGCCTGTGGCTGCCAACTGAACCGAGCGCTTTAGCGCTGGCTCGGTGTGGTGTTGGGTGTGAAGGGCATGATCACGCGTACGGGCTCTTGCGACGCAGGTCGCTCATAGGCGACACGCTGGACGCTTTTGCTTGCAATAGCGGGTGTCGGCTCGAGGAGCCACGGTACGAAGGCGATCACTCCGCAGACAAGCGCGACTGCGCTGAGCAGGAATACGCCATTATCTTCTTCTCTCTGTCCCATGCCACGGAAACACCGCACTGCGGCTTTCGTTCCGATGAGCTATACGACCGCATAAGAGCGGCGGGGAATGTCATGAGAATTGTCGTTGTTGGACTGCTGATCGCTGTCGTGCCGCTGCAGGCCTTCGCTGCGGCGTCGAAGAAACCGGCGGCAACGAAGCAGAGCATGAAGCCAGCACCGCGAAAGCCAAATATCTGTGCTCAATACGGTGCCGGCTTCGTGCAGGTTGAGGGGACGTCGACCTGCGTCAGGATCGGCGGGAGCGTCGGCATTGGTGGGGGCTTTTCGCGATAGAGCGCGGATCGCAGCCGGGACGGGAGGTTACCTCATACCTTCTTGTCGAGCTCGACCGGCGGCTCCGGCGGCTCGTGATGGTCGTCATAGGCCCGTTTTGCCTGCAACTGGTCCCATGCCCCCGTGCGCAATGACAGCCGCCCGTAAGGAGGCGGGTTCGGCCTCAGTTCGACGGTTTGAACGACAAGGGCTTTGGACATCATTCCCCATAATGCCGCCGGGGCGATTGGGTTCTCCGAGCTCTGGAAGTGCAGTTAAAGCCGGGTTGGCGGAATCTTCGGCATTTGAACGATTGCTTGTGGGGTAAGCGAGCGGCACCAGGAACAAGTCGCAGTAGTCCGTGTTTTGCACTCATCAGACGGCATAGGGCCGCATTGCGTGGACGAAGATTTCAATGACGCCGGCGAGCAGCTCACCACCTACATCAACCAGTTGATCGAAGAGGCTGACGACGATGGACGACCGGAAGAACAAGGGGCAGCCGGATCGCAGCAAGATCAATATGCACGAGGCGCATGAAGTGAAATACTGGACCCATCAGCTCGGCGTTTCCCGCGAGCAGCTGCAGGCGGCGGTGGAGAAAGTTGGCAATGCGGCCGCGGCAGTGCGCAAGGAACTGGCGCACTAGAGGGATGCAATTGACCAAGGGAAACTGACCAAGTGAACAAGCAAACAGCACCCGAAGGGGGGCTGTTTTCCTGTGTCCATGCCGCTGTCCATGCCGCGTGCGCGTCAGACGCTCATGGGAATGCCATAGTAGTCGTTCACTGCACGGGCCCGCGACGTGTCGGCCCAATTCCAACTGTTGTCGTTGCCGTATTTGGGGGCGTTCTCCAGCTGCTGCTGCGTCACGCCGGTGCGATAACCGCCCAGTGCGGTATCATATTTCAGCGACTGCCAAGGCAGGGGATAGTGATCATCACCGATCCCCAGAAAGCCGCCGAAGCTCAGGACGGCGTATGAGACCCTGCCGCTTTTCTTGTCGATCATCACGCGCTCGATGGAGCCGATCTTCTGGTCGTCAGCGCCGAACACTGCGGTGCCTTCGACCTTGTCGCTGCCAATCAGGTTACCTTGTTCACTTGCTTCGATGGGCATGCAGAGCCTCCTTTTTGGTTGGGTCTGGCCAACAGGTAAAAGGGAGAAACGTTCGTGCGTCGTTGCGGCGCAAATGTTTTGGGCGCGCCCAGCGTCCTCAGCGACTGGCCACGAGACGCAGGCGCGGCTTCAACGTATCCTGCAAGTCGTCAGCAAGCCTGAGGACCCGCGGATCGCTGGAGCGGGCCGCGCAGGTTGAGAACTGATTGACGGAGCGCATAAGAGCCTCGCGCTCTTCGCGCGTGCGTGTGACATGCGGACTCGACAGGCGCAGCACCATTTGACCCAGGCCGACGAGCAATTCGTCGAGCGCTTTGTCGATCTTCGCGATCTGTTCAATCATCGCCATTACTCCACTCGCACGCGTGTCCGTGCGACACCGCGTACATTCATGGAGAGGAAAGCGTCGGCTTTGCGAGCCGTTCCGATAACCGACCCCTCATGGTGAATGAAGCGTAAAGCCGGTGTGGGGCGCGTTAAGGCTTCACCCGGAGCTAATCGGCGCCTTGTCGCGGGGGAGCGCAGCCAAGCGACGCGTATAGGGTGACGGCTTCATTTTGCGATGCGTCACGGGAATCATCTTGTCGCGTCCGTTGTGTTCATCGAAGGCGCGAAGCCGCTCTCTGATGAATTCGGGGTGCGCCGCGTGAAAGGCCTGAAGCTGGCGTGCGAGCTGCGCACGGCGATAGCGAATGGGCATCATGACGCACTTCCGGTCTGGAACCCGAGCGGTGAAATCTTACAGGCCCTGAAACCAACAAAAAAGCTTGGCGTTATTTGGCCGGTGGTGAACAGAAAGGGTATCACATGAAAAAAGCAGCATTGATCCTGGCCACTGTCGCAGCCATCGGCACGACCGCCATTACGGCGCCTGCTGAAGCGCGCGGATGGGGTAGAGGTTGGGGACCGGGTCCCGCAATCGGCTTTGGTATTGCCGCAGGTGCGCTGGCCGCGGGGGCCTATGGCGCGTACGGACCGTACGGCTATGGACCAAGCTATTATGGCTACGGTCCTGGCTACGGCTATTACCGACCGCGCTATTACCGTCCAGCTTACTATGGGGGTTACTATGGTCCCGGCCCCTATGCCTATGGCCCGCGTTACTATCGCAGCTATGGTTATTGGTAGGGCTGAACACGGCCCGGAGCATTGCTTCGGGCCTATCGCGCTGCACGCGCAGTGACTCGCATTCAATAAAAAGCCCGCCAGATAATGGCGGGCTTTTTATTGGTCGCTGCTGCGAGCAGATCGTAGCTAGTGCCGCACGCGGCGCTCCTGACGGGGCGTCACGAACTCGTTCCAGTCGGTGGCCCGTACCTTTTCGATCGTGGTCTCGTAATAGTCTTCGCGTTCGCGCTGAAACTTCGCCTGTTTCTCGCGAAATTCTGCCACCCGGCGTTCCATGTCGGCGCGTGCCGCTGAAATTCTTTCTTCGTTCATTCTCTTCTCTTCGTTTCGCTCCCCAAGGAGAGCATCGATGCCGAATGCGGCATCAATCCGATCTTTGCAAGGCGACCGGTGGATAAGTCGAAGCGCGCGACGCTCACGCAAGCTGAGATCTCCCGCACCGAATCACCGGCAAAACAAAACCTCGCATCACCGCTGTGAAGCGAGGTTGGATGTTCCAGCGCAGACGTAACGCCGCCGACGCCAAAGGGTTCCGTTATTCAACACTCTCCAATGCGAGCGCCTGTTCGAAATCCCGCATCCGCGCGTTGACCCAGTCTTCGTCCTGACAACTCAACAGCAGCATTTCTCGTTCTGCCTTGCGGCAGAATTCCGGATCCGGATCGATGCTTTTCCAAAGGTCGATACGTGCCTGCAAATCCATGTCAGTCTCCCTGTTTTCCAGCCGCGTATGCCCCGCCAACCCGGCGATTCCTGTGACGTCGCGATAAAACATTGGCGAATGATGTTCGCTATTTGTTCTAGTTCAGGTCAACAGTTCTGTCCATCGGGATCTCGCTGCGGCAGATTGGAATGCACGGAAATTCTGCGGGGGAATGGTGCGATCAGGGGGGCCGATTTTGATCGCGATGGAGAGTGTCATTGTCATCGGCTATAAGGCCGCTCGATCGGGGCCTTTTGCTTCGGCGTCTGTCAGGAGAGCTGCATGAGCAAGCAGGCAATGCGCGAAGAGGCCGAGCGTCTGATCCGCGAGACTATGGAGCGCAAGGCGCTGGTAGTGAAGCAGGGCGACACACGGATTATGACGACCTGCGGCAAGTGCGGCGCGGCGAACAAGGTCTCGGCGCCGAAGGGCGTCGCGCGGGTGTCTTTCACCTGCAAGGAGTGCGGTCACGAGCAGGTCACGCTCTGACCCTATGCTGAAACCGGAAGTCGGCGCGAAAATTGCTTTGTGTTTCGCGATGGTCCGGGGCAATAATTGCAGTAACGGCTCGGGCAGGGCCGGCTGCAAAAATTGAAGGGCGTGAACGAATTACCCTTGGACCGGTGCGTATTTGCTGTGTTGGGGACGACCATGCGTTTTTGGGTTTTGGGGACTTTCGGAATTTCTCTGGTGGCGTTGGCCACACCATCTGCCGCTCAGTCCATTCGGACAGCTGAACCGCTCATCCTGGCGCCTTATGAAAGCGCGCTGGTCCAGGACGGGTCATGTGCGGCCGGCAAGATATTGAAGGTCACCGGCGCCATTCGCGGCCTGCGCCGCAAGAAGCTTTGCATCCCGCTTAATGAGATCCAGGCCTCACTGGGCTCGGTGGTTCAGTAACCGCTCGCGGCAAGGCTTGCTTTGGCTGGGCGGCTTTCCGAGATTGCATCAATCGCCTGTTAACGTTGGAGCGAGCGCTCGCTTGGGCTGTATGGGCGACGTGTTACGCTATCCCTATGATCAGTCTCGTCCCAGTCGCCGCCGTCCTGGCGTCCGAACGCGGCGTCCGGCCGGCGCCGGTGATCGATTCCAGCGACGCTTCTCAACGTGACTATTGGGCCTATCGGCTGAGCGTCTCGCCGACCGAATTGAACGCTGCGATCGAAAAGGTCGGGTCGTCGGTTGCCGCCGTGCGGCGACACCTCGGCAAATAACCCGGCCCGACAGACTGTCCGCTCAAACAGATCGTCCCCTCGAGTTGAAACCCCAAGGCGAAAGCCCCGCCGGGGGAGGACGGGGCTTTCTGAAAACAGAGCATCGGGGAAGCTGCTCCGGCTTTACAACCGGTCGCGTCCGGAATCGTTCCGCAGCGTTGTTCGGATACGCGTCTGCATGGCTTCGTAGTAAACGTCGCGCTCGTGGATCATCTGGGCCTGGCGAGCCTTGAACGAAGCAACGCGCTTGAGGATCTCCGCTCGCTCAGATGGGCCCGAATAGAGCGGATCTTTCCGGGCAGGAGACGGCGTGTTGGTTGGAGCTGCAACAGGAACGTCCTGCGAATTGCGCTCCGAGGTTTCAATTGCCGCATTCGTCGCATGTCCAATCAAAGCAGGGGCCGTCGAACTATCGGTGTCCGTGATAGCAGGCGAGATGAGGTTTTCCGTTGAACCGGATGCTTGCGACGGTGCGTGGCTCGGCGGTTGCCAGATGTTCAGCCGCTGGGCCGCGACCGGATGCGCCGCAGCGACCTCCTGTACGAATGCGAGCGTCTGCGCGACCAGTCGGTCACGCTCTTCTTTCCAAGATGCCATGACGCGTTTCCCCAATCCCGCGTGCATTGTCTGCGAAGTGCGAGCTCGACGTCAATTGAATTGCATCTCTTCGGTGGATGATCGCGCTGCCGTGCTTGCGGCGCATGGATGTTACCGCTAGTTCGGAACAAACGGGAGATTTCCATGGCCAAGATCGATCTGGACTCACTGAGCATCGAGGAACTTGCGGCACTGCGTGATCATGCATCCGACAAGCTGGCCGAAAAAGTTGCAGCGCGTCAGGCTGAGCTCGAAGCTGAGCTCGATAAGCTCGCGCAGTATGGGAAATCCGTGAAGAAGTCTCAGGCAACGCCGGTGGCAAAGCCGAAGAAGGACGACCTGTCGAAGAGCGAGCTCTCCGCCGACGTTTCGCGGGCTGCATAAAGATTTCGCAGATAGGTATTTAACTACTTGAGGACGGAGCGCATTTCAGCTTCGTCCCGATATTTCATTTTGATGTGGTGTTTTGACACCGCCGCCATTTTATTCAATTGACGCACGCTGGTGCATATTGCGCGCATTGGGGAAGGAGTGCGGACGTATTTGATCGGAGCCTATTTATGCCGACCCTTGATATCAAATCCCTTTCAGTTCCCTTTCAGTTCCCGAGCTCCTCGCATTGCGGCAGGATATCGACAAGCAACTGCAAGCCCACCGCGCCGAATTGCAGGCGCAACTCGCGCAGATCCGAAGCGTCGACAGCAGAACCAGCCACGTCTAAGGCATCAAGGTTCCGCCGAAGTATCGCCATCCCAAGACGGGAGAGACCTGGACCGGGCGCGGCGGTGTTGCGGGCTGGCTCGCCAAGGAGATCGCCGCCGGTCGCAAGCGGGAAGACTTTTTGATCGACAAGCCCGCCAGGAACGGACGCGCCAAAGCGAAATAGATCCGGGAAACGTGGCGACGAAGCAAAGCATGCGTGAGCTCGGGATGGCACCGGATCCCGGTCTGCGCCATTGTCGTCGGATCACTTCCTCTCGGACCTTCCAATGATTGCAACTGACCTTCGCACTGGTGTGGATCGTCTTGGCGAGATGATCGCCGAGGCCAGAACCATCGTGCCGTTTACCGGCGCGGGGATCTCGACCGAAACGGGCATTCCCGATTTCCGTTCGCCTGGTGGTTTGTGGACCCGCAATCAACCAATCCCGTTCGACGAATTCGTCGCCAGCCAGGACGCGCGCGATGAAGCCTGGCGCCGGCGCTTTGCGATGGAAGAGACATTCGCCGCGGCCAAGCCTGGTCGCGGCCATCGCGCACTCGCCTCACTCTACAAGGTCGGCAAGATTCCCGCTGTGATCACCCAAAACATCGACAACTTGCATCAAGCGTCCGGCTTCACAGCTGACGCTGTGATCGAGCTGCACGGCAATACGACCTATGCGCGCTGCATTGGTTGCGCGAGGCGCTATGAGCTCGACTGGGTGAAGACCAGATTGGATTCCGAAAGACAGGCGCCAGACTGCCCGGTATGCGGCGAGCCGGTGAAGACTGCGACGATCTCATTCGGTCAGGCGATGCCTGAAGATGAGATGCGTCGCGCAGCCGAGTTATCGCAGCACTGCGATCTATTCATTGCGATTGGATCGTCGCTCGTCGTGTGGCCCGCAGCGGGATTCCCGATGATGGCGAAACATGCCGGTGCACGCCTTGTCATCATCAACAATGAACCGACCGAGCAGGACGATCACGCTGACCTTGTCATTCGCCATGATATCGGCGAAACGCTCGGACCATTCGTCGGAAATTGATGCGCATCTGATTCGTTTGAGCGCAAGCTGTTCATAGCTGTCACTGTGTTCGTTTTTTGTCTTTGCTGATCAGGCGACAGTGTTATCTTCGAATCGAAAGATTCGCACCGCGCCATCGTGAATTAGCTTCGATGGGGCATGTGAGATGGCGCTGACAGGGCTGACAGCGCAAATGATAGTGGGATCCGGGGCCATGGGGTCGGACGCATTTGAGTCCAAGCGGTTGGGGGTACTGATTCCTGGAGCGGGTAGTCCGCGAGCAGGGAATGAGCACTCAGGCAACGCAAGCCGAGATGCACTCGACCCCTTCGCGGGTGTCGGCGAAGGCAACGCAGTCGATCTCGTCGAGATCAGCGGTGTCATCAAGTGGTTCGATGCCTCCAAGGGTTATGGCTTCATCATTCCCGATAATGGCGCAGCCGATGTGCTCCTGCATGTGACCGTGCTTCGCCGCGACGGCTACCAGACGGCCTATGAAGGTGCCCGCGTGGTCGTGGAATGCACCCAGCGGTCCAAGGGCTATCAGGCTTTCCGCGTTGTCTCGATGGACGAGTCGACTGCCATCCATCCCGCGCAGATGTTGCCGCCGCGCACCCATGTCAGCGTGACGCCCACCAGTGGCCTCGAGCGGGCGCAGGTGAAGTGGTTCAACCGGCTGCGTGGCTTCGGCTTCCTGAGCTGCGGCGAAGGCACCCCTGATATCTTCGTTCACATGGAAACCCTGCGCCGCTTCGGTATGACCGAGCTGCGTCCCGGCCAGTATGTGCTGGTGCGCTTTGGGCCCGGCTCCAAGGGCATGATGGCTGCCGAGATCCAGCCCGAAGGCGGTACGCCCGGCCTGTCGTCGCACTAAGCCGTCCGCGGTTTTCCAGATTTCTTGCAGGTTTCCTGTCCGCCCTGCCGTAACAGGGCCATCACGCGGCTGTGCATCACGACCGTCTGGCGCTGGCATACATCGTCAGGCTAGGGTCGCGCCGCCCGGCGTCTCGACCGGGCTCTTGCGTGGATTGCCCTTCATGAGTCTGTTTCGTTTTGCCGCCCGCTGCCGCCTCTCGATGCTGGCCGCGATTGCCGCTTTTGCCCTTGTAGCCCATCAGCCACCTGCCTCCGCCGCCGAGTTCCAGCCGCTCGAAATCGTCACCAAGTCAGGTGTGCGGACGTTCTCCGTCGAAATCGCCAAGACCGACGTGGAGCGGGCGACCGGGCTGATGTACCGCAAGGAGCTCGCGGACGGCCGCGGCATGCTGTTCGACTTCACGCCTGAGCAGCAGGTCTCCATGTGGATGAAGAACACCTTCGTGTCGCTCGATATGATCTTCATCACTGGCGACGGCCGGGTGCTCCGGATCGCAGAGAATACCGAGCCGCAATCCCTCAAGATCATTTCCTCGGGAGGCCCGGCACGGGCGGTCCTCGAAGTGGTCGCTGGTACTGCCAAAAAATATGGAATCGCTCCGGGAGACCAAGTGGTCCATCCCTTGTTCAAGAAGCGTTAAGTCTTTGAATTCAATGGGGGATGGTCGGGGCACTAGGATTCGAACCTAGGACCTGCGGTACCCAAAACCGCCGCGCTACCAGGCTGCGCTATACCCCGACGATGCGGTGTCGATACACGCTTAGGCGGGGGGCAGCAAGGCATCTGCCGGCGATTTCTCGCTTGTCCCGCACCACGCTCGATAACTGGCCTATTCTGCAGCCTTGGACGGCGGTGCCTGCTGCGCCGATGCAGCGGGGACGGCGGGTTTCGGCAGAGGCTTGTCCTGCTTTTTTGACCACGAGATGTAATAGGCCACACAGGTCATGATGCCGATTCCAGCGGCGCTGACGAACACCTGGGCCAGGAACGAGCCCGACGACATCATCAACTGGAAGTGGCCGACGAAGGACAGGAATACGCCGACGCAGAACACGGCGAGCGACTGCTGGCCGCATTTGATCAGCGGTTGGAACACCGGCCACTCCAGGCCTTTCCATTCCTTCGGCACGAAGCGGGTGACGAAGAAGGCGATGATCACGAAGTGCAGCACACGATAGGGCGCGAGGTTGGTTTTGTCGTTCGGATTGAACGCGTCGAACAACCAGTCCGGCATGATCATGTGGCCAGTGTCCGGGAAGCGACCGGCCATCGTCATGACAAGCGAGAACAAGAGATAGGCGATGCCGAAATACAGCAGCACCTTGGAGCGGATCACCGAGCGTGACTCGAGTGCGCCGCCGAGCGCGAACCACGCGCCGAATACGAATAGCAATTGCCAGGTGAACGGGTTGAAGTACCAGACGCCGTAAGGATAGGCGGGCAGATTCCAGCCGAACTGGCGCGCCGCGAAATACAGTGCTAGCGACGCCAGCATCGTGAGATCCGGTTTGCGCAGCATCATCCACAGCACCGGCGGGAACAGGCCCATCAGCACGATATAGAGCGGCAGCACGTCGAGATTGAGCGGCTTGAACTTGAGCAGTAGACCTTGCGTTAGCGTCTGGATCGGATTGTCGACCAGACCGGCAACGTTGAATTCGTTGATGATGTCGGGGTCGTTATAGCGCTGCGCCACATAGCCGATGGCGGCGATATAGATCACGAACAGGATGACGTGGGCGACATAGAGCTGCCAGACCCGCTTGGTCAGGCGGGTGGCGCCGACGATGAAGCCACGCTCCAGCATCATCTTGGCGTAGACGAAGGACGCCGTGTAGCCGGAGATGAAGACGAACAGATCGGCGGCGTCGGAGAAGCCATAGTTCCGGGTGGTGACCCAGTTCACCACATTGTCGGGGATGTGATCGAGGTAGATCGCCCAGTTGGCGATCCCGCGAAACAGGTCCAGCCGCAGGTCGCGGCCTTTGGGGGGAAGAATGGCGTGAATGTCCATGGGTGCCGCTTCAGGAGCCGTTCATGATGCCGAATTGCGAGATCAGATAGACCGCTTCGTGCCCCGATTGTCACGACGCCGTGGAACGAATATACACAATAACGAAGCCGCCAAACGACGGAATCACGGATCAAATTCGTGACAACTGGATATACCAGCCCCGCCGTTTTCACCAATTTGTCGCAGTGTCGCAGCTGACCAAGGCCGATCCCGAGACGCTAATCCCGAGACGAAGGCCCATCCTTAAAAGGCTATCGCATTCCATGACCGCACGTATCTTCAAAGCCCCCAAGAATGCCATGCAGGCCGGCCTCGCCAAGACCAAGGACTGGCAGCTCGATTACGAGCCGGAGCAGGCGCGGGTGATCGAACCCCTGATGGGCTGGACGTCGTCGGGTGACATGAAGCAGCAGCTGTCCATCCACTTCGACAGCAAGGAAGAGGCGGTTGCCTATTGCGAGCGCGAAGGCATTGCCTATCAGGTGATCGAGCCCAAGGTGCGCGCGCCCCGGACCATCGCCTATGCCGACAATTTTGCGTTCCGCCGCTCGGAGCCGTGGTCACACTGAAGACCGGATTGCGGGCAAATCAGCTCCCGTAACGCTCCTGATCTCACCCTGACCAGCACCGAAAGTTAGGGTTGCGTCCCGCCACGACGGGATGACACCATCATGGCAGGCCCGTTACCGGGCCGCCGTGCAAACAAGAAACAGACCCTGCAGGAAACGGAAGCCGATGTCGCTTCGCTCCACGATCGATCCCACCTCGGCCGAATTCAAACGCAATGTCGATGTGATGAAGGCGCAGGTCGCCGAGCTCAAGGACAAGCTCGGTGCGGTTGCCGGGGGCGGCGGCAAGGCGTCCCGCGCCAAGCACACCGCGCGCGGCAAGATGCTGGCCCGCGAGCGTGTCGATCTGATGATCGATCCCGGCACCGCCTTCCTCGAACTCTCGCCGTTGGCCGCCAACGGCCTCTATGGCGGCGATGTCCATTCCGCCAGCGTCATCACCGGCGTTGGCCGAGTGTCGGGCAGGGAGTGCATGATCGTCGCCAATGATGCGACCATCAAGGGCGGCACTTACTATCCGATGACGGTGAAGAAGCATCTGCGCGCGCAGGACATCGCGCGGCAGAACAATCTGCCGTGTATCTATATGGTGGACTCCGGCGGTGCGTTCTTGCCGCAGCAGGACGACATCTTTCCGGATGAGCGCCATTTCGGCCGCATCTTCTACAATCAGGCGCAGATGTCGGCGCAGGGCATTCCGCAGATTGCTGTCGTGATGGGCTCGTGCACTGCCGGCGGCGCTTATATGCCGGCGATGTCCGACGAGAGCATCATCGTGCGCAATCAGGGCACGATCTTCCTCGGCGGTCCGCCGCTGGTGAAGGCCGCAACCGGCGAAGTGGTGACAGCCGAAGAGCTCGGCGGTGCCGACGTGCATTCGCGGCAGTCTGGCGTCACCGATCACTACGCACAGAACGATGGCCACGCTATCGGCATCGCGCGAAAAATCGTCGCGACGCTGAAGCCACCACAGCGGGCCACACTGAACATGCGGCCGCCCCGCGATCCCTTATATGTGGCTGAAGAACTTTACGGCGTCATTCCAGCCGATGCGCGCAAACCGTTCGACATGCACGACATCATCGCGCGCATCGTCGACGGCTCCGAATTCGACGAGTTCAAGAAGCTCTACGGCACCACATTGATTTGCGGCTTCGCGCATATCTGGGGCTTCCCGGTCGGCATCATCGCCAACAACGGAATCCTGTTCAGCGAGAGCTCGCTGAAGGGCGCGCATTTCATCGAGCTCTGCTGCCAGCGCAACATCCCGCTGGTGTTCCTGCAGAACATCACCGGCTTCATGGTCGGCAAGAAATACGAAGCCGGCGGCATTGCGCGTGATGGCGCCAAGCTGGTGACAGCCGTCGCCACGGCCAACGTACCGAAATTCACCGTGGTGATCGGCGGCTCCTATGGTGCGGGCAATTACGGCATGTGCGGCCGGGCCTACAGCCCGCGCTTCCTTTGGATGTGGCCCAATGCCCGTATCTCGGTGATGGGCGGCGAGCAGGCAGCGATGGTGTTGAGTCAGCTGCGCCGCGACAATATCGAAGCCAAGGGCGGCACCTGGTCGACCGAAGAGGAGGAAGCGTTTCGCAAGCCGACACGCGACCAGTTCGAGACCCAGGGCAGCCCGTATTACGCGACGGCGCGCCTCTGGGATGATGGCGTGATCGATCCCGCAGATACGCGCCTCGTGCTTGGACTTGGTTTGTCAGCGTCGGCCAATGCGCCGATCGAGCCGACGCGCTTCGGCCTGTTCAGGATGTGATGATGGCCAAAGCCGAAATTTCAAAAGCTGTATATCGCCGCTTTCGCACGCTCTTGATCGCAAATCGTGGCGAGATAGCCTGCCGCGTCATCCGCACGGCGCGCGCCATGGGCTTGCGCACCGTCGCGGTCTATTCCGAGGCAGATGCCAACGCGCTGCATGTCGCGGAAGCCGACGAGGCGGTGTTGATCGGCCCGGCGCGTGCGCGCGACAGCTATCTCAGTATCGAGCGTATTCTCGAAGCGGCGAAGAAGACCGGCGCTGAAGCGATTCATCCGGGCTACGGCTTTCTCTCCGAGAGCGCAGAATTTGCGCAGGCCTGTGCCGATGCCGGACTGATCTTCGTGGGGCCGACGGCCGACATGATCACCGCCATGGGCTCGAAGTCGGGCTCCAAGGCACTGATGGAGAAGGCCGGCGTGCCGCTGGTGCCCGGCTTCCATGGCGAAGCGCAGGACGAGGCGACACTGGCCAAGGCGGCCGACAAGATCGGCTTCCCGGTGCTGGTGAAAGCGTCAGCTGGCGGCGGCGGCCGCGGCATGCGCGTGGTGCGCTCGGCGGCCGAACTGGCGCCGGCCATCGTTAGCGCGAAGCGCGAGGCACTGGCGGCGTTTGGCGACGACCGCATGCTGATCGAAAAATATGTCGACAATCCCCGCCACATTGAGGTGCAGATCGTCGGCGACAGCCATGGCAATCTGGTCTCGCTGTTTGAGCGCGAATGCACGCTGCAGCGCCGGCATCAGAAGGTGATCGAAGAGGCGCCGTCGCCGACGTTGAGCGATACGCAGCGCGAGGCAGTCTGCGTGGCGGCCCGCAAGGCGGCTGGCGCGGTGGACTATGTCGGCGCCGGCACCATCGAATTCGTCTCCGACGGCAAGGAGGTGTTCTTCATCGAGATGAATACGCGCCTGCAGGTCGAGCATCCCGTTACTGAACTGATCACTGGCGTAGATCTTGTCGAATGGCAGCTGCGTGTCGCCTTCGGCGAAAAGCTGCCGCTGACACAAGACCAGATCAAGCTCAACGGCCACGCCATCGAGGCGCGCGTTTACGCGGAGAACCCACACAAGAATTTCATGCCCTCGGTTGGCAAGATTCGCACCTGGCGGACGCCCGCTGAGACGAACGGCTTGCGCATCGATGCTGGCTATCGCGAGGGCGATGCGGTGTCGCCGAATTATGACGCCATGCTTGCCAAGGTGATCGCTTGGGCGCCAACGCGCGACGCGGCGATCAACCGGCTCAATCGCGGGCTGGAAGAAACCGATATTCGCGGCATCGTCACCAACACGCCGTTCCTGTCGGCGCTGGTCACCCATCCGGATGTGCGTGCCAACACCATCGATACTGGGTTCATCGAGCGTGAATTGAAGGTGTTGACGCCAGCCTCGGCGACGCCTGGCGATCTCGAACTATGCGCGGCTGTCGCCGCCATCGTCTCGAGCGAAGAGCAGGCAGTACGGGCCGCCGGTACCTCGCCCTGGCAGACGGCTGGCTGGATGCCGGTCGGGCGTCGCCAACGGGTATTCAAATTCAAGCATGGTTCGGACGAGCAGCGCGTGACGTTGAATTACGGCAGCGGTCCTGCAACGATTTTGATCGGCAATCGCGAGCTGGGATTTGAGACAGCTGCGGCCGATAACGGGCATTTCGATCTGACGCTGGACGGAGCGCGCTCGCGCATCGTTTCGGTGATCGAGGGCCACGAACTCTATCTGCGCACGCATCACGGCCGTTTCGACATGCACTGGGTCGATCCGTTCGGCGGCGACGATGAAGAGCAGGTCGGCGAGGACAAGATCGTTGCGCCGCTGCCGGGCACCGTGGTGGCGCTGCTGGCCGAGGAGGGCGCAATCCTTGAGAAGGGCGCTGCCATCCTTACCTTGGAAGTCATGAAGATGGAGCAGACCCTGCGCGCGCCGTTCGCCGGCGTGCTCAAGCGCATCAAGTGCAAGGTCGGCGATATCGTTGGAGAAGGCGTCGAGCTCGCGGAAGTCGAGCCGAGCGCCTGATCTTCTGAAAGACGTATGAGATTGAAATGAGCATGAGTGATCAGGTTCGCATCGTCGAGGTCGGCCCGCGCGACGGTTTGCAGAATGAGAAGACGCCGGTGTCGGTTGAGGACCGCATCGCCTTTGTGAAGGCACTGGTCGGGGCTGGCCTGCATACGGTTGAGGTAGGCTCGTTCGTGTCGCCCAAGGCAATCCCGAAAATGATGGGTTCGGATCAGGTATTTCTCGGCGTGCGCGATTTGCCCGGCGAATTCCATGTGCTGGTGCCCAACGAGAAGGGCTATGAGGGCGCGAAGGCGGTCGGCGCGAAAGTCATCGCGGTGTTCGCCTCGGCTTCGGAAGGCTTTTCGCGCGCCAACATCAATTGCTCGGTCGCCGAATCCATCGAGCGCTTCAAGCCTGTGATCGAACGCGCCAAGGCCGACGGCATCCGCGTGCGCGGTTACGTGTCCTGCGTACTTGGCTGCCCTTATGACGGCGACGTCGCGCCGCAGGCGGTCGTCGATGTCTCAAAGACGCTGTTTGATCTTGGCTGCTACGAAGTTTCGCTCGGCGACACGATCGGTGTCGGGACGCCGTCGAAAGCGCGGCAGATGCTGCGCGCCGTTGCTGGCTCGGTTCCCATGCCGAAGCTCGCAATGCACTTCCACGACACTTATGGTCAGGCGCTGGCCAATCTCTATGCCGGGATGGAAGAAGGCTGCCGCGTTGTCGACAGCGCTGCCGGCGGTCTCGGCGGCTGTCCCTACGCGCCTGGTGCGACCGGCAATGTCGGCACCGAAGATGTGGTCTACATGCTGGAAGGCATGGGCATCGCCACAGGCGTCGATATGAACAAGCTGCTGGCTGCGACCAACACCATCAGCGCTCTGATCGGCCGCCCGCCGGTCAGCCGTGTCGCTTCGGCACTCAACGCGAAGACGCGCTGAGGCCCGTCCGGCCGACAACGAGATACGTCAGGCCGGGACGTCCATTGCGAGCTTGAGGAGGTTCGCGGTCAATGGCGTCTTGGCGACGTAGTCCTTCCACGCCGTATCGCGCGCGATATCGCGCCACTTGCCGACGGTCGCAGCGTCGAGCGCGCTGACCTTGGCGCCAGCCTTCTCATAGACCCTGGACACCTCGACATCGTCCTGCTGCGCGCCCGCCTTGCCGAAGGCTTCCATCTCAGCGCCGACCGAGACCAGAATATCCTGGTGCGCTTTCGGCAACTTGTCGAACACCGCCTTAGACATCATCAGAGGCTCAAGCATGAACCAGTAGGACGCACCCGCGCCGGAGGTCAGATGCGTGGCAACTTCGCTCAGCTTGAATGAGATGAGGCTGGTCGATGACGTGATGCCGGCATCGCAGGCGCCGCTCTTCATTGCCGCGTAAATTTCGTTGGACGGCATTGAGAGTACATTTGCGCCGGCAGTCTGCAGCATCATGTTCATCTCGCGCGAACCGCCGCGCACCGTGAGACCCTTGGCGTCCTCAGGGACAACCAGTGGGCGCGAGCGGCTAGCCACACCGCCGGCCTGCCAGACCCAGGTCAGCAGCATGATGCCCTTGTCGGCGAGAATGTCGCTCAGTGCCTTGCCGATCGGTAGGTTCTTCCAGCGCAGGCCCTGATCGTAGGTTGAGACCAGACCAGGCATCAGGCCGATATTCGCCTCCGGCAGTTCATTGCCGGCATAGGGCAGGGGATAAAGGCTGAGATCGAGAGTTCCTTTGCGCATGGCGGAAAATTGCGCATCCGCCTTGATCAGCGATGAATCCGGATAAACCTCGGCAACGAGGTCGCCGCCACTCTGCTTGGCAATGGTGGCTGCGAAGGTGCGGACCAGACGGTCGCGGAAGTCGCCGTTGTCGATGGTGCCGCCGGGAAACTGGTGCGAAATCTTCAGGGTAGTCGCTGCCTGCGCCGTACCGATACCGCAACGGAGGATCGCAGGCACGGCGAGGGCCGATCCAAGGATGTGGCGGCGAGTCAGCATGCGTAACTCCTGAAAGTGGTCGTCTGGTGCCGGGCGGGACAAAATGCGCCCGCGTCCTTGTTGCTCCGTCACCGCGCGCCCCTTCGTTTATACATTCCGAACTGGCGGGCAAGTGATGTTGCGTCGCACGCAATGACTATCGGATGCGTCATCAAGACTTTTTTTGATGCGACGTAACAAGCCGCGCTCTCCGTACGTCTGGTTCATAGCGACAGACGTCGCGCTTCAGAAATGGATCAGAGGAAGAACATCATGACCATCTCCACCAGGTTTGCGCTTGGCGTGTCTGCCGCTGTCGTCTCGCTCAGTCTCGCGCTGGCACCTGCCGCGTTCGCTCAGGACAAGATGAGCAAGGATGACGGCATGAAGAAGGACACCATGTCGAAGGGTGATGGAATGAAGAAGGATGCCATGTCTCACGACGGCATGAAGAAGGACGATGGCATGAAAAAAGACGGCATGATGAAGAAGGACGATGGAATGATGAAGAAGTAACGTCTTCGCCGGCATCGTTGTGACGGGCCCGTCCATGCGACGGGCCTGTCATGTTGCGCTGCTCGTTGCTGGACCTGAAAACTCGGCATAGCCTCCGCGCATAAGAAAATGCCTGGGGAGGCCATGATGAAAAAAGAACGACGCGTCGTCGTTGCGGCGACTTGTCTGATCGCAGCAACACTGTTTCCGAGCGTAACGACATGGAGCGCCACCGATGAGATGGGCTTCGTGCGCATCAATCAGGGCGAAGAAGTCTGGAAGAACCCGTTCGGTGTTGGCGTCGAAGTCGCGACACTTTACGGAGATCCCTCAAAACAGGGCATCTATGTGCTGCGGATCAAGTGGCCGCCCGGCATCATGAGCAAGCCGCACAAGCATCCGGAAGATCGTCACGTCGTGGTGCTGTCGGGCACCTGGTACACCGGCACGGGCGAAGCCTTCGTGCCTGAGAAGTCGATCCCGATGAAGACCGGCGGCTACATGGTGCATCCCGCCGGTGCGGTGCATTGGGACGGGACACGGGAAGAGGGCGCGGTGATCCAGATCACCGGTTACGGCCCGAGCGGCAACAATTTCGTCAAACCCGACGAGCCGCAATTCGGCAAAACGAACTGACCTCGGACAATCAATTCAGGCAGCGTGCCATCGGATGATGGCACGCTGATCTCGTGCTTATTTACGCTTCTTGCGGGCGGCGTAGCGGGCGTCGCGGGCAGCTTTCTGCTGGGCTTCCAGCGCGGCCTGGGCAAGCGCGGCTTCTTCCTTTTCGCGCGCGGCCTGGGCTACAGCAGCGGCGGCTTCCTCGGCTTCACGGGCCTTCTGGACAGCCTTCTCAGCGTCGCGGATGGCCTTGGCTTCCGCGCGTGCGACGGCAGCGGCTTCGCGCTCGGCGGCGCGCGCCTTCACGGCAGGATCATCGGGCCCCGGTGCTGCCTTGAATTTGTTCAGAATGTTCTTCTTGGCTTCGATCGCAGCCTTCTGGCGATCCGCGAAGCTGGGTTCCTTAAATGACATGAACGAGGCCTTGTCGCTTTCTTTGGTTTGGGGTGGGTCATTGTCGGGTGCGGCAGCCGGGCAAACACCCAGGCAATGGCCGAAACTCGGCTGCGGTTTACAGCCGACAGCGCGGCAACGCATCAACTATCTGCGATTTACGGCAATCTTACGCATGATTTGCCAGCAAGGAGGCTGCGCGAGGCTGGGGCGGAGCTTGCGCCGGGGTGATCCGCGTATATCCGCACATCCCGGGAATCGGGCATGTTTTGGTCATCCGGCGATTTGGAGCGCGCGGAGCAGGCCGCCTGCGCGGCGCGAGGACTGACATGGATGCCCAGAAGACAGCCGTCGATGCCGTGGTCATTCTGACCGGCTGTAATCGCGACATGGTGACCCACTTCATTCGCGGTCTGTATCTGGCAGGCGTTCGCGACCCCAAGCGTTTGACTTTCAAAGGGCTGCAATTCGCAGCAGAAGCAGGCGCTTAGCAACATTTGTAGCCAAAATGGCCATGTTGCGGCTTTGCAGCGGCCGTGCTGCTGCCTTGAACCTGCGGTGCCCTCCGGCTGACTGATCAGGAACTTTCCGCGAAACGCGGAGTTCCTGTCGCCATCGGGAGTTATCCATGCAAGCAGCCATCGATCGCGTCATCCGCTCGTTCAGCTTCAAACATCCGGCCTCGCTCGCAGAGCCGATGTCCGACAGTCGCTCGATCCAGGCGAGCGATGAGGTGACAGAGTTGGCGACCCGGCTGCTCGAGAATTACAAGGGTCAGCTGGCCCGACGCAGCCCGAAGCCTGACTGAGGGCCGATTCAAGCATCCTCATTGACCGATCTCCATGGATCGCGGCTTCGGGATTTGGCATTGCCAGGACTTGCGTTGCGGTGCGATGAGGGGGCATGACTGCGCCGCTCGCAGACCCAACCATCCAGGAGACATGATGCGAAACTCCCAGCGTGCCGTTAGAGCCATGGCCGTCGCGCTCAGTGCGACCATGATCGTGGCCGTGTCCGACGTCTCCCTTTCTTCCGCCATGGCGCAAGCGCCTCAAAAACAAGCGCCGCAGAAAATGGCGCCAGCCGCAGGAAAAACCATGACCACAGCTTCAGGCCTCAAGATCGAAGACACCACCGTTGGCACCGGCGCAACGCCGGCCAAGGGACAGACCTGCGTGATGCATTACACCGGCTGGCTCTATGAGAACGGCGTCAAGGGCAAGAAATTCGACTCGTCGGTCGATCGCAACGAGCCGTTCGAATTCCCGATCGGCATGTCGCGTGTCATCAAGGGCTGGGACGAAGGCGTCGCCACCATGAAGGTCGGCGGCAAGCGCACGCTGATCATTCCGCCGGATCTCGGCTATGGCGCGCGTGGTGCCGGCGGCGTGATCCCGCCAAATGCGACGTTGATCTTCGACGTCGAACTGCTCGGCGTCAAATAAGCCCGATCAAACGACCTATGCCTGCGCGATCCTGCGCAACAACGTCCGTGACGCTTCCTCGCCGGCATAGATGTCGGCGAGGGGCGCTGCCTTCGCGATGAAGGGTGCCTTGTCCGGCTTGACGAATGTCACGCCCATCGCTTCGACCTGCAAGCGTGTTTGCGCCTCAAATGCGGTCCACAGCTCGTTCATGTGATGATAGGACAGGGCGGCGGCTTCGCGGATGATCTCCCGCTGTTTCGGCGTCATGCTATTGAGCCGGCCGGCGCCTACCAGCAGCACGTCCGGAATCATGGTGTGTTCGTCGAACGAGTAGTGCGTTGCGACTTCAGCATGCTTGCCGACAATCAGCGCAGCCACGCTGTTCTCTGCACCATCGACCAATCCCGACTTCAGTGCGACATAGACATTGCTCCATGACAGCTCGATGCCTTGGGCGCCGAACAGCTGCATCAGCTTGACCATGGTCTCCGATGGTTGGATGCGGATCTTCATGCCCTTGAGATCGTCGGGATGAAGGATCGGTTTCCGCCCATAGAAACTGCGCGCGCCGGCGTCGTAAAAGGTCAGGCCGGTGAGACCGGCCGATGTGGTCGAGGCCAGAATGTCGTTGCCGACCTCGTTGCTCGTGACTTTCAGCCAGTGCGCGCGATCGCGGAAAGTAAAGGGCAGGTTGAGAACCTTGTAGGCGGGATGGAAGCGTTCGAGCACGCTGGCGCTGACTTTCAGGAAATCCAGTTTGCCGGCCTGTACCTGCGACAGCAGGTCGACTTCCTGACCGAGCTGCCCGTCCGCAAACAGCGCGATGTCGAGTTCGCCCTGCGAACGCTCGCGCGCCAGATCTGCAAAGTGCTGCATTGCCGGGTGGACGGGATGGCTGGTCGGAAGACTATGGGCGAGGCGCATCTTCAGCGGCTCGGCGCGCAGCACAGCGGGGCAGGCGATTGCCAGTCCCGCAGTCAGCAAAAGGCGGCGCCGTGACAGCATGGTCTGACCTGTGGTCTGGCTGGAAAGATGATGCACGGATCGGCGCGGTCCCTGCGCCGGACGCAATGTTACGTCGGAACCCGGGAAGTTTAAAGTCTGCCGCCGGCTACTTTGGGGCGATTGGCCTGGAGCAGGGCGACATAGCGGTTCTTGGCATCGGGCGCGACCGCACCGCGGCTGGCCAGATGATGCACGCAATTCAGCGCCAGATCGAACGAGCCGTAGCAATGATGCGCGATCAGCGCGAGGTGCTTGAGCTGTTCGCTGTCCATCGCCTCGGCCTGGATGAAATCCCGGACATAGACGACGTCCGCCTCGACGAGTTGATTGATGGCGGCAGCAGGATTCGGCCCCATCATGGGCGCGATCATCTTCTTGTTGATGGCCGCGAACATGTGCGGAATGAAGCCGAGGCTGCGCAGTTCGAGATCGATGTCGCCGAACACCGGCTGTTTCTCATAGAGCGGCACGAAGGAGACTTCGGTCTGAATGGCGACGGCCTTTGCCAGTTTGGTGCGACCGTTCCTGAACACCGACAGTTCGCCACCCTGAATGTCGATCTTCAAGAGATCGATGTGCTCGATCTCGGCGATATCGTCGAGCCGCCGTGTATCGAGCGGGAGTCTGTCGACGACACGTCCGAGCTCGGTGAAGTTCGGAAAGTGCGTGAGTGTTTTGGGCTCAGGTTGCAGCAGGCTGGCAAAGCCGATGCCGCGGCAGATGTTCAGCGTATGGCTGCCGCCATCGCCGACGGCATAAGGAAGATAGGTCTCAAATGCGCCCTTGCGGGCCTGCAGTTGCGCCAATGCCTGCGGATGCGGATCGAAACCAGTGACGTGGCAAAGTCCGCTTTGCAGCATCGGCTTATAGGGCGGGTCACCGTCAATGGGATTGGCGCCGATATCGACGACAGCGGTCGGCCGCGCAGGCTGGAGCAGCGCGGATAATCCATCATCGTTGCGTCGAATCGCGCCGTGCCGCATGCGTACCTTTCCTGCGAATGGTGCGACAATGCGTGCTTCGGCCGACGTGGGCAGCGTGTCAGAGTGTCGCGCGACAATTCGAGCGATTGAGGTACTTGGCGCCGGGATGGAGGACGAATGAAAGACGAACAAAGGGATGGTACAGCGCATAGCCGCCCCATTCACCATTCGCCGCTGTTCTGGATCGGCGTTGTTCTGTGTCTGGCTGCGATCGTCATCTATGTGATGACCTACGACCTGTCGTGGCCGGTCGCCAGATAACGACGCTTACGCTTTCTTTGGCTTCTTCCTGGCTGAGGTGTTCAGCGCCACCGCAGCGCGGATAAGCGCCTGCAGCGCCTTTTCGTTGATTTTGTCGCCTTCGTGAATATCGATGGCGCGGCGGGTGTTGCCGTCGAGGCTGGCGTTGAACAGCCCTGACGGGTCATCGAGCGATGCGCCCTTCGCAAAGGTCATCTTCACGACCGCCTTGTAGGTCTCGCCGGTGCAGATGATACCAGCGTGTTCCCACACAGGCACGCCGCGCCACTTCCATTCCTCGACCACCTCGGAATCGGCCTGCCTGATGATCTTTCGGATGCAAGCGAGCATCTCGCCGCGCCAGTCACCGAGCTCCCTGATCTTTGCGTCGATCAGTTCGGAGGGAGAGGCTGCTTCGCGGACCTTCGTCGATTTGACAGACGTCTTTTTTGACATGTGCTCCCTCTCGGCAGCCGGCGCCATGCGGCTCGGTCGGTGGTTCTTACCTACCAACTGTATTTTATCTACCCATTCCAGAGGTAACTCGGCCCGTTTTGAGCGTCCAGTCTCGGCCAGCGCCTAACAAAGATCGTTGCTTCCTGCTGGGTTGCGCCGCGCGAACCAATTCCAGCGTCACCAAATCGCGTGTAGCTTCGGAGCATCAGCGCACTGCGTGATTCGTAGCTTTTTCCTTGATTCAGTTCATTCGCGTTCGACACCAATCCGCCCGTCACGGCGCTTGTTGTCATCAACTATGTCATGGCCGTTTTGAACAGCGGTCCGAGGCAGATTGTTAATACGTGCTGCGTTAGTCGTGACACGAGCCATCGCCAATATGTCGGGGGAATCCGGATATGACGTATCGCCACGCTGTCGTTCTTGCGGCTGCCTTGTTGGGCGCCGTCAGCGCCGTCCAGGCCCAGACCCTGCCGTCCTATATGGCGCCGATTTCCGGGCTGACCGCGACAACGCCGGCTGAAACGGCGACCAAAGATATGCTCGCGCTCAACACCGGCATGTTCGAGCTCTACGGCGAGGCAGGAAAGGTGTTCCGCACCAACATCCTCGCCAAACATCCCGTAATCCTCGGTCTGTTCTCCGGCGCCGGCGGCAAGTTCACGCTGTACCAGCCTGGCAAGCCGCCGCTCGACGCGCCCTCGGTGCCGATGGTCTATCAGCTGCTCAAGTCGGTGGGCCACAGCACCATGGCGCTGGCCGAGGTGGTCGGCCCTTATGTGAACAATCCCGACAACAAGTCCTGGCTCGGTTCGATGAAGGCCTATCGCAGCCGGATGCAGTCGGCGCTCGATGGCCTCGACCTCACGCCGATGCAGGCCGACTGGCGCGACAACAATCGCACCATTCTGCAGAACAATCTGGCTTTCATGGACGAATGCATCGCCAAGGGCGTCATTCCCTTCGATGTGCTGGAGGCGTTCGGCAAGAATCAGGCGCCTTATCTGGCCAAGAACGTTGCCTGGGCGGCGCAGACCCAGGTCAATCACTGGATGACGGTGCTGGGCGACTGGAAGAAGATGCTGGGTCCCGATTGGGACAAGGCCTATGCCGCCAGCAATACGATTTATGTGGCACGGCAGAACAACGTGCTGTTCAGCGTGCTGGCGCAGTTCTTCCCGCCGGAGGCCATCAACGATCGCCTGCTGTTGATCGAGACCGTGTCGTTCACCACCACGCAGGCCGATATGCTGGAGTCGCTGACCCGCATTATCGCCGATCGCTCGGTGGGCTCGCTGTTCTTCGGCAACTATCACCTGATGGATTATGAATTGATGGGGGGCGACGCCCGCGCAGCCATCATCGCCGAAAGCGCCAAGCGCGGCATGACGCCGTTCCTGCCGCCCGTGGTGCCGTTCGGCTCCAACCAGTGGCCGACGCTGATCACGACTGGACCGGGGCCGGCCACCATCGCCGATCTCAAGTAATCGGCGCGGCGGCGGACGGCTGTCGATCAGGGGTGGAAGCATGCGGACTTCGCGTCGCGAGTTCATGAAATGGGTATCGGCGGGCGGTATTTCGCTCAGCCTGTCACATCTAGCTGCGGCGGAGCCGGTGGCGTTCCCGGCACGCGAGACACTGCCGGGGCGGGGCAAGTTGAATCCCGCTATCGGCGGTGCCGGTCGTGTCGATGGCGTTGCCAAGGTCACCGGCTCGAAACTCTATGCGTCGGATTTCCGGGCGAATGACCTGCCGGGCTGGCCCGAGAAAACCTCGCATGCGATTTTGGTGCGCGCGCCCGACGCCACCCATGTCTATCTTGGCATGGACCTCGCGCGGCTGAGCGGAGCGCTGAAGCCAACGGTAATCGTCACCGCGGCGGATCTCGCCGAGGTCAACATCCGCGTGCCCGCCTATTATGAAGGCGATCTGTTCTGTCCCGTCGGGAAGACGCCGCTCTATATGGGCCAGCCCGTTGCGTTGCTGATCTTCGAGCAGTTCGACAGCTATGACCGGGCGCGGATCGCCTTGCGCGACGGCACCTTCGTGCAGTTTGGCGAGGAGACCGGCCCGATCGTAATGCCGAATTATGCGGCGTATCGTTTCACCCGCGTTGCCGGCGCCACGCCCGATGCGCCCGATGTCTACTCGCCAGTCCTTGCCGGCTGGGTCACGCCCGGCCGTACCCAGGCGTCCGCGCTGCCGGTATGGTCCTCGACCGCGCACAAGAACGAGGCCGGTTACGAGAAGGCTGCCGTGTACGGCGACAAAATCCGCGCCGAGATCACCGCAAGCGAAACGTCGGCTCTGGTACTGGACCGCATCTTCGATACGCAGTCTGTCGATCCGATGTTTATGGAGCCGGAATGCGGGCTGGGCTGGTACAGCGCAAAAGACAAGGCGCTCGAACTGGTGCTGGGCGTGCAGTCGCCCTATGAAGCGGCGGAATCAATCGCGTTTCTGCTTGGCGAAACCAAGGCGCCGTTCAAGCCGAGTGCGATCAACGCGCAATTCGCCTATGTGGGGGGCGGTTTCGGCGGCCGCGACCATACGCCATTCATTTTCTATGTGACGCTGGCGGCGATATTCTTCCCGGACCGTCCGGTGCGGCTGGCGCACGATCGGTATCAGCAATTTCAGGCTGGCATCAAACGCCACGCCATCAAGATGCGCTCGCGCATGTCTGTCGATCGCGCCTCTGGCAAGATCACGGCCTTCGCCGCCGATCACGTGCTCGATGGCGGTGGTCTCGCCAATTTCTCGGCCAATGTCGCCACCTGCGCCGCAACGGCCGCGATTGGTATCTATGACGTGCCGAAGGTCGATGTGACGACTGTGGCGGAGCATACCCGCGGCGTGACCGCGGGTTCGATGCGCGGCTACGGTTCGCTGCAGACCATGACCGCGCTGGAAGTTCTGATCGACGAGGCGGCGCTTGCGCTGAAGCTCGATCCCATCGACTTCCGGCGACGTAATGCCCTGAAGCAGGATGGCCGCACCATGACCGGCAATCCCTATATCGTCTCGGTGCGGAGCTTGGAGGTTCTCGACAAGCTCGAGCAGCACGCGATCTGGCAGCAACGAGCTGCAGAGAAGGCGCGCGCGGCCAGTAGCATACTGGTCGGCACCGGCGTCGCCTGTGTGACCAAGGACTACGGCACCGGCGGCGATAGTTCGAACGGTCGCGTTGAACTCAGCCCCGACGGCAGGATCGCGATCTTCTGCGACCATGTCGAGATGGGCAACGGCATCGGCACGGCGCTGGCCAATCGCGTAGCATTGCATCTCGGCAGCATCGCTGACGAGGTGGCTGTGTCGCAGGTCGGCGTGTTCGATGCGATGGAGCTGGTGACCTCCGGTGATTGCTACACCATGGACCAGAAGACCCAGGACAGAGCCGAGAAGGATCCGCGCTGGGTGCCGTCGATCAGTTCGGCCACCTCAGCCTCCATAGGCGCCCACGTCGGTACCCATGCCGCGGCGGAAGCAGCGCGGGTGATCTTCCGCTTCGGTCTGTGGCCGGCGGCGCTGGCGCTATGGAATATCGGCCCGCGCGATCCACGCGCCAAGGACTTTGCCAAGGCGCAGTGGAAGGACGGACAGCTCACGATGGCGGGCCTGCCGTCGCTGCCGCTGGACAAACTTGCCGCCGCGGCCCATGCGCGCAATCTGGTCACCGGCGCCGTGGCGCACGGGTTCTCGCGCTGGGCGTGGGCACGCGCACGTTTCCCCATTAATGGCGAGCAGTATCGCGCCGAGATCGACGGGCTCGCGCTGCGTCGTGGCGCCGGCAAGTTCACGCGCATCAATCGCGCCAGCGTGCTGTTTCCGCCGACCGATAACAACCGGATGGGCACGGCCTATACAGCGGCATGCGGCGCAACGGTGCGTGTCGAGATCGAGAAAGCGACCGGCGCGCTGCGCATCGCCAAAGCCTATACCGCATTCGAATGCGGGCAGGCGCTGGTGCCGGAGGTTGTTCTCGGCCAGGCACAGGGCGGCTTCGCCATGGGCGTCGGCTACGCGCTGCTGGAAACGCTGCCGCCGTTCGAGGGGGGCCCCGGTAACGGACAATGGAATCTCGGCCAGTACCTGGTGGCGCGAGGATCGGATCTGTCGCTGCGCGACGTGGAGATCGAGCTGATGCCGCCACTGACGCCGGACGAATTGCCGAAGGGCATGGCCGAGGTGGTGATGATCCCCATCGTGCCGGCATTGCTCAACGCCATCCATGACGCCATCGGTCACCGCTTTGCGGCGCTGCCGGTGACACAGGCCATGCTCAAGGGAGCGCTCGCGTGACGACACTGAGCATCACCATCAATGGACAGGTCCATGCGCCCACCGAGGTGCGCGACGATCTCTCCATGAACGACTTCCTGCGTGAATATCTGGGCATGACCGGCACCAAGTTCGGCTGCGGCGCCGCGCAGTGTCTGAGCTGTGTCGTGATCGTCGACGAGCCCGACGGCACCTGCCACACCAATCCGACCTGCGTGACCTCGGCGGCGAGCTTCCACGGAAAGTCCATTCGCACGGTCGAGGGCCACGCCAAGAACGGCGAACTGTCGCCGCTGCAGAAGGCCTTCATCAGGCATTTCGCGTTCCAGTGCGGTTACTGTACCGCCGGTTTTCTCAATGAAGGGCAGGTGCTGCTCGAGCAGCTGGCAAAGACGCCTGTGCCGCGCGGGGGCCTTGAAGAGCGGATCGCCGAGGCGCTCGACGGGCATCTGTGTCGCTGCACCGGCTACTTCAAATATCATGAGGCCGTGCTCGACGTGATCCTCAGCGACGCGAAGCGCTATCTCATTCAGGAGCCGCGCGGATGAGAGCCGAGACGCGCGTCAAAATATTGGTTGTCGTCGCGACGCTTGGGATGAGCATGCTCACGGCCTATGCGGCCGGGCAGGGTACGTCGAAAGGGCTGGCTAGTCTGGAGAGCTTCAATGGCATCGCCGATATCAATGCACGCTCGGCGGCGATCTTCACCGAACTCGGCAAGGTGCTGACGCATCCGCGCTGCGTGAACTGCCATCCCGCCGGCGACATGCCGCGGCAGGGCGATACGCGTCGTCTGCATCAGCCGCCGGTGACGCGTGGGCCCGATGGCCACGGCACCGCGGCGATGCGCTGCAACTCCTGTCACAAAGATGCCAATTTCGAACCCGGCCGCATCCCCGGTCATCACGAATGGCACCTCGCGCCGCGCGAGATGGCATGGGAGGGCAAGACCGTCGCAGAGATCTGCGCGCAGATCAAAGACCCCGCACGCAATGGCGGCCGCAAAGTCGAGGATCTCATCGATCATATCGGCAAGGATACGCTGGTCGGCTGGGCCTGGGCACCGGGTTACGGACGTGCGCCTGCGCCGGGCACGCAGGCGGAGGCGGGCGCTCTCGTGGAAGCTTGGGCAAAGACGGGCGCAGCCTGTCCGGGCTGATGCCACGACGCCATTTCATTGGACAGGATGGCGATTCCGGCGGGATTCGAACCTGCAACCCACGGAGTGGAAGCCCGCTATACGAGCAGAGAAATCGTGGAGATGCGGTGACCGTGTACTATCGACGTACTGCGCGACGAGCAGTTGGTCGATCTCTTTCGAAAACCAGCGCGAGTTCTAATAAGCGCAACCCGACGTAACGTCGTCACCCCGGAGAATCAACATGACCATTCGCTGCTCTTGCGGCGGCGTTGCCTTAGCGTAGCACCGCTTCAACATTGGATGCGCAATCCTCTTCGATACTACAATGTGTCCAGTTACCGCTCGTCCTTGTTCTCGCGCGATTTAGATCTTTCAGAAAGGAAAACAAGGAACTGAAGGACACACCGTAAGTTTGAAGACCGCTTTTGAAAGTTGGTCATTTCATTCATACGGAGTAACGCTATGTCGAAAAGCGCATTGCTTGCTTGTGCGATTATCTGCTTTGCATCACAGGCTGAAGCCCGCAAGGGAAGTCATCACCGAGCGCGCGCGTGGTGTGGGACATACCTCAGCAAATACCTTCATCAATCCGATCGACGTCTTGCTCGTGCTCGCGAATGGGCGCGCGTTGGTTCGAGCGCCGGAGGCCCGGGCATTGGAGTAGTTGTGGTCTGGCCACATCATGTCGGGATCATAACGGGGCAAGCTTCCAACGGCGAATGGATAGTACACAGTGGCAACGATGGCGGCGCGATAAGAACTCGTCCTCGATCAGTTTCGCGCGCTATCGCTTTCCGTCGCGTTTAACGACATCGTTAGAGTCGCCACGCGTTCTTAGTCACTCCCGGTAAGTGGGTCTCACTTCAGCATTCACCGGCGAAGCACGGCACTAGCGCGCCGTTTGCCAACGTGCAGCCGACGATGATGGTTGTGATCGACATAGGACTGCACAAGCGACTTGGTGAATGCTTGAGAGGTATTGAACATTTGCCGTCGTCTCAAGCGCGAGGCGCGCCAAGATCATCCCGATGTCTTCCCAGGCATGATCGTTTCGGGAGAACGATTTAGGAATCTCGTGTTGCGCGCCCTCAGCGGGGCTAGACGGGAAAACCTGAAATCAAAGGGGGTTAGCAATTACACGGCGCAACACGGAAATCGGCAAAAGAACGAACGCGATACGCTGTCATGTTATTGATGTGATGAGAAAATTGCTGGCGATCCCAGCAGGATTCGAACCTGCAACCCACGGAGTAGAAATCCGTTACTCTATCCAGTTGAGCTATGGGACCGGCGCGTCGTCATATCATCGTCGGTATGGCTTGGACAGACCGAGTGAATTGGCCGGATTCGGACACGGTTTTCAAGCGTTTGGGCGGTCGGTGAGCTGGCCTTTCTCTTGCTGATTGAGCGGTGAAGCCGCGATTTCAGCCAGAAAGTGTGCCGACTTGATCCGCTTTTCGTCCCAAAACCGAACGTCCGTCTGTGCCTTTGACGTGGCTTCGATTCCTGTCCCGTTCGGGGATCGTCTCGCAGATTCGGCTTCGGCAGACTGGCGGACCTTAAGGCTCCGACGGCGGGGGCCGCGATGGTGGCTTGCCGTCCTTGCCATTGTCATCGGCGATGCCGCGCTGGCCGGTCTCGCCTGGCTCGCCGTCGACGTCATCCTCAAATAGCTGCTCCGGGAAGCCATATTGCCTGGTCACGAAACGGCCGGCCATATAGGAGATCTGGCACGCGATCAGGCATCCTGTCGTGACGGCAATGCCGCCCAGCGCTGAAAATCCCTGGCTCCATGTCATGACGGCGGACAGGACGGCGACCAGCACGGTCGTCACGATAATGAGCCACACGGGGCCGACGAGTCCGACGGCGAGGCCCGCCAGTGAACTTGTCGCCAAAAGAAGTTCGATCATGATGCGATGCACCCAGAAGGACCGAGCGGTCGGGTGATCTCCGTGATCATCCGATGCCGCAAAGCGCACCCATCTGACCGCAGTTGTAAGTCTTGGGTACCGATGATCTCCGGTCGTCCCCAGCAGGCTGCTTTTAGTCTTAACGTGTCGCGTTTGATTAAAACGCGCGGAGCGACGACGGGTCCGGCCGGCCGTTCATGCGCGTCCGGCGCGTTGTAAAACTGTCACCAAAATCGCCAGCGCGCGCTCGAACCGTTTCCCGCACAGGCGCGACCAATCGGCGGTAACGTGGCTTTGCTTTCGGCAAGGCCCGCCGCCATGATGCGCCGTGACTTGCGAGTGGCGCTGCGATTTGAGTTACCCAGGTTCGTCACATGATGTTGCCGGCAATCGTCGTGTCTCGTGTTGCGCTGGTCGGGAGACTCGCGAACAAGCTGGCCATGAGTCCGTCACCATTTTTACGCACATTCGAATCCAGGCGGCATTCGTCCGTGCAGGGGAGTTGTCCATGATTGGTCTGGTTCGCGCCGTTAGTGTCTGCGCCACGCTGGCGTTCGGCCTCGTCTCGGCTCACGCGGCCGACAAGGCTTTCCGGCGGGATGAACTGGTGGATTCCGCGATCAAGCTCGAGGCGCAGATCAAGAAGGAGGCCGGACCCATCGCCAAGAGCGCGGCAACACTGCGCACCGATGCGGACGCCGCCTTTAAACGCTCCGATTTCCGCGCCGGTCTGCAGACGCTTGGCCAGATCGTGGCGATTGCGCCCGATGACAGCGCCAACTGGCTGCGGCTCGCCAAGACGATCTTCCAGATCCGCCCGGCAACCTCGTCCGAAACCACCTTCCTGCGCGAGCGCGCCGCGACCGCGGCCTACATCGCCTATCAGCGGGCAGGTAATGCCGGCGAGGAGGCCGAGGCGCTGGCCGTGCTCGGCCGAGCCATGGAAGAACGCAGACTGTGGCGCCCGGCGCTGGACGCGCTACGCCTGTCGCTCGAGATGCGCGAGGTCGCCGATGTGCGCGGCCAATACGAGAAGCTGCGCGACGATCACGGCTTCCGGCTGCTCGATTACACAGTGGACTCTGATTCCGCCTCGCCGCGGGCCTGTTTCCAGTTCTCCGAGGAGCTCGCCAAGCGGGTGGATTTCGCGCCGTTCCTGGCGCTGGCCGGCAGCGACAAGCCGGCACTGACCTCCGACGAGAAGCAGCTCTGCGTCGAAGGCCTCAAGCATGGCGAGCGCTACAACATCAACCTGCGCGCCGGCCTGCCGTCGACGGTGAAGGAGAGTCTGCCGAAATCGGCCGAGTTCAACATCTATGTGCGCGACCGCAAGCCGTTCGTGCGTTTCACCGGCCGCGCCTATGTGCTGCCGCGCACAGGCCAGCAGGGCATCCCCGTGGTCTCGGTCAACACCCAGGCGGTCACCGTCAATGTGTTCCGGATCGGCGATCGCAACCTGATCAACACTGTCATCGGCAGCGACTTCCAGACGGCGCTGAGCAAGTACCAGCTTGAAAGCCTCGGCGACGAGCGAGGCGTGAAGGTCTGGACCGGCGAACTGGCGACGGCGTCCACGTTGAACGCCGACGTTACCACGGCATTCCCGGTCGATCAGGCGATCGGTGAGTTGCAGCCTGGCGTCTATGTGATGACCGCGGCGGCCAAGGGACCGGGGTCCGGCGGCAGCGATGACGATGGCTCGCTGGCGACCCAGTGGTTCATCGTCTCGGATCTGGGCCTGACCGCCTTCTCCGGCAATGACGGGATTCATGTGTTCGTCAATTCGCTGGCCTCGACCGATCCGATGGCCAAGGCAGACGTGCGCCTCGTCGCGCGCAATAACGAAATTCTCGCGACCAGGAAGACCGACGACTCCGGCCATGTGCTGTTCGAAGCGGGCCTCGCGAAGGGCGAGGGCAGTCTGTCGCCGGCGATGCTCACGGTTACCGGCGACAAGAATGACTATGCGTTTCTGAGTCTCAAATCGAACGCCTTCGATCTCAGTGATCGCGGCGTCTCGGGCCGGGCTGTTCCTGCCGGCGCAGACGCCTTCGTCTATGCCGAACGCGGCGTCTATCGCTCCGGCGAGACGGTCTATCTCACCGCGCTGTTGCGCGACGGGCAGGGCAATGCGGTGACCTCTGGGCCGATGACGCTCGTCGTCGAGCGCCCGGATGGCGTCGAGTTCCGCCGCGCTGTCCTGCAGGACCAAGGCGCAGGCGGTCGCAGCCTGACACTGCCACTGAATTCGGCGGTTCCAACGGGCACCTGGCGCGTTCGTGCCTTCACCGATCCGAAGGCGCCATCGGTCGGCGAGACTACCTTCATGGTCGATGATTACGTCCCGGATCGGATTGAATTTGACATATCTTCCAAGGATAAGCTGATCAAAGCTGATGCTCCTGTAGAACTTAAGGTGGATGGTCGCTTCCTCTATGGCGCGCCCGCGTCGGGCCTGCAGCTCGAAGGCGATCTGCTTGTCAGCCCTGCCGCGAACCGTCCGGGATTCGTCGGCTATCAGTTCGGCGTGGCCGACGAGGAAACCGCCAGCAATGAGCGGACGCCGATCGAAGGCCTGCCGGAGGCCGATGCCAACGGCGTCGCGACGTTCCCCGTCAGCCTCGCCAAGCCGCCGTCTTCGACCCGGCCGCAGGAGGCCCAGATATTCATCCGCATGACAGAAGCCGGCGGTCGCGCCGTCGAGCGCAAGTTTGTGCTGCCGGTTGCCCCCAGTGCACTGATGATCGGCGTGAAGCCGCTGTTCAAGGACAAGAACGTCGCCGAGGGCGACAACGCAGCCTTCGACGTGGTGGTCGTCTCGCCCGAGGGAACCTCGCTGGCCCGTAGCGGCCTGCGTTACGAATTGCTCAAGATGGAATCCCGCTACCAGTGGTATCGGCAGAATTCGTCCTGGGACTATGAGCCGGTCAAGTCGACCAAGCGCGTGGCCGATGGTGACCTCACCGTCGCCGCCAATGCTCCAGCCCGCATCTCGCTGCAGCCGCAGCCCGGCCGCTATCGTCTCGACGTGAAATCGAATGAAGCCGACGGTCCGATCACCTCGGTGCAGTTCGATGTCGGCTGGTATTCCGACGGCAGCGCCGATACGCCGGACCTGCTGGAGACCTCCATCGACAAGCCGGAATATCTGTCGGGCGACACCATGATCGTTTCGGTCAATGCCCGCACCGCCGGCCTGCTGACCATCAATGTACTTGGCGACCGCCTGCTGACCACCCAGAGCATTCAGGTCAAGGAAGGCGCATCGCAGATCAAAATTCCGGTCGGCAAGGACTGGGGCACAGGCGCTTATGTGGTGGCCACGTTGCGTCGGCCGCTTGATGCCGCCGCCAAGCGGATGCCTGGCCGTGCCATCGGTTTGAAGTGGTTCGGTATCGACAAGAAGGCGCGTACGCTCGACGTGGCACTGTCGCCGCCCGCGCTGATCCGGCCCAGCACGACGCTGAAACTGCCGGTGAAACTCGGCGGGCTCAATCCCGGTGAGGACGCCAAGATCGTCGTTGCCGCGGTCGATGTCGGTATTCTCAACCTGACCAACTACAAGCCACCGGCGCCGGATGACTATTATCTCGGCCAGCGGCGCATGACGTCGGAAATTCGCGACATCTATGGGCAGTTGATCGACGGCATGCAGGGCACCCGCGGCCAGTTGCGCACTGGCGGTGATAGCGCCGGCGCGCAGATCGAGGGCTCGCCGCCCACTCAAAAGCCGATGGCGCTGTATTCCGGCATCGTCACCGTGGCTGCCGACGGCACTGCGCAGATCGAGTTCGAGATTCCCGAATTCGCCGGCACCGCCCGCGTGATGGCCGTGGCCTGGACCGCGACCAAGCTGGGCCGCGCGACCGTGGACGTCACGGTGCGCGATCCCGTGGTCCTGACGGCGACGCTGCCGCGGTTCCTGCTGTCCGGTGACAAGGGCACGATGAGCTTCGATCTCGACAATGTCGAAGGTGCCCCCGGCGACTACACCATCGCTGTAAAGACCTCCGGCCCCGTCAAGGTGACCGGCAATCCAGCGACGACGATCAAGCTCGCGGCCAAACAGCGGACCTCGATGGCGCTGGCCATCGATGCATCCGGTGCCGGCACGGCCCAGTTCGACGTCGATATCAAGGGACCGAACGGGCTGACACTGGCACGGCACTATGTGCTCGACGTCAAGGCGGCCACGCAGGTGCTGGCGCGGCGCTCGATCCGGACGCTGGCGAAGGGCGAGAGTCTGACACTGACGTCGGATATGTTCTCCGATCTCGTATCGGGCACCGGCGGCGTCTCGCTGTCGGTCAGCCTGTCCACGGCACTTGATGCGGCGACCATCCTGAAGGCACTGGATCGCTATCCCTATGGCTGCTCCGAGCAGATCACCAGCCGCGCGATGCCGTTGCTCTATGTCAACGACCTCGCGGCCGGCGCGCATCTGGCAATGGACGCAGGTGTCGATCAGCGCATCAAGGATTCCATCGACAGACTGCTGGCGCGTCAGGGCTCGAACGGTTCGTTCGGTCTGTGGTCGGCGGGTGGCGACGATGCGTGGCTCGATGCCTACGTCACGGACTTCCTGACCCGCGCCCGCGAAAAGGGTTTTGTGGTGCCGGACGTTCTGTTCCGTGCGGCGCTGGACCGCGTCCGCAACTCGGTCGTCAATGCCGCCGAGCCGGAAAAGGACGGCGGTCGCGATCTCGCTTACGGTCTCTATGTGCTGGCCAAGAACGGCACCGCGCCCATCGGCGACCTGCGCTATCTCGCCGATACCAAGCTGAAGAACCTGGCAACGCCGATTGCCAAGTCGCAGCTGGCGGCGGCGCTGGCGCTCGTCGGTGACCGTGCCCGCGCGGAACGTGTCTATGCGGCGGCCGTCGAAAGCCTAGCGCCGAAGCCGGCGATCGAATTCGGCCGCGTCGATTATGGCTCGGCGCTCCGCGACGCTGCTGCTCTGGTCTCGCTCGCCAGCGAAGGCAATGCGCCGCGCGCAACACTGACGCAGGCGGTTCAGCGTGTCGAAGCCGCGCGCGGTCTGACGCCGTTCACCTCCACGCAGGAAAACGCGTGGTTGGTGCTGGCGTCGCGTGCGCTGGCCAAGGAAGCGAATACGCTGGCGCTGGACGTCAACGGTTCGCCGGTGAAGACCGCACTCTATCGCAGCTACAAGGCCGCGGAGATGACGGGCCAGCCGATCAAGATCACCAATACCGGCGACACGCCGGTGCAGGCGGTTGTTTCGGTTTCGGGTTCGCCGATCACGCCGGAGCCGGCCGCGTCCAACGGCTTCAAGATCGAGCGCAATTACTTCACGCTCGACGGCAAGCCTGCCGACGTCACCAAGGCGAAACAGAATGATCGCTTCGCCGTGGTGCTGAAGATCACGGAAGCCAAGCCGGAATACGGACACATCATGGTGGCCGACTATCTGCCGGCTGGTTTCGAGATCGACAATCCGCATCTGGTGTCGTCGGGTGACAGCGGCACGCTGGACTGGATCGAGGATGGCGAAGAACCTGAGAACACCGAATTCCGCGATGACCGCTTCACCGCGGCGATCGACCGGAAGAGCGACGACAAGGCGGTGTTCACCGTCGCTTACATCGTCCGCGCGGTGTCGCCCGGGAAGTACGTGCTGCCGCAGGCCTATGTGGAGGACATGTATAATCCGTCGCGCTACGGGCGGACGGGAACGGGCTCGATCGAGGTCGCGAAGGCGAAATGAGTGAGAGGCTAACAACAGAAGCGCCGTCATGCCCGGGCTTGTCCCGGGCATCCACGTCTTCTGTAACGGGTTGCCAAGGCGTGGATGGCCGGGACAAACCCGGCCATGACGTGAGTAGGGGCTGGAAGCGCACCCGGAAAACGTTGATCTCTGTGGCCGCCATTGTGGCCCT
Source organism: Tardiphaga sp. 813_E8_N1_3 (assembly GCF_051811025.1). Lineage (NCBI taxonomy): Bacteria > Pseudomonadati > Pseudomonadota > Alphaproteobacteria > Hyphomicrobiales > Nitrobacteraceae > Tardiphaga > Tardiphaga sp. 813_E8_N1_3. The sequence continues at coordinate 2,660,694 of NZ_JBPWQE010000001.1, forward strand.
CGGAGGTCTTTCATTTGCCGCGTGGGTGGCCTCTCTTGGCCCGCTCCCCCTCGAACAAGCGCGGAAGATCTCCACCACCGTCATTGATCGCAACGGCAAGCTCCTGCGCGCCTATGCCATGTCCGATGGACGCTGGCGGCTTCCGGTTGATGCCAGGACCTCAGTCGATCCCGGTTATCTCAAGATACTGCTCGGCTATGAAGACAAGCGCTTCTACAGCCATCATGGCGTCGATCCACTGGCGCTCGGCCGCGCCGCGCTTCAACTCGTGACGCGCGGCGAGATCGTGTCGGGTGGCTCGACCATCACGATGCAACTCGCACGGTTGATCGAGCCGCGGCAGCAACGCTCGATATCGGCCAAAATCAGACAGGCCGTCCGGGCGCTGCAGATCGAGCGGCAGATGAGCAAGGATCAGATCCTTGATCTCTATCTGGCGCTGGCGCCGTTCGGCGGCAATCTCGAAGGTCTTCGCGCCGCGTCGATCGCCTATTTCGGCAAGGAGCCGAAGCGACTGTCGCTGGCGGAATCCGCATTGCTCGTAGCGCTGCCGCAATCGCCGGAACATCGCAGGCTTGATCGCCATCCCGGCAATGCCCGCGTGGCGCGCGACCGCGTGCTCGAGCGCATGGTCGGCGAGGGCAGAGTGTCGGCTGCCGATGCCATGCAGGCGAAATCCGTCAGCGTCCCGAAGTTGCGCAAGCCAATGCCGATCCTGGCGCCGCATTCCGCGGATCAGGCGACGTCGCTGCACAAGGACCGCCCCATTATCAAGCTGGCGCTTGATGCCGGCATCCAGCGTGTACTTGAAGGTCTCGCGCATGACCGCGCGGCGGCGCTGGGCAACAATATCTCCATCGGCATCATCGCAGTCGACAACGAGAGCGGCGACGTGCTCGCCCATGTCGGTTCGCCCGACTATTTCGACGATCGCCGCGCCGGGCAGGTCGATATGACCCGCGCGGTGCGCTCGCCTGGCTCGACGTTGAAGCCGTTCATCTACGGCCTCGCCTTTGAAGATGGCTTCGTGCATCCGGAAAGCCTGATCGAGGATCGGCCGGTGCGTTTCGGTAGCTACGCGCCGGAGAATTTCGACATGAGCTTCCAGGGCACCGTGCCGGTGCGCAAGGCGCTGCAGCTTTCGCTGAATGTCCCTGCCATTGCGCTGCTCGATCGTGTCGGCGCATCGCGGCTGTCGTCGCGCCTCAAACAAGCGGGCGGCAATCTGATGCTACCACCGGGTGAGGCGCCGGGTCTCGCCATGGGCCTCGGCGGCGTCGGCATCACGCTGCAGGACCTCGTCCAGCTCTATACGGGCGTGGCGCGGCTCGGCAGCTCGAAGCCGCTGCGGGAAATCATGCAGGCCAATGGGGGCGACGATCGCGAGCCATTGCGGCTGATGGACCCGGTCGCGGCCTGGCAGGTCGGCAATGTCCTGATCGGCACGCCGCCGCCGGAGAATGCCGCGCATAACCGGATCGCGTTCAAGACCGGCACCAGTTACGGCTATCGCGACGCCTGGTCGGTCGGTTTCGACGGACGCATGACCATCGGCGTCTGGGTCGGCCGACCCGATGGCGCGCCGGTGCCCGGCCTGGTCGGTCGCACGGCCGCGGCTCCGATCCTGTTCGATGCCTTTGCCCGGACCGGCAAGCTGCCGGCTCCGTTGCCAAAGCCGCCCAAGGGCGTGCTGATGGCCAGCAATGCAAAATTGCCGCTGCCACTGCGCCGGTTCCGCCCGGTCGGCGAATTGATCCGGACCGGCAGCGATCAGGCCCTGCACATCCAGTTCCCGCTGAACGGTTCCCGGATCGATGCCAGTGGCGGCGAGGGGAAGCTTTTGGCCGTGCCGGTCAAGGTGGCCGGCGGGGTTCTGCCCATGACCGTTCTGGTCAACGGCATGGCCGCCGGGGAACTCGACAGCCGGCGCCAGCGGCTGGTTGATCCGCCTGGTCCGGGCTTCGTCCGGCTGACGGTTATGGACGCCATGGGCACCGCAGACACAGTTGTGGTCAGAATCCAATAAGCGCGGGCTAACTGGTTGTCCGGTCGGCGGTTTCAGCGTATGCGACAGGCATGGCCGAGACCTATCCAAGACCCCGATTTGGCGCCCCGCGTGAGCCGAAAACCCGTGTTGATCCGGGCAGCAGACTGGTGCGTGTGCTTGATTTCGTCAGCTCCGGCCATGCTCGTGTGGTCGCTTTCCTGACGATTTGCGGGTTCCTGTTTTTTCTGCCGGGCTTCTTCACCATCCCGCCGATCGACCGCGACGAAGCCCGCTTCGCGCAGGCGACCAAGCAGATGGTCGAGACCGGCGATTTTGTCGACATCCGGTTCCAGGACGAGGTCCGCTACAAGAAGCCGGTCGGCATCTACTGGATGCAGGCGACCGTGGTCGAGACCGCCGAGGCGCTGGGCTTGCAGAACGCCGAAGTCCGCATCTGGCTCTATCGGGTGCCATCGCTGATCGGCGCCATTGGTGCAGTGCTGCTGACCTACTGGACCGCGCTGGCCTTCCTGACGCGGCGCGGCGCCGTATTAGCGGCGTTGATCATGTGCAGTTCGGTGCTGCTCAACGTCGAGGCCCGGCTTGCCAAGACCGACGCCATGCTGCTGCTGACGGTCATTGCCGTGATGGGTGCGATGGCGCGGATTTATCTGGCGTGGCAGCGCGGCGAGGAGGCCGACAAGGCCCGCTGGCAGGAGCCGGTGGTGTTCTGGACGGCGATGGCGATCAGCATTCTCGTCAAGGGACCGCTGATCCTGATGTTCGTAGGGCTGACGATCATTGCACTGGCGATCATGGATCGCTCGGTCGGGTGGCTGTGGCGATTACGGCCGCTGGTTGGCGTCGTCTGGATGCTATTGCTGGTGCTGCCGTGGTTTGTCGCGATCTTCCTGAAGTCGGGGCAAGCGTTCTTCTCCAATTCGCTCGGCGGCGACATGTTGAGCAAACTGGCAGCGCAGGAATCCCACGGCGCGCCTCCGGGCATGTATTTCCTGCTGTTCTGGATCACCTTCTGGCCCGGGGCACCGCTGGCCGGTATGGCCACCCCGGCGATCTGGCGCGCGCGACGCGAGCCTGGTGCACAATATCTGCTGGCTTGGCTGATCCCGTCCTGGATCGTGTTCGAAGTCGTGATGACGAAGTTGCCGCATTACGTGCTGCCGCTCTATCCGGCGATCGCCATCCTTGTCATCGGTGCGCTTGAGCGCCAGGTGCTGGCGCGCAATTGGCTGGCGCGCGGCGCGGCCTGGTGGTTCGCGATCCCGGCGCTGACCGCTGTGGTCGCCGAGATCGGTGCCGTCGCGATCGTCCGCCATCCGGTGTTTCTGGCCTGGCCATTTGCCGCCGCGGCACTGGTCTTCGGCCTCTTTGCCTGGTGGCTGTATGATAACGCCCGCGCAGAACGCTCGTTGCTCAATGCAGTTGTGGCCTCACTGTTCATGAGCGCCGCCTTTTACGGCGTGCTGCTGCCGTCGCTCCGGCCGCTGTTTCCAAGCGTGCAGATCGCACGTGCGCTGCGTAACGTGGTCTGCGTCGGTCCCAAGGCTGCGGCAGCGGGATATCACGAGCCGAGCTTGGTGTTCATGACCGGCACATCCACACAGCTCACTGATGGTGCCGGCGCCGCGGATTTCCTCGGGCAGGGCAGCTGTCGCTTTGCGCTTGTCGAATTGCGTTCGGAGCGCCAGTTCGCCATGCGCGCCGAGGCCATCGGCCTTCGCTACAACATGGCGACCCGTATCGACGGCTATAACTTCTCGCAGGGCAAAGCGATTTCGGTGGCAATCTATCGCTCCGAAGGGACCGAGTGATGGTAGCCCCGGACAAATCGCAGCCACAGACCTATCTGTCGCAACTCACGGTGCTGCTCTGGCAGTCGTTCGCGCAGCTCGTTCGTGCACCGTCGCATTCGCGGCGTGCCGAAGCCGCGCGTTACTGGGCGCGCCGTTCGCTGATGCTTGGCGCCGTGACCGCCGTAATCATCATCGCGCTGATGTTCATCGTCGATGCCACCGAGATCGGCTTGATGCCGGCGCGCGGCACGGCCGGCCTGTGGCCGCTGCGTATTTTTACGGATTTTGGCAAGGACGAGTATGTCCTGCTGGCGTTGTTCGCGCTCATGATTGTGCTGGCCCTGCTGACGCCACTGCGGCACGGCACGTCACGCGCCGTACTTGTCAGCTTCGGCACGCGCATTCAGTACATCTTTCTGTCGGTTGCGCTGTCGGTCTTCGTGGCTGAAATCATCAAAGGCATGCTCGGCCGTGGCCGGCCTTTTGTCAGCGGCGCGGCGGATCCCTTCCACTTTTCGCATTTCGCCTGGACGCCGGCCTATGCCAGTTTCCCGTCGGGCCATGCGACCACCAGTTTTGCGCTGGCCTTCGCGGTCGCTGCGCTCTGGCCGCGGCTGCGCACGGTGATGATCGTCTATGCGGTCGCCATCTGTGCCAGTCGGCTCGTCCTGCTGGCGCATCATGCCAGTGACGTGGTCGGCGGCGGGCTGGTCGGCTGGATCGGCGCCATGAGCGTGCGATACTGGTTTGCGGCCCGGCATCTTGCCTTCACCATCCACCAGGACGGTACGATCGACCCGCTGCCAGGGCCGTCCGCAGGCCATCTCAAAAGGGTTGCCCGCGGGACCGCGGCCCCATAATAAGCGGTCTTCGTTCGGCTGGCTGCGACAAGTTCCCGCAGGCTGGCCTTGCGAAAATCTGCTTCCAACCATGAGCTCCGATTTGTCCGCTCCCGAAGCTGCCCCCGTCGACGTCTCTATTGTCGTGCCCGTGCGCAACGAGCAGGACAATGTCGCGCCTTTGATCGCCGAGATCACGGCTGCGCTCGATAGCCGTTGGCCCTATGAGATCATCTACGTCAATGACGGCTCCACCGACGCGACGCCAGCACGGCTCGCCGAACTGATGCAGACGCGCGCCAATCTGCGCCGCATCGATCACGCCGCATCATCGGGCCAGTCGGCCGCCGTGCGTACAGGCGTGCGCAACGCCCGCGGCGCCATCGTGGCCACGCTGGATGGCGATGGTCAGAACAATCCGGCATTCCTGCCCAACCTGATTTCGGCCATTCAGGATGGCGGCGGTCGCGTTGGTCTCGCCGCCGGGCAGCGTGTTGGCCGCAAGGATACCGGCTTCAAGAAAGCCCAATCGAAGATCGCCAATGCAGTGCGCAACGCGATCCTGAAGGACGGTACCCGCGATACCGGCTGCGGTCTGAAGGCATTCCGCCGCGATGTGTTCTTGTCGATGCCTTATTTCGATGGTTTGCATCGCTTCCTTCCGGCGCTCGTGCGTCGCGAGGGCTTCGACATCGCCTATGTCGATGTCACCGATCGGCCTCGCCATTCCGGTGTGTCCAATTACGGATTTTTCGACCGACTCTGGATCGGGATCATGGATCTCGCCGGCGTCTGGTGGCTGATCCGCCGCAAGCGTACGACGCCGGTCGCAACCGAGTTCAAATAAATGCTGATTCAATACGGTCAGGCGCTTGGCGACTATATTTACGACGTCTTCGTCGCGAAGTTCGATTTCTGGCTTGCCTTTGGCCTGATCGCGCAACTGCTCTTTACCGCGCGCTTCCTCGTGCAGTGGATCTCCAGCGAACGTGCCGGGCAGAGCGTGGTGCCTATGGCCTTCTGGTTCTTCTCCATGGCCGGCGGGTTCATGACGCTGATCTACGGAATCGCCAAGCGCGAGCCAGTGATCATCCTCGGTCAGGCTTTTGCCACCGTAATCTATGTCCGCAACATCATGCTGATAATCAAGAACCGCGGCAGCGGATCAAAGACGCTCGATAGCTGAGCGTCTTTGTCTGGCGACCCCGCCGATTAGAGCGCCGCGTTGAACGCCGCCAAGCCTCGCTCCAGATCAGCCTTCAGATCATCGACGCTTTCCAGCCCGATATGAAACCGCAATGCCGGGCCGCCGGGCGCCCACTTGGTCGCACTGCGATAGTCCGAGCAGTCGAACGGGATGACGAGGCTCTCGAAGCCGCCCCAAGAGTAGCCCATGCCGAACAGCTTGACGGTGTCGAGTAGGGCATCGACGGCTTTTTGCGACGACGGCTTCAGGATGATGCTGAACAGACCGGATGCGCCTGTGAAGTCGCGCTTCCAGATGGCGTGGCCGGGATGGCTGGGCAAAGCGGGATGCAGCACCTTCAGCACTTCGGGACGGGTCTCCAGCCACTGCGCTATCCCTAGCGCCGAGCGCTGATGATGCGCGAGCCGCACCGACATCGTGCGTAGTCCGCGCAGCGCGAGGAAGACGTCGTCCGGGCCTGCACATGTCCCGAGCAGCCTGATTCCTTCGCTGATCAGCGGCCACGCTGCGTCATTGGTGGAGATGGTGCCGAACATGATGTCCGAGTGGCCGCCGATATATTTGGTCGCCGCCTGGATGCTGATATCGACGCCTTGTTCGAGCGAGCGATGATAGAGCGGCGTGGCCCAGGTGTTGTCGTCGAGCACCAGAGCGCCGCGCGCATGCGCTATGCCGGCAATGAGAGGCACATCTGGCATTTCGAATGATTGCGAGCCCGGCGCTTCGATCAGGACGGCGCGAGTATTCGGCTTGAACAGCGCTTCGATGCCCGCGCCGATCAGCGGATCGAAATAGGTGGTCTCGATGCCGTAGCGTGCCAGCATGCCGTTGCAGAAATTGCGTGTCGGCCGATAGGCGCTGTCGCTGACAAGGAGATGATCGCCGGCCTTGAGCACTGAGAGCAGGGCAGTCGAGATCGCGGCGAGGCCCGACGGCACGAGTCCCACGCCGGCACATTGCGGGCCTTCCAGCGCCATCAGTGCTTCCTGCAATGCCTTGGTGGTGGGCGTGCCATGGCGCCCATACTGAAACTCGCCGCGATGCGCGTGGAGGTCGTCGGCGGTCGGATACAGCACCGTGGAGCCGCGCACGACCGGCGGATTAACGAAGCCCCTCTGCGATTTGGTGTCGCGGCCGGCGGTGACGATCACGGTGTCCGTGTCGAGCGAGGTGGTGCCGTGATTGTCGTTCGAAGCTGTCATAATGGGGCCGCCAGTCTGCAGGTGTTGCGCGGCCATTGGCATCTCGGGCGCCGAATGGCTGGTTCCGTCACTAAGAGGACACGGAAGATGGCCGTCAACCCCTTGACCCGGCTGGCTGATCGTTCTCTGTTGCGGACCTCGGCGATCCCCCGCGACCCGTTGAGGGGCATGCCGCGAAATCTGCGATTTCCTGCTGATTCGTCCGGTCTTTTTAGATCGTCTCTGCTGTAGTTCGCCTTTCCGGTCGGGCAATTCAGGGCTATGGAACTGATCCGTAGGCTCGTCATTCAATTCTTTGCGTCGACCGAGCGTCCTGACGTCCCCAAAGAGGCCTTACATGAAACGCGCAACCCTGATGCTCTCTATCGCTCTTGCCGCTGGTCTGACCGCGCAAGGCGCATCTGCGCAGACGCTCAAGACGGTGAAGGACCGCGGCATGCTGTCCTGCGGCGTCACCCAGGGCCTGCCGGGCTTCTCGGCGCCGGATGACAAGGGCAATTGGGTAGGCTTCGACGTCGACCTGTGCCGCGGCATCGCGGCGGCGATCTTCAACGATGCCACCAAGGTGAAATATGTGCCGCTCTCGGCGAAGGATCGCTTTACTGCTTTGCAGTCCGGCGAGATCGACGTGCTGTCGCGCAATACGACCTGGACGCTGTCGCGCGATACGTCGCTTGGCGTAAACTTCGCCGGCATCAATTACTATGACGGCCAGGGCTTTCTGGTTCGCAAGGCGCTCAAGGTGAACTCGGCGCTCGAACTCAACAGCGCCTCGATCTGCCTGCAGACCGGCACCACCAACGAGCAGAATGTTGCCGACTACTTCAAGGGCAACAACATGAAGTATGAGGTAATCGCGTTCTCGACCGCCGACGAAACCATCAAGGCCTATGAGTCGGGCCGCTGCGACGTCTTCACCGCTGATCTCTCGCAACTTTATGCGGAACGCCTGAAGCTCACCGTGCCTGCCGATCACGCGGTGTTACCTGAAGTGATCTCCAAGGAGCCGCTCGGCCCGCTGGTACGCCATGGCGACGATCAGTGGCTGGACGTGGTGCGCTGGACGCTGTTCGCCATGATCAATGCGGAGGAGCTCGGCATCACGCAGAAGAACGTCGATGAACAGGCAAAATCCGACAAGCCGGAGCTGAAGCGTATCTTCGGCACCGACGGCAATCTCGGCGAAACGCTGGGCCTCACCAAGGACTGGTTCGCACGCATTATCAAGGCGACGGGTAATTACGGTGAGGTGTTCGACCGTAATGTCGGCGCAGGCTCCAAGCTCGGGATCTCGCGCGGGCTGAATCAGCTCTGGAACAAGGGCGGCATCCAATACGCACCGCCGATCCGCTGAGCGCATCATCGCTCGTGGCGACATCGACCGAAGCCAGAAAACCGCCGCTGCAGCTCGCTGCGAAATTGCGACGCGTGCTGGGCGGGCAGGCGGGCTGGAGCGGCTTTGTGCTCCAGGTCGTGTTTGTCGCGGCCCTTGTCTGGATCGGCTATGAGATCGTCGAGAATGCGCGCAGCAATCTGGCCGCGCAGAAGATCGCATCCGGCTTCGGTTTCCTGTCAAATACTGCGGGCTTCGCCGTCAGTCAGGCGCTGATCCCGTATTCTGAATCCGATACCTATCTGCAGGTGTTCTTCGTCGGCCTCGTGAACACGCTGGTCGTGTCGTTGATCGGCATCTTCTTTGCGACCATCATAGGCTTCATCGTCGGGCTCGGTCGGATGTCGCCGAACTGGCTGCTGGCGCGCATCGCCGGCGGCTACGTCGAACTGATCCGTAACCTGCCGCTGCTGTTCCAGATACTGTTCTGGTATCTCGCCGTGCTCGCGAGCTTGCCGCAGCCGCGGCAGAGCATCTCGCTGCTGGACAGTTTCTTTCTCAGCAATCGTGGCTTTGGATTACCGAAGCCGATTGGGACGGAGGCTTTCACCGCGTTCGCGATCGCCGTGGTCGTTGCGATCATCGCTGCGCTGGTGTTGCGTGTTTATGCGCGACAGCAGCTCTTCGCCAAGGGGCGTGTGATATCCGTCTGGCCGATCGCCTTGGGCTTGCTGGTCGGCTTGCCACTTCTGACGGCGCTCGTGCTCGGCAAGCCCGTGACATTCGAGTATCCGGTGCTGAGAGGTTTTAATTTCTCAGGCGGCCTGCGTGTGCTGCCAGAATTCGTCGCGCTGACACTGGCGCTCTCGACCTACACCGCCGCCTTCATCGCCGAGATCGTGCGTGCCGGAGTCCAGTCGGTGCATAAGGGACAGACCGAAGCGGGCGCATCGCTTGGACTTAGCCGGGGTGCGACGCTCCGACTGATCGTGGTGCCGCAGGCGATGCGCGTGATCCTGCCGCCACTCACCAACCAGTATCTCAACCTCACCAAGAATTCGTCGCTGGCCGTCGCCATCGGCTATCCAGACCTCGTTTCGGTGTTTGCCGGCACCACGATGAGCCAGACCGGGCAGGCCATCGAGATCATCGCCATCACCATGGCGGTCTATCTCGTGATTTCGCTGATCACGAGCGCCATCATGAGCGTCTATGGCTGGCGTATCTCACGGAGCATGGGCGCATGAGCGATACCAGCTTCGTTGCAAAAGGACTGATTGTGGAGCGCGCCGCGCCAGTGCGCAGCTCGGGTTTTATCGGCTTTGTGCAGACACGGCTGCTGAATTCGCCGACCAATATTTTGCTGACTGTCGTCAGCCTGTTGCTGCTGTGGTTCACCATTGTCCCCACGGTCAAATTCCTGCTGATCGACGCCGTCTGGCATGGGCAGGACCGCACGGCGTGCCTGCCGGAAAACGTTGACCACGCCGTTGGCGCCTGCTGGCCGTTCGTGCAGGCCAAGTTCATGCAGTTCATCTACGGCTTTTATCCCGAGCCGGAACGCTGGCGCGTCAACCTGACATTCCTGCTCGGTGCGCTGCTACTTCTGCCGCTCCTGATCCCGCCTCTGCCCGCGAAGAGCGTGAATGCTGGACTGTTCTTCCTCGCATTCCCCGTCGTGGCGTTCTTCCTGCTGTATGGCGGTGGCATCAATGGCTTCGGCATCAGTTGGGCCGCAGATTGTCTGTCGACCTTCGCGGTCCACTTTATGGATATTGGCCGCTGGCTTCGGGGTGTGGGTCTTCTGTCCGATGTTACTGTCATCGGTTACCCACTCACGCTGATTGGCAACGGCATCGTGGCATTCGGAGAGGGTCTGCAGCTCGTCGCGCTGCCGTTCGACTGGCTGCGCAACGAAGGCGTCAACCGGGGTGAACCCGTCTGGTTCGAACTGGCGGCAACAACGATTATCGTTTCGCTGCTTGTCTTCCTGTCGAATGGCCATGTTCGCAACGGCTGGCGCGTGCTTGCCAACACGATCTCCATCTTTATTGGCATCGCCGTCGTCATCGCCTTGCTGCGGCTCGATCGCGGCGGATTGCCGATTGTCGATACGCGGCTGTGGGGCGGATTACTGGTGACGCTGGTGGTGTCGATCACCGGCATCGTGACGTCGATGCCAGTTGGTATCGCGCTTGCACTCGGCCGCCGTTCCACCATTCCGCTGATCCGTCTGTTCTCAATCGCCTTCATCGAATTCTGGCGCGGCGTGCCGCTGATCACCGTATTGTTCTTTGCGACCTATATGCTACCGCTGTTCCTGCCTGGCAATTTCACTGTCGATGGTTTGGTGCGTGCGCTGATCGGCATCGCGCTGTTTGCCGGCGCCTACAATGCCGAGGTGATCCGCGGCGGACTGCAGGCAATCCCGCGCGGGCAGGCGGAGGCGGCTAGTGCGCTGGGCCTGTCCCACTGGAAGACCACGCGTCTGGTGGTGATGCCGCAGGCGCTGCGCCACGTCATTCCCGGCCTCGTCAACAGCTTCATCGCGCTGCTGAAGGATACATCGCTGGTGTCCATCGTCGCGCTATTCGATCTGCTCGGTCAGCTCCGCGCATCCTTTGCCGATCCGAACTGGTCGACGCCAACGACCTTGTTCACCGGCTTTGCCTTCACCGGCATCATGTATTTCGTGATGTGCTTTGGCATCTCGCGCTATTCGCTATTCGTCGAGCATCGGCTCAATGTGCATCGACGGAGTTGAGGTGACATGTCCGTATCCGTGAATCCCATCGTCTCGGTTGCCGGCCTCAACAAATGGTTCGGCGATTTCCACGTGCTGCGCGACATCGATCTTGCGGTCGGTCGCGGCGAGCGCATCGTGATCTGCGGGCCGTCAGGCTCGGGCAAATCGACGCTGATCCGCTGCATCAATGCACTGGAGGAGTTTCAGGAAGGCCGCATCACCGTCGACGGCATCGAACTCGGTCCCAACCTGCGCCGCGTCGACGATATCAGGCGTGACGTCGGGATGGTGTTTCAGAGCTTCAACCTGTTTCCGCATCTGACCGTGCTGGAGAACTGCACGTTGGCGCCGATCTGGGTACGGCATATGCCGAAGAAGGACGCCGATGCCGCGGCGATGAAGTATCTGGAGCGAGTGCGCATTCCGGACAAGGCCAATGCCTATCCCGGTCAGCTCTCCGGCGGCCAGCAGCAGCGTGTGGCGATCGCGCGGGCGCTGACGATGACGCCGAAAGTCATGCTGTTCGACGAGCCGACATCAGCGCTGGACCCCGAAATGGTCAAGGAAGTGCTCGACACCATGGTCGATCTCGCCGGCGAGGGCATGACCATGCTTGTGGTCACGCACGAGATGGGCTTTGCCAGGGAAGTCGCCAGCCGGGTGGTATTCATGGACGCTGGGCAGATCATCGAGGCGAATACACCGGACAAGTTCTTCGCCAATCCGCAGCACGCTCGGACGAAGCTGTTCCTGAGCCAGATTCTTCGCTGAGGCTCTGCGCCTCAGACTGTCTTGAACGGCACCGAGATATCGCTCTTGGTCTCCAGCCATGCCGGCACCGGCAGGTTCTTGCTGCGCATGAAGTCGGGATTGAACAGCTTCGACTGATAGCGGCCGCCGGAGTCGCACAGAATGGTGACGATGGTCTTGCCTGGGCCCAACTCCTTCGCGAGATGGATCGCGCCGGCGATGTTGATGCCGGTTGAGCCGCCAAGGCAGAGGCCTTCGTGCTGGAGCAGGTCATAGATCACAGCGACGGCTTCCTCGTCAGGGATCAGGAAGGCGGTGTCGACCTTCGCGGTCTCGATGACCGGCGTCACGCGGCCGATCCCGATGCCTTCCGTGATGGAATCGCCGGGCGTGGACTTGGCCTCGCCATGCTTGAACCAGTTATACATCGCAAAGCCTTCAGGATCGGCGCAGGCCGTAACGATGTTGTTGTTCTTTTCCTTCAGGTAGCGGGTTGTGCCGGCTAGCGTGCCCCCGGTGCCGACTGCCGAGATGAAGCCGTCCACCTTGCCGCCAGTCTGCTCCCAGATCTCGGGGCCCGTCGATTCGTAATGGGCTTTGGCGTTGTCGAGATTGTTCCACTGGTCGGCAAACAGAACGCCGTTCGGCTCGGTCTTGCGCAGCTGATCTGCGAGCCGTCGTCCGACATGCTGATAGTTGTTTGGATTGGCGAACGGCAGCGCCGGCACTTCGATCAGTTCGGCGCCGTTGAGCCGCAACATATCTTTCTTTTCCTGGCTCTGCGTCTCCGGGATCACGATCAGCGTGCGATAGCCACGCGCGCTCGCCACCACGGCGAGACCGATACCGGTATTGCCCGCGGTCGACTCGACAATGAGACCGCCGGGCTTCAGATCGCCGCGCTTCTCAGCTTCGAGGATCATCCATTTTCCGGCGCGGTCCTTCACCGACTGGCCGGGATTCATGAATTCGGCCTTGCCGAGAATGGTGCAGCCAGTCAGTTCGGATGCGCGTTTCAGCTTGATCAGAGGCGTGTTGCCGATCGCCGCGACGACGTCTTTGTTGAAGGTCATGGTGCTGAAATTCTTCGCTCGGGTTGTCGATCTTGTCGCGACCCTAGTGGAGGCCGCCGGGCCAGACAAGGGAAGGGTCAGGCCTCAAGATCTGGTGCCGCAGTGCGGAAAGTCCAGAGCGCGGGCTATGGGGTTTTTGCGAATACGACCTGGCGGACGTCGATATTCCCCGACAGGAAACCGGCCTCGCAATAGGCCAGGTAGTATTCCCACAACCGCCGGAACCGGTCGTCGAAACCGAGCGGCGTCAGGCTCGGCCAGGCCGCGCGGAAACTATGTCTCCAGGTCGCCAGTGTCTTGGCATAATCCAGTCCGAAAATGCGTTCCTTGATGACAGGAACGCCGTATCTGACCCCGAAGGATTTCAGGATCTCGGGCGTCGGCAGCATGCCGCCGGGAAAGACGTAGCGCTGGATGAAGTCGACCTCGCGACGATAGGTCTGGAAGAATTTGTCTTGGATCGTGATGGCCTGAATGCCCACGAGCCCGCCCGGCAGCAGACGGTCGCGCAATTGTGAGAAGTACTGCGGCCAGAACTGTTCGCCGACGGCCTCAATCATCTCGATGGAGGCGATGCGATCATACTGGCCGCGCTCGTCGCGATAGTCCTGAAACTTGATTTCGACCTGATCGTCGAGGCCCGCGTCCTGCATCCGCTTGCGGGCGAAATCGCGCTGCTCGGTCGAGATGGTGAGACCGGTGACATGCGCGCCGTAGTTCTTCGCGGCATATTCGGCAAAGCCACCCCAGCCGCAACCGATCTCAAGCACCTTCTGGCCGGGCTTGAGATCGATCGCTTCTGCAAGCCGGCGATATTTGTTGTTTTGCGCGGCGGTGAGATCCTGCGTACCGTCTTCGAAAATCGCAGACGAATAGGTCATGCTCGGATCGAGCCACGCGGAATAGAACGCGTTGCCGATGTCGTAATGCGCGTAGATGTTCTTGCGAGCTTGCCGCTTGGTGTTGCGGTTGAACCAGTGGCGAACGATCTGGACGAAGCGCATCAGCGGATTGTTGCCGAGCATCACCTGAATGAGATCGTGATTGACGCAGAACAGATACAGGAATTGCGTGAGATCCGGCGTGTCCCATTCGCGGTGTAGATAGGCTTCCGCGATGCCGATATCGCCGCCATTCAGAAGGCGCGACGCGAAAGCGTAGCTGCTGATCGTCATCTCTGCGGCGGGACCGGGTTCCATGCCGCCGAGGCGGACACGCCGGCCATCGGGCAAAGTCACGTCGAGCGTGCCCCGGCGCAGACGCGAGCCGAAACTAAGCGCGAGCCGGACGATGCGCGGCAAATCCGGCAGCGCCTTGTCGACATTTTCCGGAGTAAGAACGATCAGGTCAGACATCTGCAGATCCAAGGGAGTTCGTGGTTCTGTGTCCGCATTCAAGTCGCATGGATGGATGTGGCCGCCGCTCTTCTGTCGGACAGGATCGCGCTTGTGCGTTGCAAAATCCGATCAACGCGCGGACGATTTTACAGGAGTATAAGCGCGGCTTTGTTCGCTCGCCAAGCGGGTATTTCTTGCAGAGCTTGCTTCATGCGGCACAAATCGGGCGCCCTTGATCCACAGGCGCAGCGCTTCCCAGTGGATGGCGGCCATGATCTTAACGGTCACCAGCGGAAGCGCGAAGAACGAGCGCAATAGCGCGCCCGACGTCAGCGCGTGCCGCTTGCCATTGAAGGTCGCGGCGAGGATCGGCCCCTCCGGGTCGGTCTCCAGGATGCGCAACTTCACGTCAGCGCCGGGAGGTGAGACACGGAAGTGATAGCGCATCGGCATATCGATAAAGGGGGAGACGTAAAACAGCTTGTCCTGCTCCTGCCGGATACCGACGTCTGTTTGTTCGCCCGGCTGAATCGGCAGGACGTAGGAGTGGATGTCACCAAAGGTGTTGCGGACCTCGTAGATGATCAGAGCAAGCTCGCCATCGGCGCGGCTGCAGAAATAGGTCGAGAGCGGATTAAACGTGTAACCGAGCAGGCGAGGGTAACACAGCAATTCCACGCGTCCGCCGGTCAGGTCGATGCCACGCTCCCGCGCACAGCGCTGCGCAAACGCAAGCAGTGACGAGCCATCGCGATCGCCATGATCGGACTCGCGAAAGCTGTACAGCGCGGCACGATTGACGCCGAATAGCGGTGATATCCTGTCCGCGTCATCCAGACGGTCGAGATTGATCAACAGGCTCATCACGCGGTAGCTGAAGCGATGGCCCATCGGCTTGAGCCGCGCATGCATCACGTTCCCAAAATACAGCGCCGCAGTTGCATCTACTGAGCCCGATTTCGCTGTTGTGCTGGTCACGACGTCACGCATCGCTACTCCGCGGCTTCGGCGAGTTCCGGCGGCGGCGCCCGCCATGGCACGGTTGCACCCAACGCTTCGGCCACGGCGAGACCGGAGCGCAATCCGTCCTCGTGAAAACCATAGCCGGTCCATGCACCGCAGAACCAAGTGTGGCGCTTGCCCTGGATCTCGTCGAGGCGCTTCTGTGCCGCAAATGCCCTGGCATTGTATTGCGGATGCTCGCACATGTAACGCCCGAAGGTCAGATCGGGATCCGGTGCGAACGGCGGATTGAGGCTGACGAACAGCGGTTTGTCGTCGGCAATGCCTTGCAGCCGGTTCATCCAGTAGGTCACTGCGACGTCGTTGACGTGGCTGCTTTTGCGCTGCCAGCGCAGGAAGTTCCAGGATGCCCAGGCATTCTGTCGCTTTGGCATCAAACGGGCATCGCGATGCAGGTAGACGATGTTCGGCGCATACCCGATGTCGCCGAGAATGGCGCTCTCGTCGGCGCTCGGGTCTGACAACATCGCCAGCGCCTGGTCGCTATGCGTGGCGACGACGACATGGTCGTAGGTCTCGTGGCGACCGTGGCTGTCGTGGACCACAACCCCATGCGCGGAGCGCTCGATCGCGGTCACCGCGCAGCCGAGGCGCAGGTGATCGCCGAATGCGGCCGTGAGCTTCTCGACGTAAGTCTTGCTGCCGCCTTTGACCGCGCGCCAAACCGGGCGATCATATTGCAGCAGACGGTGATTGCTGAAAAAGGCGATGAAGTTCTCTACCGGAAAATCCAGAATCTCGTCGGCTGGTGCGGACCAGATCGCGGCACCCATTGGCCCCAGGTAGTCGGTCAACAGACGCGGCGCGAATTTGCGCCAGCGGAAATACTGGCCGAGCGACATATCGCCGAGCAGGCCTTCGGCACGATCCTTCACGCTCTGCTCGTTGAAGATCAGAATATCCTTGAGCATCCGCAGATAGGAGGGCGAGAACAGGTTGCTCGGCTGTGCGAACAGACCTTTGGCCGTATCCGCCCATGTATCGCCGCCGCCCTTCCATTCGAACCGCCCGCCATCGGCGGTGACCGCGAAACTCATGCAGCTTTCCACGGTCTCGACGCCAAGATGGTCGAACATCGCGGTGAGGTCGGGGTAATTGAGCTCGTTATAGACGATGAACCCGATATCGACGGCGACCTGGGTGCCGTCATAATCGACGCTCACGGTGTGGCTGTGGCCGCCCGGGCGGAGTTCGCGGTCGTAGACCGTGACGGGATAGCGCTTTGACAGTGCCCATGCGGCGGCATTGCCGGCAATTCCCGTTCCGATGACTGCGACGCGCATTCCAAGTCCCCTGTGGCCAATTCGTGACCAAGTTACGGTTGGTATTCCCGGCAGGTTTCAAAATGGCGCAGGGGAGCGCGAACTTGGCGTCAGCAACAAATGAACACATGAAATCTTCGTAAGCCTGACCTGTCGGGCGCTTCTGTCAGCGGCCAAAAAGCTCGATAAAATCGGGGGAATCTGTGCAAATCCGCTCATTCGCGGGTATGTCGCATCTATGCCGCTTGCACGTTGCGACACGTAAGAACACTGTCCGCAGGATGATTGGGCCGCTAGAATGCGGGCTCGTTTCATTGACCAAGCATCACCCGGTGAACGTGTCTCAGGCTGCATACCCCAACGCCCCGAATCTCGGCGCAAAGCGCGCGCGGCGGAGCCTTGTCCGGATGTTCGTGCGGTGAATCTCGTGTTCGCGAAAAAGATCGGGCGTTCGGTCGTCGCCTTTGCCGTTGTTGCCAGTTCGGCAGGCTGCATTTTGACCAAGGATCTGCCTGATCCGGCCCTCGATATTCCCGAGGGCTACAAGGCGGCACGGCTGGCCAATCCGAACGGCGCCACGCCGACACTGGACTGGTGGCGCGGCTTTCGTTCCAGGGAACTGACGCAGCTGATGGAGGAGGCCCAGACAGTCAACCTCGATATCGCTGCGGCAACATCGCGAATCATGCAGGCCGATGCGCAGGCCCGAATCACCGGCGCCGCGCTGCTGCCCAGCGTGGGCGGCGGTGGGCAGGAAACCTATTCGCGGACTTCGGGCTCCAGTTCCAGCGGCCTGACCAATGGCGGCCGCGAGGTGGTGACCTATTCGGCCTCGCTCTCGGCCAGCTACGAGATCGATTTCTGGGGCAAGAACCGTGACGCGGCTCTGGCTGCGGAAGAAACCTCGACTGCCAATCGCTTCGACCGCGACGTGGTGGCGCTGACCACTATGGCGGCCGTCGCCAATGCTTATTTCCAGGTGCTGACCTCGCAGGACCGCATTCGCACGGCGGAGCGCAACATCGCTAGCGCGCAGCGCATCCTTGATGCGATCAAACAGCGCTTCAGTGCCGGCACCGGCACCGATCTCGATGTCGCGCAGCAGGAAAGCGTACTGGCCAATCAACGCGCTGCGGTGCCGCCGCTGCGGACCACGCTGGCGCAGAACGTCAATGCGCTGGCGACGCTGGTGTCCCGGCCCCCTGAAAGCGTGCGCGTGGCCGGCGGCTCGCTGAACAATATCGCAGCCCCGCGCGTCACGCCCGGTCTGCCGTCAGAGCTGTTGACCCAGCGGCCGGATATCCGCCGGCAGGAAGCGCAGTTGGCCTCGGCGACGGCCAATGTCGGCAGCGCCCGGGCGCAGTTCTTCCCCTCGATCCAGCTCACCGGCTCGGGAGGCTATCAGAGTGCTGCGCTGGCCTCGCTGTTTCAGCCCAATGCCGCCTTCTTCAGCCTCGTCGGCGGCCTGACCCAGCCGATTTTCGATGGCGGGCGCATTCAGGGCAATTTCGAGCTGACCCAGGCGCGGCAGGACGAGCTGCTGCAGACCTATCGCAAGACGGTCGTGCAGTCCTTTGCCGACGTCGATAACGCGCTGGTCGCGATCCGCCAGACCACCGAGCGGCTGCGGCTACAGCGCGAGGTGGTCCGGGCGTCGAAGCGGGCCTTCGAGCTGTCCGAGCAGCAATTGCGCGCTGGAACCGCTGACATCGTAACTGTGCTAAACACCCAGCTGACGCTGTTCCAGGCGGAAGATGTCCTGTCGCAGGCGCAACTGGCGCGGCTACAGGCGATCATCAGCCTCTATCAGGCGCTGGGGGGCGGCTGGGAGCCGAAAATGGAAAGACCGGTCAATGCTCTTTAAGCCGGAGTTGAAAGAGGCCGCGAAAGCGACGGGCGACGGTGTTGCCAAGGTCGCCGGCAAGGCGCGCCGCCGTACTGTGTCGATTGCCGTGACACTGCTGATCCTCGGCGGGCTCGGCTATATCGGCTGGAACGCGTTCCAGCAGCGGCAGACGGCCGGTCGCGGCGGCTTCCGTCCGGACATGATGACCGTGCCGGTGCTGGCAGCGACGCCGAAGATCCAGGACGTGCCGGTCTATCTCGATGGTGTCGGTTCGGTAAAGGCGTTGAACAACGTCACCGTGCGCGCGCAGGTCGACGGCAAGCTGATCAAGGTCAATTTCAAGGAAGGCCAGGACGTCAAGGCCGGCGACGTGCTCGGCGAGATCGATCCGGTACTCTACAAGGCACTGTACGATCAGGCCGTCGCCAAGAAGGCGCAGGACGAGGCGACGCTGGCCAACGCGCGGCTCGACCTGATCCGCTACCAGCAGCTTGCAACGTCAAACGCTGGCTCCAAGCAGCAGGCCGACACCCAGAAGTCGCTCGTCGCCCAGCAGGAAGCGCTGGTGAATGCCGATCAGGCCGCAATCGACAATGCCGCAGCGACGCTGAGCTATACCAAGATCATCGCGCCGCTCTCCGGCCGCGCCGGTCTGCGACAGGTCGATCAGGGCAACATCATCCATGCGTCGGACACCACAGGCCTCGTGGTGATTACGCAGCTGCAACCCATCGCTGTGCTGTTCAGCTTGCCGCAGCAGCAGATTGTTCGCGCCAATGCGGCTGCTGCCAAGGGGACGCTGCTGGTCGATGTATTCGGCAATGACGGCGTCACCGTCATCGACACCGGTACGCTCACTGGCATCGACAATCAGGTCGATACAACCACCGGCACCGTGAAGCTGAAGGCCGAATTTTCGAACCCGAATTATCAGCTCTGGCCCGGCCAGTTCGTTAATGTGCGGCTGAAGGTCGAGACGCTGAAGGATGCCATGGTGGTGCCGACCTCGGCCGTGCAGCGCGGTCCCGCCGGCACGTTCAGTTACGTGATCGAGGAGGGCGACATCGTCAAGGCGGTGCCGGTCACCGTTACGCAGCAGAACGAGACCACGGCTGTCATCGCCAAGGGCCTGTCGGCGACCGAGCGTGTTGTCACCACGGGCTTTGCCAATCTCGCAGAGGGATCGAAGGTGTCAGTCGGCACCAATGATCAGGAACCGACAGCCGATCTCGCGCCACGCAAGCGTGGCGGGGGCAAGGGCAATGATGCCGGCGAACGTCGCGGCAAGCGCGGCCAGAATTCGGGTGGCGCGGGCGGCCAGGGCAATCCGCAGGCACCGATTGGCCAGACACCGCCTCCAGCCAGCCCGAGTGCTGCGCCATCGGGAGCGAAGTAGCCATGATATTCGCACGATCGATCGCCTGAGTTGATGATTTCGATACCAAAGAGCGCACAGTCATGAGCGTCTCGGAACCCTTCATCCGCCGGCCCATCGCGACGTCGCTGCTCGGCATCGCGCTGCTGATCGGTGGCGCGCTCGGCTACTTCGGGCTTCCGGTGTCGGCGCTGCCGCAGGTCGATTTCCCGACTGTGCAGGTCTCGACGCAATTGCCGGGCGCGAGCCCCGAAGTGACCGCGTCGCTGATCACCGCGCCTCTGGAGCGTCAGCTCGGGCAGATTCCGTCGCTGTCGTCGATGACCTCGACGAGCTCGTTCGGCGTCAGCCAGATCTCGCTGCAGTTCGATCTGAACCGCGATATCGATGGCGCGACCCAGGACGTGCAGGCGGCGATCAATGCCGCCGCCGGCGTTCTGCCGAAGAACCTGCCATATCCACCGGTCTACGCGAAGGTCAATCCGGCCGACGCGCCTGTGATGACGTTGGCGCTGACCTCGGACACGATCTCGCTGCGATCGATGAGCGATCTGTCCGATACGTTGCTGGCGCAGCGGCTCAGCCAGATCTCGGGTGTCGGGCGCGTTGCCGTGTTGGGCGGCTTGAAGCCGGCGGTGCGGGTGCAGGCGGATCTGGCGCGGCTCGCTGCCTACGGCATCGCGATGGAGGACCTGCGCGCGGCAATTGCCGGCGCCAATGTGTCGGGCCCCAAGGGCTCACTCGATGGCGCACAGCAGGCCTATACGATTGCGGCCAACGACCAGATCGTTGCAGCGGATGCGTACAGGCCGATCATCATCGCCTACCGCAACGGATCGCCCGTCACCATCGGCGACATCGCGCAGATCGTCGATGGGCTGGAAAACGACCGCACTGGCGGTTGGTATCAAGGCACGCCTGCCGTCATCATCGAGATCCAGCGTCAGCCCGGTGCAAATGTCATCGAGGTCGTTCGCCAGATCCGCGAGGAAATTCCGAAGGTACAGCGCGCGATGCCGGCCGGCGTCAAGCTGACCATCGTGAGCGATCGCACCGTGACCATCCGCGCCTCGGTCCATGACGTGCAATTCACGCTGGTGTTGTCCGTCATCCTCGTGACTTTGGTGGTGCTGCTGTTCCTCCGGTCGCTGCGGGCAACGCTGATTGCCGGCGTGGCCCTACCGCTGTCGCTGATCACGTCCTTCGGCGTGATGTATTTCGCCGGCTTCAGCCTCGACAATCTTAGCCTGATGGCGCTGACCATCGGCACCGGCTTCGTGGTCGACGACGCCATCGTGATGATCGAGAACATCGTCCGTCACATGGAAGAGGGCGAGAGCCCGATGGAAGCGGCACTGGCAGGCGCGAAAGAAATCGGCTTTACGGTCATCTCGCTGACGGTGTCGCTGATCGCGGTGTTCATCCCGCTGCTATTCATGTCCGGTCTTGTGGGCCGCATGTTCCGTGAATTCGCGATGACGCTGACCATCGCCGTCGTCATGTCCGCCGTGGTCTCGCTGACGCTGACGCCGATGATGTGCTCGCGGCTTTTGAAGCACACCAAGGATGAATGGCAGGTGCCCGGTCTCGGGGCCGTCAGCCGCGGTATCGACCGGATGGTGGCGTTTTATCATCGCACGCTGTTGTGGGTGCTGCAGCATCAGGCGGGTACACTCGTGGTCACGTTCTTGACCATCGTCGCGACGCTGGGCCTCTATGTCATCGCCCCCAAGGGCTTCCTGCCGCTGCAGGACACTGCCTCGATCACTGCCGTGACGGAGGCCGGCGCCGACGTGTCATTCGCAGAGATGCAGAGCCGACAGAGCGCGGCGGCAGCGGCGATCCAGGCAGATCCGGATGTGACGGGAATCATCTCGGTGATCGGCGGCGGCTCGGTCAATCCGACCACCAATGTCGGTCGGCTCGTGATGACCCTGAAGCCGCGCGGTGAGCGCAAGGATGACATGAATGCCGTGATAGCGCGGCTCAAGGATCGCGTCGCGGCGATCCCGGGTATGACCGTGTATTTCCAGCCCGTGCAGGATATCCAGATCAGTACACAGAGCAGTCGCTCGCAGTACCAATATACGCTGACAGGGACCGACGCGGCGCAGGTGACCGAGTGGTCACAGAAGCTCGTTGCTGAGTTGCGCCGCGATCCGATGTTCCGAGACGTGTCCTCGGAAGCCCAGACCGGTGGATTGCGAGCATCGCTCGATATCAATCGGCAGCGTGCCGGTCAGCTCGGCGTCAATCTGCAGGGCGTCACCGACACTCTGAATGATGCCTTCGCGCAGCGCCAGATTTCGACCATCTACGGTCAGGCCAATCAGTACCGCGTCGTGCTTGAAGCATTGCCGTCGCAGCAGCGCGATCCCGACGTGCTGTCGAAACTGTATCTGCCCGGTGTAGCAGGCGCGCAGGTGCCGCTATCGGCTGTGGCCACACTGACTCGCACGACAGCGCCGCTGGCGATCTCGCATCAGGCGCAATTCCCGGCGATCTCGCTCAGCTTCAACCTCGGGCCGAACGAAGCGCTTGGGGATGCGGTCGATGAAGTGAAGAAGATCGAGACCCGGATCGGTATGCCGACCAGCATCGTCGGGATGTTCTCCGGCGACGCTGCAGAATTCTCCAAATCGCTGTCCGGCCAGCCCTGGCTGATCCTCGCTGCACTGGTGACGATCTATATCGTGCTCGGTGTGCTCTATGAGAGCTACATTCATCCGATCACGATTCTCTCGACGCTGCCATCGGCAGGTGTCGGTGCGATCCTCGCGCTGATGCTGACCGGGCAGGACCTGTCGGTTATCGGCCTGATCGGCATCATCCTGTTGATGGGCATCGTCAAGAAGAACGCGATCATGATGATCGACTTTGCGCTGGATGCCGAACGCAATCGCGGCATGGCACCGGAAGCGGCGATCGTCGAAGCCTGTCTACTGCGGTTCCGGCCGATCATGATGACCACGCTGGCGGCATTGTTTGGTGCGTTGCCGCTGGCGATCGAAAGCGGCACCGGCGCAGAGCTGCGCTTCCCGCTCGGTGTGTCGATCATCGGCGGTCTGCTGCTCAGCCAGATCCTGACGCTCTACACCACGCCGGTGATCTATCTGGCGCTGGATCGCATCAATCGTCGGTTCGAGAAGAGTACAACGCCCGTGGCGGGTGCAGCCGGAACGGCGGGAGCAGGGGGGGCGCCCTAGTGGCCATCTCCATCTCAGCACCATTCATCATGCGGCCGGTCGGCACCACGTTGCTGGCGATCGGACTGTTTCTTCTCGGCGTTGTCGCCTATCACTTCCTGCCGGTCGCTGCGACGCCCAATGTCGATTTCCCGATGATCCGCGTGCAAGCGTCGCGGCCCGGCGCCGATCCGTCGATCATGGCTGCGACCGTCGCAGCGCCGCTGGAACGACGGCTGGGTATCATTGCTGGCCTGGATCAGATCACCTCAACAAGCTCCTTGGGCTCGACGAGCATTCAGCTGCAATTCGCCATAGGCCGCGACGTCGATCGCGCCGCGCGTGACGTCCAGGCTGCCATCAATGCGTCGATGGCCGATCTGCCGACCGATCTTCCGACGCTGCCGACGTTCCGCAAGGCGAATCCGTCAGCCGCACCTGTCTTCATTCTCGCTTTGACGTCGCCAACGATGTCCGCATCCGCAATCTACGACGTCGCCGACACCGTGATCGTGCAGCGGCTGTCGCAGGTGCCGGGGGTCGGCGAGGTCACGGCCAGCGGCGCCGACCAGCCCGCAGTTCGCATCCAGCTCAATCCGGTCGCGCTGTCGAATGCCGGGATTGCCACCGACGACGTGCGCACCGCCATCGTCAATGCGAATCCACTTGGCCCAGTCGGCATCTTCCAGGGATCGCGGCAGAGCGAGACGATCTCGATGAATCCGCAGATGCGCACGGCGGAAGAGTTTCGCGAGATCATCGTCAAGAGTTCGAATGGCAATTATCTGCGGCTGTCCGATGTCGCCGATGTTCAGGATGCGACGCGCAACAGCCGCTCGGTTGCCTGGTTCAACAAGCAGCCGGCGGTGCTGATCCAGATCACCAAGCAGGGCGATGCCAATGTCATTGACACCGTCAATCGCGTGAAAGCGCTGATCCCTGATCTGAAACAATGGATTCCTGCCGGGATCGAGATTTCGGTTCTGACCGACCGCACCGGTACCATTCGCGCCTCGGTCGAGGACATGGAGTGGACGCTGTTTGCCACCGCCGTGCTGGTGATGGCCGTGGTGTTCCTGTTCCTGCGTCGCGGCACGCCCACTATCGCGGCCGGCGTCTCGGTGCCGCTGGCGCTGGCCGGCACCTGCGTCGGCATGTGGCTGGCCGGCTTCTCTATCAACAACCTGTCGCTGATGGCGCTGGCGATCTCTGTTGGCTTTGTGGTCGATGACGCCATCGTCATGATCGAGAACATGTACCGCAATCTCGAAGAGGGTATGGCGCCGATGCAGGCGGCGTTCGCAGGCGCCAGGCAGATCGGCTTCACGGTGCTGTCGATCAGCCTGTCGCTAATCGCTGCCTTCATCCCGCTGATCTTCATGGATGGTCTGGTCGGCCGATTGCTGCGCGAATTCTCGTTGACGTTGACATTCTCGATTGTCGTCTCGACGCTGGTGTCGCTGACGGTGACGCCGATGATCTGCGCGCAATATATCAAGAGCGGTCTGTCGAGTACGGAGACCCGTTTCGACCGTATTGTTGAGGGCACGCTGTCACGCGTCGTAGCGTTCTATGAGCGCACGCTGCATGTGGTACTAGGCTTTCCGTTGCTGACGCTGGTGGTGTTCTTCGCCACCATCGCGCTGACGATCACGCTGTACATCAAGACGCCGAAAGGTTTCTTCCCGAACGACGACAGCGGCTTCGTGATCGGTGCAACGCGGGCATCGGCTGATGTCTCGTTTCAGGCGATGCTCGGACTACAGCAGCATATGGCGGATCTTGTGCTGGCCGATCCGGGCGTGGCCAGTATCGGTTCGTCGCTTGGCGGCACGGGCGGGCCGGGCGGCGGCGGCGCCAACCGGGGCACGATGTTTATCGCTTTGAAGCCGCCGGAAGAGCGTAACGGAGCATCGACCGAAGACGTGATCAACCGGTTGCGTCCGAAGCTCAGCGCGGTCCCGGGTATCCGTCTCTTCATGTTTGCTGCACAGGACCTGCGCGCCGGTGGACGCCAGAGCGACTCCAACTACCAATACACGCTGACCTCGACCAATCTCGATCTCCTGCAGAAATGGGCCCCGCTGGTCGGCAAGCGGCTGGAGAGCGTCGAGGGCATCACCGATGTGTCGAGCGACCGCGATCCCGGCGGATTGCAATTGACACTGACCATCGACCGCAAGATGGCATCGAGCCTCGGCGTCAGGGTGCAGGACATCGACAATGCCTTGAACAACGCGTTCTCGCAGCGACAGATCTCGACGATCTACACCCAGCGCAACCAATATAAGGTGGTGCTGGAAATCGATCCAAAATTCCAGAACGATCCGTCCGACCTCGATCGCATCTATGTCGCGGGCCTGAATGGGTCGCAGGTGCCGCTGTCGGCGGTTGTGCGCATGTCGCGCACGTTGTCGGCGCTGGCGGTGTTCCATTCGCAGGGGTTCCCGTCGACGACGGTGTCGTTCAACACGCTGCCCGGCGTGCAGCTCGATGCCGTGACAGGCAACATCCAGCGCGCGGTCGACGAATTGCATATGCCGGAAGGCATCCGCGGCGGCTTCGATGGCAATGCCGGTGACTTCAGCAAGACCACGGGGCGGCAGCCGCTGCTGATCCTCGGCGCGCTGATCGCCATGTATATCGTGCTGGGCGTGCTCTATGAGAGCCTGGTGCATCCTCTGACCATCATCTCGACACTGCCCTCAGCCGGGCTCGGCGCGTTGCTGGCGTTGCAGATCACCAATACACCGCTGACCGTGATCGCCTTCGTCGGCATCATTCTTCTCATCGGCATCGTCAAGAAGAACGGGATCATGATGGTCGATTTCGCCATCGAAGCCGAGCGGCATCGCGGGCTGTCGCCGGCGGAGGCGATCTTCGAGGCCTGCAGCGTGCGCTTCCGCCCGATCCTGATGACGTCGCTGGCCGCGGTATTCGCCGCCATCCCGCTGGTCATTGCCACCGGACCGGGCACCGAGCTGCGGCGGCCGCTGGGCATTACCATCATCGGCGGGCTGTTCGTCTCGCAGGTGCTGACGCTCTACACGACGCCGGTGATTTACCTGCTGATCGACCGGTTGCGTAACCGCTTCGCCCGGGCGCCGCTGCCGGTCCCGGCCGAATAGCCATAGTCGGCCGTCACGACGGTTGAAGCCTCAGGCCGCGCAGCGTATAGCGGGCAATGTCCAAGAAATCAGATCTGCAAGCTGCCGAGGCCGCCGACGCGATCCCGGTATGCCCGCATTGCCAGAAGCCGATGCCGCTGTGCATCTGTGATAGCATCACGCCCATCGACAACAAAATCGAGCTCCTGATCCTGCAGCATCCGCAGGAGCAGGATGCGGCGCTCGCGACGGCCCGCGTCGCCGCCCAGCATTTCAAGAAGGCGACGGTGAAGATCGGTCTGTCATGGCCAAGCCTCGCCAAGGCGCTGGGCAAGCCCGTCGCCGATCCCCAGCGCTGGGCGATCCTCTATCTCGGCTCCGCCAAGGTCACCGATTACGAGACCGATCGCGATATCCTGGCTATCGACCGCAAGGGGCAGGCCGAGGAAAACCAGAAGGCGTTACTCAAGGATATTCAGGGCATTGTGCTGCTGGACGGCACCTGGAGCCAGGCCAAGGCGCTGTGGTGGCGGAATGCCTGGATGCTGAAATGCCAGCGCGTCATTCTCGGACCGGAAAAACCGTCGCTTTACGGCAAGCTGCGCCGCGAACCGCGCAAGGACGGGCTATCGACCATCGAGGCCGCGGGGATGCTGCTGGCCAGCCTCGAACGGAAGCCCGAGATCGAGACCACGCTGAACGAGGCTTTCGAGCGGATGCTGGCAAAATATCGCGAAGCACAGAGCGTCATGCCGGAACTGGCGCCCAAACCGAAGCCCAAGCGTGACTGGCGGCGCAAGAAACGCGCCTGATCGCGTTCGGTTTTGGTTGATCCCGGCCTATCGGCTGCCGGGCGGAGGACCGACGCCGGCTTCACGCTCGTCACTCGATGATGACGGCCTGACGAGCGACGGAAACGGATTGCGGAACAGTCCGCCGCGCGCTTCTTCCACGACGGGGGCGGGAGGCGGTGCCGGGGCTGCGGCCTGTGGCGGCATCACCGGAACCGGCAGCTTCTCGCACTTCATGGAATAGACCAGCTGGCCGTCGGCGGTCCGGCCGATCGGCGCGCAGGGATCGGTGCGAACCGGAACGGGCGGTTTGGCCTGGGCCCAGCCTGGCGAGGTCATCAGCAACGTGGCGATCAAGACCCGGATGTTCATCGTGCCCCCTAGGGTTGGCAGGATGCTACGATCAATACTCCAATCCTGCCAAGCGAAGTGTTGCAGCGCACCACTCATAGCAATCGCGCCCGATCACGGGTCTGGCAGGCTAAGTCATTGATTGGATTTATGGAGGCCACGTCGGGAATCGAACCCGAATAAACGGTTTTGCAGACCGGCGCGTAACCATTCCGCCACATGGCCCCATAGCGGGTTAGTTACAGACCATCAGCCATTTAGGCAATGCCCGGCTGGAATCTTTCATGGGTTCCGACATACCGACACAATGATCAGCAGGAGGCCTGCCAGCCATCCGGAAACGGAATCAGTGGCCAAGGGCCGTCATTGTCGTTCGCAGCGGTCGGAATCGGGGCGAAGAACATTTCCTGGCTGCGCAGATCGTCCCGCACATCGGCCTCGATTTCGGCCCGGACCGTCTCCAGCAGATAGTCAAATTCGGCTTCGCTCATCTTTTAGCTCCCTGTCTTGGGAGCAATCTGACGCAAAGCCTTTGTTGGGCTGTTGAATGGATCGTTCAAATTGTACCGATCCACACGTCAGGCCCGTGATGGTTACCGGGACGTTTACCTCGTTAAATCAGATGCGGGGTTTTCCGGCACCGATCAGATGGTCCGCGGTAACATCAAACTGTTTGCTCCGTGACGGGTGTGTCCGTCTCCAGCAGCGTATCCAGCATCTTGCGGCCCTTCGTGCTGGCCTGCATCAGGGGATCCGCCTTGAAGGTCGACTTCAGGAAACTCGACACCGCGCGGATGCGCGGCACGAATTGCAGGTCATTATGGACGTTGATCCACAGCTCTCGCGTGGTGGACAGCTTGTCGTGCAGCACCGGGATCAGGTCGGGACGACGCGCCGTGGCAAAACTCGGCAGCAGCACGAGCCCGATGCCGCCGGCCGCAGCGTTCATCTGCGCGCACATGCTGTTGGAATGGAACGAGACTGGCGGGCTCTTGATGATGTCATCGAGCCAGCGCACCGAGTCGAGCTGGATCTGGTCGTCGATATAGGTGACGAAGCTGTGTTGCGTGAGCTCGGATGCGCTCTTGGGCATGCCATGCGCGTCGAGATATTCTTGCGACGCATAGAGCCCGAGCTGAAAGCAGCCGATCCGCTCGGACACCATGCCCTGGCCGGTGGGGCGGAAGAAGCTCAGAAATAGATCGGCCTCGCGACGATTCACTGAGACGCTCTGCGGTGACGTCAACAGTTCGACGGTCAGGTCCGGATGCTGTTTGCGCAGTTCGACGAAGCGGTAGGCGAGGTAGAGCGAGGCGATGCCCTCCATCGTGGCAAGGCGGACCCGGCCAGCCATACGGCTGCCGCCGCATTGCACGTCTTCCCGCATGGCGATCACGGCGCTCTCGATGCGCTCGGCATGGCAGAGCAGGCGGTCGCCGGTCTCGTTGACCTTCAATCCGGACGGCAATCGCTCGAACAACGCCACGCCCAAGGTGCTCTCGAGATGCGCGATCCGGCGGCTGATGGTGGATTGATCAACCCGAAGGCGCTTGGCCGCATTGCCCAGGCTGCCGCCGCGGGCTGCGTGAATGAAGACCTTGAGGTCATCCCAATCGAGAGCTTTGAAATTTTCCATCCAAGACAATCAGCAAGAGCTGTGCCAGCAAACCATACCCGGGACGCGATGTCGCGGTGGAAAAACCAGTCTGCAAGGCCCTTTGCAGGATTGTCTATACCCCGCGCGATCCGAAGCAACCTAGCCTGACGGGAACAAAGAACGATCCGTTCTCTCTCACTTTGCGGACGCGACGCTGCCGGTATTTCGGGTTCAGCGAGTGACCATGAATGAGGCTCCTGCGATGATCTCGCAGGCACCGCGAGAGCCACGGCGGCATCCCGTTCCAGAAACTCAACTTCGCCGGGGCCAGCCCCCATCGCAGCTCACCGGCCAATGGCGGCGGTGATCGAACCAGAAGGGTGTGTCATGCAGTTTGACCGTCGACAACTTTTGCTCGGAGGAGTTGGCACTGCCGCTGGCCTTATGCTTCCAGGCAGCGCGTTCGCACAATCGCCGGCCACTATCGGTACTTTCCCGGAAGGCGTCACGGCGGATTCGGTGTTCGTCGGTCTGACCATCCCGCTCACCGGTGTATTTTCGGGCGACGGCGGCGATCTCAAGCTCGGCTATGAACTGGCCATCGCGCAGATCAATGCCGGCGGCGACATCGCACAGAAGTGGGGCCTCAAGGGCAAGGGCGTGCTCGGCCGCCAGATCAAGTACAAGGTGTCCGACACCGAAGGTAAGCCCAACCTCGACGTGCAGAGCGCCACCCAGTTCATCCAGCGCGACAAGGCGATCATGGTGTCAGGCTCGGTGTCATCAGCCAGCGCCATTGCGCTCGAAGAGCTCGGGTCGCGTGAGAAGGTGCTGTACATGGTCGGCATCGCCGGCTCCAACGACATCACCGGCAAGAACTGCCAGCGCTATGGCTTCCGCTCGCAGCAGAACGCTTACATGGCCGCGAAGGCGATGGCGCCTGTCGTCGCCAAGGCGCTGGGCAAGAACGTGAAGTCGGCCTTCCTCGTGCCCGACTACACCTATGGCCACACCGTCTATGACAGCTTCGCCAAGTTCTCGGCGGAGCAGGGCTGGAAGCAAGTCGCCAAGGAAGTCGTGCCGCTCGGCACCACCGACTATTCGTCGGCGCTCCTGAACATCGCCAATAGCGGCGCGGACGTATTCGTCAACATCGCCTTCGGCGGCGATGCGGTCGCTTCGACCAAGCAAGCCGAGCAGTTCGGCGTGCTGAAGCGCATGAAGCTCGTGGTGCCGAACCTGTCCTCGTTCCAGGACAAGGAACTCGGCGCCGAATTGATGCAGGGCGTCTATGGCAGCTGCGATTTCTGGTGGGGGCTGCAGGACACCTATCCGCTCGCCAAGACCTTCGTCGAAACCTTCCTGGCGCAGAACAAGTACTATCCGCGCTGGGGCGCGCATATCGGCTACATGCAAACCTATCTGTGGGCGATGTCGGTCGAACGCGCCGGTACGTTCAATCCGGTCGATGTGATCAAGACAATGGAAAACTCCAAGGCGCAGCCTTATGAGACCACCATCGGCAAGGTCTATTTCCGCGCCGAGGATCACCAGATGGTTCGGCCGATCCCGATCCTGCGTGGCAAGAAGCCGGCCGATATGAAGAACAAGGAAGACTTCTACGAGATCGTCGATATCGCCGACGGCGAAAGCGTGATGAACGCGCCAGACTTCTTCGGCTGCAAGCTCGGCCCCTATACCTAAGGATCACCATGCCAAGCTGGCCCGTCCTCATCTCGCAGGCCTTTAATGGCCTCGCACTCGGCACACTGCTGGCGCTCGTCAGCAGTGGTCTGACGATCATCCTGGGCACGCTTGGCGTTCTCAACTTCGCTCACGGCGCGCTGTTCGCCGTGGGCGCCTATGCCGCTTTCGTCCTGCTGCAATACACGTCGTCTTTTGTGCTCGCGATCGTCGTCGGCTGCGGCTTCATGCTGGCGCTGGGTTTCCTGCTGGAGCGCATCATCATCCGCTATTTCTACGACCGGCCGCATGAGGATCAGATCCTTGTCACTTACGGCGTGGGCATCGTGCTCGTCGAATGCGTGCGTGCAGCCTTCGGAGGCAATGCGCAGCGTGTGCCGGTGCCGTCCTGGGGGCAGGGCGCGACCCAGATGGGCTTCCTGATCTATCCGACTTATCGCCTGCAACTGATCGCCATCATCGCCGGGCTGCTGCTCAGTCTCTATCTCGTGCTCTATCGCACCTCGATGGGCCTTGTGGTTCGCGCCGGCATCGAGAATCCCGGCATGGTCGGCATCCTCGGCATCAATGTGCGCCGCGCCTTCCTGCTGGTCTTCGCCATCGGCGTTGTCGCCGTCGGTCTCGCCGGCATGCTCTATGCGCCGGTCGTGGCCGTGACGCCGGACATGGGCGCCAATTTCATGGCGCAGTCTTTCGTGGTCATCGTGCTCGGTGGCCTCGGCTCGTTCCCGGGCGCAGTCATCGGCGGCCTGATCGCGGGCGAGATCATCAGCCTGACCAGCGCTTTCAACTCGTCCTATTCGGAAGTGATGCTCTACGCGCTGATGGCGGTGCTGCTGATCATGCGCCCGCAGGGTCTGTTCGGTTCGGAAGGCCGCGCATGATGCGTCCTCGTTCCGGCGGCTTGCGGGGCTGGCTTCCCGAACTCGCGGTGCTGTGCACGCTGATCGTGGCACCCATCGTGTTCCCGCATCTCGGTTTCTCGACCGATCTGCTGACACGTGTGTTGAACTGGGGCCTGATCGGCCTCGGCTTCGACATCCTGTTCGGCCTGACCGGCCTGCTGTCCTTTGGACAGGCCGCATTTTTCGGGGTCGGCGGCTTTGTCAGCGCCTATCTGCTGGTGTCCCACACCATCGATAGCGTCTGGTTGGCGCTTTTGATCGGCACCATCGCGGCCGGCTTGTTCGGCCTCATGGTCGGCTGGTTCGCCGTGCGCCGTATCGGCATCTATTTCACAATGATTACGCTGGCCTTCGGCCAGATGGCCTATTTCATCGAGAATTCGCCGCTGTCGGACTACACCGGCGGCGAGAACGGCATCCCCGGCGTGCCGGTGCCGGTACTCGGCTTTGGCGCCAGTGCTATCCGCATTAGCGCGGGAATGCCGATGTATATCCTGTTCGCGGTGATCTTCTTTCTCGGTTACGTGCTGGCGCGCCGCATTGTCGGCTCGCCGGTCGGCGCGATCCTGCTGGCCATCAAGGAAAACACCGGTCGCGTCGCAATGCTCGGCCATAACGTGCCGGCCTACAAGCTGACGGCCTTCGTCATTGCCGCGCTCTATGCAGGCCTCGCAGGCGGTTTGCTCGGTTCGTTCCAGAGCTACATGCCGCCGGATGCGTTTTCGCTGGAGACGTCGGGACAACTCGTAGTTCAAACCATTGTCGGCGGCGCCGGCACGCTGATCGGTCCGCTGGTCGGCGCGGCCGTCTGGCTGTGGCTGCGCGACAATCTGCAACTCATTCCGGGCTTTGCGATCCTGTGGAAGCTGGTGCTCGGCATCGCCTTCATCATTCTGGTGATCGGGCTGCGCCGCGGCATCTGCGGCGAGATCGCCCATTGGTGGAACGAACGCCGTAACCTGGCTGCCGCACGAGCCGCCGAGGCCAAAACCGAAGCCATTGAAGCGCACAATATCGATGCCGCGACCAAACCCGTCGCGCCGCCCAAGGACGTCAAGCTGACACTTGCCGAACCGTCGACGGGTGACAGCGACGTGGCACTCGAAGCCAAATCGCTGGCGCGGCACTATGGCGGTCTCAAAGCCGTCGATGGTGTCTCCTTCAAGGTGCGCCACGGGTCGATTCATGCGGTGATCGGCCCCAACGGCGCCGGCAAGAGCACGCTGTTCAAGATGCTGCTCGACGAGGTCAGTCCGTCCTCCGGCGAAGTCCTGCTGTTCGGCGAGAAAGTCACGGGTGTCGGCGTCAGCCGCGCAGCACAGCTCGGTATCGCCAAGAGCAATCAGCTCAATCAACTGTTTCCCAATCTGACGGTGCGCAAGAACCTGCGGATCGCCGCACTGGCCCGCAGCCGCGGACCGATGCGTTTCGACCTGTTGCGCGGCGCTGGCAGCCTTCCGGATGTCGAGGCGCAGATCACCTCGATCCTCGGTCTGCTCAATCTGGTCGAGCGCGCCGACACGCCCGCGCATATCCTGGCTTACGGCGAAAAACGCCGGCTTGAGATCGGCATGGCGCTGGCGACCAGCCCGAATGTGCTGCTGCTGGACGAGCCGCTGGCCGGCATGAGCCCGGCAGAACGCATCGCGACCTGCGCCTTCATTCGCGACATCGGGCGCTCGCGAACCGTGATCATCGTCGAGCACGATCTCGACGCCATCTTCGAACTCGCCGAGCGCATCACCGTGCTCTACGAAGGCCGACTGCTGGCGGATGGCACCGCCGATGAGATCCGGCGCAACCCGGCCGTGCAGGACGCCTATCTGGGAGGGCTGCACGCGCATGAGCCTGCTTGAAGTCGACAAGATCAATACGCTGTATGGCGATTCCCACGTGCTGTTCGACCTGTCGATCCGGGTCGAGCAGGGCGAGGTCGTGGCACTACTCGGCCGCAACGGCGCCGGGAAGACCACGACGCTGCGCTCGATCATGGGCGTGCTGTCGCCGCGCAGCGGCAACATCCGCCTTGACGGCAAATCCATCGAGGGCCTGCCGCCGTCGGCCATTGCCGGCATGGGCGTGCAACTGGTGCCGGAAGAGCGCGCCATTTTTGGCGGCCTGACGGTCGAGGAAAACCTGCGCATCGCGGCGCTGACGGCGCCGAATGCCTGGTCCTACGATCGAATCTACGACGTGTTTCCGCGCCTCAAGGAGCGCCGCAAATCCGCCGGGCGCACACTGTCCGGCGGCGAACAGCAGATGTTGGCCATCGCCCGCGCGCTGATCCGCGATGCCCGTATCATCCTGCTGGACGAGCCGTTCGAAGGCCTCGCGCCGCTGATCGTGCGCGATCTCGTCGAGGTCTCACGCAATCTCGCCGCCGAGGGCCGCACCATGATTGTGGTCGAACAGAACGTTACGGCGGCATTGAGTTTCGCCAACCGCGTCTATGGGCTCAATAACGGCCACGTGGTGTTCGAAGGCACGCCGGCCGATCTCAACGCCAGCCCCGACCTGATGCGGGACTTCCTCGGCGTCGGGATGTGATTCCCGGGATCTCATCTCCGGGGACGGGGTCCCCGGCTACTTGATTCCCTAGATTTCGATCGGCACCGCGAGGCGTCCGATCAGAAGCGCCACCTCATCAAGGTGATCGCTGTCATGCGCCTCGACGGCTTCGGCGAGCCGGGTGACGCATTCGTCATCACTGATAAAGGGCAGGGAGTTGAGGTCGGTCGGAAGCGCGCGGTCGGTGTGCGTGGCTGGCATCGGTCACCTCGTTCGATTCGGAACTTGTTCAACGTCGCGAAGGGCAGTCTTGCGGTGCAATAAGACTAAATAGCGACACGGTTGGAAAGATTATTCTGTGCGCGCATGCGACATGGGCCCGGTGAGAACGGGCCGAGCATCAAGAATATCCCGTAACATCAGGCATTTTCTGAGTTTTCCCGGATTGGCGATTGCTGTACGACGAGCTGCATTTCCTGCTTTCCAAGCGCGGATCGCTTTGTTATACGCTGCGGCCTGCGAACAAGCTTCGCACGTTCCCTGGTAGCTCAGCGGTAGAGCATTCGACTGTTAATCGAATGGTCGCTGGTTCGAATCCAGCCCGGGGAGCCAAACATCCTTCCGCAAAACAGCTGCCAGAAACCGCGCTCGGGATCGTCTCGATAGTGCGTTGGCTGCTGTGTTTTTACGAACCTTGCATCCCGCTTTGCGCTGCCGTAATTCCTGCAAAAGGAACTTCCAGCCGTTTGCAAGGGATCGCTCATGTCCGACTTTTCGACCGCACGCCAGAAGATGGTTGATGGTCAGGTGCGTCCCAGCGACGTCACCGATTTGCGCATCATCGATGCCATGCTCGCGGTGCCGCGTGAGGAGTTCGTTCCTGCCAGCCAGCGCGCCATGGCCTATCTCGATCTCGACCTCGAAGTTGCCCCGAATCGCTTTCTGATCAAGCCGGTGGTGCTGGCGCGGATGCTGCAAGCCTCCGACGTAAAGGCGACCGACAAGGTTCTGGTGGTTGGTTGCCCCACGGGCTATGCGGCCGCCGTGATCGCCCAGTTTGCCGGGCAGGTCACCAGCGCGGCCGGCATGCCGGCCGATGGCGATGCCGCGAACGGCCCCTATGATCTGATCGTTCTGGCCGGCGCGACGGAAGTCGTCCCGACGGGGCTCTACAAGCAGCTGGCCTCCGGTGGCCAACTGGTGGGCGTGTTCGCCCTGACCAAGCCCGC
Source organism: Tardiphaga sp. 813_E8_N1_3 (assembly GCF_051811025.1). Classification (NCBI taxonomy): domain Bacteria; kingdom Pseudomonadati; phylum Pseudomonadota; class Alphaproteobacteria; order Hyphomicrobiales; family Nitrobacteraceae; genus Tardiphaga; species Tardiphaga sp. 813_E8_N1_3. Next base: position 2,695,865 of record NZ_JBPWQE010000001.1, read on the forward strand.
CCGCGCCGTGATCGTGACCCATTCCCACGACGATTTTGGCTCCCGTCCCCTGTTCGATGCTACCGCGCCGGTTCTGCCGGGCCTGGAAAAGCTCCCGGCATTCGTCTTCTAGGGCTGACCGAGGGCCCTTAGCGGGCATCGGGGCACCGCTAATATCGCCAGCGGTAATTACAAGTGTGGCTTGGATGTCCCATTCGCCAAGTTTTCACTGTCAAATTTCCACGAGAGGTTCCGTCTCGCCAATGCGCGGAATATGGTGAGTGGAGACTCGCTAACGGACATCACCTGTTCCGCCGCCATAATTGTGCGCCCGGATCAGTGAACGGCATGAATGGATTACCAAGAATGGGCGGCGTTAAAGCTCTCACCGGTGCTGCAGCTGCGGCCCTTTTGCTGGCATTTGCCGGAGCGTCACCAGTTCTGGCTGACACGATCGAAGCGGCGTTGGTTCGCGCTTATCAGAACAATCCTCAATTGAATTCCCAGCGCGCTTCGGTGCGCGTCACTGACGAAAATGTGCCACAGGCTTTGTCGGGTTATCGGCCGCGGGTCGCGATCACTGCGAGCGGTGGCTATCAGTACACGGACGCGGTCAACAGCATTGCAGGTACTGCGACCGCAATTCACGGCGTGCAGGTTCCCCGCGCCGTTGGCGCGACCATCACGCAGAATGTGTACAACGGCCAGCAGACGGCGAACCGCACGCGTGCCGCCGAGGGACAGGTGTCGGCTGCACGCGAAGGTCTGCGCGTGCTCGAACAGTCTGTGATTCTTTCCGCCGCAACCATCTACATGGACTATCTGCGCGACTCGGCCGTGGTCGAGGTGCAGAAGAGCAACGTGCGTGTGCTCGAGCAGACGCTGAAGCAGACCCGCGATCGCTTCAATGTCGGCGAAGTCACCCGTACCGACGTTGCGCAGTCCGAAGCCCAGCTCGCTGCCGGCCGCACCCAGTTGCTGACCGCCGAGTCGAATCTCACCACCACGCGCTCGAACTTCCGCCGTATCATCGGCAACGAGCCGAGTAACCTGCAGGCGGGTTCGCCGGTTGATCGTTTCCTGCCGAACACGCTGCCCGGCGCCGTCGATCTCGGTCTCGTCGAAAACCCCAACGTCACCGCCGCGATGTTCGGTATCGACGTCAGCTTCCTCAATGTGAAGGTCAACGAGGGGGCGCTATTCCCGAGCGTGACCTTGCAGGCCAACATCCAGCAGGGCTGGGAACAGTCGATTTCGCAGCCGCGCGGTCTGACGGCATCAGGCATCGCGCAAGTGTCGATCCCGGTTTACCAGGGCGGCGCCGAATATTCGCTGATCCGTCAGTCCAAGGAAACGCTGGCGCAGCAGCGTCTGGCACTCGAACAGGTGCGTGACCAGACCCGCGCGAGCGTCGTGCAGGCCTGGGGCCAGTTGCTGGCGGGCAGGGCGCAGGTCTCGTCCGCACAGGCGCAGGTGCAGGCTTCCGAAATCGCGCTGAACGGCGTTCGCGAGGAAGCCAAGGCCGGCCAGCGCACCACGCTCGACGTGTTGAACGCCCAGCAGGCACTGGTGAATGCGCGCGTCGCACTCGTCACCGCGCAGCATGATCGTGTGGTGGCATCATACTCGGTGCTCAACGCAGTCGGTCGTCTGTCGCCGACGGTGATGAAGCTGAACACCAATGTGTATGACCCAAGCGTGCACTACCATCAGGTGCGCGATAGCTGGGTCGGCGTGCGTACGCCCGACGGGCGCTAACGCGCTCGGATATCACCTGATATCGTGTCGAAAGGGCCGCTTGTGCGGCCCTTTGCTTGCAATCAATTTGTCCGATGACGTACCGTTTGCATTGCTGGCTTAGCGATTCGGAACGCCTCTCCTAATTCCTTGGGCATTTCCCGCGCGACAGTTGGTGGTCAGGCCTTGCTTGATCTTGGGGACAAGTCAGGCTTGCGCGCTGAATCGAACGGTCGTCAAAACGACAACCCGCAAATTCAGCCTCGTCTGGTGTAAAATATTGACGAGAGCGTTGATGATGCGGAGTCGGACATGACGCAACCTGCAAAGGTCCAGGAGCCCTCGATGGAGGAGATTCTGGCGTCGATCCGACGTATCATCGCCGACGACGAAGCCAAGCCGGCCGTCGCCGAAGTTGCTCCTCCGCCGCCGCCCAAGCCAGCTCCTGCACCCAAGCCTGCTGCGATGACAGACATTCCGCCGTCGGCGATTCCTGCCGCGCAGGCTGCTGCCGCCAAAGCACCGCCGCCGCCAGCCCCGAAGCCTGCGCCGCCACCAGAGCCGGAGCCTGCTGCTTCCAACAGCCAGGACGACATCGACGCGATGTTGGCCAGCCTGGAAGCCGCGACCACCGAGGAAGAGGTGCGCCCGGCGCAGCCCGACGGTGATGTATTCGAACTGACCGACGAGATGATGGTCGCCGACCCCGAGCCGGAACCCGCATTCCAGCATGTCGAGCCAGATGACGACCTCGAATTCGCCGAAGCTGTCGCCGCCAGCAGCGAACGGCCGGCGCCGCGCTTCGACGCGCCGTCCTATGATCCGCCGCCGGTCGCGCCGCAGCAGCAGATCCTGTCGCACAGCACCGTGTCGTCCGTGGAGTCGGCCTTCAATGCGCTGGCCAATACGGTTCTGAGCAACAACGCGCGGACCCTTGAAGATCTCGTCAAGGAAATGCTGCGTCCGATGCTGAAGTCCTGGCTGGACGACAACCTGCCAGGCCTCGTCGAACGCATCGTCAAGGCCGAGATCGAGCGCGTCTCGCGCGGCGGCCGCTAGGCCCGCGAGACAGGCAACGACGGCCTTTCGGGGCCTTCGTTTGGCCCTCCGGGGCGGTTAAACAACCCTGTATGTTGACTTGAGCCGCGCTGGCGGGTTTCTAGCGCCATCGGCTTCCTGCGTTCGCCCCAAACCTGAAAATCGGGCCTCAAACCGTGGCCGAAAACCCCTGATTTGATTGAATTGTCATGATCGAAAAGACCTATCAGCCCGCCGATATCGAGACCCGCATCGCCGCCGCCTGGGAAGCCGAAGGCGCGTTCAAGGCCGGCCGCGCGGACCGGGTGGATGCCGAGCCCTATACGATCGTGATCCCGCCTCCGAACGTCACCGGCTCGCTGCATATGGGCCACGCCCTCAACAACACGCTGCAGGACGTGCTCTGTCGTTTCGAGCGCATGCGCGGCCGCGACGTGCTGTGGCAGCCCGGCACCGACCATGCCGGCATCGCGACCCAGATGGTGGTCGAGCGCCAGCTGATGGAGCGTCAGGAGCCCGGTCGCCGCGACATGGGCCGCGAGGCATTTCTCGAACGCGTCTGGAAGTGGAAGGCCGAGAGTGGCGGCGTCATCGTCAATCAGTTGAAGCGCCTTGGCGCCTCCTGTGACTGGTCGCGCGAACGCTTCACCATGGACGAGGGCCTGTCCGAAGCCGTCATCAAGGTGTTCGTGCAGCTACATCGCGAAGGCCTGATCTACAAGGACAAGCGCCTTGTGAACTGGGATCCGAAGCTGCTCACGGCGATTTCAGATCTCGAGGTTCAGCAGGTCGAGGTCAAGGGTAACCTCTGGCATCTGCGCTATCCGCTCGAAGGCAAGAATTTCAACCCGGAAGACCCGGCTTCTTTCATCACCGTCGCGACCACACGCCCCGAGACGATGCTCGGCGACAGCGGCGTCGCCGTGAATCCGGATGACGAACGCTATACCCATCTGATCGGCAAGAACGTCGTTCTGCCGCTGGTCGGTCGTCTGATCCCGATCGTCGCCGATGAATATTCCGATCCGGAGAAGGGCTCCGGCGCAGTCAAGATCACGCCTGCGCACGACTTCAACGACTTCGAAGTCGGCAACCGCCACGGCCTTGCACGCATCAGCATCCTCGATATCGAAGGCAAGCTCGCACTCGCCGACAATGAAGATTATCTGCGCGGCCTGCCGATCGCGGCGTCGGAGCTGGTTGAAGAATTGCACGGCATGGAGCGCTTCAAGGCGCGCAAGACCATCGTGCAGCGGCTGGAGGACTTCGGCTTCCTGGAGAAGATCGAGCCCAACACGCATATGGTGCCGCATGGCGACCGCTCCGGCGTCGTCATCGAGCCCTATCTGACCGACCAGTGGTATGTCGACGCCAAGACCATGGCGCAGCCGGCGATCGCCGCCGTGCGCACCGGCGCCACAGAGTTCGTGCCGAAGAATTGGGAAAAGACCTATTACGAGTGGATGGAGAACATCCAGCCATGGTGCATCTCGCGCCAGCTGTGGTGGGGCCATCAGATCCCGGCCTGGTACGGCCCGGATGGCAAGGTATTCGTCGCCGAGACCGAGGAAGAAGCGGTCGGCAACGCGCTTGGCTATTATGTCGAGCAGGAAGTGATCACGGAAGAGCAGGGCCACGAGATGGCGCTCGATCCGGCGAAGCGCGAGGGCTTCATCACGCGCGATGAAGATGTGCTCGACACCTGGTTCTCGTCAGCGCTCTGGCCGTTCTCGACGCTGGGTTGGCCGCAGAGCTCGGTCGATGTCGATCGCTACTATCCGACCAATGTGCTGGTCACCGGCTTCGACATCATCTTCTTCTGGGTCGCCCGGATGATGATGATGGGCATGCACTTCAAGAAGGACGTGCCGTTCCCGACCGTCTACATCCACGCCCTCGTCCGCGACGAGAAGGGCGCCAAGATGTCGAAGTCGAAGGGCAACGTCATCGATCCCCTGAACCTGATCGACCAGTACGGTGCCGATGCGTTGCGCTTTACGCTGGCTGCGATGGCCGCACAGGGCCGCGACATCAAGCTCGCAACCCAGCGCGTCGAGGGCTATCGCAATTTCGCGACCAAGCTCTGGAACGCCTGCCGCTTCGCCGAAATGAACGAGTGTGTGCTGCCGGTGGGCTTCGATCCGACCAAAGCCAAGGAAGTGCTCAACCGCTGGATCGCGCATGAGACCGTCAAAGCGACACGCGAAGTCACCGAAGCCATCGAAACCTATCGCTTCAACGATGCGGCGGGCGCGGCCTATAGGTTCGTCTGGAATGTGTATTGCGACTGGTATCTCGAACTCGCCAAGCCTTTCATGATGGGCGAGGACGGTCCAGCCAAGACCGAGACCCGCGCGATGGTCGCCTGGGCGCGCGACGAGATCCTGAAGCTGCTGCATCCGTTCATGCCGTTCATCACGGAAGAACTCTGGGCCGTGACGGCGCCGCGCAACGGTCTGCTGGCGCTCGCACCGTGGTCACGCAAGGCGAGCGGCCTGACGCGCGAGCAGGAAGCCCTGATCATCGCGACCGCCGCGAGCGATCCGATCGTTGCACCAATCTTGATGGGCGATCCCGAACCGGTCGCCGACTTCAAGGATGACGCCGCCGAAGCCGAAATCGGCTGGGTCATCGATCTGGTGACGGAGGTCCGCTCGGTGCGTGCCGAGATGAACATCGTGCCGGCGACATTGACGCCACTGGTGCTGGCCGGTGCGTCTGCGGAAACTCAAGCCCGTGCCCAGCGCTGGAGCGATGTCGTGAAGCGCCTCGCGCGTCTCGGCGAGATATCCTTTGCCGATGTCGCCCCGCAGGGTGCTGTGCAGCTCTTGATCCGCGGTGAAGTCGCAGCGCTGCCGTTGAAGGGCGTGATCGATCTCGGCGCCGAGAAGACGCGTCTCGACAAGGAACTCGTGAAAGCCGAAGCCGATATCAAGCGCGCTGACGCCAAACTCTCCAACGAGAAATTCGTCGCCAACGCCGCGGAAGAGATCGTCGAGGAAGAGCGCGAGAAGCGCGAGGCAGCCGAGGCCCGTAAGGCCAAGACGCTGGAAGCGCTAGAGCGACTCAAGAACGCAGTGTGAGCGGAAACGGTTTGCTGAGATAACGCGAGCCGCGCACCCCATAGCGCCACGGCAGCTCGACTGCCTTGGTAATGCCGATGCGAATGCCGGCGACGATGTCCGGCACCTCCGTCCGGGCATGAATGGCGATCGGCGGCTTGTCCAGCGCCAGCCCGTTATGTGCGATGCTGATGCCCAGGGCCTGGCAAACCTTGCCAGGCCCGGAGCACAGCATGCGCTCATCCTGCAGCCCGCGCCGCAGCTGCATCTCGCCAATCCCGAAAGTCGGCTGCAGTGCCCGGATCAGCACCGCGCTGGCCGATCCCTCGGCCTCGCAGACGAAATTCACGCACCAGTGGATGCCGTAGGAGCGGTAGACATAGGCAAAGCCGGGTGGCCCGAACATGATCTGGTTGCGCGGTGTCTGCCCGTTGAAGGAATGGGCCGCGGGCTCGGTGTGATGATAGGCCTCGACCTCGACGATCTCGCCCCCGATGCCATCCACCAGAAGCGTCGCACCGATCAGGTCAGGAGCCACATCGTGCACGCTCCGCGCGAAAAAGCTGCGTTTGAGTGCCTTGCCGAGCTTTTGGGGGATTTGGTGAGGTTTTGGAGCCATTCTGCCCGCTATGTTATGATGCAGGGCCGGGCAAGGCGAGGGCGGGTTGCAGGACAGGGCCCGGCGGATTACCTAAGGCTTCACTCAGAACGGACAGTTCATGGTCGTCGTCCTCGATACCGTTTCCGCCACGCCGCTCCGCCCGCGTCACCCTGAAAAAGTGAATCGCCCGGATTCGTTCTCGCCGCCAAAGCCGGACTGGATCCGGGTCCGCGCGCCGACCAGCCGTGGCTATGGCGACACCCGCAAGATCGTCAAGGAAAACGGCCTTGTTACCGTGTGCGAGGAAGCCGGCTGCCCGAATATCGGCGAGTGCTGGCAGAAGAAGCACGCCACCTTCATGATCATGGGTGACACCTGCACCCGCGCCTGTGCGTTCTGTAACGTCAAGACCGGCATGCCTAGCGCGCTCGACGGCACGGAGCCCGAGCATGTGGCCGAAGCCGTGCGCAAGCTCGGCCTGCATCATGTCGTCATCACCTCGGTCGACCGCGACGATCTCGCCGATGGCGGCGCCGAACATTTTGCGCAGACGATTCGTGCCATTCGCGCGGCATGTCCCACAACCACGATCGAAATCCTGACGCCCGACTTCCTGCGCAAGCCGGGCGCCCTCGAAGTCGTCGTTGCGGCCAAGCCTGACGTGTTCAACCATAATCTGGAAACCGTGCCGTCGCGCTATCTGACGGTACGCCCCGGCGCGCGCTACTTCCATTCGCTGCGCCTGCTGCAGAAGGTCAAGGAACTCGACCCGACCATCTTCACCAAGTCCGGCATCATGGTCGGCCTCGGCGAGGAGCGCCCTGAAGTGCTTCAGGTGATGGACGACATGCGTTCCGCCGATATCGACTTTCTGACCATCGGCCAGTATCTGCAGCCGACCCGCAAGCATCACGTGGTGTCGCGCTATGTCACGCCCGATGAATTCAGCGGCTACGAGAAGGTCGCCTATACCAAGGGCTTCCTGATGGTGTCGGCGAGCCCGCTGACGCGCTCGTCGCATCATGCCGGCGAGGATTTTGCCAAGCTGCAGGCCGCGCGCGCCGCATTGGTGCGCTGAGTTACGATACCGAGTTCCTGAATGCCGAGATTTGCCAACAAGCGCCGCGTGCGTCACAGCGCCTCCCAGATGTTCGATCTGGTGGCCGATGTCGAGCGCTATCCGGAATTCGTGCCGCTGTGCAAGTCGTTGAAGATTCGCCAGCGCACGCCGAAAGATGACGGTACCGAAGTGATCGTGGCCGACATGACCGTGTCGTTCAAACTGGTTCAGGAATCTTTCACCAGCCGCGTGACGCTGGATCGGCCGAACCTCAAGATCATGGTCGAGTATCTGCGCGGCCCGTTCAGCAATCTCGAAAACCGCTGGACCTTCGAGCCGAAAGCCGATGACGTTGAATGCGACGTCGGCTTCTTCATCAATTATGAGTTCAAGAGCCGCATGCTCGCGATGCTGATGGGCACGATGTTCGACGCGGCATTCCAGCGCTTTGCCGTAGCCTTCGAGAAGCGCGCGGACGAAGTCTATCGTGTGCCGCGCGTCACGGGCGTTCCGTCTACTTCTTAGTCGTGGGCTTCTTCAACGGCGCGGTTGTCCTGCGTCGTTTGACGGCGGTCCGTCGCGGCGACCGTGCTCCCCTTGGACGAGCGAGACTGGCGGCTTCGCGCTTCTTGGCCGGCGGCTGTGGGCCACGTGCCAATTCCATCAGCATCCGTAGAGCTTCCAGCACCGAGCGCTGACGCACCGCGCTGCGGCCGATGGCGCCGAAACGGCATTCCTTGTTGACGATGCGACCGTCACGCGACGCGACGGCAAAATGCACAAGGCCGACCGGCTTGCCCGGCGTTGCACCGCCAGGACCGGCAATGCCGGTGATCGAGACCGCGAGATCGACGTCGGCTTCTTCGAGCGCGCCGACGGCCATCTGGATCGCCGTCTCCTTGCTGACCGCACCGAAACTGTCGAGCGTTGCCGTCTTGACGCCGAGCATCGCGTGTTTGGCCGCGTTGGAATAGGTGACGAAGCCGCGATCGATCACATCGGACGAGCCGGGGATTTCGGTCAGCGCGCCGGCGACGAGGCCACCAGTACAGGACTCGGCGGTAGCGATCGTCAGCTTGCGGCTGCGGCAGAGATCGAGCAGCGCGCGGGATAAAGCTCGTGCGTCGCTCGCTGCCATGTCAGTCCGTCCAGGGGAGGCGAATGGTGGCAGCCGCAGTCGCGGCGATGCCTTCCTCACGGCCGGTGAAGCCGAGACGTTCGCTGGTGGTCGCCTTCACCGCGACGCGTGACAGTGCCACGCCGGAGATCTCGCTGATCTTCTCGCGCATCGCATCGCGTAGCGGGCCAATCTTGGGCCGCTCGCAGATCAGCGTCACTTCGAGATTGGCAATACGGCCGCCACGAGCAGTGACGCGATCGACGGCGTATTTAAGAAACTTGTCGGAGGCTGCACCCTTCCATTTGTCATCACTCGGCGGGAAGTGCGAACCGATATCGCCATCGGCCAGCGCACCGAGGATCGCATCGACCAGCGCATGCAGGCCGACGTCGCCATCCGAGTGAGCAAGGAAGCCGCGCGTATGCGGCACGCGGACGCCGCAGATCATCAGATGATCGCCGTCGCCGAAGGCGTGCACGTCATAGCCCGTGCCCATGCGGATATCGCCGAGCGAGGCTGCGAGGCGCGCTTCTTCGCGAATGAAATCTTCGGGAGTCGTGAGCTTCATATTTGCAAGATCGCCTTCAAAGGTTGCCACGGTCAATCCCGCCCATTCGGCGAGCGCGGCATCATCGGTGAAATCATCACGGCCTTCCTTTACAGCACGACGATGCGCTTCAAGGATGACATCGAAACGAAATGCCTGTGGCGTCTGCGCGCTGCGTAAGCGTGCACGGTCCGGCGTGGCTTCCACGTGACCGGCCTCGTTGACCTGTTTGATCGTATCTGTGACAGCGACGCCCGGCACGGCAGCGCCGGTAATCTGCGCCGCGGCAATCGCGCGCTCGATCAAGGCAGGGGTCACGAACGGGCGGGCTGCATCGTGAATCAGCACGATATCCGGCGCGTGATCGGCCAGCGCCTCAAGCCCGGCATGCACCGACGCTTGACGCGTCGCTCCGCCATTGGCCGGAGCATGATACCGCAGGTCACTCACCGCTTCGTTGAAGACAGCGATGTCGTCGGGGTTTGTGATCGGTTGGACCGCAAAGACCTGGGGATGGTTGCAGAATGGCTCCATAGCGCGCGAAATAACGCTGCGGCCTCCGATCATGCGATATTGCTTCGGTCCACCGGCTCCGGCGCGGAGGCCGCGGCCGGCGGCAACGATAATGGCGACTGTCTTCAAACCGGCAGGATTAGGTGATTTTGTCATCAGGGTCAGGTGATTAAGGGGTAAGCGGTGATCGCACAGCCCTTAGCACGGCCGCGGGCAAAAACAGTATGATTACATTCTCGTGGCTGCATAAGAGTGCATTGCTGCACTGCACTTGCAAAATGAGCGCATCTGTCTAATGTGTAGGCATGAAGGTTGACTGCACAACAAATGTGCGCATTATGCGCCCTATGCCCGCAATGCGGCGGACGAGACAACGACGAGCAGGTCTGTGACCACCCCGGACTCAGTATACAGCAAGCCGTTACAAATCGGTGGCATCGAGATCGCCAACCGGGTCGTTCTGGCGCCGATGTCGGGCATCACCGATGCGCCGTTTCGCAGGCTGACCGCCGAACTCGGGGCAGGCCTCGTCGTGTCAGAAATGACCGCCAGCGACGATCTCGTCAATGGCCGTCCCATGTCGGTATTGCGCTGCGAAGCGACCGGGATTGGCCCGCATGTGGTCCAGCTGGCCGGCTGTGAGACCCACTGGATGGCCGAGGGGGCCCGTGTGGCCGAAGCCGCGGGCGCCGACATCATCGATATCAATATGGGCTGCCCGGCACGGCATGTGACCGGTGGCCAGTCGGGCTCAGCGCTGATGCGCGACCTCGATCATGCGCTGAAACTGATAGAAGCGACCATCGCTGCAGTGAAAGTGCCTGTGACCCTGAAGATGCGTCTCGGCTGGGACGATCGCACGCTGAATGCACCAGACCTCGCGAAGCGCGCGGAAGAGGCGGGTGTGCAGCTCATCACCGTGCACGGTCGCACCCGATGCCAGTTTTACAAGGGCGAAGCAGACTGGAGCGCCGTGCGACCGGTGAAGGACGCCGTCAGCATTCCCGTCATCGTCAATGGCGACATCACCTCCTACGACAAGGCTGTAAGCGCGCTTGAAATGTCTGGTGCCGATGCCGTCATGATGGGGAGGGGCGCGCAGGGCATGCCGTGGTTGCCCGGTCAGATCGGCCGCCGCCTCGAAACCGGCATCGCGGAAGCCGTGCCGTCGCTGCAGCAGCAGCTCAAATATATCTGCGCGCTCTATGACGACGTGGTCAGTCACTACGGACTGCGCATCGGCCTGCGCCACGCACGCAAACATCTCGGCTGGGCGCTCGATGCGGCCGCGGCGACGAGCTGCGCACCGGCTGAGACCCTGAAGACCTGGCGACAGAAGATCCTCACATCCGAAGATCCCTCCGGTGTGCAGCGATCTCTGAATGACGCTTTTGACGATTTCGCATGGAGTGCTGCCGCATGAACGCCGCAGAGCACCGTCGCCCTGTCCCGACCGACAGTGAGGCCATTCTCAACGCGCTACCTAATCCGGTGATCCTGATCGCGCCCGACGGCAAGATTGTCGACGCCAATATGGCCGCAGAATCCTTCTTCGAGATTTCCGCGCAGTTCCTGCGCCGGCAGTCGCTGAAGGAACTGGTGCCGTTTGGCAGTCCGCTGCTGGCACTGATCGACCAGGTTCGCGCCGCCGGCTCGCCGGTCAACGAATACAAGGTCGATCTGGGCACGCCGCGCATCGGCGGCGACCGTCAGGTCGATCTGCATGTTGCGCCACTCACCGAACGTCCGGGCCATATCGTGGTGATGCTGCAGGAGCGCACCATCGCCGACAAGATGGACCGCCAGCTCACCCACCGCAGCGCGGCTCGTTCGGTGATCGCGCTGGCTGCCATGCTGGCGCATGAAATCAAGAATCCGCTGTCGGGCATTCGCGGCGCGGCACAGTTGTTGGAGCAGTCGGCATCATCGGAAGATCGCATGCTGACGCGGCTGATCATGGACGAGGCCGACCGTATCGTGACGCTGGTCGACCGCATGGAAGTGTTTGGCGACGATCGTCCGGTGGCACGCGGCCCGGTCAACATTCACTCCGTCCTTGATCACGTGAAGCGCCTCGCGCAGTCCGGATTCGCCCGCAATATCCGCTTCATCGAGGATTACGACCCGTCGCTGCCGCCGGTGCTCGCCAATCAGGACCAGCTCATTCAGGTGTTCCTGAACCTAGTGAAGAATGCCGCCGAGGCCATCGTCGACCTCGGCTCCGATGGCGAGATCCAGCTCACCACCGCGTTCCGGCCCGGCGTGCGGCTGTCGGTGCCGGGCAAGAAATCGCGCGTCTCGCTGCCGCTGGAGTTCTGCGTCAAGGACAACGGCCCCGGCGTTCCCGAAGATCTTCTGCCCAACCTGTTTGATCCCTTCGTCACCACCAAGCCGACCGGAAGCGGCCTGGGTCTTGCATTGGTGGCAAAGATTGTCGGCGATCACGGCGGGATCATCGAATGTGAATCTCAGCCACGAAAGACGACGTTTCGCGTGCTGTTGCCGATGTTCAACCCCGCCAAGAAATTGGACGACAAGACCCTTGATCCGAGCAGCGACGATGCCCCCGCGGCACCGACGCACACCTCACAGACGTAAGACGAGGACTAACGATGGCTGCAGGTAGCATTCTGGTCGCGGACGATGATACGGCGATCCGCACCGTCCTCAATCAGGCGCTGTCGCGCGCCGGATATGAGGTTCGCCTGACCGGAAACGCAGCCACGTTGTGGCGCTGGGTCAGTCAGGGCGAGGGCGACCTTGTGATCACCGACGTGGTGATGCCCGACGAGAACGCCTTCGATCTGCTGCCGCGTATCAAGAAGATGCGCCCCAATCTGCCGGTTATCGTGATGAGCGCGCAGAACACCTTCATGACCGCGATCCGCGCGTCGGAACGCGGCGCGTATGAGTATCTGCCGAAGCCGTTCGATCTGAAGGAATTGATCGCGATCGTCGGCCGCGCTTTGGCGGAGCCAAAGGAGCGTGTCGCAAGCCACGCCGATGACGGCGAGTTTGACTCGATCCCGCTCGTCGGCCGTTCGCCGGCGATGCAGGAAATCTACCGCGTCCTCGCCCGCCTGATGCAGACCGATCTGACGGTGATGATCTCCGGCGAGTCCGGCACCGGCAAGGAATTGGTGGCCCGCGCGCTGCACGACTACGGCAAGCGCCGCAATGGCCCGTTCGTTGCGGTCAACATGGCGGCGATCCCGCGCGACCTCATTGAGTCCGAATTGTTCGGCCACGAGCGCGGCGCGTTCACCGGCGCCAATGCCCGCGCCACCGGCCGCTTCGAGCAGGCTGAAGGCGGCACACTGTTCCTGGACGAAATCGGCGATATGCCGATGGAAGCCCAGACCCGTTTGCTGCGCGTGTTGCAGCAGGGCGAATACACGACGGTTGGCGGCCGCACGCCGATCAAGACCGACGTGCGTATCGTCGCCGCCTCCAACAAGGATCTGCGCATCCTGATCCAGCAGGGTCTGTTCCGTGAGGATCTGTTCTTCCGCCTCAACGTCGTGCCACTGCGCCTGCCGCCGCTGCGCGAGCGCATCGAGGATTTGCCCGATCTGATCCGCCACTTCTTTGCGCTGGCCGAGAAGGACGGCCTGCCGCCGAAGAAACTCGACGCCTTGGCGCTCGAGCGCATGAAGCAGCATCGCTGGCCGGGCAACGTTCGCGAACTGGAAAACCTCGCGCGCCGTCTGGCAGCCCTCTATCCGCAGGACGTCATTACCGGCTCGGTGATCGACGGTGAACTGGCGCCGCCCGCTGTGGCCTCGGGTGGTAGTGCACCGACCGGCGTGGATAATCTCGGCGGGGCCGTCGAGGTCTATCTGTCCTCGCACTTCTCCGGCTTCCCGAACGGCGTGCCGCCTCCGGGTCTCTATCACCGCATTCTGCGCGAGATCGAGGTACCGCTGCTGACCGCGGCACTGGCCGCGACCCGGGGCAACCAGATCCGCGCTGCGGATCTGCTCGGCCTCAACCGCAACACCCTGCGGAAGAAGATTCGCGATCTCGACATTCAGGTCTATCGAACTGGCGGCTGATCTCGGTAGTGAGATTGAGCAATTCCAGGGTTTGAGATGCAAAAACAAACGAAAACGCAGGGTATGCGTTTTCGTTGGCTAGTCTGCGCCGTGGATTTGTCGTAATTGGGCAACATTGTTGTATGATTGCATCAGTGCGGTCCGGACTGTCCCCGGCAGCCGCACGGCGTCCACGCTCACCACATTGTCGGAATGACCAGCGCAGACACGTCGGCTACAGCCTATGAACCGTCGATGGCGGAGCCGCGCAGGTGGACCCTGCGGCGGCTGTTCGTGCCGTTGGCTGTCGGCCTGGCACTCCTGTCGTCATGCCTGACCTTCCTCGTCCTGAACGGCCTCACGCCAATCGCGCCGACCCATCAGGTCGTCGTTACCTTCCTACTGATCAATGCCGCCAGCGTCTTCCTGCTGGTCCTGATCATCGCGCGGGAGATCTGGAAGGTTGTCCAGGCGCGTCGCAGGGGCAGGGCGGCGGCCCGGCTGCATGTCCAGATCGTCAGCCTGTTCTCGGTGATCGCCGTGCTGCCGGCGGTGCTCGTCTCGATCGTCGCCAATGTGACCCTCGACCGCGGCCTCGACCGGCTGTTTTCCGGCCCAACCAAGGCGGTGATCAACAATTCGCTCGTGATTGCCAGCGCCTATCTGCACGAGCATGGCCAATTGATTGGCGGCGATATTCTCGGCATGGCCGACGATCTCGCGCGCATCCAGCCGCTTTTCTACCAGGACCGCGGTACGTTCCGTTCGTTGATGCTGGCAAATGCAACCGCGCGCAATCTGCCGGGCGCCATGTTGATCGACAAGGATCGCAACGTCATCGAACCCGACCAGCCCGGCGTCAAACAGGAATTCTCGCCGCCGCCGGCAGACTTCCTCGTCAATGTCAGTGCGTCCGAACCGGCCATTGCTGTGATCCCCGAGGGAAATTACGTCGCCGCCGTGATCCGGTTGCGAGCGTTCGACAACATGTTCCTCTATGTCGCCCGCAAGCTCGATCCGCGCGTGGTCGCGCAGATGAACCAGAGCCAGGCCGGCGCGGCCGAATATGCCGAACTGGAATCGCGCAGGCTCGGCATTCAGGTCGCCTTCGCGCTGATGTTCACCGTGATCGCGCTGACGGTGCTGATGTCGGCCGTGCTGATCGGCCTGAATTTCGCCAACTGGCTGGTGGCGCCGATCCGCCGCCTGATGGGCGCTGCGAACATGGTCTCAACCGGCGATCTACATGTTCAGGTGCCGGTGATCCAGTCAGAGGGTGATCTCGCCCATCTCGGCGAGACTTTCAACAAGATGACGCAGGAGCTGCGCACCCAGCGTGACGAACTGGTCAGCGCCAGCGACGTCATCGACAGCCGCCGCCGTTTCATCGAGGCGGTGTTATCATCGGCCAGCGCCGGCATCATCGGCGTCGACGGCTCGAACATGATCGGCATTCTCAACCGCTCGGCTGAGAAGCTGGTCGGACATTCGGAGACCGAGACGCTGGGCCACCCGCTGCACGAGATCATTCCCGAGCTCGACGAATTGATGCAGACCGCACGCGAGGGATCGCAGCGGTTGGTACAGGGGCAGGTGACGATCACCCGCGACGGGCAGGAGCGCAATCTGTCGGTACGCGTCAGCGCCGAACAGACCAGCCAGTCGCGCGACAGCTACATCATCACCCTCGACGACATCACCGAACTCGTCTCGGCACAGCGTACCTCGGCCTGGGCTGACGTGGCGCGCCGCATCGCGCATGAGATCAAAAATCCGCTGACGCCGATCCAGCTCTCCGCCGAACGCATCAAGCGCAAGTTCGGCAAGGTGATCGTCGACGACAAGGCGATCTTCGAACAATGCACCGACACCATCGTCCGGCAGGTCGATGACATCAGGCGCATGGTCGATGAATTCTCGCGCTTTGCGCGCATGCCCAAGCCTGTGATCGAGGGCGAGGATGTCGCCGACACCGTGCGTCAGGCCGTATTCCTGATGCGGGTCGGTCACCCCGACCTCGACATCTCCGCCGAGATCAAGGAAGAGCCGATGCGCGCGCGGTTCGACCGCCGGCTGATCTCGCAGGCGCTCACCAATATTATCAAGAATGCGACAGAGGCGATCGAGGCCGTGCCGCCAGAAGAACTCGGCAAAGGTCGTATTGATGTCACAGCGTCGCGCGAGAACGACATGATCTTGATCGACGTGATCGACAACGGCATAGGTCTGCCGACTGTCAACAGGTCGCGTTTGCTCGAACCCTATGTAACGACTCGCGAGAAGGGCACTGGCCTAGGCCTCGCGATCGTCGGCAAGGTGCTCGAGGATCATGGTGGAGGCATCGAACTCGGCGACGCTTCGAGCGTTCGCCCAGGCCAGCGTGGCGCCTGGATGCGGTTGCGGTTCGCGGTGTCCGGTCAGAAGCCTGACGCGGACAAGAGCGAACCGGACGCCGCGCCTGATGACGAACCGAAGATCAAAACTGCTACCGGCAACTGACAAGAATAAACGTGACCAGGATATTTTGACCCATGGCAAATGACATTCTGATCGTCGACGACGAAGCCGATATTCGCGATCTTGTTGCGGGCATTCTGGACGATGAGGGCTTCACCACCCGCACCGCACGAGACAGCGATTCCGCGCTCGCGGAAATCGCCAATCGCCGCCCCAGCATGGTGTTTCTCGACATCTGGCTGCAGGGCAGCAAGCTCGACGGCCTGCAACTGCTCGAGCAGGTCAAGCGCGACAATCCCGAATTGCCTGTGGTGATGATCTCAGGCCACGGCAATATCGAAACCGCGGTCGCGGCGATCAAGCGTGGCGCCTACGACTTCATCGAAAAACCGTTCAAGGCTGACCGGCTGATCCTTGTCGCGACGCGCGCGCTGGAAACCTCGCGGCTGAAACGCGAAGTCAAGGAACTGAAGCAACTCGCGCCGGTCGCCAATTCGCTGACCGGGCGCTCGGCCGCCATGAACCAGCTGCGCCAGACCATCGATCGCGCCGCCAAGGCCAATAGCCGCATTCTGATCGTCGGCCCGTCGGGCGCCGGCAAGGAGCTCGCCGCACGCACGCTGCACACGGCCTCTGCTCGCTCCACGGGGCCGTTCGTCGTCATCAACGCTGCAGCGATTACGCCGGAGCGGATGGAAGTCGAACTGTTCGGCGTCGAACAGTCCAATGGCGAACAGGCGCGCAAGGCTGGCGCTCTGGAAGAAGCCCACGGTGGCACGCTGTTCATCGACGAGATCGGCGACCTGCCCCGCGAGACCCAAAACAAAATCCTGCGCGTACTGGTCGATCAGACTTTCATGCGGGCAGGAGGCACCACCAAGGTCAATGTCGACGTCCGCATCGTCTCCTCGACCGCGCGCAATCTCGAGGAGGAAATCGCCGAGGGGCGCTTCCGTGAAGATCTTTATCACCGTCTCTCGGTGGTGCCGATCCGCGTTCCGCCGCTGTCCGAGCACCGCGAGGATATCCCGGAGCTCATCGAATACTTCATGGAGCAGATCTCCATTGCGACCGGTCTGCCGAAGCGGCAGATCGGCGAGGACGCCATGGCCGTCCTGCAATCCCATGTCTGGCCGGGCAATATTCGCCAGCTTCGCAACAACGTCGAACGCGTCATGATCCTGGCGGGCGGCGGGCCGGAGATCATCATCACCGCCGACATGCTGCCGCAGGATG
The DNA here is from genome assembly GCF_051811025.1 of Tardiphaga sp. 813_E8_N1_3. Taxonomy (NCBI): domain Bacteria; kingdom Pseudomonadati; phylum Pseudomonadota; class Alphaproteobacteria; order Hyphomicrobiales; family Nitrobacteraceae; genus Tardiphaga; species Tardiphaga sp. 813_E8_N1_3. The sequence goes on from NZ_JBPWQE010000001.1 coordinate 2,713,249, forward strand.
TCGGCTCGATGGTGCCGTCGATGCCAACCAGCAACAATGGCGAGCACATCATGGGCCTGCCGTTGCGCGAAGCCCGCGAAGTGTTCGAACGCGATTATCTGATTGCGCAGATCAGCCGCTTTTCGGGTAATATCTCGCGCACCGCTGAATTCGTCGGCATGGAGCGCTCCGCCTTGCACCGCAAACTCAAGGCGCTCGGCGTCGGCTAAATCACTCACCTCAAGCTTCAACTCAAGCCTCGGAACGAACATGTCGCGCATCGCCTATGTGAACGGTCAGTATGTCAACCTGCGCGATGCCGCCGTGAACGTCGAGGACCGCGGCTATCAGTTCGCCGATGGCATTTACGAGGTCTGCGAGATCATCGGCGGCAAGATGGTCGACTTTCCCCGCCATATCGCGCGCATGCAGCGCTCGTTGCGGGAATTGCGCATCGCCGAGGCCATGCCGCTGACATCGCTCAAGGTGGTGATGCAGGAAGTGATCCGCCGCAACCGCATCAATTACGGCATCGTCTATCTGCAGATCAGCCGCGGTGTCGCTCATCGCGATCATGGCTTTCCGTCGCCGGACGTGAAACCCAGCGTGGTCGTGACGGCCAAATCGCTCAACTTCGCCAAGAATCAGGCGACCGCCGCCAAGGGCGTGAAGGTCATCACGACGGCTGAGAACCGTTGGCCGCGCGTCGACATCAAGACCGTCGGTCTGCTGCCCAATGTGCTGGCGCGACAGGAAGCCCGCGACAAGGGCGCCTATGAGGCCTGGTATGTCGACGCTGACGGTTTTGTCACCGAGGGCGCATCCTGCAACGCCTGGATCGTGACCAAAGATGGCAAGGTCGTTACGCGCACGGCTGAGCGCGGCATTCTCGCAGGCATCACCCGTGCCGTACTGATCGAGGTTCTGGCTTCGATGCAGCTCAAGCTTGAAGAGCGGAACTTCACACCCGCCGAGGCCTATGACGCCGCGGAAGCCTTCGTCTCCTCGGCGAGTCAGATCGTGATGCCGGTCATCAATATCGATGGCAAACTGATCGGTGACGGCAAGCCCGGTGGTATCGCGACGCGCCTGAGGCAGGAATTCCATAAATTCGCAGCGATTTCATAAAATTTGCCGCGCTTTTAGGCACCAATTCGGCGTTCCGGCTTGCCTAAAAAGCGCGCCTGCCGTCTAATCACATCGTCGCGCTCCCGGAGGGGGATCTCAGGGGAAAGTGCGGCAGCTTGGTAAGGCCCCGGAGAGGGCTGCGCCGAGTTCAAAAAAAGCAACAAAACAGACTGCGGGATTAAAAAAAATGGCGGCAGACCGCGCACAGAATCTACAGGACACCTTCCTCAACCACGTACGCAAGACCAAGACTCCGCTCACGATCTTTCTGGTGAACGGCGTCAAATTGCAGGGCATTGTCACCTGGTTCGACAATTTCTGTCTTCTGCTCCGGCGCGACGGACACTCGCAGCTGGTGTATAAGCATGCGATCTCGACCATCATGCCGGGCGCACCGATTCAGCTTTTTGAGGGTGGCGAGGATCCGGCTTGAGCGAACTCCTGAGAGACGCTTGATTGGAATTTCGTAGCTTCGAAGGCAATGCTGCCGACCGACCCTCGGCCAGCAGCGAATCGACCGGCCGCGTTCTCGTGGTCGGTCCTTACTTGCGCGAACGGCGGGGCGACGCCGACGCGCAAGCCTATTCTCATGTCCGCGATACGGAAGCCCGGCTCGAAGAGGCGGTTGGTCTCGCACGCGCCATCGACCTCACCGTGGTCGAGGCCGTCGCCGCGCCGCTGAGCCAGATCCGCCCGGCCACCTTTCTCGGCAAGGGCAAGGTCGAGGAGATCGCCGGCCTGATCGCAGCGAACGAGATCGGCATCGTGGTGATGGACTGCGCGCTGTCGCCAATCCAGCAGCGTAATCTCGAAAAGGAACTGAAGGCCAAGGTGCTCGACCGCACCGGCCTCATCCTCGAAATCTTCGGCCGCCGCGCCAAGACCAAGGAAGGCACGCTGCAGGTCGAGCTTGCACATCTCAATTATCAACGCAGCCGTCTGGTCCGTTCATGGACCCATCTCGAGCGCCAGCGCGGCGGCTTCGGCTTCATGGGCGGTCCCGGCGAAACCCAGATCGAGGCCGATCGCCGCATGATCGGCGACCGCATCGCGCGGTTAGAGGCCGATCTCAGGAAAGTGCAGGCGACGCGCCGGCTCCACCGCGCCGGCCGCCAGCGCGTGCCGTATCGCGTCGTCGCGCTGGTCGGTTACACCAATGCCGGCAAGTCGACGCTGTTCAACCGCCTGACCCGCGCCGATGTGCAGGCCGAGGACATGTTGTTCGCGACCCTCGATCCGACGCTGCGTGCACTGACGCTGCCGCATGGCGGCAAGGCGATGCTGTCGGACACGGTGGGCTTTATCTCCAACCTGCCAACCCAGCTCGTCGCGGCCTTCCGCGCCACGTTGGAAGAGGTGCTGGAGGCCGACATCATCCTGCATGTCCGCGACATCTCGCACGAAGACGCGGACGCGCAGCAGAGCGACGTCGACAAGGTTTTGCGCCAGCTCGGCATCGACACCGATGCATCGGCGCGCATCCTCGAAGTCTGGAACAAGATCGATCGTTTCTCGCCGGACGAGCGCGAGAACCTTGCCAATATCGCTGCCCGCCGTCCGCCCGAGAAGCCCTGCTTCATGGTCTCGGCGGAAACCGGCGAGGGCATCGATGCGCTGCTCAACGCCATCGAGGAGCGGCTTGCCGCTGCGCGCGTGACGCTGGATTTACAGATCGATGCCGCCGACGGTGCCGGCGTGAGCTGGCTGCACCGCAATGCCGAGATTCTCGTGAAGGAACTGCACGACGGACATTTCGACATGGTGGTCCGCGTCGATGAGACGAAGCGCGATGTGGTGATCAGCAAATACGGCGCGGTGCTGCATCCCGTGGAGTACTGACGGCTACTCCGCGTCCTTCGCCTCGTTCCACAGTGCATCCATCTGTTCGAGCGACGCCAACTGCAGCGAGCTTCCCTTCGCAGCCAGAGCCCGCTCGATATAGCCGAAGCGCCGCTCGAACTTCGCATTGGTCCCGCGCAGCGCCAGTTCCGGATCAGCCTTCACATGCCGCGCGAGATTGACCAGTGCGAACATCAGATCGCCGGTCTCGGCAGCCACTTCGCTCTGATCACCGCGATCGAGCGCCGCCTCGATCTCGTCGGCTTCCTCGCGGATTTTCGCCAGCACCGCGCGCGGATCATTCCAGTCGAAGCCGACACTGGAGGCTTTTGTCTGCAGCTCCATGGCCTGGCTCAACGCAGGTTGCCCGGCCTTGACGCTGGCGAGGAACGAGGAGGGTGGTGCGACCTCCACGCCGCGGCGTTCAGCCCGCTCGGCCTTTTCTTCGGCCTTGATGCGGCCCCACGTGCCCTTCACGTCGGTCGCTGCGATCTTGCCGTCCTTGCCGGGAAACACATGCGGATGCCGGCGGATCATCTTGCGGGTGATCGCCTCCACCACATCACCGAAAGCGAAGGCGTTCTGTTCTTCAGCCATGCGCGCATGGAACACCACCTGCAGCAGGAGATCGCCGAGTTCGTCGCAGAGATCGCCGAGATCATGCCTGATAATGGCGTCGGCGACCTCATAGGCTTCCTCGATCGTATAGGGCGCGATCGACGCGAAGTCCTGTTCCAGATCCCACGGGCAGCCGGTCACGGGCGTGCGCAACTGGGCCATGATCTCGATCAGGCCGGCGATATCGCGGGAAGGGGTCATGAGGCACCAGATTCACAGCAGGGCGGATTCATAGCAGGAACCTCTGCTATGCCGCAGGATGGCGGCGTGGCCCAGCGGAAATGGCCGGTTTTGCTTGTCTTTCACACAGGGCTGCAGAGTGCTATCTGCAGCCCATGAGCGACACTTTTCCAGATCAAACCGCACTGGTGCTGTTCTCCGGCGGCCAGGATTCCGCGACCTGCCTGGCCTGGGCGCTGGCGCGCTTTAAGCGCGTCGAGATGCTCGGCTTCGCCTATGGCCAGCGCCACGCCATCGAGCTCGACAGCCGCGACAAGCTGCTGGCCGGCGTGACGACGCTCAATGCCGACTGGGCCGCCAAACTCGGCGACAGCCACACGCTGGATATCCCGACACTGTCGGATATCTCGGACACGGCACTCACGCGTGACGTCGCCATCGAGATGGGCGCCGACGGTCTGCCCAACACCTTCGTGCCCGGCCGCAATCTGGTGTTCCTGACTTTTGCTGCGGCCTTGGCCTATCGGCGCGGCATCACCCACATCATCGGCGGCATGTGCGAGACCGACTATTCCGGCTATCCCGATTGTCGCGACGACACCATCAAGGCGCTGCAGCAGGCGCTCAATCTCGGCATGGCCAAGAACTTCACGCTGCACACGCCGCTGATGTGGCGCGACAAGGCGGCGACCTGGGCGCTGGCGCATGAGCTCGGCGGACAGGGCCTCGTCGACCTGATCCGCGAACATTCGCACACCTGCTATCTCGGTGAGCGCGGCGCGTTACACGACTGGGGCTATGGCTGCGGCAAGTGCCCAGCCTGCGAACTCCGCGCCAAAGGCTGGCGCGAGTTCGCAGCAACGGCTGTCTAGACGGACAGCGACTCGCGGACCTTGGCGGCGTCGCTCACGCTGAGGCCCGTCAGCGGCGGACGTACCCGCAGCCAGCCGTCATTGTTGTCACGCTTCGCCAGCAGCACCTTAAGCGAGGGAAGCTGTACATAGGTGGACACCGCATTGCGCGTTGCCACGATCCGCTCTTGCGCAGCGGCGACTTCAGTCTGTTTTGCTGGATCGTTGAAGCCGTTGAATACGGTCGCGAGTTCGCGGCTGACGAGGTTGGACGCCGCCGTGATGCAGCCCGCGCCGCCCAGCGGCAGCAGCTTCAGCATCAGGGGATCGGCGCCGACCAACACGGAGAAGCCTGGGAAGCGCTCGACGATGGCCTTCATGTTGGCAAATTCGCCGGCGGAATCCTTGATGCCGACCACGATCTCCGGGAAGCGCTTGCGCAACCGATCGATCACGTCGAGGGAGATCGGCACCGCCGACATCTGCGGGATGTGATACAGCACGACGCGCAGGCGCGGATCGTTGACGCGCTCGATCACCGCCGTATAGGCGTCGACGATGCCGTCATCGGACACGCCCTTGTAGTAGAACGGCGGCAGCATCACGACAGCGCCGACACCACTGGCGACGGCGTGCTTCGTGAGCTCGACGGTTTCCATGATCGACGCAACGCCGGTGCCCGGCAGCAGCTTCGACGGCGCGATCCCCGACTTCACCACGGCGTCCAGCAGCGCCATGCGCTCGCGGGACGACAGCGAGTTGGCTTCGCCCGTGGTGCCGAGCATGGCGATGCCGGTGCAGCCATTATCGAGCAGGCGCTGGCAGTGCGACATGAACAGGCCCTGATCGACCGTCAGGTCGGCGTTGAAGGGGGTGGTCGCCGCGCAGAATACGCCGGCCGGAAATGGTGCAGTCATGGTGAAGCCTCCCAGATTGGTTGTTTGAGATGTTACGGCACGACGGGCCGCGCCGCAGCCTTGTTCAAGGCATGATCTGCCCGCCATTGACCTCGATGACCTGGCCGGTGATGTAGCTGCTCATGGTCTCGTCGGCGAGGAACTGATAGGCGCCGACGCAATCCTCGGGCGTGCCGATCCGGCCCAGCGGGATGCCCTGGCGGGCGCCTTCGAGCTGCTCTGCGGTCGAGTAGCGCTGATGGAACGGCGTCATGATCACACCCGGCGCCACCGCATTGGCGCGCACGTTGAACGGCGCCAGTTCCTTCGCCAGCACACGCGTGATGGTCGAGACAAAACCCTTGGCCGATCCATAGAGGCCAGCGCCGCCGCTGCCGCCGTTCCGGGCTGCGACCGAGGTCGTATTGATGATCGAACCCGAGCGCTGCGCCTCCATGATCTTCGCGGCCTTGCGGCAGGCGAAGAACACCGAGCCGATATTGAGATCGACCACGTCGTCATACTGTTCGTCGGTGGCATTGGCGATCGAGGTACGGCCGAACATGGCGCCGGCATTGTTGATCAGCACGTCGATGCGCCCGAGCTTGGCATGGGCTTCGTCGATCACGCGCGCAGCTTCGGCGCGCTCCGACACGTCGCCGCGCACGAGGTCGGCCGTGCCACCACTCGCGCGAATATTCGCGACCACTTCCTCGGCGCCTTCCGGATTGCCGTTGTAGTGCACGATCAGCCTGGCACCGAGGGCGCCGAATTTCTTCGCCACGGCAGCGCCGATGCCGGAGCTTGCGCCGATGATCACGATAGCCTTGCCGTTCAGTCCGTTGGTCACGCCTGGTCCTTTCCGATTGAGCGAGCGTTCGACCACGATTTCCGCAAGCTGACAAGTTGCCATCTTTTGTGCGATGCAGCACGATACTTGATCAAATCAAGTTATTTCACCGTTAAATATCAATGGTATACGAAAATGTCAGTCCATATGCCCGACATTGACATGTTGACAAGTTTACTGCCGCCTCGCATGGTCGCCGAAATTTTTGGGCGAGGAAGTGTTTCCATGCGACGGCGCTCCCGAGCGATCGGGCTGTCACACGAAACCTCCGCCGCCACCCTGCAAGCTGCGGTTTGACCGATCATGAAGCCGATTGATCCCTCTGAATTGCCCGAAGCGCCGCGTCCGCGCGGTGCCTCTGGTTCGCTCGTCGACAAGGTCTATGGTGAACTCGCGCAGCGCATCGCCAATGGCGAATACGCGCCGGACCAGAAGCTGCCCGGCGAGCACGAACTCGCTGATATGTTCGATGTCTCCCGCCCCGTGCTGCGCGAAGCCCTCGGCCGGTTGCGCGAGGATGGCCTGATCACGTCTCGACAGGGCGCGGGCAGTTTCGTGCAGATGCGTGCGCAGCAACAGCCACTCGGATTCGCACGGGTGGAGACCATCGCCGACATCCAGCGTTGCTTCGAATTCCGCATCACCATGGAATCCGATGCCGCGCATTTCGCGGCGCTCCGACGCAGCGACGACAATCTCGGCAAGATGGAAGCAGCGCTCGGCCTGCTGCGCGAGGCGACGAAGAAGCGCAAGCATCGCGAAGACGCTGACTATGCCTTTCATCTCGCTGTCTCCGAGGCGACCAACAACCATTATTTCGCGACCTCGCTGAACGCCCTCAAGGACCACGTCGCTGTCGGCATGAAGCTGCACGGCCTGTCGCTGATGGGGCCGCGGCCCGGCCTCGAGCAGGTGTTCGAGGAACACAGCAGTATTTTTGAAGCGATCCGTGATCGCGACGCCGAAGCGGCGCGCACGGCCATGCGTCTCCATCTCGAAACGTCGCGCGACCGCCTGTTCGAAGGCCGGCTGCTCGACCTCTCGTTCCGGTGACGGGGAGAGTGAATTGACCGACCATACCGCATTTCTCGCAACGCTCGCCGGCATTGTCGGCGACCCCCGTCACGTCATCGGCCCCGGCGGCGACTTCGAACCTTATGTCGTGGACTGGCGCGGCCGCTATCACGGCAAGGCGCTGGCCGTCGTGAAGCCCGGCTCGACGCAGGAAGTCTCCGACGTGGTCAAGGCCTGCGCGGCCGCCGGCATCGCCATCGTACCCCAGGGCGGCAATACCGGCATGTGCGGCGCTGCGACGCCGCTCGGCGAGCGCGACATGATCGTGTTGCGCCTCGATCGCCTCAACAAGATCCGCAGCGTCAGCCGTCTCGGTGACTCCATCACCGTCGATGCCGGCTGCATCCTCGCCGATATCCAGAAGGCCGCCGACGATATCGATCGCCTGTTTCCGCTCAGTTTGGGAGCCGAAGGCTCCTGTCAGATCGGCGGCAATCTCTCCACCAATGCCGGTGGCACCGCGGTGCTGCGCTACGGCACCACACGCGAACTCACGCTCGGCCTCGAAGTCGTGCTGCCCGATGGCGAAATCCTCGACGGCATGACGGCGCTGCGCAAGGACTCCACGGGCTTTGACACCAAGCAGCTCTTCATCGGTGCCGAAGGCACGCTCGGCATCATCACGGGTGCGGTGCTGAAGCTGTTTCCGAAGCCACGGGCGAGGGCAGTGTCCTTCGTCAAGCTGAACAGCATTGACGCGGTGCTCGACCTGCTCGCTCAGGCACGTACTGAACTCGGTGACCGCATCGGCGCCTTCGAGGTCATGTCGCGCGGCCAGATCGAGGTGATCGCCGAGAACCTGCCGCTGGTGAACATCCCGTTCGAGCTGGATACGCCGTGGTATGTGCTGATCGAACTCGTCGATACGCTGGTGTCGGTGGATCTGAATGCAGCACTCGAAGCGTTGCTCAGCAACGCCTATGAGCGCGAGCTGGTCACCGATGCGCTGGTAGCTTCGAGCGAGACGCAGGCCGCAGCGTTCTGGAAGATCCGCCACAGCGTGTCGGAAGGCAGCAAGAAGGCCGGTTACGTCATCTCGCACGATAGCGCCGTACCCTTGTCGCAGCAGGCAACGTTCGTCACGCAGGCGGAGAAGCGCATCGCTGCCTATCGGCCCGACGCCCGCATCGTGATGCACGGCCATATCGGCGACGGCAACATCCACATCCTCGCGATCATTCCAGGCCTCGAGCAGAACCAGAAGGATCAGATCCAGGACACGATCCGCGGCATCAACACCATCGTCGATGAAGAGACCGTTGCGCTCGGCGGCAGCATCAGTGCCGAACACGGCATCGGCATCGCCAATCGCGAGCGGCTTGCACGCGTCACCAAGCCGACCGAGCTGCGGCTCTTGCGCAGCGTCAAGCAGATGCTCGATCCGAACGACATCATGAATCCCGGAAAAGTGCTGCCTGCGCAATAAGCGAGGCGGCTGCAAGCATTCATCAGAATACAATTCGAGAAGAGGAACACGCATGAAAATCAAATCCACCCTGATGGCCGCCTGCGTCGCCTTGGGCGCCGTCGGGCAGGCGAGTGCGCAGGACGCGAAATATCCCACCAAGCCGATCACCATCGTCGTGCCCTTCGCGGCGGGCGGCACCGTGGACATCATCGCGCGCATGGTATCGGAGAACTTGCAGAAGAAGCTCGGCGCCACCGTGCTGGTCGAAAATATGGGCGGCGCCGGCGGCAATATCGGCGTCACCCGCGTCGCCCGTGCGGCGCCGGATGGCTACACGATCGGTCTCGCTAGCACCTCGCCGCTGGCGATCGCGCCGTCGCTCTATGGCAGCAAGCTTCAGTTCCAGCCGGAGAAGGACCTGGTGGCCTTCGCGCAAGTGAGCATCGTGCCCAACGTGCTGGTCGTGAATCCCGATCGCATCAAGGCCCGTACCGTGCCGGAGCTGATCGCCTATATGAAGGCCAATCCCGACAAGGTGACGTTCGGTTCGGCCGGACCCGGCACGTCGCAGCATCTTGCCGGCGAACTGTTCCAGCAGATGACCGGCACCAAGATGGTTCACGTGCCCTATAAGGGCTCGAGCCAGATGGTCACCGACCTGATCTCGGGTCAGATCGACATCGCCTTCGACAATGTCCCGCTGCTGCTGCCGCATGTGGCCGGCGGCAAGCTGGCGATGCTCGCCACGGCAACGCCGAAGCGCGCCGAGTTCGACGCGAATGTCCCGGCGGTCGCCGAATTCCTGCCGGGCTTCGAGGCTGTCGCTTGGCACGGCTTCATCGCGCCGGCGGCAACGCCGAAGCCGATTGTCGACAAGCTCTCGGCGGAAATCCGCGAATTCATGAGCCTGCCGGAAACCAGGAAGAAGATGGCCGAACTCGGCGCAGTCGCCGTGGCGATCCCGCAGGATGAGTTCACCAAATACATCGCCAGCGAGACCCAGCGCTGGAAGGGCGTGATGGAGAAGGCCAACGTCACGATGAACTAGGCGACCGCGCAGGTGGTGACGGCGTTACGTTCGTCACCACCTCAAATTCGAGCGTCCACCAAAGGACGCCGACAATCAAAACGTCAAAATACATGGAGGAATGTTCAATGAGACTTCGGTCAATCCTGATGGCTGCCTGCCTGACGCTCGGCACGCTCACGCAAGCGACGGCCCAGGACTCGAATTACCCGAGCCGTCCGATCACCAGTATCGTTCCGTTTGCTGCCGGCGGCACGGCCGATATCTTTGCGCGCATGGTGGCGGAGCATCTGCAGAAGAAGATGGGCGCGACGGTTATCATCGAGAATGTCGGCGGTGCCGGCAGTATCATCGGCGTCACCCGTGTCGCACGCGCCACGCCCGACGGCTACACGATCGGCCTCGCCAGCACCTCGGCGCTGTCAATCAATCCGACGCTGTATGGCGCAAAACTGTCCTACAATCCCGAAAAGGATCTCGTGCCGATCGCGCAGATCAGCATGGTGCCGAATGTGCTGGTGGTAAACCCGACCAGGGTCGCGGCGCGCACGGTGCCGGACCTGATCGCCTATATCAAAGCCAATCCCGACAAGGTGACATTCGGCTCGGCCGGCGTCGGCACCACGCAGCATCTCGCCGGCGAACTGTTCCAGCAGATGACCGGCACCAAGATGGTCCATGTGCCATATAAGGGCTCAAGCCAGATGGTCACCGACTTGCTGAGCGGGCAGATCGACATCGCCTTCGACAACGTACCACTGCTGCTGCCGCACGCGGCAGCCGGCAAGCTCGCACTGCTGGCGACGGCCTCGCCGAAGCGGGCCGAGTTCGATCCGAATCTGCCGGCGGTGTCCGAATTCCTGCCGGGGTTTGAAGCCGTCGCCTGGCACGGCTTCATGGCACCGGCCGGCACGCCGAAAGCCATCACCGACAAGCTGTCGGTCTCGATCCGCGAATTCATGCAGCAGCCCGAGACGAAGAAAAAGATGTCCGAACTCGGTGCCGTCGCCGTGGCGGTCCCGCCGGACGAGTTCGCCAAATACATCGCCGGCGAAACGCTGCGCTGGAAGGGCGTGATCGAGAAGGCCAACATCACGATGAACTGAGTTGTGCCATAGGGTGGATCAGCTTCGCTCGTCCACCCTATGGCTGCGCCTCCTTCACCGATGCCAGATAGCGCGACAACCGATCCGCATCCGGAACGTGGTGGCTGTGGCGGTCGCGAAGCTCGGCCGGCGCACTCCAGCCGGGCTCGATCCCGGTCATGTCAGGCAATTCATGCGCGATGCCCTTGTGGCAATCGATGCAGGTACGCTCGCCGGTGACGAGGTACTTGGCATGGATCGCCGCCGCGCGCGGCGCCTGTTTGGTGAAATCCATCGCGATCGCCGAATGGCAGTTGCGGCATTCCAGCGAGTCATTGGCCTTCAGGCGCGACCATTCATGTTTCGCAAGCTCCAGACGCATGTCGAGGAACTTCTCGCGCGTCGAGATCGTCCCGAAGATCTTGCCCCACACTTCCTTCGATGCCTGCATCTTGCGCGCGATCTTGTCGGTCCAGTTATGCGGCACATGACAATCCGGACAGGTGGCACGCACGCCGGACCGGTTGGCAAAATGCGGGGTTCGCTGCAGCTCCTGATACACGTTGTCACGCATCTCATGGCAGCCGGTGCAGAATTTCTCGGTATTGGTGACCTCCAGCGCCGTATTGAAACCGCCCCAGAAGATCACGCCACCGAGGAAGCCGCCCAGCGCCAGCACGCCGAGACTGATATGCGTGGCCGGTCGGCTGGCGATGCGCCAGAACCACAGAAACTTGGATATCAACCACTTCATGGCGCTCACCTGCCGGATGCCTTCATGTCGGTGAAGGTGTTCGGGACGAGCGGACGCGCATCGGTTTGCGGCACGTGACAGGCCGTGCAGAAATAGCGTCGCGGTGTCACATCGGCGAGCATCTGGCCATCGCGATCCATGAAATGCGTAATGCTAATCATCGGCGCACCGGAGCCTTCGGTATATTCGCGGCGATGGCACTCAAGACAGCGATTGGCCCGCAGCGTGAGCTGATAGTTCTCGATCGAATGCGGAATGACTGGCGGCTGCTCCGGATAGTTCCGCATCACGCGCTTGTCGTCGGTGACAGGCCGCGGGAAGGGCGGCGCAGGAACTTCGCCCATCGGCTGCGCTGCGCCGGTGACGCGCGGAACGATCTGCGGCGCAGTCTGAACAGACTGCGCGTAGATCGCACCGGACACCAGCACCATGGCGCCGGCGATGATTGCCGCGATGACCGTCTTCATCGCACTTAAACGGAAACGATCTTGACCGCGCATTTCTTGAAGTCCGCCTGTTTGGAGATCGGGTCGGTTGCATCCAGCGTGACCTTGTTGATCAGCTGGCTGGCATCGAACCACGGCACGAACACCACGCCGCGGGGCATCCGGTTGCGGCCGGTCGTATCGACGCGCGTGCGGATCTCACCACGCCGCGACATCAGCCGGATTTCGGCGCCCTGGTTCAGGCCGCGTGCACGCGCATCCTCGGCATGCATGAAGCAGCGTGCGCCGGGAAAAGCCTTGTAGAGCTCAGGCACGCGCATGGTCATAGAACCGGAATGCCAGTGCTCCAGCACGCGGCCGGTTACCAGCCAGAGATCGAACTCAGCATCGGGCGACTCGGCCGGCGGCTCGTACGGCACCGCGATGATGCGCGCGCGTCCGTCCGGGTTGCCGTAGAATTCGACCTTCTTGCCCGGCTTGACGTAGGGATCGAGACCTTCGCGGTAGCGCCACTTGGTCTCCTTGCCATTGACCACCGGCCAGCGAAGGCCGCGCACCTCGTGATAGGTGTCCCAGGGCGCAAGGTCGTGGCCGTGGCCGCGGCCGAACGTGGCATATTCCTCGAACAGCCCCTTCTGCACATAGAAACCGAAATCCTTGGACTCGTGGTTGCTATAGTCAGTGGGGATTTCGCTGACGGGAAACTTATCGACCTCGCCGTTGCGATACAGCACATCGAACAGCGTCTTGCCCTTGTAGTTCGGATTGGCGTCGAGGAGGGCGGCGGGCCACACTTCGTCCGTCGTGAAGCGCTTGGAGAACTCCATTAGCTGCCAGAGATCCGAGCGCGCCTGGCCGGGCGCATTGACCAACTGGCGCCAGACATGGGTGCGTCGTTCGGCATTGCCATAGGCGCCTTCCTTCTCGACCCACATCGCCGCCGGCAGCACGCAATCGGCGGACATCGCCGTCACCGTCGGATAGGCATCCGACACGACGATGAAGTTGGCAGGGTTGCGGTAGCCCGGATAGGTCTCGCCCGAACTGTTGGGCGCCGCCTGCACATTGTTGTTTACCTGAACCCAGTAGAAGTTCAGCTTGCCGTCATGCAGCATGCGGTCCTGCTCGACGGCGTGATAACCGACCTTGTCGGGCAGGAGGCCATGCGGCACGCGCCAGATTTCTTCAGCGTGCTTGCGGTGCTCCGGATTGGTCACCACCATATCGGCGGGGAGGCGGTGCGCGAAGGTACCGACCTCGCGCGCCGTACCGCAAGCCGATGGCTGGCCCGTCAGCGAGAACGGCGAGTTGCCCGGCTCGGAGATTTTTCCGGTCAGCAGATGGATGTTGTAGACGAGCTGATTGGCCCAGACGCCGCGGACATGCTGGTTGAAACCCATGGTCCAGAGCGACATCACCTTGCGCTTTGGATCGGCGTAGAGCTCAGCGAGCTCCAGCAGGAAGCCGGGCTCGACACCGGTCAGCTTCGACACCTTCTCGAGCGAATAGTCTTTCACGAATTCGGCGTAGGCCGCGAAATCGATTGGCGTCGTCGCTCCGGCTGTGGCTGCGCCCTTGGCTTTCTTCTCCAGCGGATGTTCGGGACGCAGCCCGTAGCCGATATCTGTCGTGCCCTTCACGAAAGTCGTGTGGTTGTTGACGAATTCGGTATTCACGCGACCGGTCGAAATGATGTGGTTGGCGATGAAGTTGAGAATGGCCAGATCAGTGCCTGGCTTGAACACGATCGGGATGTCAGCGAGGTCAGAGCTGCGATGCGTGAAAGTCGAGAGCACCGCGACTTTCACATGCGGATGACCAAGGCGGCGATCGGTGAGGCGCGTCCACAGGATGGGATGCATCTCGGCCATGTTCGAGCCCCATAGCACGAAGGCATCGGCGGCCTCGAAGTCGTCATAGCAGCCCATCGGCTCGTCCATGCCGAAGGTGCGCATGAAGCCTACAGCCGCAGAGGCCATGCAATGCCGCGCATTGGGATCGAGATTGTTGGAGCGGAAGCCCGCGCGCATCAGCTTGGTCGCGGCATAACCTTCGAGGATCGTCCACTGGCCCGATCCGAACATGCCGATCGCAGTCGGTCCTTTTTCTTTCAGCGTCGCTTTGGCGCGCTGCGCCATGGTGTCGAATGCTTCGTCCCAGCTCACCGGCGTGAGTTCGCCGTTCTTGTCGAACACGCCGTTCTTCTTACGGAGGAGGGGCGTGGTCAGGCGGTCGGCGCCGTACATGATCTTGGAGAGGAAGTAGCCCTTGATGCAGTTCAGGCCGCGATTCACTTCCGCCAGCGTGTCGCCATGGGTGGCGACGACCTTGTTGTCCTTGACGCCGACCATGACACCGCAACCGGTACCGCAGAACCGGCACGGCGCCTTCGACCATTTGATGGATAACGACCCGACGCCGCCGGCAATCGATTGTGCGGCTGCCGGAAGGTTGATGCCAGCCGCCGCTGCAGCGACAGCCGCTGCCTGGGCCTTGAGTAGATCACGCCGCGAAAGGGGCATTTCGTCGTTCTCCTAATCGAGACGCTGTTCGAAGACCATGTTGGCCGAGAGCACGCCCGGCCATGATGAGATGTCAGCGAGCATCGCACCTAGTGCGCCGCTGCCTGGCCCTTCGAGGACCGCCACGAGTTTGGAGGCCGTGCGGTGATGTATCTCGACACCGGGAAGGCTCGACAACCGCGCAGATACCGCGTCGATATGGGCTGGAAGCACCGACACGACGGCGCTGGAAATGTGCTCATTGTCGTGCGCGGATGCGCCGGTGGTCGCGCCGGTCAACAGAGCGCGTCTGGTGAATTTGTCTGTCATGTGAAAGTCCTAGTGAAGCAGAGGCGGGCCAGGCGGGCCGAAAATCAGCTGGGTCATCCAGACCAGAAAGCCGTAACCGCCGACCACGCCCACCGCGACGACGGGCCAGATGAGAACGACGATCGTGAAAAAGACGAGCAACTCCGACATGCGGCTGTTGCGTCTTTGAGCCTCTGCAGGCTGAGCGATATTCTGGTCCATCACCATACGCTCCCCCTTCGGTTTGCGGCCATATGCCTGGAGAAGAGGCGAGATTCGCCTAGAGCAAGGGCAATATGCCTGCTGCAGCGCCCACCTTCTTTGCGCTGGATCAAACAACAAACTCTGCGGAGGAATTATTTGATATCGGTGTTCTGATCGCGATGTCGCCGTGCAGAGCCGCTCGCATCAGAATCTTTGATGACAGTTTTATCTGATTGCGACAGCAGCTCAGCGAAATCGCTCGTTCCGGAAGGCGAGCAATGGATCGTGAGATGTGCAAGTCGTTTGGTCAAACGCCGCTTTTTGCGAGCCTGGACGAGGGCTCACGCGGTATCATCATCGAAGCCGGCAGAAAGCATGTTCTGGATTGCGGCTTTCCGCTCTGGCAACAGGGCGACGCACCGGTGATGATCGCTGTGGTCATCGATGGTCAGCTCAAAAAGACGATGATCGATACACATGGCGCGCAGAAAACGCTGCAATTCATGCGACCCGGCGATCTCGCCGGAGCCGCATCGGTGTTCGGCAATTTTTCTCACCCGACAACCCTGCGCGCGACAGTCGCGACCGAGCTTTTATGCTGGTCCGCGGATCGCTTCAGCGGGCTGATGCATGTTGTCCCGCAGCTCGCGATCAATGTCCTCGGTATCGTCGGGCGGCAAACCGATCACCTGCTGCGCCGTCTTCACGAGGCAACGAGTGAGAACGCCCATCGACGCATCGCACGGATCGTTCT
Organism: Tardiphaga sp. 813_E8_N1_3; assembly: GCF_051811025.1. NCBI lineage: Bacteria > Pseudomonadati > Pseudomonadota > Alphaproteobacteria > Hyphomicrobiales > Nitrobacteraceae > Tardiphaga > Tardiphaga sp. 813_E8_N1_3. The sequence continues at coordinate 2,729,152 of NZ_JBPWQE010000001.1, forward strand.
GCGCCTGGTAAGGGAAGGAGATCCGGATGGTGATTGCGTTCCGATCGAACTGAGGATCTCGCGCCAGGAGCTGGCCGAACTCAGCGACACCACGCTGTTCACGGTCAGCCGCACCGTTTCGGCCTGGAACCGGATGCTGATCCTGAAAGCCGGTCGCGGCCGGTTGACGGTCATCGATCCCGCGAGACTCGCAGGCCTGGCGGGGTGACGCGCGGGCGCTCTGAGGCGACTTACACCGGGGTCGATCCCAACCTGCAGGCGATGGCGGCCGATGCCGCCGCCCATCACGCCGGGTCGAGATATGGCTCGAACGCCTCGACCGAGACCTTCAGCGTCGGATCGCCATCGGGTCCCCACAGTTCGGCGCCGTCGAACACGACGGTGTAAAGCCACTGCGGATTTTCGCCTTGCTCATGCGCCGCGGTGTCGGGATAGACATGGGCGCCGTGTATCCGCTCGATCACACCGACATGACCGCGGACATAGCGCGGCAAGCGCGTATGGGTGGTCGGATGGATGTTCTTCATCCGCACGCGATCACCGATCGCGAATGCGGCAGGCGCCGAAGCAGGGCGCGTGAATGAACCGCGGGTCAGCACGCGCTCGACACTATCAACGGTGAAGTTGCCGCGCTTCAGTGGCTTCGGCGGCACAGATGCGTGGCCAGCCTTGACCTCGTCCGCAGCAAGGAAGCCGCGTTCGACCAGCATGTCCTCAAGGCCGAGAAACCATTTCTTGTAGTAGCTGCTGGAAAGATAGATCTCCGGCGGCAGCGTTTCGCGGTAGAAGCGCGACGCGTCGATGTTGAAGGCGCCTGCCGCGCCCATGGCGCGCACCATGGCCAGCACGCGAGATTCCCATTCAGCATGAAACATCGGCTCGTTCGGCTCCGGCTCGACCTTGCCGAAACCGTCCATGCCGCCCATGTCGTGGACGCCGTTCATGAGGGCGCTCCCGGCGTTCGAACGAGACCCGTCCCGATCATGGAGTCGCGCGTGACGATGTCGGCGAGCTGCGCTTCGCTCCAGCCCTCGGTGCCTGCAGGTCGCATCGGCAACACCAGGAAGCGGGTTTCAGCGGTCGAATCCCAGACACGGATTTCAGTGTCGTTCGGAATCGAAAAGCCGAAGTCGGCCAGCACGCCGCGCGGATCCTTCACCGCGCGGGAGCGATAGGGCGCCGCCTTGTACCAGACCGGGGGCAGGCCAAGCATTTCCCAAGGGTAACAGGAGCACAGTGTGCACACGATCATGTTGTGACGTTCGGGCGTGTTTTCGACCACCACGAGATGATCGCCGGTGCGACTGACATGGCCGAGGGTGCCGACCGCCGCAGAACCATCGGCGAGCAGCGCGGCCTTGAAGGCGGGATCGGTCCAGGCCTTGGCCACCACTAGGGCGCCGTTATGCGGCCCGATCTTGGTCTCATAGGCCTGGATCATCGCGTCCAGCGCCGCCGGATCGATATAGCCTTTCTCGGTCAGGATGGTCTCGAGTGCACGGACGCGCAGCTCGGTGTCCGACAATTCGGAATGGTCGTGATCGTGGTCGTGATGATGGTGTTCGGTCATGCCATCAGGATAAGCGAGGCGCGATTGTTCTGTCGAGGATTTCGGGACTCAGCTAGTCCTGCGACATGGCTGCTCCTCATTATCGCGCGCTGGCGCTGGTCGGTTTCGTTCTGGTCGCGCTGCCGGTGGCGGGTGGTCAGGCGGAGGCGGCCAACGGCGCCTATGCGGTCGATGCGGCGGATATTTCGGACCTCGGCTCCTGCAAGGTCGAGAGCTGGTATTCGATGGCCACCAACAGCGACTTTGCGGCCGTGGCCAATCCGTCCTGCGTGGTCGAAATCACGCGGCCGGTCGAACTCAGCGTGCTCACCAATTACAGCCGCTCTGACGGTGATTTCAGCACCACGCTGGCGCCCAAGGCGAAGATCAACCTCGAGCCGACGGGAATCGGAAAATTCGGCGTATCGGCCCTGGCCAGCGGCACCTTCGACGCCATGACCGGCCAAAACACCGCGGTGTTCGCGGAAATTCCGGCGACCTATCGCTTTTCCGAAACCACACGCATCAATCTCAATGCCGGCTGGCTGTGGGACCGCGTGCTTGATCGCCACTACTTCACCTATGGCGTCGGCTTCGACTGGAAGTTCACCGACGTGCTGGAATACACGGTCGAGTTATACGGGCAGGCGGGCCGCGCCGAATTCGCCAGCGTGATCCAGCCGCGGATCCAGACCGGCGTGCGCTATCGGCCCAACGAGATATTCTCCGTTGACGTGATCTATGGCCGCAACATCACCGGCGAGAATTCGAACTGGATCACCTTGGGCACCACGATCCGGTTTCCGCCGCCGGGAAGCGTGAGCAAACCCGGCGCGCATTTGTGATCCACACGAGGCCATCGATCGCGGTAAAACCGCGATATCGGAAAATTGCGTGATTTTCCGACAAGTATCTGAAATATCTCGGTGTTAGTGTCCGACCGTGTTCAAGCCCGCTTGCGGAAATCCAGTGTCAATCTTGCGACGATCTTGCGACTTCCTGTCCATCTTCACCGTCGCTGCGGCGCTGGTCACGCCCGCATTGGCAAGCACCAGCCTGCTGACCGACAAGCCTGATCTCAGCAGCTTTTCCCAGGACGGCCTGAACCGCGTCACCGAAATGCTCGACCGCGAGGTCGGCCAAGGCCATCTCGCCGGCGCGATCATGCTGATCCAGCACCGCGGCAAGCCGGTCTATTATGAGGGCTTTGGTGTCCGCGATCCCGCGACCATGGCTCCGATGACGACCGATACGATCTTCCGGCTCTATTCGATGTCGAAGCCCGTGACATCGGTCGCGGCAATGATGCTGGTCGAGCAGGGCAAGCTCAAGCTCGACGATCCCATCGCCAAATACATTCCGGCCTATGCGCATCCGCAGGTCGCGACCGAACGCACGGATGCCAGCGGCAAACCCTATCTCGACTTCACACCGGCGCTGAAGCCGATCACCGTGCTCGATCTGATGCGGCAGTCGTCCGGCATCAGTTCGGCCTTCACCAATCTCGGGCTGATCACGCAGCTTTATCTCGATGCCGGCCTGTTCGACGGCGATTTCGACAATGCCGACTTTGCAGCACGGCTTGCGAAACTGCCGCTGGCCTATCAGCCGGCCACGGTCTGGGACTACGGTCATTCGACCGATCTGCTCGGCCGCGTCATCGAGATCGCATCAGGCCAGTCGCTGTACGATTTTCAGAAAGAGTATCTGTTCGATCCGCTAGGCATGACGGACACCGGCTACTACGTGCTCGACCCCGCCAAAGCGCCGCGGATTGCGCAGCCGATGCCGACTGACCGCATCATCGGCAACGAGACCATCAGCAATCCCACGGTGAAGCGAAAATGGGAATCCGGAGGAGGCGGGCTCAATGCCACCACGGGCGATTACGCGCGCTTCCTGCAGATGCTGATCAATGGCGGCACGCTCGACGGTGTCCGAATCCTCAAGCCCGAGTCGGTCCAGCTGATGCGCCAGAACCAGGTCGCACCGGCCAGCGATGTGAAGCCCTGGGCTTATTACTATCCGGGCGCCGGCTTCGGTTACGGCCTCGGCTTCGGCGTCCGTACCGGACCCGGCGACGACGGCGTTCCCGGCTTTGTTGGCGAGATGGCCTGGGGTGGCGCCGCCGGGACGTATTTCTGGACCTATCCCGATCAGGACATGGTGATGATTCTGATGGTGCAGACACCGACCCAGCGCGGCCGCATTCAGCCGATCCTGAAGACGCTGGTTTACGACGCGATCAGGAAGTAGCGGGAGCGTGGCCGGGGTCGCGGCTTTAAGAGAACTGAAACTGGGACCACACGTCCACATTTCGGATTCGCATAAGGTATATTATGGAATATATTATCACATAGCGATCCCAGAGACTTAGCTCAAATTGTTGCGATATTCGGTTGAATGCGCAGCCATTCCAGCCAGTTTGTGGCCCCACGTCATTGCATCTTCAGCCGCCGAAATATCTGACGTGATCGAGGTCCGAGATCAATCCTGACTGCGTTGGTCGCCACCCAAGCTGCTGTTGTGTCCAGTCGCTGGATGCCGGCGCATCCATCGATGCGAAGCCTGCGAACCAGCCGAAGTGATCGGCGGCTTCGGCCGGCGATTTCGAGACGACTGGCAGGTTCAGGTGACGACCGATGATCTCGGCAATCTCACGAAATGCAACGCCTTGTTCGGCGCTGGCGTGATAGCGAATGTCGGCGGAACCGTGCTCGAGGACGAGCCTGTAGAGCCGGGCGACGTCCAGCCGGTGTGCCGCGGGCCAGCGGTTGAGACCGTCGCCGAAGTAGGCCGAGGCGCCCTTCTCCCGCGCGATATTGATCAGCATCGGCACGAAGCCATGGTCGCCATTGCCATGGACCGATGGCGGCAGCCGGACCGACGAAGCGCGCACGCCGCGTGCCGCCAGACGTTCGGCGACCTGCTCCGATACGCGCGGGCTCGGCGACGCGCTCGACGGGCCCATATCTTCGGTCGCGAGCCGTCCGGGCGCGATGAAAGCCATGCCGGAGGTCACGATCAAGGGCCGATCGGAGCCCGCCAGCACGTCGCCAAGCGTCTCGATGGCGCGCGCGTCGATCGCGCTGTTTTCCTTGAACCTCGAGAAGTCGTGGATGAACGCCGTATGGATCACGCCGTCGGAATTGGCGGCGCCGGAGCGCAGGCTGTCCAGATCTTCCAGATCGCCGCGATGGATCTGCGCACCCACTTCGGCCAGCGCCTTGGCGGATGCGTCCGAGCGCGCGAGACCGAGCACCTGATGACCGGCGCCGATCAGTTCCTGAACGATGGCAGATCCGACAAAGCCCGAAGCGCCGGTAACGAAAACACGCATGTGATATTCCTCTCGTGACTGCGCGGATGTATCGGTCCTGCGCTACACTGCGTGAAGCCGTGACGTTATACGGGTATCGCGACTAACAGGCTTAACATGACGATTGCCGAAACATCTCAGAGCCCAAGCGCCAATCCGCTGGGCGCCTATCTCAGGGATCGTCGCGCCAAGCTCGATCCCGTGGCGTTCGGTTTTTCGTCGGAGCGACGCCGCACGCCAGGGCTGCGGCGCGAGGAAGTCGCGCAGCGCGCCAATGTCAGCGCCACCTGGTACACATGGCTCGAACAAGGCCGCGGCGGCGCGCCATCGGCCGATGTGCTGAACCGCATCTCACGCGCGCTGGAACTATCGGCAGTCGAGCGCGAGCATCTGTTTCTGCTGGCGCAGCACAGGCTGCCGGAAGTCCACTACGAGCCGTCCGATATCGTCACGCCGACGCTGCAGCGCGTGCTGGATTCGATGGAGTTCAGCGCTGCAGTCGTGCGCAATGCGACCTGGGATATCGTGGCCTGGAATCGTGCGGCGCTGGCCGTGCTTGGCGACTATCCGAACATAGCGCCCGAAGACCGTAACGTCCTGCGCATCCTGTTCTGCCGTCCGAATGTCCGCGCCAAGATGCCGGACTGGGAGAATGATGCACGTTTCGCCGTGGCAGCATTTCGCGCCGACATCACGCGCAGCGGCGCATCACAACGCGCCCAGACATTGATCGACGAACTGTGCCGGATCAGCCCCGACTTCGCGGCCATGTGGCAGGACAACGATGTCGGTAGCTATGGCGAAGGCAAGAAGCATGTGAATCATCCCGCCGTCGGGCCATTCACGATGACCTATTCGACATTCTCGGTCGATGGCCAGCCAAATTTGGGCATGGTGGTCTACACACCGGCGACGAATGCGGATGCCGAGCGAATGAAGGCGCTGATCGCGGCGAAAAGCTAACGCTCTAACGCCCGTCTTCATCGTCATGCCCAGCCAGCGCGAAGCGAGCTTCGCTAGATGTGCCGGGCATCCACGTCTGGGCTGCGAGAGAAGAAAGGCGTGGATGGCCGGGACAAGCCCGGCCATGACGGAGCTTTGTTTGCTCCTACGGATATTTCGGCAGCAACCCATGTGCGGCAAAGCCACCATCGACATTGAGAACGTGCCCGGTGACGAAGCTCGACTTGTTGTCATCCAGCAGGAACATCGCAGCACCCGCGACCTCCTCCGGCTCGGCGTAACGCCGCTGCGGCACCACCTGCATCCAGCCTTCGCGCGTCGCCGCCGTGTGCATCTCCTGCACCATCGGCGTCTCGAACGGGCCCGGCGCAATGGCATTGACGCGGATCTTCAGCGGCGCCAGTTCGCAGGCCATCACCTGGGTCAGCGTGATGACGCCTCCCTTGGAGGCGCCATAGGCCGCGCGCTCGATATTGCCGCGCAGACCCGACACCGATGCCACGTTGACGATGGCGCCGCCACCATGGGCTTTCATCATCCGCGCAGCTTCCTTGGCAACGGCAAAGGTGCCGACCAGATTGATGTCGAGGATCTCGCGGAAGAGTTTCACGGAGGTTTCGAAGAACGGCACCTGACGACCGATGCCGGCGGAATTCACCAGACCACGCACCGGGCCGAAACCGGCTTCGCAGTCCTTCAGGCCAGCAATCACGGCGTCTTCATTGGCCACATCCATGACGACGGTTTTGGTCACACCGGCTTTGATGGCGTCGACCTGGGCCTTGGCGGCATCCAGAGCAGGCTGGGTGAGGTCGGCGAGGAGCACCTTCCATCCCTCGCCCACGGCCGCCTTAGCGATCGCCAAACCGATTCCCGATGCGCCGCCGGTGATGATCGCTACGCCGTGATCCCTATTCATATGCTGTCCTTGCGTTTCTCCACCGGTCCCGGCTGCCGGCGGCTTCAGTCGCGCGATGCTTCCCACAAATTCGCGCGGTGCAAAAGCCGTGCGCCGACGTCCTCTATTGGGCTTTGGCCTTTGGTCGCACTGCGAAAAGGCTTGACCGGGCAGCCCGGGCATGATGACCAGACGGCAAGGGCCCTTGCGCCTCACAAAGGCAAACAAAGAAGTGGTTGGGAGAAACAAAATGACGATTTCACGCCGGACTCTGTTGAAGGCATCGGCTGCCGCGACCGCATTTGGCGGCGTCAGCATGCCGTTCATCGCGCGCGCGCAGCAGGCCGAATACGTCTACAAATACGCCAATAACCTGCCCGATACGCATCCGATGAACATCCGCGCCCGCGAGATGTCGGCGGCGATCAAGACCGAGACCAACGGCAAGGTCGACCTGCAGGTGTTTCCGAACAACCAGCTCGGCTCCGACACCGACATGCTGAGCCAGATCCGCTCCGGCGGCGTCGAGTTCTTCACGCTGTCCGGCCTGATCCTGGCGACCTTGGTCCCGGCCGCCTCGATCAACGGCATCGGCTTCGCGTTCCCGAATTACGACACGGTCTGGAAGGCCATGGATGGCGATCTCGGCGCCTATATCCGCAAGGAGATCACCAAGGCCAATCTCGTAGTCATGGACAAGATCTGGGACAACGGTTTTCGCGAAATCACCTCGTCCACGAAGCCGATCAAGAGCCCGGACGACCTGAAGGGCTTCAAGATCCGCGTGCCGGTGTCGCCGCTCTGGACCTCGATGTTCAAGGCGTTCGACAGTGCGCCCGCCTCGATCAATATCAGCGAAGTCTATTCGGCGATGCAGACCAAGGTCGTCGAAGGCCAGGAAAACCCGCTGGCGATCATCTCGACGGCGAAGTTCTACGAAGTGCAGAAGTTCTGCTCGCTGACCAACCACATGTGGGACGGCTACTGGTTCCTGGCCAACCGCCGCGCCTGGGAGAAGCTGCCGGCCGATCTGCGCGACATCGTCGCCAAGAACATCAATGCCGCCGGCATGAAGGAGCGCGAGGACGTCGCCAAGCTCAACGCCAATCTGCGCGGCGAGCTGGAATCCAAGGGGCTGGCCTTCAATGAGCTCGAGCCCGGCCCGTTCCGCGACAAGCTGAAATCGGCCGGCTTCTATAAGGAATGGCAGGGCAAGTATGGCGACGAAGCCTGGGCCATCCTCGAGAAAGCTGTCGGCAAGCTCGGCTGATCGGAACCATTATGGCCGTGCATGACATCTCCGCCCTCGAAAGCGGGGCGTCCAGCGTGGAGGGGGACTCCCTCTCCCGCCGCGACGCCATCCTGACATCCATCGACCGCACCCTCGGCCATCTCGTCGAGATTCCCGCGGCGCTGCTGGTGGTGGCGGAGGTGATCATCCTGTTCATCGGCGTGGTGGCCCGTTACGGCTTCCACCGCCCGCTGATCTGGTCCGACGAGCTGTCCTCGATCCTGTTCCTGTGGCTCGCCATGCTCGGCTCCGCCGTTGCGTTCCGGCGCGGCGAACATATGCGGATGACCGCACTGGTGGCGTCTGTCGGCCCCCGGATGTGGGCCTTTCTCGATGTCGTCGGGACCTGCGCCGCACTCGCCTTCCTGTTGATGATCGTCGCGCCGTCCTTCGAATACGCCTACGAGGAAAGCTACATCACCACGCCTGCACTGCAGATCGCCAACAGCTTTCGCGCGGCCGCGCTGCCGGTCGGCATCTCACTGATGATCGTCTTCGCGCTGCTGCGGCTGGTGCGCTACGGGCAGGTTCGCACCGTGCTGACAGCGCTCGGCACCGTCGTGGCGATCATTGGCCTGTTCTGGCTTGCCGAGCCGCTGCTGCGGACCCTCGGCAATCTCAACCTGATCATCTTCTTCGTCGGCGTCGTGGCGCTCTGCGTATTTGCCGGCGTGCCGATTGCCTTCGGTTTTGGCCTCGCAATCTTCGGCTATATGGCGCTGACCACACGGACGCCGATGATGGTGCTGGTCGGCCGCATGGACGAGGGCATGAGCCACCTCATCCTGCTGTCAGTGCCGCTGTTCGTGTTCCTGGGCTTGCTGATCGAGATGACCGGCATGGCCCGCGCCATGGTGGCGTTCCTCGCCAGCCTGCTCGGCCATGTCCGGGGTGGTCTCCATTACGTGCTGATCGGTGCGATGTATCTCGTCTCCGGTATTTCCGGTTCCAAGGCCGCCGACATGGCGGCGGTAGCGCCAGTGCTGTTCCCGGAAATGAAGGCGCGCGGCGCCAAGCCGGGCGATCTCGTCGCCCTGCTCTCGGCCACCGGCGCCCAGACCGAAACCATCCCGCCGAGCCTGGTGCTGATCACCATCGGTTCGGTGACCGGCGTCTCGATCTCGGCGCTGTTCACCGGCGGTTTGCTGCCGGGCGTCGTGCTGGCGATCACGCTCGGCGCATTGGTGTGGTGGCGCTATCGCGGTGAGGATCTCAGCCATGTGAAGCGGGCGTCCGGGCGCGACATCTTCAAGGCCTTCATCATCTCGGTGCCGGCCATCGCACTGCCTTTCGTGATCCGCGCTGCCGTGGTCGAAGGTGTGGCGACCGCAACGGAAGTCTCCACCATTGGCATCGTCTACGCTGTGCTGGCGGGCCTGTTGATCTATCGCCAGTTCGACTGGAGCCGGCTGAAGCCGATGCTGGTCGATACGGCCTGCCTCTCCGGCGCAATCCTGCTGATCATCGGAACTGCGACCGGCATGGCCTGGGGCCTCACCCAGTCCGGCTTCTCGCGCTCGCTGGCGGCGGCCATGACGGGCTTGCCCGGCGGCGGCGCTACCTTCATTGCGGTGTCTATCGTGGCCTTCGTGATCCTCGGCAGCGTGCTGGAAGGCATCCCGGCCATCGTCCTGTTCGGGCCGCTGCTGTTCCCGATCGCGCGGCTGGTCGGCGTTCACGAGGTCCATTATGCGATGGTGGTCATCCTCGCTATGGGCATCGGACTGTTCGCGCCGCCCTTCGGTGTCGGCTACTATGCCGCCTGCGCCATCGGCCGTGTCGATCCCGCGGAAGGCATCCGGCCAATCCTCGGCTATCTGCTGGCGCTGCTGATCGGCCTGATCATCGTCGCAATCTTCCCATGGATATCGATCGGATTCCTTTAAGATATAATCTTTCAGAAGGTTATGATCATTACCTCGCGTAATTTTGGAAGATCATTTCTGTGATAATCTGATAGATGAGATATCTTACATAACTTACTGAATTGAATATAGGAGTCTCAAAAATGATCCCAGATCAGGGCGCCTATAGCGTCGGCCTCGACCAGACTCCGGCCAACTTCGTGCCGCTGTCGCCGCTGAGTTTTCTCAAGCGCAGCGCGGCGGTTTATCCGAACCTGACCAGCACGGTCTATGAGGACCGCCGTTTCACTTGGGCGCAGACCTATAAACGCTGCCGGCGCTTTGCCTCGTTCCTGACGGGGCGCGGCATCGGACGGGGCGACACCGTCGCGGCGATGCTCCCGAATCTGCCGGCAATGAATGAGGCGCATTTCGCAGTGCCGATGGCGGGCGCCGTGCTCAACGCCCTGAACATCCGGCTCGACGCCGCGGCCATCGCGTTCCAGCTCGACCATGGCGGCGCCAGGCTGCTGCTGGCCGATCCGGAATTTTCCGGCGTGATCACTGAGGCCCTCGGCCTCATGACCGGCCCGAGGCCGACCGTGATCGATGTCGATGACACCTCCTTCGCCGGCGGCCAGCGGATCGGGGAACTCGAATATGAAGCCGCTCTCGCCGAGGGCAGCCCCGATTTCACCAGCGCCTTCCCGCTCGACGAATGGGACGCCATCGCGCTTGGCTACACCTCGGGGACCACAGGTAATCCGAAGGGCGTCGTGACGCATCATCGCGGTGCCTATCTCAACGCGGTCTCCAACATTCTCGCAGCCGGCCTCGGCCAGCACCCGGTCTATCTCTGGACCCTGCCGATGTTCCACTGCAACGGCTGGTGCTTCCCCTGGACCGTGGCGGCGAGTGCCGGCGTCAATGTCTGCCTGCGCAAGGTCGACCCGACAAAGATATTCGCGCTGATGCGCGAGCACGGCGTCACCCACATGTCCGGCGCGCCGATCGTCTACAACACGCTGATCAATGCGCCCGATGCGCCGGTCTATTCCGGTGGTCCTCTGGTGCAGGGGTCAATCGCCGGTGCGCCGCCGCCAATGGCGGTGCTGTCGGGTGCCGAGAAGATCGGCATCAAGCTGACCCACGTGTACGGCCTGACCGAAGTCTACGGCCCCGCCTCGGTCTGCGCGGAGCAGCCGGGCTGGGATGCCCTGCCCGCCGATGAGCGCGCCCAGCTCAAGCGCCGCCAGGGCGTGCCGTACCATCTGCAGGAAGGCGTCACGGTGATCGATCCCGAGACCATGCAGGAAGTGCCGCGCGATGGCGAAACCATCGGCGAGGTCATGTTCCGCGGCAATATCGTGATGAAGGGCTATCTGAAGAACGAGAAGGCCACCAAGGAGGCGTTCGAAGGCGGCTGGTTCCATACCGGCGATCTCGGCGTGCTCGACGCCGCCGGCTACGTCACCATCAAGGACCGCTCCAAGGACATCATCATCTCCGGCGGCGAGAACATCTCGTCGGTGGAGGTCGAGGACGTGCTCTACAAACACCCGGCCGTACTATTCGCCGCCGTGGTCGCCAAGCCCGATGCCAAATGGGGCGAAGTGCCGTGCGCTTTCGTCGAGCTGAAGACGAATGCCGAGGCGACGGAAGCCGACATCATCGCGTTCTGCCGCGCACAAATGCCGGGCTTCAAGACGCCGAAGGCGGTGGTGTTCGGCGTGATTCCGAAAACGTCGACAGGCAAGATCCAGAAATTCATGCTGCGGGATCGGGTGAAATCGACGGCATCGTTTAGTAGCTGATTGCAGCAAACTCGTCATTCCGGGGCGGGGTCTCGGCGAAGCCGAGAGCACGAGCCCGGAATCCCGTTATGTTCAAAACACTTCTGGATTCCGGGTTCGCCCGCGCAAGATGCGCGAGCGCCCCGGAATGACGAGATTGGTGTAAGGGTCTCGTCGTCCCCTTGCCGACGCAGAGGTCCCACATATGACGCAGAGCTTCGCAGCAATCATTCTCGGCGGGACCGGCCAAGTCGGTGGCGCAGCGGTCGCCGAGCTGCTGGCAATTCCCCAATGCCGGGAAGTGGTGATGATCACCAGAAAGCCCAGCGCCGCGCGATCGCGGGTGCGCAACGTCGTTCTTGATACCGGCGCTGCTGACTTCGCCGAGCATGCTGCCGCCCTTGCCCGTGAAGTTTTAAGCCAGGGTCCCGTCAGCGCCGTGAGCTGCGTGGGTGTCGGTTCCGGGTCGATGCGCTGGAGCGAAGAAGAGTTGCGACGACTTGAACTCGGCGTCGTCGGTGCCTTTGCGCGTGGCTGCCATGACGCCGGAATCGCCCAGTTCTGTCTACTTTCCGCGGTAGGAAGCACTGCCCAAAGCCGATTTCGCTACGTCCGCGTCATGGGCATGAAGGAAGACAATGTGCGCAACGTCGGTTTCGCCCGCCTCGCCATCTTTCGCCCCGGCATTATCGTCGGCAACGCCCATACTCCGGCATGGGTGGAGTGGCTGGGACAACTCGTGCCGGGCCGGTTCGGCAATGTCGATCAGCGTGACATCGGCCGTTCAATCGCTGCCGAGATCGCCCTGCATCACCGCGAGACCGGCGTCGTGATCCTTGAGAACGCCGCCATGAAAGCGCTCGCCGCACAGGCTATTCCACCGTCAGCCTGATCCCGTCATAGGCCGGGATCACGCCCTCGGGCAGCATCGCCTTCACCGCCTCGTAATCCACATCCGCCGTCATATTGGTGATCACCGTCTGCTTCGGCTTGAAACGGTCGCGCCAGCGCAACGCATCACTGATGCTGAAATGGCTGGGATGCTGCGTATAGCGCAGCCCGTCGACGATCCAGAGATCGAGACCCTCGAGCGCCGGCCAGCTCTCTTCCGGGATGTCGTTGAGATCAGGCGTATAGGCGGTATTGCCGATCCGGTAGCCCAGCGCCGGGATATTGCCATGCTGGACCAGGAACGGTGTCAACGTCAGGTCGCCGCCCTTCCCCGTGATGGTACGGCTCTCGCCGGCCTCGATGCTGAGGCGATCGAGGATCGGCGGATAGTCGCTGCCGGGAGGCGACTGAAAGCAGTAGCCGAAGCGCAGCATGATATCACTCGCCGTCGAGGCGTTCATATAGACCGGGATACGCTTGCGACGCTTCAGCACGACCGAGCGCAGGTCGTCCATGCCGTGGGTCTGGTCCGCATGCTCATGCGTCAGGAAGACCGCATCGATGTCATCGACATCAGCGTCGATCAGTTGCTCGCGCAGGTCCGGCGAGGTGTCGATCACCACACGCGTGACGCCCTCGGGCCCGATCCGCTCCGCCATCATCGAACAACGACGGCGACGGTTTTTCGGATTGGTGGGATCGCAGGCGCCCCAGCCCAGCGCCGGGCGCGGCACACCCGCCGAGGATCCCGAGCCGAGAATGGTGAGCACCAACGTCATGCCGGCACGCCAGTGCCAGGCGCGCTCTCGGCGGATGCCTTGCTGAACAGGCGGAAGAAGTTCTCGGTGGTCTGCCGCGACAGTTCTTCGAGCGACACGCCTCGCGTTTCGGCGAGCACCTTCGCCGTCTCGACCACATAGGATGGCTCGTTGCGCTTGCCGCGCCATTTGCCGGGCGCCAGATACGGCGCGTCGGTTTCGACCATGATGCGGTCGGCGGGAATCTCAGCCGCGAGATCGCGCAGCTCCTGCGACTTCTTGAAGGTAATGATGCCCGTGAAGGAGATCGACAGACCCATGTCGATGGCTTTCATCGCCAGCTCCCGTCCGCCGGTGTAGCAATGCAGCACCGCCTTGAACGCGCCCTTCGTCATCTCGTCTGCGAGAATGGCGCCGCACTGCTCGTCCGCCTCGCGCGTATGGATCACCAGCGGCAATCCGGTCGCGCGGGCTGCGGCGATATGGGCGCGAAAGCCGCGCTCCTGCGCGCCTGATGAGCCGTGTTCGTAGAAGTTATCGAGCCCGGCTTCGCCGAGCGCGATGACTTTCGGATGCTTGGTCAGTTCGATCAGCTCATCCGCGGAAATGCCGTCTTCCTCGTCGGCATTGTGCGGATGGGTGCCCACCGAGCAATAGATGTTCGGAAAGCGTTCCGCGATCGCGAGCAGTGCCGGCAGGCGGCGCACCCGCGTCGAGATCGTCACCATACGCCCGACGCCTGCGGCTTCCGCGCGCGCGACAATGCCGTCGAGGTCTTCGGCGAAATCGGGAAAGTCCAGATGGCAGTGACTATCGACCAGCATCACATCAACTCAGCTCGCGGCCGCCGGCTCGACATAGCGCGGGAATACGCCGGTCGGTGTCGGCAGTTGCGTGCCAGCCTTGATGCGGTTGGCCAGTGCCACGAAGTCGCGTTCGCCCTCAGGGATGCCAAGCACATCGAGTAGCTTGGCGCAGGACGCCGGCATCACCGGCTGCGCCAGGATCGCGACCTGCCGCACGACTTCGGCGGTCACGTAAAGCACCGTGGCCTGCTTCTTCGGATCGGTCTTGGCGAGCGCCCACGGCGCCTCGCCCGCGAAATAGCGGTTGGCTTCGGCAACCACAGCCCAGACCGCATTCAGCGCCTGATGGATCTGCTGCGTTGCCATCGCGGTGCGTGCGAGTTCCAGCATGCCATCGGCCTGCGCCAGGATGGCCTTGTCGTTATCGCTGAAGTCGCCGGGCTCCGGCAGCACGCCGCCATATTGCTTGGCGATCATCGACAGCGAGCGTTGCGCGAGATTGCCGAGATCATTGGCGAGGTCGGCATTGGTCCGATTGACGATGGCTTCGTGATTGTAGCTGCCGTCCTGTCCGAACGAGACTTCGCGCATGAAGAAATAGCGCATCTGATCGACGCCATATTGCTGGGCCATGCCGATCGGATCGACCACGTTACCGACCGACTTCGACATCTTCTCGCCACGGTTGAGAAGAAATCCGTGACTAAAGACGCGATGCGGGACCTCGACCCCTGCAGCCATCAGGAATGCCGGCCAGTACACCGCGTGGAAGCGAACAATATCCTTGCCGATCACATGCAGATTGGCAGGCCAATAGCGCTTGAAGCTTTCGCCATCGACATCCGGATAGCCGGCTGCCGTGATGTAGTTGGTGAGCGCATCGATCCAGACATACATCACGTGGCCGGGCGCACCCGGCACCTTGATGCCCCAGTCGAACGTGGTGCGCGAAATCGACAGATCCTGCAGGCCGCCTCTGACGAAACTCGTCACTTCGTTGAGGCGCTCGCGCGGCAACACGAAGTCCGGAACACGCGCGTATAGATCGAGCAGCTTGTCCTGGTAGGCTGACAGACGGAAGAAATAGGTCTCCTCCTCGGTCCACTCGACCGGCGAACCGAGCGGCTCGCGCCGGACACCATCGTCGCCGAGCGTCGTTTCCGCTTCGTCGAAATAGGCTTCCTGGCGAACCGAATACCAGCCGGCATACTTGTCGAGATAGATCGCGCCGGCCTTCTCCAGCGCGACCCACAGCGCCTGAACGGAGCGCTCGTGGCGCTTCTCGGTGGTGCGAATATAGTCGTCATAGGAAATGTTGAGCGCGACATCCATCTCGCGGAAGCGCTCCGAATTCCGGTCAGCCAGTTCGAGCGGTGACAGGCCTTCCTTGACGGCGGTCTGCTGCATCTTCAGACCATGCTCATCCGTTCCGGTCAGGAAGCGAACGTCGTAACCGTCGAGCCTCTGGAAGCGGGCAATCGTGTCGGTCGCCATGACCGTATAGGCATGACCGATATGCGGCACGCCGTTGGGATAGAAGATCGGCGTTGTCAGAAAATACGCCGGTCGGGTTGCATCGGTTGCAGATGTCATGGCTGACTTTACGGACCTTGAATAAGACGATCTTGGTGAAGCGCGGATCGGCTGAAACCAGTCTCGCAGCGATCAGCGCGTTGCTTCCGCGAGCAGTCCAAACACCGAGAAAACCAGCGGTTTTCGCTCGAGATTGTAGGATTCGGTCTCGCGCGCGGCTCGATTGATCTTTTCCCATACCTCCGCCAGCCGCGCAAGGCGGGGCAGATTGGCGTTGGCATTGGCGTCATCGGCCCGCATGCGCTCGCCGATCCAGCGGTCGACACTGTCGACAAAAGCGCCGAGCGCGACACGGTCACTGGTCCCCAGCGCATCGCCCAGCGCATGCAACTCGCGCGGATCGACATGCGGCAGCGTGTTCAGGAGCGAGGCGGTGCGCTGGTGCAGTTTCAGCGCGCCGCCGCCGAGCAAATTCAGAGCGCGCGACACGCTGCCTTCGGAGGCTTCAGCGACCTCTTTGAGCAAGGGATCGCTGGCCTCCAGTTCGGCGGCCTGCGCGGTGGCGCGGGTTACATCCGTCGTCGACAGCGCACGCAGTGGCAGCTTGCGACAGCGCGACTGGATGGTCGGCAGCACGCGCGCCTGCGCATGTGTGATCAACAGGAACAGCGAGCGCAGCGGCGGCTCTTCAAGCACTTTCAGCAGCGCGTTGGCAGCATTGGCGTTCAGCTCATCGACGGTGTCGACGATGCAGACGCGCCAGCCGTCGACAGCGGCGGTCGAGCCGAAGAACGACACGGTCTGCCGGGTCTCATCGACGGTGATGACCGTGCGCATCACGCCCTTGTCGTTGAGCGAGCGTTCCAGTGTCAACAAACCGCCATGGGATTCGGCGGCGACCTGGCGCACGATCGGATGCGTCGGATCGAGACCGAGCGATGTTGCGGATTGTACTTGCGGTGATGTGGGATCGCGATGCGCCAGTACGAAACGCGCCATGCGATAGGCCAAAGTCGCCTTGCCGATCCCCTGCGGGCCGCCGATCAGCCAGGCATGCGGAATGCGGCCGCCGCGATAGGCATTGAGCAGCGTGGCCTCGGCATCCTGATGACCGAACAGCGCGATCGTCTCGCGCGGATGCGGAACCGAGATCGTTTGCTCGGATGACTTAGCACTCATGCCGAAGTGACCTCGTGGTTCGACGGCGTCAAAAGGCGTCGGCGCAACACGCCCCAGATATTGTTCGATACGATCTTTGGATCTGCATTGGCGTCGATGAGTACGCAGCGTTGGGGTTCATCGGCTGCGATCTGGCGGAACGCGTCACGCAGCCCCTGATGAAAGGCGATGCCCTCGGCCTCGAATCTGTCGGGCACATCATTGCCACGCCGCGCTGCTGCGCGTCGCATGCCGATCGACACCGGGATATCGAGAATGACGGTGAGATCGGGCTTGAGCCGTCCGATGGTGACGCGCTCCATCGCATTGAGCAGTTCCGGCGAGACATGCCCAAGCCGGCCCTGATAGGCCCGCGTCGAATCCGAGAAACGGTCGCACAGCACCCAGATGCCCTGCTCCAGCGCCGGCGCAATCACCGCATGAACATGGTCGTCGCGCGCCGCGGCAAACAGCAGCGTCTCGGCTTCGGGGCCGAGCAGCTTGCCCATGCCCGACAGCACCACATGACGGATGATCTCGGCGCCGGGCGAACCGCCGGGCTCGCGGGTGACGATGACGCGCTTGCCTTCGGCCTCCAACCGGTCGGCCAGAATCTTGATCTGGGTCGATTTTCCGGCGCCCTCGCCGCCCTCGAAACTGACGAAGCGACCGCGCGGCGGCGGTGTCGTGGGCGTGTCCGTCATGTCAGAGCTTCTCGGCGCCAGCGCGAAACAGTCCGATCACCAGCTCGCCGGCGCCGTCCACGGCGCGCCGCATGGTCGATCCGGTGCCGACGGCAGCCGCCGTATAGAGCGGGGTCTCGACAGCGATATTGGCGCCGCGCCAGACCTTGATCACGCCGACTGGCTGACCGGGCTCGACGGGCGCACGCACCGGGCCTTTATAGACGACGCGGGCGATCAGCTTGTCGCTGCCGTTCTTCTGCACCATCACCTTGACCGGTTCTTTTGCAGAGAGCGCGACCGAGCGGCTCTCGCCGCCGAACACCTTGGCGAAGCCGACGATCTGGTCGGCCGCGAACAGCGTGCGGGCCTCGAAATTCTTGAAACCCCACTCCAGCAGCTTCTTCGCTTCAGTCGCACGATCGTCCGGATCGTCCAGACCGTTGATCACCACGATCAGCCGCATGCCGTCGCGAATGGCGGAGCCGACCATGCCGTAGCCACCGTCCTTGGTGTAGCCGGTCTTGAAACCGTCAGCGCCGTCCAGCGTCGCCAGCAGCGGATTGCGGTTCTGCTGGCGGATCTTGTTCCATGTGAATTCGCGCTCGCCGAACAGCTTGTAGAAGTCAGGATAGGTGCGAACGATGTGTCGGGCGAGAACGCCGAGCTCACGCACCGTCATCTTGTTGCCGGGGTCCGGCAGGCCGTTGGAATTGGCGAAGGTGGATTTCGGCATGCCGAGCACACGTGCACGCGCTGTCATCTTCTCGGCAAAGGCCGCCTCGCCGCCTGCAATGCCCTCGGCCAGGATCATGCAGCTATCGTTGCCGCTCTGGATGATGGCGCCGCGCAGGAGATCAGCGACCGGCACGCGGCTGTTGATGGCGGCGAACATGGTCGATGCGCCTGCCGGCGCACCGCCCTTGCGCCAGGAATTCTCGCTGACGCGGTATTCGTCCGTGAGCTTGATGTCGCCGCGGGTCAGCGCGTCAAACACCAGTTCGACGGTCATCAGCTTCATCATGCTCGAGGGCGCGCGAAGCTCGTCGGCATTTTTCTCGAACAGCACGCTGCCGGAGCCAGCCTCGATCAGGATCGCGGTCGGCGCATCGGTGTCGTAGCCGCCGTCTTCGACGACCTTCTTGGCGCCCTGCACGCTCTGGTTCGCGGCCTGCGCGGTTGGGCCGAGGGCGACGCCAAACGTCACCAGGGCAGCCAGAAGCGTCCGCCAGCTCCGCGCGGCGAATTGCGGTCGTTTCAAGGGGATGGAGCCAGATGCCATGTGCTGTCCTGAGTGCTCTGGTCTTAACAGGATCAACGGAGGCAAACAACGCGGCAAGGTGCAACGCAGATCAGGGCGCCATGCTGCGCCCGTCTGGTGTCGGTCGCAAACGACGAACCGGCTTAGTAGAGACCGCGGCCGGACAGGATCGCCTGGGCGCCGCGCGCATCGACCGTGCCGTCATCAGGCTCGGCAGGTGCCGCATAAGCGGCGTTGCTCTCATAGGACACCGCGCGATGGTTCTCGCTCATCCGCGGCGCCGATGCCGTGCGCATGCGGCTGGACGCCGACATTTCCGACGTCGAACGGATCGAGGCCATATCGGCCGAGGTATTGCCGAGCGAATACGGGCGGCCCTCCGGCAGAGGAACATCGCGCGAGACAACACGACCACCCTGCATGTCGGGCACGAAGGAGCGCGCCGAGGCGACACGCACCAGCGATGGCGACGGTGCGGGTTCACCGGTACGCAGCGTGGCTACGAGCTGGCGATCGTCCGACCCTTCCAGCGGCGCGCGGCCGACATATTCGACGCGGACCTTGGCGGTGCCGTTGCCCTTGAATTCGAGCAGTTCGGCGGCCTTGTTCGAGACGTCGATCAGGCGGTTGCCGTGATACGGGCCGCGATCGTTGACGCGAACGATCAGCGACTTGCCGTTATAGACATTGGTCACACGGGCATAGCTCGGGATCGGCAGCGTCGGATGGGCCGCAGTGAGCGAGGCCATGTCGAACACTTCGCCATTGGCTGTCAGACGGCCATGAAACGCGTCGCCGTACCAGGAGGCGATGCCTTCAGCGCGGTAATTGATGTTTTCTTCCGGCACATAGAGCTTGCCGGCGACGGTGTAGGGCTTGCCGATACGGTAGGTGCCGCCGCCCTTGGGAACCGGCTCACCCATCCCGACGACCCGAGGACTGCTCGATACGCCATATTTCGGATCGAGGCGGCTGAAGCTGGTGGTGGAGGACGAACAATTGGCCAGCGCCAGGCAGGCGCTGATGGCCGCTGCTGCCTGAACAGCCTGGCCGAGTCGGTTTGACCCACGAATCCCCATACGCCCCAATACCATTCCAGCGACCGCCTGCCCATCTCCGGGCATCCCCACGGTCAAAATTCCCGATGCGGCCCACTTCCGCATCAAGTGGTGAATATATCGCAGCCGGATCGCGGCGGAAATGGGGAGAGCCCCGGTATGGTAAACAGAGGATGTCGTATTTTGGCCCGTACAACGGGTGATCATCTCGCGCTGCACACACCGCGCGTGAGGCTTTGCGCCGTCCGGTGAAATGACACCGTAACTGTGTCTAACTACTTCCGGGAAAAGCTATTTTTTGCGGGATCGGCACATACGTATTTACTCAGGATTCAGACGGGGCCTATAGCGTCCGTTCACTATGAAAAACCTCATCAAGCGATTTATCGCAGACGAATCCGGCGCCACAGCCATCGAATATGGACTGATCGCTGCCGGCATTGCCCTCGCCATCATTGCCGTCGTCAACGGCATGGGCACCAAGCTGAACAGCAAGTTCACGTCGATCAACGCATCGCTGAAGTGACGACCTGACGATCCATCATCACTCCCCGCGCCGCCACGGCGCGCGGAGTTCTCCCTCACGTTACGTCTTGCACGATCAATCGTACCACTCGCGGCGGATATACGGGCCGTACAGCACGTCCTGACGCCAGCGATAGACCTGCACCAGCAGGCCGCCGACACCGGCAACAACACTCAGCAACAACAAGGTCTCGATCACCGCAACGCCCCCGGCATTCTCGTTGGGCACAGCAATACATGATGATTTTTAAGATCCCCGCTGCGGTTTGTTTTGAATTTGCGGGGCGCCGCTAACGGAGATTAATTTCCGCAACTCGCGCCCCGTCCGTTTCAACTATTTGTTAGTTGAACGATCGCGCACGATCTTGATCTGATAGCAGAACGCGCTGACGCGATTCCTGGCGGGACTCTTGCGGCGGGATTTTGGGGATGGAGATGGACGTTTCAAGGACGGACTGCGGCGGGATCACCGGTGCGGGAGAGTACAGGTTTCGCGATGGCCACCTGATCGTGACGCTCTACCAGATCGCGATCTGGGCCGAACATCCCGAAGCCATCTTCACCGTCGTCACATCGCGCTTCCACAACAGCATGAAGCTCTATGTGCTCGCGTCGTGGCGCCTGCCGAATGCAGCGCCGGGTGATCAGCCACCCGCTCCCGCTAGTGCGGAAGGAATGTCGCTGCATTGATCACGGTGACGACCGCGAAAGCCATCACCCATAGCGGCCAAACGGGCGCCTGCGCCCGCGGGCGGAACTGTCGGGGAACGCCGAAATTGCGTGCCATTGCCTGCTCCATTGCATCGACCGAACGACACTGAATGTGAGCGTGCAATCTGTTAAAATTACGTCGTGGCTTCGGCGACAATTTGCGCGCCCACGGCAAGCATAGCCTCGGCGTGCGGCGCTTCGTGGTGACGCGGAGTGAGCTGGCAGCCAAGCGGGGCACCATCCGCATCGCGACGATGGATACCTACCGACTATCAGGCGCACATGCTGCCGGTAAGGTTGATTGGTTAGGTTAAACCGGTAATTGCATTGACCGCACCTGCAGCCTTGCTCAATTGCCGGCATGATCGACGATGACGACAGCTATGAGTTGAATGACCAGGGCATCCGGGTGCTGATCGGGCTGACCGTGGAAGAGACTGCGGAATTCACCCGCCTCGACGGCACCATCGGTCACAGCCGCCCGCCTGGGATCTCGCTCGAACAATGGGCCCATGCCGAAGACCGGCGCTGGCTCGAACTCTATCAGAAACACGAAAATGCGCGGCAGCCGTTCCTGCAGGCCGGCAAGACCAGGCACTGAGCGCACGGAAGCGCCATTCTCCGACACCGCAAACTGGAAGCACTCCGCAAATTAAAAGCCGCGCCAACCCGAAGGTTGACGCGGCCATGGCCGTTCTGTTGCAAGGTGGACCTACCCCGAACGGTTACGCCGCGAGGCGCACTTCGTTCATGCGAACGTTATCGTTTGCATTTAGGTTTTGACCCGATAACGGCGGTATCATGCCGAGCACAATTCACGACTTCTTCGCGGCCATCGATCCTGTTTCGCCCCCGCCTGAGCAGCCCATGCATTTCACCGTCCGGCGAAATCGACCTCACTTGAGTAAGGCCTCGAGCTGCTGAGGTGGAGGCGCCGGGTACTGCCCCCGGGTCTGCCCGCAGTCCATCGTAAGGTTCAGCGCCATCGTCTTGCGACGAACCAGATATAGGCGCGATTGCCGGCGAAATCTAGGCTCGGTCCCCGCCTTGCTTTCCGGGCGGAATGCCGCTGGCGGCTAGGCTTTTTTGGCGGAACTCTTTTTGGCGATAGTCTTTTTTGCGGTTGTCCTGGCGCTGTCCTTGGCCGGCTTCTCCGTCGCCGTCTTTTCCTTGGTGGGCTGTGCTTTAGCCACCCTGGCCTTTGCAGGCTTGGCTTCGGAAGCGGGCATGTCTGCGGACGGGGCTTCCATCGCCTGGGCTTCGGCGGCCTGCGCCTCAATCACCTGGGTTTCTGCAACCTGTTTCTTGGCAGGCTTCGGAGCTGCGGCCACCTTGTTCGCCGCAGGCGCAGACTTGCTCTCCGTAGGTGCGGCGGCTTTGCCCGCTTCCCTGATTAGCCGCTGTGCGGCCTCGAATTTGGCCTCACGCATCGCACGCAAGGCGTCGGCGCGCGGTGTCGGGTTTGCCATGATGGTCTCCGTCCTCAGAATCGTCAGGCCTTGTTAGCACGCCCGGCGCCCGGCACCGACCAGCCCAGGAAAAACACCCGCATCGATGATTTCAGTGCCATAACCGCCGCCCCGGCGGAATCCTCTCTTTCCCTCGGCAGGCCGCTTTGCTAAGCGCTGTCCCACGACGGAAGGGTGGCCGAGTGGTTTAAGGCAGCGGTCTTGAAAACCGCCGTGCCTGCAAGGGTACCGTGGGTTCGAATCCCACCCCTTCCGCCACCGCCGCATCATCTTCTGTCGGACGACATGATCGATCAATCCGAGCCGACGACCCCCGTTGAAACACTCGGCGCTCTCAAACCGCCGCGCTGCGCGATGTGCCGGGCGCGGATGACATTGCTGGCTAGCGAGCCGGATAAAGCCGGCGGCGACAGATGCACCTTCGCCTGCCCGAAATGCGAATTCGTGAAGACCAAGATCGTCGGCGGCCCGCCCGATCTCAGCCGCCACAGGCCGCCCAGAAAAACACGACAGCCCCGGACGCGTTAGGCCGCTTGAGAGATCATCGCGGCGGCTGTGCCGCCGCCGGGAGCGGAGCGCCGCCGACTGAGATGGCACCGGCGGGACGATCGGCAGGTCGCTTGCGCGGCGCCGTGGGCGCTGGGCGCGCAGCCACTGGCGCAGCCGGAGCTGCCGCCATGGGCGCTAGCGCCGCAGCGGCGGGAGCCGGCGGAGCGAGAACGCCCCTGCCCTGCAACGTATCGATCTTGGCGGTCAGTCCGACCACTTGGGTCGTCAGGCCCTGGATCTGATCGGACAGGCGCTTCAACTCCGTCTGCTGCGCCGTCAGCAGTTCGGTGGCAGCCTGGATCGAAACTCCGGTCTGCTGCTGGAACGCTGCGAAATCAGTCGCGCTGACGCTGCCCTCCGCCGCGCTCGCCAACACCGGGGCGCTATCTCTGGGGCCAGTGCTTCCTGTCACGGCCTGTGCCATGTCGGTCAGTGCGTCGTGGTAGTTCAGCCAGAGATATCCACCGCCGCCAGCGAGGATCAACAGCACGGCGACAATTCCGAACGGGCCGAACGACCTGCGCTTGCGCAGCGGCACAGGGGGCGGCCCGACATTGATCTCGTTATTGAACGTATCGGCCACGGGAGATCCTCACTTGCGACGTCCGATCCTGCGGCTCGGGGAGCGAGACAACCGGCGCGATTCCTTGAAGCCTATGTAAGCAAAAAAGCCACAGAGGTGAACTGCTGCGACTTGGTCATCCCCCATGTCCCCTCATCATGCCCGCGTTGATACGCCTTCAGCGGCCGTTAACCCTGCGCCGGGCTGGCGCCGCCTCGCCGGCGCCGCATTGTCATCGCCGTTGCGCCGCGATCGCTCCGCTCAACTGCGTAAAATGTTGCAACGACGCATCACTACAGCTCCGAATGAAAAGCCGACCGCGAATCTCTTTGACTGTGCGGCCCCCCGTGCCCTCTGTAGTTCGCGGGGGAAAAGGACCACCATGATGATTGAGACCGTCACTGCACTCTTCGGATTTCTCAGCGCCGGCATTCTGGCCGCTCACGCCTATGACGGTTACCGCGCCCGCTTCTAAGCGCGCGACGATTTCGCGACACCGCCGCTCAGCCATCTCGCAACTCAGCGAGTTGGTGCGCCTGCAGCCACTGCTCTGATCGAGAGACCCGGCTTCGATGAAAGCTGTCTCCGACGAAACAAGACTGAAACACGATTCTCCAGAACCGCTTTGAACGCGTCCCGGCAGGGCAGCGACTGATGGGCAGGGACACAGCAAAGCGCTCGCGCGCCCACCCAATGGAGAAGATCTATGTTTCGCAAAGTAACCCTCGGACTGATCGCTGCAGCCTCGCTCGGTGCGGCCGCCCTCGCCCCCAGCGCTGCGTCGGCCCACGGCTGGCATGTCGGTGGCTGGCACGGTGGATGGGGTGGCTACGGTCACCACGCCTTCTATGGCGGGCCCACCTTCTATGTTGGCGGCCTGACCGATGGCTGCCTGCAGCGTCGCGTCGTGGAAACCCGCCGTGGGCCGCGCGTCAGGACGGTCAACGTCTGCGCCTTCTAATCGCACCAAATCACGGAATGCCCGGCCGCCCAACGGCCGGGCTTTTTGCTACCTTACTCAGGTATTGTTCTGCTTCTGTTGCCCCCCGGTGACAGCCAAGGTCAGCGTTTCCAGCTAAAGCTTGTGACGAATTCGCTCAATATCTTCAGAGCGATGGAAGGTCCTGGATGCGAACCCTTTGGCTGGCCGCGATCATCGCAGCGTCGGGCGCGGTGAATGCCGCTGCTGCCGATCTGCAGTCGCGCGTGTGGACCAAGACGCCCGCGACGACCGAAGCAGGCTATAGCTGGGGCGGCTGGTATGTCGGTGGGAACGCCGGCGGTTCCTGGGGCCAGAGCAACGTCTCCAACGCTTTCGTCAATGGCACCGCGCCGATCGCAAACCAGCAGGCGATTGCGGCTGCCTCACCGCGGCTCAATCCCGATGGCTTCACCGGCGGCGGTCAGATCGGCTACAATCATCAGGTGGACCGCTGGTTGTTTGGCGTCGAGGCCGACGCGAACTATTTCGGTCTGAAGCAGTCGCGCGGTTTCACCGCGCCGTTCCCGACCGGCGGTTCGTTCACCACCACAAATTCCGTCACGAGTGATTGGCTAGTCACGCTGCGCCCGCGCGTTGGCTACACCGTCGATCGTACGCTTTTCTACGCGACCGGCGGCCTCGCGCTCACCGAGTTGAATTTCGCCTCCTCGCTAACCGACACGACTGGCCAGAACGAAACCGCGTCACTGTCAAAGACCGTGGCAGGCTGGACCATCGGCGCCGGTATCGAACACGCGTTCACCAAAAACTGGTCGGCGAAGGTCGAATATCTCCATACCGATTTCGGCAAGCAATCGGTCTCGGCTCCGACCTTCACGGGACCAGGCGCTGCAACCGGTATCATTGCCCACGATATCGACCTGAAGACCAACACGGTACGCGGCGGGCTTAACTATCATTTCGGCGGCCCGTCGGTCGCGCGCTACTGATCGCTGTAGAACACATCCAAACAAAAAGCCCTCGCTAGCGAGGGCTTTTTGTTTGGAGGTGCGTGCGCCGATCAGCCGGTCATCGCCAAAACGCGGCTTTCGACTGGATACGGCTCCACGGTGATCGTCCAGCGCAGTGGCCAGCAGGTCAGATCCGGACGAACGGCGTGAACATAGCCGTTGACGAAAACGCTGTCGGCATCGTCGCTGAATCGCTCGTCGATCAACTCGCCATGAAGATGCGCCATCCGGCAGCGGCGCATCTGCGCGTATTTCGTCGTTTCGTATTTGGCCAAATCGGGCCTCCCCAACGTCGCAATGTCCCCATCGGGAACTCTCGGCGACTCGCGGTTAACAAAGCCTCAAACGAATCCGCGACGGTATTGGGCTGGCGCTCTCTGCATCTAATGCGAGAAAGACCCCGACTTTCGTCGATCGGATTCACGGCTGCTTCAAGAATGCAGAACAGTGTGGCGCCAATATTATTGGAGCGTCCCATGTTCATGATCGCGAGCATTCTGACGGTCGCTGCCGGTGTGTTTTACGCAGCGAGTATCAACAACAGCGGATGGGCGATGCAGGTGTGCCGCTACGGCGACATATTCTGCATGAACCCGTCATGGCTTGTCATCGCCGCCGTCCTGTCCATCATCTGGGCGTTCTTTTTGCGCGTCGACCGACTCTAGTCGTTCGATCAGCAGACGACCTGGTCCGCAACGAGTTCAGCGGGCTTGAGGTGTTGCCGGCGCGGCGCCAGGCGCAGCGATTTCGACATGGCACAATGTGGACAGCCAAAGGTGCGAATTTCACCGCCCTCGTCGTCCGACTCGATCTTGATCAAATAGACTTGGGTCCTGCAGCACGAACATTTCAGATGTTCGGTGCGAATGTTATCGTTCAAATGAACTCTGCGGGTGCCGGGCATCTGCAGTCTCCGAAAACTGATGACAGCTTGCCCGGAATGCCGCGTTTTCACGCGCACCGAGCGCCGAAACAGACAACCTTTAATTGCTTGAAAGACGCTCTACGCCCCTAAGGAATCGCCGCCGTAACGGGCTACCTTGTTCCAACTGTATTATCCAGATTTTCCCAAGCCCATATACGTCTTTTCGCGCAATTTGGAACTAATCCAAGTCTTTGATTGCAGTCCGCCGGTATACAACTGTAAATTTCGATGACTCGCCCCTTCTACGACTCGGACGTGTCGCGATGCACAAGCGATATCAGCCATTAAATATTCCTATCGAGATCGTCCGGACCGTGGTGGCAATCTCGGAGACCGGTAGCCTGACCAAGGCAGCCGAACGCCTGGGCCTGAGCCAGCCTGCCGTCAGCTCCCAAATCAAGCGCATTCAGGCCATGGTGGGAGGCATCCTTTTCACCAGATCAGTGAATGGGACGACGGCTACCCAGCTTGGCAAGCTGGTGTTGCATCAGGCGAGACGAATTCTGGAAGCCAACGACCAGATGCTGCGGATTGGCGGCGTGGCGCATCTTCCGCAGCCGATCCGGTTTGGATTGAGCACCCTGTTCGTGCAGGATTTCTTCAGTCGTCAGACCGCCCAAAGCCTAACCGACCTGGTCATTCACACTGACAACTCGGTGGGCATCACCAAAGGCCTGATCGACGGCTATATCGATATCGCCTACATTCTCGAAAATCCGGAAATGAGCAGCGAGATATCGCACCTGATCGTCAACGAGGCCGATGAGGAGTTCGTGTGGGTGCGCGCAAAGGACTTCGTCCTCAGTTCGGGCGCGCCCATCCCGATTCTGACCTGGCCAGGCGACAATCTGATGATCCGGACCCTGACGCGCCACGGCCTGTCCTACAAGATCGTATTCAACAGCCCCGACTATCACGCCAAGTTGGCGGCTGTGGAAAGCGGCATCGGCATCACCGCTATCCCGAAGCGAATGATTCCGCCTACACTTGTCTGGGCGCAGGAATATTACCTGCCACACCTGCCGCCCGTCAAAGCGTTGCTGTGCGCGCGCTCGAACTTGGAAACAATGCAGAGCACGGAATTGCTCAACGAAATCTCGTCACACTTTTTCAAATCGCCGGCCATGGTGAACCTGTAGTTCAGCCATGATCGTGAGCCCGGCCACAGTCCCGATCGGCAGTCAGCGTGGCACGAGATAGTGTTCGTCCCATTCGCTACGCGGCACCTCAGTGCCGAGCTGATAGGCAAAGGATTTGACGTCGAGCCCGTCAGGAGTGGTCTCGCAGACATAGGACAGTCTGTACCATTTGCCCCCACTGCGGACGGCACCGCCCGGCGCTTTGATCTCGTTGCCTCGAATGACCGGATCGGCAAACGCGTAGGCAACGAACTCGTCCGGCTTGTATCCCTTATGCTCGCGGCCCACGGAGCCCATCGCACGCGCATCGCAACGCTGCTCCAGACGGGTTTCCGGCGACAGTTTGAGCATCTGATCGGTCCGGGACGACGCTGCATGTACGGAAGATTGGGCAGCGATGCCGATAAGGGCAGCAACTGCGAACACTAGTTTTCTCATTGCCTTAGGCCAATTACCTTATTTGACTTGCGAGGATTTTGTGGCGCGAACCTACCATGTTCGCACGTGCAAAAAACCCCGCTCGTGTTACCGGCGGGGTTCCAAATTCGGGATCGTCAGCCGATCCGTTTGAATGTCAGCAGTTGATGAAATTCCGAGGGCGAGAACCGGCGGCCGCCAAGACCTGAGATACTCACCCGCCAACCCGCATCATTCAGCGTCCGGGCTTGCGCAACGGCCACGTCCGGAATGATCCGATGCGTCACCATGCTCTGGTCATTGCGCGTCGCGTGGATGGTGAAGATATCGCCCCGCCGCGAAGCGGCAGGGATATCGGTTGCTTCAAGATCATTGTCAGAGAACACGGTTGCCAACGCCAGTCTCCATCATCGCCTATCAAAGCCTGAAGCGATTGTGCAGCGCACGTAGTTAACCGAAGGTTACCTGCTGCGACACCATCATGATCTGAAAACCCCCGTGATCTTGTTCCACAGCGATGACCTGCCATCGTCGCTGTCGTGTTTCGATCGGTCAGGCTGGGTCGCGCTGACGGGATCTGAAGCCGGAAAAGTATCTTTCAGGCCGGTCTTGAGTTCTTCAGACGTCGTGCGATCGGCGCGTGCTGCTTCCTTCACGCCAACGGCATATTTGTCGTGGGGCGCGGGATCGAATTTCTCAGCCATGATCGTCTCCTTCATCTGGTGAAGGAAAAACGTCCCTGTGGCCAAGAGGTTCCTCTCTGCGACACTTAGTCGAGACCGCGCTCGCGGCTGAGGCCGACCATCTCCTGAATGAACAGTGCCTTCTGCTTGTCATCCAGCGTGGCGAACAGCGGCTCCGCGGCATCGGCAACGGCGCGCTGATCGACGGCCCGGTCGTTGAGGAACTGAGCCTCGTTGCGCATCTGCTCGATGATGTCATCCGGCGGATCGCGCTGGGCGCGGGCGATACGCAGCTTCAGACGCTCCGCGCCGTTATTGCCGAGCGTATGCATGGCATTGCTGAAACCGGCCCAGTTCTTTTCCTGCTCCGGCGTCAGATTGAGCGACGTCTTGATACGGCTAGTGTTGGCGTCGCTACTCGCGACGATCTGCTCGGCGGTCAGTTCCGGCTCCGCCGCGGGTTGAGCGCCCTTCTTGCCCTTCTTGGCCGCCTTGGTTTGTTTGGCACTCGACTGCCCGCCCACGGGACCGCGAACATTGCTGTTCGAAGGCACACCCAGGACACCGCCGACAACGCCCACGACTCCGCCGATCGCCCCGCCGAGAACGCCACCGATCGGCCCAGCCGCACGATTGCCGCTTCTTGCACCCTGCTGCACGCCCTGCACCAGCCCCTGCGCGTGGACCGCTGCCGAATTTCCGAGCAGCAGAACGGCGGCAACGCACAGCGCACGGCGCAGCGGTTGATGCGTGCGCTTGCGCAAATTCATTCTGGTCATCACCGTCTCCCTCAGCGCAATTTCGCGGCGCAGCAAATCACTTGCGATCATCAGCAACCATAGTGGCTTCAACACGGCCAAGTCCACACGCCGCGTCTCCGCCAATGGTAGACCTCATCGAGCCAAGCCTGTTAGATAACGCCCGCGTGGCCACTGGCGGGTGCGCAACAACATAGAATGCTTCAAGGGGTGGAAATGGCGACCAACAAGAAGAAACTTCTGATCACCGAGTCGATGTCGACCCAGGGAATGGACCTGTTCAATGCACGCGATGACATCGAAGTGGTCAAGTTCAGCAATCTGATTTCCGCTGCCGACTACATCAAGCTGATCGAGCAACACGCGCCGGTGCATGGCACCGCCCTCGGCGCCACGCGGTTCGGCGAACCCGAACTCGAGGCCTGCAAGGACATGAAAGTCGTGGCGCGTATCGGCGTCGGCTACGACGCGGTCGATGTACCGGCGCTGTCCAAGCGCAGGGTGCCGCTGATGATCGCCGGCACTGCCAACTCGCCCTCTGTCGCCGAACAGGCGCTGTTCATGATGCTGACGCTTGCCAAGCGCGCGGTCGAACTGCATGCCATGGTCAAGGAAGGAAAATGGGCGTCGCGCTTTGGAGCGCTGCCATTCGACCTGTTCGGCAAGACCGTGCTGGTGGTCGGCTTCGGCCGTATCGGCACCCGCACGGCCAAGCGCTGCCAGGCGATGGAAATGAACGTGCTGGTCTATGACCCCTATGTCTCAGCCGATACAATCAAGGCTGCCGGCTGCGAGCCTGTCAGCGATCTCGACGCCGCCTTGCCCCGTGCCGACTTTGTCAGCCTCCATTGCCCAAAGACTCCGGAGACGACCGGCCTGTTCAACGCCGCGCGCATCGCGCGCATGAAGCCGTCGGCCTATCTCATCAACACCGCGCGTGGCGGCATCATCGTCGAGACCGCGCTGCATGATGCGCTGGTCTCGGGCAAGCTCGCTGGCGCCGGCCTCGACGTGTTCGAAGCCGAACCGCCGCCGCTCGGTCACGCGCTGTTCGAACTGCCGAACGTGATCATCGCGCCGCATGTCGCCGGCGTGACTCGCGAAGCACTCGATCGCATGGGCGCGCAGACCGCGCGCAACATGCTGAGTGTGCTCGACGGCGAGCCGATCAAGCAGAATGCCGTCAACGCGGACGTATTTGGCTGAACCGGCAATTGCTGGCGCGGATGATTGATCCGCGCTAGCACTGCCGCAGTCCTCACCAGAGTACCCCGCGATGGCATTCAAGGAATACGGCGATCACGACGCGCTCGACCTTGCTGGTCTGGTACGCAGCAAACAGATCAGCCCGCGCGAATTGCTCGATGAGGCCGTGGCGCGCACCGAGCGCGTCAATCCCCGGATCAACGCTGTCGTGGTGCGCCATGAGGACTATGCGCAGCGGCAGATCAACGAGGGGTTGCCCGACGGGCCGTTCACCGGCGTGCCATTCCTGCTGAAGGATCTCGAACTCCTCGGGGGCACGCGCACGACCTTCGGGGCCAGTCTCTACAAGGACTTCGTCGCCGATCACACCGGCACCCTCGCCCAGCGCTTCCTCAAGGCCGGCCTGACGATGTTCGGCAAGAGCGCGAGCCCCGAATTCGGGCTGATGCCGACGACCGAATGCCGGCTGCACGGACCGACGCGCAATCCGTGGAATACCGATCATGCATCGGGCGGCTCGTCCGGGGGCGCGGCCGCTGCCGTGGCTGCGCGCATCCTGCCGGTCGCCCATGCCAGCGATGGCGGCGGTTCGATCCGTATTCCAGCCTCGGCCTGCGGCGTGTTCGGTCTGAAGCCGACCCGCGCTCGCAATCCGACGGGTCCTGACAAGGCCGAAGGCTGGGGCGGCTTTTCCTGCGGCCATGTCGTGAGCATCAGCGTGCGCGACAGCGCCGCGATGCTCGATGCCGTTCACGGACCCGAATTGACCAGTCCCTATATGGCGCCGGCGCCGGAACGTCCCTTCCTCGATGAAGTCAGCCGCGATCCCGGCAGGCTGCGCATCTTCTTCACCGACAAGTCGCCTTACGGCGATGCGATCGATCCCGAAATCGCCGCAGCCGTCCGCGATGTCGCCAGGTTGCTCGAAGCACAAGGTCATCATGTCGAAGAATGCGCGCCGGTTTTGCCGCTCGACCCTGCGCAAGTGATTGCAGCGATCGTGTCGGCCAATACGGCGGCTACCGTGCAGCTCGCGGAGAAGAAGTTCGGCCGCCCGATGACCTCGGATGATTTCGAAAAACTCACACTCGGCAGCGCGCACAATGCCCGCAAGGCAAGCGCAGTCGACTACGTGACAGCACTGCAGAGCGCATTTCAGATCTCCCGCAGCGTCACCGAATTCTTTACCGGCTGCGATATCTTCCTGTCGCCGACGTTGTGCACACCGCCGATCAGGATCGGCGAGATCGATACGATGTCGGACGATCTCGGCCATGTCGCGCCTTTGCTGCGCCGCTACATGCCAGGCACCAGCATGGCCAACATGACCGGTCAGCCGTCCATGTCGGTGCCCCTGGCCTGGAGCAGCAAAGGCCTGCCCATCGGTATTATGTTCACGGCGCATTTCGGCGACGAGGCCATGCTGTTCCGTCTGGCCGGGCAACTCGAGCAGATCCGGCCCTGGAAAGACAGGCATCCGCCGATCTCTGCCTAAAAACAGCCACAGCGATTACCAAAATGAAACCACAGCCGATTAGATATCGGTCCTATGTGGACGTTGCGTAATTGCGGGGAGGCGCATTTTTATGACCCAGAACGATCCGACCGATCACGCCCTCGCGGCCATTGCGAGCATTCTCGACCGCAAGGAAGCGGAATCGCAAGTGGCCGAACACGGCGACACCGAGCCCGCTTCGATCACCGTCGTCACTGAAACCGTGGTCACCGAGACTGTATCTGTCATGGTCGCCGCCGAGCCCGAAGCGCCGCTCGTCGAACACGAGTCGCCCTCCACGGTTCCAGAGGCCCTCGAGGTCGATGGCTACTCTCGTCTCGGTCCGGGTCCGCTCGATGCCATCCGCTTTCGCTGGACCGCACGCCGCGACGACGACGGCCAGTATTTCGTCGATGAAACCATCGGCAGTTCGCGGCCGATTTCATCAGGCCCGATGCCGCGTGACGAAATCATCGATTTCATTGATGGGCGCGAGCGCGCCGCTCGCGATCGTTTCGAGACGCTGAAGAGCCAGATGACCGTGGGCAGCAGCGCCTCGCGTTACAGCGACTACTGAGGAAAGCCATGTTTCAGGCGACGCCGCCATCCAACGGCGGCGTTGGGGCCTGTCAGGCTGCCTGAAACGGCACATATCCGGCGCATGATTGAACCACTTCTTCAGTCGGCGCCACACACCAAAGCAATTGCAATTCCCCCTGAGTGACGCGGATCACAGTGTTCGGTCGCATCCGCGGCTCGGTTCAGGGTCAGGATTTGAACCGCTTTGGAGGACACATGAAGCCGCTCTTCGCCCTCACCGCCATCCTGCTGACCAGCACCGCCGCTCAGGCCGGCGACAGCTATTCCTTCGACATCGGTGGCCGTACCATTACCATCGAAGCGCCAAGCGACTGCAACTCGACGGACTGCATCTCGGTTTCCATTCCCGGCGTCTACGAATATGGCACGAAGCGCAGCAAGCGCGAGCGTGACCGCGAGACGCGCGAGCAGGCCCCTAACACTCCGCGATCCGAACAAACGGCCAAGCCTGTGGAGACACAGAAGCCTGTAGAAACGCAGAAGCCCGCTGTCGCCCCAAAGGAGGCAGCAGCTCCGGCGACACCTGTCACGCCATCCGTCGCGGTTGCCCCGCAGCCTGCCCCGGCTCCGGCGCCTGCCGAGAAATCTGCGCCCTCTACGGTCATCGCCAACGCACCGCCCACAGATCCCGTCAACAAGCAGGATGCGCCCGCACCGGCGACGCCTGCCGCCGCGGCAACGCCGCTCGGCATCTGGATGACCGAGAAGAAGGAAGGCAAGGTTCGCATCGAACAATGCGGCGCCAATCTGTGCGGCTATTCGATGAATGCCAAGACCGACGCCAATGGGGAGAAGGTGCTGATCAACATGAAGCCCGGCAACAACAAATGGGCGGGAAAGATCTTCGATCCGAACAGCGGCAGCACCTACGAATCGACCATCGCTCTGAAGGGCAGCGACACGCTGCGTGTTCAGGGCTGTGCCTTCGGCGGCATGTTCTGCGGCGGCCAGACCTGGACGCGGGTGAACTGATCCCAGCAGACGCTGCTCATCGATTGAAAGGCCCAACATCCCCTGTAAGCTGATCGTAATGCGGCGCGCTTCGGAACGGTGCGCTCCACGATACAAACGGGGGAAACGTCATGATCCGGATCACCGCCGCCTGGCTGGCAGCCTGTCTGCTGCTTGCGGCGCCGTTGCAGGCACAGACGCCGGCCCCTGCGTCCTCACCCTCCCGCCTCGACGATATTATTGCCCGCGGGACGCTGCGTGTCGGATTGACCGGCGACTACATGCCGTTCAGCGCCTTCGATCCTGTCACGACATCGTTCAAGGGCTTCGACGTCGAGATGGCGGAAGCGCTCGGAAAAGCACTCGGCGTCAAGGTCGACTATGTGAAGACAAGCTGGCCAAAACTGTCAGCGGACTTTGCGGCAGACCAGTTCGACATGGTGATGGGCGGCGTGTCGATCACCCTCGACCGGCAGAAGAAGGGTGTGTTTTCGATACCCATCATGCGCGAGGGCAAGACGCCCATCGCGCGCTGCACCGATACCGGGAAATTTGGGACACTCGCCGAGATCGATCGTCCCGGCGTCAAGGTGATCGTGAATCCGGGCGGCACCAACGAGCGCTTTGCGCGGGCGCATATCAAGTCGGCCGAGATCACCGTGTTCAATGACAACACCCGCATCTTCGACGAGATCGCACAGGGCCGTGCTGATCTGATGATGACCGATGCGTCTGAGACCCGCTATCAACAGAAGCTCCATCACGGCGTGCTCTGCGCGGTGCATCCCGACACGCCGTTCGACTTCGCCGAGAAGGCTTATTGGCTCCAGCGCGATGTGGCGCTGAAGGCCTTCGTCGATCAGTGGCTGCACATCATGCAGGAAGACGGCAGTTTCCGCGCGACCGTCAACCGCTGGTTCGAGTGACCGGAGACAATCGGCGCGCCGGACAACCAAGCCGGCGCACGCGATGTAACGGCACTATCCATTACGGAACGCGTAGCCATATCCATTCAGAGCCGGCGCGCCGCCGAGATGCGCATAGAGCACCTTGGATCCTTCAGGGAAGTAACCCTTCTGCACGAGGTCGATCATCCCCTGCATCGATTTCCCTTCATAGACGGGGTCGGTGATCATCCCCTCGAGGCGCGCGCAGAGACGGATGGCGTCCTTGGTCTCTTCCGATGGCACGCCATAGACGGGATAGGCGTAGTCCTCGATCAGCACCACATCATCCTCGACGAGGTCTTTGCCGAGTTTGACGAGCTTGGCCGTGTCCTGCGCGATCTGCAGAACTTGCGCCTTAGTCTGGACCGGCGTGAAAGATGCATCGATGCCGATCACCCTGCGCTGGCGGTCGTCCTTGGCGAAGCCTACCAGCATGCCGGCATGGGTCGAACCGGTCACGGTGCAGACGACAATGTAGTCGAATGCAAAGCCGAGTTCCTTCTCCTGCGCGCGGACTTCCTCGGCGAATCCGACATAGCCGAGACCGCCGAATTTGTGCACGGAGGCACCAGCCGGAATAGCGTAGGGTTTGCCGCCCTTGGCCTTCACATCCTCGATCGCTTCTTCCCAGCTATGGCGGATGCCGATGTCAAAGCCTTCGTCGACGAGCTGCACATCCGCGCCCATGATCCGGCTGAGCATGATATTGCCGACACGGTCGTAGACGGCGTCCTCATGCGGCACCCAGCTCTCCTGCACGAGACGGCACTTCATACCGATCTTGGCCGCAACGGCCGCGACCATGCGTGTATGATTGGACTGTACGCCGCCGATCGATACCAGCGTATCGGCGTTCGACGCGATGGCATCGGGGATGATGTATTCGAGCTTGCGCAGCTTGTTGCCGCCATAGGCTAGCCCGGAATTGCAGTCCTCGCGCTTGGCGTAGAGTTCGACCTTACCGCCGAGATGGGCCGAGAGCTTCTCCAGCTTCTCGATATAGGTGGGTCCAAAGGTGAGCGGATAGCGTTCGAAGCCTTCGAGCATGTGACACCTGTTGTCGTGAAAACTGGTGGTACATCTAGCATTTTCGGTGCGGAAGGTGCTTTCAAAGATATGGCCGTTCGATACTATATATCGTACCATATCCATCTAAACTGGAAGTAAGACGCACTAGATTCCAAAAATTCGGAAGATTCTTTCATGGCAGAAACTCTTGATAAAATCGGACTTCGCATGCTGCATTTGCTGCAGAAAGACGGGCGTCTGAGCAATGCCGATCTGGCCGCGAAGGTAAATGTCAGTCCCGCCACCTGTCATCGCCGCACGCAGCAGCTGTTTGACGAAGGCTATATCAGGAACACACGTGCCATCATTGCGCCCGAGAAGGTCAACCGCGGCGCGCTGGTCATGGTCGGTGTCGTGCTCGATCGCTCGACGCCGGAAAGCTTTGCAGTGTTTGAAAAGGCGGTGGCCAAACTGAAATTCGTTCTCGATTGTCACCTGGTCGCCGGCGACTTCGACTATTTCCTAAAAATCCGCGTCGGCGACATGGCCGACTTCAATCGCATTCACGGCACGCAACTCATCGCGCTGCCCGGCGTCCGTCAGACCCGCACCTTCTTCGTCATGAAAGAGGTCGTGGACAATGCGCCGCTAGACTTTTGAACCCAGCGTTCGTCCCCGTACCCGGCGATGCCTAGCCGTCCTAGCCGACCGGCTTCGCATATTGTTCGTCGCTGACCTTTTCCATCCAGTCTGCGGTCTTGCCGTCGAGCGCTTCCTGCATGGCGATATGGGTCATGCCGGTGGTCGGTGCCGCGCCGTGCCAGTGCTTCTCGCCCGGTGGAATCCAGACGGTGTCGCCCGGTTTGATCTCGACGACCGGCTGGCCTTCGGTCTGAAAGCGCCCGGCGCCTGCTATGACGTAAAGTGTCTGCCCGAACGGATGGGTGTGCCAGGCGGTGCGTGCGCCCGGCTCGAAACTGACGCGGAAGGTCACCAGCCGCGCCGGCGCTTCGGCGACAATCACCGGGTCCTGCCAGACCGTGCCCGTGAAGTATTCCTCTGGCGCCCTTTTGGTCGGGCGCGAACCTGCTGGAAAAAGCTTCATGGCACGGTCTCGCTGTTGCTGTCTTCGTTACTTCTTCGACGCGGCGTAGCGCGCCTTGGTCTCGGCATTCATCGGATACAGGCCGGGCAGCGTCGCGCCGTTATTCACCTCGTTGACGATCCAGGCTTCCATGCGCTCCTGCTCGGCGCCTTCGGCGAGGATCAGATCGAGGAAGGCCTTGGGGATCACAACAGCACCGTCCTGGTCGGCGACGATGACGTCGTCCGGGAAGATGGCAACGCCGCCGCAGCCGATCGGTTCACCCCAGCCGACGAAAGTCAGGCCGGCGACCGACGGCGGAGCGGCATAACCGTCACACCAGACCGGCAGATTGGTGCCGAGCACGCCTTCGATGTCACGCACCACACCGTCGGTGATCAGCGCAGCCACGCCGCGCTTCTGCATGCGGGCGCAGAGGATGTCGCCGAAGATGCCGGCATCGGTGATGCCCATGGCATCGACCACGGCGATGCAGCCTTCCGGCATGGCTTCGATGGCGGTGCGGGTCGAGATCGGCGACGACCACGATTCCGGGGTGGCGAGATCCTCGCGCGCCGGCACAAAACGCAGGGTGAAGGCCGGACCGACGAGACGGGGCTGACCCGGGCGCAGCGGCTTGGCGCCGCGCAGCCAGACATTGCGCAGGCCCTTCTTCAGGAGAACGGTGGTGATGGTCGCGGTGGTGACCTTCGACAGGGTGGCAATGGCTTCGGGTGTCAGGGACATACGCAGGGCTCTTCAGGTCAGAGGATGCA
Source organism: Tardiphaga sp. 813_E8_N1_3 (assembly GCF_051811025.1). Taxonomy (NCBI): domain Bacteria; kingdom Pseudomonadati; phylum Pseudomonadota; class Alphaproteobacteria; order Hyphomicrobiales; family Nitrobacteraceae; genus Tardiphaga; species Tardiphaga sp. 813_E8_N1_3. The sequence continues at coordinate 2,766,715 of NZ_JBPWQE010000001.1, forward strand.
GGAGATTGGACTTACGGCGGCGCATCTTGCGGTGGAATGCCAGCGCGTCAAGGGCTGCTGCTTCAAAGCGCCATGCAATGTGATGAAACCTCTGCGATCAGTACGGCTTATCGCCAACATGCGTATTAATTTATTGAAGATGCACGGCTATTTTCAGATTGCGAATTCCACTCGCTGGTAAAACGCGCTATGCATGGTCGTCCAATACTGACGTTGTGAGGCCATGGTCGCAGCTCTCTCCCCGCCCCGCATCCTCCCCAGTGGCGATGCTGCCATCACGGTCGAATTCAGCCGCACCATCGACGAGGAAGCCAACCGCCGGGTGCTGGCGCTCGACAAACTCGTCGCGTCAGCCGGCCTTGCTGCCGTCACCGAAACCGTGCCGACCTATCGCTCCCTGCTGGTGCATTACGATCCACTGCAGATCGGCTTCGATGCTTTGGGTGACAAGCTGACCGAACTGGCACTACAGCCGCTGCCTGAGGCCAAGGCGGCACGACGCTGGCGCATCCCGGTCGCCTATGGCGGCGAGAATGGCATCGATCTCGAAGACGTCGCCAAGGCGCTGAACATCACGCAAGACGAAGTCGTCGCGCGCCATGTGGGCGGAGACTACAAGGTGGCGATGATCGGTTTCACACCGGGCTGGTCCTATTTGAGCGGGCTGCCGAGTTCGATGCAGATGTCACGCCGGCAGAATCCGCGGCTGCTGACGCCGCCCGGCACGATCTCCATCGGCGGCATCCAGACCGGCGTGCAATGTCTCGCCGGCCCCAGCGGCTGGCATCTGCTCGGACGGACCGCCGTGCGCACCTATCAGCTCGGCCGCGATCCGACATTTCTTCTGGAGCCCGGCGACGCCATCACTTTCGCCGCCGTCGACGAGAAGACATTTGCCGAGCAGGACCGCGCGGCCGAAGCCGGTGCATTCGTCGCGGAGCTGATCGCGTCATGAGCAAGCTCATCGTCACTTCCGTGAGCCCCGGTACGTCAGTGCAGGATGTCGGCCGGTTCGGCGCACAGCGCTATGGCCTGGTGCCATCGGGTGCCGTCGATCGACTGGCGATGGCCGCCGCCAATGCGCTGCTCGGCAACACACTGTTCGCAGCGACCATCGAACTCGGCCCGTTGAACTCAGTCTTCACTGCCAAAGGCGGCGCTGTTCGGATTTCGCTCACCGGTGCAACACGGCCAGCCGATATTGCCGGCACACCTGTCGCGGTCAACACGTCGGTAACATTGGCCGATGGCGAGAGCCTCAATCTCGGCGTCGCCCGCGCCGGCACCTTCGGCTATCTCGCCATCGAGGGCGGGATCCGCGGCGAGCCGATGTTTGGCAGCCTGGCCGTGAATGCCCGCGCCGGTCTCGGCAGTCCCTATCCGCGCCCGCTGCAGGCTGGTGACGAATTGCCGGTGGCGACGGCCAGCAGCGCCAACGAGAAGCGCATCGACCTGCCCGCGCCGGTCGAGGGTCCAATCCGCGTGGTGCTTGGGCCGCAAGATGACGAATTTGGTGACGCCAAGGATCTGTTCCTGAATAGCGACTGGAAGATTTCGGCGACCAGCGATCGCATGGGCTATCGCCTCGAAGGCCCCGTGATCAAACATCTGCACGGCCACAACATCGTCTCCGACGGCACCGTGAACGGCTCGATCCAGGTACCCGGCAACGGCCAGCCCATCGTGCTGATGCCCGACCGTGGCACATCAGGCGGCTATCCGAAAATCGCGACCGTGATCTCGACCGATCTCGGCCGCTTCGGCCAGACCCAGCCGGGCCGTGCTTTCCGCTTCAAGGCCATCTCCATGGCCGAAGCGCAGGCTGAATACCGCGCCTTCGCCGAACTGCTGCAGAGCCTGCCCGGCCGTGTCCATGATTCCAACATCCTGATGCTGGACATCAAGGCGCTGCTGTCGGCCAATGTCGCTGGCACCGCAGTCAGCGCGATCGACGTCGAGACGTGGCAGGCGCCGCAGCCGGCAGACGCGCAAGACTGATTTCGAACCCTATTTACGAAAGAGCACGACCATGGCGACCATCGATCTGAACTGCGACCTCGGCGAAAGCTTCGGCATGTGGGAGATGGGCAATGACGCCGCGATGATCGACCTCGCATCCTCGGTTAACATTGCCTGCGGTTATCATGCCGGCGACGCCGACGTGATGCGCAAGACCGTGCAGCTTGCGAAAGCGCGCAACGTCAAGATCGGCGCCCATCCCGGCTATCGCGATCTGCACGGCTTCGGCCGCCGCCCCATCGTCGGTCTCACGTCACTGGAGATCGAGAACCTGATCGCCTATCAGATCGGCGCCTTGCAGGCGATCGCCGCCATGGAAGGCTACAAGGTCACCCATGTGAAGGCCCATGGCGCGATCTCCAACGTTGCCTGCGAGGACGACATGACCGCCCGCGCCATCGCCGCCGGCATCAAGGCGGTCGATCGCAATCTCACTTTTGTGGTACTGGCGAATTCCAAGCTCGTCACCGCAGGTGAAGCCGCCGGATTGCCGCTGGCGCATGAAGTCTTCGCCGACCGCGCCTATGAGGACAACGGCAATCTCGTCTCTCGCAAGAAGCCCGGTGCGGTGCTGCATGATCCCGTCATGGTCGCCGATCGCGTGGTAAAGATGGCGCAGACCGGCGAAGTCATCTCGATCACTGGTAAGGTGATCAAGATGAAGATGGACACAGTGTGCATTCACGGCGACACGCCGGGAGCTGTGGAGCTCGGCCGCCATGTGCGCGATGGATTGAAAAAGGCGGGAATCGATGTGGCGCCGTTCAAGACGGCACTCTAAGCCCAATCGTCATTGCGGTTCGCCCGCGCAAGGTGCGCGGCCGCCCCGGAATGACGAGGTTGGACTACCTGTCGTTCAGCATCCCCTCATGCGGCAGCCCCTCGATCGGGCATTCCTCGACGCCCACCGTCGTGCGCGTGATCGCTTCGACATTCTCCCGCGCCTTGTCAGGATTGTTCACCCACGTCGAATAGAAATCAAACGGACACGCCGCGACGCCCTTGTTGCTCTCGCCGGAATTGATCGTGCCGGTATAGCCGCGATGCAGCAGCTTGAAGAGATGGTTCTCCGACTGCCCGGTCTTCCGTGCATCGCGGATCAGCGACTTCGACAGCGCCGCATATTGAATGCCGTAATCTTCCTCGCCGCATTCGCCGAGCGTGCGGCCATCGAAACCAATGATCGCCGAATGGCCGAAATACGAATAGACGCCGTCGAAGCCTGACGCGTTGGCAACGGCCACATAGGTGTTGTTGGCCCAGGCCATTGCCTTGGCCATCAGCACCTGCTGGTCCTTGGCGGGATACATGTAGCCCTGGCAGCGCACGATCAGTTCGGCGCCCTTCATGGCGCAGTCGCGCCAGATCTCAGGATAGTTGCCGTCATCGCAGATGATCAGCGAGACCTTCAGCCCTTTGGGTCCTTCGGAGACATAAGTGCAGTTGCCGGGATACCAGCCCTCGATCGGCACCCATGGCATGATCTTGCGATATTTCTGAACGATTTCGCCCTTGTCGTTCATCAGGATCAGCGTGTTGTAAGGTGCCTTGTGCGGATGCTGCTCGTGCCGCTCGCCGGTCAGCGAGAACACGCCCCAGACTTTGGCCTTGCGGCAGGCCTCCGCGAAAATTTCGGTTTCCTCGCCTGGTACGATCGAGGCGGTCTCGTACATTTCCTTGGAGTCGTACATGATGCCCTGGGTGGAATATTCAGGGAAGATCACCAGATCCATGCCGGGCAGACCGATCTTCATGCCGACGATCATGTCGGCGATCTTCTGCGCATTGGCCAGCACCTCGGCTTTCGTGTGAAGCCGCGGCATCTTGTAATTCACGACCGCGACGCCGACCGCGTCCTTGCTGGATGAAATATCACCGTGATGCATGATGCAGGACCTCCGTTTGGCGGTGATCCTGTGCTGTGTGCCGGAGACCGGCCATACGTGGATTTACGGATAGCCACATATGAAAACGCAAATGCCCGGCACATCTAGCGAAGCTCGCTTCGCGCTGGCCGGGCATCACACAACTTACAGAGCAGTGATCGGAAAGGTCTACAATCCCGCGCCCTTCCCGATCGCATCGTTGAACGACCGGTCCACCAGCACATTGGCGTCGAGCTTCTGCTTGATCAGACCGCTGCGCAGATAGAGATCGATGGTCTTCTGCTCGTCGGCGACGACGCCGTCATCGACCGGCGCGATCCTGACCTTGGCCCGGTTTAGCCAGTTCAGCGGCACCGACGGGGCCACGTTCATCAGCTTACCCCAGGTCTGCGCGTAGGCGTCCGCGTTCTTCAGCGCCCAGGCGCGGGCTGCGGCGAGGCGGCGGAGATAGTCCTCGAGTTCGGCATGCTTGTCGCGGATCGCATTCGGCGTCGCCACCACAAAGCTCAGCCCCGATGTCAGGCCCTCGGCATTCAGCAGGACGCGCGACTGGAACAGCACCTCTTCCTGGCTCACATAAGGCTCCCAAGTCGACCACGCGTCGACTGAGCCGCGGGTATAAGCGACCTTGGCGTCCGACGGAGCGAGGAACACGATCTGCACATCGTTCGCCGTCCAGCCCTTCTGCTCCAGCGCGGCGAGAATGAGCTGATGCCCGATCGAGCCGCGGCCGGTGGCGATTTTCTTGCCTTTGAGATCGTCGAAGCTCTTGATCGTCGAGTCCTTCGGCACCAGCACGGCGAGGCCGTCGCCGGTCTGCCGGATCGCGCCGATTGCCTTGACCGGCACATTGGCCGCCGCGGCAAAGGTGAAGGGCGCATCGCCGACCAACCCGCTATCGAGCGCGCCGGCGCCGAGCGCCTCCAGCAGCGGTGCTGCCGCGGCAAATTCCTTCCACTCGATCTTGTAGGGCACATCCTTGAGCACGCCGGATGCTTCCATCACGGCGCGCGCATTGCCCTTCTGGTCGCCGACGATCAGTGTCGTCTCGGCATGCGCCGAAGATGCGAAGGCTGCGAGGATCAGGCCGGCGGCGAGGACAAGCCGTTTCATGCTGCGACAACTCCTTTGGCGGCGTCACGCGCCGCAATCAGTTCGCGGGTGCGCGGGATCAGTTCGCGGCCGTAATCGATAGCATTGATCAGCGGATCGAAGCCGCGGATCAGGAAGTGACTGACACCAAGATCGTAGTAATCGGCGAACACCTCGGCGACCTGCTCGGGCGTGCCGACCAGCGCCGTCGTGTTGCTGTTGGCGCCAGTGAGCGCTGCCATCTCGGTCCACAGCCGCTTGTCGATGCGGGTGCCCTGCTCGGCCAGCGCCAGCAGACGCTTTGCGCCGGCGGTGGCATGGCCATCGGCCGGCTTGCGATAGCCGGTCTTGTCCTGCAGCGCGGTGGCGCGGGCGAGAATGTCGTCGGCCTTGGCCCAGGCTTTCTCCTCGGTGTCGGCGATGATCGGGCGCACCGACAGGCTGAAACGCGGTGCCGGCCGCCCATGCTTGGCGGCGGCAGCGCGCACACGGCCGGTGACGTCACGCACCTGCGCGTAGGATTCACCCCACAGCGCGAAAGTATCGGCATGCTTGCCCGATACTTCGATGGCCGCGTCCGACGCGCCGCCGACAAAGACGTGGATCGGTGCCGTGGGCTTCACCTGCGAGAAGCCACCTTCGACCTGATAATACTTGCCGGCATAGTCGAATGGTTTCTCGCTCGTCCATTCCTGCTTGATGATATCGAGCCATTCGCTGGTGCGCGCGTAACGCTCGTCTTTGTCGTCGAGCGTATTGCCATCCTGCCGCAGCTCCTTGGCATTGCCGCCGGTGATGACATGCAGCGAGACGCGGCCATGGTGGAAATTCTCGATAGTGGCAAGCTGGCGCGCGATCACCGTCGGTGCGGTGAAGCCCGGACGCTGGGCGATCATCACTTTCAGCTTTTCAGTGACGCCGAGCGCATGCTGGGCGACCTGGAGGCCGTCCGGCGAGGTCGAATGGAAGGCGAGCAGCGCGCGGTCGAAGCCGGCGAGCTCGTGCGCCTTCGCGACGGTTTCGATATAGCTGGGGTCAAGCACCGGGCCGGAGCGCACGCGGGTCTCGGATGCGTCGTTGTTGGTGATGAAGCCGATGAATTCGACGGACATGGTTGTCTCCACTTCCTGCTGCTGTTCAGATGCCGAACGCGATACGGCCGGCGGAAATCCTGGTGCTGTCGTCCTGCGGCGTATGCACGCGGCCACACAGCACGTCGCGGTAATGCCGCTCCAGCGGATTGGCGCGGGTGAGACCATGATTGCTGGTGAGCGACAGCGCGTCCTCGACAGCGGCCACGGCGTTGTTGGTAACCGTGAGTTTGAGGATGTTCGCCTCGACCGGCGTCAGTGCGGCTCCGTCATCGATGTCCCGTGCGAAAGTGTCGAGCAGGCGCGCATTGACCGCGAGCTTCGCCTCGATGCCGCCAACGATCTCCTGCGCCCGCGGCAGTGTCGCCAGCGGCGCGCCGAGGCTCGACGGCGTGCGGGTCTTCAGAAAGTCGATCAGCCAGTCGCGCGCAGCCCGCGCAACGCCATCATAGACGGCACCGACGAGCACCGCCTGGATGGTCGCCTGCGACACATCCGGCGCGCCCCATTCGGCGGGACGACGCACATCCACTTCGTTTTCGAGTGGGATGAGCACGTCCTCGAACACGACGTCATGGCTGCCGCTAGCGCGCAGGCCGAGGTGATCCCAGGTCTCGATAATTGTCGTGCCCGGCAGACCCGACGGCACCAGGAACACACCGACGCGCACGTCCGGCTCGTCGGTCTTTGCCCACACGGTATACCATTTGAGGAGTGGCGCGCCCGTCGAATAGATCTTTCGGCCGGTCATACGCCAGCCTTCCGCGGTGCGTGTCGCTGTCGTCGCCGGCAGACCGCCCCGGGATGGCGATCCCTGATCTGTCTCGACGCGCAACGCGTTGATCAGCGCGAGGCCCTTCACCGCATCGGTCGACACCCGATGCGCCAGATGCTCTGGCCAACGGCCGTTCTTCGCGATCACCAGATGATGGATGTAATGCATGGCCAGCACGAGGCCCGTGGCCGCATCGGCCTTGCCGACGATTCCCACCACGCGCGCGGCCTCACTGACGCCGGCGCCCGCTCCACCCAGCGCCTTCGGCACCGGCAATGCCAGCAGACCCGCGTCAGACAATTCCTGAAAATTTTCTACCGGGAAGCTGGCCGCACGATCGTGCAGCTGTGCGCGCTCGGCAAAGCCCGGTGCAAGCAAATTGACCCGATCGATAATGCTGGGAACCGCGTCCATATTGTACTGCTTTCGGCTTCTCTGACCCTAGAGAATGCCGTTCGGCAGGCGTTACAAGCGGTACCCGGAAATAACGACAGCGGGCCTGATGGCTGTCAGGCCCGCAGGCGAAAATTCTCTCCGGCGAGCACAGGCGAGAATTTTATTCGCGCACTTTTGAAGCCCGATTCAGGAATCTGCCGCAACGCCGCGGCTGCCGGCGATATGGCTCGTGAGCTTCTGTGTGACCTCGCGTCGCAACGCGTTGAATTCAGGCGATGCCACGTCACGCGGACGCGGCAGATCAACCTCGATCTCGCAATCGATCCGGCCCGGTCCCGCCGACATCACGACGACGCGATCCGCCAGCATCACGGCTTCCTCGACCGAATGCGTCACGAAGATCACCGTAAGGCCGGTGGTGCGCCAGATCTCGACGAGTTCCTCCTGCAGCTTGCTGCGCGTCAGCGCATCGAGCGCGCCGAACGGCTCATCCATCAGCAGCACGTCGGTGTCATTGCTCAGCACCCGCGCAATGGCGACGCGCTGCTTCATGCCGCCGGAAAGCTGGTGCGGATAGCGATCGGCAAAGGCCGTCAGCCCGACCATGGCCATGAACTTGTCGGTGAGTTCGTTCACGACTTTGGTCGCGAGACGACGATGCTTCGGCCCGAAGCCGATATTGTCGCGCACCGTCAGCCATGGAAACAACGCGTAATCCTGAAACACCATGCCGCGATCCGGGCCCGGCTTGTCGACCGGAAAGCCGTACATGGTGACCGAGCCCTCAGTCGCTTTCTCGAAACCGGCAACGATGCGCAGCAAGGTGGACTTGCCGCAGCCCGACGCTCCGAGCAGACATACGAACTCGCCCTTGCGGATGGTGAGGTTGACGCCGCGCAATGCTTCGACCGGGCCGTTGGAAGCCTGGTAGAATTTCTGCACGCCGCTCACTTCGAGGATGTCAGGCGCAATTGTGGGCGGTCGATCAAGCATGATGCTGCGGGCTCCAGCGAAGGAAGTAGTTGCTGAGCATCAGCAGGATACGATCCGACACGAAGCCGGTGATGCCGATGATGATCATGCCGGTGATCACGAGATCGGTGCGCGACAGTGTGCGGCCATCCATGATGACGGCGCCGAGGCCTTCGGGCACGCCGGTCATCTCGCCGACCACGATCAGGATCCAAGCGAAGCCAGCGCCGAGACGAAGCCCGTTGAAGATGCTTGGCAGTGCCGCGGGCAGCACGACCGAGCGGAACTGCTGCGCGCCGCTGCAGCCAAGCATCTCGGCAGCCTCGAACAGCCTGATATCGACCGATCGTACTCCGAACACCGTATTGAGCAGGATCGGGAAGAACGCGCCGAGGAACACCAGGAAGATCGCCGCGCGCGGGCCAAGGCCGAAGAAGATCATCGATAGCGGCAGCCATGCCGTCACCGGGATCGGTCGCAGCAGCGACAACGTCGGATCGAGCAGCTTGCGTAGCAACGGCATACGCCCGATCATCAGCCCGAGCGGAATGCCGATCGCCGCCGCACAGAGAAAGCCGCCATAGACACGCTGCACGCTCTTCCAGAAATGGATCGGCAGGCTGGCGCTGTAGGCGTCGTCATAGATGCCGCCGAAAGCGAAATCCCACATCATCACGGCGACGCCATAGGGCGACGGCACCAGTCGCGTGCCGGTCCAGCGCACCATCACGTGCCAAACCACCATCAGGCAGACCGGCACAATCAGCGCGAGCGCGACCGTGCGCGCCCGCTGCACGCCCTGCCCGCGCTTCCCGGCCGCAGGCACCGGTGGAGTCTCCGCTGTCGGCGCAAGCTGCACCCTGTTGGACGTATCATCCATCGTGCTTTGCAGGCTCACGACGCGCTCACGTGGCCGCCAGCGCCTTCACGAAGCTGGCGTCGATGAAGGTCTTGTAGTCCGGCAACTGCCGGATCTGCTTCTTGGACAGCATCTGGCCGCCGTAATATTCCGCCTGCTTCATGAACTGGTCGTCGATGTTCCAGGTCAGCTCCACATTGGGCGCGGCCTTCTCGATCGACGGCTTCTGCTGGCCGAGCTTCTGCATGGCGATGGCGATGAAGGCTTCGCGGTCCTTCATAGCGTATTCGCTGGCCAGGCGGTGGGTCTTGAGCAGTGCCTTGATCAGTTCTGGATCTTTCTCGATCAGTTCGCGGCGCGTGGCCAGCACCATGTTCAGCGAACCGGTTGGGGTCGTATAGGGATATTCGACGATCTGACCTACGCCATTGGCGAGGCTGATGCCCGGGCCGGGCTCGGCGCCCACATAGGCGTCGATGTCGCCGCGGGCGAGCGCCGGCGCCATGTCGCTGAACGACAACCTGACAGCCTCGACATCCTTCACCGTCATGCCTTCGGCCGCGAGGCGATCGAGGATCACGACTTCCTGCGTCGAGCCCGGCAGGATCGCAACCTTCTTGCCCTTCAGGTCCTTGATGGTGTTGATCCCTGAATCCTTCTTGGCGACGACGGCCATGCCGCGATTGCAGGCAGATGCGATGACCACGATCGGCTCGCCATTGGCGCCGCCAAGCGTCGCCGCAGCAAAACCGAAGATGCCGAAATCGACCGTACCCGTCACGACGGCATTCTTGCCATCCGTCGGGGTCTCGAACGGGATCACCTCGAACTTGACGCCATCCGGCGCGAATTTCTCGTAGAAATACGGAGTAACGCCGTGAATGAGCTTCAGCGTTCCGATCTTGACCACCCGGTCAGCGGCGAACGCCTTGATGCTGGTCGTGGACAGCGCCGCGGCAATGGCCGTCAGGCGGATGAAATCGCGTCGGTTGGTGCTGTACATGTCATTACCCTTGGGCTGAACCGTGTGTCAGCCCAAAAGGTATGCAATATCCGTGCCTCGTATACAGCTATCGGTGGAGCGTGCCCTGGCCCGCAATGGATCATATTTGGGAGGATCTCACCACGTCGCATCCAGCCCAAGCAGCCCCAGGATCTGTCGCCGCAACTCGGCCAGGTGCGGATCGCCGCGATGGCGCGGATATGGCCGGTCAACGGCGATGTCCGCCGTCACCCGTGCAGGCCGATCGCTGAACACAATGACGCGGTTGGCGAGAAACAGCGCCTCCTCCACATCGTGAGTCACCAGTAGCGCCGTGAAGCCGTTACGTTGCCACAGCGAAACCAGTTCGGCCTGCATCGTGATGCGTGTCAGCGAATCGAGTTTGCCGAGCGGCTCGTCGAGCACGAGGATGCGCGGATCGTTCACCAGCGCGCGCGCCAGTGCCACGCGCTGCGCCATGCCGCCCGAGAGCTGATGCGGATAGGCCTTCTTGAATGCGCCGAGGCCGACGAGATCAATCGCGGCATCGACACGGTGACGCTGCGTCTTGAGAACGCCCTGCGCCTCCAGCCCGAGCGCGACATTGTCCCAGACTGTTCGCCACGGAAACAGTGTCGGGTCCTGAAACACAACGACGCGGGACGGACACGGCCCGATGATGGCGACGCCATCCTCGTTCAGCGTGCCGGCGCGCGGTGGCTCCAGACCGGCGACGAGGCGCAGCAGCGTGGACTTGCCGCAGCCGGAGGGCCCGAGCAGCGCAACGAACTCGCCGGGCGCGACGGATATACTGACATCGTCGAGCACAGGCAACACGCTGCCATCGATATCGAAGGCGTGGCTGACACCTTTGACCTCCAGCGACGCGCCGGTCGCCGCTGGCTTGAATGCTGTCGCGAGCGCTACCATTTGACGACGCCCTTCTGCCAGACCAGCAACCGGTCTCGCACCTTGAACAGCAGCGTGATCGCGCCGGAGCAGAGCAACGACATCACGATCAACGCGGCATACATGTTGTTGTAGGACGCCCAGCCCTGCGCCCATTGCAGATAGAAGCCAAGCCCGGCTTTGACGCCGATCATCTCGGCCACGACCAGCACCGCGAAAGACGCGCCAAGCCCCATGAACAAGCCGACGAACACATGCGGCAATGCTGCGGGGATTGCGACCTTGGTCACCAGAAACGACGGCTTGGCGCCGAGCGTTCGTGCAACGTCGTAATAGGCGGTGCTGACGCTGGCTACGCCCGACCAGGTCAGCACCGTCACCGGAAAGCCGGTGGCCAGTGCGATCAGGAACGTGCTGGCGCTCCAGGCTGACGGGAACGTAAAGAACGCAATAGGCAGCCAGGCCGTCGCCGGCAACGGCCCGATGAACCGCAGGATCGGATGCACCCAGTAGCCCGCGAGCCGCGACCAGCCGATGGAAACGCCGGTGAGGAAGCCTACGGCCGCGCCGATGAAGTATCCGCCGAGCTGCAGCTTCACCGAGGCGAAGGCACTGTCCAGCAGCTTCGGCAGGTCGTCGGTATAGACCTCGACGATCGACTGCGGCGGTGGGAAGAACGGCAACGGCAGCCAGCCGAATTTCGCCGTTGCAAGCTCCCACAGCGTCAGGAACGCTCCCAAGGCAAACAGCCAGGGCGCGCGTCGCTGCACGCCATCGCCGAACTTGCCGAGCGCTGCCTGCGCTGTGGTTGCAATCGCGATGCCGCCAGCAATCGCGAATGCCGTATAGGCTACTGCTTCGGTGCGTGGCCAATCGCCGATATCCGGCCATCGCAGGCATGACAGGCCGAAGGCCAGCCAGGCGAGCCCCGCCCCGATCCCCGTAATGCTGAAACGAAGCTTGTTGACGACTTGAAGTCCGCCATCGCCGGCAATGAGCGCGGTCTCGCGGTCAGCGCCAAGCGATGCGATCTCAGACGCGGAATACGTCGGCATAGATGCGCTCCGCGAATTTGGTGGTGTCAGTCGACGGCTTGAACACCGAGACCGTCTTGAGATCGTCGGCGTAGGATTTCAGCTCGCGCTTCAGCGCATCGCCCACGGGGTGATGATGATGGGTGTGATACTTCACCATGCCCAGCAGATCCTCGATGGTCGCATTCTTGGGCGCATAGGGCTGGAACGACTTTGCAGCCTTCTCCGGATTTTGCGATGCGAACATCGCAGCATCGAGCAGCGCCTGCGTAAGGCCGCGCGCGACCAGCGGATCGTCACGCAGCAGGCTGCCGCGCACGCCGACGATGCAGCAGCTGATATCCTTGTAGGGGCCATCGAGATTGGAACCGACCTCCTTCAACTCGCCATCCTTGAGCCAGAGATAGGCCAGCGGATCGGATGCCAGTCCGATCTGTGCTTCACCCTTTTCCACGGCGAGCCGCACGAGGTTGCCAGGATATTGCCGCCACTCGACGTCCTTGTCCGGATTGAGTCCGGCCTTGGCGAGCTGGATCGAGAAGAAGTTCTTGTCGGGGCCGGCCATATCGCCGACGGCGATGGTCTTGCCCTTGAAATCCGCAACGCTCTTCACCTCCGATTTCGCCGGCGCCAGCGCGCGCAGGCAGCCGCCATGGGTGCCGGCGACGATCTTGACGTCGAAGCCCTGCTCCAGCGGCTTCAGCCAGCGCAGCGCCATCCCCAGGCCCGCATCGGATTTTCCTGTGGCAATGGCTTCGAGAAGCTGGTCCGTCGAGCCGCTGTAATTGACCAGTTCGACGTCAAGGTTCTGCTTCTGGAAGAAGCCATGATCGATGGCAACCGGCAGCGGCGCAAGGCAGACCGCGCCGGCATTCCAGGAGAGCTTCAATTTGCGCGGTGCACCGGTGAGCGCAGGCGCCTCCGATGCGGTCCTGCAGATCGGAAATTCGGAAAAATCGATGGGTGACACCTGCCGGAACGGAAACGCCTGCGCGCCCCATACGCCGAGTGGTGCGGCCAATGCGGCTGCAGCGCCGCCGCGCAGCAGCGACCGGCGATCCATCAGCGGCTCGCGGTTGTGATCATCGTTCGACATCTGGTCTCCTTGCGATCGGCACAGCGCTGCCCGTGGCCGCAACGCATGGTGCTGCGGCTCGCGCTGATGCGATGGTCAATGTGTTGAGTGGAAGCTCAGCCGTGAGAGTCCGACGACTCCCGCCCCTGTGATTTCGATGGTACGAGGATGCGCAGCGCGGCGGCTTCGGTCAATAAAATGGAATTTTGAATGTCGCGCAGGATGGAGAGATTATCTCCAATGCAATCGGCTCTGAGAGAGGAAGGGATTTAGCGGCGCACAACTATTCTACGCATTCGCATTTCAGCAGCACTGTCATTTCTGGGCGCCGTCGTCCGCCTGCGCCGGACGACATGGAGGCGTTATCCCCCCTCGCCTCAATATACGTCGAGCTGAAACCGTCCCTTTTTCTTCAGCTCGCTGACGAACATCACCGCTTCATCAGTCGAACGCGCACCGTGCTGGGCGGCGATGTCGACCAGCGCCCGCTCCACATCCTTGGCCATGCGCTTGGCATCGCCGCAGACATAGACATGGGCGCCTTCGGCGAGCCAGGTCCAGACGTCGCGGCCGACCTCGCGCATGCGATCCTGCACGTAGAACTTCTCACCGGCATCGCGCGACCACGCCAGCGACAGGCGCGTGAGGAAGCCTTCGGTTTTCATGCCATTGAGTTCGTCGGCATAGAAGAAATCCGAGGCGCTGCGCTGATGGCCGAAGAACAGCCAGTTCTTGCCCGGCGCCTTGGTGGCCTTGCGGTCGTGCAGGAACGCCCTGAACGGCGCAATGCCGGTGCCCGGCCCCACCATGATGATCGGCGTCTCCGGATTTTCCGGCAGCGCAAAACCATGGGCCTTCTGGACATAGACCTTGAGCTTGTCGCCGGGCTGGATGCGATCGGCGAGGAAACTCGAGGCTAGACCGTGGCGCTTGCGCTTGCCTACCATGTAACGAACGATATCGACGGTGAGAGATAGTTTGCCGGGCGTCGCATTGTGCGATGACGAGATTGAGTAGAGCCGCGGCTGCAGTGGCTCCAGCGCTTCGATGAAAGCTTCCGGATGCGGACGCACGCGGGAGAATTTCTGCAGTGCCGCCATCACGTCGAGCGTCGCGGCATCGCCATCGGGGTCCTCGCCCTGCGCCAGCGCGCGCGCCTTGGCGCGCTGGGTCCCGCCGGTGAGATAGGACATCAGCTCGAACAGCGAGTCCGGTGCCGGGGCCAGCGAGACGTCGTATTGCAGCACCTCGCGCAGCGTCTTGCCGCGCACTTCCGTCGTATGCGACGCGCCGAGCAGCGCGATGATCTGGTCGACGTGACCGAGATCGTTCGACGCAAAGATGCCGAAACTGTCGCCGACGACGTAATCGAGACCACAGCCCGACAGATCGAAATCGATATGCCAGGTCTCTTTCTCGGAGCCTTTGCCATTGAGCAGGCGGCGGCCGAGAAACACGGCGGGTGCTGGATTGTCGCGCGAGCGGCCGAGCGTCGACGGATCGGGCGCAGCAACTTCGACCGGCTCCGCAGCAGCAGTCGTCGCTGCCGCGGGCGCGGCACCTGCCGGCGCCTTGTCGAGCTCTTCATAGAGCGACTTCAGCATCCGCGCGGTTTCCTTGCCGCCGGGTACGCACAGGTTCAGCCGCGCTTCGGCCTTGGAGGCAATCGCGTCGGAATAGTCGTTGCAGTTATAGCCGCACTGGCCGCAGTCCTGCTGCGCCATCGCCGCCATCATCTTGCGACGCACCGGCTTGCCCTCGGCGAGCTTCATGCGATCGGCGATCGGCATGGTCTGGTCGTGCCACGGCGCGCCGTCGTCCTCCTCCATGATCGCGGCGCCCTGCTCTGCAGAGAGCGGCGTCGCCGGTGCATCGGACAGCAGGCCGGCGAAGAAGCCGTTGAGCCAGGAGCGTTGCGCTTCCGAGAACGGCGCAGACGCAGGAATGATCTCGAGTTTGGGTGGCGGCGTCATCTGGTTCATGCGGACATCTGTTCATCAGCAAGCTTACGCAACGAAGCCGCGTCGTGACGGCGCGAGAATGTGAGGAAGGTCTCGTCCGGCGAAACGCGGTGGGCGAGATAGGCTTTCAGCAGACGCTCGACGACGACAGGCGCGTCCTCGGACTTCACGTTCTGATAGACCTCCTGCCCGACATCGGCCTGCGGGCCGAAACCGCCGCCGGTGAAGATATGGAAGCCGTCCACGGTGTCGTCGCTATCGTCGAGCGCCACGCGTGCGCCGATCATACCGATGTCGCTGATGTAATGCTGCGCGCAGGAATGATGGCAGCCGGTCAGATGGATGTTGATCGGCGTATCGACCTCGACGCGCGTATCACACCATTCGGCGATATTCGTTGCCGTGCGTTTGGTATCCGCATTGCCGAACTTGCAGCCGGCGCGGCCGGTGCAGGCGATCAGGCCGGCGCGGATCTCGGTGGTCTTGATGGCAAGACCGAGCGCTTCGATGGCCGCAGTCGCCAGCGTGACATTCGCGTCTTTCACGCCGGGGATGAGCAGGTTCTGCCACACCGTGAGGCGGATATCGCCGTCGCCCAGATCGGCCGCAATCTTCGAAAGCCCCCGCATCTGATCGGTCGTCACCTTGCCCAGCGGCAACACGACGCCGATCCAGTTCAACCCGTCCTGCTTCTGCTTGTGCACGCCGATATGCGCCGTGCGGTCGAATTCCGGCCGCGGCATCAGCGCGTCTGCAGAAATGCGCGTGAATGGCTGGCCGAGCTTGTCCTCGACCAGGGTCAGGAACTTCTCCATACCCATGCCGTCGATCACGTATTTCAGCCGCGCCTTAAGCCGGTTGGTGCGGTCGCCAAGATCGATGAAGACGCGCACGATGGCGTCGGACACCTTCGTGGAATCTTCCGGCTTCACGACGATGCCGGTATCGGTGGCGAAATCCTTGTGGCCGGTGATGCCGCCGATGCCGAGCTTGAACCAGACACCGGGCGCGACGCCGAAGCCATCCTTCACTTCGACTGCCTGGAAGGCGATGTCGTTCGTGTCCTCCAGCACGGCGATCTTGCCAGCGCCGTCGAACGCGACATTGAATTTGCGCGGCAGGCCGGTAAGCGAGCGGTCATTGAGGATGTGATAGTGCCACTCGCGCGCATAGGGCCGCGTGTCGAGGATTTCCTGCGGGTCGATGCCGGCGGTCGGCGTGCCCGTGACGTTGCGGATGTTGTCGGCCCCGGAGCCGCGTGAGCACAGACCGAGATCCTGGATACCCTCGATCAGCTTCACGGCATTTTTCGGCGGAATCTCGCGCACCTGCAGATTGGCCCGCGTGGTCACATGCGAGAACGGACCGCAGAGCTCGTCACTGAGATCGGCAAGACCCGCAAGCTGCCAGTGCTTCATGATGCCGTTCGGGATCCGAAGCCGGCACATATAGGAGTCCTGCGTTGGACCGACATAGAAGATGCCGTAATAGCGCCAGCGGAAATTGTCGGCCGGCGATGGCCGCGCGTCGATCGCGGCCTGATCGCGCAGCCGCGGATACGCGTCGAACGGATGTTCCTCGCGCTTCCATTTCTCCTGCTCGACCAGCTTCTTGCCTGACGCGATGATGCGATCCTGCGCCTTGATATGCGGGGCATCCGGTCCGGTCGGCTCCGCATTGGCCTTGGCTGACGCGCCGCCGCCGAGACCCTTGCCGACACGGCTGATCTGCAGCCCGGTCGAAAAGCCTTCGAGGTAGCGCTTCTGTTCGTCAGTAAAGTCGATGGAGAGCGTTTCAATTTTCATGCGGGACGAAGCTCCTGCGGGCCACAGCGTGGCTTCAACGGGGATAAGGATTGCGGACCGCGCAGGCTCAGGTCAGCGCGTTGCGCCGGCTTGAAGTCTGGAAGCGATCCGATCAGCCTCGTTGCTGCGGAAATCCATCTGAACTGGCCGGCGAGCGTCAGCGAACGCCAGTTGACTAGAGACATTCAAGTCTCGTGCCAGACCGTCATTCGGGCAAAAACGTCAAGAAATCAGGGGATTGAGGTCGAGGTCGGGCGGAACCCGCCCGTTCGGTGCCAGCGTTTGTGCACCGCACGCTCAATAATTAGACGGCGGGAACGTCAACAACAGCTACCGTTCCGAGGAGCCCTTGCGACGAAGCAATGCAGCCTTGGCTCGTGGCCGTTCGGATTGGCGCTTCACGAAGAGGAAAGCTGGCGAACCAGCTTTCCTTGACCTCAGAGGTGCAAAAGTGAGCGCGGCCTAAGCCGTTAGACCGCCTCGGACGCCGCCAGATTAGCGGCTCCGTCATCCAGCACTTGCGTCTGCCGCAGCATGTCCTCAATGCCATCTATCGCGCGACCCACATCGACCGTCGACGTGTCGATCCGCAGCTCGACCCTCTCCGGCGCCTGATAGTCGTTGGCGATACCGGTGAAGCCCGGCAGGTCGCCGGCGCGGGCCTTGGCGTAATGCCCCTTGGGATCGCGCTGCTCGCAGATCTCCGCTGGCGTCGCGACATAGATCTCGCGAAATGCAGTATCGACCGCGCTGCGGGCCTCGGCGCGGTCGCCGCGCGAGGGTGAGACAGCTGCCACGATGGCGATATGACCATTGCGGGCGAGATGGCCGGCCATCTCTGCCAGCCGCCGGACATTCTCGCTGCGATCGGCGGCAGAGAAGCCGAGGTCGCGATTGAGTCCGGCGCGCAGCGTGTCGCCGTCAAGCAGGATCGGCGAACCGCCTTTGGCGAACAGACGGTGCTCCAGCGCCCGCGCCAGCGTCGACTTGCCCGATCCCGGCAATCCGGTGAACCACACCACCGCGCCTTGATGGCGGTAGCGCGCCGAACGTTCCTCAGGCCGCAGTGCCGACTGCACCGGCACGATGTCCGACGACACCGCGCGTTGGTCAGCATCGATGGATAGCACGAGACCGCCGCCGGCGATCCGGCCTCCGACCTCGATCACGAGACGTCCGGTGCGCGGATTGTCGACATAGCGATCAGCGGCGACCGGTTGCGACAGCGCGATCTCGATTTCACCGACATGATTGCGGGCGATCTGCTTGGTCTCGACACTGGCCAGCTCGCCGGGATCGATCGCCTTTTCGATCGCGACCACACGGCCGCGCACTTCGCGCACGCCGAGCCGCACCAGGATCGACGATCCCGCTGTCAGCGGCTGGTCGTGCAGCCAGAAGATCCGCGCCCGCAGTCGTCGTGTATCCGATGGCACCGTGCCCACATGCGCGATCACGTCGCCGCGCTCGACGAACAGTTCGCGGTCGAGCGTGATACCGACGGATCGCCCTGCTCCGTGCTCGCCTTCCAGCGGCATCGCCGACCAGCGCTCCACGCTCTTGATCTTCGCTCGCTTGCCGGCGGGCATGATCACCACGTCGTCGCCGACAGCCAGATGACCGGCCTCGATACGCCCAGCCACGATGCGCCGGTCGTCGAACTTGTAGATCGCCTGTACCGGTAGCCGCAGCGGCAATTCATCAAGCGCGAGTGCCGGCTTCAGCGCATCGAGCGCCCCCACGACTGTCGGCCCGCGATACCAGCCGATACGGTCGGTATGGGTGGCCACGCCATCGCCATCCCGCGCCGAAATCGGAATCACCGCGGCGGGCGTGACGCCGAGTTCGATGAGATGCGCCGAAATTTCGTCGCTGATCGCCTGAAAGCGCGCGGCGCTGAAATCGACGCGGTCCATCTTGTTGACGACGACGGCGACCTGCTTCACGCCCAAGAGATGCAGCAGATAGGCATGGCGCCGGGTCTGGTCGCGAACGCCTTCCAGCGCATCGACAATCAGCACGGCACCATCGGCCTGCGATGCGCCGGTGATCATGTTGCGCAGAAACTCGGCGTGGCCAGGCGCGTCGATCAGAATGACGTCGCGCAATTTGGTGCGGAAGCGAATCTGCGTGGTATCGATGGTGATACCCTGGTCACGCTCGGTCTGCAGCGCATCGAGTAGGAACGACCATTCGAACGGCATGCCGCGTCGCGCGCTCACCGCTTTCAGCATCTCCAGCTTGCCATCCGGCAAGCCGCCGGTCTCGTGCAGCAGGCGGCCGACCAGAGTCGACTTGCCATGATCCACATGGCCGACGATGACGATGCGCAGTTGCGGGCGCGTGGTGCCGTTGGGCATTCCGAGCGAGGTCGGATTGACGGGTTTGGTCATGGCATCACCTCTACAGATAGCCGGCGACGCGCAGTCGCTCGAAGGCGTCTTCGGTCTCATGATCGAGTGCGCGGCCGGCACGCTCGGGAATCGTGGTGCCGTCGAGCTCGACGAGAATTTCGGCAATCGTGCTGGCGGTCGATGCGACGGGATTGGTGATGTCGGCATCACCGAGCGAGCGATAGCGCTTGCCGTCTTTGGCCAGATACAACGGGATGATCGGGATGTTTTCGCGCGCCGTGTAGGCCCAGATGTCGGCTTCGGTCCAATGCAGGATCGGATGAATGCGCAGATGCGCACCAGGCGGCGGCGAGGCGTTGAACTGGTCCCAGAATTCCGGTGGCTGGTCGCGCACGTCCCATCCGCCCTCGACGCCGCGCGGCGAGAACACGCGCTCCTTGGCACGGGTCGCCTCTTCGTCCCGCCGAATGCCGGCGATCAATCCGTCGAAGCCGTGCTTCGCCAACGCAAGTTTGAGACCTTCGGTCTTGCGCGCTGCGGAGCGCGCCGCCGGCGGCAGTGTCGGATCGACACTATCGATCGACGGGCAATATTCGACGGTGAGGTCGAGTCCCCACTCCTTCGAATAGTGATCGCGGAATGCGTACATCTCCGGAAACTTCTTGCCGGTATCGACATGCAGCGCGGGGAACGGCACGTGGCCGAAGAACGCCTTGCGCGCCAGCCAGATCATCACATTGGAATCCTTGCCGAGCGACCACAGCAGGGCCAGCTTCTTCAGCCGTGCGAAGCCCTCGCGCAGGATATAGATGCTCTGTGCTTCCAGTTGATCGAGGTGGTCCATCGATACCACGTCCGATCGGACGCGTTCGGGATTGGTCGAAGTCATATGCCTTCTCCGAAGTCTTCCGACTTAAGGCCTCAAAACCGCCGTGAGATTCGCCGTTGCTCACGAAGCGGATACGCTCGGAGAAAGTGCATCTCTGGAACTCGATTTATGGGGTCAAAAAATCTACGCTGCGCTTCTCAAATAGAAAGAATATTTTTCTATTAAGTGGCGACAAACAACTGATATATAGAATTCTATTCCAGTCAAGCTGGATATTGCTGAGGAGTTCGTGATGTTGTCGCCGGGAGCCGTCGCAAGTGCCGTCCAATACGATCACGCGCTGCAATCCGCCTCGCCCGCCGAGGTGATTGCCGCGGCACTTGACGTCGTGGGCCGCGATGGACTCGCGCTGGTCTCGTCGTTTGGTACGGAGTCCGCGGCGTTGCTGAAGGTCATGGCCGATGTCGATCCCGCCATCCCCGTGCTGTTTCTCGACACCGGCTGGTTGTTCGAAGAGACGCTCGCCTATCGCGACCAACTGATCCTGACGCTGGGCCTGCGCGACGTGCGAACGATCCGCCCCGCAGCGGATGCGCTTGCCGCTCACGACAGCGATGGGGACCTGTGGTCGTCCGATCCCGACACCTGCTGCCGGATCAGGAAGGTTGAATCGCTCGCACAGGCACTGGCGCCGTTCAGCGCATGGATCAACGGCCGCAAGCGATTTCAGGGCGCGTCGCGCGCGGCCATTCCTGTCGTTGAAACCGATGACGGCAAGCTGAAATTCAATCCATTCGCCAATGTCACCCCGGACGAGATAGGGCTGATCTACGCATCGGCGAAGCTGCCGCCGCATCCGCTCATAGCCTCAGGATTTGCGTCGGTCGGCTGCATGCCCTGCACGACCCGCACGGCGCCCGGCGAAGACCCCCGCGCCGGCCGCTGGCGTGGCCGCGCCAAAACGGAATGCGGCATCCACAAATCGGCGAACTGACGCCGCCGCTACGACTTCACATGCGCGATTTCGAACGCAGCGAGATGGGCAGCGATGTTGCCGGGATCGAAGGCCGGTCCGGCAAATGCGCCAACAGCGTCGGGCACATCAGTCGGAGCGCTGCCGGTGATACCGAGCGCGGCATCGTAGAGATCGGGGCGGAACACACCCTGTGCGATCTTCAGCGCCTCCGGGCTGATCGCGGCCTGTCCCCAGCGCACCATCTGGGCATAGAGCCAGGCGGCCTGAACGGGATCGGGACGCCCGGCTCCTTCGCGGCCGACCAGCAGATAGCGCCCGCTCTCGCGCATGGTGCCATCGGGCGAAATCTTCAGCCGGCCATCCAGCGTCCGCAACAGGACCTCTGGCGAGACGCCGATATATTGGGGCTTGGCGAGAATCGCAGCAATCTCGTTGCGGTTTTCCGGGGCCTCGATGAAGGCAGCGGCGCTCACATGCGCCCGCGTGAGAGCCGCTACGGTGTCCGGGTTCTTCTCCGCCCAGCTCTGCCTCATCGCCAGCACCTTCTCGGCAGCGCGCAGCAGGATGTCGGAGACGAAATGCAGGATATGACCGACGCCGAGATCGACCGCGACCGAATTCCAGGGCGCGCCGACACAGAACGCATCGACGTGACCGTTGGCGAGGCTGTCGACCATGTAAGGCGGCGGCAGCACCACGAGACGGACGTCCTCGTCAGGATCGACGCCGCCGGCCGCCATCCAGAAACGGAGCTGGTAATTATGCGTCGAGAACGGAAACGTCATGCCGAAGGTCAAGGGATCAGCGCCGGCACGGGCACGCGCGACAACCACACGGCGCAGCGCCTGCGCGGTGGCCATCGGATCGGTCGGATCACCGTCGAGTTCCGACATCAGCGCCGCATGTAGCGCCGGTGAGACGGTGATGGCATTGCCGTTGATGCCGAGATTGAACGACGCCACGATCGGCACTTTCACGTGCCCGAGCCCGAGGCTGGACGCGATGGCAACGGGCGCCAGCAGATGCGCCGCTTCGAACAGGCCGATATTCAGCTTGTCGCGGACATTCGACCACGACACTTCCCGGACCAGCTCGACGTTCAGCCCCTCGGCCTTCGTGAACCCCTTGTCGACCGCGACAATCAGGGCGGCGGCGTCGGCCAGCGGAATGAAGCCGATGCGAAGCGGGTGGTCGATCATTTCAGCAACTCCGCTGCGGTGATGATCGACTGGGCGATCTCACCGATTTTCTTCTTTTCACGCATCGCCGTGGATCGCAGCAATACGTAAGCCTCTTCTTCATTGAGGCCCTTGAGCTTCATCACGATGCCCTTGGCACGGTCGATGATCTTGCGCTCCTCCAGCGCCGACTTGGTGCGCTCGAGCTCGTCCTGCAGTTTGGAGAAGGCATTGAAACGGGAGATGCAGAGATCGAGGATCGGCTTGATCCGCTCCTTCTTCAGCCCGTCCACGATGTAAGAGGATACCCCCGCCTCGACCGAAGCCCGCGCCGACTCGGCGTCGCTCTGGTCGACGAACATGGCGACCGGCCGACGCACCGCGCGGGACACCTGGAACATTTGTTCCAGCACGTCGCGGCTGGGGTTTTCGAGATCGATGACGATAACGTCCGGATCCAGCGCATAAATCCGGGCCAGCAGGTTATGCATCTCCCGGATATGCTGGACGTCCACATAGCCAGCCTCCCGCAGCCCTTCCTCAAGGATCGCGGCCCGGATCGGGCTTTCGTCGACAATGACAATTTTGGGCGACTGGTCGGCAGGCATCGGACACTCACATGGATGCAGCATACCCATAGCACGCCCGCGCACGGCTTAAAGCCTTGTAATTATGGGCAAATGGGACTACCTGCTGCCTCTCAATCAGGCAGATCGAACATGCAACAGGCCGCCGCGCCGAAAATCTCCTTTGTGTCACTGGGATGCCCGAAGGCCCTGGTGGATTCCGAGCGCATCATTACGCGCCTGCGGGCCGAAGGTTACGAACTCGCCCGCAAGCACGACGGCGCCGACATCGTCATCGTCAACACCTGCGGCTTCCTCGACAGCGCCAAGGCGGAGTCGCTGGGCGCCATCGGCGAAGCCATGGCGCAGAACGGCAAGGTCATTGTCACCGGCTGCATGGGCGCCGAGCCCGAGCAGATCGAGGCCGCCTATCCCAACCTGCTGTCGATCACCGGCCCGCAGCAATATGAGAGCGTGCTCGACGCCGTGCATCGCGCGCTGCCGCCGGTGCACAATCCGCATATCGATCTCGTGCCGCCGCAGGGCATCAAGCTGACGCCGCGGCACTACGCCTATCTGAAAATTTCGGAAGGCTGCAATAACCGCTGCACCTTCTGCATCATCCCGAAGCTGCGCGGCGATCTCGTCTCACGCCCGGCCAACGAGGTGCTGTTAGAGGCTGAGAAGCTGGTGAAGGCCGGCGTCAAGGAGTTGCTGGTCGTGTCGCAGGACACCTCGGCCTACGGCGTCGATATCAAATACGCCACCAGCCCGTGGAAGGATCGCGAGGTCCGCGCCAAGTTCTATGATCTCGCCAAGGAGCTCGGCGAACTCGGCGCCTGGGTGCGGCTGCAATATGTTTACCCGTATCCGCATGTCGACGAGGTCATCGGGTTGATGAATGCCGGCAGCAATGTGCTGCCCTATCTCGACATCCCGTTCCAGCATGCGGCCCCGGAAGTGTTGAAGGCGATGAAGCGCCCGGCCGCTCAGGACAAGACGCTCGCCCGCATCAAGAAGTGGCGCGAGATGTGCCCGGATCTCACACTCCGCTCGACCTTCATCGTCGGCTTCCCCGGCGAGACCGAAAGCGATTTTCAGTATCTGCTCGACTGGCTGGAAGAAGCGCAGATCGACCGCGTTGGCGCGTTCAAATACGAGTCCGTGGCGGGTGCGACCTCCAACGCCATCGCCAATGCGGTGCCGGAAGAGATCAAACAGCAGCGCTGGAATGCATTGATGGAGCGTCAGCAGAAAATCTCGGCACGCCGCTTGAAGCGCAAGGTCGGCACACGCCAGCAGATCATCATCGACGAAGTCGGCCCGACCGTGTCGAAGGGCCGCTCGAAGGCGGATGCGCCTGACATCGACGGATCGGTCTATATCACCGCACGCCGGCCGCTGAAGGTCGGCGAGATCGTCACGGCGAAAATCGAACGCGCGGATGCGTATGATCTGCACGGGACGGTGGCGGGGTTCTGAGAGACGCGCCGGCGGAAGTAGTTTCCCTCCCCCAAGCGTAGCGCAGTGGGGAGGGTCGACCGAGCGAAGCGGAGGTCGGGGTGGGGTGTCTCCGCGAGAATACGAAGCCTGTGGCGCCACCCCACCCGTCTCGAACGCTGCGCGTTCGATCCACCCTCCCCACGGCGCGTGGCTACGCCACGCTTGGGGGAGGGAAAAACAACCTCACACCTTCAAAATAACCGCGCCTGTGGTCTTGCGTGCTTCCAGATCGATATGCGCCTTGGCCGCATCCTTCAGCGCATAAGCGTGATTGATCGGCACATGCAGCTTGCCATCGATCACAGCCGAGAACAGCGTGTCGGCGCCTTCCAGCAGTTCCGATCGCTTGGCGACATAGTCGTTCAGCTTGGGACGCGTCGCGAACAGCGAGCCGTGATTGTTGAGTTCGGCGATCGCGAATGGCGGCACAGGGCCAGAGGCGTTGCCGAACGACACCCACATGCCGCGCGGCTTCAGGCATGACAGCGAGCCTGGATAGGTGGTCTTGCCCACACCGTCATAGACCACGTCGCAGAGTTCGTTACGGCTGATCTGCTTCACGCGATCGACGAAGTTCTCTTCGTTGTAATAGATGACGTGATCGCAGCCATTGGCCAGCGCCAACTCGCCCTTCTCTTTCGAGCCGACGGTCCCGATCACATGCGCACCCATGGCCTTGGCCCACTGGCAGGCGAGCAGACCGATGCCGCCCGCTGCAGCATGGATCAACACGCGGTGATGCGGCTCGACCTTGAAAGTCTTGTGCAGCAGATACCAGACCGTGAGACCCTTCAGCATCAGCACGGCGCCCTGCTCGTGGGTGATGCGATCCGGCAGTTTCACCAGCCGATCAGCGGCAAACACGCGCTCGGTGGCATAGCTGCCGAGGGCCGAATAATAAGCGACGCGATCGCCCGGATGGAATCCGGTGACGCCTGGCCCGACTTCAACCACTTCGCCCGAGGCCTCATTGCCGGCAATGAACGGCAGCTGCGGCGCCTTGTAGAGGCCGCTGCGGAAGTACGTATCGATAAAATTGACACCAATGGCATGCTGGCGGATGCGCACCTCGCCCGCAGCCGGTGCCGGGACCTGCACGTCTTCATAAGTGAGGACTTCGGGTCCACCGATCTCGTGGACGCGGACGGCTTTGGTCATCGTTCAATCTCCCTGAATGACTTTGGTCTCAAGCGATAACCAACACCCGCGTGATGTCAACCTGTGCCCGGCTGTGCCCGCTTTCGGCGGTTGCGCTTCGCCAGCACGTTGAACAGCTCGACCGCCGCCGAGAACAATATGGCGAAATAGATGTAACCGCGCGGAATATGGAATTTGAATCCATCCGCCATCAGCGAAACGCCGATCAGCACCAGGAAGGCTAGCGCCAGCATCTTGGTGGTCGGATATTGCGCCACGAAGCGCGCCACTGGCCCGGACGATACATACATCACCGCACAGGCGATGATGACGGCGGCCACCATGATCTCGATGTCCTGCGCCATGCCAATCGCAGTGATGATGGAGTCGAGCGAGAAAACGAGATCAACGACGATAACCTGCAGGATCACCCAGGCAAAGGCGTTCGGCGCCGGCTTCTCAGCGTCATGCCCTTCGCGCGCCTCGACCTCGGCGTGAATCTCATGTGTCGCCTTGGCAATCAGGAACAGACCGCCTCCGATCAGGATCAGATCGCGCCAGGAGAATGCGAGGCTTCTCACCGTGATGACAGGTTCGGTCAGACCGATCAGCCAGACGAGAACGCTCAGCAGGATGATGCGGAACACCAGCGCCAGCGCGAGACCGATCTGGCGTGCGCGGGTTGCCTGCGGCTCCGGCAGCCGCGACACCAGCACCGACAGGAAAATCACATTGTCGATACCAAGTACGATTTCGAGCGCGGTCAGCGTCAAGAGCGCGGCCCAGGCTTCGGGGCTGGAAAACAGTTCGATCATGATTTGGAGGGCCTCATGAGGCGGATGACGGCGTCACCGCAGACAATGTAAAAAGCGATCGCGCAGAGCGCGACCGTAATAGGCAAAGCAACAGCGAAGTTCTGTATCAGCGTGATGACGGCCAGCACAGCCCAGATCGCCATCAGTGACAGGTTCAACCGGCGCAGACGCGTCACGCGAACGGGATGCAGCACATGCACCGGCACAAAGGTCAGGACGATCAGCGCCAGCATCGCAAG
Source organism: Tardiphaga sp. 813_E8_N1_3 (assembly GCF_051811025.1). NCBI lineage: Bacteria > Pseudomonadati > Pseudomonadota > Alphaproteobacteria > Hyphomicrobiales > Nitrobacteraceae > Tardiphaga > Tardiphaga sp. 813_E8_N1_3. The sequence continues at coordinate 2,793,168 of NZ_JBPWQE010000001.1, forward strand.
GCTCGCGATGACGGGTGATGGTTGCAGCAAGAACAGATAGAACGCCGCCCCGTTCCACAGCGCCGGAAAACCGCGAAAGTGGTTGTCGTCGGTCTTCATGCGTTTGTCGGCAAAATATAGTGCGCTGGTGACGACGATACCGGCACCGAGCAGCACCGCCGTCCACGGCACCAACAGACCGGAGGCCGCGATCGCATAGGCTGGCACGAACACGTAAGTGAGGAAGTCGACCACGAAATCGAGCGCGTCGCCGGACCAATCCGGCAGCACGCGGCCGACGTCGAAGTGTCGGGCGATCGGGCCATCAAGCCCATCGATGATCAGCGCCAAACCGAGCCAGCCGAACATCGCAGCCCATTCGCCGCGCACGGCGCTCATCATGGCAATGAGTGCCACGCCGGCACCGAGCGCCGTAAAGATGTGAACCGAGAACGCCGCCGCGCGCGCGGATCGTGACGACGATGGGAGTTGGTCCGGACTCGAAGCGGTCATATGCCGGGAATTGCTAGCAGGAATCGGCCCGATTTGCACAGGCGCCGATGCGGCCTTCGGCCACCCGGCACTGCGGGAACGATTCCGCGGCGCCTAACGGCTTGAAAATACCGGGCCAAAGGCCGATGGTCCGACCATGACCGAGACCTCTGCTTCCACCTCCACCTATGATGTCGCCGTTGTCGGCGGCGGTCCTGCCGGCCTTGCTGCGGCCCTCGCGCTGGCCGAGACCGGCGCCCGCACCGCCCTCATCGCCCGCCGCGTCCCCTACGGCGACAACCGCACCACCGCGCTGCTTGGCGGCTCCGTCGCATTTCTGGAAAGCCTTGATGTCTGGCGCCGCTGCGCCGACAAGGCGGCCGCGCTGACGACCATGCGGCTGGTGGATGACACCAACCGGCTGATCCGCGCGCCCGAAGTCAAATTCGTCTGCAGCGAGATCGGCCTCGAGACCTTCGGCTACAATATCGAGAACCGCGAATTGATGATCGCGCTCGAAGCGCGCGCCGCGGAATTGACCAATCTCATTCGCATCGATGACGAGGCCGATACGGTCACGCCGGACGAGATGCAGGTTCAGGTCCGCACCCGGCAAGGCCAGGTCTTGGTGGCGCGGCTGATCGTCGGCGCCGATGGCCGCCAGTCCCTGTGCCGCGAGGCCGCGGGCATTTCAGTCAAGCGACGCGCGCTTGAGCAGACCGCGCTGACCTTCAACATCGCGCATAGCCGGCCGCACAAGAACATGTCGACGGAGTTTCACACCCCCGCCGGTCCCTGCGTGTTCGTGCCCCTGCCCGGCAATCGCTCCAGCGTCGTCTGGGTCAACAAGCCCCGGGATGCCGAGCGCCTGATGGCATTGAGCGATGAAGCATTGTCGGTCGCCGCCGAGAAACAATCGCATTCGATCCTCGGCCGGGTTCAGGTCGAACCCGGCAGGCATGTGTTTCCATTGGCCATTGAGCAGCCAAGCCAACTGGCGAAGAACCGCATCGTGCTGGTCGGCGAAGCCGCCCATGTGGTGCCGCCGATCGGTGCACAGGGTCTCAATCTCGGCCTACGCGACGCCGGCGATATCGCTGACGTCGTTCGCGATGCCGGCATGAATGGCGCGGATATCGGCGCAGCGCCGGTGCTGGCGCGTTTCGAGAAGACCCGCCGCAGCGACATCTCCTCGCGAACCTTCGCCATCGACATGGCTAACCGTTCGCTGCTCAGCGATCTCCTCCCGATGCAAGTGATCCGCGCGGCCGGCATGCATGCGATGGGATCGATCGGCCCGTTGCGCCGTCTGGCGATGCGCGAGGGCCTGTCGCCATCGTGGCGCAAGAGCGCTTCCTAGAGATCTCACGCGTCCTAAGGGAACGCGATCTGGCCGCTCTTCAGGAAATACATCACCGAGGTCAGCGTCAGCACCGACACGAAAGTGCCGAGCAGCACGGCGACCGATGCAGGCTCGATCCAGCTATCGTATTGCCGCGCGATCACGAACACATTCAGCGCCGGCGGCAATGACGCGAGCAGCACGGCCGTCGCGGCCCATACCGGCGGGAACGGCCCGAGCAACAGCATCAAGCCGAACACGATTAGCGGATGAATGAGCAGCTTGATGAAGATCAGGCCAGGCACCTCCCACGGCACGCGCCCCAACGGCCGCAAGGCAACCGTCACACCCAGCGCGAACAGCGCAACGGGCGCGGCAGAATTCTGCAGGAACAGCAGCATGCCGTCGACCGCGACCGGCATCTGGATGTGAAACGCTGCGACGAAAGCGCCGAGATAGGCTGCCACGATCAGCGGATGCAGCACGATATGCTTGATGACGATGCCGATGGTCGGGAGCAGCGGCCGCTTGTCACCCGAGGTCAGCGCCATCATCAGCGGTGCGATCGAGAACAGGAAGATGCTGTCGAAACAGAACACCAGCGCGGTCGGTACCGCCGCTTTCGGCCCAAGCACCGCCAGCGCCAGTCCCGGACCCATATAGCCGATATTGCCATAACCGCCGGCGAGTCCCGCCATCCCGGCCTCGCGCATGGTCAGCCGGCCGAGGAATTTACCGGTGCCGACCGACAGAAAGAACGCCGTCGCGGTCGCCAGCGTGGTGCCGATCACGAAGGGCAGATTGTTGAGTTCCTCGAACGGCGTCTTCGCCATGATCCGAAAGAACAGCGCCGGCAGCGACACATAGAGGAGGAAGAAATTCATCCAGGCGAGGCCGGATTCCGGCAGGTTCTTCACCTTGCCGCAGGCGAAGCCGATAAAGATCAGCCCGAAATACGGCAGTGCAAGATTGAGGACGTCCATCATGTCGTGCGTGTTTTTCTTGGTTCTTGGCCCGGTGGGCGGAATAGCGGGGAGCGGCTTCCGGCTGTCTTAATTCCGTCGTTTGCCTCTAGCATCGGCCACAATCCTGGTCTATTCGACCAGAATGATTAAAGCGCGGACAGCCAAATTCCAGATTGGACAGATCGTCCGCCACCGGATCTTTTCGTTCCGGGGGGTGGTGTTCGACATCGATCCGGAATTCAACAACACCGAAGAATGGTGGCTGTCGATCCCCGAAGACGTCCGTCCGAGCAAGGACCAGCCATTTTACCATCTGCTGGCCGAGAATTCTGAGTCGGAATACGTCGCTTATGTCTCCGAGCAGAACCTGCTGCCGGATGAATCCGGCGAGCCTATCCGGCACTCCCAGGTCGCCGAGATATTCATCAAAGATAAGTCCGGTAGCTACCGGCCACGCAATCCGTCGCTGAACTGACGCCGAAGGCGTCATCCCGGGGCGCGCTCTTCGCGCGAACCCGGGATCTCCGCATGTTCATCGTTCCCAACGTCATCACTTCGGGATTCCGGGTTCACGTCCGGCAAGAGCCGGCCGCGCCCTCAGGCACACCAATTGGTGTGCCGGGGAATGACGAGTGTGAACTAGCAACAAAAAAGGCGCTCATTTCTGAGCGCCTTTTCGTTTGTCTGTTGAACCAGCTTACTTCGCGGCCGGATTGGCCGGGGCCGCCGGTGCTGCACCAGCTGCCGGCTGCTGGGCTTCGAGCTTGGCGCGGGCTTCCGCAGCGCGCTTCTGCAGCTCTTCCTGCAGCTTCTTCTGGGTTTCTTCGAACACCTTCGGATCGGTCGGCGGGCCGTCATAGGCCTTGGCGAATTCGGCCAGCGGCAGCGGCAGCGTCAGCGGTGCACCGTTGGAGTTGATCGCCTGCACGATCAGGTTCTGGCCCTTCTTCAGATTGGCCAGGAGCTCCGGGGTGACTTCGTAATCGGACATACAGCCGTTAGCGAAGCAGATCACATAGGGGCTCTGCGCCGGGGCATTGCTGTCCACGATCACGCGGGTGCCGTGCACGAGCTGCATGCCGAGCGGCAGCGTTACGCGCAGGATCTTCTTCGGTTCGCCTTCCGGCTCGATAATGACGGCGGCGATGACGGGCTGGCCCGACTCGATGCGACCATCCTTGCCAGTGAAGCAGACCTGCTTGGCATTGGCGTCCTGACCCTTGAGGCAGAACTTGGTCCACGGCGCATAAATCAGCTGAACCTGCTGATCGGCCGGTGGCGCGCCTGCGGCCGGCGCCTGGGCGGCGGGAGCGGCCGGGGCAGCCTTCGGTGCAGCTTTCGGCGCAGCCTTGGGCGCAGGCGCAGCAGCCTTCGGCGCCGCGGCAGGCGGTGCACCAGGCGCTGGAGCCTGCGCATACGCAACCGGAGCGATCATCGTGGCGGTCAAGGCCGTCGCCGCCAGAAGCGCGAAGCCCCGCCCGCGCGGCAGAACCGACGCAGCCAAGAGACGGAAATTCATTTCGGAAAACCCTTTCTGAACGGAGGCGCTCATATCCCGGAGGCGGCGCTGACAGTCACCCGTTGGCGGGTGTCTCGGTGCCAATTACGGCCGTTACGTGACAGGCCGCGACGTCCTCGTCAATTGTCCGCTTTCAATACAGCGGCCGACGAAAAGATCAATGGCGCCAGCCCTATTTGATCCATGGCACAGGTTCGGGGCGGGCAGCCATGGTAAAGTTCCTCTGTGAACAGTTCCGAATCAAATCGCACACATGCATGGGGTCTTTCGGCCCTGTCCAAACTGATCGCGACGCTGGCCTGCTGGACGACTCTGGCCGGCCCGGTGGCGGATTCCGCACAGGCCGATCCCAGCTACGCGATCGCCATGCACGGCGCCCCTGCCCTGCCCCCCGATTTCAGGCAGATGCCCTATGCCAATCCCGACGCGCCGAAAGGCGGCCGCATGGTCCAGGGCGTGCTCGGCACCTTCGACAGCCTCAATCCCTTCATCGTCCGGGGCATCGCGGTGCCGCAGATCCGCGGCTATGTCATCGAAAGCCTGATGACCCGCGGTCAGGACGAGGCCTTCACGCTCTATGGCCTGCTTGCCGAGAGCGTCGAGACCGATGACGCGAGAAGCTTCGTCACTTTCCGGATCAATCCCCAGGCCAAATTCTCCGACGGCAAGCCCGTTCTGGCTGCAGACGTGCTGTTCTCCTGGCAGTTGCTGCGCGACAAGGGCCGGCCCAATCACCGGCAGTATTATTCGAAAGTAGTCAGGGCCGAGGCGCTGGACGAGCGCACGGTGCGCTTCGACTTCGGCGGCCAGGCGGATCGCGAATTGCCGCTGATCCTGGGTCTGATGCCGGTGCTGCCGAAACACGCCGTCAATCCCGACACGTTCGAGGAAACCTCGATGGCGCCGCCGCTGGGCTCCGGGCCCTATACGGTGACGGCCGTGAAACCCGGCGCGGCGGTGACCCTGACCCGCAATCCCGCCTATTGGGGCCGCGATCTGCCAATCAATCGCGGGCTGTGGAATTTCGACGAGATCCGCCTCGACTACTATCGCGAGGCCAACACCCATTTCGAAGCATTCAAGCGCGGCCTCTATGACTTCCGCGTCGAGAACGAGCCGCTGCGCTGGCACGACGGCTACACATTCCCCGCCGCCACGTCCGGCGAAGTGATCCGCGACAGCATCAAGACCGGCCTGCCGAAGCCGTCGGAATTTCTGGTGTTCAACACGCGGCGACCGATGTTCGCAGATATTCGCGTGCGACAGGCGCTGACGCTGCTGTTCGATTTCGAATGGATCAACCGCACCTATTTCTTCGGCCTCTATGCCCGCTCGGCCGGCTTCTTCGCGGGCTCGGATCTCTCCGCCTATATGCGCGCCGCGGATCATCGCGAACGGACGCTGCTGCAGCCCTACGCCTCAAATATGGCCGCCAACATTCTCGATGGCAGCTACCGCCTGCCGGTCAGCGACGGCTCCGGCCGTGACCGCCCCGCGCTGCGCACTGCACTGGCGTTGCTGAAGGATGCCGGCTACGTGCTCGATAACAACGTGCTGCGGCGGCAGTCGGACAAAACGCCCCTCGCCTTCGAGATCCTCGTCACCACCCGCGATCAGGAACGCATCGCGCTGGCCTATGCGCGCGATCTCAAGCGCGCCGGTATCATTGCCAATATCCGCTCCATCGATGCCGTGCAGTTCGACCAGCGCCGCATCAATTTCGAATTCGACATGATCCAGAACCGCTGGGACCAGTCGCTGTCGCCGGGCAACGAGCAGTCGTTCTACTGGGGCACGGAAGCCGCCGACAATCCCGGCACCCGCAACTATATGGGCGCGAAAAATCCGGCCGTCGACGCCATGATCTCCGCCATGCTGGAGGCTCGCGACCACGGTCCCTTCGTCGATGCCGTCCGCGCCATGGACCGTGCGCTGATCGCAGGTTTCTACGCTATCCCGCTTTACTATGTCGGCGAGCAATGGATTGCGCGATGGAATCGGATAGAACGACCTTCGACCATCGCACTCTCAGGCTATTTGCCGGAGACTTGGTGGGCCAGAACGCTGCCAGCTTCGCCGCCGAACCGGAAGTGACACCGTGACCTCACCCACGCCGAATGCCTCGCCCACCCTCGACGGTTTGTTTCGCCGCATTCTCAGCCGGCAGCCGCAGGCGCTGGCGCTGGTCGATCCCGCCGACAAGATGCGTGTCACGGCGACGGAACCGCAGCGGCTGACCTTTGAGGATACCGACCGCGCGATCTCGGCGCTGACGGCGCATTTCATGGAGGCGGGCCTTCCCGCCAATTCGGTCATCGCCGTCCAGCTGCCGAACACCGTGGAATTCGTACTGACCGTGCTGGCTGCGCATCGCGCCGGCCTCGTCGTCGCGCTGCTGCCGCAGCTCTGGCGCCAGGCCGATCTGACCATGGCACTGAATCGTTGCAGTGCGCGTGCGCTGGTGACATCGAGCAAGATTGACGGCGTCAGCCATGCCGATCTCATCATGAACGCTGCGGCTGAAGCCTTCTCGATCCGCTATGTCGGCGGTTTCGGCAGCGATTTGCCGGAAGGCATGACCTCGCTCGATGCCGTGCTGTCCAGCGAGTTCGTGGAGCCCACGCCCGTGGCGCAGGACGCCCGCCGCGCGGCCATGGTCTCCTTCGATGTCACCTCCGACGGCTTCCGCACCGTACCGCGCACGCATCTCAACCTGATCTCCGGTGGCCTTGCTGTCTTCCTGGAAAGCGGCATGCCGCAGGGCGCGACGATCATGTCGGCGATGGTGCCGTCCTCTTTCGCCAGCGTCGCCTCGTCACTGGTGACCTGGCTGCTCTCCGGCGGCGTGCTGACCCTGCATCATCCGTTCGACAATGCAGTGCTGGAGCGTAGCATCGCCGCCAATGCCTGCGACGTGCTGGTCGCGCCGGCGCCGCTGGCGCAGCGTCTCGCCGACGGCGGATTGCTGGATCGTTCGCCCGTGCTGCGTTACGTGCTCGGCCTCTGGCGGGCGCCTGAACAGGTCGCCGCCTCGCCGGCATGGCCCGGCTCGCAGGCCTCGTTCACCGACGTCTATCTGTTCGGCGAAGCCGGCCTGTTCGGCGCCATCCGCGGCGACGACGGCTTGCCCGTCGCCATCATGCCCGGCCCGCACGGCGCACCGCGCGCCCAGCAAGGCTCCTCCATTGCCGGCGATATCATGCTGACGCCCAGGGGCACGCTGGGCCTGCGCGGACCCATGGTGCCGGTGCTGGCCTATACGGCCCAGGCCGACGCCAGCAACGCGCTGATCCCCGCCAAGCCACTCGATTATGTCGATACCGGCTATATGGCCCGGCTCGACCGTGTGACGGGCGCGATCAACATCACCGCGCCGCCCTCGGGCATCATGGCCGTCGGCGGCTATCGCTTCCTGGCGCAGGACCTCAATGAATGGGCCAAGCGGCTCGGCGAGAACGCCATGCTGACGGCGCTCCCCGATCGTCTCAGCGGCTATCGGCTCGCCGGCCGCGCCAGCAATAACGGCCGCGCCCGCGACGCCCTCACAGAACTCGGCCTCAATCCGCTGATGGTCGAAGCCTTCCGCGACCGTGCCGCAGCCGACTGAGAGAGCAAAGGCGATCCTGAAAATGCAACGGATCTCATTGACTCTGCATTAAGGACGTCGGGCTAGCCTGCCGCGATCAGTTTCGCGTAGAGGTTCAGCTCAAGCATGTCCGACCAGGCCACGATCGTCGCCGTCTCCAACCAGCAGCCGGCCGCGTTTGCGACAGCCCTGGCGGAGAGCAACATCTTCCCGGTGGTCGATGCGACATGGGCCGAAGCGCTGGATGCGGTGGCGCGGGTACAGCCGGCAGCCGTGATCGTGTCGGCTTCCGCTGACGACATGCCGACCTTCCAGGCGCTGGCAAAGCGGCTTGGCGCCAAGCAGCCTTACGTTCCGCTGATCGCGATCGATCCTGCCACGGAGTTGCCCGGCCATGCGATCCCGCTCACGCAGACCGACGGTAATTTCGATCGACTCAGCGCGCGGCTGCGCAACGCGCTGCGTGTGCGCACGCTGCATGCCACGGTCATGCGACGCCTCACCGCCGAAAACCTGCATCGCATGTCCCCGCAGTTGGACCCGCTGGACGATGCAACGGTGATGCTGATCGGCCGCGGCGGTGGTTACGCCGCGCTGTCGGTTGCACTCGGCGAACGCGTCGGCGTGGTCGGCGCGCTTAGCATCGAAGCCGCAGCCAAACATCTCAATGCGCGCGACCTCGACGGCATCGTCATCGGCGAAGGCTTCAGCACGCGCGTCGTTGATGCGTTTCTCACTGTCCTCACCGAGGATGCACGCTTCCGCAATCTGCCCGTTGTCGTCACCGTGCCCGGCCTGACGCCAAGCTACGATCTCGCCAATCTCGAAATGATCGTCGGAGACGCCGACACCGTCGCAGCCACGGCGCTGCCGCTGCTGCGCCAGCACGCCTTCGAAGCACGTCTCGGCCGTACCTTGAAGTCGATCGAATCCGACGGGCTGCTCGATCCCGCGACCGGCCTGCTGACGACGGCAGCCTTCGAACGCGACATCGCGACCGCGGTCTATCACACGCAAACCCGCGGCGGCGGATTGTCGATGGCCCGGTTCTCATTCGACAACATCCCGCTGCGCGCACAGCGCGACGCTGCGCGGATCATCAGCCGGCTGATGCGACGAATGGACTTCGGCACGCTGCAGAACGACGGCTCCATCGTGGTCGCCTTCGCCGAAACCGACCAACGCAACGCCCATATGATCGCCAGGCGACTCTCTAGCGTGATGAAGCACACCATGCATGGCCCCAAGCGTGATGCGCGCAATGATCCCCACGTCACCGTCATCACGATGGAGCCAACGGATACCGCGAAGTCGCTGCTGGCACGCCTGCATGGCGCGGACGCGCAGCGCGCAGCGTCATAAGTTCCAAAAATAAAATCAGGAACGAAGTATCTATCGTCGCATTGTAGGTGCATCTGCAATGGAGACAACGATAATGAAAAAGCTTGCACTGATCACCGCTTCCCTCGCCCTTCTCGCCACGCCGGTTCTCGCGCAGTCGACAGTCACAACGGGCGCTGCACCCGCCGAGGCAAAGTTCTCAACCGTTTCCAAGGAGGAAATGTTCTCGTCCAAGCTCAAGGGCCTGAACATTACCAACCAGAAGGATGAGACGATCGGCGAGATCAGCGATCTCGCAATCAAGAACAATCAGGTCGACGCCCTAATCCTGTCGGTTGGTGGCTTCCTGGGCATGGGCGAACACTATGTCGCCGTCTCGCCGGCTTCGGTGAAGGTGAGCCTGAACAAGGACAATAAGTGGGTGGCGTCGATGAACACCACCAAGGAAGCGCTGAAGGCCGCTCCGGAATTCAAGTATCCGAAGTAAGCGTCGCGCAGTTCAACAAACGGCCGTCGGCAGCAATGCCGGCGGCCGTTTGCGTTAAGCCGCCTTCTTGCTCTCCGCGAGCCCCGCCAGCGCGCGCAGGATCTCCGTGGCGCCTTCGAGACGTTCTTCCGGTGTTCCCCAATCCTGCAGGAACACGACCTTCATGTCCGGGCGCACCTTGGCGGCCTGGCCATACTGCTTGATGAAGAATACCAGTCTGTCCGGCTGTGCGAACGAGTTGTCGCGGAACGAGATGACAACGCCCTTCGGACCGGCATCGACCTTCTCGACATTGGCGCGGCGGCAATAGGCCTTGATGGCCGCAATCTTGAACAGATAGCGCACCTCGTCCGGCAGCACGCCGAAACGGTCGCGCAGTTCGGCGGCGAAGGCAGCGATCTCGTCGTCGGTTTCGAGATCGGCCAGCCGGCGATATAGCGATAGCCGCACCGAGAGATCGGCGACGAAATCGTCGGGGATCATCACCGGCATGCCGAGCGTGATCGTCGGCGACCACCTGTCGGCGACCGGCTCGGAGATGCCCGACTTGAGCGCCAGGATCGCCTCTTCCAGCATCGACTGATAGAGCTCGAAGCCGACTTCCTTAATGTGGCCGGACTGTTCCTCGCCGAGCAGATTGCCGGCGCCGCGAATGTCGAGATCGTGCGAGGCAAGCTGGAACCCTGCGCCGAGGTTCTCCAGCGACTGCAGCACTTTCAGCCGGCGTTCCGCCTGACCGGTGATCTTGTGTGTCGACGGCAGTGTGAACAGCGCATAGGCGCGCAGCTTGGAGCGGCCGACGCGACCACGCAGCTGATAGAGCTGCGCGAGGCCAAACATATCGGCGCGGTGGATGATCAGCGTGTTGGCGTTCGGAATGTCGAGGCCCGACTCCACGATCGTGGTCGACAGCAGGATATCGTATTTGCCGTCATAGAATGCCGACATGATGTCCTCGATGATGGTCGGTGCCATCTGGCCATGGGCCACGGCAACCTTCATCTCAGGCACATGCTTGTCCAAAAAGCTTTTCACCTCAGCAAGATCGTCGATCCGCGGCACCACGTAGAAAGCCTGGCCGCCGCGATAACGCTCGCGCAACAGCGCCTCGCGGATCATCAGGGGATCATGCGGCGCCACGAATGTGCGCACGGCGAGACGATCGACCGGCGCGGAGGCGATGATCGAAAGATCACGTACGCCAGTGAGCGCCAGCTGCAGCGTACGCGGAATCGGCGTCGCCGACAGCGTCAGTACGTGCACGTTGGCGCGCAACTGCTTCAGGCGCTCCTTGTGGGTCACGCCGAAGTGCTGTTCTTCGTCGACCACGACGAGACCGAGATCCTTGAACTTGATCGCCTTGCTGAGCAGCGCATGGGTGCCGACGACGATATCGACGGAGCCGTCCGCGAGGCCCTTCTTGGTGGCGGTCAGTTCCTTCGGCGTCACCAGCCGCGAGGCCTGCGCGACATTCACCGGAAAGCCCTTGAAGCGCTCGGTGAAGTTCTTGGCATGCTGACGCGCCAGCAGCGTGGTCGGCACCACGATGGCGACCTGCTTGCCTTCCATGGCCACAGCGAAGGTGGCGCGCATGGCCACTTCCGTCTTGCCGAAGCCGACATCGCCGCAGATCAGGCGATCCATCGGCTTGCCATGTTCGAGATCGTGCAGCGCGGCGTTGATCGCGGTCTGCTGGTCCTCGGTTTCCTCATAGGGAAAGCGCGCGCAGAATTCGTCATATTGCTCGCGCGGAACGACGATCCGCTCGCTCTCGCGCAGATGCCGCTCGGCAGCAATCTTGATGAGTTCGCCGGCAATTTCCTGGATGCGGTTCTTGAGCTTGGCCTTGCGCGCCTGCCAGCCCGAACCGCCGAGCTTGTCGAGTTCGACATTGGTCGCGTCGGAGCCGTAGCGCGACAGAAGTTCGATATTCTCGACCGGCAGGAACAGCTTGGTCTCGTTGGCGTAGCGCAGTTCAAGACAGTCATGCGGTGCGCCGCCGACCTGCAACGTCTGCAGCCCGACGAAACGGCCGATGCCGTGTTCGACATGGACGACGATGTCGCCGGCCGCAAGGCTCGTCACTTCCGAGATGAAGTTGTCGAGCTTGCGGCTCGCCTTGCGCGGCCGCACCAGGCGGTCGCCGAGGATATCCTGTTCGCTGATGACGGCGATCTGGTCGGTCTCGAACCCGGATTCCATACCGACCACGGCCAGCATGGTTTCGTTGCGCGGCGTCGCCTGCACCACGCGCCAGGAATTCACCATCTGCTGGTTCAGCAGCTTGTGATCTTTCAGCATGCTGGCCATGCGGTCGCGCGAGCCTTCGCTCCACAGCGCGACGACGACCTTCTTGCGCTCTGCTTGCAGCGCCTGGATATGCGCGACAACACGCTCGAACACGTTCACATTGGCGTCGGCGCGTTCCGGCGCGAAGTTGCGGCCCTGCCGCGCGCCGGCGTCGACCGCACCTGCCGTGCCCTCCGGCAGCGCGAAGGGCGACAGCCGCGCCAGCGCGATGTCGTCCAGCCGCTTGTGCCATTCGCTGTCGCTCAGATAGAGCCGCTCCGGCGGCAGCGGCTTGTAGATCGCGCCGCCGCCGGGAATGCCCATGGCTTCGCGGCGGGCTTCGTAATAGTCGCCGATCTGCTTGAAGCGTTCGGTCGCGGCATCCTCGCTTTGCGGCTCGATGGCGACCGGCGTGCCCGGCAGATAGTCGAGCAGCGTCTCCATCCGGTCCTGGAACAGCGGCAGCCAGTGTTCCATGCCGGGATGACGACGACCTTCGCTGACAGCTTCATAGAGCTGGTCGTCGCGCTCAGGGGCGCCGAACTGCGCGACATAGCCCATGCGGAAGCGACGGATGGTTTCGGTGATGAGCTGGAATTCAGACACCGGCACCAGATCCAGCGCGCGCATATCCATCAGCGTGCGTTGCGTCTCGGCATCGAAGACCCGGATCGATTCCAGACTGTCGCCGAAGAAGTCGAACCGCACGGGCTGGTCGAGGCCCGCCGGAAACAGATCGAGGATGCCCCCGCGCACGGCATATTCGCCGGGCTCGCGCACTGTGCCGGAGCGGGTGTAGCCGTTGTGTTCGAGCCAGGCGACGATGGAGTCCATCGGCACCACATGGCCGGGCGCGACCGACAGCGCCTGCGCCGCGACGATCTCGCGGGCCGGCACGCGCTGCACGACGGCATTGACCGTGGTCAGCACGATCATCGGCTTGTCGCTGCCGGTGAGGCGCGACAGTCGCGCCAGCGTGGTCATGCGATGCGCGAGAATACCGCCATGAGGCGAGACGCGGTCGTAAGGCTGGCAATCCCAGGCCGGGAATTGCAGCACCGGCAGATCCGGCGCGAAGAATTCCAGCGCGCGCGCGAGCTGCTGCATCCGCGGCCCGTCACGGCAGATCACGGTGAGGCTCACCGCCGGCGGCTTCGGCTTGGCCGCAACCGCGCGCGCCAGATCGGCGACGATCAGGCCTTCGGCGCCCTCGGAGACATTGGCAAAGGTCAGCGCACGGCCGGGCGCAAGCTGTGCGGCCGGCGAGGCAACGGGGGATTTCATAGAGGCTTGTCCAGATTCCGGAACAGCTTGATGCGCTCGAACAGCGGCGTGCGGTACTGCTCGTCCAATTGGGTATCACCGACGAAGGCCGGATAAAGCTCGGGGTCTTCGAGACCAACCAGATCTTCGAGCTGCTTGAGTTCGAGGTCCGCCAGAATGCCGATCTCGGCATCCGCGAAGCGGCCCAGAATGAGATCCATCTCGCGCGTGCCGCGGTGCCAGCAACGGAACAGCAGCCGCTTGCGGCGGTCATCCAGGCCATTGCTCGATCGTGTCGTTCCCGTCATCTGTCCATCCCGCCCAAAGCCCGCAAACGCCAAAAGCCCGGACGTGCCGGGCAGGCTCATATAGCCCCCGCTTCCGCCCCTGTCAGCACCTCTTAACGCATTGCTTTCGCCTTGAAATGCATCCAACTCTCGCAAATACCGTAGCTCTCTCGCCGTGCTGGCCACCTGAGTCGTCCTGATGCGCCCTGAAGTGCTCAATCCCCTGTTCGTCCCGGTCACCAGCATGTCCGGCATCGGGCCGAAGCAGGACAAGCTGCTGCGCTTCCTGCTGGACCGCGCCGAGACGCCGCGCATCGTCGATTTGCTGCTGCATCTGCCGGTCAGCGTGATCGACCGCCGCGACAGGCCGAAGATCAACGAGGCCGAGATCGGCGCCATGGTGACCCTCGAAGTCATCGTCGATCGCCATCGCGAGCCACCGCCCGGCCGCTCCCGCGCGCCGCATCTGGTCTATGCCCACGACGACACCGGCACGGTGATCCTGACCTATTTCCGGACATATCCCGGCCAGATCGAAAAGCTGCTGCCGGTCGGCGAGAAGCGTTACGTCTCGGGTACCACGCAGCTGTTCGACGGCATGCTGCAGATCACCCATCCGGACCGCGTGGTCGACGAGGAAGGCTTCGCCAAACTCACGGGCATCGACGCGGTCTATCCGCTGACCCAGGGCCTCGCGATCACCTCGCTGCGCAAGGCCATCGCGCAGGCGCTGACCAAGCTGCCGGCGCTGCCGGAATGGATCAGCCCGGAAGTGATCCGGCGCTGCAAGTTCCCCTCGCTGGCGGAGGCCCTGCAGCGCGTCCATGTGCCGGTCGAGATCACCGACGTTTTGCCGGAAGGACCGTTCTGGTCGCGCCTCGCTTTCGACGAACTGCTCGCGGGGCAACTCGCGCTGGCACTGGTGCGTGCGCAACTGCGCCGTCCCGCCGGCGATCGCAATGCCGGTGATGGCCACATCCGCCACAAGATCATCGACGCCCTGCCCTATGCGCTGACGCAATCGCAGCAACAGGCGACCGCAGCCATTGCCGATGATCTCACCAAGCCACTGCGCATGCTGCGGCTGCTGCAAGGCGATGTCGGCTCGGGCAAGACCGTCGTGGCACTGCTGGCCGCCGCAGCCGTTGCGGAAGTCGGCAAGCAAACAGCCCTGATGGCACCGACCGAAATTCTCGCACGCCAGCACATCAAGACCATCACGCCGCTGGCCGAGCGCGCGGGCCTGCGCGTCGCCATCCTCACCGGCCGCGAGAAAGGCCGGGAGCGCAAGGATATCCTCGCGCGGCTCGCCGCCGGCGAGATCGACTTCATCGTCGGCACCCATGCACTGATCCAGGACGACGTCGGGTTCAAGGCACTCGCGCTGGCCGTTGTCGACGAACAGCATCGCTTCGGCGTCCGCGAACGTCTCACGCTGACCAACAAGGGCAGCGCAGTCGACGTGCTGGTGCTGTCGGCAACGCCGATCCCGCGCACGCTGGTGCTGACTTACTTTGGCGACATGGACATCTCGGAGCTGCGCGAAAAACCCGCGGGGCGCCAGCCGATCGAGACCCGCACCATGTCGGCGAGCCGGCTGCAGGAAGTCATCGACGGCATCGGCCGCGCCGTGGACAACGGCAAGCTGATCTACTGGATCGTGCCGCTGGTGGAAGAGTCCGAAATGGACGGCCCGAAACTCACCAATGCGGAAGAGCGCTTTGAGAGCCTGCAGCAGCGGTTCGGCGACAAGGTTGGAATCGTACATGGCCGGATGAAAGGCGCCGAAAAGGATGCGGCGATGGCGCGCTTCGCTGCCGGCGAGACGCAGATCCTGGTCGCCACGACGGTTGTCGAAGTCGGCGTCGACGTACCCGCCGCCACCATCATGGTGATCGAGAATGCCGAGCGTTTCGGCCTGGCGCAGCTGCACCAGCTCCGCGGCCGCATCGGGCGCGGCTCGGAGGCGTCGACCTGCCTCCTGCTCTATCGCGAACCGCTTGGCGAGATCGCCACCAAGCGCCTCAAGGTCATCAAAGACTCCACCGACGGATTCCGGATCGCCGAGGAAGACCTCAAGCTGCGCGGCGAAGGCGACGTGCTCGGTACACGTCAGAGCGGCATGCCCGGCTTCCGCATCGCGCGCTCCGAGGTTCATGCGCAGCTCATCACGCAAGCCCGCGATGAGGCGCTGCGAATTTTGCAGGACAATCCGAAACTCACAGGCGAGCGCGGCGAGGCGTTGCGGTGCCTGCTGTATCTCTACGAGCGCGATGAAGCGATCCCGCTGATCGGTGCGGGATAGTCGAGTGCCCTCGCGTCATTCCGGGGCCTTTGTTCTTGCTCGTCATTCCCCGGCAAACCAATTGGTTTGCCGGAGGACGTGCGTCGCCGGCGAAGCCGGCAGAGCGCGAACCACAGCCACTCCACTTGGAGTGGCTGTGAATCCCGATCCAACCTCGTCATTCCGGGTCGCACGAAAGCGGCGAAGCCGCTGGAGTGTGAACCCGGAATCCCGGTGTGTTTGGCACTGACTGGAGACTCCCATGCTGAGATTCCGGGTTCGCGTCCGGCAAGGGCCGGTCGCGCCCCGGAATGACAGTTCTGGGCGGCATAGCCGTGGCTAAACATTTTTTCCTATTTCCTGTTGACAGCACCTCCGTCAGGTTTATATTCCCCCTCGTCCTGCCCCACCGAGAGGGGCGATCGCGATCGTCACGTTCGCGGGGCAGGATGCGGTGGACGCCGGAGATGCGGCGTTACGCGGTTTGGGGGTGACGTCTGTCTTCGGGCAGGACGGATCTGCGCCAGCACTGCCACTGGCAAGGAGACGACCGACCTTGAGATGGAAAGACTCTCTGGACAGTGTGACGGACGACCAAGTCAAAACGCGTTCGGCTTACTCGCTTGAGGCACCCTGTCCCATTCGCCTTGGGACTGTAATTTTGGTGATCGGATCGTTCGCCATGGCGAAGCGCAAGCAACCGAAAAAACACCGCAGGCGGAACGTCGGGCACTTGCTCGGCGCGTCCGAAAGTCCTGATGCATTCTAAATTGCGGAAGACCGCATTCGCATCAGGCCCAAGGGTGCAACGGGCACCCGGCGTTCCGCACGCCCTCTCGCAGGGGGCGGGAATGCAACAGACGACGGCGCCCCCGCGCCGCAAACAATGGGGGCGATGACGCATGTCTGAAGAGCAGTGGCTGTTTGACAGTTGAAGCTGACGAAGCCGTAGGCTGGGTAGAGCGCAGGCGCTCACCCCATCCACAAAGCCGTGGCGCCTCAATCCACCTTCGCAGGCTGTCTCGCTGGCGGCGCATTCGCGACGCCCGCTGCCGTTGCCATCTGTGCCAATGCCGCGATCTTCTTCTGCGGATCGGAGCCCGGCTGAACGACGCCGGCCGACATGATCAGCGTCGCAGCATCTTCAGCCGACATGTCGATATCGATGATCTTGCTCTTCGGCACATAGAAGAAGAAGCCCGTGGTCGGGTTCGGCGCGCAAGGCAGGAACACCGAGATATGCTCCTCCTGTCCCGGCAGGCTATTGGCAACCTCGATGCTCGGCGGCTGCGAGATCAGCACAATCGACCACATGCCCGGCGACGGAAACTCGACGAGGCCCACCTTGCGGAAGCTCGATCCCGACCCCGAAAACAGAGTCTCGAACACCTGCTTCAAGCCGCGATAGATCGCGCGCACCACCGGCATGCGGCCGAGCAGCCTCTCGCCAAGGTCGACCAGCGAACGGCCGATCAGGTTGGCGGTCAGGAAACCCAGCAGCGTCAGCGCCACGAAGGCGACGATCAGGCCGGAGCCCGGAATGCCATAAGGCAGATATTGTTCGGGCCGATAAGCCTCTGGCACCAACGGCCGCACGATCGCATCGACCCAGGTGACGAACCACCAGGTCAGGTAAAAGGTAATCGCGACCGGACCGGCGACGATCAGACCGGTGAGGAAATAGTTGCGGATCCGGGCCATGAAGCCGCGCGGCGCCTCGGGTGGCGGATCGCCAGCGGGCGGGGTCAACGGCAAATCGGGGCGTTCCATCAGCGTTTCAAATCCATCTGGCGCGGCGCGCGAAACCGCGCCGTCAGTCCTTATGGGTATCCTAGCAGGATTTCGCCAGTGCGGGGGAAGCCACTTGTGCGGCGCCAGGCGGCCAAACCGGCCGCCTGCGACAATCTTGCCGCTTGCCGGCCTATTCTACCGTGACCGACTTCGCCAGATTGCGCGGCTGGTCGACGTCAGTGCCCATTACAACGGCCGTGTGGTAGGCGAGCAATTGTACCGGTACCGCATAGACCAGCGGCGTGAATGCTGCGTCCATGTCCGGCATCACGATGGTCACCATGGAGTCCACGGTGGCCTCCTCCGCGCCCTTGGCGTCGGTCATCAGAATGATGTTGCCACCGCGCGCCGCGACTTCCTGCATGTTCGACACAGTCTTGTCGAACACCCGGTCATAGGGCGCGATCACGACGACCGGCATGGTCTCGTCGATCAGCGCAATCGGACCATGCTTGAGTTCGCCGGCCGCATAGCCCTCGGCGTGGATGTAGGAGATTTCCTTCAGCTTCAGCGCGCCCTCCAGCGCCAGCGGATAGCTGGTGCCGCGGCCGAGATAGAGCACGTCCTTCGACTTGGCGATGTCGCGCGCCAGCTTCTCGATCGCAGCTTCATGCGTCAGCGCGTCGGTCATCAGGCGGGGGACCTTGACGAGACCGTGTACCAGCTTCGCCTCGTCGGCATCGGACAGCTCGCCACGAGCCTTGCCGGCTGCGATCGCAAGCGTCGCCAGCGCCATCAACTGGCAGGTGAAAGCCTTGGTCGAGGCGACGCCGATTTCCGGACCGGCCAAGGTCGGCATCACGGTCTCGCTCTCGCGGGCGATGGTCGAGGTCGTGACGTTGACGACAGCGAGCGTGTGCATGCCCTGCTCTTTGGCGTAACGCAGCGCTGCCAGCGTATCGGCCGTCTCGCCGGACTGCGAGATGAAAATCGCGAGATCGCCCTTGCGCACCGGAGCCTCGCGATAGCGGAATTCCGAAGCCACATCGACTTCGACCGGCACGCGCGCAAAGCGCTCGAACCAGTATTTAGCGATGAAGCCCGCGTAGCTCGCAGTGCCGCAGGCGGTGATCGAAATGCGCTGGATGTCCTTGAAGTCGAACGGCAGCGTCATCGGCAGCGCAACGCGCTCGTTCGCCAGATCGACATAACGCGCCAGCGTGTGACCGACGACTTCGGGTTGCTCGTGAATTTCCTTGGCCATGAAGTGGCGATAATTGGCCTTGTCGACCATGAAGGCCGACGCGCCGGATTTCAGCACGTCGCGCTTCACGACCTTGCCGGATTCATCGTGGATCTCGCAGCCCTTGCGGGTCAGCACCACCCAGTCACCGTCTTCGAGATAGCTGATGTCATCGGTGAACGGCGCCAGCGCAATCGCGTCGGAGCCGAGATACATCTCGCCGTCGCCATAGCCGACCGCGAGCGGCGAGCCCTTGCGGGCGCCAATCATCAGGTTGTCGTGATCCTTGAACACGAAGGCCAGTGCGAACGCGCCCTTCAGACGCGGCAGCGCCTGCTTCACGGCATCGACCGGCGATGCGCCCTTCTGCAGATAGAAACTGACGAGGTGCGCGACGACTTCGGTGTCGGTCTCGCTGGCGAATTTGGCGCCGCCCTTTTCGAGCTCGAGGCGCAATTCGCGGAAATTCTCGATGATGCCGTTATGCACGACGGCGACGCCTTCGGCGGCGTGCGGATGCGCGTTGGCTTCGGTGGGCTTGCCATGCGTCGCCCAGCGCGTGTGACCGATGCCGATATGACCTGCCAGCGGCGACTTGCCGAGCTTGGCTTCGAGATTCTTGAGCTTGCCTTCGGCGCGGCGGCGATCGATATGCGCGCCTTCCAGCGTGGCAACGCCGGCGGAATCGTAGCCGCGATATTCGAGGCGCTTCAGCGAGTCCACGATCTGGTCAGCAACCGGACCGCGTCCCAAAATTCCGACGATGCCGCACATGCGGTGAATCTCTCCAAGTGGTATCAAATTGCCCAGAAATACTGGAACTCTCTTAGCGAGAAGAGCAAATTGACTGTTACTCAATAATTATTGCCGATTGAGACAAGTTACCGCGGCTACGCAGCCATTTTGCGCGACGCGTTTAACAAACCATCAACGTGTTTGCGGAAGCATCTACGCCTGACCGGAGTAGACGTCCATGTGGGAGGAGCGAGACCCCAGAGCCCCCCGATCGATCGCCGGATCACGGCTGCGACATGTCGAGATGTCGCAGAGCAAACTGGCGCATTGGCCGCCGCCGCAGCGTGATATTGCGGTGAAACCGCATGTCGCCGAGCCCCATACGCCGCAGGAAGAAATTGTCGCCAAGCGCCCGATCCGCCGCGGCTGGCACCTGAAGACCCCGGTGACCTGACGTCATCGCGAACACCGCGCGCTCACTTCGGCTTCTTGTTCGCCGCGTTCTTGTCGCGAAAACGATTGCCCCAGCCTTCCTTCATCGACACTTCGTTGCGCTCTACCGCAAGCGCATCGTCCGGCACATCGCGGGTAATCACTGAGCCCGAACCGATGTAAGCGCCGGCCCCGATCTTCACCGGTGCGACCAGCGACGAATTCGAACCGACAAAGGCGCCAGCACCGATGACTGTCTTGTGCTTGTTGAAGCCATCGTAATTGCAGGTGATCGTGCCCGCGCCGATATTGGCGCCGGCACCGATATGCGTGTCGCCGACATAGGTCAGGTGGTTGACCTTCACGCCCGCTTCCAGAATGGCCGCCTTGGCTTCAACGAAGTTGCCGATGCGCGCGCCCTCGCCGACCGACGTTCCCGGCCGGATGCGTGCGTAAGGACCGATCGAGGTCTTCTTGCCGATGGCAGCCTGCACGATATGCGAGAAGGCGTGAATGACGGCGCCATCAGCGATACTGACGCCGGGTCCGATCACCACATACTGCTCGATGGTGACGTCGTTGCCGAACGTCGTATCGGCCGCAAGATGCACGGTCTCCGGCGCGACGATGGTCACGCCCGCATCAAGCGCAGCCTTGCGCAGCCGCGCCTGCATGATCGCTTCGGCTTCCGCGAGCTGCGCCTTGGTGTTGATGCCGCGGACTTCATCCTCACTGGTCTCGATCACACTCGCTCGCAAGCCCATGCTGCGCACGATCTCGACCGCATCGGTGAGATAGTATTCGCCCTTGCTGTTGGACGTGCCGATCTGCTCGATGATGGTGAGCGCCGTCTTGCCGGCGAATGCCATCACGCCGGCATTGCAGAGATCTACCTTGCGTTCGGCCGGTGTGGCATCCGCGTGTTCACGGATCGCGACCAGCTGATCGCCTTCGACCAGAAGCCGGCCATAGCCGGTCGGATCGGCCGCGCGAAAGCCGAGCACGGTCAGTGCAGCACCAGCCTTCAGCGGCGCACGCAAACGCTCGAACGTCTCGGCCGAAATCAGCGGCGTGTCGCCGAAGGCGATCAGCAGATCGTCCGCGCCTTTGGCAATGGCGTCCTTTGCCGCCAGCACGGCATGGGCGGTGCCGAGACGCTCGTGCTGAACGAATGTTGCGACATCGGGCCGCACACGCCTTGCTTCATCCGCCACGTCCTGACGATCGGGACCGACAACGACGGCCAGCGCAGAGCCTGCGCCATGAGGCGCCGCCGCGAGCACATGGCCCAGCAGCGACTGGCTGGCGACCTGATGCAGCACTTTCGGCGTCGAGGACCGCATCCGCGTTCCCTCGCCGGCCGCGAGCACGATGGTGAGGCTGGTTCTGCCCGTCATCCGAATCCCCGTTGTGGCGGCGCTCATGCGCCGCGGCCGTCATAAAGCGTTTTAGCAAAATGTGGAAACCCGGTTTAGCGCGCCGTATGGGCCGACAACCTCGGGTTCCCTGCCGGTTTCCTGATAATGTTGAACTGTGATTCGCAGGGGCGATGGGGCGACGCAGACGTCGAATGGCGGATAAGCACGACAAGTGGGCCGATACGCTCTCAGCCGAGCATAGCGGCTGGCTGACCGGATTTCTGGCTGAGGAAGACAAGATCGACCGCCGCATGATGTGGCGGCTGGGTTCCTGGGGCGTTGCCGCCGTGGGCGCGGTGGTGGTTGCCATTCTGGCCAGCCAGTCGCAGGTCCAGTTGCGCCGCGATCAGGTCGCCACCTCCGAGACCTTTGCGCGGCAGGCCCAGCAGATCCAGCTCGTCGCCAAGGAGACCCAGGTCGAGGCCCGCCGCCTGACGCTGGCCATCGAAACGCTCAACAGCGACCGCGACCGGCTCTACGCGCGCGTCACCTCGGTCGAACAGGGGCTGGATTCAGTCACCGGATCAATCAAGCGCCAGATTACTCCAACCCCGACAGCCGCCACAACGACGCCAGCACCAGCGCCGCAGGCACCTGCCATTGCATCCGTCGTTGCCCCGCCTGCAGCCGCCGAGCCAAAGCCGGCGGCAGAGCTTCCGAGCATTCCGTCGACGCCGGTCATCGGTCCCGTGGCCGCCATCACGCCGCCTGCTGAAACGACACCCGCCAAACCGGCGCAAACAGCGGTTTCCAACAGCCCGCCGGCCTCGCCCCCGCTCATTACTTGGAAATCGATGACGGCGCCGCCCGATGCCGCGGCCGCCAAATTGAGCGAACCGGCGCCTGCCGTTCAACCTCCTCAAGCGGCCCCAGAGATCACTGCATCCGTTCAACCTGCTACTGTGACTGAGTCAGCACCTGCAGCTATCGAGGCCGTGGCGACGCCGGTCGCCCGCACGGAGTTCGGCGTCGATATCGGCGGCGCCAATTCTGTGGATGGCCTGCGCGCGATCTGGCGCGGCATGTCCAAGTCTCGCGCGCTGAACGGACTGCGCCCGATCATGATGGTGAAGGAACGCCCGACCGGACTCGGCATGCAACTCCGTCTTGTCGCCGGCCCGCTCACCGACGCGGCTGCGGCCGCGAAGATCTGCGCCGCCCTGACCGAGAGCAGCCGGCCCTGCGAGACGTCGATCTTTGATGGTCAGCGCCTTGCCGTGAAGGCCGAGACGGCGCCCGCGGAAGCTGCGCCCGCTCCAGCCAGGTCGTCGCCACGCAGACGCGCTGCGCCCAAGCCACAGGAACGCACCGAACAAGCGCCGCCGCCCAAGCCCGCTGAAGAAGTTGCACCGCCGAAGCCGCAATCGTCGCTGACCTCGTTCCTGGGTCTGCGTTAAGGACCAAAATATCAGATTTTCAATCTCTTGGCGCGCGCGGCTAAAGTGTTATCTAGGTCCGATCTCTCACCGCGACCGCATGCCGGGTTGTTCCGCGCCGCGTTTTGAACCATGGTTTCCGCATGAAAAAAGATCCGTTCAAGCTCACCGCCCGTCAGGTGCAATGGCTTCTCATCGTCGGCTTCCTGTCCGTCGGCTACGCCATCTATCTGCGCTATCTCGCGATCGAATTGTCGACGACGGCGCTCGCCTGCGACGCCGGCCTGCAGAGCACCCTGTGCAAGAGCCGGCTGGTGATGACCTATCTGTTCAAGAATTCGGTGTTCGGCATCGCCGCGATCGTCATTGCGGTGCTGAATCTGATGCGGCCATCGATCGTGCTGATCACTGTCGCACTGATCGCAGCCGGTTTCGGGATCGTGCTCTACAATGTAGCCCTATCGGGCATCGCGATCGGCCTGCTTATTCTGGGCTTTGCGCGGCCCGCGCCCGCCACAGCGTGATGCCGAACAGCAGATAGATCGCGCAGGTCCACAGCGACTGCCAGTTATCCGGCCCTTCGTTGAAGCCGATATACACGGCCGACAGCACGAGCACTCCGGCAAACACCGATTCAGCGATCGGCCGTACGCCTTCCTGCGGACGATTGACGGCCATCAGTCCCGCAAACGGCACGACCGCCATGGTCAGCGCCGCGAACGGAAAGTCGCGGTAACGCGGATCGAACACAAAACCGAGCGCGGTCTCGGCGCCGATCAGCGCCGCCACAGCCAGGGTCAGCCCGAGCAGGACGGTCGACCACGAACGGGCCAGGAACCGGCTCGGCCCGACGAGTTCGAGGAAGGTTGGTAGCGAGCGACCGGACATCGTCGCATAGGCGCACAGCAGCGGCGACGCGACACCGGCAGCCATTAGCGCACTCCACTGGATCCATCGGCCGACGCCATAGCTTTCATAGATCAGCTTGTCTGCGGCAACGCCCAGCAGGACGCCGGCCACCGTGGCCGATACGGCAACGGTCAGCCAGGCCGACAGACGCGGCGACCATGGCCGTCGACGGAGCGTCAACATGCCCGTCACGAAAACCAGGAAGCTCAGGCCCATGCCGAGCCCCATCTGCAGCTTCCACGACGGATAATTGGTAATCGGAACGCCCGGTGGATACTTCAATTCGCGCGGCTCATCGTAGATCAGGCCCCAATAGCCGCCGACCGTACCTTCAAGGTCGCGCTTCCACGGCTGGTCATAGGCTTCGATCAGATTGACACGGAATCCCTCGCGCTTGGCCAGATCGAGGATTTCGGACACGACCCGTGCCTGGTTGGTACGCGACGGCAACGCGCCGTCGCGCATCCGCCCGGCGCTCGGCCAACCTGTTTCGCCGATCAGGATTTCCTTGGATGGAAACGCCACGGCGACACGCTTGCGGATCGAATCCACATGGGCGGCTGCGCTCTTTGCGCGAATCGGGAAGTCCTCCCAATAGGGCAGGATGTGGATCGTGACGAAATCGACCGCGTCATAGATCTCGCGATTCTTCAGCCAGAACTCCCAGACATCGGCATAGGTCACCGGGATCTTGCCTACCTGCGCCTTTACCGAGCGGATATTGCCGACGAGATCGGCAGCCGTCATCTCGCCACGCAACAGTACCTCGTTGCCCACGACCACGCTGCTGATCACATTCGGAAAGCGTTTGGTGAGGTCCACGACGCCGGCGATCTGCGCCAGATTCTTGAGCCGGTTGCTCCCGAGCCAGACGCCCTGAATGACCTTCAGTCCGACCTTGCCGGCCAGTTCCGGCACCTGGTCGAGACCGTTGTCGATCGAGTAGGTCCGCACGCATTTGGTGATCTGCGCCAGCTGCGCCATGTCCTGGGCAATCTGGCTCGCCGGAATGATGGCGGTCGAGTTCAGCGGCGTTTGCTCGCCGCGGAACGGCGCATAGGAGACGCATTCCAGTTTGGCGGCAGGATCGATCGGCGCGCGCACCAGCGTGACCGGCGTGGCGAGCCACCACCAAACCGCTGCGATCGTACCAAGGGAAAGGATGAGAAGCGCCAGCGGCGTGCGGGTGGAAATTGGTTCCGTCCTCCAAAGTCGTCCGTCGATTAGCCGGTCATCACCAATCTGCCAAGTGCATCATGCCGGCAATCACGGACTTGTCGGCCCGACCCGCCACGAAAATCAGACAAACTTCCGGCGTTGCTGGACAAAATCAAAAATGTCCGTCATGGGATTCAGCCGTGGTCGCCGCCGTATTGGGGGCCCATTTGAACGGCATCTGGCGAGGGCGTCAGAACTGCCTGGCAGCCAACTTATCGGGGACTTTATGCGTCGACTGGTGTTCGGGTTCCAATCTGCGGTTCTGCGTTGTCTCGCCGTTCCAGGCCTTGCTCTGCTGCTGGGTGTTGGCTGCGCGTTGGCCCAGAGCGGCCCGGTTCGCGCGCAGGATCAGAAGCCTGCGGCAAATGCGCCCGTGACACCTGCCGACGTTGCCCGCGAAAGCCAGAAGAAGTCCGACGAATTCGTCGAGGCGACCCAGGCGATCAATGGTCCTGCCGGCAATCCCGAATGCGTCTGGCTTGGCCGCCGCGTTGTGGTGCTGATGTGGCGCGACGATCTCGACACCGCGTTCCGTCACCTCGATCTCTACGACCGATTCGGCTGTCCCGGCGGTCATGTGCAGGCGACGTTCCGCTGTCTGGTCAAATTCGGACCGCTGATTGATCCGAAAATTGCGGACAGCCTGAACAGCCGCGTCCACGGCTGCTGGATCAATCCAAATGCGCAGCCGCAGCCTGCCGCGCTGAGCCAACCCGCTGCACCTGCCGGTGGCGGCGCAGCAGCGCCGGCGGCAGCTCCGCAGCCGGACGCCAAACCGCCTGCTGAAGCGCCGAAGTAATGTGGCGGGCACCGTTCAGACAGCATTCAGCTGGCGGCGCCTAATCGTGTCTGAATAAGCTGCCGCCCTCAAAAGGCCACGGCAGCGTATGAGTTGTTAATTCGTGTGGCGGATATAGTCTCCGTTACCGTTGTACTGGTCGGACCTCGGGGACGGGTCCGCTTCCCCGGCCACGCTCGCCCCGTTATGGTTCAGTTGCGATGCGCGCTGTCGTCGCCGTTTTATTGTTCGTGACCGCCGTTCATGCCGCCCTGTGGGGCGTATTGCGCGAGAAGCAGGAAGCTCCCGATTTCAAGGGCATGATTCCCAGCCTCTCCTATGCGCCGTTCGAGGGCACGGCACATCCCGACGTGGACAACATCCCGACCGTCGAGAAGATTCGCGCCGACCTCAAAAAGCTGTCGACCATCACCCGTGCCATCCGTCTGTATTCGTCGACAGGCGGTGTGGAAATGGTGCCCGCCATCGCCAACGAGTTCGGCCTCAAGGTCACCGTCGGCGCCTGGATCGACAAGAACGCGGATCGCAACGAGCGTGAAATTGCCTCCGCCGTTGAGCTGGCGAAGAAGAACCCGAATGTCATCGGCATCGTCGTCGGCAACGAAACGCTGTATCGCGACGAACTCAAACTCGAGGACCTCGTCGAATATATCCGCCGGGTAAAACGCCAGGTGACCGTTCCCGTCACGACTGGTGAAATCTGGAACATCTGGCGCGACAATCCGCAGCTCGCCTCGTCGGTGGACTTCATCGCCGCACACATCCTGCCCTATTGGGAAAACTTCACCGACACCCAGGCGGTCGACCAGGCTGTCCACCTTTACGGCGTATTGCGCGAGACCTTTCCCGGCAAGCGCATCGTGATCGCTGAATTCGGCTGGCCAAGCGAAGGCTATAATCTGCGCAACGCCATACCCGGCCCGTTCAGGCAGGCCGTGGTGCTCCGCAACTTCGTGACCCGCGCTGAAGCGATCGGCATGGACTACAACATCGTCGAAGCCATCGATCAGCCATGGAAGTTTTTCGAGGGCGGCGTCGGTCCCTATTGGGGCGTTCTCAACGCGTCGCGGGAACCGAAATTCCCCTGGACCGGCCCGATCGTGAATCCGGACCATTGGAAGAACGCCAGCATCGCACTTCTGGTTGGCATTCTGCTGTCGCTGCCGATCCTGCAGATCGTTGGCGCGACGGCGCTGCAGGCACTGGTGCTCTCGGCCGCGGCCAATGCCGTTGGCGCCTGGGCGGCAACCATCTTCGCCTATCAGCAGACCCACTATTTCGTCTGGGGATCGGCCTTCGCCCTCTCACTCGGCTGCATCCTGCTGATCCCGCTGCTCCTGATCGCATTGGCGCGCATCGAGGAGATTGCGGCCATTGCCTTCGGCCGGAAGCCATTGCGGCTGCTGACAGCCGAACGCAGCGAAAAGCTGCGTGCCGCTGCAGACGCCGAGCAGAAATACCCGAAGGTGTCGATCCACATCCCGGCCTATCGCGAACAGCCGGACATGCTGAAGCTGACGTTGGACGCAGTCGCCCGGCTCGACTATCCGAATTTCGAATGCGTTGTCATCATCAACAACACGCCTGATCCGGCTTACTGGCAGCCGATCCAGGATCATTGCCGCATGCTCGGCGAACGCTTCATCTTCATCAATGCGGAGAAGGTCGAGGGCTTCAAGGCCGGCGCTCTGCGCATCGCCATGGATCGCACCGCAGCGGATGCCGAGGTGATCGGCATCATCGACGCCGACTATGTGGTGGAACCGAACTGGCTGAAGGATCTCGTGCCGGCTTTCAACGATCCGCGCGTCGGCCTCGTGCAGGCGCCGCAGGACCACCGCGACGGCGACCGTTCACTGATGCACTACATCATGAACGGCGAATATGCGGGGTTCTTCGATATCGGCATGGTCCAGCGCAACGAGGCCAATGCGATCATCGTCCATGGCACCATGTGCCTGATCCGTCGTTCCGCGATGGACATGGCGGGCGGCTGGGCCGGCGACACCATCTGCGAGGACTCGGATCTCGGCCTCGCCATCATGCAGCATGGCTGGCTGACGCATTACACCAAGGAGCGTTACGGCTACGGCGTGCTGCCGGACACCTATGAGGCGTTCAAGAAACAGCGTCATCGCTGGGCCTATGGCGGCTTCCAGATCATCAAGAAGCACTGGCGCCGCTTCATGCCGGGCGCGAGCCGCATGACCCAGGACCAGAAGCGCGAATTTGGCATGGGCTGGCTGAACTGGCTCGGCGCCGAAAGCCTCGGCGTCGTGGTGGCGATCCTCAACATCATCTGGGTGCCGATCATCGCCTTTGCCGATATCGCTATCCCCGACAAGATCCTGACGCTGCCTATCATCGCGTCATTCGTGATCTCGCTGGCGCACTTCATTGTCCTGTACCGGCTGCGCGTGAAGATTGGCCTGTGGCAGATGCTGGGCGCGATGATCGCCGCCATGTCGGTGCAGTGGACGGTGTCGCGCGCCGTCGCCGATGGCCTGATCAAGGATCACCTGCCCTTCACCGTGACGTCCAAGGGCGGCAAGTCGACCATGTCGATCGAATTCCAAGCCTTCTGGGAAGCCGTGATTGGTGTGCTTCTGCTGATCAGCTGCGGCGTGCTGGTGTTCTCCAACAACTCCAAGCAGGTCACCGAGATCTACATCTTCGCCGGCGTGCTGGTGCTGCAGAGCCTGCCGTTCCTGTCGGCGGTGATGATTGCCATCCTGGAGAATTCACGCGCCAACGACTTCCAGTGGTGGCGCAACACGACGGTACGCACGGCCGAGCTGATCGGCCTTCGCCCGGTGGCGATTCCGCCGATCGACGTGTCCCGCCCCGAGGCCCAACGCGAAGCGAGCTGAACCGCGCCAGTGCTGCGCGGTTCATGTCCATAACATCGGACCCTGCCCTTGACCCCGGCGGACCCGCCTTTTACACAGCCGGTCACGTGATACGCTGCATTGCGGGCGCCATCGCGGCCGTGGCTGACCGGCCTCACCGCGCCCCGCAAGGCTCGGTTTCCTCCGTTCAGCTTCGTCAATACGGCACTTTAGGGCGGGTAGCTCAGTGGTAGAGCATTCGACTTTTAATCGACTGGTCGAGGGTTCGATCCCCTCCCCGCCCACCATAACCGCGATGAGCCACGCCGGAACTTCCGGTTTTCACACCATCCTCAGCCTCTGAACACCGGACAATCGAACATGCGGATTACCCTCGTCGGCTCCAAACACTTCGGCGTCACGACCCTTGATATGCTGAAGACCCACAACGTCGAGATCGCGTCCGTGGTGGTTGCAGATGCTGAGGACCGGCTCGCCGCAGCCGCCAAGGCTGCAGGCATTCCGGTGACAGTCCAGGCCAATCCGAAGCTCGTCGTAGCCTCCGAGATCGCCGAGGGCACCGAGCTGATCATCACGGCGCACAGCCACGCCCGCATCGGCAAGGATGCGCTCGCCGCAGCCAGCCTTGGCGGCATTGGCTACCATCCGTCACTGTTGCCCCGTCACCGTGGCATCGCTGCCGTGGAATGGACCATCAAGGAAGGCGACCCGATCGCCGGCGGCACCATCTATCACCTTGCCGATGTCATGGACGGTGGCGCCATCGCCGCGCAGGAATGGTGCTTCGTGAAGAAAGGCGAAACCGCTCGCGAGCTTTGGGAGCGCGCGTTGGCGCCGCTGGGCCTCAAGCTGCTCGGCGAGGTCGTGGACTTCGCGACTGTCCACAAGCGTTTGCCCGCAACCTATCAGGACGAGCAATTCGCGACCAATGCGCCAAAACTGGCCTAGAAGCCTCCAAAACTGGTTAAAAAGGCCCCGGAACCCGCCCGAATCAACCAAATCTGTCGATAAAGGGAACCAACTTGCCCGTCGCGGCTTGCTTCCCATGAGTTGTTTTGGGCCTATGCGGCAACGCAGCAAATTTTGGACACATTACCCCCCAATAAGGTGGCCATCACAACATCGAGGATTTGATTCAATGCGTTTTGACCGCATCCGTTCCGCCTTGTCCGTTTCGCTGATTGCCAGCGCAGCGTTGGTTTCGGCAGCTCCAGCTTTCGCAGCTGCTGACAATGCCTATGACGGGCTCTGGAATGTGACCATCGTTACCAAGACCGGCAGCTGCGAGCCGACGGCTCGCTATCCGTTGACCGTCACTGAAGGCCGCATCACTGCGCCCGGCGCCGACGTCAATGGCAAGGTTGGCCGCGAAGGCACCGTACGCGTGTCGATCGGACCTGCTTTCGCCAACGGCCAGCTGTCCGGCAACACCGGATCGGGCAAGTGGAACGGCGCCTCGGGCGGCGTCCCCTGCAGCGGTCGGTGGGAAGCTTCGCGTCAGTAATCCCCAACCAGGAATGCCCCCATGAAGCCTACCTCGATCTCTCCGCGTTCGCTTGTTCGGACCGCGGTGCTCTGTGCGGTGCTCGGTCTGACGTCCGCGTCGGCATATGCCCAGTCAGCGCCGTTCGCCGGTATGGCCGGTGTGTGGTCGGGCAACGGGACGATCTCACTCGAGGACGGCTCCAAGGAGCGCATTCGCTGCAAGGCGACCTATGCCGTGAGCGGCGACGGTGCGGGGCTCAACCAGTCCCTGCTCTGCGCCAGCGACAGCTACAAGTTCGAGCTGAAGAGTGATGTGAAGGCCAGAGGCGGCGAGCTGTCTGGCAGCTGGGCTGAGACGACCCGCGGCGTGACAGGGTCGCTTGAGGGTCGGGCAACCGCCGGCAAGTTCAATGTTGACGTTTCCTCGCCAGCCTTCAACGCGAAGCTGATCCTGACGACGACCGGCAACAAGCAGCAGGTCTCCATCACCTCCGAAGGCCAGTTCAAGGGCGCCAGCATTTCGCTCAGCCGCAGCTGATCGTTCCGCACGTTTGGAATTCGAACCCCGGTTGTTTCAAACAGCCGGGGTTTTGTTTTGCCTCTATGCCCTCTGCCAAAGAGCGCCCGGGACCATCCGCCGCAACGCAGCCCCACCGGATTCGTCCGTTGCAAAGCCCGGCGATGTCGCCGATAGAGCCTGTCCGTAAGGCTGACACCGCTGCGTGAATCATCGCAGCGCAAGAAACTGGTTCTCAGGGATTATGGATCGCCCCCCGTCGAAGGCCCGCGCCGCGCTGTGGATGTCCGGCTGGCTGCTTCTGATGCTGTTCGTCGCCATCGGCGGTCGCGAGACGTTGCGCGAACTGAATGTCTTTCAGGTGATGGAGATCCGATCGGTCTTCGGCTTCGTCATGCTGTTGCCGATCCTGTATTTCAACGGCGGCTTCCGCGCCATGCGGACCACACGGCCGCTGGCGCATGTATCGCGCAACCTCGTGCATTACGGCTCGCAGCTTGGCTGGTTCTACGCACTTACGCTCATTCCCCTGAGCCAGCTCGTCTCCATCGAGTTCACCATGCCGATCTGGATCGCGATCATGGCGGCATTCTTTCTCGGCGAGCGCATGACGCTCTGGAAGATCGTCGCCATCGTACTCGGCCTGATCGGCGTGATCGTCATCGTTCGCCCGACCACGGGCGTCGTCAATCCCGGCCAGCTGATCGCGCTGGCTGCCGCATTCGGCTTCGGCATCTCTATCACATTGATCAAGTCACTGACGCGCACGGACAGCGCGCTGAAGATCATCTTCTGGATGATCGTGGTGCAGTCGGTGGCCGGCGTCTTCCCCGCGCTCTATGCCTGGCAGTGGCCATCGGCCTATGTCTGGGGCTGGCTTGTCGTAGTCGCCTTCTGCGGCACCTTCTCGCACTTCTGCATGGCGCGCGCGATGCTCTACGCCGATGCGACGGTGGTCGTGCCGATGGACTTCCTGCGCGTACCACTCAGTGCCACCATCGGATGGTTACTATATTCTGAACGGCTCGACATGTTCACGCTGCTCGGTGCAGCTCTCATTCTGGCCGGCAACACGCTGAACCTGCTCAGCACCGATCGACCGCCTATCCGTGCGACCGCCTGACGCATCGGGTTCCATTTTTCGATTTTATTCTCCGAGTGCGTGTCTCGACATTTTGGCGCACGCCCGCAATTGGTACTTTTCCCAATGTGTCTAGGGTCGAATGACCGGATTCGTGGGGAGATCGTATCGTGCGCCACTTCGCTCTTGCTTTGTCTGCGCTGTCCATCCTGTTCAGCGCGGATGCAGCGCTCGCCGACAAGCGCGTCGCTTTCGTCGTTGGCAATGGCAGCTACAAGAATGTCGATCCGTTGCCGAACCCGCCGATCGACGCGAAGGCGATGGCGAGCGCGCTGCGCAATGTCGGCTTCGACGTCATCGAAGGATCGAACCTGACGCGCGACGGCATGACCGAAAAGCTGCTCGACTTCGGCCGCAAGGCGCAGGGCGCCGATGTCGCGGTGTTCTTCTATGCCGGCCACGGTATCTCGGTGAATAACATCAACTACCTTTTGCCGATCGATGCCAATCTGAAGTCGGAGATGGACGTCAAGCTCGGTGCCGCCATCAATGTCGAGACCACGCTCGACCAGACCATGGGCGACGCCAAGGTGAAGCTGGTGTTCCTCGATGCCTGCCGCGACAATCCGTTTGCCGCCAAGATCCGCTCCAGCGGATCTGCCACGCGCAGCGTCGCGGTGTCGTCCGGCCTTGCCGAGATGAAGTCCGGCGAAGGCACGCTGATCGCATTCGCCACCAGCCCCGGCCAGACAGCGCTGGACGGCAAGAGCGGCGGCAACAGCCCGTTTACCCGCGCACTGTTGAACAACATCACCACGCCCGGTGCCGAGATCCAGCAGGCGATGACGAAAGTGCGCGCGCAGGTGCAGGACGAAACCAACAAAGGCCAGCTGCCCTGGGGCCACACCAATCTGATCGGCGCAGTCTATCTCAATCCGGACGTTCAGGCGCAGGTCGCCGTCGCCGCGGCCAGCCCCACTGCCGCCATGCCCGCGGCGGCCACCGCCGGTTCCGATGTCGAGCTTGAGTTCTGGCGCTCGATCAAGGACTCTAACCGGCCGGAGGAACTGAACGCCTACATTTCCATGTATCCGAACGGCCAGTTCAAGCCCCTCGCCCTCGCCCGTATCGCCGCACTGCAGGAAGCCGCGACGGCGCCGCGTACCGCTGCGCCGGGCGTGGACAAGGCCGTGTTTACCGAGGAAGCCAACCAGCTCACCGAGGACAAGATCGGCCTCGACAAGCTGAAGCGCCGCGACGTGCAACGCCGTCTCAACGGCCTTGGCTTCGACACCCAGGCGACCGGCAGCTTCGATGCCGGGACCCGTGGCGTGATCACGCGGTGGCAGGCGGCACGCGGTTACCCGACGTCGGGCTATCTCAACAAGGTGCAGCATGCCGCACTGCTCACCGAGGTCGTCGCGCTGAAGGAGGAACCGGCACCCGCAGCGAAGCCGGTGCGCCGCCAGGTGCAACAGCAGACCTATGAGGAAGCCCCCGTGGTCCGGCGCCAGGCTGCGCCCGCGCCCGCCCCGGCCATCGATCCTGCCGGTCCCGGCCGCTTCATCGGCGGCGTCGTTGGCGGCTTCCTTAACCGCTAGGCCCGCGATCTAGAGCGGCAGCCTACTTGCCGGCTGCCTTGCGCAGCGCATCATTCATACGGTCCTGCCAGCCCGGCCCGTCCTGCTGGAAATATTCCAGCACGTCCTGATCGATCCGCAGCGACACCAGTTCGCGCGCGCCGGGAATGGCTGCCTTGGCGACCGGTGCCTCGACCGGTTTGGTGGTCGTCTTCTTGAACGCCGCCTCCGCCTCGGTGCGGGCATCCTGGAGAGTGCGCGGGCGTCGCGGGGGCTGTGCCATCTGGGTCAGATTCCTTCAAACGTTGCCGACGAGAGATAGCGCCCGCTGAGCGGCTGCACAATCGCTTCCACCGTGCCTCCGAAGATGCGTCCGCACCAAGGGCGCGATGTGGCAGCTACTCGCCTCTGCTGCACGACCGGCAGTGTCAGCAAATTTTACAAATGTCATTCATCGTAACAGGCGCATTCTTCGTGACGCACGCGGCATCGCACAAAGGTGAACGCGCTGCGACAAACATGCTGTGAAGTAAAAAACTTCAAAGCAACGCATTTGTGTTGCGACACGGTCAAACAAATCGGATTAGGATCGTGTCATGTCCGATGAGACGACGAAGGAGGTCACGATGTCAGCATCAGCTGAAGTCCGTACGACCAAAACGTCCCATCCCGCGCCGCGTGGCAGCGATCTTCCGACCTGCCCGGTTTGTGCGGACTCGATGATTGCTGCCGAAGCGTCGGCCTTTCTCACCGATGACGTCGTCAGCTATCTCTGGACCTGCGATACATGCGGCTATGGCTTTGTGACCAAGCATGCATTTCGCCGGACGGTCTGCAACTAGCGCTGTTCGCGCGGACCGGCGTGAGCTGATCTTGGATTGCTCAGCGATCCGAGGAAGACGTCGATTGCGACTATCGCCTTCTCCGCGCCTCTGCTTGCCCGTCGAGGGCTGCTTTCCACGCGAATGGGACAACCAATACGCCCCGTAAGGCGAACGCTGCCAGCATCGCGCATGCGTCATTGACGCTCCAAACAAAAGCAGCCGCTCGCACCGAGGCTCGACATATCCGTCTCGACCGACGTCCGCGTCGGCGCAGCATTGGCGCGCGTCAAGGTCAGCGATCTGCGCAAACGATTTATGCCGCCGCTGTTAAACTGCGCGGGTCAGATCTCTCGTTCGCTGAAAGGCCTTCGCTGAGGTGTAGCAAGCTTCAAGCAGCGCTCGAGCTTTGGAGATTTTGCAGCGTCGTAGAGACTATTTCTTCTCGCCCGCCGGAACTGAAAGAATGTCTCCGAAGCAAATCCAGCGATCCCCCTCGAATCGCGTCAGCTGCTCCGACCAGACCCGTCGCTTCGATATTGCAACGACGCGCAACCATCGCATCTCTTAAGAGCCAGAAACTAGCGATCCTGGTCACGCGTGCACCAGGCAATGGCCACGCCGCAGTCACACCTTCGCCATTTCTGATGTTCCCAAGCCGTGCTAACCAGCTGTCGGGTCTACAGCGGAGAAGCCGTCTCTCGGGTCGAGGGGATACCCGCACTGGAGTCGGTCATGACCGGTCAAATTCCCTTCTTCGTGCCCAAGCGCACGATCACCGCTAGTGAGGTCGCAGGCATCGCGGGCTTACTTTTTGTTACAAAAGATTTCCTCATTTCGGCTGGGGCAGCGCTAGAGACAGCGCGCCGCGGCGAGCTGAGCTATATGGACAATCACAAGTATCTTGAGGCCTTGAGGCAGACGAATGCGGGCGCTTGTCTCGTCTCCCCGCGCTTCAGCGCGTCCGTTCCAAAGGAGACCTATTCTTTTGTGACACCTCAGCCGTATTTGATTTACTCGAGAATCCTCGCGTTGCTCTATCCAGGGGCGGCTATCCCGGGGTCACTTTTCGAGACTGTCGGCATTTCTCCAAACGCCACGATTCATGCTTCAGCCATCATCGATTGCGGGGTTACCATCGATCCCGGCGCAGTGATCGGTCCTCGCGCCAAGATCGGTGAACGCACTTATATCGGGTCAAACGTCGTGATCGGTCCAGACGTAACCATCGGGAGCCATAGCTCGGTCGGCGCCGGCGCTATCATTGCGCACGCAACTGTCGGCAATCACGTCATTGTCCATCCAGGCGTATCGATCGGGCAGGACGGCTTCGGATTCGTGCCTGACAAAGGCGGACATATAAAAATTCTCCAGGTCGGAGGCGTCATTATTGAGGACTGCGTCGAAATAGGCGCAAACACGACCATCGATCGCGGGTCGACCCGTAACACGTTTATCGGCGAAGGGACGAAGCTCGATAACCTCGTACAGGTCGCCCACAACGTGACGATTGGCAGACACTGCCTCATCGCCGCGCAAGTCGGAATTGCCGGGTCCGCAACTCTCGGGAGTTTTGTTGCAATAGGCGGCCAGACTGGAATTGCTCCTCATCTGACGATCGGCGACGGCGCACAGATAGCCGGTGCCAGCGGCGTCACGCGCGACGTGCCCGCAGGAGAGCGGTGGGCAGGATTCCCAGCCCGCCCCAGCCGCAGGTTTTTCCGGCAATACAAGG
Source organism: Tardiphaga sp. 813_E8_N1_3 (assembly GCF_051811025.1). NCBI lineage: Bacteria > Pseudomonadati > Pseudomonadota > Alphaproteobacteria > Hyphomicrobiales > Nitrobacteraceae > Tardiphaga > Tardiphaga sp. 813_E8_N1_3. The sequence goes on from NZ_JBPWQE010000001.1 coordinate 2,828,931, forward strand.
CTATGGAAATGCTTGCGGCCGGTTACCGCGAGACAAACGATCGATGAACCTGACAGGTTGATGGACAGGTTAGTGTTTTCTCCACGCGCGACGAGCGGTTACCGCGGCGGAATATCGCCACGTGCCCAGCACTCACGCGTATGCGCCCGAAACTCTTCGAACGTTCCGGCCTCGATGGCTGCGCGGATACCCTGCATCAGGCTCTGGTAATAGGCGATGTTGATTTCCGACAGCAGCATCGCGCCCAGCGTTTCGCCGGAGCGCACGAGGTGATGCAGATAGGCGCGCGAATAGTCTCGCGCGGCCGGCCAGGTGCTCTCTTCGTCCAGCGGCCGCGGATCGTCCTGATGCCGCGCATTGCGCATATTGATCTGGCCATAGCGTGTGAAGGCCATGCCGTGGCGGCCGTTACGCGTCGGCATCACGCAGTCGAACATGTCGACGCCGCGCGCTACCGCTTCCAGCATATCATCCGGCGTGCCCACGCCCATCAGATAGCGCGGCCGGTCCGACGGCAGGATCGGGATCACTTCCTCAATCATCGCCAGCATCACCGCCTGCGGCTCGCCCACCGCGAGGCCGCCGATCGCATAGCCATGAAAACCGATGTCGATGAGCCCGCGCGCACTGGCGCGGCGCAGTTCCGGCACGTCGCCGCCCTGCGCAATGCCGAACAGCATGTAGCCGTCGGGCGCCGTCTCGAAGGCGCGCTTGCAGCGCTCGGCCCAGCGCAGCGACAGCTGCATAGCGCGGTCGATATCGGCGCGTTCCGCCGGCAGCCGCACGCATTCATCGAGCTGCATCGCGATGTCGGAATTCAGCAGCCGCTGGATCTCGATGGCGCGCTCCGGCGTCAGTTCGAACTTGGCGCCGTCGATATGCGAGCGGAACGTGACGCCCTGCTCGGTCACCTTGCGCAACTGCGCCAGCGACATCACCTGGAAGCCGCCGGAATCGGTCAGCATCGGGCCGTTCCAGGTCGTGAATTTCTGTAACCCGCCGAACGACGCGACGCGTGCCGCGCCGGGACGCAACATCAGGTGGTAGGTATTGCCCAGCACGATATCGGCGCCGGCATCGCGCACGTCGCGCCAGTGCAGGCTCTTCATTGCGCCAAGGGTGCCGACCGGCATGAAAGCCGGTGTACGGACCACACCGTGCGGCGTCGTCAGTTGGCCCCTGCGTGCCGTGCCGTCAGTGCGCAGCAGTTCGAAATGATTGGCGACGGTCATTGATTGCTTGTGTCCCGAAACAGCAGACTGGCGTCGCCGTATGAATAGAAACGATAGCCGGTCGCGATGGCATGGGCATAGGCCTGCTTCATCGTATCCATGCCGGCAAAGGCAGAGACCAGCATGAACAGCGTCGAACGCGGCAGGTGGAAATTCGTGAGCATGATATCGACGGCGCGGAAGCGATAGCCGGGCGTGATGAAGATCGCAGTCTCGTCGGCGAACGGATGAATAACGCCGTCCTCGGACGTCGCGCTTTCCAGCAGGCGCATCGAGGTCGTGCCGACGGCAACGACGCGTCCGCCGGCCGCATGCGCTGTGTTCAACGCATCCGCCGTTGCGCGCGAGATCGTACCCCATTCGGAATGCATCTTGTGTTCGGCGGTGTCGTCGACCTTCACCGGCAGGAACGTCCCGGCCCCGACATGCAGCGTGATGCGATGCAGGCCGACGCCACGCGCCTTCAAGGCAGCTTCCAGCGCCGGCGTGAAGTGCAATCCCGCAGTAGGTGCTGCAACAGCCCCGTCATTGGCGGCGAACATGGTTTGATAGTCGGCGGTGTCGCGCTCGTCCGGCGCGCGCTTTCCGGCGATGTAAGGCGGCAGCGGCGGCGCGCCGAGTTCGGCAATCGCCTGATCCAGCGCCGGCCCATGAAACGAGAAGGAGAAGATGATCTCGCCGGCTTCGCCCTTGTGCTCGACCAAAGCGTCGAGATGTCCGAGCAGGCAAACGCGGCCTTCATTACCGAAGCGAACCGTATCGCCTTCGGCCAACTTCTTCGCAGGTCGCACCAGCGCCTGCCAGCGCGAACCATCGAGCCGCTTGATCAGCGTCGCATCGATCTTCGGTTCAGTCTCGCGGCCGATGCGGCGGCCGCTGAGCTGCGCCGAGATAACCCTGGTATCGTTGACTACGAGCTGATCGCCGGGCTTCAGCCAGGTCGGCAGATCCGAGACGACATGATCCTGCACGCCGATACCCGGCTGAACCACAAGCAGCCGCGCAGCATCGCGCGGGCTGGCGGGCCGCAACGCGATGTTCTCGGCAGGAAGCTCGAAATCGAAAATGTCGGTACGCATGGCCCTAAATGGCATTGCCGGGCATCGCCCGGCAACCCATCCCATTCGTCAGATGATCCGGGCCGAAGCCCGGCATGCGCCTGTATCAGGCGGCCGCGTCAGCGGCCATGGTGGCCTTGACGATCTTGTCGGGGTTCTGCACCGGCTCGCCGCGCTTGATCTTGTCGACGTTTTCCATGCCTTCGGTGACCTTGCCCCAGACGGTGTACTGCTTGTTGAGGAAGGACGCGTCGTCGAAGCAGATGAAGAACTGGCTGTCGCCAGAATCGGGGCTGGCCGCACGGGCCATCGACAGCGTGCCGCGCACATGCGGCTCGTTATTGAATTCGGCCTTCAGCTTCTTGCCCGAACCGCCGGTGCCGGTGCCCTGCGGGCAGCCGGTCTGCGCCATGAAGCCATCGATGACGCGGTGGAAGACGATACCGTCGTAGAAGCCTTCGCGCACGAGCTCCTTGATACGGGCGACATGGCCCGGTGCCAGATCCGGGCGCATCTCGATGGTGACGGGACCCTGGGTGGTTTCAAGGATCAAAGTATTCTCGGTAACAGCCATGCTCGTCTCTCTACTGGTTTGGGTTTGTTTCGGCGGTCGTCAAACCGCACTCGGAAGGGGCGTCCAGCGACCGCGTCGCCCAGGCCCCCGGTAAATGGCATCGGCGTGCAATGTTGCAATGTCTCCATCACAGCCGTTCGGTAGGCAACGCTGTCGGCCTCAGAGGCATCCGGCGTCTCGAAGGTAATTCGCGGCCTTCCGAGAAGTTCACCGGATCGTTTGAAGCTGAACAGCACCGTGATCTCCATGCCCGGATGACCGCGCGGCAATGCCGGCGGTTGCCAGCACGCTTTCAGCCTTCCGAACATGCCCTCCAGCGTGCTCACGGCGTCAGACTGCGCCGATGCCGGATGCGTCTGAAGGACACCAGACAGCAATGATGCCGCGAGCAGAGCAATCACCCTGCATCGCGGCATCATGATGCTCACTTGATGTCGGAAGCGACCTGAACCTTGACCATCTTGTCAGGGTCAGTCACGGCACCGCTGGCCGAGCCGGGAGGCGCCTTCTTGAGCTTGTCCACCACGTCCATGCCGGCGACGACATCGCCAACCACGGTATACTTGCCGTTCAGGGACGAGCCTTCAGCGAACATGATGAAGAACTGCGAATTGGCCGAATCCGGATCGCCGGCACGTGCCATGCCGACCACGCCGCGCTTGTACGGCACCTGCGAGAATTCGGCCTTCAGGTTCGGATACTTCGATCCACCGGTGCCGTTGAAGTTCTTGCCGTCGCCGGTTTGTGCCATGAAGCCGTCCATCACGCGGTGGAACGGTACGTTGTTGTAGTAACCTTCGCGGGCGAGCAGCTTGATGCGCTCGGCGTGCTGCGGAGCGATATCGGTGCGCAGCTTGATGATGATCCGGCCCTTGGTCGTGTCGATCACGATGGAATTGGCCTTGTCGAGGCCGGCCGGAAGCGGCGCAGTGGCCGGAGCTTGTGCCTGCACGACAGCGGGAACCGCGAAGATCAGCGCGGCAGCAAGTGCGACTATACGGATCATGGAAACTCCGGATCAGAGAAGGCCGGTCAGCCGGCGTTTGATTAAGCGGCGAATTTGGACTTGAGGCTCTTGGCAACCGCGTCCGGGACGAAAGCCGAAACGTCGCCGCCCATGGCGGCGATTTGCCGGACCAGTGTGGCGGTGATCGGGCGGACGCTGACCGAGGCCGGAAGAAATACCGTCTGCACATCCGGCGCCATGGTCTCGTTCATGCCGACGATCTGCATCTCGTAATCCAGATCGGTGCCGTCGCGCAGCCCGCGGATCATGATGGTCGCACCGATCTGTTGCGCCAGTGTGGTGGTGAGATTGTCATAGGTCGTGCAGTCGAATTCGCAGCCGGCGGCTGAGGCCAGCGGTCCGAACACCTGCTTCACCATCTCCAGCCGCTCGTCTGTCGAGAACAGCGGCTTCTTGCCAGGGTGGACGCCGATCGCGACCACGAGCTTGTCGCACAGGCCAACGGCATGGCGGACCACATCGAGATGGCCATTGGTGACGGGATCGAATGAACCGGGATAAAGCGCGATACGAGGCATTCCCCCTCCTACCCCGCCCCCGTTCGAGCCGCAAGCCGACTTGGTTCCGCCCGCCGGGGCCGAATGGCAGGTGATTATTTTTGCCCCGGACTCGAACCGGGAGGCCGGTCAGTGCGTCTACTGGGTACGCAGGGACGATACTGAAAACACTGGGTTTTCCAGCCTCATGTGTCGTCACACGCGTTCGGATGAAACATAAACCGGGCCGGATGAAACCACTTTGCCCGGACACGACAACTTCCTGAAACCGGGTCTGATTAATCAGGCAAGCACAGGAAGCGACAAACAAACCGGGCCAAAACGGCCTGAATGACAGGGGACCGTCATGATCAAGACTCTCTCAGCAGTTGCCGTCGCAGCTTTCATCGCAGCCGCCCTCACCGTTCTGCCGGGCTTCGCCCCGAAGGTCGAGGCGTCGGTGCCGGTGGCCCTCGCCAAGGCCGACCGCCTGGACATCCACACGGTAGGTCGCAACTGCTCCGAGCAGGCCTGGCCGAACTTCGAGGCCTCCTGCCTGCGTAACGCAGCCAGCAAGACGATCACTGTCCGCGAAGTCCGCCTCGTGACCACCGAGCGTCGCTAAGCGGCAAAGGATACCGCGCCCCGGCCAGGGCCGGGGGTGTACTGATACTTAATCCGGGTAATCGAACTACACTCCCCCGCCGCGGCGCGATGCATAGTTCAGTGAAATTCTCGCGACAGCTACTTCAACTAATTTCATAGCAATTCGCGACGCAACGTCGCAGACTGACGGTCAAGCGCGATCGTGAAAGCGCGAGTCCCGTGAGGGCTGCCAGTGACCGCCATCCCAGCCGCATCGCCAGGCCACTCTGGCGGACTTCCTCTCACGGCAACGATCGGCGCGCTCGGCGTCGTCTATGGCGATATCGGCACCAGCCCCCTTTATGCACTCAAGGAAGCCGTGAAGGCAGCGGCCCATGGCGGGCCTCTCACGCCCGAAGCAACGCTCGGCGTGGTATCGCTGATCCTCTGGGCGTTGATCCTCATTATCTCCCTGAAATACGCGCTTCTGATTCTGCGCGCCGACAATCGCGGCGAAGGCGGCATCGTCGCGCTGCTGGCACTGCTGCACGCGCGCAACGCAGAGCCGGGTACATGGCGCATACATTTGCTGGTCGTCGGTCTCGTCGGCGCCGCCCTGCTCTATGGTGACGGCGCCATTACGCCGGCGATCTCGGTCCTGTCGGCCATTGAAGGCCTGAAGGTCGATGCACCGTCACTGGCGCCGTTGGTGGTCCCGCTCACCGTCATCATTCTGATCGGACTGTTCCTGATGCAGAGCAAGGGCACCGGTTTCATCGGCGGCATCTTCGGGCCGGTGATGCTGGGCTGGTTTGCCGTGCTCGCGCTGCTCGGCATCCATGGCATCGTGCAATCGCCCGGCGTGCTCGCTGCCGTCAGCCCGCTTTATGCCTTCGAATTCCTGATCCATCAGGACTTCCACATCAGCTTTGCCATTCTCGGCGCGGCCTTCCTTGCCGTGACAGGCGGTGAAGCGATGTATGCCGATATGGGTCATTTCGGACGGATGCCGATCCGGCTCGCCTGGTTTGCCATCGCGCTGCCGGCGCTGGTGCTGAACTATTTCGGCCAGGCGGGACTGCTGATCGCCGACCCCACCGCCGTCGATAACCCGTTCTATCAACTGGCGCCGGACTGGCTGCACTACCCGCTGGTGGCCTTTGCCACTGTCGCGACGGTGATCGCCTCGCAAGCTATCATCTCCGGTGTGTTCTCGCTGACGCAGCAATCGATCCAGCTCGGCTTCCTGCCGCGGATGCAGATCCGGCACACGACCAGCCACGCGATGGGCCAGATCTATGTGCCGCTGGTGAACTGGCTGCTGGCAGCGGCGACGCTGGCCGCCGTGCTCAGCTTCGGCACATCGGACGCCCTGGCAGGCGCCTATGGCATTGCCGTATCGCTGCTGATGGCGATCACTACTTTGCTCGCCGCGCTGGTCGCGCTGCAATGGGGCTATCCGCCGCTTCTCGTCGTGACGGTGAACGGCTTCTTCTTCATCATCGATTGCATCTTCTTCGCCGCCAATTCCACGAAGCTGTTCGAGGGCGGCTGGTTTCCGCTGCTGTTGGCCGGCGCAGTCGCGTTCCTGATGTTGACCTGGCGTAGCGGTGTCAAACTGGTTGAAAACGCCCGGGCCAAATTGCGTCAACCCGAAGAGGACCTGATCGAGACGGCCGTCAGTCGCTGCCATGCGCGTCTCAACGGCACCGCTGTGTTCCTGGCATCCATGCCGAACGGTGTACCGCTGGCACTGACGCAATTCGTCAAGCACAACCACGTTCTGCATCAGCGCGTCATTCTGGTGACCGTGCTGATCGCCGAAGTGCCACGCATCCCGGATGCCGATCGCGCCGAGATCATCGAAGTGATCGAAGGGATCACGCGGGTCATCCTGCATTACGGCTTCATGCAGTATCCAACGATTTCGGACGGGCTCGGTCTGGCTTCAGAACAGGGCAAGCTGCCTGGCATCGACCTCGCCGACATCACCTATTACATCGGCCGGGAGACCATCATTCCCAGCGACAAGGTCGCCGGCATGGCGGTGTGGCGCGAAACCGTATTCGCGTTCCTGCAGCGTAACGCCGAACGCTCCGCAGCGTTCTTCGGCGTGCCGACCAAACAGGTCGTCGAGTTTGGCACCGAAATCGAGATTTAACCCCCGCGCGAGGTGATGGGTTCTCGCTTCGCTCACCCCCTCCCGCACATCACGTACATAAAAGAAAAACCCGCGGTATGAACCGCGGGTTTTTCTCAACGTGTCACAGCCGCTGCGGAGAGCCTTAGCCCTCCGCCTCCGGAGCTGCTGCACCAGCCTCGGGCTCATCGCCCTCGCCGGCTTCGCCGATATGCTCCACCGAGACCACATGCTCATCGTCAGCCGTGTTGAACACGATGACGCCCTGGGTCGAGCGGCCGGCGATGCGGATGCCTTCCACCGGACAACGGATGAGCTGTCCCTTGTCGGTGACCAGCATGATCTGGTCGCTGTCTTCGACCGGGAACGAGGCGATCAGCTTGCCATTGCGGCCATTGACCGACATCGCAACGATACCCTTGCCGCCGCGGCCAGTGGTTCGGTACTCGAACGATGAAGTCCGCTTGCCATAGCCGTTCTCGCTGATGGTCAGCACGAACTGCTCGGATGCAGACATCTCGACATAGCGCTGCTCGCCAAGCTCGATGGCGCCGGTCGCCTCTTCGGTCTCCGCGGAAGCCGCAGCTTCGTCCGCCACATCAGCCCGCTCCTCGGCACCGCCGCGGCGCACCGCGTTGGCCCGGCGCAGATAGGCCGCGCGCTCGTCGGAATTGGCCTCGAGGTGGCGCAGGATCGTCAGCGAGATCAGTTTGTCGCCGTCCGCCAGCGAGATGCCGCGTACGCCCATGGAGCTGCGGCCCTGGAACACACGCACATCGGTCACCGGGAAACGGATGCACTGGCCGCCAGCAGCGGTCAGCAGCACGTCGTCATGTTCGGTCGCGATCTGCACGTCGACGATGGCTTCGCCCTCGTCGAGCTTCATCGCGATGATGCCCGAGCGGCGGACATCGACGAAGTCCGACAGCTTGTTGCGGCGAACATTGCCGCCGGTGGTCGCGAACATCACGTCCAGGGTTTCCCACGTCGCCTCGTCTTCAGGCAGCGGCATGATCGTGGTAATACGCTCGCCCTGCTCCAGCGGCAGGATGTTGATCATCGCTTTGCCTCGGCCGTTTGGCGGCGCGATCGGCAGACGCCAGACCTTTTCTTTGTAGACCTGACCGCGCGACGAGAAGAACAGCACCGGCGTATGGGTCGAGGCCACGAACAGGCGCGAGACGAAATCCTCGTCGCGCGTTGCCATGCCCGAACGACCCTTGCCGCCGCGGCGCTGGGCACGATAGGTCGAAAGCGGCACGCGCTTGACGTAACCATGATGCGACACCGTCACCACCATGTCTTCGCGCTGGATCAGGTCTTCGTCTTCGACCTCGCCTTCCTGTTCCATGATGACGGTCTTGCGCGGCGTCGCGAATTCCGACTTTACCGCACCAAGCTCATCCTTGATGATGGTTTGCACGCGCGCGCGCGAACGCAGGATTTCCAGATAATCGGCAATCTCGATGGCGAGCTTGTCGAGTTCGTCGGAAATTTCCTCGCGACCCAGAGCCGTCAGGCGTGCAAGGCGCAGATCGAGAATGGCCTTGGCCTGTTCGAACGACAGGCGTGCCGTGCCGTCCTCTTCAAGACGATGGCGCGGATCGTCGATCAACGTGATCATCGCCGCGACGTCCTGTGCCGGCCAGCGGCGCTCCATCAAGATATCACGTGCCGTCGTCGGATCCGGCGAGGTGCGGATCACACGGATGATCTCGTCGATATTCGCCACCGCAATGGCGAGACCGACAAGGATATGCGCGCGGTCGCGGGCCTTGTTGAGCAGGAATTTGGTACGGCGCGTGACGACCTGTTCGCGGAATGCGACGAAGATCGTCAGCAGATCCTTCAGGTTCATCAGCAACGGCCGACCGGCATCCAGCGCAACCATGTTGGCGCCGAAATTGGTCTGCAGCGGCGTATACTTGTAGAGCTGGTTCAGCACGATCTCGGGCACGACATCGCGCTTCAATTCGACGACGACGCGATAGCCGTCACGATCGGATTCATCTCTGAGATCGGAGATGCCTTCGATCTTCTTGTCGCGCACCAGCTCGGCGATACGCTCGACCATGGTGGCCTTGTTCACCTGGTACGGGATTTCCGAGACGATGATCGCTTCGCGATCCTTGCGCGTCGGCTCGATGGCGACCTTGCCGCGCATCACGATGGAACCGCGGCCGGTGTGATAGGCCGAACGAATGCCGGCACGACCGAGGATGATGCCGCCGGTCGGGAAATCCGGACCCGGGATGATCTTGTTCAGATCGTCGATGGACAGCGAGGGATCGTCGATCAGCGCCACACAAGCATCGATGACTTCGCCGAGATTGTGCGGCGGGATATTGGTCGCCATGCCGACGGCGATACCGCCGCCGCCATTGACCAGGAGGTTCGGGAACTTCGCCGGCAGAACCTTCGGCTCACGTTCGGAACTGTCGTAGTTGTCCTGATAGTCGACCGTGTCCTTGTCGATATCGTCGAGCAGCCCCTGCGCGATCTTGGTCAGGCGCGATTCCGTGTATCGCATCGCGGCGGCCTGATCGCCGTCCACCGAGCCGAAATTGCCCTGACCGTCGATCAGCGGCACGCGCATCGAGAAGTCCTGCGCCATGCGAACCATGGCGTCATAGACCGACTGATCGCCATGCGGATGATACTTACCGATGACGTCGCCGACGGTTCGCGCGGACTTGCGATAGGGCTTGTTCCATTCGAAGCCGTTCTCATACATCGCGTAGAGAATGCGCCGATGCACCGGCTTCAAGCCGTCGCGCGCATCAGGCAACGCACGCGCCACGATCACGCTCATGGCGTAATCGAGATACGAACGCTTCATCTCGTCGAGGATGGATACGGGACGAACATCCGAGGGGGCCGGTGGCTCCCCAGGCTTCTGGTCTTCTTTATCGGACAAGGATGATTTCCGGTCAGGTTTTGCTGGGAATCATATAGCGCATCGCGCGCCTTCAAGCCACCCCATCAGCAACGCGCGAAGCCCTATTTTCTTGCTGATTTTTCAAATGCTTACGGGAGCTGAACAGGGCTTGTGAAGTGGCCTCGAATAAGCCAGCCCCAAGCAGCCGAATCTTGCGAAAATCATGCGGCCGTCTTGCGGCAATCTAGCGACCGAACACCACGGTGTGCATGACCCGGCCGGGCACGAGGGTGAACACGCCGGCGATCACCAGGGCGCCGGCGAAGATCGAAATCATGGTGATGGCATGCGCCCTGACGCGGTGCCGGCGCGCGGCGATCACTGCGACAACCAGCATTACCGGCGCCAGGATCGACAGCAGGTGGATCGGACTCCAGTCTCGCCACAGCCGGTAGCTATGGCCATGGATCCCAAACGAACTGATCGCAACGGTGGCGAGCAGGATCACCCAGATCCAGCCGAGCGTCCTGTGTGGCAGCGTGCCCTTGGGCGCGATCAATTGAACGACACCGAGCACGAATGCGACCATGGCCGCAAAAGCATGCAGCGGGATTGGAGCGGCGGCATCAAGCAGCGGCTGAAGCGACATGGTGGCCCTCGTGTTCAGGAGGCAGCATCAGCTCACCATCGCAGAAATCTTTCCATTGTAAAGATCATATTGCCGCCACGTTGCCACAGCTAACCGCACCCTCAAAAAGCAAAACGCGCTGCAAGCAATCAGCTCACAGCGCGCGATGCAGAAGTTCAGGACGTCCTGACAGCAGATCAGAAGGATTATATGTGGTTATGGACGTGATGCGTGAGGCGGTCGAGGAGCGCGCCGGTGACCGAGGCTGGATTCCGGGATATCTCCAGGTCGCGCCTGGCGGACGGCTGCACCTTGTTTCGTGCGCGCCTCACGGGCTGATCGTGGCTGAATGGTTGGTTTCGGACGCAAGGCTCTCCGAGACAGGGGACCGCGCTAGTCGAGGCGACCCAAAGTATCCATGCCTCGCTCCGGGCGGACCGGGGCTCGACCACGCAATGATTCAAATCGTGAGCGAGCGTCAGATGCTGCCACCAGGCCCTCGTGCGAAATGTTGAGATCCATCAAGTTCATAGTTGCCAGCTAATCCAGTGGTTTGGCTTTTATCGCCTTGGTCACCCAGGGCGGTCTCATTGATATGCTCTCCCAGGACTCGCGTGATGACCTTATCGAAATTGAGGGGGTCGGCACCGTTGACTTGTATCAAGGACCATCCGTCCCGGCGCAAGCACTCGCCGATCTCCCTTGAGATATTGGCCTGCTTCAAGCCCCTGTCCACGCCGAGTTCGAACAGGAGGACTTCGATGAGCGGCTGGTGCGCATGCCGATCCGTAAGACGGCGGCGCAACGTTTCCTGCGGCGCATCGAGCTGGACAAGCAGGTCCGGTCGCGGCAGGAACGCTAGGCAGTCACGAACCACGTCAATGCTTGGAGTTCGCGCCAGCAAAACCAGCGCACACAATGCCTGGATCAGGCCTTCTTCAAAAATGAAGTAACCTTCCGATTCCTGCGCTTTACGCCAAGATTCGCACAGTAGAGCGATGTCGACCTTCATGCGCCATGACCATGTGCGGCTTCGTAGCGGGATTGATGCTAGAAGCCGCGCCGCGACACCGTCCTTCGGCAGGGTCGATAGCAAGACAGGACCGGAGGTGGCAATCTTTCTGCCAATACGCCCAATGCCATGGCGCGTCTCCGGGCCGTCATCCTGGGCCGACGCATATTCAATCAGGCGATAACCGTTCACTGTCTTCAGGTTGATGCCTTCTTGCGCCAGCCCCCGGCAGAGGCCGCGAAGAAGTGTGGTCTTGCCTGCACCAGGCGGCCCAAATAACTCGATGATCATGGTGGAATGCCCAGCGCCTCGGAACAAGCTGTCATTTACCTGCAGGTCAGAGCTTAGCCGGATTACAAACCACACCAACGTTCATTTGAATGACTGTTCGGATCCGCGGACCCCTCCGAACGGCCAGGCCTCGTTGGCCTTCCCGAGCGATCATCGCTCCGTTCCGGCATCGTGCGAATGCATGAAGACGTCGTCCCGACATCGAGGTTAGCGTCGGCGGACTCGAGGGACATATCCTTATGCTCAACGGAGACACGTTCAGCTATCGCGCGAGCCACCAGTCGGTTGATGTCGTTGCCGACTACGTCAGCACCTTCGAGGTGGGCCATTGCGCGGCATTGTGGCGGGACGTCGAACAGCCCTTGCTCGAAAGCATTCTGCGCCGGCTCGGAGGGCCACAGCGAACAAGCCTCGACTTCGCCTGCGGAACCGGACGCATTGCGAAGGTCGCCGCTCGGTTGTTCGGCTCGGTTGTCGGGGTCGATGTGTCAGAAGCGATGCTTTCGGCAGCTTCGGTGCCAGACAACGTGACGCTGCTATGCGTCGACGTCACCAAGGTTCCTCTCGAACAGACATTTGACGTTGCCACCGCATTTCGGTTCTTCTTGAATGCAGAAGACACGCTTAGGCGCGACGCATTGCGGGCGATCTATCGGCATCTTCGCAACGACGGCGTATTGGTGTGCAATATCCAGCTCAATGCAACGTCACCCATCGGGTCGTTCAGTCGTGTCCTGAACTGGGCATATCCGAGCAGACCTCGAAACACCCTGACTTTGTATCAATTTTCAAGCCTGCTGTCGGATGAGGGATTTGAGGTCGTGGAGAGCACGTATTACGGCTATCTCCCGCGACCGGGCCGGTTGTTTCCACATCTCTGCGAGGCGCTGATCGAGCCATTCGAAAAGGCGTGCCGGAGGCTCAAGGTGCCGGGATTATTGGCGGAGAGTTTTATTGTCGCGGCGCGAAAGCGGGAACGCCTGTTTCCTCAGGTGCAGGACCCTCGGCGAATCGTGCAGGCACCAACAACCTCTTGAGGTTCGGGAGCATGATCATCGAATTCTTTGGCCCGGCAGCCGCAGGAAAGACCACCTTCGCCCACGCGCTGTGCAAGCGGCTCAACGAGCGCGGCCATCATGCGAATGTTGTGCTCAGCTATTCGGAGCCACCACCTCTCGCGTCACCGACGCCTCATGCCCTCCCACGGCAGGTGAGCGTGCAAGACGAAGCGAGTTCACGAGATCGACGGTTTCCTCCTGCGTCAGTAGATCGCCGGTCTCCAGCCGCTCGATCAGGCTGACCCCGCGCAATGCGGCCCACTCTTCGGTCGCCGCGATCGAGCGAAGCACCTTCAACATCGTGTTGATCGATCCGGCTTTGCTCCTGAGGAATATGGCGCTGTAGCGAGTAGCCCAAGTGTCCGGCAGCCCGCTCTCCCTGTACGCCGCCCTCCATTACAACGGGCTTTACGCGAAATCGGCTGGCAATGCGTTGATTTATCAAACGAAAGCCCCCCTTGTTTACACAAGCGGGCCCCACAGAATCTGATTCGAGTCTCGTCGGCAATCCGGAAGCTGAAAAACACTAAGTCATTGAAGAAGCGACGAAAGCGTTTTTTAGTTTACACACAGCTCCAACCAACAGTCAGAACGGGATGTCGTCATCCATGTCGCTGCCGCGGCCACCACCGCCACCTGCCGGTGCGGCCACGCGGCGCTGCGGCGGAGCGCTCGACTGGCCGCCGCCGAAGCTGTCGCCCATGTCATCGCCGCCGTAACCGCCGCCACCACCCGCGCCGCCGCCCTTGCCGTCGAGCATGGTCAGTGTCGAATTGAAGCCCTGCAGCACGATCTCGGTGGAGTATTTCTCGACACCCTGCGGATCGGTCCATTTGCGGGTCTGCAGCGCGCCTTCGATATAAACCTTGGCGCCCTTCTTCAGATACTGCTCGGCGACCTTGGCGAGACCTTCGCTGAAGATCACGACACGATGCCACTCGGTCTTTTCCTTGCGCTCGCCGGTGCCCTTGTCGCGCCAGGTATCCGAGGTCGCGACGGTCAGGTTGACGACCGGATTGCCGTTCTGCATCCGGCGGACTTCTGGGTCCTTGCCGAGATTGCCGACCAAAATCACCTTGTTGACGCTACCCGCCATGCCACTCTCCTACGCTCGAACCTGAATTTGCTGATTGGGCGCCGGCGCAGGCCCTGGCCCGCGCGCAAACGCCGCTGATGATGGGACCCTATACGGTCCGCGCTCCCGCGCAGGCCCCGCGACCGGGTTATCCACGATCTCTTATATGATCGTCCTCCCATATAGCATGTTCCATTTTTGTTCTCAAGGACACCCCTTGGCGAATTGTTGGGCGACAACGAAGTACCGAGTCGTCGCTGTCGCGTCTGAGTCGAGCAATAGTGGAACCCGAAGGGAACCGCGCCCCGCAAAAATTCATATACCTTTCATTAACTTAGAAACGGCCAAACATCGAAGACGAGTGTGCTATTTGGGTGACGGACTTTTTGGCAGACTTGCGTATATTTCGATCACTGAATTGCATTTGGCGCTTGCGCCGGGACACGAGGCTTCGCCGACGCGAAGCAATTTTGGGGAGAATTCACATGAAGAAGTTTCTGTTGGGCACCGTTGCCCTGATCGCTCTGGGCGCTTCGGTTCCGGCAATGGCCGCTGACCTGGCCGCTCGTCCCTACACTAAGGCTCCGGCCTACGTTCCCGCCCCGATCTACAACTGGACCGGCTTCTACATCGGCGGTCACGTCGGCGGCGCGTTCAACGGTTCAAACGGCTTCGGCGGCACCACGGACAATTCGGATGGCCGTTTCCTCGGCGGTGTGCAGATCGGCTATGACTATCAGTTCGCTCCGAACTGGGTGTTCGGCATCGAAGGTCAGTACAGCTGGGTTGGTTCGAACAACACCAACGTCGCTTTCCTCACCACGCCAGGCGTCACCTACAACCTGAACCAGAAGGGCCTCGCCTCGGTTACCGGTCGCATCGGTTACACTTGGGGTCCGGCACTGCTCTACGTGAAGGGCGGCTACGCCTACTCCGACTTCAACGAATCGCTGGTCCTGACCGGCGTCGGCACTCCGGTTGCCTTCGCAGCTGGCACCAAGCATGACGGTTACACCGTCGGCGCCGGCCTCGAATACCTGTTCACCCAGAACTGGTCGGGCAAGGTCGAATATCAGTATTACGACTTCGGCAAGACCACCTTCGCTGCTCCGTCGCCGGCTGGCATCATCGGCCTGTCGTCCCGCAACGACGAGCACACCGTCAAGGCTGGCCTGAACTACCGCTTCAACTGGGGTGGCCCGGTTGTCGCGAAGTACTGAGCTTCGCGCCTGATTTCAGGCTCGTGACTACGGAAAGGCCGGCGGAAACGCCGGCCTTTTCGTTTGGCTGGAAGCCCGGCTTCGGAGAGATAAGAGCTCGCCCATTGCCTGCGGTCGAATACTACCCACGACTGTAACGCGTAAATTTTCACGCAACCATTACGTTTGTTTTTCTCCGTTGCAAGGAAGGCACAGCCTGATCGCCTGAATCGCGCTAGAGTTGAAGCACTCACAAGGGGAGCCATGCCATGAAGAAAATTCTGCTCGCATCCGCCGCCCTCGCTGTTCTCGGCTCGGCGACGTCCGCTTCTGCGGCCGATCTCGCAGCACGGCCGTACACCAAGGCGCCTCCGATGATCGCCGCCGTCTATGACTGGACCGGCTTCTATATCGGCGGCAACGGCGGTTGGGGAACGAGCCGCAAATGCTGGGACACGACCCAGGTTCTCGGTGTCGCGCTGGCCTTCAGCGAGGGATGCCATGACGCAAGCGGCGGCACGGCAGGCGGCCAGATCGGCTATCGCTGGCAGAGCGCTGCGTGGGTGTTCGGCCTGGAAGCACAAGGCAACTGGGCAGACTTCAAGGGCTCGAACGTCAGCCAGCTCGCACTCGGTACTACCGGCAACCGGTCCAAGATCGAAGCCTTCGGTCTGTTCACCGGCCAGATCGGTTACGCCTGGAACAACACCCTTCTTTACGTGAAGGGCGGCGCCGCCGTGACCAGCGACAAGTATCGAGGCTACACCGTGCCCGGCAATGTCGTGTTCGACAACGCCAGCGAAACCCGCTGGGGCGGTACGGTCGGCGTTGGCCTGGAATATGGCTTCACGCCGAACTGGTCCTTCGCGGTCGAATACGACCATCTGTTCATGCAGACCAGCAGCAACAGCTTCACCGCTGTGACGCTTCCTGTGACCTCACGCATCGATCGCATCAGCCAGGACGTCGACGTGGTCACCGCACGCATCAACTACAAGTGGGGCGGTCCCGTTATCGCGAAGTACTGAGGCTTGTTGACCCTCTCTGTCGACTCCAGAACAACTCAGCCCGGCCTCGTGCCGGGCTTTTTGTTGTTCGGCACAGACATATGGCGATACCGACAAGGCTGGTCCCGCGCCGCCGGCCATTGTTGTTTGCGGACCAATCCGCAACTCCTTCGCCAAGAAACCGTTGAAGGCTGGTGCGGAGCACTGGAAATCCGTTCTCGTTCTTCCTATGTTCCGATGACAATCAATCGGCGTTGATCCCGGCCCGGCCGGCGGTGCGCGCCCGGATGTGCGCGCACCGCGCGCTGGGGAATTGCCTGTTATGGACGAGATCATCAAGGCCAAGCGGCAGCAGGCCGCCGCGAACATGCGCAGCATCACCATCCGCGGCGCCCGCGAGCACAATCTCAAGAATGTCGACCTGACGATCCCGCGCGACAAGCTGGTGGTGTTCACCGGCCTGTCCGGCTCCGGCAAGTCATCGCTTGCCTTCGATACGATCTATGCCGAAGGCCAGCGCCGCTACGTGGAGTCGCTGTCAGCTTACGCACGGCAATTCCTCGAGATGATGCAGAAGCCGGACGTCGACCAGATCGACGGGTTGTCGCCGGCCATCTCCATCGAGCAGAAGACCACCTCGAAGAATCCGCGTTCGACCGTCGGCACCGTCACCGAGATCTACGATTACATGCGCCTGCTGTGGGCGCGCGTCGGCATTCCCTATTCGCCGGCGACGGGTCTTCCGATCGAGAGCCAGACCGTCTCGATGATGGTCGACCGCGTGCTGGCGCTGCCGGAAGGCACGCGGCTCTATCTGCTGGCGCCGGTGGTGCGCGGCCGCAAAGGTGAGTACCGCAAGGAGCTGGGCGAATATCTCAAGAAGGGCTTTCAGCGCGTCAAGATCGACGGCACCTTCCATGAACTCGCCGAAGCGCCCGTACTCGACAAGAAGTTTCCACATGACATTGACGTCGTCGTCGATCGCATCGTTGTCAGGCCCGATATCGGCCAGCGCCTCGCGGAAAGTTTCGAGACCGCGCTGAAGCTCGCCGAAGGCCTCGCGGTCATCGAATACGCCGATGCGCCTGCCGCTCCCGCGGAAGAGGCCAGCACGAAGAAATCCGACAAGAAGGTCGCGAAGATTCACGACAAGACGGGTGCGGAACGCATCCTGTTTTCCGAGAAGTTCGCCTGCCCGGTCTCCGGTTTCACCATTCCGGAAATCGAGCCCAGACTCTTTTCGTTCAACAACCCTTATGGTGCCTGTCCGAAATGCGGCGGCCTCGGCGTCGAGCAGACCATCGATGCCGATCTCGTCATTCCAGACAAGGAGCTGACGCTGCGCAAGGGCGCCATCGCGCCCTGGGCGAAATCGTCGTCGCCTTATTACGTGCAGACGCTGACGGCACTCGGCAAGTTCTACAAATTCACGCTCGACACCAAGTGGAAGGACCTGCCGAAGAAGACGCAGAACGCCATCCTGCACGGCTCCGGCGATGACGAGATCAAGTTCTCCTATGAAGACGGCGTTCGCTCCTATGACACCAAGAAGCCGTTCGAGGGCGTCGTCACCAATATCGACCGCCGCTTCCGCGAAACCGAAAGCGAATGGGCGCGCGAGGAGCTCGGCAAGTACTTCTCCGACGTGCCATGCGATGCCTGCGAGGGTTATCGCCTGAAGCCCGAAGCGCTGTCGGTCAAGATCGGCGGCAAGCATATCGGCAACATCTCCGAAATGTCGGTGCGCAAGGCCGGCGACTGGTTCGAGACCGTGCCAGAGCTGCTGAACAAGCAGCAGAACGAGATCGCCGTTCGCATCCTCAAGGAGATCCGCGACCGCCTCTCTTTCTTGCTCGATGTCGGCTTGAACTATCTCACCCTCGCCCGTTCGTCCGGTACGCTGTCCGGTGGCGAGAGCCAGCGCATCCGCCTGGCGTCGCAGATCGGCTCGGGTCTGACCGGCGTGCTGTATGTGCTCGACGAGCCCTCCATCGGCCTGCATCAACGCGACAATGCGCGTCTGCTGGATACGTTGCGGCGACTGCGCGACCTCGGCAATACCGTGATCGTGGTCGAACATGACGAGGACGCAGTGATTGCGGCCGACTATGTGGTCGATGTCGGCCCCGGCGCCGGCACTCACGGAGGCAATATCGTCGCCCAGGGCACGCCCCAGGAGGTGATGGCCAATCCGAAATCTCTGACCGGGAAATACCTCACGGGCGAGATGTCGGTGCCGGTGCGGGAGCGTCGTCCGCCGAACCATCGCCGCACCATCAAGGTCATCAATGCGCGCGGCAACAATCTGAAGAACGTCTCGGCGGAAGTGCCGCTGGGCCTGTTCACCGCCATCACCGGCGTCTCCGGCGGCGGCAAGTCGACGCTGCTGATCGACACGCTCTACAAGGCCATCGCGCGCAAACTCAACGGCGCCAGCGAAGGCGCCGCGCCGCATGATCGCATCGAGGGCCTGGAGCATATCGACAAGATCATCGACATCGACCAGTCGCCGATCGGCCGCACCCCGCGCTCCAATCCCGCGACCTATACCGGCGCCTTCACGCCGATCCGCGAATGGTTCGCCGGCCTGCCGGAATCCAAGGCGCGCGGCTACGAACCCGGCCGGTTCTCGTTCAACGTCAAGGGCGGCCGCTGCGAGGCCTGCCAGGGCGACGGCGTCATCAAGATCGAGATGCACTTCCTGCCCGACGTCTATGTCACCTGCGACACCTGCAAAGGAAAACGCTACAATCGCGAAACACTCGAAGTCCTGTTCAAGGGCAAGTCCATCGCCGACGTGCTCGACATGACCGTGGAAGAAGCCGCCGACTTCTTCAAGGCGGTGCCGCGCGTGCGCGAGACCTTCAAGACGCTGCATCGCGTTGGACTGGATTACATCCATGTCGGCCAGCAGGCGACGACGCTATCCGGCGGCGAAGCGCAGCGCGTGAAGCTCGCCAAGGAGCTGAGCAAGCGCGCGACCGGTCGCACGCTTTACATCTTGGACGAGCCGACGACGGGCCTGCACTTCCACGACGTCGCAAAACTGCTCGAAGTGCTGCATGAGCTGGTCGAACAGGGCAACACGGTGGTGGTGATCGAGCACAATCTCGAAGTCATCAAGACCGCCGACTGGGTCATCGACCTCGGCCCCGAAGGCGGCGACGGCGGCGGCGAAATCGTCGCCTGGGGTCCGCCGGAAGATATCGTCAAGGCACCGCGCAGCTATACGGGCAAATTCCTGAAGCCGGTGCTGGAAAAGGCGGGTAAGCCGAAGAAGCGGAAGCAGGCGAGCGAAGCGGCGGAGTGACCGCCCTCCATTTGCAATGCGTACGTGCTCTCACTCCTTAACTCGATTGAGTGTTTGAATTTTTCGCGATTGCCTTGATCACCACCTGAGCAATACCGTCATGGAAACCTTTAGCCAAAAGAAACTTGAGCGAGACTCGCTCACCAGCAATCGATATGAGCATGAGCAAAACTAAAAATGGTTCAGTAACAGCCCATGATTTTGAGCCGCTAGAGCGGTTTAATTTCCACACTCGATCAAGATAACTCTTATCAGCTTTTTCCAAGGCGTTTTTCAACTCACCCAGGTTACCTATACCAGCAAGCATTGCTGTGTCGTAAATCTCGGGCATGTATCCATCTTCTTCGAGTTCGTCAGCCTTGATCTCGAATCCGACCCGCTCCGCGACATTCACAAACTCTCGCGCCCCCTTCCATGTTGCTAAGAATTCAGCAAGGGAAGCAGCTGTAATTGGTACTGTATCGTCACCTCTTTCAACATCGCGTCGAGCTTGCAGACGAAGCAACTCGCGCTCATTTCTAAGCCCGACGAACTCCTCGTCAGCAAGTTCAAAAAGTCCTGCAATGCGATGCAGTCGACGCTGAAGTTTCGAGGGTATCGATGCTTCCTGCTTATATTGCAACGCATGCGATACTGCCGACCAAGCGTGTTGAATAACCGTGCGAATTTGGATTTCCGCGACCATTTCTGCATACGGCTTCCACTCGGTCAGCCCGTTCCTGGTGCCTCCGATTGAAACAATATAGTGCGCAGACAGATACCCGAACCTATCTATTTCGAGCAATTGAGGCTGCCTTGAGAGATTTTCTTCCGCTATCCGAAACTCTGCTTTGATCGCTTCGGCTACATGAGCTACGTCATCCTGATAGTACACAATCACACGACAGCCACATAAATCTGTAATCTCTTTGAGAGGCTGACTGTATGATTTGCCCGGCCGCGAAATCTTTTCTTGGAAGGACTGCACATCTTTCGCTCTTGCTTCAATTACTTGGTATTTGATATTTTTGGATTCAAGGATGTCGTGCAGCAACATCTTGAGCTTGAGCGCATACCCTTCGTAGACAGGTCGCGCCGACTGATATTTCTCGACAACTGCGTCCATGTCAGACAACATTTTGTACCCTCAAGATTTCCTGAACGCATACAAGAAAAAGATCTATCAAGCCGAATGGATTCGCGGACAATATTTAAAGCATTCGAATGAGCGTTGACGTGCGGAATTTATCAGCGATGCTATGTCCTATCGGTCGCAATGCACGTGCGAGCGAACTAATGACTCTCACCTCAGCCCCGTCCCGTGGCACCGCTGGCATTTCACCACCTTCTCGCCCTTCTTCAGCAGACCCTTGCCTTCGCAATTCTTGCACTTCTGCTTCTTCTTGGTGTTGGGGCCTTTCTGGTTCGGTCTATCGTCTGCCATGAGGCCTCCTGCGGGTGATATGAAACGGTAATGACGGACTTAGCACGCTTGCGTGCGCTCGTGCATCGTTTCGCCGCGCGGATGTGGGTTGAAAACCGGGTCTGATGGGATCATCCTTCAGACGGGTCGCATATCGGCCACGACTCAGACGAGAACCAGCCCTTGACCGACATTGCCAAACACCCAGCCAGGACCCCGGCCACCTCCCCGCCCGCCAGCCATGCCTTATAAGCTCGCCATCTTCGATATGGACGGCACGCTGTCCGACAGCTTTTCGTGGTTCCTCAGCGTCATCAATTCCGTCGCCGACAAGCACAAGTTTCAGCGTGTCGAACGCGACCGCATCGATGAGCTGCGGAGCGTCGGTGCCGGCGAACTGATCAGGCTGCTCGGTGTCGCCAAATGGCGGATCCCGCTGATCGCGCGCGACATGCGCAAGCGCAAGGCGCAGCAGATCGATCGCATCAATCTGTTTCCCGGCGTCGATCGCATGTTCTGTGAATTGAAGGCGCGCGGCATAACGATCGCCATCGTCAGTTCGGATAGCGAGGATAACGTCCGTGCCGTGCTCGGCGATCTCGACCAGCACGTCGCCTATTTCGCCTGTGGCGCCGGCCTGTTCGGCAAGACGGCGAAATTCCAGCGTATCCTTGAGCTCACCGGCATCTCTGTCGATGACACGATCAGCATCGGCGACGAGATCCGCGATATCGACGCTGCGCGCGAGGCCGGAATCGATTTTGGCGCGGTGACGTGGGGCTATACCAGCGGGGCGGCCCTGGAAGCGCGCACGCCGAATTATGTGTTTTCCCGGATCGACGAAGTGATCGCGGCACTGGCTGTGCCAAGACGCTAACGGCCGGCGACAGACAAACGAGACCCGCCGGCCTCATGACAAGACCGGCGGGCCTGATCGCCTGTTGTCACTGCCCGTGCCGGGCCATTTCCCCATCACTCAAATCCCAGTCCTGCCACAACTGTAGTGCTGCCAGCAGCACCACGAGACCGCCGAGGCAGGTGTGGATGAATCTGAGCATGCCGTCGCCGGAATAACCAAGGAAAAGTGGCGAGACGATCAGCCACAGACCAAGAATGATCGCGGCCACCTCCTCCCAGCGTTGCAGCGCGACATACTCAAGCTGCGCAAGGCCAAATACCAGGACGCCGACCGCCACCGTGTTAATGATTATGGCGCTGGGGGTCCCCCCGGCATATTGATGACCGTTCTGCGTAGGAAACCAGGGCGACAGCGCAATCAGGACGCCAAGCGCCATGCCAAACCAGTCTTCCCACGTGCGATGCGTACCGAGAAACCGAGAGTCTGACATCGTGACCTCCTCCAAAAGAGGCATACGTCAGCGGCCGTTGGCATGACACTCCAACTGTCAAACGACCGATCCGGCCGCTTCGGGGCGTATGTCTACAATTGACGTAGGAACCCGCTTTGCCTTTGCAAGGCCACGCCAAAGCCATTTTTCATGGCGCGCGGATCGACAGAAAGCCCCACGCGGCGACACGGATTTCCCCGGTCAAATGAAGCATGCGGCGGCTGCATTGCACCCGTTTAGAGATGACTGCTACCTTCTCCCGGACACCTGTGAATGGAATGAGAATGAGCAACGCGGTTTATAACAATACTTCGCTTCACCGTTTCGAACTCGCGGTCGACGGCCATATCGCTTTCACCGAATATACCCGGACGTCCGATACCATCACCTTCGTCCACACTGTCGTGCCGCCGGAATTGGGCGGCAGAGGTATCGGCTCACAGCTTGCCCGCAGTGCGCTCGATGCCGTCCGTGCACAGGGATTGAAGGTCGTGGCGCAGTGCCCCTTCATCGCCGCATATATCGCGAAACATGCGGACTATCAGGATTTGCTGAAAGACGCGGCATGACCGGCGTTCGCGACAACAAGGCGCTCAATCGCTTCGAGCTGGATGTCGGCGAATCCATCGCCTTTGCGAATTATCGCCGGGCCGGCGATCGCGTGATCATCACGCACACCGAAACGCCGCCTGCCCTGCGTGGCCGCGGCATCGCCTCGGAACTGGTGAAGGGCGCGCTGGCGTTGATCCGTGCGGATGGGCTGAAGGTTGTCGCAGGTTGTTCTTTCGTGGTGGATTATCTGCGCCAGCATCCGGACTATGCGGATCTGGTGAATTAGGCGGTTATTCCGTCACGTTCATTCCGGGGCGCACGAAGGCGGCGCAGCCGGCAGAGCGCGAACCTCAGCCGTTCGCTTGGAGTGGCGGGGAAGCCAGCCCCACTCTCGTCATTCCGGGGCGCACGAAGCGGCGCAGCCGCGTAGTGCGAACCCGGAATCTCGAAGTGTTCAGCGCAAAACATGTTGGGATTCCGGGTTCACGTGCGCGAAGGGCGCGCCCGCGCCCCGGAATGACGAGTGTGGGGCGGCAAGACAGCGCCCATACATTTTTTCCTATCCGCCGTTGACATCATCCCCATCAGGTTTATATTCCCCTTTGTCCTGCCCCACCGAGAGGGGCGATCGCGATCGTCACGTTCGCGGGGTGGGATGCGGTGGACGCCGGAGATGCGGCGTTACGCGGTTTGGGGGTGACGTCTGTCTTCGGGCAGGACGGATCTGCGCCAGCACTGCCACTGGCAAGGAGACGGCTAGCCTTGGGATGGAAAGACCCCTGGACAGTGTGACGGACGACCAAAGTCAAAACGCGTTCGGCCTATTCGCTTGAGGCTCCCTTCCCATCGCCTTGGGACTTTAATTCGGTGATCGGATCGTTCGCTGAGGCAAAGTGCAAGCAAGTCGAAAAAACACCGCAGGCGGAACGCTGGGCACTTGCCTGACGCTTCCGAAAGTTCTGATGCACTCACAATTGCGGAAGACCGCATTCGCATCAGGCCCAAGGGTGCAACGGGCACCCGGCGTTCCGCACGCCCTCTTTCAGGAGGGTGGGAATGCGAAACACGACGGCGCCCCCGCGCCGCAAACAACAGGGGCGATGACGCATGTCTGAAGAGCAGTGGCTGTTTGACATTCACATCGGACGACAGCGCCTGCGCGGAAACAATCGCTCTCAAACGATCTTGATCGACATGTCTGGCAAGCCCTGCAGCTTGCACAGCAGTACGTCGCCCTTGACGACCGGGCCGACATTTTCCGGCGTGCCGGAATAGATGATGTCGCCGGCCTTCAGCTCGAAGGCGTCCGAGAGTTTCGATATCTGCTCGGCGACGCTCCAGATCATCTTGTCGAGATCGGAGGTCTGTTTCACGGTGCCATTCACCGCGAGCGAGATCGGCCCCTTGGTCATGTGCCCGGTCTTGGCGACCGGATGGATCGGGCCGATGACTGCAGCGCGGTCAAAACTCTTGCCGATCTCCCATGGCTTCTTCTCGTCGCCCATGGCGCGCTGCAGGTCGCGGCGCGTCATGTCGAGCCCGACAGCATAGCCATAGACATGGTCGAGCGCTTTATCGACGGGGATATTGGTGCCGCCGGATTTCAGCGCGGCGACGAGTTCGACTTCGTAATGATAGTTCTTGGTCAGTGACGGATACGGGTGATCGGCGACCTCGCCGATCTTGACGTTCTGGATCGCGTCGGTCGGCTTCTGGAAGAAGAACGGCGGCTCGCGCGTCGGGTCCGATCCCATCTCGCGGGAATGCGCTGCGTAGTTGCGGCCGATGCAATAGATGCGGCGCACCGGAAACACGTCGGTCTCGCCGACGATGGGAATCGTCACCGTCGCGACCGAGAATATGCCCTTGGGACCGGCCTGCGCCTGCACAGCCTCGCCCGCCAATGCGCTGCCAGCCAGGGCAACGGCACCGGTGGTCAGAATCGTTCTGCGGTTGATGGGGTCCATGGTGTTTCTCCTCGTATGTTTTGTCTTGTTTTTTGGTCTTGTATTTATGTGTGCTGGTATACCACAGCAAAAAGGCCCGCGCGAGCGCGGGCCTTCAACTCCGTCCCAAACGGGAAGTTTAGTGCTTGATGTCGGCCGGCAGCTTGCCGCCATTGGCAGCGAGCTTGGTCATCATCTGCTTGTGCAGCCAGATGTTCATGCTGGCGGAATCGCTGGTGTCGCCGGTGTAACCGAGCTCTTTGGCGAGATCCTTGCGAGCCGACAGGCTGGAGTCGATGTCGAGCGCCTTCATCAGATCGACAATCGAGGTCTTCCATTCCAGCTTCTCGCCTTTGGCTGCCACGGCCTTGTCGAGGATCGCAGCAACGTCAACACTGTCCATCGGCGCGGCGCCTGAGGGAGCCGAACCGCCGGCGGCCGGCGCGGCATCAGGGGATGCTGCACTGGCGCTGGTGCCGAAAATCGCGCCCATGATCTTTCCGAAAATGCTCATATGTCGCTCCCAATAGCTTTCGTGACAGATTGAAGAATTCGTGCCGTGTTTGGTTCCGGCAGCACCAGCCGGTTCGTACTTGTATCCGCCCACCACTCGCTTGCCAATGCGACGCGATAGACTTCGGGAAGAGTCGCTCCAAACCAATTGATCAAGCCAGTTGCCAACGCCATCGACAGACCGTTTGACGTCGGTAGCAAGGTCCGACTGAATTGAGGCGAAAGCCCGGCCGCTGCATTGCAGCGCTGTGAATGTCGGACGACATTTTCGCCGAAGCGCCCCGCTCGGCCACGCCACATGGCATCTCTATCGCAATGTCGGGGAGCGCAATCCGAACCCGCCGATGCTGCCGCCAGGCAACAGGATCAAGCGGCCGGCTGCGGATTTCCGATCGCGCTGTTTCAATGGCGCG
Source organism: Tardiphaga sp. 813_E8_N1_3 (assembly GCF_051811025.1). Lineage (NCBI taxonomy): Bacteria > Pseudomonadati > Pseudomonadota > Alphaproteobacteria > Hyphomicrobiales > Nitrobacteraceae > Tardiphaga > Tardiphaga sp. 813_E8_N1_3. The sequence continues at coordinate 2,854,656 of NZ_JBPWQE010000001.1, forward strand.
ACGACAAGCAACGCAGGGACAGTTATCAGATCTTTTCCAAGCCGCCGGCCTCTCGCAGAATTGCGCGAGAAGCCGTCATGCTGTTCTGATATCACTACGCAAGCCTTGTTTTGGCCGCGGTTCACCGGAAGGCTCATCGCGCACTATCGTTCGCGACATCATTTCATGACCGTAATGAGAGCCTTGAGACCATGCGCCCCCTGCTTCGCACATTCCTGCTCGGTACATTTCTGATCTCGCCGCTAGCGCCGGCCCTTGCTGCGCCCTCCTGCGGCACAGGCAGTTTCGATGGCTGGCTCGCCGCCTTCAAGACAGAAGCCGTCGGCAAGGGCATTTCGCAGAAGACCGTCGATGCAGCACTGACCGGCGTCACCCTCGACAACAGCGTGCTGTCGCGTGACCGCGGCCAGCAGGTCTTCAAGCAAAGCTTCGAGGAATTTTCCGGGCGCATGGTGCCGCCAAGGCTGCGTCGCGGCAGCGACATGCTGAAGCGTTATGGCTCGGTGCTCGGACGCATCGAACAGCAATATGGCGTGCCCGGTTCGGTACTGGTGGCGATCTGGGGATTGGAGACCGACTATGGCGTGAACGTCGGTAAATTCCCGACCATCCGCGCCATCGCGTCGCTCGCCTATGATTGCCGACGCGCCGAGATGTTTCGCGGTGAATTGCTCGATGCCCTGCGCATTGTCGACCGCGGCGACCTCGCGCCTGCCGAGATGCATGGCGCCTGGGCCGGCGAAATCGGCCAGACGCAATTCATGCCATCGTCCTACCTGAAATTCGCTGTCGACTTCGACGGCAATGGCCATCGCGACCTGCTGCGCAGCGCGCCTGACGTGCTGGCGTCAACGGCAAACTATCTCGCCAGCTATGGCTGGAAGCGCGATCAGGATTTTGCGCCTGGCACTGCGAACTTCGCAGTCATTCAGCAGTGGAACAAGAGCGAGGTCTATTCGAAGACCATCGCCTATTTTGCCGGTCAGCTCGCCAAAGAACCATAGGCTCGCATGGGGTGATAGAAGGGCCGTCCGCTCCTCAGCAAGCGGCCCCTCCCGTGATCTTACTTCATCATGCCGACATGCATGGCCTTGGTCAGATGGACCGCACACACGCGCATCTTGTTGTCGAGCAACGCGGTCTGCGCATCCGTCATTTCCTTGAACGCAACCCACTTCGCATCGCCGTCCGGCATCGCTTCAACGGCGGTTTCGGTTTTCAGCAGGTTGCTGCCGCTGCAGCCTTCCATACGTGCAGCCGAAGCCGGCACCGTAGCGAACACGACAGCAGCCATGGCGGCCGCTCCCAGTAATCTTGTGATCATCTTGTTTGTCCTTCGCAACAGAACCGACGCCATTGCCGGATTCTGTAGAAGGAATTGATACGTCCACCCGCTATTCAGGAAATATCAGCCGCGGTGAATTGAATGTGAGCCGGTTGTGATCGCCACCAAGAACACTCAGCTTTTTGGCGCTTCAGAAATCGAGAGCAACAAACTTACACAAATGTAATTCGCGCGAGTTTAGTGACGCCGCGCCATCGGCCTTTTGATGTGCCTCCGGAGGCCAACAGCAACGGCGTTTCGGCGGGACCTCGAGTTGCATATGTATTTTCCTTCACGCATGCAGTTTAGAGAAAAGTCGCCTCGCAAGCCTCACGTAAGGATGATCTATAGTTCATTCCTAATACTCACATGCGAATCGCGCATAGCAGAGCCAGACAGGAACTTACGAGGAACCGCCGAGGAGGCTGCCGGAATGCGGCCAGAAAGGTCTTATCGGAGCGGTTTCGCTTCCAGCATCCATTTGAGCCCTGGAACATCTCCAAACGCATGATTTAACTGACTAATTAATGCCTGAAACCATCACTGAAGGTGCCCGAATACGCACCCTGCCTGTAAAATCACCGCTCACCGCCAAGAGGTTAATCATTCCTTGCGCGAGCTATGCGATGACCGAGTAGCTGCATCGCAACATCTCCACTGCTGCAGTGCGATATCGTCATCTATATTCACTTCAACAGCGAGGCACCTCACAAGAGATGAATCGTCTGCCGAAGGAGAAACCAAATGCTGCTTTCATTCATCCGCATGATCCAGGCGTTCCGTGACTATCAGCGCAACGTTGCCGAACTCTCCCAGCTCAGCGATCGCGAACTTTCCGACATCGGTCTCGACCGTTCGGACATTCCGCGTGTTGCTTCTGGCGCCTATAACGGTTGATCCGTCAGGACGTTCTATCTGTCTTGCCTGACGTTTCACGGATTGCGCCCGCCTCGGGCGGGCGCAATCGTGGTTCCCTGAAGACACCATCTTCAGAGCCACACGCGTTCAAACCAAAGCGTCTTCAAAGCTTTGGCTAACCGACCGAATTTCCGCGAAGCGAATTCCACTTCGCGCCAAAACGCGCTACATGCGGGGCCATGACAACAGCCCCAAACTCAGACGACTGCGTCCATGTGATCGGCGCGGGCCTCGCCGGCTCGGAAGCCGCCTGGCAAGTCGCCAATGCCGGCATTCCCGTGATCTTGCACGAGATGCGGCCGCACCAGATGACCGACGCCCATCGCACCGATGGCCTCGCCGAACTGGTCTGCTCCAATTCCTTCCGTTCTGACGATGCGCTCAACAACGCTGTCGGCCTGCTGCACGCCGAGATGCGCAAGCTGAGTTCGCTGATCATGCGCTGCGCCGATGCCAACCAGGTGCCCGCCGGTGGCGCACTGGCCGTCGACCGCGACGGCTTCTCCGATGCCGTGACCAAGGCGCTGAACGACCACCCGCTCATCACCATCGACCGCGCCGAAGTCGCCGGGCTGCCGCCTGCCGACTGGCGCAATGTCATCGTTGCGACGGGTCCATTGACCTCCGCGGCGCTCGCGGACGGCATCCGTGGGCTAACCGACGAGAACGCGCTGGCCTTCTTCGATGCCATCGCACCGATCGTGCATAAAGATTCGATCGACATGGAGATCGCCTGGTTCCAGTCGCGCTACGACAAGGTCGGGCCCGGCGGCACCGGCGCCGATTACATCAACTGCCCGATGACCCATGAGCAGTATGACGCCTTCATCGATGCGCTGCTGGCTGGCGAAAAGACCGACTTCAAGGAGTGGGAAACCAGCACGCCCTATTTCGACGGCTGTCTGCCCATCGAAGTGATGGCCGAGCGCGGTCGCGAAACGCTGCGTCACGGCCCGATGAAGCCTGTCGGACTGACCAATCCGCGCGATCCCCTCGTGAAGCCCTATGCCATCGTGCAGCTGCGTCAGGACAACAAGCTCGGCACGCTCTACAACATCGTCGGTTTCCAGACGAAGCTGAAATACGGCCCGCAGCAGCAGGCATTGCGGATGATCCCCGGCCTACGGAATGCTGAATTCGCACGGCTCGGCGGCCTGCATCGCAACACATTCCTGAATTCACCGAAGCTGCTCGACGAACAGCTCCGCCTGAAGGCGCAGCCACGCCTGCGCTTTGCAGGCCAGATGACCGGCTGCGAAGGCTATGTGGAGTCCGCCAGCGTCGGCCTGATCGCCGGCCTCTATGCGGCGGCCGATGCCAAGCGCCAGTCGCTGGCGTCCCCGCCCGTGACGACGGCGCTGGGCTCGTTGCTCGGCCATATCACCGGTGGCCATATCGAAACCGTCGACGCAGGCCCGCGCTCGTTCCAGCCGATGAACATCAATTTCGGCCTGTTCCCGCCGCTGGCTCAGGCGCCGACCAAGAAGCCCGACGGCTCGCGGCTGCGCGGCAATGAGAAGACCGTTGCCAAGAAGCAGGCGATGAGCGTGCGGGCGCTGGCCGACATGGATGACTGGATTGCCGCCAGCCTGCCCGTTGCGGCTGCGGCATGACGCCGGCACTTTGAATTTCAGGATTGCTCGATGAGTTTGCCGCCACAGGACGCCGCTGCGCTGTCCAAGACCTGGACCGAAGGCGTGTTGCTGAAACGCGACGTGTTCTCGACCGTCGAGCGCGGCCGCTATCGCACGTCATCGGGCGAAGTCGATGCGGTGCTGCGCCGGCTCGACCAGGTGCCGTGGTGGTCATATCTGCTGGCGCTGCATCTGTTCACGCGGGAACGTCGCGCACTGACGCTGGCGCGTGATCTGCGCGTCGGGCCTGAATTGCTCTGGGCCGGCGACCGCGCGCTGGTGCGTGGCTTCATCGACGGTGTCGCACTGCATCTCGCCAAGCCGCATCACGATGCGCGCTATTTCAAATCCGCCAAGCTGGCGCTGCGCAAGCTGCATCGCATGGGCGTGTGCCACAACGATCTCGCCAAGGAGCAGAACTGGCTGCGCGGCAGCGATGGCCTAGCCTACGTCACCGACTTCCAGCTCGCGGTCTGTTTCAAGTCCCGCAGCCAGCTATTTCGCATCGCCGCCTATGAAGATCTGCGTCACCTCCTGAAGCATAAGCGGACTTACGCGCCGGAGCTGCTGACGCCGAAGGAAAAGGCGATCCTGGCGAAGAAGTCGCTGCCAGCACGGATCTGGCTGATGACCGGCAAGAAGGTCTATCGCGCTATCACCCGCGGCATCTTCAACTTCACCGACCGCGAGGGTGGCGGCAAGCGTCTGGTCAACGACGCGCCCCCTCTGCTCGAGATCATCAAGCAGAACCCGGCGGTGCGCGACGCGTCGATCGTCGCATTTGCCGACCGGCGCACTGGCGTCGGGCTCTATGCTTTCGTGGAGGCTGATGACGTCGCGCTGGAAACGAAGCTGCAGGATGAATTGGCTGCCGCTAAGGCTGCGAAGCCGCCTGAGCATCTGCAGGTCGTCACAGCCCTGCCCCGCGACGCCTCAGGCCGCATTCGCACCGAGGTGCTGCAGCTCGTCGCGATGAACCAGGTCGATCTGCTGGAGCCATTGATGACCAGCGACGCCGACCGTGCGTTCCTGAAGGGTATTCTGGAGTCGCGAAAGAACCTGCGCGACCGTTTCAACTTCGAGACGACAGACCAGAAGCTGACGTCACATTGATCGCGACGCGCGCCAGAGCGTCCACAGGGTCCGCAGCCGCGATCTGACATGGAGCTCAAACGGATCGTGATCCGCTCGGGCCATTTGCGCCAGATCGTGCTTCACCAGCGCCATGGGCAGGAACGCCGTACGCGCAGCCGGCAACACATCGGCGCGCATTCCCTGCGCTGTCGCGAGCTGCTCTTGCGCGCCTGATATCAGCCGATCCAGCGTTGCGCGGATGCCCGACGTCATCTTGCCGGCAAACATCTGATCGGCGCTGCTGCCGTTCTGCAGCAGCATGTCCTGCGGAATGAACAATTGCCGCCGCATCGTGTCATAGGGCAGACGCGCCACGATCCGCGCGACGCCTTGGGCCAGCCCGGCATGCTCGGCGACATGAGCGCTGGCCTCCGAGCCATCACCGAGGATCTTTGCCGATGAGAACAACAGTGTCCCGAGCGTATCGCGAAAGTGGCTTTCGAGCAGCGCGAGATCCGGCATTGGGTCGTTGTAGAGATCGAAGATGTGCACATCGATCAGCTTGGACAGCCTGTCGACGGGAAGATCATGTGCGCGGATCGCCAGCAGCAATTCGGCGGCAACGGGATTCTGTTCGACGTCGCCATGACCGACGCCGGCCAGCATGTCGGTCCACCATTGCAGCCGGATCTCGCCGGGCAACGGTTGTTTCACGAGCTCGCGGACGCGGGTAATTTCCGTATTGAACGCATAGAGCGCCAGCAGCGAACGGCGCTTGTCGGCAGGCACGAACAAGGTCGCGGCATAGCGGTCAAAGTCGTGGCTGCGCACTAACTCCGCGCAGAAAGCCGCGGAGCTCTGATCAGCACCACTCATGGCACCGCGATCAACGCAGCGGCAACGCGGCGGCGCTCGCCCATCATGACGTTATAGGTGCGGATCGCAGGACCGGTCTGCATCGCATCGATCACTACATGCAGATTGCGCAAGGCATTGCGCAGGTCGTTCGGCACGATCCAGACGTCATTGCCGGTGCCGATGATCAGCGTGTCGATGCCTGCCGCGCCTTCGAACACGCGCCGCAGCGAATGGCGGTCGATGTCACTGGCCTTGGTGACCGACCACGCCCAGACCGCGTCGGGCAGGCACAGCAGCGAGCCCTGATGCGACATGGTGTCGAAGTGGAAGCCACCCTTGCCGTAGGCTTCGATGGCGGCCGAGCGCGGAAGGTGCGGCGCTTCGGGATCGACCGGCATCTCAGGGCTTCGACTTCGCCGCTGGCTTGTCGGCGTCTTCGCGGTGTTCGCCGACGCCGAGATAGATCAGCAGCGGCGCCGCGATGAAGATCGAGGTGTAGGTGCCGACCAGCACGACGCCGAAGATCATGACCGCCGTGAACGAATGGATCGCCTGGCCGCCGAACAGATACAGCGCCAACAGAGCCAACGTCACAGTGACGTGGGTGATGATCGAGCGCGACAGCGTCGAATTGATCGACTCGTTCAGCAGTTCCGGCATCGGCATTTTCTTGTAGCGACGCAGGATTTCGCGGATACGATCGTAGATGACGACCGTGTCGTTCAGCGAATAGCCGAGAATCGTCAACAGCGCCGCGATACTGGTGAGATCGAAATCCACCTGCGTGATCGACATGAAGCCGATGGTCAGCACGATATCATGGACGTTGGCGATCATGGCGCCGAGCGCGAACTGCCATTCGAAGCGGAACCAGAGATAGATCAGGATGCCGATGATGGCGACGATCAGGCCGAGCATGCCGTAAGCCAGCAGCTCACCGGAGACGCGCGGGCCTACCACCTCGACGCGGCGATATTCGACGCTGTCACCGAGGGCTGCGCGCACCTTCTGCACCGCCGCCTGCTGAGCAGGATCGCCGCCCGGCTGCTCAGCCAAGCGGATCAACACCTCGGAGGGACCGCCGAATTGCTGAAGCTGCACGTCACCGAGCTGCAGTCCGGCAAGGGTGGTACGCATCGCGCTGATATCCGCAGTGCCGGACTTCGCGCGAACTTCCAGCAAGGTACCACCCTTGAAGTCGATGCCGAAATTCAGCCCGTGCGTGAAGAACAGCGTGATCGCAAGGATCGACAGCAATGCCGAGATCGGAAACGAGATGCGGCGGAAGCGCGTGAAGTCGAACTTCGTATCGTCGGGAACGATGCGGAGCGAAGGCAACAGGTCGAAGATCGCCACGATCGACAGAATGACGATCAGTGCGCCCAAACCGGCCAGAACCATTTGTGTCGTTGTCAAAGTCTGCTCCGTAAACTCAGATCGGCACGCTGGTCGGCCGCTTCCACCTGACCCAGCCGGCGACAATCAGGCGGGTCACGGTGAAGGCTGTGAAAACCGTCGTGACAATGCCGATGCCGAAGGTCACGGCGAAGCCGCGGACCGGTCCGGTGCCGATGTAAAACAGCACCGCCGCGGCGATGAATGTCGTGATGTTGGAATCCAGAATGGTGGCCAGCGCGCGCTTGAAGCCGGCGTCGATCGCCGAGATCGCGGTCCGTCCGGCGCGCAGTTCTTCACGAATGCGCTCATAGATCAGCACGTTGGAGTCCACGGCGATACCAACCGTCAGCACGATGCCGGCGATGCCCGGCAGCGTCAGCGTGGCGTTGAGCAGCGACAGGATGCCGAAGATCATCAGCACGTTGATCGCCACCGCGATGTTGGCGAACAGGCCGAACAGGCGGTAGGTCAGCAGCATGAAGACGATGACCAGGATCGAGCCGACATAGGCGGCGAGTTCACCTTTCGCGATCGAGTCCTGGCCGAGGCCCGGACCGACGGTGCGCTCTTCGATAATCGAGAGCGGCGCAGGCAGTGCGCCGGCGCGCAGCAGGATCGCCAGATCATTAGCGCCCTGCACCGTGAAGCTGCCGGAAATCTGGCCGGAGCCGCCTGTGATCGGCTCACGAATGACCGGGGCCGATACCACTTCGTTATCGAGCACGATGGCGAAGGGCAGATTGACGTTCTTCACCGTGGCATCGGCAAACTTGCGGGAGCCAGATGTGTTGAAGCGGAAGGAGACGATCGGCTCGTTGGTGCGCTGGTCGAAGCCCGGCTGCGCGTCGGTCAGGTCAGCGCCGGAGACCAGCACTTCCTTCTTCACGAGATAAGGCGTCTTCGGCGACTGCGAGCTCATCAGGAGTTCGGAGTCGGGCGGCACCCTGCCCTGCGCCTGCTCGGCCGGGATCGAGGTGTCGACCATGCGGAAATCGAGCTTCGCGGTCTTGCCCAGCAGTTCCTTAAGGCGGGTCGGATCCTGCAGGCCAGGCACCTGCACCAGGATGCGATCGAGACCCTGACGCTGGATCAGCGGTTCGACCGTGCCGAGTTCGTTGACGCGGCGCTCGACGATCTGGATCGACTGTTCGACCGACTGCCGGATCCGATCATTGATCGCAGCCTGCGGCACCGAGAGACGGATCAGGCCGTTGCCGGCGTCGGAGACTTCGAGGCTGCGCTGGCCGCTTTGCCCCATCAGGCCGCCCAGCGGCTGCGACAGTTCACGCAGCTTGCTGAGCGCGGTCTGATACTCGGTATCCTTGGTGATGCGAACTTCGACATTGTCGCCACGAACACCAAGACCGGTATAGACGATCTTGGCATCACGCAGCGTGCGGCGGACGTCGTCGCGCACCTGATCGAGCTTGTCCTTCTTGACCGAGTTGGCGTCGACTTCGAGCAGGATGTGCGAACCACCCTGCAAATCGAGACCCAGCACCAGATGGCGCTGCGCCCATTTTGGCCAGGTTTTCACGGTGGCTTCGGGGAAGAAGTTCGGAACCGCGCACAGGCAGACCACGAGCGCCGTCAGAATGACCGCCAGCGCCTTCCACCGCGTGAAATACAACATCGAGATGATCCGTCAGATTCTTGAAATGGCGACGCGCAAACGCATCAGCTCGCGGCCGCGTCGTCCTTGGCATCAGCCTTGTCCGCCTTCTCCTTGGCGGGCTCACCCTTGGTGCGCACGCCCGAGATCATCGTGCGGAGCTGGCGCACGCGAACGCCTTCGGCGAGTTCGAACTCAACCTGCTCGTCATCGACCACCTTGGTGACCTTGCCGACCAGACCGCCCGAGGTGACGATGGTGTCGCCGCGGCGGATGTTCTTCACCATCTCGGCGTGGTCCTTCACCTTCTTCTGCTGCGGACGCAGGATCAGGAAATACATGATCACGAAGATCAGCGCGAAAGGCAGCAGCGACATCAGCATGCTGTTGGTGTCGCCGCCGGCTGCAGCCTGGGCAAACGCAGGGGTAATGAACATCGGGAAGTCCTCGTGAACGCTGGGGAATAACCGGCGACGCGTCGGCGTTCGGCCGGTTGGGCAAATTCGCGCGGACTATAGCGGCCGGCGTCCCAATTGCAACGGCGGTAAACCCTCTGATTTGTCTGCGATTTGTACCGCTTGCGGATGCGTTCCGGCCTCGATATGGGTGCGGCCTGAGGAAAGTCAAAAATGTCAAAAAAGCCCAATAAAACAAGCCGCCGCCCTGTCAAAAAGGCCGCTGTGACCCGCGCGGTCAAGCCCGCGGCAAAACGTCCGCGACCAGCCGCCGCTCCCCCCATGGAGGAGCGGATTGCGCTCGCCCTTGAGGCCATTGCCGCGGGCATGGCCGCCGCAGCGCCGAAGCGCTCCAATGCCGATTCTCTGGCCAGCGCCGAGGCCTTCATATGGCATCCCGACGGCCGCCTGGCTCCCGTGCCGAAGGTCTCGAGGGTCGATATCGGCTTGCTGCAGGGCATCAATCAGCAGGTCGACACCCTGATCGAGAATACCCGGCGTTTCGCCAACGGCCTGCCGGCCAATAACGCGCTGCTCTGGGGCGCGCGGGGCATGGGCAAGTCGTCGCTGGTCAAGGCGGCGCATGCCTCGGTCAATGCCAGCAAATCCGTTGCCGGCCGCTTGAAGCTGGTCGAGATCCATCGCGAGGACATCGAGAGCCTGCCGGCGTTGATGGAGCAGATCCGCGCCTCGGATTTCTATTTCATCGTGTTCTGCGACGATCTCTCTTTCGACGGCAATGACGCGTCCTACAAGTCGCTCAAGGCTGTGCTCGAAGGCGGCATCGAAGGCCGGCCGGATAACGTCATTCTCTATGCAACGTCGAACCGCCGCCATCTGCTGGCGCGCGAGATGATCGAGAACGAGCGCTCGACCGCGATCAATCCCGGCGAAGCCGTCGAGGAGAAAGTGTCGCTGTCGGATCGTTTCGGCCTGTGGCTCGGCTTCCACAAGTGCAGCCAGGACGAATATCTCGACATGGTGCGCGGCTATTGCAGCCATTACGGCATCAAGACCGACGCTGCCGGGCTGGAGCGCGACGCACTGGAATGGTCTACCACCCGCGGCTCGCGTTCGGGTCGCGTCGCCTGGCAGTTTGTGCAGGAGCTCGCCGGCCGTCTCGGCGTGAAGCTGGCGACGAAGTAACCGGCAGTTAAGTGACCGGCGAATGCCGCCCCGTCATGACGACGGGGCGGCATTCGACTTGCTCTAGGCGAGGTTTCGCAACTCGCGCGCCGCCGCGACCATATTCACGAGCGCAGGCCGCACCTCCTCCCATTTCCGGGTCTTCAGTCCGCAATCGGGATTGATCCAGAGCTGGGAGTCCGCCAGCTGCTGCCGGGCCAGCTTGAGCAGATCGACCATGTCGCGCGTTTCAGGCACCCGCGGCGAGTGGATGTCGTAAACGCCTGGGCCGATCTCGTTCGGATATTTGTAGGTCCGGAACGCATCAAGCAACTCCATCTTCGAACGTGACGTTTCGATGGAGATCACATCGGCGTCCATGGCACCGATCGCATCGATGATGTCGTTGAACTCCGAGTAGCACATATGCGTATGGATCTGCGTGTCATCCCGCACGCCTGACGAGCAGATGCGGAAGCTCTCCACGGCCCAATCGAGATAGGACTTCCATTCCGATTTGCGCAGCGGAAGCCCTTCGCGTAGTGCCGCTTCGTCGATCTGGATCATGCCGGCTCCAGCTTTTTCGAGATCGGCCACCTCATCGCGTATCGCGAGCGCGATCTGGTGACAGGCGACTTCGCGGGGAATGTCGTCACGCACGAATGACCAGTTCAGGATCGTGACAGGTCCCGTCAGCATTGCCTTCATCGGCCGCTCGGTCAGCGACTGCGAATATTGCCACCATTCGACGGTCATGGGATGCGGTCGGGACACGTCTCCGAACAGCACGGGAGGCCGCACGTAGCGGGAGCCATAGGACTGCACCCAGCCGTGTTTGGTGAAGGCGAAGCCGGAGAGCTGCTCGCCGAAATACTGCACCATGTCGTTGCGCTCGAACTCGCCATGCACCAGCACGTCGAGACCGATATTCTCCTGCCAGCGAACAGCCCTCGCCGTCTGGTTCTGCAGGAACGTCTTGTAGGCGGCATCGCTGAGCGTGCCCCTGACATTAGCCCCGCGCGCGTTTCTCACTTCCGGGGTCTGCGGAAACGAGCCGATGGTTGTTGTCGGGAATGCCGGTAGCTTGAAGCGTTGATGCTGTTCACCCGTCCGTGAGGCAAAGTCACTGCCGCGCCGACGCATGGTCACATCAACCGAGGCGACGCGCTTCGCGACCGCTAGGTCGTGGATTTTCGACGATGCCAGTCGCGCGGCCGCCGCGGCATCCGAGGCCGCGAGCGTTGCGGCAACATCAGCGCGACTGCCAGCCAGTGCTGCTCCAAGTGCGGCCAGCTCTTCCATCTTCTGGATCGAAAAGGCCAGCCAGCTTTTGACGTCCGGATCGAGATCAGTCTCAAGGCCCAGATCGATCGGCACATGCAATAGCGAACAGGATGGCGCGAGCTCAACGCGATGCCGCCCCAGCAGATCGACCATGGGCTCCAGCCCATCGAGCAGGCTGGACAGATCGGACCGCCAGATATTGCGGCCGTCGATCACGCCGAGTGAGAGGATCAGGTCCTTTCGTGCCTTCGCAGCGACTTCGTCAAACTGCTCCGATCCACGGACCAGATCGAGATGAAGCCCGGCGACGGGAAGCGATAGGGCCAGATCGAGGTTATCGCCAAGTTCGCCAAAGTAAGTGTTCAGCATGATCCTGAGCTGCGGGACCGCTTCGGCAAAAGCCGCATAAGTCCGCTGCAGCGCCTGCTGGGCCGACGTGTCGAGATCGAGCACCAGACATGGCTCATCCAGTTGCACCCATTCGGCGCCTCTGTCGGCCAATTCTCCGAGCACTTCGACGTAAACAGGTAGCAATCGATCGAGTAGCGTCACCGGATCGAATGACGCATCTGCACTCTTGGCAAGCTTCAGATAGGTCACAGGCCCGACCAGCACAGGCCGCGTCTGATAGCCCAGCGATCTCGCTTCCTCATATTCTTTGATTGGCTTGCGCGACGCGAGACAGAAGGTTTGATCTGGCGTCAGTTCCGGCACCATGAAGTGGTAGTTGGTATCAAACCACTTGGTCATCTCCTGCGCTGGCACACCGTGGGACGCATCATGCGTGTGAGAGCCATGCTTACAGGCCTCGTCATGCGCGGCGCCTTGTGATCCGCGCGCTATGGCAAAGTAGGTGGCGAAGGAAACATCCCCGCCGGTCCAGCCATAGACTTTGGGAATGGCGCCGACCATGACGCTGGTATCGAGCACTTGATCGTAGAAAGAGAAGTCGTTCGACGGCATGACCGTGACCCCGAGCGACTTCTGGCGCGCCCAGTTGGCGGCACGCAGCCCGACGCCGACATCGATCAGCGCATTCTCGTCGATTGCACCGGACCAATAACTTTCCAGCGCCATCTTGAGCTCACGCCGCGGACCGATCCGTGGCGTGCCCAATGTAGCAACAGGGAGTGAGGTAGTTGATTTTGAAGAGGTAGACTTTGACACAGTAGACATGGCTTAACCCCAATGATTGGGGGCAAAAGGCCAAAGTGACACGTCTGGATTCCACGACGGCAGTCGCGGAATCGCAACCGCACCACCGGGACACCCCGCCCGAGGACGTTTATGTTGTCGAGGCAGGTCTCCTGGCTCGCGGGTCAATGCTGCTGTCCGGCCTTCCCAAAACCTTTGCGGGCCTCAGTGACTTTAATGGACAGCGGCTCACCGCTTACAGTTGCGGGGGCAGCTCCGGCCTTGGCTTAACGCCTCACCGGCTTCCCTCTTAGCTTCGGGCAAACCTTCCCGAAGAACCACGACAGGTTCACATATGGGCAACATCGCGCGGCAGTCAACAGAGCTCGCGCGAGCTAACTCTGCCCACACGCAGCGGCGCGTTGAAGATTCCGGAGCTGGCGTGGGCCGCAGCCCCGAGGTCAAACGCATCAAGCCCGGCACGAGGCCGGGCTTGTGTGAATGCAAACTACACTTCGTGGATTGCGTTTACGCGCCGTTGAGGAACTGCAGCGGATCGACCGGCGACGATCCCTTGCGGATTTCGAAGTGAAGCTGCGGCGACGTGACTTCGCCGGACTGGCCGGACTTGCCGATCACCTGACCGCGCTTGATGGTCTCACCACGCTTCACCATCAGCTCACTCGCATGGGCATATGCGGTGACGTAGCCGTTGGAGTGACGAACGAGAACCAGATTGCCGTAACCCTTCAGCTCGTTGCCGGAATAGGCAACGACGCCATCTTCGGCAGCCTTGATCGGCGTGCCTTCCGGCACGGCGACGTTGATGCCGTCATTGGACTTGCCATTGGTCTTAGCGCCGTAGCCTGTGACCACGCGGCCGCGCACCGGCCAACGGAACGTCGGCAAAGCGCCGGTTGCGTCAGCGGCTTTAGTCGGCGATTCCGGCGTGGTTTCTTCAGGCGTCGTCGTTGCACTTGCGAGACGGGCCTTCTGTGCGGGTTCGGCAGAAGCAACACGGGCCACGGCAGCGGACGTGACCGCGCCAGCCGGAGCAGCCGTCACGGCTGCGACGGGCGCAGCGAGCGGCGCGGCTGCAGGAGCTGCAGAAGCCGTAGTACGTGCGCCGGGCACGTTGATTTTGCTACCAAGCTTCAGCTGGGCGTTCGGCGCCAAACCATTGGCGCGCGCGAGTTCGGCGACCGGCACGTTGTTCCGGCGCGAGATGCTCATCAGCGTATCGCCGCGATTGACGAAATGCGTGGTCGATGCGCCGGCGGCAGGTTTGCTCGGAGCAGCGGCAACGGCCGGAGTTGCGGCGGCGCCCTGGCGCGGAATGATCAGCGACTGGCCGGGCGACAACGCGCGCGGCCCCTTGTAGCCATTGGCCTGCAGGATCGCGGCCGACGAGACATTGTAGCGCTTCGCCAGACCATCGAGCGTATCGCTGGTGCCGACGATGATCGAGGTGCCGCCATCACGGGCAAGCCCGTTGGTCGCTGCAACCGAGCGCGGCGCCGTGGAGCCGGTGGTTTCGATCGGCGCACGTGCGGGCGGCGGCGTATACATACCGTTACCGCCCCCGCTAACGGGAGCAGCCGACGCAACCGGACGAGCTGCCGGATAGGATTGCGGCGCCGAGATCGGCGGCGGCAAAGCCTGGGATTGATACTGCGGCTGCGGATTATAGGCCGGGCGCTGATACTGCGGCAGTTCCTGGCGCTCGACCGGCGCGCGTGGTGCCCGCTGCGGCACCGAGCCGGTGGTTTCGCCTTGCCAGCCAAAGCCACGGGACTGCCCCGAGTCAAAACTTGGATTCTGAGACAGACGCGTCTGCATGTCGGCGCTGCAGCCCGCAAAACCGATAGACATCAGCGCCAGCACCGCGACCTGCGGAGCGCGACGCGAGTAAAGCAACTCGACAACGCTGGACATTGGTTACTCACTCATACGCAACAAACAACTGAATTGAGTAAACACCGTCTCCGTTACCAAGCCTTTAACCTTGCGACCAACACGTGACAGTCGTTCACGAACTTTTTTTCAGAGCTCGCGCGCGATGCCCGGAAGTGCTGGCACAAAACGCACGTCCACAAGCTCCTTTCGCTCCAATCCATCCCCGGTTTTGCGGATCCGGACCAGGGTCTGGACGCCATTATGAGGACCAACCGGCGCAACCAGAATGCCGTCCTCCTCAAGCCGGTCGGTCAACGCCACGGGCACCTCCTCCACGGCGGCGGTCACGATGATCCGGTCGAACGATCCCAGATTGGCAGCCGGATTGAGGCCATCGCCGAGCATGACCTCGATATTGTGGAGGCCGAGTGCCTCCAACCGGGTCCGGGCGGCATCGGCCAGCGTACGATAACGCTCGATGCTGAGCACGTCGCGGACGAGCTTTGACAGGATCGCGGCCTGGTAGCCCGATCCCGTGCCGACCTCGAGCACACGGTGACCAGCATTCAATTGCAGCTGTTCGGTCATATAGGCCACCACGAAGGGCTGGCTGATGGTCTGACCGCAGGCAATGGCCAAGGCCGTATCCCGCCAGGCATGGGCACGATCGTTCGGCTCGACGAAGCGATCGCGCGGAACATCCTCCATTGCGCGCAGCACCAGCCGATCGCTGATCCCACGGCGCCGCAGACCAAGCTGAAACATCATCTGTTCAGGCGGCTGTCCGACGGTAATCATGGAAAGGCCTCACGCAGCACAGGTTAGAAACACTCTCGATCTAGCAAAGATAGATTGATGTATTCTGCGATCGGAACCGGGATAGCCCCACGACAACTTTTATTGTTCCGCGCGCGGAACCGACAGCATAGCAGCCTGTTATGGGCGGGGCGCTGACATCCAGGTCTTGCTCTATCCGGGACCGAATACGCGACATGCGTCTTTGGGTCACGAAAATGGCAATGCGTCGAGATTGCGTTCAACCCGGGAATTTGCGATTTTGTTCAGAGGATTGGGGCAAGGAAACCGGCCATGACTGCAACGAACCCGCCGGGCGGCTCCGTCTTCCTGGTCGAAGACGAGGTCATGATACGCATGATGGTCGCCGATATGCTTGAGGAACTCGGCTACAGCGTGGCCGCCGAAGCCGGTGACATCAACGAAGCGATCAAGCTGGCTGGTACTGCCAAATTCGACATTGCGATCCTCGACGTCAACGTCAATGGCAAGGTGATTTCGCCGGTCGCCGAAGTGATCGCATCGCGCAACCGCCCGTTCATCTTCGCGACTGGTTATGGCGCGCAAGGCCTGCCGGAAGAATTTCGTGACCGCCCGACGCTGCAGAAGCCCTTCCAGATGGAAACGCTGGCACAGGTGCTGTCCACGACGCTCAAGGGCGTTGCGGTTTAGGCGAGCCCACTCGCCTACCTCGAAATCTCAGCCAAGCGCCTTGGTCAACGCTTCGGAGAACACATCGTCCGTGCGATCGAGACGCAGCGGCGTGACCGAGACATAGCGCGCAGCAAGCGCTGCGAGATCGGTACCCTCCAGCGGGGCTTCCGCGGCGACGATGCGCTCGAAACCGATCCAGAAATACGGATTGTTGCGGCCATCCCGCCGCTCATCGACGCGCAGAAAGCCCTGATTGCGCTTGCCCTGCCGGGTGACGACGACACCTTTCACCTCGTCGGCCGCGCAGGCCGGGAAGTTGACGTTGATGACGGTGTTCTTCGGCACGCTCGCCTTGATGACCTTACGCAGCACGTCAGGTCCGAATTTCAGCGCGGTCTCCCATTGCGGATTGTGACGCGTTTCCATCGAGAATTCCTGGCTCAACGCCACCGACGGAATGCCGAGAATGGTGCCCTCGAGCGCACCGGCGATGGTACCGGAATAGACCACGTCCTCGGCGACGTTGCGGCCCTTGTTGACGCCGGACAATACGAGATCTGGCTGCTTGTCTTTCAGGATATGACGCGCCCCCATGATGACGCAGTCGGTCGGCGTGCCGCGCACGGCATAATGCCGCGGGCCGACTTCGCGCAGCCGCAACGGATCGTTCAGCGACAATGAATGCGACACACCTGACTGATCGAGTTCGGGCGCCACCACCCAGACGTCATCGGACAATTCCTTGGCGATCTGCTCGATGATCTTCAGGCCGGGGGCGTGAATGCCGTCGTCATTGGTGCAGAGAATGCGCATTCGTGAGGTGCCTTTCGATCGGGAGGGCCGCTGGCCAGCACCGGTTTTTGCCAGCATGTACCGGCTTTTGCCACCCCCATTTTGGGCGCTGCTTGTGCGCAGCGCGGCGGCCAAAATGGTGATTTTTCCCGCAGGCCGGAACATTTCGGCGTCGCCGCGATTTCTTATTTAGGTAGGTGAGTGCCAGTTGCGTCTGAAGCATGCGCGCTCGACCCGGATGGCCTTGGTCGCAGCGCCCCACAGGGCGACGGAGATGGCAAGACAGCTCGAACGGGTGTTGATCATCGGATTGCCGGCGATCGCGGTTGTCGCCCTGACGGGGTGGCTGCTGCTTCCCAGATTGGCCGAGACCAAGCCCGATCTCACTCTCAATACGGCGGTAGTGGCAACAATGCCCGACGAACTGACCGAGGAGGACTCTGCCAAACCCACTCCTTCACAACTCGTCGGCGTCCCGGACGCCGCGGAGCTCAACCGTCTCAGTCTCTCCCGCCAGTCGTTTCGCCGCGGCGGCCTCGGTTCCAAGGCTCTCATGACCTTCACCGTTCGCAACGCCAATGACTATCCGGTCAAGGACCTCGAAATCGCTTGCGCCTTCCGCAGCCGCGACGGACGCTACGTGACGGAGCGTCGCCGCGTCATCGCGGAGACCGTCAGCACGAAAAGCCGCAAGGCGTTTCCGATGACGCATATGGGCTTTGTCAACATAAAAGCCGAGAAAGCCAAATGCGCGCTGGTGACCGCCAGCCGCGCCTGAGCGGCTGGCACGCGACGACGCCTAGCCGGCCTGAACGACTTTCAGCCCGCCCATATAAGGCTGCAGCACATCCGGCACGGCTATCGAGCCGTCTTCCTGCTGATAGTTTTCCATCACGGCGATCAGCGCGCGACCGACGGCTGTGCCCGAGCCGTTCAGCGTGTGCACGAAGCGCGGTTTGCCGTCCGGCCCGCGCGAGCGGGCGTCCATACGGCGCGCCTGAAAATCGCCGCAGACCGAGCAGGATGAAATCTCGCGGTAAGCACCGCCGTCGCCCTGGCCCGGCATCCAGACCTCGATGTCGTAGGTCTTCTGCGCGGCAAAGCCCATATCGCCGGTGCACAGCGTCATGACGCGGTAATGGAGGCCAAGCCGGCGCAGCACTTCCTCGGCGCAGGACAGCATGCGCTCATGCTCGTTCTTGCTTTCCTCAGGCGTGGTGATCGAGACCAGTTCGACCTTGGTGAACTGGTGCTGGCGGATCATGCCACGCGTATCGCGACCGGCAGCGCCAGCCTCGGCGCGGAAGCACGGCGTCAGCGCCGTCATGCGTAGCGGCAGCTCCCGTTCGTCGAGAATGGATTCACGGACGAGGTTCGTCAGCGGGACTTCGGCGGTGGGGATGAGCCAGAGGTTTCCTCCAACATCCACCGCATCAGTCGACGCTCCCTGCCCCTTGAAAAACTGTACTGCACTTCGAATGATCGGCTTCGTATAGACGGCAAATTGATCGTCATCGAATTTGGGCAGTTGAGCCGTGCCGAACATAGCATCGTCTCGTACGAGCAGCGGCGGATTCACTTCTGTATAGCCGTGCTCTTCGGTGTGGAGATCGAGCATGAACTGGCCGATAGCACGCTCTAACCGAGCGAGCCCCTTCTTCAGCACTACGAAGCGGGCACCCGACAATTTCGCGGCGGCCTCGAAATCCATGAAGCCCATGGCCTCGCCAAGATCGTAATGCGGCTTCGGCGCGAAGGCGTAGTTGCGCTTGGCGCCGAAGTGATGCCGTTCGACATTGCCGTGCTCATCGACGCCTTCGGGCACCTCGTCGAGCGGCAGGTTAGGAACCCCTACCAGAATGCTCTGCAATTTTGCCTCAAGCTCTCTCGGTGTCTTCTCCAACTCAGGAATAATCTGCTTGAGCTGGGTTACCTCGATCATCAAGTCCTCAGCGTGAGCATCGTCTTTTCTCTTTTTTGCTTCGCCAATTTCCTTCGAAGCCGCGTTTCGACGAGCCAATGCCTTTTCGAGGTGGCCAATCGCCACACGGCGTTTCTCATCGATCGCCAGCAGCGATGCCGACAGCGGCGACAGTCCCCGCCGCTTCAGCGCAGCGTCGAAAACTTCGGGATTGTCGCGGATCGATTTGATATCATGCATGGGAAGGTCCTGGCGCTGGAATGTTGACCTACACCACAGATGGTGGAGCCCAACGCGCCCTGACTACCCCGAAACCCGCTGATTTGGAACATCAAATGGGCTGGCATAGGCTCTTTGAAGACGTGCCTACTCCGCCGGCGTCACGTCCGTGCCGGTCCCCGCCGCAGCCTTGGCCGCAGCCGCCTTAGCGGCATTCTTCTCGACCATGCTGACCGCGATGATCGAACCTTCGTAGAGGATCAGCAGTGGGATCGCGAGGGAGGCCTGGCTGATCACATCGGGCGGCGTCAGCACGGCCGCGATAACGAAAGCGATGACGATGAAGTAGCGGCGCTTTTCGCGCAGCTGCTTCGACGTGAGGATGCCGATGCGGCCAAGCAGTGTCAGGATGACGGGGAGCTGGAAGGCGATGCCGAACGCGAAGATCAGCGACATCATCAGTGACAGATATTCGCCGACCTTGGGCAACAGCGCGATCTGCGCGGTATCGGAGCTTCCGGTCTGCTGCATGCCCAGCGAAAACCGGATCAGCATCGGCAGCACCAGGAAATAGACCAGCAGCGAGCCCAGCGCGAAGAAGAACGGCGTCGCGATCAGATATGGCAGGAACGCGCCCTTCTCGTGCTTGTAGAGGCCAGGCGCCACGAACATGTAGATCTGCGCGGCAATCACCGGAAACGAGATGAAGCCGGCGCCGAACATCGCGAGCTTGAGCTGGGTCAGGAAGTATTCCAGCAGCGCCGTGTAGATGAATTTCGAATTTTCGGGGCCGGCGACCCAGACGAACGGCCAGACCAGCACGTTGTAGATTTGCTTGGCGAAGAAGAAGCAGAAGATGAAGGCCACGGCGAAAGCCAGCAGCGCCTTGATCAGCCGCGACCGCAGCTCGATCAGGTGATCCATCAAGGGAGCCTTGGAGGCTTCGATATCTTCGGCACTCATGACGCTTTGGCGTCCTTCAGAACGTCGGGACTGGCCGCGTCGGGGGCTGCCGCGCCATCATTGGCGGCAGCGTGGGTTTCGACCGGCGACGGCTGCACTTCCCGGGTAATGGCCAGTGGCTCGTTTACCGCCGCAGTTTCCTGCGCATGCGTTTCGGCTTCAACGAAGGTCTCGGGTGTTGGCGGCTCGGGCGTGGTGGGCACGGCCGGAGGCGTATCGAGATTGTCGGCCTTGTCGATGGCCATGGCGTCGCTGACGTCCTTGGTTAGCGAAGTCATGATGTTGTTGGTGGTGAAGCCGGATGCGGCGTCCTTGACGTCGTCGAAAGCCTTCTTGACGTCGGCCATTTCGGCTTCGCGCATCGCCTCGTTGAATTGGCCCTGGAATTCCGAGGCCATCTTGCGGGCCTTGCCCATCCACTGCCCGACCATGCGCAGCACGCCGGGCAGTTCTTTCGGGCCGATGGCAATCAGCGCGACGACCGCGATGACGACCAGTTCACTCCACCCGATATCGAACATGAAAAAATCCGCTCACGCGGGGCTGGACAAGCCCGCGTCTCCTTCAATGGCCGCCACGATCCCTCAGGACAATCCCTTCGGAACCTCAGACAACCTTGCTGCCGACGTCCGTACGGTTGGCGGTCGGCGCCGGCGGGGTCTGGTCGATGGTGCGGACCGGTTCGGTCGGCTTGTCTGCCGGCTTGTCGTCGTCCGCCATGCCCTTCTTGAAGGCCTTGATGCCCTGCGCAACGTCGCCCATCAGGTCGGAAATCTTGCCGCGCCCGAACAACAGCAGGACCACTCCGATCACGACGATCCAGTGCCAAATGCTGAGTGAACCCATCCTGCTAACCCTCCAAACACGCGGCCGGTCGCCCGACCTTATCTGACCGGAACGTAGGCTGCGGGGGTGTCAAAAACAAGGACTTAACCCTCGTGGAATCGCGGATGCCGCGGCGCAATGCCGCGAGCGTTAATGCCACGATCAGCCCTTGTGGTCGTCGTCCCGGTCGGTTGTGTCCGGCTTCGCGTCATCCGGCTCATCTTCGTCGTCCTCGTCGAAGTCGTCATCTTCCGCGTCGTCGGAATCGTCTTCATCGTCGTCGAGTTCGGCCGTTTCGGGCTCAGCGGTCTCGTCTTCACCCGCCTCGTCCTCTGCGACCTCGGCCGCTTCGGTCTCGGCTCGCTCAGACTCGACCACGTCGAGATCGCCGGCTTCGAGTTCCGCGACCTTGGCCACGTCGCCCTCAGGCTCCACGACATCAGCCGCCTCAATGAATTCAGCCACCCCGGCAAATTCAGCCTTGGCCTCGGCAAATACCTGGGCCTCACCAGCGAATCCGACGGTGCCGGTTTCCGGCTCCTTGATCTGCAGTTCCGGAAATTCCGGATCGGGCGCCGACAGTGCCAGTTCCAGTTCGCCGCCCTCCAAGGGATCCTCGTCCTCGCGGAGCGTCGGATCGTCGGACGGATTGGGAACGCTGAAGCCGGACGGCAAACGCGAATCCAGGAGGCCAGTGCCCTTGAGTTCCTCAAGACCCGGCAGATCGCCGAGTGCCTCGAGGCTGAACTGCGACAGGAAGCTCTCGGTGGTACCGAAGGTCAGCGGCCGGCCCGGAGTCTTGCGACGGCCGCGCGGCTTGATCCAGCCGGTTTCGAGCAGCACGTCAAGCGTGCCCTTAGAGGTGATGACGCCGCGAATGTCTTCGATTTCGGCGCGGGTCACCGGCTGGTGATAGGCAACGATGGCGAGCACTTCGATGGCCGCACGCGACAGCTTGCGGGTTTCGGTGGTCTCGCGGGTCATCAGCCAGGATAGGTCACCGGCGGTGCGGAACGTCCACTTGTTGGCAACGCGGACCAGATTGACGCCACGCATGGCATAGTCGGCCTGCAACTGGGCCAGTGCCGCCTTGATATCGACGCCGTCCGGCATGCGCTTGGCCAGCGCGGACTGGTCGAGCGGCTCGGTGGACGCGAACAGCAGCGCTTCGAGCAGGCGCAATTCTTCGGGGCGCGCCTCCGACTGGACCTCGGTCTGTCCCTCGGACTGCACGATCTGATCCTCGACATCGTCGATGCGTTTCTCGGCGAGGCTTGCCATGTCTGGATCTCCTTCTTCCACTTACTCGGCCGGAACTTCCGGCTCCACCTGCACAGGCTGGGCGATGTGCTTGCGGAAATACAAAGGCGCGAATGCTTCTTTCTGGCTGAGGTCGAGCGTGCCCTCACGGACCAGTTCAAGCGCAGCTGCAAAACTCGAGGCCATCACCGTCGCGCGCTGCGCGGGGTCGGCGACATAGGCCAGCAGATATTCGTCGAGACGGCTCCAGTCCTCGGCCATGCCGACGAGCCGTTCCAGCGAGGCGCGCGCTTCGCTCAGCGACCAGACGGTGCGCTTGGCGAGATGGACGCGCGTCAGAACGCGAGCCTGGCGCTGGGTCGCATAGGCCGACAGCAGATCGTAAAGCGTCGCCGTGAAACGCGGATGCTTCACCTCGGCGATCGACTCGGGAACGCCGCGCGGAAAGATGTCGCGGTTGAGCTGCGGCCGGGTCATCAGCCTGTTCGAGGCTTCGCGGATGGCTTCGAGGCGGCGCAGCCGGTTGGCCAGCGCGGTCGCCATATCCTCGGCGCTCGGGCCTTCGCCCGGCACGGTCGTATCCGGCAGCAACAGGCGCGACTTCAGGAACGCCAGCCACGCCGCCATCACCAGATAGTCGGCGGCGAGTTCCAGACGGATTTTCCGGGCCGCTTCGATGAACAGCAGGTACTGGTCAGCTAGCGCCAGAATCGAGATCTTGTGCAGGTCGACCTTCTGCTGACGTGCGAGCGCGAGCAGCAGGTCGAGCGGGCCTTCGTAACCTTCGACGTCGACGACCAGCGCCGGCTCGTCATCGGGAATGACCTCGGCCGGCAGTCCGGTTTCAAACGACAAAATCTCAGCGCTCATGCACTTGCTCCTGCTCGAGCGATCAAGGCGTCCAGCTCCACGCGGCCGGCGGCGCGGTTGAACGGCTGCGGCTGACGACGGGCGGCGACCGCCGCTTTGGCGCGCTCGAGCGCCTTCCCGGTCAGAACCGGGGTCTCGCTCGCGACGTCGCGCATCTCGTCCAGCTTGCCGTTGCAATGCAGGACCATGTCGCATCCGGCGCTGACGATCGCGCGCGTGCGTTCCGCGATCGATCCCGCCAGAGCATTCATGGACACGTCGTCACTCATCAACAAACCCTGGAACCCGATACTGCCGCGAATCACCTGCTCGATGATTGTCGCAGAAGTCGTGGCCGGTTGGGTGGCGTCCAGAGCGCTAAACACAACATGTGCAGTCATCGCCATCGGCAGATCCGCCAGCGGACGAAATGCTTCGAAGTCAGAGGCTTCGAGCTCACTCTTCGAGTTATCTACGACCGGCAATTTGAAATGGGTGTCGGCCGTAGCCCGACCATGGCCGGGAATGTGTTTGAGGACCGGTAAAATGCCACCCTGCGACAGACCTTCAGTCACGGCGCGGGCAATGATCGCGACCTTGCCGGGCTCGGTGCCGTAAGCGCGATTGCCGATCACGGCATCAGCGCCCTCCACGGGGACGTCTGCCAGCGGCAGGCAATCAACAGTGACGCCGAGGTCCACGAGGTCGCTCGCAATGAGCCGTGAGCTGAGCCAGGCCGCCCTGAGGCCCGCTTCTGGTTCGACGTCGTAGAGAGCACTGAACACGGCGCCAGGCGGATAGACTGGCCAATGCGGCGGCCCCAGGCGCTGCACACGGCCGCCTTCCTGATCGATCAGGACAGGCGCATCGAGATCACCTGTCGCGCCGCGCAATTCCTCCACAAGCCGAGCGACTTGGGCCGGATTATCAATATTACGCTTGAAGAGAATGAAGCCCCACGGCCGTTCCGCGCGCAAAAATGCACGCTCTTCAGCGGTCAGCTCCAGCCCAGATACACCGGTGATAAATGCGCGTGTGCTCATGGGGCCGATTAGCCCCCATCAACGCCCAGGGTCAAGGAAACGGCCGTTAATTCCTTTGGACGACGCACTGTCCGCCGGCAGATTTCAGGTTCCCAC
Organism: Tardiphaga sp. 813_E8_N1_3; assembly: GCF_051811025.1. Classification (NCBI taxonomy): domain Bacteria; kingdom Pseudomonadati; phylum Pseudomonadota; class Alphaproteobacteria; order Hyphomicrobiales; family Nitrobacteraceae; genus Tardiphaga; species Tardiphaga sp. 813_E8_N1_3. Next base: position 2,878,785 of record NZ_JBPWQE010000001.1, read on the forward strand.
AGACCTGCGAGGCTTCGTCCTGCGAGCCGAACGGTCCGACCATGGCCCTATAATAGGTGCCCTTGTCGCCAAGGTCAGCCTTCTTGATCAGCGGAGCCCGCGATCCCAGGACCGAGGGGAACTTGGTCTGCAGGGCACGGAACGACGCCTGCGCATCGCCCTCCGATCGCTGGGACGATACCTGGACCACATAGCCGCCACCGGAGGCGACCGGGGCCGCTTGCTGGGTCGGATTGGTCGAGGCCATACGCGAGGGCGCAGGAGGAGCGGCAGCAGCCGGAGGTGCGGCCTGCGGCGACAGTGACATCGGGGCATTGACCGATGCATTGGCGTTGGCGTTGGTCGCGCGCGGTGCCGCAGCGGGCGCGGCTCCAGGAACCGCTGCCGGAGCCGCGATGCGGGCTGGCGCCTGACGCGCGGCGGGCGTGGCTCCGGCGTCGGACTGGTCACCCTTGACGGCGAAAGTACGGATCTTCCGGGGCTCGTCGCCGCCCTGCACAGCGCCATTGCCCACCATCGGCTTGTTGGATGGCGACACGCTGGCGGTGGATGGCGGGTTGGCGTTCTGGTTCAGTGGCGGGAACACCACGCGCGGACCAGCCTTGGTGGCGTCCTGCACGTTGACGGGCTGCTCTTCGCGCGAGACCAGCCGCTCGGGGGCTGCGCCGCCGAGACGATCCTGGATCGGCTTGCCGTCGGCCGCGGCTGTTGCCGACGGTGGGACGATCTTGTTCGGACCCGGCTCGGCCTTGATCACCGGCGGCTCGCCAGTGCGCGCCGATCCCATAAATGTACGATAGGCGAAGGCAGCACCGGTACCCACTACAGCCAGCGCCAGCACGATGGCGACAGTCGCCATGCCACCGCGGCGCTTCGGCGCCTCTTCCTGCTCGGCATAGCCGTCCGGATAAGCGTAGGGATCGTCCTGATACTGATCGTCGTGCGGATGCTGGGCCTGCGCGCCATCGGCGTGGCCATACAGCGCATCGTCGTAACGATTGGAATCATGCGGCGCGTGAGCCTGGTCGTACTGGCCCTGATAATCCTGCACTTGATGATCCGCATGCGCCACAAATGCCGGCGCCTGATGATAATCGGCCTCCGGCTCCAGGTGCTGCGGCTCCTGATGTTGGGCGCCGTAGCGGTGCACGGGGTGAAGATTCTCGAATTCCTGCTGCTGCGGCTCCTGCGCCGTGGCGCGCTGCATCCACGGCGGTCGGCCGGGCTGAACAGGTTCTGGCTCGTAGTCCGGCTCGTCCTGATAGGTAGGCTCAGCCTGCCGCGGCGCGGGCGCCAAGCGACTGTTATTCGCGAATGGATCGGTCTGACCGATCAGCCGCGCCAACTCCGCGAGTGGATCGCCCTCGCCCTTCGTGCGCGATAGAGCGTCGCGGCCGTAGTCGTCATCCGCAGGGAAAGGTCGGTTCTGGTATCGATTAGCCATTGTGATGTCGCATCCCCTTCGGGAAAGCCGCCAACCCGCTTTTCAAACGAAACAGCTGCTATCAAGAACCACCCACAGATCCCCATGTGAGCGGCCGTCCCCCGTCTACCGCATCTCGTCCGGTGCGGTGACGCCGAGAACGGCGAGGCCCGAAGCCAGGACTGAGACGACGCTCTGGACAAGTGCCAATCGCGCTTTGGTAAGTTCTGCATCATTAGTGATAATGAAGCGTAAATGAGGCATATCACGCCCCCGCGTCCAGAGCGCATGGAATTCGCTGGCCAGATCATACAGATAGAAGGCGATCCGGTGCGGCTCGTGCGCTGTCGCCGCGGATTCAATCATTCGTGGGTACAATGCTAGCTGCCGCATCAGGCTCAGCTCGACGGCGTCGTCGAGCCGCTCCATCACGGCGTCTTTCAGGTAGGCAACCCGCTCCTGGTTTTCCAGAGGCAGACCGGCCATCTCCGGCATTTGTTCGCGCGCATTACGGAAGATCGAATGGCCACGGGCATGCCCGTACTGGACATAGAAAACCGGATTGTCCTTTGACTGCTCGATCACCTTGGCGAGGTCAAAATCCAGCACCGCGTCGTTCTTGCGGAACAGCATCATGAAACGCACGGCGTCGGAGCCGACCTCATCGACCACTTCGCGCAGGGTAACGAAATCGCCGGAGCGCTTCGACATCTTCACCGGCTCGCCGTTGCGCAGCAGCTTCACAAGCTGCACGATTTTGACGTCGAGCTCGGCCTTCCCTGCTGTCACCGCCTTGATCGCCGCCTGCACGCGCTTGATGTAGCCGCCGTGATCGGCGCCCCAGACGTCGACCATGTTGAGGAAGCCGCGGTCGAACTTGGTCTTGTGATAGGCGATATCGGACGCAAAATACGTGTAGCCGCCATCCGACTTCAGCAGCGGGCGGTCGACATCGTCGCCATAGGCGGTGGCGCGGAACAGAGTCTGCTCGCGGTCTTCGTAATCGTCGATCGGCTTGCCCTTCGGCGGCGGCAACCGGCCCTCATAGACGTCGCCCTTGGCGCGCAGGAAATCGATGGTCGCGCCAACCATGTCGGTGGTGCCTGCGATCAGCGAGCGCTCGGAGAAGAACACTTCGTGGGAGATGTTCAGCGCGGCGAGATCGCCCTTGATCATCTCCATCATCATGGAAATGGCCTTGGCGCGCGTGATCGGCAGCCACTTGTCCTCGGGCATCTGGTTCAGCGCAGCGCCGTACTCAGCCGCGAGCACCTGCCCCACCGGCACCAGATAGTCGCCAGGATACAGGCCTTCTGGAATGTCGCCGATGGCTTCGCCGAGCGCCTCGCGGTAGCGCAAATGCGCTGAGCGCGCGAGCACGTCGACCTGCGCGCCGGCATCGTTGATATAGTATTCGCGGGTGACGTCATAACCGGCGCAATCGAGCAGGCTCGCCAGCGCATCGCCGAACACGGCGCCGCGGCAATGGCCAACATGCATCGGTCCCGTCGGATTGGCCGACACGTATTCGACATTGACCTTCTCGCCGGCGCCGACCGCGCTCCGGCCATACGAGGCACCGTCGCGCAACACCGCGCGTAGCGCATCGGCCCAGGCGGACGACTTCAGCGTGAGATTGATGAAGCCGGGTCCTGCGACATCCACCGACGTCACCAGATTGTCTTCGCGCAGCTTCGCAGCAATAGCGTCAGCCAGATCGCGCGGCTTCGCCTTAGCTTCCTTGGCCAGCACCATCGCGGCGTTGCTCGCCATGTCGCCATGGGACACATCCTTGGTCGGCTCCACGACAACGCGCGACAGATCAATGCCGGCGGGCAGCACGCCTTCACTGACAAGGGCGTTGCAGATCGCATGAACGCGCGCGAGCATGTTGGCGAACAGATGCGGGGTCGGAACAGTCGAGGCCATGGCGATACGGGAACCAGATTGCGCCGGAGGATTCCGGCAGGATTGCATCAGGATGGAATAGCGGTTTCGGAGGCGTTCCGCCAATTCTTTGGCGGCCGATCCGCCAAATGGGCAAAGATCGAAATCTGCAGCCCCGAAAGGCACTTAGAGGCTTTCGCCTAACGCAGTTCGGGGGTCGAGTCAAAGAGCCGGATATGTTCGGTGATGGCAAAACGATCGGTCATCCCGGCAATGAAATTGCCGATGCGGCGCGCCTGCTCGCCCTCCGATTCCGGCACAGCGCCTTCAGGGGGCAGCCATTCCGCCGGAAGATCCTCGGGCGCGCGCTGATAGCGTGCGAACAGGTCAGTAACTAGACATTCGGCCTCGACCATCACCCGCATGACACGCTCATGGCGATACATGTGCTGCCAGAGGAAGGCCTTGATCCCAGCCTCGGCTTCCGCCGCATCGGCCCGAAACGCAACAAGCTTCCGGCCGCAGCGGCGAATGTCCTCCGCGGATTTCGGCAACAACGCGCCTAGTCGTTGTTCCGTCTCACCGACCACCGCACCGATCAGATAGGAAATCAGCTCGCGCACCAGTTCGGCGCCGCGCCGGCTCTCATCGAGACCGGGGTAGCGCGTGTCGATCTCGGCGATCATGCCTTGCGTGAGCGGCATCGCTTTCAGGCCATCGACGGTGAACAACCCTGCGCGCAGTCCGTCATCGATGTCATGCGCGTTGTAAGCAATATCATCGGCAATCGCCGCGACCTGTGCTTCCAGCGACGCGAAGCTCGATAGCTCCAGATCGAAGGTGCGGTCATATTCGGTGATCCCGAACGGCACACCGTGAGTCGCGTAACGTCCAATCGGCGCGCCTGATGCGTCGGTCAACGGCCCGTTGTGTTTGACAATGCCTTCGAGGGTTTCCCAGGTCAGGTTGAGGCCATCGAACTCGGGATACCGATGCTCCAGCGACGTCACGAGGCGCAAGGTCTGCGCGTTATGATCGAAACCGCCATGGGCCTCGAGACAGGCGTCCAGCGCCCGCTCACCGGCATGGCCGAACGGCGGATGGCCGATATCATGGGCTAGCGCCAAGGTCTCGGTCAGGTCTTCGTCGAGTCCCAACTGCCGGGCCACGGCGCGGGCAATCTGCGCCACTTCCAACGTGTGGGTGAGACGGGTGCGGTAATGATCGCCCTCATGGAACACGAAGACCTGGGTCTTGTGCTTGAGCCGGCGAAACGCAGTCGAGTGGATGACCCGATCGCAATCCCGGCGAAACGCGCTGCGGGTCCGGCTCGGAGCCTCCGAAAACAGCCGTCCACGGCTGCGATCGGGGGCGCAGGCATAGGGAGCGCGGGGAGCAGCCATTCCGACCGACACGGCGTGTTTATCCTTGATCCAATTGATTCCTGAGCCTGCCGCACTTAACTATGGGGAGCGGCAGATTCAAATGGTTCGAATCCTGCCCGGAGAGCCAGATATGACCGACACTGCAGTCACCGAGGCCCCCCTCACCGTCAGCGCGCGTGCCGCGCGCCGAATTGGCGAGATCCTCAAGACCGAAGGCGACGGCGCCATGCTCCGCGTGTCGGTCGAAGGCGGTGGCTGCTCGGGCTTCCAGTACAAATTCGACGTCGAGCGCGCCAAGGCGGACGACGATATCCTGATCGAACGCGACAGCGTCGTTGTACTGGTGGACCCTTCTTCAGCGCCGTTCCTGGCCGGTTCCGAACTCGACTTCGTGGATGATCTGATCGGCGCCTCGTTCCGCGTCGTCAATCCGAACGCGACGGCGTCCTGCGGTTGCGGGACCAGCTTCTCTATCTGATCTCTCTTCGGCTCATTTAGATCGGTCTATTTCTCGGCGAAGAGCGCCCGCGCATTGCCGTGTGCGATCTGTTTGGCGACCACCGGCGGCAGTTGCGCCAGCCAGACGCGATAGCCATCCATGATATCGCCATAGCTCGCCCAGCGTTCCGGAACCCAAGTGTCAGAGCCCAGCAGGAAACGATCGGGGTAGCGCTCAAACAGTACGCGCCATTGCGGCGTCAGCTTGCCTGATCCATCCACGATGCCACTGCGGTAAGACAATTCTCCCCACAGTTTCGGGTATTTTATCAGCATCGCTGCGACACGGTCCGGCGCGAGGCTGAAGCCGGTATGTGCCCAGATAATCTGCGCACGCGGATTGTGCCGCATCAGAATCTCGACCGCTTCGTCGTCGGCATGGGCATGCAAATAGAGATTGTTGGCGACGGCAAAGTCGACGGTCTTCTTGACCATCTCGGTATCGGCCGCCTTGCCGGTCAGATGAAATTCGCCGACGCCGCGATAATAGCCGCGCTTGAATTCCTCTTGCACGAGATCAAAGATCACTGGATCTTTGAACCAGCTGCCAATATCGGCGCGCACGCGATACGGCCGGATGAACGGCACGACCTGCAAATCACCCGCCTTGCCCTTTGCTTTGTCGTCCATGAGCACATGCGTGCCGGTGTTCGGGCGGCTGGTGGCGAGAACGCCGGTGACGCGGTTCTTCCTGAAAACCTCCAACACTTCGTCGGGTTGGTAATACGGCTTCGGCTCCCAGTTGTAGTGCATATGGGCGTCGAAGATTTCGATCCGGTCGTCGGAATGCGCCGGCGCAACAACAAGTGCGGCCAGCAGAGCGGCCGCAGTGAGTGTTCTCACCAGCATTAAGACACCCTATTCCGCTGCCACGACGCGCGGACGATCGTCGTGCTCTTCGTCCTCGAGCTGCGGCTGCAGCTTGCGCTTCAGCTTGCGGTCGATGCGGTCGAGATAGATGTAGATGACCGGTGTGATGAACAGCGTCAGCAACTGCGACACACACAAACCGCCGACCACGGCGACGCCAAGTGGCTGACGCAATTCGGCGCCGGCGCCGGCACCGAGCGCGATCGGCAGCGTGCCGAAGATGGCCGCGAAGGTGGTCATCATGATGGGGCGGAAACGCAGCAGCGCGGCTTCGCGGATCGCGTGTTCGGCCGAGAGGCCGACGCGACGACGCTCGAGTGCGAAGTCGACCATCATGATGGCGTTCTTCTTGACGATACCGACCAGCATGACGATGCCGATCATGGCGATGACCGACATCTCCATCTTGAAGAGCATCAAGGTCAGGATCGCGCCGATGCCTGCCGATGGCAGGCCGGAGATGATCGTGATCGGGTGGATGAAGCTCTCATAGAGGATACCGAGGATCACGAAGGCCGCGAACACGGCGGCGAGGATCAGCACGCCCTGCCCGCGCAGTGAATCCTGGAACACCTGCGCCGTGCCAGAGAAGCCGGTGGCGATGGTCACCGGCAGTTTGGAATCCGCCTCGATTTGCGTGATCTGGTCTACCGCATAGCCCAGCGAATAGCCGGGCACCAGATTGAACGAGATCGTCACCGCCGGCTGCTGACCCTGATGATTGATCTGCAGCGGCCCAACCGTCGGCACCAGACGTGCGACCGCACTCAGCGGAATGGTCTGGTTGTTCGACGTCTTCATATAAAGCTTGGAGAGATCGCTCGGATCGATCCGGAACTGCGGCTGTGCTTCCAGAATGATCTGATAGTCGTTGGTCGGCATGTAGATGGTACCGACCTGACGCGCACCGAATGCATTATAGAGCTGGTTACGGACCTGATCGACGGTGACGCCGTAAACCGCCGCCTTTTCGCGGTCGATATCGACCGTCATCTGCGGGTTCTTGATGTACAGGTCTGTCGTCACATCGAGCAGGCCGGGCACCTTGGCGATGCGATCCCGCATTTCCGGCGACACGCGATACAGCGTGTCGGTGTCGCTGCCCTGAAGCACATATTGATACTGGCTCTTTGACGAACGGCCGCCGATGTTCAGGTTCTGGATACTCTGGAAGAAGGCCTGCAGCCCCGGAACGGCCAGCGACTTCTGGCGCAGCCGCGCCATGACCACCTGTGCGGAATCACGATCCTTGCGCGGTTTCAGCGCGACGAACAAACGACCGTAATTCGCCGTCGCATTCGGACCGCCGGAGCCCACAGTGCTGTTGATGTATTCGACGGCAGGATCGGATTTCAGCAGATCGGCGAGCACCTGCTGCCGCGCACTCATCGCTTCGAAAGACGTGTCGGTTGCGGCTTCGGTTGTACCGGTCAGGAAGCCGGTATCCTCCTGCGGGAAGAATCCCTTTGGTACGATATTGTAGAGATAGACGGTGCCGCCGAGGGTCGCGAGCGTCACCACAAGCATGATGCCCTTGTGCGCCAGCACGTGATCCAGCGCCCATTCGTAACCGCGCAGCCAGGCCGCAAACATGCGTTCGAAGCCGCGCAGGATGAAATTTTCCTTGTGCTCGGGATTGTGCGCCTTGAGTACGCGCGCGCAGAGCATGGGCGTCAGCGTCAGCGACACGAAGCCGGAGACGATGATCGCCACCGCAATCGTCACCGCGAATTCACGGAACACGCGGCCAACAATACCGCCCATCAGCAGCACGGGAATGAACACCGCGATCAGCGAGAAGGTGATCGAGACGATGGTGAAACCGATTTCGCGCGCGCCCTTCAGCGCCGCGTCGAACGGCTTCATGCCAAGTTCGATATGCCGGACGATATTCTCCAGCATGACGATAGCGTCGTCGACCACGAAGCCTACGGAAAGGGTCAACGCCAGCAGCGTCATGTTGTTGATGGAGTAGTCCAGCATATACATCGCGGCGCATGTGCCGAAGATCGAAATCGGCACCGCGAGTGCGGGAATCAAGGTCGCGGAGGCTGAGCGCAGGAACAGGAAGATCACGAAGATCACCAGCACGACGGCGATCAGCAATGTCTCCTCGACGTCGGCGACGGCTTCGCGGACCGAGATCGAACGGTCCATCATCACATTGACTTCGACCGATGGCGGCAATTGCGCACGCAGCGACGGCAGCTTGGCGCGGACGCCGTCGACCACGGCAACCGTGTTGGCGTCGGGCTGCTTCTGGATCGCCAACACGATGGCGCGCTCGCCATTCAACCAGGTCGCGACCTTGTCGTTTTCGACGGCATCATAGATCTTGGCGATTTCGTTCAGCTTGACGGGCGAGCCGTTGCGCCAGGCGACAACGACCTGGCCATAGTCGGCGGCCTTGGACATCTGTCCGGATGCCTGCAGCGAGATATCCTGCTTCGGTCCGTTCAGGGTGCCGACCGGCGTCGAGGAGTTCGCGCGTGACACCGCCGTGCGGATATCTTCAAGCGACAACCCGCGAGCAGCAGCAGCTTCGGGGTCGGCCTGCACGCGAATGGCGAATTTCTGCGTGCCATAGATCAGCACCTGCGCCACGCCGGGGATCTGCGACAGCGCCTGTCCGATGGTGATATCGCCGAATTCATTAACGGCCGAGAGCGGCAGCGTCGATGAACTCAGCGCAATGAACAGCACCGGGAAATCGCCGGGGTTCACTTTGCGGAAACTCGGCGGGATCGTCATTTCGATCGGCAACCGGCGCTGTGCGATCGTCAGCGCAGTCTGCACGTCCAGCGCCGCCGCATCGATATTGCGGTTGAGATCGAACTGAATGATGATCTGGGTGGTTCCCTGCGACGAGCTCGACGACATCGAGGAGATACCAGCGATGGTCGAGAGCTGACGCTCAATGATGCCGGCGACCGAGGCCGCCATCGTGTCGGCGCTGGCGCCCGGCAGCGTCGCCGTCACCGCGATGGTCGGAAAGTCCACTTTCGGCAGCGCCGACACCGGCAGCAACCGGAAACCGAAAATGCCAAACGCGATGATCGTCGCCGTGATGAGCGTGGTCATCACAGGGCGACGGATGCAGAGCTCCGAGAGGGTCATGTTTTATGCCCCGGCCTTGCGGGCCCGGGCTTCAACCCGTGTGCCTTGCGTCAGCAGGAGCTGGCCGTCGACGACGACGTCCTCATCCCCTTTTAAACCTGACGTGATCACCGAAATCCCCTGGAAGGTGCGATCGACTTCGACAGGTTGAACACGAGCAACGCCGTCCTTCACTGTGAACACGAAGTTCCCGGTCTGGCTACGCTGCACAGCCACGGTCGGCACAACAACCCCGTCCTCAGTGCGCACGATCAGTTTGGTCTGCACCAGAATGCCCGGCCACAGGGTCTCGTTCGGATTGCTCATGATGCCGCGCACGGTGACCATGCCGGTGGTGGAATCCACGGTGTTTTCCACCATTGCCACCTTGCCGGTTTCAGAACGGCCACTGTTCGGGATGGTCGCAATGACCGAGGTCGATCCCGCCGCCATCGCTTCGCGCAGATCGCTAAGCACACGCTGCGGAATGGCGAAGGAGACATAGACCGGAGCCATCTGATTGAGAGTGGCGAGGGGTGCCGTATCAGCCGGGCGCACGAAATTGCCGACCTTCACATTGGCTGCACTGATCCGGCCGGAGAATGGCGCGCGGATGATGGTGTAGCTCTTCTGGACCTTGAGATTGTCGAGCGCCGACTGATCGGCCCGGATCGTTCCGGCCAGGATGTCAGATTGAGTCTTGGCATTATCGACGCTGACCTGCGTGGTCGCGCCCTTTCCGATCAGGTCGGTAAAGCGCCGCACGTCGCGTTCCGCACCGGCCAGTTGGGCCTGATCGCGGGCCAGCGTGCCTTCGGCCTGCTCGATCTGGGCATCGATCTGCCGCGAATCGAGGGTGAACAGCAGGTCGCCTTCGTTGACCTTGGCGCCGTCTTCGAAGTGAACCGACGTGATGGTGGTTTCGACTCGTGATTTCAGCGCTACGCTGGAAATTGGCGTCACCGTGCCGATTGCATCGACATCGACCGGGACGGGCTTGCGCTCGGCCTTGGCCAGTTCGACAGACACGACCCGCGCGCGCTGCGGGGCCTGGGCGCTGGTATTGTTTCCGGTCCAGGAGGATCGCGTCGCATAGGCAGCAACCGCCACAGCGCCGACGAGAACGAGTAGAGCGATCGATGTGCGTTTCTTCATATGGTCCATGTCACCTGGTACAGAAGATCGGGTCGCCCCCGTTTCCCGCCCATGGCAGCTTTAAAGACAGCGTCTGTGCGCTTTAGGCTTAAAGCTTATCATGTTGGCGGGGATGATGGTATGCCACGTTGACGTATTTTTGCCATTGTTGTTACCGGAATCCCAGCAGATGAGAATTGCCACCTGGAATGTGAATTCGGTCCGCCAGCGGCTGGACCACCTGCTGACCTGGCTGCGCGACTGCTCGCCGGACATCGTCTGCCTGCAGGAAATCAAATGCGTCGATGAGGCATTTCCGCGGGAGGCCATTGAGGCGCTCGGCTACAATGTCGTCACTCACGGCCAGAAGACCTTCAACGGTGTCGCCCTGCTCTCGAAATATCCGCTGGAGGAAGCCAAACCACGGCTGGCGGGCGACGACGAGGATCTTCATGCCCGCTTCATCGAAGGCGTGGTGTCGCTGAAATCCGGCGTGGTCCGGGTGGCCTGCCTGTATCTGCCGAACGGCAATCCGGTCGACACTGAGAAGTATCCCTACAAGCTGAAATGGATGTCGCGGCTACAGGAATTCACGAAGCTGCGGCTGAAGACCGAGGAGCCGCTAATTCTCGCCGGCGACTTCAACGTCATCCCGGCGGCAGCAGACGCCTATAATCCGGCGGCCTGGATCAACGACGCGCTGTTCAAGCCGGAAACCCGCGCCAGCTTCCAGACCCTGCTCGGCTTGGGCATGACCGACGCCCTGCGCGCCGTCACCGACGAGCCGGGCCAGTACACGTTCTGGGACTATCAGGCCGGCGCCTGGCAGAAGAACTGGGGCATCCGCATCGACCATCTGCTGCTGTCACCGCAGGCCAGCGACAAGCTCATCGATGTTGGAATCGACAAGTATGTGCGCGCCTGGGAGAAGCCGTCGGATCACGTACCGGTCTGGGTCGATCTGGATTTAGAGGCGGCGTGAGCAACCGTTCGCACAATGAAGGCTGGTGATTACTGGATCACCCGGTCAAGCCGGGTGACGACAATCGAGCGTGATGTAATCGCGCTCGGAAACGGCCGCTTAGCCCGGGACAACCCTCAGTCCCGTTTGCCAGACACCCAGTGCTCGAGCATCTGCAAAGCCATGGCGCGGTCGTCTTCGGAGGCCTTGGCGATGGCCTTGTTGTAGCTGTCGCGGATCCAGGTGTCGTCCGGGCCGGCATTGTCGCGGGCGAGCGTCAGCCACATCAGGCCGCGCGCCATCTGCCGCGGCAGCGATTCACCGTTAAACAGCATCTGGCCGAGCAGCGCCTGGGCCTGATGCTGGCCCTTCTGCGCGGCAAGGCCCAGCCAGCGGGCACCGTATTTGGTGTCGCGCGGGGTGCCGATGCCCTTCAGATACAGCCGGGCCAGATCGTACTGGGCGTCGGCATTGCCGAAATAGGACGCAGCGTAGGAGAACATCTCGCGCGCGCGTTCAGTGTCGGCCTTGATCTTCGAATTCGGGATACCGTCGAGGTAGTAGCGACCGAGCGCCACGAACGCATTGGCGACGATGGTCGCCTGCGGCGCGGACGGGCTGTCCTCGGCATGGGCATTGGCGATGCGGCTGAAATATTCGAAGGCGCGCAGATCGTCCTGAGCCACACCGTTACCGTCGGCATACATCCGGCCGAGCTTCCACTGGGCAATCGGATGACCGCCTTCGGCGGCATACTGAAGGGCGGTCAGCGAGGTATCGGGCTTGGCGGACTTCTTCAAGACCGGCGCGGCACCAGGTATGGTCGTTACAACCGGCAGGGCTGCGTCGCTGCTGCCGACGGGCGCGCCATCAAAGGCAAACGCCGGCGCGGCCACTGACGCGGCACCCAAAGCAAACGCTACAAAAATGGTACGCTCAAATATCCGCATAACAGTATTTCTCGTGGGCCCAGCCGGGCTTGGACGCGGGGCCACCAATGGCCGATCCAACCTGACGGGCATATTTCCACAGCGTCCCTGACGTATGGTTAGTCGCGCGACGCGTCCCCTTGGTCGGGTGCGCGGCCAATTCTTTGTCAGTCAATTTTACGTTAAAGGCACCCGCGACGGCGCCGCCGCGGACGGGAGCGCCGCCTTCCGAATCGATGATGTCGAAAGCCAGATTCCCCTTCGATCCGACTGCGTCACCGCCAATGGCGGTCGGCTTGTCGGCAGAACGAATGGCGTCCTGATGGGAATTCCGCGTCACGGGCTTCATTTTCTCCGCGATCATCTGCCCCGTCGCAGTGAGGTACGCTCCCCGCGACCGGCTGTGATCGAGCAAAGTCGTCTTCAGCAACGGTATGTCAGCAACTTCCAATATGTCTTTGGCGACATAACGGCTCACCCGCTTCAAATCGGTGCGATATGGTGTCTTTTTGAAGATTTCGACGGCGCGAGATTCTTCCGCGCACAGCACTTGGCCGGCGGCGGATCGTTCGCTCTGCGGCATAGCCAGACCCATCGCGGATGGGACGGCGCCACACAACGTCTGCTCCCGGCCCTCCGTCATATGACGGCTAGGCAAACGCGACTTGATGTTCGTCTTGGCGTCCATCGCGAACCTGGTTTCTCAGGCCGCTTCGGCGATCCGGGACAATCCCACTGACATCCCGCCGATCAACAAAGCGCTCCAGCCTTCTGGCTGGTGAGAAATGATTTCACGAAGGCGTGTGGCCAAATAGCGGCGGTTTCAATACCCACAGCACGACAGGGTTAAATCTTGGGGGACTGTGGCGAGAACGACACATACGTTGCGCCTGGGCAACCCTTTAGAGCTGTACCAAAGTCGTTTGGCGCAAAGGTCTGAAAGGCTGAAAATCAAAGACGCCGCCCTTTGGGGCGGCGTCTTAATGTCAGGCGGCGAAGCTGGTCAGGTATTCAGCACCCGGCCATAGGCGTCCAGCACGGCTTCTTTCATCGTCTCCGAGATGGTTGGATGCGGGAAGATGGTGTGGAAGAGCTCTTCCTCGGTCGTCTCCAGGTTCATGGCGACTACGAAGCCCTGGATCATCTCGACGACTTCCGCGCCGACCATATGGGCGCCGAGCAGCTGGCCGGTCTTCTTGTCGAAGATCACCTTCACCATGCCCTGGTCCTCGCCCTGGGCGATCGCCTTGCCATTGGCGACGAATGGGAAGCGACCGACGCGGATGTCCTTGCCGGCTTCCTTGGCCTTGGCTTCGGTGAGACCGACTGAGGCTACCTGCGGATGGCAATAAGTGCAGCCCGGGATCAGCGACTTGTCCATTGCATGCGGGTTCATCCCCTTGATCGCCTCGACGCAGATCACGCCCTCATGCTCGGCCTTGTGGGCGAGCATCGGCGGGCCGGCGACGTCGCCGATGGCATAGATGCCGGGCACGTTGGTCTTGCCGTATTTGTCGATCACGATACAGCCGCGCTCGGTCTTCACGCCGAGCTTCTCGAGGCCAAAGCCTTCGATATTGCCGACTACGCCGACCGCCGAGATGACGCGATCGATGGCGAGCTGCTGGGTAGCTCCCTTGCCATCCTCGATGGTCACGGTGACCGAATCCGACTTCTTGTCGAGTTTTGTCACTTTGGCGCCGGACATGATCTTGATGCCCTGCTTCTCGAACTGCTTGCGAGCGAAGCCCGCGATCTCGGCGTCTTCGACTGGCAGGATCTGCGGCAGCACCTCGACTACGGTCACGTCGGCGCCCATGGTCTTGTAGAACGATGCGAATTCGATGCCGATGGCGCCGGAGCCGACCACCAGCAGCGACTTCGGCATCTTGTCGGGGTTCATTGCCTCGAAATAGGTCCAGACCAGCTTCTTGTCGGGCTCGAGGCCCGGCAGCACGCGCGGCCGAGCGCCGGTGGCGACGATGATATGCTTGGCGGTGTAGCTGCCTGCCCCGAGCGCGCCCTTGGGTGCAGCGGCTTCCGACTTCTTGACGGTGAACTTGCCCGGCGCATCCAGCGTCGCATCGCCCCAGATGATCGAAATCTTGTTCTTGTTCATCAGATATTCGACGCCGCCGCTCAGGCGCTTCACTACGCCGCGCGAGCGCGCGATCACCGCCTTGATGTCGAACGAGACATTGTCGGCAGACAGGCCGTAATCCTTGGCGTGCTGGAAGTAGTGATAGATCTCCGCAGAGCGCAGCAGCGCCTTGGTCGGAATACAGCCCCAATTGTTGCAGATGCCGCCGAGGTAAGCCTTCTCGACGATTGCGGTCTTGAAGCCCAGTTGCGCGGCGCGGATCGCCGTCACGTAACCGCCGGGACCGGAACCGATCACGACGACGTCAAAGGATGTATCGGCCATGGAGGCTCCCATTCAGCTCAAGCAATCGTTCGGCCGCGTGCGCGGCGCTTCAGGATCAGTCGCCGGACAAACCATTCCAGCAATGCGAGTAGCAAGAGTGCGGATATCGCAGCAAAAACGAGCGGCTGCCAGAGATTACGCGACAGCTGCTCTCCTGAGATAAACGCAGCATGAAGAATGTCGAGGCCGAACGGGTTCAGCCCGAGGATTGCCGTAAGCAGGATGGTAAACCATGGCCAGCGCGACGGTCCTCTCATGCAAGAGCCAGATCATTTTCGCGCAGGCGCAGATACCGCCGGATGAAAAGCCACTGCACCACGACGACAATCCAATAGGACACCGACATCTGCGACGCATCGACTAGATCGCTCGCTCCTGTCGTTCGTCCCGCCATGATGTCCGAGCCGACTCCGGAAAGGACGACAAACACGGCGACCAGAACAAGGACAAGCATCGCGAGCTTCAAAGCGTTTTCCCGCTTTTTCCCGATCGCTGCGATTCCCAGCCCGATCATAGCAATCAGCACATAGGCGGGCACAAACAGCATTCGATAGACTTCGCCAAGACCACACCCTGCCTTGTCGCTGAAACACGGCATCACGGCAGAACCGATGGATGTCACGACAAATCCGCAAATCAGGGAGACGAAGCCTGCGAGCAAGACTATCCCGAACAGCTTCATCGGATCACCTCACGATGCCGCGTTACACCACCATCATCACGGGATTTTCGATCAGCTTCTTGAACGCTGTGATCAGTTCGGCGCCGAGCGCACCATCGATGGCGCGATGGTCGCAGGACAGGGTCACGCTCATGATGGTCGCCGCGACGATCTGGCCGTTGCGGACAACAGCCCGCTCCTCGCCGACACCGACCGCGAGGATCGAGGACTGCGGCGGGTTGATCACCGCGGTGAAATCCTTGATGCCGAACATGCCGAGATTGGACACCGATGACGCGCCGCCCTGGTATTCGTTGGGCTTGAGCTTCTTGGCCTTGGCGCGCGCGGCAAGCTCCTTCATCTCGTTGGAGATTGCCGAGATCGTCTTGATCTCGGCCTGGCGAATGATCGGCGTGATCAGGCCGAACGGCAGCGCCACTGCGACGCCGATGTCCGAATGCTTGTGACGGAGCATCGCTGCTTCCGTCCACGACACGTTTGCTTCCGGAATTTTCTGCAGCGCGATGGCCATCGCCTTAATGACGAAATCGTTGACCGAGAGCTTGTAGAGCGGCTTGCCATCCGCGTTCTTGCCGGCCGCGGCGTTGATCTCCTCGCGCGCGGCGCTGAGTTTGCCGAGATCGCAATCGACCGTGAGATAGAAGGTCGGCATCGAGTTGGTCGCGGCGGTGAGTCGCTGCGCAATCGTACGGCGCATCGAGTCATGCGGCACGCTCTCGTAAGCGCCCTGCTCGTACAGCCCGAGAATTTGCTGATCGGACATTGCAGGCGCACCGATCCCCCCAGTTGCACCTGCGGGAGCACCGGTAGCCGCGGCTGGTGCCTTTAGGCCACCACCAGACTTCGCCTTCTCGACATCCGCGGCGACCACGCGACCATGCGGACCCGAGCCGTTGATGCGGCCGAGTTCGATGCCGGCATCCTTGGCGAGACGACGCGCTAGCGGTGACGAGAATACGCGCGCGCCATTGCTCTGTGCAGCGGCGGGCTGCGGCGTCGGCGCAGCGGCCGGTGCTTTCGCTGCGGAAGCAGCAGCCGGCGCAGGTGCAGCGGCGGCAGGCTTCGGTGCGGGAGCCGCGGCAGCGGGCGCGGGCTTCGGCTTGTCGGCCCCTGCCGTCGAACCTGCAGCCTTCACGTCCTCGCCGTCGGCGGCGAGCACCGCGATGACGGCGTTCACAGCAACATCCTGCGTACCTTCCGCCACCAGAATCTTGGCGATGGTGCCTTCGTCGACGGCTTCGACTTCCATCGTCGCTTTGTCGGTCTCGATCTCCGCGATCACATCGCCGGACTTGACCTTGTCGCCCTCTTTCTTGAGCCACTTGGCAAGGTTGCCCTTTTCCATGGTGGGCGACAGCGCAGGCATCAGAATGTTGATTGGCATTGTCAGTGACCTTGTTGCGACCGCGGCGTGGTGTTGCCCATGTCAGTCGGACGCGCGATTTCAGCTTCGAACATTTCGACGATGCGGTTCAGCGCCTCGTCCTCGGAATAATTGGCCTCACGCGCATAGGCGCGTGCGGCATGGCGCGCGATGTCGACAAGCAGGAGCCCCCACATGTCGGGCTCCTCGAAGGCGCGCATGAAGGCGATGGACAGCCCGCCATCCAGCACGAATGCGCGCAACACCTCGGTGGCGTCCTCGCGATCCATGACATCCGGCGGCAGTGGCTGTTCCTTCGGACCTGCCATGGTTCACCGATAGCAAACGGCTTTGGCCGCAGCCACGACGTCGGCCACCGACGGCAGCGCCAGCTTTTCAAGATTGGCAGCATAGGGCATCGGCACGTCCTTGCCCGACACGCGCGCCACCGGCGCATCGAGATAGTCGAACGCGTGCTCCATGATGCGTGCGGCGATTTCGGCGCCCACACCCGACTGCTGCCAGCCTTCTTCCACCGTCACGGCACGCGATGTTTTCTTCACGGACTCGATGATGGTGTCGGTGTCGAGCGGACGCAGCGTGCGCAGGTCGATGACCTCCGCCTCGATGCCTTCCTTGGCGAGTTCTTCGGCAGCCTTCAGGGCATAGGTCATGCCATTCGACCACGAGATCAATGTCACATCCTTGCCGACACGTGCGACCTTGGCCTTGCCGATCGGCACGATGTAGTCGTCGAGCTTCGGCACCTCGCCGGAATGCCCATAGAGCATTTCGTTTTCGAGGAAGATCACCGGGTTCGGATCGCGGATCGCGGATTTGAGCAGGCCCTTGTAGTCGGCGGCGCTATAGGGCGCGACGACCTTCAGGCCCGGGATCTGCGAATACCACGCCGAGTAGTCCTGGCTGTGCTGGGCACCAACGCGCGCTGCAGCGCCGTTCGGGCCGCGAAACACGATCTGACAGGTCATCTGGCCGCCGGACATGTAGAGCGTCTTGGCGGCGGAGTTGATGATCTGGTCGATCGCCTGCATGGCGAAGTTGAAGGTCATGAATTCGACGATCGGCTTCAGGCCGGACATCGCCGCGCCGACGCCAACGCCGGCGAAACCGTGCTCGGTGATCGGCGTGTCGATGACACGGCGTGCGCCGAATTCCTGCAGCAGGTTCTGGGTGACTTTGTACGCGCCCTGATATTCGGCGACTTCCTCGCCCATGATGAAGACGTCTTCATCCCGGCGCATTTCCTCTGCCATCGCGTCGCGCAGCGCTTCGCGGATGGTCATGGTCACCATCTCGGTGCCTTCAGGAATTTCGGGATCGGGCTGGATCGAAGCCTTCGGAGCTGCCGGCGCAGTAGCCTCTTCCTTCGGAGCCGGAGCGGATTTTGCTTCCGCGGCAGGCGGCGCGGATTCTGCGGCCTTTTCTTGCTTCGCGGGGGCCGGTGCGCTCGCTGCAGCGGATGCATCTTCGCCGTCGGCGAGGATGGTCGCGATCGGCGTGTTGACCGCGACGTCGTTGGTCCCTTCCGGGATCAGGATCTTGCCGAGCGTCCCTTCATCGGTCGCTTCGACTTCCATCGTCGCCTTGTCGGTTTCGATTTCGGCGATTACGTCGCCGGACTTGATCGTGTCGCCTTCCTTCTTGAGCCATTTGGAGAGGTTGCCCTTCTCCATGGTCGGGGACAGCGCGGGCATCAGAACTTGAATGGCCATTATAACTCCAGATCGGTCTTTAAGCCGCGCGCTTAGCGGTACACATCGGTGTAAAGTTCGGATGCATCGGGCTCAGGATCCTGCTGCGCGAAATCCGCCGACGCGTTGACGATGTCACGCACCTCGGCATCGATCGCCTTGAGGTCCTGCTCGGTCACGTCAGCGGCCAGCAGACGGTTGCGCACCTGCTCGATCGGGTCCTGATCATGGCGAACCTTGTCCACTTCCTCACGGGTACGATACTTGGCCGGATCGGACATCGAGTGGCCCCGATAGCGATAGGTCTGCATTTCCAGAATGAACGGACCCTTGCCGGCGCGGCACCAGGCGACCGCGCGGTCACCGGCGGCCTTCACGGCGCGGACATCCATGCCGTCGACCTGCTCACCCGGAATGTTGAAGGAGATGCCGCGCTTGGAGAAATCGGTCTGAGCCGAGGAGCGCGTCACCGAGGTACCCATGGCGTAGCGGTTGTTCTCGATGATGTAGATCACCGGGAGCTTCCACAGCTCGGCCATGTTGAAGCTCTCATAGACTTGGCCCTGGTTCGACGCACCGTCGCCGAAGTAAGCGAGGCTGACGAGATCATTGCCGCGATAACGGTTGGCAAAAGCGAGACCCGTTCCGAGCGACACCTGCGCGCCGACGATGCCATGGCCGCCGTAGAAGTTCTTCTCGCGGCTGAACATGTGCATGGAGCCACCCTTGCCCTTGGAGTAGCCGCCCTTGCGCCCCGTCAGCTCGGCCATGACGCCCTTGGCGTCCATGCCACAGGCCAGCATGTGGCCGTGGTCGCGATAGCCGGTGATGACCTGATCGCCGTCCTTCAATGCCATCTGCATGCCAACGACAATGGCTTCCTGGCCGATATAGAGATGGCAGAAACCGCCGATCGCGCCCATGCCGTAGAGCTGGCCAGCCTTCTCCTCGAAGCGTCGGATCAGCAGCATGTCGCGAAGCGCGTGCATCTCCTGATCGCGGGTGAAATCTGGCGGCGATGACGGGGTTGCGCCATTGCTCGTTGCCTGCCCTGCGGGAGCGACGCTTTTCTTCGGTGCGGCCATGAAAATTCCGGATGCGAGAGTGAATGGCCCTTCCTACTCCAAGTGCTTGCGCCATGAAAGGGATTGCGTCGCGCGGAATGCCACACTGTTGTTTCGCACTGCAGCGAAGGTGTGAAACTTTCGAAATCGAATTGAAGCGGTTTTGTAATTTGAGGAATGGAAGTGCGTATAGTGGTCATGCCATCGTCACGACGCACAGGCACGAGCGATCCATAGCTTTGATGCAAAGCTGTGTTGCTTCATGCGAGGACGACTCGCCGTACTGAAGCAAGCTGAAGAATGAATCTCAGTTTGGTTTGATGACCTTCACGAGGTCGCGCGGATGCGCGTAGTCGAGCTGGTAGCGCGCGCGCTCGTCGAGCATGTCGGGATCGAGTCCGGCAGACCGCAGCAGCGCCACGCGCTGCTCGGCCTTGGTGCGTTCCTTCTTTAACTGCACCAGTTCGGAGGTCAGCGCGACAATCTCCTGATCGAGCTCCTGGCGCGCGTTGAGACCATATTTGCCGGTATAGGCATTAACCCCGAAATAGCTGATCATCATCGCAGCCAGTGCATAGAGCACGAGCCCGGTGAGGACCGATTTGAGGCGGGTATGCTTGACCATGCCTGAAAATGCGACGGCCCGGTTAAGGCGAACCTAACAACCGGGCCGCAACCTGAATTTGCGCGGCTTATTTCTTCAGCTTTTCGACCCAGGCGGCGAAGGCGTCGATATAGGCCTGCAGCACCGGACGGATGGATTCCTTGACGATCTCGCCCTTGTCGTCGAACGCGTCGGCGATCGCATTGAGGTAAATCTCAGGCTGCCCCATGATTGGGCCAACGATGCCCGGCAGAACCTGGCGCAGGTTCATGACGGCGGAAACGCCGCCGCCGGGGCCCGGCGCGTTGCCGACGATGCCAATCGGCTTGCCGAGGAAGCAGCTCTTGCCGAACGGACGGGAGCCGACGTCGATGGCGTTCTTGAGCACGCCAGAGGTGCCGCGGTTGTATTCCGGCGTGACAAAGATCACAGCGTCGGAGGCGTGAATGGTGTCACGGAACTTGACCCAATCGGCCGGCGGCGTGGCTTCCAGGTCCTGATTGAAGAATGACAGGTCGTGCAGCGTGATGACGTTCAGCTTCAGCGACGACGGCGCCAGCTTGGCGAATGCATTCGCAACCTTGAGTGAGAATGACTGTTTGCGGAGGCTGCCGACAATGACGGCAACGCTGTAGGTGGCCATGAGATATCCCCTGAATAACTGCTTCCAAAAAGCGCGGAGCGCATCTGGAACCTGTCACCTATCCCGACAAAAGATGCAAGTGCATGGATTGCTTTTGACTGCCGCAATCGGGCCAGACCGGCACGTCCGCCTCGCCCGCCAAAACACATCTTCGTTATGCTAATATCGCTCAAATGGATGACGCGCGCAGCGCCGCTGCGATCGAACCAGCGGAGAGTACTGCGCGACAAACCACGTAAGACAAACCACGCACGCCAGTCCCGACTGATCTGCGACGTCTGGCCAGGCTGCTCGAATTCGACCGTCGCAATATGCGGGGCTTCCGATGCGCAACCTTGGTCTTGTGGCTTCCGTAGTCTTCGCGTTGAGCTTGCTCAATCAGTCGGCCTTCGCCGACAAACGCGTCGCACTGGTGATCGGCAACTCGGCCTACCAGAACGTGATCAAGCTCGCCAATCCGGCCAACGACGCCGCGGCGATGACCGAAACCTTGAAGACCGCGAATTTCGACATTGTCGAAGCCCGACGGGACCTGAAGGCAACCGAGATGCGCCGGGCCTTGCGCGATTTCGCGGACAAGGCGCGCGATGCGGACGTGGCGCTGGTCTATTTCGCCGGCCACGGCATCGAGGTTGATGGCACCAATTACCTGATCCCGACCGACGCACTGCTGGAACGCGACACCGACGTCTATGACGAGGCGTTCTCGCTGGAGCGCATCCTCGTGACCATCGAGCCAGCCAGGAAGCTGCGGCTGGTGATCCTCGATGCCTGCCGCGACAATCCCTTCGTCAAGAACATGAAGCGCACAACCGCGTCGCGTGCGATCCCCCGCGGCCTCGCCAAGGTGGAACCGGCCAGCCCCAATACGCTGATCGCCTATTCGGCCAAGGCCGGCTCGACGGCGCTGGATGGCGACAGCAAGAACAGCCCGTTTACGGCCGCGCTCGTTCGCCATATCGCGACGCCCGGCCTCGACTTGCGCAAGGCCTTCGGCTTCGTCCGCGATGACGTCATGAAGAACACCAGCAACCGCCAGGAACCCTATGTCTACGGTTCGCTCGGCGGCGATGACGTGCCGCTGGTTCCGGTGGTTGCCGCCGCTACGTCGCCCGCTGTCAGTGCCCAGGTCGAAACCCGCCGCGATTACGAACTGGCGCTGCAACTGGCGACCCGAGACGGCTGGAACGCGTTCCTGACCCAGCACCCCGACGGCTTCTACGCGTCGCTGGCAAAATCCCAACTGGCCAAGCTCGCCGCCGAGGACGCCCATTCCGCCGCCGCAGAGAAAGCCCGTCTCGCCACTGAAGAGAAGGCCCGTCTGGCTTCCGAAGGCGCCAGGAAGGCCGAACAGACCAAGGCAGCGGCCGATGCCAAGGCCGCCGAGGAGGCCCGGATCGCCGCCGAGAAACTCAAGACTGCCGAGCAGGAACGCGCCGCTGCCGGCGAGCGCGCCCGTGCGGCAGCCGAAGCCAGGGTCGATGCCGGCAAGCCGGACACGCCTGCCGCCGGACCGCAGTTGGCGACACTCCCTGCCCCCACGGCCGATGTGTCACGAACACCCGCGCCAGCCGATCTTCCCCGTCAGGTCCAGATCGAACTTCAGCGGGTGGGCTGCCTGCAGGGATCGGTCGATGACACATGGACTGCGGCTTCCCGCAAGTCGCTCGAGCGCTTCAATCGCCACGCGTCGACCAAATTCGATGCCAAGGCGGCCAGCACCGATGCGCTCGAGACGATCAAGGCCAAATCTGCACGGGTCTGCCCGCTGCTCTGTGCGCATGGTTCGGAGGCGAACGGCGACCGCTGCGTGAAAATCGTATGCCGCGCCGGCACCTTCCTGAATGACGACAATGAATGCGAGAAGAAGCGCAGCCGCAACGAGGCCAAACGAAACGTGCCGCGCCGCGAGCGCGATGAGCTTGATCGCCCGCAGGTCCAGGCCCGCGCGCCGCGCGCGCAGCCGTCCGGCCAGATCGTCTGCGACAATGCCGGCTGCCGTCCTGTGCGTCCCGGCTGCCGGCTGGTGTCGCGCGACATGCGGATTGGGCTCACCAATGTCGAGGTGTGCAACTGAGCAAGTAGCCTAGATAGTCGCAACGACATCCCGCTCGGCGAGGATATAAACAGGAGAGAATCCCGGATATCGCCTAACTCATCCGGCTACGGCTGCTCAGTCTGCAGACGTAACCAAGCTCACTCTCATATCCTTAGCCGCGTAGACGCAGACGTCATCGGCAAACACGCGACCATTCGCAATTCCGAGAGTTAGTTTGCCGCGCCTCACCTGGCGCATGTCGACCTCATAGCGCGCGGAACGGGTCTTCGGCGTGACGTGTCCGCTGAACGCCACCTCGCCAACGCCGATAGCGCGGCCTTTGCCAGGCGAGCCAGACCACCCGAGCCAGTAGCCGATCATTTGCCACATAGCATCAAGACCCAAGGATGCCGGCATCACAGGGTCACCCGGAAAGTGGGTCGCAAAGAACCATAGGTCTGGGGTGATATCCAGCTCCGCGACGATCTGGCCCTTTCGGAATTCGCCGCCGTCTCTGCTCATCGCCGTGATGCGGTCCATCATAAGCATTGGCGGTGCCGGCAATTGCGCGTTCCCTGGGCCAAAATAGCCGCCCTCGCTCGATCTGAGCAGATCGCCCTTGGTGTAGGACGGTTGCGGCGTGTGAAACGCGTGCGGGTCGGACAAGACAGAGACCTCTAGCGTAGGTAGGAGACAACTGAACATCAGGCAGATTTGCGGAAGTTGCATAGTTCAATACCCGCACGCACGGGTCAAGACGAATGCAGGCGAGGAATGGGCGGAGTAATTCGTCTCCCTGATAAGCGCAGCAAGATCCAGGCTATTGCTGAACCGCTACTCCAGCCGCTCGACATTGCGCAGCGTCGGAAACAGCCGCATCCAGAGCAGCGCGATGGCGACAGTGCCAAGGCCGCCGATCAGGGCAGCAGGTACAGTGCCGAACAGCGCCGCGGTGACGCCGCTCTCGAACTGGCCGAGCTGGTTTGAGGTATTGATGAACAGATAGTTCACCGCGCCGACCCGGCCGCGCATGTCATCGGGGGTCGCGAGCTGCACCAGCGAGAAACGGATCACAACGCTGACCGTATCGGCCGCGCCGAGTACCGCGAGCGCAGCGACCGACAACCACAGCCATTGCGACACCGCGAACACCGCTGTCGCAAGGCCGAAGATGATGACGGCCTGGAACATCCGCATGCCCACCCGGCGATTGATCGACCAGCGCGTCAGCACGATGGTCGTCAGCAGCGCGCCAACTGCCGGCGCCGCGCGCATGAGGCCGAGGCCCCACGGACCGGTCTGCAGGATATCACGCGCATAGATCGGGAGCAGCGCAGTGGCGCCGCCGAGCAGCACCGCGAACAGATCGAGCGAAATGGTGCCGAGGATCGCCGGATTGCTGCGCACGAAGCCCACGCCGGCGAACAAAGTCCGCAGCGACGGCGGATCCTTCACCGCCACCTCGCGCGCCAGTTGGATGGCGCTGTTGAGCAAACCGCCGATCAGCCAGAACGCCGCCATCAGCACATAGGGTGTCGACGGCGACAGCGCATAGGCGATGCCACCGAGCGCGGGACCGCAGATCATCGCCACCTGAAATACGCCGGTCGAGAGCGCCGTCGCCTTCTGCAGGTGGCCTTCGGGCACGACGCCCGGCAGCAGTGCCGAGCCAGCCGGGGCCTCGAAGGCCGTGGCAGCGCCGATGACTACCAGCGCCACGAAAATCTGCGGCACGGTGATCCAGCCGGCATACGTCCCCCAGGCCAGCAGCACAGCCGTCAGCCCTTGCAGCGTCTGACAGATCTGCACTACGCGGCGGCGGTCATAGCGATCGGCGATATGGCCCGCGACGAAGACCAGCGCCAGCATCGGCACGAATTGCGCGAGGCCGACCATGCCGAGCTGGAACGCACTACCAGTCAGATCGTAGATCTGCCAGCCGACCGCGACAGCGGCGATCTGCGACGCGAAGCGCGAGAAGCTGCGCGATACCATGTAGTACAGATACGGCGGATGGCGTAGCAAGAGCCGCGCGCCACTCGTGACGACGCCGGCAGACTGATCGGCGAGTGTCATCCCGGCAGGTTCGGATTAATCAGATACTTCTCGCCGGTGGCGCGCTTCGCATAGGCCCGCAGATTGTCGAGCTGCAACACGCCTTCGAGCGAAATCACCTTGGTGTAGTGGCTGGCGAAGGTGGTCTTGAGTTCGGCGACCACGCGGGCGCGGAGCCTGGCTGCATCGGCCGCGCCGATCTTCTGCAGGAACGGAAACAGCAGCCAGCCGCCCATGCCCCAGGCCATGCCGGCGGGGACGAATTCGATCGGGCGTAGATCCAGCCGGCCATAGACGTGGACCTGCTTGTGGGTCGTCGAGCCATAGCGGCTGTAGACCTTCATCGCTTTGATGGCGGCGACTTCCATCGCCTGCAGGATCTGGCCCTGCAGCTTGCCGCCACCAGTGGCGTCGAAGGCCAGCGTGGCATTGGTGGCAATCAATGCGTCAGTCAGGTCTTCCACGAAACTCGGCGACGTCGAGTTGCAGACATATTTCGCGCCGATCCCGCGCAGCAGTTTCTCCTGCTCCTCGCTGCGAACAATGTTGACGAGATCGATACCGTCCTTCTGGCAGATCTTGTTGAGCATCTGGCCGAGATTGGACGCGGCGGCGGTATGCACCAGCGCCGTGTGCCCTTCCCGCTTCATGGTCTCGACCATGCCGAGCGAGGTCAGCGGATTAACGAAGCAGGATGCGCCCTCGGTGGCCGTCGTGCCCTCGGGCAGCGGCAGGCATTCCTTGGCTTTGATGACGCGATACTGCGCATACATGGCACCACCGATCATCGCTACGGTCTTGCCAAGCAGCGCCTGCGCGGCCTCGGACGATCCGGCCTTCACCACGGTGCCGGCGCCCTCGTTGCCGACGGCCATCGACTCGTCGAGACGGCCGCTCATCGCCTTCATATTGGCCTGCGGCACGGTCGCGGTGACCACCGAGGACGCGCCTGAGCCGGAAATTTTCGCACTCGCCGGATCGGCCGCGCCGAGCAGGAGACCGAGATCGGACGGATTGATCGGCGCAGCCTCGATGCGCACCACGACTTCGTCGGGGCCCGGCGCCGGGATCGCCACCTGCTGCAGCGAGATTTCAAGTTCTCCGCTGCTTTTAATGAGCGAACGCAGTTCAAGTCCGGATGTGATGTCAGTCATGGTCGTTTCCCCTCAATGTATCCGGCGGTCTGGTGCCGCGTCAGTAGATGCCCGGAATGATACGCTTGGTTTCACGCATATAGGCCCGGTAGTCGTCGCCAAATGCCTCGATCAGCATCCGCTCTTCATAATCAATGCGGGTGAAGAACAGGATCGCGATCGCGACCAATCCACCCAGCGCAGCCATGGCATTCGGCAGCAGGAACGCCTGCGCCAATGCCCACAACCAGAACGAGGCATACATCGGATGGCGGATGCTGCGATAGACGCCAGCACGCACGATCTGGTGAGCCTCGCGGATTTCCAGGCTGGCCGACCATTGCCGACCGAGATCCTTGTGCGACCGGCGAAACAGCCAGAGCGACAGCACATAGAGCGCGCCGCCGACCACGACCGCCGCATAATTCAGCTGATAGTTCAGCGCGGCCGGCCAGCCGGTCACCAGCCAGATCAGCGGTACCACGAACAGGCCGACGGCGGCGATCGCCAGCAGGATGCGTTCACGGCTCCAGCCAACCGCCCGCAACGTCGCCGTGCGGCGAGCCTTGCGCGCATAGGGGTAGCGAATGATGAACCAGGCGATCAGGCCGATCGCCCAGACATATGTTCCAAGAAGTGACGCGGTCATTGTCGTCCGATCAGGCCATCATGCGGCATTCACGGATGCCCCGGCTTGCGATTGAGAGGATGTGATCTTGGACAGCGGCATATCCAGCAGCGCGCCATCCGCGCCGAAGCGTTTGAGACCGCCTTCGCCCGCGGTGATCTCTTCAAACGGCAGAGGACCGCAGATCACCATGCAATAGTCGTAGGGCGCGCGGCACTGATTGCCCATCACCATCTGATAATGGATGCGCATGAAGCTGAAGCGATAGCGCTTGAACTGCTCCATGCCCATCATGGCGTGCATCTGGACACGGCGGATGTTCGGCCTGCCCTCGTCGCGATCGCGGCTGCGGCGTTTCAAGGTCACCGGATCGAAGCGGTAGAAACTGATGACGTCGTCGCGGGCATGATATTCGGTCCAGCGGATCGCCGGCGTATCTGCAACCAGTTGTGTTGCCTCGCGCACGCTCTTGCCAGCGGGATGCAGCGAAAATTTCGGGATGGTCGCGCTCACCGTCATCACGCAGATGGTAGGGCCGTGTTTGGTGAGATCCGGGTCGAGCGCGAGTGCGCGGGCTACCGCCTCCATCACCAGCGCCGCGCCGAGGCAATGGCCGACGATCACGATCTCGTCGACATTGGCCTTCTGTGCGCGTGCCACGATCACCCTGGCGAATTCATCGACGCGCGCCTTCATCTTCGGCCGTTGGCCATGGACATATTGCCGCGAAAAGATCCAGTCGTCGAACACGTGATTGATCGGCTTGCGCCAGCCGTAGTGGTGCAACAGCGCCGTGAAGACGGCGGCGGCGGCAATCGCGCCGGCGATCCATGCGGCCGCTCCAGTCATGCCGAGCAGCCAGGTCAGCCCATACCCCACCGCCGCGCCCCCCGCGGCGAAGCCGGCGATCCACAGATAGGAGAACAGGAAGAAGCCGGCATATTTCCAGCTCGCATGGAAGAAGCGGAACAGGGTTCCCGTCACCAGCCAGTCGCCCAGCGTGACAAAGGCGGCGCCCAATCGCGACAGCATGCCCCGGGTGTGATCCTGCAGGATCAGGTCATCCCAGCGCAGCATCTCGTAGGTGGTTTCGGTCTTCCAGTTCGGCCCTGAGGCTTCGGCCCGCCAGGATGCGCTCACATCCGTAGCGTCAAGCACGCCGGACGCATGCGCAGACACGCTCCACGTCTTCTCGAAACTCGACAGCGAACGGCGGAACCGCTCGACCTGCGTTTCCGGCAGAATCGGGTCGTAGCCACCGATGTGGAAGACATGTCGCCGCGCGATCATCGTCCGTCGCTCCCGAGTGCATCACGCACCGTTCTGATCCGGTGCATAGCAAATTCGCCTGCGCCGACAAACCTGCCTATGCCCAAAACAGAAGCGTCCGGCAGGATTTTGTCGCCCGCAGGTCACACCGCCGCCCTTTCGCAACTGCCCCCATCACAATTCCGGGAATCGGGGCAGGACTGTGATTGACGGCAGGGCGTTATGTCTGAACATGTCGCGGGTTTTTCCGAAGAAAGAAAGCACTATGTCGATGATTACCATGGGCTTGAAGCGGCTGTCGTGGGCCTCCCCGGCGGCCGTTTTGCTGATTCTGTCGTCGCTCTTTGTTGGCTCGCTCGCCAGTTCCGGCGATGCCGATGCCGCACCCGGCCGTCGTCCCGGCCATGTCTATCTCTATCGTGGCCTCATGAACGTGTTCTCGCTCGGCATGGACCAGCTTGCTTATAAGCTCGAGGCTGCTGGCGTCGCCTCCTCGGTCAGCAATCATACGCTGTGGAGCGGTCAGGCGGACGACATGATCGCCAGGTACAAGGCCGGTAACCGCGAACCGATCATCCTGATGGGCCATTCGGCCGGCGCCGATGCGACCATTTCGGTCGCCCGCAAGCTTGCGCAATACAATGTTCCGGTGGCGTTGATCGTGAACTTCGATCCGGTGGCACCCGATGCCGTCCCGAACAATGTGAAGCAGATCGTGAACTATTACGTACCCGCCGGCTGGGGACGCGCGGTGTCTGCGGATCCCCGCTTCAAAGGCAAGCTTGCCAACGTCAATGAGAACGCCACCACCAACCACTTCTCGATCGACAAGGACGACAGCCTGCAGCGCCAGGCGATCGCCCGGGTGCTCGCCGTCACCGGCGGCGGCATCCGCCGCAAGCCGGCGGCGCCGAAGCCTGCACAGGTCTCGGCCGCTCCGCAATAATAAGCAGCAAATATCGAAACGCATTCAGCCGAGGTGATCGTCACCTCGGCTGAGTTGTTTTGGCCACCTGAAATCCTCAGACGATCAGCACGTCATGATGCGATGGAGGCGTCACCGGCGCGAGCGCGGCATCGTGAGCGCCGAGAGCATCATCGGGGGCCGGCGCGCCCGCGACGGGATGGCTGGATGCCGTCAGTATCTGAGCAAGAGCAACTTCCGCAGCGCCCTCGCTCTGCACACTGTTCTGCCCCTCCGTGTGCATGGACGTCTGACTGAAGGCAAAGTTCTCACTGCCAGCGCTGCTCGCAAGTGCCTGTTCGAGCGTATCGACGGCAATGCTGGCATTCGCGAATTTCAGAAACTCCGTATTGGTGAGATAGTCGGTACCGTCGCGGCCGGTGACGCTGTCAGTGACGATCGTCTGAGTACCACTGCGACTAATGCTGTAGTCAGCTAGATTGCCGGAGAATACCGCGGTGTCGGTGCCGTTGCCGCCATTGATGATGTCGTTGCCGGTCCCGCCTGCAATGTAGTCATCGCCGTCGCCACCGCGAACGACATCGTTGTCGGTTGAGGCACCGAAGAACCAGTCCTGATGCTTGGCCGTGTCGAACTGGATGCTGCGGACATAGAGATCGAACGAGCCGGGTGAGCTGGCATTTGTGCCGTCGGCCGGCACCAGATCGACGCCATTGATGGCGATGTCCTTGAAATGCAACGCCCGCCCGGGCTCGGAATTTGCGAGATTGATCGCAACACTGGAGATGCTGGCGGGATTGTCGAAAGTGACCGTGTAGGTCTGGTAGCCCGACGGATCGCTTGCGGGCGTGAATTCAAGCACGCCCGAAACCGGCTGGCCATTGACCAGAACCTGCGCCTGCGCGCCGATGCCGTTCACGACGGAGCCATAGCCCGTCAGCGTGATGGTGGTACTCGTGAGCTTGCCCGCAACGCCGGGGCCGGCGACGATCGTGTCATTACCGGCCCCGCCATAGATTTCGTCATGTCCGAGCCCACCGAAGATGACGTCATTGCCGCCTCCGAGATCAATCGTATCGCCGATCGACGAGCCCGTGACGGTGAGGCCCGGTATCGCCCCCGTCCCGTGGAAATACTGCGCCACCACATCCTCCGCCGGTTTGTCCATGACCGAATAGCCGGTCTCCGAAAAGAAGTTGTTGAGGTCCCACTGCCAGAACTCGACGCCCTTCAGCCAGGAGCCGCCATGCGCGCTCCAAACCTGGAAGAACGCATTATAGGCATCGGCCTGCTCGGCAAGATCCGCAGGTGCTTTCGATGATCCGCCGCCCGGATTGATCGCGGTGCCATCGATGCTGCGATAGCCGACCTCGGTCATCAGCACAGGCTTGCCGTATTCCAACGCCAGCGAGTGAAAGAAATCGACGGGCGACTGATAGTCGAATGCTTTCGCGTAATACGGATTGTACGGCACCTCATTCCAGGCGTGCACGAGATCGTCCACCGTCGGCGTCGTGCTAGCCGTCAAGGGTGGATAGGCGTTGATCCCGATCGTATCGACCTGGTCCCAGAAGCTGACCTTGGATGCTTCGTCGGTCGCCGCCGCGTAAGTGACTTCGCCATGATAGACGCCGCGCACCGCTCCGATGATATCGGTCCAGTAGCTGCGATAGGCCTCGCCCGACAGGCTGCTCATCTCATTGCCGATGGCGAAACTGGCGACATCACCCTGCTCCGCAATTTCGGCCAGATGCACGATCTCGGCCTTGTACGACGCAAAGAACGCATCGACATCCGACGGCGCCAGACTGTGCGAGATCGTGCCGTCGAGACCCGTGATACCGGGCTTGAAGACAACATCCAGCCCCGCGGCATGCGCCTTCTGAAAACCAGCGAGCAGGCTCGCATCGCTTTCGGTCTTGGCGGGCACGGCGAGCACGTCATTGCCGGTCTTGCTGTCGGTCCAGATCCGCGTCGTCAGCGCGATCGAATTCGATCCCATTGACACCATGGCCTGAAACGCCTGATCGGCCGACGTACTGGAAAACTGTCCATTCCACTCCGACAGTGCACCGAAACCTTGGACTTGAAAGATGCTGGGCATTCGCGCTCTCCATCGGCATTGCCTGGAGAAGGCTGAACCCGCAACGTGATACCTTCGCGACCGCAATGGGGTATCATGATGACGTCTACAAATTGAACCTCGTTGTCACCTTGCGCGGTCAGGGTCGTTCAATGAAAAACGCCGCTCGCTATTTCAGCGAACGGCGTTGATCGCGTAGTTCTCGCTCGGCCCGGAAGGCCGCGCCTGCGCTTTACGCGAGAGCTTTCAGTGCTGCCTTGCCGGCATATTTCGCCTGGGTGCCGAGCTGCTGCTCGATGCGCAGCAGCTGGTTGTACTTGGCGGTGCGGTCGGCGCGTGCCAGCGAACCGGTCTTGATCTGTCCGCAATTGGTGGCGACGGCGAGATCGGCAATCGTGGAGTCTTCAGTCTCACCCGAACGGTGCGACATGACTGCGGTATAGCCCGCCTTGTAGGCCATCTCGACGGCGCTCAGCGTTTCGGTCAGCGAGCCGATCTGGTTGACCTTGATCAGGATCGAATTGGCGCGGCCGTTCTTGATGCCGTCGGCAAGACGCGTGACGTTGGTGACGAACAGATCGTCGCCGACCAACTGGCA
This sequence comes from Tardiphaga sp. 813_E8_N1_3, assembly GCF_051811025.1. Lineage (NCBI taxonomy): Bacteria > Pseudomonadati > Pseudomonadota > Alphaproteobacteria > Hyphomicrobiales > Nitrobacteraceae > Tardiphaga > Tardiphaga sp. 813_E8_N1_3. The sequence continues at coordinate 2,910,190 of NZ_JBPWQE010000001.1, forward strand.
CTTCGAACCGATCAGGTCGGTGAGCTGCTTCCAGCCGTCCATGTCGTCTTCCGACATGCCGTCCTCGATGGAGACGATCGGATAGTTGGCGACGAGCTGGGCGAGATACTTGGCCTGTTCGGAGATGTTGCGGGTCTTGTTCTCGCCGCCATAGACGTAAGCGCCGTCCTTGAAGAACTCGGTGGCGGCGCAGTCCATCGCCAGCATCACGTCCTTGCCGGCGCTGTAGCCAGCCTTGCCGATCGCGGCCATCACAAAATCGAGTGCCGCTTCCGCCGAACCGATATTGGGTGCGAAGCCGCCTTCGTCGCCGACATTGGTATTGTGGCCGGCCTTCTTCAACTCGCTCTTCAGCGTGTGGAAGATCTCGGCGCCGCAGCGCAGGCCTTCGGCGAAGGACGACGCGCCGACCGGCATGATCATGAATTCCTGGAAGTCGATCGGGTTGTCGGCGTGCATGCCGCCATTGATGATGTTCATCATCGGCACCGGCAGCGTGCGGGCCGAGGTACCGCCCACATAGCGATACAGCGGCATGTCGAAGGATTCCGCGGCGGCTTTCGCCGCGGCCAGCGAGACGCCGAGGATCGCATTGGCGCCGAGGCGCGACTTGTTCGGAGTGCCGTCGAGCTCGATCATGATCTCGTCGAGCTGGACCTGATTCTCGACATCCATGCCGCCGATGGCGTCGAAGATCTCGCCATTGACGGCATCGACCGCCTTCTGCACGCCCTTGCCGAGATAGCGGGACTTGTCGCCGTCGCGCAGCTCGACCGCCTCATGGGCCCCGGTGGAGGCCCCCGACGGAACCGCGGCGCGGCCCATCGACCCGTCTTCGAGGACGACGTCGACTTCAACCGTGGGATTGCCGCGGCTATCGAGAATTTCGCGGCCGATGATGTCGACGATGGCGGTCATGGGTGCCCTCTTTGTGCTGGGGGTGGGTCGTTGGCGCCGCTTCTACAGCAAGCCTCCCGGCGGGAAAACCCCGCTTGGCGTGACGGCGGGCCCGGGATTGGCTATGAACCGCCGCAACGGAGATATTTATGTCAAAAACACCCCGCAAATCCCCCAAATTGCCGGCTGACCTGCAGCTCGGCCGCGCCGTGGAATGGCCGACCTCCCCCAAGCAGGCCAAACTCGACCGGGTGCCGAACCCGCAGAAGGACACCAATTATGTGGTGCGCTTCACGGCTCCGGAATTCACCTCGCTGTGCCCGATCACCGGCCAGCCGGATTTCGCCCATCTGATGATCGACTATGTGCCCGGCCAGTGGCTGGTCGAGTCGAAGTCGCTGAAGCTGTATCTCGCCTCGTTCCGCAATCATGGCGCCTTCCATGAGGATTGCACCGTCGAGATCGGCAAGCGCGTCGCCTCCGCCATCAAGCCGAAATGGCTGCGCATCGGCGGCTACTGGTATCCGCGCGGCGGCATCCCCATCGACGTGTTCTGGCAGACTGGAACGCTGCCCAAGGGCGTGTGGCTGCCTGAGCAGGGCGTCGCGCCGTATCGCGGGCGAGGATAGCGCCTCGGCTGTCGAGGCAACCAGGGAGACGCTGCCATGCGTAAGCGCCAATCCGCGCGCCTGCTTGTCATCGACAAAGACGGGCGTGTCTTGCTCTTCCGGTTCGTTCACAAGGCCGGCGCACTCGCGGGGCAGGATTACTGGGCGACACCGGGCGGAGGTGTCGAGGATGGCGAGACATTTCATGATGCTGCCATTCGCGAATTGCGCGAAGAAACCGGCCTGATACGCGATGCACTCGGTGAGTCCGTGGCGGACCGGGAATTCGGGCTGCAATTGCCCGACGGCGAGTACGTCAGCTCGTTTGAGAAATATTATCTCGTCACCTCGGACGGAGCCGCATTGTCGCGGAAGGGTTGGACCCTGCAGGAAACTGAAGTGATTGCTGACCATCATTGGTGGTCGAGCGACGAACTCAGGCAGACGACGGATGTCGTTTGGCCCGAGAACCTGTTGCAAATGCTCGCGACGGCCGCATCCCGCTAGCGCAGAATTCAGGTGTTCGACGCATCCGCTGGTTTGCGTTGCTTCAACAGCTTTGCGCTCGCAAACCCCAGCACAAACACCGCCGCCGCGCTGATCAGCAGCGTCGGCATCTTGCCGGCATGGGCGAGACCGAAGCCGTAGGCGATCGGGCCGACCGATTGGCCCATGAAGAAGCAGAAGGCGTGCAGCGACATGGCGCTGGCGCGGGCTTCCTGCGAGAGCTCTGTCGAGAATATCTGCAGCGAGCCGTGCAGCATGTAAAAGCCCCAGCCCATCAGCAGCAGGCTCAGTGCCTGGATCTGCCAGTTGGGGCTGAAGGCAGTCGCGGCAAGCTGGATCGCAATCACGATGCCGCCATAGATCATCATGCCGTTGATGCCGAGCCGCGCCAGCATGCGCGACACGGTCGCTGTGTAGAACAGGCCACCGACGGCGAAACAGGCGAGCACGAGACCGGCGATGGAGAGGCTGGTCACGCCGCGGTCGAACAGGAATGACGAAATATAGGGAAACAGGCCGAGGATGCAGCAGCCCTCGACGAACACGGCGCTATAGACGATCAGCGTGTTCGGGTTGCGGAAGATGACTTTGTAGCCCTGGGCCAACTTGCGCAGATCGGCCTTCGCAGCCGGCTTGACGAGCGCGGCGCCCTTGAAACCGAGCGCCACCGCAACCGAAGCAGCGATGGCGAGACTGCCCAAGATCACCAGCACGCCGCGCCATCCGAAGAAATCGCCGATCACGCCCGAGGCGGTCGAACCGAGCAGATTGCCCGTCATCGCACCAGCCATCACACGGCTGAGCGCGACTTGGCGCAGCTTCGGGCCGACCAGATCGCTGGTCAGGCTGAGCGTCACCGGAAACACCCCGCCTGCCCCGATGCCGGCCAGCACGCGCGTCGCCAGCAGTAGCGGATAGGACGTGGTGAGTGCGCCGAGAATGCTGGCGATGCCGAGCAGCACCAGGCAGACGATCATCAGCCGCGCCTTGCCGAACATGTCGGCGGCGGCGCCGAGCACCGGCTGCACGATCGCAAAGGTGAAAGCGAGCGCGGACGACAGGCCCGCGGCGACGGCGACCGTCACGAGCAAATCGTCTGCCACATGCGGCAGCACCGGATCGAGCGCACGCTGCGATAGCGCGGCAGCGAACGATGCCAGCGCAATGATTTTGATGACCGGCGGCAGCATCAGCGCGCCGCCGCGAGCCGATGCGACATGATCACGCCTTAGCCATCTCTTTGGCAAGCGCGTCGAACGCCATCAGGTTCTTCACCAGCGCCTCGAAGTCGCGCAGCGGAACCATGTTCGGGCCGTCGGACGGCGCATTGTCCGGATCGGGATGGGTTTCGATGAACACGCCGGCGACGCCGACCGCCACCGCCGCCCGCGCCAGCACAGGCACGAATTCACGCTCGCCGCCCGACGACGTGCCCTTGCCGCCCGGCTGCTGCACCGAATGGGTGGCGTCGAAGATGACAGGCGCGCCGGTGGTACGCGCCAGGATCGGCAGCGCCCGCATGTCGGAGACCAGCGTGTTGTAGCCGAACGACGCACCGCGCTCGGTGACCAGCACCTTGTCATTGCCCGACGATGTCAGCTTGCTGACGACATTGGCCATGTCCCAGGGCGCCAGGAACTGGCCCTTCTTCACATTGACCACCTTGCCGGTCGCGGCCGCCGCGAGCAGCAGATCGGTCTGCCGGCACAGGAAGGCCGGGATCTGCAGCACGTCCACCGCTTCGGCCGCGCGGGCGCATTGATCGTTCTCGTGCACGTCGGTGAGAACCGGCAGGCCGAGCGTCTCGCGGATCTCGGCGAAGATGGGCAGCGCATCGTCGAGACCGATGCCGCGCGCGGCGGAGGCGCTGGTCCGGTTGGCCTTGTCGAAGGAAGTCTTGAAGACGAGACCGATCTTGAGCCGGGTCGCGATCTCCTTCAGCGCAGTCGCCACTTCGAGCGCATGGGCCCGGCTTTCGAGCTGGCATGGCCCGGCGATCACCGAGATCGGCAGAGCATTGCCGAAGCGGACGGTGCCAAGTGCGACGACGGGCGCGGCTGTGGACGATGTGGTCAAAACGGTCTCCTTATTCTGGCGACCATGACCGCAGGACCGGGCGGGATGCAAGCCGGATCAGGCCGTCCCGCCGCTCGGAATATCAGGGTTGCAGCGGGCGATACCGCCAACCTGACCGATGCGGCTATCCCGCACCGGTCTGATCGACCTGCGCCCGGGCCGCGCTTACTTGAGCGCCGAAAACGCGGTCGGGGCCAGCAGTTGACTGACGATATTGCCGACGATCTGGCCATCCTCCTCTGACTTGGCGCGCGCCGACATCCACTCCGGATCGGACATAAAGGCGGTCCACACCTTCTCGCGCTCGGCGAGCGATTCCCATTTGAGGATGTAAGTCAGCTCCTGATTGGATTCGCCGATCACGGTGGTGAAGAAACCGGACTGCCGGATCCCGTGCTTCTCCCACAGCTTCAATGTGACAGATTCAAATCGCTTGATCAGCGCCGGTAAACGTCCCGGCAAACAGCGATACACACGCAATTCATAGATCATCGACTTTGGTCCCTTCCCTTTTTGTCGGCCTCGAATGGCTCTCGCGCATAGCTTATTGCGGCATCGTCCCTTGCCTGCGCAACGTCAGGCTTACATCATGCTGCCTGTGACGCAACCGACTTGGATTCACGATGCAAAAACCCCTTCTGTCGCTGGTCGCCCTGATGACACTGACCGTGTCTGCCACCGCTCAACAGCCCGGCAAGATCACGTCGGGCGCCACCGGCGTGATGGTCGATGGCAAGCCGGCGGCACGCGTTGGTGACACCACCACCGACGGCAAGATCATCGAGGGCGCGAAGGGCGTCTACATCAACGGCAAGCCTGCGGCCGTCGTCGGCGGCAGCACCGAATGCGGCGGCAAGACCATCTCGGGTAGCACCGGCGTATTCATCAACGGCAAGCCGATGGCGCGTGCTGGAGACAGCACATCAGGCTGCAAGTGAAATCGGCCGACCATCTCCTCCGGCACCGGAGTGGATCGTATCAACGAGGCGTACCGCGTTGTCGCAGGCCGGCGACGGCCTTCGAGAACTGAACCGGCGCAGTGCGTAGGGCAGATGAGCGAAGCGTAGTCCGCCCCACTCACCACGCAGGCTACGTTGGCTTGAAGCCGGTCAGGAAAGAGTCGAGGCAGTCCTGGATCGCATCGATCCCATAACCACCTTCCTGCACGACAAGCGTCGGCAGACCCAGCGATTGCATCTTGCTCCCGACGCTCCCGAAATCCTTTGCCTCGAGCTTTAGGATGCCGATCGGATCATCGCGATGGGCATCGAAGCCCAGCGCCACCACAAGCGCATCGGCGCCAAATGCGCGAACGCTTGCGATCGCGATGTCGAGCGCTGCATTCATTTCGGCGCCGCCGGCGCCGGGTTGAAGCGGCAGGTTGAGATCGAAGCCCTCGCCGGCACCATGTCCGGTCTCGCTTGCATAGCCCGTATAGAACGGCACGAAATTCGTGGGGTCGCCGTGGACCGAGATCGTCAGCACATCCGGACGATTGTAGAAAATCTGCTGCGTGCCATCGCCGTGGTGAACATCGACATCGATGATCGCCACCTTGCCGAAACGACTGCGCAATCGCTGCGCTGCAATCGCGCTGTTGTTCAGATAGCAGAAGCCGGTGCCGCGATCGGCGCGGGCGTGATGGCCGGACGGCCGGCAGAGCGCGTAGGCGGCGCGGTCTCCGCCGAGAATGGCGTCGGCGCCAGTGACCGCCGTTTCTGACGAGCGCAGGATGGAACGCCAGCTATCGGGGCCCATCGGCACCGACAGGTCGCCGAGATACCATCCCACCTGCGCGATAAATCCGGTCGCCGGACAATCCCGCCGCGCAGCCTCTTCCGGGCGCCCACTCCAATAGGGGAAATATTGCGGCCAGACTTCCGGTCCGTGGTCGGGCAGTTGCGCCCAATTTTCCCATGCTGTCTCCAGGAAGCGGACGTAAGCCGGCGTGTGAACCGTCAGCACGGGCGCGGTGCCGTATTCGGCCGGCTTTTCAGGCGTGATCCCGTGACGTGCCAACGCGCCGATCAGTCGCTCCGTACGAACAGGCGAATCCTTGATGGGCACGAAGCGGCCGTAGCGCATGAACTGCTGCGGCGAATGAATTGCCTGATCCGGGTGATAGAAAGCGCGCATGGATCATCCCTCTGTCCGTTCGGCCGATCAGCCGACCGACGCCTCAGGGATCATTCGCATGATTGGTTTGCGCCAATCAATGCTGCATCACATCACCAACGCGACAGCCGCCTTCTCATATCGGGCATGCGAGGCCAACGACCTGCTTCCGCCTGCCGGAAAACCCATCCGACGCCGCGCGATCAGCGCCTCTCGACGCCTCCGATGTAAACGGTCAGAATTCGCGCGATGATCCGTTCTCTGGAGATAATACGAATGCCGCCTGCGCTGATGTCCGGTTTCCCGTCCCTTCCCACAGACCAGGTCAATTTGGCCAACTGGCGCACCGGCCCTTACAACAAATGGGCGTTTCATCATGTCCGGGAGATCGTCCCCTCTGCCGATATCCCCAACGCACCTGACGATATCTGGCAACTGGAATCTCGCCCAAGCGACTTTTCATCACTGTCGGTCGAGCATCTCGGCGCACGATATTCATTCGACAAACTGCTCGGCGATACGGACACCGACGGATTGGTGATCCTGCATCGCGGCAAAGTGATCTTCGAGCACTATGCCAACGGCATGGGAGCGAACACGCCACATATTCTAATGTCGGTGTCGAAATCTCTGACCGGGCTTGTAGCAGGCATTCTTGTCGAGAAAGGCGCCCTCGACCCGGAGCAGACAATCGTGTCGATCATTCCGGAGCTTCGCGGCTCGGTGTATTCCGAGACCACCGTCCGTCATGTGCTGGATATGCGCGTCGGTCTTCAGTTCGACGAGAACTACCTCGCAACCTCCGGCCCGATCGTCGAGTATCGCAAATCGACTGGCTGGAATCCTCTGAGCCCGGGCGAGAGCCCGAGCGACTTGCGCAGCTTTCTGACCAGCCTGAAAGATCGCAGTGGTCCGGATGGCGGCCCCTTCCATTACGTATCGACAAATTCCGACTTGCTAGGCTGGATACTGGAACGGGCGACTGCCACTCGGTTTGCGGATTTGATGAGCGCGCATCTGTGGCGGCCGATGGGCGCGCAGTGCTCCGCTTACATCACCGTCGATCGCTTTGGCGCTCCGCGCTGCGCGGGCGGCATCTGCACCACGGTGATGGATCTCGCGCGCGTGGGCCAACTGATTCTGCAGGGCGGCCGCCGAAACGGGGCGTCCATCATCCCGTCCGCGTGGATCGATGACATCTTTGCAAACGGTGACCCGGCAGCCTGGTCGGATGGTGATCTTGCACCCTACTTCGGCGGTCGATCGATGCACTATCGCAGTAAGTGGTATGTCCTGAGGGACCGCGCGATGGCGCTTGGACTGGGCATCCACGGTCAGAACGTCTTCGTCGAGCCCGCGAAAGAACTGGTCATCGCAAAGGTATCGTCACAGGCGGCTCCGCTGGACGCGCCCCTCACCGAGCTGACGCTTCGCTTCGCTGAAACCGTGAGCGATCACTTCGGCCGATAGTGGACATGGAATCGGCGAACGCCATTTCCGGATTGCTGAAGAACGGATCAGCAAAGCATCATCCGTTCTTCGCGATCAAACCAGCCGGCTCTGCGCTGCGGCCGCCTTGATGAAGCTTGCAAACAGCGGGTGCGGTTCGAACGGGCGTGACTTCAGTTCGGGGTGATACTGCACGCCGATGAACCACGGATGATTCTCGTATTCGACGATTTCCGGCAGCACGCCATCCGGCGACAGGCCGGAGAACTTCAACCCATGCTTTTCAAGACGGTCCTTATAGGCCGTGTTGACCTCGTAGCGATGGCGATGGCGCTCGGAGATTTCGGTGGCGCCGCCATAGACATCCGAGACCTTGCTGCCCTTGGTCAGCGTTGCCGGATAGGCGCCGAGCCGCATGGTGCCGCCGAGGTCGCCGGCATTCGTGCGCTTCTCGAGTTCGTTGCCGCGCAGCCATTCGGTCATCAGACCGACGACCGGCTCCTTGGTCTCGCCGAACTCCGTGGAGTTGGCGTCCTTGATGCCACCAAGGTTTCGCGCGGCTTCGATGACCGCCATCTGCATGCCGAAGCAAATGCCGAAGTAAGGCACGTTACGCTCGCGCGCGAACTGTGCTGCGCGGATCTTGCCTTCGGCGCCCCGCTGGCCGAAGCCGCCGGGCACGAGGATGCCGTTGACGTGTTCAAGGAAAGGCGCCGGATCCTCGTTCTCAAAGACCTCGCTCTCGATCCAGTCGAGATTGACCTTCACCTTGTTGGCGATACCGCCATGGGACAGCGCTTCGGTGAGCGACTTATAGGCGTCCTTCATGCCGGTATATTTGCCGACAATCGCGATGGTCACCGCGCCTTCCGGATGGCGGATACGCTCGTTGATGGTGTTCCAGGTCTTGAGCTCGGGCAGCGCCTTCGGCGTCATGCCGAATGCCGCCAGCACTTCGTCGTCGAGCCCTGCGACGTGGTAGGCCTCGGGCACCGCATAGATGTTGTCGACGTCGCGCGCCTCGATCACGGCGCTTTCGCGCACGTTACAGAACAGCCCGAGCTTACGACGCTCTTCCTTCGGAATATCGCGGTCGCAACGGCACAAAAGGATGTCGGGCTGGATGCCGATCGAACGCAGCTCCTTGACGGAGTGCTGGGTCGGCTTGGTTTTCAACTCGCCGGCGCTCGGAATGTAAGGCAGCAGCGTCAGGTGCACGAACACAGTGTCGCCGCGCGGCAGGTCGTTGCGCAACTGGCGGATCGCTTCGAAGAACGGCAGGCCTTCGATGTCGCCGACGGTGCCGCCGATCTCGACCAGCACGAAGTCGTAGCCGTCGTTATCCGACAGGACGAAGTCCTTGATGGCGTTGGTGACGTGCGGGATCACCTGGATGGTGGCGCCGAGATAATCGCCGCGGCGTTCCTTGGTAAGGATGTCCTGATAGATTCGCCCGGTGGTGATGTTGTCCTGCTTGGTGGCAGGCCGTCCGGTGAAACGCTCGTAATGGCCGAGATCGAGATCGGTCTCGGCGCCGTCGTCGGTCACGAACACTTCGCCGTGCTGATACGGCGACATCGTCCCGGGATCGAGGTTGAGATAGGGGTCGAGCTTGCGAAGCCGGACCTTGTAGCCACGCGCCTGCAACAGCGCGCCTAACGCCGCTGAAGCCAGACCTTTACCGAGCGAGGAAACCACGCCGCCGGTGATGAAAATGTACCGCGCCATGGGACTTAACCTTTAAGGCTCCGAAACCGATTCGCCAAAACGAATCGCAGCCGTCAGCCGAGAATCGGTGAGGCTGTGGGTGACTTGAAAAACGAAATGATTGCAGCCCCTTGATGGGATCTGCTGATGCAGGACGGTAGTCCCCGTCCTGCATGGCGCCTCTGCTTTATTGCGAGCGTGGCGGTGCCGGCGCTGCTGGAGCCTGCTGTTCGTCGGATTTCTTCAGCGTATCCAGCAGGCCGCCCGAGGTCGGCGGAGCCAGCGGCGAGCCCGGCTGCGACACCGGCGCGGTCGAGCCCGGCAGGATCGAGGTCGGCTTGCGCTCATAGGTCGCCAGCCAGGACAGGAACAGGCTGGTCAGGAAGAAGCCGACCGCCAAAAAGCCCGTGGTGCGGGTCAGCAAGTTCGCCGTGCCGCGGCTCGACATGAAGCCACCGCCACCGCCGCCGCCAACGCCCAGGCCGCCGCCTTCAGATTTCTGCAGCAGCACCGCCCCGATCAGGGCCGCGACGATCATGAGGTGGATAACGATAATGACGCTTTGCATCGTGTCCTTCCATCGCAAGCACGCAGCGCCGGTCGCCGGCAGCAGTCAGGACTTGCGGGGTTTGAATCCAGCGGTGTCTACACGATCGACCGGGGGATTGTCACCCCCGGCGCGACCGGCCCGAACCGCAAATTGCAGCATTCGGTTGGAGTTAGGGACAGCCCGCCGCGATCGCAAGGAAATCGGCCGCCTTCAGGCTGGCGCCGCCCACCAGCGCACCGTTCACGTGAGGAACTGCCATCAACTCCTTGGCGTTGGATGGCTTGACCGAACCGCCATAGAGGATGCGGATCGAAGCCCCCTCGCTCTTAAAGCGTTCCGTCAACCGATCCCGGATAAACTTATGAACTTGCTCGACATCCTGAGCTGTCGGAGTCAGTCCAGTGCCGATCGCCCACACCGGCTCATAGGCCACGATCAGATTGCCCGAGGTGGCATCGTCCGGCAGCGAGCCCTGGAGCTGGGTGCCGCAGACGTCGAGGGTCTTACCGGCATCACGCTCGGCCTGGGTCTCGCCGATGCAGACGATGGCCGTCAGCTTGGCGCGCCAGGCGGACAGCGCCTTTTCGCGCACGTCAGCGTCGGTCTCGCCATGGTCGGCGCGGCGCTCGGAATGTCCAACGATAACAGCGATTGCGCCGGCATCAGCCAGCATTTCAGGCGCGATATCGCCGGTATGCGCTCCTGAGACTTTCTTGTGACAATCTTGCGCCCCAACCGTGACGACATGGCTTCCTTCCTGACCGAAGCTCGATGCCTTCGACGCGAATGTCGCCAGCAGCGTAACCGGCGGACAGACCAAAAGATCCGCCTTGTCCAGCACATCCGGCGCGCCGCGCAGCATCGCCTCGAACTCGGTCATCGACGCCTTGAGGCCGTTCATTTTCCAGTTGCCGGCGATCAGCGGCCGAACGGCATCAGTCATGAGGATATCCTGTCATTTAAAAGAGGTTATCTGAGCTAACAGAGGCGATCCGTCAGCTCAAGCCGACTGGGCGTTCAGGCGGGTTTGGAGACCCGCAACCCGCGCTCTTGCTTGATCTGGTCAGCCGTGAGGTCCGGAGCCGAGGGATCGAACTTGCTCCAGCCCGTTGCGGCCAGATGGCTGCGGCGCTTGGCTATATCGACCGAGGATGGATGCAGCAACGCCTCCAGCCTGTCCTTATCCGCCTCCTCAACCCTTGCGCTGACGAGGCTGCCACCGCGGCGGATACTCTCGGCATAGACCTCGGCATCGCTCACAGCGACGCCAGCTTCGGCCAGCATCCCAATCACGCCACCAGCGGCGCCCGCGGCCACGGCGCCGGCTGCGGCCGCTGCCAGCCATCCCGCCGCGACCACCGGCCCGAGGCCAGGAATCGCCAGCAGTCCGAGGCCAGCCAATAGTCCGCCGAACCCGCCAAAACCGGCACCGATCGCGGCGCCCTTGCCGGCGCCCGCCGCATAGTCGGGCGCGTACCATTTGTCGGCATTGTTCGCGATGATGCTGATGTCGTCTTCGGCCACGCCGGCCTCGTGGAGGCTGACCACGGCCTTCTGCGCGTCAGCGTAGTCGTCGAATAACCGGGAGATCGTCACCTTGCTCATCGCGCTATCCCCACCGTCATTCCGGATTCGACGAGACGTTGCCCTTGTAGTCGACGCTGACGTGGACCTTCTTCGACCCGCTCATGGCGGTACCGCGCCAGATGCCCTGGCTGTCGTTCACCAGCGGCGACACATCCGCATAGCCCTGTGACTCCAAGGACTTGCGAGCCTGTCCTTCGGTAAAACTATTGGCGCCGGGAAGTGGCGGCGTTTCTGTTTTCGGCTGCGAATTCGTAGACCCGGTCACAGTGGGATTCTGCATCGCAGGATTCTGCTGCGCGCCTGCCGGCGTCAGCGCCATCCAGATGCCGCATGCGGCAACTCCCGATCGCCAACCGATCCGCATTGTCTCTCCCCGGCAGGCTGAACGCCCCGCTCAACAAAGCGGCAGCGGGCCGGAAAGTTCCACGCGCCGCTAATGCCTCGCGGTAGCGCCGGAAACCGCTTCAATCCGCCCCGCCCCAGCCGGTTGCGACCCGGCTTTTGCCACTTTATGATGCGCCTCCTATTTGGCGACGCCCTCCGGCCCCATGGGCTGCTGGTGCGAGCCGATTCCCCTCCTGACAGATAAGAAGACCCTATGCTTCGAGGAATGCGCAAAGCCTCATCCAACTGGATTGGCAAGACGATTATGGCCGTCGTGATGGGCGTGCTGATTGTCAGCTTCGGCATCTGGGGCATTGCCGACGCGTTCAAGGGCTATGGGCAGTCCAAGCTCGCCACCATCGGCTCGACCGAGATCACGACCGAGCAGTTCCGCCAGCTTTATAACGACAAGCTGCAGCAGATCGGCCGCCAGTTCGGCCGCCCGCTGACCTCGGATCAGGCCCGCGCTTTCGGCCTCGACCGTCAGGTGCTGCAACAGGTCGTCGCCGAAGCGGCCCTGGATGAAGACGCGCGTCGCAAGGGTCTCGGTGTCGGTGACGCCGAGGTGATGCGGCAGATCATTGCAGACCCGAACTTCCAGAGCCCGACCGGCGGCTTCGACGCACCGCGCTTCCAGCAGCTGATCCGCTCGCTCGGTTTCACCGAGCAGCGCTACATCGCCGAACAGCGCAAGGTCTCCCTGCGCCGCCAGATTGCCGGCACCGTCACGTCAGGCGTCGAACCGCCGAAGACGATGATCGAGGCGCTGAGCCGCTACCAGAACGAGACCCGCACCATCGACTACGTGAAGCTGGATGCTGCGCAGGCCGGGACCATTGAGGCGCCCTCGCCCGAAGCCCTCGCCGCCTATTTCGATGAGCGCAAGACCCAGTTCCGCGCCCCCGAATATCGCAAGATCGCCTTCCTCGCTCTGACGCCTGATGAGATGGCCAAGTGGTCGACGGTGTCGGACGACGACGCCAGGAAAGTGTTCGAGGAACGCAAGGACAAGCTCTCCACGCCGGAGCAGCGCCAGATCTCGCAGATCGTCTTCCCGAACGCGGCGGACGCTGAAGCGGGTCGCGCCAAGCTGAACGATACGTTCAAGTTCGAGGATCTCGCCAAGGAACGCGGCCTGTCCGCCTCCGACATCGATCTCGGCATGGTTGCCAAAGCGGGCATTCTCGACCCCTCCGTCGCCAATGCGGCCTTCTCGCTGGCACCGGACAGTATCAGCCAGCCGATCACCGGACGTTTCGGCGTCACGCTGGTCAAGGTCGGCAAGGTTCAGGCCGGCACGACGCCGAGCTATGACAGCGTTGCCGCCAACCTGAAGCGCGATATTGCCATCGAGCGCGCCCGCGCTGTTGTGTCCGACATGCACAACAAGATCGAGGACGAACGCGGTGGCGGAGCCAATGTCGTCGATACCGCCAAGAAGCTCGGCCTCACCGCCATCACCATCGAGGCGGTCGATCGCTCCGGCCGTGCGCCGGACGGCCAGCCCGTTGCCGGCCTGCCCACGGGTGTCGATGTCGTGACCCAGGCCTTCAACAGCGATGTCGGCGTCGACAACGACGCATTGCAGGCCGGCGGCGGTTACATCTGGTACGATGTGCTCGGCGTTACGCCGGCGCGCGACCGCACGCTCGACGAAGTGAAGCCGCAGCTCGAGGCGCGTTGGCGCGAAGAGCAGATCACCACGCGTCTGCGCGACAAAGCTGTCGACATGGCGAAGAAGCTCGAAGGCGGTGCCAAGCTCGCCGACGAAGCCGCGGCAGCCGGTCTCAAGGTCGCAACCTCCGCGCCGTTCAAGCGCGACGCGAGCGATCCGGCCCTCTCGGCCGGCGTGATCCAGTCCGTGTTCCGCGGCGTCAAGGATTCGGCCGGACAAGCCCAGGGCGCCACGCCGTCGGAATGGATCGTCTACCGAATCACCGATGTCACCGCACCTGCGGTCGACATGGCTTCCGAAGACGCCAAGAAGCTGAAGGAGACATTGCAGCGCGGGCTGACCGATGAGCAGGTTGCGCAGTATGTCACCAGGCTCGAGACGCAGATCGGCACCAAGATCAACGCAGAAGCCCTTGCGATCGCCACCGGCGCCGCGAACAGCAACACCAATTAGGAAACCCACATCGTCATTACGGGCGCAGCGAAACCATCCAGAAGCAACAAGCAAAGGCTGGATGGCTTCATCACAGATGTCGCCTGCAATGACATGTGCATCACTCTGAAAGCATCCGATGGACAATCTCAGGGCAATCATTGCCAAGGTCGCGACAGGCGCCTCCCTCTCGCGTGAGGAAGCCTCGGTCGCCTTCGACAGCATGATGTCGGGCGAAGCCACGCCTTCGCAGATGGGTGGCCTGCTGATGGCGCTGCGCGTGCGCGGCGAGACCGTGGACGAAATCACCGGCGCGGTTGAGGTGATGCGAGCCAAGATGCTGCGGGTCGACGCACCGGCCGGCGCCGTCGATGTAGTTGGCACCGGCGGCGACGGTTCCGGCTCCGTGAACGTCTCGACCTGCGCATCGTTCATCGTCGCCGGCTGCGGCGTGCCGGTTGCCAAGCACGGCAATCGTGCATTGTCGTCGCGTTCCGGCGCGGCCGACGTGCTGGCCGCCCTTGGCGTCAAGATCGACCTTACGCCCGACGATGTCAGCCGCTGCCTCAAGGAAACCGGCATTGGCTTCATGTTCGCGCCGGCGCATCATCCCGCCATGAAGAATGTCGGCCCGACCCGCGTCGAGCTCGCCACCCGAACCATCTTCAATCTGCTTGGGCCGCTCTCCAATCCCGCCGGCGTCACCCGGCAGATGGTCGGCGTGTTCTCGCGACAGTGGGTGCTGCCGCTGGCACAGGTGCTGACGAATCTCGGCTCCGAATCCGCCTGGGTCGTGCACGGCTCCGACGGTCTCGACGAGATCACCCTCACCGGCCCGACCTTCGTGGCAGCGCTGGAGAACGGCAATATCCGCAGCTTCGAGATTTCACCCGAGGATGCAGGCCTGCCGCGCACCGGTCCGGATTCCCTGAAGGGCGGCGACGCGCAGGAAAATGCGGCCTCGCTGCAGGCCGTTCTCGACGGCAAGCCGAGCGCCTTCCGCGACGTCGCGCTGTTCAATGCCGCCGCGGCATTGATCGTGGCCGGCAAGGTCAAGGACATCAAGGAAGGCGTGGCCCTCGGCCAGAAGTCGCTCGACAGCGGCGCAGCGCTGGAAAAGCTGAAGCGACTGGTTACCGTCTCCAACGCGAAAGTGTGAGACAACGATGTCCGACATCCTGACCAAGATCGAAGCCTATAAGCGCGAAGAAATCGCGGCCGCCAAGCGCGCGCATCCGCTGGCCTCCGTCGAAGCGCTGGCCAAGACTGCGCCGGCGCCGCGCGGCTTCATGACCGCGATCCACAAGAAGCTCGACAAGAACGAGTTCGCGCTGATCGCCGAAATCAAGAAAGCCTCGCCGTCCAAGGGGCTCATTCGCGAGGACTTCGACCCGCCAACGCTGGCCAAGGCTTACGAGGCCGGCGGCGCCGCATGCCTCTCGATCCTGACCGATACGCCGTCATTCCAGGGCCATCTCGACTTCATGGTCGCCGCCCGCGCCGCCGTCAAACTGCCGGTGCTGCGCAAGGACTTCATGTTCGACACCTATCAGGTTGTCGAGGCGCGCGCCCATGGCGCCGACTGCATCCTGATCATCATGGCGGCACTCGACGATGCCCAGGCGCGCGATATCGAGGACGCCGCCATCGACCACGGCATGGACGTGCTGATCGAAATCCATGACCAGCCGGAGCTGGAGCGGGCACTGAACCTGCGCTCGCCGATGATCGGCATCAATAACCGCAACCTGCGCACCTTCGAGACCACGCTGACCGCCAGCGAAACGCTGGCGCCGATGATCCCCCGGGATCGTCTGAAGGTTGGCGAGAGCGGCATCTTCACGCCGGATGATCTTGTACGTCTCGAGCGCGTCGGCATTTCCACCTTCCTGGTCGGCGAAAGCCTGATGCGGCAGACTGACGTGACGGCGGCAACGCAGACGCTGCTCAAGCGCGCGAACGGAACGCATTGATCATGGCCGGCAAGACGAAAAAATCGAAGCAGGCTCCGGCCCTCACCCACATCGATTCCTCGGGCGAAGCCCGCATGGTCGATGTGTCGGAGAAACCGGCGACCGAACGCATCGCGGTCGCCGAAGGTCTGGTGATCATGAGCAAGGCGACGCTCGACATGATCGTTTCCGGCAATGCCAAGAAGGGCGACGTGCTTGGCACGGCGCGTATCGCCGGTATCATGGCGGCAAAGCGCACATCGGATCTGATCCCGCTGTGCCACCCGCTGGCGCTGTCGAAGGTCACGCTGGATATCACACCTGACAAGAAACTGCCGGGCTGCCGCGTGCGTGCGTCGGTAAAGGTCACGGGCCCCACTGGCGTCGAGATGGAAGCGCTGACGGCCGTCTCCGTCGCATGCCTGACGATCTACGACATGATCAAGGCTGTCGAGCGCGGTGTCCGCATCGAGGGCATCCACCTCGTCGAGAAAAAGGGCGGCAAGTCCGGGCACTATCTGGTGACGGACAACGCCGCGAATTGAGTACTCCGCGGTCGCCCGGCGTCAGCCGCAGACATAGACGCGCCGCCATCGCCAACCGTGATAAGTCCGCACCCGTATAACGTCATAGCAGTTGTCGTAATACGGATAGCCCGAATAGGCGTAGGACGAACCGAATCCGATCACAAACGGGGCGAAATTCCGGAAGTGGCGATTGTGGTGACCGAAGTGATGGAAGCCTCGATTGGACATGCCGGCGAAGCGTGCTCCGCCGGGCATAGCGGCGAAACGAGTTGCACCGAACCCGCCGCCGCGCAGGCCGCCCATGGCCATACCGCCGCCGTGGAAGCCACCTCCGTGAAAACCAGCACCACCGTGGAAACCACCCCCGTGCCCGCCACCACCGCCGTGTCCGCCGCCGCCGCGCGCGGAAGCATCCATCGGCACGGACGTCATACCGATGGCCGCAATTGTGGCAAGTCCGATCAACATTTTCCTGAGCATGGCACACTCCTGTCGCAGGTGTGGGCCCCCATTCTCAGAACACCGGTTGCCGCAAATAATTCCCGATGATCGCCAGCGACATTCAACAAGTGGCCGTCACTTGATCATCGGACAACCACTCTCGGCCATCGGCCGCAATGCAGCGACAGCACGCTTCAACGAGGTCGCGAACTGTTCGAGATCGCGCAGCCGCTCATCGAGCTCCTGCCGCTGCGCAGCCATCTTCGCGGCCGGCACGACGCGCAACTTCTCACGAAGGTCCCAGAGCGCGTCATCACTGCGAAATCGCGATCCTGCGCCGTCATATTGTTTACGGAAAATAACCGGGACCGCGCGCGACATGGGGGGTGTTTGGCGGCGGTCCCGGGCCACATCAAGCGACCACCGGACGGATGAGACATCCAGGCTGGTGCTCGTGGCGGGATCAGCACTACCAAGCAGGACGAGGCCAAGTGTGAATGCGCACTACTTAGTTACGCGCGCGCACTATAAGTTTTGCGGTAACCTGAATAGAGGCGGATTTCAGCGGTCGCTGTCATCACGGTGTTCGCGCAGGAGACGCTGCCGGTTACGGTGCGGCTTCATCTCGCTGACGATCCACGGTCCGATCTGCGCATCGAGATGACGCTCATATCGTTTGACCAGTAACCACGCAGCAGGCGGCAGCAGCAAGATCATCAATCCAACCACAATCGACATTCCAAATCCTTTAAATCAAAGGGTTTCGATGTCATTAGGTACGTGGAATAGCCTTCTAGGTTTGAAATAGCCCGCATGTATTTTCTGCGGAGCAGCAAGTTACCTACCGATCCGCCAATTCCCGCAACTGGCCCCACACCGATACCGGGAACGACTGATGTTGCCGGTATCGATGCGCGATAGGCTACTTGATCATCGGACAGCCGCCGTCGGCCATCGGCCGGAAAGCCTTTTCGGCCGGGATGGTCGAGAGCAGCTTGTAATAGTCATACGGCCCCTTCGACTCCGCTGGCTTCTTGATCTCGAACAGATAGATCGGGTGAATGACACGGCCATCGGCGCGGATCGTGACCTCACCGAACAGCTTGTCCTTGCCCTTGAACGTCTTCATCTGCGGCACGACCACGCCGGCATCGTCGCTGCCCTTGGCGGCCACCGCATTGAGATAGGCCAGCGTGGAGGCATAGACGCCCGCCTGATTGGCGCTTGGCATCTTGCCATTCATGCCCGGCCGCGCCGCAAAGCGTTTGCCAAAGGCGCGGGTGTCGTCATCCATGTCCCAGTAAAAGGATTCCGTCAGCAGCAGGCCCTGCGCGGTCTTCAGGCCCATGCCGTGAACGTCGTTGATGAAGATCAGGAACGCGACCAGCTTCTGCGGGCCGTCCTGCATGCCAAACTCACCAGCTTGCTTGACCGCATTGATGGCATCGGCGCCGGCATTGGCTAGGCCGATCACCTTGGCCTTGGAGCTCTGCGCCTGCAGCAAGAGCGAGGCGAAATCGGAGGTGCCGAGCGGATGCTTCGACGACCCCAGCACCTTGCCACCGTTCTTCGTGATGTAATTGGTGGCTTCGGCCTCGATGCCCTGCCCCAGCGCGTAATTCACCGTGAGAAAGTACCAGTCGTCACCGCCCCGCTGCATCATCGCCGCGGCGGTGGTGTTGCCGGTGGCCCATGCATCGTTCACCCACTGGATGGTGTTCGGCGAGCAGTCCTTCCCCGTGAGGTCCGAGGTCGCCGTGGACGATGCCAGGAACGTCATTCTGGTGTTGCGGGCGATATTGTTGATGGCGAGACCCACGGATGAATTCGGCACGTCGACGATGGCGTCGACCTTTTCGACATCGAGCCATTTGCGCGCGATGGCGGAGCCGACATCCGCCTTGTTCTGATGGTCGGCATAGACGATCTCGACCTTGATGTTCTTGCCGCCGCCGTTGAAATCCTCGGCGGCCATCCGCGCGGCT
Organism: Tardiphaga sp. 813_E8_N1_3; assembly: GCF_051811025.1. Lineage (NCBI taxonomy): Bacteria > Pseudomonadati > Pseudomonadota > Alphaproteobacteria > Hyphomicrobiales > Nitrobacteraceae > Tardiphaga > Tardiphaga sp. 813_E8_N1_3. Next base: position 2,929,082 of record NZ_JBPWQE010000001.1, read on the forward strand.
TCCACCGAGCCCATGCCGTTGGTGTCCTGGAACACGCCGGAAATATCGTTGAGCACACCCACCCGCACCACATCGTCGGACACCTGCGCCTGAACTGCCGTCGCCATCACGCAGGATGCCGCAGCAGCCAAAACTGTCTTCAAGCCCTTCATTACCGTCTCTCCCTCCGCCTTGATTACGCGGGTCCGGACGTTGCCGGTCGCGGTCTTGCTTGCGAATTACACCTGTCGCTCCGGCAGTCGCAGGACTAGGCCGTCGAGCGCCTCGGTGATCTTGATCTGGCACGACAGCCGGCTGTTCGGCAGCCGCTCGCTGGCGACCCCTTCCAGCAACTCATCCTCGTCGGCGCTGGCTGCGCCAACTTTGCCCAGCCAGTTGTCGTCGATATAGACGTGGCAGGTGGCGCAGACCGCGCCGCCGCCGCATTCGCCCGTGATGCCGTCGATGCCATGCAGTAGCGCCGTATACATGGCGCTGTCGCCGCCATTGGCGCTGACTGTCTCGGCACGGTCGTCGTGATGAATGAATGTAATGCTCGGCATGGAATCCTCAGGCGGGCGTGAAGGTGACCGGCAGGCTCTCCAGCCCGCGCAGCGTGTTGTTGTAACGGCGCTTGACCTCGCCGGTGATCTCGATCGCCGCGACCTTGCGCGCCAGTGCGGAGAGCATGACCTCGCCCTCAAGCCGCGCCACGAGCTGGCCGACGCACATGTGGATGCCGGAGCCGAAGCCGACATGGGCGGACGTCTTGCGGGTGATGTCGTAGCGTTCGGGATCGGCCCAGCGGCGCGGATCGCGGTTGGCGGCGGCCAGGAACATCAGCACCTTCTCGCCCTCACCGACATGGCAGCCGCTGATCTCGACATCGCGCGTCGTGGTGCGGAAGAAGGTCTGCACCGGACTCTCAAAGCGCACCGCCTCCTCGAAGGCGTTGCGCGCCAGCGACAGGTCGCTGCGCATCCGCGCGAATTCTTCGGGGTAGCGCGCCAGGCAATAAACGGCAGCGCCGATACCGTTCACCGTCGTGTCCAGTCCTGCCGACAGCAATGAGCGCACCAGCAGCGGCGCCTCGTCGGCGGTGATGTCGCCGGCGTCGACCCGCGCATGGATGCAGGCGCCGAAACCGCCGGGCGCGAGATTGTCACGCTGGCATTGCGCGGCGACATAGGCCTGATGGGGCGCCGAGCGTTCGATGGCGTCCTGGCGCAGCTGGTTCGGCGGACCGAAGGCATTGAAGACAAGACCGGCATAAGGCAGCAGGTTTTCGCGGCCCTCCTTCTGCAGTCCCATCGCATCGGGGAACACCGATAGTGGATAGGCTTCGGCAAGATCCGCGACCGCGTCGAAACTGCGCCGCTCCAGCAGTTCGTCGACCTTGGCATCAGCCGCCGCGGCAAAGCCGTCGCGCAGTTGCTTCATCACCGCGGGCGACAGGACCTTGTTGAGTACCGCGCGCGTGCGCGTATGCGCCGGCGGGTCGGCTTCGAGGATGAGGCTCTGCGGGCGCCACGGTTTCTCCCTGGCAAAGTCGCTAAGACCCACGCCGCGGCTCGAGCAGAACGTCGCGGGATCGTTCAGGACTGCATGAACTTCGGCATAGCGCGCGACCGCGTAGACGTTCCATTTGTCGAGATACACCACGGGCCCGGCTTCACGCAGCACCTCGTGGGTGGGGTGAGGATCGGCGAAGAAGCCCATGGCGAAGGGATCGACGTCGAGGTGGACGACGGGCTGAGACGATGCGTCGTTCGGCAAGGCTCCGCCAAAGGACAGCACTGGCGGGGTGTGGGGCGATGCCGTCGTGACCGTGGCAACCATGTGAATCTCCCATATTTTCTTGTTGGCAATTGTGGCTGCGTGTCTCTATTCCTCAGAACCATGTGATCTCGCCGATTTCGACGACGTCACGCTGGCAGGCAGGATCGTGTTGCATGAGCAAGAATGGATCGGGAAAAACGGTTCGAAAGCCCGCCAGGGCGAAAGCGACAAAGGTCAATGTCAGGACTGTCGCCGCGAAAGTGCCTGCTTCCAAAGGCGGGCAGTTGCTCGATCTCGATCGTTACGTGCCAGCCTTCATCACCTTCATTGCGAACAAGCTCTCGCGCAACGCGACCGTGCTCTATCAGAAGCGCTTTGGCGTGAATGTCACCGAGTGGCGCATCATGTCGCTGCTGGCGATCGAGCCCGGCATTCCCGCCTCGCGCATCTGCCACGTTATCGGCTTCGACAAGGGACCGGTCAGCCGCACGCTTGCCATGCTGGAAGAACGCGGGCTGGTCGCCATCAACGCCGACCCTGACGACGCGCGCACCCATTCGATTACGCTGACCACCAAAGGGCGCACTACCCATGACGCCGTCATTGTGACCGCACTGGAACGCGAACGAAAGCTGCTGTCCTGCCTGGATGAGAGCGAACGCGAAGTGCTGGTCGACTTGCTGCGACGCATTCACGGCAATCTCGGCGCGGTCACCGGCTAGGCCACCACGGGTTGCTCGCGCGTCATCAATCGCTGTCCCGCACGAGCGGTCCATCATCGTTTCTCTCCCTGTGGGACGCGGCAGTTGACTGCTCTCGTATGCGCCCTCTTTGGAAAAGCTCTCACGAATTAGTTGCCTAGGCAACAGAAATATCGGGACGGTTTGTCACGAGGAAATAAGGATTTTCTGCCACCCTCAGCTAACCTGCGCCGCAGCAGGTTCAATCGTTGAGCCAAGGGATACAGATAACGATGCCGCTCAGGCCAAATTCCGCTGACGCCCTGCTGTTCGATCTCGGCCGCGTCGTACTCGATATCGACTTCACTCGTGTGTTGAAGGTCTGGTCGGACTATGCGCAGTGTTCACCGGACGACATCGTGAGCCGGTTTGCGCGCGGCGACGTCTATATGCGGCACGAGCGCGGCGAGATTTCCGACGACGCGTTCTTCGCGCATCTGCGTGACACGCTTGATATCGACCTGACGCCCGGTCAATTTCTCGAAGGCTGGAATGCGATCTTCGTCGGCGAGATGCCGGGCATCGCCAAACTCATGGCGCATGCATCGAAGCGCTGGCCGCTCTACGCATTCTCAAACACCAATGTAGCGCATGTCACGCATTTCTCGGAACGGCATGCCGATCTGCTCAACCACTTCCGGACGGTGTTTCTGTCGTCCTCCATCGGCTTGCGCAAGCCCGATGTCGAGGCCTACCGGCATGTGATTGCAGAAATCGGCATGCCTGCTGAACGGATCGTATTCTTCGACGATCTCGCCGAAAACATCGAGGCCGCTCGCGCCTGCGGATTGCAGACCGTGCACGTGACCTCGCCGACATCCGTCGCCGAGGCACTCAAGGCACTGGGGCTTTAAGCCCGCGAGATGCGCTGGAAGGCGATGCTGGTGAGCACGCCGAGGAGTGCCCAGAACAGCAGGCTGGTCAGGACCGCCGCAACCACGAAACTGTGTGACAGCGCTTCGGGAACATCGGTATGGCCAGCCGGCGCCTGCGGGGCTCCAATCAGGTGCGGCAGGATGATCAGGCCAAGGCCGAGAATGGCAGCCCATGACGCCTTGCGGAACACCAGCAGGCCGAGCCCGGCCGCTGTGGCGCAGGCAGTGCCGATCCACCAGGTCTGGCGCAGTGTGAGATCGGCGACAGGCATTCCAGGCAGCTCCGGCGGCAGGCCGAGGCCGGGCGCCGCCGTGAAGACGACGAAACCGCCGAGACCCCAGAACAGCCCTTCCCGCCAGCTCACGGCCCGGCCACGCAGCGCGAAGATGCCGGCCAGCAGCAACGCGAAGCCGATGGCAGTCAGGATATTGGCGCCGGTGGTGAAGGCATTGCGCTGCAAGCCCTCGGCAGGCTCCCACTCAGCCTCATGGCTATGGGCGGCGGCGCCATGGTCGTGCGCATGCGCGGGCTGTGCGGCAACCGTCGGCGCAGGTGCCGGGGCCTCGGCCTTGCGCTCAAAGACTTCGCTTTTCTGGATCAGGGGAATGGTCCCGACCATCTGGGCGCCCGTGATGGCAGCGCCAGTGATCGCGCCAGCCAGTACTGCCGAGAAAACGATCGACCTGAAGACGGACATGTCTCAGTGGCAGGGGAATGCGTTGGCGTGGCGCGTGTCGTGGGCCGCATTATGGACGGCGCTGATATGCGAGAAACCGACCACCCCGACGATAAACAGACCGAGCGCCATGGCCAGAACGGCCTGCACGACGACATTGACGTCGGTGGTAACGGCGGAGATCTGGGCGGTCTGGGTCTGTTGCATCGGAATCCTCACGAAATAGAGGGGCAATTTAGCCGAGTTGCACGGGCGGCGCGACCGCTAATTTTGCATCGCGCGGGCGAGATCGCGGCTGGTCAGATGGAAATTTGCATCAGCGGCCATCGACGCGCGCACGATTTTGGCACCGGCGGCCGCCTGGAACACCGCTCTGCGATCGTTGAAATACGCTGCGCATTCCTCCGGCGACGGATAGCGCCGGAGCAGCGTCCGGAATGCGTGACGATGCACCATGCACAGCCCGCGATGACCGGATGGCCGGAACGCCAGCGCATCGACATCGGCGCGCCAGGCAGGCGCTTCATCGTCGGTTGCGGTGTGGTTGTCGGTCATGATCGCCGATGTCTATCGCGTTTCCCCGGCACCGCCAAAGCGCCGGTGGTTTTGCGTCGGCTCCCGCTCTCCGCTATGACGGGCACCCACACTGCCGGAGACCCCTGCCAATGGCCCTGATGCCGGTTACCGATGCCATGGCCGCGATTCTCGCGGGCGCCGATGCGCTGCCCGAGGAGATGGTGCCGCTGGAGGACGCGTTCCACCGTGTGCTCGCCCGCGACATCGCTTCGCTGCGCACGCAGCCACCGGAGCCCATGTCGGCCATGGACGGCTATGCGGTACGCGCCGCCGATGCGACCTTGGGCGCGAAGCTGCGTGTGATCGGCGAGATCGCCGCAGGCAAGCCATTCGATCGTGCACTGCAGGCCGGCGAAGCCCTGCGGATCTTCACCGGCGGCGTGCTGCCTCCTGGCGCCGACGCCGTCGTGATCCAGGAAGACACCACGCGCGATGGCGATATCGTCGGGATCAACGAGGCCGCGATCTCCGGCAAGCATATCCGCCCAGCCGGGGTCGATTTCAATGAAGGCGATGTGCTGCTGCGCGCCGGCACCCGCCTCACCGACCGTGATCTCGCTCTTGCCGCCGGCATGAACCATGCGGCATTGCCGGTATGGCGACGGCCCCTCGTCGCGATGCTTGCCACCGGCGACGAACTTGTGATGCCCGGTGCTGTCCCCGGCCCCGGCCAGATCGTACTCTCCAATGGCTTCGCGCTGCGTGCGCTGGCCCGTGCCGAAGGCGCCGAGGTGGTCGATCTCGGTATCGCCACCGATACGCTCGAGGCGACGACGTCGGCCATTCAACGCGCGATCGATCTAAAGGCCGATGTGCTGATCACTACCGGCGGTGCGTCGGTCGGCGACCACGACCTCGTACAACAGTCACTGATCAATGCCGGCGTCGAGATGGCGTTCTGGCGGATCGCGATGCGGCCCGGCAAACCGATGATGCACGGACACCGCCAGGCCATGCGGGTCATCGGCCTGCCCGGCAATCCCGTGTCGTCCTATGTTTGCGGCTTCCTGTTCATGGTGCCCCTGCTGCGTGCGCTGTCCGGCCGAAACGACGTCGCTCACGGGATCGAACCCGCGGTGCTCGGCCGTGATCTCGCCGCCAACGACCAGCGCGAGGATTATCTGCGCACGCGCCTCGAGACCCGAGCCGACGGCACTGTGGTGGCGACACCGGTCATGAAACAGGACTCGTCACTGCTGGGGAATTTGGCTGTCGCCGAGGGGCTCTTGATCCGCAAGCCATTCGCACCGGCCGCGGCTGCCGGAGATTCATGCGCCATCATTCGACTGCCAACCTAGCCGGCGCGCTACCCTCATAGAACGACGCCGCGTTCGGAACTCTCACCTTGCGGCATGCTCCCAAACCTTTTTCCTGACTGAGATACCTCAACACGGTTTCAGTCACTGAATTGTCACGTAACGCAGCGAGAGATCGCAGCGAAACAAGATCGGTGGACAAATGGACTATTTCAAACGCTTCAATTTCCTGTTTGCGATGCCAACATTCGACGCCGACGATCTCGAGGGCATTCGGCTCAATCAGATCGTCGATGAGATCGAGCGTTCCGGCTTCGAGGTCGTCAAGGCACGCAAGCTCGAAGATGCCACGATCGCAGTCCAGACCGACGCGGCGATCGGCTGTATGGTGGTCGACTGGGGCAAGAAGGGCCTCGAAGGCAAGACCGCGGCGCTGATCAACCTGATGCGCAAACGCGGCCTGGACTTCCCCATCATCCTGCTGATCCGCCGCAAGCGGTTTGAGGATGTCCCGGTCGAGGTGCTCGATTTCATCGACGGCTATGTATTCCTCTCAGAAGAAACACCGCCGTTCATCGCCAAGAATCTCATTAGCCGGTTGAAGCAATATGCCGAGACGCTGAAGACGCCCTTCTTCGGCGCGCTGGTCGACTATGCCGAGGAAGGCAACCAGCTCTGGACCTGCCCCGGGCACAATGGCGGCGTGTTCTACAGCCGCAGCCCGATCGGCCGCGTGTTCATGGAACATCTCGGCGAAGCGGTGTTCCGCGACGACCTCGACAATTCGGTGCTCGATCTCGGCGATCTGCTGACCCATGAGGGCCCTGCGCTACAGGCGCAGAAGGAAGCTGCGCAGATTTTTGGCGCGGAAAAAACCTATTTCGTGCTCAACGGTACATCGACCTCCAACAAGGTCGCCCTGTCGGCACTGGTCACCGACGGCGATCTGGTGCTGTTCGACCGCAACAACCACAAGGCTGCCTTGCATGGCGCATTGATGATTTCGGGCGGTGTGCCGATCTATGTGCCAACGACGCGCAATCCCTGGGGCCTGATCGGGCCGATGAACTGGGATGCGCTCGGCGAGGACGCGCTGCGCGAGCGCATCCGCACCAATCCGCTGGTCACCGACAAGGATGCCTGGAAGCGCCCGCGCCCGTTCCGCGTCGCCGTCATCGAACAGTGCACCTATGACGGCACCATCTACAGCGCCGAGATGATCATCAAGCGCATCGGCCATCTCTGCGATTACATTCTGTTCGACGAAGCCTGGGCCGGCTTCATGAAATTCCACCCGCTCTATGCCGGCCGGTTCGCCATGGGGCTCAAGGAGCTCGGCCCGGATTCGCCGGGTATTATCGCGACGCAGTCGACCCACAAGCAGCTCGCGAGCTTCTCGCAGGCATCGCAGATCCACATGAAGGATCGGCATATCCGCGGCCAGAAGCGCCGCGTCGAGCATCGCCGCTTCAACGAAAGCTTCATGCAGCACGCCTCGACCTCGCCATTCTATCCGCTGTTCGCATCATTGGATGTCGGCGCGCAGATGATGAAGGGCCGCTCCGGCGAAGTGTTGTGGGACGACACGATCCGGCTCGGCATCGAGCTGCGCAAGAAGATGCGCGCCGTCCGCCGCGAATTCGAGGAAAAGGAAACCCGCACTGAGCGCCGCTGGTTCTTTGAACCCTTCGTGCCCGAGCGCGTCGCAATTCCAGACGCATCCAGCGAAGGCGCTGTTCACAATGTGCCGTGGGAAAGCGTCGGTACGGATCAGCTCGCCACTAATCCATCCTATTGGCAGCTTGCGCCTGACGCAGCCTGGCATGGCTTCCCCGGCATGGAAGCCGGTTTCACCATGACCGATCCCAACAAGCTGACGGTGCTGACCCCCGGCTTCGATCGCACCACCGGCGCCTATGCCGACCACGGCATCCCCGCGCCAGTGGTCGCGCAGTTCCTGCGCGAAAATCGCATCGTGCCGGAGAAGAACGACCTCAACTCGCTGCTCTTTCTGCTCACGCCGGGCGTGGAAGCCAGCAAGGCGGGCACGCTGATATCGGGCCTTGTCGCCTTCAAGAAGTTTCACGACGACAACGCGCTGCTGGAAGACGTCATCCCGGAATTCGCCCGGCGCAGGCCGGCGCGTTATGCGGGCATACGCCTGCGGGATCTGTGCGGCGACATGCACCGGTTCTTCCGCGAGGCTAATGTGAGCGACCTCCAGACCAGGCAATTCTCCGCCGACCATCTGCCGGAGATCGCCATGTCGCCCCATGATGCCGCGCGCTGCCTGGTGCGCAACGACGTCGACTACCTCCCCATCGACGAGATCTTCGGGCGTGTTGCTACGACGCCGTTCGTGGTCTACCCGCCGGGGATCGCCACGATCGTACCGGGAGAACGGCTCACCGAACGGTCCAAGCCGATGATCGATTATCTCAGGATGTTCGAGACCTGCTTCAACACGTTCCCGGGCTTCGACGTCGAGATCCAGGGCATCTACCGCAAGGTCGACGCCAATGGCCGGATCCGGCTTTACACTTACGTCGTCTCCGAATAGGGAGCGCGTAAGGAGCCTGATTTGCAAACGGAACTCGAACAGCCGGTCGTCATACGACCCTCGCGCGACACCGACGTCGATGCCATGCTGGCGATCTATCGCCGGCACATCCGGCAAGGCGTCGAGGAAGGCGTCAGCGACGCCGACACGCCGCAGCCCGACGATCTCAGAGATCGGCGCAAGAATCTGCGCAGCAAGCGGTTTCCCCATCTCGTCGCCACCCGAGGTGGCGAGGTCGTCGGCTATGCCTATGTGGTGCTGTTCCGCAAGCGACCGGCCTATCGCTACACGGTCAAGCACTCGATCTATATCCACCACGGACATGTCGGCCGCGGCATCGGCCGCCTGTTGATGCGCGAATTGATCGACGTGTGCGCGGCGGCCGGCTTTCGGCAAATCATCGGCTATATCGATGCCGACAACACGGCCTCGCTCGGCTTGCATGAGAGCTTCGGCTTTGCCCGCGTCGGCTTGCTGCCCGGCGTCGCCTATCGCTCGGGCCGCTGGGCCGACACGATCATGGTTCAGCGCTCGCTGGCGACCGGCTCCACGACACCGCCGCCTTTGCCACTCTCCGGCCGGCCGCCTTCCGCGTAACTGCAAGCGGTCTGCTCGCGCATTTCCGTCGTTTGACGCGCTCGCGGAAGGTCCGGAACGACTTCCTCAGTCATTGCCTTGCTCGGCTCCACATACGTCTTCTTGACGGGAAATTAAGCATTGCAGAACACATATGGAACATATAGTGTTCGTTCATGATTTGTTTCGAGATTCTGTGGCTTTGAGTAGTTTGAGAGTGCCCGAACTCGCGCAACCGATCTTCGAACGATCGTCTCTGGACTGAGGCTCACCGTTCGAAGGCCCTTTGAAACGCACGCGGCGGCCGACACCGTCAACTGAGGATGGCTTCAGATGCTCACGCGCAAACAATACGAACTCCTGCGATTCATCGATCAACGACTGAAGGAAGCCGGCGTCCCGCCCTCCTTCGACGAGATGAAGGATGCGCTCGATCTGCGCTCGAAGTCCGGCATCCATCGCCTGATCACAGCGCTGGAAGAACGCGGCTTCATACGTCGTCTGCCCAACCGGGCCCGCGCCATCGAAGTCATCAAGCTGCCTGAGCTTGGCGCGCCGGTCACAGGCGGCACCGGGCGCCGCGGCTTCACGCCCAGCGTCATCGAAGGCACGCTCGGCAGGGTACGCACGGCCGCCAGCATCGCCAGCAATAGCGGCGATGATGACAATGGCCGCACGGTTGCCATCCCGGTGATGGGCCGGATCGCGGCCGGTACGCCGATCGAGGCACTGCAGACCCGCAGCCACACCATCAGCATGCCCGCAGACATGCTCGGCTCCGGCGAACATTACGCGCTCGAAGTGCGCGGCGATTCCATGCAGGACGCCGGCATTCTCGACGGCGATACGGTGCTGATCCAGCGCAACGAAAGCGCCGACACCGGCGACATCGTGGTGGCCCTGATCGACGACGAGGAAGCCACGCTGAAGCGCTTCCGCCGCCGCGGCGCTTCGATCGCGCTGGAGCCAGCCAATGACGCTTACGAAGTCCGCATCCTGCCGCCCAACCGGGTGCGCATTCAAGGCAAGCTGATTGGCCTGTATCGCCGCTATTAAGGCAGTCGCCTCGGCGGATTACTGATCTTCGGGTTGAAGATCAGTTTCCGCCGGCGTCGCATCCACCGGCCGGTTTTGCGGCGTGCGACTGTTCTGGATCAGATCGTGCTGGGGCTCATCGGGGGTGGCGCGCGACCACGGGCGGTCCAGGCCACGCGGTCGCACGGCATCCATCGCAAAGCCGTTCGCAGTTCGCTGCAAGCTCACCGCACCGTTTCGTTGCAGGCGATCCTGTTCGACCACCAGCGCACGGCAATCCTTTGGCGGTTGTTTCGTCGTGACGATCAGTACCGCTTTCTCGCAATCATCCGTGAACGCGTCAGGCTGTAGAGCCAGCGCCACCAGAGCGCCATCGGCCAGCGGCGTGATGCATCCGTCGCGGTCGCAGGACACGCCATGGCTGAGGGAGGAATCCGTTGGCAGCCGAGCGTCAGCATCGCCGGCAAGCCACTCTTTCAACAGAAACGTATCCTTGGCGCTGCGCATCATATTCAGGCGCCCGTCCCTGCCCCGTACCGCAACGCTGTGCCCGTCCCCCGAGATCAGCACATCCGGCTGCTTCACCAGGAGTGCCCAGACGATCGAGAGCACCAGCACGCCAAGTCCCGCTAGGCGCAACGGCGTGCGCAACAATCCGAGCACGATGATGCCAATGCTGGCGGCGACCAGCGGCCCGGTGCCAAAAGCCGGCATCCGGCCGATGGCACCGGGCAAGGCTGCCACCCATTGCGTGACCACGATCATCCACTGGACGCCGACATCCATCAGCCGCCAGAACACACCATCAAAGCCGAACGGCATGGCCACCAAACCGAGAATACCCGCCGGCATCACCATCGCCGAGACCACCGGCATCGCCAGGAGATTGGCGACGACGCCATAGGGCGTGACGCGGTGGAAATGAAATGCGGCATAGGGCGTGGTGGCAAGGCCGGCTACCAGCGAAGCGAGTACGAGCATCGCGATCTCGCGTCCGCCCCATAGCGCCACGCGCGCCGTCGCGGAATGATCGGGCGAGGCAAACAGCGCGGGCATGCCGATCTGCACCAATGCGACGAGCCCCAGCGTCGCCGCGAATGACATCTGAAAACTCGGATGCACCAGCGCTTCGGGCGCCACGATCAGCACGACCATTGCCGCCACCGCCAGCGTGCGGAACGTCACCGCCCGGCGATCGACCATGACAGCGATCAACACGACGGCCGTCATGAAGAACGAACGCTGCGTGGCGACCTCGGCGCCCGACAGCAGCAGATAAAACAGCGCTGCGAACAACGCCGCGGTGGCTGCGACTTTCTTGATCGGGAACGTCACTGTCAGGACGGGGATCAACGCGAGCAATGCGCGTATCGCGAAGAACACCACGCCGGCCACGACGGCCATATGATAGCCGGAGATCGACAGCACATGCCCGAGACCGGAGATGAACATCGCATCATTGACGTCAGCCGAAATCGCATCGCGACGCCCTGTGAGCAGCGCCGTAGCAATGGCGCGGCTATCGCCCGAGAGCACGGTGCGGATCCGCGCGTCGATGGCGTCGCGCAGACCCTGCATGGTCGCCGAATAGCGTAGCGCCACACTCGGCTGTATCGGCGGATCGACTGCCTTGATGCCGCCCATCACAAAACCGGACGCGCCGATCCCCTGAAAATACAGATCGCGGCCAAAGTCGTAACTCCCCGGCCGGAGCGGCGACAGCGGCGGCTGCAGCCTTGCCTTCAATTCGACGAAGCTGCCGACGGCAGGCGCCGTGCCCTTCTTCACCGACAGCCGCACACGGGTGAGCTTCGGTGCGGCGCGCGGGCTGTCCATGGTGGCAACGCGCAGCACGAAGCGATCCGTGCGCTCCCGTTCCTCGTGAGTTTCTACGAAGCCGGTAAGCGCGACGGAATAGAGCGGCTTCGCCAGAACCTCATGAGCCACACGCGCGGTTTTCATGGCAGCCATCGCGAAGCCGGCCGCGATGGCCGCAATGAGCAAGATCAAGGGAAACCATCGCTGTCGCCGCAGCAAAAACGCAGCCACGCAAAGAAGGCTTGCCGTCGCAGCGGCAACCCAGGCCACCGGCTCATGCTCAGCGGCAAAATACAGCGCGATGCCGGAGCCGAAAGCGATCGGTACCCATGGCAGCAAACGACCGGGACCAGCTTCGGCCCGCACCCACGTCCAGAGTGTCTCGAAGCCCGACGTCGACGGTCTCGCTGACGGCAGAGCAACACCTGTCCTGGCCGGTGGCGGCCAGGTAATGGCCCTTCCCCTCCGACCCTGAGACAGCTCCCGCTGCTCACCCCCGCCCGCCATCCCGCTGCTCCGGCACTACAGTTGCAATGCTAGCGGAACAGATCAAACTAAACAGCGGAACGGATGGAGAATATGCGACAAGATACTGGAGACCGCCAAATACTGGCGATCTCCATGTTGTCTACTTGCCTCCTGCTGCACGCAGCTGGCGATATTCAAGCGCAGGCAAGCCGCCCCAGCCCCAGTTATCTGTATCCACCTCCTCGATAACCACGAAGGTCGATTCCAGCGGCTTGTGGAGCACGTCGAGCAGAAGGTGGCTGAAGCCGGCAATAAGCTGCGCCTTCTCCTCTGCTGTAACGGAGTCCCGACCGGGAGCCGTTCCCTCTCGCGTAATCTGAAGCGTCACGATTGGCATGAATGCCTCCCTCAATGACCGGCGCTCTGGCCACCGTCAACGTGAAGGATTTCGCCTGTCACGAAGCCTGCGGATTCGAGATAGAGAACCGCGTCCACGATATCGCGCATTTCGCCCATGCTCTTGACCGGATGCAGGGCAGCGAGAAACTCATACGTCTCGGGAGCATGCATCGGAGATTTGATGACGCCCGGCGACACGGCATTCACCCGGATGCCCTTCGTCGCATACTCGATGGCAAGTGACTTGGTGGCCGAATTGATGCCGCCCTTGGTGAGATTGGCCAGTACCGACGGCACGCCAGAGATCGCATGATCGGTCAGGCTGGTCGTGATGCTCACGATGTGACCCGAGCCCTGCTTCAGCATTTCCGCTACAACGCGTTGTGTAATGTAGAAAAAGCCGGCGACATTGGTCGCAATCTTCGACACGAAGTCCTCGGCCGTGTAGTCGGTAAACGGCTTGGCAATGAAGATGCCGGCGTTGTTGACCAGCGTGTCGACGCGACCGAAGCGCGAGAGCGCTTCCTTGACCACGCGGTCCGCGGTCGAAGGATCTCCCACATCGCCGGCGACACCCAGAATGTCGGGATCGCTACCCTGCTTGATCGACCGCGACGTGGCGACGACACGGTAATTGCGATCCCGGTAAGCCTTCACCAGGCTGGCGCCGATACCTTGGGATGCCCCGGTGATAATAACAACCTTCTGTGCGTTGCTCATGATATGCCTCGATGATGTAACCCAGCCAGCGATAATGCTGTTGAGGGGCCCGTCTCAGGCCCGGTGACCATCGTTCTATTCTTCCGCGCCAGGCAGCAGAATTGCCGGCTTTCGGCAGACACTCTTCCGCCGCTCGAAAGAATACGGGTCTATCGGGGAGCCATCGCTCCAGCTTCCGCAGAAAGCCGCGAAAATTCGGCGCGCAAACGAGGGGTGGCGAAATCGATGAATGCGCGGACCTTGGGCACCGTTATTCGGCCTTGCGGGATCACAAGATGAACCGGAAGCGCTGCCGGTTCATCGTCACGCAGCAGGAGTTTCAACGATCCGTCCTGTACGCGTTCAGCCACATGGTACGTATAAAGCCGCGTCACACCATAGCCCTCCACCGCCGCTGCGAGTGCGGCACGAACGCTGTTGACGACGAGCCGTGGCTTGAAGTGAACCGATCGCGCGATCGAGCTTCCCGCCAAAGGCGGAAACACCCAGGTGTCCTGTCCCATATGCGTGGTGGTGACGATTTGATGCCGGGTCAGGTCCGCCAGCTCTGTGATGCGCGGATGCATGCCGAGATAGCGTGGCGATGCGGCGACCACTCTCTTGACGTCACCGCCGACCCGCACCGCGACCATCGCGGAGTCGGGAAGTTCTGCGACACGGAGCGCGATATCGATTCCTTCTTCGACAAGATTGGCGTGGCGATCGAGAAGAACGAGGTTCACCGATACTGCGGGGAACGCGTCGAGATAGGCGCTAAGGATCGGGCGGAGTATTTCTTCGCCGCTGATCGGGGGCGCAGAGATCGTCAGCGTTCCTCGCGGGGCCGAATGTTCGCCAGCGGCAGACATGTCGGCTTCTTCGAGTTCGACGAGCACGCGCCGGCAAGCCAAAGCATATCGCTCCCCCGTCTCGCTGAGCTTGATCGCACGAGTCGTACGATGAAGGAGTTCGGTGCCGACGTGCTGCTCCAGAAAGGCAATTGCCCGGCTAACGGCGGCCGGCGACCGCCCGAGCCTGCGCCCGGCGCCGGCGAGGCTGCCCTCGTCCAGAGCAGCCACGAACACCTTCATTGCTTCAAGACGATCCATGCGTTGTCTTCCGTTCGCCCGCAATGCTAGCGGAAGCGACCGGACTGAACAGCGGAACAGATGCGGAATATGTAAGACTATTGCCTGCCGAGCACCGTTTTCGATGCTCGCGTTCGTGACGATACCGTTTAGCCTGAGATCTTGGCGTAGCTGTCGCGCAGACCGACGGTGCGGTTGAAGACCAGCTTGCCCGATGCTGAATCCTTGTCGCGACAGAAGTAGCCCTGGCGCTCGAACTGCACGACATCGCTTGTGTTGTCACTCGCCAGCGCCGGCTCCAGCATGGCGCTGGTCAGCATCTCCAGCGAGTCCGGATTGAGCTGTGATGCGAACTCGGTCGCATTGGGCTGCGGATCGGCGAACAGCTGATTGTAGACGCGTACTTCCGCCTGCACGGCATCTGCGGCGCTCACCCAATGGATGGTCGCCTTGACCTTGCGACCGTCCGGCGCATTGCCGCCCCGGGTTTCCGGATCATAGGTGCAGCGCAGTTCGACCACCTCGCCAGCGGCGTTCTTGATGACATCCTTGCAGGTGATGAAATAGCCGTAGCGCAAGCGCACCTCGCGACCCGGCGCCATGCGGAAGAACTTCTTCGGCGGCTCTTCCATGAAGTCGTCATGCTCGATGTAGAGCTCGCGGCCGAACGGGATCTGCCGCGTGCCCAGCGCTTCATCATCGGGATGATTGACCGCTTCGAGCTGTTCAGTCTGACCTTCGGGATAGTTCTCGATCACCACCTTCAGCGGCTTCAGTACAGCCATGCGACGCTGTGCTGTGCGATTCAGCGTCTCGCGCACGGCGAAGTCGAACATCGAGATATCGACGGTCGAGTTGGCCTTGGCTACACCGATGCGCTTGACGAATTCGCGCAGCGCTTCAGCGGGAATACCACGGCGCTGCAGGCCGGCAAGCGTCGGCATGCGTGGATCGTCCCAGCCGGTGACATGGCCGCCGCGAACAAGTTCGGTCAGCACGCGCTTCGAGAGCAGCGTGTACGTCATGTTGAGGCGCGCGAATTCATACTGATGCGGCCGCGATGGCACCGGCAGGTTTTCCAGGCACCAGTCGTAAAGCGGCCGGTGATCCTCGAATTCCAGCGTACAGATCGAATGCGTCACATGTTCGATGGCGTCCGACTGACCATGGGCGAAGTCGTAGCTCGGATAGATGCTCCAAGCGGTGCCCGTGCGCGGATGATGCGCGTGCAGGATGCGATAGATCACGGGATCGCGCAGGTTGATGTTGCCCGACGACATATCGATCTTGGCGCGCAGCACGCGGGCGCCGTTCGGGAATTCCCCGGCGCGCATGCGGGCGAACAGATCGAGGTTCTCGTCGACCGGACGATCGCGGAACGGACTGTTCTGGCCGGGCTCCGTCAGGGTGCCACGCTTGAAGCGGATTTCTTCCTGCGACTGGTCGTCGACATAGGCCTTGCCGGCGCGGATCAGATGTACCGCCCAGTCATAGAGCTGCTCGAAATAGTCCGAGGCGTAATGCAGGTTGCCTTCGCCCCAGTCGAAGCCGAGCCAGCGTACGTCGCGCTGGATCGCGTCGATATATTCCTGCTCTTCCTTGGTCGGATTGGTGTCGTCGAAACGCAAGTTGCAGTGGCCGCCGAACTCCTCGGCAACGCCGAAATTCAGGCAGATCGACTTGGCATGGCCGAGATGCAGGTAGCCGTTGGGCTCCGGCGGAAAGCGCGTCACCACGCTCTTGTGCTTGCCGGATTGCAGGTCCGCCGCAACGATGTCGCGGATGAAGTCACGGCCTGCGTCGGATACCGATTCGTCTGTCATTTGTTGCCTTTCAAGCTGCGTCCTATGTGCCAAATCCGGAAGGCCGCGCCAAGGGCTGGATCAGGGGGCAGATCACGCGAAAGGACCTTTTCCGATGCGGTTCCGCCCCCAAATCCGCGTTTATTCGCCGTGAGACAGCGCCCTGTCGTTGTGATAAACGCCCGCCAACAGTCACACCGAACTCGATCGAACCCACTGATATGACCGCTCCCGTCGTTACCCGTTTCGCCCCCTCGCCGACCGGCTTCCTCCATATCGGCGGTGGACGCACCGCGCTGTTCAACTGGCTCTATGCCAAGAAGACCGGCGGCAAGATGCTGCTGCGGATCGAGGATACGGACCGCGAGCGTTCCACCGATGCCGCGATCGACGCCATTATCGACGGGTTGAAGTGGCTGGGCATCGAGTGGGACGGCGACACAGTCTTCCAGTTCGCCCGTGCCGGCCGGCACCGCGAAGTCGCCGAACAGCTGCTGGCCGAGGGCAAGGCGTATTACTGCTACGCCTCAGCCGAAGAGCTGCAACAGATGCGCGAGACTGCCCGCGCCGAGGGCAAGTCCAAGCTCTATAACGGACTGTGGCGCGACCGTGATCCGTCGGATCCGCGCCCCGACGTCAAACCGACGATCCGCCTGAAGGCGCCGCTCACCGGCGAGACCGTGATCGAGGATCAGGTGCAGGGGCGTGTGGTCTGGCAGAACGAGAATCTCGACGATCTCGTGCTGCTGCGTGGCGACGGCAATCCGACCTACATGCTGGCCGTGGTGGTGGACGACCATGACATGGGCGTGACCCATGTCATCCGCGGCGACGATCATCTGATCAACGCGGCGCGCCAGAAGCAGATCTACGACGCGCTCGGCTGGACGGTCCCCAGCATGTCGCACATTCCGCTGATCCACGGACCCGATGGCTCGAAACTCTCAAAGCGCCACGGCGCGCTCGGCGTCGAAGCCTATCGCGCGCTGGGCTATGTGCCGGCTGCCCTGCGGAATTACCTGGTGCGGCTCGGCTGGAGCCATGGCGATCAGGAAATCTTCTCGACCCAGGAGATGATCGACGCATTCGATCTATCCGGGATCGGCCGCTCTGCCGCGCGCTTCGATTTCGCCAAGCTTGAGAACCTCAACGGTCACTACATCCGTCACACCGACGATCAATCCCTCGTGACCATGTTCGAGGACGTGCTGAATTACGTGCCCGGCGGCCTGGACCTGAAGCCGAAGCTCAACGACACCACCCGCGCCCAATTGCTGCGCGCCATGCCGGGCCTGAAGGAACGCGCCAAGACGCTGATCGAACTGATCGACGGCGCCAACTTCATCTTTGCCGATCGCCCGCTGGCGATGGAGCCGAAAGCGCAGGCCGCGCTGACGCCGGAAACCCGCGTGTTGATCGGCAAGTTGCGCACGGCACTGGAAGCCGTGACAGACTGGACGGCAGCGAATGCCGAAGCCGCTACCCGCGCCTTTGCCGAGGAAGCTGGCATCAAGCTTGGCGGAGTCGCGCAGCCGCTTCGCGTGGCGCTGACCGGCAAGACCACATCGCCCGGCATTTTCGATGTTCTGGCGGTATTGGGACGTCAAGAATGCCTGGACCGGCTCGCCGATCAGGCATCTATTTAGCATAGCTGTAGGCTGCTTTTGCCCGTCTTGCAGCGCACACAGCAATACGCTACGCATTCTGGCGAATGCTCTGGAATTCCCGGCTAGCCTCCCCATTTCTCCTGAAATGTCGGTGGTTTGCCGGCCCCTCAACGATCTCATCGGGGACCACGCGATGGACGCAAAAACCAATACCAAATCCGCAACGCTGACAGTCGACGGCAAGAGCTTCGACCTTCCGATTCACAGCGGAACGATCGGCCCTGATGTCATCGACATCGGCAAGCTCTACGCCCAGTCCGGGATGTTTACCTACGATCCGGGCTTCACCTCGACGGGCAGCTGCCAGTCCAAGATCACCTATATCGATGGCGATGCCGGTATCCTCGAATACCGCGGCTACCCCATCGAGCAGCTCGCCGCCAAGGGCGATTTCCTCGAGACCTGTTACCTGTTGCTGTACGGGGAACTCCCGACCGCCAAGCAGAAGGTCGCCTTCGACACGCTGGTCACGAACCACACAATGGTTCACGACCAGATGAGCCGCTTCTTCCAGGGATTCCGCCGCGACGCGCATCCGATGGCCGTGATGGTCGCATCGGTTGGCGCCCTCGCCGCGTTCTACCACGACTCAACTGATATCAACGATCCGAAGCAGCGCGAAATCGCGTCGATCCGCATGATCGCCAAGATCCCGACGCTCGCCGCGATGGCCTACAAGTACACAATCGGCCAGCCTTTCGTGTATCCGACCAACTCGCTCGATTTCGCCGCGAACTTCATGAAGATGTGCTTCGCCGTGCCGTGCGAGGACTACAAGGTCAATCCGGTGCTCGCCAAGGCGCTGGACAAGATCTTCACGCTTCACGCCGATCACGAGCAGAATGCATCGACCTCGACCGTCCGCATCGCCGGCTCGTCGGGTGCCAATCCGTTCGCTTGTATCGCCGCCGGCATCGCCTGCCTGTGGGGACCGGCGCATGGTGGTGCCAACGAAGCCGCATTGCAGATGCTCGCCGAGATCGGCACCGTCGACAAGATTCCGGAATTCATCGCCAAGGTGAAGGACAAGAATTCCAGCGTCCGTCTGATGGGCTTCGGTCATCGCGTCTACAAGAACTACGATCCGCGCGCGAAGATCATGCAGGAGACCTGCCACGAGGTCCTCAAGGAAACCGGGCACGGCGGCGACGAAATGCTCGCCGTTGCGATGGAGCTCGAGAAAATCGCGCTGTCGGACCAGTACTTCATCGACCGCAAGCTGTATCCGAATGTCGACTTCTATTCGGGCATCACGCTGAAGGCGATGGGCTTCCCGACGTCGATGTTCACCGTGCTGTTCGCGGTTGCCCGCACCGTCGGCTGGATCAGCCAGTGGAGCGAGATGATCGGCGATCCGCAGCAGAAGATCGGCCGTCCCCGCCAGCTCTACACGGGCGCTGCCCGCCGCGACTACGTGGACATCGCCAAGCGCAGCTAATGCGCTTCGGCAAAGGCTAGAAAAGAAAATCGGCGGATCGCAAGATCCGCCGATTTTTTGTTCAAGCTACCTCTGATCCTTGCGCATCGTCGCCAGCACAACGTCGGCGGCAGCGTCGCTCGGCGACATCCGCCCCACGCCCATGATTCCATCCAGTCGCGCCAGGGCTTCGATCTGACGGCGCCGCATCGGTGTGTCTGCCAGCACCTCTTGCAACGATGCTGCGAGCTTCTCCGGCGTGCAGTCTTCCTGGATGAACTCCGGAATGACGTTCTCGCCGATCACCAGATTGGCGAGAATGACCGACGATGATGTGATGCGGCGGCGGATGATCCAGGCCTCGACACTGCCGGCCTTGTAGGCGGTGACCATCGGCACGCCTGACAATGCAAGCTCCAATGTCACCGTCCCCGACTTGGCAAAGGCCGCATGCGCGATGCGGAACGCGGCGCGCTTCTCCGTTTCGCCCACAACGACTCGCGGCTGCACCGGCCATGTCTTGAGCGCCTCGGTGATCACTTCGACGAGATGCGGCATGGTCGGCAGGATCAATTCGAATTGCGTGCCCGGCTTTCGCAGCAGATCGAGCGTCGCGCCGAACGTTGCCATGTGATGACGGATCTCGCTACGACGGCTGCCCGGTAGCACCAGCAGCACCGGCGGCTTCGCTTCGCGACGCGCCTGCTCTTCCGCATTAGGACGCAGCGCATCGATCTGCTCGATCAGCGGGTGGCCGACATAGGTACATGGCGGACCGCCGAGCCGCTGATGGGCCTCCGGCTCGAATGGTAGCAGCGCCAGCACATGGTCGACATAAGCGCGCATTGCCTTCGCGCGCCCCGGCCGCCATGCCCATACCGTTGGCGACACATAATTGACGACGGGTATCGAAGGATCGCGCTGGCGCACGCGCTTCGCAACGCGGTGGGTGAAGTCCGGGCTATCGATGATGACCAGCACGTCGGGATTGGCCCGCAAGACATCTTCGGTCGCGCGCGTGATGAGCTTCAGGATCGACGGCAATTTCCGGACGACCGCGGCAAGGCCGATGATGGAAAGCTCTTCGATAGGAAACAGCGACTGCAGCCCTTCACGCGCCATCGACGAACCGCCGACGCCTTCGAAGCGCACATCGTCGCCCAGCCGCTGGCGCAGCACTTTCATCAGCGCAGAGCCGAGACGGTCGCCGGATTCTTCGGTGACGATGAGATAGATCGTCTTCGTCACGACGGAAGTCCCGTCACAAAAAGACCTGCGGCATCGGCGGCGACAATCATCTGCTGCGGTTCGGCGACGATCGTATTGCCTGCGACAATGGCGATGCCGGCGAGCTTCGCGGCCGCAGCGCGCTCGATGGTACGCGGCCCCAATGTCGGCAGATCGAAACGCAGGTCCTGACCGCTCTTCGGCGCCTTCACCAATACGCCCCGCCCTGCCTTGGCGCGAATACGTCCCTGCTCACGCAGAAGCGCCACGCGGGCCAGCAATCCATCGGTGCCTTCGATATCCTCGATCCCCACCACATGGCCGTCGATCACCACGGTAGCCTGGCCGATATCGAATGGGCTCAAGGCGCGCAGGACTTCGCGCCCCCGCGCGATATCGGCTTCAGCGTCTTGATCCGGTACGGCACGTGTCACGCTGCCCGCCGGCATCAGCACATCCGGCGCGACGTCCTTGATCCCCAGCAGGCGAAAACCTTCATGCTCGAACAGGCGGCTGACACTCGTCAGCAAGTGATCGTCACCGCCGCGAAACGCGCGAAACACTTTCGGCATCACGCGAAGCGTTGCCCAGTCCAGTCTGATTTCGGAGATTGCCGGCCGCACAAGCGTGCCAATGAACGTGAGATCCCGGCAATTTTCGCTGCGCATCAGCTTCAGCAAACGGCCAAACTGGCCAATGGGAATCCAGTGGTGCTGAAATCGCGCCACCAGCGCTGGATCGCAGAACCCCTTCAGTGCGAACAACACCGGCTTGATCCCGCGGGCCTGCAACGAGTCCGCTACGGCGAAGGGCAGCGAACCGCCACCGGCGATGATCCCGAACGGCGAGCCTATCGGCGGATGTTCTTGCAGATCTTGCGCTTGAGCCTGGTCGGTCATGGTTCGCCCCGCGATACCCGAACTCAAGAGTTGTTCTTGCTATCCTCGGGCAGACACAGTGCGCGGTGCTTGGCGCCCGCGATGAATGTCAGGATTTCTGCAATCGCCGGATCGTCATTTGCCAAAGGCTGCACACGCTCAAGCCGCTCGGCGAAGACGCCCGCGCCATGGAACAGCTTTTGATAGAAAGAGCGCACGGCGGCAACGCGCTCCTTCGTGAATTTGCGGCGCTTCATGCCGATGATGTTGAGGCCTTCGAGCGCTGCATACTGGCCATTCACGAGCCCGAACGGGATGATGTCGCCCCGCACGCCGCAGATGCCGCCGACCATGACCTGCGAGCCGATGCGGGTGAACTGGTGCACGGCCGATAGCCCGCCCATGAAAACGAAATCGCCGATCTCGCAATGGCCGCCAAGCGTCGCCGAGGTCGCGAAGATCACGTCATTGCCGACATGGCAGTCATGGCCGACATGGGCGCAGTTCATGAAGTAGCCGCGATCGCCCACCGACGTGATGCCGCCGCCAGCGACAGTACCGGCATTCATGGTCACGGACTCGCGGATGGTGCAGCCATTGCCGATAGTCAGTCTGGTCAGTTCGCCCTTGTAGCTGAGCGACTGCGGGGGCGTGCCTAATGACGCGAACGGATAGATCGTGCAGTTCTCGCCGATGGTCGTCTGCGCCGTCACGTTGACATGCGACAGCAGCTTCGTGCCTGCACCGATCGTGACATGCGGTCCGATGATGCAGAAGGGTCCGATTTCGGCGCCCTCGCCAATGACAGCACCGTCGGCGACGCGGGCGGTTGGATCGATCTTGCTCATCGAGAAGTCCAGTTCCTGCAAATTTCTAGGATTTTCCGCTGCGTAACCCGCGTCACGTGGACTGTCCAGTACCGCGCGGACAAGTGCCACTGGAACCTTGCTGAACTCCAAATGTTCATGGTACGTTCTTTTTATACCAGTACGGAATGACCTTTCATGGCGCGTCTGACCAATCGCGAGGAGGAAATATTGTCGCTGGTTGGCCAGTCGATGAGCTGCAAACAGATCGCGCGCGCCCTTGCCATTTCCGAGTTCACCGTCCGCAAACATCGCGCGAGCATCCTGCACAAGATGCGGCTGGGAACCACGGCGCAACTCACCGCCTTCGCCAAAACATCTGTCACCAACACGCAGCAAGTTGGCGAGATATCGCAATACGCCAATCAAAGGGAAAGACACGACCAGTCTTTTTGATCGGCAGCCGACCCGCCCTGCGACCGCGCGAAATCGACGTCGCGCGGCTCATTGCTGTTGGCTTCACCAGCAAGCAGATCGCCCGCAAACTCGGGATCAGCCCCCTCACCGTCCGCAAGCATCGCGAAAACGCGATGCGCAGCCTCAACGTCCACAGCCTTGCCGAGCTGATTGACGCATCAAGGCGGCTCGGTTTCGTCAATACGCCATCAGAGCCATACCACACAACCAATGGTTGATACACGCTATGGTTGTTATCCACGACATCGTCACGACATCACGCAAGCCGTAATGCTCCCTCGCTTTGCAAGGCCGCTTGTTGTCGCCGACCAGTCACCATTCAGCCAGGAGCAGCAACATGGCCAAATACTCGATCAAGGTTCTGAACAACTCTGGGTTCGCGAAGAATTATGTCCTCTTCATGCAACCACCCGCTGTGACATCGACGGGCGGACAGCCGGTCGTTTACAGTAACGCGTGGGTGACCTTCAACGGCATCCGGTCGGGTGGAACGGATACGGTTGAGTACACCGACGAGACCTTCGCCTATTGGGCAACAGCAACCATGCCCATCGCTCCAGGTACAACCATGGGCCAGAGCGGCGCTGCTGCGGTCGATGTCACTCTGCAGGACAGCGTCACCTTTGCCGGAACGACCCCCATCGGTTTCGGCACCGTTACACCGGGCGGCGCAATGACGGGCTCCTACAGGATTATCGCCAACAACGATTTCACGGCATCCAACGGATACCTGTTCGGTCTGGCGCGTCCCGGCAACATTCCGAGCATCCCGTCACCGGTCGCTACCTTCATCGCGGAGCCGAACGACACGTTCAACGTGACACCTGTGATCAATTTCTATGTCGCCGATGGCGCATACACGCCCGGTCAGATCATCGACTACACCGCAGCCTCGACCAAGGCCGGCAACGTCAACTTCACGGGTCGCGCGCAAACCAGCGCTGTGGTCACGCAGAACCCCGACGGCTCCTTCTCGCCTCAGTACTACTGATTGATCGGCTTCGGTGAAGGCCTGCGTCCTGGCACGCACCAAATCCTGATCTGGATCTGCACCATGTGCGCCGAGATCGGAGCCGCCGCAGCGGGCGGCGGCACCGCATAACCATTCGCTCCAATTCACATGCTGACATCACAAGAGGTCCACATGGCTGTAGCCTATTCATCCTTTGTCACGCCAGCAGGGAATCTCGCACCGGCGATTCACGGCGCCGATTTCGACGCCCCGTTCAACTGTTCCGCCACATTCACCGGCACCTGCTCGGCTGGTGAATATCGCCAATACGTTATGGGCCAAAACACGGCCAATGGCAGCGTGGTCGCCCTCGTGTTGTGCGGAGCTGTGGTGCTGCTACCAGCGGCATATCAGGAAGACGGCTGCCCCTCCGGCAACTGTACGGCGTACGGACATCGAACCTGTCCACAGCACCCATATGATCGTTATGACCCTGCACGTCCGGGCGGATGCCAATTCTCGATGTATGATGCGCCCGGATTCAAGAACGTGGTGCGAGGGACCACATACGTCGTCTACTTTTCATTCCAGGGAAAACTGATCGACACATCGGCCGGCGGCGCCGTCCTTGCGACCAAAGGATGGACGGTAGAAGGGACTACGACCGTGGCAGAGACTCCTCCAACACCGGCCTTGGTTGGCTTGTCGGCGACCGAGAAACTCATTGGTGCGCATACCGCGCTCAATCTCGAAACCGGCGCTCTTGAATTGCACATCGTGATCACGCGGCCCGCTGGCCTACCGGGCCTCGATGGCTCGTCAATGGGCCTGTCTCTCATCGATCCGGCGGGTAAAAGATCGCATCCGTCTGACGCACCAGCGGTGCACGAGATCGGGACTCAGAGCCAATCGACTGTGAGTATCGTCTATACTCTCCGCCAAGGCACCACCCCGCCGAGCTCCGTAGAACTGGCTATACATGGCGGCGTCGTCACAATGCGTGTTCGGCAGCGCTAGCGCGTTTTCGAGCGAAGTGGGTACCGGTCCGCATCAAGAAAACGCGTCTAAACAAAAAGCTAGAGCCTCGGTTCTGCTTCTATCAGAACCGAGGCTCTAGACGAATGACGCGGACTAAGCTGTCTGCTCAGTCCGTCAGCATCGCGCCGACATCGGCCTCGGCGACGACCTTGCCGTTCACCTTGGCGTCGCCGTGGAACCACCACATGGCCTTTTTCCGGCCGATCAGGTGCAGGTGATACTCGATCGTGTCCCCCGGCATCACCGGCTTGCGGAACTTGCACTTGTCGATGGTTAGAAAGTACACCGCGCGCGGTTTCTCGGTGCCTTCGACTGACGAGATGCCGATGACGCCGGCCGTCTGCGCCATGCCTTCAATCATCAGCACGCCGGGATAGACCGGACGATCGGGAAAGTGGCCAAGAAATGCCGGTTCATTGATGGTGACGTTCTTGATGCCGATGCCGCTGAAATCCTTCCGGATGTTCACGACGCGATCGATCAGCAGGAATGGGTAGCGATGCGGCAGGGTCTTGAGGATGGTGTTGATATCAACAGTCTCAATGATGATAGGCGACTCGCCATCGCTTGATAAATCCTGGGTCATTCCCGCCCCTCGTCCTTCGTATCCTGCGTCGCCGCATCCGTTCCCGGCATGCTCTCGCGGGCGAGTTTCTCAACCGCGAGGATCTCGCGGAACCATTGCTTGGTCGGCCGGGCAAAGATGCCACCCCACCGCGCGCGCGGCGGAATGCTGTCTTTCACTCCGGCCATTGCCGCAACCTGCGCGCCATCGCCAATCGTAATGTGATTGTTGAGGCCCACCATGGCGCCCAGCGCGACGTTGTCGCCGATGGTCAGGCTGCCTGCAAGGCCACATTTCGCAGCGATCACACAGTGCCGTCCAATTGTCACATTGTGGCCGATCTGGACCTGATTGTCGATTTTGGTCCCTTCGCCAATCACAGTATCGCGCAGGCTGCCGCGGTCGATGGTGGTGCCGGCGCCGATCTCGACGTCGTTCTGGATCAGGACACGGCCAGTCTGCGGGACCTTGATGTGCTTGTCCCGGCCGAACACGAAGCCAAAGCCGTCCTGGCCGAACTTGCAGCCGGGGTGAACGAGCACATTGTTGCCGATCAGTGTGAACTGCAGCGTGCTGCCGGCACCGATATTACAGTCACGGCCGATCTTGACCCCGGCGGCGATCACCGCGCCAGAGCCGATGATGGTGCCGGAACCGATCTCGACATCCGGGCCGATCACGGCCAGCGGATCCACCGTAACGTCATCCTCGAGCTGAGCAGAGGGATGGATGACGGCGGATGCGGCGATGCCAGTAATGTCAAAGCCGGAGGCCGGACGCAACGTATCCGCCTGCAGCTCGCGCGCCAATTCCACGAAAGCCGCGAACGGCCGTTTGGCCCGTAGCACTGTCACGTGAGCCGGAATGTCGCCCTTAAAGCTCTCGCTCACCAAGCAGGCACCGGCCTTGGTGTGGGTGAGCTGGTCGATGTAGCGGAGATTTTCGAAGAAGGTCAGGTGATGGGGGCCGGCCTCGTCGAGCGAGGCTACGCCAGTCACGATCTGGTCGGCCCGCGTCGGGTCGACCAGTCGCGCCTTCGTTGACGCGGCTATTTCAGCCAGCGTCAACGACGGCGATTGCTTGAAGAACGTCGGCAGAGCCATTCCACCCGTCGCGGTCCGGCCGGAGATCAAACTCAGAACGAAGTTCCGCCGCCGAACTTGAACTGCTGCACGCGATCATAGGCGCCCTTGGTGATCGGCACTGCGTAATCGAAGCGCAGCGGACCAAACGGCGACTGCCAGATCAGGCCCACACCGACCGACGACCGGACGACGTTGCCATCGTCAAAGGTCATACCGGCGCAGTTACCGACCGAAGTCCGGCTCGCAGGCACACAGCCGGCGGCATTGACTTCGCCAGTCTGAGCCCAGCTGGTCGGTCCCTTATAATCCCAGAGACCGCCGGCATCGGCATAAACTGCGCCCTTGATGCCAACTTCCTTCGGCAGGAACCAGAATGGCATCTGCAATTCAGCCGAGGCGCCCCAATACTTGGTGCCACCGAGCGCGTCGCCGTAGGATCCCAGCGCAACATAGCTGATGTCACGCGGGCCGATGCCGTTCTGCGCGAAACCGCGCACCAAGTTCGGACCCATCTGGAAGTGATCCAGCATGCGGATGTCTTCGCCGACCTTGTTCAGCATACCGCCCTGGACACGCAGCAAACCAACAATGTCGGCCACCAGCGGGGTGTAGTACTTCGCATCGATCGTGGTCTTGAGGTAGGTCACGTCGCCACCGACGCCAGCGTAGTCCTGCTTGAACTCCAGGAACAGACCGTCGGTAGGGTTCTTGTTATTGTCGAGCGTGTTGTAGTTCAGCGTGTAGCCGAGCGCCGAAGTCAGCGTCTTGCCGCTGGCCAGTTCGCGGCGAACTGGCAGAGACGACTCACCATCGGCGTAGCAACCCCACGTATTCGCATTGAGAGGATCCACTGCGGTCAGAGTACCGGCCGCGGCGTTAATGGCACCCGGCGTAAAGGTGGCCGGATTACCGCTCAGATTGTTACAGTTGCTCAGCGCCGTCGGCAGCGAAATCTGCTGCTGATAGACGGAGTAGCGCAGCTGCAGCGCGAGATCTTCACGCAGCTGGAAACCGAGGCGCGGGCTGAAGCCGAGCGTCTTGGTGTTGTACGAGATGTAGCTGTTGGACAGCTGCTCGCGCTGATAGAAATCGAGGCCGAGCGCCACGCGGTAGTCGAGCAGGTAAGGCTCAACGAACGACAGCGAGTAGCCACGGGCATACTGGCCGTACTGGACCGATGCCTTCGCAAACAAGCCACGACCGAGGAAGTTACGTTCCGAGACACTGACTTCGCCGAGCGCACCGTCAGTGGTCGAGTAGCCGCCCGAAACCGAGAAGTCGCCAGTGGATTTCTCTTCCAAATCGACCACCAGGATCACGCGATCACTGGATGAACCGGGCTCGGTCGTCACCTTCACGCTCTTGAAGAAGTCGAGGTTCTTCAGACGGCGTTCGGCACGATCAACCAGAGCACGGTTATAGGCGTCGCCTTCAGCGAGATCGAACTCGCGGCGGATGACATAATCACGAGTGCGCGTGTTGCCGCGCACATTGATGCGCTCGATATAGACGCGGGGCCCCTCTTCCACCGAGAAGCCGATGGTGACGGTGTGAGATTCGAAATTGCGATCGCCACGTGGACGCACAACGGCAAAGGCGTAGCCACGGCGGGACATTTCGATCTGCATTTCCTCGACCGACTTCTCCAGCGCTTCCGCGTTGTAAAGCGAGCCGACGCCAACGCGCGAGAAGCTGCGCAGCGAGTTCGGATCGAACTGCGGAATGGTGGACGAGAAGTCGACCGACGACACGCGGTACTGCTGGCCTTCTTCAATCTTGAAGGTGACCAGGAAGCCCTTCTGCTGCGGGTCGTATTCGGTGAGCGCGGCGACGACCTGAACATCGGCGAAGCCGTTCTTCAGGTAATAGCGGCGGATCAGGTCACGATCGGCTTCGATGCGGTCCGGATCATAGATATCGCCCGAAGCCAGGAAGCTCAGGAGATTCGATTCACGGGTCTTGATGACGTCCTTGAGACGGTAGGACGAGTAATAGTTGTTACCGATGAACTGGATCGACTTCACGCCGGTCTTAGCGCCTTCGTTGATCGTGAAGATCAGGTCGACGCGGTTGTTCGGCTGCTCGATGAATTCCGGAACGACGCTGACG
This sequence comes from Tardiphaga sp. 813_E8_N1_3, assembly GCF_051811025.1. NCBI lineage: Bacteria > Pseudomonadati > Pseudomonadota > Alphaproteobacteria > Hyphomicrobiales > Nitrobacteraceae > Tardiphaga > Tardiphaga sp. 813_E8_N1_3. The sequence goes on from NZ_JBPWQE010000001.1 coordinate 2,957,630, forward strand.
TCATAACGGCCAGAGCGACGGTAGATTTCGGAAATGCGCTGGGCGTCGGCCTGCACCATCGGGCGCGACAGCGTCCCGCGCGGCTTCGACTGCACTTCGGCGTTCAGCTGGTCGTCCTTGACCTTCTTGTTACCTTCGAAGGCGATACGGCCAATGACCGGATTTTCGACGACGCTAACGACCAGACGGCCACCGGCCTGATTGATCTTCACATCCTGAAACAGGCCGGTCTCGATAAGCGACTTGAGGCCGTCATCGATGGTGCCCTGATCCAGCCGGCCGCTCGGGCCAGGACGGAAATAGGAGCGGATGGTCTCCACATCCACGCGACGATTGCCTTCAACAACAATCGAAGCGGCGGTCTGAGCCACGGCAGTCGAAGAAACGAGCGTAGCAGTCGCTGTAACGGCGACCGGCATGGCGACCAATAGCGAAGCAGCAAGAAGGCCACCCCGGAAACCCCGCAAACCAAAAATCATGCGCAAAGCGCCCTTATCATTCCATCGCCAGCCCGCACCCCTACGGTCTGACAGAATCCCTTTAGTCGCCCAGCTTGTAGCCAATTTTACCTGACTGGCAAACGACCTTTCGCGCTGCAATTCTAATTTCATTCCAAGACGTTGCCCATCGGCCACGTTACCCCCAGCCTCGATCATGACGAAGCCAGGTGAAGAATGTCGTTATAGGTGGCAAATACCATCAACATCAGCACTAAACCGAGACCAATGCGGAAGCCCATCTCCTGCGCGCGCTCCGACAGCGGACGCCCACGAACGGCCTCGACGGCATAGAACAAAAGATGACCGCCATCGAGAAGCGGCACTGGAAACAGGTTGAGAAGGCCGATCGAGATCGACAGAACTGCTGCCAGGTGAATCAGTGCGGTCAGGCCGATTGTCGCCACCTGCCCCGAGATCTGGGCGATTCGCATCGGGCCACCGATCTGGTCGGCCGCCTCGCGTCCGGTGAATACACCGCCGATATAGGCGATGGTGCGGTCCACAACGAACCAGGTTTCCTTGACGCCCAGCACGAAAGCGGCCGCCGGATTGACCCGCTCGGTGGTCACTTCACCGGCCGCCGTGGCGCGTGTGATGCCGAGCACGCCCAATCGATGGACATTCCCGAAGCTGTCCTTGACTTCGCGAAGTTCCGGCGTGCCCTTCAGCTCGACCGTGGCTTCGCCGCGCTTGACGCTGAAGGCCAGCTGCTCACCGGCCTTGGTGCCGACAATGCGCTGCATGTCGGAGAAGCTGCCAATGACCTTGCCGTCGATGGCCTTGATGATGTCGCCCGACTGGAACCCGGCCTTCTCGGCGGCGCTGCCAGCCTGAATGCTGTCGACCTTGGCGGTCGTGCTCGGCTTGCCAAAGAACGTGAACAGACAGGTGAAAATGATGATCGCGAGGATGAAATTGGCGATCGGACCGGCAGCCACGATGGCCGCACGTTGGCCAACCCGCTTGTGGTGGAAGCTGCCCTTGCGTTCATCCGCCGTCATGCCTTCCAGCGCAGCGCTTGAGGGGGTCGAGGCTTCGCTCTCGTCGCCGAAGAACTTCACGTAGCCGCCAAGCGGAATCGCGGAAATCTTCCAGCGCGTGCCATGGCGATCGTTGAAACCGACCAGTTCGGGACCGAAGCCGAGCGAGAACGTCAGGACCTTCACGCCGTTCCAGCGCGCGACCAGGAAGTGGCCGAGTTCGTGGAAGAACACCACGATCGTCAGGACAAACAGAAAGGGGATGATATAGCCGATAAAGCCGTGACTTAACGTATTGAAACTATGTTGGAAAAACTCAAGCATCCCGATCCCCTAACGCGAGGCCAAAGGCCCCATCCCCAATGCTCTAGGATGCCTTTGCGGCAATTTGAGGCAAGAGGGTGGCAGCCATTTTTCTCGCTTTATGGTCAACAGCGATGGCGTCATCCGCCGATGACAATGGCGCCAAATTCCCTGCCCGCACCCATTCATTCATGGTGGCTTCGACCAGCCGTGCAATGGCGCCAAAGCGGATCTTCTGGGCAGTGAAGGCAGCCACAGCGATCTCGTTGGCCGCGTTGTAGACGGTGGTCGCGCCGCTGCCGGTGCGCAGCGCGTCATAGGCCAGCTTCAGACCAGGGAAGCGCGCGTAATCCGGTGCCTCGAAGGTCAGCGACCCGACTTTGGCGAGATCCAGCGGCGCGGCCCGGCCTGCGATACGGTCCGGCCAACCCAGGCAATGCGCGATCGGTGTGCGCATGTCCGGCGAGCCCAGTTGCGCCATGACGGAATAGTCCCTGAATTCCACCATGCCGTGGATGATCGACTGCGGATGCACCAGCACGTCGATTTCGTCCGGCGCCAGCGCGAACAGATAGGACGCCTCGATCACTTCGAGGCCCTTGTTCATCATCGATGCGGAATCGATGGTAATCTTCTGCCCCATCGACCAGTTCGGATGTTTCAGCGCCTGCGCCAGCGTTGCCTGCTCGATATCGGCGGCAGCCCAGGTGCGGAACGGTCCGCCCGAGGCGGTAATGATGACGCGGGTCAGTTCCTCGCGGCTGCCGGAGGCCAGCGCCTGGAACAGCGCATTGTGCTCGCTGTCTGCCGGCAGGATGCAGGCACCAGCCTTGGCGGCGCGATCCATGAAGAAATCGCCGGCACACACGAGGCATTCCTTGTTGGCCAGCGCGACGGTTGCACCGCGGTCGACGGCGGCGAGTGCGGGCTTCAAGCCGGCGGCGCCTGACACGGCGGCCATCAGCCAGTCGGCCGGACGCTCCGCAGCCTCGACGATGGCGCTATCCCCCGCTCCACTGGCGATCCCGGTGCCGGCGAGTGCCGCGCGGAGTTCGTCCAGTTTGGATTCATCGGCGACGGCCACGAAGCGCGCGTTGAATTCCTTGGCGAGCTTGACCACGCCTTCGACGTTCCCGTTGGCGGTCAAAGCCTCCACCTGGTACCGCTCGGGGGACGCTCGCAGCAAATCCATGGTGCTGTCACCGATCGAACCGGTCGCACCGAGGACAGTGATGCTGCGCAGACTGGACGCGGCGGGCTTGTTATTTCGCAGGGGAACAGCGCTCATTAAATCACCAAACCATAAGACCGCGGCCGACGCCATCTGCGCCGCCGCGTAAAAGACCGATCACCGCAGCAGCAACCACCGCGAATACATAGCCATCGAGGCGATCCAGCAGACCGCCATGGCCAGGAATGATCTGGCCGGAATCCTTGACGCCGAACTTGCGTTTGACCGCGGACTCGAAGAGATCGCCGAGTTGCGACAGCACCGTCAGCACGGTTGCGATCATGAGCAGCGGCAGCAGCCTGCCCAAACCATTCATGGCAAAACCGGCAGCCACAGCGAGGCTGAGAACAAAGCCGCCGATGGCGCCAGCCCATGTCTTCTTCGGACTGACGCGCGGCCACAGTTTCGGGCCGCCGATGCCGCGCCCGGCGAAATAGCCGCCGATGTCTGTCATCCAGACCACCAACAGAATGAACATTAGCGCCGAGAAGCCCCAAACGGGATCGAGGCGCACGACAATGGATGCAGCAAACGCAGCCAAGGCATAGACGAAGCCGAGCCCGATCCAGCCGATATGATTGCCGACGATGGCCCGCCATTCCAGGAAGAGACCAACCGACACCAGCGTCACGAGGCCGAACCACAGCCAGCCACCGGTATAGGCGGCGAAAATCGCGACGGGGATCAGCACCAGCGCGGCCAGGATGCGCATCAGGAGATTGCGCAGCCCCCGGTCATCCGCCTGCTTCGGCGCACTGTCGTCCTGGGTCACGCCGGTCACGAACCGGTTTTCGCGGCGAGACCGCCAAAGCGCCGCTCGCGCCGGGCATATTCGGCAATAGCGCTTTCCAGCGCGGCCTTGTCGAAATCCGGCCAGTGGATCGGCACGAATACGAACTCGCTATAGGCGGCCTGCCACATCAGGAAGTTCGACAGCCGCTGTTCGCCCGACGTGCGGATGATCAGGTCCGGGTCCGGAATATCAGGCGCGTCGAGATACTGGCCGAGCGTATCGACATTGATGCTTTCCGGCGTGCGCTTGCCCTCGGCGACTTCGAGCGCCAGACGCTGCGCCGCCATGGCGATCTCGTGCCGCGAGCCGTAGTTGAAGGCGACCACGAGATTGAGCTGGGTGTTGCCCCGCGTCAGATCCTCGGCCTCTTTCAGCAATGACGCGATATCAGAATCGAGGCCTTGGCGCTCTCCGATCACGCGAACGCGCACGCCGTCGCGATGCAGCGTAGCAAGGTCGTTACGGATGAAGCGACGCAGCAAGCCGAACAGATCGCTGATCTCGGACGCGGGCCGCGACCAGTTTTCCGAGCTGAACGAGAAGATCGTCAGATACTGGATGCCGAGTTCGTTGGATGCCCGCACCACACGGCGCAGTGCCTCGACGCCACGGCGATGGCCCTCGGCGCGCGGAAGCCCCCGCGCTGCAGCCCAGCGTCCATTGCCGTCCATGATGATCGCGACATGCAAAGGCGTGGATCGATCTGATCCATCATTTGCGGGCGCGGCGGCATTCGACATCGATTAAAATCCCCAGCGTATGGTCCGGCACATATGTGACCAATTTGCGGACCATACGCTTTTCAACAGCTTAAAAGCGGCTTCTGACGCTTAAACCGTCATGATTTCCTTTTCCTTAGCCGCCAGCAACTGATCGATTTCAGCGATCATGCTGTCCGTGACCTTCTGCACCTCGGTATCGTGGCGCTTCTGGTCGTCCTCGGATATCTCGTGCGCCTTCTCGAGCTTCTTGATGATGTCGAGACCGTCGCGGCGGACGTGGCGCACCGCAACCTTGGCCGCTTCGGCGTATTTATGCGCGACCTTCACGAGTTCCTTGCGGCGCTCGGTGTTCAGTTCGGGAATGCGCAGCCGCAGGATCTGGCCTTCGGTTGCCGGGCTGAGGCCGAGATTGGAATCGACGATCGCCTTTTCCACCGCCTTGACCATGGACTTGTCCCAGACCTGCACCGACAGCAGGCGCGGCTCGGGAACGCTGACGGTGGCAACCTGGTTCAGCGGCATGTGGCTGCCATAGGCTTCCACCTGGACCGGCTCCAGCATCGAGGCTGCCGCACGTCCGGTGCGCAAGCCGCCAAGCTCGTGCTTCAGCGACTGGGTCGAGCCCTGCATACGGCGCTTGAGGTCGTTGATATCGAATGGGGCCATGGCGGCCATACAGCTCTCCCTTGTATCCTGCTGGTGCGAAGCGGGTATGGCGCTCCGAACCCGTCTAAAATTAGCCCGCGACGATGGTGCCGCGGCCAGTACCCGTCAAAATGGCGCTGATCGAACCCGGCTCGGCGATCGAGAACACGATGATAGGCAGCGAGGTCTCGCGGGCAAGCGCGAAAGCCGTCGCATCCATGACTTTGTAGTTCCCCTCCACCGCCTGCGAATGGCTGAGACGCTCGAAGCGCTTCGCGTTCGGATCCTTCTTTGGATCGGCGCTGTAGACGCCGTCCACATTGGTCGCCTTCAGCACAGCCGATGCGCCGATCTCGGCAGCGCGCAACACTGCGGTCGTGTCAGTGGTGAAGAACGGATTGCCGGTACCGCCGGCCAGCAGCACGATGCGGCCCTCGGACAGGTATTTATGTGCAGCAGCACGTGTGAAGAGTTCGCAGATCTGCGGCATCACCATCGCCGACAGCGTACGGGCCGGCACGGCGTGGCGCTCGATCGCAGCCTCCAGTGCCAGGCAGTTCATGACGGTAGCGAGCATGCCCATGCTGTCGCCGGTCGGGCGTGACACACCGCGCGAGGAGACTTCAACGCCGCGGAAGATATTGCCGCCGCCGACGACGACCGCGACTTCAACACCAAGTTTCTGGGCTGCAATGAGATCGACGGCGATGCGGTCGATAGTCGGCTGATCGATACCGAATGACTGGCCTCCGGCGAAAGACTCACCCGAGACCTTGATCACGACGCGACGATAGAGCGGCTCACCCATGATGCGATCGCTTCCTTTCGAGGCGGCACCTCCCGGCGTAGATCGCCGGGAGGTCTAGTCGTATTTCTCAGAACTTGCGTTCTTACTTCTGGCCGCTGGCGGCGGCAACTTCGGCAGCGAAGTCCGAAGTCTGTTTCTCGATGCCTTCGCCGAGCGCGTAGCGCACGAAGCCGGCGAGCTTGATCGGTGCGCCAACCTTGCCTTCGGCTTCCTTGACGGCCTGCGCCACCGACTTGCCGGTGTCGTGGATGAAAGCCTGATCGAGCAGGCAGACTTCCTTGTAATAGGTCTTCAGGCCGTTCTCGACGATCTTCTCGATCATCGCGTCCGGCTTGCCCTGCTGGCGATACTTGTCCGCCATCACTTCCTTTTCGCGGGCGACGACGGCCGGATCGAGACCGGCGGAGTCCAGCGCCTGCGGGTTGGCGGCGGCGACATGCATCGCGATCTGCTTGCCGAGAGTGGAGAGCTCGTCAGCCTTGCCGGTCGATTCCAGCGCGACGATGATGCCCATCTTGCCGAGGCCTTCGATCACAGCGTTATGCACGTAGCTCGACACAACGCCGGCGCTGACTTCCAGCGTGGCAGCGCGGCGCAACGTCATGTTCTCGCCGATGGTGGCGATGGCTTCGGTGATAGCGGTCTCGACGGTGACGTCGCCAATCTTGTGCGCCTTGATGACTTCAACGTCGGAGCCGACCTTGAGCGCCACCTGGGCAATCATCTTGACCAGACCCTGGAACTGATCGTTGCGCGCGACGAAGTCGGTCTCGGAATTGACTTCGACCACGACGCCCTTGTTGCCGGCAGTGAGAACGCCGATCAGGCCTTCAGCCGCCACGCGGTCGGCCTTCTTGGCGGCCTTGGACAGGCCCTTCTTGCGCAGCCAGTCGATTGACGCCTGCATGTCGCCGTCATTGGCAGCCAGCGCGTTCTTGCAATCCATCATGCCGACGCCGGTGGTTTCGCGGAGGTCCTTGACCATCGCTGCAGTAATCGTTGCCATCGTTGAACCCTTTGCCTGTCAGGGCGCTTGCGAGCCAGCCGGTGCTGGTCAATCGCGCTACGCCGCAGGAACTATCATCGAGAGAAGTGTAGAGATGGAAAGTGCGGCCGGGATGACGGCCGCACAATAGTTTCTTGGCTCTCGTACCGGCATGATCATGTCCGGAACCGGGACACCGGTTCCGGGATCACGCCTGCGCGTTACTCGGCTTCCGCCGTCAGACCCTTGGCCTGGGCGACCCAGCCATCGGCGCGAGCCGGAAGGCCGACTTCTTCGCCAATCTTGTGGGCGGTGTCGTGATCGAGTTCGGCCAGCTGCCAATAGTGGAAGATGCCAAGGTCGTTGAACTTCTTCTCGATCGCGCCGGACACGCCGGTGAGCTTCTTGAGATCGTCGGCAGTGCCGCGCGGACCGGCCAGACCCTGGAAGCCAGCTTCCGGAGCCGGAATGGCTTCAGCGATGGGCGCAGCCGATGCACCAACGTCGAAGCCCGAGTCGCCCTGGGCGCGCGAGATGCCGTCGATAACGGCGCGTGCGATCAGGTCGCAATACAGCGTCAGCGCACGGCCGGCGTCGTCGTTGCCCGGGACCACATAGGTGATGCCCTTCGGATCCGAATTGGTGTCGACGATCGCCGCCACCGGGATGCCCAGACGCTGAGCTTCCTGGATCGCGATGTCTTCCTTGTTGGTGTCGATCACGAAGATCAGGTCGGGCAGACCGCCCATGTCCTTGATGCCGCCCAGCGAGCGATCGAGCTTGTCGCGCTCGCGCTGCAGCGTCAGACGTTCCTTCTTGGTGTAGGCCGACGCGTCGCCGGAATTCAGCACTTCATCGAGGTGACGCAGGCGCTTGATCGAACCGGAGATGGTCTTCCAGTTGGTCAGGGTGCCACCGAGCCAGCGGGAATTGACGAAGTACATCGCCGAGCGCTTCGCAGCTTCGGCAACGACGTCCTGCGCCTGGCGCTTGGTGCCGACGAACAGGATGCGGCCGCCCTTGGCGACGGTGTCGCTGACAGCCTTCAGCGCGTTGTGCAGCAACGGCACGGTCTGCGCGAGGTCGATGATGTGGATGTTGTTGCGTGCACCGAAGATGTAATTCGCCATCTTCGGATTCCAGCGATGCGACTGGTGGCCAAAGTGGACGCCAGCTTCGAGCAGTTGACGCATAGAAAATTCGGGTAGTGCCATAGTATCAATTCTCCGGTTGTTTCCTCCGGAAGCGTGTGAGCAAACGAGCGTTCGGGCAGAGGATTCTGCCGTGCAGCCTGGATGCCACCGGACGGCGATTAAGCCATGCTTCCGTGTGAGATGGGCCGGCTTATAGCCGGATTCCCGGGATAAGCAAGGAAATCCGGTGGCTTCGGCCGGTTTACCGCGCTGGTCGCCAGCTCAAAGCGTTTCGACCATTTCCACCCCGGAAACCGCCTTGATGGCGCCGGCGATCTGCGGAGAGACCTGAAAGCGGCCATCCAACTTGAACTCGACCTCAGTTTGCAGATCCAGCCGCAGGATGAGCGAGACGTCGCCTCCGCCGGCGACATTGCTCGGCTGCGGCTGGAGGCGTTTTACCAGCGAATCCAGTGCCTTGGTGTCCTTCATGGTCACCCTGAGCCCCTTCTGGGTCTTGGCAGCGGCGACATCCAAAGGTTCGGCGTGAAGAACCCGGGCCCGAACGTCCTCGCCCTGGAGTTCGGCACCGAGTTGCAGCAGCACCGCGGTACCTGGTTCCAGCACGTCGCGGTATTGGGCAAGCCCTTCGGAGAACAGCACCGCCTCGAAATGCCCGGTCGGATCCGACAGGCCCATGATGCCCATCTTGTTGCCGGTCTTTGTGCGCCGCTCCATGCGGGATACGACGGTAGCCGCCACCCTGCCCGCCGTAGCGCCGGTTTTGACGGCGCGGCAGAACTCGGCCCAGCTCTGCACCCGCAGCCGCTTCAGTGCGGCGGCGTAATCGTCAAGCGGATGGCCAGACAGGAAGAAGCCGATCGCATCATACTCCTTGCGCAGCTTGTCGGCCGCCAGCCAGTTGTCGATCTGCGGCAGCATGATGGTCGGCGCATCGGCCGCGCCGCCAAACATGTTTCCCTGACCGATAGTCGTATCCACGTGGGCGCTCTGGCAGGCGGCCAAAATAGCATCCGCGCCGCCATGCACGCGGGCACGATGTGGATCGAGCGTATCGAAGGCGCCGGCCGCAGCGAGCGTCTCGATGATGCGCTTGTTGACGGCGCGTGGGCTTACGCGCGACGCAAAATCGGCAAGCGACGTGAACAAACCGTTCTTGTTGCGCTCGGCGACGATCTGCTCAACTGCGCCAGCGCCGACGCCTTTCAACGCCGCCAGCGCATAATAGATCGTATTGTCGCTGACTTCGAAGGTGACGCCTGAACGATTGATGTTCGGCGCCTCGACCTTGATACCGAGCCGCTGTGCTTCGGCGCGGAATTCCGACAGCTTGTCGGTGTTGCCCATGTCGAGCGTCATCGACGCCGCAATGAACTCCACCGGATAATGCGCCTTCATATAGGCGGTGTGATACGACACCAGCGCATAGGCAGCCGCGTGGCTCTTGTTGAAGCCATAGTCGGCGAATTTTGCCAGCAGATCGAAGATCGTATCGGCCTGCCCCTTCGGCACGCCGTTCTTGACGGAGCCTGCAACGAAGATCTCGCGCTGCTTTTCCATTTCGGCGCGGATCTTCTTGCCCATCGCGCGGCGCAGCAGGTCAGCGTCCCCCAGCGAATAGCCGGCCATGACCTGTGCGATCTGCATCACCTGTTCCTGATAGATGATGACGCCGAAGGTTTCCTTCAGGATCGGCTCGATGATCGGATGCAGATATTCCGGCTCTTCATCGCCATGCTTGCGCGCGCAATAGGTCGGGATGTTCGCCATCGGGCCCGGACGATACAACGCGACGAGCGCGATGATGTCCTCGAAACGGTCGGGGCGCATGTCCACAAGCGCGCGCCGCATACCCTGGCTTTCCACCTGGAATACGCCGACCACTTCACCGCGCGCCAGCATTTCGTAGCTCTTGGGATCGGTAATCGGCGTCGTCGCAAGATTGACGTCAATATTGCGCTGCTTGAGCAGCTTCACGGCGACGTCGAGCACCGTCAACGTCTTGAGGCCGAGAAAGTCGAACTTCACGAGACCTGCTGGCTCAACCCATTTCATGTTGAACTGGGTGACCGGCATGTCCGATTTCGGATCGCGATACATCGGCACGAGCTGCGACAGCGGCCGGTCGCCGATCACGATACCTGCTGCATGGGTCGAAGCGTGGCGCGTCAGGCCCTCGAGACGCTGGGCGATATCGAAGGCTTTGGCGACGATCGGATCCTCGTCGCGGAGCGCCTGCAGCTTCGGCTCGCCTTCGATCGCCGCAGCCAAGGTCACAGGGGCCGCAGGATTTTGCGGCACCAGCTTGGTCAGCTTGTCGACCTGACCATAGGGCATCTGCAGCACACGGCCGACGTCGCGCAACACGCCGCGCGCCTGCAGCGTACCAAAGGTGATGATCTGCGCGACCTGATCGCGGCCGTAGCGCTGCTGCACATAGGAGATCACCTCACCGCGGCGATCCTGGCAGAAGTCGATGTCGAAGTCTGGCATCGAGACGCGTTCCGGATTGAGGAAGCGTTCGAACAGAAGGTTGAACTGCAGGGGATCGAGGTCGGTGATGGTCAAGACCCAGGCGACCAGCGAGCCGGCGCCCGAACCGCGGCCCGGTCCGACCGGAATGCCCTGCGCCTTCGCCCATTTGATGAAGTCGGACACGATCAGGAAGTAACCCGCATAGTTCATGCGGGAGATCACGTTGAGTTCGAAGTCGAGCCGCGCGTGGTATTCCTCTTCGCTCTTGCCCTGTGACACGCCGTGGATGGCGAGACGTTTGCGCAGGCCCTCCTCGGCCTGACGGCGCAACTCGTCGGATTCCTCCTGGGCCGCGCCTTCGGCGTTACTGCCGGCACCGACCGTGAAGCGCGGCAGGATCGGCTTGCGCGTCTTTGGCCGGAACGAGCAGCGCTCGGCGATTTCGACGGTCGACGCCAATGCCTCGGGAATATCGGCAAACAGAACCGCCATTTCGGCGCGGGTCTTGAAGCGATGATCGGTGGTGAGCTGCTCCCGGTCGGTTTCCGCAATGATCCTGCCACCGGCGATGCATAGCAGCGCATCATGGGCCTCATAATCGTCCGCGGCGGCAAAATACGGCTCGTTCGTTGCCACCAATGGCAGGCCCTTGGCGTAAGCAAGATCGATCAGCCCCGCTTCGGCGCGGCGCTCCTTCTCGGCGCCATGACGCTGCAGTTCGATATAGAGCCGATCGCCGAACAGCGACGCGAGCCGGTCGCAACGCAAAGCGGCAAGCGCGGATTGATCGGCCAATAGTGCCTGATTGATCGGACCGTCCGGACCGCCGCTCAACGCGATCAGATCTTCGGTTTCCTCCAGCAGCCATTCCAGCTTGATGTGGGGCGCGTGGTTGACCGGAGTTTCCAGAAACGCCCGCGAGTTGAGTTTCATCAGGCTCTGATAGCCGCGCTCCTTGGCAGCCAGCAGCACGATGCGCGGCATCACGGCGTTCAGCGCGTTACGGGCGTTGGGATCCTGGTCACCGAAATCGATCGCGACCTCGCAGCCGGTGATCGGTTGGATGCCGTAGCCCACCAGCTTTTCGGAGAATTCCAGCGCGCCGAACATGTTGTCGCTGTCGGTCAGCGCCAGCGCCGGCTGATGGTCGGCCTTCGCCAGTTCCGCCAGCTTCTGGATCTTGATCGAGCCCTTCAGCAGCGAATAGGCCGAATGCACGTGCAGATGGACAAATCCGGCATTCGACGCGGCGGCGGGCTTCTGACTCATGGCGTGGGGCGTTCCGGACTTTGCAGCGCCCGATCTGGGCAGTCATCGACACTGGGGATCGCGGCAGCCTGTTCAGGCCGACTCGCTGCCCCATCGTGATGCCTGCCCCCGGCCAAGTCCATGTGAAACCCGCTCGGGTCCAGAAGCGTCCCCGCATTCCCTAGGGAATGCCTGGTATTCCCCGGGAGCGTTCCCGTATCCACCGGCGAGTGCTTCCCCGGTGTTGCGGCGCCGGCTTTGCAGCCGACCTCCGGGAGCAGGATCAGAGCTGGGGGATCAGTTGCGCCCAGACCGCAATCATGCCCACGAACAGAACGATCGATGCCAGTGCAGCGGCTTCTTCAACAAAGGTCTTCAACATGGTGGCCTCCGTGACTCTCTGGAACATATGAAGAACATTGTTCTCATTCTGTTCCTGGAGTCAAGCAGCCGATCCGGGCGCGTCACGCCTCATATTCCGAATGGTTAAGACGGCGAACCGGCACGCTTCGCGCCCCGCCAGCCAACTCCCTCCCTCCCCGGGATCACCTGCGCCGTATTGCGTCGCATATGCCGAACAAGCCCTGTTACGGCATGTTTCCGACGCCGGATGCGAAGCGGAATGCGGCTTTGTGAGTTGACGAATACCTCTCGGACCGGCTTTGTGCCGGTCAGAGATCACATGCAGCCGGCCATCTGAGTCGGCAGGAGAATTCGATGCGCGCAGCCCTGCTTGCTTTGGTCGCCCTCGGCGCCCTTTCGGCCCTCACTGTCACGCCCGCCACAGCACAGCGCACCGACCCCGGCCCATTCTCCTTCTACACCCCGAGCGGCTATCCGTTCTGCATGCGCTCGCTCTATGGCGACGACGATTGCAGCTACAACACCTATGCCCAGTGCGCAGCAACGGCATCGGGCATCGGCCTGACCTGCTTCGCCAATCCGGCGCTGGCCTATGCGCAGACCTACGCGCCGCAGCAGCCGCGCGTGAAGCGCAAGCGTAAGAGCAGCTACTGAGCGACGGCGCCGTTCGCGGCGCCTCGCCTATGTCTTGAATGAGATAGGTGGCGGGGTCAGTCGAGTTCGACGACCTTGCCGTTTTCCAGCGACACCCGCCGATCCATGCGGCCGGCCAGTTCCATGTTGTGGGTCGCGATCAACATCGCCACCTTGGTCGCCTTCACCAGCTGCATTAGCGCCTTGAAGACGTGATCCGCGGTATGCGGATCGAGATTTCCCGTCGGTTCGTCGGCAAACAGCACGCGCGGTGCATTGGCCACCGCGCGGGCAATCGCAACACGCTGCTGCTCGCCGCCCGACAGCTCCGCAGGGCGATGTGTGATGCGTTCGGCCAGACCCAGATAGGCCAGGATTTCCTTGGCGCGGGCAACCGTCTCGGAGCGCTTCAAGCCGCGGATCATCTGCGGCAGCATGACGTTTTCCAGTGCGGTGAATTCCGGCAGCAGCCGATGTGACTGGTAGACGAAACCGATATCGGTGCGGCGGATCTGGGTGCGCTCGGTGTCCGACAGGCCCGAGGTCGCGGTGCCGCCGACATAGACCTCGCCATCATCCGGGCTCTCGAGCAGGCCGGCAATATGCAGCAGCGTCGACTTGCCCGAGCCGGACGGCGCCACCAGCGCGACCGACTGCCCCGCCCACAATGCCAGCTTGGCATTGTCGAGAATGGTCAGAACGCTTTCGCCCTGGGTGTATTGCCGCTTGATGTCGTGGAGATAGACCACCGGTACATCATCTGCCCCTTGCGCCATATCAGTCACTCACTCGTATCTTAGCGCATCGACGGGATCGAGGCGCGCGGCGCGCCACGACGGGTAGAGGGTCGCCAGGAACGACAGCGTCAGCGCCATGATGACCACCGCGCTGGTTTCGCCGATGTCGACCTCGGCCGGCAGCTTGGACAGGAAATACAGTTCCGGCGAGAACAGCTCCGTGGATGTCATCCACGAGATGAATTGCCGGATCGACTCGATGTTCATGCAGACCAGAAGGCCGACGACGAAGCCGACCAAAGTGCCGACCACGCCGATCGCAGCGCCCGTGATCAGGAACACCCGCATGATCGAGCCTTGAGAGGCACCCATGGTGCGCAGGATCGCGATGTCGCTGCCCTTGTCCTTCACCAGCATGATCAGGCCGGAGACGATGTTCAGCGCCGCCACCAGCACGATCAGCGTCAGGATCAGGAACATGACGTTGCGCTCGACCTGCAGCGCATTGAAGAAGGTCGAGTTGCGCTGCCGCCAATCGACGATGAAGATCGGCCGCCCGGCCGCCTCGGTCACGAGCTTGCGATACTCGTCGATCCTGTCGGGATTGTTGGTGTAGACCTCGATCGAGGTCACGTCAGAGGGACGATTGAAGTATGTCTGCGCCTCGGCCAATGGCATGAACACGAAGGTCGAGTCATATTCCGACATGCCGATCTCGAAGACGGCAGCAACCTTGTAGGGCTTGATGCGCGGTGTCGTGCCCATCGGGGTCACCGCCCCCTTCGGCGAGATCAGCGTGATCATGTCGCCGGCATGGATCGAGAGTTGATCTGCCAGCCGCCGACCGATCGCCACACCCTGCCCGTCATCGAAGCCTTCGAGCGTGCCCTGCTTGATGTTCTTGGCGATCGACGTGAGGTTATTGAGATCGCCAGAGCGGATACCGCGGATAAAGATGCCGGCAGCACCGAACGCGGATGATCCTAGCCCCTGGCCATCCACGACCGGCGCGGCGAGACGAATGCCATTCACGCCGCTGATGCGGTCGGCGACATCCTTCCAGTCGGTCAGAGGACTTTCCAGCGGCTGCACGAGCAGATGTCCGTTAAGACCCAGGATCTTGTCGAGCAGCTCCTTACGGAAGCCGTTCATCACGGCCATCACGATGATCAGCGTGGCGACGCCGAGCATGATGCCGAGGAACGAGAAGCCGGCAATGACGGAGATGAATCCCTCTTTACGGCGTGCGCGGAGATAGCGTCCGGACAGCAGCCATTCGAAGGCGGCGAAGGGTGGGGTTCGAACTGGCTCGCTCATGGCATCATCCATCGCCCGACTCCCATACGAATCGGGCTTATTCTAGCCGCATCGTGAGTGATGCGGCGACCACACAGTGGATAAGTCGTCAGGACGTCAGCTTTGCGACGACCTCGGCGGCACTGATATTCTCACGCGAACCGTCATCGCGCCGCTTCAGCTCGACCTTGCCTTCGGCCAGCCCCTTCGGGCCAACGAGGATCTGCCAGGGCACACCGATCAGGTCGGCAGTCGCAAACTTGCCGCCGGCGCGCTGGTCGGTGTCATCATAGAGCACATCGACGCCCTTGGCCGAGAGCTCCTTGTAGAGCGCCTCGCAGGCCGCATCCGTATCGGCCGCCCCCTGCTTCAGGTTGAGGATGGCGGCACGGAATGGCGCCACTTCCTCGGGCCACTTGATGCCATTCTCGTCGTGGCAGGCCTCGATGATCGCGCCCAGGAGACGCGACACGCCGACGCCATAGGAGCCGCCATGGATCGGCGTCTCCGCCCCATCGGCGCCGGCGACGGTCGCCTTCATCGCGTCGGAATATTTGGTGCCGAAGTAGAAGATCTGGCCGACTTCGATACCGCGGGTGTTGAGCCGCCGCTCGGCCGGCACTTCGCTTTCGAACCGCGCAGCGTCGTGGACGTCTTCGGTCGCCGCATAGATCGAGGTCCACTGATTGATGATGCCCGTGAGATCACCGCTATAATCGACATCGGCCGGCGGAATCGGCAGATCGAGCACGTTCTTGTCGCAGAACACGCCAGACTCGCCGGTCTCGGCGAGCACGATGAATTCGTGGGAGTGATCGCCGCCGATCGGGCCGGTCTCGGCGCGCATCGGGATCGCCTTCAGGCCCATGCGGGCAAAGGTGCGCAGATAGGCGACGAACATCTGATTGTAGGAATGTTTCGCCGCGGCTTCGTCGATGTCGAACGAATAGCCATCCTTCATCAGGAATTCGCGGCCGCGCATCACGCCGAAACGTGGACGCTGCTCGTCGCGGAATTTCCACTGGATGTGATACAGGTTCAGCGGCAGGCTCTTGTAGGACTTCACATAGCCGCGGAAGATCTCGGTGATCATTTCCTCGTTGGTCGGCCCGTAGAGAAGCTCCCGCTTGTGGCGGTCCACGATGCGCAGCATCTCCGGACCATAGGCGTCGTAGCGCCCACTTTCGCGCCAGAGATCGGCCAGCTGTAGCGTCGGCATCAGGAGCTCGATGGCGCCTGCCCGGTTCTGCTCCTCGCGGACGATCTGCTCGATCTTCTTCAACACCCGCAGGCCCAGCGGCAGCCAGGCATAGATGCCAGCGGCCTCCTGTCGGATCATGCCTGCGCGCAGCATCAGACGGTGCGAGACGATCTCCGCTTCCTTCGGCGTTTCCTTGAGAATGGGCAGAAAATAGCGCGACAATCGCATGGTTAGGCCTGGGAATCGGAGGGACACGGGAGAACGCGAGTGAAACCGGATCGGCCGCCAAAATACAAGGGCAACCGGTCGGCCGCCGGATACTCCGCGACTTGAAGCCGGCAATCAGGGCTTAATTCCGTTCGCCTGGCGAATTGCTTCCCAGACTGTCGAATGCCGCCATTTCCAATCTCGGCCAGAGCGACCCCAGCGTGACCGGACATAGCGTAAAAGGCCGCGATTCTACCCTTGGCCTAAATTTTGAACACACATTGCCGAAATTGGTGACAAACAAAAAAAGTTGAGCTACGACTCATGCCTCAGGCGGTTCGTAAGGACAGAGTCTGGTGGTCCAAGTCTCGGGAGGAGCCCTGACGCGCTCAAGCAGCGTCAACCCGCTAAGCAAGGATAAAATCCAAAGTTTGGGGTAATAGGGTCGACACAATTTTCCGAGCAGGGCTGCGGCCCTGCTCTTTTTTTTTCGATGGATTCCCGACAACGATAGCGACGCTTCATATCGTCCGAGACGAAAAAAGGCCGGCATCAATGCCGGCCTTTTTTCGGAGATGCAACGCGCTGCGTACTACAGCGCACCACCCTTCGGCTTGATGCCCGACAGCCACGAACAGACCAGGCCCTGCACCGCGCCGACGATTCCGAATGTGAGGATCTGACGCAGCGGAATCGACACCGACGTCCAGATCAACATCATCGCGATACTCACCACGTAACCGGTCAGCGCCGAGGTCAGCACCTTCGGCCACAGCTGCATCTTGTCTTCGAGGAACCAGTCCTCGAGCCACATGATCAAGGACGGGATGAGGCCGAACCAATAAGCGAAAGGCAAACCCATGATGAAGCCGGGAAAGCCGCCGATGATCCTGCCGCTGGCAATTTCGCGCAGCTCGAAAACCGCAAAGCCGACAGCCGGCCCAAGCAACAGAAAAAGCAGAAAGCGCTTCATGCGTCAGCTCCGTAACGGCACCTGAAAGGATAGACCCCGCAGCTTAAAGATCGCTCTCAGATCGGCACGCCCATCAGCTTCGAGAGCCTCTCGATGTTGAAGTAGTCCATGCGATACGCATACATGCCGACCGCGAACAGCACCGCGGAAATCACCGTGGTCCAGATCAGCTTGCGCCCCATCCGGGCCAGCACAGGCGCACCGGGATCGGTGCCGTCGGTGCCCTCGCCGTCCTCATGCTGGCTGCGCACGCCGAATGGCAGCGTCAGGAACAGCGTGATCCACCAGATGACGAAATAGACCGCGAGCGACGTCGAGATCGTATAGGCCATCGTGCCCTCAGGACTGTTCGATTTCGGAAGCTTGTTCGATCTCTACCAGCGCGCCCGAGAAATCCTTGGGATGCAGGAACAGCACGGGCTTGCCGTGGGCGCCAATCTTCGGCTGGCCGTCGCCAAGCACGCGCGCGCCTTCCTTGATCAGATTATCGCGCGCGGCGATGATGTCAGGCACTTCGTAACAGATGTGATGAATGCCGCCATCGGGATTGCGCTCGACGAATTTGGCGATCGGCGAATCCGCGCCGAGCGGCTGGATGAATTCGATCTTGGTATTCGGCAGCGTCGCGAACACCGTGATGACGCCATGCTCCGGCAGCGGCACGGTCGCGGAAATCTCGGCACCGAAGGCGGTGCCGTAGATCTTCGCAGCTTTCTCCGCATCGG
Source organism: Tardiphaga sp. 813_E8_N1_3 (assembly GCF_051811025.1). NCBI lineage: Bacteria > Pseudomonadati > Pseudomonadota > Alphaproteobacteria > Hyphomicrobiales > Nitrobacteraceae > Tardiphaga > Tardiphaga sp. 813_E8_N1_3. The sequence continues at coordinate 2,975,609 of NZ_JBPWQE010000001.1, forward strand.
CGACGGCAATCGCCACATGATTGAGCCGGCCCAGCATGGTGTCCTCCGTAGTCTTTGTTTTGCTTTTAGTCTTCGACCTGCAGGATGTGAACGTAGCACATCGTCTTCTTGCCCCATTGATCGGCGAGTGACGAGCGGACAGCGCGTCGCACCGACTCCGCCATCGCATCGGGATCGCGCTTGCGTGCCTTGGGCAGGTTCTCGACTATGTTGACGACGATGTCGAACACGACATCCTCCATCACCTCGCCCTTGAGGTTCTTTTCGGGAATGCCGATCAGGTCGACCGCAGGGTCATCGACCAGTTCGCCCTTCATGGTCACGGCCAGTGCCACGAAAGCACAGCCGGCAAAGGACAGTCGGCGCCGCTCGCTTACAGCGCGGGACTTGGAATCCTCGAGAATGAGGCCGTCCTTGAACATGCGACCAGACGGCAGTTCGTCGATCACAGCGGCATCGCCCGGCGCAAGGCGCACCAGGTCGCCGTTCTTGACGATCATGGTCCGCGGCACGCCGCAGGCGCGCGCGAGCTTGGCATGCTCGTGCAGATGCAGCGCCTCGCCATGGACGGGGATCAGCAATTGAGGCCGTACCCAGGAGATCATGTCGCGCAATTCGTCGCGGCGCGGATGGCCTGACACATGCACCAGCGCATCGCGATCGGTGATCACCTCGATGCCCTGCGTGACAAGACCGTTGATGATGGTGCCGACCGCCTTCTCGTTGCCCGGAATGGTCCGCGACGAGAAGATCACCGTATCGCCCTTGTTGAGGGTCACCATCGGATGATCGTCGCTGGCGATACGCGCCAGCGCCGCGCGCGCTTCACCCTGACTGCCCGTGCACAGCGCCACAACTCTGTCCGGCGGGAAATGGCCGTAATAGTCGGCGTTACGGAACGCCGGCAGTCCATCGAGATAGCCGCATTCGCGGGCCACCTGCACGACGCGCTCCATAGCGCGGCCGACCAGCACCACTTCGCGGCCCGCGGCCTGCGCCGCTTCGGCAACGGCCCGCAACCGCGCCACGTTCGATGCGAAGGTCGTAACGGCGACGCGGCCCTTGGCAGCCTTCACCAGTTTGGTGAGCGTGGCGGCAACCTCCGTTTCGGACGGTGAGCGGCCATCGCGCACCGCATTCGTGGAGTCGCCGATGATGGCCAGTACGCCGGCATCACCGAGTTCGCGCAGCCGCTTTTCGTCGGTTGGCAGGCCGATGATCGGTGTCGGATCGATCTTCCAGTCACCGGTATGTAGCACGGTGCCAAACGGCGTGTGCAGCGCGATGGCGTGGGATTCCGGAATCGAATGCGCAACCGGAATGAACTCGACATCGAACGGGCCGAGATTGATGCGGCCGCCCGATGGCACCACGGTGACGGGGATCTTCGGCGGATTACGCTCGCTGGCGCATTTGGCCTCGAACAATGCGGCGCTGAACTGCGTCGCATAGATCGGGCATTTCAGTTTCGGCCACAGATCGATGATGGCGCCGAAATGGTCCTCATGGGCGTGGGTGAGCACGAGACCAACGAGATTCTTCTTTTCCTTTTCCAGGAAGCGCACATCGGGCATCACCAGATCGATGCCGGGCAGATGTTCCTCGTCGCCGAAATAGACGCCGAGGTCGATCGCCAGCCACTTCCCGGCCAGGCCATAGATCGACAGGTTCATGCCAATCTGGCCGACGCCTCCCAGCGGTGCGAAGGTCAATTCGTTGGGTCGCGTCATTTGCGTGCTGTCCTTGTCGACGCGGCCGATCCGAAATGAACGTCGCCGGCGGTAATAGGGATTCGCCGGCGATCCGCTGTCGCGACAATCATACAACCGGCCTCATCAATGGTGTCGAAAATTCCCGAAATCGTCTGTACCCCGTTGTCCACGGACACCGGCTGACCGATCCCTGCTGCGCGTTCCAGCCACTGCCGCCGGATCTCGGCAAACCCGCGGCCGGAATCCCAGATGCCGCGCATCTCCTGCCAGGTGTCCGAAAGCGCCGCAAACAGGTCTTCGGCGCTGGCGCCGACGCCCATCGCATGCAGGCAAGCAACCGGATAAGGCATATTGTCGGGGGCGGCCACCACATTGGTGCCGATGCCGACGACAACAGCAAGCTGGCCGTTCGGCGCTACCTCCGCCTCCAGATTCATTCCGACAAGCTTATGTCCGCCTGCCAGAACGTCGTTCGGCCATTTCAGCCGATAATCATTCGCGGCCGACTGCGGCGCCCGCATCGCGGCTTCGACGCTGATCTGTCGGAGCGCTTTCTCAACGGCAACGCCGGCGGCGAAGCCCAGTGTCGCCGCAACTGAGGGCGTCACGTCAAGAACTTCGAGGACCGAGCTGGCGAGGTTCCCGCGGGGAGCGACCCACGGCCGATGCCGTCGCCCACGTCCCGCGGTCTGTTCCGTTGTGACAAACCACATCGGACCGCGCTCGCCTGCGCGCGCGCGGTCCATGGCTTCCGTATTGGTCGAACCGGTTGTGTCGAATGCGGCGAGCTTCGTGCCCGCCGCGAGGGCTCGGGGACCGAGCGAAAATACCATCTAGAACAGCGACTTCGCTGCGAATGCCGCCGCGCTGACCAGAGGCGCCGGATAGACGAAGAACAGCACGTTGAAGAGACCCGCCACAGCCAGCACCGTGCGCAGCTCGACGCGCATCGGATCGAGCTTCCCGACCGGCTCGTCGAAATACATCAGCTTCACGATGGACAGGTAGTAGAACGCGCCCACCACGCTGGCCAACACACCGACCACGGCCAGTACGAACAGGCCCGACTTGATGGCCGCCATGAAGACGTAGAACTTGCCGAAGAAGCCGGCCAGCGGCGGCACGCCTGCCAGCGAGAACAGGAACATCGCGAAGAAGAAGGCGATGATCGGATTGGTGCGCGACAGGCCAGCGAAGTCCTTGATCGTCTCAACGGCCTGGCCGTTGCGCTTCATGGTCAGGATGATGGCGAAGGTGCCGAGGGTCATCGCGACATAGATCGCGATATAGACCAGCACGCCCTGGGCGCCCTCCTGCGTGCCGGCGGCAAGGCCGACCAGCGCGAAGCCCATATGGCCGATCGACGAATAGGCCATCAGGCGCTTGATGTTGCTCTGGCCGATGGCCGCGAACGAGCCCAGCACCATCGAGGCCAGCGATACGAACACCACGACCTGCTGCCACTGCACGACGATGCCCGGGAACGCCGTCAGCGCGACACGGGTGAACACAGCGAGTGCTGCGACCTTCGGGGCCGAGGCGAAGAAGGCGGTGACGGGCGTCGGTGCGCCCTCATAGACGTCCGGCGTCCACATGTGGAACGGCACGGCCGAGACCTTGAAACAGAGGCCGGCAAGCAGAAAAACCAAGCCGAACACCAGGCCGATATTGCCGGTCTTGGCTTCGGCGGCGATGCCGACGAAAGACACCGTGCCGGTAAAGCCGTAGATCATAGAAGCGCCGTAGAGCAGCATGCCGGACGACAGCGCACCGAGCACAAAATACTTCAAACCGGCTTCGGTCGACTTTGCATTGTCGCGGTTGGAGGCTGCGACGACATAGAGCGAAAGGCTCATCAGTTCGAGGCCGAGATAGAGCATGATCAGGTCGCCGGCCGAGATCAGCACCATCATGCCGAGCGTCGAGAGCAGCACCAGGATGGCGTATTCGAAAATGCGACGGGACTGGTCCGCGAGGAATTCACGCGACAGGATCAGCGTCACGGCCGACGCGATGATCGCCAACACCTTCAGGAAGCGCGCATAATCGTCGACGATGAAGCTGCCGGCGAAGGTGACATGCTTGCCCGCGGGCAGCATGATTTCAGCCGCGCCGACCACCACCAACAGGCAGACGGCGAGCGTGGTGATCAGGCCTGTGACCTTCGGTCCGTTGAAGGCACCGATCATCAGCAGCGCCATGGCGCCAACCGCGAGCATCAGCTCCGGCAGTACGGGCAGCAGGGAATATCCGGCGGTCGTAATCGTCATTGCGCGTTATCCTGATCTGCTGCGGTCATTGCAGCAGCGCGGCTGCCTTCACGGCAGACGTTGCAGCAGCGTAATTGTTAACGAGGAGCTGGATCGAAGCCGCCGACATGTCGAGCACCGGCTTCGGATAGACTCCGAACAGAATGGTGAGAATGACCAGTGGCACCAGCACCAGGCCTTCCCGGAACGTGATGTCCTTGATGCCCTGCAGCGCAGGCTTGGTCAGTTCACCGAACACGACCTTGCGGTACAGCCACAGCGCATAGGCCGCCGACAGGATCACGCCGATGCTGGCGAATGTCGCCGTCGGGATCGAGACCTTGAAGGTGCCGATCAGCGTCAGGAATTCACCGACGAAGCCGGAGGTGCCGGGCAGACCGACATTGGCCATGGTGAACACCATGAACAGCGCTGCATAGATCGGCATCCGGTTGACGAGGCCGCCATAGGCCGCGATCTCGCGGGTATGCAGGCGGTCGTAAACGACGCCGACGCAGAGGAACAGCGCACCCGAGACGATGCCGTGCGACACCATCTGGAACACTGCGCCGGAGACGCCCTGTGTCGTGCCGGCGAAGATGCCCATGGTCACATAGCCCATATGCGCGACCGACGAGTAAGCGATCAGCTTCTTGATGTCTTCCTGCATCAGCGCGACCAGCGACGTGTAGACGATCGCGATCACAGAGAGCGTCCAGACCATCGGCGTGAAATAGAGAGAGGCATCCGGGAACATCGGCAGCGAGAAGCGCAGGAAGCCGTAACCGCCCATCTTCAGCATGATCGCAGCCAGCACGACTGAACCTGCCGTCGGCGCTTCCACATGCGCGTCAGGCAGCCAGGTGTGCACTGGCCACATCGGCATCTTGACCGCGAAGGACGCGAAGAATGCCAGCCACGCCCATGTCTGCAGGCTGCGCGGCACGGCCGTGTGCATCAGCGTCGGGATGTCGGTTGTGCCCGCATTCCAGTACAGCGCCATGATGGCCAGCAGCATCAGTACCGAGCCGAGGAACGTGTAGAGGAAGAACTTGAACGAGGCGTAGACGCGGCGCGGGCCGCCCCAGATGCCGATGATCAGGAACATCGGGATCAGGCCGCCTTCGAAGAACAGATAGAACAGCACCAGATCCAGCGCCGAGAAGGTGCCGATCATCAGCGTTTCCAGGAACAGGAACGCGATCATGTATTCGCGGACGCGCTTGGTGACCGACTTCCAGCTGCACAGGATGCAGAACGGCATCAGGGCCGTGGTCAGGATCACGAAGGGCAGCGAAATGCCGTCCACGCCCATATGGTAGTTGATGGTCGCGGCCAGCCAGGGCGCCTTTTCGACAAACTGGAAGTCGCCGTTCGACGGGTCGAAGCGCATCACCAGGATCAGCGAGACCGCAAAAGTGATCAGCGTGGTCCAGAGCGCGATCCAGCGCGCATTGCCCTGCGCAGCCTCATCATCGCCGCGGCTGAGATAGATCAGGATCGCGCCGACGATCGGCAGGAAGGTGACGACCGAAAGAACCGGCCATGTCATGACGGACGCCATTGTTACTGGCCCCCCAGGCCGAAGATAAACCAGGTGATCAACCCGGCGACGCCGATCAGCATCGCGAAGGCATAGTGATAGAGGTAGCCGGTCTGCAGCTTCACCACGCCGCGCGTGATATTGAGCACGCGGGCCGAGACACCATCAGGCCCGAGGCCGTCGATGATCATGCCGTCGCCCTTCTTCCAGAGGAAGTGGCCGATCCACTTGGCCGGGCGGACGAAGATGATCTCGTAGAGCTCGTCGAAGTACCACTTGTTGAGCAGGAACTTGTAGAGCAGCGGATGCTGGTTCGCGAGCTCGACAGGCAAATACGGCTTGCGAACATAGAACAGATACGAAATCAGGAAACCGAGCACCATCATCACGGTCGGCACATACGGCACCCAGCCCGGGATGTGATGCATCTCTTCGATGATGTGCGGGTTCATCTTCAGCGATTCCCGGAAGAACTCGCCGACGTGATGACCGGCAAACAGCTCCTTGAACGGGAAGCCTGCGGCGAATGATCCGATGCCCAGCACGGCCAGCGGGACCAGCATCCACAGCGGCGCTTCATGCGCTGCATCGTAGTGCTTCTTGTCGTGCGGCTCGCCATGGAACGTCTTGAACACCAGACGCCACGAATAGAACGAGGTCAGCAGCGCCGCGACCACGGTCATCAGGAAGCCGTAGAAGGCGAACTGGGTGTGCGAGGCGTAAGCCGCTTCGATGATCGCGTCCTTCGAGAAGTAGCCGGCCGTGAACGGGAATCCGGTCAGCGCCAGCGTACCGATGGTCATCATCGCGTACGTGAACGGGATCTTGTTCCACAGGCCACCCATCTTCCGGATGTCCTGTTCGTGATGCATCGCGTAGATCACCGAGCCCGAGCCCAGGAACAGTAGCGCCTTGAAGAAGGCGTGCGTGAACAGGTGGAACATGGCGACCGAGTAAGCCCCCGTCCCCAGCGCCACGAACATGTAGCCGAGCTGCGAACAGGTCGAGTAAGCGACGATGCGCTTAATGTCGTTCTGCACCAGACCGATGGTCGCGGCGAAGAATGCAGTGGTCGCGCCGACCAGCATCACGACGGCCTGCGCGTTCGGCGCGAGCTCGAACAACGGCGACATGCGCGCCACCATGAAGACGCCCGCGGTGACCATGGTCGCCGCGTGGATCAGCGCCGACACAGGCGTCGGGCCTTCCATCGCGTCCGGCAACCAAGTGTGCAGCAGGAACTGGGCCGACTTGCCCATCGCGCCGACGAACAGCAGCAGACAGGTCAGTGTCAGCGCATCGGCGTGCCAGCCGAAGAAGTTGATCGTCTTGCCGGTCAGGCCAGGCGCGCTGGCAAAGATGGTGTCGAGATCGGTCGAGCCGACCAGCATGAACAGCGCGAAGATGCCCAGCAGGAAGCCGAAGTCGCCGACGCGATTGACCACGAAGGCCTTGATCGCCGCCGCATTGGCCGAGGGCTTCTTGAACCAGAAACCGATCAGCAGGTAGCTGGCCAGACCCACGCCTTCCCAGCCGAAGAACAGCTGCAGCAGGTTATCCGCGGTCACCAGCATCAACATCATGAAGGTGAACAGCGACAGATACGCCATGAAGCGCGGCCGGTTCGGATCGTCTTCCATATAGCCGAGCGAATAGATGTGCACGAGCGACGACACCGTGGTGACGACGACCAGCATCACAGCGGTCAGCGTGTCGACGCGCAGCGTCCAGGACAGCTGCAGGTCGCCCGAATTGATCCAGTTCAGCAGTACGACGCGGGCATCGTGATGCATGAAGGCGACATCGACGAAGGTCATCCAGGACAGCACCGCCGACACCACCAGCAGACCGGCAGTGATCAGCTCGGCCGCACGCGAGCCGAACGCGGCCGGCTCGGCAACATGGTGATGGTCGTCGTGATCATCGTGACCATGATCGTCATGCCCATGCGCAGCATGTGCATGCGCGCTGGCATCGCCGTGACCGTGGTCGTCATGCGCATGGTCCATCTCGTCGCCGCTCGGGTTACGCCCATGCGCACCCAGGATGGCGATGAAGCCTGCGATCAGCGCGCCGATCAGCGGCAGGAATACGAGAGCCTGGATCATAACTGGCTCAGCCCTTCATCAGATTGACGTCTTCAACCGCGATCGAGCCGCGGTTGCGGAAATAGACCACCAGCACGGCGAGACCGATCGCTGCTTCCGCAGCGGCCACGGTCAGCACAAGCAGCGCGAACACCTGCCCGACGATGTCGCCGAGGAAGGTCGAGAACGCCACCATGTTGATGTTGACGGCGAGCAGGATCAGCTCGATCGACATCAGGATGACGATGATGTTCTTGCGGTTCAGGAAGATGCCGAGAATGCCCAGCGTGAACAGGATCGCTGCGACCGCCAGATAGTGTCCGAGACCGATCGTCATTTGACCCAGCTCCCCGCGTCGGCGTCCTGCAGGCCCTGCCCGGTCGCGACCTTGCGCACTTCCATCGCCAGTTCCGGATTGCGCGCGTTCTGAACATTGATGTCCTGGCGCCGCACTTTGACCTTGTGACGCAGCGTCAGCACGATCGCGCCGATCATCGCCACCAGCAGCACCATGCCGGCCAGCTGGAAGTAATGGATGTACTTCGTATAGAGCACGAGGCCGAGCGCCTCGGTATTGCTCACATTCGTCGGGATCGCCGCCGTAATCGACTTGGTGACGTTCGGGTTCATCACCCAGCCACCTGCGACCAGCAGCAATTCGGCAAGGAAGATCGCACCGATCACGAGACCAAAGGGCAGATACTGAATGAAGCCTTCGCGCAGCTGCGTGAAGTCGACGTCGAGCATCATGATGACGAACAGGAACAGCACCGCGACGGCGCCGACATAGACGACGATCAGCAGCATCGCCAGGAATTCGGCGCCCATCAGCACGAACAGGCCCGAGGCGTTGACGAATGCCAGGATCAGGAACAGCACGGAATGCACGGGATTGCGCGAGGCAATCACCATGACCGCGGAAGCCACGCAGATGCTGGCGAACAGATAGAAGAACAGTGCGGGAAGGATCATCTGGTCACCTTACCGGTACGGCGCGTCGAGTTCGATTGACTTCGCAATCTCGCGCTCCCAGCGGTCGCCGTTGGCGAGCAATTTCGCCTTGTCATAATAGAGTTCCTCACGCGTCTCGGTGGCGAACTCGAAGTTCGGTCCCTCGACGATCGCATCCACCGGACAAGCCTCCTGGCACAGTCCGCAATAGATGCATTTCACCATGTCCAGGTCGTAGCGCACGGTACGGCGCGTACCATCGTTGCGGCGCGGGCCGGCTTCGATGGTGATGGCCTGTGCCGGACACACCGCTTCGCAGAGCTTGCAGGCGATGCAGCGCTCTTCACCGTTCGGATAGCGGCGCAATGCATGCTCGCCACGGAAACGCGGCGAGATCGGCCCCTTCTCGAACGGATAGTTCAGCGTCGGCTTCGGCTTGAAGAAATACCGCATGGCGAGGACGAACGCCGAAACGAACTCCGCCAGCAGAAGCGAATGAGCTGTTGCCCTGATATTCATAGTGACCTCATTTCGGAGCAAGACCCCCGAATTGCAGCACGGCAGCGACGATGATGACGTACGCCAACGACAGCGGCAGAAACACCTTCCAGCCCAGACGCATCAGCTGGTCGTAGCGGTAGCGCGGCACGATCGCCTTCGCCATCGCAATCAGGAAGAACATGAACATCACCTTGATGGCGAACCAAATGATGCCTGGCACCCAGGTGAATGGCGCGAACGGGATCGGCGACAGCCAGCCGCCCAAAAAGAGGATCGTTGCCAGCGCGCACATGGTGACGATGGCAACATATTCGCCGAGCATGAACAGCAGATACGGGGTCGAGCCGTATTCGGTCATGAAGCCCGCGACCAGTTCCGATTCCGCTTCGACGAGGTCGAAGGGCGGACGGTTGGTTTCAGCCAGCGCCGAGACGTAGAAGATCACGAACATCGGGAACAGCGGGATCCAGTACCAGCCCAGAATGCCCCACTTCGAATCCTGCGCGGCGACGATGGCCGTCAGGTTCAGCGAACCGACGCAGAGCAAGACGGTGATGATGACGAAGCCGATCGAAACTTCGTAGGACACCATCTGCGCGGCGGCGCGCAGCGCCGACAGGAACGGATATTTCGAGTTCGACGACCAGCCGGCCATGATGATGCCGTAGACCGACAGCGACGAGATCGCGAAAATATAGAGCACACCGACATTGATGTCGGAAATGACCCAGCCGAGATCCATCGGGATCACCGCCCAGGCCGCCAGCGCGAGCACGCAGGACACCAGCGGCGCCAGCAGGAACACACCCTTGTTGGAGCTGGAAGGAACCACCGGCTCCTTCAACACGAATTTCAGCAAGTCCGCGAAGGATTGCAGCAGGCCGAATGGCCCGACCACGTTGGGGCCACGGCGGATCTGTACCGCCGCCCAGATCTTGCGGTCAGCCAGCAGGATGTAGGCAATCGCAATTAAGAGCACCACGAGCACAAGGAGGCTCTGCGCGACCATGATGATCAGCGGCCACAGGGTGCTTGTCCAGAATTCAGCCATCGGTTTACTCCGCCGCCGTCAGCATCTGGCCAGAGGCCAGGCGGGAGCATTCCGCCATGATGGCTGACGCACGCGCGATCGGGTTGGTCAGGTAGAAGTCCTCAACGGAGGCCTTGAACGGTGTCTTGTCGACAGTGCCGCCCTTGCCCGCAAGGGTCTTGATCGCACCGGCATCGCCGGCCTCGATCTGATCGATGCGCATCAGGTGCGGTGCAGCCTTGAAGATCGCCTGCCGCAACGCAGTCAGCGAGTCGTAAGGCAGTTTGTGGCCGAGCACGTCGGACAATGCGCGGATCACCGCCCAGTCCTCGCGGGCATCGCCCGGCGGGAAACCGGCGCGCTCCGCCATCTGCACGCGGCCTTCGGTGTTGACGAAGATGCCGGACTTCTCGGTATAGGCCGCACCCGGCAGGATCACGTCGGCGCGATGCGCTCCGCGGTCACCATGGGTGCCGATATAGACCACGAAGGTGCCGTCGGCGACTTTCACGTCGTCGGCGCCGAGCGAGAACAGCACGTCGAGCGAACCGGCCGACGTCATCTGCGCGAGGCTCAGGCTGCCCGCGGTCGGCGCGAAGCCGATATCGAGCGCGCCGACCGTCGAGGCAGCCGTCTGCAGCACCGCAAAACCGTTCCAGCCGTCCTTGATAACACCGAAGTCCGAAGCGAGCTTGGCAGCCGCCGCGAGTACCGCAGCGCCATCGGCACGTGCGGCCACACCGGCGCCAACCAGCACGATCGGATGCTTGGCGTTCTTCAGCACATCGGCGAAGGCGTTCTTGCCGGCGGCGAGTTCGGCCAGCGAGTCCGTGCCGGCACCGAGATAGTCGTAGCGATAGGTCAGATCGGCCTTCTCGCCGATCACGCCGACCTTCAACGCACCGGTGCGCCATGCCTTGCGGATGCGCGCGTTGAGAACGGCGGCTTCCTTGCGCGGGTTGGCGCCCACGATCAGCAGTGCATCGGCCTGCTCGATGCCAGCGATGGTCGGGTTGAAAATGTAGGATGCGCGGCCGGAGGCCGCATCGAAAGCGCCCGCGCTCTGGGTCGCCAGATTGGCCGACCCCATGCTTGCGAGCAGTTGCTTCAGCGCGAACATTTCCTCGACGGCGGCCAGATCGCCCGCGATGGCGCCGATCTTCTTGCTGCCGGCAACCTTTGCAGCGATGGCACTGAAAGCTTCAGCCCAAGTCACAGCACGCAGCTTGCCGTTGTCGCGGATATAGGGACGATCGAGGCGCTGTGTGCGCAGGCCGTCGACGATGTGGCGCGTCTTGTCCGAGATCCATTCCTCGTTCACCGCCTCGTTGACGCGCGGCAGGATGCGCATCACTTCGCGGCCACGGGTATCGACACGGATCGCCGAACCGACGGCGTCCATCACGTCGATGGACTGGGTCTTGCCGAGCTCCCACGGACGCGCAGCGAAAGCGTAAGGCTTCGAGGTCAGCGCGCCGACCGGGCAGATATCGACCAGGTTGCCCTGCAGCTCCGAGGTCAGCGCCGTTTCGAGGAACGAGGTGATTTCCATGTCCTCGCCGCGACCGGTCGCGCCCATCTCCGGCACGCCGCAGATTTCGGCGGCGAAGCGGACGCAGCGCGTGCACTGGATGCAGCGGTTCATCGAGGTCTTGACCAGCGCGCCGAGATACTTGTCTTCAACCGCGCGCTTGTTTTCGGCAAAGCGCGATGTGTCGACGCCATAGCCCATCGCCTGGTCCTGCAGATCGCATTCGCCGCCCTGATCGCAGATCGGGCAATCCAGCGGGTGGTTGATCAGCAGGAATTCCATCACGCCTTCGCGTGCCTTCTTGACCATCGGCGAACGGGTCGAGATTTCCGGCGGCTCACCCTTCGGGCCCGGACGGCAATCGCGCACGCCCCAGGCGCAGCTCGCGACCGGCTTCGGTCCGCCCTTCACTTCGACCAGGCACATGCGGCAGTTGCCGGCGATTGACAGGCGCTCGTGATAGCAGAAGCGCGGGATTTCGGCGCCGGCGGCTTCACACGCCTGCAGCAGCGTGTATTCCGCGGGGACCTCGATCTCTTTGCCGTCGATGATCAGTTTCGTCATAGCCATGCGCCCTACTCCGCCGCGACCAGATGCGCGGGATCGAGGATGCCCTGATCGTCGAGCGTGGCCTTGCGGCTGAACTCTTCGATGCGGCGTTCGATCTCCGGGCGGAAGGCGCGGATCAGGCCCTGCACCGGCCACGCAGCGGCATCGCCGAGTGCGCAGATGGTGTGGCCTTCAACCTGCTTGGTGACTTCGAGCAGCATGTCGATCTCGCGCTTGTGGGCGCGGCCCTCGACCATGCGGCTCAGCACGCGCCACATCCAGCCGGTGCCTTCACGGCACGGCGTGCACTGGCCGCAGCTCTCATGCTTGAAGAAGTAGCTGATGCGGGCAATCGCGGCGATGACGTCGGTGGACTTGTCCATGACGATGACGCCGGCGGTGCCGAACGACGACTTCACTGCGCGTGTGCCGTCGAAATCCATGATGAGTTCTTCACAATCCGCAGCCGGAATCATCGGGCACGACGCACCGCCGGGAATGATCGCCAAGAGATTGTCCCAGCCGCCGCGAATGCCGCCGCCGTGCTTCTCGATCAGCTCACGGAACGGAATGCTCATGGCGTCCTCGACGACGCAAGGCGTGTTGACGTGACCCGAGATGCCGTAAAGCTTGGTGCCGACATTGTTCGGCCGGCCGATCGAGGCGAACCACGCCGCGCCGCGACGCAGGATGTCTGGCGCAACCGCAATCGACTCCACGTTGTTCACCGTGGTCGGGCAGCCGTAGAGACCGACATTCGCCGGGAATGGCGGCTTCAGGCGCGGCTGGCCCTTCTTGCCTTCAAGGCTTTCGAGCAGTGCAGTCTCTTCGCCGCAGATATACGCGCCGGCACCGTGCGCGACATAGAGATCGAACGGGAAGCCGTGGATGTTGTTCTTGCCGATCAGATTGGCCTCATAGGCCTGATCGATCGCCGCCTGCAGATGCTCGCGCTCGCGGATAAATTCGCCGCGGACATAGATGTAACCGACATGGGCGCCCATGGCGCAGCCGGCGATCAGGCAGCCTTCGACTAGCGTATGCGGATCGTGGCGCATGATCTCGCGGTCTTTGCAGGTGCCTGGCTCGGACTCGTCGGCATTGACGACGAGATAGCTCGGGCGACCGTCGGCATTGTCCTTCGGCATGAAGGACCACTTCATACCGGTTGGGAAACCTGCACCGCCGCGGCCACGCAGGCCCGACGCCTTCATCTCGTTGACGATCCAGTCGCGGCCCTTGTCGATGATGGCCTTGGTGCCATCCCAGCCGCCGCGGCGGCGTGCGCCGGCGAGGCCCCAGTCATCGAGGCCGTAGAGATTGCGGAAGATGCGGTCGTTGTCGTCGAGCATGGCTTCCTCGATCAGCGATTGGATTGCTTGAAGGCGAGCATCGCGGCGCAACCGCCGAACACAACGGCCCACAACAGACTTGATTCAAGCGTGGCGTTCAAAAAGAAGCGCTGCAGCGAGAAAATGAACGCAGCTGCGACCATCGTATGCAGTGCGATGTAGAGCCACTTGTTCATTGCCGCGTCCCCCGACAGCGTTGCAAATTTCATCGACAGCGCGCGCGTCATTTCTTCGGCTCCTTGGGAGCACCACCCTTCGGCGGATTGGTCTTGGTCGCGTCGGCAGCCGGCGGCTTCGGCGCCGGGCGCTCCTGCACATTGGCCGACTCGGTCTGCTTCTTCGGCTCGGCATCGGCGAGCACGGGTTCCTTCGGCATATCCAGAACCTTGGTGTAGGTGGCAGCGCCACCGCTCGTCATCACGCGCGCACCACCCTCGGGCGCTGCGAACTGACGGCCGATCTGCGAACCCGGCTTCGGCGGCGTGCCGGCGGCGAAACCGTCGATCAGCTTGTTCATGCTCTCTTTGGTGAGGTCTTCGTAGGTGTCGCTCCAGATCATCGCCATCGGGGCGTTGACGCAGGCGCCGAGGCACTCGACCTCTTCCCAGCTGAAATCGCCATCTGCGGACAGATGGAACGGGTCGTGATGGATGCGATGCTGACAGACGTCGATCAGATCGCCGGCGCCGCGCAGCATGCAAGGCGTGGTGCCGCAGACCTGAATGTGAGCCTTCTTGCCGACCGGCTGCAGCTGGAACTGGGTATAGAAGGTCGCGACTTCGAGCACGCGGATATAGGGCATTTCCAGCATGTCGGCGACGACGCGGATCGCGGCTTCTGACACCCAGCCAGCCTGTTGTTCCTGCGCACGCCACAGGATCGCGATCACGGCCGATGCCTGACGGCCGGGCGGATAATGCGTGATCTGCTCCTTCGCCCACGCCAGATTCTCAGGCGTGAATTCAAACGAAGCGGGCTGAACTTCTTTCGGAGCCAAACGGCGGACGGACATGTCTAGTCTCTCAATGAGTGCGGCGCGCCGCGCTCGCATTCAGGCTGTTGATGCGGTCGAGCCAGAACGCACTCGATGTGCCAAACACGTTGTAGCCAACATGTGTGGACACCTTGATGCGATCGAGGATCGACAACTCGGTCACGGTTTCGAAACGGTTGGTGGCGGGATCATGCACAATCAGCTTGAGCGGCGTTTGATCCAGGATAAAGCGTGAGACGGTGTGATGCGGGTCATTGCCGTGCTCTTCGCACATGATGACCGAGTCGCCCTGCAGCAATCGTGCGCCGCCCTTGATAGCCTCGATCTCGACGCCTTCGACGTCGAGCTTGATCAGGTATTTGCCAGACATCGACACCTTGCCGTCATCGAGCAGATTATCGAGCGAGATCACCGGCACTTCCTCGCCGCCGGCATTGGGATCGCCGGCGATGCTGAAGGCTTCGTGCTTGGTGCCTGACAGGTGTGCCGTGCCGCGCTGCGAGCCGATCGCGCATTTGATGACGTCGAACCGGTCACCATTGATCCTGGCGTTATTGGCGAGCTTCGCGAAATTGTCGAACGACGGCTCGATGGCGATCGCCTTGTGCGAGCCGAACGGCGCGCTCGACACCAGCACCGACCAGTATCCGTAATTCGCGCCGCAATCGAGCAGCGTGTAATCGACATCGATCGAGTTCCGGAACAACACCTCAAGCTCGTCTTCATAGGAGAACGTGCGATTGAGCAACTTGCTCCAATAGCCATCGCCGAACGGGAACGCGAACTGCGCATCCGCATTCAGCTTCACCACCAGATCGCGCGCCGGCAGCACAGTCCTGCGCATCAGATTGGCGCACATGTTGTAGCCGCGATGCGAGAACGACGACGAGATCTTCGAGCCAACCACCAGCGCACAGGCCATCGCACGTTCCCAAAGATTCACGCTCTGGAGAACGCCGGACGCCCGGTCAAACTGGATGGGAGGCGTCAGCGTCACTGTTTGACCTCAACCTCATCACCGATTGCGTGACGGCACGACCAGTTCTCACCCACGGGAGCCGATCGGCCAAAGCGACGCGCAATAACGGGGCCGTTGTTGCAGGTGCAATCACCGTTCGACAAAACGAAGCTCTCAACGCCGCCCAGATCGCCGCTGGCGATTTCCTGGAAGCCGGCTGGCAGCTTCTTGAAGGCAGCATAGTGCGCGCAGCCGAGCTCGGCCGCGAACGCGGGCAATCCGATCAGACCTGTCATAGCCAGACTGAGACCCGCGGCCACGTTCATCGATCGACCTCTCCGAACACGATATCGAGCGAACCGAGGATGGCGGAAACGTCAGCGAGCAGATGACCGCGGCACATGAAGTCCATGGCCTGCAGATGCGCAAAGCCCGGCGCGCGGATCTTGCACTTGTAAGGCTTGTTGCTGCCATCGGAGACCAGATAGACGCCGAACTCGCCCTTCGGCGCCTCGACGGCGGCGTAGACTTCGCCTTCCGGAACGCGAAAACCTTCGGTGTAGAGCTTGAAGTGATGGATCAGCGATTCCATCGAGCGCTTCATCTCGCCGCGACGCGGCGGGAAAATCTTGTTGTCCTCGATGGCAACAGCGCCCTGCCCGTCCGGCGCGCGCATCTTGGCGATGCACTGCTTCATGATCTTCGTCGACTGTCGCATCTCTTCGACACGAATACAGTAGCGATCGTAGCAGTCGCCGTTCTTGCCGATCGGAACGTCGAAGTCCATTTCGGCGTAGCACTCATACGGCTGCGACTTGCGCAAATCCCAGGCAGCGCCCGAGCCACGCACCATCACGCCGGAGAAGCCCCACTTCCAGGCGTCTTCCAGCGAGACCACGCCGATATCGACGTTGCGCTGTTTGAAAATACGATTGCCGGTGAGCAGCGTTTCGAGATCGTCGAGCACCTGCGGGAAGGCATCACACCAGGCATCGATATCGTTGATCAGCTTGGGCGGCAGATCCTGATGCACGCCGCCGATGCGGAAGAACGCGGCATGCATGCGCGAGCCCGAGGCACGCTCATAGAATACCATCAGTTTTTCGCGCTCTTCGAAGCCCCACAGCGGCGGGGTCAGCGCGCCGACGTCCATCGCCTGCGTGGTGATGTTGAGAAGATGCGACAGGATGCGGCCGATTTCGGAATACAGCACGCGGATCAACTGGCCGCGGCGCGGCACGGTGATGCCCAGCAGCTTTTCAGCAGCCAGACAGAACGCGTGTTCCTGGTTCATCGGCGCGACGTAATCGAGCCGGTCGAAATACGGAATCGCCTGCAGATAGGTCTTCTGCTCGATCAGCTTCTCGGTGCCGCGATGAAGCAGGCCGATATGCGGATCGACGCGCTCGACGACTTCACCGTCGAGTTCCAGCACCAGACGGAGCACGCCGTGCGCGGCCGGATGCTGCGGTCCGAAATTGATCGTGAAATTGCGAACGTTGGGTTGTTCGGTCATGGCTTGACCTCTGCCTTCTCGTCACCGGGCAGCACGGGATAATCCGCGCCTTCCCAGGGCGAGAGGAAATCGAACTTGCGGAATTCCTGATTGAGCCGGACCGGCTCGTAAACCACCCGCTTCTCCTGGTCGTCGTAACGAACCTCGACGAAGCCTGTGAGCGGGAAGTCCTTGCGCAGCGGATGGCCGTCGAAACCGTAATCGGTCAGCAGACGGCGCATGTCGGGATGACCGACGAAGATCACGCCGTAGAGATCATAGGCTTCGCGCTCGAACCAGTCGGCGCCGGGAAACACGTCGATGATCGACGGCACCTGGGTCGTCTCGGACGCGAGACACTTGATGCGAATGCGCGTGTTCAGCGTCGGCGACATCAGGTGATAGACAACATCGAAACGCTTCTCGCGGCCGGGATAATCGACTGCAGTTGCGTCGGTGAAGTTCACAAAGCGGCAGCGTGGATCGTCACGCAGAAACTGCGCGACTTCGACGATCTTCGATGCTTCCACCGCGATCGTCAGCTGGCCGAACGCCACCTCATGCGCGAGCGCGGCACCCGGCAGGGCGCCGACAATCGTCTGACCCAGTGTGTCGAGCCTCACATCGTCCATGACAAAGCCTTAAGCGTTCGCGAGTCTTAGCGTTCAATCGTGCCGGTGCGGCGGATCTTCTTTTGCAGCAGCAGCACGCCATAGAGCAGCGCTTCTGCGGTGGGCGGGCAGCCCGGCACATAGATGTCGATCGGCACGATACGGTCGCAGCCCCGAACCACCGAATACGAATAGTGATAGTAGCCGCCGCCATTGGCGCAGGAGCCCATCGAGATGACGTAACGCGGCTCCGGCATCTGGTCATAGACCTTGCGCAGCGCCGGGGCCATCTTGTTGGTCAGCGTGCCGGCGACGATCATCACGTCGGACTGACGCGGCGACGCGCGCGGGGCGAAGCCGAAACGCTCGACGTCGTAACGCGGCATCGACACCTGCATCATCTCGACCGCGCAGCAGGCGAGACCGAAGGTCATCCACATCAGCGAGCCGGTGCGCGCCCAGGTGATCAGGTCGTCGGTCGCAGCAACGAAGAAGCCCTTGTCGGACAGCTCGGCATTGACCTCGAGAAAATACGGATCGTTCGCGCCGACCGGCTTGCCGGTGGACGGATCGATGATGCCTTTCGGCGCCTGCGCGATCGCGGGAGCCGAGGCTATGACTGGGCTCAATCCCATTCGAGCGCGCCTTTCTTCCATTCGTAGGCGAAACCGATGGTGAGCACGCCGAGAAACACGATCATCGACCAGAAGCCGGTTGCGCCGAGCTTGCCGAAGGCCACTGCCCACGGAAACAGAAAGGCGACTTCCAGATCGAAGATGATGAAGAGAATCGCCACCAGATAGAACCGCACATCGAACTTCATGCGCGCATCGTCAAAAGCGTTGAATCCGCATTCATAGGCGGACAGCTTTTCCGGATCTGGCTGCTGGTAGGCGACGAGAAATGGCGCGATCAGCAAGGCCAGACCGATGACGGATGCGATGCCGATAAAGACCACAAGGGGGAGATAATTCTGCAAGATGCCGTTCATCGGCGAGCCTTACTCCTGCGGCCCTGACTTTGCCACAGATTCGAACATTGGAATGGTTCTGAGGCTTAGCGCAGCGCAACAAGCCATGCAAGACAAGGGATGTTGACAGTTTCATGCTCTGCCATGCGCGGCGCGACGATCGAAACGCAACCTTGCCGATGCATCGCCGGCTGCGACAAACCTTCCGCAGATTCTCAAAAATCCGGCATGACTTCTCAACCGCCGGGACCGTCAAACCTCGCCCGTCGGCGGGTCGGACCTGGCGCTCCTTCCCTGCCACAACATGCCATCCAGTTCGGCGCGTTTCCGCACCAGCAGCAACTCCGCGGCGGCGTTGTCCATGCCCGCCTGTCGCAACAGACAGATCGCCGCGCCGAGCTCGGCGATCTGCGCCCGCAACGTGATGATCCTGAGCTGCGGCGGCTCGCTCACGCCGGACATGCCAGCACCTCACGCTCCGCGATGAGCGCCAGCAGATCGGCCTGCATCCGCCGCAGGCGCATGGCGGCATTGGCACAATCCAGCTGGGCATTGGTCAGCAGCCGGATATCCGACTGCACCCCTTTCATCTGGTAGCGCAGCCGGGCAATTCTGAAATTCAGGTTGGCGAGCTTGGTCATTTGCGATATAGAACAAAAAGAGAACAAATTGACAAGCCATTGTTTCGATCCAGATCGGATTTTTGGAGGTTCCCATGACCCTTGCTTTAAAGACCCTGGCTTTGAAGACCCCGGCTTTGAACACCCGCAGTGAGATCGTTGTCCCCGCGATTGCGGCATCGGTATCGTCGTATGAGAGCCTGCCGGATCGCCTCTCCGGCCCGATGACCCGCGGCCAGGCGCTGACGCTGAAATCGCTGGCGATCGAGGCCTATCAGCCCAAACAATTCGAAAAGGACCTGACGCGCGCTGAAGCCGCGCGGCGAATCGAGGCGCTGAAGCAGGAAATCGCGCTCGCAGATTCGTTCTGACCGCTGGCGCGTCAAATGCCGCGCGAGACGCCTGCAGTTTTATCGTTCTCTTGGGGAAACTTGTGGGGATGACCGCGGATGGACCTGAATCCCGCCATTCCTGATGGAATGGCGCGAGAGACGGGACTCGAACCCGCGACCTCTGCCGTGACAGGGCAGCGCTCTAACCAACTGAGCTACTCCCGCGTGGATCGTCTGCAATCCCGCAGTGGGGCTGGACATAAAGGGACGTCCTTTTGAAGTCAAGGACGTTGCAGAACCATTCCGGGGGACATCACAAGAGAGCGTCGCTGCAGGCTTTGCGAGAAGGCCGTTTTAAGGCCGGAAATGCAAATAAGCCCCTGTTTGCAGGCAAAACAGCGGGGCGGCATCGCTCCGAATCGTTTAAGCCCTGCTGCGTCACAGGTTTAAGACAGACCACCAACGAGAAGGGCCAGATTCATGGCAAAAGCTGCAACCACCACCGCCGCGAAAGCGGCCACTCCTCCCACCATCACGCTGAAGCATCTCGCCGCGGCCCTGGCTGAAGATCACGAGCTGTCGAAGAAGAAGGCCGAAGAAATCCTCGGTGACATGGTGGAGCGCATCACCAACCACCTCAAGAATGGCGAGCGTATCCGCATCGTCGGCCTTGGCATCCTTCAAGTCCGCAAGCGCGCCGCCCGCATGGGTCGCAACCCGGCGACCGGCGAGCAGATCGAGATCGCGGCCAGCAAGAAGGTCGCGTTCCGGCCGGCCAAGGAACTCAAGGAAGCCGTCTGATCGACCGCTTGAACTTCTCATTCCGGGCCGCGTCCTCGTGACGGCCCGGAATGAAACTTCTAAGCTGCCAGGACTTCTGCAATCAGATGGTGCCCTTTGACAGCAACTCCCCCCTTCGATTTCGCCCATGACGTGACTGCGTGCTTCCTGCGCTATGTGGTGATCGACACTCAGTCCGACCCCGCTTCCCCCACCTGTCCATCGACCGAAAAGCAGAAGGATCTCGGCCGCGTACTCGCGCAGGAGCTGCGGGACCTGGGGCTCAGGGACGCGCATCTCGACGAGCATGGCTATGTCTATGCGACGATCCCCGCGACATCGGACAAGAAAGTGCCGGTGATATGTTTCTGCTCGCATATGGACACCTCGCCCGACTGCAGCGGCAAGGACGTCAGACCGCAGATCGTCAAGAACTATCGGGGCGGCGATATCGTGCTGCCGGTGGACACAACGCAGGTCATCCGCGTCGCCGACAATCCAGCGCTGAAGGACCAGATCGGCCATGACATCATCACCACCGACGGCACCACTTTGCTGGGCGCCGACAACAAGGCTGGCCTTGCCGAGATCATGGACGCGGCACGTTTCCTGGTTGCCAATCCACAGATCAGGCACGGCACCATCAAGATCCTGTTCACGCCCGATGAAGAGATCGGCCGCGGCGTCGACAAGGTCGACCTGACAAAGCTGGGCGCTGACTTCGCCTACACCATGGATGGCGAGACCGCCGGCTATGTCGAAGACGAGACTTTCTCGGCCGACGGTGCCGTCATCACCATCGAAGGCGTCAGCGCGCATCCCGGCTTTGCCAAGGGCAAGATGGAGCACGCCATCAAGATCGCCGCCGCAATCGTCGAGCAACTGCCGAAAGACACCTGTTCGCCTGAGACCACCGACGGCAAGCAAGGCTTCCTGCATCCGATCGGCATTTCAGGCGCGCTTGAAAAAGCGACGCTCAGTCTGATCGTGCGCGACTTCACAGATGACGGCCTTGCGGAGAAGGAAGCGCTGCTGCAATCCATCGTCGACGACGTGATGATGGCCTATCCGCATTCGACGGCGACGGTCGAGATCAAGCAGCAATACCGCAACATGAAGCAGGTGATCGACCGCTATCCGCAGATGGTCGAATACGCCGTGGAAGCGATCCAGCGCGCCGGGCTCAAACCCGTCCGCAGCAGCATCCGCGGCGGTACCGACGGATCACGGCTGTCCTTCATGGGCCTGCCCTGCCCCAACATCTTCGCCGGCGAACACGCCTTCCATGGCCGTACCGAATGGGTCAGCGTCCAGGACATGGAAAAAGCCGTGCAGACCATCGTGCATCTGGCGATGATCTGGGAAGAACGGGCGTAGTGGTAATAAAGAACCGGTCGCCTCGCTGCACAAAGCAGCGAGGGCCGACGTTCCGGCAGTGACGGAACGGTGTATAGTTGTGCTGTCAATCGAATGGCGAATTGCGCGCCGTGACAACCACGATATGCTCACCCCAGTACATAATTATAAATTATAACAAGAATTAATTCTCAAAAACATAGCTCCATTTCAGCTGAAATGCAGGCGCGCCATGGGGTCATTCAAAGGCAAGCATTTTCAGACCGCTTTGTCGGCCATCGAAAGCATCGCCAATGCCGCCTCCATGTCTGCGGTTGGCGATATCGTGGCCGCTACGGTCAAATCATTCGGCTACAATCACATCTGCTTTCTGGCCTCGACCGGCGTCAACCAACCGTTCGAAGATCGCGTGTTGCTGAAAGTATGGCCCAAGCCATGGGCCGAACAATATAGCGCGTCCAATTTCTATGCCTCCGATCCCGTTGCGCCACGGATCCGTCGGCAACCCGAGCTGTTCACCTGGTCCGACATCCGGCTCGACGAGGTCAGTCCGATATCACGGACCATCATGGAGATCGCATCCGTCGATTACGGATTGAAGTTCGGCCTCTGCGCACCCGTGCACGGCATGAACGGCTATCAGGCCGGCCTGTCGCTGGCGGGCTACGAAGTCGAAAATACCGAGGACGCGCACGGCGCCATCGAGCTCGTCACCATGTATGCGTTCAACCGCTTTGCAACGCTTCGCTCTCACCAGCGTGCGAAGTCGATTGCGCTCACTTTGAGGGAGCGCGAGGTCGTCAGCTGGGTTGCTGCCGGAAAGACCGCCTGGGACACGAGCGTCATTCTCGGTATCTCCGAGGATACGGTGAACAAGACTGTCACCGCCGCCATGCACAAGTTGAATGCGCATACGCGCGCGCAGGCCGTTGCCGAAGCGATCACACAAGGACTGATCGCTTTCTGAATTGTCAATCCCCTGCCCACGGAATATCGCGACCAAACTCATCATGAGAACTCTCCACGCAGACGAGCGTGGAGAGCTTTTTATGATCGAGGTCATTCACAGCGGTAATGCTGGGCAGTTCGGCGATCTCCTGGACAAGCAGTTTCGGCTGCGGCACGAGGTCTTTGTCGGAGAGCGCGGCTGGACCGCCTTTGATGTCGATGGCATCCACGAGAAAGACCAGTATGACGATGATGCTGCCGTCTATCTGGTCGCGGCCGACGACGCAGGCACTGTCGCCGGCGGCTTTCGCCTCTATCCAACCGTCTTGCCTCACATGCTCAGCGAGAATTTTGCGCAGCTGGTCGATGGCGCGCTGATCCAGCGCCGCGATGTACTGGAGCTGACGCGCTTTGCCATGCGCAAATCCGAACGGCGCAGCCGGCACTATTTCGAACTGCTGCTCGCAATCCAGGAATATGGCCTGATGGAGGGCCTGTCCGGCTTCACCTCGGTCATCAATCCCTTGCGCATCCCTATTCTTCAGGGCTTCGGACTGGAGATCGAGCCGCTGGGATTGCCAGCCATGATCGATGGCGAGACGACCATCGCCGTGCTGTTTCATGTCAGCGAAAAGTGTTTCGCTCGCGTCAGCAAGAGTGTTGCTATCGAAGAGAGTGTTTTTGCGCTGCCTCAAACATCCCGGTGGATCGCCTGATGCCGATGTCCCCCAATCAGTTCCAGGTCATTCAGGGCGGTAAGGACAGCGACGAGCTGATCGCCACGATGCTGCAAGCCCTGCGGCTGGCAAACGCATGCGGGTCCGAGACAACCTATGATCTGCTGCGCATGGCGTTGTTGAACGAAGGCGTTCAACTCGCCAAGGTACTGGCGGCGCGCTAGGCGCAACGCTCGCAAGAGATGTGGATCGGGAGATGGCAGCCGGCGAGAGAGACAAGCTCCCGCCGCGCGATAGGCGTCCGGGCTCAATCTCGGAAATCCATTTGCTTCACCGCCAACTAACACTGTGCGTTGCGACCGATGCGCAGACTGAAACTGGCGGCAGGCAAGGCAAATACTCCAGCTCAGCGTTGCTAACGCGGATTCATTGTGAGCCAAGGGCGACAACAGCCAGAATGAGCGCCAGTGTATCTCTCCGGCAACAGCGGTTGCTCGACTCAGTGGTTACACTCTCACGCTGTTTCGCCGCCTATCCATTTTCGGGAATCACCCCATGAAGACATTTGCTGCTGCGATCCTCGCGCTGGCGTTGGGGTCTGTAACGGCCTCGGCCGCGGACTTGCCGGCCCGCAGCTATACCAAGGCTGCACCGCTCGCCGTGCCCGCCGCCTATGACTGGTCCGGCTTCTATATCGGCGCGAATGGCGGCGGCGGCGGCGGCCAGTCGTGCTGGACCTTGGTTTTGATCCAACAAAACGACGGCTGCTTCAATGTGAGCGGAGGTTTGGCGGGCGGCCAGATCGGTTACAACTGGCAATGGAGCCGCGCTGTACTCGGCCTGGAAGTGTCGGGGGATTGGGCAAATCTGACGGGAAGCGCCATCCCCAGTGTGGGACTACAGCGAACCGATCACTCTCATGTTTCCAGCATCGTCATGGCGACAGCGCGTGCTGGCTATGCCTGGGACCGCTCCCTGCTCTACATCAGAGGCGGCGCAGCCTGGGTGCACGAAAACTATTCCGTCACATGCAACGGGACCACCGCGACCGGCAATTGTAGGCCCATTGGCGCAACGTCGCGTAGCGCGAGTGAGACTCGCGTGAGCGGCGTTGTCGGCGCCGGTTACGAATATGCGGTGACCAACAATCTGATTCTGGGCATCGAGGGTGATTATCTGCCGATGGGCACGAAAGATGTCATGTTTGAATCTCAACCGGGATATACTTGCGGCGCTGGCTTCGGCCAGCCGTGTTCTGTTGCCGTCAAGCAGGACCTCTGGACAGTGACTGGGCGGCTGAGCTGGAAATTTCACGGACCGGTGGTCGCGAAGTACTAATACTGATCGCCGCCGGTGCCGGATCGTTCAAAAGCCCTACCTTGCGGGTATTTGGCTTGATGGTAGGCGGCGAGAGATTCGAACTCCCGACCCTCTCGGTGTAAACGAGATGCTCTAACCAGCTGAGCTAGCCGCCCTCACGGCCTCTCTTTAACGCCGGGACTTCCCCGCGGCAAGGCGTTCTGCGTGGATCATCTCGCCCTACGGATCGTTCGATCCCTTCGGTCGCGCCGGCAGTTCCGCAAGATCATGAATCCAGGGCGAGGCTGACCGGCACCAGATCTGACGTCGTGGCGGCAGCTCGGCGCGCTGGCGGATACTGCCCCAGCGAATACCCCACTCGTTATCCTCAGCCGCCTCGCCACTGGCGAACATTGGCGAACCGCAGTCGCCGCAAAAGTGCTGCAGCCGGTTGAGACCGTTGTCGCCACGCTTGACATAGATCTTCGGTGCACCGCCCGTCATCTCGATCGTGTCTGCCGGCGTCAGCACGGTGACGCGATAGGCCGAGCCGGTCATGGTCTGGCAATCCGTGCAATGGCAGATCGACACCCGCTGCGGATCGATTGTCGCGCGATAGCTGACGAAGCCGCAGTGGCATTGGCCGTCGATCTGCATGTCGCACTCCTCCCTCATGGCGTCATCTGTGCCGGGATGATGTCACAAAAAAAGCGGCGCCCCGGAGGGCGCCGCTGATTGTTGTCGAGAAGTCCGGCCTTAGTGCGCCGTCAGGCCGCTGCCGGCCTCTTCCGCGCCGTCGGCCTTCACCGGCAGCTTGGTGTCCTCTTCCCAGACGATCGCCTTCGGCGCCCTTACCAGGGCGTTGGCGATCACCTCGTCCATCCGGGCGACCGGGATGATGTTCAGCCCGCCCTTGATGGCGTCGGAGATCTCGGTGAGGTCCTTGGCATTGTCCTCAGGGATCAGCACCGTCTTGATGCCGCCGCGAGCCGCCGCCAACAACTTCTCCTTCAGACCGCCGATCGGCAGGATCCTGCCGCGCAGCGTGATTTCGCCGGTCATGGCGACATCGTGCCGGATCGGAATGCCCGTGAGCACAGACACGATCGTCGTCGCCATCGCCACGCCTGCGGACGGACCGTCCTTCGGCGTTGCACCCTCGGGCACGTGGACGTGGATGTCGCGCCGCTCGAACAGCGGCGGCTCGATCCCGAAGTTGATCGCGCGCGAGCGGACGTAGGACGCCGCCGCCGAGATCGATTCCTTCATCACGTCGCGCAGGTTGCCGGTGACGGTCATGCGGCCCTTGCCGGGCATCATGACGCCTTCAATGGTGAGCAGCTCACCACCGACATCCGTCCATGCCAGACCGGTGACGACACCGACCTGATCGTCGCTCTCGATCTCGCCGTAGCGATACTTCGCCACGCCCAGAAACTCTTCGAGATTCTTCTCGGTGACCTTCACCACCTTCTTCTTCGAGAGCATCAGCTCCTTCACGGCCTTGCGGGCCAGTGTGGAGAGCTCCCGCTCCAGATTACGCACGCCCGCTTCGCGGGTGTAGCGGCGGATCATCAGCAACAACGCGTCGTTGTCGATCGACCATTCCTTGGCATCCAGGCCGTGCTTGGAGAGCGCGATCGGAATGAGATGCTTGCGGGCGATCTCGACCTTCTCGTTCTCCGTGTAGCCGGCGATCCGGATGATCTCCATACGATCCATCAGCGGCCCCGGAATATTCAGGGTGTTCGCCGTGGTGATGAACATCACGTTCGACAGATCGTAGTCGACCTCCAGATAGTGATCGGCAAAGGTGCCGTTCTGCTCGGGGTCGAGGACCTCAAGCAGAGCCGACGACGGATCGCCGCGGAAATCGGCGCCCATCTTGTCGATCTCGTCCAGCAGGAAGAGCGGATTCGTCGTCTTCGCCTTGCGCATCGACTGGATGATCTTGCCGGGCATCGAACCGATATAGGTCCGGCGATGTCCACGGATCTCCGCTTCGTCGCGCACGCCGCCGAGCGACACGCGCACGAACTCACGCCCCGTAGCCTTGGCGATCGACTTGCCCAGCGAGGTCTTGCCGACGCCGGGAGGTCCGACGAGGCACAGGATCGGCCCGCTCAGCTTGTTGGCGCGCGTCTGCACCGCGAGGTACTCGACGATGCGGTCCTTGACCTTCTCGAGCCCGTAGTGATCGTCGTCCAGCACGGCCTGCGCCGCGGCAAGGTCCTTCTTGACCTTGGACTTCTTGCCCCACGGAATCGACAGCAGCCAGTCGAGATAGTTGCGCACGACGGTCGCTTCCGCGGACATCGGCGACATCTGGCGCAGCTTCTTCAGCTCATGCTGCGCCTTCTCGCGGGCTTCCTTCGACAGCTTGGTCTTGGCGATCTTCTCTTCGATGTCGGCCAGCTCGTCGCGACCTTCGTCGTCGCCGAGTTCCTTCTGGATCGCCTTCATCTGCTCGTTGAGATAGTACTCACGCTGGGTCTTCTCCATCTGGCGCTTGACGCGCGAGCGGATGCGCTTCTCGACCTGCAGCACCGAGATCTCGCTCTCCATCAGGCCGAGCACCTTCTCCAGGCGCGCGGTGACGGACAGCGTTTCCAGGATGCCCTGGCGATCCGCGATCTTGACGGCGAGATGCGATGCGACGGTGTCGCCGAGCTTGGCGAAGTCAGTGATCGCCTGCACGACGCCGACGACTTCGGCGGAGATCTTCTTGTTGAGCTTCACATAGCTCTCGAAGTCCGAGACCACCGAACGCGACAGTGCTTCCGCCTCGACGCTCTTCGCCTCGGTATCGGCCAGCGCGACTGCAGTCGCTTCGTAATATTCGGTGCGATCGGAATATTTCTCGACCTTGGCGCGCTCGAGCCCTTCCACCAGCACCTTCACGGTGCCGTCGGGAAGCTTCAAAAGCTGCAGCACGCTGGCGAGCGTACCGATCTCGTAAATTGAGTCCGGCGATGGATCATCATCCGACGCATTCTTCTGCGTGGCGAGCATGATGAGCGCATCGTTCTTCATCACCTCTTCGAGCGCGCGGATTGATTTCTCGCGGCCGACGAAGAGAGGCACGATCATGTGCGGGAAGACGACGATGTCGCGCAGCGGCAACACCGGATAGGAGTGGCTTTCGCCGTGAACAATGGTTGGCCGGGGTTTGGAGGCAGTCATGGCCCATTCCTTTTGCTGTGCCCCCTTGCAAGCAGTCCGCCCGATGGCGCAACCGCACAAGGTGCCGATTTTCCGTCTTTGCTCGGCCGTCTCAGGCTCTACGTGTCCGGATCGTTATGGCGAATCTTGAGGGAGATTTTGTGTTCGCCGAGAGCATTAGGTGGCTATGGGCCGGGGGGGTGTCAAGTCGCGGAAATACCCATGAACAAGGGCGGTTTACAGAGCGTAGCAGCAATAAAATAGGCGGCTACCGATCACCGGCAGCCGCCTATTGAACTTAAGTCGATGGGCCCGAAAGCCGCGTGGATCAGGCGCTTGCGCTGCTCTCGGCGGTCCGGTCCGAACGGTCGGCGTAGATGTAGAGCGGGCGAGCCGTCCCATCCACAACCTCCTTGGAGATGACGACTTCCTCGACACCTTCCAGACCGGGCAGATCGAACATGGTTTCGAGCAGGATGCTCTCCAGGATCGACCGCAGACCACGTGCACCGGTCTTGCGTTCGATAGCCCGGCGGGCCACCGCGCCCAACGCCTCGTCGGCGAAGGTCAGCTCGATGTTCTCCATCTCGAACAGGCGCTGGTACTGCTTGACCAGCGCGTTCTTCGGCTCGACCAGGATCTTCTTCAACGAAATCTCGTCGAGATCCTCGAGCGTCGCGACCACTGGCAGACGGCCGACGAATTCGGGGATCAGGCCGTACTTCAGAAGATCTTCCGGCTCGACATGGCGGAAGATTTCACCGGTGCGGCGATCTTCGGGTGCCAGAACCTGCGCTGCGAAGCCGATCGACGTGGTCCGTCCGCGCGACGAGATGATCTTCTCGAGGCCAGAGAACGCACCGCCGCAGATGAACAGGATGTTCGTCGTATCCACCTGCAGGAATTCCTGCTGCGGATGCTTGCGGCCGCCCTGCGGAGGCACGGAGGCAACGGTGCCTTCCATGATCTTCAGCAGTGCCTGCTGCACGCCCTCACCCGACACGTCACGGGTGATCGACGGATTGTCCGACTTGCGCGAGATCTTGTCGATTTCGTCGATGTAAACGATGCCGCGCTGCGCACGCTCGACATTGTAGTCGGCAGCCTGCAGCAGCTTCAGGATGATGTTCTCGACGTCCTCACCGACATAACCGGCTTCGGTCAGCGTCGTCGCATCGGCCATCGTGAAAGGCACATCCAGAATGCGGGCGAGCGTCTGCGCGAGCAGCGTCTTGCCCGAACCGGTCGGACCGATCAGCAGGATGTTCGACTTCGCGAGTTCGACGTCGTTGTGTTTGGTCTGGTGGTTGAGGCGCTTGTAGTGGTTATGCACCGCGACCGAGAGAACCTTCTTCGCATGGAACTGACCGATGACGTAGTCATCGAGCACCTTGCAGATTTCCTTCGGCGTCGGAATGCCGTCGCGCGACTTGACCAGCGAAGACTTGTTCTCCTCGCGGATGATGTCCATGCAGAGTTCAACGCATTCGTCGCAGATGAAGACGGTAGGACCCGCGATCAGTTTGCGAACTTCGTGCTGGCTCTTGCCGCAGAACGAACAATACAGCGTGTTCTTGGAGTCGCTGGTACCGACCTTACTCATTCCTATCTCCGTCCGCCGTTCGATCTTTGTCTGCCGGTCGCCCAGTTACGGGACATATCCCGTAGATAGAGCAAAATCCGTACCAAAAAAGACCTCGTTCCAGAATGCCGCTCGAATCACGGCTCACTCGAATCCCCGCGATACTAACCGATCCGCATCAGCGAACCATGCTGACAGCCGATGATCAAGAATTCGCTAATCGGCTCCATCGCCTGGAGCGTGACAATAGCGTGATTTGCGGCATTTGCGCGGGAGAACCCCGAAAATTGGGGAACGTTGCGTGAATGACACCACCCGACCAGCACGAAAGCGGAACTCTCGCGTCTGCTGGCGTCGGCACATAGTACCAATTCGGGAATAACTTGATCGATAGCTGGCTTGGGACAGGCGGCGCGCGGGCGCCGTCTGTCTCGGTCTCGATATGTTCGCCGAAACGGCGTCGTTTAGGCCGGCTTCGCCGGGGTCGATTCTTCAGCGCGCTTGTCGATGACCTTGTCGATCAGCCCGAAATCCTTCGCCTGATCCGCCGTCATGAAGTTATCGCGCTCGAGCGCGTTGTGAATGTCCTCGTAAGCACGTCCCGTGTGCTTCACATAGATCTCGTTGAGCCGGCGCTTCAGGCTCTCGACTTCCTTGGCATGAATCAGGATGTCGGTGGCCTGGCCCTGGAAGCCACCTGACGGCTGATGAACCATGATGCGGGCGTTCGGCAGCGCGAAGCGCATGTCCTTGGCGCCAGCCGTCAGCAACAGCGAGCCCATCGACGCGGCCTGACCGACGCACAGCGTCGACACCGGCGGACGGATGAACTGCATCGTGTCGTAGATCGCCAGACCCGACGTCACCACGCCACCGGGCGAGTTGATGTACATCGAGATTTCCTTCTTCGGATTCTCGGCTTCGAGAAACAGAAGCTGGGCAACGGTCAGCGTCGACATGCCATCTTCGACCGGACCGGTCACGAAGATGATGCGCTCCTTAAGAAGGCGCGAAAAGATATCGTAAGCCCGTTCACCGCGGTTGGTCTGTTCGACCACCATCGGGACGAGGTTCATGTAGGTTTCTACCGGATCGCGCATTGATCACCCGAAAGGTTGGAGGAGACACACGTCCATCGGCAAGACTGGAACCGGTTACGGTTTGCCGGGAGAGGACGAGTGTCCCGTGATGCAGGAACAACAAACAGAGCCCACAGATATGGACCAATCGAGCGGCAACAAGACCACCGGTCCACATGCCGCCCTGAACCTCAGTTCAAGCCGATTCGGACGGCCACCGCAAAGCGCTGGAGCCCTTTTGGAACCTGTTTCGGGCGGTATCCTTAACGTCAAAACGCCGGCTGGAGGACCCGGCCGGCGTTTCTTTTAACGTCTTCTAATAAGAAGAAGCGGCTCAGGCCGCAGTCTTCTCGTCCTCGTCCTTGTAGAGGTCGTCCTTGGACACCTTCTTCTCGGTCACATTGGCCAGTTCGAGGATGAAGTCGACGACCTTGTCCTCGTAGATCGGTGCACGGAGCTGGGCCAGCGCGTTGGGATTGCTGCGGTAAAAGTCCCACACTTCCTTCTCGCGGCCCGGCATCGAACGGGCGCGCTCGATCACGGCACGGCTGACCTCGTCATCGCTGACGGTGATCTTGTTCTTCTCGCCGATCTCCGAGAGCACGAGACCGAGGCGCACGCGGCGATCGGCGATCTTGCGATACTCTTCCTGAGCGGCTTCTTCGGTGGTGTCCTCGTCGGCGAAGGTCTTGCCCGACGATGCCATCTCCTGCTGGATCGAATTCCACATCAGCTTGAACTCTTCGTCGACCAGCGACGGAGGCGCATCGAACTTGTGGGTCTCGTCGAGACGGTCGAGCAGCAGGCGCTTGACGCGCTGGCGGGTCGCACCGGCGAATTCGGCAACCAGACGCTCGCGTGCGGCTTCCTTCAGCTTGTCGAGGGACTCGAGGCCGAGGGTCTTGGCGAACTCGTCGTCGATCACGGTGTCGACCGGCGATTCCACCTTGGCCGCGGTGGTCTCGAACTCGGCGGCCTTACCGGCCAGCGTCTCGCTCGCATAGTTGACCGGGAACGACACCTTGAGGGTGCGGGTCTCGCCGGCGGCGATGCCGATCAGCTGGTCCTCGAAGCCCGGGATGAAGGTGTTGGAGCCGATCGCAACCGGGATCTCCTCGCCGGTGCCGCCCTCAAAGGCGACGCCGTCGATGGTGCCCTTGAAGTTGACCGTAACGCGGTCGCCTGACTCGGCCTTGCCGGTCTTCTCGGTGAAGGAACGGTTCTGGTCGGCGACGCGCTTGATGGCTTCATCGACGTCCGCATCGGTCACTTCGGCCACCGGCTTCTCGACGGTGAAGCTCTTGAAGTCGGCGAGCGCGATCGGCGGCACGACTTCGATCGCGACGGTGTAATTGAGGTCCGACTTGCCCGACAGGATGTCTTCGACTTCCTTCTGCTCGGTCGGCATCGTGATCTTCGGCTCGGAGGCGAGCTTGAAGCCACGCTCCGTGAAGATCTGCGTGTTGGTGTCGCGGATCAACTCATCGACGGTCTCGGCGGCAACCGAGCGACCATAGAGACGCTTCAGGTGACCGACGGGAACTTTGCCCGGGCGGAAGCCGTTGAGCTTGACCTTGCCCTTCATGTCATCGAGGCGCGCATCGACCTTGGCTTCGATGTCGGCAGCCGGCACGTTGACCGAGAACTCGCGCTTCAATCCCTCGGAGAGGGTTTCATTCACCTGCATGGCGTCAATCTTCTTCCCGCTTGGTCCGGCCCAATGGCCCGGACATTGTAAATCTGTGCGGCATCAGGCCAGAGCCTGCGCCGGTGGTGCGAACCGTCTCTGCAAGGCCAACCTTGCGGAAACATGTCCGAAAATCGTCATGGTCAAACGCTATGTGCGCTTGGTGCGGGCGGAGGGACTCGAACCCCCACAACTTTCGTCACTGGAACCTAAATCCAGCGCGTCTACCAATTCCGCCACGCCCGCGAAAAACATCATGTCCGGCCGCGATGTCGCGAGCGGCGGGCTTATAACATGGGGACCGTGGTTCGCAGCAAAAAAATGGTCACATAGCGGCTTACTTGCCGCAGCCCCGGCAACTGGACTTTGGCGCGGCAAAATGGTCGGGATTTGGGCATGACGAACCGCTTCCTCCCCCTCACGCGCCGGACCCTGCTTGCAGGCGCCGGGAGCGCGCTGATCGCCCCGATTCTGCCCCGGGTCAGCCTCGCGCAAGCCGTCGCCGCGCTGGAACTACAGGCCAAGGCTGATCCCTTCCCGGTGAAGCCCGGCGCCTCCGCTGAGGCCTGGACGCTCCATTCGGCCCAGCAGGGTCCGCTGCGTTACAACCGCGGCGACGAGATCACAGTTCAACTCGCCAATCAGCTGCCGGTCCCTATCGCCTTGAACTGCCGAGGCATTAGCGGCCCGTCCGGGATCGGGCCGCTGCTCGACCGCAAGCCGGTCGCGGCCGGGGCCAAGGACGCGTTCAAGCTGCAGATGCGCAGCGCCGGAACGTCGTATCTGGACATGCGCCTGCTCGGCGACGGTCGGGCGCTGCCGTCCCAGGTTCGCAGCCTGGTCGTCCAGGAGAGCGATCCGGTCGAGGTGGACCGCGACGAGGTGCTGCTGATCGAGGACTTCCGCCTCAGGCCGGACGGCAGTCTGCTCGCCCCCGCCAATGATCCGAAAGACGCCGCCGCGTTGTTCCTGATCAACCGGAAATCCACGCTAGATCTGTCGGCCCGGATCAACGAACGGCTCAGACTCCGTCTTATCAATGGCTGCCAACGCAATGTGGTTGCTCTGAAATTTGACGATCACGAGGTCCGTGTGATGGCCATCGACGGTCAGCCCTCGGAGCCATTCCCAGCCCGTAACAATCAGGTGGTGCTGGCACCCGGAACCCGGGTCGACGTCTTCCTCGACGCCGTCAAGCCGGCGGGATCGACCTCGGCGATCCTGCTCCATGACGGCAAGACCGCCCGGCCGATCGGCCAGATCAAAATGTCCAACGATCCGCCGCTACGGGCCACGCCCCTGCCGGCCGCCGCGCCGCTGCCCTCCAACGGCTTGCCAGCTCAGCTCGATCTCAAGGGCGCGCTGCGCGTCGATATGGCCCTGAGCGCCGTCAGTCCCGAATGGGTGAAACCGATCGATCTGTCCGGCAGCACGCCGCCAGCATTCCGGACCAAGCCCGGCCGTACTGTGGTGCTTGCGCTGACCAACCGGGCCACCAGCCCGATGGTGTTCCAGATCCACGGCCATCACGTCCGCCTGCTCGACAGGCTCGATGACGGCTGGAAGCCGTTCTGGCTCGACACCCTGGCGCTCGACGCCGGTCAGACCCAGCGCATCGCCTTTGCTGCCAACAATGTCGGTCGCTGGCTGATGGAGGCCTTCGTCGCCGACTGGGCCGCCCCGCGGCAGGTCCGCTGGTACGGCGTCGACTAGGCCTTCTCAGTATTGGATACCGAGCTGGTCATAGAGCCGGCGGAACACCGCCGGCAGCACCTCGGTCAGATCCTCGGCGATCAGCCCGGGGCCGGCCTCGCTGCCTGCCTCGCCATGCATCCAGACGCCGATGCAGGCGGCCTCATAGGCCGGAACGCCTTGCGCCAGCAGCGCGCCGATAATGCCGGCCAGCACATCGCCGGAGCCCGCCGTGGCCAGCCAGGGCGGCGCGTTGGCAGCGATGGCCGCTCGGCCATCAGGCGATGCCACGACCGTATCCGGTCCCTTCAACAGCACGATAGCGCCAGACTCTTGCGCCGCCAGACGAACTCGTTCCAGCTTAGATAATGCTGGATGTTCCCCATCCATCTTACTGAATATTCGCGAAAATTCACCCTCATGCGGTGTCAGCACGACACCCGCATCCGGCTTCCCCTTGATCAGGCCGAAGAGCCGTTCGGGCGCATCGGCGAAGCTGGTCAGCGCATCGGCATCGAGCACCGCGTGTCGCTTCGTGGTTAGGATGGACTCCACGAACATGCGCGTCCGTTCGCCCACACCGGCGCCCGGCCCAATCACGCAGGCCGACACCTTGCCGCCGATCAGTGCGGCGAACTCCGCCGCCGTATCCACCGGCCGCACCATCACCGCAGTCAGCGCGGCGGCATTGACGGCCAGCGCATCGCGCGGCGACGCCACGGTCACCAGGCCTGCCCCGCCTCGCAACGCGGCGCGGGCGGACAGCCGGGCAGCGCCGGTGGCGGCGATGTCGCCGGAGACAATCACGGCATGGCCGCGCGAGAATTTGTGGCTGTTGATTTTCGGCACCGGAAACGCGTCGGCCCACAGGTCCGGATTGTTCTCGAAGGTCTGCGGGCGGATTTCCGCCAGCACATCCTCGTCGATGCCGATGTCGATCACCCGCAGCCGGCCACAATGCACCCGGCCCGGCACCAGCAGATGGCCCGGCTTGGGCCTGAAGAACGTCACGGTCTCGGTCGCCCTGATAGCGCCGCCCATCACGGCCCCTGAATCGCCGTTGATCCCGCTCGGCAGATCGACAGCCAGCACGGGCACGCCGGCCGCGTTGATGGCGTCAATCATGATCAGCGGGTCGCCCTTGATGGGACGATTGAGCCCGGCGCCGAACAACGCATCGATGATCAAAGCCGGCTGCCCGATCAGCGAGGGATCGCAGGGCAGCACCTCGCCTTTCCATCCCTTGGCAGCCAATGCCGCGTCGCCCTTCAGCGTCGCCCGGTCGCACAGCAGGATCACCGCAACATCCCGCCCCTGCGCCGCAAGCTCGGCCGCCGCCACAAAGCCATCGCCACCATTGTTACCGCGCCCGGCCACGATCAGGATCGGACCTTCCTCAGCCATCTCGCCCGCCACGTCAGCAACCGCCCGTCCGGCGGCGCGCATGAGTTTGAAGCCTGGTGTGCCCGCCGCAATCGTGAGTTGATCGGCGCGTGCCATCTCGTCGGTCGTTAGAATATTCATCTCGCTTCTCACTACGCCTTTTTGGAAGGCACTCGCGTCACACGCGAACGCAGCAGAGTAAAACTGCACATCACACGATCACTTTGATCACTATGTAGGCAAAAGTAGTCGAATACTCTTGATGCGAACCTCGTCAGGTGCGATGTAATAACCTGATAATGCTTCAAAAATAGCCGAGGAGCGAACTTGGCACGGACCCTGCTTTTAGGGAAGCCAGCTTCGGGTCCGTCGCGCTCACCGGCAAATGTTGAAAGACACCTGTTTAAGAGACAGGGGTGGCCGACCGTCTACCGCATCGGGCGAGATTTCGTCGGTGCGGCGTGGCGGCAGCGCAATAACGCCCGAAATTGGGTATCGAACAGTGTGCGCAAAACGCGCAATGGTCAAAGCTACGTACGGCCTGATTGGAAGTGCCGGGGAGACGTTCAGTGAAAAAGATCGAAGCCATCATCAAGCCCTTCAAGCTGGACGAGGTGAAAGAGGCTCTTCAGGAAGTCGGGTTGCAAGGCATCACCGTCACGGAAGCCAAGGGCTTCGGCCGTCAGAAGGGCCACGCCGAACTTTATCGCGGCGCTGAATACATCGTCGACTTTCTACCCAAGGTGAAGATCGAGATCGTGATTGGCGACGACCTCGTCGAAAAGGCGATCGATGCCATCCGCCGCGCCGCACAAACCGGCCGCATTGGTGACGGCAAGATCTTTGTGTCGAACATCGAGGAAGCCGTGCGCATCCGTACCGGCGAGTCTGGACTCGACGCGATCTGACGGACTGGACGCTCTCCAAGCCGGGTGCTATCCGACATTCAACGCTTCAAGGCGTCACCAAAAAGGCTGCTTCGGCAGCCTTCTGTTGTTGACGGTTTGTCTTGTTGAAAACATGCCGTTGTGACCTGATCGTCACGACAGATTGTTACGTCCCGGAAATCGGCCCGCAAAAAAGGTAGGGAGCCCCATGACGACCGCCAAAGAAGTCCTGCAGTCCATCAAGGACAATGACGTCAAGTACGTCGACCTGCGTTTCACCGATCCCCGCGGCAAGTGGCAGCACGTGACCTTCGACGTCTCGATGGTCGATGAAGAAATGTTTGCCGAAGGCACCATGTTCGACGGTTCCTCGATCGCCGGCTGGAAGGCGATCAACGAGTCCGACATGATGCTGATGCTGGATCCGGCAACGGCGACGATCGATCCGTTCTTCGCAGAGACCACCATGGTCATCACCTGCGACATTCTCGAGCCCTCCACCGGCGAGCCCTATAACCGCGACCCGCGCGGCATCGCCAAGAAGGCCGAAGCCATGGTCAAGTCCATGGGCATCGGCGACACCGTGTTCGTCGGTCCGGAAGCCGAATTCTTCGTGTTCGACGACGTCCGCTTCTCGAGCGACCCGTACAACACAGGCTTCAAGCTCGACTCGTCCGAATTGCCGACCAACTCCGGCACCGAATATGAAGGCGGCAATCTCGGCCACCGCATCCGCACCAAGGGCGGTTACTTCCCCGTCCCGCCGCAGGACTCGGTGCAGGACATGCGCTCGGAAATGCTCGGCGCGATGGCGCGCATGGGCGTCAAGGTCGAGAAGCATCACCACGAAGTGGCGTCCGCCCAGCACGAACTCGGTATGAAGTTCGACACGCTGACCTATATGGCTGACCAGATGCAGATTTATAAGTATTGCATCCATCAGGTCGCACACATCTACGGCAAGACCGCCACCTTCATGCCGAAGCCGGTCTTCGGCGACAACGGCTCGGGCATGCATGTGCACCAGTCGATCTGGAAGGACGGCAAGCCGACCTTCGCCGGCAACAAATACGCCGATCTCTCCGAGACCTGCCTCCACTACATCGGCGGCATCATCAAGCACGCTAAGGCGATCAACGCCTTCACCAATCCGTCGACCAACTCCTACAAGCGTCTGGTCCCCGGCTACGAAGCCCCGGTGCTGCTCGCCTACTCCGCGCGCAACCGCTCGGCCTCCTGCCGCATCCCCTACACCACCAACCCGAAGGCCAAGCGCGTCGAAGTCCGCTTCCCGGATCCGATGGCCAATCCGTATCTCGCTTTCGCCGCGATGCTGATGGCCGGTCTCGACGGCATCAAGAACAAGATCGATCCGGGTCCGGCCATGGACAAGGACCTCTACGATCTGCCGAAGGAAGAGCTGAAGTCGATCCCGACGGTGTGCGGTTCGCTCCGCGAAGCCCTCGAGAACCTCGACAAGGATCGCGGCTTCCTCAAGAACGGCGGCGTGTTCGATGACGACTTCATCGACAGCTATATCGAACTGAAGATGACCGAAGTGATGCGTTACGAAATGACGCCGCACCCGATCGAATTCGACATGTACTACTCGCTGTAATTCCGTAGGGATTACAGCGAAACGATCGAGGCGCTCCGGCAACGGGGCGCCTTTTTTGTTGCGCCTCTCCTGGCGCCTATTTCCGGG
This sequence comes from Tardiphaga sp. 813_E8_N1_3, assembly GCF_051811025.1. Lineage (NCBI taxonomy): Bacteria > Pseudomonadati > Pseudomonadota > Alphaproteobacteria > Hyphomicrobiales > Nitrobacteraceae > Tardiphaga > Tardiphaga sp. 813_E8_N1_3. Next base: position 3,013,331 of record NZ_JBPWQE010000001.1, read on the forward strand.
CGAGAGCCATCGCCGGTTCAGGCGCGTTCGGGAAGCCGATCGCCGCAAGCGCCCTGGCTGCCTCCCCTTCGCTGGCCGCCCACGGCAGCTTCGCGGTGACACCGCGCGTGATGGGTTCGCCGAGACGCCCGCCGAAATCGATCGGCCACAGACCATTCGGCACCGCCTCGACCGTGATGCTGCGCAGGCGCGTGCCAGTGCCTAGTGCCGACAGGTCGTCGGGCTGCATCCTGCGCATGGTCGAGGCATCCCTGGGATCGGAGAAACTGGCCAGCACCGGCATCAATTCGCCGGTGACCGGAACAGCGCCGGTCTGGCTGCTGACGTCGCGGAACGCGATCTTGCGTCCGGCCGCCTGATAGGCCCGCATCGCCACGAAATTGGCACCGTCGAAATCGGCACTGCCCTTGTCGTCATGCAACATCAGCGCGGCAAGGTTCCTGCCGCCGCCGAGATCGACGATCACGGCATCGCCCCGTGACGTCACCTTGCCGGCAGGTTGATAGCCCCGATAGGGATGCACGGAGACGACGTTCGAGGCCGCCTTCACGCCGTCCGGCGTCTCGACCTCCATGGTCAGCCGATATTTGTGCGCGGGTCGGTTGATCCGGATCTGATCGCCGATCACCAGGGCAGTGAGCAGTCCGAGCGGACCGACCCATTTCAGCATGTCCATTATTATTGGCCTCCCCCATCGGCCATGCACGATCGCGACGGAGACGTCAAAGCGGCGATATGTCTTGATCCCCGTTGCAATTGACGGAACAGTGAAAGTCCAATCAATGCGAAGGATCCACCGTGCCCGCAGAAGCCAATGTCCAGACGCGTAGTGACCTTGCCTGGGCGATCACGGCGGGCGGCATCGCCACGGTGTCCTTCGCGATCCTCATAGGCTTCGCTTGGTACTTCTCGGGAACGCTATTCCTGATCTTCGCAGGGGTCCTGCTTGGCGTAGCGCTCAATGCGCTGACGGAATTATTCGGGCGCTTCATGGGCGGCCCGCATCCCATGCGGCTCGCAATGATCTGCATCGTGCTCGCCGCGATGCTGGTGGGCGTGATGTATCTGGGCGGATCGACCATCGCCAATCAGGCCAAGACGCTGTCCGGCACCCTCAAGTCGCAGGTCGTCAACGTAAAGACCTATCTTGAGCAGCACGGCGTCGACACCAGCTATTTCGATTTCAACAGCATCACGTCGGATCCGCCCGCGGAGCCCGGCACGTCGCCCGCCACCTCAACGCCGAAGTCCAGCGGCGGCCTGCCAAGCGCTGGCACCATCGCATCATCAGGTGGCGCCATTGTCAGCCAGACACTGAAAATCCTGCTCGGCACCGTCGGTGCGGTCGGCAACTTCTTCATCGTGCTGTTCTTGGGACTAACGTTTGCCGCGCAGCCCAGCGTCTACCGCAAGGGGCTCTTGCACCTGACGCCGCGGAAACATCGCGGGCCGATGACGGTCATCGTCGATCGCATCAGCGACACGCTGCAGCGCTGGCTGATCGCGCAGATGCTCACCATGGTGGTGGTCGGCGCCATTACCTGGATCGGACTGAAGCTGATCGGGATTCCTAGCGCCTTCATTCTCGGCGTTCAGGCCGGCCTGCTCGCCTTCATTCCCACCGTCGGCGCCCTGCTCGGCGGGTTGATCGTCGTGCTCGCCAGCCTCGCCTCGGGCTGGGTCGCCGCTGCGTCAGCCTTTGCGCTGTTCATGGGCGTGCATGCGCTGGAGAGCTACATCCTGACACCGATCCTGCAGCGGCAGGCGCTGGATATTCCGCCGGCCACGCTGTTCGCGTTCCAGATCCTGCTCGGCGTGGTGTTCGGCGTCTGGGGCCTCGCACTGGCATTGCCGGTGCTGGCGATCGTAAAGGTCGTCATCGACTTCATGCGTGAAGAGGACGAAGCCTCCGCACAGGATAAGGCGATAGCGGCGTAAGGCGGATTATGCGGAGTTTCTCATCGGGCGCGCTTCGCGCGACCCGTTGGCTAATCCGCCTTACTACTGATCGAACTCAGGTGGTCAGCACGGTCTCGGTGTGCTCGACATAAGGCGGCGTTTCGAAATACGGGCCCACCAGCGCGCGCCATTCGGCGAAATCGGGCGAGCCGCGGAAATCGACGGTGTGGTTTTCGAGGGTTTCCCACTTGGCGACGAGACGGTAGCGCGACGGCATCTCGACCGACTTGTGCAGCTCAAAACCCTTGCCGCCCTTGGCGCGGAGGAACAGCGGCTTGGCCTTGGCGACGGCCGCCTCGAAATCCTTCTCGGTGCCCGGCTTGACGTCGATCTGTGCGATTTCAGTGATCATGGTTTCCCGACCCTTTGTTTTGCGGTCGGTGTCTTTACCGCAAAGTCGGGGTTCGGTGAAGGAGCCGCCGAAAAGTGATCAGGCGAACAGCAGAACCGTGCCGACGACCATGACGCAGCAGCCGATGAAAGCGATGACCGGCAGCTTGCTGTGCTGCACGCCGTAGCGCCCCTGCGCACGACGTTCGGTAATCAGCGCGGTCTCGTATTCGTCCGAGCTCGAAAACATGCAGGCAAAGCCGGCACGGGCCGAGGCAGCGGCCGCTTCAAGGGACATCAAAGCAGTGTCGGAGGTCGAGTCGGGCAAGGTCATCATGCGATGACAGTAGGGATCGAATGGTAAACGGATCCTTTAGAGCATGATCCCGAAAAGTGGATGCCGGTTTTCGCCGACAAACGAGTTCGTTTGTCGAGAGATCATGTTCAAACGACAGAAAGAGCCAAAGTCTGATGCATCAGACTTTAGCGCACGCCGTTTGCCGTCATCGTAACGGCTGCACGTACCACCGCGGGCTTGGCCTGCGCCGCTTGCCCGATCGCCGCAGCACGACGCCCCTGTTCCAGCGACAGCGGTTCTTCTTCCGCCGCCTGCACACGATTACGGCCGCTGCGCTTGGCCTGGTAAAGCGCAGTGTCGGCCGCAGCGAGCAGGACGTCGAGTTCAGTGCCGGCCGGTCCGCCGGCGACGCCGATACTGACGGTGGTCGCGACCGGCGCCTCGTCTACCTGGATGCCGCAGGTCGCAAACGCCTCGCGCACGCGCTCGGCCGCCTGCATTGCCTCGTCCAGGCTGCAGGGCAACATCGCCGCAAATTCCTCGCCGCCGATGCGGCCAGAGAGATCGGTGATCCGCAGCGTATGCGTGATGACCGTGGCAAACAGCTTCAGCACCTCATCGCCGGCGGGATGGCCGAAGCGATCATTGATCGACTTGAAGTGATCGATGTCGAAAATCATGACTGTGACCGGCCGCCCGGCTTTCGCCTCGCGCTCGATCATCCGCGCCGTAGCCTCGGAGAAGCCACGGCGGTTAAACAGACCGGTGAGCGGATCGCAGGATGCCGCGACCTTGTGCGCGGTGACCGCGCGCTCGGACACCAGCATGAAGATCAGGAACACCGTGCCGACCGCATAGAGCACGAGTTCGACGGCAAAGGCCGTGACCCAGATGCTGTTGCCGAAATTGCTGTGATCGCCATGCAGCAGGTCGCCGAGCAGGATCGGCAGCATCAGGACGAAACCATGCAGCATCGGCACCAGGATGGTCGGCCAGCGCCTTTGCACCGCCTTGCGACGCTCGTTCCACAATTCATGGGCCGTCAACATGGCATAGAGCGCCACGATGCCCGCGCCGATGGTCATGCGCAGCGACGCCGCCTCAGCCGGCAGGGTGAAGATGACAGCGATCCAGGCGATGGCGCCGAGAAACAGGCCGGCCCAGCTCGGGCTGCGGCCATGGAACACGCGCGCAGCGTTCCACACCATGCCGCAGGCCACGAAGCCCACGGCATTGAATGCCAAAGACAGCACGTCACCCAGGAGCGACGCGGCAAGTGTCCACAATGCGACCGATACGGCGCCGAGCAGGTAAGCCAGCCCCCACCAGTTGAGGGCCGCGATCTTTTCCTGTCGTCCGAAGAACAGCAGCATCCCGCCCAACATCGCCGCAACCAGGGTTGCCACCAGATAGAGCGTGGAAGAATCGAGCGACATATTTGAGCACCGGCAATTGTTGCGAGATTTCCGAACCATCATGATTCGGACTGGCCTCTTCGCCATCATCGAACATACGAGTGTACCGATTGGAAATCCGTTTGCACGCCTGCACAAGTTTTCACGAAAAACTGCGTCAATCTGTCAGCATTCCGATCGTGGACCAGAACGCAAAAAGGGCGCCCGAAGGCGCCCTTTTCAAAATTGTATTCACCGCATTTGCAGCAAATTTTATCGAAGCAGAAATTAGCGCTTCGAGAACTGGAAGGACTTGCGGGCTTTCGCCTTGCCGTACTTCTTGCGCTCGACGACACGCGAGTCGCGGGTCAGGAATCCGCCCTTCTTGAGGACGCCGCGCAGATCCGGTTCGAAGCAGGTCAGAGCCTTGGAGATGCCGTGACGCACGGCACCGGCCTGGCCCGACAGACCGCCACCGGCAACGGTGCAGATCACGTCGTACTGGCCAGCGCGGGCTGCAGCGACCAGCGGCTGCTGGATGAGCATGCGCAGCACCGGACGAGCGAAGTACACTTCGACTTCACGGGTGTTGACCACGACCTTGCCGGCGCCCGGCTTGATCCAGACACGAGCGACAGCGTCCTTACGCTTGCCGGTCGCATAGGCGCGGCCCTGCTTGTCGATCTTCTTCACATACTTCGGCGCATCAGGAGCCGACACCTTCAGCGACGACAGCTGGTCGAGAGACTGCATGGTATCCGACATTATGCGGCCCTCTTGTTCTTGCGGTTCAACGCACCAACGTCGAATGCTTCTGGTTGCTGGGCCTCGTGCGGGTGCTCTGCACCGGCATAAACACGCAGATTGCCGAACTGGACGCGACCGAGCGGGCCGCGCGGGATCATGCGCTCAACAGCCTTCTCGACAACGCGCTCCGGGAAACGACCTTCGAGGATCGACTTCGCAGTACGTTCCTTGATGCCGCCGATGAAGCCGGTGTGGTGATAGTAAACCTTGTCTTCACGCTTGCGGCCGGTGAAAACCACCTTGTCCGCGTTGACGATGATGACATGGTCTCCGCAATCAACATGCGGGGTATAGGTCGGGAGATGCTTGCCGCGCAGCCGCATTGCGACCAGCGTGGCCAGCCGGCCCACCACGAGACCAGTGGCGTCGATGACGATCCACTTCTTCGTGATCTCGGCGGGCTTTGCCGAAAACGTCTTCATTGTGAATATCCATGAAAAGGGGATATCGGCGGTGATCCGCCGAACTGAGGGCGTTTCTAAATAAGCGACCGGATTCCGTCAATGCCAAATATGACAGAATTCATCAATTAAATCATCGCGTTATAATTACGGTTCTATAATACCTTAGTAATTACCCAACGTTCGGAATGGAATAGGTCGAGGTCACATGGGCGATCGGATCGGCCGAAGTGCCTGATAACAGGGTCACTTCACCCACCGCGAGGCGTTTTCCGAGTTTCAGCAGCTTGGCGGCTGCCAGTACATCCTGCCCCGGCAAGCCCTTGCGCAGGAAATTGATGTTCAGGCTGGTGGTCACCGCAAGGCCCACAGGACCGATCGCCGACAGCAGCACGACGTACATGGCAAAATCGGCCAGGGCCATCAGTGTCGGACCCGATACCGTGCCACCCGGCCGCAGCATGCGTTCGCCATAGGTCTGGCGCAGCAGGCAAGTGGTACCATCAGCGCTTTCAATCGCGATATCGCCGGCGCCAAAGGCCTGCGGGAACTCGCGCTTCAGAAACGCCTCGAGTTCAGCCACGCTCATTTTCGCAGTCGTCATGTCTCCACCCTGCTCTCGCTTGTGCCGTCCTGTTACAATATGGTGACGGTCCTGCCCAGCGATGGAATCTCAAGTCATGGTTCAACCAGCACGCGCGGAAACAGCGCGGCCATCCATTCTTCTGCGTGAAACGGTCGGCAGCATCGGCGTGTTGACGCTGAATCGTCCGGCTGCCCGCAACAGTCTCTCCGAAGGACTGATCGGCGAATTGCACGCCGCCCTCGATGACATGGCCGGCGATAAAACCGTGCGCGCCGTGGTGATCGCCGCCAACGGCCCGGTCTTCTCGGCCGGACATGACCTGAAAGAACTCACCGCGCGACGTACAGACACCGATCGCGGCCGCGCTTACTTCGCGCATATGATGACGATCTGCAGCGCCATGATGCAGGCCATCGTGCGGCTGCCGAAGCCGGTGATCGCAGCGGTGCAAGGCGTCGCCACTGCCGCGGGCTGCCAACTCGTCGCGAGCTGCGATCTCGCCATTGCCTCCGAACAGGCAAAATTCGCGACGCCCGGCGTCGATATCGGCCTGTTCTGCTCGACACCCATGGTGGCGCTGTCGCGCAACGTGCCGCGCAAGCAGGCAATGGAGATGCTGCTGACCGGCGAGCCTGTCTCCGCTGAACGCGCGCGCGAGATCGGCCTGGTCAACCGCGTGGTACCTGCCGGCACCGAACGCGATGCGGCGATCGCGCTGGCAGAGCAAATTGCGCGCAAGTCGGCGCATACAGTGAAGATCGGCAAGGAAGCTTTCTATCGCCAGGCCGAGATGAGCCTCGCGGAGGCCTATCGCTTCGCCGCTGAGGTGATGACCGAGAACATGATGGCCCGCGACGCCGAAGAAGGCATCGGCGCGTTCATCGCAAAGCGCGAGCCGAAGTGGGAAGACCGGTAATTGAAATGAACCACGACAGCTATAACGACGCCTATATCCGCGAGATCCTCAACACCGTCAAAACCGTCGCGATGGTCGGCGCTTCCCCGCAAAACGTGCGGCCGAGCTATTTCGTGTTCAAGTATCTGGCCGAACGCGGCTACGACATGATCCCGATCAATCCGGGCCAGGTCGGCAAGAGCCTGCTGGGCAAGCCATTCGTCGCCTCGCTGCAGGAGATCGATCGTCCGATCGACATGATCGATATCTTTCGCAGCGCCGAGCATGTCATGCCGATCGTCGAACTCGCGCTGACGCTCAATCCGCTGCCCAAGGTGGTCTGGATGCAGCTCGGCGTGCGCCATGATGAGGCCGCCGCCAAGCTTGAGGCCGCTAGCATCAAGGTGGTGATGAACCGCTGCCCCAAGATCGAATATGGCCGGCTGTCGTCGGAGATCCAGTGGATGGGTGTCAATTCGCGCACGCTCAGCTCCAAGCGCGCACCAATCCCCACACAAGGCATGCGACTGTCGCTCAATCGCAGCAGCCTTGGCGGCGGCAGCACCGCTGCGGCCGATCGCGTTGCGCAGCAAAATAACAAGGACAAGAACGACACCGCCTGACGGTGCGTTTCGCGATTTTATTTCCTTTGAAATGACACAGCGCAGCACGAGTGTTGCGAAGTCACGGCAAAATGCCGCCTCGCCTTGACGGCAGCGCCGCGCCCGATCAGGTTGGCGCCAACAAACCGACTATTCCATAGGGAGTGATGATGAACGATCGTATTCCAGGCTTCGCCACCCTCGCCGTCCATGCCGGCGCGCAGCCCGACCCGACCACCGGCGCACGCGCGACGCCGATCTATCAGACCACTTCGTTCGTGTTCAACGACGCGGATCACGCCGCCTCGCTGTTCGGCCTGCAATCCTTCGGCAACATCTATACGCGCATCACCAATCCAACCACGGCTGTACTGGAAGAGCGTGTCGCAGCACTGGAAGGCGGCACGGCCGCCCTCGCCGTCGCATCCGGCCATGCCGCGCAGCTTGTGGTGTTTCAGCAGCTGCTGCAGCCGGGCGACGAATTCATCGCCTCGCGCAAACTCTATGGCGGTTCGATCAACCAGTTCAGCCACGCCTTCAAGAGCTTTGGCTGGAACGTGGTGTGGGCCGATCCCGATGACGTCCCCTCGTTCGAGCGCGCGGTGACTGACAAGACCAAGGCAATCTTCATCGAGTCGATCGCCAATCCTGCCGGCTCGATCACCGACATCGAGGCGGTTGCTGCCGTTGCCCGCAAGGCCGGCGTACCGTTGATCGTCGATAACACGCTGGCGACCCCCTATTTGATCAAGCCGATCGACCACGGCGCCGACATCGTCGTGCATTCGCTGACCAAGTTTCTCGGCGGCCACGGCAATTCGCTCGGCGGCATCATCGTGGACGCGGGCACCTTCGACTGGTCGAAAGGCAACAAATATCCGGTGCTGTCCGAGCCGCGCCCGGAATATCATGGCATCAAGCTGCAGGAGACCTTCGGCAACTTCGCGTTCGCCATCGCCTGCCGCGTACTCGGCCTGCGCGATCTCGGCCCGGCGTTGTCGCCGTTCAACGCGTTCCTGATCCAGACCGGCATCGAAACGCTGCCGCTGCGCATGCAGCGCCACAGCGACAATGCCAAGGCGGTCGCCGAATGGCTGTCGGCCCATCCGAAAGTGGCGGCGGTGAATTATTCGGGATTGTCGGATAACCGCTATCACACCCTCGCCCGCAAATATGCGCCGAAGGGCGCGGGCGCCGTGTTCACCTTCAGCCTGAAGGGCGGCTACGACGCCGGCGTCAGCCTGGTGTCGAACCTGAAACTATTCTCGCATCTCGCCAATGTCGGCGACACCCGTTCGCTGGTGATCCACCCGGCTTCGACCACCCACAGCCAGCTCGACGACGAAGCCAAGACGCGCTCCGGCGCCGGGCCCGACGTTGTCAGGCTGTCTGTCGGCATCGAGGACAAGGAAGATCTGATCGCGGATCTCGAACAGGCGCTGAACGCGTAAGTTCTTCCCTCGCCCCGCTTGCGGGGACAGGGTGGCGCGGACGCAGTCCGTGTCGGGTGAGGGGGAGCCAGTGTTTCACTCGCTGGCTCCCCCTCACCCGGATTACTCGCTTCGCTCCTAATCCGACCTCTCCCCGCAAGCGGGGCGAAGTTAAGAAGCGCTAGGCCTGACCGCGCATCGCCTTCGCTTCGCGGATCAAACGTGCATTGCGCTGGAACACCGAATAGGTCGCCAGCGCGAACAGCACCACCAGCAGCTGGATCGACAGCGCTTCCAGCGTCGGATTGAAACCGATCGCCGTGAGGAACGCCGAGCCCGGCGCGTCGGTCACAGGGATCATCGCCTGTTCCTGGAATTCCTGGATCGCCTCGCCGATGAACTTGATGCCCATTACGAACAGGAAGGCTGAGGTGATGATGAACAGCGGCCGCAGCGGGATGCGCTGGGCAATCATGTTGATGAAGTAAAACAGCACGACCAGTCCGGCCGTCGCCGCCGCCAGACCGCCGAACAGTCCGACGCTCCAGCCACCTTCGGTGGTCGCGAGCGTGTTGATGAACAGCACCGTCTCGGCGCCCTCACGAAACACCGCGAGAAATGCCAGCATCGCGACGGCCAGACCCGTATCCTGCGCGAGCGCATGATCCGCCTTCGCCGCCAGATAATCCTGCCAGCCACGCGGATCCTGCTTCACCATCAGCCAGCCGCTGACATAGAGCATCAGGCCCGCAGCAAACAGGATGACGATGCCCTCGAAGACATCGCTGTGGTCGCCGGAATTGAACACCGCAAAGGCCCAGGCGGCGACTAGGCTGGCGAGAATTGCCGCCAGCGCGCCCAGATAGAGTGCGGTCACGCGATGGCCGCCGCCGGATTTCCTGAGATAGCCGGCCAGTGCCGCGATCACGAGCATGGCCTCGAGACCCTCGCGCAGCAGAATGACGGCAGCCTGAATGAATACGGACGACATGACCCAATCCCGTGTGGCGGTGCGCCCTATCTATTGCGCGGCGCGCATGAGCGAAAGCCGCGCAGCCACACGACTGCGTCAACTCCGTTACAATCGTTCTAGTCGGTAACGCGCAACAGCTGGGCGGCCTTGCCGACCGCGAGGTCGAGCTGACGTTCCGTCAACACCGCCCCGCGCGGCTTCATACGCTCCACCTGCAGGATTGCCAGCGTCAAAACCACGATCGCCACCGCCTGATGCGTCAGCGCCAGATCGATTGGCACCTGATGCAGCAGCGTGAGAATGCCGAGCGCAGCCTGCACCGCGATCGATGCCGCCAGCCACAGCGCGCCATTGACAACCGGTGCCCCTGCCCGCGCGCGGATCGCGTCAATCACATGCCAGATCGCCAGTGCGAACAGCACATAGGCGGTCATGCGATGCTGGAACTGAACCGTCAGCGTGTTGTCGAACATGTTGCGCCACCACGGGTCCTCGAAGAACAGCCGTGATGCAGACGGGATCAGCGCGCCGTCGATCTCCGGCCAGGTATTGAACACGCGACCGGCGCGCAGGCCCGCGACCAGCGCACCGAAATAGAGCTGCAGAAAGGTCAGCCCCAGTAACACCCAGCTCGTCACGCGCAGGCGGCTTGCCGCCAGCGCCGGCGCACGATCGCTTAGGCGGCGGAGCGTCCAGACGATGGCAGCGAAGATGATCAGTGCCAGCATCAGATGCACCGCCAGCCGATATTGCGAGACTTCCACGCGCTTGGTCAGGCCAGATGCCACCATCCACCAGCCCACCGCGCCCTGCAGGCCGCCGAGACCGAAGATCACCCACAGCCGCTTCTTCAGTTCCGAGGTGAGAACGCCGCGCCACAGGAACCAGAGGAATGGCAGCAGGAACACCACGCCGATGACGCGGCCGAGCAGACGATGGCTCCATTCCCACCAGAAGATGGTCTTGAACTCATGGAGCGTCATCCCACTATTCAATTCGCGATATTGCGGGATCTGCTTGTAGGCCTCGAAGGCCGCGATCCAGTGCGATTCATCCAGCGGCGGGATTGCGCCGGTCACCGGCTTCCATTCGACAATCGACAGGCCGGACTCGGTGAGTCGCGTCGCGCCGCCGACCAGCACCATCGCCACGATCATCGCAGCGACGGCAATCAACCACCAACGCACCGGGCGTAATTCCTTGTGGCGGGTTTGGGACGGAGCGGTCATCGCAGGGGTCTCGGGAACAGCCGCAAAATCAACGCCAAAATCAGCGCCTTGAATGAAATTTCGAGCCCCTTATAGTCCGCCCGCGAAGGCCTGCAAAGTTGGGCACTTTGCCTAACCCGATCTCAGACCGACTTTGGACCGCACATTTCCGTCATGCCCATCCGCACCCGCAAATTCTTCGGAACCATCTTTCTGCTGATCCTCGTGGTGGTGTGGTCACTGCTCGGCATGACCATCGCGCAGACCCCCTGGCTGGCTAATAACGGCTGGCTGCAGGCAGCCTTCTATGTCATCGCCGGCCTCGGCTGGGTGCTGCCGGCGATGCCGATCATCAGCTGGATGAGCAAGGCCAATCCTGTGGATCCCGAGGCCGGCTAGCGCTGCGCACCCGCGCCGAGCATCACGCCGGATACCATCACCCGCAAGGCACGCAGCGACTGCCGCCGGCCGTCCCAGGCCAGCCGCGACAGCGCGAGAAGATCCGATCCACCATTGGCCTCGATGACACCGGGGAGCGATGTCACGGCGCTGGCAAAGCCGGCCTGCGCCACCATCGCAACGTGACGCCTGTCGAATGAGGCTTTATCGCCGAACGGATAGGCAAAATGCCGCGGCTCATAGGGCAGCGCAGCCTGTGCCACCGCCCGTCCCATGGCGATCTCGCGCGAGGCCGCGCTGTCGCCGAGATTGGCGAGCGCCGGGTAGTTGACCGTGCTGCTGCCGATCGTCGCCCCCGGATTCCCCGCAAACGTGGCCACATCGTCCCAATGCATCGCAGCATGATGTGACAGGGTCGCACTATCGACCGAATAGCGTTTGCAGAGATCGTCCGTCGCAACGGCCAATTCGTGCGGCGGCAACGTCCGCAGCCAGCTATCGAGATAGTAATAGGCGCGATATTTGTCAGCGACCGAGGCGGTTTCGAAATGCCGCTGCCGGTGATCGATGATCAGGCTAATGCGATCATGCGTTGCGATCGCCTGCTCCAGTGCCAGCCACCACATGGCGCCGAGCCCGTCGGCAAAGGCGCTCGGCAGATAGAGTGTAAACGGCACCTCATGCGCCGCCAGCAGCGGATAGGCGAAATCGACGAAGTCGCGGGTGCCGCCATCGAAGGTCAGCGCCACGAAGCGCCGTCCCGTGCGTGGTGAGCTAGCGCGGCGACACACCTCGTCCATACCGACGATATCGACGGGCCAGCGCTTCAGCGCGCGGATCGTGCGGTCGAGAAACCACGGCGTGATCTCGTGGACTTTCAGCGGCTGGAATGCATCCTGCCGGGGCGGTCGCACGCGTTCGAATTTGAGGATGATACCGGCACCGCCGTGTCTGCCCTCCAGCAGACGGTGCATGCCGCTGAGATAAGTCAGCTCTAAGCCCAGCGCCGTGCGCCAACCGGTCTTGTATGACACCGCAGATTCCCCCAAGCGGCGTCATGCCTCTCGCCAGTCGGCTATTGTCATTACTGTTTGTTGACATTTCTTTGCAAAGGTCGGCCCAAACCTGAAAATCTAAACAAAATCTGAAACAGGCTCGCGATGACCATGGCTGCTGTGATGGAAACACCTGTGGCGATGGCAACTGCGAGCCGCATCGCACGCGTCGATGTAATCAGCGATTTCAGCGCTGCCGAAGCCATCTGGCGCAGCCTTGAGACGTCCGAACAGCTCTCCACGCCCTATCAGCGCTTCGACTTCCAGTCGGCCTGGCAGATCCATATCGGCGCCCAGGAAGGGCTGAAGCCCTTCATCGTCGTCGCCTATGACGCCGCGCATCAGCCGCTGATGTTGTTGCCGCTCGCCGTCAGTCGCGAAAACGGCATGCGCGTCGCCGGCTATCTCGGCGGCAAGCACGTCACCTTCAACATGCCACTGTTCCGGCGCGACTTCGCGGCGCAGGCGACAAAGGCAGATATCGACGCGCTGCTGCGCGGAATTCAAAAGCACACCGAGACGGTCGACGTCCTCGCGCTGGTCCGTCAGCCCAAAAGCTGGATCGGCATCGACAATCCGCTCGCGCTTTTACCGAGTCAGGCCTCGACCAATGATTGCCCGGTGCTGAAGATGGTGCCCGGCGAAGCGGCGACAGATCGCATCAGCAATTCGTTCCGCAAGCGCCTCAAGACCAAGGAAGGCAAGTACCGAAATCTTGCCGGCTATCGCTACATGCACGCGAAGACGGAGGCCGAGGTCAAGCGCGTGCTCGACGCCTTCTTCGCCATCAAGCCGCTGCGCATGGCCGAACAGAACCTGCCCAACGTGTTCGCCGAGCCCGGTGTCGAAGCCTTCATCCGCCAGGCCTGCACGACGCCGCGCGCGGACGGCTACACCATCGATATCCACGCGCTCGCATGCGACGAGGAAGTGATCGCGATGTTCGCCGGCGTCGCCGACGACAGCCGCTTCTCGATGATGTTCAACACCTACACCATGTCGGAGAATGCAAAATACAGCCCCGGCCTGATCTTGATGCGCACCATTATCGATGCCTATGCCGAGCGCGGCGTGACCTCGCTGGATCTCGGCATCGGCGGCGACGACTACAAGCGGATGTTCTGCAAGGACGACGAGCCGATCTTCGACAGTTTCGTGCCGCTCACCACGCGCGGCAAACTCGGCGCCATGGGCCTGTCGTCCTTCGCCCATGCCAAGCGGCTGGTGAAACAGACCCCGGCCCTGCTGCAGATGGCGCAGATGCTGCGCCACGCATTTCAGCGCTGACCTTCAAGAACGCAGTTCGCAATGAAAACTCCGTCATGCTCAGGCAAAGCGCGAAGCGCGGCTTCGCTGGACGACCCGGGCATCCACGTCTTAGTCGTTGCGTTAGAAGGCGTGGATGGCCGGGACAAGCCCGGCCATGACAGCTACTAGCTTAAGCCGCAAACACGCGGCCGCCCGGTCCGACCGGGTCGTTGGCCGGCGGCGTTGAGCGCAACATCTTCACGTCGGCGAAGCCCACGGCCTTGAGCTGTTCGGCCATCAGCTCGCGCGCATCCATGCTCATGGTCACTTCCGGCACCACCACGGCGCGGGCCTGATCGGTCAGAAGTCCTGCCGGCAGATCGGCGGCCGTGCCGGCATCCAGCAGCACGTGATCGTAGACGCGTAGCAGCGCGTCCAGCGCCATGGTCAGGCGCGGCGACTGCAACAGCGAGCGATCGGCGCCGGCGCGGCCAGCCGCCACCATATGCAGGCCCGACATCCGGTCCTTGGTGATGACCTGGCCGAACGACGCCTCGCCCAGCATCAGCTCCGCCAATCCGGGCGCACGCGGATCATTCGATACGGCTTCCAGCGTCGGCGACGACGAGGCCAGATCGACCAGCACCACTTTCGCGTCACGCGACAGGATGCGCGAGAGCGTCAGCGCGGTGAGCGCGATATTGTCGTTGTGGCCGGTGCCGAGAATCGTGATCTTGCGCGCCGATTTGCCAGCAGCGCGAAACTCCTGCGCCAGCTGCTCGATTTCGCTGACGCCAGCGGCCAGCTCGGGATGGGTATCCCGCACCACGGGTTGCGGCGCGGCAACGGGAGCCGGCTCCGGCACGATGCCCGGCGCAACGACAGTTTCCGGCTCACGCACGGCAGCAGGCGCCTGATCCACGAACGGCTTGAACGCCGGCTCCGTGACGCGGGCCTGCGTGACCGGCATCATCGGCGCAGCACCGCGCGGCGCGGTCATGCGCAGCAACTCACTGGTGACGATGCCACCGGCGGTCAACATCAACGTTGCCAGCGTTGCGATCAGCACGATCGGAAGTTTCTTCGGATAGGCCGGCGTATTGGACACGATGGCGCGGGAGATGATGCGACCATCGGTCGGTGCCGCCTCGATATTCTCACGCGTGGACGCTTCGCGGTATTTCGCCAGATAGGATTCGAGCAGATCGCGCTGCGCCCTCGCCTCACGCTCCAGCGCCCGCAACTGCACATCCTGGCCATTGCTGGACGTCGCCTGGCGCTTCAGCTGTTCGAGATTGTTGGTCAGGCCATCGACGCGGCCGCTGGCAATGCGCGCATCGTTCTCGAAGATGCGCGATAGTTTCGCAGCTTCGTCGCGCAATTGCTTGTCGAGATCGCCGAGCTGCGCCCGCAATTCCTTGATGCGCGGATGCGCGTCGAGCAGCGTCGAGGACTGTTCGGCAAGCTGCGCACGCAGCGTCACGCGCTGCTCGGACAGCCGGCGGATCAGGTCGGAATTCAGCACCTCCGAGAATTCGATCGGCTTGCCGGTCTGCAGCATGTCCTTGATGAGCCGCGCCTTGGATTCAGCGTCAGACTTCAACGAGCGCGCATTGTTGAGCTGGCTGTTGATCTCGCCGAGCTGCTGGTTCGAGAGCGACGTATTGTTGGTCCCGATGAACAGGCTGGACTTGGAGCGGAATTCCTCCGCGCGCGCTTCCGCCTCGACGACCTTCTTGCGCAGGTCATCGATCTCGCCGGACAGCCATTGTCCGGCCGATCGCGCCTGATTCTGCCGCGCGTTCTGCTGCATCACCAGATAGCCGTCGGCGATGGAATTGGCGACGCGCGCGGCGAGTTCGGGATCGCGCGACTGGAATTCGACGACCATGACGCGTGACTTGTCGACCGCATAGGCCGTCAGGCGCTCGTAATAAGCATCGAGCACGCGTTCTTCAGGCGTCATCGAGAACGGATCGCGGCCAATACCCATCAGGCCGAGCAGCGACCGCCATGGCTGTGCGCCCTGCAACACCGGATCGAATTCCGGGCGCTCGGCAAGCTTGTTCTTCTTGATGATCTCACGGGCGAGATCGCGCGACAGCAGCAGCTGCACCTGGCTGGTCACGGCTTCCGCGTCTAGGGAGGTACGCTCCTCGTTGCGCTCGCCGCTTGGCCGCAGGAAAACGTTTTCACGTCCGTCGATCAAGATGCGCGCTTCGGACTTGAAGCGCGGCGTAATCAGGTTGACGATAAGGAGTGAGCCGACAAGCGCCATCAGCGTCGGAACGAGAATCCACATCTTGCGACGGACAAGCGCCTGCCACAGCGCGCGCAGATCGAGGTCGCCGAGATCGGGCGCCGGCGCAGCGATCACACGCCCTGCTTTCTTCTCGGGATTTTTGCGTGAAACCGGGTTTGGCATGGTTGGCGCCTTGATGGCCCGTTCGACCGACGCATCGCCTTTGCCTGCACGCCAGAATGCCAAACGCATCGCCTACCCCACCCAAACGCCACTGCGTCTACTCAACGGAATCGATTAAAGACGATTAAGGTTGCCGCGCGGTTAATTGGCAGGCTGATACCGGGACGTTGCAGCGGAAGCCTGAATCCACACGGTTTTTTAACGACGAAGCCTCTTATTGGATTCAATTGCTTCAGGGATTTTCCGATGCGCGTTCCAGCTCCCGGCGACGCCCTCCTCGTCAGCGAATGCCGATTCTGATCATGAGCGCACCTTCGGACACGCCGCTTCGCATCCTGCACGCTGTCCGCGCGCCGGTCGGCGGCATCTTTCGCCATATCATCGATGTCGCCAACGGACAGGCCGATCGCGGCCATGAAGTGGGCATCGTCGCCGACAGTCTGACCGGCGGCGACCGTGCGCGCGAGGCACTGGCCGAGATCGCGCCGCGCCTGAAACTGGGCACCTATCGCCTGCCGATCCACCGCGAGCCCCATCCGGGCGACGTTCTGATCTGGATGCAGTTCATGCGCCTCGTCAGCCGGCTGAAGCCGGACGTGCTGCATGGCCATGGCGCCAAGGCCGGCGCCTTCGTGCGTCTGAAGGCAAAGTCGAACAACGTCATCCGCATCTACACGCCACATGGCGGCTCGCTGCATTATCCGCAAAATACGGCGAAAGGCGCCTTCTACAGCCGCCTCGAACGCGCGCTGATGAACCGCACTGAACTGTTCCTGTTCGAGAGCGCCTTCGCCCGCGACACCTATCAGCGCATGATCGGCACGCCGTCAGGCCTCGTGAAATGCGTGTTCAACGGCGTGACGTCAGGGGAATTCGATCCCGTCGAGCCTGCCGATGACGCGACCGATGTCTGCTATGTCGGCGAGTTCCGCCGCATCAAGGGCGCGGATCTGCTGGTCGATGCCGTCGCGCGCCTGCGTGCCGACGGCCAGCCCGTCACCCTGACGCTTGGCGGCGACGGCGAAGAGACCAACGCTTTGAAGGCGCAGATCCAGCGCCTCGGCCTCGGGAGCGCCGTGCGTTTCATCGGCCACGTCAAACCGCGTTACGGTTTCTCGAAAGGACGCCTGCTGGTGGTTCCATCGCGCGGCGACTCGATGCCCTATGTCGTGATCGAGGCCGCCGCCGCAGGCGTTCCGATGATCGCTGCCAATGTCGGCGGCATTCCGGAAATCTTCGGCTCGCACACCTCCGCCTTGTTCCAGTCGAACAATGTCGACGCCATGGCCGCCGCGATCAAAACTGCTCTCGACGACATCGCCGCTGCGCGCGCCCGTGCACAGTTGCTCCGTGAGCGCATCGCGGAACATTTCTCGCAGGACGCGATGGTCGAGGGCGTCATCGACGGCTATCGCAGCGCATTTGCGAAGCGTTAACTCTCCTTAACCTGTAACCAAATATTCTGATTTGTCCGGTAATTCTCACGAAAAGCGGTAGGCTTGACGTGCGACATCGCACGCCAGCGAAACAACGGACATTTCACCTTGGACCCGATCAACGCACGCTCAATGATCGACGCGGCCGCGACGGACGCGCCCGGCCAGCGCCAGTTCGAACGTCGTCGGCGCCTCACGCCGGAGGCACTCGCCGTTGCTGATCAGAAGGTGCGCGCCGCCTATTCGCCCGTCGTCATCACGGGCGTCGTCCGCGTGGTCGATTTCCTGATGCTCAGCATCATCGGCATTGCGCTCAACCTGCTCTATGTTGCGCCAGAAGCTGGCTTCAGATGGGAATACCTCGCCGCGATCCTCGCGATGGCTGCTGCTGCCGTGGTGTGTTTCCAGTCTGCCGACATCTATCAGGTGCAGGTCTTCCGCGGCCACATCAAGCAGCTCACGCGCATGGCGTCGGCATGGGCCTTCGTGTTCCTGTTGTTCATCGGCGTCTCGTTCTTTGCCAAGGTCGGCGGCGCGGTGTCGCGTGTCTGGCTTTCCTCGTTCTTCTTCATCGGTCTGTTCGCCCTGATCGCGGAACGCGCCGTCGTGCGCGCGCTGATCAAGCGCTGGGCGCATCAGGGGCGGCTCGACCGCCGCACCATCATTGTCGGCGCCGATTCCAATGGCGAGACGCTGATCAGGGACCTCAATGCGCAAGAAGATTCCGACATCCAGATCCTTGGCGTGTTCGACGACCGTAACGACAAGCGCTCGATGGACACGATCTCCGGCGCGCCGAAGCTCGGCAAGGTCGATGATATCATCGAATTCGCGCGACGCACCCGCGTCGATCTCGTGTTGTTCGCGCTGCCGATCTCGGCGGAGACGCGCATTCTGGAAATGCTGAAGAAGCTGTGGGTCCTGCCGGTGGATATCCGCCTGTCCGCGCATACCAACAAGCTGCGCTTCCGCCCCCGTTCCTATTCCTATCTCGGCAAGGTGCCGACCCTCGACGTGTTCGAGGCGCCGATCACCGACTGGGATCTGGTGATGAAGTGGCTGTTCGACCATATCGTCGGCGGGTTGGTCCTGCTCGCTGCATTGCCCTTCATGGCGCTGGTCGCCATCGCCATCAAGCTCGACAGCCCAGGCCCGGTGCTGTTCCGGCAGAAGCGCTTCGGCTTCAACAACGAGCGCATCGACGTGTTCAAGTTTCGCTCGCTCTATCACGACCAGGCCGATCCGCTGGCCAAGACCGTCGTGACAAAGGGCGACAAGCGCGTCACCCGCGTCGGCCGCTTCATCCGCAAATCCTCCATCGACGAATTGCCGCAGCTGTTCAACGTCGTGTTCAAGAACAACCTGTCGCTGGTCGGCCCCCGTCCCCACGCCGTTCAACAGAGGGTGCAGAGCCAACTGCTAGACGAGGCCGTCGACGGCTATTTCGCTCGCCACCGCGTCAAGCCCGGGATCACCGGCTGGGCGCAGGTCAATGGCTGGCGCGGTGAAGTCGACAGCGAGGAGAAACTGCAGAAGCGCGTCGAGTTCGATCTCTACTACATCGAGAACTGGTCAGTGCTGTTCGACGTCTACATCATGCTGAAAACGCCGGTTTCAATGCTGACCAAGAACGAGAACGCGTATTGAGGCAGGCCTCAGCCTCTGCCTTACACCACTCGTCAACCCTGCCTGCGTAGAGTGATGCCGCCATGAGCACTCACGCGACTGCCGATCATTACATCGCCTCGCCCGCGGCGCCTCCCGCCGTGGTGACGCTGCAGCGCGCGCTGCTGTGGGCGATGGGGTTTGGCGGCGCCATCGTCTTCATCGAGCCCAGCCCCTTCGAGATCGCGACCCTCACGGCGATGGTCGTATTCTTCGCGTCAGGTCTGCGCATGCGGCTGGTGTTCATGCCGCTGCTGCTCCTGCTGTTCCTCGTCAATCTCGGCTACACGATCTGCGCGGCCTATCTGCTCGACAAGGCGCCGATCGTGAACTGGATCCTGACCTCCTGGTACATGGCCATCATGGCGATCTTCGTCGCGCTGGTGATGTCCGAGGACACGCTGGCGCGCATCGATCTCTTGCGCCGCGGCCTGATCGTCGGCGCACTGGCGGCGTCGTTGGCCGGCATCGCCGGCTATCTGCATCTCATCCCCGGCGCGGAGATGTTCACGCTCTACGGCCGCGCCTCCGGCACGTTCAAGGATCCCAACGTGCTCGGCGCGTTTCTGGTCCTGCCGGCACTGTTCTGCCTGCAGAGCGTCGTCAGCGACGGTTTCGGTCGCTCGCTCCGCAGCGCCATTGCGCTCGGCATCATCGCGCTCGCCGTCCTGCTCGCTTTCTCCCGCGCCGCCTGGGGCCTGCTGGCGATCACCTCGGCCTTCATGCTGATGCTGATGGTGCTGACCAGCCAGTCCAACAAACAGCGCTCGCGCATCGTCATCATGGCGCTGGCGGCCGTCGCCGTCGTGGCGCTGGTGATCGTGATCCTGCTGCAGTTCGACTTCATCGCCGACATGTTCAAACAGCGCGCCTCCTTCGATCAGAAATATGACGAAGGCCGTTTCGGCCGTTTCGGCCGTCATGTGCTCGGCGCGCAGATGGCGCTCGATCTGCCCTTCGGCATCGGCCCGCTGCAATTCACGCGCTTCTTTCCGGAAGACACCCACAACTCCTATCTCAACGCCTTCATGTCCGGCGGCTGGATCTCGGGCGTGTGCTATCCCGCGCTGGTGTTCATCACCGCCCTGCTCGGCTTCCGCTACATTTTCGTGCGCGTGCCATGGCAGCGCGCCTATCTGGCAGTCTTTGCGGCCTATCTCGGCACGGTCGGCGAGGCCTTCATCATCGACACCGATCACTGGCGCCATTTCTGGATGATGCTCGGCATCATGTGGGGCATGTTCGTGGCCACGCAGCAATACATGGCAACGGCGCAATTGCGTGCGGCGTCCACGCCGCCAAGCAGCGTCTGACAAACTCACAAACGAAAACAGCCCCGCTTGCGCGAGGCTGCTTTGTTCGAATCATAGACGTGCGTTAGCGAACGATCACGGTCTTGGTGCGCGAACCGCGGCGATCCCAACCGTGATGGCGGTGACCGTAGTCGCGGTCGCGGCGCATATAGGCGCGGCTCTGGCGATAGCCATGACCGCGATGATAGCCACGATCCTGATGGTGATAACCACCGCCGCCGATCTGCACATTGATGCCCTGCGCAGACGCGGGGCCTGCAGGTGCTGCGACATAGAGAACGGCCGCAGCCGCCAGCAAAGCCAGTTTCTTGATCATGACAATTTATTCCTTCCTTTAAAAGTATCGTAGGACAAGTCGATGTTGTCCGGATGGTTCCGCATAATTCGTCGCGCGTGATCGAATCGCGCGAAATCGAAGACGTTTGTCGCGTGCATCATGCGCAACGGAACGGAACCGGCGCGAAACCTCGCCGTTGTCTTTGCATGACACAGCAGACAAAGAACCGCGCCTTCGACAAACAGCCAAAGCCCGATCAAAAAATTTCGCCGGCCGGGCCGCACGACAAGCCGGAACTGACCGACGAGAACAAGACGCCCGGCAGCGGCATCTTGCCTGACAAGGATCACAAGGAAGTCGAAGGTCCAACGGGATGACCGCGATCGGTCATCATGCCGTCACGGATTAGCATTAGACATTTATTAACCTTCTCGACTCACTGTGGAGTCAAGGAAGCGCGGACCGGATGTACGTCTGCGTTTGATGGCTCGGAGTTCGCTCCGGGCCATTATCTTTTTCTGGACCCGCCATGAGCTGCGAGATGATCGACGATGCACGCGCATCTCGCTTTGGGTTGAAACGCGTAAAGCTGAACGCCGCTCGCTGATCGAGCGAAATTATTCGTTCCCCCATCGCCGCAAAATTTGTGGTCGATATGCCATGAATTGGAACTGAACCTTCAAAACACCGACACGTTGACTTCTCGATACGAAGGAGAAGCAGCATGAAGAAGACAGCACTTATTCTTGCCACCGTCGCTGCCGTCGGCGCAGCGTCGATCGCATCGAAACCCGCGGAGGCCCGTGGCGGTCGCGGCGCCGCGATCGGACTTGGCATCGCAGCTGGCGCATTGGCAGCCGGTGCCTATGGCGCTTACGGCCCCGGTTACGGATATGGTTACGGCCCGCGCCACTACGGCCCGCGTTATGCCTATGGTCCGCGCTACGGTTACGGCGACGGCTACTATGGCGGTCCCCGCTACTATCGCAGCTACGGTTACTACTAACCGCGGTTGACTAAATTGACGAAGGCCCGGAGCATATGCTCCGGGCCTTTTTCGTCACCATCATCCAGTGTTCGCGCGCATCGCTGCTGCGTCGTTACTCGCCGCAAGTGCTTTAGTTACGCAGTGGCCTAGATACCAAACAGCCAAACAGCCGTGATGGTCGCAACCACCGCTAACCCGCTGATGGTCCAACCACCGTAATAGCCGATATCATCGTCATGCCGGATCTCCGTCGGACCATCTGCGGTATGCCAGTGACTTGCCATGCGAGCCTCCTGTTTTCAGGATAATCGGCTCGATGACCAAGAGTTCCATTGGCGCAAAAAAGACACCTCGGCGCCACCTGCCTGACCACCCTTCCAAAGGACATCGGGATTCGTGGCCACCGGCATCTGTGGCCAAAGGGTCACGACGGCAAGGATTCATTAAGGAGTGCGGCCGGGGCAATTGACGGAACCCGGAGCCGGGAGAAGTCTAATGTTTTCAGCGTAGAGTAGATTTTATGTTAGAGATTATTGTCCTCGGCTTCCTTGTTTGTGCGGCGGCTTATGTCGGGCTTCTCTGGTTCGCCGGACGGAAAGACGACGTAATTCACGGTGATTTCGTCGAACCGAAATCGTAAGGCCCACGTCACGAGAGCTCGATCGAGGCCGCCCAATCCAGGCGGCATCGCTCGCATGCGAGGCTTCTAATATCTTGAAATTATGTGGAAAAATGGTCGGAGCGAGAGGATTCGAACCTCCGACCCCTAGTCTCCCAGACTAGTGCGCTAACCGGGCTGCGCTACGCTCCGATGGGGCATCGTGTAGCTTCGATCCGTCCGAGGCGCAAGAAGCCTGAGCGGATTGAAACGGATTGGTTGTGGGACCGCAGCTAGCCGTCCTTCATCGCCGTATCGAGCGCCCGGCGCGCCGCCAGCAGCTCCTCGAGCACAGCTTCCAGCCGCTCGCGCTCCAGCCGGCGCTGCGGGTTCGGCCTTGGGCTCGGGACTGCAGCCGGTCTTGCGCTCTGCGTCGGAGCCGACATCGCCGGTTCGGGCCGTGCCGCAACAGGATTTGCCAATACGGGGTTTGCCCGCGACGGCGGCCGCTGCAGCAGTGGCTCCACGCGCGGCGACGCCGACGTCATCGGAGGTTCGCGGCGGCCGGCGACGGGAGCGGCAGCAGCTTCCTCCTCGTCTTCTTCGTCCTCAGCCTCTTCGTCCTCACCCTCTTCGCCGTCGTCCTCGTCGCCCTCTTCTTCCTCGTCCTCAGTGTCTTCGGCGTCAGCGTCGGCTTCGTCTTCAGCCGCTTCCTCGATCTCCTCGTCGCGTTCCGCCTCGTCCTCGGCCTCTTCTTCCTCGTGATCCTCTTCGACCACGGGACGCTTCGCCTGGACGCGCGGTGCGATGGCGGCAGACGTCGGCGCGAAGCTCGGCGCAGCGTGGCCATCGACCAGCCCCTGCACCGATTTGATGCCGTTCTCTTTCAGGATTCGTTGCACACCGCGGATGGTGTAGCCTTCGCCGTAGAGCAACCGGCGGATGCCACGCAGCAGATCGACATCGTCCGGGCGATAATATCGCCGGCCGCCGGATCGCTTCATCGGTTTGATTTGAGTGAACCGCGTTTCCCAGAACCGCAGAACATGCTGCGGTATATCGAGATCGTCAGCGACCTCGCTTATGGTTCGAAACGCATCCGGCGCTTTGTCCAAGTGCAGGATCCCTGTGGTTCGCCAAGTCTTTATTTAAACCTGGTTCTCTAGCTACTCGTCGTGATCTTTACCGTTGCCAACTGCGGTACTGTCGCCATTGATCCGCTGTTTCAGAATCGCCGACGGCTTGAATACCATCACTCGCCGCGGCGAGATCGGTACTTCTGTGCCCGTCTTCGGATTGCGGCCGATGCGCTCGCCTTTTTTGCGCACCATGAAGGAGCCGAACGACGACAGCTTCACTGTCTCGCCCTTCTCCAGACAATCCGTAATTTCTTTCAAAACCAGTTCAACAAACGCGGACGACTCCGTGCGCGAGAGACCTACCTTTTGGTAGACCGCTTCGCACAGATCAACGCGTGTGACTGTTTTTCCCGTGCCCGTCATCGCCTGCCCCAACTACTCTCGGCGAACCAAATTCGCGTCAGAAATTAGGAGGTTAACGCGCTCCGGTCAACAGTCACCATCGATGCAAAGGCATGGAAAATCATGACAATTTGAGATGTTGTCGATCTGCATCATCACCAGCGCATCACCAGCGAATGAGTGCAGACCCCCAGGTGAAGCCGCCGCCCATGGCTTCGAGCAGCACGAGGTCGCCCTTCTTGATGCGGCCGTCGTTTACCGCCACCGATAGTGCGAGCGGAATCGACGCCGCCGACGTGTTGCCGTGAAGGTCCACGGTCAGCACCACCTTTTGCGGTGCAATATGCAGTTTATGCGCCGACGCATCGATAATGCGCTTGTTGGCCTGATGCGGCACGAACCAGTCGATGGTCTCGGCGCTGGCACCGGTGGCTTTGAAGGCATCGACGATCACGTCGGTGATCATACCCACCGCATGTTTGAAGACCTCGCGGCCTTCCATGCGCAGGTAGCCCACCGTCTGCGTCGAAGACGGACCGCCATCGACGAACAGCTTTTCCTTGTGCCGGCCGTCCGAGCGCAAATGCGTGGTCAGCACGCCGCGATCGCTGGCTTCGCCGGGCTGCGTCTGTGCTTCCAGCACCACTGCACCGGCGCCATCGCCGAACAGCACGCAGGTTCCGCGATCGGTCCAGTCGAGAATCCGCGAGAACGTCTCCGCGCCGATTACCAGCGCACGCTTGCCGGCGCCGGTGCGCAGCAGGCTGTCGGCGGTGGTGAGTCCAAAGATGAAGCCGGAACACACCGCCTGCAGATCGAACGCCGCACCATGGGTGATGCCGAGCGCGTTCTGCACCGCAACGGCCGTCGCCGGGAACGTATTGTCCGGCGTCGAGGTCGCCAGCACGATCAGGTCGATGGACTGCGCGTCGACGCCGGCATTGGCCAGCGCCGCCTGCGCGGCCTTGATCGCCAGATGCGAGGTGAACTCGCCGTCCGCAGCGATGTGGCGCTGCTTGATACCGGTGCGCTGGACGATCCACTCGTCCGATGTGTCAACCTTGGATGCCAGTTCGGCATTGGTCAGAATCCGCTCCGGCAGGTAAGAGCCGCAGCCGAGCACGACCGAACGTATCGCAGTCACGAGACAGCCTCCTGCGCAGCCGGGCTCGCAGGGAGCGCTTGGCCGTCGCGGTTGAGCATTTGATTGATCTTGGTGAGAAGGTCGTAGCGGACCATGTCGTAACCGACATCCACCGCATAGGCGAAACCGTCGGCATTGGTGCCACCGTGGCTCTTCACCACGATGCCGCGCAGGCCGAGAAACACCGCGCCGTTGGACTTGTTCGGATCGACCTTGTCGCGCACCGCCTTGAAGGCGTTCTTGGCGAACAGGTAGCCGATGCGCGAGCGCCAGGTGCGGGCCATGGCATTGCGCAGATATTCGGCGAACTGGCGCGCGGTGCCTTCCGCCGCCTTGAGCGCGATATTGCCGCTGAAGCCTTCGGTGACGATCACGTCGGCATCGCCGCGGCCGATGCCGTCACCCTCGACGAAACCGACGAATTCGAGCTGCGGCAGGTTCGCGGTGCGCAGCAGTTCGGCGGCATCGCGGATCTCGTCGCCGCCCTTGATTTCCTCGACGCCGATATTGAGCAGGCCGACCGTCGGCCGGGCCAGATCGAACAGCGCGCTGGCCATGGCGCTGCCCATGACAGCGAGGGTCTTCAGATGGTTGGCGTCGCCGCCGATCGTGGCGCCGAGATCGAGCACGACCGAGTCGCCACGCGTGGTCGGCCAGATCGCGGCTAGGCCGGGACGTTCGATACCGTCGAGCATGCGCAGGCAAAAACGTGCCATCGCCATCAGCGCGCCGGTGTTACCGGCGGACACCGCGACATCGGCCTCGCCCTTCTTCACCGCCTCGATGGCCAGCCACATGGACGAGACCTTGCGGCCACGGCGCAGCGCCTGGCTCGGCTTCTCATGCATGCTGACAGCAACGTCGGTATGGATCACCTTCGATACGGCCTTCAGTGCCGGATGATTGGCGAGTTCTTTCTCGATCAGCGCGCTGTCACCAAACAGCAGGAACTCACTGTCGGGATGCCGGGTCAACGAAATCGCAGCGCCGGGAATGACCACCGATGCGCCTATGTCGCCACCCATGGCGTCTAGCGCGATGCGAACCTTTTTCGGCATGGACGTTCCGGAAACCTGTCTCTTGCGGCCTGTGACGCTCGTGGCCGCGGACGAAGTCTGCCGCATTGGGCGGCAGACGGCGAAGTTATGGCATTAACCCGATTTCGGCCGGGGACAATAGCGTTTCCGTGACCCGATACAACATCTTGACCGGGCGCTTTTGTCCCGCCAGCCGCACGGGGCGTGGAATCGGCCCCCGGTCTCAGCCCTTGCTCAGTTCTTGCCGGGTTTTTTGGATTTGGGCGTCTCAGGGGCCGTTTTCAGCGCTTTCAGGGCCGCAAACGGGTGCTCTTCCGGGTCCGGAACCTCGACCACCGGCTCGAACACCGCATCCGGCTTACGGGGATACGGGTCCAGTCCCAGAAACAGCGCGTCGGTCGCCAGTTTGCCGAGGTCGATGAAGCCGTTTTCGATCGGCTCCGGCGGGTCCGGGGTCTCCTCGTCGCTCTCGACGTCCTCGTCCACCGATTCGGCGAGTTCGCGAATCTGCGAGGGCGGCGCGAAAATCACGTCGATCTCTTCCTCGAAATCGGCAGCCAACGGGTCCAGCGTCACCACGCAGGTCTGCTCGACCTTGCCCCAGATACGACCGGTCACATGCACCGTGCCGCCCTTCACGGGGCTCAGCAGGAGTTCGCCTTTCACGGCGCCCACGCTGACGAGGCCGCCAAGTTCTGCGATCCGCTTGCGCTCCTCCGGCGTGGCCTCGATGTCGCGTTCCAGCCCGGTCTCCGGGATCTGAACCACGGCGATGGGCACGCTCCAGGGCGGCGTAATATCCACGGTGCGGTCGGGTTTGTTCATGTCGTTACCAAAGTCTCCGCAGGCGACGGGAAGTGCCACGCGCCTGATGTCAGTGTCGTTTGATCCAGCGTGCCCAGACGGGCATTCGCCGCTTCGACATAGACAGCGAGACGCCGGGCGTTCTCGATATCCATGCCATTATAGATATTCTTCGACAGCGCCGCCGCCAGAGGCTCCCTGCCCGCGACAAGCGCTGCGTCATAGGCGCCTGTCCGGCCGTAAAACGCATCGCCGAATTCCCGCATTTTCTTCGGCACCTTCATGTCGCTGGTGCCGAGTTCGCGCAGGTTGTCGTCCATATCGCTGCAGAACCTGTCGAAAAGTCCCTGCGACAACTCATCCTTGGGACTCATCCGGCGCAGCACCAGCCACATGTGAAGCAGCAACATATCGAAACGCCCGTTTACCGTATCTGGTGCTCCCAAGTCCCGATAAAACAAGGGTTCTCGCGCCTGCGCCACGATCATGCCATAGATGGCTTCAATGGTGCCGCGCAACGGCGCCGGGGGCTTTCTGAAGTGACTGAACGGCCAGACCATCTTGGGTTCCTCAGGCGGGCCTCTCGGGCACGCGCATGTTGCATTCAGAGGTTCTGCCCGGTACGTCAACGCCTTCCGGGATGCAAGTCTTTCGGAAGCAAGGCCTTCCCGAGAATCAAGAGGATGGGACCCCCTCCGCTATGACAATTTCGACCTCCACCAGCGCGAAGGCGCGGCTGACACGTGGCTGGCGCGGCATGCGCGCCGCACTCGCGGTCGCGGCCCTGTGCGTCACGCTGGGCGCCTGCGCCGAGCAATTCCAGAAGGGCTACATCCTGCCCCCCGGCGCGCTGGAGCAGATTCCGATCGGCGCCAGCCAGGATCAGGTCCTGATCGTGATGGGCACGCCCTCCACTGTCGCCACGCTATCAGGCGAAGTGTTCTATTACATCTCGCAGCGCGCCGAACGCGTCGTCGCGTTCATGCCGCAGAAGGTCACCGACCAGCGCGTCATCGCGATTTATTTCGACAAGAACCGCAAGGTGATCCGGCTCGCCAATTACGGCATGCAGGACGGCAAGATTTTCGACTTCATCAGCCGCACCACGCCGACCTCCGGCCAGGAAATGAGCTACCTCACGCCGCTGTTCAAGCTGATCAGCTTCCGCTAGGCGAAACTATCAAATCGCTGAATTGCAAAAGCCCCGCAGCACACGCTGCGGGGCTTTTCTTTACGCTGTGACCAACGTCGGCTTGCCCGCCACCATCTGCCTCACTACGATTTCAGCAAGATCAAAAACCAAAATGACACCATCGAGGGAAGAAGCTATGACCAATCTGGTTACCCGTCGCCGCGTACTCACCGGCGCCGCCGCGATCACCAGCGCCGCGATCCTGCCGCGTTCGAGCCTCGGCGCCGGTGAATGGAAGCCCACCGAAACTGTCCGCGTCATCGTGCCCGCTGCAGCCGGCGGCTCCACCGACGTGATGGGCCGTATGCTCGCAGCGCATCTGCAGCCGGTCTGGGGCCAGTCGGTGGTGGTGGAAAATCGCTCGGGCGGCGGCGGCACCATCGGCACCGCCGAAGTCGCGCGCCTCAAGGGCGATGGCCACACCATCCTGGTCGGCAATCCCGGCCCCAACGCCATCGCCTACAGCATCTTCAAGAACCTGACCTACAAGAGCGATCAGTTGCAGGCAGTCTCCAACATGATCAAGATTCCGAACATCGTCTGCGCGCATCCGAGCGTGCCGATCAAGACGATCCCGGAGCTGATCGCCTATATCAAGGCCAATCCGGACAAGCTGAACTATGGCTCGTCGGGCGTCGGCCAGAGCCCGCATCTCACCGGCGCATGGTGGTTGCAGCTCACCGGATTGAAGATGCAGCACGTGCCGTTCCGCGGTGCAGGCCCTGCGCTGCAGGCGGCCCTCGCTGGCGACATCCAGATCCTGTTCGACAATCTCTATCCGTCGCTGCCCCAGGTGCTCGACGGCAAGCTGACCGGCCTTGCCGTCACCACGCAGCAGCGCAACGCGCAAGCGCCTAACGTGCCGGCGATGCGCGAGACGGCGCCCGAGCTGGAGAAGTTCGACGTCGCGTCCTGGTTCGGCGTATTCTATCCGAAGAGCACACCGACCGAAGCCGTGACCTCGCTCAATGAGCAGATCAAGGTTCTGCTCGCCACCGATGCGACCAAGAAGACCATCGCGGCCATGGGCGCCGTGTCGGACTACGGCACGCCCCAACAATTCCAGACCTTCGTCGAGGCCGAGACGGCCAAGTTCAAGACCATCATCGACAAGGAAGGTCTGCAGATGGAGGTGAAGTGAGGCGCGCCTTACCTCGCTCTCCATCTGAGTAATCTGAACGAAAACCCCGCGGTTTACACCGCGGGGTTTTTCCGTCTTACTTCTCTTCTTCCATGGCAAAGGCGACGTCGCCATTGGCTGACAGCCGCACCTTGTCGCCCTCAACCTCAGCGACCAGACCGCCATCGATAAAGTGATGATGACCCTTGTGGCTGCCCTCGCCGCTGTCCTTCTTGGTCAGCTTGATGCGGTTGCCCTCGACCTTGTCGACCGTGCCGACATGGACGCCGTCGGCGCCGATGATTTCCATATGTTCCTTGATCTTGCTGAGCGCGCTCATGTCGTATCCTCTGATGTGGGGAATACTGAACGTGCGGCTGCGCAATAGGTTCAATCGCGATCCAGTGAGATCGGCGTCCCGATCATGCGCTCTTGTTCATCTTCTTGATCTTGGCGTCCTGCGCCTCGATCGCCAGTGTCAATTCCATGATCGCCTTGGACAAAAGCTCGGTGGCTTCCTTCTGATCCTGCGACTTGGCGGCGCGCAGCGCGTAGTTCTTGGCGGATGACAGCGACATTTGACGGCCCTCGTGATGATCCCGAGGCGAATTAGCCGAAGGCGTCATTCGCCGCAACCGGGTCGAAATCGGGGAATTACGCAGCGATCAACGGCGCTCCGCGTTGGCGTTGATGACCGCGAATATCTCGTCGGCGGATGCCGGCGGCGTGACGCCGAAGGTCTCGTCGAGAACCTGCTGCAACTCTGCAGCGCTGCCGAGCACGCGCTCAGACACCGGTTCGCCGTCAGGTCCCTCCGTGATCAGGTGGCGATTGACCAGTTTATAACGCCGGCCGTTGCTGACGCGCTCCATCACCAGCATCGAGGTGAAGGGCACGAAGGGACTGGTCGATGTGTACCAGTTGCCGAGCTCGTAATCCGACGGCAGTTGCGGCGCGAGGTCAAACACATACATCGTCCGCCAGCCATCCGCCCGCTTCACACTCAGCGACAACAGGCCATCCGCTTCGATCAGCCGATAGGTCCCCATCGCCGTTTGCTGCTCGGTCCCCGCGAGGAGCCGTAGAGGTGCATCGAGTATGCAGGCGCCAAAGCCGGTATCGGCCAGATAAGATCCGTCCGGAAGATCGACCTTCAGGAGCATGTGCGTCCTGGGGCCAAGCGGACTGTCCGGCGGCGCATTCCAGCGCACCCGGGCGCCGAGGCCCGTGACCTTGAAACCGATCGTCTCGAGCGCGGCTCGCAGCATCGCATTCAGCTCATAGCAATAGCCACCCCGTCGGCTTTCAATGAGCTTGTGCTGCAACGACGCCATGTCCAGCTTGACCGGCAGGCCCAGCAACGGATTGAGACCCTCGAAAGGGAGCGCATTGATGTGAGCGACATGAATGGCCGTCAGTGTCGCCAGATCCGGCGCAACCGGTCCGTCAAAGCCGATCCGCGCGAGATAGCGATCCAGCCGAAAAACATCCGTCATCATTTCTGCCTCTTGATCATCTCGCTCTGACATAGCCCATCCGACAGCAGCGGGCGACAACGTACCGCCTAAGCTGTCATTCCGGGGCGCGCGTCGCCGGCGAAGCCGGCAGAGCGCGAACCCGGAATCCCGAAGTGTTCAGCGCAAAACATGTCGAGATTCCGGGTTCACGTGCGCGAAGGCGCGCCCGCGCCCTCAGGCAAACCAATTGGTTTGCCGGGGAATGACAGCGTGGGGCGGCACGACAGTGTCTAAACATTTTTTCCTATCCACCATTGACAGCATCCCCATCAGGTTTATATTCCCCTACGTCCTGCCCCACCGAGAGGGGCGATCGCGATCGTCACGTTCGCGGGGTGGGATGCGGTGGACGCCGGAGATGCGGCGTCACGCGGTTCATGGGTGACGTCTGTCTTCGGGCAGGACGGATCTGCGCCAGCACTGCCACTGGCAAGGAGACGGCCGGCCTTCGGATGGAAAGTTACCCTGGACAGTGTGACGGACGACCAAGTCAAAACGTGTCCGGCCCAGTCGCTTGAGGCTCCCTTCCCATCGCCTTGGGACTTTAATTCGGTGATCGGATCGTTCGCTGAGGCAAAGTGCAAGCAAGTCGAAAAAACACCGCGGGCGGAACGCTGGGCAATCGCCCTGCGCCTCCGAAAGTCCTGATGCATTACCCTTGCGGAAGACCGCATTCGCATCAGGCCCAAGGGTGCAACGGGCACCCGGCGTTCCGCACGCCCTCTTGATTGAGGGTGGGAATGCAAGAGACGACGGCGCCCCCACGCCGCTAACAACAGGGGCGATGACGCATGTCCGAAGGGCAGTGGCTGTTTGACAGTTGCATCAGCGATGACGCGCAGGCGTCAGCGATATCCCTCCCCCTTGCGGGGAGGGTCGGCCGATAGGCCGGGGTGGGGGTGCCACGAGCGACGCCCTCACGTGGGGCACCCCACCCGTCACGTCGCTCGCAAGAGCTCGCGCCGCGCCTCCCCACTGCGCGGCTTCGCCGCTTGAGGGAGGGAAAAGGAAGAGCGCCGCTCCTCGACAACATCAAGCCACCGCAACCTCGCGCGGCTGAGTGATCGCGATATGCTGGCAATGCGCCACGGGTGTCGTACCGTTGGCCACGATGAGCGCATCGAGCTCGACGAATCGATGCCCCTTCTTCTCGTAATTGGCGGTCACCTTCGCCCGCGCGATCAACTCGTCATCGGTGTTCGCGGTCGCCAACAACTGCATCCTGCTGCCGACGTGAATCCACGGCCCGAGCAGCGCATTGTCCACCAGCACCTTGTTCATGATCCGCTGCAGCACGCCGGGATGCACGATGCCCTCGCGCAGGTACCGATCGTCGGCCTCGCGAACCTCACCCAGATATTCGGCAAGTCCATCTTCCGGCCAGACCCGCGGCGCGGTCCCGAGCCACTTGTCCAGCGCGTAGGAGTTGGCATCCACCGGCAGCCGCTTCGACACAGCCGCCGTATCCGGGAATTCATCCAGCGACGGCACCACCGGGAAAGCCGTCAGCGACGCCGTGCCGGTCGCGCGAATCTCGCCGCCACCCTCAACACTCAGCGCGAGCTCCTCGCCGGCTTCCTCGGCGATCACCTCGACGGTCTCGCCGTCATAGACCGGCTTGGTGAAACGGGCCTCGATCAGGCCACGCTCCAGAAAGTCCCGTCCCCAGTGCTGCACCGGTGGATGGATCATATAGGCCAGCACGTCGACGCCAGGCACCAATCCGCCGCTGAAGCCGAATTTCCGGGCGACAGAATCGTCATGCATCTTGTTTTCGGACTGTTTGGCGGTGTTAAACGCCTCAACACGGTACGGTTCGAGCCGTTTGGTCATGATTCCTCCCGAAAACTGCGCGAAATTGAGTGTTCGCCTTGGCAGGAGATGATACCCGTCACCATGTTCGAGGCAAGGCAACGGGCGGGGAACTGTCCCGCGTCAGCGCCGCACCGCCCACCCGCAAATGACTGCCTTTTCCTGGAACTTGTGACGCCTTGACCACACGTATCTATATCGACGCCGACGCCTGCCCGGTGAAAGACGAGATTTACCGCGTCGCCGCCCGCTTCAGCCTGCCTGTTACCGTTGTGGCCGGGAACTTCATTCGAATCCCGCAGGATCCGCTGATCGACATGGTGTCCGCCGGCGCCGGAATGGATGCCGCCGACGACTGGATTGCGGAACGCGCTCAGAAGGGCGATATCGTGGTCACAGCCGATATTCCGCTGGCCAGCCGCTGCGTCAAAGCGGGCGCCGCGGTGATCGCGCCCAACGGCAAGCCGTTCACAGAACAATCCATCGGGATGACGCTCGCGGTACGCAACCTGATGACCGATCTGCGGTCATCGGGCGAAATCACCGGTGGTCCCAAATCATTCGCGCCGCGCGACCGCTCGGCGTTCCTGTCGGCGTTGGATCAAACCATCCGCCGCATCCAGCGCGACCCGGCCTTTGCGCCCGCGCCGAAACAAAGTTGAACTGATCTTATGGCTCCTCCGCTTATCCAGCTGAAAGACATCTTCCTGACCTTCGGCGGCACGCCGCTGCTCAACGGCGTCGAACTCTCGGTGTCGCAGGGCGAGCGCGTCTGCCTGATCGGCCGCAACGGCTCCGGCAAGTCGACGCTCCTCAAAATTGTGGCGGGAATCGTCGAAAACGACAAAGGCAGCCGCTTCGTGCAGCCCGGCGCTACCGTGCAGTATCTGCCGCAGGAACCGGACTTTTCCGGCTATGCAACGACGCTCGCTTATGTCGAAGCCGGCATGGGCGACGGTCACAATATCTATCAGGCGCAGTATCTGCTCGAGCAGCTCGGCCTCACCGGCCACGAGAACCCGGAAAACCTCTCCGGCGGTGAAGCCCGCCGCACGGCGCTCGCCCGCGTGCTGGCGCCCGAGCCCGACATCCTGCTGCTCGACGAGCCGACCAACCATCTCGATCTCACCACCATTGAATGGCTTGAAGGCGAACTGGCCAGCCGGCGCTGCGCGTTGGTGCTGATCAGCCATGACCGTCGCTTCCTCAGCAATCTGTCACGCGCGACCGCCTGGCTCGACCGCGGCCAGATCCGCCAGATCGACAAGGGCTTCAGCGCGTTCGAGGAATGGCGC
Organism: Tardiphaga sp. 813_E8_N1_3; assembly: GCF_051811025.1. Classification (NCBI taxonomy): domain Bacteria; kingdom Pseudomonadati; phylum Pseudomonadota; class Alphaproteobacteria; order Hyphomicrobiales; family Nitrobacteraceae; genus Tardiphaga; species Tardiphaga sp. 813_E8_N1_3. The sequence continues at coordinate 3,047,020 of NZ_JBPWQE010000001.1, forward strand.
GACGACGTGCTCGCCGAAGAAGAACGTGACCAGCACAAGCTCGACCGCAAGATCGTCAATGAAGAACACTGGCTGCGCCACGGCGTCTCCGGCCGCCGCAAGCGCAACGTCAAGCGCCTTGCCGGCCTGCACGAACTACGCGCGCAGCGCCGCGACTATCGCGGCGCCACCGGCAACGCGTCGCTCGCCGCAGCCGAAGCCGAGAAATCCGGCAAGCTGATCTTCGAGGCCAAGAATATCTCGCGCACCTATGGCGACCGCAAGATCGTCGACGACTTCTCGATCCGCGTGCAGCGTGGCGACCGCATCGGCGTGGTCGGCCCCAACGGCGCCGGCAAGACCACGATGATCAACATGCTGACCGGCACCGAGCCGCCGGATTCCGGCACCGTCCGCTTCGGCGCCAATATCGAGATGGCGACGCTCGATCAGCATCGCGAAAGCCTCAACCCGAAGACCACGCTGGCGGAAGCCCTCACCGGCGGACGCGGCGATCACGTGATGGTCAACGGCCAGCCCAAACATGTGGTCGGCTACATGAAGGACTTCCTGTTCGGGCAGGAGCAGATGCGCACGCCGCTGGAAGTGCTGTCCGGCGGTGAACGCGGCCGGCTCATGCTGGCGCGCGCGCTGGCCAAGCCGTCCAATGTGCTGGTGCTGGACGAACCGACCAACGATCTCGATCTCGAAACCCTCGACGTGCTCGAGGAAATGCTGAGCGATTATCCGGGCACCGTGATCCTGATCAGCCATGACCGCGACTTCCTCGATCGCGTGGTGACATCGGTGATCGTGCCGGAAGGCAACGGCAAGTGGATGGAATATGCCGGCGGCTACACCGACATGCTGGCGCAGCGCGGCGCCGATTTGAAGCGCGAGGCGAAGACCGAGGCCGTTGCCGCCAGAGGCAATGGCAAGTCGGACTTGTCCAAGCCTGCCGCGAAGCGCAAGCTGAACTTCAAGGACAAGCACGCGCTGGACACCCTGCCGAAGGCGATGGACAATTTGCGCTCCGAAATCGCTAAGCAGCAGCGCCATCTCGACGATCCCAATCTCTACAAGAAGGATCGCAAGAAGTTCGACACCGCGACCGCTGCGCTGTCCAAGGCGCAAAAGGAATTACAGGATTCTGAAGAGCAATGGCTGGAGCTGGAAATGCTCCGCGAAGAAATCGAGAACGCCTGATATGACCACCACCCTCGCCGCCAAGATCGCCAACGACTACGGCACGCCTGCCCTCGTCATCGACATGGACCGCGTCGAGCGCAACATCGCGCGCATCCAGAAGGTCTGCGACGATGCCGGCATTGCCAACCGGCCGCATATCAAAACGCACAAGAGCCCGGTGATCGCGAAGATGCAGATCGCAGCCGGTGCCAAGGGCATCACCTGCCAGAAGCTCGGCGAAGCCGAGATCATGGCCGATGCGGGGATCGACGACATCCTGATCAGCTACAACCTGCTCGGCGACGAGAAGATGGCCCGGCTCGGCGCGCTGCAGGCGAAAGCGAATGTCACCGTGGCTGCCGACAATTCCGTCGTCATCGGCGATCTGCCGAAGGCCGCCGCGATCTCTGGCCGCAACCTCAACGTCGTCGTCGAATGCGATACCGGCCGCAAGCGCGCCGGCGTCGAGACGCCTGCGGAGGCAATTGCGCTAGCCAAGGAGATCGCAGCCTCGACGGGTCTGACCTTCGCGGGCTTCATGCTGTATCCGACCGAGACCGGGTGGCCCGACGCGCAGAAATTCTACGACGAAGCCCTCGCCGGCGTTCGCACGCTCGGTCTTGAGCCGACAATCGTCTCGACGGGCGGCACGCCGAACCTCAAGAATGTCGGCTCGCTCAAGGGTGCCACCGAACATCGCTTCGGCACCTATATCTATAACGACCGCATGCAGGTCGCCGCCGGCTCCGCCACCTGGGATGACTGCGCGCTCAATGTCTACTCGACCGTGGTGAGCCGCGCCGGCCCGGAACGCGGCATCCTTGATGCCGGCTCGAAGACGCTGACGCCGGACACCGGCGGTCTCGACGGCTATGGGCTCATCCTCGAACATCCCGAAGCGAAGATCGCGCGCTTCGCCGAAGAGCATGGCTTCCTCGATCTCGGGCGCAGCAATACGCGTCCCAATGTCGGCGACGTCGTCCGCATCGTGCCGAACCACGTCTGCGTTGTCGTCAACATGTTCGATGAAGTGGTAATGGTACGCGGTGACGAGATCATCGGCACGCTGCCGGTGGCCGCGCGTGGTAAGCTGCGCTAGCGCGAGAGAAAACGCAGCGCGCCCTCACCGGCCGCTGCGCCCGTCGCGAACGACGCCTGCAGCAGATAGCCGCCGGTCGGTGCTTCCCAGTCGAGCATCTCGCCGGCCACGAAAGTGCCGGGCATGCGCTTCAACATGAAGGCATCGTCGATCTCGTCGAACGAGATGCCGCCCGCCGTCGAGATCGCGCGTGCGATGGGCGCGACGCCGCTGAGCGTGACCGGCACGGTGTTGATCAAAGAGGCCAGCTTCTCCGGCGTCAACGACGCCAGTTGAATGCCCTCTGCGATAGCGACTTCCTGCAGCAGCCCGATAGCCACCGGCGACAGATGGATCGCCTTGCGCAGGAAATTGGAGAACGACTGCTTGCCACGCGATGCTGCAAGCTTCGTCGTTAGTTCACCTGCGTCGAGATCAGGTCGCAGAGCAATCTTCAATGTCGCGTTGCCATCCGCAATGACAGCCTCGCGCAGCACCGACGACAGCGCGTAGATGCCGCCGCCCTCAATGCCTGACCGCGTCACCATTGCTTCACCGCGCACGCTATGTGCCCCGAACGACAGTGCAACACCCTTCAGCGGCTGTCCTTCGAAGCGATCCTTGAATATCTCTGACCACGCAACCGTAAAGCCCGAATTCGCCGGACGCAGCGGCGCGATGCTCACGTCCTTCGCCGCCAGCACATCCACCCATGCGCCGTCAGAGCCGAGTCGCGGCCAGCTCGCACCGCCGAGCGCGAGAACCGCGCTCTTGCAGGCGATCACCCGCGAACCCTCCGGCGCTTGGAATGTCAAACGCCCCTCGCCGTCCCATCCGATCCAGCGATGCCGAAACGCGAAGCGAACGCCACTTTCGTCCAGCCGCCGCAACCACGCGCGCAGCAATGGCGATGCCTTGAAGGCCAGCGGAAACACCCGGCCGCTTGAACCGACAAAGGTCGGCTGCCCGAGCGCCTCGCTCCAGTCGCGTAAAGCGGTCGGCGTGAAAGCCGAGACGGACGGAGCAAGCCGCGCCTCCGCCGCGCCATAGCGCTTGAGGAATTCCGGCAGCGGCTCGCTATGGGTAAGATTGAGCCCGCCGCGTCCGGCCATCAGGAACTTGCGGCCAGCCGACGGCATCGCGTCATAGACCGTGACGGCAGCGCCGCCACGGCTCAGCGTTTCGGCCGCCATCAGCCCCGCAGGACCCGCGCCAATGACCGCAACTTGGTTCTTCACAGGCTCGGTCACGGTCTCACGCAGTGGCGAAGCTGTCGGTCAGGCCTTCACGCCCAAGCGAGTGGCGGCCTGCTCGACATACTTCTGGGTCTGATGGAAAGCGCCTTCCAGCGCCCTAGCCTTCGACATATCACTAATGTCCGCGAAATGCGCGGCAATCGTGTCCGGGCTCCAGTCAGCTTCGGCGAAATTGACACCTTCGCTTTCCAGAATCTTGATGACCGCAAACGAGCCCGCGCCGGCGCCCATGATGGTCTTGGTCGGCGCATTCTCGCTCAGCAGATATTCGACTGCCGGCGTGATCGCTTCGGGCTTCATCAGTTGCAACGCCTGCGCCGGCAGAAGCTCCTCGGTCATCCGCGTCGCTGCGGTCGGCGACACGATGTTGACGCGGATGTCGGTCTTGCGACCTTCCTCGGCCAGTACGTTCATCAATCCGACCATGCCTGTTTTGGCCGCGCCGTAATTGGCCTGACCGAAATTGCCATACAGACCAGACGACGAGGTGGTGAGCACGATGCGCCCGTAGTTGCGGGCGCGCATACCTTCCCACACGGCCTTGCAGCAATAGAAAGTGCCGGTGAGATGCACGTCCAGCACCTTGGCAAAATCGGCGAGCTCCATCTTGGCAAAGGACTTGTCGCGGAGGATGCCGGCATTGGCACACATCAGGTCAACGCTGCCCCACTCCCTGGTGGCCTTGTCCACCATCGCACTGACCTGCTCGAAGTTGGAGACATCAGCGCCATCGGCCATCGCGGTACCGCCGGCCGCGCGGATTTCCTCGACGACGGATTCAGCCGCCGTCATCGATCCGCCAGTGCCGTCGCGCGCGCCGCCGAAATCATTGACCACGACCTTGGCGCCGAGTTTCGCAAGGCCCAGCGCATGGGCGCGGCCCAGTCCATTGCCGGCGCCGGTGACGATAGCGACGCGGCCGTCAAATCGAATGGTCATTGGAACTCTCCTCAATTGAAATAGACAAGGCCGAGCCAGTCGGCGACCAGCGCCGGCTTGCTCTCGCCTTCGATCTCGACGGTCACGGCGGTGCGTGTGAACAATTCCTTCGGCTTGCGCAACGTCGCCTCGGTGAGCGTGAAGCGGCCGCGCACGCGAACGCCCGCTTTCACTGGCGACACGAACCGCATCTTGTCGGTGCCGTAGTTCACGCCCATGGCGACATCGGCCAGCTTGGGCAGCGCCTCATAGGAGAAGACCGACAACAGCGACATGGTCAGAAAGCCATGAGCGATCGTCGTGCCGAACGGCGTTTCGCGCGCACGCGCGGGATCAACATGGATGAACTGGTGATCTTCGGTGGCAGTCGCGAAGGCATCGATGCGCGCCTGATCCACAAGGTGCCATTCGGACACGCCGACTTCCTTGCCCACCATGGCGATATAGGCATCACGTTCAATCATCGCGCTCATTCAATCCTCATTGTTTGCGCGCGCACATTCCACAACAGGCCTGCGAGAGCCAAGCGAAATTGTGCGTTGCAGCCATGCAAAGCGCGATAAATTACCGCTCCCCCTCTTGCGATCCTGCGGCGCGGAGTGCCTGCAATTCGGGGAAATCCTCTTCACGAAACTCGACGCCGCGAAGCGGATCGCTGCGATCGTCGGCGTGTTCGAGCCGACGCAGGTGGACCCTGCGAATCTTGCCCGAAATTGTCTTCGGCAGCTCAGTCACGAACTCGATCCGACGTATACGTTTGAACGGCGCCAGACGCACATGCAGATGCTGATAGATCGACAGCGCCGTTGCCTTGGACGGCGCGGCATCGCCAATCAGCAACACATAGGCCTTGGGGATGGCGAGCCGGATCGGATCGGGGCTCGGCACGATGGCGGCCTCAGCCACAGCATCGTGTTCGAGCAGGATACTCTCCAGCTCGAACGGGCTGATGCGATAGTCCGAGGATTTGAACACGTCGTCGGAGCGACCGACGAAAGTGAGATAACCATCGTCATCGACGAACACCACATCGCCGCTGCGATAGATCTCACCGTTTGCACCGCTGACGCTACCGTCTTCGGCCTGATAGCCCTGCATCAATCCTGCCGGGCGATCGACGCCAAGCACGAGACTGACCTCGCCCTCCTTCGCCGGATTGCCATCGGCATCGACAACGCGAACCTTCCAGCCCGGCAGCGGACGGCCCATCGAGCCGACCTTGACGATCTGGCCCGGCGAATTGCCGGCCAGCGCTGTTGTCTCGGTCTGGCCATAACCATCACGAATGGTGAGACCCCAGGCCGCCTTGACCTGATCGATCACTTCCGGATTGAGCGGTTCGCCGGCGCCGCACACTTCGCGCAGCGCGACGTTGAAGGTCGCCAGCTTCTCCTGAATGAACAGCCGCCACACCGTCGGCGGCGCGCACAGCGTTGTCACACCACAGCGACCGATGGTGGCGAGCAGGCCCTTGGCATCGAAGCGCGGCTGGTTGACCACGAACACGGTCGCGCCGGCATTCCATGGCGCGAAGAAGCAGCTCCAGGCATGCTTGGCCCAGCCCGGCGAGGAAATGTTCAAATGCACATCGCCGGGCTGTAGCCCGATCCAGAACATGGTGGACAGCCCACCGACCGGATAGCTGCGCTGGCTGTGCCGCACGAGCTTCGGCTTCGCCGTAGTGCCCGAGGTGAAATAGAGCAGCATCGGATCGTCAGCCCTGGTCGGCCCATCCGGCGCAAATGTGTCGGGAAATTCGGCAGAGGTCTCGAAAGCCAGCCAGCCATCGTGAGACGATCCAGCGTTGACCACGATCTGCCCGATGCCTTCGGTCTTCAGGCTGCCGAACTTGGCGACCTGATCCTCGGCGGCCACGACGAGCTTGGCGCGACCGCGATCGAGCCGGTCCTGCAATTCATCCGAGGTCAGCAACGTAGTGGCAGGAATGATAACCACACCCAGCTTGATCGCGGCCAGCATGGTCTCCCACAGCGGCACGACATTGCCGAGCAGCAGCAACAGATGATCGCCGCGGCGAAGCCCTTGGGCACGCAGGAAATTGGCGACCTGATTGGAGCGGCGTGACAGCACCTCGAACGACAGCTTGGTCTCACGACTGGCAGCCGCATCCACGATCCACAGCGCCGTGCGTGACTTGCTGGCGGGGTCGCTGGCCAGTTCGGCATCGAACCAGTCAAGCGCCCAGTTGAAGTCGACCGGATCGGGCCAGTGAAAGCCGGCAACGGCGCTATCGTAGTCGGTGCGGTGTTCGAGGAGGAAGGCTCGGGCTTGCTTGAACGTCGTCATGCCGACGCGCTCCGCTATTTCGGCATCAAATGCCTAAGGTGATGAATGATCCCGGAAAAGTCATCACCGCCGTGACCTTCCTTCTCATAGGTCTCATAGATGCTCTCGGCATGGGCGCCGAGCGGCGTCCTGGCGCCAGCGGCTTTCGCCGCCTCCTGCGACAACCTGAGATCCTTGAGCATCAACGCCGCGGCGAAGCCGGGCTTGTATTCGTTATTGGCTGGTGATGTCGGCACAGGTCCGGGCACCGGGCAATAGGTCGTCAGCGACCAGCACTGGCCCGACGAGGTCGACGCCACATCGAACAGTGCCTGATGCGACAGCCCCAGCTTCTCGGCGAGCACGAAAGCTTCGCTGACGCCGATCATCGAAATGCCGAGGATCATGTTGTTGCAGATCTTCGCCGCCTGCCCCGCGCCGGCATCGCCGCAATGGACGATCTTCTTGCCCATGGCTTCGAGGACCGGCTTGGCTGACGCGAACGCCTTGGCATCGCCGCCAGCCATGAAGGTCAGCGTCGCGCCCTTGGCGCCGCCGGTGCCACCCGAGACCGGTGCATCGACCGACGGCAGCTTCTGCGCAGCCGCCAGTTCATGCGCCTTGCGTGCATTTTCCACGTCGATGGTCGAGCAATCGATCATCAGCGCGCCCTTGGCGGCAACCGGAATGACCTCGCTCCAGACCGACACCACGTGCTTGCCGGCCGGCAGCATGGTGATGATGACTTCGGCCCCCTTGACTGCATCGACTGCCTTGTCAGCGATGGTCACACCATCCGCCCTCGCCTGCGCACGGGAAGCCTCGACGAGGTCAAAGCCCGTGACCTTGTGGCCCGCCTTGACCAGGTTGGCGGCCATCGGGCCACCCATATTGCCGAGACCGATGAATGCAATGCTGGTCATGTCCTGCCCTCGTGATCGTTTGTTTGTTTTTAAAGCCTGATGAAAACGGCGAAATCCAACTTTCGTTCAGAACGCTCGACCTTCAGAAGGTCAGCTCTACATCCCGTTTGGCCAGATAGCGCGCGACAATTTCCGGCGTCACGCCCTTGAGATCCGGTGGCTGCCATTTCGGATTACGATCCTTGTCGATGATGGCAGCACGCACACCCTCGACGAAGTCGTGGCTGTCGAATACTTCGAGCGCCGCGAGATATTCACGCGACAGACATTCCTCGAGTGACTTCGACGCGCGCGCGAGCCGCAGCAGCTTCAGGGTAACCTTGAGCCCCCGCGGTGATTTGTCGGACATGGCCTTGAACGTCGCCAGCGCAAACTCCGAGCCGTCCTGTTCCAGCGCAGCCACGATCTCCTCGACGCTGTCATGAGCGAAAGCGCGATCGATCAGCGCACGCTGCGCCGTGACTGGACCGGTGTGTTCCGGAGCTGCAAACTTCTTGAGTGTCGTCATCACCGACGCTGCATCGGCGCCTGCCGGCAGCTTTGTCAGCGCCTCGCGCAATGCCGACCAATTGACGGTGTCGATCAGGACGTCCGCCATATGTGCAGCAAGCGCATCGGCACCATTTGCCGTCAGTCCGGTCAGACCGAAATACGTCCCGAGTTCGCCCGGCGCGCGCGACAACAGCCATGTGCCACCGACGTCAGGAAAGAAGCCGAGGCCCACTTCCGGCATCGCCATCCTGGTCTTCTCGGTGACGACGCGGTGGCTGGCATGGCCGGCCAGACCGACGCCGCCACCCATCACGAAGCCGTCCATATAGGCCACATAGGGCTTCGGGAATTTCGCGATCCGCGCGTTGACGATGTATTCCTCGCGCCAGAAGATCTTGCCGAGATCGCCTTTGACCTTGGCGCTCTCATAGAGACCACGGATATCGCCGCCGGCACAAAGCCCGCGTTCGCCTGCACCTTCCAGAATGATCAGCGCGACTTTCGAATCTTTCTCGAACGCGTCGAGCGCCGTGGCAATCTCTCGGGTCATCTCCAGCGTCAGCGCATTCAACGCCTTCGGCCGGTTCAGACGGATCACACCGGCCGCGCCTTCCCGCGCGACAATCAGATCGCCGGCCTCAGTCGCTACGTCCGAACTCATCGCGCGCCCTCGATCAACTTGCGCGACACGATCAGCCGCATGATTTCATTGGTACCTTCTAAGATCTGATGCACACGCAAATCTCTAACGATCTTCTCGACGCCGCATTCAGCGAGATAGCCATAGCCGCCATGCAGCTGCAGCGCCTCGTTGGCGACTTCGAAACCGATATCGGTGCCGAACCGCTTGGCCATCGCGCAGAGCATGCTGGCATCCGCATCCTTGCGATCCAGCGCCGCGGCCGCCCGCCACAGGAAGGTGCGTGCGGCTTCCAGTTCGGTCGCCATGTCGGCAACGCGGAACTGCAGCGCCTGGAATTCATCGAGCCGTTTGCCGAACGCCTTGCGCTCCTTCATGTAGCTCAGCGACTTGTCGAGCGCAGACTGCGCGCCACCGAGCGAACACGCCGCGATGTTGAGACGGCCCCCATCAAGACCGGACATGGCAATCTTGAAGCCAATGCCTTCGTCACCAAGCCGGTTGGCGATCGGCACGCGGCAATTCTCAAAAATCACCGCGCGTGTCGATTGCGCGTTCCAGCCCATCTTGCGTTCGTTGTTACCGAAAGAGAGACCTGGCGTGCCGGCCTCCACCACGATGGTGGAGACGCCGCCCGCTCCCTCGCCCCCGGTGCGAACCATCACGACATAGATGTCGGTATCGCCGGCCCCGGAGATGAATTGCTTCTGACCATTGAGGACGTAGTGATCACCATCGACGACAGCGCGGGTGCGTAGTGCCGCCGCATCCGATCCCGAGCCGGGTTCAGTCAGGCAATAGCTCGCCAGCAGCTCCATGGTGCAGAGACGCGGTAGCCACTTCCGGCGCTGTGCCTCACTCCCATAGGAGTCGATCATCCACGACGCCATGTTATGGATCGAAATGAAGGCCGAGGTGGTCGGGCAACCGGTCGCGAGCGCTTCGAAGATCAGCGCGGCGTCGAAGCGCGTCAGCGCGGAGCCGCCGACATCGTCACGGATGTAGATGCCGCCCATGCCGAGCAGCGCCGCCTCGCGCATCACCTCTTTGGGGAAATGCTTGTCCTCGTCCCATTTGAGCGCAAAGGGAGCGATCTTTTCCGCAGCAAATTCGCGCGCCATGTCGCGAACGGCGGTCTGTTCCTCATCGAGAGCGAATTGCATCACGCCCTTCTTGTTGATTGTTGATCAGCCGGGAAAATGAAACGGCCCGGTGCACCACCTTTGGGAGCGCCGGGCCGCTTGTGTGTTCTTACTTCATCAACGGGATCGAGAACTCGGCGCCTTCCTTGACGCCCGATGGCCAGCGCGCGGTGACCGTCTTGGTCTTGGTGTAGAAGCGGATCGAATCCGGACCATGCTGGTTGAGATCGCCGAAGCCGGACTTCTTCCAGCCACCGAAGGTGTAATAGGCGATCGGCACCGGGATCGGCACGTTGATGCCGACCATGCCGACATTGACCTTGGCGGCAAAGTCGCGGGCTGCATCGCCATCGCGGGTGAAGATCGCAACGCCGTTGCCGTAATCATGATCCGACGGCAGCGCGAGAGCTTCTTCGTAATCGTGGGCACGCACCACCGACAGCACGGGCCCGAAGATCTCCTCCTTGTAGATGCGCATGTCCTTGGTGACGTTGTCGAACAGACAGCCGCCCATATAGAAGCCGTTCTCGTAGCCCTGCATTTTGAAGCCGCGGCCATCGACGGCGAGCGTGGCGCCTTCCTTGATACCGATATCGACGTAGTTCTTGACGCGATCGACGGCTTCCTTGGTCACCAGCGGACCGAAATCGGCCGACGGATCGACGGAAGTGCCGATCTTCAAGCTCTCGACGCGCGGGATCAACTTTTCCATCAGACGGTCGGCGGTGGTCTTACCGACGGGCACAGCCACGGAGATCGCCATGCAGCGCTCGCCAGCCGAGCCGTAGCCGGCGCCGATCAGCGCGTCGACGGTCTGGTCCATATCCGCATCGGGCATAATGATCGCGTGGTTCTTGGCGCCGCCGAAGCATTGGGCGCGCTTGCCGGTCGCCGCAGCGCGCTCATAGATATACTGGGCGATCGGCGACGAGCCGACGAAGCCGACAGCCTTGATGTCTTCGTCGTCGAGGATGGCGTCGACGGCTTCCTTGTCGCCGTTGACGACATTGAGGATGCCCGGCGGCAGGCCGGCTTCGATCATCAGCGCGGCGAGCATCATCGGCACGCCGGGATCGCGCTCCGAGGGCTTCAGGATAAACGCATTGCCGCAGGCGATTGCCGGGCCGAATTTCCACATCGGGATCATCGCCGGAAAGTTGAACGGCGTGATGCCCGCGACGACGCCGAGCGCCTGGCGCATCGAATAGATGTCGATGCCAGGACCTGCGCCTTCGGTGTATTCGCCCTTCATAAGATGCGGAATGCCGCAGGCGAATTCGATCACTTCGAGGCCGCGCTGAATGTCGCCCTTGGCGTCCGGCACAGTCTTGCCATGCTCGCGCGCAAGGCAGTCTGCCAGCTTGTCGTAGTCGCGATTGGCGAGTTCGAGGAACTTCATCAGCACGCGGGCGCGGCGCTGCGGATTGGTGTTGCCCCAGGCAACCTGCGCCTCGGCGGCGTTGAGTACCGCGGCGCGCATCTCGGCCTTGCTGGCCAGCGCAACCTTGGCCTGAACCTCGCCGGTCATCGGCTCGAAGACGTCAGCAAAACGTCCGGATTTGCCCTCGACCTCACGGCCGCCGATGAAATGTCCGATCGTGCGCATGCGTTTCCTCCTGGGAGCCAAATTTGGCCCGATGTTGATCAGGCTTTTTGGCGTTTGGAAAGGCCCTGCGCGCGCGGCGGATTTGCGAAATTGCAGGCTCGCTGCCGTTTCACCCTGTCAGAATGTCACCGCCGCGACAATGTCGCAGGCCGTGCGCCAATTATCAGTTCTTGGCGGCAGATACGGCCTTGGTTGCCGCCTTCTTTGCAGTCGGCTTTCTAGCCGTGCTCTTGGGAGCCACAGCCTTGGACACCGCTGGGTTGGACGCAGCGGGCTTCGGCGCTGCAGCACGCCCCAGCACAGCCTCGCGGCCAGCGCTCAAAAGCTCCTCGGACAACTCGCCATTACCGGAGGCACGGGCGAGCACGATGGTGCCCATCATGGTGGCAAGCGCCGCCATCGCCTGTTTGCGCGCCGATTTGCTTGGTCCGCCATGAAACTGCTCGGACATCATCTCGATCATCTGATCGAGCTTGGTGGCAAACACCTTACGCGTCTTGGGGCTCTCGCGCGCGATCTCGGCGCCCAGCGCCGGGACGGCGCAGCCGTGTCCGGGATTGTCGCGGTGCTGCGACGACAGGTAGAAGTCCACGAACGTGGCCAGACGCTGGTCCGGTGCTGCCTGCCCGGCGAGTTGGCGCCAGCGGTCGGTCGAGCGGTCCATCGCATAGGCAAAAGCTTCGATCACCAGCGCCTCGCGCGAATCGAAATGCGCGTAGAAGCCGCCATGGGTGAGACCCGCGTCCTTCATGAGGTCAGCCACGCCGATGCCGTGCGCGCCCTTTTCGCGCAGACGCACGGAAGCCTTCTTCACGATCCGCGCATGCGTCTCGAGCTTGTGTTCCTTCGAATAGCGCATCAGCGGTCCATTCAAGACAAATAGATGATGTCAATCATATTACCCGCACCGCCTCGCGCGCGCAACGCGCACCTGGCCGCAGGCCTTGACAACAACGCAGTTTGACGGGGAATTGATAGGACAAGACCGGCGATCCGCGCCGGCCCAAAGGAAATGCAAGGGACGAGACGATTTCATGCATATGCTCAATCCCCATTGCGGTGTCGAACGTGACCCGCGAGGTATAGTTCGGCTGACAATCTGCAACGCCGGCTCACTCAATATTCTCAATTCAGCCGCAATCAAGGGCATTCGCGAAGGCATCGAGGTATTGGCCACGGAACGCGCCATTCGCGCGCTTGTCATCGCCGGCCAGAGCGAAAAGAGCATGATTGGCGGCGCCGACATCAAGGAAATGGCGACATTGGATCAGGCCTCCGCCGAGAAGTTCATTTCCGGCCTGCGCGATCTCTGCGATGCCGCCCGCGCTTTTCCCGCGCCTGTGATCGCCCGCATCCCCGGCTGGTGCCTTGGCGGCGGCCTCGAATTTGCTGCCGCCTGCGATTTCCGGATCGCTTCGCACGATTCCAAATATGCCATGCCCGAGGTCAGGGTCGGTATTCCCTCGGTGATTCACGCTGCTCTCTTGCCGCGCCTGATCGGTTGGGGCCGTGCGCGCTGGCTGATCATGACTGCCGCCACCATCGATGCGCCGACCGCACTCAATTGGGGTCTGGTCGACGTGGTTGCGGCCGAAGGTGCGCTCGATGCCGAAGTCGAAAAGACGATCGAGGCCATACTAGAGTGTGGACCCGAGGCCATGCGGTCGCAAAAAGCCCTGCTGAAACAGTGGGAAGAGCTGCCGTTGAAAGAATCCATCAATCTCAGCGTCGGCGTGTTCGGCGAGGCCTATCTGACCGGCGAGCCACAGCGACTGATGCAGGGTTTCATCAACCGCAAACGCTAGCAGCTCGACCTCACGAGAATTTTGCACAGGCCGGCATTGCGTATCTTGCAGCGCATCATATGATGAGTGTCATCCAAATGACCCGCGCTTGCGCGAAGGAGCCTCCATCATGTCCGCAGCTTCAGATCCGGTCGTCATCGTCTCGGCCACCCGCACCCCGCTCGGCCGCTTCCAGGGCGAACTGTCGCCCTTCTCCGGCCACAAGCTCGGCAGCCACGTCATCGGTGCTGCCGTGGCACGCGCGAAACTGACACCCGAGCGCATCGATGAAGTCTTCATGGGCTGCGTGCTTCCCGCAGGCCAGGGGCAGGCGCCCGCCCGCCAGGCCGCCCGAGGTGCCAAGCTGCCGGATGCCACCGGGGCCACGACGATCAACAAGGTCTGCGGCTCCGGCATGAAGGCGACCATGCTTGCCCACGACATCATTCATGCCGGCTCGGCGGAGATCGTCGTCTCCGGCGGCATGGAGAGCATGACAAATGCGCCCTATTTGCTGCAGAAGGCACGCGGCGGTTACCGCGTCGGCCATGATCGCATCATCGATCACATGCTGATGGATGGACTCGAGGATGCCTATGAGGTCGGTCGCTCGATGGGTGACTTCGGCGAAGCCACCGCTGAGGCCTATCAGTTCACGCGTGGAGATCAGGACGCCTATGCGATCGAAACGCTGACCCGCGCGCGAAAGGCCGTGGAGAGCGGCGCCTTCAAGGCAGAGATCACGCCACTGACCGTCGTCGAGAAGTCCGGAGCGCGCGAGATCGCCAATGACGAACATCCGCTGAAGGTCGATCCCGCCAAGATCCCGAACCTCAAACCAGCCTTCCGCAGCAACGGCACCATCACACCCGCCGCTTCATCCGCCAATGCCGATGGCGCTGCTGCCTTGGTGCTGGCCAAGCGTTCCCTCGTGGATCGTGAGGGCCTGCCCGCGCTGGCCGTGATCCATGGCCACGCCACGCACAGCCAGGAACCGCAATGGTTCACAACTGCGCCCATTCCGGCAATCCGCAAACTGCTCGACAAGGTCGGCTGGAGCGTCGGCGATGTCGATCTGTTCGAAATCAACGAGGCCTTCGCCGTGGTGCCAATGGCGGCGCAACGCGACCTTGGCATCCCTCGTGAGAAGCTCAACGTCAATGGCGGCGCTTGCGCACTGGGCCATCCGATCGGCGCGACCGGTGCGCGGCTGATCGTGACGCTGCTGCATGCGTTGGAAGCCAGAGGGCTGAAACGCGGCGTCGCGGCGCTGTGCATCGGCGGCGGTGAAGCGACCGCGATCGCCATCGAACGCATCGTTCGCTGACACGCTTTTCCCAGATATGATCGTCGCGGCGGTGGTCGTCGCGACGCCTATTCTCATTGATTGCAGGATTACCGATGATTTCCGGATGGCTCTCCACTGCCCTCGCCCGCCGCAACATCCACTACGGATGGGCGATGATCGCCGTGACCTTCGTGACGGCGCTGGTCAGCGCCGCTGCGGTTGGCGCGCCTGGTGTATTCATTGTGCCGCTGCAGAAGGAGTTTGGCTGGAGCACCGCAGAGATTTCCTCCGCCATGTCGATCCGCTTCGTGTTGTTCGGCCTGATGGCGCCGTTCGCCGCGGCGCTGATGAATCGCTATGGGTTGCGCAACGTCACGCTGATTGCCCTGCTCGTCGTTGCTGCAAGCCTCATCTTGTCGCTCGGGATGACGCAGGTCTGGCAGCTCATGGCGCTCTGGGGCGTCGCCGTTGGTATTGGCACCGGCATGACCGCGCTGGTGCTCGGCGCCACCGTCGCAGCGCGCTGGTTCAGCGCACGCCGTGGCCTCGTCGTGGGTATCCTCACTGCGAGCGCGGCCACCGGCCAGCTGATCTTTCTGCCGATCCTCGCCAGCATTACCGAGCATTCGAGTTGGCGCTGGGCACTGGCGCTGATGTGCGTGATGCTGGCTGTTGCCGCCCTCGGCGTGCTGCTCGTGATGCGGGACCGTCCCAGCGACATCGGCATTCGCCCCTATGGCGACACCAGCACCGAACCGCTGGCCGTCCCGCCACCGAACACCTCGCCGATCATGGCGGCCGCGCTCGGTGCCCTGCGCGATGCTGCTCAGACCAAGGTATTCTGGATCCTGTTTGCAACCTTCTTCATCTGCGGCGCCAGCACCAACGGGTTGGTCCAGGTTCACCTGATCCCGATGTGCCTCGACTTCGGCATCCCGCAGATTCAGGCGGCCGGACTGCTTGCGGCCATGGGCGTGTTCGATTTCGTCGGTACCATCGCGTCAGGCTGGCTGTCAGACCGGTATGACAATCGCTACCTGCTGTTCTGGTATTACGGCCTGCGCGGCCTGTCGCTGCTGGCATTGCCGTTTACCGACTTCTCGTTCTATGGCCTGTCGCTGTTCGCGTTGTTCTATGGTCTGGACTGGATTGCCACCGTGCCGCCGACGGTGCGCCTCACCGCATCCAAGTTCGGCCCCGAACGCGCGGGTCTGGTGTTCGGCTGGATCTTCGCCGGCCATCAGTTAGGCGCAGCAACGGCGGCATTCGGCGCTGGCCTGTCGCGCACGGTACTGCTCAGCTATCTGCCTGCCTTTTTCGCGGCAGGTGCGCTATGTATTATTGCAGCGCTGATCGTGCTGGCTATTTCAAAGGACAAGAAGGTCGCGACCGCCTGATCCCAGCGGGATTCAGGCCGCTCGCCACTTAATATCAGAACGGGAATACATCATGCGCCGCGTTGTAATTACGGGGATGGGAGCGGTGTCGCCGCTCGGTTGCGGCGTCGAGATCAACTGGTCCCGGTTGCTCGCGGGTCAATCCGGTATCCGCCTGTTACCGGAGGCCATGACTGCCGACCTTGCTGCCAAGGTCGGCGGCCAGGTACCCGACGTCGCCAATGATCCGGAAGGCGGTTTCGATCCTGACAAGGCGGCGCCGCGCAAGGATCAGAAGAAGATGGATCGCTTCATCCTGTTTGCGCTGATAGCTGCCGATGAAGCCATCGTGCAGGCCGGCTGGCAGCCCAGGGATGCCCGGGACCGCCAGCGCACGGCCACGATCATCGCGTCCGGCATCGGCGGCTTTCCGGCGATTGCCGATGCGGTCCGCACCACCGACACCAAGGGCATTCGCCGGCTGTCGCCGTTCACTGTGCCCTCGTTCCTGGTCAATCTCGCCGCCGGCCACATCTCGATCCGCTACGGCTTCGAGGGCGCGCTCGGCGCACCTGTAACAGCCTGCGCAGCCGGCGTGCAGGCGATCGGCGACGCTGCACGTCTCATTCGCTCCGGCGAGGCGGATGTCGCCATCGCCGGGGGGGCCGAGGCCTGTATCGACCGCGTCAGCCTCGGCGGCTTCGCCGCCGCTCGCGCGCTCTCCACCGACTTCGTCGCCAATCCGGAGCGCGCCTCGCGTCCGTTCGATCGCGACCGCGATGGCTTTGTCATGGGTGAAGGCGCAGGTGTGGTGGTGCTCGAAGAACGCGACCACGCCTTGGCGCGCGGCGCCAAACCGATTGCCGAACTGATCGGCTATGGCACGACATCCGATGCGTTCCACATGACAGCCGGTCGCGAGGACGGCGATGGCGCCAAGCGCGCGATGGATATCGCTCTGGCACAGGCCAACATCACCCCTGCCGATGTCCAGCATCTGAACGCCCACGCAACATCGACGCCGGTCGGCGATCACGGCGAGCTCGAAGCGATCAAGTCGATCTTCGGCACGACTGGCGGGGTCGCCGTGAGTTCGACAAAGTCAGCAACGGGCCATCTGCTCGGTGCAGCCGGCGGGCTGGAAGCCGTCTACGCGATCCTCGCGCTGCGTGACCAGATCGCTCCGGCCACGCTCAATCTCGAAAACCCCGATCCGTCTGCCGACGGCATCGATCTGATCCGCGGCAAGGCGCGGCCGATGGCCATTGAGCACGTGCTCTCGAATGGCTTCGGCTTCGGCGGCGTCAATGCCAGCGTGGTGCTGCGGCGAATATAGCTTACGGCCGCATCGCCAGCCGTGACGGGCCTGCAGTGCGGAGCGGTTCGGCAAGGCGTGCAAACTCACACAGCAGCGAACGCGTCTTCGTGGGATTGATGACTTCCTCGACCCAGAATTTCTCGGCCGAACGGAATGGCGAGCGCAGCTTGTTGAGGCGATCCTCGATCTCCTGCTGCTTGAGCTTTGGATCGTCCGCCGCGTCGATCTCGGCGCGATAGGCCGCCTCGATGCCACCTTCCAGCGGCAGCGAGCCCCAATAGGCTGAAGGCCATGCGTAACGCATCGAGAACCGGTTGGCCGGCTGATGCACCACGCCAGCAACGCCGAACGCATTGCGGATGATGATCGTGCACCACGGCACCGTGGTCTGATTGACCGCTGCCATGGCGCGAACACCGTGTCTGATGGTCGCCGCCTTCTCCGCATCGAGCCCGATCATGAAACCCGGGCAATCCATGAGATAGACGACAGGCAGATGGAAGGTCTCGGCCAGATCGACGAAGCGCACGACCTTCTGGCAGGCTTCCGCGGTCCACGAGCCGCCATAATGAAACGGATCGCTCGCGAGCAGCAGCACCGCACGACCTTCAAGGCGCGCAAAACCGGTGATGATCGGCCGGCCGAAATTCGCTGCCATCTCGAAGAACGAGCCCTTGTCGACCACCGCATCGATGATCGGGCGCATCTTGTAGACCTGCCGGCGATTGCGCGGCACGGCGTTCAGCAGAGATTCTTCCGCACGTTCCGGATCGTCGTTGCAGGCGATCGTGGGCGGCAGGTCATAGACGGACGATGGCAGATAGGACAGGAAGCGACGCGCGCAGGCGAAGGCCTCCTCTTCTGTCTCCACGGCATGATCGACGCCGCCAGCGCGCGTCTGGATATCGGCGCCGCCGAGCTCCTTCTTCTCAAGCGACTGGCCGAGGCGCGCGACCACGGGAGGCCCGGCGACGAACATCGCGGAATTCTTCGTCATCACCGAATAATGGCTGGCTGCGAGCCGCGCAGCGCCGAGGCCGGCCACTGAACCAAGGCCAAGGCCAACGACCGGCACCTGCGCCAGATTGGACGTCGTGTACCAGTACCAGCGCGTGCCGCCGATACCACCCGGCAGATTGGCTGCGCCTTTGGTCTCGATGGTCTTGACCGAGCCGCCGCCGCCGGAGCCTTCGATCACGCGAATGATCGGCAGCCGGAAGTCATGCGCCATTTCCTCAGCCATCAGCGGCTTGGCCGAGATCGAGGCGTCGGCCGAACCGCCGCGCACGGTGAAGTCATCGCCAACAATGACGACGGGACGGCCGTCGATCTTGCCGCGACCGAACACGCAATTCGCCGGCGTCAGATGCTTCAGCTCGCCGGACGCGTCATATTCTCCGACGCCGGAGACAGCGCCGACTTCGTGAAAACTCTTTGCATCTATCAGTCTGTCGATACGTTCACGAACTGTGAGCCGGCCCTGGTCATGCTGTCGCTTGACCTTGTCAGCGCCCCCCATCTCCCGCGCGAAGGCTTCGCGCCGGGCGAGGTCGTCGAGTTCCGGCTTCCAGTTCATTCATTCCCTCCGGGAGCATTTTTTTCTGAGCTGTTGGCGCGGGAGGCGCATCTGGAACGGGCGCACTGGTCAGGCCGCTATCTGCATTCTGAACCATCATGCTGATCGTGCCGCTGAGCTGACGCAGGATCGGAGCGATCTCATCCTGCAGGCGCTGCTCGTCATACATGGCGGCAAGCAGACCGATGGTGACGACCACATAGGTCTGATACTGCGGCGACCAGATCGGCGTCGCGATGCCGGTGATATGCGGCGTCCAAAGTCCACCTGCGAGAACGTAGCCGTTGTCACGCAGACATTCGCGATTCCCTGCGATCTTGCCGCGCAGGATCTTGGCGTCCTCGGGCATTTCGCGGGCGATATCGTTGATCAGGGCATTGCCGACGTCTTCGTCGAGCGCTGCGGTGTAGGCATGACCGGCTGCAGTCCGACCCATGGCAATGCGGCTGCCGGTGGTCGAATGCAATCCGAGCGCGTGATCGGCGCGGGCATATTCGAGATAGACCATGTGGAAACGATCGGGGATCGTGAAGCCGATCGTGCCAGGTACCTGTTCTGCAACTTCCTGCAGACGCAAGCGGATCAGGTTGCGCACCTGAAGTCCCCGCATCATCGACGCGCTCATCGCGACCGCACTCGATCCGATGCGGTACTTCTGATCTGCAGGCAGATAGGCGAGCTGGCCCATGCGCGTCAGCGTATGCGTCAGGCGCGATACGGTGGAGCGCGGCAGGCCACAGCGATTGGAAATTTCGAGATTACCCAGCCGGGCATCATGGCCCTCGAAGCAGCGAAGAATATCAAAGGCGCGCGAGACCACCTGGATCACATCGCCGTCGCCTGCCAGATCGCTGGCGAGCATGCCTTGTTTGCTGAGCCGTTCCGAACGTCGTCCCATGATGCGTTTCCCTTAAGACGACGCATCTCACGGGGAGCCAATCCGTTGGATTGCCCCGATGTGCGCCGCCGTCCCGTTCCACTCTGCGGAATTATATTCCACTTGCGGGCTACGCTACCTCAGGCAATCTGCGGCGACAACACCAAGCTGCTCGTTTCTTCTCATTTAGGGATTGTCCGGTCGCGTCGGCGCTACACCTATAGCGAGCAGCCGCCCGCGTGATCGCGGAGAACACCATGCCAGAGATCAAGATCCTCAGCGAAGTCGCCGGCCGCATCTGCTCACTGCCGCTCGCAACCGGCGATTCCGTGAATGAGGGAGACGAAGTGGCATTTGTCGAAGCCATGAAGATGGAAATTCCGGTCGCCTCTCCTGCCGCAGGTAAAATCAAATCGATGGTCGTCGCGGTCGATGACGTGGTCGCGGAAGGACAGTTGCTCGGCACAGTCGAGACGTGAGCAGAATGCACTGGCGGCCTCGACTGCCTTACCAATGTGCTGCGGCATTCTGTCTGAGATGGTGATCGCTTCCATCATCCAGCGAACTGCCTCAGGACATTGCCAGCGCCTGACGGCGATGACATGATCGCCGAACAATAAAAAGCAATTCGCAAAGCGAATGCATCTGGAGGGGAAAATGCTTCACCGGCTCATCGCGCTGGCGTCCGTTGCCGTGCTCACTACGACTGGCGCTGTATGCGCACAGGATATCAAGCTTCCACCGACCATGGCGGTCACCGCCTATGACACCGGCACTGCCGGCTTCAACATCGCCGTCGCCGTCGGCAAGATGATGAAGGACAAATATTCCACTGACGTGCGTGTGCTGCCTGCAGGCAATGATGTCGCGCGGCTGGCGCCATTGCGCGCCGGTCGCGCCACGATTGCCTGGATGGGCTCGGGCATCTACTTCGCGCAGGAAGGCGTGTTCGAATTCGGCGTCAAGGAATGGGGCCCACAGCCAGCGCAGGTCACGCTGTCGACCATCGACTGTAATGGTGCCTCGCTCGGCGTCGCTCGCGATATCGGCGTGAAGGACATCAAGGATCTGCGCGGCAAACGCGTCGGCTTCGTCGTCGGCTCACCTGCCCTGAACCAGAACTCGCTTGCGATCATGGCGTTCGGCGGCCTCACAAAGGCAGACATCAAGCCGATCGAGTTCGCAAGCTACGGCGCAATGTGGAAAGGCATGGTGAACAACGACGTCGATGCAGCCTTTGCTACCACCATCACCGGCCCGGCCAAGGAAGTCGAGACATCGCCACGCGGCATCATCTGGCCGCCCCTCCCCGCGGAAGACAAGGCCGGCTGGGAACGCGTCAAGCGTGTGGCACCGTTCTTCAATCCGCATGTCGCGACCTGCGGCGCGGGCATCACGGCATCAGCGCCCGTCAACATGAGCACCTACCCCTACCCCGTCGCGACCGTCTACGGCTCGCAGGCGGAAGATCAGATCTACGCGATCACCAAGGCGATGATCGTCAACTTTGACACCTACAAGGACAACGCACCAGGCGCGTTAGGCCTCGCTGTAAAAGCGCAATCCATGAAATGGGTCGTTCCGTTTCATCCCGGTGCCGTGAAAGCCCTCAAGGAAGCCGGCAACTGGACGCCAGAAGACCAGACCCATAACGACGGACTGCTGAAGCGGCAGGACGTCTTAAAGGCGGCATGGAGCGAATACGCCAAGGCCAGTGCATCGGCCGGTGAAAAGGAGTTTCTCGACGGCTGGATGACGGCCCGTGCGGCTGCGCTCAAGAAGGCCGGCATGCCGAACGGCTTCGAATAACGTCGTTATTTTTAGCTGCAACCGCGAACAATAATCGGGGCCACTATGTCAATTTCGTCACCCGATCATGCGCGGCCCGCATCCGACATTCCTGTAAAAATGGAGCTCGACGATCCGCATGGGGTCGCCGACCTCCAGGAATCCGAGGTCTCGCGCGTCCGCGCCTTGCACGGCGTATGGCGCTGGGCGCTCATACTGGCCACCCTCGCGACCATCCTGCTCTGCATCAACCAGCAATTTTCGTTGCGCTTCTTTGTCGATGTCACGCAACTCAACACCGAATATTTCTATCTACTGATCGCACTGATGCTGCCGTTCACGTTCCTGATCTTTCCGGGAACGTCAAAGGCCGATCTCGACCGAGTGCCGTGGTATGACGTCGTGCTGTTCATCGCCACTTTCGCGGCGGCGATCTTTCTGATGATGAACATTCGCAAGGCCGCCCAATTCGGCTGGGAATTCGACGGCGCACCTAAACCCGTGATCGCCGCAGGCCTCGTGATGTGGTTCGTGCTGATGGAGGCGCTGCGCCGTACTGGCGGCTGGAGCCTGTTGCTCAGCGTCTTCCCCTTCACGCTGTATCCGCTGTTTGCCGACGCCAAATGGCTCGGACCGTTCCGCGGCACTCAGTCGACGCTGGAGCAGACCACGGCCTATCACGTGCTGTCAGGCGAGAGCCTGCTCGGCATTCCGATCCAGGCATTTGCCGACACCGTGATCGGCTTCCTGGTGTTCGGCACCGCGCTGATGATGACCGGCGCCGGCAAGTTCTTCATCAACATTGCCTTCGCGATGTGCGGCACCTTCCGCGGCGGCGCCGCCAAAGTGTGCATCTTTGCATCCGGCCTGCTTGGCACCGTCGGCGGAAGCATCGTCTCCAACGTGCTGACCGCCGGAACAATGACGATCCCCGCAATGAAGAAAACCGGCTTCACGCCGTCCTATTCAGGAGCGATCGAAGCCTGCGCGTCCACCGGCGCCGTGCTGGCGCCGCCGGTGCTGGGCGCGACAGCCTTCGTCATGGCGCAGTTCATGAACACGAGCTATGCCGACGTCGCCCTCGCCGCCACGATTCCGTCGATCTTGTATTACTTCGGCCTATTCGCGCAGGTCGACAGCTATGCCGCGCGCCACAAGCTCGAAGGCATCCCGCGCGAGGAACTGCCCCGCTTCATGGATGCGCTCAAGGAGGGCTGGTACTATCTCTTTGTCATCGCGATCCTTGTCGTGATGCTGTTGTACTTCAAACGCGAGAGCCACGCGCCGTTCTACGCCACCGCTTTGTTGGTTATCCTGCATCAATGGTCAGGTCCGGCACCGTGGAAGAAGGGCAACACCGCCGTCCTGGCGCTCTCGATTGTGCTGACCGGGCTGATGGTCTGGCTCGATCTGCAGAACGCTTATCTATGGGGAATGTGCATCCTCGCTGCGCTCAATGAATTCTTCCCTGGCAAGAATTGGGGCGGCGCGCGCTGGATCCACTTCCTCGAACTGAACGGCAAGACCTTCGTTGAGCTGATCGCCATTCTCGCCGGTTGTGGGTTGCTGATCGGCGCGTTCTCGCTCACCGGCGTAATCTCGAGCCTGGCCAACGACCTTCTGGCGATCGCCGGCGGCAACGTCTTCCTGCTGCTGATCATGTGCGCCTTCACCAGCCTGATCCTCGGCCTCGGCCTGACGACAACGTCCTGCTACATTTTTCTCGCCATTCTCGTCGCGCCGGCGCTGGAAAAACTCGGCCTCAACAAGATGGCCGTGCACATGTTCATCTTCTATTGGGGCATGCTGTCGTCGATCACGCCACCGGTCGCCATCGCATCCTTTGCCGCCGCCGGCATTGCCGGCGCGCCGGCGATGAAGACCGGCTGGGAGTCGATGTGGGTCGGCAGCATCATCTATTTCATCCCGTTCTTCTTCGTGCTGAATCCGGCGCTGCTATTGCAGGGCGATAGCCCTTACCTCGAAGCGTTCGGCCTCACCGGCCTTGCCTGTCTCGGCATCGTCTTCATCTGCGGCGGCATTCAGGGCTATCAGGCCTATGTCGGCGATCTGCGCCGTGCGGGCGCGATGGAATGGCCGCTACGTGTGCTGCTGGTGATCGGCGGCTTCGTGATGGCGACACCGGGCGGCGGCATCAATCCACTGTCGCAGTGGCAGATCATTGCCCTCGCCACCTGCATTCTGGCGCCGACGGTGCTCGTCGCGCTGGCGCTGATCAGGCGCGACGATGCGCGGCTCGCGGTGTCATGACCGCGAAGGCATTCAGGTCGATTGAAGATTGAAAGCTAGAAAAACTCTTCCGGGCAGGGATCGACGATCTTCCAGAGATCCATACCGTTCTTGATCTTCTTCATTTCCGGCGTGAGACCGCCGTTACGCGCAAGCCAGTCTTTCACTGGCGGCGGATAATAGGCCATCAGGTCCGAGGTGCCCTCATAGCTGATCACTTTCATGCCGAAGGTGAAAGCCTTGTCGTAATAAGCCTGATGGAAGCCGAGACTGGCGCGCGGCGTCACGCAAACCTTGTTCATCGGCACGATGCCGAACACCAGCGTGCAGGCTGAATTGCAAATGCCGTCGATAATCACCCGCTCCTTACGGTCGCGGATGCGCTCATACTTGGCCTTGTATTCCTCGACATAGCCACCGTGGTCGCGGGTGATGCGCAAATCGGCCTTGGCCGGGGCCACGGACAGCACCAGCAGGGACATCAGGGCAGGCAGCAGCGAAAGACGCATCGCGTGATGAAACCGGTAAGGGACCCCAAGCCAACGCCCATTTCCGGCATCAGCACACTGCCCGACTCTGGCCGGACAGTGCTAGTATTCGGTTAAGCATCGCCTTTGAGCGAAAAAAAGGCAGAAATCGACCCTGCCTCACCCTCGCCTAGCCGTTCAGGAACATCCGGTAAACCGGGTTTTGCGTTTCGTCCTCATAGGGATAGCCGAGGGAGGTCAGCCGCTGCGTTAGGGTCGGCCGGTCGGCCTGCGGGACTTCAATCCCAACCAGCACCCGGCCATAATCCGCACCGTGATTGCGGTAATGGAACAGCGTGATGTTCCAGTCCGCGCCCATCTGGTCGAGGAATTTGAGCAAGGCGCCAGGGCGCTCCGGAAACTCGAAGCGCAGGATGACCTCGTCCCGCAAAGCCGGCGGTGCTCGCCCGCCAACCATATAGCGGATGTGCAGTTTGGCGGTCTCGTCCGCGCTGATGTCCAGCACCTTATAACCGAGCGCCTGCAACTGCCCGATCAGCTCGCCCTTGTCGTTCTTCGCGCCGCTCAGCTTCAGGCCGACGAAGACATTGGCTTCCTTGGCGTCGGCGTAGCGATAGTTGAACTCGGTGATGTTGTGATTGCCGATGGTCTGGATGAAGCGGCGATAGCTGCCGGGCTGCTCGGGAATAGTGACGCCCAGCAGGATCTCGCGTGCCTCACCGACCTCGGCACGCTCTGCGACGTGCCGCAGGCGATCGAAATTCATGTTGGCGCCGCTGTTGATTGCAACCAGCGCGCCGGTGCGCGTGGGATTGTTCGCGGCATAGCTCTTCAATCCCGCCAGCGCCAAGGCGCCGGCCGGCTCCGCGATCACGCGCATATCCTCGAAAATATCCTTGATGGCAGCGCACATCTCATCTGTGTCGGCCGTGATCACATCATCGAGCAATTCGCGGCAGAGACGGAATGTTTCGACGCCGGCCTGGCGCACGGCCACACCGTCGGCAAACAAACCGACGCGATTGAGGACGACGCGCTCGCCAGCATCTATCGCGGCTTTCATCGATGCGGCATCGACTGGCTCGACACCGATGACCTTGGTCTCCGGGCGCAGAAATTTGATGAAGGACGCAACGCCCGCCGCAAGCCCGCCGCCGCCGATTGGCACGAACACCGCTTCGATTGGATCGGGATGCTGCTGCAGGATTTCCATGCCGATGGTGCCCTGCCCCGCGATCACGTCGGGATCGTCATAGGGATGCACGAAGGTCAACTTCTGCTCGGCCTCGAGCTTGCGCGCATGCGCCGCTGCTTCGTCGAACGTGTCGCCGAACAGCACGGCATTGCCGCCATAATATCTAACAGCATCGATCTTGATCGGCGGCGTGGTCACCGGCATCACGATGGTCGCCTTGATCCCGAGCCGCTGCGCCGACAGCGCCACGCCCTGCGCATGATTGCCAGCCGACGCACAAATCACACCGGCAGCGCGCTGCTCCGCGGACAGCCCTGCAATGCGGTTGTAAGCACCGCGAATCTTGAACGAGAACACCGGCTGCAAATCCTCGCGCTTGAGCAGCACGGGGCTCCCCATGCGCGCGGTCAGCCGAACCATCGGATCCAGCGGTGTCTGGATCGCGACGTCATAGACGCGGCTGTCCAGGATTTTGCGAACGTAGTCAGTCACAGGTAGTCCTCGAACATGTGGCAGAGACCGAACTGGCCACAGAACGGCTTGCCGACAGCTTGTCGGCGCAGATGGGCACCGAAATGGCCGATAAATCAAGCCTGTTTTCCAGAAAAGCACCTATGAACGCCCGGCCGCCATTTCATGGATCGGCGTTAACGATGGTGTACGGCTCTCGGCGTATGTTGTCTTGCTGATCCAAACATTCAGAACCAGTGATGCCCTACGATGCAACTATCGCCAGCCGAAGATGCAGAAGCACCAAGATCGCAGACCGATCACACGCGTCAGGTCTGGATCGATTTTGCACGCGGTATAGGCGTCATTCTCGTGGTTTATGGCCACGTGCTCGGCGGTTTGATACCGCCGCATCTGTTTCCTGACGGACCACTCGCGCAGTGGATGAGCTATACGCTCTATACTTTCCACATGCCGCTGTTCTTCTTTCTCGCGGGCCTGAACGTACAGCACAGCCTCACACGCGGCGCTCGGCCGTTCCTCGCCAGCAAGGCATGGACGATCGCCTATCCCTATGTGCTGTGGTCGCTGATCCAGGGCAGCGTGATCATGCTGATATCGCAAAACGCGAATATTCCGATCACCACCAGCGATCTCGCGGCGATCTGGTATCGGCCGATGGCGCAATTCTGGTTTCTATATGCCTTGATGATCTGCCACATACTGGCAGTGCTCATTCCCAATCGCACCATCATGATGGTCGTCGCGCTCGCTGGCCTGATCGTATTCATGCTGTTGCCGATCCGCCCCGATCTTGCGCTCACGATGCATCACCTGCCGTTCTATGTCGCAGGTCTCTATGCAACCCGCATCGTGATGGCGTGGCAGCCTTATGGGCGAACGGGCTGGACCATGTTGACCGCGATCGCCGCCGCTTTCGCTGCTGCGGTTGCCATTGGAGGACAGCTCTCCAACTTCGATGCAAATGGCATAGCATCGCTTCCGGCATGTATTCTCGGTATCACCAGCGTGGTGCTGCTTTGCAAGTTGCTGAACGAGGCGCGACATCGCTGGCTGGCGCTCGTCGGCGTGATGTCCATGACGATCTATGTGCTGCACATCATGGCGGGGTCGGGAACGCGGATCATCATGCAGATGCTGCACGTGCCGCCAATGCCGTGGGTCTATCTCCTCGCAGGCACCGCGGCCGGCGTGATCTTGCCCATGGTCGCCCATGTCGTGTTACAGCGGCTGAATCTGCTCGCGCCACTCGGGCTTGCGCCCCTGCCGAAGCGCAAATCTGTACCCGCTCCGCTTGTCAGCCAGGCGGCCCGATCAGACTAAACTCTGCCGGTTCGGATTCCGGCCTGCGCCTGCTTCAGGGGCATCGCGGCATCCTCGGCAGGTCTGACAGTCTGGTCGTGCGGACAGGCCATCGCGAAGATCATCCAGAACAGAGCGGATATCTCACCTGACGAGATACTGGTCAGGGGCAAGTGAATCAGGATACCGCCGAGCGACAGAGCGCCGAGCACCACGCCTTCTTTGGTCGGCATCCGCCATGCCGCAGACGTGCTCCAGACCCCGACCCAGATATAGGCTGCCAAACAGAGCAGTCCGACGGGAATGCCGAGCGTGAGCCAGCTCGCAATGATCTGGCCATCGACCGGCATGGTTCCCGCGACACCGATATCGGTGAAGCTGAAGCCAGATCCCATCACCATGCTGTCAGGCGTATTCCACAGCGTCACGAATTCTTCGAGACGTTCGTTGCCGCTGCCATCCTCGGAACCGCTGCCAAGCGACTGCAGCCGCTCGGTGATCACTTCGCCAAACGGTGTGAACAGGACTGCGGCCATGGCTGCGCCGACGATGCCAAGCCCGGTCGCAAGCGCCCGCCGCCGCGTGGATTGAAACACCATGCAGAACACCACGGCCACCGCGAGCGCGATCCAGCCGGTCCGATACAGCGACAGCAACAAGCCCAGTGCCGCGGGCGCCAGGGCAATCAGAGACTGCCATCCCGGTCTCAGGAAGCCCAACAACAGCACCCCCGTCGCGGTGAAGGTCGCGTAAGTGGCGGGCCCGTTCATCGTGCTGAAGACGCGCACCATATAGGGCAGCGGATACCCTGCCGACAGGATCGAGGCGTAGTTCATCCAGAACCGATCCCAACTCGGCGGATCGACATATTGCCAAATGCCGTAGAGACCCGTCAGCGGCAGCACCACCAGAAAGATACGCCCCATGGCATTGACGAGTTCGCCATCGGACCTTGCGCGCTGCTGCAAAGCAATGCCGTAAAGAACGGGTGCCGCCCACTTCAACGCACCTGTCGCCGCGCTCATCCAGTCATTCTGAAAAACCGACAGCATGGCGCCGTATGCGATGCAGGCCAGCACGATAGCCGGCGCGATCAGCCAGGGATCGCGCAACTGCTCGCGGGACGACAGCAACGCCCACAGGCTCGGTAACGGCATCAGGATAAACAGCAGCGGCCCGATCAGCATGATGCTGGCCGCGTCGTAGCCCACCGACACATCGACCACGCGCCGCACGAATGGCGCGAAGGCAAACAGCAGAATGGCCGACTGGATATGGGCCGCGGTGCTGCGTTGCCAGGCCAGCCAGCCAGCGGCCGCACAGCCGACCACGAAGAGCGGACGCGACAGGCCGCCCAGCGCGGGACCGACCACCAAGGTCACGATCAGGAGCAGCGCAGTCGGTAGCCACCCGGACAGGACGAAATCCGCCGGACCGGATTTGAGTCGGCCTTGATTCATAAAGGCAGACTATCGCGAGCAGCCTCCCGACGTTAGGCAAAACCGCTGCGCTCCCCCATCGCGGGGCTAGCTTTTGCGACTTTCGCCGCTATGGTGCCGCCGTCGCACTCGTAGCTCAGCTGGATAGAGCATCGGATTTCGATTCCGAGGGTCGGGCGTTCGAATCGCTCCGAGTGCACCAATGATTTCAACGGGTTATCAAAAGCCAGCCTACCCAAGTTCTGGTCCCGGGAAATGCCGGGGAAATTATTGAGCCCCTGGGGCGTCGTTAGAAGACCGAATCTTATCCCCAGCTTTCCAGCCCGTCAGCCACCTGCATTCCGGTTCCCCATCTATTCAACTTCCGGCCTACGTTCCCTGATTGGGCTGGCGACATGACGAACTTCCCGCGCGATGTTTGCGAGCAGGCGTTGGCGCATGCGTTGGTGGATGAGACCGAAGCAGCTTATCGCCGCTCTGACACTCACTCGAAGCGGCGGCTACTAATGGATGAGTGGGCGCTGTACTGCGCATCGTCACAGCTTAGCGGGGATCAGCAATGACTGCCAAGACTCTGACTATGACACTGCCGGGAGGGATGCTCAAGCGAGGCTTTTGGCTCTACGTTTGGCGCGTCACTACCCCGAAGGGTGTCATGCTGTACGTTGGGAGGACTGGCGACAATTCGAGTCCACACGCCACAGCGCCCTATACACGGATGGGGCAGCATCTCGGCTTCATAAAGACATCGAATGCTCTTCGGTCTCGATTATTGGACAAAGGCGTTACCGCTGAAGACTGCGAGCGCTTTGATCTGATTGCACACGGTCCAATCTATCCAGAAGTCCTACGTGACCGAAATGCCAATCGGGCGACGCTGATGAATGATCACATTCCTCG
Source organism: Tardiphaga sp. 813_E8_N1_3 (assembly GCF_051811025.1). Classification (NCBI taxonomy): domain Bacteria; kingdom Pseudomonadati; phylum Pseudomonadota; class Alphaproteobacteria; order Hyphomicrobiales; family Nitrobacteraceae; genus Tardiphaga; species Tardiphaga sp. 813_E8_N1_3. Next base: position 3,076,601 of record NZ_JBPWQE010000001.1, read on the forward strand.
TCGCAATCTTGTAGGAGCAATGGAGAAGGCCCTCGCGGATGAACTTGCTGCCGGAGGCTACACTGTATTGAACACAGTAAAATGGAAACACGACCACGATCCGAAAGTCTGGGCGGCCGTGAAAGATGCTTTCCGTTCGCATTTTTCCGAAGATCGCCAAGGGGTAGCACTGTGCAACCTTAAGCGGATTTAGCCGACAAAATCAGACCACGCACCGTTGACAAACTGATCTGGACGCCACCCTTTCAACATCTTATCGAGCACGGTTGCGTCCGCCAGACTCACTCCTTGTGCAGCAGCAATAGCAAGGCCAGTCGGGTAGAGCGTTTCGACTGCGGCTCCTAAGCCAGTAGTTATTATCCATCTTACGCTTTTCGTCGGTAATTTATCTACCCAAGTCTCACGGGTGACCGCGTCAAAATACTCCTTCACCAAGCTCCGATCTGGATTCTTATCGCGTAACCACGACTTGAATTTCTTCGCCTCATCAAGAAGTAGATACAAGTCGTCTAATGACTTCTCTCGCTTGTTGATCACCTCGCGTATGGCTCGCCCATGCAGATGCAGGTCTTGAAACAGATCAATTTCACTAACTGCACTGTCTCGCTTTTGCATTAGATTCAGATACTTCAACTTCATGATCGAAGCGCAAAGCGGATCATGCACCAGTTCGGACATATAGCGCCCAGCAAGAAATACACCCGCATGCGCATCAAACATAAAATTTAGCAGATACTCTGGAGTGATCGAGCTATGCTCCACGGGCACCGCCTTGTGATACTCTAAGTTGACCGCAGCGAAGTCCAGATTTGTGCTCAAAGCGAACGAACCGTCGCTCAGCCTTAAAACATCAAAATGCAAATCTCGCGGGCGGACGAATTGCGGAACGAGATTAACAAGCGTCTCGTTTAGTGCAGATTGAACGAAGCGTGGATCATTCAAATCCATACGAGCCCCTTCCGTGAAGTCCGCCGGGCTCATAGTGTCTTCGATGCGCGCAAACGAAAGATGGGACATAATACTTTTAACACGCTTTTTCGTCGCGGCCGCCTTCCCCAAAGCCCGTTCAATTATCTCTTCGACGGTCTCAGCCCGCTTATTTTTCCCACCTTTGCCGACCTCGAACACGCCAAAATTGTGCGCCCTGAGCCCGTTGTTAGAGCTGGAAATCACGCCGAAATTCTCATTCCAGAAAGAAACCCTCACTTCCGGACGCGCAAGTAATCGATCAAACCCTTCTGCACCTAAGTCTACGAGCAACGAATGCATAGTTCCTCGCGAAAGAAGGAGATGCACCTTGTCGTAGAAGAGCAACGACTCAGCCAACAAGCCTAAATCTATGAAAGACCCTCTATTCCCCGTCCTCAGTATCGATACATTGTCAAACATATCAAAAATCTCGCTCAGCTTAGTCGATGTGCGGCAGAAATATCCGCTAGGCTTTGTGAACAGCGTCCCAGAGTTTGCTTTGAACTTCGGTTTCTAATTTTTTCACCAATTGCTCGCCATCCGATGCAAGCTTATCGATTGCTTTAAACTCGCGCGTTTGATGCTGAAAATTCATACGATGCTCCGATAACGCGCTCAGGATCATTTGATCCAACTCTTCAAACTGCTTTTTGAGCGGATCGCGGAGAAAGATGCCATTCTTACGGAAGTACAAATAAAATCTTCGGCTTGCCTTGTTAGCGCGCGCTACTTTAAAAGGCTCAATCTGCTCCTTGTAAGCATCCGTCTTGTTGTTTGCCTCTAGCACCAGCTGACGCTGCCAATCGGCGAGCTTGCTGTTCTGGATAAATTCTTTGAGCTCATCGGCCCGCATTCGGTTCAAATCGGGGGTCGATTGATATCGAGATACCAAGCTCGCAACATAGCCGTGAGCATCCATTAGACGAGCCCACGCTTCTGGCAACGCCTCAAACTCTCTCTGGTGCAGCTTTGTAGCGCGATCCATCTGCGTGTTGATCGCGAATTTCAGATGTTCAAGCTCCTTCTGCTGCTCGTGCTTGTACGCGGCGAGCCTTTCCTCAAATTTTGAATTTAGCCACTTCTCACTGAACGTACGAAATAGCCACCATACGAACGTTCCAAGAGCCCCTGCTCCCACAACAATGTATCCAATAGCAGTGAAAAAATCTGAGAGGGGGTTCATCGCGCCATAGACCTGCGGGTTCGATTCAAGACCGTTACTTCAGCTCTCGCGAACAACCTTCGGCCAATTGCTGAGAGGCTTCAGGCTCGGCAACCCTTCCGGTCGATCAGGATAATGAAACTCACTACCCCGCAGCCATCTTCCCTGAAAGCGATCCCAAAACAAGATGGCATCCATCTGCCAAGCGAACTCATGCACACACCAGACGCCCTCACGCTCGATGACTTCTCCGGTCGCATCGAAAGGCAGACTGTTGAGCTTGCAGACGGCGTCTATCTCGACCCAATGCTCCCTAATGTACGTGTCCTGTAGGGCAACGTGATACGGCCGATCAGCACGCCAGCGCTTGCCGCTGCCTCGCTCGTGAAAGCCGACGCGCTGCATCATGAACTCGGGTATTCGGGAGAACGCCTTTCCAAGACGACGGGCCTCATCAGCCGTGAGCTTGCTAGCTCCGAAGCTGTAGCGCGCCGACTCGTCTCGGCAATAGAGCCAGGCGAGCGTTACGCCGTTGGCATCATTGACGACATAGCACCCGGAATTCTTCGGACGAGCGTCCAAGGAGGTGGAAAACGGCGCTTGACTGCATGAGAACATAATGCGAACACCAGGTCTTTCAGTCAAGGCTCAAAGATCGCAGAGGAACGGTGTGGGAAACGATTGTCCAAATTTCGCAAATGAGCCGATGATGGAAAAGCAGATTGTTCTCTTCTTGGATTTTTTAGGCTTTGCAGAAGCAAGCAAGCGCATGGGCGACAACATTCAAAACGACTTGCTGAGCCTGTTGAAGACAATTGCTGACCTAAGATCAGAATTCTCGATCACGACCGAAGACATCGACAATGGTTCAAAGAGGCATTCACTAAAGCCGACGGTGAGTACATTTTCCGACCACATTGTTCTCAGCTACCCTCTCGGTCGATTTAGCGCCGAACTTGGCAGCTCGACCTTTATGATCCTTTCTCAAATTCACGAGTATGCAGCGAGAATTGCGCTAATGGCGTTGCGACTGGGTTTCTTGATAAGGGGCGGCGTTGCGGTTGGCAGTCTATATCATTCGGGCGGCGTTGTGTTTGGCGAAGCTATGGTCGATGCGTACAATTTGGAATCAAAAATAGCAGTTTATCCGCGTATTGTAGTAGCTGACGCCTTGTTGTCCGAAATGAAGGGGGCGAGCGAGCTCTGGATTCGTCGCGACTTTGACGGATTGCTGATCGTGAATTATTTGAGCAATTTCATCTTGAAATGCGCCCAGCCAGGCGTCGGATATTGGGACAACGTTAAGAACGCGAAGAATGAGTTAATCGACATTTTGCGCAATAACGTCGAGCAACTGACTTCTAAGAATAGCGTTGCCGCACTATCAAAATGGATCTGGTTCTCGAAGAATCTGCGCCGGTCATTTGATGAAATGCATCCTCACCTCATTACGGAGCTTGGCTACACGGATGGTGACTTTTCGTGGCTCAAGTAGCTTCTAGGCTGTTTTATTCCTCCCGAGTTGCCTCTCGTTTCAGCTTACGCGGTTGGCCATTCGGCTTTTCCAGAGACTAGGCGCTCGCTTCGCGCTCGATCGTCCGCAACCGCACGAATGCCGCCCAGGCCTGAGGAAACTCCGCACTCTTGGCATCGATGGCCATTAGAGCCCGAAGGGCCTCTCGAATTTCGTCCGGCGAAGGCCGCTGAGATGAGGTTCCTGCTTTGGACTTCGCCCAGAGATCCTCGACCGATTTTGCCAGCACCAACGCCTCGGCATTCGTTCGTTTCTGCACAGGCTTTGCCAACACATGGTCTGGCGGAAAGACTGGCCAGACGGTCGGCGGCTTGTCGGCACGCCAGTCGGCTTCGGGGCCGGGCGTGGTTCTTAATGTCTGGCTTTCCGATTGCTGCCCGCCCGAGCCAGGTTGGCCTGCAAGACGGCCAAGTTGTTGCTCGGTCGTCCCGGCCGGTCCACTGCCGGCAGATGATGGTTGCGACGCCATGTCCGTGAGCACTGACGGATCGGCTGTCGGCAATGTCTTTTGAACCAGCTTGATCGCCTGAAGCGCACCGGGTGATATTCCGATCTTCTGTTGAGCCAGCTTCTCTTCTTCTTCAGAGACCGGACAGGCCTTGTACGCATCGTGCCGTTGCGCAATCTCTCCGTCGTCGTCGATACGCGCAAAATCGATTGCAACCGCGTAGACGAAGGCGCGATGCCCGCGATAAGCCCCTGATCTGTCCTTGGCGTTCACGGTGCCGCAAACATACTTCCCGGCAGCGACCTGAACCGACCGCAAGACATCGAATTGCGCAGATGCCGGATTAAGCAAGAGGCGCGTAACCGCAGCACGCGCCTTCGAATGATTGGTCGTCAGGATAGAATCCAGCGCGTAGTCAGGCCGAATGAAGGACGGCTGATAATAGAACACGGATGCGGCTGCAAAAAACGCTGCGCCCACGCCGGCGGATATCAGGGCAGCTGGCGCGTTCATGCAATACGGTGCTCCGCCCACCAAATCCTTCGACAGCCAAGGATACCATTTTACATTGCACTAGCTTGTGACCATTCCGTTAACGCGCATCTCCACAACCGCTGCTTCTGGAACCCGTCGTTGCGGTCGCAATGGCTTGCTGAACGGCGAAGGGCTGCCGTCAGTGCTATTTACCAGCCGTTACCACCATCCAATTTAAAATCCCCGGCGCCAAGGAAGCGTCGATGACCCCTGAAAAACCAAATGCTGGCCGCGTCGCGTTCGAGCGCGGTTTCCCTGTCTGGCTCATGGCCATTGATGGCACATGGCGCCGCAGCTGCCGCATCATGGACGTGTCCGAGACGGGCGCGCGCCTTATCGTCGAGAGTTCGATCGAGGGTATCAATCTCAAGGAATTCTTCCTGCTGCTGTCGTCCACAGGACTGGCGTTCCGTCGCTGCGAGCTGGCCTGGGTCAATGGCGAGGAGATCGGCGCGACATTCCTGCGACAGGGCGCCAAGAAGAAAGCCTCCCGGCCGGCTGACACCGAATCCTGACCTCCCTGCGATTATTTCCGGAACCTCGCCCGACACGCGGCAGCTGACGCCGCCGCCCGGATCTGCCCAACTTTGCGGCAGGAACATTCGCGCCCCCGAACTCTTGTTTTCTCGTGAACAGTTGGGTGCGTTTATCCGCTTGAACCCGGGAGCCACCGTGAAGAATTTTTCCCATGCCGCGTTTCCTCCCGACACGATTTCAGTGATGAAACAGGCGCTGGACGGGGCTGTTTCAACGCTGCCGCACCCCGTCAACTCGTCCCATGTTCAATGCATCGCCGAGAGTATTCTGCGGACGACGAGCGAGGGCGAACGCGATCCCACCATGCTCCAGACCATGGCGCTGCTGGAATTGCAGATTACCCAGCGGGACTAACAGCTGGCCTGTCATCACGACCTCGTGGGCAACGAAAGTCGGGCTTGTTGCAGTGCAACCAGATGCCATATTCCGTGTTATCGCCTCAACATGGAGGTTGCCGCATGCCCTACGCGCTGTTTTCAAATTCGGTCAAAGTCAGCAAGGCCTTCCCCAGTAAATCGGACGTCTGGCGGCATGCCGTCGAGAGTGGCTTGGTTACGGAGGTCGGGCTGGGCGAGGAAGATCCGCCGCGTCGTCTTCTCGATATCGGCTATGCGATCCACGCATGTGCCGCCGATACAGTCGAAAAATCGGACGCTACAGGCATGAGCGAGCACGACATCAGCCAGATGATTGCCGCCTGTCAGCTCAATCAGCAGTCCGCAGCCGCCGCATCGTAAATTCGATGTCGCCGTCTGGCAGCTCGCGCCAGCGCTCGACTTCGCTCATGTAGGCTTGCTTCGGGAAACGATCCAGAAACGCCCGTGCCGTCTTGCGGGCGTTTTCACGTGGTTGCGTGAAGCTCTCGCGCACATAGCCATCATCGCTGGCACGCCGCTGCTGGCGCGCTGCCATTCTCTCCGCCAGATCGCGCGGTGTTCCCCGCATTGCTACTCCGGACACAAGCAACGACTAATAGATTGTCACGGATAGCCAACCGATCAAGTGCCATATTCTTGGCCTGACGAGTTTCGAGGTCAGAAGAAAGGGCGCACCGATCGCTCGGCACGCCCTTTCCCTGTTCTCGCTGAACCAGGCGCCGAGGGCGCCCTTGCGAAGCTCAAAGAGTGAGCCTAGCGGGCGGCCTCAGCGAGGTGACAGCGCTTGGAATTAGACACTGGACCACCTCCTTTCATTGTTCGTGACACTCTGAGTATAGGAAAGATTCGCGCCGTGTTAAGGGCCGCGATCCAGACGAGCCATGCAATCTCGCACAGGCCGCGCGAGCCAGCCGCTGTTGTGAAGGCTTGGCCGTGCATGCATCATCTTTCTCTGCTGTTGCTGCGCGCATCACCTGAGCGAGCATTGGACAGCGGTAAAATCAATCAAGGACGGAAGCGACCATTGGGCTTGCCCCACCTTGTCCACTAGGTCCCTTCCCCCGATGTCCAGCAATCTCGACGCCCGGCCGAAAGGCGTGATGACGCGTCGCGCTGCCATTATTTTTCAGATCGCAACGCTCGGCACTGTCGCCATGTTCGCCAGCGCGCCGACACCGCTCTACCGGATCTATCAAGACCACTGGCACCTCTCGCCCGTCATGGTCACGACGGTGTTCTCCGCCTATGCGCTCAGTCTGCTGGTGGCACTGCTGACGGTCGGCGGACTGTCGGATTATATCGGTCGCCGGCCCGTGATGTTCTCGGCGCTGATCCTGAATGTCGTGGCACTCGTGGTTTTCATCACTGCGGATTCCGTCGTTGCACTAATCACTGCCCGTACCATTCAGGGATTTGCAACCGGCATTGCCTTCAGCACCATCGGTGCTGCCATGCTCGATCTGAATCGTGCGCACGGATCGCTGATGAACAGCCTGACGCCCGTAACGGGCACAGGGCTCGGCGCGTTGCTATCCGGTGTGCTCGTCAGCTACGCGCCAATGCCGACCCAACTGGTCTATCTGCTGCTCCTCGCAGTAACGCTCATCCAAGCCGTTCTGCTGTGGTGGATGCCGGAAACGGTTGCGCGTCGTCCCGGCGCACGGGCGTCGCTCCGGCCGATCGTGACTGTACCGCCTCACGTGCGACAACCCTTGACCCTGGTCTCGCCTGGCAACATTGCCGTCTGGGCGTTGGGCGGGTTCTATCTGTCGCTGATGCCCTCGCTGCTCCGGCTCATCACCCGATCGAATTCGCCTCTGCTTGGCGGACTCGCGGTGACAGCGCTGACCTTGAGCGGCGCCGCCTCGATGCTGGTAGCGCGCAAATGGCCTGGCACCATCATTCTGATCCGCAGCATGGCGTGTCTTATTCTCGGCGTGCTGATCACGCTGGGCGGGGTCTACACGCAAAGCATCCCGCAACTATTGGTCGGCACTGTCATCGCCGGCTTTGGCTTCGGCGCCGGGTTCTTCGGCAGCATTAGGACCGTTGTGCCGCTTGTCCCCGCGCATGAACGCGCTGGATTGCTCTCCGTGATTTTCATCATCTGCTATCTCGCCTTCAGCCTGCCGACTATCGTCGCAGGCTTGGCAATCCCGACGCTCGGCCTGCCGCTGACGCTCGATATCTATGGCGCAGTGGTGATCATCCTCGCGGCGATCTCGCTGATCGCCGCACTCGCATCGAACCGCGGGGCGTCATGACCGGCTACGTCATGCTACCTGGCATGAAACAACGGATCACTGTGCCGGACGAGCCTTGTATCGGCCACACCATAGTGCGACCGACGCGGTTCGGCACAGTGATGACAGCTTCGTCAGGTACGTCGAGCCACATCCCGTCGATCCGCACCTTGTAGTGCCCGCTGTTGGATTCCCAATCCACATCGCTGACGGCGCTGCCGTCTGCATCGGAACAACACGGACCCTTGCCGCTGCGCAGACTATCAAACCAGGCTTTCAGATCGGGATTGGTGTTGGCAAATTGTCCGCGATCGCGCGCAGCGACGCTTTGCAGCAAGGGGATCGACAGGAGCACCGCAACGCCAACGGTTAGCGCTCCCAACTTCAGCCAGCCATAACGACGCTTGCGACGTCGACCGTGAGAGATACCATCTTGCAAACACGGCGCTTCTGCGCCGGAAGTCATCCAGTCGCTCATTTGCTTGCTCCAGCCCCCGGCCGGCACAATGATGTTCAGGTTTGTCGCGGGCAACGTGCCCACCTCTTCCGTAGTCACTCACGCAAAGCGCATCATACGACTATCGAAGAACGGCTGCGCTTCAACTTCGCGGTAGACGCCCGATCAAACGATAGGCGATTCTCCGTTAGCACCGGCTAGGCTCTCTTCGCACTGCAGCGAATTTGTGGTGATAACTTCAATGGCGGAGGTATTTAAGAACGCCCTCGTCGCGAAGTGCCAGGGCGGCAAGCGAGCGCGCCTGCGTCACTCGGTCTTTCGCTCCTGAACCAACAGCGCCCGCGAATGCGTTGACGTTGGTATACGGTCTTTGCAATACTTCTGATTGCGCAACCAAGGGACGGGTTCGCGCCATCGGGCTATTATGAAGAACGGACTCTACTCGATCCATGTCGAGCTTCTCGACGGGCGTTCAGGCAAGGGCAGCGGTGTTGTAACCTTTCGCGAAGGCGAGCTGCTCGGCGGCGACGCGTACCTGTTCTACGTCGGTACCTATGTTCTCAACAAGGAAGCCGGCACCTTCAAGGGCGAGGTTTCCGTCATGCAGCATACGCCCAGCCCTGACATGAGCCCACTGTTCGGCGGCCAGAGCCAACCGGTCGGCATCGGTCTGTCGGGTACTTTCACGGATACGTCGGCGACGATGAACGGCACAGCGCTCGTCGGCAAGCACAGCCAGATATTTCGCGCGACACTGCGCAAGCTTGCGGAATTTCAGCAGTAGCAGCGTCCGCTATTCCGCAGCCATCTCCAGCGGCGCGACGCGCGGCAGGATGATCTGGATACGCGTTCCGTGCCCCGGATCGGACTGCAGATGCAGACGACCACCGAGGCGGCTGGTGACGATGCTGTAGACGATGTGCAGACCCAGGCCCGTGCCACCTTGATCCCGGCGCGTCGTAAAGAACGGGTCGAACGCACGCCGCCGGACCTCCGGGCTCATGCCGACGCCATTATCCGCGAAAAGAATTTCCACATGATCGTTGCCGGCTTCCTGCACCGTGATCTCGACCGAACCACCATTGCCGTCGGGAAAAGCATGAGCGACGGAATTGAGGAACAGATTGGTCAGCACCTGACCATACGGACCCGGATAGCTGTTCATCGTCAGTCCCGGCTTGCAGTCGACCGAAAGCGCCAGCTTCTGTTTGCGTAATCCCGGCTTCAAACTCATCACCACCTGCTCGGTAAGATCGGCGAGATCAAAGACGCGCTGGTCAGAGTAATTACGGTCAGCGGAAACTTGTTTGAACGACTGGATCAACTCAGCCGCGCGATTGAGATTGGCGACCAATTGTGCCGCGGCGTCGCGGTTGGACTCGATGAATTCGGTCAGGGTCGAGCGGCGCAGCTCGCCCCGCGCAACCTCCTCGCCGAACAGCGCGATCTTGCGTTCCAACGATGACGCCACCGTCAGGCTGATGCCCACGGGATTGTTGACCTCGTGGGCCACACCGGCAACCAGCCGCCCAAGCGCCGCGAGCTTCTCCGCCTCTATCAGGGAATTCTGCGTCTCACGCAGATTGCGTAGCGCCGTCTCGGCGGCATCCTTGGCCTTGAGCATCTCCTGCTCGCTGCGCTTGCGCTGGCCGATATCGAGCGCCACGGTCACGATGTTCTGGATATCACCATCGGCCGTCAGCAAAGGCAGCTTGTTGACCAGCCACTGCCGCATCACGCCGACAGCATCCTTGTATTCTTCCTCGTAGAAACCGAGGCCCTTCCTGGTCGCCAGCACCATCTTGTCAGGCGAGTCGGTCTTTGACGCGCCAAAGCGCATCATCAATTCGCCGGTGGTTTTCCCGATTGCGTCACCGGGCTCGATGCCGAAAATCCCCGCCATATAGCGGTTCATCAGGACGTATCGCAGATCGGTGTCCTTTACATTGATGACGGCAGGAACGGTGTCGATGACCTGCTGCAGCAACCTGCGGCCTTCCCTGATCGCCGCTTCGGCATGTTTCTGATCGGTAATGTCGCGGACCGTTCCCTCATAGCGCACAACCCCGCCATTCTCGTCGCGGACCGCCGTGGCGCTGTCGGACAGCCAGAGGATCGTGTCGTGCCGTTGACGGACCTGATACTCGAATTCGCGCACCATGCCGTCGCTTTCCATGCGCTGCTGATACTCGGCGCGCGCCGCGGGATCGACATAGATGTTGCGTGAGATATCCAGCGTGGCGCGGATCAGGTCCTCCGGTGAATCATACCCCATCATCCGCGCCAGTGCCGGATTGGCATTGAGCAGCGCGCCTGCCGGCGTCGTCACATAGATGCCGTCGACGGATCCTTCAAACAGCTTGCGATAACTTTCTTCCGCCAGTCTCTGCTCGGCCAACGCATGCAAGGCCGCCTCGCGCGCGGCATCGGCATCGACCAGCGTCTTGCGGAACACCTCCGCGGCGCGCGCGATATCACCGATTTCATTCTCCAGATCCATGGCCGGGATCGGCGTGTGCTTGGCGCCACCGGCTAGCGCACGGATCGACTTGGCAATCGCCTTCAGCGGCTTCACGATCCGCCGCACCACGAACAGTGCCGCCAGCAAGCCAACGAGAACGCCGGCAGTGCCAAGAATGATACTTTGCCATCTCGCCTCGGTCAGCGTGCGCGCGAATTCACGCGACAGGACCCGGCCGCGACGGGCGCTAAGCTCCCGCAACAATTCGGTCACCCGGCCGATCAGGCGGCCCTCCGCCCCGAGCACGTCCCTGTCGAGATCGGCGATCTCGCTTTCGGTTTCCGAAATCGCAATGATCGCATCGGTATAGGCATCGGCGGCCGCACGAAGCGCGGGTGTACTGACCGGCAGCGCACGCATGCGCTGCGCGGCCTGCTCGGCCCCGACAGGATCGCGCGCCAGCAACGCGGCAGCGATCTCGTTCTGTGCCCGGAACATCGCCTTGGCACCGTTCGAATTCGTCACATCCGGAATCGCATTCTCGAACTGCTCGCGCAGCGGCGGCAGCGTCGCCAGCAAGGCAGAGCGGCGCGCAATCAACGACGAGACGTGTTCGATCCCTTCTCGATATTTGGTCAGCCGCGCGTCGACGCCATCGATCATGTCGCGTTGCTCGGGCGCAAGCTCGATCCGGGTCTTCTTCAGGAGATCGCCGAGCGCCGTGGCAGCCTGCGAGACCCTCTCGGGTTGCGTATCGGGATCGGTGACGAAGTCGCGTGCTGCCAGCCGCAGCCTGGTCAGGCGGCGGTCGATATCCTCGGCCAGATCGCCAACGGTCTGCAGCCGCTCAAGCTCGGCGAAGGTATTGTCGATATGACGGATCGCGACCACGCTGGCGATGCTGGTGATGAGGATCACCGTCAACACCAGCAGGAACCCGCTGAAGGTCAACTGGCCGATCGAGAGCGAGGACGATCGGACCCGCTGAAAGAATGCCGCAATGGCAGAGGACATGGTTGTGGGACCGGACTTCAGAGCGTCCCAATATATCCTGACTTCAGGCGCGGGGGGAACATGCTGGACGGCCCGATCGGGCCGAACCGTCCAGCATGGTGTCTATTTTGGCCGTATCGCGTCGGCGGTGCCCTGGATGAAGGCCTGGATCTTGACCACATCCGCTTCCGTGAGCTTGCCGGTAAAATCAGGCATGCCCTTATCCTTGAACGGCCCGTTGAAGACGATGTCCTTCAGGTTGGTGATGGTCTCGGTCGACACGTAACCGAGATTGGGAACATTGCCGCCCTTGTCCACGCCGGGCACGCCGTGGCAGGTCGCACAGGCATTAACGTAGATCGAAGTCCCCTCCGGGACGTGGGTGGGATCGTATTTCACGCCGGTCAGCAGATTACCGATCTGGTATTTGGTGAAGGCAGGCAACGGCGCCTTGCCGCCAATGGCAAAGGTGTAGACCGTGCCGGGCGCCTCACGATCCGTCGCGCGCTGGGTAATGCCGAACACGCCGCCCCAGCCGACCGCCACCGAGACGTATTGCACACCATCGACCATATAGGTCGCAGGTGCGGCCACCACGCCGGTGCCGACCGGCGTTTCCCAGAGCTTCTCACCTGTCTTGGCGTTATAGGCGATGAACCGGCCGTCCGCGGTCCCTTGGAACACGAGATTGCCGGCCGTCGTGAGCGTACCGCCATTCCAGGGCGCGATGTATTCAGCGCGCCATGCTTCCTTCTGCTTCACCGGATCCCACGCGATCAGGCGACCGAATGGCGGGTTCTTCGGCGGCTCGGCATTGAGCGAGAAGCCGACATTCCAGCCCGTAGTGCCGCCGAATTTGTTCGAGCCCGGCGCATTCTGCACCAGTGTCTTCTCACCCGTGAGGTTCAAAGGCACGCCCTGTGCCGGCAGATAGACCAGCCCGGTTTGCGGATTGAACGACATCGGATGCCAGTTATGAGCACCGAACGGTCCGGGAATGCTGTCGAAGGATTTGTCCGGCGATCGGGCTTCCGGCACCTCGATGGGTCTTCCGCTGGCATCATAGCCGGTGGCCCAGTTCACATCGACGAAGTTCTTGGCAGAGATGAACTTGCCGTTAGTGCGATCAATGACGAAGAAGAAGCCGTTCTTCGGCGCATGCAGCACCACCTTGCGCGGCGCGCCGTCGATGGTGAGATCGGCGAGGATCATCGGCTGCGTCGAGGTGTAGTCCCAGTTGTCGCCGGGCGTTTCCTGATAATGCCAGAGATATTTCCCGGTATCGGCGTTCAGCGCGACAATCGAGCCGAGATAGAGATTATCGCCGCCTCCCGGACTGCGCAGATTGCGATTCCACGGCGAGCCGTTGCCAGTGCCGATATAGACCATGTTCAGGTCAGGATCGAAAGTGATCGTGTCCCAGGCCGAGCCGCCGCCGCCATTGATCCAGTATTTGCCGGCCGGATCCCAGGTCTTCGCCGCGGCAGCCATCGAGTCGTCCTCGAAAGGCTTGGCCGGATCGCCGGGCACCGTGAACCAGCGCCATGCCTGATTGCCGGTCTCCGCGTCATAGGCCGTGACATAGCCGCGCACGCCATATTCGGCGCCGCCGTTGCCGATAACCACCTTGCCGTTGAACACGCGCGGCGCGCCCGTGATCGTATAGGACATCTTGCGGTCGATGACCGTGTCCTTCTCCCAGACCTTGTTGCCCGTCGCGGCATCCAGTGCGACCAGCCGGCCGTCATAGGAGCCTACGAACACCTTGCCCTTGTAGAGCGCGACGCCGCGATTCACGACATCGCAGCAGCCGCGATAGCCCTTTTCGCGATCCACCCCGGGATCGAAGGTCCATAGCCGCTTGCCGGTGCGGGTATCGACTGCATGCACAACGCTCCATGGTGCCGACACATACATGATGCCGTCGACGACCAGCGGCGTCGCCTCGACGCCGCGGATGGATTCCAGATTGTAAGTCCACATCAGGCCGATATCTTTGACATTCTCGGCCGTAATCTGATTGAGTTTGCTGAAGCGCGTCTCGGCGTAATCGAGGCCGTAAGTCGGCCAGTCCTTTGACGTCGCCGTATTGGCCGTAATCGCAGCACTATCGATTGCCGATGTAACCGCCTTGATATGATCGGGAGAGCCTTTGGTCTGCGCCTGGGCGACACCGCCCAGCACTGTCGCGCCAAGCGCTGCTACGATGGATGTTCGGAGCCAACGGTGCAGTATTGTATGTGAGTTGAGTGTCCCGTTGAAAAATGGACGCAAGGGCGCGCCCCGACGAGCAAGCTGTCTCATGCATTTCACTCCCAATGGCCTCTGGCGGGCCTGTCGCGATGTTACGCGCGGGAGTTGAATCGTCAACAGATGAGAACAGTTCCAGATTTTTCTCTGACGCGTTTTGCATCGCAAAGCTCGCGCAAATCCTTTGAACCATCTGGTGAGATATAAGCGATCGGCTACGCTTGCCCGCCCCTCACCCATCGCTATGATTGCGCCACAGAGATGCACACAGCATCCGTAATACCGAGGGGAACGCCATGAACATCACGCAGGGCTTGCGCCGTGCGCTGCAAACCAGCCCGCAGACAATAGCCACTATCGACGGCGACCGCCGCCGGACATGGCGCGAGGTTGGAGACCGCGTCGCGCGTCTTGCAGGTGCGCTGCAAAAGCTTGGCGTCAAGCACGGCGACCGCGTGGCGGTGCTGATGCTGAACTCCGACCGCTATCTCGAACTCTATCTGGGCATCGCCTGGGCCGGCGCCGTAATCGTGCCGACCAATGTGCGCTGGAGCCAGGCCGAAATTCTCGACTCCCTGCTCGACTGCCGCGCCAGCGCGCTGGTCGTCGACAACTCATTCGCTGCCATGGGCGTCGAACTGACGAAAGCCATGCCACTCACACTGGTCTATGCCGATGACGATACAGGCCCGGCCGAAGCGCACGACTATGATGAGCTCATCGAGACGACTGCGCCGATTCCGGATGTCATGCGCGGCCGGGAAGAACTGGCTGGCATTTTCTACACTGGCGGCACCACAGGACGTTCCAAGGGCGTGATGCTGAGCCACGGCAATATCATGAGCAACTCGCTGCATATGATGAGCGAAGGGCTCCTGCCCCATGGTTCGATCTATCTCAATGCCGCGCCAATGTTTCACGTCGCCAATGGCGGCGTGATGTTCACCTCGCTGGCCTCTGGCGGCACCAATGTCATCGTCCGGATGTTCAACCCGGAACTGGTGATGCAGACCATCGCCCGCGAGAAAGTATCGGCGACATTGATCGTCCCGACCATGATCCAGATGCTGGTCGATCACCCCGCATTCAAGACCGCCGATCTTTCATCGCTGAAAATCATGATGTATGGCGCCTCGCCGATCAACGATGCACTGCTGAAACGCGCGATGGCCGGCATGCCAGGCACCGAATTCCATCAGCTATACGGCATGACCGAACTGTCACCGTTGGCGACGCATCTGCCGTGGGATCAGCATATCGGCGAGCAAGCTGCGGCGAAGAACCGCCAGCGCGCCTGCGGCCGCGCGGCGATCGGCTGCGAGGCGCGTATCGTCGACGCCAATCGCAAGCCTGTGCCAAACGGTGAAGTTGGCGAAGTCGCCGTGCGCGGCCAGAACGTGATGATGGGCTATTGGGAACGGCCGGAAGAGACCGCGAAAGCCGTGATCGACGGCTGGATGCACACAGGCGACGGCGGCTACATGGACGACGAAGGCTATATCTATCTCGTCGACCGGATGAAGGACATGATCATCTCAGGCGGTGAAAACGTTTACTCCACCGAAGTGGAGAATGTGGTCGCTCAACATCCGGCCGTGGCGCAATGCGCCGTGATCGGCATTCCCGACCCGCAATGGGGCGAGACCGTGCATGCCTTCGTCATTCCGAAGCCCGGTGCGAGTGTCAATGCCGCCGAGATCATCGCCTTCTGCAAGGAGAAGATCGCCGGCTACAAGTGCCCGCGCAGCGTGGACGTGCGCAGCGAACCGTTTCCGTTGTCGGGCGCCGGCAAGGTGCTGAAGCGTGAGCTGCGGCGGCCGTTCTGGGAGAATGCAGCGGCGGCGCCGCAAGCCAGGGCCGGATAGATCCGAACTCTACGGCGCGCCGGTGAGCTCGAACACCTCGCCGTCATAGCCAGCCTCGATTGGAATCCGCAACTGGCGCTTGTCGCCATCGCGCGTGACGATGGGCGTGACGCTGATGATTGTGCTGCGGCTGGCGTCGTCGAGTGCCCCCGCGACGCTGGGCTGCTTGCCGAGCTTGATGAGATTGCGCGTGGTCGGGAACGGCAGCGTGAAACGGCCCGATGCGCCGCCTTCCAGCGCTTCGCGCGGCGACAGCCAGATCGAGTCCGTGGACTCCTTGCCGTCATGCATGCCGACCTGTTCGGGCGGCGCCTCCGCAAGAAAAAACCATGTGTCGAAGCGCTTCTTCATGCCTTCCGGCGTGATCCAGTGGGCATAGGGCACCAGCAGATCGAGCGCGAGCTCCAGATCATTCTCGGCGATGATATCGGCGAATTTGACCTTGCCCTCGTTCAGCGCGTCGCGATGCTGATCGGCGATAACGCTCGCCTTCGTCGCAGCGATCAGGTCGTTAGAGCCGCGCGGCCGCGCGAGCAGGATACGGCTTTCCTCGAAAGTCTCGCGGATCGCCGCGATCTTGAATGCAAGCATATCAGGATCGAGACCATCGCCGCCACTATAGAGGTTCGGCTGTGTGCCGATCTCGCGATCACCGGCATCGACGCTGCCGCCTGGAAACACCAGCGCGCCTGATGCGAATTCGATCTGATAGTGCCGCACCATCATGAAGACGTCGATGGAGTCGGTTTCACCCTTGCGCAACAGCAGGATGGTGGAAGCAGGACGCACAACGCCGGGCTCGCTTGGCATTCAGTTTCTCCCTGATCGGCATTCTTGGATGATGCCGCTTATCATTCAAAACACTATGCCCGGAGTTCCCTCCGGGCATAGTGACGCTTGAAACTAACCCGCTGCGCTCGACTGCGGCGCGATGTTCGCGCGTTTGTCGTAGCGCGCGACGCGCGAGAGGAGATAATCCACCTCCGCCTTCGCCTGCGCCGTGATCGCCACACCCGGCTTGCGCTGCGCACTCGATGCAATGACGCCGCGCTTCTGCAGCACATATTTGCGGACCGCGAGGCCGATGCCGAGCTGCTGCTCGTAGCGGATCAGCGGAAGATGCGCGTCGAACAGGTCATGCGCCTTGTCGCGCTCGCCCTTCTTCTGGAGATTGACGACGTCGATCAGCAGTTCAGGGAAGGCATACCCCGTCATCGCGCCATCAGCGCCGCGTTCCATTTCGAAATCCAGGAACACGCCGCCATTGCCGGTGAGAATCGACGTTTCGCGCAAGCTGCCGTCCTTCTGGAAGTTGCGCAGCGCGGTGATCTTCTCCAGACCCGGCCAGTCCTCGTGCTTGAGCATCACGCAGGACTTGGAGTCCATGATGATCTTGCGGATCACGGCGGGGGTCATCACGACGGTGAGGGTCAGCGGATAATCCTGCAGCACCCACGGCACGTCGTCGCCGATGGCTTCGACCGCGCCCTTGAAATAGTTGGTGATCTGGTCGTCGGTGCGCAGATGAGGCGGCGGGGCGATCATGACGCCGGCAGCGCCGGCATCCATCGACTTCAGCGCCAGCGAACGCATGGCGGCGAAACCGGGGGCGGAAACGCCGACGATGATCTGCATCTTGTCGCCGGCGCGCTTGATGAAGCGGGTGGCCACAGCCTCGGACTCGGCGCCCTCCAGCTTCGGCGCCTCGCCCATGATGCCGAGCACGGTCACGCCGTTGCAGCCGACCTCCGCATAGAAGTCCGTCAGGCCGTCGATCGATTTGTCGTCGATGCGGCCGTCGTCGAGGAACGGGGTCGGTGCGATGGCAAAGGTGCCGGCGGCTTTGGCGGTCAGTTTCATCATGAGCCTCTGTGAATGGATGCCGGCATTCTACCGGGAAATATCGGGTCTGTCCGCCCGAACCGGGCCCAACTGCCCCTCAAAAACGCCGTGCCCCGTGCTGGCTTGCCTCGTCCGAGAAGAAGATCTCGCCGGCATGGGTCACCACGTCCTGCGCACTCCAGCCGTCATGGGGCGGCTTCCAGCCTTCCATTTCCATCATCTTCATCTCGCGGACGCCGCGCGGGCCGGACACGCCGAGAACCTTGCCGGTCTGGCTGCCGGAGAGATCGCTGACCATGTAGAGCACCGCCGGCGCGATACCGTCCGGTCCCAGCGCCGCGCCAGGATTTTCGATATAGCGCGGCAGGTCCGCGGTCATGCGGGTCAGCGCGCCCGGCGCCAGCGTCCAGACGCGGATATTGTATTTGCGGCCCTCGATGGCCAGCACATTGGACAGGCCCCAGATGCCGCCTTTGGCCGCGCCGTAGTTGCTCTGGCCGAAATTGCCGATCAGGCCGGAGGTCGAGGACGTGTTGACGATGACGCCGCCGCCGTTTTCCTTCATCCATTTGAAGACCGGTTGCGTGACGCAGAACGTGCCTTTGAGATGCACCTTCATCACCTTGTCCCACGCCGCTTCGGACGCCTTGGCGAAGGTCTGGTCCAGAAGAATGCCCGCATTGTTGACGAGGATGTCGACCTTGCCGAACGCCTTGATGGCATCGTCGAACACCGACTGGCCGCCTGATATGGTCGAGATGTCGGAACCGTTGGCGACGGCCTTGCCGCCCTCTTTCTTGATGGCGTCGACGACCTGCTGCGCCATGGAGAGATCGGAACCGGAGCCATCGCGTGGGCCGCCGAGATCGTTGACCACGACGGATGCGCCCTCGCGCGCGAACAGCTTTGCGTAGGCTTCACCGAGGCCGCCACCGGCGCCGGTGATGATGGCAACCTTGCCGTCGAGAAGACCCATGGCACGCTCCCTGCATTTTTATGATTTTGTTTTTTGTTTTGCTCCGTCATGGCCGGGCTTGACCCGGCCATCCACGTCTTACGTTTCGACCAAGACGTGGATGCCCGGCACAAGGCCGGGCATGACGTCGAGAGGATTGAGTTTACGCCAGCACCGTCTTGCCGCTCTTGATCACGGTGACGCCACGCTCTTTCACTTTCGCCTCGAACGACACTACGTTGCCGTCCTTCCACATCTCCATGGTGACAGTCTCGCCCGGATAAACCGGCGACGAGAAGCGCACCGCATGCTGCTTGAACGCGGAGGGATCGTAGTCGGCATAGGTCTGCAGCACGCCCCGGCAGGTAATGCCATAGGTGCACATGCCGTGCAGGATCGGACGCGGGAAGCCGGCGCGTTTGGCGAATTCGGGATCCGAATGCAGCGGGTTGCGATCGCCGCACAGGCGATAGATCAGCGCCTGATCGGGCCGCGTGGTGATGTCGACGGTGCGGTCCGGCGCGCGCTTCGGCATAGCATGCGGCTCGGGCTGGCCTTCGGACTTGCCGCCGAAGCCGCCATCGCCGCGCGCGAAACGCGACGCCACCAGGGTCGCGAGCGCCTCGCCGGCTTCATCGCGCAGGATCGTCTGATGCAGGATCACCGCGCCCTTGTCGGCGCCCTTGTCGAACACACCAAGCACGCTGCTATCGGCGGTGATCTTGGCCGCAACCGGCAGCGGCTTGTGGAATGTGATGTCGCGCTCGCCATCGACCACGAGCAGCTTGTTGAGACCCATCTCGCCCGGGCCGGAGCCCCATGCGGCAACCGATGCATAGGTCGGCACGACTTTCAGCGGACGCGGCGTATAGGTGCCTTCGTTGACGAAAGCGAGTTCACGCTCGTCCATCGGATCGGCGCCCATGCCGATGCCATAGGCGTAGAGCATCACTTCGCGATCGGTCCAGGCATATTTCTGGCCGATGTTCTTCATCGCCATCAGGGCTTCGTAGTTGATGGGCATTCGGTCGCTCCCGATTTTCTTGTTTGTTGCTGTTTCTCTCTCACTGTCATCGCCCGGCAGCGCGAAGCGAGCTTCGCTAGATGACCGGGCGATCCAGTATACACAGGCCTTTCGGCGTTTACTGGATCACCCGCTTTCGCGGGTGATGACAGCCTGTGTGCGTTGCTTATGCCGGCGTGAAGAACGGCAGCGGTGCGCCGTCGGTCGGCTTCCACACCAGCTTCACCTTCTGGCCGATCTTCAGACTGCCCGGATCGCAGTCGACGATGTTGGTCTGTACCGAGGGGCCTTCCTTCAACGTCACATAGGCGATCACGTAAGGGCCGGTCGCCGATTTGCGCATGTGGCTGTAGGTGTAGATCTCGCCCTCGCCCGAGCTCTGTTCCCACTCGGTCTTGTCGGAGAAACAGAACGGGCAGATCGCGCGCGGGAAGAAGTGCGCTTCGCCGCAGGTCGTGCAGCGCTTGATCATGAACTTGCCGTCCTTGGCCGCATCCCAGAACGGCTGCGATTCAGGATTGCCGGCCGGCGTCGGATACTTCTTGGCTTCAGTCATTACACGCGCTCCAGAATAGCGGTCGATGCGGCGTGACGTACGCCGAGCAGGCCTCCGGTGCCGTGCGCGATCGCCAGATCGCAATTCGGCACCTGCACCTTGGGATGGGCTTCGCCGCGCAGCTGGCGCACGGCTTCGAGAATCTTGGTCATGCCGCCGCGATTGACGGGATGATTGCTGCAGAGGCCGCCGCCATCGGTGTTGAACGGCAGCTTGCCGACGCCCGAGATCAGGTTGCCGTCGGACACGAACTTGCCGCCGTCGCCCTTCTTGCAGAAGCCGAGGTCTTCGAGCTGCATCAGAACCGTGATGGTGAAGCTGTCATAGATGGACGCATACTTCATGTCCTGCGGCGTCACGCCCGCTTCCTCGAAAGCGCGCGGACCGGACCACACGCCGGCCGAGTAAGTGAGGTCGAGATCTTTGCCGCCGCGCGGACCCTTCATCGCTTCGCCGTGACCGATCAGGCGCACCAGCGGCTTCTTCAGGCTCTTGGCGATTTCCGGCGTGGTGACGATCATCGCGCCGCCGCCGTCACTGACGACGCAGCAATCCATGCGGTGGAGCGGATCGGAGATCATCGGCGAGTTCAGCACGTCCTCGACGGTGACGACGTCCTTAAGCATCGCATGCGGGTTGTATTGCGCGTGGTGCGAGGCCGCGACCTTGATCCAGGCGAGTTGTTCGCTGGTCGTCCCGTAGTCGTGCATGTGACGCATGGCACACATGCCATAGGCATTGTGCGTGGTGGCGCCGTAAGCGGTTTCGAAATCGGCTTCGGCGCCCTGCAGACGCGGCGGCATCACGCCGGTGCGCGGCTTGCCGGCCAGTGTGACGAGTGCGATCGAGCACTTGCCTGCGGCGATCGCCTGCGCGGCATGGCCGAGATGGATGATGTAGGAGCAGCCGCCGGTCTCGGTGGAGTCGACGTGACGCGGTTTGAGGCCGAGATAATCGACCATCGGCCACAGGCCTCCTTGCGCATCGCCGGCGCAGAAATAGCCGTCGACATCCTTGTGCGTGAGGCCTGCATCCTCGAGCGCGCCCTTGGCGACTTCGGCATGCAACTGCGCGATGGATTTATCCGGCGCATGCCGGGTCGGGTGTTCGTAGATGCCGGCGATATATGCCTTGCCCTTGATGCTCAAACGTCTCTCCGATTGGTGTTTCGTCCCAGTTCAGTTTTTTGTGACCTTTCACGGCAGCCTTGGCAAGCGACAACATTTCACGCTGCGGACGTGAATTTCACAGAGCGGAATGGTCGCAACGCAGCCCAGGAGTTTTTCGCTGGTGATTTAGCTGTTTACCAATCTGGTCAGCGAGCTCTCACAAAAGCGGAGGTCTGGATTTCCGGAAGCGGTGGGCTGGTCGTACCGGTGATTGCGCGCGCTACCCGCAAACCGCGACGTCCGCTGCAGATTCAACTGTCAAACAGCCACTGCTCTTCAGACATGCGTCATCACCCCTATTGTTTGCGGCGCGGGGGCGCCGTCGTGTTTCGCATTCCCGCCCTCCTGTGAGAGGGCGTGCGGAACGCCGGGTGCCCGTTGCACCCTTGGGCCTGATGCGAATGCGGTCTTCCGCAATTGTGAGTGCATCAGGACTTTCGGAGGCGCCGAGCGATTGCCCAGCGTTCCGCCTGCGGTGTTTTTTCGGTTGCTTGCACTTTGCCTCAGCGAACGATCCGATCACCGAATTAAAGTCCCAAGGCGATGGGAAGGGAGCCTCAAGCGAATAGGCCGGACACGTTTTGACTTTGGTCGTCCGTCACACTGTCCAGAGAGTCTTTCCATCCCAAGGTCGGCCGTCTCCTTGCCAGTGGCAGTGCTGGCGCAGATCCGTCCTGCCCGAAGACAGACGTCCCCCCTAAACCGCGTAACGCCGCATCTCCGGCGTCCACCGCATCCCACCCCGCGAACGTGACGATCGCGATCGCCCCTCTCGGTGGGGCAGGACGAAGGGGAATATAAACCTTATAGGTGTATTGTCAACAAGAGATAGGAAAAAATGTTTGAGGCATTCTCAACTGTCGTCCCCGCGCAGGCGGGGACCCATACACGCCGGAGATATGATGAGAGCGCAGACGCGGTGCCTCTGCCACTCTAATTTCTTCATCGGAGGTTATGGGTCCCCGCCTGCGCGGGGACGACATGTGAGTGCGTGGCAAGCCACCCGCCTCATTCTCCCGCCCTACAGCAGCCCCAGTTCCCGCAGCTCGCGCCGCATCGGCTCCGGCATCGCTTCGATACTCGCGGCGGCCTTGCCGAGATCCGGCGGGGCGTCCTTGTCGGTGAGGTAGCGCCAGCCCTGGAACGGACGCAGCGGACGCGGCGCGACGGTGACGGGTTTCGGCTGCATCACCAGACGGCAGCGGTTGATACCGTCGCTGTCGCGGAACGGTTCGATGGCCAAAATCTTTTCGCGCAATGCGATCTCGCCCTTGATCACCCAGTAGAGCGAACCGCCGTCGAGCAGTTCGACATCGCGCTTCGGCAGCATGCGGGTGATGTGGATGTGATGCTGGGGTGCACCGCGCGCTTTTGCTGCGCGCATCCGTTCAGAGAGATAGCTCTTGAAATCCGCGATGGATTCGCAGCCGACGGCGAGCTTGATGAGATGCAGGGGCATGGGTCAGAAATCGGCAGTGCGACACGGTTTTACAAGGCGTTATCCACCGCTCAGTTATCGGCCGGCGGGGCCTCCGGTGCAAGCTGCACGGGCGCTACGGTGGCAGGCGCCTGTGGACGAGCGGCGGTCTTCGGTACGGGTTGCTTCTTCGCGGCAGCAGATGGCGGCGTTGCCGTCGCGGCGCGCGGCGCAGGTGCCTGCGCATTGGCGGCGGCCGGCGGCGTCTTCGGCGCGGGCGCAGGTGTTTCGGTCATGATCGAGATGGGCGGGATCGAGGACGAGGACGGGAAATCCGCCGTGGTCGGCTTGCCGGTCGGAACCGACGCCGGCAATCCGGCCAACGCACCCGTCGCAGCGGCTGCAGCCGCAGGCGGCGCGTTCCAGCCGGGCGCATAGCGCGTCACGAGACCCGCATAGGTCCGCTCTTCCATATTCGCGGCAATCCGCTTGTGATCGGTCAGCGCGGCATAGGCAGCGCAGCTCTCCGGCATGCAGCGATCGCGCGACTGCAACACATAGGCAATCAGGCCGTAGCGATCACGCTCGATCGCGCGGCGCAGTCCCGCCAGGTCAGGCGTCATGGATTTATTCGCTGCGGCGACATCGCCATGGGCGATCAAGCGGTTGATCTGCGCAGCCGAGGCGGACACGGCAGCCGCCACCGAATCCGCGGAGCCGAACAGCACCTTCTCGCAACCCGCGAGCACCATGTCGCCGGCGAGATCGTCGAGGCAGGACAGTGCCGGCAGCGAGGTATTCACCTGAGGCATTGAGGCGACGTGCGATGCCTCCTGCCCCGCGGTTTCGGATTTGCGCAGCGTCGCTGCAGCAGCGACGCCGATCGCCAGCAGCGTGATCACGGTCAGCGCGCCATTGGCGACGGACTTCTCGGCGCGCAGCAACGTCGCCAGTACGATCAGGGCGAAGAAGACGGAGGCAGCCAGCGCGAGCCACATCGGAAGCGTCGGCGCGCGCCAGATTTGATCGAGCGAATTCGCCCATACCCCGTTCATCGAGTCGTCCCCGCAGATGTGGAAGCCATACTTCCGAAGAAAGTGCTTCCAAAGAAAGTCGGGCTGCCATGAACCCGCAATATGCGGTTGTTATGGCACGGCCCCGGTCATGACGAAATCGTGGCGGCGCGAACCGGGACCCGTTCCGACCGAAAACGCTTCAGTCGTCCTCGAAGCGCGGGATGACGATGGTTTCGGCGAGGCCCTCGTCGGTCCATTGCCGGAACGCCGGCAGCGCCTGCATCGTATCCATATACGCGCGCGCCTCCGGCGTGGCATCGATGTCGTAGGTCAGGAACCGGTGCACCACCGGCGCATACATGGCATCCGCACCGCTGAAGGCACCGAACAGATACGGTCCATACTTGCCGTAACGCGCGCGGCAATCGGCCCAGATCTGCTGAATGCGCCGGATATTGGCCTTGGCATCGTCGGACAGCGCCTTCGCCCGGACCGGCCGGTGCAGATTCATACCGCATTCGTTGCGCAGCGGCATGAAGCCGGAATGCATCTCGGCGGACACCGAACGCGCATGGGCGCGCGCGGCCCGGTCTTCCGGCCACAGCTTTGCATCCGGAAAGCGCTCGGCAGCATATTCGATGATCGCCAGCGAATCCCACACCGTGATCTCGCCATCAACCAGCGCCGGCACCTTGCCGGACGGGGTCACATCGAGAATGCGCTGCTTGTCGGCGGCATCCGTGTACAGCGGTACAAACACCTCCGCGAAGGGGATGCCGGCAGCCTTCAGCGCAACCCATGGCCGCATCGACCACGACGAATAATTCTTGTTACCGATCACCAGCGTCAGCGACATCAACCACTCCTTGCGAGACCGGTAAATTGCCACGCATGCGCCTCTGCAAGCAAGCCGCGTGCACAGGCTTGTTGCTGCATCACGGCATGCGTGGCAGAAGTGCCAATCGATATGATGGGTGCTGCATGGTCAACTATTCCTGGGTCGACGTCTTCGCGCTGGGCTTCTTCATCCTGGAGTGGACGACCTATGCGATCACGCTGGAGCACACCAAATACGGCCGCGACAGCCTCTCCGCGCGCATGCATGTCTATCGTGAGGTCTGGATGCGCCGCCTGATGGAGCGCGAGGCGCGCATCGTCGACACCCACATCATGACGTCGCTTCAGAACGGCACCGCGTGGTTCGCCTCGACTACGCTGATCGCCATCGGCGGCTCGCTGGCACTGCTGCGCGCCACCAACGAAGTGATGCCGATGATGCAGAACCTGCCGTTCGGCTTCAACACCACGCCCGGCCTGTGGGAGATCAAGTGCTTCGGGCTGATTTTGATTTTCGTCTATGCGTTCTTCAAATTCGCTTGGTCGTACCGGCTGTTCAACTATGTCGCGATCCTGATCGGCGCGATGCCGCTGGCCTCGAAGCGCGACACGCCGGAGGCCGAAGCCCATGTGGTGCGCACAACGAGGATGTTCGGCGCGGCGGCCCGCCACTTCAACCGCGGGCAGCGCGCCTTCTTCTTCGCGCTCGGTTATCTCGGCTGGTTCGTCAGCCCCTGGGTGTTTCTGGTCTCGACGGCAGCCGTGGTGATCGTGACCTGGCGCCGGCAGTTCGCCTCCAATGCCTGGCAGGCCATGGCGCCGGATATGGATGTCGGGGCTACCCCGCGAAATCCTGCGGCGTAAAATCGAGATCGAGCACCTTCCACTCGTCGTATTTGTCGGCCGGCAGCATCGCATAAGGCTGGCAGGCTTCCAGCGCCTGTTTGGCTGCCTGCATCAGCAGCGCGGCCTTGGCCGGCCGCCGGACCTCGATCACCGTGGGCTCGGCGACCAGCCGGCCATCCGGCGAGAACACGGCGCGCAGCTTGACCTTGGCGTCATCGCCGCGCGCAACGGTGGCAGGCAATTTCGAACAGCTCCGCAGATGACGCCGGAACGCGGCGATATCCAGCTTCGACAGATCCGCCTGCTCCGACGCGGCGCCGCCGCCGAAGCCTTCAGGCAAGCCCAGCATGACGCCGTATTTCACGGTGATATCGGCCTCGGGCTGCGGTGGCACCTGTTGTGGGCCCGGCTGCGGCGCCGGCGGCTGAGCCTGCAAGGCGGCCTGCTGCTGCAACGGCGGTTGCGCGGCGGGTGGCTGTGACGGAGGCGGCGTTGCGGGAGTGGCCTGCGGCTGTTGCTGAGCCTGCTGCGCAGGCGGCGGCGGTTGCTGGGCGGCCTGTTGCTGCGGTGACGGTGCGGGTTGCTGCGGCGATGTCTTCTGCGGCTGCGGCGGGGTGTTATGCGCCGACGACTGCGGTTTGGCGGCGACGGCCTGCGTCTTCTGCTCTTCGAGGGTCGGCTTGTTGGTCAGGTCGGGCAGCCGAAATTCCGGCTCGGGCGTCTTTTCCGGCTTTTTTTCGGGCTCCGGCGGTGTCTCCTCGGCCTTCTTCTCCGCCTCGGCGAGCTGCTGCGGCGTGACTAGATCGACGGCAACGCTCTCCTCGTGCTGCTCCATCGGCCGCGCATCGGCGAAATAGACCCCGGCCGCCAAAGCGAGGTGGCCGACCACCGAGACGGCAATCGCTGCGCGGATGAGGTGCCTTGGTTCCATGGGGCTAATGAGACTTCTGTACGCCGACTGGCTCGATCATAGCGTCGTGCCCCTCCCCGCGCCATGTCCGCCAAGCCACAGCTTGCGTCGCGCGGTGCGATCGGTCATGGCAGTGCATGGCCAAATCCCCTCCGAAGACCCCGAAGCCGTCAGCCGCCAAGCTGGCCCCGAAACCGAAGCCCTTGCCGCTCGACGAGGCGATCCTCGACGCGCTCACCCGCAACGGCACGGGCACGCTGAGCCCTCCCGAGATCGCGCATGTGATCGAGCCCGAGGGCGACTGGCACGCGCTGCTGATGCCGATCCGCCGCGCCGCCGTGGCACTCGCCCTTGACGGCCGTCTCGTGATCTATCGCAAGGGCAAGCCGGTCGAGGATCCCAACGACTTCCGCGGCGTGTACCGGCTGGGGCTGCCAAAGGCGGAGTAACGTATCAGCGCTCCTTCGGCCCCGGCAGCAATTCGCTGCTGCGGCCGGCGATCCAATAGGTGATCAGCCCCACCCATTCGTGAACCGCGATGTCGCTCCGGCTGAGGCCGACGCTGGCGGAATCGAAGGTCTCGCTGGCGTCGATCCAGCCGCGCGTGCGCCAGTCCACCGGATAGGCTTCGACATCGAAGCCGGCCCTGCGGAACGCGCCGATCGCGCGCGGCATATGCCAGGCGGACGTCACCAGCAGCCAGCGCTCGCCGGGCTTCGGCGTCACAAGGCGTGCGGTGAAGGCGGCATTTTCGTCGGTGGTCCGGGACTCGGTTTCGAGCGTGACGCGTTCGGACGCCACGCCGAACCGCCGCAGCAGCTCGCCGGCCACCGGTGCTTCGGACAGCGACTTTTCAATCAGGCTGCCGGCACCGCCGGTGAAGACGATACGCGCCTGCGGATAGCGGCGCGCCAGCTCCAGCATCGCCGTTATCCGCTCGCCGGCCGAATTGATCTCCAGCGAGCCGCGCGCCGCGGATGAATCCGAATCGATGGCGCCGCCGAGCACGATGATGCCGTCGGGTGCACGGCCATCGTCCTGCCATTTCGGAAAACGCTCGGTCAGCGACAGCATCAGCACATTGCCGACGGGCGAATAGCCGAACAGCAGCAGCAACAGAATGCCAAAGGTGACCAGCAATGTCCCGACACGCTGGCGCTGCAGCAACACCAGCACAATGCCGATCACGCAGATCGTGACGATCGCATTGGTCGGCTCCGTGAAGAAGCCGAGCATCTTGGAGAATGTGAAAAACATGAGGCCCTTGGCTTGCCGGACGGTGTCACTGCATGAGCCATCCCGTTTGCAAGATCAAGGCGGCAAGATCAACGCCGCAAATCCCGGCTGACCTGATGGATCAATCCCATTTCGGCGCGAAGCCGTAGTCGGTCAGCCGCCCCTTCGGATGCGCCAGATGCGAAATCCGGGACATCTCGTTTTCGGACAGCATGAAATCGAACACGTCGATATTCTCCGACAGACGCTCGACCTTGGAGGTGCGCGGGATCGCCACCGCACCCTGCTGGACCAGCCAGCGCAGGCACACCTGTGCTGCGCTCTTTCCATGTGCCTTGCCGATGTCGGAAAGCGTTTCATCGCCGCGGACACCGCCCTGGGCGATGGGGCTGTAGGCGACCATGGCCAGACCATTCTGCTGGCAGGCGCCCTGCACCTTCGCCTGGTCGAGATAGGGATGGTATTCGACCTGATCGCAGACCAGCGGCGCGGGACATGCGGCGACAGCCTGCTCGATCAGCGCCACGGTGAAATTCGACAGGCCGATATGCCGGGTCAGGCCCATCTGCCTGGCGTGCGCCAGTGCGCCGAGCGTTTCCTCCAGCGGCACCTGCGGGTTCGGCCAGTGCAGCAACAGCAGATCGACCTCGGTCATCCGCAGCTTGGTCAGGCTCTCCTTCACGGAGCGTTCGAGATTGTGAGGCGCGAAATGCGTGGTCCAGACCTTGGTGGTCACGAACATCTCGTCACGGCGAATGTGCGACGCGTGGATGCCCTCGCCAACATCGCGCTCGTTTTCATAGACCTGTGCGGTGTCGATATGGCGATAGCCGAGCCGGATTGCCTGCTCGACGGTGCGTGCACAAGCGCGGCCACGCAGTTCCCATGTCCCTAGGCCGATGGCCGGGATGCGGGCGCCGTTTGCTTCCACGAACTGCATCATCTTCTCCTCTGACGGAGCAACGATACGAACGCCGACAAGCTTTTCCTGGACAGGGCCGGCGCGTCAGCGCAGGCGATGATCCACAGTGATCGTTCAGGCGTCCGCAGCAACCGGTGCAAGCGCCGCGAACACCGTCTCCGGTGC
Source organism: Tardiphaga sp. 813_E8_N1_3 (assembly GCF_051811025.1). Classification (NCBI taxonomy): domain Bacteria; kingdom Pseudomonadati; phylum Pseudomonadota; class Alphaproteobacteria; order Hyphomicrobiales; family Nitrobacteraceae; genus Tardiphaga; species Tardiphaga sp. 813_E8_N1_3. The sequence goes on from NZ_JBPWQE010000001.1 coordinate 3,105,326, forward strand.
ATGTGCGATCACCGCCAGCAACGCTCGGGCCGGACCGCGCGGCATGCGCTTGCCCTGCTCCCAATTGCGGATCGTCTCGACGGGAACGCCAAGGCGCGCGGCAAATTCCATCTGGGTCAGTTGCGCGCGGCGGCGCAGATCGCGCACTTCGGCTTCGCCGGGTCGCACCGCGACCGGCTCCGGCACGACAGGCATATCGGGAACCAACGGCACTTCGTGCCCGTCCCGCAATTCGACGATCCGTCCGTCAGCCTTCAACCGCAAGCGCATGTTCGACCTCATTGCGCGTGATGGTCGTTGATTACCGTTAAGGAGCGGTGAATTCAGCGACGAGTCATCAGGAATTGCGCGACACCTTGATCATTTGGTCTTAGCGATCTTGTCAGTCAGATACTCATTCAGATCGCGAAAGTCCTTAACCGTCCATGCGAACGGAGGCAATTCCACGCCGTTTTCGCGCAAGGTCCTTGGAATAAGATCGCCGTTGGGACGGAGTATGACGGATGATACAATCACGCCGGGATAATCAAGCAGGCGCTTCTTGAACTCGGGTGTCGTGAGATCGGGTGCGGGCGGATTGCTTTTATCAGCCAAAGGCCCTGTGCCCTTAACGTCATTTCCGTGGCACATCGCGCAGCGGTTCAAGAAAATCCGCTCCCCATTCCTGCTGTCTGCAAGAGACATCGACGGCATACAAAGCACTATCGCTAATGCAGTAGCAATGCCCCCCTTCCTAACTATCATAGTGCCCTGCCTCCGAACCTGCCGAGGCCTATCACATGGAATAATGACCAAGCGGTTAGAGTGAATATGAGTCCGGCCGCCGCTCGGCGCGACGGCATTCTGCCGATTAGGTCGTAGCGCTGGCGCGATCTTAAGCATCGAGCAACCCACGCTAGCCGGCTAAGAGGTCTCAGTGCTCGTTGACCGCAGCGCCGAGCTTGATCAGGCTCAGCGAGCGGTTCGCGGTCTCGCGCAGGCGGCAGTAGCTCGCGCCGCCCCGGTACATGCCAGGCTCGACTTTGTCGAAGACCGCGCAGAAGCGATCACGCGACGCGACGAAAGTTTTCTGCGAGTCCGTGGCCGCCTTGGTCACGTCGGCCCCGCCGGCCTGAGCCATCTTTAGCGCCTCATTGGTTTTCTGCGTCCAAATGGCGAGTTCGCGCGACGCGCAGGCTTTCCATTTGGCGACGTCGTCATTCGCGCCCTCTGCCGCTTTGATGCAGGGGTCGGCGACGAGCCCGACGCACGCGCCGCCAAAGCCGCCGTTTTCCTCCGCGGTCTTCAGGCATGCATCGATCACTGCAACGTCGGTGGGCTTGGCGCCTTGGGCGAAAGCTGCCGATGCGAACGGGAGGCTTGCAGCGAGCACGACAACGGTAAGTTTGAGCCTCATTGGAGATCTCCGTTCGACGCATCGAGGTGTTTGGTTTTTCATAGATGTTGGTCATAGAACCACGCATGAGGTTCAACCGTAGGGTAGCCACGCAGGTCGCGAGACACCCGCTCCTGTCCAAAACCGCGCCTTAGACTCCAACGGTCCTGGAATAAAAACAAAACAACCGTGTGAGTGCGGGTTGTTGCAGATTTGAGGTGCCCGGAAACAATGACTCGGCACCTGATTGAACCGAATGGGCGTGCGCAGCGGCTATGACACATTGTGCCTTTCTTCATCGCAGGAGATAGACTGACGTGTCCAACACCCGGAAACTGACGCCCGCACTCTCGACGTCTGGGTGCGACCTGCTGAGGCAATTCGGATTTGATGGTCGAAAGACGCTCTTCTTGCTGCTTCTTCTTGTTGCGATACCCGCGAACGACTGCTCCGCGCAGACACCGCCGCCGCCAGTCGACGAACATGTGTTCGAGAGCGTGCCACCGACGGTCGCGAAGAGATTGGCGACCCGCTTTTCGCTAGGCGCATTCCCCGGCCGCTTCGAGAAGACGACGCTCGGCGCGATCCGCGAAGCCGTGGGCGTTGGGACCATCCAACACCAGGGCGACGCTGGAGGTAGCATCTATTGGCTGTGTTATGGGCGCGCGCAGCATCGACTATGGGTCGTATCGAGCGGAGAGATAGGTGGCCCGGACCATCTCGTCACAGAGGTCGTTGAAGAGCTCACCGAGAAGGGCGCCGAGACCTCGACCGATTGCGCCAACATCCCGAAAAGGTTCGCGCCCCTCGTCTTCGACGGCAAGCTGCATTTAGGTATGTCGCGTTTGGAGGTCGTCACGGAGCTGGGACCGCCGTCGAAGTCGGAAACTGCTCAGATGGTGTATTCTCACCACGGAAAGCTCGCAGACGGTTTCGACGAGACCGCATGGCTCATTCTCCGATTTCGTGACGAAAAGCTCGTGTCCATGCGCGGCGGCAAGACCACGACGAATTGAAGTGGCTGCTAGCAGCGTCATGCTTCCCTGCGTGAGGTGCGATGCGCCGACAGGACGTGCGATCGCCGGGTGACACGTGCTGCAGGTCACCTCCTCTTCATCGTTGGACCATGGGTTTCGCTCCGGCGCGATGCGCCCCCGCTCACCTCATCCTGCGCACCACTCATTTCCGGCCAAGACGGCAACCGGATTATTTCAGCCCGAACCACAGCGTCGCAATACCGAGAAACGAGAAAAAGCCGACCACGTCGGTCACCGTGGTCACGAATGTACCGGAGGCCACCGCCGGATCGGCCTTGACGCGTTCGAGCACCATCGGGATCAGGATGCCGCCGAGTGCGCCGGCGATCAGATTGCAGATCATTGCAAGGCCGATGACGATGCCGAGACCGGGCGTCCTGAACCAGGCATAGGCTGCGAAGCCGGTGATCACGGCAAAGGCCAGTCCGTTGATCAGGCCGACAAGGCCTTCGCGGATCACGATGCGCATCGCGTTGTTGGGATTGAGCTGCCGCGTCGCCAATGCCCGCACCGCGACCGTCATGGTCTGGGTCGCCGCATTGCCGCCCTGGCTGGCGACGATGGGCGCCAGCACCGCCAGCGCCACCATCTGCTGCAACTGGTCCTCGAACAGGCCCAGCACGGACGACGCGATGAAAGCGGTCGCGAGATTGACGATCAGCCAGGTGAAGCGGCCCTTCGCGATGGTCCAGAAATTGTCCGACAGTTCTTCGTCCGACGTGACGCCGCCGAGCGCCTTGAGGTCTTCGTCGGCTTCCTCCTCGATGACGTCGACGACGTCGTCGATGGTGATGACGCCGACCAGCCGGTCGTCAGTATCGACCACGGGTGCCGCGACAAGATTGTACTTGCCGAACATCCGCGCCACTTCCTCCTGATCGTCCAGCACCGAGACGCGGCGGCGGTCCTCGTCGATCAGATCAGCCAGCAGCACCGGACGGCGGGCGCGTAGCAGCGCGTCGAGCGATACAGCGCCCTGCCAGCGCTGATCGGCATCGACGGAATAGATCTCGTAGAACCGGTCCGGCAGGTCCGGGGTTTCGCGCATATAGTCGATGGCCTGGCCGACATTCCAGTCCGGCGGCATCGCGATGAACTCGGTCTGCATACGCCGGCCGGCGGAGTTTTCCGGGTAAGTGAGGCTGTGCTCGAGCGCCACACGCTCTGAGAGCGGCAGCTTCTCAAGGATCTCGTCCTGGACCTCCTCGTCGACGCCTTCCAGCAATTCGACGGCATCGTCGGAATCGAGCTCGCGAACGCCCTCGGCCACCGTTTCCGGCTGCAGATCTTCGAGCAGTTCCTCACGGACGGTGTCATCGACCTCGTTCAACGCCGAGAAGTCGAAATCTGCGCCGGTCAGCTCGATGAGGCTGACGCGTTCGTCGGCGTCGAGGGCTTCGATCAGGTCGCCAAGATCGGCCTCATGCAGCTCGCCGACGATCTCCTTGAGAAATGCGGTATCGGCAACCTGAACCGCGTGCGAGATCGCCTCGACAAATTCGGGGCGAATGTCGCCTTCATCGTTGCGCATCGGCATCTTGTCGAGCGCCGACAATTCCTCGGGAACGACCGATTGGGCGAGATCGACATCATCGGCCATGCCGCACCTCGCCTGCTTGTTTGGGGGGTGACGGAGCTAGCGCTATCCTGTCGGAAATGCGCTAATCCATCTGTGAACGGAAGCTCGCATCAGGCATTACCCAATGCGCAATGCCTGATGCAATCGGAAAAATGCGGTTCGCGAAATGAGCGGCCGGGAAAGTGTCGTGATCGTGTTAAAGGCCGCCATCTTTGCCTTGATTGCATCGACCGTTGTCGCACATGCCGAAGACTGTCCGCGCAAGGATACGCTCGGCACCGCACGCATTCTCACCGTGGATCCCAGGACCACTCCGCGAGTCGGAACGCAGAGTTTTCCGGACACACTGCCGCTGGAAGACCGCGAGGTCGTGCTGACCTTCGACGATGGCCCGAACGCACCGACCACGACGAAGATTCTCACAGCGCTGTCGCGCGAATGTGTTCGCGCGACCTTCTTCCTGATCGGCAACAGCGCGACAGCCAATGCGTCGCTGGTGAAGCGCATGGCAGCCGAGGGCCATACCATCGGCCATCACACCCTCGCTCATGCCGATCTCAAGAAAATCAGCAATGCGGCCGCCGTCGAACAGATCGACCGCGGCATCAGCGCCGACGAGATGGCGCTGAACGGCAAGGCCACCACCGTGCCGACCACGCCGTTCTTTCGGTTTCCCTATTTCGAGTCGACCCCGGCCCTGCTGGACATGCTGCAATCCCGCCGGATCGCAGTGTTTGGCGCGGATTTCTGGGCCAGCGACTGGAATCCCATGACCCCGCAGCAGCAACTGGAGCTGATTACCGGCCGGCTGAAGGCGGCTGGGCGGGGAATCATCCTGTTTCACGACACCAAGGCGCAGACTGCCGCGATGCTGCCCGATTTCCTGCGCTATCTCCGAGAGAACCGCTACCGCGTCGTGCACATCGTGCCCCCGGCCGCAGGGGCCTCCGCCCGCTCCAGTTCCCAGTAGAACGCGCGACCATCAGGATGCGGAAAATACCGTCGGCGGGCCGACATGATTAACATTGCGTTCACAGCCGCCCCGGTAACTTCACGGCCGACATCAAAGCGAGTGACGGATCGACCAATGAACAAGGCGACGACTGACCGGGCACAACGCCTTCTGTGCCTGAGCCTGCTCACCGGCCTGACCCTGTTCACCGCCGCCGCAGCCTCCACCACCAGCGCTTTGTCGGCCGAGGCGTGCCCGGGCAATCCCGGCGCGCTCGGCACCTCGCGCACCATCGTGGTCGATCCCCGCGAACATCCCAAGATCGGCACCATGCAATATGCCGAGACGCTGCCGCTGCAGGACAAGGAGGTCGTGCTGACCTTCGATGACGGCCCGATCCCGAAACACTCGAATGCGATCCTCGATATCCTGGCCTCCGAATGCGTGAAGGCGACCTTCTTCATCATCGGCCGGATGGCGAAGGAGCACCCCGAAGGCGTGCGCAAGCTGATCGCGCTCGGCCACACCGTCGGCACCCACAGCCAGAACCATCCGCTCAGCATGAACCGCATGCCGATCGAGAAGGCACAGCAGGAAATCGAGGACGGCATCGCCAACACCACGGCGGCGCTCGGTGATCCCAAGTTGCTGTCGCCGTTCTTCCGGATTCCCGGCCTGCTGCGCGCCAGCGTCGTCGAGGACTATCTCGCCTCGCGCGGCATCCAGACCTGGAGCGCCGATTTCCCGGCCGACGACTGGCGCCATGTGTCGTCGCAGAAGGTCCATGACCTCGCGATCTCGCGCATCGCCGCCAAGGGCAAGGGCATCCTGTTGCTGCACGATATCCAGCCGCGCACCGTCGCCGCCCTGCCCGGCATCCTGCGCGACCTCAAGGCCGGCGGCTATCGTATCGTCCATGTCGAGGCGGCAACGCCCGATAAACCGAAGACGCCCACGGAGCCGCAGCAGTGGCAGTTGCATCCGGTGTCGGAGACCGTGGCCGTCACGCGCTGGCACAAGGTGCCGACATTCGCCTTCGCCCATGATGACATGCTGCCCGCGCCGGCGATCTCGGCCTCCGACCAGATGCTGTCGCTGAGCAGGAATTTCGATCGGCGGCGGGGCGCCGTGCCATTGCCTGAACAGGCGCCATGGCCACGCGACGCGAGACTGCATGCGATGACGAACACTGCATCGTTGCCGGTACCGGCACAGGACCTGTTCGAGATCACCGAGCGCCATAGCAAGCCCGTCAATGCGCTGGTCCGGCTGCCGCATCACGCGCAGCAGACGGTGCCCTCCCGCGGCTCTGCTTCAGATGCGATCGGGCAATTGATCTCGATCGATGCCAGTGCGGCCAGACGCACCATCCCCGGCGCCATTCCGCCGGGCCTGCATCCGACGACAGTTGCCGTCCCGCGCTGAGCGCGACGGGATCAGCTGACGATCTTGGCGATGCACAGCACCACGATGATGCCAAGGAACAGCAGGTCGATATAGGACTTCATCTCGCCGGCCTGGCGCTGCTCGACCACATCCTTCACGACCGTCCTGCGTGTTGCCACGGCAGCCGGCCCCTCACCGGACAGGCCGCCGAGCCGGCGTGCTTCGAGTTCGAGCTTCTCGATCGCCTTGAAGAAGATGAAGGTGCGTAGCGCCGAGATCGCCCGCATGCCCGCATAGGCCAGCACCAGAATCGCCACGATGGCGCGCTGCTGGTAGGTGCCGACGAAATTCAGGCTGAAATAGACCAGCGCCAGGAAGGCAAAGTTGGAGATGAAACGATAGGCATAGCTCAGATATTTCATGTCCGCTCCGGAAGATCGACGCTACCGGCCATGTCTAGCTGCCGGACGGCGGCGTTGCTACTGGCAAGTCGTTACCTGAGCGCTAAAGGTTGATGACAACTACAATGCATCTGGAGATTTACCCGCAACGCGCCAACGGACTTTTGTCAAACGACGGCGCGTGGCACCGACCGACCGGCCGAACGAAGAGCGACCAGCATGTTCGGCGCCGTGCGATAAGCGCGATCATGCGGCAGCGCTTCCCGCACTATACAACCTTGACAGCGGAACCGGCTTCGACGTAACCAACCGTCATTGCAGGGTGTCTCCCCGCCGTAAGCGTTAACGTCACTCAACGTGCTCAGCTCCGGACAGCCCCCATGTGGCTGGCCGCCTCGAAAGCACGTCGACATGAACCAGAACGCTCCCCCAAAATTCAAAGCTGCGTCCAAGCCTGCACCGCTCAGCCGCGACGAGCGCAAGAGCCTGATCAAGCAGGTGCTGATCGTCTTTTTCGGCTTCCTCTCGGTCGGCCTGCCGCTGCCGCCGATCTCGCTCTACATGCATGACCAGCTCGGCTTCTCGGCCGGCGTGATCGGCTTTGCCATCGGCATCCAGTCGGTGGTGACGGTGCTCACCCGGCACCGCGCCGGCACGCTGAGCGACCATCACGGCGCGCGCTATGTGATCCGGCTCGGCCTGCCGCTGTCGGCGCTGGCCGGCCTGTTCTATCTGCTGGCTGCCATTGCGCCGCTGCCGGCCGAAGGCAAGCTCACGCTGCTGCTGATCGGACGCGTCGCGCTCGGCTTCGGCGAGAGCCTGTTCATCACCGGCGCCATGAGCTGGTGCATCGGACGGCTCGGCCCGCACCGTACCGGTCTCGTGATGTCCTGGCAGGGCATCGCGATGTATTCGGCGATTGGATTGGGGGCACCGATCGGGCTTGCCGTCTACGCCTCCATCGGCTTCGCCGGCGTCGGGGTACTCGCAGCGCTGTCGCCTTTGATCGCGCTAGCCATCGCCTTTGCGATCCCGGACGTTCCGGTGTCGGGCAGCACCGAACGCACGCCGTTCTACAAGGTGATCGGTCTGATCTGGCGCTCCGGCACGGTCTTGTTTCTGGCCACCATTCCCTTCGCGGGGATCACCGGGTTTCTGGCGCTGACCTTTGTGGAGCGCGGCTGGTCCGGCGCAGGCATCGCACTCGCCGCCTTCTCGACCGGCTTCATCGTCGTGCGCCTCGTCGGCAGTCATTTGCCCGACCAGTTCGGCGGCGCGCGCGTGGCCATGGTGTCGCTGGCGATAGAGGCACTCGGTCAGGCACTGATCTGGCTGTCTACGAGCCCGATGCTCGCACTGCTCGGCGCACTCGTCACCGGCATCGGCTTCTCGCTGATCTTTCCCTCGATGGGCGTCGAGGCCACGCGCCGCGTGCCCATCGAACAACGCGGCCGCGCGGTGGCGAATTTCATCGCCTTCTTCGACCTCGCGATCGGGCTGACAGCACCGGCAGTTGGATATGCGGCGGGCGTGTTCGGCTATGGCGCGACATTCGTGATCGGCGCAGTCGCGGCGATCTGCGCGCTGGTGCTGGCGGCGAGCGGGTGAGCCCGCGCAGCCGCAACTTGCGAGATGCGCGACGACGATGCGGCGCGATCAGGACGGTCCGAAAATGACCCACAAGACAAGCGTAACGAATCCCGCGAGCGCCACCGCGACAATGGCCGCCAGCATCTCATTGTCGAACGCTTTCTGATTCCACTTTGGCATGCGCATGCGCGCGGCGTTTTCTGTTTATGCGGATCAAGCGCGATGTAGTCCGGTGCCGATGCGGGCCGTCGGAAAGTTTTGCTCACGATCCGCTGGACAGCATCCACGCACGACACCGTTGAGACAAGCGGGATGTTCCCGGGTCAGGCCAATAAACGGGCCAACCGAGTCGAACCGGCACGACGAATGCCGGCGTCATGCCAGCAATCATCGTCTGTTCCCTCACACCGCACCTGCGTGAGGAAAACCGCGAATAATTCAACAATTTCAAGGATGAGGTGTGGTGCGCTCGGAGGGACTCGAACCCCCACCCTGTTACGGACTGCCACCTCAAGGCAGCGCGTCTACCAATTCCGCCACGAGCGCTAAAGAAATCCGGCGAGGGGCAAATCGCCCGGCCGGATCAACCGGCGCCGATGTAACAAACCAATGATGGGGAGACAAGGCCTCTTGGCCTCTCCGGGTCACCTATCTGTGGTCAGGCGACCGGGGCAGCATCTGCTTGACCTCGACCGCAATCCGGTTGCGATCGACCATCACCACGCCTGACGCGACAGGCAGGTTGTTGGCGAGGATTTTGACCTCGTCCTGCTCTGTGGCATCCAGTTCGATGATGGCGCCGCGGCTCAGCCGCATCACCTGATGGACGGGCATGGACGTGGTGCCGAGGACCACCATGATATCGACGGTAATGTTATCGAGGGTTGGCACGTCGGCCTCAAATTCCCAGATGCAGGATCGCACAGATGCAAGATTGCGGTGCCTGCGAGATCAACATGTTATGGTTAGCCAATGGTTAATGACCGCCAAACCCTCGATTTAACAGTGTTTTCTCGGGGCCTCGCCGGCCGGCCGGTGGAATGGCGGGTGTCCGATACCCCGATTCCCTATCCGGAGGCCGTGGCCGAGATGGAAGCCCGGGCCGCGGCGATTGCCGATGGCACGGCGCCGGAACTGGTCTGGCTGCTGGAACATCCCCCGCTCTACACGTCCGGCACGTCAGGCAAGGCGGACGACCTGCTGGATGCCCGGTATCCGGTGTTCGAGACCGGCCGTGGCGGCCAGGTGACCTATCACGGCCCCGGCCAGCGGGTGGCCTATGTGATGCTCGACCTCAAGGCGCGCCGGCCCGACGTTCGGGCCTATGTGGCGGCGCTGGAAGACCTGATCGTCCGGACGCTGGCCGCCTTCAATGTGAAGGGCGAGCGGCGCGAGGACCGGGTCGGCGTCTGGGTCGCCCGGTCCGACAAGGGCGCTGGATTTGAAGACAAGATCGCCGCCATCGGCGTGCGGCTGAAGCGCTGGGTCTCTTTCCACGGCATTGCCATCAATGTGGAACCGGATCTGGCGCATTTCGACGCCATCGTGCCCTGCGGCGTGGTCGATCCGCGCTACGGCGTCACCAGCCTGGTCGATCTCGGCCTGCCCGTCAGCATGACCGACGTAGACGTGGCATTGCGGCAGGCCTTCGGCGAGGTGTTCGGCGAGGCCGAGCAGTTCGCGGCGGAAACAACGGTCTGAGCGGCGCGATCGAAATTACAGCGTCGGCAATTGCGAGAAAACCTCGCCGTTAACGCGTAGGGCAAGCAAGTCGGGCGTGGCATCGCTTGTCACGACGCTATCGACGCGCGCGGCCGTTGGACCACGGCGGCACGCCTCGATCATGTCAGTGACAATATCGGCCGGCCCCGCAAACACAGCTTCCACGCTGTCATCGCGGCGGTTGCGCACCCAGCCTTCGAGGCCGCGCAACGAGGCTTGTTGGCCGGTCCAGTAGCGATAGCCAACGCCCTGCACGCGGCCGAGGATCATCACGTGACGGATCACGCCGCTCATCTATTTCTTGAGCCCGAGGAAATCGATGCCGCGCTGTTTCACCACGGCGCCGCGGGTGACGCTTTCCATCAACTCGCTTGAGGCAAGATTCTTCAGCTCCTTCGGCCCCGCACCTTCGCGTACTGCTTTAAGAGTCGCGTGAATGGCGGCTGTCGCTGCGGAGATCGGCGCATGGCCCTGAATGGCAATGCGGACGCGCTGGGCGCTGAGGAAATCCCAATCCATGTCATCGGTGGGACTGCCCAGCACGATCGGCAGCGTTGTCGCAGCGGATGCGGCCTGCAGCTCGGCGCGGCTCTTGAGGCCGGTGAACATCAGCGCGTCGACGCCCGCACCTTCATAGGATTTTGCACGTGCAATCGCATCGTCGACGGAGGTGATCGATGCCGCACCGGTGCGCCCGACGATGACGAGCGCCGGATCCTGCCGGGCGCCAAGCGCCGCCTTGATCTTGCCGAGGCCCTCGTCTGCCGAGATCAGTTGCGCCTTCGCCTCACCGAAGGCGGCAGGCAGCAATGTGTCCTCGATGGTCAGGCCGGCAGCGCCGGCGGCTTCGAGTTCTTCCACCGTGCGGCGAACATTCAGCGCATTGCCATAGCCGTGATCGGCATCGACCAGCACCGGCAGCGAGCCGGCGCGCGACATGCGCCGCATCTGTTCGGTGAGTTCGGTAAGCGTGATCAGCGCGATGTCGGGATCACCGAGAATGGCGAGCGATGCCGCGGAGCCGCCGAACATGCCGACCTCGAAGCCGAGGTCTTCGGCAATACGCACCGAGATCGCATCATAGACCGATCCCGGACGCATGCAGCGATCGCCGGACAGGATCGCCCGGAGCCCGTAACGGCGTTGCCGGAACGTCGTCACGCGAATTCAAGAATGAGCGCATCCACCGCCAGCGTTGCGCCGGCAGCGGCATGGATTTTCTTGACGGTGCCGTCGCGTTCGGCACGCAGCACGTTCTGCATCTTCATGGCCTCCACAACCGCGAGGGTCTCGCCGGCCTTGACGTCCTGACCTTCGGTCACAGCAATCGAGACGACGAGGCCCGGCATCGGGCACAGCAGCTTCTTGCCGGTATCGGCCTTGACGCCCACCGGCATCAGGCGCGCAGCAGCCGCCTCGGCCTCGGTGAAAACGTTCACCGCGACCTCGTAGCCCTGATGGGCGATGCGGATGCCGGACGCCTGAGGGCGCACCTGCATGGCAACGTTGTGGCCGTCGATGGTGCCTTCCCAGACCGGCACACCGGGTTTCCAGGACGACGAGAGCTTATGCGGCGTACCGGTCTTGCCGTCGGCGCCGACGAAAGCCACGGTCACGACATCGCCATCGCGGGCCACATCGAGTGCGATCTCCTCGCGCTCCAGCCACACCGCGCGGCGGCCGGCACGCGTCACCGCACGACCGATCAACTGACCCGAAATCTGCCGCTTGCGATCGCCGTAGATGGAGTCGACGGCAGCGGCCACTGCGGCGATACGGCGGGCGACTTCGCCCTCCGGCGCCCTGGCGGCGAAGCCCTTCGGAAATTCCTCGGCGATGAAGCCGGTGGAGAGATTGCCCTCGCGCCAGCGCGGATGGCTCATCAGCGCCGACAGGAACGGAATGTTGTGTCTGATACCGTCGATATAGAAGGCGTCGAGTGCATGAGACTGCGCCTCGATCGCGGCGGCGCGCGACGGGGCGTGGGTGACAAGCTTGGCGATCATCGGATCGTAATAGATCGAGATCTCGCCGCCCTCCTGCACGCCGGTGTCGTTGCGCACGGTGATGTTGTCGGACTTGCTCTCGGCCGGCGGACGATACTTCACGAGACGACCGATGGAGGGCAGGGAGTTGCGGAACGGGTCTTCCGCATAGACGCGGGACTCCACGGCCCAGCCGGTCAGCGTGACGTCCTTCTGCGCAAGCTGCAGCTTCTCGCCGGCAGCGACGCGGATCATCTGCTCGACGAGGTCGACGCCGGTGACCAGTTCGGTCACCGGATGCTCGACCTGCAGACGGGTGTTCATTTCGAGGAAGTAGAAGCTCTTGTCCTGGCCGGCGACGAATTCCACCGTGCCGGCGCTGTCGTAATTCACGGCCTTGGCCAGCGCCACGGCCTGCTCGCCCATCTTGCGGCGGGTGGTCTCGTCGAGCAGCGGCGACGGCGCTTCCTCGATGACCTTCTGGTTGCGACGCTGGATCGAGCATTCGCGCTCGCCGAGATAGATCACGTTGCCATGCTTGTCGCCGAGCACCTGGATTTCGATGTGGCGGGGATCGACGATGAACTTCTCGATGAAGACACGGTCGTCGCCGAACGACGACTTCGCCTCGGCCTTGGCGAGGTTGAAACCCTCAACCACTTCCGAAGTCGAATGCGCGATGCGCATGCCCTTGCCGCCGCCACCAGCGGACGCCTTGATCATCACGGGATAGCCGATCTCGTCGGCGATCTTCACGGCGTGCTTGTCGTCGGTGATGACACCGAGATAGCCCGGCACGGTGGAAACGTTGGCCTTGGCCGCCGCCTTCTTGGATTCGATCTTGTCGCCCATGGCGGCGATGGCGCCGGGGTTCGGGCCGATGAAGACAATGCCGGCCGCTTCCAGCGCGCGCGGGAAAGCCTCGCGCTCGGACAGGAAACCGTAGCCGGGATGCACTGCCTCGGCGCCGGTCTTCTTGCAGGCCTCGACGATCTTCTCGATCAGCAGATAGCTCTCGGCAGCGGCAGGCGGCCCGATGAACACAGCCTCATCGGCCATCTCGACATGGAGCGCGTCACGGTCCGCTTCGGAATAAACGGCGACGGTCTTGATACCCATCTTGCGGGCGGACTTGATGACCCGGCAGGCGATCTCGCCGCGATTGGCGATCAGAATTTTTTTGAACATGAGCTGTCTTACTTGCAACCTTGAGGCGGGATCGGAAAGATGGGGTCGACGGTACAATGTGGCATGGAGCCGCAGTCGTAACAATTCTGTCGCGGACAAAAACTAGAGAAGACGTCTGGACCGGATCGGCCGAGTTCTTTCGAAGCGAGGTTTTTCATGCGCTGCGCCACCATCCTCTCCCTCAGTCTTACTCTTATATCCGCAACAACGGCTTTCGCCCAAAACAGCCCTCCCCGCAACCTCATTTTGTTCGTACCTGATGGGCTCCGGGCGCTGAAAGTGACGCCGGAAACGGCGCCTGCGATGTCCGCAGTGCGGGATAAAGGCGTCAATTTCCGGAACTCGCATTCGCTGTTTCCGACCTTCACCATGGCCAATGCATCGGGCATGGCGTCCGGCCATTATCTTGGCGATACCGGCGTGTTTTCGAACTCGATCTATACCGGCCACCCCACCCCGGTGCAGAACAACAGCCCGATCCCCTTCATCGAACACGACCAGGTGCTGGGCGACCTCGACGAGCAATTCAACGGCGACTACCTCAATGAGGAAACGCTGCTGAAAGCCGCGCGCAAGGCCGGCTATTCCACCGCCGCGATCGGCAAGGTCGGCCCGACGCTGATGTTCGATCACACCGAACGCACCGGCAAGGAGACGATCACCATCGACGACCAGACCGGCGGCATCGACAAAGCTGGAAAGTTGCTCGGCATCCCTCTGTCGGACGAGATGAAGGACGCTCTTGCGAAGGCTGGCCTCGCGGTGGAAACACCGGGTCGCGGTGACAATGGCAAGGCGGGCGACGCCAAGACGCCGGGCACCACGGAAGCCAACATCAAGCAGCAGGCCTATATGGCCGATGTCGCGAGCAAAGTGGTGCTGCCAATGTTCAAGGCACGCAACAAGCCATTCGTGCTCATCTTCTGGTCGCGCGATCCCGACGGCACCCAGCACAATCAGGGCGACAGCCTCAACAAGGTGACGCCCGGCATCAACGGCCCTTCCTCACTCGCCTCGATCAAGAATGCCGACGACAATCTCGCGCAACTGCGCAAGACGCTCGACGAGCTCGGCCTCGCCGCCAATACCAACATCATGATCTCGGCGGATCACGGCTTCTCGACGATCTCCAAGGAGAGCAAGACCTCGGCGACCATCAAGGGCACCTATGCGGATACGCCGGAAGGCTTCCTGCCGCTGGGCTTCCTGGCCATCGATCTCGCCAAGTCGCTCGACCTGCCGCTGTTCGATCCGAACGACAAGTTCGCGGCGGTTGCCGACAATGCGTATCCGAAGGCCGGCAACGCCTATATCGGCAAGGACAAGGACAAGCCCGAGCTGATCATCGCCACCAATGGTGGCTCCGACCTGATCTATCTGCCGACCGGCGACAAGGACCTCGCCGACCGCACCGTAAAGGCGCTGCTGAAACAGGATTACATCAGCGGCATCTTCGTTGAGGACTCGCTGGGCTCCTTCCCCGGCTCGCTGCCACTGTCGTCGATCAACCTGTCGGGCAAAGCCGTCACGCCGCATCCCGCGATCGTCGTCTCATTCCGCTCCTATTCGGAAGGCTGCGAAGAGCCGGCGGCGTGCCAGGTCGAGGTCGCCGACACCGTGCTGCGCCAGGGTCAGGGCATGCATGGCTCGTTCGGGCGCGGCGATACCCACAACTTCATGGCGGCGATCGGACCGGACTTCAAAGCCGGCTTCGTCGATCCCCTGCCTGTCAGCAATGCCGATACCGGCATCACCGCCGCCCACCTGCTTGGCCTGAAGCGCGATGCCAAGGGCAGCTTGATCGGCCGCGTGATGAGTGAAGCGACGGTGACTGGCGAGACGCCGACGGCAACGACCGACGTGATGCGTTCGGCGCCCGACGATCAGGGTCTGGTCACGGTGCTGCAACTGCAGAAGGTCGGCGAACACCGCTATTTCGATGTCGCCGGTTTCCCGGGCCGAACTGTCGGCCTCGACGCGAAGTAAGCGACAGCCCAACAAAAAACGGCGGAGCCACGCTCCGCCGTTTTCGCATTTTAACGATCTGCGACCGGCTTACATGCCGATGTCGAACACGTTCGGTAGTTGCAGCGTCGCGGCGCCGACCACGGTCGTGACCAGCGTCATGATCGTGGCATTGCTGACGCGCTTGGCGCGCATCTGCGTGGCGATCCATTCCAGCACTTCGATATTCACACCGACGGCCTTGGTCGGCGCCCAGGTCTCGATGGCCACATCGGGCGACAGCGCCACCGTACGCGACGGTACCGGCAGGCCCGATGCGGACGCCGCGTGATGCACGACAGCCTTGGCGAACAGATCATCGAAACGACCATCATCGCTGCGCTCGGCTGCAGCTTCGTTGATCGCGAACAGTGCCTCGGCCTCGTCGCGGCTGACCGGCTGGCTGGCCAGGGCCGACGCACCCAGGATGCGCTCGCACCAGGTGGCGTCATCGGCATCGAGTGCACGGGAGAAATGGATACGGCCACGGGTGGTCGGGCCTTCGCCGGTGATGACGCCGTCGCGCACGATAGCGAGCGCCTGCGCCGCGGCGCGATGGTTGTTGATGGTGGAGGTTTCGATGGCGCCGAACAGGTCGGCAGCGGCAGCGGATGACATTTCAAGCTCTTCTGTTTGCAGCATATTTCTCAACATAGCCCAGCAATTCCATGGGCGACTTAACGCTCGGTTAAGAGATGGACAGGAGTTCTTCTTATCCCTAACCGTTGCATTTCAGTCGCGCCGAGACGCTGCTGGGTTCGATCTGATGTGGCGATGCGGTCAGGCGGGATTGCGCCGGACGGGCGGCAACATCGCGGCATCCGATAACATCATGTTGCGTGGGTATTTTGCCGCAGCCGCCTTGCGTGAAACTGAATGCCAGTGCGCGCCGAATTTGAAGAAAGTTCTTGTCCTTTTTGCCGGACAGTTCCATTTAGCAGCGTGCGCCTTTATAATCGGCCCACAAAATTCATCTGTAATCAGAATGACATGAGGTCCATCATGACGCTCCAGATCAACGCCGTCGCCCCCGATTTCGAGGCCGAAACCACGGCTGGCCGCATCAAGCTCCACGACTGGATCGGCGATAGCTGGGCTCTTTTGTTCTCGCATCCGAAGGACTTCACCCCGGTCTGCACCACCGAGCTCGGCGCGCTCGCCAAGCTGCAGCCGGAGTTCGACAAGCGCGGCGTCAAGCTGATCGGCCTCAGCGTCGACCCCGTGCACAAGCACGCGCTGTGGGTCGACGACATTAACGAAACCCAGGGCGCCCGCCCGACCTTCCCGATGATCGGCGACACCGACCTCAAGGTCTCGAAGCTCTACAACATGCTTCCGGCCGACGTGGCGGGCGATGCCGACAGCCGTACCGCCGCGGACAACGCCACCGTGCGCAACGTCTTCATCATCGGGCCGGACAAGAAGATCAAACTGGTGCTGGTCTATCCGATGACCACCGGCCGCAACTTCCAGGAAATCCTGCGCGTGATCGATTCACTGCAGATGACCGCCAAGCATCGCGTCGCCACGCCAGCCGACTGGAAGCATGGCGAGGACGTCATCATCGCCGGCTCGGTCACCAACGAGGAAGCCAAGACGATCTATCCGAATGGCTGGAAAGAACCGAAGCCCTATATCCGCATCGTCCCGCAGCCCAAGTAACGCTGCAGCCGACTGAAATACAAAAGAGGCGCCGCGATGATGTCGTGGCGCCTCTTTCTTTTTGAGACCTGTTCGCAACGAGCGCTCAGACTTTCGGCGCCAGCCAGTTGGCAATCAGCAGACCCAATGTCGATGCCGTCGCCGTGACGAAGGTGCCCCAGGCGATGTCGACGACGACCACCGGCCAAGTCCAGTGCCTGAGCAGCGACAGCGAGGTCAGCTCAAAGGTCGCGTAGCAAAAGCAGCCGAACAGCGCGCCATAGAGCAAGGTCGAGCGCCAGGTCGCGTCGGGTGAGCCACTGACGAAGATCAGCATCCCCGCGATGTACAGACAGTAGAACAGGATCGCCGGCGCGACACGCACCTCGCCGAGCATGTCGCCCACTTGCGAGGTGAAGAAGCCTTTCGCGACGATGCCGAGGAAGAGCAGATCCAGCGGCAGCATGACGACGAACGTCGTCACATAGAGAATCGCGTATCGCTTCAAAACCGCCTCCGGTACCAATTCGGTAATAAATATCCTGATACTACGCGCCAACGAGCGCAAGGTTGCAAAGCCTCGCGGTATTCGAGGCCGGATCGATCACTCGACATCCGTGTTAGATGAAGTGATGACCGATCAATTTTCGACACCGACGCAGGCACCTATCGTCGTCTGGTTTCGCGACGACCTTCGTCTTTCCGATCACCCTGCCCTTCATGCCGCAGCCAGGCGCAATACGCCGGTGATCTGTCTCTACGTCCTCGATGAACAGAGCACGCCACTGAAGCCACCGCAGGCGCGGCCGATGGGCGGCGCGACACGTTGGTGGCTGGCGCAGTCGCTGCGCGCACTCAGCACAAGCCTCGACGCCATCGGCGGCACGCTGGTGCTGCGCAAGGGCGCTGCGGCCGACGTCATTGTCGATGTGGCGCGCGCAGTCGATGCCAGCCACGTCTTCTGGAACGAGATCGCGCAAGCGCCGCATCTCGCGGTCGCCGACGGCGTCACCGAAGCGCTCGCCGATCTCGATGTCGGCACGCAGAGCTTTCCGGGTGACCTGCTGGCGCATCCTGCGACAATCCGCGCCAAGGAGACCGGCACCAAAGAGAGCCGCGGCCTGCGCGTGTTCACACCTTTCTGGCGGCGCGTTCAGGCGATGGGCGAACCGGCGAAGCCGCTTCCGGCGCCGAAGAAACTCATACCCGCACCGAAAGTGAAGAGCGACAAGCTCTCCGACTGGGCGCTAGAGCCATCGAAGCCCGACTGGGCCGGCGGTCTGCGCGAGACGTGGACGTCAGGCGAAGCCGCCGCGCAGAAGCACTTGAAGCGCTTCCTCAGGGAGATCGCGGGCTATAGCAGCGACCGCGATCGGCCTGACCGCGAGATCACGTCGCGTCTGTCGCCGCATCTTCGCTTTGGCGAGATCAGTCCGCGACAGATCTGGACTGCCGCGCATTTCGCAGCTGCAGAACATCCGAAGCACAGCAGCGACATCGCAAAGTTCATGAGCGAAGTCGGCTGGCGCGAGTTCTGTCGCCATCTGCTGTTCGATGTTCCCGATTTGGCCACGCGCAATCTGCAATCATCCTTCGATGAGTTCCCATGGAAGACCGATCGGACGGCGTTGCACGCGTGGCAACGCGGTCTCACCGGCTATCCAATCGTCGATGCGGGCATGCGCGAGCTCTGGCACACCGGTGTGATGCACAATCGCGTACGCATGGTGGTCGCATCCTTCCTCGTCAAACATCTGCTCATCGACTGGCGCGAGGGCGAGAAGTGGTTCTGGGATACGCTTGTCGACGCCGATGCGGGCAGCAATCCCGCCAACTGGCAGTGGGTCGCAGGCTCCGGCGCGGATGCAGCACCCTACTTCCGCGTCTTCAATCCGATCCTGCAGGGTGAGAAGTTCGATCCCGGTGGTGTCTATGTCAGGCGCTGGATACCCGAACTGACAGAACTATCCACAAAACAGATTCACCAGCCTTGGACAGCGTCACTGCTCGAACTCAAAAACGCGGGAATCACTTTAGGCAAAGACTATCCGTCGCCGATCGTCGATCACAAAGTCGGTCGCGAGCGCGCATTAAAGGCGTACACAACGATACGAAATAGTTGACTGTCGATGACACACTCTTCAACACGCGCCCGAATCGGACTAACGTGAAAAAGTCGACAATGTTGGGGGATGCTATGAACGACGACACTCCAGTCCTGGAGCAAGTGACGGACGCGCTTAGCAGCGCAGCCGACGCGACTAAGGAAGTCGCCACCTCGGTGGCGAAGAAGGTCAAGAAGGCCGCAAAGAAAGTCGCAAAGAAAGTGACCCCGGCTAAGAAGACGAAGAAGTCCACCAAGAAAACTTCTGCGAAGAAATCTTCAAAGAAGAAAACCCAGAAAGCGAGACCAATGGCTAAGAAAGCAGTGAAGAAGACCGTCAAGAAGGCCGCCAAGAAGACCGTGAAGAAGGCTGCCAAGAAGACCGTGAAGAAGGCCGCCAAGAAGGCCGCTCCGAAGAAGGCCAAGAAGGCCAAGAAGGCTGCCAAGAAGAAGTAAGCTTCTTCGCAGATGTGAAAGCCTCCGGGTCCAAGCCCGGAGGCTTTTTCATGTCCGGGGTCTGGATTGACGCAGGATGGCGTCAGGCCCTGGCGCGGTTGACCAGTAACACCGCGGCGCCGCAGGCAATCATGCCGATGATGGCGACGGCATCCAGCTTTTCGCCGAACAGGACGAAGGCCATCAGCGCCGTCACGGCCGGCACCAGATAGAACAGGCTCGCCACCTGGCTCGAGGGCTGACGCCGCAGCAGCCAGTAGAGCAGCCCGACAGTGCCGATCGACAGCACCACCGCGAGCCAGATCACCGACAGCACGAACTCTGCCGACCAGTGGATCACATTGGTCTCAAAGGCCAGCGCGCCGATGCCGAACAACACCAAAGCTGCGAGTTGCTGGATGAAGCTGCCGGTGCGCCAGTCGATGCCACCGCAATAGCGCTTCTGATAGAGCGTGCCGACGGTGATCGTGATCAGCGAAACGCCGGACGCAAACCAGCCCCAGCCCGCCTCGCCCGTCATCGGCCGACCCTGCAGGATCAGCAACACGCCGGCGAGACCGAGCGCCAGCCCGCCCCATTGCAGCGGCGTGACGCGCTCGCCGAGAAAGCGGCTCGCCAGAACGGAGGTGAGGATCGGCTGCAGGCCCGGGATCAGTGCCGACAGACCGACCGGGACCTTGTGCGCCACCGCAAACACCGTGCCGGCAAGATAGAGCCCCTGCACCAGCAGCCCGGCGACGATGCTGTGGCCGATGCCCGCGCGATCCGGCCACACCGGCCGCACCCATGCGACGATCACCGCCATGATCGCGACCACCAGCATCATGCGCACGGTGAGATAGGTCAGAGGCTCAGCGCCGTTCAGCACATATCTCGTACCGATAAAGCCGGTGCACCACAGCAGCACGAAGACGACGGGCGCGGCGCGGCCGATCAGGGTTTCAAGATCGCTTTTCTGAACCTGTTTCATGGGCTGCTCAGTGCCCCATCATGTGGTAAGCGGCAATGGCTGTTTGCGCGGGCCTGCCCGCCTGACTTCACACCACCGAGACCATTATCGAAGGAATTTGCCATGGACGTTCGCGCCGCCGTTGCCATCAGTGCCGGCAAGCCGCTGGAAATCACCACCGTTCAACTCGAAGGTCCGCGCGACGGCGAAGTGCTGATCGAGATCAAGGCCACCGGCATTTGCCACACCGACGAGTTCACGCTGTCCGGCGCCGATCCCGAAGGTTTGTTTCCGGCGATCTTGGGCCATGAAGGCGCCGGCGTCGTCGTCGATGTCGGCCGCGGCGTTACATCCGTGAAGAAGGGCGACCATGTCATCCCGCTCTACACGCCGGAATGCCGCCAGTGCCCGTCGTGCCTGTCGCGCAAGACCAATCTCTGCACGTCCATTCGCGCGACGCAGGGCCAGGGCCTGATGCCGGACGGAACCTCGCGCTTCTCGCTCGAGGGCAAGCCTGTTCACCACTATATGGGGACCTCGACCTTCGCCAATTACACCGTGCTGCCCGAGATCGCGGTGGCGAAAATCCGCGAGGACGCGCCGTTCGACAAGGTCTGCTATATCGGCTGCGGCGTCACCACCGGCATCGGCGCGGTGTTCAACACCGCCAAGGTCGAGCAAGGCGCCAAGGCGATCGTGTTCGGTCTCGGCGGCATCGGCCTCAACGTGCTGCAGGGTCTTCGTCTCGCCGGCGCTGACATGATCATCGGCGTCGACATCAATAATGACCGCAAGGCGTGGGGCGAGCGCTTCGGCATGACGCATTTCGTCAACCCGAAAGAGCTGGGCAAGGATCTGGTCCCGCATCTCATCGACATGACCAAACGCGGTGCCGACCAGATCGGCGGCGCCGATTACACTTTCGACTGCACCGGCAATGTCACTGTCATGCGGCAAGCGCTGGAAGCCTGCCATCGCGGCTGGGGCGAATCCATCGTCATCGGCGTGGCGCCTGCTGGCGCGGAGATTTCGACGCGTCCGTTCCAGCTCGTGACCGGCCGCGTCTGGCGCGGCTCGGCCTTCGGCGGCGCGCGTGGCCGCACCGATGTGCCGAAGATTGTCGACTGGTACATGCAGGGCAAGATCCAGATCGACCCGATGATCACCCACGTGATGCCGCTGGCGGACATCAACAAAGGGTTCGATCTGATGAAATCAGGGGAGTCGATCCGCGGTGTGGTGACGTTCTAGGCTACAAGCGCCTAGACCGTAGGATGGATTTCGCGAAGACGCTCAGCCCATCCTACGGCACGGCGTTTTGGGTCACTCCCCCTTGAACACCACGCTCAGGTCGAAGTCCTTTCGAAGAAAGGAACGAGGCGGCCGGTGAATTGCCGGTAGCCGGCTTTTACCTTGTCGCCGATGACGAGATCGTTGGCGCCGTGGGCCATCATGCGAAAGCCTTCGGCGGTGTCGATGAGCAAAATATTATAGGGCACATGCTCGCGCGCTTCCGGCGTACCGGCGCGCAGCACAAGGGACGTCGCATAGACGGTGCCCTCGCCGCTCGCTTGCTTGTCGTCGAGATCGGGCGACCCGCAGGCCGCGCAAAAACTGCGGCGGAAATACTGGATAGATTTGCAGGCACGGCAGGACTGATAGCCGATAGCTTCAGTCCCGGTGGTCCAGTCGGCGGCTGGCTTGAGCTCGCTCATTTGACGCGCTCCAGGAACATGCTGACGTGAGAGGATAATACGCCGCCATCGCCATGCAGCAGCGCGACGGAAGCATCCCTGACCTGACGGTTCTCGGCCCTGCCTGTCATCTGCAGATGTGTTTCGACGAGATGCGCCATGGCGCCGCCGACGCCGCAGTGGCCGTAGCTCAGAAGACCGCCATGGGTGTTGAGTGGCATCGCGCCGTGCTGGCTGAAATGGCCTGATCTCACGCGCGCAGCGGCCTCGCCGCGGCCGGCAAGGCCGAGATCTTCCAGCAGCATCGCCAGTGTAATGGTGAAGCTGTCATAGACCGCGGCGTAGCGGACGTCGGAAATCTCGATGCCCGTCGCCTTCTTCGCACGAGCAATGGCGATCTCGGCGCCGAGTTCGGACAATGCGGGTGCCGCAGTGATGTGCTGGTGCGTATGCGCCTGCGCCGCGCCGCGCACGCGGATTTTGGTGTCACTGGTGGGCTCATAGCTGACGACGAAAGCCGCACCACCATCGGATACCGGGCAGCAGTCGAGCAGCTTCAGCGGTGTCGCGATGGTTTTCGAGGCCATGACGTCCGCGACGGTGATCGGCTCGTGAAACTGCGCGCCAGGATGGGTCAGCGCATGCTGGCGCATCAGCACGGCGAATTCGGCAAGGTCTTCCTGCGTCACGCCGTATTCGTGCATGTATCTGTTAGCAACGAGTCCGTAATAGGCCGGGATGGTCGGCCCGAGCGGCACTTCATAGGTGGGATGGCCGACCTGGGCCAGCGCCTGGATCGAGGCGTCGCGGCTCTGGCCGGTGAGCCGGTTCTCGCCGCCGACCACCAGCACATGTCTGGCGACGCCGCCCTCGACGAGCTGATGAGCCAGCATCGCCATCGCCATGCCGGTGGCGCCGCCGACCTGGATCGCGTGGGCGTAAGACGGCGTGATACCGAAATGCTCGGCGAATACGGTGGCCAGCATGATGTGAGGCATCGTCGTCGAATAGCCGCACAGGAAGCCATCGATATCGCCGCGCTTAAGGCCGGCGTCAGTGAGCGCCAGCTCAGCGGCGCGGCTCATCAGGTCGATGGTCGATGAGCCCTCATGCTTGCCATATGGGAGAAGACCGACGCCGGTGATGTAGCTCATGAGGCAAACTCCGGCAGCAGTGCTCCCCTCCCCCCAAGCGAAGCGAAGCTTCGCCGGGCGGGGAGGGGTCGGGGGCGGGGGTAGCCGCGGATGACGTCGCCTGTAGTTACCCCCCTCCCTGACCCTCCCCCGCAAGGGGGGAGGGAATCGAGAGGCCGGTGTTGCGACGCGACCACTATCGTCATCATCAATACGACTTCGGCAAACCGAGCGCCTTCTCGGCGATGAAGCTCAGGATCAGCTCGCGGCTGATTGGGGCGATGCGCGGGATCAGCGACTCCCTGAGGTAACGCTCGACGTGATATTCCTTGGCATAACCGAAGCCGCCATGAGTCATCACCGCCTGCTCGCAGGCGTGATAGCCGGCTTCGGCTGCGAGATACTTCGCCGAATTCGCCGCAGGACCACAGGGCAGTCCCTGGTCATATTGCCAGCCGGCCGACAGCACCATCAGCCAGGCAGCCTCGAGCTCCATCCAATTCTTGGCGAGCGGATGCTGGATCGCCTGGTTCTGGCCGATCGGGCGGTTGAACACATTGCGCACCTTGGCGTAGTCGGCCGCGCGCTTCAGCGCGACCTTGCCGAGCCCAACCGCTTCCGCCGCAATCAAGATGCGTTCGGGATTCATGCCGTGCAGGATATATTCGAAGCCGTGTCCCTCCTCGCCGATCCGGTCTTCGACCGGGATTTCGAAATCGGCAAAGAACAGCTCGTTGGAGTCCACGCATTTCCGACCGAGCTTCTCGATCTCGTGCACGGCGATCTTGGAGCGATCGAAGTCCGTGTAGAACAGGCTGAGCCCATGGGTCGGGCTCTTCACGTCCTCGAGCGCCGTGGTGCGCGCCAGCAGCAGGATCTTCTCGGCGACCTGCGCGGTGGAGATCCAGACCTTCTGGCCGTTGACGATGTAGCGATCACCCTTGCGGACGGCGCGGGTCTTGAGCTGCGTGGTGTTGAGGCCGGTATTCGGCTCGGTCACCGCGAAGCAGGATTTCTCGGTGCCGTCCACGATCGGCGGCAGCATGCGCGCGCATTGTTCGGGCGTGCCGAACACGACGACCGGATTGAGGCCGAACACATTCATATGTACGGCCGAGGCGCCAGACATGCCGGCGCCGGATTCCGAAATCGCCCGCATCATGATCGCGGCATCGGTGATGCCCAAACCCGAGCCGCCATATTCCTCGGGAATGCAGATGCCGAGATAGCCGGCATCGGCAATCGCTTTGTGGAATTCGATGGGGAAGCCGCCCTCCTTGTCCTTCTTCAGCCAATAGGCATCGTCGAAGCGCGAACAGATCTTCTCGATCGTGTCGCGGATGGATTCCTGGTTGGCATCGAGGGCGAAATCCATGCGTTACAGCTCCGACGTATCCGGGATAGCGGCCTGTCTGAGCACGCCGTCCTTGTGCATTTTCTCGATCTGCTCGGGCGTATAGCCGACCTCAGCCAGCACCTCGGCATTCTGCTCGCCGAGATGCGAGGCAAGACGCGACAGATCGACCGGCGTCTTCGACCATGTGGCAGCGACCTTCATGTTGCGCACCGCGCCTTCGGTCGGATGCTCGACCTGCTGGAAGAAGTCGGTCGCCAGCATATGCGGATCCTGCATCATGCTTTCGAGTGTATGCATTGGCGTCGAAGGCACGTCGGCCTCGTCGAGCAGCTTCGCCCACTCCGCCGTCGTCCTGGTCTTGAAGATGCGCGACAGTTCGGCGTTCACCGTGTCGATATGCTGGATGCGCTGCGGGAAGGTCGCAAAGCGCGGATCGTCGAACAGTTCCTCACGGCCGACATGCCTGAGGAAGCTCTTCCACTGCTTGTCGTTATACACCATGGCGCAGATATAGCCGTCCGAGGTCTGATACGGCCGGCGGTCCGGCGACAGGTGGCGACCATAGCCGCCTCTGTCGAGCGGCGGATCGAAGGTGAGACCGCCCATGTGGTCGCCCATCATGAAGCCTGCCATGGTCTCGAACATCGGAATATCGACGCGCTGGCCCTCGCCGGTGCGGTCGCGATGCACCACGCTGGCGAGAATTGCGCCGAGCGCATTCAGGCCGACGATGCGATCGACCAGCGCATTCGGCACATAGCGCGGCACGCCATCGGGGCTGATCCGCGCATTCAGGGCGGCCAGCGCGGTGGCCCCCTGGATCAGATCGTCATAAGCGGGCTTTGCGGCATAGGGGCCGGCCTGGCTGAAGCCGAACACGCCGGCATAGATCAGGCGCGGATTGATCTTCGACACCACGTCATAGCCGAGATTGAGCCGCACCATCGCCGCCGGGCGGACATTGTAGACCAGCACATCGGCCGTCGCGACCAGCTTCAGCAGCGCCTCGCGGCCCTCTTCCTTCTTGAGGTCGATGCAGACGCAGCGCTTGTTGCGGTTGGTGTTGAGGAAGATCGGCCCCATGCCGGGATTGCGCATCGGCCCGATTGCGCGGACCACATCACCGTCGGGAGACTCCACCTTGATCACATCGGCGCCGTAGTCACCCAGCGTCTGGGTGCAATAAGGCCCCATCATCACCGAAGTCATATCGATGATCCTGATCCCGTGAAGTGGTCCCGTCAAAGTCGTTTGCTCCCGAAAAACGTGTGGTCAGGCGCTGATCCGCGCCGCTATTGCCTTCGTCTTAGCGGGATGGGTTCGGCAGGCGCAAGGGCGCCAGACGCGGAGCCGTATGCGCGGGAAGCCGGTACGCGTCAAAGTGGTAATAGCTAGCCGGCCCCCGCCGGCGCCGAAGCGCGCATCATCTCCCGCAGCTCGGTCTTCAGCACCTTGCCGTAATTGTTCTTCGGCAGCGCATCCAGATAGACGTAGCGCTTGGGGCGCTTGAAACGGGCGATATTGGCGAGGCAATGCGCGTCAAGTGCTGCATCGTCGGCCGACGCGCCGGGCTCCAGCACCACACAGGCCACCACGACCTCGCCCCAGTCGGGCTCGGGCACGCCGATGGCCGAGACTTCCCGCACGGCGGGATGTGTCAGCAGCACCTCCTCGACTTCGCGCGGATAGATATTGGTACCGCCGGAAATGATGACGTCCTTGGAACGGTCGGACAGCGTGAGGAAGCCGTCCTCGTCGAGCCGCCCGACGTCACCGGTGCGGAGCCAGCCGTGTTTCAGCGTCTCGGCATTGGCCTTGTCATTGTTCCAGTAGCCGAGCATCACGGCCGGTCCCTTGGCCTCGACCTCGCCGGTTTCGCCACCCGGCAAAGGCTTTCCGTCGGCATCGGTGATGCGCACTTCCATCACGCTCTGTGCTGGGCCGACCGACGCCAGCCGTTCGAGATAGCGCGGATGTTCGGTATCGGCGTGGAAGGCGCGCGGCAGCGAGGTGATCGTCATCGGCGATTCACCCTGGCCGTAGATCTGCACGAAGCGCTGCCCCATGGTGGCGATGGCATCGCGGATGTCGGCGAGATACATCGGCCCGCCGCCATAGACGATGGTGCGGATGCCCTCGCCGCTCTCGCCGCGCTTCTTCGCCGCATCAACCAGACGGCGCACCATGGTGGGTGCCGCAAACATCGCGACATCGCCGAGTTGCTTGCCGAGATCGAGCACTTCGTCAGGCTCAAAACCCTGGCTCTCGGGCACGACGTGCCGCGCACCCATGCGGATATGGATGAAATTGTAGAGACCGGCGCCATGCGAGATCGGCGCAGCATAGAGGATGGCATCCCGCTGATGGACCTGATCGACGTCGGCAAGATAGCACATGGACATGGCCATCAGATTGCCGTGGCTGAGCATCACGCCTTTAGGCCGGCCGGTGGTGCCCGAGGTGTAGAACAGCCAGGCGAGGTCGTTGTCTTCGCGCGGCAACGGCACCTGTGACGTCGGCTCGCCATGCTGTAATTCGCGATAGGTCTCGCTGTCGATCGACAGCATCTGCATGCCGGTCGGCAGGTCTTCCTCGACCTGAACAAGCGCGCCACGGCTGTCGTCGTCGACAAAGGCCAACCTCGCGCCAGCATTGTCGCAAATCCATGCGGCCTCACGACCATGCAGCTTGGCATTGATGGGGATCGCCACAGCGCCGATCCACCACACCGCATACATGCATTCAAGATATTCGGTGCAGTTTGACGCGAACAGTGCGACGCGGTCGCCAGGCTGAATACCGTAATCGCGCATCAATCCCGCACCAATCGCTGCGGCACGGCGCGCGAATGTGGCGTAGTCAGCCTGGACCGTGGTGCCGGTCAGCAGCGCCGGCGCCTGCGGATGCAGACGCGCCGACGATGCCAGCCATTGTGCGACATTCATGACGTCGCCCGCGCGTTACTTCGCCGGCTCGAGGATCGAGACGTAGTTCGCCACTGCGGCGCCGCCCATATTGAAGATGCCGGCGAGTTTTGCATTTTTGATCTGCATGCCCTCGGGCGTCTGACCCAGCAATTGCATCGCGCTGAGCACATGCATCGACACACCGGTGGCGCCGATCGGATGGCCCTTGGCCTTGAGACCACCGGATGGATTGACCGGCAGCTTGCCGTCCTTCTGGGTCCAGCCTTCCTTGATGGCGCGTGCGCCCTGCCCGCGCGGCGTCAGGCCCATGGCTTCGTATTCGATCAGTTCGGCGACGGTGAAACAGTCATGGGTCTCGACGAAAGAGAGATCGCCGAGCTCGACGCCCGCCGACTTCAGCGCCTTCTGCCAGGCGACCGTGCAGCCCTCGAATTGAAGGATGTCGCGCTTGGACATCGGCAAGAAATCCTGCGCATGGCCGGTGGCCTTGATGTTGACCGCTTTGCCCATGGTCTTGGCGGTCTCGGAATCCGTCAGCACCAATGCCGCGGCGCCGTCGGACACCAGCGAGCAGTCCGTGCGCTTCAGGGGGCCCGCGACGAACGGGTTCTTGTCGCTTTCGGAACGACAGAATTCGAAGCCGACATCCTTGCGCATCTGCGCATAGGGATTGTGCACGCCGTTGGCGTGGTTCTTGGCGGCGATCATCGCCAGCGCGTCGGACTGGTCGCCATATTTCTGGAAGTATTTTTGCGCGATGCCGCCGAACACACCGGCGAAGCCCGCAGGCGTCTCGCCGTCCTCAGGCAGATAGGAAGCGCGAAGCAGGTTCTTGCCGATCTCGGGACCCGGCGTGCGGGTCATCTGCTCGACGCCGACCACGAGCACAATCTTGGCAGCGCCGGCGGCAATCGACTTGATGCCCTGATGCACGGCGGCGGAACCGGTGGCGCAGGCATTCTCGACGCGGGTGGCGGGCTTGAAGCGCAGCGCGGGATCGGCCTGCAGCACCAGCGACGCGGTAAAGTCCTGCGGCGAGAAGCCGGCATTGAAATGGCCGAGCACGATTTCATCGACATCAGCGGCGCTGATGCCGGCATCGGCCATCGCCTCGGTCGCGACGCGAACCACCATGCTCTCGACGGTCTCGGCGTCGAATTTTCCGAAGGGCATATGCGCCCAACCAACGATGCTGGCAGTCATGGTCGTCTCCCTGATCGATTTCAAATATTGAGCCCGTTATAGCCCGGCTTCACTGCGCTTGCAGCGTTTTCATGGTTCGCGCGCACATGGCCGTTATGCCTGCCCAGTCGCCGGAACGTACCATCGACGACGGACAGATCCAGGACCCGCCGACCGCCAGAACCATCGGCTCGCTGAGCCAGTTCGCCGCATTGGCCTCGCCGACGCCGCCCGTAGGACAAAACCTGACATCCGGAAACGGTCCCGCCGATGCTGGCGATCCGCATCGAAACCTCTGACCGGTCTAGACGATACCCTTTTTCCTGAGCGCGTCGATCCGTTCGCCGTCGTAGCCGATGGTGGCCAGAATTTCGTCCGTATTCGAACCAAGAAGCGGCGGCGCGCGATATTCGGTGACCGGCGTGCCCGAGAACATCAGCGGATTTCGGACGAGCGACAGCGCCGGCTCGAAAGGATGGTTCGTGTGCACACGCATGCCGCGGGCCTGGACATGAGGGTCCGCAAAAACCTGATCGAAGTCGTTGATCGGGCCGGACGGTACGCCGACGGCCTCCAGGCGTTCGAGCCAGTAGGCAACGGGCTGCTTCAGGAAGAGACCGGCGAAGATGGCCATGATCTCCTTGCCGTGTTGGACGCGATCGTTGTTCTTCAGGAAGCGTGGATCCTTGGCCAGGTCAGGCTCTCCGAGCACTTCGCAGGTCCGCTGAAACTGGCCGTCATTGCCATTGACGATCATCACCTCGCCGTCGGTGCAACGGAATACGCCGGCAGGCATGCCGCCGTTGCCCCAGGTGCCGCGGCGCGGCGGGACTTTGCCGTTGATGAGATAGGGTTGGAGCCAATGCGACAAAGAGGCGATCACCGTATCGAAGAGACAAGCATCGACATGCTGTCCCTCGCCGCCGCCAGCGTCGCGGTGATAGAGCGCCGACATCACGCCGATGGAGGCGTTCAGGCCGGTCATATAGTCCACGATCGAGGGACCGACCTTCATGGGGCCTTCGCCAGGCTCGCCGTCGAGATGGCCGGTGACGCTCATGAGACCGCCCATCGCCTGCAGGATCGCATCGTAGCCGGCACGCGTGGCATAGGGACCTGTTTGTCCGAAGCCCGTCACGGAGCAGTAGATGATGCGCGGGTTGATGGCTTTGATCGCATCGTAGTCGAGGCCATACCGCTTGAGATCGCCGACCTTGTAGTTTTCCAACAACACGTCGGCCGTCTTGACGAGTTCGCGAATGATCTCCTGGCCTTCAGGCTTGGCCACATTGACCGTGACCGACTTCTTGTTCCGATTGGCGCAGAGATAGAACGAATTGTCGTGCCTGCCACCGTCCGGGTCGTTCAGATAAGGAGGGCCGAACGCGCGGGAATCGTCGCCGGTTCCAGGGCGTTCGATCTTGATGACCTCAGCGCCGAAATCGCCGAGCATCTGACCGGCGATCGGGCCGGCAAGCACCCGCGTCATATCGATAACCTTGATGCCCGAAAGCGGCAGAGCCGGCATGCATTCCTCCTGCTATATTGTTCGTCGCGTCGGCCACGGTGAACGTGTGAGGCGAGCGCTTACAGGAAAATCAGCCCGCGTGCACTGCTTTGTGAGCATGAGGGCTATCCCGTTCCAGCGGGCGGAACGGTGGGCTTCGCAGCGGGCTTGGCGTGCGTGGCGAGCGCTCCCCGCCCGTCGAAGCGAAGCGTCGCGAGGCGGGAGAGCGTTCAAGACTTCAATCGACGAACTTGCCGCCGAGTTCATCCTCGATATGAATCCGGATGATGTCGTCGAAGGTTTTCTCGGCTGTGGTGAAGCCGAGCTTCAGCGCGCGTGCGGTGTCGAAATCGCGCGGCCAGCCCGACACGATACCAGTGATGACCGGATCGGTCTCACGCTTGATGCGGGCGACGACGTTCTTGCCGGCGACGCGATCCAGTGCGGCGATCTGTTCGCCGACGGTGACCGACATGCCGGGCATCGAGAGGTTGCGCCGCGGGCCCATGGCTTCGAGGTCCATGGTGCCGGCGTGGACGAGGAAGCCCACCGCCGAGCGCGGCGACGCGTGCCAGTGGCGGACATCCTCGGACACCGGCAGGATGGCTTCCTTGCCGGCCAGCGGCTCACGGATGATGTTGGAGAAGAAGCCGGAGGCGGCCTTGTTAGGTGCGCCCGGACGGACGCAGATGGTCGGCAGGCGGATGCCAATGCCGTCCAGGAGACCCTTGCGGGTATAGTCGGCGATCAGCATTTCGCAGATCGACTTTTGCGTACCGTAGGACGTCAGCGGTGTGTGAATGAATTCGTCGCCGATCTTGTCGGGGAACGGCGCGCCGAACACCGCGATAGATGAAGTGAAGACCAGCCGCGGCTTGTAGCCGCCGCCGATGGCCCGGATAGCGTCGATCAGGTAGCGGGTGCCGTCGAGATTGATACGATACCCCTTGTCGAAATCGGCTTCAGCCTCGCCAGAGACGATGGCGGCGAGATGGAAGATCACGTCAGGCTTGTGGGCAACCAGCGGCGGCGCGGTTTTAGGATCGGCGAAGTCCGACGTCACCAGTTCGATCGGGATCGACGCGCCCGCAGGCTTCGCCGGCGCCACCACATCCTGCAGGGTCATGCGGGTGATGTCGCGATTGCCGAGACGGCCGTCGCGAACCAGTTTGTCGGTGAGCTTGCGGCCAACCATGCCGGCGGCGCCGAGAATGAGGATGTGCAAGGGAGGTTTCCTTTTCTTGATCTTGGCTGTCATTCCGGGGCGTGCGTCGCTCTTGCGACGTGCGACCCCGGAATCTCGATGTGTTCAACACTACTGGATTCCGGGTTCGCCCGCGGCTGGCGCCGCGTTCGCCCCGGAATGACAGCGTGAGGATGCTACTCCTTCACCGCCCCCGTCATCGCCGACACATAGTGCTCGACGAAGAAAGCATACAGGATCACCAGCGGCAGCGAGCCAACCAGCGCGCCGGCCATCAGCGAGCCCCATTTATAGATGTCGCCGTCAACGAATTCGTTGACGATGGCCACCGGCACCGTCTTGTTCTGCGTCGATTGCAAGAATGTGAGCGCATAGATGAACTCGTTCCAGCACAGCGTGAACGAGAAGATGAAGGCCGAGATCAGCCCGGGCACCGCCAGCGGAAGGATGATCTTGACCAGGATCTGCCAACGCGAGGCACCGTCGATCAGGGCGCACTCTTCCAGCTCGAACGGGATGGTCTTGAAGTAACCCATCAGCAGCCAGGTCGAGAACGGAATCAGCAGCGTCGGATAGATCAGGATCAACGCCAGCGGCGAGTCGAACAGGCCATAGGCCTGGATGACAGAGGCCAGCGGGATGAACAGGATCGAGGGCGGCACCAGATAAGCCATGAAGATCGTGGCACCCACCACCTCAGCGCCACGGAAGCGCAGACGCACGATGGCATAGGCAGCGAGCACAGATGCGAAAATCGACAGAGTCGTGGCAGCCGCCGCCACATACATCGTGTTCCAGAGCCAGCGGGGATAGTTGGTCTCGAACAGAAGCTTGTTGATGTGCTTCAGCGTCGGCTTGATGACCCAAAACGGATTGAACCGCTCCATGTCGATCAGTTGCTCGTCCGGCTTAATGGAGGTCAGCGCCATCCAGTAGAACGGAAACAGCAGGATCACGACGATGATGAACAGCGGGAGATAGAGCGTGACGATGCGACTGGGCAGCGACTCCAGATAAGTCATGCCCTCGTTGTGGTCGTCTTTTTCGACGGTCGGCGCGGCAGCGACGCGCGCGTTGTCTACGGTGTGATCAGTCATTGGTGGCCTCAATCATTATCGGTGCCTTGCTGCCACTTGCGGCGTTGCATGCCGAACCAGGAAATGGCGATGGCTGCCAGAAGGAATGGGATCATGGCGGTGGCGATGGCGGCGCCCTCGCCCAGCCGGCCAGAGAGAATGCCGCGCTGATAGCTCAGCGTCGCCATCAGATGCGTCGCGTTCACCGGGCCGCCGCGGGTCAGCGCCCAGATCAGCTGGAAGTCGGTAAACGTAAACAGCACCGAGAAGGTCATCACGACCGCGATGATCGGTGTCAGCAGCGGATAG
This sequence comes from Tardiphaga sp. 813_E8_N1_3, assembly GCF_051811025.1. Taxonomy (NCBI): domain Bacteria; kingdom Pseudomonadati; phylum Pseudomonadota; class Alphaproteobacteria; order Hyphomicrobiales; family Nitrobacteraceae; genus Tardiphaga; species Tardiphaga sp. 813_E8_N1_3. The sequence goes on from NZ_JBPWQE010000001.1 coordinate 3,138,084, forward strand.
GTGATGAAGCGGAATCGCTGCCATGAGGTCGCGCCGTCCAGCGTCGCGGCTTCATAGAGCGACGGCGACACCGTCTGCAGGCCGGCGAGCAGCGTGATCGCCACGAACGGCACGCCGCGCCAGATATTGGCAAAGATCACGCTACCGCGCGCCCAGTTGCTGTCGCCGAGGAAGTTGATGTTGTGACTGATGAGGCCCATTTTGATCAGCGACCACGAGATGATCGAGAACTGCGAGTCGTAGATCCACCAGAACGCGATAGCCGACAGTACCGTGGGCACGATGAAGGGGATCAGCACAGCGGCGCGGATCAGTGCCTTGAACGGCATGTGCCGGTTCAGCAGCAGCGCGAGATAGAGACCGACGGCGAATTTGATGGCCGAGGCGACGATCGTATAGAGCAGCGTGTTGAACACCGAGAGCCAGAAGATGGAATCGTCGCGCAGCCACTCATAGTTCTCGAGACCGACGAAGACGCCGCCGCGACCGATGCGGTCGTCGGTGAAGCTCATCCAGACGCCGAGAAACAGCGGATAAGCGAGAAACAAAATCAGGAAAGCCGCTGCCGGCAACATGAACCATATGGCGAGCCAGTTGCGGTTAATCCGCAGTCGGTCCCAGGCCGAGGATTTGGGGATCACTTTCCCTGCCCCCGGCATCGATGTCTGGATCGTGGTCATCGCAAGATAGCTCCGGTCGGATGTCGGCTTCGGTCTGATGTCGTGCGGTCAGTCATGCGTCACTATCCGGTTACGGCAGGATCGCTTCGCCCTCGATCTCAACACGTGCGTGCGGATCGATGAGGGCGGAGACCTGAACCAGCGTCATCGCTGGAAAATGCTTGCCGAGCGTCGCGCCCCAAGCCTCGCCGATGGCGGCACCGGACGTCTTGAATGCGTCGATGTCGGTGACATAGGCGCGCAGCATCACGATCTGTTCGGGGTCGCCGCCAGCTGCCTTCAGCACGGTGACGAGATTCTCCATCGCATAGCGCCACTGCGTCCCGAAATCGGAAGCCGCAGCGACCTCGCCCTGCCCGTTCTGCTTGCCGAGTTGGCCGGAGATACGGACGCTCCGCGTGCCGCCCGCCACCACCGCATGCGCGAAACCGCGCGGCCGTACCCAGCCTTCAGGAAGAACTGTCTTGTAGTCGATCTCTGGCATTCCCATTCCCATCGTTCAGGCAGCCATTTGTGATACGAAAGTCACGGCTGCTCCGGAGAGTTGCCGGCGCGGGTCGCTCCGCGCCGGCAAGGTCGTCCTCAGCCGCGGAAGATGCGCTTCGCCGCGCGCTCGGCAGACGACATCGCGGTCTTCACGTCCTCGCGGCCCGTGCAGTAATTGGCGTACATATCGACGACCACGAAGTCGGCAATCGCCGCCGATGCGTTTTCGCTCATCTCGGCGTCGCCTGCCGGTGTGGTAGCGGTAGTGGCCACGTCGCGGTACGGCGTATTCTTCGGATCCACCGTCCAGATTGGATTCTTCTGGTAGTCGTTGAGGAACGGCGACAGATAGCCCTGCGCCGCCTCGACCCAAGGGTTGAACTGCTCAGGCTCCATCAGGAACGCGGTGAACGCCTTGCAGGCCTGCGGGAACTTGGTGAAAGAGAAGATCAGGATCGGGAAACCGAGATGCAGCTCGCGGGTCTTGCCGTCGAGTCCGGCGGGAAGATGGGCGTGGTTCATGTCCTCGGCAATCGCCGGGGCCTCCTTCTTCGCAGTCACGTAGATCGAGATGCCGTTGGTGGTCAGATGCAGCTGACCGGCGACAAACGCCTTGTTGTTGGACGAGTCATTCCAGGACGCAGTGCCGGGAATGAAGTTGTCATAGAGCGACTTGACGTATTCCAGCGACTTGGCGGTTTCCGGCGAGTTGATGGTGACCTTGCTGTTCTTGTCGATCAGCTTGCCGCCATGGGCCCAGAGCGCCCAGTGCACCCAGCCGTTGGCATCGCCCGAAGCGTGGCCAAGCGCCATGCCGCCCGGCGTGCCGTTCTTGTTCATGCCCTTGAACAGATCCAGCATGCCGCCGAGATCCTTGGGGAAGGTCTTGTGGCCGGCCTTTTCTGCAGCGGCGACACGGTAGTTGACCAGGCCGCCGGTCGCGGCGACGGGAACGCCGATCCACTTGTTGCCGAGCATGCCGTACTTCTTGCCGGACTCCGCCCAGCCGCCATTCTTCTTGCCGAGATAGTCGGCAACGTCGGTGACGTCGAGGCACTTACTGGGAAACAGGAACGGCAGTGAGTACAGACCCCAGACCATATCGAGGCCCTGCCCTGTATTGGCCGCGACCGAGGCCTTGGGCTGCAGGTCGTCATAAGATTCGTTGGAGATGGTGATGGTGACGCCGGTGGCCTTCTGGAAGGCATCGACGATCTTCATGAAGGCGACGTCTTCGGCTTCGACAAAGCGCTTCCAGCGCATCATGTTGATCTTGGCGCCGGGCTCCGGCTTCCACTGCGAAGCCTGCGCCCAGGCCTTGGCGTAGCCGAGCAGTTGATCCGCGGACATAGTCGCTGCGGCAGCCAGCGTAATCGCGCCGCCCTTGAGCAGAGATCGGCGATCCGGTGTAAATCCAGTCATCTTTCGTCTTCTCCCTGTAATATTGGTTCGTTGATCGACCAATGTTTTAAAATTGATGTGGCGCAAAAGCGCGTCAGTTGACGCGCTTGCCGGTCTCCTTGTCGAACAGATGTGCCGAATTTGCGCGCGGCCTCAGATGAATCTTGTCGCCCGGTGCGACCGGACGCCGATCACGGAAGATCGCGATGATGTCCTGGGTGCCGATACGTGCGACGACTTGAGTTTCCGACCCCATCGGCTCGACCACCACGACCTCGGCCTCGATACCGTCATCGGCGAATTCGAGATGCTCGGGGCGAATGCCGTAAGTCACCGACTTGTCGTTGGCTGCGGCCGGCGCCGCCGTGATCGGCAGCTTCGCGCCGTTGGCGGTCTCGACCCAAGGCTGGCCACCATTCACCTTCAGCGTGCCTTCGAGAAAATTCATCGCTGGCGAACCGATAAAGCCGGCAACGAACTTGTTCTCGGGACGATCGTAGAGTTCCAATGGTGCGCCCATCTGCTCCACAATGCCGTCCTGCATCACCACAATCTTGTCGGCCATGGTCATGGCTTCGATCTGGTCATGGGTCACATAGACCGTCGTTGTCTTCAGGCGCTGATGCAGCTCCTTGATCTCCGCGCGCATGGCGACGCGCAGCTTGGCATCGAGATTCGACAGCGGCTCATCGAACAGGAAGACCTGCGGATCGCGAACGATGGCGCGGCCCATGGCGACGCGCTGGCGCTGACCACCCGACAACTGCCGGGGAAAGCGCTCGAGCAACCGCCTCAAATCGAGAATATCTGCGGCGCGATTGACCTTCTGATCGATCTCGCTTTTGTCGGCCCCGCGCAGCTTGAGCGAAAAGCCCATATTCTGGGCAACCGTCATATGCGGATAAAGCGCATAGTTCTGGAACACCATGGCGATGTCGCGCTCTTTCGGCTGGACATCATTGACCACGCGGTCGCCGATCGAAATCGTGCCGGAAGTGATCTTCTCCAAGCCTGCCAACATGCGCAGCAATGTGGATTTTCCGCAGCCGGATGGCCCAACCAGAACCACGAATTGGCCATCCTCGATGGGGACCGATACGCCGTGGAGAACCTCAAAACCGCCAAAAGACTTACGCACGTCGTGAATCTGCACGGACGCCATACATTTCCCTCCCAAATGTCCCATTTTCGAGACAGCGCCCTCCGATTGCCGGGGCCGCCTGTTCTTACTTGTCTGACATCCTACCAGCTTTTCCGGCGGTGTGTCGTTGGATCATAGTCGTAGAAAAACTTCGCAGATGCAAACATTGCGAAGCGACCAATGGCGTGCAAACATTCGTGACCAACCAAAAGAGACGACGCACCAAGATATAAAGTGTGCGCTGCGGGAGAAATGATGACCAAGCCGACTTCGTCCACGCCGACTGCGGGGACCTCGCCTGCAAAGGCAACCAAGCGCAAACTTCGTTCGAGCGAATGGTTCAACGATCCCCACAATCCCGGAATGACTGCACTCTATCTTGAGCGCTATCTGAACTATGGCCTGACGCGTCACGAATTGCAGTCCGGCAAACCGATCATCGGCATTGCGCAGACCGGCAACGACCTGTCGCCCTGTAATCGCCATCATCTCGAACTCGCCAAGCGCGTGCGCGAAGGCATTACCGCCGCTGGCGGTCTGGTGATGGAATTCCCGGTACATCCGATTCAGGAGACCGGGAAGCGGCCGACTGCGGCGCTTGATCGCAATCTCGCTTATCTCGGCCTTGTGGAAATCCTGTTCGGCTACCCGCTCGATGGCGTCGTCCTCACGACCGGCTGCGACAAGACGACTCCCGCCTGCCTGATGGCTGCGGCTACCGTGAACTTGCCCGCTATCGTCTTGTCGGGTGGACCTATGCTGAATGGTTGGCACGAAGGCCAGCGTACAGGCTCCGGCACCGTGGTGTGGAAATCGCGCGAGCGACTTGCCGCTGGCGAGATCGACTACGAAGAATTCATGACGCTGGTGGCATCGTCCGCACCGTCGGTCGGCCATTGCAACACAATGGGCACGGCCTCGACGATGAATTCGCTGGCCGAAGCGCTCGGCATGTCCCTGCCCGGCTGTGCGGCCATCCCCGCGCCCTATCGCGAGCGCGGCCAGATTGCCTACGAGACCGGCAGCCGCATCGTCGACATGGTGTGGGAGGACCTCAAGCCGTCGGACATTCTGACCCGCAAGGCGTTCGAGAACTGCATCGTGGTCAATTCTGCCATTGGCGGCTCGACCAACGCGCCGATCCATATCAACGCGCTGGCGCGCCATATCGGCGTCGAGCTTGATATCGACGACTGGCAGAAATTCGGCCACGACGTACCGCTGCTGGTCAACATGCAACCGGCCGGCTTCTATCTCGGCGAGGAATATCACCGCGCCGGTGGTGTGCCCTCGGTGGTGCGCGAGCTGATGAAGCACAAGCGCATCCACGAGGATGCGATCACGGTGAACGGCCGCCCAATGGGCGAGAATTGCGCCAAATCGCCACTGCCAGACAACGATGTGATCTGGTCCTACGACAAGCCGCTGGTGAAGGATGCCGGCTTCCTGGTGCTACGCGGCAACCTGTTCGACAGCGCGATCATGAAGACCTCGGTGATTTCCAAGGAATTCCGCGATCGCTATCTGATCAATCCGAAGGATCCGAATGCGTTCGAAGGCCGCGCCATCGTGTTCGAGGGGCCGGAGGATTACCACGACCGCATCGACGACGCCTCGCTCAATATCGATGAGCACTGCATCCTGTTCGTCCGCGGCACCGGACCGATCGGCTATCCGGGCGGCGCGGAAGTCGTGAACATGCAGCCACCGGCAGCACTCATCAAGCGCGGCATCCACTCACTTCCATGCATCGGCGATGGCCGGCAATCCGGCACGTCGGGCTCGCCGTCGATCCTCAACGCGACGCCTGAAGCTGCGGCCAATGGCGGCCTCGCAATCCTGAAAACGGGCGACAAGGTGCGCATCGATCTCAACAAGGGCAGCGCGAATATCCTGATCTCCGACGAAGAGCTGAAGCGACGTCGCGCCGAACTGATGGCCAATGGCGGATTCAAATATCCCGTCAACCAGACGCCGTGGCAGGAGCTCTATCGCAACACCGTCGGCCAGCAAGCCACTGGTGCCTGTCTCGAACTTGCCACGCGCTATCAAGATATCGCCGGCAAGGTCGGAACGGCGCGGCATAATCACTAGCAGCCAACGGCGTCATTGCCGGGCTTGACCCGGCAGTCCAACTTCCTTCGCAGCAAGATGGATACGCGGGTCAAGCCCGCGTATGACGTCCAGAACAAAAACGTCTCAGGGAGTTTTCACATGTCTGACCGATTGAAAGGCAAACGCGCCTTCGTCACCGCCGGCGCCGTCGGGATCGGCCGCGCCTGTGCACTGGCCTTTGCGCGCGAAGGGGCGACGGTGTTCGCCACCGATATCGACGACAAGGGCGTGGCGCTGCTGACTAAAGATGGTATCGCCGAGACCGCGCGGCTCGACGTGCGCGACACGGCTGCCGTCGAAGCGATGGCTAAGAAAGTCGGCGATATCGACATCCTGCTCAACGCTGCCGGCTTCGTGCATCACGGCGCAGCACTGGAATGCTCCGATTCCGACTGGGAATTCTCGTTCGACCTGAACGTCAAATCGATGCACCGGACCATCCGTGCGTTCCTGCCCGGCATGCTCGCGCGCGGCAATGGTGCGATCATCAATATCTCCTCGGCCGCTGGTGTCTTCAAGGCAGCGCCGAACCGCTACGTCTACGGCGCAACCAAAGCCGCCGTCGCCGCCCTCACCCGTGCTGTGGCTGTCGACTACATCACCAAAGGCATTCGCTGCAATGCGATCTGCCCCGGCACGATCGAAACGCCGTCGATGCTCGACCGTGCCGCGGCCGCAGGCCCGCAGGGCCGCGAGCTGTTCGTCAGCCGGCAGCCGATGGGCCGCCTCGGGACTGCCGAGGAGATCGCATCCCTCGCCGTCTATCTCGCCAGCGACGAGAGCGCCTTCACCACCGGCGTCGCGCACATCATCGACGGCGGCTGGACGCTGTAACCGAGGACATCGCATCATGAACAAGATCGATCTGAACGGCCGCTGCGCCGTTGTCACGGGCGGCGCCCAGGGCTTTGGCCGCGCGATCACCGAACGTTTCGTCGCTTCCGGCGCCAAGGTGGCGATCTGGGATCAGGACATTGACCTGGCCGTAAGAACGGCGAGCGAAATCGGCGACGAAGTGATCGCCCTCAAAGTCGACGTCACCGACGTGGCTTCAATTGATGAAGCTCGCGATGCGACGCTTCAAGAGTTCGGCAAGATCGATATCCTGGTCAACAATGCCGGCATCACCGGATTCAACAAGCCGGTATGGGAGATCGATTACGACGATTGGCGCAAGGTGATGCGCATCAATCTCGACGGCCCGTTCCTGTGCTGCAAGGCTGTCGTCCCCGTGATGCTGAAGCAAAATTACGGCCGCATCGTCAACATCGCCTCGATCGCCGGCAAGGAAGGCAATCCGAACGCCTCGCACTATTCGGCATCGAAGGCCGGCCTGATCGCGCTGACCAAGTCGCTCGGCAAGGAACTGGCCGGCCACGAGATCAACGTCAATGCCATCACGCCTGCTGCCGCGAAGACTGCGATTTTCGACCAGATGACGGAACAGCACATCAACTTCATGCTGTCGAAGATTCCAAAAGGACGTTTCGTACTGGTGCAGGAACTGGCCGCGATGGCTGCCTGGCTGGCCTCGGAAGACTGCGCCTTCTCGACCGGCGCGGTGTTCGATATTTCAGGCGGGCGAGCGACTTACTAGTCGCCCTTCTCGTCAGCCCTTGCCCTTGACGCGGAAGATCACGGGCACGGTGAAGCTGAGGCCGTCGTCGGCAATCAACGGCGGCGGCGCCGGCAGCGGGTCTGAGCGGCGGACCATGGCAACCGCGGCTTCGTCGAATGCGGCGTCGCCGGAGCCCTTCACCACGCGCACAGCCAGGACCTTGCCGACGCGGTCGATCTCGAAATTCACCGTCACTTCGGCCGTCTTCTGCTGGCGCTCCTGCGGATAGCGCTTGTTCTTTTCGAGATAGGCGCTGAGCTGCTTGGACCAGATTGTCGATAGGCGCTTCTTGTCGGTGCCGATGCCGCCCTGCTGCGCCTGCGCTTTCTCGCCGGTCTTGGAATCATCGAGCTTCTGCTGTGCGGCGGCTTCCGACGCGACGGATTCCTGCGACGCCTGCTGCTGCTTTTGCGCCTTTTCGGGTGTCTCTTCTTCCCGCTTGGTCGCCTTGCTCTCGGTCACGACCTGATCGGGTTCTTCGCTCTCGTGCGGCGTCTCCTTGAGGAGATCGCTCTGCTTCTCGACAGCCTTCTGCTCCTGAACCGCCGGAGATGCGGTCGAAGCCTCCGAATCCGGGCCCTGCGGAAGATCGGTCGGCTCGACGTCGGGTGACACCATTTCCATCCCGACTTCGATGGCATTGGCGCCAAGGCCGTCGTCGTCCTCTTCCTGCTGCATCTCGAACACGGCCGCAGCGATGCCGCCGACATGCAGCAGCACGGCGACAAGCGCCGCGATCAGCCACAGTCGCCAGGACGACTTTCTATCGAGCTCGGACATAGCGCTTCCGTAACGTCAGGGCTTCGGCGCGTCAGGTGCAGCGGTCGGTGCCGGCGATGCCGCAGCGGCATCCGGAACACCTTCCAGTGCAACAAGCTTGGTCTTCTGATAGCCACCGGCACGCAGCCGTTCCATCACATCGAAGAATTCACCATAGGGAACCGCGCGATCGACGCGCAGGAAGATCGGCCGATCCTTGTTGCCATCGCCCATCGCATCGAGCTGACGCACCAGATCGACGCGCTTGACCATGTTCTCGCCGATCGCGACCGCGAGATCCGGCTTGATGCTTACATAGGTCGGCTTGTCCGGCTTCTTCTGCGGCGTGACCGTCGAGCTCGGCAGATTGATCGGCAGATCCACCGTCGAGAGCGGCGCGGCCACCATGAAAATGATCAGCAGAACCAGAATGACGTCGATGAAGGGCGTGACGTTGATTTCGTGATTTTCACCGAAATCATCATCGTCGTCTGCACCTTCGGAAAGCGACATACCCATGATTATTCAGCCGCTGCGCGTGCGTGTGAACTCGAATGCGTGCGATCAAGATCGCGTGACAGCAGACGACCGGCGGCGCCCTGCGCACGGCCGACGATTTCCATGTAGGCCTTCGTCACGCGCGAGAAGTGATTGTAGATGATAACCGCAGGAATCGCCGCGACGAGGCCGATAGCGGTCGCCAGCAGTGCTTCGGCGATGCCGGGCGCGACGACGGCGAGATTCGTGGTCTGCGACTTCGAGATGCCGATGAAGCTGTTCATGATGCCCCAGACGGTGCCGAATAGTCCGACGAACGGCGACGTTGCGCCAATAGTCGCGAGGATGCCCATGCCGGTGCGTACCTTGCGACCTTCAGCACGAACGATTTCGCCGAAGCTCGACGCGGCGCGCTCCTTGATGCCTTCATCGCTCGAAATCCCGGCAGACATCCGCCCTTCCCGCATCGCCGCCGCCAACAGGCGCGACAGGATCGTCCCGCGATCGCCGAGCGCCATCTGCGCTTCGGACAGCGAACGCGATTCACCGATCTTGCGGAGCGCGCCCTTCAGGCGACGCATGGCCCAGCTCAGTTCCATCATCTTGAAGATGCCGACCGTCCAGGTGACGACCGACGCGAAAGCCAGACCCACCATCACCGCCTTGACGATGATGTCGGCGCCCATGAACATTTTCCAGGGCGACAGATCGTGCTCACCAGTCGCGGCCATCGGCCGGGGCGCGGCCTCTGTCACCGGACTAGCAAGAGCTGCCGAAGCGGCCGGGTTCGCCACTGGGCTGCTCGGCTGAGCAGCTACCGGGGCCGGCGCCGCAACGGGAGCTGCCTGAGTAACTGCTGGCGCCACGGGCTTTGCAGCCTGCTGCGCAATGATTGGCGAAGCAAACGCGACCACTGCCAGCACAGCCAGCGACTTAAGAACAGTTCTAAACAAGCTTATACCTCGGCCCAGTAGCGGATGAGATTATGATAGATGCCCGTCAATTTGACCGTTTCTGGGTCGTCTCTTCCGAGACGTTCAACTAGGCTCTGAATCGCGCTGTCGAGATCGAAGATCATGCTGCGCGCATGAGCATCACGTATCATGCTCTGTAGCCAGAAAAAAGACGCTACGCGCATACCTGCCCTTAGAGGCGTTACAAGGTGCAAGCTGGAAGCAGGATAAAGTACGAGGTGGCCGGCCGGCAGCTTCACCTCGTGCGAGCCGTAATTGTCTTCAATAACAAGCTCACCGCCCTCATATTCCTCGGGCTCGGAGAGGAACAGTGTCACCGACATATCAGTGCGGATACGCATGCCGGTGAGATGATCGCCGCGTACCGCATTGTCGACGTGCACGCCGAAGTGATGCCCGTCTGATGCGACGTAACGATTGAACAGCGGCGGGAATATCTGCAGCGGGATTGCCGCAGACAGAAACCGCGGGTTCGACGTCAGTGCCGAGATGATCCGGTTGCCGAGCGCGCGGGCCACGTCGCTGTCCGGCGGCAGTTGCTCATTTCGTTTGACCAGAGCCGATTGCGCACCAGCCGTCGAGCGACCGTCCTCCCAACCGGCCGCATCCATGATGCGGCGGAACTCCGCCACATCGCTTTTGCTCAAGACATCAGGGATGCAGATCAGCATCCCCTAGAACTTCCCGCTGAGAACAAGTGTTCCCGACCGGCCCGGCGCCACCAGCACGAACGGTGCAGCACTGTTGTAGAAACCGTCATAGTAGAGCTTGTTGGTCAGGTTGTTGACGAACAGCTTGAGCGTGATGTTCTGGTCGATCTTCTTCTCGACGAACATGTCGAAGCGCCAGAATTCCGGCAGGACCGTCGTGGTGGTCGTGTACAGAATGCCGCCGGTGCGCTGCGACTGATAGGTCGCCTGCCCGCCCAGCTCCCAGCCGTAGTCGAACTTGTACTTGGTCATAAGGTTGAACGACTGATGGGCGATGTTGGCGAGATCGCGCCCGATAAAGGCCGGAGTTGCCGAGTTCAGCACCTTGGATTCCATCAGAACCAGACCGCCGAATACGCTCCAGCGATCGGTGATCTTGCCGGCGACGCCGAGATCGATGCCGCGGATCCTGTATGACGCGCCAGCTACCACCTGCGTGGCGCCAGCGACGGTCAGTTGCTCCCGCGCATTGCTCTTGGTGGTCTCGAACAGGGCGCCTGTCAGCAACAAATGGCGATCGAACAGCTCCCACTTGGTGCCGACTTCCGCCGACTTGTTTTTCTCTGGCGCGAACACCTGATTATAGGCGCCCGTAAGATTGAAGCCGCCATAGCGTGCGTCGGTGCCATCCAGTTCGGCGCCGACCGGATTGGTCGACGTGGCATAGGCTGCATAGACACTGCCATAGGGCAGCGGCTTCAACGTCAGGCCGACATTCCAGTTTACATTGCCGCTATCGGCCTTCTGCGGGAACGTGGTGGTGGTCGCAAACGGCTTGCCCGCGCTGACGCTGTAATCGTCGTAGCGGATGCCGGTGTTCAGATAGACGATGTCGTTGTAGTTCGCCGTGTTGATGGCGTAGCCCGCATTGGTGTCGACCTTGATCACCGTTGGATTGTTGGCGCGCGTGGGCTGCGCAAAAGCCGAATAGGTCAGATTGGGATTATTGATCGGAACGATCACCGAGCCGATGCTCGTGCTGCCGCCCGGCAGCGACTCCGTCGTCAGGCCCGTGAAGGTGTCGATGTCGACCTTCTCACGCGAGATTTCGGCGCCGACGATTGTCGTGTGCCTGATCGGGCCGGTGTCGAACTTGAACTTGAAGTCCGACTGGTTGGCGATCGTGTCCGTGGTCTGATAGCGGCTGACGGCGTTGAGCTGCACCAGGCCGAAGCCGCCGGCAGCGTCGGAGACGTAGCCGGGAATGCCGACGCGGGGCGCCTCCGGCAGAGTGCCGACATAGGCCAGAGTCGAACGCTCGAGCCGCATCTTGTTGCTGAAGGTGACGTCCGGCGTCAGCGCCACTTCCGTGTTCAGCGAGCCGATATCCTGACGTGCATGCTGGAAGTCGCGATTGGCGAAGCCATAGTAGTTGTTGCGGTTCGCGATGCCGGTTTCCGTTGATGGCTGGTTGGCCGCGCGGTCCCACGGAATGCCGAAATCCGGGATCGAATTGAGGTCGGTGTGAATGTAGTTGGCCGTCACCTTCACGGCGTCGACTGGCGTCCACTTGATGGCTGCGAAGCCGCCCCAGCGATCATCAGTGGTGACGTCGCGGCCTGCGACCTTGGCATCCTGGAACAAGCCGCCAGCGCGCACCGAGACCGTCGGGCTCAGCACCTGATTGGCGTCGATGGTCACACGCTTGGTGGCATCGGTGCCGAAGGCGGTATCGATATTGGTGAAATTCTTGTCGCCTGCCTGTTTGGTAACGATGTTGATCGCACCGCCAGCAGTGCCACGTCCGGCGAAGGACGATGCCGGGCCGCGCAGAATCTCGACCTGTTCGGTGAAGAAGTTTTCGCGGATGCTGACGGCGGGATCGCGGATACCATCGACGAACACGTCGTTGCGGGCATCAAAGCCGCGAATGAAGAAGCGGTCACCGAAAGCGTTGCCGCCCTCACCGGTGCCGAGCGTCACGCCGGCTGTCGAACGGACGGCATCGCGCAGCGATGTCGCGTTCTTGTCCTCGAGAACTTCCCTGGTGAGCACCGTGACGGTGCGCGGCGTATCCAACAGCTTCTCGGTGAATTTGCCGCCCGCAAGCCGGTCCCCTTTATAAGGCGCGGAGGGATCAGCATAAGGATCGGCGGCTAGTCCACCGGCATTCGGAAACGGCACGGGCGCGACTGGCACCGGTTGAGCCCGGCGGGCGGCGCGGCGGAGCGCGGTGCGCGCGCGAATCTGGTCCGGAGTTGGCTTCGATGCCGCCGGCCGGGGCCGAGCAACCGGGGCATCCACTGTAACCGGCGGAAGGGTGGAGGATTGCTGCGCTTCGGCACCACTGAATGACGCGACCGCGATAAGACCTGCAACCGCCGTCGCTTTGCGGCCAGAATACGGATCGGCGCCCTCGCCGGCCCGAACCTCAGAAACAGCACGCAAAGATCGCGGCATTTTCGCCGTACCCATCGAATTCCCCCAAAACTGCGACGCCAGGACGCATCAAGTGCGATAATTTGTCCCATGGACGTAGTCGGCAGGAGAACGGGTGGTCAACGCAATTGGGCCAGATTTCAGGGGGCTTATGTTTGAATATGTCTAGATTGGTCGCGGCAGCTACCTGGAGGTAATATGAAACGGCCACCCTATTCGCTGCTAGGCGGCTTCATCAGCGAGAACATCTCATCGACGGTCTGAAGCGCTGACTGCCTGACCCGATCCGTATTCTCCATGCCGGCAATGTTGATGCCACGCACGACGGCTTTGATCTCGTCCCGATAGTCGGTCAGGAAGCGCAGCGGATCTGGCGAGTCATTGGCGACCCGCGCGATCAATCCGGTAATCAAAATCTGACACGCGATCATCCGCCCATTCAACTCGTCCATGTCCCGCTCCGGATCGATTACATTTGCAAGCCGCGATGTCGGCTTCGACGAGCCTATGGCGGATACGACGCGCAGTTACAACACCAGGCGCTTCGCACTGCGCAGATGGATTGTCCAAGACACCGCACAAAATGGAGCGCAGTGTCCCCTCGGAACGATGCGAGAGATCAGGCGTCACTAATTGCGAACATGAAGATTTGGCAATGAAGCACGCGTTCAAGCGGTCGTGTGTTTACAGCATTTGAGTCGAGACCTAGCTGATCAGTAGCCGCCCAAGCGGGCGTGCATTGGATGCGCATGTCCGCGTCAGTGGCTGCCAAGAGATTGATGAGATCACCATGACAACGCTTACCCGTTTTCGATGGACTGGGCTGATCGTTCTGGCGCTGCTTGCGGCCGGCGGAATTACCGCATGGCGCCATTACGAGACTACCGGAGCCCAGCAGACGAATGCCGACAAACCGCGCGGCCCTGCCCCCATCCCGGTGAAAATTGCATCTGTCGAAAAAGCTGATTTCCCCGTTTATCTCGGCGGTTTGGGCACCGTGCAGGGTTTCAATACCGTCGTTGTGCGGACCCGTGTCGATGGTCAGATCGACACTATCGCTTTCACCGAAGGACAGATCGTCAAGGAGGGTGACCTGCTCGCGCAGATCGATCCGCGCCCGTTCCAGGCGGCGTTCGATCAGGCCAAGGCCAAGAAGGCGCAGGACGAAGCCAATCTCGCCAACGCCAATCTGGATCTGCAGCGCTTCACCAAACTCGGCGAATTTGCGACGCGGCAACAGACAGACACACAACGCTCCACCGTGCTGCAACTGAATGCGCAGATCGCTGCCGATGATGCCGCGATCTCGAATGCGCAGACCCAGCTCGCTTACACCACGATCAAGGCGCCGATCTCCGGCCGCGTCGGCTTTCGTCAGGTCGACCAGGGCAACATCGTTAATGCCGCGACCCAGACCGGTATCGTCACCATCGCACAGATCGAACCGATTGCGGTGATCTTCACTGCGCCTGAACAGAATCTCGTCGACATCAACCAGTCACTCGCTGCGCGTCCGCTCAAGGTGATCGCACTGACGACTGACGGAAAGCGAGTGCTGTCGGAAGGCACGCTCTCGGTCGTCAATAATCAGGTGGACACGACCAGCGGCACCATCCGGCTGAAGGCTGTATTCGACAACAAGGACCACGTGCTGTGGCCCGGCCTGTCAGTCTCGACGCGGCTGCTGGTGACCACGCTGAAGGATTCGACCGTCATTCCCGACGATGCCGTTCAGCATGGCGCCGACGGGCTCTACGCCTTTGCGGTTGGCGCCGACAACAAGGCCGAGCTGAAGAAAATCAAGGTCGGCCCTTCCATGGACGGCCGCACGGTGGTCGAGGACGGGCTGAGCGCTGGCGAGCGTGTGATCGTCGCCGGGCAATATAAAGTGCAGCCGGGCGTGCTGGTGGCGACATCGGTCGCAACATCCGCAGCCAACCCGGCGAAAGGCGAATAGCCATGAACGGAGGAATTTCAGCACCGTTCATTCGCTACCCCATCGCGACATCGTTGCTGATGGCGGGCATTCTGTTCGTCGGCCTGGTCTCCTATCCCCAACTTCCCGTCGCGCCGCTGCCGCAAGTCGACTTCCCGACTATACAGGTAGCGGCCAGCCTGCCCGGCGCCAGTCCCGAGACCATGGCGTCCTCGGTGGCGCAGCCGCTGGAACGACAGCTGGCGCAGATCCCTGGCGTCGCGCAGATGACGTCGACGAGTTCGCTCGGCACATCCGCAGTCACAATCCAGTTCGATCTCAACCGCTCGATCGACGGCGCCGCCAATGACGTGCAAGCCGCGATTAATGCCGCCGGCGGACAACTGCCGAAGACACTTCCGAGCCCGCCGACCTATCGCAAGGTCAACCCGGCGGACTCGCCGATCATGCTACTGTCGGCGACATCGGACACGCTGCCCATTACGACGGTCAGTGACAGTGTCGATGCGCAACTGGCGCAGCAGATCAGCCAGATCTCCGGTGTCGCCCAGGTTACGATCGGCGGCCAGCAAAAGCCGGCGATCCGCATCCAGATCGATCCCGCCAAGCTGGTGGCCAAGGGGCTGCAACTCGAAGACATCCGCAGCCAGATCGCGATCACCACCGTCGACAGCCCGAAAGGCAATATCGACGGCGCGACCCGCAGCTACACGATCTACGCCAACGACCAGTTGCCGGAATCGAAAGACTGGAACGACGTCATCATCGCCTTTCGCAATGGCGGCCCGTTGCGGGTCAGGGATATCGGACAGGCGGTGACCGGCCCTGAAGACGCCAAGCAGGCGGCCTGGGCCAATGGCAAGCGCGGCGTGTTTCTGGTGATTTTCAAGCAACCCGGCGCCAACGTCATCGACACAGTCGACAAGATCAAGGCGGAGCTGCCGCGTCTGGTGGCCGCGATCCCGCCGACCGTGAAGATCGAGGTCCTCAGCGATCGCACGCAGACCATCCGCGCCGCCGTGCAGGATGTGCAGTTCACGCTGCTGCTGACCATCGGGCTTGTCGTGATGGTGATCTTCATCTTCCTGCGCAGCGTCTGGGCGACGGTCATTCCCAGCGTCACCGTGCCGCTGGCGCTGCTTGGCGCCTGCGCGCTGATGTGGGTGTTCGGCTATACACTCGACAACCTGTCGCTGATGGCGCTGACCATCTCGGTCGGCTTCGTGGTCGACGACGCCATCGTGATGCTGGAAAACATCACTAGGTATATCGAGGAAGGCGAAACACCGATGGCTGCCGCGCTGAAAGGTGCCGGTGAAATCGGCTTCACCATCGTCTCGATATCAGTCTCGCTGGTCGCCGTGCTGATCCCGCTGCTGCTGATGGGTGGCATTATCGGCCGCCTGTTCCGCGAATTCGCCGTGACGCTGACCATGACGATTTTCGTCTCGCTGGTGGTGTCGCTGACGCTGACCCCGATGATGGCCTCGCGCTTCCTGCGCGAGGAGAAACACGCCAAGCATGGCCGGCTCTATCAGCTTAGCGAGAACGCCTTCGACGCTCTGCTGCGCGCCTATGAGCGCGGCCTCGACCTCGTGCTGCGCTGGCGCCTGACGACGCTGATGGTGTTCTTCGCCACGCTCGTCCTGTCGGTCTATCTGTTCATGATTATCCCGAAGGGCTTCTTCCCGCAGCAGGACACCGGCCTGATCACGGCCTCCTCCGAGGCATCGCAGGATATTTCCTTCGCCGACATGAAGATCCATCAGGAAGAACTCGGCAAGATCGTGCAGGCCGATCCCGACGTCGCCAGCGTGGCCATGTCCATCGGCGGCAGCGGCGGAGCGCTCAATACCGGGCGCATGTTCATCACGTTGAAGCCGCGCGACGAACGCTCGGCCAGCGCGCAGCAGATCATCACGCGCTTGCGCCCGAAACTGGAAAAGGTCCAGGGCGCACGGCTCTTCATGCAGGCCGCGCAGGATATCCGTCTCGGCGGCCGCGCCACCCGCACCCAGTTCGAATACACGCTGCAGGACGCCAATCTGACGGAACTGAACGAATGGGCACCGAAGATTCTGGCCAAGATGCAGACGCTGCCGGGACTGCGCGACGTCGCCACCGATCAACAGACCAAGGGCACGACGCTGACGCTAACCATCGATCGCGACAACGCCTCGCGCTTCGGTATCCAGCCGCAACTGATCGACGACACGCTGTATGATGCGTTCGGCCAGCGTCAGGTCGCTCAGTACTTCACACAGTTGAACAGCTACCACGTCATTCTTGAAATCCTGCCGGAGATGCAAGGCAAACTGGATTCGCTCGACAAGATCTACATCAAGTCGCCGACGACCGGTGACATGGTGCCGTTGTCGGCCTTTGCGAAATGGACCACCGTGCCGGTGCGGCCGCTATCGATCAGCCATCAGGGACAATTTCCGGCGATCACGATCAGCTTCAATCTGGCGCAGGGCGTTGCGCTCGGACAGGCGACCGATGCGGTGCAAAATGCCATGCAGGATATCGGCGCGCCATCGACTCTGCGCGGCACCTTCCAGGGCACGGCTCAGGCGTTCCAGCAATCGCTTTCGACGGTGCCGCTGCTGATCCTCGCCGCACTGGTGGTGGTCTATCTGATCCTCGGCATTCTCTATGAGAGCTACATCCACCCGCTGACGATCCTGTCCACCCTGCCCTCGGCGGGCGTCGGTGCGCTGGCGATCCTGATGGCGTTCGGTTTCGATTTCAGTCTGATCGCGCTGATCGGCATCGTGCTGCTGATCGGCATCGTCAAGAAGAACGGCATCATGCTGGTGGACTTCGCAATTGCTGCCGAGCGCGACGAACATCTTGAACCGGAGGAAGCCATCCGTAAGGCAGCTCTCCTACGTTTTCGCCCGATCATGATGACGACCATGGCGGCGCTGCTCGGCGGCGTGCCGTTGATGCTCGGCACTGGCACCGGCTCGGAAATCCGCCAGCCGCTCGGCTATGCGATGGTCGGCGGCCTCATCGTCAGCCAGGCACTGACGCTGTTCACCACGCCGGTGGTCTATGTCTATCTCGACAAGCTTTCGAACATCATGTCGGGCTGGGGACGATCGAAGCGCGACGAGGGTAACCGGTCGGACAAGCAGGTGCTGGCGAAACAGGCCGCCGAATAGCGCAACGGCGCGCTATGCGGCCTCTTCGATCCTGGTGCCGACATAGACCGTGTTGGAGACTTCCTCGTCTGCATTCAGATTGTCGAAGGCCACGACATGCGCGGTGACGGCGCCGAAGACACTCTCCATCACGGCTGTAAATGCAGCTTCCGGTGGGTCGTTCGACCACAGCGCAAACACGCCGCCCGGCTTGAGATGCTCAGACAGACGCCGCAGCCCGGCCGCCGTATAGAGCACGGCATGGCTCGGATGCAGCAGGTTGTCCGGCGCATGGTCGATATCGACCAGTATCGCATCGAAGCGACGACCGGGGGCATCGGGATCGAGATGACCATCCGTCGAGGTCGCCATCTTGAAGAAATCGCCATGGACCAGACGGCAGCGCCCGTCCGCCGACAATTCGCGGCCGATCGGGATCAGGCCGGCTTGGTGCCATTCGATCACTTCGGGCAGTGCATCAATGACGACCAGCGAACCGACCTTCTCGTGCGCGAGAACCGCCTGCGCCGTGTAGCCCAGACCGAGACCGCCAACGACAACATCCAGCCCGCTGCCGGTTAGCGACGCCAGGCCGATATCCGCCAGCGCGATCTCGGCAGCCGTGAACGCGCTCGACATCAGAAATTCATCGCCGAGCTTGATCTCAAAGATATCGACGTCCGCCCCCGGCTTCCGCCGACGTCGCAGGGTCAGAACGCCCATCGGCGTCGGGCGATAATCCAGTTCTTCGAACATCATGCTCATATCCAACCATGTACATGGTGCGTGCAATGCGGCAACAACGAAATGCCCCAAGTGTGCAAATCTGGACAGACACCTCCGGCCAAACGGCTAAACACCTAACGTCGTCGATGATTCGTTGCGTCACGGTTGCGTGTTGCGTGGAGAGTGACTGCAGGCTCACTCCAGCGCGCGGGGGCGCCGCCATGAAACGCATTCTGGTCGTCGACGACGACCCGCTCGTGTCCATTAGGCTGATACTGGAACGCGAGGGCATCGAAACCGTCTCGGCGATGGTGGCGAGATCGGTCTATTCGTGGCGGAAGATACCCACTTCGATGTGATGATCGTCGATAGCTTCATGCCGCATGATCAGGCGTCAGCCATATCGCCCTGATCGCTCTTCGCCGGCGATTTCTTCTTGCTACCTTTGGTGTTCAGGAAGCGAATGTCGATCTGCGCACCGTTCACCTTGACCAGTTCGCAGCGGCGATAGGCAAGTCCGGTCGATGACAGCAGCAGGAAGAACTCCTTCAGATTGAGGCCCTCGATGGACGTCTCGAGGATCAACTCGGCGTCGTGACTCGACACAGCCTTCAGCACGCAACTGCGTCGCCATGTGCCGTCGATAGCCATGATCCAGACATTGTAGCCGCGCCCGAAAGTGACGCGCCCGTTCGTTACAGCTTCTTCTGCCATGACCGCTCCTACGCCCGCATACTGGCGGGAGACGTCTTCAGTCCGGCACCCATGTTGGGCACGATCGATGGCGACGCCTGCACACCCACCGGCAAATACACACCGCGGCGATTGGGACAAACCTGATAGCGGTCGGTGAGACCGATCACGGTCTCAGCTGCTCCCAGAAACAGATAGCCGTCAGCCTCGCTGGCCTTTGCAAGCCTGCCGAAGATGTCGCTCTTGGTGGCCTGATCGAAATAGATCAGTACGTTGCGGCAGAAGATGACGTCGAACTTGCCGAGATGCGCGTAGTCCTGCAGCAGATTGAACTGCTTGAACTGAACCATCGCGCGGATGTCGGCGTTGAGCTGCCACGTCGTGCCCGTCTGCTTGAAGTATTTCACCAGCAGCTGGATCGGCAAACCGCGCTGCACCTCAAACTGGGTGTAGACGCCAGTGCGCGATTTTTCGAGCACTTCGGGCGACAGATCCGTGGCCACGATCTCGACGCGCCACCCGGTCAGCGCGGCACCGAGTTCCTTCATGATCATGGCGAGCGAATACGGCTCCTGCCCGGTCGAGCCGGCGGCGCACCAGATCCGCAGACTGCGCTTGCTAGCGCGCGCCTTGATCAGGTCGGGAATGACCGTGTTCTGAAAATGCTCGAACGGGGTCTTGTCGCGAAAGAAGAAGGTCTCGTTGGTGGTCATCGCTTCGACCACATCCGAGATCATCGGCTCGGAGCCAGCTTTCATCTTCTGAACAAGTTCGCTGATCCCGGCGACACCAGCCTTACGCGCCAGCGGCATCAGTCTGCTTTCGAGCAGGTACTTCTTGTCGGCCGACAGCACCAGTCCGGAACGATCTTTCAGGATCTTCTGCAAATACTCATAATCGATAGGGGTCATGGTCTCTTTCTAAGACGCAGCGCCGGTCCAAATAACTTGCAGCGACGACTGTATGCCGCTCCGTGCAAAAAATGCGTACTACACGATTGCAGCAAATGACTAAGAGATCGCCAAGACGCCGAAGGACGTTGCGCGAGATTTCCTGCGCCGGGCACAAAGTTGAGAAGCGCGGCAACATAACCGCCGCCCCGCGGTAACCTGCAACCTGCGCAACAGTTCAACAAGCGAATGGCGGGAGGCGGCGCAACTAACAATGAAAAAGCCGGCGCTTACGCGCCGGCTTCAATGTCTTGCTATCTCGTAGCGTCAGGCTGCGCGTACGGCGTTCAGGAATTTGCTGACCTCGACCTTCAGACGCGTGCTGTCCGAGGACAGCGACTGCGCTGCGGAGAGCACCTGCGAGGATGCCGAGCCGGTCTCGCTGGCGCCACGCTGCACGTCGGTGATGTTCGACGAGACTTGCATTGTGCCCTGCGCTGCCTGCTGGACGTTGCGGGAGATTTCCTGGGTCGCAGCGCCCTGCTCTTCCACCGCCGACGCAATCGTCGAAGCGATCTCGGACATCCGGCCGATGGTGTCTCCGATCTCCTTGATCGCACCAACCGATTCCTGCGTCGCCGCCTGGATGCCGGAGATCTGCGTCGAGATCTCACCGGTGGCTTTCGCCGTCTGCTCGGCCAGCGCCTTCACTTCCGATGCCACCACCGCGAAGCCGCGACCGGCCTCACCGGCGCGCGCTGCTTCGATGGTTGCGTTGAGCGCCAGAAGATTGGTCTGGCCGGCAATGTTGTTGATCAGTTCGACGACGTCACCGATGCGAGCGGCCGCGCTGGCGAGCGCACTGACGCGATCATTGGTCAGGCGCGCCTGATCGACGGCCTGGTTGGCGATGCTGGCCGATTCCTGCACCTGACGGCTGATTTCGTTCACCGACGAGGCCATCTCCTCAGTCGCCGAAGCAACCGACTGCACATTGGTCGAGGCCTCCTCCGAAGCGGCTGCCACGGTCGTTGTCAGCTCCTGCGAACGTTCGGCGGTCGCGGTCAGCGTGCTGGCAGAGGCTTCCAGTTCGGTCGAAGCCGACGACACCGTCTCGACGATCTCGCCGATCATCGTTTCGAATTCGCGCGTGATGCTATCGACGCGGCGACCGCGCTCGATCTTGGCTTCTGCATCGGCGGCTGCCGCTTCGTCGGCCGTACGCTTGTCGATCAGCGCCTGCTTGAAGATCTGCAGCGCGTCTCCCATCGTGCCGATCTCTGTCTTCATGCCCTGATGCGGCACGATGGCGGTCAGATCGCCCTGGCCCAACGCCTGCATCGGCTTGACGATCGATGCGATGCCGCTGGAGACGTCCCGCACGAGATAGATACCAATGCCGATACCAAGCACGGCGGAGACCACGAGGATTGCGACAACCATCATGAAGGCAGCATTGTAATTGGCGAGAGCCTCTGCACCGGCAGTGTCGGAGCCCCTGAGATTGAGCTCGATGTCCTTGTTCAGAAGTTCGTCAGCTTTCAAGCCGATCGGATTCACAGTCTTGGTGTTGAGCAAATTTGCTTCCTGCGGCATCTTGCCGGCGCTCTTGCGCGACAGATCCATCACATCGAGCGTGCCCTTCTTATAGCTGTCCCAGAGCTTGCTCCATTCCTCGTAGAGCGCGCGTTCTTCCGGCGAGGTGATCAGCTTCTCATACTTCGCGCGGATGCCGTTGTTGCTCGTGACCACCGTCTCCAGGGTCTTCTCATTGGCCAGCTTTTCTTCGAGCGTCTCGGACAGCATGTGCTGACGGATCACGTTGCGATAGGTGATCGTACCCGAGCGCAGATCGCCGAGGAAACGCACGCTTGGCAGCCAGCTGGTCTGGATATCCACCGCATTGGCGTTGATCGCCTGCATCTTCCGAACCGCGATCAGGCCGAGACCCGTCATCGCAAGCAGCAAAAATGAAAGAACAATGGTGATCTTGGCGCGAATAGACAGGCTGGCGAGCATGACGAAGGGTCCCTCGGTTTTCGACCGTTGGTCCGCAATGTGCGGGGTGTCGTGGAAATGAAGCAGTCAGCAGAAGTGCAATGGCAGAGCGACGAACACGGGGATCGATGACTTTCTTGTTATCAAGTCCCGCCGCTTCAATTTGTAGGTATTATGTAAACCATTGGTAAAGGTGCGACATTCTGGCTGAGCAAAAATGAACCGAAGCTCTCTTTTTCGATGACCTGCAATATCAGCCAGTTAGTAACAAGCATCTGAGGTTGACCGCCGCAATTTCACTACTTGTGGGAGTGTGCTGGCGTAGGGCAGCGACGACATCGTGCCTCTGGGCAAAGTGGCGAATCAAAAATACAATTTTTGGTTCCAATCACCAACATTGCTGACCTAAAGTTTATCCATCGCTCAGCGCGAGTAACGATGCGGCGTGCGAGCACGACTGAACGTGCTGGCTGGGGAACCAGAAGCAATCTGGTCCGGGTATTTATCTCGCAGTGAGATTATAACCGCCCAACTGCATCTCAATCTGAAGATAGCAGCTGCGCCCCGTGCCGGTTGATTTGGTAGGTCTGGGACGACATGCAGCTGGGACACCGGAACGTCCTACGGTCGCCAGGCAGACTGGCTCTAGGCTGCTCCACAATCTTGATAAGAGTGCGTGCCGCCCCGCAACGGCGGCACAGCAATAGATTGACTGCTGGTAGTTTCGTTGCTCTCACATCGATACCTCCGCGGAGTGAAGTCATCGACTCAAGTCCGGTTGTCCTGCTCCGTTCCACAACTTTTACTACGCGGTACTACGCTGCAGCGCTCCTGATGATCGCCCGACAGCTTTCAGAGAGTTCCTTCGCCTCAGCCTGGAGCGGGCCGGTAATGGTGAAGGTGCGGCCCTCAAGCACCTTTCTGAACATGTTCCGGACGACATACTGCACCCAGTCGTCATCACAGCGCTGGGCATTCATATCGAGCTGATGTTCAGCGCAGCGCCTGGCTTGCCACTTTCCAGCAATACGGAGCCAGGCCGTGCTCATCGCGTGCTCGTGAGAATGAGCAGCAATCCCACCGCGACATAATGGCACACCTTTGTCCCATCTGTCGGCAACGTCCTTCAAACGCAGGATGTCGAAATTTCCATGGCCAGCGATAACAAGTCTTGGGCTCGGCAGGTGACCTATGGCTCGGACTTATCTCCAACCAGAAGTGGTGGAACGACCGGCCGATCCGTTCGTCAACCAGAGGCTGCGGCCCTCAAGGGCGCAGGGACGCGAGCCGACGATCTATCAAATCGTGCAGGATGCCTGGGCCAAGAGTTTCAACACCCGCGACATGCCCGGAACCTCGGAGGAAGCCGACAATTTATCAAGGCTGCAGCGGTGCATTCAGGAAATAGAGAGCGCCACCGGGCTTGAGTTATCGGTCGGACACATCGCACTCGATATGACAGCCGCGGATATGGTCAAGGCGATTGTGTCCGGGAAGGCAACTGCCAAAGCCGTGGGCGAGCAAGCTGATCTGCGTCCAATCCTGTTCTTGTTGCCGGGGTCCCTCGGTTACGGTCCGAGCATGGCAGCTTTTGCAGCGGGGCTGGGCAAGATCGCCCGGGTCGTCCCGATCAAATACCCCGACCTGACGAGCATCCTCGACGGAAACAACACGGTCGCCTCCATGGCAGATGCCGCGATGGAGCAAATCGGCCGGAGCCAACCTCTCGGACATGTTCGCCTTCTCGGCCACTCCCTTGGTGGTGTAGTCGCGTTCGAAGTTGCGGCGCGGCTGCTGGAAGCACGGCGGTCCATCAAGTTCCTGGGAATTCTCGATACAACCATCGTCAATGAGGGCCGCGATTACCGGGAGACGCTCGCCCGAACGTTGCGGCGGCTCCGCGCCAATCATGTGAACATGTCGCGGATAGCCTGCCGAGCACTCGCAAAGGTTACGGCTGCAATCGGTGGCGAGGCATCCCTTACCTGGATGCTTGGTCGCTATACGCGAGGGAAGTTCAACGCCACCAGCTTCCGAATTAGGCTTGAACTGCAAGAGGTGTTGCGGTCGCGAGCTTTCTACCAATGGCTGGCGTCGCCCAAGCCGGCTTTGCCGATCGGGGCTACACTGTTTCGCTGCAACCGGGACGGAGCGCCGCACGCGCTCGGCTGGGATTGCGCCCTCGCAAGCCTCGACGTGATCCCCATTGCAGGCACGCATATCGAGCTCGTCGTCGAGCCCTACCTCGCCACCAACCTCCCCTTGGTCGAGAGTGCGGTCGCGCAAACCTACACACCGGCCGAATTTTGCAAGCGGGAAGCGCTGTCATGACCCTTGCTGCGCACATTCCAGCTGTGCGGGAGTTCGGCAACAACGTATTGGCGCTCGATCCCGTTGCCGAAGTCGAGAGGATTGTCCAGACGCTACGCCAACAGGTCCTGGATGTGTTGGGGCGCCGCGGCGCCGTCGTTGGTCTTTCCGGCGGCATCGACAGCTCCGTCGTCGCGGCGTTGTGCGTGCGTGCATTCGGCAACGACAAGGTCTTGGGTATCTTCATGCCCGAGCACCATTCTTCGGACGATTCACTGAGGCTCGGCCGCAGTTGGGCGGCGCAGCTTGGCATCGACACCGTGTTGGAAGACATATCGCCCGCCCTCGAGGGGCTCGGCGCCTATCGCCGGCAGATCGAGGCAATCCGGACCGTCGTTCCCGAATATGACGACGACTGGAAATGCAAGCTGGTGCTGCCATCGGTTCTCGCGAGCAACGGATTGAATATCACCCGTCTCACGGTTCAGAGCCGCGACGGCAGCACCCGCACCGTTCGTCTTTCGTCAAACGCCTATCTCCAGATCGTCGCCGCGACCAATTTCAAGCAGCGCGTCCGCAAGATGACGGAGTACTACCACGCCGACCGCCTCCGATACGCGGTCGCGGGCACACCGAACCGCCTCGAGCACGACCAGGGCTTTTTCGTCAAGCAGGGCGACGGAATCGCGGACGTGATGCCGATCGCCCATCTCTACAAGACGCAAGTCTATCAGCTCGCGGAATATCTCGAGGTCGAGGAGGAGATCCAGCGCAGGCCACCGACCACGGATACGTTCTCGATGCCGCAGAGCCAGGAGGAGTTCTATTTTGCGCTGCCTTATCACCAGATGGATCTGTGCCTTTACGCGGTGAATCACGGGATTCCGTCAGACGAAGTCGCAGAGGCTATCGGACTGACAGCAGCCCAAGTCGATTTGGTATTCAGGGATATTGACGCCAAGCGTCGTGTCACGCGCTACCTCCACGCACGACCCCTGCTCGTCACTCAAGTATTCGAGGACTGACCTGCATGTGCGGTGTCGCGGGCATAGTGTCAGTAAGCGCCGCCGCAGGGGCCCCCTCGCGCGAGGCCTTGATGCGCATGCTCGGCGCGCTGGCCCATCGGGGCCCGGACGAGCGCGGCCTATACCGGGACGCACGCGCGGGATTGGCACATGCCCGCTTGTCCATCATCGACATTTCGAGCGGTCAGCAACCTCTCGCGGATGCGAGCGGCACGACGTGGATTGTGTTCAACGGCGAAATCTTCAACTACGTTGAGTTGCGTGAGAAGCTGATCAGGCTTGGTTACAGGTTCCGGACCCGCAGCGACACGGAGGTCATCGTCAACGCCTATCGGGCCTGGGGCGAGGACGCCTTTGAGCGGATGACGGGACAGTGGGCGCTCGCGATCTGGGACTCGGCAGCCCGTCGTCTGGTGCTGGCACGCGATCGCACCGGCATTTGCCCTTTGCATTTCTGCGAGCGCGAAGGTCGACTGTATTTCGCCAGCGAAGTGAAGGCCATCTTCGCGGCGGATGCAGCGATTCCCCGCACCTTCGATCCAGTGGGCATCGATCAGACATTCACTCTCTGGACCGTTGTGGCGCCGCAGAGCGTGTTTCAAGGGATCAAGGAGCTCGTCCCGGGACATTTCCGCATTTATGAAAACGGCGATATTCGCGAGAAAGCGTTCTGGAAGCCGCGATATCCCGAACTATCCCATCCGCGCGACGGCCAGTTTTCCGGTTCACTCGACGATGCCGTGAAGCAGGTGCGCAGCGCGCTCGAATCCGCGACGTCGCTTCGAATGGTACGCTCCGACGTAAACGTCGGCAGCTATTTGTCCGGCGGGCTCGACAGTTCGCTTATTGCGGCGATGGGCTGTCACTTTGCCGGCGAACGCTTCCAGACTTTCTCGCTGCGTTTTGCCGACGCTGAATATGATGAGACCGAGTTCCAGCGATTGGCCGCTCGGGTCGCCGGTAGTGAGCACCATGAAGTGGTGGTTTCACGCAGTGACATCGCCGAGATTTTTCCGCAGGTCATCTACCACACCGAGCGTCCGATCTTGAGAACGGCGCCGGCGCCGTTGTTCCTGCTGTCGCGCCTGGTGCGCGCCTGCGGCGTCAAGGTTGTGCTGTCCGGCGAAGGCGCCGACGAAATGTTTGCCGGCTACGATCTGTTCCGCGAAGGAAAGGTCCGCCGTTTCTGGGGGCGGCACCCCGCTTCGACACGCCGCGCGCGGCTGCTTGAGCGTCTCTACCCTTATCTCACACGCTCGCCGGTCACGCAGCGAGCAATGGCCCGGCAGTTTTTCGGGCGCAATCTGTCGGAACACGCCACGCCGGGCTTCGCGCATGACACCCGCTGGCGAACGACCAGCGGCATCAAACGACTGTTCTCCAGCGACATGTGTGCGGAATCGGCGAAGCACAATGCGGTTTCCGACTTGATCGCCAATCTGCCTCCTGAGTTCACGCAATGGAGCTCCCTTGCGCAGGATCAATATCTCGAAATCCAGACACTGTTGTCGGGATATCTCCTGTCCTCTCAGGGCGACCGAATGCTCATGGCTCATTCAGTCGAAGGACGCTTTCCTTTCCTTGACGAGGACGTGGTCGCGCTGGCGAATTCGCTGCCGCCCGCCTACAAGCTCCGCGTCCTTGACGAGAAGCACGTTCTGAAGCGCGTCGCACAGCCGATCGTGCCGTCGGACATCATCGCCCGCAAGAAGCAGCCGTTCCGTGCGCCCGACGCTCTGTGTTTCGTTGGCCGCGATACGCCCGCCTACATCGACGACGCGCTTTCAGAAACGGCCATTCGCGAAGCAAACGTCTTCGATCCCGACGCGGTCGCGCGCCTGCGCAGCAAGTGCCGGACACAGGCCGCAACCGGCAACGGCAATCTCTCGAACTCCGACAACATGGCGATGGTCGGCGTGTTATCGACCCAGCTCCTGCACCAACAATTCGTCGCGAGCCGTCCTGGTGGACGCCACGCGCTGGAGCTGACCGTTGATATCGATCGCGAGCACCGGGTTGAGGGGGCCCTATCCTGATGCATGGTCCTGTACCGCTCCTGCATGATTACCTCATCCACTCCGCCCGCCATCTCGGTGGAAAGGTGGCGCTGGTATGCGGCAAGCATCGCATCAGCTATGGTGAGCTCGAGGCGCGCTCCAACGCTATCGCGAATTATCTGGTCGCGAGCGGAGTCGAACGTGGCGACCGGGTGATTATCTTCGCCGACAACACTGTCGAGACCGTCGTCAGTTTCTGGGCCGTGCTGAAGGCGAATGCCGTGGTGTGCATCGTCAATCCGCTCACCAAGCGCGACAAGCTTGGCTACCTGCTTCATGATTGCCAGCCGACGGCGCTCATCACCGACAAACATCTCTTGCCGATATTCAAGGAGCCCGCGCAGGCATGCCCGTCGTTGCGCCGGGTGATCGTTTCCGGGCCTATCGACGATGCTGAGCTGACGGAGCTGCCCCATGCGATACGCTGGAGCGAGGCAGGCGCCGCCGGCCACGACGTAGCTCCCGCGCGCAGCTGCATCGATATCGATCTCGCAGCCATCGTTTACACCTCCGGATCGTCCGGCGATCCCAAAGGCGTGATGCTGACGCACCGGAACATGCTGACCGCGTGCACGTCGATCGCCTCATACCTCGCGCTACACGAAGACGAGGTCATTTTGAACGTCCTGCCGCTCGCCTTCGATTACGGCCTGTATCAGATGATCATGGCGTTTCGCACGGGGGCACGACTGGTCCTCGAACGGTCGTTCGCTTTTCCGGCACAGATTCTCGGGCTTATCGCCGAGGAGCGGGTGACCGGCCTGCCCGGCGTGCCGACGATCTTCTCGACGCTGTCAGGGCTCAAGTCGATAAAGGAGCACGATCTCTCGAGTATCCGCTATGTCACGAACACCGGAGCTGCGCTGCCGATGAAGCACATTCGTCTGCTGCAGGATCTGTTTCCGGAAGCGCGCATTTATTCCATGTACGGCCTCACTGAATGCAAGCGCTGCACCTTTCTGCCCCCGGAGGATATCGATCGAAAGCCGCTGAGCGTTGGGATCGCCATCCCGAATACCGAGATGTGGATTGTCGACGAGCGCGACAGACGCGTGGGCCCCGACGTGGTTGGCCAGCTTGTCATTCGCGGCGCAACGGTGATGCGAGGCTATTGGGGCAAGCCAGAGGCCACGGCCAGGAAACTCAGGCCCGGTCCGCTGCCGGGCGAGCAGGTTCTGTACACCGGCGACTACTGCCGGATGGACGCGGAAGGCTACCTCTACTTCGTTGGCCGCAGCGACGAGATCATAAAATCCCGAGGAGAGAAGATCGCCCCCAAGGAGGTGGAGAACGTGCTGATGGATATTCCGGGCGTAAGGGAAGCCGCAGTCATTGGCGTTCCCGATGAGCTCCTCGGGCAGGCTGTTAAAGCGTTTGTCGTTATCGAGCAGGAAATAACACTGAGCGAGAAGCAGCTTCAGAAAGAATGCCAGCGACGCCTCGAAAGCTTCATGGTGCCGAAGTGTATTGTGATCGTGCCTAGCCTGCCGCGAACGAATACAGAAAAACTCAACAAGAGAGCACTGCACGAGTCGATTTCCGAATGATCTGATCGTGACTTTTCTTGATAAATTGGAGTTGAAACATGCTGCTAGTCAGGGAACCACTCGAGACCTATCGAAGGCAAGTTCGCGATTTTCTGCTGTCGAACTTCTACATCTCTGAAGCAAACTCGCTTGAGGTCGACACATCGCTGCTCGACCAGGGCATCATCGACTCGACGGGAGTGCTCGAGGTCATCGGATTCATCGAGGAAACCTTCGGCATCACGGTCGAAGACAGCGAGCTCCTGCCTGAGAACCTCGATTCCATCGAAGGAATCGCACGCTTCGTCATGAGCAAGAAGAGCTGATGTTTGTCTGCAGCGTCCAGACCGCGTCGCGAACACCACCGCAGCGGTTCAGGTTATTGTGTCCCTGCGACACCCCATAACGACGCGGCCTTCGCCGGTCTCGTTCGTCACCACCCTGATGTTCTCATAGCTTTTGCTGCGCTCAAGAAGGGTTGTCACCTGTCGCTCTTGACCGGCGCCGACCTCGAACAGCAGGATGCCACCCGGCCGCAAATATCGGACTGCGTCCTTCGTCACCCGCATATGGATGCTGAGTCCGTAAGGACCGGCGGCGAATGCCTCACGTGGTTCGAGTTCGAGCAAGGGGGCTCGGTCGCCCCTGAGCCGCGCTTCCGAAATATAGGGTGGGTTGCAGACGATCAGGTCGATGGTCCCTTCCAGCGGCAGATCTGAAAAAGCGTGGAACAGATCACCCTGAAGCACCGACGTGCGTTGCGTGAGTCCGTGATAGGCGACATTGCGACGTGCGACCGTGACACATCCATCGGTTAGATCGCTCGCCCAGACGCGCGCGTCGGGGATCTTGAGAGCGATGGCGCATGCCAGATTGCCCGCGCCGCAGCACATGTCGATCACCCGCGGCTCCGGCACGTTTAACTGACGCAGAGCATCGACAGCGCTAGTGCAGAGCAATTCGGTTTCCGGCCGGGGGACGAGCGCACCGGGTGCGACCAGCAACTCTATTCCCATAAATTGAGTGCGCCCCTCATCGTAAGCCTTGGCGACGTTGATCACTTCGCTCATTACGGTCACCATGCCTGAACGTTGCGCGACGACTGTTGCATGCGGCGCGATCCTGCGTCGGACAGAATCATGCCTTGCCCATGTGGCAATGGCGGTAGTCACAACGAGGTAGGTGAGCCGATAGCGGGAATGCAGTTGTTTTCAGCAGCGATCCTTACGCATTTGTCGATGCCGAAGCTCACCGGCTGCATCGTTATCCGACGATGCAGACCTCGCTCTGACTTCGGCCACTTCGAGGCTGCGTAGTATTTGCCTGTCCCGCTTTTTCGAGTTCTTATGAACGGGGGCCGCGGCGATCCGGCCCCCTATCCAGCGAGCTAACGATTCGTGGCAGTGGCTTCGTTGGCCGTTTGCTGCTATGGCGCTCTTGGTATCAACTGGGCTGAGGCCTCAAGTTGTTTTTTGTATTGTCCAAGACTCTTGGCAACGCGCTCGCGCCGGTCAATTTCCTGATCGGCCTCGGTGTGCTCGGTGCGATCCTTTCGGCAACACGACTTTCTTCGCTTGGCCGCGGGCTTATGATCACAGCCGCCGTGCTGCTTGTGGTGGCCGCGTTTTCCCCGGCTGGAAGATTACTGCTCTATCCGCTTGAATCGCGCTTCCCGCCCTGGGATCCGGGACAGCGTGCGCCTGACGGCATCATCGTGCTCGGCGGCTCGATCGATGCCGATGTTTCACTTGCACGCGACACGCCGGTCGTCCGTCGCTCGCCCGGCCGCATCATCGCAGCCGCAGCGCTGGCGCGACAATATCCGAATGCACGGCTGGTGTTCACCGGCGGCAGTCCGAGACTGGTGTCGGATGCCAGGGAGGCCGATTACGCCGCCGCGCTCTTCGAAAGCCTTGGGGTCGACAGATCGCGGTTGATCATGGAGCGGCAATCGCGCAACACGCATGAGAACGCCGAATTCACCAAAGCGCTGGTGGCGCCGAAGCCGGGCGAGCGCTGGGTTCTGGTGACATCAGCGTTCCATATGCCGCGATCGATTGGGTTGTTTCGCAAAGCCGGATTTCCGGTCGAGGCTTATCCAGTCGACTGGTTGGTCGGCGGTCGGCGCGACGCACTTTCCTTCAGCACCCTCGCCCTTGATGGGCTGTCGCGGACCGACATTGCGATGCGCGAATGGTTTGGGCTCATTGCCTATCGAGCCGCGGGGTGGATCGACGACTTGCTGCCAGGCGCCGATGAACATTGATTCTGTTGGGCCCGAGATATGGCAAGCGGCAAATGCCGCAGCCATCGGAAGCGAAAAACCAGTATGACCACGCCGCCGCAGGCAGCGACCGGACGCCATTCGAGCCTCGTGTGGACCATTATCGGGGACCACCGGGTTTTTCGAAAAGGCTACGGGTTAGAAGTCTTTGATCTACGAAGGGAAATTCGCATGTGGCTGGGGAACTAGGATTCGAACCTAGACAAACAGAGTCAGAGTCTGTTGTGCTACCGTTACACCATTCCCCAAACGATTCAGAGACTTACAGGAAAATCCAGTCTGGAATCGATCGGAACAGAGATGCCATCTCGTTCGGGCGCGTTCTAGCCCGTCCGCCGGACAAAGCGCAAGGGCTCTGGACGGAAATGACGGCTCATTGACACCACTGGCAATGGACAGGCCACGCAGAGCGCGGCCTGCCCGGTCGCCTCGCCCTATTCGCCCGGCCCACCGGCCGGGATGGCTATCGGCTCCGGCACCACACGCCTGCTGAGCGCCAGATAGACACCGCCGCCCACAACGATGCCCGCCAGCCAGCTCAGATCCGCGCCGCCGAGAAGGTTGATCGAGATCGGCCCCTGCAGCGCGGGCACCAGCCCATCCTGGAACAGCCAGGTGGCGATCAGGCCGGCGAAGAACGCGATCATGCCGCTCCAGTTGATATCGCCATAGATGCTGGTCTCCGGCGACTTGTAGAGTTCGGCGATGTCGATCTGGCTTTTCCGCCTGACGAAGAAGTCGGCCAACACCACGCCAGCATAGGGGCTCATCCACATCAGCAGGCTGATCAGCCAGTTGTCGAACGCCTTGGCGAAGGACGGCGCGAAGATGAAATACACCGTCACCGCATAGCCAGCGACGCCGACGATGAGCGCCAGCATCGTCCGTGAAAAACGGACACCCATGCTGAGCGCCGCCAGCGCCGACGAATAGACGTTGAGGATGTTGGTGGCGATCGGCCCGTGCAGCACCAGCAGCAGCACGAGGATGCTGGCAACGCCGCCGAACACCGCCGAGACCATCTTGGCCGGATCGGTATCGAGTGTCACCGACGCGATGGTGGCGCCGAGAATGGCCAGCCACACCGACGGCACGAACATGCCGACATAGCTGTACCAGAACACGGCCTTCGACGAGGTCGAGCGCGGCACGAAGCGTGAATAGTCCGACGCCCAGGTCACCCACGAAATGCCCCAGCCGACACCGACGGCGGTCATCAGCAGCGACAGCATCGCCAGATGCGGCCCCGGCGGCAGTGACGTGGTGTGATTCCAGTTGACGACGCCGGGCTGGCTCCAGGCCAGCACACTCATCAGCACCATGATCACCACCGTGACCGGCACGGTGTATTTCTCGAAGGTGCGGATCGCATAGAAACCATAGGTGCCGATCACCACTTGCGTCACCATCACGATGGTGATGACCACGAGATTGGCAAACCAGCTATCGGCGATGCCGAACTGGCCGAGGATGGCCATCGAGATCTTGACCGGGAAATAGGTGTTCACTCCGATCCAGCCGAGCGTCATCAGGAACATCAGAAGGCTTGGCAGATAGGCACCGCGGCGCCCGAAGGCCGAGCGCGCGAGGACCATCTGGTTGACGCCGGTCTTGTGGCCCATGACCGTGAAGGCGGCGAAGATCGCGGAGCCCGCCGCATTGCCGATCACGATAACGGCGATCGTCTCCCACAGACCGAGCTTGAGAATGATACCAAGCGCGCCGAGCGCCCAGTTTACCGGTGCAATATTGGCACCTGCCCAGATCCACATCTGCTGCGGCCCGGTGGAATCCCGGTCGGCATCGGGGATCGGTTCGATACTGTGGATGTCTGCCCGCAACTCAGAGTTAGTCATGCTCGCCCCCACGTCAGAAACAACCTGAGGTCAACAAAGCAAGACGCGTACCAATCCCGGCAGAGCGGCTTGCTACTTGTGGGGCACCGGCGGCGTGCCGTGGGTGTGGAATGACTCGATGGTCTTCAGACCCCAGGCCTGTCCCTTCTTGCGCTCCTCTTCGGTCCAGACGATCGGCTTCCAGTCCGGCGCCAGGATCAGCCGTGCGCCGGCATTGGCGACTTCGACGCGGTTGCCGCCGGGCTCATAGACATAGAGGAAGAAGGTCTGCTGGATCGCATGTTTGTGCGGGCCGGTCTCGATGAAGACGCCGTTTTCCAGAAAGATATCAGCCGCGCGCAGAATGTCTTCCCGGCTGTCCAGCGCGTAGGTGACGTGGTGAAAGCGCCCTTTGGTGCCGGAGTGATCGCGCGAATAGGCGAAGTCGTAGCTCTTGTTCGACATGGTCATCCACATCGCGGCTTCCGTGCCATCGTTGAGCACGATCTGCTCGGTCAGCCGGAGTCCCATATAGTGCTCGAAAAACTCGCGGTTGGCCTTGATATCCACCGCCAGGCAGTTGAGGTGATCGAGGCGTCGCACATTGATGCCCCGCGCCGGATAGCGCTGCGCCTGATTTTTAAGCGCCGGCTTGAGCTCTGGTGGCGCCTCGTACCATTCCGTCTCGTAATAGAGTTCAACGATGTGACCGTCGGGGTCGCGGCAGCGAAATGCCGGCCCATGGCCGAGGTCACCGTCGGTCCAGCCGATATCGTAACCAGAGCCCTTCAGTGCCGCCACGCGGCGCTCCAGCGCCTGCGGGCTGCGGGCACGCAGCGCCATATGCTCCATGCCCGAGGTGTTCGACGCCGTCAGCTTCAGCGAGTAGCGCTCATAGTCGTCCCAGCCGCGCAGATAAACGGAGTCCCCCTGCCGGCCGGACACCGTCATGCCCATGACGTCGACGAAGAACTTCTCACTTTCGGCAGGCTTCGGCGTCAGCAATTCGAGATGACCGAGATGCGCGAGATCGAAAATGGGTTCGGGAAGCATGGGTGTCGTCCTTGGGCGAAGCGTCTTGATCAGGTTAGCGCAGAGCGCGCGTCACATCATCGAACAGTTCATCGACGCTGAACTTGCGCGGGATCAGTCCCTGCTGTGCGGAGTAGTCCGTGATCAGCTCTAGCGATCGCGTCATGTCATCCTTGCTGAACGCCGGCACCTTGCCCGTTGCAGCCGCCCTGCTCGCCTCCAGCATACGCTGCACCTCGCGCACGACGTCGGACCGCGTATCGGACAATTGCTTGCTGACGACCACCATGTGATTGATCGGCACCACGCCATGCCTGGCCAGCCAGGCTTTCTCTGCAGCGGCCACGTCCGGGAACAACTGCGCCACCCGTGGATCGTCGCTCTTCTCGCCGAGCACGGCATGCAGTTCGCCATCACACAGCATCTGCATGATCGCCTTTCCGGCGGGCGCCTTGGTGGTGTTGTCGACATATTCGGCGACGTGGGGTTCCTCGAACGTGACCCATTCGATGGCATCGAGATTGACGCCATAGTCGTTGGCGAGCATGCCGCGCAGCCACGCGCCCGTCGTCGTCGTAAACGATCGAATGCCGACGCGTTTGCCCTCGAGGCCTTTCGGCCCGATGATCCCAGCTGCGGGGTTGGTGACCGCGAAGCCAAACTGATGCCGTGCCATCATCACGCTTGGCAGCAGCACCATCGGCTTGTCATAGCTCCTGGCCATCAGATAGGTGACGATAGCCATTTCGGCGACGTCGAAAGCGCCGTCGCGCACCATCGGCTTGAAGCCCTTGTTGGTGGGCGTGTAGTCCGCGAAGTCCAGCTCGACGAGATCAGACGTTATCGCACCGGATTTCAGCGCGGCCGTATGCGGGTGATCGCCGAGCAGAGTACGGAGCCGCATCACAGCCTCCTTCCCACTCAGGCCTGATCGGGATCGTCGACGTAAACCAGACCCGCTTTCGCCAGCGGCTCCCGCATATTGTACATGTCGAGACCGAGAATGCCGGAAGCCAGCTTCTGGCGCTTGGCGTCTTCTTCCGCGAAGCGCTTCTCGCCCTTCACGGCAACCTCCGCAGCATGTTTGCGCGGAATCACCACGACGCCGTCTTCGTCGGCGACGATGACATCACCCGGCATCACCTGCGCGCCGGCGCAGACCACCGGCACGTTCACCGCACCGAGCGTCGCCTTGACCGTGCCCTTGGCGGAGATCGCGCGTGACCAAACCGGAAAGCCCATCTCGCGCAGCGTCTTGATATCGCGGCAGCCGGCATCGATGATCAGGCCAACACCGCCGCGCGCTTTCAGCGACGTCGCCAGGAGGTCGCCGAACATGCCGTCGGTGTTGTCCGTCGTGCAGGCCACCACCAGCATGTCGCCGGGTCTGCACTGCTCGATAGCCACATGCAGCATCCAGTTGTCGCCGGGCTGCGCCAGCACCGTCACCGCGGTGCCTGCAGCCTCGGCGCCAGACCACACCGGGCGCATATAGGTCTTCATCAGACCGAAGCGGCCATAGGCCTCGTGCACAGTTGAGACGCCAAGCGCACCGAGGCGCTGCACCAGATCGGCATCGGCACGCTGAATGTTTCTGACGACGACGGGTTTCATGCCAGTGTCTCCACGGTCATCGGGAACAGGCGCTGATAGGCTTCCCCATAGGTCATGGCCGCGCCGGTGTTACGGCCGCCCTGCATGCCGCGCTGCAAGGCCACGCGCTCGTAATAGGCCCAAAGGTGCTTTTGCGCAGCGAGAATTTCGAACGTCTTGCGCTTGATGTCCCAGACCTCATCGATGTTGAGGATCACCTGCGGCTTGAAATTGCACATCTCCGGCTGATGGGGCTCGAACAGAAACACCGGTGGCGCCGAGTAGCTGTATTCCGTCTCAGGCTTGTGCCCCATCGCCTGCGCGATGATGCGGGCCTCCTGTGCGGCGGCGGTCGCCGCGGGATGATCGACATTGTACGGATCTTCGAGCGAATGCGTCAGCACGAAGCTCGGATTGAGCTCCCGATAGATATCGATCAGCCGCTCCTTGTGTGCTTCGGTCAGATGCAACGGATAATCGCCGGCATCGAAAAATTCGATCTCGGCGCCCAATGACGCCGCCGCACGCTCGGCTTCGTCCTTGCGGCCAGCCTTGACCTTGTCGAGCGTAATGCCCGCCTGCTTCCAGGCGAATTGCGATTCGCCGCGCTCGCCGTAAGCAAGGCAGACGATCTTGACGCGGTAGCCCTTCTTCGCATGCAGCGCGATGGCGCCGCCGGCCCGCCAGACGAAATCGCCGGGGTGGGCGGAGACCACGAGGCCTGTCTTGGCTTTGGACATCGGATGTTCCTGTCGCTTAGAGCATGATCCCGAAAAGTGGATGCCGGTTTTCGGATAAGATCATGCTCGAAAAAAGAAAACCTAGAGTCTGATTCATCGAAGATGAGTCAGACTTTAGGTGTCGAATTCAAATAATCGCGCGGGATTGTCGACGAGGATCTTCTGCTGGATCACCGGATCCGGAGCAAATAGCGGGATCAGATCGACGAGATCGCCGTCGTTCGGCATCGCCTTGACGTTGGGATGCGGCCAGTCGGTGCCCCAGATCACGCGATCAGGCGCCGTCTCGCAGATTGTCTTCGCGAACGGCACGGCATCGGTGAAGGGTGGCCCTATGGAGGTCACGCGTTCGCAGCCGGAGACCTTCACCCAGCATTTCTCGTCGCGCTTCATCAGGTCGATCAGGGTGCGGAACGGCTGCTGCTCCAGGCCATCGGCGGCCTTGACGCGCCCCATATGATCGATGGTGTAACGCACCGGCAGTTTTGCCAGCAGGTCAGCATAATCGGGCAGATCGACCGCATCGAAATGCAGGTCGACATGCCAGTTCATGGGCGCGATCATATCGATAATGCGGTGAAACACCTTCATGTCCGGCGTGCCGCCGAGATGCCGCACGAAATTGAAGCGGCAACCGCGGAAGCCGCCTTCATGCAGTTCGCGCAGGCCTTTCTCGGTAATCGTGCCATCGATATTGGCCACTGCGCGGTAACGCCCGCCGCTCACCGCGATGGCATCGAGCGCCACCCGGTTGTCGGTCCCATGCACGCTGGCATTGACGATCACGGCGCGGCCGATGCCCAGCTTCTTGTGCAGCGCCTGGAAATCCTCCAGCGGCGCGTCGGGCGGAATGTAGGAACCGACATAGGGATATTTGGCGCCGGGCCCGAAAATATGCGTATGCGCGTCACAGGCCAGCGGCGGCAGCTTGAACTTCGGCACCTTGGTATGCGGATCGGGACCGGGGACAGTTGGTTTCGTCATTGTTTCGGAATTCCTGCCTTCTCGATCACGGCGGTCCACTTGGCGATATCGTCGACCAGCCGGGCCTTCAGTTCGTCGGGCGAACTCGCTTTCGCCTCGATGCCAAGATCGAGCAGCTTCTGCTTCACATCGGACATCGCCAATACTTCGCGGAGGCCCGTATTCAACCGCGCAATCGCTTCGGGCGGCGTACCGGACGGTGCGAACAGCGCATTCCATGACACGACGTCATAGCCCTTCACGCCGCCCTCGATCATCGTCGGCACGTCTTTCAGGATCACCGAACGGGATTCGCCCGTGGTCCCGACTGGACGCATCTTGCCATCCTGCAGCGCCGATTTCATCCCGACATAGTTGTCGATCATCACATCGATGTCTTCGCGCAGCAGCCCGACAATGACCTCCGGCGTTCCGCGATAGGGCACGATCTGAAAGTTGATCCCGGCCGTTGATTTGAGCAGTTCGGCCGACAGGTTCTGGGTGCTGCCGACACTGATGGTGCCGACATTCAATTTGCCCGGATTGTCGCGCGCGAACTTGATGACGTCGGCTAGCGTCTTGTGTTGCGAATTCGCATTGGTGCCCACGATGAAATCGAAGAAGCCGATGCTGGAGATCGGCGCAAAGTTCTTCACGGGATCGAACGGCAGGCTCTTGAACAGCGGCACGCTGACGGCAGTGCCGTTGCTGAGCAGGGCCAGCGTATAGCCGTCCGGCTGCGACGACAGCACTGCGCGCGCCGCAACGACGCCGCCCGCGCCCGGCATGTTCTCGATCACCAGACGCTGCCCGAGATTATCGCCGAGTTTTTCGGCCACGATGCGGATCGTGATGTCGGCAACACCGCCGGCCGCAAACGGCACGATCACGCGAATGGGCTTGGTCGGATAGCCGGACTGGGCCTGCGCCACAGGTACCGCGTTCGTGAGGAATATCGCACCGAGCGCCAAATGCGCGGCGCTCAGCAGATGCTTGAGCCTGATCGGGAAGCGGAGCGTCATGATGGATTGAAGACGCCTGATGCGTCCACCCTTGCCGTTTTTATGTCGGTACCCGTGGCCGTCACGTCATCGCGACAGGCTATGGACCGTTCTGCTCCCGCAGTAACCAATTCCGATATATGAAACAAATGAGAAATCTGGGATAATCGTGCAGTTTCCTGCATATATCC
The DNA here is from genome assembly GCF_051811025.1 of Tardiphaga sp. 813_E8_N1_3. Taxonomy (NCBI): domain Bacteria; kingdom Pseudomonadati; phylum Pseudomonadota; class Alphaproteobacteria; order Hyphomicrobiales; family Nitrobacteraceae; genus Tardiphaga; species Tardiphaga sp. 813_E8_N1_3. The sequence continues at coordinate 3,176,791 of NZ_JBPWQE010000001.1, forward strand.
TGCCGAGTGGATTATCCCGCAGCTTGGAAGTATTTGCGGGTCAGGTCGATCAGCGCCTGCGCCGGCTTGCTCACCGGCTGTCCGCGCTTGACGATGATGCCCACCGTGCGGCTGACGCTGGGATTACGCAGTGGCACAGCGACCAGTCCGGCAGTTCCCTGCGTCGCCACTGCGATGCTGGGGACCACGGCGATGCCGAGCTTCTCGAACACCATGCCCACCGCCGTCTGCAGATGCTGCACCTCGTAGCGCCAGTTCAGCTTATCGCGGCGATGGCCGAGCGCGTCGTCAATCAGGGCCCGGTTGCCGGCCTGCGGACTGATACGGATCAGCGGCATATCCTCGAGATGCGACCAGGCCACGAACTTGCGCTGCGCAAAGGCATGATCCTTCGTGCACAACAGGACGAAGCGCTCCTTGATCAGCGGGGTCACAGCCAGATCCCATATATTGGTCGCCGTGATCGTGATGCCGAACTCTGCCTGCCCGGACTGCACCAAAGTGGCAATCTCGCTGGCTGAATTGTCGTGGATCTTGATCGAAATCCCCGGATGCACCGCATTGAACTGCTTCAGCACCCGCGGCAGGTGATAGGCGGCGATGGTCGGCAGGCAGCCGAGCGCGATGTGCTCCTGCCGCTTGCGGCCCCGTGCCCGCAGCAGATCGATGGAATCGGACAACTCCCCGATCATCCGCCGCGCGGTCGGCAGCAGCTCCAGCCCGGCCGGGGTCAGTGCCACCTGCCGCGTGGTCCGGGCGAGCAGCTGAAAGCCGAGATCCTCTTCCAGTTTCTTGATCCGGTGGCTCAGCGCCGTCTGCGACAGATTGAGGTGCGCGGCCGCGCGCGAAAAGCTGCCCCGCTCCGCGATGCTCAGAAACGCCTGCAGGCCGGGAAAATCGATGCGCATGAGAGGTCCGTACACGGGCCGAAGGCGACCGCGCTGAGATAACGCGGCGACGACGACCCATGCAAGGTCAGGACGCCAGCCTATGCCGACCTCGCGGGCTGGTTAAAACCGCGTAAAGCCAGATCGCCAGCCGCGAGCGACAAGGTATCCAGTGCCGGAGTTTCCGCGTTCCAGTGCGGAGCTAATTCCGCAATGCAAGTTTGACGAGCAGAGCCCGCCGATAGCCCGCGGACGCGCCTTAACAATTTGTCCAGTCCCTGACCCGCATAGTCGGCCCAACCGGGGCGTGAGACGCGAATTCATCAATGACCAGTTTAAACGCAGCGGCGTCGTTCGGGCGCATTATCTCAGTTCGCGGCTCGCTGGCCCGGGTCGGCCTGCTCGCCGTGAACCCGATGACGCCTTCGGAGATGCGCGGCACGGTCGGCCGCTTCGTCAGCATCCGTTGCGCCTCCTCGACCATCATCGCCATGATCACGGAAGTGTCCGCCGAGAACATGCATGCATCGGACATGTATATCGCGAGCGCCTCGGTCGATCTGCTCGGCGAGATCATGGGGCATGGAGACAAGGCCAAATTCCAGCGCGGCGTCACCAACTATCCCACGATCGACGACATCGTCGATCTGATCAGCAATCACGATCTGCGCACGGTCTATGCGCCGTCCGGCTCCGAGCAGATCAACGTGGGCACGCTGCAGCAGGACAAGTCGGTCGCCGCTTATGTCGACGTCGAGGAAATGCTGAGCAAGCACTTCGCGGTGCTCGGCTCCACCGGTGTCGGTAAATCCACCGGCGTGTCGCTGCTGCTCAATGAAATCCTGAAGTCGCGCCCGCATCTGCGCATCTTCCTGCTCGACGTGCATAACGAATATGGCCGCTGCTTCGGCGATAAGTCGCTGGTGCTGAACCCGCGTAATCTGAAACTGCCGTTCTGGCTGTTCAATTTCGAGGAAATCGTCGACGTTCTGTTCGCCGGCCGCCCCGGCGTGCCCGAAGAGCTCGAAATCCTCTCGGAAGTCATCCCGATCGCCAAGGGCGTCTACACGCAATACCAGAACGCCGACCGCATTGGCCTCAAGCGCATCGATCCCAAGACCATCGGCTACACCGTCGATACGCCGGTGCCTTATCGCCTGGTCGATTTGATCTCGCTGATTGACGAGCGCATGGGCAAGCTCGAGAATCGCTCGTCGCGCATCCAGTATCACAAGCTGATCTCGCGCATCGAAGCGGTGAAGAACGATCCGCGCTACGCCTTCATGTTCGACAACGCCAATGTCGGCGGCGACACCATGGCGGAAGTGATCAGCCATCTTTTCCGCCTGCCCGCCAACGGCAAGCCGATGACCATCATGCAGCTCGCCGGCTTCCCCGCGGAAGTCGTCGATAGCGTGGTGTCGGTGCTCTGTCGTATGGCATTCGATTTCGGCCTGTGGAGCGACGGCGCCTCGCCACTGCTGTTCGTCTGCGAGGAAGCGCATCGCTACGCCTCCGCAGACCGCAATATCGGCTTTGGCCCGACCCGCAAGGCAGTGTCGCGCATCGCCAAGGAAGGCCGCAAATACGGCGTCTATCTCGGCCTCGTGACGCAGCGTCCTGCAGAACTCGACGCCACCATCATTTCCCAGTGCAACACACTGTTCGCCATGCGCCTTGCCAACGAGCGCGACCAGGCGCTGCTGCGCTCCGCGGTGTCGGATGCCGCTGCCAACCTGCTATCCTTTGTGCCTTCACTCGGCACGCGCGAAGTGCTCGCCTTCGGTGAAGGCGTCGCATTGCCGACCCGCCTTCGCTTCAAGGAAGTGCCACCGCATCAGCTGCCGCGCTCCGAAGCCACCATCGCGACAGTGCCCTCGGTCGCCGCCGGTCACGACATGCAGTTCGTCAGCGCGGTGCTGGAACGCTGGCGCGGCGCCACATCGCATCGCGAGGTGCCGAACGATCCCGGCTTCATCGAGCGGCCGCTGGCGACGCCGAGCCGCAGCGTCGAAGCCCCGATGCTGCAACCCTCGCTCGGCCTCGATCCGGATCGCTTCTCGCTGCTCAAGAAACCGCTGCGCTAATCGCATCGGCTTGCATTGCCGCAAGCGCTTTGCGGTGACGGCGTGATCGCCTATGGTCTCGTGAAACAGAAACGTTCACGGGAACGCCAGATGACCCAGCCGATTGCGAAACGCTTTCCGACACCCGCCCTCGACAAGCTGCCCGAGGACATCCGTACGCGCATTATGGGCGTGCAGGAAAAGTCCGGCTTCGTGCCGAACGTGTTCCTGTCGCTGGCCTATCGCCCCGACGAATTCCGCGCGTTCTTCGCCTATCACGATGCCTTGATGGAAAAGGACAGCGGGCTGACCAAGGCCGAGCGTGAGATGATCGTGGTCGCGACGTCAGCCGCCAACCAGTGCCATTATTGCGTCATCGCGCATGGTGCGATCCTGCGCATTCGCGCCAAGAGCCCGACCATCGCCGACCAGATCGCCGTCAACTACCGCAAGGCCGACATCACGCCGAAGCAGCGTGCGATGCTGGATTTCGCCATGAAAGTGAGCCGGTCCGCCGAGACGATCGGCGAGCAGGATTTTGCCGAGGTCTCCGGCCACGGCTTCAGCGACGACGATATCTGGGACATCACCGCGATCTCGGCCTTCTTCGCGCTGTCGAACCGGATGGCCAATGTCACCAACATGAAGCCGAATGACGAATTCTATATGATGGGCCGGCTGCCGAAATAATGGCGCGGGTTTAGAAGGATCTCGTAGTGCTCGACTGGTCGGACATCATCTTGCGTCTGGGCGTCGCCGCCCTGGTTGGCGGCGCCATCGGCCTCAATCGCGATCTGCACGGCAAGCCCGTCGGCGTACGTACGCTGGGGCTCGTCAGCCTGGCCACAGCCATGATCGTGGTACTGGCAGATCCGCTCGGCAAAGGCGGCTTCACGGATGCCGGGAGCCGGGTCGTCCAGGGCATACTCACAGGCGTCGGCTTTCTCGGTGCCGGCGTGATCTTCCATGCCGAACGCCATTTCCGAGTCCGCGGCCTGACCAGCGCTGCCTGTGTCTGGCTGACAGCCTGTGTCGGCATCATGTGCGGCGCCGGTCACTGGCGCATTGTCACCGTCTCGGTCGTGATCGCCTTCATTGTGCTACTGCTTGGCGGCAAGGTCGAACGCGCGCTGCACCGCGTCTTCGGCGGCAAAGGCGATCCGGCCTCGATTCCGATGGACGCGCCTCAGTCGTCCGACGCCGGTCCGCACCAGCCGGGCAAATAGATCGCATCCTTGCTTTTGGCGATCGCCAGCGCCTTCTCCAATGCCTTGGCGAAATCGGCCACGACCTCCTTGGTGGAGAGCCGGCTGCGAAACAGGTCCGCCCACAGGAATTCGCTGAACGGCGTGGTGTCCTTGGCATAGCCACCGGCGCGGCGAATCTCGCCGGCCAGGCTGCGGAACGGATCGTCCTTCAGGCCCGTCACCGATTTCGGAATATCCTTGAAGTGTCGTCGCTCGCCCTTGGCGTCATAGGGGTAGGCCCAGCGGCGGTGATCGAGCACACCCCAGAATGCTTTCATATCGACCATCGTGAGATCCGCGATCACGGTGACGAGCACATCCTTCACGCCTTCGTCATGCAGCGCACGTGCGAGATGATGGTGATCGACCACGTAGTGGCGCTGATCCGGCCCGAGCACCACGGGGATCATGTGCTGGCCGAGCAGCTCGGCCTGTTTGCGCTTGGACTTATGCGCGCGCCAGCGTTTGCGCTTCTCCTTCACCTCGCGCATGCCCACCGTCATCTGCGTTGGCCGCAGCGACAGGATCGGGACCGGATGCAACAACGGTTCGCGTGTGTTCGGCATGTGGCCTCCCATCTATCCGACGTTTCATCAGAGCGAAGTATGGCATGGGCGCTGCGCCGAGGCGGATCAGTTCCACGTCATTTCTGACGATTGCCGCATCCGTGCCATGCGGACTTTAGCTGCGCGAAGCAGCCGCATCGTGTTAGAGTCTGGCATTGGATGCGCAGACCCCGACCATGAAGACCCAACAGCCGATTATCAGAGAGGATGACGAGCACCGCGTGCTTCGTTTTGTGCCGCGCACCTCGGCCACGCTGCCACACCATCCCACCGCTCCCGCCGACCAACCCCGCCGCCGCCAGACCACCGGCGCCAGCGACCTGTCCCGTTATGAACAAACGCCGGACGACCCCGACGACTTCCGTCACCGGATGCTGGCCAATAGCGCAGCCTTTGGCTTCACGGTGATCCTCGTGGGTGTCGGGATCTGGCTCGCGGTCAGCATCGCGGATCTCCGCAAAACCCAGGATTGCGTGTTGATGGGCCGCCGCGACTGCGCCCATATTGTTGCGCCGCACGGCTGAGGCGCGCCAAACCCTCTTTCCACAGCCCACAGGGGCTGGTGAGCGGGCGCTCAACTGCATTGAACTGCCGCCCCCGCTCCGATATACGGGCAATCGACTCTATACGGCGGACCGGGACTGCCCCGGGGCGAAGCCCTGTCTTTGCGCGCGCCGATCGAACATTATCTTCAATATATCAAAGGCTTAGTAATGTCCTCCACATTCGATCAGGTCGCTACAATCATCGCCGAGACTTGCGACATTCCCCGCGACACGATCACGCCGGAAAGCCACGCCATCGACGATCTGGGGATCGACAGCCTCGACTTCCTGGATATCGCTTTCGCGATCGACAAGGCGTTCGGGATCAAGCTGCCGCTCGAAAAATGGACCCAGGAGGTCAATGACGGCAAGGCGACCACTGAGCAGTATTTCGTCCTGAAGAACCTCAGCGCGCGCATCGACGAATTGGTCGCGGCCAAGGGCGCGTAACGCCCCGCCATGAACCTCGAATATTTTCACCTGATCGACCGCATCACCGACCTCAATGTCGGCGAACGGACGATCACGGTCGAAGCCAACGTTCCCGAGACCAGCACCATCTTCGAGGGTCACTTCCCGGGCTACCCGCTGATGCCCGGCGTGCTGCTGATCGAGTCGATGGCGCAGACGTCGGGCTGGCTGCTGATCGCGCTGATGAAGTTCGAGCGCATGCCCTTCCTCGCTGCGGTGAAGGAAGCCAAGATGCGCACCTTCATCACGCCCGGCACGAAGCTGGACATCACCGCCAGCGTGCTGCACGAAGGCGACGGCTTCTACATGACCACTGTCAAGATCAAGGTCGACGGCAAGCTGACCTGCAACGCGCAGCTCACTTTCAAGACCGTCCCGTTCCCCCATCCGGATTTGCGCGGGCACATGGACATCGTGGCCGAACGCATCGGATTTCCCCTACAGGCGATCACCAATGGCTGAAACCCGACCGATGACATCCGAGCCGGTGGAAGCGTGGATCACCGGCATCGGCCTCGCCACGTCATTGGGCGAAGGCCCTGACGCGCATTGGGATGCGTTGAACAACAAGCGCATCAATATCGATGAGACAGGCTTTGCGCCCTACATCGTACATCCGCTGGCGCCGGTGTCCTACGACACGCAGATCCCCAAGAAGGGCGATCAGCGGCAGATGGAAGCCTGGCAGCGCATCGGCACATATGCGGCGGGCCTCGCGCTGGAATCTGCTGGCGTCAAAGGCAACAAGGACATCCTGTCGAAGATGGACATGATCGTAGCTGCCGGTGGCGGTGAACGCGATCTGGCCGTCGATTCCGGCATCCTGAATGCGGAAGCCCATGGCGCAGGCGGGGCCGGCCTACTCAACGAGAAACTGCTGAACGATTTGCGGCCGACGCTTTTCCTGGCTCAGCTCTCCAACCTCATGGCCGGCAATATTGCCATCGTTCACGGTGTCACTGGTTCATCCCGCACCTTTATGGGTGAGGAAGCCGCCGGCGTCGATGCCGCACGTATCGCGCTGGCACGCATCGCCTCCGGACAGAGCGACATCGCGCTGATCGGTGCCGCGCACAATGGCGAGCGCAAGGATTTGCTGCTGCTGTACGAATTCGACGACTTCAATCTGAAGAACAAGTTCGAGACCGTGTGGGCACGCGAGAACAATTCGGGCTTCGCGCTCGGCTCGGCCGGCGCATTCCTCGTGGTCGAGTCGCGGGCACATGCGGAAGCGCGTGGCGCCAAGCCGCTCGCCCGTCTCAAGAGCGTGGTCGCCGATCACGCCCGCCGCAAGACCCCCGGCGAAGTCACCACGTCGCTGCAGCAACTGTGGTCGAAGCTCGGCGCCAGTAAGGATGCCGCGATCATCACCGGCGCGACTGGCGCAGAGCCCGTGACATCCGAAGAGCGGACTTTCCTCAAGCAGCATGCCGACGTTGCCATTCGCAGCACCGGCACGTTGTTCGGCCACACACTCGAAACGCAATTCCCGCTCGGCCTTGGCCTCGCTGCGCTGGCGATCTCGCGCGGCGCGATGTTTCCGCCGAACGATTCAACCGGGCTCGAGATTGAAAAGTCCGGTGCCCCCACCCAGATTGTCGTGATCGGCGCCGGCCATTGGCGCGGCGAGGGCATGGCGCTGGTTGAAGCCATCAGCTAAGCGGCCCGCACGGGCGACGGAGAGAACATGACTGCAACGCGCGATAAATTCGGCCGACCGATCGTTGTCGTGACCGGCATGGGCGTTGTGACGTCGCTCGGCGCCGGCAAGACAGACAACTGGGCCAAGCTCACTGCCGGCGAATCCGGCATCCGCACCATCACGCGCTTTCCCGTCGATGGCATGAAGACCACCATGGCCGGCACCGTCGATTTCGTCGATGTCGAGCCGTTCTCCTCCACCGACCTGTCCGAGAAGCTCGGTGACCTCGCCACCGAGGAAGCCATCGCGCAGGCCAATATCGGCAGCAAGGGCGACTTCCCCGGCCCGCTATTCCTCGCGGTTGCTCCTGTCGAAGTCGAGTGGCCGCAGCGTCAGGCGATCGCGCAGGCCGCGGGCGCCAATGCTGAGATCAATTATGACACGTTGCTGCGCGTCGCCGGTGGCGGCCAGTTCGTGCAGTATCATCGCCGCTTCCTGTTCGGCTCGGTCGCCGACTATCTGGTCGAAAAATTCGGCACCAAGGGCTCGCCGATCTCACTGTCGACCGCCTGTGCGTCGGGCGCCACCGCGATCCAGCTTGGCGTCGAAGCGATCCGCCGCGGCGAAGCCGATGCGGCGCTCTGCGTCGGCACCGATGGTTCGGTCAATCCGGAAGCGCTCATTCGTTTCTCGCTGCTGTCGGCGCTGTCGACCAACAACGATGTACCGGCAAAAGCTTCGCGTCCCTTCGCCAAGAACCGTGAAGGATTCGTGATGGCGGAAGGCGCCGGTGCACTGGTGCTGGAAAGCCTGGAAGCCGCCACCGCGCGCGGCGCCAAGATCCTGGGCGTCGTCGCTGGCTGCGGCGAACTCGCCGACTCGTTCCACCGCACCCGCTCCAGCCCAGACGGCAAGCCGATCATCGGCTGCGTCAACAACGCGCTGACCGATGCCGGCCTGGTGTCGGACCAGATCGACTACATCAATGCTCATGGCACCGGCACGCCGGAAAACGACAAGATGGAGTATCTCGGCATTTCCAGCGTGTTCGGTGAGCGTGCCAAGGAAATTCCGGTTTCGTCGAACAAGTCCATGGTCGGCCACACCCTCTCCGCCGCCGGCGCAGTCGAGGCGGTGTTCTCGCTGCTCACCCTGGAACACCAGCGGATCCCGCCGACGATCAATTACGAGGTTCCCGATCCGGCCATTCCGTTCGACGTAGTTCCCAATACCGCCCGCGACGCAAAGGTCACCGCCGTGATGTCGAATTCCTTCGGCTTTGGCGGCCAGAATGCCTCGCTGATCCTGACCGGCGAGCCCGTTTAAGGCTCCCCGGCCCCGTTGGCCGCCCCTCGCCGGTTGACGTCATGACGTGAACCGGCGATACGCAGGCCATCCGAAATCAACCTTTCTTGCCGGAGACGCGGTTCATGCGTGCGCTCAATCTTGTTGCCGATCGTGAGCTCGTCGTCGTCGACGTGCCGCCGCCCCCGCCGCCTGCTGCCGGCGAAGTGCAGATCAGCGTGAAGGCTGTCGGCCTGAACCATATCGACGTCTGGGGCTTCCGCGGCATGGCCTTCGCCAAGCGCAAGCTGCCGCTGTCGATCGGCGCCGAAGCCTCGGGCGAAGTCGCTGCGGTCGGCGAAGGCGTAACCCATGTGAAGCCCGGCCAGAAGGTCGTGATGTATGGCGCGCTGACCTGTGGCCATTGCAAGGCCTGTCAGGAAGGCCGCGACAATTTCTGCGAGAATGTCGGCGGTCTCTATGGCTTCCATATCGATGGCTTCTCGCGCGAACTGATGAACATGCCGGCACGTCTGGTGATCCCTGTCCCTGACGGCATCAGCTTCCGCGACGCCGCCTGCGCCCCGATCGCTTTCTCGACCGTGCAGCACATGCTGTTCGACAATGCCAAGCTGCAGCCCGGCGAAACCATTCTCGTCCATGCCGGCGGCTCGGGCATTGGCACCGTGGCCATCATGATGGCCAAGAAGATCGGTTGCACCGTGATCACCACCGTGGGCGACGATTCCAAGATCGAAGGCGTAAAGGCACTCGGTGCGGATCACGTCATCAACTATCGCAAGGATCGCTTCGAGGGCGAGACGCGCAAGATCACCAAGAAGAAGGGCGTCGATGTCGTGTTCGAACACGTCGGCGCTGATACCTTCAACGGCTCGCTGCTGGTGATGAAGCGCGGCGGACGTCTGGTGACTTGCGGCTCGACCTCAGGGCCGACGACGACGATCAACCTGATGCAGTTGTTCCAGCAGCAATACCGCATCTTCGGATCGTTCGGCGCCACCATGAAGAACATCAGTGAGAGCCTCGACAAGATGGCTGACGGCATGCTGCCGGTGATCGATACCGAAGTGCCTATCAGCGATGTCGAGACCGCGCTGAAGCGGATGGAAACCCGCCAGGTGTTCGGCAAGATCATCGTTCACTTCTGATGCTCCGCCTGCTGCTTCGCACCAAGGCCCGCATTCGCGATGCCCTGAAGCCTGCAGGCGACGCCGCTGTCGGTGCGCTGACGATCGGCATCCTGCGCACCACGCGCTATTTCGATCCGGTCAAGACCGCCAATCTGTTCGGCAAGATTACGCAGCGTATCGGGCCGCTGTTTCGCGAAGACAAGATCGGCCGCGCCAACCTCACCGCCGCCTTCCCCGAAAAATCACCGGAAGAGATCGACAGAATCCTGGCTGGTGTCTGGGACAATATGGGGCGCGTCGGTGCGGAATTCGCGCATCTCGACCAGATCTGGGACTACGACCCCGCAAATCCGACCAAGCCCAGCAATGTCGAATTCTCGACGCGCACGGCGGAAATTTTCGATCAGCTGCGCGACGACGGCAAGCCGGCACTGATTTTCGCCAGCCATCTCGGCAATTGGGAGATTCCTGCACTCGCTGCTGTGGCCCACGGCCTCGACGCGGCCGTGCTCTATCGTCGACCGAACAGCGCCGCCGCTGACCGCGCCATTCACCAGACGCGCGCGATCAACATGGGCAACCTCATTCCGGCCAGCCACGACGCGCCGCTCAAGCTCGCGCACGCGCTGAACGAGGGCAAGCACGTCGCCATGCTGGTGGATCAATGGTTCACCAATGGCGTCCCGGTGGATTTTTTCGGCCGCAAGACCAACGCCAATCCGATGCTGGCGCGGCTGTTGCGCCAGGTCGATTGCCCGATCCACGGCGTTCGTATCATCCGCCTCCCCGATCATCGCTTCCGCATCGAAGTCTCCGAAGAGGTGAAACCGGTGCGCGATGCCAATGGCAAGGTCGACGTTCAGGGCACCATGCAGGCGGTGACATCAGTGCTGGAAGGCTGGATCCGGGAATATCCGGAGCAGTGGCTGTGGCTGCATCGGCGCTGGCGATAGCGCTCAGCGACCAGTCTTCACTTTCGTCCACAACCGGTTGATCACGCGCTGCGTTGCCGGATCGCGCGCGGTGATGACGAACAGCTTCTGCAGCATCGCCTCATCCGGATAGATCGTCTTGTCGCTGAGGATTTTCGGATCGATCAGCTTCTGGCTGGCGAGATTACCATTGGCATAGCCGAGAAAATCCGAATTCTTCGCAGCGACATCCGGCCGGTAGAGATAGTTGATCAGCTCATAGGCTTCGTTGACGTTCTTCGCATCGGCCGGGATCGCCAGATTATCGAAGAACATCTGCGCGCCCTCCTTCGGCACCGCATAGCCGATCTCGACGCCGTTCTTCACCTCATCCGCCCGCGCACGCGCCTGAATGATGTCCCCGGACCAGCCGACCACCAGACAGATCTCGCCGGTCGCTAGCGCACTCAGATATTCCGATGAGTGAAACTTGCGGACATTGCCCCTGATCTTGCCGACAAGATCGGCAGCCTTTTCGAGATCCGGCTGCTTGGTGGAATTGGGATCGAGACCCAGCGCATTCAGCGCAGCCGGCAGAATGTCGTCCGCGGAGTCCAGCATGTGGATGCCGCAATCCTTGAACTTCGCAAGATTCTCCGGCTTGAAGACAATGTCCCAGCTATCGATCTTCGCATCAGGTCCGAGGATCTTCGCGACCTGCTTGACGTTGTAGCCGATGCCGGTGGTGCCCCACATGTAGTTTGCGGCAAACTGATTGCCGGGATCGTAGATCGCGAGGCGTTTCGTCACTTCCGACCAGGCATTGGCGAGGTTCGGCAGCTTCGCCTTGTCGAGCTTCTGGAACACTTTCGCGGTGATCTGGCGCTGCAGGAAATAGGCCGTCGGCACCACGACGTCGTAACCGGATTTTCCGGCCAAGAGCCGCGTCTCCAGCGTCTCGTTGGCGTCGAAGGTGTCGTAGACGACCTTGATCCCGGTCTCCCTAGTGAACGCCTCCAGCACGCCGGGCGCCATGTAGTTCGACCAGTTGTAGAAGTTGACGACGCGCTCCTGCTTTTGTTCTTGCGCCTGCACCGGCAAGGACCACAGCAGCGCCGCTCCGACGACCCACGCGATCCCGTACTTGCCCATGCGCATCAACTTCCCCTAGCGGCGATGAACGGCGTTGTGCAGACGCTCCAGCGCGGTATCGAGCGTCGCGTCGTTCTTGGCGAAACAGAACCGCACCACGGAGGTCACCTTGTCCTGCTCATAGAAGGCCGACACCGGAATCGCCGCGACCTTGTAGTCGTAGACGAGACGCCGGCAGAATTCCTCGTCGGTCTCGTTCAGCCCCAGCGGCGACAGATCGACCGTGAGGAAGTACGTACCCTGCGACTTGATGACGGGAAAGCCGATGCTCTCCAGACCGGCAGCCAAACGATCACGGCTACGCGCAAGATCGGCGCGCATCGTCTTGAAGTACTCGTCCGACTTGCCGAGACCGTAGGCGACAGCGACCTGCAGGTTCGGCGCGGTCGTGAAGGTCAGGAACTGATGCACCTTGGCGCAGACGCGCAAGAGATGCGGCGGCGCACAGACGAAGCCGATCTTCCAGCCCGTGAGCGAGAAGATCTTGCCGGCCGAGCCAACCTTGATGGTGCGATCGCGCATGCCGGGAATGGTGATCAGCGGGATATGGTCGTGGCCGTCGAAGGTCACGTGTTCCCAGACTTCGTCGCAGATCGCGATCGTATCGAATTCCTGACAGAACTTCGCCAGCAGTTCGAGGTCCTCGCGCGGCGACACCACCGCAGCTGGATTCAGCGGGCTGTTGAACAGCACGGCCTTGGTCTTGTGATTGAAGACCGCGCGCAGGTCTTCTTCCGTCAGACGCCAATGCGGCGGCTTCAGACTGACCAGACGCGGAATGCCGCCGGCCTGACGAATGATCGGCAGATAGGAATCATAGACCGGCTGGAAGCAGACGACTTCATCGCCGGGCTCGACCACCGCGAGGATCGACGATGTCAGTGCCTCGGTGCCACCGGAGGTCACCATCACCTCGGACATCGGATCCAGGTCGAGCTTGTGCCAATGCTTGTAATGCGTGGCGATCGCCTGGCGCAGCTCCGGGATACCCATCATCGACGGATACTGGTTGTAGCCGTTCAGCACCGCATCGGCGGCCGCCTGACGGATATCGTCGGGACCGGGATGATCGGGAAAGCCCTGCCCCAGATTGATGGCGTTGTGGTCGCGCGCAAGCTGCGACATCGCCTCGAACACCGTGACGGGCAGCTCAGAGAAGATCTTGTTCATCGAGGGGTCAGCCAGCCTTGGTCGGCAGGCCCGCAGCCTTCCATCCGATAATGCCGCCGGCGAGATGCTTGTCATAGGCAAAGCCATCGGCCTGGGCGGCCAGCGAGGCGGTCACCGAACGCTTGCCCGACCGGCATGCAAAGACGATCTGCTTGCCCGCGGGATCAGGCAGATCGGCACTGTCGAAGGTCGACAGCGGGACCACCACCGCATCCGGATAGGCCTCCACAGCCACTTCGTTGGGCTCGCGCACATCAACCAGCAGATACTTGCCCTCAGTGATCCCCTTGGAGACTTCCTCGGGCGTCAAATCGTGAACGGTATGAGCTTCGCCTGCCACCACAAACCTCCTGGCGCCCCGGTGTCCGGAGCGAATGCGAAGAGGCGGAAACGCCCCTGTTTTCGGGCGCCAACGTCGCCTCTCGCGCGGCGAAAATCAAGCGCCGGAAGAGCTTATTGTCGGGCCTGATCTTGCCCGAAAACCGCAGGTCCACTTTTCGGGATCAGGCCTTAAATGGTCACCTGCGTCCCGACCTCGACGACCCGCCCCGTGGGGATCTGGAAATAGTCGGTCGCGTCATTGGCGGTGCGGCTGAGCCCGATGAACAGATGATCCTGCCAGCGCGGCATGCCGGAATGGGCGGCCGGCTTCAGCGCCCTGCGCGACAGGAAGAACGACGTCGACATGATGTCGAACTGCCAGCCGGTCTTGCGCGCAATCGCCAGGGATTTCGGCACATTCGGCGATTCCATGAAGCCGAAACGCAGCGTGATCTTCGAGAAGGTTGCGCTGATCTCTTCCATGCGTACGCGTTCGCTCGGATCGATGCGCGGCGTCGGTGCCGTCTCGATAGTGAGAATAACATTCTTCTCGTGAAGCACTTTGTAGTGTTTCAGACTATGCATCAGCGCCGTCGGCGCACTCTGCGGATCGCTGGTGAGAAACACCGCCGTGCCGGCCACGCGTTGCGGCGGCCGCTTTTCCAGCATCGCAACGAGATCGGCCAGCGGAAACTCCAGCTTGCGCGACTTTTCGAACAGCAGGCGGCTGCCGCGCCGCCACGTATACATCAAGAGAATGATCGCGCCGCCCATCACCAACGGCACCCAGCCGCCGTCGAATACCTTCAGAAGGTTCGCGGTCAAAAACGTGACGTCGATCACGAGAAACGGTGCAATTAATGCCGCGGCTGCGATCGGCGACCACTTCCAGCCCCGCCAGATGACCACGAAGCCCATCATCGCGGTGACGACCATGGTGCCGGTGACCGAAATGCCATAGGCCGAGGCCAGCGAGCTCGACGACTTGAACAGCACGACCAGCACGATCACAGCGATGAGCAGCAGCATGTTGACGCGCGGAATGTAGATCTGGCCGGAATGGCTCTCGGACGTATGGCGGATCTCGAAGCGCGGCAGCAGGCCGAGCTGGATCGCCTGCTGCGTCAGCGAATAGGCGCCAGTTATCACGGCCTGGCTGGCGATCACGGTCGCAGTTGCTGCGAGCACGACCATGGGGATCAGCGCCCAGTCGGGAAACATCAGATAGAAAGGATTTTCCAGCGCGGTCGGATCATGCATCACCAGCGCAGCCTGACCGAAATAATTGATGGCCAGCGATGGCAATACCAGGAACAGCCAGGCCAGCTGGATCGGCTTTTTGCCGAAATGGCCCAGGTCAGCATAGAGCGCTTCGGCACCCGTCACCGCAAGGAACACAGCGCCCAGCGTGACAAAAGCGATGATGCCGTGGTGGAACATGAAATAGATCGCATGCACCGGATTGAGGGCCGCGAGCACTTCGGGATGTTTCACGATCTGCGGAATCGCCGCCACCGCGATCACGACGAACCACAGACACATGATTGGTCCGAAAAACGTCGCGACCTTCGCGGTGCCGCGTGATTGCACGGCGAACAGCGCCACCAAAATCACAATGGTGATCGGCACGACGTAGGGATCGAACGCCGTGGTGACGAGCTTGACGCCCTCGATGGCTGACAGGACCGACAATGCCGGCGTAATCACGGCGTCGCCATAGAACAGCGCCGCCGCGATAATGCCGAGCATCACGACCACTGTCCCGCTCGATCCTATCGCACGCTGCGCCAGCGCCATCAGGGCCAGCGGGCCGCCCTCGCCGTTGTTGTCGGCACGCAGCAGCAGCACGACGTATTTGAGCGTCACCACGATGATCAGGGCCCACAGGATCAGCGACAGGACGCCCAGGATCGCTTCATTGTCCACGCCCGGTGCCTTGTGGCCCCCGGCCGCGACCAGCGCCTCACGGAGCGCGTAAAGCGGGCTGGTGCCAATGTCGCCATAGACGACCCCGATACTGCCCATGACGAGCGAGCCAAAGCTGGCCGTGGAGTGCCCATGGGAAGGGTCCGCCGGGGATGCCACGGCGGGAGAAGCGCTATCAGTGGTCATGGAAACGGCCTCGAAAACTTCTGGATGGCAAGTCTTTGAACGGCAAATCTCTGAACAGCGGGGCAGCGAGGCCGTTCCCGGCCCCGATGATCGCACCCGTTGTAGCGCAAATCCGGGAACCGGACATGACAAAAGGTGAGGTTTAGATCGTCACCTGAGTACCGACCTCCACCACGCGTCCGGTGGGAATCTGGAAATAGTCGGTGGCGTCGTTCGCCGAACGGCTGAGCGCAATGAAAAGATGATCCTGCCACAGCGGCATGCCGGATTGCGCCGACGGCTTCAGCGAGCGCCGCGACACGAAGAACGACGTCGCCATGATGTCGAATTGCCAGCCGAGCTTGCGCGCGACGACCAGCGCCTTGGGGACGTTTGGCGATTCCATGAAGCCGAAGCGCAGCTTCACCATCGAGAACTTGTCGCTGATATTCTCCATGCGAACGCGTTCGGTCACATCGACCTTCGGCGTCTGCGCGGTCTCGATGGTCAGGATCACATTGTGTTCGTGCAGAACCTTGTTGTGCTTCAGGTTATGCAGCAGCGCCGTCGGCACGAATTCGGGATCGCTGGTGAGAAACACCGCGGTGCCCTTCACGATATGGGGGGGCCGCTTTTCCAGGCTCTTGATGAGATCGCGCAGTGGCACTTCGATACGACGCGTCTTGTTGATGAGGATCGCCGCGCCGCGGCGCCAAGTCCAGATCATGCCGGCCATCAGCACGCCGAACAGCAGCGGCACCCAGGCGCCTTCCAGCAGCTTCAGGAGATTGGCGCTGAAGAAGGCCAGATCGACGAACACCAGCGGCGCGATGATCGCAGCGGCGGTCGCGGCCTTCCAGTTCCACAGCTTCCAGATCACCACGAAGCCCATGATGCCATCGACCACCATGGTGGTGGAGACGGCGATGCCATAAGCAGATGCAAGACCACTCGACGACTTGAACAGCAGCACCAGCAGCAGCACGCCGATCAGCAACAGACGATTGACGCGGGGCAGATAGATCTGGCCGGCATGGGTCTCGGATGTGAAGCGCACTTCGAAGCGCGGCAGCAGGCCAAGCTGCACCGCCTGACGCACCAATGAATAGGCGCCGGTGATCACCGCCTGGCTCGCGATCACGGTGGCAGCCGTCGCCAGCGCGATCAGTGGCAACAGCATCGATTCCGGTGCCATCCGATAGAACGGATTTTCGATCGCGGCCGGGTTCGACAGCACCAGCGCACCCTGCCCGAAATAATTAATCATCAGCGCCGGCAGCACGAAGAAGAACCAGCCGTATTGAATTGGCCTGCGGCCGAAATGGCCGAGATCCGCGTAGAGCGCCTCGCCGCCGGTGACGGCCAGGAAGACTGCGCCCAGGGTCACCAGACCGATGGTCCCGTGGGTCAGCATGAACTGCACGGCATAATACGGATTGATCGCCTTCAGCACCGTCGGATCATCGAAGATATGCGAGGCGCCCATCAGCGCGAGCGCCGTGAACCAGATGATCATCACCGGACCGAAGGCGGAGGCCACCTTGGCGGTGCCAATCCGCTGAACGGAAAACAGCACCACGAGAATCGCGACCGTAACCGGCACGACATAGGGCTCGAGCGCAGGCGCCTTGAGTTTCAGACCTTCCACCGCCGACAGTACCGAGATCGCGGGGGTGATCATGGAATCGCCGATGAACATCGAGGCGCCGATTACGCCCAGTACCATCAGCGGCAAGCTCCGCCGCCCCAAGGCGCGCTGGCCCAGCGCCATCAGCGAGAGTGTCCCGCCCTCGCCATTGTTGTCGGCGCGCAGCAGGAACAGCACATATTTGGCGGTCACGACGATGAACAGCGCCCACAGGATCAGCGAGAGCACACCGAGCACGATGACGGGCGTCACCGGCGCGCCATGCGTCGCGCCGTGTACCGCCTCGCGGAACGCGTAAAGTGGCGACGTTCCGATGTCGCCGAACACCACGCCGATGCTGCCGACCGTGAGCGACCAGAACCCGGTATGAACCGGAACTTCGATCGGTCCCTCGCCTGTTGTTTCCGTAACGGCCATTCTGCTCGTAACGCCTCTGGACAATCCGGACCCGGCTATGGCGCGCCGGACAATGCCAGTCAACCGGAACACTAGCCTATCCTGCCGCAGATCGCTTATCGGGAGCGCGGCAAAAATCGGCATTGCCCAGCAAAAAAAGAGGCTGGAGCAGTAAAAAAGGAATTGACTGTTTTACGGCTTGAGGTTTGGCGGCAGCGGCGGGTCTTCCCGCATCAGCGTAATGGTCACCCGCCGGTTGGCGGCCATGGTCGGATCATCGGGGAATAACGGCTGGCTGTCTGCCTTGCCCGACACCGAGAAGATATGGGACGACGGCAGGCCTTCCCGTTCGAGAATCTGTCGAACGACATTGGCGCGATCGGCCGACAGATCGAATGCGTCGTATTCGCTCCGCGCCGGCACGAAGCCCGCAGCAGTGTGGCCGACGATGGCCACACGCAGCGGCGTTGCCTTCAGCGGTCCGGCGAGTTTCTGCAGCAACAGGCGGGTGCGCTCATAGGGAACCTTGGATCCGTCAGCAAACATCGAGCGGCCGTTCTGATCGATGATCTCCAGATTCAGACCCTGCTTGGTCTCCTCGAACATGATGTTCTTGGAGATCTCGTTGATCTCCGGCATGTCCTGTAGCGCCTGCCGCAGTGACGCCGAGGCGAGCGCGAACTCGCGATCCATCTTCAGCTTGGCGCCCGCGGGACGGCCGCCCTTCTCGCTCGGACTGGTAATGTTCGACGCATCGTCCGGCGACACATGGTCCTTGTTCTTCGTCTGGCCGCGCGTCGGCAGACCGTCGGACTCGATCACGCCGGAATAGCGCGCATCGGACTGCACGCCAAAGGCTTCGCGGACCGAGCCGGCAACGATCTTGAGCTTGGCGCCATCAGGGCTGGAGAATGCGACGAGCATGACGAAGTAGCTGAGCAGCAGCGCCATCAGGTCGGCGAAGGTCACGAACCAGCCATGGCCGCCGTGTGCTTCTCCGCGTTTTTTCTTCGCCATCGGACGTGCTCCGAGCCTGCCTCCAGTGTGTTACGCTGGGACCGGCTCACTTTCGTCATGGCGGTGCTTCTCGGGCAGATAGGCCAGCAGCATTTCACGGACCAGCGCCGGGCTCTTCGAGTCGCGGATCATCAGGATGCCGTCGATGATGAGCGTGCGGTTGGTCTCCTCATCGAGCACCTTGACGTGCAGTTTGTCGGCGATCGGCAAACAGATCAGGTTGCCGACGATAGCGCCGTACAATGTAGCGAGTAGCGCGACAGCCATGAACGGTCCGAGCTTGGACGGATCGGACATGTTCGAGAACATCTGCACCATGCCCAGCAGCGTACCGATCATGCCGAAGGCCGGGGCGCAATCGCCGATGGCGCGGTAGATCTTCGAGCCTTCATCGAGATGCATGAGGAAATTATCGCGGTCGCGCTCGAGATTGTCGCGGATGAATTCGAGATCGTAGCCGTCAGCAACGAAGCGGATTCCCTTGGCGAGGAATGCGTCATCAGTTTCGACTTTTTCCAGTCCGACCGGTCCCTGCTTCCTCGCGATTTCCGCGATGCGGGCGAGTTCGTCAACGAGATCACGAGCGTTCAGACGGCTCAGCGTGAACGCAAATTTGGCGCCAAGAGGAATGCCATGAAGGATGGACGAGAGCGGAAAGCGGATCAGCGTCGCGGCGAACGAACCGCCGAAAATGATGATGACGGCGTGGATGTCATAGAACATCCCGAAGCTGCCGCCCATGAGGACCAGGGTACACAGCACAATGATGCCAGCGACAAAACCGACGAGTGTTGTGATATCCATGTCAACTCCGACGCTATACACGTATCGAACGACGCCCGTCCTGGACGGCGGCACGCCTCGAGATCAGGCCGCGCGAAGGTACCTTAGCGATATTGCGATTAAGGACGCGTTACCGCTTCACGGTCCATTAATGATAGATTAATGACGCGCGAGCGTGCGTGGAGCGATACTGAAAGTTCGTTCAGCAGACAGATTGAGGACGATTGTGCGGCGTCAGGCAGCGCGCTGAACGACCACGAAGGTACGTGATCCCGGCGCGTGGGTCGGGTCATCGAGAAACTCGATCGGCTTGAGGCCGGCGGCCACGCAAAAGTCGGCGATCGTGTTCTTCGGCAGCGGCTTTGCACCACGCCACGACGTATCCGCCGTCAGCGGATCCTTGCCGAGCATCATTTTCAAACGCTGGATGACAGGCGTCGGGACGAACTTGGCGATATGCCAGAGGATGGTTGGATACTCATGCGCCGTTCGGAAGTGAATGAGTCCAAGCGCGGATGGACGCAGGATGCGGGCCACCTCGACCAGATTGGCCTTCACGACATCATGCGACGGCATGTGCTGAAAGACTTCATATGACCATACGAAGTCCGCGGTCTCGGACGCACACGGAAACACAACACCATTGCCGGCGACGAAGTCGAGATTGCTGAACGCCGCTGCCGCCGCCTTCGCCTTCTCCACCATGACGTCGGACACATCGATGCCGACAGCCCTGGTGAAACGCCGGCCAAGTGCCTGCGTGAAACGTCCGACACCGCAGCCGATATCGACCGCCGTCTTGCCGACGGGATCAACTGCATATTTTGCGAGAACGGGATCGATCAGCAGTGCCGCGCGTTCCCGACCGAGTGCGAAGAATTTTTCGGGATCGTGATCCCACAACTCGGTCTCGACGTAAAAGAACGGGTCACGATTTGCGCGCTCATTCCAGGCCTTCTTCATATCCTTGGTCTGAGGCAATACCGTCTCCAATGCCGGTCTTAACGGCGGAACGGGCAGTTAGCCCGAAGCCCTCCGGCCGCGCAAGCAACCGGAGGAGGTTCGGTATGATCGGCATCTAACCTTTATCGTTAGTCTTAATAGCCCCGGATTTCAGTGTATTTCCGACGAGCGCGCCATCGCCTCTTTCAGCTT
Organism: Tardiphaga sp. 813_E8_N1_3; assembly: GCF_051811025.1. Taxonomy (NCBI): domain Bacteria; kingdom Pseudomonadati; phylum Pseudomonadota; class Alphaproteobacteria; order Hyphomicrobiales; family Nitrobacteraceae; genus Tardiphaga; species Tardiphaga sp. 813_E8_N1_3. The sequence goes on from NZ_JBPWQE010000001.1 coordinate 3,197,294, forward strand.
CTCGAGCGTGAATGAAGGACTGCGCGCGATATCGAGAATGGGTGTCTCGCGCCGCCCGCACAGCTCCGCCGCTTCCGGCAGTTTCGCGGCGACGTCGAGCGGGATCACAACCGCACCGTGCTGATCGGCATGGATCAGATCGTCCGAACGAACACTCATGCCGGCCACGCGTATTTCATTGCCGAACTCGCTCACATGCACATGCGCATGCGACGGACCGATCGTGCCGGCGAGCGCCTGGAAGTCAGGCGCCCATTGCGGGATATCGCGGATCGAGCCATCGGTGACCACACCGAGGCAACCGAGCGCCTTGTGCACGGCGCTGTTCACCTCGCCCCAGAACGCGCCATAGCCCGCGTCGGGCCCGTCGATATCCTGGATCACGCTGATACGCGGACCGACGCCCGTACCGACATACTCGTAGTAAGCGAGCCGCCGCGCCTTCTGCTCCGCGGCAGGCAGGCCGGAGGCCATGGTCGCGCGAATGGTCGCGGTGCGTGCATAGCCGACGATGGGCGGCAGATTGGGAAACGGACAAACCAGCGGACGTGTGGTGTAACCGATCAGCCGGCGCTCGGGTGCCACGATCTCCATCGCGTTGCAGATAGTTGGCGTGTCGTAGCGGCCCAGTGCTTCCAGAACGGATGCGGGCAGCGGACCGATCGCGGTATTCGTCACGGCGTTCTCCTGTGGGTGATTATTGCATCCCGTCTTCGCGGGACGTCGTCGTCGCTGAGTGACCTCCGATATAGCCGACTTCACCGCATGCCCAAAACGAAATGCAGCCGCTTTCGTCGTGGAAAGCGGCTGCATGAATTGTTCGCGAGATGGACAATCAGTTCAGGCGTGCGGGCCGATCATCCGGTGCGATCTCAGGCGCACCCGCCGTATAGGGCGTCGATGCATGGGGCGCGGCCGGATCGACAGGGACCACCGACTGCGCGGCGAGCGCACGTTCCTGATCGCGATACGATTTCCAGCCCAGCGGCAGGCTCAGCAGATACATGATCGAGAGCGCCGACAGGATGTGCCAAGGGTAGCCGATCAGCAGCGCGATGAAGAGCACGACGCCGACGAACACCGGCAGCACCAGCTCGCGCGGCACCCGCATGTTCACGGCCTTGCCGGAGAACACCGGCAGCCGCGACACCATCAGGAAGCCCACCAGCAGCGTATAGAGGGTCGTCAGGATCGCCGGCGGCATCGGCATGCCCAGGAAGCCCAGATAGATCGGCAGCATCACGGTGAGTGCGCCCAGCGGCGCCGGCATGCCCGTGAAAAAGTTCGCGGCAAAAGCCGGCTTATCCGGATCGTCCATGGTGGCATTGAAACGCGCCAGCCGCAGGCTGCCGGCGATGGCGAACACCATCGCGGCGATCCAGCCGGCATTGCTGAGATCGTGGAGCTGCCAGAAATACAGGATCAGGCCGGGCGCCACGCCGAAATTGACGAAGTCAGCCAGGCTGTCGAGTTCGGCGCCGAATTTGGACTGGCCCTTTATCATGCGGGCGACACGGCCGTCGACGCCATCGAGCACGGCGGCGAACACGATGGCCGCAACCGCGAGTTCCATCCGGCCCTCGGTGGACAGGCGGATCGCCGTCAGGCCGGCGCAGATCGCCAGCAGCGTGATCATGTTCGGCACCAGCATCCGGATCGGAATGGTCCGGAACCGGCGGCGGCGCGTCTCGGGAGACTGGTCAGAAGGCATTTGCATGGCGTGATCCTAGCAAATCCCACCCTGCTCCGCCATTGTGGCGTCCTGCCGCCCAAAGCGGCAGGAAATCGGGGTTAATCACCCTCGCAGGCAATCCCCCGGGGTTGTCACCCGGGTTAATCGACGCGGTAGGTGCGGCCGCCGTCACCGATCCTGAAATCGGCCAGCACGGTCTCGCCGGCAATCGCGGTCTGCCCCACGGCCACCAGCGCCTTGCTGCCTTCCGGCAGGTAGATATCCAGCCGGGAGCCGAAGCGGATCAGGCCAAAGCGCTCGCCGGCGCTCAGGGTCTGGCCCTCGCGCACGAAGGACACGATCCGGCGCGCCACAAGCCCTGCGATCTGCACGACGCCGATCCGGCCGCCGGGGGTCGAAATCACCAACGAATTGCGCTCATTGTCCTCGCTGGCCTTGTCCAGTTCGGCATTGATGAACTTGCCCGGCCGATAGGCGATGCGCTCGATCCGGCCAGCCACCGGGCTGCGGTTCACATGGACGTTGAAGACGCTCATGAACACCGAGATGCGCAGCAGCGGCTGGTCGCCGAGGCCGAGTTCGGCCGGCGGCAGCACCGGCTGCACCATCGACACTTTCCCGTCGGCAGGCGACACCACGACACCCTCGCGGGTCGGGGTCACGCGGACCGGATCGCGGAAGAACAGCGTGCACCAGACCGTCAGGACCGTTCCGATCCAGCCCAGCGGCGTCCAGATCCAGAACAGCACCAGGCTCGCCAGCGCAAAGGCGCCGATGAAAGGATAGCCTTCCTTGTGGATCGGCGGGATCTGGCCACGGATGGAATTTGCAATGGACATGGGTGCTTAAAACCTGGGTTCGGGCAGAATCTGGCCCTGCTTTAGCAGAGATTATTCCGCCGCGTCAGGCGTCATCAGCCGGTCGTCGTCGACAACAGGCGGGGTGCGATTGGGGGCGACGGCATCGTCATCGATCTGGGCCAGCCGCTCGCGGGCCTCCTGGGCCTCGCGCTGCCGGTTCCACATGCTGGCATAGAGACCGCCGGCGGCCAGTAACTGGCCATGGGTGCCCCGCTCGGCGATCCGGCCCTGATCGAGCACAATGATCTCGTCGGCGCCGACGATGGTGGACAGCCGATGCGCGATCACCAGCGAGGTGCGGCCCTGCGAGACCTTCTCCAGCGCGTCCTGGATCTCCTGCTCGGTATGGCTATCGAGCGCCGACGTTGCTTCGTCGAGCAGCAGGATCGGCGGCGCCTTCAGCACGGTCCGCGCAATGGCCACGCGCTGCTTTTCGCCGCCGGAGAGTTTCAGGCCGCGCTCGCCCACTTCAGTCTCGTAGCCCTTCGGCGACATCCGGATGAAGGGGTCGATCTGCGCCATGCGAGCGGCTTCCTCGACCTCTTCGTCCGTCGCGTCCCAGCGGCCATAGCGGATGTTGTAGCGGATGGTGTCGTTGAACAGCACGGTGTCCTGCGGGACCATACCGATCGACTGGCGTAGCGAGGCCTGCGTGACATTGCGGATGTTCTGGCCATCGATAGAGATCGTTCCGCCCGACACATCATACAGTCGGAACAGCAGTCGCGAGATCGTCGACTTGCCGGCGCCCGACGGGCCGACGATGGCGACGGTCTTGCCGGCCGGCACCTCGAAGGAGAGCCCCTTCAGGATCGGCCGCTCCGGGTCATAGGCGAAACGTACATCGTCGAAGCGCACGGCACCTGACGTCACCAGCAGCGGCTTTGCTCCTGGAATATCCTTCACTTCCGGATTGCGGTTCAGGACACCGAACATCTTCTCGATGTCGATGATCGCCTGCTTGATCTCGCGATAGACCATGCCCATGAAATTCAGCGGCTGGTAGAGCTGGATCATCATGGCGTTGATCATGACGAAATCACCCACCGTGTGGGTGCCGTTGCGCACGCCGACCGCGCACATCAGCATCGTCGATGTCAGACCGAGCGTGAAGATGATCGCCTGCCCGGTATTGAGCACGGCCAGCGAGGTATAGGTCTTGACGCTGGCGCGCTCGAAGCGTTCGACCGTCTTGTCGTAACGTTCAGCCTCACGCGTTTCGGCGCTGAAATATTTGACCGTCTCGTAGTTCAGCAGCGAGTCGATCGCCTTAGTATTCGCCTCGGTATCGGACTCGTTCATGTTGCGGCGGATGGCGATGCGCCACTCGGTCGCGAGATACGTGTAGTACATGTAGACGACCACGGTGATCGCCACGACCAGCACATAGCGCCAGTCGAACTGCCAGAGCAGCACACCCATCACCAGCAACAGCTCGACAATGGTCGGCACCAGTTGCAGGATGACCATCCGCACGATGACTTCGATGCCTGCGCGGCCGCGTTCGAGCACCCGCGTCAGACCACCGGTCTTGCGCTCCAGATGAAAGCGCAGCGACAGTTCGTGCATATGGACGAAAGTGAGATAGGCGAGCTTGCGCACCGCATGCATCGCCACTTTGGCAAAGATGCCATCGCGCCATTGCGTGAAGATCGCCATCAGCACGCGGATCGCGCCGTAGCTGACGGTCATGGCGACCGGCGATGCGATCAGCCACAGCGTCCAGTTCGAGGACTGGACCGGAGCCGTATCAGCGCCGGTCAGCGCATCGATCGCCCATTTGAAGGTGAACGGCACCGTCAGTGTGGCCGCCTTGGCGACCAGCAGCAGCAGCATCGACCAGACGACGCGCATCTTCAGGTCGTCGCGGTCGCCCGGCCAGATATAGGGCCACAAATGGGCGAGCGTTCCGAACAGCGTGCCGCGTTCGATATGGGCCGGGTTAGGAACTGTCTCGTCGTTCAGCGCGGGATCGGAATCAGACATGCACGGCGCCTGGAACGAACGGAGTTGCGGCCCGGGGCCGGCTCAAAATGGAGGTCAATTTCATTAGAATGCATATAGGCGCTTTGCCGGAACGTCGCACCCTCGCGGAGCATTCTTTTCCCTGCGGAGAGGTGTCCCGGGCAGGAATTTCCCGTATCGCGTTCATTCCGTGTCTTGACGCTGTTATCCCGCAGTGCCACATGGATTCCATGAGCACAATTAAAACGATCTGCGTCTATTGCGGCTCCGGCCCCGGTACCAATCCTAGTTTCGTCGAATCAGCCGTCACGCTCGGCAAGATCATGGCCGAGCAAGGCATCGGTCTGGTCTATGGCGGCGGCTCCATCGGCCTGATGGGTGCGGTAGCCAAGTCCGTACTGGACAATGGCGGACGGGTCACTGGCATCATCCCGGAATTCCTGACCAAGCGCGAAAACGCGCTGACCGCCGCCCAGGAACTGATCGTCACCCACGACATGCATGAGCGTAAACGGCTGATGTTCGAGCGGTCAGACGCCTTCGTCGCCCTGCCCGGCGGCATCGGCACGTTGGAAGAGCTGGTCGAACAGCTCACCTGGCAACAGCTCGGCCGCCACAGCAAGCCGATCCTGATGGCCAATATCGATAACTTCTGGGAGCCGCTGCTCGAGCTGCTCAAACACATGCGCTCGACCGCCTTCATCCGGCCGACACTGCCGCTGGACGTGCTGACGGCCGACCGTGCCGAAGACATCCTGCCCCGGCTCCGCACCGCTGCGGCGCTGGCCTCCGACGAAGCCAAGAAGCTGGCTCCAGACGTCGCGACGCGGCTCTGAGGCCTTCTACGACGTGGTGGCGTCGTCCCTCGGGAACGTCACCACCTCGATGCGATTGCCATCGGCATCGGCGATGAAAGTCGCGTAGTAACGCACGCGATCATGCGGCCGCAGCGAGGGTGCGCTTTCCGAGACGCCGCCAGCGGCCATAGCTGCCACATAGAACGCATCAACCTCATCCATCGTCCTCGCGCGCAGGCAAAGATGCACACCGCTATCAGGTGATAGCGGTGTCATGCCTGCACGCAGATTAATCCAGACTTCCGGATAGGTCTTGCCGAACCCAACCATTGCCGGCCGTGTTACCAGCCGGGTCATGCCAAGCGGCGCGAAGCTGCGTTCGTAGAATGGCACGGCACGTTCGAGATTGCTGACCGCGATGGAGATGTGATCGATCATCGGTCTTCCTCCCCCGCCGTCTTCGCTCGATTTAGGACGCCCCAGCTTCGCCCAGCGTCTTCTGCATCGTGGTGTTGGCAAGCCACTCATCATTGACAGGCACGCTATTGCGCTGTGTCGGGATGTAGCCGCGCTTTTTGAAGAACGGCTCAGCGGTGTCGCTGGCATCCACGGACAGCAGCTTGGCGCCGCGCGCGCCAGCGAGCTTCTCGATCGCGTCGATCAGCAAGGATGCCACACCCCGCAGGGCGGCATTCGGATGCACGTAAAGCAGGTCGATATGATTGGCGCTCTTCAGCGATGCAAAGCCGACCGGCACGCCGTCCAGCGTCGCGATCAGCGTCAGTTGCGACGCCAGCCGCTTGCCGAAGGCCACCTCGTCGTCGACCGTGGCAGCCCAGGCTTCCTGCTGCGCTTCGCTGTAGTCGTCGCCCGTCAATTCCTCGATGCTGGCCACATAGATCGCAGCCGCAATCGCGGTGTCATCCGGCAGGAACGGCCGCAATGCCGGTTTTGCTTCGCCCATCGCACTCACCAGAAATCCACCAGCTTCAGCGCCAGCGCGATCGCGCCGATGATCAGCGCCCATTTCAGCGCGATGTAATATTTCCAGTGCTTTGGAAACGGTGTGTCGGGTCGGCTCATCGCGCGATCTCCCAAGTGGTGCCTTCCTTCGAGTCCTTGATGACGACGCCCATGGCGGCAAGTTCGTCGCGGATACGATCGGACTCCTTGAAGTCCTTGCGAGCTCGCGCGGCTGTGCGATCCGCAATCAAACCATCGACCTTGGCTGCGTCGATCCCGCTGGCCTGTTGTTTGCGTCCATTCCATGCAGCAGCCGTCTCCGACAGGAAACCGAGCGCACGTAACGACGCTGCAAATTGGCTGCGATCGCCATCATTGCCTGCTGCCGCACTGTTGCGAAGACCGTGCAACGCCGCAACAGCCAGCGACGTATTCAGATCGTCGAACATCGGCTCCATCACCTTGTCGGAGACGTCGCCACCTGTTGCATCCGCTGCGACCCAATACCAGTCATCGAGCGTCTTGGCGCTTTCTTCCAAACCTTTCACGGTCCAGTCGATCGGCGAGCGATAGTGTGTCTTCAGCATGTTCAGGCGCAGTACTTCGCCCGGCCAATCGTTCAGCAGTTCACGGATGGTGAAGAAGTTGCCGAGGCTCTTCGACATCTTCTCCCCTTCGACCTGCAGGAAGCCGTTGTGCATCCAGTAATTCGCCATCGCATGGGTGCCATGGGCGCAGCGCGACTGGGCGATTTCGTTTTCATGATGCGGGAAGATCAGATCGAGACCGCCGCCATGAATGTCGAAGATCGTGCCGAGATAGGCCTCCGCCATCGCCGAGCATTCGATGTGCCAGCCCGGACGGCCCCTGCCCCACGGACTTTCCCAGCCGGGTTCTTCCGCAGATGACTGCTTCCACAACACGAAGTCGGTCGGATGCTTCTTGTGCGCATCGACGGCGACACGCGCACCGGCCTGCTGGTCTTCCAGTTTGCGGCCGGAGAGTGCGCCATAGTCGGCCATCGACTGGGTGTCGAACAACACTTCGCCCGCAGCCTCATAGGCGTGGCCGCGCGCGATCAATTCCTTGATCAGCGTCACCATGTCGGTTTTGCCGTCGGGCCGCGGCAACACGAAGTCCGTCGCCCGTGGCTGATGGGTCGGCGGCAGGCAGCCCAGCGCATGAACGTCAGTCTCGAACTGATTGAACGTGGTCTCGGTGACGCGGCGGATGGCCTCGTTCAGCGGCAGCCCGGGAAAATCGCGCAACGCGCGGTCGTTGATCTTGTCATCGACGTCCGTGATGTTGCGGACATAGGTGACCTTGTCGGTGCCGTAGATGTGCCGCAGCAGCCGGAACAGCACGTCGAACACGATGACCGGACGCGCATTGCCGATATGGGCGAAGTCGTAGACCGTCGGCCCGCAGACATACATCCGGACGTTGTCGGCATCGATCGGCGTGAAGACGCGCTTCTCGCGGGTCAGAGTGTCGTAAAGGCGCAGTTCCATGGATGTCCGTCCCTTGCGGCCGGGCGTCCGATTATCTCGTGTGAGAAAAGACGGCCTCAGCCAGCGAATCGCTAGCTCGTAATCTCGCGGCAAATGCCACAAATGGCGAGAGAACCGTTCACCGGGGCACCATGGGGCAACCCCAGGTGGCCCGTCAAGGGTGTGGAACCTTGCCGTAAAGGGGCTGATTTCGGCCTCAATCCATCGCTACGCCGTCCATGGTTAATGATTGTTAATCTTTGGGGCGTATCGAATGAGGCGAATTTCCTCATTCATTCGGTGAGTTATGAAATCCATTTCAGTCGTTCTGACGGCGGCATTTGTTCTGGCCGCTTCCTCGGCCTTTGCCGATTCCCGCGTCTTCATCATCGCCAACCAGTCTGACGGTTACGGCATCGATCAGTGCCTCGCCCGTGGCGAGAAGTGCGGCGCGCATGCCGCCCTGTCCTATTGCAAATCGCGCGCCTTCGACCAGGCCGTCGCCTATCGCCGCGTCGATCCCGATGAAGTGACCGGCTCGGTCCCGACGTCGGGCAGCGCCTGCCATCACGGCAAATGCGACGAATTCGTTGCGATTACCTGCCAGCGCTGACATCTGCCAGCTTGCGACTTTCTTGCGTCACGCTTGCGGCCACAGTGAGGCCCCGGAAACGACGTGACCCTGCCGCGAGAAGCAGCTATGGAAAGCCGCGTTCGCCGCCGCATTTTCATCGCGCGCGTCTGGCAACGTCGGCGAGAGGTTGGCGGCGGTATCGACGCGTGACGCCGCACCACCCCGCTTGTTTCTGTCTCGCTCGCTTCTGACTCGCGCATTGGCCGGATATGTCTGACACTGTGACTGCTTCCCTTTCTCGCTGGGCTTTCGTTGGTGCCGCACTGGTTGGTGCGCTGTCGCTGGGCACTCCTGCATTGGCGCAGAACGGACCGCCACCGGGCTATCCCGCGCAGCAGGTCTATCCGCCGAGCCAGGCGCAGCAGCAGGGCTCTGCCAATCCGATGTGCGGACGCCTCGAAGCGCAGCTTGCGACGGTCGATCGCGGCAACGGCCTAGATCCCGCGCGCGCCGAACAGCTTCGCCGCTATGAGGACGCCGCGGCCAAACAGCAAAGCGAACTCGATCGCGTCTCGGCGCAGGCCAAGCGGATGGGCTGCGACAGCTCCGGCTTCTTCTCGCTGTTCAACGGCCAGTCGCAGCAGTGCGGCCCGGTCAACAACCAGATCCAGCAGATGCGCGGCAATCTGGATCAGATCACCAGCAATCTCGAACGTCTGCGTGTCGGCACGCCCGGCAGTTCGGACCGTGATACCCAGCGCCGCTCGGTGCTGCTGGCGCTGGCGCAAAACAATTGTGGCCCGCAATACGCCGCCGCTGCGCGTCAGGCAGCACCGCAGAACTCAGGCCCCGGCGGCTTCCTCAACAATCTGTTCGGCAACAACGAGCCAAGCCCCGGCGCGCCGCCGATGGACGGCAATATGTCGCCCGTTCCGTCCGGCACCTATCGCACCGTCTGCGTGCGCACCTGCGATGGCTTCTATTTCCCCATCTCGTTCGCGACGATCCCGGCGCGTTTCGGCGATGACGAGCGGACCTGCAAGAATCTCTGCCCGGCCTCCGACGCCAACCTGTTCACCTATCGCAATCCCGGCGAGGACATGAACGCGGCCGTCTCGGTTTCGGGACAGCCCTATTCGTCGTCGCCGAACGCTTTCAAGTATCGCACCGAATTCAACCCGTCGTGCTCCTGCAAGGCGCAAGGTCAGACCTGGTCCGAGGCGTTGAAGAATGTCGACGACAAATCGGCAGCGGAGAATGGCGACATCATCGTCACCGAGGAACGTGCCAAGCGGATGTCGCAGCCGCAGGGCAAGGGCACACCCGCCGCATTGAAGAAGGGCGCGGCGACCGATGCGCCTGCTGCTGCAGTTCCCGCGCAACCGGTGACACCGTCCACTCCTGGCCAGATCCGGACCGTCGGCCCGCAATTCCTGCCGAACAACGTGCCACGCTAAGCCTCGCCTCCTCGCCCGGCCAGGCAACGACGGCACACAGCCATTGCGTCCAGCTTCGGACAACCTCCGAACGGTAGGCTCACGCCAAACCGCAAGGGTGTTCGGATGGTCTCGACTTATCTCAACTATAATATCGTCTCCCGCAATCTCACCCAATCGCTGACGCGGATATCGCAACAGGCCGCCGTCTCGCGGGATACGGCCTATTACAAGGAAAATATCGACAAGGTGAAAACCGTCGATGATCTCCTGAACGACTATCGGCTCTATACCTATGCAACGACGGCCTATGGTCTGGAGGACATGGCCTATGCCAAGGCCTTCCTGCGCAAGGTGCTGGAAAGCGATCTCTCCGATGCCAACAGTTTCGCCAACAAGCTGAGCGACAAGCGTTACCGGGATTTCGCAGCAGCCTTCCCCTTCGGAACCAGCAGCAGCGGCACCAACACCGCCCAGTCTGCGAACCAGGCCGATGACATGATCGGTCTGTACACGGCCGTAGCGCAGCGCGGGGTCGATGCCATCGACGTGAACAAGAACTACTACAATCTCACGATCGGAAAGATCACGAACGTCAATGGCCTGCTCGCCGACGACGAACTGCGCGATTATGTTTTCTCGGCCTTCGGCATCGACAAGAATCACTGGTCCCACGACACGATGAGCCAGGTGCTGAGCAGCGATCCGTCCGATCCAAACAGCTATGTCAATTCCGTTTGGGTGTCGCAGAAGGACGACATCAATGCGAATATCACCAAGGCCCAAGCAGCGATGCTCGATGCGGCCGGCAAGATCGACACATACATGGCGGCATTGAAACAGCCGGGCGCCGACATGGCCGATCTGCGCCAGAAGATCGATCTGGAGCGCGCGCGCGGATCGATGAATGAGGTCAGCATCCTCAGCTATAAGGATGCACTGAAGACGATCGACAGCTATGTGGCGCTTGCCGGCGCTTTCGAGTTCTCGCCCGACGGCACATTGCCCACCGGAACGTCTGCGCAGACAGCCGCGCAGCTGACCGACACCCATGCCAAATATGTCAACAGCCAGGGCGCGACCTATCTCGCAGCGGACGAAAAGTACGCGGCATCGCTGATCAAGCAGTATCGCGCCGGTCTCGCCAGGGTGACCACGGTCGATGCCTTTCTCAAGACGCCAAACGTCTATAATTTTGCTCTGAAATCATTTGGCCTCGATCCCGAAGAGGTTTCGCCGACAATCATCAAGAACGTCCTCAAAAGCGATCCGGACGATCCGAAGAGCTACGTGAACAAGCTGCACGACGACCGATACGTTCAGCTTGCTCGGGCATTCAATTTCGACAGTAGCGGAAATATCACGACGCCTGTGGTGGCGCAGGACGCGACCGAAGTCACCCAGGTGATGAAGGACTACATTATCGCCAAGACCCGCTTCACGAGCGACAAGGAACAGACCGAGCTGCGCAAGGCGGCCGACAAGGACGCGGTCTATTATCAAAACAACATCGCCAATGTCGAAAGCATCAAGGACCTGCTCGCCGACCGCAAGCTGATCGATATCGCGCTCGTCGCTAAGGGTCTCGAGCCCGACAAGGTGAGCACCGCCGACCTGCGCAAGATGTTCGACTCTGACCTCAACAACCCCAAGAGCTTCGTCAATACGCAAACCGATCCGCGTTTCGCGGAACTGGTGGCCTCGTTCAATTTCGACGACGACGGTGAGATCGCGCGGCTACCGAAATTTGGGCCGCAGACCCGGGACCAGTTTATGGAAACCCAGCACAAATATTTGCAGCAGACGCTGGAGACGCAGCAGGGCGAAAGCAATCCCGGCGTGCGGCTCGCGCTCTACTTCGAGCGCAAGGCGCCGAGCATCACTTCGGCCTATGACCTGCTTGCGGACAAGGCGCTGGCGGAAGTGTTCCGCACCATCTTCAGCCTGCCGGACGAGGTCGGCGCCATGGACATCGATCGGCAGGCCAAGGTGGTGGAGAAACACCTCAATCTGAAGGACCTCGCCGATCCCGCAAAGCTGGCCAAACTGCTGAACCGTTTCTCGGCGCTGTATGACATCAAGAACAGCACCAGCGCCGCATCCTCACCCGTCGTCACCCTGTTTCAGGGCGGTGGCGTCCTGAGCGATTCAACCTTTGCGGCGGTGGCCAAAACGGCGCGGTGACGGGATCACGCGCTGATACACGACGGGTTTGTAGGGCGTCATTTGCCCTACAGCTTCATTCAAACGCTTCGCTGGTGCCCTTGCCGGGTCGCGTCACCACCCTTCATCGGGCTTCGGCAATGGATTGGCCAGATCGCGAAACTTGTTGGTGATAGGATAGCGGCGATCCCTGCCAAAGTTCTTCCGCGTCACTTTCACGCCCGGTGCCGCCTGCCGGCGCTTGTATTCGGCGATGTTGAGCAGCCGATCGATCCGCGTCACCACGTCCTTCTCGAAGCCGGCCGCGACGATCTCCGACAGCGGCTCCTCGCGCTCGACCAGACGCTCAAGAATGCCATCGAGGATATCGTAGGGCGGCAGCGAGTCCTGATCAGTCTGGTTCTCGCGCAATTCCGCGGTCGGCGGTCGCACGATGATATTGACCGGGATCACCTCGCCATCGGGGCCAAGCGCGCCTTCGGGCTTCCATGAATTGCGCAGCGTCGAGAGCCGGAACACCTCGGTCTTGTAGATGTCCTTGATCGGATTGAAGCCGCCGTTCATGTCGCCATAGAGCGTGGCATAGCCGACCGACATTTCCGACTTGTTGCCGGTGGTGACGACCATCGCGCCGGTCTTGTTGGAGACGGCCATTAACAGCGTGCCACGGGTGCGGGCCTGCAGGTTCTCTTCGGTGATGTCGCGCGCGAGACCCTTGAAGGTATCGGCGAGAATTTTCTCGAAGCCGTTGACCGCATCGGCGATGGGCAGGATCTCGTAGCGGAAGCCGAGTGCCTTCGCGAGCTTGTCGGCATCGTCGAGCGACACCTGCGCGGTGTAGCGGAATGGCAGCATGATACCGCGCACGCGGTCGGCTCCGAGCGCATCCACGGCGATGGCGGCGCAAAGTGCGGAGTCGATACCGCCGGAGATGCCCATCAGCACGCCGGGGAAACCGTTTTTGTTCACGTAGTCGCGCAGGCCGAGCACGCAGGCGGCATAGTCGCCCTCGTCGCCTTCCGGCACTTTGGCGATCGGACCGCTGCAGCGCCAGTGGCCGTCGGCCTTCTCGAAGCTCAGCGTGGTGATGCTCTCGGCAAAGGACGGCAATTGCGCACCGAGCGAGCGGTCGGCGTTGAGCACGAAGCTCGCGCCGTCGAATACGAGTTCGTCCTGGCCGCCGACCTGGTTGAGATAGATCAGCGGCAGATGGCTCTCGGTGACGCGGGCGACCTGCACCGACAAGCGCAGATCCGTCTTGCCGCGGGCATATGGCGAACCGTTCGGCACGATCAGGATTTCCGCGCCGGTCTCGGTCAGCGTCTCGACCACGTCTTCGTAGTCGGCGGACTCTTCCATCCAGGTGTCTTCGCAGATCGGCACGCCGACGCGCAGGCCGCGGATGGTGACGGGTCCCGAGACCGAGCCGCGCGCGAAGACGCGCTTCTCGTCGAACACACCGTAATTCGGCAGATTGACCTTGAAGCGGATCGCGGCGATGCGGCCTTCGTCAAGCAACGCGCAGGCATTGTAGAGCTTGCCGCCATCGACCCAGGGCGAGCCGATCAGCACAGCCGGACCTCCGTCCGCGGTCTCGCGCGCCAGCTCCTCGATGGCCGCGCGGCAGGCCGCCTGAAATGCCGGTTTCAGCACCAGATCTTCCGGTGGGTAGCCGGCGATGAACAATTCAGGAAACACGATCAGCGTCGCGCCGTCGGCTTTGGCCTGCGCCCGCGCGGCGCGCGCCTTGGCGGCATTGCCGGTGATGTCACCGACGATGGGATTGAGCTGGGCGAGCGTGACGGTGAAGCGCGTCAATTCTGTCATGGAAACATCCAAGCCTACCGGCTCCCCCTTCGCAACTGCGGGATTAGAAGATGCCTATGCGCTCACCGAGCGCATACAGCCAGGTCATGCCGGCAATCACCAGTGCGACGCCGACGGCCGCCGATCCCATGTCCTTCACACGCCCGATCTGCGGATCGTGTTCGGTGGTGAGCCGGTCGGCCAGTTTCTCGATGGCGGTGTTGAGGAGTTCGACGGTGAGCAGTAGTAAAACCACCGCCACCAGCTCGAGCCGGCGCGCCGCGGTGGTGCCGATGAAGAATGACAGCGGCACCGCGAGGAGCAGCGCAAACAGCTCCTCGCGAATGGCCTGCTCCGATCGCGTCGCGAAGGTCAGGCCATTCCAGGTATTGATGGTGGAGCGCCAGAGGCGCGACAAGTCAGAGACCCGATGCCACCGGCAGCGGCTCCGCCCTATCGACGCGGGACGTCTTCAGCAGTTCGGCGATCAGGAACGCCATGTCGATGGACTGCTCGGCATTCAGACGGGGATCGCAGACCGTGTGGTAGCGGTCGTTGAGGTCCTCGTCCGAAATGGCGCGCGCGCCACCGGTACATTCCGTCACGTTCTGGCCGGTCATCTCCAGATGCACGCCGCCGGCATGGGTGCCTTCGGCCGCATGGATCTGGAAGAACGACTTCACCTCCGACAGGATGCGGTCGAACGGCCGGGTCTTATAGCCGGAATTCGACGTGATGGTGTTGCCGTGCATCGGATCGCACGACCATACCACCGAGCGCCCTTCCTTCTGCACCGCGCGGATGAAGCCCGGCAGATGCTCCCCAACCTTCTCATGGCCGAAGCGGTTGATCAGCGTCAGGCGGCCGGGCTCATTGTCCGGATTGAGGACGTCGATCAGCTTCAGCAGTTCATCCGGCTTCAGCGACGGGCCGCACTTCAGGCCGATCGGATTCTTGATGCCGCGGAAGTATTCGACATGGGCATGATCGAGCTGCCGCGTACGGTCGCCGATCCAGATCATGTGGCCGGAGGTCGCATACCAGTCACCCGTCGTGGAATCGACGCGCGTGAAGGCCTGCTCGTAACCGAGCAGCAGCGCTTCGTGGCTGGTGTAGAAATCCGTCGAGCGCAGTTCCGGATGGCTTTCCAGATTGAGGCCGCAGGCGCGCATGAAGTTCAGCGCGTCCGAGATGCGATCAGCAAGTTCCTTGTAACGGCGCGACTGCTGCGAATCCTTGAGGAAGCCGAGCATCCACTGGTGCACGCTGCCGAGATTGGCGAAGCCGCCAGTCGCGAAAGCGCGCAGCAGATTCAGCGTCGCCGCCGACTGGCGATAGGCCATCAGCTGGCGCTGTGGATCGGGCACGCGCGATTCTGGCGTGAAGGCGATGTCATTGATGATATCGCCGCGATAGCTCGGCAGTTCGACGCCGTTGAGCTTCTCCATCGGCGACGACCGCGGCTTGGCAAACTGGCCGGCGATACGGCCGATCTTCACCACGGGCAGCGCGCCAGCATAGGTCAGCACCACCGACATCTGCAGGAAGGCGCGGAAGAAATCGCGGATATTGTTGGCGCCGTGTTCGGCAAAGCTTTCGGCGCAATCGCCGCCCTGCAACAGGAAGGCTTCGCCAGCGGCCACGCGGGCGAGCGACTTCTTCAGATTGCGGGCTTCACCTGCAAAAACCAGCGGCGGAAACGTGGCAAGCTGCGCCTCGACATCGCCAAGGGCCTTGAGATCCGGGTATTCCGGCATTTGCAGCACGGGCTTGCCGCGCCAGCTATCGGGTGTCCACCGCTCGGACATGAAAATCACTCCTGAAAACCGCGCTTTATGGCTGCGGAGGCCGCGTTATACACAGCACAGATGGGGATCGCCAGTTCGAAATCCACATTGCGCCCCAAGCCCTTGCAGCCAAAGCCGAATTCGCATTTGCTAGCCTGAGGTAAGGGTCTTGTGGGACACCATGGGAGAAACTGCGGTGTCGGAGGCTGCACTGGACGACGCTTTTGCCGATGACATCACCTTCCAGGCGACCGACGGCTATTCGTTGGGCGCGACGCTGTACCTGCCCCGCGGCGCCCGCACCCATGCGGTTCTGATCAATTCGGCCACCGCCGTTCCCCGCAAGATCTACAGAGGTTTCGCCAGCTACCTCGCCAGCCGCGGCTGCGCCGTGCTGACCTATGACTATCGCGGCACCGGGGATTCGCGGCCCAAGGCCGATCCCCTGTCCGGCCGGTCGAACGCGCTGGTCGGCTTCAAGGCCTCCATGACCGACTGGGCGGCGCTCGACGTTACCGCCGCGGTGAACTGGATGCGCGAGCGCTACAAGGCAATGCCGCTCGCCTTTGTCGGCCATTCCTTCGGCGGTCAGGCGCTCGGCCTGATCCCCAACAATTCCGAGGTGTCACGCGCCCTGCTCATCGCGGCACAGGCCGGCACCTGGCGGCTGATGACACCGCCGGAGGGCTATCGCATTTATGCGCTGATGAAATTCGTCGGCGCGCCGCTGGCGCGCGTCATCGGCTATGCACCCGGCAGGATCGGCCTCGGCTACGATCTGCCACGCGACGTATTTCTGGAATGGGCCAATTGGGTCACCAACGATCGCTACTTCTTCGACGACAGCAAATTGCGGGCGCTGGTGAACTTTCCGCGCTACCGCGGCGAGCTGCGGGCCCTCAGCTTTTCGGACGATCCATGGGCCACACGCGCCGCCGTTGAAATGCTCTGCGCAGGCTTCACGTCAATCAAGGCCGAGATCGACAGTATCAGGCCGATCGAGGCCGGCAGCAAGAAAGTCGGCCATTTCGGATTCTTCCGGCCGGAGCACCGCGACACCCTGTGGCGCGGCGCCGCCGAATGGATCCAGATGCAAGACTAACTATCCCGCGGCTACGCCGCGCTGATTATTCCGCGGCTTCGCGCACGTAGCGCGCGGTTGGCGTGCGCATCGTCACCAGTTCCTCGGCCGCACTCGGATGCACGGCCACCGTGGCATCGAAATCAGCCTTTGTAGCCTTCAGCTTCACACAGATGCCCAGCACCTGGATGAGTTCGGCCGCCTCCGGTCCGACAATGTGGCAGCCGACCACGATATCGGTGGCGCCATCGACCACCAGCTTCATGAGCACACGGCTTTCGCTGCCGGAAATCGTCGATTTGATCGACCGGAAATTGGTCTTGTAGATATCGACGTGGCTGAAGGTGGCGCGCGCCTCTTCTTCACTCATGCCGACGGTGCCGACTTCCGGCTGGGTGAACACCGCCGTCGGGATATTGCTGTGATCGACCTTCACGGTCTTCTTGCCGAACACCGTGTCGGCAAAAGCGTGGCCTTCGCGGATCGCCACCGGCGTGAGGTTGACGCGATTGGTGACGTCACCGACCGCGTAGATATGCGGCACATTGGTCTGCGAGAATTCGTTGACGATGATGCCGCCATGGGCGGGCTTGAGCGCAACGCCAGCCTTCTCGAGGCCGAGATTGGCGGTATTCGGATTGCGCCCGATCGCGAACAACACCTGATCGGACGCGATGCTTGCGCCGCTGGACAGATGCGTCGTGAATTCGTGCCGGTGCTTCTCGACCTTGGCCACCGTGCAGCCGGTCAGGATGGTGATGCCATCCTTCTCCATCTCGCTGCGAACATGGGCCCGCACATCTTCGTCGAAGCCGCGCAGGATGTTGTCGCCGCGATAGACCACCGTCACGTCGGAGCCCAATCCAGCAAAGATGCAGGCGAATTCAAGCGCGATGTAACCACCGCCCTGGATCACGATGCGCCTCGGCAGTTCGGGCAGATGAAACACCTCGTTGGAGGAGATCACATGCTCAATACCGGGGATGACAGGCCCATGATTGGGCGCGCCGCCGGTGGCGATCAGGATGTGTTTGGCGCGAACCGTCTCGCCGGTGCCGAGCCGGAGCGTGTGCGGATCCTCGAAGACTGCGCGGGTCTTGACGGTCGTCGCGCCGGACTTCTCCACGTTGGACTGATAGATGCCCTCGAGCCGGGCGATCTCCTTGTCCTTGTTGGCGATGAAGATCGACCAGTTGAATGTTGCCGTCGGAATGGTCCATCCGAAGCCGGCGGCATCGTCGATCTCGCGCTGGACGTGCGAGGCATAGACCATCAGCTTCTTCGGCACGCAGCCGCGGATCACGCAGGTGCCGCCGAAGCGATATTCCTCGGCCACCATGACCTTCGCGCCGTAGCCGGCAGCGATACGGGCGGCGCGCACGCCGCCTGAACCGCCACCAATGACAAACAGATCGACGTCGATATCAGCCATGATCGCTCCGAACTGCGGACTGAGGCCCGGGATGACGGGCCTCAGCTTGCGCCCTTAGATTTCCTTGCCGCGCTTGCGCATTTCAGCGCGGAACAGGCCGTTGACCTGCTCCGAAAACTGCTGCGCCCACTGCTGCATATAGGTCATGCTGGCGGAAATCGACTGGGGCTCCTGCACCAGAAGTTTCTGGCCGAGCGGCGACTTGTAGAAGGTCGCAAGATCCTTCAACTCCGCCTCGGTGAAGTCGCTGGCATAGATCTTCGCCATCTGCTCGGTGATCTCCTTGTCGCGCCCAGCCATCGTCTGCGCGATGGTGATGGCGACCTCGTTGAGATCCTTCTGATAGTTCAGATTGCTCTGCAGCAGCGAATCCTTGACGCGCTGAACCATGTTCGGCACGGCATTGGCATACATCGCGCTGGCGTTCTTCATCGCCAGAATTTCCTTGGCGTAACCGATCGCAGCTGGCGATGCCGGCTTGATCGGACGAGCCTGTCCTTCCGGAGATGCCTGCTGCGCGGAGACCGGCAGCGCAGTGACTGCAACGCCGAGCGCGAGGCCGGCGGACAGCAGCATGTGCGAAAGCTTCTTCATTCCAATTCTCCTTGATTGCGCCATTACGGGCGCTCGAAAACGCGAATTCCCTGCGATCCTGCCAGCATGGCGGTGCTCGCCAGACCGATAAACAAACCGTGCTCGACCACGCCCGGAATGGCGCCGAGCAGCCCGGCCAGTCGGGGCGCATCGGTGATGGTCCCGAGCCGGGCGTCGATGATCCAGTGGCCGCCATCGGTGACGAAAGCATGGCCGTCCTTGCCGCTGCGAATGGCCATTTCGCCGTGCAACCCGCACTTGGCGAACACATCGGCAATAGCGCGGCGCGTGGCCGACAGGCCGAACGGGATCACTTCCACAGGCAGCGGGAAGCGGCCGAGGGTCGACACCCATTTGGAATCGTCGGCGATGACAATCATGCGGTCGGAGGCCGCCGCCACGATCTTCTCGCGCAGCAATGCGCCGCCGCCGCCCTTAATGAGATTCAGCGCCGGATCGACTTCGTCGGCACCGTCCACCGTGAGATCAAGCCGATCGACCTCGTCGAGTGTGGTCAGCGGCACGCCGCAACGTTCGGCATCGGCGCGTGTGGCTTCGGATGTCGGCACGCCAATGACCTTGAGACCGCCCGCCACGCGCTCACCGAGCAGTTCGACGAAATGCTTCGCCGTCGATCCCGTGCCGAGTCCGAGCTTCATGCCATCACGCACATGTTCGAGCGCCTTTGCGGCAGCCTGTCGTTTCAGCTCGTCCATATTCATCGGCGCAGCGGTCCTTGCGGTTCACAATCGGTCCCGCGGACGGGATGCGCCGCATATCTAGCGACGTTTGAGGGCAAGGAACAGGGCGAAGGACGTGCTTTCCCGGGGAATGCGGGCCTGCATTCCCCGAGGGGATGCTGGGCTACGTCCGGCCCCCTTGCGGGATCGGCCGCGGACCGGTAGCGATCCGCTCATGACCCAAGCTCCTCTCGTCGTTTTCGACCTCGATGGCACCCTCGTCGATACCGCCCCCGATCTCATCAGCGCTCTGAATCATGTGCTCCATCAGGAGGGGTTGGCCCCCGTCCCGCTGGAATCCGCGCGGAAAATGATCGGTCAGGGCGCCCGGCGCCTGATCGAGCGTGGACTCGAGCTGGAAGGGCGCGAAATGAGCCCGCATGAGGTCACACGCCTGACCCACGACTTCATCGATTATTACGCAGAGCATATCGCTGACGCGTCCCGCCCTTTCGAGGGCCTGATCGCGGCGCTCGATGATATGGCCAAGCGTGGCTACCGCTTCGCGGTTTGTACCAACAAGCTGGAATGGCTGTCGAAGCTGCTGCTCGAAAAGCTGGAACTGACCAACCGATTCGCGGCGATCTGCGGCGCTGATACGTTCGGCGTCGCGAAGCCCGATCCGGTCATCTTGCAGCAAACGGTAGCGCGTGCCGGTGGCGTGATGTCGTCCGTGGTCATGGTCGGCGATGCCGGCCCCGATGTCGGTGTGGCGCGGCGGGCCAATGTCCCGGTGATCGGCGTTACATTCGGCTATACCGACGTCCCGATTGTCGAGCTCAAGCCCGACATCGTGATCGACCATTTCCGCGATCTACCGGCAACTGTCGACCGCCTGTTGCCCCGACGCCCCGCCTAGCCTGTTCACATAATTGAGTTTCTCAGGTTGTTCGGCGACTTCGTTAACCATCAATTAACTATAAGCGGCCTGCGTGTTGCGTCATATGTACGACGCTCCTATGGTTGCCCGGGGATGGCGGCTAGCCGCAAAACGTGACGGATATACCCATGCGTAGAGTAATAGTTTTGGCAGCGGCAGGCTTGAGCCTGGCCGGTTGCACCTCGTTCTCCATGGACGCATTCAAGTCGGCGCCGGAACCAGTTACCGTGCAGTTCGACTCGATTCCTCCCGGCGCAGAGGTGGTCACGTCGATTGGCCCGAGCTGCAAGACCCCGTGCTCGCTGCCTCTGGCAACGGAAACCGGGTTCAGCGCGACCTTTACCCTCGCCAAATTCCAGCCGATGACAGTTCCGGTGACCGTCACCCGCGTTCCCGGGGATTTCACCTCGCCGGCACGAACCACGGTCGATCCGAGCCCGGTCGTCGCCGAACTGCAGCCCGCGACGCCGCCACGCCGCGCCCGCAAGGCTGCCAAGCGTGCAGCAGCACCTGCCGCGGCCCCGGCCGCCGCAGCTGCGGCGGGCTCGCCGTTCCCCGCCCCTCGCTGATCCGCCAAACATATACGTTGGCGTGATTGTGCCAGCTGCAACCCATGACTAGATTGAACGTGCGGCGTTTTTCGCCGCGCGAGCAATTCATGTTTTGCAGTCAGGCATCTGAATGACCGTCTCCGAGTTGAGCCCCGCCCTGGCCTCCTCTGCTATGACCGACCCGTTCGGTCGGCGGATCAGCTATTTGCGTGTCTCGGTGACCGATCGCTGCGATCTGCGCTGCTTCTATTGCATGTCGGAAGACATGACGTTCCTGCCCAAGGCCGACCTGCTGACGCTGGAAGAGCTCGATCGGCTCTGCTCCGCGTTCATCGCCAAGGGCGTTACCAAGCTGCGGCTGACTGGCGGCGAACCGCTTGTCCGGCGCAACGTCATGGGCCTCGTGCGTTCGCTATCGCGCCACCTCAAGACTGGCGCCCTGAAAGAGTTGACGCTGACCACCAACGGCTCGCTGCTCGCCAAATATGCCAATGAACTGGCCGATTGCGGCGTGAAACGCATCAACGTCTCCCTGGACACGCTCGATGCCGCGAAATTCCGTACCATCACGCGCTGGGGTGATATCGGCAAGGTATTGGCCGGGATCGACGCTGCGCAGGCAGCGGGCCTCGCCGTAAAGATCAATGCCGTCGCCTTGAAGAACATGAATGAGGAAGAAATCCCCTCATTGATCGAATGGGCCCACGGCCGCGACATGGCACTGACCCTGATCGAAGTGATGCCGATGGGCGATATCGGCGAAGGCCGCATCGACCAGTATGTGCCGTTGTCGCTGCTGCGCACGCGCCTTGCCGGTCAGTTCACGATGACGGATCTCCCGGACGACACCGGCGGTCCCGCCCGCTATGTCCGCGTTGCCGAAACTGGCGGCAAGATCGGCTTCATCACGCCGATGACCCATAATTTCTGCGAGTCGTGTAATCGCGTGCGCATCACCTGCACCGGAACGATCCATACCTGCCTGGGCCATGAGGATGCATCCGACCTGCGCAAGCCGCTGCGGGCTTCCGCCGACAACGACCTCCTGAACGCCACGATCGACCGCGCCATCGGCCTGAAGCCGAAGGGGCACGATTTCATCATCGATCGCCGCCACAACCGGCCGAGCGTCAGCCGGCATATGAGCGTGACCGGGGGGTAACCCACCGGCGGTGCTCCGTCCTCCCCCTCGACCAATGGCCTGCGACAAACCGTCAATTTCCGATTGACGATTGCATGACGCGCTGAAATGGTGCCGCCGAATTCTTTCGCCCAGCGGAAAAAGCTACGCTTTCTCAGTGAGAAAGACGTGATGAGCGGACAGCGGGGCGACTTTCGGGGGAAACTGTGGACGTACTCAAATTCACACGTGCGATCGATGCGCTGAGCGATGTGTTCGGCTTCATCGCCAAGTGGCTCGTGCTGCTCGCCTGCCTCGTCAGCGCCGGCAACGCCACGATCCGTTATCTCTTCAACTATTCGTCGAACGGCTGGCTCGAAATCCAGTGGTACATGTTCGCGGGCATCGTGTTTTTCGGCGCGGCGCAGACACTGCGCCTCAATGAGCATGTGCGCGTCGATCTGCTCTATTCGGCGGTCTCCGATCGCGCGCGGCTGTGGATCGACATCATCGGCCTCTGCATCTTCCTGCTGCCGGCGATGACATACCTCACTTACATGACATTCCCGTTTTTCCTGAATTCCTGGAATTCGCAGGAGGTCTCCAGTAATGCGGGCGGCCTGATCCTGTGGCCGGTGAAGCTGGTGCTGCCGCTCGGCTTCGGTCTGCTGCTGCTGCAGGGTCTGGCCGAACTCGCCAAGCGCATCGCCGCGCTCGCCGGCGTCGTCCAGATCGACACCCATTACGAAGCGCCGCTGCAATAGCGGCGTTTGCTTTTTCAGCCTCTCGCATTTCGACCAATCCGTTCGATAGAACCAGTTCGATAGTCAGGACCACCGATGTTTTCCTACGGCGTGTTCCCCCCGCTGATGTTCGGCACCATGATCTGCTTCATGGTGTTCGGCTTCCCGGTCGCCTTCTCGCTGGCCGCGGTCGGCCTGTTCTTCGGCATTCTCGGTATCTTCACCGGTCACTTCGATCCGTCCTTCCTGCAGGCGCTGCCGTTCCGCTTCTACGGCACGATCTCGAACGACCTGCTGCTGTCGATCCCGTTCTTCACTTTCATGGGTGCGATCCTCGAACGCTGCGGCCTTGCTGAAGACCTGCTCGAAGGCACCGGCCAGCTGTTCGGCAAGATCCCCGGCGGTCTCGCTTATGCGGTGATCCTCGTCGGCGCCGTGCTCGGCGCCATCACCGGCACCGTTGCGGCTTCGGTCATCGCCATGGGCGTGATCTCGCTGCCGATCATGATGCGCTACGGCTACGACATGAAGCTCGCCACCGGCGTCATCGCCGCATCGGGCACCATCACGCAGCTCATCCCCCCGTCGCTGGTGCTGATCGTGCTCGCCGACCAGCTCGGCCGTTCGGTCGGCGACATGTATCTCGGCGCCATTGGCCCCTCGATCATCCAGGTCGTGATCTTCATTCTCTACATCGTCGTATTGTCGATCCTAAAGCCGAGCGCGATGCCGCCGATCCCAGAACATGCGCGCGAGCCCATGAACTGGAAGCTCATCAGCCGTGTGCTGTGGGGCATGATCCCCTCGATCGTGCTGATCTTCCTGGTGCTCGGCACCATCGGCCTCGGCCTCGCGACGCCGACCGAAGCCGGCGCCATGGGTGCGGTTGGCGCGATGGTGCTCGCCGCGCTGCATCGCCGCCTGACCTGGCCGCTGATCGACCAGGCGATGACATCGACCATGCGCCTGACCTCGATGGTGGTGTTCATCCTGATCGGCTCGACCTGCTTCAGCCTCGTCTTCCAGGGCATGGATGGTGCGCGCTGGATCGAGCATCTGCTCACCGGCCTGCCCGGCGGTGCGATCGGCTTCCTGATCTTCGTGAACATCTTCGTGTTCTTCCTGGCGTTCTTCCTCGACTTCTTCGAGATCGCCTTCATCATCATCCCGTTGCTGGCGCCGGTCGCGGCCAAGCTCGGCATCGATCTCGTCTGGTTCGGCGTGCTGCTCTGCGTGAACATGCAGACGTCATTCATGCATCCACCGTTCGGCTTCGCGCTGTTCTATCTGCGCGGCATCGCGCCGCCCGAAGTGAAGAGCCGCGATATCTATCTTGGCGCCCTGCCATGGGTCGGAATGCAGATCATCCTGGTGATCATCGTGATCTACTGGCCCGGTCTCGTGACCTACTGGATCGACAACACGGCTGTGGATACGTCCAACGTGAAGATCGAGATTCCGCAGATCGAGATGCCGGCAATGCCGGATTTCGGACCAACAAAATAGCGGATAACGTTACTATTGCGCTTTACGATCAGGGGATAACCGATGCTGCATGAAGGAAGTTGCCATTGCGGCAACATCGCCTTTGAAGTCGAGGGCGACTTCAATTCGGCCATCGACTGCAACTGTTCGATGTGTCGGCGACGCGGCGGCCTGCTCGCTTTCGTTCCACGCGACAAACTGGTGCTGAAGACCGCGAAAGAAAGCCTGTCGACCTATACGTTCAATCACCACGCCATTCAGCACCACTTCTGCAGCACCTGCGGCATTGCCCCGTTCGGCGAAGGAAAAGCACCCAACGGAATGATGATGGCATCGGTCAATGTGCGCTGCCTGCCTGCGGTCGATCTGAGCGCTCTGGAAATCCAGCAGTTCGACGGCAAAGATCGCTAACGCGATCAGCCGACAAACATTATCTCGGCCTCGCCGAGCTTTTCAAATCGCACCACACAGCGATCGCCGGGCTTCAGGAACGGCAGCCCGGTCCAGCTGCCTGTGGTCACGATCTGACCGACCTTCACGCCGCCACCTGCGCGCATCATGTTCGCCAGCGCGACAGCGCCTGCGATGGGATCGTCGGTGGGATGGCCACCCTTGCGTTCGATCCGGATTTCACCATTCACGATGAACGTCATCTGCAGGTTCGGCAAATCGAGATGTGACCAGTCGGCCATCTCAGGCCCGAGCACCAGCCCGCCATTGATGCCGCAATCGGCAAGCTGCTCGAGCTTTGGCCGGCTCAGCGGCTCGCGAAAACGACTGGAGACCACCTCGATCACCGGAAGCACCGCGACGGCCCCTGCGATCTCGTCGCGGGTGTAAGCCTCGCTGCGCGCCGGCAGATCGCGGGTAAAGCGGAAGGCGACCTCGCCCTCGACGCCGAGATGCGGGACTTCAGCCACCGACATACGCGCCGGGCTCGAACGGATCATTCGGGCTTCGATCAGACCGCGCGTCTGTTCACCATCGGGCGGCGCACCGGCCTTGAAGGCACCGATGGGCTGTCCGACGAAAGTGGCCACGCGATCCTGAATTTCGTGCGCCTCTCCGACCGAAGATGGCGTGACCGGGAGTCCCTCGATCTGCGTCCCACTGCGGCGCGCCCTGGCAAGGATTTCTGCAGCGGCGGCGATCTCTGATTCGGTCATGGCGGCATCTCTCAAGGACACGGGCTTCGCGGTGTGTGCGAGACTTAGCCGATTTCCGCCCGGGGCAATACCGCGCGGCACGCGCGCGTGCTCCAACAAAAAGCCCGACCTTCTCGCGAAGGCCGGGCTTCATGTTTGATCGAGGCTTAAGATCAGCCGCGGGTGCGCGAACGGATCATGAAGCTGTCGAAGGTGTATTCGGCGACCTGCCACCACAGATATTCGTCCGAACGATAGGCCTGCATCGCGTCGATCGACTTCTTGAAGTCGGCGTTCTTCGCGGAGATTTCAGCCCAGAGTTCGTTGGTCGCCTTGAGGCAGGCGTCCAGAACTTCATTGGTGAACGGACGCAGCTGCGTGCCGCCCGCGACGAGCTGCTTCAACGCCGACGGGTTCTGCATGTCGTAACGAGCGGCCATCCAGCTGTTGGCATTGGCGCAGGCATTGGTGAGGATCGCCTGATAGCTCTTCGGCAGCGCGTTGTACTTGTCGAGGTTGGTGAAGGCGTGAACCGTCGGGCCACCTTCCCAGAAACCTGGATAGTAGTAGTACTTCGCGACCTTCTGGAAGCCGAGCTTCTGGTCGTCATAGGGACCGACCCACTCGGCAGCGTCGATGGTGCCTTTTTCGAGCGATGGGTAGATGTCGCCGCCGGCGAGCTGCTGCGGCACGACGCCGACCTTCTGCAGAACCTGACCGGCGATGCCACCGATACGCATCTTGAGGCCGGAGAGATCGGCAACGGTCTTGATCTCCTTGCGGAACCAGCCGCCCATCTGGGTGCCAGTGTTGCCGCAGGGATGACCGATGACGCCGAACTTCTTGTAGAACTCGTTGCCGAGCTGCTCGCCGCCGCCCTGATACCACCACGAATTCTGCTGGCGCGCGTTCAGGCCGAACGGAACCGAGGAGAAGATCGCGAAGGTCGGGTCCTTGCCGACATAGTAGTAGGAAACCGTGTGGCACATTTCGACGGTGCCGTTCGAGGTCGCGTCGAGCGCCTGCAGACCGGGGACCAGTTCACCAGCCGCGAAGACCTGGATCTGGAATTTGTTGTCGGTCATTTCGGCGACCTGCTTCGCCATCATCTCGGCGCCGCCATAGATGGTATCGAGCGACTTCGGGAAGCTGGATGCGAGGCGCCACTTGATCTCGGGCGCGGACTGCGCGATCGCCGGCGAGGCAACGGCAGCCACCGCGGCGCCGGCCGTAGAAACCTTCAAAAACTCACGACGCTTCATTCAAGCTCTCCTTTTTGCGGGCGTTTTCCCTAGAATTCCTTGAGCGTTTCAACGGCAAATCGTTGCGCGATTCAGCCGAAGCCACTCTGGTGCAGAGGCTGTCTAACACGGTTATTGAGCCGCGGAAAACACGACGAACGTCGTTGCCAGCCCAATTGAACGAAAGTTCTATGCGACATCTCGGTCTTGATCTTGGCCCCAGTCACCGGCCGGCTTACGCAGCCGCGATAGCGCCCTGCAACCGGTCGCGGATCTGCGCGCCGATGGCCCGGTAGATCGCGGCATGCGGCCCGTTGGGTTCGCTGACGACCACCGGCGTGCCCGCATCCGACATCGCGCGGATGGACATATGCAACGGCACTTCACCGAGGAACGGCACCTTGAGCCGCTCGGCCTCGTGGCGGGCGCCGCCATGGCCGAAAATGTCCGATCGCGTTCCGCATTCCGGGCACTGGAAATAGCTCATATTCTCGATAATCCCGAGCACGGGCACATTGACCTTGGTGAACATCGCGAGGCCGCGCCGCGCATCAATCAGCGCCAGATCCTGCGGCGTCGAGACGATCACGGCACCCTTCAGGGGCACGTTCTGCGCCAGCGTGAGCTGCGCATCTCCGGTGCCCGGCGGCATGTCGACGATAAGGACGTCGAGCGTACCCCAGGCGACGTCGCGCAGCATCTGGGTGATCGCCGACATCACCATCGGCCCGCGCCAGATCATCGCGGTTTCTTCCTCGACCAGGAAGCCGATCGACATGATCGACAGACCGAAACGCTCGATCGGAATCATCTTCCTGTTGTCATCGAGAACTGGCTTTTCATTGATACCGGTCAGCCGAGGTACCGAGGGGCCGTAGATATCGGCGTCCAGCAGACCGACCTTCAGACCGAGGTCGCGCAGGCCCAGCGCCAGATTGAGCGCGGTGGTCGATTTGCCGACGCCGCCCTTCCCTGAGGCCACCGCGATGATCGCCTTTACGCCGGGAATTTCGGCCTGCTTCCCCATTGGCGAGTTGGCCGGATTCGCGTGCGGACGATGCGCCGAGACCGGCTGAACACCGCCCGTTTGCGGACCATGCGCATGGCCGCCGGGGCCATGGGAATGGCCTGCGTGGTCGTGGCGCTGCGGCGCTGCCGGCGCGCTGCCGGGCTTGCGCTCGGCGGTCAGCGCGACCATTGCGCCGGTAACACCAGGGACGGCCCGCACCGCGGCTTCCGCCTGTGCGCGCACGCTTTCCCAGGCCCGCGCTTCAGCGGCGTCCACATTGATCGAAAACAATACTTTGCCGTCGGTCACTGCGATCTCGGACAACACATCGGCATGGATCAGCGGCACGCCGCGCGGCGATGTCACCTTGGCCAGACCATCCAGAACCTGCTGCTTCGAAACGCTCAATGCGTGTCTCCCGATCGACGGATAATGCGAACCGCACAGATAGAGAACTTCCGCCCTAAGTCCATGCCGTTTCTAGGATATGTTGAGAATTCCGGGATTGCTCTGGCACAAGACCGGCATCAGATTTTCTTTTGCAATGCACCATAAGCGGCCGCAGCCATGAGTGGTAACGGGGGCTTTGCCGCGTCCTGCGCAGCGACTATGCTGGCGCTCCTCACCACCAACGATCTCGTCGCCCCAAAACGTCAGGCGGCGCCCTCACTTCCCAATAGTCGACGTTCGGCAGCAAAGCCGACAGCATCCAAAGGGTACGGACATGGCCAAAGTTGCATTCATCGGTCTCGGCGTCATGGGTTTCCCCATGGCCGGTCACCTTGCCACCAAGGGCGGCCACGAGGTCACCGTCTACAACCGCAACGCAGCCAAGGCCAAAGCATGGGTCGAGAAGTTCGGCGGCAAGTCCGCACCGACCCCGAAAGCGGCTGCTGAAGGCCAGGATTTCGTGATGTGCTGCGTCGGCAATGACGACGACCTGCGCTCGGTCACCACAGGCGCTGATGGCGCATTCAGCGGCATGACCAAGGGCGCGATCTTCGTCGATCACACCACTGCCTCAGCCGAAGTTGCCCGAGAGCTCGATGCCGCCGCCACCAAGGCCGGCTTCCACTTCATCGACGCGCCGGTGTCCGGCGGACAGGCTGGTGCCGAAAATGGCGCCCTCACCGTAATGTGCGGCGGCGACACCAAGGTCTACGCCAAGGTCGAGCCGATCATTACGGCCTACGCCAAGATGCAGAAGCTGCTCGGTCCCGCGGGCTCCGGCCAGCTCACCAAGATGGTCAACCAGATCTGCATCGCCGGCCTCGTCGAGGCGCTGTCCGAAGGCATTCACTTCGCCAAGAAGGCCGGTCTCGATGTGAATGCCGTGGTCGAGGTGATCTCCAAGGGCGCCGCGCAGTCGTGGCAGATGGAGAACCGCCACAAGACCATGAATGACGGAAAATTCGATTTCGGCTTCGCTGTCGAATGGATGCGCAAGGACCTCTCGATCTGTCTCGCCGAAGCCCGCCGCAACGGCGCCAGCCTGCCGGTCACGGCCACTGTCGATCAGTTCTACGGCGAGGTCGAAGCGCTCGGCGGCAAGCGGTGGGACACTTCAAGTCTCTTGGCAAGATTGCCCCGGTAACCATCTAGGTTTCCTGAACAAATTACGGCGGAGCGGTGCCCGACAGGCGCCCTCCGTCGATACCATTTTTATTGAATATTAACCGGATTACTTCGTTCTTTAAGGCACCTCTTAATGATTGTGCGGCACAGATAGGTTCTGTGAAAAACCGCCCGCGTTTGCGTGCAGGATTTGTGTACGAGTCATGAGTGAGCCCGCCGCCAGGCCCGAGGTCGTCCAGCTTCCGGCTGAAACGCCCGTCGCTGTTCCGCCGCGCAATCGCCGGGCGGCACAGCAGCGGGTGCGTGAAGCGCGCGACCGTCTGACCTCGACATCGGGAACACGCCCCGCCTTCGATCGTGAACTGCTCCGCCAATACGCCCAGACCCGCCTCTCCGCCTCGCTCGTCATCACGTTGCTGGTGGTCGGCACAGGCATCCTGTTCGGGTTCTGGATGCAGCCGCTGCCGGCGGCTGCATGGTCATGCGGAATGCTGTGCATTCACGCGGTGATCCTGCGCGCCTGCAATCGCTATCTGGCGGAAACACCGACACCCAACAGCACGCATAAATGGCGGCTGCGCTTTATCTTTCTGGACCTGCTCTACGGCCTGTCGTGGACGGTGATCCTGGTGCATCCGACCGGCGTCGACGTCGTCTCCAACTCGCTGATGATGTTCCTGATGCTGCTGGTGGTCGCGGTCTCCAGCATGCTCGCCGCGAGCCTGCCGATTGCCGCCTTTGCCGCCACCGCGCCGGTGACGCTCGGCGTGGCGCTGAGCTTCATCCTGCGCGGCACCTTCGACAACTACGTACTGGCCGTTCTGGCTGTCGCAGCCGAAGGTTATTTCGCCCTGCTCGCTCAGCGTCTGCATTCGACGACACTGGCGACGCTGGAAGCCCGCGCCGAGAAGGACGCGTTGATCGGCGAACTCGAACAAGCCAAGGCAATCTCCGACGAAGCGCGTCACCGCGCCGAAGCCGCCAATGTCGCCAAGTCGCGCTTCCTCGCGCAGATGAGCCATGAATTGCGCACGCCGTTGAACGCCATTCTCGGCTTCTCGGAAGTGATGAAGAGCGAGATCTTCGGCGGCCATGCCGTACCGGTCTACAAGGACTATTCCGCGGACATCCATAATTCCGGCGTGCATCTGTTGAATCTGATCAACGAGATCCTCGACCTGTCGCGTATCGAGGCCGGCCGTTACGAGCTCAACGAAGAAGCCGTCTCGCTGGTGCATGTCGTCGCGGACTGCCATCACCTGTTGAAGCTGCGCGCATCGAGCCGCGGCATCACCATCCACGAAGTATTCGAACACGGCATGCCGCGTGTCTGGGGCGACGAGCGCGCCTGCCGCCAGATCGTGCTCAACCTGCTCTCCAATTCCATCAAGTTCACTCCGCAGGGTGGCGAAATCTGGCTCAAGGTCGGCTGGACGGCCTCGGGCGGCCAGTATCTGAGCTGCAGGGACACCGGCTCGGGCATCGCCGAAGAAGAGATTCCAATCGTGCTGGCGTCGTTCGGTCAGGGATCGAACTCGATCAAATCTGCCGAACAGGGCGCAGGTCTCGGTCTGCCGATCGCCAAGAGCTTGGTCGACATGCATGGCGGCACCTTCACGCTGAAATCGAAGCTGCGGGTCGGCACCGAAGTGATCATCACCTTCCCGCCGGAACGCGTGATGTCGGCGCTTGCGCCGATGACGCCCGATGCACCGCCGTTGCAGCCCGAATACGAGATGAACGTCGCCGATGAAAAACGCCGGCCCCGCAACAAGCCGATCATGAATGCAGGAACCGGGCTATAGAGCATGATCCCGAAAAGTGGATGCCGGTTTTCGAACCAGATCATGCTCACAACGAAAATTTCGACGCTTGCGCAAGCAAGCGGATCCGCTTCAATATTACGGGATGAGCAAAGAGACACCGTGCATCGCAGTCTGCTTCATCGACCCCAAGACCAAGCTCTGCCTCGGCTGCGGACGTACGCTGCCCGAGATCGCGCGTTGGGGAAAGATGGACAGCGCGGAGCGTCTGGACACGATGACACTCCTCCCAGCTCGCATGGCCGAGGCGGGGCTGGAGCCTTCATCGACCTACGCCGCAAAGAAGACATCCGCGACCACCTGAGAGGCTCTCCATGAGCCGGGTCTTTCTTCTCGTCGTCGTCATTGTCGCGACTGCGGGCGCCGCCCTCGCCTATGGCGACCCCAAGCAGATCTCCAAAGCCGGCAATCTCGTAACCGAAATCCTGCGCAAGCAGAGCCCGCCGCCATTGCGGCTGGTCGATGTCCCACGCGGCAATACAGGCGAGTTCGGACTTCAGGTCAAGATCAACGGCGTCAAGACGGCCATGGTGATCGATACCGGCGCAACCTCGGTAGTGCTGACTTATGAGACCGCCAAAGCCGCGGGTCTGCCGCTCGAATTGCTCGACTACAATGTCGACGTCGAAACTGCGGGCGGCCGCACCAAGGCGGCACGATTGACACTGGATCGTTTGGCCGTCGGCAAACTGGTGGAGCGTTCGGTGCCGGCACTTGTGGTGCCGCGCGGCCAGATGAAGACCAACCTGCTCGGCATGAGCTTTCTCGATCGACTGGAAAGCTGGGAAGTCCGCGCCGACAGATTGATGTTGCGCGGCTATCCGTAATCAGGCCGCTTCCGACACCGCCGGTTCATCCTCGACCAGCGCGATCGCATCGCGCAGCACATTGATGCCTGCGCCGTGCCCAACGCCGTTCTCAGCAAGATGGCGCCGGAACGCGCGTGCGCCGCGCACGCCGTGGAATGCGCCGACAAAATGCCGGGTGATCGAATGCAGCCGCGTGCCCTGCGCGAGTTGATCCTCGATATAGGGCATCATCGCTTCGAACGCGTCTTTCATCGACGCATGCGGCGCCGGCTCGCCGAACAATTCGGGATCGACCGCCAGCAAGCGCCAAGGCTCCTGATAGGCCGCGCGGCCGAGCATCGCGCCGTCCACATGCGCAAGATGAGCAGCAGCTTCAGTAATGCCGATGATGCCGCCATTGATGACGATCGGCACATCGGGCATCGCCGCCTTCAGCCGGTAGACGCGGTCGTAATTCAGCGGCGGAATGTTGCGGTTCTCCTTCGGCGACAGGCCGTTGAGCCAGGCCTTGCGCGCATGCACGATCAGGCCATCGGCGCCGGCGGCGACCACGGCGCGCGCCAACGTATCGAGTGCGACTTCAGGATCCTGATCGTCGATGCCGATACGGCATTTCACGGTAACGGGCACATTCACGGCCTGCTTCATCGCGGCCACACCGCGCGCCACCAGATCGGGCTCCGCCATCAGGCAAGCACCGAAGCGCCCGTCCTTCACGCGATCCGAGGGACAGCCGACATTGATGTTGATTTCGTCATAGCCGAAATCCGCACCGATCTTCGCGGCCTCTGCGAGGTGCGCCGGCTCCGAGCCACCGAGCTGCAGCGCCACCGGATGTTCACTGGCGTCGAAGCCAAGCAGCCGCGCGCGGTCGCCATGGATCACGGCGCCCGTCGTCAGCATCTCCGTATAGAGCCGCGCCCGCCGCGACAGCAGACGATGGAAGACGCGGCAATGCCGGTCAGTCCAATCCATCATGGGGGCGACAGAAAGGCGATAGTCTTGCGATTCCAATGAATTAACCTATGTCCTCAATGGGATGGAACACGAATGCGTACACTCTAAACTAGCCGATTTTGCACACCTTTGTACCTGTTTTGACCTCTCGGTGCACATAGCGCGCGCGCTAATCGGAATGCACTCGGATGGGCAGACGCGGCGCTGCATTCGGAAGACCGAGTTACCGGCGACAGTTTCTCATTCGGACGATTAGCGCGGTGCGCTTGTTACATCACAGCGCCGATTTGCCACGGCACGAATTCGAGATCGCCATAACCCAAATCCTCCGATTTGGTGTGGGCGCCTGAAGCAACCTGCAGAATCTGATCGAGGATCTCCTGCCCTTTAGCCTCGATCGACGTTCCATCAAGCACGTCGCCGCAATTGATATCCATATCGTCGACCATGTTCCGATACATTTCGCTGTTCGTGGCGAGCTTGATGGAAGGTGTCGGCTTGCAGCCAAAGGCCGAACCGCGGCCGGTGGTGAAGCACATCACGTTGCACCCTCCAGCAACCTGCCCCGTCGCGCCGACTGGATCATAGCCGGGGGTGTCCATGAAAACGAACCCCTTCTCCTTGATCGGTTCGGCATATCCGTAGATTGCACGCAACGCGGTCGTGCCGCCTTTGGCAGCAGCGCCCAGCGATTTCTCCAGAATTGTCGTGAGCCCACCGGCCTTGTTGCCTGGCGAGGGATTGTTATTCAACTGGCCGCCATTACGGCTAGCATATTCTTCCCACCACCGAATCCGCTCAATGAGTTTCTCTCCGACGGAGCGGCTGACCGCACGCCGCGTCAACAGATGCTCCGCACCATAAATTTCCGGAGTTTCAGCAAGCACTGCTGTCCCTCCATGCTTGACCAACTGGTCGACCGCAGCTCCCAGCGCAGGATTAGCAGTAATGCCCGAATATCCGTCCGAACCGCCGCATTGGAGGGCCAGGACGATTTCAGACGCAGGCCGCGTCTCGCGCTTGGCGCGCGCGGCAACCGGCAGCATTGTCCGGATGCGTTCGACGCCCTGATCGATGGCTTTCCTGGTTCCGCCAGACGCCTGAATTGTCATGGTCTGGAAGTGATCACCTTCCACCAGGCCATACTCGTCTTTCATACGATCGATCTGAAAGACTTCGCAACCAAGGCCGACCATCAGCGCGGCGCCGAGATTGGGGTGGGTTGCGTAGCCCCATTGGGTACGGCGAAGCAAATCCCAGCCCTCGCCATAGGAGGCCATCCCGCACCCGGTGCCATGCACAAACGCCACCGCGCCATCGATCTCCGGATAGTCATCAAGCAGTCCGGACCGATTGACCTCTTCGGCAATGAATTTCGCCGTCGTTGCCGAACAATTCACGGAGGTCAGGATGCCAATATAGTTTCGCGTTCCGGTTCTTCCGCTCGGTCGCACATAACCTTCAAAGGTTGCACGCAGCTCGGGCGGCAATACTTCCGAGATTCTCGCTCCCTCGGCAAACTGATAGTCGCGCGCGAAGTCATGCATGACGACGTTATGCTCGTGCACCCAGTCGCCGGGCACGATGTCCTTCGATGCGAAACCAATGATCTGGCCGCACTTCCGCACCGGCTCGCCCTTATGGATGGCGGCGGTGGCCATCTTGTGCCCCCGTGGTATTCGCTGCTGTGCGACCAGATTGGCAAGACCGGTACCGAGAAGAATTTGATCGACGGCGACAATCACGTTGTCGTCGGACGATAAACGGATCGTTCGTGGCGTGCTCATTGGTGAGTTCTCATTTCAGGTCAGATCAAGTCAAATAGTAGCCTGGCGTAAATGATCCACCGACTTTAACAGCGTCTTGCGTGCCGTCCGAAGATGGGTCCGGCATTTAGCGTCGATGGCGTCCAGATCCCGGCTGCGCAATGCTGCGATATATGCGAGGTGCTCGTGCAGGGCGACATAGTTACGTTCTTTTTCGTCAGCCTTGTTCCACTGGTAGTGGTAGTGGAAGATCATCGATATCACGTCGTAGAAGTTCAAGACGAAGCGGTTCTGCGAGGCGTCATGAACCAGGCGATGAAGCCGTTCGTCGAGTCGCGAGAACTCCCGGTATCGTTCATCGATGTTTTCCAGCAGGTGATGATGTTCTCGCTCGATCGCGTCGAGCTCGGACCAGGCCGCAGCGTCCGGCGGGAGTTCGGCAAAACGATGCGCCGAGCGGAGTTCGAACATCTCGCGGATCTCGTAGATCTCCATCGCAAAATCGGTCGTGATCCCCTTGAAGACCCACGCGCTGTTAGGACGGCGCTCCAACAGGCCAAAGTGATTGAAGTGCGTGAGATGTTCGCGGATGGCGGAGGTTGATGTCGAGAACTGACGGGCCAGTTCGGCGCAGTTGATGAGCTCTCCCGGGCGAAAATCGCCCTGCAGAATCCACTCCATGAACCGGCGCCCGACGATATCGCCGACGGATTCGGTTTGCGCTTCGGGAAAGTAATCGTCTGCCACTGGTGAGCGCACGAGATGCCGGCGGCTGCCGTCGCGGTGGATGATATCGGCATTGGCGAGCGAGGACAGCACGGCGCGCACCGTCGTGCGACTGACATCGAGGGCCTGCGCCAGTTCGAGTTCTGAACGGAGATGCGTACCAAGTTCGTGCTTCGCGAGCATATTCAAGCAGCGGTTGTGGGCGCGTTTGAAGACAGCGTTGCTCTTCATTCTTGCGATCGATCCTCAGTAGCAAAAAAGCTATTCGGCGCTTTCAGTTTTTTACAGATAAAAAACAATTTGACGAAGTGCCAGCCCTTAAAGATTTATGACGTCACAAAAAAGGTCGAGGAAACACATGACGACGGTTCCCATCCTATTGATACCCATGACTGCAAAACCCGGCGCCAGCTGCTCGGCGGCAGCGGTCGCGTGACCGGCCGGATCATCCAGTTCGGGACCAGTCGCTTCCTTCAGGCCCATGTCGGTGTTTTCGTCCATGAGGCACGTGTTTCCGGCCAGGACGTCGGGCCGATTGCCGTGGTTCAAGCATCAAATTCTACCGGTCGCGCCGGACGCGTTCAGGCGTTTGGCCGGTCCGAAGGCTATCCCGTGCTGATCCGCGGTATCGAAAATGGCGTCAAGATCGACCGGCGCATCGACGTTCTGAGCGTGGACCGCGGATTCTCCGCGGCGCGCGATTGGGGGGAATTGTCCGACTGCTTCGCCGCGGAAGCGGACTTCGTCGTCTCGAATATGGGCGATACCGGTTACGAGGTCGCAGACAGTGACCGCGGATCGGCATTGCTATCCGGCGACGTGCCACAATCCTTTCCCGGCAAGCTGATGGCTTTGCTCCACCGGCGCTGGCGGGACGGCGCCCGCCCGTTGACCGTGCTGCCTTGCGAACTGGTTCATCGCAACGGCCTCATCCTTGAAGACAGGGTGCTGGCGTTGGCAAGCGAGGCCGGCGCACCATCGGCTTTCGCCGAATGGATTGCGAAAGAGATCATCTTCGCCGAAACGCTGGTCGATCGCATCGTGTCGGAGCCGATCGAACCCATCGGCGCAGTCGCTGAGCCCTATGCGCTGTGGGCGATCAAGCGCGCGCCTGGCCTTTCAGCGCCGTGCATCCATCCAGCCATCGTCCTGGCTGACGAACTCGAACCGTTCGAGCGACTCAAGCTGCACATTCTCAATCTCGGCCATACCGTGCTTGCCGACATCTGGCTGTCCGAGAGCCGCGCTCCGAACGAGACCGTGCGAGAAATTCTTGCGGACACCTCCATCGCCGAACGGCTTGATCATATCCTGCAGCGCGAAGTGCTGCCAGGCTTCGCCGTACATGGCATGGAAGCGGA
This sequence comes from Tardiphaga sp. 813_E8_N1_3, assembly GCF_051811025.1. Lineage (NCBI taxonomy): Bacteria > Pseudomonadati > Pseudomonadota > Alphaproteobacteria > Hyphomicrobiales > Nitrobacteraceae > Tardiphaga > Tardiphaga sp. 813_E8_N1_3. Next base: position 3,233,866 of record NZ_JBPWQE010000001.1, read on the forward strand.
AGCGCGCGCGTACATTGTGACGACGCTCGACCGTTTTCGAAATCCGTTCCTTGATCACCGGATTTCCGATATCGCACAGAACCACGTCATGAAGATCGACCGGCGTATTCTTGCATTCCTCAAATGGATCGCCAAGCGCGGGCACGCGCCTGCAACCCCCAAGCTCGATGCGTTCAAAGCGCGGCAATCGGCGCTTCAAGCCTGAGATGAAATAGAACCGGCATGACCTATCATTTCGATTTTTCGGCGTTGCTGCCGTATTGGCCAGAATTTGCCCGTGGCATCTGGCTGACCTTGCAGTTGTCCGCCATCTCGACGGTGTTGGGTTTCGTTCTCGGCACGCTCTGCGCCATCGGTCGCGCCGACGGTTCGCGCTTGGTCAAGTGGCTTGTCGCCATCTATGTCGAGGCGATCCGCAACACCCCGCTGCTGGTGCAGGTCTTCATCATCTATTTCGGTATCGCGACCCTCGGCTTGCATGTCTCCGCCAACTTGGCCGCAGTCATCGCCCTGGTCATCAATGTCGGGGCCTATACCTGCGAGATCGTGCGCGCAGGTATCGAGTCCGTCCATAAATCGCAGATCGAAGCCGCCGAATGCCTGGGGCTGTCCCGCGTCCAGACATACTGGCATGTGGTGCTGCGTCCGGCGATCGAGCGTGTCTATCCGGCGATCACCAGCCAATATGTCCTCTTGATGCTGGCATCCTCCATCACGTCGCAGATCTCGGCCGAGGAACTGACGGCCGTCGCCAACCGGATCCAATCCGATACGTTCCGTGCCTTCGAGACCTATATCGTAACCGGCGTTCTCTACCTGCTGCTGTCGCTCGTCGTCCGGATCTGTCTGTGGCTGTTCGGGCTGGCTGTCTTCGTTCGTCGGCGCAAGCTCGGCACGGCGATCTAGGGAAAGTCCATGCCGACATTCAGCCTCGTTCATCTCGAGTTCCTTCTCACGGCCGCGCAGTGGACGATCGGCCTGTCGATCGCCGCCTTTGTCGGCGGCGGCCTGGTCGGTTTCGTGGTCGCGCTTGCGCGCATCTCCGACCTGCGTGCGCTGCGCATCGCCGCGACGGTCTACATTCAGCTCGTTCAGGGAACGCCGCTCCTCATTCTGCTGTTCGTCATCTATTTCGGGATCGCGCTGCTCGGCTTCACCAACCTGCCGCCGCTCGTTGCGGCCAGCGCGGGCCTCATTATTTACTCGTCAGGATTTCTTGCCGAAATCTGGCGCGGCTGCATCGAGTCCGTTCCGAAGACGCAATGGCAGGCGGCGGAGTGCCTTGCGCTCACGCGATGGCAGCGCATGGCGAAAGTCATCCTGCCCCAGGCAGCGCGCATCGCCACCGCACCCACCGTCGGCTTCCTGGTACAGATCGTCAAAAATACGTCGCTGGCGTCTGTGGTCGGCTTCGTCGAATTGGCCCAGGCCGGAAAGCTCATCAATAATTCGATCTATGAGCCGTTCACGGTCTTCATGATCGTCGCGCTCATCTATTTCGCGATCTGTTTCCCGCTCTCGACCTGGAGCCGGAGCCTGGAAAGGAAGCTCAATGTCGGCCGTCGTTAGTCTTTCAAACGTCCATAAACAGTTCGGTTCGCTCAAGGTCCTCGACGGCGTATCGTTCGATGTCGGACGTGGCGAAGTCGCTGCCATCATCGGTCAATCCGGCTCCGGCAAGTCGACCGTCCTGCGATGCATCAATGCGCTTGAAACGATCCAGCAAGGGACAATCGATGTGTGCGGCCACGCATTGCATGATGCGAGCCTCAATCGCCGCGCCTTGCATCTCGACGTCGGCATCGTTTTCCAGAGCTACAACCTGTTTCCGCACCTGACCGTCGAACAGAACATCATGCTGGCGCCCGTCAGCGTGAAGTCGGTCCCCAAGAAGCAGGCCCGTGAACTCGCCCGCGAGGTACTGACCCGCGTCGGGATGGAGGCAAAGGCGGAGAATTATCCCGAGCAGCTGTCGGGCGGTCAGCAGCAGCGGGTGGCGATCGCCCGCTCGCTCGCCATGAGTCCGAAGCTGATGCTGTTCGACGAAGTGACGTCGGCGCTCGACCCGCAGCTGACCGGCGAAGTGCTGAGAGTCATGGAAGATCTCGCGCGCGGCGGCATGACCATGATCCTCGTCACGCATGAGATGGCGTTTGCGCGAAAGGTCGCATCCAAGGTCATCTACATGCATCAGGGCAAGGTCTGGGAAACCGGATCGGGCGACATGCTCGATCAGCCAAAGACAGCCGAACTCCGCAACTTCGTGGGAGGCGTCTCCCACGATCGCGCCGCGGCATCCGCCTAGGCTGACGTCAAACCAAGTTTCAAATCAAAAAAGGGACGAAACACATGATCAGAAGACATTTTCTCGCAGGTGCAGCCGGGCTCGTCGTTGCTATGGGCCTGCTCACCCACTCCTCCGTTTCAGCTCGTGCCGACACGCTCGACGATATCAAGAAGCGTGGCAAAATTATCGTCGCGCTTGATCTCGGTTCGCCGCCTTTCGGCATGTTCGACGCCAAGATGCAGCCGACCGGCTCGGACGTCGAAAGCGCCAAGCTGCTGGCCGCCGACCTCGGGCTACCGCTTGAGATCGTTCAGGTGACCAGCCCCAACCGCGTGCCGTTCTTGCTGACCGGCAAGGCCGACCTCGTGATGGCGTCGTTCAGCATCAACGAAGAGCGCAAGAAAGTCATCGACTTCTCCATCCCCTACGGCGTGATCCAGGTCGTGGTCGCTGCACCCAAGAAGATCGAGATCAAGGACATCGCCAGTCTGTCAGGCATGCGGCTCGGCACCACGCGCGGCTCCACCAACGACAAGGAAGCGACGGATCAGGCCAAGGGCGCAGACATCGTACGCTACGAGGATGATGCTACGCTGAACACGGCGCTGATTTCCGGACAGGTGAAGGTCATGGCATCGTCCGCACAGGTTATGGCGACGGCGAATGAGCGACTGAAAAACGACCCGCTCGAAGTCAAACTTGTGCTCAAGACAAATCCTTATGCGATCGGCATCCGCAAGGGCGATGACGCCCTGCGCCAGGTTCTGAACGATTGGGTCGAGAAGAACCTCGCCAACGGCAAACTCCGTGCGATCTACGCCAAGTACAACGGCGTCGAACTGCCCACAGAGATGCCGAAGTAACTTTCCCTTGCGGCCTGGGCTTGCACCGGGCCGCGCTTTATCTCGATGAGAAAGACCGAGCGAATGAAAGCCTTGATCTGCGACGAGCCGGGCCGGTTGTCCCTCGTGGAGCGCCCAATTCCTGTTCCGGGCGACGGCGAGGTTCTCGTGCGAATCCGCCGCGTCGGCATTTGCGGCACCGATTTTCATATCTTCCAGGGCAAGCATCCCTTCCTGCAATACCCCCGCGTCATGGGCCATGAGCTGTCGGGTACGGTCGAGAGTGCGCCCACCGGAGGCAACCTGACACACGGGCAGAATGTCTACATCGTGCCCTACCTGTCCTGCGGCAAATGCATTGGATGTCGCCGCGGCTTTACAAATGCGTGCCAGTACATCGCGGTCCTCGGCGTGCATCGCGATGGTGGAATGGCGGAATTCTTGTCCGTTCCGGCCGGCAATGTGATCCCCGCCGGCAATGCATCGCTCGACGACGCAGCGATGATCGAGTTCCTGGCCATCGGCGCACACGGCGTGAAGCGCGGCGGCATCTCGGCACAAGACCGCGTTCTGGTCGTCGGATCAGGTCCCATCGGCATGTCTGCGATCATCTTTGCCAAAGCCCGCGGCGCGGACGTTACCGTCATGGATACGCGCGAAAATCGCCTGGCTTTTGCACGCGACTCGCTTGGCGCCGACCACTTGTTGACCGCCAATGCCGACGCGGAGGCCGAGGCAAAGAAGCTGACGGGCGGCGACTTCTTTGACGTCGTCATCGACGCCACCGGAAATGCTGCCGCCATGCAGCGCGGCTTTGGCTTTATCGCCCATGGCGGGCGTTACGTTCTGGTCAGCGTCGTCCCCACTGAGATCACGTTTTCGGATCCCGAGTTTCACAAGCGGGAAACCACGCTGTTCGCCAGCCGCAATGCTCAGCCGGACGATTTCGCCGAAGTGGTTCGCCAGATGGATGCCGGAAAAGTCCCGACGCGGGCGCTCAACACCCATCGCGGCCCCCTGTCCGACGGTGCCACGCTGTTCAAGGATTGGCTGCGTCCGGAAGCGGGAGTCATCAAGGCCATCCTTGAAGTGTGATCTGTCGGTGTTTGCTGTAGTGTAGCGGACCTGTTTGCACCGGGCGGTCGGTCAACAACCATGAAAGCCCGGTCGCTCTCCTTCATATCGCCGCTGCTTATCGCGCAGCGATATGGAGACACATAAAGTCCGTCGCTTGAAATCGGGATTTGCTCTGTGCCGGATATGTCGAAAGTTGCCTGTATCGGCGAGTGCATGATGGAGCTGACACAGCCGCTCCCCAACCAGCACGCGCTCGGCTACGGCGGGGATACGCTCAACACGGCGATCTATTGCGCACGGCTTGGGCTGGCTGTCGATTACGTGTCGGCACTCGGCGACGATCCATGGAGCGATCAGATGATCGCCGGATGGCAGGCCGAGGGGATCGGCACCCATCAGGTCGTCCGTGTGCCCGGCAAATTGCCAGGCCTGTACATCATCAAGACCGTCGCCAACGGCGAGCGTCGCTTCTACTACTGGCGGGAGAATTCGGCAGCGCGTCTCCTGTTGTCGCTGCCCGAAACGCCCGCCATTCTCGACGCGCTGTTGACCTATGACCTCGTCTATCTCTCGGGTATCACGCTGTCGCTTTATGACGCGGCCGGGCGCAAGCTGCTGATGCAGACACTCGATCGTGTTCGCAAAGCGGGCGGCCGGATCGCATTCGATGCCAATTTCAGGCCCCGGGGGTGGCCCGATCGCGCGGCTGCGCAGCACGCCTATCATGATGTCTTCGAAGTCGCCGACATTATCCTGGCATCTGTCGAAGACCTCGACATGTTGTTCGGCGTGTCGGAGGCCAAGGAAGTCGTGACGCGCCTTCGCGTTCCCGAGCTCGTTCTCAAGCTGGTCGAACCATCATGTCGCGTGCGCGCACCGGGCATTGACCAGATCATCCCGGCGACGCCGGTCGACCGCGTGGTCGATACCACAGCCGCAGGCGACAGCTTCTCGGCGGCATATCTTGCAGCGCGCCTTGGCGGTGCCGGCCCCGTCGAGGCCGCGAAAGCGGGCCATCGTCTTGCCGGCACCGTCGTGCGCTATCCCGGCGCTATCATTCCCCGATCGGCCATGCCGGACGGCGTGGCCCGTAACTGAACCAACTGGCGAGAAAGCTCATGACCGATCATTCGACGCCTGCCTCCCGGCAGGAAGCGCTTGCCCGAATTCTCAGCGCGGCGAGAGTAGTCCCTGTGATCACCATCGATCGCGTCGAGGATGCCGTGCCACTGGCGCGCTCGCTCGTCTCCGGCGGAATCCGCGTGCTCGAAATCACGCTGCGGACACCTGCCGCGCTCGAGGCGGCGAAGGCGATCATCGCGGAAGTGCCCGACGCGATCGTCGGATTGGGTACCGTGCTCAATGGCGCCGACCTTGAGCGAGCCGCGTCTATCGACGCGAAGTTTGCCCTCAGCCCCGGGGCGACACCTGAATTGCTTCAGGCGGCTTCGAGAAGCCATATTCCTTTCGTCCCAGGAATCGCGACGGCGTCCGAATTGATGGCGGCATTGGCACATGGTTTTGAGATCGTAAAATTCTTCCCGGCGCAACAGGCGGGCGGGATACCGACGTTGCGCGCGCTTGCTGGACCATTCCCGCATGCCCGCTTCTGTCCGACCGGCGGCATCGGTGCCGCCAATGCCGGCGAGTGGCTGTCCGAACGCAACGTTGTCGCGGTCGGTGGGTCGTGGCTCTGCCCTGTGCCGGATATCAGGGCGGGCAATTGGGACAGCATTACCGCGCATGCTCGCCAGGCGATGAACATCCTGGCTCCTTGAAGGATGCGATCATCGTCTCTGAGGACAAAATCCAGCGATTACATGTCCACGATCATCGACAGGAGATATGTGCGCGGAGCTCCCAGGAAGAACGTTCCGAATGAGGCCACGCTGGACCAGTAATTCGCACCGGTCACATTCTGAACGTTCGCGCGGAAAACCGTCTTCCTGCCGTTGATCGCCGTCGTGTAACGGGTACCGAGATCGAGCCGCGTCCAGTCCGGGATCGGTTGCTTGTTCGCCGTATCGACGAACTGCTTGCCCGTGTAGATGACTGCCCCATTCAACGTGAGCCCCCTCACCCATGGGAGATCCCACTCGGCTCCAATATTGGCCTGTACGTTCGGAATGCCGATTGGCGTGTTGCCCACGTTAGCTGCGACGGCGGTCTTCGTCAGGGTGCCATCCAGCAGCGACAAGCCTCCGAGGACACGAATATCGGACATGAGTTCGCCATAGACATTGAACTCGAGCCCGCGGACTTGCTGTTCGGCGGTCGCCGCGAAGCGCCCGGCGGACAGCTCGCCGCTCGCCTTCGATATCTCGAAGGCGCTGAAGGTAGTGGTGAACCGGCCGAAGTCCACCTTGATGCCGGCCTCGTACTGCTTGGCGATGTAGGGCGGGAGTACTTCGCCGACATTGGAAGCGGTCTGGGGCGCGACGTCGCCTCGGCTGAGACCTTCGATATAGTTCGCGTACAGAGAGACGTTGTCCCGGGGCCGGATGACGAGACCGACCACTGGGGTAGTCGCGCTCCTGTCGTAGGACGACGTGAGCGTTCCGACATTGGAGAGATAGTTGTTCGCCTCGATGCCCTGGCGCCGGATACCCAAAGTCAACAGGACGCGCTCATCGAGTACGGACAAGGTGTCAGCAATCGAGAGCCCCGTGAGCTCGCTGTCCGAGAGCCGAGGGCGCTCGCTGATCTCGTTCGCGAACTGGCTCGGCGCCATGGTCGGATTATAGATGTTCGACGTGACCGGACTGCCATTGGTGAGCCGCCGGTACAGCGCGTCATGATAGACCGAGGCCTGGAAGGCGACGGCATGGTGGACAACGCCGGTATCGAAGCGGGCGCGGACGCCGCCATCATATGTGGTTCGATCGATGCTAAGCTCGAAGAATTGGGGCGTTGCGGTCGTGTCGCCGCTCGTGTTGACGATCGTCGGAAGACCGAAGAATCGCTCGACGTTGGTCCGAGATCCGCCGATATCGGCGAACAACATAACCTGATCGCTTAGATCGTATTCGGTTCGCAGCAAGGCAGATTGATCATTGATGTGCGACCATTCCCAGGATTGCGTCACGTTCAGCCGACCGTCCGGCGCGCTCGACACTGGCAGGCCCGGAGCCATGAGAAAGGGACGTGACGGAGCGTCGAACCGATCGGTCTGGGCGATGAGATAGAGCCAGGACCTGAAGCGTTCGCCCTGATAGTCGAGAGCCAGCGATCCGACACCTGTCGTTTCGGACTGACGGTCAATGGGCGTATCGCCGTCGCGCAGACTGCCGTTGACGCGCACGCCCCATTCCTTGCTGTCACCGTAACGCCTCGCAATATCCCAGTGGCCGCCGAACTGTGCGGCAGAACCGTAACTTGCGGTGAAGCGGGTCAAGTCCTCTCCCGCGCGCTTGGGCACGACATTGATGACGCCGCCGACGCCGCCATTGGGCGCGATGCCCGAGAGCGCGGCTGAAGGCCCCTTAAGCACCTCGATACGCTCGACGTAATCCGTGAAAATGCGGTATGTCGGCGCGATCCCGTAAAGGCCCTCGAAGGCGAACTCACCGCTGTTGCCTTCGTTGATCGGGAAGCCGCGAATGTTGAAGGAATCGAGCACACCGCCCGTTGGGTGGGAACTACGCACGGAAGGATCCAGGATCAAGGCATCCGCAGCCGTCGCCGCCTGCTGATCCCGGATGAACTTGTCCGTGTAGCTCGTCACATTGAACGGCGACTTCATCGCATCGGTGTTTCCGAGCAGTCCCAACCGTCCGCCTTGAGCGACCTGCCCGCCGGCAAAAGCGGGCACGACACCCGACTGCGATGGCCGCGATTGCGCCGCGACGGTTTGGGGTTGCGGGGCGTCAGGCACTGTGGCGCGCCTTGAAGGCGATCGGACCCCGGCGACATTTCGTTTGGTCGGTGCGCGGCGGACCAACCGCTGCGTCGGAGCATCGACGGTCACGGGAGGAAGGGCGGTGGCGCCTTGCGGTGTTTGAGATTGAGCAGGCGATTCAAACCAAGCCACTAACGCCACACCACCTAGTAGTGTCACGCCAAAGCGAGCCACCGTCCGAACCCCACCTGCAAGTCGCATTCCCAGAAAGTCCCTATCAACAGCACGTCGGCCGATGCGAAATGGCTCTGCATGCGGCGTGCAACGACCATGGATCCAAGATCCGCTCTCCGCGTCCGAGCTCGGTTGTCACTCAACGTGAATCATTTTCTCCGCAGACTCGCATTCCGGATTAGCTGCCTGTGCCTCATCGGCAACGTCCGATTGCTCGTGATCTGCAGCGCTTCACTAGAGAGACGCCCTCGTCACCGCAACGCTAATGCATGCGCTGCGGTTTAGAATGTCTCGATCATCGACGACTCGAGTCGGTTGAGATCGTGTCTGGAAAGATTCCAAAGGCGCTTTGAAGGATTCAAAAATCAGTGCTGTTGAAATCTGGCAGGAAAGATAGGCGGAGCGCTCTCGTCAGCGAGCCAGGCTTTTCCTGAACGCGGCAACGTAAAAGGCCGTGCTTTTTCGAGAGCGCTCCAGACCTCGTCACGGCTGACTGTTGTGCGTAACCATTTGCTGTCGCTCTTATTGCGACGACAATCTGCAGCAGCTCAAGATGCGCAAATCAAAGGGAACGTGGTGAGCTCTGGCGGTGATTCGATGAGCCGACGTCATCTACTAATGTGGTCGCGCTGTTTCATAGCGGCGAGCAGCCTGACTAGCACGACGGCTCGTGCAGAGAAATCGACCTTTCGAGTCGTTCGTGCAGCAGACCGTCGCTCAATCCTTGTATTCGTAGAGCAAGCGCGCGCGGATCGTACCTTCCAGCGCCCGAATATCCGCCAGCACCCGCTCACTGTCCGCTGCGGACGCATCGGCGTCGAGGACGACATAGCCGATGTCGTTGTTGGTCTCGTAATATTGCGCGGCGATGTTGACCGCATGGCGCGCCAGCACCTCGTTCAGCCGTCCCAGCATGCCCGGAACGTTGCGCTGGACCTGGATGAATCGGGTACCTGACGGGCGCGCCGGCAGTTGTACCTGCGGGAAGTTCACCGTACCCATAGTCGACCCGCTGTCGCTGTAGTCGATCAGTTTGCGTGCGACTTCCGCGCCGATGCGCTCCTGAGCCTCTTCGGTGGAGCCGCCGACATGCGGCGTCAAGATGACGTTCTCCAGACCCTGCAGCGGGGTAACAAAGCGCTCCTGATTGGAGCTTGGCTCGACGGGGAATACGTCGACGGCCGCACCACGCAATTTGCCCTGGCGCAGTGCATCGGCCAGCGCATCGAGATCGACCACGGTGCCGCGGCTGTTGTTGATGAAATAGGCGCCGTCCTTCATGGCGGCGAACTCGTCGCGACCGATCATCCCCTGCGTGGCCGGTGTCTCCGGCACATGCATGCTGACCACATCGCTCTGCGCCAGCAGTTCCTGCAGGCTTCCGACAGGTTCGGTGTTGCCGTGACGCAATCGATCGGTGTGATCGTAGAAGATCACGCGCATGCCCAGCGCTTCCGCCAGGTTCGAGAGCTGCGAGCCGATGCTGCCGTAACCGACGATGCCAAGCGTCTTGCCGCGCACCTCATAGCTGTTATTGGCCGATTTCTCCCAGCCGCCTTCATGCGCCAGATTGGAGCGCGAAATGATCCGACGGAACAGCATGACGATCTCGCCGATCACCAGTTCGGCAACCGAGCGCGTATTCGAGAACGGCGCATTGAACACCGGAATGCCTGATCGCCGCGCTGCGTCGATGTCCACCTGATTGGTGCCGACGCTGAAGCAGCCGATCGCGATCAGCCGGTCCGCGGCATCGAGCACGTCCTGGGTGATCTGCGTGCGCGACCGGATACCGAGAATGTGTACGCCCTTGAGCGCTTCCTTCAGTTCATTGCCACCGAGCGCCTTGGAGAGCCGCGTCACGCTCGAATAACCCGCCGCCTCGATCAGCTCGACCGCGCTGTCGTTCACGCCTTCGAGCAGAAGGATTTTGATCTTGTCTTTCGGGAGGGAAAGCTGCGGCAAAGGCAGGCTGTTCTTGGTCACGGTCGCGGCGTCCTTTGAGCAGTGAATGAGACAGAAACCACGCTGGAGCGGCAAAGCCCCGGCTGGTCCGGCTCACATCGTCTGGTTTGGTTTGGCGCCTGTTTAACGTCACCGCAGCAATCTTGCTACGGGTATCTAACCCTTTGAAATCACTTATCTCTGATCCAGGATCATGAGAGCCCGGCTCACGGCCCCACCTGAGCCCGCGAGAATCTGGAGCAGCCTGCGCGCCCGCGCGCTCCCCCAGGGAACGGAACAGGACCCGGGAAATTGTCACGTGACTTCGATACGAGGCGCGGACAGCGCCTTCCTTCCCCAGCCTCATGGTGCCCCATTTCCGATCTCGATCCCGATACCACCGAGCATGCTGATTTGCGCGGCGGACATTCGCCGTGGTTTGCAGGCCTGCAGCATGCCCCCCGTCAGCCCCTTACCGAAGACATCACATGCGATGCCCTGATCGTAGGCGGCGGCATCACCGGCGCCCTGATGGCCGAGCAACTGACGCGGCAAGGACTGGATGTGGTCATCGTCGACCGCGAATTGCCGGGGCGCGGCAGTACAGTAGCGAGCACGTCGATGCTGCTGTGGGAGATCGATCGTTCGCTGCAGGAGCTGACACATCTCTATGGCTATGAGCGCGCCGCGCGTGCCTATCGCGCCAGCTATGACGCCGTCCACGGATTGAAGGCACTGGTCCGGACGCTCGACCTGCGATGCGATATGCGCGCGAAGAACTCGCTCTATCTTGCCGCAGGCGAGAGTGCCAAAGGGCTGATCGAGGAACACGCGCTTCGCGAGCGCGCCGGCCTGCCCGGCACACTCCTTGATCACAAGGCCCTCCTGTCCGAATACGACATTGCCCGGGCGGGTGCCATCGTCTCGCCGGACTCGGCAGATTCCGATCCGTTGCAACTGGCACTGGGACTGCTGAATGTCGCGACGGCGCGCGGCGCGCGATTGTTCGAGGCGGAGACGGCCACGTTCGACTCCGCAGGCCACGCCGTCGGCGCTCAATTGACGGACGGCCGTACCGTCGAGGCGCGCCACGTCGTGCTGGCGACGGGCTATGTGATGCCCGATATCGTAAAAACGACCGTGCAAAAGCCGTCATCGAGCTGGGCGATCGCGACAAAGCCGCAGCCGGACAGACTCTGGCGTGACGGCGTGCTGATCTGGGAAGACAGCAAGGATTATCTCTACGCCCGAACCACCGCATCCGGCCGCATAATCATCGGCGGCGAAGACAGCGACGAGATCATCGATCCCGATGCACGCGACGCCCTCATCCCGGCCAAGGCGCGCGCGCTGACGGACAAGCTTGCTGCCCTTTGGCCACGTGCCGAGCTTGCCATCGACTATCGCTGGGCCGGCACCTTCGACACCACGCGCGACGGCCTACCGCTGATCGGCCCGGTGCCGGGTCATCCGCATCTCTATGCCGCCTATGGCTATGGCGGGAACGGCATCACCTTCAGCTATCTCGCAGCGCAACTGATCGGCGGGATGATCGCGGGCAAACGCTCGCCATTGCTGGATGACTTCGCGCTGCAGCGCGATATCGCCTGAAACTTAGCGCGCTCGACTCGGCAAATTCAGCTATCCCCGTGTGATCAAAACGCAGGCGGCGAACGCCCCGTTTTGCGTCAGCGACCCTGATTGACTTCCAAAAGGCGATTGTTAGCATACAAGTGAATTTTGGCCCTCCTGCCCGGGGTTTTCCGCATGAAGCCGGCGCCGTTCACCAGGCACGTTCCACGCACCGTGGATGAGGTTGTGAGTGCATTGGCCGAGTTTGCGCCGCTCGACGGCCGCATTCTGGCGGGCGGCCAGAGCCTGGTGCCGATCATGGCGTTCCGCATGGCGCGGCCAGCACACTTGATCGATATCAACGAGGTCGAAGGGCTCGACCGCCTCGCTGTTGACGGCGACTATCTCTCGATTGGCGCGCGGGTGCGCCACGGCGCATTCCACAAGCCTGTCATCGACGGTCCGCTTGGTAAGCTCCTCGCTTTCGTCGTCAGCCACATCGCGCATTATCCGATCCGCATGCGCGGGACTTTTTGCGGCAGCCTCGCCCATGCCGACCCTGCATCGGAATGGTGCCTCGTCGCCGCGACGCTCAATGCGCAACTCGTCGTAAAGAGCGTGCGCGGCGAACGTATCGTTGATGTCACGGATTTCCTCGAAGGCATCATGTCGACATCGCTCGCCGAGGACGAATTTCTCGCCGAAGCCCGTCTGCCGCTGCTGCCCGACGACACCAAATTCGGCTTCTACGAATTCAGCCGCCGAGCGGGCGATTTTGCGATGTCTGCCGCGCTCATTACCTATCGTCTCGTCAATGGCGTGATCGCCGATGCACATGTCGGCATCGGCGGTGCCGAGGATCGTGCGCGACGCATTCTCGAAGCCGAAGATGTGTTGAACGGTCAGATTCCCTCGCCGGACCTGTTCGTCGCCGCCGGTGAAGCCGCGGCCAATGCGATCGAGCCGCTGGAGGATATCCAGACCACTGCGGAATATCGCTGCGATCTGGTTCGCGCCGTAACGCGGCGCGCACTGGAGCGGTCGGCACAATGACGATCCATACCAAGGGCACCGGCACAACCTGGGTCGGGCGTTCGATCCGCAGGCTCGAGGATCCCGCCCTCGTCACCGGCCGCGGCCGTTTCACCGCGGACATGCCCGCCACGCACTGGGTGCGCTTCGTTCGCAGCAGCGTGGCTGCCGGAACGATCGAGAGCATCACGGCGCCGGAGGGCGCAGGCATCGTCACGGCCAAGGACCTCGCAAAGCTGAAGCCGATCCGGCCGATGCTGAGCAAGTTCAACTATGTCGCCGTGGGTCAGCCGATCCTTGCCGATGGCGTGGTGCGGTTCACAGGCGAGTCCATCGCGGCCGTCTACGCGCCGAGCAAGGATCAGGCGGAGGACATTGCCGATCAGGTCGAGGTCGAGATATCCGAAGGCGCGCCGCTGATCGATGCGATGGATGCGCTTGCCGAAGACGCTCCGCTGGTTCACGCCGACACCAAGCACAACGTGATCGTCGAGGGTCACATCGCGACACCCGGCTTCGAGGATGTTTGGAAGAGCGCACACAAGGTGTTGCGCGTCGATGCCCGCTCGCGCCGTCAGAATGCGACGCCGATGGAAGCCCGCGCTGGCCATGCCGCCTATGATGGTTCGACCGGCCGCGTGACGCTGACCTGCACCACGCAGATGCCGCATCTGACGCGCACGGCGGTTTGCGACATCCTCGGCATTCCGGAATCCGATCTGCGCGTCGTCGCGCCCGACGTCGGCGGCGGCTTCGGCCAGAAGATGTCGCTGGCGCCGGAATATGTGCTGCTGGTCTGGCTGGCGCGCAAATTGCGCAGCTCCGTAGCCTGGACCGAAGATCGCCGCGAGAACCTGATCGCAAGCTTCCACAGCCGCGACCAGCACGTCCAGCTCGAAGGCGCATTCGACAAAAATGGGAACCTGCTCGCGCTGCGCGGCGATATCGTTGCCAATATCGGCGCCTATTCATGCTTTCCGACGACCTGCGGCGTCGAACCCTTGATGGCGCTGGCCGAACTCCCCGGCCCCTATGACGTCCGCGCCTATGACTGTCGCTCGCGCGGCGTGATGACTAATACCTGTCCGATGGCGCCCTATCGCGGCGTCTCGCGGCCGGTCATCACCTTTGTGCTCGAACGGCTCATGGACAAGGCGGCCGCCGCTTTCGGCATAGAGCCGACCGAACTGCGCAGCCGCAACCTGATCGACAAGTTCCCTTACACGTCAGCGACAGGTCTCGTCTTCGATGACGGCAGCTACAAGGAAACCATGGAGATGGCCATCAAGGCCATCGACCTCGACGCGTTCCGCAAGCGCCAGAAGACCGCACGCGATGCCGGCCGCTATCTCGGTATCGGCTTTGCCACCTTCTCCGAGCGTACTGGCTATGGCAGTCCGGCTTTCGCGGCGCGCGGCATGGAGATCACGCCGGGCTTCGAGACAGTGTATCTGACCATCGATCCCTCGGGCTTCGTCGAAGCGCGGATCGGCTCATCGCCGCATGGTCAGGGCCTGCGCACATCGCTGGCGCAGATCATTGCTGACGAGATCGGCATCGATCCGGAATTCATCAAGGTCGTTCACGGCGACACAGACCGCTCGCCCTATGGCTGGGGAACTTTCGCCAGCCGCTCGCTGGTGCTGTCGGGCGGCGCCAGCCTGCTCGCCGCGCAAAAGATCCGTGCCAAACTGCTGAAGATGGCGAGCCATCTGCTGGAAGCCGCGCCCGAAGACATCACGCTGCAATCCGGATCGGCGCATGTCATCGGGACCGATCGCTCCGTCACCATCGCATCGATGGCGCGTGCGGCCTATCACCAGACTCACATCTTCAAGGGCGAGATCGAACCGGGCCTCACCGAGACCGGTACCTATGATCCGTCGGGCACCTTCTCCAACGCCTGCCATGTCGCGATTGTCGAGGTCGATATCGAGACCGGCCGCGTCGAGATGGAGAAGTTTCTGGTCGCGGAGGACGCCGGGCTGATCATCAATCCGATGATCGCCGACGGCCAGGTGCATGGCGGCGTGGCGCAGGGCATCGGCAACGCGCTGCTGGAAGAGATCATCTATGACGAGACCGGAAACATCTTGACCAGCACATTGGCGGATTTCCTGCCGCCGACGACGCACGAAATTCCCGAGATCGAGCTGCATCACATCGAGACACTGACCGGCAATTCCATCACCAAGGCCAAGGGCCTCGGCGAAGGCGGTGCCATCGGCGCGCCGGCAGCGGTGATCTCCGCGATCAACGACGCATTGTCGCCCTTCGGAATTTCCATCGACGAAATGCCAGCAACGCCGCAGCGCATTCGCGCCGCGCTGCGCGCCAGCGGAAAACTACAGAGCATGGGAAGGCTTCCATGAGCGACAAGACCGACATCACCCTCACCATCAACGGCGAGGCGCACGCCATTCGCGTGGAGTCGCGCCGGACCCTCGCCGACGCGATCCGCGAGGATTGCGGCCAGACCGGCACGCATATCGGCTGCGAGCACGGCGTGTGTGGCGCCTGTACCGTGCTGGTGAATGGCGAACCAGTGCGCTCATGTCTGATGTTCGCACAGCAGGCGGACGGCAAGCAGATCCGCACCGTCGAAGGCCTCGCCGATGGCGACGAGATGCACCCGATGCAGCGCGCCTTCATGGAGAACCACGGCCTGCAATGCGGTTTCTGCACACCGGGCTTCCTGATGCTCGCCGTCGGCGTGCTGGAGCGCGAACCGGATATTTCCGATCACGATCTGGTCGACGTGCTGTCGTCGAACCTGTGTCGCTGCACCGGGTATCAGAACATCATCAAGGCGGTCCGCGCCGCCGCGGTGGAGATGCGTCAGTCGTGACTGCTGCCGCGAAAGCGACCTTGGTCGGCAAGTCCGTCCTCCGCAAGGAAGACGGCCCGCTGCTGCGCGGCCAAGGCAAGTTTGCAGCCGACATCAACTTTCCGAACCAGCTCTATATGCGCGTGGTGCGTTCGACCTACGCCCACGGCAATATCGTCTCGGTCGATCTCGCGCCGGCCCTGGCCATTCCGGGCGTCGTCGCCGCCTGGAGCTTTACCGACGTTGCCGATATTCCGCCGATCGACTTTCGCCTGACGCGGCTTGAACAGCTTGCCGCCTATCGGCAGACCATTCTGGCCAGGGACAAGGTGCGCTATGTCGGCGACCCCGTCGCCGTGGTCTTCGCCGAAGATCCGTATCTCGCCGAGGATGCCGCCGAGCATGTTGAAGTCGAGATCGAGGAACTCCCGGTTATCTTGCATGCCGACGGCAAGATCGGTGAATTCCGCGACGGACTACCGACCGAGACGGCTCTCATCGAGAAGGGTTATGGCGACGTCGATGGCGCTTTTGCTAATGCGCATGCCGTGGTTAGTCTCTCGCTCTCCATCGGCCGCCATTCCGGCGTGCCGATGGAGACACGCGGGGCCATCGGCCGTTACATCGCCGAGACCGACATGCTGGAAATGTATGGCGCGGCAAAGGTCCCGCACTGGAATCGTGATCAGCTTGCCAAGATGTTTGGCCGCACCGCCGCCAATACCAACCTGTTCGAAGGCCACGTCGGCGGCGGCTTCGGCATTCGCGGCGAGATGTATCCCGAAGACGTCCTCGTCTGTTTGGCCGCCTTGCGCCTCGGCCGCCCGGTAAAATGGATCGAGGATCGTCGCGAACACCTCATCGCCGCCAATCATTCGCGACAGCAAACCCATCACATTCGCGCCGCCATCGATCGCAATGGCAACATCCTGGCCATCGACAACGAGTTCTTCCACGATCAGGGTGGCTATATGCGCACGCATGCCGCCACCGTGCCCGACCTCGCCGCTGCGATGCTGCCCGGCCCCTATCGCATTCCCGCCTATCGCGTGCTTGGCCATATCCGCCTGACCAACAAGACGCCTGGCGGCACCTATCGCGCGCCCGGCCGCTATGAGAGCACTTTCGTGCGCGAACGCTTGCTGGATGCGGTCGCGGCCAGAGTGGGGATCAGCGGCGTCGAGGTCCGTCGCCGCAACCTCATCGCGACCAGCGAGATGCCGGTCACGCGTGCATTGGAAACGCTCGGCACCGACATCGTGCTGGATTCAGGCGACTACCCGAAGCTGCTGGACAAGGCGCTGAATGGCATCGGCTGGGACGACCTGCAGACGCAGATTACGTCACGTCGCAAGGCGGGCGAACTGGTCGGCTCCGGTGTCGCCATGTTCGTCGAGAAAAGCGGTCTTGGCCCGTTCGACGATGTGCGGATCAATGTCGGGACCGACGGGCTCGTGGAAGTCGTCACCGGCGCCGCTTCGGTCGGCCAGGGCGTCGAAACGGTCATCGCTCAGATTTGCGCAGAGAAACTCGGCGCCAGCTATGACAATGTCAGCGTGATCCACGGCCAGACCAACCGTATCGCCAGAGGCCTCGGCGCCTTCGCCTCACGCGTCTCCGTGATGACGGGCGAAGCGACGCGGCAAGCCGCGCTGAAGCTGCGCGACAAGGCTCTCGCGGCCGCAGCTGAATTGATGCAGTTGACGGCCGATCAACTCGATATCGTCGATGGCGAGATTGTCCGCCTCGATGGCGGTACCGGCCCATCGATGACGCTCGGCGAGATCGCAGAGGCGCTCGAACCGGGAGGCAATCTGGTCGGTGATAGCGAACCTGGCCTGTTCGCCGAAGCGTCGTTCGAATCCAAGCATATGACCTACCCATACGGCGTCCATGTCGCGGTCGTGTCGCTCGCCCGCGACACTGGCGGCATCAGCGTCGAGCGGTATCTTGTCGCCTATGACATCGGCAAAGCGATCAACCCGATGCTGGTCGATGGCCAAATCGTTGGCGGCGTGGCCCAAGGCATCGGTGGTGCGCTTTATGAAGAGTTCACCTATGACGACCGCGGCGAACCGCTGGCGGTAACCTTCGCCGACTATTTGATGCCGACGGCCCGCGAAGTACCTGATGTCGAAGTGATCATTTCCGAGGATGCGCCGAGCCCGCTCAACCCGATGGGGCTCAAGGGCGCCGGCGAAGGCGGCACCAATGCCGTCGGCGCGGCGATTGCAGCGGCCATCGACGACGCGCTCGGCCAGCCCGGCGCCATCACGCAGCTGCCAGTCTCGCCTCAACGGATCAAGGCGCTGCTCAATAGCAAAATGTGATCAGGTAATCTTCTTCAGCAACCGCGTCAGTGTGCGTTGCTCTTCGGCCGTCAACGGTCGCAGCGTCTTGGCGCTGACATCCGCTGCAACGCGGATTGCCGCATCGACCACACGGGCGCCCTTCTCGGTCAGCGACACTGCACGGCGACGGCGATCCGTAGGGTCGCTACCGGTGGTGATGAATCCGCGCAGGCCCAGCCGATCCACAACCCCCTTGATGGTCGCGGCATCGAGATAGACCAGCCGCCCGAGATGGTTCTGTGAACTCGGGCCGACCTCATGCAGCTTCGCCAGCACCGCGAATTGCGTCTGGGTCAGATCCTCAATCATGTTGGACATGAAGATGGAGGTGTGGCGCTGCATCGCCACGCGCATCAGGAAGCCGACCTGGGAGTCGAGGACATAGTCCGGCGGCGTCTCCGCGGTCGGAAGGGCCTTCAGCTTGGTCGGTTTCTGCGCCATGTCGTCCCCGATGATCTCTTGCTAGTTATGAACGATCTTCGGTTGCCGCGACAGTTGAAGTTTTGGTCGTTACACCGTCAAATAAGCGCGTTGAATGTCAATATTCTCCGCCAGCTCGGCCATCGTGCCATTCCATTGGATCTGGCCCTTTTCGAGGACATAGGCCCTGTCCGAGACCAGTTCGGCAAAATGCACATTCTGCTCCGACAGCAGGATCGACACCCCGGCCTTCTTGAGCTCAAGAATGGTGTTGGCCATCAGCTCGACGATAAGGGGGGCGACGCCTTCGGACGGTTCATCAAGCAGGATCAGCAGCGGATTGCCCATCAGCGTCCGCGCCACGGTGAGCATCTGCTGTTCGCCGCCGCTCATCCGGCCGCCCGGACGGTTCGGCATTTCACCGAGATTGGGAAACAGCGCCAGCAACTTCTCCTCGGTCCAGACCGGCGCCGGCACGCCGTCGCTGAACTTGCGTGGCGGCTGACGGCCGATATCGAGATTTTCCAGCACCGTCAGGTCGGAGAAAATACGACGGTCTTCCGGCGTGAAGCCGAGGCCGAGCCGCGCGATCTCGTAAGGCTGCCGACCGGAGATATCGTGGCCATCAAACCGGATCTTGCCGGTAGACTGCGCCATCAGGCCCATGATGGCCTTCATGGTCGTGGTCTTGCCGGCGCCGTTGCGGCCCATCAGTGCCACGACCTCGCCGCGCCCAACATTGAGGCTGAGGTCGTAAAGGATCTGCGCGGCTCCGTAGGACGCACCGAGATTTTCGACCGAGAGCATCGGGGCACTCATCAGTGAGCCTCCGATTTCTGGAAGGTCTTGCCGGTGCCGAAATACACTTCCCTCACCTGCGGATTGTCGCGGATCGATTTCGCATCGCCATCGGCGATCAGCCGTCCGCGCGCCAACACGATGATGCGATCGGCGAAGGCAAAGACAACATCCATCGAATGTTCGGTGAACAGCACGGAGATGCCCTTCTCGATCACCAGACGCTTCACCAGCGCAATCAGGTCGTTGCGCTCCTTGGGCGCCATGCCGGCAGTCGGCTCGTCCATGAGCAGCAGCCGTGGATCGTTGGCGAGCGCAATCGCCAGTTCGACGCGCTTGACGTCGCCATAAGCCAGCTCGCGGCTCGGCCGATCGGCGGCGTCCTGCATGCCGACCTGGGTCAGCAGCTCCAGCGCGCGTTCACGATGCAGCGAGGATGCCGGCTTCCACAGCCGATAGACCTGATTGGCGTGGGAGATCAGCGCCATCTGCACATTCTCGATGACCGTCATCGAATTGAAGGTGGCGGCTACCTGAAAGGTACGACCGATACCAAGGCGCCAGATATCGCGTGGCTTCTTGCCGTTGAGCTTCGCCCCTTCGAACCAGATCTCGCCGGAATCCGGCGGCAACTGGCCGTTGATCATGTTGAAGCAGGTCGACTTGCCGGCGCCATTCGGGCCGATCAGCGCAAGAAACTCGCCGCGCTTGATGTCGAACGACACTTCGTTGACGGCACGCACACCACCGAAGGATTTCGAGAGCGAACGAATGGCGAGGTCGCTCATGATGCGGCCTTCGATGTTGTCTTTCGTCGCGAGATCAGCTTGACGAGGCCGCCGACGATGCCACTCGGGAACGCAAGCACCAGCAGCAGAATGATGCCGCCGAGCAAGGCCCGCCAGTATTCTGTGGAACGCATCATGAAATCCTGCAGCACCGCATAGACCGACGCACCGACAATCGGGCCGGTCAGCGTCTGGATGCCGCCGAGAAGCACCATGACGAGACCATCAATGGAGCGGCTGACGCCGATGGTCTCCGGCGAGATCGAGCCCTTGGCGAAGGCGAACAATCCACCGGCGATGCCGCAGATGCCGCCAGCAATGGCGAAGGCCAGCCAGTGCACACGCTTGACATCAAGACCGATCGCTTCGGCGCGCAAGGGAGAGTCACGCCCTGCCCGCATCGCGTAACCGAATGGCGCGAACAGGAATTTGCGGAGCAGCAACACGCCGAGCGCGGCCAGTGCGAGTGTCAGGAAATAGAATGCCCCACGGCTGTCGAATGGCGCAGTGGGCCACACCCCGAGCACGCCGTTGGAGCCGCCTGTGAGTGTTTCCCATTGGAACACGGCCGCCCATACGATCTGGGCGAAGGCGAGTGTGAGCATCGCCAGATAGACACCGGACAGTCGCACGGCGAACCAGCCGAACAGCAGCGCGCCGACCAGCGCCAGCACTGGCGCGGCTGCCAGTGCGAGCCCCATCGGCGCAGCAAACCATTTCACCAGCAGCGCTGCGCCGTAAGCACCGAGGCCGAAATAGGCCGCATGGCCGAAGGAATGCATGCCACCCGGCCCCATGATGAAATGCAGGCTGGTTGCAAACAGCACGGCAATCAACACGTCGATGCCGAGCACGAGCGTATAGGGCGAGTTCTTGGCGATCAGTGGCAGGCACACGAGAACGACAAGAAGGATGAGGCCCGCGATCTTCGTGGCCGGTGTCGCAGGACGCAGCGGCTCTTCGGGCTCAGCCACGCTGCGCACAGCCACCTGCTCCCGACCGAGCAAGCCGTAGGGCCGTGCGATCAGCACCGCGGCCATCACGAGAAATTCGGCCACCAGCGTCAGTTTGGAGAAATTCACCGTGAAGCCGCCAAAATTCACGACGCCAAGGCCGATGCACAACGCCTTCACCTCGGCGATGATGACCGCCGCAAGATAGGCGCCGGAGATCGAGCCCATGCCGCCGACCACAACGACGACGAAGGCGTCGCCGATCACGATCAGGTCGGTCGCCAGCGTCGCCGGCTCGCGCGCAATCTGCAGCGCGCCGCCAAGGCCAGCGAGCAAAGCGCCGAGCGCGAACACGCCCGTGAACAGCATGGCCTGGTTGACGCCGAGCGCGCCCACCATCTCACGGTCCTGCGTGGCTGCGCGCATCAACCGGCCGAAGCGGGTCTTGGCCAGCGCCAGATGCAGCATCCACAGTACGAAGGGGCCGACGAAAATCAGGAAGATATCGTAAGTGGGCAGCCGGCGGCCGAGCACCTCGATGGAGCCGGTCAGGCCTGGCGCGCGCGGGCCAAGCAAATCCTCAGGGCCCCAGATCCACAGCGTCGCGTCGTTGATAACGAGCACCAGCGCGAAAGTGGCGAGCAATTGAAACAACTCAGGCGCGCGATAGATCCGCCGCAGCAGAAGGATCTCGATCGCAGCGCCGATCAGGGCCACCAGCAATGCGGTCAGAACAATGCCGCCCCAGAAGCCGACGGCACCGCCGACCTTGGTGGCGATGCTGTAGGCGATATAGGTCCCGATCATATAGAGGGACCCGTGAGCGATATTGACGATCCGGGTGACGCCGAAAATCAGCGACAACCCGGCCGCCACGAAGAACAGGCCGGAGGCGGCCGACAGGCCGTTTAGTGCCTGAAACAGAAACGCGTTGAAACTCATCGGAGGAATCCCCCTCCCCGCGTTGAACGTGCGAGGAGAGTATCAACGGCGATCATCGTCGTACTTCCTGTTACTCGGTCGCGGGACGGAGCTTCTTAACTTCGGCGTCGCTGGGCAGCACCGATGCACCATCGACATATTTGAAGTCGGCCATGGTGCCCTTGCCGCCTTCAAGCGCGATCTTGCCCACGTAAGCGCCCATGGTCGCCTGGTGATCGCTGGCGCGATACATGAACGGACCGAACGGGCTGTCGAGCTTCAGACCTTCAAAGGCTGTAATCAGCTTGTCGGTGTCCGTCGAACCTGCCTTGGCGATACCGGCAGCCAGAGAAGTCATCGTGACATAGCCGACGATCGAACCAAGACGCGGATAGTCGTTGTACTTCTTCTGATAGGCCGTCAGGAAAGCCAGGTATTCCGGGGTCTTGATCTTGTCCCAGGGATAGCCGGTGACGATCCAGCCGACCGGCGCTTCCTCCTTCACCGGATCAAGATATTCCGGCTCGCCCGACAGCAGGCTCACGACGGTGCGATCCTTGAACACGCCGCGCGTGGTGCCTTCACGGACCAGCTTGGAGAAGTCCGCGCCGAACAGCACGTTGAAGATCGCGTCCGGCTTGGCATCGTCGATGGCCTGCACCACGGCGCCAGCATCAACCTTGCCGAGCGGCGGTGCCTGCTCGGTGACGAATTCGATGTCAGGCTGCTTGGCCTTCATCATTTCCTTGAAGGTCGCGACCGCCGCCTGGCCATATTCGAAGTTCGGATAGACCAGTGCCCAACGCTTCTTCTTGGCAGCAAGCGCATCCGGCAGCAGCATTGCGACCTGCATATAGGTCGTGGCACGCAGGCGGAACGTATACTTGTTGCCGTTCTGCCAGGTGATCTTGTCGGTCAGGGGCTCTGCGGCGAGAAAGAACACTTTCTTCTTGCCGGCGAATTCGGTCACCGCGAGACCGATATGCGAGAGGAACGTGCCGGCGATAATGTTGACGCCTTCGCGCGTCACCAGCTCATCAGCCACACGCACTGCATCGCCCGGCGTGGAACCATCATCGCGCGAAATCACTTCAAGCTTCTTGCCGAGCACGCCGCCCTTGGCATTGATCTGTTCGATCGCCAGCTCCCAGCCCTTCTTGTAGGGATCGAGGAACGCGGTCTGTGTCTTGTAGCTGTTGAGCTCACCGATCTTGATCGTGTCCTGCGCGAGAACCGCGTGGCCGAACGACAATGTCAGTGCGCCGGCCATTGTGCCGGCAATCGCGAGTGAGTGAAGGGAACGAGCCGTCATCATGATCGAACTCCGTTGTGATCGACGTTTGCGATAGAAGTGATTCTCGCCGAAGCCTTCGCAAGAAACGGATCAACCGTTCACCCTTGCGTCGCTTGCAGCCCCATGTTTGCAACGCGAATTAGTTTGTACGCAAATAGTCCGGCGCACTCTCTTTGTTGTCAAGACTGGTCTTGGTGCAACATGCCTAGCACACCGCTGAAGTTTTGATCATCCAATGTCAGCAGATTGCGTGCGCAACTGCGGCGTAATTTCGCAGAGACGCGCGGCGGGTATTCCGCCGCCGCGCGTCCTGTTTTGACGACTACCGATCGCGGAAACGGTCCATCAGCGCCTTGTCCTGACCGCCATCGATTTCGATCATGGTGCCGTTCGCCATCTGCACGAGTGGCGATGCGAGCATGACAACGAGGTTTGCAACTTCCTCGACTTCGGCGATACGGCCGAGCGGGATCGAAGCGGGCGCCAGCTTGTCGGCTTCCTCGTAGGAAATCTTCATGTCGCGCGACATCGCGTTGACGAGGCCGGCCCAGCGCTCGGTACGAACCGGGCCCGGATTGACAGCGCAGAACGAGATGTTGTGACGGCCGTACTGACCTGCGAGCGACAGGGTCATGTTCTGGCCGGCAGCGTTCGCCGCACCCGGTGCGATTTCCCAATAGGATGGCTTGACGCCGTCATTGCCGATCAGATTGACCACGCGGCCACCACCCTGCTTGACCATGATGGGCAGCGCGTAGCGCAGGCAGCGCACATAGCCCATGAATTTGAGCTGCAGCGCCTGTTCCCAGTCGGCTTCGGTGAGCGTCTCGATCACACCGCCCGGCGCCGAACCGGCATTGTTGATCATCAGATCGATGCTGCCGAGTTCCTTGGCGGCCTTCTCGACGAACGCCTTGGCATCCGCATCCTTGGTGAGGTCGGCGGTAATCGCGACCACCGTCACCCCGTAGGCGTTGCGGATTTCTTCAGCAGTCTTTTCCAGTGGCTCCATGCGGCGGGCGCAGATGGCGACATTAACGCCCTCCTTTGCCAGCGTCATGGCGATCGCCTTGCCGATACCTTCGCTGCCGCCGGTGACGAGAGCGCATTTGCCTTTGAGTTGGAGATCCATGTGCGTGTCCTTCTGAGGTTGGCGGAAATGAAAACGAAAATTCGTCGGTAGATCAGCTTCCTGTAAAGCGCGGGGGTCGTTTCTCGGCAAAGGCCTTGCGGCCTTCGGCGTAGTCGGCGCTGGCGTCGGCCGCGGCATAGAACTGCTCGGCTTCAGCCAGGAGTTCGGCGTTGTTGGTGCTGAGTGCACGGATCGCAGCCTTGGCCGCCTTGATCGTCAGCGGCGCATTGCCCGCGATCTTCCTTGCAAGCTCGCCGGCCAGCGATTCAATGTCAGCCTTCGGTGCGATGATATGCACCGCGCCCAGCGCATGAGCGCGTATGGCAGGCAGACGATCCGCCGTGAACAAGACTTGCCGCGTCGCACCGGCGCCGAACACGCGGATAAAGCGCGCGATACCGCGCGGATCGTAGCCCAGACCAAGCTTGGCGGCGGGTACTGCGAAGAAGGCATCATCCGCAGCAACGCGCATGTCGCAACTCGCAGCAACGGATGACCCGGCACCCATGCAGCCGCCATAGATCAGGCCGATGGTCGGCTGCGGGATCGCCTCGATCGCCAGACAGGTATTCTCGACCAGATCGTCATAGGCCCGGGCATTGCCCTCGCCACTTCGCGCCGTCGCGAAATCCGAGATATCCGCACCGGCGGAGAACATCAGGTCGCCTTCGCCGCGGATCACCACGACACGGATGTCCTTGCGGGTGGCGACGTCGCCGGCAAAGGCGGCGATCTTGTTCCACATCACCGTGGAGATCGCGTTACGTCGTGCCGGATTGGCCAGACGCAGCATCGCGATGCCGTCCGCAATATCAATGACGATATCGCCGGGCGTGCTCATCGCTCAGGCCGCCGGCTTGTGCGACATCCAGCGACCGGACTCGGCCGCCGGGAAAAGCTCAGCCAGCGCTGCATTGAATGCCGCCGGCTCTTCGCTGGTGATGGTATGGCCGGCACGCGGCAATACCAGAAGACCTGCCGTCGGTACCGTGCGCTTGAGGAAGATGCTGGGATCGAGGCACCAATCGTCTTCGTCGCCAACGATGATCAGCAGCGGCGGCGTGAATGTCTCGAGTTGCGGCTTCATCTCCCACAACATCGGACGCTTGGCCTGCAACTCGCGCATGGTCAGCGCATGCCCGACAGGGGAATGATCGGCCAGCATCCGCGCAAACTCGGCAAAGCCGCGAGGATCCTTGTTCTTGTGTGTCTGACGCGTTGCACCATCGGCATAGCGCGCTGCAGCGGTCGGAAAATCGACCGTCTCGAACATCTTGGCAGTCTCGCGCGAGGCTGCGCGGCCCTGTTCGACGAAAGCAGGATCTGGGCTTGAGCCATAGCCGCAACTGGCTGCAGTCACCGACAAACAGCGATCCGGATAGTGAATGCCGACATGCAGCGCCGTCGATGCGCCCATGGAATGACCGACGATATGCGCCTTGTCGATCTTCAGTGCATCCATCAGTGCAATGACGTCGTCGCGCGCGATGTCCTGGCCATAGCGCGCAGGATCGGTCGGCACGTCCGACGGCGGATAACCGCGCTGGCTGTAGGTGACGCAACGATAGGAGCGCGAGAAGTAGCGAAGCTGCGGCTCCCAGGTGCGGTAATCTCCCGCATACTCATGGACGAAAACCACAGGACTCCCGGTGCCGACTTCCTCATAATAGAGTTGCGTCCCGTCGGGCGTCGTCACGTGCGGCATCGTCGCCTCCTGCAGCCAGAGCAGATTTCATTTGCACACAAACGAAATGCTAGTAGCGTTATTTCACGACTGCAAGAGGATTTAGTGGATTCAATTTTGGCATATCATTTGCTTACAAACAAATATCGCAACGCCGCATAAACTGATCGAAAAGCCACGCGACACAACGTTTCTTGAGGAGATGTCATGACCGGACTTTCGCGACGCGCCTTCACAATGGGCACGGCTGCTACGCTGATGAGCAGCGCGCTCGCAACAAATTCGCAGGCGCAGGCGTCGACAAAAATCCGCGTGGGTAGCCTGACACTTCCCGTCTTCGCGCCGATCATCGTCAACATTATGAAGGCGCAGAAGTTCGATACCAAGAACGGTTTCGAGGCCGAAGTTCAGGTCTACCCTTCTTTCTCTTCTTATTATGCGGGCCTCGCCACCGGCGAAATCGACACGCTGATCGGCGGGCCCACCTACTTCCAGAAGCTGCGCCTCGAAGGCGTGCCGCTGCAAATCGTCGCAACAGGTGCCACGCTCGCCGATCTCGTCATCATCACCAAGGACCCGGCCATCAAGTCGCTGGCCGACCTGAAAGGCAAGCAACTCGCCGCCGACATGGGCAGCGGGCAATTCCAGATCCTGTCGATCTACGCGAAGTCCAAAAAGATGGACCTCGCCAAGGACATGACATTGGTCAACGCGAATTTCGCTGTTGCGCGTGCGCAGCTTGCCGCCGGCCGCGTGGATGCCGCGATGATCATCGAGCCGATCGCCACCATGATGATGAAGGACGATCCGTCGCTGAAGATCATCTTCAACGCCAATGACGGATGGAAAGAGATCGCGGGCACCACCGGCTGGGAGCTGGTCTATGCCATGCGCGAGGATACCATCAAGAAAGCCCCGGATGCGCCGAAGAAGTTCGTCGCGGCGCTGGCGGACGTCACCAAATATCTGCGCAGCGATCCGGATGGTGCCGACAAGATCGCGGTCGAGACCGTGAAGCTGCCGCCAGGCATCTTGAAGGAAGCCGTGCTCGCCAAACGCTGGGACTTCGACGCCAAACCAGCCTGGGACGCCACCGAACGCAAGAGCATCTGGGATACGTTCGAGCGCGCCGTCGCCGCCGGCTTCCATCCAAAGCTGCCTGACGAAGCGATCATCTATGCCCCCTGACGAGCCGAGACCTGCCACGCCATTCGAGGAACCAACCTTCGAAAGGTCACCGCGAAGCCTGATGATCTCCAGCCTGCCGCGCGAGACGATCATATCGATCGTGCTCTTCGCAGCGGTCTGGCAGGTCATGTCCTATCTGGCACCGTCGCTGGGCATTCCCGCTTTCGCGATTCCGGGCCTCGGCCGTATTGCACAGAGCCTTGCCAAGATCACCCCGCTCGACGTCGCGGTGACGCTGGGCCGCGTGCTGCTGTCGCTGGTCGTCTCCTTCGTCATCGGACTGCTGGTGGCGGTGCTGATGTATCTGTCCGGAAGTGTCGAGAAATATCTGCGCCCGATGGTGCGTATCCTGATGGCCGTACCTGTCGTCTCATGGATCCTGTTCGCGGTATTGTGGTTCAAGGGCGTCGAATTCCGCATCGTCTTCGTGCTGGTCGTGGTCTGCGCACCGGTCTTCACCGTCGATGCCCTCGACAACATGCGCGAGGTGTCGCGCGATCTGAAGCAGATGATCCGCTCATTCAGGCCGACGCCATTGCAGTTCTTTCACAAGCTGATGCTGCCGGCGATCACGCCGGGGATCATCACGAGCTGGAAGATCACCCTCAGCCTCGCCATTCGTGTCGTCACCATCGCCGAACTGGTGGGTGCCGTAACGGGTATCGGACACCAACTCTCGGTGGCCCAGGAATTGTTCTCGGTGGCCGACGTGTTTGCCTGGACGCTGGTGCTGGTCGTGCTGCTGTTTTTTCTCGAGGCTCTGCTGGTGCAGCTCGAAACACGTGTCCTGCGGTGGCGAGCATGAGCGGACTGTCAGCCCCTATCGAGATCGCGCAACTGCGTAAGGTGTTTCGCCAGACGACCTCGGGCCAATCAATCGTCGCTATCGATCAGCTCACGCTGCGCATCGACCCCGGCGAACTCGTCGCCATTGTCGGACAGACGGGGTGCGGAAAATCGACCCTGTTCGATCTCTTGATCGGGCTCGAACATCCCACCGCCGGCAGCATCACCATCGGCACCAAGACGCCCTATGACGACTTCAACGCCTTCCGCGGCAAGATCGCGACGATCTTCCAGCAGGACCGTCTGTTCCCGTGGCGTTCCGCGCTCGACAACGTCAAGCTGCCGCTCGAACTGATCGGCATCGCCGAAGACGTTCAGCAGGAGCGCGCGATGACCTGGCTGAACCGGCTGGGATTGGAAAAATTCGCGAATGCCTATCCGCGCGAACTCTCCGGCGGCATGCGCCAGCGCGTGGCCATCGCTCGAGCCTTCGCCGTCCAGCCTGAAATTCTACTGGCGGATGAGTCCTTCAGTGCGCTCGATGAAGTCACGGCCAATGAGCTGCGAAAGACCTTCGTCGAACTGGCACGAGAGTTTAAATCGACCGCGATCCTGATCACGCATCAGCTCGAAGAAGCCATGGCAGTGGGCGACCGCATCGTGGTGTTCGGCAAGTCGGCAGCGCTTTTGGCGGACGTGCGAACGTCAGACTGGGATCGTGCGGACTATCCCCTGCTCCGCGAGGCGATTCAGAATACGCTGCAGGCAAACGCGCCAGATGCGCGACTGAGGCGCTAGACAACGATTCACCGACCTCTCCACATCGTGCCCGGGCTTGTCCCGGGCATCCACGACTTGGCCGCTAATCCAGACGGACGTGGATGGCCGGGACAAGCCCGGCCATGGCCGTGTGGACCTAAACCACATCATCCCATGATCGCCTTGGCGGCGTTGCCCATGGCTTCCACCGACGCATCGCCCGTATCTGCGAAGCACAGAATGCGGCACGGGCAAGACTCCAACCCGTCATAGCGCCAGGGGAATGCGCCGATCAGGCAGCGCTGGTTCAGCATCAGCTCGATGTCGCCGCCGATATTCTCGGCATGCAACAGGCCTTCCTGGAACGCATAGTTGTGGAACGGAAACATGTCGGCAGAGACATGCCGGCCCGAGAGCTTGTGGGTATATTCGAAAGTGCCGAAGAATTCGGCCGGCGTCTTGCCGTGCTTCTTGGTGAACTGCGCAGCGATGTCCGGACGCATATTGCGGATCGAGGTGTTCATCGAGTGATCGCAGGATCCGGTGTCCATGCCGAACCACTTGATCTTCTTCTCCAGCATCCAGTGCAGCGTGTCGAGGTTCGGGCCCGGATGATAGCAGAAGTATTTTACCAGATCCTGCTGCGCCTGCCCTTCGTAATATTTGTGCCAGCCGGTGTGCAGGATCAGAATGTCGCCTTCGCGAATATCCGCCCCTGACTTTTCGAGCATCTCAGGCGTGATCACCGCCCAGTCGTGCATCTGGCTGGAGATATCGACGACAACGCCGCGATTGAACAGGTAGTCCAGCGGCAGCGAGGCCATGTCGCCCTTGCGCCCGTCGGTGGCATGCATCGCGCCGTCGAAATGGGTGCCGGCATGCAGCGCCGTCTCGATCCGCTGCGCCACGATCATCTGCGTCTGCAGGTTCTGCGCATAATACATCTTGTTGCCGGCATAGCCGACCCAGCCGGGCGTGTGGATGTTCATGACGTGGGAGAGATCGACGACTTTCATGGTGCTGTCCTTCATCGTTTCGGGGCGCCCACCGGCAGGTGGAAATCGTAAGCATGCAAACAATTCTGCGCAATGCCCGCAGATGCAGGATCAGGGCCAGAAACAGACCGACAAACGCTGGCTGCCACGACAATCCTCGATTGTGAAAGCGCCGTTCAGCGCTTGCGTTGACATCGATAAACCCGGCGGATACGCCAATTTAATGAACTGCTGCAAAGACAGCGTCAGCGATGCGGCCACAGCCGTTTCGGTGCAGGTGCCACGATCAGGCACGTTACCAGGAGTGGCGTTGCCATGATGGATTTCGCCACCCGGGTCCACAATCACAACTACCGGCTTGATCCGATCATCCGGTCATTGCTGGACACGGACTTCTACAAATTCCTGATGCATCAGTTCATCTGGATGCTCTATCCGAAGGTGCCCGTGACCTTCGGCCTGATCAACCGGACCAAGACTGTCCGCCTTGCCGAGATCATTCCGGAAGCGGTGCTGCGCGCGCAGCTCGATCATGCCCGCACGCTCTCATTCCGCGAGAACGAACTGATCTGGCTGGCGGGTAACCGCTTCTACGGACGCCGCGACATTTTCCGTCCGGAATATATCGAATATCTGCGCAGCTTCAGGTTGCCTGACTACAAGCTTGAGACCATCGATGGTCAGTACGTCCTCACCTTCGAAGGCGACTGGGCCGAAGTCACGATGTGGGAGATCTACGCCCTCGCCATCGTCAGCGAATTGCGGTCGCGGATCGCCATGGCCACGCTGGACAAGTTCGAGCTGGATATTCTCTACGCCCAGACCAAGACCAAGATCTGGAACAAGATCAAGAAGCTGAAATCCTATCCGGACATGCGACTCGCGGAATTCGGCACCCGTCGCCGCCATGGCTTCCTGTGGCAGGAATGGGTGACGGACGCGATGGCCAACGAGCTTGGCCGCAGCTTCGTCGGAACGTCGAACGCCCTGCTCGCCTTCAAGCATTCATTCGAAGCGATCGGCACCAATTCGCACGAATTGCCGATGGTGTTCGCCTGCCTCGCCGAGAACGACGAACAGTTGAAGGCCGCGCAATATGACGTATTGGCGAAATGGCAGGAGGTCTATGACGGCGAGCTGTTGATCATCCTGCCCGACACATTCGGCATGACGCAATTCCTGCGCGATGCGCCGGCCTGGACCTCGAAATGGACCGGCATGCGCATGGACAGCAAAGAGCCGGTTGCGGCGGGCGAAGAGATGATCGCCTGGTACGCTATGCGTGGCGAAGATCCGCGCAAGAAGCGTGCGATGTTCAGCGACGGTCTCGAGGTCGACCTGATGATCGACCTGCATCAGCGCTTCCGCGGCCGTATCCGCGAGAGCTTCGGCTGGGGTACCATGGCCACCAACGACTTCCGAGGCGCCCATCC
The DNA here is from genome assembly GCF_051811025.1 of Tardiphaga sp. 813_E8_N1_3. Classification (NCBI taxonomy): domain Bacteria; kingdom Pseudomonadati; phylum Pseudomonadota; class Alphaproteobacteria; order Hyphomicrobiales; family Nitrobacteraceae; genus Tardiphaga; species Tardiphaga sp. 813_E8_N1_3. Next base: position 3,265,021 of record NZ_JBPWQE010000001.1, read on the forward strand.
GCGCGGGCTCGACTCGCTCGACCCGATCAGTCTGGTTTGCAAGGTCACCTATGCCAACGGCCGCTCGGCCGTGAAACTGTCGGACAATCCGGCCAAGACGACCGGCAGCAGCCCTGCGGAGATCGAGCGCTATCTGCGCATCTTCGGCCGCGAGGGCGTCGCCGAGCAGCCAGTGATTGTTTAGTTCGACGGCAGCCACAAACTCAACTGTCGTCACCCGACTTGATCGGGCGATCCAGTAAACTCATGAGCAGCGGTGTATACTGGGTCACCCGGTCAAGCCGGGTGGCGACAAGTGAGGATTGAAAGCAAAGAAAAAGCGCCGCCCGGTTTCCCGGACGGCGCTTTGTTTTTGCGTATCGGAAGGCCGCTTACAGAAGCCCCGCTCCGCGTGCCCACTTGTACTTGGCGCCGAGCACCTCGACCGGCAATTCGGTCGAATAGGCGTAAGCCGGAATGCCGTTCTGGTAGAGATATTCGGCGGCTTCCTCGACTTCCACGTCGCCCGCGAGCGAAGCCACCATCGGCTTCTCGATGCCCTTGGCCTTCATCTCGTTCTTGATCTCGACCATGTTGCGCGCGAACACCATCGGCGGCGTCACGATCGTGTGCCAGTAGCCGAGGATCAGCGAGTGGATGCGATCATCGGTGAGGCCCAGCTTCACGGTGTTGACGTAGGTGATCGGCGGTTCGCCACCGGTGATGTCGACCGGATTGCCGGCGGCGCCGAACGGCGGGATGAACTTGCGGAACGCCGCATCCAGATCCGGCGGCATCGCCATCAGCGACATGCCGTTATCGACCACCGCATCCGACAGCAGCACACCCGAACCACCGGCACCGGTGATGATCAGAACGTTCTCGCCCTTCGGCGTCGGCAGCACGGGGATGCCACGCGCAAATTCGAGGAGCTGGCGCAGCGAGCGGGCGCGAATGACGCCCGACTGCTTCAGCACGTCCTCATAGATCTTGTCGTTGCCGGCGAGCGCGCCGGTATGCGACGACGCCGCCTTGGCGCCGGCCGAGGTGCGGCCGGCCTTGAGGACGACGACCGGCTTGATCTTGGAGACGCGCTTGGCGGCTTCGGCGAAGGCACGGCCATCCTTCAGATCCTCGCAGTGCTGCGCGATGATCGTGGTGTTCGGATCCTGCTCGAAGAAAGCGAGCAGATCGTCCTCGTCGATATCCGACTTATTGCCGAGACCGACGATGGCCGACACGCCCATCTTGGCGGAGCGCGAGAAGCCGATGATCGCCATGCCGATGCCGCCGGACTGCGACGACAATGCCGCCGAGCCTTTCACGTCATAGGCTGTACAGAAGGTCGCGCAGAGATTGGCCGGCGTGTAATAGAAGCCATAGATGTTCGGCCCCATCAGGCGGACATCGTATTTCTTGCCGATGGCGACGATTTCTTCCTGCAGTTCAGGCTCGTTGGCTTCGGCGAAGCCCGACGGAATCAGCACCGCGCCCGGAATTTTCTTCTCGCCGCATTCGATCAGCGCGCCTGCGACGAACTTGGCGGGAATAGCGAATACCGCGGTGTCGATCACGCCCGGAACATCCTTGACGCTCTTATAGGCCTTGCGGCCCATGATCTCTTCGGCCTTCGGATGGATCGGGTAGATGTCGCCCTTGTAGCCGCCGTTGATGAGGTTCTTCATCACGGAGTTGCCGATCTTGCCGTCTTCGGCAGAGGCGCCGATCACAGCGACGGCCTTCGGCATCATGATGCGGTTCATCGCCGTGACAATTTCGGCGTTGGAGCGCGGCGCAGGGCGCGGCTTGTAGTCGAAATCGACGACGATGCGCACGTCGGCTGCGATCGCATCCTTCTTGGTCGCGAAAACCGGGTTGAGGTCGAGTTCGACCATTTCAGGGAAATCGCTGACGAGCTGCGACACCTTGACGATGATGTCGGCCAGCGCTTCGCGGTTGGCAGGATCGCCGCCACGTACGCCGTGCAGCATCTCAGCGGCCTGGATGCCATCGAGCATCGACAGCGCGTCTTCATTGGTCGCGGGCGCGAGGCGGAAAGTGACGTCCTTCAGCACTTCGACGAGGACGCCGCCGAGGCCGAAGGCCACCAGCTTGCCGAACGAACCATCGGTGATCGAACCGATGATCACTTCGGTGCCGCCCATCAGCATCTGCTGAACCTGGATACCTTCTATCTTGGCATCGGCCTTGTACTTCTTGGCATTGGCCAGAATGGTGTCGTAAGCTTTCTGCGCGTCTTCGGCGGTCTTGACGCCGACGATGACGCCGCCCGCTTCAGTCTTGTGGAGAATGTCCGGCGAGACGATCTTCATCACGACCGGGAAGCCCATGCCGCTTGCCATCTTGGCAGCGTCAGCGGCTGAGGTGGCCACGCCTTCTTTCGGCACGGGAATGCCGTATGCGTCACACACAAGCTTGCCCTCAGGGGCGGTCAGGCTGGTGCGCTTGTCGGCTTTGACCGCATCGAGAACTTTGCGGACGGCCTGTTTCGCCGATGGTGTTGCTTCTTTGACGGCAAGATTCGATTGGGACATGGCTTCCTCCTTCACGTCTTTTCCAATAGACGGATTGATGGCATTTGGTATGCCAGAAACTTGATTGTCAAGGCGCGTTGCAGCGCAAAATTGCTGAAATAGCTGTCATCTTGACATGCTGGCATCTGGTATGCCAAAAATTCTTGACGTTATTTCTGTGGTAGGACATCTCGACTGGAGATGATTCATGCCCACGCGAAAACAAACCAAGGCGCCGTCCGTCATGTCTGAAGCCGATATCGCGATCGTTCGGATTGCACCGGAGACCAGCTTCAAGACCAAGGCCTATGAAGCCTTGAAAGAAGCCATTCTTAAGATGGACATCTACACCTCGCCCGATCCGGTGATGCTCGATGAGCGCGCTCTCTCGGAACGCCTTGGTGTCAGCCGCACACCTATCCGCGAAGCCATTGCGATGCTGGAGCAGGATGGCTTCGTAAAGACCGTGCCACGCCGCGGCATCGTCGTTGTCAGAAAGACCAAGGTCGAGATCGTCGACATGATCCGTGCCTGGGCGGCGCTGGAAAGCATGGCCGCGCGTCTGATCACGACCACCGCACGCAAGAAAGATATTTCGGCGCTGCGCGACTTCTTCAAGGACTTCAACAAGGACCGCCTGCCACAGGACCACGTTGAGGAATATTCGAAAGCGAATATCGCTTTCCACCAGTCACTGATCTCGCTCAGCGAGTCGCCAGTGCTGGTCGATATGACCAACGATATTCTGTTGCATGTGCGTGGCTATCGTCAGCTGACGATCGGACGCACGGACCGTACCGCGACGTCCCTGCCCGAGCATCTGGCCATCATCGAAGCGCTTGAGGAGCGCAACACCGAGCTCGCGGAAAAGCGCGCACGCGATCACACGCTGGGTCTGGCTTCTTATGTCGAAGCCCATGGCCAGGAATTGTTTACGTAAGCACCGTCTCGCGACGGTTCACCACTCCGCACCACGTCCAATTGAGCAACGACCAACAGTCACAAAAAAAGTCAGGGAGAGCGGGATGTCCGCAGTAGTCCAGAGCATCGATACCAACGCAGCCGCCGAGCAGGAATTGACCGATGGCTTCCATCTGATCATCGATGCTCTCAAGCTCAATGGCCTCAACACGATCTATGGCGTGCCGGGCATTCCAATTACCGACTTCGGCCGCATGGCGCAGGCCGAGGGCATCCGGGTGCTGTCGTTCCGTCACGAACAGGCCGCCGGCTATGCCGCATCAATCGCTGGCTATCTCACCAAGAAGCCCGGCGTCTGCTTGACCGTGTCAGCCCCCGGCTTCCTCAACGGCCTCACGGCGCTTGCTCACGCCACCACCAACTGCTTCCCGATGATCCTGATCTCCGGCTCTTCCGAGCGCGAGATCGTCGACCTGCAGCAGGGCGACTACGAAGAAATGGATCAGCTCGCGATCGCCAAGCCGCTGTGCAAGGCCGCGTTCCGCGTGCTGCATGCCGCCGATATCGGTATCGGTCTCGCTCGCGCGATCCGCGCCGCAGTGTCCGGCCGTCCCGGCGGCGTCTATCTCGATCTGCCCGCCAAGCTGTTCGGTCAGGTGATGAATGCCGATGCGGGCAAGAAGTCGCTCGTAAAGGTAATCGACGCCGCGCCGGCGCAGATCCCTGCCCCGGATTCGATCAAGCGCGCGCTCGATGTGCTGAAGTCGGCGAAGAAGCCGCTGATCATCCTCGGCAAGGGCGCCGCCTATGCGCAGGCCGACGACGCAGTGAAGGCACTGGTCGAAACCTCGGGCATTCCGTTCCTGCCCATGAGCATGGCCAAGGGCCTCCTCCCCGACACCCATCCGCAATGCGCGGGTGCTGCACGCTCCACCGTGTTGAAAGACTCGGACGTTGTCATGCTGATCGGCGCACGCCTCAACTGGCTGCTGTCGCACGGCAAGGGCAAGGCTTGGGGCAACGCGCCCAAAAAGTTCATCCAGATCGACATCGAGCCGAAGGAAATGGATTCCAACGTCGAGATCGTCGCGCCCGTCGTCGGCGATATCGGCTCCTGCGTCGCTGCTTTGCTCGATGGCATGGGCAAGAACTGGCAGAAGGCATCGTCCGACTGGACATCGGCAGTCACCACGAAGCGCGACGAGAACGTCGCGAAGATGGCGCCAAAGCTGATGAACAACAATTCGCCGATGGACTATCACGGTGCGCTCGGCGTTCTCCGCACCATCATTGCCGAGCGGCCCGACGCGATGCTCGTCAATGAAGGCGCCAACACGCTCGACCTCGCCCGCGGCATCGTCGACATGTATCAGCCGCGCAAACGCATCGATGTCGGCACCTGGGGCATCATGGGCATCGGCATGGGTTATTGCATCGCCGCGGCCGTCGAGACCGGCAAACCGGTGCTCGCGATTGAAGGCGACAGCGCCTTTGGCTTCTCCGGCATGGAGGTGGAAACGATCTGCCGCTACAATCTGCCGGTCTGCATCGTCGTCTTCAACAATGACGGCATCTATCGCGGCACCGACGTCAATCCGTCCGGCGGCACCGACGTGGCGCCGACCGTCTTCGTCAAGGGCTCACGCTACGACAAGATGATGGAAGCCTTCGGCGGCGTTGGCGTGAACGCGACCTCGCCCGACGAGCTCAAGCGCGCCGTGAATGCGGCGATGGATTCCGGCAAGCCGACGCTCATCAATGCGGTGATCGATCCGGCAGCCGGCAGCGAGAGCGGCCGCATCGGCAACCTCAATCCGCAGAGCGTGCTGAGCAAGAAGAAATAACACCGCATCAGGCGGGGTCGCGAGACCCCGTCTCCTTTTCTCATATGCCGAGGCGGCAAAACTAGTTTACGGGAGCAAAACAATGACACAGGCGCTCAAAGGCGTTCGCATTCTGGACTTCACCCACGTTCAATCCGGCCCGACCTGCACGCAGTTGCTGGCATGGTTTGGCGCCGATGTGATCAAGGTCGAACGGCCCGGCGTTGGCGACATCACCCGCGGCCAGCTGCAGGACGTGCCGAATGTGGACAGCCTGTATTTCACCATGCTGAACCACAACAAGCGTTCGATCACCCTCGACACCAAGAACCCGAAGGGCAAGGAAGTCCTCACCGCGCTGATGAAAGAGTGCGATGTTCTCGTCGAGAACTTCGGACCAGGCGTGCTTGATCGCATGGGCTTCCCGTTCGAAAAGATTCAGCAGATCAACCCGAAGATGATCGTCGCCTCGATCAAGGGGTTTGGTCCTGGTCCCTATGAGGACTGCAAGGTCTATGAGAACGTCGCGCAGTGCACCGGCGGCGCAGCGTCCACCACCGGCTTCCGCGACGGCCTGCCACTCGTCACCGGCGCGCAGATCGGCGATAGCGGCACTGGCCTGCATCTCGCACTCGGCATCGTCACCGCACTGTATCAGCGCACGCAAACCGGCAAGGGCCAGAAGGTCACCGCCGCGATGCAGGACGGCGTGCTGAACCTGTCGCGCGTCAAGCTGCGCGACCAGCAGCGCCTCGCTCACGGTCCGCTCAAGGAATACAGCCAGTTCGGCGAAGGCATTCCGTTCGGCGATGCCGTGCCCCGCGCCGGCAACGACTCTGGCGGTGGTCAGCCGGGCCGCATCCTGAAGTGCAAGGGCTGGGAGACTGATCCGAACGCTTACATCTACTTCATCACCCAGGCGCCGGTGTGGGAGAAGATCTGCGACGTGATCGGCGAACCGACCTGGAAGACCGACCCGGCCTATGCCAAGCCGGCGGTGCGCCTGCCCAAGCTCAACGCGATCTTCGCGCGCATCGAACAGTGGACGATGACCAAGACCAAGTTTGAGGCGATGGAAATCCTCAACCAGGATGACATTCCCTGCGGCCCGATCCTGTCCATGAAGGAGCTCGCCGAAGACCAGTCGCTACGTGCGACGGGCACCGTCGTCGAAGTCGATCACCCCGAGCGCGGCAAGTATCTGTCGGTCGGCAATCCGATTAAGCTATCGGAAAGCCCCACCGAGGTGACCCGCTCTCCACTACTGGGTGAGCATACCGACGAAATCCTCAAGCAGGTGCTCGGATTCAGCGATCATCAGGTGGCCGAAATCCACGATTCCGGCGCGCTCGATCCGCCGCGCAAGGTTGCTGCTGAGTAATTTCATCAGGAATTACAAACAATTACATGCGAAAGGCCGCCCGTTGGCGGCCTTTTTCATGTGTGGGACCAAGGCGGAACTTTAATAAGAAAATCAAATCGACCAATATCGCACTGCAAAATCCTCATGCTGCCATGCAAACAAGACAATTGTCCTTGGCATCTGGTATACGTAAATTGATCCCAGATGATGAGGCGCCAAGACGCGGCGGCCTCCAGTAAAGGATCCAATCATGTCGAAGACTGCTTCCCTCGGCCTCGTGACCTCCACCAGCTTCTTCGCTCGTTTCATGGCCTCGCTCGATCGCGCGCTGATGGCCAGCGCCCGCATCTCGGCCCGCAACGGCGACCTGCCCCGCTTCGGCCTGTAAGGCTGCGACTTTACTACTTTTGCGCGGCCAGCCCGCGCAAAATTCTCTGCGTTCCTCCCGACGACTGGCCCCGGATTTCCGGGGCCTTTTTTTGTTTGTGTAGTTGCATCGCAGCGACGTCTCGCCCTCCCTGCGACATTTCAGCCTGCTCGGCCTTTAATGGCTCTAATCGCTTGCTGCTTGGCATATCGCATACCAAAATGCGTGAACGGTAATGCTTCGCGTTTAGATAGAAAGCATACCTGGGGAGGACAAAGGCGAAGCCGCCCTCGTGGGCGTGCAACGCCGTACGCGCCATGACAAAGCGATCCAAACCCACTCATCCTTTTTGCAGGCGAGCGACTTTGTCGCTCGACAATCTGACGTGCGCATTTGGCGCATGCAAGGGCGTGTTTGCACACTTGCAGCCAAGACTTTCGAAGGAAGACCGGACCACGCACTAACGATCTGAAAGTCGACGAACGATCGACGCCATCAAAATGAATGGGAGAGAAACAATGAAACGCCTAGGTTCTTGTCTCGCGCTGGCCGCCGCTGCATCCATTCTCGGTTTGGGAGGCACTCTCCCAGCTTCCGCCGCATGGGAGCCGACGCGCCCGGTCGAACTGATCGTTCCCGCCGGCACGGGCGGCGGCGCCGATCAGATGGCGCGCACCATTCAGGGCATCATCACAAAGCACAGCCTGATGAAGCAGCCGCTTGTCGTCATCAACAAGTCGGGTGGTGCCGGCGGTGAAGGTTTCCTCGACGTGAAGTCGGCGAACAACAATCCGCACAAGATCATCATCACGCTCTCTAACCTGTTCACGACACCGCTCGCCACCGGCATCCCCTTCAACTGGAAGGATCTCACGCCGGTCGCGATGCTGGCGCTCGACGAGTTCGTACTGTGGGTAAATGCCGACAAACCATACAAGACGGTGAAGGACTATATCGACGCCGTGAAGGCTGCGCCGGCCGGCACGATCAAGATGGGCGGCACCGGCTCGAAGCAGGAAGACCAGATCATCACGGTCGCCGTCGAGAAGGCGATCGGCAGCAAGTTCACCTACATTCCCTACAAGGGTGGCGGTGAAGTCGCGGTGCAGCTCGTTGGCCAGCATGTCGATTCAACCGTGAACAATCCGATCGAGGCTGTTGCGCAGTGGCGCGGCGGCAAGGTGCGTCCGCTCTGCGTCTTCGACAGCAAGCCGATGGCCTATGACGAGCAGGTCGCCGACGGCAAGGGCTGGAAAGATATTCCAACCTGCAAATCACAGGGGCTCGACATCGAATATGTGATGCTGCGCGGCATCTTCATGGGGCCGAAAGCGACCAAGGATCAGATCGATTATTATGTCGAACTGTTCAAGAAGGTCCGCGCGACGCCCGAGTGGCAGGACCTGATGAAGAGCGGTGCCTTCAACACCACCTTCATGACCGGTGGTGACTACGCCAGCTGGGTTGGCACCGAAGAGAAGCGCCACGAGACGCTGATGAAGGAAGCCGGCTTCCTCGCGCAAGGCAACTGACGCAGGCGCAATGACGCCGGACCTGATCGCACATCAGGTCCGGCGCATGCAACACGCTGATCTCTCACACAGAGTTTTCCATGACCACGCAGCACACGCGCAACGCAGGCCCGTCCCACAAATCCGTCGAAGCCGGCGTCACCACCGTCATCGGTCTGTTCGGCGCCATCGTCGTCTATGGCAGCATCAAGGCCGGCATCAACTGGGGCGCAGAGGGACCGAAAGCCGGATTCTTCCCGTTCTATATCGGGCTGTTCATTATCATCTCCAGCCTCGTCAACATTTGGAACACGCTGCGCGAGGACGACGGCAACCTGTTCGCCGAATGGGGACAGCTGCGCCAGGTCTTCAGTGTTGTCATTCCCACCGGCATCTATGTCGGCGTCCTGCCGTTCATCGGCCTCTACGTGTCGTCGATGATCTTCATCGCATGGTTCATGCGCTGGCTCGGCAAATATGAGTGGCCGATCATCGCCGCGATCTCTCTTGGCATGCCTGTCGTCACCTACCTGATCTTCGAACGCTGGTTTCTCGTGCCGCTCCCCAAGGGGCCCCTCGAGGATCTGCTCGGTCTCTGATTTCCGCGATCTTTAATTCCGTTGCGTCTGCCGGTCTCTTTCTGAGGACTACTCGAAATGGAAGAAATTGCTAATCTGTTCCAGGGCTTCGCCGTTGCGCTGCAGCCATTCAACATCGCTGTGATGGTGCTCGGCATCGTGCTTGGCGTCATCATTGGCGTGCTGCCCGGCCTTGGCGGCGCCAACGGCGTTGCGATCCTGCTGCCCCTCACCTTCAGCATGCCGCCGACATCGGCGATCATCATGCTGTCCTGCATCTATTGGGGCGCATTGTTCGGAGGTGCGATCACATCGATCCTGTTTAACATCCCCGGAGAACCGTGGTCGGTGGCCACGACATTCGACGGCTATCCGATGGCGCAGCAGGGCAAGGCTGCCGAAGCACTGACAGCCGCCTTCACCTCCTCTTTCGTCGGTGCACTGTTCGCCGTCGTTATGATCACACTGGTCGCGCCGTTGGTCGCAGGCTTCGCCTTGCGGTTCGGGCCCGCGGAGAAATTCGCGGTCTATTTCCTGGCGTTCTGCAGTTTCGTCGGGCTGAGTAAGGAGCCGCCCTTCAAGACCATTGCGGCGATGATGATCGGTTTTGCCCTCGCCGCGGTCGGCCTCGATTCCATTACCGGACAACTGCGACTCACGTTCGGCTCGACCGAACTTCTCAATGGCTTCGACTTCCTGATCGCCGTCATCGGCCTGTTCGGCCTCGGCGAAATCTTCCTCACCATGGAAGAAGGACTGCGCTTCCAGGGCGGCAAGGCGAAGATCGATCTTCGCGTCGTGCTCCGTACCTGGATGAGCTTGCCGCAATACTGGATGACGTCGCTGCGCTCCTGCGTCATCGGCTGCTGGATGGGTGTTACGCCCGCAGGCGCGACACCCGCGTCCTTTATGAGTTACGGCATCGCCAAGCGCGTTTCCAAGAACGGCAACAATTTCGGCAAGGGCGAGATCGAAGGCGTCATCGCGCCGGAAACGGCGGCACATGCCGCCGGCACCGCAGCCCTGCTGCCGATGCTGTCGCTCGGCGTCCCCGGCTCGCCGACCGCGGCAGTGCTGCTCGGCGGCCTTCTGATCTGGGGCCTGCAGCCTGGCCCGATGCTATTCGTCGAACAGAAGGAGTTCGTCTGGGGCCTGATCGCCTCGATGTATCTCGGCAACCTCGTCGGCCTGATCATCGTGCTGACCTGCGTACCGATCTTCGCAGCGATCCTGCGGGTTCCATTCAGCATCATCGCACCTCTTATCCTGGTGCTCTGTGCGATCGGAGCCTACTCCGTCCACAATTCGACCTTCGACGTGGTGATGATGCTGGTATTCGGAATCATCGGTTACGCACTGAAGAAATGTAACTATCCCCTCGCCCCGCTGGTGCTCGCCATTGTACTTGGCGACAAGGCCGAGGAAGCCTTCCGTCAGTCGCTGCTGGGGTCGCAGGGATCGCTCGGGATCTTCTTCTCAAACACGCTGGTGAGCAGCATCATGATTCTCGGCCTGATCGCCCTGTTCTGGTCGGTAATCCAGAACGGCTTCACCCGGCTGCGTACTCGCGCTGCAACAGCGTAAGTAACGATACAAACAACTATTTAAACCCAAGAGCCGGCGGTCTGGACCGCCGGCTCTGTGCTGTCTTGTAGTATCGCAGTACAGCATTCAGTCATGCGAAACTTGCAGCGGCAAATTGGCAAGATTTCGCTTGTTAGTTGGCATATCATATACCAAACTATCCTTCGCAGCTGTCGAGCTCTCAATAGAACAGCGCTTTAGGAGGAACTATGACTGATGCAGTTCACGGGGCGGCGCCAGCTGCCGCACGTGTCAGCGACGCGTATCGCTGGACACAACTCGCCATCGGCGTTGGCGCGATGGTGATGATCGCCAACTATCAATACGGCTGGACATTCTTCGTCCCCGACATCCAGAAGAAGTTCGGCTGGGATCGTGCGTCGATCCAGTGGGCCTTCACCCTCTTCGTTCTGTTCGAGACCTGGCTGGTGCCGGTCGAAGGATGGTTCGTCGATAAATACGGTCCGAAGCTCGTCGTCCTTATCGGCGGCATCCTCTGCGGCATCGGCTGGGCGATCAATGCACAGGCGGAAACGCTCAACGGTTTCTATCTCGGCATGATCATCGCTGGCATCGGCGCTGGCGGCGTCTACGGCACCTGCGTCGGCAACGCGCTGAAGTGGTTTCCCGACAAGCGCGGCCTCGCCGCCGGCATCACCGCTGCAGGCTTCGGTGCCGGTTCTGCGCTCACCGTCGCGCCTATCCAGGCGATGATCCATGATTCCGGTTTCCAGACTGCATTTCTGTATTTCGGTCTCGGGCAAGGCATCATCATCGTGATCCTGTCCTTTTTCCTGTTCGCGCCGAAAGCAGGACAGGTCCCGCCGGTTGTCCAGAACGCCAACGTGATCCAGACCCGCCGCAACTACACCCCGACCGAAGTCATTCGTCACCCGATCTTCTGGCTGATGTACTTCATGTTCGTGATCGTCGGTGCCGGTGGCCTGATGGTGACGGCAAACCTGAAGCCCATCGCGGCCGACTGGAAGATCGACAACGTACCCGTCACGCTGATGGCCGTGACGATGACGGCGGTCACTTTCGCAGCGACTATCGACCGCGTGCTCAACGGCCTGACCCGTCCATTCTTCGGCTGGATCTCCGACATGATCGGCCGCGAGAACACGATGTTCATCGCCTTCGGCATGGAAGGTCTCGGCATCTGGGCACTGTATATGTGGGGCCAGGATCCGCTGTGGTTCGTGCTGCTGTCGGGCTTCGTGTTCTTCGCCTGGGGTGAGATCTATTCGCTCTTCCCGTCGACCTGCACCGACACCTTCGGCTCCAAGTTCGCAACGACCAATGCCGGCCTGCTCTATACGGCAAAGGGAACGGCAGCACTTCTGGTGCCGGTCGCGAATTACATGCAGCAGTCGTCGGGCACGTGGGACAGCGTGTTCCTCATTGCAGCCGGCGCCAACGTCCTGGCTTCACTGCTCGCCATTGCGGTGCTGAAGCCTTGGCGTAGGGTCGTCGTCAGCAGGGCTCAGGCCACCTAAAACGCAGAATCCCTCACGAAAACAACGCGCCCAGTTCCGACTGGGCGCGTTTTGCGTTCTGGGCACTCGTGGGGATGATCGACCGGCTTGGCGGCACGTCCCGTTGCGCTGCGGTGCACCAACGAAACCCGCGCTCCAGCTCCATCAGCCGGTTGCAAGTTGGAATATAATATACCAGTCTCCGCCAAAGCGACGCTTGCGACAATAAGCCACAGCATTCGTGACATAGGTCGCGATCAAGAGGCGCGCTCGGAGGACCCCAATGTCTCACACCGACTCGACCACCGCCCCCACCTCCAGCTTCCGCTGGATCCAACTCGTGATGGGCATCTTCTGCATGGCGATGATCGCCAACCTGCAATATGGATGGACGCTGTTCGTCGATCCGATCGACGCCAAGTATCACTGGGGTCGCGCCGCGATCCAGCTTGCCTTCACCCTGTTCGTCGTCGTCGAGACCTGGCTGGTGCCGGTCGAAGCGTGGTTCGTCGACAAATACGGTCCCCGCGTCGTGATCATGTTCGGCGGAATCATGATCAGCCTCGCCTGGGTCCTGAACTCCTATGCGGACTCGCTGGTCATGCTTTACGCCGGGGCCGTCGTCGGTGGCATCGGCGCCGGTTCGGTCTACGGCACCTGCGTCGGCAATGCGCTGAAGTGGTTTCCTGATCGCCGCGGCCTCGCTGCGGGCGCCACGGCGGCAGGCTTCGGCGCTGGCGCTGCGATCACCGTCGTGCCGATCGCGCATATGATTGCCGAGAGCGGCTATCAACACGCCTTCTTCACCTTTGGCATCGGCCAGGGCCTGATCGTGTTCGTGCTCGCTTTCTTCATGCGCCCACCTTTGCAGGCGGTACCGGTGAAGAAAAAACAACTCAATCTGCCGCAGACCAAGACGGATTTCACCCCGCCGCAAGTACTGCGCAGCCCGATCTTCTGGGTCATGTATCTGGTCTTCGTGATGGTCGCCGCCGGTGGCTTGATGACTGCTGCGCAGATCGCGCCGATCGCCCACGATTACAACATCGCGAATTCGCCGGTGACATTGGCGGGCTTCCAGATGGCAGCACTGACCTTCGCCATCTCGCTCGATCGCATCTTTGACGGGTTCGGCCGCCCGCTCTTCGGCTGGTTGTCCGATCAGATCGGTCGTGAACACACCATGTTCATTGCCTTCGGCACAGCCGCGCTGATGCTGCTGACGCTGTCGGCCTATGGCCACAATCCGCTCGTCTTCGTACTGGCGACAGCCGTTTACTTCGGCGTGTTCGGTGAGATCTACAGTCTGTTCCCGGCGACCTCAGGCGATACGTTCGGCGCCAAATATGCCGCGACGAACAACGGCATGCTTTACACGGCGAAGGGCACGGCAGCGTTGTTGGTACCACTCGCGAGCCTGATCGCAGCGAGTTATGGATGGCAGGCCGTATTCGTGATCGCTGTTGCACTCAACGCCACGGCTGCGTTGCTCGCTCTGTTCGTCATCAAGCCGATGCGACGTGCGTTCATTCTGGGAAGTGAGCCTGCGGTGCCGGAGGCTGCACCGCAGAGCGCCAAGACCGCCTGATCAGTCGAAGCTCGCTCAAGATTTCAGGGGCGCACGCGAGTGCGCCCCTTTTTCATACCCAGCTGGCATACCAGAACTCCGACTGGATATCGCCGGTGCGATAAAAGCACATCGGAAATACACGCCATGCCGCAAATAAACGTCAGAAATACTGACTTTCTTTCTTATTCCACCGCCCCGCGATATCCTCGTTTCTGCGTTGACAACTGGCATACCGTATACCAATCTCGCACTTGTAAGATCGATCCTCAGCCGATCAGCCAAGGGAGGTTGCCATGCAAGTCGGAGATATCCTGCGTAGGAAGAGCACCCGTATCGCTACTGTCCGCATGAACGAGACTGTCGCCATCGCGGCGCAATTGCTCCGGACAGGCAATATCAGCGCATTGGTCGTGAAGGACGTGTGCCGCACCGAAGGCAACACCGCGGTCGGCATGTTTTCGGAACGCGATGTGGTTCGCGCGATTGCCGAACACGGTGCTGCCGGCGTCAATCGTAAGGTGTCGGATATGATCTCGGTGCAGGAGCTGATTTCCTGCCGCTCGACCGACACACTTGAACATGTGCGCCACCTGATGAACAGGCATCATATTCGCCATGTCCCCGTCATCGACGATCACACACTGATTGGCGTGATCAGCATCCGCGACATCAGCAGGGCTCTCGACCATGAGGATGAACCGCAAGCACATGCTGCGGTCGCCTAAGGCCTAGTCTCAAGCTCACTTCGCGTTTCCATACCGATAACGACACGGACCGCCAGCGGCCCGTGATGCTAGTTCTTTTGCCTTGTCCGCGCTCATTGCCTTGGTGACATCTCATGAAGATCTGCATCTACGGCGCTGGCGCCATCGGCGGCTATCTCGGCGTTCAGCTCGCGCAGGCTGGCGCCGACGTTAGTCTCGTCGCGCGCGGCGCACATCTTGCGGCGATGCGCGCTCATGGACTGAAGCTGCTGATATCAGGCGAGGAACGCGTCGTGCACATTCCCTGCACCGACGATCCCGCCGAGCTCGGCGAGCAGGACTACGTCATTATCTGCCTGAAAGCCCATTCCATCACCGGCGTCATCGAACAGATGCGGCCGCTGCTCGGCCCAAGGACGCGCATCGTCACTGCCGTGAACGGCATTCCCTATTGGTACTTCCACAGACACGGCAACCAGTTCGAAGGTACTGCGCTGGAAAGCGTCGATCCAGGCGGACGGCAGTGGGAAGAAATCGGCGCCGCCCGCGCCATCGGCTGTATCGTTTATCCCGCCACCGAGATCGAAGCGCCCGGCGTGATCCGGCATGTCTATGGTGACAAGTTTCCGCTCGGAGAACCATCGGGCGAACGCACGGCAGATGTCGAGCGGCTGGCCGCGATGTTCGAAAAGGCAGGATTGAAGGCGCCCGTGCTGGATCGCATTCGCGACGAGATCTGGCTGAAACTGTGGGGCAATGTCTGCTTCAATCCGATCAGCGCCCTCACCCATGCGACGCTGGACGTGATCTGCACTGATCCCGGAACACGCGCGCTCTCGAAAGCGATGATGCTCGAAGCCCAATCGATCGCCGAGAGCTTTGGCATCGGCTTTCGCGTCGATGTCGAGCGCCGCATCGAAGGCGCGCGCAAGGTCGGCGCGCACAAGACATCGATGCTGCAGGACCTTGAGCGCAGCCGGCCGATGGAGATCGATCCGCTGGTCACCGTGGTGCAGGAAATGGGGCGCCTCACCGGCATCCCGACGCCGGCCATCGATTCCGTTCTGGCACTGGTTGCCCAACGCGCCAAGGTTGCCGGGCTCTACTAGTGCAGGATGCAATAAGATGACGAACTGGGTTCGCTTCCGCCATCATGACCACATGTGTTTTGGCACGCTCGCGGATGGGGAGATCGCCGTGCATAACGGCGACATGTTCGGCGCGGCCAAGCCAACGGGCCAGTATCTGAAGCTCGCCGATGTGGAGTTGCTCGCACCCTGTGCACCTTCGAAGATCATCGCGCTCTGGAACAACTTCCATGCCCTTGCCGCCAAGCTGAACGTCCCCGAACCGAAGGAGCCGCTCTATCTCCTGAAAGCGCCATCCAGCATCACGGCGCCCAGCGCAATTGTGCGCAAGCCCGTCAGTTACGACGGCAAGACCACCTATGAAGGCGAACTTGGCATCGTCATCGGCGAGACCTGCAGCAATATTCCGCCGGAGAAGGCCGATGCTGTCATCTTTGGCTATACCTGCGTCAACGATATCACCGCGTCCGATGTCCTCAATCGCGATGCGACCTTCCCGCAATGGGCACGCGCCAAGGGCTTCGACGGTTACGGCCCGTTCGGTCCCGTCATCACGACGGGCATCGATCCGGCGACGCTCCATATCCGCACCATCCTCAATGGTGAAGAGCGGCAGAACTATCCGATATCGGACATGATCTTCAGCGCGCAACGCCTGGTGTCGCTTATCTCCCACGACATGACCCTGCTCCCCGGCGATCTGATCTGCTGCGGCACCTCCGTCGGCGTCGGCGTGATGAAGGAACCGGTCAACACCGTGACCATCGCCATCGATGGGATCGGCGCGCTGCATAACGAATTCCACCAATAGGAATTAGAGCGTTTTCGAGCGAAGTGGAGACCGGTTTACGTCAAGAAAACGCGTAAAGACAAAAATCTAGAGCTCCGTTCCGATTTAATCGGAACGGAAACGGCTCTAGGCGCCCGCCCCGCCAAATCCGCATGGCGCACTGCCGGCTGTCCGATGGACATTCCGCCGGTGCAACGGCATCCTCCGCCCCCGAAAGATCAACAAGCCACATCGGGCACACCCGATGCGCCTGCGAGGGAACAGAGGACCAATCATGATCAAGACGCGCTTCACCGAGCTCGTGGGTGTCGAACACCCGATCGTCCAGGGCGGCATGCAGTGGGTCGGCCGCGCCGAGCTCGTCGCCGCAGTGGCCAATGCCGGCGCACTCGGCCTGATCACCGCACTGACCCAGCCGACGCCGGAAGACCTCACTAAGGAAATCGCGCGCTGCCGTGACATGACCGACAAGCCGTTCGGCGTGAACCTGACCATTCTGCCGACCATCAAGCCGCCGCCTTATGCGGAATATCGCCAGGCCATCATCGAGGCCGGCATCAAGGTGGTAGAGACCGCCGGCAACAAGCCGCAGGAACACGTCACCGAATTCAAGAAGCACGGCATCAAGGTCATCCATAAATGCACCAGCGTGCGCCACGGCCTCTCCGCCGAGCGTATGGGCGTCGATGCGATCTCGATCGATGGCTTTGAATGCGCCGGACATCCCGGCGAGGATGACACGCCGGGCCTGATCCTGATTCCAGCCGCAGCCGACAAGATCAGGATCCCGATGATCGCCTCGGGCGGCTTCGGCGACGGCCGCGGCCTTGTCGCCGCGCTGGCGCTCGGCGCCGAAGGCATCAACATGGGCACGCGCTTCATGTGCACCAAGGAAAGCCCGATCCATCAGCTGGTGAAGGAGCGCATCGTCGCCAATGACGAGCGCGAGACCGACCTGATCTTCCGCACCATGCGCAACACCTCGCGCGTCGCCAGGAATGCGGTGAGCAAGCAGGTCGTCGCCATGGAGAAGGAAGGCGCCACTTTCGAGCAGATCAAGGAACTTGTCGCCGGCGCCCGCGGCAAGCTGGTCTATGCGCACGGCGATGCCGAAGATGGCATCTGGTCGGCCGGCCAGGTCCAGGGCCTGATCCATGACATCCCGAGCTGCCAGGAACTGGTGTCGCGCATCATGCATGATGCTGAGACGATTATCCGCGCACGCTTCGAAGCCATGCTTGGTGGCGGCCAGCGCCAAGCCGCTGAATAGACGGAACGGAAAGCAGAGCCATGAAAGCTTATGTCTACGGCGCCAATGGCGCTGCGATCGGTGATGTTCCGAAGCCCTCGCCCGCCGACACGCAGGTGCTGGTCAAGGTGAAAGCCTGCGGCCTCAACCGCGCCGACCTCGGCATGACCAAAGGCCACGTGCACGGCGCTGCCGGCGGCGTCGGTACGGTGCTGGGAATGGAATGGGCCGGTGAGATCGCCGAACTCGGCCCGGAGGCCAAGGGCGTCAAAGTCGGGGATCGCGTGACGGGGTCCGGCGGTGCGGCCTTTGCCGAATTCGCCGTCACCGATCACGGCCGGCTGTTCCACATACCAGCCAGCATGAGTTTCGAGGATGCCTGCACCCTGCCCGTCGCCATCACCACGATGCACAATGCGCTAGTGACGAATGGCGGACTACAGCCCGGCCAATCGGTGCTGATCCAGGGCGCCAGCTCCGGCGTCGGCCTGATGGCGCTGCAGATCGCCAGGCTCAAGGGCGCAAAGACGGTGATCGGTTCATCCACCGACGCCGCACGTCGCGCCCGGCTGAAGGACTTCGGCGCTGACCTCGCCATCGATTCGAAGGATGCCGGCTGGGTCGATCAGGTGCTCAAGGCCACGGATGGCGACGGCGTCGATCTGATCATCGACCAGATCTCGGGGCCCATCGCCAACCAGAACCTGAAAGCCACGAAGGTGATGGGACGCATCGTCAATGTCGGCCGCCTCGGCGGCACGCATGGCGATTTCAATTTCGATCTCCATGCCGCACGCCGCATCAACTATATCGGCGTGACCTTCCGCACGAGGTCACTGCAGGAGATTCGCGACATCTTCAGTGCGGTGCGTGCGGACATCTGGCCCGCCATCGAAGCCGGCCAACTGAAACTGCCGATCGACAAGGTCTACGCATTCGACGACATCGGAACTGCGTTCGACCACATGGAAGCGAACAAGCATCTCGGCAAGATAGTGGTGACTCTGTAGCGCCCGTTCTACGAGTCCTCGATTTCAACACTGCGATTCAACGCTGCGCATGATTCTCATGCGCGGCGTTCCTGTTTCGGACTCATGCAAGTGCCAAACAGTGATGAAATTCTCCGGTGGATACGATTTATTTCACGTTAACGTTTCGTTGACTCTCGACACCCCAGGCAAAGTGGATTCTTATTGGTCTTGCGATTCGAAGTGGCGGGGCAGTTGTTTCGAGCGATGCGGGGCGAGATTCTTCGAGGGGGCTAAGTATGTCGCGTGCGCATGCGGACAACGCATGCGTCCAATCCGATTCGATCAAAGGATTGGCGCAGTCTATCGCGAAGCCGGCCTATCACAGGCTGCTGGTCGCAGAGCCGGCACTTCGCCGAGCCGTCCCTACACTCATCATCGCTTTTCTTATCACGATCTTCTTCGGCGCTTTCGTGCAGGTGGTCGATCAGAGCCGGCAGAAGCAGGCATCGATGAAGCGCGATCTCGCGGCGCTCGCCGACCTGCTCGCCGAGCGCCTCGAACGCAATGGCACCATCCGTCAGGATCGTTCTGCTGCCGTCGAGCGCCTGCAGAGCTTGCTGCCCAGTCTGATTCCATCCTGGGGGATCGCTGGGGGACGCCACGTCATCGTGCTCGGCGCCGACCAGAGCATTCTCGCGCGCGTGCCGATCGACCTGCCGCCGGGCGACGCCAATCGCATACTCGATGTCCTCAGCGCGACGCAGGCCATGGCTGCACAGGGGCCACGTACTGACGTTGTCGATGTGAAGCTGCCCGACAACAGCCACGCATTGGCCACCCGTCGCATCGTTAAGGCGCTGCCGGGTCAGGTGGTCGTCATTCAGGAAAACAACGAGCCGATCTGGCGCTCGGACTCCGCGTTGTCGATCACGCTCTCGGCCACCACCGGCTTCGTAGTGCTGATCCTCGGCTTTGCGTTCCACTGGCAATCGACCCGCGCCCGCGAGGGCGACGCCATCAACGACGCCGTACGTGGCCGCATCGATACTGCCCTCAATCGCGGTCGCTGCGGATTGTGGGACTGGGATCTGTCGCGCGGCCGCATCTTCTGGTCGCAGTCGATGTTCACCATGCTGGGCCTCGACAGCCGCAGCGACCTCCTGACATTCGGCGAAGTCAACGCGCTGGTACAGTCCGACGATATCAACCTGTTCGAGATCGCCGATCAGTTAATTTCGTTCAAGATCGATCACATCGACCAGACCTTCCGGATGCAACACAGCAACGGCCACTGGATCTGGTTGCAGCTGCGCTGCGAACTGGCCCAGGGTCAGGGTGACGGCAGCCAGCACCTGATCGGCATTGCCATCGACGTCACCGAACAGAAGAGTCTTGCCGAAAAGACCGTCGAGGCCGACGTCCGTCTGCGCGACGCGATCGAGACCATTCCCGAAGCCTTCGTGCTGTGGGACGCGGAAGATCGCCTGGTCCTGTGCAATTCACATTTCCAGCGCCTGCATAAACTACCGGACTCGGCCGTATCGCCCGGCACATCCTACGAGACGGTGCTCGAAGTCGGCAGCATGCCCGAGGTTCGCTCGCGTCTCGCGGAATCCGGCGCTGCGGCCCCTGGCGCCCGTACCTTCGAAGCGCAGATCGAGGACGGCAGCTGGCTGCATATCAGCGAGCGCCGTACCAAGGACGGCGGCTACGTCTCCGTCGGCACCGACATCACCCGCATCAAGGAGCACGAGCACAAGCTGGTCGACAACGATCTGCGCCTACGCGCCAGCGTCATCGATCTCAAGCACTCCCAGGCTGCGCTGGAGAAACAGGCGCTCGAACTTGCGGACCTCGCCCAGAAATATTCCGACGAGAAGAACCGCGCCGAGGAAGCTAACCAGACCAAGTCGAAATTCCTGGCCAATATGAGCCACGAACTGCGCACGCCGCTGAATGCCATTATCGGCTTCTCCGAGATCATGGGCAGTGGCATGTTCGGCAATCTCGGCTCCGACAAATATGCCGAATACTGCCACGACATTCTCACCAGCGGTCACTATCTGCTCGAAGTCATCAATGACATTCTCGATATGTCGAAGATCGAGGCAGGTCGCATGAAGCTGGACCTCGAGCCGCTCGATCTCGGACAGACGCTGTCCGAAGCGCTGCGTGTCGTCTCCGGCCGAGCCGACGACAAGAATCTGATACTCAGCGCCGACATCGCGGCTGATGCACCGGTGGTGGCTGACCGCCGCGCCATCAAGCAGATCCTGGTCAATCTGCTCTCGAACGCAGTGAAGTTCACGCCCGATGGCGGCCGTGTCACCGTGCGCAGCCGCGTGCTGCGCGACTCCGTGGCCCTGATGATCGCCGATAGCGGCATCGGCATCGCCCCGCATTCGCTGAAGCGTCTGGGACGCCCGTTCGAACAGGTCGAGAGCCAGCTCGCCAAGACCTATCACGGCTCGGGCCTCGGCCTCGCTATCGCCAAGTCGCTCACCAACCTGCATGGCGGATCGATGAAGCTGCGTTCCAAGCTCGGCACCGGCACCGTGGTCTGCGTCACCATCCCGCTCCGCGGCAGACACAGGCCAGCGGAAATCTCCGAGGCCGCCTAGGCGTCGATCGCTTCCCGCCTGACCGGGCCGAGCCAACGCCCATGGCATGATGCCCAAGCGTCAAATGGCCGCTTGGGAGGTTCCCGCCCATACCTATACTAAAGGTTGCAGGTCGCTATATTGGCGCGTCGACACCGCCGGTCTGGACTAGGACTGCGATTCTTTCTTGTGTGACCTGTCAATTTTCAAAGCCGCCATCTGCGAAGTCTCTGCCAACGAGACTGCAGCGGTTGCCGATTGAAGGGGGTTCCCGAACTCACGAACCACACTGCTCGTCAGCTCATGGATGAGCCGTCCAGACAAGAGCGACACGGAGATTGTCGCCTGTTCAATCAACAAAAGCATTCCAGTGGAGGAAACGACGATGAAATTCAGCCATCTCGCCGCGGCGGCATTCTGTCTGACAGTGCCGGGCATGGCCAGCGCACAAGACTATCCATCGAAATCCGTCACGGTGATCGTGCCTTTTACTGCCGGCGGAGCAAGCGATACGACAGCGCGCATGACCACCCAGAAGATGCAGGAAAGCTTCGGGCAGTCCTTCATCATCGAGAACAAACCCGGCGCCAACGGCTCCATCGGCGCAACGCAACTCGCTCGCTCAAAGCCGGATGGCTATACGCTGATGGTGGGCTCGATTGGGGTCATCGCGATCAATCCGGTGCTCTACAAGGACCCAGGCTATCACCCGCTCCAGAATTTCGATCTGCTCAGTGTCGCTGTGCGCAATCCCAACGTGCTGATCACGCGCCCCGATTTCCCGGCCAATACCGTCCAGGAACTCATCGACTATCTCAAGAAGAATCCCGACAAGGTCACGTTCGCCTCATCGGGCGTAGGCTCGTCCGACCATCTCACAGCCGTGTTGTTTTGGCAGAAGACGGGGACCACCGGTATCCATACGCCCTACAAGGGCGGCTCGCAGGCCCATACGGACCTGATGGGCGGACATGTCGACGTCTCCTTCCAGAATCTCGGCGCAGTCGCCAATTACATCCGAGGCGGCAAGATGAAAATTCTGGCCGTTACCAGTGACACACGCTCCGATTCATTCCCGCAGACGCCAACGATGAAGGAAGTCGGCGTCGACGATCTCAATATCTATTCCTGGCAGGCCTTCGTCGCGCCCAAGGGCCTTCCCGCCGATGTGAAGACCAAACTCGAGACATCGATCACCACCGCCCTCACCTCGCCCGATCTCAAGAAGCGGCTGACCGACAGCGGCTTCGAGGTCGTCGCCAATACAAGTGCGGAATTTCAGAGCTTCCTGGAGAAAGAACTCGCCCGCTGGAAGACGGTTGTCGAGATCGGCAAGGTCAAGCCGGAGCAGTGATAACCGCATGGCGAAACGCCACCCACACCTGAGCAGGTGAATGCGGGCTCACAAAAAGCAAACGCTGCGGCCGCCATGATGACATCACGGCGGCCGCTCGTCAGACCGATCTGATACGCAGACGATCGGCGATATCAGAAATTAAACGTCGTCGAGACCATGTAAGTCCGAGGCGCACCGAGGATGATGTAACCCTCGTTGGTCGAGGCCTGCCAATAGTTGGTATCGAGCAGGTTCTCGACCGAGAAGCGCACGACCACCGGCTTCGCATTCCACGGCGACGCGAAGGTGTAGCGCGCACCGGCGTCGTAGCGGGTCCAGCTCGGGCCGTAGACCGTGTTGGCCTGGTCCGACCAGTATGACCCCGTATAAATCGCCCGGCCTGTCAGGGTCAGCCCAGGAATGAAGGGCACATCCCATTCGCCGCCCAGATTGAACTGCGTATCAGGAACGTTGAAGGCGTAGCGGCCATCATAGGCGCCCCTCTCGGTCCTTTGCTGGCGCGCATCAAGGAACATGACGCCGCCGAGCAAACGAACACCGTCGGTGACCTCACCGAAGGTATTGATCTCGACGCCGCGATTACGGACCTCGCCGGACTGCGTAAGGATGGACGGCGAAACCGAACGATCGACCAACTGCATCGGCTTCAAAATGTCGAATGCACTAACCGTTGTCGTGATGCGTCCCCAATCCACCTTCACACCCATCTCATGCTGCTTGGTGCGATAGGGCGGCAATACCGAACCCTCGTTCTCATACCCACTCCCGACGATGATCCCCGCCTCCAGTGCCTCAATGTAATTGGCGTAGACCGAGACATTCTCCAGCGGCTTGATGACCAGCGCATAGGCCGGTGTGGTGGCTGACGAATCGTAGCCACCCGTCCTGATCCCGGTTCCCTGGGCGAAGGATTCAGACTCCACATACTGATGCCGTACACCGACGGTCAGCTGGATACGCCCGTTCCAGACCGACATCGTATCAGCGATGCCGACGCTCGTCAGATCGAATGTACCGATTGTCTTCGGAGCACCGACGTCACGAATTGAAACCGGGCCCGAACGCGGATTGTACAAGTTCGAAAAGAAATTCGTTGCACCGGAGACATTGATGATCCCGGTATCGGCCGACGATGTCCCCGCATTGACATTGATCGCATGGTTGACCGGTCCCGTATCGACATTGGCACGCAATCCGACCTGCGCCGCAGTCCTCTCATGCTTCTGGTTGTTGCGCCGCGACAATCCGTTGAACTCTCCATCCAGATTCGTCACGCGAATGTCGGAATAGAGATAACGCGTGTTGCTGGTCCCGATACCCGCCTGTGCATAGGCCGTCAGGTCATCGGTGATATCCACCTCGCCTTGCACGATCGCATAGCGCGATTCCGAATCCCAGAAGCCCCAGCTCGGCATGTAGTTCGCGCGTGCGTCCGGCGGCGTCGGAACCGCGGGAAGTCCGCTGATATCGACGAAGCGGGTCATCGCGGTGACCCTGTTGTGCTCGTAGCCGATGTCGGCGGACAGGCGCACGCGCTCGCCGCGATAGTCGAGCCCAAGAAAGGCGTTCCCGACTTCCTGACTCTGATTGGCCAGCTCGGTGCTGCCGCCGTTGTAGCTGCCGTTGAAGCGGACACCGAACTCCTTGAACTCGCCAAACCGCTGGCCGACATCCAGATGCGTGCCGAACTGCGAAATCGACGAATAGGTGTTGGTGAGCTGCGCGAACGGCACTTCGCCGGCACGCTTGGTCACGAGGTTGACGCTGCCGCCAACACCGCCGCCGCTTGGCGGCATGCCGTTCAGCAACGCGGACGGTCCCTTCAACACCTCCACCCGCTCGATCGCCGCGAGCGACGACAGCGAGAACGCCGAGGCGATGCCGTACAGACCATTGATGCCGTATCCCTCGCTGCCGACGCTGAAGCCGCGGATATTGACGCGATCGAAACCGCTGAGACGCGGCACGGTGACACGCACGGACGGATCGTTCGCGAACACGTCGTCGAGCTTACGCGCCTGCTGATCCTGGATCGTCTTCGCCGTGTAGCTCGTCTGGTTAAACGGCGTATCCATCACGCCACGATTGCCGAGCAAACCAACCTGGCTGCCGGATGCGACCTGGCCACCGGCGTAGACCGCCGGCAGAGATCCAATCATCCCGGTAGGCGGTGTCGTCGGCGTGCGGCGTTCCACAGGCCGAGGCGCCGCCTGCGGTGTAACTGCGGCATTTCGGCGCGGTGCGACACGACGGACCGCACGCGGCGTCGGTGCATGCACTTCAACGGCAGGCAGCGCTTGCGAGGTCTGCGCGACGACCGTTTCGCCGGCATCAAGCAACAACGCAAATGCGCTCGCTGCAGCCAGAAGAGTCTTTTTGTGAAGTGTAGTTCTGCGCGTCATTTAATCAGCCGCCCCAAAAAACATCGCCGACTTCTGTCGACTAACTCAATGGGGCCTACAGGATGACATGGTGCGGTCACAATGCGGCGCGTCTAGATTCTATCTAATGCTTCACGCCGCTTCATACGCGGAACGCCGCATGCAACTCGCTACCGTGCGCATGCGATTTGACACAGACAATGAATTCTGCAGGACTTTATTTTACTCTGGAGCCCTGCAGATTATTAGATTGGATAGCAACGCGCTCGCGCGCCCTGTCGGCGCGCAATCACGATCATCACTGGCGCTTTGACGTGACGTGAACGTGCCCAACCTGATTGGCCTGAGACGTAAACCAGACCACGCCATTCGGCCCTGTCGTCATGCCGAAAGGCTGCGCGTTCTCCGTCTTTAGATCGAAGAACGTAACTTCACCCGCTGGCGTAATGCGCCCGATCTTGTGAGATTTGAAAGCGGTGAACCAGACATTGCCATCAGCTCCCGCGGCGATACCAATGGGGCGCGTCTCTGCTGGCAATGGAAACTCCTTGATTTCGCCAGCCGTAGAAATTCTGCCGATGTGATCGGAGCCATTCATCGAAAACCAGAGATGACCATCCGGCCCGACCGTGATGTCGCGCGGGCGTGACTTCGGATTACCAAGCGGAAATTCGGTGATCTTTCCTGTCTTGACGTCGATTCGTCCGATCTTTCCGGCGCCGCTTTCCGTGAACCACAAATTCTGATCGGGGCCTGTCACCACACCATAGGCTTCGGCATTTTCCGTCGGGATTGCGAACTCCGAAAACTCACCGGTCAGCGTCACACGGCCGATTTTGTTCGCCGCCATTTCTGCAAACCAGATCTGGCCATCGGGACCGACCGTAATGCCGCGCGGCCATGATCCCGTGTTGAATTTCGTGGGAGTCGTCGCCTGTGACGGGATCGCGAATGTCCCGTTGAATTCCCCTTTGGTTGAAATCCGGCGAATGGCGTTCTCTTCGCGTGAAGTGAACCAAAGATTGCCGTCAGGGCCAGACGTAATACCCTGAATGACTCCAACCTGATCGCCCGGAACGCGAAAGGAACTCATCTCACCGTTCGGCGTAACCCGAAAAATCTGGTGCTTGATAACTTCCGTCACCCACAAGTTCCCATCCGCGCCGACGACGATTGCTTGCGGGCGCTGCCCCTCCCCGGGAAGTGACTTCTCGATCAGGGAGATTTCATCCGCCTTCGCCCCGGTCGGAGCAAATGCAGCGATCAAGGCAAAAGCAACAGTAGCGGCGCGGACGCCTAGAACCTGCATGTCGACTCCATATCGGCGGTTTCATTTCAGTGCTGGTGCATGACGGCATCGCTGACACTGCGACATTCGGGCGCAGGCAGCTGCGACATCTCGAGCCGTATTTCATCGGCAAGCGAGATGCGGACCTACAGGACGTCGGGGTGCGGCCACAATGCGGCGGGTTTAGAATCTATCCAGCCGTTCACGCGAGATCATACGCAGCCGGTCACACGCGACCCGCGTCAACGCAGAGCGCGCGCCGCGCCTCTACTTCTGGCCTGCCACGACCGAGAGGAACACCTGGCGGACGTCAGCCTGCGTCTCACGGACGCGTGCCTGCAGCGAAGAGAAGTCCGGCTCGTTGCTCACGCGCGCAAGCATCCGTAGCAGATCCGTGCCTGCCGTCTCCGGCTTGAACTTGTCGCTCACGCATAGCCGCAGCACCTGCGTGAGGTCGTGATAGAGCCGCACCGCCGGACGCAGCACATCGGCGGCGGCTGGCGGCAGAATACCCAGCCGCGCCGCGTTCTCCAGCACCTGTTGCGTGCTGATGCTGAGGATCTCGGGCTTCTCTGCGGCATGTACCAACTGCAGATATTGCGCGATGAATTCGATATCGACCATGCCACCCGCCGCATGTTTCAGGTCCCAGATATCGTCTTCGCCCTTCTCCTCGGCGATGGCCTGACGCATCTCGGCAACGTCGTTTGCAATGATCGTGGTTTCACGCGAACGCGTCAGCACGTCGCGGATGACCCGTTCGATCTTCTCGCGGAACGCGGGCGTCGCTGAAATCACCCGCGCGCGCGTCAGCGCCATGTGCTCCCAGGTCCAGGCCTCGGTCTCCTGATATTCAGCGAAGGAGTCGATGCGCGACGCCAGCGGGCCTGCGCGGCCTGACGGGCGAAGCCGCATATCGACCTCGTAGAGCACGCCATAGTTGGTGCGCGTGGTGAAGGCGCTGATCAGGCGCTGCGTCAGCCGCGCGAAATATTGCGCACCATGCAGCGAACGCGGCCCGTCGGAATCCGGCGCATCATGATCGAAGTCGTAGATCAGGATCAGATCGAGATCGGACGCCGCCGTCATCTCGCGGCTGCCGAGCTTGCCCATGGCCACGATTGCCGTCTGCTGATCCTTGATGCGGCCGTGCTGGGCAACGAACTGATCGAGCACGAGCCCATGCAGCGTATGCGCGATGCCTTCGGCGACATCGGCGAATGCAATCCCGGCCTGCTGCGCCGACACCGTGCCCGACAGAATACGCGTGCCAATCAAGAACAGGCTTTCCTGCCCGAACAGTCTCAGACGATCGAGAAACTCTTCATAGGAATTGGCGTCTTCGAGGGTCGCCGCAAGACGCGCCGACAATTCACGCTGGTCCGGCATGGCGCCGAAGAAACGCGGATCGATGAGGCCGTCCATGATCTGCGGCTGCCGTGCCAGCATGTCACCCAGACGCGGTGCCGCGCCGAGCACGAGCGCCACCAGCGCGACAAGATCGCGGTTCTGGCTGAGCAGCGAGATCAGCCTGCCGCCGCGCTGTAATGCCTGCAGAAAGCGGTCGAACGCGACGACCGCAAGATCTGGCTCTTCGGCATCGGCCAGCCCGACGATCAGCGAAGGCACGAATTCCATGAACGCCTGCCGCGTGCCCTCATATTTGAGCGCGCGATAGTCATCCGTCATCCAGTGCTGCACCGTCTCCGCCACCATGGCGGGCTTACGGAAACCGAGCTTGGTAAAATGTTCGAGCAGCCGCTGATCCGTTGCACCCGCCTTGTAATCAACAACGGGGAGATGGGTGTCGTCGGTCGGATCACCCTCGAACAGCCGGCCATAATGCCCCTGCACACAGTTGAGATGCACCAGCAAATCGCGGGCGAAGGCTTCGCGGCTATCATAGCCGAAGAAGCGCGCAAAACGCTCCATGGCGCCAACGTCATCGGGCAGCGCATGGGTCTGCTCGTCGGCAATCATCTGCAGCCGATGCTCGACACGTCGCAGGAAATCATAGGCGAGCGTCAGTTCGTCGCGCGCCTCAAAGGTGATCCAGTTGCTGGCGGCGAGAATGTTCAGCGCCTCCAGCGTCGGCCGCACGCGCAATTCGGGATGACGCCCGCCAGCAATCAGCTGCTGGGTCTGCGCGAAGAACTCGATCTCACGGATGCCACCACGTCCGACCTTGACATTGTGGCCCTCGACGGAGATTTCGTTCTGCCCGCGAAACGTCTGCATCTGCCGTTTCATGTCATGGACATCGGCCAGCGCGGCGAAATCCAGGTGCTTGCGCCAGACGAACGGCGCGATCTCGGCGAGCAGCGCCTCTCCGGCCTTGATGTCACCGGCGCAAGGCAGCGCCTTGATCATGGCCGCGCGCTCCCAGGTGCGGCCTTCGCGCTCATAGTAATGCAGCGCCGACGCGGTCGAGACCGCCACCGGCGTCGAAGCGGGATCGGGCCTCAGCCGCAGATCGACGCGGAACACATAGCCGTCGCCGGTGCGTTGCTGCAGCAGCCGCGACACGCCCTGCGCGATGCGCACGAAGAATGAATTCGGCTCAATATCCTCGGCCAGCGTATGCGCTTCGAGATCGAAGAAAACGATCAGGTCGATGTCGCTCGAATAGTTCAGTTCGCCGGCGCCCATCTTGCCCATTGCCAGTACGATCAGGCCGCTGCCCTGCTCCGGATTCTCGGGATCCGGCGGCACGATACGCTTGCGTGCCATGTCCTGGCGCAGGAGATAGCGCAGCGTCGTCTGGACGGAGGATACAGCGAGATCGGTCAGCGCCCGCGTGACGCGCATCACCGGCCAGACGCCGCCGATATCGCACAGCGCAATCAACAAGGCCGCTTCGGATTTCATGCGTCGCAGCAGATGCATGACATCGGGATCGCCGCCAGCGGCAGCGACATTCGCCGAGGTCTCGGCGATCAGAGTGGTGAGATGGCGATCGGGATCGCAATGCAGCAGCCGCAATGCACGTGCGGCATCGGCACGGATCAGATCGAACAGATAGGGCGACGCCTCGACGATGCCGAGCAGGATCGCCCTGGCATGCGGAAATTGGTCGGTGATCGCGCGAAATGCGGCGGCATCGTCCGGCGCGATATCGGCGAGCCATTCGCCGAAGCGCTGCTCGGCATCGGCGGGGGCGAACAGCTGCGGTCCGCTGACGAATTGCGCGGCCAGCGGGAGCTGGCCCTCGCCTGTTGCGGCTGAGGTCATGCCGACTTCTGTGGCACATTCCCCGTTTGACCCGCAAGGCCTTCGGCGGCCACTGCCGGCAGCGCCAGCGTGACCCGCAACCCTGGATGATTGTCGCCTAGCTGCAATTCGCCGCCATGCAGCGTGGCCACGGCAGATGCAAGGCTGAGGCCGAGACCGGAACCTGGCAATGTGCGGCTCGCTTCAAGCCGCACGAAGCGCTCCACCGCATGCTTCCGGTCGGCTTCCGGGATGCCTGGACCATGATCGGACACGCTGAGCAGCACCTGATCGCCCTCGCGCCGCGCCTCGATGACGATGTCCCTGGCGGCCGCAGCTTCAACGCCATCGGTGTTCCCGTCCACGCCCTCGGGCTTGCCATATTTGATGGCGTTTTCGACGAGATTGGCGAGCGCCTGGCTGATCAGTTCGCGATTGCCGCGCAGCGGTGCAGCCGCGGTCTTGACGGTCAGCGTGAGATCACTGTCTTCGGCCAACGGCTCATAGAGCTCGTGGATACCCTCGGCGACCTCGGCGGCATCGAAATTGTCCATATTGCCGCGCGCCTGCCCTGATTCAGCACGTGCGATCATCAGCAGCGCATTGAAGGTCCGGATCAGACCATCGGATTCCTCGATGGTGCGCTCCAGCGCCGCGCGATATTCGGCCTCGTTGCTGGATCGCGCCAGCGCCTCCTCGGCCCGATTGCGGAGCCGCGTGAGCGGCGTCTTGAGATCATGGGCGATATTGTCCGAGACTTCCTTCAGCCCTGTCATCAGCGCTTCAATGCGCTCCAGCATGGCATTGAGATTTTCCGCGAGACGGTCGAGCTCGTCGCCACTGCGTCCGACCGGCAGACGGCCGGAGAGATCACCCGCCATGATGCGCTGGGTGGTGCCGGTCATGGCGTCGATCCGCCGCAGCACGCGGCTGGCGACGAAGATGCCGCCGCCGAGTCCAAGGACAACGACGATCAACACCGACCACTTCGCCGCATCGCCGACGATGTCGAACAGGCGCCGGCGTTCTTCGAGATCATGGCCGATCAGCAGCCGGAAGCCGCTGCTCAATTGCGTCACCTTCACCAACGCGCGATGGTTGGACGAGTCGGGATCGTCGAGCCGGCGATAGGCGGTCTCGGACCAGCCCGTGGTCGCCATCACGCCGGGCGCCAGTGAGGACACGTTGCCGGCGATGGATTGACCCGCCGGTGTCGTGATCAGATAGAGGTTGGCGCCAGGACGCAGCGCCCGGTTCTCGATGGCGCCCACGATGCCCCGCAAGCCGCGCCGCCCGAACAGATCGCTCAGCTCGGTCATTTCGTCATTGACCGTGGTCGTGATCTGATCGTTGATCAGCCGGTGCGTATTCCAGGCGAAATAGCCGAGCAACGATGCTGCAAACAGCGCGAACAGCAGCAGATAGGCCAGCGTCAGCCGGAAGGCCGTCGTGCGAAACAGTTTACCGATAGCCGTCACGGATCACGCTCCGGACGTGCGGAAATGGAAGGTTCTGGACTTCATCCCCTGTTCTAGCAGGCGCAAGCCGCAGCAAACAGGGCAGGAATATGAGATGTTGGTAATGTCGCCGCACTACAGGAATTTTATCTTTCAGCCACGTTCACTCCGGAAGACCGGCTTTTCGCAGGCCCTCCGATGCAAGTGCGAAGTCCTGCGGTCGCCGCACCAACAGCCAGTCGTCAATATTGCTGAGCCGTAATGTGGGATCGAGTCGGCGCACATGGCCCATCGCCTCACGCGCCTCTTCCATTCGCCCACCCAGAGCATGCGCCGCGGCCTGGAATGCAGCGACACGGAGAATGTTCGGCACCTCGCGCGACGCCTCCCGCAGGCAATCCAGCGCGACATCGAAGCGTCGCGAATAGAGATGCGACATCGCGATTCCCGTATGCATCTGGAATGTCTCGGGATCGAGCGGACTGAGCCGCATGGCGCGTGAAAAATAGGCGATGGCCTCGTCGTGCTCGCCGAGCGAAACGCGTTGATAGCCCCCGAGGTACCAGATCGTCGAGAGATTGGGATTGAGCACCAGCGCACGATCGACATAGGCAACGCAGGCATGCAGGTCGCCGCCGAAATGCGGCCAGGCATGGCCGCCGCGTGTCAGCGCGACCGCGTCGTTCTTTCCGAGGGTGACGGCGCGCTCGGCAAGCCGCGCCGCTTCACGCCCGTCAGCCACACGATCGGAAAGCCAGCGGTTCATCTTGCGCCAGTAGAAGCATCCCGCGGCCATCCCATAGGCCGCAGCGAAGTCTGGATCGAGCTCGATGGCTTTGTAGAAATTCGCCAATGCCGTATCGATCCCATCGCGCGTCGACGCATGAAAACTTGCCAGTCCGCGCAGGTAGTAATCATAGGCGTCGAGGCTTTCGGTCGGCTTCCGCTTGGCGCGTTCGATCTCCGCGGATTCAAGCTGTGGCGCGATGGCGCCCACGACGCTTTCCGTGACCTGGTCCTGCAGATCGAAGATGTCATCAACAACGCTCTCGAAGCGCTCGCCCCACAGATGCATGCCTGTGGTGGTATCGACGAGCTGTCCGGTGATGCGCACGCGGTTCGCCACACGGCGCACACTGCCTTCCAGCACATAGCGCACGCCAAGTTCGCGCCCGACCTCGCGGACGTCCACGGCACGGCCTTTATACGTGAAACTGGAGTTGCGGGCGATGACGAACAGCCAGCGAAGCCGCGACAGTGCGAGGGTGATGTCCTCGACCATGCCATCGACGAAATAGTCCTGCTGCGGATCGCCGCTCAGATTGAGGAACGGCAATACGGCGATCGACGGTCGATCGGGCAGCGTCAGCGCAGCGTCCAGGCTCACCGTCGATGTGGCGTGATCGGCAGCCGCCGCGTCAGACTGCGCCGGCATTGCCGTCTCGGTCACATCGCCGACGAAACGAAAGCCCTTGCGCGCCACGGTCTTCAGCAGCCGCTGCTCATCGCCGCTATCGCCCAGCGCCTTGCGTACCGCATTGATGTGACTGGCCAGCGTCGACTCCGACACGATCCGTCCCGCCCACACGGCATCAAAAAGGGCATCCTTGCTGACGACGTGGTCGCGGTTCTGCACCAGATGCAGCAGCAGGTCGAAAGCCTGCGGTGTGATCGCCATCTTGTCGCTGCCACGCGACAGCTCTCTGCGATCGGGATCGAGGACATAGCCTGCGAACAGATACGGCACTCGGCGCTCCATGACTGCCTGCGTTTTTGGCCGGCGGCAATGAACCGTCAAGGCCTTCAGGAGGCAACAGAACCGACCCCACAGACTGGCCTGCCGCGCGCCATCGGCGGCGACATACCAGCTGCGCCCCTTTCTGAACGAACATCCAAGCGAAACTCAAGAGAAAACGAAGGTTGCGGCAAAGTCTTCCTGGGTGCCGCGGCGCATGGTCCGCCCACACGGTCATCACCGTGTGCAAGGGAGGAAATATCATGAAAATCGTCGTCATCGGAGGCAGCGGCCTCATCGGTACCCAGGTCGTGAGCGGCTTGAATAAACTGGGCCACAACGTCTTCGCCGCCTCGCCGTCGACAGGCGTCAACACCCTGACGCGGGAAGGACTGGCCGAGGCCATGTCCGGGACAAATGTCGTCATCGACGTGGCAAATTCGCCATCATTCGAAGACGGGCCGGTGATGGAATTCTTCCAGACGTCCAGCCGTAACCTGCTCGCGGCGGAAAAAGCCGCAGGCGTCCAGCATCATCTGGCCCTGTCCGTGGTCGGGACCGAGCGCCTTCAGGCCAGCGGCTACTTCCGTGCCAAACTGGCCCAGGAGGATCTCATCAAGGCGTCCGGAATGCCTTACACGATCCTGCGGGCGACGCAGTTCTTCGAATTCATCCCCGCCATCGTGCAAGGCGGTGTGGACGGCGACGTGGTCCGCCTGGCGCCGGCCCTGATCCAGCCCATTGCATCTGCGGACGTGGCAGCCGCCATGGTGGACCTGGCTCTGAGCACGCCAGTGAACGGCATCGTCGAGGTGGCAGGGTCCGATCCGCTCCCGCTCGACGCACTCGGGCGCAAATATCTGGCGGCAAAGCAGGACCCACGTCAGGTGGTCGCCGACATTCACGTCGGTTACTTCGGCACGCCGATCAATGATCGCTCCCTGACGCCCGATGCCGGCGCACGCATCGGAGCGATCCGTCTCGACGACTGGCTCAAGGGTTGATCCCGCGGTAGCGGCAGGGACGAAACGCCTCGCCGCTTACTTCATGCCGTCGCGGACCATATAGCCGGCACCGCGAATGGTGTGCAGCAGCGGACGGTCAAAACCCTTGTCGATCTTCGAGCGCAGGCGCGAGATATGGACATCGATCACGTTGGTTTGCGGATCGAAGTGATAGTCCCAGACATTTTCCAGGAGCATCGTGCGGGTGACCACCTGCCCGGCATGTTTCATGAGATATTCGAGCAGCCGGAATTCGCGGGGCTGCAGGATCAATTCCTGGCCACCGCGCGTCACGCCATGGGACAGCCGGTCGAGTTCGAGATCACCGACGCGATAGGTGGTTTCTTCGGCAGGACCGCCCTGGCGGCGCGACAGCACTTCGACGCGCGCGAGCAACTCAGCGAATGAATATGGTTTTGGCAGATAATCGTCACCACCGGCGCGCAGGCCCTTGATGCGGTCGTCGACTTGGCCCAGCGCCGAGAGGATCAGTGCCGGCGTCCGGTTACCCTTGTCGCGCAGGCCACCGATAACAGAGAGTCCATCGCGCTTCGGCAACATGCGATCGACCACCAGCACGTCGTAATCGCCGGAATCGGCGAGCGCGAAACCCTCCTCGCCATCGCTGGCATGATCGGCGACATGGCCCACCTCACGGAAAGCCTTGACCAAATAATCCGCGGATTCGCGGTCGTCTTCGATGATGAGCAGACGCATCTGTGGATCGGATTCGCTATGAATATTGTGTGTCTCGGTCACCATGGCGCGCACCGGGCTTTCATGCAAGGCGGCGGGATGCCCGCCGGTTATCCTTTGGGGCAGAAAGAAGAATAGGCGGTGAAGCTGGGGGAAACTTCACCGCCCATTGGCCTTTCGATGGAAGGGGGCTGTTTTCCATCGAAAGGAAGCAGTGGGAGCGAGTTTGTGGCTCGCCCCCTGGAAAGAGCCGTCAGCGGGGGCGACTATGCCGGCGACCCTCTCCGTTCGTGTGCGGTGATCAGCTCTTCGCGAGGGGAACGGCGACGAATTTTGAAGAGCCGTTCGAACGAACCCTGATCAGCACGCTGTTCTTGTTGTCGTTGTGCGCGGCGACAATCGCCTCGCGCACATCGCCGGGATTGGTCACGCTCTTGCCGGCGACTTCGAGAATGACGTCGCCTTCCTTGAAGCCACGCTCAGCAGCGGCGCTCTTCGGGTCGACGCCGGTCACGACGACACCGTCCTTGCCGGCACCGGCGACACTGCTCGCTGGCGAGACCGTGAGGCCAAGCCGAGGCACGTCGCTGCCGCGCGCAGACGATCCCTTGTCACCGCTATCGACATCGGCCTTCGCCTCTAACGTGTTCGGCAACTGGCCGAGGGTCATGGACAGAACCTTGTCCTCACCCTTGTGCAGCACGTTGATCTTCACCGTGTTGCCCGGCGCGAAGCCGCCAATGGTGCGGGCGAGCTCGCGTGCATCCTTGACCGGCGTGCCATTCACCGCGGTGATGACGTCACCCGACTTGATGCCGGCCTTGGCTGCCGGACCATCCGACTGCGGCTCGGCGACAAGCGCGCCTTCCGCCTTCTTCAGGCCGAGACTGTCGGCGATATCCTGGGTCACCGGCTGAATCTGAACACCGATCCAGCCACGCGAGACCGAACCCTTGTCCTTGAGCTGCGCCACCACCGTCTTTACGGTCGAGGCCGGGATCGAGAACGCGATACCGACGCTGCCGCCGGACGGCGAATAGATCGCGGTGTTGACGCCCATCACTTCGCCCGACGTATCGAAAGCCGGACCACCCGAATTGCCCTTGTTCACGGGCGCATCGATCTGGATGAAATCGTCATAGGGACCGCTGCCGATGTCGCGGCCGGAGGCCGAAACGATGCCGGCGGTCACGGTGCCGCCAAGGCCGAACGGATTGCCGACTGCCAGCACCCAGTCGCCGATCCTCGGCTTGCCTTCAGCAAGCTTGGCGAACGGAAAATCGGTGCGGCCCTCGACCTTGATCAGCGCCAGATCGGTACGCGGATCGGTGCCGATCACCTTCGCCGAATAAGTCTTGCCGTCATCGGTCGAGACCTCGACCTTGTCCGCGCCATCGACCACGTGATTGTTGGTTACGGCGAAACCGTCAGCCGAGATGAAGAAGCCCGAACCCTGACCGCTCACGACGCCACGGCCGCCGCCGCGCGGACCACCGCGCATGCCCGGAGGCACACCATCCTGGCCGAAGCGCTTGAAGAAGCGCTCCATCGGGGAACCCGGCTGGAACGGCGAGTCGCCGTTGTTGTCGTCATCCTTCGATGCGACCTTCTCCTTCATGTTGACCTTGACCGAGATCACCGACGGCTTCACGCGCTCGACGATATCGGCGAAGCCGACCGGCTGCGCGGCCTGCGACTTGACCTGCTTGTCGACCTGCGCGTGCGCAGTGGTGGTGAAGATGTCGACCGGACCGTTGGAGGGCGACAGGCCATAAGCGGCAACACCAAGGCCCGCAACGACCGACGCCATCAGCGCGAATTTACGCGCAGAGAACAGCGAGCGGCGGGGTGCCTTGTAGGACGGCAGTTCGGAAAAATCGGTGGGGCGGTCGGACATCGAGAAAATCTCCAGAGCAACGGCGCGGGGGGCAAGGCGCCTTGTGTGATCTGAAGATGGAGGTTTCCACCTTACCGCGGGCTGGCAGGGGAATTAAGGTTTGGTAATCTGGGGGATGCTGGTGTGGCGGGATGACGCGGGGAAACGCGCCTGAATCATCCCGATATCGGCAAATACAGCGGCGGTATCAGCCGCCGGCCTTTTGACCCGTCTCCGGGAACAGATTGGCCAGGATTTCGCCGGCCATGTTGAAGGCGGCGACGCCGCGGAACAGTGCGGCGATTCCGGCGCTTGCGTGCAGTTCCTCGAGCGTGGCGCCGGCCTTGATCGCAGCCTTCGCGTGATTGGCAGCAGCTTCGGACGTCTGAACCAGCAGGATCGCGAACGACATCAATTGCACGGTCTTCTGGTCCAGTGCCGTCGGCGTCAGCGCCGCAATCCGCCAGTCTTCCAGCGCCGTGACCAGAGCGGGGTCGACGCGCATGCCCAGTTCCAGTCGCTTGGCGATCTTCGGCGGCGTGAAGCCAATCATGGTCTCGTAGCGGGACTTCAGCTCGTCGAGTTCAGCAATTTTCTTCGTCATATGATTCCCGTTTTCAAATCGATGGTGGCAGGAGGTCCCTACTCGACCTTGGCACCCGCTGTCTTGACCACCTGGCCCCATTTTTCGGACTCGGCGCGCAGAAACGCTGCGAAAGCGTCGCCGGACAGTGTGCCGGGCTCCGCGCCGACATCGGCTAACCGCTTCACCACTTCGGGGTCTTTCAGCACCTTGGTCACCCCGTCGATCAGCACCTTCGCCACATCCGGCGGCATCTTGGCCGGCGCGACGAGGCCAAACCATGACGATGCTTCGAAATTCGCGACGCCCGCCTCTGCCATGGTCGGCAACTCCGGGAACAGAGGCGAACGCGCAGCGCCTGCGACAGCGATCGCGCGGATCGTGCCGCCCTGAACCTGCGGACGAACCGCCGGCATGTTGTCGAACATCATCGGGATCTGACCGGCGATCAGGTCATTCATTGCTGGTGCCGCGCCGCGATAGGGCACGTGGACGATATCGATGCCGGCGCGGGCTTTCAGCAGCTCGCCCGCCAGATGATTGGTCGACCCAAGACCGGACGATCCGAAATTGAGTTTGCCCGGCGACGCCTTGGCGAGCGCGATCAGCTCAGCCACCGTCGTCGCCTTCACGCCGGGATTGACTGCGAGCACGATCGGAACCGATGCAATCAACGCCACCGGCGTAAAATCCTGCGCAGGATTGAAGGAGAGTTGCGCGTAGAGCGACTGATTAACCGCGAGCGGACCGGGCGCTGTCAGCAGTAACGTATAGCCATCAGCGGGCGAGCGCACGACAGCATCCGCGCCAATGTTTCCGCCGCCGCCGGCACGGTTGTCGATCACTACCGGCTGTCCCCAGAGCTCCTGCAGCTTGGTGCCGAGCAAGCGGGCAACGACATCGTTCGATCCGCCGGCCGGAAACGGCACAACGATCTTGATGCCGCGTTCGGGAAACCCTGCATGGGCTGCCTGGCCGACCAGCGAAACCATGACCAGAGCCACCAGTGCAGAAACCACGTGCCGCATGCCAACCTCCAAATAATCGATTTTTCTTGCTTCGTCGATTTTATGTTGGCACTACTTAAGGCTGTCGTCAAATCGACTGATTGCCACCGTTTATTTTCAGCGAACGAAGATCGCTTATTTGAAGGGAGTTGCCACGATGAGTGCGCATACGCCTGGTGCCCCACCGAAGCCCTGCCCCGGCCCCGATCGCCATCCGAAGCGTCCGGCATTCGTGATGCCGCATGGTGCCTGCGATACCCATGTCCACGTCTTCGGCCCGCAGGCCGAATTTCCGTTCAGCGAGCAGCGCAGCTACACGCCCGAAGACTGCACCTATTGCGACCTGATGCAGCTCCACGAAACGCTCGGGATCGATCGCGCCGTCATCGTGCATGGCGGCGCTCACGGCACCGACAATAGCGCGACCCTAGCGGCCCTCGACCTCAATCCGCGACGGCTCCGCGGGGTTGCCGTGATTCCGTCCGGCCTGCCGCAGCAGGAGCTGGAAGACATGCACCTTCGCGGCATGCGCGGCTGCCGGATGTCCACCGTCGTCAGCGGCGGCGCATCCTTCGCACATCTGCAAGGCCTCGCGGACGAGACCTTCGATCTCGGCTGGCATCTCGTGTTGCATTTCAACAGAGCGAGCGAACTGGTCGATGTCGCGCCGCAACTGATGCAGGTCCGCAGTCCGTTCGTGCTGGATCACCTCGCCCGGATCAGCGCCGCGGAAGGCGTCGACTCCGAACCGTTCCAAACCTTGCTGCGATTGCTCGACACCGACCGCTGCTGGATCAAGCTCGCCAGCCTGTATCGCCTCTCTGCAGAGCCCTATCCGCATCGCGACATGCTGCCGATGATCGCGCGCGTGGTCGAAGCGCGTCCCGACCGTATCCTCTGGGGCAGCAACTGGCCGCATCCGATCTGTCCGGTCGCGATGCCGAACGATGGCGACCTCGTCGATCTCATCCCGCTCTGGCTGCCGGATTCCAAAGCGCAGCGCCTGGCATTGGTGGATAATCCGGCTTCGCTCTACGGTTTCGAGAACATCGGACAGGCATCATGAGCACAGCACGCACCATCACGGCCGGCGCGATCCCGACCACATTGTCCACCACGCTGGTCGCCCGCTTGCGGGATTCGATCATGCGCGGCGACCTCCTGCCGGGCAGCAAGCTCAATCTTGATCGCCTGCGCACCGCCTTCGGCGTCAGCCTCAGCCCGCTGCGCGAAGCACTGTGTCGTCTGGAGAATGACGGCCTCGTCGCGCTGATCGACCAGCGCGGCTATCGCGTCACACCGGTCTCTGCGAGCAATCTCGCCGAGATCATCCGGCTGCGCGTCGAACTCGAAGGCCTCGCCGTCAAGGAAGCCATCGAACACGGCGATATAGCCTGGGAAGGACGCGTGCTCGGCTCGCTGCATCAGCTCAGCCGCTGCAAGCGCGGTTCACGCTCGGCCGCTGAACAGGAAGCCTGGGAGATCGCACATCGCGCCTTCCATGCCGAACTGATCTCGGCATGCCAGATGCCGTTGCTGCGGCAGTTCTGTGCCACGCTGCACGACCAGAGCGATCGCTATCGCCGGATTTTTCTGAAGAAGCATAAGCCCGACCGCGACGTGCCTGCAGAACACACCGCGATGGCCCATGCGATGATCGAGCGGCGCACGCGCGATGCAACGCGGATCCTGCGGGAGCATATCGAACGCACCGGTCGGAATATCCAGACGGTATTGCCGGCCGAATAGAAGCCAACCACGGCAACGGCCGGCCTAGGTCGACTTCGTCTCGCTCTGCGCCGCAATCAGCTTTTCGATCCGCGCTTCTTCCTCGGCGGTGAGTTTCATGACGGCCTCATCGCTGCCGCCTGCACTCCCGCGCCGCCGGTTGTGCCACCATAGCGCAACGCCGCCACCGATCAGCACCAGCGGCGTCAGCAGCCACAGCAGCAGCGTGTGCAGGTTGAGCCGCGGTTTCAGCAGCACGAATTCGCCATAACGCGCCACCAGGAAATCCAGCACCTGTGTGTCGCTTTCGCCAGTGGCGATGCGCTCGCGCACCAACAGACGCAGATCGCGCGCCAACGGTGCATCGGAATCGTCGATGGACTGGTTCTGACAGACCATGCAGCGCAGCTCCTTCGACAGGTTGCGCGCGCGGCCCTCCTGGGCCGGGTCCTTCATGATCTCGTCGGGCTGCACCGCATGCGCGAGCGGCGCAGCGAGCAGGAACATGACGGCGATGAGGCTTGCGACAATGCGTGTCACGCCGTCACTCCGCCGGCTGCAGTGCGCGCGATGCCTTGGCCGGCTTCGGCGCGCCGACGCGCAGCCGCCGGTCGGATAGTGACAGCAGCCCGCCAAAGGCCATCAGCACCGGTCCCCACCAGATCATCAGCACCAGCGGCTTGTGATACATTCGCACGGCAACCCCACCGCCGGCGGTCTCCTCGCCGAGCGAGATATAAAGCTGGCTGGCGCCGCGCGAGAGCAGCGCGGCTTCCGTGGTGGAAGACTGCCGCGCCGCGAAGTTGCGCTTCGACGGCGTCATCTCGCCGATCTCGTCACCACCGCGCGTCACCTTGAAACGCGCGAGGCTCTCGCGGAAATTCGGCCCCTGCCGCTGCGTCACATCCTTGAGCGTGAGCTCATAGCCGGCAAGCTTCGCTACATCGTTCGGCTGCATGGTGCCGATATATTCGGTATTCCAGGTGCTCTCGCAGACGATGCCGATCAAGGCCACGCCGATGCCGGCATGGGCAAAGGCCGTGCCCCAGGCAGCACGCGGCAATCCGCGCGCGCGCCGGAACGCGACGCCGAACGGCAAGCGGAACAGCATGGTGCGCTCAGCGATATCGACGATCGATCCGGCAATCACGAATACGCCGAGTCCGATCGCCAGCGGCGCTAGCGCTGCACCGCCTGTGGTCCATGCCCAGACCAGCGCCACCGCCAGCAGCGCGGCAATGCCGGCAGTCATCAGCCGCTGCGTGACGCCTCTGAGATCGCCGCGCTTCCACGCCAGCAAAGGTCCGAACGGCATGGCGAGTAGCAGCGGCACGAATAGCGGGCCGAAAGTGAGGTTGAAGAACGGCGCACCGACAGAGATTTTCTCGCCGGTCAGCATTTCCAGCGCCAGCGGATACAGCGTGCCAATGAACACCGTGGCGCAGGCCGTGGTGAGAAACAGATTGTTCAGCACCAGCGCACCCTCGCGCGAGATCGGCGCGAACAATCCACCCTGCTTCAGCGACGACGCGCGCCACAGATACAGCGTCAGGCTGCCGCCGATGAACACGCACAGGATCATCAGAATGAACACGCCGCGCGTCGGGTCAGTCGCGAAGGCATGAACCGAGGTGAGCACGCCGGAGCGCACCAGGAACGTGCCGAGCAGCGACAGCGAGAAGGTCAGGATCGCCAGCAGGATGGTCCAGACCTTCAACGCGTTGCGTTTCTCCATCACGACAGCGGAATGCAGCAGCGCCGTGCCGGACAGCCACGGCATCAGCGAGGCGTTCTCGACGGGATCCCAGAACCACCAGCCACCCCAGCCGAGTTCGTAATAGGCCCAATACGAGCCCATCGCGATTCCGAGCGTGAGGAATATCCACGCCACCAGCGTCCACGGCCGCACCCAGCGCGCCCAGGCGGCATCGATGCGGCCTTCGATCAGCGCCGCAACGGCGAAGGAGAATGCGATGGAGAAGCCGACATAGCCGAGATAGAGCATCGGCGGATGCACCGCGAGGCCGATATCCTGCAGCACCGGATTGAGATCGCGGCCCTCGAGCGGCGGCCGTGCGAGGCGCAGGAACGGATTCGAGGTCATCAGGATGAACAAATAGAACGCCGCAGCGATCCAGCCCTGCACCGCCAGCACATGCGCGCGCAGCGACAGCGGCAGATTATTGCCGAAGGCGGCGACAAGACCGCCGAACAGCGCGAGGATCGACACCCACAGCAGCATCGAGCCTTCGTGGTTTCCCCACACGCCAGTGATCTTGTAGAGCAGCGGCTTTGCGGAATGCGAGTTCTCGAACACGTTGGCGACCGAGAAATCCGACGTAACGTAGAGCGTCGTCAGCGCGAGAAACGACAGCCCCGCGAACAGCAGCTGCGCCAGTGCCGTAGAGCGCGCGACATTCATCAGCGCGGGATCACGCAGGCGCGCGCCGATGATCGGCACCGTCGACTGGATCAGCGCCAGCGCCAGTGCCAGCACCAATGCATAGTGTCCGGCTTCGGCAATCACTGCGTCACCACAGGCTTTGCAGCGCCCTGCGACATTACCGGCTTGCCATCAGAGCCTTCCTGCCATCGCCCCTGCTTCTTCAGCGCGTCGGCGACTTCTTTCGGCATGTAGTTCTCGTCATGCTTCGCCAGCACCGTATCGGCCTTGA
The DNA here is from genome assembly GCF_051811025.1 of Tardiphaga sp. 813_E8_N1_3. Lineage (NCBI taxonomy): Bacteria > Pseudomonadati > Pseudomonadota > Alphaproteobacteria > Hyphomicrobiales > Nitrobacteraceae > Tardiphaga > Tardiphaga sp. 813_E8_N1_3. The sequence continues at coordinate 3,307,128 of NZ_JBPWQE010000001.1, forward strand.
ATACGCCCGCCGCATCCATCGCACCTTCGGCAACGACGCCCTGGCCCTCACGGAACAGATCCGGCAGGATACCTTTATAGTTCACCGGCAGTGTCGCACCGCCATCGGACACCTTGAAGCTCACGGCGAGATTATCGCCGCGCACCAGCGAACCCTGCTCGACCATGCCGCCGAGGCGAAAGCGCTTGCCGACCGGGATCTGCTTTTCGGCGACCATCTGCGGTGTCGAGAAGAACACGATGGAGTCGCGCATCGCGTTGAGCACGAGTCCGGCCGCGATGGCGAGCACCACCAGCGCTCCACCTATCATCGTCAATCGTCGCTGCTTGCGCGTCATGCTTCACCTTCAAGACGCATGATGTTGTCCGAAAACTGCTTCACACTTTTCGGCATCATACGTTTACCCATCCAGCCCGGAGTCTTTCAGGCCATCGTTCAGCTTGCGCAGCCGCTCGGCATCCGTGCCGACCGCCTCCCGTGCATCTGCCAGCGCGCTCTTTGCCTTGTCGCGCTCACCGAGCACCATATAGGCACGCACCAGCCGCAACCATCCCTCGACGTCGCTGCCGTCCTGCTTCAGCCGCGTAGCAAGCCGGTCGACCATGCCTTGAATCATCGCATTGCGGTCGCCGGCATTCATGCCTTGTACCGACGCGATCGTGTCTTCCGACAGCGCCGGCAGGTTCGGCCCTGATCTCGGAACGCTACCGCCGACGCGCACCAGGGCCGCTATGACCACCGGACGCCACGGCGCATCCGCAGGTCCCTTTGCCAGCATGTCGCGCCAGATCACGGCCGCATCGCTGCCACGCCCGTCCTGCTCGGCCACGAGGCCCAGGAAGTAGCGTGCCTTGACCTCACCGGCATCGAGCGCGACAGCGCGTTCGAATTCGGTCTTGGCATCCGCGGTGATCACGCCATTGGCGGCCATCGCCATGGCCTCGCCGAGATCGGCGCGGCGCGCGGCCGTGTCGCCGGCATAGGTGATCGCATTGCGGAACGCGCGCACCGCATCGTCGGTTCGGCCAATCTTCGCCAGCACCGGCGCCAGCACGGTCCATCCGCGGCCGTCGGTCGGGTTTTTCTCGAGATGCTGCTCGACCTGCGCGACGAGATTGTCCAGCGGCTGGGTGGGACTGGGCGACTGGTTGCGCTCGGCAAGCGGAAAGTCCGGCATCTGGGGCGAACCGAGTGGCAGATAGAAGCCGACGGCCAGCAGCGGCAGGCCGATCAACGCCACCAGCGCCACCGCGCGGCGAAAACCAGGACTGCTGCCGACGGAGGCCGCGCCCTCGGCATCGACGGCTGCCAGCAAACGACGGCTGATCTCGACACGCGCCGCCTCGGCCTCGGTTGGTCCGATCAGGCCGGCGGCGGTGTCGCGAGAGATTTCGGCGAGCTGATCCCGATAGACGCTGGCCTCGGTGCCACCCGCATCAGAGCGGGTCCGGCCAAGCGGCCACAGCACGGCGAAAGTCGCCGCGGCGGTCATCAAGGCGAACACAAACCATAAGGCCATCAATGGGTTCCGGCGTAATCTTGAGTCGATCTAAACGACGTCTTGCCGGGTTACACCATGGCCACCGACGACGTGCAATTGACTTTTATGCCATCGCGACGTCCGGCCGCTTGTTCTGGATCAAGAATTGTGGCGGCGGCGATCTGAGCTCGCTTTTCGAGTAACGCCCCCTCCGCCACGTGGATGCCCTCCGGGAAGACCCGTCGACGCGATTGACGAAGCCGCTATCGGGCCTGTCGCGCGCCAACAAAAGCCGCGGTTATTTCATCTGGCGCAATGATGAAGTGCGCAGAGCGTGCATTCTCGCGCGCCGGATCATGAAGCAACTTGCATTCGCTGAACGGGAATGAACCCGACCACGAATTCAGGATCAAGATCATGAAGCTCTATCACCATCCACTGTCCGGCCACTCTCATCGCGCGCATCTGTTCGCTTCGCTCCTTGGCCTGCCCCACGAACTCATCGAAGTTGACCTGAAGTCGGGCGCACACAAGACCCCGGATTTCCTTACGCTCAATCCGTTCGGTCAGGTGCCGGTCCTCGATGACAGTGGCACCATTGTCTCCGACTCGAACGCCATACTCGTTTATCTCGCCAAGACATCCGGCCGAACCGAGTGGCTGCCCGACGACGCAAAGGGGACCGCGGCCGTCCAGCGCTGGCTGTCCGTCGCTGCAGGCCAACTGGCCTATGGTCCTGCCGCTGCACGGCTGATCACCGTTTTCGGCAGGAACTTCAATCCAGAGGAAGTCATCGAGCGCGCGCACGCCTTGTTGGCACTCGTCGAAGCGCATCTCGCCGATCGCGACTGGCTCGTCGGCAATGGTCCGACCATCGCCGATGTGGCGCTCTACAGCTACATCGCGAGCGCGCCGGAAGGAAATGTCGATCTGTCCGGCTATCCCACGGTGAACGCCTTCTTACGCCGCATCGAAGCGCTGCCCGGCTTTGTGCCTTTCGCCAAGACACCCGTCGGCCTCGCCGCTGCGGCTTAACTGCGTGTGTCGGGCGCATCCAGACATACGCCCGACACCGCCAACGAGAGCGGACCGATGACCGTCATTATGTCGCTATCAAAACTGGACATCTGGCACGCCGGCGAGAAGGCGATCCAGGAAAAGGTCGGCGTTTCGGCCCACATGGATGAGCTCGGCAGGCGTATCGTGCGCGACTACATGCCGACGCAACACCGGGATTTCTACGCCCAGATCCCCTTCATCGCGCTCGGCAGCGTCGACGGCGCAGGCGACGCATGGGCCACATCTGTCACCGGCAAACCCGGCTTTATCTCATCGCCAACAGCGCAATCGCTCGATATCGATGTCGTCAGGGAGCCAAGCGATCCCGCCAGCGAAGGTATGCACGAGGGCGATGCAATCGGCCTGCTCGGCATCGAACTTCATACGCGCAGACGCAATCGCGTCAACGGCATCATCGGGCCGTCGGACAATTACGCCATTCATTTTGATGTCGACCAAAGTTTCGGCAATTGCCCGCGCTACATCCAGCTCCGCGATTATGAGTTCGTCCACGATCCACGCGAACTGTTTACGGGAAATATCGAAGAGAAAGCCGAAATCGACGCAACGGCACGCCGCATGATCGAAGCCGCCGACATGTTCTTTGTCGCGTCCTATGTCGAGCGAGAATCCCGTCGACAGGTCGACGTCTCGAGCCGCGGCGGCAATCCCGGTTTCGTGCGCGTTGCCGACGACGGCACGCTCACAATCCCGGATTTCGCCGGCAATCTCTTCTTCGCCACGCTGGGCAACATCCTCGTCAACGGCAAAGCCGGGCTCTTGTTTGTCGATTTCGCGACCGGCGACGTTCTTCAGATGACCGGTGACGCCCGGGTCATCCTGGACTCGCCGGAGATCGCCGCCTTCCAGGGCGCCGAGCGCCTCTGGCAATTCAAGGCGCGGCGTGTCGTTCTTCGGCGCGGTGCCCTGCCCCTGCGCTGGGCGTTCCGGCCGGACGGATGGGCGCCGAGCACACTTATGACAGGCAGTTGGGAGCAGGCGGCCGGTCGTCTGCGGGCTGCAGAACTTGCGACCAAATGGCGGCCGTTCAAGGTCATCAACATCGTCGATGAGAGCGCAACGGTCAGGTCGTTCCATCTGGAGCCGACTGACGGCGCCGGCCTCCTCCCTCATCGCGCCGGACAGTATCTCCCGATCAGACTACCCATTGACGGAGCGGAGAAGACCGCCATCCGAACCTATACGCTGTCGGTCGCGCCTTCGGATCACGTCTATCGCATCAGCGTCAAACGCGACGGACTGGTGTCGCAGCGGCTACACGACGGCATCAGTATTGGCGACGTGATCGAAGCAAGGGCACCCGCCGGTGAATTCACGATCGATGCCGCTGAGGCGCGACCAGCGGTGCTGCTGGCGGGCGGCATCGGCATCACGCCGATGCTCGCGATGCTGCGGCATGTGATTTACGAAGGGCTGCGGACGCTCAAAGTTCGACCGACCGTGCTTTTTCAGGCAGCCCGTTCGAAGAACGAGCGCCCCTTCGGCAACGAATTGGACGAACTTGCGGCCTCCGCTGGAGACGCAGTCCGGGTCGTCCGAGTTCTCGGCGACATCACGGATGCCGAAGAAGGCCCCGACTACGACGCTGCGGGGCGCATCGACATGACCCTGCTGTCACGGTTCATGCCGGTTGGCGACTACGATTACTATCTCTGCGGACCTTCCGGATTCATGCAGTCGATCTATGACGGTCTTCGCGCACTGAACATCGCTGACAACCGTATCCACGCCGAAGCATTCGGCCCCGCATCACTGGTGCGAACCGTCGACAGCCCGGCGACAGCACCGGCGCGCCAGCCATCGTCGTCGACATCGGTGCACGTCGTGTTCACAGAGTCATTGAAGGAAGCGCGCTGGACGCCTGAGTCCGGCACGCTGCTCGACCTCGCCGAATCCCGAGGCCTGAGCCCCGATTTCGGTTGTCGGGAAGGACATTGCGGCACCTGCCGAACGAAACTTCTGGCGGGAGCGGTGACCTACGTCAAGGAACCAGCCGCTGCGGTGGCCGACAATGAAGTGCTGATCTGCTGCGCCGTTCCGGCCGCACATGACGGCAGCGAAACCAATCGCATTCAATTGGCGCTCTGATATCGGGATGGAGGCGATGCGGATGTCACATCGCCGACGAGCCATTTCGCATTGCCTGGCCTAGCCCGCCCGCTTCGGCTTGCGCTCGACCACGACCATGGCCTGTTCGGCGGCGCGGCTCATCAGCGAGGCATATTCCTGACCGAACAACACCTGGCAGAAGCGGATCGCAGCCTTGGCCTGCATCTGCCGGTAGCTACGGACGCGGGCATCGCCGGCGCGCAGCGACTGCACCAGCGACTCCGTGGACTTCTCGACATATTGCTGCAGGTCGGAATAGGTCCGCAGCGTCACCTCGTTGATGGCGAGTTCGCTGGCATAGGTCCGGCACACCGCGACGAAATTGATCAGCGCCACGGTCTCCTCGACCTCGGCGAAATCGATAGTCGCCGTCGCGGCAATATCCTTGTCAGGGCGCTGGCGCAGCAGACGCCGCACCCTACCCGGCACGCTCTCGATCTCCGACTGCAGCGTCGAGGAAATCTCCACCCGGATCGCCGCCATCTGGCGTCCCCAGGTGGAGTCATTGCGCATGTCGAGTTCGGTGCGCAGGCCGCGCACGCCGTCATGAGTGATCTTGAGATGTTCGGGCGCGCTGTCGAGCTTGCCACGCCTGATATCGGAGCGCAGTTCGGCCGCGACGCGATTGAGATCGGACAGCGCCATGGTCACGGCAATGCCATAGGGCGTGGCGGCCACGCGGATTTCATCGTCCGAGGCCGCGATCTTCACCGCCAGCCGGATGATCTGCCACGGCGCCGCCAGCCGCTGCATCACCAGCGAGAGTGCGAAAGGCAGCACCTGCGGCGTGGTCAGCGTCGGCACGTTCAGCGCGCTGTTCACCGAGGCGATCTGGCTATCGCCAAAGCTGCGCAGCACGCTCGGCAGCTTGCCGGCAAAGCCGTCTAGTTGCTCGCGCGCCTTCAGCACCGCGCCGATGGATGGCAGGTCCTCAACCGCATGGGTCGGCCCGATGCGGGCCGCGCCGCGATTGCCCGACGTGGCAGCGGCAATGGCGGCTGCTGCCGCCTGCTGGAATTTCTTGACGGCACGTTCGATGTCCGATGCGCCCGGCTCGGGCGATGCAGAGACGGCCGCCTCGAACTCGCGCACGGCGTCTGCGGCGTCGCGCTCCAGCCACTGCCAGATCGGCAGCAGCGAGGCGCGCCGAATCTGGCCGGGCCGGACATTGCCGACGCCTTCCACCAGGAACGGCTCGAGCGATTTGAAGACGAGACGGGTGGGATCCTCGACGCGCGGGCGCACTGCATTCTCGTGGCCACGGACGACGCCGCGCAGCAGGTCGAGCACGAAATTGGCGACCACGACGTCTTCGCCGCGCTCGATCGCGCGCTCATATTCGCGCATCAGCAGCATCTGCGACTGCTCGGGCAGTTGCGCCAAATACTCCCGCAAGCGATCGATCGAGGTTTTGTTCATGCAGCCTAGGAATCCGTGCTTTCCGGTCGATCTACAACCGAAAATCGCCACCGATTTTTGTAGCAGGCGCCCCGTTAAGAAGGCGTTGAGGAACCGGGATCAGACAGCCGCCCAGGTACCTTCAGGGCTGCGACAGGCGGTGCCGCGGGCGGTCTTGAGGTCACCATTGACGGTGACGGTGTGGGAAAAGCCGCGGCATTCCCGGCCCTTCTGGTTATAGGCCGGTCCGGCAACGATGTTGCCATAGCGTCCCGACGTGGCGTTGCGCCAGGGCACCGGAGCGCCGGGTGCACCGCGGTCGAGGGCCGCGATCTGGGCCTCATAGGCCAGCCGACGGTCCTCGTCGTTCAGCTGCGCGCCGAGTTTGGCGCCGATGAGCCCGCCAAAGGCGGCATTGGTCACCGCCGCGGCTGCGTTCTCCTCGGACAGGCCAACGGCCGACTTGGTGCTGCTATAGGCCCGGGCGATCGTATCGGTGCCAAGGCTCAGCCCGCCGTCCGACGTCGTCATATCGCAACCACCCAGCGCCAGCGCGACGGCGGCAACACAGAAGGCGTTGAACTTGACCATGGACCGCAGACCCCGAACGCAAACCGGAACACAGGAAACGTCAAAGACGTTACGAACGGGATAATTCGGGCGACAACGGGGCGCAAGAAGGCCGGAACTCAGACACCCGGCAGTACCAGTTCGGCCCGCAATCCGCCGATCGGCGCCTTGCCGAGCGTCAGACTACCGCCATAGAGCGCAGCCAGATCGACCACGATGGACAGACCCAGACCCGACCCCGGCTTGGTCTCGTCGAGCCGCTGGCCACGGCGCGCGACCTGGGCGCGCTCGATATCGGACAGCCCGCGTCCGTCGTCATCGACGATGATCCGCAGCTTCGACACCGAATCGGCACTGCCGGTGCGCTCGACCTGCACGCCGATGGTGACGTGGGAGTCCGCCCATTTGCAGGCATTGTCGACGAGATTGCCGGCCATCTCCTCGAGGTCCTGTTTTTCGCCACGGAATTTCGCGGCGGCATCGGCCTCAAGGTCGATGGTGATGCCGCGATCCCGGTGAATCTTCTGCATCGTCCGGCATAGCGCCTCCAGCGCCGGCGCAACATCGGTGACGGTGCCGACGATGGTGACACGGGCCGCGATCCGTGCGCGCTCCAGATGATGCGTCACCTGATCGCGCATCACATCGGCCTGCTCCAGCACCTTGCTCGCAAAGGGGTCGATACCACGGCTGTTCGCCTCGTTGACGATGACCGACAGCGGCGTCTTGATGGCATGGGCGAGATTGCCGACATGGGTGCGCGCGCGCTCGACGATGGCGCGGTTGGCATCGAGCAGCGCGTTCATCTCGCCCGCCAGAGGTGAGATCTCGACAGGGAATGTGCCCTCCAGCCGCTCGGCGCGGCCGGAGCGGATATCGGCGATGGCATCCGACATGCGCTTCAGCGGCGCAAGGCCGAAACGGACCTGGAAGATCGTGGTGAGCACGAGCACGATCGAGAGGGCAGCGAAGGTGCCGCCGAGATAATAGTCGAAGGTGCGGGTTTCCTCGAAAATCTCGGTGGCGTCGCCGGCAACGCTGATGCGGAATTTGCCGTCGGCGCCGAGATCGACGGGACGCTCCACCATGCGCAGGCGCTGATCTTCCGGCCCGTCCACATAGCCCTGGCGGATCCCCGACGCCGTGAGCTCGACGCCCTGGTCTTCGAGCTTGGGCAGCTTCTTGTCCCACAGCGAGCGCGAGGCCCGCATCTCGGTCTTCGTGCCTTCGGTTGGCGCGATTTCCCAGTACCAGCCCGACAGCGGCAGTTCGAACAGCGGCTCGCCGAGCGATGGCGTGTCATGATCGGGCGCGTCCGGCGGATTGGCGACTTCGGCCACCAGGGTACGGAGATAGAGATTGAGGCGGCGATCGAAGGCGCGCTCGGTGGCGCTGCGATAGACCGAGGACAGGACGATGCCGGTGATCACAAGGATCACCACCACCCAGGCCGTCGCCGACAGGAACAGCCGCGTTGCGAGCGAGCTGTTGCGCATCAGCGCATGATCCCGGAGATGATCACGGCTGCGGCGGCGTGAGCAGATAGCCGAGGCCGCGCACGGTCTGGATGATATCGACGTCGAGCTTCTTGCGGATACGGCCGACGAACACCTCGATAGTGTTGCTGTCGCGATCGAAATCCTGATCGTAGAGATGCTCGACCAGTTCGGTGCGCGAGATCACGCGGCCGGTATGGTGCATCAGATAGGACAGCAGCCGGTATTCGTGTGATGTCATCTTGATCGGATTGCCGGAAACGCTGACGCGCCCCGTGCGGGTATCCAGCGACACCGGTCCGCAAGTGAGTTCGGACTGGGCATGGCCGGTGGAGCGGCGCAGCAACGCGCGTATGCGGGCCAGCACCTCTTCGAGGTGGAAAGGTTTGGCGACGTAATCGTCGGCGCCGGCATCGAAGCCCTGCACCTTGTCACTCCAGCGGTCGCGCGCGGTGAGGATCAGCACCGGCATGATGCGGTTGTTGCGGCGCCAGGCTTCCAGCACCGAAATGCCGTCCATCTTCGGCAGGCCGATATCGAGCACAACGGCGTCATAGGGCTCGCTGTCGCCGAGGAAATGCCCCTCCTCGCCATCGAAGGCGCGATCGACGACATAGCCGGCATCGGTCAGCGCCGTGGTGAGCTGACGGTTGAGATCGGGATCATCTTCGACGACGAGCAGGCGCAAATGACTTCTCCGTGTTCACAATCCGAATTGATGCCCGGACGCGTGAACACTCCATGAATGGCGGCAGCCGCCAACCTTACTTTTTCTTCACGACCGCTTTCACCAGTTTCTCGACCATGCCGGGCGCGTCCTGTCCGGTGAGCGCGCTGACCTTTTCGCGGGTGCGGCCGCTGATATAGACGCCTAGCACGCCGAAACGGAACCCCCAATAGGTCACCAGCAGCGCCGTGGCATTGACCAACGCATTGATGGTCTGGATATCCCCGGTCCAGAATTCGTGCATCAGAACACACCACAGCGCGGCGCATTCTACCGTCAATTCCAGTGCGTAGGCCGGACGCCACCAGCGCTGCAGCGGATCGTCGCTGGCGATCTCGGCGCGGATCGTCGTCTGGGTCTCGCTGATCGCCGCGCGCTGGGTCTCCGCCTCCGCACGGATCATCTGCGCCCACTGCGCCTCGGCCTCCGCCAGCTTGCTGGGATCGGCCGCCGGCAGCGCTGCCTGCACCGCAGCCGGCGTCAGTGTCACCGAGCCCACCGCCTTGGCGAGGATCTCGCCGGCCACACCGCCGAGCGGACCGCCCAGGGCCGTCCCCAGCATCGGCGCCCCCAGCGCAATCACCTGTTTGGCAAGGTCACCCCAGTCCATGGTCACGTCCTCCGGAAAGCCGCGACAACCGCGGCAATGAAAGCGGAAAGATTGGTGGGCCTGGCTGTCGGCAGTTCGGGCGCCAGCGGCGGCGAAGCGATCACGGGCACAGTCACCGCCGACACATCGCGCAGCGCAGCCTTCCATTTCGCCAGCCAGGCCTTGCGCTCGGCGAGGCCGATGGTGCCGCCATTGAGCCGGCGGGTGACGCCGACGATGTCATCAGCTTTCGCGAACGGCAGGCAGCCGCAATTGATGAAATCCGACACGGCGCAAGTGAGGAAGTAACGCGGATCGATGAGGTATTCGGGGTGGCTGACCACATCGATCCCCGTGGCCTTCTTCACCCGCTCATAGCCTTCGCGGCCTGTGGTCTGCGATCCGCCGCGGCCGCGAAAATTCCAGCCGTCGTCCGAACCGACGCGGTTGCCCATGCGGCCGTTATAGACCTTGTTGGCCAGCGCCCGCGGATTGCCGGCGTAAACCTGCGCACTCGCCATGGTCGGAAACCGCGACGGCCAGACCCGCATCATGCGCCCGGCGCAGTAGTTCATGTTCTCGACGACGTCGCGCCCTGCTCCGCATTCGTGTGATATCTGCGCCATCACATGCGCGGCGAGCAGCGGCGTGGTGATGCCGTATGTGGCGAACACCGCTTCGGACGATTGCGTCACGCCTGACAGTAATCCGGGCACGCGGCTGTCGCCCTGCGGCCAGAGGCGCCGCAAGGTGCTTTCATCGAGCTTCATGATGCTGATCCTGAGGAAGCGAAATCGTTGTCCGTTACGCGACGCGGTGGCCGTAGAAGCTGTTCTGCGCGGCTGCGACATAACCGTCATTTGTCTCCATCGCGGCCCATACCGAAATGGCATCGCCAGCAGCGAGCTTGAGCAGCGTTTGGCCGCTCAGCATCGTCCTGTTGCTGATGAGCGCCGACGACGTTTGCACGCGCGTATCGTCGAGCAGCTCGATGCCGTTCTTGTACATGGCTGCCGTCAACATGGTCGGCATCGCCGCATTGGCCTTGAACATCACGCGGAAACCGAGCGCATAGATGCCAGCGACCGGCGCGACGAACTGATTGGTCGCGGCATCGAAGACGCTCTGGTCGTTATGCCCCGTATTGTTGAACTGTACCTTGGTGAAGGTGTTCGCCGCGCAATATTTGTCGAAGTTCAGATAGGCTAGAAACTTCGGCGACTGCTCGAAACTGGCCTGCCCGCTCGTCTTGTCGATGACCAGGGCAGTGCGATAGGTCACGCCATCGGCGGAGACCTTGATCGAGAGGTCGTCATTGCCGAGCAGGCCGATCAGTGCGCGCGGCGAATAATTCGACTGCAATGTAAATCCGACATCCTTCGTCGCATTCAGCTTGTTGAACGTCACCCGAAGGTCGCCGCTGCCGGGTGTTACGTCGTCATGCGACAACAAAACGGCATCGGACTTGACGCTGAAGCGGTTGCTGCTGTCGGCCGCTGTGTTGACGCCGAGATGCTCGATATTGTCGAGCGCAAGGTTGCGCAGATCGCGCCACAGCGCGCCGTCGAACACCATCATCACATCATCGGCAATCGACCAGACGCACCAGCCGGCTTTCGGCACGAGGAAAGCCCAGGTACCGTCCTGCCATGTGGCAATGGCCAGCCCATGGCCGCTCCAGGCCCCTGACGCCCCGGCCGCCACGATATGCCGCGCGCCCTCGGCCGGCGATGTCGGCGGAACGGTCCGCGTCACATCGAGTACCGAGATCTGGATCGCCGCGTCGAGAATGCGCAGCGCCTCGTTATGGGTGACGTGTTTCTGCGCCTGCCCGCTCTCGATGAAGGGCAGTTTGAGATTTGGCGTGTCGGTCATATCGGCCTCAGAGTGTCAGTGTCAGTTCCGTGGGATGTCCGGCCCCGACGGTGCCGGACAGCTGTGCGACGCGCAGATGCAGGCTCGGCTGCGGCGCACCGAAATCGGCGACTTCGTCAGCCACTGCATAGAGCGCCTGCGCTGTGGTGCAGGCGATGCTGCGGACGACGGAACTGCCTGAGAGAATCTCCAGCCGGTACGCCTCGCCGTCTTCGCCAAGCGGCACTTCCGCATTCCAGCCATCGCCATCGAGACGCGTGCGCCTGATCCATGAGATCTGGATGCCATCGAGCTTACGAACAGCTTTCACATGCATGGGCGCCAGCGGCAGCAGCGCGCTGCGATCGGGCGTCAGCACCAGCGCGACGGCCGAGGCATCGTCATGGCTGCGGCCGTTGCCGACGACGCGCAGCGACAATGGGCGTTCGAGTGCGTCCAGCCCCCGTGCGATCGGCACCAAGCTTCTGTCGAGCATCACGAATGGCGCGCCAACCGGTAATAGCGCTGCCATCGCGGATTCCGAACCCGCCTGCCCGCGCAGCAGCCGCGACAGCTTGTAGGTGTTGGCCTCGACCAGTTCGGCATTGGCGAACTGGATGATCTCCCAATCGCCATCCGCATTCCGCACCGCTGCGGAATTGCTGCCGCCGAGCACCCGCGCGTCCGACAGCGAAGCCAGCGCGCCGCCATAAAGCCGCACGCGGCATGTACTGGCATTATCCCATCGTGCCGTCGGCCCGGCCGGCAGCGCATCCAGTGTCTCGCCGATCACCGCAGGCGTCGCCGCGACCGCGGCCACCTGGAAACTTGCACCATCCTTCGATTGCCAGATCACCACCGAGCCCGGCCACGGATTGGCGAAGACAGCGAGCCGCGTCAGCACATCGGCATTGGCGCCGTCGATCACCGGCAGATTCAGCGTGATCGCCTGCACCGGCCCGAGCGCCGCCGGCACCGGCGGCAGCTTGATCTCCGGCGCCAGCAGCGGCACGGCAAACACGTCGGGATCGATGCTGTGCGCTGTCACCTGCCGCGCCTGCGTATCGACCAGCCCGCTGATCTCGAACAGCCGCCGCCGGTCATTCAGCGTCAGCGCGATCACATCGCCCGGCGCCAGCGCCAGCGCATTCATCCCGACCGCGAACTCCGCACGCTCGCGCCCGGCCCAGAGGTCCTGCAGCCAGACCTCGGCGCGCTGCGTCGCCGCCGTATCGCTGGTGATGACGGCGAGATCGGCATGCAACATCCGGCTGGCGCCGCCGGTGAGTTTGCGCGATGACACCGCCGAGCGCCGATAATCCGTCAGCGCATCGCTGAAGCCGATGCTGACCTGAACAGGCAATTCGGTCTCCTGCGCGCGCACCAGCCGCGCCAGCGCGCCGTCATCCGGCGCCACCAGATCGTCTTCAGTGAATTCCGCCACAAGCGGCCCGCCGCGCGGGATGAAGCGCAACGTACCATCCCCCGCCGTCGCATCGAAAGCGTAGGCCACCGACAGCGGCTCGATCATCGCCCGCGGCGCCATCGGCCGGTCCACGACATAACCATCGCAGCCGCCTGACAGCGCCGATGCATCGACCTCCGTCACGCCGGCATCAACAGCAAGCCTGTCGATCAGCGCATCCAGCGGCGCGCCGCCGAGCCGGCCGTTCAGCCAGTGGCCGGTATGCCAGTTGGCGCCATCGCCCCAGATGTCATCGGCCGCGGGAAAGATCGGATAAGGCCGCGAATCCCAGGTCCAGACATGAATGGCCGATACATCGATCATCCGCCCGCCATAGAGTGGCGAAACCGGATTCTCGGCATCACTTGCGCCGAAAACCGGATCGAACACAGAGAGCAGTGCTTCCAGATGACGCCGCTGCATCAGGTCGTCGCGGGCGCCGCTGGAGAAATACGGCGCAAAATTCTCCGACGATTTCGGATCGGGAAACACGCTCGGCTGGTTGGCGCCTTTGTCAACGGCGGGACAGCCGACTTCCGTCAGCCAGATCGGTTTGCTGCGCGGGACCCATGCCGTCGAACTGCCGAGCTCCGCATGGCCGACGCGCTCGTGATGCGCATTGCCCCACCAATTCCAGAGATCCTTGACGCGATGGATCCACGGCTTGCCGAGCCCGTCCGTGATCGCAACACGTTCCTGCGCATCGCGGGCGCCATCATCCGGATAGTACCAGTCATAGGCCTCGCCGGCCGCCACATTGCCGCGCAAGTAAGCGCGATCATAGATCGTGGTAGCGAGATCGCGGTCGAGATGATCGGCTTCGTCGCGCCAGTCGGATAGTGGCGCGTAATAGTCGATACCGACCGCATCGATCGCGGTCGATGCCCAGAGCGGATCGAGCGGAAAACGGATCTCTGACGCGTCACTGGTTGCGACATGCGCGCCGTATTCGGTCCAGTCCGCGCCATAGGTCACCACCGTACCGCCCCCGACGATCGTCTTCACGTCGGTTGCGAGCGCGATCAGTTGAGCGACAGCGGGATAGTTGCCCGACGCCGAGCGCACGCGCGTCAGCCCGGGCAATTCCGAGCCGATCAGGAAGCCATCGACGCCGCCGGCAAGCGATACGAGCTGCGCATAATGCAGCACCATCCGGCGATAATTCCAGACACCGCCGGCAAAGAAATGATCGACCTGCGCGCCGGCCGTTGCGGTGCCGTCAGGCGAGCCCGGCTGGCCCGGTGCGGGATCGCAGGTGATGCGGCCGCGCCAGGGATAGGCCGGTTGCGCGCCCGCCCCGCTCCACGGATCGGGCAAGCTGTTGCCATCAGGCACATCCATCATCACGAACGGATAGAACGTGATCTTCAGCCCGCGCGCTTTCAGCTCGCCGATCAGATGCACGACGCTCTCATCGGACGGCGTCCCGCCAAATGCCGCACGTCCGTCGATTTGCGACACCATATAGGCGGAGGGTCGCGTGACGCCAGCCACCGACCACGACAGCGGGCTGGTGGTCTTGGCGGGGTTGTCGATGCCCGGCCGCACCACGCAGTAGTCGGCGCGCAGATCAGAACCGAACCACGCCACGACAATGGCGACACGTTGCAGGTTCGGGCACAGGCCCTGCAGATCATCCAGCGCCGCCACCACATCGGACCGCGCCGAACCGTGATGGCGGTTCTCCGGTGCGGATTGTCCGGGACCGAGCAGTTGCACCACCGTGGACGGTTCATAGCCGAATTCGGTGGTGCCGGGGATCAGCGTCACCGCGCGTACCATCGCTTCGAGCAGACCGATCGGCCGGATGATCTCGAAGGACAGCTGCGGAATCCGGTTGCCGAAATTCGCCAGCGGCAGGTGCTCGAACACGACATAAGCCAGCCCGCGATAGGCCGGCGCGTTGCCCGCGCCCTCTTTGGCAACGATCAGCCCGTCCGGCATCTGGTCTTCGGTGCCGCGATAGACGCGAAAATTGATACCGTCGAGATCGAGCGGCTTGCCATCGGCCCAGATCCGCCCGACGCGGCCGATCACGCAGTCGCAAAGACCCACCGCAAAATTTGCGAAGTAACGATAGGTCGTCGTCGTTGTCGTCGGGCCGCCGCCCAGACCCTTGCCGCCGTCGGTCGGCACCGTCTCCGACGTCCCGACTTCCTCCAGTGGTGTTGCCCAGATCACCTGCCCGCTCAGCCGCGCACGGCCATAGACGCGCGGGACTGGCGCCCCTTCGGTCGACGCCATCACATCGAGATCGGCCAGTTGCGGACCGCTTGTGGTCTGATCGCCGGAACCGAATAGCGCGCTATCGATCGCACCGCCGAGCGCCGCGCCGGCGAGCTGGCCCGCGATCGCGCCGATCGGCCCGAACATCCCGCCGATGGCGCCGCCGGCCGTGGAGAGCACCAGTTGCGACATCAGCTCACTCCGGGAAAGCGAAACGCATAGGCCAGACGACGACGCCACCACGGTGTCAGCGCGACCTCGCACACGGCGGCGCCGTCATGGGCGTGAATCATCGTGCCCTCGCCGCTCGCAATCGCCGCATGTTTGGCAACGAAGCCGTCGCGCCAGCGAAACAGCAGGACATCGCCACATCCGAACGCATCGATTCCGATGGGCACGAGATGACGCAACGCCGCCTGTGCCAGTGCCTCCTCGCCCCGCGCCTCGGCCCAGTCCGGCGCATAAGGCGGCGGTGTTTCCGGCTCATCGCCAATGCAATGACGCCAGACGCCGCGCACGAGGCCGAGGCAGTCGCATCCTACATGCTTCACCGAAGCCTGATGCTGATAGCGCGTACCGATCCAGTCGCGCGCCTCGCTGACAATGGCGGCGCGCGTGAGCGTTTCGATCATATTGTCTGTCCCGCAATCCATGACTGCACTGCGCGCCACGTCACCGTCTGACCGCATTTTGCGACGACACATCTTGTGATCGGCTCTCATTCGATCGAATGACGCTTCGCCGCGCGCGCCGCTGCTAGCAGCATGCCCGGCGCGCCCGCTTCGCAGCGAGGCACGATGCACAAGCAAGAGGAAACGAGAGCAATGACACATGTTGGAAAGTGCTTCTGCGGCGCGGTCGAACTGGAAGTGGACGGCGCACCGGAGGCGATGGGTTACTGCCACTGCAGTTCGTGCCGTTCGTGGTCCGGAGGTCCGGTCAATGCCTTCAGCCTGTGGAAGCCGAGTGCCGTGCGGATCACTGCAGGCGCCAAGCATATTGCAAGCTTCCAGAAGACGCCGCTCAGCCAGCGCCAGTATTGCAGCAAATGCGGCGGGCACCTGCTGACCAATCATCCGACGTTCGGCCTGGTCGATGTCTTTGCGGCGACCATCCCGACACTTCGTTTCGAACCCGGTGTCCACGTCAATTATGCGGAGGCCGTGCTGCCGATGAAGGACGGCCTGCCGAAGCTGAAGGATTTTCCGGCGGAGCTCGGCGGCTCCGGCGAGGTCGTCGCTGAATAGACATCACGCGCGAGGTCCCATGAACGATCACATGAATTGCAAAGTGAAATGCAGACTGTTCGGGGCGGCGCTCATCGCCGCCCTCGCCGCGCTGACGCATGCGGTCGCGGCTCAGGTGCCATCCGAGATTGCCGAGCCGGATGCCACGATCGTCGCGATCTATCACGCGGAGGGCGCGCAGGTGTATGAGTGCATGGCCGCCTCCGACGGCAAGCTCACCTGGACCTTCCGCGAGCCGACCGCCACGCTGTTGTCCAATGGACTGACCGTAGGCCGCCACTATGCGGGCCCGCATTGGCAACTCACCGATGGCAGCACGCTGGGCGGCAAAGCGGTTGGCCGCGCACCAGGTAAAACCGCGAGCGATATCCCGTGGCTCAAATTGACGGTGACTGACCGGCATGGCGACGGCAAGCTCGCAATGGTCGACGTGATCCAGCGCATCAACACCAAAGGCGGCGTTGCCGCCGGTTCATGCGATGATGCCGGCCAATTTCTCAGCGTGCCCTATTCGGCAGACTACGCGTTCCTGCACAAGGATTGAGTGTTCCGCATCAGTTGAATTTGGTTCAAATGACGGCGCCGCAAGCGCCGTCATTTTGCTATCAAAGACCGATCGGCGCACGTCCGTGATTTTCGATTTATTCCGCGCATCATTCGGAAAATATTTCGCATGCTGAAACACAGCTTCTGCGCGTTCGGCAACGACATCGCCGCCGGAACCACATAGCTTTCCAATCACGCATCGTCGGTGTGCCGGCATAGGCACGCATGCAAAGGTGCATGCTCACCTTCCCGAGAGATAGTTGCAAATGACGTCAGTGACTCCGCTCTGGCCGATGGCCGCCCGGCTCGCATCGCCTGATCTCGCAGAAGGCGCAGAACAGCTCAGCGACCTGATCGGCTGCATCTACGACACTGTCCTCGACTCGTCGTCCTGGACGAATGCGATCGAGCGCGCGATGCAATTCGTCGGCGGCGTCGGCGCCAGCCTCTATACCAAGAATGCAGCCATGCCGTCGGGGCATATTCTCCATGTGGTCGGCATTTCCGCGGACTATCAAAGCTCCTATTTCGACAAGTATGTTGCGCTCGATCCCACCACGACCGTGCAGTTCTTCGCAGAGATCGATGAACCGATTGGGATCGAGGACATCCTGCCTTACGCGGAGTTCAAGCAGACCCGCTTCTACAAGGAATGGGTGCAGCCGCAGGGACTGGCGGATTGCATCAATTCGGTGCTCGACAAGTCCATCACCAATGTCGCCATGTTCGGCGTGTTCCGGCACGAGCGTGACGGCGTCGCCGATGAGCGCGCACGTCACCGGATGCGGCTGATCGCGCCGCATATCCGCCGCGCCGTGATGATCGGACGCATGTTCGATCTGAAAGCCGCCGAGGCCGCGACGCTAGCGGATACGCTCGACGGGCTGAGCGTCGGCCTGTTCCTCGTCGATTCCGCTGCGCGCATCGTCCATGCCAACTTTGCCGGCCATGCCATGCTCGACATAGCGGATGTGCTGCGCGCCTCCTCCGGCCGCCTCAATGCTCGCGACAGCCAGGCCGATCGCGCCTTGCGGGAGGCCCTCGCCGTCGCCAGTGAAGGCGACAGCGCGCTCGGCACGCGCGGAATCGCCATGCCGCTCGTCGGCAGCACTGGCGAACGATACGTCGCGCATCTCCTGCCGCTGACATCGGGAGCACGGCGACAGGCCGGACTGGTCTATTCAGCCACGGCGGCTTTGTTCGTGCGCAAGGCGGATATCGACGCCACCTCGCCGCCCGAACTCATCGGCAAGACATTCCAGCTCACACCGTCAGAGCTTCGCGTCCTGCTGGCGATCGTCCAGGTCGGCGGCGTGCCGGAGGTCGCCGCAGCGCTCGGCGTCGCCGAAACGACGATCAAGACGCATCTCAGCCGCCTGTTCTACAAAACCGGCACCCGGCGGCAGGCGGATCTGGTCAAGCTGTTCGCCGGCTATGCGACGCGCGTGATCGGATGAGCGCCAGATAATTTGCCGCGAGTATGTCGTAGCGCGTTCGCTCACCAGACGATGCGGAAGCCGCCAGTGCCCTTGTAGCTGTGGTTCGCCGCCGCGTCCTCGAGGCTCGCGCTATACGAGACCTCGCCGAACACCGCGTAGCGGCCGTTGGCCCAGCTATAGGTGCCGCCGCCGCCGATGCTGCCCCATAGCCGGTCTTGCGCGCTGGCGAAGCCGGTGCCGGCGACATCGACACGGGTGCCGTTGAGAAATTCGTAGCGCAGATTGCCGATGCCGTAGATATCCGAGCGCACGATGCCCGCGCCGTCGTTCCAGGTCTTCTGGTGATTGAGCGCAAGGCCGGCGCGGCCGAGCAGGCTGTCGCCATCGCGCAACGATACCGGCGCGCCGAACCGATCGAAGAAGCGATCGAACTCGGCCTTCGAATAGGACAACTGCGCCTGCGGCGTCAGCGACCAGCCGTTGCCGACCGCGAACCGCTTGCCGGCTTCGGCGCTGAAAGCATAGCCCACCCCTTCGTTGCCGTGGGTCAGGCTGCCGGCCAGCACCGAAGACAGATCGCTGCGATAGAACATCGATTGCGCCTGGCCGTCGACATAGAAGCCGTTGTCGCCGAACCAGGTCAGCGTGCCACCGACACCCGAACCTTCGACGCGGATGCGGCCATTACCGAAGACCGATGCGACATTCGCTGTGGTCAGGCCATATTGCCCGGTGAGACCGACGATCAGCCTTCCGCGCTCGTTCTCCATCAGGAGACCGTCGAGGCCCGCCTGCACCTTCAACTGGTCGGCTTTATAGGTCGAGCCCGTGGTGGTGGAGGGCTGCAAATCGGATTGGCCGCCCTCGATGCGGCCCCAGAACGCCGTGGGCGCCGAAGAGCCATCGCCTGGTGCCGGTGCGACACCGGCGCGCGCCATGGCATCGCTGCCGCCCCAATAGCGATTGCCGACGCGCTGCTGCATGGTCGGCAATTCGTTCATGCCGAGCAGCACCTGCGCATAGTTTTCGTATAGCGGGACGCCCGGCTGATACAGCGGCATAGCCGACATCGGCGGCGGCGGATTGACCAGGCTGGAGCGCAGATACCAGTCGCCATCGGTCGGCGTGCTCACGCCGTTCTTCTGCAGCGTATAGGCATAGGCGCCGCCGACCACGGCCTGCTGGCCCTGGATCACATAATCGCCGAGCAGCGAGAACGCGCCGTTCGATGCGCCGGCGACATCGACGATCTTGATGCCTTCGACGGTCTGCGCGCCGCCGCCGCCGAGATTGATCACCCGCACATTGGTGCTGCCTGCGGTGTTGCCCGTGACGACAAGCCGGTCGGTCGGCGAGGCATCGCCGCCCAGCACGGATTCGATCTGCAGCGTTCCGCCGTTGCCGGTGTAGCTGCCGGCGACAGTGAGCGTGCCGATGGAATTGCCGGGCGCCACGATCCCCGCATTCGATGTATCGCAGACCGTACCGATGCCTTGCAGCGTGCCGCCGGCCAACACGGTCATGGCGCCGCAGACGCTGCCGTTGACCGCCAGCGTGCCGCCGTTCACCGTGGTCCCGCCGGTATAGGTGTTGACGCCTGAAAGAATCTGCTTGCCGCCGCTGACCGTCAGAGCGCCGGTGCCGGAGATGACACCGGAGAACAGATCGTTCTTCGCATTGGTGATCGTCAAATCCTTCGTGCCCAGCGTGACGGCGCCGCTTCCCGCGAGGCTCTGGATGCTTGTGCCGGCCGCCGTGATACCCGAGACATTGAAGGCGCCGTCCGCGATGACCCTGCTGGAATTGGCGATGGCGCCGGCGCCCGACAGCGCGAGGCCGCTGCCGGCCACGATCCGCGTTTCGCCGGAATAGGTGCTGTTCGCCAGAAGGCTGAAAACCGTGCCGCCGGTGATGGTCAACCCGCCGATGCCGCTGAAGCCGGATGTCGCGTCCGTGCCCACGGTGAAGCCGTTGGTATCGATGGTCAGCCCGCCCGCGAGAAGGTTGAGCTCTCCGGGATTGAAGCCGTTGATGAAGGTCGCATTGTTGGCCCTGGCACGCAGAATGCCATTGTCGAAGTTAGCCTGGCTCGCGCCGGCGCCGCCCCGCAGGAATTGGGTCTCCAGCGTGCCGCCCCCGCTGACGTTGAGCGTGCCGGAAGACGAGGCGCCGTTGCCCAGGGTCATGCCGGCCGCCGCGACGACTTGGCCGCCGTTCTGAATGTTCACCGTGCCGGTACCCAGAAAGCCGACAGACACAAGTCCGCCGGCCAACCATTGCGACCCGGGTCCGGTGACAGTGAGGATGCCACCGCTTGTGGCGTTAAGTCCGAACCGCGCGATGCCGGTTGTCAGGGAGCTGCCGTTCTGGATCGTCAGGTTGCCGAACGTTCCAGCGTTGTTGCCGAGAATCAAACTCCCTGTCGCCCCGATCGCCGGACCGCCGACGCCGAGGATAGTCGCATTTGGTGACGTCGTATTCACGTTCGTGGTGCCAGCTCCGGCGGGAACGGTTCCGGCTGCCCAGTTGGTCGCGAGCGTCCAGTCATTGCTGACGGCGCCGCTCCAGTCTGAAACTTGTGCTGCTGCTGGTGCGGCAAACAAGGCCGTGAGCGCCGTTGCCGAGGCGCTCGCGAGCAGCAAGTGGAACCAGCGCGCTCCGTGGCTGGCAGATGGGGATCGCCGCGCGCGATCCAGAGTCTTCTGGCGCATGTCATCTGGTTGTCGTCGGATTGCTACTTCAACCACGCATTCGCGCATGATGCTCGTTCCAGTTTCGATGTGGTCCACATCGTTCGAGGATGCGGATGTTTGTTGTCGTTCGGTCGACGAGAGATATCCGTGAAACTAGGCGAGCAGAAACAGTCCGACAACAATCGAATCGTGTTCACCCAAAGGTACATGCGGTGTGTGTCGCAAGCGCAACGAAAGACGCTTAACGAAGTCTTTCGCGATCGGATGCGGTTGGCACATCGCAAGCTCAATCTATCAGTGCGTGCGCTGGTTCGATGTCTCCCGCGTCGGAACGTGGCAACGCACGCAACAGACGAATGTGAAGTCGCATCAGCCGTTCGTAGGACGCTTGATATCACTGCTCCATCGATGATGAGCCACGACAAGCGCATCTCTCATCCGGATGGACCACCGATGGTATTACTCGAACGTCTGCTCTACGCTGCCGCGATCACCTGTTTCGTGATCGTCCACTACATCGCCCTGCAGCGAATCGATGCCGTCGCATCACATGCGACCCACCCGCCATCCGTCACCCTGCAGGGGACGGATTGATCGTGCTCATCCCCACCCGTCCCTGGCGTCGGGTAACTCATGACGAAATCGTTGCCGGGAATATCGGGGAAGCCGCGGAAATGATCGACATTGCCGATACACCAAGAAGCTGTTCGGGGCCGGAGAGCGACCGACGAGTAACCCTGATCTTCATCGCGTAGCGATGCTGCTCCTCAGCGAGTGGCTACAACACGCCACCCATATTCTCGTGGTGTTCGTCATCAGATAAGTTGCGACGGATCGAGCTCTTTCGAAACGACGCCAAGTGTCAGAAGCAGACTTGTCCTTCGATGGGTCAGCTTTTCTGTCGTTTCAATTTGTCGCGCCAATTCTAGTACCGGTTGATTCTCTCTTCTCGGTGTCGCAAGCTGTGGGCCACGAGTTAAGGAGGCACCCGATGAAAATCGACGACTCCAACACAACGAAAATGCGAGATAATTTTTCGAACGATCGCACAACCGTTGGCCGCCGCGATCTATTGCTGGGCGGTAGCTGTGCGCTCGCGGCGTCAACCCTCATTGGCGAAGCATTAGTCCATGCAACGCCAGCCCAAGCGCAAACGCTTGCGGCTCTTCCCTCCGACGAGATCAGCGAGGTAGCAATCAGCGCCTACATCTACGCCTATCCCCTAATCCTCATGGAAATAACGCGCCGGGTCAGCACCAATGTCGCCGATGCCAGCCATTTCGGTAAGGCACCGATGAATCAGTTCGGTCATCTACCAGCATTTCCTGACGCCACCTTTACCGACGTGGTGCGTCCGAATGCTGACACGCTCTACTCGCTGATGTGGTTTGACGTGTCGGAAGCTCCGCTGCTGATAGGCGTGCCCGACTCGGGCGGGCGTTACTATCTACTGCCAATGCTGGACATGTGGACCGACGTGTTTGAGTCCACTGGCAGCCGAACGACCGGCACAAGCGCACAATACCTTCGCATAACGGGGCCGGACTGGCGAGGCGACGTTCATCCCGAGGCCATCTCCATTCGAAGCCCGACCGCAATTGGCTGGATCATCGGGCGCACACAGACCAATGGCAAAGCCGATTACGACGCCGTGCATAAGTTTCAAGCCGGACTAGTCGCTACGCAGCCGGGGCGCTTCGCTACTCAGCCGCCCAGCAAGATCAACCCCGATTGGGATATGAAGACGCCGCCCACGGAGCAAGTGGAGAAGATGACTCCAGCGGCCTACTTTTCGTTGTTTGCGGAGCTGGCGAGGACCAACCCGCCTCACGCGAACGACTATCCGATCCTTGACCAGATGCGGCGCATTGGAATCGAGCCGGGCAAACCATTCGACTTCAAAAGCGCATCACCCGAAGTGCAGCGCGCGTTAAGCGATGCTGGCCCGGCAGCAACGAAAAAGATCAAAGCACAGTTTTTGCGCGCCGGCATGGCGCATGCTGGATGGCGCACAAACCTCTCGGCGGTCGGGACTTATGGCGCGGATTATCTCAGCCGGGCCGGAGTCGCTTTTGCCGGTCTCGGTGCCAACACCATCGAGGATGCCGTTTATCCAACGGCGCTCACCGATGCCGATGGTAAGCCGTTCAGCAGCGACAATCGGTATGTCCTGCATTTTGAGAAGAACCTGCTTCCCGCGGTGCGTGGCTTCTGGTCCCTTACAATGTACAACGAAAAGCAGGCCTTCGCGGCCAATCCGATTGATCGCTACGCCATCGGAGATCGCGATAAACTTTCGTTCAACCCCGACGGCTCGCTCGACCTTTACATCCAGCGTGAGACGCCCGGCAAAGAGAAGGAAGCAAACTGGCTACCGGCACCTGCAAGTGGCCCATTCACAATGAACATGCGTCTCTATTGGCCGAAACCCGAGGTTCTCGACGGAAGCTGGCAACCGCCGGGCGTAAAGCGCGTGTAAGTCTGCTCTGAGTCCACCTCGGGTCATTTGCTACAGGGGCAAACGCTTCGTCCGCCATCGCCCAGCATGCAGGCGACAGACTGATCAGGATCATCCCCCGCCCGTCCCCGGCGTCGGGTAACTCATGACGAAATCGTTGCCGGGAATCTGCGGGAAGCCGCGGAAATTTTCGACATTGCCGAAGCGATTACGGCAGGTCGCCAGCGTCTTGTCGCAGCCGGCCGTGACTGTGAAAGCATCGCCGGCCGCGATCGGCTCCGCCATGGCCTGCCATAGCGACAGCCGCACATGGCCCGGCGTGACGCGGTGCTGCTTCACTTCCATGGCCAGCCCGGCATTGCCGCCGCTTGTCCATGTCAGGCGCCCTGCGGTGAACAGCTCATCGGCAAACGCATCGAGTCCGCTGGCCGAGAACATCGAGGCACCCTCGAGCGCCGCCACCGCGCCAGCGCCTCGCCAGCCTGCGAGATTGATGCGACATTTGCCGTCGCCGAGGTCGGCACCGCAGCGCGCCGTATAAAGCCGCCCGCTCTCCTGCGACAGCAACGCCGCAAGCCCGCGCAATTCCGCGATGAATGCGGTGCCTTCGCGCTTCACTTCGCCTAGCGTACCGCGTGCCGTGAGCACGCGCAGCGAAGTGTCGCTCCAGTCCACCAGCCAGGTCTCCACCTGCGCGGCATCGTAGCGCCCCGCCGCGAGATCGGCGTCGGTGAGGATATCGTCGTCCAGCGCGCCGGCGATATCGCCGCCGTCCACCGACAGATCGAAGCGGCTTGTGGCTTCCGACGCCGCGAGCCCGGTGCCGGCGCGATAGGTGACGCCATTGATGACGAGATCGCAGTCGTGATCGGTGAAGCCCGCAACGACGCCATCGCGCCGCGTCAGTTTCCACACCTGCGCCAGTGTGGTGACGCCGGAATCCAGTTTGGCCTGAAGTGCGGGCGGGATGCTGCGCATGATTGGATCCTGAAACGTTGTCGTTGCGCGCGACCATCCTTCGCGCTCTAATTGCTCTCACAATAGCGGCCCGATAAGCCGGGCACAGGGAGCGGACGGATGCTGCGACAACGCCTTGCCGGGATCGCCGTGCTCGCGGCAATCGTCACATCGATCGTTAGTCCTGCGACGGTCACTCCCGCAGCCAGCGCGCCAGACGCAGAGCGGGCGGCGAATACGCCATGGCCAACCAAGGGCTGGCAGGTCGCAACACCGGAATCGCAAGGGATGGATTCCGGCAAGCTGGCCCAACTGATCGATACCGTCGGCGCACGCCAGCAGGACAGCCTGTTGATCGTCCGGCACGGCAGGCTGGTCGCCGATGCCTATTACGCGCCCTATGTGGCCGGCCTGCGCCACGATCTACGCTCGGTGACCAAGAGCGTCACCGGGACGCTGATCGCCATCGCATTGAAAAACGGGATACTCGACAGTGTCGATCACCCGGTCGTCGATCTGTTCGCCGACAACCAGATCGACAAACTGAATGATCGCAAGAAGGCCATCACGATCCAGCATCTGCTCGACATGACTTCCGGCATCGCCTGGAAGGAGGAAGCCTATACATCCGACGAAACGCTTGACCGGATGTATCGCAGCAAAAATCCGACCGAGTTCGTGCTCGGTCAGGAGATGAGCCGGGCGCCAGGCGAGCGGTTCTATTACAACAGCGGCAATCCCTATCTGCTCTCCGCGCTGATCAACAAGAAGACCGGACAGAACGCGCTCGAATTCGCCAAGCGCGAATTGTTCGGACCGCTGGGCATTACCGACATCGACTGGGGCCGCCCCGACGCACAGGGCGTGACCGATGGCGAAGCCGGGCTCTATATCCCGCCGCATGACATGGCAAAGATCGGTTATCTCTATCTGCAGAATGGTGTCTGGGAAGGCCGCGAGTTCATTCCGCCGTCATGGGTCGATCGCGCGGCCGAGGGCAAGATCGTCGCAACTGCCGACAATCATTACGCCAATCTGTGGTGGTCGATCCCTGAGAAAGGCGCCTATATGGCGCGTGGTCTGCACTCGCAGCTGATCATGGTTTTGCCGAAACTCGATATTGTCGCCGTGTTGACCGGCAGCATGCGCAAGGATGAATTCTATCCGACCCGCCGTCTGATCGACGACATCGCCGGCGCAGTGAAATCCGAGAGCGCCCTGCCCGACGATCCCGTTGCGCAGGCGCTGCTGGCCGCATCGATCCGCAACGCGGCAACGCCGCGGCCGTCGCCGCTCGGCCTTACGCCGGAGCTGGCCAAAGACATCTCCGGCAAGACCTACCGCTTCACCGAAAATGCAATCCGGGTCGGGACCTTTAGCCTGAACCTGGTCGGCGACAGCCCGTCATGGGAGATCACCACGGTCACAGGCAAGCCCGAGCAGACACGCCGCTTCACGGGCCCGCTCGGACTTGACGGCAATTTCCGGACCGGTTCTCCCGTCAGCTATGGCGTCGATGCGGTCCGCGGGCGATGGACGAACGCCAATACCTTTGTCGTCGAGCGCCGCATTCTCGGCCACAGCGAAACGCAGTCCTGGACGCTGACTTTCGAGGGCAAGAAGGTCACGGTCAATTTCGAGAATACCGACAGCTACAAGCTCGAACTGCACGGAGAGACTACCGACTGAGTGTCCGCCGCACCTCGCGACCGATGCGCCTGCTAAATTCTGATCTCCACCAGCGGAATTTTCGGGATTGCACCGGCGGCAAAGGCCGACAGATCGACTTCGAGATAGTCGGTATCGAAACGCACGGGCACATCGAACTGGAAGCCGGCTGTGATCGCGGCGCCCGCCGCCGGAATGTGCCCGCTGGCGAATGTCACCAGCCCCGTCGTCGCGTCGCAACTGAAGGCACTACTCACCACCTCATTGCCGCCAACGGCGATCCGCACACTTCCATCGACGGGCTTGGTGATCGGCCGCTGATATGGCGCAAAACTGCTGCCATAGGTCTTCATCAGTTGAAACGAGGCGGTCGCGCCGTCACCGATCCCGATGCCCTGATCGCGGGGCGAAATCGTTTCGCCTGAACTATTCGACGTCTGATCGAGCCGGTCGCGCCAGCGAAAGCCGTGCAGTCGTCCCCGCCGTTCCTCGAAGAACGCCACCACGCTCTGCAGCGCCGCCAGCGTCCTGGTGCCGTAGCCCGCATCATAGCGGCGGCGCGAATGCGCCCAGCGTGCGTTGCGCTCCTCGCGCCCGGAGCCGAACGACACGATCTCCGTGCGCCGCTCTGGCCCGCCTGCGCTTTTCAGCGCGATATCGAGCGGAAACAGAATGTCGTGAAAAGGGATCATGCCGGATATCCATCACAAACTGCGCTGCCCGCGCGCGACGGCACGGACGATCTGGCCGGTCACGTAGTTCTCCGAACGGCGGAAGCCGTCGAGATCCGGCGTCGCGATCTGCACATTGATGGTGTTGCCACCGCCCTGCGTGGCGACGCCGAGGCTTCCGTCGGCGGCGCGTCGCAGCGGCATGATCGCTTCCGGTCCGGATTCGCCGGCGAGACCCGTGCCGCCGCCGGGCATCGGAAAATAACTGGGCGTGCCGATCACGCCGCCGGACGCGAACGCCTTCACGCTGTTGCTCGCGCTGGACTTGCTTCCGCCGAGCAGGCCGGACACCAGTGCCGAGATGCCCGATGTCGTGGCACCTGCGCCGGCCTGCAGCGCGGATTTCGTCGCCAGGTCCGACATCTTCAGCGCCAGCGACTTCAACACGTCGTCGAACTTCTGGCCCGATGCGACCGAACTCGAAAAGGCCTGGGCCATGACTTTCGAGAAAGTCGTCGCGGCGGATGTCAGGCCGGTGGTCTTCGCCGTCATGCTGTCGAGCGTGCCGGACGCCGCACTGAGGTCACTGGTATCACTCATGCAGGGGCTCCCCGGAATCCGGAAACTGTGTCATCAGTGCGTCGAGCGCGGCGCGATCCATCGGCATCGATACAGGCCCACACACCGCTGCGATGGCATGCGCCAGTTCGCGCGGCGTCATCCGCCAGAACGCGTCGGGTGACAGCCGGAGCACGCCAAAGCCGAACTGCATCGCCTCGGCCCATGGAAACGGAGCAGGCTGAGTCATCGCGCGGCCTGCGGCGTGTCGGTGAAGGTGGCTGATATCAGTTCAACGGCGATGCCGACAAATCCCGCCGCGCCGCCCGGCACTGTCAGGGCCGCGACCTCGTCGTCGCTGGTCGCTTCGCCCGCCCCGCGCAATCCGGCGCCGATGATGCGAATGAGATCGCGCGCCGACATCCGCCCGGAGCCGAAGCGTTCGGCGAGTGCCGCGAGGTCATCGGCGCCGAACGCGCTTTCGAGCTCAGCCAGCGCGCCGAGCGTCAGCACCAGGTTGCGGCTGCGGCCGCCGAGTTCGGCGGCAATTTCGCCGCGCAATCTGTTGGGCATGATGATCTCCTCACACCACCGCGAAGGTCAACGCGCCCGCCGATTCCAGCGCGAGATCGAAACTCACTTCGCCATTGTGTTCGCCGGCGAATTCGAGACTGGCGATCTGGAACAGGCCGGTGATATCGCCGAAATCCGGCACCAGGACCTGGCAATTGCTGATGGTGCCGTCGAAGAATGCCTGCCGCACCAGCGCATCGGAGGCGCCGTCCTTGAACAGGCCGCGGCCGGAGATCGACGCGCGGCGCATGCCGGCACCGGCCAACAGCTCGCGCCAGCGATCGACGGACTCCGCATGGGTGATATCGACGATCTCCGCATTGAAGGCGATGCGCCGGCTACGCAGTCCCGCCACCGTGACGAATGTCGTGCCGTTATGGATCTTGATCAGCAGATCCTTGCCCTTCTGTGCACCCATCGCTCAGCTCCCATTAATCCTCTGGTTCCGTGATCGCGCGAAACCGCACCACGGCGTGATAGGTCCGGCCATCGGCCTCGCGCCGGATGTCGGCGATGGCGAAACGCAGGTTGACCAGCCGATGACCATCAGGCGTCAGCGGCGCGTCATCCAGCGCCTGCAGCAGCGCGCCGGTGATGACATGCGCCTCCTTGTGGCCGCCCTGCCGCGACCAGGCATGCAGGGTGAGCTGATGCTCCTGCACTTGGCCGTCATCGGCGGAGACATCGACGATGCGCGCATCGCCGAGCGTGACATAGGGAAACGCCACATTCGCCGGCGGCTCGTCATAGACGCGATGACCGCCAAGCGCGAAACCCAGCGCCGTATCGGCCTTGAGCGCATCAAAAATCGCCGCGCGCAAGGCGACGTGAGCTGCGGGCATGGGAGGCTCCGTGAGAGCAAGGCGTTTTCGAGCGAAGTGGATGCCGGTTCGCGTGAAGAAAACGCGTCAAGAAAAACGTCAGTCGATGCGCCACTCGGCGTCGATCTCGACGAAGCGGCGATCATCGATCTCGCGCAACGCGGTGATGCGATAGATTTTCGTGCCGTCGATGAAGCGATGCCGCAGGGTCAGCGCGAAGCCGCCGCGCAGGATGATGCGCAGATGCACCAGCGCGCCATCGGCATCGGCCTCGACTTCGCGTGACATGCGCGCCGGCAGCACGGCGGCCCAGACGGTGGCGACGGCGCTGTAGCTGCGCGTAACGCCGCCCTGCCCGTCATCGGCCTCATCGGGCGCCTCGATCACCAGGCGCGTCTTCAACCGTCCGGGATCGATCATAGCGATAGCCCCCAATACGGCGCGATCAGCGCGTGCAGACCAGCGGGCTGCATCACGGCGGCGGTGCCGATCGCCGCGAGGCCACGATTGTCATACCAGTGCGCCAGCAGGATCTTCAGCGCATGAATGAGATCCGCCGGCACATCGCTCGCAAGCGCGCCGAAGCCGCAGATCGCGTCGAGCTCGATGCCGGCAACATTGCGCCCCGGTGCGGGCAGCGCCCAGCACGGCGCGGCGATGACATTCGCTGCCGCATCGACAACGAAGCTCTCGACCTCCAGCGCATGCGCCGCGCCGGCCGCATCGAACACCCGCGCCGCGAGCAGCATCTTGAGCGGCCCGATGCGCGGGCTGATGCGTCCATGCGCCGGCCACGCATCCAGCACGATGCGCCAGGTCTGCGTCAGCAGCGCCCGGCGTGTCAGCGCTTCCACATGCGCACGCGCCGCGGCGATCAGCGCGGTGATGACGGTGTCATCGTCGGCGTGCTCGACGCGCAGAAATTGTCTGGCCTCGGCAAGCGACAGCGGCTCGCCGGCCGGCGGCACCAGCAGAATGGCGGACATGGGGATCTCCGGGAGGCTCGTGTGACCAATCAGGGAATTGACATCGTGGGTCCGCGGGGCTGACATCCCCGCCATGATTCAGACAGGTTCCCGCACGCCGCCGCGCGCTCGCGCTATCAGGCACTCTCTCGCCATTGCCCGCATTGCCATTGCCAGCAGTCTCATCGCGTCAATGACCGTCCCCGCCTCTGCCCTCGTCGGCGGCGCCAGCGTGCGCGATGACGAGATCGGCCGCGCGGTGATCACCATTGTCGGCTCGCGCGGCAATTTCTGTTCCGGCGCGCTGATCGCGCCGACTTTGGTGCTGTCGGCGGCGCATTGCGTGACGCCCGGCGCCAGTTACAAGATCGTGCTCTATGACGCCCAGCGGCAGCCGCAATTGCTGGCGGTGAAGCGCGTCGCCGATCACCCGCAATTCAATGCGGAAGGCATCAAGGCGCATCGCGCCAGCGCCGATGTGGCGCTGCTGCAGCTCGCAGATCCCTTGCCCGGCAAGACCGCGCTGCCGCTCGGCGTGCCCACCGAGCCCTTCGCCGCCGGGCAGAATTATCTCGTCGCCGGCATCGGCGTCGCCGCGCGCGGCGACGGCAAGAGCGGCGGCACCGTGCGCGCGGCGCAGCTCACCTCCACCAGCCATCCCGGCAAATTGCAGATAAGACTGGTCGATCCCGCGACCGACAATACACGCGACGGCCTCGGCGCCTGCACCGGCGATTCAGGCGGGCCCGTGCTGCAGCAGCAGAATGGCCGCAACATCGTGATCGGCGTGGTGTCGTGGTCCACCGGCGCGAAGAGCAGTGCCGGCTGCGGCGGCCTCACCGGCGTGACGCCGCTGACGCTGTATCGCGACTGGATCCTGCAGACGGCGCGCGCCTGGGGCACGCCGCTCTGAGCCGCGTCCGACGCACCAGCGCCGCGCAAGCGAACCGTCGTTAAGATCCGTGAAAGGTTCTCCGCTATGATCCGCGAATCATGGAGACATCCCGCATGCTGCGCCCGTTCGTTCTTGCCGTTGCCGCGCTCGCGCTGATGTCCGGCGCGCAGGCCGCCGACATGGCCGGCCAGGGCCGCATCGGCCGCCTGTTCGACGAGCCGGTGGTGAAGAGCCGCCGCGCCGTCGTGATCAAGGACGAGCGGCCGATCGAAGAGCCGATCGTGCAATATGCGCCGGAGGTGGATATCTCCTCCATCGTGCATGGCTATTACGGCAAGCCGAATTCCTATTATTACCGCAACTATTACGGCACCCCGTCCGAGACGATCTTCAGCCGCGCGCCCTATGGCTGCGGCTATTACGGCTATTGCTGAGCGCGCGCGGAACGGGCGCGCCGGCCGCGGAGGCTTCAGACTGCGACAGCATTGCCTGCGACATTGTGATATTGGCGTCTCTCATTCTTGTGAACTGCATTTCCGAAACGCCTCCCTAGCTAGAGGGGTGCTTCAGAGCATCACGGGAAGCCGGTTATGGGAAAAGAAGAAAAGACCGAAGCCGAACTTGAGGAAATGATCGCCCAGCGCATCGTTGTCGGCGGCGTCTATGTATCGGTACGCAGGGATGCCCTGCTCGGCTGGCGGCCGATGGTGATCACCGCGCCGAAACACGCCACCTATGCGCAGCAGCTCGCCGACGAAGTGGCCGTGGAACTCCGCAAGAAGTTCGTGCTGAAGGATTGAACCTGTCCGCACCAGGAATTCCGGGCGCATGTCACCCCATGCAGCGCAGCAGTACCCATGCGCCCGTATCGCCTAGTCTTTCTTCTCGGTCACATTGCTGATCGTCTTGACGCCGTTGCTCTCGGTATAGGTCACCGTGACGCGCTCGCCGGCATGCAGCGACTCTGGAACCGTGCGCAGCCTGAATTTCTCCACCGCGCCCGGCGTATTCGCGCCGACAGTCTCGCCAGCCGGCGCCTGCTTGATCACCACTTCGCTGGTGGTGCGATCGAGGATGGTGACGACCCCCGTGAAGGTCTGGTCAGCAGCTTGAGCTGCCGATCCCGCAAAGAATCCCATCACGGCAATCACGGCCGCACACGCGACGCGTTCGGTCAGTCTCATTGTCGTTCTCCCAAAGCTTGCGTGAATGGAGGTAACGACGGCAGCGGGGGAATGGTTCCGTTTGGAACCAATTTCAAACGCCCGCGCAAAATCAGCAGATCCGTCGGCTGATTTCCTGCGGCCCCGTATAGATCGAACAGCAGAGCGTTTATTCCTCTGAACCGAAGGACCACCTCAGAGATCCCCGGCTTCATAATGTAGCGCCTGCTCGATGCTTTCATCGAAATGCTCGAGCGTGTAACTTGCATCAGCAGATTGGGGCAATCGGCCGGATTCCCGAATGATCTCTAGGGCCTTCCGCACCCGCTCCGGCGCCACCGTCAGCAGCGCGTAGGCAGTCATGAAGCGGACCTGAATATTGGGCGCCTCAAGCAGCGGTATCAATGCACGACGCTGATCGCCTTCACGGGTCCGAAGCTGCGCTTGGACCAACTTGATACGGTCATAAAGTCGATTGTAGCGAGCCGTCTGGAATGTCTCCACGGCTTCATGCTGTGCCAGCGCCAGCTCCGAAAATTTCTCGACCAGTTCGGCCGTAGTCATCTCTCGTCCTTTGTCTGTTTCATTCGAGCACCTTGAAGTGTCTTAGTTGCTCCAAGCCGATCCGAGTTTGCTCTTCCCAACTCATCTCGCGCAAGACCTCTTGGGGTGAGCGTCCTCCGAAGCGGGAATTTTTTGTCGCGTACCACCGACTTAACTCGATGTGCTTTAATTGCGGAATCCGCACGACATTTTCCGGCGCCTCGATCCGACTATCGCCGAATTTGGCACGATTGCCGCTGTGTTGATTGACGATGTGGTGATTTTCATAGCCGGGTTCGCTAGGTCCCTGTGCCCGCCGCTGAAGATCATCGAGCGACGACGGCGGATCATTGGCCGTCCGGATCATGTGCGAGAGCCGTCCGATCTCCTCGACTTGATCCAATAAGCCAAAGAACGCCCCTATCGCGATTGCCGATCGGCCGAATAGCCAACTGGCTGCAGAGCGGACGAACGACATGCGTTCCTCACGTGTCTCCGGCATACTTTGTGGAATCTCGGGTGCTCCTTCGAGTTCACCTTCGCTGTTGTGGCCGATGCCTGGCGGCACGAGCGAGCCAAGCCAACCCCCATCAAACCTATAGTCCTGCTCGCTTCGCTCTCCATCAGGCTTTGAGATAAGCGTCACGCGCGGCCGGTCTCCGTCGTACGAGGTCCCTCCGTACTGCAATCCGTAAGTGAACTGCCCGCCTCCGTCCTCCCCCGCCTCGATGCGTGGCTGCCCCTCCCATTTGCGCTCTGGCGCGAGATAGCGCCCAACATCCGACCGCAAATATCGCCCTGCATCCGGGCGCATGAACCGGCGTTGCTGGTGCTTCAGCCAAGCGGTCATGCGGCACCTGTGCAAGTGATAATGGGGAGGATTAAATCAAACGCCGTCATGGCCGGGCTTGACCCGGCCATTCATTCTCGTGCGGCGGAGCAAGAGGGATACGCAAGTCGAGCCCGCGATGAGGTCAGAGCTCCAACTGCAAACAGCGCGGATCGCGATCTTGGCTCCCTCAGCTCGCCGCTATTTTCAGCAGTTTGATCGCGTCAAAGT
Organism: Tardiphaga sp. 813_E8_N1_3; assembly: GCF_051811025.1. Classification (NCBI taxonomy): domain Bacteria; kingdom Pseudomonadati; phylum Pseudomonadota; class Alphaproteobacteria; order Hyphomicrobiales; family Nitrobacteraceae; genus Tardiphaga; species Tardiphaga sp. 813_E8_N1_3. The sequence goes on from NZ_JBPWQE010000001.1 coordinate 3,340,379, forward strand.
CCTGCACGCCGCCGCCGACGCGCTTGGTCGTGTAGAACAGCACATAGGGCTTGGCGCTGTAGGGATCGCGCAATACGCGAACGTCGACGCGGTCGACGATCAGATAGCCGCGCTTGAAATCGCCGAAGGCGATCGACAGCGACCCCGCCGCGACATCCGGCATGTCTGTGATACACGCCGCACACGTCAGATCAGCCTCACACAAGCTCTTTCTGGCAAACATCCATCGCACAACCGTCGCCATCGCTCTCGCGCAGTGACGCGCCGATCAGAAGGAATGCCCGTCGTGCTGCGCCAGTTCGCCTTCGCCTGCATCGCTGCTGCTGTGACGCTGCCGGCGGCAGCCGCCGATCTCTCGGGCACTCCGCGCTATGGCCAAGGTCAGGTGGTGGAGCCGGCACCGCTCGCTGGCCGCGGGCGTTACCTTGCCGTTGAATCTCCGCCATTCGACAAGATCATCACCTATGCGCCCCAGGGCGCCGGTCCGCTTCAGGTTCACCGTTATTTCGGCCCGCCGCAGGTTTCCTATTACTACAGCCACTATGGTGTGCCGCCGGAGCTGCTTGTTGGCCGCCAGCAATTTGGCTGCAACTACCGCTATTGCTGAACCAGGCAATGGCGGACGACGTTACGTCGCCCGCGCCAATCGCCGATCTCTCAGCTCACCGCAAACTTCAGCACCTTGATCGCATCAAAGTCCTGCACCCCGCCGCCCACCCGCTTGGTGGTGTAGAACAGCACATAGGGCTTGGCGCTGTAGGGGTCGCGCAGCACCCGTACGCCCTGGCGGTCCACGATCAGGTAGCCCCTGCGGAAATCGCCGAAGGCGATGGACAGCGAGCCAGCGGCAACATCCGGCATGTCCTCGGCCTCCAGCAGCGGAAAACCGATCAGGCTTGATTTTCCTCCGGCTACAGCAGGCGGCTGCCACAGATACACACCAGTGGTATCCTTGAATTTGCGTACCGAACTTTGCGTCTTCCGGTTCATCACGAAGGTTGCATTCTGGCGATAGCCCGAGCGAAGCGCGTAGATGAGATCCACCAATACATCCGAAGGATTTTCATTGGGGAACGCGCCAGCCGCCCCGCTTGGCACATAGCCCACATTGCCCCACGTCCATGAGCTGTTGGCAACCGTGGTGTAGGCCAGGAAACCCTTCGGCTTGTTATTGCCATCGCCGTTCACGAACGCAGCGCCCTCCTGCATCGCAAATACGAGTTCGACCTCGCCGGCCAACCATTCGTCGATATTGACCGCGGAATCGTCGAGTAACGTCGCAGTAGCTGCTGGCATCGCGTAAAGCTCCATCGCCGGAAATGCCAGTTCGTCGAGCACGGGCGACGTCGTCTGTGGCCGTGCCGTCGTCTCGCCGACCCACCCGGTGGCAGGTCCTGCCGTCATGAAAGGCTTGCGGTAGATGCCGCCGGAAATCGAGCGCAAGGACGATATGGAGCGCATGGGCGAGAGATCTTTCAATCGCGCTCCGATCTCCGTTTCGGTTTCCTCTGGCACCAGATAGCCACCATCGGCATTGGAGCCGACCGACATCGCCTTGGTCTCGATGGCGCGCAGGCCCTCGCTCTCGCCGGATCGCACATAGGCATTGAAGGCCGATTTGTGTTCGGATGGTTGGGGGCGCGCGGCGCTGTCCGCAGCAAGTGCGGGCCGCGCGCCCTTCAGGGAAAGCTGGTCGAGCCGGCGCTGATGCGCGTCAAGCGCGGCATCGATGCGTGCCACCTTCTCCTCGACGAGAACATCGCCGGATCGTTTCTCGATACTGGCGAGACGCGCGTCGTTCTCGGACTTGAAGTCCTCGAAGGTGCGCATCATCGCGTCATAGACGTCCTGCGCATCGCCGGAGGGAATGCCGGCCTTGATTTCGGGCGCGCTCTGGTTGTGGTCGAAGGTCATTTGCTTCTCCTGGCAAGACATGGGTGAAGGAGCGGTACGGCGATGCCGTAACGCGTTGGAAAATCTGAGTTTCTGGTGGTGATTGCCGCTGCGCCGGGTTGACCGCTCGGCCACAATGTTCTTATTTTGTTCTTATGCCGTCAGAAGGCCAGAACAGACGTTTCCCGCCGCCTTGGCGGGTCGAGAGCGACAACGCCGATAGCTTTCGCGTGGTCGATGCCAATGGCATCACGGTTGCCTGGGTCTACAGTCGCGACGATCTGCAAAAGTACAGTTTCGGCCACGACAAGCTGACATCCGACGAGGCCCGGCGCATCGCCAAAGGCATCGCGCGGCTGCCGGAATTTCTGATGAAGCGGCATGGCTTCTATCCGCGCGGCGCGGGCCAGCATCGATGGAAGCCGCACCGGCCTTACCACGTCGCACTCGAAGACATTTATGTGCGCGAGAACTGGTTCGACATCGACGAGATCTGCAAGCTGAATGGCATTCCCTTCAATCCAACCGGAGAAAGGATCGGCGGCAACGGCCGCTGGTGTGTCTTCGAATTCACCTGGCAGATGGACGCCATTTTATTCTGGATTCACTTTCAGGGACGTTGGCTGCGCGGCAGGGAATTTCACTATCCAGACAAACCGGCAGACCTGCCGCAACTGAAACTGCCGACGATGTATCGGTTCAACAAGCCGAGGCCGGAGCGATAGAATTACGCTCGATCTCGATCTTCAGCCTTCCTGAGGCTAGCGCAGTAGTTGCCGTAAAGGTCCGCCAGCTCGTAGACGCCAATTGTAGTCACCATGAACTGCAAACATGCATAGAACTGGACCCATAGCGCGAAGAACAGGAAAATCCTCAAACCAACTGGTTCAAGACCAGCTTTCAATACTGTCTCGTCGCCTAGAAAGATAAAGGGGATAAGCATGAAGAAAGCAGCGATGTGTGCAATTCCATTCCACGCTAGTATGAAAAGAAAATTTCGAAATGGTGTAGTGCCATCCCTTATTTGACTTAGAAATTTTATGAACCGATCATTTGGAATCGCTATTGATAGCGCGACCGCAGTAGCGGTGAACCCGAACACAACCGTGTCATACGGGACAAAAAAATTCGCCAAAACAAAGGGTTTCAGCTTGAGATCTGACCAACCGACAACCCATCCTGCCAATAAGCCACTAAGGTACGGGTGGGTCGTCGCAAGGATTCTTCCGGACTGCGGCCAAGCGTTTCTTTTGAGAAATATCCATGTAGTTTCTATCATCAGAGCCCTACGACGCTGGACAAATATCTACGAAGTTTTGACCGGATATCGGTTACAACGGCTACGCCTGCATCATCGGCATTAACAGCGACTTTCGTATGCTGCACGTGTTTCTTGGAATGTACTGTTGTCTCGTTGGTTTCACCTTCCCGCACGCCGGTCACTTTTGCATCATCTAAATACGGCTGAGAATCCGCCACAACGTCCTTGATCACTTTGACGATTCCAGCTCTCTTCGAGAGCGTGCCTCCGCGCGGAGCCTTAATCTCAACAGCGACTTTGTCACCGCCAGATTCTTCGGCGAGATCCGACAGATCGGTGTAGTGATCTGTCCAGCTTGCATTCGGCCGGATCATCCTGATCGCAGCCTCTCTGATCCGCCCAAACTGATTGATCTCTCGGGTGAAATTCTCGCGAATTACCGGGGCAAAAGTGAACCCAATTTCTTTCATATCAGGATAATTCTCGCGCAAGATCGCCTCAATCGCGGTCGCGATCATATCCGCCTTCGCACCTCGTTGCGAAAACTCAATTGCTGCTCGTCGCCTCCTGGGCACTGCAAAAAAATGCGTGGCATGACTTAATAGCTCCGCTCGGGACAGAATATTTTCACGCGTTTCCCCTGTCTCAACGTTCAACACAAGCGCTGAGTCATCGCCCCCCTCGACTACCTGAATGAAATAGCCGTCCGCCTCGCGAGATACGATGGGCAACCCAATAACAACTTCGGGTGAGTAATGGTATATCCGCTCTTCTATGCTAAGCCGCTCCAATCTTAGGAAAATATCTGCGTAGTTAGCAGGTGAGTCGTAGTGCGCATGCATTGCAAACACTTCGAACTTACGGATCGATCTCTTCATTATCTTTGCTCCCCAGACAATGAAGCAACTATAGATTGTGCTATCGCGCCGTTGTCAAACCTTCTTTCGAATCCTCACTACGGATGGACAAAGTGACGCCATTCCAGTGGTTCGGACGCTCGTGAACTGCTGCCAGTCACGCTCGGCCTGCGCGCATCAGCATCTGAAAAGTGACGATGGACGCTCCCCTGAGATCGACATGACAGAGTCGGCGAGTGTGGGGTCGCGAGGTTGAATTTGATCTGGAGCAGTGAACCCACGGGCGGGGTGTGGTGTTATCGCCCGGTGCGGCGACCAACACGGAGCTAACGCGATGAGACATGCTCAACCACCGATGACGAAATACGAGCAGTTCCTGCAGCAGGCGCAGGAACAGATGCTCGCCTTCGAGCGGCGCGAAAGTGAATTCCGCAAGAAAGAGCGTGCGGAGCGCGCGGCGCAATTGCACCTGCCGATCCCGCGCGACGAGCTGCACTAGGTCCTCTCGCGGTTTTCAGGTTTCCGGCGAAATGCGACACCGGCGCTCACCGCGCCGAGGGCCTGCTTGCGATCGGCGCGAGAGCGCAGCGAACAGGTCTGAATAAGCCCGCCTGCTTTGCTCCCGCGCCGCGCCACCGGCGCCGGTGCATCCGCGGCGCCGGCAAGACTTGTCAGATTTGGGTTTGCGACATTGGTCCAGTCATGCTCGGCCTGATCCCGCAGGCGCGTGCGCGGCGCGTCCTTCACGGCGCTCACCCGCGCGCCGTTCAGCAGCGGGAATGTGACGATGGACACTTCCCAGAGATCGACCTGATAGAGTTTGCGCACCCGCGTCTTCGGCTCGATCTGGCCGCGCTGGGTGCGATAGCCGATCGACAATCCGTCCACCGCACCGGCCTGCAGCAGCGCCAGCAATTCGCGCGCGCGTGTGACATCCGGGATCAGCCGGCCCCGCGCCCATAATCCGCGCAGGTCTTCCTTCATCTCGAGCCAGACGCCGACGGGCTCGGAGGGATCGTGCTGGAACAGCATCGGGATCTTTCTAAGACCGCGCAGCTTCAGCGTCTGCGTGAAAGCGCCGGGCATCACCATGTCGCGCGCCTGGTCGATCTCGCCGAACAGCGAGGCATAGCCCTCGATCACGCCGTCGGGCGTGAGTGCGAGGCGCGCGGGGGATGGCCATGGTGATGGCAACGGGGCATGCATCGGCGGCCTCGCAGGATGCGGGGGAACTGGAAGCTTTGAGATCGTGATGTCGTGGCTTTGCGCGAACAGAGGTGTCCCCTCCCTCCAGCGGAGCAAAGCTGCGCGCAGTGGGTCTGGCGGACGATTCGTCCGCCATGGGTCAGGGTGGGGTGTCGACACGGGGAACAGCCCTTGTGGCACCCCCACCCGACTGGCCTTCGGCCAGCCACCCTCCCCACAAGGGGGAGGGAAAAGAAAGAGCGCGAACTACACTTTCGCGCGCCGCGGCGGCTTCCGTCGCGCCGCCGGCTTCACCCGCGGCCTCGAAGCCTGGGCCTTGCGCTGCAACTGATCGAGATGCGCCAGAAATTCACGGAAGACACTGAGATGATCCTTGCCCGCTTTGGTCTCCGGGCGGATCGAACGCATCACGTCGTGCAGACTGTCCATGGATGATCCCTTTCAGATGTCATCGCTCTCGTCGCGCATGCGGTGGCGGCGATGCGCACGGCGGTTGAAGCGCGCGAGCTGCCGCACGAATTCGTCGAAGCGGCGCGAGGCGCCGGCGAGTTCGCGCAATGCGAACAAGGCCGCGGCGCTGGCCACGCTCGCCCACAGAAACAGAGCGAGATGCGCGAGGTCGCCGCGCTCGGTGAAAATGCGGATCAGGTCATCCATGGCGATTGTACTTCCATCTTGCGCGCACCCGCTGCCGCGTTCACGCGCGCGGTCGAACCTTTCGGCTGACGCCGCCGACCAAGCAGCAACGCCGTCCCGCCCCTTTACCCGAGCGCCCACCATGCCTGCGACCCCGCCGCTGCGCCTACCCCGCTTCCGCGTGCTGGCTGTGGCCGCGCTGATCGCCGGCCTCGGCGCGACGCAGGTCATGGCCGCCACGCCGACACCGCTCGACCCGACAGGCGATTATGACATCTGCATCGGCGACACCGACGACCGCGCCATTGCCGCCTGCAATCGCGCCATCGCGCGCGATCACTATCGCGGCGCCAAACTGGCCATGTTGTATGTCAGCCGATCGGTCGGCTATCTGCTGGCGGGCGATGCCGATGCCGCCATTGCCGATGCCGATGCCGCGCTCCGGCACGATCCCGCGGAGGCCGTCGCGTTCTGGAGCCGCGGCAGCGCCTGGCAGAACAAGAATGAGCCTGCGCGCGCCATTGCCGATTTCAGCGAAGCCCTTCGCCTCGATCCCGTGGATGCGTCGTCGCTGATCCAGCGCGGCATCGCCCGGGAAGCGATCGGCGACACCGCCGGCTGCGCCCGCGACATCGCCGAAGCCACCCGCATCGATCCGGTGCTGACGGCACGCAAATATGTCAGGAAGTGACGGCGCTCACGCGCTCCGACTGCGCTGTTCTTCCATTCGCGATGTCAGATCCTGCGGCGGCGCGCATCGACATCCCTAGCGATCGCGGTGGACGTCCCAGTAATTGGTCACGCCTTCTTCGTGGTTCCTGCCGCTGGGCGGCGCGCGCGGCGTGTGCAGGAAGGCGCGATACAGAACGGCGAGAATTCCGATCAGTAGCAGCAGCGGCAAGATCCAGTCCGGTATCGACATCGCCGGTGTTACGGTCATGGCGATCACTCCGTCGCTGGTGCCGCAGCGCGGCGCTTGCGACGGGCGCGGCAGAACAACAGAGAGCCCAACGCGATGCCGGCAAAGACACATATGCCCAGCGCCTGCACGCGGTCACCGCCGGATGACGACAGTCCCACGACCACGCCGATCACAAGACAGACCAGCCCCACGGCTTCCCCGAGGAGCGGCCATTTCGCTGTCATCCAACCGGAAACGAGTTCGACAGCGATATCGATGACGAGCTCGATGAGTGCAGACATCAGAAGGGTGCCGGTTCAGTTGCGTTACCCGGTTAGGCGTCGCGGCGCGGTCTTTGGTTCAAGAGGTTATATCCACATCAAGGCGCCGGCGGCCCGGTGATCTCGATCAGCTCCACCGGCCCGCCCGGCAGCGCGTCATCGAACACGCCGATCACCAGCCGACCCGTTTTCCAGGCATAGGTGTCGAAATTGCTGCGGCCCTGTTTCAGCAGCGGCCCATCGGCGTGGCGGTCATGGCCATGCACCACATGGCGCGCGCCCTCGCCGGCATCATGGCCGGAAGCGTCATCATCCGCATAGCGCTTGGTCATCATCAATACAGGGTCCTGCCGCGCCAGCGGCAGCGCGGGATCGACGCCGGCATGCACATAAATGCGATGCGCATCCATGTGCCACAGCGGCCGGCCATCGAGCCAGTCGATGTCATGCACCGGCACATCGGCGACGTCGCCGCCATAGGAGGCGAGCGCGGTATCGCCGCCTTTCGTCATCCAGTTTGCTATCGCCACATCGCCGCGCAGCGCCGCCACCATCAGCGCATCGTGATTGCCCTTGAGCATCGCCAGCCGCAGGCCAGGTGCCACCCCTGCCCGCAGCCGCGCAATGACGCGGCGCGAATCCGGTCCCTTGTCGACATAGTCGCCGAGCACAACGAGCGTGGCTTCCCTGCCGCCGGCATGGGCCTCGATTCGCAGCAGTGCCGCATCGAGCAAATCGCGCCGGCCATGAAGATCGGGGATGACATAAGTGAGGGGCATGCGTGTACTCAGCCAAATCCCAGCTTGACTAGTGACGGCGCAAACAACTACCTTTAGTTGCATTCACACCAAATTTGCTTTGAGCCATGCTATATCCCTTTTTTGGATTTGAGTTGAGTGGCACGGCCGTATTTGGTGCCATTGCAGCCTATGTTTTGCTGAGCCTGTTCGCTATCGTCTTCATTCCGAGACGTGCCGTCCGAGCACCGATTACTAAGCGGGCTCCCTCACTAGATGCGCAAGCAAAACTGATCGAACTCAGATCCAAGGTACGACAGAGTGTCCTCCAGGTCGTAGGCGGCGTCACCGCCGTTTTTGCGTTTATTGTCACGCTACAGCAGATCAGACAGAATGAGGATACGTTCAAGGGAAAGAAGGCCGATCTGTTTTCCAAGTCGATCACCTCACTGTTCGACGAAAAATCGCACCTCAACAGCCGCGCGGGCGCGATGTATTTGTTGTCTTATGTCGCGCGAAGCGACCCCAGCTATCATCGAACAGTATTTGATACTTTGGCCGGGCACATTATTCTGATGTCCTCCAAGGCCTGTCGGAGCCAGATGGTTACCGACTCCAAAACGTATCAAAGAGAGCCTCAGATCCAACTCGCTCTACGCATCATCGGCGAACGCAATCCGGACCACGATCCAACGGGAAAACGGTTCAACCTTGAAAATTCCTGTCTGGTCGATGTTGACCTCCGCGACGAGGTCAACGTCGTCAAGGGACTTCGAAAGGCCCGCCTCTCAGATTCCCAGCTGCTCAGAAGCGACTTCACCAACGCGGACCTTAGCGGGGCTGAACTGAGACGTATCAAAGCAAGCGATTATATGAACAAGGAACAATGGACTGTGGCTATCGGCTTTGAACTCAATCGCGGTGTCGACGGTGATCAGCGCGGTGCTATCGACTATGCAACAGATCAGCAGCGACGTCAGTTCATCACCATGTTCACCGGCGCCAATTTGGCCGAAGCGGATTTTCAAGATGCCGAGCTTGCTGGCGCCGACTTCAGGGAGTCTGAGCTGCGAGGCGCAATATTTCTCCATGCCAATATTGCCCGCGCCAGTTTCGTGAGAGCGAAGAATATAGAGCCTGACCAGATGATGAAGGCTTGTGTCGGGCAACCCGGAATGGACGAACAGGAATTCGAGGCGCAGCAGCCTTATTTTTCAGCCGCATTTCTCAAGAAGCTTGGAGGTAAGCGTATTCCGAGATGCAAAGCAGAGGATGACCACTCTCCAGACTAGTCCCGCAATATCAAGAAGGTCATTCAGAAATTGTGATCACGGGCACAGCGTCATTGGCAAACCGCGTCGCTCTTCTCCGTAAGCGAGCACTTTTCTTATCGAGCCAGCAAATTATCATGCCTACGGATTCATAAGCCATGAATGTTAGCCCGCAGCGTCATCCCAGCCGGTCCCCGCCCTCCACCGGCGCATAGCCTACCGCTTCGCGTTTCTCGTTCAGCGTCAGGAAGTCCGCGCTGCTGACGCGCTCCCACAGCGCGGTGCGATCGGCGGCGAGCGCATCCACGCGGTCGGTGTCGATATCGATGCGGATGGCGTCGCCGAATTGCGGCGCCAGCCATTGCGCCAGTGCGTTGCCGGTGCGCGCCGCCAGCGGCAACACGGTCTGGCGGAAGAACACGCGGTTGGCTTCCTGGAAATTCGCGAATGTATTGTCGCCGGGAATCCCGAGCAGCATCGGCGGCACGCCGAAGGCGAGCGCGATCTCGCGCGCGGCAGTGTGCTTGGCGTCGAGGAAATCCATGTCCTTCGGCGTCAGCGACATCGCCTTCCAGTCGAGCCCGCCTTCCAGCAGCAGCGGCCGCCCGGCATTGGCGGCGCCCTGATAATTGCCTTCGAGTTCGCGCTTGAGGCGGTCGAATTGCGGCTCGGACAGCACCGATCCCTCCGGCCCGGCATAGACCAGCGCCCCCGACGGCCGCGCCGCATTGTCGAGCAGCGCCTTGTTCCATTTCGACGAGGCGTTGTGGGTATCGAGCGCGGTCGCGGCGGCGTCGATCGGCGCCAGGCCATAGTGATCGTCGAGCGGATGAAAGAAGGTCAGATGCAGGATCGGCGGCAGGCTGGACGCCTGCTGATCGAAGCGGACACTGCGGCCGCCGACGCTGTAGTCATAGGCCTCGGCCCAGCCATCGCTGCCGGGCACGACTTTCATGCGATCAGGCCGCAGCGCGTAGAGTTCACGGACCTCGTGCTGCCGCACCTGCTCATCGAGCGTCACGGCTTCGATATAGGCGTTGCCGGCGAGCAGCAGATGCGCATAGAGCGTCTCGAAGAACACGCCGCCATCCTGGCGCGGGTTCGGCCGCGTCAACAGCTGCGCCAGCGGATGCGCCTCGCGTTCCTGCGCCCCATCGAAGACGAGAAAGCTGCACGCCGCCGCATTCTCTGCGATCAGCCTGACGGCGCGGTGTACGATGGCATTGGAGAGATAGCCCTCGCGGGCGAGCGCCGCAAAATCCTTCGGCGTCCATCGCGCACGCCCGCCGCTCTCGAATGCGAGCACGCGCGCGGTGCGCGACGCCTTCGTCTCCGGCGCCGCGAGATAGGCTTTCAGTCGATCGAACATGATATGATCCTACTCGGTTGTGCCCTGACACGATGCTCACAACACCCTGATCCTCGGCCCACCGCCGCGCGGCACCAGCGCCAGCGACGCGACGGCCCAGACCATCGCATCCAGCCGATCCGGCGAATGGCCCGACGACAGCCCCGAACTCGCGAAGTCGCACATCTCGTCTTCCAGCGCGGCAAAACTGCCGGCATGCTTCACACGGCCCTGCTCGTACAAGGTCGCCACCGGCTCGGCGCGCAGCCACTTGCCGCGCAAGGCGCGCACCGGCGTCACAGGCACAGTATGGTCCACCTCGTTGATCACGCTGCGCACCATCTCGCCGCCCTGGTTGACTTCCACCACCAGCGCGTCGGCCTCCAGCCTGCGCCACAGCGCAATCGCCTTGTTGGCCCAGGCCGTCGGCGTCACTGACGAGACGGTGTCATCGGCCATCACATAGACAATGCCGTCCTCGGCGATCCCCGCCGCGACGATGCCGCAGGCATCCGCACGTTTGCCAGACGACACTGGCGGATCGACAGCCACAACGATGCGCTGCATTGGCGGCGCGTCGTGCACGCGGCATTGCTCGAGCAGTGCACGCGACCACAATGCATCGGGCCGATCCTCGATGATCTCGCCGTCCAGTTCCTGCCGTCCCAGCCGCGTGCCAGCATAGCGGCCCATCACGCTTTGCAGAAACGTCGGCGCAAGGTTGAACGCATTCACCACCGTCGCGGCGCGCGTCGTCGCCGTCGTCGGATCACCCATCAGGCGCTTCAACAGCGCGGTTGGTCGCGGCGTCGTGGTGATCATCTGCCGCGGCTGGCTGCCCAGCCGCAGGCCGAATTGCAGCATGTCGAAAGCAGCTTCGGCATAGCGCCACTTCGCCATCTCGTCGGACCACGCGCATGAAAATTGCGGGCCGCGCAGGCTCTCGGGATCCTCCGCAGAGAATACCTGTGCGACGGCGCCGTTGCTCCATTCCAGCCGTTTGCGTGACGGAATCCAGACCGGACGCTCGTGCCTTTCGTGAATCTCCATCAGGCCAGACACGCCTTCGATCATCACTTCGCGCACGTCGTGTTCGGTTTCTCCGACCAGTGCAATGCGTCCGGCCTTCTCAGATGCAAGTGGGGCACGACCCATTGCCTGCGCGCGCACCCACTCGGCGCCAGCACGGGTCTTGCCCGCACCGCGACCGCCGATCATCAGCCAGGTCAGCCACGGCTCACCATTCGCCGCCAGCACGGGCGGGAGTTGGTGCCGATGCGCGAAGACGTCCCAGCGCTCATTCAGGAACGTCATCTCGCCTGGTGTCAGCCCCGCCAGCAGAAAGTTGCGCTCCTCCTCGGAGGCGTTTTGCAAGACGTTCAGAAAGTCTTTGACGGAGTTCGTCGAGGTCTCGCGGGCGGTCGTCATCTTCTGCAGACCCTTGCTCGTCGTCGACACGCCCCTTCTTCAATTCGATCAGCGTACGCGCCAGCACCGCCAGCGTGCGGGCGCGACGTTCGGCTTCGGTGCGCAGGGCTTCATCCCCACCTATGCGCCCGACGATGTTCTCGATCAGATCCAGTTCGCGTTCGATGACTTTGGTGACACGCTTAACCAATGGACCGCGCGATCCGGGCTTCGCCCTATCATCGGACGTATTGTCTGCAGGTGCGTCATCAATTGCATCGGGCAATACGAACGCGAGGGTTTCCTCAATACTCACGACAGCAGCCCGCACCGGCTTTCTCGCCGGGCGGGCTATTGGCTTTCTGACCATATTGGGAACTCGTTGCTGTTGTCGGTCGATCATGCCGGACTGACGGAAATTGAACGGCCGATCGCCGAAACCGATCACGTCCTGAAGAACACAAACCAGACCACGCCGAGGATCAGCACAGCGAGGCCGAGGCTGATTGTCAAAAGCGCGAGAATAGACGGGCCCGGTTCGGCCTGGCGTGCCTCTGTCGCGGATTCGACGATCTGCCCTTTTTGCTTGGTTGCCGAATTCCTGATTGTCATGGCACCCTCGTTTCGCTTGCTGTTGGATGCCGATGAGATTCCTTGCGGCATCGTATCGAAAGCAACGCGGGATTTGGATCGATGTTCCGGGTATTCACCGCCACATCGGGCTGAACAGCGCGGCGCAGATTCGCCGCCAATCAACAGCGGCGTTTCCTGCGAACCCAATTGTGGAGCATGCCGTAAAGCTACTTCGACAGCGCAACGCTGTCAAGGCTAAAAATCCTAGATTTTGAATTTAGTCCTTAAATCGGAATTTTGTCCGCGTGATCAATGCATTGGCTATCGCGGCGGCTGCGACCACGCCGCTCCCGGCGCGCCGGTGATGTTGCCGGGATAGTCGATATTGACCACGCAATTGCCGTGCAGGTCGGCCGCGGCCTGCAGGCATTGCTGATAATCGAAGAACCGGCAGATCTGCGGCACACTCCCCGGCCCGCGGGGCCCGCCGGTCAACACGCAGAACGGCGGAATACTGGAACGGGCCACGACCGATGGCCGCGCCTGCGCAGGATCCAGAGCCGGCAACGACGCCGACGCGATGGCGATCGCAGCCACAGCCCATACGGGCCCGAGAATCCTTGTTGTCATCGATGCGTCCTTCACGAACGGGCGATCACTTACCGCGCGCGCCGGCGACGTTGTGGCGCCGTATCTGTGGCAGCTCCGGCACGATAGTCGATATTGCCCACACAGTTGCCTCGCGTACCCACAGCAGCATTGATGCATTGCTGGTAGTCAGAAAAGATGCAGTTGCTGACATAGGAGGATTCGCCGTTGGCGCCGCTCTGGGCGATGCAGAATTGCGCACCAGCCGCCGAGGCCGGTGTCGCTCCCGCGAGGACGAATACCGCAAATCCCAAACCGGCAAACGCCGAAAGCTTCAAACGCGAATTCAAAGTCATGATGATCATCCACATGAAAATGCGCAGGCTCGAGGCCCGCGCATGATCATATAGGGTGCTGCACCACAATCGATAGGACATTCACAACATTGCGTTCCGACAAGACAGCCATGTCTTTTGCCGGTTGCAATGGCGGCGCGCCCGGCATCGGCCGGTCTTCACTGCCCTATTTCAGCGACGTATTCACGGCGGCGTAGCGCCCGTTCAGCGTGGTACCAAGGCCCTGCACGGCGACGATGATCGCTAGGCTGATACCGGCAGCGATCAGCGCATATTCGATGGCCGTTGCACCAGACTCATCGTCGATAAATTTCGAAATCAAACGCAACACGGAAATCTCCTCATACGGCCGCGGATTTCTTCCACGCCGTCCCCTGAAAACTGCACTCAACCTAAGCGGCAGAGGTTGCAGGAAGGTTCACCAACAGGCTCAATTATGAATTAATCATGCGGTAACTACGTGTGAGCTCGGTTCGTCACCGTAGGGCGGATTAGCGCAGCACCCGTAGCCCGGATGAGCGCAGCGACATCCGGGGATGACTGCTGCTTAAACCGTGGAAAAATGACCCGAAGCGGACTCTCGCATCACCCACTAGTCAGCTTCAACGTAGCGAATGATGCTCTGATTTTGAACGTTCGCAACCAATTCATCCGCGCGGGACAAAAGCCGGTAGAGCAAAGGAGAGGAATTTGCCTGGTTGTAGCCGAGAGCGAGATCGACGGTTGGTGGGACGCCCTCGAGCGCTCTAGCAACAACGTTTGGCGCCAGCATATTTTGCGCATAGAGCGGAACGAGAGTCACTCCGCCTGTGGATGCGACCAGCGACATGGCCGACGATATGTTCTCGCCTTCATACTTTGCCTTGAGCACGATCCCAACCTTCGACGCATAATCCTGAATTACAGCGTGCAATACCGGAGACGTTCTCGCCGAGCTGACATAGATCTCGCGGACAAGATCCTGTGGGCGAATCCTTTTGCGCGAGGCCAAGCGATGGTCTGCCGGCAGCACTGCGATCAAGGGCTCCTTCGCCAACAGCTTGAAGGTCAGGCCTGCGTTCTGTTTCTCAGGGCGGAGAAAGGCTATGTCCAGCTTCCCGCGCGTTAATGCGAGGGCGAGTTCTGGCGAGGACTGACTACACAGGGTGACTTCGATCTCCGGCTCTTCCTCGCGGAGGATACGCAATAAGTGGGGGAGCCACATCACCTCCAACCCGACCATGAACCCCATGGAAAGTGCGGGCTTTTGCGGCTGTGCGGTCCGCCGCGCACCATCTGTCGCCGCTTCGACTTGCGACAGCGCCAGCCGCGCGTGATCGAGAAAAACTCTTCCGGCATCGGTAAGCGCCACGCCACGCGCCTGGCGCTCCAGCAACTGCACGCCAACTTCAGATTCCAAATCACGAATCTGCCGGCTCAGCGACGGCTGCGAAGTGTTCAGGCGCCGTTGGGCAGCGGTCAAAAAGCTACCTTCCTCTGCGACTGCAATGAAATAGCGCAAATGCCGAAGTTCCATCCGCCCCTCGATATGCTTCCAAGGCATACATCGCAGCCTACTAGGTCTTTGTCTTTAGCTGAACCAAGACTTACCTTCGCAGCGGCTCAACCAAAAGGGGTAACAACCATGTCTTCAACTTCCAAGCCGGCAATCGTCTTTTGCCACGGCCTTTGGGCCGACGGTTCGTGCTTCAGCAAAGTCATTCCGGCCTTGCAGGCGGATGGGCACGAAGTGATCGCTGTCCAGTACGGGCTCAACAACTACGCGGATGACGTGGGCCTTTAATTCTCAAACTCCGCCCGCAAAATTGAGTAACGCGTGGCTCAATGGATCAATCTAACAGCGCAGATGGAGCGACTCGATGTCCACGATCACTACTACAGACGGCGTAAACATCTTCTACAAGGACTGGGGCTCAGGTCAGCCGATCGTTTTCAGCCACGGCTGGCCGCTGTCGGCGGACGACTGGGACGCCCAGATGACCTTCTTCCTTCGCCACGGCTACCGAGTGATCGCCCACGACCGGCGCGGCCACGGCCGGTCCGACCAGCCCGGCATCGGCAACGACATGGACCACTGGGCTGCCGACCTCGCGGCCCTGACCGAGCACCTTAACCTGCGCGACGCGATCCACGTAGGCCACTCCACAGGTTGCGGTGAGGTGACTCGCTACGTCGCCCGCCACCCGGAGCGCGTCGCGAAGGCGGTACTGGTCGCTTCCCTGACGCCGAACATGTACCGGAGCGAGGACAATCCGTCCGGTCAACCGCCGGAGTGGTTCGAAGCGATCCGCGCGGGGGTGCTGGGCAACCGGTCGCAGTTCTTCCGGTTCGTCCCTGAGAACCCGTTCTACGGTTACAACCTCGACGGGGCCGAGCCTTCGGAGGCGATCATTGCGAACTGGTGGCGCCAGGGCATGACCGGCGGTGCCCTCGCTCACTACGCGACTGTCGACTCTTGGCTGGAAGATTATACCGAAGACCTCAAGAAGATCACCGTGCCGGTGCTGGTGATGCATGGCGAGGCCGATCAAGTCGTTCCCTTCGCAAGTACCGTGCCGCGTGCGGTCGACCTGCTCAAGAACGGGTCGCTGAAGACCTATCCCGGCTACCCCCATGGCATGCTCACCACTCATGCGGATGTCCTCAACCGCGACCTGCTCTCGTTCATCAGGTCTTGACGACATCTCTCCTCCGTCATCGCCTATCCCGCGCGAAGGAGATGCCGTTTGCAAGGCGGTCTCTCCTTCCAGTTCAAGAGACGGTGCGCGACGGCCGCTTTTGGCCCGTCGCGTCATTTTCTGCTGTTGCACAAAGGCGGTCGGTCTCGGAGCAAAGCGGACGTAGTCACCAGTCACATGGCGCCGCCGGATTTATACAGCACCCGTCGCCCGGATGAGCGCAGCGACATCCGGGGATGACTGCTGCTTCCCGCATATCGCTCTGCTCATGCGGGCTACTGTCGATTACTCCGAAACCAATGACGGCTTCGCCTTTGCCGGCCCTGCCAACGGGCGTTCTTCCATCAGCAGCAGGAACAGTGTCGAGAGCGCCAGCAGAGCTGCCGCGGCTTCGAACACGTAACGGAAGGCGCTGACCATATCGCTGGCCGCGATCGGATGCGTGCTGGCGGCATGTTCGCCTGTGATCGAGATGTCCGTGCCCAGCGCCATCAACAAAATGGTGGTGAAAGCGGCAACGGTGAACGACGCCATCAGCGCGCGGAAGAAGTTCATCGCGCCGGTGGCGGTGCCGATCTGTGGTCGCGGCACGGCGTTCTGAATCGAGACGAGGCTGACGGGAAACACGGTGCCGAGGCCGATGGAGAACAGTCCAAGCATCGTCAGCAGCGCCCACAGTGGCAGCGGCGTCATCAGCGCCAGCAGCAGGCCCATCAATGCCGACATGCCCGTGCCCGCAATGGCCACGCGCTTGTAATGTTTCGCCTTGGTCATCATGTGGCCGGCAAAGGCGGCGCCGCCGACCGACACCGCTGCGATCGGGATCAGTGCGACGCCGGCTTCGCCTGCCGTCAGACCATAGACCACTTCGTAATAGAGCGGCATGTGCACGGTCAGCCCGAGCATCGCGCCCATGGCGCAGCCGCCGGCGGCCATCGCGAAAGGCACCACCGAGCCCGACATCAGCGGCAACGGCAGGAACGGCTCGTCGTGATGGATCGCATGCCAGATGAAGGCGAAAGCCATTACCGCTGCTGCGCCGATCATCGCGACGATCGTCGGCGACGCCCACGAGAATTTGGTGCCGCCCCATGTCAGCACCAGCATGAAGACAACGGCCGAGGCCATCAGCAGCACGCCGCCGAGCCAGTCGACCTTGCGGCGGCGATGAAACACTGGAAGCTTCTTCATCTTCGGCAGCAGCAGCGCCAGCGATCCCACCCCGAGCGGGATGTTGATCCAGAAGATCATCGACCAGTGCAGATGTTCGGCGAACAACCCGCCGATGATCGGGCCGCCGATGCCGGCCGCTACCCACACGCCGCTGAAATAAGCCTGATACTGGCCGCGCTCACGCGGCGACACCACGTCGGAAATCACCACCTGCACGATGGGCAGGATGCCGCCGCCGCCGAGGCCCTGCAAAGCGCGCGCGATAATGAGCACGATCATGTTCGGCGCCAATGCGCACATGATCGAGCCGACCATGAACAGCGCCATCGCGGTGATGATCATGGCGCGGCGGCCATAGATATCGCTGAGCGTGCCGAACACCGGCGCCACCGCGGTCGATGCCAAGAGATAGGCGGTGATGACCCAGGAGAGATTGTTCACGTCGGCGAATTGCCGGCCGATGGTCGGCAGCGCGGTGGCGACGATGGTCTGGTCGAGCGCCGCCAAAAACATGGTCAGCAGTAGGCTCATCAGGATGGTGCGGACTTCGGCGGGGGTCAGCGGCGCCTTCACGACAGCAGGCGCATCGCCGGGTTCGATGACTTCTGTGGGGATCCGCGACAGTTCCTGCGCGAACTCGTCCGACAGGAGCTCATCCGACGGGATTTCCTCGGGCAATACCTGATCATCGGCCGCTGACCGGCTCTGTCGCTCGATCTTGTTCATGAAACTTTGGATTCAAGGGACCTGGGAGGTAACCGGAGAGCCAGATCGGCGCGAATTCCCGCGCACAGACTCTCTTTGGAAGAAATCTATTCCCCTACCCCGTGCAGCAACAGTTGTTTCCTTGCATGGGAGCGTCCCGCGGCGATCATCAGGCCATTTGCGCGCGTGATCGAACACCGCGCGCCGCGGATTCTACGCCGGCCGCTTCTTCAGCTTCGCCTTGCGCGGCAGCAGCGCCGGCCAGGTCACGATGTGATCCTGCAACTCGTCGTCGGAGATCGTGTCCTCGCTGCCCTCGACCCGCCCCCGCACCGAAACACCGGCCTCATGGACCGTGTCGGGGCTGCCGGAAATCAGCGGATGCCACCAGTAGAGATCGCGCCCCTCGGCCGCGAGCTTGTAGCCGCAGCTTGGCGGCAGCCAGCTCAGGGTGCGGACATTGTCCGGGGTCAGCCGCACGCAATCGGGAACATGGTCGGAGCGGTTCGGATAATCCTTGCAGGCGCAGAGGCCGGCATCGAGCAATCGGCAGGACACATGGGTGTAATAGATCTTGCCGGTATCCTCGTCTTCCAGCTTTTCCAGGCAGCAGCGTCCGCAGCCGTCGCACAGGCTTTCCCACTCGACGCCGGACATCTCTTCCAACGTCTTGGTTTTCCAGAACATTCCCTCCTGTGCGGAAGGACGCGGGGGACGCGCGGTCATGCGATTTGAATCGATCCAGGTTGCGGCGAAACGCCCTTCTAGGAGTTGCGGTGCCGGCTCTGCAAGCAACATCGTGTCGGCCGGCTCGCAAACAAGGGCAAAACCCGGAATCCCGTTAGTCCTGTCGCGCAAATTCCGAGCGATGCCATTGGTTTATCGGCCCCGCTCGGCTAGAACTTGGCGAGTCTTCCGGTACCTCGCCGTGCCGCTGGATCGCCGTAATATGTCCGCAAGACATCCACACGCGTCGCAAGCGTGACGCAAGAATATCGCAACAAACCAAGGGCCCCTGTGCCTCAGATCGTGCCATCCCGTTGGAAGACCAAGTTCCGGCATTTCCTGCTGGATCTGGATGCGCGCATAGATTCCGGCCTATTCTCATCCGGCCGCGGCACCCGCGAGCTTTGGGAGCGCTACTCCACCTTCATGGACCGCTTCTATGTCGGTCGCTGGAAGCGCTGGGTGTTCATCGAGCCGCTGTCGGAAATGGCCACCATCGGCCTCGGCGGTCTGATCCTGATGCTCGCTTTGGCGCAGCCGGCGTTTCGCGAAACCGCCGATGAAGACTGGCTGAAGAAATCCGACCTCGCGGTCACGTTCCTCGATCGCTACGGCAATCCGATCGGCAGCCGCGGCATCAAGCACAACGACTCGATCCCGCTGGAAGACTTCCCGGACAATCTGATCAAGGCCACCCTCGCCACCGAGGATCGCCGCTTCTACGATCACTTCGGCATCGACATCGCCGGCACCGCGCGCGCGCTGGTGACCAATGCGCAGGCCGGCGGCGTACGCCAGGGCGGCTCGTCTCTGACGCAGCAGCTCGCCAAGAACCTGTTCCTGTCCAACGAGCGCACCATCGAGCGCAAGGTCAACGAAGCGTTCCTGGCGATCTGGCTGGAAACCCGCCTGACCAAGAACGAGATCCTCAAGCTCTATCTCGACCGCGCTTACATGGGCGGCGGTACGTTCGGCGTCGACGGCGCTGCGCATTTCTATTTCAACAAATCCGCGCGCGACGTGAATCTTGCAGAAGCTGCGATGCTCGCGGGCCTGTTCAAGGCCCCGACCAAATACGCGCCGCATATCAACCTGCCGGCCGCGCGCGCCCGCGCCAACGTGGTGCTCGACAACCTCGTCGATGCCGGCTTCATGACCGAAGGTCAGGTGTTCGGTGCGCGGCGCAATCCCGCGGTCGCCGTCGATCGCCGTCAGGAAATCTCGCCGAACTACTATCTCGACTGGGCCTTCGACGAGATGCGCAAGCTCGTCGATACATTCCCGAAATCCTATATCGAACGCGTCTTCGTGGTTCGCACCGCCATCGACATGAATGTGCAGCGCGCCGCTGAAGCTGCCGTCGAAAATCAATTGCGTCAGTTCGGCCGCGACTATCATGCGACACAGGCAGCCACCGTGGTGTCGGACCTCGAAGGCGGCGTCCGCGCCATGGTGGGTGGCCGCGACTATGGCGCAAGCCAGTTCAACCGCGCGGTGGACGCGATGCGCCAGCCAGGTTCGTCGTTCAAGCCCTATGTCTACACAACGGCGCTGCTCAACGGTTACAAGCCGACCTCGATCATCCTCGACGGCCCGGTCTGTATCGGCAACTGGTGCCCGCAGAACTACGGCCACTCCTATTCCGGCAATGTGACGCTGACGCAGGCGATCACCCGTTCGATCAACGTCGTGCCGGTGAAGATTTCGATTGCGCTCGGCAAGGGCGCGCAGAACCCGGCCAAGGCCGGCCGCGTCAAGATCGTGGAGACCGCGCGCCGCTTCGGCATCACGGCGCCGTTGCTTGATACGCCGTCGCTGCCGATCGGCTCCACCGAAGTCACCGTGCTCGAACACGCCGTCGCCTATGCGACTTTCCCGAACAAGGGGCGCTCGTCGAAGCCACATGCCGTGCTGGAGGTGCGCACCGGCGCCGGCGATCTGGTCTGGCGGTTCGACCGCGATGGCCCGAAACAGTTGCAGGCGATCCCGGCCTCCGTCGCCGCAGATATGGCCGGCATGATGAGCCACGTGGTCAGCGAAGGCACCGCACGCCGCGCGGCGCTGGACGGCATTCCGACCGCAGGCAAGACCGGCACCACCAATGCGTATCGCGACGCCTGGTTCGTCGGCTACACCGGCAACTTCAGCTGCGCAGTCTGGTACGGCAATGACGACTACTCGCCGACCAATCGCATGACCGGCGGCTCGCTGCCGGCGCAGACATGGCACGACATCATGGTCGCAGCCCATCAGGGCATCGAGATCAAGGAAATCCCGGGTGTCGGCGCGGGTACCAAGAATCCTGCCGCAGCCGCCTCATCCGTCATGGCGGCCAACGCGCAGGACGCCAAGCCCGGCCCGCCGCCGGTGCTGACGCGCCGCGGCGCCGACGTCCTGCTGCGTGTCGAGAAGCTTCTCGACGATGCCGGCAAGACAGCCGGTCGCACATCATCCAACGAACCGTTGAAGCCTCGCGCCTCCTCCGCGCTGGCCTTCCCCGAGAGCTACGCGTCGGCGAATGATGCACCGGATGCCAAAACGACCACATCCGCAACCGCCCCCGCGTCGCGCAAGAACTGAAGCTGCTATCATGACGGTGCGCACGTGCGGCTGATCTTCCTCACGCTCCTGGCGCTCGCGATCGCCACTGCTGTCGGTCTCGGTCTGACCTGGACCACCGCAACCCGCGGCACAGACCTTGGCACACTCACCATCGGTGCATGGACTGCGCGCCCGCGCACTGGCACCAGCGAGATCGATCCCTATGCGCGTGCGTCCATTGCACGGTCGGGCGAATTGCCGATCGGCACGGGCGACGGCGTCACCTTCACCGCCACCACCGACGACAAGAAAAAGCCGCTGGACGGTCGTTGCGATATCGTCGTGTCAGGCGTGACACCGGCTGCGCGTTTCTGGACGCTTTCGCTCTATGACACCAAGGGCCGGCTCGTGCCCAACACATTGCAGCGCTACGGCTTCACCAGCCAGGAAGTGGTGCGCAATGCCGACGGCGCGTTCGAGATCCGCATCGCTGCGCGCTCGCGCGCGGGCAACTGGCTGCCGACATCAGCGCTGGAACGCTATGTGTTGATGCTGCGGCTCTACGATACGCCGGTTGGCGTTGCCACCCGGACGCAGAAAGACGCACCGATGCCCACCATTGCCACGGTGAGCTGCCCATGATCCGGCTGCTGTTCGCAATCATCGGTGGTGTCGTGCTCGGCGGCATCGTGCATCTTGTCAGCGTGCTGGCACTGCCGCGCATCGCCACGCAAGACGCCTATTCGCGCCTCGCCTCGGTGACGAAAGAGAACGCAGTGACAGCATTGCCGCAGACCGAGCCGGCCAATGCGCTGTTGCCATTCATGGACCCGGCCTTCGCCATGGCCGTCTGCCGCTACGACCTGGCCAAAGGACCGATCAAGCTCACCGTGCCGGTCAGCCAGTCCTACACATCGGTGTCGTTCTACACCCGCAGCGATGTGGCCTATTATGCGATCAACGACCGCTCCGCCGGCCGCCGCGTCATCGAGCTCGATCTCATGACCGAAGCGCAGCACGAGGCGCTGCCCGAGGAAGAGGACGTCACGTCCGCCGACCGCCTCATCATCGACTCGCCGACCGCGACCGGCCTGATCGTGCTGAAGGCGCTCGCCGCCGAGCCCGGCCTGATGATCCAGGCCCAGGCATCCCTCGCCGCATCGAATTGTCGGGTGCAGACCGATCCACCTGCTGCGCCGGTGAAGGGCAAGCGCTGAGCGCTCGCTATCGCGCCATCAGCTATACCGAGCTATCCCGTTGCCAGCGGCGTGCCGATATCCGCCACGAGCTTCACGAGATCAGCCTGCCGCGACCTGCCGGTCTTGGCGTAGATCCGGTTGAGGTGTGTCTTCAGCGTATTCTCTGAGATCCCAAGCAAAGTAGCAGTCTGGGACGGGTTGAGCCCCTTTCCGGCGCTCACGAGCACGCGCGCTTCGGCGGGCGTGAGTTCAAACAGCGTTGTCAGGACGGCCTCCGGCATTGGAGAGGCCGAGGTCGTTGTCGAGACGAAGACGGCCGCACATGCCGGACGGAAGGCGGCGCGCGCCGTACCATCAATCAAGGGCAAGACATAGGCGACAGCGGGAGGTTGTCCTGCCGCCGATACCGGCAGGCCAATTCCTTTGGCGCCGAGCGAGAGGTCCGACGCAGCGCTTGCGATTGCCTGCAACAAGGCATCACCCATCAATGCGTTCTGTGCCTGAATGGTTCGCCCCTGACGCAGGATCGGACCATCCGTTGCAAACATACGTTCGGCACTTGCATTGGCATGGAGCACCGATCCGGCCGCGTCGGTCAGCACGACGGGCACTGCGAGGTTCTCGAGGGATTCGCGAAACAGATGCGCCGTCACGCGCACGTCATCGAGCAGGTCGCTGATCATCGCAGCTCTGCGTAAATGCGGAGACAGCAAGGTCAGAAATCGTTGATCCTCGGCAGACACGGCCGCCCTGTCCGCCCAGGTGGTGCAGCCGAGCAGACCGATGCGATCCGGCGTGTGAACGAATTTGACGATACTTCCTTCCCGCAATCCCTGCGGTCCGGCCCAATTGCGAAAGAACGCGGTCTGCTGCAATTCACTTTCGGGCATCAGCGAGAGCGTCGATACGGGCGTATCGATATCGCCGACCACAGCAGCTTTCAGGCCCGGAATATCATCGAAACTGTAGTCCTGCAGCGCGCGCATGCGCTCGGCATCCCAGGGCGATTGGGCAGCAAACCGGCCGTGATTGTCTGACGTACCAGCCAGCGCAATCGTGGTGTAGGCCGCATCCATCGTCTGCGTGATGCGGGTGAGAACACTCGACCATCCCTCACGGTTCAGAACGCAGTCGTAGATATCTCCGATGATTGAAGAGAGTACGTCATTGTCGACAACGTCCATGAACATTCCAAATCCGTGATTGCGCGCGCTCTGGTGTGGCAGGGCGAGATCGAAGTCAATTTCCGGATGCGCACACGTTGCATATTTTACCACATCATACTTCGGGGTGACGACACGAAATCCCGCCACGCTTAGCACTGGCGAAGGCGAATCTGGGCGATCCGGACCCGCCAGCCGAAAGACCTGCTGCGTGAGGGCTTTCGTATCTGGAATTCACGCCCCGACGTATCTGGAGAGCTTGATGTCGACATCTGCGAAATTCGCGTGCGTGATTGGTTGCGTTCTGTTGGCATCAACTCCGGCGCTATCCGCAGACAATCTCGCTCAACCGCATTACAAGGCGGCACCCGCTCCCCTGCCAGGCTGGACCGGCGCCTATATCGGCGGCACGGTCGGCTATCGCTGGGCCGAAAGCGCTTCGAGCATTTCGGCGATCGATACGGTCTTCATTCCCTTTTTCCAGTCACAAGGCTCGATGCCGCGCTCGCTCGATTCACGCCTCAGCGGCGCGATCGGTGGCGGCGAAATTGGCTACAACTGGCAATTCGGCCAATGGGTCACCGGCCTCGAAGCCGACTTCTCCTATGCCAGGTCGGCCAGCACCGCTGCCTATGACGCGCCAGAAATCGGTGCCAATCCCACAACCCTGACCAGCCACACGACCGAGCTGTCATGGTTCGGCACGGCACGCGCGCGACTGGGTTATCTGGCGACACCGGATACATTGCTATTTGCTACCGGTGGTCTCGCTTACGGACAGGCCAAGGTCACGACCGGTATTGTGCCGGAACCGACACAACCCTGTGCCAGAAATGTTCTCTGCTCCACTGGCACCGCGTCAGAGACGTTGGTCGGCTGGACGATCGGCGGCGGCCTGGAAACGAAGATTGCATCGAACTGGACGGCGAAGATCGAGTATCTGCATTTCAATCTCGGATCCATCGGCAATACGGCCACCACGCTGACCAGCAATACCTTTTGGCGAGGGACAAAAATGATCGGTGTCGACTCGGACATCACAGGCAATATCGTCCGCATCGGCGTCAATTATCAGCTGTAAGACGACCTCGACCGTGACGTTTTTCCGCATGGAAAACGTCTAGGGAGCCCTCTGGCGTAATCTGCCTGCAATCTGCCGCGGCGAAGCTCCGTGTCCATCGTCGGTCTGCGAATCGGCGGGACAACGGGGCTTGCCATGCAGAACCACCGAAATACGTCCGACACGTCGGGCACCGCCGTCGGCCATTTCCTGTCCGCCGTCTGGTGGCCGCTGCTGTATTTCGGCGCGTTGACGGGCGCGTGGGTTGCCTTCGCGAGCAACGCACCGATCCTCTGGTTCAATGTCGTCTATGCCGCGCTTCTGCTGACGATGGTGCTGCTCGAGCGCATGACGCCGCATCGCGCCGAATGGCTGGAGCATGATGGCGAAACACTGAATGACATCGGGCATACGCTGCTGACCAAGGGCACGGCGCAACTGGCTGTCGCGGCCACCGCGATCGCTCCGATGGCGATGGCGACCCTGACGCGCGCGGGCGATCACGCCTCGCATCTGTGGCCGACACAGTGGCCGCTGATCGCGCAGGTCGTACTCGCGCTGGTGATTGCCGAATTCGGCCTCTACTGGTCACACCGGATCGCGCATGAAAACCTGTTCTTCTGGCGCTTCCATGCGCTTCATCACAGCGTGGTCCGGCTCTGGGTGGTGAATACCGGACGCTTCCACGTCATCGACTCGCTGATCAAGATGGCACTTAGCCAGGCGCCGCTCTACCTGCTCGATGCACCGTTGCCGGTCTTCCTCTGGGTCGGCGCGGTGACGGCTATCACCGGCCTCCTGACCCATTGCAATGTGGAGACGCGCACGGCGCTGTTCGATCCGATCTTTGCGACGCCAAAACTGCATCGCTGGCATCATTCGAAGACGCTGAAGGAAGGCAACAGCAACTATTGCGAGAACATCATGGTGTGGGACCATGTGTTCGGCACCTATCTCAATCCCGCCAAGGCGTCGCCGGACCGGCTCGGCATCAGCGGCAAGGTCGCGCCGGATTTTCTGGGACAGATCGTGCAGCCGTTTTCGCGCAAGGGCGCACGGCAGATTCTGGGCCGCCAGACCGTGCCTGACGATCAGATAAAGCCAGCGGAAAAATCCGACGCCGTAGGACGGATTAGCGAGGCGTAATCCGCCCGAAGCTTCCAGCTATCCGCCGACCTGGAGCACCTTGCCGGGGCGCACTGGCGTGAGGCTGCCGGCCATGGCCGTGGTCTGCGCCGCCAACTCGCCGATCAGCATATCGGCGCTCGACGCCATGCCATCGGGGGCGTGGATCACCATCCGTTCCAGCGCCCACTTGTAGGACGACACCCGGCGCTGCAGGCATTGCTCGACCCACTGCACGATCAGCGCGTTCTCATCCATGCGCGCGATGGCGTCGGCGCGCTCCTTCGGCTCCAGCGCCGAGACCAGCTTCAGGCTGGCATTGCGCTTGCGATCGAGCTCGACGACTTTCGCAGCCGTCGCATAGAAGCCTTCGAAGCGCAGGATGTCGTCGCGCGCGTCGTCCATCAGCACGCTGTAGCGCGACGTATGCGAGCGGTGTGGCTCGTCGATCAGCAGCCGGCCATAGGCCGTGCGATCGTAGGTGACGTTCTGCCGCCATGGCGATGCGATCGGCTTGTAGTCGCCGAACACACTCTTCCACAGGGGGCGCGAATGCGGCGGCTCGATCAGCGGATAAGCGAGATCGCGCATCTGGCGTTCGAGATCGGTGAGCTGGAATTCCGACGACTTCAGGCCGACGCTGCCGGTCGCCTCGACGCCGATCCAGCGATGCATGTCGTCGGTCACCGCATTGTTGCGGGTACGGCCGAAATCGCCGCCGGCGCAGCCGCCGAGCGTGCTGCCGATCAAACTCACAAGCATGAAACACGGCACAAGAAACGACGTCTTGCGCCGAAGCCGTATCCGGTTCGGATGGGATATCGCCGACATCAGGACAGGTCCGGGGTCAGGAACGGGCGCGGCGCTTGCGGCGGCGTCCCGGCGCGGTGCCCTCTTCCGGGCCGCTGCCGCCATTGCTGTCGTCGATCTGACGTTCGATTCGGATCACCGGCAGGATCAGGATTTCCGCGGAGGTCTCGCGGGGAGATGGCGCCACATTCACACCCAGCCGTCGCGCTGCCGCATCCGCCGGAAACTTGATGATGGTGCTCATTATCCAGTCTCTCCGCGCCGCTTCGCCCGTTTTGCCGACGCACCGTCATTAAGGACAGTCATGGTTAATGGCGTGTTAACGCCGCACGCATCGTCGGGACAACGGCTCGGAGACACCGCGCGACATCAACAGACGCATATGCAGCTCGCGCCGCATGGCTGAACCGACTCGTCGGAATCAGATCTGCCTCGGCCAGCGGCCCATGGTTAAACACATATTAATGCGTCTGCGATAATTTGAGGCAAGGTTCCCCTAGTAAGCGTATGCCATGCCTGCCTCACCTCCGATGTTTCCGGGCTTTGACGGATTGCTGACGCTCTCGCGTCGCGAAGGTGTGGACGTGCGACCGACCTTGCTGCGCGTGCTGACGGATCTTTATGTCCAGGCGCCGAACCATACGATCGACGAAGAGAAGCAGTTCGTCGAACTCACCGCACGCCTGATCGATCAGGTCGATGACGCCACCCGCGCCGCGGTGCGCGCGCGTCTGTCGATCTATCCGAACACACCCCGCGCAATCCTCCACCGGCTCAATCTGCGCCCGACCGAACCCGGCCAATCGATGCCGCTCGCGCAGCCCATTTCCACCACCGAGTCTCCCGTGCCGACCGTGAAGCAGCCGAGCGAAGCGCAGATGCGCGTCGCCGCCAATATGGCCATGGCCCCGAGGGATGCGTCCGAGATCAGCACGCTGTTCTTTGCCGCGTCGAGCGGCGAGCGTGCGCAGATCCTGCATAATCTCGCCGAAACGCCGCTGCGGTCGTCAGCCCGTATTCCCCAGGCGCGCGCCGCCCGCGCCATGCATATCCTCGAAATGGCCGCCTTCGCCGAAGACCGCGACAACTTTGCGCGCGAGCTGAGCGAAGCGCTGATGCTGCCAGCCAGCATTGCCGAACAGGTCGTGAGCGATCCCGGTGGCGAGCCGCTTGCCTGCTGCGCCAAGGCGCTCGGCATGAAGAGCGACATCTTCCAGCGCGTGTTGCTGTTCCTCAATCCGGAATTCGGCACATCGGTGACCAATGTCTACCGGATCGCGCGCATGTATGACGTGCTCAGCGAGCGCTCGGCACTGATCATGGTGGCCGCCTGGCGCGGCGCCCATATGGCAGCGACGCGCGCCAAGTTCCGCCCCGCGCTCTATGACGATGAGCGCCATCGCGCACGGCCAAACGCGCCGCAGGCACGGCCGAGCGTTCAGCCCGGCGAGGATATCACGCGCGTGACGCGGAATTCGTCGGGGCGCTAACCCTTCGCCAATTCGAGAAAATGCCGCCCGGCCTTGTCCTCGGTCTCGACGATCCAGACGTCGGGATCGAACGAGATTTCCTTCTGCAAACGCTCTTCGATCTTGCGTTCCTCAACAGGCTGCGGCGGCGACGGCGCGAACACGCGATCAACAGGGCGGCTCTCGTCATAGGCGCTTTGCGGTGCCGGCGTGTAGAGCATCGCGGTGCCATCCAGCAGCGCGACCTTCACGAACACGGCGCCCGCCTCCTCCGCACCGCGGCGACGCACGGCGCCGAACACACCTTCGGTCTGGCAGCGGCGCAGATATGCGGCCACCCATATTGCTGACTTCAATCTCATGGGAACCACGATAGGGCAGCCGCGGGACTGACGCTAGTCGATCGCGCGTCCGGTGACGGTGGCGAGTTCGCGCACCATGCGATCGGACACCTGGCCGGTGACCGGCAGCTTGCGTTCACGCTCGAAGCGCTGGATCGCGGCTGCGGTGTCCGAGCCGACATTGCCGGTTGGCTTCAGCTGGCCGTAACCGTATTCCGTCAGCGCACGCTGTACGGCGGCGACGCGGCGCGTATTGGTGATGAGATCGCCGAGCGGATCGGTCTTTGTCGAATTCGGGATCGCTGCCGGCGGGCGCGCCACGGCGCCCGTGGTCGCCGGTGGTGCCGGCACCTTCAGGAGATTGCCGACCGGATCAGCCGCGCGCTGCTCGACGGGCTTAGCCGCGAGGGATGGCTTGGGCTCGTTGGCGCTGTTGACCGGCTTGGAATCCAGCATGCGGGAATCGAGCTTCGTGTCCGACGACGCAGCATCCAGCGGACGCGGCTTGGGCAGCGGATTGGCGACCTGTGCCGGTGCGGGAAATGCAACGACGGTGCTGGAACCGAACATCGGCGACGGATGATGGCCCTTCTGCAGGAAGATCGCATTGGCGATGATGGCGCTGACCGCTGAGAACGCGATCAGGCCGGCGACCAGATCCTTCGGACTGTGCAGCAGGATGCGCAGGACGATGCCGCGCTCCGCGGGCTCGTCGACGATGGCGACGGCACGGCCACGTTTGGAC
The DNA here is from genome assembly GCF_051811025.1 of Tardiphaga sp. 813_E8_N1_3. Classification (NCBI taxonomy): domain Bacteria; kingdom Pseudomonadati; phylum Pseudomonadota; class Alphaproteobacteria; order Hyphomicrobiales; family Nitrobacteraceae; genus Tardiphaga; species Tardiphaga sp. 813_E8_N1_3. The sequence continues at coordinate 3,369,429 of NZ_JBPWQE010000001.1, forward strand.
TTGGTCGCTTTGGAACTGGCTTTAGGCACTCTTCTTCACCTGATGGGCTTGGTCGGATGGCGCGGTGCGCGCCACAGGATTCAAGATCGCGATATTGCTGACGTGTTCAGCCTGCGGCGTAAACTCCAGCGGCAGCGCAATTGTGACGGTAGTGCCTTCGTCGATCCGGCTTTGCACCTGCATCTCGCCACCATGCATGCCGACAAGGCTCTTCACAATGGACAGACCGAGGCCGGTGCCCTCATGGCGCCGCTGATAGGTCTTGCCGGCCTGGAAGAACGGATCGCCGATGCGTGCGAGATCGTCCGATGCAATGCCGACGCCAGTGTCGCTGACGCGCAGCATCAAGCGTGATCCTTCGACGCCCGCTGCCACTGTGACGCTGCCGCCGCGCTCGGTGAACTTGATGGCGTTGGACACGAGATTCAGCAGTATCTGCCGGAACGCGCGCGGATCGCCGTTGATCTCGGGCAGATCCTTCGGCGCATCGGTGATAAGATCGATACCGTTCTCGCGCGCCTTCAACGCCAAGAGATTGCAGCAATTGATCAGCGCCGGACGTGGCGCGAAGGGTTCGGGCGAAATCTCGAAATTGCCGGACTCCAGCTTCGACATATCGAGGATGCCGTTCACGACCGACAGCAGGTGCTGGCCGGAATCGTTGATGAGCTGGGCATATTCCTTGCGCTTGGTCGCATCGAGCATCATCAGCTCTTCCTGCACCAGCATATCCGAGAAGCCGATAATGGCATTCAACGGCGTGCGCAGTTCGTGGCTCATGGTGGCGAGGAAGCGCGTCTTGGACGCATCAGCGCGCTCGGCCTCGATGCGGGCCTGCGCCAATGCCTCTTCCTGTAGCTTGCGGTCGGTGACGTCGCGCAGCACCGCGACGACTTCCGCATCGGCATTGGGCGACAAGATATCAGCGCCCTGCTCCATCGGTCGGCAGCGCATTTCGACCCAAATGAATTCGGACCCGGATGGGCGCAGGCGCTCATTGTTGCGCGCGGCATCGCGACGCAGACGAAATTCGACGCTGCGGGCTTCGCCGCCACGCGCGGCATCCGACAAAGCGGTGAGATAGGCCGGGCGATCGGCCACATGAACGCGGTCGAACAACCCATGGCCGAGCAGCCGCTGCACGGGCGCGCCGACCAGTGCTTCAGCCGCCGGCGAAATGAACTGCACGGCGCCATTGTGACGATGACGCGAGATCACGTCGCTCATATTGCGCGCCAGCAGGCGATAGCGGTCTTCCTCAACATAAAGCAGCGAGACGCTGGTGCGTGCCAGTGACTCCGCGCCGAAGGCCAAACCTGCCGCGTAGATGGTGGCGGAGGCAATACCAAAGGCCGTGAAGACGCCATGGCCGGCGACACCGGCTTCGGATGCGGGCAACCAATCAAGGCTGGTCAGCACGATGAGAATACCGACGCAGGACAGCGCCAGCGCCGATGCAAACGCAACGATACGGCGCGAAGCCGAGAGCGCCGCCTCGATCGGCACCACGACAAGCCAGATCGCCGCGAACGAATTGATGCCACCGGTGGAGATCGCCATCATCATCACGAGGCCGGCGAGTGCGATGGACGACAGCACCTGCGCGCTTTCATAGCGACCAGTGCGCGACAGAAAATATGAAACGAGGATCGGCGCCATCAACCAGGCAAAGGCCGCAACCTCGATCGCGTTCGGCGCGCCGCGCAGCGCGAGATAGACAGGAAAAGCCGCAAAGGCCGCAAGGCTGCCGAGCAGACGCGGGGCCATGAATGCGCGATGACGCGCGCTCGTCAGCGCATCGTAGCGCGCTGAAGGGTGCAGCATGGCATCAAGGCAGTCGCGAATGATGGTCGATACTGTCACTGCTCTCGCTTCGGCTTGATCGTCAAACTCAGACGCGCCGAAACGCCTCCTTTTATCGTTGCGCCAACGTGTCAGAGCGACATTAAGCGAACGCTAAAGCGCATCCCGTGTTCGCCATGCCTAACGCGCAAGTGCTGATTTAAGAGGAGTTTTCGCCTTTCCATTCGGCAACGATGGTGAACGAGTAGTTTCCATCGCCGCGCCCATATGGTTTCGAAAGTGTGCATCCCCAACATCGTGTCGGAAAACGCACGAACAGCTCATCAATGGAAAATTTACGCCAAACCGAATGAAGCGAATTTTCGTCGATTTAACCGCATCGCAAATACTTGCAATTTATCGACGGCTGCTAACTTCGATCCCAATTGCGACAAATCGCAACGGTTCGCAGAGACTAACGGGGTTCGCGATGTTCTTCCTGCTTCGCATGGCATTCTGGCTCGGGCTCGTGCTCGTGCTGCTGCCAAGGGACAAGACGCCAGAGTCGGACAAGCTGCCTCAGATCGGCGCGTCCGATGCGGTATCGGCTGCGAGCGCGGCGATGTCCGACATGGCGCAATTCTGCAAGCGCCAGCCGGCAACCTGCGAAGTCGGCGGCCATGCCGCCACCGTGATCGGCGAACGCGCCAAGGACGGCGCGAAGAAAATCTACCAGATCATCACCGAGAAGAAGCCGGATACCACCGGCTCGATCGGTGGCGAAGGCGAAGATCAGGGCGCGGTTGCCATGGTGAAGCCCGACACGCTCACCCAGGACGATCTCGCCGCCGAATGGCAGCCGCCCACCGTCGCCCCCTAAACGGCTGATTGCGGCGGATAATTACCGCAAACGGCGGTCGCTTTCGGCGCTGTTCGTCCCTATATAGGGCCTGACATTGCTTGCAGGCTCCGATGACCACGATTGACGATATCCGCGATAATTTCGAGCTACTCGAGGACTGGGACGACCGCTACCGGTACGTCATCGAACTCGGCCGCAGCCTCACGCCGATGCCGGATGAGGAACATTCCTCCGCCAACAAGGTCAACGGCTGCGCGAGCCAGGTCTGGCTGTCGCGCCAGGTCGCCCGCGACCACGGTACGCCGGTGCTCAGCTATCTCGGCGACAGCGACGCGCACATCGTTCGCGGGCTGATCGCGATCCTGCTGACGCTGTATTCGGGCCGCAAGGCCGAGGACATTCTGGCCACCGACGCCATCAAGGTGTTCGACGAACTCGGCTTCAAGGAACACCTCACCCCACAGCGCTCCAACGGCCTGCGCGCCATGGTCGAGCGTATCCGCCGGGACGCCACCGAGACGCTGGCGACGGCGAGCTAGGTCTCGAACGCCGCATCATCCGCGAGCCAGGTTCGCACTTTCGATGGCTGTCCCCTGACCTCACTGGCGAGGCCGTAATGCCGCGCGAGGCGATCCAGCGCGAGTTGCAGCACAACCTTGGCCGAACGCGCCGGCCAGTTGCGTTCACGCTCGACGTCTTCGAGGCCACGTAGAAAACAGCACACATCCATCAGAATCCCTGAAAACTCGGGCCCGCAGGCATTCAGCGCCTGACTGACGCGCTGGCGCGACGTCACCATGACGTCCGTCATCTCGCCGGGACTGCTGCCGGCCCCGCGTGGTCGGCCGCCGGTCGGCGCGGCCCAGTTCGCCGTCATGCGCGGCGCCATGTTGCCGCGCGTGAAATCGGCACGCAGTTTCTCGCCGGCGATGAACTGATGCGGACTGATCATGCTGCGACCATCGCGGCCCTTGCGCCGGGCCAGCCAGCCGAGCGGGCTTTCGCTGTCATTGACGAGGACGCTGGCGACGCCGTCCTCGGTGAGGATCTGTCGCGTCTCCAGCGACAGATGCTGCGCGCGATGGCGGTCGACGCGGTCGGAATGCTTGGCGGTGCTGCGGGATGTCTTCATCGGGGCGACTCCATTTAGGATAATAAGCTCACATCCCAAACGACCCGGCAAGCAGAATTTTAGACTTTATTCCTTTATGGGCTTTTATTCAAAAGAACCAATGCCTTCGCACGATCGCTCAAAGCCGCGGCGTTGAGAAAGCGGGTTTCCGGCGGCGACGGCGATTGATCCGCGGCCGGCGCGCGCGAAGAGTTCATCGCAGTCCTAGGCCACGACCTGCGGGCAAAGCCCGACCGCGCGCGACAGATCACTTCCAGAATTCGCGGCACGGCCACGATGCGCTGGATAGCATCGACGTCCGCTGAAAGTCCCCCGTCATACCCGCCAAGTTCACGTATCGCCTGCCTGTGTTGTCACACACCAATAGCGCGTGGCCGGAGATGTATCCCGCATCCAGACGCAGAGCTTTCTTCGTCTCCGATTTGTTCTATATTGGTTCCTGCGGATGGAACCTGACTTTATTGCTTAGCTTTACTTGTGCGGATTACTTGCCCAGATCGCTTGCCCAGGTCACCTGTTCAGGTCACTTGCGCCGGCGGCGCTGCTGGCCCAGCCCCATTTTCTTGGCGAGCTGCGAACGCGCCACCGCATAGTTCGGCGCGACCATCGGATAGTCGGCCGGCAGGCCCCACTTCTCGCGATATTGTTCCGGCGTCATCGAGTACTGCGTGCGCAGATGGCGCTTCAACGACTTGAAGCGTTTGCCGTCCTCCAGACAGATCAGATATTCGGCAGTCATCGATTTCTTGACAGACACCGCCGGTTTGGCCGGCTCCGCCGCGACCTCCGGCCGGCCGTTCGACACCCGCACCAGGGCGGCATGAACCTGACCGATCAGCGCCGGCAGTTCGGACGCCGGTGTTGGATTGTGACCGACATAGGCCGACACGATCGTCGCCGTGAGATCGATGAAGCTCTTGCCGGCGATGTCGTTCATGGTCCGTCGTCTTTCAAGGATTCGAGCCGCACTTTACTTGACAATCATGCGGGGATTACAGCCACAAGGGCAATAACAACGTATAGCGCGCCGGTTTCATTCTGCGTGCAAGATTAGTCGAGATCAGCTGAAAGTGACCGCCCACGGCAAGGGGCTGAGCGGCGTCAGCCCCTGTTGTCGAGATGCTCGCGCAACTCGTCGATCGAGGCGAAGCGCATCATGCCTTCGGGCATCTGCGCCTCGATGGAGCCGTCGGAATACAGCGAATAGGCCATGCCATCGACGACTCCCGATTTCAGCACGGTGACGTCCGATGCTTGCGGCGGCTCTTCGGCCGGCGTCGGCGGAACGTAGCGATCCGGGATCAGTGCGGCATCCGGCAGCTTATCGCTTGGCGGGGGCGACGTACGGGCGGCGCGGCGGATCGCGTCGGAGCGCGAGCGCTCCGGCTGCGGCCAGGCATCCTCGAAATTCTTCGGCGGCTCGGCGGGCGCCTCCGGCGTCGGCATGGCCGCCTCGAATGCGGCAGCGGCTTCGGCCCTCTCCCGCTCCCGGCGCGATGACTGGAACAGCAGATTGCGACGCTTCGGCTCCTCAGGCACCGGTGCCTCGGCGGCAGCGGACGCAAGCCGCTCGCGGTCGCGCAGCACTTCGTCCTGCCACGGGGGAACACCTGGCTCCGGAACGGCAGGTCGCGCGGCCGGCTGGTCACGGCTGAACAGCGGGGCCGGCGCGGGCGCGTCATCCGCCTCCTCTGCGTCCTCCCCCGGAACCGGCGGCAGTTTCAGTTCCCGGCGCGGCAGCCGGGGCGACGGAACCGGTTCATCGATCTCGCCCTGTGGCCCAAACTTCTTCAGCTCGCCGACGGCGAGCGCCATGCTCACCATGATCAAGCCGGTGCAGGCCCCGACCGTTCCGGTCAGGATCAGGGTATTGCCGAAGCCGAATTCCTTGACCGGAATGCCGAAGCCGATCGCGGCAAGGCCCGCCAGAATGACCCCGATCCCGGCAATCAGCAGCAATTTCATAGTCTTCGAACTCCTCGACGGACCACTCGCGAGTCTCGCCATGGGTGCCACGATAGCGTCATATTGCGTGCACCGCCAAACGGCATTTTGCGTTCATCCCTTGTACATCGGCCTGGTGGTAAGTTTTGGGAGAGTTTTCTTCCACCGGAGACAACAGGTTTGGGACAGCCCGCGCCGATCTATCCCTAAACGGTAAAGCTTTTACCTTGTCCTGTTTGTTGCAACGCATTAAGAAACTTCAGCCACAATTCTCAATTACTTCAAAAGAGAAGTGCGCTATATCGATGCCGGGGAAACGAGGCTCAAAGAGCGCTAAAGCCGAGCCATTGGGGACACCGGGTTATCCATCGCCATGTCATCGATTACGACTGCGGCCATCGACACGCCAATAAGGCGCTCGGTGGAACGGACGTGTGACGACCTCGCCATCCTGGCGCTTGTCGTTGTCAGTATCGTCGCAAGCTTCACCTTCCGGGACTATGGTCTCGGATGGGACGACTATACCCACGCTGAATATGCCGATCTTCTATTGAAGATGTACGGGTCGGGCTTCACCGACACCGGCGCTTTGTCGTTTGCAAATCTCTACATGTATGGCGGCGGCTTCGATATGGCGGCCGCGCTGCTGCACAAGATCATCCCGCTGGAGCTGTTCGAGACGCGACGCCTGCTCGGCGCGATCGTCGGCGTCATCGGCCTCGGCGTCACCTGGCGTCTCGGCCGTCGGGTCGCCGGCCCCGTAGGCGGCCTCGCCACGCTGTTGCTGCTGGCGCTGTGCCCGACCTTCTACGGCCATATGTTCATGAACCCGAAGGATGCGCCTTTCGCCGTGGCGATGGTCATCCTGATGCTCGGGCTGGTGCGCCTTGCGCAGGAATATCCGAACCCGTCACCGCGCACGGTCTTGATCTTGGGCCTCGGTGCCGGCTGCGCGATCGGCTGCCGCATTCTCGCCGGTCTGACGCTGATCTACGCCGTGATCGGCTTCATGCCTCTGTGGATCGAGGATGTGCGCACCAACGGCGTCCGCGAGAGTGCGCATCGCTTGCTGCATGTGCTCTATGTGCTGCTGCCGGGTATCGCTTTCGGCTATCTGATCATGGGCCTGATTTGGCCGTGGTCGATTCTCGAGCCCGCCAATCCGCTGCGCGCACTGGGCTACTTCTCGCACTTTTTCGAGAAGCCGTGGAAGGAGATGTTCGACGGCGCGATGATCTCCGTGCCGGACATGCCGTGGTCCTATCTGCCGACGCTGTTCGCGCTGCAGCTTCCGGAAGTGCTGCTCAGCCTCACCTTCGGCGGCATTGCGCTGACCATCATGTCGCTGTCGCGCGACACCGTACCGGCGCGTCGCAAGACCATCCTGTTGATGCTGACCTTTGCCGCCACACTGCCGCTGGTGATCGCCATGGTGAAGCGCCCGGCGCTGTATAACGGCATCCGGCATTTCATCTTCGTGCTCCCGCCAATGGCCGTGCTCGGCGGCGCGGCCTTCGCGGCGCTGATGGACTGGCTGCGCGTCAATCATCGCGGCGCGCAAGCGGCTGCCGTCGCCGTATTCTCCTTCGGTCTGATGCTGCCAACGGCCGAGATGATCCGGCTGCATCCGTATCAGTACACCCACTTCAACTACATCGCCGGTACCGTTCGCCAGGCCGATGCGCTGTACATGCTGGACTATTGGGGCCTTGCGCTGAAGCAGGCCTCCGACGCGCTGCGCGAGCAGATCGTCGAGCGCCAGGAAAGCCCGCCGGCCGGCCGCAAATGGAAGGTCGCCGTGTGCGGCCCGCAACGTCCGGCACAGGTCGCCCTCGGTCCCGACTTCACCATCGGCTGGGATAGCCAGTCGGCCGACTTTGCGATGACGCTCGGCGAGTTCTACTGCAAGGGCCTCACTGCTCCCGTGATCGCCGAGATCAAGCGCGACGACGTCGTCTTCGCCAAGGTCTACGACATCCGCGGCAGCAGCATTTCGAGCCTGCTCGCGATCCCCGCCCCTTAGGCGCCGGGATCGCCACAGGAGACACAGGCAGGATGTCGGGCGACACAAAGGTTCGGGCTGGCCAGTGCCACTGCGGCGCGGTGCGTTTCGAGGCGACGCTCAGCGATGGCTTCAATTCGATCCGCCGCTGCACCTGTTCTTACTGCCGGATGCGGGGTGCGGTCGTCGTCATGGCGGAAATGGGCGGGATCAAGATCCTGCAGGGCGAGGATGCGCTGACAACCTACCGCTTCCATACCGGATCGGCGCAGCACTTCTTCTGTTCCCGCTGCGGAATCTACACGCATCATCAGCGGCGATCTGACCAGAACCTGTATGCCGTGAACGTGGCTTGCCTGGACGGGGTAAGCCCGTTCGATTTCCCTGAGGTGCCTGTCATGGACGGCATCAATCATACGAACGACACCGGCAAGCCAACACGTCAAGCAGGCACCCTCCGCTTCATCCCGGCTGGCTGACTATCGCGGTCCGGCGACGACCGCCTAGCGATGATCTCGCTAAGCGGTTCGGCTCACATCCTACCGCGCCGCCTGGAACCTGATGTCGCCGTTGTTCAGAAAGCACGTCTTGCTGAACAGGCCGAGATCGACAGGATTCGGCAACCGCACATCCTCCAGATCGGGATATGGCTTCACCGCCGGATCGTAGGACCGGTGGATCTGCGAGATGAAGACGAAGATCAGCCCGCGCTCCCTGGCGAATGACTGCAGCGCGCGCACCTGCACCATCAATGCCGGGTTCTCGCGTTTCTGATCGAGCAGTTGCAGATAGTCGATCACCACAAGCGTGCCGCGCGGCGCGTCCGCCAGTTTCCGGACGACATAATCGGCGCTGATGTCGTCGGAATTGTCGAATTCAAACAGGCCGTCGAAACGCGCCCGGTCCGCGCCGATGGCACTGAAACGGTCCAGTACGTCCTTTTCAGCGTATTCCAGCGAGAAGAACACGCTGCGATGGCCGGATCGCATCGCCTCCACGGCGAGCTTCAGGCTCATCAGCGTCTTGCCATGGCCCGGGCGCGCGCCGACCAGCACGAGATCGCCCGGAGACAGTTGTTCGAACAGCTTCGCCGCCGGCGTGGCCGAAGACATCCGGGCGACGAGCAGGCTCCATGCCGCAAAGCCTTCCTGCACCGCGATCCGGTCGAGTGCCTCGTGCAGCGGAATGTTATCGGTGCGGGAAAGAAGCCTGGCCTTGCGCTTCAATTGGTAGACAGGCGCAGAAAGACGCATCGTGAGAACCTCCTGGTGCGAGCGTTGTCACAACCCCTCCTTATGCTTGATGCTCGAACAGTTGGTTCGGTGATCAGAGAGCCCGGTATGATCGATACTTTCCCGCTGGAGGGGGGAGGCGTGGGCTGCGCCAGAATCAGAGTGTAGCGCAATCCCCTTCCCCGCGAAATTGCCGATACCCAATCGCCCGCCATCAATTCTCCCTCTTCGCCCGCGAATGACACGCCATGATGATCAATCGACGAACATTGCTGGCGGCTGCGCCGGCGCTCATGGCCTGGCCGGCCTTTGCCAAGGAAACGGCAAAGGACGCGCCGGCAGCGTTGCAGGCTTATGAACGCGACACCGGCGGGCGGATCGGCGTCTATGCCGAGAACCTGAAGACGGGCGCAAAGATCGCGTGGCGCGCTAATGAGCGCTTCGTGATGTGCAGCACGTTCAAGGCCTCGCTCGCCGCCTGCGTGCTCGCCCGCATCGACCGCGGCGAAGACAAGCCCGATCAGATGATCGCCTATGCCGCCGCCGACCTTCTGCAATATGCGCCGGTCGCGCGCGACAATCTTGCCAAGGGCGCGCTCTCGGTTGCCGACATGTGCAAGGCCATCGTCGAGCTCAGCGACAACACCTGCGCCAATATGCTGCTGGCGCGCGTCGGCGGTCCGGCCACCCTCACGGCCTTCTGGAACAGGACCGGCGACAGCGTCTCGCGCCTCGATCACAACGAACCGCTATTGAACCGTTCGCGTCCCGGCAATCCGCAGGACACAACCACGCCCGCCGCGATGGCGGGCAACGTCAAACGCTTCGTGACCGGCGACGTGCTGACATCCGCCTCGCGTAACCAGCTCACCGACTGGATGGTGAACTGCAAGACCGGCGACAAGCGCCTGCGCGCCGGGCTGCCGAAGGCATGGAAGATCGGCGACAAGACCGGCAATAACGGCAAGGACGCCGCCGGCGACATCGCCGTGACTTGGCCGAAGCCGGACCAGCCCGTTGTCATCGCCGCCTATACGCAGGGCGGCACGCCGACGGCCCCGCAATTGGAGACGGTGTTCAAGGCGATTGGCGAGATGGTCGGGCGGCAGCTGGGATAGGCTGCGCAGCCACTGCTGCATCGGGCCTCTTGAGCGACATCGTTCCGATGACAATCCCGCCCAGGATCATGGCCATGGCGGCGATCAGCGACAGCTCGATCGCTTCGCCCAGCACCAGCGCGGAAATCGCAACGCCCATCACCGGCGTCGCCAGCAGACCAAGCGAGGTGATGGTCGCCGGCAGGCTGCGGTTGATGATCACCATCGCCCAGTGCGCCAGCGCCGTGCCAAAGATCCCGCCAAACAGCAGTGCTCCGACAAGTTCGCGCGTCCATGCGATGTCAGGAACACCTTCGCGCATCAGCGCCAGCGTGGTCAGCAGCACGCTCGCGAGCAGCGCCTGCCAGAACACGAGTTGAAACGGCTCGGAGATCCAGCGGTGGCCGCGGACATAGACGATGTTCGCCGCCCAGCACAAAGCCGCGAGCAACAGCAGCCCACTGCCGATCAATGCATTGCCGTTGCTCCAGTCGAATGCCGACGGGTTGAACATGACAGCGATGCCGGCAAGTCCGAGGACAATGCCCAACAGACGTTCCCTCGGAACGGGTTCGCGCAGCAGCAGCCAAGCGGCCGGCGCGACCCAGAGCGGCGTGGTGTAGCCGAGCACGATGGAGCGCCCGACCGGCACGAATTGCAGGCCGAAGGCAACGAGCACCGAGAATAGGCCCATATGCAGCACCGCGACACTGACGATCACAGGCATGTCGCCGCGCCGCGGCACGATGAATTGCCGGCGCGCGAGCGTAATGGCTGCCAGAGCGAGCGTGGCAATCACGGCGCGGATTGCCACCGACCACAGCGGCGAAATGTGCTGTACCAGAAATTTCGTCAGCGTCCAGTTCAGCCCCCACATGGTCACGACGACGGCAAACAGCAGCAGCGCCGTGCGGCGCGACAGGGGATGTTCGGACATGGCTTCATCTCACGTCTTCGGTGCATGGCGCACTCGACAGACCGAGGACACTAGGTTTTACTGGCCCCAATCAAAGATCCATTCCAGTAAAAATGACTGAGCCAGTTTGATGGGCGACATTCTCGCGGGGCTGATCGATATCGAGCGCGGGTCCGCAAGCGGCGAAACGTTGACGCGGCAGCTCTACGATCAGCTCCGTGCGTCGATCCTGAGCGGCGCGCTGCCGCCGGGCCATCGCCTGCCGTCGAGCCGCGACTGCGCGCTGCAGCTCGGCCTCGCGCGCAACACCGTCTCCACCGTCATCGATCAGTTGGCGATGGAGGGCTATCTCGACGTCGCACAGGGGCGACGCCCCACGGTCGCCGCCGCCGAGCGCAAGGCGCTGCTCACCGGACGCAATATCCCGCACAGGAGGCCCAAACCGCTCGCGGTGTCGCGCTGGGCCGAGCGTGTGCGGACGTCGGACTGGCCGTTTGTCAACAATGGGCGGCCGTTGCCGCTGGCGCCGGCGCTGGCCGACGCCAGGCTGTTTCCCCATGACATCTGGGCGCGCTGCCTGCGCCGCGCTGCGCGACGCGGATCAACGGGCGATCCCGCCATCAACCGCGCTTCGCTGCGCAACGCACTGCTCCGCCATCTCGTCGCGTATCGCGGTGTGCGCGCTGAGGCGCGCCAGATCATTCTCATGCCGTCGGCGCAGGCCGCGCTCGAACTGATTACCCGTGTGCTGCTCGATGCCGGCGATCTCGCTTGGGTCGAAAGCCCCGGCTATGGCGGCGCGCGCGCAGCGCTGGACTCCGCCGGCGCGAACATGCGCGGCATTTCGCTGGATCGCAGCGGCCTCTCCATCAAGGGCCGCCGCGATCGCCCACAGCTGATCTTCGTGACGCCGTCGCATCAGCATCCCACCGGACGGCTGATGCCTGTCAGCCGGCGGCAGCAATTGCTCGCATTTGCCAATGACATCGGCGCGGCGATCGTCGAAGACGACTACGATAGCGAATTCCACTATGACGGCCGCCCGGTCGCCGCCCTGCAGGGCCTCGATGACAATGGCCGCGTGTTCTATGTCGGCACCTTCTCGAAATCGATGTTTTCAGACGTGCGCAGCGGCTACGCCATCGTACCGCCGGATCTCGCTGATCTCTTTGAAAAGGCGCAGCGCCACGGCAGCCATATCGTGCCAGCACCAGTGCAGGATGCGCTGGCCGAATTCATCGACGATGGCTACTTCGCGGCACATATCCGCAAGATGACACGCGTCTATCGGAGCCGGCGCGATCATCTGCTGCAGGCGCTGCACGCTCATGCCGGTGATCACCTGACGATAGAACCACCGGCAGGCGGCATGCAGCTCCTCGCCTATCTGGAGCCACATCGCGACGATCGCGCAATTTCGGCGCGGCTGGCCAAACTCGGCGTGACGGCCCGTCCGCTCTCCATGTATTTCGCCGGACCTGTCGCCGGCCAGGGATTGTTCATGGGCTTTTCCGCCTGGAACGAACAGGAGATCGACAAGGCCGCCGCCATCGTCGGACAGGTGCTGCGCGACAGCGCGACGGCGCGCGGCCGCTCCGGCAAAGTGTCGAAGCGGCCCAAGAACTAACACCGCCTTACGCGGCTGCCGCCAGCTTCTTCTCCACCACAAGCGCGGCCGGCAGCGGCCGCCACAACACCGTCATTTCCTGGATCAGACCGACGTCGTTCAGACGCCAGTAGTCGACGCCATCGAGTTGTTCGCTGCCGACCGTGATGCCGAAGAATGCCGAGACATGCTCGGGTCCCTGCAGCACTTCGCGAAAGTCGAACCTATCGACGACGCCGAGCAGCGCCGTGACCACCGGGCGGATCGCCGCCTTGCCCTTGAACGGCTCTGCGGCGAGCGGCGTCTTCAGCACGATGTCGTCGGCCATGTGGCTGAGCATCGCGTCGAGGTCCTTGCGCTGCATCGCCGCGGTGAAAGCGTGGATATGGGTAAGGTTCATGATCGTACTTCCTTCTGATTGTCGTGCAGGCGCGCGCGTGCCGTTCACTCCGCCGCTGTCGGCACGATGATGCCGAGCTTCGTTGCTATCCGTTGCGCCGTGGCTTCGCGCTGTGCAGTGATCTTCGCCACCGACTGACGGGTCTGCGCCAGTACCGCGGCCGGTGCTGTTTCAGGCGTGCCGCTGTTGAACGGCGGCTGTGGCGCATATTCCATGAAGAGCTGTATGCCCTGCGCCACCTCGGCGCCGCGCAGTTCGGCAGCGAGACGCAGCGCGCCGTCGATGCCCGAGGTCACGCCGGCAGCAAATATCCAGTCGCCGTCAATCACCACGCGCTCGTTGACCGGCGTCGCGCCGAAATAGCGCAGCAGATGAAACGATGCCCAATGCGTGGTGGCGCGTCGGCTCATCAGCAATCCCGCGGCGCCGCAGATCAGCGCGCCGGTGCAGACCGAGAAGATGCGCGCATGTCCCGACTGCTGGCGGATCCAGTCGAGCACGATCGTATCGTCCATCAGCGCTTCCTGGCCGAAACCGCCGGGGATATGCAGCACGTCGAGCTGGGGCGCCTCGGCGATAGCGGCATCCGGCGTGATGCGGAGCCCCCTGTAGTCGCGCACGGTCTCGGCGGTCTTGCCGTAGACGCGATAGGTCGAATTGGGAATGCGCGACAGCACTTCGAACGGGCCGGTGAGATCGATCTGATCGAGCCCCTCGAACAGCAGCGAGCCGATCTGGAGATGTTGGTCTGGCGGGATCATCGGTTCCTCCGAATATTTGTGAATGGACAAGCCGACCCTAGCCCGGCACACTCTGGCGGAAATGCCAAAGACCCCTCGTTCTCCGCCAAACACCGTTTCGACGATCCCGCGCGCCATCGACGTGCTGGCTTTTCCAATGGTGCAATTGCTCGACGTCTCCGGCCCGCTTCAGGTGTTCGCCTCGGTCAACGAGATCATGCAGCGTCAGGGCAAGCCCGCGCCCTACAAGCTGCGCGTGATCGCGCGCGGCGGCCATGGCGTCACCGCCTCTGCCGGCCTCGGACTGGCTGCAAGCGATCTGCCGCGCCACGCCGAGCCGATCGACACGCTCCTGATTGCCGGCGGTCCCGGTGTCCATGCCGCCGCGTCCGATCCCGCGATGGTTGCCTGGGTGCGCAAGCGCGCGGCCAAGGCGCGACGCACCGCCTCGGTCTGCACCGGCGCCTTCCTGCTCGCCGCGACCGGCCTACTGGACGGCCGTCGTGCCGCAACCCACTGGTCCTGGTGTTCCGAACTCGCGCAGCGCTTTCCCAACGTGCATGTGGAGTCCGATCCGATCTTCGTCCGCGACGGCGTGTTCTGGACGTCAGCCGGCGTGACCGCCGGGATCGATCTCGCGCTGGCGCTGGTGGAGGAAGACCTCGGCCGCAACGTCGCGCTGATGGTGGCGCGTCATCTCGTGGTGTTTCTCAAGCGCCCCGGCGGCCAGTCGCAATTCAGCGCGGCATTGTCGCTGCAGACGGCGGACGACAAATTCGACGCGCTGCATGACTGGATCGGCAAGCATCTCGCCGACGATATTTCGCTGCCCATGCTGGCCGAACAGGCCGGCATGAGCGAGCGCAGCTTCAGCCGGCACTATGCGGACGCCACCGGCGTCACGCCCGCCCGCGCGGTCGAGCAGTTGCGCGTCGAGGCCGCGCGACGGCTGCTCTCGGAAACCAAACTGCCGGTGAAACGCATTTCGCAACGCTGCGGCTTCGGTTCCGAAGAAACCATGCGGCGCAGCTTCCTGCGATTACTTTCTGCCACGCCGCAGGACTATCGCGCGCGTTTTAGTTCCTGAATGTCGCGATCGGGCCTTCTGCCGCCCGGAAAGCATGTCTGCCGCGCAAACCGTCCGGCTTGCTGCCCCGCCGGAGCGGGACTAGGCTCGCATCAGTCAAATGCCAAAACACTGCCAGTCAATCCGGGAGCACTCAACATGTCACCAGCCGAAGCCCGCCTCAAGGAAGTGCCGTCGCATATGAGCGAGGGCGAATGGGCCCAGCGCGTCAATCTCGCCGCGGCCTATCGCCTCGTTGCGCTCTACGGCTGGGACGATCTCATCGACACTCACATCTCCGCCCGCGTGCCCGGCCCCGACCATCACTTCCTGATCAATCCCTATGGCCTGATCTTCGAAGAGATCACGGCATCGTCGCTGGTCAAGGTCGATCTCGACGGCAACCAGCTCTCCGAAAGCGAATACAGCATCAACCCGGCCGGCTTCACCATCCATTCGGCGATCCATGAAGTCCGCGAAGACGCCGGCTGCGTGATGCATCTGCACACGCCGGACGGCACGGCAGTGGCCTCCTGCATGGAGGGCCTGCAGCCCCTGAACCAGACTGCTCAGCTCGTGATTCCGGAACTCGCCTATCACGACTATGAAGGCGTCGCGCTCGATCACGACGAGCGCCCGCGCCTGCAGAAGGATCTCGGCACCAAGAACGCCATGTTGCTGCGCAATCACGGCACGCTGACCGTCGGCCGCTCGGTCGCTTCGGCCTTCGAGCGCATGTACTATCTGGAACGCGCCTGCACCATGCAGGTCCGCACCCGTATGCTCGGCCCGACCGCCTATCCGGTCGACCAGATCGTGATCGACAAGAACGCCGAACTGGTCTCAAACCCCGAGAGGTCGGAGCTGCGCTCCACCAAGCTGGTCTGGCCGCCGATGCTGCGCAAGCTCGACCGCCGCGATCCGTCTTACAAGACCTGAGATTTGGTGCTATAGAGGGGTTACATACCTCTACACAGTGATTCAAAACGCCGTCCAATTCCGGGCGGCGTTTTTCTTTGTTCTGGTTTTCTCGTCATTCCGGGGCGCCCGCACCTGCGAGCGAACCCGGAATGACGAGTGCGCATCACGGCCGCATGAACGCAAAGTCCGTGTCGGGATCGCAATTGTCGGCGACGAAACGCAGCTCCGACTGGACGTCAGCCGCGGTCCTTGTCTCCAGATATTTCGAGACCACGAGATTCACAAGGGAGCGACAGACGCTGTCCTGATCGACCCCGGCGGCCTGCGCTGCCGCCATCGCGGCAGAGAAATGAGTATTGGCGATTTCGGATGCAGACACGGCGTTCTCCCTTTTTTATCGTTCGACCACGCGAGCCCAGCGCTGCCCTTGATCTGGGTCAACATGGCAGACTCTCTCATCGTCACCGTCATTCCCCGGCACACCAATTGGTGTGCCTGAGGGCAGAACCGGCGCCGCAGGCGACGGAACTGAACCCGGAATCCCATAGTGAGTCACATAACCAGATTCCGGGTTCGCGATCGCCAAGTGGCGCTCGCGCCCCGGAATGATGGCTATTGCGAGCTTACTTCTTCACATCCGCCAGCGCGGCAATGATCCGCGCCCACGACCGGATGCCCTTGTGGAAGCTCTTCAGATCGTACTTCTCGTTCGGCGAATGGATATTGTCGTCATCGAGGCCGAAGCCGATCAGGAGCGAGTCCAGACCCAGCGTGCGCTTGAAATCCGCGACGATGGGAATCGACGCACCGGACCCGATCAGCAGCGCCTGCTTGCCCCACTCGTCGGTCAGCGCATCGCGCGCAGCGGCGAGCGGCTTCATGTTCCAGTCGAGCGCGATGGCCGGCGCATTGGAGTGATCAAGAAACTCCGCGGTGCAATCGCCCGGCAGTTGCGACGTGACGAAAGCCCGGAACGCATCGCGGATCTTGCCGGGGTCCTGGCCTTCGACGATGCGGAACGAAACCTTGGCCGACGCATGCGAGGCGATCACGGTCTTGGAGCCCTCACCCGTATAACCGCCGACAATGCCGTTGATGTCACAGGTCGGACGCGACGTGATCTGCTCGATCAGTTCGCGGCCCTTCTCGCCGGCCGGAATCGAGAGACCGATCGGCTTGAGGAAGCTCTCCGCGGTGAGACCGAGGCTCTTCCACTGCGCCAGAATGTCGGCTGGCAGATCCTTCACGCCATCGTAGAAGCCGGGAATGGTGATGCGGCCGTTGTCGTCATGCAACTTGCCGAGAATATTGGTCAGCACGCGGATCGGATTGCGCGCACCGCCGCCATAGATGCCGGAATGCAGGTCGCGATTGGCCGCGGTGATCTTCACCTCTTCATAGACGAGGCCGCGCAGCGACGTGGTGATCGCGGGGGTCGACGAGTCCCACATGCCGGTGTCGCAAACCACCGCGAAATCGGCGGCGAGATCCTTCTTGTTGGCTTCGAGGAACGGCACGAAATTCTTCGAGCCGACCTCCTCCTCGCCTTCGATGCAGATGGTGAGATCGATCGGCAGCGAGCCCGTGACATTCACCCAGGCCCGGCAGGCTTCCACGAAAGTGGAGAGCTGGCCCTTGTCGTCCTGCGCACCGCGCGCAACGATGATGTCGCGGCCATCGGCATGTTTGGTGACGACCGGCTCAAACGGCGGACGATGCCACAGGTTTAGCGGATCGACCGGCTGAACGTCATAATGACCATAGAACAGAACATGCGGCCGCTTGCCGGTGTTGCCCTTGGCGGTGGCGACGATGGCCGGGTGCCCTGCGGTCGGCCGTACTTCGGCGTTGAAGCCGAGGCCCTCGATCTCGCCGGCCAGATGCTTTGCGGCCGCCTTGCAGTCCTCGGCGAAAGCCGGATCGGCGGAAATCGACTTGATCCGCAACAGTGCGAACAACCGCTCCAGAGCCTTGTCGAAATCGGCATCGACGCGATCGAGAACGGATGCAAGCTGCGTATTGGACATGAGCGAATTTCCTTAAGCGTGATGGTCCGGAACTTCGGTGGAATCTAGCAGCACCGGCGGGTGGTGCATATGCCAGATCAGGCCGCCTGCCAGCAGCGCGGTCGCCAGCAGATTGTTGCCCCAGGCCTGCAGCATGGCCGGGAAGACCGGGATCGACAGCGCCATCAGCACACCAATGATGCCAAGCAGCGACCAGGTTCCGGTCCGCACATTCGGGCGGGGATCATCGGCGGCGCGATGCATCAGCACCGTGAGCGGCAGGAACAGCCACATGAAGTAATATTGCCGCGCCAGCGGCGATGCCACCGTCATCAGGCAGAACAGGACGCCGAGTTCTTCGGCACGTGAGCGCGGCGTGAGTTTCGATCGCGGCAAAAGCGACCAGATGAAGCCGAGGCCGATCAGACCGGAGACGGCGAGCACGATCAGGTTCGCGGTTTTGTAGCTGACATCGATCACGTTCATCGTGGCCGATCCACGCTTGCGATCGTCCTGGAAATAGTCGATCGGCCGTACCAGGCGATGCGTCATCGCGATGATCGACTGATTGACCCAGGACCAGTTCTGCTCGTCGCGCTGGCCGAAGCCCTTCTCGGAGCTGGAGCCGACCATTTCCGTGTACCAGGTCTTCACCTCGGCAGCATTGCGTTCGAAGCCGCGAAACGGCGCCGGCACGACATAGAGCAACAGCAGCGTGCAGATGATCATGCTGGCCGAGGCCGCCCAGTGCCGCCGCCACAACAGATAGGGCAGCACCGCCACCGGGAACACCTTGATGGCCGTCGCCAGCGCGAACATGCTGCCGCCGAGCCACGGCCGATCCTTCTGCATCCACCAGAAGCCGAGCAGCATCATCGCCAGCAACACCAGATTGGGCTGGCCGAGATCGTACATGTCGAACACGAAGGTGATGGTCGCAAAGCCCGGCAGCGCCGCAAGCCACGCCGCCGGAATCTTCTTCGAACCGGTCATGGCATTGGAGAGCTGGCTGGTGATCGCCCAGGCCGCCGAATTCAGGATCGAGAGCAGGAGATAAAGCGGGACCTTGCCGAACCAGCTCGGGAGCGCCAGCAAAACCGCCGACAGCGGCGGATAGATGAAGTCCAGCGCCCCATTGGTCTTCGCTTCATAGAGCGGCGCACCATGCAACACCTGCTGCCCGGCCCAGAACCACAACGCGTAGTCCTTGGTCTTGCCGTGACCGAAGATTTCCGGGACGAGCACATCCGCGGTCAGCAGGACGCAGGTCAGAAGAAACAGTACGTCCAGCGGCTGCCGCAAGGACGGCCACCGCAAAACCGGCATTTCACCGTCACTTTTCGTCACTTCGCAGTCCCGCTTCAAAGACCCGCCGGCACGGCGCGGTTCAGACCGCGGTGGGTAGCAGATGGCGCCGGGACCTGCAAAGCCGCGGGCGGGTGCATAACGGGCAGTCCGGACGAAGCTTACCGCTTCAAAATCCCGCCAAGCGTGCCGCGCACGATCTCGCGACCGATCGAGCTTCCCAGCGAGCCGCCGATCTGCTTGCCGACATTGGCGACGATGCCGCCGACGACCTTGTTGGTCACGCTGCGGGTGACGCTCCGCGCAATCACCTGGCCGGTGGAGAGCCTGTTGCGGCCGGTATTGGTGCCGAAGATGGTACCGACGATCGCACCGAGCTGGCCCAGGAATCCGCCGCCGCCCGCCGCGTCGCCAGCCTCAGCGGGCGTCGCCGCCGTGCCGGCAATGCGCTTCTGCAGCATCTCATAGGCGGATTCGGAATCGATCGCGGTGTCGTATTTGCCCTTCACCGGGCTCGCCGCGAGGATCGCCTTGCGCTCCTCAGGCGTGATCGGCCCGATACGTGCGGTCGGCGGACGCACCATGATGCGTTCGACCATGGCTGGCGTGCCGTTGCCTTCGAGGAACGAGACCAGCGCCTCGCCCTTGCCGAGTTCGGTGATGACCGTGGCCGTATCGAGTTTCGGATTGGCACGGAAGGTCTGTGCTGCCGCCTGCACCGCCTTCTGGTCCCGCGGCGTGAAAGCGCGCAAGGCGTGCTGAACGCGGTTGCCGAGCTGGGCGAGTACGCGATCGGGCACATCGATCGGGTTCTGGGTGACGAAATAGACGCCGACGCCCTTGGAGCGGATCAGGCGCACCACCTGTTCGATCTTGTCGAGCAGCGCCTTCGGGGCATCGTTGAACAAGAGATGCGCTTCATCGAAGAAGAACACCAGTTTGGGCTTCGGTAGATCGCCGACTTCGGGCAATTCCTCAAACAGTTCCGAGAGCAGCCACAGCAGGAAGGTTGCGTAGAGCCGCGGGCTCGACATCAGCTTGTCGGCGACGAGGATATTGACCATGCCGCGGCCGTCGCGGTCGGTCTTTAGAAAATCTTTCAGCTCCAGCGCCGGCTCGCCGAAGAATTTATCGGCGCCCTGGTTCTCCAGCACAAGCAATTGGCGCTGGATGGTACCGATTGTCGCCTTGGTGACGTTTCCGAAGCTCAAGGCCGACTTGCGGACATCGGCAAGCGGATCGACCTCGTCCTTCTTGGCGGTCATCGGCACGATGGCATCGAGCAGCGCGCGCAGATCCTTCATGTCGAGCAGCGTCAAGCCGTTCTCGTCGGCGACACGGAAGGCGACGTTGAGCACGCCTTCCTGCACATCGTTGAGATCGAGCAGCCGCGCCAGCAATAGTGGCCCCATCTCCGAGATGGTCGCGCGCACGGGGTGTCCCTGCTCGCCGAACACGTCCCAGAACACGGTCGAAAACTGATCGGGCTGGAACGTCAGCGCCATCTCCTTGGCGCGCTGCAAAATGAAGTCCTTGCCCTCGCCGACTTCGGCTATCCCTGAGAGGTCGCCCTTGATATCCGCAGCGAAGACCGGCACGCCGGCACGGGCAAAGCCCTCCGCCATGACCTGCAGCGATACGGTTTTACCTGTTCCCGTCGCGCCCGTGACGAGACCGTGGCGATTGCCGAGGGCCAGCGTCAGCCATGCCGGTTGGTCGCCCTTGCCGATGAAGATCTTGCCGTCGGTATCGCCTGACTTCAGTTCGGTGGTCGCCATCGGATCGCCTCTGTCGCACGCATCAAGAAAAAGATTTCAAAAAATTTGCGGCTCACCATGATCTTACCGCATCTTGGCGAGCGATTGAAACGCAAAGCGTTCCCGCCACACCTGAAACCCGTCCGTTGTTTCTACTGACGAAACGCAAGCCATATTTTTTTGCTGTTTCCAAAGTCCGGCATTGTCGCATCTGCGAACAATTGACCAAAATTTCACGTTTGCTCTTGCATTGGTGCAACACTCGATACGCGATCACACTGAATCGCACGTCGGACGAGTTGGCGCGCTTGTAATTCGAATCGCAGCGGCTCAAGATCACTTTTCAACATAAGGGCATCGGCACTCAACCGGTGTGAGGCGGGGCATCATGGACGAATTAATCAAAGCGCTGACCGCAAAGGTCGGCATCGATGAAGCTGTGGCTGAAACGGCTATCGGCATTATCTTGGGGTTCCTGCGCAAGGAAGCACCGGCCGCGCCGGTCACCGCACTGATCGAACAGATTCCGGGTGCGGACGCAGCCATCGCATCGTCGGAAGGCGGTGGCGGATTGAGCAGCCTGATGGGCGGCGGCATCATGGCCCTGGGCAGCAAGCTGATGGGTCTCGGCCTCGGCATGGGCGAGATCCAGAGCGTCGCGCGCGAACTGTTCAAGTTCGGCCGCGAGAAGATCGGCGCCGATGCCATGGACGAGATCGTTGCCGGCACACCTGGCCTGAGCCAGTTCTCCTGACCGTCTGTTACGTCAGCAGCCGCGCGTAAGCGTCACGCATCTTCATACGTCCGAGTACCATGACATATCCCATCTCCAAGATTGACGGTTTGACGGCCTTCGCCGCGACCAAACTGAAAAAAGCAGGCATCCGCACCATGGAAGGGCTGCTGGACGCCGCTCACTCTGCCAAATGCCGCAAGGAACTCGCCGCCAAGACCGGGTTCAACGAACAGCAACTGCTCGAATGGGCAAACCTCGCGGACTACCTGCGCATCCCCGGCATGGGCAAGGCCAAGGCCGAACTGCTCCGCGCCTCCGGCGTTAACACGGTACGCGAATTGACCCACCGCAATCCCGCCCGCCTCGCTGTGGCGATGCGCGAGGCCAATGACAAGCGCAAGCTGGTCCGGGTGATGCCCTCGGAGAAATCCGTCGGCGATCTGATCGAAAAGGCCCGCCAGCTGCCGCTGAAGATTTCGTATTGAGTTGCTGACAATGACGCTCCTCTTCTCCCTCCCCCGCACTTGCGTGGGGAGGGTGGCCGGCCAACAGGCCGGTCGGGTGGGGGTGGTGCCGCATAGATAGCTGCATGTGTGGCGCCCCACCCGTCGCGTTTGTTCGCTTCGCTCTCAAACGCACCACCCTCCCCACTGCGCGCCGCTTCGCAGCGCTTGGGGGAGGGATAAGAAAGCGTCGGCGCCCCTGATCTTGACTCCCTCCCCCCGACCGCGCAAAGCGACCTCATGATCGCGCGTCCGACCACGTCTGCTCCGACGGTCCACCCGGTGCTGGCCGCGCTGCTGGCATCGCCGGTGCCTGCCGTGATGGGCATCCTGAACGTCACCCCGGACTCCTTCTCCGATGGCGGCCAGTTCGATGCCCCGGAGCGCGCGCTGGCGCAGGCACGGCGGATGATTGCCGAGGGCGCCGGGATCATCGACATCGGCGCCGAGTCCACGCGCCCCTATGGGTCCCGGCCGGTCACTGCCGATGAAGAATGGGCGCGGCTCGTGCCGGTGCTGGCCGACGTAGTCGCGCTCGGCACGCCGGTGTCGATCGACAGCATGAAGGCGTCCGTCGTCGCGAAAGCGCTCGCCGCCGGCGTCGCCATCGCCAACGACATCTGGGGCCTGCAGCGCGATCCCGACATGGCCCGCGTCATCGCCGAGCACAGCGCGCCGGTCGTCGTCATGCACAACCGCGACGACGTCGATGCCAGCATCGATATCATCGACGACATCAAGAGCTTCTTCGCGCGCTCGCTGGAGATCGCCTCGAGGGCCGGTATCCCCGCGGGCCACATCGTGCTCGACCCCGGCATCGGTTTCGGCAAGACACCTGAGCAGAGCATGATTGCGCTGGCGCGGTTCGACGAGCTGACCAGTTTCGGCCTGCCGGTGCTGATCGCCGCCTCGCGCAAGAAATTCATATCGACCGTCGTGCCGTCGGAGCCGCAGCAGCGCATCGGCGGATCGCTCGCCGCGCATCTGCTCGCGGTGCGGCACGGCGCCAAAATCGTCCGCGCCCATGACGTCGCGGAAACCGTTCAGGCCCTGCGCGTCACCGCAGCCATCGAGGAATTAAGATGACCGACATGATCTTCATCAAGGGCGTATCTGTGCATGCCCATCACGGCGTGCTCGATTACGAAGGCGTCGTCGGGCAGCGTTTCGTCATCGATCTCGAACTCGATGCCGATATCGACCTTGCCTCGCGCAGCGACCGCCTTGCCGATACCGTGTCCTATGCCAATGTCGTCGCTACCGCGATCGCCGCCTTCAAGGACACCAATTACAAGCTGCTGGAGCGCGCCGCCGGTGCCGTAGCCGATGCGGTGCTCGCGGATTTTCCGCGCATCAGTTCCGTCAAGGTCACCGTACACAAGCCGCACGCGCCGATCGCCGCGATCTTCGACGATGTCGGCGTGGTGCTGCGCAGATCGCGGGCGTAGCTGATGGCCAGCGTCCTCATCGCGCTCGGCGGCAATGTCGGCGATGTCCGCATGACCTTCCGCAAGGCGATCGGCAATATCTGCGGCATGACCCAGGCCGCGCTGATCGAACGCTCGGCAGACTACAGCACGCCGCCGGTGGGCGATGTGCCGCAGGACCACTTCGTCAATGCGGCAATCGAGATCGAGACCGAACTCGATCCGCACGCGCTGTTGTTCACGCTGCACAAGATCGAACACAAGTTCGGCCGCAACCGCGTTGCCGAGGGACACTGGGGTCCGCGGCCGCTCGATCTCGACATGATCGCCTATGACGACGTCGTCATGGCCAAGCCGGAACTGCACCTGCCGCATCCACGCGCGACCGAACGCGCCTTCGTCCTCGTGCCGCTGGCCGAAATCGCCCCGGACCGGGTGATATCAGGCAAGACCGTTGCCGAGCATCTCAAGGCCCTCTCAACCGACGGCATCGAGCGGCTGCCGGATCTGGATTGAGCGCCGGCCTCCCGCGTCGCCCCCGTCTGGCATGCCGAAGGCGTGCGCGGGACGGTGACGACGGACCGGCTTGTAGGCACTTCCAACCAATCTGGTCCTGTTCCCAGGCGCCGATTCCGCGCAGGCCTATGTCGTAACGGGCATTGGCAACCCCTTCTCGGCATGGCATTTTCCGGCCCAACCACGAAGCAATGCCGGGAGTGAAGTTCCTAAATGTCGACTGCGACTGACGACCTGCGGCTGGCCGCCGATTTTGCGCCTGCGAGTTACGATGACTGGCGCAAGCTCGTCGATGGCGTGCTGAAAGGCGCGCCGTTCGAGAAGCTGATCAGCAAGACCTATGACGGCGTCAAGATCCAGCCGATCTATCCGCGCGCGGAAGATGCCGCCCCGATCGCCGGCCGTCCGGCTGCCGCGCCCTGGCAGATCATGCAGCGGATCGACCATCCGGATGCCGGCAAGTCGAACAAGCAGGCCCTGCACGATCTCGAAAACGGCGCCACCGGGCTAACGCTGGTGTTCGAAGGCGCCAATGGCGCGCGCGGTTTCGGCCTCGTCGCCTCGCCCGAAACCATCGAAACACTGTTCGACGGCATCTACCTCGACGCCGGGATCGGCATCGAACTCCATGCCGGCCCGCAGTCGCGCATGGCCGTGACGCATCTGGCCGACTACATCAAGACGAAGGGCATCGATCCCGCCAAGTGCGACATCCGCTTTGGTCTCGATCCCATCGGCGCCACCGCGGTGTGGGGCACCAGTGCCTATAACTGGTGGGAAATGGCGCCCGCCGTCACCGACACCATCAAGAAGCTAGCCGCGCAAGGCTTCAAGGGCCCGTTCGCCGTTGCCGACGGCCGCATCATCCACGATGCCGGCGGCTCCGAAGTGCAGGAACTGTCTTACGTCCTCGCGGTGATGGTGTCCTATCTGCGCGCGATGGAAGACCATAACGTTCCGCTCGAGACGGCCCGCAGCATGGTCTATGCGCGTCTCGCGGCTGATGCCGACCAGTTTCTCACCATGGCGAAATTCCGCGCGCTGCGCCTGCTCTGGGCGCGCGTCGAGGAAAGCTGCGGCCTCGCGCCGAAGCCACTGTTCATCGCCGCCGACACCGCATGGCGCATGCTCACGCAGCGCGACCCCTATGTGAACATGCTGCGCGCCACCATGGCGACCTTTGCCGCCGGTCTCGGCGGTGCCAACTCCATCTGCGTGCTGCCGCATACGTTGGCACTCGGCCTACCCGATGGTTTTGCACGCCGTGCGGCACGCAACACCCAACTGGTGCTGCTGGAAGAGTCCAATCTGGCCAAGGTCACCGATCCCGCCGCAGGCGCCGGTGGCATCGAGGCGCTGACGCGCGAACTGTGCGACGCCGCATGGGCGCAGTTCCAGGACATCGAAAAAGCCGGCGGCGCCTTCCCGGCGCTTGGCAACAATGTGATCCAGCCGAAGGTCGCCGCCACCCGCGCGGCACGTCAGGCCAGCGTCGCTAAGCGCCGCGAAGTGCTCACCGGCGCCAGCGAATTCCCGAACCTGCATGAGGCCCGCGCCACCGTGCTGAAGGTCAAGCCGATCCCCGGCAAGCCCTATGGCAAGGACAAGATCAAGTTCAACCCGCTCGAACCGGTCCGGCTGGCCTCCCCCTTCGAGGCGCTGCGCGACAAATCGGATCATCTGCTGGCGCGCAAGGGTGCCCGTCCGAAAGTGTTTCTGGCCAATCTCGGCACGCCCGCCGATTTCACGGCGCGCGCGACCTTCGCCAAGAGCTTCTTCGAGACCGGCGGCATCGAAGCCCTCGACAGCGACGGTTTCTCCGATCCGGCCGTACTCGCCAAGGCCTGGAAGGCCTCCGGCGCCGCGCTGGTATGTATCTGCTCGTCGGACAAGCTCTATGCCGGCCAGGCCGCCCCCGCAGCAAAGGCGCTTCAGGCCGCCGGCGCGAAGCATATCTATCTGGCAGGCCGCCCCGGCGACCTCGAGGCGCCCTTGCGCGACGCAGGCGTTAGGGATTTTATCATTGCCGGCGGCGATGCGCTGGCGATGCTGGTGCAGGCCCATGATTTACTAAATTCGGCCTGATGGAGTAAGCCATGACGGCAACGGCAAGCAAACCCGCGCTGACCGGCGGCTGCCAATGCGGCGCGATCCGCTTTGCGCTGTCGGCTGCGCCGACCCGGGTCAGCATCTGCCATTGCCGCATGTGCCAGAAGGCCACCGGCGCGCCATTCGCCTCGCTTGCCGATATCCCGAACGAGAACTTTGCGTGGACCCGCGGCAAGCCAGCGGCATTCAAGTCGTCGTCGATTGCGGAACGTGACTTCTGCGCCAAATGCGGCACGCCGCTGAGCTACCGCGCCATCGGCGGCACCAAGATCGAGATCATGACCGGCGCCTTCGACCGGCCGGACCGCGTGGTGCCGACGCTGCAATACGGCACGGAGTCACGTCTGGGCTGGGTTGGCAATGTGTCGAACCTGCCGAGCAAGACGACGATGCAGAATTTCGGTCCGGAGAAATGCGCAGAAGTGTTCAGCTATCAGCATCCGGATCATGATTGAGATGGCGTGTTTCAACAAGGATCGCGCGCATGGGCAGTTTGCTGTTCGACTTGCTGATGTGGCCGATCGCCAAGGTGCTTGAAAAAGTGTTTGACGTGGTACTCTGGCGGAGAACTGAAACGCCCCCGTCAGACGACCCGACCTACAAGAAGAACGTTCAGAGACTCATCGAACGCAATCGAGAATTCGAGAAACGACCATGACCAAGATTCCTGACTTCACCAACATCGCTTTCTCGCCCGTCGCCGCCGGCGCGCCGTCGCAGGGCGAGCCGTGGCTGACGCCCGAAGGCATCCTGGTGAAGCCGGGTTACGGCGAGGATGACGTCAAGGGCATCGACTTCCTCGACACCTATCCGGGCATCGCGCCGTTCCTGCGCGGCCCCTACCCGACCATGTATGTCAACCAGCCCTGGACGATCCGGCAATATGCCGGGTTCTCCACCGCAGAGGATTCCAACGCGTTCTATCGGCGCAATCTCGCCGCCGGCCAGAAGGGCCTGTCGGTTGCGTTCGATCTCGCCACCCATCGCGGCTACGACTCGGACCATCCGCGCGTGTCGGGCGATGTCGGCATGGCCGGCGTGGCGATCGACTCGATCTATGACATGCGCACGCTGTTTGCCGGCATTCCGCTCGACCAGATGAGCGTGTCGATGACCATGAACGGCGCGGTGCTGCCAATCCTTGCGCTTTACGTAGCCGCCGCCGAGGAACAGGGCGTGCCGCCGGAAAAACTGACAGGCACCATTCAGAACGACATTCTGAAAGAGTTCATGGTGCGCAACACCTATATCTATCCGCCGACGCCCTCGATGCGGATCATCTCCGACATCTTCGCCTACACCTCGCAAAAGATGCCGAAGTACAATTCGATTTCGATCTCCGGCTATCACATGCAGGAAGCCGGCGCGACGCAGGATCTTGAGCTGGCCTATACACTCGCTGACGGCGTCGAATATCTGCGCGCAGGTCTCGCAGCAGGCATCGATGTCGACCGCTTCGCCCCGCGTCTGTCGTTCTTCTGGGCGATCGGCATGAATTTCTTCATGGAAGTCGCCAAGATGCGCGCCGCGCGACTGCTCTGGGCCAAGCTCCTGACCCAGTTCAATCCGAAGGATCCGAAGTCGCTGTCGCTGCGCACCCATTGCCAGACCTCCGGCTGGTCGCTGACCGCGCAGGACGTCTACAACAACGTGATGCGCACCACCATCGAGGCCATGGCGGCGACGCAGGGCCACACCCAGTCACTGCACACCAACGCGCTCGACGAAGCGCTGGCGCTGCCGACCGACTTCTCGGCGCGCATCGCGCGCAACACGCAGCTCTTTTTGCAGCAGGAAACCGGCACCAACCGCATCATCGATCCATGGGGCGGCTCGTATTATGTCGAGCGGCTCACCCACGATCTCGCGACCAAGGCCTGGGCGCATATCCAGGAAGTGGAAGAGCTCGGCGGCATGGCCAAGGCCATCGAGGCCGGCGTCCCCAAGCTGCGCATTGAGGAAGCCTCGGCCAAGACCCAGGCGCGCATCGATGCCGGCCGTCAGGCCGTGATCGGCGTCAACAAATACAAGCCGGAGAATGAAGAAGCGCTCGACGTGCTCAAGGTGGAAAACTCCACCGTGCGCCGGCTGCAGATCGACAAATTGAAGAGGCTTCGTGGCGAGCGCAGCCAGGCCGACGTCGATGCCGCGCTGGCGGCGCTGACGCGCTCGGCAAAGGACGGTAACGGCAACCTGCTGGCGCTGGCCATCGATGCCGCGCGCGCCAAGGCCACCGTCGGCGAGATCTCGGACGCGATGGAGAAGGTGTTCGGCCGTCACCGCGCCGAGATCAAATCCATCACCGGTGTCTACAAGCGCGAGGCGTCCACCATGAACGACAAGGTCCAGAAGGTTCAGGCGCTGATCGATGCCTTCGAGGACGCCGAGGGTCGCCGCCCGCGCATCCTCGTCGCGAAAATCGGCCAGGACGGCCATGACCGCGGCCAGAAGGTGATCGCCTCTGCCTTCGCCGATGTCGGCTTCGACGTCGATATCGGGCCGCTGTTCGCGACCGCCGATGAAGCCGCGCGACAGGCCGTCGAGAACGACGTGCACATCCTCGGCCTCTCCTCGCTGGCCGCTGCCCATCTCACCGCCGTGCCCGAACTCAAGGCCGCGCTTAAGAAACAGGGCCGCGAGGACATCATGATCATCATCGGCGGCGTCGTCCCCCCGCAGGATTACGACGAACTCTACAAGGCCGGCGCCGAGGCGATCTTCCCGCCCGGCACGGTGATCTCCGAGGCGGCCGAAGAGTTGATCCACAAGCTCAATGCGCGGCTGGGACACAGCGAGGCGGCGGAGTAAGGGTGTTGAAGACGTTTGCGCTGGTCGCCCTCACCTGTCTCCTGTTCGGTGAGGCGTCCCTCGCCGCCGAGCCCACACCCGACATCCAGCTCAAGGCCAAATACACCGAGGTCGCCATCTTCTTCGATGCCGCGATCAAGTCCGATGCTCCGCTGCTGAAATATCTCACATCCGCCAGCAATGGCTGGGCTGCGAAGACGCTCAAGGAGCTGGCCGAGCAGCGCAAGGATATGCGCGATCTGCCTGCCGACATCCGCAACCGGCCATGGGAATCGGAGCGCAGCTATACGCAGAGCTCGCTCGTCTCCGGCCGCTATGTCAGCATCATCCGCGCGGACTACAACTACACCGGCGGTGCACATCCCAATCGTGCCAATGACACGCTGCTGTGGGACAGGCAGGCCGGCAAGATGATCAGCATCCGCCCTTTCTTCACCGAGCTCGCCGATGGTGGCCCGGCGATGACGGCGATCCGCGATGCGGTCGTCGCCGATCTGAAAATCGAGAAGAAACAGCGCGACAACGACAATCCCGACATGAGCCTCGTCGATGCGCTGGAGCCGAAGCTGCTCAAGATCGGGCCGCTGTCGCTGACGCCGTCGACATCAGCCGGCAAGAGTTCCGGCCTCACCTTCCATTACGGCCCCTATGCGGTCGGCTCTTATGCCGAAGGCGATTACGACGCCTTCGTGCCATGGGAGAAATTCAAGCCATATCTGTCGGCCGAGGGCAGCGCGATCTTCGGCGGCGAGCGGCCGAAGGACGACGACAAGGGGCCGCAGTGACGAAAGCCCCCATCGACATCGGCGCGCTCGCCAAAGACGTCCGCGCCGGCTCCCGCGCCGCGCTGGCGCGGGCGATCACGCTGGTGGAAAGCCGCCGTGCCGATCATCAGGCCGCCGCGCGCGAACTCGTGCAGGCGCTGCTGCCTGACACCGGCCGTGCGTTTCGCGTCGGCATCACCGGCTCGCCCGGCGTCGGCAAGTCCACCACCATCGATGTGCTCGGCATGTATCTGATCGAGCGCGGCCACAAGGTCGCGGTGCTGGCGGTCGATCCCTCTTCGGCGCGCACCGGCGGCTCTATTCTCGGCGACAAGACGCGGATGAACGATCTGTCCGCCCATCCGAACGCCTTCATCCGTCCCTCGCCCTCCTCCGGCACGCTCGGCGGCGTCGCGGCGAAAACGCGCGAGGCCATGTTACTGTGTGAAGCCGCCGGCTTCGACGTGGTGCTGGTGGAAACCGTCGGCATCGGCCAGTCGGAAACCGCGGTCTGCGACATGACCGACTTCTTTCTCGCCTTGATGCTGCCCGGCGGCGGCGATGAACTGCAGGGCATCAAGAAAGGCCTGATCGAACTCGCCGACATGATCGCCATCAACAAGGCCGATGGCGACAACCTGAAGCGCGCCAATATCACCGCTGGGGACTATCGCGGCGCGCTGCATATCCTCGCGCCGCGCTCGGAGCACTGGCATCCGCCGGTCGTGACCTATTCGGCATTGACCAAGACGGGTATCGCCGAGCTCTGGGACAAAGTCGTCGCGCATCGCACCGCCATGAATGCCTCCGGCGATTTCGCCGGCCGCCGCCGCGAGCAGCAGGTGAAATGGATGTGGACCATGCTGGAAGATCGCTTGAAAGCGCGGCTGCGCAGCGATCCCGCGATCCGCAGCAAGGTCAAACAGGTCGAACGCGACGTCGCCGACGGCACGATGACGCCTGCCGTCGCGGCGGAGGCGATCGTCACGCTGTTGAAGGATTGAGATGAGCAGCGCCCCGCGCATCCTCATCACCGGCTTCGGCCCCTTCCCCGGCGCGCCGGTGAACCCGACACAGGCGCTGGTGTGGAAGCTTGCGACACTGCGCCGTCCCGCTTTCGCCGACGTCACCCGCATCCCGCATATTTTCGACGTCACCTACGCCACCGTCGATCGCGAATTGCCCGAGCTGATCGCGCGCCATCGCCCGGATGCCCTGCTGATGTTCGGCCTCGCCGCGCGCACGCCCTATATCCGGATCGAGACGCGCGCCCGCAACGCGGTGTCGATGCTGTGGCCCGATGCCGGCCACACGACGGTGCGCCGCGCCAGCATCGTACCTGGCGCCGGCGCGCAGATGTTCGGCCCGCACACGGCGCGCCTGTTCCGGGTCGCCCTCGCCAGCGGCGCCGACGTGCGCCCCTCACGCGATGCCGGCCGCTATCTCTGCAATTACCTGTCCTGGCGCGGCATCGAGGCCACCCGCGCGCCGAACGGGCCACGCCTCGCCGCCTTCGTCCATGTGCCGCTGCTGGCGCAAGACACTGCGTCGCGTCGCATGACCTCCGACGAGCTTACCGATACCGGTGAAGCGATCCTGCTGGAGATGATCCGCATGACCCGGGTCAAACTGCGTGATGCAGCCGGGAATTCCCGGGTTTGAGACCGTCGAAACGACGCTCCCGGCTATTTTCTGAACATTAATTCATAAATTGGGGAAATTCCGCCGGTTTCCGCGACGCAGCCATGCCGAAAGTCAACTTGTGCGTCGCAGCATGAAGACCCTAATGGCGGGAATACTTCCAAGGACAGCTTTGTGACCGACATCAACGCCGACGCCCCCCTGGCGGTGTCATCGACCCATAGCCCAATGAAATTTGGCGAATTCGTCGTCGTGATCGCTTCGATCATGGCGCTGAATCCGCTCGCCATGGACATCATGCTGCCGGCGCTGCCGCATATCGGTGCGGCCTTCAAAGTCCCTGATGCCAACCACCTTCAGAGCGTCCTCTCGGTCTTCCTGCTCGGCTTCGGCGTGGCTCAATTCGCCATCGGACCGCTGTCGGACCGCTACGGCCGTCGCCCGATCCTGCTTGGCGGCATGGCCGTCTATTGCGCCGCGAGCGTGCTCGCGCTGTTTGCGCCGTCGTTCGAAATCCTGCTGCTTGCCCGCCTGCTGCAGGGCGTCGGCACCGCGGCGACGCGTGTGATCGCGGTGTCGATCGTCCGGGACTGCTATGCCGGCCGCCGCATGGCCAGCGTCATGTCACTGGCCATCATGGTTTTCATTTCCGTGCCGGTCATCGCCCCGTCTTTGGGCCAGGCCCTGATGGTCCTCACGGAATGGCGCGGCATCTTTGTCGTGCTGATGCTGTACGGCCTGCTGACGCTGGCCTGGAGTGCCTGGCGAATGCCGGAGACGCTGCCGGTCGCCAAGCGCCGCTCGCTCGCCATTCGTGATGTGCTGTATGCCTATCGGCAAACCGTCAGCCATCGGCAGACGATGGGTTACGGCCTCGCTGCCGGCATCCTGCAGGGCGCACTGTTCGCTTTCGTGTTCACCTCGCAGCAGGTGTTCACCGAGATTTTCCATCTCGGCCCATATTTCCCGCTGGCCTTTGCTTCCATCGCTTTCGGCGTCGCTGCGGCCAGTTTCTTCAACTCGCGCGTCGTCCATCGCTTCGGCATGCGCGCACTCTCCCACGGCGCCCTGCTCGGGTTTGTTACTGCTGGCGCGGCGATGCTGCTGGCGGTCGTGACGGGCTTCGTGCCGCTATGGCTGTTCATCGCGCTGTCGATGCTGATGATGTTTGCCTTCGGCCTGATGTTCTCGAATTTCACCGCACTGGCGATGGAGCCGCAGGGCCACATCGCCGGCACGGCCTCCTCGCTCTACGGGACGCTGACCACGCTGCTGGGTATCGCCATCGGCACGGTTATCGGCCAGCACTATGACGGCACTCTGCTGCCGTTCGCGACCGGCCTTTTTCTTTGCACCCTCACTGCATTCGCGGTGATCCTCGTGGTGGAAAAGGGCCGCCTGTTCAAGCCTCACAAGATGGTGAGCTGAACGCTCTCGCGACGCAGCCGAATGGCCGTCGCGCAATTTTGAAATGTCTGGGAATACGTCGGGGCGAACCCGGCGCCGCCATGAACGTTATCAATTTTTACCGGAGCAATCCGATGCCCTACGCACTGTTCTGTGACGACGCGAAACTGAGCAAAGCCTATCCGACCGAAGCCGACGTCTGGAAACTTGCCGCCGAGAGCGGCCTTGTCACCGATGTCGAAGCCAAGAATTCGAAGCCGACACCGCGCCGCGTACTCGACAATGATTACGAGATCCGCCCGTGTCAGGCCGAGCCCGGCGAATGCCCGGAAAAGAACGAACGCGACGCCCAGGCCGAGAAGGACTTCCAGCTCGCGCTGACGAGACGATAGCGCGGGGCGCCCTAAGGCGGACCAGCGAAGCGACGTCCGAAATAAATTATGCGTCTGCACTCACCACCGTTGGCCTTTCTCCCGAGCACACATCGTCATTCCGGGGCGCACGAAAGCGGCAAAGCCGCTGAAGTGCGAACCCGGAATCTCATGATGTTTGGCACTGCCGGAAACTCCCATGTCGAGATTCCGGGTTCACGTGCGCGAAAGCGCGCCCGCGCCCCGGAATGACAGTTTGGGGCGGCAAGACAGTAGTCGAACATTTTTTCCTATCTCCTGTTGACAGCACCTCCATCAGGTTTATATTCCCCCTCGTCCTGCCCCACCGAGAGGGGCGATCGCGATCGTCACGTTCGCGGGGTGGGATGCGGTGGACGCCGGAGATGCGGCGTCACGCGGTTCATGGGTGACGTCTGTCTTCGGGCAGGACGGATCTGCGCCAGCACTGCCACTGGCAAGGGGACGGCCGGCCTTCGGATGGAAAGACTCCCTGGACAGTGTGACGGACGACCAAGTCAAAATGTGTCCGGCTTACTCGCTTGAGGCACCCTGTCCCATTCGCCTTGGGACTGTAATTTTGGTGATCGGATCGTTCGCCATGGCAACGCGCAAGCAACCGAAAAAACACCGTATGCGGAACGCCGGGCACTTCGCCCAGCGCGTCCGAAAGTCCTGATGCATTCACACTTGCGGAGTACCGCATCGCATCAGGCCCAAGGGTGCAACGGGCACCTGGCGTTCCGCACGCCCTCTTTCAGGAGGGTGGGAATGCGAAACACGACGGCGCCCCCGCGCCGCAAACAATGGGGGTGATGACGCATGTCTGAAGCACAGTGGCTGTTTGACATTTGAATCCGACGAAGCCGACGGGTAGAGCGCGGGCGCGAAACCCACCTGCATTCCAGTGGCACACGCGCTGCTGTACCGCCGTCTAGCGCGCAGGTGAGCGCCTCATTAACCCTACCCTGCACATTCATCGCAGTCGCTCTCGCCTGGCAACGTCACACGCATCATCTTGCGTTACCTCATCAGCGGACATCCACCGGGACCTTGAACCATGGACCTGCATCGCCGCCATCTGCTGACTGCGTCCGGCGCGGGTCTTGCCGCCGGTGCATTCGCCGCATCGAGCGATGCGGCACGCGCCGCCCCGCTCACCTCGACGCTCGGGCGCGACGCCACGCAATATGGCGTGCGCGCCAACAGCCAGGACGACCAGACCCGCGCATTGCAACGCGCCATCGACGAGGCGGCACGTGCGCAGGCACCGCTCGCATTGCCGCCCGGCAACTATCGCACCGGCATGCTCAGGCTCGCGCGCGGCTCGCAGATCATCGGCATGCGCGGTGCAACGACCCTCACCTTCAGCGGCGGCGCGTCACTGCTGTCAGGCGAAGGCGCGGACTATGTCAGCCTCAGCGGCCTCGCGCTGGACGGCAATTTCGCCAAACTGCCGCCGCGGCGCGGGCTGCTGCACATGGTGCAGGCGCGCGAACTCCGCATCAGCGATTGCACCGTGACCAATAGCGGCGGCGCGGGCATCTGGCTGGACAACACGGCGGGCGCGATCACCAGTAATACACTCACCAACATCGCCACCACGGCCATCGTCTCGTTCGATGCGCAGGGATTGATCGTCGCGCAAAACACCATTTCCGGCACCAGCAGCAACGGCATCGAGATCCTGCGCACCGCCATCGGCGATGACGGCACGCAAGTGATCGACAATCGTATCGAGGATATCAAGGCCGGCCCTGGCGGCTCCGGTCAATATGGCAACGCCATCAACGCCTATCGTGCGGGCAATGTCATCGTCTCCGGCAATCGCATCCGCAATTGCGATTACTCCGCGGTGCGCGGCAACTCCGCATCGAACATCCACATCACCGGCAACAGCGTGTCGCGCGTGCGTGAAGTCGCGCTGTATTCGGAATTCGCTTTCGAGGCCGCGGTGATCGCCAACAACACGGTCGATGGTGCGGCGCTCGGTGTCTCTGTCTGCAATTTCAATGAAGGCGGACGCATCGCCGTCGTGCAAGGCAATATCATCCGCAACCTGCTGCCGAAGCGGCCGATCGGCACAGCTCCCGACGACGATGCCGGCATCGGCATCTATATCGAGGCGGACGCCAGCGTCAGCGGCAATGTCGTCGAGAACGCGCCGTCCTTCGGCATGATCGCGGGCTGGGGCAAGTATCTGCGCGATGTCGCCATCACCGGCAACGTCGTGCGCAACAGCTTCATTGGCATCGGTGTATCGGTCGCACCGGGCGCCGGTACTGCGCTGGTCAGCAACAACATGATTTCAGGCGCGCCGCGCGGCGCTGTGGTCGGCCTGGATCATGCAAAGCCGGTGACACCGGACCTCACCGCCGATGGCGCACAGCGCTATCAGCAGGTTGCGGTGTCCGGCAATACGGTGCGCTAAAGCGCTGTCCGCAGCATCGGATAGCGCGCGCTGATCACCAGAGGATCGAGCGCCTTCTGCCAATCCAGATCTGCCGGCGTCACGGTCGCCTGCCGAGGCGGCGCCTGCCGCAACAGGGTTTCGATCGGGATCAGGACGGGCGAAGCCGCTTCAGCCACCGGCTCGATGTCAGGCTGCAAGGGCGCAACCGCAGGCGCTGCAATAACAGGAGCCACAACGGCAGGCGTTACGACGGCAGCAGGTCGTGGTTCAGGCGCGCGCGGCGCCCGGTAGATCACCCCTTCCGAAGACAGCACGCGCCTCACGGCGGCGGTCTCGCCCTCAACCATCAGCCGCCAGCGTTCAACCGCTTCCTTGGCTTCCTGAATATTGTCGAGAAACTCGGCTTCACTGTGAAAACGGCGCCACCGCCCGCTCTCGAACAGTTCTGTCAGGTATTCGAGCCGGCTCTCGGCAAGAGCGCACCAGCGCTGGGCCAGTGGCCGACCAATGCCAGCATGCGGGTAAGGAAAATTCAGGTGAGATGACATGGAAATGTCCGCAAGAGAAAAAACGGACGCAATGCAACAAACGAATCACTCACCAATACTTGGAGAGTTTCTGTGGAAAAGTTTTCGGGGTCCAGCGCGATGTGGTCAAATCTGAATAATTGCGTTGGAAACACGTGAGAAAGCCCCGTCAAACCTGAGGTATTGCAGTCAAGACTTGCTTGAGCCTTGCTCGATGCCGGGCCATGCACCGGCAATCTATGACCTGAAGGTTAAAATTTTTGGTTAACAAAAACGAAAGACCCGCCCGGGGGGACAACCGGACGGGTCAAGCTATACCGGGCGCAGATGTTTGGGCGCACGCGCCGGATATGGCCTCGTTGGGGAGGGAATGCCGCTCCCACATCCATATGTCCGGCACACCCGGCCAAACGTTCAACGATCAGCGGATTATTTTTGGACGTCTGACGCCATCGACGGCGATGACGCCTCGACCGCACGCGTCGCCGGCGCCGGCGCGGTGACGACAACAGGCGTCACAGGCGCAGGCGCTGTGGCCATGGGTTGCTGAGCGCCCTGCACTGCCGATACCGCACTATAGGCATCCGCCGCTCCGGCACCGAACAGGTCGTCACGGCCAGGCGCACCAAGATCACGCGCGGTTGTCATCAGGATGCTGCGGATCTCGTTCGGCCGTAGTTGCGAATTGCGCTCGATCATCAATGCGGCAAGCCCGCTGATATAGGCCGCCGAGAACGAGGTGCCCGACGTCATCTGGTACTTGTTGTCCGGCGCTGGCAGGAAAATATCGACGCCCGGCGCAGCCACCGCGATATGACTGCCGCGGTTCGACGCGGTGAACAGCCTGTCATATGCATCGGTGGCGCTGACAGCGATCACGTTGGGGTTTGCAGCGGGATAAAGCGGCGGCGATTTCGGCCCGGCATTGCCTGATGCTGCAACCATCACGATGCCCTTGCTGGCTGACGCCGCAATACCGCGCTCGATCAACGGATCCTGTGGGCCAGCGAAGCTCATATTGATGACTTGGGCACCATTCAATGCCGCGTGGTTGATGCCCTTGAGGATGATGAAAGACGAACTCTCGGCACCGCCCTGCGAAACGCCAAAGGCACGAATGGCAAGAATGCGCGCACGCGGCGCACTGCCCATCAGCCGCGCATGCGATACGATCGCCCCAGCAATGCCAGTGCCGTGCACATGCGCGCCTTCCTTGCTGCCAAGCGCATCGAACGAACCCACGATGGCATCAGCGAGTTCGGGATGCGCGACGTCGATACCGGAGTCGATCACAGCAACTGTGACATTGGCACCGGCGGACAGTTTGTGCGCCTCGGGCAGACGCAGCTTCGCCACCGCATATTGCGCAGGATCGCCCTCAGCCGGTGCCGGCGTTGTCACCTGATCCTGCAGCACATAGCGGAAATTGGGTTGCACCGCGCGCACGTCGATCTCGGCGCGCATCTGGGACTCAACAGTTTCGACCGAACGATTATCGGTGATCCGGAAAAGGTTGATCGTCGTGCCGATCAGCGGAAAATCCTGCGACGACAGTCGCTCCAGGCGCAGACGGCGCGCCAGCGCATCTGTCTGGTCGGGCGTCAGCGTGCCGTCGAGTTCGGCGACGATCTGTCGGGGGACGTAGCGCGTGTTCAGGGCCGCCTGCGGGCCGTTGCTGCGCGGTCCACCACCGGCATTCTGACTGCGCGGCGTCGGGCCGCCGCCGAGATCTGCAACGAATGGCTTCTCGTTGCACTCGCCGGATGCCGCGCGATTGGCATAGGCACAGCTCGGATAGGTGTTCGGCGAATAACGCACATAGGGAATGGTTGGCAGCACGCCCACGATCTTCGGCGGCGGCGTACGCCCTGGCCGCGAGGATATGGGCGGTGTCCGGCTGGCTGTCGTCCCGACCGCCGCCCCGCGCGGGCCAACGCCGGTGATACCGACGCGACCAGCAATCGGTCCGCGGCTCGCGATACTTGGACCACGGCCGGCGATGCGGCCCGCACCGGCAGCGATATTCGGATTGATACGCGGCGTTGTACTGGGAGAGATCGTGGGAACACGCGATCCGATATTGAGACTCGGCGAACGCATCATGCTTTGCGCGCCGGCAACCGAAAGGCCGAACGGCCATGCGACAGCGAGCGAAAGCACAGCGGCCGTGCATTTCATTATCGGTCCGGAGGCACCACGATCATGTCTCATGGAACAGGCCTCGCACGCACAATGCGGATCGGATCAACCGACGGCGCCTATTGCGCCTGAACCGCCATGCTGACGATCTTCTCGTTCTCCAGCCGGCGGATCAGCCCGGCGATCTGGTCCTTGGTCATGGCGCGATTGCCGAACTGCAGCCGGAACAGCCCGTCCTTGCCGCTGTCGACAATCGTGCCCTGATAGCCGTCGAGCAGCGTTGTAATGTCAGACACCCGCGCAGTCGGCGCAAAACGGACGAACAGGCGCGTCGGGGCTTCTACCGAGGCCGGTGCCGGCGCGAGCGACCGGGTGACAGTGGTCGGTGCACTCGCTGGCGACGGCGCGGCTTCATAGGACGCGGTCTGGAATGTGCGTGTATCGCGCTGCATCAGCACGGTACCAATCACACCGGCCTGCAGCATGATGGCGAGCGCGCCAACAGCGGCCGAAGCCGCCAGCGTCCGCGGCGAAAGCGATGCAAAAAATCCGGAAATTCGCGCCGACAAACCGACCGATGTCGATCCGCTGCGCACCGGCTCGGCGTCAATCGCAGCAAACAGCTTCTGCATCGCCCGTGAGGACGGCGCGCCGAGGCTCTCATTGAGGCCAATGGTCTCCGCATATTCCTCCTGGATCACGGCATATTGCTTCGCCAGTTCCGGATCCTTGGCCAGCGCATCATCGACGCGGCGAGCATCACGCGCGTTGAGCGTGCCCGCGGCGTGCCAAGGCAGCAATGCCTCGATCTCGCCTGGCTCCTGGGTCGGCACTTTGTTGCTCATCGCCATCATGGCCAGCCTCGTTCAATGCCGGCTGCCTTGAGCAGATCGGCTAATTTCTTGCGCGCATAAAACAGGCGCGTCTTGACGGTGTTCTCGGGAATTCCAACGATCTCGGCCACCTCTTCCACGGACTTTTCGTGGTAGTAGACGAGATCAACGATTTCCCGATGCTCGGGCGAAAGAGATGTCAGGCACTTCCGCAACGCGTCACTGGTATCCTTTTTCTGAACCGACACTTCGGGATTATCGGACGTATCCTCGATCGCGTTGGCCGTCTCGTCGTCCAGTTCGGCGTCCTTGCGCTTGCGCAGCGCGGACAGCGCCTTGAACCTCGTAATCGCCAGGAGCCAGGTCGAGACCGCGGAACGGCCTTCGAATTTGCCTGCCTGCCGCCACACATCCAGGAACACCTCGCTGATAAGATCCTCAGCAATCTGTTCGTTCCGCACCAGCCGAAGGCCGAAGCGAAACACCCGGACATGGTGCCTGCCATAAAGCACCTGCATGGCAAGACGGTCGCCTTGCGCAATCCGGGCGATCAGAATCTCATCCGATGCCGCCTGTGTTGCACTCACTGCCCGTCTCGCAAGGTTGGTCTGAATGAGGATGTAAGAGGTTCGATTGACAAGATAAAATCTTCTCGAATGGGCAGGAATATACCGGTCGCGGCTGTTTTAACCGCGCCGAACGGGCTTTTACCGCCCTTTTCTTGGGCGGAACGGGTAACAGGTAGCATAATGCTGGGGCATTTCCGACCCGAACGCCAGCGATTCACACGGCAACCTTACCAAGTCGTGGCTTCCGGAACAGCCTTGAGACGGCGGAACCTGCATTTTGCAGCCATATCCCGAAACCCTCGTCAATGAATACCGTAACTTGTCATGGCGGCTTGTCCGCCACATCAAGTCAACTCGCCCGGGCCCGTCATCGGCCCGGGCATTTTTACTTAAATAACAAAGCTATTCTTGAAACCTTCTGGCATTTCCGCTGCACGCGATCTGTCGACATTTGTCGCCGAGAGCAGCGAATGAGTAGCCGGTTACCAGATTTGACTCACGGCAATAGATACCAAACCTAAAGGCTTTGAGCACTAGAGTTTCGTCAGCGAAACCCATCGACGGGCTCAATGACCGCAGCCGCTTCATCAGTCTTCAATCCGCTCAACGGCGACTTCGAAGCCGTCGATGGAGAGTTGCGGTCAGACATGCTGGCGCGCCGCCTGAAGCGGCGACGGCAAATGCTCGCATTGGCGACTGCCAGTCATGCCGTCAACGTCGTGCTGCTTTTCGTCTTCCTTGCAGCGGGCACTATCGATGGCACCATCATCGCAGCCTATGCAGGCTCCGCCTCCGCCTCGGTCCTGATCTTCCTTGCGATCTCCGAAAGCGGCTTGACGGATGACTGGCGCGATCATTTCTTCGCAGCGCCATACACCGCCGTCACCTTCGCACTGCTGCTCACCTTCATCTACATTGCCCCCGATGTAGCCGTCGTGTTTCTCTGCGCGTTGTTTCTCGTCGCCAACGTCGTGGCTCTGCGCACCACGCCCCGTGAAGGCATCGGCGCCTGGACCATCATGACCGGCGGCCTCGCGCTGCTGTATTTCTTCGTCGATCTACCCCTGACGCTGCCCTCCGGCAACTCGATCGAGCGCTTCGGCACCCTGCTGACATTCTCGATGACCATTGCCCGCAGTATGTTCATTGGCATTTTCGCCAGTTCGCTACGCGACGCGCTGTTTCGGCGCCGCGTCGAGCTCGAAGCCGCCTACAAGCGCATCGAAGAGCTCGCAGAACTCGATGAACTGACGGGGTCGTTCAATCGCCGCTGCATCATGCGGCTGCTTGACGATGAAATCATTCGGGCACAGCGCAGCAATACGCCCTGCACCGCGGCGCTGATCGACCTCGACTGGTTCAAGCGGATTAACGACAATTTCGGGCATCCGACTGGCGATGAAGTGCTGCGGACCTTCGCCATCACCATTTTCGCCAATATCCGCAGCATCGACAAATTCGGCCGCTATGGCGGCGAGGAATTCCTGCTGGTGCTGCCGGACACGCCGCATGACAAGGCCGTGCAAATGCTTGACCGTCTGCGCGCAATCGTCGAAGCACTGGATTGGAGCGCATTTTCCGACGGCTTGACCGTGACGATTTCAGGCGGCGTTGCGACATTGGGTCCGAACGACACGCCAGACACCTTACTCGCACGCGCCGACAGCGCACTCTATGCCGCCAAGGAGCGCGGACGAAATCGAATTGCAAGCGCCTGAACGAATTTCACGAACCCTGGCTGCAACATATTGGCGGCAGGACACGATTAGAATTACGGGATTTGATTTATGTCTTCGAAGTCACCGTTATCGGCAAATTTACTCGACGAACTTGACGCCGCACTGGCCCACGGAACGGTCGCACGGCGCGTGGAAACGCTGCGCCGTGTCACGGATCTATTCGT
The DNA here is from genome assembly GCF_051811025.1 of Tardiphaga sp. 813_E8_N1_3. NCBI lineage: Bacteria > Pseudomonadati > Pseudomonadota > Alphaproteobacteria > Hyphomicrobiales > Nitrobacteraceae > Tardiphaga > Tardiphaga sp. 813_E8_N1_3. The sequence continues at coordinate 3,410,881 of NZ_JBPWQE010000001.1, forward strand.
CAACAATGCCGTGGATTACTCCGACGCGCAGATCGCAGTGTTCGACGACATTTTCGATTGCCTGCTGACGCATATGGAAGCGTCTGCAAGGGCCCTTCTGGCCGAGCGGCTGGCACCCGTCTCTGTCGCACCGCCCCGGGTCGTCCGAACCCTTGCATTCGACGATTTGATCGAGGTCGCCGCGCCCGTGCTCTCCCAGTCGGAGCAGCTCGACGACCATACCCTGATCGAGAATGCACGCACCAAGAGCCAGGACCACCTGCTGGCGATTTCGACGCGCAAGGTCCTGAGCAGCGCCCTGACGGATGTTCTCGTCGAGCGCGGCAACGACGCCGTCGTCACCAGCACCGTCAACAATCGTGGCGCCGAGATTTCAGAACGCGGTTACAATACGCTGCTCTCCCGGGCCGAGGGCAACGACACGATCGCGACGTGTGTTGGCTTGCGTCCGTCCATTCCGCGCCACCACTATCTGAAGCTCGTCGCCAAGGCGTCGGCCTCGGTCCGGGCGAAGCTGGAAGCCGCCCACGTCCACCACACCGCCGACATATCTCTGGTGGTTCAGCAGGTCGCCCGGCGGGCTCGCTCCGCACCAGGCAGCATCAGTCAGCAGACCGTCATCGCCCATGGTCTCGTGCGCTCGCTGTTCGAAGACGGTCGGCTGGATGAAAACGAAGTGGCGAAATTCGCCGAAACCGGCAAGTTCGACGAGGCCAACGCCGCGCTCGCGTGCCTGGCCAATGTGCCGGTCTCGGTCGCGGAAACCATGATGGTCGAAGCCCGCAGCGAGGGTATTTTCATTCTGTGCAAGGTCGCGAATTTTTCATGGAAGACGGTCAAGACCATCATCAACATGCGCGAGCAACTCGCTGGAGCGCAAATGTCTGACAGCGCGACCGACCGCGAGACCTATGAGCGCCTCCGCATCTCCGCGGCGCAACAAGTCCTGCGCTTCCACCGTATGCAGCAGGCGACGTCCGACCTACCTGCCGCCTGACGTTTGTCAGTCAACATGTTTCCACGCGAATGACCGCAGTCTGGCCATTGCGATCGAGCGCTGCAACGCCAATTGCGCTGAGCAGCCATTCCGTCAGCAGGCATCGACTTGCCGGTGAAGGCACTGATAGTGATGCCTCGATTACGGCGGGCAACGCCGGAACGGGTTGGCATCAAGCAGGGCGGGATTCATGCGCGTCTTGATTACAGGCGCCGGTGGCTTCATCGGCAGAACGCTCACTTCTGCGCTGCTTCAAGCAGGCGCGCTCACCAATGCTGCAGGCACAAGCGAAATAATCGAGGAGCTCCTCCTTCTCGACACACATTTGCCGCCAGCATCCGACCGACGTGTGAGAAATCTGCCAGCCAGCATCGCGTCGCCCGATGCGCTGAGGCGGATCGCTGCCTGGAAACCCCATAGCGTGTTTCATCTCGCCGCTGTGCTGACCAGCGCCGCAGAACAGGACCCGGTGCGCGCGCTGGCGGTGAATGTTTCGGCACTGGCGGAATTGATCGACGCCATCGGCGCGAAAGATGATCCGCCGCGCCTGATCTTTCCAAGTTCGATCGCGGTCTTCGGCGGACTATTGCCTGATCATGTCGATGACGATCACCTGCAGCGTCCGCAAACGTCCTATGGCACGCACAAGGCCATCGCCGAATTGATGCTGGCAGATGCCACGCGTCACGGAATGGTCGATGCACGTGCCCTGCGCCTGCCTATTGTGTTGGTGCACCCCGGCCCGCCAACACAGTCGGTATCTGACCGGATCGCAGGCATCGTTCGTGATGGCGTTGCCGGAAAGCCGTCGATTTGCCCATTGCGCGCAGATACGAAAGTGCCGGTTGTCTCGGTCGAGACCGTTGCGCAGAATTTGATCACGCTTCACAATGCAGACCCGGTCAAGATGCGCGGGAAACGCGTGCTCAACCAGCCTGCCCTGACGATCAGCATGGACGACATCATTGAATCCATTGCACGTGTCACCAACACCACGCCGAACGTGACATATGCCCTCGATCCCGATCTCAAGAAGATCGTCGATAGCTGGCCGAAAGGTTTTATCTCCACCCGCGCGCCATCCCTCGGCGTCGTCGCTGACAAGAGTTTCGAGGATATCGTGAGCCAGTATCGCCAGCGTCTTGCCGAAAAATCTGCTGCATGACCGAACCTGCAGTCGACATCTGCATCATTGGTGCCGGCTCATCCGGCATTGCCGTTGCCAAGGCCCTGCACGACAAGGGGCTCAGTTTCGATATCTACGAGAAGGGCTCAAACATCGGCGGGATGTGGCGCTACGGCAATGACAATGGCCTGTCCTGCGCCTATCGCAGTCTGCATATCGACACCAGCCGCAACAATCTCGGCTATTCCGATTTTCCGATTCCAGCCGATAAGCCTGACTTCCTGTCACACCAGCAATTGCTGGACTATCTGGAATCCTATGCTGATCGATTTGGCGCACGATCTCGCATCCGCTTCAACTGCGAAGTGACTTCGGTCGAAAAGACCGACGACGGCTGGCGCGTGACGACGAAGGAAGGTACCCGCGAATACAAGACGGTGATTGTTGCCAACGGCCATCTCTGGGATCCGCGTTGGCCGACCTTCTCTGGCACATTCAACGGCGCGGCGATTCATTCGAGCCAGTATCGCACCGCGCAGCCTTTCGAGGACAAGAAGGTGCTGGTCGTCGGCATCGGAAATTCGGCCGTCGATATTGCCGTCGATCTCTGCAAGCGCGCCAGCAGCGTCGTACTGTCCACGCGAACCGGCGCCTATATCATGCCGAAATACATGATGGGGATCCCGATCGATCGCTGGTCGGCCTTCTTCGCGCGCAAGCTGAAATTCCCGACACTGCTGACGCGCATGATCATGGCCCGCCTGATCTATCTCGCTGTCGGCGACCAGACCCGCTTCGGCGTGCCGAAGCCGAAACATCCCATGTGGCGCGAACATGCGACATTGAGCCAGGAGTTGATGCCTTATATCGGCCATGGCTGGATCAGCATCAAGCCGAACGTCACCTCACTGGAGGAGGACGCCATCGCCTTCGCCGATGGCACGCAGGAGAGCTTCGACGCGGTGATCTATGCCACCGGTTACAAGACCAGCTTCCCGTTCCTCGCGCCCGAGATATTCTCGGTGCCGGAAGATGGCGGCATGGTCGATCTCTATCGGCGCATCACGCCGCCGAACCGACCCGGCCTGTTCTTTGCCGGATTGGTCCAGCCGATCGGGCCGACCATCCCGCTGGTCGAAATCCAGGCCCGATGGATCGCATCTGTGCTGACCGGGAAGGTCGCCCTACCCAGCCCTGGCGATATGGCGCTGGAGGTCCGCGACTTTCACCAGAAGAAGATCAGCACCTGGCTGAATTCCGCGCGCTATACGTTGGAAGTCGACTTCAAGGACTATGCCGGCGAATTGAACGGCGACATCGCGACGGCGGCGAGCGGCCGTCCTGCGGCCGTGGCGTCGGCCTGACCGGATTCATTTTCCGCGGAACGCGTGGCTCACGCGCCGCTCAATAGCGCAGTACTTTCGAACCGATGGCTGCCCCCAGCGCCGCCACGACGAGGGCTGCGAGCGTGTACCAGGTTGCGACAAACAGCGGCGAGTCGTCCGCGCAATGCGCGGCGTAAAACGTCGCCCCTAGCCCGGCTGACATCAATCCCGCGAGCGCACCAGCAACGGCGGGGCGTGACGGCGCGCCGTGGCGCAGCGCGATCATCGCGCCACCGAGGATCGGCAGCGACAGCAAGGTGATCGCCGCCGAACACAGCGACGAGTTTCTGCCGATAATGCGCACCATCATCGGCGCGCGCTGCGGCATCGTCATTTCGACGATCAACGCGACAATGAGAATAAAGGGCGACAACAATAACAGCCAGATCCAGCGTCCCAACGACGCCTCGGGCCGGGACAGATGGACACTGATCACGATGGCTGGAATAGCAAGCGCCAGGGTCACCAGAAACTTCGTATCGAAGAACGGATTGCGCATCGCCGACATAAAGTCCGGGCGAATGCCAAGCGTCACCAGCAACATCGCCGCCACCACCGGCAGCGTGACCAACAAGGCCATTGCGAGCTGGGTACTCACGGAGCGCGGTCTCTGATCATTGTCCGCGGCCAGCGTCTGAATCAGGCGATCGGTATCCATGGTCAATCCTTTCGCAGCTTGGCTGCGAGGCTCGCGAGCCCACGATGCAACGCCACGCGCACGGCGCCTTCGCTCATCGACAATTTCGACGCCGTGGTCTTGATGGATGCGCTCTCCACCGCGATCGATTTCAACACGTCGCGCTGGCGCGGCGGAAGATCGGCGAGATGATTGGATATCTCGACGGTGGGCAATGTTTCAGCTGGCGGCTCGCTCGGAATCGTCTCGGCAAAATCGTCGATATTGACGAAGATCCGACGCCCGCGCCGGCGCAGCGCATCGATCAGCTTGTTGCGGGCGATCGCGAAGAGCCACGGCGCGAACGGCGCGTTCGCGTCCCAGGTCTGCCGCTTCAAATGCACCGCCAGCAAAATATCCTGCACAATGTCCTCGGCCTGATCGGGCGGCTGGCCAGCCCGTGACAAGCCCCGCCGCGCTCCGGCACGCAGCACGGGCGTAACCGACTTCAGCAGGCGATGATAAGCAACGCTATCCCCTGCATTGGCCGACCGCATCAGATCGGTCCATTCGTCGTCACGTCCGCGCACGCGCGCTCCTAAAGCCAATTCGGCGGATAATTCAGTTTGTTACGCCAGCGGAGAGAAAAATCACGGAACCGTGAAACCCTTGCCTACGCCCCAATCCCGAGCCGAATATTTCAAAGACATCCGGCTCATAGCATCGAACCGTCAGAGTGACATCCGTCGCCTTGATTTCAAAGGCAGATTTTTGCTGACGCCTGTGGAGACGATGACTGCAGAAGTGTTCATGCCCCGTTTTTGCCGGACTCGTCCGAAGATTCCCTTTTTTTGCCCCGGTGTGAACACCTGCGCAGTTTCCCTTGCGGCCATTGGGGGCCGGTATTTTGGGGAGATTTCCATGAACATCAGAGCCAGCGGGCGTGCGGCATTGGTCATCGCAGCCGGATTGTGGATCTGCACATCGGCACCGCTTCACGCGACCGAAAACGACACCGCGGCATCCGAGCCGGCCGCAGCGGTCGGCAGCGCCGCAGACACATCCGCCGAACCAGCAGCGAAGGCCACCAAGCACCGCAGTGCCAGGAAGAGCGAAACGAAATCGCGCAAGTCCGACCGACAGGCAACCAAGGCGTCGAAAAAGCCCGCTGAGGAGGACACCGCCAAGACGGAAGACGCGAAGCCGGGAAGCAGCAATACCGCCATCCCATCATTGGTCGCCAATGCCAATGCACAATGGCCCTCTGAGACCGCAGCGACCAACACCTACAACATGTCATCGCAAGCCGGCAGCGCGCTTGGCCAAATCGGCGGCCAGCAGGAACAGCCCGCTACGACCACGCCGGATTCCAGCGCCAGCAATGCGCAGCTCGTGGCCGCTGACCAGCTCAACGACCTCGATCGTGCCATCAGCGACGACAAGCCGCCGCTGACGCTCGCAAAGGCCACCATCGATACGCCGGCACCGGAAGTCGTCAGCGAGAACGGCACGACCTGGGACAAGACCTCCCTCGTTGGCAAGATCTTCATCGCCTTCGGCGGCTTGCTGACCATGGCCTCTGCGGCCCGTATGTTTATGGCTTGAACCCCATCCCCCGAGCGGGCAAATTGCACGGAGCCGCCGATCCTGGCGGCGTCGGCAAAAAATCCGCGGGATGGAACATGAGCAGCTACGAACACCTCATCGTTGAGCGCAAAGGCGCGGTCGGCATCATCACGCTGAATCGCCCGAAGATGCTGAATGCGCTTTCTTTCGGTGTGTTCAGCGAAATCAAGATCGCCATCGACGAGCTGGAAGCCGACACCGCCGTGGGCTGCATTATCGTGACCGGCAGCGAGAAGGCATTTGCCGCCGGCGCGGATATCAAGGAGATGCAGCCAAAGAGCTTCATCGACATGTTCTCCAGCGACTTCACGTCAATCGGCGGCGACCGTGTCGCTACCTGTACCAAACCGACCATTGCTGCAGTCAGCGGCTATGCGCTCGGTGGCGGCTGCGAACTCGCCATGATGTGCGACATCATGATCGCCGCAGACACCGCGAAGTTCGGCCAGCCGGAAATCACCCTCGGCACCATTCCCGGCATCGGTGGCACGCAGCGTCTCACTCGCGCCATTGGTAAATCAAAGGCGATGGACCTCTGCCTGACGGGCCGCATGATGGATGCAGCCGAAGCCGAGCGCTCCGGTCTCGTCAGCCGCGTTGTCCCGGCCGACAAGCTGATGGAAGAAGCCATCGCCATGGCGGAAAAGATCGCCGCCATGTCACGGCCGGTGGCGACGATGGCAAAGAACGCCGTCAATCGCGCCTTCGAGACGCCGCTCACCGAAGGCCTCAAGGTCGAGCGCGATCTGTTTCACGCGACGTTCGCGCTGGAAGACCGTTCAGAAGGCATGGCCGCCTTCATCGAGAAGCGGAAGCCGGTCAACAAGAACCGCTAGGCTGAGCCGCTGCGCGCGAGCGCGGCGGACACCAGCACACGATAGGCACGTTCGGCCCATGTGGCCGGACGATCGAGTCCGAGCCGCGCCAGCGCCGCTTCGTCAGATGCGCTGGCTGTATGCGTCATGCCCTCCCAGAATAATCCAGCGAGCTTCTGCGGCGACGCCGATGCAGTGCTCAGGATCTGTAGTGCGGGGATCAGGCGCTGCTCCACGTCAGTGAAATCGCTGCCAAACGGGAACATGGGCAGCAGACCAGCGTCCCGCGCCGGCCTGAGCGCAGCGGAAATCCGCTCAGGTACATTGTCGCGATACGCCACAGGAATGTCATACCCTTTCGGAAGCTTTCCAGCTTCCTTGGCTTGTCGCATCAGTTCCGGCTGAAAGCGCGAGTCCGACACCTGCAGCATGGCCGCGATCACGTCGGCGTCCGATTTTCCGCGCAGATCGGCGACACCATACTCTGTCACGATGATATCGCGCAGATGTCGCGGGATCGTGGTGTGACCATAACTCCAACGAATATTGGAGGCTGGCTTCTTCCCGGCACGCGTCGCTTCGAGAGTCAGGATCGAGCGTGCACCCTCCAGAGCAAAAGCCTGTGAGACGAAATTGTACTGTCCGCCGACGCCGCTCACGACCTGGCCGTTCTCGAGACCGTCCGAGATCGCAGCGCCCATCAGCGTCGCCATCATCGTATTGTTGACGAAGCGCGCATCGACGCGCGCACGGCGCTTGGCATCTTCGTCACCGTAGAGTTCGTTGGTGAACGACACCGGCATCATCTGGATTTTCGCCAGACGCTCCCGCGTCATGTCGCGCAGCGCCTGATAGAATGCCTTCGGCCCAAGAAAGAACGCGCCGTGCACGATGGTGCCACCCACCTCGCGCTTGAGAATGCCCGCATCAATCAAGCCGAGAAACGCCTCGAACAGCATTTCGCTGACGCCATAGAGACCACGTTCGAACGTCGCGACTTCTTTCGGAGGCGCGTCGGGGACAAGGCGCTGCATCAGACTGCGGAACGCCGCATTGTCGCGATGGCGAACGATCAGGCCCTGCGCCAGCGCATCGCCCACTTGTCCGATGCCGATCTGCAGCGTGCCGCCATCGCGCACCAGGCCTGCAGCGTGTAATCCAATCGCATATTTGGTGTCGTTGACCGGTTCGGACGGTGGCGCAAACAGCGGAAATTCGGTCTCCGGACTTTCGAGCACCGTGTGAAACTCATCGCCGGCGAGATCACCCTGCCCTGGCATGAAGGGCAATTCCGAATTGACCTGACCGATCAACTTGAACGAGACGCGCCCTTCGTTGCGCGCCCGCATCAGATCAAGCGTGGTGTCGGTATTGCAGCTCAGACTGTAGCGCGCCGCGCCATCGACCACACGCTTCGACACCAGTTGCGTGATCACGTTAAGCCCACGCGTCAACAGATAAGACGCCGCATGGGTGTAGTTCGCTGAAATATAGTGTTGCTGTGCGTCGGCGACCCGCAGCCATTTTCCCGCAAGGAAGAAGAATTCGTTGACCTGAATGTTTGGCGGGAGCTCGCCTTTATGCAGCGCGTTTGCATAAGCGAGATCGGGATAGCCCCCGAATAGCCGCTCGATCACCGGATTGATGAAGCGCTTCTCCAGCTCGCTGGATGGTTTCGGCCTCTCCAGTGTCAGGGCAGAGAAGAATGTCAGCCTGATGCTGCGATCGGCCAGCGCGCGCTGATAGAGCGCATTGATGATGTGGTTGGCCTTGCCAAGCCCGAGCGGCAATCCGACCACGAGCGTCGTCCCCACGTCGCGAATGATGTCTTCGGCGATGGCGTCGGGATCAGTGAATATCTTGGGCATAGGCATTCCGGCTGGGCAGGATCGGCAGCTCCTCAGCGCCATCGCGCAGCAAAGCCGGACAGAGTTACCACTGCGTGCGGTTATTCAGAAATGTGCCCGACATGCAACACACGCGGCCATGTGAAGCGGGTTTATTCGTCGCATTCACGGAGCGCCTCACCCACCCTAGGGTCCTGATCAATCAAGCAAATCGGGGCAGCCAAATGCCCTGTGGGGAAAGCGCAAAAGCCCGGAGGTTCTTCGCCGGATGGTTTGCCTGCAAAGGCAACGCCCTCTAAACATACCTAGACGTCAGCGGGGGCGGACGTCCGAAGATTGCTTTGGGATAATATGGTTCGTCACGGCATATTTGGCCTCGCCGCAAGGCGCGCGCTTCGGACAGGCATGGCCCTGAGCCTGATTGGCTATGGCGTTTTTGCTGCGGTCGATGCCCGTGCCGAAACGGTGTCGGAGGCCCTTGCCAAAGCCTATCAGTCCAATCCGCAGCTGAACGGCGAACGGGCCCGCCAGCGTGCCACCGATGAGAACGTTCCGCAGGCGATGGCCGGCTACCGGCCCCAGGTGGCAGCCACACTGAGTTATGGCCTTCAGGCCGTACGCGACCTGCTCGTGAACAACACCATCCAGGGCGCCACGCTGAAGCCATGGACCATCGGCGTCACGGTCACCCAGACGCTTTATAACGGAAACAAGACAGCCAACAGTGTCCGCGTCGCGGAATTGCAGGTCCAGTCCGGCCGGGAAGCGCTACGCAACGTCGGCCAGGGCGTGCTGCTCGACGCTGTCGTTGCCTATACCAATGTTCTCGCCAACCAGTCGCTGGTTGAAGCCCAGCGCGCCAACGTCACCTCCCTGCGCGAAACCCTCGGCATCGCCCAGAAGCGGCTCAACGCCGGCGACGTCACGCCCACCGACACGTCGCAGGCCGAAGCGCGACTGGCGCGTGGCCAGGCCGATCTCAACGCTGCCGAGGTCAATCTCGCCATCAGCCAGGCGACTTATACGCAGGTGATTGGTGCTGCACCCTCGCGGCTAAGTCCGGCAGAACCGATGGATCGGCTGCTGCCGCGCAACCGTGACGATGCCGTCAATCAGGCCTTCAAGGCACACCCCGCCGTGCTGGCAGCCGGCTACGATGTCGACGTGGCGACCACGACGATCAAGGTGGCCGAGAGCAGCCTGTTGCCTACGCTTACGCTGCAGGGAAGCGCCAGCAAATCCAGCCAGTCGGATCCGACGCTTGGCACCTTTGGCACCGACCAGGCTTCAATCGTCGGCCAGTTGAGTGCGCCGATCTATGACGGCGGCCTCGGTGCTGCACAGACGCGCCAGGCCAAGGAACTGTCATCGGTGAGCCGCCTGGTGCTCGAGCAGGTCCGCAATCAGGCCCGCACCGCAGTAGTCGGTGCATGGGTGTCAAATGAAGGCGCCAAGACCGCGGTGAGTGCCGCGGAAGCCGAAGTACGCGCTGCTGGCGTTGCATTGCAGGGCGTACAGCGCGAGGCCCAGGGCGGTCAGCGCACCACTGTCGACGTCCTGAACTCACAGCAGGATCTTGTACAGGCAAAGGCACGCCTGATTGGCGCGCAGCGTGACCGGGTCATCGCGTCCTATTCGCTGCTCAGCGCAATCGGCAGGCTGGATGTGAAGACGCTTGGGCTGAACACGCCAGACTATCTGCCAGAAGTTCGCTATCATCAGGTGCGTGACGCCTGGCACGGGCTGCGCACGCCCTCGGGGCAGTAAACTATCCGGCCGAACTCTTCTTCGCCATCGCCGTGGTCATCGCGGCGACAAGCGATGCGAGGTCGTAGGGCTTGCGTACGATCGGCACGTCATCCATCGACGCCGGGATCAGGCTGGTTTCGCCATAGCCTGTGGCGAAGACGAAGGGGATGCCCCGCTCGCGCAATGCCTGGGCCACCGGCACCGAACTGCCATTGCCGAGATTGACGTCGAGGATGGCCACATCAGGTCTCATCATCGTCAGCGCGATCAACGCCTCCTTGACCGAAGATGCCGTCTCGACCGATGCCGCGCCCTCCTGGGTCAACATGGTCTCGACGTCCATGGCAATCAGAAGCTGGTCCTCGACCATCAACACTTTCAAGCCGCGCATCGACGCCATCGGCTTGTCGTCCCCGCGTCGGGCGCGCACGTTGCGCGCCGCCACCGGCGCGGGCCAGACAACGAAGCGCGCCGGGATGAGCAACCGCACGCGTGTGCCGGCCGGCTCATAGTCGACATCGCTTTCACCCCCGAGGTCATAAGGAATGCTGCGACTGATCAGCATCGATCCGAAGCCCGGCCGCAATGGCGGCGCGACAAGGGGGCCGTCGCGCTCAAGCCAGTGGATTTCGCAATCGCCGATATCGGTGCGTTTCCACTGGAGCGACAAGCGCCCCGTGCTTACGGAAAGCGCACCATATTTGGCGGCATTGGTGGCCAGTTCATGCAGCACGAGCGCGAGTACCGAATAGGCTCGGGCGTCGAGCAGAACATCGGGCCCGGTCACCTCGATCGCTTTCACGGTTTCGCGATACGGCGAAAATTCCGCATCGAGCAAGCCCTTCAACGCACCGCCGCCGGCGCCCCGGATGACCTGATCATGCGCAAGCGACAAGGCCTGAATACGTCCCTTCAGGGAAGCGACATAATCCTCGATGCTGCGGCCATCCTCGACCGGGTGGGAGACCAGAGATTTGATCAGTGCCAGGATATTCTTGACGCGATGGTTGAGCTCTTCATTCAGCATTTTCTGGCGCAGGTCGGCCTTGTGCCGCTCATCCGCCAGTAATTCGTTGTGGCGAAGCACCACTTCCACCAAAGCCGAGCGCACAGCCTCGGCGGTGTCGCGCTCGTTTTGCAGCCATGGCTGGGACTGGCGCTGCACGGTCTCCTTCCAGATCGCGAAGCTTTTGCGCGGCGTCAGTCGATCGCCCAATGGACCGATTTCGTATGTCTTGTTGGGATCACCCGCCCAGTTCAGGGTTTGCGTAACTTCGCTGCGAAAAAACAGGAGATAGTCGCGCGGTAACTGCGACAAGGGCACGGCCAACACTCCGGAAACGGCAACGGCATAGTCTTCAGCTGCCGGTAATCGATCTGACAATGCGCTCGTCGCCCACACCCTGCCCTCGGCCACCGAATTGATGAAGCCCATCAGCGCCGGCACTGCCGCAGCCGGCGGCGCATTGCCATAAGACGTCCAGGTCTTGTTGAGGTATAGACCAATACCGTCACACGGCATCAGTACGCTAAAATCGCGAATGCTTTCCTTGAGCAGGTCTTCTACATCGCCGTGATGCGAAACATTGTGCAATAGCTGGTCGAGATAGCGCCGCGCGCTTTCGCTAGCGGCCAGTTTGCGTTTTTGAAGAAGCCCGGCCAGTTGCATGGAAAAGAACTCACCGAACATCTCTGCAGCAACGCGTTTCTCCATGGAGAGCGCGCGTGTTGCATAATGATGACAGGCGATCAGCCCCCACAGCACGCCGTCGTGGATGATGGAAATCGACATCGACGCACCGACGCCCATATTGCGCAGATACTCGCAGTGGATCGGCGAAACGCTGCGCAAATGTGCAAAGGACAGGTCGAGCGGTTCACCGGATGTGTCGAACTCCGGCTCAATGGCCACGCGCTCACCGCTCGCATCAGAGACAATACGCACCGTGTTCTGGACGTAAAGCACCCTCGCCTGCTGCGGGATGTCGCCGGCCGGGAAGTGCTGCCCCAGAAAGCTCTCGAGATCGCCGCGGCGCGCCTCGCTGATCACGCGGCCGGAGCCATCGTGAGCGAATTGATAGACCATCACCCGGTCGTAGCCGAGTGCGCCACGCAGCAGCCGCGCCGCATTGTCGAACAGCACGTCGAGATCGTTGCATTGGCCGATACGACCGATCAGCAAGCGTGACAGCTCCAGAGGTGGTGTCGCATCGCTGGCATCAGCTGGCTCGAATTCGATGATATTGACGCCCTTGTGCCGATGCACAGCGACGTTGAACGTAGTCTGCGAATGCGCGACATTGAAATCGATCAGCAATCCCGGGCGCTGCTGGTTGCCCCATTTGGCGATGGCATTGCGAATGTCGTGGGCCGGCCCCTCACCAATCAGAGCGTCCAGCTTGCGGCCGTTGATGTCTCCGGCACCGATCCCAAGCATCGGGCCGGCATTGACCGAATGGCGCCGGACCATCCCGACGGAGCCGTCGCAGGCGAGTAGACAGCCATAGGGCTGGATGCTGCCGGGAATGTGGATCGGCTCGCGGTCGCAATTGGTCAGGTCGACAGGGTCGGTCTTGGTGAGCATCAAAAAGTCTCTGAAAAGATACGGCGCTCGAAACGATGGCCACCAGCTTGGCACGGCTGCACGTTTTGAAAAAGATCAGCAAATACAGCGTCCAAAAGCACCAACCGAAACGCGCACGGAGCTGGAATAGCCCAGTGGGGAACCGGTCAACGGGCAAGCGCCGGTTTCGATCCATGTCGAAGCCGTCTTTTTGGGTATGCACCATCGGGCTGCCTCACCGGGCAGCCCGAGCCGCGTCGCAGGCTGGTTTAACGCGCCCGGCGGGAGAAGAAGGAGATCAGCACCGGCAGGGTGATCAAGATCACCAGCGGCGCCAGCATCATGCCAGTGACGACCACGACCGCGAGCGGCTTCTGGACCTGAGACCCGATTCCCTCCGACAGCGCCGCCGGCAGCAGGCCGACGCCGGCTACGATACAGGTCATGAGAACTGGCCGCAGTTGCAGTTCGCCGGTCCGGATCACAGCCTTGATGCGCTCGTAGCCCTCGTCGATCAGCTGATTGTATTGCGACAGGATCAGGATGCCGTCCATGACCGCAATGCCGAACAGCGCGATGAAGCCAATCGCCGCCGATACGCTGAAAGGAATACCCGTGATCAGCAGACCGAGCACGCCGCCAAAGATCGCCATCGGGATCACGCTCATGGCCAGCAGTGTGTCGGCCATCGAGCCAAAGTTGAACCAGAGCAGCACACCTATCAGAGCGAGACTGATCGGCACCACGATGGAAAGGCGCGCGATAGCGTCCTGAAGATTGCCGAACTCGCCGACCCATTCAGTCCGCGAGCCCGGCGGCAGCTGAACGAGCGCGGCGACCTTATCCTGCGCTTCCTGAATGGCGCTGCCGAGATCGCGTTCGCGTACCGAGAACTTGATCGGCAGATAACGCTCCTGGTTCTCGCGATAGATATAGGCCGCACCCGAGACGAGATTGATCGATGCTACTTCACTTAGCGGGATCTGCGCGATCGTGCCGTTTGGACCGGGTGCGCCGATGCGTAAATTCTGGATCGCCTCAGCGCTACGGCGATATTCCGGCGCCAGCCGCACCATGATCGGGAAATGCCGATCGCTACCAGGCTCATAGAGATCGCCTGCAGAGTCGCCGCCAATGGCTACCTTGATGGTGGCGTTGATATCGCCCGGCGACAATCCGTAGCGCGCGGCCTTGGCGCGGTCGACGTCGATCTGGATTGTTGGCTGCCCCAGTGATGTGAACACGGCGAGGTCGGTCACCCCCTGCACCGTCGACAGCACAGCCTTGATCTCATTAGCCGTCTTGGTGAGCGCTTCCAGATCATTGCCATAGAGCTTGATCGAGTTTTCACCCTTCACGCCGGAAACCGCTTCGGACACGTTGTCCTGCAGATATTGCGAGAAATTGAATTCAACGCCGGGGAATTTCGTCTGCAATTCCTTGAGCAAACGCGCCGTCAGCGCATCCTTATCCTGCGGCGCCGGCCATTCAGAGGCGGGCTTCAGCGGTGCAAAGAATTCCGCGTTGAACAGGCCAGCCGCATCGGTGCCGTCATCGGGACGGCCGTGCTGCGAGACGACGGATTCCACCTCGGGCTGCTGGCGGATCAGCCTGCGCATCTCGTTGACGTAAGTGTTGCCTTCCTGCAGTGAGATCGTCGGCGGCAGCGTGGCGCGGATCCAGAGATTGCCCTCTTCCAGCTTCGGCAGAAATTCCAGGCCGAGGAAACGCGCCATGAAGAAAGTCACGACGACGAGACCGATCGCAATGCCCAACACCAGTTTACGGCTAACGACCGCCCAATTCAGCACCGGCATATAGAGGCGGTGAAGCTGGCGCATGATCCAGGTTTCGGTCTCCTGGACATGCGCTGGCAGAATGATCGCGCTCAGCGCAGGCGTGACGGTGAATGTCGCGATCAGGCCACCGGCGAGCGCATAAGCATAAGTCCGCGCCATCGGCCCAAAGATATTACCTTCAACACCGGACAGTGTGAACAGCGGCAGGAACGCAGCGATAATGATCGCGGCGGCAAAGAAAATCGAGCGCGACACGTCAGCGGATGCGCTGAGGATGCCATGCTTCTTCATGCCCATGATGGTCTCGGGCGAGATGTGGCTACGCTCCGCTTCGGAAAGCTCCGTTGTCTGGGTCAACCGTCTGAAGATGGCCTCTACCATGATGACCGTCCCATCGACGATCAGGCCGAAATCGATAGCGCCTACCGATAGCAGGTTGGCGGATTCGCCGCGTAGCACCAGTATGATGACAGCGAAAAACAAGGCGAACGGAATAGTGGCGCCCACGATCAGCGCGCTGCGCAGGTTGCCGAGGAACAACCACTGCAGCAGCACGATCAGCAGGATGCCGACGACCATGTTGTGCAGTACCGTATGCGTGGTGGTGTCGATCAGATCCTTGCGGTCATAGATGCGTTCGATCCGCACGCCGGGCGGCAGGATGCCTCCGCGATTGATCTGTTGCACCAATTGTTCGACACGCGCGATGGTCGGCGAACTCTTCTCACCGCGGCGCATCAGAACGATGCCCTGGACGATATCGTCCTCCTGATTGAGACCGGCAATGCCGAGGCGCGGCTTCTCGCCGACTGACACCGTGGCGACGTCCTTGACCAGAACCGGATTGCCGTTGGTCTGGGAGATCATCGTATTGGAAAGATCGTCGATCGACCGAATGAGGCCGACGCCACGCACCACGGCCGATTGCGCGCCGATATTCACGGTATTGCCGCCGACATTGATATTGGCATTGCCGACGGCGGTCAGCAGTTGTGGCAGCGTCAAGCCATAGGCGACGAGCTTGTTGAAGTCGACCTGGATCTCATAGGTTTTGGTCTTGCCACCCCAACCAATGACGTCGATGACGCCCGGCACCGCACGGAAGCGGCGCTGCATGATCCAATCTTGCAGGGTCTTGAGATCGAGTACGCTGTAGTTCGGCGGTCCCACCAGACGATAGCGGAAGATTTCACCGACCGCAGAGATCGGCGAGATCGTCGGCTGCGCATTGCCCGGCAAAGTCCCGAGTTGCGATAGCCGGTTCAGCACCTGCTGCAATGCTTCGTCGTAGGTATAGTCGAACGAAAACTGCAGTTTGACGTCCGAGAGGCCGTAGAGCGAGATGGTGCGGATCGTTTTGAGGTTCTTGATGCCGGCGACCTGCGCTTCGATCGGAATCGTGATGTAGCGTTCGATCTCCTCGGCAGAGAGACCGTTGCTCTGAGTCACGATATCGACCATCGGCGGGGTCGGATCTGGATAGGCCTCGATATTCAGCTGATTGAAAGCGAACAGACCGCCGACGAATACGGCGACGAACATCGCCACCATCAGGAAGCGACGGTCGACGGCCAAGGCAACAAGACGATCCATCCAGATCGGACCTTTCAGAAGAGCCGAAGCTGGGGGTTAGCTGGCGGAGGCCGCGCGATCGATAAACAGGCTGCCTTTGGTGACGATGCGTTCGCCGGCTTTCAGGTTGCCATGGACCTCGACGAGATTGCCATTGGTCATACCTGTCTTGATCGTGCGCAGCTCGATGGTCTTGTCGTCATGCGCGACCCAGACGCGGACCTGATCGCCTTCATAGATCAGCGCCGTTTTCGGCACGCCGATCGTCGGCTGGTCGCCAGGCGCGAAGATCGTCACGGTGGTGAACATTTCGGGCTTCAGCAAACCGTTGCTGTTGTCCAACGTGGCGCGGACCAGCAGACGGCGTGTCGCGGGATCGAGCGCAGTCGCGACATAGCTGATGCGGCCAGTGAGCACGCGGCCCGGCAGCGCGAGTGCGGTGAAGCTCATTTCCTGACCGATCTGCACGGCAGCAGCTTCGGTCTCGCGCACGAAGGCCGTGAGCCACACCGACGAGAGATCGCCGATCACGAAGACCGGATCGGCAGCGCCGGCGCTGATATACTGGCCGGGGCCGATCTTGCGCTGAACCACCGTGCCTGCAAGCGGCGCATAGATCGTCGTTTCCGGATTGATGCGGCCCTTCTCCTGAAACGCCGTGATGGCGTCTTCCGAGAGGCCAAGAATACGCAGGCGATTGCGCGCAGCTTCGAGTGCCGTGTCGGCAGTCCGCAGATCGTTCTGTGCCTGCAGCAGCGTGGCCTGGCTCTGCTGATAGTCTTTCAGCGGCACAGCCTTGCCTTCGAACAGGTCGCGGGCGCGCTTGTCCTGGATCTGCGCAAGGTCGAATTGCGACTTCGCTTTGTTGAGCGCTGTGGTCGCGGCAACGAAATCGTTCTGCGCGCCGACGGTGTCGGCCGCTTCGATCACAAAGAGCGGCTGGCCCTTCTCGACGTGGTCGCCTGGTTTGGCGAGTAGCTTGGTGACGCGACCAGCATAAGGAGAGAAGATTGGCGTCGAGCGATCTTCATCGACGGCGATCTTGCCCTCGGTGACATGCTCGGCGCGGAAGGCACGCACTGTGACCGGCTCAATGGTCAGACTGGCCCATTCCGACGGTGAGGTCGTGTAGCGTTGTGGGTTCTTCCGGGACTGGCTCGATACGTCGGAATGGCCCTTCGACGGGGTCGACAGCCGCGTGTAGCCGATGCCTGCGGCGACCAGCATAGCAGCAATGCAGCCGCCCGCGATCAGGCGCTTTCCGCTAAACAATTGAGATCGTTGATCTAAATTCGTCACTGCCAGGTCCTTGGTAGGAAACGCACTTATTCCGCGGCGATTTGTCCCATTCACGCGCTAATAGTGCGCATCTGAGCGTTCAGACAATCTAAAAACGCATGTGCGCTTACGAATCTTCGTTAAAACTTTGAAATCCTGCGAATGGGTTTCAATTGCCGGACGGCCATACCGTCGGATGGCTGCCGAGAGGCATGGCCGGACGCGTCCACCCTGCCGGGGTTCGCGATAACACGGCTGCATGACGGACCGCCGACAACTGGCCAAATCCCGACGGCATATCCTCAGTAAAGGTTTTGACCATCTCACCCTTCAGGTCTGCGACCGCGAGACCTTCCGCGATTCTTCCCATATCCCACAGCCATTGACCGGTGCGGGCAAGAGAGACCTGCACGTGCCAGCTACCGCCTTCACGCGCCTGACGTGCACGTGCGATCATGGCGCCGAACGCCATTAAGTAGCCGGTGGCGTGATCGAGCATCTGGGCCGGTAATTCCCTGGGCCCGTCGACGCCCGCCGCCTGCCCTTCGGCATGGTTGAAGCCGGTCGCGCATTGGACAAGGGAGTCGAAGCCGCGGCGCTCGGCCCACGGCCCGGAACGGCCATAGGCGGAGAGCGAGACATAGACGATACCGGGACTGATACGGGCCACCTCCTCCGGCGAGAAGCCGAGCGCCGCGAGCGACTGGGGACGATAGCCCTGCGAGAAGATATCAGCTTGCGCCAGCAATCCCCGCAATGCGTCACGCCCCCGCTCGCTCTGGAGATCCACAAAGCTCGAGAGCTTGCCGCGGCCGGTATCGATGGTGAGCCACGGGATCGCCGGCAGATCGGGACTGGAGACCAGCATCACGTCCGCGCCATGGGCCGCAAGTGTACGGCCAGCGACGGGACCGGCGATGACGCGTGAGAGATCGAGCACGCGCAGACCAGCAAGCGGCCGAGCGCCGATCGGCCACAGCTTCGGTTCGGCATCACCGATCCGGGTGATCTCGACCAGCGGCAGTTCAGCAACGGCTGTGGCCTGCGGCAGCGCCATCCATTCGTCACGCGATCGCATCAGCGCGACCACGCCGCCGGCCGCATAGGCTGCGGTCTCAAAAGCTTCGCCGTTCCATTGCATCAGAGCCGCCTGTACTGCTTCACGCTCCGGCGCGCATGACAGCACCTGGCAGACAGCGTCGCGATGATGCGGAAAATTAGTATGCAGCCGCACGAATGTGTCATCGCCGGTCTTGTAGACACCAGCGATCGCATCCCAGGCGGGCGGCGGCGGATTGCCGTCGCAGCGCAGATAGCGCTCGCTGCGGCATTCGACGATGGCGTGGCGCATGTCGACGGAGACAGTCTGCGTCTGTCCGCTGCGTAGCCGCCAGATCTCGGCAGCCGCCATTCCGGCCGCAGCGATGCTGACCTGAGCGGCTGCGCCGACATGGAACGACGACGGCAATTGCGGCTCATTACCGGTCAGCGCGACACGCTGGAGCGCCGCAATATCACCGCCAACCTGCCTCCAGAGGTCGGCGAGCAGTTCACGAATGCCTTGCATCAACGCCCTCCCCCTTTCCCACGCCACCGATTCAGCTCACGCTTCCGGGCGACCACATCCGTCATCGCATCATCTTGTACAAGCATGGAGGAGAAACCATGGCCACCATCGATCCATTGACAGCCGGCGCCGTGGTGCTGGCCACGGCTGCCACCGACGCGGTCTATGTGATGTTCACCTCTGCGGTGGTGGCCCGTCGGCGCGTACCTGCGGCCACCTGGAGCAGCGTCTGGTATGTACTCTCGTCCTATGCCGTCATCAGCTATACCGAAAACTGGATGTATGTGGGTTTCGCCGCCGTCGGTTCATGGATCGGCGCCTATGCCACTATTACTTTCCTGCACCGGCCACCCGGCGGACCGCCAGTCGGTGCATCACCCGAATAGGTAAGAACGGCTGAATGGTTTCTGAACGGCGCTTAATGGAAATCCCGCGAGCGCGGCAGGATCCGGACATTGCGCGGATGGCGAATGCGCTGCGCCGGATTGTCGGGATGCTCGCGGCGATCGTCATTGATCGGTTCGGGGCCCGACAGCATTTGCCGCGGCCCACCAAGCGCATCATTGGCAAGATGTTTCAGATCGTCCGAACGATCAACTAGCCGTTCGGCAACCAGATGCACGACCTTGTCCGGGCTGCTCTGGATCGTCCCCTCGACCAGAATGAGCCTGGAACCCATGACCTCCCTGCGAAACTGCTCCATCACCTTCGGCCAGACGACGATATTGGCGATACCGGTCTCGTCCTCCAGCGTCATGAAGACAACTCCCTTGGAGCTACCCGGCCTCTGCCGCACCAGCACGACGCCGGCACAGCGCACCCGCCGTTTATCATTGGCATCTGAGACGCTTGCGCAGGTCACCACTTTCTCGCGAGTGAAGTTCGCCCGCAAAAACTCCATCGGATGGCCCTTTAGCGACAGCCTGATGGTTTGATAATCAGCAACCACCTGTTCGGGCAACGGCATCTCAGGCAGAGGCTTCGCATTCTCGTCCGGCTGCTCGCGCGCGGTCGCAACTTCGAACAACGGCAACGGCACGTCATCCGGCAAGCGCCTTACCGCCCATAGTGCGGCACGGCGATCGAGCCCGATCGAGCGAAATGCATCGGCATCGGCTAGCATGATCAGCGCGCGCTTCGGCAAAGCCGTATCGCGGGCGAAATCTTCCAGTGAAGTGAAAGGCTGTAGCTCTCGTGCGGCAACGATGCGTTTGCCCCAATCTTCTCCCGGCGGCTTGCCAGCTTTTTCACGTTCGCGCTCCTCATCCGGATCCGCCCATTTGAATCCGTCGATCTGGCGAAAGCCGAGGCGAACGGCGCAATAATCTCCGCTTGGTTCTTCTAGCGTATTCTGCGAATGACTGAAGGACACATCGATCTCCCGCACATCGACGTCGTTGTCACGCGCATCGCGCACGATCTGCGACGGCGCATAAAACCCCATCGGCTGTGAGTTCAACAGCCCGCAACAGAACGCATCGGGGTGGTAGTGCTTCAACCATGACGAGACATAGACAAGCTGCGCAAAGCTGGCCGCATGGCTTTCGGGGAAACCGTAGCTGCCAAACCCTTTGATTTGATCGAAACAGCTTACCGAAAACTCCTTCGGATACCCCCGCGCGATCATGCTGTTCACCATTTTCTCTTCAAAGGTGTGCATGGTGCCGACATTGCGAAACGTTGCCATCGCCCGGCGCAATCCGTTGGCCTCTTCAGGCGTAAACTTCGCGGCCTCAATAGCGATGCGCATTGCCTGCTCCTGAAACAACGGGACGCCAAGCGTCTTGTGCAGTACATTTCGCAACTCATCCTCCTTGCCATACGCAGGTGATGGAGATGGGTAATTAACCTTCTCGATTCCGTTTCTCCGCTTCAGATACGGATGCACCATATTGCCCTGGATGGGTCCCGGTCGGACGATCGCAACCTCGATGACAAGATCGTAGAAATTCTCCGGCTTCAGACGCGGCAGCATGTTCATCTGGGCGCGGCTCTCGACCTGGAAGACGCCAAGGGATTCGCCGCGCTGAAGCATTCTGAAAACAGGCGGAGCGTCGTCGGCCTCAGCCTTAATGTCCTTGAGTTCGTAGCGCCTGCTCTTGTGACGAAAGATCAGGTCGAAACATTTCCGGATGCAGGTCAGCATACCCAGCGCGAGCACATCGACCTTCATCATCTTCATCGTGTCGACATCGTCCTTGTCCCATTCGATGAAGGTGCGGTCGTTCATCGCTGCATTGCCGATCGGCACATAGATATCGAGCCGGTCCTGCGTCAGCACATAGCCGCCGACATGCTGTGACAGATGGCGCGGAAATTCGATCAGCTCGGTGGCAAGCTCGACTGCGCGCATGATCATCGGATTGGATGGATCAAGCCCCGCCTGCCGCACCTGCATCTCGTTGAGGCCCTTGCCCCAACTGCCCCAGACGGTGTCGGCCAATGCCGAGGTGACGTCCTCGGTCAGCCCCAGCGCCTTGCCGACATCGCGGATCGCCGAGCGCGGCCGGTAGTGGATGACGGTGGCGATGATTGCCGCGCGATGACGGCCGTATCTTTTGTAGACATACTGCATTACCTCCTCGCGCCGGACGTGTTCGAAATCGACGTCGATGTCCGGTGGCTCAAGCCGCTCCTTGGAGATGAAGCGCTCGAACAAAAGGTCGACCTCGGCGGGATTCACCGAGGTGATGTCCAGCATGTAGCAGACCGCGGAATTGGCTGCCGAGCCCCGCCCCTGACACAGGATGTTCTGGCTGCGCGCATAGCGCACAATGTCGTGGACGGTCAGGAAGTAATGCGCGTAACCGAGCTCGGCAATGAGCGCGAGCTCCTTGCGTAAGGTGGCTTCGAGTGTCTCATCAACACTGTTCGGAAAATGCCGGGCATATCCCTCCCAGGTCAGATCCGCGAGATGCTGCTGCGCAGTTTTTCCCGGCGGGACCGGTTCGTCGGGATATTGGTATTGGAGTTGGTTCAGTGAAAACGTGATGCGATCGGCAAAACGGATGGTCTCGCGGATCGCATCCGGATAATCGCGAAACAGCCGAGCCATTTCAGCAGCCGGCTTGAGATGCCGCTCGGCATTCATTTCCAGCACGCGGCCGGCCTGCTCGATGGTGGTCTTTTCACGGATGCAACTGACCACGTCCTGCAGGATGCGGCGATTTGGCGTGTGATAGAGCACGTCGTTAGTGGCGATCAGAGGCACGCGCACAGTGGATGCGACGCGCTGCAGCTTTGCCAGGCGACGCTTGTCATCCCCGCGATGGAACGGACTGGCACCCAGCCAGACGCCTTCCGCCGGCAGGCCCGATAGTGCATCGAGCGTACGTAGGACAAGATCACGGTCGATCCGATAGGTCGGCATTAGAACAAGCAACACCCCTTCGCTAAACTCCGCGAGATCGCCGAGCTGCAGCAGGCATTCACCCTTGTTGCCGCGCAGCTTGCCCATGCTGAGCAACCGGCACAGTCGGCCATAGGCCGCGCGGTCGCACGGATAGGCAAGGATGTTAGGCGTACCGTCATTGAAGACCAGCCGTGTGCCGATCAGAAGCTTCGGTTTGTAGACAAGCTCCTTGTGGTCCAGCTCGGCAAAGGCACGCACCACGCCGGCCATGGTGTTGTGATCGGCAATGCCGATGGCATAAAGCCGCTCGATACTGGCCTGATGCACATAGTTCTGCGGATGCGACGCGCCGCGCAGGAACGAAAAATTACTGGTGACACCAATCTCGGCATAGTCAGGCGCGCTGGCGCCGCCCGTGCTCATGCGAACAGCCCGTGCACGAACCATTGCGGCGAAACCGCTTGATCGTCCGCGTCTCTGATCTCGCCATACAGCCCGTCGCGAAAGAGCCAGAAACGTTGACCTGCCTCATCTTCGACGCGAAAGTAATCACGCGTGGGCTTCGCCTCCTGCGAACGCCACCACTCCATCGACACACGCTCCGGGCCTTCCACATGGACGACGTTGTGAGACACGCGTCGCCAGGTGAACTTCTTCGGCGGCTTGTCGGGAAATTCTGCGAGCGGGACGTCGATCAATTCGGGCTGCTCGAACAACCGTAACGGCCGCAATGGCGGTTCGTCTTCACGCGCCGGCCATGCTGCCTGCATGGCGGCTGCGAGGTGATGCTGTGCCGGCACCGCCAGCATCGCGCGTTCTGGAATGTGGCTCTCGACGGGCAGATAGACCAGCACACGCCGCGGTCCGATCCGCGCTGCAATACGGTCGATCAGATCGGCCACTTCATCATTGGCGTGAATATTGGCATCGAGGTCGCGCTGCTGCTGCACGACGATTTCCGTGCGGCTGGCCGACAGGCGGATCATATCGAAACCGAAGCCGGGATCGAGTGGATCTGCAATCGCGTCCAGTCGTTCGCGAAACAACCGGTCGATCACCTCGCCTTTGGTCACCGGCAGGCCGGTTTCCGCGGTGATCACGCGCACTGCACCATCAGTGCGGAAGAACGCCGCTTCCAGCCGCCGCGCGCCCTTGCCCTGCCTGTCCATCGCATCGATCAGCGTGCGTGCCAGCTTGGCCAGCGTCAGCGTAATCACGCCATCGGTGGCAATCGGTTCGGCGAAACGTTGCTCGACGATATAATCCGGCAGCGCTTTGCGCGGGCTAATCGGTGCATCGCTTTGCCCCAGCGCCTGTTCCAGCAACGTCGTGAATTCCGCACCGAAACGTGCGGTGATTTCGGGGCGCGAGCGCGAGGCGACATCGCCGATGGTCTTCAAGCCGGCGCGGCGCAATCCGCGGATGATCGCCTCATCGGTGCCGAGCGTGAACAGCGGCAGCGGCGTCACTGCCTTGGCCTCCTCGCCCGCGGCGATGATCCGGCCATGTGCATATCGACTGAGCGTGCGCGCGCATGTCGATGTCCCCGCAATCGCTGCACTGACAATAAAACCCTGCCGCGACAGCGCCGCGCAGAGCTGCTCCATCAGTGCTGCCTCGCCACCGAACAGATGGGCACAGCCGGTGATGTCGAGAAACAGACCATGCGGCAGATCCAGCGCCACCAACGGTGTGAAGCGGTCGCACCAATCGGCGATGTCGGTCAGTACCTGCGTATCGGCGACAGGATCAGCATCGAATACCTGAATGTCCGGACAGACCGCACGGGCATTGGCGAGCGGCAGACCTGGTTCAAGGCCGAGCTTCGCCGCCGCATCGTCCAACGCGGAAATCTGCAGCGCATTGCTTTGCTTGGCGACGACAATACTTGCTTGCAGATTAGCTGGCGCGCCGTTGCGCGCGAGCTGACGTTTGATGCGGTCGGTTGGCAGGCGTGGCAGCCACAGGCTGAGGATGCGCCGATGTGTCACGGAAAACGCACTCATCACACTTCCATTCCATGATCCATTGCCCGTTCGGGCCGTGACGATTTCGAACCAGTTGCACGTCGAGTATGGGCGCGCCCCATGATTGCCAGGGCTTGAATGGCGGCGAATGCGCGGAGCGGATGATCCAGCGCGTCTCTGCCGTACTCGAGGCCGGAACGCCTGCAGTCCGCAGCAACAGGCACGTGACGCCCGACCCCCGCGCTGCCAGCGTGAGCTTGCGGCTGGCGACCAGGTCGAACTGTTTGCTGTCGCCCCAGGTCTCCAGCACGACGCTGCCCAGCGCATCGCAGGCCAGCGCATCTGCTGTGGTCCGCAATGCCGTCTCGACATCGGGCGCGCGCACGGCGACCAGCAAGCGCGGATCGAGACCGAGTTCGCGCCAGCCGCTCATGGCCAGCGCGCCGCATTCGCGTTCGGAGAAATCCTGCCGGATCCACAGCAGCGGCCGCTTTGCCGAGACACGATGCGCGAGGCCGGCGACAAAGCCTGTGGCCGCCGCGCTGTGACGGCCTTCGGCGAACACCTCATGCATGGTGCCACGCGCGAGCCCGCCTTGCAGCGCCGCGTCCGCCTCGGCATGACCGAGCGACACGCGATCCGGCGCATAGGTATCGCTGTGGGTCTCGATCCGTTCGATGCTGCCACGCAATTGCGCGAGCGTGGTCATGCGTGCGCCGGTCATGCGCCGCTCCTCGAAATTGTTTTGCCGTGGCGGGTTTTTAGTGAACCCATGCCGGCCCATTTGTTCATGATATGTTCTAATATAAAGCTAAGATGGCAAGCCGAGTCAATCGGGATCACGCAGCAATTTTTTCGCGAGTGAAATCAAGGAGATCCGATGAAGGGCCACGCTGTAACGGTCGCCTGGCCTTCGCCGTCAGATTACGAATTCACGCATCACGCGCCGCGTATCCATCTCGAATTCGAGATCGACCACCGGCGGCCGCGCAAAATGCCAGGTCATGCCCTGCCGCGAGGCACCGCGCTTGACCAGTTCATCGGCCACCACGGGATGGAAATCCTGCACCGTGTAGATCTGCGTCGCGGTGGTGTCCTTCCACGAGAAGCCGAAGGCGCCGAGGCGTTCTTCCATATTGCTCATGGTCATCCACGTTTTCTCCCGGAATGCGTCCGGCGAGGTCTCGCGATATCGCGTGATGCGCTCGGGATATGTTCCAGGTCCACCGCGCGCTTCAGCGCCACCCGCAATCACGAAAGTCGGCTTGGCACCGAGCGACGGCCGCGTAAACGAGAACGCGTAAAACGACGGCTCGCTCGGCGGATCGATTTCGAGACACACATTGCTGCGCGCGACGGGATTGTTGGTGCCGTCGAAGATGCCCCATTCAGCAAGCGTCTTGACATAGTGCTCGTTGAATTTTCGAAAACCAGCTTCGTCGACCACTGCAGGCGAGCGCAGTTCGCAGGCGCAGAACGATGTCAGCGGGCGATCGGCCGCGAGAATGTAATCGGCAATACGCGCAAATCCATCGGCCAATGGCAGCCATGTGTCGAAACGAACGCGCTCGATCTCGAAATCCGCATTGGCGGCAACGCCGCTGGAATACTGAAACACTGCGGGAATATAGCGATAATTGCCGGCTGGAAAATCGCGCGTCATGGGGTGGGTCCTGTGGGGGCCATGCGGGCCGCCAAAAGATAATGGCGGATCGCATGAAGCGATCCGCCATCCAACCTCAAACCATGTGCCCCCGCAAGCTCAGCTTCGCAAGGCCGCGTCCGTGCGATTAGGCCGTCCGCGTATGCTCCAAATCGAATTCCTCGATCTGCTTGGCGCGTTCCGTTTCCTTGCTGGCGCGGTGATCGGTGGCGACGGCGACATACACCGCGGGCAGCACGAACAGCGTGAACAGCGTGCCGATCATCATGCCGGAGACGACCACGAGGCCGATCGAGAAGCGGCTCGCAGCGCCTGCGCCCGCTGCAGTCAGCAGCGGCAGCAGGCCGGTGACCATCGCGGCCGTGGTCATCAAGATCGGACGCAGACGCACGCGGGCGGCCATCTCGATGGCCGAGCGACGATCGAGGCCTTCCTTGAGCTGCAACTCGTTGGCGAACTCCACCATCAGGATGCCGTGCTTCGAGATCAGGCCCACCAGCGTCAGCAGACCGACCTGGGTATAGATGTTGATCGTCGCCAGACCGAAGAACAGCGGGATCAACGCGCCCAGGATCGCCATCGGCACCGTGATCATGATGACCAGCGGATCGCGCAGACTTTCGAACTGCGCCGCCAGCACCAGGAAGATGATGATCAGCGCGAAGCCGAACGCCACCGCGAGCTGGTTGCCTTCCTGCACATATTGCCGGCTATCGGCGAGATAGTCGTGGTTGAATCCCGAGGGCAGTTGCTTGGCCGCCCCTTCGAGGAAGTCCACCGCCTGACCGACCGTGACGCCAGGCATCGGCACCGCCTGGAAGGTCGCCGAGTTCAGCTGGTTGTAGTGCGACAGCGCGTTCGGGTTGGTACCGGTCTCCACCTTCACCAGCGTCGACAGCGGCACCTGCTGCCCCGTCGTCGTCGGCACATAGTAGTTCGCCAGCGAATCCTGCGAAATGCGCATGCCACGCGGCACCTGCGGGATCACCTGATAGGAGCGCCCCTCGAGATTGAAGCGGTTGGTGTAGTTGCCGCCGAGCAGCGTTGCCAGCGTATTGCCGATGCTCGACATCGTAATGCCGAGATCGTTGGCCTTGGAGCGATCGATGGAGACGCGCACCACCGGCTGATTGAAATCGAGATCGCTGTCGCTGACGATGAACAGACCGCTCTTGCGCGCGGTGTCCTTCAACTTGACCATCTCCTCATAGACCGACTGGAAACCGTTGGTCGAGCTGATCACCATCTGGATCGGCAGACCGCCGGGACCGCCCGGCAGCGCCGGAAGGTTGAATGCGAAGGCGTTGACACCCTCGATCTTGCTGAGCTCGGCCTGCACCAGCGGCTTCAGCTGCGTAGACGAGCGCTTGCGTTCGTCCCACGGCTTCAACAGCATGCCGGCGATACCGTTGCTCGGACCGTTGGTGCCGTTGATGATGAAGCGCAGATCGGTTTCCGGGAACTTCTTGAACACCTCGTCCATGCGATCGCCGTAGAAATCCGCGTAGTCGATATTGGCGTATTTCGGTGCCTTGGTCACCGCAAACAGAATGCCCTGATCTTCCTCGGGCGCCAGCTCCTTCGACGTGTTCATGTACATGAAGCCGACGAGACCGAGGATCACAACGGCGAACATGGCCGTGATGGGGCGATAGTCCAGCGAACGATCGAGCTGCCGGCCATACCAGCGCGTGGTGGCGCCGAACACCTTGTCCACCTTCTTGGCGAACCAGCCCGGCTCTTCCTGCTTCAACAGCACCGAGCACATCATCGGCGACAGCGTCAACGCGATCACGCCGGACACGATCACCGAGCCCGCCAGCGTGAAGGCGAATTCGCGGAACAGCGCACCGGTCAGACCACCGATAAAGCCGATCGGCGCATACACCGCCGCCAGCGTGATGGTCATGGAGATGACCGGGCCAACGATCTCGCGCGCGCCTTCCAGCGACGCCTGCACCGGCGATTTGCCCTCTTCCAGATGGCGGTGGATGTTCTCCACCACCACGATGGCGTCGTCGACCACGAGGCCGATGGCGAGCACCATCGCCAGCAGGGTCAGCAGATTGATACTGAAGCCCATGACGAGCATGAGGCTGCAGACGCCAACCAGCGACAGCGGGATCGTTACCACCGGAATGATGACCGAGCGGAACGAAGCCAGGAACAGGAAGATCACCACGATCACGATGCCAACGGCTTCGATCAGCGTGTGCTCGACTTCCTCGATCGACGACGTGATGAACTTGGTGGAGTCGTAGGCGACCTTCATCTTCAGCGATGGCGGCAGGTTACGCTCGAGTTCGGGGAACAGCGCGCGCACGCCCTTGACGATGTTGAGCGGATTGCCGAGCGGCGTCGACTGCACGCCGATAAAGATCGCGCGCTCACCACTAAACGCCACACTCGCGTCCGTACTCTGCGCGGCAAGCTCGACGGTGGCGATATCCTCCATACGGACAAAGCCGCCGTCCTTGGCTTTCACCGTCATGCGCTTGAATTGCTCGACGTTCTGCAGGTCGGTATTCGCCGTCACATTGGAGACGATGTAATAGCCTTTGGTCTGACCCGCTGCCGCCTGGAAGTTGTTGGCGCGGATCGCCGCAGCGACATCGTCCGGAGATACACCGCGGCCCTGCATGCGTAGCGGATCGAGCCACAGGCGCATCGCGAAGGTCTGACCGCCGAGGATTTCGGCCGATGCCACGCCGTCCACCGTCGACAGGATCGGCTGCACCGCGCGCGTCAGGTAGTCTGAGATCGCCGAACCGGACAGTTCCTCGCTGGAGAAGCCGAGATACATGACGGCCGTGGTCGAACCGGTCGATTTCAGAATGACGGGGTCGTTGGCTTCCTTCGGAATCAGGTATTTTACCGAATTGACCTTCGACAGAACTTCGGTGAGCGCGGCATTGGGATCGACGTTGAGCTTGATATAGACCGAGATCAGGCTCTGGCCCTGCGTCGATGCCGACGTCATGTAGTCGATGCCTTCAGCAGCCGCGACGGCCTGCTCGATGGGCGTCGTGATAAAGCCCTGCATCAGGTCCGGCGACGCGCCGGGATATACCGTGGTGACGGTGATCACGGTGTTCGACAGTTTCGGATACTGACGGATCGGCAGGCTGGTTGCAGCCTTGAAACCGATCAGCAGGATCAGCAGGCTGACGACCAGCGCCAGCACCGGGCGCTTGATGAAGATATCCGTGAAGACCATTGCGGTCGCTCCGTCATCGGCACCATCTGCCGGCCATCACAGGCCGCGCGACGATGCGAGAAAATTCATTCAGATGAACCGGGACGGACCGCATGTCGCGGCCCGTCCATCGGGTTTCAGTTCAGCGGCGGCTTCGCCGGAATCTGCGGCAATGGATCGGTCGAGATCGACACCAGAGCGCCCGACTGCAACTTGAGCTGTCCGACCGCCACGACGCGATCGCCGGCTTTCAGGCCCTGCGTGACCACCGCACGGCCATCAATGCGGTCGCCAGTGCGCACGAAGGTCCGCACCGCCGAGAGCTCGGTCTTGCCATCGTCGGTCTTCTTCTCGGTGATCAGGTAAACCGAGTCGCCATAGAGCGTGTAATCGACTGCAGTCTCCGGCACGGTGATGACAGCCGGTTTGTTCGGCAGCACGACGGTCGTGGTCGCGAACATGCCCGGCTTCAGGATGCCTTCCGGATTCTGCAGCGTCGCCTGAATACGAATGTTGCGCGTATCCGCTGATATCTGCGGCTCGATCGTGGTGATCTTGCCCTCGAATTTGCGGCCCGGATAAGCGTCCACCGAAATGCGCACAGTCTGACCGACCTGCAGCTTGCCGGAGTCTTTTTCCGTGACCGTGAAGTTGTTGTAGACGGCGGACAGATCAGTGAGCGACACGATCTGCGTGCCGGCCGTCAGGTACTGGCCGACTTCGACCCGACGCGTGCCGAGCACGCCGTCGAACGGCGCGCGCACCTGCTTCTGCGAAATCACCGCTTCGGTCTTGGCGATGCTGGCCTGTGCCTGATCATACACCGCCTGCGTGGTGTCGACGGTGGCCTGCGGACCAACCTGACGCTCGGCGAGCTGTTTGGCGCGGTCGAGATTGATGCGCGCCACGGTGGCAGCCGCCTTGAAGTTGGCGAGGTCGCCCTGGTCCGGTCCGTCGAACAGTTGCACCAGCGGCTGGCCAGCCTTGACGGTCGCGCCCGCGGTGAACTGGATGTCGGTAATACGGCCGTTGACGTCGGAGGTGACGTTGACCTGATGCACGGCGGCGAGATCGCCGACGGCGCTGATCAGGTTGGGCACGACTTCGGACTTTGCATCCGCAACACTCACCACACTCGGCGGCGGCTTCATGGTGGCGAAGAACTGCTTGATCATGTGGGCGCGGAACGCGTTGAAGCCCACCAGGCCGCCCACCAGGATCGCCAGCAGGATGCCGACGATGATGAACCAACGCACCATCCGCGGACGCGGACGGGGCTTCTCGACTGTCGCGCGCGGCGCCGTGCTGCTGCTGGGTTCGGTCGTGAGTGTCATGTCATGCGCTTTCTGTCGTAGTCGCTGGCATCAGGTACGCCGGAAGCTCGCGATCGATATACGTCGCGATCGCCGTGTCTTTCAGTCCGATACCGCGGAGAATAAACTCGCAAAGTTGCCGCTCGTTGTCGGCGGTGCTGGCATAAGGCAAACAGGGAACCGAGGGAAGGCGCGATAATGCCGCCATCATCGCGGTATGGTGCGCAAACCAGAAAAGACCCATCGGCTCTTTTCCGATCCGGACCGCGTCGCCCGTCCGGACAGCGTCTTCAAGTGACGCCGTAAAGGTCGGGCCGATCAGTTCGCCGATCTTGTCGAACAGCAGCCGGGCGAATTCGCCGTCCTGCAACTGGCTGATGACCATTAGCCGCAGGCGCTGCGCCTCTTCATGATCGGGATCGGGATCGCGCGGAATGTCGAGGAAGTGCCCGACCATGCCGCGAATCAGAATCACCAGCGTCTCGGTTGACGGCGGCAGACCGAGCAGCTTGTTCAGTGCGGGATCGGCTTCGCATTCCTCCGCCAGGATCTCGGCATAGAGCGCCGACTTGGTCGGGAAGTGCTTGAACAGCAAGCCTTCCGAAATCGACGCCGCAGCCGCCACGCTCTTGGTCGTGGTGCCGGCAAATCCATTGCGCGCAAAGCATCGCTTCGCCGCGCTGAGGATCAGCTCGCGCCTGAGGTCGTGGGTCATTCGAAGTGTGCTCATATCGTCGTGAGTAAGCACTCACCTCTATTCGTGTCAAGAAAATGGTGCGTTGCATCCGGAGAATGACTGCAGGTGGTATCTGGCCGCCACAGTGTTGCATTCTCGCGACGCCAATGCGCCCGAGCTATGCGGTCCCCTCAAGATGAGGGGTGGCAGCGCGCCGTGAAGCGCAAAGGGTGGTTTTCATCGCGATCCGCTCCACCGGAACGCCGGTAAGCTGCAACCGCGCAACGCCTCACGGCGCGCCACACCGCAGACAAGTTTACGCAGTCTGCGACTGCTATGGGCGATTTCTGTCCCTGGGGCCGTGCTTCCTGGGACGTGGCCTCTGCAGGTTTCCCCGCTTTGGCCTGTCCCAGTCCAGCCGTTTCCGGCAGAGCCCCGTAGTGGGCCCGGACGGCTACCCAAAGCCTCCCGAGTGCGCGAGGGAACGTCTCCCTCATGCCCGCAGGCGCCGCAATCCCATCTCCACCTCAAGACGCCTCTAGAAGCGCCCCTCGCGAACCGGATGAGGGGAGGATGATCCTTGTAGGTATATTGTCAATGTATGTAGGAAAAAATGTTTGGGATGCTTTGGTCCCAAACTGTCATTCCGGGCGGGACCGGCGCCGAAGGCGACGGGGCCGAGCCCGGAATCCCGACATGGGAGTCTCTGAGCCTGAAGCCATCGCGGAATTCCAGGTTCACGTCCGGCAAAAGCCGGCCATGCCCCGGAATGACGCGTGTGGGTGACCGCGTGAGTTACACCACCGTCTTATGCCGCTCGATACAGGTGGTCAGTACCTCGTCCATCGACTTGCTCCACCAGTTCTCCGAGAAGATCTCGATCTCGGAGTAACCGGCGAAACCTTGCGCCTCGACAGCAGCGCGAGCGGATTTGATATCAATGACGCCGTC
Source organism: Tardiphaga sp. 813_E8_N1_3 (assembly GCF_051811025.1). Classification (NCBI taxonomy): domain Bacteria; kingdom Pseudomonadati; phylum Pseudomonadota; class Alphaproteobacteria; order Hyphomicrobiales; family Nitrobacteraceae; genus Tardiphaga; species Tardiphaga sp. 813_E8_N1_3. The sequence goes on from NZ_JBPWQE010000001.1 coordinate 3,442,939, forward strand.
GCCCATCATGCCGCGGTCGTTGAGGATGTCCTTCGTCGGCACCAGCCAGTCGCAGACGTGAAACGCGAGCAGTCGGTCCTGCCCTGCCCGCGCGATCTGCGCGTGCAGCTCCGGATCCCACCAGATGTGATAGACGTCGAGGGCGACGCCGAGCATGCCGGTGCGGTTGGGATCGAGCCGATCGCAGATATCGAGCGCCTGCTCGGTGGTGTTCACGCAGGCGCGATCGGCCGCGTAAGCCGGATGCAGCGGCTCGATGGCCAGCGGCATCTTCGCCTGCCTCGCATATTCCATCATCTCGGCGATACCATCATCGACCTGCGCGCGCGCATTGATGATGTTCTTCGAGGGCGCAGAGCCCGGCCGCGAATATTGTGGCAAACCGCCGACGACCAGCACGATGCACGGTGAGCCCAATGCCACCGCTTCATCGACGCAGCGCTTGTTGTCGTCGCGCTGCTGCTGGCGATGGGCTTCGTCCGAGACGAACATGCCGCCGCGGCAATAGCCGGACAGTTCGAGGTCGTGATCCCGCACGGCCTTCACGGCCTTGTCGAGACCGACGGCCGCCACCTGATCGCGCCACGGCGAGACGCCGCGGATCTTGTGACGTGCACAGGCCTCGGCGATGGCGACGAAGTCGCCCTGCTTGCGGACTGTCGCCGTGTTCAGCGACAGCCAGCGATGGTCATTCGAGAAGTCACGCATCTCAGGCTTCGATCCCGCGCGTTGCCATGATCGCCTTCATGCGCTGCGTCGCCAGTTCGGGATTCGCGAGCAGACCCGCCTTGTCGGCGAGGCGGAACAGTTCGGCGAGATGCTGGGTCGAGCGCGTGCTCTCCTGCCCGCCGATCATGGTGAAGTGATCCTGATGGCCGTTGAGATAGGCCATGAACACGATGCCGGTTTTGTAGAACCGCGTCGGCGCCTTGAAGATATGACGCGACAGCGGAACCGTGGGGCCGAGCACATCGTGGAAGCCGGCCTCGTCGCCAGCGGCGAGACGCGACAGCGCATAGGACGCGGCCGGCGCGATGGCGTCGAAAATGCCGAGCAGAGCGTGCGAGAAGCCCTTGTCGTCGCCGGCAATCAGTTCGGCATAGTTGAAATCGTCGCCGGTATACATCTTCACTTCGGGCTTGAGGCGACGGCGCATGTCGATCTCGCGCTGTGCATCGAGCAGCGACACCTTGACGCCGTCGACCTTGGCAGCGTTACGGTTGATGACATCGACGGCGATATCCATCGCGGTGTCGAGGCTCAGCGTACCCCAGTAATTCGCCAGCGCCGGATCGAACATGTCGCCGAGCCAGTGGATGATCACCGGCTGCGCCGACTGCGACAGGATACGGTCATAGACGCGGCCGTAATCTTCGGCGCTCTTGCCGAGCTTGGCCAGCGCGCGCGAGGCCATCATGATGATGCGACCGCCGACCTTCTCGATGGCTTCGAACTGCTGTTCGTAGGCCTTGATCACATCATCGATCGACCTGGCATCTTCCACTGCAAGGTGATCAGTGCCGGCACCCGAGAACACCAGCGCGCCGCGCGGCTTCGCCGCCGCGACAGAGCGCGTGATGAGTTCGAGCGAGGTTGGCCAGTCCATGCCCATACCGCGCTGCGCGGTGTCCATCGCTTCCGCGACGCCGAGGCCGAGATCCCAGACGTGCTCACGAAACGCGATGGTGCGGTCCCAATCGATGGTCTGATTGAGCCACGGGTCGCATTCCGCCAGCGGATCGGCAACGATATGCGCCGCCGAGAACGCGATGCGGTTCAGCGTGCCGTCCAGCTTGGCCGGAAACGTCCGCGACGCTGCGAGACGATAGGTCTCGATCGAACGATCGGCCTTCGGCAGCTTCAGCGACAGCGTCGAGCCGGTAGACGTGGGCATGACTGGCTTGTTCATGGCGAACCTCAGACCTTGAGTGCGGGAACGTCGATCCAGCGGCGCTCCTTCCAGCTTTCCAGCGCGCATTCGACGAGCTGCACGCCCTTGGCGCCTTCGAGCAGCGTGTACTTGTAGGGCGCATCCTCGCAGACGTGACGGATGAACATTTCCCACTGCTCCTTGAAGCCGTTGTCGTAGACGGCGTTGTCCGGAACCTTCTGCCAGTCGGCATAGAAGTCGTGCGTGCGCTTCTCGTCGGGATTCCAGATCGGGCGCGGCGTCGCCTGGCGGGCCTGGATCATGCACTCGGTGAGACCGGCAACGGCCGAACCGTGGGTGCCGTCGACCTGGAAGGTGACGAGGTCATCGCGATAGACGCGCGTGGCCCAGGACATGTTCATGTGGGCAATGACGCCGCCCTTCAGCTTGAAGGTCGCATAGGCCGAGTCGTCGGCGGTGGCCGTGTACTTCTTGCCCTGCTCGTCCCAGCGCGCCGGGATGTCGGTGGTGCCGAGGCAAGTGAGGCTCTCGACTTCGCCGAACAGATTGTCGAGCACGTAACGCCAGTGGCAGACCATGTCGAGGATCATGCCGCCACCGTCTTCGGCGCGGTAGTTCCAGGACGGGCGCTGGGCTTCCTGCCAGTCGCCTTCGAATACCCAGTAGCCAAACTCGCCGCGCACCGAGAGCATCTTGCCGAAGAAACCGCTGTCGCGCAGCATCGCCAGCTTCTTCAGACCGGGCAGGAATAGCTTGTCCTGCACCGTGCCGTGCTTGAGGCCCTTGGCGTTGGCCTTCTTGATGACATCGAGGGCGGCTTCGAGATTGGTCGCGATCGGCTTCTCGCAATAGATATGCTTGCCGGCCTCGATCGCGCGGTTGAGCAGACCCGGACGCGCCTGCGTGGTGGCAGCGTCAAAGAAGATGGTGTCGTTCTTGTCGGCGAAGGCCTTGTCGAGATCGGTGGTCCAGCGCTCGATGCCGTACTTCTTGGCGAGGCCTTCGATCTTCTCGGCATTGCGGCCGACCAGGATCGGATCCGGCATCATGCGATCGCCGTTCTTCAGGGTCACGCCGCCCTGCGCACGGATCGCAACGATCGAGCGCACGAGATGCTGATTGAGACCCATACGGCCGGTGATGCCATTCATGATGATGCCGAGGCGGTGGACAGCCATAGTCAGGACTCCTGGAGAACTTTAGTTTGAGAATGATCGGATGAAGCGAGCTGGAGCGGCGCCAGCGCCGACCAGTCCGGATGTGCGCCGGATGCAAATCCGGCAGAGATCAGCGATCCCGTGAGGAGATCGCCGTCGTGAATCGACAGACGGATGATGTCGCCGTCGCGGCGGTAGAGATCGGGATGCGCCGTCAGGAAGGCCTCGGCCTCACCATCCGGCGCGGTACCGAAACCATCGACGTAGTGATGGCCGTTGCGCTCGGCATGGGTGACGCCGATCAGCGCACCGAGCGCCAGATCCTGCTGCACGCCGAGGCCGGCCTGGCAGGTGAGATCCTCGCCGGTGATGAAATGGTCGACACCCTGCGCGCTCCACGCGGCAGCACGGGTCGCATTCGCAATCGACTTGTAGAAGCCCTTGCAGGATTTCGAGGAAATGCCCCGATAGCCCAGCAACTTGGCGGCGGGGAATGCGTCCCAGCTGTCGTCGGCTTCGTCGATGATGAAATTGCGCGACGACAAATTGCCGAGCGGTGACTGGCGCGTGATGTCGCGCGGCATCGGCTGTTCGATGTAAAGTAACTTGGATGCAATCGGCGCCAGTGCGCTGTCATTGTCGAGGCGATCGACCAGCACGCCGAGCGCGTTGAGATCGGCATATTGCTCATTGGCGTCGAGCGAGACCTGATAGTCGTAAGGCAGTGTCGTCAGCGCCTGACCGATGCGCGTCAGCCGTGCTGCATCCGCTTCCGGATTGCCGTTCATCTTGAGCTTGAAGTAACGCGCGCCGCTATTCTGACGGGGGTCGGCGACACCGCCCTCGCCTTCGATCACATCATCGAGGCCGACGGTGTGGCGCAGCGCGACGCGCTCAAGTCGGTGACGGCTGGCCAGGAACGTCGCGATGTCGTCGGCGCCGAGATCGGGAGCAAGACGCGCGGTAAGACCGGTGACGTTGGCCTTCATGCCCGTGAAGAAATCCGTGCCCAAGCCACGCAGCAGTGCGTCGAGCACAGCCTTGTCGATTTCCGCCGGACCGAAGCTTGCAGCCAGCGGTGGAATGTCCAGTTCGGCGCAGGCCTTCATCTGCTCGCCGATACAGGCCGCATGCAGGCCAAAGGCCGAGATGAAACCCGACTGCGCGCGATAGAGCTCTTTTGCAATTGCCAGCGACTGCCGGAGCTCATTCACGGTGTCATCGATAGCGAGATGCGGCCGCTTGTCGAACCACTTCGGCACCATCAGCTCGGCGGAGGCGCCGACGAACACGCCCTTGCCTTCGACCTCAAGCTCGGCCCGCACAAAAGCCTGCGGCGCGGCATTGACCGTCACAGCGCCAAAGCGAAACGGCCGCACGAACGCCACGTGGCGCTCGAACAGCGTAATGTCTCGCAAGGCGATCCGTGCCGACATGGACATGGGCCTTAGTCCAGTGTGCTGTTGGTCATGAAGTGCTTGCGGATGCGCGCGACCAGATCGGTGAAGATCGGGTTCGACATCGCATCGAGCGTGCGCTCGCGGCCGAGCGGCACGTCGTAGATCGCAGCGATGCCGCCAGGGCGCTCGGTCATGACCAGCACCTTGTCGGCAAGGAACACCGCTTCCGGAATCGAATGCGTGATCAGCAGAATCGTCTTGCCGGTGGTGCGCTGAATACGCGACAGCTCGACATTCATCTTCTCGCGCGTCATGGCGTCGAGCGCGCCGAACGGCTCGTCCATCATCATGATCTTGGGATCGTGCACCAGCGCGCGGCAGATCGAGGCGCGCTGCTGCATACCGCCGGACAGCTGCCATGGCAGCTTCTTCTCGAAGCCTTCGAGGCCAACCATTTTCAGAAGCTGCTTGGCGCGGTCCATGTACTGGGCGCGCGGCAGGTTCTTCATGTCGATCGGCATGAGGACGTTGTTGATGATGTTCCGCCACGGCAGCAGCAGCGCGTTCTGGAACACGATGCCGACATCGCCATGGGGCTCGGTGACTTTCTTGCCGTCGACGTGGATTTCGCCTGATGTCGGCGCAAGAAGGCCCGAGATCAGTTTGAGCAGCGTGGACTTGCCGCAGCCGCTTGGTCCGACCACGACGAAGAACTCGCCGTCATTGATATGGAAGTCCAGGGGACGCAGCGACTGCACCTGGCCGTCGCCGGTCCCATAGGTCTTGGAGACGCCGGAGAGATTGATCCCCGACGCCTTCGATTGTGCGGACTGCTCGGATACGACGCGAAGATGCGCACTCGGTTGATCGACGCTCATGGTCCTCATCGCTGCAGTCATTACGGCTAGTCCTGTTGGTTTCGTCAGTTCGGTCGAGATAGCCGGGCCGGTTACTTCGGCAGATACTCGTTGGTGTAGAAGGCCTTCGGATTGTCCTTGGCCTTGGCTTCCAGACCGCCGTATTCGACCATCAGCTCTACCGATTCCTTCATGTTCTGATCGGTGACCTGGAACGGACGCTTACCCTTGGTTTCCGGCGTGGTGTAGAGCGGGATGGTGAGCTCGAAGCCCTGGGTCAGGGTCTCGATCTTGCCGCCCTTCGGGTTGGCATCGAGGATCGACTGCGCGGCAGCCTTCGGCTCCTTCGACGCAGCTTCGACGGCCTTGGTGGTGGCCGACATGAAGCGCTTCACGAGATCCGGATTGGCCTTGGCATAGTCGGTATTGGTGACGATGCCCGACGACACGAGATGAATGCCGTAATCGGCGAACTTGATCGGATACACATCCTTGCCGGTGGCATCCTTGATCTTCATGGACTGGTCCATGACGTAGCCGAGCAGCAGGTCAGCCTGGCCGTTGATGACGGCGTTGAGCTTGGTCTGTCCGTCGCCGGCGACGGTCTTGAAATCGGATTCCTTCAGGCCGGCCTTCTTGAGGAACAGCGGCCAGATCTGGGTCATCGAATCCGCCGGCGTGATCGCCACGGTCTTGCCCTTGATGTCGTCCGGCTTCTTGATGTTCTTGTCGACGAAGCCCATCACCGACATGGCCGAGGTCTGCAGCAGCACGCCGGTGGCGATCACCGGGGCGCCCTTCACGGCTGCGCGCATCATGGTGGGAACGTCGACATAGCCGAAATTCACGCTCTTGGCGGCGACGGCCTGCACGGTCGCAGCCGAACCGCGGCCTTCCTGAATGTCGAGATCGATGCCTTCGGCTTCATAGATGCCCTTGGCCTTGCCGTAGTAAAACGGCGAATGCTCACCATAGACATACCAGTTGAGCATCAGCGTCACCTTGTCGGCGGCAGCCGCCGGCGTGGCGAGTGCAAGCGTGACGGTGATCGCGGCAGTCGAAACAGCAGTAACCCATTTCAGCATTTTAGCCTCCCATTGAAGCAGGTGATCGCGGCCCGTTTCGCCGGACCGCTTGTTTGGAATTGCAGGTCCCGATCAGGACCCGATGAAGACATCCGCGCGCTGGCTGACGTGCCAGGGAATCGCAAAGCGTTCGATACGATCGACAAGCCAGAACAGAATGACGCCGAGCAGCGCGAGGATCACGAGAGCTGCAAACATCGTCGGCAGATCGAAGGTGCCGATCGAGCGCTGCAGCACATAACCGATGCCGGAATTGGAGCCGACGAATTCACCGACCACAGCACCGACGACAGCGAGCGTGACGGAGACCTTGAGGCCGGAGAAGATCGCCGGCAGCGCGTGCGGCAGGTTCACGGCGCAGAACACGCGCAAGCGGCTGCCCTTCATGGCGCGGGCGAGATCGACCATGTCGGGATCGACCGACTTGAAGCCCTGCACCGCCGATACGACGACCGGAAAGAAACCGAGCAGGAAGGCAGCAATGATCTTCGGCACGATGCCGAAGCCGAACCACACCACGAACAAGGGTGCGATGGCGACTTTGGGAATCGACTGCGAGAACACCAGCAGTGGATAGACATAGCTTTCGACGGTCCTGGAGCCGGCGATCAGCATGGCGATGGGAATGCCGAACACGGCCGAGGCGAGAAAGCCGAGCAGCGTCGCGTAAGTCGTCGGCCACGACTGCGAAAGCAGCTCGGGCCAATCGGTATAGAGCACCTTCACGACGTCGCCCGGCGCAGGGATCTGATAGGCGGGAATGTTGAAGATGCGGATCGCCAGATCCCAGCCGACAACGATCATCACCAGCAACAGGAATGGGCGCAGCCATGAGGCGTTCAGCAGCTTCGATACACTGCCGGGTGCTTTCTTCTCACTCACGCGTCTCGTCTCCCAGATGCCGGCTTCGCGGTCGCATTTAACTCGTTGGATAAATACAGCGCATGGCTTCACCGTTGTCAATTGGCCGCTTAACTAGCGAAAATTACACAATGATTTCAGGCGCTTTGGCGGGCCGAGGTGTGGACAACCGTCGCCGGCGGGAGCTGGAATTCGGCCACGGATCGGCCGGTGAGCGCCGCCAGGACGAGCGCCACCATATGCGCCAGCCGCTCGTCCCTCGCCTCCTTCGCCAGGAGATCCCTGCCGAAAATCACGCTGAGCGTGGCATTGTTGCCGATATAGAAAAAGCTCAGCGCGGCGATGGAAATGTAGAGCTGCACCGGATCCATCGCGACCTTGAAATCGCCTGACGCGACGCCGCGCAAAACCACCGTGCGGATCATCTCCACGAAGGGCGAATGCATCGACTTCACCTTCGTGGAGCGCTTGATGTGCTTCGCGCGCTCCAGATTCTCGGTGTTGAGCAGCGCGAGGAATTCCGGGTTGCGGATAAAATAGTTCCAGGTGAAGGCGATCAGGCTCTCGATGGCCTCAGGCGGATCGAGATGTTCGAGATCGAGCGTGCGTTCTTCGGCGCGGATCTGCTCATAGGCACCTTCGAGTACCGCAAGATAGAGCGCATCCTTGTTGCCGACGTGATAGTAGAGCATGCGTTTGTTGGCGCCGGCCTGTGCGGCGATGCGATCAACGCGCGCACCGGCGAGACCCTTGCTCGCGAATTCCTTCTTGGCAGCCTCGAGAATGCGCAGACGCATCCCTTCCGGGTCACGCTGCCACTTCAATGCTTTCTTCGGCGCTTTTTTAGTTGTTTTTGCCAAACCCGAATCCCGTCGCTCAGCGGAATGACGCAACAGCCGCACGTCTATCGCGTGTAGCATGCGTTTGCCCGCTTGAGAACAAAGCATGTTCCGGGCCATATGCGCAAACGGGCATCGCCTTTTGCGGGTGCCGTCGCTATCACTGCCCTGCCCCAACCGGACCTGCTTGTGCCTGCCATCATCACAGACCCGTTCTTCTATGCCGTCGCCATTCCGGCGGTGATTTTCCTTGGCCTCTCCAAAGGCGGCTTCTCGGGCGTCGGCATTGCCGCCACGCCGCTACTGGCGCTGTATCTGCCGCCGCTCGAGGCCGCCGCCTTGCTGCTGCCGGTGCTGATCACGCAGGACCTGATCTCGATCTATGTCTATCGCCGCGAATGGGACGCCTCGAATCTGAAGATCATGTTGCCGGGCGCCGTCGCCGGCATGACGCTGGCGTGGCTACTCGCCTCCTATATTTCCGACAATGCCGTGCGCATCACCGTTGGTTTGATCGGCCTCATCTTCGTGATCGATGTCTGGCGCAAGCGCGCCAGGATCGAACCAACGCGCATGGGCCCGGCCGGCGGCGTGTTCTGGGGCGCGGTATCTGGCTTCACATCCTTCATGACCCAGGCGGGCGGTCCACCGTTCCAGGTCTATGTGCTGCCGCAGCGGCTGCCGAAGCTGGTGCTGGTCGGGACCACCACGATCTTCTTCGCCGTCGTCAATGCGCTGAAGATCGTGCCCTATTTCGCGCTCGGCCAATTCCACGCCGGCAATTTCGCGACATCGCTGGCACTGCTGCCGATGGCCATCATCGCGAATTTCATGGGCATCTGGCTGGTGAAACACACGCCCACCAACCTGTTCTACAACATCGCCTATGCGCTGTTGCTGGTGATCTCGCTGGTGCTGCTGTGGCAGGGTTGTTCGATGTTGTGGCGGTAGGTAGCAATACGTAGGATGGGTAGAGCGCAGCGAAACCCATCGCTTTCATGCGTTTAAATGATGGGTTTCGCGAAGACGCTCTACCCATCCTACACCTCTACACATCCTTCCCCGTCCGCTCGATCAGCAGCGTCGGAATTCCGCAGGTGCCATCGCGGAGGCTGACAACACGGGTGCCCGGCTTGCGGCCACTACGCACCTCCGACACGTTGACATGCGCGGCGAGCAAGCGCTCGCGGACGGCATCCGCGTCAGCGACGCGCCAGGTCATGCCCCAGAGCTTGTCGCGATTCTTGTCGGCCTTGTCGTCGGGGCGATGCACGACCTCGACGATCAGATCGCCGCAGCGGAAGAACATCAGATGGCCCCAATCCGGATTGGAGCGATCGAGCGCCATATCGAGGCCCAGTCGCGCGCCATAGAGCGCAGCGGCGCGCTCCGGATCCTGCGTGGCGACAACGATATGGTCGAGGCCAAGGAACGGCGCATCGCCCACCGGGGGCGACACCGGACGCTCGTCGGACAGTTCGAGAAAGAATTGCCGGACGCCGCGCGTCGCGTCCGTCGCCGCACGGGTACGCTTCCAGGAGAGTGTGGCGCCGGTCTCGGTATCCCTGCTCTCGACCTCGGCGATGGGATCAGGCTTCAGCGCCAGGCGATCGAGCCGGCGATGCATCCCAGCGATATCGCCAGTCCGGAAACAGATGCTGGCCAGCGTCGCGCCCTGCTCCGGCAGCACGGCCCTGATGCGATCGGCGGCCGGGCCGTGACCGACAGGCGCCATCAGCTCGACCGACATATTGGCCACCGTGAAGATCGCCATGGCCGCACCGTCGCTGGTGCTGCGCCAGGCGGGCGCACGGGCGAACAGGGTCTGATAGGTGGCGATCCCCACCTCCAGGTCCTCCAGCAAAATGACGACGTGATCCAGCCCGGTGATCATCGCATCCCTCCCGTCTTCGTGGCGTTGTTGTGATCGAACTATGCCAGTTTTCGAGCCGCAATGCTGAAAACCGACTCCGCCCGGCTGCGGCATCCTGCGGCATCGCACAATTTCGGTGGTGACCTCGTCGCAACCGCTGTTAAGCTGACTGATGCGCCGTCTCCGGACGGGTGCAGCCATCCCTCAGGCGAGACGGACGGATTCATGAAGGCACTCTTTATCGGACAGACCTATATCGACGTCACGTTCATCACCGACCATATGCCGACCGGCGACGAGAAGCATGTCGCCTCCGACTATGCCGTGTCGTTCGGCGGCAATGCGGTCACCGCCGCCTTCTGCTGCGCCAAGCTGGGCATCGTGCCCGATCTGATCGCCACCGTCGCCAATGACTGGCTCGGCCGCATGTTCATGGACATGTCGGCGAAATACGCCATCGAGGTCCATCCGCGCAAAGTGGCGAGTTCGTCGCTGTCCTTCATCATGCCGAAAGACGGCAAGCGTGCCATCGTCCGCTGCCGTGACGACGAACACATCCATCCGTTCCCGCTGCTCAATCTCGGTGCCTGCCGCGCGCTCCATATCGACGGCCATCAGCCCGATGCCGCGATCCACTACGCGAAGCTCTGCCGCGAGGCCGGCATCCTCACCTCACTCGACGGCGGCGGCTTGCGCACCAATACCCATGAGCTGCTTGAATTCATCGACGTCGCCATCGTCGCCGAGCGTCTCTGCGAACAGATGGACCTGACGCCAGAGAAGATGCTCGACTATCTCAAGAGCCGCGGCTGCCGCGTCGGCGGCGTCACGCTCGGCGAGAAGGGCCTGCTCTGGTATGACGAGGCCGGCACAGTGCACACGCTGCCCGCGCTGCCGATCCCGCGCGAGAAGGTGATCGATACCAATGGCGCCGGCGATGTCTTCCACGGCGCTTACGTCTATTCGTATCTGGCCAATCCCGGCCATAGCTGGGCCGAACATTTCAAATTCGCGCGGGCCGCATCGACCTTCAAGATCCAGCGGCTGGGCAATGAAGCGGGACTGCCGACATTGGCTGACATCGCGGCGGTGCGTGAGGAATATCGGGCACAGGTGTGACAACCATGGGCCAGGTTGTCGTCGCCGGCAGCATCAATATGGACGTGGTCGCGACAGTCGACCGCCATCCGGCAATCGGTGAGACTGTAGCAGGCCGCGAAGTGTTGTATTTTCCCGGTGGCAAGGGCGCCAATCAGGCCGTTGCTGCGGCGAAACTTGGTGCAGCGACCATGCTGATCGGCTGTACCGGCGCGGATGCCTTTGGCCGCGACACCAGGGCATTTCTGGCCATGCAGGGCGTCGATCTCGCTTACGTGCGTGAGGTCGCTGGCGCCGGCACGGGAACAGCGATCATCACCGTTGCGAAAGCTGAGAACACCATCGTTGTCATTCCCGGCGCCAATGCGTTGGTCAATGCGGCCGATGTCGCTGCGTCCGCATTCCGAAAAGGCGATATCGCCGTCAGCCAATTCGAGATTCCGCTGCCGGCCATCACGGCTTTCTTCACGCGGGCGCGCGAATCCGGTGCAACGACGATTCTCAATCCGGCACCGGCGATGCCGATTGACCGTGAGCTGATGGCTCTGGTGGATATTCTGATCCTCAATGAAAGCGAACTCGGCCTGCTCGCAAGTCTCGAACTGCACGACACCGATCCCGATGCGCGATTCATCGCCGCCGCATCGACATTGCAAACCGATCATCGGCCGAACATCTGCATCACGCTGGGCAAGCGCGGCGCGATCGCGCTGATCGATGGCCGGGTCCACCTCGAAGCCGCCCGCATCGTGAAGGCCGTTGACACCACCGGTGCCGGCGACTGTTTCGTGGGGGCTGTTGCCGCAAAGCTTGCGGATGGACATTCACTACAGAGCGCCATTGGCTATGCTAATGTCGCCGCATCGCTTTGCGTACAGCGGATGGGCGCCGGGCCGTCGATGCCGACAGCGAAAGAGGTGTCGGCGGCTGCCGGCTAGCGTCAGCCCTTCCCCTTCGCCGTCATGAAGTCGAAATCGCAGCCGTCATCGGCCTGCAGGATCGTGGTGTGAAACAGATGCGCATAGCCGCGCTTCGCCCAGTCCGGCGTCTTCGCTGGCGGGAGCGCAGCCTGGCGCTTCGCAAGCTCGGCATCGTCGACCAACAGATCGATCGACCGTTTCGCCACATCCAGACGGATCATGTCGCCGTTCTTCACAAGCGCCAGCGGGCCACCCACGGCGCTCTCCGGCGTGATGTGCAGCACAATGGTGCCGAAGGCCGTGCCGCTCATGCGCGCATCGGAAATGCGGACCATGTCCTTCACGCCGGCGCGGGCGAGCTTCATGGGGATCGGCAGATAGCCGGCCTCCGGCATGCCCGGTGCGCCCTTGGGACCGGCATTGCGCAGCACCAGCACGTCATCCGCAGTCACATCGAGATCGGGATCGTCGACGCGGTTGGTCATGTCCTCGACGGATTCGAACACCACGGCACGGCCGGTGTGCTGCATCAGCTTGGGCGACGCAGCGGAATGCTTGATGACCGCGCTACGCGGCGCCAGATTACCGTGCAGGATTGCCAGCCCGCCTTCGCGCTTGATCGGATTGTCCTTCGAGCGGATCACGTCCTGGCCCGGCACTTCTTCGGCATTCGCCACGATCTCGCGCAATGTCTCGCCGGTGACGGATTTCGCGTCGAGATCGATGAGATCGCCGAGCTGCGCCATCAGCTTCGGCACGCCGCCGGCATGATGGAAGTGCTCCATATAGTGATCGCCTGACGGCTTCAGATCGACCAGCACCGGCACATCGCGGCCGAGTTCGTCGAAAGCGGCGAGATCGATCCGGTTCGGCGTACGGTTTGCCATCGCGGTGAGATGAATGAGGCCGTTGGTCGAGCCGCCGATCGCCTGCAGCACCACCTGCGCATTGCGGAAAGAACCCGGTGTCAGGAATTCGCTCGGCTTCGGCCCCTTGTTCTTGGCGAGCGTCGCGGCAACCTTGCCGCTGGCTTCGGCGGACCGGAAGCGCTCGGCATGCGGCGCGGGAATGGTCGCACTCATCGGCAGCGACAGGCCCATCGCCTCGGTGATGCAGGCCATGGTCGACGCCGTGCCCATCACCATGCATGTGCCAACCGACGGCGCGAGGCGCGCATTGACGTCGTCGATTTCCTGCTGGTCGATCTCGCCGGCGCGGAACTTGCCCCACATGCGCCGGCAGTCGGTGCAAGCGCCGAGCACTTCTCCCTTGTGATGGCCGACCACCATTGGGCCGACCGGGATCACCACCGTCGGCAGATCGACCGACAGCGCCGCCATGATCTGCGCCGGCAGCGTCTTGTCGCAGCCGCCGATCACCACCACTGCATCCATCGGCTGCGCCTTGATCATCTCCTCGGTATCCATCGCCATCAGATTGCGCAGATACATCGAGGTCGGATGGGCGAAGCTTTCGCCGATCGAGATGGTCGGAAACACCATCGGCAGCGCGCCGGCCAGCATCACGCCGCGCTTCACCGCCTCGATGATCTGGGGCGAATTGCCGTGGCACGGATTGTAGTCGCTATGGGTGTTGGTAATCCCCACGATGGGCCGATCCAGCGCATCGTCGGAATAACCCATGGCCTTGATGAAGGCCTTGCGCAGGAACAGTGAAAACCCGGCATCGCCGTAACTGGTCAGCCCCTTGCGCAATCCGTCGGCCATGTCGCGTTCCCATTCCAAGCTTGTTTTGAATGCTTCTTATGAAGCCGCTGGAAAGGATGTCAACGGGCGCCGGACGGTGCAGCCTAACCTCTCCCCGCTCTGCGCGGGGAGAGGTCGAGCGGCGCAGCCGGTCGGGTGAGGGGCATGGAGGCGCTCTCCACATCGAAGTAATCTCGGATCGCGCCGCGCCCATATTCACAGCGAGCTTCTCGTTCTCGAATTGGCGAGAGCGCCTGCCCCGCCCCTCATCCCACCTTCTCCCCGCGCAGAGCGGGGAGAAGGAGCGCACGGCCGGCACACAATCTCAAGGAAGGGCCGTCTTACTTCGGCTCCCAGACCTTGCTGAAGTCGCCGGCGAATTCGGCGCTGCAAAACGCCCCGCCTTGATAGAAATCGCCGACCGGATCGGGCTTCATTTTTGCCTGTTCCGCCATCGCGTGCTCGCGGTGATCCTCGCCCTTCCCCGTCGGACGATAGCCAAGCTCATAAGCGCGTGAATTGTCCCACCAGGCGCGCTCGTTATAGGACGCGCCATACAACACCTCAAAATGGATGGCGGGATGTTCGAGGCCGATCCGGCAGAGCTGCACCAGATCCTCGGGCTTGAGCCAAATCGACAGCCGACGTTGATCAAGCGGCCTGTCGCCGAAATTGCCGATCCGCAGGCATGTCACCGACAGCCCGTATTTGTCGGCATAGAGCGAGCCCACCGCCTCGCCGAACACCTTGCTGACGCCGTAGCGGCTGTCCGGCCGTGCCGTAACGTCCGGCGGGATTTTGCTGTGGCGTGGATAGAAGCCGACCGCGTGATTGGACGACGCGAAGATAATGCGCTTGACGCCCTTCTTGCGCGCTGCCTCGAACAGATTGTAACCGCCGATGATATTGGCCTGCAGAATGGTGTCCCATGGCCCCTCCACCGAGAAACCGCCGAAATGCAGGATGCCATCGACGCCTTCGCAGATCGCCTCGACGGCGGCGAGATCGGCCAGATCAGCCTGCTTGAAGTTTTCATTTGGCTTGAGATTCGGTGGCGTGGTGAGATCGCTCAGCACGAGGTCCGGATAGATCGGCGGCAGCAATTCGCGCAAGCGCGTGCCAATTCCGCCAGATGCGCCCGTCATCAAGATCTTCATTCCGTCCCTCGTAATGTTGTCAGTTGTCAGACAAGTATGGCGCGGCGCGGGCGCGACGGCAAGGCAGTGGAACCGGCATTGCTTGCCGCCTACCCTCGCCAATGTTAGCAAACGCATCCGAGGAAACGACAGAGAACGAGACGCCAATGTCCGACACATCATCGCGCGGCTGGCAGCCGGCGACCTATTATCCCGACCCCGCCATTCACGCCCTCGATCCCCGCTTCGAAAAATACTGGATCAAGCTCGGCGCCATTGAACGCATCGCGACCGGCATGCGCTGGGCCGAAGGTCCGATATGGTTCGGTGACGGCCGCTATCTATTGTGTTCAGATATTCCCAACAACCGCATTATCAAATGGGAAGAGGAAACCGGCGCGGTCAGCGATTTCCGCAAGCCGTCGAATTACGGCAATGGCAACACGCGGGATCGCCAGGGACGCCTGATCACCTGCGAACACGGCCGCCGCATCACCCGCACCGAATATGACGGCTCCATCACGGTGCTGATGGACAATTTCGAAGGCAAGAAGCTGAACTCGCCGAATGACGTCGTAGTGAAGTCCGACGGCTCGATCTGGTTCACGGATCCCCCCTTCGGATTGATGAGTGACTATGAGGGCAACAAAGCGCCATCCGAGATCGGACAGAATATCTATCGCATCGACGGCGATACGTTGACGTCCACCATCGTCGCCGATGATGTTCTCGGCCCGAACGGACTGTGTTTTTCGCCTGACGAGAAGCTGCTCTATGTCGTGGAATCCCGCGGCGTGCCGAACCGCAAGATTCTCGCTTACGACGTCGCCGCCGACAGCAAGACGTTGAAGAACAAGCGCGTACTGATCGATGCGGGCCCGGGCACGCCCGACGGCATGCGCTGCGATATCGATGGCAATCTGTGGTGCGGCTGGGGCATGGGCAAGCCGGAGCTAGACGGTGTCTTCATCTTCGCGCCCGACGGCGAACAGATCGGCCGCATCGCGCTGCCCGAGCGCTGTGCCAATGTCTGTTTCGGCGGCGTGAAACGCAACCGGCTGTTCATGGCATCGAGCCAGTCGATCTATGCGGTGTATGTAAACACGCAGGGGGCGTTTGGGGGCTGACGGGTACACCGCCCTCTCAACGTCATTGCGAGCGTAGCGAAGCAATCCAGTCTTTCCACGCTTGTGGCCTTCTGGATTGCCGCGTCGCTTCGCTCCTCGCAATGACGGCGGAGAGACCATCGTAGAAACAAAAACGCCGGCATGGATAGCTCCATGCCGGCGTTTTCAGTCACGAAGCTTGCGCTTCAACGACGCGGTCTTACGCCGCGGTGTAGCCGGCGATTGCCTTGACCTCGAGGAAGTCCTCGAGACCATGCTTGCCCCATTCGCGGCCGTTGCCGGACTGCTTGTAGCCGCCGAACGGCGCAGTGCGGTCGTTTGGCGCGCCCTGCAGGTTGACGTTGCCAGCGCGGATGCGACGGCCGAACTTGCGGGCGTTCTCGACCGTGTCAGCCGAGACGTAGCCAGCGAGGCCGTACGGGGTGTCATTGGCGATGCGGAGCGCATCGGCTTCGTCCTTGGACCCCATGATCACAAGCACCGGCCCGAAGATTTCCTCGCGCGCGATGGTCATGTTCTCGGTGACGTCGGCGAAGATCGTCGGACGCACATAGAAGCCCTTGTTGACGCCTTCCGGCAGGCCGGGGCCGCCGGCGACCAGCGTGGCGCCTTCCTCGATGCCCTTCTGGATCAGGCCCTGGATCTTGTCCCACTGGCCGCGATTGACCACCGGACCGATCACGGTGCCATCAGCGCGCGGATCGCCGGCCTTGGTCTTGTCGGCCTGCGCCTTCGCGATGGCAGCGATTTCCTTCATCTTCGCCTGCGGCACGATCATGCGGCTCGGCGCGTTGCACGACTGTCCGGAGTTGTTGAACATGTGCGCGACGCCACCGGTGACGGCCTTCACGAAGTCGGCGCCATCGAGGATCACGTTCGGCGACTTGCCGCCGAGTTCCTGGCTGACGCGTTTCACGGTGTTCGCGGCGCGCTTGGCAACGTCGATGCCGGCGCGAGTCGAACCGGTGAAGGAGATCATGTCGATGTCGGGATGCTCGCTCATGGCGACGCCGACGTCGGGGCCCAAACCATTCACGAGGTTGAACACGCCTTTCGGCACCCCGGCTTCATGGAGGATTTCCGCGAAGATCAAGGCCGAGGTCGGGGTGTATTCCGACGGCTTCAGCAGCATAGTGCAGCCGGCGGCGAGCGCGGGTGCGACCTTGCAGGCGATCTGGTTCAGCGGCCAATTCCACGGGGTGATCATGCCGACGACGCCAATCGGCTCCTTCGTGATCATGGCGGCGTTGTGCGCCTCGTCGAACTTGTAGGTCTTCAGCACGTCGAGCGTGGCGACGAGATGACCGAGCCCGGCACCGGCCTGCAGCTTCTCGGCCATCGGCAGCGGAGCGCCCATCTCGTCGGAGACCGACGCACCGATATCCGACATACGGGTCTTGTAGACCGCGATGATCTTTTCGAGCAGCGCGATGCGCTCTTCACGGGTGGTCTGGGAGAACGTCTCGAAAGCGCGCTTGGCAGCGGCGACAGCCTTGTCGACGTCGGCCTTGGAGCCCAGCGCAATGTCGTACATCGCATCTTCAGTCGCCGGATTGACGACAGGGGTGGTCTTTTTGACGACGGGATCGACCCAGGCGCCATCGATGTAGAATTGCAGGCGGTTGACCATTGGTAACCTCTTTGATTGCGGGAACGTCTGTCGTCAGAAAATTCTGTGCAGCCGGGTCTATCTGGGAAAGAACGACACGTCCGGCAAGCACCCTTGCGCGGTCATTTCGCCTCATGAGCCCGTCATGCACGGGGTGCCGCGTGAAAGCAGCAAATGCATATAAATCCAGCCGCGTGGCAGGAGCAAGGCCCCGTGTTTTGCGCGCGTTCTAAAATCGAAATGGCACAGCTTGCCAGCAAAGCGCAGTGTGCATTGCAACAAAATTGAGCGAAAAATCAGCGTGACTTTGCGCGGACAGCGATGGGCGCATCCGGGTCGGCTTCATCGTCGGCCATGGTGGAAATCGGCGACATTGGCGTGTCGCGCAGCCGCTTCAGGCCGAGATGGCGCTCGCGCAGGATGACGAAGATGCCTGCGCCCGCGACGATTACCGCGCCGCCGACCACGTAAGGCGTCGGCACTTCGCCGAACATCCAGAAGCCGAGCAAGAAGGCCCACAACATCGCCGTGTAGTCGAACGGTGCAAGGAAGGACGCCGGCGCATAGCGATAGCTCTCGGTGAACAGCATCTGCCCGAGCCCACCGGAAATGCCGATGCCGATCAGCAGCGCCAATTCGAAACTCGTCGGCCAGCGCCAGCCGAATGGCGCCGTGAGCAGCGACGCCGCCATCACGATCAGCGTCATGAAGATGACAATCGCGGATGAGGACTCCGTTGCGGTCAGCCGGCGGATCTGGATGGTCGCACCGCCCGACGAGAAGGCATTGAGCAGCGCCAGCGACAGACCGATGATCATCGACGTGGTCAGCACTGCGTGATCGTGGAAATACGGCGACAGCATCAGGATCACGCCGGAAAAACCGATTGCCACCGCTGACCAGCGATAGGCATGGACCTGCTCTTTCAGGAAGATCGCGGCGAACACCACGGTGATCAGCGGCGCGATGAAGGCAATGGCGGTCACGTCCGCGATCGGCAATCGCGCCAGCGCGCCGAAGGTGCAGAACGTCCCGATCACGCTGAACGAACCGCGCACCAGATGTGCGGAGACGCGGTTGGTGCGCAGCGCGCCGCGCAATTGGCCGCGCCAGCCGAAAAACAGCACGATCGGGATCAGCGCAAACAACCCGCGGGCGAACACGATCTCGCCGAGCGGCACTTCGCTGCCGAGATAGCGACCCTGCGCGCCCATGATGGCAAACGCCATGGTGCTCGCAATCTTCAGCGACACGGCTTTGAAGATGTTCATGAGTTCGGGGAAATGGAGATCAGGGGAATCGCGGGGGCGTTCATGTTGCAGCACACAATCACGTGAGCCTCCTCACGAAAACCGCCGATGCGACATGGCTTGGCGGGTTTCCATGCAGGGCTGCACCTCGCCACAACCCAACCTTGCGCGGGCGGTTTTAGCCCTTTTTGGCGGGTCTGATGGGCCCCTCCACCGCAGGGAGCGACTTCAGATAGAGCGCCATCGCCGAGCGGTCGTCTGCGCTCAACTGGGAGGTATTGCGGATCACGCGGGCCATGGAGCCACCGGCGGTGTCGCCGTCCGGCGTCTGCCCGGTCTCCAGGAAATACGCGATGTCCTTTTCGCTCCAGTCACCGAGACGCTTCTGGGTGATGTTGGGCACCCAACCCTCGCCGTCGGGGTTCGGACCGCCGGCAAAGCGCTGTGCCGTCACGATGCCGCCCAATGCATTGCGCGGGCTGTGGCACTCGGCGCAGTGGCCCAGCGCATTCACCAGATAGCTGCCGCGATTCCACTGCGGCGACTTCGAAGCATCCGCCTCGAAGGGTTTGCCATCGAGGAACAGCAGCTTCCAGACGCCGAGGTTGCGGCGGATGTTAAATGGAAATGGCACCGCATGATCCGGCGCCTTGCTGGCCACCGGTGGCAGCGTCTTCAGAAAAGCGAACAGGTCCCTGATATCCTCCACCTTCATCTGCTGGTAGGACGTGTAGGGAAAAGCCGGAAAGTAATGCGAGCCGTTCGGCGACGTGCCCTTCAGCAGCGCCGTCACAAAATCAGCCTCGCTCCAGCGGCCGATACCGGCCGTGGGATCGGGCGAGATGTTGGGCACATAGAACGTACCGAACGGCGATGTCAGCGGGAGCCCGCCCCCGAGCTTGAGCCGATCCTGCTGCGCCGGCGTCGCATGGCATGACGAGCAGCCACCGGCATTGAAGACCACTGCGCCATTGCCGGGATTGGGCGTGTGCGGCGGGAGCGTGCTCGCAGCCACCATTACGGGAATCGTCAGCCACCAGAACACGCCGAGGCCGATGACAGCCGCGACAAATGCGAGAATGAAAAGCCGTTTCAGCACGTGCATGTCCAATTGGTATCCGGGTCAAACTTCAGCACATAAAGCGCGTCGAACAGCCGCTGCCGGAACGAAACCGTGATCCATCCCTTAGGCTCCCGGGGGAATGAATTGGCGTCTCGGATGTTTCCAGCCATGACGACCGCACCATCATCAGGGAGAAACCCATGTTACCTCGTTCGATCATGCTCGCGTCCCTCGCGCTCGGCACCAGCATCGCCCTCGCCGGCCCCGCTTGCGCCGACAAGATGAAGGCGACCCTCAACAGCGCTTCCGAAGTGCCCGCCAATACCAGCGCCGGCAAGGGCACCGCCGATATCGACTTCGATCCCGCTACCAAGAAGCTGACCTGGAAGCTGACCTATTCCGGCCTCACGGGTCCTGCGACCATGGCGCATTTCCACGGCCCCGCCGAAGCCGGCAAGAATGCCGGAGTGGCCGTACCGATCACACCAGCCACATCCGGCTCCGAAGGCAGCGCCACGCTGACCAACGCACAGGCCGCCGACCTGTTGGCCGGCAAGTACTATGTCAACATCCACACTGAGGCCAACAAAGGCGGCGAGATCCGCGGACAGGTGACGAAGTAACATTCGTGCCGAACATGGCTTGGACACGAGGGCGAGTGCTACAGCACTCGCCCTCGTGCTGTCGGGAAACATCTCATTTCCGGAGCAAGACATCCACTTGAACAATGTAAGGACTTTCCTTACATTGTAATCTGAGGATGCTCGATGATCACCAGCAAGATGACCAGCAAGGCTCAGACGACGATCCCCCAACCCGTGCGCGCGGCGCTTGGGCTGAAGGAAGGCGACGAGATCGCCTATGCCATCGAAGAAGGCCGCGTCGTCCTTACGCGTGCCGAGCAGAGCAACCCCGAAGACCCCTTCGCGACATTCGACGAATGGGATAGCGCCGCTGACCGGAAGGCCTATGGCCGACTTTGAGCAAGGCGATATCATCCGCGTCCCATTTCCTTATACAGATAAGGACACGAGGCAACGTCGCCCCGCTTTGGTCGTGTCTTCCGGCCCGATAGGAGAAGCCAGCGCGTTGCTCTGGGTCGTCATGATTACATCCGCAGAGAACAGGCCATGGCTCGGCGATGTACCCATCCCGAACCACGAGCGTAGCGGCCTCCCCGTCGCATCAGTCGTTCGCCCGTTCAAGATCGCGACCATTGAAGTTCGGCACGCTGACCGCATCGGCAAGATCGCCAAGCCTGCGCTTCGAAATGTCATGCACCAACTTCAGACAATCTTGTCCGTAAATAGCTCTGCCGACTGAGGTCTGACTCAGATCTTGAGCCTGAACGTCTCGTGACAGCCACCGCATGCCTTGCCGATGCCGCCGACATTCGCCTTGAGGCTGTCGAGATCCTTGATCTTGGCCTTGGCGTCGGTGACGGCCTTGGCGAAGGTGACGATGTGGGCATCGAAACCGGCCTTGTCTTCCCAGACCTTCGGCGACGTCGAATAGTCACCCTCGGCCTTCAGACCCTTGGTGCTGTCCGGAAACAGTGTCGGCAGCTTCTTGGCGGTTTCGTCCAGCACGGTCAGCGCGGCCTCGACCGCGGCCTGATCATAGGGCTTGTCGCCCTTGGCCATCGCGC
Organism: Tardiphaga sp. 813_E8_N1_3; assembly: GCF_051811025.1. Classification (NCBI taxonomy): domain Bacteria; kingdom Pseudomonadati; phylum Pseudomonadota; class Alphaproteobacteria; order Hyphomicrobiales; family Nitrobacteraceae; genus Tardiphaga; species Tardiphaga sp. 813_E8_N1_3. The sequence goes on from NZ_JBPWQE010000001.1 coordinate 3,464,459, forward strand.
TGAGCGTGCCGCCAAGAGCGCGACCATTGGACTTCATCAGCGTCTGGCGTTCCTTGACGATCTCTTGCTGGGCCGAGACCGCCCCCACACCCAACAGCAAAGCTCCGACAACGAGAAGCGCACGTTTCATCAACCAATACCCCTGTTTGGAATTCAATTAGGACTAGTTCGCAACATGTAGATGAACCCCGCCGCCATCCGGCTATTCCCGGCGGCGGCGCTTTACAGCGTGTGGAGCCGTTCGTGCTCGCGGATCGCCATCCACACCCGCTCAGGAGTTGCGGGCATGTCGATGTGCTCGATTTTGTATTCGCGATAGAGACCATCGATGATGGCGTTCATCACAGCCGGACAGGAGCCGATGGCGCCAGCTTCGCCCGCCCCCTTCACCCCCAGCGGATTGGTCACGCAGGGGATGTTGTGGGTCTCGAACGAGATCGGCGCGCCGTCGGCCGCGCGCGGCAGCGCATAGTCCATGAAAGTGCCGGTGACGAGCTGGCCGTCCTCGGGATCATAGATCGCCTGCTCCATGAGCGCCTGGCCGATGCCCTGCATGGTGCCGCCATGAACCTGGCCGGCCAGCAGCAACGGATTCAGCGTGACGCCGAAATCGTCGACGATGACGTAATTGACAATGGCGATCTTGCCGGTCGCAGGATCAATCTCGACTTCGACCAGATGGGTGCCGTTGGGGAAAGTGCCGTCGGCGCTGCTGAAGGTTTCCGACGCATTGAGCTTCGACGGATCAGCCTTCTTAGCGAGATCGGCGAATGATACCGAGCGGTCAGTGCCGGCGATCTTCACCACGCCGCCATCGATCTCGAGGTCGGCGGCGCTGGTTTCCAGCATATCCGCCGCGAGCTCCTTGAGGTTGATACCAAGCTGCCTGGTGGCGCGCTGCACGCTGACGCCACCGGTCGGGATCGATGCGGAGCCACCGGTACCGAGACCGGTCGCCACCTTCGCCGTGTCGCCCTGGACGATGTGGACGCGGTCCGGTGTCACACCGAACTGTTCGGCGACGATCTGGGCATAGGCGGTGTGGTGACCCTGCCCGGTCGATTGCGTGCCGATCAAAATGATGATGTCGCCATCGGCGCCAAGGGCCACATTGGCGGTCTCGTCGCCCATGGTGCCACAGACTTCCACATAGGTGGCCATGCCGATGCCGCGAACCAGGCCCTCCTTCTTCGCGGCCTTGGCCCGCTTTGGAAATTCCTTCCAGCCCGCGACATCCATCGCGCGTTTCATATGCGCCGTGAAATCGCCGGAGTCGTACACCTTGCCGGTCGCGGTCTTGTACGGCATCGCCTTCGGCGGGATGAAGTTCTTGCGGCGGATCGCATCCGGCGACATGCCGAGCTTGCGCGCGCATTGATCGACGAGACGCTCGACGACATAGGCCGCCTCCGGACGGCCGGCGCCGCGATAGGCATCCACCGGCACAGAATTGGTGAACACCGTGCGCACGCGGCAATGGAATGTCTGGATGTCGTAGAGACCCGGCAACATGCCGGCGCCGCCATGCGGGATGTAAGGTCCAAAGGTCGACAGATACGCGCCCATGTCGGCCATCAGGTCGACATCCATGGCGAGAAACTTGCCGTCCTCGCTAAGCGCCATGCGTGCATGGGTGACATTGTCGCGGCCCTGCGCGTCGCCGAGGAAGTGATCGGTGCGATCCGCCGCCCATTTCACATTCTTGCCGAGCTTCTTGGCGGCAAAGGCCACCAGCGCATATTCGCGATAGGGAAACAGCCGCGTGCCGAAACCACCGCCGACATCGGGACAGATCACGCGCATCTTATCCTTGGGCATCTTCAGCACGTTATCGCAGAGGATGTCGCGCAGACGATGGCTGCCCTGGCTGCCGATGGTCAGCGTCATGTAATCGCGCTTGGCGTCGTATTCACAGATCGCCGCGCGGGTCTCCATATAGTTGATGATGACGCGCGGATTGACGATCTTCACCTCGGCGACAACTGGCGCCTTGGCGAACACCGCATCGACCGCCTTCTTGTCGCCGATCGGCACATCGAACAGGATGTTGCCGGGATGCTTGGCCCATACCTGCGGCGCGCCCTTGACGACGGCATTGACCAGACCGTTCACGGACGGCAGCGGCTTCCAGTCGACCTCGATCGCCTCAATCGCATCACGCGCCTGCGCTACAGTCTCCGCAACGACGAAGGCCACGGCGTCGCCGACATGACGGACTTCCCCGGCGGCGAGGATCGGATAATCCGGTCCGGTGAAAGGATGATCCTCGAGATTGAACAGGCAGGGCAGACCGCCGAGGCCCTTGGTGTCCTCCGCCGTCAGGATCGCGGCGACACCTGGAAGCGTGCGCGCCTTGCTGACATCGATGGTGAAACTGGCGTGGGCGTGCGGCGAGCGCAGCACCAGGGCATGCAGCGTAGTGGGCGCGTGATCGTCGGTATAGCGGCCACGGCCACGAATGAGGGCGTCGTCTTCTTTGCGCAGGACACTCTGTCCGACGCCGAATTTGATGGGAGCCATCGTTCCTCCGCTTGCAGTTTAGACTCAATCTACACTGCGGGAGGATGGCGGCAAGTGGCACGGGGCGTTGCCCTGCCCGACTTTGGGACACGATGAAGCGAGCTATCTGGCGCGGACCAGGCTGCGCAACCAGCTTTTGCCGAAAAGCATCAGGACCAATGCCGAATAGACCAGGACGGTCACGATGATGAGAACTCCCAGCGTCGCTTCGTCGCGGAGGCTGGTGAGGCCCGCAAACTGCTCCGCCGCAAGACGCGCCGTCCCCCACAGCACCGCGGCGAGGACCACACCAGTGAGCACGAACTTGCCGAGTGCCAGCAGGAATGCGCGGTCGAATTCGAGATAACCGGCCCGCATGGCGAAGAAGATGACCAGCAGCAGATTGATCCAGGCTCCCGCCGCGGTGCCAAGCGCGAGGCCGATCTGCGCCAGAGGTCCCATCAGCACGATCTTCAAGACGACGTTGACGGCGATGCCGGTGAGCGCGGCGATCATCGGCGTCGTGGTGTCCTTGCGGGCATTGAAAGTTGCGACCGCGCTGCGGATCATCACGAAGGGGATGAGCGCGATGGCATAGGCGGCGAGCGTCGCCGCAGCGACGGCAGCATCGGCCTTGGTGAAGGCACCACGGGCAAACATCGCCCGCATGATGACATCGGGCACCACGAGAAATGCGGCGACGAAGGGCAGCGAGAACAACAGCGTGAACAGGAAGGCGCGGCGCTGCGCGCCCATGGCGCCGACGTGATCGTCTGCCGCCATCCGCCGCGACATTTCCGGCAAGAGCACCGTACCGATGGCGATGCCGATCACCCCGATCGGCAACTGGTTGAGACGGTCGGCATAATACAGCGCCGACAGCGCGCCGACCGGCAGGAAGGTCGCAATGATGGTGTCGGCAAATAATGCGACTTGCGTGCCCATGGAGCCCAGCGTCGCCGGGCCGAGCGCGCGGAAGAAGCCCCGCACATCCTCGTCGAGGCGCAGCGGCGCAAAACGAGGAAGTCCGCCATGGCGCTGCAAGTCGCCGGCGAGCAGGAAATATTGCAGAAAGCCCGAGATCAACACGCCCCAAGCCGCCGCGTGACCTGCACTCGGAAAGAACGCAGCCAGCGCCAGTGTCGCCATCATTGAGATATTGAGGAAGATCGAGGCCGCAGCAGCACTGGCGAAACGCTGCATCACGTTGAGCATGCCGCCATAGAGCGTCACCAGCGTGATCAGCAGCAGATAGGGAAAGGTGATGCGTGTCAGCTCGATGGCGAGATGACGCTGCGCGGGATCATCGGTGAAGCCCGGCGCCAGGACGCTCATGGCCTGCGGCATGAACAGAATGGCCAAAATGAGCAGGACGACCTGTGATGCGAACAGCAGCGTGAAGATGCGATCGGCAAACAAATGCGCCGATGCCGGGCCGCCCTTTCCCGTCACATGGGCATAGGCCGGGACGAAGGCGGCATTGAATGCACCTTCGGCGAAAATGGCGCGGAAGTGATTGGGCAGCCGCAGCGCCACGAAGAAGGCGTCGGCCACCGGCCCGGCGCCAAGGATCGCCGCGAGCATGATGTCGCGCGCGAAGCCGGTGATCCGCGAGAGCAGCGTATATCCGCCGACGGTGAAAATGCGTCCCAGCATCAGCCGCTTCTACAGCATGAAGCGGCGGTGCAAAATGCTCAACTTAGGTCGCCAGCGCGTCGCGCACAGCCTGGATGACGCGGTCCTGGGTGGCCTCGTCGAGATAGGCATGCACCGGCAAGCTGATGACGTCGGCCGACAGCGCCTCGCAGACCGGCAGGCCGCCATCGACAACCGGATAGTCCCTATAGGCGGTCTGCATATGCATCGACTTAGCGTAATAGATCGCGGTCGGCACGCCCTCCGCCTTCAGCGCATTGGCAAAGGCGTCGCGGTCCGTGCCCTTGGGCAGGCGGATCACGTAGCAGGCCCAGATCGACGTATTGCCTTCGGCGACACGCGGCACCGTGACGAGGTTGCCGAGGCTGCGGGCGTAGCGGTCCGCTACTTTGTTGCGGGCGGCGATTTCGTCGTCGAAGATCTTCAGCTTTTCCAGCAGCACCGCGGCCTGGATGGTGTCGAGGCGGCCGGTGATCCCCAACCGGACATTGTCGTATTTGTCGGAGCCCTGGCCGTGGATGCGGATGCTGCGCAGGTCCTCGGCGAGCTGGTCGTCATCGGTGAAGATCGCGCCGCCGTCGCCGAAACAGCCGAGCGGCTTGGCCGGAAAGAAGCTGGTGGTGGTGGCCAGCGCCGAGGTACCGATGCGCTTGCCTTTATAGGTCGCGCCGAAGGCCTGCGCGGCATCCTCGAGCACGAACATGCCCTCGGCCTCGGCGATGGCGTTGATCGCATCGAGATCGGCGGGCTGGCCGAACAGATCGACCGGGATGATCGCCCGGGGCTTCAGACCGGCCTTTTTGGCCGCGGCGATGCCACGCTTCACGGACTCGGGACTGATGTTGAAAGTGACTTCATCGACTTCGACGAACACAGGCGACGCGCCGACCAGTGCCACGGCCTCGCCGGTGGCGCAGAAGGTGAAGGACGGGCACAGCACGGCGTCGCCCGGGCCGACCTTCTTGGCCATCAGCACCATCATCAACGCGTCGGTGCCGCTGGCGCAGCTGATCACATGCTTGGCGCCGCAATATTTGGCGAGCTCGGCCTCCAACTTGGTGACTTCCGGGCCGTTGATGAACTGGCAGTGATTGAGCACGCGGGTGACCGCCTCGTCGATCGACGCACCCAGCCGCTGACGCTGCGCATTGAGGTCGATGAAGGGAACGGGGTCGATGCGGGTGTGCTGGTTCATGATGCCTGGCCTGCAGAGTGTCGTGTTGAAGTCTGGATATTGGACGCCGGCGCATGCATGCGCCGGGTCGCGCTTGCGTCAGCCAACCACCTTGCGGGGCGCCGGGCGTGATGCCGTGGCCGCGCGCTTCTTTGGCGCTTCCAGGCACTGGATCGCGATTTCGAGGGAGGCGACACCCTCCTCTCCGGTCACCGCCGGCACGCCGCCGGTGCGCACCGCATCGAGAAACGCCATCAATTCGGCGCGCAACGGCTCGTCCTGCCCGACCGGCAGATGCCGCATCGAATAGCTGCCGTCGGTCTTGAAGCCGAAACATTCGGTGACCTGCCGGGTCAGCAGATCGCCCATCACATATTTGCCGCGCGTCGCGACCGTGACGGTGCGCGCCTTGAACGGCGTCAGCCAGTTGGTGTTGATATGGGCGAGCACGCCGGATGCAGTGCGGAACTGCAACAGCGCGATATCTTCGCGCTCGGCGACGGCGGAAGCCAGCTGCGGCTGCACCTCGACGATGTCGCTCTCGGTGAACCAGCGGATCAGGTCGATGTCATGCACGGCGAGATCGATGACAACGCCGACATTGGACATGCGCGGCGGGAACGGGCCGACGCGCGTGATGCCGATCGACAGAATGTCCTCGCCCTCGATCGCCTTCTTGATGGTGGCGACGGCAGGGTTGAAACGCTCGACATGGCCGATCATCAGAGTCACGCCAGCCTTTTGCGCGGCATCGACGATCTCGCGTCCCTCTTCCACGGTGGACGCAATCGGCTTCTCGACCAGGACATGGATGCCCTTGGCGATGCAGGCCAGCGCGACTTCGTGATGCAAGTGAGTGGGCGCCGCAATGGTCACGGCATCGACGCCAGCGGCCAGCAGTGCGTCCAGATCGGCAAAGGTCTTGCAGCCGATCAGTTTCTCGGCGCGGGTGCGATGTTCGAGCATGGGATCGACGATGCCGACCATTTCGATGCCCGGCAGCCCGGCCAGCACGCGGCCATGATTGGTGCCCATGACACCTGCGCCCACGACGCCGACCCGCAGCGTGCGCACCGCATCCTTCGCTGCGGAAGTTTCTTTCGACACCATTCAACAAACCTCAGAATTCTTAAGAGCCGGCGCGGCCGATTCACCATACTGGCGCCGTGGGTTCTCCTAGCATGCCCGCCACAGATGTGGCGATTGCCCCGCGGAGCTACCCAAACACGTTTTGATTCAAAGAATTACACCAAACCGTGAGACCGGCCAACCGCCCCTCGTCGACCCGGCCCACGGGCGTCCGATCCATTGATATGACAGCACTTTTGCTGCATCCTTGGGATGTCGCGACGCGCCGTTATCACCTGCCAATCGAGAGAAATTCCATGTTTCGCAAGCCGGTCGCCGCGCTGAGTCTCGTCATAAGCACTCTGGCGGGAACCGGTGCCGGAACCGCCCTTTGGGCGCAGACGCCCTCGCCCCTGCCGCCTGCAGCGACACCATCTGTCGTCGAACGGACCGCCAAGGGGCCGACCGCGCGCAACTTCCAGGTCGGCGTTTATCTCAACGTCCAGCCCGACTGCACCTCGGGCACCCTGCCCGCCTTGCGCATGGTGACCCCACCCGCGAACGGCACCGTCAGCATCAAGCGCGGCAAGGTGAGCGCCACCAACTACAAGCAGTGCCTCGCGCTCGAAGTGCCGGGGTTCATCGCCTTCTATCAATCGAAGGCCGACTTCGTCGGCAGTGACGAAGTGACCATCGAGGTGAAGTATCCAGCCGGGCGCACGGAGGTTCAGCGGATCAGAATTGATGTGGGTGGGAGCGGTGGTGGCGTGGTGCCCGCTGCACCGAAGGCGCCGGCGGGGCAGAAGATTTAGGTGCACCAACGAGTTCAACCGTACGTAACCAAATGAAAAGCCCCCGATCATCGGGGGCTTTTGCAATTCGTTGAAGCGACACGGCCGGGATCGCCAGCCGCGTCGGTCATCAGACAGTCATCGAGTGATCTGTGTTCTTGAACACCATGTTCACGATATCAGCATTGCTGGTGCCATAGCCGACCAGCGTTGCGACATCATGCGTGTTGCCGGAGAAATTGCCAGCACCGGTCGTGTCGACCTGCACGAGGACATTGCCTCCGTTCTGCGTCAGATGAACGTAATTATTGATGTTCGATCCATCCGCCTGCACGCCAGCAATGCTATCGAGCAAGCCCGATATATCGATCTTGTCGCCTTCAGCGTTGCTGAAATCGAGGATCGAATCGAGATTCGCCGCGCCAATGTGACCCGCGCCGAACTTGAAGGTGTCGGCGCCGAGTCCGCCGCGCAGAACGTCGTTGCCGGTACCGCCGGACAAGATGTCGTCGTTCGCACCACCTGACAGGTAGTCGTTGCCGCCGCCACCGGACAGCACATCGACCTGGCTGGCGCCGAACAGCAGATCCTTGCCGGTGCCGCCAGTAATGGTGTTCGCAGTCCCGTCCTCACCGGCGACAAAGTTATCGGCGCCGAGCGCCGACAGATCGACGTTGCGGGAGCCACCGCTATTGCTCGGATCGTTCGTCCTGACAGTGTAAACTGTCGAGCCGAGATCATAGCCATCGACTGACCCGCCGTCGAACGAGATGCGTTCGATAGCGCTGTTGCTCGACGTGAAGTGGTTGTTCACGGTGATCTGCTGGCCATTGTACTGGATGACCAGGTTGCCCGCAGTTGTGCCGTTGTTGTCATCGTAGGCCACCAAGTTCGACATCGCTGCACCGTTGGTGTCGATGAAGATCGCATCGGCCGCGCCGCCGGTATCGGTGATGGTGTCGGTGCCGTCGGTCATACCGAAAGCATAGACATCATTGCCGCCGCCCGCGCTGAGCGTGTCGTTACCGTGTCCGCCAACAATCAGGTTATTGCCGCCGCCGCCGCTGAGGATATCAGCCTGGTCGCCACCGAAGATCAGGTCGGCGCCGCTGCCGCCGGTGATCTTGTTTGCGGTACCCAGTTCGCCTGCAACGAAGTTGCTTCCGGACGATAAGGTAATCGTGCGGTAGCCGCTGACGTCAGGCGCATCCGCAGTGAGGCCGCTCAGGATCGAATAATCGCCGGCGCCCAGCGTGTAACCGTACACCGAGCCATTATCGAAGTTGATCAACTCGACCTGGTACCCCTGCCCATAGAAATGGCCCTGAACCGTGACCTGCTGTCCGTTATACTGGATCACCAGGTCGCCGTAGAACTCAATGGGATTGTTATCGAAGGCATAGAGACCGGACATGGCCGCGCCGCCGGTCAAGATGGCGATACGGTCGAAGTCGCTGCTGCTGGCCCCAATCCCTTCGTTAATCGTGTCGTTGCCGTCAGCGAGGCCGAAGACAAAGGTGTCGTTACCATTGCCACCGCTCAACGTGTCGTTGCCGAGTCCGCCGATGATCAGATCGTCGCCGGAATTACCCGAGATATTGTCGTGGCCACCATTGCCGAACATGATGTCGGAAGAGCTTCCTCCGGTCATCGTGTCGCTGCCCTCAGTGCCAGCAACGATCCGGTTGCCGCTGCCGGAATTGCTGAGGCTCTGGGCGAGCGCGTACGATCCGCTGAACGCGAACCCGCCGTAGCTCGCGGCGTTCTGGAACTGGAAGGTCTCGTACTTGTTACCATTCACATACTGGTCGAGAACCGTGCCATAGCCGTTGCCTCCGCTGCTCGCCCAGCCGAATTCCAGATTGTCGGAACTCTTCAGGAAATTGAGCGAGGTCAGAGCAGAAGACGATGCATTGTTGTTGATCTGGAGAACGTCGGAACTGCCGCCGCTATCCTTGAACGAGTATGGGGCTCCGAGGTTTTCGGCCGCAGTCGCCGTACCACTGCTGTTGCCGTTGGAGGTGTTATCCGTCTTGTTCGAATTGTCGAACCCGATGGTGATCGTGTTCGCCGTTGGATCGCTGGCGCCGGTGCTGTCCACGACCTTGAAGCCGAAGCTGACGCTGCCAACGTTGGTGAAGATATCGTCCTTCGGCGCGAAGTTGAGCATGCCGGCGGCGATATCGGCGGCCGAGATGAACTGGTTCGAGGTCACCGCGGAAGTGCCGTACAGCAACTGACCCAGGCTGCTGTTCGTCGACACCGACGTGATTGTCACGCCCGACATGGGATTGCCATCGGCGTCGCTGTAGCCGAAGTCGGCCAAAGTGAGCACCCGGGTGACGTCCTCGGTAGCGGCGAGCGTGGCATTCGTGCCCGTCGGCGCGGCCGGCTCGTTGGTCCCGTTGATCGTGATCGTCACGTTCTGCGACGTCGTTCCGCCCTGCCCGTCATCGATCGTGACCGTATAGGTCTCGGTCAAGGTCTGGCCGGCATTCAGGAACTGGATCGCGCTGTCGGCGACACTATGCTTCCACGCGACCGATCCGGTCCCGCCACTTTCGGTCGCGTTCAGTGTGAACGTGCTGGCGCTTGTCAGTGCGTTGATCTGGGCCTGCGTCAGCGACCCGCCCGACCATGCGAACGTCGGTCCGCTTGCCGCGACAGTGTGGGTATCCGTCACGTCGGCATCGGTATAGGTGATCGTTCCCGCGTTGGTTTCGATGCCCTCGACGATGTGCTTGGTTCCTGCCTGGACCGAAACTTCGTCAATGTCGGCGCCGTTCACGCCCGTGGTGGCGAAGGACAACACGGTCGATGTCGACGTCGCAGTAAACGTCACCGAATATTCCGTCCAACTCTGGATGACGTTGCTTGTTGTCCAGACCGGTGTTCCGTTGACGCTGACGCTAAACGGCGTGCCGTAATTGTGCATGAAGAAGTCGATCGTGTAGGTCGTTCCGATCTGCGTCGTCATGGTCTGGCTGAGCGTCGTGTTTTGATCGAGGTAGGCTGCATCGATGCTGCCGTTGGCGCCGCTGCCATAGATGTGCACCACGCCGGCACCGCTGACGGTCCACGGCGTCAGCACAGGATTGTAGATGTTCGGCAATTCGAAGGTCGGGTTCTGGACCAGATTGACGATGCCGACCGACGCATCCTCGGTTGCAAAGCCGGTCTGGGCCGACGAGGTGATGACCGGCGCCGCATCGATATGCTTGGCAAGCGTCACCGTCACGTTCTGCGTATCGAACCCGCCATGGCCGTCGTCGATCTTCAACGTGTAGGTCTGATCGACAGAATTGGAGGACAACGCCTGCAGGGCACTGTCGCTGGCGTAGAAAGTCCACTTGACCTGATGGGTGGCCTCATCGACCGTCGACACGAAGTTGCCGATATAGTTGCTTCCCACCGGCGTTGTGACCGTTACTGAGTGAACGTCCGACACATCGGCGTCGCTGAACGCGATCGTTCCGCTGGTCGCTTCGTAATGCGTAGCCGGCGTCAGCGAAACCGCATCAAACCGCCAGGAATCGAAGGTTGCAGGATTGTTGTTCGCATCATCGACTGCGAACTGAAGGGTGTCGTGTCCTGTTCCCGTGACCGTGGCGGTGAAGGTGTGATAGCCGCCTGACGCTTGCGCCGTCGCAACGGCCAGGACCTGCGTACCGTTCCAGTTCACGAAGAGATGGTCGCCGGGGGTCGTCGACACCGTATAGACTTGGAACGACAAGGTGTACTGAACACCCGGGAGCGTATCGACGACCTGCGCCAATTGCGTCTTGATGCCTGTGACCTGGCCGAACGAATTGACCGTGAAATTCCCCGAACCATCAGCCGGGAAGTTCGACGAGAAGGCCGCGCCACCTGCCTGGCTTGCAACGGTCCATCCCGTGCCCCCCGACTCGAAGCTGCCGTTGACCAGCGCGCTGGCCGGCAAAGCATGCACCTGCCCCGTCACCGTGCCACCGTAAGTGCCGTTGACGAGATCTGGCGCATGGTTGTTGTCGGTACCGAGAATGTTCACCGTCAGATCATGCGCAGTACCGTCGGCTGAGTGGACCGTCAGCTTGTCGGTATAGGTCTGACCCGCGACGAACTCGCCATGCGCCGAGTTCATCGTGTAGGTCCAGGTGCCGTCGGCGTTGACGTTGAAGACGCCGTAGTTGTTGCTGCCTGCCGCGTTGGCCTGCGGCACGAGCGTGTCGGCGCCGTCGACGTCATTGACAACAAGCGTTCCGCCGGTCGACTGGGCCACGTTTGACTCTGTCAGACTCGTCGTATCGGTGCCGGTGAACACCGCCGGATCGTTGCCGCCGGTGATGTGGAACGTCAGGAAACCGCCATGGGCACTGTTGCCGTCCGACGCGCCGTACTTGAACACGTCAGTGGCTGACACGCCCGCTCCGAGCGCATCGTAGTTCGCATTGGGCGTATAGGTGTAGGTGCCGTCCGTATTGATTGTGAGATCACCATAGACGCCGTGCGCGACCGTCGTGGCGCCGTTGAGATAGGTCGGACCTGACTGCGCATCTGGCCGGATCGTGATCACCGTGAGCGGGTCGTTCTCCGCGTCGTGATCGTTGGCCAGTACACTGCCGGCGAATGTTTTCACCACGCCCGCGTCGATAACCGCGGTATCGGTCAGGTTCTGATCGTCGGCGACCGGGACCGGAGTATCATTAACACCGGTGAGGTGAACCGTCAGGTACTGCGCGACATCGCCGCCGTTCCCGTCGGTCGCGACATACTTGAAGACGTCGGTCTTCTGGACGCCGTCCGCCAGCGCATCGAAGGCGGCATTCGCCGTATAGGTATAGCTGCCGTCCGAATGCATCACGAGATCGCCGTAGATGCCGTGCGACGTCACATTGCCGCCCGGCGCGATGGCGATGGGATTTTCATCGGTCGGGACGCCGTTCGCTGCCCGGATGGTCTTGACGCTGAGCGTGTCGCCATCGACGTCGTGATCGTTGCTCAGGATATTTCCGGTCTTGCTCAGCAATCCGGCATCCGCGCTCGCTGTTTCGGTGAGCGTCGCATCGTCCGCCGTCAGCACCGGCAGATCGTTCACCGCATTGACCGTCACAGCGATCGTGCCCGTCGAAGTCGCGGTATCGGTTACGAGACCGGTGGTGAGCGTGGCGTGATCGACAACCGTCACACTGACGCCGAGGTTGAACCCGCCATTGTAGTTGTTTGGCGGGGTCATGGTGAGATGTGCGAGGTCGATCCCGGCGAGGTTGTCTATCACCCAGACACCGCCCTGCAGCGAGCCCTGGTTGAAGGTCGTTCCGGCGGGATAGCCGCTGAGTTCGATATGCGTCGCCTTCTCCGAACCGTCGGTGTCGCCAAGGGCGATGTGGACAGCGAAGGTGCTGTCTTCGTTGCCGCCTGAGGCCGTCAGCACCGCCGCGTCGGCGATCGGACGAACATTGACAGTGACGGTCGCCGGCGTCGTCCTGGACCCGTCAGAGACCTGATAGGTCAGAACTGAGTAGCCGCTCTCGTTCGCGACGGGCGTGTATGTCAGGTCGCCAGCGGGCGTGACCGACGTGGAACCGGCAGGGCCTGACGGATTACCGGTCACGAGGCCGACGCGCGTCAGGGCGTCGCCGTCCGGATCGCTGTCGTTGGCCAGCAGATGGGCGTTCGTCAGGACCTGGTCTTCGTCGATGAAGTAGATCTCGTTCTGCGTCACCGGCGCATCATTGCCGCCGTGGATGGTGATCGTCACCGTCTGGCTGGCGCTGCCGCCGTGAGCATCAGCCACCGTCGCAACGAAGTTCAACGTCACGACATCGCCGACATGCAGGGCCTTTGTCGCAGCAAGGCCATTGTCCAGATCATAGGACCAGACACCGGTCGCCGGATCGATCGACATCGTGCCATAGGGCGTCGCCGTCGTATTCAGCGACCAGGACAACTGACCCGCGTCGTTGGTGTCGACATCCGTGGCCGTCAGCTGGCCACTGATGATCTGATGCGTGCCGCCCGGCAGCAGGCCATGGGCCGCGTCCCATTGCTGCGACGGCGACGCAAATGAATCCTCGTATCCAGCATAATACGGCCGACCGCTCAGACCCGCCGCCGCGATCTCCGCGAGCAGCTCGTCATGCAGCGCCACATCGGCAATACCATTCGGCGGTCCGTTCGAGCCGCCGGCGCCGCCGGGTAGGAACTTGTCGTCGATCGAGGCCTTATCGAGATTACCGAGCAGATTGTCGTGCATCGACTGCGCACGGTCCGGCAGGTTTCCATAGTCTGGGCCATCAGCTTCGTATTTCACGACCACGCCACTCAGCGGTGCGCCACCGTCCTGGACGTATTTGGCATATTCGATCGCAAGGCGAACACCGGCCGCATTAATGGTCGTATCGTAATAGCTGTAGTGATCGTCGACATAATCCCACACCGCAGCGATCGCATCGGCGAAGCCGGCGGCATGGCCGAGCGCAGCCTGCACGCCCACCAGCACCGCATGCATGTTGGCCGGCGTTGCCGCCAGCAGCGCTCCGATCTGAGTGTCGATATCCTGATCGATCTCGAACTTGTGGTCCGCGGCGGTGGTCGCCGTCACCGCGTGGTCGAGGAAACCAGCGGCATAGATGTCGGCATGCGTCTGCAGCGGTGCCGAAGTGATGACCGGCGCGTCGTTCACGCCCTCCATCGTGAAGGTGAAGGTGCCCGGGACCGGCGTCGAGCCGTCCTGGTTGCCATCCTCAACAGTGACCTGGAAGGTCGTCGTCAAATCTTCCGAGCCGTCATGGGTGAACTTGATCAGGCCGGCGGCAAGCTCGGCGGCCGTGAATGACGTCGCCGGAGCGCCGCCATTCGTGATGGTGCCGTGCTGGACGTTCGATACGTGGAAGACGACCTCGGAGGCGGTGTTGTCCGGATCGGTGTAGCCGAGTTCTGCGGCCGTGAGGGTATGGATGCCGCCTTCGGTGACGGTTGCCGCAAGCGGACCCGCCAGCGACGGCGCATTGTTCATGGGCAGCACATGCACCGTTGCCGTGTGCGTGATGCTGTTATCCAGACCGTCATTGACAACCACGGTCACAGTGCGGTCGCCCGTGCTCGGGGCATCGCCGGTGTACTGATAGACAACACCGCGCATGATGGTCTGGTAGACGGCGTTGGATGCATCGCCGGTCACTGTGAGAACGCCGGTGGTCGCATCATAGCCATAGGTCAGGCCGGCCGTCGTCAAAGCGTTCGTCGCGCTCGTATTGAACGACAGACCCTCGACACCGAGCCCATCCGGCTGCGTTGTCAACGTGACCTTCATCGAATGCATCGTCGTGGAATCAACGTCGGTGAGGGTCGCATCGCTCAGGATCCATTGCGGCATCTGCTCAACCGCAGTGACGACAACGTCGTTACCCGCTGTCGCAGCACCGTTCAGATCGATCACAGGCGCGTCATTGGTGCCATGGACCTTGATCTCGACCACATGGGTGTCCATGCCGCCGTGACCATCCGAGACCTGGATCGTGTAGCTGAGGACAGATTCCCAGCCATTGGGCAGGAAATCGAAGGCCTGGCCCTGCGAATTGAAGGTCCATGCAAGATCGCCGGCGGCGCTGCCAGCCGGGGTCACGTCACCGGTTGCAACCGTCATGAAGGCCAGCAATTGCGCATTGGTGAAGTGTGAGCCAATTCCGGAGCCCGATGCTGTCACCGACAACACGTTCGCGGTGACCGTGTCGGAGAGATCGACATCCGTCACGCTCAGCGTGCCAGTGGCGCTCAGGCCGGCATTGGTTTCGGTCAGGAACACATGATCGCTGTCGCCGCCGTCAATCGAGATCACCGGCTTGTCGTTGCTGCCGACCAACGTGACCGTGATGTCGCGATAGGCCGACGAACCGTGCCCGTCGCTGACGAGGATGCGGAAGACCTCTTGCTTGGTCTCTCCAGCGCCAAGGAAATTCAGCTGTGCATCGGTGACGTGATACTGCCAATCGACGAAGCCATTGCCGTCATTCAACGTCTCTTCCGCGACTACTGCAGTCACGTATCCGATATAGCCCGCACCCTGAGGCGTCACGGTCAGCGTATGGGTGTCGCCCTGATCGTCATAGATCCAGAAGCCGCCGCCGTTGTAGCCGCCGCCCGAGGAGCTGTCGTTAAAGCGCGTGCGATCTGCCGTCGATCCTGCTTGCGGATCGGTTTCCGCATATTCGGTCATCGTTCCGGTGTCGGGAAAACCTATCGAGGTCCCAACAGCGTCATTGGTGCCGTGAATCGTGAACTGATAGACCCCGGACTTGCTGTCGCCATCCGCGTCCGTGACGGTGAATGGCACCGACAGGGTTGCGATCTCACCTTCGCTCAGGCCGTTGAAGCCCCAGCCCGGATTGACCGTCACCTTGCCCGTGACCGGATCGTAGGAGATCGACGGCACGCCGAGCGTGGTACCGGTCGGGGTGGAAATGGTGGCGTGTGCAGTGTCGAATGCCACAGAGCCCGGGCCATCGGCACCGAAGCGGTAGTTGGTCCCGCTGACCAGCGACACGACGGACGAGCCATCCTCGCCGATATCCGCGTGGAAGAGCGGCAGTGACGTCGACGACGCCTGAACCAGGCTGACATTCGCGAGATAGGTGCCGGTGTTGTCGCCCGCGTAACCAACCTCCTTGAAGGTGACGGTGTTCGCACCACCGGCCGCAATGAGGTCGAGCGTCTGGATGGCCATGGTCGAGCCCGGCGCATAGGTGCCAACGAGCTGCCCGTTCCAATAGACCTGGAGTCCCGAGGACGACGGATCGTACGTGCCGATCTCGAAGCTCAGCGTATAGTGCTGGCCGGTCGTCAGACCGTTGAGGGTCTGGGAGACTGCGATGTTGCCCGGCGATGCACCGAGGTCAACCATCGGTTCACCATTCGACGTCACAACCCCGAAATAGCCGCTTGGGACGCGCTCGAGCTGAACACCGGTCTGGCCGGCTTCCGTACCGGTGATCTCCCAGCCGGTAGCGCCCGTCGCCCAATCACCGTACGAGGCGTCATGCCAGGAGCTGCCGCCCGAGAAATCGCCGTTGGTGAGCAGGTTGGCCTGCGTCGCGTTGCCGATGATCACCGGCACGTCATCGCCGACAACGACGCGCAGATAGCTCTCCACATAGTCGCCGTCACCATCGGTGACGCGATAGCTAAGATTGAATCCTTCACCGAGTTCGCCGGCGCCATTCGGATGATGGATGGCCGCGAACTGCTCCACCTGATATTCGCCGGTGGTCGGATTGAGAGTGACCGTGAAGACCTTCACGTTCACGTTATTCTGCAGTTGATAGACCTCAAAAACGTTGCCGTTTATAACGCTGGTATATCCACCGGTCGGCAGCGTCGCGCTGACCCACGACAGATGACCGTTGCTGTCCACACCGAAGTTGTGGCTCAACGTACCCGACGCCGTTGCCGTATCGCCGGGCTCAGGATTGCCGTTGATCAGCGCATCGTCCTGTACGCCTGCGCGCTGAACTGTCGTCGCCGGAATGGTCGGGACCGAATCCGTCACGTTGATGTGGATCGCCTGATCCACATAGTCGCCGTCCCCGTCGGTCGCGCGCACCGTGAAGCCGAGATCGAGCGTGTTCGAATTCGCCGCGTGATCGAGGTTCTGGAACAGCGTGAAGATATAGGTCGGGTTCGAGGGCGAGCTGAGCGCCACGATGAAGACCGGATTGTCGACCGTGTCGCCATGCTTGAAGGCGACGAGCTGCTTCTCGCCATACTGGGTGGTCCGCAGCACGTAGTCGAGCGCCACGCCGTCCGATGTCAGACCGGCCGGATGCACAGGCTGGCCATTGCTGTCGGTCGCAAAGTCGAGATGCGCGCCGACCTTGTCACCGCCGATCGTGATCTTCAGGCTGCCATAGGCCACCTGCGCCAGGGGCGTGCTGGTCTCGTCGACTGTCACAGCCGCCGCAGCACCAGCCAGGACGGGAGCATCGTCGGTCACGGTCACGATGAGTTGATCGTGCAATGCAACGGTATCGCCGTCGCCATCGCGAACGGTAACCGCCGAAGAAAGATCGAGCGCAAGCGTATCTGTTCCGCCGGTAACGGCGATGTCCTGATGACCCGAATTTACCGTCGTCTGCCCGTTCGGGGCACCCGGTCCGGTCAACTCGAAGTGCACGTTGGGCGGCGTCGAGATTTGTCCAACGTTGATAAAGATCGTCGTGTTCGCAGCGATCGACAGCGGATAATCGGTGCCGCCGGACGTGTTATCCAGGACCCAGTTAACCGCCGTGTTTCCGCTGTTCGTGATGCTGATGATGACATCGCCGTCTGGCAGGCGGCCTTCAAAAGCACGAGGATTGCCGTTGATCGCCGCAACCGCATAGATTTCACCCGGCTGGTCGATCGCTGCGACCGGAATCGAGGCATTGTCGATCACGTAATTCGCAACGTGATCAATTTGCCCCTTGAGCGTGAACGTATAAGCGCCGGTCGAGGCATTGACCGCGAAGGTGAAGATCTGGTTCGAACCAGCCCAAGCGATGAGCGTGTTTCCGACGACCGTATAGGTCAGCGCAACACCGCTCGAAGTCAGTGAAGTCAGTGACGCCGACAGGCCCGTGGTCTCCACCACAAAGGTACCGGGCGAATCCGCTCCCATTGAAACCAGTGACGACAGATTCCCGACGAGGATCGAATCGTCGGTACCTGCATCACCATTCTTGTTATCGGCGTTTCCGGCCTGCGTGCCGGTCGACAGATCGCCGGTAGCGGTGCTCAGTTCGCTTTCATAGACCGCTCCCGTAAGCACGGCAGCAGTCGCGGTCGGAGCGTCGTCATCGACGGTGACCGTGAAGTGTCCGTTCGCCTTGTCACCGTCGCCGTCCTTGGCAGTGAAGTTAAAGGTGAAGGTGAGATCGTCCTCCTGGCCCGCGATCGGATGATCGAGGTTTGCGTTCTGCGTGAAGGTGTAGGCACCGTTCGCCGAGGCGCTCGACAGAACGGCCGAGAACACCACACGGGCATCGCTGAGCGACGTCGGCGCGGTGGCGCCGGTGTAGCCGATCAGGGTCACGGCATCGATCATCGCATAATGAACGGCCTGCCCGTTCGACGTCAGCGACGCAGTCACGTCGTTGCCATTGGCATCCTTGACGACGATGTTGGCCAGTCCGTTCGAATGATCGGTGAAGGTGACGGCGGCATCGACCACGACCGGGCCGCTGGCGGTGTTCTGCGTGACGACCAGGTTGTCGGCCATCACGTAACCGTTGAAGCCGTTACCAGTATAGATCTCGAGCCTGTCGATCAGGACATTCGCGAACGGTGTACCCGCGGCATTGAAATGCGTGGGCGTGCCCGACGTGAGCGCTGCAACATTGGCCACGCTCAACGTGTAGGTTGCGACGAGATTGTTGTTGGAATCGTAGCCCTTCAGAATGACGGTCGGTGTCGTTGCGGCACCCGACAGTCCGAGATCGATCGCATCCAGCTTGAACGGCAGGCTGTCATTGGCATTGATGATGATCGGATTGTTGATGCCGCCGTAGACGATCCCCGAGGCGGACGGATGATTGACCGTGCCCTGGGTGACGATCAGATCGGCAGTCAGGTTGTTGTTGCCGCTGAACGTAAATGTCTGCGTCGACGTGCCGCCCGTAACGGTGGCCGCCTTGCCGTCTGCACCGAACGCAATCGCCAGCGAGCCGGACGTGCTGCGCGTGCCATTGTCACCCTGAGCAATCGTCAGATCGCCCGGATAACCGTCGTCCTTGTTGCCGCCGGCCAGATTGCCTTCATCGACGAAGCCCGCCACTGCGGTCCCGAGGACGACGGTGTCATCGTTGATATTGACGGTCAACGAGCCGGTCGCCGTATCACCATCGCCGTCGGTGACGGTGATGTTGAAGGTCAGCGCCTTGTTCTCTTCCGTCGTGCCGCTGATCGCATGAATGATCGGTGCGTTGACGGTGAAGCTATAGGATCCGTCGGCATTGATGACCAGAACGGCGGCGGAGCCGTAATGCGCGCTGATTGCCGTCCAGGTCGTGGCGCCATTGGCACCCACCACCGGCGAGCCCCAGGTCGCGGTCTCGGTCAGCGCGAAGCCGTTGGCATCCTTGTAGATGACGCCGAAGGTTGCCGACGTCATCGCAACCGATTTCACGCCGTCCGCGCCTGCAGTAAACAGGCTACCGGCTGTGCCGGAGACCGTATTGGTATCCGGGCTCACGTCGCCAGACACACCTCCGGCGTTGGCCGGAAACACCGTCTGCGCTTCGTCGTCAAGCGTCGTAGCGGCCGTCACGATGCCCTTCGACACCGGTGTGTCGTCATTGACGTTGACCGTCAGCGAACCGGTGGCGGTGTCGCCATCGCCGTCGGTGACCATGAAGTTGAAGGTCAGCGCCTTGTTCTCTTCCGCCGTTCCGGGCGTTGCATGCGCGATCGGCGCGTTCACGGTTAGCGTGTACGAACCGTTCACACCAATGACCAGAACCGCGGCTGAGCCGTAATGCGAGCTGGTCGCTGTCCAGGTGGTGGCGCCATTGGCGCCCACCACGGGCGAGCCCCAGGTCGCGGTCTCGGTCAGCGCGAAGCCGTTGGCATCCTTGTAGACAACGCTGAAGGTCGCGGATGTCATTGCGACCGATTTGAAGCCATCAGCGCCGGCGGTGAACAGGCTGCTGGCGACACCCGACGTGGTGTTGGTGTCCGGGCTCACATCGCCAGACGCACCTCCGGCATTGGTCGGCGTAAAGACCGTCAGCGCTTCGTCATCGAGCGTCGTCGCGGCCGTCACGGTACCCTGGGATACCGGGGTATCGTCATTGACGTTAACCGTCAGCGATCCCGTGGCTGGATCGTTATCGCCGTCGGTCA
Organism: Tardiphaga sp. 813_E8_N1_3; assembly: GCF_051811025.1. Lineage (NCBI taxonomy): Bacteria > Pseudomonadati > Pseudomonadota > Alphaproteobacteria > Hyphomicrobiales > Nitrobacteraceae > Tardiphaga > Tardiphaga sp. 813_E8_N1_3. Next base: position 3,484,499 of record NZ_JBPWQE010000001.1, read on the forward strand.
CGGTGTAGTTGAAGGTCAGCGACAGGTTTTCTTCACTGGCTCCAGCCGTCGAATGCACCAATGGCCTGGAGGTTGTGAAGGTGTAAGAGCCGTTTGCGTCAATCGCCAGCGTTGCCACGGTGGCGCCACTGACGGCACCGATCGCGGTCCAGGTGGTCACGCCACCCGATACACTTGCCGATCCCCACGTGACGGATTCCTGGTGAGCAACGCCGTTGGCATCCTTGTAAATCGCACTGAATGCCGTCGTCGTCCCAAGCGTCACGCTCTTGAACCCGTCTGCGCCGACCGAGAACAACGCACCGACTGCGCCCGTTGCCGAGGTGGCATTGGTGACATCGCCGGCGCCTCCGGCATTGCCGCCAGCAAACGCATCGTCGTCCAGCACCGTCGCCGCGGTTACCGCTCCCGTCGTAACCGGCGAATCGTCATTGACCGTGACGGTGAATGTCGATGCCGCTGTGACATCGCCATCGGCGTCCGTGGCCTGATAGCCGAAGCTGAGGGTGATATCGTTCTCGTTGTTACCTGCCGGGTGATCGAGATGCTTCAGCAGGTTGAAGGTATAGTTGCCCGAGGATAGATCGCTGAGCGAGACCGTGAACACCTGGCTGCCAGCCGATGGCGGCGTCGAGCCATTCACCGGGTTGCTGCCGGTGTAGCCATAAACCGTATTACCGACGACCCACAATTTGACCTGCGCCCCATCGACGGTCAGAGGGCCGACATTGGACATCGCATTCTGGCCATCGCTAATGCCAGAGAACGCAACCGAGCGATCGGCCGTCCCGGAATTGTTGTTGTCAGCGCCCCAAGAGATAGCAAGCGATCCCATCGCTGACGTTGCGGCACCGGCGAGATCTCCGGTGGCAGGCTGCGTGTTGCCACCCGTCAGACCGTCCTCATCGACCGAAACCGCCTGCGCCGTTCCGATAGACGGCCGGCCGTTATCATCGCTGATCGTAACCGTGAAGCTGCTGCTGTCGGTGTCACCGTCCGCATCCGTGGCGACGAAGCCAAGCTGCAGCGACAGTGCACTGCCCTGGCCAGATCCCACGTGATCCAGATTATCCAGCAGCTCGAAGGTGTAGGTACCGTTGCCCGTATCGGACAGCGTGATGTGGAACACCTTGCGATCGTTGATCGTCAGCGAGCCGCCGTTGTCGTTGGCCATGCCCCAGATCTCCGTATCGGAGATCCGCAGGAACTGCACGGTCACACCGTCTGACTTGAGCACGGGACTTCCGGAGCCCGTGGTGTGCACGCTGTCGCCGGAGTCGATGGATGACGAGAACGCGACCGAACGGTTTGCAGTGCCGCTGTTGTTATCGTCCGCGCCCCAATTGATGTTCAGCGACTTGTTCAACGCAGCCTGGGGCACGAATTCCTCGCCCCCGCCCACAATGGTCGTATCTTCGGTCAACGTCGAAGCAACCGGCGCGCCGATTTCCGGCACGTCGTCGCGGATCGTCACGGTAAAGTTGCTGCTGCTGGTATCGCCGTCACCGTCAGTCGCGGTGTAGCTGAAGGTCAGGTTAACCAGATTGGTGCCGCTGCCGGTAGGATGATCGAGGTTACCGAGCAGCTTGAAGGTGTAGGAGCCATCATTGGCATCGCTGAGCGTCACTTCGAAAATGCGCGTGCCGCTTGCCAGGTTGGCGCCGATATAGCCGACCAGCTTCTGACCGTCGAATGCGTATTGAACCGTCTGGCCATCCGAGCGGAGTGTCAGGTTCTGGCCATTGCTGTTCTCTGCATCGACGTTGTCCGCCGCCGAGTTGAAGCGGAAGCCCACAGCGCGATCGCCGAGCCCGCCTCCGGCGGACGGATTCGCGTCATCCGCGCCCCAGGAGATGTTGAGATCACCGGTAGCGGTCAGACCGGGCGCATTCGGCGATGTGCCATTCGAGAGATCATTTTCATTGATGGTCCGGCCATCGCCGGTATGTGCCTCAGGCGCGTCATCCACGATGGAGACCGCGAAATCGGCCGTCGCGGAGTCGCCGTCGGAATCGGTGGCCTTGATGCCAAAAGACAGAGTCCGGCTGTCATCATTCTGCCCCGACGCAGCGTGATCGATATTGTCAAACAGCGTGAACTTGTAGCTGCCATCACCACTATCGGACAGTTCGACGGTGAACACCGTGCGAACGCCAGCCTTGGCAGTCAGCACCGTTCCGTCCGCCGAGATCGAATAGACGATCGCGGTGCCGTCCGACGTCAGACCCGTGGCCCCGGCTGCGGTCGTGAAGACGACCGAACGGTTGTTTGTTGCGCCCGAATTATTGTTATCTGCGCCCCAGTTGATGTTGAGATCACCGAGCTGAACGGTCGAGTTCGGCGCATCCGGGAATGTCGTGTCATAGAACGTGGTCGGCAGACTGTCTTCTCGAACGGATTCGGACTCCGTGTTACCGATCGTCGGCACATCATCCTTGACCGTAACGCTGAACACGCTGCTGCTCTTGTCGCCGTCCGAGTCGGTGGCCGTATAGTCGAACGTGAATGTCAGCGTGTTCTGGCCATCGGCGGTCGGATGATCGACATGTCCGAGCAGCGTGAACGTATACGAACCGGTGTTGTCATCGTCGAGAGAGACGACGAACACACGGTTGAAGAACGGGTTGTTGCCGGTATAGGCGACGAGATCCTCGCCAATAATAGCATAGTGGACGGTTGCTCCGTCGGATGTCAGGTTCACCAGATTATTATTGACATCGCGCACCGCGACATTGTCCGCAGCCGTCGTGTGCTCGAACGACACCGAACGGTTGGCAACATTCCCGCCATCGTGATCGTCGGAGTTCCAGTCGATGTTCAGCCGGGCGCCGACCTGCAGGTCGAAGATGTTCGGTGACGTCCCGCTCAAGAGATCGTCCTCGTCCACGCCGCGCGTGTCGCCCACGCCTGCCACCGGCACGTCGTCGGTCACATGCACAGTGAAGCTGGCGGGCACTGTCGTGTCGCCATCACTGTCAGTCGCCGTGAAGCCGAAGGTGAGCGCCAGGTCGTTCTTGGCGTTGCCTGAGGCATGATCGAGATTGTCGAGAAGCTTGAACGTATAGGTACCATTGGCCGTATCGGACAGCTGAACGGTGAAGACCGTCGTTCCACCTGCCTTGGCTGTCAGCAACTGCCCATTGTCCGAGAAGCTATAGGTCAGCGCCGTCCCGTTCGATGTCAGATGCAACGCGTTCAGGCTCGTCAGCGTCGCGGCAGTGAAGGCCACCGAACGATCGCTCGCCCCTGGTCCTGACACCTGGTTGTTGTCGTCCGAATTCCAGTCCACGGCGAGTGAGGCGGTTGCGGTCGCGGAGATAAATGCGTTCGACGACGACGGACTGGTGCTCTCGACGAGAGTCAGGACATCCGGGGTACCGATGCTCGGCGCGTCGTCGGTGACGTTGACCGTAAAGGATGCAGGCGACGTGGTATCGCCGTCGCTATCAGTCGCCGTGAACGAGAACGTCAGCGGCAGGCTGGCGCCATTCGCGCCGGCGTGGTCCAGGTTGTCGAGCAGATTGAACGTGTAGGTACCGTTGCCGGTATCCGAGAGCTGCACAGTGAACACCGTGCGTGCGCCCGCTGTCGCTGTCAGCAACATGCCGTTGTCGGACAGCGTGTAGATGATCGTCTGGCCGTTGGAGGTCAGACCCGACGGCGCCGCGCTGGTGGTGAAGGCGACGCTGCGATCATTCGTGCCGCCGGCGTTGGCATCATCGGAATTCCAGTCAACATTCAGCGAGATGCCGTTCAAGGCCTTCGCGATAAATGCGTTGGAGCTCTCGGCTGATGTACTCTCGACCAGGGTTTCGCCAGCAATGGCGCCGGTCGTCGGCACGTCGTCGTTGATGTTGACACTAAATGACGAACCAACCGGGTCGCCATCGGCATCCGTCGCCGTGAAGTTGAAGCCGAGCGCGATCGACGCACCGTTGGCTCCGACGTGGTCCAGGTTATCCAGCAGGGCGAAGGTGTACGTGCCGCTATCGACGTCAGACAGCTTCACGGTGAAAACGACGCGTTCACCCGCCGAGGCGGTCAACAGCGTTCCGTTTTCCGACAGCACATAGGTGATGGCCTCACCATTCGAGGTGAGCCCGGAAGGCGCTGCGGCGGTCGTGAAAGCGACCTTGCGGTCGATCGACGCGCCGTTGTTGTTCACATCGTCGGCGCCCCAATTGATAATGAGCGAAACATTATCGAGCGAAGTCGACACAAAGCCGTTCGTCGCACCGCTCTGCGTCTGCTCGGACAGCGTCTGGCTCTCGATTCCACCTGCCGTCGGCACATCGTCAGTGATGTTGACCGTGAAATTCGCTGGAACCGTCGAGTCGCCATCGCTGTCGGTCGCAATGAAGCCAAATGTCAGCGCCTGGCTGCCTTCGGAGCTGCCCCGATGGTCCAGATTGTCCAGCAAGGTGAAGTCGTAGCTGCCATTTCCGCTGTCGGACAACTGCACGGTAAAGATGGTGCGCGCGCTATTGCCTTCGCTGGCCGCAGTCGTCGCCGTCAACAACGTGCCATCCGCGGAGATCGTGTAGATGATCGTCGCACCGTCGGAGGTCAGGCCTAGGTTCTCGAGAGCGGTTTGCGTCGCAGCGGTGAATGTGACCGAGCGATCATGCGCGCCGCCCACGGCCGTCGGATTCTGATTGTCCGAACGCCAATCGATGTGCAGCGATACGGCGCCCGTGTCCTTCGGCGTAAATGAACCGCCGACAACCAGCAAGGAGGGCATGTCCCCGCCGCCTTCGCTCGGCAGCGTTTTGCCTTCGCTCAGGGTGCTTGTGTCGGCCGGACCGGTCACAACCGGCACCGTATCCGCAATCACCGCATGCAGCGTGCCGTTGACCGTATCGCCATCGCTGTCCGTCGCAGTGAAGTTGAAGGCCAGATCGATGTTCTGGAACGTGGCTGAACCATTATCGTGATCCAGCGAACGATACTGGGTGACGACATAGCTGCCGCTATTGCTGGCGTCGGACAGGGTCACGACGAAGACGACGTTGTTGGCAATTCCACCTTCGCCACCCTCGCCTTCACCGCTCGGCGTGCCGCTCTGCTGCAGATCGGCGAGGCTGGTCGGCGCGGTCGCGCCTGTATAGGCAACCAGCACAGTGCCGTTTTCGAGCAGCACGTAGCGGACGGTCTCGCCATGCGACGTCAGCGTACCTATGGCCGTTGCGCCGTCGCCGGTGGCCGTCACCTGCGTGTTGGCAAACACGACCGAGCGGTCGCCCGTTGCGCCGGTGGTCGCGGATACGCCGCCATCGACATGATCGTTGTAGCGATCGGCACCCCAGGAGATTCCCAGCGAGCCCGTCTGCGTCGCCGGATTGCCGGACAGCGGATCCGTCAGCGCGGCATCGGCAGGCGTGCCGATCACTGGCGTATCGTCGTTGATGCCGATCGGAATCGTGACGGCCACAGTGTCGCCACTACCATCCGTCGCGATCACGTTGATCGAGAGATTGATCGTATCTTCGGTACCGCCGATCGGATGATCGAGCGGACGCAACAGCGTGAAGGTATAGTTGCCCTGCAGCGATGAAGCATCCAGGGACACCGTGAAGACCTGATTGGCGGCAACATTGAAATCGCCACCGACATAGCCGATCAGCACGGGCTGGCCGTTCACGGTGGTGAAAGCGAGCTGAACGGTCTGACCATCCGAGGTCAGGCCGGCGAGCGTCGGCTGATTGAGCGAGAACGCGAAGCTGCGATTCGAACCATCGGTACCGAAATCGACATTGAGCGAACCGGTCACGGACGTCGCGGTGCCGCCCGTGTCACCGGTGCCGCCGAGATTGCCTTCCGCAAAACCGTCTTCGTTCAGCGTCACCGCCGTCACGCCGCCGGGAATCGGCGACGGGTTAGGCGTTCCATCGTCCAGATTGTCGAAGCCGCCGCCAGTGTCTTCGCCCGTCAGCAGCGCGAGACGCGCGCCCGAAGCACCGAGCGCGCCAACGGTCGCATCACCGAAATTCGCGCCGCCCGTCGGGCCCGTTGCACCGCCCGCTGCGGGCAGAACGGACTGATCGGTGGTGATCGGAAATGTTTGCGCGAACTGCTCGCCTGTCAGCGTGCGATCGGAGCCCATGTCGAATGCGAGATCGGTGAGCGGCTTGCCCATCGAGTCGAACACCGGATCGACAGTCACCGTCGACTGATTGTCGAACAGGATGATCAGCTTTTCACCGACCTTGACGAAGGTCAGCTTCTCGCTCGCGATATCAGCAAAATCGAGCTTGGTGTTGCCGTCGAGATGGACCGAAATCGCCTGCCCATTTTGCGGCTTCTCGAGCTTCAGGTTCTTCGGAGACGGCGGGGTCTGCGTGGTGGAACCGGCGAGCTGCGCGAGCAATACGGGAGCGTTCATGACTACAACCTCAAGCTGATCGGACCGAAAAACGTCCAATTCCTGCGAGGGTTAAAATATTCTTAAGAACGCAGAGACGTCAATGAATACCTGTAAAATTTGAAGCGTTTTCGTTGCATTGGTTAAGTTCAAAAATGAAACAGCGTATTAATAAAGATGAACCATTCCACAGTAATACTTCGTTTAGACAGTCTATTTTTGGGAATGCCCGGAAAAATCCACAAATCGCGACGTATCTATTGTAAAAATAAGAAAGTATTCGAAAAAACGACTTATTTTATACTTTGTAAGATGACTTCTCATATCGCACTGAACAACGAAATCAGCTCACAACCACAGGCACGTCCGCCAATATTGGACGGGCGCCTGAATTTGCTTTCGCGAGCCGATATCGACAGCCGCGCGAACCGTCGCGCAGTGATCGCCCTTCGCGAGTAAATTTCGAAATGGGACAGTTGCTTAAAGCGCATTCGTGTCACGGCCAGATGGCAAGGTCGCCATTTGCAGTGCGCATTCCGCGAATCTCTGGGATCGCGGACTTGTTCTCCGGACACAGACGTGAATCAGCAAGCTGCGCAGATGCGCAACTCGCTATCGCAGGACTGCTATCGCAGGAGATAATCGATAGGATAAAAGTCTAGATGCGGGTAACGACGCACGCGACCGGGCTATACTTGGCCCGATACAGAAGCGCGTGCTCGCGAATGCCATCCAGCCATACGCCACGGCCTGCATAGCGATATCCCTCACCCATCGGGATCAGGCGAACAGGCATCGCACGGTGCGGGGTCAGGTACAGATGGCCGGTGACGATATCACCGGGAAAGGTCACACGGCCGGAGGTCAGCTTGTAGACCGCCCCATTCTGACAATCGACGGAGAAGGCAGCGCCTGGAAGCAGGCCTTCGGCATGCGAGACAGTTGCGCCGGAAGCCGTTCCGGCAGCCACCAACAAACCCAACAGCGTGTGCTTGAAGCGCATCTCAATCCCCTCGTCGACCTCACCCTGACGCATTAAGAGCCCAAGATGCATGGAAGTACAAGATCGCGAAGCGCATAAAACGCCGATATCAGGCCGATTGTCGACGTTGTGTTGTCGAACTATCTCAGAGCGCCAGCGGCAAGGAAGAGCCGCCCCCGAAGCCGTCCACCTCGGCCGCGGGCAACATGTCGGTCTCACTCTCATGATGCGGACGCGCGGCATAGGGCGCGGCGAACAGGCTGACGCCTTTGTGGTCGATGGCGAAAAGCGGCATGAAATGCGGCAGATCGCGCGTTTCCGACAGTCGGGAGTAGCGATTGTCGAGCACCAGCCAGCGGCCATCGACACGGACGGTCAGCACCGCATGGTCCTGGCGCACCGCCATGTCACGCACCAGCATCATCTTGATATCGGCCTCCGGCACGCCCGTTGCGACGAGCATGGCGAATTTGGCGATCGCATAATCTTCGCAATCGCCGATGCCCGCAGATAGCGTCTCGAGCGGCGAACTCCACAGATCGGCGACGCCGTGTTGCTGATAGTCTCCGACATAGCGGATCGCATAGTTGACGTCGCGATTGATCGCCTCGACGCGTGTGCGCAGACCCAACTCGGCGGCGGAACGCGTGACGGCGACAAACTTGCGCGCACCGGCGGCGCAGTTCTCGCTATCAGCCTTGCAGTCCTCGATCGATTTCAAGTCGGCGCGCATACGCGCTTCCACGCCCCGCCATTTCGTCCATAGCAGCCCTTCAGGCGCGCGGAACGTGAACAGGCCGAACGGCTCCTCGCTGGTGGCAGGCAGGATCGCGGCCGGAGACGGCGCATCGCTGATCACCTTGGCATCTGATCCCTGCGACGCGTCCAAGGATGCGAGTTCGATATTGCCGGGCTTTGCACGGTTCTCGCTGTCACGCTTGGCCAGCACCTGGTTGATCGTGAAGAACCGAACCGGCGGCGCGGTCATGCCCGCGTTCGGCGTATCCATGACAGGGCGTTCAAGCACCGTCTTCTTCGCGCGTGACTTTGCAAATGCTCCATCGCAAGCGCTGACGCTTACTACACCGGCGAGCACGAACCCCAGCGCACGCGGGAATGCCCGCGCCTGATCGATACGCAACATGACTGACGCCCCGTTGTCCGGAGCATCGGCCGACGTCATTGCGTCGATCCCCGTCCGGATCTTGTGGCATCAGGGATAAATCGGGGGCTGCTTCAGGCCGGTTAAAACGCGTCAACCTGGGCTTGTATGTCGTTGAACGCGCTCAATCGCCTACCAACGCATTCGCTCGAATTTTAGCGAAGCCTGCGTTTTAAGAGTTCGTTGACTCTGATGGACCGGGAGCCAGGTAACATACGGACCACCGGATGCTCCGTCGCGCTATCAGCGTTCGCGAAACGCCTCGTCGCGCAGCATGCGCGCAGGCTTTACGAGATAATCCAGCACCGACTTCTTGCCGGTCAGGACTTCCACTGTCGCCACCATGCCGGGAATGATCGGCAGCGGCTGCTCGGCAGTGCCGAGATGGTTTTTTTCGGTACGCACCATGACGCGATAGAACGTCTCGCCGCGCTCATTCTTGTCGCCCTTCTCGTCGGTGATCGTATCGGCGCTGATACGTTCGACCCGGCCGTGAAGCGATCCATAGACGGAGGAGTCATAGGCGCTGAGCTTTACAACCGCCTCATGGTCCGGACGGATGAAGGCGATGTCCTGCGGACGAATGCGGCCTTCGACCAGGAGGGTATCCTCAAGTGGCACGATCTCCATCACGCTGGCGCCAGGCGCCACGACCGCGCCAATCGTTGTGACGTTGAGTCTGTTAACGATGCCGTAGACCGGCGACCGCAGTTCAGTACGCCGAACGCGATCCTGCGCGGACTTGATGTTCTCGTCGAGCACCGCGAGATCGCCGCGCGATTTCGCAAGATCATCCTCCGCCGTGGAACGAAATGCCGTGGTGATATTCAAAAGCCGCGACTGCGCTTCCTTCACGGCGGCCTCGGTCTTGACCATGGTCGCCTGTACCACCGCGAGCTGACCGCGCATGTCGGTGGCCTGCCGGTCGGACCGCAGCATCTCGATCTCGGGAACGACCTTCTGCTCATAGAGCCGGCGCGTCAGCAAGGTTTCGCGGGTCAGCAGCGTCAGCGTCTCGGAGAAGCGGGTTTCCGACGCACGGAGCTCGTCGATTTCCTTTTTCTTCTGCCATTCCTGCTGGGCGATCACGTCGATGTCCTGCGCAAGCTTGCGCATATGGGCGTCGAACACGCTGCGCTCGGTCTGAACCGCACGCGGTGCAAGCTTTGTGAGATCTTCCGGAAACTCGACGCTGGTCTTGCCGAAAGTCTCTGCTTCCAATCGGATCACGCGGGCAGCCATGGCACCACGCCGCTCGCGGATTTCGCCAAACTGCGCTGCGAAGTTGGTATCTTCGATGCGGGCCAGCGGCTGATCTTTCCTGACGATCGCGCCTTCCTGGATCAGCAATTCGCTGATGATGCCGCCTTCGAGCGATTGCACCACCTGGGTCTGGCGCGACGGCACCACCTTGCCATTGCCGCGCTTCACTTCATCCAGCACCGCGAAATGCGCCCAGAGCAGGAACACGATGAGGAGACCGGCGACGGTCATCAACAACATCCGCGCCGTGCGCGGCGTACGCATTTCCATGGCCGCACGAACGTCGTTCGAAAATGCGAAATCAGACTGCGACATTGACCGGCCTCCCCGCGGCTTGAGGAGCCTGCGGCTGCGGACGCAAGCGCGTCAGGATCTGATCGGCGGGACCGTCGGCGACGATCTTGCCGTTGTCGAACACGAGAATGCGGTCGACCAGCGACAGTAGCGACGGGCGATGGGTCGAGACGATAATGGACATCTCACCCTTGGCGAGTGTCTTGAGGCGATCGAGGAATTCACCTTCACTGCGCACATCGAAATGCGCAGTGGGTTCGTCGAGGAACAACACGCGCGGCTTGCGGATCAGCACACGGGCGAGGCCAATCGCCTGTTTCTGGCCGCCCGACAGGCTACGGCCGCCTTCGGCAACCATCATATCGTAGCCCTGCGGATGACCGGCGATGAAGGTCTCGACGCCAGACAGCCGTGCAGCCGCGAGCACTTCCTCATCGGTCGCATCGGGACGGCCAAGCGTGATGTTGTCGCGCAGCTTGCCATAGAACAGATCGGTGTCCTGCAGCACGAAACCGATGCCGGCGCGCAGGTCCGCCGGGTCGTATTGCCGGATATCGATGCCGTCGATCAGGATGCTGCCTTCGCTCGGCGGATAGAAAGCCGTCGCCAGACGGCCAACCGTGGTCTTGCCTGAGCCAACCCGGCCGATGATGCCGATCTTCTCGCCAGGCTTCACGTGGAAAGAGATGCCGTCGAGCGCTTTGGCCGGGCTGTTCGGATAGGAGAAGCTGACATTGCGGAATTCGATGCTGCCCTTGGTGATCTCGCGGGCCACGAAGATCTTTTCCGGCGGCCGCTCGCGCTCCGTCGCCATCAGGCGATCGATCGACCGCAGGGCCGACATGGTCTGTGTCGCGCGCGTCATCACAGCCGCGATGCCCGCGATGGGGCCGAGAATGCGGCCCGACAACATATTGGCCGCAACCAGCGCACCAACCGACAGTTTGCCGTCAAGAATGAGGAACACGCCGACCACGACCAGCAACAGGCTGCACAGCTGCGTCGCCACGCTCGCACTTGTCATCGCCAGCGACGACCAGAACTGCACGCCTTCGCTTGAACGCGCCGTCGCGGCGACGGAACGTTCCCACACTGTCTGCACGCGGCTTTCGCCGGCGACAGCGCGAACGGTCTCGATGCCGTTCAGCGACTCGATGAGGATGCCGTGGCGTGCAGCCGATTCCGCCTGCAGGCGCTTCATCGCACGATCGAGCGGCCGCTGGATCAAGAGACCGACGAGGATCATGACGGGCAGCATCGCCAGCGGGATCCAGGCCAGCGGCCCGGCAATCACGAACAGCACTGCAATGAAGATGATCGCGAATATCATATCGGTCGCCGACACGACCGTGCCCGACGTGAAGAATTCGCGCACCGAGTCGAAGTCGCGCATCTGATTGGCGAGAATGCCGACCGAGGGCGGACGCTTGTCCATCTTCAGCGCCATCACATGTTCGAAGATGTTCGACGCCAGCACCACGTCGATCTTCTTGCCGGTCATGTCGATGATGCGGCTGCGGACCACCTTGAGCAGGAAGTCGAATGCGATCGCCAGCGACAGGCCGATACCAAGTGCAACCAGCGACGGGATCGCGCCATTCGGAATGACGCGGTCATACACGCTCATAGTGAACAGCGGCGCGGCGAGCGCCAGCATGTTGACGATGAAAGCTGCAATGGCGACATGGCTGTAGTTGGAGCCGAACCGGCTGACGACGGACCAGAACCAGTGCGCCTTCGGCAAATCGCCGGCGGCGATCGCGCGCGGATCGCTGACGGACGCCGGACGAACGAAATAGACGAAGCCGGCATATTTCTCTTCGACGGCTTCGATGCGCTCCATGGCGATCGCACCGTCACCGACGGGGGTTGCCAGTGTCAGACGGCCACTCGCCAGATCGATGCCGCGCAGAATCCGCGTCGAACCATCGTGAAACAGAAGCACAGCAGGCAGGACCAGCGCAGGGATATCCTTGAGCGGTCGCTCGTTCAGTTCGGCCTCGAGGCCCGCCCGCTGCGCGGCACGCTCATACAGTGCCGTTGTCAGCACGCCGCGCTCAACCGGGAGACCGGCAAGGAGTGCACTGCGGCTGACAGCTCTGCCGTGGTGAGCGGCGAGATAAAGCAGGCTGTCCGTTAACGGATCAGCATGCTGATGCTCGATCTCCGCTACGGGCGCAGCCGGCAGGTCCATTGCAATATCGAACTGGGGTGAGCGAATGTTCAATGCAGCCTCGGAAATTCCAGGCGCCTTGTATGACCCGTGCGCGGATCTACTGGCCTTACAAAATATGACTTGCCAGCTTTACAGGCGATCCTTGCGGAGCGCCTGTACTATTTCGCGGTTCAGACGAATTGCTGAACTTACGGTAAATCCGACCGCGGATTATAAATCCGCGTGCTTAATTGGTTAACGGCGCCCCGCAGAAGCATCGGCCGACACGCTGCCCTGCCCGACCTGGCCCGATGTCACGAACAATGCGTTGGCGTTCGACAGATCTTGCGAGGCCCAGCGATCACCGAACAGCACGGCTTTCGGTTCCAGCGCCGGTGCGAAAGGCGAATTCCAGGTCTGGAACGGCAGAACCGTATTGAGCGGTTCGGATCCCGGCTCCGGCGCCGTCAGCAAGATCGGCGGCAGGCGATACGGGATCAGGCCGGATGCACGGCTCTCGATCGGCTCAGACTCCGGCGGCTTGCCGGTCTTCAGATAGGACAGCAGCTGTCCCATGGCCGCCAGCAACTGATAGTCGGCGAACACGGTGACGCCGCGTGCAGACACCAGCGAGACGTTGGCGTTGAAGTACTGGTTCTGCGAGTTGAGCAGATCGATCAGCGTGCGCTGACCGAGCTCATATTCCTTGTTGTAGGCCACGAAGGTGCGACGGGCGGCTTCAACTTCACGCACCAGCGCTGCTGCACGCTCCGTCGTGATCGTCCGCGCAGCCCACGCCTTGTCGAGCGACTCCAGCGCATCACGCTGCAGGCGTGCATGGCGCTGCTGCTGCTCGATCATGCGTTCGCCAGCTTCGGCGCGCTTCCACGCATCCTGACCGCCGCGGAAGATATCCCAGCTGACGACAACCTTGCCGCTGACTTCATCGCGATTGCCCGGATAGGTGATCGAGTCCTTGCCGCGCAGCGCGCGGCCTTCCAGGGCGACGTTCGGAACGAATGCGCCGGCGGTCGAGTCGAAAGCACGCTTGGCCGCATCGACATCTGCACCAGCGGCGCGGATCGTCGGATTGTACTTGAAGGCGACGTCGAGCGACTCGTTCTTGGTTGCTGGCATATCCGGCAAGCGACCGGGGAAACGCACATTGAACGGCTCAAGACCAACGGTCTTGCGATACTTGGCGCGTGCAAAATCGAGGCTGAGGCGGAAATCCGACAGCACGGCTTCTGCCGCGGCTACACGCTCTTCCGCCTGCTGGGTATCGCCCTCACCGGCACGACCGCCAGCGAAACGCGCGCGGACATTGGCGCGCAGTTCGAGATGAACCTTGAGATTTTGTTCGGCAAGCGCGACCAGACGCAAATAACGCGTCACATCGACATAGGCTTCGGCCGCATCGAGCGCAATCAGTTCGGTCCGTTCAAGCACCCGGAACGCAGCAGCATCGACGCGCGCAGCCTGACGCCAGATGTCGTTGATGGACGCAAAGCCGTCGAACACCAGCTGGCGCACCGTTACCGACGCCTCGCTGCCGTTCACATAAGAGCCATTGCCGGCCGGCGCAGGAACGATTGCCCGGTTCAACATCTCAGGGCCGGTATTCGCCTGCAGCCTGATCTGAGGCAGCAAAGTACCTTGGCTCTGGCGAAGTTCGGCTTCGGTGGCGCGGCGATTGGCAGAAGCCTCGCCGACACCTGGGTTCGTCTTTACCGCCTGATTGATGGCGTCAAGAATGAAAAATGGCTCGGCTGCATAAGCGAACTTGCCGCTCGATCCCAGCAATACAACTACAAGGAAAATCTTTGCGATCTGCTTCATGGATTGAGCGCTAACAAGAAACGGAACTTGCCGCAATCTGAAAGCCACATTTTAGATCGAAAACTGACTCATTGTTGCAAGAATGCATTACCTTGTGCGGAGGCGGCACGGTCCGCTTATCCGTCATGGCATTGTCATTTTCGTCCCTGATTTCAGGCATTTATCAATGCCTAACAACAGGTTAACACGATTTCGTGAGTGGCAGAACCACCTCCAGGACGATGAATGCGCGCTGGGCGGGTCAGAGCGCGCCCAATTGTGGCAACCATCGCTATTTCGTAAAATGGAAAAAGATACGGCATGAAGGGACCGTGGTAGCCCCTCGCCGCCACCAATTCAGGCGAATGCACGCTGTGGGTGCATCGATTCGGGCGAGTATCGCCCGGCCGCCGCTAGCTCCGCTTGTAGTCATCCTCGATGCGAACGATGTCGTCCTCACCAAGGTAGCTGCCCGTCTGCACCTCGATCAGCTCAAGCGGAATCTTGCCGGGGTTTTCCAGACGGTGCGTGGCACCGAGCGGGATGTAGATCGACTCGTTCTCGTGGACGGTCTTGATCTGATCGTTGATCGTCACCTTCGCGGTACCACGCACAACGATCCAGTGCTCGGAGCGATGGTGGTGCATCTGGAGTGACAGCCGCTCGCCGGCTTTGACCACGAGACGTTTCACCTGATAGCGCTCGCCATCCTCAAGAGCCTGCACAGATCCCCATGGGCGATGCACCTTGAGATGATCCTCGGTGACCTGCGGCGCCGTGACCTTCAGCTTCGCCACAAGCCGTTTCAAGCCGTTGGCATCCTTCTGGCGGGAGACCAGCACGGCGTCGTGCGTCGCGACCACCACGAGATCGTCGACGCCCTCCAGCGCCACCACCGGACCATCGCTGGCCACGTTGCAGTTGCGCGAGTCCTCGAACACTGCCACGCCCTGCGCGGCATTGCCCTGTGCATCCTTGTCGGACAGCTCCCACACTGCGAGCCACGAGCCGACATCCGACCAGCCGCAGGACACCGGCACCACGGCCGCCTTCGTCGTCTTCTCCATCACGGCATAGTCGACAGAGATCGATTTTGCCTTCCCGAAAGCGTCCGCATCGAGCGTAAAGAAGCCGAGATCGCGGCCGGCCTTCGCCACAGCGCTGGTGATGGTCTCGACACTGTCGCTGTCGACGCGGCGATATTCATCGAGCAGCATCCCCGCCCGAAACATGAAGTTGCCGCTGTTCCAGAGATACCCGGCCTCAATATAACCGGTTGCCGTCTGCAGATCCGGCTTCTCGACGAATTTGGCGACACTCTTCACCTCGCCGGAAAGCACCTGACCGGGTGAAATATAGCCGTACTCGGTGGCCGGACGCTCCGGCTGAACGCCGAACGTCACAATGTGGCCGGCATCGGCAACCACCAGCCCAGCCCGACACGCCGCCACGAAAGCCGGCACGTCGCGCACCACGTGATCGGCGGCAAGCGCAAGCACGACGGCTTCCTCGTCCCGAGCCTGTGCAAAAGCAGCACCGGCGGCAATGGCCGGGCCTGAATCGCGCCGCGCCGGCTCGAGCAGGATGTCTGCATCGAGCCCGATCTCGGCGAGTTGTTCGCGCACCATGAACCGATAGGCGGCGCTGGTGATGACAATGGGACGATCGAACAAGCCAGCATCGGACACGCGAATCACGGTGTCCTGAAAGGTCGAGCGCGGCCCGAATAATGGCAGAAATTGCTTCGGGCGCCCCTCACGCGATGACGGCCACAGGCGCGTACCAGCACCGCCACACATGATCAGGGGAATAATGCGCTTGCTCATCAGTCGCTCTCAACCCTTCGCGTTCAGATTACCGTAGTGGCTGCGATACCACGTCACGAATTGTCGAATCCCCTCCTCGATCGAGGTATCCGGCTTGAAGCCGACGTCACGCATCAGATCGTCCACATCGGCAAAAGTCTCATGCACATCGCCCGGCTGCATCGGCAGCATCGTCTTGATCGCCTCAAGCCCCAGTTCCTTCTCAAGAACCGAGACCACATGCAAAAGGTCCTCTGGCTTGTGGTTACCGACGTTGTAGATTCGCGCTGGCGCCTCGTCCTCGCTACCGGTCGGCACATGATCAATCAGCCGCCCGATAGCACCGACAACGTCGTCGACATAGGTGAAGTCGCGTCGCATGTTGCCGTGATTGAAGAGCTTGATCGGCTGCTTGTCGAGGATCGCCTTGGTAAACAGGAAGATCGCCATATCCGGCCGGCCCCAAGGACCATAGACGGTGAAGAAACGCAGCCCGGTGGTCGGCAGGCGATAGAGATGGCTGTAGGAATGCGCCATCAACTCGTTGGCCTTCTTCGTCGCAGCATAGAGACTGACCGGGTTGTCGACTCTGTCGCTGACGGAGAACGGTTTCTTCTTGTTGGCGCCATAGACCGAGGATGACGACGCATAGAGCAGATGCGCGCAGCCATTGTGCCGGCATCCTTCGAGGATATTGAGAAAGCCCTCGAGGTTGGCATCGGCATAGGCGTGCGGCTGCTCGATGGAATAGCGCACACCCGCCTGCGCAGCGAGATGAATGACAACAGGGAATTTGTATTCGCCATACAACGCCGCGATCGCGGGACGATCTGCCAGATTCGCCCTCACAAAGGTAAAGCGAGGCTGGCCCTCCAGCAGCTTCAGCCGCGCCTCCTTCAGCGCCGGATCGTAATAGCTGTTGACGCTATCGAGACCAACGACCGTTCGGCCTTCGGCCAGCAGCTGCCGCGTCACGTGGAAACCGATGAAGCCGGCAGCACCGGTGACAAGGATGGGTTGTTCAGACATCGTGTCCCCAGACATTCGCCAGAAATCGCCATGTTGCATGACGATCCGTGTCGCATTCCATTAGCCATCCAGGCGATGATGTTGCAACACTTCGGCATCGCAGCATCCGATTGCGTCAGAAGCGCGGCCTTCGCCGCTAGCTATGCCATGAAAACAGGGTAAGAAGAGCCGCCGTGCATAACTCCGAACTATTTGTCTCATTGCGACCCAAATCTTCCCCGCAACGCATGTCTTTCCTGCGATCAATGTCATCCCGATGTCGTCATTCGAATTGATTACAACCTTCGTCGCTCTGGTTGTAGCCGCTGTTCTGTCCGCGGCTTGCATCAAGGCCATTCATCCGCTGCTTATCCGTTATGCAATGGCGCGACCGAATGCCCGATCGTCCCACAAGGTGCCGACACCGCAAGGCGCCGGCATCGCGGTGATATCAGTCACACTGCTGGTTGCCGGGTGCTCGATTGCAAGTCTTTCCGTTTCAGCGACACCGGCGCTGTGGGTGCTGTTCGCTGCAACGATCCTGATCGCGACCATCGGCGCAATTGATGATCTGCGTCCGATTTCCGTGACGCCGCGACTGCTCCTGCAAGCCGTCAGTATTGCCGCGATCCTGTTTGCCCTGCCCCCGACACTGCAGATCATACCGGGCCTGCCTCTCTGGATCGAACGCGGCTTGCTGCTGCTGGCCGCACTCTGGTTCGTCAATCTCGTGAATTTCATGGATGGGCTCGACTGGATCACAGTGGCCGAGGTGATACCGATTACCGCAGCGCTGGTGCTGATCGGCTTCTCCGGGCAACTGCCGTTATCGACGGCGCTCATTGCCGCTGCGCTTTGCGGCGCCACACTCGGCTTCGCGCCGTTCAATCGGCCCGTTGCGAAGATGTTTCTGGGCGACGTCGGCAGCCTCCCCATCGGGCTGTTGCTGGCCTGGTGCTTCCTGCAACTGGCCTATGCGCACCATCTGGCTGCCGCCATCCTGCTGCCGCTGTACTACCTTGCCGACGCGACCATCACCCTGCTCCGGCGGCTGGCAAAACGCGAGCCGGTGTGGCTGGCGCATCGCTCGCACTTCTATCAGCGCGCGACGGACAATGGCTTCGCCGTGATCGAGGTTGTGCGAACGGCGTTCGTGCTCAATATCGGCCTGGCGGCACTGGCCGGCCTGTCGATCTATCTCCGCTCAGGCGTCGCCGACGCAGCTTTGCTTGTACTTGGCAGCATCGCCGTCGCCGCGGTATTGCGGGCATTCTCGACGCCGCGCCGCTAATGCAGACTCACTGTGCCGCCGCCCGATATTCCGGCACCGCATCCTTCAGCGTCGCCACAGCGACCTCGTGTTGATCCGCCTCAATGGCTTTCCGCAAGATCGCAAGCCAGCTGTTCAGCGTCTCCAACGGCAGTTCGTTCGGGCGGGCGGCGACGATGCCGGCGATACCGATCTCGCTGGTTGGCTCCTGCTCGGCGAACAATATCTCGTTGAGCCGCTCGCCCGGTCGAACACCGGTGAACACGATATCGATATCGTAGCCGGGCTGAAGACCGGACAGCCGGATCATGCGGTCGGCGAGATCGACGATCTTCACCGGCTGCCCCATGCTGAGCACATAGACCGATGCATCCGCATGCTGCGCATTCATCGCATGGGTTGCAGCAGTAACGACCAGATCGCAGGCCTCGCGGATGGTCATGAAGTAGCGCACCATATCAGGGTGCGTCACCGTCACCGGCCCACCGGCTTCGATCTGCGCCTTGAACTTCGGCACGACGGACCCATTCGATGCCAGAACATTACCGAACCGCACCGAGATCAGCCGCATGGGCGATTTGGCGGCACTGCCGCTGATGGCATCGCCATCGAGCGCCTGGCAATACATCTCGGCAAAACGCTTGGTGAGGCCAAGCATCGACACCGGCTCAATCGCCTTGTCGGTCGAGATCATCACCATCGCATCAGCGCCCGATGCGAGCGCCGCATCGGCGACATTCACGGAGCCAAAGATGTTGGTCTTGACACCCTCACCCCAGTCACGTTCCAGGATCGGCACATGTTTCAGCGCGGCAGCATGAAATACCGCATCCGGCTTGAAAGCGATCATCAGTTGATGAATGCGCTCGCGGTCTCTGACATCGGCGATGCGGCCCTCGATCGCCGCGCTGGTAACCTTGGCCGCCAGCTTTTCCATAGCCGCATGAAGCGCCGGCTCCGAATTCTCGATAATGAGCAGCCGTGCCGCGCCGAACGTGATGACGCGGTCGCAGATCTCGTAGCCGATCGAGCCGCCACCGCCGGTCACCACGATCGCCTTGCCGCGCACGAAATTCTCCAGCCGGGCATAGTCGATCTTGACGCTCGGCCGCAGCAACAGATCCTCGACTGCGACCGGCGCCAATTGCGGCGTATCGCGGCTTTCCTCGAGCGACGGAATCCGGCTAACCGTCAGCCCGAGCTTGCGCGCACGCATCAATACCGACTCAGGCAACGCCTCTGCTTCAAACGCCGACGGCGTCATCACGATCCGTTCGATTGGGCGTTGCCGCGTGCTGAAGTCATCAACGACATGACCGAGATCATCGATGCCGCCCAGGACCGGCACACCTCGGATCGCCTGTCCGCGATCGGACATCGCCGGCGACAAGATACCAACCGGCCACATGCGCTTGACGGCACCACTCTCAATGCCGCGCAAGAACACCTCGGCATCGGCCGCACGACCAATCAACAGTGCGGGTGACGCATCCATCGCGCGCGCCTGATTGCGCGTACGCGTATAACGAAAATAGCGATAGGCCAGTCGCGATCCGCTCAGAAAGAATATCTGGATGAACCAGTAGATGATGATCGTTGTCTTGCCGAGGAAGAACGTGCCGTACACGTTCGGCGCCAGGAAGATGTAGTCGAGCACCAGAAGCGCGCCCGTCAGCACCGTGGATGCCTTGATGATATTCAGCAAATCGGGCAGCGAGATGAAGCGCCACTTCGTCGTCGTCAGATTGAACAGGTAACAGACGAAAAAGCTGAAGACGACGAAGTACGGCAGGATCTTCAGGAGCAGCGGCAGCCGATCCCACAGATTTTCGCCATCGAAACGCAGCACGAAGCTGAGAACGACCGCGGCCGCCGTGACGATGGCGTCATGCGTCGCAATCAGCCAGTTGCGGGCAGAAAACTGTGTGATGCGTGTCATGACTGTCCGCTGCGCGCGCGCTCGACCAGCGACGTCGTGCTGTGGCCTTGCAAGATATCGATCAGGATCACCTCTCCGCCGTTCGCGGCGACAACCTCATGGCCGACCACCTGCTCTCGCGTGTAATCGCCGCCTTTGACCAGCGTCGCCGGCGCGATCTGCGTAATCAGGTTCAGTGGGGTATCCTCTTCGAAAATCACGACCAGATCGACCGCTTCCAGCGCCGCAAGCACTTCTGCGCGGGCGCGTTCGTTCTGCACCGGGCGCCCCTCGCCCTTCAACCGCTTCACCGACGCGTCGCTGTTAAGGCCGACGATCAGGCGATCGCAAGTCGCGCGCGCTGCCGTCAGAACCTTCACATGGCCGGGATGCAGGATGTCAAAACAGCCATTGGTGAAACCGATCCGCAACTGCTGCTTGCGCCAGTCGGCCAGTTGCGCATTGAGCTCAGTCGATGCCACGATTTTTTCTTCGGCGGCCAGAAATGCATGCGGCAAAATCCGGCGACGCAGTTCGGACGGTGTAACCACCGCCGTCCCCTTCTTGCTGACAGCAACCGCTGCCGCGGCAGTTGCCGCGCGCAATGCCGCTTCCCAGTCAGCTCCGGCTGCGAGCGCTACAGCCAGCATCGCCGCCACCGTGTCGCCGGCACCCGAGACGTCGCGCACCTTGACCGGCAGCGCCGGCACATGGATGGGCTCGCCATCGCGCGGCACCAGCGTCATGCCATGCTCGCTCTGGGTCACCAGCATCGCGGCGCAGTCCGCCAGAATCATCGCTTCCTGCGCGGCGGTCGCGATGTTGATGTCGCTGTCTGCACGGCTCCGCGTTGCCTCGGCGAATTCCTTGCGGTTCGGCGTCAGCAAGGTCGCGCCGCGATAAATCGCAAAATTTGCGCTCTTGGGATCGACGATGACGCGCTTGCCGAGCTTCTTCGCCGCGTCGATGACGTTGCGGATCACCCGCGCGGTCAGCGCGCCCTTGGCGTAGTCGGACAGCAGTACGATGTCGACACGCGCGAGTTGCGGCAAAATCGTATCGATCAATTGCTTCTCGATGGCGGCGGACGCGGGCGCAGCCAGTTCCCAGTCGGCGCGCAGCATATGCGTCGCGAAATGCTCGGACACGAAGCGCACCTTGCGTGTCGTCGGGCGCGATGAATCCGCGACCAGCAATGCTTCGATCAGAGGCTCCTGCGCGAGCGCATTCTTGAGCGTTGCACCGGCGTCGTCCTCACCGACCAGACCGACAAAGATGCATTTCGCGCCGAGGGCCGCAATATTGCGTGCGACATTGCCGGCGCCACCGATATTGATCTCGCTGCGCTGGACCGCGATGACCGGCGCAGGCGCTTCCGGTGAAATCCGCGACACCTCGCCATAGACGAATTCGTCGAGCATCAGATCGCCGACGCAGAGCACCGTCTGATCGGCAATCGCATGCGACAGGGCATCGAAATCAAACATCACACCGGTACCTGTTGCGCGTTCAGCGGAAGCGATCGGGCTGGTCGAGAAAGCCCTTCACATAATGCGAGACGGCATCTTCCAATGTTGTAGAACCGCCGTTGTAGCCGGCGCCGCGCAACCGATCGACTTCACTCTGCGTGAAATACTGATAGCTGCCGCGAATCTGCACGGGCATATCGATATAGTCGATGTTCGGCCTAGTGCCGAGTGCAGCATAGGCGGCCAGCATCAGATCCTTGAAGCTGCGTGCGGTTCCGGTGCCGACATTGAAGATGCCGCTGACACTGGGCGACGCCAGCAGCCACATCATCACGCGGACGACGTCCTCGACATAGATGAAGTCGCGGCGCTGATCGCCGTCGGCAATACCTTCGCGATGCGACTTGAACAGCTGGATGCCGCGGCCGGCCTTGATGTCGTCGAAGCGCCGCGCCAGCACGCTCATCATCGAGCCCTTGTGGTACTCGTTCGGCCCGAACACGTTGAAGAACTTCAGGCCGGCCCATTGCGGCGGCATCTTTTCGCCCTTGGCGACGCGCTCGGCCACCGCGAGGTCGAACAGGTGCTTGCTCCAGCCGTAGAGGTTCATCGGCCGTAGTTTTTTGAGTTCGGGAACGGTCTGCTCGTCGCGAAAGCCCTGCGCACCATCGCCATAGGTCGAAGCGGACGATGCATAAATCAGCGGCGTCGCATTGGCCGTGCACCAGTCCAGCAGGCGCATCGAGAGGCGGAAATTCGTCTCGATGACCAGATCACCGTCGGTCGCGGTGGTTTCCGAAATCGCGCCGAGATGAATGACCGCATCGAGCTTGCGGCCCTTCAGCCAGTCCATCAGCTCGGCTGGCGGCACTACATCTGCAAGTTGCCGCTTGGCAAGATTACGCCATTTTCCATCATGGCCGAGCACATCGCAGACGGCCACGTCCGCGCGGCCGGCGTCATTCAACGCGGCCACCACATTCGATCCGATAAAACCGGCTCCCCCGGTCACAAGCAGCATGAAGTCCCCGATCTCATGATTGACCCACCTTTGCCTCAACCCTGCCCCACAGGCAACTTGGGCAATGGGATGTTCGTCGCCGCCACGGGGACATGGTTGGAAACATCCCAAATGGCTTTACCTGTCCGAATGGAACGGGTACCGACGTGAGCCGGATATAGCCCGCGGCAGAACAGCGAAGTCCTTGAAAGAATGAACGTAAATTCCCCATACCAGGGCGTGATGGTCGATCCGGACGATACCCGGCCGATCCTGATTGTGCCCTATATGTGGATCGGTGATTTCGTCCGGGGTCATACGCTCGTCCGGGTCTTGAAAGAGCGCTGGCCGAACCGGCCGGTCGATTTACTGGTGACCAGACTGGTCGCCCCGCTGGTCGACTACATGCCGGGCGTGCGCGCAGGCATCGTCTGGGACCTGCCTCGCAGCCAGCTCGCGCTCGCCAAGCAATGGGAACTGGCGGCCACCCTGCGCGCACGGAACTATGGCACCGCGCTGGTGATGCCGCGGACCTGGAAATCGGCTGTGGCACCCGCTCTGGCGGGCATCCCGGAGCGCATCGGCTTTGTCGGCGAGGCGCGCTTCGGCCTGATCAACCAGTGGCGCTGGGGCGAAAAGAAACTGCCGCGCATGATTGACAAGAAATGCGCGCTAGCGCTGCCGGACGGCACGCCACTGCCGCCGGAATGGCCGGTGCCCCAGTTCCGCGTGCCCGCCGACGAGATCGCGCGCTGGCGGCAGACCAATGGGCTGGGAACCGGTCCGGCGGTCGCGCTCGGTCCCGGCTCGGTCGGTTCCTCCAAGCGCTGGACCTATTATGCCGAGGCCGCAAAACTGCTGGTCGCGCGCGGGCTGGACGTCTGGGTCATCGGCGGCCCGGGCGAGAAGGACCTCGCCAACGAAATCATTGCCGCCGCCGGTCCCCGCGCTCGCGACCTCACCACGGGCGACCTGCGCAATGGCGTGATCGGCATGGCCGCCGCCAATGTCGCCGTGGCCAATGATTCCGGCCTGATGCATATTGCTGCGGCTGTCGGCACGCCGACCATCGGCATTTTCGGACCGACCAGCCCGCAGCTATGGGGTCCCCTCAATCCGCTGGCGGCCACCGTGCAGACCAAGACCATTGTCCCGTGCCAACCCTGCCACAGGCCGGTCTGCACCATGAACAACCACGCCTGCATGCGCGACATTCCGGCCGAAGACGTTGCCGGGATCATTCAAGGCGTGATGGCCGAGGCATCCAACAGAAGCCCGCAGATATGACGACCACGCAAACAAAGCCCGCAGCGTTTCTGGATCGCGACGGCGTTATCAATTACGACGACGGCTATATGGGCACACCCGATCGCATCCGCTGGATGCCGAACGCGGCCAAGGCCGTTCGCCGGCTCAATGATGCCGGTTATTTCGTCTTCCTGTTTTCGAACCAGTCCGGCGTCGCACGAGGCTATTTCACCGAAGACGAACTCAATACGCTGTTTAAGTGGATGCGTTCCGAACTCGCCGCACAAGGCGCCCGCATTGATGACGTCCGCTATTGCCCGCACCATCCGGCCGGATCAGTTGCGGGCTATCTGGAAGATCATCACTGGCGCAAGCCGAGCCCGGGCATGATCCTCGATCTGATGCAGCACTGGCCTGTGCAACGCAAAGGTAGTTTTGCCATCGGCGACCGCGATTCGGATATCGAAGCGGCCAAGGCTGCGCACCTGCCCGGCTTCCTGTTTGCAGGTGGAGACTTAGATGCGTTCGTCGCGGATATCCTGCAGGGTCAGAGCAGCCTGCGATAAACCTCAGCGATTCCCCGCGCTTCCGCATCAAGGCTGAATTTGTCGAGCACACGCTGGCGCGCATGTGTGCCCATGGCTGCAGCGGCATCGGGATCGCGCATCAGCGGCTCCAATGCCAGCGTGAGTGCCGCCGCATCGCCGGTCGGCACGAGTTTGCCGGTCACGCCCTCCTCGACCACGATTTCCGCGGCGCCCGCACGCGTTGCGACCAGCGCGGCCCCCGCCGACATCGCCTCGATTAGCGTCAGACCGAAGCCTTCATTGCGCGAAGTGAAAGCGTAGATCGTCAGGCGCTGATACCATCGCTCGACGTCTTCGATCGGCAACTCGCCGGTGATGACGATGCGCGACTGCAGACCGACATCGGCGATCTTCTTCTTGAGCTCATTGGCAAAGCCGATCTGATCCGGCGTGATCGCGCCAACGATAACCGCCGTGAAATCCGGATAACGCGGCAACAACTCGCACATCGCATCGACGAAAAGATCAGTTCCCTTCTGCGCACGCACCCGGCCGAAGCAACCAATCGCATAGCGCCCCGGTAAACTCGCTTCCGCAAACGCCGCCGCACGATCGACGGGCGGCGCGTAGCGATCGGTATCGACGCCATGCGTCACCACAGTCGCCGATCGCTTCAGATACGACGCGGAGATCTCGCTGGTCGCGATGATGGCATCCATCCGACTGATCAGCCAGCGTGTGATCCAGGTATGATGGCGCTGCGCTGCCGAGGTGAAGAGCAGTTTCATCGGCCACCCGAGCGCCTTGAGCAGAACGCCGGCAATCATCTCGTTGTTGCGCCGCGCGTGCCAGATCACCGGCTTGCGGCGCAGCCACAATTTCACGAGATCGCCGATATCCATGCGCGCAATGCCGGCGGGCGCGTCGGATCCAAGCCAAGCCGCGTCGAACATGTCTGCGAGTTTCGGCGCCACCATGCGATTGGTCGCCGTCACACCGGAGTAGCGCCAGTGCAGATTCGTGACGATCAGCTGCAGTTTATCGGCCGTTTTGCCCGCAATCGGCACAGGTGACTCCATTTCGCCCGATTTCCTATACGCAACATTAAGCATAGTGGCCAGTTGCCGGCCGTCGAAACCCACTCTTCATCCCGGGCGCGATAGCGTTCCCAAAACGGGAGAGTGAGTAAATCCAATGACCGTCCTTGTCACCGGCGGCGCCGGTTATATCGGAAGTCACATGGTCCATGCGCTGGTGGAAGCCGGCGAGAGCGTGGTCGTGATCGATAACCTGTCGACGGGCTTTTCCACCTATCTCCCCGAAGGCGTTCCGCTGTTCATCGGCGATGTCGCTGACGAAAATCTTGTCGAGGGCGTGATCGCCGCACATGGCATCGACGCCATCATCCATTTCGCAGGCTCTGTCGTCGTCCCGGAATCGATGCGCGACCCGCTCAGCTATTACCGCAATAACACGATGACGACACGCAACCTGCTCAGCGCAGCGGTGAAATGCGGCGTCAAGCGCTTCATCTTCTCATCGACCGCTGCCGTCTACGGCAATCCCGATTTCACGCCGGTGGCAGAAGATGCCCCAACGCGTCCGCTGTCGCCTTACGGATCATCGAAGCTGATGACCGAGATTATGCTGCACGACATCGCACCGGCCTATGGCATGGAGTTTGTCGCGCTGCGTTACTTCAACGTCGCCGGCGCCGATCCGCAGGGTCGCACAGGCCTCGCCACCATGGGCGCGACGCATCTGCTCAAGATCGCCGTCGAGGCCGCAACCGGTCAGCGCAGCAAGATCGACGTGTTCGGCACCGATTATCCGACGCCCGACGGAAGCTGCATCCGCGACTTCATCCATGTGAGCGATCTTGTGCAGGCCCACCGCGCCGCGCTGAGCTACCTGCGCGAAGGCGGAGCATCGACCACCCTGAATTGCGGCTATGGCCGCGGCTATTCGGTGCTGGAGACCATCGAAGCCGTACGACGTGCATCGGGCCGCAACTTCGCCGTTCAATACGCTCCGCGCCGCGACGGCGACATCATGACCATGATCGCCGATACGTCCCGAATCCGCGCCACGCTGAACTGGACGCCGCAATACGACGATCTAGAAACCATCGCACGTCACGCGCTGGCCTGGGAAGAAAAGCTAGCCCGAGAGCGCTATGGGATCGAATTAATAGCGAAGTCGGCCTAAGCATCCGATCAGCGCCGGCACTGCGTCGGCGTCTCTCCGAAACGCCGTCGAAACCGCTGATTGAAGTATGAGATCTCGTTGAAGCCACTGGCCAGCGCGATCTCACTGATCTTCAGCCGATCGCCCTGCTCGCTCGTCAGCAAACGCATTGCATGTTGCAGACGGCACTCCAGAAGGCGTTCGGTGAAACTCGATCCGGTATCTTGCAGAAGGTCCTGGAGATAGCGCGGCGACAAATCCAACCGACGCGCGACCTGCCCCACTGAAAAATCCGGATCGGCGAAATGGCGGTCGATCTCAGCAATAATCTCCTGCGTCCGTGACGCGCGCAGACCGCGCATCGAAGCGAGTTGCGCGGCGTCACCGCGCGCGCCAAGCGCCAGCGCAGTCAGATCCAGGAGGGTCGTGCTGATATGGCTGTCGAGCTCCGAATCATGCGGATCGCGCAGGAGATCGACAGAGATTTCGATGTAGCGCCGCAAATGGGCCACGACTGCGCGCCGTTCGTCGAGCGGCTGGATCAGGAGATCGTCGACATTGCCAATGAGGGGCAACAGGCGCTCCCTACTGACAGTCAGCGTCGTCGACGAGAAATTCGCATCCGACCGCAAATCGGCCGGACGTCCGTTTGTACCAATAAATGCGCGGTCAGACGACAAGGCCGTCTCGCGCCCCACCTGATCGACAACCAGCGTCCCCTCGCCTCGATGAAACATCAAACAGAAATCATCGTCCGGTCCGCGCGAGATTGCCGTTCTGGATCGTCGGATTCGACTGAACGTGCCGCCGAAGCGGGTGACCCGCACATTCGAATAATCTGCCCAGTGCACAAACGCCGAGAACGGCCGATCTTCAGCACGTGTGATGTCCACGCAGCAGGTGAGCGCTTCCATGTTTTCGCACCACAGCGCGAATTTCTGGTGATCCGGTAATTCCGGACCAAACCCATCTGAGACGAAACTGGCTTGATGCATACGTCCAACTCGCTTCCGACCATTAGTGTAGCAGCACCAGACGATCTCATCACGCACGAATGCTCGTCAATGCAAAACGGAATCCTGCGACCGTATTGGTGTAGTGCGCATATGTGCTGTTGCGACAACGCCACATCGACGCGAAGTTTAGTGGCAGTGCGCGAGAACTAAAATCTGCTACGCGCATGAACAAGACCTCTCCGCCAGCCCTGTCATTGTGCACGTGGAAGCCGCGAGTCCCGGCATCATTCGCAGATGCCTTGGCTCGACGACACTTCACATGCGATCGCCGATGACGGCGATGCATCGGAAATCACTTGCCGCGCGCAAGAAACTGAGGGGCCTGATCATGAAGAGAGTATTCGCTGGCGCAGCACTGCTTATCGGTGCAGCCGTTCCTGCCGTTGCGGCCGACATGCCCTATCCGGTGAAGGCGCCAGTCGCGCCCGTCCAGGTGTTCTCCTGGACAGGCTTCTACGTCGGCGCCAATGTCGGTTTCGGCGGCGACAAGTTCGACTATCCATTTCAGGCTACACAGCGGCAGTTGCAGGCCGAAACTGATCCTCTGGTTGCCAGCACCGCGGGTAAATTCAGCCTAACCTCAAGCGGTTTCTTCGGCGGCGGACAGGCTGGTTACAACTATCAATACAACGGCGGCTTCGTCGTCGGCATCGAGACCGACTTCCAGTGGTCCGGTATCAAGGGCCGCTTCGAGGGTAATCAGACGCTGAACAATAACGGCGTGACCACGTCCGCGGCATTCGGCACCGGCTCCGAAGTCGAATGGTTCGGCACGATTCGCGGACGGCTCGGCTATGCATGGGACCGCGTGTTCCTGTACGGCACCGGCGGCGGCGCCTATGGCCGGGTCAACACCAACGGGAACTTTACTCTGACCGGCCCGAATGGTGTGCTCGGCCAGGTTGCGGCGGTGTCAGCCGGCCAGACACAGTGGGGCTGGACCGCGGGTGCCGGCCTTGAATATGCCTTCGCGCCCCAATGGTCATTCAAGACCGAATATCTCTATGTGGATCTCGGCCGGAGCACGCTGTTCTCCACCGCCGTCAACGACGTCGCCAATGGCTTCTCCTCCAACTCCAGCATCTCGGTCGATACCAGGTTCCACACCATGAAAGCGGGCGTGAATTACCGGTTCTGATCGGGTTACATCCTGCCAACCGGAAGCATGGCGCGTACCTGTCGCGTGCCGTGCTTTCGAGAGATTCTAGGGCAAAATCGGCCCGAATCCGGCGACGGACACCGCCGGGCCAATGGGTTAACAAAGTCTTGGCAAGCCCGATTTTGGCTTGAAAAACCGCGATTTAACGGGCAATCAGGCGGCTGTTTCGCAAGCTGACCCTGACGCCTCGGCAAATCCCTGCCCGGCGCCGTCGCTGGACCGCGGATGGCCAAGATTACTCGCAAAGTCACTGACGATCCTTACGGCGCCTGGGCGCTGATCCGCCGCTTGGTCGCCGAACAGGCGGTCACCTATTGGCGGCGCTATCTCCTGGCCTTCCTGCTGATGGCCGTCTCTGCCGCGACCACCGCGGGCGCCGCCTACATGCTCGGCGAGGTCATCAATCAGGCCTATGTGGACAAGAGCATCGAGCGGATCGCGCTGTTCTCGGGTTTCGTTGTGGTGATCTTCCTGATCAAGGGCGCCTCAACCTACGGCCACACCGTCATTCTCTCGAAGATCTCCAACGCCATCGTTGCCAACAATCAGCGCCGGCTGTTTGCCAAGCTGATGAACGAGAGCATCGGCTTCTTCTCGGAGCGGCATTCATCGGAATTCCTGCAGCGGCTCACCGCAGGCGCCAATTCGGTGACACAGGTGCTCAGCCTGCTGATCAACGCCGTCGGCCGTGACCTGCTGTCGCTGATCGCGCTGGTCGGCGTGATGGTGATGCAGGATCCATATATGGCGCTGTTCGGCTTCCTCGTCGCGCCGCCCGCCATGCTGGTGCTGCGCAAGCTGGTCCGCCGCATCAAGGGCCTCGCCCGCAACCAGTTCACCGGTACCACCGAAATTCTGGAAGTGATGCAGGAATCGCTGCAGGGCATCCGCACGGTGAAGGCCTTCACGCTCGAAAAGACCATGCAGCAACGCATGGAAGCGAGCATCACGGCCGTCGAGCAGAACGCCAACAAGATGGCGCGCGTCTCCAGCCGCTCTAGCCCGCTGATGGAAACGCTGGGCGGCTTCGCCATCGCGGCGTCGCTGATGTATGGCGGCTATCGCGTGGTGGCGATGGGCGCGACACCCGGGCAATTCTTTTCCTTCGTCACCGCCTTCCTGCTGGCCTATGAGCCGGCGAAGCGGCTGGCGCGGCTGAACATCGATCTCAACAGTCAGATCATCGGCGCGCATACACTGCTGGAGATCGTGGACAGTCCGGCTTCCGAGCCAAATGACGACCACAAACCGGCGCTCAAACTGACCGATGCGCGCGTCGAGCTGCATGACGTGACGTTCCGCTATCGCCCCAACGAGGTCGTGCTCAACCGCATGAGCTTCGTCGCCGAGCCCGGCAAGGTTACCGCGCTGGTCGGTCCGTCCGGCGGCGGCAAGTCCACGGTGCTGGCACTGCTGCTGCGACTCTATGAGGTCAGCGAAGGCGACATCACCATCGATGGCCAGTCGATCGGCCAAGTCTCGCGGCGCTCACTGCGCGGCCAGACCGCCTATGTCGGACAGGATGTCTATCTGTTCCGCGGCACGATCCGCGAGAACATCGCCTTCGGCAAACCGGGCGCCACGGAAGACGAGATCGTCGCGGCAGCCAAGGCCGCCTGCGCCCATGATTTCATCATGGGCTTCCCGCTCGGATATGAGACGCCGGTCGGCGAGCACGGCGCACAACTCTCCGGCGGCCAGCGCCAGCGCATCGCCATTGCGCGCGCGCTGGTGAAGAACGCGCCGGTCATCCTGCTGGACGAAGCTACCGCAGCGCTAGATTCCGAATCCGAAAAATCGGTGCAGGAAGCCATCGAGCATCTCTGCCAGAATCGCACCACGATCGTGATCGCCCACCGCCTGCACACCATCATGCATGCCGACGCCATTCTGGTGGTCGAAGGCGGCGAGATCGTCGAGCGCGGCCGCCACGACGATCTGCTGCGCCGTGGCGGGCGCTACGCCTCGTTCTTCCGCTTGCAACATCGTGATGCTTCGCCGCTGGCCCCGCTCGAGGCGTCGGCGTAAGACTTGCTTCTGTTTTCTGCCGCGCAAGCGCGGCATTCGTTTTGATCCCAGCCTTCACAACCAGCCCGAGAGCCGTCCATGACCGCATCGTTCGTTATCGCACCTCCGCCGCAGGCCGCCATCGCCGTTCAGGGCGAGACTTCGAAATTCCCGGTGCGCCGTGTCTGGTGCGTAGGCCGCAACTATCTCGAGCACATCCGCGAACTCGGCAATGACGAGCGTAACCCTCCCTTCTTCTTCGCCAAGCACGCCGACATGATCGTGCCGGATGGCAGCGAGATCCCCTACCCGACCCTGACCAAGGACATGCAGCACGAGGTCGAACTCGTTGTCGCGCTGAAGAGCGGCGGCCTCAACATCTCGCCGGAAAAGGCACTCGATCACGTCTGGGGCTACGGCGTCAGCGTCGATCTCACCCGCCGCGACCTCCAGACCGTCTCGCGCAAGAAGGAGCAGCCCTGGGAAATCGGAAAGTCGTTCGACATGTCAGCGCCCACCGGCGCGCTGGTGCCCGCTTCGAAGGTCGGCCATCCCTCCAAGGGTAAGATCTGGCTCTCGGTGAACGGTACCGAACGCCAGAAGGGTGACCTGTCCGAGATGATCTGGAATATCGCCGAGATCATCGCGAAGCTCTCGCTGCAGGTCGAACTCGGCGCCGGCGACGTCATCCTGACCGGTACCCCGGCCGGCGTTGCGGCGCTGCAGCCTGGCGACAAGGTCGAATGCGGCGTCGATGGCATCGGCACCTTGAAGTTCGAAATCACCGCGCCCAAGTAAGGGCCGCACGCCTTTACTGCGAAAGGCCGCGCATGATGCGCGGCCTTTTTCGTTTCGGCTCCATCAGGGAAGCGATCCATGCCGCTCGAACTAGGTCTCGACACGTTCGGTGACGTCACACGTGGCACAGACGGCGAAATGCTGTCACATGCACTAGTCATCCGGAATGTCATCGACGAGGCCGTCCTCGCCGATCAGCTCGACGTCGACTTCTTTGGCGTCGGTGAGCATCACCGCGCAGACTTTGCCGTATCGGCGCCCGAAGTCGTGCTCGCGGCCATCGCGACGCGCACCAAGCGCATTCGCCTCGGTTCCGCTGTGACCGTGCTGAGCTCCGACGATCCGATCCGCGTCTTCCAGCGCTTTGCCACAGTAGACGCGGTCTCCAATGGCCGCGCCGAGGTCATTCTCGGCCGCGGCTCGTTCACCGAATCCTTCCCGCTGTTCGGCTTCAAGCTCGACCAGTATGAGACGCTGTTCGAGGACAAGCTCGATCTGTTCGCCGCGCTCGCGTCCGAGCCGGAAGTAACCTGGAGCGGCACGACCCGCCCGCCACTCACCAATCAGCGCGTCTATCCACCGATCGATGCCGGCAGGCTGATGACCTGGATTGGCGTCGGTGGCAGTCCCGAGTCGGTTGTTCGCGCGGTGCGCTATGACATGCCCTTGATGCTGGCGATCATCGGCGGCGAGCCCGAGCGATTCAAACCCTATGTCGATCTCTATCATCGCGCCTATGCGCAGATTGATCGGCCGGTGAAGCCGATAGGCGTGCATTCACCTGGCTATGTCGCTGCCAGCGACGAGCAGGCCCGCGAGGAACTGTGGTCCGACTACAAGCAGATGCGCGATCGCATCGGCAAGGAGCGCGGCTGGCCGCCGATGCAGCGCCGCGAATTTGATCAGGAAGCCGAACACGGCTCGCTCTATGTGGGATCGCCCGAAACAGTCGCAAAGAAGATTGCGAAGACAGCAGAGACGCTCGGAATTTCGCGCTTCGATCTGAAATACAGCGCGGGACCATTGCCACACGAGAAGCTAATGACGTGTATCGAGCTATACGGAACAAAGGTCATTCCGATGGTCCGAGAGATGCTCAAATAACAAAAAGCCCCGGATCACTCCGGGGCTTTTCTTCTTCAATTCGTCAAAACAAACTCAGTAGCGGTAGTGGTCCGCCTTGAACGGGCCTTCGGTCTTCACACCGATATAAGCAGCCTGTTCCTTGCTGAGCGTGCTCAGCTTGACGCCGATCTTGGCGAGATGCAGACGGGCTACCTTCTCGTCGAGCGACTTCGGAAGGACGTAGACTTCCTTCTTGTATTTGCCGTCCTTGTTGTTGGCATAGAGTTCGATCTGCGCCAGCGTCTGGTTGGTGAACGAGGCCGACATTACGAAGGACGGATGTCCGGTCGCGTTGCCGAGGTTCACCAGGCGGCCTTCGGACAGCAAGATCATGCGCTTGCCGTCCGGGAAGGTGATTTCGTCGACCTGCGGCTTGATGTTGTCCCACTTCAGGTTCTTCAACGTGGCGATCTGGATCTCGTTGTCGAAGTGACCGATGTTGCAGACAATGGCACGATCCTTCATCGCGCGCATGTGCTCGATGGTGATGATGTCCTTGTTGCCGGTCGCGGTGACGAAGATGTCGGCGCGCGGTGCGGCGTCTTCCATGGTCACGACTTCATAGCCTTCCATCGCCGCCTGCAATGCGCAGATCGGATCGATTTCGGACACCAGCACGCGGCAACCGGCTTGGCGCAGCGAAGCGGCCGAGCCCTTGCCGACGTCGCCGAAGCCGGCAACCATGGCGACCTTGCCGGACATCATGACGTCGGTGCCGCGGCGGATGCCGTCAACCAGCGATTCACGGCAGCCATAGAGGTTGTCGAACTTCGACTTGGTCACGGAGTCATTGACGTTGATCGCGGGCCACAACAGCGTGCCAGCCTTCTGCATGTCGTACAGACGATGCACACCCGTGGTGGTCTCTTCCGAGACGCCCTTGATGCTGTCGGCGATCGCCTTGAAGTAGCCCTTCGGCTTCTCCTTGAGCTGCTTCTTAAGCAGCGCGAAGAACACTTCCTCTTCTTCCGAACCCGGCTTGTCCAGGAACGCCGTGTCGCCGTTCTCGGCCTTGAGGCCGAGATGGACATACATGGTGGCGTCGCCGCCGTCGTCGAGGATCATGTTGGGATGACCGCCGCCATGCCAGTCGAACAGCTTGGCGGTGTAGTCCCAATATTCAGTGAGGCTTTCGCCCTTGATGGCGAACACCGGAATGCCGGCGGCTGCGATCGCGGCAGCGGCGTGATCCTGGGTCGAATAGATGTTGCAGGAGACCCAGCGGATGTCAGCGCCGAGCGCCTTCAGCGTCTCGATCAGCACCCCGGTCTGAATGGTCATGTGCAGTGAGCCGGCAATACGCGCGCCCTTCAGAACCTGCTTCGGGCCGAATTCCTCGCGGGTGGCCATCAGGCCGGGCATCTCGGTCTCTGCGATCGAGAGCTCCTTGCGGCCGAATGGCGCGAGATTGATATCCTTGACGATGTAGTCCGTGAAACCGTTGGGGGCGGTCATGTTTTAATCCTTGATGAGAGAGCGATTCCGCAGCGCTCGCGCCTTCGCGAGCGAACACGGAATCTCGATGTGATAGTCACTTCTGGGTTCCGGGTTCGTGTGCGCGAAGATGCGCACACGCCCCGGAACGACGAATTTGTGGTTAGACGTTGCGCTTCAGCGCATCGACGAGGTCGGTCTTCTCCCAGGAGAAGCCGCCGTCGGCGTCCGGCGTGCGACCGAAATGACCGTAGGCGGACGTACGGGCGTAGATCGGCTTGTTAAGATCGAGATGCTTGCGGATGCCGCGCGGCGTCAGATCCATCGCGGCAGCGACGGCCTTCTCGATGGCATCGTCAGCGACCTTGCCGGTGCCGTGGGTGTCGACATAGATCGACAGCGGGCGCGCTACGCCAATGGCATAAGCGAGCTGCAGCGTCGCCTTGTCGGCCAAACCAGCAGCAACGATGTTCTTGGCGACGTAGCGCGCAGCGTAAGCGGCCGAACGGTCCACCTTGGTGGAGTCCTTGCCCGAGAACGCACCGCCACCATGCGGGGCCGCGCCGCCGTAGGTGTCGACGATGATCTTGCGGCCGGTCAGGCCTGCGTCGCCGTCGGGTCCGCCGATGAAGAACTTGCCGGTTGGGTTGATGTGCCAGATCGTCTTGTCGCTGATCCAGCCATCCGGCAGCGCCTTGCGGACGTAGGGCTCGACGCGTTCGCGCACCTGGTTCGAGGTCATGTCCTCAACGAGATGCTGATGCGAGACGACGATTTCGCGCACGCCGACCGGCTTGCCGTTTTCGTATTGCACGGTGACCTGGCTCTTGGAGTCGGGGCCGAGCACCTTTTCGGTACCGGCATGACGGGCTTCCGAGATCAGGCGCAGGATCTTGTGCGCGTAGAAGATCGGCGCCGGCATCAGCTCGGGCGTTTCGTTGGTGGCATAACCGAACATGATGCCCTGGTCGCCAGCGCCTTCTTCGGCATTGGTCGGCTGCTTGGCATCGACGCCCTGTGCGATATCTGCCGACTGCGGATGCAGCAGAATCTCGACGTCGGCAGTCTTCCAGTGGAAACCGTCCTGCTCGTAGCCGATGTCCTTGATGGCGGCGCGAACGACGGCTTCGATGTGGTCGTTAGTGACGGTGGATGGACCGCGGGTCTCGCCGGCGATCACAACCTTGTTGGTGGTGGCAAGGGTTTCGCAGGCAGCGCGAATATCCCAAGGATCAATGCCCGCCTTCGGGCCTTCGCGGAAGAACAGATCAACGATCTCGTCGGAGATACGGTCGCAGACCTTGTCGGGATGGCCTTCGGAAACCGATTCACTGGTGAAGAGATAAGACGCGCGCATCAACTGGTCCTCTAGGTTGCGCCGGAGCCCGGCAGCCTTCGTCAGATTGTTCCGGAAATGTCAGTCGCGACGCCGCGAGATGACGTAGGATTCGTCGTAGAACCAGAGACCGTTGTGCTTGCGCAGAACCTCTCGGGTGGCATCCAGGTAACGGCCGCTCTCCGTCACTTCCGTCAAACGGTCATCCTCGATTTGGGCCACGTAAACCGCCGCGTTCCACGCTGCAAAAGCCGTCGAAGTTCCGATCGATCCGGTCACCTCGTTCGGCAACGCCTCCATGGCGTAGCGAAAGATCGACCGCTGGTCGGAATAGGCATTGAAGTTCAGATCGCGGCCGGCTGAGCCCAGCTCATATTTCACCGCCCGCAATAGCTCATGCCGGCTCACGGCGAAAGGATTTTCTTTGGGCCAGACGGCTTGAACGATCTCCATACCGGGGTCCTGCCCATGCGAGTGGATACCGATCAGTCGCCCACCTGCCCGCAGCGCCCGGGCCAGCGGCGCCATGATCCGTTTGGCCCGAAATTGCACCGAAGACTTCGCCCGATAGGGCTGGGAGGCGATAATCAGGTCAAAATTGGCCTCCGTGCGCCCTGCGCGGGGGATAATAGAATCCAGCAGGAACCGGTGATCCTCGCGATAAACCACCAGCGCCACGGGCCGTTCATAGGTCGGCATGCCTGATCGGGGGTTGATGCTGGCCCGCCAGTTGTCCTCAAGAAAAGCTCCAAGTCCGGCGATCTGGTCGGCGAATTCGCCGGACGAAGCCCCCCGCAGCGGAACTTCGTGCCAGATCATGGCGGCTGCGGCGGCGGGCGATGCCGGGGTCAGTGTGGGCGCCTCGGCATAGTGCATGTTGGTCAGCACGAAGACCGTGGCTGGATGTTCGAACAGCCGATCCGGCACCTTATCCAGGGTCAGCCGGACGTCCTCGAGACTGAGCTCCTTGCCGGCGATATAGAATGGCATATGCGGGAACCGGCCGTGCATCGAGCGCATCACCCGCGCCAGCACCGTACCGTCACCGACGCCCGCATCGAACACCCGCAGCGCTGGCGGGCGCGGATGGATGCTGGCCAATTCGAGCCCGACGCGATCGGCAATCACCCGCTTTTCCGAGCAGGTATGGACGAACAGCAGGTATTTCTGCCGGTTCTCGAAGAAGCGGAAATTGCTGCGCGGATCGCGCCGTTCGATTGGCGGCTCCAGCCCGCGTGGCGGCGGCACGCCCTCCGGCATCGATTGGGCAATGAAGGCCTGAATTCGCTCCAGCGTGTCGATGGTGATGCGCTTTCCCTCACGCAGGCGATTCACCAGCTTGCCGTCGTTGACGGCCCGGCGACCGAAGGTCGACTCCGCCATCTCCGCCTGTCGGCAGAAATCCGAGATGATTCCGAGGATCTGATCGTTCTTCATGTGCGGGGATGTGACCGGAAGTGGGCAGAATTATGCTTGGCCCACTCTTTAGCACGATCTGCCCACAGATGATATACGTGATCCGGCATCGCCGCCGCGGTGTGCAAGTCACGGTGTTCTGCTAAAACACAGCCGCGAAGCGCTCTTCAGAATGATCTTCAAGACAAAGGCAATCTCCCATGCATATCGCCATGATTGGCACTGGTTATGTCGGCCTCGTATCCGGCGCTTGCTTCGCCGATTTCGGGCACCACGTGATCTGCGTGGACAAGGACAGCAGCAAGATCGACGCCCTGCTCCGTGGCGAGATCCCGATCTTCGAGCCCGGCCTGGACGCGCTGGTGGCCAGCAATGTGAAAAGCGGCCGGCTCGGCTTCAGTCTCGACCTCAGTGAAGCTGTGAAGACGGCGGATGCCGTGTTCATCGCGGTCGGCACCCCGTCCCGCCGCGGCGATGGCCACGCTGATCTCAGCTACGTGCATGCCGCCGCGCGCGAGATCGCCGCCAACCTGTGCGATTTTACCGTGGTCATCACCAAGTCGACCGTGCCTGTCGGCACCGGCGACGATGTGGAACGCATCATCAAGGAAGCCAATCCCGACGCCGACGTCGCCGTGGCGTCAAACCCGGAATTCCTGCGCGAGGGCGCCGCGATCCGCGACTTCAAGCATCCGGACCGGATCGTTGTCGGCACCGACGACGAGCGCGCACGCACGGTGATCTCGGAGATCTATCGCCCGCTTTATCTCAATCAGGCGCCCATCATGTATACGGGTCGGCGCACCGCCGAGCTGATCAAATACGCCGCCAACGCATTTCTCGCGACCAAGATCACGTTCATCAATGAAATCGCTGATCTGGCCGAGCGGACCGGCGCAGATGTCCAGGACGTCGCGCGTGGCATCGGCCTCGACAACCGCATCGGCGCGAAGTTCCTGCATGCTGGTCCCGGCTTCGGTGGCTCGTGTTTTCCGAAGGATACCCGCGCACTGGTCAAGACCGGTCAGGACTATGACGCACCACTGCGGATCGTCGAAGCCGTCCTCACCGTCAACGATAACCGCAAGCGCGCCATGGCCCGCAAGGTGTCTGCCGCGCTTGGCGGCAATCTGCGCGGCAAGACCGTCGGCGTGCTCGGACTGACGTTCAAGCCCAACACCGACGACATGCGCGAGGCGCCGTCGATCCCCTTGATCACCGCGCTTCAGGATCTCGGCGCGACCGTGCAGGCCTACGATCCCGTCGGCATGGAACAGGCCAAGCACGAACTGCCGGATATCACCTATTGCGACGATGCCTATGCATGCGCGACTGGCGCCGACGCGCTGGTGATTGTGACCGAATGGGAACAGTTCCGCGCACTCGACCTCGCGCAAGTGAAGAAGAAGATGAAGCAGCCGGTCATCGTGGATCTGCGCAACATCTACCGCCCCGAGGAGATGGAGAAGGCCGGCTTCACCTATGAAAGCGTGGGCCGCGGCAAGTCCTGAAAGCTCATCGTCAGGAGACTAAATGCAAATGCCCGGCAAAAGCCGGGCATTTTTGTTGGCGAGCCGCCGGTCAGGCGACAACGGGCTTACTTGCCCCAAAGCTCGTTCGCGACATCGACCGCGAGCTTGAGCTTGGCCCACTGCTCTTCTTCGCTGAGGATGTTGCCTTCCTCGGTGGAGGCGAAGCCACATTGCGGCGACACGGCCAGCTGCTCGAGCGGCGCGAACTTCGAAGCCTCTTGCAGGCGCGCCTTGATGTCTTCCTTCTTCTCGAGCTCACCGAACTTCGAGGTGATGACACCGACCACGACGACCTTGTTGCCCTTGGGCAGGAAGCGCAGCGGTTCGAAGCCGCCGGCACGGTCCGAATCGTATTCGAGGAAGTAGCCGTCGTAATTGGTACCAGCGAGCAGCGTTTCAGCCACTGGCTCGTAGCCGCCCGACGAAATCCAGGTGGAGCGGAAGTTGCCGCGGCAGACATGCGTGGTGATCACCATATCCGCAGGACGCTCGGCGATCGCGTAATTGATGATGCGCGAATAGATCTGCTGCAGATTGTCGGCATCTTCGCCGCGCGCACGGACCTTGTTCAGCTCATCTTCCGAGCAGAGATAGGCCCAGACTGTATCGTCGAACTGCAGATAACGGCAGCCGGCGTCATAGAACGCCTTCACCGCCTTGCGATAGGTCTTGGCGAGATCCTCGAAGAACACTTCGATATCCGGATAGACTTCCTTCGAGATCGCCTTGCGACCGCCGCGGAAATGCAGAACCGCCGGCGACGGGATGGTCATCTTCGCGGTGACGCCGGCGGTGTCGCAATGCTTCTTCAGAAACTCGAAGTGCGCCAGCATCGGATGATCGTCGGGGAAATCGACCTTGCCGATCACGCGCACCGAGTCATGACGGGTCTCGACGCCGGTGAACTGGATGCCGGTGTCGGGGTGATAGAGCTCGCAGCCGGTCAGTTTGGCGAGGAAGTCGAAGTGCCACCACGAACGACGGAACTCGCCGTCGGTGGCGAGCTTGAGGCCGGTCGAGGCCTGGCGATGCACAACCTTCTCGATTTCGATGTCTTCGACCTTGCGCAGGTCGTCGGCCGAAATCTCGCCCTTTTCCAGCTTGGCGCGCGCTTCCTTGATCGATGCGGGCCGCAACAGGCTGCCGACTTCGTCGGCACGGAACGGGGCTTTGGTTCTCTGCATAGTCGT
Source organism: Tardiphaga sp. 813_E8_N1_3 (assembly GCF_051811025.1). NCBI lineage: Bacteria > Pseudomonadati > Pseudomonadota > Alphaproteobacteria > Hyphomicrobiales > Nitrobacteraceae > Tardiphaga > Tardiphaga sp. 813_E8_N1_3. Next base: position 3,523,979 of record NZ_JBPWQE010000001.1, read on the forward strand.
TACTCCAGAATGCTCGGTTTGCAGATCAGCCGGGTGTGCCGGCCGTGTGTTTATTCTTGCTGCCGGCCGCGCCGGCGACGCCGAGGAAATGCTCTAGCACGGCAGGATCGGATCTCAACGCTGCACTCGTTGCATCATGCACGATGGTACCGCGTTCCAATATCACGACACGATCGGCGAGCCCGAGTATTTTTTGTGCATTCTGTTCCACGATGATGGAGCAGATGCCGCCGGCACGTGTGATCTTGCCCAGCGCCGCCAGCAATTCATCGACGATGATCGGCGCAAGGCCTTCGGTCGGTTCATCCAGCAGCAGCACTTGCGGATTGAGCGTCAGCGCCCGACCGATCGCCAGCATCTGCTGTTCGCCGCCGGAGAGCTGGTTGCCGAAATTGTTCTTGCGCTCTTCGAGCCGCGGAAACATCTCGTAGATCTTCTTGACGTCCCATGGCCCAGGCTGCGCCACGGCGGTCATGTTTTCTTCCACGGTGAGCGAGCGGAAGATGTTGCGCTCCTGCGGCACCCAGCCGATGCCGGCGCGGGCGCGCTGGTCCGGCCGCAGCGATGTGATGTCTTTTCCGCCAAGCTTCAGCGTGCCGCTGAAGCGGCGAGTGACGCCGACGATGGAATTGATCAGCGTGGTCTTGCCGGTGCCATTGCGTCCGAGCAGTGCCAGCACCTGGCTTTCGCCGAGTTGCAGCGTCATCTTCGGGATGACCACGGCTTCGCCGTAGCCCGCGCGTAGGTCATTGATGTCGAGAAGATCAGACATCAGCGCCCTCGCCCAGATACACGGCCTTGACGCGCGGATCGCGCGCGACTTCAACCGGCGGGCCTTCCACGAGCATGGCGCCCGCGACCAGCACTGAGATGCGATCGGCAAAGGAGAATACCAGATCCATGTCGTGCTCGATCAGCAGCACCGTGACGTCGCGCGGCAGGCTGGCGACGGCCGAGAGAATATCGTGGCGCTCGCTTTCCGGCACACCTGCAGCCGGCTCGTCGAGCAGCAGCACATGCGGCTTGGTGGCGATGGCGACGGCAATCTCAAGAAGGCGCTGCTTGCCATAGGGCAATGTCGCGGTCGGCTCGTTCATCACGTCGAGCAGATGAAAGCGCGCGAGGTTTTCGGCGATCGCATCATTGACGTCACTGCGGGTGCCCATGCGACGCCACCAGTCGCTGCCATGGCCGAGATGTTCGGACGCAGCGAGACCGACCGTCTCCAGCGGCGTCATGTCGGGATAGAGCTGATTGATCTGGAAGGTCCGCGACAGCCCGCGCAACACGCGCTTGTGCACCGGCAGGCCGGTGATGTCGTTGCCTTCGAGCAGGATGCGGCCGGAGTTCGGCTTAAGCACACCGGTCAGAAGATTGATCACGGTGGTCTTGCCGGCGCCGTTCGGACCGATCAGCGCATGGCGCGCGCCGGCCTCGATCTTCAGCGACAAGTCACGCGTGACCCGGAGTCCACCGAAGGACTTTTCGAGATTGACGGTCTCAAGCGCGATCGTCATGGCGCCTTACCTTCCGGCGCAGCGATCGGAGTCTTGGCACGACCGAACTTGCTTGCAATCAGGCGCGGCAGAAACAGCGCCCAGCGATGCATCCGGTCGCGGCCGATCAACACGATGACCACCAGCACGGCACCGATCCAGAACTGCCAATATTGCGGCGTGATTGTCGAGAACAGTTCCAGCAGCAATTTGAAGATCACTGCACCGATCAACCCGCCATAGAGATAGCCGGTGCCGCCTATGATCAGGACCAGCATCAGGTCCGCCGAGCGATCGAAGGCAAAACCGTCGAGCGAGGCGAGTGCCGTCGTCTGCGTCGAGAGTGCACCGGCAACGCCCGCATAGAAGGCGGCGATAGTGTAGATCGCGATCAGCCGGCGATTGACGGGAATGCCGATGGCCGAGGCGCGCAGCGGATTGTTGCGGATCGCTCGCAGCGAGAGGCCGAATGGCGAATGCACGATGCGTCGCGCCAGCAGGAACAGGACGAACAACACGCAGAGACAATAGATGAAGCCGACCTTGCCGAAGATGTCGAAGGAGAACTGGCCGAGTATCGGCGCCATCTCGATGCCCTGAAGGCCATCGGAACCACCGGTGATATTGGAAAAGCGGTTGGCGAGTTCGCGCAGCAACAGCGCGATACCGAGCGTCACCATCAGCCGCGTCAGATCCGAACCGCGCATGACGAGGAAGCTCGTCACGAAGCCGAGCGCCATCGCGGCAAGACCGGCAACTACCAATGCGATCACAGGTTCGGTGACGATGCCGTGCAATGCGAGCAGTCCCGCCGCATAGCCGCCGAAGCCGAAGAATGCGGCATGGCCGAGCGAAACGATGCCGGCATAGCCGAGGATGAGATCGAGCGAGAGCGCGAACAGCGCGAGCCAGGCGATCTCGGTCAGGATCAGGTAACGGTTCGGGAACAGCAGGATGCAGCCCGCGGCGGTGAGCCAGAACACGACTTCAGGCCAGCGCCATCGCGCGCGCGCCATGGCGAAGGTGCCGACTTCCGGATGGGTGGTGCTGTTGGCTGTCATGACGCCCTCACCGCGCCGCGGTGCGGCCAAACAGGCCGTTCGGGCGCCAGATCAGGATCACGATCATCATGGTGTAGATCACGAAGGCGCCGAGCTTCGGCACGTAATATTTGCCGGCGACATCACCGATGCCCAGCAGCAGCGAAGCCAGGAATGGCCCAGTGATGCTGGACGAACCGCCGACGGTCACAACGATCAGGAAGTAGATCATGAACTTCAGCGGGAAGTACGGATCGAGGCCGAGGATTTCTGCGCCAAGTGCGCCGCCCATGCCAGCCAATCCGCAGCCGAACGCAAAGGTCAGCGCGAACACCTGCGGCACGTTGATGCCCAGACCCGACGCGGCGCGCGGATCATCGACCGCGGCGCGCAACCGGCTACCGAAGCGGGTCTTGGACAGGATCATCTGAAGCGCCACCGTGAGCAGTCCGCAGATGACGATGATCATCAAACGATAGCGTCCGACGCCGAGGCCGAAGAGATTGATCTGGCCCTGCAGGTAATCCGGCAGATGGATGAAGGTCTGCGACGACCCCATAAAGTAGTCTACCGCGGTCACCGACATGAAGACGAGGCCGATGGTGAACAGCACCTGATCAAGATGACTGCGCGTATAGAGGTGCCGATAGAGTGAACGCTCCAGCACGGCGCCGATCGCAGCGCTCACCACGAAAGCAATCGGCAAAGCCGCAAAGAATGGCAGGCCCGCGCGATTGACCAGGATCGCGCAGGCATAACCGCCCGCCATGGCGAAGGCGCCGTGCGCGAGGTTGACGAAGTTCATCAGCCCAAGCGTCACCGCCAGCCCGCACGCCAGCACGAACAGCAACATGCCGTAGGCGATGCCGTCGAACAGAATGGTGAGAAGGATCATGAAACGACAGGTGCTTTCTTTCTTGGCCCTCCCCCGCGCTTGCGTGGGGTCTAGCGGGCGACCTCGCCCGCTATGGGTGGCCGGCCGCAAGGCCGGTCGGGTGGGGGTGGTGCCGCATAAAGAGCGGCGCGTGTTGCACCCCCACCCTACCCCTCCACACGCAAGCGCGGGGGGGGGGAATTGCCGATGGCGGAGCTTACTACACTTCGGAAAAAGTGTCGCTTACTTCTTCGCCTTGCCGGGATCCTTCACCGCCTCGAACGTCGCGAATTCGATGTTGTAGAGTTCGCCGTCCACCTTCTCGACCTTGCGGATATAGATGTTCTGCACGATATCACGGGTCTCCGGATCGATGGAGATCGGGCCGCGCGGGCTCTCCCACTTCATGCCCTTCATCGCAGCGATCAGGCTGTCGCCATCGGCCTTGCCACCGGTCTTCTTCAGTGCCTCGTAGACGAGATGAATGCCATCCCAGCCGCCAACGGCCATGAAGCCCGGGCGCGTATTGTACGCCTTCTTGTAGGCCGCAACGAACTCCTTGTTCATCGCCGAGGGATGCGCTGCCGAATACAGATGCGCGGTCACGGCGCCAAGCGCTGCATCGCCCATATTGTTCAGCAGGTCGTCGTCCATCACGTCGCCGGGTCCGATCACCTTGATGCCGGACTTGTCGAGGCCACGCTCGGCATACTGCTTCATGAAGTTGCCGCCCTGCCCGGCGGGCACGAACACGAACACCGCGTCGGGCTTGCTGTCCTTCATGCGCTGCAGGAACGGCGCAAAATCGGGATTGGCGAGCGGCACCTTGACCTCTTCGACGATCTCGCCGCCGCCGGCGGTGAAGTGCTCCTTGAAGAATTGCAGCGCGTCGTTACCCGGTGCGTAGTCGGAGGTCAGCGTAGCGACCTTCTTGATGCCGTTCTTGGCGGCCCAGTCACCGATGATGGTGGAGGACTGTGCCAGCGTGAACGAGGTGCGCACGATATAGGGCGAACGCTCGGTGATGATCGAGGTGCCGGCAGCCATCACGATTTCCGGCACCTTCGCCTGGGTCGCGAGCGGCGCAGCGGCCAACGCAGCCGGCGTCACGCCGAAGCCGGCGATGATGTTGACCTTCTCGTTGACGATCAGTTCCTGCGCGAGGCGCTTGGTGTTGTCAGGCAGCGCCGCGTCGTCCTTGAGGATGATTTCGACCTTCTTGCCGGCAACGGTGTCGCCGTTCTTCTGCTGATAGAGCTTGATGGCGTTATTGATCTGCTGGCCGGTCGAAGCCTGGCCCCCGGTCATCGGCACGATCAGGCCGATCTTGACGCTCTCCTGCGCCTGCGCGATTGCGCCGACAGACAACACGCTGACAGCGGTTACCGTCGCGGAAATGAAATTCCTCAGCATTAATTCCTCCTCTGTAGGTGATGCCGGCTCTTCAAGGCCGTGAAGTCATAGTCCCCATACGCTGTCGCCCGCGATGATGATCGCCCGCGATAACGGAGCCATGTTGACCTGTCAACGGCTGGGTTGACAACACAACGCGGTCTGTTGAACTGCGTAATTCCGACGCATCGTGGCATGCTGCTAAAGTCTAGCCAAGCATTCACGGGCCGCTCGATTCCGTTCATTTCAGATTGCAGATCGTATCCAGATGACAAAGCCGGTGATCAACCATGGACGATATGTACCGGCGCTCATCAATTTCCTGGGCAACAAGCTCGCCGCGGGTGCTTCGAGTGCCTATCGGCGCGAATTCGGCGTCGGCGTCACCGAATGGCGAATCCTCTCGAAGCTCGCCAGCGAGGACGCGTGCACCGCACAACAGATTTGCCAGTATTTCGACCTCGACAAGGGTCTAGTCAGTCGCACCCTTAAATCTCTGGTCGATAACGGCAGCGTGACAGTGACCGATCTGGCCGGCGACAACAGGCGTGTCGTCATCCTGACCAAATCCGGGCGCGCGCTGCATGACCGGATCATCGAACTGGCGCTGGACCGCGAACGGATCCTGCTGGAGTGCCTCGATGAGAAGGAAGTCGAGAAGCTGATTGACATGCTGGGCCGCCTGTTGGCACAGGCACCAGCGGTCAACGCGGTAAAGGTTCGCAAACCATCGACACCGCGGCGGAAGACTACCGTCTGAGGCACATTTTGGTAATGGAGGGGTCGACAGTTCAATCCTGTCTGGCAGCACCGGTCTTTTCAATGACTTAGGGCGTAAACCCGCCTTCTCTGTTTTGTCGCCGGAAGCCCCCCGGAAGCACACCCGCTAGGATCCTGCCTTTTAGGCCGTTCGAGAAGCCCGTTTAGATTCGCCCAGCGCCTCGGATCTAGCGGCCAAAACTTGTGCAGCCATCGTGTGGATCATAACGGCGTCGATCCCCACCATATTGTCTGGTATGCAACGGACTGGCCAATGGCCTAGCCTCCGAGCGGAGCCAGCATCCGTGCGGCCATACCCGACTTTACGTGAGCCCGAAGCAGGACGCCGCAGTCTTCGCCTCCAGATGAGCATTTCGACGCCCTTACAGTTCAGTTGATCCGCGATGGCGCTGTGGCTGACGATTGGAACGCCGGCGAGGATTGCTGTTGGTAATTTGCGCATAGTGATTTTCCTTTCGAGCAGTTGTGAAAGTCCAGAGGCGAAATGACCGACACTAGACGGCCTCGCACGCCTTTAGGCTCGCGCCTTGGACATGCGCGTGCGCCCCCTGGACAGATATTTTATGATCGCCGACTTACTGCATGGCTCTTCGGCTAGTGTAGTTTGGCTTTCGACCCGTGATCAGAATGCGCCGAATTCCTCTGTTAGCAACGATTATTCTGTCTGAAAAATACGCATCTTAGAATACGACAAGCAGATGGTTGCTATCACTTCGATTCTTGTATTTTGTTTTGTTAGTTGTTTGGCGGAAGACTCGCTAGCTCAGACAGAAAACGACGTTTCAAGCTCTTCAAGACACTCTGCGACATCGAAAATGAGTCGCGACAGGCGTATCGTGATCGCTGGCAAAGGGGCTCAACACCGAGTTGAGCGATGGCAAAGCCAGAAAAGATTCCAAAGAGTTTGAGAGAAAAGCCGGCTGCGAAAGGGTGGCGGCTCATCCAAGAAGCAGGCGAAGCCGACAGCGCTTATGACGAAGCGATTGAGATTTTGGAACGTGCCCGCATTACACGCCGACAGGACTGAAGCTGAAACAAACTTGCTTCAAACGCGCCGGGCAGACTGTCCAATGGCGACGAGCAGACCTTGTCAGGCAAGATGCGATCGGAGCGCCTATCCCCTCCCCTTCAGCGCCAGTTGCATGGTCTTCACGGCCGGCCCCGCTGCGCCCATGCGAAAGGGTCCCGGCGCAACGAGTGCGGCAATTGACGTCATTGGATCGTCCTGATGTTGTGCTACGAGAAGGTTTTGAAAGTTTGCTCATATGACCGCGAGTGGTCAATCGGCCCTAGATTGCGTGGGCTGCGCTTTTGTCATCCGTCTTGACGTGCCCGATCCGCTGCCAGCGATGTTCAGCCTTAAGTGCCCGAGATGCACCAAACTCTGGCTCTACTCTCCGCGAGATATTCGAACTGTGGCAGCACCGCCTAGTCCGCCACCGGACGAGTGAGACCGCCCGCCGCAAGGGCAGCGACGCTCATCATGAATCTCCATGTTTCAAGTCTGGTGCTTAGCTGTTAAGCGCAAGCACTCCGCAGATTTATCCAGCTGGGGCTTTCGGAGACTATGGTCGTCAGAAATATCCAGTTAGATGGGCTTCGCGGCGTCGCCGCACTCAATGTTGCGGTATTCCACACGATCTTGGGTATCGACGGCGATCTCATGGATCGTTACGGGAAACTGTCTGATTTATCGGGCCCGCATGACTGGTTCGCTAAGGCAGTTCTCAAGCTCTTCAACGGCGAGACCGCAGTCTTCGTTTTCTTCGTGCTGAGCGGGGTCGTCCTCTTCAATAGCTTGATGCGTGAGCGCGCACCACTTCTTGCGAAGAGTTTCACATTCTCAATTCGGCGCATTTTCAGAATTTATCCAGCAATGATCGCCAGCTTGCTGTTCAACATGGCAGTTTTTGTGTGGTTCGAAAATCCATTTACTATCTCCGATTTTCTGATCAACTCAACGCTCTACGACTTCCGCATTAATGGCGTCACTTGGACGCTTAACGTCGAGATGGTGGGTGTGGCGTTCGTGCTTCTCGTATATCTCGCTTGGCGTATTGGCGGCGTCGCTGGCATGCTCGTTACGTTCATAGGCTCCTGGGTATTTTTTCGGATGCCCGATCTTCCATTTCCCGGTACGTTCCGAGGCTTTTGGATCTACTTCGCTCTCGGAATGATCGTCCCCACGAAAGTCGGCAAAAATATCGCCAGCCGCCTCCCGAGTTGGTCGATCGCGCCAGTCTTACTAATAGCGATCATATTTAAGGGCACCCTGCAGCAAATCTCGATCGGGTTGCTCGTCACCATGATTTATTACAGTCGCGCCGGTTTTTTCGGACGTTGGCTGGAAGCACCAGTCTGCCAGTTCCTAGGGCGGATCAGCTACAGCTTTTACCTCTTTAACTTTGCGATCTTCGTCTACGTTTGCGGGTACGCAAAAAGGTTAGACTGGATCAACCTTCATCCGATCGAGGGTGGTCTTTTGACCTCCCTTTTCACAGTCGGCCTGACGATTCCGATCGCGTATCTCTCGATGCGCTACGTCGAGATCCCTGGAATTGCGCTTGGGCGACTAGTCACGTTCAAGTCGCGGATGCCGCGCCCACGCGAAATAGACGGTTTTCAAAATGCGTCATAGTTAGGCGGCAACCGCACAACGGCCGGCCTCGTTGCGCCCATGCGCAGGGGTCCCGACGCAACGAGTGCGGCGATTGTCATAGGTTGTTCTCCAGTTATGTAAGTGTTCTCAAGCCAAGACCGAAGCCGCCTAGCCGTCTTAGGCCGGTGCTTTGGGAACCATGGGTGCCTGTGCTATCCTGGCCCGATGATCGAAGTTTTCCAAATCATTTTGATATTGAGCATCGCTGGAATGCTCATCGCGGCCCTTGTGAGATGGATTAGCGGGATACGGCACCGCCGCTACCTTTCACGGCTAAATCACACAGCTAAGCCCGACGAAGATTGACCAGCCCGCCACGAGACAGCGACGGTCATCGCGTTACCCTGGGTTGTTTCACCAGCTAAATACGCGGATACTGCCGGCTCTCAGAAAGCGAGGTTTTTCCGTGTCGAATACACCGTTTGATACTCGTCTGATTGATGGATTTCTCCAATGTCCACACTGTACGTCACCGGACCTCAACGACAACAGGAAGAGGCCAGATGCTTCCGGTATTTCCCATGAGCGGTACGTGTGTCAAAGCTGTCATGCGGCATTCGACACCGTATTCGGTGTTCCATTCTTCGGAGCCTACGAAGAGGCCGACCTACTCGGGCTCATTGAGATAGCTGCAAACATCGACAATCGCGGAAAATTTGGTGTTACGCCGGCAACGGTTGAGCACTGGGATGGTATGCTTGAAGCTTATCATTCCGCTGACGACAAAGCTCAATTTGTGGCCAGTCGACGTGACGCGCAATCCCCATTCCTTCTCAATCGCTACTATGAATGGCTGGAAGTAAAAACGCTTTCCGCTGGTCTGGATCTGAAAGGGAAGCTCGTCTTAGACCTCGGTGCAGGCCTAGGTTTCGACAGTCATCGCCTAACCATGCGTGGCGCTCAAGTCGTAGCTCTTGAGTGTAGTCCCATCTTGGCGGAGAGCGGCGCGAAAGAATTCCCCCAGATCAATTGGTATGGAGGATTTTCCCACGCTCTACCTTTCCGCTCGAAGACGTTTGATGCTGTGTTTTGCAATGCAGCGCTTCATCACATGCGGAACATAAGTGCTGCGATGTCTGAGGCGATCCGAGTTTTAAAGGTTGGAGGCACTCTAATCACAACCTGCGACTCATACAGGCCGTCCTCTCATGGGGAGGAAAGGGAACTGAAGACATTCGACGCGTCAGTTCCGGTCTTGATGGGGGTCAACGAACGAACTCCCCCATTCTCTGAATTTGTTGACACCCTGAAGCGATTATCCCCGAGTCTGTCGGTAGATCTTTACACACACAATCTTTCTGGCGAGTTTGCTAGTTCTCAAGGAAAATCAGGGACCTCTTTAAACAGATGGGACTTCGCAACCGACCAAGATGCCCTCTCAGAATGCGGCGGCTCTCTTGCATTCAAAGTAACTGTGACCCGCGACACAGACATTCCTGCGCTCAATCAGAAAGCCAGCCTACTATCAGCCGGAACTTTCGGGGGATGGCTTCATGACTCAAAATTGGCGTTATCTGAACTCGCCACGTTTGTTCCTGTTCAGTATGTGAACTCGCCTTTTCCGGGAAGGCATCAAACAAAGTTCGAATTATTAAACGGATGGCGTGCCCCGACGATGCGCTCCCATCGCACCGCATACAGGCGAGCGCGCTGGTTTCTATCCCGAGATAGCAAGACGAATACGCTGTCGTTTCAAATTAAAACACGCAGGCAACCGACTGGTAAATCCCCAACAATAGAGATCTTGGTCAACGGCATCCAAACGGCACACTTTCAAGCGATCCCGGATCGGTTTGAGAAGATCACGGTCAACTTAACAGGCACTACGCCAGATAAACCGTTTGCACTGGAAATTCGCATTTTTGCCGACGACGAAAGCCTGGAATTGTCGTCTTTTGACGTTAAGCGCCGGACACCTATTCGATGTAACACGCTACGAAATCGTATGGTGAAACGCTGCGAGCGCTGGTTCGGTCTTAAGGCAGAACAAACACGACACATTCCGCGATGACGGGGGCTGAATGTTCCAGGGTCCGGTCCGTCACGGTTGTGCGCGACCGCGCTTTGGGGTGGCGAGCCGTGGTCTCCGCGCCATCGGCCAGCAGGCTCAGGCCGTAGCCGATCACATCGTTCAAAATCTGCGGCACTATTCGCTCGATCTGGAAAGCTAGGGCGAGTCAGCAACGGCATCATCGAGATGCACGAGTGCGGCAGCATGTTCATGGGGAAGGGCCAGACGCCGGAAGTCGACCGACCGCTCGACAATTAACCTTTTGCCTCATTAGGACGGTTTCTTAATGTCGTCCGGTACGCGATGAAACGGAACGTATATATCGTCGCTACAGCCATCCGGATTGAGAGCAAGCCTCTGAACCACCGGATCTTTTCTCTTGAAGAAAAGGGCGTACTCTTTTCGGCCACTGCCCGGCTGAACACCCCGTAAGCACGCCACAAAGGCGCCCGGTGCACCAGGCGCCAAGGGGCCGGCCGGACGCGCTGCGGAAACTTCCAGTGGATCAGAAAGTTTTGCGTCCTTCGCTGCTACCGTGAATGCCTTCGTCATAGCAACGGTCTCAGGTGGCGCGATTGGGTCCAAGTCTGCGACCGGCGTTTGGATTTGGCCTGAGCAAGCGCACAGTGCGAGGCAGAAAATCAACGCGAATTGCCGAGTGAGATTCATACCGCTCCCTATACGCCCGCCCGAAAGACCGGGCAAGCAAGCCAGAAGGCCCGATGCCGGAACTAATCAGCCGTAACCCCTTTGCAGGACGCCGGCGAGTATATCACCCGCCTACCAAAGCAGACGCACGACGCCCCGCCGTGGCAGAACGCGATGCACGTCTTGATCCAAGCCGCCGAGTACGACGGGCCGATCGAGTTCGCACGGCTCGGTATGATGCAGGCTCTCTTTCCGAAAGGCCCTCCGGTCCACCACTCCGTCGACAAAGACCCGAAGTGGCACAACCGCTACAAGCTCGTGAGGGATCAATAATGCGCGACATCGACATCATCAACGACGCCGTCGAGGACGCTCAGGCTGTCGTGGGCAGCTACGTACAGTTCAAATCGCCTGACCCGCAGTTTGTTTTAGAACGGATGTTTGAAACACTCGAAGCGCGCACGCAAGACATCAGGCTAGCTCACCTTCATCATCTGCCCGTAGATGCCGAAATACTGGTCGCGCATATTTGCGATATCGAATTCGGTGACGAAATCCTTCGCCGTCCTTGCGATCTTCGCGGCGAGCTCGGGCTGCGCCGCAAGCGCCGCGATCTTGTCGGCGAGATCCTCGGCGGATCCGACCTTGAATTTGATACCATTCGAGCCGTCCACCAGCAATTCGGCCGGGCCATCGACATCCGCGGCGATGACAGGCAGGCCGACTGCCATGGCTTCGAGCAGCACCAGCCCGAAACCTTCGAAACGCGATGGCAGGACGAAGATATCGGCCTCGTCCAGCGGACGGCGCACATCAGTACGCCCGCACAGAAAGCGAACGCGATCAGCGACGTTCTCGGCGATCGCCTGCGCCTTCAAACTTAGGAGGGTCGACTCGTCGCCCTCTGGTGGGCTGCCGACGAAATCGCAACGAATGTCGAGCCTGCGCGCCGCGCAGAGACTGATCGCCTTGATCAGGATGTCCTGGCCCTTCTGTTTCGGATAGATGCGGGCCACGTTGATCAGCCGCAGCGGCGAGCCAAAGCGACGTTCGCGGGCCACGGCGCGGAAGGCGCCCAGCGGAATGCCGTTATGCACCTTAAACAACCGCTGCAGATGCACGGCCTGACATTCGCGTTCGACGGCGGCGGAGATGGCGATGTTCCAGTCGACGAAGCGGCGGTGCAGGCGCAGCTTCACGCGATCCCAGGTACCTGCGATGCCGGTATTGTGGATCGTGTAGCCGACGCTCATGGGCCGATACAGTTTGCTCAGCATCGCGAAATGTTTCGCCCCGCTGTCATGAGCGTGAATGACGCGAATGTCATGGCGGCGAATGATATTGAGCAGCGTCAGAATAATGCGCGGATTGCGATTGCCCGGCTCGCGTTTCAGAAAATAGATCGGGTGACGGGTGGCGGAGAGTTCGGCGGCGAGATCGGGATTGAGTCGGTCATTGATGACGACAAACACCTGCGGCACGCCCGCACCCGGTTCGCAACTGGCCGCAAAGTTGATCAGCAGCCGTTCGGCCCCACCCACGGTCAGGGATGAAATCAACTGAAGTACAGACGCCACGTTTAAAATGCCCCCGGCCCGGATGCCGCGCAAATTCCCAGCTAGACCTTCATCCGGATTATTCCGCCGCAGCAATTGCGTGGAATTTCACAGGCGTCCGGACCGTGTTTCGTAGCCTATTTCGGCTGACGCTCGTGGCTATTCTGCGGCGCACCAAATGCGCTGCGGAGGCGAATTGTGGCGAAAAGACGGCTGCGCTGCATCTGATCAAAAAATGGCGCTATATGAATATCAAACGGGCACGCTTCCGTACAACTCCGCGCTTCTTCGCCACAAAATCTGTGGCGGCGGCTCGGTTGCCCGCGATCCAAATAGGGGGTTTCCGCGGGTGCAGTTTGCTGCGCTTTGCTGGCGGGTCGATTTGAGGAGATTGGCTACTGAGGGACAGCTTGTCTTTCCCTCACAGAGGGCCATAAAGAGAGCGGAAAGCAGAAAAGGCCATTAATTTCAGTTATCCTGCAAAAATCCCCTGCATCCGAAACCTTGTGAAAGACGTTCCCTCATGCTTGGTAATATTTGACCATTGATTTGCCGTGAATTTTCGGCAAAGCACGTTGCAGAACTGCTATCATCCGCAGACCGCCTCAAACGATGTTATCGCCATGCCAGTAGCCCACCGCGTTCCCGCCCTCGTCTGTGTTGTGCTGCTGTCCTGCAGCCTTGGCGGTTGTGGCTCGATCAGTTCGTTCATGGCCGGCGGCATGGCTGACCTGATCCCGGCATGGGCTGGCGGCCTGCCAGCAGACGCGCCGCCGCGTCCGGGCTCTCCTGAATACGAAGCCTATGCGAAGCGGCACGAGCATCAGCAATCCGGCGCCATGACGGGGCCGGACCCCGCTACATCGCCGTCCGCAGAGGCCGTTCGCTGATCGCGCCATCGTCCGGCGCCGCGACGGCGTTGTTCAGTTCATGAAAACAACGGTCTTCATGCCGTTGAGGATCACGCGATCCTCGAGGTGATAGCGCATGGCGCGCGCCAGCACGCGGCGCTCGATGTCGCGGCCCTTGGCCACCAGTTCTTCCGGCGTGTCGCGATGGCTGATGCGCTCGACGTCCTGATCGATGATCGGACCTTCGTCGAGATCGCTGGTCACGTAATGCGCGGTGGCGCCGATCAGCTTGACGCCGCGCGCGTGCGCCTGGTGATAGGGCCGTGCGCCCTTGAAGCCGGGCAGGAACGAGTGGTGGATGTTGATGCACTTGCCGGACAGTTTCGCCGACATCTCGTCGGACAGGATCTGCATGTAACGCGCCAGCACCACGAGCTCGGTCTCGGTCGTGCCGACCAGATCCCAGATCGCCTGCTCCTGCTCGCGCTTGGTCTCCTTGGTGATCGGCATGTGGTGGAACGGGATGTCGCCGAAATCGAGATCCTTGAAGGCTTCGCGCGGATGGTTCGAGACGATCGCGGTCGGGATCATGTCGAGATCGCCGGTGCGCCAGCGATACAGGATATCGACGAGGCAGTGATCGGACTTCGACACCAGCAGCATGACGCGGCGACGGGTCGCCCGGTCGCGCATCTGCCAGTCCATCTTGAAGCGCTCGGCGATGGCCCCGAAGCCGGTCTTCAGCGCCGCCAGCTCGACATTCACGTCGGCGGCGTTGAATACGACGCGCATGAAGAAGTGGCCGGTCTCGACATCGTTGAACTGCTGGGCATCGAGGATGTTCTGGCCATTTTGGGCCAGGAAGGTCGATACCGCGGACACGATGCCGGGGCGATCTGGACAGGACAGGGTCAGAACGTATTGGTGAGACATGGCTTGAACGGACATGGGCGGACTGATCTGCTTCAGGTGAACCGGAAATCGAGGCCCTGCTCTATCATCCGAAGCGAGCTTGCGCCAATCCAATTGCGCGCTGCAATATGGACGTCATTGCCAGCGAATTAACGTGCGAAACAGGCAGAAAACAGAGATGGCTGACAAGCTCAACGGTTACCGCATCCTGATCCTGGAGACCCGCGAGGAAGCGCAATTCTCCCGTCTGCTGACCGAACAGGGCGCCAATGTGCTGCAATGTCCGATGTTCACCATCGAGGACGCACCGGATCCCGCCCCGGTCGAGGCCTGGATTCGCCGATTCATTGCTAACCCGTTCGACGACCTCGTTTTAATGACCGGCGAAGGTCTCCGCCGGATGATGAAAATCGTGCGTCAACGCGGCATCGAAAAAGAGTTCGTGGCGGCCGTCGGCCAATCCCGCAAATTCGCACGCGGCCCGAAGCCCGGTCGCGCCTTGCGCGAGATCGGACTCGAGGCTGACATCACCACCGAGAAGCCGACCTCCGAAGGCGTTGCCGAAATGCTGTCGCGGCTCGATCTCAAAGGCCATCGCCTCGGCCTGCAGCTCTATCCCGAGAAGGACCACAGCGTTCTGATATCAGCGATCGCCTCCTGCGGCGCCGAGGTCGATACGGTGCTGCCTTACGTCTACGACTCCAAGGCTGCTGAAACGAACATCCTCTCGGCCATCGACGAAATGGAAGCCGGCCGCGTCGATGCCATCGCGCTGACGAGTTCGGGTCAGGTGCGTCGTCTCGTCGATGCTGCGAAGGCGCATGACCGCGAGGATCAATTGCGCAGTGCACTTGCGAAAACACCGATCGCATCGGTTGGTCCCGTCGTGTCTGATGAATTGAAATCGTACGGCCTCGAAGCCGATATCTATCCGGCCAATGATGCGTTCTTCATGAAGCCGCTCATCTCGGCGATGTCGATTGCGCTCGACAAGTCTGCAGCGCGGGCCGAATGACTTGACGCCCGCACGCATCTCGACATGATGCCCCGACACATAAAAAAATGATCGGGCGGAAATGCCAAACTTGCCACTATCGGATTTGCGTGTCGCGGAAATCGGATCCGGCGACACGCTGGATTACTGCGGCAAACTGTTTTCGGATTTCGGCGCCGAGGTCATCAAGATCGAACCGCCGGGCGGCGATCCTGCGCGGCACTATCCGCCGCTCGTCGATGCCGGCGATGGCCGCCGCGAGAGCGGATATTTCGCCTGGCTGAATACCAACAAACGCAGCGTCATTGCCGATCTCGACAAGTCTGACGATGTCGCGCGTGTCCGCGCATTGCTTGCGACATGCGACCTGCTGCTCGACGCGCGCACGCCTTTGGAGATTCCGAACTCTCTCCTGACGCATGATGACTTGCGCAAGGAGCAGCCCGGCCTCGCGATCACCGCGATCTCGTGGTTCGGCGAACACGGCCTCTACAGCAATTATCAGACGACGGACTCCGTTTGTCGCAGCCTGTCCGGCAGCGTGAAACTGGTCGGTGCGCAGGAAGGTCCGCCGGTGCTGCCGCGCGACGGGCAGATCGCCGTCATGGCCGGGCTCACCGCGTTCATTCCGACGCTGGCCGGCATGTATGGTCGCAACACCGGCGCACGACGTTTCGCGATCAGCGCGCATGAAGCGATGCTGCAGATCAGCGAGTTCGACACAGGACTCGCGCTGGAAGTCGGCTTCACACGGCCACGCATGGCCATCAACCGGTTCGGTCGCGGCTATCCTGTCGGCAATTTTCCAACCAAGGACGGCTGGCTAGGCATCACTGTCGTGACACCGGCGCAATGGGCTGCATTTTGCGTGATGCTCGGCCTTCCCGAACTGGAGACAGAGCCGCAGTTCAACGACGGTCTCGCGCGCACCAATAATTCGAAGGCGCTGTTCGATATCTTCCAGCCCATCCTGATGCACAAGAGCGCGAACGAATGGTTCGAGATGGGCATGGAGCTGCGTCTTCCGCTCGCGGTCGTGCCCGACATGGAGACGCTGCTGAAGCAGCAGTATTACCGCGATCGCGGCGCCTTCGCGAAAGTCGAGATTGGAACGGCATCATTCGATGCGCCGGTGCTGCCGCAGACTCTTACCGGCTCACGACCGAAGCCGAATGGCCGAGCGCCATTTGCGGGCGATGACACAATCAGCGCCCTGCCCGCGCATCAACGCATGGCGACACAGCAGGCAACGCCGGATGATCCGCAGCCGTTGAAAGGCCTGCGCATTATCGATCTCACCATGGGCTGGGCCGGTCCATCGGCGACGCGGCAGATGGGCGATCTCGGCGCCGACGTCATCAAGGTCGAGTCCTGCCAGTATCCCGACTGGTTTCGCGGCACCGATCCACGCGGCCCGTATTTTCCGGAACGCACCTACGAGAAGATCTACTGGTTTCAGCAGATGAACCGCAACAAGCGCGGCATCACGCTGGATCTCACCAATCCGCGCGGCAAAGAGCTGCTGAAACAACTGATCGCCGGCGCGGATGCTGTAATCGACAACTATGCCGCCGACGTGCTGCCGCGCATGGGGCTCGACGCCGCAGCGATGCACAAGATCAATCCGCGTCTCGTCGTCGTGACCATGCCCGCCTTCGGCATGACCGGTCCATGGAGCGGCGTGCGCGCCTATGGCTCGACGCTGGAACAGGCGTCCGGCCTTCCGTCCGTCACCGGCCGCGAAGGCGATCCGCCGACCATGCTGCATGCCGCGCTCGGCGATCCCTTCGGCGGCGTCAGTGCCGCGGCAGCCCTGATGCTCGGCTTCATGCATCAGAAGAATACCGGCCTCGGCCAGCACATCGATCTCAGTGCGACGGAAGCCCTGCTGCCTCTTGTCGCGCCCTCTGTCATCGAGCAATCCGCCACCGGCAAATCCGGCCCGCGCATTGGCAACCGGCATCCGCGCTTCGTGCCGAACGGTTGCTTTCCCTGTCTCGGCGAAGACCAGTGGATCACCATTGCCGTGCGCAGCGACGACGAATGGCGGGCGCTGTGCAAGGTCATGCATCGGGCGGACCTGGCCGACGACGCCGCACTTGCCACAGCCGAAGGCCGCCGCGCCGAGGAAGACCGCATCGAGGTCGCGATCCGGCACTGGACGACGACCGTGCGGCCGGATCTTGCAATGGTGACGTTGCAGGACGCCGGCGTGCCCGCGGGTACCGCGCGACTGCCATTGGATCTGGCCGGCGATCCGCATCTGCTCGCGGTCGGCCACTGGCAGCCCGTGACGAAGGTCTTAATGGGGCCGCACCTGCTGCCGTCAGTTGCCTATCGCGAAGGCAGTGCCAAGCTGCCCTACCCGATCACCCGTCTGGCGCCGACGCTCGGCCAGCACAATGAGGAAGTCCTCCGCGATATCCTGGGTTTGAGCGCAGCGGACATCGACGAATTGCGCGCCGCGGAAATCATTGGCGACACTGCGATATCCAAGAAAGCGAAGGCCGCGCCTACGACCAAGTGAGACTGCAAGTGAGGCTTGCAGCTTCGGCGGCCATGGCTCACACTCCCGGCATAAGGCCAGCGACGGATGGATCAAAAGATTCGGCGTCGCGACAATGGCCAGCACAAATGCTTCCAGGGAGAAACACCATGCGCAAACTAGCCCTCATTGCGTCCATTGCGCTGCCGATGCTCGGCGGCACGGCGATGGCGCAGGAGACCGTCAAGATCGGTTATATCGATCCACTGTCCGGCGGCGGCGCCAGCGTCGGCGAAGTCGGCCTCAAGACCTTCCAGTTTCTCGCCGATGAGCTGAACGCCAAGGGCGGCATTCTCGGCAAGAAGGTCGAGATCGTCCCCCTCGACAACAAGACCAATCCGCAAGAGAGCCTGATCCAGGCGCAGAAGGCGATCGATGGCGGCATTCGCTACATCACCCAGGGCAACGGCTCGTCGGTCGCCGGTGCGCTGTCGGATTTCGTCACCAAGTTCAACGACCGCAACCCCGGCAAGGAAGTCCTGTACTTCAACTATGCCGCCGTCGATCCGGTTCTGACCAACGAGAAATGCAGCTTCTGGCATTTCCGCTGGGATGCCAATTCAGACATCAAGATGGAAGCGCTCACCAATTACATCAAGACTGTGCCTGCGGTGAAGAACGTCTACCTGATCAATCAGGATTACTCGTTCGGACAGTCGGTACGCACCCAGGCGCGCGCCATGCTCGGCGCCAAGCGACCGGACGTCAAAATCGTCGGCGACGAACTGCATCCGCTGCTGAAGATCACCGACTTCGCGCCCTACATTGCGAAGATCAAGGCCTCCGGCGCTGACAGCGTCATCACCGGCAACTGGGGTCAGGACTTCGCGCTGCTGCTGAAGGCTGCAGCTGACGCTGGCTTGAAGGTGAGCTGGTTCACTTACTATGCCGGCGGTACCGGTGGCCCGACCGCGATCAAGCAGGCCGGCCTGAACCACCAAGTGTTCCAGATCGCCGAAGGCATCCCGAATCTCGGCCATGCCTCGGCCGACGTGTTCGAAAAGGCACTGCGCGCGAAGCATGACTTCAGCCTGTTCTATCCGCGCGCCGTGAACGAGATGCGCATGTTCGCCGCGGCCGCCGAGAAAGCGAAGTCGCTCGATCCGGTGAAGGTGGCCGCAGCCCTCGAAGGCATGGAGTTCGAGGTGTTCGACGGTGGCAAGGGCAATATGCGCAAGGACGACCATCAGTTCTTCCAGCCGATGTATATCGCCTCGTTCGGCGAGCGCACCGACAAGGAGCCGTTCGACGAGGAAAAGACCGGCTGGGGCTGGAAGCTGGCCGCCAAGATCGACACGCCGCAGACGGTGCTGCCGACGACCTGCAAGATGGAACGGCCGTAAAGCGGCCGCGCCGATGGGCGTGATGACGGATTGGCAATTAGCACTCCGTCGTGCCCGGGCTTGTCCCGGGCATCCACGCCTTCCTTCGCTCGTTTGCAAGACGTGGATGGCCGGGACAGGCCCGGCCATGACGGCGTTTTTGTTATTCGCCGACGATTAAGACCTGAGGTCCTTCGTGCTTGAACTGATCGTCATTTCCACGCTCAACGGCGTCCTCTACGGTATGCTGCTATTCCTGATGGCCTCTGGCCTGACGGTGATCTTCAGCATGCTTGGCGTGCTGAACTTTGCTCATGCCAGCTTCTACATGCTCGGCGCTTTCTTCGGCTTCCAGATCAGCCGCTGGTTCGGCTTCTGGCCGGCGCTGATCCTTGCGCCGCTGCTGGCTGGCGCGCTCGGCGCCGCCGTCGAACGCTATGGCCTGCGTCACGTGCACAAGAACGGCCACGTCGCCGAGCTGCTGTTCACCTTCGGACTTGCTTTCGCCATCGAGGAGATCGTGCAGATCATCTGGGGCAAGAGCCCGGTGGATTTCCGCGTACCGCCGCTGCTCGACTTCCCGGCCTTCACGCTGTTTTCCACCAACTATCCGGCCTTCAAGATCTTCATGCTGGTCGTCTCCACCGTGATCTTCATCGGATTGCTGGTAGTGCTGAAGCGCACGCGCATCGGCCTGATCGTGCAAGCGGCGTTGACCCATCCGCATATGGTCGGCCATCTCGGGCACAATGTCGGGCGTATCTTCATGCTGGTGTTCGGCGTCGGCACTGCGCTCGCCGCCGTCGCCGGCGTGATCGCAGGCCCGGCGCTGGTGACGCAATCCAACATGGC
Source organism: Tardiphaga sp. 813_E8_N1_3 (assembly GCF_051811025.1). Taxonomy (NCBI): domain Bacteria; kingdom Pseudomonadati; phylum Pseudomonadota; class Alphaproteobacteria; order Hyphomicrobiales; family Nitrobacteraceae; genus Tardiphaga; species Tardiphaga sp. 813_E8_N1_3. Next base: position 3,543,911 of record NZ_JBPWQE010000001.1, read on the forward strand.
CGGTTTGTTGGGCCCGATCCTGTTCGTCGTCGTGGTGGTCGGCGGCCTCGGCTCGCTGCCTGGTGCCTTCATCGCCTCATTGCTGATCGGCCTCGTGCAGACCTTCGCCGTATCGATGAACGGCTCGCTGGCCGGCGCCTTCGGCCCGCTCAGCCCCGACTATGCCGCCACCTGGCTGTCCGACATCTGGAACGTCACCGTCGCCCAGATCGCGCCGATCATGCCCTATCTACTGCTGGTGCTGATCCTGATCTTCCGCCCGATGGGCCTGCTGGGAACACGCGACACATGAGCGACGCCACCGCCAAAATTCCGGCAACCATCGCGCCGCCCCGTCCCGCCGCCTCCGACCGGCTGAAATTCTACGGCATCTGGATCGGCGCCGCGCTGGCGCTGCTGGTGCTGCCGAAACTGTTTTCGTCGGGCGGATCGCTGACCACCTTCAGCCTGATCGGCATTTCGATCATCTTCTCGCTGTCCTACAATATCCTGCTCGGTCAGACCGGCATGCTGTCCTTCGGCCACGCGGTCTACTACGGCCTCGGCGGCTTTTTGGCGATCCACGCCATCAACATCATCGCCAGGAACAAGTTCGCGATCCCCCTGCCGCTGGTGCCGCTGGTCGGCGGCGCAGCCGGCCTCGTCTTCGCCATGCTGCTCGGCTGGGTGTCGACGCGGCGCTCCGGTACGGCCTTTGCGATGATCTCGCTTGGCGTCGCAGAACTCGTCGCATCCTCGGCGCTGATCCTGCGCACCTTCTTCGGCGGCGAAGCCGGCGTCTCCGCCAACCGTACCAAAGTGCTTCGTCTGTTCGACTGGAGCTTCGGCCCGCAGATCCAGATCTATTATCTGGTCGCGGCCTGGACGTTGATCGCCGTCATCGCGATGTATGCCCTCACCCGCACGCCGCTGGGGCGCATGTGCAACGCCGTGCGCGACAATCCCGAACGCGTGCAATTCGTCGGCTACGATCCGCATATCATCCGCTATATCGCCTTCTGCTTCTCCGGCCTGTTCGCCGGCATAGCGGGCGCGCTAGCCGCGATCAATTTCGAGATCGCCAATTCGGCCTATCTCGGCGCCGTGCAATCGGGCACCGTGTTGTTCGCCACTTATATCGGCGGCGTCGGCTTCTTTATCGGTCCGATCGTCGGCGCGATCTTCGTCACGCTGCTGTCGCTCGGCCTCTCCGATCTCACGCAAGTCTGGCAGCTCTATTTCGGTCTGATTTTCATCGCCGTGGTGATGTTCGCGCCCGGCGGCATCACCGGACTACTGATGATGCACCGTCCGCTGCTGAAAGGCGGCACGCTCAGCCGCGTGCTTCCGAGCTATCTCGTCGCCTTCGTACCGACGCTGGCGATGATCACCGGCCTGATGCTGGCGATCGAGACCACCGTCCACTTCACCGTCAATCCCGGCGAGGATTCACACATCAAAGCCTTCGGGATTCCATTCGATGCAGCGAACCCTGCGATCTGGGCCGTTGCCGCCGTGCTGCTGATCGGCGGCTTCATCATCGCGCGCAAGACCTGGGCGCGCGTCGCCGGCAGTTGGGACGATGCCCTGACCGCCGCGCGCGAGAAGGGAGTGGCCGCATGAGCCGGAATGATCTGAGCAATGCCATTGAATTGCGCGGCGTCGAGAAGACCTTCGGCATCACCTCCGTGATCCGCAACGTCAACCTGACGGTCGCCCAACGCGAACGCCACGCGCTGATCGGCCCCAACGGCGCCGGCAAGTCGACGCTGTTCAATCTGATCTCAGGCTATATGAAGCCATCAGTCGGCAGCATTCTGCTGCGCGATCAGGTGATCTCGGGCCTGCCGCCGTTCCAGATCAACCGCCGCGGACTGTCGCGCAGCTTCCAGGTTACCAACGTCTTCGCCAAGATGAGCGTGTGGGAGAATCTGCGCTGCGCTGTGCTGTGGGCGACCGGCCATCGTTACGCGTTCTGGAAGAATGTCGACAACCTGCCGGAGGTGCGCGACCGCACCGCGCAGATCCTGCAGGATATCAACCTCGTATCGCGCCGCGACGTGCCCGCAGGTCTTTTGACCTATGCCGAACAGCGCGCGCTCGAAATAGGCATCACGATAGCAGGCGGCGCCGATGTCATCCTGCTGGACGAGCCCACGGCCGGCATGAGTCACGCCGAAACCGAGCGTGCCGTGGCACTGATCCGGCGGCTTACTGAGGGGCGAACGCTGCTGATCGTCGAGCACGACATGAGCGTGGTGTTCGGCCTCGCCGACCGCATCTCGGTTCTGGTCTACGGCCAGATCATCGCCTCGGGCACGCCGGAGGAAATCCGCGGCAATCCCAAGGTCAAGGAAGCCTATCTCGGCGAGGAAGTGGCGTGATGCTCCAAGTTCAGGACCTGCACGCCTATTACGGCAAGAGCCACATTCTGCAGGGCGTCGATCTGCATATCGATGCCGGCGAAGTGGTCTCGCTGCTCGGCCGCAACGGCGTCGGGCGTTCGACCACCGTGAAGGCCATCATGGGCGAAGTGCCGCCACACGGCACAATCACCTTCAAGGGCACCAATATCGCCGGCCTGCCGAGCTTCAGGATCGCGCATCTCGGCCTCGGCTACGTGCCGGAGCATCGCGACATCTTTCCGGGCCTCACGGTGCGACAGAACCTGATGCTGGGCGTCAAGGACCCGCGCCATCCCGGCAAGTGGAAGCTCGACGACATGCTCGGCATGTTTCCGAACCTCGCCGCGCGCGCCGATACCGCAGCGGGCGTGCTGTCCGGCGGCGAGAAGCAGATGCTGACGATCTGCCGGACGCTGATGGGCGATCCTGAACTCGTGATGATCGACGAGCCCACCGAAGGCCTCGCACCGATCATCGTCCAGCAGGTCGGCGATCTCATCGCCGAGATCGCGCGCCGCGGCGTCGCGATCCTGCTGGTCGAGCAGAAGCTCTCGATCGCGCTGCGCATCTCGCACCGGGTCTATGTGATGGGCCACGGCCGTATCGTATTCGAAGGCACGCCCGCCGAACTCAAGGCCAATGACGCCGTGCGCAGGGAATGGCTGGAAGTGTAAGCGCCGACTTCCTTACCTCGCCCCGCTTGCGGGGAGAGGTCGGAGCCGAGCGTCAGCGAGGCTTCGGGTGAGGGGGAGCCAGTGTTTCACTCGCTGGCTCCCCCTCACCCGTCGCGGACTTCGTCCACGCCACCCTCTCCCCGCAAGCGGGGCGAGGGAATCCCTAATCGCCGTAGCTGCCCAGCTTCTCTAGATCGACCACTGTCACGCCGCCATATTCGAGCCGCAGCAGACCCTCCTTTTCCAGCGTCTGCAGGCACTGGTTGGCCTTCTGCCGTGATATGCCGGTGATGGCACCGAGCTCTTCCTGGGTGATGTCCAGATGCCTGGTCGCGTCGCGATAGAGGATCGGGTTGAACAGCGAGGCAATGCAGCGCGCGAGACGCCCGGTGGCATCGAGCCTGCGGCCATATTCAGTCAGTGCGATGAACTGACCGAGCCGTTCGTTCAATAGCGAGACCAGGAAGCGGTTGAAGCCGACACTGTTCTCGAACAGCCACATGAATGCCGGGCGCTCCATGAATGCGAGCTTGGAGTCGCGTAGCGGGACAATGTCGTAACGTCGCGGTTCGTTCTTCAGCACACTGCCCTCGCCGAACCACGCGCCCGCCGTCAGGCCGGTGATGCTGACTTCCTTGCCGCTGCGCGAGATGGTGCCGATCTTCGCCAGGCCGCTTACAATGCCGGTCCAGTATTCGAACTGGTCGCCACGCATACAGACGAATTCATTCGCCTTGAACGACTTCTCGACGATGCCCGCGCGCGCGACCTCTATCTCCTTCTCGTTCAGGTCCCGCGCCCAGGCCGCGATGCGCTTGAGATGATCTGCAGCAATCATAGGTCCGCTTCACTTCGAATGTTGCAACGCAAAAGAACGTTCGCGCGACAAATTGGCAGGCAGATTGTCCGCCGCGAGACATTTCAGGATACCGATTTGACGTAGGGAAGACCACCGCGAAAGGTCATTAGTAGAATGGCTTAGCGTGACCGGGCGATATAGGCTCGGGACCATCCGAGGAACGTGGATAAAGAGCGCGACAAGCGCCGTATCTGGGAGGATTTGAGTGGCGGTTGCTCTGGACGTGCGCGGGGTGTCACTGCGCTTTGGTGGCGTTCGCGCGCTCACCGATGTGAGCTTCGCTGTCAATGACGGCGAGCTGTTCTCGATCATCGGGCCGAACGGCGCCGGCAAGACCTCCATCGTCAACTGCATCTCCGGCCGCTACCGTCCCACCGAAGGCGAGTTGTTCTACCACGGCAAGGATATCACCGGGCTCAATCCAAACGCCCGCCCCGGCCTCGGCATCGGCCGCACCTTCCAGAACCTCGCGCTGTTTCATCATATGAGCGTGCTCGACAACATCATGGTCGGCCGCCATCACCTCCTGAAGAACAACTTCCTCACCGGCTCGCTGTACTGGCTCACCGGCGCCCGCAAGGAAGAGCTCGAGCATCGCCGCAAGGTGGAGGAGATCATCGACTTCCTCGATCTGCAGAGCGTGCGCAAGGCGACCGCAGGCACCCTTCCCTATGGTCTGCGCAAACGGGTCGAACTCGCCCGCGCGATGGCGCTGGAGCCCAACCTCATCCTCCTCGACGAGCCGATGGCCGGCATGAACTTCGAGGAGAAGGAGGACATGGCGCGTTATATCGTCGATCTCAATGAAGAATACGGGATGACGGTGATGATGATCGAACACGACATGGGCGTCGTGATGGATATCTCCCATCGCGTGATGGTGCTGGATTTCGGCCGCAAGATCGCCGAGGGCGATCCGGCTGCCGTGCTGGCCGATCCACACGTCAAGCGCGCCTATCTCGGTGAAGAAGACGAAGCCCTCGTCGATCCCGACCATGCGCCTATCGCTGCGGAGAGTGCCGCATGATGGACTATGCCGGACGCGTCAAACAGGCAGATACCTATCCGAAGCTGCTGCGCCTCAACGCCAAAGAACATGGCAGCGAAATCGCGCTGCGCGAAAAGGACTTCGGCCTGTGGCGGGAGTTCACCTGGAACGATTACCATGCGCGGGTGAAGGATTTCACGCTCGGCATGGTCGAGCTCGGCATCGCCCGTGGCGACGTCATCGGTATTATCGGCGATAACCGGCCGGACTGGGTCGCTGCCGAGATCGCCGCGCATGCCATCGGTGGGATGAGCCTCGGTCTCTATCGCGACGTGCTGGATGAGGAAGCCGCTTATCTCCTCAACTACGGCGAAGCCAAGATCGTGTTCGCCGAGGATGAAGAACAAGTCGACAAGCTGCTCACCCTCGCCGAGCGTGTCCCGGCGCTCAAGCACATCGTCTATAGCGACCCGCGCGGGATGCGGAAATATGACGACCCGCGGCTGTTAGAGGCCGACAGGCTCGCCCAGATGGGCCGCGACCGCGCGGCGCGCGAGCCGGGGCTCTACGATCAACTGGTCGATGCGACGCAGGGCGAGGATGTCGCTATCCTCTGCACCACGTCAGGCACCACGTCGAATCCCAAGCTGGCGATGCTCGCGGCGGGCCGCGTGCTCGGCCATTGCGCGGTGTATCTGTCGTTCGATCCGAAGGGACCGGACGACGAATATGTCTCGGTGCTGCCGCTGCCCTGGATCATGGAGCAGGTCTATGCGCTCGGCAAAGGTCTGCTGAGCCGGATGAAGGTCAACTTCGTCGAGCAGGCCGACACCATGATGAACGATTTCCGCGAGATCGCGCCGACCTTCGTGCTGTTCGCGCCGCGGGTCTGGGAAGGCATCGCAGCGGATGTGCGCGCACGGGTGATGGATTCATCGCCGTTGAAGCAGAGCCTGTATGAACTCGGCATGAAGTCGGGCCTGTCCGCACTCGCGCAAGGCAAGCGCTCGGCCGTCGCCGATACGCTGCTGTTCCGCGCGCTGCGCGATCGTCTCGGCTTCACACGCTTGCGCTCGGCCGCCACCGGCGGCGCGGCGCTCGGCCCGGATACATTCAAATTATTCCGCGCCATGGGCGTGCCGCTACGCACGCTCTATGGCCAGACCGAAACGCTGGGCGCCTTCACACTGCATCCGCCAGACGCCGTCGATCCCGACACCACCGGCATTGCCATGGGCAGTGGCATCGAGATCGAAGTCCGCGATCCCGATGTGCAGGGCGTTGGCGAGATCGTGGTCAGGCACCCCAACATGTTCCTCGGCTATTACAAATCGCCGGAGGCCTCTGCGGCCGACCTGCGCGACGGCTGGATGCATTCCGGCGACGCCGGCTACTTCAACGGCAACAAGCAACTCGTCGTCATCGACCGCATCAAGGATCTCGCGCAGACCGCGCGCGGTGAACGCTTCTCCCCGCAATATATAGAGAACAAGCTGAAGTTCTCGCCCTATATCGCCGAGACGGTGGTGCTCGGCGATAACCGCGACGCGCTCGCGGCGATGATCTGCATCCGCTTCTCGATCATCTCGAAATGGGCCGAGAAGAACCGCATCTCGTTCACGACCTATACGGACCTGTCGTCACGCCCCGAGGTCTATGAGATGATCCGCAAGGAAGTCGAGACGGTCAATGCCACGCTGCCGCCCGCGCAGCGGATCGCAAAATTCCTGCTGCTGTACAAGGAGCTCGACGCCGACGACGGCGAGCTGACCCGCACCCGAAAAGTCCGCCGCAGCGTCATCAACGAGAAATACGCCGATATCATCGACGGCATCTATGGTGGCGCGCGGGATATCCCCGTCGACACAACGATCCGTTTCCAGGACGGCACCTCCCAGCGCATCCGCACGCGATTGGTCGTGGTGGACATGGCGCGGGATGCAGCTCACGCACAGGCCGCCGAATGAGACCGACAGCATGAACACGCAGTTCCTCCTCCAGCTTCTGGTGAACGGCCTCGTGGTCGGCACGCTGTATGGCGTGGTCGCAATGTCATTCGTGCTGATCTACAAAGCCACCCAGGTCGTAAACTTCGCGCAGGGCGAGTTGCTACTGATCGGCGCGTGGGTGTGCTGGACGCTGCTGACCAAATACCAGGTGCCGTTCTGGCTGGGCATGCCGATGACCCTGGTGTTCATGTTCGCTTTCGGCATCCTGATCCAGATCGTGATCCTGCGGCCGCTGGTCGGCGAGCCGGTCATCTCGGTGATCATGGTGACCATCGCGCTGTCCGCCGTGTTTCAGGCGGCACTGAAATGGATCTATGGCGTCAACCCGCAGCCATTCCCGCGTGTCTTCACCAGCCAGTCGGTGACTATCGGTAGCCTACAGATCCAGACCGTCTACGTGATGAGCCTGGTTGTCTCCGTCGCGATGATGATCGGCATGGCGTGGTTCTTCAAAGTGTCCAAGTGGGGTCTGGCGATGCGCGCCACCGCGTTCAACCAGCAGGTGGCGCAATCGCTGGGCATTTCCGTCAAAACCGTATTCGCGATGGCCTGGGCGATCTCGGCCATGGTCTCCGCGGTCGCCGGCGTCGTCGTCGCCGTCGTCAACGGCGTGTCATCCGGCTTGTCGATCTACGGCATCAAGGTGTTTCCGGCGGTCATCCTCGGCGGTCTCGACAGTATCGGCGGCGCGGTGGTCGGCGGCATCATCATCGGGCTGCTAGAGAACTTCGCGCAATTCATCGACAGCGAATATCTGCACTGGGGCAATCTCTATGAGGTCGCGCCGTTCTACGTGCTCATCATCATCCTGATGATCAAGCCTTACGGCCTGTTCGGCACCAAAGACATCGAGCGGGTGTAACACATGGCCAGCCCCTCCCTCATCCCGGCCGGCGACTTCCGCACCAGCTATGCGGTCGACACCACAATCTTTCCGACCACCACCAGCCGCAACGCGGCGATCCTCGGCGTGGTGCTGATCTGCTTCGCGCCGCAACTGCTCAGCGAGTACTGGCTCAGCCAGCTGATCATGATCGGCATCTACGGCATCGCGGCGCTGGGGCTCAACATCCTGGTCGGCTTTACCGGCCAGATTTCCATCGGCCACGCCGCGTTTTTCCTGTTCGGCGCTTTCACCTCGGCCTATATCTCCAACAACTATCCGATCCCGGTGTTTTTCTCGATTCCCATCGCCGGCGTGGTAACGGCCATCGTGGGACTCATTTTCGGCCTGCCGGCGGCGCGGTTGAAGGGGCTGTACCTCGTTATCGCCACGCTGGCCGCGCAATACATTCTGCTCGACTTCTTCTCCCGCGCCGACTGGTTCAGCGGCGGCTCGGTGCCGGCGACGGCCAAAGCGTTCTCGATCTTCGACCATACGCTGCGCGGCGACCGGCAGTATTTCTATGTGGTGCTGGCCTATGTGGTGGCGAGCTATCTGCTGGTTACCAACCTGATGCGCTCGCGCGACGGCCGCGCGCTGGTGGCTGTGCGTGATCACTATCTCTCGGCCGAGATCATGGGCATCAATCTCACCAAATATCGCACGCTGTCCTTCGGCCTCGCGGCGTTCTTCGCCGGCATCGCCGGCGCGCTGTACGCGCATAACCAGCTCGTGGTCTCCAACGAGGGTTTCGGCATCGAGCGCTCGATCCTGTTCCTGGCAATGGTCATCATCGGCGGTACCGGCTCGATCATGGGCACGCTGATGGGCACGGCCTTCGTGGTGCTGGTGCCGGAAGCGATGGAATGGATCAGCATGGAGCTGAAGGGCGGCGTCATCGACAAGGCGCTGGCGCTCAACAACAATCTCACCTTCCTGCGCGAGATTGCCATCGGCCTCATCATCATCGCGTTTCTGGTGTTCGAACCCGACGGACTCGCGCATCGCTGGCGGCAGATCAAGACCTACTGGAAACTCTACCCGTTCTCGCATTGAGAACGGGACGGACTAGACGAAACGACAAAATATAAAATCCAACGGGAGAATGCTCATGACGATGAAATCATTTCTAACGTCCGCGTCCATTGCCCTTCTGATCGCGGGTGCGTCCGCCAGTGCGCAGGCGCAGATCGCCGTCGGCCACCTCGCCGATTATTCCGGCGGCACCTCCGACGTCGGTACGCCCTACGGCCAGGGCGTGGTCGATACCTATGCCTGGATCAACAAGAATGGCGGCGTCGGCGGCAAGCAGGTCAATCTCGATAGCAACGACTATGGCTATCAGGTGCCGCGCGCCATAGCCCTGTACAAGAAGTGGTCGGGCGCCGACAAGGTCGCGGCGATCATGGGCTGGGGCACGGCAGATACCGAGGCGCTCACCGGCTTCCTCGCACAGGACAAGATCCCGGATATCTCGGGCTCCTACTCGGCCGCGCTGACCGACCCGACCGGTGCCGGCGGCAAGGCGAAGCCCGCGCCGTATAATTTCTTCTACGGCCCGTCCTATTCGGACGCACTACGCGCCGAACTGACCTGGGCAGCGGAGGACTGGAAGTCCAAGGGCAAGTCGGGCAAGCCGAAATATGTCCATATGGGCGCCAATCATCCCTACCCCAACGCGCCTAAAGCGGCTGGTGAAGCGCTCGCCGCCGAACTCGGCTTTGACGTGTTGCCGCCACTGGTCTTCGCACTCGCGCCCGGTGACTACAGCGCACAGTGCCTGAGCCTGAAGAGCGCCGGCGCGAACTATGCTTATCTCGGCAACACCGCAGCTTCCAACATCTCGGTGATGAAGGCCTGCAAGGCTGCCGGCGTCGACGTGCAGTTCATGAGCAATGTATGGGGCATGGATGAAAACGCCGCAAAGGCCGCAGGCGATGCTGCTGACGGCGTGATCTTCCCGCTGCGCACGGCGGTGAGCTGGGGCGGCAACGCGCCCGGCATGAAGACGGTGCAGGAGATTTCCAAGATCTCCGATCCGTCTGGCAAGATCTATCGCCCGGTGCACTACATCGCGGCGGTCTGCACCTCGCTCTACATGAAGGAAGCGCTGGACTGGGCCGCGAAGAACGGCGGCGCCACCGGCGAGAACGTCGCCAAGGGCTTCTATCAGAAGAAGGACTGGGTACCGGCCGGCATGGAGGGCGTCTGCAATCCCTCGACCTGGACCGACAAGGATCACCGCCCGACCACCAAGGTCGATCTGTATCGCTCGAAGGTCTCCGGCGCGACCGATGGCGATCTGAACGATCTGATGGCCAAGGGCACGATCAAGCTCGAGAAGGTGAAGACAGTCGAGCTGCCGCGCAAGCCGGAATGGCATGGGTGGTAGTTCTCGCTTCTCCCCGCCCGGCGAAGCGGAGCTTCGCTAGGCGGGGAGAAGGTGGCGCGGACGTAGTCCGCGTCGGATGAGGGGGAGCCTCAGCAGGCTCTGAGCTAATGTCGAATCCCCCTCACCCGCCCCGGCTTCGCAGCGCTACGCCGGGTCGACCTCTCCACGCAGGCGGGGAGAGGTTAGCACCAGCCGATCTCAGGAGCGTCATTGATGCAGACAGCTATCGACACCAGCGCGCAAGTTTCAACAGCGCCCGCCACCGCCCCCCTGCTCGACATCCGTAATATCGAGGTCGTCTATGACGACGTGATCCTCGTGCTGCGCGGGTTGAGCATGGAGGTGCCGAAGGGCGCGATTGTCGCGCTGCTCGGCGCCAATGGTGCGGGCAAGTCCACGACGTTGAAGGCGATCTCCGGCCTTCTGAAAACCGAAGACGGCGAAGTCACGCGCGGCGAGATCCTGTTCGATGGCGCGCGCATCGACGGCATCGATCCCGACAAGATCGTCCGCCGCGGCATCTTCCAGGTGATGGAAGGCCGCCGCATCGTCTCCGATATGACGTCGCTGGAGAACCTGCGGCTCGGCGCCTTCACGCGCAGGGACAACGAGGTCTCCACCGACATCGAGATGGTCTACGACTACTTCCCGCGCCTGAAGGAGCGCACCGGCCTCGCCGGCTATCTCTCCGGCGGCGAGCAGCAGATGCTGGCGATCGGGCGAGCGCTGATGGCGCGGCCGAAGATGATCCTGATGGACGAACCCTCCATGGGCCTGTCGCCACTGCTGGTGAAGGAGGTGTTCGCCATCATCAAGAAGATCAACCGCGATCTCGGCGTCACCATTCTGCTGGTCGAGCAGAACGCGCGTGCCGCGCTGTCGGTGGCAAGTCACGGCTACATCATGGAACAGGGTAAGGTGGTGCTCGACGGTAGTGCCGACGAATTACGCGACAACGAGGACGTGAAGGAGTTTTATCTCGGCGGCGCCGGCGACCAGCGCAAGAGCTTCAAGAATCTGAAGAGCTTCAAGCGACGCAAGCGATGGCTTTAGCTGCTGGCAGCCTCTGCCGTCATGACGCCGGTCTTGCACGCAAGGATCGCGCGAATGCGGCGCGACACCAGCAACAGGATGACGAGCACAATGACCAGGGCCATGGCAATCAGCACACGGTTGAGCGGCACTGGTCCATCATCGAGCAACAACGCCCGTCCGGACGCACCGAGATACACGTAAAGCACGATCTGCGGCAGCGTGAACACGAAAGTGACGAGGGCGAACGGGAGCAGTCCGATATTTGTCAAACCGAACAGATAATTTTGCACCGAATTGGGCAATGGTCCGCCGAACCGCATCAGTGCGACGATGCGCCAGCCTTCGTCATCGACGGCCTGGGCAATGAGGCGCCAGGCCGCGCGTTTTTCGGTCTGCCGTTCCACCCAGCCGCGCAGAACGGAGCGCGCCAGCATGAAGGCCAGAACGGATGCAGCCGCGGCGACTGGAACAATGACAACGAGAGAGCGCAAGCCGAAGGCAGCACCAGCGCCGAGCACGATGAAGGTTCGCGGGACCGGCAAAAACGAAGAGGCAACCACCAATGCGGCCAGCACAACGGCAGCAGGAAGATCGAGTTGGCCGAAGCTTTCGAGCCATTGGACGATACGTTCTGACGACATGATTTCCCACTAGCACGGCGCGACAGGCTACCGGAATAATCGCGACGACGCCAAACCACCAGGATTCATCCAGATGCGCCACTTCGACACACTCGAGAATTGCGATCCGTCGCAGCGCCAGGCCAATCTGTTTTCGCGCCTGCCGGATGTGCTGCGCCACGCGATGCAGGCGCCCGCTTATGCGGAGCATCTCAAGGGCATCGATCCCGCTGCGATCGTCAGCCGCGCGGCACTGGCGCACCTGCCGGTGCTGCGCAAATCCGACCTGCCGGCCCTGCACAAGGCCAGCCCACCATTCGGCGGCTTCGTGTCAGGCGCGACCGGCTCGTTCGGCCGGTTGTTCACCTCGCCGGGGCCCATTTTCGAGCCGGAGTCAAAACAGGCTGATCCCTGGCGCGGCGCGCGGGCGCTCTATGCCGCAGGTTTCCGCGCGGGCGACGTGGTGCTGAATACTTTCAGCTATCACCTGACCCCCGGCGGCTTCATCTTCGACGGCGCTGCGCGGGCGCTCGGCTGCGCCGTGATCCCTGCGGGCCCGGGGAACACTGAACAACAACTCGAACTGATCGAGACCTATCGTCCATCCGCCTATAGCGGCACGCCGGATTTCCTGAAGATCCTGCTGGATGCCGGCAAGGCCGCCCAGCGCGACATGTCATCCATCAAGCGCGCCATGGTGTCCGGCGCGGCCTTCCCGCCATCGCTGCAGGCCGAGATCGCATCGCGCGGTGTCGAGGCCTATCAGGCCTTCGCCACCGCCGATCTGGGCTTCATCGCCTATGAGAGCCCGGCCCGGGACGGCCTGATCGTCAATGAGGACCTCATCCTGGAAATCGTGACCCCTGGGACCGGCGCGCCTGTGACCGAGGGCGATGTCGGCGAGATCGTGGTGACGTCGCTGGATCCGCACCACCCGTGGATCCGGCTGGCACTGGGCGACCTGACCGCCGCCCTGCCCGGCGCCAGCGCCTGCGGCCGGAGCAATATGCGCATCCGGGGCTGGATGGGCCGTGCCGATCAGGCCACCAAGGTCAAGGGCATGTTCGTGCGACCCGAACAGGTCGCCGAAATCGGCAAGCGGCACCCGGAACTCGGACGGCTACGGCTGGTGGTGTCCCGAGACGGTGAGAATGACGCCATGGTGCTGAAGGCCGAAGTGGGAGCCCAGGACAAGCCCGGCCTGCAGGAGGCCGTCACAGCCACCCTCAGGGCCGTCAGCAAGCTCGGTGGGGCCGTGGAGCTGATGGCGCCGGCCTCGCTGCCCAATGACGGCAAGATCATCGCGGACGAGCGCGGGAACTGACCGCGCAGGACTGCCGCGGCGCATCATAAAAAGCCGGACTTCCCCGGGCGATCCTGCTATGCAGCCGCCCAGATCGAGGATGCCTGCTGCCGTGAGACTGATTTTACCACAAATTGTCGAGACCTGGCTGTCGCGCCCCACGGTGTCGAAGATCATCAGCTTCGGCGTGATTGGCCTCGGCAACACCCTCATCGATCTCGCCATCTTTACCCTCGCCTATCAGGTGCTGAAGCTGCCGCTGGTGCCCGCCAATGTCATAGCCTGGCTGGTGGCCGTATCGTGTTCCTACGTGATGAACACCATGATCACGTTCCGCGCCGAATCCGGCCGCGTGCTGCGGCGGAAGGATTATCTCAGCTTTGTCGCCTCGGGTGTATTAGGCGTGATCGCGACCACCACCACGCTCGTGGTGCTGTCGCACTTCATGCCGGTCTACGCCGCCAAGCTTCTGGCCATTTTGGTCAGCTTCATCGTGAATTTCACGATGTCGCATTTCGTGGTGTTCCGGACCAAGCCGACGGATCCGAACGAAGCCATCCGCTAGATCGCACAGGCGGTCAGGCGCCGAGCACCCGTTCGGCTTCGGCGACCGCGCATAGAATATGATAGAAGGATGACGCCGGGATCGCATCGACCAGCGAGCATCCCTCACCGTCGAACTGATCGTACCAGCCGCCTTTGACGGGATGCTGCAGATAATACTTGTCCAGCCGCATCAGCGCCGCCCGTGCCTCGTCGGCCGCACCTTCGACGCCTGACTCCGCCTGCGCCACCCAGGCCTTGACGATCTCGGTCTGCGGCCAGCAGCGCCGTGTTGCCTTGACGATATTGCCCAGGGCGTCGCCTTCGTCCACCAGACAGCCGGTGGCGTCGCGATAGCGCAGCGCGGATTCGAGCAACGCTGCACGCTGCTTGCCGGTCGGGCAGCCGGTGATGCGTTCGAAGCCCTTGAGCAGCCAGACCCATTCGGCCTGATGGCCGGGCTCGACGCTGACCGGTTCGATCCGCGACCAGTCCTGTTCGAAATACTCGCCGAGCACGCCCCTCTTCGCATCGAACAGATTCGACGAGAACAGACCGAACAGATCGCCGGCCCGCGCCTGAAATGCCTGATCATGAGTCGCGTCAAAGGCGGCGATGAAGGCCTCCAGCAGATGCATCTGCGGATTCTGCCGACGCGGCATCGAAGCCGGCACGCCTTCCACATAGCCTCCGTCGGGCGAGCGCAATTGCGTATCGATGAACTGCATCAATTCGTCGATTTCGGCGCGCACCTTTGCATCGCGATCCAGTTGATAGACCGTCGCCAGTGCCAGCAGGACGAAAGCGTGGTCATAGGTGTCACGCAGCGGGTTCAGCACCGAACCATCGGGCGCGAGAATATGCACGAAGCCCGGCTTGCCATCCGGCGACTTAGCTTTGGCAAGCATGTAATCGAGACCCTTGCGCGCAATCTCGGCGCCCTGCGGATACCAGCCAAGCTGCGCAGCCTTGGCGAAACAGTAGATCTGGCGGGCCTGCACGCGGACACGGCGAGGGGCCGCAAGATCCGGGGCGCCTGCCGAACTCAATCTCTCGACGAACCCACCCGATCGCGGGTCGCAGCCTTCTGCTGCCCAAAGAGAAAGCGCGTCCTCGATCATATGTAATTTTAGCGCCCGGACTATGTCGGTGAGGCCGGTTACCGGATTTGCTGCGTTGCCAGACTCGGCCATTTCAGTCCTTGAGAATGATGCGGTGCCTGCAAGGCTCGGGGATCGTTCGCATGACCTCGCGGTCAAGCATTGACTAGCTGATTTATGGTTTAAGCATAGACCGTCCGCCAGCAGAGGCGAAGGCGGACCTTCAACGGGACGCCTACTCCCCTGATCGAGCAAGACGGAACCATCTATCTCAAAGTCCGCCTTTGAATCTATCTGCGTGAAATGCTTTTATGTTGTAGGCAACGGTCGCGCCCGGCTTGCACCGCCTTTAGATGCAAATACAACAAATAACAACTCCAGGTTGGATAATAACTCTACCGCAGATGGCTCAAAATGCGGTTTAGGTGTTTCCAGATAGTATCGTGTTTCAAAAAAGACTAATTGGAGGCAGCTAACCCGATTGCCAACTTTGGATACCAGTTTTTCATGAACGAGCGTGCACCTGAGTCCTCTCTTTCCCCCATGGAGGTTTATACTGCGGAGAGAAAAAGGCATTGGGGTTCAAGAACCACCATTGAATGTGGAAATAACGCCGCGCCTCGCGCCTATCGACGGACACTCGCCCATCTGTACCGCTTTCTGGTTCCTCAGGGAGCCCGTGTTCTGGAAGTCGGATGCGGCTCAGGAGATTTGCTTGCGGCCGTACAACCGTCACGCGGTTATGGAATCGATTTTTCGGAAGAGAGACTTGAGCGTGTCAATGCGACCGCCCTTCCGAGGGTGACCTTTCATAACCAGGACGCCCATTCCTTCAGAGTCGACGAGGCTATCGACTACGTCATCCTGTCCGATCTGGTTGACGATCTCTGGGATGTCGAAGCCGCCCTTCGTAACCTTGCCGGACAGATCTCGCCGGATACCCGAGTCATCATCAATTCCTACAGCAAGATCTGGGAATGGCCGCTTTGGCTTGCCCGCAAGTTTCGGCTGGCGACACCCCTGTTGCGACAGAACTGGCTCTCGCCGCACGACATTCAAAACATCGCAAGACTTGCGGGTTTTGAATGCGTCAGCACGTCGCCGGAAATTCTGTTGCCACTGGACATCCCGATCCTGTCGACGCTGTTCAACAGATATTTGGTTCGTCTGTGGCCGTTTCGGCTGTTTGCATTGACCAATTTTTACGTGCTGCGCAAACGAACGCTCCGCCCCGAGGCGGAACTCACGGTCAGCGTGATCGTGCCAGCCAGAAACGAGGCCGGACATATCGCCGATCTGCTTCGGCGAATCCCAAAAATGGGCCGCGAGACGGAAGTCATTTTTGTCGAAGGTAATTCGACGGACGATACGTTCGAGGTCATTCAGCGCGAACTCTCCTCGCGCACCGACATCACCTCTGCACTTTACAAGCAGGACAAGAAGGGCAAGCGCAACGCTGTCGAACTCGGCTTCGCCAAAGCCAGCGGCGACATCCTGATGATCTTGGACGCGGACATTTCTGTCCTGCCAGAAGATCTCCCCAAATTTCTGCGAGCATGGTCCAGCGGCGCCGGCGAATTCATAAACGGTGTGCGTCTTGTGTATCCGATGGAAGGCAATGCCATGCGCCCGCTCAATTTGCTGGGCAATCGCGCGTTCAGCCTCGCGATCTCCTGGGTGCTGGGGCAGAAATTGCAGGACACTCTTTGCGGCACGAAAGTTCTGCATCGGGATCAGTATGCGAAGATTGTTGCCAGCAGATCGTATTTCGGCGACTTCGACCCGTTCGGCGACTTCGACCTGATTTTCGGTGCAGCCAAGCAGAATTTGCAAATCATTGATTTGCCGATTCGCTATCACGAGCGCGTTTACGGCGAGACCAATATTGCGAGATGGCGGCACGGCGTGATCCTTCTGAAGATGGTTCTGCTCGCGGCGCGCAAATTCAAATTCCGATAGAGGGTGAAAATGTGAAGACCGCCGATCTCGACGATCCCGCAGTCACCAATCAACGCATCGAAACCCTGCAGAAAAAGAAATTTCTGAATAGGATATATCGGGAATGGTACGCGACGATTGAAGCCGAACTTCCCGCGATCTCGGGGCCGGTGCTCGAGATTGGTTCGGGCGCCGGATTTCTCAACGAGTATATTCCGGACCTGATCACGTCGGATGTCATGCCCGTGCACGGCGTGCAGCGCGTGTTCGATGCGTGCGAGAGTTTACCGGAGGATTGCAAGGCGTTGCGCGCGGTCGTCATGGTGAACGCATTTCACCACCTGCCGCGCTCGCAACGTTTCCTTGCAAACGTTTCCACGTCACTAAAATCGGGCGGCCGCTTGATCATGATCGAGCCATGGAAAACGCCGTGGTCAACCCTCATCTACCGCAAACTCCATCACGAACCTTTTGAGGATACGAGGACCGACTGGGATTTCGAATCGTCCGGTCCGCTTTCGGACGCCAACGGAGCGCTGCCCTGGATTGTGTTCGAGCGCGACAGGCAACGCTTTGACCGCCTGTTTCCAGATCTTGTTTTGAGAAAGACCTCGCCCCTGATGCCGGCCAGCTATCTCATTTCGGGCGGGTATACCGGACCATCTTTGTTGCCAGCACCGCTTTACCCGGCGTGCCGGACGATCGAGAAATGGACTGGCCTCGACAGGCTGCTCGGCCTGTTTGCTCTGATCTCGATCGAGAAACGATGATCTGCAAATGGACGATGTGAAGACATTTGAGATGAACCGTTCTATCTCCACCGGTCTGCTCCTGACCGTTCCCGTATTCTGCTTCGTGGTCGGCCACATCCTGCTCCGATCGTATGAGCCAATCTATTTCGGTTTTACGAACCTCGCCTTTGGCTATGACTACGACCCAAGCTACGCGTACCTGTTCAATGGGGCCGCCGTCGCCGAACTGCATTCGCCAGGCATCGTCGTTCATCCCGGCACGACGTCATTTATCCTGATCGCCTGCTATCTTCGCCTGTATCAGGCGTGGAATTGGATATCGACGGCAGGCCAGCAAAACCTTCTTACCATCATCCTGAGCGATCCTGAAGCGGCTCTCAGGTTCGTATCTCGCGCGAATATGGTACTTTTCGCTTTTTGCGTGTTGTGGCTCGGGTTTGTGGCAAAGCAAGCGCTCCGGAACACGGAGGCAGCGCTCCTCATCCAAACACTCCCTATTCTATATGCCGAGTTCGTTCGCCCAGGCATGATTGGAGCCGAAGCAACGCTCATGGTTTTTGGCGTCCTGCTGCTGTCGCTATTCTTGCTCGAGTGGACGGTCTATCGAGACGACACGCTTGACAAAAAACGCTGGCTCCCATTCGCAATCGGCTTGTGTATCGCCGCCATGCTGGTCGCAAAGATAACGAGCGCTCCGCTTCTTTTGCTGCTTGGAGCGATAGAAAGTCGACGAAGGCTATTGCTCGGCGTCGCCGGGGCCGTCGCGGGAATCGTGCTGCTGCTGCTTCCGATATTGCCCGGCCTCCTCGCAATGGCCAACTGGTATGTGGAACTCGCGACCCACACGGGGCAATATGGCAGTGGCTCGACGGGTGTCCTGGAGTGGGGGACGGTCAAAGGCAATGCATCGCGCTTGCTGAAGAATTATTGGCTCACTGGGCTGCTGCTCGTCGCTGCATCCGTCATCGTCGCTTCATCTGTCAGAGCCAGCCACAACTCCTTCAAAGAAAGGATGTCCGACTGGCGCAGCCGCTTTGTCATCGCAGCGCTAGGCGCATCGCTGCTGCTGACCGCCCTGGTTCTGAAGCATTTCGGTTTCCGCTACTTCGTGCCGTGTGTCATCGTATCATCCCTGCTTCTCGGCCTCTGCATCTTCCTGCATTTCAGCGAGTTGCTGCCACGGTCGTCGCGCCGCGCGATCCTGGCTGGCTCCCTGGCGTGCTATGCCGTATGGTTTGCCGCCTTTCGGGCGCCGGAACTGCCGACGAGCCTGTCACAGCGGGATGAAATTCAGCGTCGATCCAAATTCATGCAATCGATGGCCAGCCTAAAGGCGGAACTTCCGAATTCGATCTGGATCGGAGCCTACGATGTTCACGATGTCAATTATGCCGTGGCGTTCGGAATCGGGTACGCGGGCGAACGAATTGCGCGCCAGATGGCTGGGCGCAGCCCGCTCGTCGCCTCATACAATCGCTGGAATAACAAATTCTGGCTGAACGGCGAATGGGTGCCCGGACAGGTCATCACGGAGCTTGTACGTCGGGGGAAATCCGTTTTTATGCTGTTGCCGAACGACTTGAGCCCGCAGAGTCTCGACGTGCAGGTGCAGTTGGAACGCGAGCTGTTTGATGGGACACATGTGTATCGTGTTATGGATCATCTAGATGGCAAGGGCAGCAATTAGAGGCGCAGGTTCAGGCATGCATCAGTTGTGGCGAACAATGCGGTTCAGTCAGCGTGGTAGCTTCCTGCTGCTTCGCTACATTTTTATCGGATTAGCTTCCAATCTGATTTTTTTGGTGATTTCCAACCTCGTCTACAATCAGACTGGAAACGGATGGCAGAGTTCTCTGGTCGGCGGCATCGGATCAATTTTCGTGTCGTTTATGGGCCACGGCTTCGTGACCTACAGATCCGTCATTCGACCCATTACGGTCGTCAAGTTCTTCTGCCTAGTCGGCTGGAATCTGATGATGATCCAGCTCATCACCTACAGCACCCATTCGATTCTTCGCCTCCCCTATCTCGTCACCACGTTCATCGTCATCACCATCATTCCATTTACGTCGTTTCTCTTCAGCCGATATTACGTGTTTAGCCCGGGATCGCGAGATCGCTACGATGTATCCGAACCTGCGCGTCCCGAGCGGTAAGAGACTTTCAGCGAAGCATTGACGACGGACGTCTCGGAGTAGCCAGAACTGAAATGAAGACGCGAACCAAAATAGCCATCGCCGGCTTCATGGCGAAGCCGCTGATCGCACTGCGCGGAGGCCTTGGAGTCGGCCCTATCGTCCGAACGCGGCGGAGCGACTTCAATTGGGAGCTTGATCTGCGCGAGGGAATCGATTTTTCGCTGTACGTCGCGCAATACGAGCGTCGGACCACGCGCTTTCTCACCACGCATTTGAAGCGCGGCGACATCGCGCTGGACCTGGGGGCAAATATCGGAGCACAGACGCTCCCGATGGCCCAGGCGGTTGGCGACACCGGGCGTGTTATCGCCGTTGAAGCGACCGACTACGCCATGAGCAAGCTTCAGCGAAACCTGTCGCTCAATCCGGGCCTGACGAGCCGCGTGACCTGCGTTCAGGCAATCCTCAGCGATTCCGACGGCAGCGAAAACAACAGCATCTATTCGAGCTGGCCGATTACCAGCACGGCGGAGGATCTTGACCGGCATGGCGTGCACGGCGGCGTCCTGAAATCGACCAACGGAGCGTTTCGCTCCCTGGACGCACTTGTAGCCGAACTCGGATTGCCCAATGTCCATTTCATCAAGTTGGATGTCGATGGCAATGAATTGAGCGTTCTCAGATCTGGCGCTGAGACAATTCGCCGTTACCGACCCAAGATGGTGGTCGAATTTGCGCCGTATCTGCATCGCAGTGTCCCGGGAGGCTTCGAAGCTCTACTGCAATTCATCGGGGATGCAAGATATGCGCTCTACAAGACAGATGGCGAGACGCCAGTAATGGCCACGACCGATGCCTTCGATCAGATCGTGGATGACGGGGCCAGCATTGATCTCGAATTGCGTCCGCTACCGCTCTAAAAACAAGGTATGCGGCGTACCGATGACACGACGGGTTCTCTTCGCTACAGGTCATAAGATCATCGAGCATCGAGTGATCTGCGCTAAAACGGGTTAATTCCATGAAGACGATCTGGTCCGCGGCGCTGGTTGCCGCTCTTGGCGCACTCTCCGGGTCGGTCTATGTCGGCGGCCGGGCCATCTCCGACAAGATCAGCGCTCAGACAGCGCAAATTTCTGCGCTCTCAAGCAAGACCGAGCTCCTGCTGGAAGACCTTCGCGGAAACGCCAGGCCGGAGGCAGGACACCTGCACACCGATGTTCGCGTGAGTGCGATTCACAGTCAGATGGACCAGGTGACGGATCCCGTCGTCGTGGTCGGCGACAGCATCACTGAACTTGCGCTATTACCGGCCGCGATCTGCGGCAGGCCCGTGATTAATGCAGGCATCGGCGGGCTGGCGATCTCCAATTACTTGCCACTCGTCGACGCGATCTTCGGAAACAAACGGGTGCCGCTGATCGTCGTCGCACTGGGCACGAATGATTCCCAGAAGGCATATCGCGACGCTGCGCCAATTGCCAAACGATACACTGCGTTGACAGCGGCGCTGACGGCCAAAACCGATTCATTCGTTTATGCCGGCATCCCCCCGATCGAAAAAGCACCGCTTTCCGACATGTACTTTTCCACAGCGTTGGCGGATCAAAACGATAGCGACATACGAAAGCTGGCCGATGCGCGCTCTATCGCCTTCATTGACTTCAGAGCAAAGATGTCGGGCGAAAAGCTGACGACCGATGGCATCCACCTGACTGCGGATTCATACAAGCCATGGCTGACGGCCATGGTCGGCACGATCCAACAAAAGCTCGGATGCAACGTCGGAAGCAAATAGACGCGGCGCTAAACGGCATCTACCGTTTTCAAGGCAAGCACTCTCAACGCCGCAGCGACACGTCTGCCGCCCGAACGACAATTTGCGCGGTGCGTCTCGTCTGCCGTCACTGTCCTGAAGAACAGCCTGCACGTCGGCGCGTTCTGTAAAAGGCGCCAACCGCCCTCAGGCCCTCCTCGGTCGAAACCAAGGGCCGAAAACCGGCGCTCTGGAGCTTTGTGGAATCAACGACGAATTCCTGTCCAATACGCCCCCAAATATCCGGGCGCCCGACGATACGGAGCACATGCTCGAAAAACGCCGGCGGTACCGGAACGAGGCAGGGTTGCCTGCCGAGGCCGCGACGAAGCTGCAAGAACATTGCGGAGACCGTGATCGCTTCGGGATCGGCCACGAGAAACGTCTGATTGAGAGTCGCCTCGCCGTCGAGACAGAAGATGACGGCCGCGATCAGGTTGTCGATCGCGAGAAGCGACCGACGAATCTCAAGCGCGCCAAAGGGAAGCGGCAGTGACAAACGGGCAAGTCGGACAGCGAGCGCGAAATTCGCCTTGGCAGCTGCGCCATAGACGACGACTGGACGGAGAATAGTGTAAGGCGCGCCGCTGTCTTCCACAGCACGTTCCGCTGCGATTTTGGCACGGTCATATGCGGTCGCCGGATCCGGCGCGTGACCTTCTATTACAGCACCTTTCGAGGTGGACCCGGCATGCACACCGGCCGACGACATGAAGATCAGCCGCCTGACGTCGTGCCGCTGACAAGCCGCCGCAAGAGCCGCAACGGCACCTCGATTGACCCTATCGATCGCGTCGCCGTGTACGCCATTGCGATGGGCAATTCCGGCCAGATGTACGACAACGTCCACATTGGCCAGCAGCGAAGACCATTCAACCGCGCCCCGCAGATCCGGCAATTGAACCCATTCGACCCGTCCTGATGGAAAGTTCGCGCGCTGCCGCGAAGCGGCGCGCACCCGATGGCCGGACGCGACCAGAGCCGTAACAAGAGCCTCTCCGATGAAGCCGGAAGCGCCGGTCACTAACACGCGCAACGCCATTAAATCCCCTATTGAAAGCGCAGCCGACCATGGCGGACCGTGCAGCGGAGCAACGTCAGTTCAAAGAATCTGGGGAACATGAGAACCGCAACGACGTCAATCACGCCTGCACATGGCTGACATCCATTGCGTGCGTGCATCGATCTGCTATGCGATATATGTCTGTCACAGCCAATACAACCCATCCGAGCATACGCCGCTCGTCCCAATATCCATTGGCTGGTGACTATTATCTCCATACGCATTCGCTATCACAACGCCCATGCCCTGGTTGAGATCTTGATGTGCACAGACCAACGGGCTGCTAAAGCGGCCAAGATCAGCACCACACTCGTTTATACCGACGATCAGGGGCGGCTCGCCAATCAACTCTTCAGCCATGCTCATCTCCTGGCATTCTGCCTGGAGCACTCACCTCGCTTCTCGCTGTTCAATCAATCACTCGCGCCTTTTCGCCAGCACCTTGGTCGTGGCACCGAAGTGTTCGGAGGCCCCGCTCGACCGTTCACGCTGGTAGCACGCCTGCTATTTGCCAGATGGAGCATCAGGCGATTCATGAAATTGATTCCCCCAAGCACAAACAGTCTTGCCCGCCCGGATTGGCTCGCGCGACATCGGCATGTTGTTCTTCACGGCCTGCGAGACTGCGATGCCTCTCTCCTTCACCGGCATCGGGAAGGGGTTCTCGAACGTATTGCGCTGCGATACCATCAAGAGCTCGTCGATGAGATCGCCGCAAGGGCCCGGTCTGACTGCGACTATTTGATCGGAGTGCACATCCGGCACGGCGATTTCCGAACATTCGCGGGCGGCGCTCTATTCGTGCCGACGTCGGATTATGCTCGCGCAATGCTGGAGGTCAAGAAGTCGACGCCGCACAGGATTTCGTTCTTGGTCTGCTCCGATGAACGGCGTAATGAAGCCGAGTTTCCCGGTCTCGATGTGACGATTGCAACCGGCACATCACCGGCCGACGACCTTACGCTGCTGTCGAGATGCAACGGCGTCATAGGCTGCCACTCCACCTTCGCCGCGTGGGCATGTTTCGCAGGAAATATCCCGCTGCTTCCGATCGAAAGCGGAATGCCAGCGGCGACCATTCGCGAGGCTGCCAAAGAATTTTGGACCAGGTAGTCGTCGCCTAGAACGCCTTTTTATCCGGGGGCCTTTGCAACCCGCCTGTAGATCGACGCATAGGCCCCTGCCATCCTCTCTGCCCGGAACAGCGCCTCGAAGCGCTCGCGCGCAGCACGTCCCATTGCTGCAGCCAGCTCCGCGTTATCCCATATCCGCGTCATCGCAGACGCCAGCGCAAGCGGATCTGCAGGAGGCACGGTGATCCCTGTCTCGCCGTCGATATTGACGTAGTCCGTTCCCGTGCCCATGGCGCAAGAGATCATCGGGCGGCCGGCACGTGCCGCCTCCAAAAGAGCAACACCGAATGCTTCGGAGCGAAGATGCGAGGGAAAAATGAACCCGCAACACAAGTCGAGCAGAACCGCTTTTTCGGCGTCGCCGACTGCGCCAACCATATGCAAATTTGGCAAACCTGCACGCTCGATCGCAGCGCGCTCTTCACCATCGCCAACGAGCACGATTGGCAGGCCACTTTGCCGCGCGGCTTCGATGAGGAAGCTTACGCCCTTGTAGTAACGCAACACACCGACGAAAAGGAAGAAGCGCGGCGGCAGACGCACGGCAAATGATGTCCGCAGCGCGGCATCGATGCTGCCCGGATCTGCGTCAATGCCGATAGGCACAACCTCAGTCACCAGCGGAAATTGCCGCAACACCGGACTGGTCTCGATGTAGTTCGGCGAGGTCGCGACAATTGCGCTCTGCAAAGCGAGGAAACGCATCATCAACGGCCGATACAGCGCGAGCAGCCCCGACTGACGCACGATGTCAGAATGATAGGTGACGATTGCAGGCCGCCCGCGCCCGTGAGCCAGATGCAACAGATCCATGAATGGCCACGGGAAGTGGTAGTGAATGACGTCGGCCTGGCTTACGCGGTCGCGAAACCGGCGAAAGGCGGACAGCGACAGGCCCGTGGATGCGACGAACGCATCCTGGCGCGCGCGAAACACACGCACGCTATCAAAATCGATTTCGGCAGGTTCGGGCGACGGACTGACAGTAAAGACCTCGCCGTCGATGCCAAACGCTCGGCCGAAGCGTATGATGCCATGTATTACGCGTTCAATGCCGCCGAACGTATCTGGCGGATAAGTCTTGAAGACGTGCAGTACCTTCAACCGGCGACCGGCGTGATCGTCCCGTACAATTTCTGCTTGTGTTGTCATGACCTGCACTGTGCGCTCAACGCATCCCACGCAGTGCTTTGTACCAGACCGCATAGGGTTGCAGCAGCCACCACTTGAGCGGAACGCGGCCCGCATGCCGGCGCACCACGGCAATCGCCTCGCGATAATGCTGGCTGCGATACGTGTTGGTCTTGGTACCGGGATGATCGCGATTCACGGCGACGTAATCGGGAACAAAGGCAAGGGGGCCGCTTGCGTGATAAAGCCGCCACCACAAGTCATAGTCCATCGCCATTCGCAGTGAGATATCGAGTCCACCGACCCGCTGCCATGCCGATCGGCGGATTAAGGTCGCAGGCTGGGAGACGATGCAGCGTTGAGCCAGACGTCGCAGTTCGAACGGCTCGACCCACACCGGCGTGCGCCGGCCATTGGCCTCGTTATGGTTCCAGGCGCGACCATACGCAGCCGGGGCGGATGGGGCAGCCTCAAGCGCATCGATCAGCCTGTGCAGCCCCCCGGGGAGCAACAAATCATCGCTGTTGAGCCAGGCTACGAAGGGGGCACTTCCAAGCGCAATGCCTTCGTTGATAGCCGCTGATTGTCCGTCGTCTTTGTGGCTGCGCCAGCTCGCCAGATGCGGAGCGTAGCGCTGCAGAATTCCCACCGATCCGTCAGTCGATCCACCATCCATGACGAAGATCTCAAGCGGCACGTCCTGATCCGTCAAGGACTTCAAGGCCTGTTCAAGATACTGCGCCTGGTTGAAGGACGGCACCACCACAGTGACGAGCGGATTGGTCATGCCTGATCGTTTACATCGCAACCTGATGTCGAGCAAGGAAGTCGGCATAAGCCTCGCGAATACCGTCTTCCAGCGATATGCGCGGCGACCAGCCGAGTTCGCGCAGACGGTCAATATTGAGCAGTTTGCGGGGCGTGCCGTCCGGCTTGGAAACATCGAATACGATCCGGCCGCTGAAGCCAACGATCTCCATGATCGTCCTGGCGAGCTCGCTGATGGTCACATCGGTGCCGCGGCCCATATTGTAGAGCCCTCCCTCGATGCCTCTTTCCATCATGAACACGCAGGCGTCCGCAAGATCGTCCACATCGAGAAACTCGCGGCGTGGCGTGCCGGATCCCCACACGACGAGTTCGCTCGCGCCCGCGACCTTGGCTTCATGGGTCTTGCGGATCAGCGCCGGAAGCACGTGGCTGTTCTGCAGATCATAATTGTCGTTGCGCCCGAACAGATTGGTCGGCATCGCAGAGACGTAATGCGTGCCGTACTGGCGATTATAGCTCTCACACAGCTTGACGCCGGCGATCTTGGCAATCGCATAAGCCTCGTTGGTCTGCTCGAGCGGACCAGTCAGCAGGTAGTCTTCACGGATAGGCTGCGGACAATCGCGCGGATAGATACAGCTCGACCCCAAGAATAGCATCCGGTTGATGCCAGCTTGCCAGGCGCCGTGGACCATATTCGCCTCGATCATCAGGTTTTGATGGAGGAACTCGGCGCGATAAGTATCATTCGCATGAATGCCACCGACTTTGGCGGCAGCCATGAAGATGTAGTCAGGTCGGGTGTCTGCCAGGAACTTTGAGACGGCGACGGAATCGGTCAGATCGAGTTCAGCCCTCGCCTGGGTCACGATATCCGTATAGCCGGCAGCAAGCAGCCGGCGGACGATCGCGGAGCCGACCATGCCGCGATGACCGGCGACAAAGATCCGAGCATTCTTGTCCATCTGCAGTTTCCAACTCTCACCGACCAACACCGGCACGGACAGTCATTAGAAGCGAGCACATTACGTGCGTGCAACGTCGCAAGATCAGAGAAGTCTGCCGATACGGCATCTACTGAAGCACCCACTATCCGGCCGGAAGGCCTGATCGGATCATGGAATGCCGAAGTGCGCTGTGAGCTCACTCTCCAGATATCAGTCCTCATGCTCCGATCGTGATCAGACGCATGCCCCTTCACACGTCCAAGCCCAACACGTTTACCTTCGCGGGCCAGCCGGACGCTCATTCATGATAGTTCATCGACTTGAAGCCGTGGCGCTTGACCAGTTCATCACGCTCGGCCGACCGAAGATCTTCGCGAACCATTTCCGAGACTAGCTCTGCAAACGTCGTCTTCGGCACCCAGCCAAGCTGCTTGCGCGCCTTGCTGGCATCGCCCAACAGTGTTTCCACCTCGGCAGGTCGGAAATAGCGTGGATCAACGCGGACGATCGGTTGAGAGGGATCGGCGCCCACACGATTTTCCCAATAACCGCGTTCCTGGACGCCTTTGCCTTCCCAGCGAATTGAGATGCCCAATTCCTTCGCCGCGGCATCGACGAACTGGCGTACCGAATATTGAACGCCGGTCGCGATCACGTAATCTTCTGGGTGTTCCTGCTGAAGCATCAGCCACTGCATCTCGACATAGTCACGCGCATGCCCCCAATCGCGGAGCGCATCGAGATTGCCGAGATACAAACATTCCTGCAGACTCAGCTTGATGCGCGCGAGCGCACGCGTGATCTTGCGCGTTACGAAGGTCTCGCCGCGAACAGGGCTTTCGTGATTGAACAAGATGCCGTTGCAAGCAAAAATCCCGTAGGCGTCGCGGTAGTTGACTGTAATCCAGTAAGCATACAGCTTGGCCACCGCGTAGGGCGAGCGCGGATAAAACGGCGTGGTTTCGGTCTGCGGCGTTTCCTGAACCAGCCCGTAAAGTTCCGACGTCGACGCTTGATAAAATCGAGTCTTCTTTTCGAGGCCAAGAATACGAATGGCCTCTAGGATACGCAGCGCACCCAGCGCGTCGGAGTTGGCCGTGTATTCCGGCTCCTCAAACGACACGGCAACGTGGGACTGAGCTGCCAAATTGTAGATTTCCTCCGGCTGCACCTGTTGAATGATGCGCACAAGACTTGATGAGTCGGTGAGATCACCATAGTGCAGGATCAGTCGACGATCTTCTTCATGGGGGTCCTGATAAAGATGATCGATACGATCCGTATTGAAAAGCGAAGCGCGGCGCTTCACGCCATGCACCTCGTAGCCCTTCTGGAGGAGCAACTCGGCCAGATAGGATCCGTCCTGTCCGGTGACGCCAGTGATCAGAGCTTTCTTCATCGTCATCTTGTCAACTTATCTCGCAATTCACGAGCGAACCGCTTGTCCGCTTGCTGGTGGGCCAGGAGAAAAAAGCCATGCGACGCCAAACGCTGGAAGTAGTTCCCACTTTGTGCACGGTTTTGCAATCGTAAAAGTCGCATCTCGCCAGCCCCGTCAGCGACGAAACTTGCCTGGGTTTTTTGTGCGGCATGGGCGCGGAACAACGCAAACAGCCATGGCAAATGACGAAAGACAGCCTGGTGCTGGAGAAATCGCAGCAATAAGTCCCAGTCTAGCGCAAAGGTTGCGTTCTCGTCGAAACGGGCGCCGCAACGCTCCCAGATCCTACGACGCCAGAACATCGTTTCCTGTGGAACATAGTCGATTTGTGGCAGTACCTGCGCATCATGCCGCGGCAGGATCCAGCGGCCGATCTCGCGCGAATGGTCGTCGATCACCAATCGATTGCCGTAGACCACATCCACAGAAGGATGGTCCCGGAAGAAGCGACCGATCCGATGCAGTGTTCCCGGTACATACATGTCGTCGGAGTTCAAATAGGCCAGAATCTCGGCGGAAGTGCGGGCGAAACCGCGATTGAGCGCATCCGACTGTCCGCGGTCGGGCTCGACCACGACGGTTACGCCACGGTCGGCAAAATCCGCGAGCACATCCAGCGAGCCGTCCGTCGAGCCTGCGTCCTGGACGATGTATTCCAGGTGCGGGTAGCCCTGCGACAGCACGCTTTCCATTGTCGCTCCGACATACGCGGCCTGGTTGAAGGAGGGCGTCACGATTGCAATGGAGGGCAGATTTTGGTCCAACCCGGGGGCTGCAATCGAGGGCACCGATAGGGCTCTCGGCGGGTACTGAAACAACCGGCCCAGCCGAATGCCGAATGCCCGGCGCAAGGCCGTCCCGAGGCCAAGGGCGGAGAGCCATGCGCGGATCACCGCGCGCGCTCCTCAAGATACCAGGCAACGTAGCGGCGCAAGCCCTCACGCCAACTGGTGGACGGCGCCCATCCCGATTGCAACGCACGCGTCATGTCGGCTTGATAATCCCGAGGATCGCCGGCGCGCGTGGCACCTACAAAACGCGGCTTTTCATCGACGCCGAGCAAAATCGCGAGCTCGTTAAGGATCGCTGCGACCGTAACGGCCTCACCTGTACCACCATTCATGGTCGGGCATTCGGGCGATGCCACCTCGCCTGCGCGGATCAGCAGAGCAGCAGCATCGTCGACATGCAGCCAGTCGCGTGTCTCGTCACCGGTGCCAAAGAACTCCCGCTCGCCGGCGAGAATCTTGCCGCAGGCGTCCCATAGGAGCTGCTTGCGAAAGCCCTCTCCATAAATCGAGAACAAGCGCACGATGGAGACCCGAAGGCCGAACATCACGCCATGGGCGCGGATCAATTCCTCGGCTATCTTCTTGTGGAAGCCGTAGGGCGAGACCGGGCATAGCGGCCCGTCTTCCTTCGTCGGCAGCCGCTCGGCATGACCATAAACCGCCGCACTCGACGGGTAGACCAGCGCCGCTGCCGGGCAATCGGCACGCATATATTCGAGCAGCACGGCCGTCGACCCGACCGTACGCTGAAAATCGGCTAACGGGTCGACGAGTGACGCGCCAACGGATCCGCTGCCGGCACAGTGCACAATCAGGTCTGGCTTTAGCGCAAGCGCGCGCAACGCTGGCAGATCCACAGTGCCGGCGTGCCAGCGGCGCAGGCCGGCGGTGGCGGCGCCTTCGGCCCACTCGCCATGGCCAAGGCCGTGCACCTGCCAGCCGAAGGACGACAGCGCCTGCGCCACATGCCGACCTATAGAGCCCCGCGCTCCGGTCACGAGCGCCACCTGGTTGCTGTTGGTCACGATTGCCTTTCACAATGAGGAGTTGGTGGGCCGAGGCTGCCCTGAATTACACGCGTGCGTGTTCACGCTTCGACGGCGCACCGACGGTCAGCTCTTCACCTTCGATGTGCCGGCGGGACCAGCACTCGAGCAGTACCAGCTTATAGAGGAAGAACTGGTCATAGCCGCCCAGCCCGCCGTCTGCCACCTCTGGCCGGATCAGCCCCTGACGAACCAGCGCCCCGTCGGCTAGAAGCGGCAGATAGCGCTGCACAATCCCACTCATCCATTTGCCGATCGGCGGCGTAAATCCTTGCTTCTTGCGCGACAGAACATCCGCAGGCAGCGCGTCCCGCAGTGCCTCGACGAGCAGATGCTTGTGCGGCTGGTGCCAGTCGGCAAGGCCGGAATTGCGCATGCCGGTCACCCGTTCCACGAGCTGGACGTCGAGCAATGGCAGTCGCCCCTCGACGGAATGCGCCATCGTCATGCGATCGATGAGAGTCAGGCAGTTCGAGCGCAACCACGTCCGGTTCAGCAATTCCGTCGTGGCGAGATGCAGCGGCAACGACTTGTCGAGACGCGTTTCGCTGAGCCACAAGTCATGCGGCAGGGCCCGGCGCGCAGCCTCGGGCATAATGCGACGCGAATTCGCGTCGCCATTGCGGAGATCGGGATGCACCCCGAAGAACTCCATCGTGGTCGACGCCTCATGGCCAAGCAGGCGATGCCACCAGGACTGGCGCACAGGCTTACCCGCCTGCAGCGCCTCATTGCGCGTCATGGCTTCGCGTACCCACTGATAGCCCCAGAAGAATTCGTCCCCGCCGAGGCCGGACAGAAGCACCGGATAGCCGGCGGCGCGCGCGGCTTCCGCCACCGAGTAATAACCGAAGGCCGCGATATCGCCGATGGGCGTGTCCATGGCGCTGATCAGTTGCGGGAAGCGGTCGACGACGTCGGCCGTGCGCAGTTCCACCTCGGTGAAGCCAATGCCCAACTCATGGGCCAGCGTCTGGGCAAAGTTGCGCTCGTCGCTCTCGGGCCTGCCTTCATAGCCAATCGTGAATGCATGGATCTGGCCGGGAAAATGCTTCGCAGTCAGCGCAGCCACCAGACTAGAATCGATACCGCCCGACAATGCAACGGCCACTGGCACGTCCGCCGTGCCCATGAGCCGGCAAGCGTCGTCGAGAATTTCCTCGGTGGTGCGCACCGGCTCTGCTGGATCCTCACGGATGTCCAAAAGATTCCAGTAGGGAACCGGGCGGGCGTCGAGTGCGGCAGGCGCCAATTCGAGATAATGACCAGCCGGAAGCTGTTCCAAACCGATCAGCGGTGTGACCGGCTCGGGCACATATTGGAATGTCAGGAAAAGATTGAAGGCCTCGGGCGACAAGCGCAGCGGCCGCGGCATGACCTGAGAGACGGCAGCGAGTTCACTGGCAAACCAGAGCCGGCTGCCATCGGGCGAGCGATGCAGGAACAGCGGCTTTTCGCCGAGACGATCGCGGGCGAGAAGCAACTTGTTGGAGCGGCCATCCCAAAGTGCGAAGGCGAACATACCGCGCAGGCGTGCAAGGCAGTCGTTGCCCCACTCCTCATACGCATGCACGATGGTTTCGACGTCGCTCATCGACGAAAATCGATGGCCAAGCGACTTCAGTTCGTCGCGCAGTGCCGCATGGTTGTAAATTTCACCATTGCAAACGATCGCGATACTGCCGTCCTCGTTGAATAGCGGCTGTCGGCCGCCAGCCAGATCGATGATCGACAGGCGCCGCATTGCCAGCATGGCATGATCGGTCTGGAAGTCACCGTCGGAATCGGGTCCGCGGTGCAACAGGCGCGCATTGATTGCACGCACCGCAGCGATATCGTTCGCCGACAATATATCCGACGAAATGAGGCCGCTAATGCCGCACATGGTTGCGCTCTCCGTTGCCTGCAACTAGCCGATCAGGCCACCGACTGCACCAGCGCAACGAAGGCGCGTGCCCGTTCCAGCCGCCGGTCAACAAGGCGCGCGGCGGCTTGCTCTTCCTGCACGAGGTCAGGTCCCGATGCAAGCTTCGGCCATACATCCGCGAGGGCCGAGGCCAGTCCAGCGGGATCGGAAACCGGGAAGATGCAGCTGCTCGGATAATCCGCAAGCTGCTCAACATGCACGGGAATATCAGACGCGATTACCGGTCTCCCAAGTGCCCTCGCATCCTCGATCACCGTGCTCCAGCCCTCGAAACGAGACGGCTGTACAACCGCTGCCGCCATCCGAAACAGTTCGACCTGCTCGGCGCGTGACACCAGCCCTAGGAAACAGATTTGCTCGTCCAGTTCCCACTGTTCGACCAGCCGCCGCAGCGCCGGCACGTGGTCGGGCGCGCGCCGGTCCTCCATCAATCCCGTGCAGACCACGGGAATCACGAGACCTCGCTGACGAAGCAGGTGGAGCGCCTCAAACAACGTCGCATGGTCCTTGTGCCGCCAGAAATGGTTCGCGACATAAAGGAATTTTTCCGAAAGCTGGTGCCGCGCGCGCGCCAGTTGGCCCTGTTCTGCCGAGCCTGCCACCAGGGTACTGCAGAAGGTCCAGACAACGGGCCGGACGGTGGCGTCCGGAAAATATGTCCGGAAGTCGTCCAAAGCAGCGTGGCTGGACAGCAGCAGAGTTCCGCGCGTGCGGGCGATGGCAGCCATAGCTTCCTTGCGCACCCGGCGCTCATCTGCGTCGAACAGATCCGGCAGCCGCAACGGCTGGAAATCCGGAATCCAATATAGGTTGCGGCGGCTCGGCAGAGACGCATCGAATACGGGAAAAAATACCTCGTCGCGATCGCCCGGGCACAGCCTGGTCAGCGCCGGCGCACGGCGCAAAACCGCGCGCTGGAGCCTCCGCGCACGAGCCAAAAGACGCGAGGAGCCTTTGATTGTCTGCGCGACGGGAAAGGCCCGCAGGCGCTGCGCCAGTGGTGTCGTCGGGTCGGACAAGAAGCGCATTGCAACTTCGGGCCTCTCGTCTTGGGGCAAGGCCGAAAGCGCGGAGAGTAGGTTCTCGATATAAATCGAGCCACCCAGCCAGCGGGCGTCCTCGAACATTTCGATCGCGATACGAATGGACACTGGAAAGACCGCGCGGAAGATTGAACGATGCTGCACAGGAGCCGGGCCCTGCAGGCCATCAGCTACGCGCGTGGAGCCGTAGCATAGCTCCTAGAGATCTTTTATTCCACCAGCACGCGGCAGCGCTGTGGCACGTCACGGGCTATCGCGGCTGTCCTTCATGTCGATCGTCTCCCTTGCGATCGACATGAAAGTGCGAGCGGCCTCCAAAACCAGTTCGTCGAGTTCTTCGGCGGCTCGGCGCTCGGCGGCATGATCAGGGCCTGGGGTAAGACCATCCCACGCATCACCGAGCAGGCGTGCGAGTGCGGCATCATCGGCGGGGTCGAAATAGGTACAGCGGGGCGGAGCCTGTTCGCGGTGCACCGGGATACCTGAGAGAAAGATTGGGCGCCCGATTCCGCGTACATCCTCGACGACAGTGCTCCAGCCCTCGAACAGCGACGGCTGAATGACAGCCGCGGCATGGCGGAGCACGTCCAGCTGCTCGCTACGGTCGATGAGACCTAGCAAATGGAGCTGCGGCACAATCCCGCTCTCCCGGGCGAGCGTCTCAAGCAGGCCGAAATGCGCCTCATTGCGCCGATCCGCGATCGCACCGGTACATACCAACGGGATCTCCGGGCCGCCCTCGGCGCGCAGCCTCGCAAGCGCGCGGAATACCATCACGTGATTCTTGTGCACCCAGAACTGATTGGGCAGGTACAGAAATTTTTCCGGCACCCGATATTTGCGCAACGTCGCAGGATTGGCCGGCGCCGTCGTGTCAACTAGCGACCGGAACCGCCAGACACGCGGACGCGCATGGTGGCCCGGGAAAAATCGCGCAAAGTCCTGCGCTGCGGTCTCGCTGCTCAGCACGAACGGACCGGGCCGCGCCGCGATGGCACCGATGGCCTGGTCGCGGGCGGCAATCTCCGCCTCTCCGAACAGATGCGGGAGATGGCGGTGCTGAAAGTCCGGAACCCAGCGCAGCGTGACGGCTCCAGGAACGGTCGCGCCGAAACCGGGATAGACGAGATCAACAGGCTGTTCACCGCGCGCCTGCGGCATCAAGCGTGACAGGATACGGCCCAGCATCCCGCCCGCGGCGGGGACGCTGGCGCCGATCTCAGCGGCGACGCGATCAACGGCGCTGGAAGGCCCAAGCAGGCGCAATTCGGGCCGCTCACCGGCGGGAAGCCGCGACAGACAGATTGCGAGATTGCGCAGATAAAGGACACCGCCCATCCAGGCAGGATCGTCGATCAGTTCGAGCGCGATGACGGGGGAACCAATCACGATGGCCCTCCAATCGACGCGCGCGCACGTCGCCATGCAAGCGTGTTGGAGATCTTGCGGAAAGGATTCCAGGCCATCCGCCGAAGGCGCGCAAGCTTCCTCGCCTGTGGGTGATTGCCGAACATCACCTTCTGGAACGCGAACCAGTCACCGCACTGGAGCCGGCGGAGCGTTCCATCCGACACCAGTTTTCCGGAATCGAGCCCGGCAAGCAGCACCATCTCCTCGCTGATCGGTCCAGGGGCAAGGAGCAGGTAGGAGGGCCCCCGGAGGAATGCCGGGAACTCGCCGGGAAAGCACAGCACGTCCCAACCATGGCGATCGATTGCACTCTGCAGACCGCGAAGTTTGTACCATTGGCCTCGAGCTATCATCATGATCCGGCCAGGCAACCGTACGATCCAGAGCAAGGGTAGAAATATCGGCCGCAACTGGCTCCGCAACGCGAAATCGAAAAACACACGACGTGCCAGCCTTCGCTTAATCCAACCACGCAACTTATCGGGCGCGTGACGGTTCACGAAGCGCCAGTGGTCGCGGACGTTGTTCATCGATCGGCGCGAGAAAGCCTCCCGCCACAACTGCCGAAGGCTGGAACGGCCGCCCGAGGGCATGATGCCGGTCTCTTCGACATGCGCAAGAATCTTCGTCTCACAACACACCCCGAGCCTGAAGCCCGCGCGTTTCAGGCGGGTAAAGAATTCGTAGTCCGCGAGATAATGCGGCAGCAGCTCCGCGTCCACGTTGCCGGCGGCACGGATCATATGCAGCGGCACTAGGCTGCCGCGGCCCGGCAACACGTCGACGTCGCCGACGAAACGGTCGCCGGCATCGATGGAATTTTTTACGGGAAACGCATAGTTCTGCCAGTCGACATATTCGCCCGCGTCCAGAATTCGATCGGGGTCGCGGCTATCGACGATCAATCCACAGACGGCCGCATCGAACTCGCGCGAGGCCATCACAAGTTGTTCGACATAGTCGCCAACAAGCTCGGTGTCGTTGTTGAGCATCAGCACATAGCCATCAGTGCCGGTGTTGCTTTCGAGGACATACGCGATCCCCATCTGCATGGAGCCGGTCCACCAGAGCTCGGTGTCGGTCGTCAGGACCGTGACGTCCGGAAAATCCGTGCGGATCGCCGCCACAGTCCCGTCAGTCGAGCCGCCGTCGGCGACAATGATGTGGAGCGGCGCGTAGGTCTGCGACTTGAGATCGGTGATACAGGAGCGTGTGAAGTGCAGTCGGTTAAAAACCGGAATGACCACGTGGACGGGCGCATGCGGGGCCTTGGATGGTCCCTCCCCGAGATTCCAGACGCGGCGTCGACGGACCTCGAAGGATGCACCGAGCAGGCTCCGATCGTCGCCGGTCTGCTCGATCTCGACGCAGAACGTATGGCCAGGCGCGATCGAGTACAGATCGACCGACACCTCCGCCCAGCCAACCGGAGGGACAGCCTCGCTCTGCACCGGCACGCCGTTGAGCAAGATACGGATGGTTTCGACGGCGGAGCCTTGAGGCCGCGCGACTTCGAAGGTGAGCTTGCCCGGAATGGTCGGGGCTGTGAGAAACCATCGCCCGCGATGATAGGCCGATCGTGCGTGACGGTGCGCCTGCGGTCGACGCCAGCCGTTCAGGAGCTCGAACTTGCTTGCCCGCTTGCCCGGAAACGGAAGATCGACGAGGTCGGGCGACAACAATGGCGTAAGCCGGCTAAGCGCGGTAGCTGCCGAGTCCATCCAGGATATGTAATCCCGGGCCGAGACGATGCCCGCCGTCTGCAGGCGCGGAGCTCCGGACCACTCCTTCTTCAGGAAAGCTTTTATCGCGATGGAGCCACCCCTGGCACCGAGGCGAGCCACATCGCGGGGGTAGTCCCATCGCGTTAATTCAGTCGACGTGCCACCATCGAGACCGCCGTAGAGCACATGCGTGTGAAGCTCGACATCGACCTCATCGAGATGCGCAGCAAACGACGAAACAAAATCCGAAAAACGCGGCACGCATTCGTTCACGCCAAGCAGGACCGCGGTGTCAGCGTCGAAAATGTCGAGCTCTGCCTCAGGTGGCGAGTTCGAGGGGCGAAACGAGTCGCAGGTGGTGATGAGGACACCGCCCCGCCGCAACACCCGCAAGGCCTCGGAGATCGCAGCGGGAATATCCCGCATGTGATGCAGCGCCGCGTTGCAAAAGACGAAGTCAAAGCTGCGCTCTTTGAAGGGCAAACAATGCGAGAACCCGCCGATCCACCTGATGTGGGGAAAATTCTTCCGGCCGGATTCCGCAAGCAGCGGCGAGAATTCGAGCGCGGTGACATGCGCCCCACGAAGCGCGAGCCGATGACTGTCAAAGCCAAGACCCGCGCCAAGGTCGAGAACAGCCTTGCCTGCAAGATCGAGTTTCTCCGCCAGCATTTCTATCTCCAGCCACTCGCCGTAACGATTCTGGAAATATGGCGCGTGGCCTTCCGGCACTTCGTCGAGAAAACGCTCTTTGTCGACGGCCGCATGATAGCGTGAAAGACGGTCGTTCCATTCTTCGACCACGCTAGGCGTGACCCCGAAGTTGCCGCGATTCACTGCATTCGCAGCAATCTCGATTAGGCCCAGGACATCGTCCGCTTCAAAGTCGCCGAAGAACGGAACACCCAAGGCATCATGATACTGCGCGTGGCACATGCCGCATGCATATGCGTCCGCTGTAGACGGCGATATCGGACCGCCTGAACACTTAACGCATCTTAGATCGCTGGTGCGCAAGCCGTCCATGTTACCGCTCTGAACTGTCGTAGATGCCGCCATCCTTATCGATGACCATGAACTCTATGCGATCGGTCCAATGATAAGACGTGAAAAAGAGGTCGCGGTTGCGCTCGAAGAAACTCTGAAACTGGTTCGAATACTCGCTGTGAAGCGCGTTGAAGAACTCGTTGCCGAGTTCGCGGCGCTCCCGCTCGTTCCATTCGGTCAACAGCAGCGTCGGCCCCTGCCTGACGCTATGCCAGCGATGGTGGTCCTTGATACGGGTGAAATTGAACATGACGTCAGAGAGGCGTGTCGGTACTTCGAGGTAACCTCGTTTGGATATGCGCATCAGTTCGCGCATCGCCTTTCCGGGATTGTCGAGGTGCTCGATGACGTGCGAGCAAAATACGAAATCGTATTCCTTGTCCTTGAATGGCAGGTTCTCAATATCGACTTCGAAGAAGGTCCGGCCGTCGCGCACCATCGTCTCCACACGATGCGTGGTGTGATCGGGAAATTTGTCGGCAAGGTGGTTGGCGCGGCGAAACGGCCAGCCGCCCGAGCCGACATCCAGTACGAGGTCACCTTCACGGATGTCGAACTCCATCACCTCGTTCTGATAGGTCCAGGTGCTCATGACTGGCGCCGTGCGACGCTCCAGCACCGGTACAAGCTCCCAGCTATCGCGAGGCAACTGGTCGATCAGCAACTGCCGGGCAGCAAGCCGTAGCGCGTCGTTGCTCTCCGGAGATTGATCCGGGGTGGCAAGGCGCTGCCATGACGGCAGTAGTTGCTGCACGCGTGCAGCGCCATTGCCTTCAGTAGCGATCCGTTCGATCAGCGCGCTTGCCAGCCTGACCTCGACGTCGCCGCTTTCGGCGCCGCCAAGCAGGATGCGCGTAAAATCTGCGACCATTGCACGGCGACCGCGGATTTCTCCACTGTCCGCAACAGCACCATCCTGCAGCCAAGCCGCCGCTCTGATGCGAATCCGCCCTAGTTTCTCTGCGAGCCGTCCCATAACTAGACGCCCTCCCCTGGAACCTCGATTGTCGCCATCAATTCTCCGGTGACCGGCAGCGGTGCGACCTGCGGCGCCCATTCGGCGAGAAGGGCGGCAAATGTCTCAACGTTCCAAAACCAGTTATGTCCCAGGAACTGGTCGAGCGTTCCGTCCGGCACCACAATCGCGACAAGCCCTCCAGGCTTGCAGATGCGCACCAGTTCCGCCACCACGCTTTGCGGATACTCCAGGTGCTCCAGCACATCCGTGCACGAGACGACGTCAAACGAGGCCGTCTGATAAGGCAGCGTGCGGTCAATAACGAACTGCTGGAACGCCCCGTCCGGATAAGTGCGCTGTGCGTTCTCGACAGCCTTGCCGGAAAAGTCTAGACCGGACACACGGACGCCCGGTCGACGCCGTCGAATCTCTCCCAGCAGATCCCCGACCCCGCAACCGATATCGACGATATTGGCGTCAGCAGCGATGCGATGTTCGATACGGTCAACGATTTCGACCTTCAGCTTCTCCCGCACACTGTCGGCTTCGATCCGATATTCATGCAGGTTGTCGGCCTCTCCCCACAGCAGATCATAACCTTCCGAACTGTTATCTTCGGTGATCCATCCAACGCCAAGCTCCGTCCGCCGTTCCTGGCCCGGTAGCAGCACTGCACGATATCGATTTTTGGGCACCAGCAAGAATCGGTCAGCAGGACCGAACACGTGAGTTCCTTTCGGCACGTAGTCGTATTCCCCTTTCGGGATGTGATCCCAGCCGTTTTCCGAATAGGGAATGCGACGACGCTCCGGCTCCGGCTGCGGTCCGCTTATCAATCCCGACAATCTCTTTGCTAATCGACGGATCAATGCCACCGAAGCTGCTCCTTGTCACACATAGAGGCAAAGGCCACGGTCACCCTTGGCGCTTGCTGCTGCGCATCGCCGCGCTGATTGGCTTGCAGCGAACATTGTCAGGCAACCGGTGCCCCAACGATACTCCCGGACGCCACGGCCTCCAGCGCAAAATCGCTGTTGATGAACATGATCGCATTGTTGTCCGAATACAGGAATTTATCGGACGGATGCAGCACCACCATACGGGCTGCACCGAACCAATAGAAGAGATGAACGCCCACCGTCTTGCGGGATATTCCCATATTGAACGTGTAGGCCCCAGGCCGAAAGTTGGGATCCTTCATGACGACCCTGAGCGAATATCGTCCGGCCTCGACACGCTTCCATTCCAGCCCCTGCTCATAATTGTCGACTGTCACGATGAAACGGTAATGAACCGCATCGACCGTGAATCTGATCAGCAGGTCTTCTTGCGCCTCCTTCAGTTCCACGTCCGCGGTAATGAGGATCGGTTCGCCGAAACCGAATTCCTCCTTCGGCTGTTCTGTGCCAACATCGCGCAACACCACATCGGTGCATATGGCGTCGCCGGTGCCGCCCTTGTTGTGGCCATAGGAAT
Source organism: Tardiphaga sp. 813_E8_N1_3 (assembly GCF_051811025.1). Taxonomy (NCBI): domain Bacteria; kingdom Pseudomonadati; phylum Pseudomonadota; class Alphaproteobacteria; order Hyphomicrobiales; family Nitrobacteraceae; genus Tardiphaga; species Tardiphaga sp. 813_E8_N1_3. The sequence continues at coordinate 3,583,253 of NZ_JBPWQE010000001.1, forward strand.
TTGGAATGACTTCCTCGGCGCTCGTGCCGGCCTCATTGTCCGACTCGATTTTCCCGGCGTGCGTACCGGCCGCGATTTCGAACTGCGCGGCCGACGTTTTGGCATTTCGCGAATTCTGATCGTCATAGGCGCGGATGACGTCCTCGACAGGCCCCTCGACGAGCACCTTGCCCTTGTCCATGAAGAGGCCGCGGTCGCAAACGGACCAGATCGCGCCCGGGGAATGCGAGACCAGAATGATCGCTGCACCGTCGCGTTTCAGACGCAGAATATGGTCGTAGCACTTCTTCTGGAAATTCATGTCGCCGACGGCGAGCACCTCGTCCATCAGCAGCACATCGGGACGGCTGAGCGCAGCAATCGCGAAGCCAAGGCGTACATACATGCCACTCGAATAGTTCTTCACCGGCAAATCGATGAATTGGCCGAGCTCCGCAAAAGCAACGATCTCGTCCATCAAGCCATCGATTTCGCGGGTCGACAGGCCGAGCAACGCACCATTAACGTAAACGTTCTCCCGGCCGGTCAGCATCGGGGCAAAACCTGCCCCGGCGGCGATCAGCGCGCCGACCCGCCCCTTCATCTGGACCATGCCACGATCAGGCGCATATACACCGTTGAGAATTCTCAGCAGAGTCGTCTTGCCGCTGCCGTTCACACCCATGATCCCGAGCGCCTGCCCGCCGCGCACCTCGAAGCTGGCGTCGTTCACGGCCCAGAATTCGCCTTCGCGCAGCGTTTCGCTATTGGAGCGGCCGAGCAGCCGCGCGCCGATGTCGCGCAGGCCATAATTCATCGACTGACGAAGTGTCAGGCCAAACTTTTTCGACACCCCTTCGGCGCGGATAGCCCAATCTTTGCTTGTCACAGGCGCTCCGAAACCTTGTCCTTGATGATATAGAAGGCGTGTATGCCCACCCAGAACACCACCAGCGCAAATATCGTCGAGAGCGTGAAGCCAAGTGGATTTGGCACCCGACCGAGCACAAATAGCGAGCGCGGCGTGTCTACTAAATAGGTCAGCGGATTCCAGAGAACGATGAATTGCAGCACCGGGTGCTCGAACTTGGTCTCGTAGATGACCGGGGTGACATACATCACGAGGTTAATCAGGGTCGTGGCCATCCCGGTGACGTCGCGCGCGACGGCGCCGACGACGGATAAAATCAAACCCATACCAACGCCCAACAAGATAATCGGGAGTATCGCGAACGGATAAAGAACTGCCCAAGCCGATGGCAGCATACGAACCGTCATCATGACGATCGCCAGCACGACGAAGCCCACGAGTACTGAGTACGACAGCGGCGCCAGTCCGGTGACGGCCAGGCCGATTTTTGGGATGTTAGTACGCATGATAAGATCGGTGTTGCCGATCAGGCCATTTGCCACATTGCCCATTGCAGTCATGAAAATCGCCCACAACGTCGTGCCAATGAAAACAAAAACCGGATACGGGTAGCCGATGTCCCCCGGATTCAGAATGCCGGTCGACTGCATGAAGACAAAACTGGCAATGCCAATCAGGGGGACAATCACGATCCAGAGATAGCCAAGCAGCTTCTGCCGGAACCCCACAACGAAATCGCGTCTAAACAGATGCCATACGACATGACGTGACCAGTACAGCTCGCCGAAAGCCATGCGCAAAGACGTTAGTGGACTGAGTGACGGCCCCATCGCGGTATAAGTGCGCACTACTGTCCGCGACCGAAGGTCGCCTTGGAAATCGGTCGCCATCATATGTTCCCGTCTGTCGGCCGCACCGCCAGGAAGGAATAAAGACGCCCAGGCGTATTGTCGCGTGCATTGATTGCCGCAACGAGACGGCTGAACAAAAATCTGCCGAGCGGGTGGCGACGATCGAACAGCGCATTCGTCACGGGCCGGCCGATCTTGTCTGCGACGGGACGCGTGCAATAGAGGAAGTGTTGATCGGTCGTCATCGGGAAATAGTTGATCGGGGAATCAAGCGGCGCCATCACGTTGTCGACCCGCAGCCCGGCGCTTCGCATGGCATCGAGATATTCAGAGAGAAGAAACGCGTTCTCGCCGCCATAGAATTTATGAAGCGCATGCTGTTGTAGAAACGTGTTCAAATCGGCGCGACGTGTCAGCACATGCTCGCGCGTGGCGACCACCACGCCGCCGGGTTTGAGCACGCGGAATATCTCGCGACATGTCTGCTGCAGATCGCGGGCGTGGTGCAGAACCTGCCGGCAGTTGACCACGTCAAACGTCGCGTCGGCGAATGGCAGTCTCTCCGAATACTCCGCAGCGATTTCGATCGGGTAGCCGGTCGCCTGCGAGAGCATCCGAATTGCGCCTGCGCCGACCAGGTTGCTTGGATCCGGCTCGAGCGCGGTGACCTGCCAGCCATCCCGGGCCAGGGCATAGCTGCTGATGCCACGCCCCGCGCCCATATCAAGCGCGCGCCCTGACGCCGGCGGCAGCAGCGCAGCAATGGCCTTCCACTCTTCACTGTTCCAGAAGCGCTCGGCGGCTTCGCCGAGCGGATCGTCGAAATAACAGGCGCGGACCAAAACCTGCTGTTCAGGCTGACCGCGCAGCCACTCGACAGCTTCTTCCCAGGTCATCTGACTCACCATTACCGAAGTGTCCCATGTCGACATCGCCGACGATTGTCGTCACACCGTCAGCGCGACGGAGCATCCAAGCTTTGCCGCAGGCGACTTCTACCGAGCGCGCCAATTAACTCAAAGTCGCACAGGCCACAATCGCGATGCGGCCCCGAAACATATCAAGAACCCGCGTGATGAGAACGATGTCCCGAGGGGGCGCCGACTGCCTATCGGAGTTCCTTGATCGGACGGGCTGGATTTCCTGCGACGAGGGTCCAGGGCGCTACATCTTTCGTGACAACGGATCCCGCAGCGACCACGACCCCCTCACCGATGGTGACGCCCTTTAACACAGTTGCGTTCATGCCGATCCAGGACTTTGACCCGATCGAGATCGGAGCCATCTCGACGACGCTCCAATCCTTTGAGCGGCTAGCATCGGCCAGTCCACCCGACAAGAGGCCGGCACGCCAATCCGCCACATCCTGGCTGCGGCGACGCCAATCCAGCGAATGGGAATCATGATCCACGATCGTGCACCCCCAGGACACCAGGACATCGTCGCCGATGCTGACGCCTGTCGCACAGATGATCGTCGAGGAACCGAGATAGCTGCGCTCGCCAATGGACACGTTGCCGACGTCCCTCTCGAGCACAATCCGGCAACCGATCACCGATTGCTTGCCAAAAGAAACCCGCTCCTTGGCACTGCCAGAGCGGCAATCGATGACCGCACCTTCCAGCAGCGGAGCATCCGAGTCGGCCGAGATCATTGAAGCGGTCGCCACGCGAGCAATCGCATCGCGCCGGCGTAGAACGGCATCCCTGCCGCGAATGAGAAAGCGCCTGATCATTTCAATGGGACAATCTGAGGTGTGATGTTACAGCGATAAACGACACCCGGCGGCACATCGTCAACCACCGTCGCGCCCGCAGCGATGATGCTGCCAGCGCCAATTCTCACGCCGCGTAGGATTGTCACGCCGAAGCTGATCCAGACGTCATCCTCGATAATCACCGGCGCCGAGTGGATACCAGGCAACTCATCCGCAGATGTCGGATGACCACGGGTGATCATGGTATGGAAGTGCTCATGCCGCTCAACCGCATTGGCGGAATGCGCCGTCCCGTCATGGATATTCACATTGTGCGAAATCAAAACACGATTGCCGATCTCGATGGAATCCATCGACCAGATCTCCGACCTGACACCTATGTAGCACCACTCTCCGATGCGGATTTTACCGCCATGTGCATAGGTCAACAGACGCCCGCGTATATAGCTGCTGCGTCCAATTTCGATATTGGCCCGATCTTCCGTCAGGTTTTCAACACTGCCCTCGGGCAGCACTGTCGCCCCCGGATGAAGGATGAAATTCGTGACGGGCGACGAGGAAACGCGCTCGCGCTCGAAAGCGCGCGCGAGTCGAGAAACGACGCCACGCTTCACGCGATCAACGAAACGCATACGCGAGCCTTGCTTTGAATCGTCCCAGCTGGGAACGCCACCCCGATCTTGTCTGCGGGTTTGCCGGTGCAACCGCAGCCGTACCGGCGACGAAGGCTTCGAGCTGCTCCAGATGCTCTTGCTCAAACGAAACCTTTTCCGGAAACCGCGGCGGCTGCTGCATGCGCCAGGCATCCGGATCGATACCTGCCTGCCCCGTGAAATCTGCATCGCCACAATGGACACCGGATCCATCGAAACCGCCGTTCCATACCAATGTCTGCGCGGGATAAACCACCAGTCCGCGGCGGCGAGAAACTGCATACCACCACAAAATACCCCAGGAATCGTTGCGGCCGGCAAGACGATCGTCCAGCATGCCGTTATAGAAGCCTGGACCGGCAAGATCGAACAACTGCTTCCATTCAGCGTCGCGCCGAGCCTCATCCAGCGCATGCGGCTGCCAGGCGAAAGCCTCCCAGGCGCGTTTCCAGGTCGCCCAGCCCCAAGTCGTCGTCACCGGCAGTAGAAATGCATCCGTCGACAGATTCTTGGGCGGGCTCAGCGTATAACCGCCAACCTGCATGACTGCCGCATCGTCCGCGTATCGATCGAGCGCGGAAATCATGAAGTCGAGAAAGTCCGAACCGAGAACGAGATCGTCCTCGATGACAATGACGTGCCCATAGCGCTCGCAAAGCGCCGTTGCGCCGGCGTGTATCGAGCGGGCAAGACCCAGATTCACGTCGCGCTCAACCAGTTCGGCGTCGAGACGCGAAGCCCAGTCACGCAGCACAGCACGCGTGGCCTCAATCTGCGCTCGTGACGCCTCACTTGCCTCAGTCTTGGGCCCATCGGCGAATAGGAACAGATCGCATTCGTCGAAGCGTCGGCATGCCGCGAGTGACCGCAACGCACGATCTGCATGCTCCGGTCGGTTGTAGGCAAAAAATGCGATGGGAGTACGATTCATTGCTCGTTCGGTATGATTTATGAGCATGCTGCAGCGGTTCTAGCGTGCTCCCACAACACACGCGAGGAAAAACAGCCGCTGATACAGAAGTCTAGGGCACGCAACGTGCGATCGCTGCACCGCCTCCGATTTCATATCAACGCCACCAACCGCATCCTCGAAACAAACGCCCCCATCGAGACACCTTGCATTCTAAGTATTCTCATCGCCAATAATGCGAAAAGTCGCTCCGATGCGCGACGCGGTGATAAACGGTCTGGTTTGGGCGCCATCAACTCGTTTCCGGCCTTTTACAGGGTCGTTACCATACTCGCAAGCTTCGCAAGGGCGACCGACCGTAATCATAACCGGTTAGACTCATTGTTGAATTTCGCTCCGACCGATTCCGCCGCAATCCCAGAACCTGCGCGTGAGTGGTGCAACGCAATCATGGAACTATTGGCGAGATCCCAGATTTGCAGGATCGCACGAGTACAGACATTATCACCACAATGGTTCTCGTGCGCCCATGCCGTGCGAGTCGGAGCCCTCTGAATGCCCTTCCCGCGCGCCTCGCAGGCCCTCTCACGGTTTACCGTTCTCGACCTCACCCGGATCCGTTCGGGCCCGACAGCGGTGCGGCAGTTCGCGGACTGGGGCGCCAATGTCATCAAGATCGACGCGCTGAGCGATGACGCGGGTTCCGAGCAGCCCGGCGGCCCCCGGCAGGGCTCGGACTTCCAGAACCTGCACCGCAACAAGCGGGCCATGACCTTGAACCTGAAGGACCCGCGCGGTCTCGCCGTGTTCAAGCGTCTGGTCGAGAAAGCCGATGTGGTGGTCGAGAATTTCCGCCCGGATGTTAAGGCCCGGCTTGGCATCGATTATGAGAGCCTGAAGGCGATCAATCCGGGCATCGTCTACGGCAGCATTTCCGGCTTCGGCCAGGATGGCCCCTACCACAAGCGGCCGGGCTTCGATCAGATCGCCCAGGGCATGGGCGGCCTGATGTCCATTACAGGCGCCCCCGGCGAGGGCCCGATGCGGGTCGGGATTCCCGTGGCCGATCTCACCGCCGGGCTGTTCTGCGCGCTGGGCGTGCTTACAGCCCTACTGGAACGCGATGTGTCCGGTCAGGGCCAGTGGGTTCAGACCTCGCTGCTGCAAGCGCAGATCTTCATGCTGGATTTCCAGGCCGCGCGCTGGCTGATGGAACAGGACGTGCCCAAGCAGGCCGGCAACAACCACCCGACCAGCATTCCCACCGGCGTGTTCAAGACCTCCGACGGCTACATCAACATCGCCACCACCGGCGGCAAGATCTGGGAGCGCTGCGCGCAGGCGATCGGCGCCCCTGATTTGATCACCCATCCCGATTACGCCACCGGCCCTGCCCGCTCGAAGAACCGCGACGCGCTCAACGCCGCAATCAGCGCCTGCACCGCAAAGCGCACCACCGAGGAATGGGTCAACGACCTCAATGCCGCCGGCGTGCCCTGCGGTCCGATCTACTCCGTCGACCAGATGTTCGAGGACGCGCAGGTCAAGCACCTTGGCCTCGCGCAGGACGTCCCCAACGACCAGAACCGCAAGATCACGCTGGTCGGTCAGCCCTTCACGCTGTCGCGCACGCCGAGCCACATGGCCGCTCGGCCACCAGAAGTCGGCGAGCAGACGGAGGAGCTACTCGCCGAGTTTGGCTTCGGCGCCGAAGAGATCGCCGAATTGCGACGAGGCAAGGTGGTCTGAGGCCGCGAGCTGTCAAATACTGTGAAAATTAACGCCATAGGCTGCATTAATCGGGAGCACATATTCGTCCGGTGCAGTCGATCGGAGATCGTGCTGCGCCTCGAACCCGCCGGAAAGCTCCATGACCGCACCGCACCGCGTGGCTATCCTGATCCCCTGCTTCAATGAAGAGGTCGCAGTCGCGACGGTCGTGAACGATTTCCGCAGGGCGCTGCCCGCCGCCACGATTTATGTCTACGACAACAACTCGACAGATCGCACGGGTGAAGTAGCCTCGCAGGCGGGTGCGATTGTTCGCAGCGAGTCCCGTCAAGGCAAAGGTCATGTCGTTCGCCGCATGTTCGGTGACGTCGATGCCGATATCTACGTTCTCGTCGATGGCGATGCGACCTACGACGCGACATCCGCACCAGCTATGATCGAAGCGCTGTTAAACGATCGCCTCGACATGGTGGTGGGCCGCCGCATTGAGCAGCAGGTTGCTGCCTATCGCCTTGGCCACCGTACCGGTAACTCACTGCTTACCGGCTTTCTGTCAATGACGTTCGGTCAGAACTTCAAGGATGTGCTGTCAGGCTATCGCGTATTCTCGAGACGCTTTGTCAAATCCTTCCCGGTGCTGTCCGATGGTTTCGAGATCGAGACCGAACTGAGCGTTCATGCGCTGCAGCTCGCACTACCGGTCGCTGAAATCGAGACGCCGTATTACGCGCGACCGCAGGGCTCCACCAGCAAGCTCAACACGTGGAAGGACGGCTTCCGGATCCTCGGCACCATCATGAAGCTCTATCGTTCGGAAAAGCCGCTGCGCTTCTTCGGCACAATTGGCCTGTTTTTCGGCATCGTCTCCATCGGCCTCGCGATTCCCATCACCGTCACCTATCTGGAAACGGGGTTGGTGCCTCGGCTACCCACCGCCGTGCTCTCGACTGGCCTGATGATCGTCGGCGTGCTCTCATTTTCGTCGGGCCTCGTGCTCGACACTGTCACCCGCGGACGCCGCGAGATAAAGCTGCTCGCATATCTGGCGCAGCCGTCACTGCCGGATTAGGCCTCCATCCAGCCAAGCACGAGCACGATTTACGTCGTTACCGGCGTCGGCCGCCAGATGCGTGCAACGGCCGTAAAGGCACGATCGATCACCGGCCAGAACAGCAGCGTAATCGCCAGCGTGGTGATGGTGCCGACGAGGCCATTGGACCAGAACACACCGACGCTGCCGCCGGAGCCGATCATGGCGAGGCGGAACGCATCCTCGGCACGGCTGCCGAGCACCAGCGCCAGCGTGAATGGCGCGAGCGGAATACCGATCTTCTTGAACACATAGCCGACGACGCCGAAGCCCAGCATCAGCCAGATGTCGAACATGGCATTCTGGATCGCATAGGCCCCGATGGCACAGGACACTACGATCATCGGGGCCACTGCCGCAAACGGCACGCGCAGGATCGAGGCGAAGACCGGCACGGTCGTCAGCACGATGACGAGACCGACCACATTGCCGAGATACATCGAGGCGATCAGGCCCCAGACGAAATCCTTGTGCTCGACGAACAGCAGAGGGCCTGGATTGAGGCCCCACACCATCAGGCCGCCGAGCAGGATCGCCGCGGTGCCCGAGCCCGGGATGCCGAGCGCCAGCATCGGCAGCAGCGCTGCGGTGCCGGAGGCGTGGGCGGCCGTTTCCGGCGCGAATACGCCTTCGATACGGCCCTTGCCGAAACTCTCGGGATCCTTGGAGAAGCGCTTGGCGAGGTTGTAGCCCATGAAGGACGCTGCAATGGCGCCGCCCGGCGTGATGCCGAGCCAGCAGCCGATCACCGACGAGCGCAGCAGCGTTACCCAGTATTTCGGCAGATCCATCCAGACCTTGAGCACCGTACGCAGGCTGATCTTGGCGGCGTGGCCACGCAGCGCGAGGCGTTCTTCCATGGTGAGCAGGATTTCGCTGATGCCGAACAGGCCGATCACCGCGACGAGGAAGTTGATGCCGCGCAGGAGATTGTCCGAGCCGAAGGTCATGCGCAGATTGCCCGACACCGTGTCCATGCCGATGCCGGCGATCAGCAGCCCCAGCGCCATCGAGATGACGGTCTTGTGCTTGGCCTCGCGGCCGAGACCGACGAAGGAGCAGAAGGTCAGCAGATAGACCGCAAAGAATTCCGGCGGCCCGAATTTCAGCGCGAAGGATGAAATCATCGGCGCCAGAAATGTGATCAGCATCACCGCCACCAGCGACCCGATGAAGGATGAGGTAAACGCTGCCGTCAGCGCCTCCGCGGCCTTGCCTTGCTGCGCCATCGGATAGCCGTCGAAGGTGGTGGCCACCGACCACGCCTCGCCGGGGATGTTGAACAGGATCGAGGTGATGGCGCCGCCGAACAGCGCGCCCCAATAGATACAGGACAGCATCACGATGGCCGAGGTCGGATCCATGGTGAAGGTCAGCGGCAGCAGGATGGCGACGCCATTGGGGCCGCCGAGGCCCGGCAGCACGCCGACAAAGATGCCGAGCACGAGACCGACGACCATCAGCGAGATGATCTTCCAGGTCATCAGCACGGCAAAGCCGTGCATCAACAATCCAAAGGCTTCCATAGTTAAAGTCCTAGCGACCGAGAGCCGATTCGATCGGCCCCTTCGGCATGATGACGTCGAACGCGACATCGAAGGTGACGAACATGATCGCGGTGAACACGAAGGCGGTGAGCAGCGACTTCCACAGCGCGATCTTGCCGACCATGCGCATAAAGCCGGCGATCAGCACGAAACTCGCGACATAAATGCCGAGAAACTGCGTGGCGAGACAAAACAGTGCGGTGGGAATGAACACCAGCGCCACGCGCCACAATTGTGCGCGGGTGACGAAAGTGTCGGCTCCGCCGCTGCGGGCGAAGAATGTCGTGATCAGCCCGTAAAGGCTGGCGCCGCCGAGAATGACCGAGAGATAGAACGGGAAATAGCCGGGCTGAGGCCCGGTGGAATCCCAGGCGATGCCGGTGCGCCAGTTGTCAAAGCCAAGCACGATGGCCAGTGCCAGCAGGACCAGCGAGACGATGATCTCGATGGTGCGCGTGCTGACTACGGAGGGCGAGTCGTCCTCCGGTGCGGTGGGATCTTCGACGATGATTTCGAGGTCGGTGTTGGACATTGGGGTCTCGCAAAGAATATTTGCTAACCTCTCCCCGCTCTTTTGCGGAGAGAGGTCGAAGCCAGAGCGAAGCGATGGCTTCGGGTGAGGGGCAAGGCACGAGAATAGAGCTAATGCAGAGTTCTCGGATCGAAGAACCCCTCACCCTACCCCTCTCCCCGCAAGAGCGGGGCGAGGGAGAAGAAGCGGCGGCGCAGCCAATATTACTTCGCGACAAACCCCGCTTCGGTCATCAGCGACTTGTTGAGCGCATCGTCCTCTTCGAGGAACTTGAGCATCTCCGGCCCCTTCAGGAAGATCGGCTTCAGCGCCTGCTTCTCCATGTAGTCCTTGTACTCGGCCGTCTTGGTCACCTTCTCGAACAGGTCGACATAGAAAGCCTGCTGCTCGGGCGTCACCTTGCCGGGCAGGAACATGGCGCGCAGCATCAGATACTGCACGTCGAGGCCCTCTTCCTTGCAGGTCGGGATGTCGTTCCACGACTGCGTCTCGGTGACCTTGGTCTTGTAGGAGATGCGTTCCTTGTCGAACACGCAGAGCGCACGCACCTGACCGGCGCGCCAGACTTCAAGATTCTCTGAAGGGTTGTTGACGTTGGCTTCGGTGTGATTGCCGACCAGCTGCGTCGCCGCCTCGCCGCCCGACTTGTAAGGCAGATAAGAAAACTTGGCGCCGGTCTGCTTTTCCATGAACACAGTCAGCACATGGTCTTCACGCTTGGATCCGGTGCCGCCCATCTTGAACGGTGACGATGCAGCCTTGGCCGCCGCGATGAATTCCTTCACGGTCTTGGCGCCACCCGCATTATCCCACAGCACGAACTGGTCCATCGCCACGACGGAGACCGGCGTGAGGTCGCGCCAGTTAAACGGGATCTTGGCGGAGAGCGGCAGCATGTAGATCAGCGAATAGGCGATCAGCACCTTGTTGGCGTCGCCGTCGCTGGATTTCATGTAGATCAGCGCTTCCGCACCGGATGCGCCACCCTTGAGCGACACCACCACCGGCGCCTTCATCAGATTATTCTTCTGGATGGCAGCCTGCATCATGCGCGCCATCTGGTCGGAGGCGCCGCCGGCGCCCGCTGCAACGACGATTTCGACGGGCTTCGTGGGCTCCCAGGCCATGGCCGGCGACGTGGCCGATGAGAGGATGGGCGCGCTGGCGAGCACGGCTGCAAGCGCAGCTGTGGCCCTGATCGACTTGGACATTGGTTTCTTCCCTGTAGAGATCGGCGGACATTGGATGCCCGCCATTTTTCATTGGTTCTATTGTGCGGGGTATTGACCGTGACTTCAAGCATGTCCCGCGCATGCGAAGGCCGACTTTGGTCAGGGGCCGGCACCCTGTTTAGCTGCCGGCGGCGGAATGAGGCGATCGCCCGAGACCGCCGCCTGCCCGTTATTTGCCCTGCCAGTTCGGCTTGCGTTTGTTCAGAAAGGCATCCATGCCCTCGCGGAAATCCTCGCTCATATAGGCCTTGAGCACGAGATCCTTGCCCTCCTCGCGGGTCAGAGTCGGGCGCAGGCGGCGCACGGCTTCCTTGGTCACTTCGAGGGTGATCGGCGCATGGCTGGCGACCAGCTGCGCGAGTTCCAGCGCGCGGCGCTGCAGCGTCTCGACATCGGGCACGATCTCGTTGATCAGACCCAGCGCCAGCGCCTCATCAGCCTCGATGAGGCGGGCGGTGAAGATCATGTCCTTGGTGCGGGCCGGTCCGACCAGCGCCATCACGCGGCTGATATTGGACATCGACAGGCAGTTGCCGAGGGTGCGGGCAATCGGGAAGCCCATGCGCGTGGCGGCCGTGCCGATGCGCAGGTCGCAGCAGGCAGCGATGCCGGCACCGCCGCCGGTACAGGCGCCGGCGATGGCGGCGATGGTCGGCACTCGGCAGGTCTCCAGCGCGGTGAGTACACGGTCGATCCGCGCTTCGTAATCGAGCGCATCCTGCGCCGTCTTGAATTCGCGGAATTGCGAGATGTCGGTGCCCGAGGCAAAGGCCTTGTCGCCGGCGCCGGTCAGGATGATCGCCTTGATCGAGCGGTCCTCATTGGCGGCCTGGCAGATCTCCGCCATCCGCTCATACATCGAGAACAGCATCGCATTGCGCGCCTGCGGACGGTTGAACGTGATCTTCGCGATCCCGTTCTCGACGGAATAGAGCAGGTCTTCAGAAGCAGGCGTTGACGCGTTCATAGTGATTCTTCCTCTGGTGCAGAATTCTGCTGCAACATATTGAAAAGGCTGGAGCGATTATGCTCCAGCCTCCAGTAGATTGTTAGGCCTTAAAGACGGGAATTCGTGGGCTTTAAGCCACCGCCGCCTTGGTCATCGGCACCACGCTTTTGCCGGTCAGCACATCCATCGCTGCCATCACGCCGCCAGCGCGGTGCGGCACCTTGGCGAGTTCAAGACCCATCTCGACGCCGGCCAGTGTGCCCATCAACATCAGGTCGTTGAAGTGGCCGATATGGCCGATGCGGAAGATCTTGCCCTTCCACTTGTTGAGGCCGGTGCCGAGCGACATGTCGAAGTTTTCGAGCACCACCTTGCGGAATTTGTCGGCGTCATGCCCTTCCGGCATCAGCACGGCGGTCAGCGCCGGCGAGTGGTCGTGCTGTTCGATAGAGACCGTCTCGAGGCCCCAGGCCTTGACGGCGGCGCGAGCCGCAGCGCCGTGGCGCTTGTGACGCGCGAACACGTTGTCGAGACCTTCCTCCTCCAGCATCGCCACGCCTTCCTTGAGTGCGTAGAGCAGATTGGTGGCAGGCGTGTAGGGCCAGGAGCCGAGCTTGTTGGCGGCAATGATCTCTTCCCAGTCCCAGTAGGAGCGGAAGGAGTTGTTGGTCTTGGAGGCTGCGAGCGCCTTCTCGGAGACGGCGTTGAAGCCAAGACCCGGCGGCAGCATCAGGCCCTTCTGCGAGCCAGCCACCGAGACGTCGATGCCCCAGGCGTCGTGTTCATATTCCAGCGAGCCGAGGCCGGAGACCGTATCGACCATCAGCAGTGCCGGATGCTTCACGCGGTCGAGGAGCTTGCGGACATCTTGCGGATGGGTGACGCAACCGGTTGAGGTCTCGTTATGGACGATCATCACGGCCTTGATGGCGTGCGACTTGTCGGCAGCGAGACGCTTCTCGATCTCGGCGAGATCGGCGCCGTGGCGCCAGTCGCCCGGCACGAAATCAATATCGAGCTTGAACTTTTCGGCGAGGCCGCGCCACAGCGTGGCGAACTGGCCGGTCTCGGCCATCAGTACCTTGTCGCCCGGCGACAGCGTATTGACGATGGCGGCTTCCCAGGCGCCGGTGCCCGAGGACGGATAGATCATGACCGGCTGCTTGGTCCGGAATACACGCTGCATCGCAGCAATGACGTGGAGGCCGAGCTCGGCGAATTCGGGACCGCGATGGTCCAACGTGGGCATATCCATCGCCCGCAGCACCCGGTCGGGTACGTTGGTCGGGCCAGGAATCTGCAGGAAATGCCTTCCGGTGTGCACGGTCATGTCTCGTCCTTCCCAGATCGATTTTTTGAAGCCGATTTGATTGAAACGCCCGGATAGCACCTTTCAAACGGCTTGTCCCGCCTCTGGTATACCAGAGCGCCGAAGAAAAACGTGGGGCAGCCATGAGGATTTCTTATCCCTGCCGTATCCCCTCCCGGCGGCTGCCGGAGCCCGGCACCTCCGGGTTGCCAAGCCGGAATCCGGATGCAAGACAGGATGATAGAGGGACGAGGCGGAAATCCATGGCGAAGGCGGCAATCATTCGAAGCACGGCTGCAGACAGCGCGCTGGCGGCGAAGCTGTCGCGGGAAGTCTCCGGCCACGTCTTCTTCGACCCGTTCAATCGCGGCCGTTATGCCACTGATGCCTCGTTCTACCAGATCGTACCGTTCGGTGTGGTCGTCCCCCGTACCATCGACGAGGCGCTGCGCGCGCTGGCGATCTGTCGCGACGATGGCCGCATCGTTACGCCGCGCGGCGGCGGCACCTCGCAATGCGGACAGACTGTCAATGACGGCATCGTCATCGACCTCTCCAAACATCTCAACAAGCTCATCTCGCTCGACGTCGAGAACCGCACCTGCATCGTCGAGCCCGGGATCGTGCTGGACGATCTCAACCGGCAGCTCAAGAAACACGGGCTGTGGTTTCCGGTCGATGTCTCCACCGCGTCGCGCGCCACCATCGGCGGCATGGCCGGCAACAATTCCTGCGGTGGCCGTTCGCTGCGCTACGGCACCATGCGCGACAACACGATTGCGATGGATGCCGCACTGGCTGACGGCAATCTGCTGCATTTCGGCGAAGTAAGTTCCGGAGACGATGCGCCTGCCCTGTTTCGCGACATGCTAGCGCTCGGCGAGCGTGAAGCCACCGAAATCGCGGAACGCTTTCCCCAGGTGCAGCGCCGTGTCGGCGGCTACAATCTCGATGCGCTCACGCCGCGCAACACCGCCAACAACCTGGCGCATCTCCTCGTGGGCTCCGAAGGCACCCTCGCCTTCACCACACAGGTCGAACTCAAGCTGTGGCCGCTCATCGGCAGCAAGGCACTCGGTGTCTGTCACTTTGGCAGCTTTTATGAAGCCATGGATGCGACCCAGCACCTGGTCAAGCTCAAGCCCATCGCCGTCGAACTGGTCGACCGCACCATGATCGCACTCGGCCGCGACATCGCGATGTTCCAGCCGATCATCAAGAGTGCCGTGCGCGGCGATCCGGATGCACTCCTGATCGTCGAATTCGCGGAAGAGGATCAGGCCGCCAATGCCGCGAAGCTGAAAGAGCTCGGCGAGTTGATGGGTGATCTCGGCTTTGGCTGGAACAATCCGCCGCGCAAATGGGGCGGCGTCGTCGATGTCACCGAGCCCGCGCTTCAGGCTGGCATCGCCGAGTTTCGCGCGGCCGGCCTCAATGTCATGATGTCGATGAAGCAGGACGGCAAGCCGGTCTCCTTCATCGAGGACTGCGCGGTGCCGCTGCCGCATCTCGCTGATTACACCGACCGCCTGTCCGCGATCTTCAGGAAGCATGATACGACCGGCACCATGTATGCACACGCCTCGGAAGGCTGCCTGCATGTCCGCCCGGTGCTAAACCTGAAGCTCGACAAGGACGTTAAGGCGATGCGCGCCATCGCCGAAGAAGCCTTCGCGATGGTCAGGGAATACAAGGGGTCGCACTCCGGCGAGCACGGCGACGGACTTGTGCGCTCGGAATTCCACGCCGAAATGTTCGGCGAGCGGATCATCAGCGACTTTGCCGAAGTGAAGCATCGCTTCGATCCGCAAAACGTCCTTAATCCCGGCAAGATTGTCGATCCGCCCAAGATGGATGATCGATCGCTGTTTCGTTACACGCCGGACTATCGCGTCGGCGAACTCAAGACTGCGCTCGATTGGTCGGCCTGGCCCGGCGCCGGTGGCGGTTTCCAGGGCGCTATCGAGATGTGCAACAACAATGGCACATGCCGGAAGTTAGAGGGCGGCGTGATGTGCCCGTCCTATCGTGCAACCCGCAACGAAAGGGATGTCACCCGCGGCCGTGCCAACACGCTGCGGCTGGCGATCTCCGGCCAGCTTGGCCCGGATGCACTGACGTCGGATGCCATGGCCGACACGATGAAACTCTGCGTGTCCTGCAAGGCCTGCCGCCACGAATGCCCGACCGGCGTCGATATGGCCAAGATGAAGATCGAGGTTCTGTCCGCACGCGTCGCGAAACATGGCCTCACGCTGCGCGATCGCCTCGTCGGCTATCTGCCGCGCTATGCCGCATTGGCCGCCCGCGCCGCGCCGCTGGCAAATTTGCGCAACAAGAGCCCGCTGCTGCGCAACCTGCTTGAACGCTATGCAGGGATCAGCGCCAAGCGCAGCCTGCCGGAATGGCGCAGCGACGTATTTCACATGGATGCCGAAGCAGTCGGCCCGGCAGATGGCCGCGAGGTCGTGCTGTTCGCCGACACGTTCAACCGTGCCTATGAGCGCGAGAATCTCGATGATGCGCTGCGCGTACTCACCGCCGGTGGCTATCGCGTGCATCTGCCGAAGCCGATTGATCGCAGCACTCGCGCCTTGTGCTGCGGCCGCACGTTCCTCTCGGCCGGCCTTGTCGATCAGGCCCGCACCGAGCTTGATCGTCTCGTCGCTACCTATGCGCCCTTTGCGGCACGCGGCGTGCCGATTGTCGGCCTTGAGCCGAGCTGCCTGCTAACGCTACGCGATGAATTGCTGTCGCTACGTTCGGACGATACGGCAAAGACGGTCAGCGCCCATGCCATGTTGTTCGAGGAATTCCTGGTGCGCGAGGCCGAGGCCGGCCGCCTGCAATTGCCGCTCAAGCCTATCGCGCCGAAGGCCATGGTCCACGGCCACTGCCACCAGAAATCCTTTGGTGCGTTCAAGCCGGTCGAACAAGCTTTGCGGCTGATCCCGGATCTGAAGGTCGAGACCATCGAGTCCAGTTGCTGCGGCATGGCGGGCGCGTTCGGCTATGGCGCCGACACCTATGACGTCTCGATCCAGATGGCAGAGGCGTCCTTGCTACCCGCCGTGCGCAAAGCTGACGCCGATACGCTAATCGTCGCCGATGGCACATCCTGCCGGCACCAGATCGCCGACGGCGCCGCGCGCCATGCGCTGCACGTCGCGCGCGTACTGGCCATGAGCCTCGACGGCGCGACAACAAACGTCCATTCTTCCACGCTCAACTAGGAAACAACCGATATGGCCGACCTCACCCTCGATACAGCCCGCAAAATCATCGATGGCGCTCTCGCCAAGGTGATCGAGATGAAGCTCAAGCCCATGGTCATCACGGTGCTCGACGCTCGCGGCTGCGTGAAGGCCACCATCGCGCAAGACGGCACCAGCCTGATGCGCGGCGAAGTCGCACACGGCAAAGCCTATGGCGCATTGGCTATGGGGCTCGGCTCGCGGGCGTTGTTCAAGCGTGCCGAGGAACAGCCGTTCTTCATCGATGCTGTGAATACCATGGCGCGCGGCGCGCTGATCCCGGTGCCGGGCGGTGTTCTCATTCATGACGCATCGGGCAGCCTGCTCGGAGCGATCGGCATCTCCGGCGACACCTCAGACAACGACGAGATCGCAGCCGTCGCGGGCATCGAGACGGCCGGCCTCAAGGCCTCGACTGGCTAGAACGGCATTGTCCCGACCACCGCATCTTCCGATCGACGACAGCGCGCTCCGCCCGCTGATCGACCGCATCGGAGATGCGCATGTCAAGGCACGGCTGGAGATCGAGACCCATCGCGATCACCAGCTGTTCGGCCAGGGCCGCCTGTTCTTCAATCTGGAGAACTGGCTCACCGCGCCGCCGATCGTCCGCACCGCGCTGCAACTCACCGGCCTCTATGGCCGCGCCCGCCGCGAGGCCAACCGCGTGTTGGTCCGCGAGAATATCGTCGCCTCACCGCGCCTGCCCGCCGCGTTCGACGGCTTCACGATCCTGCATATCAGCGATCTCCACGTCGATCTCAGCGAGGATGCGCTGCGCCACCTGATCTCCTTCGTCGGCGATCTCGCTTACGACATCTGCGTGCTGACCGGCGACTATCGCGGCAAGACCTATGGGCCGTATCAGCGCGCCACCGAAGGTGTCAGCGAACTCCGCGCGAGGCTGCGCGATCCCGTCTATGGCGTTCTCGGCAATCACGACAGCATCCGCATGACGCCAGCGCTGGAAGCGATAGGCATCCGCATGATGTTCAACGAATGCGAGACGATAGCTCGCGGCGACGAGAGAATCTATCTCGCCGGCGTCGACGATCCGCACTTCTACCTTGCTGACGATATCCCCAAAGTCGCATCGCAGATTCCGAAGGACGCCTTCTCGATCCTGCTGTCGCACACGCCGGAGACCTATGCCGAGGCCGCCGAGCACAATTTCGACCTCATGCTGAGCGGCCACACCCATGGCGGCCAGCTCTGCCTGCCCGGCGGCTACGCCATCAAGCTGGAGGCCGTATTGCCGCGCCATATGGGCAACGGCGCGTGGCGCCACGAAAGTATGGCCGGCTATACATCCGTCGGCGTCGGCACCAGCCTGCTCCCGGTGCGGCTGAACTGCCCGCCGGAGGTGACGCTGCACCGGCTGAAACGCGCGGGCTAGATCATACATACGATTTACTAACCAAGGCGGCTATCGTCACGAACTGCCGTTTATTAAGCTGACAGAGCTAGTCTCAGTGCTCGCCCGACGGCTTCCAGGCAGGACAATTCTAATATGACGGTGATGATTACAGGCGGCGCCGGTTTTATAGGTTCGCATATCTGCGTGGAGCTGATCCAGGCCGGTCGCAAGGTCGTGGTCTATGACAATTTCTGCAACAGCCATCCCGAAGTCATCAATCGGATTCTACGAATTACTGGCACGGCTCCCGACGTCGTTAGAGGCGACGTGCGCGACGTACAGGCGCTGATGTCCGCACTATCGGCGCATGGCTGCAGCGCCGTCATTCACCTCGCCGGGCTGAAGTCGGTTGCGGATTCCGTCAGCAAGTCGGCTGAGTATTACGATTGCAACGTGGTTGGGACCCTCAGGCTGGCGCAGGCTATGCAGCAGACCGGCGTGCGCAATATCGTGTTCTCGTCGTCGGCGACCGTCTACGGCGAGCCGGACGTGCTGCCTTTGCGCGAGGACCACAAGCTCGCACCGTTCAGCCCCTATGGCCGCACTAAAATGCAGGCCGAGGAATTACTGAGCGACATTGCGCATTCCCAAAACCCGTTGAATGTCGCGATTCTGCGCTATTTCAATCCGGTCGGCAGCCACGAAAGCGGACTGATCGGAGAAGACCCCCATGGCATTCCAAATAATTTGATGCCCTACATCTCGCGCGTCGCTATTGGACGACTGCCCGTGCTGAATGTCTATGGCAACGATTACCCGACATTGGACGGCACCGGCATACGCGACTATATCCATGTGGTCGATCTGGCCGCCGGCCATATCGCTGCCCTTGACTGTGTCGACAACCAGAGGGTCCTTAAGGTCAATCTGGGAACCGGACGAGGCACCAGCGTGCTGGAGCTGGTTGACGCCTATGCGCGTGCGAGCGGCAAGGTGATTCCTGTCACTTTTGCGCCGAGACGCCCCGGCGATATCGCCAGCTACTATGCGAGCGGCGACTTTGCCGAAGAAACGCTGGGATGGCGTGCCCGGCGCGATATTTCGGACATGTGCCGCGATGCCTGGAACTGGCAGCAGAAAAATCCCAATGGCTATCTCGACCAGTAATCCCGCCTCGGCCAACATGCGGTCTGCGGGAATATTCGTTTTTGTATTGCTTGCAGGCGCATCGCTTCTCCCGACTGTGTTAACGCCGATTCCGGCGATGGTCGATTATGTCAACCACCTCGCCCGCATGCATCTGCTGGCCCAGAATGGGCAGCCCGGCGCCAATCCGTATTACGAGGTGCACTGGGCGCTGTACCCGAATCTCGGCATGGATCTGCTTGTCCCGCAGATCGCACGATGGGTCGGCGTCGAAACCGCAACACAGCTGTTTCTGCTCTGCAGCCAGTTACTGATCATTGGCGGCGCGCTCGCGCTGGAGCGGGTTGCAAAGGGCCGTGTTCAGATCGGCGGCTTTGCTGCGCTTCTGTTCGTCTACTGCCTACCCTTCAGCTGGGGGTTTCTGAATTTCGAATTCGGCCTGGGCATCTCGCTCTGGGGCATCGCCGCCTATCTGGCAGTGATCGAGCGCGCTCCCCTGCTACGGCTCGTCGTCAATGCCTGTTTCGTCCCGGCACTTTTCGCGGTCCATTTCTTTTCGCTCGGCATCTATGGCGCAGCCATTGGCCTGTATGAACTCTGGCGCGCGCATCAGCGGAAGGCGCCCTATCGCGCGACGTTGTTGCGCCTCGCCCTTCTCGCACTGCCTGTCGTGCTCTTGCTGGTCGTGATGCGCGCGACCTCCGGATCGGTCGGCAGTGACGGCACGGAGTGGCTGTTTCAGTACAAGCCGCTATGGCTGTTTCGCATCATGAACGGCTATAATATGACGGTCTCCGCCATCAGCGTCCTGGTCCTGCTGGTGTCGCTGTATCTGGCATTCAAACGCAACGTCTTGACGATCGAACCGGTCGGCATTTGGCTCGCCGCCGGTTTTGCGCTGCTCTATCTCGTCATCCCTTCGAAGCTTCTTGGCACGTCATTCGCCGATCTCCGGATCATCCCCGCCGCGGCGATCATCGTTGCGGCGTTTTGCTCGCTATCGCTACCGAACCGGAAATGGCTCGCTGCCGCATTACTTGTCATCAGCGGCGTTATCATCGCCAATCTTGCAACCGTGTTTGCCGTCTGGCTTTCCTATCGCGCCGACTATGCAGCGCTGATCGCTTCGTTCCAGAAGCTTCATCGCGGTGCGCTGGTTCTCGTCGGGACGAGCGGCAATGGCGATGACCCGCCGTTCAACGACCTGACACAGTATCCGATGGCCTATGCCCCGACCCTGGCCGTGCATTACGCCAATGCGTTCGTCCCCAACGTGTTCACCGAGAGCGGCAAGCAGCCCCTTCGCCCCAGTGCCACGGTGCAGCGCCTTGCCATTCCCTATGGCGGACCCGTGCCGATGCGGTTGCTCAGTGCCATTGCGACTGGCAGCGCGCCAGCCGGCACACCGTCTTTCGTCCAGACCTGGCACAGGGACTTCGACTATATCTATGTGCTCGGTCCCGCTGCGCCGAACCCGCTACCGGACAGACTGCAGGAAGTGGACCGATCGGCACGATTTGTCCTGTACAGGATCAGCCGGCAACCCTAACCGAACAGGTCGGGCCACCGCCCTCGCCTAAGCCCCAGGTTTCCAGGCTCCCCGCAAGGCCGCCTTAACCATCGGGGCTTAGGATCCCGCCATTCAGCAGGGCGGAACTCCAGAATGACGATTGATGGCGGCCAGATCATCTACAGTATCGTCGTGCCGGTCTATAACGAGGAGGCCGTGCTGCCTGTGCTGGTCCGCCGGCTGGGACTTCTGCTCGACCGTCTCGACGCGCCCGCGGAAGCCATCTTCGTGGACGACGGCAGCAGCGACACCAGCCCTATCGTGCTGCAGGCACTCGCCAAGAGCGATCCGCGGTTCCGTTACATCGGCCTGTCGCGCAATTTCGGCCACCAGGTGGCCATCACCGCGGGTATGGACGCCGCGCAAGGTGACGCGATCGTCGTCATGGACGCGGATTTGCAGGACCCGCCTGAAGTCGTCGAGCAACTGATCGCCAAGTGGCGCGAAGGCAATGACGTGGTCTATGCGCGCCGTCTGTCCCGCGCCGGCGAAAGCGCGTTCAAGCGCGCCACCGCCCATGTGTTCTATCGGGTGCTTGGCCGCATGACCTCGGTTCGCATTCCGGCAGACGTTGGCGACTTCCGGCTGATCGACCGCAAGGTGCTCGATGCGCTGCGCCAGATGCCGGAGCGCGATCGCTTCGTGCGCGGCATGATCGCCTGGCTCGGATTCCGCCAGGCCGAAGTGAGCTTCCATCGTCTCGAACGCGCCGCCGGCGAAACAAAATATCCGCTGTTCAAAATGGCGCGGCTCGCCATGTCGGCCGCGCTGGGCTTTTCCGATGCGCCGCTGCGGCTGGCGATCTGGTGCGGTCTCGTGGTGTCGAGCCTGGCTCTGCTGTATGGCGGCTGGGTGCTGCTGCTGTGGATGACGAACGACCCGCATCTGGTCGCGGGCTGGTCGTCGATCATCGTCATCGTGTCCCTGCTCTGCGGGTTGAACATGCTGATGACCGGCATCGTCGGCCTCTATGTCGGCCGCATCCATGCAGAAGCGAAGCATCGTCCGCTCTATGTCGTGCAGAACCGAGTCGGCTTCGAGCGCGATCAGAGCGAAGCATCTTACCGCACCTCGCGCAGTGCCTGACGGAGCTGATCATCATGACCCAGCTTTTTGACAGCTACCGCAGCAACTACCGCGACGTCGTTCAATCCTCGATCGACTTTTCCGGCCTGCCGCACAGCTTCTTCATGCGCGCAAAGGCCGACCTGCTGCGCGACCTGATTGAACAACGCCTCAAATCGAAACAGCCGGATATGCTCGATGCCGGCTGCGGCGTCGGCAGCTTCCATCCACTGCTGCGCGGCATGGTCGACCGCCTCAGCGGCATCGACGTCTCCTCCGCCAGCATCGCGCAGGCGCAGGCCGACAATCCCGACGTTGCCTACCAAGCGTTCGATGGCCGTATTTTTCCGTTCGCGGATGCCAGCTTCGATCTGGTCACCACGATCTGCGTCATGCATCACGTCCTGCCTGTGGAATGGGCGGGTTTCATGCGTGAAATGCGGCGCGTCGTGCGACCAGGAGGGCTGGTCTGCGTCATCGAACACAACCCGTTCAATCCGTTGACCCGTCTTGCTGTCGCGCGCTGTGAGTTCGATCGCGACGCGGTATTGCTCGGCGCAGGCAAGACGCAAAAGATCATGGCAGGCGCCGGCCTCCGCGACATCGCTTCGCGTCATTTCCTGCTACTGCCCTGGGAAGCGAAAGCCGCGCGGCGTGTCGAAAACGCCCTCAGCGGCCTGCCGCTTGGCGCACAATACGCCACTTTCGCCACTGCCTAGTTACTTCGCCGTTGCATTCTGCCGCTTGTGGACCACCGCGACGTCATCGCCATAGACGCGCTTCCAGTCTGGCAGACGATCGAGCAACGCCACCGCCGGGGTTTCCGGCTCCAACAGCGTGGTATCGATTTTATAGTCGTCGAGCAGCTTCAGAAAATCATTCAGATCCGCCAGCGACAGACCACTGTTGTAGCGATGCAGAAAGCGGCCGCCATAGAGCTCGCCGCGACCGTCGATGAAGGTCGGAATTCCCGCGAAGATGAGGTAGCCGCCAAACGAATAGTCGTTCAGCACGCGGTTCGCCGCGGTCAGGCCGGCGTCGGCCAGCGCGGCCTGCGGCGTGTTGCGTGCGGCGGGACTGATATCGCGCACCGAAGCGATTGCGGTCAGAAGGATCATGACCCCGACGGCCACGACCTGCAGGCTCCGGGCTGAGCCGATCTCACCGGATGCAGCCCATGTGCGAAACTGCTGTGCAATCGGCGCGGCCAGATAGAGCGGCGCCAGCATGGCGAGCAGATCGACGTTGCGCACCTGCGCCAGGGCAAAATGCAACAGGCCGATGACGACCAGAGCCCGCACCACCGGGAGCGTCACTCCGCGCGACAGCGCAAAGATTCCTGCCAGCAGCAGAATTTCAAAGGAACCAACGCGGCTGAAATTCTGTGGCCGCCATTCGCCGATCCAGTTGAGCGCCTCACCAAGACCGAGCGTCGTCAGCGGCATCAACAGCGTGCCCGGCCCGTAAGGGGTCAGGCAGGATGCGGCAACAGCAAGAGCCGCGAAAGCGAGCCAGTGAAGCAGTTCACGCCGCGGCTCACGAAGCTTGTTACGGACGAGGACTTCGAGGACTGCGGGTCCGATCAACCCCAGTGCCAGGATGACGCTGCCATGGAGATTGGCCCACAGAACCAGTAGGGGTAACGCCCAGTAAGGCGGCCGGGCACGCATATCCATGGCACGAACGAGCGCGGTCGCCCAGGTCATCATGACTGGCAGTGCCAGTACATGCGGCCGCGCCAGCAGATGCGGCGCGAGAAGAACGACCACGGCTGTAACGATGATCAATACCGGCTTCGGCGCAAGTTCGCGCAGCAGGAACCGGGTCAGAATCCCGACGGAAAGCGCGATGGCCGCGGCAGCGAGCGCCACGACGCCATGCCAGCCGGCAAACCTATAGACCGCCCCGTAAATGACCTCGGAGAGCCATTCGAAGGCAAGCCAATGACCGCCATGCATGGAGAAGGAGAACGAGTCGGTCGACGGAATGACGCCACTCGCCAGGATCCAGCGGCCGATTGCGATATGAGAATAGCTGTCCGGATCGTTCAGGAGCCGCGGACCGAGTGCCAGCAACAGGCCATAGACGCACGCGCCCACCAGCAAGGGCATCATTGCCCGCACCGGGAACTGTTTGGCTGGGCTGCTGATGGCCTGGTCGCTCACGGGCTACGAGGGTACGGCGACACTGTTAATTCCGCTTTAAGCCTCGCGATGTGCCCGCGCGCCGGCTCGATGGTCTGCCATAGCGCGCCACCGAGAGCCGCCTATTTGCCTGGCCACTCCGGCTTGCGCTTCTCGCCAAAAGCCTTGAGGCCTTCTTTGGCGTCTTCGGTCATCGACAGGATTGCGATCTGGCTTTCGGTATAGGCAATGCTTTCGTCGAACGACATCGCGGCGATGGCGCGCATGGCATATTTGCCGCGGTGGATTGCCGTCGGCGACTTGTCGGTGATGCGCGAGATCAGCCAGTCGACCTTGCTGTCGAGCTCGGCCGCCGGCACCATATGATTCAGCAGGCCAGCGCCAAGCGCGGTCTGCGCGTCGAACGGCTCACCCGTGATGCACCATTCGTTGACCAGGCGACGTGGCGCGATGGACTGCAACAGCGCCAA
Organism: Tardiphaga sp. 813_E8_N1_3; assembly: GCF_051811025.1. Lineage (NCBI taxonomy): Bacteria > Pseudomonadati > Pseudomonadota > Alphaproteobacteria > Hyphomicrobiales > Nitrobacteraceae > Tardiphaga > Tardiphaga sp. 813_E8_N1_3. Next base: position 3,607,630 of record NZ_JBPWQE010000001.1, read on the forward strand.
CACCTGCATCGGAAACACGCCGACCTTTACCTCGGGCAGACCGAAGATCACGTTGTCCGCGGCCACCGCCATGTCGGTCATGCACAGCAGCCCCATGCCACCGGCCATGCAGACGCCGTTAACGCGGGCGATCGCGGGCTTGGTGGCGTTTTGCGACAGCCGCATGAGATCGGCGAGATCACCATTGGGCTTGGAGAAATCCATCGAGAAAGCCGCCCCCGCATTCGCCAGATCAGCGCCAGCGCAGAACGCCTTCTCGCCCGCACCGGTCAGCACGATGACACGGATATCTGCGTCGGCATGAGCGTTGCGATAGCCGCTGGTAATGCCGGCGATGACATCGGCATTCATGGCATTGCGCTTCTCCGGCCGGTTGATGGTGATCCAGAGTGCGGCGCCCTTCTTCTCCAAGATTACACTGTCATTCGCCATCGGTCTGTTCGCTCTGTTAGATCGGATGCTGCAGGTATAGCGGCTCAGTCGCGGCGCGCCAAACCCTGCTCGTCCCCAGCGCGATTTTCGGAGTCCACCGCACGCTTGTATCCATCGCGCTGCTGCAATCGGGCCCAATAGGCTGTCACTGCTGGACCAAATTGCGATGCCAGCCCGAGGCGCTCCGCGAGCAGAAGCGCATAGCCAACCGAAATGTCAGCGGCCGTAAAGCGGCCGGCGCAGATGTGTTCATTGGCGGCTGTGATGGTCTCGATGATGCGCAGCCGGCCGAGAAACCACTTCGAGTAATCCGCTACCACCTGCGGATTGCGGCGTTCCTCCGGCTCCAGCTCCGAATAGCGCAGCACCAGAGTCTGCGGAAAAGTGAGCGTGGCCTCGCCGAAATGCAGCCAGTTCAGGAAAGCGCCGAAATCCGGCTCGTCGACGCCGACGGCCAGCGGCGTCGGCCCATATTTGGTGACGAGATACTGTGCGATCGCCGCCGATTCGGTCATCCGCGTCTCGCCATCGAGCATCAGCGGGATGGTGCCAAGCGGATTGATGCCGAGATATTCCTTGGCAAAGACGCGCGGCGGGAACGGCAGCATTTTCAGTTCATAGGGTAGCCCGAGCTCTTCGAGCGCCCAGAGCGGGCGGAACGAGCGCGCGCGGGCGCAATGGTAGAGCGTGATCATCGGGCGAGACCTCCAGGCAGGCACGGACTATCGCCGTGCTGCTAGCCAATGAGAAGCAGCCGCGAGGCTTCGTCAAGACTTACCCTTGTTCGTCAAGACCTGTCCTTCGCTACATGGTCCCGACAGACCGGCTTCACCCTTCCCGATCGACCACACCCATCACCACCCGCACGTTACCAAGGTCGATCACGACGGCTTCGCGCCTCAGTTGCAACTGATGCGGCCGGCGGCGCAGCCGACATTAGTTCGTCTGACTGCGACGAACTCCTGGCCAGATCGTCATCTGCTGCGCAGACTCAACCGGCCTCGCAAGATCCTCCTGGGAGAAAGACGCTGCGCGCGCAAACCCACCGAGCAAGCCGCTCCGCGTGGCGTTTGCTCCCTTGGTGCTGATCGGCTCCACCGGCTTGGTGCCGTTGAAATTCTGTTTCAGCTTCGCCATCGGATTTTCCAGCAGATAGTAAGACAGGATCGACAGACCAAGCGTCATGCCGAAAGCGAGCGCGACCTGGAGGATCGGCACCTTGGTGCCATGGGTCGCAGCATCGTTGAGGCCGAGATAGAACAAGACCGGCAGGTGAAACACATACATCGCGTAAGACAGATGGCCGAGCCCGCGGAACAGGGACAGTGACAGGATCGCCGTCATCACGCGCTTAACAATGCCACGATCGAACACCAGCGTCGCGACGAAGGACACACTCACCATCGAATAGGCGATCAGCGCAAGGGTCCAGTAGACTGGTTGCGAGGTGATGATGCCGAGGTCCCGGCCCTTGCGATCAATCACGAGGATCATCAACGCTGCGACCACGAGCGCCGCGCAGCGCCAGCCGCGCAGCGGCCGGTTCTCGAATTCGCGCAGCGCCAGCCAGCCGCCGAGTGATAGCGACAGCATGCGCGTAAACAGTGACATATAGACGACGTCGCCCGCCTCTTGCGGCTCGTGATTGATGAGCAGCAGCGCCATCAACAAACCGCTCGCCACCGCCAGCAGCGGGATCACCCGTCCGGTCACGACATTGAGCCAACCCGGCGCCACGATGAGGATCAGGAGCGGCCAAAAGAAATAGAACTGCTCCTCCACCGACAATGACCAGGTGTGTTCCATCGGGTTCGGCGCCGCATGCAACGGATGATAGAAATTAAACGTGTAGGTCAGAAGGCTCAGCGTATCCGCCGGACCTAGTCTGAAGATGAAGTAGCAGGCCAGCACCGTGAGGTAATAGACCGGGAAGATGCGCAGTGCCCGGCGCATATAGAAGTCCTTGAAGGAGATGCGGCCGGTCTTGGCGCGCTCGCGCAGCAGCAAACGCGTGATGAAGAAGCCGGAGATCACGAAGAAGATATCGAGCGCGATATAGCCGACACGCGACAGCTGATTGGCGTACCAGATCGCGTTGTAGGCGCTACTTTCCAGCACCTGCGGACAATGGGTGAAGACCACCACCACCACGCCGATCCCCCGAAAGCCATCGAAAGCCGGAAATTTCTCCAGCCGCCTGGCGACGTCTGCATTCTCCGACATTGCGATCTCCCCGTTTGAACCGGGGTTAGCAACGGCGCGAATAACGAGGGTGAAGGCGATTTACATGTCTACCACCTCAGGCGAAATGTTCGGGCTTAACCTGAATGTCCGTTTGCGCGGGAGTGTTAGGGTTGACGCTGCCGTGTTTACCATAACCCAGGACAATCTTTCGCTGTGACTCAAGCGCCGCTTACCATCCGTTAAGGATCTGGGGACAGGCTGGGAACGATCGAAATTGACTCAACTTGTATCGTCAAGTGTGAGGGCAGCAGATGACCAGGGCTCAGCATCTCAGAGAACAAGCGATCCGCGCCGAACGGCTGGCAAGAACTATTATGGATGCCGTCACTGTCACGCGACTAGTCGAAGCATCGCACGCATACCGCCAGGAAGCTGATCGCCTTGAGCAACACGAGGCGAGCGATCAGGCGACAACGATGTCGATGTCTCACTAGGGCGTGAACACATAAACTTGGAGCGGACGGCGGACGTCCGCTTAGGTGCCGATAACGGACTGAGGTCGGACATCGCCTCAGGTCCGAAAGTGCCACAAGCGGAATTCAACTCATCGAGATGTGCTCGGAAAGGTATCGATGCCGGCCGGCTCTCTCCGGTCGTCCTAGTCAGGCAACCCGAGCTTTCGGAGGTTTTCTGCCATACGGTTCAGAACAGCAGGCGAAAACACCATTGCCTGTTTGAATTTTGAAATCGTCAGATCGGGGTAAGTAAGCATCAACTCCTCGAATGCTTGTTTAGCTTCGCCGACCCGGCCGGCTCCCGACAGGACCGATGCCAAATTGCGATAAATCCAACTAGCGTTTGGCCGTTCTTCGAGGGCGCGCCGATAGAACGCGGCAGCCTTGTCGTATTCTTGCGCTACTTCATGCGCAGAGGCTATTCCCACATAGTTGTTGAAATTCATTGGATCAATCGGGCTCAGGCGCAGAGCGCGCTCGAAATTGTCAATTGCCTTCTGAGGCTGATCGGCATAGTTCTCTAGCCATCCGAGCCTAGTCCAGGCCCATGCAGCGTTGGGGTCGAGACTGACGGCTCGCTCAAGCAGTATACGCGCGGTTCCATGGTTGCGTACAAATGTGTGCACTGCGCCGAGTACCGCCAGAATGATAGGGTCATCGCCACTCATCTCTGCTGCCCGCTCGGCGAGCGATCGCGCCATTGCCTGGCTTCCAACGATGTCGTCCGCCCAGTTATAGACCGAGCGCTGGGCGTGACACCAACCAGCAAGCGACAAAGCTAGGGGATATTCGGGATCAATCGCGAGCGCCTTTTCGAGGAGTTCAATCGCTTTAGCGCTTTCTTCCTTCTCCAACGCCCAGACATGAGGCATCGCTCTCATAGTATAGTCATAGCTGCTCAGGTCTTGCGGCCGTTTGCGTCGCGACCTCTCAATCTCGGCAATGCGAATGGAAGGCTGTAGAGCGCCTGCCACCTGCTCCGTTATTCGGTCTTCGAGGTCAAAGAACTCGTCGACTGCGCCGTCAAAGCGTGAGCTCCAAACGTGTGCCCCTCCCTCGGTTTCGATTAGCTGAACGATAATGCGGAGGCGATTGCCGACTTTCTGCACGCTACCCTCAAGCAAATAAGCAACGCCCAACTCCTTACCAACGTTGCGCGCATTTATCGCGCGGCCCTTATAGGTGAACGCTGAGCTACGGGCGATGACGAAAAAAGAGCGAATGCACGAAAGAGCCGCGGTAATTGCCTCGACGATACCATCAGCAAGGTAATCCTGACCCGCCTCAGCGGACATGTTGTCGAACGGCAGGACGACGATGGACGGTTTGTCAGGTAGCGCTAGATCTCGAACTTGTTTCGCAGACGAATTTGACGGGATCGCAGGAGCGCTCTCGCGGGCAAGCCGTATGAGCCATACGCGCATTGGCTCGGCAATATTCTTTAAAGTCTGCTCGCCGATGTCGTCGAAGGCGACGTCGAGCTTGCCACGAATTTGCCTGTGTGCATCATCGGAGATGCAGATACCGCCTGGCTCGGCAATTCCCTCAAGACGGGCTGCGATGTTGACACCATCGCCGAAAATATCGTTGTCGTCGATGATGATGTCCCCAACGTGTATGCCGATGCGAAATTCAATCCTGAGTTCCGGCGGAACGGCGGCGTTTTGTTGAGCCATCTCTCGCTGGATTTCCACCGAACAGCGCGCTGCATCGACAGCACTGGCGAATTCGACCAGCATGCCATCGCCAGTGGTCTTGACGATGCGACCGCGGTGCGTGGCGATCCTGGGATCGACAAGCGTCTTTCGAAACGTCTTTAGCTCCGCAAGCGTGCGCTCCTCGGCATGACCCATCAACCGGCTATAGCCGGCGACATCCGCCGCCAGCACAGCCGCCAGTCGCCGTTCCACGCGCTCGCCGGGCAAAAAACGCTCCCTGGCTCGGTGAAAAACTATCTGCCTCTACCAAAGCATAGGCGGTGGCTGTTCCGCTAGGTACAATGTCCAAAACAGGTCCATTTGCCGCCCTACGATCGATCAGGACGGGCGGTGAAGTCGGGTACGCCCTGAAAGCTAACTCTTGCGCGCCCAATGATTGTCCCCAATAACCGAGGGCAGCTTCGACGCAATGCATGGCAATTGGAGCCGTCGCAAACAACGCAATGTCGGGAAATGCATCATGGGACGGAAATATCAAAGTATCGTCGAAACGATCGGTAATACGCCGGTAGTGCGGATCAATCGTCTGGCGCCGGAAGGCGTGAATCTTTTCGTAAAGATAGAAGCCTTCAACCCGCTTGGTTCAGTGAAGGACCGATTGGCTCTCGGAGTAATCGAGGCGGCCGAAAAAGCCGGAGAGCTCAAGCCTGGTCAGACGGTCATAGAGGCGACAAGTGGAAATACGGGCATTGGTCTTGCCATGGTCTGCGCCGCCAAGGGATACCCGCTTGTGATCACCATGGCAGAGCCATTTAGCGTCGAGCGGCGTAAGCTCATGCGGTTCCTTGGAGCGAAGGTCATCGTAACTCCCGCGGCTGAGCGCGCCGTAGGCATGATCAACAAGACCATCGAGCTCGCCAGGGCGCATGGCTGGTACATGACTAGGCAGTTTGAGAATGAAGCCAATCCCGATATTCATTCGCGTACGACAGCGCGTGAGATACTCGACGATTTCTCCGGAGAACGGTTGGATTATTGGGTCACGGGCTATGGAACGGGCGGAACGTTAAAGGGCGTCGCGCGGGTGCTCGCAGAGGAGCGTCCCGAGACGAAGATAGTGGTTTGCGAGCCAGAGGATGCGCAGTTGTTGGCCAGTGGCACCCCGCAGTCGCGAAACTCAGATGGAACTCCGGCCGCCCCGCATCCGACATTCAAGCCCCATCCGATGCAAGGCTGGACGCCGGATTTCATCCCAAAACTCACCGACGATGCCGTCGCAATGAAGGTCATCGATCGCATCTTAGCCATCTCCGGTCCGGATGCCATTCGCTGCAGCAAGGACCTTGCTACCAAAGAGGGCATCTTTGTGGGCATTACCTCAGGCGCAACCTTTGCGGGCGCGCTCAAGGTTGCAGCCGAGGCAGAGAAAGGGGCAAATATTCTCTGCATGCTTCCCGATACCGGCGAGCGCTATTTGAGCACACCCCTTTTCGCTGATGTGTCGGCAGACATGAACGAGGAAGAGCTTGAGATCTCACGCTCTACACCGAACGGACAGCTCAAGCCTGGCTCTTGATTTGCAAAGATCGAATAAAAAAAATCCGACGTTATGAGGCCCGGACCGGAACGCGATGCTCTACGCGCCATCAGTTCGCCCGACAGACGTCTCGTTGCGCTTTGAAAGCAGCAATGAATAACTCGAGGCCGGCCGAGGTTAATCCGCTTTCGGTGATCAGACCGAGCCGCATGAGGTTGACTGTTTCTATCGGACCATCACCATAGGCTGATCCGCCGCCGAACAGCTTGTTCATAATTCGCTGTTCGCGGCGCGTTAGCTCGTTCCAGAGGATCAAATCATTCATCCCAAATGCCTCGCGAGAATCATTGCGTGACGTTGCGAGATTAGCCGATCGCTCGGAGGCGAAATCGTGGCGATTCAGTTGTCGCCATTGAAAGTAGATTCGCCGGCAGCGACTTCGAAGCAGGACATGCAAAACGCGTGCAGCGGACACCTTGTTGATCACTGGCGATGGCCGTATGGCCGACGATGCTCAGCCAAGGCCACCACGCAATAGCGGCAGTCGATCAACTTTCGCTTTCACAGCGAACGCGACGGTTTGCGAGAGTACTACCAGTTATTTCGCGGCGTCGCGGGTGACGTCCCTGTGCTCGCCGCGCTCCTGCGACCGCGCGCGCCGGTGCCCAGGAGATCGAAACAGCCCATGTCTGGTGTGGGTCATTCGGGTCGATTTTGGCATGTCCGGATATGTCCGCTTACGGGGTAATCTCGCAAGTACGGTCTTCCGTTTTTTGCCGGTTGAAGGCATCGGCTTAGACGTGATTCAAGCGTCCAAACCGAAGCATCGAATCATGCGGTATGAACTCACGGACTTCGAATGGGCAGCCATTGTTCACATCACACGAACATGGCCGAGTGCCAGGCCGATGGCACGCGCCGCTTCCATCACGTGAACGGCGTATTCCTTGATCTGCTTTCGCTTGACCCGGATGTCCGGGCCGGACATGCCGATGGCTCCGACGAGTTCACCGGAGCGTCCAACGATGGCGCAAGCGCAGGCGGCGATACCTTCCCGCCATTCCCCATGCAGCACCGACGAATAGCCTTGTGCCCGTGCGGCATGAATGTCTTCGCGCAACTCCTCGATGGTCGTTCGCGTCGTATCCGTATAACGCTTAAGATGCGGGCGAAAGTTCTCCAGATATTCGTCTGGCATTTGCGCGAGCATCGCCTTCCCGGTTGCCATGGTAAATGCGGGCGCACGCATGCCGACACTGGTATGCGCGCGGATATGATGCGCGCTTTCAATCTTGTCCACATAGACAACGTCGGTGCCCTCGAGCACCGACAGATGAACGGTCTCTCCGGTGACTTCGGCCAGCGCCGTCATCGCCGGGCGTGCGATACGGATGAGATCCATGCGCTGAATGACATGGTTGCCGAGCACCCATAGCTTGGTCGTGAGCTCGTAGGTGCTGTGCGGCGGAATCTGGCGAACGAAGCCCTGCGATTGCAGCGTCGCCAGCAGTCGATGCACGTTGCTCTTGGTGAACTTCAGCTCATTGGCGAGATCGGTGACCCCGCGCGGCTGCTCGCTCATCGCGAGCACCTCGAGGAGCCTCAGTCCCTTGATAAATGCCTTATCCATCCAAGCAGCCGATGTGAGGTAGTTCTCTGTTGTGAACGGACCGGCGGCCCTGGGCCGCCGCCGGTCTCATTGTTGTATGGCTCGATTTACTGGGCAAGCAGTGCGTTCAGCTTTTCCTGCGCATATTCTTCATTGGTCGAATTGCCCGCGGGCGATGGCGCCCCCCAGAAGTCCGGGCTCCATTCGATCGCCTTGGAGACGTTCTCAGGATTGTTCGCCCAATAGCGCGCGACGTTCTTGTCCGTCGCCGCATCGAACACGACCTTCGAAGGCAGCGCGACCGGGAAGGTGGAGGTCAGCTGGGCGGCGCGCTTGGGGTCGAGACGCCAGGACAGCAGCTTGAGCGCGTTATCATAGTTCGGCGCGCCCTTCGGGATCGAGAAGAAGTCGTAATAGATGAAGCCCTGATTGAAGGTGAGATCAATCGGAGCGCCTTCCAGCGCCAGTTTGCTCATCGAGCCCGTATAGGCCTGGCACATATCGGCTTCGCCATCGAGGATCAGCTGCGGCGGCTGCGCAGCAGTGGTCCACCATTTGACGATGTGCGGCTTGATCTCCTTGATCTTCTTGAGCGCACGCTCCATGTCGATCGGATACAGCTTGCTCTTGTCGACACCGTCGGCCATCAGCGCCGCCTCGAAGGTGAAGCGCGGCCAGGCTGGCATGCAGCGGCGCCCCGGAAACTTCTTCACGTCCCAGAAGTCGGCCCAATTCTGCGGTGCCTTATCGCCCTTGAACTTGTCCTTGTTGTAGACGAGGCCGACGCCGATCACCTGCAGCGCGACGCCCTTCTTGCGCTTCAGATTGTCCGGCATCGCCGCCAGGGTCTTCTGCGCGGATTCCGACAGCTTGGAATAGTCGATGTCAGCCAGACAGCAGTCGCCGAGCAGCTTGGTTTCCTGATCGAAGATGAAGGTCAGATCCCACTGCGCCTTGCCGGCTTCGGCCTGCGCCTTGATGCGCGGACCGCTGCGCGCTTCCTGCACGGTGACGACCTTGATGCCGGTTTCCTTCTCGAACGGATCGTACATCACCTTGCGCAGCGCATCGCCATAGCCGCCGCCCGGATCCTGCATGATGACGACGTTGCTCTGGGCAACGGCCAGACCCGTCCCCATGACGATGAACGCCGCCGAAGCCAAGGCGGGCAGCCTGAAGCGTTTCATTCCCAACATAGTGTGTTTCCTCCTGTTTGATCGTTTGTCATCAGGTCGCTTTTTGCGACGTTGCGAGCACTGGCCGGGCGAGGAACAGTCCCCCCACGACCAGCAGCACTTCGAGCGTGGACACGACAGCCAGTACCGGGTTGAGCCGGTAATTGATGTCGCCCCACAGCATCAACGGAAGCGTCTTCAACTGCGCGCTCGACAGGAACAGGGTCAGCACCAATTCGTCGAACGAATGCAGGAACGCAAAGAAGGTCGCGGCGGCAAGGCCCGGCGCAATGGCCGGCAGCGTCACCAGCCGCAGCACCGTGAGCGACGACGCTCCATGGACCGAGGCGGCCTGTTCGAGCCGTGAGTCCACGCCCTGCAGCGCAGCGGACAGGATCACCACCACGATCGGCAAACCGCCGATGGCGTGCGCCGCCGCAAGACCGAACACCGATCCGACCAGATCGAACTTCAGGAACAGCGTGTAGAGCGACAGGCCGAGCACCACCGGCGGCACGATGATCGGGCTGACCAGCAGCAGCATGATCGCGGATTTGCCGCGCACATTGCCCCTGACGATGCCGAGCGCCGCGCATGTGCCGAGACCAACCGCAATGAAGGCCGAGACTGCCGCGATCAACGCGGATGTCCAGAACGCGCGCGTCCAGTTGCTGTCGGAGAAGAACTGCTCGTACCAGCGCAGCGAGAAGCCCGGCGGCGGAAAGGTCAGATAGCTGGCGCTGCTGAACGAGATGACCATGACCACGATGATGGGCAGGATCAGAACCGCGACCACCAGGCCACCCATCAGGCGGACCGTCCATGTGCCGCAACTGGCCGGCAGCATGCCGAACAGCCGGAGCAGCGGCCAGCCGATGGTGTCAGCGAATGCGCTGCCGAAGCTACGACGGGCGGTGCCGGACGTTGCCGCTGGCGCGGCCTTCCCTGCTGTCGTCTCGGTGAGCTTGCGCCCGCCCCAAATGAATTCCAGGCCCAAGAAACGTCCGGCGATGGCGACTACCAGCAGCGTGATCAACAACAGCACGACGCCCAGCGCCTGCAGGAAGCCCTCCGACGTCACCGAGTCCGCCTGTTGCGTGATATGCATGGCGAACATCTGGTCGCCCGGGCCACCGAGCAGCGTCGGCGTGATGAAGAAGCCGATCGCGGCCACGAAAACCAGCAGGACGCCGGCGCCGATGCCGGGCAGCGTCAGCGGCAGCAAAACCCGCCAGAACACGGCAATAGGCCCTGCACCGCTGGCCAGCGCCGCACGCGTCAGGCCGGGATCGAGCCGCGATACGCTCGAATAGATGGTCAGCACCATCAGCGGCAGCAGCACCGCCGTCATGCCGAGCAGCACGGTGCCGCGGTGAAACAGTAGCTGGACCGGCTCGCTCAGGATACCGATCGACACCAGCAGCTTGTTGACCGGGCCGTTGCGGCCGAGCAGCACCATCCAGGCATAGGTGCGGATCAGGATCGCGATGAAGTATGGCAGCACGATCGCGGTGGCGATCAGCGCGCGGGTGATGCCACGGGTGCGATGGATCAGCAGCGCTGTGGGATAGCCGAACAACAGGCACAGGAATGCGACCGTGACCGAGATCTGCATGGTCCGGACCAGCGATTCCCAATAGAGCGGCACCGCAAAGACGCGTTGGAAATAGGTCAGCCAGCTTGGTCCGCTGATGCTAATGCGAATGAGATCGACCAGCGGCAGCAGATAGATGAACGACAGGAAAGCGACCGCGGGCAGCAGCAGCAGCGCGGGGTTCTTGAGCTTCATGGCCAGGCTGGAACTCGCCTGATGCCGCGGGTCCTCGGACAGCGAGATCGTCGTCATGTCAGCACCCAGCAGTCTTCCGGACCCCAGCTCACATGCAGGCGATCGCCAATATCGGGCAGCGGCCGCCTGGCGGTGTCGGTGCAGCGGATCAGCAGCGTGTCGCCGCCGTCCATCTGCGCCTCGATGCGCAGGATCTCGCCGAGGAAGATCGCCGACGTCACGATCACCGGCGTCGAGCTTGCGGTCGGCTCGTTGGCAATCGCGATGCGCTCGGGCCGCACCAGCACGGTGACGCGGCCGACATCGATGGCATCGCGGCTCTCGGCATCGAACACATAGCCGGCGCGATTCTTCAGCGTCACGGTGGTGCCGCGCTTCTGCATGATCTCGGCTTCGATCAGATTGCTCTCGCCGACAAACGACGCCACGAAACGATTGGACGGATGGCGATAGATGTCGAGCGGGCGGCCGATCTGCACGATCTTGCCGGCATCCAGCACAGCGATGCGATCGCTCATGGTGAGCGCTTCGCCCTGATCATGCGTCACGAACAGGATCGTGCTGCCGATCGTCTGATGCAGATCGCGAATCTCGATCTGAATCGATTCGCGCAGCCGGCGGTCGAGCGCGCTGAGCGGTTCGTCCATCAGCACGACCTTCGGCCGCATCACGATGGCGCGCGCAATGGCGACGCGCTGCTGCTGTCCGCCGGACATTTCCGACGGCGATTTGTTCGCATGATCCGACAGGCGCATAATTTCCAGCGTCTCGGCCACGCGCCGCTCGGTGGTGGCGCGATCGACGCCGGCCATACGCAACGGGAACGCGACATTCTGCGTCACCGTCATGTTGGGGAACAGCGCATAGCTCTGGAACACCATGCCGAATCCGCGCTTATGCGTGGGCACGTTGTGCACCGGCCTGCCGTCCACGAGAATCTCGCCGCCGTCGAGGTTCTGGAAGCCGGCCAGCAGGTTCAGCAATGTGGTCTTGCCGCTGCCGGACGGGCCGAGCAGCGTGATGAATTCGCCGGGTTCGATATCGAGATTGATGCGATTGACGGCATGAAACTGGCCGTATCGTTTCTCGGCATCGCGAACTGCAATGCGCGAACCGATGACCTGACGCTCGCTTGCGCCGCCCGACTGCGATGCCGGAGCACCCGCGCCGGAATCTCCCACGCGCAGCGCCAATGGCTCAGCCATCATCAACCTCCCTGGTCGTTCTATATTATGAGACGTTATTCCAATTATTGTTGGCGGGACGCATCGTCTTGTCAAGTGAATGCGCGATGCGGTGACACGCCGATCATCATCGACTTACCGACGGATTTGCATTTCCCCTATGAGCAAAGCGCTGCGCGACACAAACGGATTGACAGCCGCGGCGCGGCGCGACTAACTTTATTTAGAACTACGTTCTACAATATAGAACAATAAAATCGGGAGGCGAATTGTGGTAAGCGATCTTCGCGCGTTGGCGAAGTATGTGGAGCCGGGAATCCGGCTGGCGCTGCCGGTGGATTATGCCGGCGTCTCGATGGCGATGACGCGCCCGATCATAGAGCGCAACACGCGCGATCTCGATCTCGTCTGCGTGCCGACCGGTGGCCTTCAGGTGGACCAACTCGTCGGTGCCGGTCTGGTTCGCTCGGTCGAAACCAGCGCCGTATCGCTCGGCGAAGCCGGCGGCGCGCCGCGCTTCAACGCAGCCGTCAAGGACGGCGCGATCGCACTGAAGGACGCCACCTGCCCGGCCATCCACGCCGGCCTGATGGCCGCGCAGAAAGGCAGCCCATTCATGCCAATGCGCGGATTGATCGGCAGCGACCTGCTCCGTCACCGCAGCGACTGGCGCGTCATCGACAATCCGCTGGCGGATAGCGGCGATCCCATCGTGCTTATCCCCGCGATCAAACCCGATATCACGATCTTCCACGCACCGATGGCCGATCGATTCGGCAATGTGTGGATCGGGCGACGCCGCGAACTCGCCGCGATGGCCTATGCATCGACCACTACGCTTGTCACTGTCGAGCGCATCGTGGACGAAAGCCTGCTCGCCAGCGAGATGAGCGCCGCGGGTGTGCTGCCGGCGCTCTATGTCACCGAGGTCGCGGTCGCGCCGAAGGGCGCGTGGCCCTACGGCCTGTGGGGCGAATATCCGACCGACACCGCCGAGATCCTGCGCTATGCGCGCGCCGCGCGCAGCGCCGAGGGTTTTGCCGACTACATGACGAATGCGCAGATGGAGCCCGCATGATGAGCGAGATTCACCCGCGCGAGATCCTGATCTGCACCATCGCCAAACTGCTCGACGGCGTCCGGCATGTCGCTGTCGGTGCGTCCTCACCGATCCCCGCGGCCGGCGCCATGCTGCTGCGGGCGCTGAAGCAGCAGGCTGGTGAGAAAGGCCCGCGTATCTCGATCCTCGGATCGGTGGAGCACAATTTCTTCACCAACGGCTCGGCCGAACTGTTCGATTGCGCCGGCCAGGGCCGCATCGACGCGTTCTTCCTCGGCGGCGGCCAAATCGACGGCCGGGGTAACATCAATCTGGTGGGCACCGGCGATTATCCGCAGACGCCGGTGCGATGGCCCGGCTCGTTCGGCTCGGCCTATCTCTACTACGTCGTGCCGCGCGTGATCTTGTTTCGCGAGGAGCACACGCCGCGCGCTCTGGTCGAGAAGGTGGATTTCATCAGCACACCCGGCGTCAGCGACGATGGCGTTTACCGCAGTGGCGGTCCGATCGCGCTGTTGACCGGCAAGGCGCTGTTTCGCTTCGACAAGACGCGTCCGGGCTTCGACCTACAGAGCATCCATCCCGGACACGACCTCGCAGGTATCAAGGACGCCACCGGCTTCCAGTTCGCCCATGAAAGCCAGCCGGAACAGACCGCGCTGCCGGATTCGCAGACGCTGGCTTTGCTGCGCGGGCGTGTTTACGACGAGGTCGCCGAAACCTATCCGGACTTCGCCGCCCAAATGCGACGCGAGATCGAACGGCCGCTGTGCCATGCATCCTGACAGGACGGCGAACAACGACATGGGAGATGGCGCGTGAGTGAGATCAAGCGGATCCCGCACTGCAGCCACTGGGGCGCCTATACGATCCTCGTGCAGGACGAACAGATCGTGGGCATCGAGCCGTTCGCCCATGATCCCGCCCCCTCGCCGATCATTCATTCGGTACCCGAATGGGCCAATCCCGAACGCCGCATTCTGCGTCCGATGGTGCGCAAAGGCTGGCTCGACAAGCGCGAGCGCAGCGATCGGCGCAAGCGCGGCGTGGAGAAGTTCGTGCCCGTCAGCTGGGATGAGGCGACCACGCTGGTGGCCGACGAAATCCGCCGCGTCTCCGGCACCCATGGCAATGCGTCTATCTTCGCGGGCTCCTATGGCTGGACCAATTCGGGCCGCCTGCATCACGCATCGTCTTTGCTCAAGCGCATGCTGAATCTGGTCGGCGGCTTCACCCGGCATGTGGATACGTATTCCATTGCTGCCGGCCCGGTGATCCTGCGCCATACGCTGGGAAGCTCGGATGCCTGCGACGGCCAGGCCAATACGCTCGACACCATAGCCGCACACACCGAGACGCTGGTGGTGTTCGGCGCGCTGTCGCCGCGCACCGCGCAGACCGAAGCCGGTGGCATCGGCGCCCACCGGCTCGAATCCTATCTCAGGAAAATCGCCGAGCGCGGCATCCGCATCGTTCACGTCTCGCCGCTGAAGGACGATATGCCGGATTGGGTCGATGCCGAATGGTGGCCGATCCGCCCGAACACTGACACCGCGCTGATGCTGGGCCTCGCCGGCGAGATCGTGAAGGCAGGCCGGCACGCCCGGGATTTCCTTGATCGCTGCACCAGCGGCGCCGAGCAACTGCTCGGCTATCTCGATGGTTCGTCCGATGGTGTCCGCAAGGATGCAGCCTGGGCCGCGGAGATCTGCGGGCTCGATGCCGAGGGCATCCGCCAGCTGGCGCGGCGCCTCGTCGATACCCGTAGCATGCTCACCGTGAGCTGGAGCCTGCAGCGCGCGCATCATGGCGAGCAGCCGTTCTGGGCCGCGCTCGGCCTCGCCTCCATCGTCGGCCAGATCGGGCTGCCGGGCGGCGGTGTCGGCTACGGCTATGCCTCGCTCGGCGGCGTCGGCTCGCCCTTCAATCTCGGCAAGTCACCGGCCATCTCGCATCTCACGCGCCCGATCGACAGCTTCATCCCGGTGGCGCGCATCAGCGACATGCTGCTCAATCCCGGCGCGACCTTCACCTATGAGGGCGAGACGCGAACCTATCCGGACACAAGGCTGGTCTACTGGGCCGGCGGCAATCCCTATCATCACCATCAGGATCTCAACCGGCTGTCCGAAGCCTGGACGCGGCCCGAGACCATCATCGTCCAGGATCCGATGTTCACCGCGACGGCACAGCGCGCCGATATCGTGCTGCCGGCGACCACATCGATCGAACGCAACGACCTTGCCGGCAACAGGCGCTCCGACTTCATCATCGCGATGAAGCAGGCCATCAAGCCGGTCGGAGACTCGCTGCCCGACTTCGAGATTTTCGACCGCATCGCCGGCAAGCTCGGCGTTGCCGACCGCTTCAACGAAGGCCGCAACGAAATGGGCTGGGTCCGTCATCTCTATGAGGAGAGCCGCAAGGACGCGTCCGAGCGACTCGGCTTCGAGATGCCCGACTTCGAAACATTCTGGCACGACGGTTACGCGCGCTGTCCGGTGCGCGCCAACCACACCTTCCTCGCCGATTTCCGCATCGATCCCGAGGCGCACGCGCTCAAGACCGAAAGCGGCAAGATCGTGCTCGGCAGCGAGACCCTCGCCCGGCTCGGTTATGCCGATTGTCCGTCGCATCCGGCCTGGGTTGAGCCGGCGGAATGGCTCGGCAACGGCAGCGATGCATCCGACTTGCACATGATCTCGCATCAGCCGGCCGGCCGGCTGCACAGCCAGATCGAAACCGGCGTGGCCAGCGTGGCCAACAAGCGCAACGGCCGCGAACAGGCACGGCTGCATCCCGACGACGCCGCGGCGCGCGGCATCAGCGACGGACAGACCATCCGCATCTGGAATGCACGTGGCGCCTGTCTCGCCACCGCTAATGTCACCGACAGCGTGCGCTCCGGCGTGCTGGTGCTACCGACCGGCGCCTGGTTCACCCCGCGCGCTGAAACTGGTCTCGAAGTCGCCGGCAATCCGAACGTGCTGACGCTCGACATCGGCACCTCGCAATTCGGCCAGGGCTGCTCGGCGCATACATGCCTGGTCCGCGCCGAACCCCATATTGCAGATCAACGCGACGCTTTTGAAGAATACCAGGACAGATTGGTTGCACTCGCGACCGCCTGAGAGGAAACAGAAACCATGACCACCCCAGCCATCAGCCGCTTCCCCGTCCCCGAAATCTCCAGCCTGCCGGAGGACATCCGCACCCGCATCCTCGCGGTGCAGGAAAAGTCCGGCTTCGTGCCCAACGTGTTCCTGACGCTGGCGCATCGGCCCGACGAATTCCGCGCCTTCTTCGCCTATCATGATGCGCTGATGGACAAGCCCGGCCCGATCACCAAGGCCGAGCGCGAGATGATCGTGGTGGCCACCAGCAATGCCAACCAGTGCCAGTACTGCGTGGTGGCGCATGGCGCGATCCTGCGCATCCGCGCCAAGAACCCGCTGATTGCCGACCAGATCGCGGTGAACTATCGCAAGGCCGACATTACGCCGCGACAGCGCGCGATGCTCGATTTCGCCATGAAGGTCTCGATGCAGGCTTACGAGGTCGGCGATGCCGATATCGAGGCGCTGAAGCGCCACGACTTCACGGAGGACGACGTTTGGGATATCGCTGCCATCGCCGCCTTCTTCGGCATGTCGAACCGGTTGGCGAATGTTACCAGCATGCGGCCGAACGACGAGTTCTTCGCCATGGGGCGCTGACGCGCCGCGCACCGGACATAACGATCACCCGTAGCGGCCGGTAAGAGCCGCAGCGACGACTTCGAGGAAACAAGCCATGACGCATCCAAGCGCCGCAGACGTCGCAACCCGGCAGGCCATCATCGATGCCTGCCGCGAAATGTCGGCTGCCGGTATCAATCAGGGCACGTCCGGCAATATCAGCGTCCGCACCGATGACGGCATCCTGCTGACGCCGTCCGGTGTTCCCTATGACAGCATGCGGCCGGAAGACATCGTCGCGATGAAGTGGGACGGCTCGTGGACGGCACCGCAGGGCCGCGTGCCCTCGACGGAGTGGCGTTTCCATCTCGACATACTCAAGGCCAAGCCAGAAACGAATGCCGTCGTGCACGCGCATCCTATCTTCTGCACCATCATCGCGATCATGAACCGCACCATTCCCGCGATCCACTACATGATCGCGGCGGCCGGCGGCAACGACATCCCCTGCGCGCCCTATGCGCAGTATGGCACCGCGGAATTGTCGCAAGCGGCACTGGAGGCGCTGCGCTATCGCCGTGCCTGCCTGCTCGCCCATCACGGGCTGATCGCTATCGGCCCCAATCTGCGCAAGGCGATGTGGCTTGCGGTGGAGGTCGAGGTGCTCGCCAAACAGTATCACGGCTGTCTGCAACTCGGCACGCCGCCGCTGCTGCCGGATGCCGAGATCGACAGCATCCTGAAGCGGTGGGGACAATACGGCCTGCGCGACAGCGACGGCACGTCGAAAACCTCGACCTAACAAACCAGCACCAACAATTGCGAGACTTGCCACATGGCCCATCCCCACGACGTCAGCGTCTGCGGCACCTACATCCTGGACATCCTCGGCGTCCCCGTCACTGAAATCCCGGCCGGCGGCGGCCGCGCGCTGATCGATGAGATCAAGCTCACGGTCGCCGGCACAGCGGGTGGCACCGTGGTGCCCTGCGCGCGCCTCGGACTGAAGGCGCTCGCCGTCGGCGCGGTCGGCGCCGACGAGAAGGCCGACTGGGTGCTGAATGCGATGGAGCGCGAGGGCATCGATATTTCGGTGATGGAGCGGATGGCCGGCGTACCGACCTCCGCCACCATCCTGCCGATCCGTCCGGATGGCTCGCGGCCGGTGCTGCATGCGCGCGGCGCCTCCGCGCGCTGGAAGATTTCGCCCGAAGCGCAGAAAGCCGCCTGCCGCAGCAAGGTGCTGCATCTTGGCGGCGTCGGGTCGCTGCTGGCGATGGACGGCGAGCCGACGGTGGCGCTGCTGCGCGATGCCAAGGCGGCCGGCTGCATCACCACCGTCGATCTCATCCAGGCACGCGGCGAGACGCTGGCACTGGTCGAACCGCTGATGCCCTATACGGACTTCTTCATGCCAAGCATCGACGAGACCCATGCGCTGGTCGGCACGGATGATCCCGCAGCCTGTGCGCAGTACTTCATCGGCAAGGGCGCCGGTGCCTGCGCGATCTCGCTCGGCGAGCACGGCTCTTTCGTCATGACGCGCGACGGGCGGCAGTTCACGGTGCCGGCCTTCGAGGTGACGGTGCGCGACACCTCCGGCTGCGGCGATTCCTATACCGGCGGCTTCATCGCCGGCCTCGTCCGCGACTGGGACCTGCTGGACTGCGCAAAACTGGCAACAGCCACAGCCGCCATCGTCGCGACGGGGCTCGGCTCCGGCGCCAATCTCGTGTCCTTCGATGAGACGGTCAGGGCGATGAACACGCTGCCCGTCCGCGGCGCGCGCGCCTAGCCCTCTCAACAACGGCCTTCACTGAATCAAAAACGTCTCGAGGAACATCCCATGACCAGACATGCCATCGTGACCGGCGCGAGCCGCGGCATCGGACGCGCCATCGCCCTTGGCCTCGCCAAGCGCGGCTACAATCTCGCTCTGACCGACATCGCAGCGCAGGAGAGCACGCTGCTGGAGACTGTCGCGGATGTGAAGAAGCTCGGGACCAAATGCATTCCGGTGCTGGCCGATGTCAGCAAGCTCGAGGATTGCCAGCGCTCGGTTGCGGAAGCGGTCGCGGGTCTCGGCCATGTCGATGTTCTCGTCAACAATGCCGGCATCCTGCGTCTCGCGACCATCGAAGAGACCACGCCCGAACACTGGGACCAGACCTTCGCCGTGAACGTCCGCGGCGTGTTCCAGATGACCCAGGTGATGGTTGTCCATATGAAGGAACGCCGCTATGGGCGCATCGTCAACATCGCCTCGCTGGCCGCGCGCACCGGCGGCCCTGGCCAGTCGCATTATGCCGCATCGAAATCCGCCGTGGTTGGCTTCACGCGGGTGTCGTCGATGGAATTCGGTGGCCACGGCATCACGGTGAATGCCGTATGTCCCGGCATCATCCTCACTGAGATGGGCCGCAACAACCTGCGCGATCCCGAGCGCGTCACCTATTTCGAGAAGATCACCGACCTGCATCGGCTCGGCGAGCCGGAAGACGTCGTCGGCCCCGTCGCATTCTTCGCCTCGGATGATTCCGCCTTCGTGACGGGCCAGGCACTCAACGTGGATGGCGGTATCTTCTACAGCTGAGCGACCTCCATCCGAGATCGGCGTCCGGCAACGAATGCACGACCTGCCGGACTTCGACCTCGACTATCTTATTATTCTTCGAATTCTCGACGATGTCCCGAAGCGTGCGCTGAAATCTACACCTTCTCTCAACCTGACGATGCCGAAGAACTGCAGGAAGAGAAGCGCCCGCCCCCGTATCCGCATCGCCGCAGCGGAGCAGGCATTCGTCAGTCCGGCCTATGCTAGGATCGGGCTGAACAGCGACTACGGCATCTCCTGGCTGCTCACATGGAGCATTTCCATAACGCTGGCGGCGTGCCCAAGTTGCTTGCAGAACTTGGTGACCTTATCGATGGCAGTGCGCAGACATTGCAGACAAGACGCTGGGTGAGATTGCGGTGCGCGAAGAGCGGAAATTATTCACTCTAAAGCAAAGGCTGCAAAGGCGTGCGCCAACGATCTCACTCAGTTCTAGGGCGCTAGATATTGCAACAATCGTGGATCCTCGCGGATCTCCTGCGCCGCCCCTGTCAGCGCAACCCGGCCTCGATCTAGCACGTAAGCGCTGCTCGCGACGCGAAGCGCGAGATCGAGATGCTGCTCGACGATGACGACGGCAATGTCCTTCGCCAACAGGATCAGGCGCTCGGTAATTTCCTCGATGACACCGATCCAGACGCCTTCGGTCGGCTCGTCCAGCAGCAGAATTTTGGGATCTGACAACATGGCGCGCCCGATCGCCAGCATCTTGCGCTCGCCGCCGGACAACGTGCCGGCAAACTGATCGAGCCGCTGGCCGAGCTTCGGAAAGATCTCCAGCACACGGTTGACTGCCCCGCTGTCACGATTGGTCAGCGCGCCGACGGCGAGATTGTCCCGCACCGACAGTTTCGCGAACACCGAATGCTCCTGCGGGACATAGCCGACGCCGCGGCGGATGCGCTGCTCGGTCGGCAGCTTGCCGACATCGCGGCCATCGAGGCTCACCGCACCGCCGAGCACCGGCAACTCACCGACAATAGCTTTCATCAGCGTGGTCTTGCCGGCGCCGTTGCGGCCGAGAATGGCGACGCCGCCGCGCCACGGCACGCTGAGCGTGACGCCGAACAGCACCTGGCTGCGGCCGTAACCGGCATCGAGCGACTGGATATCGAGGAATTTATCGTCAGGCACGGCGGAGATAGACCTCCTGAACTTTGGGGCACGACTGCACATGCTGCACCGAACCGGTCTGCAGGATCTGACCCTGATCCAGCACCGTGAGGCGGTCGCAGATGTCGCGGATGAAATCGAGATCGTGCTCGACGATGACGAGCGAACAGCGCGCCTTGATCGGCTGCAACAATTCGCCCGTGACGCGCCGCTCTTCCAGACTCATGCCGCCGGTCGGCTCGTCGAGCAGCAGCAGCCTGGGCTCGGGCGCCAGCGCCATGGCGATTTCAAGCCATTGCTGCTGCCCGTGCGACAGTGCAGAGGCCGGCTCGTGGGCACGATCGACGAGACGAAACTGTTCGAGCATCGCCATGACTTTGTCATGCAGCACGCCGCGGGTGCGCGACAGCGCGAGATTGAGCAGCGATGTCTGCGCCTGCAACGCCAACAGGATGTTGTCATACAGCGTCAGCGCCGGCAGCACGCTGGTGATCTGGAATTTCAGGCTCATGCCGGCGCGCGCGCGCTCGGCTGGCGAAGCCTGCGTGATATCGCGACCAGCAAATATGACCGTGCCTTGCGTCGGCGTCTCTGCACCGGCGATACATTTCATCAGCGTGCTCTTGCCGGAGCCATTGGGTCCGATCAGGCCGTGGAATTCATTGGCAGCGATGGTGAGATCGGCGCCGTTCAGCGCCGTGAGCTTGCCGAATATCTTGATGAGGCCTTTTGCTTCCAGAAGCGCCATGACTATCGCTTCCCCGGACGGCCGAAGCTGCCGACGCGCTCGCGCTCCGACAATAACAGACTGACTAGTCCTGCGGGCCGGAACAAGATGACCAGTAGCAGCAATACGCCAAGAATGATCGGCCAGATGTCCTGATAGCTGTTCGACAGCCAGAAGCTGACGGCCTCAATGACGACCGTGCCGATCACGGCGCCGATCAGCGTGCCGGAACCGCCGAACAACACATAGAGCACCACCTGGGTAGAAATCACGACGCCCAGCATGTTGGGCCAGACGAAGCCTTCGTGAAACGCATAGAGACTGCCGGCGAGCCCGGCGATGGCGCCGCTCAGGGAGAAGATGATCGCCTTGAGGTGCTGCACCTTGTAGCCGAAGAAGGCGATGCGCTGTTCGTTCTCGCGCAGGCCGGCCAGCGCGAGGCCGAATTGCGAGCGCATCAGGAAACGGCACAGCAGATAGACGAGGATAAGAAATCCCGCGGCCACATAGTAATAGACCGGCCCTTCGGTCAACTCGTAGCTGCCGAGCGTCATCGGCGGGATCGACGGAATCCCGTTCTGGCCACCGAGATAGTACCAGCCGCGTGCCAGGCGATCACAGGCATAGGAACCCGTCAGCGTTCCCAATGCGACGAAAATCACACTGGCGGGATGGCGGCCGAGCAGCAGGAAGCCGCCGAGCATGAGCGCGAAAGCAAATCCGATCAACAGACCGGCCGGCAGCACCAGCAGGATCGAAGTGATGCCGAGATCGCGCGCCAGCAGCGCCACGCCATAACCGGCAGAGCCAAAGAACACCGCTTGGCCGAAACTCATGATGCCGGCATAACCCCAGACCAGATCGAATGACAGCGCGAACAGACAAAGGATCAGCACGCGTGTGGCATAGACGGTGAGATAATCTTGCAGCACCAGGGGCAGCAGCAGGCCGATGACCAGCACCGCGATTTCGATCATCGGCAGCACGCGCCATTGGCGCGATGCGCTGATGCCTCGCGTCAGAGATACGGCAGAGAGTGGCGTCGTCTCGGTCATCAGGTCGCCGGAATGAGAGAAGAGAAAGCGGGAGTGATATCGGCCACTCCCGCGAGGTTCGGATTATCGGCTCAGCATTCCTTGGGATCGACGAGACCGGCGCTGCGCGCGACGACCTCATATTTGCCGCCCTTGGCCACCGCCGTATACATCTTCATCTTGCAATGCCGCTGACCGGGGACCATCTCGGCCGGACCGCCCGGACCTTCGGCGATCTTTGCGTGATCGAGCGCCTTGGCGACGGCATCGCGATCGACACTGCCGGCTTCCTTGACGGCCGCCTCCCAGAGCTTCAAGCCACGATAGGTGCCGGTCGCGGCACTGCCTGCAGCGAACAGGAAGTTGCCCGGAAACTGTTTTTCGTAGGCCGCCTGGAGCTTGGCACTGAACGGATCTTCCGGCGTCAGCGCCTTGAAGTAATCGAGGCAGCTTGCGAGGCCTTCGATTTCGGCAGGCTGATTGATGCTGAGCGTGTTCTCGTCATAGTAGACGCAGGCCAGCCGTCCACCGTTCTTGAGGAAGCCTGCTTCCGACAATTGCTTGAAGAACGGCCCGACGCCGGGCGGGATGATGGTATTGAACACCACATCGACCTTATTGGAGATAACGCGGTTCACTGTCGACGAAAAATCGATCTGGTCGAGCGGGTAATACTCCTCAAACACGACCTCGCCGCCATTGGCCTCGATCACCTTGCGTGCATAGACGTTCAACGTATGCGGCCAGACGTAATTGGCACTGGGCAACGCAAACTTCTTGCCGCCATTCTTGATCAGCCAGGGGATGAATTCATCGCATTGCTGCGCCGGGGTCGGCCCGGTGCAGAACAGATAGGGCGTGCACTCCTTGCCCTCATAGAGCTGCGGGTAGATGTAGAGCGTCTTGCCGCGTGAGACGATGACGTCCTTGATGGCGTTGCGCATCGACGAGGTGATGCCGCCGATGACCAGATCGACCTTCTCGCGCTGGATCAGCTTACGCACATTGCCGACCGCGACGGATTCATTGGACGCAGTGTCCTCGATATACAGCTCCAGCGGCCGGCCAAGCAGACCGCCAGCATCGTTGATGTCCTTGATCACCATCCTGGCCACATTGGCATCGGCATTGCCGGCATAGCCCATCGGACCGGTCAGATCGGTGCCGACACCGACCTTGATCGGTCCGGCAGCCGCGTTGGCCCAGCCTGCGGGGATGACCCAGCTGCCGACACCGGTGGCGATGGCCGTACCAAACAGCGCCGCATTGCCAAGAAAGCGGCGACGGCTGAGAGTGTTGGCGTCATGAGACATTGGACTAAACCCCTTTTCCTGCAACGAGGCCCTGCGGCCGGAATTTGATGAAGATGATGGCGAGCACGAATACCGCGACATCGGCGATAACGGGCGAAATCACCCACGGCAGCGCCGCACTCAGCGTGCCAATCAGGCCTGCGCCAGCCACCGGTCCGGCAAAGGAGCCGATGCCACCGACCATGACGGCGACGAAGCCCTGAATCAGAAAGCGAATGCCGAGATCGGCGAACAGCGTGAACACCGGCACGATCAGCGCGCCGGCCAGACCTGCGAGCGCGGCGCCGAAGGCGAAGGTTGCGCCATAGATTGCGTTGGTCGAAATGCCGGAGGCCCGCGCCAGCGCCGGGTTCTCCAGCGAAGCGCGGATGCGCAGGCCAAACGCGGTGCGCGCCAGAAGCAGATAGCTCCCTGCCATCACCAGTACGGTGATCACGATGATCACCAAACGCCAGGTTGAGAAATGCATGCCGCCGATGGTCACCGAACCGCCGACCGGCTCCGGTACCGAGAGATACAGCCCACCGATCAGGCCGCGCACGATCTCGCGGATGATCAGCCCAAGCGCATAGGTACCGAGCATGGCGACGATCGGCGCGGCATAGAAGCGCCGGACAATCAACCGCTCCAGCACGAAGCCCAGTGCGCCGACGACAAATGGCGCCGCGACCATACCGAGCCACACCGGCAAACCCGCGGTGTGAACAATGTAGGTGACATAGGCGCCGAGCAGAACGAACTCGCCCTGCGCGAAATTGAAGATGCCCATCATGCTGGCGATGATCCCCAGCCCCAGCACAACCAGCACGACGATCGCCCCGAAACTAGCGATCTCGAAGATCGCCATGATCAGATTATCCATGCGCGATCACCGATCCCCGCTTCTGCATGGATTCCTCACATCGTCTTCCAATCGGCGGACTGCTCGAAAGCGTGCGCGGCGCGATAGATGGTCATCTCGTCGAAATGCTTGCCGACCAGCATCAGCCCGACGGGCAGGCCATCGACCATGCCGCAGGGGATCGACATCGCCGGATGATGCGAGATGTCGAAAGGCGAGGTGTTGGAGATCATCTCGAAGGCGCGGCCGACGACTTCTTCACGCGGCGCGCCGGGCGCCGGCAGCGGTGTCGCCTTCATCGGTGTGGTCGGCATCAGCAATAGATCATAGCTCGCCAGCGCCTTGTCATAGGCAGCCGTGACGCGACGCGAGATGTTCAGTGCTTTGCCGTAAAAACGAGGGCCGAAATTGTTATTGATATAGGTGCCGAACAGCAGCAGCAGTTTGGTGGTTTCGGACAGCGAGTCCGCCTGCCCGCGCCAACCGCGATGGGCGTCCATCAGCGACGTCGAATAGAGATCCGACCGGCTGAGGCCATAGCCGTCGCCCACCATCATGGTCTGGGTCATGCCTTCGGTGCCGATCGGGGTCCACACCGCCGCCGCGGTGAGATGCATCGGGATCGAGATCGTCTCCACTGTCGCGCCCAGATCGGCGAAGCGCTTGGCGGCTTCGCGAACGCTGCGGTTGACTGCATCCTCGGCGCCGAGCTGCTCGAAACCTTCCTTGACGATGGCGATCTTCATGCCCTTGACACCGGCACCGAGCGCCTTGGTGTATTCCGGCACTTCCGGCGACTTGATCCGTGGGTCGTAACCGTCATCGCCAGCAAGCACTTCCAGCAACAGCGCATTGTCGGCGACATTGGATGTCATCGGGCCGGTGTGATCGACGAAAATCTCGATCGGCATGATGCCTGTATAAGGCACCAGACCCCAGGTCGGCTTCATGCCATAGGTGCCCGAGAAGGACGACGGCATGCGGATGGAGCCGCCCTGATCGCCACCGATTGCCATGTCGACTTCGCCAAGCGCCACGACAACGGCACTGCCGGACGACGACCCGCCGGCGGAATAGCCCATCTTGTGCGGGTTATGCACGTTGCCCGTCGAATTGGTGTGGCTGCCGCCGGACATGCAGAAGGATTCGCAATGCACCTTGCCCATGATGTCGGCACCGGCATCGAGCATGCGTGTGACGATGGTGGCGTCGAAATCCGGCACATAGCCTTCCAGCGTGGACGAGCCGTTCATCATCGGCACGCCGGCCAGCATGATGTTGTCCTTCAGCGCGACGGTCTTGCCCTTGAGCTTGCCGCTGGGCGCCCCCTTCACCACCGACTTGCGATACCAGGCGTTGCGCGTGTTCTCTTCCGGCGCGGGCCGATAGCCAGGCGTACGCGGATATTTCACTTCGGGTACCTCGTCGGGCATCGCCGCCACGACGTTGTAGGCATCGACGGATCCCTGCATCAGCGCGCGGAACGAGGTGACGTCCTCCGCGGATAGTGCGAGGCCGCACTGATCGGCGACGGCGAGGAGTTGATCGGGAGTGGGAAGTGAAACGGCCACGATGATTTCTCCTGATATCCACGATGCAATCGGCGCGGCATTTCTTCGAAATGCCCACGCCGTCAAGGCGACAACGGTGTTGCCTTTCGCGCATCATTAGAAAGAGAAATATTTTCCTTTTCAAGTATTATTTTTCAAGGTCGTCCTAGTCGGGTCTGCGACTGACCTAGAATGTCCGGATGAGCCTGAAATCCAGACCGTCTGCTTCGGCAAGATAGATCGGCATTTTCGCCCGCCCGCCGCGCATGCTGACCTCACCGCGGGCGCCGTGATAGGCCACGCTGGACGCCGCGTTCAGCATCGACCGGACGTCGAATGAGCCCGCCTTGGTTGCCACGGACTCGAGAAACCGAAGCCCCTCGTAGTTCGACTGCGCGACCGATCCCGGCACAGGCGCACAGCGTCCGAACGATGCTTCATATTGAGCACGGAATGCATCATTCGCCGCCGACGCACGGTCGACGAAATAGCCCGATGCACAATAGAGCCCCTCGGAGCTATCCGCGCCCATGCCGAGCAGCAGCGTTTCATCCATGGCCCCCGCCAGTCGGAGAACTTTTGACGAGAGACCATGTTCGGCGAAAGCGCGGTTAAACACGATGCTGTCGGTGCCGATCAGCGAGATGACCACGACATCCGGCTTGGCGGCCCGGATACGGGCGATCTGGGCATCGTGATTCTGCTCGCCAAGCGCAACAAACTCCTCACCGACCACGCGCCCTCCGGCGCCGGCGATATATGTCTTGGTAGCCTTGTGGGCCAGCCACGGCCAGACGTAATCGCTGCCGATCAGATACCAGCGCGCCGCTTTCTTTTCACTCGCCAGCCATTCGATGGCCGGGCGCGACTGATCGCGCGGCGTCTCGCCGATCGCCATCACACCGGGCGTTCGTTCGCCGCCCTCATAGACCGGCGTGTAGATATAGGGCACGCGCCCGGCGATCACCTTGCGCAGCGCGACGCGGACCGCGCTGATATGCGAGCCCATGACAACATCGACATCGCCAGCCGCGATCATGTCGGCTGCCGTGCGGACAACGCCATCGATATCGCCGCCGGCGTCATGAAACACCGGCTCGATCTCGCGCCCGAGAATGCCGCCGCGCCGATTGATCTCCGAAGCCGCGAGCATCATGCTATTGGTGCCCGCTAGGCCCCAGATCCCGGCTGGGCCAGACAGGCCGATAAAATTGACGACGCGCAACTTTTCGCGATTGCGGCGCCGCGGAAACAGATCGGGACGTGCAATCGCGTCACGACCTCCCCCACTGTCCTGAAAGCCCTTCAGCAACCATGGCGCCGGCATCGGCAGCGCGCCGGTCGTTGCAGTCTGCAGTGACGAGAGCATGTCGCTCTCCTTTCGACGTTGTCAGCGGCGGTGCGGCATCAATTTATCGGCAGTAAAATCGTGCGAAAGAAAATATCGTAGAGGAAAATATTGAATATTCAACGATTCCCGTGCATATGGATCAGGCAAAGTCGCCTAATATTCATCACCTCTTCCAGCAAAGTTTCCCAACCGTGGCCAGAACGCCGAGCACGCCCATCACCGAACACCTCGCTTATCTGCTGGCGCAGGCGAACCGGGAGATTAATCGCCAACTCGATGCGCGCTTCAAGAAGGAAGGCGTGCCGGTCGAACAGTGGCGCATTCTGAAAGTGCTGTCCGACGGCAAGGGCCACTCCATGGGCGACCTCGCCGATGCGGTTCTGCTGAATCATCCGACCCTGACCAAGATGGTCGATCGCATGGTGTCCGATGCGCTGGTTTACCGGGTGCAGGACCCCGACGACCGCCGCAAGGTGGTGATGTTCATTTCCGACCGCGGCAAGACGCTGACCCAGCGGCTGAACTCGCTGGCGCTGAGCCAGGAAGCCCATATCGCCGAGAACTACGGCAACAAGGCCACGGCCGACCTGAAGCGCCTGCTGGAAAGCCTGATCGAAAAGGCGAACTAGGTTTTCCATTTCTTCGCACCGACTATTATGCGGGCCGTCGACAAACCAGGTCGATTTCGATCAGGGCGTCATAAGCGAGGCCCGTGACGCCAACACAGGTCCGCGCCGGCAGGCGATCCGGCGGAAAATAGCTGCGATAGGTCTCGTTCATCGCCACGTAGTCGCGCTTGAACTCGGTGAGATAGATCCGCGTCATGGTGATGTGCTCGAAGCCGAGATCGAGCCCCTTGAGCACCACGCGCAGATTTTCCATCACCGCTTCGGTCTGCGCCACGATGCCATCGGGCAGCACGTCCGGCATTGCCGGTGTATCCGGCATCTGCCCGGTGACGAACACGAAGCCGTCGGTCTCCACAGCATGGCTAAACGGCGCGACCGGCTTCGGGCCACCGGAGATCATGTGAAATTGCAACAGCGCGTCTCCTGAACCTTATGATTTTGACGTGTGATCGAACACCCGCTTGCTCAGAATGGCATGGACGCCCCAATTGCCATCGACGACCTGCGTCACGCCAAAGTCGACCGCGACCGACATCAACGCGATCGCCTCATCCTCGGTGAGACCTTTGATGTTCATCAGGAAGCGCCGCATCTTGCGAAAGGCGTCCTTCATCGCGAGATCGAGCGACGAGGTGGCGTAGACCTCGCTCTGCCCCTTGGCGCCGAATTCAGCGAGATAGTTCGGATGGCTGAAGCCCATCAGCACCCAGTCACTCTCGGTCTCGATCAGCGGATAGGTGAGATCGGCAAACGCCTGGCCGGCGAGATTACCCTTCTTGTGCAGGATCACCTGAAACGTGCCCGTCATCGAACATTCGATGGCGGTGCCGCCCAACTCACCATCGCCTTGCGCCGCATGGGGATCACCGACCGACAGCAATGCGCCGGGCACCGAGACTGGCAGATACACCGTCGATCCCTTGCCGAGCCGCCAGTTGTCGAGATTACCGCCAAAATAGGCTGGCGGCACTGAATCGACGAGATCGGCCTCGCGCGGCGCCACGGCAATGACACCGAAATGCGGGCGCAGAGGAATGCGAATGCCGTCGAGCACGTCATGCCGACGCCGCACAGAGGCCGGCATAATGGGAATGCCCGGATAGTCGTAGGTGTTGTGCACGGTGCCGAACGGATCGGTCTGCGGCTCCCAGCGATACGAATAGAGCGCGCGCGCATATGGCACGTCGTCATGATCGAGAATTTCGTAGATCGTCACCGCCTCGCGCGCATTCTGCTCGGCGAGAAATTCCTTGTAGTGATAGCCCCACCACGCCGCGACGCTACTGCCGAAAACCTGACCGTCGAAATCCGGATTTCGACTGGCGCGCGGCACGATGTCGAGGATGCGGATTTCCAGCACGTCGCCGGGCTGCGCGTCCCTGATCGCCACCGGCCCGGTGCAAATGTGGACGCCAAAGCCCTCGCCGGCACCGCGGCCATAGATCGAGGCGTCCATCGGACCGGCCCCGCGGCGATCGACATTCTTCTGATCGCGCGTCCAGCAGAACACGCTCTCAGCGCCGATATCACCCTTGATCATCCGCTCGGGATCGTCGGATGCGTGCTGCGTCAGTGTTTCGATGGTGATCGTGTCGCCGGAATTGATCTCGATCTGCGGCGGCAACGAGCGGCTGAAATAGCCCCAGTGCACGCGAGATGCATCGGCGGCGAGATGATGGTGCCGCTGATTCTTCGAAGCATCGGCGATGCCGTGCGTGATCGTCGCGGCCGGCTCCGGCTGCGCAATCTTCCCCGCGGTCGACGGCGCGTGCTGGCTGCGCAACTGCGCCAGCGCTTCCTGCGGCCAGCCGCGTTGTCCCGCCGCCGTCGCCGACGCCGTCAAGCGCTCGGCTTCATTCTGGCGGAATTCGCGCGGCGATAGGCCGAAGCGGTGACGGAACGTGCGGCTGAAATGCGCGGAGTCATTGAAGCCAGCACGAAAGGCAATCTCGGAAATCGAGTGATGCGCCTCGGACGGATTCGAGAGATCGGCCCAGGTGCGCTGCAGTCGGCGCTCGCGTAGGTAATGCGTAAAGCTACTGCCGGTGCCTTCGAACAGTTTCTGCAGATAACGTTCGGAGATGCCCTCGGCCAGCGCCACCTTGGCCGGCGTCAGATCCGCATCGTCGAGGCGTCGCTCGATGGTCTGGCACAGCCGATGCAAGGTCGCGGCCTTGGTCGCCGTGCCGCAGTTGAGATCGGCCGTCGGCTCGGCCAGTTGACGTGTAAAGGTCGGCAACAGATCGGCAAGACTTTGTGCGATCGCCGACCATTCGGCATCTGACAATATTTCGAGGTTGCGGGCCGCCTGTTCCATCATACGCGCGAACACATCGCCGAAGCCGCCGGGGCCTACGATCTGGACATCGGCCATGGCGGCTGCACTGGCGCGGCGACTGTGTAGCGGATCGGACGTGACCGAGAGCACCACCGCGCGCATGTCGCGCTGGAATGCGACGCTCCAGTCCCCTTTGCGAGGCAGCAACAGCAGATGCCCGACGGCGACGATCTGATGCCCCGCGGCGGTCTTCAGCGCGACGCCATCCTCAAGCGGCAGCAGCACCAGCGGATGGTCGCTGGCCAGATCCGACAATGGCGAGATCGCCTGTGCGCCGGCAGACAATTTGGCCAGTGCAATACCTTCGAAGGTGCGACGAACTGCGGTGGCGTGCCCGTGATGCGTGGTCGTTGCAGCCGTCGGCTGCAGGCCAATCGAACTCAGGACGTCGCGCCATGCTTCGGGGCGGTCGTCTTCAGAGTAGGATTCACTGGTGAACGGACGGAGGCTCATGCATCGACCTTCATAGCCGAAGCGAAGCAACCTCCGTGCCATCCCGAAGGACGCAGCGCCCTGCCCTGCAACTTCCCCGATCACCGCGCCATCATCCCCATAGCCGAATTCAGTGCAATTTCATCCGCTTAGTCGCAGCGGAAGACGTTCTTGCGGATTGTGCCATGGACGCCCCAATTGGCATCGACCACTTGCGTCACCCCGAAATCCGCACCCACCGACATCAACGAGATCGCCTCGTCTTCACTCATCTTGTGCACCGTCATCAGGAAACGCCTGAGCTTGCGGAACGCATCGCGCATGGCCCGATCTAGGCTGGAATGATTAGCGACGTCGAGCTGCGCATTAGCGCCGAGTTCGGCGAGATAGTTCGGGAAGGTGAAGCCGTAGACCGACCAGGCGTCGGGCGTTTCCAGCATCGGATGCGTCAGGCCTTCGAGGGGCGTACCGCCGAGGTCGCGATGCTTGTGCAGGATGAACTCGAAATCACCGGTCAGCGAGGTCTCGATGGCCGTACCGCCGAGCTCGCTGTCGCCCTGCGCGGCATGGGGATCGCCGACCGAGAAGAACGCGCCGGGCACCGCCACGGGATAGAACATCTTGGCGCCCTTGCCGACGCGCCAGTCATCGATATTGCCGCCTGTGTAGCTCGGCGGGATCGACGACACGAAATCCTCCTCGGATGGCGCGAGGCCCATGGTGCCGAAATGCAGCCGTGCCGGCACCCTGACATTGGGCAGGATGTTTTCGCGTTTCCTGATGGTCGCGTGATCGACGCGTACGCCGGGATAATCGATGGTTGGATGCAGGATGCCATCAGGATCAGTCTGCGGCATCCAGACATAATTATAGACCGCCTTGGCAAACGGCTCGCCCGACGTATCGAGCTCGAAGATCGTCACGACCTCGCGCGGCTTCGGTTCCTCGATCAGGTCGTGATAGTGGAAGCCCCAATTCGCTGCGACGTTGGAACCGAAGCACTTGCCGGCATAACAGGCCTTGCAGGCGGGCCGCGGGCGCACGTCGAGAATACGCACTTCCAGCACATCGCCCGGCTCTGCGCCTTCAATCGCCACCGGCCCGGTGAGCAGATGCACGCCAACGCCTTCGCCTGAGCCGCGGATGAATGGACCTTCCGTCGGGCCGGAGCCGCGGCGGACGACGGCCTTGTGCTCGCGGGTCCATTTGAACACGCTTTCGGCGCCGGGATCGCCTTCGATCATGCGCTCGTAATCGTCATTGGCATGATGCGTCAGCGTTTCGATGGTAGCGCGGTCGCCCGACTTCAGCGTCAGCGGGGGCGTGACCACCTTGCTGAAATAGCCCCAGTGAACGGTCTTCGGCGACACCGGAAGAAGATGATGCTTCATGCTGAGGCCCTCGGTAGCAAATGGACGAACTTCACAGGCGCAACGATCACGAGACTTCCGCCTCCATCGCATTGAGAAAACGCTGCGCGACGGGATTGCGCGGATTGGTCAGGACTTCACTGGCTGGGCCTTCCTCGATGATCGCGCCTCCGGCGAGCAGCACCACACGGTCGGCCACTTCGCTGGCAAAGCGGAGCTGATGCGTCGAGATGATCATGGTCAGGCCGTCCTCGACGGCGAGCCTGCGGATCACTTCGAGCACTTCATTGACCAGTTCGGGATCGAGCGCTGAGGTCGGCTCGTCCAGCAAAAGCACGCTTGGGTTGGGCGCGATCGCGCGGGCGATAGCGACGCGCTGCTGCTGACCGCCGGACAGATGCCGCGGCAGCGCATCGGCGCGGTGGCTCAGGCCGACGCGCGCCAGAAGTTCGTCGGCACGGCGCTCGGCATCAGCGCGCGCCACGCCGTGCACCCAGCGCAGCGGACCGGCGATGTTTTCCTTGGCTGTGAGATGCCCGAACAGATTGAACTGCTGGAACACCATGCCGACGCCGACCTCGGCGCGGGCATTGGCGAGCAAACGCGGCGACAGCGCTTTACCGTGCTCGTTGAAGCCGAGCTGGCGGCCGGCGACCTTGATGGCGCCGCCGTTCCACAGTTCGAGATTGTTGATACAGCGGAGGAGCGTGCTTTTGCCGGAGCCACTTGGTCCGAGCAGCGCGATCACTTCACCGATCCGCACCGTGATGTCGACGCCGTCGAGCACCACGTTCTTGTCGTAGCTCTTGCGGAGATCGGAGACCTCGACGGCGACATTGTTGCGCGCCAGCATCTCCGCGCGTTTGGCGCGATCGGCGCGTTCCGGCCGCATCCGCGGCGGCGGTAATTCCGCAATGCCGCCGTCGGGCAGGATTTCCGGCGACATGTCGGCCTGCGGTGCCAGCGGATCGTCGCTGCCAGGCGCGCGATACCACGGCATGAAGCGCATGAACTGGTTCTGCCTAGTCGTGCGATCGAGGTCGAACTTCCATTCCAGAAGCAGTTGGATGCCGGCGATCGCCGCTGTGAGCAGCAGATAGATCAAACCCGACGCAAAGAAGATCGAAAAGAAATCGAAGGTCGAGGACGCCAGTTGCGTCGAACGCAGCGTCAGTTCCTGCACGGCGATGACGGAAGCCAGCGACGAGTTCTTCAGCGCGCTAACCGCTTCGTTGCCGAAAGCGGGGATCATCGAGCGGATCGCCTGCGGCGCGATGATCCGGCGCATCAGGACGCCCGGGGTCATGCCGAGCGCCTGGCCGGCCACCACCTGACCGCGGTCGACACCCAGTACGCCGGAGCGCAGCATTTCGGCGATGAATGGCGCCTCGTTACAAGCCAGTGCCAGGCCGGCGGCGAGAATGGCGGGAAGCTTGATGCCGATCTGCGGCAGGGCGTTATAGGCAAACACCATCTGCAGGATCAGCGGGGTGCCGCGAAAGATCACGGCATAGACCCGGGCGAAGGATGCCAGCGGCTTGAACCTGCTGAGCTGCATCCATGCCAGGATCAGGCCGAGGATCAGCCCGCCGCACAGACCGAGGGCGGTGACCTGCAAGGTCGCCTGGATGCCCTCGATCATATACGGCATGCTGAGATAGTGGAGGAACAGCTCCATGGAGGCAGAAAGCCCTTACGTGAGAGTGATCCTTGCTTGCGGGCCGGCGTTACTTCACCGTCAGCAGGCCGGGCTCCATCAGGTTTTCCGGATCAAGCTTCCACTTCTTCAGCAGTGCGAGCTGATCACCGGACTTGTAGATCTCGGTGAGTGCGGCCTTCACTGCATCGCGGAACTTGGGCTTGTCCTTCGGCACGGCAATGCCGACCTGATAAGGGATGGTCACCGCGACCGCCTTCTCGAGCTTGTCCGGATAGGCCTTCACCGCGTTGTCGACGGTGTTGACGTCGTTGATATAGGTATCGGCGCGGCCGGCAAGGATCGCTTGGATGCAGTTGGCGTTGTTGTCATAGAGCTGGATGGTCGGCTCCGCCTTGCCTTCCTTCTTGCATTCCGGCCCCAGCGCCTGGATCAGCGGCACTTCGACATAGCCGGTGTTTTCCGCCGCAGCCGTGCCGCACAGCGACGTATTGATGCCGGTGATCTTCTTCGGATTGCCCTTGGCGACGAGAACGCCGTCGAACACCTTGGAATAGGTGATGAAGTCGGCCGCCTTCGCGCGCTCCTCGGTGGCATAGATGTCGGATATCACGATGTCGGCCTGGCCCGATGCCAGCGTGGTCAGCAAGGCAGCGAAGGTCACAGCCTTGTAGGTCAGCTTGAAGCCAAGGCATTCGCCGATCTGCTCACCGAGATCGATATCGAAACCGATATATTTGTTGGGATCCTTGGGATCGATCGATTCATAGCCCGGTGTATGCGGATTAATGGCGTTGACGAGTGTCTTGCCTTTCCAGTCCGGATATTTCGCCTGCAATTCGGCGCAAGCCGCCGGCACGGCCGCCTGCGCCGACATCGGAACAAAGGTACCAACCGCCAATAGCGCGCCCACTGCCGCCGCACGCCATCCGATCATCGCGCCCGTTTCAGGCCAAAGCCTACGGATGTCAGCAAAATGCAACTTGACCATTCGATCGCTCCTTCGACGTTGTCATGGCCTGAACCATGTTCCTAACCTCGAAGAAGCCTATGACCCCCTGCGCGCAGAAAGCTTGTCCCGGGACGTACAATAATTTGGATCGTCCGCTCCCATGATTTGGGCAGAGCTGCCACATTAATGGGCGACGGCAGGGCTCTTACCAAGCAGATCTTATTTGCCGAATGTCGGCTGCGCGCCCGTAGCGGACATCATATCCAAATGCGGGTGTTACTCTCACGAGGCCGACTGCCCCTTTCAGCTCGTTCCGAGGTCGATATTCTTGAGCGGCAAATTCCGAACCCGCTTGCCGGTGGCTGCGAAGACGGCATTCAGCACTGCGGGTGCGGCGACTGCGATCGTCGGCTCGCCGACGCCACCCCAGAAGCCACCGGACGGCACCGTGATCACTTTCACTTCCGGCATCTCGTCGAGCCGCATCACGTTGTAGCTGTCGAAATTCTCCTGCTCGATCCGGCCGCCCTTCACGGTGCACTCGCCATAGAGCATCGCGGAGAGACCATAGACAAAAGAGCCTGCGATCTGCGCCTCGATCTGCTGCGGATTGACGACGTGGCCGGGATCCGTGGCGGCGACGATACGGTGGATCCTGAGGCGCCCCTTGGTCACCGAGACCTCCGCCGCGGCGGCGACATAACTGCCAAAGCCCATCACCTGGGAGAGGCCGCGATAAACGCCCGCCGGCGGCTTGCTATCCCAGCCGATGCCCTTCGCAGCCGCTTCCAGTACGGCGAGATGCTTCGGGTGATTGGCCATCAGCTTGCGCCGGAAGGCCAGCGGATCCTGGCCGGTGGCATGCGCCAGTTCATCGACGAAGCATTCGAGGTAGACCGCGTTCTGGTTCAGGTTCACCCCGCGCCAGGCGCCGGGCCGTACATGCGGATTGTACATCGCATGATCAATCAGAAGATTCGGGAATGTGTAGCCGATCGCCATTTCGGCACCGCCCGGCATGAGGCCCTGGAAGGCGATGGGATCGCCATTCGCCGTCATGACCGACGGGCGCATATAGGCCATGATCGACTGGCCGGAGATGCGCATATGAAGCGCTTCGATATTCCCCGCTTGATCGAGCGCCGCGCGCATGCGGCACTGGGTGACCGGGTGGAAGCGGCCCTGCACCATGTCTTCCTCGCGCGTCCACATCATCTTCACGGGCACATCGGGGATCTGCTTGGCGATCAGCACAGCCATCCGCACATAGTCGGTGACGAGGCGTCGGCCGAAGCTGCCGCCGATCCGCATCGGATGAACCACGCAGGACTCGATCGGCAAGCCGGACGCGGCGGCCACGGCTTCGAGCGCCGCTTCGGCGACCTGGGTGGGGGCCCACGTCTCGCAACGTTCGGGCGTCCAGCGGACGGTAGCCGACATCACCTCCATCGGGGCATGGTTCTGATACGGGAAGCTATAATCCGCCTCGATGATGCGGCCTGCCTTGGCAAGCACGACTTTCGCATCACCCGTCTTGTTGCCAACGAAATTCGTCTCGGCGGAAAGCCCTTCGCGCAACTTCGCGGCGATAGTCTCGCTCGAAACCTTCGCACTATCCCCTTCGTCCCAAACCACCGGCAATGCGTCGAGTGCCGTTTTCGCACGCCAGAATGTATCGGCGACCACGGCGACGGTTTCATCGTCGACGCGCAACACATGCTTCACGCCGCGCATGTTAGAAATCGCGGCTGCGTCGAAGCTTTTCAGCTTACCACCATGTACGGGACACGCCTTCGGGATAGCGACGAGCATGCCGGGCATCCGGATGTCCATGCCGTAGACCAGCGAACCGTTCAGCTTGTCGCGCGTGTCCAGCCGCTTCAGCGGCTGTCCGGCG
Source organism: Tardiphaga sp. 813_E8_N1_3 (assembly GCF_051811025.1). NCBI lineage: Bacteria > Pseudomonadati > Pseudomonadota > Alphaproteobacteria > Hyphomicrobiales > Nitrobacteraceae > Tardiphaga > Tardiphaga sp. 813_E8_N1_3. Next base: position 3,644,268 of record NZ_JBPWQE010000001.1, read on the forward strand.
ATGGTCCATGTCTTGGGATCCTTGAGCTGGACCTGCGCGGGCGGCACGATCTTGTTCGCCGCGGCGGCGACAGCCCCGTAGGTCGTGCTGCGCTTGCTTGGCGCGTGGGTGATGATGCCCATGGCAACAGTGCATTCCTCAGGCTTGACGCCCCAGCCCTGCGCTGCGGCCTGGACCAGCATCGAACGGGCCGCGGCGCCGGCCGTGCGCACATATTCCTGCGAGCCACGGATCGCGCGCGAGCCGCCGGTGGACATGTCGCGCCAGACCTTGCCGCGCTTCAGGTTCTCATGCGGCGACACCAGGTCGAAGCCGACCTTGCTCCAGTCGCATTCGAGTTCTTCCGCAACGAGTTGCGCGAGGCCTGTCAGCGACCCCTGCCCCATTTCGGCGCGCGCGATGCGGATCTGGATGCTGTCGTCAGGATGGATCACCACCCAGGCATTGACCTCGGCAGTCGTCCCTTGCGCCGCGGCGCTCATGCGCGGCGGGATCGTGAAGCCGAGCACGAAGGAGGCAGCGGCGGCACCGGCGAGGAAACCACGGCGCGAGACGCTGGCGGGCGCAACATCGCCGCGGGAAAGAGTTTTCATATTCATTGTCACGATCCCCTCAGCCCTTGCTCGCAGCCATGCGCTGCGCTGCGAGTTGCACGCCGGCCAGCACCCGCGGATAGGTGCCGCAGCGGCAGATATTCGAAATCTCGGAGCGGATATCGTCCTCGCTGGGCTTCGCATTCTGTGCGAGCAGCGATGACACTGCCATGATCATGCCGACCTGGCAGTAGCCGCATTGGGCGACATCGAGTTCGGCCCACACCTCCTGCACCGGATGCGGTTTGTCGGCACCGAGTCCTTCGATGGTGACGATCTTCTGATCCACAGTCACCGCGCTCACGGGCAGCGCGCAGGAGCGCGTCGCGACGCCATCGACATGCAGCGTGCACGCGCCGCACTGACCAACCCCGCATCCATATTTCGTTCCAGTGAGACCAACATGGTCGCGGATCACCCACAAAAGGGGCGTATCCTCTTCGACATCCACGTCGAGGAACTTGCCATTGATGTTGAGTCTGGCCATTCGGGTCTCCCGATCGGGTTCAATATTGCGATTGCTAGTTGGGCAGGGTCAGGGTCTGGAGATAGCTCACGATACTGGCGCGGTTCTGCTGGCTTGACACCGCGGAAGTCACGATCGCTACGCCAATCGAAAGGAAACTGCACTTCACCATTGCGTATTACGGTTTCATTTTCGGTTGACTGGCGCCTTGGTGCATCCGGTACTGCTCGTCGGTGACTTTCTCGAGCCAGTCGACCGACTTTCCGTCCTGAGCCTCGGCAATTGCGATATGGCTTCTCCGATCATCGTCGAAAGCGCCATTGCCAATATCGCGGTCATCTTCATCCGTGGTGCTCGTCAGGTGGGCCGAAGCAAGACCCGGTCCTGCGCCGGTCAGTTTAACGAGGCCCGCCGAGAACGATTAGGTCGCGCCCACGGCATGGACTTATGTCTCCAGCTCATGAATTCCGCGCCGAATTGTCACAGCATTCGGCGTCGATCTGCGGACGGGCGTATCTGGGACCGCGCCACGGCATGAGCAGCAACAGGCCGAACCATGCGGTGGCGCCATACTCACGAAAGATAGCCCAGCGCTTCGACCAAACGCGTGAAGGCGGCGGTCGGAGGTCGAAGCGATCCGGGACGCGTCCTATCTGGACGTTAGGCTTGGGATTTTGGCGCGGTCAGAACGAGGTTACGCCTAGGCCGGCTGCTTTTTTTGCCCCGCGCTGCAACCAACGAGGTTCACGGATGTTGCAACATTTGCTGGGTGGCCGTCCATAGGAGCGCATCCATGTGTGATTACAGCCTGCACGCGGTCGCTAACCGTCCCGCAGAGGTGGCGGATAGGTTGGTATCGGCAAGATTTCCTTCGACGACAACTAAAGGGTTCGCAAGCTTCGACGATCCTCACGTTGCGGTGTGCCTTCGCCCTGGCACCGAAATCGCGTTTGAAGAAAACGTCCGGGTCGATGGATGGGTGTTTCGCCGTAATGTGAACGACCGACTAGCCCGTTTCCGTCAAATTGACATGGGCCAGTATCACAATCACCACGACGCTCTGGAATTCTCAAATGGCAGGATTGTTCTCGTCACAGACCTGAGGCCCGGGCAGAAGGCAATCGTGCTGCAATTACCGGTCAGTCCGGCAATTCAAAAAACCAAGACCACTGCACCTGCAGCAACGCCGCGGGTCGCCCGGACCGCTCCCTGACGAGCCATGTCGCCAGTAGGTAGAAGAGACCCGCCGGCGCAGCTCGGCGGGTTTCATTTCATTGGTAGGGTCCGGGCTATTGCTCGAAGTCTCGCCGCATATCGCCGAGCCGAAGACCGCCATAACCCGCTCGATACCCTCGGGCGTTTTTTCTTTGGTTCCCTTGAACCTTTTAGCCAAATCGATCGTACCAATTTGTACTGGGGATTTGAGGGCCCAGTGTTGAGCCAACGTCGCCGGGGCGATCATACTCCGCCCAGGGCGGCGTTGCGCGTGCGATCCCCACCGCCCTCACCCGCGGGCTTTTGCAGGACAGCACACCATCGGCTAGAATGGCGAGATGACGAAAACAAAAGCATGGCAGTCCAAGCTGCTCGACGAACCCAGGATCGGCTTTGTTGAAGAGCACGGTTCGCGCGCGGGCAATGCAGCGCGCGCCATGGTCGTCGAGCGCCGGCACAAACCGACGGAATCCCCTCGGACGACTCCGAAACACGATCCTCTGGCGAAGATCCTGAACGAACCGCGCGTGGGCTTTGAGACTATCCATCGATCCGCCTCAAGGTCGCCAAAATGAAAGAGCCGCCCACTGGGGCGGCTCACGACGAATAGTCTAGAGCTTCGCTTGGACCGTCCAGAATGACGCCTCCTTATCGGACAGGTCATTGTGGATGGTGCTGTCGCTCGGAGCGTGTGGACGCAGCCGCCAGGCCTCCGAATTAATCTCCACTTCGAGCTCGTTGTGCGAAGCTGAGATCACCTTACCTGACACCCGACCTTTGTTTGGGTATTCGAGCGCAAGAATTTCTCCCGGCGCCACCGATTTGGCGGCGACAGAAATCACAGTGCCGGTTCTGATATCTTTCTCGTTGATGTAGGCGCTCAGCATCGACGAACTCCCATTGCTTCTTTCGTGACTGGACTTGAATGCAAAGCGCGCCGCACGACGGCACCAGAATGCTGTTTCTCCAGATGTAGAAACGTGCATGCATCCAGGCGGTTCCACTTGGCGACCTCCCGCAGAGGGCTCGGGACCAATAGAAAAATTCGGGCCGCGTTTGCGCTCGGGTTTGCAAAGACAGGCGCCTTAAACCGAGACCTCGCGACCGTCCGGATGGCCCGCAACCTCCGAAAGAACAAACGCAGGTGACGAGTCAGAATGACGGACGTTGTCCAGTCGAAATGACTGGCCACCGAAATTCTAACAGATTGATTTGTTGAGATTTATGGTGGGCGCACTAGGGCTCGAACCTAGGACCCGGTGATTAAGAGTCACCTGCTCTACCAACTGAGCTATGCGCCCGGATCCAGATCCGGATATCCCCGTGGGGACGGCGTCGTTTAGCAAAGCGATCCGGGGATGTCCAGCGACGCTGTCACAAAAATTGCACCGTTTTTCGCAATCGCGAAAATGCGAAAAAGCCGCTGGATTTCAGCGGCTTCTTCGTCATTGCAACCGTGGAAAACTGCTCCGGATCAGAGCCGTTCGGCGCCCGGCGCGGGGTTGTGCTCGAATCTGTCGCCGCGGCCGCCGGGACCGCGATCGTCGTCATCGCCGAAATGCGGGCGATCGAAGCCGGGAGGGCCAAATCCCTCGCCTTCGAAGCTGCCGCGCTCGAAGCCTGGGCGAGGTCCGCGGTGACGCCAGCCGCCCTCCCCGCCACCGAAGCCGCGGTCCATATGGGTCAGCACTGCCAGTCGGCGCTTCTGGCCGTCATCGAGGGTCTTGTAGAGCGGGTCGGCGGCATCGGCGATCTTCTTCAGCGCGGCGGCCGTGGTGGCCATGTCGCCGGCGCGCTGCTGCAGGCGGGCGACCGGATTGTCCGGCGTGTCGGTCCGCTTCGCGTCGTCGTCGCGGTTCTTGCGCTCTTCCATGCGCGCATTGGCGCGGTCGATGCGCAGCTTGGCGAAATCGCGCACCGCGCTCTCTACCGCCGGCCACATCTTCTCCTGGTCCGGCGTCAGCTTGAGCCCGGCTTTCACCGCGGCGATGCGCGCATCGGCGAAGGCAGCGCGGTCTTCGGGATTCATTCTGATGTGATGATGCATCCATGGCCGATGCTGGGCATAGACCGCGGTAGAACCGGCGATCACGGCGACAGCGGCACCAGCGAGCAAGATCTTCTTCATGGCAACCTCCTTTGGAAAGTCACCTGAAGATGATCCCGCGCCGCCGGACCTTCAACTTACGCTTTGGCCATGTGGTGTCGCGATGTGTTGTCGCAATATTTACAGCCGCAATTTCGTCACAGCATCCCGAGAACGCGCGGCAGCCACAGCGAGATCTCCGGGATGAAGGTCACCGCAACGAGGAACATCAGCATGGTCAGCAGCCACGGCCACACCGCGATGGTGAGTTCCGTGATGCCCATCTTGGCGATGCCCGACGCGACATAGAGATTGAGGCCCACTGGAGGATGGCACATGCCGACCTCCATATTGACCACCATCAGGATGCCCAAATGCACCGGATGCACGCCGAGCTTGACCGCGATCGGGAACAGGATCGGCGCGGTGATCAGCACGATCGATGACGCCTCCATCACATTGCCGGCGACCAGCAGCAGGATGTTGACGAAGATCAGGAACGTCCACCAGTTGACGCCCATGTCGACGATCCAGGCGGTGAGCTGCTGCGGAATCTGTTCCGACGTCATCAGGAACGAGAACAGCACCGCATTGGTAATGATGTAGAGGATCATCGCGCTCATGCTGGCTGAGCCGAGCAGCACCCGCGGCACGTCCTTCAGGCCCATGTCCTTGTAGACGAACACCGCGATGATGAAGGCATAGACGGCGCTGACCGCCGCGGCTTCCGTCGGCGTGAACCAGCCGCGATAGATGCCCCCGAGCACGAGGAAGATCAGCAGCAGGCCCCAGATACATTCGCGGAACGCCTTGAAGCGCTCGCCCCATGATGCCCGCGGCAGCCGCGGATAGTCGAACTTCCAGGCGCGATACACCGTGGTGGCGCCGAGCAGCGTCGCCAGCATCAGGCCGGGAATGACGCCGGCGATGAACAGCTGGCCGACGGAGGCCGAGGTGACGCGCGCGCCATCGGGGCCGAGCGCGACGCTGCCACCGGTCGCCACCGCATAGATCACCATCACGATCGATGGCGGGATCAGGATGCCCAATGCGCCCGACGTCGTGATCACGCCGGCGCCGAAGCGCTTCGGAAAGCCCTGCGCGACCATGGCGGGCAGCAGGATCGAGCCGATCGCAATCACGGTCGCTGGTGACGAGCCGGAGATCGCCGCGAACAGCGCGCAGGCCATCACGCCGGCGAGGCCGAGACCGCCATACCAGTGCCCGACCATCGAGGTCGCGAAATTGATCATGCGTCGGGCGACGCCGCCATGGGTCAGGAAATTGCCGGCGAGAATGAAGAACGGGATCGCCATGATCTCGAAATTCTCGATGCCGGTGAACAGTTTCAGCGCCACCGCCTCGATCGGCACCTGGGTCAGGAAGAACAGGAAGGTGAGCACCGTCAGGCCGAGTGCGATCGAGATCGGCATGCCGGTGAGCATTAGCGCAATGAGCAGCGCGAAAATAAACAGCGTGGTCATCGGGCGCCCTCCGGCGTCGGACCAACCGCCGTGTCGACGTCGATGCCCTCCACATGGGTGTGATCGTGATGCGGCAGATCGTCGAAGCGGAAATAGCTGTAGGCGACCTGCAGAAAGCGGAAACACATCAGATAGGAGCCAAGCGGAATGCAGAGATAGACGATCCAGCTCGGCAGCTCGAGATCGGGCGATGTCTGGTCGGTTTGCGACAGACCCATCACGAAGCTCGCGCCCATGGTGCCGATGATGCCGGTGAACAGCGCGCCGCACAGAAGGCCGAACAGGATGGTGCCCTTGCGCCATTTCGGCGGCAGTTGCAGCACCAGCACATCGACGCCGACATGGATGCCGGTGCGCACGCCGTAAGCCGCGCCGAACTTCGCCATCCACACGAACATGTAGATGCAAAGTTCCTGCGCCCAGGACAAATGGATGCCGGCGAGAAACTTATAGGCCGCCATCGCGCCGGGCAGATTGCGATACGACACCACGAAATCGGTGGTGTAGCGATGCGCCACGGCGACAAAGATCACCACCGTCGCCGCGCCGATCAGCGTCGCGATCAGGGTTTCCTCGAGACGATCGAGGATGCGTAACAAGAACCGCACGAAATATGTCCCCTTCCCCTTGGCCGCCTGGCGGCGGCCTCATGGTGAGGAGCGCGCCTCCTGGCGCGCGTCCCCAACCATGAATATCGTTCACTCACCCTTCGAGACGCGGCCCAATCAGGCCGTTCCTTAGGGTGAGGTCTCAGCTACGCTGCGCCTCAATTGGTCTTCGCGTTGGCTTCCTTCTGGAACGCCGCGATCAGATCCTTGCCGACGCGCGACGCCATGTCCGCGGTCACCGGCTCCAGCGCCTTCATCCATTCGGCGCGCTCTTCCGGCTTCAGCTCGTAGAAAGTGGTGGTACCGGCCTTCTTCATCGCGACGATGGCGTCGTCGTTTTCCGTCTGCGACAGGCCGTTGGCATAGGCTGTGGCATCATCCATCGCCTTCTCGACTTGCGGCTTCACGTCGGCCGGCAGACCGTCCCAGAACTTCTTGTTCACGATCACGGCGTAGCCGATATAGCCGTGGTTCGAGAGTGTTATGTGCTTCTGCACTTCGTGCATCTTCTGCGTATAGACGTTGGACGGCGTGTTCTCGTTGCCGTCGACGACGCCGGTCTGCATCGCCTGATAGACTTCCGAGAAGGCCAGCACCTGCGGGATGGCGCCGAGCGCGCGCATCTGGGCTTCCAGCACCTTCGACGACTGGATGCGCAGCTTCATGCCCTGGAAGTCGGCGACCTTATGCATCGGCTTGTTCGAGGTCATGATCTTGAAGCCGTTGTCCCAGTAAGCGAGACCCTTGATGCCCTTGGGCTCGAGCTTCGCCAGCAGGCCCTTGCCGATCGGCCCGGTGGTGATGCGGGTCAGCGCCGCCTTGTCCGGCAGGATGTAAGGCAGGTCGAACACCTCGAATTCCTTGACGCCGAGCGGGCCGAACTTGGCGAGCGAAGGCGCCAGCATCTGCACGGCACCGAGCTGCAGCGCCTCGACCTCTTCCTTGTCCTTGTAGAGCTGCGAGTTCGGATAGACCTCAACCTTCACCTTGCCATTGGTGTATTTCTCGGCAAGTTCCTTGAACTTCTCCGCGCCCTGCCCCTTCGGCGTATTCGGCGCAACGACGTGGCTGAACTTGATGACGATGGGCGATTGAGCGGAGGCCGGACCGGCCAGCGCGAGCGCTGCGATCGACGCTGCGGCCAAAATAAACTTGCGCATGATGTTCTCCCTGTTGGCCGCGCGGAGCTGTTTTAAGAAGTCGCTGCGCTTGGATGCCACAGGGAGCTTTATCGTCATCGGCAATCAAACGCCATCGCTCCCTTCGCAGGGGTTGCAGCAAAAGCTTTACTGCAATGCAAAAACGCGGCGTCTTGCGACGCCGCGTTTCATTGCGCGTATAGGTTTTGGGAAACGATCAGCTCGCGGCAGCGACCGGCGCCGGCATGTCACGCGCACGCTTCATGACGATCTTGTTGAGCGCACCGAGATAGGCCTTGGCCGAGGCGACCAGCGTGTCCGGATCGGCCGCACGCGAGGTCATCGAGCGGCCTTCATGAGCCAGACGCACTGACACTTCCGCCTGCGCGTCGGTGCCTTCGGTGACGGCGTGGACCTGATACAGCTCCAGCTTGGCCTCATGCGGCACCAGTGCCTTGATGCAGTTGAACACCGCGTCGACCGGGCCGTTGCCCTCGGCTTCCTCGATCTTGGTCACACCATCGACATTCAGCTTCATTGTGGCACGCTGCGGACCGTGGGTGCCGGCGATCACCGTCAGCGAGGTCAGCTTGATGCGGTCATGGGCCTGCACGATCTCCTGATCGACCAGCGCCTCGATGTCCTCGTCATAGATATCCTTCTTGCGGTCGGCCAAGGCCTTCATGCGGATGAAAGCGTCCTCGATCTGGTTCTTGCCCAGCTTGTAGCCGAGCTCTTCCAGACGGTGGATGAAGGCATGGCGGCCGGAATGCTTGCCGAGCACGATCGACGACTGCTTCAGGCCGACCGAAGCCGGCGTCATGATCTCATAGGTCGAGGCGTCCTTCAGCACGCCATCCTGATGGATGCCGCTCTCATGGGCGAAAGCGTTCCGGCCGACGATCGCCTTGTTGTACTGCACCGGGAATGAGGTCGCTGCCGAGACCACCTTCGACGCCCGCGTCAGCATGGTCGGGTCGATGTTGTTCCAGTACGGGAATTTGTCGTTGCGCACATTGATGGCCATCACGACTTCTTCCAGCGCGGCATTGCCGGCGCGCTCGCCGATGCCGTTGATGGTGCACTCGATCTGACGCGCGCCGCCGTCGATACCGGCCAGCGTATTCGCCACCGCCATGCCGAGATCGTTATGGCAATGCACCGAGAAGATCGCCTGATCGGAATTCGGCACGCGCTCACGGATGGCGCGGAACATGCGAGTGTATTCCTCCGGCGTGGTGTAGCCGACGGTGTCCGGCAGATTCACCGTGGTGGCGCCGGCCTTGATGACGGCTTCGGTGATGCGGCAGAGGAAATCGATGTCGCTGCGGGTGGCGTCTTCCGCCGACCATTCGACATTGCTGACCATGTTGCGCGCACGGGTGACGCCGGCCACCGAGGCGTCGATCACCTGCTCCGGGGTCATGTTCAGCTTGACGCGCATATGCAGCGGCGAGGTCGCGATCACCATATGCACGCGGGCGCGGTCGCCGGCAGGCTTCACCGCTTCGGCGCAGCGATCGATGTCCTTCGGATTGACGCGGCCGAGGCCGGCGATCACCGACTTCTTCGAGCGCTTGGCGATCTCGTGCACGGCTTCGAAATCGCCTTCCGACGAGATCGGGAAACCGGCTTCGATGATATCGACGCCCATATCGTCGAGCATCTCGGCGATTTCCAGCTTCTCCTCGAAGGTCATGGTGGCGCCGGGGCACTGCTCGCCGTCGCGCAAGGTGGTGTCGAAAATGAAGACGCGGTCCTTGTCGGACTTCGTGGTCGCGGTCATAGGATATTCCTTAAGTCAGGGCGCTACTGTCTGGGCGCCAGGGGAAGCTGATGGTCTGCGTGTCATGATCCCCTGAGTACCCAGGCCAAATGGCCCAGACGGCGCTCAGGGGCAGATAAGCAGAAGCAGCCCGCCAAGAAGCAGGTTCGAACGCAGCGCAGCCGGAATCGCGTCAGGAGCAGCGGCAACAGCCACTCCCCCGGAAACTCCAACCATGTCGCTGCGAATCAGCATTGCCACACCTTTAGGCCCGCATCCTCGGCCAAAACCAGTCTCAAGGAAAACCCTTGATGGTTCGTTGCCAACCGGAGCCTCCGGTCGTTCTAGACGACAAGTGCTGGGGCCTGCAACGGCTAAGAGGGTCAGGAAGACTGACCTAAATCCGTGTGAGAGGCGCTCGGGCGCGTGACCGACTGGCCCAGCCAGAAACCGCGGAACTGGACGTTTTCCCAACCACCCTTTTGCCCTAAGACCGAACGGCAATTGCGAGGACAGGACAATGACTTTCGCTAGGGGATTATCCGCCTTCCCGATCACACCCATGAACACGAATGGAAGGGTCGATACGCCCGCGCTGCGGCGGCTGGTGGCGCCCTTGGCCGCCGCCAAAGTGGATTCCATCGGGCTGCTGGGCAGCACCGGGTCGTATCCGTTCCTCAGCCGTGACGAGCGCCGGCGCGCCACTGAAGCCGCCATGGCGGAGGTGAATGGCCGCGTCCCCGTGCTGGTCGGCATCGGCGCGCTGCGCACCGACGAAACAATCAACCTCGCCCGCGACGCCAAGGCGGCCGGCGCCGCTGCCGGCCTGCTCGCGCCGGTGTCCTATACGCCGCTCACCGAGGATGAAGTCTTCGAGCACTTCAAGGTGGTGGCCGGCGAGAGCAAATTGCCGATCGTCATCTACGACAATTTCGCCACTACGCACTTCAAGTTCACGCCCGACCTTGTCGGCCGCATCGCACGTATTCCCGGCGTCGTCGCGGTGAAAGGCACCTCCCCCGAAGCGAGCCTCGCCGCAGATCACCTGAAGCAGATGCGCGCTGCCGTGCCATCAGGCTTCTCCGTCGGCTATGCCGGCGACTGGAATTCAATGGAGACGCTGCTGGCCGGCGGTGACGCCTGGTATTGCGTGGCGGCGGGCCTGTTTCCCAACAGCTGCCTTGCCATCACCCGCGCGGCGCAGGCCGGCAATGCCGACGAAGCGCGCCGCCTCAACAACGCGATGCAGCCACTGTGGGATCTGTTCAAGCAGTTCTCCAGCCTGCGCGTGATGTATGCGGCTGCGGAGCAGATGGGGCTGACGGATGCGAAGCCACCGCGCCCGGTGCTGCCATTGAACGACGCGGCACAGGACAAGGTTGCAGAGGTGCTGAAGGAATTGAAGCTGAGTTAGCGGTAAAATACGTCATTCCGGGCGAGGCCGGCGCCAGCCGAACGCGACCCGGAATCTCGACGTGTTCATCGCTGCGTTTTATTACTGCGGGATTCCAGGTTCGCGCGCGCAAAGATGCGCACGCGCCTTCAGGCACACCAATTGGTATGCCGGGGAATGACGAGCTAAGCCTACTTCTTCGCCACTTTCTTCTTGGCCTTCTTGGCCACCTTCTTCTTCGCGAGTTTCTTCACCACAGACTCGCTTTCCCGTGGCGGCCCTTCCTTCTCCAGCGCCTCGCGGATCAGCGTAAAGTCCTTCTTCGCCTCGCCGTCGACGGTAGGGAAGTGCAGGTCCAGCTTCTCCAGCGCGTTGACGATCGCCGAGCCGATCACCACCCGCGAAAACCATTTGCGATCCGCCGGCACCACATGCCACGGCGCCTCCTCGCAGGACGTATGCTTGATCAGGTCCTCATAGGCGTCCTGATACTTATCCCACAACGCGCGCTCGGCGATATCGGCCGATGAGAACTTCCAGTTCTTCGCCGGCTGCTCGAGACGATCGAGGAAGCGCTCGCGCTGCTCTTCCTTGGAGACGTTGAGAAAGAATTTCAGCACCACGGTGCCGTTGCGCGCAAGATACTTCTCGAAGGCGGTGATATCATCGAAGCGCTCGCGCCAAATATCCTTCGTCATCAGCTCCGCCGGGATCTTCTGCTTGGCGAGGATTTCCGGATGCACTCGCACCACCAGACATTCCTCGTAATAGGAGCGGTTGAAGATGCCGATACGTCCGCGCTGTGGCAGCGCGATGGTATGGCGCCACATGAAATCGTGATCGAGTTCGTTCGACGACGGCGTCTTGAACGCATGCACCTCGCACCCCTGCGGATTGATGCCGTCGAACACGCTTTCGATGGCGCTGTCCTTGCCGGCCGCATCCATGCCCTGGAAGATCAGCAGCAGCGACCAGCGGTCCTGCGCATAGAGCTTTTCCTGCAGTTCCTGCAGCCGGCGCCGGTTGGCCTCGATGATCTTCTTGCCAGTCTCCTTGTGCAGCCCGCCGCTGGCATTGGTGTCATGCGCCTTGAGATGGAAAGCCTTCGACCCGTCAATCCGATACGGCTCGATATAGGACTTCAACGCAGACACAACTGGCTTGGCAGACATGAGATCGGCAACTCCGGGACGCGGGAGCTGCAAGCGTAGCGTGCCGACGGCACCGACGCCAGACGTCAGAGCTTGGCCGCCAGGAAGGCCCGGATATAGGCCGGCATCGTCTCGGTAAAATCGCTGACGCTCCGCACCAGATGAATGGCGCTCAGCTCCTGATCGTCCTGCGTAGCCAGGCTGGCCTCGATCCGCGCCCGCACAGCGTCGCCCGGCACAGCCAGATCGAGAATACGAATCATCGCCATCAGCGATCCGGCCTGCACGACATCCCACTGATCGGCTGCGCGGTAATCGTCCGGCGTCAGGCCGACCTCCTCCGCCGTCTCACGTGTCACGCTGCCCGGGATGTCGACCGCGTCGCCGCGCAGGTCGTTGAGATCCGGTGTGCCGGCCGGAAAGTAGATCTTGCCGGCATTGGCTGTGTGCTGGCCCATCTCGCCAAGCACGAAGGCCCCGTCGCTCGTCCTCAATGCACCCATACCGAACCCGTTGAACACCGACGCGTCCGGGAAGCCCCAGTCGCGCCAGGCGAGAAAACTAGCGAAGTCGGTCTGGAAATAACGTGCGCTGAACGTATCGCCTGCAAAGACCGGGTCGCGGGCCATCAGAATCTGACCATTGAACATTTCCGGCTTCGCGCGACGCGCCTCGGTAAAATGCGCGTCGATCTTGTTGCGATGCTCATGTGCAAACGGCCACCGCCATTCACGATAGACGAGATCAAGCTCTTTGACGGGAAGAAGAACGAGTTCTGCCGTCATTGCGTATCTCTACTTCGCATTCGTCCCCATGGTTTTTGCAAACTGCTCGACATACTTGTTCGTATAGGTCTTGCTGACATCGATATTCGCCTTGGCCACCTCAGGCGAGCTCTCGCTGAACACGGCGAGCACGGCAGCCGCGCCCTTCGGATCCATCAGCCCCGTCTCCGAATACATCGGGAGCGTGTTCTTCAGCGCTGCGAGATAGAGCTCCTTGTCCTTGCCGACGATGCCTTCCGGCATCTTCGCCATGATCTCTTCCGGCGTATGGCTGTGGATCCATTTCAGCGTGTTCATGATCGCGTTGGTCAGCCCCTGCACTTCCTTCTCGTGGCCCTTAACCCAGGCCGTCGTCGAATACAGCGCGCCGCCGGGATATTCGCCGGAGAACACCGCCAGCGTGTCCTTCTGCGTGCGGGTATCGCTGAGAATCGTGAGGTCTTTGTGACTGCCCTGCAGCACGGTGACGGCAGGATCGAGCATTACAGCGGCTTCGATCTGGCCCTGCTCCATCGCCGCCACCGCTGTCGCACCGAGGCCGACGCCGATCACCGCCGTGCCGGCCGGGTCCAGACCGTTCTTCTTGAGTTGATATTTCAGGAAGAAGTCCGTTGACGAGCCCGGCGCGCTGACGCCGACTTTCTTGCCGGCGAGATCCTTGATCGACGTGATCTTGCCGGTGTGCTTCGGCGACACCACGAGCACGAGACCGGGATAGCGGTCATAGACCACGAAGCTCTGCAGCTCCTGCTTCTTGGCGGCGAGGTTCACGCAATGATCGAAATAGCCGGACACCACATCGGCGCTGCCGCCGAGCACGGCCTTCAGCGCATCGGAGCCACCCTTGAGATCGACCAGTTCGACCGCGAGACCCGCCTTCTCATATTCGCCAAGCTGCTTGGCCAGCACCGTCGGCAGATAGCACAGGCACGCCCCGCCACCGATGGCGATGGTCACCTTGCTTTGCGCTGCAGCGGGATGAACGAGAAATAGCGACAAAAGGCCCGCAAGGAAAAGACGGCCACGGAATAAACGGCTCACGCTGGTTTTTATGCTTGTTGTCATTATTTCCTCCGCTGTTCGCGCGCGGAGGATAGATGAGCCTCTGCCGGATGAAAAGCCGGCACTGGTCAACGCACATTCAGCGACATAGCATCCGCGCGGCAAATCATTGTCATTCAGGGGAACGTTCATGAAGCGCATCACCGCAACACTCTCCATCACCGCCGCTTTCGCTGCCGGTTGTCTCATCACGCATCTCGTGCCCGAGGGCATCACGCCGGCACAGGCTGCGGAAAACATCACCGCCCAGGTCATCCACGTCCCCGAACTCGTCGGCGACGCATTGGGCCCGGCCTCCCCGACCGGCTTCCGCTCCAAGATGTTCATGCAGGCCGACGGCGCGACCATCTCGGTGCAGGACGGCAATGTGGTGAAGCACATGCATCCCAACACCAACGAGATCCAGTACATCCTGGAAGGCACCGGCACTGTGTGGCTGGGCGACAAGGAAGTTCAGGTCAAGGCCGGCGATCTCATCATTATCCCGAAGGGCACGCCCCATGGCGGCACCAAGCCGGACGGCAAGCCGTTCCGCGCCATCGCCATCAAGACCCCGCCGCAGGCACCGGACGATACGAAGCCCCTGCCGTAAGACAGCGCGACGTCAGTGGCGGCCGTCGGCCGCCGCTGGCTTCCACACCAACAACCGCTTCTCGACCATCGACACCAGCACATCGATGATGATCACAAAGGCCGACAGCACGAACATCCCCGCGAACACACCGGCGACATCGAACGTGCCTTCCGCCTGCTGGATGACATAGCCCAGCCCCGCCGCCGAGCCGAGATATTCGCCGACCACGGCGCCGACGACGGCAAAGCCCACCGCGGTGTGCAGCGATGAGAACATCCATGACAGCGCCGACGGCCAGAACACATGGCGCATCAATTGCCGCTCGCTCATGCCCAGCATGCGGCCATTGGCGAGCACCGTGGGCGAGACTTCCTTGACGCCCTGATAGACGTTGAAGAACACGATAAAGAACACCAGCGTGACGCCGAGCGCCACTTTCGACCAGATGCCGAGGCCGAGCCACAGCGCAAAGATCGGCGCCAGCACCACGCGGGGCAGCGCATTGGCCATCTTCACATAGGGATCGAAGATCGCGGCGAGCCGCGGCTGGCGCGCGAACCAGAAGCCGATCAGGACGCCCAGTGTGGAGCCGATGACGAAGGCCAGCACGGATTCCAGCAGCGTGATGCCGAGATGCTTCCAGATAATGCCTGACGCGAACCAGCTATAGATCTGGCTGCCGACATCCCAGGGATTGGAGAAGAAGAACGGCGGCAGCAGGATGCGGCCCAACACCGGCACGGTGGTGAGCAGGTGCCACAGCCCGATGACGACCACGGCGACGAGTACCTGACACAGCAGCAATACAGGACGCGTCATGACGCGGCTCCCATACCAGCCGACTGCGCATAGCCCTTCATCACTTCGTCCTTCAGCACGCTCCAGATCTCGCGATGAAGCGCGTGAAAATCCTTGTCGAGCCGCACCTCGAAAATATCGCGCGGCCGCGGCAACGGCACCTTCCAGTCGCCGATGATGCGCGAGCCTGGCCCCGCGGACATGATGACGACGCGATCGGCCAGCGCGATCGCCTCTTCGAGATCGTGGGTGACGAACAGCACCGCCTTGCGATCCCTGCTCCATAGATCCAGCAACAGGTTGCCCATCACCTGCCGGGTCTGCGCATCGAGCGGCCCGAACGGCTCGTCCATCAGAAGGATTTTCGGATTGCGGATCAGTACCTGCGCAAGACCGACGCGCTTGCGCTGGCCGCCCGACAGCATATGCGGATAGCGCCCGGCAAACGCACCGAGCCCCACCGAGGTCAACCAGTCCTGAGCCCGCGCCAGCGCTGCGTCGCGTGCTATGCCGGCGATCTCCAGCCCGATGGCGACATTGTCCAACGCAGTCTTCCAGGGAAACAGCGCGTCGGCCTGAAACAGGTAGCCCGCCTGTGCGTTCAGTCCGCCCAGCGGCTGACCGAAGATCCGGACGGCACCGGAGGCTGGCGCCAGCAGCCCGGCGGCGACATTCAGCAATGTGGATTTCCCGCAGCCGGTCGGCCCGACAATGGCAACGAACTCGCCATCCGCCACCCGAAGCGTCGCCTTCTCCACCGCCGTATAGATGCGATTGTCGGCAATACCGAACGCCACCGTCGCGTCATCAAGCGCCACCGCCATCGATGCCGCGGCCCCACCTGCCTGCACGCGCGTTCCCCAAAGTGTTTTTGTTCCGGGACTGGCTTAGCGCTGCGGGGCAGACAATTCAACGGCCCGGCCAAACTTGGTCGGTTGTCGCGCCTGTGATAGTCCGGGATATGACATCCGCCCCGCCCCTGATCGCCTTCAAGCATGTCAGCAAGAGCTTCGACGGCGGCCACATTCACGCCGTCGACGGTGTCTCGCTCAACGTGGCCGAAGGCGAGTTCCTCGCGGTGGTCGGTGGCTCGGGCTCCGGCAAGACCACGCTGATGCGGCTGGCCAACCGGCTGATCGCACCGGACAGCGGCAATATTACCATTGCTGGCGAGGACGTCGCGCAGGTCGATCCCATCGAACTGCGCCGGCGCATCGGCTACGTGTTTCAGAGCGGCGGGTTGTTTCCGCATATGAGCATCAAAGACAATATCGGCATCACGCCCAGACTGCTCGGCACCCCCCCTAAGGAGATCGCCGCGCGTGTCGATGAATTGCTCGATCTCGTGCGCCTTGACCGCAAGCAGCATCGCGACCGCTTCCCGCATGAACTCTCCGGCGGTCAGCGCCAGCGCGTCGGCGTTGCACGCGCCCTCGCCGCGAAGCCGCGCATCGTGCTGATGGACGAGCCGTTCGGCGCGCTCGATCCCCTGACCCGCGATGCGCTTGGCGACGACTACCGCGCACTGCATCACAAGCTCGGCCTCACCACCATCATGATCACCCATGACATGACGGAAGCGATCCTGCTCGCGGACCGGATCGCGGTGATGCGCTCAGGTAAACTGGTCGCGGAAGGCACGCCCACTGAGTTGTCCGAAAGCACCGATCCCTATGTCGGCGAGTTGCTGGGCACACCGCGCCGGCAGGCGAAACGACTTCAGATGCTGCTGCCGAAGGATGGTGCGGCACCCCAGGGCGGCGCGACATGAGCCTGTTCACCGATCCGCGCTGGAGCGACGCGCTTGGGAATCTGCCGGATTATCTCGGCAGCCACGTGCGCGTCAGCCTTGCCGCACTGGCGCTCGGCCTCATCATCAGCCTGCCGCTAGCTATCATTGCGCGGCACCGTCCGGTGACGCGCGGCGCCCTGCTCGGCATCGCCAGCATCGTGCAGACTGTGCCGGGGCTTGCATTGCTGGCCCTGTTCTATCCGCTGCTGCTGGCGCTCGCAGCGCTGTCACTGCAATATTTCGGTGTCGGCTTCTCGGCCTTCGGCTTCCTGCCGGCGGTGCTGGCGCTGGCGCTGTATTCGATGCTGCCGGTGCTGCGCAACACCATCACCGGTTTGAACGGCGTCGATCCCGCATTGACCGAGGCCGCTCAAGGTGTCGGCATGACGCCGCGGCAATCGCTGACCATGGTCGAACTGCCGCTCGCTCTGCCCGTCATGATGGCCGGCATCCGGACCTCAGCAGTGTGGGTGATTGGCACCGCGACGCTGTCGACGCCGATCGGCCAGACCAGTCTCGGCAACTACATCTTCGCAGGTTTGCAGACGCAGAACTGGGTGCTGGTGATCTTCGGCTGCGTCGCCGCTGCAATTCTTGCGCTGGCCGTCGATCAATTGCTGGCGCTGATCGAAACGGGCATCCGCCTGCGCAGCCGCATCCGCACGACCATCGGTGTGCTTGGTATCGCGGCGCTGGTGATCGTCACACTCGCGCCGTCCTTCGCCCGCTCCGGCACGCGTATCGTGGTCGGCGCCAAGACCTTTACCGAACAGTATGTGCTGGCCGCGCTGATGTCGCAGCGGCTGCAGGCGGCCGGCCTGCCCGCCACGACGCGGCAGGGTCTCGGCTCCAGCGTGATCTATGATGCGCTGGCCTCCGGCGATATCGACGTCTACATCGACTATTCCGGCACGCTATGGGCCAACCAGTTTCACCGCAGCGAGATCCTGCCGCGTGAACAACTGCTCACCGAGCTGAAGTTAACACTCGCGAAAGCGAACATCACGCTGTTCGGCGAACTCGGTTTCGCCAATGCCTATGCGCTGGTGATGCCGCGCGCAAAGGCACAGGCGCTAGGGATCAGAACCGCCGCCGATCTTGCGGCGCTGAGCGGCACCATGACCATTGCCGGCGATTACGAATTCTTCTCGCGGCCGGAATGGGCGGGGCTGAAGGCAGCCTACGGCCTGTCGTTCAAGACCCAGCGCACCATGCAACCGGACTTCATGTATGCCGCCGTCGCCTCCGGCGAGGTCGACGTCATCGCCGGCTACACCAGCGACGGCCTGATCGCGAAATACGATCTGGTGGTGCTGGACGATCCCAAACATGCCATCCCGCCCTATGACGCCATCATGCTACTGGCGCCGAAGCGCGCAGGTAATGAGAAGCTGCGCAGCGCGTTGCAGCCGTTGCTTGGCAGGATCGACCTGACCTTGATGCGCGAAGCCAATCTCCGCGCCGCCGGCAATGATGCGACGAGTTCGCCGGAGAGCGTTGCGAAGTGGATGTGGGAGAAGATCGGGAAGAAGTGACACTTCTCCCCGTGCGAAGCGAAGCTTCGCTAGGCGGGAGAGGGGAAGAGAAGGAAGCGCGTTACAAATTCTTGATCATCCCCGCATCGATCAACAGGCGATTGAATCTTCGCGCTTCCGCCCCGTCCTTGCAGGCGTAAAATAGTCCCTTGCAGCGAAGCATGATCTTCTTTTGCTCCTCGAAGGACGGGTCCAGCGGAATGCCCGCGGCCTCCTGAATGACCAGCGGCAGATACGGCCCGTCGATCGTGTCCATCACCGTCGCGCTCTTCACCGGTTCGAAATTGATCGCGTCGATGGCGTAATAGGTCGCGTAGTAGCGCGGGTCGTAACTCTGCAGCTTCTTGCCGAGGCCTGCTTCATCCATGTTGGGATCGAGAATGCCCGGCGCGAATTCCGGCTGATGGTCACCGTAGCGCACGATCAAAAACGGTTGCGCCGGAAACTGCTTCTTCAGCTTCGCGACGAAGGCGCCATAATGATCGACGCTCATGGCCTGCCGACGCAGATATTCGTCGACCACCGGCACATTGCCGGGCGCGCGCCAGCCCGGCGTCATGTCCGGTCGAAATTTGGTTTCCCACGGGAAATGGTTGGCAGCGAGATAGACGAACATGAACAGCGGATTGGCCGGCGGTTGCTCGGCCATCAGGCGCGCCGCGGAATCGTAGAAGAAGCTGTCGGGCTCGACGCCCTTGGCGCCGAGATCCTTGGCATCATAAAAACGCTCGACGCCGATGGTGGTCTGAAAGCTGCGCGCGCTCATGAAGGCACCGAAGGCCGGATAAAGCGAGATGGTGCTATAGCCGCAGCGGCGCAGCGCCAGTGGCAATCCGCGCTCGACGCGGCCCGAAGCGATCCGCGTGACGAAATAGGAGAACGGCCCGAATGAGCGCGACGAGAGTCCGGCCAGTACGTTGTATTCGGTGAACCAGCTCGGCCCGCCATTGCTCTCGGCGAGAAATTTGCGCGCCTTGCCGTCCCACGAATTAAAGTGGCTGCCATAGCCTTTCGGCGTCTTCACGCCGGCGGCCTGACGGATGTCGAAGGACGACTCGTCATGCACCATGATGATGTGCGGACGACGTCCCGCCGGATGGCAGGAATCCTCCAGCGGCAGTTTCAGCCGCTCGGTGATCACCGCGTCGGACTCCATGAAACCGTAGCTGCTGAAGTCCGACACGGCGGTGACGCCGGAGCGCGCGAATTTCGACAGATAGCCGTCATCGTAATAGCCGCGCCAGGCTTCATCGGGCCAGGCCAACGCGTATCCCGTCAATGCGGCGAGGCAAGCCGTCAGCGCGGCCAGCGCCGGCAGCCGTCGGATGCGGAACGGATCGAGCCACCACAGCGCATACATCAGCGGCACCACCACGACGGCGGCGCCAATGGCGGACCAGCGCAGGTTCGGAAAGATCGTGAACAGGAAGGCCGCGGTATCGCGATCGATCACCATCAGGTCGACGAAGTTCGCGGTCATCTGCACCACGTCGTGCTTCAGCCGCGACAGCAGCACCAAGATGACGACCAGGGTCAGCGACAGCGCCCCCGACAGCGCGGGACGGCGCAGCAGCGCAATCCAGAAAAAGTTGAGAATGGCCCAGGCCAGCACAAAGCCGATCCGGCCCACCAGATCGGTCTCTGTCTGGAACATCACCAGCAGCGCGCCGAAATGCGGCGCAGCCACGGCCAACAGCCGCCACACGCTGGTCGGCGCGGCGACAGCAGTTGTCGAGACGCTGGGTACTGGATTGAGCGGAGGCGCCATGGCGGCACGCAACACCACCGGCAATGCCTCGGGCCTGGGCTGGCGACGGCCAGAGGGCGCATGTCGCAGCCGGAAACTGCGACATGTCACAAAACTGTAATGGACTGGTCATGAATGGGCAATGAACTTGGCCCGAACGGGATCGACGGAATCGGCAGGCGCCCCGTACCCGCCCGTTGCGGTTCGGCTGGGTCAGAGATCCTTGATCAGCCCCGCATCGATCAGCCAGCGGTTGAACCGGCTGGCTTCGTCGCCGTCCTTGCAGCCGTAGAACACGCCCTTGCAGCGGAGCATGATCTTCTTCTGCTCGACGAAGGACGGATCGAGCGGCACGCGCGCGGCCTCCTGCACCATGAGTGGCAGATAGGCGGCGTCCAGCGTGGGCAGCGCCGATGACAGTTCGGGCCGGTAGTTCAGCGCGTCGATGGCGTAATAGGTCGTGTAGTAACGGATATCATGCGTCATGATCCGGTTGGCGCGCTTCGGCTGCGCCAGATCGGGCTCCAGCAGTTTCTGCGCGATCGCCGGCTGGTGATCGCCGAACCGCACCAGCAGGAACGGCTCGGCCGGATGATCCTTCTGGAGTTGCGCGACGAAGGCCTTGTAGTCCGTAGCCGTCATCGCCTGGCGGCGGATATATTCGTCGACCTCGGTCGTATTGCCCGGCGCCTGCCAGGAGGCCGGCGTCAGGTCGTCGCGATAGGTCGTGGTCCACGGAAAATGATTGGCGGTGAGATAGACCAGCACGAAGATCGGTTGATCGGTCTTGCTCTCGCGCGCAATGAGATCCTTCGCCTGATCGAAATAGAACCTGTCGGGCTGCATGTCCTCGCTGACGCCCATCGCCGCCATGTCGATGAAGCCGTCAATGCCCGCGCCCTGCTGGAAGCTGCGGGCGCTGAGGAAATTGCCGTAGGTCGGATAGAGCGAGAAGGTCTTGTAGCCGCAGCGCTGCAACGCCTGCGGCAGGCCGCGCGAGATCTTTCCGGCGGCAATGCGGGTCACATAGAACTTCAACGCGCCGAAGGAGCGCGCAGAGAGCCCGGTGAAGATGTTGAACTCAGTGTACCAGGTCGGCCCGCCGCTGGACTCGGTGATCAGCGCGCGCTGCTGACCGTCCGCCGACTTGAAGTTATCATGATAGCCGGCCGGCACCTTGATGCCGGGGGCTGCGGAAATGTCGAAAGACGACTCGTCGAGCACCATCACGATGTTCGGCCGCTTCACACCGGGCTCGCAGGTGGTCATCGGCGATGCCAGCGCCGAACTGACGAGGCTCTTGGAATCCGCCTCGATCCAGCCTGTCGCGGTCAGATGCGACACCGAGACGACGCCGGAGCGCGCCAGATTGGAAATGTGATTGACGCCCTGGAACGGCTCCCATGGCTTTTCGGGATTGGCTGCCGATAGACCAACGATTCCGATCAGGCAGACGCCCGCACAGGCCAGCGCACTGCGGCGGCGCAAGCGGAACGGATCGGCGCGCCAGATCAGCCAGAGGATCGGCAGCGCCACCGCGGCCGCGATCAGGAGCCAGGTGCGCAGTTGCGGGAAGATCGAATGCAGGAAGGAGATCGTGTCACGATCGATGATCAGGAAATCCAGGAAGGTCAGCGTCAGCTGCGTGATGCCGAATTTGAACTGCGACAGCACGATCAGCGACGTCACCAGCAGCAGCGACAGCACCGCGCTGACCCCCGGTCGCTTGAACAGCGCGAGGAACAGGAAATTGAGCAAGGCCCAGGTGAGCAGCGCCAGCGTCATGGCGAACGGGCCATATTCCACCGAGGCCAGCACATAGATCGCAAGCACATGGATCGCAGCGATCAGCGCCGTGCGCAGCGGCCACTGCCGAATATACTGCCAAGCGGCCGCCAACCGCTCCTTGAAGCGGCGGCCGGCTTGCGCCGGGGAGACTGAGATCGAGGGCGGCAGCATGGCTTGCCTGCGAACACCCGGCAAGAAGACTGCCCTGTCTGGCAACGGCCAGCCGGCTCACGCCGCGCCCGGACCCTGCGGAATGTCACAAAATCGTAATACAGGCGTCATGAACGGACAATGAACCTTTCGACGCAGGCGGTGCCGGTCCGGGCGCCGCCTGCCGTCGTCATCCCTCGCCTACCGCACTGCGGTCGGCGTCTCACCCTTGATGATCTCGCCGAAGCGCTGCCAGCGCTCGCCCTTGAAGCTCATCATCTGGAACTGGTCGATGGGCGAGAAGTCAGTCGGGCTGGTGTTGACGGTCACGCCCGGCAGCAGCCCGTCGAGCTGCACGTTCTTGAGGTTGGCGGCCTGTTTCATCAGGTTCTCATGGGTGAGATCGTCGCCGCACTGCCGGAGCGCCTCGACCATGGTCTGGGCGATGCTGTAGCCGGACAGCACGGTGCTCTCCATCGCCTTGCCTTCCGGAATGTATTTCTCGACATAGGCGTAGAAGTTCTTCATGCCCGGATCGTCCTTCCACTGCGGATCGGTGGGATCCTTGGCGAAGGTCGCGGACACCACGTCCTGCGCATTGTCGAGGCCGGCCGGACGCAGCACGCTGCCGAGCGACGAACTCGCATTCGGCACGATGTGCAGCGGCTTCCAGCCGAGCTCGGCAACCTTCTTGATCGACTGCGCGGCAAACTTGCCGGTGGCAAAGGAGAAGATCGTGTCGACGCCCGCGGCCTTCAGCTTGACGATGTGTGAGTCGACGGTCGGCTCGGAGACTTCGTAGCTCGTCTCCATCACGATCATCGTTGAAGCCTTGTCGCCGAGGCCTTCCTTCAATCCCTTCACATAGTCCTTGCCGAAATCGTCGTTCTGATAGAACACGCCGATCTTGGCATCGGGCTTTTCCTTCAGGAGATACTTCGCATAGGCTGCAGCTTCGGCGTGGTAGCTCGGCAGCCAGCCCATGGTCCACGGAAACTGCTTCGGATCGTTCCAGCGCGTGGCGCCGGTCGCGAGAAACAGTTGCGGCGTCTTCTTGGCATTGACGTATTTCTGGATCGCGGCATTCGCGGCGGTCCCGACATTGCCGACGATCGCCATCACCTCGTCGCTCTCGACCAGCTTGCGCGTCTGCTCCACGGTCTTCGGCGGCGAATAGGCGTCGTCATAGGAGATGAAGACGATCTTGCGGCCGTTGATGCCGCCTTCGTCATTGATCTTCTTGAAATAGGCGCCGTAGGCCTTGCCGAGAATGCCATAGGCCGAGGCCGGGCCACTATAGGGCACCGTGTTGCCGATCTTGATTTCGGTGTCAGAGGCGCCGGGGCCATATTTCTTCTGCGCCAGCGCCGGGCTCGCGGCCAGTGCGACCGCACAAGCAGCTATCGCAGTTGCAGTAATGGCAGTCCTATTCATACGCATCATACGTCCTTGTTTGCGTTTCCAGAGTTTGCGGTCTTTGCCGCTACGGCCGTTGCCGTATTCGAGTGGGCCTCCCGTTGATCGGGATTGTTGAACGGCCCGTCAGGCGCTTGTGTCTTTCGTGATCAGTCCTTGCCCTGCTCGGCCAGCGCCCGCACGTCTTCGGCGGCGGTCTGCACGTGGCGATGCACCAGCATCGTGGCTGTCGCTTCGTCGCGCGCTTCAATCGCCGCGACGAAAGCGCGGTGATCAATGAGCGAGCGCTGACGGATCTCGGCAGAGGCGAAATAGCGGCGCCGCCAGCCCGTGCTCATCAGCATCAACGGCGTCAGCGTGCGCACCAGCACGCGGTTCTGGCTCGCTGCGACAACCGCGAGATGGAACGCAACATCTTCGTCGGCGAGGTTGCTGCCATTGGCGACGAGCGCCGCATAGGTGTCGAGCAGCTGATACAACTTCGCGAGATCGGCGTCGGTGCGGCGCTGGCAGGCCAGCCGGAACGCCTGCTCCTCGCAGAGGATCCTGGCCTCGGTAACATCGCGCGTTACCTGCGCATCGAATGGCAGGCCAAGGTCGGCCTGCAGCACCAGCGCATCGAGCCCGCTGTCTTCCAGCGCGTTGCGCAGATAGATGCCCGATTTGGGCTTCCGCTCGGTGATGCGCATGGCATCGAGCACCGCCAGCGCCTCGCGGACCGCTCCGCGCGTCACCCCGAACCGTTCCGACAGGTCCCGCTCCGACGGCAGCCGGTCGCCTTTCGCGAGCCGGTGGTGCCGGACGAATTCGAGCGTTTTCCGAACGGCGTCGGAGGTTTCGGTGCTGACCGCGGCGAGCATGGACTGACCCTACCAATCTGGTAGGACCAGTTAGGCCATTTTGGTCCCCCTGTCGAGGCGACAAATGGCCCCTTATTTGGGCCGCAGCCCGAGTTGCCGGGCCATGATCGCGTCCAGCCAACGCCTTGGCAGCCAACCGGCGACGAAGGTCTGAACCGGCTGCGGCGATGCCACCACGCGCAGCTTCGGGCGGGATGCGGTCAGTGCCCGGTAGACCAGTTCGGCGATCCGCTCCGGCGGCAGCCCGTTCTTCGCCAGCTTCATCAGCATCTCGCGAAGCTTCGCCAGCGCTGGCAGGAATGGCGAATTCGCGAAGCGCGCCATATCGATGGCCTCGGCCTTGTCCCAGATCGGCGTGCGCACGGCGCCCGGCGCGATCACCAGCACATCGATGCCGAACAGCATGAATTCGCGGCGCAAGCTTTCGGCCAGTCCTTCCAGTGCGAATTTCGAGGCGCTGTAGGGCGACAGTAGCGGATTGCCGAATTGTCCCGACACCGAACTCATCATCACGATGCGTCCGGGCGCACCAGTCATCGCGGGATCGGCGCCGAGCAGCGGCGCGAAGGCCTTGGTGACGATCACCGGCCCCGTCACATTGACCTCGATCTGCCGGCGGAACTCATCGACCGACAGATCGAGCAGCGCGCCGGGCACCGCAACGCCGGCATTGTTGACGAGCCCCGCGAGCGTCTCGCCGTTCAGCGCGCTGCGTACGTAGTCAGCGGCGGCCAGCACGGCAGCTTCCTCAGTCACATCGAACAGCAACGGCTTGAAGTTCGCGCCGAACTCAACCTGCAGCCTGTCCGCATCCGCCTGTTTGCGCACGCTGCCGAACACGCGGAAGCCACGGGCGAGCAAAACTTTCACCGTCGCGTGACCGATGCCGGTCGAGACGCCGGTGACAACAATGGCATTCATGCGGTGACCTGCTCGACATCGTGCGAAGGTTGTCTCGGTGCCCAGAAAATGGAAGAAAGCGGGCGCAATATGATATCACCTATCTATTGGCTGCGGCCATCCAATCTCACGGGCTCGACATGCTTCCTGTTTTTGCCTCAACCTCAACCGACCACACGAAGCAGAGCACGGGACTCAATACGACCATCCGGCGAGCAATCGGCGCCGCCGTGTTGCTCGCCGCAATGGCAACTAGTGCGGAAGCGCAGATTGTACCGACGACCGGCCCCGAAGCCATGTCCGCGAGTCCGGCCATGCGCGCATGGCGGCAGCACACAACCGCGCGGATCATGCGAACAGCAAAGCGGCTTGCCGAGGCGGGACTTCGCGGACGTGTGGTCATCTGTCTTGCGGTGAACCGCAGTGGTCGGGTGGTCGAGGCTACCGTCTTAAGGAGTTCTGGAAACACCGAACTTGACGGCGCTGCTCTCGCCGTTGTGCGGATGGCCGGCCCATTCGCGCCACTGCCATCGATATATCCGAAAGCGGTTCTGGCAGTCGGCGTGCCGATAGCCTATTCGGGCCCGTCCTTCCATGGCGGCAGAGCTGCGCGCCTGCATGGCATGTGAAACTCCCGGATAGCATGCGGCAGATACCTGGCGCAGACTTTGCGGGCGGGCCGCTTCGGTAAGCTCATCGCGCATTGCACATTTCAAAAGAAACGGGACCGCGTTGCCGCGGTCCCGTTGGTAGCTGCGTCTGAAGAGGCGCTTAGTTCTTGGTCTTGTCGACCAGCGCCTTTTCCTTGATCCACGGCATCATGTCGCGGAGCTTGGCGCCCACTTCCTCGATCGGATGTGCGTTGTTGCGCTGGCGGGTTGCCTTGAACGAGGCCTGGTTGACCTTGTTTTCCAGCATCCAGTCGCGAGCGAACTTGCCGGACTGAATGTCGGTGAGCACGCGCTTCATCTCGGCCTTGGTTTCCGAGGTGACGATGCGCGGACCGGTGACGTATTCGCCATACTCGGCCGTGTTGGAGATCGAGTAGTTCATGTTGGCGATACCGCCTTCATAGATCAGGTCGACGATCAGCTTCAATTCGTGCAGGCACTCGAAGTAAGCCATTTCCGGCGCGTAGCCGGCTTCCACCAGCGTCTCGAAGCCGGCGCGGATCAGTTCGACGGTGCCGCCGCACAGAACGGCCTGCTCGCCGAACAGATCGGTCTCGCACTCTTCCTTGAACGAGGTCTCGATGATGCCGGCGCGGCCGCCGCCCACTGCCGAAGCGTAGCTCAGGCCGAGGTCATGGGCGTTGCCCGAAACGTCCTTGTGAACCGCGATCAGGCAAGGCACGCCGCCGCCGCGCTGATATTCCGAACGCACGGTGTGGCCGGGGCCCTTCGGCGCGATCATCAGCACGTCGAGATCCTCGCGCGGATCGAGCAGGTTGAAGTGCACGTTGAGGCCGTGTGCGAAGACGAGCGCTGCGCCCTTCTTCATGTTGTCATGCATGTGGTCGCGATAGATGTCGCCCTGCAATTCGTCGGGGGTGAGCATCATCATCAGGTCGGCCCACTTGGCAGCCTCGGCGACTTCCATCACCTTGAAGCCGGCGGCTTCCGCCTTCTTCGCGGTGGCCGAGCCCTTGCGGAGCGCGATCACGACGTCCTTGACGCCGCTATCCTTGAGGTTCAGCGCGTGGGCATGGCCCTGGCTGCCATAGCCGACGATACAGACCTTCTTGCCCTTGATCAGGTTCAGGTCGGCGTCGCGATCGTAATAAACTCGCATGGGTATTTCCTCTCTTCAGCAACTATATTTCAAAGCTGCCCGTTCGAACCGGTCTCAAGCCGAATGGCCGAAGACCATGAATTGCCGCCGGTTTCTAGGGCGACGGGTGCCGCGAGACAAGCCCGCGACGGTGATTTTACGCTGCGCGTCGGGCTCATAGCTCGACCAGCACCGGATACAGGGAGGCCAGCAGCAGCAGCCCCATGACGATATTGAACGCCCTGACCGCGCCAGGCGATTTTACCAGCGATTGCAGCGAGGTGCCGCACAGCACCCAGGTGACGCAGGACACGAACCCGAGCAGCAGCGACAGGGTGACCTGCAGCAGGATGTTCCAGGGATAGTTCGCAATTGCCGCATAGGCGGTGATGGTGCCGATCACCATCACCCAGCCCTTGACGTTGACCCATTGAAACAGCGCGGCGCCGAAAAACGTCATCGGCCGGCGCCGTTCAGCGTCACCCGGGTTGGGCGGACCGGACATCCCGATCGCAAAGGCGAGATAGACGAGATACGCCGCGCCGGCATATTTCAGGATGGTGTGCAGCACCGGATAGGAGGTGAAGACCGCCCCCAATCCGAGGCCCGTGACGGCGACCATGAAGGCGAAACCGACGGTGACGCCGAAGACATGCGGCAGCGTACGGCGAAAGCCGAAATTGAGCCCCGACGCGAGCAGCATGATGTTGTTCGGGCCAGGCGTGAAGAACATCACGATGGCGAACACGATAAAGGCGAACAAGAGTTGTTGCGACATGATCTCAGACCACCTCGACAAGCGTGGGTGGGCGCTTCGACAGCAGCATCACGGCAATGCCGCAGACAACGACGATCATGCCCGCGAGTCGCAGCGATCCAAACTGTTCACCGAACGTGACGCTCGACGCGGCCGCACCGATAAACGGCACCAGCAATGCGAACGGCACGACCTGCGCCGCGGAATAGTCGCGCAGCAACCGGCCCCATATCCAGTAACCCAGCGTGGTGCCAACCACCGCAAGAAACAGCACACAGGCGAGCGCCTTCAGCGATGCATGCGTGAGCGACTGCCACGTCATGCTCGCGCCATCGACACTGAACAGCACCACCAGCAACGGCAGCAGCGCAACGAGACTGATCCAGGCGAACAGGTCGAGCATCGGCACGCCCTGCGCACGCCGCAGCAGCAGATTCGAGAACGCAAAGCTCACCGGCGCGGTCATCAGCACCATGAAAGGAAACACGCTGAAGTCATAGCCGACCGTGAAGCAGATCATCAACAGCCCGCCCATCGCAATGACAATACCGATCACCTGCAGCCGCGTCGGCAATTCCCGCAGGAACAGCGCGGCAGCCCCTACCGTGAACAGCGCCTGGCTCTGCACGATCACCGAGGTCAGTCCCGCCGGCACACCATGTGCCATGCCGTAGGTCTGCGCCAGGAATTGTGCCACCAGGAGCCAGCTTGTGGCGACGATCAGCAGCCATGACAGCTTCGGCTTCGGCAGGAACAGGCACGGGAGTGCCGTGATGCCGAAGCGGATTGTGGTGAGCAGCGTCGACGACATCTCGTCGACCGCCATCCGGGTCAGCACGAAGCCGACGCCCCAGATCACGGCCACGGCTATGGCCAACGCGATGTCGAGAGGTTTCATGACTGCGATGCGCGGAGGCTACATCCCCTCCGGTCCGCGGCTGATCGCAGCGACGCCGGTGCGCGAGATCTCGACGAGGCCAAGCGGCCGCATCAGGTCGATGAACTGGTTGATCTTGCCGGTGTTGCCGGTGATCTCGAACACGAAGCTCTCGATGGTCGCATCGATCACACGGGCGCGGAACGCTTCGGCGAGGCGCAGCGCCTCGACGCGATGCTCGCCGGTGCCGCGCAGCTTGACCATGGCAAGCTCACGCTCGATGGAGCGGCCGGTCAGCGTCATGTCAACGACGCGGTGCACCGGGATCATGCGATCGAGCTGATGCTTGATCTGCGTGATCACCATCGGCGTGCCTGTGGTGACGATGGTGATGCGCGAGACGTGCTTGTGGCTCTCGGTCTCCGACACCGTGAGACTTTCGATGTTGTAACCGCGGCCCGAAAAAAGCCCGATGACGCGCGCGAGCACGCCCGGCTCGTTGGCGACGAGCACCGTCAGCGTATGCGTCTCGTTGGGATCGTGACGCTCTTCCATGAAATAGGCGGAGGCAGGCTGTTCCATTGTCATTGTCTTTCCAGAGCTTGTCAGACCAGCGCCTTACCGCCGGCGAACGCCGCAGCCGTAGCTTCGTCATTCGCTTCCAGCGGCAGCAGCATTTCGTTATGGGCCTTGCCCGACGGGATCATCGGGAAGCAGTTCTCCAGCGCCGCGACGCGGCAGTCGAACAGCACCGGCTTCTTCACCTTGATCATCTCCTGCAACGCGCCGTCGAGATCGCCGGGCTTGCTACACTGGAAGCCGACGCCGCCATAGGCTTCCGCCAGCTTGACGAAATCAGGCAGAGCTTCCGAGTAGGAATGCGACAACCGGTTGCCATGCAGCAACTGCTGCCACTGGCGCACCATGCCCATATATTGATTGTTCAGGATGAAGATCTTGATCGGCAATTCATGCTGAACCGCCGCCGACATTTCCTGCATCGTCATCTGCACCGATGCGTCGCCGCCGATATCGATGACCAGCGAGTCGGGATGCGCGACCTGCACACCCAGCGCCGCCGGCAGGCCATAGCCCATGGTGCCCAGACCACCCGACGTCATCCAGCGATGCGGCTCCTCGAAACCGAAGAACTGCGCCGCCCACATCTGATGCTGGCCGACTTCGGTGGTGATGTAGGTGTCGTGGCCGCGCGTCGCCTCGAACAATCGCTGGATTGCGAATTGCGGCAGGATGACATCGTTGTTCGTCTTGTAGGCCAGCGAATTGCGCGCGCGCCAGGTATTGACCTGCTTCCACCACTCCTTGGTGTCAGGCTTCTTCGCTTCGGACTTGAACACCTGCAGGATGTCGCCGAGCACATTGCCGCAATCGCCGATGATCGGGATATCGACACGTATGTTCTTGTTGATCGACGACGGATCGATGTCGATATGGATCTTCTTCGAGTTCGGCGAGAACGCATCGGTGCGGCCGGTGATACGATCGTCGAAGCGCGCGCCGACGCACAGCATGACGTCGCAGTCATGCATCGCCATGTTGGCTTCGTAAGTGCCGTGCATGCCCAGCATGCCCAGCCAGTTCGGGCCGGATGCCGGATAGGCGCCGAGGCCCATCAGCGTCGAGGTGATCGGGAAGCCGGTGACCTCGACCAGTTCGCGCAGCAGCTTCGACGCCGCGAGGCCCGAATTGATGACGCCGCCGCCGGAATAGATGATCGGCTTCTTGGCACCCGCCAGCAACGACACCGCCTTGCGGATCGCGTTCGCATCGCCCTTCACGCGCGGCGCGTAGGAGATATGGACGTCGGACTTGCGCGGCGGATGATAGGTGCCGGTGGCGAACTGCACGTCCTTCGGCACGTCGACGACGACCGGACCCGGTCGGCCCGTTGTCGCAACGTAGAATGCTTCGTGCAGCACCTTGGCGAGATCGTTGACGTCGCGGACCAGCCAGTTGTGCTTGGTGCAGGGCCGCGTGATGCCGACGGTGTCGCATTCCTGGAACGCATCGTTACCAATGAGATGCGTCGGGACCTGTCCGGTGATGCAGACCAGCGGGATCGAATCCATCAGCGCGTCGGCCAGCGGCGTCACCATGTTGGTGGCGCCCGGACCCGAGGTCACCAGCACGACGCCCGGCAGGCCGGTGGAGCGCGCATAGCCTTCGGCGGCATGGCCGGCGCCCTGCTCGTGGCGGACCAGAATGTGCTCCACTTCAGACTGCTGGTAGATCTCGTCATAGATCGGAAGCACCGCGCCGCCGGGATAGCCGAACAGGTGCTTGACGCCGTGATCCGCAAGCGCGCGGACGATCATCGCCGCGCCGGTCATCTGGTTGGGATCGTGGGGCTTGCTGTCGCTCATGGTTCGCTCCGGATGCGCCCTGCGGCGCGGCTTGGTCTGGATGGTCGCTAGGTTCGGAAAGCTTGAAGTTCAGACAATAAAAAAGGGCCCGTTCAGGACCCTGTGCACACCGCTCGGTTCGTGGGTAGCAATCAGCTACCCCCGGCGGTGCGCCAGGGTACCACGATAATAAGAAGATTTGTAACTTTATTGCGCACAGGATCGGTCCGACTTTTCATAACTTGCGCGGAACATAGCCAGCAAACCGGGGATGTCAAGGGAAGTTGCTGTGATCGCGCTGATTTTAGAGCCTAGCCGGGTCTTTCGCATTCGGCGAGCGGAAAAATCGGGCGGGCAGATATGCGCCCGTCACCTGATCCCAGCCAGGCTGCTGCCCGCCTGCCCGCTCGTGCCCCACACCACGCCTATGCAAAACCGGCCGGGGCGCTCTGGAATTCCTATGACCGGTCGCGCATCTCCCCGGATAAGGGCGACGTCTTCAAAGGAATAGAGCCATGACAACGAAACGTCTTCTGCTATCCGCATCGCTGGCATTTGCAGTCATCTCCAGCCCGGCTTTTGCCGGTACGACGATTTCGGACCAGCGCTACTGGCCCGACGAGGCCCATGCGGCCGCGATGAGCGCCGCCGCGCTGCCTCAGAACGCGTTCGACTCCGTCGCGGCACCGCAACGGACCGAACAGTCCCATCGTTATGAAGGCGGACCGCGATCCATCTTCTGACGTCATCCGGGGCACAGGAGCCGCGAGACGGGCGGCTCCCCCGGATGTCACTCTGCTCATCCGGGCCGGGCTCCCGCAGCCTCCGGCGTCATCCATTCAAACTCGGGCAGTTGATGCCGAAACCAGGTGAACTGCCGCTTGGAGTAGTGCCTGGTATCGGCGCGGCCAATCTCGGCCGCCTCCTCACGCGAGAGCTCGCCGCGGATATGCCGGATCAGCGCCGGCACGCCATGCGCCTTCATCGCCGGCAGTAATGGATCGAGACTGCGTTCTGCCAATGCAGCGACCTCGTCCAGCGCGCCCTCATCCAGCATGCGCTCGAAGCGCGCATCGATCCGTGCATAGAGCTCGTCGCGCTCCGGCGCGAGAAACAGCGCGGTCACGCCCTCCGGCGGCAACAGCGGCGGCAGGCCCTCACCGTGCCAGTCGGTGAGCGATCGCCCGGTCGCCTCCACGACTTCCAGCGCGCGGGCAATGCGCGTGCGGTCGCGCAGGTTCAGCCGTGCGGCAGAGACCGGATCGACCAAAGCGAGCTGCGCATGCAGCGCTTCCGGCCCGTCACGCTCCAGCCGCGCGCGGACATCGTCGCGCACCTCGGCTGCGACCGGCGGCACGGCCGAGAGCCCGCGCGTCAGCGCCTTGAAGTACAGTCCAGAACCGCCGATGAAGATCGGCAACTTGCCTTGCGCCCGCACCTCGGCAAGTACGCGCGCGGCTTCATCCACCCACGCGCCGGCGGAGAAGTTCACGGCAGCATCCACAGTCCCGTAGAGCCGATGCGGCGCCAGCGCTTCCTCGTCGATGGTCGGCCGCGCCGTGAGCACGCGCAGGTCGCGATATACCTGCATGCTGTCGGTATTGATGACCACGCCGTCCCGCGCCCGCGCCACGGCTAGCGCCAGCGCCGACTTGCCGCTGGCGGTCGGCCCTGCGATAAGCAGCGCTCTGTTGTCCGGACTGGAACTCACGTCATGTCTCTCGTCGCGACCCTGATCTGCAACCCCGCCAATCCCGCTCTCGATAGCACGGTGGTCGACGGTCTGCGCGCACTTCTGCCGGGCAACACCGAGGCGCACTGGCTGAGCGACGGCGTCGCCGCCGACATCCTGTTCACCAGCGACCACAACATGCTCGCGCTCGGCGATCGCCTGCGCGCAGCCCGCGGCGACATGCCGATCGATGTTGTCGTGCAGCCTGTCAGCGATCGGCGCAAGAAGCTTTTTCTCGCCGACATGGATTCCACCATGATCGGCCAGGAATGTATCGACGAGCTCGCCGACTTCGCCGGCCTCAAGGCTCATGTCGCCGCCATCACCGAACGCGCCATGCGCGGCGAGATCGAATTCGAGCCAGCACTGCGCGAACGCGTGGCGCTCCTCAAGGATCTCAACGTCAGCGTCGTCGATGAAGTTTTGGCCTCGCGCATCACGCTCACACCGGGTGGTCGCGAACTGGTGCAGACCATGCGTACCAACGGCGCCTATACCTGTCTGGTCTCCGGCGGCTTCACGCTGTTCACCAGCAAGGTCGCCGAGCTCGTCGGCTTCCAGGAAAACCGCGCCAACGTGTTGCATGTCGCTGATGGCAAGCTGACGGGCACCGTCGCCGAGCCGATCCTCGGCAAGGCCGCAAAACTCGCGACGCTGGTCGAGCTGCGCGAGTCCTTCGATCTGGACAATCTCGACACCATCGCCGTCGGCGATGGCGCCAACGATCTCGCCATGATCCAGGACGCAGGCCTCGGCGTCGCCTATCACGCCAAGCCTGCGGTGGCTGCTGCCGCAGCAGCCCGGATCGATCACGGCGATCTCACGGCGCTGCTTTATGCGCAGGGCTACAAGCGCGCTGAATTTGTAAGCTAGAGCCTCACTCCGAAAGCCCCGGTTTTCGCGCTCCTGCGAGAAAGCCGGCTGTTTCCGTCGTCCCGGCGCATGCCAGGAGCCACGACCACCGTTAGCATGGCGAAGCGGTAGTCACGGCAGCGCTCTCATCCAAGAGCTCAATTGTCGAGCTGAAATCCCGATTGTTTGACGACCGGAGCCCAGCGCGCTGTCTCCTCCTGAATGCAGCTCGCAAGCTGCTTGGAATCGAGCGTGTAGCTGTCAAATCCCATTTGCTCGAGAAATTCTGCGACCGGCTTCGCCTTCATCGCGGCGTGAACCATTTGCTGCAATTGTTCGACGATCGGCTGCGGCGTCTTGGCGGGCGCGAAGAGCCCGTACCAATCAACTCCGGTGACCTGGTCAAAGCCGAGTTCGGCGAATGTGGGCACATTCGGCAAGAAGCGT
The DNA here is from genome assembly GCF_051811025.1 of Tardiphaga sp. 813_E8_N1_3. Lineage (NCBI taxonomy): Bacteria > Pseudomonadati > Pseudomonadota > Alphaproteobacteria > Hyphomicrobiales > Nitrobacteraceae > Tardiphaga > Tardiphaga sp. 813_E8_N1_3. The sequence continues at coordinate 3,678,373 of NZ_JBPWQE010000001.1, forward strand.
GATCGCTGCGCGCTCGTGACCGCGAGCGCGCGCAGCGCTCCTGATTCTACATGTTGGCGAATGTCGCCGGTCACCGCCATCGATGTCGCCATCGTGCCCGACAGCAGGTCCGGCACAATCGCCGCCATTCCGCGATAGGGCGCATGAGTCATCTCAATGCCGGCCTGCTGGGCAAACGCCCAGCCCTGGAAATGCATGATCGAGCCGGCAGCCGGCGTGGCATAGAACGTCTTGTTGACTTTGGCCCAGCCAATAAAATCCCGTAGTGTTTTGACCGATTCAGGAACGGCCTTCCCGACGACGAAGGTTTGCGCATTCGAGCAGACTGGCGTGATCGGAATAAGATCCGCGACCGGATCATAGCTCAGCTTCGTATAGACATGCGGAAAGATGACGATCGGCGAGGATGGCGAGAGCACGATGGTCGTGCCGTCAGGCGTGGCAGTTTTGGTGGCGTCGATCGCGATGCGACCACCAGCGCCGGTACGACCTTCGACGATGACCGAGTCGGCAAAATTCCCGCCGAGCTGATCGGCGAGCCGGCGGCCGATCACGTCGAGCGTCCCACCAGCCGCGAAACCAACCATGATCCGGGCCAGCGATGGTCGCGCCAACGCGCGACCACTCCAGAGTGCGGCTGAAGCGGCGACGCCCTGCAAGAGATGGCGACGTGTCATGGGCATGGGTAATCCTCCGGACAAGGTCAGGTGCGGGATTGGGGCAGGTAGGCGATAGCCTTGATCTCGATCAGCAGATGCGGATGCGGAAGCTGGTGAACGGCGACCGTTGTCCGCGCGGGACCGTCGGAGCCGAAAAATTCGGCGTACACGTCGTTGTACCCGCCAAAGTCGTTCATATTGACGAGGAACGTGCTGACTTCGACGATATCGGACAGTCCGCCGCCGGCCTCGCTTATTATTCTCGCAATATTCTCGATCACCGCGCGGGTCTGTAACCGGATATCGACCGTCACCGTTCCCATGGCATCGGCGCTCGCGCCGGCTATCGTGTTATCCGCGCGTCGCGAGCTTGTTCCGGAAACGAAGACCAGGTCACCGGCACGCTTGAAGTGCGGATAGCGGCCGCGCGGCGTTGCCATGCCCTCCACGACAACTGCTCGAGGATCGGTCGTCATGTTGCTCTCGCCTCGTCGCACGTCATGCAGCATCTCGCAAATTTGTACGTATACGTCTCTTATTAAAAGCTAGCGATTGCCCCGACTACTGTCAAGAAAACGGAACTCGCACCGACTACACTGAAGTCAGCAGAAGTCACGGCTCGTATCGAAGAATCCGAAGTATGCTGCTATCTTGTTGGGCTTTCTACGCAGTGCTAGAGCGTGAACTGCCTATTCGCGCATCGCGATGTGATCGCTCGTACGGCAATATCTGCAGATCGTGTCGGACCACCATGACCAGAACAACGACCAAACGCCGAACCGGGATGTCGGGCTCATCGCGCAGAACGGCGACCGGCAAGGCTTCCGCATCGTCCCTGCCTTCCCGTGGCGCCGAGGCCGCGCTGACAGCGCCGGTGCGGTCCATCCTCGACCGCTTTCGACTCGAAGACGTCGTGTCGCATTTATTGCGCAGGGCACATTTCGCCGCTGAGGAACGGTTCTCGCGTGAGTTTGCCGATGAGCAGATTACCCCGCGGCAGAAGGCGACACTGGTTGCGATCTACCAACGGCCCGGCCTCAGCCAGAACATGCTTGCCGAGCATCTTTTCTTGGATCGCAATACCGTCGCCGAAATGGTGAAGCGACTGGTGGAGCGACACCTGCTTGAGCGGCGACCGGCGCCCGGAGATCGACGTGCCTATGAGCTGTTTCTGGCACCTGACGGTGCAGCCATGCTGAATCGCGTCATGACACGGGACGCGTCAGTCGAGCGAGCTATCCTGCAAAGACTCCCCAAGGGAGCCGAAAAGCAATTCATGAAGTGTCTTCGGCTGATCGTTCAGACGCCACACTAGCAAACGCCGCTGCGCGGGCGTCATGGCGCATGGCACAGGTCGTCCGGGGCAGAGAGGCCATCGATACCACGCCCAGCAGGGTCCGCATTCGTCCGCGTATCGTCCCGCCGTGCCCTGGAATGACAGTTTGGGGGCAGGACGCGGAGTCGCATAAACATTTTTTCCTATCTCTTCTTGACAACCTCCCTATCTGGATTATTTTCTCCTCTGTCCTGCCCCACCGAGAGGGGCGATCGCGATCGTCACGTTCGCGGAGTGGGATGCTGTGGACGCCGGAGATGCGGCGTTACGCGGTTTGGGGGTGACGTCTGTCTTCGGGCAGGACGGATCTGCGCCAGCACTGCCACTGGCAAGGAAACGGCCGACCTTGGGATGGAAAGACTCCCTGGACAGTGTGACGGACGACCAAATCAAGATGCGTCCGGCTTACTCGCTTGAGGCTCCCTGTCCCTCCGCCGTGGGACCATAGTTTTGGTGATCGGATCGTTCGCCAAGGCAAAGCGCAAGCAGGCTGAAAAAACACCGCAGGCGGAACGCCGGGCACTTCGCCCAGCGCGTCCGAAAGTCCTGATGCACTCTTACTTGCGGAAGACCGCATTCGCATCAGGCCCAAGGGTGCAACGGGCACCCGGCGTTCCGCACGCCCTCTCGCAAGGGGGCGGGGAATGCAACAGATGACGGCGCCCCCGCGCCGCAAACAATGGGGGCGATGACGCATGTCTGAAGAGCAGTGGCTGTTTGAAATTCACATCTGCGATGGCGCGCAGGCGCTGGAAGAATCCCTGCCCCAAGCGAAGCGCAGTGGGGTCCGGCGGACGAATTCGTCCGCCATAGTCGGCCGAGCGAAGCGAAGGCCGGGGTGGGGTCCACGATCTCCGAGCTTGGGGAAACACCCCCACCCGACCGGCCAAGAGGCCGGCCACCCTCCCCACGCAAGCGCGGGGGAAGAAGGGCTTCCTACTGTACGCTCAGCGCCACGAAGCGCAGTTCCCCTTCGGCATTGGACACCAGCAGCAGCACCGACTTCTTGCCGTCCTTCTTCAAGGCATCGACGCGCTTCTTGACGTCGGCGGCATTGGTGACCGCTTCCTGCGCGACCTCGACGATGACGTCGCCAGCAGCCAGGCGCTTCTCGGCGGCGTCAGAGCCAGCATCGACGCCGGTCACGATGACGCCCTTCACGCTGTCCTTGATCTTGTACTTGGTGCGCAGATCCTTGCTGAGACCGGTGAGGTCGAGGCCCAGCGCCTTCTGCGTCGCCGGCTTCTCGGCTTCCGGCGTGGCCTTGATCGAGGCCTGCACCGGCTTGTCATCCTCGAGACGTCCGAGGGTGACCTGCTTGGTCTCTTCCTTGCCCTTGCGAATGATCAGCACATTGACGGCCTTGCCGACGGCGGTGCCGGCAACGATGCGCGACAGGTCCTTCGGCTCCTTGACGTCACGACCGTCGAACTTGATCACCACGTCGCCGGGCTCGAGGCCGGCAGGCTTGGCCGGGCCCTTGTCGTCGACGCCGGCGATCAGCGCGCCGCGCGCCGGCTTGATATTCAGGCTTTCTGCGATCTCGTCGGTGACCGGCTGGATGCGCACACCGAGCCAGCCGCGGCGGACTTCCTTGTATTCGCGCAGCTGCTCGATGACACCGACCACAGTCTTCGACGGCACGGCGAAGCCGAGGCCGATGGAGCCGCCGGTGGGCGAGATGATCAGCGTGTTGACGCCGACCACTTCGCCATCGAGGTTGAACAGCGGACCGCCCGAATTGCCGCGATTGATCGAGGCGTCGGTCTGGATGTAGCTGTCATAGGGGCTGTTGTTGCTGATCTCGCGGTTACGCGCCGAGACGATGCCCGCAGTGACGCTGCCGCCGAGCGAGAATGGATTGCCGATCGCAATCACCCATTCGCCAAGCCGCAGCTTTTCACTGTCGCCGAACTTGACGGCAACCACCGGCTTTACCGGGGTGAATTTCAGCACGGCCAGATCGGTCTTCTTGTCGACGCCGACCAGCTCGGCCTTGATCTTGGTGCCGTCATTCATGATGACGGTGATCTCGTCGGCGCCATCGATGACATGGTTGTTCGTGACTACGACACCTGAGGTGTCGATGATGAAACCGGAGCCCAGCGAATTGGTCTTGCGCGGCTGCAGGCCGCCATTCTTGTCGCCGCCGGGGCGGCCGCCGCGGTTCTTGAAGAAGTCGTCGAAGAACTCCTCGAACGGCGAGCCTGGCGGCAGTTGCGGCATCGCCCCGCGGCCACCGCCCTCCCCCTTGTCGCTGTTCTTCGCCTCGACGGTGGAGGTGGTCGAGATATTGACCACGGAATCGATCACCTTCTCGGCAACGTCGGCGATGCCATCCGGGCCCCGGGCCGAGGCCGGCGCGGAAAACGTGGCGACCACGGCGCCGAAACAAAGCGCCGTCAGCAGCGGACGCAGGCCGCTATACGGTGCACGGCGCGAAACGGGGCTCAGAGAGGGATGAGCGATGGACATGTCGGAAACGTCTCCAAAAGAGAGTCGGCAAATTTGACTGAGAGTGCGCCCGAAGGGCGACATCGCGCAAGCCTTCGCGCGGGCCCTCCGGCAGGCCCATCTGGGACGTGGATTGCGGCAGAATGCGGACGTAAGCGTGCACGATCGCGTTGATCGGGAAGAGCTTTTTCGGACGCCCCAGGGAGACCACGAGCGGCCGCTAGCGCCGGATCGCCCAGATCAGGATCAGGCCGCCGACGGCCGAGACCAGACCGGCGATGCGCAGGATATTGTCAGGGCTTTGCAGCGCGCTCTTCATCGCGCGGCGCATCCATCCGGGAAATGCCAGGAACAGGATGCCTTCGAATACGAACAGGATTCCGATGCCGATGAGGAAGTCGGCAAACGCTATGGACCTCATCCGACTTCAACTCCCGAACGTTCGCACCCTGGCCGCAGTTTCTTGGCAGTTTTCTTGGCGCTTTTCTGAAAACAAATGAGGCGCACCACAATGGCGCGCCTCATCCATAGATCAGAGTGGCAGCGAACGCAAAACAGGTATCCGCGTAAGCTTAATAGACGACGCCGTTACTGCGGCTTTGCCGCGGGGGGCTTTCCCGACGGATTGGCGAAGAAGCGGAAGAACTCCGAATCCGGCCGCAGCAGGAAGCGGGTGTCGTTGCTCTTCAATCCGTTCTCGTAAGCCGTCATCGAGCGATAGAACGCGAAGAACTCCGGATCCTGGCCGTAGGATTCAGCGAACAAACGGTTGCGCTCGCCGTCACCGGCACCACGGGTTTGTTCAGCCGTCGAATTCGCATCGGCGATGATGACCGTTGCTTCACGATCGGCCTTGGAGCGAATCTCCTGCGCCTTCTGGCCACCGCCCGCGCGGAATTCAGCAGCTTCCCGCTGACGCTCGGTCTGCATCCGCTGATACACCGCCTGGCTGTTCGCCTCCGGCAGATCGGCGCGGCGAATCCGGACGTCGACGACCGAGATGCCGTAACCATCGGCTTCCTTGTCGAGCTGATCGCGGATCTTGTTCATCAGGCCTTCGCGGTCGTCGCGAACGATCTGGATGAAGGTGACCTCGCCGAGCACACGGCGCATGGCCGCGTTGAGCAGCGTGGTCAACTGGATGTTCGCCGCCTGGATCGACCCGATGCTCTGGTAGAAGCGCAACGCGTTCTTGATCCTGTAGCGGGCGAAGGCATCGACCACCAGACGACGCTGGTCGTTGGCGATGATTTCCTGAGCCGGGTTTTCCAGATCGAGGATACGCTTGTCGATCGAGATCACGCTGTCGATGAACGGAATCTTGAAGTTCAGACCGGGCTCGGTGACTACGCGAACCGGCTCACCGAGTCGCACCACGAGGGCCTGTTCAGTCTGGCGCACCGTATAGATCGAGCCGAAGCCCACGATGACCAGCACCAGCACTACAATCAGTGCAACGATACCTGAGATGCCGGTTTTCATCGGGTGCTCCCGCTCTGCTGAGGCTGACCAGATGGAGCCTGTGGCTGACGTCGCGGCGTCAGTTCATTCAAGGGAAGATAAGGCACGACGCCTTGCGACGCGCCGGCACCCTGGCCGCCGTCATAGACCAGCTTCTCGGCGCCGCCGAAGATCCGCTCCATGGTTTCGAGATAGATACGCTGACGGGTTACATCAGGCGCCTTCTTGTACTCGTCATACACTTTCAGGAAGCGCGCGCTCTGGCCCTTGGCTTCGGCAATCGCCTGTTCGCGATAGCCTTCGGCGACCTGCAGGATCTGCGCAGCGCGACCGCGCGCGTCGGGAACAACGCGGTTGGTGTAGGTCTGGGCTTCGTTCTGCAGACGCTGGGCGTCGGCCTGTGCCGCCTGCACGTCACGGAACGCATCGATCACCTGTGCCGGCGGATCGACCTTCTGCAGCTGGACCTGCTGGATCAGGACGCCGGCGCTATAGCCGTCGAGCGTCTTCTGCATCAGTTCCTGCACCTGGGTTTCGGTGGTGGTGCGTGCGCCGGTGAGAATTGGCTGAATGTTGGCGCGGCCAACGACTTCACGCATCACGCTTTCGGCCACCGCTTTCACGGTGCCTTCGGGGTTCTGGATGTTGAACAGGAAGTTGCCGACACCGTCGGGCTTGATACGCCACAGCACGGTGAAGTCGACATCGACGATGTTCTCGTCGCCGGTCAGCATCAGGCTCTCTTCCGGCACATCGCGGATGGTGCGGCCACGGCGACCGGTGTCTTCCAGGATCGACATGCCGACCGACAGCGTCGATACGCGCAGCGCCTTCGGCAACAGCACGGTTTCGATCGGATAAGGCAGATGATAGTTTAGGCCGGGCTGCACGGTGCGGACATGCTTGCCGAAGCGCAGCACGACACCGAGCTCTTCAGACTGCACGCGGAAGAAACCGGACAGGCCCCAGATCACCAGCGCCACGGCGAGCACGAGCGCGATGCCCATGCCGCTGACGAAGCCCCCGGGCAGCATCGACTGCAGACGGTCCTGCCCCTTGCGCAGCAGATCCTCAAGATCAGGCGGCCTCGGCCCGGACGATTGCGGACCAGAACCCCAAGGCCCCTTCGGACCAGAGCCCCATGGGCCTCCGCCTTGATTCTTCCACGGCATTCAACACTCTCCTCTGCGCGGCCGGACATACCGGTCTCGCCACGTCTGCATGGCTTTATAGGGGACGACCCCAGCTCTTACAACGCGGGGTTCTTGATCGCTGGAGCTATGCCGGAGGTCGCAAATGTCAATGTTAACGGGCGGAAAACGCGGTTAACGGGGCGCTCTCCGGCAATATGTCACATAGGAGAAATCGACGCTGTCCTCACCGGCCGCGGCGTTCCTGACGCGTGCAACTTCTTCCCACACAGTGAGATCGACTGGCGGCATGAAGGTATCACCCGTCGGCTTTGCGTGAACTTCGGTGACTTCGAGACGGTCGGCGATCCCCATCCATTGGGCATAGATCTCGGCGCCGCCAATTACGGCAATCTCAGTGACCAAACGCCGCAGCGCATCGCCAGTCGCCACCGCGCGTGCATCGGCAAGCGATGTGGTGACCGCGGCTCCTGCGGCCTGATAACCGGCATCGCGGGTGATGACGATATTGGTTCGTCCCGGCAGCGGCTTAGGAAGCGACTCGAAGGTCTTGCGCCCCATGACGATCGGCTTGCCAATTGTCAGCGCCTTGAGGCGCTGCATGTCCGACTTGAGCCGCCATGGAATGGCATTGCCCTGCCCGATCACGCCGTTCTCGGCGACGGCATAGACGAGGACGATGTTCATGACGTGGTGCCGCGCGACGCCAGTTCACGAAGCGCGTCGCCGCTCACTTTGCAGGCCGTCCACTCATCCATCATCTTCGCGCCCATCGATTTGTAGAACGCGATCGATGCCGCATTCCAGTTCAACACCGACCACTCGAACTGCGTCCAGCCCTTGTCGACACAGCGCTGCGCCAGCTTGACCATCAGGGCTTTGCCAATGCCATGGCCGCGGTGCCCGGGGCGCACGAACAGATCTTCAAGGTAGATGCCGTGACGTCCCCGGAACGACGAAAAATTGAGGAACCAGAGTGTAAATCCGACTGGCTCGCCATCCCATTCCGCGATGTCGCAATAGACTTGCGGCTGCGGACCGAACAGCGCCGCGGCGATTACAGCCTCTGTGGCATCGACCTGGTGCGAGAGCTTCTGATACTCTGCCAATTCACGCACGAAACTGAAAACAAGCGCGGATTCATCGTCCCTTGCCGCGCGAATGAGAAGGTTCACACCGCAACCTCGGCCTTGATGTGCGGATGCGGATCGTAGCCTTCGAGGGTGAAGTCCTCATAGCGGAACGCGAAGATGTCCTTCACGTCGGGATTGATCTTCATCACCGGCAGCGTACGCGTCGGCCGCGTCAATTGCAGCCGTGCCTGCTCCAAATGGTTGGAATAGAGATGCGCATCGCCGAGCGTATGAATGAAATCGCCTGCCTTCAGGCCCGTGACCTGCGCAATCATCATCGTCAGCAGCGCGTAGGATGCGATGTTGAAGGGCACACCAAGGAAGACATCTGCCGAGCGCTGATAGAGCTGGCAGGAGAGCTTGCCGTTGGCGACATAGAACTGGAACAGGCAGTGACACGGCGGCAGCGCCATCTTGTCGATCTCGGCGGGATTCCACGCCGAGACGATCAGGCGGCGCGAGTCCGGATTGCGCTTGATCATGTCGACCACATTGGCGATCTGGTCGATGCTGCGTCCGTCAGGCGCCGGCCATGAGCGCCACTGCGATCCATAGACCGGACCGAGATCGCCATTGGCGTCCGCCCATTCATCCCAGATCGAGACGCCGTGGTCCTTGAGATATTTGATATTGGTATCGCCTGCCAGAAACCACAGCAGCTCGTGGATGATCGCCTTCAGCGACAGCTTCTTGGTGGTCAGCACGGGGAAGCCATCGCTGAGCTTGAAGCGCATCTGATGGCCGAACACCGACAGCGTGCCGGTACCGGTGCGGTCGTGCTTCTCGGCACCGTCGCTCAGGATTCGCTCTAGCAGGTCGTGATACTGGTTCATGGTCGATCTTGCGGGCTTGTGAGCGGGCGAACTTATCGCCTCGGCCGGTGGTCGGACACGCCGATTCCCGGATTATACCCGAAAAAGTGTGTCCCTGCCCCGCAAACGGCAAGGGCTGGATCCGTGAGGACCTAGCCCTTGAAATCAATTGGTTAGCCGGTTCCCGATCACATTGCGGGCTTGAGCACCGCCGACCACTTCTCGACTTCGCTCTTCACCAGCGAACCGAGCGCAGCCTGAGTGCGGGCTTCCGGCTTCGGAATGTCCGACCCGAGATCGAGCAGACGCTTCTTGACGTTCTCGTCGTCCAGCGCCTTGGCCGCCGCGGCGTTCAGCTTGGCGGTGATCGCGGCAGGCGTGCCCTTGGGCGCGAAGATCGCGTTCCAGGCCGAGGCCTGATACTTCGGCAGACCGCCTTCGATAGTGGTCGGGACGTCCGGCAGCGACGGGTTACGATCGGGCGTCGCGATGGCATAGGCCTTGATGGTGCCGCCCTTGATCTGCGGAACCGCGTTGACGATCTGGTCGCACATATAATCGACCTGACCACCGACCAGTGCATTCATCGCCGGACCGGTGCCATTGAACGGCACGCCGGTCGGCTTGATATCCAGAACCGAGCTCAGCAACTCGCAGGACGAGTACGACACCGACCCGATGCCGGCATGGGCCATGTTCAACTTGTCGCTGTTGGCCTTCACATAGGTGACGAATTCCTTGAGATCCTTCGGTGCGAAATCCTTCTTCGCCAGGATCAGGATCGGCGTGCCGGCGAGAAGAGCAACGGGCTCGAAATCCTTCTCGGGGTGATAAGCGAGCTTCGGATACAGCGGCACGGCCGCAGCATGAGTGCCCATGTGGCCAGTGATGATCGTGTAACCATCATTGGCCGCGCGCGCCGCGCGTGTCGCGCCGGTCGTGCCGCCAGCGCCGACGACGTTCTCGATGATGATCTGCTGGCCGAGCGTCTTCGACATGTCCGCGGCGACGATGCGCGCGATCACGTCGGTTGGGCCACCGGCCGCGAACGGCACGATCATGGTGATGTTGCGGGTCGGGTATTCCTGCGCCTGAACAGCGGTTGCCAGTGCACCAAAGCCGGCGACCGCCGCCAGGCCACTGATCGCAACTCTGCGATTGAACAGCTTCATTTGATTTTCCTCCGAGAATATTTTTGCCGCGAAATGCCGACAGTTGCGGGACTGAATACAAGCAAAAGCCCGAAGTCTATTCGACTTCGGGCCGTGGCGTAACGACGCAGATGCGTGGAGAGATTCGTCAGCTCTCGGATTCGACGAAGACTTCGTCGCGTTTCTTTCGCAGTGCGGGAAGCACAGCGAGGATCAGCAGGAACGCCGAGATTGCCATCAGGGTAGCCGACAATGGACGGGTGAAAAATACCGTCGCGTCGCCACGCGAGATCAGCAGCGCACGACGCAGGTTCTCTTCCATCAGCGGACCGAGCACCATGCCGAGCAGCAACGGCGCAGGCTCGAAGTCATGCTTGATCAGCCAGTAGCCGAGCAGACCGAATATGCCCGCGAGTACCACATCCATCGGTGCGTTGTTCACCGAATAGATGCCGATGCTGCAGAACACCACGATCGACGGGAACATCAGGCGATACGGCACGCGAAGCAGCCGAACCCAGATGCCGACCATCGGCAGGTTAATGACGAGCAGCATCAGGTTGCCGATCCACATCGAGGCGATCATGCCCCAGACGAGCTCCGGCTGCTTCTGCATCACCTGCGGACCCGGCACGATGCCATGAATGGTCATCGCGCCGACCATCAGCGCCATTACCGCGTTCGGCGGAATGCCGAGGGTGAGCAGCGGGATGAACGAGGTTTGCGCTGCAGCGTTGTTGGCGCTTTCCGGCGCCGCAACGCCTTCAATCGCTCCACGACCGAAACGCTTCGGATCCTTCGACAGCTTCTTCTCAAGCGTATAGGCCGCGAAGGATGCGATGACCGCGCCACCACCCGGCAGAATGCCGAGAATGGAGCCGAGCACGGTGCCGCGCAGAATTGCCGGCGCTGAATCCTTCAAATCCTTCTTGGTTGGCATCAGGCCCGTGACCTTTTGCTGCACCAGCTGGCGATCTTCCTCGCCGCCTGCATCCAGATTGCGGATGATTTCAGCGAAGCCGAACAGACCCATGGCGACCGTCGCGAAGCCGAGACCGTCAGCAAGTTCCGGAATGTTGAACGACATGCGCGACGCACCGGTCTCGATGTCGGAGCCAACCATGGAGAGCAGCAATCCGAACACGATCATCGCGATCGCCTTCAGCACCGAGCCCTTGGCGAGCACAACTGCGAAGATCAGGCCGAGCACCATCAGGGAGAAGTATTCTGCAGGACCGAACGCAAGCGCGAGCTTGGTGAGTGGCGCGCCGAGCACGGCGATAAGGACCGTCGCAACGCAACCCGCGAAGAACGAGCCGATTGCTGCAATCGCGAGCGCCGGACCAGCACGGCCCTGCTTCGCCATCTGGAAGCCGTCGAGCGCAGTCACGACCGAACCTGCTTCACCCGGAATGTTGACCAGGATCGACGTGGTCGAACCGCCATATTGCGCGCCGTAATAGATGCCGGCGAGCATGATCAGCGCGCCGACCGGCGGCAGACCGAACGTGATCGGCAGCAACATCGCCACGGTGGCAATGGTACCGATGCCCGGCAGCACACCGACCAGCGTACCGACTAGCGCACCGACCAGACAGAGCAGAATATTGATCGGAAGCGGGATCGACATTCCGCCGAGGAACGCCGGCGTCCACTGCACGAACTGGAAGACGGTGCTGAAGCCAAGACCGAGATTCGAAAAAAGATCACCCATGACGCCCTCGTTCTTAGCGGATCAGAAATGTCGGCCACATCTGCAACGGCAGACCAAGCGCGTACGGGAAAAGCAGGGCGCAGAAGCCCGTGAGGCAGGCGCCAACGATGATCGTTTCTTTCCAGCGCGTCTCGGGCGTGCCGAGCGCAGCAATCAGAAAACTCGACATCGCCGCGAAGATCATGCCCATCGGACGAATGCCGACCGCGAAAACCAGAATGGCCAGCGCCACAAAAAACGGACCGCGCCAGTGGAACTTGGAGAGCGCGGGGCCTTCTGTGAAAATGCCGACGACGGTCACGGCTGCGCCGAGACCCAGCAGCAGAATGCCGAACATCCGCGGCGCGGTACCTGCGCCAAACGAGAAGCCACGCATGCCCTGCAAATCGCTGGATGCCCACAGAGCAAATGCAGCAATCGCCACCAAAGCAAGGCCGCCGATAAAGTCTTGAGGGCCCTTGACCCAGCTCGGTAAGATGGATTTTTCCGGCGCATGGCTCGGCGCATCACTCATTGGTACGTTCCCCTGTCACGAGCTTTTAGCCCAAACAACATCGTTCGGAGACCGCCCAACGGCTCCGTGGTCAAGCTTGCTAGCGATTTTCGTCAGAGAACGCCAGCGAAACCAAGAAGGCCCCCGGCAACTAGCAACCATAGCGGGTTAAGCCGCGTGGCAAACGCCAAAACGGCGGCACTCCCCGTTACCAGAAACGCCGTCCAGGTGGCGTCGGAAGCGAACAGCAGAACCAGCCCACTCGCGCTCATGAGACCTATTGATAGGGGCACCAGCGCTGCTTGTACGATTCCCGGCCATTGCGCGTGGCCCGATCGCGCCAGCAATTGGCTGACATAATAAGCAAACACGGCTGTCGGTCCGCACATGGCCAGCGTTGCGACCACTGCGCCCATGATGCCAGCGACCTGATAGCCGATCAGCGTCACAATGAGAACGTTCGGCCCCGGCGACAGCTGCGAGATCGCAAACACATCCGCGAACTGCTTGTCGGACATCCAGTGATTGACATCCACCGCCAGCCGATGAATTTCGGGAATGGCCGAATTGGCGCCGCCCACGGCAAAAAGCGACATCAGCCCGAACGACCAGGCCAGCGTGACAAGCGATCCAGGGGTGGCGTCGTTCATCCTGCTGCCCGCCGTCGCATCAACATGGTCAGGCCGATGCTGACGGGAATCGATACCAGAAGAACGGTCGGCAATGGCCATCGCATGACGCCAACCGCGACGAAAACGGCGGTCAGGAGCGCCAGGCTGACCGGCTCACGCTTCTTCAGAAGAGGCAGCATCATTCGGAAAATCACAGCGAACAGCAGCCCGACGGCAGCGCATGAGACGCCGGCAAGTGTGCGCCGCAGCGCCTCAATATCTCCAAAGCGTGCATACAGAATCGCCAGAATGGTCACGATGATCACAGGCGGTCCGAGCAATCCCGCAAAGGCTGCAATAGCGCCAGGCACACCGCGAAACCGCGATCCGAATACAACCGACAGATTGACGATATTCGGCCCAGGCAAGAAGTGGCAAAGCGCAAAAGTCTCGTTGAATTCCTCGGGCGTCATCCAGCCATGCCGCTCGACGATCGCCCGGCGCGCCCAGACCAGAACGCCACCGAAACCGGCCAGGGACATCTTTGCAAAGGCGACAAATAGCGTCAGCAGTCCCGGCGGCGATGCCGACGCGAGTTCCGCAACGGGGGCGTCAGCCTGTGGTGAACTTGGACGCATGGTCCAGAACTAGGGCCATCCGCCCATCGGGCCAATCGATTTTTACCTGTTTCCACGCCAATCGGCGGTTGAAATGACCGCCCGGCTGTATCGCGTCCAATTTGCGTCATATATAGAGGGCGCCAGCTTTTCCGGCTGCTGACCTTCGGTCAAGACCGGGATAGAATAGACAGAACAGTATGTGACGCGAGTCGGCCTCCGGCCTCGCCTTCACTCCATATATGGCCATGACCAAGACAAGCGACGGGACCGACCGATGGCAACCGATCATATTCGATACGATGTGCTGGCGCGCGACGCCCTCCGTGGCGTTCTGCGCCGTGTGCTGATCGACGCTGCCGAGCATGGCCTGCCGGGCGAGCACCACTTCTTTATCACCTTCGTTTCAACGGCTGACGGCGTCAAACTGTCACCGCGCCTGCTGGCCCAGTATCCAGAGGAAATGACGGTGATCCTGCAGCATCAATTCTGGGATCTCGTGGTTACCGAAGATCGCTTCGAGGTTGGCCTGTCCTTTAACGGCATCCCCGAGCGTCTCGTCGTGCCGTTCAACGCCATCAAGAGCTTCTACGACCCCTCGGTGCAGTTCGGCCTGCAGTTCGAAACCGAAACCGCTGTAGAGACCCCGGCTGCCGGTGCGACATCCGCAGCCACTGCGGCATCTGCTCTCGCCGCCCCTCCAGCTCCGCCCGCGCCTGCTTCCGAGGAAGAACCGCCAAAATCGGGCGAAGGTGCTGAAGTCGTCCGTTTAGACCGCTTCCGGAAAAAATAATCGCAAGACGTTGTAAGGTGCCGGGGCCGCGTTCGCGCGGCCCCATTCTTATGCGCCGCACCCGCCAGAAGTCTCTGCGGGGAGCGCGGCATCGCAAGGACCGTACCCATGGCCAAATCCTCGAAGACCTCCGCCTTCTCCGCCACCCGCACCGAAACCGACAGCTTCGGTCCGATCGAGGTCGCAGCGGATCGTTATTGGGGAGCGCAGACGGAACGATCGCGACAGAATTTCAAGATCGGTCACGATCGCATGCCGATGCCGATCATTCGCGCGCTCGGCATCGTCAAACTGGCAGCAGCCGAAACCAATCGCGAACTCAAACTTCTCGAGCCCAAGCTTGCAAAGGCCATTGTGAGCGCAGCACGCGAAGTCATCGACGGGAAGCTGGATGATCACTTCCCATTGGTCGTCTGGCAAACGGGCTCCGGCACGCAGACCAACATGAATCTCAACGAGGTCATTGCCAATCGTGCGAATGAGCTTCTTGGCGGTGAACGCGGCACCAAGAAGCCAGTGCATCCCAATGACCATGTCAACATGAGTCAATCGTCCAACGATTCGTTTCCGACTGCGATGCACATTGCGGCAACGCAGGGTATTGTTGAGTACCTCATCCCCGCACTAAGCGAACTACATGCTGCGCTGCGCAAGAAGGAAAAAGCCTTCGCAAAGATCGTGAAGATCGGACGCACACATACACAAGACGCGACGCCGCTCACGCTCGGGCAGGAGTTTTCAGGCTATGCCGCACAGATCGAAAGCGGCATTAAACGTTTGCGAAGCGTCGTGAAGGATCTCTACCCGCTCGCCCAAGGCGGAACTGCAGTCGGGACGGGCCTCAACTCCAAGCCTCGTTTTGCGAAGTTGTTCGCGAAGCACGCAGCAACAATCACCAAGCTGCCTTTCATTACTGCGCCGAACAAATTCGAAGCACTCGCATCGAACGACGCCTATGTGTTTGCACACGGAGCGATAAACTCCGTCGCAACAAGTCTATTTAAGATTGCAAACGATGTCCGACTGCTCGGATCCGGCCCGCGTTCCGGACTTGGCGAATTGATACTTCCGGAAAACGAGCCAGGCTCATCGATCATGCCTGGAAAGGTAAATCCGACACAATGTGAAGCAATGACAATGGTATGCTGCCAGGTATTCGGCAACCACACGGCAATTACGGTGGCCGGCAGTCAGGGGCACTTCGAACTCAACGTCTACAAGCCGGTGATGGCCCATTGCATGATGCAGTCCATCCAATTGATTGCAGACGTTGCGCGATCCTTCACAGAGCACTGCGTCAACGGAATTCGCGCCGATGAAAAACGAATTCATGAGTTGATGGAACGATCACTGATGCTCGTGACTGCACTCGCACCGAAAATCGGTTACGATAACGCGGCGAAGGTTGCTAAGGTTGCTCATGCGAACGGAACGACATTGAAGGAGGAAGCGCTGCGGCTCGGTTTTGTTAGTGCAGCAGAGTTCGATCTCCTTGTTCAGCCGGTCAAAATGATACATCCTGGGTAAGCAAGAATATTTGCTCACAGCTTGTTGAGAATAACTCCAGAAGGAAATAGTTATAATTCATATCTGCTAAATGGTTAGAATGGTCGCATATCAGACGCATTTTTCCTTGTGATACAGCAGAAGGTGATCTGGTTACGCTTCGTAGATGACTTCATTTTTCTGCGGAGCTTGTTTGGAACTACGGAGAATATTTTAGGATGGATACCGAAACCGCATTCACCCTCGTCTCGTACAACTACTGGATGGTGAAGACGACGTTTCCCACCCCATCATTTTTTTAAAGACAGGAGCGATCATGGGTGACCTGATCAATCTCAATCGCTTCAAGAAGCGCACTGCACGAGAGGAATCGGCAAACCAGGCCGACATAAACCGTGCGCGCTTCGGACGAACTAAATCAGAACGAACATTGCAGGAGCAGCGCACAGTCCGTGCGAACCATATGCTGGATCAGCATCACATCGATGGCGAGGACGCATCATGAAATCGCCCGTAGTTAAGAGATCGATCGTTGTTGCGGGTCACAAGACCAGCGTGAGTCTCGAAGAGGCTTTCTGGAACGGCATGAAGGAGATTTCGAATCTTCGCGACATGACGCTTTCAGAGCTGGTTGGTGAGATCGACACAAATCGTCAGCAGGGCAATTTGTCATCCGCGATTCGGCTATTCGTGCTCGACTACTTCCGTACACGTGCCGTTCCGCAACAGCGTATGCCGGAGCACAATCTCTCGGCGTAAACACCGCCGACCTTCAGAAAATCGCTTCGCTGTCGGTCGTATTTGTTTGCTGAGTCATCATCAGAACGTCGGCCGTGCTGAATTCGCGACCGGCGGCGTAAGCACGAGTGGAGGCGCTGGCCTCGGTTTCGGCGTGCGCACAGCACCGGGTGCCGGACGAATTTCTATGGGTGCAGGCAGCGGCGCAACCTGCTGACTTGCAACAGGCGGTGTCGCAGGACGAGGCGTAGCAGCCTTCGGTGCAGGACGGCGCGGATCGCGACCGGGAAGAAGTACATCGGAGGGCGCAGAGGCCGTCGGTGGATCGCTCGTGGGCGCCTGCGTGTCGACGGGCAGCGAGGCGGACGGCGGAGGAACGGCAACGGGCACGGCCGTCGGTGGCAACTCACCGCGTTCAAGCGAATCAAGCCGGCGCGTCTCGCGATCGATTGCGCGCACTGCGAGCCAGGATGATAACGCTGCCACGTCAAGCGTGCGATCGAGCTTGTCCGGCGTTCCCACCGCGAAGATCTGAACTTCCGGTCGAACGCTCGACGTCCCCGCGTTCGTGCCGGTCAATGTCGCGCGCGTATCCACCTGGTCGGCAACGATATCGTAACCTCCGGACACGATCGCACGCCCTCCTTCGCCATCGAGCGTCGTCGCACCAACGCGCAGGCGGCTATCCTTGATACTGAACGGGACCTGCACCGAAGTTACGGACAACGCACCGCCGGTGATCGCGGTATCGACGATCTGACGCAACTTGGCGTCATTCGTGGCCTGCCCAGAATCGCTGGCGCGAATGGCAATGTCGAACGCACGTGGGTCGAGGCCATTGATACGCGCCCCGTCGATCGTCAGCAATCCACTGCCGGACAATGCG
The DNA here is from genome assembly GCF_051811025.1 of Tardiphaga sp. 813_E8_N1_3. Classification (NCBI taxonomy): domain Bacteria; kingdom Pseudomonadati; phylum Pseudomonadota; class Alphaproteobacteria; order Hyphomicrobiales; family Nitrobacteraceae; genus Tardiphaga; species Tardiphaga sp. 813_E8_N1_3. Next base: position 3,695,888 of record NZ_JBPWQE010000001.1, read on the forward strand.
CCTTCCAGAGCCGAGACACTGCGCCCCTGACTAGCCAGCGTCATCCGCAGCGATGTTTTGCCTGCGGGCATTGTCAGGGAACGATAGCGCAAATCAACGCCGTCGATCCCGGAGAATTGCACGCGGGCGCCAAGCGCATATCCGCTGATCGATGGCTTGAGATCGACATCAGCCGTGATTTCGCCGCCGCCGACGGCACCCTTGATCGTATCGATCGTCAGGGCCTGGCCATCACTCTTCACAGTGCCGCTGACGGGACGCAATTCAATGCCGCCGGGCAATGTCCCGCGCAGCGCCTGAAAGGCCAACTGCCCGCGCCATCCCTGCAGCACGCCACGTCCGAGCGGATCCGTAACATCGCGTCCTCTCGTGCCTATAGCAAGACCGAAGGCCGGCCCGAGTTCAATCGCATCCATGCCGATCTGACCATCGACGGCTTTCTCGGCCCCAAGCGTCAGCGCAATACGGCCCCGCACGCGTGAACCGGCCAGCGTGCTGTCGATATCTTCCAACGTAACTTTATCGCCGTTCAATGTGAGCCGCGATGACAGGCTGACATTCTGCGCGGCCGTATCCGACGGCTTGAGAGCGACCAGCGGCGCCAGATTGGCGCGGCGTATCGCAAGCGCAAGCGATGCTTTCGGTGATCCCGCCCAAGGTTCGGCACTGCCCTGAACATCGGCATCGACATCCGAGCCGGACAGTTTTGCCGTGACGCGCAGCGGCGCGCGCCATTGCCCTTTTGCCGATCCTTCGAAATTCACAATGGCGTCGCTTGCGGCGATCACGTTACTCAGACCCAGCAATGCGAGAAGTGGTCCACCCTGCCCGGCCAATTTGGACTCGAGTGCCACATCGCTGCGCGACAGTTCATTCAGGTCGACGCCGCGCATCGCCGCTATGGGAGGGGATGCGGTCAGAGTCGTCGTCCCCTTCACCTGCGGCGCATCGATATCGAACACGGCGCGCGCAGTCGTGCGATCGGCGCGTTGTTGATCCTTTGCCAGATCGAGCGACAGTTTGACGCGAACCGCGCCCGGCGCTGCAGCCATGGAGCTGAGTCTCGACGCAACAGACGGCGCCAGCGGCATAAGCATGTTGCTGATCTGACTCATCGATGCGGACGTGGCGTTGAGTGTCAGTCCGCCCGTGGCCTCCATGCGATCGAACGAAGCGCGGCCGTCGAGCATCAGGCCGGTGGTTTCACCGACTTTGAAGCGATCGACCGAGATCATCTTTGGGGTGTAGGCCAGTTGCGCCACGAAGGGGCGCATCTCCTGCCCGGCTGACACAGCACGGCCGATATCGAGTGACACCTGCCCTGCATCTGGCCACTCGGCTTGCGGCTCGCCAAGCGATCGGATCAAAGCCACCGCCGCGTCGAGATCGAGCCGGTCGGCCTTCAGGTCGGCATCGAAGCGGGAGCCGCCAGCGGCTGACGGATACGAATATGCAGCACGACCTTCGACCGTACCGCCGTCGATCTCCGCCTTGAATGCCTCGATAGCCAAGCGATTGGGCACCGAAGTGATATTGCCGCGAATACGTAGCGGCTTCTGATTGCGCAAGCCAATGTCTGTTCGGCCCTTGAGCCACGCAGCGAGCGTATCCGGATCGGACGACTCGACCGCGATAGCCCCCTTGAAGCCATCCGATGCACCTGGCTGTGCTGCGCCGCCACTCAACGTGACGCGGGTCGCGCCTGGCGCACGAAATTCGAGACGATCGACCGTCCATGTCGTTGCATCGCTGCGCAGGTCAGCGCCGATATTCTGCACGGGCTTTCCGCCCAGCATGATCTGCTCCACGCCAATCTCGATCTGTGTCGCCAAGGGCGCCATCGGCATGCTCGACAACAGTCTGCGCAGCGCCGGCAATGGCGTCACCGCATCGTTGGTCGCATTATCTCTGGAAAGCAGGCGATCGGCATCGAGCTGCTTTGCCGATAGCACCGCATGAAGCAGCGGCGATGTGCCAAAGCGCATGTCGGCGAGACCAGCAAACCTGAACGCAGTGTCCTCCGCACCATAGCTGGCTTCGAGCGCTTCCATGTGCGCAGCCGCCGGATCTGCCTTGACCTTGGCGAAGACGCGCCACGGCGTCGGCAGTTGATCGCCCGCGCCATTCGCCTTCAGGCCGGCCGGGTTTGCGAGAGTCAGTGCGCCATCGAAGCGTGGCGTCCGATTGTCGAAGTTGAGCACGCCATCGAGATCGACGGACAAGGGCCTCTCGCCGGGGTCGACAGTAAAACGAACGCGCGTGCCATTGCCGTCGCCGGTCGGCCCGGAGGACAAACGGAACGGATAGCGCGCGCCCAACAACAGGAAATTGCCGTCGCCGCGCATGGCGCCGGCCGCCAATGAGCGGACATCGCCGCTGAAGGCGATATCGTAGAGTTCGAGCGTGCTCTTGCTGGCAGCATCATGGAGTGCGGCGCGACCGGTGATGTTCAACCGGTCTATCGCCAGCGCGCCAAGATTGAACGGCCCGGTGGAAGCTGGAAGTTCGATACGCCCCTGCGCATTGAGGCCGAGATCGACCGCAGCGCCGCCGATGGTGAGTTCTGTCGCACGCCATTCGCCGCGCATCAACGCACTCAGGCTGAATTCCACATTGAGACTGTCTGCACGGATCCTGCCGAGATCATTGGGGCTTCCCACCGTGATCGATTGCAGCCGCAGCGAGGGCGCCGGCAGCAACCGCGCCTCCAGCCCGCCACTCACGCGAACAGGCACGCCAACCACGCGCGAGGCTTCAGCCTCGAATTGCGGGCGGAACTGATTCCAGTCGATGAAATAGGGCCCGACCAGAGCAGCGACCAGCGCCAGGATGAATGCAATCGCCAGGCCGAGCAGTGTCGTCTGCACCGAATCTCCCCTCGAACGTTCCAGCGGAATGTCCACTGCCTGCCAGGCAAAGCGCATTGCAGCACACTACCGGGCAATACGCCTGACAGACGTTGCACGGCCACGCTGAGATACGCGGGAACGCATCTACTTATAGAACCAACTGTGGCGAAGTCACAGCACGCAATGCGTGGCCGGATCAGCCATCCCATGCCGTCCGCTTGCGGCAAATCACCCGCTTCGATCAGATCGAAGCACCCTGCTCCAGCGGTTTTACGGCGCCATGGGCGCGGTGCAAACGTCCGGCCACCGCCCTCACCTTGCCCGGCGAAGCCATCCAGACCGCAAAGGTCGCAAGGAAGCTGACTGCGATTCCAAGGGCAAATGCGGGCGTATAGGTACCAAAGTGGTCGTGCAGGACACCCGTCACCAAGGGACCGGCGGCGCCGCCGGCCAGCGCGGCCAGCATGAGCGTGCCGAAAATGCTGCCGAAATGCTCGCCCTGAAAAATCTCGGACACCACGGCGCCCATGATGGACGTCACGCCATAGCCCAGCAGGCCCTGCGAGATCACCATGACATAGACGAGCGCCAAACTCGGCACGGATTCCAGCGCAATCAGGGACGCAAAGCAGATTGCGAAACCGACACCGCTGACGGTCCAAATCCATTCGCGGCCGATGCGATCGGACAGGTGGCCGAGAAATATCTGACCAGGCACACCGAACAGACTAACCATGCCCAGCGCCCATGCCGCAACGCCCGGCGTGAAACCGATATCGAGCAGATACTTGGTTTGATGGACCTGAACCGCGTACCAAGCATACAGCCCGCCGAACAGGCCAAGCGCCAGCCACCAGAACCGCGTCGTGCGCACGGCGCGCGCCAGCGTCCAGTCGATACTGGCCCAGACCGGATCAACCACGTTGGATATATGCTTCGCCGACGACGTCGGCGCCGGATCGCCATCCGGCAAGAGCCCCATGTCCTGCGGGCGTTTGCGCAGCAGCAAATTGATCGGCACCAGCACGACCAGCACCACGAGCCCCACCGCCGTGCAGGCCGTGCGCCAACCGGTCTGCTCGATCATCAGCTGCACCCAAGGGAGCACCGTCACCGACCCGATGCCGACGCCGGCGAATGCAAGACCGACCGCGAGGCCGCGCTTGCGGCTGAACCAGTTCGGCAGAAACAGCGATTGTCCGGAATAGCCGAGACAAACGCTGCCTGCGCCGACCAGAACGCCGATGGTCATGTAGAGATGCCATGGCTGCGTCGTCAGCGGCGCCAGCAACAGGCCGGCAGCCATCAGCACGGTACCAAGCTCCATGACGGCTCGCGGGCCGCCGCGATCCATCAACTTGCCCATCAACGGGCTCATGATCGCGGAAATCAGGAAGCCGAATGAAAAGGCGCCGGCGGTGACGCCACGATCCCAGCCGAACTCCTGGAGAATTGGCGGGAAGAACAGTGAGAACGATGTCCGCGCATTGACCCCGATGGCCATGGAAACGAACGTGACGGCAACGATGACCCAACCATAGAAAAACGGTAGCCGCATCGGATGATGCCTTTTTTATTGGACGCGTTCTGCGTCAAAGCTTTTCGATCGCATCTTCCGTAACCGAAAAACGCAATCCATGCTGGTATATAATTATATATACAACTTTAAACTTTTTAAGAATAGTTAAGCATTATCGCTGCTGCCGAGTTTTCCCGTCCGCATTCGACCTGACCGGATGCGGCAAGCTGGTGTCACGCCTGCGGCAGGATTTTCCCCGGATTGAAGATATTGTCGGGATCGAGTGCCTTCTTGAGCGCCCGCATCGCGTCGAGCGCCTCATTGCCCAGTTCGGCCTGCATGTATTTTTGCTTGCCCTGCCCGATGCCGTGCTCACCCGTGCAGGTGCCTCCCATCGCCTGCGCCCGTTGAGCGAGGCGATGCATGAAGTCCTCCGCCCGGGCAACCTCGTTGGCATCGTTACGATCGCAGAGCATCGAGCAATGAAAGTTGCCGTCGCCGACATGACCGACGATCGGTGCCAACAGGCCGAGCCGCGCGAGATCCTCTTCCGTCTCTGTGACGCACTCGGCAAGTTTGGAAATCGGCACGCAGACATCGGTGGCCGCGACGTCCGAGCCCGGCCGCAGGCTCTTCACTGACCAATAGGCATCGTGACGAGCCTGCCAGAGCTTGGTGCGATCTTCCGGCTTCGTGGTCCACGAGAAATCGCCACCGCCGCATTCCAGTGCGATCTCGTGGAAATTTCGCGACTGCTCGGCGACTTCGGCCTCGCTGCCATGGAATTCCAGCAGCAGGAGCGGCGTTTCCGGCAGGGTCAGCTTGGAATAGGCATTACAGGCCCGCACCTGCGCCTCATTCAGCAGCTCGATCCGAGCAACGGGAATGCCGGTCTGAATCGCAAGAATCGTCGCCTGACAGGCGCCTGCTACCGTGGCGAACGAACAAGATGCGGCAGCCATGGTTTCAGGAATGCCACGCAGCTTGATGGTCAGTTCGCTGATGATACCCAGCGTGCCCTCGGCGCCGACAAATAGATGCGTCAGGTCGTAGCCAGCCGAAGACTTCTTCGCGCGCGTGCCGGTCTTGATGATCTCACCATCGGCGCGGACGACCTTGAGCGCGAGCACATTGTCGCGCATCGTCCCATAACGCACCGCGTTGGTGCCCGAGGCGCGCGTCGACGCCATGCCGCCAAGCGACGCATCGGCGCCGGGATCGATCGGGAAGAACAGGCCCTGATCGCGCAGATTTTCGTTAAGCGCCTTGCGCGTGACACCAGGCTGGATCACGCAGTCGAGGTCTTCGCTGTGCACTTCGAGGATATTGTTCATGTCGCGCATGTCGATGCAGATGCCACCGGCTGGCGCATTGACCTGACCTTCAAGCGACGTGCCAGTGCCGAATGCGATCACCGGAACTTTGTTCGCTGCACAAATCCGGACCACGTCCTGGATATCCGCTGTTTCCTGCGCGAACACGACGCCATCCGGCGGCTGGTTGGCAAGCCAGGTCGTGGTATGGCCATGCTGCTCGCGAACCGCCTGCGACGTCACCAGTCGATTGCCAAAACGCGCCGTCAGCGCTTCAAGCGCCGTGGCCAAGGCCTTCGGCTCCGGTCGTTTCAAATTGTTCGCAATGGTAGCCACAGCAGTCCCTCCGACGCGGCGGGACCGTGGCAAAGGTTGTATAACGGGTCAAGAGACGTGAGAGCGGGACAGGAATTACCGATGACTGAGCCAACCGACGATCTGCTGCAGCACCCCGTCCCTTTCCGGGCGCATGTCATGCAGATCGAACCGCAATGGATCGACTATAATGGCCATCTCAACATGGCCTATTACAACGTGCTGTTCGACCGGGCGATCGACGATCTGTGGCTCAAGATCGGGATCGGTCCCGAATATATGAAGGCGCGCAACAACTCGACCTTCACCGCCGAATGCCATGTTCGCTATGTCAGGGAAATCCATCTCGGTGACCCCGCACAGGTGTCGATCCTGGTTGTCGCCGCGGACGACAAGCGCATTCACACATTCAAGGAATTGCGCCACGCCACCGAGGGATGGCTGTCGGCGACCTCAGAGAACATGACGCTCCATATGGACATGACGGCCCGCAAGGTTGCGCCGTTTCCGCCTGACATCAACGCCCGCGTGCAGGCGCTGGCCAATGCGCACCGATCCGTCGATCGCCCTGAGGGCATCGGCCGATCGATCGGGATGCCCTCGAAGAAGTAATCGCTAGACGCGCGTGCGGCCACGGACGAGGCCCACAACGGCCGAGATAAGGAACAGGATGATGGCGATGAAGAAGATCGCCTTGGCAATTTCGATGGAAGCACCGGCGACACCGCCGAAGCCAAGAACGCCGGCAATGAGAGCGATAACGAGGAAGGTAACGACCCAGCTGAACATGACACAAACCTCAGTTTTTTGGCTTTTGACGCGGCATTCGCCGTCGCGCTTGATGCTGAAACAAGCCGGGGCAAGAACGAAAGTTCCCGACCCACGTACCAGCCAACATCACTGAAACGAGAGCGCTCCTGCGTGCCAACGGGCGTCAGATGAGCCCCATGCGGGGATAAGTCTGTCGCCAGAAGCCTCTCGCTCCTATATGCCGTCCTATCCTGCTAAGAAGGCTCCCCTTTAAAGCCCCACGGTGCCAACGTGGGCGGAATACGATTCGCATGAGTGACGCACGCAAAATGCCCGCCAACGATCTCCCTGCCTACCAACCGGCGGCGGGCGGCATCGGCGCGCGTGCGCGCGCTGCTGCGGCGCCAGCGGCACAGTATCTGAGCGGGCTCAATCCGGAGCAGCGCGACGCCGTCGAGACGCTCGACGGCCCCGTTCTCGTGCTCGCGGGTGCCGGCACCGGCAAGACCAAGGTTTTGACCTCGCGGATTGCCCATATCCTGAGTATGGGCCGTGCGCGGCCCGGTGAAATCCTGTCGGTGACCTTCACCAACAAGGCCGCGCGGGAGATGAAGCTCCGGCTCGGCATCATGCTCGGCCAGGCGGTCGAGGGCATGCCGTGGCTCGGCACCTTCCACTCGATCGGCGGCCGCATCCTGCGCACCCATGCCGAACTGGTGCAGTTGAAATCCAATTTCACGGTGCTCGACACCGACGACCAGATCCGACTGCTCAAGCAACTCCTGCAGGCTGACAATATCGACGACAAGCGCTGGCCGGCGCGAATGCTGGCCAACCTGATCGACGGTTGGAAGAACCGCGGACTGACGCCATCGCAGGTGCCGTCAGGCGAAGCCGCCGTGTTCGGCAATGGCAAAGGCGGCAAGCTCTATGCCGCCTATCAGGATCGGTTGAAGACCCTCAACGCCGCCGACTTCGGCGATCTCCTGCTCGAATGTATCCGGCTGTTCCGTGAGCATCCGGATGTGCTGAAGCAGTATCAGCAGCGCTTCAAATACATCCTCGTCGACGAATATCAGGACACCAACGTCGCGCAGTATCTCTGGCTGCGGCTGCTGTCGCAGGCGCCGGGGCAGCGTATGCTGCCGGAAGCGGACGCACCATCGGCAGATAATAAACCGGCAGTGCCGCTCAAGAACATCTGTTGCGTCGGCGATGACGATCAGTCGATCTATGGCTGGCGCGGCGCCGAGGTCGACAACATCCTGCGCTTCGAACATGATTTTCCCGGCGCCAAGGTCGTCCGGCTGGAGCGCAACTACCGCTCGACCGGGCACATCCTCGCCGCTGCCTCGCATCTGATCGCACACAACGAGGGCCGTCTCGGCAAGACGCTGCGCACGGAGGACGTCGATGGCGAGAAGGTCACCGTCACTGGCTCATGGGATTCTGAAGAAGAAGCACGCGCTATCGGCGTAGAGATCGAACAGCTGCAGCGCGAGGGCAACAAGCTCAACGACATCGCCATTTTGGTGCGCGCCTCGTTCCAGATGCGCGAGTTTGAAGACCGCTTCGTCACGCTCGGCCTGCCCTATCGCGTCATCGGCGGCCCGCGCTTCTATGAGCGCGCCGAAATCCGCGACGCACTAGCATATCTGCGCGTGATCAATTCGCCGGCCGACGATCTCGCTTTCGAGCGCATCGTCAATGTTCCCAAGCGCGGCCTCGGCGATGCCACCGTGCAGATGCTGCACGACCACGCCCGCCGGCGCCGCATTCCGTTGTCCGAGGCTGCGCGTCAGGTCGTCGAGACCGACGAGATGAAGCCGAAGGCGCGCGGCAGCCTGCGTGACCTGATGATGAGCTTCGAACGCTGGCGCACGCAAAGCGAAGTAATGCCGCATACCGAGCTCGCCGAAGTCGTGCTCGACGAGAGCGGCTACACCGACATGTGGCAAAAGGACCGCTCCGCCGACGCTGCCGGCCGTCTTGAAAACCTCAAGGAACTCGTGCGCTCGATGGAAGAGTTTGAGAACCTGCAGGGATTCCTCGAACACATCTCGCTGGTGATGGATCGCGAAGGTGGTGCCGACGAGGATGCCGTCTCGGTGATGACGCTGCACTCGGCCAAGGGGCTCGAATTCGACAATGTGTTCCTGCCCGGCTGGGAAGAAGGCCTGTTTCCGCATCAGCGGGCGCTCGACGATCAGGGCCGCGCCGGGCTGGAAGAAGAACGTCGCCTCGCCCATGTCGGCATCACCCGCGCGCGCCGCCGCGCCAAACTCTATTTCGCCACCAACCGGCGCATTCACGGCACCTGGAACACGACGATGCCGTCGCGCTTCCTCGATGAATTGCCGGCGGCCAATGTCGAGATCACGGAATCAAAGGGCGGTTCGGGCTGGGGCGGCGCAAGCGGCTACGGCGCATCGCGCTTCGACAATGTGGAATCCTTCGGTTCAAGCTATTCGACGCCGGGCTGGCAACGCGCGCAGGCCAATCGCTCGCGCGGCGGGGGACAAGGTGGCAGCGGCTTCAGCGAAGGCCAGTCGCCATTCGGCGGCTCCTCTTCATCGCGGAATAAGCGGCCGATGACTATCGAGGGCGAGTTGATCGCGAAGTCTACCGGTACGGAGTCCGACTTCACGCTGCAGGATCGCGTCTTCCACCAGAAGTTCGGCTACGGCAATGTGACCAAGATCGACGGCAACAAGCTCACCATCGTCTTCGAGAAGGCGGGTGAGAAGAAGGTCGTCGACAGTTTCGTGGAACGTGTCTGACAATGCCGGTCTATATTGCGCTCATTCTGAAGGACGCCAGCGGCACCTTCAACGTTTCCTTTCCCGATCTGCCCGGCGTTGTCACCGCCGGTGACACCCTTGATGAAGCCATCGAGGAAGCCGAGGAAACGCTCGAATACGCGGCCGGAGACTGGCGCAATTCGGACGGCTCGCCAGGCCTTCCGTCGCCACGCACCATCGAGCAATTGACCAGCGACCCCACATTTGCCGATGCAGCCGACGGTGGCACCATTGTCGAGATCGACTACGAAGCCGCAGAATAGCCCTAAAATCGCCTGTTCCGCGATTGCGCCGGCGCATCTTCATTCCTATGTACGCACCCCGCGCCCGACAAAGCCGTTTCGGCTGCGCCGTTCGTGCGTCCCGGTATGACCGCCCGGTCCTCTGCCTTCCCCTTTTCGAACGATCATATCGCCGATGTCCCCCATCATTTCCGTTTCCAATCTGACCAAGAGCTATGCCTCGGGCTTTACGGCCCTGAAGGGTATCGACCTCGACATCAACCGCGGCGAGATCTTCGCGCTGCTGGGGCCGAACGGCGCCGGCAAGACGACGATGATCAGCATCATCTGCGGCATCGCCAATGCCACCTCCGGCAAGGTCATGGTCGATGGTCACGACATCGCCCGGGACTATCGCGCCGCGCGATCGCTGATCGGGCTGGTGCCGCAGGAACTGCACACCGACGCCTTCGAATCGGTTTGGGCCACGGTCAGTTTCAGCCGCGGTCTGTTCGGCAAGCCGAAGAACCCGGCGCTGATCGAGAAAATCCTGAAAGACCTCTCGCTGTGGGACAAGAAAGATAACAAGATCATCACGCTGTCCGGCGGCATGAAGCGCCGCGTGATGATCGCCAAGGCGCTGTCGCACGAACCACAGATCCTGTTTCTCGATGAGCCCACTGCCGGCGTCGACGTCGAATTGCGCAAGGGCATGTGGGAAGTCGTGCGCACGCTGCGCGCTGCCGGCGTCACCGTCATTCTCACCACACATTACATCGAAGAAGCCGAGGAGATGGCCGACCGCATCGGCGTCATCAACAAGGGCGAGATCATCTTGATCGAGGAAAAGACCAAGCTGATGGAGCAGCTCGGCAAGAAGCAGCTCAAGCTGTATCTGCAAGGCAAGGTCACGGAGATTCCAGCCAGCCTGGCTCACTACAACCTCGAACTGGCAGCGGACGGCCATCAGTTGATCTACAGCTATGACACCAAGAGCGAACGCACCGGGATCACCAGCCTGCTCGGCGATCTCCGCGAATCCGGCATCCGCTTCTCCGATCTCGACACCACGCAGAGCTCGCTCGAAGACATCTTCGTCAGCCTGGTGAGGAAGTAAAATGAACTTCAGAGCTGTCCGCGCCATCTATCTGTTCGAAATGGCGCGCACCTGGCGCACCGTGCTGCAGAGCATCGTTTCGCCGGTGATTTCCACCTCGCTGTATTTCGTGGTGTTTGGCGCCGCGATCGGCTCGCGCATCACCTCCATCGAGGGCGTCAGCTACGGCACCTTCATCGTGCCAGGTCTCGTGATGCTGTCGGTACTCACGCAGAGCATTTCCAACGCCTCGTTCGGCATCTACTTCCCCAAATTCACCGGTACGATCTATGAATTGCTGTCGGCGCCGGTGTCTTACGTCGAAGTCGTGCTCGGCTATGTCGGTGCTGCTGCGACCAAGTCGATCCTGCTGGGCCTGATCATTCTGGCCACCGCTGGACTGTTCGTGCCGCTGCACATCCTGCATCCGTGGTGGATGCTGACCTTCCTGGTGCTGACGGCGGTGACGTTCAGCCTGTTCGGCTTCATCATCGGCATCTGGGCTGACGGTTTCGAGAAACTGCAGGCGATCCCGCTGCTGGTGGTGACGCCGCTGACCTTCCTGGGTGGTAGCTTCTACTCCGTCAGCATGCTGCCGTCGGGTTGGCGCACCGTCACGCTGCTCAATCCGGTCGTGTATCTGATCAGCGGCTTCCGCTGGAGCTTCTACGAGATCTCCGACGTCAGCGTCGGCTGGAGCATCGGCGTCACCTGCATGTTCCTGGTGATCTGCATGTTGGTCGTCTGGTGGATTTTCAAGACCGGCTACAAACTGAAAAACTGAAATCGCTGATAACAAAAATGGCCCGGTTTGAACCGGGCCATTTTCATTTCAAATCAATATCCGCTTAGCGATAGCAGCGGAATTTGCCATGGCGGTTGTAATAGCCGTGGCACTGTGTCCGTCGACCCTCGGGAATACCGAGCACGCCCTTGACGCCGCCCACGGCCGCGCCGACGCCAAGGCCAACTGCGCCACCGACCACACCGCCGACAGGTCCGGCGGCGCGATTGCCGTCACGGTACCCTTGGTTGGCACCCTGCTCACCACCCCGGAAAACGCCCTGCGCCTGCGCAAAATGCGGCATGGCGACCAGAGCCAGCACGCCCGCGGCGAATGCCAGGCGGGTCTTCATCGACGAACTGATCGGCAACACAGCGGTCTTAACGGTCATCTGGAGCTTCCCTCTGAGCGGCGAGAATTCGCCGCTTGCGATTGTGGGAGGGCAACGCGCGACCTAGGAACCGGTTCCATCTGCCTCACTTAGAAGCTTCCTATCGCGCATTGTCGGGGTCGGCTTGAGCCGTCTTTCGGCCCGGTCGCCGCCTTGGTGCCGCCTAGCCCAACATTAAGGATGCACGAAACTGTCACTGGAAACCCGAACGCCCGGTATGCATATTGGGTCAGGGACGGCAGGCGGTACAACAGGTTACGGCCCGGAGGCCAAGGTAAGATGCGTTCGTTTTATATGACCCTTGCGGGTCTCGCCGTTTTCGCCGCCACCAGCACTGCGCAGGCCAAGATTGCCATTACCGTCGACAAGGACGCCCAGCAGCTGACCGTTGTTCAGGACGGCGTCGAGAAATATCGCTGGCCGGTGTCGTCAGGCATTCCCTCCTACGAGACTCCGAATGGCAGCTTCCAGACATTCCGCATGGAGGAGGATCACTTCTCCAAGGAATTCGACGACGCACCGATGCCCCATGCCATCTTCTTCACCAAGAAGGGCCACGCCATTCACGGGACCGATTCTGTGAACCGCCTGGGCTCGCCGGCGTCCCATGGCTGCGTGCGACTGTCGCGCGAGAATGCCGCGACCTTGTTCGCCATGGTCAAGGCCGACGGGGTGCTCAACACCACCGTCACGCTGACCGGCTCCTCGCAGGTCGCCCTTGCCCGCAACCCGCGCCCGGCGAAGCCGTCTGCCGTCGCCCGCCGCGATATCGCTCCTGCCTCACCGTCCTATGACGCCGCCGGCAATCCCATGGATCTCACGCCACAGGCCGTGGCACCGGGCCGCCGCGTCGCGCGTCAGGTACAGCCGGCGGATGACGATCGTTACATCTATCCGGCCGATGGCAATGACGGTCAGCGTTATCCGGCCCCTCCCGGCTATCGCCGCATGACCGAAGCCGAGACCCAGCAGTATTACGCCAATCGTGGCTATTACAGCCGGCAGTACCCACCGCAGGCCTACGCGCCGCGGCCGTATCAGCCGCGCGGCTTCTTCGGCGATTACTGAGCGAACATGTGTGACGCGTTTCTTGACGCGAACCAGCGTTCACTTCGCTTGAAAACGCTTTAGTTGTCCCCGTCCCGCAGCCGGCGCCACACGGCGCCGAGCACGTTGGAATAGTCGTCAGTCCAGACCCGCTGATCGTCGCTCGCCTCAGTCAAGGCCCATTGCGATGACGTCGCGATGGAGCCTACGTCGGCGGCGTCATGGGCCGAGATGACCACATTGGTCGAGAAGATATATTCGTTATCGCGACCGGAATCCTCCGAATACACCCAGCTCTTCATGTCATTGGCGTCAGCGATGCCGACGACGACGCTGGCTAGTTCGAGATGCCGGTTCGAAACGTGCATGACGACCGCGCCCTGCGGGGCGAGCTTTTCCTTGTAGATCTCCATCGCCTCCTCGGTCGCCAGATGGATCGGGATCGCATCCGACGAATAGGCATCCACGATGATGAGGTCGTAGACGCCGTCAGGCTCTTTCGCAAAGGTCAGCCGCGCATCGCCAATCACCGGCTTGACGTCCGGCTCGCACTTCTGGATGTAGCTGAAATATTTCGGATCCTTGGCGGTATCGACCATCGACTGGTCGATCTCGAAAAACTTCCAGTCCTCGCCCGGCGCTGACGCGCAGGTCAGCGACCCCGAACCGAGGCCGATCACCGCTACACGAAGCGGCGCCCTCTTGCGGGCGCGCACCGCCGTGATCGCCTGCCCGATGCCGCCGTCCTTGTAATAATAGGAGATCGGCTCCGGCCGTCCGGTCACCGGCGTGCCGTCATCGTTCAGGTACTTCTCGGCGCCGTGAATGGTCGTGCCATGCATCAGCACGTGATACTGGCCGTTCGGCGTCACCACGATCTTGTGCACGCCAAAGAAACTGCGCACGGTTTCGACTCGGCCATCATCGGCCGGATAAAAACGGATCAGCGCCAGAGCGAGGACAGTGATCGCCAGGAGCTTCAGCCGATCAGCGCGCAGCAGGATCGCCGCGATTATGCCGACAACGGCAACGGTGCTGACCACATAGACGCGCTGGGTGTCGATCCAGGTAAACAACTTGCCGGTCGTATAGCTCGGCACGATCAGTGCAACCGCGGCAACCACGAGCGCGATCCAGTACCAGCGCGCCCAGCCGGAGTAGCGTTCCGGCAATGCAGGCCGGCACAGCACGGCCAGTGCAACGAGGATCGGATATTCGGCGATCCATGAGAATGTGAACGGCGCGATCAGTCCGGCGAACAAGCCACCAACCATGCCGCCGAACGACAGTGCGACATAGTAGCCCGTGAGATAGCGGGCTGCAGGACGCTGCCGAGCCAGTTCACCATGACACGCCATGGCAATAATGAAGAAGGCCAGCAGATGGCCGCCGAGGGTCAGCAGCAGATTCTGTTCGCCGCCAACCGCGAGCAGCACGACCACGCCGGCAATCGCCAGCGGTTGTAGCATCAGAATCCAGGCATGCGGCAGCAGCGGCCGCGACTGGAACACCAGTACCCAGGTGAGCAGATAGAGCGACAGCGGCAACACCCAGAGCAGCGGTGCGGCAGCGACGTCTGTCGAGATATGCGCGGTGACCGCGATCAGCAAGCCGGATGGGACAGCCGCGAGGAAGATCCAGCGGGCACGCAGGGCCCAGCTCGGCGCCGGCGCGTCGATCGCATCAGCACCCGGTGCAGCGACGGCCACCGACGGCGACTTCAGCAGCAAGACGCCGCAGCCGCCGATCAGCAAGATCAGCAGGCCATAACCCGATGTCCAGATCAGGTTCTGCGTCCGCAGCGAAAACATCGGCTCCAGCAGCACGGGATAGGACAGCAGCGCGAGGAAGCTTCCGATATTCGAGGAGGCATAGAGAAAATACGGATCGTGGCCATTGGGATGGCCCGTGCGCACGAACCAGGCCTGCAGCAGCGGATTATTCGCAGCGAGCGCAAAGAACGGCAGGCCGATCGACACAGCGAACAGGCCGAGCAGCCAGAACGCATAGCCACTGTCCGGCGGCGTGCCCCAGCCCGATGCGATGGACAGCGGCAGCGTCAGCAGCGCAACGACCAGCAGCAGGAGATGAACGACCACAGGGATGATGCGACTGCGCAATTGCATCAGGTAATGGGCATAGGCATAGCCACCGAGCAGCAGCGACTGGAAGAACACCATCGCCACCGACCACACCGCCGGCGAACCGCCGAGCCGCGGCAGCACCATCTTGGTGAACAGGGGCTGCACCGAGAATAACAGCAGCGCGCTGGTGAAAATCGCCGCGGTATAAACCACCAGAAGAAGCCGATTGCGGGAGGCCGAGTTTGGGGCGGCGACGGGCTGCGACGAACTCATGAAGGCTCCAGCATATGGCACGGCAGAAAAGCGAGAATCCGGCCGGTAACCGGCGGGCGGAATGGAGCATATGGCACCGTTTCGGGCAATGCGCGCTAACTATGGAACCACAATCGTGATGGGTGGCCTTGTGCCGCGCGGGCACCTCTTCGATAAAGAGGGCCCTATTTTCGTGTGACGCGTTTTCCCAATGCGAACCGGTCGCCGTTTTGCGCGAAAACGCTCTAGCAGGCTTTGTTGAAGCGGACATGTCAGACACCGACGTTTTGATCATCGGCGCCGGCCATAACGGCCTCACTTGCGCGGCCTATCTCGCCATGAGCGGGTTGCGCGTGAAGGTGGTCGAAAGACGTTCCGTGGTTGGCGGCGCCGCGGTGACGCAGGAGTTTCACCCCGGCTTCCGCAATTCGGTCGCGGCCTACACCGTCAGCCTGCTCAACCCGCAGATCGCCTCCGATCTGAAGCTCGCCGAACACGGCCTGCGCATCGTCGAGCGCAAGGCGCAGAATTTCATCCCGGCGCCGGACGGCAGCTATCTCCTCACCGGCGAAGGCCGCACCCAACAGTCGGTTGCCAAGCTCAGCGCGCGCGATGCCGAGCGGATCGGCGCGTTCTCGCATGAGCTCGAAGTCATTGCTGACGTGCTCAGGGATTTCGTACTGCGTTCACCTCCGAACGTCGTGCAAGGTTTCGGTCTCGGCGCGATCAGTGAGGCCATCAATGCGCTCGGCACCGCGAAGATTCTCAACGCACTGACCATCGAACAGCAGCGTGTATTGCTCGATCTGTTCACCTGCTCCGCCGGCGAGATGCTTGACGACGTTTTCGAGCATGATCTGGTGAAGGCATTGTTCGGCTTCGACGCCGTGGTCGGCAACTATGCGAGCCCCTATGCCGCCGGCTCGGCTTACGTGATGCTGCACCACGCCTTTGGCGAAGTGAACGGCAAGAAAGGTGTCTGGGGCCACGCCATCGGCGGCATGGGCGCGATCACGCAGGCGATGGCCGCCGCGGCGCGCTCGCACGGCGTGCAGATCGAACTCGACAACGGCGTACGCGAAGTTCTCGTGGAGAACGACAAGGTCGTCGGCGTCATCCTCGACAATGGGGAGAGTATCCGCGCGAAATATGTCGCCTCCAACGTCAATCCGAAGCTGCTGTATACGCGGCTGATGCCAGCGGATGCGCTGCCCAAGCCATTCCTCGATCGCATCCGCAACTGGCGCAATGGCTCCGGCACATTCCGGATGAATGTCGCGCTGAACGCCCTTCCCTCGTTCACCGCGCTGCCCGGTAACGGCGATCATCTCTCTGCCGGCATCATCATCGCGCCGAGTCTCGACTATATGGATCGCGCCTGGCTCGATGCGAAGCAGCACGGCTGGAGCCGCCAGCCTATTGTCGAAGTACTGATCCCCTCGACGCTCGACGACAGCCTCAGCCCACCGGACCAGCACGTCGCCAGTCTCTTTTGCCAGCATGTTGCGCCGACACTCCCGAACGGCGCATCGTGGGATGACCATCGTAACGAGGTCGCGGACCTGATGATCAAGACGGTGGACGACTACGCGCCCGGCTTTGCCGCCAGTGTGATCGGCCGGCAGGCGCTATCGCCACTCGATCTCGAACGCGACTTCGGCCTGCTCGGCGGCGACATCTTTCATGGCGCGCTCAGCCTGAACCAGTTGTTTTCGGCCCGGCCGATGCTCGGCCATGCGGACTACCGCGGTCCGCTGAAGGGTCTCTATCACTGCGGCTCGGGTGCACATCCCGGCGGCGGCGTCACAGGCGCGCCTGGCCACAATGCGGCCAAGGCGATCCTCAGGGACCACCGGGCGCTGTTCGGCTGAGGACATCCTGTGGATAAGCCTGTGAACAGGCGGTGGATGGGTCCTGAACAAGTCTGTGCGGAAGCTCGGGAGGACGGCGGTATAATCGGCTTATAACCTTGTGCACGGCCGCTGTATCGCCCCTGTATCCCCGCCGGTATAAACCCTGTACCAAGCCCGCCTAAGCTGTGCAGACCCTGTTCACGACGCCACCCGGACCCGCGATGACCACGCCCCAAGGAACCAGCCGCGCCACCTTCGCTGTCGGCGACGAATTCAGCGCCAAGCGCATTGTCGATCTCCTCACCGAGAGTTTCGAGGAAGGCCAGGCCGCGATCGCTGCATTCGAGAGCCCCGAGGGCCGCTGGGACGTCACCGTGCATTTCGCCGACCCGCCGGACGAGGCGTCGATCCGCGACCTCGTGAGCCTCGCCTCGGACGATACCGTCGCGGCGAGCATCGTGTTCGACAGCATCGAAGCGAAGGACTGGGTCAAGGAAAGTCTTAAGGGTCTGGTGCCAGTGCGCGCCGGCCGCTTCATCGTCCACGGCCAGCATGACCGGGACCAAGTACGCCCCAATCAACTGGGCATCGAGATCGAGGCCGCGCTGGCTTTTGGCACCGGCCATCACGGCACCACGCGCGGCTGCCTCATCTATCTGGATTATGTGCTGCGTGCGAAGGCGCCGAAACGGATGCTCGATCTGGGTACCGGCACAGGCGTGCTGGCCATCGCTGCTGCGAAGGCGACGAAACGCCGCGTGCTGGCGACCGATATCGACCCGATGTCTGTGAAGGTGGCGCGCGAGAACATGCGGCTCAACGGCGTTGGTAATCTCGTCGATACCGTTTGCGCCACCGGCTTTTCCTCGCCGGCCTTCGGCGATCGCGCGCCGTTCGATCTGATCCTCGCAAACATCCTGGCCAACCCGCTGCGGGCGATGTCCACCGATATGAGCCGGCACCTCACGCGCAACGGCATGGTGATCCTGTCCGGGCTTTTACCGCATCAGGCGATGAGCGTGATCGCCGCGTATCGCGCCCGCGGGCTGGTGCTACGCAAGCATCAGATCGTTGAGGGCTGGAGCAGCCTGTTGATGCAGCGCGAAGGCTGATACGCCATTCGTCATTTTCCGAACTCCGGAATAATGACGGGCGATCTGGCGAAAGCTGCTGGCGGGGTTTGCTACTTCGGGGGCGGTACGTCGCGGCGACGAAGCGTTGCATTTTCCAGCCGCTCGACGCGCGTCACGCGGGCTTCGACGAAACGGCCCAGAATCTGGATGATGCCGCTGCGTTGATTTGGCTGATTGGGCAGGACTTGAGTGGACTGAATCTGGGTCGGCTGGGAATGGCCATGCGTGGCCGGTGGCGAAATTTTCTCGAACGTAAAAGCAGGCATTGTGTATCCCCTCTTCGTTGAGTTGAGACACTCTGGATGGCCAAGCATCGCGCCGACAACACAAGCCGGGTGAAATTGTTCCATCCGGTTGAACACAACCATCAGATTTCAAGCATAACTTGTGCCAAATCCGCGCAACCCTGCCCCTCGATTGCGGGCCTGACAGCGCACCCATAGGATAATCCCGCGATGTTCGAAGCCCATTTCCAGACGTTCGAAGAGCCCGAAAGCGGCGTGGCGCTGACTGCGCGGCTGGCCGCATTTCGCGAGGAATTGCTGCGCCGGAAACTGGCAGGCTTCGTGATTCCCCGCGCCGATCAGCAGCAAAACGAATATGTGCCGCCCTCCGACGAGCGGCTGGCCTGGCTCACCGGCTTCACCGGATCGGCCGGCATGGCCGTGGTGCTGCTCCAGCAAGCCGCCGTGTTCGTGGACGGCCGCTATACGCTGCAGGCGGCGAAACAAGTTGATGTGAATGCGTGGAGCATCCAGTCGCTGGTCGAGCCGCCGCCGGAAAGCTGGCTCGCCGATCACCTCAAGCCCGAAGATCGCCTCGGATTTGATCCGTGGCTGCACACTTCTGCGGCAGCCGAACGGCTGGCAGCCGCCTGCGCCAAGGCCGGCGCCGAACTCGTCGCGGTCGACAGCAATCCGCTCGATTCGGTCTGGACCGAGCGCCCGGCGCCGCCGCTCGGCGCAGTATCGATCCATGGCCTCGAATTCGCCGGCGTCTCCGAAGCCGACAAGCTTGCCCAGATCCGCGCCGAGATGGAACGGCTTCGTGTCGATGCGCTGGTGCTGTCAGATTCCCATGCGGTCGCCTGGACCTTCAATATCCGCGGCGCCGATGTCTCGCATACGCCGTTGCCGCTGTCCTATGCGCTGGTGCCGAAACACGGCCGGCCGCAGGTGTTCGTCGACCACCGCAAACTCTCCAACAGCGCACGCAACCATCTGGAGGTCTCGGCCGATGTGCAGGAGCCGGATGCGCTGATATCGGCGCTGAGCAACCTCGCCGCCTCCGGTGCATCAATTGCGCTCGACAATGCCACCGCCGCCGATGCACTGAGCCGGCTGATCACAGCCGCAGGCGGCAAGCCCCTTCGCGGTGCCGATCCCGTCGCACTGCTCAAGGCGGTGAAGAATCCCGTCGAGATCAAGGGCACGCAGACCGCGCATCGCCGCGATGCCGTGGCACTGGCGCGCTTTCTCGCCTGGATCGACCGCGAGGCACCAAAGGGCAAGCTCACCGAAATCGATACCGTCGAGGCGCTGGAGACATTCCGCCGCCAGACCGGCGCGCTGAAGGATGTGTCGTTTCCGACCATCGCCGGCACCGGGCCGAATGGCGCCATCGTTCATTACCGCGTCACCCGCAAGACCAATCGCCGTATCGCGCTGGGCGATCTGCTGCTGATCGATTCCGGCGCGCAATATGAAGATGGCACCACCGACGTCACCCGCACCATCGCCATCGGCGAGCCGACCGACGAAATGCGCGACCGCTTCACCCGCGTGCTGCGCGGCCATATCGCAATTGCGCGCGCGGCGTTTCCCGACGGCACCACCGGCGCGCAGCTCGATACGCTGGCACGGCAGTTTCTCTGGCACGCCGGTCTCGATTTCGCCCATGGCACCGGCCACGGCGTCGGCAGCTATCTGTCGGTCCATGAAGGTCCGGCGCGGATCTCCAAGCTCGGCACTACGCCGCTCAAGCGCGGCATGATCCTCTCCAACGAGCCCGGCTACTACAAGACCGACGCCTTCGGCATTCGCATCGAGAACCTCGAACTGGTGGTCGAGGCCCATATCGAGGGCGCCGAGCAGCCGATGAATGCATTCGAGACGCTGACACTGGCGCCGATCGACCGCCGGCTGATCAATGCGCATCGCATCAGCAAGCGCGAGCTGAAGTGGATCAACGACTACCATGCCCGCGTTCGCCGCGAGGTGATGCCGCTGCTCGACGATGAAGCGACGCGGGTCTGGCTCGAAGCGGCGACAGAACCGCTGATGCAGCCGCAATAGCGAGAGAACAGCCACCACGTGAATTACAGCCCGCCTTTTCCAAAAGTCGACGCCGTCGACCTCTCCAAATCGCGGGTGATGCTGCTGTTGCTGGTGGTGATGACCGGCATCGCGCCGATCTCGCTCTATATGCTGGTGCCGGCGCTGCCCGAACTCGCCCGCACCTTCGGCGCCGATATCTCCATCGCGCAGATGACCGTGTCGCTCTACATGGTCGGGCTCGCCTTCTCGCAGCTCATCATGGGGCCATTGTCCGATAAATTCGGCCGGCGTCCGGTGCTGCTTGCCGGTCTCGGCCTGATGGTGATCGCCGGCATCGGCTCGAGCTTTGCACTCACATTGCCGCAGCTGATCGCCGCACGGTTCTTTCAGGCGCTCGGCGGCGCGACGGGCATGGTGATGAGCCGCGCCATCATCAGGGACCTCTATCCGCGCGAACGCGTCGGCGCGATGATCAGCCTCGTCATCGCGGTCATGATGATCGCGCAGATGCTGAGCCCGCTGGCCGGCGGTCTCCTGGAAACCGGTTTCGGCTGGCGCGCGATCTTCTATGTGGTCACGGCGTCTTCGCTGGTCGTGACGCTGGCCATCGCTTTTTTTCTGCCGGAGACAAGACGGCGCGCAGCCAGTGACGTGAGCGGCGGCGGATTTATCGCCGACTCCCGCGTCCTGCTGCGCAGCCGGACCTTCATCGGCTATCTCCTGTGTTATGTCGTGGCATCCTGGATCATCTTCACCTTTGCCGGCGCCGGTCCTTATGTCGTCGTCACGCAGATGGGCCGCAGCTCCGCCGAATATGGCGCGTGGTTCGCGACGTCGGGTCTTGCTTATCTCGTCGGCAATCTCTGCTGCGTGCGCTTTGCGCCGCGCCGGACCATCGAGCAACTGATCTGGTTCGGCCTCGCGCTGCAATTCGGCGGAGCGCTGCTCAATGTGGTCTGGGGCCTCACCGGGCTGAACCAGAATCCGGCCTGGCTGTTCCTCACCCATATGATCGTGATGTTCGGCAATGCCTTCGTGATGTCGAACGGCGCCGCGGGTGCGCTCAGCATTCGTCCGCATGCCGCGGGCACGGCATCCGGCATGATGGGCTTCCTGCAGATGGGCCTGGGTTCGCTGTGCTCGCAATTCGGCGCCTGGCTCGGCGGCCATTTCGCGACACCGGTACCGCTCAACATCGCGCTCGTCGTGCTGTCCTGCGGCTGCGCAGCCGCGATGATCTTCCTGGTCCCCCGCCGCAAGACGGTGGTGACGGAAGAACTGATCGAGTAGGCCGAAGGCGAAGAGAGCGGGTTGTTGTAGGAGCTTTCTTCTCCCTCCCCCTAGCGCGGCGCAGCCGCGCGCGGTGGGGAGGGTGGATCGACCGCTCTAGCGAAGCTTCGCTTCGCACGGGCGGTCGAGACGGGTGGGGTCGTGCCACGAACGCTGTCCTCGCATGGGAGAGACCCCACCCCGGCCTATCGGCCGCCCCTCCCCACTGCGCTTCGCTTGGGGGAGGGATTCCTTTGGCGCCTGTGCGTCGTTGCTGATGTGAATGTCAAACAGCCACTGTTCCGCAGACATGCGTCATCGCCCCCATTGTTTGCGGCGCGGGGGCGCCGTCGTGTTTCGCATTCCCGCCCCCTTGCGAGAGGGCGTGCGGAACGCCGGGTGCCCGTTGCACCCTTGGGCCTGATGCCGATGCGGTCTTCCGCAGGGGTAATGCATCAGGACTTTCGGAGGCGCCGAGCGAGTGCCCGACGTTCCGCCTGCGGTGTTTTTTCAGCCTGCTTGCGCTTTGCCTTGGCGAACGATCCGATCACCAAAACTATGGTCCCACGGCGGAGGGACAGGGAGCCTCAAGCGAGAAAGCCGGACGCGTTTTGACTTGGTCGTCCGTCACACTGTCCAGGGGTCTTTCCATCCCAAGGTCGGCCGTCTCCTTGCCAGTGGCAGTGCTGGCGCAGATCCGTCCTGCCCGAAGACAGACGTCACCCATGAACCGCGTAACGCCGCATCTCCGGCGTCCACCGCACCCAGCCCCGCGAACGTGACGATCGCGCTCGCCCCTCTCATCGGGGCTGGACGGAGGGGAATATAAACCTGACAGGGATGCTGTCAACGGGATATAGGAAAATATGTTTATGGATGTTAGGGCCCACACTCGTCATTCCGGGGCGGGACCGGCGCCGAAGGCGACGGGACTGAACCCGGAATCTCAACGTTGGAGTCTCCGTAGAGCCAAACACTCCGGGATTCCGGGTTCGCACTGCAGCGGCTTCGCCGCTTTCATGCGTCCCGGAATGACGAGCCAAGACGGCACCCCGCATGACGAGTGTGGAGCGAGCGCGCGGGAAAATGCCGGGTACGATCGCCCCTACCCCCCGATCAGCGCCAGCCACTCGTCTTCCGTCAATACGGCGACGCCGAGATCGCGCGCCTTGGTGAGCTTCGAGCCGGCATCCTCGCCGGCCACCACATAGTCCGTCTTCTTCGACACCGAGCCTGCGACCTTGGCGCCGAGGCGCTCGGCACCGGCTTTGGCTTCATCACGCGTGAACTTGGTCAGCGAGCCCGTGAACACCACGGTCTTGCCGGCCACCGGCGTGTCGGTCTTGGCCTGCGCGACATCGAGCACCTCGATCTCGCCAAGCAATTCGTCGAGCGCCTTGACGTTACGCTTTTCGGCGAAGAACTCGACCACCGCGTCTGCGACGATTTCACCGACGCCGTCGATGGCGTTGAGATCGGAATAGGCTTCAGACGTATTCTCCTCGCCGCCCTGCCCCGCAGCGGCCGCCAGCATCGCATCGCGGAACGCGGTGAATGATCCATAGTGCCGGGCCAGCAGCTTGGCATTGCCTTCGCCGATGTGACGGATGCCGAGCGCGAAGATCAGGCGATTGAGCTCGATCTTGCGGCGGTCATCGATGGCGGCGAACAGGTTGCGCACCGAGGTCTCGCCGTAACCTTCACGGTCTCGCAGCTTCTTGGTGTTGCGCTCGTCGCGCTTCTGCAGCGTAAAGATATCGACGGGATGCATGATGATGCCCTCGTCGTAGAATTCCTGGATCTGCTTGTCGCCGAGCCCGTCGATGTCGAAGGCCAGCCGCGAGACGAAATGCTTGAGCTTCTCGACCGCCTGCGCCGGACACACCAGCGCGCCGGTGCAGCGCGTGACGACTTCGTCATTCTCGCGGATGGCGTGGCTGCCGCAGACCGGACACTTGGTGGGAAATTCATACGGCTTTGCGCTCTTCGGGCGCTTGTCGAGGACAACATTGACGACCTGCGGGATCACATCGCCGGCGCGCTGCACGATCACCGTGTCGCCTTCGCGGATATCGACGCCGTCGCGCAGCGGCTGGCCGTCATTGCCGATGCCTTTGATGTAATCGGCATTGTGCAGCGTCGCATTTGACACCACGACACCGCCCACCGTGATCGGCGTCAGCCGCGCCACCGGCGTCAGCGCGCCGGTGCGGCCGACCTGGATATCGATTTTCTCCAGCACCGTGGTCGCCTGCTCGGCCGCGAATTTATGCGCGATGGCCCAGCGCGGCGCGCGGCCGGCAAAACCGAGCCTATCTTGCAGATCAAGCCTGTTAATCTTGTAAACGACTCCGTCAATATCGTAGCCAAGCGACGAGCGCTTGGATTCGATATCCCTGTAGAAACCAATTACCTCGTCGACGGTTTTACATACTTGAACAAGGGGATTCACAACGAATCCCAGCTTCTTCATCCACTTCAGCATGCCGATCTGAGTATCGGCGGGACGTTCGCTTAGCTCACCCCATGTATAGGCAAAAAACTTCAATGGGCGAGACTTCGTCACCACAGGATCTTTTTGGCGCAGTGAACCAGCAGCGAAATTCCTTGGATTTGCTGCAACCTGCTTTCCAGAATTCTTTTGCCGCTCGTTGAACGACACAAAGTCCTCGGTACGGATATATACTTCACCACGCACCTCGCAGACTTCAGGGATCCTTTTTCCTTTTAGCTCCATTGGTATTTCGGGAATATTTTTCACGTTTGCAGTGACGTCTTCGCCTTCCGCACCATCGCCCCTCGTAGCGCCGGTCACGAGCTTTCCATACTCGTACCGCAATGACATAGAGAGACCGTCGATCTTCGGCTCAGCAACCACTTCAGGGATATTCTCTGAATTCAACCGGAGGAATCTGCTGGCCCGCGCCAAGAATTCTGAGACATCATCGTCGTCAAATGCGTTATTTAGCGAAAGCATCGGCACCGAGTGCCGCACCTTTGCAAATGATCCGGACGGCCTTGCTCCAACGTCCAAATACCTTCTAAGGATGCGATCTCCGCCAAACTCCTCGGCCAACAACAACAAATCTTTTAAACAATCATACTCGGCATCTTTGACATCCGACTTGGACTGATTGTTGTACAAATTGTCTTGAATCCGAACAAAGTCGAATAGCTTGCTGTAGGTCGTTGAGAGATTCTGAAATTTTTCGATGTTGCTTCTAGCGAAGGACAAAAAATCCTTCTTATCCGCAACCTTCGAGTACTGATCGAAAATCGGATAGTGAAAAGTAACATATAAATCGCGCAACAAATTATCTGGCAGGTACTTGAAGGTTTTTTCGACAGTGCTGGAGTTATAGCGGGACAAGACTTGAGGAATATCTCGAGCGAGCCGCGAGATTGCCTTCTCGCGATCCTCGCTTCTTCCGAAATTTAGATCTTCGCGCTTACCCGGCTCGCCAAAAAAATCAGTCATGTTTAACGTTCTCCGACCGACCGCCTATTAAACGGCCGAACGCAGCAATCGATCCGCCGCCGCCCTCGCCTCAGCGGTAATCTCTGCGCCGGCCAGCATGCGTGCGATTTCCTCGCGGCGGTGGTCCTTGGCCAGCGTGTTGACGCGGGTCGCCATGCGCTTGCCCTTGTCGAGGGCGTCCTTGGAGATCAGTAGGTGCTGGTCGGCCCGTGCCGCAACCTGCGGAGCGTGGGTGACGGCCATCACCTGGACCTTGCCGGCGAGCCGCGCCAGGCGCGCGCCGATGGCGTCGGCCACCGCGCCGCCGACACCCGTATCGATTTCGTCGAACACCAAGGTCGGCGCGGAGCCCTTGTCGGAGAGCACGACTTTCAGCGCGAGCAGGAAGCGCGACAGTTCGCCACCGGAGGCGACCTTCATCATCGGGCCCGGACGGGTGCCGGGATTGGTCTGAACCCAGAACTCGACGCGATCGATGCCGTGCGGACCCGGCGTCCCTGCATCGCTGTCGACCTGGGTGATGAATTTCGCACGTTCGAGCTTGAGCGGCCCGAGTTCGGCGATGACGGCCTTGTTGAGCTTCTCGGCGGACTTGATGCGCGCGGCCGAAAGCTTGCTCGCCGCAGCGCTATACTTCTTGTCGGCCTCCGACGCCGCGCTCTCCAGTCCCTTGAGCTGGCCGGCGCCGGCATCGATGGTGGCAACATCGGCAAAGTATTTCGCGGCCAGCGCGGCGAGCCCGTCGACCGGTGTCGAATATTTGCGCGCGGCGCCGCGCAGCGCGAACAGACGTTCCTCGATGCGCTCCAGTTCGGCGGGATCGAAATCGGCGGCAATCAGCGCGGCGGTGAGATGCTGGTCGGCCTCTTCCAGCGCGTTGATGGCGGTGTCGATCGCCTTCACCGCGGGCTCGACCAGCGTCGGCATTGATCCGGCGCGGCGCTCCAGCCGGCGCACGGCGGCGGCCAACGACGAGATCGGCGAATGATGGCCAGACACAGCCTCCTGCGCCTCGCGCAGATCGGCCGCGATCTTCTCGCCCTGCATCATGCCGGTGCGGCGCTCGGCGAGCTTGGCCTCCTCGCCCTCCTTCGGATTGAGCTTCTTCAGCTCATCCGCGGCATGGCGCAGATAATCGGCGTCGCGGGCGGCGCGCTCCATATTGGCGCGATGGGTCTCCAGCGCCGCATAGGCGGTCTTGCGGGCGTCCCAGAGCGCTTCCAGCGCCGTGACGTCCTTCTCCAGCCCGGCAAAGGCATCGAGGAGGCGGCGATGCGTGGCGGCATCCACGAGGGCGCGCTCATCGTGCTGGCCGTGGATCTCGACCAAAGCGGCGCCGACCGCTTTCATGGTCTGCACGGAAATCGCCTGATCGTTGATGAAGGCGCGGGTACGGCCGTCGGCGAGCTGCACGCGGCGCAGAATCATCTCGCCGGACTCGTCGTCGAAACCGTTATCCCGAAGAATCACCAGTGCCGGATGGCCCCTGGCCAGATCGAACACGGCCGTCACCTGGCCCTGTTCGACGCCGTGGCGCACCAGCCCGGCATCGCCGCGGCCGCCGAGGGCCAGCGCAAACGCATCGAGAAGAATGGATTTTCCGGCGCCGGTTTCACCGGTCAGCACTGCAAGACCGCGGGAAAACTCGATATCGAGCCGTTCGATCAGGACGATGTCACGGATCGACAGACGGGCCAGCATGGGAGGTCAGTTCCTAACCGAGGCCAAATCGCTTGAAGGCCTTGCTCAGGTAAGACCCCTTGTTCTCGCTCGGTTCGAGACCGCCGGACTTTACAAGATTGTAGGCGTCTTTGTACCACTTGCTGTCAGGAAAGTTGTGGCCAAGCACGGCGGCAGCGGTCTGCGCCTCGCCGACCACGCCGATCGCCATATAGGCCTCGGTCAGGCGCATCAGCGCCTCCTCGACGTGACGCGTGGTCTGATACTGCGTCACCACCGTCTTGAAGCGGTTGATGGCGCCGGTGTAGTTGCGCTTTTCGAGATTGTAGCGGCCGATTTCCATTTCCTTGCCGGCGATCTGGTCGCGCGCGCCTTCCAGCTTCTTCTTGGCCGAGGTGGCATATTCCGAGGTCGGATATTTACGCACCACTTCCTCGAGCGCGGCCATCGCCTTTTCGGTGCGGCCCTGGTCGCGCGAGATGTCCGGGATCTGGTCGTAATGCGAGGCGGCGATCAGATATTGCGCATAGGCCGCATCCGGGCTGCCGGGATGCAGCGTGACGTAGCGCGTGGCCGAGCCGATGCAAGTGTCGTAGTCGGCGGATTCGTAAGCCGCATAGGCCGACATCAGCAGCGACTTGCGCGCCCATTCCGAATACGGATGCTGACGATCGACTTCCTCGAATTTCTTCGCGGCAGCCTTGGGATCCTTGTTCTGGTTCATGAGGTACAAGCCCTCATTGTAGAGCTTGTCAGCGGGCTCCTCGACGAAGGTGTCGTCCTTGATGCCGAACTTGTCCCACAGCGCGCCCGTGCCACAGCCGCTCAGCGGCACGGCCAGCACGATAAGGCTCGACGCCAACCGCACGTGGCGGCCGAAACGGGTGAGCAGGGAATCGCGGGATTCGAGCGTAATGCGCTGTGCCGACATATATCTGAGACCTGACGCCTTCATGCGGTGTCTGCGCGTGCGATCGCGCACAATCACGGACCAACCGGATACGCGCCCGCAGCTTCGCTTGGCGACCGCGTGCTCTATCTACCCGAATGACGTCCGTTAACCAACCGGATACGGAGCCATTTCGCCGGGATTAAGGCGAAGGATGTGGAGATACAGGGAGTTATGGTTACCGGGGATGTCCCGATACACGCAAAGGTCCGCGCTCGCGCAAAAGCGCAACGCAAAATACCGGCAGCGGGTAGAAGGAGGCCAGAAAGCCCGATCTCAGGAAACGTCCGGGCCGAAAGCCGGCGCGATCATACCGCCAAGCATGCCCGAGGTAACATCGGCGCTGGCGCGCCCGCGGCGGGCCGGAACGGCGTCGGCTTCGACGATCTTCCAGGCGGACCGATCGGCCATCAGGGCGCAGAGCACGGCATTGTTGAGCTTGTGGCCGCCGCGCACCGAACGATAGGCGCCGAGGATCGGCAGACCGGCCAGCGCGAGATCGCCGACGGCGTCCAGCACCTTGTGGCGGGCGCATTCGTCGGAATAGCGCAAGCCTTCGGTGTTGAGCAGCTTGTCGTCATCGAACACAACGGAATTCTCGAAGGACGCGCCGAGCGCGAAACCGGCGCTCCAAAGGCGGGCCACGTCGTTCATGCAACCGAAGGTGCGGGCACGGGCGATATCGCGGCGGAAGGATTGAGGATTGAGGTCGAGCACGTAGCTCTGGCGGCCAATCACCGGATTGGCGAAGTTGATTTCGACTTCTGCGCGGAAGCCCGCGGCATAGGGGCGGATTTCGCCGAACGAGTCACCGATGGCAACCTGCACCGGTTTGAGAACCTGAATGAAGCGGCGGCGGGCGCCCTGCTCCACGATGCCGGCCTGATCGATGGCGGCGACGAAGGCGGCTGCCGAACCGTCCATGATCGGAACTTCCGGGCCATCGATTTCGATGGTGGCGTTATCGACACCCATGCCGCGCAGCGCAGCGAGAACATGTTCGGCGGTGGAAACGATTGGGCCTTCACGATCGCCGAGCACGGTGGCAAACTCGGTGGCGATAACAGATTTGGCGTCGGCCTGGATTTCGCGATCGGCACCTTCAAGACCGGTGCGAACAAAAATATAACCTGCATCGACGGGCGCAGGTCCAAGCGTGAGACTGACAGGCTTTCCGGAATGGACGCCGACACCGGTAACGGTGGCTTGCGATCCAAGCGTGGTCTGTCGGCTGAAAGTCATAAGGTACCCACCCAAGTAGCCTCTCGTCATGAGAGGGACTCTCTCAGTCGAACCTTGCGGCCTCCTGAGTCCCCGAGTCGCAGTGACATTAACCCCTGCCACAAAGTGCGCCAACTCACGCTTTTTTACCGATTGTTACCCCACCTTTGCCGCAATCAAGCCAGGGGTTTACCAAAATTTCTGCCGGTTCCACGGCTCTTTCGAGCCTTGGCAGAGCGCATCGGTAAAGATTAATGACTTACTATCAATAGGTTAAGGAACTCCACCGCTTTTGGCGGCCGTCACAAACGAAAGCCCCGGCTGATCCAGCCGGGGCTTCGGTCGTCGACACGATTGTAACAAAGGTCAGCTGGTCTGGCGGCGCAGGAAGGCCGGGATATCCAGATGGTCGTCGCCCTGTGGCGCTGGCGCAACAGGTGCCGGACGGCCATGAGAATCAAGACCCTGCGGTGCCGGACGGCGGGCGTATTCGGACACCGGGGGCTCGTTGCCCATCTGCTGGGCGACGCTGCGCTGTGGCTTACGTTCGGGCAGCGGCGGCATCGGAGCCATCGGCGGGGCCGACGGACGACCGGAGACCGGCGCTTCCGTTTCCTCGTCGCGACGGCCGAGACCGACATTGGCCAGACGCTGCAGCAGCGACAGGCGAGCCTTCTGCGGTTCCTCTTCCGATTCGCCGCGTGCCTGACGGATCTCATTCTGGGCCGGCATCGGCAGTTCTTCGAATTTCGGCATCCGCGGAGCGCGCAGCGGAGCACGTTCGGCCGATGGCGGAATGAACTGCTCGGGGATCGGCGCTTCGACAGGGGCTTCCTGACGCGGCGCTTCCGGGAACA
Organism: Tardiphaga sp. 813_E8_N1_3; assembly: GCF_051811025.1. NCBI lineage: Bacteria > Pseudomonadati > Pseudomonadota > Alphaproteobacteria > Hyphomicrobiales > Nitrobacteraceae > Tardiphaga > Tardiphaga sp. 813_E8_N1_3. Next base: position 3,726,026 of record NZ_JBPWQE010000001.1, read on the forward strand.
GCGAGGGCTTCTGCGCGATCGGGCGCACCATCACGTCGCCATACTGCTGCGGCGCAGCGGCTTCAGGAGCCACGGCAGCGGCGATGGCGGCGAGCGCGGCACGCTCATGGCTGGTCGCCGGCGCGCGGGGCGCAGCGGCCGGAGCCGGAGCGCCTGCAGACTTGGCGGCGGCCGCAGCGGCGATGCGCTGGTTGTCCGCACGGAGACGCGCGGTCAGATCGGCCAAGCGGGCATCCGGAGCGCCGTTGCCAGCAGGAGCAGCAATGGCCGAGGTCACGGTAGTGACCGGAGCCGAGGAATTGCGGGCCAGCATGGCCTGCTCGATGCCGGTGGCGACGACCGACACACGGATCACGCCGTCTAGGCTCTCGTCGAAGGTGGCGCCGACAATGATGTTGGCGTCGGCATCGACTTCCTCGCGGATACGGGTCGCGGCTTCGTCGACTTCGAACAGGGTCAGATCCTTGCCGCCGGTGATCGAGATCAGCAGGCCGCGGGCACCCTTCATCGAGCTATCGTCGATCAGCGGGTTGGCGATCGCAGCTTCCGCTGCGGTCAGCGCGCGCTTCTCACCGGTGGCTTCGCCGGTGCCCATCATCGCCTTGCCCATCTCCTTCATGACTGCGCGCACGTCGGCGAAGTCGAGGTTGATGAGGCCTTCCTTGACCATCAGGTCGGTGATGCAGGCAACGCCAGAGTAGAGAACCTGGTCGGCCATCGCGAAGGCGTCGGCGAAGGTGGTCTTCTCGTTGGCGACCCGGAACAGGTTCTGGTTCGGGATGATCAACAGCGTGTCGACCACCTTGTGCAGCTCGGCAATGCCGGCTTCGGCCGTGCGCATGCGGCGCTGGCCTTCGAAGTGGAACGGCTTGGTGATCACGCCGACGGTGAGGATGCCCATGTCGCGCGCGGTCTTGGCGATGACAGGAGCTGCACCAGTGCCGGTGCCGCCGCCCATACCGGCGGTCACGAACACCATGTTGGCACCGGTCAGGTGATCACGGATTTCGTCGATGACTTCCTGCGCGGCGGCAGCGCCAACGTCGGGCTGAGAACCGGCGCCGAGACCCTGGGTCACCTGCGTGCCCATCTGCACGATGCGCTGGGCCTTCGACATGGTCAGCGCCTGTGCATCGGTGTTGGCGACGACGAAATCGACGCCCTGCAGACCGGCTGTGATCATGTTGTTGACGGCGTTGCCGCCAGCGCCACCGACACCGAACACGGTAATGCGGGGCTTCAGCTCGCTGATATCAGGTACGTTGAGATTGATGGTCATGAGGTTGCCTCTCGATTACGCGCGCGTTGTGTGGTCATGCCATGGGCCGGTGGCCGATGGCGTCGGAGATGGAAAAAACACTGGCCGGAAAAATTTCATCAGAAGCCCTCTCGAAGCCATCGTCCGACCTTTCCGAAATAACCGTCACTGGTCCCTGTCTTGAGCTGCCGCGTATGCCGCGGTTCGACATGTTCAAGGTGAGCGAATTGCGGATAGACCAAGAGGCCCGACGGCACCGCGAACGAAGCGCTCTTGGCTTCATTGGGCAGCCGGCCGAAGCCGAGTGGTCGCGCAATGCGAACGGACCGTCCGAGAATCTGGCTGCCGAGTTCGGCAAGGCCCGTGAGCTGCGACGCGCCGCCTGACAGCACCACGCGTGCGCGCGGTTCTGCAGCGAAGGGCGAATCCGCCAACCGGTCCCTGACCATCTCAAAAATCTCCTCGGCACGCTGACGCACGATGTTCGCGATCGTGGCGCGGGACACGACCTGCGGAAAATCGCGATCGTTATCACCAGCCGTCGGCACGTTCATCAGTTCGCGCGCATCGGAGCCACCCGTCAGCACCGTGCCATATAACGTCTTGATTCGCTCGGCATCCGCGATGCAAGCACCGAGTCCGCGCGCAAGATCCATGGTGATGTGTTGCCCGCCGACCGCAAATCCCGACGCATGCACGAAGCGTCCGCCGGAATAGGTCGCGATCGTTGTCGTACCTGCGCCCATCTCGACGACGGCAGCACCGAGATCGGTCTCGTCATCGGTGAGAACAGAGAGACCCGCGACATAAGGCGCCGCAGCCATGGCTTCGACATTGAGATGGCAGCGCTCGACGACCAGCATCAGGTTACGTGCGACCGTCGCGTCCGCAGTGACGACGTTCATATCGACGCCGAACTGCGAGGCGACCATGCCCTTGGGATCGCGAATGCCCTTCACGCCATCGAGCGAATAGCCGACCGGCAATGCATGGAGCACCGTGCGGCCCGGCGGCGTCGCGTGGCGCATGCCGGTCGAGGTGACACGTGCGATATCGGAAGCCGTGACGGCGCCGCCCTTGATATCGGCTGACGCTTCAATCAGTTGGCCCTGCAGGCGACCGGCCGACACTGACAGCAGCACGGATTCGACGCGAACCTTGGCCATACGTTCGGCCAGCGCCACCGCCTGACGGACGGCCTGCTCGGCCTCGCCCATATCGACGATCGCGCCGGACTTGACGCCGCGCGACTGGATCTGGCTGTAGCCGATCAGTTCAACCGCATGGCTGCGGCCGCGCAGGGCTTCGTTCGGCGCGGATGGCCGCAGACGCGCGATCATGCACGCGATCTTGCTGGTGCCGACGTCCAGCGACGCCACCAGCGCGGTGCGGTTGGCCGCCATCTGACGCGTTTTCGGCGCCTGGTTGCGATCGAGACCGGTCATGCCGCGCCAGCCTTCTTCTTGGACTTGTCTTGTGCCTTGAACAGATCTTCGCGTGCCTTCGCGGCGTCTTCCGACAGCCGCACGGTCAGGCGATCCGACAGCCGCATGTCGATGGCGACGATGTCGCGCGAGAACAGGCGGTCTTCCTTGTCGAGCTTGCTGAGCATGGCCAGCGCGTTGCCGACGTCGTTTTCCGGGAGGCGAATGTCGAGGCCGTCCTTCAGGCGGAGATTCCAGCGGCGTTCGCCGACGAAGATCGCGGCCTTGGTGACTGAGCGGACCTGCGGATAGCGATCGAGTAGTGCCAGGAAATCCCTGGCGCCACTGTCGGCGCCCTTGCCCACCACCAGCGGCAGCGACATGAAGCGGCGCGACACGTAGTTTTCGAGAACGGCACCGTCATCGGCGATCACCGAGAGACGACCGTCCTCCTGCCACAGCGCAAAGGCCGTGCGCTCGGTGACATCGATCTGCAGACGGTTCGGATACAGCTTCAGCACATTGGCGTCGGCAATCCACGGATTGGCCTTGAGCTTGTCGCGGACAGCCGCGGCATCGAGGAAGAACAGCGAGGAGCGACCATTGACGCCGCCGATCGCCAGGATCTCGTCCTGGGTCAGCTGCTTGCGGCCGTTGAGAATGACAGAGGCGATGCGGAAGCCCGCGGCATTGGCCGCAACATTGCGCGCATCGCTGAAGGCTTCGACCATTTCGTCGACGTGATTGCCCTTGACCATGCCGAACGCAACGCTGCCGGTCAGCATCAGCACGGTGGCGGCAATGCCGACGCGGCGCGGCGCGTAACGCTCGAGCATCGCGATGAAGCGATTGGTGCTCTGTTCGCGGACGACAGGCTTGGCGGCACGAAAACGGGCCCAGAAGCGGGCGAGCGGGCTCAGCTGCTCACGCAGCAGAATACCTGCCCCAAGGGCAGCCATTTTAAGATCAGCTTGGGGCCTCAAGGGTCGCGCCGACCGAGAGAGGCGTCCTCCACCATCCATACCACGAGCTCGTCACAGGTTACGCCCGCATTGGCGCGGGACTTAAGGCGCGAGTGACGTCTCGGTCCTGCCGGAATGGATTCAAGCCTTTGAAAAAGGCCGGTTTTCCATCGATACGCGACGATACGGAACGCCCGCACAGCTCACGCCTCGGCAGCCAAGCGCAACACGCGCCGCCAGCGTTAACCTTCGGCCTTCCTGGTAAACAAAGTGTAAAGGGGATGCGTGCAGAGCGCGATTTGATGCGGCTGTGGAAGACTTTAGCCGAGGTGTGGCCGACGTGCCCGAGGGAACTGCGGCGGCATCGTGGCCGGCGCAAGGTGGGGCCGGGAGATCGTTGAAGTTGTCATCCCCGCGAAGGCGAGGATCCATACACGCCAGAGTACGGGCGAGAGCGCTGTAGATGTGGCGCGGCTACTGCTTCAATTACATTGACCGTGGTTATGGGTCCCCGCCCCGCGCATGCCTTCGGCATGCTAGGCGGGGACGACACCCGAGAGGACGCAGTCTCACCCGCCTGCGCGCTTCACCGCCAGATCAATCTGCCCATTCAGGAAATCGACGAAAGTAATCCCCTGCGCGTTCAACGCCTTGGGATAGAGTGACGCCTTGGTCAGACCCGGGAGCGTGTTGGTCTCCAGATAGACTGGGCCTTTGGCCGACACGATGAAGTCCGACCGCGAATAGCCGCGACAGGACATCGCGCGGTGCGCCTTGACCGCGAAATCCATGATCGCCGCTGAAACCTCCGGCGTGAAACGCCCGGGGCAGATCTCCTGCGTCGACTTGGCGAGATATTTCGCCTCGTAGTCGAAACCGCCATCGGCCGGGATGATCTCGATCGGCGGCAATGCGATCAGCGAGCCATCTGCCTGCTCGAGCACGGCGCAGGTCGCCTCAACGCCGGCGACGAACGGCTCGATGACATAGTCCTCGGTCTTGGCCGCATTGCGCACCGCGACGAGATCCTGCTTCGCATTGACGAACATAAGGCCGTAGCTCGATCCATCACGCGCGGGCTTCGCGATCAGCTTGCCGTATTCGGCGAGCGCCGCTTCCATGTCGTTCAATGCGACACCCGCCGCGATGGGCACGCCAGCGATGGCTGCGAAGCGCTTTGCGCCGACCTTGTCGAAAGACAGATTGGATGATGCCGAACCGGACCCGGTGAACGGGATGCCGCGCATTTCGCACATCACCTGCAGCTCACCATTCTCCGCAGCGCCGCCATGCATGCCGAGCACCAGCAGGCGGTTCTCGGCCTTGGCCTTGTCGAGCGCCTGCGTCAGCACGCCGATGCTGCTGCCACCGGGCTTGAACGGGTCCTCGAACGGCCGCGCATGCGCGAGCAGCGCCGTGCCCGACGTCTCGTAGACGCGGTCATCGGCATCCCAGAACCACAAATCGGCGTGAGGCAGCGCGCTGTGCAGCGCCTGTGCGGAGGCCACCGACACCAGACGCTCCTTGTTCAGGCCACCAAACATGATGGTGATCCGCTGAGGTCTCGCCTGCTCCGTCATCGTGTCGTCTCCGAACCCATCCGCGAATCGCGCCTTTGCCGACAAGGCAATAGCATCAGGTCATACGAGTCATATAATGCCTTGTCGGGGACGGTTTTGCGAGCCCGCCTCACGGTGACATGGAAGCGACCTGATGATCAGAGCCTGGCTCGAACTCTCTACCTTCGGCATCTTCGCGACACTGGGCACCATCTATTACGGAGTCGCACTGATCCTCGTGGGGCTGACATCCAGCCGGCTGCTGTCGATGCGGCTGCGGTCCATCCACGGCATCGTCGCGCCTTTCTTTTCCTCGGTGGCCATCCTGTTCGGCCTGCTCACGGGCTTCCTTGCCAGCGACGTCGGCGACCGCAACCGCCAGGCCGTCCGCGCCGTTCAGATCGAGGCCGGCGAGTTGCGCAACATCCATACGCTGAGCGTGGCATCGGTCACCGACATGTCCAACATACGCGCCGCGCTGAAGGCTTATGTGACATCGGAAGTGACGGAGGAATGGCCGGCAATGCTCCTTGGCCTGAAGTCGCCGCGCACCGATGTGGCCTATGACAGCCTGCTGCGCGAAATCAGCGATCCCGCCATCACGCGCGACGCCAGCAACACAGTGCATGGGGCGCTGATGGGCGCCTCGATCCGCGCCGGGACCGCGCGCAATGACCGGCTCAGCCTGTCGACCGACCACACCAACGATCTGAAATGGACGTCGGTCCTGCTGCTCGGGCTGATCACGCAACTGGCGCTGGCGCTGGTGCATCTGGAACGTCCGCGGGCCATGCTCGCGGCGCTCACGGTGTTCGCCAGCGGCGCCATCGTCGCTCTCGGCATTATCGCGCTCCAGGAGCATCCGTTCGACGGCGCCTTCCGCGTCGCCCCTGCGCCGCTGGAAGATCTCCTGAGCATCAGCGAGGCCGGACCGGCGTCGGCACTACCGCCACCGCCGAAATAGCAGCCAAAGCGTTTCCGAGCGAAGTGGTCCCGGTTCGCGTTAAGGAAACGCGTCAGACATATAGCGTTACGGCGCGACGCCGATCCGCTTGATTTCCCAATGCAGGTCGATGCCCGACTGTGCCAGTACACGTGCACGCACGGTCTCGCCGAGAGTTTCGATATCGCTCGCCGTGGCATCGCCGGTGTTGATCAGGAAATTGCAGTGCATCTCCGACACCTGCGCGCCGCCTACGCGCAGTCCGCGGCAGCCGGCGGCATCGACCAGTTTCCAGGCGGAGTGTCCCGGCGGATTCTTGAAGGTGGAGCCGCCGGTCTTCTCGCGGATCGGCTGCGCGGTCTCGCGATGCGCCTGCACGTCCTCCATCCGCGCGCGAATGGCTGCGGGCTCTGCAATCGTTCCGCGGAATCTCGCCGACGTGAAAATGATCGACGGTGAGACGCCGGAATTGCGATAGACGAATTGCATGCCGGCATTGTCGAAGACGTGCTTCGTGCCATCGCGGCCGATGCCGGTCGCCTCGATCAGTACATCCTTGGTCTCGTCGCCATTGGCGCCGGCATTCATCCGCAGCGCGCCGCCGATCGATCCGGGAATGCCGAAGTAGAATTCCAGCCCGCCGACATTCGCCGCTGCTGCCGTCTCCGCCACGCGCTTGTCGAGCGCGGCGGTGCCGGCGCTCACGATATCGCCATCGGCTGATGTCGCACCGAAGCCGCGCGGGCTCAGGCGAATGACAACGCCTTTGAGCCCGCCATCGCGCACGATGAGATTGGAGCCGACGCCGACAACGGTGACGGGAATGTCGCTGGGCAGCTTCGAGAGGAAGTAAGCGAGGTCGTCCTCGTCCGCCGGCGTGAACAGCACCTGCGCGGGACCACCGACGCGAAACCATGTCAGCGGCGCAAGGGACTCGTTCGCGAGCAGACGCCCGCGCAGATCGGGCATCGTAGCTTTGAGATCGGGTGTGATGTCGGGAAAGCTAGCCACGCTTAGCCCAGCGCCTTCAACTCGCCCGGCAATGCATAGGCCCATTGCGTGATGTTGCCGGCGCCGAGGCAGACGACCGTGTCGCCGCTCTTGGCTACGCCCGCGATCAGGCCAGCAAGCGCCGCCGACTCCGGCAGCGGGATCACCTCGCGATGGCCGTGGGCGCGCAGGCCGAGCACGAAATTGTCGCGGTCGATGCCCTCGATCGGCGCTTCGCCGGCGGCATAGACATCCGCAACGATCACGGTGTCGGCATCGTTGAAGCAGGTGCAAAATTCCTCGAACAGCGATTGCAGGCGGGTGAAGCGATGCGGCTGCACCACGGCGATCACCTTGCCTGCGGTGCTTTCACGCGCGGCACGCAGCACGGCGGAAATCTCCACGGGGTGATGGCCGTAATCGTCGATGATGGTGACGCCGTTCCACTCGCCAGTCTTGGTGAAGCGGCGCTTGACGCCGCCGAAGCCGGCGATGGCCTTGCGGATCGCCTCATCGGACATCCCGAGTTCATGCGCGACGGCAATCGCAGCCGTGGCATTGAGTGCGTTGTGACGACCGGGCATCGGCAGCAACAGATTGTCGATCTCGTGCGAGGTGCCGGCCTTGCGATCGCGGAACGCGACCTTGAAGCTTGAGCCGCCATTAGCGGGTTTCAGATCGACCAGCCGTGCATCGGCCTGCGGGTTCTGTCCGTAAGTGATGATGCGGCGATCCTCGATCTTGCCGACGATGCTCTGCACCACGGGGTGATCGATGCACATCACAGCGAAACCGTAGAACGGCACGTTCTCGACGAAGTGGCGGAACGCGTCCTGCACGGCGTCGAAGGTCTTGAAGTGATCGAGATGTTCGGGATCCACATTGGTGACGATCGCGACATCCGCTGGCAGTTTCAGGAAGGTGCCATCGCTCTCGTCGGCTTCGACGACCATCCACTCGCCGGCGCCGAGCCGCGCATTGGTGCCATAGGCATTGATGATGCCGCCATTGATGACGGTGGGATCGAGTTCACCGGCATCGAGCAGCGCCGCGACCATCGACGTCGTCGTGGTCTTGCCATGGGTGCCGGCGATAGCGACGCAGCTCTTGAGGCGCATCAGTTCGGCGAGCATCTCGGCGCGGCGGACGACCGGAATGCGTTGCGCGCGCGCGGCCATCAGTTCCGGATTGTCGCGCTTGATCGCGGTGGAGACAACGAGCACATCCGCGCCGGAGACGTTATCGGCCTTGTGACCGACATGGATGGCGATGCCCTTTTCTCTGAGACGATTGACGTTCGCGCTCTCGGAAGCGTCCGAGCCCTGCACTGTGTAGCCGAGATTGCACAGCACCTCGGCGATGCCGCTCATGCCGATGCCGCCGATACCGACAAAGTGAATGGGTCCGATTTCGCGCGGCAGTCTCATGGGGCGTCTCTATGTTCCATCATGCCCGGGCAGCGCGAAGCGAGCTTCGCTGGACGTCCGGGCAACCAAGGCTTGTTCTAACAGATGACTCCTTCAAACAGACGTGGATGGCCGGGACAAGCCCGGCCATGACGAAAAAGATGGAAATTTGGCTTGCGGATCAGGCGAATCCGCCTCGCATGCCCTACTCCGCCGGTGCGGGAACCGGTGCCGGTGCGCGATCCGCACGATTGGCGATGAGCGCCACGGCGACCCCGGCCAGCGGAGCGAGCGCCGCGACCCATGGCACCGCGTTCAGGCCGCCATGCGCAATCACCGCGCCGCCCAGCCACGCGCCGATGGCATTGCCGAGATTGAACGCGGCAATGTTGAAGCTCGACGCCAAACTCTGGCCAGCGCCTTGAGCCTGACGCAGCACGGCCATCTGCAGGGGCGATGCGGTGGCGAAAGCCGTGGCACCGAGCAATGCGATCGCGATGATGACGGCGACCTGATTGTGTGCGGCGAAGGTGATCAGCGCGAGCGTGACCGCCAGGGCCAGCAGGCTGCCGAACACGCTGCCCGCGGGCCAGCGATCGGCCAGACGTCCGCCGGCGAGATTTCCGACGATGGCGCCGGCGCCGAACACCAGCAGGATCGGCGACACCGCGGCATCGGAGAAGCCCGAGATCTTGGTGAGGATCGGCGCGACATAGGTGAACAGCGCGAAGATGCCGATCCAGCCCAGAATCGTGGTGAGCAGGCCGAGCAGCACCTGGGGCCGCGCCAGCACGGCGAGATCGTCGGACAGCTTGCTGTGCTCTTCCGGCGCCTTCACCGAAGGCACCAGCAGCGCGACCGCGACCATCGCGACGAGTCCGACCACCGTCACAGCGTAGAACGTTGACCGCCAGCCATAGCCCTGCCCCAGCCATGTGCCGAACGGCACGCCGAGAATGGTCGCGACCGTGAGACCAGCGAACATGATCGAGATCGCCGACGCCTTCTTGTTCTCCGGCACGAGGCTGGTTGCCACCACGGAGCCGACGCCGAAGAAAGTGCCGTGCGCAAAAGCGGTCAGCACGCGCGCCGCCATCAGGCTCCAGTAATCCGGGGCCAGCGCACAGGCGAGATTGCCCAGCGTGAAGATGCCCATCAGCACCAGCAGCACGGTTTTGCGCGGCCAGCGACTGGTGGCGATGGTCATGATCGGGGCGCCGAGCACGACGCCCAGCGCGTAGCCCGAGATCAGCAGACCCGCTGCCGGGATCGACACGCCGAGGTCGCCGCCGACCTCGATCAGGAGACCCATGATGACGAATTCGGTGACGCCAATTCCGAAGGCGCCGGCGGTAAGCGCGTAAAGTGCGAGAGGCATGATCCTATCCCGTGCGTGAAACGGGCCAGATGCCCGACAACGGGAAATGTGGACCTCCTGACATTGATGAGATAGACATGCCTAAGGCACAATATTTGTGAATTGAATTCACTCAATAGATTGAAGCCAGATGTCACGACTGGACGTCAACCGCTCCGGCGAGATGGAAGTGTTCACCCGCGTGGTCGAGCTCGGCGGTTTTTCGACCGCGGCGCGGGCCTTCCGAATGACCCCCTCTGCCGTCAGCAAACTGGTGGCGCGGCTGGAAGCACGGCTCGGCGTGCGGCTCATCAATCGCTCGACGCGCAAGCTGCAACTCACGCCGGAAGGCAGCGCTTTCTATGAGCGCGCGCTGCGCATTCTCGACGAGATGGGCGCAGCCGAACGCGAAGCCGCCATCGGCGCAACACCGAGCGGTCTGCTGCGCGTCAACACCAGCGTGCCCTTCGGCCTGCGTCTCCTGCTGCCGCTGCTGCCGGAATTCGCGAAGCGCTACCCCGAGATCAAGGTGGAGGTCGTTCTGACGGATCTCGTGGTGGATCTCCTGGAAGAGCGCGCCGATGTCGCCATTCGCGTCGGCTTGATGCGCGAATCACGACTGCTGGCGCGCAAACTCGGCGAGAGCCGGATGGTCGTGGTCGCCTCGCCCGGCTATCTCGCTGAGCGCGGCACACCAAAGACGCCGGACGATCTCGCGCATCACAATCTGCTGCGCTTCGGCTTCGCCAAGTGGGAGAACGGCTGGCCGTTCAAGATCGGCGGCGAGACAATCGCCGTGATGCCGTCAGGCAATGCCCTCGTCAGCGACGGCGAAGCGATGCAGCACCTCGCCGTGGCTGGCATGGGCATCGCGCGGCTCGCGCGTTTTCATGTCGAGGCCGATATCGCAGCCGGTCGACTGGTGCCGGTGCTTGAGGCGTTCAACCCGGGCGACATCGAACCGATCCACGCGGTGTTCGTCGGCCACGGCGGACAGTTGCCAGCGCGCGTGCGGGCGTTCTTGGATTATCTGGTGGAGAGCGTGAAGCTGTAGCGTTTCAGCATCTCGTCATCATGCCTCCGCTGTGCCCATCACTTGAAAGGCACTGATCGGCGGAGGCAGCCCCGGCGGTTTCTCGCCGGTGAAAAATGCAGCGAGATACATCTTTCCAAGCAGATGCCTGGTCTCCAACGCATCGGGCGCCAGCCGCCCGTCGCGCAAGGCTTGCCGGAATTCCGCAAGTGTAGGTGCCGAGAGGTCCGTGTCCGGCACCAAGCGCGACGCGGTTGCTACGGCGCTGAACTGGACGCCCGCATAGAACAGACGGGTAAGCGCGCGCATCAGTTCGAGTCGATCGCGCAGGCTGCGATCAGGCGGGTGACCAAGCCATGCCTGCAAAAGCACCTCTTCGAGTTCAGGTGACGGCGCAAAGTTATCAAGCATGGTCGCCATGTCGACGGCCGGGTCGTTGCAATAGGCCGACTCCCAATCGACCAGCCACAGACGCTCGCCATCGAACAGAAGGTTGCGCGGCAGGATATCGTTGTGGCTGGAAACCGCCTCATCGCTATTCCACGTATAGGCGCCACGGAGGTCTGCCAGACGCTGCGTGTGGGCATCGAGCGCACCAGGCGCAAACAGATTTGTGCGGCAGACATGGGCCCACAGCCGGGCGGTGATATCTGGATAATCGACGAAGCGCCCGAACCTCGGCGTCGCCTGCAGGCGACGCAGCATTCCTCCCAGCGCCTGCGCCAAGGCGTGGGGACCGCCGGGATAGGACTGCAAGGGCTGTTCGACGATGAAATCCATCACCGCCACGCGGGCGACCTCGTCCACATGATAGAGCCGCGGCGCGATCCCTGCCTCTGCAGCGATGCGCATCGACGTATATTGGTGCGGATTACGCAGCGGACTGGCAAGGCCCTCCATCCGCAACACGTAGCGGCGGCCGCCCGCATCAATGCGATAGACGAGCGCCCCCGAGACGCCACCCGGAACGGGTTTGATGGCATCGATTGTCACGCGACCTAACGCGGCAGCGATTGCCGAACGCGCCGTGTCGCGTTGTGCGGTCGGAATACTAACGAATGGATCGCTGCACATTATCCCACCTGGCCGATGCTACCGACGGATAGTGTAGCAGGATATGCAACCGCAATTCACCTCGTCATTCCGGGGCGCTCGCTCTTGCAAGCGAACCCGGAATCCCGAAGTGATCAGCACCTCTCCGCCGCTTGGGATTGAGAGGTGATGAACATCTCGGGATTCCGGGTTCGCGTGCGCAAAGGTGCGCCCGCGCCCCCGAATGACGAGTCCGTGGAGAGTGACGAGTGTATCGCTCGCGTTAGATCTTCGCGACTTTCGCGACGAGGTCCGCCAGCCGTTCCGCTGCATCGAGCCGGCCGACCTTGCGCGCGCCAGACGCCATTGCAGTCAGCCGCGCCGGCTCGCCGGCCAGTGCCGAGATTTCCGCAGCCAGACGATCCGGCGTGAAATCGGCCTGCGCAATGCGGAGTGCACCGCCCGCGTCGGCGAGCACGCCGGCATTGGCGAACTGATCCTGATCCAGCGCACCGGGCAGCGGCACCAGAATGGAAGGCCGCCCGATGGCGCCGAGTTCGGCGACGGTGCCGGCACCGGAGCGCGAGATCACCAGTTGGGCTGACGCGAGACGCGCAGGGAGATCGCTGAAGAACGGCGCGAGTTCGGCCTTGATCTTCAGCTTGTCATAGACGGCGCGTACGCGGGCCATGTCTTCGTCGCGCACCTGTTGTGTGAGGATGAGACGATTCCACAGCGCCGGTTCGAGACGCTCGATCGCGGGTGGCACGATATCAGCCATGATGCGCGCGCCCTGGCTGCCGCCGACCACGAGCAAGCGGAATGGCCCGGTGAGATCCGGCGCCGCATAAGGGACAGCCGCAGCGGCGAGGATCGCCGGGCGCATCGGCGTGCCCGTGGTGGTGGTCTTCTTCGACAATTCGGGATCGCGGTCGAGCACACCGGGCAGCGATGTGGCGATGGCGCTGACCTTGCCGGACAGCATGCGATTGGCGCGGCCCATCACCGCATTGGAATCGTGGATCAGGCTGGGGATGCCGAACAGGCGCGCGGCGAACAGCGGCGGCACTGTCGGATAGCCGCCGAAACCGATCACCGCCGCGGGCTTCAATGTGCGCATCAGATTCAGTGCCATCACGGTGCCGGCGGCGAGCATGATGCCAGTGCGCGCCAGCGAGATGGGATTGCGGGAGCGCACCGTCTCGCTCGGCACCACATCGATCATCTCGCGCGAAAACAGCCCGCTATATTTCAGCGCCCGCGCATCGGTGACGAGGCGCACGCGCAGTCCGCGCTTCATCAGCGCAACGCCGAGGGCTTCCGCCGGAAACAGATGTCCCCCGGTGCCGCCCGCCGCGAGAAGTATGAGGGGCGCGGTACCCATCACGCGTAAGTGCGCGCGACGTGGGCGTCGATCGCCTCCACTTCGGTGCGCGGACGCATGCGCGTCAAAGCGAGCAGCATGCCGACGCTGTAGGCCAGCGAGATCATCGACGAACCACCATAGGAGATGAAGGGCAGCGTCATGCCCTTGGCGGGGATCAGATGCAGATTCACCGCCATGTTGATCGCCGCCTGCACGCCGAACAGGATGGCGAGGCCCGAGGCAGCGAAGCGCGAGAACAGATCTTCGGTGGCGTAAGCGCGCGACATCGCGCGGATCACGATGAAGGCGAACAGGCTGAGCACCGCGAGACACAACAGGATGCCGAACTCCTCGGCGCCGACGGCGAAGACGAAGTCGGTGTGGCTGTCCGGCAGGCTGCGCTTGGCGATGCCCTCACCCGGCCCGAGGCCGAACCAGCCGCCATTCGAGAAGGCCTCCATGGCGGTATCGACCTGGAACGTGTCGCCGGATGCGGGATCCATGAAGCGTTTGATACGGCCGGCGACGTGCGGCACCAGGAAGTAAGCCATCAATAGCCCGCCCGCCGCAGTGGCGCCGAGGCCGAATACCCAGACCATGCGCATACCGGCGATAAAGAACAGCGAGCCCCAGGCCATCAGGATCAGCATGGTCTGGCCGAAGTCAGGCTGCATCACCAGCAGCGACACCAGCATCATCAGCAGCACGATCGCCATCGAGGTCGCCGGCATCTCCGGCTTGCGCGCGGATTCCGAGAACAGCCAGGCGGCGATGACGACGAAAGCCGGTTTGGCGGATTCCGAGGCCTGGATGTTGATGCCAAGGATGGTGATCCAGCGCTTGGCACCCTTCACCTCCGGCCCGATCAGCAAGGTCGCCAGGATCAGCGCGATGGAGATCGCGAACACCACAAGCGCCGAGCGGCGGATTTGCCGCGGCGTCATGAAGGACACGCCGATCAGTACGATAATCGACGGCACCAGAAACAGGATATGCCGGTTGAAGAAGTGAAACGGATCGAGCCCGATGCGCGTCGCCACCGGCGGCGAGGCCGCCAGCGACAGGATCACCCCCGCCAGCATCAGCGCGATGATCGCCGCCAGCAGCAGGCGGTCCACGGTCCACCACCATTCGCTGAGCGGTGTGCGTTGTTCGCGAGAGATCATGGGCGCGTCCTGCGGGTCGATGAACCCCTATCGATGGGCCATCGTGGTTGCCAGACAGTTAATGGATTGTGAAAATTTGGCCTCATTCAGGGCGGGCAGCGGCGGGCTGTGACGACAGGGTGCGTGAAATCGGAATAGTCGATGACGAGATTCGCGCGGTTTTGCGGGTCGTTCTCTTGCAGATACAGGCGCTGGCCTTCGATATAGCGCCGGTTGGACGCGGCATCCACATCAGCCGATCCGTATCCGGGGCCGCGACCGGCGCCGCGCGGGATGGTGATGGCGAATGGCGCATCCAGAAAAATCGACAGGTCCCAGACGTCCCTGAGTTCCGGGCGGTGCAGAAAAATGCCATCGAAGACGAGGACATCATCGGGATCGGCAATCGACCAGCAAGCGGCGACCGGGGCGTTCACGGTGTGATCGAAGATGGCAGGGCAATAGACGCGCGAGCCGCCGGGTCCGAGAGGATCGAGCAGCACTTTCCGCAACTCAACATAATTGTAGGAGTCCGCGTAAAAGCCAGGTGGAGAGGTTTTCCCCTGCCGGTATCGGATCTCGCGCGTGTTGTGAAAGCTGTCCACGGAGGCGCGGATAACGGGCCGTCCGAGCGTGCCGATTACACGCGCGAGCGTGTCCGCGAACACCGTCTTTCCGACACCGTCCACGCCATCGATGCCGACGCGGAGGATCGAACCCGTCGCATGATGCCGAACGAACTCGGCGATCTCCTCGATCAGCGGCGACGTGTCCTTGCGATCATCCGACGGCCCAATCATCAACGCCCCCTGCACGGTGTGATCAAATGACCTCGACGGTTGGCTCCTAACAGCCGCGTGATATTCCCTCGACTGAGCCAGAACAGGTCGGCTGATACTGGATCGTGAAGATCGCGCCTTAAACCGCCCTCACCCCATCCAGCGCCAGCACCAATTCCCTGAACCGGTCGCCGCGGATCTCGAAATTGCGGAACTGGTCGAACGAGGCGCAGGCGGGTGACAGCAGCACGATCGGCTCGGCGAGCCCGGCTTCGGCGGCGTCACGCGCGGCATTGGCCACGGCGACGTCGAGACTGACGCTGATCTCGTAAGGCACCTTGCCGTCCAGCGTCTGCGCAAAATCATTGGCCGCTTCGCCGATCAGATAGGCGCCACGGATCCGCGGGAAGAATTCGGCGAGCGAGGTGATGCCGCCCTCCTTCTGTTTGCCGCCGGCGATCCAGAAGATGTCGTTGAAGGACGACAGCGCTTTCGCCGCAGCGTCGGCATTGGTGCCCTTGGAGTCATTGACGAACAGCGTGCCGCCTTGGCGACCTACCTGCTCCATACGATGCGCGAGGCCGGGGAACGAGCGCAGGCCCTTTTGCAGCACGGCCGGGCTGACGCCCAGCGCCAGTGCCGCAGCCGAAGCACAGGCTGCGTTCTGCGCATTGTGCAGGCCGCGCAACGAGCCGATACCAGCGATATCGACGACATCGCTCTGCGCGCCGCCGGCATTGCGCACGATGGTGCTGCCGCGGATCGTGAGGCCATCGGCCAGCGGATGCTCGACGGAAACGCGCACCACGCGCTTGCCGGATTGTTCGACGCGGTCGGCGGCCTTGCTGCACCAGTCGTCACCAACGCCAATGATCGCCGTGCCACCAGCCTGCACACCGGTAACGAGACGTTCCTTCACCGCGGCGTAATGCGCCAGCGTGCCGTGACGATCGATATGATCGGGCGTGACGTTCAGCAGGATGCCGACCGAGGGATCGAGCGAGGGCGTGAGATCGATCTGGTAGGACGACATCTCGATCACATGGACGCGGCCAGCCGTAGGCGGCTCCAGCGACAGGATCGCGGTGCCGATATTGCCGCCCATATGCGTATCGAAGCCGGCTTCGCGCATCAGATGCGCGACGAGCGCCGTCGTCGTCGACTTGCCGTTGGTGCCGGTGATGGCAATGAAGGGCGCGTCGGGGGCGTGCAGCTTACGTTCGCGGCAGAACAGTTCGATGTCGCCGATCACCTCGACGCCGGCGGCCTGTGCGGCAACCACCGTCCAGTGCGGCGCCGGATGCGTCAGCGGCACGCCGGGCGTCAGGATCAATGCGGCGAAGGCACCCCATGCCACCGTGCGCAGATCGGCGGTAATGAAACCGGCCTGCGTCGCCTGGACCATCCTGTCGATGCTGTCGTCGCAGGCGATGACCTCGGCGCCGCCCGCCTGCAGCGCGTGGCAGGATGCGAGGCCGGAGCCGCCGAGACCGAAGACGGCGACAGTCTTGCCGGCGAATGAGGTGACGGGGATCACGATCTCACCGCAGCTTCAGCGTGGAGAGGCCGACCAGTGCCAACATCACCGAGATGATCCAGAAGCGGATCACGATTTGCGGCTCGGTCCAGCCCTTCTGCTCGAAGTGGTGATGGATCGGCGCCATGCGAAATACGCGCTTGCCGGTCAATTTGAACGAGGTGACCTGCACGATGACCGAGACCGCCTCGAGCACGAACAACCCGCCGATCACCGCGAGCACGATCTCGTGCTTCACGGCGACCGCGATCGAGCCGAGCATGCCGCCCAATGCCAGCGATCCGGTATCGCCCATGAAGATCGAGGCCGGGGGCGCGTTGAACCAGAGGAAGCCGAGGCCTGCGCCCAGCACAGCGCCGCAGAGTACCGCGAGTTCGCCGGTGCCGGCGACATAGTTGATTTGCAGGTAATCAGAGAACACCGCGTTGCCGGCGAGATAGGCGATCATGCCGAAGCTCGCAGACGCGATCATGACCGGCACGATGGCGAGGCCATCGAGACCGTCGGTGAGATTCACGGCATTGCCGGCGCCCACGACGATGAAGGCGCCGAACAGCACGAAGAACCAGCCGAAATTCACGATCACGTCCTTGAGGAACGGGATCACCAGCGAGGAGGACAGCGGATCGCGGCCGAGCTTGACGAAGGCGAAGCAGGCCGCGCCGGCGATGATGAATTCGATCAGCAGACGCGTGCGGCCGGCAAAGCCCTTGTGGCTCTGCTTGGTCACTTTCAGATAGTCGTCATAGAAGCCGACGAAGCCGAAGCCGAGGGTGACCGCCAGCACGATCCAGACATAGGGATTGCGCGGGTTGGCCCAGAGCAGCGTGGAGACCACGAGGCCGGACAGGATCATCAACCCGCCCATGGTCGGCGTGCCCACCTTGACCAGATGCGACTGGGGCCCGTCGGTGCGGATCGGCTGGCCCTTGCCCTGGCGCAGGCGCAGATTGTCGATGATCCAGGGTCCGAACAGGAACACGAACAGTGCGCCGGTGACCACCGCGCCGCCGGTGCGGAAGGTGATGTAGCGGAACACATTGAACACCGGCACGGTGCCCGCGAAGTCGATCAGCCAGTAGAACATTCAGTCCGCCCTATACCGCGGCGTCGTCGAGCGCGGCGTTGCCGGGAAAGCGCTTTTCGAGCGCGGAGACAATCGGTTTCATCTTCGAGCCGAGCGAGCCCTTGACCATGATGGCATCACCGGCGCGGATCGCGGCCAGCACCTGCGATTCGAGCGCCGCCGCATCCCCGGCATAGCCGCCCCGCTTGCCCGTGGAAAGGGCGTCCCAAAGATTGCGCATCAGAGGACCACAGCAAAATACCAGATCGATGCCGTTGGACTGCACCGCATCCAACAGCCCGGCATGAAGTTTCGCGCCATCGGGGCCGAGTTCGAGCATGTCGCCGAGCACCGCGATGCGGCGGCCCTTTGGCCCGACTGCTGCTGCGCCGAGCACATTGATCGCCGCTGCCATCGAGGCCGGATTGGCATTGTAGCTTTCGTCGATCAGCGTCGCCTCGCCCCCTGACACTTCGAGCACATGGCGAATACCGCGGCCCGCCGCCGGCACGACCTGCGACAGCGTCAGCGCGGCATGGGCAAGATCGGCGCCCATCAGCGACGCTGCTGCCAGCACCGCCAGCGAATTCATCGCCATGTGGCGGCCGGGCATACCGAGCTTGTAGGTGACGTCATGGCCGAGAATATTCGCATGCACGGCCGAACAGGTCGGATGCAACGCCACGTCGATCAGACGCGCGTCGGCCTTCTTGTCGGCTCCGAACGAGACAATGCGCGAGACACCGGCTTTCTTTGCGCTCTTTTGCAAACGCGCGAATTGCGAATTGTCGCGATTAAGGATCGCGACGCCATCGGGCTCAAGCCCGGAGAAGATTTCGGCTTTCGCGTCGGCGATCGCTTCGACACCGGCGAAGAATTCCAGATGCACCGGCTCGACAGTGGTGATGACGGCAAAATGCGGCCGCACCATCTTCACCAGCGTCTCGATTTCACCTGCGTGATTCATGCCGATTTCGAAGATCGCAAAACGCACATCGGCCGGGCAGCGAGCCAGCGTCAGCGGCACGCCCCAGTGATTGTTGAACGACGCCACCGAAGCATGCGTCTTGCCTTGCGCTTCCAGTACATGGCGCAGCGCTTCCTTAGTCGAGGTCTTCCCGACCGAACCGGTGATTGCGATGATCGGCGCCGTCAGACGTGCACGCGAGGCGATGCCGAGTTCGACGAGCGCCGCGAGCACGTCGTCGACCACCAGCAGGCGCGCATCGGCGGGAAACTTGTCGCGCTGCGCGGCTTCGACGACGGCAAGACCGGCACCGGCTTTCAGCGCGGCTTCGACGAAGGCGTGGCCGTCATGCACGTCGCCCTTGATCGCGAAATAGGCCTCGCCCGGCTTGATGGTGCGGGTATCGATGGAGATGCCGGTGATACCTTCCGGCAGCGTGCCTTGTGTCGTGGCGTGCATCGCGTCGACCATCGCGGCCGATGTCCAAAGAAACTCGCTCATGCAGTCCTCTTGGCAAGCGCCGCTGCGGCGGCGGCGTGATCGCTGAACGGTAGCGTGCGATCGCCGACGATCTGTCCGGTTTCATGGCCCTTGCCAGCGATCAACAGCGCATCGCCGGGCTGCAGACCTTCGACGGCCACGCGGATGGCTTCGGCGCGGTCGCCGATTTCGATAGCGCCTTTCGCAGCGGCCAGAATGGCAGCGCGGATGGCCGCTGGATTCTCGCTGCGCGGATTGTCGTCAGTGACGATCACGCTGTCGGCATTTTCGCTGGCGATCTCGCCCATCAACGGCCGCTTGCCGGCATCGCGATCACCACCGGCGCCGAATACCACGACGAGCTTGCGCTTCGCATAGGGACGCAGCGCCTGCAGTGCCTTCGCCAGCGCATCCGGCTTGTGGGCATAGTCGACGAAGACCGGCGCGCCGTTGTGCGCACCGACCTGCTCGAGACGGCCTTTGGCGCCTTGGAGATGTTCGAGCGCAGCGAATGTCGTATAGACATCGCCGCCGGTGCCGATGACAAGGCCGGCTGCAACCAACGCGTTCTCGATCTGGAATTCGCCGACCAGTGGCAGCTTGATCTGATGGCTCTTGCCGCGATGCTCAAGTGTGAGTTTCTGCGCGAAGCCTTCGACCGTGGCAACGACAAGGCGAATGCCCTCGCCTACACCGTCGCCCTTGCGACCGACTTTCATCAGACGCAAGTGACGCGACTGTGCGGCATGGATCACCTGCGGCGAGTGCTCATGATCGGCCGCGATCACGGCGACGCCACCGTCCACGACCAGGTTGAGGAACAGCCGCAGCTTGGCACTGAGATAATGCGCGACGTCCGGATGGTAATCCATGTGGTCGCGCGACAGATTGGTAAAGCCGGCGGCAGAGACCCGCACGCCGTCCAGCCTGAACTGATCGAGGCCGTGCGACGATGCTTCGAGCGCGAGATGCGTCACGCCCTCGCCGGTGATCTCGTCGATCTGCTTGTGCAGCGAGATCGGATCCGGCGTGGTCAGCGAGCCATAGACGGTACGCTTCGGCGAGACGAGACCGATGGTACCTATGCTTGCGGAGGCATATCCGAGACGGCCCCAGATTTCGCGCGCAAAGGATGCGACCGACGTCTTGCCTGATGTCCCCGTGACGGCGGCAATGACCGCTGGCTGGCGCGGATAGAATTTCGACGCCGCCAGAGCCAGCGCAAGGCGCGGATTAAGCGTGCGCACGAAGGGCACGGACAGATCGTCGGGCTTGTGGGCACCGGCGACGGCGACGGCACCTGACGCCAGTGCCTGCGCGATGAAACGCGAACCGTCGGTTTTCGCGCCTGCAAGTGCAAAGAACAGATCGCCCGGTTTCACTGCGCGACTGTCCACAGCAAGTCCGGTGACGATGACGTCCCCTACGGACGGCTCCATCACGGCATCAGGGTTGAACAAATCGCGTAGTTTCATGCTGCTCCGGGCAGGCCAGATCGAGTGACAAATCGGGTTCCGCAACGCCACGCAAACCGCATTTTGCACCGGCTGTAAAGCGCAGATGCGGCGTTACTGAGTCACCTTGGATGTCGCAAGAATAAGGCGGTCGGACGGCGCCAGATCGAAGCGCGGCTCGAGCCCTAAAAGCGGCGCGATACGGGCGATCACGTTGCCGCCCGTCGGCACCGCATTCCAGCCCGAGGTGATGAAACCATGGGTTTCGGGCAGCGCCTTCGGCTCGTCCAGCATCACCAGAACCTGGAATTGCGGATTGTCCATCGGCAGCACGGCGGTAAAGGAATTCAGCACCTGCTTCTTGGAATAGCGGCCGTTGACGACCTTCTCGGCCGTGCCGGTTTTGCCGCCGAGATAGTAGCCCTTGGCCCTCGCTTCGGCCTGTCGTGCCGAACCGGTCTCGGCATTCAGGCGCATCATGTAACGCACCTTGTCGCTGGTCTCTTTCTTGATGACGCGTTTGCCAATCTCCCGCGCTTCCTCTTCGGTGCGCTTCAGAAAGGTCGGCGGGATCAGCAACCCGCCATTGATCATCGCATTGACGCCCATCACCGCCTGCAGCGGCGCCACAGCCATGCCGTGACCAAATGCGATGGTGATGGTGTTCAGTTCACCCCAGCGTTTCGGCACGATCGGCATCGCGCTTTCCGGCAGTTCGGTGCGCAGCCGATCGAGTTGGCCGACTTTCTTCAGGAACGCCTTGTGCGCTTCGACGCCCTGCCCAAGCGCGATCTTCGCAGCACCAACGTTCGACGAGAAAGTGAACACTTCGGCGAGCGAGATCGGACGCGGCACCGGATGGGTGTCATGGATCTTGAACTTGCCGTAGCTCAGCGGATAGCGCGCGTCATACATCGTATTGAGATTGGCCTTGCCGCTGTCGAGCGCCATCGCAAGCGTCAGCGTCTTGAAGGTCGAGCCCATTTCATAAACGCCCGTGGTCAGGCGGTTGATACGGTCAGGGTCGTGCGCTTCCTTCGGATTGTTCGGATCGAAGTCGGGCAGCGAGACCATGGCGACGATCTCGCCGGTCTTCACGTTTGACACCAGACCCGATGCTGCC
The DNA here is from genome assembly GCF_051811025.1 of Tardiphaga sp. 813_E8_N1_3. Taxonomy (NCBI): domain Bacteria; kingdom Pseudomonadati; phylum Pseudomonadota; class Alphaproteobacteria; order Hyphomicrobiales; family Nitrobacteraceae; genus Tardiphaga; species Tardiphaga sp. 813_E8_N1_3. Next base: position 3,747,907 of record NZ_JBPWQE010000001.1, read on the forward strand.
TTGGCGCTGTATTTCGCCTTGGCCTTGAGCAGTTCATCGCGCAGCGCATGTTCGACGCGCAGGTCGACGGCGAGTTCGACCGGCTTCTGCAGGCGATCGGACGCAAAGCCCGCGCGATGCAGATCGGCAAGGCCGTTGCTGTCGAGCCACTTCTCGATGCCGGCGATGCCCTGGTTGTCGATATTGGTCAGGCCGATCAGATGCGACACCGCCGCGCCGCTCGGGTAGACGCGCTTGTTCTCGCGCAGGAAGCCGATGCCGGGAATGCCGAGACGATGGATGTCGCGCTGCTGCTGCGGCGTGATCTCGCGCTTCAGCCACGCAAAGCCCTTCTTGCTCATAATCCGCTCGCGCACTTCGGCGCTATCGAGATCAGGCAGCGCGCCGGTGAGCAATTCGACCGCTTCGTCCTTGTCGATGATGCGGCGCGGCTCCGAGAACAGCGACGGCGATTTCACATCGGTCGCCAGGATCGCGCCGTTGCGGTCGACGATATCGGGACGTGCGGTGGCGATGGCGTCACGCGTGGCGCGGCGTTCCGCATGGGTGTCGCCGTTGACCGCAAACATGATCAGGCGCACGGCAATGATGCCGTACACGCCGCCGAACGCGATCATCGCAAGACCGACGCGCGCGCGTGCCTTCGCTGCACGATCGACGTTGCGTCCGTAGAGCAGACTGCGGATCAGACGCTGGCGCCAGGGCTCCGGCGGCCGTTCAATCGGTTTGTTCGGGTCGAGCGGCTGACCTGTCACTGCGGATCCTCCGGCGCCGGCAGCGAGCCGGTCACGATATCCGGATCGATGGTGTGGATCATCGCGCCGATCGGATCGGGCTCACCGGGCTTGGCAAAGTTCGGCGGCCGATCCGGCAGGTTCTTCATCGTGTCGAATTGCTGCGCCGTCATCGGCTGCAGCTTGAGATGGCGTTCGGCCAGACCCTGCAGCCGCATCGGCGCATCCAGCTTGGCCCATTCGGCACGCAGCGACGCAATGGCATCGCGCTGCTCGCGAATATCGGCGTGCAGACGCAGCACCTTCTCGGTGCGCACCGTGGATTCCATCTTGATGCGATAGACATAGGCGGCGGCGAAGACGAGCACGGCGATCACGAGAAGGTGGATGATCCGCATGGTCAGCCTCCCCTCAACACGGAAGCGAGTGTCGGCCAGCCCGGCAACGGGCCGGCATCCTGTGCCGGCGCATCGGTGCGCTCGGCGCCGCGCAGCTTCGCAGAGCGCGCGCGCGGATTAGCCTTGAGTTCTTCATCGCCCGCAATGATCGGGCGCTTGTTGACGAGCGAGAAACGCGGACGGGATTGCGCGACCTCGGGCAGATGCCGCGATCCACCGCCGGTCTTGCTGCGCTCGGTCATGAAATTCTTGACGATGCGATCTTCCAGCGAATGGAACGAGACCACCGACAGCCGGCCGCCTGGCTTCAGCACGCGCTCGGCAGCGGCAAGTGCGATATGGAGTTCGTCGAGCTCCGCATTGACGAAGATGCGCAGCGCCTGGAACGTGCGCGTCGCCGGATGAATTTCGCCGGGCTTGGCCCAGACGACCTTCTGCACGATATCGACGAGCTGCTTCGTCGTCTCGATCGGCGCTTCCTTGCGCGCCGCAATGATCGCGCGCGCGACGGAACGGGAATGCCGCTCCTCGCCAAAGATATAAATGATATTGGCGAGATCGGCTTCGGAGGCCTTCGCCACCACGTCGGCCGCGGTTGGCCCGTGCTGGCTCATGCGCATGTCGAGCGGGCCGTCGAAGCGAAAAGAGAAGCCGCGTTCGGCCTGATCGATCTGCATCGACGAAACGCCGACATCCATCACGACGCCATCGACGAGCAGCTCGCCCTGCGCAGCACACACATCGGCGAGATTAGAGAAGCGATCCTCGACCAGCGTGAGACGGCCGTCAGACGCGTCGACGAGATCGAAACCACCGGCGATGGCGGTCCGGTCGCGATCAATGGCGATGACGCGGGTTCCCTCGGTCGCAAGGATCGCGCGGGAATAGCCGCCGGCGCCGAATGTGGCATCGACATAAATACCACCGGCGCGCGGGCTCAGCATGTCGACAGCTTCAACGCCGAGAACGGAGATATGCCTTGTATCGGGCGTGCTCATGCGCACGCCTGCCGGAAGCACGCGGACAGCGCGTTCCGTTCCTTCGCATCGAGGCGCAAAATCAAACTGGACACGAACAGGCCCATGTCGCCTCAATTGTCTGCGCGGCGCCCGGCTTTTCCGACCGAAAAGCCCGATCGCCGCACGATTACGGGTTCCATTCGACGCGCCGCCCGCGTTTTGCGCGAGGCAGGCCTGATGTCCGCATGGATTTTTAGGGATTGCCATGGGGATCTGAGCGTCAAAATGGAACTTTGGCCGCCCTTTTCAGGTTGGCTCTTCACCACTCAGTAACGGCACTTAGCGTTAAGAAAGCGTTGATGGGTTGGAGAGCAGTCGATCAATTACAAGTGCCGGTTTTATCGTAGTGCTGATGCTTTAAGCCCACAGTGGATAAAAATGGGGCAAAACTGTCATGCGGTCGTTGCATAGCAAGGTGCCGGTCGAGGATAGTACGCGCCTGCGGCGCAACCAATATGTGCCGCTGTTCTCGTGACTGATCTGAGTTTTCTGATGGCTTCACCTTCGTCCGCACCCGCTGGATCCGACTCCAAGCGTCAACGCGCCCTCCCGATTCCCAAGGGTGCCGCGGACATGCCGACCTTTACCCCGGATTCATCCGTCGTTTCCGACGTGATCCCGTCGCCGAATTTCGGTGAGCGTAACAAGGGCCTCGTGCCCGACATGATCGTGCTGCACTATACCGGCATGCCCGATCCGGAAGGCGCTATCACGCGCCTGTGCACCGCGGGCACCGATGTCTCGGCGCATTACATCGTGCTCGAGGATGGCCGCATCGTGCAGACGGTGCCCGAAGCCAAGCGGGCCTGGCACGCCGGCGTCGGTTTCTGGGCCGGCGAAGAGGATATCAATTCCTGCTCGATCGGCATCGAGATCATCAATCGCGGTCATGACTGGGGCTATCCGGATTTTCCAAGCCGGCAGATCGCTGCCGTCACCGCGCTGTGCCGCGGCATCATGCTGCGTCATGACCTGCAGCCGCATCGCGTGCTCGGTCATTCCGACGTCTCGCCCTCGCGCAAGAAGGATCCCGGCGAAAAATTCCCGTGGCACTCGCTGGCCAATTCCGGCGTCGGCCACTGGGTGATGCCGGCGCCGATCGTGCGCGGCGAAACCATGAAACTCGGCACCGCGGGCGACGACGTACTGGCGCTGCAGCATGCATTGGCGCGCTATGGCTACGGCATCGAGACCGATGGCCAGTACAATGCCCCGACCATGGAAGTGGTCACCGCCTTCCAGCGCCATTTCCGTCCCGAGCGCGTCGATGGCCTCGTGGATCACTCGACGCTGACCACGCTGCAGGCCCTGCTCGCCAGCCTGCCGGCGGAGACGACGACCGCCGCGCGCTAGTCCTTCGGCGGCTCCTGCCGATCCAGTTCAGCCAGCCGGCGCGCGTAGAGCCGGCGCAGCGGCGCGAGCTGCGTGGCCGCGCTGGCCCGATGATACGCATCGCGGGCGGCATCGTGCCGGCCGAGACGGCGCAACAGGTCGGCGCGCACCGCCGGCAGCAGATCGTAGCCGTCGAGTCCACCCCACGCCTGCAATGCGTCGATCAGATTCAAGGCACGCTGCGGACCATCGACCATCGCCACTGCCGCGGCATGGTTGAGCTCGATCACAGGCGATGGCCTGATCCGCAGCAGGACTTCGTATAGCCCGGCGATCTGCGGCCAGTCGGTGGCTTGAAAACTTGGCGCCCGCGCATGCAGCGCCGCGATCGCGGCCTGCACTACATAATCATCGGGTCGGCCCGGAGCGTGCAACGCGTCCTCGACCAGCCGCAATCCCTCGGCAATCTGTTGATGATCCCACAGCAACCGATCCTGGGCTTCCAGCAGCACGATGTCGCCATCCGCCGTCGCACGACCGGAGCGGCGCGCGTCGTGCAGCAGCATCAGCGCCAGCAGGCCTTTGATCTCGCGTCGCTGCGGCAGCAGCGCATCAAGCAAACGAGCCAGCCGGATTGCTTCCCGCGCTAGGTCCGGCCGCATCAGATCGTCACCTGACGTGGCAACGTAGCCTTCGGTGAAAACCAGATAGATCACCGCCAACACGCCGCGCAGTCGCTGCTCGAGCGCATCCAGCACAGGCACTTCATAGGGAATTCCAGCGATGCGGATCTTCTGTTTGGCTCGGACCAGACGCTGCGCCATGGCGTCTTCGCCGATCAGAAACGCCCGTGCCACCTGAGCGGTGCTCAATCCACAGACGGTCCGCAGTGTCAGCATCACCTGCACCTCCACGGCGAAAGCCGGATGGCAGCACGTGAAAATCAGCCGCAGCATGTCGTCGTCGAGAACGGCGTCATCACAGCGATCGTCATTTGCGCACGCGTTCAGCAACAGCTCGTGCGTCACCTGTTCTTGCTTGTCGCGAAACGATACCAGACGCCTGACACGATCGATCGCCTTGTTGCGGCCGACATTGACAAGCCACGCACGCGGATTTGCCGGCGGCTTGGCGGTTGGCCATTTTTCAAGCGCAACCGCGAAGGCATCCTGCAACGCATCTTCAGCCAAATCGAAATCGCCGACGAGGCGGATCAGCGTCGCCAGCGCGCGACCCGCCTCGTTGCGAAAGATCCTGTCGATTTCGGCCAGCGTCATGGTGTCAGTTATAGACCCAGATCGGCCGCACCTCGATTGAACCGATCCGCGCGCTGGGAATCCGCGCTGCAATCGCCAGTGCGGCATCGAGATCCTTCGCGTCGACCAGATAGTAACCAGCGAGCTGTTCGCGCGTCTCGGCGAACGGACCATCGGTGGTGAGCATCTTGCCGTCGCGCACCTGCACCGTCGTCGCTGTGGTCGTCGGTTGCAGCCGGTCGCCAGCCTTGAAATTGCCGCTCTGGACGATGGATTGGGTGAACGCGCCATATTCCTCGAGCATCTTCTTGCCTGTGGCGGCGTCCATTTTCGCGTACTCGGCTTCGTTTTGGTAGATCATCAACAGATACTGCATTGTGTTGTCTCCTCTTGAGCGGCGCCATTCGCCGTGACGTGGGCATGATCAGAGCCGAAAACTGGTTTCCACTTTCCGGGATCATGCCGTCAGTCGAACGAACCGGCAGCAGAACGACATCTTCAGGATAATTTATTTTGACGGCTTGCGTAGCCGGTCAGTGCTTGACGCCGGCACCGGCAACCCCCATGGCTTTCTGGTCAGTCGGCTGGACGGCCGCTCCTGCTATGGTCGAAAGGCTGCGGGAGAGGAAAGTCCGGGCTCCATCGACATACGGTGCCGGATAACGTCCGGCGGGGGTGACCCCAGGGAAAGTGCCACAGAGAACGAACCGCCTCGCCTCCCTCCGCAAGGAGTTGGCGCGGTAAGGGTGAAAAGGTGCGGTAAGAGCGCACCGCGTATCCGGCAACGGAAACGGCATGGCAAACCACACCGGGAGCAAAACCGAATAGGGACGGCAAAGCAGTCAGTTCGCTCACCTTGAGCGATAACACTGCGGGGCAATGTCTTGCTCGCTGTCCGGGTAGGTTGCTTGAGGCCATAGGCAACTATGGTCCCAGAGGAATGGCCGTCACGTATCGCCGGTGCAAATCGGCGATGCCCTACAGAACCCGGCTTACAGGCCGGCTGATAACTTTCTGAACAACGAAGGGCCCGGCGCAAAACGCCGGGCCCTTCGCCAGTTTTGGCGTAGTCGGAATTGCTCGATCAACCGGCCGCACTGGTGCGATCGAGATCGAGCACCTGACGCTCGAACAGACCGCGATAGATGCCACCCGGTCGCACTGTGAGCGTGGCATGGGTGCCCTCTTCCGCGATATGCCCGTGATCGAACACCAGAATGCGATCGAGGCTGCGCACCGTCGACAAGCGATGCGCGATCACGATCGAGGTGCGGCCTTTCATCAGCCGTTCCATCGCCTCCTGGATCAACGCCTCCGACTCTGAATCGAGGCTCGATGTCGCCTCGTCCAGAATCAGCACCGGTGCATCCGCCAGGAATGCACGCGCCAACGCGACACGCTGCCGCTCGCCGCCCGACAGTTTCACACCACGCTCACCGACCAGCGTGCCGTAACCTTTCGGCAGCCGGGTGATGAAGTCATGCGCATTCGCCAGCCGCGCCGCCTGTTCAATCGCTGCCATGCTGGCGCCGGGCCGGCCATAGGCGATGTTGTCGGCCAGCGAACGGTGAAACAGGATCGGATCCTGCTGCACGATCGCAATCCGGCTGCGCAGCGACTCCTGCGTGACCTCGGCGATATTTTGACCGTCGATCATGATCTGACCGCCCGACACATCGTATAGCCGCTGGATCAGCTTCACGAAGGTCGTCTTGCCGGAGCCCGAACGCCCGACCAGACCGACGCGCTCGCCAGCACGGATGTCCACCGACAGTCCGTCATAGAGCGGCGTCGCGTGACCGCCATAGTGGAACGTCACGTCGTCGAACAGGATACGCCCACCGGTGATCGCAATCAGCTGCGCATCCGGTGCATCGGCGATGCCGAGCGCAACATCGTGAATCGCGACAAGCTCCTCCATGTCGTTCACCGAACGCTGCAGGTTGTTGATGTGCATGCCGACATCGCGCAGATAGCCGTGAATGACGACATAGCTCGTCAGCACATAGGTGACATCGCCCGCCGTCGCCTGACCTTGCAGCCACAGCCACAAGGCGCCGCCGATCACCGCTGTGCGCACGCAGAGCAGCACTGCGAGCTGCACCGTGCTCGTGGTGTTGTAGCGATACCATGTGCGCGCCACGCGCACGCGCCAGCGGCCGACGACCTGCCCCAGCCGCTCGTCTTCGCGACTTTCCGCACCGAAGGATTTCACCACGGCGTTGCATGTCAGCGCATCGGCCAGCGTGCCGCCAACCTTGGTGTCCCATGCATTCGACACGCGTGCGGCCGGCGCGATGTAGCGCGTGGAGAACCACACGGTCATCGCGATATAGGCGACCGCGCCGACGGCGATGACGCCGCCCAGCGCGGGCCAGTGCCAGCCAAGCAACAACATCGAGCCGAGCAACACCACCAGCGACGGCAGCAGCGCCATCAGCAGCGTGTCATTCAGCAGATCGACCGCCCACATGCCACGCGTGACCTTGCGCACCGTGGAGCCCGCAAAACTGTTGGCGTGCCAGTCGGTCGAGAAGCGCTGCACGCGCGCGAAAGCCTCGCGCGACAGATCGGACATCATGCGCAGCGTGAACGGAACGATGGCGTGGATGCCGAGCAGCCGCAGCAGCATCGACGACGCGCCGAGCGCCACGATGGCGCCGAAGGCCACATAGGCCGCATGCCGCGCCGCCGGATCGGCGCCGCCTTTGGTGACGGCATCGACCAACTGGCCGGAGAATAGCGGCATGAACAGGTCAGCCACCGTCGCGCCGAGCAAACCGGCAGCAGTCACCGCGACACGGCCGGGCTGCCGGAACCAATGCCGGATCACGAAAGGGATCACCACGCGGATGGCTGCGGCGCGGTCCTTCGATTTCAGAGTCATGACTTCATCCGGCAGCGCCCCTGCGCAGACCGGCTCCATGGTTTGACGCGCAACGGGCAGACCGAGCGCGAGCGTCCTAAAAGTACAGAAACGGGAAAGATCAGGATGATCGGGACATCAGGCCCGACCGGCAGAGGCGGAACCGGGGCTCAACGAGCCCGCATAAATCCGCATGCGTGCACCGAACCGAGAATTCCGGAGAGCAGATCAATCGACTTCATGCAGACTCTCCCTCGGGTTCGAGCAATGGAAGGTAGTTTTATAGATGTGCCGCCGACTTTTGGCAACATGATGACCGGCTTCAATCGCTGATTGGCGATAGAACCGCTCCAGCCGCGCTTAGTGTCCGCCGCCGGCATTGGCGGGATTGCTGGGCTTGTTCAGCAGCATCACCATGAGGCTGAGACCGACATAGAACACCGACAGCGCGAAGAACGCGTCGCCAAAGCTCATCACCACGGCCTGACGATGCACGATCTGCGACAGCTGCTTCATGGCCATCCGCGACGCGTCGCCCATGCCCTGGAACTTCTGGGTGAACATATTGAGCATCTCGACCGCCTGCGCATTGCCCCAGGTCACCTTGTCGTGCAGCCGCGTGATGTGGAAATCAGTGCGGTGATCGAGCACGGTATTGATCAGCGCGAGGCCGAGCGCGCCGCCGAGATTGCGCGTCAGATTGAACAAGCCGGAGGCGTTCTTCAGCATCTGCGGCGCCAGCGTGCCGAGCGCGATATTATTGATCGGCACCATGGCCATCATCATGCCGATACCGCGCAGGATTTGCGGCAGCAGCAATTCGTAGAAATCGAAATCGCGCGTCACCCATGTCATTTGCCAGGTGCCGGCAGCAAACAGCACCAATCCCGTCATGATGAGATAGCGCATGTCGATCTTCTGCATCAGACGCGCCACCAGCGGCGCCGTCAGGAACATCGCAACGCCCGAGACGAACATGGTCTCGCCGATCATCAGCGCGCTGTAGCCGCGGATCTCCGCGAGATAACGCGGATAGAGATAGGTCAGGCCGTAGAGCCCGATGCCGACGCAGAACGAGAACAGACAGCCCAGCGCGAAATTGCGATCTGTGAAGGCACGGATGTCAACGATGGGCTCCCGCGCCGTCAGCACGCGCCAGAAAAATGCGATGGCCGACAGCAGGCAGATTACCGCGAAGATCGCAATCGACGTGTCCTGAAACCAGTCGTTACGCGGCCCCTCTTCCAGCACATATTCCAGCGAACCGAGGAAACCCGCCATGAAGCCGAGGCCCCACCAGTCGAAATGATCGAGCAGTTCGAAATGCGGCTCGTCGAAATCCACCAGCGCGAGCACGCCGATGGTGATGCCGATACCGGGGACCACGTTGATGAAGAACAGCCAGTGCCATGACAGCGCATCGGTGATGTAGCCGCCCACCGTGGGTCCGATGGTCGGCGCCAGCGTTGCGACGAGACCGATGATCGGGCCGACGATATGGAATTTGGAGCGCGGAAACACCGTATAAGCCGAGGCGAACACCGTCGGGATCATGCCGGCGCCAAGGAAGCCCTGGATCGCGCGCCACAGGATCATCTGCTCGATCGACGAGGTGAAGCCGCACATCAGGCTGGCGAAGGTAAAGCCGGCTGCGGAGATCGCGAACAGCAGCCGCGTGCCGAGTGCACGCGACAGGAAGCCCGACAGCGGAATCGCGATCACTTCCGCGATCAGATAGGCCGTCTGCACCCACGAGACTTCGCTGGACGACGCGGACAATCCGGCCTGGATTTCAGACAGCGAGGCCGAGACGATCTGAATGTCCAGGATCGACATGAACATGCCGAACACCATGATCAGAAACGCGATCAGGCGTTTCGGCGCGACATAGTCCGCAGCCGGAGCGGCCGGCGGTGCGCCTGACACAGTGGTTGTCGTGGACATCTGCTTGTCCTGACTTAGCGCGCGGGTTCTGCACCCGGCTTGGTGTTGACGCGGACATAGACCGACATGCCGGCGCGCAGCAGGTTTTCCTTGGCGACGTCAGCTGGCACCCTGAGACGCACAGGCACGCGCTGCACAATCTTGGTGAAGTTGCCGGTGGCGTTATCGGGCGGCAGCAGCGTGAACACCGAGCCGGCCGCCGGCGCGAGGCTTTCCACCGTGCCTTCGATGGCGCGGCTGCTATCGGCGTCGAGCTCGATCGAGACCGGCTGGCCCGGCTTCAAGCGGCGCAGCTGCGTCTCCTTGAAATTGGCATCGATATAGACGTCGTTCAGCGGCACGACATTGCCGAGACGCTGGCCCATCGAAACGAAATCACCGGTCGAGATGAGACGGTTGGAGAAGATGCCATCCACCGGCGACTTCACGGTCGTGAAGTCGAGATCACGCACGGCCTTGTCCAGCGCGCTCTGCAATTCGGCGAGCTGCGCACGCGCTTCGTTCTGCTGCGCCTTCGTCACTTCGACGCTGCTCTTGGCTGCATCAACGGATGCCTTCGCGGCCTTGACGGCAGCCGAGGTCTGGTCACGGTTCGACTGCGAGGTCTCATAGACCGAACGCGAAGCAAAACCCTGCTTGCTCAGCGTTTCCTGGCGGTCGAATTCAAGCACGGCGCGATTAGCGGCGGCATCAGCCGATGCGAGCTGCGCCTGGACCTGCTCGACGGCGCTTTCCTGTGCACCGACCTGACGGCCGATCCGTTCGATGGTGGCCTTCTGGGTGTCGATCTTGCGCTTGGCGGCATCGACGGCGATGCGATAGTCGCCGTCGTCGATCCTGAAGATCACCTCGCCGGCCTTCACCGCGACGTTGTCGCCCGGCAGGATCTGCGCGATGTGGCCCGAGACGCGCGCACCCAGCGTGGTGTTGCTGGCGCGGACATAGGCGTCGTCGGTCGAGACGATGAAGCGGCCGACCAGATAGTAATTGATGCCGTAATAGACGCCTGCGACGGCGAGCAGCGCGCCGACACCAAGCAGCACTTTTTTCTTTTTGGCAGACTTCGGAGCGGCGGCCTGTGCAACAGCAGGCTGCGCTGCGGCCGCCGGCTGTTCGGGCGCAGGGGCATCCGCGGGACCGCGGGCAGCAGGCTCGTCGGCGGCAGGCGGCACGACGCGCACCGGCGCACTGTCAGCCTCGCCTTCCGGGCGAATGATACGAGCAGCCTGGTCGCGTGGTCCGGCCATTCCGGCCTCCTCAAACCTGAGAATGCGGACACCATCGGACAGGCCGGGTTCCGCTTGCTGTGACATCATGTAAATTGACCGAACGGTTCGGTCAAGATACAGTTTGACCAGTTCATCACGATTTCGCGTTATTCCAGTTTCATCGCGGGGCGATACCCTGCTGATTCATCGAACAGGCTGAATGAATGGTTGCCTCCCACCCCGCCCCCCTCTCGCCTGTCGGCGAGGAAGACAGCGCCAAGCGCCGCCAAATTCTCGACGGCGCGCGAAAAGTCTTCCTGGATCTGGGCTTCGACGGCGCCAGCATGGGCGAGATCGCGCGTGCCGCCGGCGTCTCCAAGGGCACGCTTTATGTCTATTTCACCGACAAGAGCGCGCTGTTCGAGTCGATCGTCGAGCAGGAGAAGCTCGAACAGGGCAAGGCGGTCTTCAATCTCGATCCGGAACGCGATGCGGTGACCACGCTCGGCGAGTTCGGCCGCGCCTATATTCAGTTGCTGTGTCGGCCTGGCGGCGGCTCGGCGATCCGTACCGTGATGGCGATCGCGGAGCGCATGCCCGATGTCGGCAAACGCTTTTACGAAGCGGTGCTGGCACACGCGATCCGGCAGGTCGCGGCCTATCTCGATGCCCGCGTCGCTGCGAAGGAATTGGCGATCACTGATACGGAGCTATCCGCCGCGCAATTCATGATGTCCTGCCAGGCGACGCTGTTTCAGCCCTTCATCTTCCAGGCCAAGCCGACACCCACGCGCGCGGAGATCGACAAGGTCGTCGACAGCGCCGTGCGGATGTTCCTCGCGGCCTACCGCATCTGACAAGCCGGCCTATTCGTTCTCGTAGAAGTCCTCATCATCGGGCGATTTGCGCGTTGACTTCTTGACCGTGCGGCCGATCGAGCCGGTGACGCCGCCGTAATCACTGTTGCGGCTGGCATAGGGATTGCGGCTTTGCGCGCGTGCGGCAATCTCCTCGCCCGACACCGCAGCGGGCTGGCAGATCACCGGGCGCTTGGGCCGGCGCATCAGATCCACGTGAATGTGATCGTAGTGATAGACGTTGGAACCCGGCGCCAGCACGGTGTTGAAGACCTGGCACGCGCCGCCCTGAATATCGCGCAGGAAGCCCTGCTCTTCCGGCATACCCTTCCAGCCTGCCTTCACCGAGACGCTGCGACCATCGGCGAGGACGAAGGCGGAGATATCGAGCGCGTTGCCGAATGCATGTTCGGAGATATGCGCGCGCGAATTGCCGTTCATGCCGCGGCACGAATAAGCGGAGATCTGCTTGATCTCGGCGACGCGGACGCCGAACCAGCGCATCGCTGACGGCTGCACGGACTCCGCAAGCCACTTGTCGAGCGCCGAGACGATCGGACAGGCCAGCGTCGCCGTCGGTTTCACAACGACGGGGCCAACCGAGCCCGTGACATTTCCCTGTCCCGGTCCAAGACGCTGCGGAGCATAGTCCTGCGGCGGCTGGCTCTGCTGCACACCTGAACTATAGCGGCCGTAAGGCGCGCGCGGCTGCGGTTGCGGTGCCGGCATCGCTTGCGGCGAACCTTCCGGCGGCAATTCGATCTCGTCTTCATTGTCCGGCGGCACGCCCGGCGCGTTCAGCGAGATCGGTCCGTTATTGGCAACGCCGCCATAGGATGGCTGCTGCGGCGCGGTTTGCGGGTAGGAATTCGGATAGCTGCTCGCGGGACGCGCCATGGTCTGTGGCTGCGTTTGTGGCTGCTGCTGCACCGGCCAGCGCGGCTGGCCTGCACCGCTGATGCCACCAGGCGGCCGCAAGGTTTCATCGGCAAAACCATAGCTGCTGCTGGCCTCGCCAAGGGCCGCGACCTTCAAGGGAAATTCAGCGCCGCAGACACCGGGCCCGGAAATCGGGTTGATCCGAACGAGATCAGCGCCCTCTTTCACCGTGCCGGATTTGAGACATGCGACTTCTGCCTCGGCACGCCATGGTTCACGTTCCTGGGTCTGAAACAGACCGCGTCCGCAACCCGCAAGCGAAACAAGGACGACGGAGCCGACGAGATACAAACGAACTCTGCGCGTCATTCGCGCAAGGTGGTCGAAATGTTTTAAAGACTCTTCAACGCATTGAATTCACGTTTGATTTACCATGTTGCCGACACTCATACCGCTATGGCGGCGATTGGTCGGCTTCATTCTCTTTTCTGCGGGAACGGACCGCCAGCTTTCGCGTTACTCCGCGCGACAACGTCAAAGGGAGGGTTCCCATGACTATGTTCGGTCAACTGAGCGTTGTGGCCGCCTATGCGGCAATCGCCTTCGTCGGCGCTATCGTATTGGGCGTGCTGTAGAGCCCTACTCCCATAAAGCTTTCTCATCTATGGCGTCCGCTCTCGCGAGCGGACGCTTTTTGCTGTCGTAACCTGCCAATAGCCGATTGACAGTTTGACGCAGGCCGGGGCCTGATGCCCCCGTTGCGAGCGCTTGCGCATCGGCCGGGACCACCGCCCGCGCAATAGACCAGCGCCGAATTCAGAAGTCAGGAAACGCCTATGCGCAAATTCTTTGCCGCAACCATTGCGGCTGTATCCCTCGCCGCTGCACTTGCAGCCCCTGCTGCGGCGCAAACCCCGATCAAGATCATGGTTGGCGGTATCGACAAGCAGATCTATCTGCCGGCGAAACTCGCGGCGCAGCTCGGCTTCTTCAAGGAACAGGGGCTCGACGTCGAGCTCTTCAACTCGACCTCCGGCTCGCAGGCGGCGACCGCCCTGCTCGCGCGCGAAGTGCAAGGCGTGGTCGGCTTCTACGATCACACCATCGACCTGCAGTCCAAGGGCAAGTTCATCACCTCGGTGGTGCAATTCGCCGTCGCGCCTGGCGAAGTCGTGCTGGTGAAGGCCGCCGATGCCGACAAGCTGAAGGATCCCGCCAACTGGAAGGGTCAGGCGCTTGGCGTCACCGGCCTCGGCTCTGCCACCGACTTCCTGACCCGCGCGCTCGCCGCCAAGGCGGGGCTGAAGATGCAGGACTACACGCTGGTGCCGGTCGGCGCCGGCGATACGTTCCTGGCTTCCATGCAGCAGGGCAAGATCGTCTCCGGCATGACCACGGAGCCGACGGTGGCGCGCGCGGTGAAGAACGGTACAGCGAAAGTCGGCATCGACCTGCGGACCCCGGAAAGCACCCGCGCTGCACTTGGCGGCGATTATCCGGCTGCGTGTCTCTATATGGACCGCGCCTGGATGGAAGCGAACAAGGAGACCGCGCAGAAGGTCGTCAATGCCTTCGTGAAGACGTTGAAGTGGATGAACAGCCACTCGCCGGAGGAAATCGCGGCCCAGATGCCAAAGGACTATTATGCCGGCGAGCTCGATCTCTATGTGCAGGGTCTGCGCGAAGGCAAGCCGCAATACTCCGTGGACGGCATGATGCCGGCGGGCGCACCGGAATCGGTGCTGAGTGTGCTGAACAGCTTCTCGCCCAACCTCAAGGGCAAGACCATCGATCTCGCCAAGACCTACACCACGGATTTCGTGGTCAAAGCCAACGCGACGAACTGAGCATGTCAGCAATTGCATCGCCCTCCGCCGTCGCACTGAAGAACGTCGCGCGCCGCTTCGTCACGCCTTCGGGTGACGTTCTCTCCGCGCTGGAGGATTTCGACCTCAGCATTGCGCCCGGTGAATTCATGGCCGTGGTGGGCCCGACCGGCTGCGGCAAGTCGACGACCCTCGGGCTGATCGCCGGGCTCGCCCGCCCGCAAGGCGGCGAAGTCACATTGTTCGATGCGCCGGTGACCGGTGTCGATCGCCGCGTCGGCTTCGTGTTCCAGCAGGACGCCGTGTTTCCATGGCGCGACGTGCTCGGCAATGTCATGGCCGGGCCGCTATTTCGCGGCGTCCCGAAAGACAAGGCGGAAGCCACCGCGCGTGACTGGATCATTCGTGTCGGCCTGAAGGGCTTCGAACATCATCATCCGCATCAGCTCTCCGGTGGCATGCGCAAGCGCGTGGCGCTGGCGCAGACCTTCATCAACAATCCGCAGGTCCTTTTGATGGACGAGCCTTTCTCCGCGCTCGACGTGCAGACCCGCGAATTGATGCAGGAGGAATTGCTGCAGCTCTGGGCCCAGGCGAAATCCGCGGTGCTGTTCGTAACGCATGATCTCGACGAGGCGATCCTGCTCGCCGATCGCGTCGCCGTGCTGACCACGCGACCGGCGCGGGTCAAATCCGTTCACACGATCGACCTGCCGCGTCCGCGCGATGTGGCGACGCTGCGCTACGACGAACGTTTCATCGCGATTGCGCGCAAGATATCCGACGACCTGCGCGAGGAAGTATTGCGCGCGCGGGCAGGACACTGACATGACCGAGACAACAGTGACCGCCCCCCTCGCCACCGACGGCCGTATCGAAACCGCCGTCCAGCGCATGCGCCGCCATCAACGCCTGGTGCTGGCGCTGCGGTTGGCCGTTCTCGTATTCCTGATCGGCGGCTGGGAATTCGGCGTCCGCCTCGGCGTAATCGACCCGTTCTTCTTCGGCCAACCTTCGGGCATCGTCACCAAGCTGATCGACTGGACCGAGAACGGCACCTCGATCGGGCCGCTGTGGAAGCAGATCTGGGTGACAATCTATGAGGCCGGCGCCGGCTTCCTGATCGGCTCCGCCATGGGCATCCTGTGCGGCATCGCACTGGGACGCAATCAGCTCCTGTCAGACGTGTTCTCGATCTACATCAAGGTCGCGAACTCGATCCCCCGCGTCGTGCTCGGCTCGATCTTCATCGTGGCCCTCGGCCTTGGCGCCGCCTCGAAGATCGCACTCGCCGTTGTCATGGTGTTTTTCGTGGTGTTTGCCAACGCCTTCCAGGGCGTGCGCGAGGCCGACAAGAACCTGATCGCCAATGCGCGCATCCTCGGCGCCAGCAACTGGCAGATGACCCGCGCGGTGGTGCTGCCCTCGGCACTGTCCTGGATTCTCGCCAGCCTCCATGTGTCGTTCGGCTTCGCGCTGGTCGGCGCCATCGTCGGTGAATTCCTCGGCGCCCGCGAAGGCATGGGACTGCTGATCGCAACTGCACAGGGCTCGTTCGATTCCAACGGCGTGTTCGCCGCGATGATCGTCATCGCGATCGTGGCGCTGCTGGCCGAATGGATTTTGACCATGATCGAGAACCGGCTGCTGACCTGGCGCCCGGATACCACCGTTAACGAGTGACCACTGAAGCCCGGCGCGCTTGATTCAAATCAGCGCGCCGGCGGTCATTCCCGATGCAACAATGTTGCCCCTATCCCCCGCGACGACACATTTCCCCGCCGCGACGAAACCGTTTTGCAGAATTGACGCAAATCTCCTGAAACCGCCGCTGGGTACATCTCCTGCCAACGAAGCGCCGAACGGGCGCTCACCCACAGGCGCTCAACCGGAGATTCCCATGATCACCCTCGCTTCTTTCGAACGAAAAATTCGCCGTGCCGCCGTCGCCATCGGTGCGCTCATCGCCGGCGCATTCTCCTTCTCGCATTCGGCCGTTGCAGCGCCGCTGCCACTGTTTCCATTTTTCATGACACCGCCGGCGCAGGTCGAACCCTCGCCCTATATGCAGTCTCCGCAGGTGGATGACGAACGCCAGGCCATCGAACAGCCTGCGCGCTTCAGGCGTCAGATCGTCAACTATCCGACCCGCGAGGCCCCCGGCACGATCATCGTCGATACGCCGAACACCTATCTCTATTATGTGCTCGGCAACGGTCAGGCGATCCGTTATGGCATCGGCGTCGGCCGCGATGGTTTCACATGGTCCGGCGTGCAAACCGTGACCCGCAAAGCCGAATGGCCGGCATGGACCCCGCCCGCTGAAATGATCGCACGCCAACCCTATCTGCCGCGCCACATGGCCGGCGGCCCCGGTAACCCGCTTGGTGCCCGCGCCATGTATCTCGGCGGCACCATCTATCGCATCCACGGCACCAATATGCCGGAGACCATCGGCACGCAGGTCTCGTCGGGCTGCATCCGCCTCACCAATCAGGACGTGTCGGATCTGTATTCCCGCGTCACTGTCGGCACCAAGGTGGTCGTATTGCCGATGGACCGCCGTGCAGACAGCGCAAGTGGCAAACGCGGCTAATCTGAGGCGCGGCTCCTAACTGGCGCGCGTCACCCTAGCATTGTAATGTCCCCGCGTTTTCGAGCGGGGACATCATGCGTCTGAAACCAATTCTGATCGGCGCTGTGCTGGTCGCCGTCTTTTTCGTGGTCGCACTCAAGGTGATGGACTATGTGGCTCCGCGCGGCGCTGGCCCGGCGCCGGTGCTGGTCGCATTGCCGCCACTGCCGCCCTCACCCGCACGCAGCTCCAGCATCATCGCGCCGGTCGCCATTGCGCTCACCGCGATCCGCGATGCCGCCGACCGCGGCGCGCCGCGCAGCTTCAACGGCACAGCTGACAATCCTGTACAGCAATTGCTGCAGGATGCCGATATCAAGTGGACGGCTGCACGCGGTCCGATCGCGGCGACCGGCGCGCAGGACACGCTGACCATGTCCGCCCCCCTGACCGGCGCGCTCAATGTCACCGGCGCGATCTCGACGAATGTGCGCGATGCGCTGGGCGGCGCGCTCGGCAACCTGCTCGGCGGCAATGTTGCCAAGCAGCTTGGCAACATCAACATCAAGAACGTCAATGCCAATGCGGAAATCCGCGGCAATGTGGTGGTCTCGGCGCAGCCGCGGCTGACCCCGAACTGGCGGATCGACCCGAACCTGACCGCTCAGGTGACACTCGGCGATACCAATGTCGCGGTCGCTGGTGCCCGCATCAATGTGCCCGCGCAGGTCAAGCCGATGATCGACAATGCGGTCAACGAGCAGATCATCGCCTTGCAGCAGCGCCTGCGCAACGATCCTACCTTCGAGCAGAATGCCCGGCGTGAATGGGCCAAACTCTGCCGGTCGATCCCGCTGCAAGGCGCGAGCGCATTGCAGAACCTGTTCATCGAACTGAAGCCGACGCGTGCCGTCGCCGCCCAGCCGCGCATCGATGCCAGCAATGTGACGCTGACACTCGGCGTCGAGGCCGAAACACGCGTGACCTCAACACAGACGCAGCCGAATTGTCCCTTTCCTGCCACACTCGCCATCGTGCCGCCCGGCCCCGGCAAACTCAGCATCGGTGTGCCCGTAGACATGCCTTTCACTGAACTGAACAAGATCATCGAGGCGCAGCTCGTCGGTAAGACATTCCCGGAAGACAATTCCGGCGCGGTCGCAGTGACGGTGAAGAAGGCAACTGTCTCGGCATCCGGCGACCGCCTGCTCATCTCGTTGCTGGTGAACGCCAAGGAGAAGCAGAGCTGGTTCGGTCTTGGCGGCGAAGCAACCGTCCATGTCTGGGGCAAGCCTGCGCTCGATCAGGCGGCACAGACGCTGCGCTTCACCGATCTGGAACTCGCCGTTGAATCTGAAGCGGCCTTCGGCCTGCTCGGCGCGGCGGCTCGTGCAGCCATGCCATTGCTACAGAAGACACTGGCCGAACGTGCGACCATCGATCTGAAGCCCTTTGCCTCGAATGCGCAAAAGAAGATCGCCGCCGTCATCGCGGATTTCCAGAAGAACGAGAACGGCATCCGCGTTGGCGCCGAGATCAGCAGCCTCCGCCTTGGCGGGATCGCGTTCGATTCCAAAACGCTCCGGGTGATCGCGGAGGCCGACGGCGCCATTAATGTAAATGTGACGGCGTTGCCGGGGCTGTAGATTTAACGCGATGACGCGGTGAAGAGCGCACCCGCAAAACGGGCGCGCTCTTATCGTCAGCCTACTGGTTCTTGGCTCACGTTGTCACAACGCGACGCAAAAAGGCCTTACATCGCATACTTGAACTCAGGCATCGCCTTCAGTTGATCCTTGCTGGCGCCGCTGAGCACGGCATGGTCGGGGTACCAGGGATTCGCCTTGGCCGGCGCGGTGGCTGCCGGAGCTGCACCCGTGGTCATGCCGCTTGGGGGCGAGGTCGACTTCATGCCCGACGAACCGCCAGTTGAAGACGCCATTGTTGCGACCGGCTCGTTCACGAATTTGATCTTGTCAAAAGGCACGGCGATCAGGCGTTCGCCGACACCGAGGAAGCCACCGACGCCGATCACCACCGCCTTGATGTTTCCCTGCTTGTCGGTCAGGAGATCGTTGATCGAACCGAGGCTCTCATTGGCTTCGTTATACACGCTCAGACCGACCACCTTCGATGTACGCCAGTTGCCATTGAACGTCGTATCAGATGCGGTGACCGGCGCAGCGGCGGGGGCTGTCGTCGTTGTCGCAGTGCTCGGGCTCTGCGCGAAAGCTGCGGTCGCCAACAGCGCCGAACCAACGATACCAGCCGTCATGTATTTCTTGAACATATGTTCCTCCTGTCGTTGTGGGTCGTTCAAAACCAACGCGGAGGTACAATGACTGTTCCGGTTCCAGCCAAAATTGGGCGTTAGAATTCGCCCCAATAGGGTGCGACGCCATAGTGGCGATGCAGCGCTTCTTCCTGCGACCTGTCGCCCCAGTCAAACTCGCGTTTCTCGGTGAATGACGGCGCGCTGCGCAGTTCTTCTTCGCTGATATCAAGTTGATAAGCGTCAAGCGTGCGATTGAAGGTCAGCCGCGCCCACGGCAGCGGCAGCAGGTTCGAACCAAGACCGAGAAAGCCGCCGAAGCTGAGGATGGCGTAGGATACTTTGCCGCTGATCTTGTCGATCATCAGCCGTTCGATATGACCGATGCGTTCGCCGTTCGGACGCCGCACCGCCGTTCCCTCGATCCGGTCGCTCGCAATCAGACTATGCGGCTTCGTCATGACGTCGGGAGTCATTGTCGCCTCCATAAATCAATTGAAGGGATAAGAATGCCCGGACATGTTCCTTGTTCCGGCAATAGCGCGAAAGTGACGTGCACAAAAGAAACCACCACCCTTCCCTTGCGGAAAAGATGGTGGCATCTGCCTGGTCGTACGCGTCGCGGTCGTAATATCAGGTCTGGTAGTCGATCAGCAGGGCCGTGAAGGACGCCTTGCTGCTGGATGCCGTCGTGCTGGTCCCGCTTGCGCTATAGGCACTCGAGGACGAGGCCTCCAGCGATTGCTTCAGCGAGTCCAGGAACTGCTTCATGATATCGGAGATACTGGTCGCACTGTCCGTATCATCGGTGCTGTCGGTACTATCGGCGCTATCCGACGGCGGAGGGCCGCCGGGACCACCGCCGGGAGGTGGACCGCCGGCACCGCGGGCGCCGCCTGCTCCCCCCGGGCCATCGGCAAAGGCTGACTGGAACACGCCCTGCAATTCGGTGGCCTGGTCGGAGGTCAGCTTGCCGCTGGACACCTGGGCACTAATCAGGTCGTCGATCTTCGATTTCATATCGTCCGGCGACGGCCGGCTGCCGCTGCTCTGGCCCGAACGGTCGGCCTGCAGCGACGAGTCGATATCGGTTAAAGCAGAGGACAGCGCATCCTGATCGCCGCTGCTGATCTTTCCGGAGGAAAGCTCGGCCTGCAGCTCCTGCTGCAGTTTTTGAAGGGGGGATTGGTAGGAACTGCTGGACGCAGCCGAGATAGAGGTCATGATCTGCTCCAAGGTGCTTGCTTAGTGCTCGCAACTTGCGGTTAACCTTCTTAACGAGGTCTTGTTATCGCCTTGCTGACATGTTGCGGGTTGTTGCGCCCCGGACACCAGCAATAGTCCGAAACAAAAAACTTCTGCAGCCCGCGCCGATCCCGGCCAAAAGAGTTCGCATGGCAAACGTACCGAACATCCTGGTCGTAGAAGACGACCGCGAAACCCGTACGCTGATCGCGAAGTATCTGCGTACCAATTCCTGCAACGTCACCACCGCTGCCGACGGACGCGAGATGGAAAAGGTGATGGCCGACACCCGCGTCGACCTGCTGATCCTCGACGTGATGTTGCCCGGCGAAGACGGCCTCAGCCTGTGCCGCAAGGTCCGTGCCGAGTCGCAACTGCCGATCATCATGCTGACGGCGCGTGGCGAAGACGTGGACCGCATCCTCGGCCTCGAAATGGGCGCCGACGACTACCTGCCAAAGCCCTTCAATCCGCGCGAACTGCTCGCACGCATCAATGCAGTGCTCCGCCGACAGGCCACGGCGCTCAATGCGAGCGCCACGCCGAATGCGACGGCGCTGTCATTCGCTGGCTGGCAGATCGACCTGCGCCTTCGCGAATTGCGTAATCCCGAAGGCGCGCGCGTCGCCATGACCTCGGCCGAATTCGATCTGCTGCGCGCCTTTGTCGAGCGCGCCGGCCGCGTACTGTCCCGCGACAGCCTGCTCGATCTCACGCAAGGCCGCAGCGCCGGCTCGTTCGAACGCAGCATCGACGTGCTGGTCAGCCGGATCCGTCGCAAAATCGAGGTCGATCCGCAGGACGCGCAATTGATCAAGACGGTGCGTTCAGGCGGCTACATGTTCACGCCAACGGTCGAAGCGGTCGCAACGGCAACTCCGAACTAGTCGACAGGGATGTTCAGCGTATTCAATCTGCGTCGGATCAGTGGCCAGATCACCGCGCTGGTGGTGATGTCGATTGTCGCTATTCACATCGTTCTCTCGATCATCTTCACGCTACTGCGGCCGGACCCGAACGACCCGCAGCGAGATCGTGGCCACGGCGAATTGACCGCGATCGTTCGCTTGCTGAAGACGACACCGATCGCCGATCGCCCGGAACTTCTGGTCAATCTGAAAAACGCCTTTCCCAAATTTGACATCCGGCCGGTCCCTCGGGATGCAACGATCACCACCGACAATGGCCCCGACTATCCGCGTCACAGCTTACGCCGACTGCTTGGCTCCGACGCGCGACTGCTGACGATCGATGGCGCGCCGGACCGGATCGGGATCACCCTCCCGGACGGCGAGATGTTCTCCTTCAGTAGCCTACCGGAGCGACGACCAGGCTTCTTTCTGGGCGGTCCCTGGGTTCTGACGTTTCTGTTCGTGGTAATCAGCCTGACGCTGCTGGGCCTGTGGGCGGCCCGCATGCTGTCCGCGCCGCTTTCGGCTTTTGCCAAGGCAGCGGAAGAGTTCAGCCTGAACGGCTCGGCTGAGCCCCTGCCCGAGCGCGGTCCCGAAGAAATTCGCTCGGTGGCACGCGCGCTGAACCGGATGCGCGAGCGCATCGGCACATTGATCGACGACCGTACCAAAATGCTCGCCGCCATCAGCCACGACCTGCGCACGCCGATCACCCGGCTGCGGCTGCGCTCGGAATTCATCGAGGACGACGGCCATCGCCGTCACATGCTGCGTGACCTAGATCAGATGCGCTCGATGCTCGAAGCCGTTCTGTCGTTCCTGCGCAACGACCGCCGGCTGGAAGAGATGACGCTGACGGATATCGCCACAACCCTGCAGCTGATCGCCGATCAGTTTGCCGATATCGGGCATATGGTGACGTATCAGGGCCCGTCCCATGCCATGGCGATGGCAAGACCCGACGATCTGCATCGCGCAGTGACCAACCTGGTCGAGAATGCCGTGAAGTTCGGCTCGGAAGCGAATATCTCTCTGACGATGTCCGAAGGCGGCGCCATCATCGACGTCGCCGATGACGGTCCTGGCATTTCGGACGCACAAAAGAGCGCGATGCTGCAGCCCTTCGTACGCGGCGACGACGCCCGCAACATGGATCACGAAGCTGCCGGCTTCGGCCTCGGCCTGTCGATTGCCCGCGCCGTAACGCTGGCCCATGGCGGCGAATTGACACTGCTGGATCGCCAGCCGCGTGGCCTGATCGTCCGTATCACGCTGCCGGCACGCGATACGGATAGAGCTGCAGCGTAGCGCTCAGTTCGCCTTCACCGCAGGCGCAACGCTGTGGACCGCACCCGGTTTGCGCAGATGGATCGTAGCGATGTCATCGCTATAGACCTTTTCCCAACCATCGACGCGATCGAGCAGCTTGGTCGCCGCGCTCTGGGTTCGCAGCAAGGTCGCCTCGATGTCGTAGTCCTTCAGCAGCCGGAACAGATTGTCGGGCTCCATCAGACCGCTGGCATTGTTGTGGTCGACCATCAGCTTTGTCCCGAACAATTCGGTACGGCCATCGATGAAGGTTGGCACGCCACGCGCGATCAGATAACCGCCGAAATCGTAGTCGTTGAACACGCGGCTGAGCTTAAGCTTCTGGAGTTCAGTCACCGCCTTTGCGGGCGCAGCCGCCTTGAGCGGCATGTAGCGCTGCACGGACGCCAATACGAACGTTCCGGCGATCAGACAGATCGTAATCCCCGCGAACAACAAGCCGCGCTGCGGCGACAGATGATTGGCCTCTGGCCGCTGCGGTCCGCCGATCTGCAAGCCAAGCGGCGTCGCCAAGACCAGCGGCGCCAGCAACGCCAGCACTTCGGCGTTGCGCACATGACTGAGCGCCATGAACACGAAGCCAATCACGAGCACGATGCGCATCGGCGGCAGCGTGATGCCGCGCCAAAGCGCCAGCGCGAACGCCACCAGCACGGTCAGCTCCAGAGGCCCGGCATGATTGAAATTCGCAGGCCGCCACTCGCCGATCAGCGCCAGCGCTTCACCGAGATTGAGAATGCGACGCGACGCCAGCAGCGAGTCCCAGCCATAAGGGGTCACGCAACTTGCTGCCAGCGCGGCAATGCCGAACAGCGCCCAGCGCAGCAGCAACGCGCGCTGCATCGGTTTCGGCGCATGCCAGATCGCATCAATGCCGATCGGACCGATCAGCGCCAGCCCGAGAATGAAGCCGCCATGCAGATTGGCCCAAAGCGCCATCAGCGGCAGCAGCCAGAACGATGGCACGCTTTTGCGATCCATCGCATTCACAAGGCCGGCGACCCATGCCACCATCACCGGCATCGCCAGCAGATGCGGCCGCGCGACAACGTGCCCAGCCATCAGCGCGAGAGCCGTCGCGACGAAAATGATCGTCACCGTGGCCGGCAGGCGCTTATCGAGAAAGCGCGCCAACAGCGCCATTGTCACAGCCAGTGCAGCGGCGGCAAGCACCACCACGCCGGTCCAGCCAGCGCCGGCATAGGCGACCGCGTAGAGGACCTGAGACAACCACTGGGTCGAGATCCACGGCTGGCCGTACATCGTGAACGAGTAGATGTCGGTTGTCGGCACCGCATGGTGATCGAGAATCCACTGCCCGACTGCGATCTGCCAATACGCATCCGGATCTCTCAGGAGGGCGTTGCCCGCCGCGAGCCACAGCGTATAAACCGCGATCCCCGCCCAGAGCGGGAGCAGCCCGTGCATCGTCTTGCGCGTTACGACGGGATGGGTGGCGGACATCGTCATGCTCGGCATGCCCCTGAAAAGTCGCAAGAAAAGCGCTGGAATACCGCAAGAAAGCACGACAGGGCATAATTTGGGGTAAATACCGGGCGGAACTCGCGAATCTGGCCTACAGAAAGACTCAATTCGAGCCCTCATCTCGGACAATTGAATCGGATGGTTTAGGCCGTCTGAAAGACTGCCTCCGCTACTGGCGGAGAGCGAAGTTTTCGAGACCATTCATGAAACGTATTTCTCTGTCCCTGGCGACGATTCTGGCTGTTGCCGCTGTTCCGCAACTGGCATCCGCGCAACAGCGTGCCGACTACGACGCTTTGGTTGCCACCCATGCCCAGGCCAATGGCGTGCCCGAGGCGCTGGTGCATCGTGTGATCGTGCGGGAAAGCAAGTATCACCCCAATCTTATCGGCCGCGGCGGCACCATCGGCCTGATGCAGATCAAGCTCGCGACCGCGCGCGGCGTTGGCTACACCGGCACTGCCGAAGGCCTCCGCGATCCCAACACCAATCTCACTTACGCGGTGAAGTATCTCGCCGGCGCCTACCGTGCCGCCAACGGCAATCACAACCGCGCGGTGTCCTACTATGCCGGCGGCTACTACTATGCCGCCAAGCGCCAGCGCCGTGACGTTTCCGCGCCGCCGCATCAGCCGATCTTCGCCAAGGATGCCGAGCGCCTGCACTTGCAGAACACGGCCAATGCCAACGCGCAGGCTCTGAAGCCGTAATTGTGCGTGATCGGGTGGAATCCCAAGGGATTACACGTCAAGGGATTCCCGGGGCGCGTTGACACGCCCATCCATAGGTTTACATTAGAGTCGTTCCGAGGGGGGCTCCGACGAGGAGCTGAGATACCGCAAGCTTGCACTTTTCCTGTTCCGGAAGAGACGCGCGAGACCGCGGTGACCCTTTGAACCTGATCCGGGTCATGCCGGCGAAGGGACAGGGATGTTTCAGACTACGCAATCTCCGCGCGGGGACTCTCCCGTGGCGGGTCAATCGATATCAGTCATTGGCGCTGGCATTGCCGGCGCTTGGCAGGCGTTGATGCTGGCCAAAGCCGGTCACGCCGTCACGCTCTATGAGCGCGACAATGCCGAGATGCGCGAATCCACCACACATTGGGGCGGCGGCATGCTGGCGCCGTGGTGCGAGGCTGAAGTCTCCGAGCCCGTGGTGTCGCGACTCGGCTTGCGCGCGCTCGATCTGTGGCGCGAGGAATTACCCGATACGCCGTTCAACGGCTCGCTGGTGATCGCTCATGCGCGCGACCGCGCCGATTTCGAGCGTTTCGCAAAAATGACCTCCGGCTATACGCGGCTCGATGCGGCTGGTATCGCCGAGATCGAGCCCTCGCTCGAAGGGCGGTTTCGCGACGGGCTGTTCTATCCCGGCGAAGGCCATGTGGAGCCCCGCCGCGTGCTGCCGGAATTGCATCGGCGCATCACCGAAGCCGGCGGCGTCATCAAATACAATTGCGAGCAGAAGGCCGAAGACCTCGACGGTCTGGTGATCGACTGCCGCGGCCTTTATGCGCGCGAGCAAGACGAGACCTCGAAGCTGCGCGGCGTCAAGGGCGAGATCATCATCGTCGAGACCGACGAGGTGCAGCTATCGCGCCCGATCCGCCTGATGCATCCGCGATGGCCGCTTTACGTAATTCCACGTGCGGAGAACCGCTTCATGCTCGGCGCGACGTCCATCGAAGGCGAGGACACCGGCGTCAGCGTGCGCTCCGCACTCGAACTGCTCGGCGCAGCCTATGCCGTGCATCCGGCCTTTGCCGAAGCGCGCATCCTTGAATTCGGTTCGGGACTTCGTCCGGCCTTTCCCGACAACCTGCCGCGCATTGCGATCGACAAGAACACGATTGCAGTGAACGGCCTCTATCGCCACGGCTTCCTGCTGGCGCCTGCGCTGGCGGAGCTGACGCTCAACTATATCAAGCGTGGCGAGATCGACAATGAGGTGATGCAATGCAAGTGACCGTCAATGGCGAGCACCGCGAGATCGAGGCGTCGCATGTCGGTGCGCTGCTGCAGGAACTGGACTATGAAGGCACGCATTGCGCCATTGCGCTGAATTTCGACGTGGTGCCGCGCAGCGCCTGGGCGCAAACACCGCTGAAGGCTGGCGACGAGATCGAGATCATCACGCCACGGCAGGGAGGCTAATTCCTGATGGTGAGTTTCTACGGCAAGGAATTCAAATCGCGCCTGCTGATTGGCTCAGCGCTCTACCCGTCGCCCGCGATCATGCAGGACGCGATCCGCGCCTCTGGCGCCGGCATCGTCACCGTGTCGCTGCGGCGTGAATCCGCCGGCGGCAAGACTGGCGATGCGTTCTGGTCGCTGATCCGCGAACTCGACGTCACCGTGCTGCCGAACACCGCGGGCTGCCGCAGCGTGCGCGAGGCAGTCACCACTGCGAAGCTGGCGCGCGAATTGTTCGGCACCTCCTGGATCAAGCTCGAAGTGATCGCCGACAACGACACGCTGCAGCCCGATGTGGTCGGCCTCGTCGAAGCCGCCGATATCCTGATCAAGGACGGCTTCGAGGTGTTCCCCTATTGCACCGAGGACTTGAGCGTCGCGATGCGTCTGGTGGATGCCGGCTGCAAAGTGGTGATGCCATGGGCGGCACCGATCGGCAGCGCACGCGGCATCATCAATGCCGACGCACTGAAGCTGATGCGCGACCGCCTGCCCGATATCACGCTGGTGGTTGATGCCGGCCTCGGTGCGCCATCGCATGCCGCCGAAGCGCTCGAACTCGGCTATGACGCCGTGCTGCTCAATACCGCTATCGCCAAAGCGGCCGATCCCGTCGCCATGGCCAATGCCTTCCGCCTCGCCGTCGAGGCCGGCCGCACCGGCTTCGAGGCGGGCCTGATGGGCGCGCGCGATTTCGCTTCTCCTTCCACTCCAGTCATCGGGACACCGTTCTGGCATGCCGTATCCTGACCGCTTTTATCCCGTCGTCGACACCGTAGCCTGGGTGAAGCGCCTGACTTCGCTCGGCGTCGGTACCGTGCAGCTTCGCGCCAAGGATCTCGATGACGCGGCTGCGACGACGCTGTTTCGCGAGGCCCTCGCCGTAACGAATGGCACGAAAACGAAGCTTGTGGTCAACGACTACTGGCGCGTCGCCATCGACCTCAAGGCGCAGCACCTGCATCTCGGCCAGGAAGATCTGGCCGACACCGACGTTGCCGCGATCCGCAAGGCCGGCATCACACTGGGCCTCTCGACCCATGACGAGGAAGAACTTGAAACCGCACTCCGCGCCAATCCTGATTACGTTGCGCTCGGGCCGATCTTCTTCACGACGTTGAAGTCCATGCGCTTCGCGCCGCAGGGTATTCCTAAGATTCCCATCTGGAAGAAGCGCATCGGCGCGCTGCCGCTGGTGGCGATCGGCGGTATCAAGTTCGAACAGGCCGCAGAGATCTTTGCCGCCGGCGCGGATTCCATCGCCGTCGTCAGCGACGTTACCCAACACGCAGACCCGGACGCACGCGTCCATCAATGGCTTGGCGCGTCCGCCAAAGCCGCCTGACATTTCAAGAACGACAACGGAGGATTAGTCCATGAACATCCGCTCCAATCCCGACACCACCCTGCCCGCCGTCACCACCGGCAACCTGCCCTCGTCCCGAAAGATCTACGCGATCCCGGAGAGCGCGCCCGACCTGCGCGTGCCGCTGCGCGAGATCATCCTGAGCGAAGGCGCCGGCGAGCCGAACCTCCCCGTGTACGACACGTCGGGTCCCTATACCGATCCGGACGTGCTGATCGACGTCAATAACGGCCTATCCCGCGCGCGTCTCGATTGGGTGAAGGAGCGCGGCGGCGTCGAGGAATATCAGGGCCGCGAGATCAAGCCGGAAGACAACGGCAATGTCGGCGCAGCCCATGCCGCGAAGTCGTTCAAGGCCTATCACAAGCCGCTGCGCGGCGTCGGCGATCACATGATCACGCAGTATGAATTCGCCCGCGCAGGGATCATTACCAAGGAAATGATCTACGTTGCCGAGCGCGAGAACCTCGGCCGCAAGGTCCAGCTCGAGCGCGCCGAGGCCGCGCGCGCCGACGGCGAGAGCTTCGGCGCCGAAGTGCCACTGTTCGTCACGCCGGAATTCGTGCGCTCGGAAATCGCGCGCGGCCGCGCCATCATCCCCTGCAACATCAACCATGCCGAACTCGAGCCGATGATCATCGGCCGCAACTTCCTCACCAAGATCAATGCCAATATCGGCAACTCCGCCGTGACGTCGTCAGTGGAAGAAGAAGTCGACAAGATGGTGTGGGCGATCCGCTGGGGTGCCGACACCGTGATGGACCTCTCGACGGGCCGCAACATCCACACCACCCGCGAATGGATCCTGCGCAATGCGCCGATCCCGATCGGCACCGTGCCGATCTATCAGGCGCTGGAGAAGTGCGACGGCGATCCGGTCAAGCTGACCTGGGAGCTCTACAAGGACACGCTGATCGAGCAGTGCGAACAGGGCGTCGACTATTTCACCATCCATGCCGGCGTCCGGCTGGCCTATATCCATCTCACCGCCAACCGCGTCACCGGCATCGTCTCGCGCGGCGGCTCGATCATGGCGAAGTGGTGCCTCGCGCATCACCAGGAGAGCTTCCTCTACACGCATTTCGAAGAGATCTGCGACATCATGCGCAAGTATGACGTGTCGTTCTCGCTCGGCGACGGGTTGCGCCCCGGCTCGATCGCGGATGCCAACGACCGCGCGCAGTTTGCCGAACTGGAGACGCTCGGCGAACTCACCAAGGTGGCATGGGCGAAGGGCTGCCAGGTGATGATCGAAGGCCCCGGCCACGTACCGCTGCACAAGATCAAGATCAACATGGACAAGCAGCTCAAGGAATGCGGCGAAGCCCCGTTCTACACCCTGGGGCCACTGACCACCGACATCGCGCCGGGCTACGACCACATCACTTCGGGCATCGGCGCCGCCATGATCGGCTGGTTCGGCTGTTCGATGCTGTGCTACGTGACGCCGAAGGAGCATCTCGGCCTGCCCAACCGCGACGACGTCAAGGTCGGCGTGATCACCTACAAGATCTCCGCGCATGCCTCGGATCTCGCCAAGGGCCACCCCGCCGCGCAGCTGCGCGACGACGCGCTCTCGCGCGCGCGCTTCGACTTCCGTTGGCAGGACCAGTTCAATCTCGGCCTCGATCCGGAAACCGCCGTCGCCTATCACGACGAGACACTGCCAAAGGACGCCCACAAGGTCGCGCATTTCTGCTCGATGTGCGGACCGAAGTTCTGCTCGATGAAGATCACGCAGGACGTGCGCGACTACGCGGCAACCCTCGGCGACAACGAGAAGGCCGCGCTGAACCTCGGCGGCACAGCGACGATGGGCATGTCGATGTCAGGCGTGATCGAGGACGGCATGGCCAGCATGAGCCAGAAGTTCAAGGACATGGGCGAGCAGGTCTACGTGCAGGCGCAGGCGGTGAAGGACAGCAACAAGGCGCTGTAACGTATCTTGCCGCTTACACCGTCATGTCCGAGTTTGACCCGGGCATCCACTACTTCAAAGAAGGCCGGGCATTTGCCCGGCCTTTTCTCGTATCCGACAGCGAGAAATCAAGCCCGGTCCAAGCGTTGCGCAATCCGAGATGCTCACAATTGGCACCAGCATTATCCGCGCTCCGCTCATCATTATATGGGTGGCACGCCACCGGCAAAGCTTTGTCCGAAATGCTAATCTATCTTGCAGAGTTATTCGATCAAGACCCTCTTTGAATTTTCTCTTGCTCTTCTTCTAAAACTCTCAACTCATCCAAATCCCTCTGATGGTAAGCAGCCAAAGCTCCATCAAACCATTGGTGAAACGTTTCCACGATCGAAGCGTGGCTATTCACAATATGCACGGGATCAATCTCAACGTCCTGACGCGCCAGAAACGCGTTGCTGGCAGAAGTCCATCCATCCCACTTTCTCAATTGTTCCGTCTCGATAAAAACTCCCGTTCTAATTCCTTCAGCCCGGGTGAATTTGAGAGTCATATTTGAGATCGGCAGCTCTCGATGCAAAGCGTAATTTCTAATATCCTGCATAAATCTGCAAAGCTCATTGTTGACGAATGTCCTGGCTACTTCTGCTTGGTAATCCTCGTCAATTTTCGTTCCCTTATAGTGCTCAGCAACAAACGCCCGAGTGTGATCAACGAGAGTTTTTGCGGCAGCCAAATAATTGTGAAATCTCCGATTAAGCTCGCGATGAACTTGATGACCAGCACTTCGATACTCCTCACTCATAAGCTTGACGCCAATTTCTGGGCTTTGGAGAATCGAAAGATCGTTTTGGAGTTCGATCTTATTCATACTAAAAACGTTCAACGTAAAACTTCGCAGCTTTTTCCGCCCAAGATACGCCATTCCAGGGGATGCATGAATCAATTTAAAGATCGAGTATCCGTTATCTGAAGTATCCATCACCGATTTGCTCCAGTTGGTAGGGTGGACAGAGCCTCTGAATTTTTGCGCCCCACCTTACGATGACCGCTGCTTATCTAAGCGAGCCTAGCCCGGATGAAGCATTACGCAACCCGAACTACTCCCAGTCGACATCGTCTCGCCCATATTTCGCTTCGCTTCATACGAACTACGTGCTCCACGCAGATGGAGAGATATCGCGAATTGTAATAGAGTGCCCACTCTACGCTGCAGACGTGAACCGAGCTCGCCCACCGTTGGACCAAACAACGCTCGTTGAAAGGGCTGCTACCCATGCACAATCTCACACCTCTCTCCGGACTCCTAGGCGGCGCGCTGATCGGGCTCGCTGCCTCCATGCTGATGCTGCTGACCGGACGCATCGCCGGGATCAGCGGCATTTTCGGAGGGCTACTCCAGCCCGGTGCCGGCGATCGCGGCTGGCGCATCGCCTTCGTCGCCGGACTTCTGGCAGCGCCCCTGCTCGCTTCGCTTTCGGGCACACCATTGCCAGCACCAGCGATGCCGGCGAGCCTGATCGTCATCATTATCGCCGGGCTTCTGGTCGGTTTCGGCAGCCGCATGGGTGGCGGCTGCACATCCGGCCATGGCGTATGCGGTATCGCACGCCTGTCAGCACGTTCAATCGTCGCCACAGCGATCTTCATGGCCGCAGCGATCGCCACGGTCGCCGTCGTGCGTCACGGTATCGGAGGCTGATGCAATGCTACTTGTTTTCGTCAGCTTTGCTTGCGGCCTCGTGTTCGGCATCGGTCTCCTGATCTCGGGCATGACGGACACCGGGAAAGTACTCGGCTTCCTCGATATCTTCGGGGCTTGGGACGCGACGCTGGCTTTCGTGATGGCCGGCGCAGTCGCGGTCACCGGTCTTGGCTTCGCACTGGCGCGGCGGCGCGGCA
The DNA here is from genome assembly GCF_051811025.1 of Tardiphaga sp. 813_E8_N1_3. Classification (NCBI taxonomy): domain Bacteria; kingdom Pseudomonadati; phylum Pseudomonadota; class Alphaproteobacteria; order Hyphomicrobiales; family Nitrobacteraceae; genus Tardiphaga; species Tardiphaga sp. 813_E8_N1_3. The sequence goes on from NZ_JBPWQE010000001.1 coordinate 3,779,421, forward strand.
CACCTGTCCTTGCCGCAAAGAACCTGTGGCCGACACGCAGGGACGTCGACACGCCGCTCGTTATCGGGGCCACGCTGTTCGGGATCGGCTGGGGCCTCGTGGGGCTCTGTCCTGGCCCCGCGCTGGTCAACCTCGCGGGGCTAGGCCTTCCGGTGATTGTGTTCGTCGTCGCAATGGCGGTGGGCATGCTCGGTCACGATGCATTGAGCACACGTCGCACGCTCATGCGACAGATCGAGAAAGCGTAGATCGGGTAACGGCCTGAACCAATCGTAACCTTGAAAGCGACCAATGCAGTACCCGCGGCATGGCGTCATAAGCGGCGATCACTGGCTGTGCTCGCACCACTCCCCTATCCTCACTGACATCACAAGGCATGCGCGCCCTGTGCGCTTATCGACATGCCGGGTTCCAAGGCGCCAAGGGCATACAAGACGACTTTCTTTGTTGCAAAACCCCGGCGGCACACCCAATGGTACCCATGCATTAACCTTTCATTAACCAATCGCGCCCACCTTGCCGCAACGCAACGGCTGGGGGCTGTTCGTTCTCGATGTTGTTGCTTCGCGCGACGAAGCAGGCGTTGATCGGGAGATACCCATGATCCAGGAATCCCTTTTCGAGTCCCTTGACCGCCCGCGTGACGATTCGCCGGCTGAAACGGACACGTTTGCACCCTCGTCAGATCCCAGCGAGGTCGTGACGATGCTGATCGGCGCGACTGTTCATGAGGTGGAGCGCGAACTGATGCTGCAGACCCTCGCGCGTTGCGACGGCAATCGCACTCACGCCGCCCGCGTGCTCGGCGTGTCGGTTCGCACCATGCGCAACAAGATCAGGCAGTATTCGGCAGACGGCGTCGATGTGCCGGCGCATGGATAGCGCGCATAGCGCTAATGCATGAGCGCGCCGGTATCCAGCACCATGTGGAGCCCTGCAGCCGGCCTTCGGTCTGCATCTCGACATCGACCAGATGCGCCTTCGGCTCAAAGCCGCGAATTCTGACAGTGAGCGGCTTGCTGAATTGCCATGCCTCGCGCGCCTGCAGCAGGCTATCCTGATACGACGCCAGAGCCTTTGAATCGCCGGCTTTCTTTAGTACCTGCCATCGTGCCAGATTCGAGCGATCCTCGAACCAGATCGAATCCGGTTTCACCTGCATGGATGCGCCACGGCGAATCTCGCCGGCGTCGGCAGTCCCCACAAGAATCAGCCAGACAGAAAGAACCAGGTATGACTTCATGTATCTTCATTTCGTGCGGATGACTTTCGGCATCGTTCCTACGAGACCGGAGCCGGTCAGTATCGGTCGGCCTTCACCGTTCCCGGGTTCAAACAACGGCCCTGTATGAAATGCCAATACATGCTAGCCTGCGCTTTTCCCGCACGGACACGACCTCATGCTCACGCTGTATTCTTGGCCTGATCTGTTTGGCGTCGCTGACAACAATGGCTATGGGCTGAAGGTCTACGCCTTTCTCAGGCTGGCGGGCGTGCCCTTCGCGCATGAACATGTGCTCGATGCCTCTGCCGCGCCGCGCGGGCAGTTGCCCTATATCGTCGACGATGGTCGCACCATCGGCGACAGCGGGACGATCATCGCCTATGTGATCGACAAGCACGGCCTGACCATCGATGCGGATGTGACACCGACACAACGTGACACCAATCTGCTGATCACGCGCATGCTCGACGATCTCTATTGGGTGATGTCATATTCGCGATGGAAGGATGAGCGTATCTTTCCGCTGTTCCGGGATGCTTTCATGGCGCAACATCCCGGCACCGACGCCGCCACGCTCGACAAGGCCCGCGCCTACAACGCACAGCGCTATCATTTCCAGGGGATCGGCCGCTACGCACCAAGCGACGCCTATGCCCGCGGCATCGCCGATCTCGACGTGCTGGCGCGTCTGGTCCCTGCGGAGGGCTTCCTACATGGCCCCAAGCCGACCAGCATCGATGCAGGCATCTATGGCTTTATCGCCAACATCCATTTTTACGACATCGATACGCCGCTGAAGCGGTGTGTCGCCTCGCATGCGAGCCTCATCAGGCACTGCGAAGCCATCCACACCCTCGTCAACGCATCTTATAGTCCCTTGGCCTGACACAGAGAATCCGACCATGCCCATCCAGCACTTCCCGCCCCCTCCCGGAATCAAAGCGCCGCCGCTGTCCTATGCCGCGCGGGTCGGCGATCTCCTGTTCGTCTCCGGCATTCCCGGCTTCGACGCCAATGGCCAGTTGCCGGAACAATTCGAGGCGCAGTTCGGATTTGTGGTGCGCACGATCAAACGGGTGCTGAAGGATGCAGGCACCGACATCTCGCACCTCGTCAAGGTCAACGTTCTGCTGACGCGCGCGTCCGACGTGGCTCCGATGAATGCTCTGTACGCCGAAGGCTTCGGGCCGCCGCCCTATCCGGCCCGCACCACCTGCGTGGTTCAGGCGCTGCCCAATCCGGCGATGCTGATCGAGATCGAGTGTGTGGCTTCGCTATCGTGACGGCGCTCATCGACCCGCCATTGCATCCTTCACCGTCTCGCTGACGAAATCGGCGGCGCGGCGGAACGCGGTGTCGGTATCGCCGCGGAAGGTGACGGCGCGGCGCATCACCAGCTGCTCGCGCTCGACATCGAACAACTGCACCTCGCCCCATTGCACCAGCGTACTCATCTTGCGGATGCCGCCATAGACCAAGTAACGCGCGCCGTCGCGACGTGCTGCGGCGACGAGATCCTCGGGCGCCATGCTGACGGCAGTGCAGACGGGCTGCGGACAGGCCGGGCGCACCACACGGTAGTCGCGCTGCGCCAGCCCGTCGCGCAGCAGCGCAGCGAAGATGGTCATGCGATCGTGATGCTGCGCGGATTGATCGGCCTCCTCGCCGGAGGTGTCGCTATAGTCGAAATCGGCCACCGCGACGGCGAGCTGTCCGGCAGCCGCGGCCGGCGCAGGTGCCCCCAGCAGCGCCACAGCGCCGCACAGCAACCACAGGACCTGCGCTCTCCGCATGTTCTCCTCCCTGATCTTCTGTTCGCCGCCACGCCAAACTGCCGCGGGGCCGGTAGGTCAAGCGACGCCGATGCTAGTCCGCATGTGATGAAGCGCAACCGGCAATGTCTGTGGTGGCATGGCAGCAGCGGCGAATTGAAGCCGTCATCCATCCCCTGTTAAAAGCGGCCGGACAGAATCAATACGGAGTGTGAGGCGTGGCAAAAGATACGATCAGCCAGACCGGATTACGCGGCCCCCGCGGCGAACCGGGGCTTCCCGGACCGCAGGGCCATCCCGGACGACCGGGGCCGGAAGGCGCGCAGGGCAAGCCGGGCGTGGCCGGCAAGGCCGGCGCCAATGGCAAGCCGGGACCGCAGGGCAAGCGCGGCGAAGCCGGGCCGCAGGGCAAGGCTGGCGTTAACGGAAAGGCTGGCGCCGACGGCAAGCCGGGTCCGATCGGACCGCAGGGCAAGGCCGGGCCGCAGGGACCACGGGGTGAACAGGGCCTTCAGGGCAAACCCGGCGTGCAGGGTGAAGCCGGGCCGCGCGGCGAACAGGGTCCTCCCGGCACGCTGCCGACCCTCGAGCAGATCATGCCGTGGCTGCACATGGTGTTCGATGCCTGGGAAGACCATCGCCAGATGCGCGCACGCGAAGCACAGGAGCGCGAGGAAGCCCTGCGGCTTGAACAGCAGCAGGAAGTCGTCGAGCGCGTCGCTGCACTGATCGAAGCCGACACCGTTGCAACCGACGAGCCGGACGACGACAGTGACGGCGAGAAGAAAAAGAAGAAGCGCAAACACAAGAACAAGGACGACTGACACGTCATCCCCCAAGCGGCACGGACATTGTCCGTGCCGTCCTGCCCTCGCCTACATGGTCCGCTGCGGCGCGGTCTGCAGCAACTCTTGCAGCTGCTGTTTGTAGAATTTCGCACCACCCGTGGTGAGATGACCACGGGTCTCGGTGCTCGCCGGAATCAGCAGCAGTTTCGCATGTTTGATCCGCTTCAGCGCGGCATCCATCAACCCGGTCTCCGGCGGATTGCGCTCGTCATCGGCAGCGTTGATCGCAAGCACGACGGATGCGACCTTCTCCAGGCCTGCTGACGGATTGTAGTCGCGCGACGATTCCCACTGATAGATGAAATCATTTGCATCGGCGACAAACGGCGCCTTGAGCCGGTCATCGACATTCTTGTCGGCGGCCTCGCCGGTCGGCGCCAGCATTTGATAGGCCAGCGTGCCGCCGGCTGTTGCGATGCCATACATCACGCTCGCAAATTTGATCATACCGGGCTGCGATGTGTAGTTGCCGGCCTTGTAATCCGGATCGGCGCGCACGGTCTCGATCATCATGCGCCGCATCATCCAGTTTCGCGCGCTCATCTCGGTCGGTTGCGACGCCATCGGCACCAGGATGTCCATTACATCAGGATATTTCGTGCCCCAGATCCACGCATGCATGCCGCCCATGGAATTGCCGATCACCATCCGCACATGCTTGATGCCAAGACCCTCGACCAGCAGCCGGTGCTGGGCGTCGACCATATCGTCGTAATTGTACTTCGGAAATGCGGCTTTCATCCCGTCAGAGGGTTTCGACGATTTGCCGTGGCCGAGCGCATCAGGAATGATGATGTAGTATTTTGTGGCATCGAGCGGCTGACCCGCTCCGAATAATTCGCCCGCAAAAGCGGGCGTCAACATGTTGAGCGCCGAACCACCGGTGCCATGCAGCACCAGCACCGGCTGGCCGCTCGGCTCACCCACCGTCGTGTAGTGCAGATTCAACTCCGGCATCACATGGCCGGTATGAAACTTGAAATCCTTCGCGATCCAGTCGCCCTGTTTCGGCGCCGGGTAATCGGCGGCGAACGCGGTCATGGCAGCAAGCGAAGCACATGTCACGACAGCAGCAGCGCACAACGCGCGCATAGAACGGCTGGGCATAGTCATCCTCCCCGGCGCAGCCATTTGATCAGGCCGCTTGACACAGATGCTAGCATGGCAAAGCTGGGCATGAGACCAACAGATCGATACTGCAGCGCAGCGATCCCCAGCTCGTCGCTCCGGGTATAATTTTTGGGCAGGCGTCGCCGCCATAGCTCGGGCTTAATCATCGCAAGAATCCGAGTCGTCTCGTGCGGCACCCGGCGTCCGCGCGTGATGCTACACCGATGTGAGGTTCGCATGCGGGGATTGATGCAGATTGCGCTGCTGGCAGCGCTCACCGTGATGGCAACGACCGCTCACGCCATCGATCGCGGACAGTTCAACGATGTGCCCGACGATATCCGGAGCTGGTTCAAAAGCGTCATCGCCCCCAATGGCGTGCCGTGTTGCGATATCTCCGACGGCCATCGCACCGAATATGATGTCCGCAACGGCGCCTATTGGGTGCCGATCGAAGGCATATGGATGGAGGTGCCGACGCGCGCCGTGATCCGCGATCGCGGCAACCCCGTCGGCGAAGCCGTCGTCTGGTATGTGCGCCATCGCGGCGAGATCATCATCAGCTGTTTCGTTCCCGCTGACGCCGTGTGATGACGATCACGAAACGGTGCCAGGGTGCGGCCTTGCAATCCACAGGCAATCGGGCCCAATTTGAGGCTAATTCTGCGCGCGGCGCGTTAGGTCACTCTGGCCTCGCCGTCACCTCGCCGCGGGCGCTACAGGATAAAGAGAGACTGATATGACGGAAGTAACCTATGTGATCGTCGAGCATGATGGCGGTTGGGCCTATAAGGTTGGCGCCGTTTTCTCCGAGCCGTATGCGACGCACGCTCTCGCCACCGCAGCCGCCAAACGCGCCGCTGCCGAGCAGAGGGTGCCGGGACGCACCGAGGTGATTGCCTATGAGGACGAAAAAGGGCAGTGGCACGAGGAAACGGCCTCGGGCAGTGATCGTCCCAACACCCACATCATCGACAAGGCCTGATCGCGAAGACAGGTGAATGATCCAACTGACGTCAACGCGTCCAATGGCGCCGGCATTGCGTATCTCGCCATGCCGGAGAAGTTGTTGCTCATCACGCCCGCTTGGGTGCCCTTCGCGCGCGAACTCATCATCGCCAGCGGCGTCATTGAAATCGCCGCATCGCTTGCACTCGTGATGCCCACACGATTGCGTTGGTGGGCCGGCGTTATCAATTGGCTCGAGCCACACAAAGACGCCACAGGCCCATAGCGAACGGGCCAAATCAGCAAGCAGCATACGTTAGGGATTCACATGGTGACTCCGGCGTCGGTTGCGGTGCTGTCCGCGCGACTTTTCCGCAAGGCGCCAGCATGCTAGTTTTGCACCATCAAATTGCATCGGGAGAGCAGACGTGACCGACGTCGCAGCAGACGAACTCCGCACCATTTATCCAACGCCGCATCCGCGCGTGATCGCCAAGGCGCGACCGACGCTCGATATGCACTCCAGCAAGTTCATCTCGCTGTCACCGTTCTGCGTGCTGGCCTCGTCGGGCCCCGACGGCACCGTCGACGCCTCACCGCGCGGTGGCGGCGTCGGCTTCGTTCGGATCGCCTCGCTGACCGAGCTGCAGATGCCCGATCGTCCCGGCAACAACCGCATCGATACGTTCCAGAATCTGATGGCGGGCAGCGGCCATGTGCAGCTGATCTTCTTCGTTCCGGGCATCGACGACACCTTGCGTGTCAGTGGCGTCGCCAGGCTGATTAAAGATCCGGAACTGATGGTGTCGATGGAAGAGTTCGGCAAGCTCCCGCGCGCGGTGTTGAGCATCACAGTGACCGAAGCCTATTTTCATTGCGGCAAGGCGCTGATGCGTTCGAAGCTGTGGTCGCCTGAGGTGCAGGTGAAGCGCTCGGTGATGCCGAGTATCTCCGAAATGGTTCATGACCAGACGAAACTCGGTGAACCGATGACGCAAGAACAGATCGACGTCGCCTATCGCCAGCAACTGTAATTGTAGGATCCGCTATCCGATCAAGGATGCAGACCGCAAGGCCGCCAGCGGCCACTAACAACCGCCGTTGAAATATTCACCTTAAGGTTGTATATTTACAACACTTGGGGAGAGCGTTGTGCGTGGCGTTGCGTTGATCCAGTTGATGACGGTCGCGAGCCTCATCCTTGGCGGCTGCGTGCGTGATCCGTTCGTGACAGAACGGGACGAAACCTATGCAGGCGAATGGCTGATCCCGCACCAGATCGACCGCATTACCGGGGCCGAACTACCGAGCGCCTATGTCTTTGCCGAAGCGTCAAACAGCAATGTGGATTTTCCACGCGTCTCATCATTGCTGCTGACATGTATCGATGGCGCGCCGCTGATCCGCTTTGCCTTTGATTTCAAGATCGGCAGCAACCGCAACACGGTGCTGGGCTATCGGTTCGATGGCAAACCCGGTCACGACGACGTCGGCTCGCGGGTCGTGCGGGGAAACCAGATCATCGTCATTGAAGACAGGGCAGAGATCGCGACTTTCGTGGGCGAGCTTGCCGGTTCAAAGACACTGTACGTCCGGATCAGGTCGATCAATGGGGGCCGAACGGCCGTCGAATATCCGCTGGAGGGATCGACTGCGGCGATCCGCGCGGCATTCTCCAAATGCGATATGCCTAAACCGCCCCTGCCGGAACAGGGGCGGACAACATTGTCCGGCGTCTATTGAGACGCCGCAAAGATCCAGGCTTAGAACTCGCTCTCAAGGCCACCCATGTGCTTCTGGGTGTAGAGATCGATACCGATCCGCTCGATCAGATCGAGCTGGGTTTCGAGGAAGTCGATGTGACCTTCCTCGTCCTTCATCAGCTGCTCGAACAGGTCGCGCGAGACATAATCCTTGACGCCGTGGCAATAGGTGGCGGCTTCTTCATAAAGCGTGCGGGCGCCGATTTCGGCGGCCAGATCGCATTCAATGATTTCCTTGACCGTCTGGCCGATGCGCAACGGATCGAGAACCTGCATGTTCGGGAAGCCATCCAGGAAGAGAATGCGGTCGGTAAAACGATCCGCATGATTCATCTCTTCAATGGATTCCTTGCGCCACATCTTGGCCATGTCGACCAAGCCCCAGTGATTCAGGAGCCGGAAGTGCAGCCAATACTGGCTGATCGCTGTGAGCTCACTGCGCAGGCCCTTGTTGAGGAATTCGATGACCTTCGGGTCGCCCTTCATGATGTTCTCCTGTCTGCCGAACCCGTCCGAAACAGGCTCCATCTAAACTTAGAATCCTTCTAAATCAGATTCAGCAACAGGACAACCCCTTTTGCCCAATTCGGCAAGGGCGTGAAAAATATGGAAAGCTGTTGAATTTATAAGAGCTTAGGCTGCCGCTTCGATCGAGGCAATATCTGCCAGTTCGATATGCGCATGAGTCTCGGTATGAGACTGCCCATGGGCCGCCGTATGCGGGCAGCCGGCACAGCAGGACTTGGCACAAGTGCCCAGCGCTTCGTCCATGATCTTCTTGATCGTCCGTACGCACCGTCCGCACTGGGCGCTGCAACCGAGGCATCCATAGACCTGCCCCGGCGTACGCGGCGGACGCGCTCCGGCAACGGCACTACGGACATCATGGTCGGAAAAGACGTTGCAGGAACAAACAATCATGAGATGAAGGCGAACTCGCAGGTCAGGACCCCTCTTGGATATGTAAGAGGAGGACCCGATGCAAAAGGAAAACGCCGACTTTGAAGCTATTCCAAACTACTGATCGCATGGGAGAAATTGGAACGAATCTAAAACTCGTCCGGGACCCGCAAGCGCCGTGATCGGGCCAACAGATGCCCCTATCCAGCAACCGCCTGCAACGCGGCATGCCCTTGTAGAGGGTCACGGACCTCCGTCCGGAATGGCTTTAAGATCAAGATGTAACCTGGATCGCGCGGTCCCGTTCATTGATCATTCAAGTGAAGTATGAAACTTTTCGCGTCAGGCAGCGCTATTTGTGAGCGAAGCCGACCGAGAAAGGGAATGCCATGAAGAAAACTCTGATGGCCATTGCCGCCGTTGCCACCCTGGCCGTTTCCGCCATGGCTCCTACATCGGCAAGCGCGCAGCACTGGCGTGGGCATGGCGGCGGTGGCGCGGTGGCTGCAGGTCTGATTGGCGGCGCCCTGCTTGGCGGCGCGATCGCTGCCGGTTCGGGATATGGTCCCGGCTATTACGGTCCCGGCTACGGCTATTACGGCCGTCCTGCCTATGTGGCCGGCCCCGGCTATTACGGCGACTGCTTCTGGCAACGTCAGCGTTTCTGGGATGGTTACGGCTGGCGCATTCGCCGCGTTCGCGTTTGCGGCTGAGATCACTCTGATCTCCTGTCACGCATCGGAAACCTACGACATTTCCAGTGCGTGATGCTTGCAATGGCCCGAAAAAACCGCTTTTTCGGATCACTGACTGGCTAACGTTTACATCGAATTGACGGTTGGGCGCTTTTCTAAGTGAGACCGCCGATTCGAATCGCAGCGTGAGTAGACCTTAAACCGTGCGTCGCTTGCGGCGCCCTTCTGGAGAGACTTGAGATGAAGAAGACGATTTCCGCCTTGCTCGCCGCCGCGACGGTTGCCGGTTCGCTGGTTGCTGTTGCGCCTGCCGCAAAGGCCGATGGTGGCCGCATCGCCGCTGGCGTTGCCGGTGGCCTGATCGGTGGCGCTCTCCTCGGTGGCGCCATTGCAGCCAGCCGTCCGGCTCCGGCCTATGGCTACGGCTACGCCCCCGCTCCGGTTTATGTCGAACCGGAATGCCGTGTCGTCCGCCAGCGCGTCTGGGACGAATATCGCGGCGTCTGGCGTTCGCGCCCGGTCGAAGTTTGCGATTGATCTGACCTGACGACCGCGCATTCGTGCGGCCTCTCAAATTCAAAACCCGGCCGTTTACGCGGCCGGGTTTTTCATTAGCCATTCGAAAGGCTGATTATCGCGCGTTCATCGCCCGCAACACCGTCTCACTGGGCCAGCAATCGACCTTGAGACCCGCGGACTTCTGATAGGCTCCGAGCGCAGCACGCGTCTTCATGCCGGCCTTGCCGTCCATCTTGTCGGCATAGAGACCAAGCTTCGTCAGGTGCCGCTGCATGGCCTCGACATCGGTGCTGCGCAATTGGTTCGAAGCCGACCACGGCGTCGCAAAGGGCTGCCCATTGGCCATCCGGTCGCTGAGATGGCCGACGAACAGCACATAGAGATCGGAGAAATTGTATTCCTTGATGACGAAATAGTTCTTCGTCGTCAGGAAGGCCGGGCCATAGATGCCCTCCGGCTGCAGCAGCGATGCCGGCTGCGCCTGCTCCGCCGCGCTGAGCTTCTCACCACGAACCGGAACGAAGCCAGCGCGAATCCACTCGCCGATCGGCTTTGTCACCTCCGGAACACCCATGGTGCAGTCGGCATTGGCCGGCGCGCGCACCTCATAGGCCCAGCGCAGACCGCGCTGCCAACCCTTGTTCGTGAGTTGCTGCGCCGCTGATGCCAGCGCATCCGGCACCGACTTCCAGATATCGACACGGCCGTCGCCGTCGAAATCGACGCCGTGCTTATCCAGTTCCGACGGCAGGAATTGCGTGAGCCCCGTCGCGCCGCCCCAGGACACGCGCAGATCCTTGCGCGATACGTCGCCGCGCTCGATCAGCTTCAGTGCCGCGATGAACTCGCCGCGATACTGGTCCTTGCGGCGACCGACATAGGCTTGCGTCGCCAGCACGCGAATGCCGTCATAGGGCAACGCATACCGACCGTAATCGGTCTCGCGCCCCCAGATCGCCAGAATGATTGTCGCCGGCACGCCGAAGCGCTGCTCGATGGCAGCCAGTGTCGCGCGGTGCTTCTGCAACAGCCGCAGCCCCTCACCCGCCAGCCGGATGACGCTGGCCTCCTTCACATAATCCGCCGGCACCTGCACGAATTCCGCCTGCGACGGCGCGCCAGTCGCAGGACGGCCGGGCAGAATGAGATCCGGAAGCTTGTAGTCCGGCTCCAGCCCGCGCGTGACCTCATCGAAGGTCTTGCGCGAGACGCCGGCCTGTTGGGCTTCAGGCCAGAGCGAAGCAATAAAATTGGTAAAGCCGGCGTCCGGTGCAGCAAACGAATGAACGGGAATGATCACCAAGCACAGGATAACGACGACTGAGAGCGGTCGCAGTGTCGTCCACATGCCCGGCTTCATCTTCAATGCGCGTGGCCTCCATGGCCCTGCTTGCCGTGACCGTTTTCTGGCGGATGCGGAACAACTCCGTTCGAGAGCTTGTCCACATAGGCGATGCCAACGGCCGAGAGAATGAACACGATGTGGATGATAGTCTGCCACATCACGCCTACCTCGGTGTAGTTCGTCGTGCGCGCGCTAGTGCTTCCGAGATTGCCGGCCTCGATGAAGGTACGCAGCAGATGGATCGACGAGATGCCGATGATCGCCATCGCAAGCTTGATCTTCAGCACGCTGGCATTGACGTGGCTGAGCCATTCCGGCTCGTCCGGGTGACCGTTCAGATTGAGCCGCGATACGAAGGTCTCGTAGCCGCCGACGATCACCATCACCAGCAGGTTGGAGATCATCACAACGTCGATCAGGCCCAGCACGACCAACATGATCTGCTGCTCACTGAAGTCGAACGAGTGCGCGATCAGATGCCAGAGCTCTTTCAGGAACAGCACGACATAGACGCACTGCGCCACGATCAGGCCGATATAGAGGGGCAGCTGCAGCCAGCGCGAGCCAAAAATCAGCGCAGGAATCGGTCGCATCGCCCCGCCTTTTCCTCTGGGCGGCAATGGCGTTTCAGGCGTCATGGACATGGGGGGCTCGCTATGGGTCGAATCGGAGTGCGGTGAAAGCGCCGATCTTATAGCGGCGCGTACTGGACACGATGATGTCGTGTATGCGCGGCAACTGGCCGCATCAGCTATTTGACGGCGACGATGAATATCCGCGGAAATTTCAGCAGAACCTTCCCATCCGCCTGAGGCAAATAGCTCGCGGCGATGCGCGCGGTATACTCAGCGATGTAAGCCTTGCGCTCCGGCGGCTCCAGCGGATCGACGAACGGGCGCAACCCGGTGCCCTTCACCCATTCCACGATCGCAGCGGCATCGGCCAACGCATGATTGTAGACGGTGTGCCAGATCTCGACGCGGGAACACAGCGGCTGCAGCGCATCGTAATAGGCCCCGGGTTTCGGCAATGAGTCACGCAGCTCCGCAGCCTTCGAGAGCTGCGCGCGCCACGGCTCGAGATAAGCGACCTCGCGCATCAGGATGTGCGAGGGCTCGTCGAGATTGTCCGGCATTTGCACAGCCAGCACCCCTCCATCAGGCAAGGCGCCGACGAGACGCTTCAGCTGCTTGACGTGATCCGGCACCCACTGAAACACGGCATTGGCAAACAAGACATCGGAGCCAGTCGGCGCCACCCAATGGGCGATATTGGCCTCGATGAACGTCTGCGCGGGCAGACGTTCCCGCGCCTGTCGCAGCATATCGGCCGACGTATCAACACCGATAACCGACGCTTGCGGCCAGCGATTGACCAGAAGCTCCGTCGAGTTGCCAGGCCCGCAGCCGATGTCGACGACCTTGCGGGCATCGAGAAGCGGAATCTGCGCGAGCAGATCCCGTGCCGGCCTGGTTCGCTCGTCCTCGAACTTCAGATACTGCTGCGCGCTCCAGTCGGCCATTTGAGAGTTCTCCTCAGCGCGTCAGTTTCTTGTATTTCACGCGATGCGGGATGATCGAATCCTGCCCGAGACGACGCATCTTGTCCTTCTCGTAGTCCTGGAAGTTACCCTCAAACCATTCCACGTGGCTGTCGCCTTCGAAAGCGAGCATATGGGTCGCGATACGGTCGAGGAACCAGCGGTCATGGCTGATGATCACGGCGCAACCGGCGAAGTCTTCCAGCGCCTCTTCCAGCGCACGTAGCGTGTCGACGTCGAGGTCGTTGGTCGGTTCGTCGAGCAGCAGGACGTTGGCGCCGGACTTCAGCATCTTGGCGAGATGCACGCGGTTGCGTTCACCGCCGGACAATGCGCCGACCTTCTTCTGCTGATCGCCGCCCTTGAAGTTGAACGACGAGCAGTAGCCGCGCGAATTGACTTCCTTCTTGCCGAGCAGGATCAGTTCGTTGTTGCCCGAGATTTCCTCCCACACGGTCTTCTTGCCATCGAGCGCATCGCGCGACTGATCGACATAACCGAGATGAACGGTCTCGCCGACGGTGATCGTGCCGCTATCAGGCTTCTCCTGGCCGGTGATCATCTTGAAGAGCGTCGTCTTGCCGGCGCCATTGGCGCCGATGACGCCGACGATACCACCGGGCGGCAGCTTGAAGGTCAGATCGTCGATCAGCACGCGATCACCATAGGCCTTGGTGAGACCTTCGAAGTCGACGACGTTGTCGCCGAGGCGCTCGGCCACCGGAATGGTGATCTGCGCACCCTGGGTCTGCTTCTCGCTGGCCTTCTTGAGCAGCTCGTCATAACGCTGGTAGCGCGCCTTCGACTTGGCCTGACGTGCCTTGGGCGACGAGGCGATCCACTCCTGCTCGCGTTCCAGAGTCTTCTGATGGGCTGCGTCCTCGCGGCCTTCCTGTGCCAGACGCTTTTGCTTCTGCACCAGCCAGGACGAGTAGTTGCCCTCGTAGGGAATGCCGCGGCCGCGATCGAGTTCGAGAATCCAGGACGTCACATTGTCGAGGAAGTAGCGGTCATGGGTCACGATCAGGATCGCACCCGGATAGTTGCGCAGATGGCCTTCGAGCCACGACACGGATTCGGCGTCGAGATGGTTGGTCGGTTCGTCGAGCAGCAGCAGTTCGGGTGCATCGAGCAGTAGCTTGCAGAGCGCGACGCGACGGCGTTCACCACCGGAGAGCTTGGTGACGTCGGCATCGTCAGGCGGACAACGCAACGCGTCCATCGCCTGGTCGACCTTGCTGTCGAGATCCCAAAGGCCCTGGGCCTCGATCTCATCCTGCAGCTTGGTCATCTCGTCAGCGGTTTCTTCCGAGTAGTTCATCGCCAGCTCGTTGTAGCGATCGAGAATCGCCTTCTGCTTGGCGACGCCAAGCATGACGTTCTCGCGGACGTTCAAAGACGCATCGAGCTGCGGCTCCTGTTCGAGATAACCGACGCGGGCGCCCTGCGCGACCCAGGCCTCGCCGGTGTATTCCTTGTCGAGGCCCGCCATGATTTTGAGCAGCGTCGACTTACCGGCGCCGTTGACGCCGAGCACGCCGATCTTGGCGTCCGGGTAAAATGACAAATGGACGTTATCCAGCACCTTGCGGGTCGGATAGGCCTTGGTCAGACCCTGCATGAAGTAGACGAATTGGCGAGCCATCGTGATCCTTGAAAACCGTCGCGGGCGTGAAAAATGGGTTGTGGCTGATGTAGCGGCGTGGCCCCGAAAGGGCAACCGGGGGTCTTAAGGATTTGGTAACTCTGCACTTCTTCGAGGCAGCCATTGTGACAATTAAAACCGCTTTTTAACGACTTCCGCCAAGAGTGCTGGCAGGGCGATCAATCATGCCCCTCGCGACTGAAGTCGCGGGCAGACAGGCGGAGCCTCGTCATGGCAACCATTACATCAGTCCCCTCTCCAGCCGCCGCCAAAACCCGCGCGGCACGCCCAGGCCTCCTCCACGAAATCCGGACGTTCTGGCAGCTGTTCTTCGTCGCCGCATTCGACCCCTACCGACCCGAGCAGCATTACATGCGCGGTCCCGGCCCTGCCTGTCGCGCCAAAGACTCGTCCAAACCGGCCTCACCGTCACATTAAGCTGATCGAACTGCTGCCGACGACGCAGGCGCTTGCGCACGCCCGCGAGGCGCGCAATGTGTCCATTCCCTGACGGCCTCAACAGCCGTCATCATCACACCGGATGGACGATCCCATGACGCGGCTGCGCTGTGCAATTCTCGACGACTACCAGAACGTGGCGCTGAAACTCGGCGACTGGCGTGCGCTTGACGATCGCATCGAAGTGACGGTGTTCGACAAGCCGTTCGCCTCCGCAGACGAGGCAGCCACGGCGCTGAAGGATTTCGAGATCATCTGCGCCATGCGCGAGCGGACGCCGTTTCCACGCGCGATGTTCGAGGCGCTGCCGAAACTCAAGCTGCTAATCACCTCGGGCATGCGCAATGCCGCGATCGATTTCGAGGCCGCGAAGGCTCGTGGCATAACCGTTTGCGGTACCGCGATGGTGGGTAATCCGACGGCTGGCCTGACCATCGGCCTGATGCTGGAACTGACCCGCAAGATCGGCTTTGAAAACGCGCGCATGAAGGCCGGCAAACCCTGGCAGGTTACGGTCGGCGAGGACATCGAAGGCAAGACACTGGGGATCATCGGCCTCGGCAAGCTCGGCAGTCAGGTCGCCGGCATCGCCCGCGCGCTTGGCATGAAGACCATTGCCTGGAGCACCAATCTGACGCCCGAGGCCTGCGAAAAAGCCGGCGTCACTTACGCCACCAAGGAAGAACTGTTCGCTCAGGCCGACATCATCACGATCCACCTCGTGCTGAGTGATCGCTCACGCGGATTGGTGTCACGTGCGGATCTCGCGCGCATGAAACCGACCGCCTATCTCATCAACACAGCCCGCGGTCCGATCGTGGATGAAGCCGCACTGCTTGAAACATTGCAGGCCGGGAAAATTGCCGGTGCCGGCATCGACACCTATTCCCATGAACCGCTGCCGCTCGACAGCCCGCTGCGCAAGCTCGACAACGTCGTGATCACGCCGCATCTCGGCTATGTCACCGCTGAGAATTACAAACGCATCTATGCGGAGATGATCGAGGGTATCGGCGGCTGGTTGAACAGCGCCCCTGTCCGCAAGCTCAACTGACGCAAGCTTTCACAACGCAAAAGAAAACGGGCGCCGCGTTGTTACGCGGCGCCCGTTTTCTTGAAAGCAGTTGACCTTAATCAGCGAATGCTGACCGGAGCAGGAAGCGGCTGAACCGATGTCGGCTGTGTGCCAGGCAACGGCGCAGGAGCGGCATTCGCACTCGGACCGGGGACCGGCTGAGCCGAAGCCGTGGTCGACGGAGCCTTGGCGGGCATCACCACCACGCGCGTGCCAACCTTGGTACGCTCAAACAAATCCGAGATGTCGTCGTTGAGCATGCCGAAACAACCAGAGGACACCGATTTGCCAATGGTCGACGGCTGGTTGGTGCCGTGGATACGATACACGGTAGAGCCGAGATACATCGCGCGGGCGCCGAGCGGATTGCCTTCGCCGCCGGCCATAAAGCGCGGCAGATAGGGCTGACGCTCGATCATTTCGGTCGGCGGATGCCAGTCCGGCCACTCCGCCTTGCGGGTGATCTTCTGGACACCGTTCCAGGTGAAGCCATCGCGACCTACGCGGACGCCATAGCGCATCGCGCGGTTGTTGCCGAGCACATAGTACAAATAGTAGTTCGGCGTATCGACGACGATGGTGCCTGCGGGCTCCTTGGTGACGAAATTGACTTCCTGCCGGCGGAACTGCGGCGGCAGCTGCGCCGGACCGGTTTCCGGCTGATCTTCCGGAGGCAGCGAAGCAACCATCACCGAGCTGCCATTGGCACCACGGCCCGGATCCTGCCCCTGAACGGAGCCTGTCACGGGAGCGCCTTGCCCGCCCATCCCTTCCGGGGGACGCATTGCGCCATCGCCATTGCCGCGGTTCGAATAGACCACCGCCGGCGGCGCCATCGGGCGACCATAACGCGGATCATCGGGCGACATCACCGGCCCCTGCGGCATGGCGCGATCGGAATAAACCGGGGCAGCACCAGCAGGGCGACCGTAGCGTGGATCATCCGGAGACATCACCGGGCTCTGGGGCGCAACACCGGGCGCAGACAGACCCGTCATCGGCCGGCCGCCGCGGGACGGTGGCGCGTCATCTTCATCGAGCGCATCGAAATCCGGCATGGCGTCCAGCGCGCGATCCGCGCGCGAATTGGCCGGATAGCCGCCCGGGGGGTAGTTTGGGTCGGCCGGGATCGAATAGCCGCTTGGCGTGCCCACAGGATAGCCCTGCGCCACCGCAAGTGAATGACCCGCGACGCTACCGAGAGCCACGGTCGCCAATGTCGTCAAAACACGCTTGATCATCATTGCCCTTGTATAAGCTCAAGCAAAAACCGGAACATGCCGTCAGATCGCGCAGGATAGCGGCGCATTCAAGACAATTCCGGAAAAAAGCTTCCCATTTCGGTCATATTCGCGAGATCGCACGCCGGCGTGGCTATCTTGCCTCACCCCCGTTGAAATCACGGCCCGAGAACGCGCCATTTGTTGTGCATCTCACTTTTTAACAAACGGTTCCTGAGGCCGTGCGTTATCCTCAAATGGACGTGATTCGCGCCCCTTTGGCGGCAGCCAATGTTGCAGACGAGTCACTTCCAGCGTTGTCACCGCGTTCCCATCGTTCGAAAGCCTTCCGCGGTCTGTCCGAAGGCGGAACTGCCATTCATGCTTCCGGGTTTCCGATTTCTGTTCGCAGCCATCCTGCTCACAGTGTCGTTGGTGGTCTTCGGCCTCGGCGCCGCAGCGCTGCTGCGCTCTGCCCATCAGGAATTCGCGACTATTCCGACCAGATACGCGCCGCCGCAGACGGTGTTTGCCCAGCAGCCCATCGAAGCTCCGCCGACATTGGCCATGCTGCGCGTCGAGGCGCCAGCTCCCGCCCCTGAGACTGTCGCGCCGCCAGCGATCTCCGTGACATCGGCGGTAGAACAAGTGCCCCCCATCGCAGCTCCCACTGAGCCGGAAAAGGTCGCCTTACCCGAGACCGCTGCGCCCCTGTCGACGCAGGCCGCACTGGCCGTCGAGATGACTGCCCCGGTGGTGGTGGCGCCGAAGCCTGAAGTTGCGAAGTTGGAAGCGACGAAGGTCGAAGAGCGGGAGCCTTTAACGACGGTTGCCGTCGCACCAGCGACCTCCGTCGAACCAGCAGTTGCTGCCCCTCCTCCCGAACCTGCCGCCGTTCCAGCACCTGTCGCAGCAGCAGAGGTCGTAGCGGGGCAACAGCCGACGGCGACGCTTACCGATGACGACGCAAAATTGTCTTCGACGAAAATTGCGATGCTGGGTGGACCGCCCATCAATACCGAGTCGGTGCCATTGCCGAAAGCGAAGCCTGCTGCAGAGCCCGCCAAGAAGATCGTGAAGAAGCGCATCGTTGTCAAAAAGCGGCGCGTAGCCGCCAGGCCTATGGCCGCCGCTGCGCCACAGCCGACCGACCCGTTCGGATTGCCGATCGCGCGCTGACCTCGACCCCGGTTACGCCGGCCCGGTCGCAACGGGCGGGCCGTCGGGCTGCCCCCATTCCGACCACGAGCCGTCATAGAGCGCTGAACTGCGCACGCCGAGACGATAGAGCGCCAGCGTCAACACCGCCGCAGATACGCCCGAGCCACATGTGGTGACGATGGGCTTGTCGAGATCGAGCCCCGTGCCGGTGAAGGCTGCGCGCAACTCTTCAAGCGGCTTCATCGTGCCGGTCGCAGCATCGAACAGCAGGTTGTAAGGTAGGTTGCGGCTGGCGGGGATGTGGCCGGAGCGAATACCCGCGCGCGGTTCAGGGACACTTCCCTCGAAGCGGTTGGCGGCACGCGCATCGATCAATTGCTCTTTGCGCGAATCCAGATTGGCAACGACCTGCGCCTTGCTACGGACATACGACTTGTCGAGCGTGGCGCTGAAAGTGCCAGGCTTCGGTAACGACTTTCCGGTTTCCGTCGCCCGGCCTTCGGCCTTCCACTTCTTCAGCCCGCCATCGAGCACCTTCACGTTGGCGTGGCCGTAAGAGAGGAACATCCACCACGCCCGCGGCGCTGCGACCCAGCCACCGGCATCATAGGCGACAACCGTATCGCCAGAGGAAATGCCGAGCGCGCCGACATCTCGCGCGAACTGATCGGCGTTCGGATACATATGCGGCAGATCGACGGAATGATCGGACACTGCATCAACATCGAAGAACACCGCGCCGGGAATGTGTGCCGCCAGATAATCATCGACCGGCAACGGCAGCACGCCGGGCATCTTGAACGACGCATCGATGACCTTCACCTTGGGATCGCCAAGATGCCCGGCGAGCCATTCGGTCGAGACGAGAGGATCGGTGCTGGATGTCATGCTGCTTCTTTCTTCTGTCATTCCGGGACGCGCTCTTGCGCGGACCCGGAATCTCGCGGTGCTAAGCTATCTCCACATTCCTGGTTCGCCCGTAGCTATCGCTACGTGCGACCCGGAATGACGACAAACATCGACTACTTCGACGCCTTCGGCTCGACCTTCTCGATCGCGCCGCCGGCATTGCGCCAGGCGGTGAAGCCACCGCCCAGATGCGCCACCGGCTTCAGGCCCATATCGGCAGCGGTCTTGGCCGCCAGCGCTGAGCGCCAGCCGCTGGCGCAATGGAAAATGAATTTCTTGTCTTCCTGGAAGATCGGCTTGCCGTAGGGACTTTCCGGATCGATCCAGAATTCCAGCATACCGCGGGTGCAGGAGAACGAGCCAGGGATCTTGCCTTCGCGTTCGATCTCTCGGGGATCGCGGATATCGACGATGACGACGTCAGAGCTCTGCGCAGCCTTCATCACGTCTTCGACACTCATGGTCTCGATCTGCGCGTTGGCTTCATCGAGCAGTGCCTTATAGCCGCGGGTAATCGTTTGGGTCATGCTTTTCGCACCAGTTCCTTCATTGCACCTTCGAGGCCTTCAATCGTCAGCGGATACATCCGCTCGGAGAACAGCCGCCGAATGATGGTCGTGGACTCCGAGTAATCCCAGTGCCGCTTGGCGACAGGATTGAGCCACACCGCGTTCGGATAGGTCTGCGTGATGCGCTCCAGCCAGACCGAGCCGGACTCTTCGTTCACATGCTCGACCGAACCGCCGGGCACCATGATCTCGTAAGGCGACATCGAGGCGTCGCCGACGAACACGATCTTGTAGTCATGGGCATATTTGTGCAGCACGTCCCAGGTCGGCGTGCGGTCCGTGAAGCGGCGCTTGTTCTGCTTCCACACGCCCTCATAGAGGCAGTTGTGGAAGTAGAAATACTCCATGTGCTTGAATTCGCTCTTCGCCGCCGAAAACAATTCCTCGACCTGCTCGATATGCGAATCCATGGATCCGCCGATATCGAAGAACACCAGCACCTTGACCGCATTGCGCCGTTCCGGCCGCATATGGACGTCGAGATAACCGTGATTGGCGGTCTCGCGAATGGTGGTGTCGAGATCGAGCTCATCCGGCGCACCAGTACGGGCAAACTTGCGCAGACGGCGCAGCGCTACTTTGATATTGCGGATTCCAAGTTCGACATTGCCGTCGAGATCCTTGAACTCGCGCTTATCCCAGACCTTCACCGCGCGCCGGTGACGGCTTTTCTCCTGCCCGATACGGATGCCTTCGGGATTGTAGCCTTCGGCGCCAAACGGTGAGGTCCCGGCGGTGCCGATCCATTTGTTGCCGCCCTGATGACGTTCCTTCTGCTCTTCAAGGCGCTTCCGCAGGGTTTCCATGAGCTTGTCCCAGCCCATGGCCTCGATCTGCTTCTTCTCTTCCTCGGTAAGATATTTCTCGGCGAGCTTCTTCAGCCACTCGGCGGGAATCTCCGCCTTTTCCATAGCGTCGAGCAGGCTCTCAAGCCCCTTGAAGACCGTGCCGAATACCCGATCGAATTTGTCGAGATTGCGCTCGTCTTTCACCAGCGCCGCGCGGGACAAATAATAGAAATTCTCCACCGACTGATCAGCGAGGTCGGCGTCGAGCGCCTCCATCAATGTGAGATATTCGCGCAGGGTCACCGGGACCTGCGCATCGCGCAGCGATGTGAAGAATTGCAAGAACATGATTGACAGATTGCCCGACCACCCGCGCCCGTCAAGGGCCGGATGTGGTAGAAGCCTACACAGCCCCGTGGCGCGCCACCGCGGCGCACATCCGAAATAAGCGAGATTTGTCAGTCAAACCGGGGCGAATTCCGCTCCGCGGCATGGTGAAGCAATCGTTTGTCAGATTGCAGGTATTTGTTTCAACAATTCCGGCGTCAGTAACCACGCAGCGCGGTGTCCCGCCATCGGCGGGCATTCTTAGCTATCGTGAAAGCAACGACGGCCATGGTGATGGCCTGTTTTGCAGTCAACGTAGAATCGAATGACCGTGCCCACGACACCGACCAGCAGTTCGCCGAGCCGGCTCTCCGCGCCGGGCGTGATCGTCACGCTGTTCGTGCTGGCGATGAGCGCGTGCGTACTCGGTCTTGTCGTCTGGAAGGCGCTCGATGCCCGCCAAACCGTGCTGGCACAAAGCGAGACCGACAGTCGAAACCTCGCACATTCGCTGGTCGAACATGCTTCGCGCTCGATACAAGCCATCGATATCGCCATGAGCGGGATGGCGGATCTGCTGAAGTACCAAAACCCGCAGCCGGATCGCTTCAACACGTTTCTGGCCAATACGGCGAATGCGCTGCCACAGCTGCGCGAAATCGGCGTATTCGATACGCGCGGGAACTGGCGTTATTCCTCGTTGCCGGAAACGCCAACGCACAATAATTCGGACCGCGACTATTTCACCTATCATCGCGATCACACCGACTCCAATATCAGGATCAATGCCCCCATCACGTCGCGGCTAACCGGCCGCCCGTCAATCATCCTGTCGAAGCGGATCGACAGCCCCGATGGCACCTTCAAAGGTGTGCTGACAGGCGCGATCGACAACCAGTACTTCAGCGATTTCTACAAGACATTCCGGATCGGCGAGAGCGGCGGCATCAGCCTGATCCGAAGCGACGGCATACTGCTGATTCACTGGCCATCGATGGAGGTTGGGAAGGACCTCTCCGGAACTCAGCTCATTCAGACCCGCCTGAAACAGAGTCTGGCGGGCTTCTACAAGATCGATTCGCCGTTTGACGGTATCGCCAAATATTTCAGCTACGAGCAAACCACGCAGTATCCGCTGATCGTCACAGTCGCCATTCCCGAGGATCAGGTGCTGGCGACATGGAAGAGCAATCTGCTATCCGACGTTATCGTTGCTTCGGTCCTGCTCTGCACGGTGATCCTGCTCGCCGCACTGCTATCGACCCAGTTTCGCTTCCGCCTCAACATGGAAAACGCGCTTCGCGAGCGCGAGTCCCGCTATCGCCTGCTCGCCGACAATATCGCCGATGTTATTATTCTGCTCGATCGCTTCGGAAATATCGTCTTCGTCTCGCATTCGGTCGAATTCGTTTTGGGGCATAGTCCGAAAGATCTGCTCGGGCGCTCCTGCTTCGAACTGGTGCATCCGGAAGATGTCGAAGCCGTGAAGGCGGCCAGCGCGCAATTGAAAGATCTCACGGCGAACCGCACCGTGATTTTTCGGACTTATCGTGACGACCAATCGCTCGCTTGGGTGGAGGTTAACTTCAAACTGGCCACCCGCGAGATCGATCGCGACAAGGTCGAAATCGTAGGCGTGCTACGCGACGTCACCCTTCGGAAAAGCATGCAGGACGAGTTGACGTCGTTGAATACAAAGCTCGCCGAACTCGCGACCACTGACGGGCTGACGGGGCTCGCTAACCGCCGCACGCTCGACGGCTTTCTGCGCCGCGCCTTTGAACAGCACGACGAGATGTCGGTGCTTTTGATCGACGTCGACAACTTCAAAGGCTACAATGACAGCAACGGCCACCAAGCCGGCGACGACTGTCTGAAACGCGTTGCCGCCGTCATTGCCGATGCCACGATCAATACGCCGGCATTGTCTGCACGCTATGGGGGCGAGGAATTCGCCATCGTCCTGCCAGACGTATCCGAGGCCGACGCGATCACAATCGCGGAAGCCCTGCGTCTCCGGGTCAGGGCATTGGAGATTCCAAATATGGCATCAACCCGTGGCCACCTGTCGATCAGTGTCGGCGTCGCGAGCCGGAACAGCCTCACCTCGAACGAGGCCGTCCTGGTCGGCGAGGCCGATCTGGCGCTTTACGAGGCCAAACGACGTGGCCGCGATTGCGTGGTCGCCAATTCGGCGCTGCAACGCGAATATTTCAGCGCGGGCTTTTCGCACAACGGCTGATCCGCCAATTTCCGCCGGGCCGCCCGGCCCTTCCCCGCCATGATATGTTCTTCGTCATCGCAAAAGGTCCCGCAAAGTGCCCGGAATGGTGGCTGGACCTGACCAATAATTCAATTAAACTTCGCCCGGAAACGTGCCGGCAGGTCAAATCGGCCAGCGGCTTAACATCACAACGGGGATGGCGCGGCACCCAGTGTCGCCCGCGAAGGATTGATCCATGGGAATTCTCGCAGCATTGCTGATCGGTGCCATTGCCGGCTGGTTGGCCGGGTTGATCGTTCGTGGCGCCGGCTTCGGTCTGCTCGGCAATATCGTGATCGGCATCATCGGCGCACTGGTCGCCGGCTGGCTGCTGCCACGATTGGGCGTGAGCCTTGGCGTCGGGGCGATCCGCGACATCATCAACGCCACCATCGGCGCGGTGATCGTGCTCGTCATCCTGTCGCTGATCCGGCGCTAACGTCGCATCCCCTCACTCTGCGATCGCCTACCGCGATTCCCATCATTTCGGCGGCGCGCGTCCGCGCGACAAGAAGAACAAGGCAAAGTCTCCATGAAATTTACCGGCACTGAAAACTATGTCGCGACCGATGATCTCAAGGTCGCGGTCAATGCCGCCATCGTGCTCGAACGCCCGCTGCTGGTGAAGGGCGAGCCTGGCACCGGAAAGACCGTACTGGCCGAAGAAGTCGCCAAAGCGCTGGGCGCACCGCTGCTGACCTGGCACATCAAGTCGACTACAAAGGCGCAGCAGGGCCTGTACGAATACGATGCCGTCTCGCGCCTGCGCGACAGCCAGCTCGGCGATCCCCGCGTCTCAGACATCGGCAACTACATCAAGCGCGGCAAGCTGTGGGAAGCTTTCACCCACGCAGAGCGACCGGTGCTGCTGATCGATGAAATCGACAAGGCTGACATCGAATTCCCGAACGACCTTCTGCTCGAGCTCGACCGCATGGAATTCCATGTTTACGAGACCGGCGAGACCATCAAGGCGGCAAAGCGCCCGATCGTGATGATCACATCGAACAATGAGAAGGAATTGCCAGACGCGTTTCTGCGCCGTTGCTTCTTCCACTACATCAAGTTCCCCGACATCGACACCATGAACCAGATCGTCGAGGTCCACTTCCCCGGCATCAAGCATCGCCTCGTTGCCGAAGCGATGCGCATTTTCTTCGAGGTGCGCGATGTGCCCGGCCTCAAGAAGAAGCCATCGACATCGGAACTGCTCGACTGGCTGAAGCTGCTGGTCAATGAGGACATGTCGCCGGAGATGCTGCGGGAACGCGACCCGCGCAAGCTGATCCCGCCGCTGCATGGCGCGCTGTTAAAGAACGAGCAGGACGTACACCTGTTCGAGCGGCTGGCGTTTTTGAACAGACGGGAAGTCTGATCCCACCATCGAGGTATGCAGCCTTCACGGAAAACCGCCCTTACGGGCGGTTTTTTAATACCTATTCGCAGATATTATCCAATTTCAGTATACATAAATTGGTTCTCATCCTTATTTTATTGGAGTATCGTCCCTTCAAATGCCACTCCTGTATACAGACAGGACTCAAGAATTGCGCCATGGAGGAACACGATGCCCGCTTCATTCCCGCTGAACGCCTGGTACGCCGCCGCCTGGGATGCCGACATCAAGCACCAGCTTTTCCCGCGCACGATCTGCGGCAAGCATGTGGTGATCTACCGACGTTCCGATGGCGGCGTCAGCGCGCTGGAGGATGCCTGCTGGCACCGACTGGTGCCGCTCTCCAAGGGGCGCCTCGAGGGCGACACGGTCGTCTGCGGCTATCACGGCCTGAAATACAACGCGCAGGGCCGCTGCACTTTCATGCCTTCGCAGGAGACCATCAATCCCTCCGCTTGCGTGCGCTCCTATCCCGTAGTCGAGCGGCATCGCTTCATCTGGCTGTGGATGGGCGACCCGGCGCTGGCCGATCCCGCTTTGGTGCCGGACATGCACTGGAATGACGATCCGGAATGGGCCGGCGACGGCAAGACGATTCACGCGAAGTGCGACTACCGCCTCGTGGTCGACAATCTGATGGACCTTACCCACGAGACCTTCGTGCACGGCTCGAGCATCGGTCAGGACGACGTCGCTGAATCTCCTTTCGATGTCACCCATGGCGACAAGACCGTCACCGTGACGCGCTGGATGAAGGGCATCGAAGCGCCGCCATTCTGGGCTGCGCAGCTGCAGAAACCCGGCCCAGTCGATCGCTGGCAGATCATCCACTTCCAGGCGCCCAGCACGGTGAATATCGACGTCGGCGTCGCACCGGCCGGAACCGGCGCGCCGGAAGGCGATCGCTCGCAGGGCGTCAACGGCTTCGTGCTCAACACCATGACGCCGGAAACCGAGACCACCTGCCACTATTTCTGGGCCTTTGTGCGCAACCACCGCATCACCGAGCAGAAGATCACCACGGAAATCCGCGAAGGCGTTTCCGGCATCTTCCGCGAGGACGAGATCATTCTCGAAGCGCAGCAGAAGGCGATGAACGAGAACCCCGATCGCGTATTTTACAACCTCAATATCGATGCCGGCGCCATGTGGTGCCGACGGGTGATCGACCGCATGGTGGCGAAGGAAACTACGCCGCCCAAAATGCAGGCCGCGGAGTGAGACCATGAGCGAACGCGATACCGAACGCTCCGTCTCGCAGACCGTCCGTGCGCAGCTGGCACTGCGCGACATGATCCTGTCCGGGACACTGCGTCCGGGCGAGCGCATCAGCGAATTGCAGGCTGTCGATATCACCGGCGTCTCGCGCACGCCGGTACGGCTCGCGCTGGTGCGGCTGGAGGATGAAGGCCTGCTACAGGCAATCCCATCCGGCGGCTTCATGGTGAAGGCATTTTCCGAGCGCGACATTCTCGACTCGATCGAACTGCGCGGCACGCTGGAAGGCCTCGCAGCCCGCTTCGCCGCGGAGCGCGGCGCCAGCGCCCGCAATCTCGAACCGTTGAAGGAGTGTCTGGCCGATCTGGATCAATTGGTGCGGCAGGATCCGATCTCGGTCGAGGCCTTTTCAGCCTATGTGACAATGAATGCCCGCTTCCATGCGCTGCTGACCGACCTCTCCGGCAGTGCACCGGTGATCCGGCAGATCGACCGGGTGTCGGCGATGCCGTTTGCCTCGCCCAGCGCCTTCGTGATGGCGCAGTCGGCCCTGCCGGAAGCGCACAACATCCTGCTGATCGGCCAAGAACATCACCGCATCGTCGTCGACGCCATCGAAAATCGCGAAGGTGCGCGCGCCGAGGCGATCATGCGCGAACATGCGCGGCTCGCCGTGCGCAATCTGCGGCTGGCACTGCGCAATCGCAGCCATCTCGATCTGCTGCCTGCACTGGCATTGCTGACCTCGACACCGGCGGATTGACGGAGACCTTTCATGCGTTTTGCAGAACACTGGATGGGATGCCGCGTCGAGGCCACGCGCAATGTGGCGCCGAACATTCGCGAGATCACGCTGAAGCCGGACACACCGCTGCCGTCCTACCCTCTCGGCAGCCACATCAATGTCAGCCTCCTGATCGACGGCCAGCCACAGACGCGATCCTATTCGCTGGTGGGAGAACGCAGCAACGAGTCGCTGCGGATCGCTGTGCGGCTGGCACCGGATAGCCGCGGCGGCTCCAAAGCCATGTGGGCACTGCAGGTCGGCGCACGGCTGGAGATCTCCAGCCCGTCATCGCTCTACGACATCGACTGGAATCGGGGGACATATTGCCTGATCGCCGGCGGCATCGGCATTACGCCGATCACCGGCATTGCCGCAGCGCTCCACAGCAAAGCCATCGATCTGCAGCTGCATTATGCGGTGAAGGCTCGCAACGAAGCCGCCTACCTCGAAGAACTATCGACGCTGCTCGGCGACCGCCTGACGGTGCACGCCAGCCATGAAGGCGCACGATTGGATTTCGCCGCGACCTTTGCTGCCTTGCCTCACGATGCCATCGTCATCCTTTGCGGCCCGATGCGGATGCTGGAAGCAGCCCGGCGCGAATGGAACGCTGCCGGGCGCGCGCCCGCTGATCTGCGCTATGAAACATTCGGCTCCAGCGGTCTCCTGCCAACTACGGAATTTCGCGTTCGGTTGAAGGGCAGCGGCGCGGAGATCGTGGTGCCGCAGAGCCGCTCGATGCTGGCAGCGCTCAACGAGGCCGGCTTCGAGGTGATGTCGGACTGCGAACGCGGCGAATGCGGGGTCTGCGCCATCGACGTTCTCGCCGTCGATGGCGAAATCGATCATCGCGACGTGTTCTTCAGCGATCACCAGAAGAGCGGCAATACGAAGATCTGTCCCTGCGTCTCGCGCGTCATCGGCACGGTGACGGTGGATACGTTGTATCAGCCGGACGCTGTCTGACCGTCAGCGTTCACCGCGCAGCGACGCAATCATCGACATGATCGCGAGCAGGATGACCACGGCGCCATAGACATAGGCCACGACGGCCAGTCCGGCATATGGCACAGCCACGCCTGCAGCGAGTGCCGGCAGGCTGAAGGCCAGATAGGACAACACATAGAACGCCGCCAGCAAACCGGCGCGCTGATGCGCCTCGGCGGTCGGCAGCAGCGTGCTCAGCGAGCCGGCGAAGGACGCACCAAAGCCGAAACCTGCGATCACGGAACCCGCGAACAGGATCACGACGCTGTGCTGCCAGATGCCAAGCAGCGAGATGAGGACGCCCAGCGACAACACCGCAGTGCCGAGCACGAGCAGCCGCCGAGCCGGCAGTTGCCGGAGCGCGCCCACAGTGAGCGCAGCCGATAACATCAACGTGGCAACAACAACACCACCGACCCATGGTGCGGAGACGCCCATCGTCGTTGCCACCACCGTGGGCATCAAGGACAGGGAAAAGCCGCCCAACGCCCATGTGGCGACAGTGGCCGGCGCAACGCGCAGCAGCGCGGCGCGCGATTGCGCGGGCACGCGCACATGCGGTCGCAACGAGGCCAGCGCACCCGATTTGCGCGACACGGTCTCCGGCATCACGAACAGCAGCACGATCATCACGGCCGT
Source organism: Tardiphaga sp. 813_E8_N1_3 (assembly GCF_051811025.1). NCBI lineage: Bacteria > Pseudomonadati > Pseudomonadota > Alphaproteobacteria > Hyphomicrobiales > Nitrobacteraceae > Tardiphaga > Tardiphaga sp. 813_E8_N1_3. The sequence continues at coordinate 3,807,529 of NZ_JBPWQE010000001.1, forward strand.
CAGCGCGAATAGAACCTCATAGACCAGATGCAGCGGATCGGGCGCGAAGGTGACGAGCGCCGCCGCGCCGAGCGCCCCGACCATCAGGCCGAGAAACGCCGTGACGCTGTTGAGCAAGGGTCCGCGCTTGCGGTCGGTATCGAGGATCGCAGCGCCCAATGCCGTTGTCGCCGTGCCGACGCAAAGGCCCTGCACGGCACGCGCCAGGATCAATTGCCCGACATCGCTGGCATAGGAGAACAGCACCATCGCGATGGCATTGAGCAGCAGACCGCCGAGAATGACCGGACGGCGTCCGACATAATCGGACAGGCCGCCGACCGTCAGCAGCGCGGTCAGCAGGCTGATTGCATAGACCGCGAACACCAGCGTGATCATCAGCGGCGAGAGCTGCATCGACTGTTGGTAGAGCCGGTACAGCGGCGTCACCGCGCTACTGCTGGCCGCAACCAGCGCGGCCCCGGCAAAACTGAATGCCGTCATGGCCGATGGCTTCAACACCCAACCGGCTCTGGCTGGTGATGCTTGAGCATTGGAAACACGCGTTTTTTCGGCGCTGCCTTGCATAGCTCATTCCTAAAAGCTAAATAGTTGCATTAGGCATCTAGGTTGCCCGAGACCTTAATGCAAATATTTTGCGTTAAGAATCTCATTTTTTGTACATGCCAAGGCTGCCGGAGAACGAAGTGACGGTGAAAGAACGGGTCCGGATCGGTGGACGCAGCGCGCGTATTCAGAACGCCGTGCATGATGCTGTCCGCAAATTGGGCGCTCTTTCCACCCGAAACCAGATCACTGTGCCGCAGATCGCCGCCGAGGCCGGCGTGACGCCGTCGACCATCTATCGGCGCTGGGGCGATCTGTCCGCGCTGCTTGCCGACGTCGCCGTGGCGCGGCTGCGGCCGATCGCGGATCCCGACGACACCGGCGCGGTCGAAAGCGATCTGCGCGCCTTCATCGAGCAATATGCCGAAGAGATGTCGTCTCCGGTCGGCCAGGCGCTTATGCGGGACGTGCTGTCGGCCCTCAAGGAAGGACTGCCCAGCGCCTGCGCAGGCTTCACCTGCGATCACCTCGCCACCCTTAATGCACGCGCCAAAGCGCGCGGCGAGACGCCATTCGATATCGACGAGGTGATCGACCATGTGGTGGCGCCGATCATCTATCGCGCGCTGTTCAGCGAACAAATACCGACATCCGATTATTGCAATCGCCTGATTGACCGGATTTATCCGCCTGCCCGCAAGCGACGCGCTGCCAGCTGATCGTCAGCGCGGCTTCTCGTCCAGCTGATAGGTCAGATGCGCCTTCACCGTCGGCCATTCGCCTGGCAAGATACTATAGACAACTGTGTCGCGCAGCGTACCGTTCGGCGCGATCTGGTGATTGCGCAGGATGCCGTCCTGCTTGGCGCCGAGCCGCTCGATGGCACGGCGGGACTGGTGGTTGAAGAAATGCGTGCGGAATTCCACCGCGATGCAATCCAGCTTCTCGAACGCATGCCCGAGCAACAGCAGCTTGCACTGTGTGTTCAGCGCGGTGCGCTGGACCCATTTGCCATACCAAGTCGAGCCGATCTCGACCCGGCGGTTGGCGGCATCGACATTCATATAGGTCGTCATGCCGGCGATCTTGCCGTCGGCATCCTTCACCGTGAATGGCAGCATCGCGCCTGATGCCTGCAACGCGAGCCGACGGTCGATCTCGGTGCTCATCTTTTCGGGCGTCGGGATCGCCGTGTACCAGATCTTCGAGAGGTCGCCTGATTTGGCGGCCTCGATCAGGCCATCGCAGTGATCTTTGGCGAGAGGTTCGAGCCGGGCGTGAGGGCCACTGAGCGTAACGGATTCAAGCCACGGCATCGATCATTCCTTCAGGCTACTTGTTCAAGAAATTCAACGGCAAGCCACTGCGCGGCCAATCCATTGCGATCAGCTCGCCCTTGCCTGACAGCGTGATATAGGCCGTCTTCAGCTCGGGGCCGCCGAATGCGATATTCGTGGTGACGCGGTCGCCAGTTTGTATCTGTTCCACCAATTTTCCATCCGGCGCAATCACCGAGATGCAGCCGCTGACCAGCGTTGCGACGCAGACATTGCCCGAAGCTTCGACCGCGAGAGAATCGAACATCTGGTACCCGCCAAGGCCCGCAATGGGACGGCCGCGCTCGCCGCGATAGATGACGTCGCTGGGCTTTACCTCGCCAGGTGCGCCAACATCAAAGGCCCACAACCGCGCCGTCGGCGTCTCGGCCACATAGACGGTCTTCTCATCGGGCGACAGGCCGATGCCATTCGCGGGCAACATGCCGAAATGACCTTCGACGACCTCGGTCGCACCCGGCTTCATGTAATAGAACGCGCCGACATCCATATCGCGGTGCCGGCGTTTGCCGAGATCGGTGAACCAGAGCCCACCCTGCTTGTCGAACACCAGGTCGTTCGGCCCCTTCAGCGGATGCGCGCCGCATTTGTCGAACAAGGTTTCGATCTTGCCGGTGGCGAGATCGACGCGCTGGATCGAGCCACCGATATACTCATGCGGCTCCGGCGCACCGGGCATGATGGCGCCGCGCGATGCCGCCCAGCTGAAACCTCCATTGTTGCAGAGATACATTTTGCCGTCAGGGCCGAGCGCAGCGCCATTCGGGCCACCGGGAATTTTCGCGACCACTTCCTTGCGGCCATCGGGCCAGACCCGCGTCAGCTGCTGCGCACGGATTTCAACGAGAATGACGGAGCCGTCCGGCATCACCACCGGGCCTTCGGGGAATGCGAGATCGGTGGCAAGGACGCGGATGTTGGGGCTGGACATGGAAACTCCCTGACATTTTCTTGGTTTGTTATGACGTCTTTGGCGGGTGACGCAGCGTGGCCCAAGTAGAGCAAACATGTCCCGCGCTGCCAAGCCGCGCAAATGCATGGCCACTTGCGTGGAATTTCCATTCGGCTTTAGCTGCGACCAACGAAAAATCAAAAGCCCAGTGAAGCCCGATGCCGACCGACACAACAGTTGCGCCTGAAACCGATGACGAAGTGCTCTACTCCGTCGCCGACGGCATCGCGACCGTCACGCTCAATCGTCCGCAACGGTTGAACACAATCTCACGTGAGATGCTGTCGCAGCTCAGCAATCTGTTTCTGAGAGCCGATGCCGATCCTGACGTGCGCGTCATCATCCTGACCGCCACCGGCCGCGCCTTCTGTGCCGGACTCGACATGGCCAGCGCCACCAAGGGCACCGGCATCGGCTCCGCCAACGATGCCAACAACAGCCGCACCACGCTCGATCTCAAGACTGCGCCTCCGATCGTGATGTTCAACATGGAGAAGCCGACCATCTGCGCCATGAATGGCGCCGCCGCCGGCTATGGCATGGACGTCGCGCTGGGCTGCGACATGCGCATCATGGCGGAGAGTGCCAAATTCGCCGCGGCCTTCGTAAAACGTGGCGTGGCGCCTGAATCCGGCGGCACCTGGTTTCTGCCGAGGATGATTGGCTGGGCCAAGGCGGCCGAGCTGATCTTCACCGGCCGCACACTGTCGGCGCGCGAAAGCCTCGAAATGGGACTCACCAACGAAGTGGTTGATGATGCCGAGTTGATGACGCGCGCCAATGCCGTGGCTGCCGAGATCGCCGCCAATGCGCCGCTCGCGGTGCAGGCTGCCAAACGCATGATGCGTTCAGGTCTGTCGGAGAGTTTTGGCGACCACGTCCATCACGTCTTCCTGCAGTTGCTGCCACTATTTCGCACAGCGGATTTTCGCGAAGGCATGGCGTCGTTTCTCGAGAAGCGCCCGGCCAAATTCACCGGCAACTGAGCGCAACGCACAAACATATCGACGCGGTGTTGTGCGCCGCGTCACGCTTTACTGATTAAGTCAGCTTTCCAACTTCAGGGCTTGGTGCATACTCCCGCATTCGAGCCGCATCACAAAAACCTGCGTAGACGGGCCGATGCGGTTGATCGAACCACAGGGAGGACACTTGACCATGCAGCATGACTGGAAAGTTCTGCGAGTGACTTTGCTCGCCGGCGTTGTCGTAGCGCTTACGTCCACCGCAAGCCACGCGCAGAAGAAATACGATACTGGCGCCACCGATACCGAGATCAAGATCGGCAACATCATGCCGTATAGCGGCCCGGCTTCCTCCTACGCGACGATCGGCAAGACTGAGGCCGCCTATTTCAAGATGATCAACGAGAAGGGCGGCATCAATGGCCGCAAGATCACCTTCATCAGCTATGACGACGGTTACAGCCCACCGAAGACGGTGGAGCAGGCACGCAAGCTGGTCGAGAATGACGAAGTGCTGTTCATCATGAACCCTCTGGGAACGCCGGGAAACACGGCGATCCAGAAATACATGAACACCAAGAAGGTGCCGCAGCTGTTCGTCTCGACGGGCGCCGCTAAATGGGCCGATCCGAAGAACTTCCCATGGACCATGGGCTGGCAGCCGAGCTACCAGGCCGAGGCACGCATCTACGCGCAATACGTCATGACGAATCATCCCGGCAAGAAAGTCGGCGTGCTCTATGCCAATGACGACTTCGGCAAGGATTACATCATCGGACTGCGTGAGGGCTTCGGCGACAAGGCCAAGGACTACATCGTCTCTGAGGTGCCCTACGAGACGGCGTCACCGACGGTGGATTCACAGATCGTGCAGATCAAGGCAGCAAATCCCGACGTCTTCATCAACATCGCCACGCCGAAATTCGCTGCGCAGGCGATCAAGAAGGTCGGCGAAATGGGCTGGAAGCCGGTCCATATCGTCACCAACGTCTCGGCATCGGTGGGCAGCGTGATGAAGCCCGCGGGCTATGCCAACTCGCAGGACGTGCTTAGCGCGGCCTATATGAAGGATCCCAAGGATCCGACATGGAAGAACGATCCCGGCATGCTGGAATGGTCGGCCTTTATGGACAAGTACTATCCCGAAGGCGACAAGGAAGACGGCGCCACCGTGTTCGGCTACGGCGTGTCGCAGGGCATCGTCCAGGTGCTCAAGCAATGCGGCGATGACCTCACCCGCGAAAACATCATGAAGCAGGCGGCGAGCCTGAACATGGAGATCGGCATCTATCTGCCGGGTACCAAGATCAAGACCAGCCCGACCGACTTCAGCCCGCTGGAGCAGCTTCAGATGCAGCGGTTCAAGGGCGAAAGCTGGGAGCTGTTCGGACCGCTGATGTCCGGTGAGAAGAACTCGTAAGCGATACGCGCCGGCGTCCCCTCCCCTGAGCCGGAGGGGACGCACGCGTGCTGAGCCACGCGCTCTCGTTGCTGGCCCCCTCTCCTCAATCGTGCATACTCGACGCAAGGCGCGGCGATCGACGGTCCATTCAGATGGAGCGCATCGCGGAAATACAGAACGTCAGAGGAAACGATGCACAGGACACTGGCTCGCGGGATGTCTCTCGCGCTTTCCGCGCTCATGTTCGGCGCGCTGGCCACGCCATCTCACGCGCAGAAGAAATACGATCCCGGCGCCAGCGATACCGAGATCAAGGTCGGCAATATCATGCCCTATAGCGGGCCGGCGTCATCCTATGCCTCGATCGGAAAATCCGAGGCGGCGTATTTCAGGATGCTGAACGATCAGGGCGGCATCAACGGCCGAAGATCAATTTCATCAGCTATGACGATGCCTACTCGCCGCCGAAGACCGTCGAGCAGGCGCGCAAGCTGGTCGAGAGCGATGAAGTGTTGCTGTTGTTCAATCCGCTGGGCACGGCGACCAATTCCGCGATCCAGAAATACATGAATCTCAAGAAAGTGCCGCATCTCTTCGTATCGTCCGGCGCCTCGAAATGGGCCGATCCAAAGCACTTTCCGTGGACCATGGGCTGGTCGCCCAGCTACCACAATGAGGGGCGCATCTGGGCTGCATGGATCCTGAAGAACCATCCCGATGCGAGGATCGGCGTGCTGTTCCAGAACGACGACATGGGGAAGGACTATTTCAGCGGCGTGCGCGAAGGGCTCGGCGACAAGGCGGACAAGATGATCACGGTGCAGGCGAGCTTCGAGACCAGCTCACCGACAGTGGATTCGCAGATCGTCCAGATCAGGACCGCCAACCCCGACGTGTTCCTGAACATCGCCTCGCCCAAGTTTGCCGCGCAGGCGATCAAGAAGGTGGCCGAGCTGAACTGGAAGCCGGTGCAGATGCTGGTCAACGTATCGCAATCGGTCGGCTCGGTGATCAAGCCCGCAGGCTTCGACAATGCGCAGGGCGTGATCAGCGCGGCCTATATGAAGGATCCCACCGATCCGCAGTGGAAGGACGATCCGACCATCAAGGAATGGCTTGCCTTCATGGACAAGTATTATCCCGACGGCGACAAGAACGACATCTACACGCTGTACGGCTTCGGCATTGCGCGCACGCTGGCGCATATCTTGGAGCGATGCGGCGACACGCTCACCCGGGAGAATGTGATGAAGCAGGCCACCAGCCTCGATTACGAGGTCGGCATCTTCCTGCCCGGCACCCGCGTCAAGACCAGCCCAACCGACTACAGCCCACTGCAGCAGTTGCAGATGATGCGTTTCAAGGGCGAACGCTGGGAACTGTTTGGACCCGTGCTGAGCAGCGAGTAGGACGAGCGCCCTACTTCGCCGCATCCTTGGCAGACGCTGGCGCATCCTTGGCCGCCGGCGCGTCTTTCGCGGCAGCTGGAGCTTCCTTCGCAGCTGGCGCCGGCTTCTTCTGCGCCGCCTGCAGCTCCTCCACCGTTTTCTGCAGGGCAACGACGGTAGCCTTTAGCGCCTCGACCTGCCGATTGGCCGCATCCAGCCGTTGTTGCTGATCAAGCCGCAGCTTTCCCAGCGTCTGCTGCAGGAAATTGACGTTGCTTTGCAGGCAGCTGGTGCGGCGCTCCATGGTCTTTTCGACCGTGCAGATCTCGATTCCCGGCACATCCTGCGCCTGCGCCTTGGCGGCGCCCAAAATGGTCAGCAATGTCGTCGCAAGGACTGTTCGGCCGCGCATCGTTTTCCCCATCATGTCCGTCATGCCGCCAAGACCAAGCGGTGCTGGCGCCCGGCTGTCAACCAGGTGTGATGGGAACGAAGAAGATGTCCGCCCGTTCCTTGGACCGGAGCACCTCATGGCGACGCGTGAACGACGGCTGGCCGAATTCGATGGCCAGGGTGATCCTGAGCCTGATCAGGTGGTGCAAGTGTTGTGCGAGGACCACAGCGGCACCTATCAGCTGCCCTTTCCTTGCGTCTTCACAGATGGCGAATGGCGCAATGCCGAGACGGGCAGCATGGTCGAGGCACGCGTAGTCGGATGGCGGCTGCCACGTACAGCGTGAGCGCCGTGTGCCTGCTTTAGGGGGTGGCGGTGTGCTGCGCCGACCGGCGCTTACGCGTACAGATACCCGACCGGCTTGCCTTCGGTCCGCAGCGGACGAATATCCTTCTGTGTAATGATCTTGGCCGCCAGGCCATCGATTTCGTCACGTTGTGTCGGCGTCCAGCTTCGAAGCTGCTCCATGCCCTTCAGGAGGCCGAGTCGGAGGACTTGCGTATTCTCGCCCATCCCGATGAGGCTGGTCGAATTCTTGCCCGCCGTCACCACGTCACCGGCCCCAAGTTCGAACGTTTTTCCGGCACTATCCACGAATTCGGCCGTGCCGCGAATGACGCGATAGATCACGACCTCGCCTTTCGCGAAGGAAGCGGCGTCCACCGCCGAGCTGCCGCTCTTCGGCAGGAGTGACTTGCCATGCGGATCGGTTGCGATGATGTGACCCGTAACAAGATGACCGCTCGGAGCCTCGATGCCAATATCGCGCACATAGACGGGCGCCGCCGACTTGATGGTGTCATCAGCCAGCAGCTTGAAGAGCGCGTCCAGCGCCAGCGGATCCTGAAGCCAGAAGCCTGCATCGTCCGGACGATCATGCAGCGCATGGGTCCAGGCCACACGTGGCGTCTCGGCTTCGTTGATCTGATCGGGGCCCACGATCGTCGGGTTCGGGAAGGTCGTCGGATCGGTCACAAAGGCTTCAAGAAACTTGCCGGAGTAGCCCATGGAGAGGGGATCGGGCACCACCGTCTGCGGCGTCTTCAGGTTCTCCTCGGTAGACAATCCCGACCAGGTGTAGAACAGCTGACGATGCACGATCGCGCTCTGCAGCATCACCGCCCCGGGGCCTACATTGTAGAAGCGGCCGTCGTAATCGAAGGTGAACATCCCCGACGTGACCAGCACGAGTTGGAAGCCGCCTGGTGGAAGATGCAGATGGAAATCGGTGGGGCCGGTGTCTTCGCGATAGATCGGCAGATTGGTCGCGACTTCATGGAGCAGGAAAGTTTCGTTATTGGCATGAAAGCCTTCATTCGCGCGGCTATAGAGCGCCTGCGGGCGATAGGTCGCCTCGTATGTCGTGTCCTTGTGCCGATCGATCGCTACAAAATCCCCATGATTCAGGCGGAGAGGGTCGCCGTTCGGGTGCTTAAGCCCGGGCCATTTGAGGTCGATCGCAGCATGTACATTCATGAAGATCCTCCATGTGTCTAAAAAACACCCGGGGACCGAACTGTAATTGGCGTGCAGTCGATCGGCAGCCAACGCAATGCGGCTCGCGAGAAATTACTGCTATGCGAAAATCGCGCCAGCTGGCGTCAAAGGCGTTTTGATACCAATCGCGCTCGTTAGCAGGTGATCTGGCGGCCAAACCGCGCAAATCCCCGGGCGAGCGCTACAAATTCTGGATACAAGTTGAGCACGCCCTGCCCGATCCGTAAGCCGGCGTGGCGTTGCCGAACTATCAATCAGTACTCAACCTCGAGCTCTTCGATATCGGTAGGCTCCTGCCTGGCCGCAGCAATCCATTCCTGCATTTCGGGCAGGTTCATCACCATGCTGGCATAGGCTGATAGCTGCGGATCGAGCTTGACGTCATAGGTCGCGAAGCGCGTCACCACCGGCGCATACATGGCGTCCGCCATGCTGCGGGTGCCGAACAGGAAAGGGCCGCCTGACTTCGATAGACACTCACGCCAGATCGTGCAGATCCGATCGATGTCGGCTTGCGCGCGCGACCAGACCTTGAAGTTCGGAAAATGCCCCTTGATGTTGACCGGCAGCGACGCCCGCAATGTCGTGAAGCCGGAATGGATTTCGCCCGAAATCGAGCGGCAATGCGCCCGCAGAATACGGTCCGCCGGCAATAAACTTGCTTCCGGCATGATCTCGTTGAGATATTCGGCGATTGCAAGCGTATCCCAGACCACCGCCCCTTCATGGCGCAGGCAGGGCACGAGGATCGATGAGGAGAGCAACAGGATCTCGGCCCTGGCGGAGGCATCGTCCGGCGCCGTAACGACTTCGTCGAACTCAAGGCCTGAGAATTTTGTCAGCAGCCACCCTCGCAATGACCACGACGAGTAGTTCTTGCTGCTAATGGTGAGTGTCGCGTTGGCCATGACTTAATCCCCTTACGCCCAAACCCAGGCAGCCCATCAGCCCTCGGGGTAACCGGTTCCCGGCTGCCCATTGCTTGTGCTGCTTTAATTTTATTCAGCAAACCACGTGCCAGTTTTCCAGACGAATTGACTCTTCTCTGGCTTCAATATTGCATAGCAACGAAGCAGGGATAGCTCCGGATGATGTCAATGATGTATCAGGCCTACCAGAATCACATGGATCTGACAGCACCTTGGCGCACCGGTGCGTCTGCCGCATTGAAATACCTCAATCTCGTCCCGGCCGGCACGTCCGAGAAACTGTTCGGGCGCCTCGCGGCAGCACTTGAGCTGATCTCACGCTCCGCCCTCACCTATCATCGACCCGAATTCGATATCGGCAAGGTGATGGTCGGTAACGACGAGCATCAGGTGACGGAAGAAGTCACTTTCAAGACGCCGTTCGGATCGCTGCTACACTTCAAGAAAGAGAATGCGCCGGAGCAACCGCGCATGCTGCTGGTGGCGCCGATGTCCGGCCACTTCGCGACGCTGCTGCGCGGCACCGTAAAGACCCTGCTGCAGGATCATGACGTCTATATCACAGACTGGCACAACCCGCGCGACATACCGCTCAATCAGGGCAAGTTCGGCCTCGACGAATATACCGAGCACCTGATCACATTCATGAATGAGCTCGGCCCGCGTTCGCACATGGTCGCGATCTGCCAGCCTTCCGTGTCAGCGCTGGCTGCGGCTGCCATCATGTCGGAAGACAATCATCCCGCGCGCCCGGCAAGCCTGACGCTGATGGCCGGCCCTATCGATACACGCATTCAGCCGACCAAGGTCAACGAGTTCGCCAAGAGCAAGCCGTTGAAGTGGTTCGAAGAGAACATGATCAACTACGTGCCGCTCCAGTGCAAAGGCGCGTTCCGGCAAGTCTATCCCGGCTTCATTCAGTTGACCGCATTCGTCTCGATGAATCTCGAGCGGCACATCAAGTCCCATGTCGATCTCGCCGATCATCTCGCCAAGGGCGAGATCGAGAAGGCGGAAGTCATCAAGACGTTCTACGACGAATATTTCGCCGTGATGGATCTGCCTGGAGAGTTCTATATCGACACCATCCGCGACGTGTTCCAGGAGCATCTGTTGCCGCAGGGCAAGCTGACCTACAAGGGCCGGACCGTGAACTGCGCATCGATCAAGCGCATGGGGCTGATGACGGTCGAGGGCGAGAAGGATGATATCTGCTCGATCGGCCAGACTTTGGCAGCCCAGGATCTCTGCACCGGCGTGCGAGCCTATCGCAAAGTCCATCACATGCAGGCGGGTGTTGGTCATTACGGTGTATTCAGCGGACGCCGCTGGAACAACGAGATTTATCCGCTGTTACGAGATTTTGTTCACGTCAATTCCTGAAACCCTGCGTTGTATACAAATAGTCGGGCGCTTCACCCAAATTGGTGACGCGGATGTCGCAGGAATAACCTACGTCGATACCGGGAATCGTTTAGCGGCCGCGTCAGCAGCATGACAGCGGTTTCTTATTACCGCTTCGGCGGACCGTGTATTGACGACTGCACGATTTTTCACCGGACATACTGCGCATCAAGGCCGGCCATCGTGCCGGCCTTTTTCCTGGATTTTTCAGGCGTCACGGTCCCGGATCAATTGAACTCGCGGCTGGCCCAGAAGCCGAACCAGATCCACCTGCCTATCGACACCAGTTTTCATGAAGACGGATTTCAGCTGGGTCCGCACGGTATTCAGGCTGACGCTCTGCATTTTCGAAATGGAGTCGACTGAGTTGCCATCGATCAGAAGGCTGGTGATCCGCGCTTCGGCCGGCGTCAAATCGAACAGAGCCTGCAGAAGCTCCGGACCCGGGCTGCGCTGCTGGGTGATCGGCGTCAGGAACAGGATCGAGACAGCGCCCGCAAAAACATCGAGGCCAGCCAGACGGAGCGGCAACACATGCGCAATCAAAGGCGGGCTCTTGTCGGCACCTGCAATGGGAATGGATCGGCCCGTCTTGGCCAGAGATACGGGCTTGGCGAGCGCCTCCAGGAAAAGCGCGTTGGCGGTCGGAGAGTTGAATTGCACTTGATCCTGCGCGCCCACGCTGACCGTAGCCGTGCTGGCAAGGAAACCGGGATTGGTTGCGACCACCCGTCCCGTCTGCGTTAGCGCCGCAGCGGGCAGCCCGATCATCTCCAGCGTCGCAACAGCGGTGCGCGCGCGTTCGAAACCGAGGCGCCCGGCCAACACGGCAGCCCGCGCCAGATGCGGGCGAAGCTGGTCGAATTGCTCCGCAATCGCCCGAGGAACCGGCCCCTTCGCAAATGCCTTCTCAACCGACAAGACGAGCATGTCTCCTGACGGCGATCTGATCGAGGTGCCAACGCACCATCCGAGCCCCCCGGGTCGCAGCAAATCCCGATAGAAGCTCTCATTATCGAGCTCTTCCAGCGTGAAACGATCGAGATCGGTCAAGAATCGCGGCTCGGTGTTCGGTATCAATCGCTGAGCACGCGGATTGTTGTGAGCAAAGGGCCCCTTCGTCCAGCGATCAATTCGTTCGCGAATCTTTTCCGATGACATCCAGCGTGGCGTGCCCGGCGCCACCGCAAAGATCAGCGAACCTTCCGCGTCGGCAATCTCCGCAAGCCGGTCGAACACTTGTGGCCAACGCTCCGGCACAATCCCGGCTTCATAAATTTCATCGACGAGCGCTTCAAAGTTCACGGACGTATCCAGCAAAACGGTTCCCGGCGGCTCGCGTCTCGGTCATCACGGTCAGAAAGCAGCGCCCCATCACGCAACACCGCAGACAGCAGACTATTCCCGATGCCAATCGGAAATCTGCGATCGCGATACTGATGTGCGCGAAATGCCACTTTCGCCAGCCGCCGTTCGAGAAGCGAATGGCATTGTCTCCGCCTAACTAGACCGGTCCCGTGCTACTCGCCAGTGTGAAGCGAGAAGTTTTACGCCACAGGCGCTTTTGCTGGCGGCAACTCCCGCGGCAAAATCAATGCGGCGACGATCACCAGCGCCGACAAGGCGGCAAAGGCGTGCAACATCATGATGAAGCCACCCTGCTCGTACAACCATGCGACGAGGCCGACTGAAGCACCTGCTGCGGTGAAGCCGACGAAGTAACGCACGGCATAGGCGCGTGACCGCCACTCCTCGCTTGTATACTTGCCGACGATCGCCTCATTAACGGTGATCTGCCCGAACAGACCAATGATGATCCCGATCGCGACGACAATCAGTGAGATGTTCGACTGCGACGCTGCGAAATACAGGAACGGCGCGAGCACCAGCGACAACGGCACGCTCACTGCCTTCAGCGAGTGCTTATCTATCAGCTTGCCGATGTTGTACTGGGTCGCCGCGCCGAAGACGTAAACGCAGGCGGCAATGATGCCGAGCAATGCGGGGCTGTCCGTCATATCGGACAGACGCTCGGCAAACAGTTTTGGCAGCGCGACAGTGATAGCGTTGAAGACGGTGGAGATCGCGACCACCGTGACCAACAGTGCAAGGATCACACGCCACATGTCGGACTTCGCGACGCGCGCTTGCGCCGCGGCCTGTTTGAATCCCGAGCGATCTTCATGCGCGACCTCGCGCATGAAGACAACACCAGCTGCAACAGTGACGAGGCCGGGAATGATGAAGGCCCAGCGCCAGCCGAGGAACTGACCGAGTACGCCGGTGATCAGTGCGGAGGATGCCACGCCGAAATTGCCGAACACGCCATTAATGCCCATCGCACTGCCGAGCTTGTCGGCATAGGAGACGATCATCGCCGTGCCGACCGGATGATAGATCGACGCGAACAGACCAACCGAGAACAGCGCCGCACCAAGCTGCAAAGGCGTCTGCACCAGGCCGACAGCCATCATCGACAGACCGATGCCGTAGAAGAAGATCACCATCATGTGGCGGCGGCTCCAGCGATCACCGAGCCAGCCGGTCACCAGCGATCCCGCTCCAAAGGCCATGAAACCGGGCGTCGCATAGGGTAGCAGCTCGGTATAGGTCATATTCATGGCCGGGCCCATCACGAGCACCGCCGCCGCAAAGATCAGCATCGCGTAGTGGTCGATGAAATGGGCGACATTAACGAGGGTGATGACCCGGCTGGGGACGTTCATGAATCGATTCCTTGGCAACCTTGGAATGCCGTTATATGAGCTTGCTCTAACGGGATGTCGCCAATGAATGTCGCTGAACCGCCAATCCTGGACTTATCCGAGCGCCGGCGCTCGGCGACCGACGGCGTCCACATCCTGGCGACGCGCTACCACAAGGGCATCCGGCTGGACACCCATGCCCATCGTGAGGCGCAACTCGTGTTCGCCGCTGCGGGCACTATGCAGGTCACGACTCCGAAGGGCCGTTGGCTGGTGCCACCGGATCGCGCGGTCTGGGTGCCGGCCCACCTGCCCCACGCCATCGACGTGCTAGCCGACATCGAGATGCGCTCGCTGTATTTCAACGTCGACTGGCTGGCGCGGGATCGACGCAATGGCGATCTCGCAGCGGAGTTCGTGGTTCGCGTGTCGCGCCTGTTGCACGAGGCGATCCTGGCCCTATTCGATGGGCGCGATGACGTCGCGCGCAATCAGCTATTGATCGAGATTGCCATGCTCGAACTGCATCAGGCAGGCGATCCCGCAACGTTCATGCCGCTGCCGCAAGAGCCGCGCTGCCGACGCGCGGCGGAGATGGTGCTGGCCGATCCGACGCAGACTTACGAGATCGAAACATTGGCGCGCGCCGTTGGCACGTCTGCACGTACATTATCGCGGCTTTTTTCAGCAGAGACGCAATTGAGCTTCAAGAGCTGGTGTCAACGCGCCCGGATCGCCGAGGCGATCGAACGCCTGTCGATGAACCGCAACGCGTCGGTAAAGCAGCTCGCTGCCGACCTCGGCTATGCTAGCTTCTCGGCGTTTTCGCACGCGTTCCGGCAAGTGACGGGCAAGAGTCCGACGGAGTTTATCGAGGCGAAGTAGTGCCGCTTAACGCGGCACCACCGCAGTCGCTTCGATCTCGACGCGCGCAGCGAGTTCAACCAGACGCACGACCTGCACCAGCGCCATGGCCGGATAGTGTGTACCGAATATCTCGCGATAGGCCTGACCGAGCGCTTTCAGATTGCCCAGATATTCTTCCATATCGACGACATACCAGGTCAGCCGCACGAGATGCTCGGGCTTCGCGCCACCTTCCGCAAGGATGTCGGAAATGTTCTGCAGTGCCTGACGCACCTGCGACACGAAATCCGGCCTCAGCTTCTCCTCGGCGTCCCAACCGATTACACCGCCGGTGACGACGATACGGCCATCGGCTGTCATGCCGTTGGCATAGCCTTTGGGCTTCGGCCAGCCACTTGGCTGCAATGCGCGCGAAACGGATGCTGCAACATCGCCCTTTGCGTTTGGCACCACGGTCAATGTCGGGCCCTTAGGTGCATTCACCGGGCAATCCTCCCTGAAAGAAACGTTTTCAAACTTATGCAGCAACGGTCGGTGACGCGCCCGCCGCGGCCTGCTGGCGAAGCGCAAAGCGCTTCAGCTTGCCGGTTTCGGTCTTGGGTAGTTGCGTCACGAATTCGATGGCGCGTGGATATTTGTAAGGCGCGATCTCGCGCTTCACGTGGTTCTGCAGCTCAGTCGCCAGCGCGTCGCTCCCTGCCTGACCGGGAGCCAGAACGACATAGGCCTTTACGATCATGCCGCGGTCGGCATCGGGGCAACCAACAACGCCACAATCGACCACGGCTTCATGAGTGAGCAACGCCGCTTCAACGTCGGGGCCGGCAATATTGTAACCCGCTGACACGATCATGTCGTCGGAGCGCGACTGGTACCAGAAGTAGCCGTCCTCATCCATCAGGAACGTATCGCCGGTGATATTCCAGCCGTTCTGCACGAATTTGAGCTGACGCGGATCAGCGAGGTATTTGCACCCCGTCGGGCCTTTGACTGCGAGGCGGCCGAGCGTGCCGGGTGCCACTTCGTTGCCTTCGTCGTCAACGATCCTGGCGACATAGCCGGGCACCGGCTTGCCGGTCGAGCCCGGGCGAATTTCCTCTTCGATGGCGCAGATGAAGATATGCAGCATTTCGGTACCGCCGATACCGTCCATCAACTTGATGCCGGTCGCCTTCAGCCATGCATCATAGGTACCCTTCGGCAACGTTTCGCCGGCCGACACGCATTTGCGGAGCGTCGAAAGATCGTACTGATCAATCTTGCCGAGGATCGCGCGATAGGCGGTCGGCGCAGTGAAGCAGACCGTGACCTTGTGCTTGGCAACAGCCAGAGGCAGCTCTTCCGGGCCGGCCTTCTCGAGCACCACGAAGGACGCACCGATATGCAGCGGAAACAGCACGCCGCCAAAGCCGAACGTGAAGGCCAGCGGCGCCGAACCAATGAAGCGGTCTTCCGGGCTGGCACGCAGCACGTTGCGTGCAAAGCCGTCGCACACCGCAAGCATGTCGCGGTGGAAATGCATGGTGCCCTTCGGGTCGCCCGTCGTGCCCGACGTGAAGGCGATCAGGCAGATATCATCCGAGGCCGTATCGACGGCGGTGAATTCCGGGCTGGCCTCGGCGATCATCTTGTCGAGTTCGGCTTCGCCGGTGCCCCAATAGACCACGCGCTTGAGTTCAGGCGAAACCGCCTTGGCCTTCTCCATTTCGTCGGACAGCTTGCTGTCACAAAGTGCCAGCGAGATCTTCGCCTTCTGCAGCGGATAGGACAGTTCCTTGGCGCGCAGCAGCGGCATGGTCGATACGCAAACGCCGCCAGCCTTGATGATAGCAAGATAGGTCGCAACCATCATCGGATTGTTGGCCGAGCGCAGCAACACGCGACCACCGGTGACAAGACCGAGCTTGTTGACCAGCACGTTGCAGATCTTGTTCACGAGCTCGTAGAGCTCGCGATAGGTATAGCTCTCGTTCAGCCCGATCATGCACGGCGCGTCGCCGCGCCCTTCGGCAACCCAGCGATCGAGAAACGGCACCACGCAATTGATGCGCGGCGGATAGTGAAATTCTGGCCGGGTGAACAGAAACTCCGGTAGCTGTTCCGGCGGGGGCATATTGTCCCGCGCAAACGTATCAACATGCGCCGTATAAGGCTTTGTCAGCTGAGTATCAGCGGCCATTGCAATGCTCCCGTCACGTCAGATGCCCGGCAACGTCATCCAAATATCATTTTAGACTTAAAACAGTTTTCCGCAACTGCGGAGTCTTGCGGCACGCCGAAATTTTCGGCTGAGGATGCGAATTTGCGCAGTTTGTTTAGGCAACCGCGCCTAAAGCGTGGCCAGCGCCTTTAGCCGCAGCACCATGGCGGACTGCGGATCGGCCAGCGGTGCGACGGCGGTAAAATGATTTGCGCCGGGAAGCGCCTCGAAGCGCGCGGGAATATGGACACCCCAGGCGTCGACGATGCTTTGGCTCTGCCGCAAATATTCGACACCCTCGTCGCCACCAACCACCGCATCGAGAGACCCACGCGAAGGCACCCGCCAGAACAACGGACTGACCTCACGGGCGCCGGCATCGTTCAAATGCAATGCATTGTTGATGGACGTCGGCACCAGCGGCGCCAGATCGAACAGCCCAGAGATCGCATAGGCGCCGACAATCAGGTCCTGCGGCAGCGCGGAATCCAGCGCGCGCCAGTCCGTCGCCAGCATGCAGGCGGCGAGATGACCGCCCGCGGAATGGCCCGACACGACAAGTCGCCGGCCGAGCTTCGCCAGTTCGCGGGTCGCCGCACGCATCTGCCCGATAATATCACCGACCGAGACGTTCGGACACAAATCGTAGCTGGGGATTGCCACGCTGATGCCATGGCCATTCAGCCCCCTCGCCAAATGACTGAAGTAAGAGCGGTCCAGCGCCTGCCAATAGCCGCCATGGATGAAAACGACGATCGGACCTTTGTCTTCGCCGGGAAAGTAATCGACCGCGTGCCGCGCGCCTGAACCGTACGGAATGACGCGCATCGGCGCGCCGCTGTCGCGATAGGCTTGGGCACCTTGTGCCCAGCCGGCGATCAGCGCGGAGCTTTCCGGGACTTTTGCACGATTGTTGTATTCGGCTTCGAGATCGATCACTGCACTCACCGCGTCGCGTTTACGGCGCCTTGCCGTTCGCTGCCTTTTGCGCCGCTTTCTGCGCGGAAGCCTTGGTCTTGGCCAGCAAACGCATCAGCTCACGGACATCCTTCGGCGCCAAATCGCTGAAGATTTCGGCGATCCAGGTCTCGTGTTCTTCGGCCATCTTGCGAAACTCGGCGCGACCGAGTTTGGTGAGCCGGATCACCTGCACCCGGCGATCGGTGTCCGAGGTACGGCGATCGACATGGCCGGATTCCACGAGACGTTCGACCAGACCGGTGACATTGCCGTTCGACACCATCATCCGCTTCGAGACATCCGACAGAGTCATACCGTCGGGCACCTTGTCGAGTTGGGCCATCAGATCGAACCGTGGGAGCGTCACGTCAAAGCGCTCGCGCAAACGGCTGCGGACTTCGCCCTCGATCAACGTCGTACAGGTCAGGAGCCGGAGCCACAGGCGCAGCTCATCGCCGTGATCATCGGGAAGTTCGACGGCCTTGGTCTCGGAATCGAGAATCATGATGCAATCTTACCTGCTTGGAGCTCCCGCGGCGGCCACGAGACCGGCAATCCACAATCTCGTACCGCCCCGGCACCGATCCTTTGACCTTCAAGGAATTCCCGCCCGACCGCAAGCCAAAACGCCGCAGCCTTGACCACCGTCGATTTTGAATATTTCTTTAAGGTTCAAATAAATTGGCCTGCGGTTTGCATAGCCAAATCGACTGATTTCTTGAGCCTGGAGATCACTTACGCTGCTTGCGGCTGCCGCCGTGGTGAGCATAAGCTAGGCAAAAGAACAAATTTTGGGTTGGCGCATTTTTCGGCTGCCTGTCGCGGCCGAGTGGAGGAGAAGTTGATGAAGCAGTCTTTCAAACTGGCCGGTTTGGCCGCCCTGATGAGCGTCTCGGCTCTGCCGGCTATGGCGCAGGAGAAGATCAAGGTCGGCGTGATCGTGTCGCTGTCGGGCGCCGGTGCCGTGCTCGGCCAGCAGGCCCGCGACGGCTTCAATCTCGCGGTCAAGGATCTTGGTGGCAAGATGGGCGGCAAGGATGTCGAGGTCATCGTCGTCGATGACGAACTCAAGCCCGACGTCGCCGTGACCAAGGTCAAAGGCCTTCTGGAGCGCGACAAGGTCGACTTCGTGGTCGGTCCGATCTTCTCCAACATCCTAGGCGCGATCCATAAACCGGTGACCGAGAACAAGACCTTCCTGATCTCGCCGAATGCCGGCCCGTCGAGCTACGCGGGCAAGGAGTGCAATCCGTACTTCTATGTGACGTCGTATCAGAACGACCAGATCCACCAGATCCTCGGTAACGTCGCCCAGAAGCGCGGCTACAAGAAGATCTATCTGATGACCCCGAACTATCAGGCCGGCAAGGACTTCGTCGCCGGCGTGAAGATGGACTTCAAGGGCGAGATTCTCGAAGAGTCTTTCATCCCGCTCGGTACGCTGGATTTCCAGGCCGAACTCTCGAAGATCGCATCGATGAAGCCTGATGCCGTACTCACCTTCATGCCGGGCGGCATGGGCGTGAACCTCGTCAAGCAGTACAAGCAGGCCGGCCTGCTCGACCGCATTCCGTTCTTGTCGACCTTCACCGTCGATGAATCGACGCTGCCGGCTCAGCAGGACGCGGCAATCGGCATGTTCGGTGGCTCGAACTGGGCACCGACCCTCGACACACCGCAGAACAAGAAGTTCGTGGCAGAATACGAGAAAGCCTATAATAGCGTGCCGGCGACCTACGCCTTCCAGTCCTATGACGCGGCCATGCTGATCAACAGCGCCGTCGTTGCCGTGAAGGGCGACCTCTCGGACAAGGCCAAGGTGGCTGCAGCCATGAAGAAGGCCGACTTCCCGTCGATCCGTGGCGGCTTCAAATTCAGCAACAACGGCTATCCCGTTCAGGACTTCTTCCTGACCAAGGTGGCCAAGCGCGCTGACGGCAAGTTCCAGACCGAGATCGTCGAGAAGGTGTTCTCGAACTACGGCGATCGCTACGCCAAGGACTGCGCTGCGCAGTAATCGCCCTGGCGATCACTCATCACCGGGCCGTTGCCGCGAAGGCGGGACGGCCCGGTGTTTTATCGGCCCGTGTTTATCTCAGTATAGAAACCAAGTTATCTGATGACCCTCACGCTTGCCCTCGTCCAGATCCTGAACGGCCTGCAGTTCGGATTGATCCTGTTCCTGATCGCCGCCGGCCTCACGCTGGTGTTCGGCGTCATGGACTTCATCAATCTTGCGCATGGTGTGCAATACATGGTCGGCGCCTACCTCGTTGCCGCCTTCACCACCATGACCGGCAGTTTCGTCGCCGGCCTCGCACTGGCGCTACCTGCTGCACTGATTTTCGGACTCCTGCTGGAGGTCCTGATCTTTCGACATTTGTATGATCGCGACCATCTCGATCAGGTGCTCGCGACCTTTGGCGTCATCATCTTCCTCAATCAGGCCGTCAAATACATCTGGGGCGCAGCGCCGCTAAATGTTGCAATTCCTGACGCGCTGTCGGGCGCGGTCGAGATCACCGACGGCATGCTCTATCCGGTGTGGCGTCTCGTCATCATAGCCGTCGGTCTTGCTGTCGGCCTCGCGCTCTATCTCGTCGTCAACAAGACCAAGCTTGGCATGCTCGTGCGTGCCGGCGCCAGCAACGCTGCCATGGTGTCAGCGCTCGGCGTCAACATCCGCCTGCTGTTCACCATCGTGTTCGGCGTCGGCGCCATGCTCGCAGGCTTCGCCGGGGCCATGGTTGCACCGATCCTCTCGGTAGAGCCCGGCATGGGCGACAATGTGCTCATTCTGGCTTTCGTGGTGATCGTCATCGGCGGCATCGGCTCGATCCGCGGTGCCTTCATCGCGGCGCTGCTGATCGGTCTCGTCGATACGCTCGGACGTTTCTTCGCGCCCACGCTGCTCAAGCTGCTGCTCGATCCCTCGGCGGCCAGCCAGACCGGCCGCGCCATTGCGCCGATGCTGATCTATATCCTGATGGCTGCGGTATTGTTTTTCCGGCCATCCGGCCTGTTCCCGTCCAAGCAGTAACGGGAGCAGATCATGAACAATCTCGTCGACCTCGACGCTACCCCTGCTCTCGTGACGCCGCCGCGAGCCAGCCGCGCTTATGTTTTGCCTCTGATCGTGTTCGCGATCTTCGCCCTTGTGCCACTCTCGGTGCTGTGGGGATCGCAAAGCTTCATCCTCGCGCTGGTCACACGCATCATGATCCTGGCGCTCGCCGCCATGTCACTCGATCTGCTGATCGGCTACGGCGCCATGATCTCGTTCGGCCATGCCGCCTATGTTGGCCTTGGCGCCTACAGCGTCGCGATCCTTGCCAGCCACGGAATCACCGACGGCTTCATCCAGCTTGCGGTGGCGCTCGGTGTCTCGCTCATCTTCGCTCTCTTCACAGGCGCGATCTCGCTGCGGACCAAGGGCGTGTATTTCATCATGATCACGCTGGCTTTCGGCCAGATGCTGTTCTTCCTCGGCACTTCGCTGGCTGCCTATGGCGGTGACGACGGGCTGACGCTGGCCTCGCGCAGCATGTTCTTCGGCTCGAAGTTCCTGAAGAACGACGTGACGATGTATTATGTCGCCTTCGGCATGCTGCTCGGCGCTTATCTGCTGCTCCGCGCTATCGTCGCATCCCGCTTCGGTCGGGTGCTACGCGGCATTCGCGAGAATCCCGTGCGCATGGAAGCGATCGGCTTTGCGCCGTATCGCTATCAGCTGACGGCCTATGTCATTGCCGGCATGATTGCCGGTGTGTCGGGCTTTCTGCTCGCCAACCAGACCGAATTCGTCAGCCCGGCCTATACGGCCTGGCAACGCTCCGGTGACCTGATCTTCGTACTCGTGCTCGGTGGTCTCGGCTCGCTGCATGGCGCGATCATTGGCGCCGCGGTGTTCAGCCTGCTCGCAGATATCCTGTCGCATTACACCGAGAACTGGGCGCTGATCTTCGGGCCTATCCTCATTCTCGTCGTGCTCTATGCACGCGGCGGCATCACTGGACTGTTCGGGAGCAAGTCATGAGCAGCGCTCCGCTTCAGCTGCAAAACATCTGCAAGAACTACGGCGCATTGCGCGTCACCGATGATGTGTCGCTGAATATCGAGGCCGGCGAATTGCACGCCATCATCGGCCCCAACGGCGCCGGCAAGACCACGCTGATCCACCAGATCTCCGGTCATGCGCAATCGGACTCCGGCCGCATTATCTTTGACGGCCAGGACGTCTCGCGGCTGCCCATGGCAGAGCGTGCGCGGATGGGTCTGGTGCGCTCGTTCCAGATCACCTCGATCCTGCCGCGCTTTTCCGCGCTGGAGAATGTCGCCATCGCTGTGCAAGCACGCAGCGGCTCAAGCTTCAGCTTCTTCGGCAATGCGTCGAAGGAGCCGGCGCTGAATGACACTGCCATGACACTGTTGTCGCGCTTCGGCCTCGCTGCTCGCGCAAGCGTGCCGGCCGGGCAGATGTCGCATGGCGAGAAACGCCAGCTCGAAATCGCCATTGCGCTGGCTGCAAAGCCCAAGCTGCTGCTGCTGGACGAGCCGCTCGCCGGTACCAGCCACGATGAATCACAACGACTGATCAACACGTTGCAAGAGCTGCGCAAGGAGCTTCCCATCGTGCTGATCGAGCACGATATGGACGCCGTCTTCGCACTGGCTGACCGCGTCTCGGTCCTGGTTTATGGCCGCATCACCGCGTCCGGCTCGCCGCAGAGCATTCGCGACAATGCAGAGGTGCGCGCCGCCTATCTCGGCGAGGAGGCCGCCTGATGCTCTCAGTCTCAAATCTCCAGGCTGCTTACGGCGCCGCCAAGGTTCTGTTCGATATCTCGCTCACCATCAATGCCGGTGAGGTCGTGACCCTGCTCGGCCGCAACGGCATGGGCAAAACGACCACCATCAACGCCATCATGGGCCTGATCCATCCCACCGGTGGCACCGTCACATTCGACGACAAGCCGATGGCCGGGTTGCCGTCCTATCGTATCGCCCAAGCGGGCATCGGTCTGGTGCCCGAAGGCCGCCAGATCTTCCCGACACTGACAGTGGAAGAAAACCTGGTCGCTACCGCCGCCGTGCGGCATCCACCGGCGCGCTGGACGCTGGACAAGATCTACGAGCTGTTTCCGCGTCTCAAGGAGCGTCGCAGCAATCTCGGCACGCAGTTGTCGGGCGGCGAGCAGCAGATGCTGGCCGTCGGCCGCGCGCTGATGACCAATCCGAAACTGCTCATTCTCGATGAAGCCACCGAAGGCCTTGCGCCGCTCATTCGCGTTGAGATCTGGAATTGCCTGAAGAAGCTCAAGGCCGAGCATCAGTCCATTCTGGTGATCGACAAGAATGTCGATGCACTCGCCGGCTTCGCCGACCGCCATGTCGTGATCGAAAAAGGCCGCGTGGTGTGGACCGGCACATCCGAGCAACTGAAGAGCGACTCCACCGTGAAGGACCGTTTCCTCCACGTTTGATCAACTGTTTTCGAGTACCACCCGACGCGTCGTAATGCGTGACCCAAGGAAGGACCATCCGATGAAAACCGAGATCGCCGGCATCACCCGCGCCAATGAAGGCATGCAGGGCATCACCTGGAATATCCTCGGCCAGACCTACGTGCCGAAGAACTGCAGCGAGGATTCGTTCTCGTGGCACGCCACGTTCCCGCCCGGCACTTTCGTGCCGCCGCACATTCATCCTGACCAGGATGAGTATCTCTACATCCTCGAAGGCAAGCTCGACTTCTTCCTCGGCGGCTCCGAAACTTCGGCCACGCCGGGCGATCTGGTGCGCCTGCAGCGCGGAATTCCGCACGGCATCTTCAACAAGTCCGATCAGAACGCCAAGGTGCTGTTCTGGGTCTCGCCAAGCCGCCGGCTCTATGACCTGTTCTGGGCGATCCACAACATGAAAGAGCAGAAGCCCGAGGACGTTGTGGCGCTTGCTGCCGAATACAACATCCACTTCCTGCCGCCGCCTCCCGGCGCGTAAGGCGCGGCGCTAATAGCTACAGACATCGACGCAAAATGGCCGGGCTCTGCCCGGCCATTTTCGTATTAGCTTGTTCACACGTGCAGCAGTTGGATCAACCGTTCACCACGGCCAGCCCGGGCTGCGCCGCAAAGCCAGCCTTGTGCGCATAGCCCTTCACGATGGCTTCGCGCTGCGCGTAGCTCAGCACGTTCTCGACATTATCGAAGCCGTCCGGCGCGATCTGCTCCACGGCGTCAATGACCCCTTCCGGACCACCGCGGCGGTTGGAGCGCACGATCTCGGCCGTCATCGGCAGGCGCTTGCGCTCATAGGCCATCAACGCCTGGCGCGGATGCTCGGCATGAGCCAGTGAGTCGGCCAGCGCGCGCGCATCGAGGATCGCCTGTGAGGCGCCGTTGGAGCCGACCGGATACATCGGATGCGCTGCATCGCCGAGCAGCGTGACGCGGCCGCCCGACCAGTACGGTAGCGGATCGCGGTCGCAGCAAGGATATTCCCAGAACTCCGGCGTCGCCGTGATCAGCGCCGGCACGTCGATATGCGGCACATTGAAACGCGCCACATGCGGCATCAGCTCGTCGCGTTTGCCGGGACGTGACCAGTCCTCGCGGCGCGGCGGTAGTGTGCCACCCTCGCCGGTCTTCACCAGCACGGCCCAGTTGGTGAGCCGATTGCCCGCAGCCTCACCTTCGGCAATTGGATAGACCACGACTTTGGCGTGGAGACCGCCAGCGACAATCATCGAATTGCCGGTGAGGAAAGCCGGCCAGTCGCGCGCACCACGCCACAGCATCAGGCCGTTCCAGACTGGATGTCCTTCGTTCGGGAACAGCGTGCTCCGAACCTTGGAGTGGATGCCGTCGGCGCCGATCAGAATATCGCCGCGCGCGGTCTCGACATGATTGTTGTTGCGATCGAAGAAATAAGCGGTGACGCCGCCTTCGTCCTGCGTGAAGTGACCGAGTCGGCGACCCGTGTGGATCGCCTCGGCACCGAGGCGCTCTTCCACCGCGCGATGGATCGCGGTCTGCAGACGGCCGCGATGAATCGAGAATTGCGGCACGTCGTGACCGGCGCCGAAACCGCGCTTCTCGCGCCAGACTTCCTGACCGTGGCGGTTGAGATAATGCAATTCATCGGTGCGGATCGCGACGGCATCGAGCCTGTCGAGCAGACCGAGGCCGGCGAGTTCGCGGATCGCATGTGGCAGCGTATTGATGCCAACGCCAAGCTCGCGGATGCTGTCAGCCTGTTCGTAGAGTTCGCAATTGATACCCCGCGTCCGCAGCATCAAGGCGGTGGTCAAACCGCCAACGCCACCGCCCACGATGATTGCTTTCATCAGCCCAACTCCACTTTACGCAACGCCGAGAATTTAGCCGCTAAACTCGCATGCCCAGTCATTCAGCTGCAAGTGGCTTTGCCGCCTCCGCACGCATCTCGGCGCGGGTCTTCGGCTTAGCCTTAATTTTCAGGTCTTCGAAATCCTGCTTGTCTCTGACGCTGTTGCGGAAAATCTGCTCCTTGCCGGGCATATATTGGGGCGGGCAATAGGCGTCCTTTGCACCATACCAGGCAGCCGCCTTGATGGTGAAGGACGGGTCGGTCAGGTGCGGACGGCCAAGTGCGACGAGATCGGCGCGGCCGGCGGCCAGGATCGTATTGATTTGATCCGCAGATGTGATGTTGCCGACGCACATGGTAGCAACGCGGGCCTCGTTACGGACCTGATCGGAGAACGGCGTCTGGAACATGCGGCCGTAGATCGGCCGCGATTCCTTCACCGTCTGCCCCGTCGAGATGTCGGCGAGATCGACACCGGCTTCGGCGAAGGCGCGGGCGATTTCCACGGCATCGTCGCCAGTGTTGCCGCCCTCGGCCCAGTCGGTCGCCGAGAAACGCACCGACATCGGCTTGTGCGCCGGCCACGCTTCACGCATTGCCGTGAATACTTCGAGCGGGAAGCGCAGACGGTTCTCAAGGGAGCCAGCATATTCATCGGTGCGCTTGTTGGTCAGCGGCGACAGGAAGCTCGCCAGCAGATAGCCGTGCGCCGTGTGCATCTCGAGCATGTCGAAGCCACAGCGCTCGCCGCGGATCGTGGCGGCCACGAACTCTGCCTTGACGCGGTCCATACCAGCGCGGTCGATCTCCGCCGGCACCTGACTGTCCGGATAATAGGCCAGCGGAGACGCCGAGACGATGTCCCACGCGCCGTCGGCGAGCGGGCGGTCCATGCCGTCCCACATCAGCTTGGTCGCCCCCTTGCGGCCGGCATGGCCGAGCTGCAGGCAGATCTTGGCGGCGGACGTGTTGTGCACGAAATCGACAATGCGCTTCCATTGCGCTTCCTGCTCGTCGGTCCAGAGACCTGCGCAGCCGGGCGTGATGCGTGCGTCGCGGCCGACGCAGACCATTTCGGTGAAGACGAGACCGGCGCCGCCAATGGCACGCGAGCCGTAATGCACCAGATGGAAATCGTTCGGCACGCCCTCTTCCGCCGAATACATGCACATCGGCGACACTACGGCGCGATTGGCAAGCACCATATCCCGCATCTTGAACGGTTGGAACATCGGCACTTCCGGCTTATCGACATCGACGTCGAAGCCCTGCGCCAGCACCTTCTGCGCAAACGACTTGTCGACTTCCTTGACGAAGTCCGGCGCGCGCAGCGTCAGGTTATCGTAGGTGATCGCCTTGGCGCGGGTCATGACGCCGAAGGCGAACTGCACGGGGTCGAAGTCCCAAAAGCGATCCACGTGCTCGAACCAGACCAGCGACACGTCCGCCGAATGCTGGATCTTCTCGACCTCCTCGCGGCGACCGTGTTCGTAGTCGTGCAACCCGGCCTCAACAGTGGGCGCCTTCGCCATCGCATCATGCAATGCGATGGCATCTTCCATAGCGAGCTTGGTGCCCGAACCGATGGAAAAATGTGCCGTCGCCTTGGCGTCGCCGAGCAGCACCATGTTGTCCTTGACCCAGCGCTTGTTGCGGATCATCGGGAAGTTGCGCCACATCGAACGGTTGATCAGCAGCTTGTGGTCGCCGAGGAAGCCCTTGAAAATATCGTGCATCCGATCGGCGGATTCCTGCTCGCCGAGGCCTTCCAGCCCGGCACGCTTGAAGGTCTCCGGATCGGTCTCGAAGATCCAGGTCGAACGGCCAGCCTCATACTGGTATGCATGGGCGATGAATGGTCCCCACTCGGTCTCCTGAAACAGGAAGGTGAAAGCATCGAGCGGCTTGGTTGAACCCATCCAGGTGAACTTGTTCGAGCGCAAATCTACTTCGGGCGCGAAGTGCTCGATATACTTGTTACGGAAGTGGCTATTGATACCATCGGCCAGCACGATGAGATCGGCATCGGCGAAACGTGCTTCGTCGGTGATATCGACTTCGAACAGCAGATGGACACCGAGTTCGCGGGCCCGGTCCTGCAGGATCATCAGCAGCGTACGGCGCGAACAGCCGCAGAAGCCGTTGCCGCCGACCCGGTGCACGGTGCCGCGGAAGTGCACCGCGATATCATCCCAGTAGGCGAATTCCTGGGTGATGCGCTGATAGCTCGGAAGATCGTATTTCTCGAAGTTGTCGAGGGTGGCATCGGAGAACACCACGCCGAAGCCGAAAGTGTCATCGGGACGGTTGCGCTCATAGACCGTGATCTCCGCCTGCGGCCGCTGCTTCTTCAGCAGGATCGCAGAATAGAGGCCCGCCGGCCCGCCACCGATAATCGCGATCTTCATGACAGCCTCCGCAGTCGTGCCTGGATGGAGATATTTTAAACCTAAAACAATTCCTGGCAAGCCTGACAAACCGGCAATTCGCCAGCTTTGATGCACATCAAACTATCACCGTGACCGGCGCACTCAGTCCCGGCCTCGATATTAAGGGCCTCAATTGCCCTCGAACTTCGGCTTCTGCTTGTTCGCGAAGGCATGAAACGCCCGGGCGAAATCTTCGGTGGTCATGCACAGCGCCTGCGCCACCGCCTCAGCCTCGATCGCCTCTTCCACCGACATCGCCCACTCCATCGACAGCATGCGCTTCGTCATGGTGTTGGCATAAGTCGGCCCCTCGGAAATCTGCTTGGCCAGTGTTTGTGCCTGGCCCAGCACTTCCGCCGGCGCAACGATACGGCTGAAGAAGCCCCAGCGCTCGCCCTCCTCAGCCGTCATGAAGCGGCCGGTGTAAAGCAGTTCCGAGGCACGGGACTGACCGATGATACGGGGCAGGATCGCGCAGGCGCCCATGTCGCAGCCGGCCAGACCCACCTTGTTGAACAGGAAACCGACTTTGGCGCCGGTCGCCGCCAGTCGCATGTCGGAGGCCATCGCCATGATCGCGCCAGCGCCAGCGCAGATGCCCTCCACCGCGGCGACGATAGGCTGCGGGCAGGCGCGCATCGCCTTGACCAGATCGCCGGTCATCCGCGTGAAAGCGGTGAGATCTTTGGTGTTCATCTCGATCAACGGACCGATGATCTCGAACACATCACCGCCCGACGAGAAGTTGCCGCCGGCGCCGGTGACGACCACAACCTTGACGTCGTCATCCATCGTGCAGGCACGGAAGAAATCCGTCAGCTCACGGTAGCTCTGAAAGGTCAGCGGATTCTTGCGCTCCGGCCGGTTCAGCGTCACCGTCGCGATACCATCGGTTACCGCCAGCAGGAAATGCTCAGGCTTGAACTCGGCCAGCGGCAGCGTGACGGGATTGGCGACCTTGTTCTTGACCATGACTGACATATTGGCTCCCAGAAATTTGTTCGGTTCTTGTTGTTGCGTATCAATCAGACTTCGCCGCCGGCGACGGCAATGCTCTGGCCGGTGATGGAACTGGCGCCGGTGCCGCACAGCCACAGCACCGCGTCGGCGACTTCGCCGGGCGTCACCAGACGGCCCTGCGGATTGTGCTTCGCCAATTCGGCCACAGCTTGTTCGCGCGTACGGCCGGTCTTGCTCATGATGTTGTCGATGCTGCCTTCGAGCAGATCGGTCTCGGTGAAACCCGGGCACACCGCATTCACGGTGACGCCGCTCTTGGCGACTTCCAGCGCCACCGAGCGCACGAGACCAACAACGGCGTGCTTCGCAGCGCTGTAGGCGCTCACATAACCATAGCCCTTGAGGCCAGCCGTCGAAGCAACAGCAATGATGCGGCCACTCTTGCGCTTGACCATCTCGGGCAGCACAGCCTGCGCCGCATAGACGACGCCCATGAAATTGACGTCCATCATGCGCTGAAACAACGCTGCGTCGGATTTCACGAAGGGCGCGGATTCCGCGGCGCCTGCATTGGCCACCAGGATATCGATCGGCTGGCGTTTCCCAGCATCGGCGATCGCGACATTCAGCGCGGTCTGATCGGACACATCGGCGGCAACAGCATAATGCGCGTCGCCGGCCGCGACGACCTCGTTCAGCACTGCAAGATTGCGCCCCATGATGGTCACGGTCGCACCGGCCTGCACGAGTGAGGCTGCGATGGCACGGCCGATGCCGCGGCCGCCGCCGGTCACCAGAGCGTGGGAGGAGCGAGACAATCCGGACATGCGTCACCTTCCGCAGGCTCTCCATGAGCCTGCCTGGATATTATTTTAGACTTCAAGCTTTTGCAAGAAAGCGGCAGGTCATGCTGCTAGCGGCTGCGGCGGAGCGTATCCGACGGGCTCTCGCCGTAACGGGCACGGTAGAAGCTGGCCATCCGGCTCGGATGGGTAAAGCCAAGATCGAAGGCCATATCAATAACGCGCTCGCCCGGCGCGGCCCGCAGCAGTCGTGCATTCAAATGCGTTAGCCGGATATCGAGCAACGCATCGGAAATCGACATGCCGAAATGCTTCTGGAAGCCGAGCTGCAGCGAACGTATCCCGATGCCAGCTGCGCGCGAGAGCCGATCGAGATCGAGCGGCTCAGTGGCATGAGCCTCAAGATAGTCCCGTGCCTTTCTCAGCACTGACGGTAGCGGACCAAGGCGCGCGAGGGTGCGATCGATGGTGTCGGTGAGCGTATGTCGCTGACCGGTCAGCAACAGTCCAATCACGGAGTCACGCAGGGTCGCCGCCATCATCGGCGAGATCTGCTGCCCCGGCCCACGATGCTCCGCGAGATCGACGAGATATTCGATCTGGGACCCGATCGCGAGACCGAACGGCGTATTGAGATCGACCTCCGGATCAAACTCGATGATCGCTCCGGATCTCTCCGCCAGCGCCGCCGCGCGCTCCTCGACGAGCCGTCGTTCAACCAGCAGGATCAGCTTGGCGCAATCGTCCTGCCAGATCATCTTTGTAGGCATGGTCGGCGACAGCAAGGACGCGGAACGCCCTGCCGACACCTCGATCGTCCGGCCGCCGGTACTGATCCGGGCGCCGCCATGCATTGGTATCTGCAGCAGAAAAAAGCGATCGAGACAGCCGGGGTCGATCGATACCGAACCGCCATAGGAGACGTAGTTCACGGAGAAGCCATCGAACGCCGCACAATTATGGAGCGCGTGAAAATCCGGCCAGGAGCGCTGCAAGGGATCCAGCGCATGCGGGCAGAAGATACGCCCGATCGAATCGGCAGCCTCGTCGATATCCCTGGTGAAAACGCGAGAGAACGCCGCAAGCCTTGCGGCGCGGGCCGGCTGGGCATTCCTCGATACGGCTGCGTCCAACACCATGGTCCGATCGCCTGCGTTATTTGAAGCCTAGACTATCCATGTCCCGTCACGCCGCATAGTCGGCGCCCCGCCGCAAATATTGCCGTGCTGCACAACGAATGCGCAGGCCAGCGCGTGCGAGAGAGGCGTGTGCAGCGCAGCGTGGCCGCCCCTTCTCTGCACCGGTAATTATTTCGTCGTTTGGACAGCGGATTCGTTCAGCGGCTAGAGACAGACCGGCAGGTCACGCAGCATCCTTGCAGACGTGAAACCCAAGGGAGCGGTACTATGGCGGCACTTGAAAAAGGCATCACCCAGAACGGCGCCGGATATGGCGGAACCACGTGGAATATTCTCGGACAGGTCTATTTCCCGAAGGCCGTGACCGACTCCACCTTTGCTTTCGAGACCAACAGCGATCCCGGCCAGTTCGTGCCGGTGCATATCCATCCGACCCAGGAAGAGTTCATCCTGGTTCAGGAGGGTATTCTCGACCTCAAGCTCGACGGCCAGTGGGTCCGCGCCCATGCCGGCGACCTGGTCCGCCTGCCCCGCGGCATTCCGCATGGCTATTTCAACAAGTCCGACAAGCCTGCCCGCGCCCTGTTCTGGGTTTCGCCGACGCAGAAGCTCGAAGCCCTATTCAAGCAATTGCACAATATGAGCGACATCGAAGCCATCGTGCGGGTCTCCGCCGAGCATGAGGTGAACTTCCTGCCACCGGAGGCCAACGACTAGGCTTCAACAGCCGACCCCAGTTTTCACGCATCGCGGACGCTCCGCGCAGACACCCGTCTGCGCGCGTGAGCCCGCACGCACGCCATACAGCACTGCATTCAGACAGGAGACGAGCCATGGTCAAACAGAAGAACGTTTGCGTCATCGGCGCCGGCATCGCCGGCCTTGCCGCCGCCAAGTCCTTCACGGCACGCGGGCACATGGTCACGGTGCTGGAACGCAGCGGCGATCTCGGCGGCGTCTGGGAGCCCGCGCGATCCTATCCGGAGGTCCAGACCCAGAGCCCCAAGGAGCTCTATCGCTTCACCGACAAGCTGATGCCGGCCAGCTATCCGGAATGGCCGAAGGGACCGCAGGTCCATGCCTATCTCACCGACTATGCACGCGACTATAATCTGATCCCGCTGATGCGCTTCAACACGACCGTCGTGAGCATGAAACGCCGCGACGATAACCTGCCCGGCTGGACACTTGAGACACGCGATGCGGCTGGCAACACCGCGCAGGAAACATTCGATTTCGTCGCGGTCTGTACCGGACAATTCAACGAGCGCAAGGAACTGCATCATCCCGGCGAAGACAAGTTCAAGGCCGCCGGTGGCGTCATCTTGCATTCGGCGGAGCACACAGATTCATCCATCGTCAAAGGCAAGAAGGTCGTCGTGCTCGGCGGCTCCAAATCGGCCACTGATATCGCCGTGCATTCGATCAATGCCGGCGCCAGCGCCGTCACCTTCGTCTATCGCGAGCCGGTCTGGCGCATTCCCTATTTCATCGGCGGCCTCATCAACTTCAAGCGCATCCTCTATATCCGCGCGCAGGAGGAGATGTTTCGGGGCTGGGGCCTGACTGCGCTCTCGCGGCTCAATCACGCCATTGCCAAGCCCTTCATCTGGGCCAACTGGCGCGGGCTCGAGGCCATGCTGAAGACCCAGCTCAAGCTGAAGAAATGCGACATGGTGCCAGAAGGACGTATCGAGGACGGCATCAACTGCTCGGTGCCGATCGCCACGCCGAACTTCTTCCCTATGGTTGCCGACGGACGCATCAAGGCGATCCGCGGCACCTTCGATCACTATGACGGCAAGACCATCGTAATGTCAGGCGGCCAGCGCGTCGAAGCTGACGTTGCTGTGCTGGCTATCGGCTTCACACTCGGCGTGCCGTTCCTGCCGCAGCAATATCGCGACAAGCTCATCCAGGCTGACGGGCAGTATCGGCTGTATCGCGTGATCGCGAATCCGGATCTACCGGACATGGGATTCGTCGGCTTCAATTCCAGCTTCTGCTCGGTCCTGACAGCGGAAATGGCCGCCAACTGGCTGGTGCGCTATGCCGACAGCAAGCTGGCGAAGCAGCCGACCGCCGCTCAGATGCATGCGGATATGGACAAGATGCTGCATTTCAAGCGCGTCGAACGGCCCGCAGCCGGCGTTTATGGCGGGTTGTGCGTCGCGCCCTATCACTTCAAGCATTTTGACGAATTGCTCGACGATATGGGCGCCACCAGCAAACGGCGCAGCGCGCTGGTGGAGAAGTTCACGCCGCCGGACGCCGATGCCTATGCGCGTTTTCTCACATCGGCGCCGAACTACAAGGCGGAAGCGACAGCCGCGTGAAGTGTCAGGCGAGCCGTGATCGGCTCGCCTTTCCGCTCAATTGGTCTGCGCCGCCTTGATGAGCTCACGACCGATGATGACCTTCTGGACTTCGGTTGCGCCTTCATAGATGCGCAGCGCACGGATCTCGCGATAGAGCTCCTCGACCTTGACGCCCGACTGCACGCCGAGACCGCCGAAAATCTGCACAGCACGGTCGATCACTGTCTGTGCCGCTTCGGTCGCGAACATCTTGGCCATGGCGGCTTCACGCGTGATGCGCGCCGCGCCCTGATCCTTGGTCCAGGCCGAGCGATAGACCAGCAGGGCCGATGCATCGATAGACGTGGCCATCTCCGCGAGTCCCGCTTGCGTCAGCTGAAGATCGCCCAGCGTATGGCCGAACATTTTCCGAGTTACCGACCGATGCAGCGCCTCGTCGAGCGCGCGTCGTGCGAGGCCGAGCGCGGCTGCGCCGACCGTCGAGCGGAACACATCGAGCGTCGCCATCGCCACCTTGAAGCCCTCGCCGTCCTTGCCGATACGGTTCGCCACCGGCACGCGGCAATCCTCGAATTTCAGCGTCGCCAGCGGATGTGGCGCGATCACATCGATCCGCTCCGCGATCGTAAAGCCCGGCGTGTCCGCATCGACCACAAAGGCGCTGATGCCGCGCGCGCCGGATTCGCCGGTGCGCAGGAACACGACATACTGGTCGGCAATGCCGCCATTGGAGATCCAGGTCTTGAGGCCATTGATGCGGACATGATCCGGACCATCAGGTACCGCCGTCGTCGTCATCGCAGCGACATCCGACCCTGCATCGGGCTCTGACAATGCGAAAGCTGCAATGGCCTCACCGCTACCCACGCGCGGCAGATAGCGTGATTTCAAGGCCTCCGAACCGAACAGGCTGATCGGGCCGGTGCCCAGTCCCTGCATCGCAAACGCGAAGTCGGCGAGACCAGTCTCATAGGCCAGCGTTTCGCGGATCAGACATAGCGAGCGCACGTCGAAGGTCGGAAACATTCCGCCATGACTCGCCGGCACTGCTGCGCGCAACCATCCGCCATCGCCGAGCGCCTTCACCAGACGCTTGCAGGAGCCATCGACGTCATGATGATCGACCAGACCGGGCAATGTCGCCTTGGCCCAGCGCGACAGGCCCGTGGCCAATTCGCGATGATGGTCTTCGAAAAACGGCCAGGACAAAAATGACTGATCGGACATGGCTTCCTCCCTCGATGCATCGGCAATCGACATTGTTTTAAACCTAAAGAAATTTCGGACAAGGGCGATGGCCGAACTTCACAACATCGCCAAGCGGTAAGGCGCATGATCCATCACCCGGAGACCCGACATCCAACAACGACGTGCCTCCGGATAAGGCAATCCACAACCCTTTAAGTCTAAAACTATCGCTTTTCATATATCTCGGACATGCTAGGATCACCCTTGTCCGACAGCACAGGAGGCCTATGCGTGCCAAATTCTGCAGCCCTGACGACGAAGGACGGCCGCTTCGGCTTTGAAGCCAAAGGCTCCCCCGCGGCGACGCCGCTGGTGTTTTTGCACGGGATCGGTGGCGCCGGCCGCGGCTGGCGTAACCAGCTCGAGGCGTTCGGCGACCGTTATTATGCCATCGGCTGGGACATGCCGGGCTATGGCGGTTCGAAGCAACTTGAGACGCCCAGCATCCCAGCCTTCGCCGAAGCCCTGAAGGATTTTCTCGCGCAGATTGGCGCCGTGAAGCCCGTGCTGATCGGTCACTCCATCGGCGGCATGATCGTGCAGCGACTGATGGTGGACTATCCGCACATCCCCGGCGCTATCGTGCTTGCGCAGACCACTTCCGCCTTCGGCAGCTCCGACGGCGAATGGCAGAAGAATTTCATCGACGCGCGGCTTGGCCCGCTCGACCGCGGCGAGACCATGGTGTCGATGGCGCCGAAGCTCGTGCAGGGTCTGATCGGCGACGATCCCGATCCCGCCGGCCTTGAGCTCGCGCGCGACTGCATGGCCTCGGTCAAGCCCGACACCTATCGTGCCTCGATGAAGGCGATGATCGGCTTCGATCTGCGCAAGAACATCGCGGACATCAAAATACCGACTTTAGTCCTATCCGGTTCAAAAGACAACAACGCTCCCGCGAAGACAATGGCCAAGATGGCCACACTCGTGCCGGGCGCAACCTATGTCGAACTTGAAGGCGTCGGGCATCTCGCCAGCTTCGAACGCCCGCGCGAATTCAACGAAGTGCTCGCCGACTTTCTCAAAACCAGCCACAACCTTTCGGGGTCATCCTCATGAACAAGCCTGCCAGCAAGCCCGATCTCGACAGCATCGTTCTCGACAAGCCGATGTTCGATCCGAAGGCCTATCGTCTCGACGACGAACAGGCCGGGTTGATCGCCAAGGCGCGCGAGCTGGCGCAGGCTAATTTCGCCGGTCGCGCGGCGAAGTGGGATACCGAGGCCACCTTCCCGCTGGAGAACTACAAGGACCTGCACAAGGCCGGTCTGCTGGGCATCTCGATCCCGAAAGCCAATGGCGGTTCGGGCGCCGGCTATCAGACCTATTCGCTCGCTGCCGCCGAAATCGGCCGCTATTGCGGCGCCACCGCGCTGACCTGGAATATGCATGTCTGCTCGACGCTGTGGTCCGGTCCACTCGCCGATGACCTCGACATGGATGACCAGATGCGCGCCGAACAGCACCGCCGCCGCGCCATCCACTACAAGCGCATCGTCGAAGACGGCGCGATCTATTCGCAGCCGTTCTCCGAAGGTGGCGCAGCGGCCGCAGGCGGCGTTGCATTCGGTACAGAAGCGAAGCCCGTCAAAGGTGGCTGGATCGTCAATGGCAAGAAGATCTTTGCGTCGCTGTCGGGCTTCGCCGATTATTACGGCGTACTCTGCACCGAGGTCGCTGAGGGCGAAAAGGCTTCGCGTCGCAACACGCTGTATCTGGCGATCTCCGCCAAGTCCGAAGGCGTCTCCGTCGTCGGCGACTGGGATCCGCTGGGCATGCGCGGCACCGTTTCGCGCACGCTGATCTTCAAGGATGTGTTCGTTCCGGAAGATGCAGCGCTAATGCCGCGCGGCGTCTACTTCCAGGCCGCGATGCGCTGGCCCCACATGTTCCTGACGCTGTCGCCGACTTATGTTGGTCTCGCGCAGGCATCGTACGATTTCACCGTGAAGTACCTCCGCGGCGAAATCCCGGGCATGCCCCCAGTGAAGCGCCGGATGTATCCGACCAAGCAGATCGCCGTGGCGCAGATGCAGATCAAGCTCGAACAGCTCAAGTCGACCTGGTTCCAGGCTGTAACCGAAGCCTGCGCCAATCCGTCAAAGGAGCAGGTGCTGCGCGCCTATGCCGCCCAGTACACCGTGATGGAAGGCGCCAACGAACTCGCCGCGCTGGCGATCCGCACCTGCGGCGGTCAGGCCATGCTGAAGACGCTGCCGCTGGAGCGCATCTATCGCGACAGCCGCTGCGGTGCGCTGATGCTGCCCTGGACCGCCGAACTCTGCCTCGACCGTATTGGCCGAGAAGCACTATACGAGGCCGGTGAGAAAGACGAGTAATCGTGGATCTCTCCAGCCTCATCGCACGCAATACCGCATTCACACCGGACAAGCCCGCGATTCATTTCGAGGGCAGGACACTCAGCTATGCCGCGTTCAACGCGCGGATCGAGGCAACGGCGAAGGCACTGAAGGCGGAATGCGGGGTCGGTCGCGGCGATCGCGTCGCAATCCTGAGTATGAACCGGCCCGATTATCTGGTTCTGCTCTATGCCTGCGCCCGCCTCGGCGCGATCATGGTGCCGCTGAACTGGCGACTCGCGGTCGCCGAGCAGCTCTTCATCCTGTCAGACGCCTCGGTGAAGGTGCTGGTGCTTGAGCAGAGCTTTGCGGCGATCCTCCAGTCGCTTGCGAAGGACTTGCCGGATACGCGCGTGATCGCGCTCGATTTCGCGCCACCCGCCCCCGGCCAGACTTTCGACGATCTGCTGTCGTGCGCATCCGGCGATGGCCGCAATCCGCATACCGACCTCTCCTGCCCGCTGCTGATCGTCTACACGTCGGGCACCACAGGCCGTCCGAAAGGCGCCGTGCTGCGTCAGGAAGCACTGTTGTGGAACGGCGTGATGAGCCAGCACATGCACGGCATCACGTCAGACGATCACGTGCTGACCGTGCTGCCATTCTTCCATGTCGGCGGCCTCAACATCCAGACAACGCCGGCGCTGCATCACGGCGCGACCGTGACAATCCACGCGCGCTTCACATCCGACTCCACGCTGGAAGCGATCACGCGGGAGCGACCCACCCTGACCGTCTGGGTGCCCGCTATCATCCAAGCGATGAGCGAGCATCCCGGCTGGACCACGACCGACGTGTCTTGCCTCAAGGCCGTCTCCACCGGCTCCAGCATCGTGCCACCGCATCTGATCGAACGCCTGAGAGTGCGTGGCATTCCGGTGCTGCAGGTCTATGGCTCCACCGAAACCTGCCCGATCGCGGTCTATACGCGGCTCGGCGGCGACCTGTCGCGGACGGGATCGACGGGTTTGCCCGGTCTGTGCTGCGAGGCCATGATCATCGACGACAATGGCATTGAACTCCCTGCCAAGGCGACCGGTGAGATCGCGGTGCGCGGTCCCAACGTGTTCTATGAATATTGGGGCAATGAGGCCGCAACGCGCGAGGCACTGCATGACGGCTGGTATCGCACCGGCGATATCGGCACGCGCGACGATGACGGTTACTTCTGGGTCCATGACCGCAAGAAGAATATGATCATTTCCGGCGGCGAGAACGTCTATCCCGCCGAGGTCGAGCGCGTACTGCTCGAACATCCCGATGTCGCCGATTGCGGCGTTGTCGGCGTGCCTGATCCCAAATGGCAGGAAGTGCCTGTTGCCTATGTCCTGCTGCGGCCGAATTGCAGCGTGACCGCCGAGGCGCTGAAGGCCCATGTTTTGACGCAGCTCGCGCGCTACAAGCAGCCGCGCGACATCGTATTCGTCACAGACCTGCCGCGCACCGCGCTCGGCAAGGTGCAGCATTTCAAATTGAAGCAGGTTCAGGCGGCAACGCCGAGCGACGGAGAGACCAATTGAAGATCGCAGTATTGGGTGGCGGTAACGGTTCGTTCGCAGCCGCGGGTGATTTCGCACTGCAGGGCCATGACGTCCGTCTGTGGCGTCGCGATGCCGAGGCTGTCGCCGAACACAAAAAGGCCGGCTCGCGCATCAAGGTCAAGAACGCCCAAGGCACGCACGACACGCAGCTGACACTGGTCACGACCGATATTGCTGAGGCCATCAAGGACGTCGAACTGATCCTGTGCCCCGCACCCGCCTTTGCGCAGCCCGATATCGCCAAGCGGATCGCGCCACATCTGCGAAACGGTCAGGTCGTCTATCTGCCGCCCGCGACCTTCGGCTCGATGATTTTCGCCAAGGCTGCGCATGACATCGGCAACAAGGCCAAGGTCGCCTTCGCCGAAACCGGAACGCTGCCCTGGCTCGCGCGCAAGCATGGTCCGTTCGAGGTCGCCATCACCATCCGCGCCAAGCGGCTGCCGACCGGCGTATTCCCGCTGTCGATGTCCGACTATGCCTGCAAGGTCATCGACAGGGCCTTCCCCGGCGTCATCGAGCCATGCGGCGATGCGTTGTCGGGCGCACTGATGAATGCCGGGCCGATCATCCATCCGCCGCTGATCGTGATGAATGCCGGCCCCCTCGAGCATTTCCCGACCTGGGACATCCACAAGGAAGGCACCCAGCCGGCGATCCGCCGCGTCACCGATCAGCTCGACGGCGAACGAATCGCGATCCGCGAGGCCTTTGGTTACGGCCCGTCGCATTTCCCGCTGGTGCAGCACTACGCCAAGGAAGGCGAAGAGTGGATGTATGGCCGCGGTTCGCATGATCGCCTGACGGATAGCGGCGACTGGCGCGAGCACATCGTGCTCACCGAGCATCGCTACATGCGCGAGGACCTGCGCACCGGCCTGTCGTTCTTCCTGTCCTGCGCCCAACTCGCCGGCGTCGAGACGCCGTTGGTCAAGGCGTTCCTCGCCATTGGCGGCGCGATCTGCGGCGAGAATTTCCTGCAAGGTGGCCGCACGCTCGCAAGCCTCGGCTTCGGCGATCTCGATCGGGTCGGGCTGCAGAAGCTGCTGCGCGAAGGCTTTGCCGCATGAGCGCCCGTCCCACCATCGCCTGTCTCGGCGCAGGCCGCATGGGCCGCGGCATTGCCGTCGCCTTTGCCTATGCCGGCCACTATGTCGCGATTGTCGACTTCAAGGCGCGCGACGCCGACAAATTCAGGGCGCTTGAAGCCGAAGCGATCGGCGAGATCCGCAAGACTTTTACCAGCATGGCGCGCTTTGGTCTGCTCACTGAGGCCGATATCGAGACGCTGGTGTCGCGCGTCAGCGTCGTGCGGGAAGCTGATGCCGGCGCCGCGCTGAGGAGTTCGGCGATCATTTTCGAAGGCGTGCCCGAAGTGCTCGACCAGAAGCGCGAGGCGCTGGCGCGCGCTTCGCAGCTCGCGGGTCCAACGCCGATCATCGCCTCGACCACATCGACCATCCTCGTCGACGACATCTCCAGCGCCGTCGAACATACCGAGCGCTTCCTCAATGCACATTGGCTGAACCCAGCCTATCTCGTGCCGCTGGTCGAGGTCTCGCCGGGCGCGAAGACCGATCCGGCGATTACCGCGCGCGTCAAGGAACTGCTCGAAGGCATCGGCAAGGTGCCTGTCGTGTGCTCGGCCTCGCCCGGCTATATCGTGCCGCGCATCCAGGCACTGGCGATGAACGAAGCCGCGCGCATGGTCGAGGAAGGCGTCGCCTCGCCGGAAGATCTCGACAAGGCAATCAAATACGGGTTCGGCTTTCGCTTCGCGGTGCTGGGCCTGCTCGAATTCGTCGACTGGGGCGGCGGCGACATTCTGTATTACGCCAGCAAGTATCTGACCGGTGCGCTGAACAACGACCGCTATGCGTCACCGGAAATCGTCGGCCGCAACATGGCCGAAGGCCGCATTGGCCTGAAGACCGGGGAAGGCTTCCTCAATTACGAGGGGCTCGATGTCGATGCCTATCGCGAGGGACGGCTGTCGGCTTTCGTGGATTTGCTGAAGCACTTCCAGTTGCAGAAGCCGCCGGTGCTCTAAGCGCCGGCCAGCACCCTTACACTTCCGGGAAGCCCCTCAGCAGGTAGCTGCGCAGCCAGTGCAGCAGGCTGTTCAGGATCAGACCGAGCATCGAGATCATGATCAGCGGCACGAACATGTCCACGGTCTGGAATGTGCGCGCAGCCTGCACCAGCATGTGACCGAGGCCGTCGGTCGAGGTGATCATCTCGGCGAGGAACACCACGATGCAGGAGATCACGAGGCCGATGCGGCAGCCGGTCAGGATCGACGGCATCGCGGCGGGCAGCACGACTTTGAACAGGATCTGCCAGCGCGGCGTGCCGGCGGCCATCGCCGACCAGATCAGCTTCTGCTCGACCATCGACGCGCCGTAATAGGTCGACAGCAGGATCGGGAATAGCGCGTCGGCGGTGACCAGCGTGATCTTGGAGGCATGGTCGAAGCCGAGGATCAACAGCAGCGCGGGATAGAGTGCGATCTTCGGGATCGGCGCCAGCACGCGCACCAGCGGCTTGACCACGGCATTGACCGCCGGGCTCACCGCCGCAGCAAGACCGATGAACACGCCGACGACCACGGCAATGCCAAAGCCGGCGAACAGCCGGATCAATGTCGCGGCGATATCGTGCAGGAAGTCGCCGTTGAAGAAGTCCTTCGCCAGCTTGCCGAACACGGCGCCAGGTGGCGGCAGCAAGGTCGTCGGCGCGAAGCCGAAAGAAATCAGCGACTGCCAGAGCGCAATGAACAGCACGATCGGCGTGATGCCCAGCAGAACCGAATTGATGCGTTCCTGGTTCATGTTGCGCTCACGTAAAGCTGAGAGGCATGTCGTCGCGCGGCTGCGACCAGCGCACCAGCGACAGGCGAAGCTTCTCGAAGGCCGCATCGAAGATGATGCCCATGGCGCCGATGATCAGGATCATCGCAAACACCGTGTCGTATTGCGCCATGTCGAGCGAATTGAACAGGATGTTGCCGGCGCCGGACTGGCGCGCGATCATCTCGGAGGTGATCATGGTGATCAGCGCCAGCACGAGACCTGTGCGGCAGCCCGTGAGAATTTCAGGCAGCGCTGCGGGCAACACGATGCGGAGCATGCGCATTGGCGCTGACATGCCCATCGCCGCACCGGACCACAGCATCTTTTCTTCGACGGCCTTGGAGCCTTGGAAGGCGTGATAGATGATCGGCAGGCTGACGCCGAGGAAGATGACGAGAATCTTGGAGACGTCGCCAACGCCCATCCACAGCATGATGATGGGCATCAGCGCCGCTTTCGGCACCGGGTAGATGATCATCATCAGCGGATTGAAGAACGACGCCACGGCCTTGATGCGCCCCATCAGCAAACCGAGCGGGATCGCAAACATCACTGCGAGCACGAGGCCGATCGCCATACGACGGATGGAATCGAGAATGTTCAGCAGCGATCCCTTGTCCCCGAGGATCGACGGAATCGCCTTGATCGACTCCAGTGCCGTCGGAAAGCTCTCGGTATCCAGCCGCAGCGAGGCAATCTGCCAGACACACAGCAACCCGATGCAGGCGAACAATGGCGAAAGTGTCTTGAGCACCCCGCGCACGGTCATCACAGATGGTCCTTGCCGTCGTCGATCATCTTCTCGATATCGACGATGTATTTCTGGAAACGTGCGTCGAGCAGCAGATCGGCGCGCTTGCGCGGCCGCGGCAGATCGATATCGACGATTTCCTTAATGCTGCCCGGCGAGCGCGACATCACGATCACCTTGTCGGACAGATAGACGGCTTCCTCGACCGAATGGGTGACGAACAGCACCGTCTTGCGCTGCGTATCCCAGATGTCGAGCAGATCATTCTGCAGCCGCGTGCGCGTATGCGCATCGAGCGCGCCGAACGGCTCGTCCATCAGCAGCACGGCGGGATCGTAGGCCAGCGTGCGCGCGATCGCGACGCGCTGCTTCATGCCGCCGGAGAGCTCCTTCGGATAGAAATTCTCGTAGCCCTTGAGGCCGACCATTTCCAGGAGCTTGCGGCCGCGCGCTTCCGCTTCGGCCTTCTTCACGCCCTGCTGGCGCAGGCCGTACATGACGTTGCCGAGCACGTTCTTCCACGGAAACAGTGCGAATTCCTGAAACACCGGACCGCGATCCGGACCCGGTCCCGTGATCGCCTTGCCCTTCACCTTGGCGACACCATCGGTCGGCTGCACGAAGCCACCGACGATATAGAGCAAGGTCGACTTGCCGCAGCCTGAAGGTCCGAGGATCGAAACGAAGGCGCCGTCTTCGATGGTGAGGTTGATATCCGACAGCGCCAGATGGCTTTGCTTACCGGAGGTCTGGAAGCGCTGCGAGACGTGATCGATTTCGATCATGGCTGAAGCGGGTTTGCGACCGGAAACCGGTTCCGACTCGGCGTGAGCGTCCGAACGTAGCGACACCACCTGCATTCCCGGTCCTTCATTTGCCATGCACGCATTGCAATCACGACGGCCCGACTGTGTCCATCATGCTGACGGACGCAGCGTAGCCGGAAACTGCAATTACTTTAAGCTTCAAATTTATGCGGGCAACGCCTTTTTGCTAGTCAGCCCCTGCTGCGAACAGGTCACTTTCCCGCAGCAGGGCTTTCGGCGCTTTTGGTGCGTCTAGTCGCGGAAATACGGCTCCACCGGGCCCGACAGCTTGATCAGCAGCGGATTGCCGTACCGGTCCTTTGCCGCACCGGCGGGCACCTTCACCCAGCCTTCGCTGACGCAGTATTCTTCAACATTGGTCTTCTCGGCACCCTTGAAGCGAATGCCGACATCGCGCTGCAGCACTTCGGCATTGTAGAACGGGCTTCGCGGATCGGTGGACAGGCGATCAGGCAACTGATCGGCTGATGCGTTGGTGTTGTCGGTCATAGCAGCGCCTCGATTTTCTCTCGCAGTGATTCAGGTTTGGCGGTCGGCGCAAAACGCTCGACGACCCGTCCGGAACGGTCGACCAGGAATTTGGTAAAATTCCATTTGATCCCCGCACCCAGCAATCCGGACTTTTCAGATTTCAGGTGATTATACAATGGATGCGCCCTGGGACCATTCACATCAATCTTCTCAAACAATGGGAAGGTGACGTGGTAATTGGTCTCGCAGAAGCTCTCAATCTGCCGGGCGTCGCCGGGCTCCTGCGCGCCGAACTGATTGCAGGGAAAGCCCAGCACGGAAAATCCGCGCGGCGCAAAATCCTGCTGCAGTTTCTCCAGCCCGGCATATTGCGGGGTGAATCCGCAG
Organism: Tardiphaga sp. 813_E8_N1_3; assembly: GCF_051811025.1. Taxonomy (NCBI): domain Bacteria; kingdom Pseudomonadati; phylum Pseudomonadota; class Alphaproteobacteria; order Hyphomicrobiales; family Nitrobacteraceae; genus Tardiphaga; species Tardiphaga sp. 813_E8_N1_3. The sequence continues at coordinate 3,850,568 of NZ_JBPWQE010000001.1, forward strand.
GCGCTGGCGGTATTGACGATCAGCAGCACCTTTCCTTCGAACTGCTTCAGCGCGACCGGCTCACCGGACAGTGCATTCGCAGAGAAATCGGAGATGCCGGTCATCGCACTGATCCCTTCTCAGGCCAAAACAGGATCGCAAGGCATCGGCGGCGTGCCGCCGGCCTCGATGGCTTCGCCGGCGAGCAGACACAGATCCTCGCGGTAACGGCCGGCAACGACCTGCACGCCGGTCGGCGCGCGGCCGACAAGGCCGGTGGCAACACTGAGCGCCGGCAGGCCCATGAAGGGAATCCCGATCTGCGGCATCTGCGCGGCCCAGACGCGATCAAACGATTCCTGACCCTGCATGTCCAGATGATCCGGGAACGGCAGTTCGCCGGACATCGGCATCAGCACCACGCTGTAGGTCTGCAGGAACAGCTCCCAGTCGCGCACGAAGGTGGAGCGGCGTACCAGCGCCCGTGACAGGCCGCCATTCTCGAAGTCCTTGAGCTTGTCCTTCTGTCCGCGCAGACAGACGAGTGCTGCGGGATCGCCCTCGCGTTCGGCCGCGTCCAGCATGCCCTGATAGCCGTCGCCGAACCAGAGTTGCGTCTGCAAGGCGGCGGCCTCGCGGAGGGCCGGCGTGTTCTCGACTTCCTCGACGACCCACCCTGCCCGCTCCAGCCGCTTGCCGGCATCGCGCACGGCGGCTTCGACGTCGGCGGTGATGGCGAGACCATCAGGCCGCAAGCACATGGCGGCGCGCTTCTCGCGCTTCGGTCCTTCAAGCGGCGCCGGCACCCACCAGGGATCGCGCGCATCCGGCTGTGACATCGCGGCGAGGCCAAGCCTGATATCGTTGATGGTGCGTGCCAAGGGACCGGACACCGCGGTGATCTGGCCGGAAATGATGCGCTCGGGCAGCGCCTGATTGTAAGCGGCAATGCGGCCGAGTGTCGGGCGCAGGCCATGCACACCACAGGCATAGGCGGGATAGCGGATCGAGCCTGCGATATCCGTGCCATGCGCAATGTGTCCGATACCGGCCGCGACCGCGCTGCCTGCGCCGCCTGACGAGCCGCCCGGCGTCAGCGACGGATCGCGCGGATTCTTGGTGTCGCCGTAGAGCTGATTGGTGGTGAACCAGCGATAGGAAAATGCCGGGCAATTGGTGCGGCCGATGATGACGGCGCCGGCCTTCAGCAGATTGTCGATCACCGGGCTGTTGGTCGTCGCGATGATCTCGTTCTGGATCTTCACGCCGTTCGAGGTCGGATAGGTCGCGTAGTCGATATTCACTTTGACGGTGATCGGCACGCCGCCGAGCGGACCGACATCCTCTCCATCAGCGATGGCCGCATCGACCGCATCCGCCCGTGCCAGCGCTTCATTGGGCCGATGGTCGACCACCGCATTGATGGCGGGGTTCACCGCATCGAGCCGCGCGAGCCCTGCAACAGTGGCCTCACGGGCGGACACTTTGCGGGTGCGAATGAGTGCGGAGAGGTCGGTGGCCGACAAACGCCAGAGATCGTTCATAGAATGCTCCATTGCTTGTCGCTTGTTAACGCAGGCGGGCGGAGATTGCCAATCAGACAAACGCTCGCATTCTCGCGGCGCCGAAGCGTCCGAGTTGTGCGCATTCCTTCCCGCCCCCTTGTGAGAGGGCGTGCGGAACGCCGGGTGCCCGTTGCACCCTTGGGCCTGATGCGAATGCGGTCTTCCGCATGGATAATGCATCAGGACTTTCGGACGCGCCGAGCGAGTGCCCAGCGTTCCGCCTGCGGTGTTTTTCGGCTTGCTTGCACTTTGCCTCGGCGAACGATCCGATCACCGAATTAAAGTCCCAAGGCGATGGGAAGGGAGCCTCAAGCGCTTGGACCGGCCGCGTTTCGTCTTGGTCGTCCGTCACACTGTCCAGGGGTCTTTCCATCCCAAGGTCGGCCGTCTCCTTGCCAGTGGCAGTGCTGGCGCAGATCCGTCCTGCCCGAAGACAGACGTCCCCCATGAACCGCGTAACGCCGCATCTCCGGCGTCCACCGCATCCCACCCCGCGAACGTGACGATCGCGATCGCCCCTCTCGGTGGGGCAGGACGGAGGAGAATATAAACCTGACAGGTGTTTTGTCAACGGTGGATAGGAAAAAATGTTTAATGCCACTGTCCGCCCCAACACTCGTCATTCCGGGGCGCGTGCGCACCTTCGCGCACGCGAACCCGGAATCCCGACCTGTTCAGCGCAAAACACTTCGGGATTCCGGGTTCGCGCCCGGCAAGTGCCGGCCGCGCCCCGGAATGACCTGGAGCGGCGTATCCGCCGCTCCAGGTCACTTCACCCTTGCGAGAAAATACGCCAGCTCCACGATCTGCGCTTCGGAGATCGACTGCATCACGTCAGCCATGGTCGCGTCATAACCGTGGCGGGAGTTGTCCTTGTACTCGCGCATGGTCTTGGCGAGATAATCTTCGCGCTGATTGGCGATGCGCGGAATGTTGTCGCGGCCGGAGAAATCTGCGTTGTGGCAGCTATCGCAGCGGAATTGCGAGGTCAGCGCCTTGGCGGCCTGCATCCGCGCGGGATCCCCGGCTTCGAGCGCGACAGGCTTCGGCAGCGTGGCCAGATAATCCGAGAACAGGCGCAGGTCGTCGTCGGTGAAATCCTTCACCATGTCGTTCATCGGCTCCGCGACGCGGAGCTTCTCCCGAAACATGTAGATCTGGATCAGGGAATAGGCCGGCTGCTGCGCACCGAGCGACGGCGTGTTGTCGGTTTCGGAAACGCCCTTCTCGCCGTGACAGGCAAGGCACGGCGCGGCGCGCTCGGTGATGGATTCGGCTGAGAGTGGAGAGATGAGGGCAAGCGATAACACGATGATGGCAAGGGGGCGCATCGGGTTGCTTCTTTCGACTTGATTTCAAACTCGTCATTCCGGGGCGGGACCGGCGCCAGAGGCGACGGGACCGAGCCCGGAATCTCGATGTGTTTAACTACTTCTGGATTCCGGGTTCAGGCCGAACCGCTTCGCGGCTCGACCTGCCCCGGAATGACGGCAAGGGTCGTTACTTCGCCCCCGCCACCTTCTGCTTGCCATAGGTGATGCGATAGATCGCGCCGTTCCAGTCGTCGGACACCAGCAGCGATCCGTCCTTCATCTGCAGCACATCCACCGGGCGGCCGACATATTTGTTGTCTTCGATGAAGCCGGTGAGGAACGGCTCGACGGATTTCACCGTGCCGTCCTTGTTGAGCTTCGCGACAACGACGTCGCCGCCGAGCTTCTGCGTCTTGTTCCAGGAGCCGTGACGCGCGATGAAGATCGCGTCCTTGTAGGCGGCCGGGAACATCTTGCCGGTGTAGAACCGCATGCCCAATGCCGCCGTATGCGAACCGAGCAGGCCGACCGGCGCGGTATAGTCGGCGCAGGACTTGCCCCAGCCGAATTCCGGATCGAGAATATTGCCCTGCAGGCAGTATGGCGCGCCAAAGTCCTCACCCGCCTTGGTGACGCGGTTGAGTTCGTCCTCCGGCACCGCCTCCGACATCCAGTCGCGGCCGTTATCGGTGAAGTACATCTGCTTAGTGGTCGGATTCCAGTCGAAGCCGACCGTGTTGCGGACGCCCTTCACATAGATTTCGGCGCCGGTGCCATCGAGATTCATGCGGCGGATCTGGCCATGGGCCTCGTCATGCAGCACGTTATTGCCCGGCTGGCCGACCGGCACATAGAGCTTGTTGTCAGGGCCGATGCCAATGAACTTCCAGCCATGGGCTTCGTCCTTCGGCAGGTTGTCGTAGATCATCACCGGCTTCGGCGGATTTTCGAGATTGTCTTCCACCTTCTCGATCTTCGAGATCTTCGACAGTTCGGCGATGTAGAGCGTGCCGTCCTTGAAGGCGAGACCGTTCGGGCGATAGAGGCCGGAGGCCAGCACCTTCACCTGGCGCTTGCCGTCATTGTTGATGACCGCATAGACCTTGTCGACTAGGCGCGAGCCGACAAACACGGTGCCCTTGTCGCCTTCGCGCAACGAGCGCGCATTGGCCATGCCGGCCGCATAAACTTCGATGTTGAATCCCGCGGGCACCTTCAGCTTCGCGGTCGGCAGCTTGTCGGCGGCGGACGGAATCGGCGGCGGCGCGACGGGCGCGAGCTTGGCTGCGGCAGCGCCATCGGGACGGCCGATCAGCGGCGAGCCGGGCGGTAGCGCAGGCGCGGCGGCGGCAACGGCTGGCGCTGCAGGTGCCGGTGCGGCAGCCTGCGGGGCGGCTGGTGCCGGTGCAGGAGCCGCTGCAGGAGCAGCAGGCGCTGCATTTGGAGCCGTACTTGGAGCTGCTGCAGGAGCCGGTGTTGCAGGTGATGTATCGGATTGCTGGGCAAAAGCACCGCTTGTAAAGACACCGATGAACGCACCGGCAAGCAATGCCCGGCGTGCGGACGTGTAGACACTCATGAATCTCTCCCCTTTTTACGGAAGCCTTCTCTGCTCGCAGCACATGAGATGCGCCGCCCCCGAGGCTTTCCGGATCGCACTGTTGGATATTTTTATGTCGCTGCGCAATCAAAACATGGCGCGCGAGCAAGCCTGTGCGGATTCCCGTAATCGGCTAGAGCCTTTTCGGTTCTGATCAAATCAGAACCGAGGCTCGCTTTTGTAACGCTCTAGTGCCGCGTCGCGGACTCGTCGGTGGCATCGAGCAGCGCTTCGGTAAACGGAAATTCGAGCACGATCTCGCCGTCCTTGTCCGTCACTTCCAGCACTGCATTGAGCAGATCGCTCGGCGTGCCCTCGGAGCGCAACAGTTGCAGGATCATCGACCGCGCCACTTCCCAGGCGTGATCGGGATCGCGCAGCTGCTCGCCTTCTGGATCGACCACCAGTTCGTCGTTGATGCGGGTGTTGAAGTAATAGAGCGGCATGGCAATTCTCTTGGCAGTGGATTTTGGCGCTGGCGTGGAAGACCTCGAACGACGCGAATACCCCCGAAGATGCGGCGGGCTGAATACGAATCGATGCCTCTCAATCGGAGGCCTTCGCTATCTATGGAACGTTCTCGCCTTTGCAATGTTGCACCGCAATCAATTGTGCAATGCACGCTGACCTTACCCTTGCCACCTCACATTGTGATGACGAAGTTCTTGGCGAACCTTTGAGCAGGGAATAGAGTTGTGGTTATGCAGTACCTGACTGCAGTGAAGCGGGAGAGAAATATGGCCTGGAAAGCACCTAAGATCGTCGAAGTTGCAGTCGGCATGGAAATCAACATGTACGCCTGCGCAGCGCGCAAGTAAGACTTGAGCTCAAGCTAAGTTTTGGGGGCGCCTTCGTCGACGACGGGCGCCCCGCGTCTTTTGACGAGACGCGAATTGGCATAAATTACAAATAGCCGGATTCAGGGCGATCTCATGTTGCGTGTTGTCGTTCTTGGAGCCGCGGCCGGCGGCGGTGTGCCGCAATGGAATTGCGGATGCCGGATTTGTCGCGCGGCCCGCAATGAGCGACCTGATCTGCGCAGCGGCCAGGCCTCCATCGCGGTGTCTGCCGACAACGCCAACTGGTTTCTGGTCAATGCCTCGCCCGACCTGCGGCAGCAGGTGACCGATACGTCCCAGCTTCATCCGCATCCCGATCATGTCAGACATTCGCCTATTGCGGGCGTGATCCTCACCAATGGTGAAGTCGATGCGGTGGCCGGGCTCTTGTCGATGCGTGAGGGTTCGCCATTTACAATCTATGCGCACCAGCGTGTGCTGGCGATCCTGAAAGCCAACAGCATCTTCAACGTGCTCTCGGACAAGAACGTGCGGCGCGAAGCCATCGACATCGATACGTCTTTCGAACCGAAACTGCAGGATGGCGCGCCGTCCGGCCTGGAGGTGCTGCCCTTCACGGTGCCCGGCAAGAGCGCGTGGTATCTCGAAGGCCAGGCGCATCCGGCTGGCGAAGATGGCGACGGCGATACGCTGGGATTGCGGATTGCCGAGAAGGCCACCGGCAAGCATTTTTATTTCATCGCAGCCTGCGCGCGGGTGACACCCGAACTGAAAGCGCGCATCTCGGGCGCGCCGCTGGTGTTCTTCGACGGCACCGTATGGCGCGACGATGAGCTGATCGCTGCGGGATTGGGCCAGAAGACCGGGCAGAGCATGGGGCATCTGTCGATGTCCGGCGCGGATGGCGCGATTAGCGAACTGGCCGATGCCGGCATCGCCAGAAAGTTCTTTCTGCACATCAACAATTCAAACCCGGCGCTGCTGCATGATTCCACTGAGCGCGCCGCATTGACCACCGCCGGCTGGCAAATCCCCGGCAATGGCATGGAGATCACGCTGTGAATGCCCCAAGTGCAAACACAATCGCTGCAAACACGATCGGCGACAACGCCATTTCCGCCTATTCGATTTCGCCAGGGGTGCCGCTGGACAATGCCGCGCAACTCGAAGAGACGCTGCGTCATATCGGCGCGACGCGCTATCACAGCCTGCATCCGTTCCATAAGTTGCTGCATGGCGGCAAACTCAACAAGGGCCAGGTGCAGGCCTGGGCGCTGAACCGCTACTATTATCAGAGCACGATCCCCATCAAGGACGCCGTGGTGATCTCTCGTTTCCGCGACCGCGCGACGCGGCTGGAATGGCGACACCGCATCGAGGATCACGACGGTGATACCGGCGCAGAAGGCGGTATCGAGCGCTGGCTGAAGCTGACCGAAGGGCTTGGCCTCGATTCAGCCTATGTGGAATCCACCGAAGGCATCCTGCCGGCGACGCGTTTCGCCGTGGAGGCCTATGTGCATTTCGTGCGCGACAGAACGCCGCTCGAAGCCATCGCCTCGTCGCTGACGGAACTGTTCGCGCCCAACCTGCATGAAGAACGCATTTCCGGCATGCTAAAGCACTATGACTTCGTCAATCCGGACATCATGAGCTATTTCAGCCGCCGCCTGACCCAGGCGCCGCGCGATGCCGGCTTTGCGCTGGATTACGTCAAGCAGCACGCCACCACGCCGGCCGAGCGCCGCGCGGTTTGCAATGCACTGATCTTCAAGACCAATGTGTTGTGGGTGCAGCTCGATGCGCTGTATCATGCCTATGTCGATGGCCATGTGCCGCCGGGCGCGTTCGTCCCGGCAAAGTAAGAAGGCAACGATGACGGAGTTGCGCAGCAATCGTCGGATCAGCGTCAGCGAGGCCAGCAAGCCGATCTTGCCGCGCCACGCCAGGCTGAAGTTCGACGAGACGCGCCAGCGCTGGGTGATCCTGGCGCCGGAGCGCGTGCTGGCGCCGGACGATATTGCCGTTGAAATCCTGCAGCTTTGCGATGGCGAACGCAGCGTCGCCGATATCATCGATCTCCTGGTGGCCAAATATGCCGCGCCGCGCGACGCCATTGGCACCGATGTCATCGCCATGCTGCAGGACCTCGCCGACAAGGGCTTTCTCACGCAGGCGCGGGAGAAGACAGCATGAGCCCCACCCTCACCGACGCCAGCCCCGTCTTCACCGATCCCGCCGACAGTCTCGCGATCATGGAGCGCACGCGCTCGACCGCTGAGACCTTCGGCATTCCCCTCGCCGTGCTGGCCGAACTCACCCATCGCTGCCCGCTGCAATGTCCATATTGCTCCAATCCCGTGGAGCTCGATCGCGGCAGCACCGAGCTGACCACCGACGAATGGAAGAAGGTGCTGTCCGAGCTTGCCGAAATCGGCGTGCTGCAGATCCACTTCTCCGGCGGCGAGCCGACCGCGCGCAAGGACATCGTCGAGCTGGTGCAGCACGCGACGGATGTGGGCCTGTATTCCAATCTCATCACCTCGGCGGTGCTGCTGACGCGCGACAAGCTCTCCGCGCTCGCCGATGCCGGGCTATGCCATGTGCAGATCAGCTTCCAGGGCAATGAGCCCGTGGTGGCCGACCGCGTCGGCGGCTATCGCAATGGCCACGCGAAGAAGCTCGAAGTCGCCAAATGGACGCGCGAGCTCGATCTACCGCTGACCGTGAACGCGGTGATGCACCGGCAGAACCTGCATCAACTCGCCGACATCATCCAGATGGCCGTCGATCTCGATGCCGATCGGTTGGAAGTCGCCAATGTGCAGTATTACGGCTGGGCGCTGAAGAACCGCGCCGCGTTGATGCCGACGATCGACCAGATCGACGAGACCAGCCGCATCGTCGAGGATGCGCAGGTGCGCCTGAAGGGCATTCTCGATATCGACTATGTCGTCCCGGACTATTACGCGCTACGGCCGAAGAAGTGCATGGGCGGCTGGGGCCGTCAGTTCTTCAACATCTCTCCATCAGGCAAGATCCTGCCCTGCCATGCCGCGGAGACCATCACCGGGATGGAATTCGAATCCGTGCGCTCCAATCATTCGATCGCCTGGATCTGGCAGAACTCCGAAGCCTTCAACCGCTATCGCGGCACCGGCTGGATGCCCGAGCCGTGCCGGAGCTGCGAGTTCAAGGAAGTGGATTTCGGCGGCTGCCGCTGCCAGGCCTTCGCGCTGACCGGCGATGCCGGGAATACCGACCCCGCCTGCACGCTGTCGCCCCGGCACGAGGAGATCTTCAAACTGGCCGAGACGGAATCCACTGAGGGCCGCGACCGCTTCATCTATCGCAACTTCAACGGCGGCACGCTGGAGCCGGATGCGGACCACGTTCATGGCCGCTGATGTCCCCGCCCCGGTGAATGCGGACCTGTTTGCGCCGCTGACCTCGGAACATCTCGATGTCGGCGACGGCCACGCAATCCATGTGGAGAGCGTCGGCCGCAGGGATGGCATTGCCGCGGTCTATCTGCATGGCGGCCCCGGCTCCGGCTGCCAGCCCGATCACCGCCGGCTATTCGATCCGCAGCGCTTTCACACTGTTCTGTTCGACCAACGCGGCGCCGGCCGCAGCAAGCCCAGAGGCCTGCGCGAGGCGAATACGCTGCCGCATCTGATCGCGGACATGGAAACGATCCGACAGACATTCGGCTTCGACAAATGGCTCGTGGTCGGCGGCTCCTGGGGGGCGACGCTGGCGCTCGCCTATGCGCAGGCCCATCCGAACCGCGTAACCGGCATCGTGCTGCGCGCAACGTTTCTCGGGACGCGGGAAGAATTGCACGATGTCTTCAACACCATGCTGCCGCGGCATTATCCCGGCCTGCATGGAGATTTCCTGAGCGCGCTTCCCGAAACCGAGCGCGCCGATCCGCTGCCGAACTTCTATCGCCGCATTCTCGATGCCGATCCGGCCGTGCATGTCCCGGCAATCCGCGCCTGGGGCAGCACCGAAGCCATCCTGTCGGAAATCGCGCCGAAGCGCACGCGGCTCGACCGCGCTGAACTCGGCAACACGACAAGGCCGATGCCGGCGACACCGGCGATGGAAGCGCATTACTTCAAGCACGACTGCTTCATGCGGCCGCAGCAGCTCATGGAAGACGCCGGCAAACTTGCCGGCATTCCCGGCGTCATCATTCAGGGCCGTTACGACTTCCTCTGCCCGCCCGCGACATCGCACGCCCTGGCCACGCGCTGGCAGGATGCGGAGGTGCGCATTGTTGAAGGCGCCGGTCACAGCCTGTATGACCCCGGCATGCGCGATGCGGTGATGAAGGCCATCGCCGATGTCGCGTCGAAATTGAAATAGGACTTCTGGAATGCCGATCGCCGGAACTGGAATGCTGATGACGTCGATGGATATCGACGCCAGCCATGAGCAGGAATTCAACGCGTGGTACGACCGCGAGCATCTTGCCGAGCGCGTCGCCATCGAGGGCTTCAATGAGGCAAGGCGCTATGTGGCCGTGAACGCCAGGCCGAAATATCTCGGCCTGTATTCAACCGCGACATTCGACGTGCTGGACAGCGACGCCTATCGCACGGCGCTGGCGAACCAGACCAAGTGGTCGCTGACCAATATCGGCCGCTTCCAGAACATGCTGCGTTCGGTGGCGCGGATCACCATCAGTCGCGGTCAGGGCCGCGGCGCGGCGCTGGGACTGGTGCGCATCCGGCCGCCCGCCGAAGGCGCTGACAAACTGCGCAGCGCCATCGAAGCGCAGCTCGATCCTGGCGATATCAACGGCATCATCTCGATGCATCTGATGGAGAGCGATCCCCGGCTGTCGAAGCCGCTGACCGACGATCCTGCCGCGCCCAATCCTGCGGCGCGCGACTGGTATGTCATGATCGACGGCACCGATGTGGATGCGGTGGCTGCGACCATGAAGGGACGCTTCGATGCGGCCATCACAGCGGCGTTGGCGGAGCTGATCTCCGAGGGGACCTACCGGCTGATGTGGGATCTGGCGAAGAGCGATCTTTGAGCGCCGATCTCCGATTGAACGCATGGTACCGCTGCCGCGACCAAGGTGAACTGGCCCGCAACGGGTCGCCTCACCTTGCGAGACGTCGATGACCAACCGTGTGCTGTCCCTTTTTGCTCTCACCGCCGCTCTGATCGTCGGCAGCCCGCTGGCTCACGCCGAGGACGAGCCGGCCAAGGTCGATGCGGTGAAGGCAGCCGAATTCAACAAGCGCATGTTTGCCGGCCCACTGGGTCCGAAGCTGACCTATGCCTGCTTCGTCCGGCGCTATGACGCCGAGCATCTGGCACGGCATCCCAAACAGAAGGTCAGCACCATGAAGCTGCTGGTCGTCGCCGGACATCCGCCCGAGGAAAGCTACACGCCCTACTCGTTCCGGCTCGGATTCAAATATCGCCATCGAAAAGGCGACTGGGATTCCAGCGGCTCTTGCGGCCAGATCCAGGATGCCGACAAGGGCCAGGAAGTGAAATTCGAATGTAGCGTCGATTGCGATGGCGGCGGCATTGCGATCGGCCTGGCCAAAGGAAACGACGCGACGCTGGTCCGGGTCGAGCGGGTCCGCATCTGGCAGAACAGCAAACCCGACGAAGAACCCGGCACCGACGCGCTCACCGGCGGCGAGGACGACAAGATTTTCCGGCTCGATCGCACGGACCTGAAGGAATGTGAATCGTTGATCACGGACCGCAAGGAACTCGCAGCGATGCGCAGCAAGTGAGCGCGATTGACGCCAAATCGGAGCGAACCATGAATCGACGCAGCCTATTGTGGACCGCCCTGTCGTCAATCGGCGCGGGACTGGTATCCTCGCAGGCCAGCGCGGCAGCGACTGACGCGAATCCGCCCGCCAAGCTCAAGGTCGTCTATCATCTCGCCGATGCCGACAGGGTGAATTTCGCCCTCGGCAATATCCAGAACCACTTCGATGGCGTCGGCGGCCCCGACAAAGTTACCATCGCGCTGATCGTGCTTGGCCCGGCGCTGAAATCATTCGCGCTGGCCTCGACCAATCCTGACATTACCGCGCGGATCGGTAAATTCGCCAAGGCCGGCCTGCAACTGGCCGCCTGCAGCAACACCATGAAGGCGCAGGATGTGACGCTGGACGGCCTGCTGCCGGGCTTCACCATCGCCGACCGCGGCGGCGTGGTCCGGATCGCGGAGCTGCAGTCGCAGGGGTATCTCTACATTCGTCCGTGAGCCCCTCCCAGCGCATCAAACCGACGCACAAAATTTACACAATCGTCATTTCACGCACCGTTCCGGCCAAACACGGAATTGCGATCCGGCTCCCGCGGCCAGAATGGAACCGTTCGGCTTGCCATGCGTAGGGGTTTGGGGCGATCATTGGAACCGGGCCGCGGAACGTTTCGCGCGGCGATCGGCCTTTTGATAATTGTAAGCAGAACAAGGCATCATGAATCCCGTCAAAGCACTCGAATCCCATGGTCAGGCCGTCTGGCTGGACTTCCTCGCCCGCGGCTTCGTCGCCAAAGGCGACCTCAAGAAGCTGATCGACACCGACGCCGTGAAAGGCGTGACGTCGAACCCGGCGATCTTCGAGAAGGCGATTGGAAGTTCGGACGAATATGACGCCCCGATTGCCGAGGCGCTGAAGTCCGGCGACAAGTCGCCGGCCGACCTGTTCGAGCACATCGCCGTCGAGGACATCCAGCACGCCGCCGATGTGCTGAAGCCGGTTTACGACAAGATGAAGGGCGACGATGGCTTCGTCAGCCTGGAAGTGTCGCCCTATCTCGCAAATGACACCAAGGGCACGATCATTGAGGCGGAGCGCCTGTGGGCGAGCGTCAAGCGCCCGAACCTGATGGTGAAGGTGCCGGCGACGCCGGAGGGTCTGCCCGCGATCCAGCAACTGATCGGCGAAGGCATCAGCATCAATGTGACACTGCTGTTCGCGCAGAAGACTTATATCGAGGTCGCCGAGGCCTATCTCAACGGTCTGGAAAAATACGTCGCCGGGGGCGGTGATCCCTCCCATGTGGCCAGCGTCGCCTCGTTCTTCGTCAGCCGCATCGATGCGCAGGTCGACAAGCAGCTCGACGACAAAATCGCTAGGGCGAATGATCCCTCGGAGAAGGCGCGGCTCAAGGACCTCAAGGGCAAGGTCGCCATCGCTAATGCGAAACTCGCCTATCAGGAATATCTGAAACTGTTCGCCGGCCCGCGCTGGGAGAAGCTGAAGGCCAAAGGCGCCAAACCGCAGCGCCTGCTCTGGGCGTCCACCGGCGTGAAGAGCAAGGATTATCGCGACACGCTCTATGTGGAAGAACTGATCGGCAAGAACACGGTCAACACCGTGCCACCCGCCACGCTGGACGCCTTCCGCGACCACGGCGAAGTGCGTGACAGCCTCGAAGAGAATGTCGAGGATGCGAAGAAGGTGCTGGCCGATCTCGCCAAGACCGGCATCTCGCTCGACGCGATCACGACGCATCTTGTTGAGGACGGCGTCAAGCTGTTCGCCGACGCCGCCGACAAGCTGTACGGCGCGGTGGCGCACAAGCGCGCGACGTCGCTGGGTAACGGGATCGGATCGCAGAAGCTCGCGCTCGGCGACGGCATCACGAAGAAGGTCGCAACCTCAACCGAAGAGTGGCGCGGTTCGGCAAAAATCCGCCGGCTCTGGCACAAGGACAAATCGGTCTGGACCGGCGCCGACGAAGACAAGTGGCTGGGCTGGCTGAACAGCGCTTTTGCCGAAAAGGCCAAGCTTGCTGATTATGCCGACTTCGCCAAGTGGGTGAAAGCACAAGGGTTCACTGACGCCGTGGTGCTCGGCATGGGCGGCTCGAGCCTTGGGCCGGAAGTGCTTGCGCAGACCTTTGCGGAGGTCTCGGGCTTCCCGAAACTGCATGTGCTGGATTCCACCGATCCGGCGCAGGTGGCGGCCATGGGCAAAGCCGTGAAGATCGCCTCGACGCTCTTCATCGTCTCCAGCAAATCCGGCGGCACCACCGAGCCGAATGTGATGAAGAACTATTTCTTCGACGAAGTGACCAAGGCGGTGGGCGCCGACAAGGCTGGCTCGCATTTCGTCGCCGTGACCGATCCCGGCTCATCGCTGGAGAAGGTCGCCAAGACGCAAAAGTTTGCGCGCATCTTCCATGGCGATCCGACCATCGGCGGCCGCTACTCGGTGCTGTCGCCGTTCGGGCTCGTGCCGGCCGCTGCCGCAGGCGTCGATCTCGCCAAACTGCTGGATCTCACGCTGTCGATGGTCCGCTCCTGCGGACCCGACGTGCCGCCCGCTGAAAATCCCGGCGTGCAGCTCGGCCTCGCGATGGGCAATGCAGGTCTGGACGGCCGCGACAAGGTCACCATCCTCTCATCGAAGAAGATCGCCGATTTCGGCGCATGGGCCGAACAGCTCATCGCAGAATCTACCGGCAAGGACGGCAAAGGCCTGATCCCCATTGACGGCGAGACGCTGGGCGAGCCCTCCGTCTATGGCACCGATCGCTTCTTCATCGACCTGCGTACATCGGGCGAAGACGACAAGGCCCATGACGACAAGCTCGCGGCACTAGAGAAAGCCGGTCATCCCGTCGCGCGCATCGTGATGCCGTCCATCGACCATCTCGGCCAGGAATTCTTCCGGTTCGAGATCGCGACAGCCGTTGCCGGCTCCATACTCGGCATCAATCCGTTCAACCAGCCGGATGTGGAAGCCGCCAAGATCAAGACACGCGAGCTGACGGAAGCCTTCGAGAAGACTGGTTCGCTGCCGCCGGAGACGCCGGTGGTGTCGTCGAAAGACGCCGATCTCTATACGGACGACAGCAATGCCGAACTGCTGAAGAAGGCCGGCGCCGATGGCGATCTGACGTCGTGGCTGAAGGCGCATTTCCGCCGTGTCACGCCGGGCGATTACGTCGCCCTGCTCGCTTATGTCGAACGCGACGGCGCCCATATCGACACGCTGCAGCAGATGCGGATGGCGGTGCGCGACAAGAAGAAGGTCGCGACCTGCGCCGAATTTGGCCCCCGCTTCCTGCATTCCACCGGTCAGGCCTACAAAGGCGGCCCGGATACCGGCGTGTTCCTGCAGATCACCGCGGATGACGCCAAGGATCTCGCAATCCCGGATTACCGTGCCTCGTTCGGTGTCATCAAGGCGGCACAGGCACGTGGTGATTTCGGCGTGCTGACCGATCGCAACCGCCGCGCGTTGCGCGTCCATCTCAAGGGTGATCTCAAGACCGGACTTGCTGTTCTCGACAAGGCGATTACTGCCGCATTGAACTAAACGACGATCCGCATGGCCCGGACATTGCTTCGGGTCATGCGCAATCAATAAAGGACATCACACAATGCAGCTCGGCATGATCGGTCTCGGCCGAATGGGCGGAAATATTGTCCGCCGCCTGATGAAGAACGGCCACACTGCGGTGGTCTATGACAAGGACGCGAAAGCCGTCAGCGGCCTCGCCTCCGAAGGCGCCACCGGCGGATCGTCGCTGGAAGACTTCGTCAAGAAGCTCGACAAGCCCCGCGCGGTCTGGGTGATGCTCCCTGCTGGCAAGATCACCGAAACCACCATCGATGCGCTGACCAGGCTGCTGGAGCCCGGCGACACCATCATCGATGGCGGCAACACCTTCTGGCAGGACGATGTCCGCCGCGGCCAGGCACTGAAGGAGAAGGGGCTGTATTACATCGACGTCGGCACTTCCGGCGGCGTCTGGGGCATCGATCGTGGCTACTGCATGATGATCGGCGGCGACAAGACCGTGGTCGATCGCCTCGATCCGATCTTCAAGACATTGGCGCCGGGCATCGGCGACATCCCGCGCACGCCGGGCCGCGACAACAGCGATCCGCGCATCGAGAACGGCTATATCCATGCCGGCCCGGTCGGCGCTGGACACTTCGTCAAGATGGTTCATAACGGCATCGAATACGGATTGATGCAGGCCTATGCCGAAGGCTTCGACATCATGAAGAATGCCAATATCGAGGCACTGCCGGAAGCGCATCGCTTCGATTTGAATTTGCCTGACATCGCCGAAGTGTGGCGCCGCGGCAGCGTAATCCCGTCATGGCTGCTTGATCTCACCTCCATGGCGCTCGCCAAGAACGAGACGCTCGATACTTACTCAGGCTTCGTCGAGGATTCCGGCGAAGGCCGCTGGACGGTGAATGCCGCCATCGACGAGGCTGTACCCGCCGAGGTTCTGACGGCGGCGCTGTTTGCGCGGTTTCGGTCGCGCAAGGAGCACACATTTGCAGAGAAGATTCTATCCGCGATGCGCGCCGGTTTCGGCGGCCACAAAGAGCCCGATCAGCATCCGGATCCAAAACGGCAGGACGCGCCTGATATCATCAAACCAAAGGCGTAGCCCGCATGACCGAGATACAAGCTCCAGGCCTTGCCAAATCCAAGAAGCCAGACCCTTGCGCATTCGTGATCTTCGGCGTCACCGGCGATCTCGCCCACCGTCTGGTCATCGCGGCGCTGTATAACCTGCAGGCGGCCGATCTTCTGCCCGAGAAATTCTGCGTCGTCGGCATCGCCCGCAAGGACATGACCAGTGCCGAACTCCGCGACGACCTGATGAAGGGCCTGAAGCAATATGCGACGCGTCCGGTCGACGACGCCATCGCGCAGAAACTGCTCAATTGCGTCACCTGCATCGAGGCCGATCCGGGCGAGCCGGAATCCTTCGATCGCATGCGCGAACAGCTCGACAAACTCGAGGAAGCGCGCGGCACCGGCGGCAATCGCCTGTTCTATCTGGCAACGCCGCCTTCGGCCTTCGCGCCGATCGCGCGCCAGCTCGGCCGCACCGGCATGCTGAAGGAAAACGACTGTTGGCGTCGCCTCGTGGTCGAGAAGCCGTTCGGCACCGACCTCGCCTCCGCCAAGGCGCTGAACAATGAACTGCTCGGCCTGATGAACGAGCAGCAGATCTACCGGATCGATCACTATCTCGGCAAGGAGACGGTGCAGAACATCCTGGTGCTGCGCTTTGCCAATGGCATGTTCGAGCCGATCTGGAATCGCAACCATATCGATCACGTGCAGATCACCGTGGATGAGAAAATCGGCGTCGGCCATCGCGGCTCGTTCTACGACGCCACCGGCGCGCTGCGCGACATGGTGCCAAACCATCTGTTCCAGCTGCTGTCGCTGGTGGCCATGGAGCCGCCCGCGCGTTTCGAGGCAAACGCGGTCCGCTCCGAGAAGGCTGACGTTCTCGCTGCCATCACCACGCAGACCGAAGAGGAAGCGCTGAAGAATTCGGTACGCGCGCAATATGTCACCGGCCATGTGGGCGACGACGATATCGGCGACTATCTCAAGACGAAAGACGTCAAGGAAGGCAGTACCACCGAAACCTATGCAGCGATGAAGCTGTCGATCGACAACTGGCGCTGGGCCGGCGTGCCGTTTTATCTGCGCACCGGCAAGGCACTCGGCATCAAGCGCACCGAAGTAGCGATCAAGTTCAAGCAGGCGCCATTTGCCATGTTCCGCGACATGTCGGTGGAAAGTCTCGCGGAGAATTTCCTTGTTATCGCGGTGGAGCCGAACGAAGGCATCTCGCTGAAGTTCAACACCAAGGTACCCGGCCCTGCCGTAGAGATCGACGGCGTCGAGATGAAGTTCCGCTACAAGGACTACTTCCAGGCCGCGCCGGCGACGGGCTACGAGACGCTGATCTACGACTGCATGATCGGCGACAACATCCTGTTCCAGCGCGCCGACAGCGTGGAAGCCGGCTGGCGCGCCGTGCAGCCGTTCCTCGATGCCTGGAAGAAGGCCGGCAAGGATGGGCTGAAGACCTACAACGCCGGCAGCGAAGGTCCCGAAGAAGCCAACGACCTGCTCAAGCGCGACGGTCGTAGCTGGCGCGTGCTGAGCTGACGCGATGACAGCGCCCAATCGCCATATCGTCGTGGTCGAGGATGCCGTGGCCCTCGCCGAAGCCGCGGCCGAACGTCTCGTCGAGCGCATCGAGGCCAATCCCGGCCGCATCGCCATCTGCATGACCGGCGGATCGAGCCCGAAGCGTCTCTATGAGCTGCTCGCTACCGAGCCCTATCGGAGCGAAATCCCGTGGGATCGCGTGCACTGGTTCATCGGCGACGACCGCTTCGTGCCGTCCGGCGATCCCAACAACAATATGACAATGGCGCGGACGGCATTTCTCGACGCCTGCGCGCCACTCGACAACGTGCACCCGATCAAGACCGATGCAGCAAGCCCGGATGACGCGGCGGCGCTCTATGCACGCGAGCTGCAGTCTTTCTACGGCAGCGACAAGCTCGATAAAGCCAAACCGCTGTTCGATCTGGTGTTGCTCGGCGTCGGCCCTGACGGCCACGTGGCATCGTTGTTTCCCGGCTATCCCGCCATCGAGATCAAGGACCGTTGGGTGGTCGGCGTGCCCGAAGCCCATGTAAAGCCGTTCGTGCCGCGCGTCAGCCTGACGCTGCCGGCGCTGGCCTCATGCCGCGAGATGCTGTTCCTGATGAGCGGCGAGGACAAGCGCGGAATCCTGACGCGCGTGCTGAAGGGCGAGGATCTGCCCGCCAATCGCGCGCGGTCGGACGGCGAAACCGTGTGGCTGTGCGACAAGGCCGCCCTGCCGGACGACGCGCGTGGCTGACACCGTGCCCAAGATTCTGGCACCCAAGACTCTGCCACCCAAGGCTCTGGTGGTGATGGGCGTGTCGAGCTCGGGTAAGAGTTCGATCGGAAAGGCCCTGGCGGATCGTCTCGGCTGGCGCTTCGCTGATGGCGATGATTTTCATCCGCCGGCGAATGTCGAAAAGCAGCGCGCGGGCCAGCCACTCACCGACGAGGATCGCTGGCCCTGGCTGCAGAGCATTGCCGACGAAATCGACCGTGTCACCGCCGATGGCGGCAAGCTCGTCGTCGCCTGTTCTGCGCTCAGGCGCGTCTATCGCGATCTGCTGCTGCATGGCCGCGACGACATTCGCATCGTCTATCTCGACGGCTCCCAGGAGTTGATCGCCAAACGCATGGCGGCGCGAAAGAATCATTTCATGCCGCCGACGCTGCTCGACAGCCAGTTCAGGACGCTGGAAGTCCCCGGCCCCGATGAGCGCCCGATCGCGGTGTCCATCGACCACGATATCGATGGCATCGTGGATGCCATCATCAAGCAACTGCCGACCTGAAGGATCAGACCATGACCAAGATCGCTCTCGTGGTGTCCGACGTCGACGGTACGCTCGTCACCCACGACAAACGCCTCACCGACACCGCCAAGGCGGCCGTGAAGAAACTGGAAGACGCCGGCATCGGCTTCACCATCACGTCGAGCCGCCCGCCCGTCGGCATGCGCTTCCTGGTGAAGCCGCTGGGGATCACGCTGCCGATTGGCCCGTTCAACGGCAGCTCCATGGTGGACGGCGACCTCAATCCCATCGTGCAGCACCTGATCCCGGAAGCCGCCACCAAGCGCGCCATTGAAGTGCTGGAAGACCATGGCGTCGATATCTGGATTTTCACCAATGATGAATGGGTGATCAAGCGCGGCGACGGCAAATATGTGCCGCATGAGCGGGACACCATCCAGCATGAGGCCGTGATGGTCGACGACTTCTCGCCCTATCTCGCCAAGGCATGCAAGATCGTCGGTGCCAGCTCCGACTTTCCGCTGCTGGAACGCTGCGAGGGCGTCATGCAGAAGGCGCTGGGCGATACGGCTGTCGCGGTACGCTCGCAGAACTATTATCTCGACATCACGCCGCCCAATCAGAACAAGGGCACCTTCGTGCAAGCGATGGCGCAGCGGCTGGGCATTCCGTTGTCGGCGATCGCGACGGTCGGCGATATGCGCAACGATCTGCCGATGTTCAAGGTGTCGGGCATGTCGATTGCCATGGGCAATGCGAGCGACGACGTGAAATCGCAGGCGACGGATGTGACGACGTCGAATGAGGAGGAAGGCTTTGCGGGCGCGGTGGAGATGATTTTGAAAAGGAATGCGGCTGGTTAGAACGCCGGCGCTGATGGCCTCCCTCCCCCTTGCGGGGAGGGTCGGCCGAGCGAAGCGGAGGCCGGGGTGGGGGTGCCACAAGCGACGCTCTCGCGTGGGCACCCCCACCCGACCGGCCTTACGGCCGGCCACCCTCCCCGCAAGGGGGAGGGATAAGAACACCGCTTCGCCTCCGAGAGCTACTTCGCCCGCTCCACCTTCTTCTCCTGCGAACGCTTAGCGCTCGCCAGATTATGCGCCACGGCGATCAGCGCGATATGGGTCAGCGCCTGCGGGAAGTTGCCGGTCTGGCGTTTGACGCCGCTGTCATATTCTTCCGCCAGCAGGCCGACATCATTGGCGATCGCAACGACGCGATTGAACAGTTCTTCCGCCTTGGCGATCTCGCCCATCTTGATATAGGCCTCGGCCAACCACAGGCTGCAGGCGAGAAACGCGCCCTCGGCGGGCTGCACCTCGCCGGTGACCGCGCGCGGATCGTGGCGCAGCACGAAGCCGTCACGTATCAGATATTTCTCGACCGCCGCGATCGTGCCCTTCACGCGAGGATCGTCGGCCGGAAGAAAACCCAGAGCCGGCAGCAACAGGATGGCGCCGTCGAGCACGTCCGAGCCATAGGATTCCACGAAGGTGTTTTCGCGGGGATCGAACCCCTTCTCGCAGACGTCGCGATGAATCTCCTTGCGCAGCTCCTTCCATTTGTCGACGGGGCCTTTGAGATTAAAGGTCTCGGCGCTCTTGATGGCGCGGTCGAACGCAACCCAGCAGCCGACTTTCGAGAGCACATAGTGCTTGCCGGGGCCGCGGAGCTCCCAGATGCCGTGATCGGGCTTGTTCCAGACCGAGGCGAGATGTTCGAGAATCGCGCATTCGACCGCCCAGGTGTCGCCATCGAGTTCTAGTTTGGCGACGCGGGTCTGATGGAAGGCATCGATCAGTTCGCCATAGACATCGAGCTGCAATTGCGCATGCGCGGCATTGCCGACGCGCACCGGCAGCGCGCCGCCATAGCCGGGCAACCAGTCGGCCTCCCATTCGAGCAGGCGGCGCTGGCCCATGATGCCGTACATGATCTGCATCTCGGCCGGTGCGCCGGCGACGGCGCGCAGCAGCCAGCGATGCCAGGCGCGCGCCTCATCCGTGTAGCCGCTGTTCATCAGCACCAGCAGCGTGAGGGTCGCATCGCGCAGCCAGCAGAAGCGATAGTCCCAGTTTCTGGAGCCACCGAGCTTTTCGGGCAACGACGTGGTCGGCGCCGCGACAATGCCGCCGGACGGCGCATAGATCAGCGCCTTCAGCGTAATCAGAGAGCGCATCACGAGATCGCGGTGTTCGCCCTTGTAGGTGCAGCGGCTGCTCCATTCCTTCCAGAACTCCTCGGTGTCCTTCAGCGCCTCGTCGACATTGATCGACGCAGGCACTTTCAGATGCGACGGTCCATAGGTCAGCACGAAGGGGATGCTGTCGCCCTGTTTGACTTCGAATTTCGCGACGGTCGTGAGGTTCTCGCCATGGGTCTCGACGGGCGTGTGCAGCACGGTCATGTCGGGCCCGCAAATCGCCAGCACCGCGCCATCCTTGTCGCGCTTCACCCACGGGATGGCCGCGCCGAATCCGAAGCGGATGATCAGCTCCATGCGGACCGTCACCGTGCCGCGATCGCCGCGGACCATGCGCACCACATCGGAGGCGGCGCCGCGCGGCGGCATGAAGTCGATCAGCGTGATGGCGCCGTCGTCGGTCTCCAGCGTGGTTTCCAGAATGAGGGAGTCGCCGCGATAGCGCCGTTTGCATGTCTTGATCGGAGCGTCGGGCGTGATTTGCCAGCGGCCGTGATCCTTGGTGCCGAGCAGTGCGGTAAAGCAGGCGTCGGAATCGAAAGCCGGCCAGCACAGCCAGTCGATCGATCCGTTGCGGTTGACGAGAGCGGCGGTCTCACAATCGCCGATCAGCGCGTAATCTTCGATATTGCTGTACAATGTCTTTCCGCCACCTGACAAAATTTACGTCAATGCGGACAAACTCCTGTCCGCGGTTGCAATGTGCAGCGCGTCACGATCGATCGACGTGGCCATCGTCTCCACCGTGGCCGGCAGCCGCTGCCGCCAGTTCGGATGTTCATTGATGGTGCCGGGAATATTCGGCTGATCGATCACACCCAACAGGTCTTCCAACGCGACGGCCAGCAAACGGGTCCGCGTGCACGCGAGAAAGTGAGCGACGGCGTAGAAGTCTTCGGTATTGATGCCCTGCGCTCGCAGCGCCTCGCCGAGCATCTGCAGCGCGTAACGGCGGGCATCGTCGCTTTCGCCGGGATCAATGCCCAGCGAGCGCTTCAGCTGCAGATCGTGCAGGCTACGCCAGCCGGCATAGGTCGGCAGATCGTGGGTGTTGAAGGTCACCAGCGCATTCGGTGCGTAATAATCCACACCCCTGAACGCATAGCGCTCGTCGCGCTCGAACATCATCACCAGATACGACCAGATGCCCCAGGATGCGAGATGATCGCGGAAGCCGTCCGGCACGGTACCTAGGTCCTCACCGATCACCACGCAGCGATTGGCGACGCTCTCCTGCGCCGTCACGGCCAGCAGTGCTTCCAGCGGCATCTTCACATAGGCGCCGTTGTCGGCGTCATAGCCATGCGGCACGACGTAGAGACGGTTGAGACCAAGCACGTGATCGAGCCTGATAGCACCGGCATAGCGCATCGAGGCACGCAGCATGTCCTTGAACGGCGCGAAGCCCTGCACTTCCAGCCCCGCGGCATTGAAGCCCGCGAGACCCCAGTTCTGCCCGGCGGGCTGCAGCGCATCGGGCGGCGCACCGACGGAGAGATGACGCGAGATCGCGATCTGCTCGTTCCAGGCATCGAAGCCGCCGGACTGCACGCCGACCGCGACATCGAGATAGAGGCCGACGGGCATGCCGAGCTTCGTGGTCAGATCGAAACACGCCTTGAGCTGCAGGTCGGCATTCCACTGCACATATTCGATATAAGCGACTTCCTTGCCGTCCGGCCCGGCGCGGAAAGCTTCGCAGGTCGCGTCATCAGGCAACAGCCATTCCGACGGCCAGTCCCACCACGCGGTCTGATGCTGATGGCGCAGCACTTCGAAACAGGCAAAGCGCGTCAGCAGCGGCGCGCGTTCGGCGCGGAAGGCGGCAAAGGCCTTCTGACGCTCGGAGGTCGGATCGGCATAAAATGTCTCAAAGCCGGCACGCATCGCTGTCGACTTGACCGCGGCGATATCGACATAGTCGACGAACTTGCTGGCGCGCATCTCAGCCAGCGTGTCGCCACTATCGTTCGCCGCATATTCGGGCAGCGCCTCAACGTCGATATAAAGCGGATTGAGAAACAGCCGGCTGTTCGGCGAATAAGGACTGCATTCGGCCGGCCGGTCATCGAACAGCGCATGCAGCGGATTGAGGCCGACACCGCCAGCGCCGAAACTCGCGGCCAGTCTGATCAGGCCCTGCAGATCGGTGAAGTCGCCAATCCCCCAATTGCGCTCCGAGCGCACACCATAGAGCTGCACGGCGACGATCCACGAGCGATCGAAGGTGCCGGGAAATGCCTTGGATGGCGCCACGATGAAGGGCGCTTCGTCCGGGAAGTTTCTGGCGTCGACCAGTCTGAGCTTGTGCACGCCGACCGGCAGATCGCGCGGCCAGGTGATCTCGCGCGCCTCCGTCGTTCCCTCGGCGATAACCTTAACCCCGTCGAGAATTTTCCAGCTCAGGGGAAACGTGGCAGCCTCATTGAGGATCGTGCGGGCGCCCTCGCCGGCCCGGACCACGACCGGGCTCTCTACGAAACGATGCGGCGTGCGCACCGGCATGGCGTCCAGAATGATCTTCAGGGCGGCTTCGCTGGTGGTGTGCCACTGACCCTGACCGTCATGAAAACCGGTCTGGATTCCGAGTTCGGCAGCTTTGGTGAAAAGGTCCATTCGGCACGCTGTTTGCAGAGCAACAATCGAAAGTTGCTGGGAAATTTCTGAATTTGCGGAAGAGGATAGCCGATTTCAACGCGTCGATCTAAGCTGGGTTCCATCGGGAACCAAACCCCTGTCACGGGGCTTTGTATATGATCGCACCGTCTCTTTTTGAAAAATCGAACAGGGACGACACCTCATGATGGCATCACCGTGAACAGAACATCCCAAATCGTGGACACCGCCGGTATCGGCGGGGCTTTCCATATCGAAAACATCTATCCGATCATCGACGCTGGCCGCTTCCCGGTCAAACGCATCGTGGGCGAACCTGTGGCTGTCTATGCCGACCTGTACCGCGATGGTCACGAGATCATCGCCGCGGCCATTGTCTGGCGCCGCGAACAGGACCGCGAGTGGAATCGGGTCCCGATGACGCTGGAAGTGAACGACCGCTGGGGCGGTTCATTCATCCCCGATGGCATCGGACGCTATGTGTATGCGATCGAGGCCTGGACCGATGAATTCGCGACCTGGCGCCACGGCTTCGAGCTGAAGTTGAAGGCCGGACAGGATGTCACGCTGGATGCGCTGGAAGGCGCCGGCCTGATGACCAAGGCGCAGAATGGCGGGCCCGAGGCTTCGGCGCTCATCGTCAAGCAATGCGAGAATTTTCTGCAGACCGGCGACAATGAGCCGCTGCTGTCACCTGAACTGCGCACCGCCATGGCCGAAGCGCAATTGCGCCCGGACCTGACGCGCTCGCCGCTGCTGCCGCTGATGATCGACCGTAAGCGCGCCCGCAACGGCGCGTGGTACGAAATGGTGCCGCGCAGCCAGAGCACGGTGCCGGGCCAGCACGGCACGTTCCGCGATTGTATCGCGCGCCTGCCCGACGTGCAGGCCATGGGCTTCGACGTGCTGTATTTCACGCCGATCCATCCCATCGGCAAGACCAACCGCAAGGGCAAGAACAATTCGCTGACCTCCGAGCCCGGCGATGTCGGCAGCCCCTATGCCATTGGCGGCGCCGAGGGCGGCCACGACGCGATCCATCCTGAACTTGGTACCATGGACGATTTCCATGCGCTGATCGCTGCGTGCAAGGAACACGGCCTGGAAGTGGCGATCGACGTCGCCGTGCAGTGCTCGCCGGATCACCCGTGGGTCAAGGAGCATCCGGACTGGTTCAAGCGCCGGC
Source organism: Tardiphaga sp. 813_E8_N1_3 (assembly GCF_051811025.1). Lineage (NCBI taxonomy): Bacteria > Pseudomonadati > Pseudomonadota > Alphaproteobacteria > Hyphomicrobiales > Nitrobacteraceae > Tardiphaga > Tardiphaga sp. 813_E8_N1_3. Next base: position 3,875,019 of record NZ_JBPWQE010000001.1, read on the forward strand.
CGGACGGTTCGATGAAATATGCCGAGAACCCTCCGAAGAAATACGAAGACATCCACAATCCCGACTTCGACTGTGAAGATGCAGGATCCCTGTGGAACGCGCTCCGCGACATGCTGCTGTTCTGGTGCGATCAGGGAGTCAAGATTTTCCGCATAGACAATCCGCACACCAAGCCGCTGCGGTTCTGGGAATGGGTGATCCATGAGGTGCAGATCAGGCATCCGGACGCACTGTTTCTGGCGGAGGCCTTCACGCGTCCGAAGCTGATGAAGGGCCTCGCCAAGCTCGGCTTCTCGCAGAGCTACACTTATTTTACCTGGCGCACCGCGAAGTGGGAGATCGAGCAGTATCTCAACGAGCTATGCGGCTATCCCGAGCGCGAATTCTATCGCCCGAACTTCTTCGTCAACACGCCCGACATCCTGCCCTATCACCTGCAGTCCGGCGAAGCCTGGATGTTCAAGGCGCGGGTGGCACTGGCCGCCGCGCTGTCGTCGACCTATGGCATCTATAACGGTTTCGAATTGCTCGAACACGAGCCGATCCCGGGCAAGGAAGAATATCTGAACTCGGAGAAATACGAGATCAGGACCCGCGACTGGAACGCGCCGGGCAATATCAAGCCCTATATCACCGCACTGAACCATGCGCGCCGCGCCAATCCGGCGCTGCAGCAGACATCGAACCTGCGCTTCATGCCGGTCGAAAACGACAACATCATCGGCTTCGTCAAGGAGTCGGTGGATGGTACCAACACCGTTGCCGGCGCCATCGCGCTGTCGCGCGATCCTTATGAATTCTGGCTGCCGATCGACACGCAAGTCACGGTCGATGGCGAGAAGCGCAACGTTGCCGCCGTCGAAAACATCATCACCGGCGAGCGTCATGGCGTCGAATGGGGCGGCATCCGCTTGCACCTCGCCCCCCAGCGCGACCCCGCCGTCTTCTTCCGCTGCCTCGCCTGATCCTTGCCTGAAAGCGTCACCAATGAACGTCATGACCGAAATCGACGCCAAAGCGAAACAGCGTGCCGAGGAGATCGACAAGCTCTGGTACAAGGACGCCATCATCTATCAGCTGCATGTGAAGACCTTCGCTGACAGCAACAATGACGGCATCGGCGATTTCATCGGCCTGACCGAGAAGCTGGATTACCTGCAGGATCTCGGCGTCACCACCATATGGCTGATGCCGTTCTATCCGTCCCCGGGCCGCGACGACGGCTACGACATCGCCGATTATGGTTCGATCCATCCCGACTTCGGCACGATGAAGGACTTCAAGCGCTTCATCCACGAGGCCAAGCGCCGCGGCTTGCGCGTGATTACCGAACTCGTCATCAATCACACGTCGGACCAGCATGACTGGTTCAAACGCGCCCGCCGCAGCCCGCCTGGCTCATCCGCCCGCAACTGGTATGTCTGGAGCGATACCGACCAGAAATATCAGAGCACCCGGATCATCTTCACCGACACCGAGAAATCGAACTGGACCTGGGACCCGGAGGCCAAGGCCTATTACTGGCATCGCTTCTTCTCGCATCAGCCGGATTTGAATTTCGACAATCCCCGCGTCGTCTCCGCCGTGGTGCAGGTGATGAAACGCTGGCTCGATGCCGGTGTCGATGGATTCCGTCTGGACGCGATCCCCTATCTCGTCGAGCGCGACGGCACCAATAACGAGAACCTGCCGGAGACGCACAAGGTCATCAAACATCTGCGCGCCGAGCTCGATGCCTATGCGCCGGGCAAGCTACTGCTCGCCGAGGCCAATCAATGGCCGGAGGACGTGCAGGAATATTTCGGCAACAGCGACGAATGCCACATGGCATATCACTTCCCGCTGATGCCGCGCATCTATATGGCGCTGGCCCAGGAAGACCGCTTCCCGATCACCGATATCATGCGGCAGACGCCGGACATTCCCGGCGACTGCCAGTGGGCAATGTTCCTGCGCAATCACGACGAGCTGACGCTGGAAATGGTCACCGACGTCGAGCGCGACTATCTGTGGTCGACCTATGCGAACGATCCACGCGCCCGCATCAATGTCGGCATTCGCCGTCGCTTGGCGCCGTTGATGGACAACGATCGCCGCAAGATCGAGCTGTTGGATTCACTGCTGCTGTCGTTCCCCGGCACGCCGATCATCTATTACGGCGACGAGATCGGCATGGGCGACAATATCTATCTCGGCGACCGCAACGGCGTGCGCACACCGATGCAGTGGGCACCGGACCGCAATGGCGGCTTCTCGCGCGCCGATCCCGCGCGGCTCTATGCACCGCCGATCATGGATCCGATCTATGGCTACGAGTCCGTGAACGTCGAGGCGCAGTCGCGCAGCCTGTCGTCGCTGCTGTCGGCGACCAAACGCCTCATTGCTGTCAGGAAATCAACACTCGCTTTCGGTCGCGGCACCATGACCTTTATCCGCCCCGACAACCGCTCCGTTCTCGCTTATGTGCGCCAGCTTGGCGACGAAGCGATCCTCTGCGTCGCCAACCTGTCGCGCGCCGCGCAGGCCACCGAACTCGATCTGTCGCCGTGGAAGGAACGCGTGCCGCTGGAAATGCTCGGCCGCACCAAATTTCCGCCGATCGGCGAACTGCCTTACATGATCACGCTGGCGCCTTACGGTTTCTACTGGTTCCGGCTGCAGTTACGCGATGTCTCCGAACATTCGCAGCCGCCGGTGGTGCCGGAATTCGAAACGCTGGTGGTGCCGCTTGGCTCGACCTGGATGACTCTCGCCCGTACGCGCGGTGTGTTCGAGCGCGACGTGCTGCCCTCTTTCCTCGCGCGCAGCCGCTGGTATCCGGAGCGCCAGCAAAAGGCGATCCAGCCCGCGCTCACCGGCGCGATCCCGTTCTGCGAGATCGGCGACAACCGCCCGTGGCTGGTGTTCTTCGAAACCACGCAGCGCAATGTGGCAACGCGCTATCTGCTGCCCATGCAGATCGAGTGGACCCGCTTCGACCGCGAACGCTACAATCCGAAAGCCTTTGCCGCCGTTCGTCAGGGCGCGCGAGAAGGTACCCTGCTCGACGTCGCCACCGACCACATCTTCATCTCGCTGCTGCTGCATAATCTGCGGACCTCACTGACGGTCGAGGAAGAAGGCAATCGCCTGGAGTTCCGGCCGACCACGAAGCTTGCCGAAAAACCTGCTGCCTCGCTCGAGAATATCCGTGCGGTGGAGACCGAGCAGTCCAATAGCACCGCTCTGGTCGATAACGACTATGTCGTGAAGATCTATCGCAAGCTGCAGGCCGGCATCAATCCGGAGATCGAGGTCAGCCGTTTCCTGACCGATATCGCCGGATTCACCAACACGCCGGCTTTGCTTGGCAGCGTCGAACTGGTCGAGGGCGATCAGCGCACCGCCGTCGCGATCATGCATGCTTTCGTGCAGAATCAGGGCGATGCCTGGACGGTGACATCGGCCTATCTCGACCGTTTCGCCGACGAGCAGCGTCTGCTGGCGGTGGATGACCACGCGCCACACAGTGAAGAGCAGGTGCCGTATCTGCTCTATATGTCGCAGACCGGCCGCCGCGTCGCCGAGATGCAGATGGCGCTGGCCAGCCGCGACGACATCCCGGATTTCAAGCCGGAGCCGACGTCGTCTGACGACGTCAAATTGTGGATCAGCGAAATCATCTCACGCGCCGAGCCGGTATTCAGTGCGCTCGCCCAACGTCGCAATGCTGCAAAGGATTCGGATCGCGCGCTGATTGATCAGGTGCTGGAACTGCGCCACGGCTTGCGGGGGTGGCTGACTGAGCTACTGCCAGAGAATATCGACGGACTGAAGATCCGCCATCACGGAGATTTCCATCTCGGCCAGATGCTGATCGTCAAGGATGATATCTTCATCATCGACTTCGAGGGTGAACCGCGCAGGTCGATCGATGAGCGCCGCCGCAAGGCGCCCGCTGCACGTGATATCGCCGGGCTCATTCGCTCGATCGATTATTCGGCAACGGCGGCGCTGGAACGCGCGCTCAAGGTAACCTCGGACGACACCGGCAAGCTCGCTGCCGCACTGGATGCCTGGCGGGAACGCGCCACCACGGCATTCGTTGATGCCTATCGCGAGACCATGACCGATGCGCGGTTGTGGCCGGCAGACGCGGGAGCCAGCAAAGAAATGCTGAACTTCTTCCTGCTGGAAAAGGCGCTGTACGAAATCGAATACGAACTCGCGCATCGGCCAGATTGGCTGCGGGTGCCACTGACTGGCATTCTGCGCATTCTGAACCAGTATTCTGAGGAAGCTGTATGACCAATTTGCCCGCCGAGGCTTACGCAATCGTCGAAGGCCGCCACTCCGATCCATTTCACTATCTCGGCCCTCACAAGGAAGCCGACAAGACGGTCGTGCGCGCTTTCCTGCCGGAAGCTGTGAAGGTCGATGCCATCGATGATCACGGTGCGACGACCGCGTTGGAGCGTGTGCATGACGCGGGGCTGTTCGTCGGGGCTTTGGCCAATGGCTCGACCAAATATCAATTGCGTGCGCGCTATGGCGACAAGTCCGTCGATCTTGAGGACCCCTATCGCTTTCCGCCTATCCTGACTGAATTCGACCTCTATCTGCTCGGCGAAGGTACCCATCAGCGGCTCTATGACAAGCTCGGCGCCCATCCGATGGTGCTTGAAGGCGTCAGCGGCGTCGGATTTGTGGTGCTCGCGCCAAATGCGAAGCGTGTCAGCGTGGTCGGCGATTTCAATTTCTGGGACGCGCGGCGTCATCCCATGCGCGTGCGCGGCCCCGGCTACTGGGAGTTGTTCATCCCGGGCGCGATGCCCGGCGATCACTACAAGTTCGATATCATCGGCCCGCATGGACAGTTGACGCAGAAATCCGACCCGATGGCCTTCGCCGCCGAACTGCGGCCCTCCACGGCGTCCATCGTGCTCGACGAAACCAGGATCCCGCATCCACGCCCCGCCCCGGATCACATCAATGCGCTGAACAAGCCGATGTCGATCTATGAGGTGCATCTGGGCTCGTGGCGCCGCAAGGGTGACAATGAATGGCTAACCTACCGCGACCTCGCAGAGACACTGCCGCGCTATGCTCGCGATCTCGGATTCACCCATGTAGAATTCCTGCCCGTCAACGAGCATCCGTTTGACGGCTCGTGGGGCTATCAGCCGACCGGCATGTATGCGCCGACCAGCCGCTTCGGTACGCCGGCAGAATTCGCATTGCTGATCGATGCCTGTCATGCCGAGGGGCTCGGCGTGCTGCTCGACTGGGTGCCCGGGCACTTCCCGGACGATCCGCACGGCCTCGGCAATTTCGACGGCACGGCCCTTTATGAACATGCCAACCCATTGCAGGGCCGGCACATGGACTGGGGCACGCTGATTTACAATTACGGACGCACGGAAGTGGTGAACTTCCTGGTGTCCAACGCGCTGTTCTGGCTCGAGCGCTACAATGTGGATGGCCTCCGCGTCGATGCCGTGGCCTCGATGCTATATCTCGATTACAGCCGCGAAGCCGGCGCCTGGATTCCGAACAAATATGGTGGCCGCGAGAATATCGAGGCCGTCAGCTTCCTGCGCCGCTTCAACACCGAAGTGTTCGCCAAATTTCCGAATGCGACCACTGCAGCGGAGGAATCCACTGCATGGCCGCAAGTATCGCGTCCCGTCGAATTCGGCGGGCTGGGCTTCGGCTACAAGTGGAACATGGGCTGGATGCACGACACGCTGAATTACATCAGCAAGGATCCGATCTATCGCCGCTTCCAGCACGGCGACATTCTATTCGGCCTGCAATACGCCTTCTCGGAAAACTTCGTGCTGCCACTGTCCCATGACGAAGTGGTGCACGGCAAGCGCTCGATCCTTGGCCGAATGCCCGGCGACGACTGGCAGCGGTTCGCCAATCTGCGCGCGTATTATTCCTTCATGTTCGGCCATCCCGGCAAGAAACTGATGTTCATGGGCTGCGAATTCGCCCAGGAGCGCGAGTGGAATCACGACACGTCGCTGGACTGGCACCTGCTGGAGCAGGACAAACATGCCGGCATCCATTCGCTGATCCGCGATCTCAATGAGCTGTATCGTAACCAGCCGGCACTGCATGAACTCGATTGCGATCCCGCAGGCTTCGAATGGATGATCACCGACGATGCCGGCAACAACGTGTTTGCGTGGCTGCGCAAGGGCGCCAACCCGCGCACGCAGTGCCTCGTGGTCGTGAACTTCTCGCCGAATGTCTATCATGATTACCGTGTTCGCGTGCCGTTCACCGGCACCTGGCGCGAGGTGCTGAATTCCGACGCCGCGCATTACGGCGGCAGCAATGTCGGCAATTCGGGCGAAGTCATTGCCAAGGGGCTTGTCCCCGAACTCAGTCTGACCCTTCCACCGCTGGCCGCACTCTTTCTCGTACCGGAATTCTAGAGCATGAGATTATCCGCCGGCACGCCCTCCCGCCTCGGCGCAAGCTGGGACGGACGGGGGACCAACTTTGCCTTGTTCTCCGCCAACGCCACCAAGGTCGAACTGTGTCTGTTCGACAGCCAGGGGCGGCGCGAGCTCGAGCGCGTCGAACTGCCGGAATATAACGAGCACGTCTTTCACGGCTATCTCAACGATGTCTCGCCGGGCCAGCTCTATGGTTATCGCGTGCACGGCCCCTATGAGCCGGAGCACGGACACCGCTTCAATGCGCACAAGCTGCTGCTCGACCCCTATGCCAAGAAACTGGCCGGGCGTCTCGTCTGGAGCGATGCACATTTCGGCTATCGCACCGGCTCGTCGCGCGAGGACCTGTCCTTCGACCGCCGCGACAATGCGCGCGGCATGCCGAAGGCCGTGGTGGTCGACGAGACCTTCAACTGGGGTCGCAAGGAAGCACGCCCGAGCGTACCGTGGGAAGATACGATCATCTATGAGGCCCATGTGAAGGGCCTGACGCAGACCCGCAAGGATATGCCGCCAGGGCTGCGCGGCACCTATCGCGGCCTGTCGTCGCCGTCGATGATCGAGCATCTCAAACGGCTCGGCGTCACCACCATCGAGCTGCTGCCGGTGCACAGCTTTGTCGACGACCGCCGGCTGGTGGAAATGAAGCTGGTGAATTACTGGGGTTACAACACCCTCTCCTTCTTCGCACCGGAAGCGCGCTACGGCGCCGACAATCCGCTCGATGCGTTCCGCACGACGGTGGCGCGGCTGCATGATGCTGGCATCGAAGTGATGCTCGACGTGGTCTATAACCACACCGCCGAAGGCAATCATCTCGGCCCGACGCTGAGCTATCGCGGCATCGACAACGCCTCCTATTACTGGCTGATGCCGGACAATCCACGATTCTATGACGACTTCACGGGCTGTGGCAGCTCGATGAACCTTACGCATCCGCGCGTGTTGCAGATGGTGATGGATTCATTGCGCTACTGGGTCGAGGTGTGCCACGTGGATGGCTTTCGTTTCGACCTTGCAACCACGCTGGCCCGCGGGCCGAATGGCTTCGATCGTAATAGCGGTTTCCTCACCGCCATCCGGCAGGACCCTGTGCTCGCGAACGTCAAAATGGTCGCCGAGCCCTGGGATCTTGGCATGGGCGGCTACCAGGTCGGCGCGTTTCCGTCGCAATGGTCGGAATGGAATGACAAATATCGCAGCGCCATGCGCCGCTACTGGAGCGGCGAAGGCTCGCTGATCGGCGAAGTCTCCAGCCGCATGACAGGCTCCTCCGACGTGTTCAACCATGACGGCCGCAAGCAGCGCGCCGGCATCAACCATGTCACCGTACATGACGGTTTTCCGTTGGCCGATCTCTTTGCCTATAACGAGAAGCACAACGAGGCCAATGGCGAGGACAATCGCGATGGCTCCAGCGACAATCTGAGCAACAATTTCGGCGTCGAGGGCCCAACCGACGATCTCGAGCTGCTGGCACTGCGCCGACAGCTGCGCAAGAACCAGCTCGCCAGTCTGTTCCTCGCGCAGGGCGTGCCGCTGCTGCTGGCCGGCGACGAGATCGGCAATACCCAGGGCGGTAACAACAATGCCTATTGCCAGGACAACGAGATCGGCTGGGTGACCTGGGACAATCTCGGCGACAAGGACGAGGACCTGACCGACTTCATCGGTCATATGACCCAGCTCCGCAGCCGTTTTCCGCAAATCACAGCCCAGCGCTGGCTCGACGGCCGCCGCGCCGATGGCAGCTATGGCGTGCTATGGCTGACCCCATCGGCCGACGAGATGACCGAGACGGACTGGGCGTTTCCCGACGGGCGCTTTCTCTCTTATGTACTTAGCGCTTCCGGCGACAACACCAATCCGATCTTCATCGTGCTGAACGCGGCGCCCGAGGGTATTCCTTTCAAGCTGCCGAAGATGCTGGAATACAAGAACTGGCGGCAGGTGCTGAACACCGCCGACGACAACCTCTCGATCGCCATTCTGCCTCCAGGGAGCGATATCGACGCACCGCCGCGTTCGGTGCTTGCCTTTGCGGGGACGCCAGCATGAGCGCTCATTCGTTCGGACCACGGCTGACCGAGAAAGGCGCGATCTTCCGCCTCTGGGCACCGGCTGCGCAATGCGTCGACGTGCTGCTTGGCGATCAAGCCCATCCCTTGAAGCCCGGCGATGACGGCTGGTTTACCGCGGAGATCGCCAGCGTGAAAGCCGGCGCGACCTATCGCTTCAGGATCGACGGCAAGACAGACGTTCCAGATCCGGGCTCAGGCTTTCAGCCAAACGATATCGCTGGCCCCTCGGAGATCATCGATCACAAGTCCTATCCATGGCGCGCGACGGACTGGCGCGGGCGTCCGTGGGAAGAGACTGTGCTGCTCGAGACACATGTCGGCACCTTCACGCCGGAGGGCACCTATCGCGCCATGATCGACAAGCTCGATCATCTCGTCGCCACCGGGATCACAGCAGTCGAACTGATGCCGCTCGCCGATTTTTCCGGCAAGCGCAACTGGGGCTATGACGGCGTGCTGTGGTATGCGCCGGACGCGATGTTCGGCCGCCCCGAGGACCTGAAGGCCTTGATCGACGAAGCGCACCTGCGCGGGTTAATGGTGTTTCTCGACGTCGTCTACAATCACTTCGGGCCGGAAGGGAATTATCTCGGCCTCTATGCGCCGAACTTCTTCGGCGGTGCCGATACGCCATGGGGTTCGGCGATCGACTATCGTCTGCCGCAGGTCCGCGCTTATGCCATCGAGAACGCCGTGGCATGGCTGCGCGATTATCGTTTCGACGGGCTGCGGCTCGACGCCGTCCATGCCATCGTCGAACAGGGCGAGATCCCGATGCTACATGAGCTGAGCCGCGAAGTCGGTAAGCTCGCCGCCGATACCGGCCGACACATCCATCTCGTTCTGGAAAACGACGACAACCGCGCCACTCTGCTCGATCCCGCCACCAATCCGCCGCGCGGCAAATATCGCGCGCAGTGGAACGACGACTATCATCACGCCTGGCACGTGCTTCTGACCGGCGAAGATAAAGGCTATTACAGCGACTACGCGCAAAAGCCGCTCGATCATATCGTGCATGCGCTCGGCTCCGGATTCGCCTATCAGGGACAACCCTCAGCGCATCGCGCGGGCGCTGAACGCGGCGAACCATCAGGCGAACTCGCACCGGCGGGTTTCGTGAATTTCCTGCAGAACCACGACCAGATTGGCAATCGTGCGCTTGGCGATCGGCTGGAGACCTTGGCCAAGCCCGAGGCCATCGAAGCTGCGCTGGCCATTACATTGCTGGCGCCGATGGTGCCGATGCTGTTTCAGGGCGAGGAATGGGGCTCGAGAGCGCCGTTCCCGTTTTTCTGCGATTTCGAAGGCGATCTCGCCAATGCCGTGCGTAGCGGTCGCAAGAAGGAATTCGCCAGCGCCTACGAAAAGTATGGCGACGAGATTCCTGACCCGCTGGACGAGAGCTCCTTCCGCTCGGCCTTCGTCGATTGGGACAATCGCAAAACGACCGCGGGTAAGAAGCGGCTGACGCTGGTTCGCGAACTGCTCGCACTGCGCAAGCAGCATATCGTACGGCGCCTCGCTGGCGCGCGGTTCGGCAAGGCTGAGGCAAGTGACGGCGGCCGGCTCACGGCATTCTGGACAATGGGTGACGGCAGCAAGCTGCATCTCACGGCAAATCTGTCCGACAAGGCCGTTAACGCAGCACCGCCGAGCACAGGCACGACAATTTGGGGCAACACTACCACCGGCGTGGGGACGCCGTGGTCCGTCGCATGGCGGATCGGAGACAAATAATGGCCCCTGCGATTCCCGTCGCGACCTACCGTATTCAACTCACCAAGGATTTCGATTTCGATGCCACCGCGGGCATCGTGCCCTATCTGAAGGCGCTCGGCATCACGCATCTCTATGCGTCGCCGTTCATGAAATCGCGCGCGGGTTCGACCCATGGCTATGACATTGTCGATCACACCAAGCTCAATCCGGAGCTGGGCGGCGAAGAAGGTTTCGAGCGCCTGAGTGCCACGTTGAAGGCCAACGATATCGGCCTGATCCTCGACTTCGTGCCCAATCATGTGGGCGTGCATTTCGCTGACAATCCGTGGTGGCTCGACGTGCTGGAATGGGGACAGACCTCGCCGCACGCCGTCTCCTTCGACATCGACTGGGATACTTTGCCCTATCGCGCACGCGGGGGCGTGCTGCTGCCGATCATCGGCAGCTCATATGGCCAGGCGCTGGACAACGGCGAGATCGAGCTGAAATACGACGCCGAGGAAGGCAGCTTCTCGGCCTGGTATTTCGAACATCGGCTGCCGATCGCACCGGAGCGCTATAGCGAGATGCTGCGCACCATCGTCAAGGAAGCCGATGCCGGTAAAACGCCAGCCGGCCGCGCAATTCTGATGCTGGCTGCCAGGCACAAGGGCCTCCGCCATCCCAACCGGCGGGAAGCGCCGGCTTTCAAGCAGCAGCTGGCGTCGATTGAAGGCGTCGCGGACGTGATCGCCAAAGGGATCGAGGCCTATCGCGCCGGACCAGATCGTCCTGCGCAGACCCAGGCGCTACATATGCTGCTGGAGCGCCAGCACTACAAGCTTGGCCAATGGCGTCTTGCATCGAGCGAGATCAACTATCGCCGCTTCTTCGACGTCAATACGCTGGCTGGTCTGCGTATCGAGGACGCCGATACGTTCGAGGCGATTCATTCGCTGGTCAAACGGCTGATTACCGAAGACAAGCTGCAGGGGTTGCGGCTGGACCACATCGACGGCCTTCACGATCCCTCGCAATATTTCCAACGGCTGCGCCGGCTGATCCGCGAGGCGCATGGCAACAGCACCAAACCGTTTTATGTCGTGGTCGAGAAGATTCTTGGCGAGCACGAGAAGCTAGTGCCTTTCGCCGGCGTGCATGGCACCACCGGCTATGAATGGCTCAATGTGATCACGCAGGTGCTGGTCGAAGAAAAAGGCCTGGAACCACTGGGCGAAACCTGGCGACAGGTGAGCAACGTCTCGCCGAAATTCGAACCTCAACTGGTGGAAGCCAAGCGCCGCGTGCTCGATACGCTGCTGCTCAGCGAATTCACCGTGTTGACGCGCCTACTGGCACGGATCGCCAACGGACATTATTCGACACGCGACTTCTCCGCCGACACGCTGCGTCAGGCCTTCGAACTCTATGTACTGCATTTCCCGGTCTATCGCACCTATCTCTCCACTGCCGGCCCATCGGCCCTCGACCGGCAACTGATCGCCACGACCATCGAGAAGGCTCGCGCCGAGTGGTTCGGCGCCGATGAAGGCTTGTTTGACTTCCTGCGCGACGCTCTGACGCTGGACCTGCTGAAACCCGGCCGCCCCGCGCATAGCAAGCCGCGGGTGCGACGCTTTGCATTGAAGGTGCAGCAGTTCACCGGGCCGACAATGGCGAAGTCGCTCGAAGACACCGCCTTCTATCGCTATCACCGCCTGCTGGCGTTCAACGAAGTCGGCGGCGAGCCGGCAGCGGAAGCGATACCTGTCGCGGCGTTTCACGAGATAATGGTCACACGCGCGCGCGAACGGCCGTATGGCATGACCTCGACCGCCACCCACGACACCAAGCGCGGCGAGGATGCCCGCGCGCGTTTGCTGGCGCTGGCCGAAATGCCCGGTGAATGGGCCAGTGCGGTCGGTCGCTGGAAGGTGCTGAACGCGCCGCATCTGGTTATTGACGGCGAGATGCGCGCGCCCTCCGCAGCGTTCGAGTATATGTTGTACCAGGCGCTTATCGGCGCCTGGTCGCTCGGCGGGCAGGACAATTCCTTCCTCGAACGCATGCAGGCCTATGCGCTGAAGGCCGCGCGCGAGGGCAAGCAGGAAACGAGCTGGCTCAACCCGAACGACGCCTATGAAAAGGGCCTGCACGCATTTCTGGAGCGTATTCTCGATCCCGCCCAGTCGCCGGAATTTCTTGCAGCGCTTGAGACCTTTGCCAAGCGCACGTCGCTGATCGGCGCATTGAATTCACTCAGCCAGATCACGCTGAAAGCGACCATTCCCGGCATGCCGGACTTCTATCAGGGCACCGAATTCTGGGATTTTTCGCTGGTCGATCCCGATAACCGCCGCCCGGTGGATTTCGCCGAACGCGCGAAAGTGCTGAAGGCACTGCAGCAACCAGACTGGGCGGCGCTGGCGCAACACTGGGATGATGGCCACATCAAGCTCGCCTGGACACGCGAGCTGTTGAAACACCGCACCGAGATGGCAGCCGTCTTCACCGATGGCGATTACGAACCACTTGAAGTGACCGGACCTCATGCCGCGCACATCATCGCCTTTGCGCGACGGCATCAGCGCGATGCGGCGATCGTCGTGATCCCGCGCGCCTTTTTCGAAGCGACGCAAGGCGGGCGGCATTGGCCGGAGACGACGGCGTTCGACGCGACCGTCATCGCGCCCGGCTACCTCGTTGAAGGTTCTCCGCCGAAGAACGGCGCGAGCAAGCTCTCCGTTGCCAAACTCTTCAGGCAGCTTCCGATGGCGATCGTGAAGGCACACGCCGCACCGAAACGCATTCGTTCAACGCGTTTGCGATAGCACATACGACAAGGCCGCCCGGGATCAACGGCCGGACGGCCTGGCGGATGTCGTGCCGACTCGAAGAAGGTCGGTTCCCTTCCTCCGCGTGTTCAAAGCTTTTCATCAAATTATTTGCGAGTGGTTTACGATCAAACTCGCGTGCGCCGCACTATCGCAGGATATTTTTTTTGCTGCACAGCAGCAGGCACGGTAGATGCGTGAGATTTCTGCACGCCGCAATCGCCGCTTCAACTCTTTTTCGTGAGCAGCAGATTTCCGCGCGATTTGATCGCTGCCTGCGCCACTTCGGCGAAGCGCTTCAGCAGCCAGGGCAGCACCACTTCGACGGTGACGTGATCCTCGGCCACATCGACATGACCGGACGCCACCTGCCCCATGGCATGGACGCGGAAGATCATCCGGTCGCCGTCCCAGCGCTCCTCGTCAACTTTCAACATTGGTACATTGGTTGCTGCGCGTGTCAGTCCTGTCTTGAGCCGCCGGGCAGCTTCCTCGCGGCCGAGGCTGTGCGGAATGGAAACGACGAGCGGTGCAGACATCTCATGATCCTTTGTTAGTTAAGGTGGATGTAAGCGCGAAATCGTCCAACGGTAGTCATAATGGAGGTTTCAACCTTGGAACCTTGCGGGCGCCTGCGCGTTTTTACCGCATGAAGGCAGCCGGCTCGTCCGTCTGCCAGGCTGAGGAGACATTCATGTCCATTGGTACGATTATTCTGATCATTCTGATTATCGCCTTGCTTGGTGGTTTCAGCGGTATCGGCGGCGGTCCGTTCTACGGCACCGGCTACTACGGCGGCGGCGGCCTCGGCCTCATCGTGGTGATCCTGCTGATCCTCCTGCTGCTTGGTAAGCTGTAAGAGCGGATATTGATTTCAAGGCGCGCAATCCGGAAGGGTCGCGCGCCTTTTCATGCGCGTACGCTCTCACCGTCATCATCCGCAAAAGCGGGTAACGACGGCGAGAGTCATTTAAGTTTCCCTATCGCCGCCTTGATCGACGACGCAGCATCCTCGTAACCTGCCCACGCCTTGCTCTTCGCCAGTAGCGCCGGGACGCTGCGTACGGTGAAATTCTTCGGATCCAGATCCTTGCGCAGCTGCGGCCATGTCAGCGGCATCGACACCGTGGCCCCCTTTCGCGCCCGCGGCGACAGCACCGAGACCGCGGTCGACATCCGGTCATTGCGGAGATAATCGAGGAAAATCTTTCCACCACGCAGCTTCTTCGACATGTTGAGCAGATAGCGCTCAGGGTCGTCACTGGCCATCTGCTGGCACACGGCCTGCGCAAACGTCTTCGCCGTCTTCCAGTCGACCTTGTCCTTCGCGCCGTGCAGCAGCGGCGCCACCACATGCAGGCCCTTGCCGCCGGTGGTCTTGCAGAAACTCTCCAGGCCGAGGCCCGAGAGCCGTTCGCGCATCTCGCGTGCCGCATCCATGACGGCAATGAACTCCACATCAGGCGCCGGATCGAGATCGAACACCAGACGCCCCGGTGTATCCGGCGCGTCCGGCGCGCAATTCCAGGGATGCAGTTCGAGCCCGCCGATCTGCGCGACAGCCGCGAGACCCTCGACGCGATCAATCTGCAGGTAAGGCTTGCGGTCGCCGGAGACTTTCACGAGTTCGAGCAGGTTCGATGTCCCCGGCATTGCGTGTCGCTGGAAAAACTGCTGCCCGTCGATGCCGTCGGGCGCGCGCACGATCGAGCACGGACGGCCCTTGAGATAGTCCATCATCCAGTCGCCGACGGCTTCGAAATACGCAGCAAGATCGCGTTTGGTAACCGGCTCGCCATCGCCTGCATCGGGCCACAGCTCCTTGTCGGGTTTGGAAATCGACACGCCCATCACGACCGCTGTGCCTGCCGCAGCCTTTGCCGGCGCGGCTTTGTTCGAGGTTTTCGCTGCCTTCTTCGCGCCGCGTCTCGGCTTCGGTTCGGCAAGCTCGATCTTCCTCGGCGTTTCCGCTTCGACCTCATCCGCGGGCTTGTCCTGCCGCAGCCCCTTGAACGCGGCCTGACGGACCATGCCGGCGCCGGTGAATCCGGCGAATTCTATTTCGGCGACAAGCTCGGGCTTCAGCCAATGCACGTCGCGTCCACCCGGCGGCGTCTCCTTGCCGCCGAACGGGCTGGTCTTTGCCGCCGCTTTCTTCAATGTCGGCATGATGCGCGTGACCTTGTCCTGGCCGAAGCCGGTACCAACGATCCCGACATAAGCGAGATGATCGCCCCTGTTGATGCCAACCATCAGCGAACGGAATTTTCCCGCGTTGCTCTTCCATCCGCCAACCACAACCTCGTGGCCCGTGCGGCATTTCGCCTTGGTCCAGTTTTGCGAGCGGCCCGACACATAGGGCTCCGACAGCTTCTTGGAGATGATGCCTTCCAGTGACAGTTTGCAGGCCGACTCCAGGATAGCGTCACCACCGGTCTCGAAATGATCGACATAGCGAATCAGGCTTTCCTTGCGACGGCCGCGGGCTTTGTCGAGTAGCGCCTTCAATCGCTCCTTGCGCTCGCCGAGCGGCAACTTGCGCAGGTCCTCGCCTTCAGCGAACAGAAGGTCGAACACGAAAAAAATTAGCGTATCGGTCTCGCCATCCGACAGCGCCGCCTGCAGCGCCGCGAAGTCCGGCGCGCCGTGGGCATCGAGCCCGACAATCTCGCCGTCGATGATTGCGTCCGGCAGGCCTATGGCTTCCCTGGCGATGGCCTGAAACTTCTCCGTCCAGTCGAGCCCCTTGCGTGTCTTCAGCGTGACCTCCCCGTCCTCGACGCGGAGCTGCACGCGGTAACCGTCGAACTTGATCTCATGCGCCCAGCCATTCTCGGAGGGCGGTCGATCCACGATGGTGCAAAGTTGAGGTGCAACGAAGCCGGGCATCTTTGCGACCTTGAGCGGCTTCGCCGATGGTTTGGCCGCCTTCCTTGTCACGGCTTTCTTGCCCGCAGCTTTCTTGGTCCCCGCCTTGCCGACATCAGCCTTGGTCTTGCCGCCCTTATTAGCGCGCGCATCGGCAGCACTGCCCTCGCTGGAATCCCAGATAGCATCGGGTTTGATCTTCGCCGTCCTGGCGATCATGAACGGTTTCGGCGCCTTCCCTTTTCCTGACGCGATGGCGCTCATGGTCCGGCCGGACGCCACTGACTTGTCGTCGTCGAGGATGGTGTTGGCCTTGCCCTCCTTCGCAAACTCATCGCGATGCTTGATCAGCAACCAGTTGGTCCGCTTGCCGCCATTGCGGTCATGCTTCATGCGCACCAGCACGAAACCGCCATGCAGTTTCTCGCCGTCCAGCGTGAATTTAAGATCACCCTTCTTGAAGCCCTTGTCCGGATCGTCACTCTCCCAATAGCCGCGGTCCCACAGCTGCACGGTGCCGCCGCCATATTGTCCTTTGGGAATCGTGCCTTCGAAATCGCCATAGTCGAGCGGATGGTCCTCAACCTCGACAGCGAGGCGCTTGTCGGCGGGGTCCATGGACGGCCCGCGGGTGACGGCCCAGGACTTGAACACGCCGTCCATCTCCAGCCGCAGATCGTAATGCAGCCGTGTCGCATCGTGTTTCTGGACTACGAAACGGCGGCGCTTTGCCGGCGTGACCACGATCTGGCCGGAGGGCTCCTTCGTGAGCGCAAAGTCCCGTTTCCGGCGGAAGATCTGAAGCTGCTTGTCGGCCACACCGTCCCCCCACTCAACGCATTGGGCGCATGATCCGGCCCGGAACCAAAACCGGCAACTGCCGTTGAAGTTCCTGGAAATCCACGCCAGCGCAATACTTTGCGGCCTGCGCGCTTCATTTGTAGATCGAGTTGGAGGACGAGTATGGCCCCGCCCCGCGCCTATTGGAAAGGCTCTCTCAAGCTGTCGCTCGTCACCTGCCCGGTGGTGCTGTATCCGGCCGCGACCACGGTCGAGAAAACCAAATTCCACATGATCAATCGTGAGACCGGCAATCGGCTGAAACAGCAGATGGTGGATGCCGAGACCGGCGATGTCGTGGAGAAGGAGCAGAAGGGCCGCGGCTACGAAATCAGCAAAGGCGAATATGTCGAGATCGAGAAGGAAGAGCTCGAAGCCGTGCAGATCGAGAGCAATCACACCATCGATATCGACAATTTCGTGCCGCGCGACGAGATCGACCGACGCTACCTGAACAATCCCTACTATATCGCGCCCGACGGCAAGGCCGGCGCCGATGCGTTTGCCGTGATCCGCGACGCCATGAGGGATAAGGACAGCGTGGCGCTGGCGCGGATCGTGCTGACCAACCGTGAGCACATCATCGCCATCGAGCCGCTCGGCAAGGGCCTGCTCGGCACCACGCTGCGTTTTCCTTATGAGATCCGTGATGAGGAAGACTATTTCGACGACATCAAGTCGCCCAAGATATCGAAGGACATGATCGACCTTGCGGTGCATATCCTCGACAGCAAAGCATCGCATTTCGATCCCAGCAAGTTCAAGGACGAATATGAGACCGCCCTGAAGACGCTGGTGAAACGCAAGGCTGCCGGCAAGCCGGTGAAGGTCGTCGAGAAGGAGGAGAAGCCGGACAACGTCATCAACCTGATGGATGCGCTGAAGGCGAGCCTCAAGGGTGGTAAGGGCAAGCCGACCAAACGCGCTTCGGCGTCACGCCCCCATGTGGCACGCAAGCGCCCGGCCAAGAAGGCCGCGCGGTCATCGGCCCGACATCGCAAGGCCAGCTGAGCGCATGAAGATTTCGAGAATGATCATAGGCATCGCGTTGATGTCCACCGTGGCTGCGCAGGCGCAGCAACTGCAGACACGGGAATGCAACGCCTCCAATATCGCCTTCGTCGCCGAATCCATCGCAAAAATGGCCGATGGCAAGCAAAAGAAGATCGCCTCCGACGAGATCGGCCTGGCCAGCGAGGCAATGGCGGAGGGCAAGGACGATGAGTGCAGGGACCACCTGATGAAGGCGACACTGCAGACCAAGTGATCTGCAGGTCACCTCAAGCCTGAAACCAAATCAGGCTTTCCTCTTTCTGGACGTCTTTGCTGTTTTCTTTGCGGTCTTTTTCGCGGCCTTCTTCACGGTCTTCCTAGCTACCTTCTTCGTTGTCTTTTTCTTCGGCGCTTTTGGCACCTTCTTGCCCTCTGCACGGGCCTCCGACAGGCCGATGGCGATCGCCTGTTTCCGGCTGGTCACCTTCTTGCCGGAACGGCCACTCTTGAGCGTACCTGCCTTGGCATTCTTAACGGCGCGCGCGACCTTTTTCGCTGCCGCCTTGGAATATTTTGCCATTCCACGCTCCCTCAGTGAACGAAACGATCAATCGCTTCCTTGGGCGATGGTTCCGCGTGAATGATCTGCGGACAGACCCACTTATGAAATCCCTATAACGCGGCACCTCCGCTCATCTCGTTTTCAAACGGGCGGCCGATCATCTTGCAGCCATTCGCTCAAGCGAATGAACTGGAGACTGCAAGTGATCACCATCGAACCTCCCTCGTGTAGCTCATCCCTCGTTTTCATCGGCAAGAACGGCCGCGGCCAGTGGGTCGCGCAGGAGAAAAACGGCCTATTCGGCGGGCTGTTCGTCAGCCGCGCGAATGCCGTGCGTTATGCTCTGTTTGAGAACGGCCATCGGCCCGAAGCGATTATCGAGGCGGCTGGCCTCATCGAACTCGATATGAACGCCCTGCCTTTCACGGCAGCAACCTCCGTCGAACGGTTACAACAACGGCGCGTCGCCTGAGCTTCCCGCCATGTCCACAGTCGCTCTTCGGGCTCATGCCCTCCCGCAAGCTCATGCCTCCCATCACGCCAACGACTGGCTGCACGGCATCATCGCCGATCTGCCGACACCGTTCGACGGGCATGGCGCGCTTGATCTCCTCACTTTCGCACGGCTGTGCGAGCGTCAGGTCTGTGCAGGCGCCAGCGCCATTGTCGTTGGCGAGAGCGCCGGCGAAGCCGACACGCTGACGCCGAAGGAACGTGCCGTGCTGATTCGGACCGCCGTCAGCATTGCGCGTGGCCGCATCCGCATCATTGCGGGCGCGGGCTCGAATTGCACCAGTCGCGCCATTGCGGCAAACCGGCTGGCGCAAGCGGCGGGCGCCGATGCCGTCATGTCGGTCGTGCCATACTACAACCGTCCCACCGCCGATGGCATCGCCGCGCATTTCCGCACGATCCTGGAGACGACATCGCTGCCGGTTATTGTGCACGACGCCCCGTCGCGTTGTGCTCGTGCACTGACCGATGATACGCTCATCGGTCTCGCCGCCTCGCCACGATTGATAGGCCTGCGCGACGACACCGGCGACGCCGGGCGACTGGCGCTATTGCGGCCGCTGCTGCCAGCGGGTTTCCGGATGCTGACGGGACAGGACACCGCAGCCCTGCCTTATCTGCTGCTCGGCGGCGACGGCGTTGTCTCCGCGATGGCCAATGTGGCGCCGCAGCTCTGCCGCGGCATGTATTACGCGGCTCGCCAGGGATGCCCGCGCTATGCGACGACTATTTCCGACATGCTGGCGCCGCTCGCCGCGGTATTGCCGCCGGATCAGGCGTCAGCAGCGGTGAAATTTGCATTGAGCTTGCGGGGATTGGGGAATGCCGCCGTGCGCCTGCCGCTGACAGAGATCACAGAGACCGAGCAGCAGCAGGTCTACACCGCGATGGCAGCGATCTGGGCGCAGCCTGACGATGCCCTGCCTCTGCGCCGCGCCCGCTAGGATTGCGGGCGCGTCCGCTCGTTCTTCTCGCGACATTTCGGGCCGGGTCCGCGCATGTAATGCGCGGCCGGCCGATAGACGGCAGGTCCAATGACAAAGCGCCATAGCCGGGCGAGGATGCCCGGCATGATCGCCACATAGGAGCCGATACGCGCAAACAGCGCTGCAGAGTGGTCCCCGCTCATGGCACACTCCGGTGATCCGGAATCGTCGGCGTATCGGCGACTTGCACGCGAACTCGCGCAAGTTCACGGCGCGCGCGGCGCATCTTGTCGGCCACCAAAGCCATATGGATGGCCGCGAAGAAACCCTTGATGTGATTGCGTGTCAGTCGCGCGGCGACGCAGAGCCGCTTCCACTGGATATCACTGGAATGATAGACGATCGGGGACTGATTGCGGCTAATGAGGTAGCTGCGATAAGCGCTGTCAGCCGAGAGATCGTGCAGCTGTGTATCGCGATTGTAGAACATCGTCATGGTCGTTGTCCGTCTTCTCAACACCCTGGCGCAGGAGCGCGTCGGGATGCCGGGAAGATGCGGACAACGACATATGAAATCGAGACGAGCAGGCGCGCTCGTTCATAAGCGCGGCATAAAGATCAGGAGGCTGGGAAGTGCCGGAAAGGCCAGCGCTCGCTCAGCTCTTGGCCATGCAGTCTTGGATGTAGAACCAGCGGTCGTCGCCGGCGAGACCCTTGACCTTGACGTCCTTGCGGCAGGCCTTGAGCTTGCCCTTGTTGGCGCTCCACTTCGCCTTCATGTCCTTCAGACTCTGCTTGTTCAGCTTCATCTTGGCGGGCGCAGCAGGAGTTGCCGGCGTCGCCGGCGCCTGTGCCGAGGCAACGCCCATTGAAGTTACAACGAACAGTGCGGCCACGAGGCCCGTAGTGATGCGTGTCATCGTTATCCCCGAATGTGCTTGTTTTTAAGATTGTTCGTCAGATGTGGAACGGGACCGGAAGCTTTCGCGGCCGGTCCCGTAAACGTCTTACTGGAAGATGCGGACTGCGCTCTGCAGCGTCAGCCAGACGCCCCAGCACAGCGGGATGCCGACAAAGGCCCAGAAGGCGATGGCGCTGCCATCGAAACCGCCCTTGCCGATGCCATAGGAGCCACCGCCGGTCGATGCGGCTGCGGCACCCTTGGCCTGCAGCGCAGCGACTTCTTCCGGCTTCATGAACCAGTGCGGCGCCAGCGGCTTCACCAGCAGATTGCAGATCAGGCCCAGGACCAGCATGCCGGCGAGGATATACATCGTGAAGTCATAGACCTGCGCCCGCGGCACGCCGGCGGCGATCTGGAATTCACGAATGTAGTTCACCACCACCGGACCGACGATACCCGCGGTCGCCCAGGCCGTCAGCAGACGGCCATGGATCGCGCCCACGAACTGGGTGCCGAAGATATCGGCGAGATAGGCCGGGATCGTGGCGAAACCTCCGCCATACATCGAGAGGATGACGGCGAAGGCCGCGACGAACAGAACCTTGCTGCCCATCGCCGCGAAGGTCGGCACCAGCGCATACATGATGATGCCGAGGATGAAGAACGTATAGTAGGTGTTCTTGCGACCGATCTTGTCCGACAAAGACGCCCAGAAGAACCGGCCGGCGATGTTGAACAGCGAGATCAGGCCGGCGAAACCGGCGGCAATGCCGGCGATCGTGGTCTTCTGTGCAGCCGAGAGCTGGCTAAAGGAGAGGTCAGGCGCACCGATCAGCTTGCCGGCGAAGATCTCTTGCAGCATGGGCGATGCCATGCCGATGACGCCGATGCCTGCCGACACGTTCAGGCAGAGCACGCCCCAGATCAGCCAGAACTGCTTGGTCTTGTGCGCATTGTCGAGATGCACATGACCCGTGGTGATCATCGCATTTGCTGTTGCCGGCGGGGTCCAGCCTTCCGGCTTCCAGTTTGGTGGCGTGATACGATAGGAGAACGCGCCAATGGTCATGAACACGAAGTAGATGACGCCCATAGCCAGGAAGGTCTGCCAGACGCCGACATCGGTCGGGGTCTTGAAATAGTTCATCAGCAGGTTGGCGAGCGGCGAGCCGATCATCGCACCGCCGCCGAATCCCATGATCGCCATGCCCGTCGCCATGCCGCGACGATCCGGGAACCACTTCACCAGCGTCGACACCGGCGAGATGTAGCCGAGGCCGAGACCGACGCCACCGATCACGCCGGAGCCGACCCACAGCAGCCAGAGCTGATGCGTGTAGACGCCGATCGAACCGAGCACGAGACCGCCACACCAGCACATCGCCGAAACGAAGCCCGCCTTGCGCGGACCGACCCGCTCGAGCCAGCCGCCCCAGATGGCAGCGGAGACGCCGAGCAGCACGAAGAACAGCGTATACATCCAGCCGAGGCTGGCGACCTTCCAGTTACAGGTGGTGGTGAAAAGCTCGGTGGCGAGGCTCATGCCATCGCACACTTCCTTCGACGCCGGTGTCGTGATCGCTTGCGACAGCGGTAGCCAGAACACGCTGAAGCCGTAGGCCATGCCGATACAGAGATGAATACAGAGTGCAGCAGGTGGAACCAGCCACCGGTTGAAGCCGGCGGTCGCAATGATGCGTTCGCGTTCCAGCAATCCTGGCTTGGTGCCAGACAGTGTTCCGGCGTTGCCCACACTTGTCATGAAAGTTCTCCCCTGCAGCCGACCCTTCTGAGCCGGTCTGCGATTTGAAAAAGTCGCTTCGTCAATTCCCCTGCGGCGCGCGGACAAAGATTCACGCACGCTCGCACGTTAGAACAGGGCCAGAAGCAACTGCGGGAGTCGATAGTCCAAAGGTATCAGGAGCGAAAATTTCTCAATGATTTCCACTGCATCGCAGCAATTCAATCGCGATTTGCAATCGCAGCATTTCGTTTTTCGATGAAGAAGATCATCACATCGCCGCTGCGTTCAGAGGTCTCGATCTGATCACCGCTCTGCTGGATCAACGCCGGGATGTCGATCACTGCGAGGGGGTCCGTGCAGTGGACTTCGAGCCGATCGCCGACCGACAGTGCCTTCATCGCCTTGCGCGTCATCAGCGCAGGCAACGGGCATTTCAATCCGGTCAGGTCGAGCTTGGTCACGGGCATCGCGCGGTTCCACTTGGTGTAACAGCGTTATATCGGGCTGGCGCGAAATGTCATATGCAGCGGTATGGCGATGACGAATACATATCCGGCCACTCCAGGCCTGCTCCTCGCGGGCGGTCTCGCGCGCCGGATGGGCGGTGGCGACAAGCCGATGCGCGAGATCGGCGGCACGACGATCCTGGCCCGTGTGATCGCCCGCATCGCACCGCAATGCGATGGGCTGGTGCTGAATGCCAATGGCGACCCCGCGCGATTTGCGGCCCTCGGTCTGCCGGTGATTGCCGACGACGTCGCGGATTATCCCGGCCCCCTCGCCGGCATCCTTGCGGGTCTGGAATGGACGGCTGCCAACCGACCGGACGTCTCCTGGATGCTGAGCGTCGCCGGCGACTGCCCGTTCCTGCCGCGCGATCTCGTCTCGCGTTTGCATCAGGCCCGCATCGCGGAGAATGCGCAGCTTGCTGTCGCGTCATCGGCCGGACAGTCGCACCCCGTCGTCGGCTTGTGGGATGTCTCCCTGCGCCATGAGTTACGGCACGCGCTCGTCAACGAGGACATCCGCAAGGTCGGCCGCTGGACATCCCGCTACAGACTCGCAACCGTGGAATGGCCGACGGATCCCGTCGATCCGTTCTTCAATGCCAATACGATGGATGACATCGCAGAAGCCGAACGGTTGGCGAAGCTGGATGGCGGTTAACGGCACATCGCCGTTGGGAATGACATCGGCCCGAGAAGCGGCCGTCAGGCGACCTCTCGAGTGATGCGATCGCATCAGAACCTGACAGCGAAATTGCCCCGCAAGGTCTGGTCGGTGACACCGGAGCCGAACTGACCACCATAGGTGAGACCGAGCACGGCGTTTGGCGTGACGTTGACGTCAAAGCCAAGGTCAGCGACGGCGCCATTCCTCGCAATAGGCACGCCAGCAACGGTGAACGGCGATCCACCGGCGAAGGCCATGGTCGAGGTCGGCGTGACGTCGCCGAAGGCGTGGCGCCAGCCGAGCATGCCACGCGTTGCCGCGGTCATTCCGTTGCCGAGATCAAAGCCGGTCGACGCCCGGAGCCCCAGCGTGGTGAAGGTGACGCCGGTGGTGTCGCTCCGGCTGGTGAGCGCGGCGACGCCGCCCTTTTCTATGAAACCATCGGTCGACAGATTCACATAAGCGAGATTGGCGAAAGGCTCGAAAGCGAGATGGCCGAGCGGCGTCCGCCCTGCCCTGACGCGATAGCCGAACTCGCCGAAGGTTTGCGTGGTGCCGGCGCTGTAGTCGCTCCTGAGCAGCTCGGCGACGCCCGGAAACCCCACCGAGCGATTGATCGAGAGATCGTGCCGCGTATAGGCAAGGCCGGAGCGGAAAGCGAGATCGCCCCACTGCGTGCCGCCATAGAGGCCGCCATGGTAGTTGTCGCTGGCGCCGGAGGAATTGCGATCGGCGACGCGGAAGCTCGATCGGCTGTAGCCGCCAATCGCGCCGACGCGCCATCCGTCGACGAACGGCGCATCTGCGCCGACCATGAAACCACCGATATCACGCTTGACGGTTGCAGCATTCCCGTCGCCGTTCCACTGCCCCCATGAGCCGAAGCCGCGGCCCCAGACCGCGATGCCGTCTGTCGTGGCTGGCGCAAGCACCGGCCGGCCGTCGACATAGGTCGTGACCGGCGCGGCAGCTGCGCCGACGCCGTCGAACGCTGCGCGCAACCGGTCGATGGCAGCTTCGCGCAGAAAACGGCTGTCCTCGATCATCACGCTTTTGGCCGACGCATGAATCTCACCGGAGATCTGGTCGAACGCTCGCCGTGCCTGCGGCAGATCGAGCTGCACGAGCGAGCCCACCAGCGAATGTCCAAGCGGCAAACTGTCTGCGCCGCTGCCGGCGGCGATCTGATTGCGGGTGAGGCCAGCCGAGGCGAACGCGACGTTGCTGCGGGTGATACCAAGATAGACGTTAGTGGAATCGTAGGTCAGGCCATAGGCCAGAAATGGCGACGTTGTTGCTCCACCGGCACCGGCGAAGGTGCCATTGATGCCGCCGGCTGCCGTGAGAACCGTGAGCTGGCTGCCGATGGGCGCAGCGCCGGTGACGAGCAGCGTGCCGCCATTCAGCGTCGCAATCCCGGTTGCCGCAATCTTGTCCGACTGCCCGGCTGCGTTGGTCTCCACCTGATAGGTCGATCCGGCCGCAAAGGTGACATTGCCGTTGACGTTCAGCGTGCCGATCGAGTTGCCGGGGCCGACGATACCACCGCTATTGGCGACGATGCCGCCGACGGTGCCGATGCCGCCCAGAATGCCGCCGCCCGAAACCGTTACTATCGAATTGGCGAGCGATCCGTTCACGGCCAGCCGGCCGCCAGTGATGTTCGTAGCGCCGGAGAAGTTAACCGAATCGCCCGTGAAAATTGTCGTGCCAGCGATCTGGTTGATCGTCCCGGCCCCGTCCAGGACCGGCGCAAAAGTATAGCCCGTGCTAGTATGATTGAAATTGATCGCGCCGGCACCATTGCCGAACACGATCTTTGAAGCGTCGAGCGTGCCAGGCATCACCGCTGCCGCTCCGGTGCCGCCGCCAATATTGATAGTACCAACCGAGCCTGCTTGAAAGCCAACAATCACATTGCCGCTGACCGATACGACACCGCTATTTGCAATCGTGAGCGTGCCGTTTCCCATTTGACCGACAGCGAGGCCATTGTTAGCGACGATCAAATGCGAGCCCGGACCTGTGACCGTTGCTGTGCCAACCGAACCTGCGGCCTGCCCTATATAGCTCGTCCATGTTGTACCAACGACCGTGCCGCCGTTCGAAACCACCAGCGTGCCTGTTCCACCGTTGCCGACAACAAAATCGCTGGCGGTCAAAATCGAACCTGCGCCATCGACCGTCGCCGCTCCGGAACCACCAAAATGATCTCCGAGAGAGAACTCCCACACTGAGGTGCCGACGGCCGCACCGTTCAAGATGTTCAACGTGCCCGCGCCATGATAGCCGATCACCATGCCCTCGGCGTTCCAGACCGAGCCAGCGCCGGTGACTGTGGCTGTGCCGGTCGAACCAAACAAATTGCCGACGAAGGCCTGGTTGCTCGCCAGCGTGCCGCCGTTCGAGATCGTCAGCATGCCATTATTGTTGAGGCCGACCGATATACCATTGGCGAACGCAGTCCCGCCGCTGATCAGCGTCGGATTGGCTCCCGTTGTGTTGATAACGGCTGGATCGGCCGACGTCGGGATAACATTGAGATCCCAGTTTCCGGGTGTGTACCAGTCCGTCGATGTCGTCCCCGTCCAGTCGACCGCCATAGCCGGGGCAATGCCCACAAGCGCCACACAGCCAATCGCGAGCGCCAGATGGCTGGCATTCGTCAGATATCGCCGGGGTCTTCCGATGGCGCTGATGGTCGAACGTGCAAACATAGATTCCCCTTGCGATACGGTAGCCATGCACCAGATGTCGCATCTGCAGCGCAGCGGCGTCTTTGGCTGCAACGCAATGAAATTGTCCTGCAGTGAAATGGATTGCTTTCCGCAGCGGTGTGTCTGCCGCGCAACGCGCCTAACGCGCACTGCTCGGCGTGCCGCCAAAGCGGCGACGGAAACAGCGATTGAAATAGGCGATATCGTTGAAGCCGCAAATCATGGCGATCTCGCTGATGCGCATGCCGTCGCTCCGTCGATCCTGCAGCATCCGATAGCTCTTCTGCAGGCGCAGCTCGAGCACGCGTTCGGAAAAGCTGACTCCGGTTTCCTGCAGGAGATCATGAACATAGCGCGGCGACAGTTTCAGCTCGCGCGCCACGCCTTGTGCTGAAATGCCGGGATTCGCGTAATTGTCGGCGATGCTCGCCAGAACCGCCTGCAACCTCGCCGCGCGCAGGCCGCGAAGGCCTGCAAGTTCGGCGGTCTCGCCCTTCGCACCAGTCGCAAGGCCGATCAGATCGATCAGCGTCGTCTCCGCATGCGTGAGGAGAGCCGGATTCGTGAGGACCGGTCCGGACTCGAGAAGCTGGCAGTAGCGCTTGAGAAGACCGAGCGCTTCATTGTCGACGCCGATGTTCAGAGCCAACCTATTGTCGATATGCGGAAATGCCTGGGTCAGAACTGCGCGTGGGACGACCACGTTCATCCAGACATTCTCGTCGGCGCCGAACATTGTCAGCGGCTCGGATGCCGTGACCAGGGCTGCCTCCCCCCGGCCGACGGAATAGTCGCGACCGACCTGCCCACCAGCCAGCTCAGTGCCGGCCTTGTTGATCAGCAGGAGATAACTATCATTGCCATCATCGGCGATATTACGCGCCTTTCTCGTCGCCTGCTTAATCGTTCCGGCCATCTGACCGAGAACCAACGGTCCGATACTCGTGGCCTCGATTACAGCTTCGAAAGACAGTTTATCGGACACCGCGTATTCGACCGACCAGATTTCCGCAACGTGAATATCCTGCCAGAGGTCGAACTTGGCCTTCTCGCCGAGATGAAGCGGCAAGTCTCTGGACGAAAACGCAGTCTTTTGCACCGGTGACCTCTCGGTATTCAGAACTTTGGGATGATCGCGTCGGCACCCTTGCCGGGCACCTTCCATTTCCGGGGCAGCAGTTGATGGAGGCCCGGATTTGCGGGGCGAATTGTCAATCAGGCACCTCTGGCAAGGCGCTTGCTTGTGTCGTGTTGAGATCGCATCTCGTTCGATCCGGGCGCAGAAAACTTGCATTCCGAACGAGTCGAAAGGCAAGCGCGTGATGTGGCATGACCGGTGGGCGCGCGGGGAACTAGCATACAACTACAATATGTCAAAGCATTGCGATGAGCTCTGCTCGCCTGCTATTTCAAGCATTGAATTTCATGCGCTATCGTACTTGTTGCGCCCTCACACCTGCTGCATGATCGGCCCAAAGTTGGGACGTGCATGTCACGCGTCGCACAGCTAAAGCATCGGGGAGGCAATATTCATGCGTTTGAAAAGACTGACCGTCACACAACTTTCACTCACCGGCGCATTTGCGCTTGCGCTGTTCGCCACATCCGCACACGCCCAGATCTCCGACGACGTCGTCAAGATCGGCGTGCTCACCGATATGAACGGCCCGGCCTCGACGCCATCGGGCCAGGGCTCGGTGACCGCCGCGCAAATGGCCGTGGATGATTTCGGCGGCAGCGTGCTGGGCAAGCCGATCAGCATCATCATCGGCGATCACCAGCTCAAGCCCGATGTCGGCGCCAGTCTCGCGCGGCGCTGGTATGACGTCGATCAGGTCGACATCATCGTCGATGTGCCGGTCTCCGCCGTCGGCCTCGCGGTGCAGAACGTCGCCAACGATCGCAAGCGGCTGTTCATCACCCACTCCACCGGCGCCGCCGATTTCCACGGCAAGTTCTGTTCGCCCTACACGATGCAATGGGTGTTCGACACCCGCGCACTTGCCGTGGGTACCGCGCAGGAAGTGGTGAAGCGCGGCGGCGACAGCTGGTTCTTCATCACCGACGATTTCGCCTTCGGCCATGCGTTGGAGCGCGATGCGGCGGCAGTCGTCACCAAGACCGGCGGCAAGGTGATCGGCTCAGTGCGCCCGCCGTTCGGCGCGTCGGACCTCTCGTCCTTCGTGCTGCAGGCGCAGGCCTCGAAGGCCAAGATCATCGGCATTGCCGGCGGCCCGCCGAACAACATCAACGAGATCAAGACCGCCGGCGAGTTCGGCGTGTTCAAGGGCGGCCAGCAGATGGCCGCGCTTCTGGCGCTGATCACCGACATCGACTCGCTGGGGCTGCAGACAGCACAGGGCCTGCTGCTGACCACCGCCTTTTACTGGGACATGGACGACAAGACCCGCGCCTGGTCGAAGCGCTTCTTCGAGAAGACCAAGCGGATGCCCACCATGTGGCAGGCCGGCGTCTATTCCTCCACCATGGTCTATCTCAACGCCATCAAAGAGGCCGGCACCGACGAACCGCTGAAGGTCGCCGCCAAGATGCGCGAGAAGCCGATTGAGGATTTCTTCGCACGCAACGGCAGACTGCGCGAGGACGGGTTAATGGTGCACGACCTGATGCTGGTGCAGGTCAAGTCGCCTGAGGAATCGAAATATCCGTGGGACTACTACAAGATCCTCGCGAAGATTTCCGGCGAGGAAGCATTTGGACCGCCGGACCCGGCTTGTGTGTTGGGGAAGAAGTAGGACAGCGACGAACGCAGCCAAGGCGCTCCGCTTTCCCTCTCCCTTCGCGGGAGAGGGTGGCCGCGCGTAGCGCGGACGGGAGAGGGGTGCACAGAACTCGGAGTTCGTGGTCGCCCTCTCCCGTCTGCGCGCCTTTCGGCGCGCGTCCACCCTCTCCCACCTGGCGCAGCTACGCTGCGCGGAGCTTTGCTCCGCTGGGGGAGAGGAGAAGAAAGAACGGCTACTTCACCAACCCAATTTCTCGATAATACTTCAGCACACCCGGATGGATCAGCGCCACATCAGGCGCTGACGCCACCGTATTCCCAGCCGTCGTCTCCTTCGCCTGGGCGAGCCGCGCGCCGAGCGTGGCTTCGGCGCCATGCAGCGTCTTCGCAAGGCGATAGGCGACATCATCCGGCAGCGTTTCACGCGCGAGGATGTAGCTCCATGAGCCCACCGACGCGATCGGCGCCGGCTGGTTCGGATAGCTGTTCGCTTCGACCAGCATCGGCTTGAGGAAGGCGTGCTTGGCACGGATCTGCGCGATCTCCGCCGCATCGGGCGCAATGAAGCGCGCGCCGCCGGGGCTTTCACCCATGGCCTTGAAGCCGGGCCAGCCCAGGCCTGCACCCCACAATGCGGCCACGCGACCGTCCTGCACCATCGCCGGACCGTCGCCGGCGCGGTCGAGATAGACCGCCTGAAAATCCTTGTCCTGATCGAGGCCAATCCCGTCCAGCACATAGCGCGACAGGAACACGAGGCCGGAGCCTTTCGCACCGAAGGCGATCGGCTTGCCGACGAGATCGCGGATCGTTTTGTAGGGACTGTCGGCGCGCACCACGAACATGCCGGGATTGGAATAGAGCGCGGTGATGATCTTCAGCTTCGTCGGCGCCCGGCCGATGCCCTTGAACGCTTCATAGGCGGGCTCGCCGGCCACCAAAGCGAGATCGAGCTGGCCGGCTTCGAGCAACGGGATGTTCTCGGTCGACCCCTTGGTGTTGCGCGTGGCCAGCGTCAGCGATGGGTCGGCCTTGTTCATCACCTCGGCAAAGGCGTCGCCATAGAGCGGGAAACCGCCGCCGGGCGTCGCCGTGCCGAGACTCAAGCTGAGAGGCGTGGTGGTCGACATCGGTCTGGCTCCCTCCTGCGCAACGGCCGTTGTGACTGTCAGAAGCGCTGCGCAAAGAAGCGGCATCATTTTCATGGGGCACCTGACGTCGTTCGGCCTGCATCGTTCGACCAAGCTTGTAGGCAAAATCCGAATTCTATGAAAGCATGGAGGTA
Organism: Tardiphaga sp. 813_E8_N1_3; assembly: GCF_051811025.1. Lineage (NCBI taxonomy): Bacteria > Pseudomonadati > Pseudomonadota > Alphaproteobacteria > Hyphomicrobiales > Nitrobacteraceae > Tardiphaga > Tardiphaga sp. 813_E8_N1_3. Next base: position 3,905,352 of record NZ_JBPWQE010000001.1, read on the forward strand.
ACGGGTGGCAAGCCCGATCTAACAACGTCGCGCATCAGTGCTGCGATTTTCATGTCTGGGAGGAACTATGATCGCTTTTCTGCGTGCTGCTGTGCTGTGTCTCGTCGGCTTCGCGAGTCTTACCACGACGACCCTCCCCGCCTCTGCCGCCGGCTATCCCGATCGCCCCGTGCGCTGGCTGATCGGCTTCGCTGCCGGCGGCCCCGTCGATATCGTGGCGCGGATCATGGCGCAGTGGCTGTCGGATCATTTCGGCCAGCAATTCGTCGTGGAAAACCGCGCAGGATCGGGCGGCAATCTGGCTGCCGCCGCGGCCGTGACCTCGGCGCCGGATGGCTACACGTTGCTGTTCGTCGCGCCGAACAATGCAATCTCGGCCTCGCTCTACAAGAAGCTGCCTTACGATTTCATCCGCGATACCGTGCCGGTCGCCAGCATCATGCAGCTCACCAATATGCTGGTGGTGTCGAATGGCATGCCCGTGAAAACGGTCCAGGAGTTCATCGACTACTGCAAGGCCAATCCGGGCAAGATCTCCTATGCGTCGTCGGGCAATGGCACCTCGGTGCATATGTCAGCCGAATTGTTCAAGGCGATGACCAAATGCGACATGATCCACGTGCCCTATCGCGGCTCGGCGATCGCCTTTCCCGACATCATCTCCAACAAGGTGCAGTTGATCTTCGACAATCTGCCCACAGCGCTCGAACAATCGCGCGGCGGGACGGTGCGCGCGCTCGGCGTCACCTCGCCGCAACGCTGGCCCATCGTGCCGGATGTCCCGGCCATTGCCGAGACGGTACCGGGCTTCGAGTCCATCGGCTTCTACGGCATCTCCGCGCCCAAGGGCACGCCGCCGGAGGTGATTGCCACGCTCAACAAGGCCGTGGGCGAAGCGCTGAAGGATCCGAAGCTGATCGCACGGCTCGCCGAGACCGGCGGCGTGCCGAAGCCCATGACGCCCGAGGAATTTGGCAAACTGGTTGCCGCCGAAACCGAGAAATGGCGCAAGGTGGTGGAATTCGCCGGCGTGTCGGTCGACTGAGCCGGGGCCGATTGATCCAGGGCGACTGACCTAGACGCTTACCGCGACCATGGCGGGCAGCAGCTCAGAACTACTGACCGCCCCGGCGACGAGATAGGCAAAGCCCAGCAAGGCCAGGAAGCCGAGGAAGAACAGCGCAAAGAGGATGATCGAGAGCTTCTTGGCGAAAGCCGAGATGTTGGCGAGGCCGAGGCCGCCGGCAATCAGGGAAATAATCAGACAGATGACAGCCCAGCGAAACACCCGCGCCTCCCTACGTTGAAATTGCGCAGACAAACGCCACCGCCCAGCCAAAGTTCCGGCCCCGGGAACGCGGCATTGCCCACAGGCGATGGCCGATATAAGGAATGCCTGCACCGCCGTCCCCGGTCCTCACACCCGCTGGACGCCGGCGGGGCCTGTAGCTCAATGGTTAGAGCCGACCGCTCATAACGGTCTGGTTGCAGGTTCGAGTCCTGCCGGGCCCACCAATGATTTCAGATATATGCGGACACTTTGAAAACGACTCGATTTCCGCTTTAAGAACGACTCGATTTCGTTTTGGAAACGACACGATCTTACATCTCCCTGATACACCTATCGAATTTCTCCTCGATTTTTTCGCCGATTTTCGGGCTCAAGAAAAGTGAGGGGGATCTATTTTGTTGACGAGGCCGCTCTCACCATTGAAACAACACGCGCCGGGAGCGCTTAGCGGGTGCCAGCGGCGGGACTTGGAAGTCGTCGGGAGTGATCACCCGGGCGGCCTCTTTGCCGTCGAATTCCAGGCGACCGAGGACCACCATCAAGCCGAGGCGTACTTCTGCCTTCGCCGGTCCCGCAATCTCTCCAGAAGCGATGGTGGATTTCTGATGGCCTGGAAGCGTTAGTAGCGCGATCTGTAGTTCCACTCATTCCTCGGAATGAGCATGACAATACTGTCATTAGCGCGTCGGTTTCTGTACCTAGCTTTTAAACTTGGCGGAAATCCGAACCTGAGACCCCTGCGTTTAGAGCGCTGTTCTCTGGCTACCATCTAGTTTGAAATCAATGACTTCTGAGCCTGTTCGAGACCTATTGACGCTGTTTGTTCGCAGGGGTTCTGTGGTTGGCACATTGAAGCTGAACGACGACAACCCGAGACCGGTTTAGCCAGCCCCTGCTCTCCGCAAAAAAGACCGTAGTTTCGCGAAGCGCTTCAATACGACTCCGACTTTGAGCTCGCTTTGGCTCCGAACTTGCGGGGCACGCCACTGGTACACGCGACCTTTGACGGGCGGCGTCGTGACGTCTGCACCATCCCACTGGCTCATCAGAAATCCCCGACCAGAGTCCGCTTTCGCGGCCTTGGCCTCAACTTCGGCGCCGGCGTATCCTGCGCTCTTGCCGGCAGTTCGTAAGCATCAGGGAAGCGTCGCCGGCGGCAGATCATCCCACCCAGAGTTCTCCAAAGCCTCCGAGAGCTCCCAGAGCAGCTCGTTCAAGCGCTGCTGGTCCGCCGTCTTGAAATTCCTGAACAAATGCGCCTGTCGTTGCCGCGAAACTCGCAGCAGCCGCGCAGAGAGCTTTTTCCCCTCGGCCGTCAATTTTGCAATGGCGGCCCGACCGCGGCTTCTTGTCTGCTCAACCGTGACTAACTTGCGTTGTTCGAGCAGGACAAGACTGCGGCTGACCGCTGCCTTGTCCAAATCAGCGGCTTCCGACAACGCTCCGACGTTGAGGAACTGGGTGCTGTTGAGCGCCAGCAGGAGCCGCCACTCGGCCATGCTGAGATTCCATTCCGCGCGATAGAACGCCGAAGCCCCCCGATTGAGGCGCATGCCGATACTGACCATAAGTACGGTGATGTGCTGCTGCGCGAGCAGCCCTCCAGAGCGCGGCCGAGCCGGCAAGACGCTATTTGCAGCTGGCTTGTTCAAACCCATGTCAGACCCCGAACCGTGGCGGAAAACAATGTTTACAAGTTCCTTTCTTAACGGATTTGATCTGGATCAAAATCGTTGACAGTACATTTATTGATGCATCAATATAAGCAGGCTTCTCCTTTCAAAACAACAAACACCAACAGGCGAGGGAGCAAATGGCCACAGCCAGTCAAACAACCTCATCGGGTTCTCCTACCCGGTATGCGGGCGCAATCGATTGCGATCTGCATCCAGCGCTCCCTGGAATGCACGTTCTGCTGCCCTATCTCGATGATTATTGGCGAGAAATGGTATCAGTTCGGGCGCTCGACCGTCTGAATCTGAGCCTGACCAGCTATCCCCAGAATGCCCCACTGTCCTGCCGCCCGGATTGGAAGCTGGACGACGGCACCAAGCCAGGATCGTCGCTGCGGGCGATGCAGGTCCACGTGCTTGATCGCTATGCGCCGCAGTTCGGGATCCTGAACTGCCTCTATGGCGCCCAGGTCATGCACAGCGAAGATATGGCCGCCGCATTCTGCCGCGCCACCAATGATTGGCTTCGCGACCAATGGCTGAACCGCGATCCGCGACTACGCGCTTCGATCGTAATCCCGACCCACAATACCGAGTTGGCGGTGGCGGAGATCGAGCGCAGGGCCGACGATCCGCGCTTCGTACAAGTACTCATGCTGGTGTCGGGCGAGGTAACGCTGGGCCGGCGTCAGCTCTGGCCGATCTACCGACTGGCGGAACGATTGGGACTGCCGATCGGCGTGCACGCCGGTAGCGCATATCGCTATGCGCCGACCGCGGTCGGCTGGCCGTCCTATTATGTCGAGGACTATATCGCGCAGTCCGCGGCGTTCGAAAATCAACTGCAGAGCCTGATTTCGGAAGGTGTTTTCTCCAAATTTCCTGAGTTGAAAGTGGTCGCAATCGAGTCCGGCCTAACTTGGTTGAGCGGATTTATTTGGCGGGCCGACAAGACCTGGAAGGGCGTCCGGGCCGAAGTCCCCTGGGTCACGCGTGCACCATCCGAGATTATCCGCGATCACGTCCGCTTCACGGTGCAACCGATCGATGCCCCCAATGAGGCCGAAGGCATCTTGCGATTGATCGATCATCTCAAGTCGGACGAGTTGTTCATGTTCTCGACCGACTACCCGCATTGGCAGTTCGACGGCGAGAACGCCCTGCCGGACCAACTGCCGGATTCGTTGCTGCGCAAGATTATCTGCGACAATGCGCTTGCGACTTATCCGCGATTGGCCAAGGCCAAAACGGCAGTGGAGGCGAGCCTATGAGCATCCTTGAAGCTGATACGGATCGCCCGACCAAAGCGAAACTGCGGGTCATCGATTGCGACATTCATCCGGCAATGACGGCATGGACCGAGATCCATCCCTATCTCGCCCGACGCTGGATTGATCACCTCTCGGTCTATGGCAGTCATCTGCGCCACGCGTTTTCGGAAGCATTGACGCATCCGCGGATGTCGCCGGACGCTGCGCGGGTCGACGCTTACCCTGAAGAAGGTGGTCCGCCCGGCTCGAGCCTCGCGATGATGCAGCAGCAGCATCTCGATCCCAACGGGATCAACCACGGCATGCTGATCCCGCTGCGCTGGAATCCCTCCAGCCAGCGGAACCTCGACTTCGGCGTGGCGCTCACGCAGGCCATGAACAAATGGCAGGTCGAGCGATGGGTTAAGAACGAACCTCGCCTGAAGGCGTCCATCCTGATCGCCCAGGAAGATGCGGTCGGATCGGTCGCCGAAATTGAAGCCTGCGCAGGTGATCCCAATTTCGCACAGATATTGATCTTGCCGCGCACCGACGAACCTTTTGGCCGCCGCCGCTACTGGCCGATCTTCGAAGCCGCCGAGCGCAACAACCTGCCGATCGCCGTCCATGTCGGCGGCACCAACGGCCATGCTTCTACCGCCGGAGGCTGGCCGTCCTACTACATGGAGGAGCACCACGCGGTCGCTGAAACAATGCAGGCGGTTGTCACAAGCCTCGTTTTCGAAGGCGTATTCGAGCGGTTTCCGGGGTTGCGTATCGTGATCATGGAGGGCGGGCTCGGCTGGATTCCATCGCTGAGCGCGCGGATGGACAAGCACTGGCAACGTCTTCGCAGCGAGGTACCGCATCTCAAGCGCCCCCCTTCGGAGTACGTACGCGAGCATATCTGGTTCACCACCCAGCCGATGGAAGAACCAGAGCGCGCAACACATCTGCTCGATCTGTTCACCAGGGTCGGCTGGGACCGAATCCTGTTCTCAACTGACTATCCACACTGGGATTTCGATGATCCGCGTTACGCTTTTAAAGCGCCGCTGACGGATATGCAGCGCGATCAGCTCCTGTTTGGCAACGCACAAAAATTCTACGGAATAACCTGATGGCACGCCACGTCGTCGCCACCGTGAACGAGATCGCACCAGGACAGCGCAAGGTCGTTAAGGTGGCCGGTCGCGAGATCGGTATCTTCAATCTGGATGGCGAATTCTTCGGAATCGGAAATCGCTGCCCCCATGAGGGGGCATCGCTTTGCGCGGGGCGAGTCGTCGGACTGGCTGAATCCAGCGAGCCTGGCAGTTATCAGCTCAGCCGCAAGGGTGAGATGCTGCGATGCCCATGGCACGGTTGGGAGTTCGATATTCGAACCGGCCAGTCATGGTGCGATCCGCGCCGTACCAAGGTTCGTCGCTTCAAGATCAAAGTCGAGGATGGCGGAGATTTAACGGAGGATTTGCTGCAGGCCGAGACCTTCGCCGTCTCGGTTGAAGCGCAATACATCGTCGTCGAAGTATAAAAATACAAAAATATAAAATCTGGAGGAACACATGGGATTTCTGAAGCGAGGTTTTCTTGCATGCTTGACCGCTGCAGCATTGATACCGCTGAATGCCCAGGCCGAGGACTGGAATGCCGTCATTGATGCGGCGAAGAAGGAAGGCAAAGTCGTCATATACAGTATGGCACTGGGCGCTCCGTATTATGGCGCGGTTCTGAAGTCCTTTGAGGCCAAATACGGTATCCGGGTTGAGAGTCTCGACCTGCGCGCAAGCGAACTGGCCGAACGCGTTCGTACCGAACAATCCGCAGGCCGATACACGGGCGATATCGAACTCATCACAAATACCATGATCGAGGCGCAGCAGAACAGCGGCGACTATATCCAGAAGATCGGTGAAATTCCGAACGCAAGTAAACTCCGTGCACCGTTCAAACGAACCGAGTTCACGATTCCCGGTTATGTCCAGCCGATGGGTATTCTGATCAATACCAGGTTGGTCCCACCGGGCGACGAGCCCAAGAGCTGGTCTGACCTGAACAATCCCAAATGGGCCGGCAAGATCCTCTCGGACGACATGCGCCCGCTGGGCAGCGGAAATGCAATGTTCGCCGTGTTGCAAAACAAGATGGGCGCAGCGTTTAACGAAAAGCTGGCAGCGCAAAAACCGGTTTTCAGCCGCGACATGCGCAACGACGCCCGCCGCGTCGCGCGAGGCGAGTATCCCATCTATATTCCACAGGTCTTCGCATTCGCCTCCGATCTCAAGGGACTTCCGATCAAGGTCGTAATCCCGAAAGAAGGCGCGCCATATGCGTCGATGGAATTCGCCATGTTGAAAAACGCACCGCATCCCAATGCGGCGCGCTTGCTCGTAAATCATTTTCTTGAGCAGGATTCGCAGTTACTCTACGCCAATGGATGGATGCTGCCGGTCGTGAGCGGCGTCGCCGAGAAGGCAAATGACGATGCCAAGCCATTTGCCGACGCTAAATTGATGGGCCAAGCGAGCCTCGAAGAGCGGCCGGCGATGATGGAACTCGCCAAGAAACTCTATCAGTAGGATGACGGCACTTCCCGCCTACGAAAAAATCCCGCGCGCGGCAGCTCCGCCTCGCACACGGCTATCGGGATTGCTGGAAGGCAAGCTGCCGCGGCGGATCGCGCTGACCCTGCTGACGTTGCTGCTCGCCTTTCTCTCGCTTTATCCAATCTCGATGCTGCTTTACGGCAGCTTTCACACCACGCCCCCGGGCGTGGCCGGCACCTTCGATCTGTCCGGATACGCTCAGGTCTTCACCTGGCGCACGGCCTACATATTCCTGAATACGGTGGGAATATCGCTCATCAAAACGGTCATCGCGCTTGCATTGGCAGTGCTGTTCGGTTGGATCATCGCGCGCACCAATACGCCCGCTCGGGCGACTCTCGAAATTCTGATCACATTGCCATTTTTTGTGCCGCCAATCCTGACGGCCATGGCCTGGGGCATGCTTGGCAATCCTCAGGTCGGCGTCATCAACCTGGTCTGGCAGTGGATCACTGGCTCCGCCGATCCTCTGGTCAATGTCTATTCCTATGGTGGCGTGGTGTGGCACATGCTGCAATATTCCACCCCCTTTCTCTTTCTTTTCATCGTCGAAGCGTTTCGGTCGATGGACCCGGCGCTTGAAGAAGCGAGTCGGATGTGCGGCGCATCACAATGGCGAACGTTCAGCAAAGTGACGTTTGCACTGATGCTGCCGGCAATCGTGACGGCGTTCCTTCTCAGCTTCATTCGAGGGCTTGAGAACTTCGAGTCACCGCTGTTCTTCGGCACACCCGCGAAGATCGATGTGGTCACAACCGAGATTTACAACTCAATCAATCACCAGCAGATACCGAATTATCAGTTCGCCAGCGCCTTGAGCTTCGTCATCATGGGCATCATGTTTTTACTGGTGATCTGGCAATGGCGATTGCTGCGCGGCAGGAGTTTTCAAACCATTACCGGAAAAGGCTACTCCCCCCGCGTCGTCGATCTCGGCGGTTGGCGATGGGTGACGTTCGCCATCTGCGTGGCGTTCTTCCTGGTCAGCGTTGCGCTGCCGATCGGTCAACTTCTGTTGGGATCGTTCTTTCAGTTCTTCGGGTTTTATCAGTGGGATATGCTGACGCTCGATCATTACCGATCGGTATTTTCGAACGGTGAGATCTGGCGCGCATTTCGCAACACTCTATTACTCGGATTGGGCGGCGCGTCGGCAACCATGGTTCTGGGCGCTATCGTGGCCTACATATCGACGCGCACGCGATGGCAAGGGCGACAGGTCATTGATGTGCTCGCCTGGCTACCATGGATGATGCCCGGCATGGTGCTGGCCGTCGGCTTCCTGTGGGGATTTGCCCTTCTTCCTTCCTTCATCTCGATCTACGGCACGATGTGGGCGCTGTTGATTGCATATGTCGCACTGGGCACGCCTGTGGCGGTACGTGTCATGTCGTCCGCCTATCGCCAGCTTTCGTTTGACCTTGAGGAATGCTCGCGCGTCCATGGCGCCACATGGTGGCAGACTCTCTGGCGAATCCTGATTGCGCTGGCGTGGCCATCCTTTGCCGTCGGATGGGTACTGACGTTCTTCGGGATCATGCGGGAATTGAGCGCATCTGTTTTTCTCTATTCGGTGGGCTCCGAGGTTCTCTCGGTGGTGATCCTTCGGATGTGGGAGAATGGACAGGCCGAGGCGGTCAGTGTCGTCGGATTGATGATGATGATGCTCGTGTTTCTGTTCCGATGGGTGCAGCAACATCTCATCAAACGCTACATCAATACGCTGTAACCTGGGGTCCAACGTGTCCGAAGTCGTTCTTGAAAATGTCTCACGTATGTTTGGTGGCCTCGCGGCGGTTAACGGCGTTAATCTCAAAATCGCTACTGGCGAATTTGTAACGCTGTTAGGTCCCTCCGGTTGCGGTAAGACCACCACATTGCGGATGGTCGCCGGTCTTGAAGAAACCAGCGCCGGACGAATTTCGATTGGGAATCGGATCGTCAATGATCCCGCCAAGGGCGTTCATGTAACACCGGATCGTCGACGTTTGGGGATGGTATTCCAGTCCTATGCGATTTGGCCGCATATGCGGGTGTTCGATAACGTAGCCTATCCGCTTCGCGTCCGTAGAAGACCCGAGAGCGAGATTAAGCAGCGCGTCGAGACGGCGCTCAGACTTGTCGAGATGGAACGCTTTGCCGAACGGGCGGCCACTGCGCTTTCAGGTGGTCAGCAACAGCGAGTCGCGATCGCGCGAGCACTCGTGTTTGAACCTGAGGTCCTTCTGCTCGATGAGCCGCTCAGCAATCTCGATGCCCGGCTGCGAACCCAGATGGGAGACGAATTCAGGTCGCTGCAAAAGCGCCTTGGCATCACTGCACTCTACGTCACCCATGATCAGGACGAAGCAATGGCGCTCTCCGATCGCGTGGTGGTCATGCAGCGCGGAGCTATCTTGCAGACGGGTTCGCCGGAACAGATCTACCAACAGCCCGCCTCCGAAGCCGTTGCCAGCTTCTTTGGCTCCCCCAACATGCTGGATGCAACCGTAACTGACATCGATCATGCGCATGACGGCATCGTCAGATTGTCGTTGTCGGGACAAGAATGGCAGGGATACGGATTTGCCAATAGCGCGTTCAGCAAAGGAGATCGAGTTCGGGTACTGATCCGCCCGGAAAATTTCCACATCAACCTCGAAGGGGCCGATGCCGTCTGGGGAGGCGAGGTCTCAGCCTCCACCTATCGGGGGGCACGGCGATTGCTGCGGGTCAAAACGGCGGCCGGTGAATTCAACGTCGAGGCATCGGCTCTGACAAGCCCGCGAATCGGCGAAAGGATTCAGTTAGGCTCTATGCGCTCGGGAATATGGGCTTTCCCGGTTGATTGAGAACGTGGGTGCCTCGCGCGCCAAATGGCGATTGCCAAGCAAGGCGCGAGTCCGAACTCTGCGGCCTGAAAGGAATTCAGGGCTATACCGGGAGTGGCCATGGGATTTAGGGAATGTCCGCAAAGGATCATCCTCGATGGTCGGATGAGCAGCCGCTCGCTTATGCCCGCCTGCCTTCAGAGCGGGCAGCTCCGAGAAGCAATTCCCGTGGAAATGGGACAACCATCCCCTGAAATCCACGCCAGAGATCAGCGCGAAGCCACTTGATCCAGCGTGAGAAGATCGCTCGAAAAGCCATTTTCATTTTGCTTCCAAGTGAGACGACAAACATCGATGTCGAGTTATCTTCTATCTTCCGATCATCCGACTTACCGCCGTCAACCATACTGTAACAGCTGCTGCACCGGGATCGACATGTCCGACTGCTCGGCTCCCAAGATAACTTGAGCACCCTCGCCGCGGCATCATCTCGGAAGTCTTGTTGCGACCGCGCTCGGCGGCATGAACCATCGCCTGTAGTGCAGCGTCAGGATCCAAACCGGCGGTCGCAGCGCTCGCAAGCGCCTGTGCCGCCGGGATCATGGCGTCCAGCATCGTGCGGTCGCCTTCGCTCGCGCCGCCGATCTCCGAAATACCGCGACATCCTTCGGCAAAAGCATGCGCCCAGGCTGCGATATCGATCGTCGCTCGGCCGTCAAGGGCCTCAGCGGCGCGCAACAGGAACAGCGCATAGAGTGGACCCGAAGTGCCGCCGACAGAGCGGCGCACGGTTGCTGAGATCGCACGCAGGATGGTGTGCCGCGCTTCTGCTATCGTAGCCATCTAATTCGATTTCGATCGCTGCGGCACCGCGCGCAAGGCTGATGCCAATGTCGCCATCACCGACGACTTGTTCGAGATCTGTTAGATGATCCCGTGCTTCTTTCAATCCCGCACAGATCGCGAGCACAGCCCGGTGAAGCTCTCCAGTCTGGCCTGTCAACTTTTCGGCCGCAGGCATGACTGCTGCAGGCGGAGCCAGACCGGCGCTCAACACCAGGCGACGAACCTCAAGGACGTCGTCGTGCCGACGCTGCTTCCCGGCATCCTGGTCAACACCAGCCCAACTAAATATCGCCCACTGACGCAAGTCCAGTTGCAGAAGTGGGACGGCAAGGCGTGGATTCGGTTCGGAGAGATCTTGGGAGCGTGACCCGCGACGAAACGAATTGCGTCCGCCGACATCGCGCTCCTCTTCAGAGCGAGCCGGTCCGGCGGACCACACTGGATCGAGAAATGTCCGCTTTGCGCCAATAGCGGGCGCCGCGGTCGGCTCTACCATCCACTGGCGCGGCGTTCGGCTGACAAATAGTGAAGCCGCCTCAGGACGACGTTATAATGAGCGATCAGAGAAATTTTTCAGCGCACTGCCCATCCTATAGGCTTGCCGGGGTGAGCGCTTCTTGGTGAATTACTCTCAGAGTAGAAGCGGTCAGAACCAGGGCGGTTCGGGACATTGCTCGGCAAAGATCGTTGTTTCGTTCTGGCGCCGGCAAGATGCAATTCTATCGTTCATTTTCCAGTCCGTCAGATCTGCAGCGATCCTGTTCAACGGGAGGAGTAGCGATAATCACACGGCATCATCATGCCGTTTAGGTTATTACGCCTCGCTCCTGCAGTTTCGCACCTTGGCCGATGATGGAGTGTGACATGACAACAAAAAGCAACGCCGGGTACGCCCTCGACGAATTGAACCAGGAAACTAATTTTGGCGGTGTTGGTGGTCTCAAGCACCGGGACATCCCGCGTATTGACCTTGCCAGTTTCGAAGTCCGAAAGCAGGAGATTGCCGACCAGCTCTGGACTGCGTCGACTGAGATCGGCTTTTTCCAGCTGATCAATCACGGCATTCCGCAAGAGCAGGTCGACGAGGCCTTCGATATGACCGCGAAGTTTTTTGCGCTCGCCTCGGACGTAAAGGCAAAGTACCCACTCGGCAAAGGCACCAATGCCGGCTGGGAGTACAAAAGCCAATTTCGCCCATCCACGGGAACGGCGGACAATAAAGAATCCTATCAAATCACTTTGCCTCGGATGACTCACCTGTGGCCGACGGGTGACGAAATCCCTGGATTCAAGGCCGCGATGCTGGCGTTTGAACGCGCCAATTGGGCGGTCGGCATGAAGGTGTTGTCGTGCTTCGCACTCAAACTCGGCTTTAAGCCAGATTTCTTCGCCGAAGCGCACGATCCGCAATCCGCGGAATATCAGAGCACTCTGCGACTGCTGCATTACTTGCCGATGACGAACGCCAAGCCTGAGGACTATACCGGCTGGCGAGCCGGAGCCCATACAGATTTTGATTGCCTGACGCTCCTGCACCAACGCCCTGGCCAGGGCGGCCTACAGCTGTGCCCGGGTAAGGAATCTGCCGAATTGGAATGGACCGATGTTGAACCGGCTTCGGGCGTCATCACTTGCAACATTGGCGATATGTTACGCCGCTGGAGCGACGATCGGCTCCTCTCGACTCTACACCGCGTGCGGATGCCCAAGGCCGACGAATATCTAGGCCCGCGCTATTCTCTTCCATTCTTTTGCCAGGCGAACAAGGATGCGATGATTCAGGGCCCAGGCAAGATCTACGACCCGATCTCCGCGCACGATTACCTGCAGCAGCGGATCGCAGCGAACTTCGCACAGTAGACAAAGACACAGATCGAAATGGATCGATGCAACGCGCACTTCCCCGCATCGATCCTCTCCTGCCTGCGGATAACATAGGCATTCGTATCATCGCATTACGATAAAGCGGGCGGCACAACTATCGGTGCGGTGGCCAGCCGATCGGATGGGCAAGCTGCAGGAACTTCATCGCCGACAGAATGAGTGGTTCTTCGAAACGTGGTCCAACGACCTGAATGCCGGTCGGCAGGCCTTCGCTCGTGAGTCCTGCAGGCGCCGAGCCAGCCGGCAGGCTCATGAGGGTGACGAGGAATGATCCTGCAATCCAGTCGGTATAGTTGTCGAGCGTTCTGCCGTTGACCACGGTCGGATAGTTCATGTTCACCGGGAACTGCTTGACCGGCGATTGAGGCGTCATCAGGAGATCAAAACCCTCGAACAACTTGGCAAATTCGAGGAACAATTCCATGCGTTTCTGCTCGGACGCGGCAAAATCCAGCGCCGTAATCTTCAGACCGGCCTCTACATTGTGCTTCAGGTTCATGCCGAACTCCTCGAGTTGATCGAGATTTTCATATTGCTGACCAACCATCCAAAGCCCTCGCCACGCCTGATACGGAGCCTTGCCATCCGACATATCAAAATGGATTTCCTCGACCGTTGCACCGGCATCCCGCAGCGACATTGTGGCGGCGCGGCAGATCACATCGATCTCATTATCCACGCCTATCCCGGAAATATCCGAGACATAAGCGATGCGGAGCCCTTTCAAGTCCTGAACGGTGTCGACGATCGTGAACGCACTCGACCATGGCGGCGCCACTGAAATTGGCGAGCGTCGGCTGAAGCCAATCATTGCATCCAGCATCAGCGCAGCGTCTTCCGCCGTGCGTGCCAAAGGGCCATGTACCTGGCCGGGATCCCAAGCCAATGGCATCGGGTAGTTCGGGGTGAGCCCCGGTGTCGGACGAATACCCACGATACCATTAAACGACGCCGGCATCCGGATCGAGCATCCAAAGTCAGTGCCCTGCGCCAGCGATGCCATCCCTGTGGCAACAGCGACTGCCGAACCACCGGATGAGCCGGATGGGCTTAGCGCCGAATTCCATGGATTGCGCGTGACGCCGAATACGTCATTGAAGGTGTTGGCTCCGGCAGCGAACTCAGGAGTGTTGGTCTTGCCTAGAATGATGGCCCCGGCGGCTTTCAGCCGCCGCACGACTTCAGCATCCTCCGCAGGGACGTGATCTTTAAACCGCGGCGAGCCATATGTGGTGCGAATGCCGGCCGTTGGCGTGATGTCCTTGATCACCACGGGCAGCCCGTGCAGCGCGCCAAGGCGATCGCCGCGCATCACTGCTGCTTCGGCATTTTCCGCCGCGGCCCGTGCGCTGGCATCGGCCAAAGTGACGATGGCATTGAGCTTCGGGTTGACGCGCGCGATAACATCCAGATGCGCATCCAGCACCTCGACGGGACTGACCGACCTGCTCGCAATCAGCGAAGCGAGTTCGACGGCGGATTTACGCGTCAAGTCGTTAGTCATAGGGTTTCTCATTCGTCATCGCGGGTCAGCGACCAAGGGCGATGACAACGGTTGGTTATTTTCCCGACCAGTGCACAAAGCGGCGTTCGATGGTTAGGAACAGCAGATTGAGCCCGTAACCCAGAGCGCCAGCGGCGAAGATGGCGGCGTACATGTCCGGCATTTCGAACATCTGCTGCGCCTCAAACACACGCTGGCCAAGGCCATCGACCGAGCCGATGAACATCTCGGCAACGACGACGATGACCAGCGCCAGCGACACGCCGTTGCGCAAGCCCACGAATGTGGCCGGCATCGATTCCAGCAACATAACGTCCCACAACACCCGCAAGCGTGAGGCACCCATCACCTTCGCGGCGAGAATGCGGGTTTTGCGCGCATTCATAACGCCATAGGCGACGTTAAACAGGATGACCAAGGCTGCGCCGAATGCGGCGACGAAGATTTTCGTGCGATCGCCCACGCCGAATAGGACCAGGAACAGCGGAAACATGGCCGATGCCGGCGTGGAGCGAAAGAAGTCGATCAGAAATTCAACCGAACGATAAAGCCGCTCGGAAGACCCGAGCAGAATGCCGAATGGGATGGCGACGATCGCTGCAATGATCGTCGAGTAGATCGTCCGCTCGACCGTTTTGACAAAATCGACACCCAGCTTGCCGTGAAACATGCCGGTCCACAGCGCCTTGAATGTCGCAACCGGCGACGGCAGCAGGACGGGATCGACGATCCGCAGCCACGTCACGACCGACCAGATGGTCAGCAGCACAACGACGCCCACGAGTGGCAACAGGACTTCCAGGCGCTTCATCGGTTCGTCAGCCCTTCCGCACTTCGCGCTGGAAGATCTCGAGGCAATGCGCCTTGGTGCTGATGAACTCCCCCTCGGTCATGGTCTTGTCGGTGCGCGGGCGCGGCGCATCGTAATGCACGAATTCGACCGGCCGTGCCGGATGCCGCGACAGCAACAGGATGCGGTCGGACAAATAGACTGCCTCCTCCAGGTCGTGGGAGACCAGGACCGTCGTGGTATGGGTCTCGACGAACACACGCTGCAACTGCTCACGCATGAACAACGTCATCTCGTAATCCAGCGCCGAGAACGGCTCGTCGAGGAACAGGATCTCAGGGTCGACCACCAGAGCGCGCATGATCGAGACCAACTGCTGCTGGCCGCCGGACATCTGATAGGGATACAGGTTGAGGTCGATCTTAACGTTCAGACTGGCAACGATCTTCTCTACCTTGCGATTGCGCTCCTTCTTCGGCACGCCCATCACCTTCAAGGGATAGGCGATATTATCGAAGGCGCTCAGCCAGGGAAACACCGCCTCGCGGTAGTTCTGGAATACATAACCGAACTTGATCTTGTTGAGCGGTTGGCCATCGAACAAAATCTCACCTTTATCGGCAGGAAAAAGCCCGGCGATCATGTTGATCAACGTGCTCTTGCCGCAACCGTTCGGGCCGAACACCGACATCAGTTTTCCGCGCGGAATGTCGAAATCGAAATTGTCGTAGATCGTGGCGTCTGCGAACCGCTTGCTGAGGCCGCGGATCGTCACATGCGGCGCGGTCCGCGTCGCCGCGGCCCGCGCATTGGCAGACAGCTCCATGCTTGCAGAGGGGTGCATCACGATCACGCCAGCTTCAATATTTGTAGATATATTTGGTGACGTCGAGCTTCTCCGGCACGACACTGATCGAGGTGCCGAAGTCCGATAGTTTCTGCAGATCGGCGATCTGCGTCGGCGTCATGTCCTTGGCCATCGTGTAACCGAGCATCGAGACCATATCGACGACATTATCCGGCGTGAACGTGTTCTTGGCGAGATACTTACGCGCGTCATCCGGGTTCTTGTTGATGTAGTCTACGGCCTTGCTCCAGGCCATAGCGAAGCGCTTCGCCACGTCCGGCCGCTTCTGGATGAAGTCGCTGGTGATGGCACAGCCGGCTGCATAGGCGTCGGCTTTTGGATTCCCGAGAATGTATTTCGAGATCACACCGGCTTCCAGCGTCCGCGCGACGCCAGCCTTGATCATCATCGACGCATTCGGTTCCAGCGTGTAGCCGCCATCGAACGTGCCCGCGGTCATTGCATTGACATGCTGGCTCATGTCGAGCTGATCGATGGTATAGTCGCCGTCCTTCAGCCCGTTCTTGGCAAGAATGCCCTTGGCGGTGTTGAGATTGGCTGGTCCCGGTGCCGACATCAACTTCATGCCCTTAAGGTCGGCAATCTTGTCTGCCTTCACGCCGTTGCGAACGACGAATTGCTCCATCTTGAATTCAGGGGTCTGGCTGTTCAAGGCGATATACATCGCAACGCCGGGCTTCTTGATATTGGCGTTGAGACCCTCGAGCGTGACGAGCACTGCGGAGACCTCGATCTGGCCGGTAATCATCGCCGCGACATTGGCCGGACCGCCCATCAACTTGGTCATTTCCGGTTCGATATTCTGCTCCTTGAAGAACCCCTTCTCCAGCGCCACAAAATACGGCAGGGACGAACTCAGCGGGAACACGCCTACCGCAACCTTGTCCTGCGCCGACGCGCGTCCAGTGCAAAAACCGGTCAAGGTTGCGGCGACGGCCAAGGCAAATGTCAAACGAACCAGCGACTTCATACGTGCAACTCCTGTTACCAGCATGGCGAGCCCTCTCGCCTTGAACGTTCACGCCCGATGCGGCGGCTGCCTCATTTCAGAGCAAGACTCGTGCCGCATGAACGGATTTAGCGGCTGCTTCTGTCGCCGCTACATCCGAGACCGAAATTCTCCGCGCAGCATCTTTTCGTAACCTTCGCCGCGATCGATCATAGGCAGATCGCCTGGCCGCGCCTTGGCCAGCGCCGCACGCTTTGCCGC
Organism: Tardiphaga sp. 813_E8_N1_3; assembly: GCF_051811025.1. Lineage (NCBI taxonomy): Bacteria > Pseudomonadati > Pseudomonadota > Alphaproteobacteria > Hyphomicrobiales > Nitrobacteraceae > Tardiphaga > Tardiphaga sp. 813_E8_N1_3. The sequence goes on from NZ_JBPWQE010000001.1 coordinate 3,922,084, forward strand.
AGTCGCGGCTTCGTCGATCACCGGTTCGTCCGCCGTGCTGGCCGCTGTGAAAATCACACCATAGTCCCGCCCCGCCGCGACGATCGAGACCCGCCCTTCGATAACGTCGCGCAGCACCAGCGACAGCTCCCGCGTTAACGGGTCGCCCCAGCCGCCGCCACCTGTGGTGACCACCTGCACGACCTGGCCCTTCTTCACCTCGGCGCCATCGACCAGGCCCCCGAGCTTGCGGGCTTCGCCTTCGGCGTCCACCGTGACGCAGAACGGCTCGCCCGCCTTGCCCCCCTTCAGCCCGTAACAGCCCAGGCGGACGCGATCTGCGGTGACGATGGTGCGGCAATCCACCAGCGCACGATAGTGTTTCTCATAACCCTGCCCGCCGCGCCGCAAGCCAGCGCCACCGGAATCGGTCGACAGCGCCAGTTTCTCCACCATCACCGGAAACCGGGTCTCGGTGAATTCGGCTGGTTGGTTACGGGAGTCCGGCACAATATGGATCGCGTCGTTGCCATCGGCATAATAACGGCCCCCGGACCCGCCACCGAGCACCTCGCGCGACAGGAATGGCTTGCCGTCTGCGTCGTTGCCGTAGAAGCCGGTATAGCGGATGGTCTCCTGATCCGCCGGCATCCGTCCGTCGACCGCCTTTGCCACCACGCCGGCCAGCAGCCCGAGACTACGTAGCAGCACGAATGAGCGCGCATTGGTCGCCGCCGGCCATTCCGGCGTGATCAGCGTGCCCTTCGGCGGAAAGACGATCTCGAATACGTCGCACACACCTTCATTGACGTGAATTTCGGCGGCGCGCTCCGGCGTGTCGGCGAGATTGCGGAGGATAGGCGCGATCCATTTGATCAGGAAGGCACCGTCTGCGTAGTCGGTCGGCCAGTTGATCGGGCCGGTGGATTGCGGATCGGTGCCATTGAAGTCCAGCACAATCTTGCCGGCCTTCTTGGTCATCTTGATCGCGATCTTGTGGAGCTTGGGATCGGTCAGACCATCGTGTTCGACATAGTCCTCCCACGCGTATTCGCCATTCGCGATCTTGCTCAGCAACTCGTTGCGGTAGATATCGCGGCACTTGTCCAGGATTGCCTGAAAACAGGCCTCGACCTGGTCCTTGCCAAAACGCTCGAATAATCCCTGCATACGGCGCGCACCCATCAGGCAGGCCTGCACCTCGCTGTCGAGATCCGCGGAGAGCATTTCCGGCACGCGGGTGTTGCGTTTGATGATAGTGAAGACGGCATCGTTCTTGACGCCCTCGCTGTAGATCTTCACCGGCGGAATCGCCATGCCTTCCTCGAACACCGTGGCAGCCGTGCCGGGCATCGAGCCAGGCACTTTGCCGCCGACGTCGTCGTGGTGGCCGAATGCCTGGATATAGGCGACCACGATGCCGTCGTGGAACACGGGCACCGTACTGCAGAGATCTGGCAGATGGCCGATCGAGCCCTCGGTCAAATAGGTGTCGTTCATCAGGAACACGTCGCCGGGCTTCATGGTTTCCGGCGGGAAGTCACGAACGACTGCATTCGGCATCGCCGAATAGGAACGCCCGGTCAGCTTGCGGCAATAGCGGTCGAACAGGCCGACGCGATAGTCGTGCGCCTCGCGGATCATCGGCGAGCGCGCGGTGCGCTCGATGGCGTATTCGATTTCCGCCTCGATGGAATTCAGCGTGCCTTCGACGATCTGCAACACGATCGGGTCGACATGGACAACGTCACGCGCGGGCGCAGTAGGCCAGGGATGCCTGCTATGCTGGTTCATTACATCGCCTCCTTCGACGACACCGGACGGATCACGAGAATGCCGTGCGGATCGACCTCGACGTATTGTTTGGGAAAGACCATCGTTGTGGAGCCAAACTCCTCGACGACGGCTGGACCGACAATCTTCGCGCCGGGCCGCAGTGTCACACGATCATAGAGCGGCGTATCGACGAAACCGGTGTCGAAATAGACGGGACGCATGCCCTTCGGGGTAAACTTGCCGTCGCCTGCGGCGAGCTTCGGCATTTGCGGCCGATCGATTACACCGAAACCGGAGACGCAGAGATTGACCAGTTCGATCTTCTGCTGGCCGGCATAATCGTAGCCGAAGGTCTTCCTATGCGCGGCGTGGAATGCGCCGGTGAGACCCGCAAGGAACGCCGCGTCCGTGACTCCTGCAGGCGCGGTGACTCGCACCTCCATCGACTGCCCGGCGTAGCGAAGGTCTGCCTCGCGCACCAGACGGATCTGCGACGCAGCAATGCCATCGCGCTCGAGATTGGCAACGGCTTCTTTCTCCAGTGCCGCATAGCGCTGTGCGATGTCCGCGAGATCGATGGCGTCCTCATGCATCACCTTGGTGACCATATGATCCGTGCGCCAGTCCACTGCGAGCAGGCCGAAGGCGGAGAGGTTGCCGGGATTGGGCGGCACGATGCAGGCCTTCATGCCCAGAAGGTCCATCACCGCCGGCGACTGCACCGGGCCTGCACCGCCGAACGACAGCAGCGCGAAGGTGCGCGGATCGATGCCGCGCTGGATAGTCATCTGGCGGATCGCATTGGCCTGCGCCCAGTTAGCGATCTCGATGATACCCAAAGCGAGCTGTTCCGCGGTCATGTTACCCGGTAGCCTCGAAGCCAGCGCGGCGATGCCGGCGCGGGCGCGAGCGACATCAAGCGCGATGCCGCCGCCGATCAGCGCCGGGGGCAGCCGCCCCAGTACCAGATTGGCATCAGTGATCGCGGGCTCATTGCCGCCGTTCGGATAACACATCGGCCCCGGCACTGCGCCAGCACTGCGCGGACCGACCTTGAGATGCCCCTCGCGACTGATCCAAGCAATCGAGCCACCACCGATGCCGATGGTGGAGATGTCGATCATCGGTATACGAACCGGAAACTGCCCAACCGAGCCGCCGTTGGTGAGTTGCGGCTTGGCGTTTTCGATCAGGCAAAAGTCGGTCGAAGTCCCGCCCGCATCCAACGTCACCAGATCGGGGAAGCCGGCGATGTCGGCAATGACCGCGCTACCGAGAGCGCCTGCCGCGGGGCCGGAAAGCGCTGTCGTGATCGGCTTACGCAGGATCTGTTCAGAACTGGCGACGCCGCCGCTCGACTGCATAACCAGGAACGGCACGCTCTGCAGCGGACCCAACTCGTCATGCACGCGCTTCAGATAACGATCGAGATAGGGCTTTACGAACGCGTCGACGAGGGTCGTGACCGCACGCTCGTATTCGCGATATTCCGGCAGCACGACGCAGGACAGCGACAACGTCGCTTCGGGATATTCCTCGGCGACGATTTCGGCGACGCGACGCTCGTGACTGTCGTTAGCGTAGGAGTGCATCAGGCAAATGGCGATCGCCTGGACCTTGTGCTTGCGATAAAAGCGTGCGGCCTCCCGCACCATGGTTTCGTCGAGGGGACGCAACTCATTGCCTTTGAAGTCAAAGCGACCGCCGACCTCGCGAACGAATTGCAGCGGCACCAGCCGCTCCGGCTTCACCCAGAAATAGGAATTGCCGTAACCATCAGGCACAGACTGTCGCGCAATTTCGAGCAAATGGCGGAAGCCCGAGGTGACGATCAGCCCCAGCGATTCGATGCTGCCCTGCAGCAGCGCGTTGGTGGCAACAGTCGTCCCGTGAGCCAGCCCGGCAACGTCAGCTGCCCCGGCACCCGCCCGCGCGAGAATGTCGTTGACGCCGCGCACCAGACCGATCGCCGGATTGGATGGCGTGCTCGAGACCTTGGTGACCACCATCGCGCCGGTGGCAGCGTCCACCGACACGATGTCGGTAAAGGTCCCTCCGGTATCGATTCCGATGCGAAAACGAGGAGCGGCGGTTTGAGACATGCTGACAACTTCCGATGTGAAGATGTGCCAGCATGGGTCCGCGGCCGCTACGGAGTCAAAATCCGATTATCGATGGAGCCATCGGAAAAACAGATGGCTCCCTTTTTCAGCCTTTCAGCATCTCGAGCACCTTCTGAAGTGCGGCTTCCTTGCGCCGGGACATCGGCTGACGCCTACGAAACAGGCTGAATGCAACATTTCGCGCCGGCGCGATCGGCATCGCCTTCAACAGACCGAGTGCGACTTCATTGGCGACGCAAGCGCGCGGCACGATGGCGATACCCCCTCCGGACTGCACGATGATCTTGATGGTCTCGATGTTATCGACGACGGCGATCACGTTCGGACGCATGCCGAGGTCCGTGAACAGCGACATCACCACCTGACCATAGCCGACGGTGAGTTCGCTCATGATCAACGGCTCGGCCAGAAGGCGACCGATATCGACCGGCTGCTTGCCACGCCCGAGCGGATGCTTGGCCGGAACGATCAGCGCCATTTCGGCATCAACCAGCCGGTCGACGACCAGCCCGGACGGCAACCGGTCCGGATCCGACTCAATGGCCAGGCCAGCGTCGATCCGCTCCTCATGTAGCTCTGTGAAAATATTGCGGGTCGGTGCGGTGATAATCTCCAGCCGCACGCCCGGAAGTTCGCCTTTGAGGTCGGCGAAAAGACGCGGCATGAAGATCTGCGCCATGCCCGAGCCCATCGCGATCGTCAGCGTGTCCAGCACCGCTCCGCGCAATCGCCGCGCGGTATCGGACAGGCTTAGGAGATCGCCAACCACGCGTTCGGATTCATAAAGAAAGGTGCGCCCGCGATCAGTTGCCTCGATGCCCCGCGAGGTCCGCGTGAACAGATCGAAACCCACTTCCTCCTCGAGCAGCCTGACTTGCTCGCTGACGGCGGACTGCGAGATATTCAGCCGCTTCGCAGCTCGGGTAAAGCTGCGCTCCTTCGAGACCGAAAGGGCATAGCGTAATTGCCGGAAATCCAACGATGTGCCCCTTGCCTATGCCGCGATGCGTGCGGAATTACGCATCGTATCCGCCGCAACGATATAGCACACCTCGCCGGCGGGATCGTCACTCCCACAGCGCGCTGGGGTGGCCGGGTAAGCTTTCTTGCTGTAGACCATCTTCAGATCGGCGAACATCTCGGCCGTGCGCAGGCCGACCGCAACACCGTTGATGACAGGTATCCCGATCTCGTCCTCGATCTCATGGGGATCGACCATGAAACGTACGAACACAGCGCAGAATGGCAGGACGACGTTGACATCGACCCTTGTCATCGCTTCACGGCACAGACGCAGCGTCAGCTCGCGGCTGGGGTGGCCGAACAGGTTTCCGCGATGATGCCGTGGGACATGCCGCTGGCGTTGCCGCCTATGAATGATGGATTGAGGTGTCAGCCGACCCGGCTGCGATGGCCATCGCTGTTCGCAGTTTCTGTGCGTATCGGCCATGGCCCAGTTTTGCTAGAACGCCGCCATAAACGTTGTTTTCGTAGCTGAGCTACTGTCGGCTTTGCGCCATTAGGGGGCAGTAATAAAGTTTTCCGGCACGATGCCTAGAAACGAAAGTCATCGATTGCGTATTGTCCTGCTCACCGCAATAACCGCAAACGCCCTTTCAACTCTGACACGCTTCGAGGTCGTTCGGGTGCAACTGCGCTACAGAGTTGGGACGTGCCAGCTCAATTGGCCTGCACGCCGGAATTCTTCACGATCGGCGTCCATTTGTTCACCTCGCTTGCGACAAAGGCCTTGAATGCCGCTGGCGTCGATCCTTGAACGACGAAACCCTGCGCCGCGAAAAAATCCTTGATGTCGGGAGATTGCATAGCCTTGATCACCTCCGCGCCCAGCTTTTCGACGATGTCGGGCGGCGTGCCGGCCGGAGCAAACAAGCCCTGCCATGACGACGCCTCGAAACCCGGAAGTCCCGCTTCATCCAGGGTCGGCACGTCTGGCAGCAAGGGAAGCCTCGTCTTCGAGGTAACGGCGAGTGCGCGCACCTTTCCGGCCTGGATCTGCGGCATCAGCACCAATACGTCACCGAATGCGGACTGGATCTGACCGCTCATGAGGTCGGTGAGCATGCCCGCGCTGCCGCGGTAAGGAATGTGCACCATCGAGACGCCGGCAACCTGCTTGTACATCTCGCCGGTGAGATGCATCGAGGTGCCGTTGCCGGGCGAGCCGAAACTCAGCGCGTCCGGTTTCGACTTGGCCAGAGCGAGAAACTCGGCCGCCGTAGTCGCCTTGACGTCGGGGTTGACGGCGAGCACGAGCGGCGCGCTCACCATGATCGACAATGGCGCGAAATCCTTGACCACGTCGTAGGGCAGTTTGGGGTACAGGGGCTGTGCGATGGCGTTGCTGCCAGTCACACCCGCCAGCAGGGTGTAGCCGTCGGGTGCAGATTTGGCCACGAAGTCGGCCCCGATGGTGCCGCCGGCACCGGGGCGATTATCGACCACGACCGGCTGGCCCCAGCCGGCGGCGAGTTTTTCTCCGAGACGCCGCGCAAGCACGTCGGTGCTGCCGCCGGACGCGAAGGGCACAACGATATGGATCGGCTTGTTCGGGTAAGTTGCTTGCGCATAACCCGATACAGGCAGGAACATCGCGAGACTGGCCAACGCCAGCGTCGTGCGGAGTGACATCGGGAAGCGGATCATAGGCAACTCCTTGCAAGTGGGTCGGTGGATCCAACTGGAGCCAGAGATCCCCAGCCACCACCGCCAGCGGTTTCGATGATCAGCACATCGCCTGCGGACCACGCGATGCGGGCGCGCGCTGGCAAGAACTCCACCGCTCCGCCCACACGCAAAACCCGGGCCACCGAATTTGCGCCGGCGTCGCCGCCTTGCGCACCGCGGGCGCGGCCGACATGGCGCTCTCCGCGATAGGCGATCCAGCCCTCACCTTCGAGCAGACGATAGGCGCGTCTGACGCCGTCACCGCCGCATTGCATGCCGGCGCCCCCGCTACCGCGGCGGATCTCGTAGCATTCCACGCGCAGCGGCGCTTCGGTCTCGATCACCTCCAGCGGAGTATTACGGGCATTGCCGACGTCGGTGGAAACGCCGGCGCGGCCAGACGCGTTGACGCTGGCGCCGGCGCCGCTCGCGATGATCTCGGTGAACATCCAGCGTTGCCCGTCCATCCGCGTACCGCTGAGCGCGAGGACAGTGGCCACACCGGCGTGTGGCGCCACGCCCGTCCCGCTTGCCGACTGCGACCAGGCACCGAGGATCGCGTTGCAGGCCAGCTTTACGGTTGCCGTGCGCGCATTGACTGCCGCCGGCAACATCGGATTGACCAGGCTGCCGGGCGGAAGCTTCAGCGTCAGCGGCGCCAGGCAGCCCGCATTGTTGGGAGCATCAGGTGCCAGCGTGCGCATGAAGAACAAGGCCGCAGACAGCATGGCCGCCGGCGACGCGTTCAGCGGTCCACGGACCTGCGGCGCGCTTCCTTCGAAGTCGATAACCAGCGCATCGCCCTGCTTGCACAACGTCACGGCAATCGTCACCGGTGCGGTGTCGATGTCGCTGCCGTCGAGCTGGTCGCGCCAGCTCCACGCGCCATCGGGCGCTGCTGCGAGAGCTGCACGGGTCATGCGTTCGGTCTGCGCGAGCAAGGCATCGCAGACCTCCATGAAACGAGGTCCGGTGTGTCGCACGATCTGCCGCAGCTCACGCGCGCCCTGTGTCAGCGCAACCCATTGCGCCTCGAGGTCACCGCGCAAATTATCCGGCGTGCGAGAATTGGCCACCAGGATGGCGTCAATGTCGGACTGCACACCATCGGCGCTGCGCCAGCGCACCGGAGGAATGCGCAAGCCTTCCTGGTACACTTCGTTGGCGTCAGGCGGGATGGAGCCGGCGGCCATGCCGCCCACATCCTGATGGTGCAGATTGGCTGCAGCCAGGGCAATCACCTCGCCATCGAGGAAGATCGGGTGCACCAGCGCGAGATCGGGCAAATGCGTGCCGCCGGACCAGGGATCGTTGAGCAGATAGGCGTCTCCCTCGGACATCGCTGCCAGCGGGAAGCGCGCGAGCACACCGGCCACGGCCGGAATCAGCGATCCCAGTAACAGCGGTAGCGAGCGGGCCTGGGCCAGCAGGCGTCCGTCCGGCAGGAATAGCGCTGCGGCGCAGTCGCCGCCCTCGCGAGCGATGGACGATACGGCAGCGCGCATCATGCCGGCCTGCATGCGATCGGCCGTGCCTTGCAGCGCCAGTCGCAGCGGCTCCATGCGCAGGGCGATCTCTGGATCGGGTGCGTGCTCGTGCGCGGGCGGCATCAGGCCTTCGCCTCCAGCGCCAGCGTCTGGTCCGGCATCAGCCGCCAGGACCAGCCTGGGGGCACCCATACGGTGGTCATCGACGCGAACAGGGCATGCGGCCCTTCGCCTTGCGGCGGCAGCGAATCCCAGAGGCGATCGCTCGCCGCCAAATGGACTGGACCCTCGTCCGGATCAGACAGCATGCCCAGCGCCGCGATCACACTGGCGTGCGGCATCACCAGCACACGGCGGATGCCGGCTATTTCGGCCACTTCGGCCGCGTGTTGTGCGCCGCCGCCGCCGATGGCGACGAGCACCGCGTTGGCAGGATCGAGGTTGCGCTGGAAGACGTGGGTCTTGAGCGCCTCTGCCATTTCCGCAGCGGCCGCGCTCACGATGGCCTCGGCTGTTCGACGTATCGACAGAACGAGCGCACTGGCGACGTAGCCGAGCGCGGTCTCGGCCGCCGCACGGTCAAGCACGATCCCGCCTGCCAATCGCGGCGGCAGACGATCCAGCACGTATAACGCATCGCTGAGTGTCGGCAAATCACCACCCAGACCGAAGGCGGCTGGCCCTGGCCAGGCGCCTTGCGAGCGCGGCCCCAGGCGCAGTGCGCCGCCCGGTAGCACCGACACCACGCTGCCGCCGCCGATGCCGATGGAGGTGATGTCCACGCAGCGCTGGCGGATCGGCAAGCCGCCACATTCCAGCGCATCGGTGAATGTCGGCCTGCCCTCCAGGAGCAGACTGATGTCGGCGCTGGTGCCTCCGACATCCATAACGATCGCGGGACCGGACGCGCATGTGCTGATGCTGGCGGCCACGCCTTGCAGCGCCGCGCAGGGACCGGACATCGCGAGGCCGATCGGCCGTTCCGCGAGGTCGCGCCAGGGCGCGGTGCCACCGGACGATCGCATCACGCGCGGTGCCGGCAGGCCGCGCGCCGTCAACGCGTCGGCCAATGCATGCAGGTAATCTCCCGCCAGCGGCTTGGCATAGGCGTCCAGCGCTGTCGTCAGCCATCGCTCGAACTCCCGCGGTTGCGGATCGACCTCACTCGACAGTGAGACGTACAGGTTCGGAAGACGCGCATGCAGCGCGGTGCGCACGGCACGCTCGTGGTTCGGATTGAGGTGCGAGAACAACAGGCCGACCGCCACGGCGCGCACGCCGGCTCCGCTCACCGCATCCGCGATCGCGTCCAGCGCCGACAGGTCAAGCGATTCGACCTCGCGCCCGGTGGCATCGATCCGTCCGCAGATTTCGAAACGCAGCGGCCCCGGAAATAGTTTTGCGTCGGGCAAGGCGGGCGCGATGACGGGCTCGTATAGCTCCTTGCGGTCCTGCCGCGCCAATACGGGCACATCGCGCATGCCGCGCGTGAGCACAAGGGCTACCGGCGGCTCGTTCAACTCCAGCAGCAAGTTGGTGATGACGGTCGAGCCGTGCACGACCCGTCCGACATCGCCTGCCCCGATGCCCGCCTGCGCGCGCAACCGATCGAGCGCCTCGACAACCGTCTCCGCCAGCGGGCCTCCGGCGCGCGGATGTTTGAGTGAGGCGATCTGTCCGTCGTTTCGCAAGGCCACTACATCGATGAACGTGCCACCCATGTCCGCCGCAAGCGACCAGGACAGGCTCAACGGAATCGCTCCGGCGAAAACGGCGTGAGATCCACCTGTGTCGGGCGTCCCGCCACCAGATGCGCAATCTCGCGGCCGGTTGCCGCGCCCATGCACATGCCCATATGGCCGTGGCCGAAGGCGAGCCAGGCGTTGTCGACCGCGCGGACCGGACCAACCACGGGCAGACTATCGGGATGACAGGGACGATGACCCATCCAGCGCGTGTAGGACGACGTGTCGAGGTGCGGGAACAGCTGCTGCCCCTGACGCAAAAGCGCATCGGCGCGCGCCATGTTGGGCGCGGCTTTCAGGCCGGCGAATTCCACCGTGCCGGCCAGCCGAAGGCCCATGGCCATCGGGTTGACCATCAGATTGTGCTCCACCGCCATCACGGTGTGGCTCAGTGTCAGGTTCGAGCTCTGCACGGTGACGTGGTAACCGCGCTGTGTCTCCAGCATCACCGGGCTGTCGAGCGACGCGGCCAACGCGCCCGACCATGCACCGGCCGCCACCACCACGCCATCCGTCGCCAGCGGCTCGCCACGCTCCAGCAGCACGGCCGTGACACGCTTGCCCTGACGCTCGAAGCCGCGGACGCGGTCGCGGACGTGGCGCGCGCCGTCCGTGATGCAGCGATTGTAAAGTACCTTGACGAGGGCAGACGGGTCGGACGTAGAGCCGTTCTCGGGCGCCAGGATACCGAAGCGGAAACGTCCCTTGAGGTCTGGCTCGAGAGTCTCAAGCTCATCCTGATCGACGTCCTGCATCTTGACGCCCAGCGATCGCCGCAGGTTCATGCCCCATGACCACTGCGTTGCGGTCTCGCGCGACGAAAAGACGTAGAGGCAACCGCTGCGCCGCACGAGTTCCCCCGCATCGGCATGGGCGAGCAGCGGATCGTAGCAATCGAAGATCGGCTCCAGCAGTGTACGCAACGCGGTGGCGATACGCGTCACCTCTTCGCGCGACGAATGATGCAGCAGGCGCAGGAGCCACGGTGCCACCTGCGGCGCATAGGCCCAGCGCACCGTCAGCGGCCCCAATGGATCCAGCAGCCAGCGCGGGACCTTCTTCCACATCCCCGGCATCCCCACCGGCAGGCAAGCGCTGGGCGATAGCGAGCCCGCATTGCCGAACGAGCAGGCTTCGCCTGCCTCCAGCGGATCGACGAACGTCACCGTGTGTCCGTCGCGCTGCAGCCATGCGGCCGTGCAGGCGCCGACGATTCCAGTCCCTATGACGACAATGTGCATGGGGACGAATTCTGGAAAATAATTCCCTCATCACACAAGCGAATTTTTCTAATACTCTCATCAGGCTTTCTGATACCCGAACCACGCCAGCGGGAGACTTCTATGCGGCCCGACGTTCTCTCCAATCTCAGCCTGCGCCAGATGCGGGCCTTCGCCGCGGTCGCGCGGGCCGGCAGCTTCACGACGGCCGCGCGGCAGATCAACCTGACGCAATCGGCCGTCAGCATGCTGGTCCAACAGCTCGAGGAGACCCTCCACCTGAAGCTCTTTGACCGTGGCGCGGTCGTGCTGCTAACCGCCGCCGGCCAGCAATTGCTGCCTTTTGCGCGCCGCATCCTAGATGACGTTCAGCAGATCGCCGAGGGCGCTTCGGACCTTCGCCTGCTTCGTACCGGTCTGCTACGCGTGGCCGCCCCGCAGATGCTGGCATGTACATGGGTGGCGGCGGCGCTGGGCGAATTCGAACAGGCTCATCCCGATGTCGGCCTGCGCGTGACCGACGCGATGGCGGATGAGGTGGTGAGCATCGTGCGCCGGGGCGAGGCGGAACTGGGTGTCGGCCCCGAGCGCGCCACCGGCGATGATGTCACCAGTTCGTTCCTGATGGATGTGCCGATCCGTCTGGTCTGCGCGGCGCGCAATCCGCTGGCGCGCCAACAGGCAGTCTCCTGGAAAAAACTGCGCGACGCGCGCTGGGTGATTTACTCCAGCGAGTTCAATCGGCATCTGGAACGCCTGCTGCACGAGCACGATCGCTCACTGTCGATGCAGACCGCCGTCGAGGTCCAATATCTCACCACCGCACTGGCGCTGGTGGGTGTTGGCACCGGCCTTGCCGCCGTTCCGGACTACGGGCAAATCTTCGCTGCGAATTTCGACGTGCGCTTCATCAAGCTCCGCGCCCCGGAAATCCACCGCCGCTACTACATCTACCAGCGACGCGGTCTCGTGCTCTCACCGCCTGCGGAAGCCTTCGTCAAGCTTCTGCGTCAGCGCGCGGCATGCAACGGCGGATGAGGCTGGGCGAACGGATTTACCGGGTGTCCGAGACAACAGCTACTCGCAATGACGGAGTATGAGGCATCGGTCAAATACACTGTCACTCCTCATGTAGGCGGGAATCCAATACGTCGCAGCTTCTTGAGTAAACCATAGCTATTTCGGATTACTAGATCGCTCTGTCAGCTCAACGCCCAAAGGCGCATCACGTGGTGATGCGCCTCAGTGAGAACTTAGAGATCCACGTGCTCCGACATGGCCAATGCGTCACCTATCTCAATTCCGAGGTAACGTACGGTGCTCTCAAGCTTGGTGTGACCTAGGAGCAGTTGAACCGCGCGAAGATTTCCGGTTTTCTTGTAGATCTGAGACACCTTCGTTCGGCGTAGCGAATGGGTTCCATAGCGTCTTCGATCCAGTCCAAGGCTGACTACCCATCGATCAACGATCCGCCCATATTGTCGGGTAGACAGATGAGGTTTAGCCAACTTACGGCTGGGGAACAGGAAGTCTGACGAAAGCAACTTCCGTGAAGCAATCCACTTCTCAAGACTGCTCTTTGTCTGCTCCGATACCTCAAAATGGACCGGGCGCCCCGTTTTCTTTTGAATAACCGTTGCCCGACTCCGCAATAAGCCGGAGATCATCAGGTCTCGAACTCTTATGCATGTCAGATCGCACGCGCGGAGCTTACTGTCGATTGCGAGATTAAAGAGGGTAAGCTCTCGGAGGTTGGAGGCAACTTCCAATCTCGTTCTTATCCCCCAAACCTCGCTCGGTTTGAGCGGCAGTTTCTGGCCAACAATTTGACCTTTGTCCAGACAGGCATGGAGTCGGCTCCGATGCCACCCCGTCCCTCCACGTCGCTCCCTACGAGCGACGAACGAATAGAAACTTACCCTAAATGACGGCTTAGCGTCCAGAAGCGGTCATGTGGAGAGCCAAAGACAGCTGAATTTCGCGAAGTCTTGCATAAAAGATGACACCAATTGAGAATGGGTGGCTCATCCAGAGCTTCGGCTTGGCCAGCGGCGAGAACGTACCGTACGCCTACCGATATGGCGGCATTTCTATCCAATCGTCGAAAGCAACGTCCGTGCCTTCTGTCAACAAAGCAAAGAAATCAACTAGCAAACGCCCGGCACGGACCAATGGCAGCATAACAGACGCAACTTATTTGAAGCTGCACAACCTGATCGAGTCGCGACAGCTGCAGCCCGGCGAGGTGATTGAAGAGCGCCGGCTTGCAATCCAGCTGAAAGTCTCGCGGACACCGCTGCGGGCTGGCATCAGCCGGTTGCTAGGCGAAGGCAGGCTTGAGCAATTGTCCAACGGCACCGTGGTGGTCCGCACAATCGAAATGGCGGAATTGCTCGAATTGGTCCATCTCCGCATGGTTCTGGAGAGCGAAGCGACGTTCATTGCGGCGACCCGCATCGCGCTGGATATCCTTGAACCGATCAGGGCGACGCTAGAGAAGATCATTGCTGCGTCGACAGTGTCCAGGACGGTTCACTGGACCCTCGACGATGAAATTCATGACCAGATCGCGCGGCATTGCGGCAATCGATCGCTCGAGAAACTGATTGGAGAAATCCGGCAGAAGATCCGGATGTGCAATGTGGAGCGCCACCCTGGCAGGCTGCTGCCCGCCACCCGCGAGCATCTTGCGATTATCGATGCCATCATCGATCGTGATGCCACCGCAGCCCGTCAGGCGATGATCCTGCATCTCACTAATGTGCGGCAGGGATTGCTCGAGCGCTTCGGGATCTTCCTGCCCGAGCCTCACGGCTAGGTCGAGATCAGGCAGCATCCCCGCGGGCGGCATGTCCGAAAATTCTGCAGCTGCCCGCAATTTTGTCGGACTCCGTCCAAATTTAACGCAGGTTCCCGGGCTTAGCAGCTTGACTGAAATCAGCATGGGCAGTTCACTGGTATACCAGTGGAATATCGGGCCGCTTCGCAGCAGACCGACCAACCAGATGTCCCGCCTGAATGACGCCGAACCACACTGCTTCCCATACCGTCGCGGCCGAACCGCTGACCCCAGCCGCCTTTGCCGCCTTTGGCGATGTAGCCGAGCGACCGATCGACGTGCGCCGGCGCTATCTTCCGACATCGGACGATCGCACCGAGGACGCCGCCACCTTTTCCTTCTGGATTAGCAGCGCCGCCAGGCTCGGCAGTCTGCCCCTGGCAATTACGACGCTGGAGCGTCATCCGTTCTCCGCCCAGACCTTCATCCCGCTCGGCAGCAGCCAATACTTGGCGATCGTGTGCGATGCCGGCCCGGATGGCCTGCCTGACGTGGCCACCCTGCGGTGCTTCATCGCCGGAGCGCGTCAAAGCATCACCTTCGCCCGCAATGTCTGGCATCATCCCATGACCGTTCTCGGCGCGGCCATGGAATTCGCCGTCGCCATGGGCATGACCGGTCGGCAGGACGACGACGTATTCGTCGATATCGCTGGCGACGTTCGCGCCGTGATGCCGCAGAGCGCATAGGGATCGCAACGATGCCGCATGATGATCACCTCACCCGCGACTTCGTCGGCTACGGCCGCACCCCGCCGCATCCACAATGGCCGGGCGCAGCAAGAATCGCACTCAACTTCTGCATCAACTACGAAGAAGGCTCCGAGCCGTCGTTCGCCGATGGCGACGGCGTCACCGAAGCAGCCCTGACCGAAGGTGGTGGCGGCGGCTTCGAGGGCCGCGACCTCGCCGCCGAGTCGATGTTCGAATATGGCAGCCGCATAGGCTTCTGGCGCGTGCTGCACCTTCTGTCTGAGCGCGGCATGATCGCCACCGTCATGGGCTGCGCGCTGGCGCTGGAACGCAACAACGAGGCCTGCGCCGCCATTCAGGAATATGGCTACGACGTCTGCGCCCATGGCTGGCGCTGGGAGCGACATCCGTTGTTGTCCGAGGCCGACGAACGCGAGCGCATTCGCAAGACCGTCGAGAGCCTCACGCGCACCACCGGCGAGCGTCCGCTCGGCTGGTATTGCCGCTATGGGCCGAGCGTGAACACGCGGCGCCTCGTGGTCGAGGAAGGCGGCTTCCTCTACGACTCCGACGCCTATAACGACGAATTGCCGTACTGGACACGTGTGCTCGGCAAGCCGCATCTCGTGGTGCCTTACGGTCTTGCCAACAACGACGCAAAGTTCAGCCGCGGCGCGATGGCAACGGCAGATGATTTCTTCGTCTATCTGCGCGACGCCTTCGACATGCTCTACGCGGAAGGCGCCACCGCGCCGAAGATGATGTCGGTCGGACTGCACACCCGCTTGATCGGCCATCCCGGCCGGGCCGCTGGCCTGCAGCGCTTCCTCGATCACGTCGCTAAGCACGACAACACCTGGGTCTGCCGGCGCGGCGACATCGCCCGTCATTGGCAAGCCACACATCCACCAACGCCCTGATCTCCACCGCATCTGCACCCGAAAGGACGTCCCCATGAAACTGAAACCCACGCATTGGCTGTTCACGCTGGTGCTGTCGACTGCGGCATTCGCCGGCGCCGCCACCGCGCAGGAAGCCGATCATCCGTCCGACAAGCCGATGGTGGTCGCGTCCGACTTCGGCGTCGCGCCGTGGATGGTGCGCGGCCCCAACGGCCCCGAGGGTTTCGGTGCGGATCTGATCAACGAGATCGGCAAAGATCTCGGCCGCCCGAAGGTCGAGATCGTTGACATCAATTTCTCCGGTCTGTTTGCGGCGCTGTTCGCCAAGCGAGCGGAATTCCTGGTCAACCCGCTCAATCTTACCGCTGAGCGTTCCGAGCGCATGCTTTACACAGAGCCGCTGTTTTCCACCGGCAACGGCTTCATCATCCGCGCGGCCGATGAGATGAAGGGCTTCGAGGATCTCAAGGGCAAGGCCGTCGCCGTCAACCGCGGCACCATCTCGGATACCTGGGCCACCGCCAATGCCGAGAAATACGGCTTCGAAGTGCAGCGTTACGATGTATTCCCCGACACGGTGCAGGCCGTGCTGACGCGCCGCGCCTTCACAGCGCTAAATGAGATCCCGACGACTGTCTATGCCGCCAGCCAGAACAAGGCGATCAAGGTCGGCTTCAAGGACTTTAACGGCCGCAACTTCGCCTATGCGTTCCGGCTGGAAGACACCGAATATCGCAACAAGGTCGAAACCGTCATCGAATGCATGAAGCTGGATGGCCGTCTGCGCAAGCTTCACGAGAAGTGGTATGGCGCGGCGCCCGATGCCGGCTCAGCCATCGACACCGTGTATTTCGGCTACGGCCCTCCCGGCTTCAAGGGTTTCGAGCCGACCTCGCACGTTCCGAAGTGCAAGTAAGGCACTTGCTGTGACAAGATAGCTGCCAGAACTGGATCGGCACCGCTCCGATCCAGTTGCTTGGAGCGGAGACCCGATGGATCGGATCGTCGAATATTACTTCAACGCCCAGGTCATCGCGACTGCCTTCCCGCAGGTGCTCGCGGGCTTCCGCACGACTGTCATCGTCTCGCTGCTCGTCATTGTCTGCGGCACGCTGTTCGGCCTGCTGCTCGCGCTGGTGCGGTGTGCGAACCTGCGCCCGGTCAATTTTGCCATCACGGCCTATGTGGATGTGCTGCGCACGCTGCCGCAACTGGTCGTGATCGTTTTCATCTATTTCGGCTTGCCTTATCTGGGCCCTGCTTTGTCGCCCTTCATGACCACGGTGGTCGCACTCGGCATGGTGCTGTCGGCCTTCGCCACCGAGATCTTCTGGTCCGCGATCATGGCGCTGCCGCGCGGGCAATGGGATGCCGCGAGCGCACTCGGCTTCAGCCGGCTACGGACGCTGATCACGATCATCCTGCCGCAGGCCATTCGCCTCGCGATCCCGCTTCTGACCAACCGCGCCATCTCCATCAGCAAGGGTACCGCGCTCGGCACCGCCGTGTCGCTCCCGGAAACACTCGGACAAGCGCAGAGCGTGATGGCGCTGGTCGCCAATCCCTCGCCGCTGACCCTGGCCGCGGCGTTCTACCTCACCTTCTTCCTGCCGCTGGTGATCGCCAGCCGGTGGATCGAATATCGCTACAGCACGGGGCGTTGAGCGGATCGCATGCAGGATTTCCTGGACAATTTCGCCAACTGGGATTCGCTGTTGCGGGTCTATCCGCTGCTCCTGCAGGGGCTGATCTATACAGTCTGGCTCGCGGTGGTGGCGCTGCCGCTCGGCATTCTCGCCGGCCTCGCCATCGCCGTGCTGTACAGCTTCAAGAACCGCTGGGTGAATATCGGTCTCCTGATCTATATCGATCTGTTCAGGTCGTTCCCCGTTGTCGTGCTGCTGATCCTGATCTTCTACGGGATGCCGTTTCTCGGCCTGACGCTCGGCGGCTTCACGGCGGCCGTGCTGGCCATCGTGCTCAACAATTCCGGCTACTTCGGCGAGATTTTTCGCGCCGGCATCCTGTCCGTGCCCCACGGCCAGACCGAGGCTGCCCGGGCGCTGGGTTTCAAGCCGCTGCATGTGGTGTTCTCCATCGTGCTGCCGCAGGCGGTCCGCAACGTGCTGGCGCCGCTCGCCAGCAATTCGCTGGAACTCGTCAAGGCGACACCAATTGCCGCCTTGGTCGCGCTGCCTGAACTGCTGCGCTCAGCCCGCGTCGCCCAGGAGCAGACCTACAACCCGACGCCGTTGATGGCTGCTGCCGTGATCTTCTTCGTCATCCTGTATCCGTTCGCGCGCTGGGTGGCGCGGCTGGAGCGGCAAGCACTGAAAGCCCGCTGATATGGCCACACTGATCACTGGCGGCAGCGGTTTCATCGGGCTTGCGCTCGCCGAACGCCTGATCGCCGACCGCGAGACCGTTATCCTTTTCGACCTCTCAGCCCCCGGCCACGACATGCTGGTGCGCCCCGAGCTCGCCGGCGCTACGCTGGTCACCGGCGATGTCACAAACGCCGACGACGTCGACCGCGCGTTGAACACAGCCGGCATCGACCGCGTGATCCACACCGCCGCGATGACGCCGAATGCGCAGCGGGAGCATGACGCTGCGCGCCAGATCGTCGACGTCAATATCGGCGGCACCGTCAATCTGCTCGAACGCGTAGCATTGTGCCCCGCCATCAAGCGCGTCACCGTGCTCAGTTCGGTCGCAGTGTACGGCTTCTCGCAACCGGCCGCATCGGGCCTGTTCGAGGAGGATTTGTCGCCACCGGCGCCAGCCGCGCTCTATGGCATCACAAAGCTCGCATCGGAACAGGCGGCGCTGCGGATCGCCGACCTTCACAAAGTCGATGTGCGCGTGATTAGGCTCGGGCCGGTCTTTGGCCCATGGGAATTGCAGACCAGTGTCCGCGATGCGCTCAGCCCGCATTATCAGGTGCTCCGCATGGCCTTCGACCGCCGTGAAGCGATTCTCCCGCGCAACATGGCCGGCGATTGGATCTATTCCCGTGACGCCGCCTTCGGCGTCGCGAGGGTGAGCGCCTCCGACACGCTGAAACACCGCACCTATCACGTCAGCGGCGGTGTGTTGTCTGATCTGCCACGATGGTGCGAGATCATCGCGACACACATGCCCGGCTTCCGCTGGCGGATGGCGGAGATCGAAGCGGAAGGCAACGTAATCTACGGCCTGCCGAAGGACCGTGCGCCGCTGAGCATTGCGCGACTGGCCGCGGATGCCGGCTTCAAGCCTCAATTTCATCTGGAAGACGCGGCGCGCGACTATCTCGGCTGGTTGTCGCAGGCAGGAGAACCCGCATGAGCAAGCGTCTGGCTGGAAAGTCCGTTTTGATCACCGGCGCCTCCTCGGGCATCGGCCGCGCCATCGCCCGTCGATTTGCTGCCGAGGACGCGAAGCTCATGCTCGCGGATCTCACCATGGACGTGCGCGAGGGCGGCACTCCGACATTGGAGCTGCTGCGTGCGGACGGTTATGAGGTCGATTTCATCCAGATCGACGTCGCCTCGGAGGACGACACCGTCCGCGCCGTCCAACAGACCGTTGCGCGCTACGGCCGCCTCGACGTGCTCGTCAATGACGCCGCCATCGGCACCGGCAAGCGTCTGACCGACACCAGCCTTGCCGAATGGGACAGGACGCTGGCGGTCAACCTCACCGGCGTATTCCTGATGTCCCGCGCCGCCGTCAACCAGATGCTGACGCAGGATATCCGCAACGAGGCCCGCGGCCGCCTCGTCAACATTTCCTCGCAACACGGCATGATCGCCTGCCCGGAAGACATCGCCTATGGCACCTCCAAATCCGGAGTCGTCTACATGACGCGGCAGATCGCGGCGGACTACGCGAGGGATCACATCATCTGCAACGCAGTCGCACCCGGCAAGATCGTCACCGGTAAACCGGGCCGCGCCGTGGAGCCGCGCTGGATGGACTACTCCACCAGTCGCACGCCGATGCCGCGGCTGGGCCGTCCCGACGACGTCGCCAATGCAGCGCTGTTTCTGGCCTCCGACGAGGCAACTTTCATGACGGGCGAAAACATCCTCGTCGATGGCGGCTGGATGGCGTCATGAGCAACGTTTCGGAGAGCACCATGCTGCAAGCGCCTGCAGAGACGTCCGCGCCGATTATTCAGATGTCCGGCGTCACCAAATGGTATGGCGACGTTCAAGTGCTCAAGGGCATCGACTTCACGGTGGCGCGTGGCGAGCGCGTCGTGATCTGCGGGCCTTCGGGGTCCGGCAAGTCGACCATGATCCGGTGCATTAACCGGCTGGAAGAACATCGCGACGGCCGCATCATGGTGAATGGCGTCGAGCTCGATCACTCGACGCGCAATGTCGACGTGGTCCGCCGCGATGTCGGCATGGTATTCCAGCAGTTCAACCTGTTTCCGCATCTGACCGTGCTGCAGAACCTCACTATCGCGCCACGCAAGATCCGCGGCGCAACGAGGCAGGAGGCCGACGAGATCGCGCGTTATTTTCTTGAGCGCGTACGGATCTCCGAACAGGCCGATAAATATCCGAGCCAACTCTCCGGCGGCCAGCAGCAGCGCGTCGCCATCGCGCGTGCGCTGTGCATGAAGCCGCAGATCATGCTATTCGACGAGCCTACCTCGGCGCTTGATCCGGAAATGATCCAGGAGGTGCTCGACGTCATGGTCGGCCTCGCCCGCGAAGGGATGACCATGGTCTGCGTCACCCACGAGATGGGCTTCGCCCGCACGGTCGCCGACCGCGTGGTGTTCATGGACGCTGGCCGGATCATCGAGGAAGGCGCGCCGACCGGCTTTTTTTCAGATCCGAAACAAGATCGAACCCGTGCATTCCTCAAGCAAATTATGCATCGATGACCGAAGCGGCCGCTTTGCGCCAACAGCAGACCTAGCGTCTCAGTCTTGCGCCGACAAAATCCGACAAACTGGCTCACATACTTAATGGTCTGGAATTCCTGCAGCCCATCAATGCCGCCTTCCGATCCGATACCACTATCCTTGTAACCACCGAATGGCGTCTCCGGTAGCGATGCCTGCCAGTGATTGACGACGACATTGCCGCTCTGGATCTCCTCGGCGATCGCTGACGCATTGCGCATGTCGTGGGTCATCACATAAGAGGTGAGACCGAACGGCAAACGGTTAGCGAGGCGGATGGCTTCGTCCGCGGTCCGGAACGGCGCGGTTGCCGCGAGCGGGCCGAACGGCTCGACATTCGAGACCATGCAGTCGTCGTCCGCATGCAACAGCACGGTCGTGCGATAGAAGAAGCCCTGAGTGCCACAGCGTTCACCGCCGGCCGACACAGCGATGTTGCGCGAGTGTGCGTCATCGACGAAGCGCTCCATGCTCTCGATGCGGCGCGCGTGCGCGAGCGGACCCATCTTCGTCATTGAGGCAAAGCCGTCGCGGACGGTTATCGCATCGGCGAGTTCGGAGAGTTTCGCGGCGAAACGATCGTGGATCGATGAATGCACGAAAAGCGCGTCGGCGACGTGCACAGCTGCCCGGAATTGCGGAACTTGGCCGTCACCGCGGATATCGCGGCAGCTTCCAGATCGACATCACCGAAGATCACGACCGGCGCATGGCCGCCGAGCTCCAACGTCATCTTCTTCATGGTCTGCACGGCCAGCGCACCGAGTTGCTTGCCTTCAACAATGCCGATGCACACGACGCCTTCTAACCATGTAAAAATCGAACTCTCGTTCCAATCCTTCACCCGAGATTTCACCCGTTCGGCATCCGTAGCTCATCCGTGGAATCACCCGCGGCAGGAATACTGCACAGGATGATCGATCTAAGTCGGAAGTTTCGTGTAGGCGGCCAGTAATCCGACCGCGGGTGCAACGACGACTACAACCAGCAGGATGATGCCCAGCCCAGGTTCCAGATCGAAATCTTTCCACGCAGAAGCGAACCGATTGTTTGTATATGCACGATGCCAAGCGGGCTTGAGAGTGAGTTACGCGTCACCATCTACGGAAATCGGGGCCTCGTTTTGAAATGAGGGATGGGTTCTGCGGATAGTGACCAAGGCGTCCGGAAGTGGCTGAGCGCCTTCATCGGCTGCAAGAGTAATACGGTCGACCTTGCTGAGGAACACAAACGATATTTCGGCCGTGGGCCCCAAATCTTTCAAAGCGGCATAAAACGTTGCAGCCTCGCACGCGCTTGCGCCTCGCACACTGAGAACCGATGTCTGCCTGAAAATTCGCTGACCGTCGCACGTCATCCTACCGAGATCCTCTCGAAACTCAGCAAGAAGACATATGCCTTTCGCAACCTCAGCAGAACTCGCATCGAACGCTAATGTCGGATGTCCGTCGATCTCTACGGCGAACAACAGTCGATCACTGAAAGGATCGGTCACGAGAATACTCCTTCCCGATAATAATTAGTGACAGTTTCCATAAATTGTATTCTGATACTGTTCGCAAAACCTACTCTTAAAGGGGAATTTCTTCAAAAACCGAGCGCACATATCCGTCGTGACGC
Organism: Tardiphaga sp. 813_E8_N1_3; assembly: GCF_051811025.1. NCBI lineage: Bacteria > Pseudomonadati > Pseudomonadota > Alphaproteobacteria > Hyphomicrobiales > Nitrobacteraceae > Tardiphaga > Tardiphaga sp. 813_E8_N1_3. The sequence continues at coordinate 3,944,061 of NZ_JBPWQE010000001.1, forward strand.
TTAATCCAAGCGACTATTTACGCCGCGAGGCACCGCGATGAAAGCCGTGAACAGCGCAAGTCGATCGTGCATCTCGCTTCCATCGGCCTTCGTGAATCGAATCCAGCTTATCTTGTCAATCCCATCTCCTTAACAAGAACATGCAATCAATTTGCTACAATCTAAACCGAGACCCGATCCAGACGCATGGGTAAGACAGAGACGACACCAACTGAAATTATCCGCATGATCTCTGCTGAAGCGACCCGACTCATCGGTCCGTGGCCCAGCAACCTGGATATATTTGTGTTTCGCGTGGATGACAGCTGGGAATGCCTGATAACACCGACCAATAATCCAACCGAAGCTAAATTCCGAGATGTGGCGTTGCAGATCGGCCTTTCACTCGAACGCATTTTTAAGCTCAGGGTATGAAACCTATTTTGGCAGCCTCGTAATCTCGTTACCAATTCAAAATCCTCTTGCGAAATTGAGACGACGTTGAGGCAACCAAGCCTTAGCACATCGATTTCGACCTGCTGCCTTTCCATACTTTGGCAAGCGGGCTGTTATCCCGAGAGCTATCAGTTCGGTGTCTAGATTACCGGGAATTATCGCGGGCCCCAGCTGCCCGGGTCTCGGGAAAAAGTAGATCTCCTTTCCTCGTTGAGTTTGTAGTCGACGCATGCTCTTCGATAACTCTCCGAGAAGCGAATGCCGTTCCTGTCTCGGTCGCTATCGTTCTCACAGCTTTCGCGACCAACACCTTGACCGATGAAGTGTGTATTTCGAACAGGCGATAGAACGCAGCAGATAGCGCACCACAGAGCAGCATAAAGGACACGAAGCGAACGAGAGAGAGCAACGTAAACTCGCTCGGGCCACTGCTGAAGATTACGTTCAGAACCACCAAAATTGGATAGTGTGTTGCATAGAGCGAAAAACTGTACTTCGCACCGTTTGCGAGTGGACGCAGCTGCCTTGGCATAGATGCACCTGATAGGGTCAACCCCATGATGCTTCCGGCGACAATCAAGCCGGTCGCCAGCTGGCTTGCTGCCCATTTCGGCGCCCAGCCTTCCAGGTAGAGCAGCCAGGCTCCAACGAGACCTACGCAGAATAAGAACAGCCAACTCACGGCAGGCGCCCTAATGGCGTAAACGGCGGCACCCAGGCACCATATCAAGAAGTAAAAGATGAATTTGGTTCCGATATGCGTCCCCGCCGGGTCATGTCTTTCTGCATACCAAAACAAGGCAAGGATGCCGATGATCAAGAGTGCAAAACTGGGACGAGACCAAACGACGACAAGAGCAAAGATCAGGACATAGTACCAAAATTCGTTGGAGAGGCTCCACAATGCAAGATTTCCAGCGTATTCCGAGCATGCGATCGTCTGAAGAAATGCAACATTGCACACAGCCGTCGTCACCCCAGCGCTTGCAGAGAACAGCCTTCCTGCATCGTATAGATCATGGCGCGTCGCAACGAATTCCTGCCAGTTCGGCAAATGTCTCGCCAAACCATATGCGCAGATGGACGTCACAAGTGCGGGCATCAACACCACATAGAGGCGAGCACCTCTGGCGGCGAAGTACTCAATCGCATTCAGCTGCCCCGATCTTGCTCTGACGATCGCTGGTCCGCCCACGAGATAGCCACTCAAAACGAAGAAGACGATGACAGCGGCCATGCCATGCGCGCTGAGGATCTGTACAAGAGAGTAGAGATAGCTCACGGGAGAGCTATCTCCCGGATCCGGAGACCTTTCCAGAAACATCAATTGGTAGGAGTGGAACGCAACCACCTCGATTGCAGCCATCGTACGGGCGAGATCTAGCCATGTGGGCAGATTCGCCGGTGTCACGGCGTTGGCACGAAACCCAATCCAACCCTCATCCATGAGCTCGAGATCCTGCAAAGCGTCCGTCTGCAATTGGCACGTCATCGACCTGTGTGAACCAGCTAAGCTAATCGCAGGCAGCGCTCTTAGACTTGACAACTCTCAATACGCTGGCGTTCAAAGGAGGTGGCGCTCCTAACCCGCCCCTCCCAATTCGATGTTAAAGCTCGGCCCAGCGCCCCTCTTGACGGTATTTGGAGGTGGCGAGCATTCATGGGGAAATCGGCCTTCGAATTTGACACCCATCAACTTTGACCCATGCGCGTCTCGCATGATCACGGCGACAGAACCCGCGTCTTCTCCAATCAGGAGAGGCCGTCGCGTCGTCCTGAATTCGGAGAATGCACATGACACGATACGGTCAGCTCCTCGGAGTCCTCTTGCCAAGCATTTGGCGCCAAAAGGGCATTGTCGTCGGCTCTATCGTTGTCGTCTCACTCCTGACCCTCATGGCCTACGCAACGATCGGTGAAAGATATGAGTCCTACACTCTGCTGCGTGTCGGGCAGGGCATCAAAGACCGGTCGTCAGGCGCAAGCGTGAATCCGTTCGCCGAGGGCGCCGACCTGTCTATCCGAATCGATTCGCTCGCTCGACTTGTCACGACTGACCACGTTGTCCGGGAAGCAGCGTCCAGCACCGGCTTTGATCGCTTCAACAAAGGCCGAGACAACAGTCTAATGGCGTCCATGAGCAAGACGATCGGGTCTATCGATCTTTCGCAGCTGCTGCCGAAGAGCGTAGCCGATGCATTAGCCAGTTGGTCAAAGCCAGCTGACACGAACGAGGCCAGCGATCAGGCGCCAAGTAAAGAGGCCACACTGGTCGCTTCGCTCCGTGATTTGATTACCGCCAAGCAGGAGGGGCGGTCGGACCTGCTGCGCATTTCCTTTCGCTATCCCGATGCTGCTGTTGCCACCCGCTTTTTAACCGAACTGGCAAATGCCCTCGTCGCGGTTCAGGCCGATCTCGTCCAGACACCTGGCGCCGATATCTTCTTTGAAGATCAGACGAGACGGCTGCAGTTGGAAGCTGAAAAGTCGGCGACCGAACTCCAGAATTTTTCGGTCGGAGCAGCGATATACTCTGTCGCGGAGCAACGCGCACTGCTCCTCAAGCGGGCAAACGAGCTGAGTACGTTAATCTCAACGACCCGTGCGCAGATCCAAGATCGAAAGGGCCAAAAGCAGTCCATCGTTGATCAACTCCTGATACTGAAGCCGGTTCAACAATCGAAAACGGTCACTGGTATCGTCAATAGCCTAGGTGCGCGTGATTATCCAGTTACGCCAAATGCCGCCGGGACACCTCAGAACTTTGAGGAAACCCCTCCATTGTTGCTGATCAAAGTGTATCAGGACGCCGTCGCCACTCTCTTCAAGGTCAACACCGATCTGAACGGATCCATGAAGCTCGAGAGCCTGCTTGCTGACGAACTCGAACATGTGAATGCCGAGCTCGCGTCATTGTCGTCCAAGGAATCCCAGTATGACCAGCTCAAGCGCGCGTTGGTCCGTGCCTCCACGGCCGCCGATCACTACGGCGCACGAGTTATCGAGGAAAAGATCAATCTCGACATCGCCAAGAAGACCCAGTTGTCGAGCGTGCGTGTAATCCAAGCCGCCGACCGCCCTCTCCGGCCGATCTTTCCGCAGAGATTTCACTTTGTCCTGCTGGCGTTATTTGGAGGCGTGATTGCGGGATCCGCTATTATCATCATGAAGGAATTGAACCGCCTGCGCCAAGAGCAGTACGAGCTTGAAGAGCGCGAGCTCGCAATGAACGAAATCGGCATCCGATCGGTTCGCGAGTACAAGGCTGCATTGAAGGCAGCACAAGCGGCCGAATGAGCTGCGCCGCTTGATGACAAATTTGTCATTGTGCTTTGAAACTGAGCATACATGGACGGATTATGGATCAACTCTGTTTTGATAATGATGATAACGTTCATTCGGACCCGTCTCGTTTGGACGCAGGATCACTGCGCCGTCAGTCGCCGATGGTCACAATCGCCATTCCGACATTTAATCGCGCAAGGCATCTGCGCCATTGCATCAAATCGGCGCTCGCTCAGACTTACGATAATTTCGAAGTTCTGGTCTCTAACAATGCATCAACGGACGCGACGCGCGAGGTACTGAACGAGTTTTCAGACGAGAGGCTTCGTATTGTCCAGCAGCAGAGCAATATTGGACTACTACCGAATTGGAATGCTTGTCTCGCCAATGCAAAGGGTGATTACGTCGTTTTTCTCTCCGACGATGACCGTGTGTCGCCATTTATGCTTCAGAAAGCTATCGACGTTGTCCGTAAACGACCCGGCCTGCCGATAGTCGTTACGCTGAGCAATTTGCATTCTGAAGCTGTTGGCAAGACGTTCGCGGCTCGCGGGAGCCGGAAGTTGTCGACGGGAATCTGGCCAGGAACGGCCGTATTGGATGAGTTCCTGCACAATAACATTACCGTCACCATGTGCAGCGTTCTGCTGCGTACCGATTACGTTCGGGCAAATGGAGGATTTCCTCTGGAGTGTCCTCATATGGCTGATATCGCAGCCTGGGCCCCACTTCTATTTTTAGGCGAAGCTGGGCTGGTGAACGAGCCGTGCGCGACCTTCTCCTATCACGGCAACTCCGAGACGTCCCGATTGAGTCCGGAGGAGCTGCTATTGGACGGACAGCATATGGAGGAAATGATTTCTGACCTTGCCGTGAAGCATGTCGGAGACCCCGAGCAACAGCATCTTTTGCAGCTCAATGCCCGTCGGTGTTTTGCACAACGAGGCTTGACCGTTCTCTCCGATTATCGATCAAGCGGCGGGAAGATGGACCGATTTATCACCTTACTTTGGAAATTCCGCAGTTATCTGACATCCGCCGGACCAAAAGTCGGCCTACGTTTCTTCGCACTCGTCCTCTGCCCTCCTTTCATTGCAGACTATCTGCGCCGGCGGCGTCGGGGCGCGTCAGAGCAGCTGGTGTGACAATGCCTGCTTGTCGCCAGCCGTTTCACCCATGGACGGCATTTTTTCGAGGCCAGAATAGCGCTCAACATTCTTCTGGATATCAGCGAGAATCGATGACTGCGGCTGCTGGAGTGCTTCTGCTTGCATTCAATATTAGCGCCAACGCTTTTGACGGTTCCGCCCCTCCAGCATCTGATCCAACGCAACTCCTCACGATCGCGACACCGCACTCCGCTCTGGCGCAGCCTTATCGGCTGGCAGCCTATTCAGCGGAGCTGGCTCCACGGCGAATTGGAATACCGCGATTCAGACTGGAGCGAGAGGTCACAATTGATACACCACTAATAGACGCAACGGTTCAAAACACTCCGGGTTACAGCGATCAGTATCCTGCAGGCGTCCCGAAGACGTTTGCCTGGTGCGGTGGATCTTACAAGCCGCCTAACAACCGTACGCCTCCACCGGACTTCACCGCTGTGACCGGCTGGGGGCAAATCTATCCCGCGATAGGCGCAGCCGAATATTCCACACTCGATCCGGTCATTGAGGTCGCCAATTCACGCACCTATGTCCACCTCAAAGGGCGGAATGGTTGGGTATTGGTCCAAAGTCAGGCGCGCATACAGCTCGCCGGTGCGCATTTCGTCTCAGACTTTTCCAAGAATGCGGCGATCCGGATGGAGATTCGTCAAAGCCCAGGCGGCGCCGCGATGATTGGCGCGCCACCGCCCGGCTACAACAACCATTTCTGGCTCGTCACGCGCGGCACCTATCCGGCCTCTAGCGTTGACGGGGTCTACGTACAAATGGATATGCGATCGGCTGATCCCGCACTGAACGTCGTCGCTAACGTGGGGGCTGATTGGTGGCGTAACGCAACAGCCGCATTCGAAGACGGCTTCGGAAACAATCCCGGAGCCGGAATGAGCAACTGGCTCACTCTTTCGACGCAGTGGTCGACGCTGCGCTTCTACTCGACCAGCAACGACGACCTGTGGACCGACCCACCGCCTCCCTTACTATCCACGCGGCCGCCTTACATGCCTGCGAAAACGAAGCGGCGCGACATCGCGAGGATACCTTGTTCCCTCAGTCGCGAAACCCAACCGCAATAGCTATCTCGAAAAGCGTCTTGGAAACTGCGCGCCGCGACACAGTGCCGCGATTACACTGACGTTCGCGTTCAATAGCAGATGCTTCTCTAGATGTATTATGTAGTTAGCTACTACTCGATCAGTGTATCGCTGCTGCAGCCCTTTACGCGGTGCAACACGAACACATTGAAAACAAAATGTGTTGCCACGGTTCGCTACACTACTATTGATTCGTCAATGCACGATTTATTGGCGACTGCACAACTACTACGCATAAGCTACGAATCATTTCAAACGACAAGAGCCTTCGTCACATCAATCCTCATCGGCCGGCATCCGGGGCAGATGCAAGTTCGGTGGACACTCGGCAAAACTCCAGTTTCGCGTCGCCCGCATGTTTCGTACGGGCGCAATCTCGAAACAGTCAAAATCCCATCTTCTTTGCCGGGATGGATGCTCTTCACAGGTATTTCTTTTGAAGTCGGGCGCACCACCAAGCAGCGACAACCGGGGACATAGGATGGCAATTTCTGTTTCGGATATCTTAGCTCAGAACACGATCGGTTATAGTGAGGGTAAACCAGTTGGTGTACCGACGAGCTACGCATGGTACAACGGTTTGTATAGGCCAGTTGGCTATAGCGGTCCGCCGTCCGACTTCACGTCGGTAACTGGATGGGGGCAAGTCTATCAGAAGGCTGGTGCCCCGGCGTATTCGAATCCAAATGCGACCATCGATGTCGCCAACGCTAAGACTTATGTGCACCTGAAGGCCACAGGTGAGTGGGTTCTGGTTCAAAATCAGGCCAATAACCAGATTGCGGGCGCGCATTTCGTCGCCGATTTCAGCGGTAATTCGGCGATCGCCATGAAGATCGGATCCCAGGCAGCGGGGAGCGCGACAATGGCGACGCCGCCAGCCGGATATAACGACCATTTCTGGCCTAGCGCGCGCGGTATCTATGCAGCAGGGGCGGTTGATGCCGTCTATGTGCAGATGGATATGAAGGTCAGCGATCCCAATCTGCAACTGATCGCCAATGTTGGCGCCGATTGGTGGCGCACCCCTTCGGTCGGCTACGCCAACGGAATGACCAATAATCCCGGGGCAGGTATGAGCAACTGGGTCGAGCTGTCGACTCAGTGGACCACGCTCGGGTTCTATTCCTCAACGACAGCTCAATTTCAGGCAGACTTGCCACCACCGCTTGAAGGAGCGGTTACGGAAGTGCCAAAGCCTACCATCACGCTCTTCAGCGCCGACAGCGGCATCGTCGGCGACGGCATTACGAACGCATCTGTCTTGAAGTTGACGGGGACCGCCCAGGCGGGTCTCGCTGTCAACGTCTTTGACGGATCCAAGCTTCTCGGGACGACCAAGGCTGATGCGTCCGGTGCATGGACGTTTACGACGGCGCAGCTTACGAACGCGTCGCACAGCTTCGCTGCAAAGGCCATCAGTGCTTCAGGAAGTACGAGCACCTCATCGACAACCCTGACTGTTCAGGTCGATACGATTGCCCCCACCGCACCGAAGCTTCTCTCGTTCTCTCCCGATACCGGCGTCGTTGGAGACGGCAAGACCGACGCGACTGTCATTAAGCTGACCGGCACAGCGGAGGCAGGCAGCGCCGTCAAGGTGTTCGATGGGGCGGCCCAGATCGGCACCGTGAGGACCGATTCGCAGGGATCATGGAGTTTGGTAACGGGGCCACTATCGACGGCCACTCACACTTTTTCCGCTACGGCCACCGATGTCGCCGGCAACTCAAGTACAGCCTCATCGCCGCTCAACGTCAGAGTTGATGGAGGCGGGACTTCTCCACCCCCGGTCACGGGTGAGAATCTTTTGATCAACGGATCGTTCGAGGCATCAGCCGTGAAATCCAGTTGGTTTGCCGGATTCAGTACGATTCCGGGATGGTCGGCCGTTAGCGGTGGCACGATCGAACTTTGGAACAATTTGAACGGCGTAAAAGCGACCAATGGCGTGAACTTTGGAGAGCTGGACTATCTCGGCGCCGATGACGGGCTCCACCAGAACGTGTTGACTATCCAAGGCCAGAGTTACGACCTCTCACTCGACGCGCGCAGTCGGCCTGGCTTTACGGGGGCAACCTGCTCCATGGAAATTCTCTGGAACGACACCGTAGTCGCGCGCGTACCACCCGGAAATAGCTGGCAGACCTATAATTTTACGGTGACCGGGACAGGTGGGTCCGACCGTCTGACCATTCGTGAGGTTGCAGGCCAAGGCGGCGACGGCTTGGGCGCACTTTATGACAATGTGAGCTTGGTGGCCAAGCAGCCGATAACATCCGCGTCGCAGGCAAGTCTGGCTCAGGCATCACGTGCCGTCGACCTTATCAATCAATATTCCGCAACAAGTGCTGTCAATTCCGACTATGGGACCAGCCCCCTGGCGAACGCGGCCGACTCCCTCACCACTCTCTCACAGACGTTAGCGCAGTCGCAGCAGCACACCTGACAGCATCAATCTTAGGGGGGCGCCGCTCCAGACGCGAGCCCCCGAGGAGCCTTTTCTCACTCCTCACGAAGCGTCATTTTGCGACTGGAAATTTTTTACGGTCGTGTTGTGTCGACCAACTAATTCAAGAACAGCCGGTCCATGGGCAAGAACAATGCTCGTGGATCTCGCTCGCATCTCCTCGCAGCAGCGCTTGATTTCACGAGTCAGCGCCTTATCGGCTTCAGCATAGAATTCCGCGAAAGACGGCCACTCATCTGGCCACCGACTTGCGATCCGTAGCGTATTGAGAAACGGAAACTCGGCTGATTTCGGTGAAGCCGTGTACCACGGCCCCACATTTAGCAACGTCTCACCATGCGCCGCCTGCAAATTGGAGCGGATACCCGCCGCCCACGACCCAACATCGATCGGCTCTTCATCAGCAGATAGCAATTCGAGCCCAGCGTTATAACAGACCCCAAAATGCATAACCGCCTCGTCGAACGAGGTGCACAGATACTCCAAATGGAAATGCACGAATCTCAGATGCTGATACGGACGGCTGGCCTCCTCTACCTGCGTCAGTCCGCTCGCGATTCTCTGAAACTCCCATGCATCTTCGCAGACCGTCTCAAATTGCAATAACGCTTCTACAATTTCCCTGAGCCTATCATGTGCCGCAGCGATCGGATTTCTCGCGAATTCCGGCAACAAGCAGAGATAGGGCGCATCGGCAATGCTCAGGTTAACCTTGGCATCATCTATGATCCGATCGAGCAGGCCTGCTGCGATCTGCGAGGCGGCAGCTTCTGCTTCAACAATGGTCATTGGCGCCGGCTATCTCAGGCTAAACAGACTGCCAGTCAGCGTGCGCACGAACCGGCATCCAGGGTCTACGTACCACCTCCCTCTAGCATGTTCGCACGCCAGCGCCACCAGTTTTCAATCCGGTGCAATTTCGATGGCTGAGTAATAGCGGAAAATCGACAGCCTATGACTGCGTGAGAGCGCATCGCATACCGCGTCTCTCTCAGGTCGCTCGCTGATGCCACTTCCATGCAGAACCGACGATGGTCGAAAGGTCCGAATACCTGGGCTGGAAGCCCAGCACTTCCTTGGCGCGCCCCGGATTTGCAACCAGTACCGGCGGATCACCACTCCGCCGAGGCTTGATGACAAATGGCGTCTCCCTATTCGTCTCACGCCGAATTTGGCCGATGATTTCCTTGACGGAGTATCCCCTTCCCGTTCCCAGATTGAAGCATCCGCCGGCCCCACCCGCGCGAAGATGCTTCAAGGCAAGGACATGGGCCTGCGCCAGATCCGTCACGTGAATATAGTCACGTATGGCCGTGCCATCGGGAGTCGCGTAGTCATCTCCGAAAATCGCAAAATCCTCCAGCTTGCCCTGCGTCGCCAGAATGGCGCGTGGGATTAGATGTGTCTCGGGGGAATGGTTTTCGCCAATCTCCCCGCCAATATCCGCGCCACTCGCGTTAAAGTATCGCAGGCAGATTGTCGCCAGGCCATAAGCCTCACCGAAGTCCGCCAACATATCCTCGACGATCCGCTTGGTTCTCCCATATGGATTGATCGGCTGCAGGACTTCACTCTCTTCAATCAAATCCTTATCAACGCATCCATAGACAGCGCCGCTGCTCGAGAACACCAATGTCTTGCACGACGCATCGCGCATGGCACGCAACAGACTCACCGTGCCTTCAACATTATTTCTGTAGTATTTTTCCGGATCACTGACGGATTCGCCGACGAGGCTCGAGGCGGCGAAGTGAAACACCGCCACGGCGCGATATTTCTCAATCGTCTCCGCCAGGTATCGCTGATCGTGAATATCGCCTTCGATCAACGGGCCCCACTTGACCGATGATCGATGTCCCGTCGACAGATTGTCATAGCAAATTGGACGATAACCGGCTTCTGCAAGACCCTTGCAGCAATGCGACCCTATGTACCCAGCACCGCCCACAACCACGACATTCGGCGTCTCACTCATCATCCACCCCACACGCAGCGCTCAGCCTCACATACGGACCGCCAGACTCGGCCGTTACAATCTTCACGGTCGACATCTCCGGCCAACTAGACAAATTCTTTCTCGTCGGTCTCCCGACTGACGTATCGCGCCCTTTTCCTTGCGTTCGCCTGCGCGTCGGAACGGCTTCCATGCATCACCGACGCCCGGCCGGCATAGGCAAAGTACAGCGCCATCGAAGTAAAATTATCGAGGAGGTTCTCCGAGAAAAAGTAGATACAGAGGACTACCAAAAGAACTCGCGTCGCTCCAACCGGAAGTGATCGGTAAACGTGGATCAGAAATGGAACGAAGACGGCGAGATTGATCAAACCGTACTCTGCCAGAATGCGCAGATAGTCGTTATGGGCAACGAGCGCAGCATAGGTAACGAGCGCCGTTTGCCCCGATCCGTAACCAAGAAGAAAAACGCTGGTCCCCTGGCTCGAATACACATTCCAGATATCCGTCCAGTGTATCAGACGAAAGAATGCTGAAAGATCTGTCGACCCCGTCATGGTGACAAGCTGCTTGTAGGACATTGACGCAATCGCGCTCGGATCCATGCTGAATACCAGCATCAAGTTGTCGTACGTCGCAATTCCGCGGTCGAGGGCGCCAACCGACAGCGCGATAGCGCCGCCTATGCCAACGGCAATAAGAGAAACGATAGAACTTCTCCGAATCGGCATTACAATCCACAAGCAGGACGCCACTGCTGTCGCGACGGCTGCCCCCAGCTTGTTCATGATGATAGCATTGATGAACTGAAACAGAATGACCCGGTTGCCGTAGAGCTGCGTTACCGCAAACAGAAGCGCCGAAAAATACAGAACACCGGTATTCGCGTTCGGAAAATACGAGAAGACTTCACTCGCAAAGCTCTCATTCTCGTAAACCTTGCTGCTCCCTTTGGTCAGCAAGAAAAGTATCGGCACAATGCCGAGCGCAACAACGCAGCGCAACTCGATTGGTTTCATTTTGCCGCCGGTCGCGCGTCCCGCGGCATAGAACACATAGATTGAGAGATACTTGAGAGCATCCGTCATCGACGCAACCTGCAGATTGTAGATGACACTTAACGTCGTCGTCACCAGTGCGACGAGCAGATATCCCTTCGCCGCGCTGTCCTCCCGCTGCGACTGCATAATGATCTGAATTGAATATCCGATGATCGCGAGGCTGACGGCGTTTCCCACGGCATTGAAGACTTGTGCTCCCAGAAAGTGATAGAGAAATGCGCAGATATTGATGATCAACAAGCCGATGCAGAACGTCGGGAAGTAGGACGATTTCGGTACCGCAACAGTGGAACGGCTTTCGATCGCAAATTCGCTCATCGACGGCCACTCATATCGTTGATCGCTTCCTCACCCTTTGCCCTCATCACCGCAACCTCCGGCACCACCATCGATGGTCGTCGCTTCTGCCGGCGTCCAATTGGAGGTCTGACGATGAGGTCATCCTTGTCCTTCTGCGGACGCGTTGACGACCTGTCCGGGTGGGACGCCCCCATCACGGCATCATAAATTTCGAGCGTCTTCGAGGCGATATCATTCCAGTCATAACGGCGCGTACTCTCATGTCGAATCGTCTCGCGCTCGACCGCTCCCATCCGGACCGCAGTGAGAGCAGCCATCTTCGATCTAAGTTCTTCGCAATCTCCGACCGGAAAGATATTGGCTGGGTCCGTCACAACTTCGCAGTTTGACGGAATGTCACTAACCAACACCGGAAGCCCATAACTCAAGGCTTCGAGTAGGACGATTGGTAATCCTTCATGCGACGACGGCAATACGAAAAGTCCAGCATGCGCATAGAGCTGACGCAACGTCTCGCCGCTTTGGTATCCGGCCATGACAACGTTGTCCCGGCCTTGCGCCTCGATCACAAGCCGATCTGCGTATTCGTTCTTGTGATCGATCCGCCCAACGATGACGAGCTTCCATCCATCCGATTTCAATCCTTCGAATGCTCGCAAGAGATCGATCTGCCGTTTCTCGGGGACCAGCCGCCCAACCGTCAATACATACCGTCCCGCTTCGAGACCCAACGCGTTGATCTTGTCTGTGTTCAGCGGAAGCTCGGAGAATACGACCCCGTTTGGTATGACGTCGCACGTCTTTTCATACTTTTCCTCGATAAGCTGACCGATGCTGCGACTGACGGCTATCCGCTTATGCGCGTATCGCATTCCGAATGCCTCGCCGGTCCGCAGAATCGTCCGCGCAGCCCACCCCCATTTCTCTCGATTGTAGTCCTCGCCATGATGCGTCACGACGACGCGCAAGCCGAATAATCTCAGCAACGGCGTCACGATCGCCGGACCGATCCCGTGAATATGCACGACGCTCGGTCGCTTAATCCCGGCGACGAGCGCACAGATCAGCGAATGCAGCAGCGTTTCGAGATACACACTGCGCACAGTCCAGAGGCGAAGGATCGTCACTCCGCGCCACGCATCGCCTTCCTGCGCGTCCACATATGGCGATCGCACGCAGGCAGTTACCCTCTGCCCTAACTTTGCAAGCCTCGGCGTAAGGTTCTCGACATGGTTCTCAATCCCGCCCTGAACCTCCGGGAAGCCACGAAACCCGAACGTGTAGACCTCTCCCTTACTCATGGCGCCACTCCCCCGCTCTTAGTTGTTGATGAATGACTTCAGTGGGTAATGTTGGTCGGTCGTTACGCGCCCTTTGACCAGCTTGGCCTTGACGGTCTTGTCCAGAAATGACGGTCGCTCGACATGCGGCGACGGCCGGGCATCCGAATAGTCGATATAGCTGTCGAAGCAGATTTTCTTGCCCATCGACACCTTGGCTTTGTTTTTGAGGACCCACATCAATGGCTCCTGCTTTGGCAGTTGCGGTACGATCCGGGACCGCATCGCGGTCCGTGCGGTGGTCACCATCCAGCAATTCTGTGCGCATCCGGCGACCTTGCCGAGCGTCTTCCGGGCGGTATCGCTGTTGGCAATCTCATCCCATGACTGCTTTGCAAGATTTCCCATCGGAAGATCGGACCGGACGTTGCATGCCCAAACATCCGACCACGGGTCAATAAACGCGAAGTCCTTACCGGCGCTGCAGGGAATGAGCCTGTCGTGACCGAGAATCTTCTCGATCAAACCGAGATTCAGATAGGCGCGGAACCAGTTCTTCGGCTTGTTGCTTTTCAACAGCGCCTCGACGAGCCCCTCGACCTTGCGCGCGACACTGCGCCGATCATAAAAATAGTTGTCGTTCTTGTAGAACTGCCAGGCGTTATGCAGCGTCGAGGTTGCGAGTTCGTAGCCTTCCTTGCGGGCGAATTCGTAGACATCGACCAGCTGGTCTACATTCTCGTCCTGGATCACCATCGCAAAGCCAAGATCCGTGCCGCCCGCCTCCTTCAGCATCCGGAGCCCGGCGACCTTCGTGGCATAGCCGCCCTTCTCGCCCCGGATCGTATCGCTCGTTACTTGGTCACCTTCGATCGAGAACCGAACCTTGATGTTCGGATACTTCTTGATGATCGGAACCAGGCGTTCGGGATGCAGGCCATTCGACGAAATCTCGAGGACACGCGCTTTCGGATAAAGCAGATCCGCGATCTCGGCGAGATCTTTGCGAAGTGTTGGCTCACCACCCGACACATTGAGGTTGTCGAAGCCAGGTGGCAGTTTCGACAGTGTCTCGAGTGATATCTCTTCCCGCGGATCTGTTGGGTTCTGCCAGATATAGCACATCTGGCACTTGGAATTGCAGCGGAACGTCGAAATGATAGTGAGATCCATTTTATACTCCGACTCTGTTCTGTTCCTTCGGGGGATTCACGACGCTTTGGTAGAGCGCGAGCAGCGCCGCCCCATGGGCTTGAAGCGAGTATTCGGCTTCGACGACCTTCCTGGCCTCAGCACCAAGCCGCCCGCGGAGGCCCCGGTCTGCGAGCAGCAGTCGAATTTTGCTCGATAGGTCGTGAACGTCCTTCGAGGCAAATAGCAGCCCGGTCGATCCGTCTCTGACCAACTCGGGAATTCCACCAATTCGCGATGCCAGAACCGTTTTTCCGTGCGCCATCGCCTCCAGGATCGAGAGCGGGCTGTTCTCGTGCCACTCCGAAGGCACCACGACGACGGCGGCCCCGCGAATGACATTCGTCAGATCTCCACCAGCCAGATGTCCCTTGAACTCGGCGTCTGGAAATTGCGTCCGGAGCTCAGATAACAGAGGCCCGGTCCCGGCCACGACAAGCCGCCAAGTGGCGCTGTCTGCGGCATGTGCTTTCAGCAGCGTGGCCACACCTTTTTCTGCCGAAAGTCGCCCGAGATAGAGGACATAGCCGCTATCTTCACGAGATACCTGGATCGCGGAGGCGTCGATACCATTGGGAATATGCGTGACTTTCGCGTCCCCGAACCGGCGTGCGACGGCGTCACGCATGAATCGACTGGGTGCGATGAATTGACTGACACGTTGATAACTTTGCGCCACCGCGTGATACCGCGCTTCGGCCCAAAGTAACGCGCTTCGCCCCAGCGACCCGTCCGCACATCGTTTATGCAAGATCGATTCGAAGCGTCCGCTGGTGCAGTCCGTGCAGACCGCACCATTCGACAGCTGCGTGTAGACCGGGCAAACCGGCTTGTAGTCGTGCAGCGTCAGAACGACCGGTGTATAAAGCCGCGCAGCGGCATTGATGATCGACGGCGTCAGCTGATGGTAAATGTTGTGGCAATGTAAAAGGCTGGGATTCTCGTCGCGTATGAGCTTGGAAATATTCTTTACCGCTTCCTGAGACCGAACGAAGGAAATCGCCGC
Organism: Tardiphaga sp. 813_E8_N1_3; assembly: GCF_051811025.1. Lineage (NCBI taxonomy): Bacteria > Pseudomonadati > Pseudomonadota > Alphaproteobacteria > Hyphomicrobiales > Nitrobacteraceae > Tardiphaga > Tardiphaga sp. 813_E8_N1_3. Next base: position 3,959,303 of record NZ_JBPWQE010000001.1, read on the forward strand.
CTTTATTTTGCTAATCCTTGACCCCGCCTTGTAGCTCTTCTCGGAAACGAAGTAAGATTCGTAATTCGACGGACGATTGCGACTGTCGCGCATGGAGAACTCCACGACGTCGATGCCGCGCTCCTTCATCCAGTCCATTTCGTCGAACATCACGGCCTCTGAGCCGCCATTCCGGAAGAAGAATTTATTCGCGACAAGGATCTTTTCCAACTGATCCGCAGCGCAACTCAGTGTCGGCCGTTGAATATCAGGGACCCCGTCCGCGCTACGTTCAGCCTGCGACGGCCTTAGCATCACGATGGTCTCGTTGCGGAACGCGCTACTGGCGGGCATGCGTAATGACCTCGTCTTTATGGGTTGAAGCCATCTCTCAGATGTCTCTCAAACGACCTATGAACGAAGCGTATGCGTAGGTACGACGGTGATATTGACGGGCGTCAACTCCGCTTAGCGCAGTGCAATAGAGTCTTCTCTCAACGACATCTGCCTGAACTTCTCCTCTATTTCGGCGCCAGAATTGGACCGGATCATTACTGCGGCTCGAGCTCGACATGGTAGCAGCACAGGTGCCGCGCGGCGCGAGGGGACCAATGGAAGAGCACCTCGAGCCAACGGCAGCAAAGTCCGACGGCGGTCTTATAGCTCTCGTCATGATGCTCAGATTTCAGGGGCTGAGCATTGACCCGGAGCGCATTCGGCATCAGTTCGGCCACAAGCTCATCGGCGTGGCTGAAATGCTCCGTTGCGCCAAGGATCTCGGCCTGAAGGCGCGCATTGTGCGCAGCAGTTGGGTGCGGCTGTCCAAGGTGCCAATGCCGGCCCTGGCGCTTCTCAAGGACGGTCAGTTCCTCCTGCTCGGCAAGGTCGAGCCCGAGAGGGTCATCGTCCTACAGCCGGGTCGATCGCAGCCGACAATGATGACGCCATCCGAGCTGACAACCCTATGGGACGGCCCGCTTCTCTTGATGGCGAAACGGGCGACCCTTTCGGATCTGGCTCGGCGGTTCGACCTCACCTGGTTCATCGCGGCAATCTACAAGTACCGCTGGCTATTGAGCGAAGTTCTGCTTGCTTCGTTCTTCCTCCAGCTATTTGCGCTGGTCTCTCCGCTCTTTTTCCAGGTTGTCGTCGATAAGGTTCTTGTTCATCGCAGTATGAGCACCCTCGACGTGCTCGCGATCGGCCTAATTGCCATCGCCTTGTTCGAGACCATCCTTTCGATTCTTCGGACCTATCTCCTGTCTCACACCACCAACCGCATCGACGTCGAGCTCGGCGCCCGGTTGTTTCGGCATCTATTGGCGCTTCCGATCGGTTATTTCCAGACCCGACGCGTCGGCGACTCCGTAGCGCGCGTCCGTGAGCTGGAGAACATCCGGAATTTTCTCACCAGTTCGTCTTTGACCGTCGCCATCGATCTGTTCTTCACGGTCATCTTCATCGGTGTTCTATTTGTTTACTCGCCACTCCTCACGTGGATCGTAGTCGCCGCGTTTCCCATTTATATCGTCATCTCTGCCGTTGCGACGCCGCTATTCCAGTACCGGCTCGATGAAAAATTCAGGCGCGGCGCCGAGAACCAGGCATTTCTGGTCGAAAGTATCACTGCCATCGAAACGTTGAAAGCAATGGCGGTCGAGCCCCAGATGCAGCGGCGCTGGGAGGAGCAGCTGGCAGCCTATGTGTCTGCCAGCTTTCGCGTCCTCAGTCTGGGCAATTTCACCAGCCAGTTCGTTCAGTTCATTAGCAAAATCGTGAGTGCGCTGATTCTATACTTTGGTGCCAAGCTGGTCATCAGTGGTGACCTAACCGTCGGCGAACTGGTGGCCTTCAATCTACTCGCGGGCCGTGTCAACGCACCAATTCTCAGACTGGCCCAACTCTGGCAGGACTTTCAGCAAACACGCCTCTCGGTTGCCCGGCTTGGTGACATCCTGAATACCGCTCCGGAGCCAGCCTATATGCCCAGTCGGATGTCGCTTGCGGCCATCAGAGGGGACGTCCGCTTTGAACATGTAACGTTCCGTTATCGCATCGATGGGCCGGAAATCCTCTACAACATCAACATCCATTGTCCTGCTGGACAAATTATTGGAGTGGTTGGCCCATCCGGGTCGGGCAAGAGCACGCTCGCGAAACTGGTTCAGCGCCTCTATGTCCCCGAAACGGGCCGGGTTTTGGTCGACGGCGTCGACATCGCACAGGTCGATCCAAGTTGGCTTCGTCGACAGATTGGCGTTGTCCTGCAAGATAGCGTTCTGCTTAATGCCTCCATTCGCGAAAACATCGCTTTGGTTGATCCAGCGACACCTGCCGGAAGAGTTGTCGAAGCTGCCGCTCTCGCGGGCGCCCATGAGTTTATCCTCGAGCTTCCGGAAGGCTACGATACTGTCGTCGGCGAGCGGGGCAACACATTGTCGGGCGGCCAGCGCCAACGCGTCGCCATCGCGCGCGCTCTCATAACTGATCCCCGTATTTTGATCTTCGATGAGGCTACAAGCGCGCTCGACTACGAAAGCGAACGGATCGTCCAAAAGAATATGGCGCAAATCGCCAAGGGGCGTACAGTATTCATTATTGCTCATCGCCTTTCCGCCCTCCGCATGGCCGATCGCATCATTACGATCGAGAATGGACGGCTGGTCGAGGACGGCACCCATCAGGACCTCATAAAAGCCGGCGGGCGCTATGCCAAGCTTTATCGTTTGCAGGCGGGATTTCATGACCCGGCTTGATCCCTGTCTCGACGCATTGCCAGATTATTCTGTATTCGGGATTCGAATTATCCCAAGAGCGAGAGACGCAGTTTGACCGTACTTAAGACCACATCCTTGCACGCTAGCGACGATCCCGGCTTCTTTGCCCTGGAGATGCTGTTACGCCTGGCCGGATTGGAGGTCGACGTTGCCCTGCTGCGCAGCATCAGCAACAACGGTCCCATCGATGTTGCAAGTATTCTAGCTTACGCACGGAAGGCCGAACTGTCCGCACGATGTATCGAAACAAGGTGGATTGACCTTCCCAAATATGCACTTCCGGGCATCATTCCTCTTCGCAATGGCAGTTTCTCGATTGTCGGCAGCGTCGCCGGCGAGAAGGTCGTCGTTCTCCATGCTGGTGCATCTCGTCCAAGCGTTCTGAATGAGGCACAATTCACCTCATTCTGGGATGGCCGCCTGCTTCTAATCCGAAAGCTATCTCCGGTATCCGCGTCGATCCTGAGGATTCGCAAGGTGTTGACACGCATCCTCCAGAAGCCACGTCGGCTCGACCAGGCTGCGTCGCATAGCCCCCAGGGCCAAGTCGCGGTTCTGGTCACTGCACGACGGGGTGCCGCCGCCATGTCCAGTCAGGCCCGAAGATTCGGTAATGCTGTGGCCAGCCTGAAGCCGCGGGATCAGACGTCTCATGTTCATGAATTGGCATTCCTGCCCGCTGCTCTAGAAATCGTGGAAACCCCTCCGTCTCCAATCGGGCGCGCAGTCGCGTATACTATTGCTTCCATCTTCACATTCACGCTCATCTGGGCGACATTCGGCACCGTCGATATTGTGGCCACCGCACCGGGGAAGTTCGTCCCGAGCGGACGCACGAAATCAATCCAGCCTCTCGAAGCCGGTGTCATTCGAGCGATCAGCGTTACGGACGGCCAGGCCGTGCGGAGCGGCGATCCTTTGATCGCGTTCGATGCCACGATGAGCACCGCAGAACTTGGCCACCTCAAAAGTGACCTCCTTGGGTCGGAGCTTGACGTGGCACGGCTGAAGGCGGCTTTGAGTAAAGCGCAGACTCCCCTGAATGCATTTGCCTCGCCGAGCAATGCGCCCTCGGCCCTCGTTGAGATGCACCGGCGCTTTCTTATCAGCCAGACCGCCGAGCAAGCTGCCAAACTCGCAACCATCAATGGCCAGATTGCACAAAAGGAGGCCGAGCGAGCGACTTCCAAGGCATTGAGCGAGAAATTGCGCGCCGTCTTGAATCCCTTGCAGCAAAGGGTCGAAATCCGGGAGCAGCTGTTTCAGAAGGGCCTGGGCTCGAAGATCAATTATCTCACCGAACTGCAGGACCTGGTTACCCAACGCCAGGAGCTGACCGTACAGGACAGCCGCCATAGCGAAGCGGAGGCTGCAATTGCGGTGTTAGTCGAAATGCGAACGAAGGCGGTCGCAGAATATGAAAGATCGCTGTTCGAGGAACTGGCCAAAGCGGAACAGAAGGTCGCGGGCCTCACGCAGGACGTCATCAAGGCGGAGCGCCGCACCGCGCTACAGACCTTGACGGCTCCTATCGACGGTACCGTCCAGCAATTGTCCGTTCACACTGTTGGCGGGGTCGCCACTCCGGCCCAGACTCTCATGCTGATTGTCCCGGAAGACAGCCGCCTGGAAATCGAAGCTAATATTTCCAACAGGGACATCGGATTTGTCGAACCGGGCCAAGACGTGGCTATCAAGGTCGATACGTTCAACTTCACGCGCTACGGCCTTCTGAGCGGCAAGATTCTGAGCATCTCGAAGGATGCCATCACCCGCAACAAGCCGCCTGCCCGGGGCGCCGATTCTTCACCTGCTACAGACACTGCCAGCAGCGAACCGGCCGGTCAGGAGCTCGTATATTCCGCACGCGTATCGGTGGATCGCAAACAGATGGATGTAGAAAATAGAACCGTTGATCTTTCGGCCGGCATGGCTGTCACCGTTGAGATCAACACCGGATCACGTCGGATTATCAGCTACATCATATCCCCGCTGCTGCGCTACAAACAAGAAAGTCTGCGCGAGCGATAGCACAAAGATCTAATTACGATCGCCGTACTCCCCACCGTTCGGAACCAGCATGTGCCGCGCTAGCTCACTCGCACGCGGCAGACGCTGGCCCGCTCAGCGCACCAGGCCGGCGGACTGTAATGCAGAAGCCGCCTCCTTAAGGGTCCCCCAGGGCAGACTTGAGCGTTCGGCGATATCGAGCAGAGAGGTTGCACCGTCCGACATATTCAGAATCCATAGCAACGCCAACTGGTACTCACCAGCAGAGCGCCCGCCAATGGTGCTGTAAAGACCATATTCACCGAGCTTCGGCTCGCACATTGGCTTTTGATTGGTATATTTTTGATTGTTCTCAATCACATCGATCGCCGCGATTGCCCTGTCCAATGAATCGCGTAAAGATGCTGGTTTCACGAATGACAGATTGTCAGCCGATGTATGGTACTCGGGGAATTTCCCGTGCGGCGTCCTCATGAATGAGCCGACCGGGAGATTGATGCCGGGTGAGCAATATTGCCGCTCGTCATAGCCAAATGGTGAGAACGGCTGAATTGTGTGGGGCTCGCCACCCTGCTTCAATACATAGGTCCACGCACGATCGATCTCGGCATTGCCTTGGCGGCTTAATTTGTATGTCGGGCTCCCAGCGTCGCCCACACACGTCAAAACGAAGCCATGCTTGATCCGGCTGAGATGCGCTTGATTCAACGCCAACCAGGTGATCGATCCGATTGTGCCTGGGATAAACACAAATCGATAAGAGTAGCGCAGATCCATGTTGCGCAAATACTGCGCGAGCGCTGTTGCAACAGCAATTCCGGATAGATTGTCATTGCAAAGAGATGGATGGCACACGTGGCAGGATATAAGGACTTCCTCCGGTGAGCTCCCTAGCAGCCGTAAGTCTCCATAGGTCAGATGCCCGAGTTCAAGCATCGAGTCGATGCAAACCTCGTACTCGTCTTCTTTGAGCGCCAGCAACTGCGTATGTGTGACGCAAAATCCCCAGGCGGCGTGATAATACGACGTGCGATACGGAATGACGTCCGGATGGTCTGGATCTGAAAAGAGGTGTTTCTTCAGTTCTTCAAGATTAAGGCGCACATGGACAGGCACGCTGTAACTAACCACATGAAGATTGCACGCGCGGAAATCTACTATGCGCTCTCCCGCGCTGTTTTTGATGTAAGCATCGCGGATATTCCACTCAGATGGCACCGTCCAGTCGAAAACTTTCAAACCGGACGGCACCTCACAGGTGGTAAGCGGCACATACTTCTGAATATGACGAAGGGTTTCGCGAACCCCCTCGCCGGTAATGCTCCTGCAAATCGGATAGAGATCTGCAATGAAGTCATGCATGGCTTGACCACTGCGATCGGCCGATAGCTCGGTCGTCGCGGTGCCCCCCTCAAGTCGACCCGACACCACCTTCCGAACAATATCATGCATCGCCAGGTCTCACTCCACTCTGTATTCTGACGTTCGGATCGTCACGCGATGACAACAGGCTCCGGAATAGGAACAATAAATTTTGCTCCCCAACCGCGGGCAAATGACAGCTGGCTGATGATCTCCTGTTGCAGATTCCACGGAAGGATCAGGATATAGTCCGGCTTTGTCACCCCTATCCTTTCCGGCTCATAGATTGGGATGTGCGTGCCGGGCAATAAATGCCCCTGCTTGTGTGGGTTCTTATCGACCGTATACTCGACGAGGTCGGCGCTGACACCGCAGTAATTCAGCAGAGTGTTTCCCTTGGCCGGCGCTCCATATCCGACGACCCGTTTGCCTTCACGTTTTGCTGTTTCCAGAAAGTCGATCAGCTTTCGCTTCGTCTCCAGGGCGCGTTCCTCGAAGGCCTGATAATGCTCCAGATTGGCGAATCCCGCCGCGATCTCCTTTTCGCGCAACGCTGACACCCGGCTCGACATTGCGTGACGTCCGCGACCAGTGTGCTGTGCATAGATCCGGAGCGAACCACCGTGGGTCGACAGCTCCTCAACATCGAACAACGTCATATCGTGGGACGCAAAAATCTTTTCAACAGTCAGAAACGAGAAGTAGGAAAAGTGCTCATGATAAATCGTGTCGATCTGGCATTCGTCAAACAGCCGCATGAGGTGCGGGAATTCCATTGTCGCCACGCCACGATCATCGAGGAGAATGCTGATCCCGCCGACAAAATCATTCAGGTTTGGCACATGCGCCAGCACGTTATTTCCAATCAGAAGATTGGCACGCAGCCCTTCGCGGCGAAGCGTTTTGGCTGACCGCTCACCGAAAAAATCGACGCGCGTGGGAATACCGCGCGCTCTGGCGACCGCTGCAACATTCTGCGCCGGCTCGATTCCGAGGACCGGGATCTCATGCTCGACAAAGTACTGCAGGAGATATCCATCATTGCTTGCGATCTCGACGACGCTCGTATCTGGACCGAGGCCAAAGCGAGTGATTACGTTGTCGACATACTTCTTGGCATGTTGAAGCCATGATTCGCTGTATGACGAGAAATACGCGTAATCGCCGAAGATGTTCTCCGGGCTTTCCCACTCTTCCAACTGAACAAGAAGGCACTCGCTACATACATAGGCCTTCAGCGGGAAGAATTTCTCCTTTTCTCCCTTGTCATCCTTCTTCAGATAGGAATTTGCGAGAGGAGACATCCCAAGGTCGAGAAACACATTCTCCAGAGGAGCACTACAGAATCTGCAGGTACATGTTTCATCCGAATGCGACGACGGTGTCGCCGCCGAATTGAAGGACTGCACAGCGACTTCTTGATTCAACATGGGTACGCTCCTGATGCGCGTTCGCGTTATCTCGCACCGGCACCGTATTTGTCTGCGCACCCGTTCACTTGACCTCTGTCAAGTTATCATAACTACTTTATTTGACGGATGGGATTGCGGATTGGCGCGGCGCCTTGCGGCAATCGTTTGTTCGATGTTAGTCGGCCATCGGAATGAGACTGTGCGCCGGTTCGCTGCTCGCGGGCGTGGACATGCGCGCCCGCATTTCCGCTTCGCGGCCTTTGAGAGGCGCCCAGGCCTCGTCCCGCTCGGAGATTACCGAAACAGCCGGCCAGCTGATGCCGAGGAGCGGATCCTGATATCCGATGCCTCCCTCGCCGCCGGCCATGTGAGACGTACTCATGAAGTAAAGAAGCTCGGTGTCATCAGCCAAGGTGATGAAACCATGCGCGAATCGCTTCGGAATATAAAGGCCGCGACCGTTTTCGGCGGAAAGCTTGACGGAAACATGCCTCAAGTAGGTATTGGATTCAGGACGAAGATCCACGATAACGTCCAAAACAGCGCCCCTGACGCAGCGAACATATTTCTCTTCTGCGTATGGCGGGTATTGGAAATGCAGTCCTCTTAGCGTTCCTGCCTTACAGTTGTAACTCAGGTTCGCTTGCCGGATCGAGGTTTCCAGCCCAGGAGCGGAGAGCTCTTCAACACAGAACACACGCGAGAAATATCCACGTCTGTCCTCGTGTCGCTCGACGTCAATGACGAAAGCGCCTGCCAGATCTGTCTCGGTAAGGATCATTTAGGCCTGCGAACAAAGTAGTTTCATACCCGCCTGGAGCGCCAAACGACAGCTACATGCGCGTCACAATCTCTGCGTAGTGGCGCAACGCACGGATGACCAACATTCTATAGAATGGCAAATTGGATAGCCGTAACGCATGCCCGGCCCAGCACATAGATCCAGGCGATGGTTGCCCCGGCTGCCAGCAGGACTACCGCCTTCGGCCAATCGAGCCTCCGGCGCTCGCCCTTCGAGATCACGGTATCAGCCAAGATATTTTGTGAGTTCAGCTTATCCATAGCGGCGTCATCCACATCTGATCGTCGTGAGCAGCATGGATGTTAACTCTCCCCACTCGCTTGAACATGACAATGCTCAATAGTCGAGGACCGTCGTGGCCGCGCGTCCAACGCCGCAGCGCGAGTATCGGTCCGCCTCCGCAGGGGAATCCCCTTCCGGCCCGGCTTAAGCGGGTCTCGTACCGTATTGCGCTCGTCCGGTCAGCGATCGCGCGTTAATTTCGTCAAAAACGTGTTCGGACTTGACGACGCGCAAGTTTCCTACCCGTTTCGGCTGCGACAAATTATCATTGCACACTTTTGTATTGTTGCGTCGATAGAGGTTACCTTCATGGCCGACAGCATTTTTGAGAATGGAGTTTCATCCACTGACGCGTCCGTTCGCGAGCAATTGCGGATCCGAGCGCATGCGGCAATCCCCGGCGGAGCCCACACTTATGCAAAGGGTGACGACCAGTTCCCAGTCTCAGCCCCAGCCTTCGTTGCTAAGGGACTGGGCTGCCATGTGTGGGATACTGAGGGTACGGAATTCATCGAATATGGCATGGGGCTTCGCTCCGTCGGATTGGGGCATGCCTTCCCCCCCGTTATTGAAGCTGCGGCGGCTGAGTTACGACATGGGTCGAATTTTACCCGGCCGTCGCCACTCGAAGTCGAATGTGCGGAAAGCCTTCTGGAGGTCATTCCAGGCGCCGAGATGGTAAAATTCACCAAGGACGGATCTACGGCGACCACGGCTGCAATCCGGCTCGCGCGGGCTTACACAGGGCGGGACATTGTTGCGCTCTGCTCCGACCATCCTTTCTACTCCTATGATGACTGGGCGATCGGCACGTCGCAGATGGCCGCCGGCATTCCCGAAGAGATCAAAGACCTCACATTGACGTTTCGCTACAATGATCTGGCATCGGTGGCAGTGCTGTTTGCGCTCTATCCGGGCAAGATCGCCGCCATCATTCTAGAGGCCGAAAGGGATGTTGCGCCTACCGAAGGCTTCTTGGAGGGAATTCGCCAGCTCTGCACGAGCAACGGAACGCTCCTCATCCTAGATGAGATGATCACGGGATTTCGATGGCCGACACGTACGGCGCAGAACTTCTACAAGGTAACGCCGGATTTGAGCACTTTCGGCAAAGCCCTTGGAAATGGCTTTGCCATTTCAGCGCTGGCGGGCAAGCGTGAGATTATGATGCAGGGCGGTCGCGATCACGACAAAGAACGCGTCTTTTTGCTGTCCACGACACATGGCGCTGAAACGCATGCACTTGCCGCCGCGCTCGCTGTGATGGAAGTCTATCGTGAAGAAGCCGTGATTGAGACATTGGAACGTCAAGGCGATCGATTGAAAGCCGGCGTGGATGCCGCGGCGGCACGCCATGGCTTGAGCCAGTTATTCAAGCTGGCCGGGCGCCCGTCCAATCTCGTGTACAGTTGCTGTGATGGAGACGGGATACCGTCGCAGCCATACCGCACCTTGTTCTTGCAAGAACTTTGCCGCCACGGAATTATCGCGCCTTCGCTGGTGACGAGCTATTCCCATTCCGACGACGATATCGATCAAACGATCGATGCAGTTGATCAAGCGCTCCACGTGTATCGCAAAGCGCTAGAAGACGGAATTGACACATATCTGATCGGTCGGCCCGTCCGCCCCGTGTTCAATCGATATGGCGATAGAACAAGCAGCGGGGCAACCGCGCCAGCCGGCGCTCAGATCACGAAGACGCTGCTTAGACCCCGACGCAAACCACGAGCCTCCAATACTGCAGCCGGAAATCGGCGCAACTCGCGCTATGCTGAATCCACGATAGGATAAAATCGAAACTTACAGATTGCCCCGTGAGGCGTTCGAGACATCGTCGCCCGACCGACTACCGATCCCACAGAAGGTCGTCCGCGACCTCTGCAACTCCCTTTGCAACACAAGTGCCGCCCACGCCAAATGCGCGATAAGCCAAACTGCGAAGATGTGCTGTATCAAAGACATAGTTTGCAGATCCGCTTAAGGGGAGCAAAGACATCGTGGATCGACCACCACGGCCGCGCTGGCGGCGTACCACATACGTCGACAGTCCACATCACGCAGATAGCATAAGACATGAAAATGGCAGATTTCTGCGTGATTCGACAGATTTAGATGGTAGTTGGTGGTAGGAGATCGACATTCTTTCCTTCGTCGCGGCTTTTCAGCAGCGCGATGTCTCCATTTGGATCATCCCCGCCACAGTATCCGTGATGACCTTGTGCACAGAAGCGCATTGACGCCCTATAGCTGAACGAGACTTTGCCCCGATAGCGCAATGACAATCGCGCTTACGCTCAATGCGGCTCGCACAGCAGCGCTCATCAAATGACGGGGGTGCCCGCAATCTCGCTTCGGTGCTAAGGTGCCCGACATCCCAGCGACGCGGTCGGCAAGTAAAACTTGCGGCTTCTCCGAACTGGCCGTCAGCAGGCGTCGCGTTCTGAGGTTTCACTGCCGCCCGTGCAACAAGCTTCACCAACACATCAATAAACGTTGTCAGTCTTCAACACCCGAAAGACCGTCAAAACCAGGATGCGAAGATCCAGCCAGATCGACCACGATTCGATATACCACAGGTCGCTTTCGACCCTCTTCTTCATCATGCCGATCTCTGGAGTTTCGCCTCTGAATCCATTGACCTGAGCCCAGCCTGTAATTCCTGGCTTGATCTTGTGCCGCATGGCATAGGTTGCAATGAGCTGATCGTATTCAGAATCGTGTGCCAATGCATGCGGCCGAGGCCCCACGAGCGACATCTCCCCGCGAAGTACGTTGAATAGCTGCGGTATCTCATCAATGCTGAGCTTTCGTAGCAGCGCTCCCAGCCGCGTAATGCGATGATCATTCCTCTTGGCCTGAACAATGACCGGCCCGTCGTCTCGCGTGTTCATCGTCCTGAACTTATAGATCTTGAACGGCTTTCCGTTGAAGCCCGCCCGCTGCTGCAGAAATAACGATCGGCCCGGCGACTCCAGGCGTATTGCGATGCTGATAATCGCAAACATTGGCAGCAGGACAATGAGCCCCAATGCGGCCAACAGCTGGTCCATGGATCGTTTCATTGTCCGCTGCATGGCACTCAGGGGCGCACGCTGCAGCTGCAGGGCCTTTGTCGGGCCAAAATCGAACAGCGGGCGATCCAGCAGGCGAGCTGTCCTTTGATCCGAAACGAGTTTGATTGGAATCGGGAGAACACGCAGCTCGTTTTCGACTTGCCCGACCGCATCGAGAAATGCCCAGGGCATTGCAATCACGACCTCGTCCACCCCGGTTTGGCGGACATAGCGAACGAGCTCGCGCATGCGTTCCTTGAGGATGGCGGGATCGAGCAATTGGCCGGGCCCCATTGGAAGCGATACGATTTTGCAGACCGAGTAGCCATATAACTCAAGCTTACTCAGCGTTGCGTTACCGACGAGCTCCTCCTCCAGACCGACCAAAACGATCCGGTTCGGCCGGATAAGCTTCGAGCGGATGACATAGGAACATAGTTCCGCGACGATGACTCTCAACACGGAAGAAACAACAAGGCCGCTTGCAAAGAAAAGTAAAACCCAGCCACGAGAGAAGGTCGAGCCGCTCTTGAGCAAGAAAACGAGAGCCGCGAGAGATGCAAATACGGCCAACCATGTCAGTGCGGATCTGCCAACCTGCCACCGACCTCGCAGCAGATTGGACGCTTGATACAGCTTCGAAACATGAGCAATAGCGGAATACAGAATGGCGACAGCCATTCCCGAGCCCAGATTGTTTTCTACGCTGCTATAGCCAGCGACGGCGGTAGCATCGTAAATGATGCCCGTCGCGACGGAAAGGATTGTAATCCATATCAGGTCAAGCGTCGCTACGAGCGGGGAAATCACTGACAAGGAGGACGGTACGCCGAACTCGTGCTGACCGTGCGGTCGCTCCAGTCTCGCCGCCGCCTTACGATCGCCCACCGGATCCATTGAATCTGCTCCTACCAAATCTTGAGAGCTTCACCACACTATCCGCTATCTCTGCGACCTTGCGCTGGCGACCTTCATCAACCCATTTTGATTGATGAAGCGAATGGTCTTTCGGCTGGGCAGATCAATTAGCTCTTTCGTCTTGAAATCAGCGAGTGCCCGACAGACAGTCTCAATTGATGTTCCGACATGATCGGCGATATCGGCCCGAGATAGTTGCAGCCGAAGCGCCTTTGGACGCTTCGGGTCCTCGCGCAAATGAGGTTGAATGCGAAGCAGAAGCCAGGCAATCCGGGCGACGCAGGTTCGCTGGCTCATCGTCAGTACAAGAGAGAGTGTTTCCGACAGAACTTGATGAGTCCCGCATGGCTCGCCCTGATGACAAACGCGAGCAACGGTGGTGCGAATGACTCGGCAGTCCGTGACTGCTTCAGCTGTGAATTCTTGGCACGCCTGCTGGGTGGGCATGACAACATCGCCTGGCCAATAAAAGGCAAGGATTTGCCGGTTGCCGTCGGGGAGCAGACGCACTGCCCGCACGACGCCTTCGATGATTTCGATCTTCTGGTTTTGTTGCTCTCCCTCCCAGAACAGGGCTCTGCCCCGCGGAACAATCGTCGGAGTGGGAGTACGATCCAGCATTATCTTGCTGGGCAGCACAGTAAGACCAATCGGCGTACGTGTGCAGGACGGCTTTAGGGAAACCATGTCTAGCGGCATTGGTCCAACCCTCAACGTTAAAGCGTGCGTTGAAGGTGGCATGCAGACAACTTTAAGAAAATTCAGGCTCGTGCGCTAAGTTTTCTATGGTTCCAACTTGGCCTGATGGTCTAGACCGAATGTCGGGAAAACTATACTGCGCTTAGCTGGCGCACATTTTTGGTTATGATAGCGCCTATAATATTGGCGTATTGCCGCCGAGCGCAGCATTCTACGTATTTACTATCACGCACGGAATATGCGCGATTCACGCATCGATGTCATCTTCGAATTCTGTGACGACCGTCAATTATGCACTGACCTTTTATGATTGAATGCGGACTTCACAGATGGCCCCATCGAGTGGTTCACGCTGCTTTTTGAGGTCATCCAGAAGCGTGACCGGGTGAAGCGGCATATCGCTTGAGAGTGAAGCCCTTTCACCAATCGAAAGAGCGCATGCCATTGGTCAGAACGGGGCTTCTTGCCACCTCAGTCGCTATCCTCGGGATGCGGGTAACCATCTTGGCATGCAAGTTTGGACTCGCCATCTTTGTCGGCCGCTATCTTGATCTTTCATCGCTAGGGGTCTTTGGACTCTGCGCCGGCGTTGTCGCCGTGGGACCGAGCCTAATCGGAATGGGCATGGTCCACCTCATCGTGCGAGATGCAGTTACGCTGCCGCTCGCTGAATTGACCGACCTGCTGCGGCACTACTGGTCCTTTGTCACCATCGTTTACGCCCTGGCGCTGGCGATTTCCTTTCCGGTCACGCACTTTCTGAACGGATCGAGCATATGGTCGCTGGTCATTGCGATTACGCTGCTAGAGCACTTCGGCAACGACGTTTTCCAGTTACTATCAAATTTGCAAAAGCCCCTTCTGGCCAACATAAGCGCCTTCATTCGCGGGGCCCTCTGGGTCTTGGTCTATACCCCACTGGCCATCTGGTATCCGGAACTCAGATCCATGACCGCGTTGCTGTGCTTCTGGCTCGCCGGCAGTATCGTGGCCTTGGCTCTGTTCTTCTGGACAACCAGACTGTGGCCGTGGACAGCAACCTCGCTGACGGCGATCGACCCACAACGAATTTTCTCCACGATCAGGAAAGGTTTCGTCATTTACCTGAGCGATCTCGGCTTTGTTGCAAGCCAGTATATCGATCGCTATCTGGTTTCGTTTTTCCTCGGGCTGGAGCTAACCGGCATTTACTTTCTCTATTGGTCGGCCGCAAACGCCGTGAGCACCTTCGTGAGCATTGCCGTCCTGCAGGTACAGCGCCCCATACTGATCAAGGCACACCATCATGGCGGCGATTCAGAACACCAGAAGCTGCTGATGCCGTTTCTAGTCACGACATTGCTCTCGACAATCGCATTGGGTGCAGCGACCGGATTGGCGTTCTATCTCGTCTTGCCGTGCTTGAAGCAACCAGCCATCGGAAACTTCTTGTCGGCCTTCTGGCTTATCATGGCGGGAATGGCAGTGCGCAACGTGGCAGATTTTGGAGCTATGGCGTTGTTTACGGCTCGCCGAGATGGCGTTATGACGCTCACCAATCTCGCATCGGTTACTGGGCTGATTGTCGTCCAGTCACTCTGTCTTCCGCTCATAGGGCTTTATGGCGCGGGGACCGCTATGATCATCACGTTTGGGGCGATCACAATCTGGCGCGGCGCGTTGCTGTATGAACCCACGCCGGGCAAGTCGCCAGCGCTGGGATAGCTGCAGGTTACCCGGGATCAACGACAGCAACCTCTATGCCGGAAATCTCATACGTGATCGGCCGCCATTCATACCCATCCCTTCGATCATGAAACGAGTGCTGGAAGCGCGGCTAGTAGTACGTTCTTTCGGTCCAACAATCTTTGCGGCCATGAACGCCGCCTCGGTTCTATTGCGAGCGCCAAGCGCCCGAAGAAGTGCAGCTGTATGAATTTTGCTCGTGCCCTCGGCGATGCTCAGCTCACGTGCAATCTCTTTGTTCGACATTCCCTGCGCCAGCAACGGCAGCACGTCGTGCTGGCGACGCGTCAAACGAAGTTTGTCAACATCGACCGTCATCGTACGCTGACTGCCAACGCTGCCATGATCGCCATCTGCGAGCCATCGTGGAACATAGATGCGTCCAGTGAGCAGGTCGCTGATAGCCGTCAGCAACTCTTCGTCGGATTGTAGCTTGTAAACAAATCCGTGAAACCCAGCCGAGAGGCAACCAAATACGTCAGCGCGGGTATTTGACGTCGACATGATTGCAACGCGCGTTGCTGGTCTTCGCTCGTAAACCTGCGCGAGCACCTCAAGCGAAAGGTCGTTGAGGCTTGCTCGGTCCATCAGGATCAAGTCGAAACAATCATCCGCTTCGAAAACCTCGAGGCGAGACACCTCGATTACTCTGGAGTGTGGCAGTCTTGCCTCAACAACGTCCTTGAGGCCGGCTCGATAGACGCTGTGCTGGTCGACCACTAAGATTACTGACACGACACCAACCCCTGGTATGCGTAATCCAATGTGTTTATGCGGTGATAATTCTGCTTCGGGCGCCCTCTACCGCCGCTCAATTTAATATTCCGCAATGCAACAAGAATACCTACGAACGCCCCCTTGTCAACTCATTGAATCAAATGGAACTTTTCGACGACCCGTATGAATCTAGGTACGCACGCGTAAATTATGCACTCGCGATATCGACAATCGCGCACTCGGCTGGATTGTAGTACCTTTATTCTACTCGGCACGAGGGTGCACACATGCAGACTGCGCGGAAACGTCGCGGTTAGTTGGCAGTCATTCCGCCGCGACTGCAGGGAACATGTCCTTCATTGGCGTCCAACGAAGCCGCGGATCCAATTGTTCTGTATCCCGCAGATGCCGGAGTTCAGCCAATCGCGTAAAGGGCGCCGCATTGAAAACTTTCTCGTCAAGCTGAATGCGCTCAAAGACGCTTTTTAGCTGCAGTGCTCCCAATCGCGCATCCCATTTGCAGCAAAAGCTTGGCAGATGCTGTTTTATCTTTGCGAACGAAACGCGGTAACTACGATCGTCTGCGCCAGCAGGCCCAAAGGTCAATATGGAGCCGGCGAATATCTCGTTGACGATATTCGCAATATCGCGGACCGCATAGTTCTGCGTTTCGTCGCCGACATTGAAGGCCTCGCCCCACACCGCTTCGCGGGGTGCTTCCAATGCGCATACAATCGCTTGGCAAATATCATCGATATGCACCAACGGTCGTAAAGGCGACCCATCACTCATGACACGCACTGTTCCAGAGGTGTATGCGAAGCCGGACAAGTTGTTCAAGACCAGATCAAAACGTTGCCGTGGCGAAGCGCCGAATGCCGTGGCGTTGCGAAGAAACACTGGCGTGAAGCGCGAATCGGCCATTGCCCTTACGTCGCGCTCAACTAGAACTTTGCATTTGGCATAAGCAGTGCGCGGATCGACCGATGACGTCTCGGTCTTCATCTCATCGCCGGACGCGCCATAGATGCTACATGATGACGCGTAGACAAATCGTTGAACGCCGGCATCCTTACATTTCCTTGCGAAGGCGACCGAGCCTTCGTGATTGATCTCCATGGTCATGCCAGGGTCATTCTCGCCGAGAGGATCGTTCGAAAGCTCGGCAAGATGCACAACTGCGTCAATTCCAGTAAGATCAGTCGTCGTTAGTTGACGAGTGTCCTTCGAAATGACCATTGGCCGTGTGCAACCATCATCAAACAACCAGCCCCGGCGATAAAGGCCTGTGTCGATGCCAACTGCATCATGACCGCTGCTGAGAATCTTTGGCCCAAGTACCGCGCCAATATAGCCATCAGCTCCTGTATATAACACACGCATAATTTCGCCCTCACTTAACAGTCTGACCGGAAAATGCCGGATCAGACATACGCGAAATATTGGACCTCGGACCCGTGGATATCTGATCCCAGACACACCACGGAGGGTTTCCTGTATCCCACAACTCCTGCAGAACGGCCTTGTCGCGCAGAGTGTCCATATTTTGCCAGTAGCCGTGATGTCGATAGACCGCGAGCTGATCTCGATCGATGAGCTGAGCCAACGGTTCGTTCTCCCAGCTCGTGCTGTCACCATCAATCACGTCAAGCGCCTCGGGCTCGACGACAAAAAAGCCTCCATTGATCACCTGTCCGTCTCGCGCATCTTTTTCGCGGAAGTGGGCCGCGCGTGGACGCTCCGACGACAAATTAATCGCACCGAAGCGGCCGGGCTGCTGAACGGCTGTTACCGTCGCGAGCGCTCCTTGCTCGTGGTGGAACTTGACGAGCTCCTGCACATTCACGTCGCTCACGCCATCGCCGTAGGTGAGACAGAACGTCGAGTTTCCGATATAGTCCTTCACGCGCTTCAATCGCCCGCCTGTCATGGTCTTCTCGCCGGTATCGACGAGCGTGACCTTCCACGGCTCGCTTGTGTTGCGATGAATTTCGATATCATTGCGTTGCAGGTCGACGGTGAGATCACCCTGGTGCGGCAGATAGTTCAGAAAGTAATCCTTGATCACCGAGCCCTTGTAGCCGCAGCAGATCACAAATTCGTTCAGACCATGATGCGAGTAGAGCTTCATGATGTGCCAGAGTATTGGACGTCCGCCGATTTCGACCAAAGGCTTGGGAACGACCGACGTATGCTCGCTGAGGCGCGTGCCATAGCCGCCTGCAAGGATCACCACCTTCATTATTCTCTCCTGTCCTTTGGTCGCCATCGTCTGATTTCACACACCGGATACCGTCCGGCGTGCAGATGACCTTATTGGCAGGATAGGCAGCATCACCCGGTGCGAGTTGACAGCCGTCAAATCTGAGTTTTCATTGAGCAATGACTTTTGCGCCAACGTTCTACTTATAAAGTACCTGCGCGATTTTGATTGAGGGCCACCGATATGGTCGCCCATGCGCGACCATTGCGATTACGTTGAGATCTCTGCGAGAGTCGATTGGCCAACTACGCGCTGATGAGTCAGAAACGAGATGAATCCGGAGCTTCTGCTTCTTCTCATGGCTTTTACCGCACTGTGTCTGACGTTGCTGACTGCCTATTCCAGTCGCGAAGACGTATTATCTGGCCGCTTCACTTCACCTCCACCCGAGGGCGAGCTCAACCGTCGAGACGATTCATCGCTCACTTGATGTGACACCAGACCCACCAGATTGCCTCGGTCGCGCGGCCTTGAACCTAGCGTCAGGATTGGAACGTTGAGAAGCTCCCACAGAGCTGTTTAAAGATATTAGTCCTTCGAACATCTACTCTAGATTAGGCACATCCTCGTCTGCCACAACTAGCCCTAGAGCGCGCGGATTGTCGATCAACTCCATTGCCGCCGACGTAGCGACGTAATTGCCCCATCAGATCCAGCATCTCCTTGTCGACCGCGCTTGGCTGCGTCGCCTGCTCAGCTTTACGACGGCGCCGTTGCTCCATGGACCACTTCGATATCATGAGGCCCCTATCGTTCTGCCGAGCGCCACAAATGCGTGTGCACCCACCTACCCTTGAATGCATTACGCAGCGCTTCTGCATCTCGATGATGGGTGAAGCAGAAAACAGCCCATCTCCTACGTTCATGCATCACGCTGACGCCAAGCATACGCAGCGACAATTTCTCCCGTGAACAGAAACTTGTCGCGCCGATGCAAGTCTCGTCATCGTCAGGAATAGCGATTTGAAACGGCCAATTGCCGTAGGTCTCGGCCATGGCGCGCAAGACAAGGCCGCGATCGAGGACCGCCGCCGGCTCTAAAAGCTAGGGTTTTAACCGATGCCGCTTGACGGAAAGCTTTTCTAATCTGACGTTATAGCCGATGGCCTACACTCAGGAGGTATGGATGACTGAAATCCCTCACCGCCGGTCATTCCTTCGTTTAGCGGGCAACGTGATAGCGCTCGCCGCGGTCGGTGCCGCAAGCGTTCGCTTCGTTGATACTACAGAGGCGATGCCTGTCGCACCCGTCATGGGAGCCACTGAAAAACGGGCTGGTCTCATCACGCCGGTGCAATGGGGACCGCCGCACGGACCCGGCTGGCGAAGACGTTCCCGGCGCGGGCGCCGCTGGGTGTGTTGGTGGCACCGCGGGCGTCGTCGTTGCGGATGGCGATGGTAGCTTTCATTCGCCCGTATTTTCGATTGGGCTCCAAGAAAACATGAGAGGTTTAGAATGAACAGATTAGCTGCATTCGCTCTCTGCGGCTCGGTGCTGATGGGCACCTTCACCATGGCGCGAGCTGACCAGCCTAGGCCAGACTGGATGCCAATGGAGCAAGTGATCGCAAAGGTCCTGCAGTCTGGCTACTCGTTGGTTTCCAAGCTCGAGGCCGACGATGGCCGATGGGAGGGTGAAGGCATCAAGAACGGTAAAAAAATGGACTTTCACGCCGATCCCAAGACTGGCGTGATCATCTTTGAGAAACTTGATGACTAGCTTGTGCGGCCGGGGTTAAGGCGAAGCTACTTCTTCGCTTTCGCCTTCTTCCTTGCAGCTTTCAGCGCACTGCTTTGCGCGCGGAATGCTTCAGCCAAATTGTGCATCTGCTCAGCATGCTCGGTGTCTTCCGAGCGGTGCGCTACAGCCTCGGCTTTCTCAGCTTGCTTCTTCAACGACTTCGTGGGCTTCATGCCGATTTTATACCGCATGGCGCGAGATTGTTCTACTCCGCCGAGGTGAGGCCCTCCCCATAGGCTGAGATGATCACGACCTTCAGGGCGGCGTGCAGTTGCTTCGAGGCATTCCGGCACCCATTGCGTATTACCGGCTCTGTGGCACGATGAAACAAATTTCCGCAGTCGGTTTGTGTGCAAATGATCTTTGAACCAATTCGATTGATGCCTGAGGCGCCCGGGCAAACCCCGGCGAAGAACCGCACGATCTTTTCTCTCCTGGCGGCGATCAGATGGGTCCAGCGTTACGTAGACAGCGAAGCCAAGACAACGCCGCGGTGGGCGAAGCTGATCGCCGTTCTGAATGACGCGACTGTCGGGAAAATTGAACCGCCCGAAGTTCGAAACGCGCTTCACTTCGCTTTGATGGCTGAGGGGTGGGCGATGCCAGACGAGCTTGAGGAACCAGATATATTCACATCTGGCCGAGCAGATACCCCGTAGCACGAGCCGGATCGCAGATCGACCAGTGGCGGTGCCACCTTCAAGTGGACGCCTACATCTGTCATAGTGCAGGCTTCACTGCTCGGAGAACGCTCATGTTGTTCCCTGTAGGTAGTCGACGGCTCGCAGCAATTCTCACGCTGACATTTTGCACCGGCGCGAGCGCCGGCGATGTGCTCTTCGAAAATGTTCGAATCTTCGACGGAAAGAACGCCACTCTCTCCGCTCCGTCACATGTGCTCGTCAAGGGCAACGTCATCGAGCGTATTTCTACAGCACCGATAGCAGCCGCAGACGCTCAGCGTGTTGCAGGAAACGGGCTTACGCTGATGCCCGGCCTGATCGACAATCATTGGCACGCGATGTTGATACGGGTGACGCCGGCACAGGCTTTCGGTGACGTCGGCTACAACAATCTGCTGGCCGGCAACGAAGCGACTGACACTCTGATGCGCGGCTTCACCACGGTTCGCGATGTTGGCGGGCCGGTGTTCGGCCTCAAGCGTGCCATCGACGAGGGCATCGTCAAGGGCCCGCGCATCTATCCGTCCGGCGCCATGATCACTGTCACGAGCGGGCATGGGGATTTCCGTCAGCTAACCGATCTACCACGCACAATTGGCGGCATGCTCACCCGCATGGAGCAGGTCGGTGGTGCCATCGTCGCGGATAGCCCTGACGAGGTGCGTGTGCGCTCGCGCGAACAGCTGATGCAGGGCGCCTCCCAGATCAAGTTGACGGCAGGCGGCGGCGTGTCGTCACCCTTCAGTCCGGTCGACGTAACCACTTTCACCGAGCCCGAGCTACGCGCTGCCGTTGAAGCGGCCGAGAATTGGGGCACATATGTCGCCGCGCACGCCTTTACTCCGGCGGCGATCCAGAGAGCCGTTGCCGCTGGCGTGAAGTGCATCGAACACGGCATGCTGATGGATGAGGCGACCGCCAGGCTGCTTGCCGAGAAGGACATCTGGTTGAGCTTGCAGCCCCTCCCCGAGGACCTAAGGCTTGGCTTTCCGGTGGGTTCAGTCCAGAGAGCCAAGGCGGATGAGGTCTGGCCCGGCATAGCCAGGTCCTACGAGTTTGCCAGGAAGTACAAGATCAAGACGGCGTGGGGCACCGACGTACTGTTCTCTCGCGCGCTGGCGCAGCAACAGGGCGCAATTCTGGCCTCTCTCACGCGGTGGTACACCCCCGCCGAAGCCCTGGTCATGGCGACATCGACAAACGCCGAACTGCTGGCACTGTCCGGCAAGCGCAATCCCTATCCCGGCAAGCTCGGCGTCGTGGAACAGGGCGCGCTCGCGGATTTACTGCTGGTCGACGGCAATCCGCTGGACAACATCAACCTGATTGCCGATCCCGCGAGCAATTTCAAAATCATCATGAAGGACGGCGTCATCTACAAGAACACTTTGAGCAAGTGAGCCTATGCGCAGCCTCCTCTTTTTGATCGCTACAATGATCGGCCTCGCGTCGCCTGTCCGTGCTACGGACGATGTCGCGGCGGCACAGAAGATCATCAGCTCCCAAGCCGATGCGCTGGCGCGCGACGACGCTGTGACTGCCTATGGGTTCGCGGCCCCCGGCATCCAGAGCATTTTCACCGATCCCGACAGCTTCATGGACATGGTGCGCAACGCCTATGCGCCCATCTATCGTCATCGTAGCTTCGAATTCACCGAGAGTAATACGTCCGATGGCACCATCGAGCAGAAAGTCCATATCGTCGATACCGATGGCGTGCCATGGGATGCGCTCTATACGCTGGAACCGCAACCAGACGGCAGCCTGAAGATCAGCGGCTGCATGCTGCTGAAAGTCGGCGAGGCTGTGTGACACTTCACAGCGGCATTCACATTCGCACCGCTCGTCATCTATAGTATGTCCTGCACTTCTCTCGTCCTGCGGTTACTTCCCGGGTGAATTTGTTGCGATACCTGTCCCTCAGAACACTGCCTGCTGTTGTCCTGAGCAGCCTGCTGGCATACGGGGTGTCGACAGTCGCGATGGCCGACGCACGTCGTCTGTCCCTGATGCCCGATCCGCGCGGCGAGTTCATTCGGCTCTGCGCGCCCTTCATGGTATCGCGCTATGCGCATCCCGAAGCGATCTGCGACTGCGTCCGCACCGCGCTGATCAGCGAGATCGGCGATCGCGATATTCTCGACGCCATTCTGTACGGGGTCACTGAGCGTGGCGTGCCGATGCTGAACCAGAACTGGCTGCCGCCGGAAAAACGTCCCCTGATCGGACACACCATGACGGCGATTGCCGAGCCAACGCTGGATTGCATGTTCGGCAACGGCCCGGCGAAGCGTTCGCTGGAAGCCGTGCCGATCGATGGACTTCCGGCGATGCCGCCAGTGCAGGATCTGACGCCTTAAGCGACCGATGCGCCCGGCGCGAAAGCCGTGCGGCGCCGCGCGCGCAACATCAGCGCGGTGATGATGGTGACGTTGAGCGCATTCCAGGCGAGGCCATTCATGAACGCTGCCGCGTAGGAGCCCGTGGCATCGAAGATGACGCCGGACATCCAGCCGCCAAGTGACATGCCACCCACCGTGCCCAGGATAACGATACCGACACGCGTCGCGGCCTGCGAGGCCGGCATCACCTCGCGGATGATAATGGCATAGGCCGGCACCAGACCGCCCTGGAACAGGCCGAACATCGCCGAGATGATGTAGAGCGAGGCCAGGCTGTCGAAGAACAGATAGAACAGCAGCGCAAACCCCTGCAGCAACGAGCCAATCAACAGTGTGCGAATGCCGCCGATACGATCGGCCAGAAAACCTGAGCCGACACGGCTGACAATGCCGCATGCCAGCATCAGCGACAGCATCTCGGCACCGCGCGTCACGCCGTAGCCGAGATCCCCGCAATAGGCGACGATGTGGACCTGCGGCATCGCCATGGCGACACAGCAGCCAATGCCGGCCACGAAGAGAAGCGTCGTCAGCGTGTTGTTGCTGAGATGGAGATCGACCTTGGGCGGCGGCGCATTGACGTGACTACGTCGTGTGACCGTGCCCATCTGCGCACGCAGAACCGCGAGCATCAGCAGCATCAGGACGGTTGTAACGACCCCGACACTGATATGCGTCGACCGCCAGCCAAAAGTCAGAATGCCCCAGCTGACAATCGGCGGCCAGAGCGTGCCGCCGATATAGCTGCCGGTGGCGGCGACGGTCACAGCGATACCACGCCGGCGCTCGAACCAGTGCGACGCCTCCGCCATCAGCGGCCCGAAGGTCGCCGACGAGCCTGCCCCGATCACCACATGCAGAAGATTGAATTGCCAGAGCGCCGTAGACTGCGACGCAATGAGATAGCCGATGCCCATCAGAACGGCGGCAAGCGCAATCGTGGCCACGATGCCAAACCGGTCCGTGAGCTTGCCGGCGACCACGCCGCCGACACCGAAGCCGACCATGGTCAGGGTAAAGGCCAGCGACGCCGCGCCGCGGCTGGCCGCGAAATCAGCCTGCACGGCCGGGAGCGCCACCACCACCGACCACATACCGACTGACCCGAGCGAGCCGATGATCAAGGCAAGCGACAGCCTGATCCAGGCCTGACGGGAGTCAGGCAGGAACGGCATCGAATCTGAAGTGGGGGCCGCGATGGTCACGGCGGCAACATCCTCGGCGTGTGCCCACGGGTCAAGCGATATGCCGAAGGATTAGGCATGCAGAAACAGGGCAACAGACCGTTTTGGCCAAAACTGGCTCCGGGCTTGTGGCAAAGCCGCGCAGTAACGGCTCGTTAACCCTTTGCTAACCATACACACGGCAAAAATTGCCGAGTGGAGTCGCGTCTCGTCAGCTGACCGGGGGAATGCCCGTGGATGCCAGTGCGGTGCCTCACTTGCGGATCGGCGGCCCTTCGGCCGCTGCGCAGACGTTCGGCAGTCGCGAGCGACATTCGCGCGGGGAAGCGGCATCGATGACGGATTTGATCGCGGGTCAGGGTCTGGGCGCACCCAAGAGCGGCGGTTTCGACTTCGCCAGCATCAAGACGAACGTCTTGCGCGGCGATATTGGCCTGGCATTTGGCGTTCTGATCATCCTTGTCGTCCTGATCATGCCGCTGCCAGCGATCGTGATGGATCTGTTCCTCGCGATCTCGATCACCATGTCGGTGCTGATCCTGATGACGGCACTGTTCACCCAGACGCCGCTGGAATTCTCGTCGTTCCCGACCGTGCTGCTGATCTCGACCATGTTGCGGCTGTCGCTGAACCTCGCATCGACCCGCCTGATCCTGTCGCATGGTCACGAAGGCACCGCCGCCGCCGGCCACGTCATTGAGGCGTTCGGCAACTTCGTGATGGGTGGCAACTTCGTCATCGGCATCGTCGTGTTCGCGATCCTGGTGATCGTGAACTTCATCGTCATCACCAAGGGTTCGGGCCGTATCGCCGAAGTCGCAGCGCGCTTCCAGCTGGACTCGATGCCCGGCAAGCAGATGGCGATCGACGCCGATCTCTCCGCCGGCCTGATCGACGAGGCCACCGCCAAGGCGCGCCGCAAGGACCTTGAAGACGAAAGTGGCTTCTTCGGCGCCATGGACGGTGCTTCCAAGTTCGTCCGCGGCGATGCCATTGCCGGTTTGCTCATCACTGCCATCAACGTCATCGGCGGGATCATCATCGGCGTCGCGCAGCAGGGCCTGTCGTTCTCGGAAGCCGGCCGCACCTATACGCTGCTGACCGTCGGCGACGGCCTGGTCACCCAGGTTCCGGCGCTGATCGTCTCGACCGCCGCGGGCCTGCTCGTTTCGAAGGCGGGCATCACCGGCGCCGCCGACAAGACGCTGATCAAGCAATTCTCCGGCTATCCGCAGGCGCTGGGCATGTCGGCCGGCGTCATGCTGACGCTGGCACTGCTGCCGGGCATTCCGATGCTGCCGTTCCTCGCACTCGGCGGCGGCGCAGCCTACCTCGCGGTCACCGCCAACAAGCGCAACAAGGTCGCCCGCGCCGAAGTCGCGCATCAGGCTGCAGCGCCAGCTGCCGCCGCAGCAGCACAAGCCGCCGCCGCGGACGAGCCGATCTCCGCGTCGCTGAAGATCGACGATCTCAAGATCGAACTCGGCTACGCGCTGCTGCCGCTGGTCAATGGACCGGACGGCACCGATCGCCTCACCGAGCAGATCAAGGCACTGCGCAAGTCGCTTGCCGTCGAGATGGGTTTCGTGATGCCGTCGGTCCGAATTCTGGACAACGTGCAGCTCGAGGCCAACACCTACATCATCAAGATCAAGGAAGTGGATGCCGGTACCGGCCGCATCTGGCCAAACCAGTTCATGGTCATGGATCCCGGTGGCAATCAGGTCAACGTCCCGGGCATTCACACCACCGAGCCGACCTTCGGCCTGCCCGCGACCTGGGTCGATGCCGGCCTGAAGGAAGAAGCCTCGCTGAAGGGCTACACCGTGGTCGATGCCGCCACGGTCTTGTCGACGCATCTGACAGAGCTGCTGAAGGGCAATATGTCGGATCTCCTGTCCTATGGCGAAGTGCAGAAGCTGCTAAAGGACCTGCCAAAGGAACAGGGCGAACTGGTCAAGGATATCGTCCCGTCGCTCATCACCGTATCGGGCATCCAGCGCGTGCTGCAATTGCTGCTCACCGAACGTATTTCGGTGCGCGATCTCTCGACCATCCTCGAAGGCATTGCCGACGCCCTCGCCTTCTCGCGCAACCCGTCGACCATCGTCGAGCATGTACGTGCGCGCCTCGCGCGACAGATCTGCGCGCAGAACACTTCCTACAACGGCTACCTGCCGTTGATCGCACTGTCGGCGCAGTGGGAGCAGGCCTTCGCGGAATCGATCATCGGCACCGGCGAAGAACGGAGTCTCGCGATGCAGCCGTCGAAGCTGTCGGAGTTCATGACCACTGTGCGCGATCGTTTCGAACAGGCCGCGCGTGAAGGCGAAGCGCCGGTGCTGGTCACCTCGGCCTCGATCCGGCCGTTCGTGCGCTCGCTGGTGGAACGGTTCCGCTCGCAAACAACGGTGCTGTCCCAGGCGGAAATCCACCCCCGCGCCCGCCTAAAGACCGTCGGAAGCGTCTGATTCGGCGGCAAGAGGCTAGCAACCCTGCCCGAAACCGATGTAAATTCGTCACAGACAAGAGATTTGCCAGAATGTCGCATCCCAGAGCCATTTCGGAGCGACGACGCGAATCACACATAACACTCTGATAATAAATAATAACTCGTGAATTTCAGGGCCAAGCCGGGTGCTTCAATCGCGCCGGATCACGTCTTATCACTGCCTTGTGATCGACTATTTGGAACGGAACGGCCCGACACCACGTTTCCTATGCGTGATCAGTTGAACCTGCCGACGCGGACACGACACAAACGGTCGTAGGCAGAGTAAGACGGCAGGGAGCGTTTCCAATGAACCACTCGATTTACAGCGCGGATCGCATGACCCACCTCAAGGTGGTGATCGTTGCACTGGTCGCCGGTATCTTCGTGGCAGGCTTCGGAATCTCGGCCCGCATGAATGCTGACGAAGGCTACAGCCAGACCGCCAGCGCTCGTGTGATCAAAGCAGGCCAGCCGGTTGCTGTAACCACTTCGAATGCCAGCATGGTCCGCTAAGGAATTCAAGAATTCGCGTGGCGATGTCCCCCAAGGTCGTCAGGTGAATACATAGAAGCTCCACTTCCCCCCGAGTGGACTTCTGAATGGAAAACGCCCGCTCCCCACGGGCGTTTTTCTTTTGTGGGGTAGCTAGGCGCCGGTGCTCGAAAGTAGCCCGAAGCTCGTTTGGCGCAGTCGCACGTGATGCGGGCCGACACAGGGCGCACGATCAACCTTTCTGTTTCGGAATTTCAAACAGCCACGCTCTCGCAGTCTCGCGGCGCTTGCGCGTCCGAGGTGTGAGCAGTCCCCCTCGAAACATGAGGGGTGGCAACGCGCCGTGAGGCGCAAAGGGTGGTTTCTGTCGCGATCCGCTCCACCGGAACGCCGGCAAGCTGCAACCGCGCAACGCCTCACGGCGCGCCACCGCGGCGATTTCTGTCCCTGGGGCCGTGCTTCCTGGGACGTGGCCTCTGCAGGTTTCCCCGCTTTGGCCTGTCCCAGTCCAGCCGTTTCCGGCAGAGCCCCGTAATGGGCCCGGACGGCTACCCAGGGCCTCCCGAGTGCGCGAGGGAACGTCTCCCTCATGCCCGCAGGCGCCGCAATCCCAACTCCACCTCGAGACGCCTCTAGAAGCGCCCCTCGCGAACCGGATGAGGGGAGGATAATCCTTATAGGTATCTTGTCAAGAAAAGATAGGAAAAAATGTTTGAGCTCTACCCTCTCAATTGTCATTCCGGGGCGCGCTCTTGCGCGAACCCGGAATCCATAACCACGATCGCGCGTATGGATTCCGGGCCTGCCCCAGCCGGCTACGCCGGCCGGGCGCGTCCCGGAATGACAATTGAGAGGTTCGCATTACAGCGATTGCGCCGCTTTCATGCGCCCTCAGGCAAACCAATTGGTTTGCCGGGGAATGACCAACATTGGGACCAATGCCGGATGACGGAGAGCTAAACAATCATCGCGCCGGTGGCACCGTCTCGATCAGCTTGCCGGTGAAGACGATCGGGCCCGTGGCGAGCCCGGTCGGCGAACCGCCTTCCGGCTCGACGGTCACAGCATAGGTGGCCTGATTGACGACGTCGGGATCATAGGCAGCGAGTGCAGCACGCGATGTGAATTCGTTGCTGCCGATCACGCCGAGCGAACGCGGGCGCTGCAGCTTGTCGGACACAATCCAGAGCTCGTAGCTTTTGCCGGCCTGCGGTTCGGCGCCAACCTTGCGCACTGTAAAGTTTTTGGTCGCCGCATCGACAGTGAGGATGAATGCGGGTGACGCAGCGTCGGTCTGCAGCAAGGCGACGTATTGCGACTGAGCTACAGCGGGCGGCGCGACCGGCGCTGGCGCCTGCACCACCTGCTGCGCTGCCTTCGGGCGTAAACCTGCCGGCAGCAATTCGGGGCGATAGGCCTGCACTGCAATCAGCGCAACAAGCATGGCGGCAATCGCGGTCATGCCGGTGGCAACACCGCGCCAGCGTTTTGCCTGGACCGAGAAATCAATCACGTTCGAACGATCGGGCGTCGAAGGATCGATCGCAGGCTGCTCCGCAACGGCCGCCGCTGCAGCGACAGGCTGCGGCGCTTCCGGATGCACGATCGCTTCTTGCGTACCGACCAGACCGATCGCAACGCGGATTTTCTCCCAGACTTCAGGACGCGGCTCGACAAGGCCGACCATCTGATTCAAAACGCCGAGCTTGCGCTCCCACGCCTCGACCACAGCGGCAAAATCCTTGTCGACGGACATCATGGTCTCGACCTGCACGCGCTCTTCGGCACTGAGCGTGCCAAGCGCATATTCCGCGGCAAGCGCGATATGGTCTTCGCTATAGGCCATCATGTCAGTCCCAGACACTCCCGGATGTCCATCATACTGCGGCGCAGCCACGTCTTCACTGTATTGACCGGCGCTTCGAACTTCGTCGCGAGTTGTTCGCGGCTCCAACCATTGTAGTAAGCAAGCAGCACCAGTTTCTGGCGGTCCGGCTCAAGCCGGCCCACGCACTCCAACAAGCGCTTCAATTCTTCGGTCATTTCCTGACGCGCGAGCGGGTCAGGTGTATCGGCTGCCACTTCCATTGCAGCCGGCTCTTCCTCGATAGACGTTTCGCTTCTCTTGCGAACTACATCGATGGCCCGATTACGAGCGATCGACGCCATCCACGTGATCGGCGAGGCAACACCGGGATTGAATTGCCCGGCGCTGTTCCAGATCTTGACATAGGTCTCCTGGATGACTTCCTCGGCGAGATCCTGTCTGCGCAAGATACGGAGCACGACACCAAAGAGTTTCGCGCGCGTTGCTGCATAGAGTCGCTCGAAGGCGACTTCATCCCCTTTGGCAACTGCGGCAAGAAGCCAGACCAGTTCAGCCGGCGTCAGCATTACGTCTCCCCAACCTCAATATACCTTTCGCCTTACGGAGGTGCCGCCCGGCGGTATTCCCTGTCGTAACATAGATTATAGCAAGCGGGCCATGTCGCTGTTTATGCTGTGGATAGACTACAAACAGCAAACCCGGACCTCGCGGCCCGGGCTTGATGACTTCAATCTTGGAGGCTCGTTGGCTCGCCGCTTCTGCGGATCAGGCCACTGCGCCGATGCGGGCACGCATCAGGCCAATGCTGTCGAGGTCGGCCTGTTCGCGTGCGTTCTCTTCGTCGCGTGCACGGGCCTGGTCGCGCTCGTCGAGCAGTTCGACCTTCTTGAGTTCTTCGAAAGCTTCACTCAGCAATGCCTTCGCGTCCTCGAGCTGCACGCGCAGCTCATCGGCTGAGCGCGTCAGATTCTCGCGACGCTGGATCGCGGCCTTGGCGTAGGTCGGATAGGCAAAGTGAGTAGGATCTTGAATACCGGCGCGATCCTGCTCGGTCTGGATCTCGCGCTCGAGATCGACCGACATGCGCTGGAAATCCGCGATCATGCCTTCGATCTGATTGACCCGTCGGCGCTTCTCATCGACCTGGAACTTTTTCAGGCGGATCAGGGTGTCACGTGACTTCATCGACTCATACTCCCCAGAAGTCCCAGTCTCAACGCGGGACACAACCGGCCGACCGCAAGGGGCAGGCCGGCCGAAACTCGTCTCTGAGGGTCATGATGGCCTGACAAAGTTAGCGTTCCGTTTCCAAACTACCAACGATCTGTTGCAGTTGCTGATAACCCTGAGCCAGCCCGCAGACTTCGTCCTTCCGTTGCCGCAAGAATGCCTCAAGCGGCTCATGCAGCCGGATCGCCTCGTCCACTTCCGGGCTGGAACCGGCGCGATAGGCACCGAGCCGGATCAGCTCTTCCATATCCGAATAGGTGGCCATGATCTGCCGAGCCCGCGTGATCGTCGGCAAATAGGCTGGATCGCAGGACCGCGGCATGGTTCGCGACACCGACTTCAGGATATTGATAGCAGGATAGCGGCCGCGCTCGGCGATACCGCGTTGCATCACGATATGGCCATCGAGAATGCCGCGCACCGCGTCAGCAACGGGTTCGTTGTGATCGTCGCCGTCTACCAGCACCGTGAAGATACCGGTGATCGAGCCTTCGTCCGTGCCCGGCCCTGCCCGCTCCAGCAGCTTCGGCAGTTCGGTGAACACCGTCGGCGTATAGCCTTTAGCGGTCGGCGGCTCACCGACGGACAGACCGATCTCGCGCTGCGCCATGGCGAAACGCGTGACCGAGTCCATCATGCACATGACGTCCTTGCCCTCGTCGCGGAAAAACTCCGAGATCGACAGCGTCAGATAGGCCGCCTGCCGCCGCATCAGCGCCGGCTCGTCCGAGGTCGCCACGACTACGACGGCGCGTGCGAGACCTTCTTCGCCCAAGTCCTCCTGCAAGAACTCCTGCACTTCACGACCACGTTCGCCGATCAGACCGATGACCGAGACGTCGGCATCGACATTGCGCGCCAGCATGGACAGCAGCACCGACTTGCCGACGCCGGAGCCCGCAAAGATGCCCATGCGCTGGCCGCGGCAGCAGGTAAGGAAAGTGTTAAGCGAGCGCACGCCTAGATCGAGCGGCGCGCCGACGCGGTTGCGGGAATGGGCGGGCGGCGGGGACGCGCGATACGGCATCGGTGCCGGGCCCTGTTGCAACGGACCCTTGCCGTCGATCGGCTCACCCATGGCATTCACGACGCGGCCGAGCCAGGCGATCGAGGGCCGCACCTGGCTGGCAGCATTGGCGATCACCGCGCGGCAGCCGCGACGTACGCCTTCCAGTCCGGCGAAGGGCATCACCACGGCGTTGTCGCCACTGAAACCGATCACCTCGGCGGGGATGGAACGGCTTGTGCCGGTCTCGATGGTAATCCGGGCACCGACCGACATCGCGTGGATCGGCCCGGCCACCTCAACCATTAACCCGCGAACACCGACCACCCGGCCGTAAATATTGACGCCATCGAGGTCAGTAATCTGTTCCGCAAGGGCTTTCATTGCAAAACCCTTAAGTTTCGCTTCATTGCCGGCTCGGCCTTAACCCCGTGTTTACCCGCATCGTTAATCATTACGTCACTGTCTTGGATGACTGAGAGCATTCGCGCCATCAGAATGAAGGGGCGAGTCGATGGAGTCGATTAAGTCCGGCTCTTAATGTGGAGCTTGAACGGGTACGGGTACAAAAAGAGTCTTTGCTGCAATATCTTATGGCGATTCGACAAAAATTGCACGATTAGAGCTTGCGCTGAAGAATCAGGTTTTGTTAACCATATCCAGTCAGGATCCGAATCAGTTGTTCGTAGGCGTTTTTTGGTGCCGCAAGTATGGCGGCCGACCTGACGCCCGGAGCGGCGACTAAAGGGGACTGGCATGCGCGTTTTGCTAATTGAAGATGATAGCGCCGTTGCGCAGTCGATTGAGCTGATGCTCAAATCCGAGAGCTTCAACGTCTATACGACGGACCTCGGAGAAGAGGGCGTCGATCTCGGCAAGCTCTACGACTACGATATTATCCTGCTCGATCTCAATCTGCCGGACATGTCCGGTTACGATGTGCTCAAGCAGCTGCGGGTGTCCAAGATCAAGACCCCGATCCTCATTCTCTCGGGCCTCGCCGGCATCGAAGACAAGGTCAAGGGTCTCGGCGTCGGTGCCGACGACTACATGACCAAGCCGTTCCACAAGGACGAGCTGGTTGCCCGCATTCATGCGATCGTGCGCCGCTCCAAGGGCCATGCCCAGTCGGTCATCCAGACCGGCGACCTGGTGGTCAATCTCGATACCAAGACGGTGGAAGTCGGCGGTCAGCGCGTCCATCTGACGGGCAAGGAATACCAGATGCTGGAGCTGCTTTCGCTCCGCAAGGGTACGACCCTCACCAAGGAAATGTTCCTCAACCACCTCTATGGTGGCATGGACGAGCCCGAACTGAAGATCATCGACGTCTTCATCTGCAAGCTGCGCAAGAAGCTGGCGAATGCTTCCGAAGGCCGCAACTTCATCGAAACCGTCTGGGGCCGTGGCTATGTGCTCCGCGAGCCGCACGAAGAAGAGATCCGCATCCCGGCTTGAGTTTCAAGCCGGCTTAAGCGTCACTCCCCGAAAGTTCTCACGAAACCCCGCCCTCACCGGCGGGGTTTTTGTTTGCGTGGATGAACTCTCCCATTGCTCGCCGAGACGAATACAATGAGCGGTATCGAGCGATGTCGCTTGAAGCGCATTCGGGGGCGGAATGGTTCTGCAATCTCTGGTCGGGCTGCCGGCCTTCCTGGTCTATTTCTGCACCGGCATCGTCGCCGTGATGCTGTATCTCTTCGTCTATCTGCGCGTCACCGCACATGACGAGTTCGCGCTGATCCGCAAGGACTGCGCGCCGGCCTCGATCGCGCTCGGGCTGAGCCTGCTCG
Organism: Tardiphaga sp. 813_E8_N1_3; assembly: GCF_051811025.1. Taxonomy (NCBI): domain Bacteria; kingdom Pseudomonadati; phylum Pseudomonadota; class Alphaproteobacteria; order Hyphomicrobiales; family Nitrobacteraceae; genus Tardiphaga; species Tardiphaga sp. 813_E8_N1_3. The sequence continues at coordinate 3,992,158 of NZ_JBPWQE010000001.1, forward strand.
GCTTTGTGTTGCCGGTGGCCAGCGCCATCGTCCACTCCGCCAATGTGATCGATTGTCTGATCTGGGCGATCATCGCGCTGATCGTGCAGATCGCCGTCTATTTCATTCTCCGCATTCCGGTGCCGCAATTGTCAGATCGCATAGCCAATAGCGAGATGGCGCCAGCCCTCTGGCTCGGCCTCGCCTCCCTTGCCGCCGGCGTGCTCAACGCTGCCTCCATGGTGTATTCGCCATGACAAGCGAGCCCGCGAACAACTTCGGCAAGCGCCAATCCGTGCAGCCGATGCATGAGGAAGCCCCATCGCGCAAACGCTCCAACCACGTGGCGCTCTTGCTCATGGGGACAATGGCCCTGGGCGGCGGCGCCTATGCGCTGATGCCAAGCGAACATTGCGACCCAAACCGCGCTGCCATCGCGGGGCAACAGCAAGAGTGTCAGCAGCGCAGTTCGTCGTCATCCTCAGGCGGCCATGGCTATTCAGGGGGCAGCAACAGTTCCTCTGGACGCAGCAACTTCGCCAGCACTGGATCGTCCTCCAGCAGCGGATATGACAGCTCGTCATCCAGCAGCAGCCACGTAACGCACGGTGGCTTCGGCTCGTTCGCCTCGCATTTCTCCGGCGGCGGCTAGTTTCCCATGCAACGCATCGCATGTTCCGAGCGTGACGATTGGCGGGCCACCGCAGCCGCGACGGGCTTCGTGTTTCATACCGAGGCCGGCGACCGCTATTGGGACGAACGCGCCTACTACGCTTTCACGCTGGATGAGATCGAACGTCAGATCGAAGCCCCGACCGCCGAACTCAACGCGATGTGCCGCGAGCTGGTGAGCCGCGCGGTCAAGGATGAGCGCTATCTGCGGCTGCTGAAGATTCCGCAGGCCTACTGGACCTTCATCGCCGCAAGCTGGCAACGGAGCGATCCCAGTCTCTACGGCCGTTTCGATTTCCAGTTCGACGGCAAAGGCCCGGCAAAGCTGCTCGAATACAATGCGGACACGCCAACCTCACTGTTCGAGGCCGCGGTGTTTCAGTGGACCTGGCTCGAACAGGCGGTCGAGCGCCAGATTATTCCGAAGCGCGCCGATCAATACAACTCGCTGCATGAGCGGCTCATCGAGGCCTGGCGCAAGATCGGTGCCGACAAAGCAATTCATCTCGCAGCCGCCATGGACAATGCCGAGGACCGCGGCACCGTGCAGTATCTCGCCGATGTCGCGCAGCAAGGCGGGCTCACACCGGCGCTGATCGACATCAAGGACATCGGTTATGCCGACAGCGGGCACTTCGTCGATCTCGAGGACCAGCCGATCGACCTGATGTTCAAGCTTTATCCGTGGGAGTGGATGTTCCGCGAGGCATTCGGCGGCCGTCTAAAAGGTGCATCGACGCGCTGGATCGAGCCACCGTGGAAAGCCATTCTGTCCAACAAGGGCATCCTGCCGCTGCTATGGGCGATGTTTCCGAACCACCCGAACCTGCTGCCGGCGTATTTCGACGATGATGCGGCAGCCGCTGAGCTCGGCACATCCTATGTGCGCAAGCCGCTCTATTCGCGCGAAGGCGCCAATGTCACGCTGGTGAGCGGCGGCAGCGCCATCGATGCGCAGCCCGGTCCCTATGGCGAAGAAGGTTTCATCCGGCAGACGCTAATGCCGCTGCCGAACTTTGCGGATCAGTATCCGGTGCTGGGCAGCTGGCTGGTCGAAGACGTGCCATGCGGGCTCTCGATCCGCGAGGATGAGAATCCGATCACCGGCAACATGTCACGCTTCATTCCGCACGCGATCCTGTGACGGAGCTCAGCGCGCCGGCGCAGCAGCAGCCTTCAGACCCACAGGCGTCATGCTCGGCACGATCGACGGTGCGGCACGGACGACGTTCGGACGGTACAGGCCACGCTTGTCGGCATGCGGCTTGAACGCGTCGGTCAGACCGACAACGGTCTCTGCGGCGCCCAGCGCCAGGAAGCCATCGGGCTCCGTGCACTTGGCCAGACGACCAAAGATCTGCGTCTTCATCTCCTGATCGAAATAGATCAGCACGTTGCGGCAGAAGATGATGTCGAACTTGCCCATGCTGGAGAAGTCCTGCAGCAGATTGAGCGGCTTGTACTGGATCATCGACCGGATCTCCGGATTGATCTGCCACATTTCGCCGGTCTGCTTGAAGTATTTCACCAGCAGCTGGATCGGCAATCCGCGCTGGACTTCGAACTGGGTGTAGATGCCCGACTTCGACTTCTCGAGCACCTGCTGCGAGATGTCGGTACCGATAATCTCGATCCGCCATCCGGCGAGCTGGGCGCTCATTTCCTTGATGGTCATCGCAATCGAATACGGCTCCTGACCGGTCGACGCCGCCGCACACCAGATCCGCAGGCTCTTGCGGGCCGCGCGGGCCTGGATCATCTCCGGCAGCACGACATCGCGCAGATGGTCGAACGGGACCTTATCGCGGAAGAAGAAGGTTTCGTTGGTGGTCATCGCTTCGACCACGTCGGACGCGAGCGTGGCTGCGCCGTTCTTGATCTTCTGCACCAGCTCTTCAAGACCCGACAGGTTGGCCTTGCGTGCGAGCGGCATCAACCGGCTTTCGACCAGATACTGCTTGTCAGCAGACAGATCGAGACCCGAACGCTCCTTCAGAAACTTGCGCAGGAAATCATAGTCTGCCGGTGTCATGACCGATCTCCCGAGAAAAGACGAACCACTTTCGAACCGATCTGATTGAGCGGCAGGATAGCCGAGCAGATGCCCGCATTGGCGGCAGCGCCGGGCATACCCCACACCACGCTCGATGCTTCGTCCTGCGCGATGACGTTGCCGCCGGCCGCAACGATATCCTTGCCGCCGCGCATGCCGTCCGAACCCATGCCTGTCAACACAACGGCGAGAATGGCGCCGTGCCAGACGTCGATGGCAGACGTGAACAGCGGATCGACAGCAGGCTTGCAGAAGTTCACCGGCGGACCGTCATCGAGCGCGATGGCGATGTTGGCGCCCTGCTTGACGGCGCGCATATGCTTGCCGCCCGGCGCGAGATAGATCTGACCGGCCTTGACGAGTTCACCATCGACACCTTCGCGAGCCGGACGCTTGCTGGCCCGGGCGAGATGTTCGGCGAGAATGGTCGTGAAGGTCGGCGGCATGTGCTGCGTGATCAGAACAGGCACCTTGTCGATCACGGCGCCGATTTCGGCAACCAGCGTCATCAGGGCCTGCGGACCACCCGTGGACGAACCGATCAGCAGCGCGCGTGGCATCGTGGCGCTGAAGGGACGCTTCACGAGCTGCGCCTGCGCGGCGACGGATGACACGGACTTGAAAGACGGCGCAGCGTCGCGCGCCGCGGGAGCCGGCACGATCGACGGCGTCGTCGCCGACTTCAGGCGGCGGACCTTCGCGCCAAGATGACGGATCTTCTGCAGCAGGTCATGCTTGAAGACGTCGGCAGCGGAAATCTCCCGGGTGCTCTCCGGTTTCGGAATGTAATCGGCGGCGCCGAGCGACATCGCCTTGAAGCTGATCTCCGCGTTGCGGCGGGTCAGCGTCGACGCCATGATGATGATGAGGTTGCGCTTTTTCGCCAGCAGCTGCGGCAACGCCGAAATGCCATCGAGCTCCGGCATTTCGATATCGAGAATGGCAACGTCGGGATTGATGCGTTCGATCTGGTTGACAGCATCGAGACCGGTGCGAAGTGAGGCCGCGACCGACATATCCGGCTCGGCTTCGATCCAGCGCGAAATCAGGCCGCGAATGACGACAGAGTCGTCCACCACCATGACTCGCAGTGGTTCATACCGCGAATCGACGACAGGAGGACTTATCACATCAACACTCATGAACTCACCGGACGCAACACAACGCGACAAATGCACTGACAAAACAAATGCACAAACAAAAAGGCAGGCGCCGGAAGTGGAATACGCAATTCCGGCGTGAAAGTTAGATCAGGCCGACTTCCTGAAACTTCGCCGACACGATTTCCTTGTCGAACGGTTTCATGATGTATTCGTTCGCGCCGGCATGCAGAGCGCGCGCGATATGGGCCACGTCGTTCTCGGTCGTGCAGAACACGACCTTCGGAACGTCGCCGCCAGGCATGCGGCGCAGGTTACGCAGGAATTCGTAACCATCCATCACCGGCATGTTCCAATCAAGCAGAACAGCGTCCGGCAAGTTCTGCTTGCAGATTTCGAGCGCTTTCTCGCCGTCTTCAGCTTCGGTGATCTCGAAATCGAGACCTTCGAGAATCCGACGGGCGACCTTACGGATGACACTGGAGTCATCGACAACCAGACATGTCTTCATGTGAGCCTCATTTCCACCGCGGACAAAATTGTCCAAGTGCTGGTCTTAGGCGGCCAGCTTGTCGGGCGAGATTTCAAGAATACGATCGACATCGAGCACAACCATCAACTGGCCATCGAGACGATGGACACCATCGGCCATCTTGGCCATCCGGGGATCCAGATTGACCGGATTTACTTCACGGCTCTCATCGGCGAGCTTCAGGACTTCGCCGATCGAGTCGATCAGCAAGCCGTAAGATTCACCGCGGAGATCAACGCCCACCGCCATCGGCGGCTTGCCGTCTTCGTTCTTCGGCAGGCCGAGACGCGAGCGCATGTCGATCGCGGTCACAATTCGACCGCGCAGATTGAGCACACCGGCGACATCGCTGGAGGACAGCGGCACGCGGGTCAGGCGCTCCGGCATGAACACGTCCTGGACGCGCGAGATCGGCATGCCGAACAGCTGTCCACCGATCATGGTGGTCACGTATTCGGTGATTGCACCGTCGGCGATCGGAGCCTTGGTCGTCGTGGTGGCAGTAGTGGTGGTGGTCATTGCGATTTCCCTCACGCAGCCTGACGAACTTCAGTGGTCTGTTCTTTGAGCGCCGCGATCAGGCCGGGGCGATCGAACTTGGCGACGTAGTCATGGAAGCCTGCGAGGCGACCGCGCTCGATGGCAGCCGGAGAGATCATCGCCGAGAGAGCGATGATCGGTGTGTGGCTGAGTTTCTGATCGGCACGGATGGTCTCGGCGAATTCGAAGCCGTTCATGTCCGGCATTTCGATGTCGGTAAGGATCACGTCGACCTCCTGCCCCGAGCGCAGGAATGACAAGCCTTCCTGGGCGTTGGTGGCGACGCGTACCTTGTAGCCGGCAGCCTTGAGCACGGGCGAAAGCATGTTGCGGAAGAACGCGGAGTCGTCGACCAGCAGCACCGATTGGGCGGTTGCCGAGACGCGCATTTCCTTGCGGCTGAACCAATCGGCGAAAGCCATCGGCAGGAAGTGACCGACGTCGATCACTTCGGTCGCGAGACCCTTGATGACAGCGGAGCCGAGGATACCTTCGCGACCGCTGGCCACTTCGATATGCAGGCGCTCTTCGACGATATCGACGATTTCGTCGACGACGAGACCCATCGAGCGACCGTCGTCCGCGAAAACGAGGATCGGCTGGGTGCCCGACGTACGGACGGTCACGCCTTCCATCTGCACCAGCGGCATCAGCTGATCGCGGTACTGGACCATGTAGCGGCCGTTCGACAATTCGACCTTGTCGACGCCGACTTCTTCAAGACGCGTGACGAGACCGAGCGGCACCGCCTTGGGCTGTGCGGAGCCGGCGCGGAACACCAGCAGCGACGTCAGCTGTTCGGCATTCATCGCGCGCATTGCGGCGTTCTCGTCGGCGATCTCGTGAGCGTTGGATGCCAGAGCACCAAGCTCCTGCGCGATGCCGTTCGGATCGACGATCATGATCACCGCACCATCGCCCAGGATGGTGTTGCCGGAGAACATCCCGATGTGACGGAGCTTGGTGGACATCGGCTTGACGACGATTTCTTCGGTGTGGAAGACGCCATCGACGACGATGCCGAAGGTCTGGTTGCCCACCTGGGTCACGACGATGAAGCCATTCTCCGGATCGGCCGACGAGCCATCATCGATCTGCAGCAGTTTCTTCAGATGCATCAGCGGCAGCAGCTTGTTACGCAGGCGGAGCACCGGGGTGTCCTTGATGCGCTCGATGCGATGTTCGGAGTTGGCGCGCGCACGCACCAGTTCGACGACCGCGAGCTGCGGGATCGCGAAGCGATCACCACCGGCTTCGACAATCAGCGCCGACACGATGGCCAGCGTGAGCGGGATCTTGATGGTGACACTGGAGCCCTCACCGGCCACCGACTTGATGTCGATGGTGCCGCCGATCTGATCGATGTTGGTGCGCACCACGTCCATGCCGACGCCGCGGCCGGAGACGCTGGTAACGGCGGCCGCAGTCGAGAAGCCCGGTGCGAAGATGAACTTGTGGATCTGCGCTTCCGACATCTTCTCGATATCGGCTTCGGTGGCGAGACCGTTCGAGATCGCCTTGGCCTTGATGCGCTCGGTGTTGAGACCGCGGCCGTTGTCGGCGATACAGATCAGAATGTGGCCGCCTTCGTGATAGGCGGACAGACGGATGGTGCCCTGCTCCGGCTTGCCTTCCTGAGCGCGCTCAGCCGGCGTTTCAAGGCCGTGATCCGCCGAGTTGCGCACCATGTGGGTGAGCGGATCCTTGATGAGGTCCAGCACCTGGCGGTCGAGTTCGGTATCGGCGCCGTGCATCTCGAGTTCGATCTGCTTGCCGAGTTCGCCGGCCAGATCGCGCACGATACGCGGCAGCTTCTGCCAGGCATTGCCGATCGGCTGCATGCGGGTCTTCATGACGCCGTCCTGCAGTTCGGCCGTCACCGTGGACAGGCGCTGCAGCGGCACCTTGAATTCGGTGTCTTCATGACGACGGCTGATTTCCAGCAGCTGGTTGCGGGTCAGCACCAGCTCGGAGACCATGGTCATCAGATGTTCGAGCGTGTCGACGTTCACTCGGATCGACTGGTTAGCGACCTTGTCGGCTTCCGGCTGGTCGACTTCGACAGCGGTCTTTTTGGCAGCGGGCTTCGGCGCCGCGGCCTTGGGAGCAGCAGGCTTCTCGGCAACCGGAGCCGGCGGGGCAACGGGCGCTGCTGGCGCAGGCGCGGCAACCGCGGGCGGCGCAACTTCGATGGCGGTTTCCTGGAAGGCGCGCTCTAGCTCTTCGAGCGAGACTTCGCCGGGACGCAATTCGCGCTCGAGGGTCGGAACGACCAGCGGGGCCGGCTCCGCAGCGACAGGCGCTTCCGGCGCGATCGGGGGAGCAGATTCCGTCATCGATTCCATGCCTTTTTCGACCATGTGGTGCAATTCACCGATCAGATCTTCGTCGACGCCTTCCGGCTCCACTTCCGTGGCTTCGAGCTGACTGAGAATTTCCTTGATGCGATCGATCGTGGTCAGGATCAGCGTAACCGCTTCCCCGGTGACCGGCATTCCGTCGCGGAATTTGCCCATGAGTGTCTCGGCGGCGTGGGCCAGGGCTTCGAGACGGGGCAGTCCGAGAAATCCGCACGTGCCCTTGATGGTGTGAACCAGGCGAAAAATATTATCGAGAATTTTCGCGTTATTCGGATCCTGCTCGAAGCGGACCAGCTGATTGTCAACCGTATCCAGGCTCTCGTTGGTTTCCGTCAAAAACTCGCGGAGAAGATCATCCATGAAAATAGGCCTTCACACTCCAGGCTCGCGACTTTCGCTACGCCTTTCGAAGTCTGGCTACTTTCCCCGCAAAGCGTTTAATATTAGTTGAGCATTCCCAAAAACAATGAATGCGACATTTAGCTATATGCTCGCACGCGTACGAGCCCGCCAAACGGCGGACTCGTAAAGAGTTCATTAAGAGTTGAATGAGTTTGCGATCAGATCGCGGTGACGACGATGGCGTCGCCTTCGGGCACCAAGGTCACCTTGAGGCCGCAAGCCTGCGCCAGGAGCCGCGTGTAGTAAGGCTGCACGGCATGGGCATCGATGCTGCCAACTTGTTCCGAGGCCAGCATATCGACGATGGCCTGCGGCAGGCGCGCGTTGAGGCCTGCAGCGGTGATCTTGAAACCCTGCGGCTCACCTTCGCCGATGCCATCGATCTTGAGCACGCCGCCGCGCGGAATCGTCTGCTGTGCGATTACCAGCATGTTGAGCAACAGCTTGACCTTGTTCTTCGGCAGGAGAAGCCGCGGCAGATTCCATTCGATCTTGGTCTTGGCGTCTTCCAGATGACCGCGCGACATGGTCTGCGCATCGCCGAGATCGATCTGCGCGCCAGCGGAACCGGCGGCGCCGAAGGCGAGCCGGCAGAACTGCAGGCGGGCCGATGCGGTCTTGGCGCTCTTCCGGATCAGATCGAGCGCGAATTCCCTGTCGTCCGGCTTGGGATTGTCGTCGAGCACTTCGAGCCCGTTGACGATGGCGCCCACGGGGCTGATCAGGTCGTGGCAGACCCGCGAACAGAGCAATGCTGCGAGTTCGAGGGCATCGGGAGCTGGACCGGGAGTGGGAGTGTCAGACATGAAATGCGCTCCTGGGGCCACACAGAATGAACGGCGAATCAAGCATTTGCTTTACGGTTAGATACACCGCAGATGGTGGCGCGACCACAACAAGGCTGGCACAGTCCACCGGTGCAACGCCTTGCTGCTGAACTGGCGTAGAAATGAACGGGGATGACATGCAGAGGATGAAGGCCCGTCGATGACCAATGATTCGCGACCAGTCATGGACGTTGCGCGCGCCGCCACCTTGATGGAGCCGCTGACCGAACTGGCTGCCCAGGCTGGCGCTGCCATCCTCAAGGTGAACCGCAACGTCATGGCGGTCGACGGCAAGGCCGACGGTTCGCCCGTGACCGAAGCTGATCTTGCGGCCGACCATGTGATCGGCGAAGGACTGGCGCGGCTGTTTCCGGGCATCCCTTCGCTGTCCGAAGAGCGCCTCCATCTCGCCACGCCCCCCTATGCCGGCACCCTGTTCCTGATCGACCCGCTCGACGGCACCAAGGAATTCGTCGCCGGCCGTCAGGAATTCACCGTCAATATCGCCCTGATCGTCGATGGCGCACCATTGCTCGGCATCGTCGGCGCCCCCGCCCTCGGGCTGATCTGGCGCGGGCTGGTCGGCCGCGGCGCCGAACGTGTCGAACTCGCGACAGACCTGTCCATCCGCAAGGTGACACCGATCCGGACCCGCGCTGCGCCTGCTCCGGGCGCGGTATGGACCGCTGCAGTCAGCCGTTCCCATGGCGACCAGCGAACCGAGGCTTTCATCGCCAGCCGCCCCGGGGCTGTCAGACAGGAGTTCGGCTCGGCGCTGAAATTCTGCCGCGTGGCGGAGGGCCAGGCCGACATCTATCCACGGCTGGCGCCGACCTGTGAGTGGGATGTGGCCGCTGGCCATGCCGTGGTAGTCGCTGCAGGCGGCAAGGTGACGGACACCTTTGGCAAGGCGGTTCGCTTCGGCGGCGACCGGGAAGACTTCATCGTGCCGGAATTCATCGCCTGGGGTGACCCCACCGCGAGCACGCGCGGCTGAACCCGCATTATTTCGCCAGGATATCCTGCACGCCCGGCCAGCGCTTGCGCGCGCCGGGCAGATATTTGGCTGGTGCCGCACCAAAGGCGTCGCGGGTTTCCTCCCGGCCAAACAGATAGAGGCGTTCGCCCGTAATGAGCCACAAACGCGGATTGCCGGCGAAGGCGACCCCGCGGGCGACATCGACAGGATCATAGCCACCGAATTGCGGACCGTAGATGTCCGGATGCGCGGCGAAAGAGGCGCGGTTGCCCTCATTGCGGAAGCGCCAGACGGTCCCCTCTTCCGACATTTCGAAGTCCGGCTGGCCCAGCGTCGGGCGCCCTTCGGTGAAATAGGCCACCGGATCGAAACCGCTGATTGCGAGGCCCGTATATCGGTCAGTGACCACGCGTTCACTGGTCGCAGCCTGCGCGCCCGCCGGGACCAGAGCGGCCGCCAGCAGCAGAATCAAGGCAATTCCACGGCTCCAGCCTGACAATTCCCGCCGTTGTGCCGTCATAGTTGATACCGATAGTATAGGGAGTCGGGGACAATGACTGCAGAGTTAAACCGTGCTTCTCAGCATCCGGTTAAAGCCGCGGTCGCAAATTTGAAATACCAGGGGTTCTTTTCATGACCTTCGCATCACGCCTGGCAGCGGTCGCGCTAGCCACGTTCACGCTCGCCTTCTCGCCGGCCTCTGCGCAGCAACCATCGCGCGGCCAGGCCGCACCGGACACCTACCGGTCCGAAGAACTCATGACCGCCGGCCATCGCTTCTTCGGCAATGTCTCGCGCGGCCTCGCCTCGGTGATCGAGAAGGCCGTCAGCCAGTGGGGCCTGCCGAACGGCTATATTCTGGGCGAAGAAGGCAGCGGCGCAATCGTGGCAGGCCTGCGTTACGGCGAAGGCACGCTCTATACGAAGAATGCCGGCGATCTGCGCGTCTACTGGCAGGGCCCTTCGGTCGGCTTCGACTGGGGCGGCGACGGCGCCCGCACCATGACGCTGGTCTATAACCTGCCCGCCACCCAGGCGATCTATCAGCGCTTCGCCGGTATCGACGGCTCCGCCTACATCATCGGCGGCTTCGGCATGACGGCACTGACTGCCAACAACGTCGTGCTGGTGCCGATCCGTTCGGGTCTCGGCCTGCGGCTCGGCGCCAATATCGGCTATCTCAAATATACCCCCAGCGCGACCTGGAACCCATTCTAAGCCCTCGATCGCGCAGTCCTGCGATCAAGCGCTTCTGAACGGCTGAATAAAGGTTAACGAGGCGTTACGCTGTCTTTGCCGGCGGTGCCATGGCATGGTAACCGCTGCATTTTGAGAGCGTGGGAGCATTCGTCATGGTTGAACCGATCATGTATCTGGCGATCGGTTTTCTGATCTCGATGCTCTGCGGCCTGATGATCATGCCGCTGGTGCATAACCGCGCCGTCCGCCTCACCACCCGCCGGCTCGAAGCCGCGACACCGCTGTCGATGGCGGAAATCCAGGCCGACAAGGACCAGCTGCGCGCGGAATTCGCGATGGCGGCACGCCGGCTGGAAATGAGCGTCGACCAGCTCAAGAACAAGACCACCAGCCAGCTCGCCGAACTCGGCAAGAAGTCCGACGCCATCAACCGCATGAAGCTTGAGCTCGGCGAGAAGAACGCCACGATCTTCGCGCTGGAAGCCCGTGAAGCCGCCGTGAAGGAAAAACTCGGCCTCACCGAGGCCGACTTCACCAGCAAGACGGAAGCGTTGCGCGCCGCCGAAAAGGCCCTGAGCGACAAGCAGAGCGAACTCGCCAAGCTGAACCACGACCTCTCGGATCGCTCCATGGTGGCCGACACCCGCCAGGTCGAGCTCATCGCCGTGCGCGCGCAGGTCGAGGAATTGAAGGGCCGCGTCGGCGATGCTGAAAAGGAATTCGCCAATACGCAGCACCGGCTGGAACTACAGCGCGGCGAGTCCGACACCGCAACGCGCGAACTGACCGAGGCGCGCGCCCGCGTCGAGAATCTCAGCCAGCGCGTGACGGATCTCGATCAGCAACTGACCATCCAGGTCCGCGAAGCCGAACAGCTCGGCGCCCGCGTCACCGGCCTCGAGAGCCAGCTCTCGACCCAGAGCAAGATCCTGGCCGAGCGTGATTTCGAGAACAGCCAGTTGCGCCAGGCCAATGAAGCCGCCGAACAAATCGCGCGCGACCTGCGCGTCGAACTCGCCGCCATGAACGGTGCCAAGGGATCGCCCGTCATCGAGAAGCTGCGTGCCGAGAAAGCCGCGGTGGAAGCCGAACTCACCGCCTCCCGCGAGGAGCGCGCCAAGCTGCAGCGCGACCTCAATGGCGTCCATCAGCAGGCCGAGAGCGCATGGGCCACTGAGCGCATGGAAAACGCCCTGCTGCGCGAGCGCATCAACGACATCGCCGCCGAAGTGGCCAAGATGGCCATGACGCTGGAAGGGCCGAATTCGCCCATCGAGGCAATTTTGGCCGCCGAACCGACGCCTTCCGCCCAGCCACGCGCGGCCAATGACGCCGGTTTCGCGCCCAACAGCACGCTCGCCGACCGGATTCGGGCGCTGCAGTCCCATGCCTCCCGCGCCCCGCACCCGGGCTAAATCGCGGGCCAGGAACCCGGATCGGCCGCCCGGCCGGATGCGGAGACTTATTGTGACGACTTGCGGCAGGGTTCGCTTGACACCCCCGCCCCCTATTCCCTAAATCGCGCCACTGACGTCAGTCTCCGCCGGGCCATTACCGCCCGGCCTTTTGGTCTGTACGGCATCCCGGGCGCATAGCTCAGCGGGAGAGCGTTCCCTTCACACGGGAGAGGTCCAAGGTTCGATCCCTTGTGCGCCCACCATTTTACAAGGCTTTCGAGCCTTTTTCCCACACAAGCGCCTCACACAGCGGGCGCCTCCCGATCAGCCCTGCCAGCCTTCACTTTCTTACGAGAATCCCCTGCGAATGTGCGTAGCGACCGCAAGTAGCGCAGTGCCAGAGGTGCATGGCCGCCATTGCCGTGCGCGTCGCGTTGCAGCTTCATGCTAAAAATATCGCCGTGGATTCGCGATGCAGCCTTTCACCCTGCCCCCTATGACCGCTTAAGCAGACCAGCTCATGGACCCGCTCGACAGCCCCAATTCCAAGTCAGCGCGTCTGGCAGCGCAGTCATCACCGCAAGGAATTGCGGCTGATCTTGTTGCAGTGCTGGTAGCCGTGACCTCGGGTGAGCCTCGTGTTCTAACGATCCAGGATCAGCGCGCCCTGCCCTCCGGGCCTTTCGAACTCGCCCATCGTTCGCTGCAATCGGGGCTACGTGCCTGGGTCGAACGACAGACACGGTTGCCGCTCGGTTATGTCGAACAGCTCTACACCTTTGCCGATCGCGATCGCGCTGGCACCACTGCGCAGCATGTCATCTCGATCAGCTATCTCGGCCTGACACGAGAACAACCGGCATTCGGCGAACACGAGGCCAGATGGCGCGGCTGGTATGATTATTTCCCCTGGGAGGATCATCGTGACGGCCCACCGCCGCTGATGGAGAAAGCTCTGCAGCCAGGGCTCAAGGCCTGGGCTTCGGCAGCATCCGACCGGGCGGCGCAGCGCGCTCGTCGGCAGCGCGCCGCAATGCTCTTCGGTTTCGAGGAGCATAGCTGGAATGAAGAGCTGGTTCTGCAGCGGTACGAACTATTATATGAGGCGAGATTGATCCCCGAGGCGACACGCGGAAATTCCTCAGCATCCACGTCTACCGATGCGGCTTTATCGAACACGCCGGGTCACCCCATGATCCTGGATCATCGCCGGATTCTGGCCACCGGAATTGCAAGACTCAGGGCCAAGATCAAATACCATCCTGTCGTATTTGAATTGATGCCGGACACATTCACGTTGCTGCAATTGCAACGCTGTGTTGAGGCGCTGGCCGGACGGCAAGTGCACAAGCCGAATTTCCGCCGCCTGATCGAACAGCAGGAACTCGTTGAGGAAACTGGCGAAACGAGCCAGGACACCGGCGGACGTCCTGCAAAGCTCTTCCGCTTTCGGCGTGCCGTCCTTGCGGAACGGGCCATCGCCGGAACCAAACTTCCCGTCTCAGGGGCTTGACAATACTTATACTCGATTACAGTATAATATATGCTCAACGAGAGTATATATCATGCTGTCGATACCCGAACTGCGTCCTTCGGAACATCTCTATGCGAAAGTGCGCCACGCAATCCCCGCGATCGAATGGTCGATGCTGTCAGAAGATATCGACGCGATCATCGCGTTGAAGAAAAGCCGCAACGCGGTCATCCTTGCTCACAATTATCAGACACCGGACATCTTCCACTGCGTTGCTGACATTGTCGGCGACAGTCTCGCACTGGCTCGTGAAGCAATGCACGTGGAAGCAGACGTCATCGTTCTCGCCGGCGTTCACTTCATGGCCGAGACGGCCAAATTACTCAATCCGTCGAAGACCGTGCTGATTCCCGATCGCGGCGCCGGCTGCTCGCTCGCCGACTCCATCACGCCCGAGGACGTGAGGCTGCTGCGGCAAACTTATCCCGGCGTCCCGATCGTGACTTATGTGAACACCTCGGCAGCGGTGAAGGCAGAGTCGGACATCTGCTGCACCTCGGGCAATGCCAAGGCGGTGATCGAGTCGCTTGGCGTTGAACGCGTGATCATGCTGCCGGACGAATATCTGGCCAGGAACATCGCTGTCGAGACCAAGGTTAAGGTGATTACCTGGACCGGTCATTGCGAGGTGCACGAGCGCTTCAGCGCCGAAGAGGTGCGGCAATTGCGCGAGAACCACCCTGGTGTCGTCGTACTGGCGCACCCGGAATGCCCGCCGGACGTCCTGGCGGAGGCTGATTTCGCCGGCTCGACAGCCGCCATGTCGTCCTACGTCGCAAGCAAACGACCACCGCGCGTCGTGCTTCTGACCGAATGCTCGATGAGCGACAATGTCGCCATCCAGTACCCGGACCTCGAATTCATTCGTCCGTGCAATCTTTGTCCACACATGAAGACGATCACGCTCGGCAACATCCGTCACGCGTTGGAGACGATGCAGCACAAGGTCACGATCGACGACGGTGTCGCAGCGCGCGCACGCCTCGCGGTCGAACGAATGCTGGCCGTCACATGACAGCATTACACGATACGGACGGCGCTCCCGTCATCATCGGCGGCGGCATCGCCGGCCTCATGATAGCCTTGGCGCTCGCGCCGCGACCAGTATTGCTCCTGACCGGCGCGCCGCTCGGCTCGGAATCGTCGAGCGCACTCGCGCAAGGCGGTATCGCTGCCAGTATCGGGGCGGATGATAGTGCTTCGCTGCATCTGGCAGACACACTCGCCGCCGGTGACGGCTTGTGCGATGAAACCATCGCGGCCTCAATCCTCGCCGCAGCGCCCGCCGCAATCGAACAGTTGGCGCGGCTCGGCGTCATTTTCGATCGGGATGCCAGCGGCAAGATCGTCCTCGGCCTCGAGGCCGCGCATTCGAGCCGCCGGATCATCCATGCCGGGGGTGATGCAACAGGCCGGGACGTCATTCGAGCCCTGGTCCGCAAGGTCCGCGAGACGCCTTCGATCACGGTGATCGAGGGAGCCACGGCACAGCGCCTGGTCGTCGAAGACAATGCAGTGGTGGGTCTTCTTGGCCACACCGGTCGAGGACCCGTGCTCTTTGCCACCGATCGTGTCGTCATCGCGACCGGCGGCATCGGAGGTCTGTTTCTGCATGGGACCAATCCGGCGGGATCCTTTGGCCGGGGCCTCGCGCTCGCAGCACGCGCCGGCGCCGTCATGGCCGATCTCGAATTCATCCAATTCCACCCGACCGCGCTCGACAGCAAGTCCTCTCCACTGAAGCTCATCAGTGAGGCCGTACGCGGAGAAGGCGCGATCCTGGTCGATGGGAATGGCGATCGCTTCATGGCCGGTGCCCCCGGCGCCGAGCTGGCGTCCCGCGATATCGTTGCACGTGCCGTCTGGCGGCACATCGCGGCGGGGCATCGGGTTTTTCTCGACGCAAGGGGCGTGAACGGACTCGACTTTGCGCGGCGTTTCCCGGCCATCACGGCACTCTGTCGCGACGTAGGAATCGATCCGGTTACGCAGCCGATCCCCGTCCGTCCCGCTGCGCACTACCACATGGGCGGCATACTGGTTGACCGGACCGGGCGGAGCTCCGTCGACGGTCTGTGGGCCTGCGGCGAAGCTGCCTGCACTGGCCTGCATGGCGCAAACCGGCTCGCCAGTAATTCACTCCTCGAGGCGGCCGTGTGTGGCGGCTGGGTTGCCCAGAATATTGCCGCAACGACCTCCACCCGGCGGCGTCAGCCACTGTTGCCCGGTGGAGTAACAGACAGCGACCCAAGTTTGGTGCGCCCTATTCTGTCGCATGCCGCAGGCGTGTTGCGCGATGGCGAAGGCCTGCGTGCCGCCGCTCGCGCGCTCTATCCGCTCGCGATCTCGCAGCAACCTGCAAGCGACCCCGCAATTGTCGGCCTGATGATCGTGATCGCTGCCTTACGCTGCCAGGAAAGCCGTGGCGCGCATGCACGCACGGACTTCCCGAAGCACACGAGTCTGGCACAGCGTTCGACGCTGCGCCTTGATGAGGCGCTTCAAACCGCGCGAGACGACATCACGGAACTCGTCGCCTAACCCAAAGGATCGCCATGACGCCCTCGCCGCTCCCCCATGTCATGATCGAGCCATTGGTTCGCATGGCGTTGCTTGAAGATCTCGGACGAGCCGGCGATCTCACGACCGATGCGATCGTGCCAGCCGGCCGACGCGCCACGACACTTCTTGTTGCGCGCCAGCCCGGCGTGGTGGCCGGGCTCGACCTCGCTCGACTCGCCTTTCAACTGATCGATCCGGCGATCGAGATGCATATCGCGCGCAACGACGGCGCAGTCCTGACGCCCGGCGACGTGATCGCCACGATCACCGGCCCCGCGCGAGGTATTTTGACCGCTGAACGGGTTGCTTTGAATTTCCTGTGTCGCCTGAGCGGAATTGCGACGGCAACGGCGTCAGTGGTTGCAGCGGTCCGAGACTACCAGACGAAAATTGTCTGCACGCGCAAGACAACGCCAGGGCTGCGCGCCATCGAAAAATATGCGATCCGCGTTGGCGGTGGCAGCAATCACCGGTTCGGCCTCGACGATGCCGTGCTCATCAAGGACAATCACGTCGCCATCGCCGGCAGCGTAACCGAGGCGTTGAAGCGGGCGAAAACCGGTGTCGGCCACCTGGTCAAGATCGAACTCGAAGTCGATACGCTCAATCAGCTGCGCGAGGCGCTCGATCACGGTGTAGACGCCGTGCTTCTCGACAATATGAATCCAGCGACGCTCACGGAAGCAGTCGCGATGGTCGCAGGTCGGGCGGTAACCGAAGCCTCCGGCCGCATCACACCCGCTACAGCGCCACACATCGCTGCGACCGGCGTAGATCTGATCTCAATCGGATGGCTCACCCATAGCGTCAGCGTTCTCGACATCGGGCTCGATTTCAAACGGGACGATTTGAAGATGTGAGTCAGGTTATTGATGTTGTTGCGGTCGAACTCAATATCAACAAAAAGCCTCAGCAACTATCCCGATTGCAACTTCGTACCAGTAGCTTCGTCGATCCCGCGCCGCGCGGCCTTCGTCCTCTAGCCCGCTTCTCTCGGGAGACCAAAAGCATCATATCTTTTCACTGCTCCGCGACAAAATGCACGTCCGATCGGTAAAGGCATCGTCACTGTTTAACTTCGCGTGGCGATGCTTCTCAGCGCCTGAGCATTGAGAAGGACAAGTGTACGATTCTTGACCAGAACCCAGCCGCGCTCGGCCCAAGCGGATATGATTTTATTTGCGCGCTCCCGCGAAATGCCCACCATCTCGCTGACGCTCTGTTGCGTCATATTCACCACAAGAGATCCATCCATTTGCACGTTCGGCTCCGCAAATTTTATGACGATATGGGCTAGGCGAGCCTCGAGACCGTGAAGGATTACCTCTTCCAGATGCTCGCTCGTCCATCTCAGGCGGGCGCATAACAAATCAATGAACTTGGCAGCCAAAGCCGGCTCGGTTCTAACCAGGGGGATCAGATCGCGCCGCGCAATTCCCCAGATTTCACAATCGCTGTTTGCGATTGCATCGGTTGTTCGGTCGAGGCCATCCAAAACAGCAATCTCGCCAAATGTCTGACCGGCACCGATCAGATTTAACACCGCGCTCTTTCCGTCAGGTGAGGATGCACACATCCGCACCGAGCCCACCACAACTCCGAACAGGTATGTACCGGGGTCTCCGCGTCGAAAAATGTAATCTCCCCGCTCGAAGGTCTGAAAAGACACGCGATGAGACAGCTGGGCAACCGTCTCTGGCGCGAGGTCGCTGAAGATCGCATTCATGCGCATTACTGCCTGACGGCTCGCTGAGCTCGCTGCCTTCGCTTTCGACACCGCGATGTTCCCTGTGCTCCGCACCGGTCCAAAATCAAGGTCTGTTGGGACGTCCGCACCGATCCAACCGGCCAGCCCCGATCCGCACAGCCAATGGTGAGCCGGGACCTGGCGCCTTTGTGTCTCCTGTTTTCGCGATGCGCTGTACGTCCAGACGATCGCAAGCAAGCTGCGAGATCATCAATTCCGAGATCAATCGTGTCACCTGCGGAGCCGCGACACTTGTCCCATTCATCGTTACAACGGACCCGCTGCGCGTACCCGCAGCAAGCAAATTCCTGTGTACTGGCGACTCGTCTCCAACTGCTGACACATCGGGGCTTCGAACGGGGGATGTGCCATCTGCTGTTTCACGCCCCCCCGCCCCCGAATACTCACTGACAGCCTTGTCGCTGCGAAGATAAGCACCCACGACGATTGCGTGCGTCCCTGTTGCCAATGCGTTGATCGTACTTTCCCTCCGGACCGGGCTGGAGCCCCTGTCATCTTGCTCCGGTCGCCCGGCAAGATCGAAGCGCACGTAATTCTCGTCTTCAAGCCGAGATTGCCGCCCTGACAACGGATAGCCAAATGGCGTGTCACCGCGCTGAACCCAGACATCGACTGTCGTGGCTGCCCCTTTGTTTTTGAGTTCGATCAGCCACGTCCCGGACGGCGCAGTCAACGAGGGCATTCCGAGATCAGCCGTGGGTGCCATGGCAAGGAATATCTGCGATCGCTCCCCGACTGCAGTATAGTACTTCGCGAAAAACCGGAGCTGGCCTGATATGCGCCACTGCCAGTTCTGGTTAGCCCCAATCCAAGGACTGCGCTGGTTCGTCGGAGTGGTAATCCTTATGGCGATTTCGGGCTGGGACTTCTCTGTTGTCTGTTTGGGCAGCCACAGCTCCATAAAGCTGTTGGCCTTATTGTCGGGCTGCACGCGCCACCGCAAGCGTTTGGGCGACTGGCCAGGGACTGATGCCTGAGGCAGCTCGACCAAGGCATGACATCGCGCCAGATAGTGATTTCCGGCTGGCAGAACGACCCTGAGCGGTGCAGTGCGTGACGCTATCAACTGATCGATCGCAGCTTCCAGCTGTGACGTGCCATCGTGCGGGCCGGCAATGGTCCCATAACTCAAATTGATGACCACAGGGATCGGTCCCGTTCCTTCGGCGGCCGAAATCTGATCCGCACGACCGAGTACATAGGAGATGGCGGCGTAGACATTCGGAGTCAGGAATGCGCCTGACGTCTCCTCTGTCACCCACTTCGGCAATTGAACGCCGATGATATAGGGAAGGTTGGTATCTGCGGGAACCGCATGTTTCGGGTCGAGCCCGCAAGCGATATCCATGACGTGCGTACCGTGCTTGGCGCGGCGAGCAGCCAGATTCTGGCCGGCCAACCGATAGAACTCATCCTCATCCAGCAATCCAGTATGCGTGCAGGACGCCAGAAGCTGATTGATCTCGTTCTCCTGCAACTCGCGCCCCCAGCCGAATCCGGCCGGCCGGCCTGTATTTGTGTGATCGTCCTGGTTCCAGAAATACTTCACCCGCGATCGGCCATCCTGAAAGCGGAATCTCTCATGGGCGAACGCCAATCCGTCATCGATGATCGCGACAATTGCCCGCCGCGACGGACTCGTGGCAAGCAACGGCGGCTCGATCGGTTCAGTCTTCTCGAACAGATTCGTCGTCGGCGTTCCAAGCTCGATTCGATTGATCGAGGACAGCAGGGGCGCAAACTGTTTGGCGTCACCGCGCGATGCCTTGCCGGAAACAAATGCGGAAAGAGCCTCACGTCTCGCAATCGCCATACAGCATGTTAGATCGGCACCTCTCAGCGAGGGTGGCGCCTCCTGATAGACCGCGGGAATTCGAATGAACTGATCTAGCCCCGAGCCCACGACGGAACGGGCAAGGGCTTCTGCTGGTCCATCAAGCTCCAGCAAGACCCAGAACCACTCACCCGGGAGATAAGCGAACTCGGTCAGCACTGCCCATTCGAGATAAGGTGAAACCCGCTTCCGTCCTTCTGCCATAACGCACACCTCGCGAATGCGATTTTTCTACCGTCATGCCTCAGCGGCTAGCTCACCTCTGCAAACGCTGCGTCCCACAGCCACTTTAAAATCGGTGATACAGCCGGTGGCGTTGAGGGGAGCAGATCGACATAGGGTGGATCGATCAAGGGACTTAGCCTTTCCTGCCCGGTTGCAGGATCGTAGAAATCATGAAAATCGAAGTCCTGAGTAGTACCGTATCGCTCGCCGTCGAAACGCCATGCGTCGAAGCTCGGCCCGCCTGTCGTCGCCCGCAGAATGAAATAGCGGGCTAATGACAGTCCGAGCACCTGCCCGGCCGCAGTATCGACCGGGAAATGGACACCTGCCACCGTGCGGTTCACCGCGATCCGCGCCGCCTGCCGCATCAACTGCTCACCAAGTTTAGGCTCGCGCCCGTACAGCTCCCACAGGATGCGCGCAATCATGTGATTTTCGGTGGAATGACCGCTCGGAAATGTCCCGTGGCCCGGGGTCAGAATGATCGGTTGAACCTGAGACGACAGTTCATATGGTCGCCAGCACGCCAGAGCATGCTTGATGCGCATTTCCACCGCGGTTGCAAATCGAAGAGCAGCATCGAGCAGCTCGATCGTCTTCTTGGTACGATCCGGATGCAGGTTCACGACCGAACTCCAGAACGCATATTGAGGGCCGAGCTGGGTCACGATTTCCGAAACACGATCCTCGCGAAGATCGGAGTATTGATCCAGAAAATCCAGCTGGCCTTTGAAAGTCTCGACCGGCGGCCGGATCAAGGTCGCAATCCGGCTCGACTTCGCTTTGGGAGAGGGATCGGCCGCCGTGGTTTGAACGTGGAATTGCCAGACCGTGACCGAGTTTTCGCTCGGTGTCCGGGAGACGTTCTTGCCCTGATCCTTGTAGCTGAATGTCTCTGAGTGACTTGTAAAATGGAGGTGCGACAGCAGTTCGAAGTCTATGACCGCTGCCCGCACCCATGGCTCCCAAAGCGCGAGGTTCTTCTTGTCGTCCAGCGCACGTGGCGACCGGTTGACGGTCTGACCGAGCCAGCTTCCGACGATACCGTCGCGGTGCTTGACGAGTGCATCGGCAACCAGCGGCGACCCATAACTGCCGTAGGGGCCAGCTCCAGCACCGCCCGCGCCGCCTGCGCCTCCGGCACCGCCCGCTCCCCCGGCACCACCGGCGCCGCCTGCGCCCCCCGCACCTCCTGCGCCGCCTTCAGGACCCATCGTGCACATGTTTTTGCTCCCGTTCTGCTAATTCGGTACACCAGCTCCCTGCAATGCGCTCGACCAGATTCGGCCGGTTTCATATCCCCCACTGGGGTGGCGCTCGCGATATTTCGCGACCGTCAAGCCCGGCTCGAGTTTCATCAGTTCGGTCACCGTCTTGCGCGCCTCTTGATGAAGGCCGAGCTGCCATTGCGCGATCGCAAGCGCGCGAAACGTGGATGTATGCGTGCGATTTGCGCGCAACGAACGGTTGGCAAGATCGATGGCGCGCTTGTATTGCCCGGCAGAGAGAGCAGCCGTTGCGGCCAGGGAATCGTAGAAGTATCTGTGGGGGTCCAGCGGCGACAGTTTCAGCGCGTGCTCGGTGTGTTCGACTGCCGACTTTCCTGCGTCCTTGAAGGCGAGAAGCGTTCCCTTTAGCAGCCACGCCATCGCATCATTGGGATTGACGCGCAGCGCGAGGTCATACTGCTCCTGAGCGACGTCAAATTGTTTCAGTAGATTGGTATGAGCAAAGCCCATAACCACCAGCGCGAGGGAACAGCGCGGATCGGCACTCAGCGCTCGTCGCCCGCAATCGAGCGCCAGTTGCGTATCCGCACTCCAGTCATCGGTCCATCCCTGCTGGACCCGCAATATGTGCCACTTGGCCATCCATGCCCACGGTACGGCCTGCCGAGGCATACGCTCGGTCAAGACCTGGAGCATCTGGCGTGATCTGTCAAAATCTTGCACCGAAAGGCGATGCATGAGCGCGATCGCGCCCATCAACAACGTGTAGCTCTCGACGGTCGGGAGTGATTGCGACTGCGCGCGTTCAAGCTCGCGCGCCATGATCGCCAGGCTGACTGCCGTCACAATACCCGCGACGACCCCATCCCTTCCGCTGATCAAGGCTGTCGCACTACAAACGAACGAGTCAGACCAAACAATCGTCAGATTCGACGACGATGCCAGTTCGAGGTTCATCCGCAGCTTGCTTCCGGCCTTGCGGTAAGAACCCGACAAAACGTAGTTCGCCATCAAGTAGCTGCTGATCTCCTCGACCGAACTATCCCGCCCGCGAAAGACAGACGTCGACAGGCGCGAGATGACGTTCAGCTCCGATGAGCGCGAAAGCGCGGATATGACTTCGTCGGCGAGCACTTCGCCAATGACCCGATGTTCCGAACTATCATCGAGCCCGGTAAAAGGCACGACCGCG
The DNA here is from genome assembly GCF_051811025.1 of Tardiphaga sp. 813_E8_N1_3. Lineage (NCBI taxonomy): Bacteria > Pseudomonadati > Pseudomonadota > Alphaproteobacteria > Hyphomicrobiales > Nitrobacteraceae > Tardiphaga > Tardiphaga sp. 813_E8_N1_3. The sequence continues at coordinate 4,014,543 of NZ_JBPWQE010000001.1, forward strand.
ACGGTGGGGCGCAACTGCGGCATGGATACAGCACCTGGCTCGATCACGGGTCGCGGCCCCGGTGGGCCGACACGATAGGCTCGAACGGGTTCATGCACATGTTTAAGGTAACAAGCTCCCAAATCCTCGACGTCGGCGTCCAATACAGGCACGAGTTGGTCGCGAACATCGGCCGATACAACAATTTCTCCCGGCCCCGCTAGACTTGTGAGTCGGGCTGCAAGGTTAACGTCAGCCCCGTAAACATCGTGCTCGTCAGCAAGAAGATGACCGACGTGAGCTCCTTCACGGACGAGGATATACTGATCTTGCGGAACGCCTTTATTAATAACTGCACACGCATTCTGGACTGCAAAGGCAGCTTTCACCGCGAGGGGAGATTGAGGGAATTCGATCAGGAGCCCGTCCCCAAGGCTCTTTACCAGCCGCCCCTCGAACCGCGGCAGGATATCTTCATCTACCGTTTTAACGAGTTGACGCCATCGCTGTACGGTGCCGGCCTCGTTCTCTTCCATCAATCGCACGGACTCGACCACGTCCACGAAGAGCAGTGTGCGCACCACCCATTCCGGATTCTCGAACGCGAGTGAAGCGCTTGATCTAGCCATCAGCCACGCTGGTCAATGTTCTGATCCGCACTCTTGTGCACTAATGCGCACAAAATCAGTATCACGGGCGGATCGCACTCAATTTTGATCGCCAAGAACTTGTTAGCTAGACTTGAACAACGGCGATTTCAGGACGTCGCTCCTGACGACTAGATTGCAACCAGGTCGCCACGTGACTCGACTTTGATACGCCAGCCGTTGTCTTCAATACCTGCCGCTTGACCGAATGGTGCTATCCCGATCATAGACCAGGAGTTCTTCAGCCGGCAACTGCGACCTGCGCGTAGCGATGGCGCCTCCGCCCCGGGCGACGGATGCATATCGTTAAAGCCTGAAACGATTTGCTTCACGATGGCAGGGACGGCGGCGGTCTTCCCAACCACGATCGCACACATGAGGACGGCGCAAATCACTCCGGCCCCGATCATCAAGCGATGGTATAATCGACGATAGGATTGCTCCAGTTTATCTCCCGATGCACTCATGATTACCTCCAGATAAGGCACATAGCCTTACTGCGTCCCGCTGGAGGTGGATGTGACGAGCGTCACATCCCGGGATTATTTTGTCTAATTGCCGATGCTCTTTGTCCCGGCCTCGCCGCCCCTTGAACCAAAAGATGGCGTATCAGGCTACGCGTGGCTTCGAGGAAGCGCAGCGTACTCCTGATCGTAGCTGGCGTAGGATTCCTTGAGCGTCGCCAGATTGAGCAGCATCGTCGCGGCCAGCGCGTTCGAGCTGTCGAAGACTTCGGTGCGCACCCACAGGCTCTCGGTTCGCTTGCTGCCGGACATCGCGACGACCTCGCGGTCTAAGCGGTAATCTTCTCCAACGAACAGCGGCCCTCGCAGCAACCGGATTTCCTGATCGGCGAACAGGCCGACTGCCGGCCCCTTGACCGGCAGACGATCCTTCTTGCTGCCGTGCTGAAACAACACGCTGAGCATTTCCACCGGAATGATCGCGCGTCCCCATGGCGAGTTGCCTGCGCTCTCGGGCGAGTAATATGGCGACGGCTCGGTGATGACCTTGAGCTTTTGTTCAAGCGAGAATGGATAGAGCTCGCCCATGTTCTGATCGAAATCCATCCGAACCGTCTGCGATGCGGTGGTCATGCCGAGCTTGATGTCGCGCAGGATTACGGCATCACTCAGCGGCTTCAGCTCAGTGAGTCGGATATCCAGGGCGGAGGCCGGCGCGTCACTGCCGATCGATGCACTACCGCGCAACACTTCGGTGCCATCACGCTTCACCATCCTGATCGTGCAATAATGCCCGCCATCGATCGGCTTTTCGACAATGGCCTGTACCTCCTCGCCCTCAAAGGCGGCAGCACGGTAATGCGCCGAGATACAGCCCGCCTCGAACCAGTCCTTGCCCCACAGTCGTTCGCAGAGCGGTGCAAACTGGCTGAAATGGGTCGGCCCCTCGATGGTCCCGCCCTTGAAGCCGAGCTTCTGCGCGGTGGCATCGTCATGGATGGATGCGTGAGAGTCGTAAGTCTGCGCATGGAGCATCTGTCGAGGCTGTCGCCACGGCCCGACCAGTGCATTTCCGGTGTCCTCAATCACGGTATCGAATGCCTTTGATATCATTGGAAAGCCCTCCGGGAATGTGAGCCGTCGGCCGTTGTAACTACCATGTGTCAACACAGGGACGCTTGCGACCCTCGCGTTGCGGCGGCTTCGGCACCGAACGCAGACCGGCCATCACCCAGCGCCGCGTCTCGGCGGGGTCGATGACATTGTCGATCTCGAACACCGAGGCGATCGAGGTCGCCTTGCCGTTGGCATAGAGCTCGGCGACCTTGTTCTTGTAATAGGTCTCGCGCTCGACGGGATCGGCGATCGCCTCCATTTCCTTGCGGAAGCCGAGCCGGACGTAGCCTTCCAGCCCCATGCCGCCAAATTCGCCGGTCGGCCAAGCCGCGGTAAAGAACGAGGCGTGAAAGCCGCCACCGATCATCGACTGCGCACCGAGACCATAGCCCTTGCGCAGCACGATGCCGAACAACGGCACCGTGATGCTCGCGCCGGTGACAAACATACGCGCGACATGGCGCACGATCGCAGTCTTCTCCGCTTCCGGCCCGACCATGAAGCCCGGCGTATCGCAGAGCGACACGATCGGAATGTCGAAGGCATCGCAGAGCTGCAAGAAGCGCGCGGCCTTGTCGCCGGCTGCAGCATCGATGGCGCCGCCGAGATGTTTGGGATTGTTGGCGATCAGGCCGAATGGCTTGCCCTCGATGCGAATGAACGCCGTGATCATGCCGACACCGAAATCGCGCCGGATTTCGAGCACGGAATCTTCATCAGCGATCAGATCGATTACCACGCGGATGTCATAGACCCGCAACCGGTTCTCCGGAATCGCACGGCGGAGTAGCCGCTGATCGGGCGCACGCCATTCCGTCACAGCGCCCTGGAAGTAAGACAGATATTTCTGCGCGGCCCGTGTCGCTTCCTCCTCGTCCTCGACGAGAATATCGACGACGCCGTTCGGCGACTGGAACGACACCGGCCCGACTTCGGCGGGATGATAAACGCCAAGGCCCCCGCCTTCGATCATCGCAGGACCGCCCATGCCGATCGAGGCGTTCTTCGTGGCGATGATAACATGACAACAACCGAGCATCGCGGCATTGCCCGCAAAGCAATAGCCAGACACCACGCCTATCACCGGGACGAGACCCGACAGCTTGGCAAACTGCACGAAGGACGGGCCATCGAGGCCGGTGAGACCGAGCCGATCGGTATCGCCGGGACGACCGCCGCCGCCTTCGGCGTAGAACACCAGCGGCATCCGCCATTGCTCGACCAACGACAGCATGCGGTCGATCTTCTTGTGGTTCATATGGCCCTGGGTGCCCGCCAGCACGGTGTAATCATAGGAAATCACCATGCAGCGCGCTTCGTGCTCGCCGAATTTGGCGGCATTGACCGTGGCCGTACCGGCGACCAGACCATCGGCCGGCGTGTTCTTGATGAGATCGTCCAGCGCGCGACGGCGACGCTGGCCGGCAATGGCGAGGCTGCCATATTCCATAAACGAGCCGTCATCGACCAGTTGCGCGATGTTCTCACGCGCGGTGCGCTGATTGGTCTTGCGGCGCCGGTCCACCGATGATGGCCGGTTTTCGTCCAGGGTGTTGCCCTGGCGAGCGATCAGTTCAGCGAGGTCAGGCCGGATGTGGTCGAGATCGATATCCGCTTCTTCGGTGGCGAGGTCGCCGGCCACATCCTGAGGTTCGATGTAAAGTATGGGCTCGCCCTGCATCAGCGTGACACCATCGGATGCCGCGATCCGGGTGACGCGACCGCCCTGCTCCGCAGTCACCAGATGCTCCATCTTCATGGATTCGATGATGGCGAGTTGCTGGCCGGGCCTGACAACATCGCCTTCGGCTACCGGAATGGACACGACCGTTCCCTGCAGCGGCGCCGCGACCGGGACCGATCCTTCCGGCGCGGGCTGCACGACGCCGGTGGACGTCCGCGCATCAGCGGTTGATCCGCTGACGACGAATAGCGGCTTGCTCGCTGTCAGTGTGGCAGCGACCAGATCGGCGACGTTGCGATCGATAAAGCTGGTGCTGATCCGATTGGCCTGGAAGTCGGTATTAGCCAGGATCGCCTGCATCAGCGGAATATTGGTGGCAACGCCCTCGATGCGAAATTCGCGCAGTGCGCGCGTGCCCTTGGTGACCACATCCATCCACTTCAACGGCGAATGGACGATCACCTTGGCAAGCAGCGAGTCGAATGCCGCACTGGTCTTGTAACCGGCATAACCGAACGTATCGACACGCACGCCCGGGCCTGACGGCGGCTCGAAAATCGCGAGCGTACCGCCGGTCGGCTTGGTGGCGCCGGTGGCATCCATGGTCTCCATATTGATGCGGAGCTGCATGGCAAAACCGCGCGGGCTCGGCACCGACGCCTGATCGAGGCCGAGCGACGCCAGCGTGGCGCCACCGGCAACGGCGAGCTGCGACCGCACCAGATCGACCGACAGCACTTCCTCGGTCACGGTATGCTCGACCTGCAGCCGCGGATTGGCCTCGATGAAGGCGAAGGCGCCGTCGCCCTCGCCGGCTTCGCCATCGACCAGAAATTCGAAGGTGCCGAGGCTGTCATATTTGGCTTCGGCGGCAAGCTGTTTGGCTGCCTCGACGATCCGGCTGCGCAGCTTGTCGGACAGCGACGGGCTCGGCGCGACCTCCACCAGCTTCTGATTGCGGCGCTGGATCGTGCATTCACGCTCCCAGAGCTGGCTGATATCGCCATGGCGGTCGCCGATGATCTGCACTTCGATATGACGGGCATCGCGGATCAGGCGCTCGACATAAACGCCATCGCTGCCAAATGCCGCCTTGGCTTCAGACTGACAGCGCGCATAGGCGTCGTCGAGATCTGCGGCGCGTTCGACCACGCGCATGCCGCGCCCGCCGCCGCCGGCCATCGCCTTGATCATCACGGCGGCATTGCTGCCGAGCGACGCGAAGAACGCCTTGACCTCGTCGAGCGTCGACGGGCCTCTGGTGCCCGCGATGATCGGCACACCACAGCGCTTGGCGAGTTGCTTGGCTGCGACCTTGTCGCCGAACAGCTGCAATGCCGCGGGGGACGGGCCGACAAAGGTAATGCCCTCTTCGGCGCAGCGGCGGGCCAGATCGGCGTTCTCGCTGAGAAAACCGTAGCCTGGGTGCAGCGCATCACAGCCGGTGGCTTTCGCGGCACCAATCACGCCTTCGATGTCGAGATAAGCACGGGCGCCGCGGCCGGGGATTTCCCGGGACTCATCGGCGATCCGCACATGCAGCGACAGCGCGTCATCGGCTGAATACATGGCAACGGTAGCAAGGCCGGCGTCCGCCGCGGCACGCGCGATGCGAATGGCGATCTCGCCGCGATTGGCAATCAGCAACTTGCGAAAGGGCATCAAAACTCTCCGTGAACAACAGGCTCGATCCGGGGCGGCATCATCCACACCCGAGGTCATGTAACGTTTGGATTACTGCGGCGCGTTGGCGTCGAGTTCCTGCTTCTTCACCTTGCCGGTGGCGGTCATCGGCAGCGCGTCGATGATGCGAATCTCAGGCACCTTGTAGACGGCCATCCGTTCGGCACACCACGCCTGCAGTTCCGCTGGCGTGACGGTGCCCTTCTCTTCCGGCTTGAGCTGGATGAAGGCGACCGGCACTTGCCCCTTGCTAGCATCTTCGCGACCGACCACGCCCGATCCGAGAACCTTCGGATGCTGACCGAGCAGTGCCTCGATCTCCGGCGGAAACACGCTCATGCCCTTGACCTTCAGCATCTCTTTGCGACGACCGAGGAAATGCAGGAAGCCGTCGATATCGATGGTGCCGATATCACCCGTCCGCAGCCAGCCATCGATCAACGACTCCGCTGTTGCTTCCGGCTTATTCCAGTAACTCTTCAGCAGCGATGGTGTCCGCACGCGGATCTCGCCCTCGCCGCCGAGCGGGACGAGTTCACCTGTCTCGAAATCGGTGATCTTGAACTCGGCGCCGGGCACCGGGAGCCCAACGAAAATCGGCTGCGACAGAAGATCGAAATCATCATCCTGGAAACCAGCTGTGAGGGTGTTGGATGTATGCGTCTCCGTCATCCCCCACGAAGCCTCCGTAAGGATCGTTCCAGTGAGATCCTTCCAGCGTTTGCGATAGGTTGGATTGAGCTTCTTCACGAACGAGACGACACGCACCTGATTAAGCGACGACAGGTCGAATTCCCCAAAGCGCGGATGATCCATCAGCTCGACGGCGCCATCGACCGGCATCGCAGTGACATTGACCTTGTAGCGATCGATTGCCGACAGCGCCCCGATCGCGTCCCAGCGGGCCAGCAGGACAAGCGTTGCGCCCGTAAACATCGGGAAGATCAGGCCGAAATTCTCACCGGCAATCCAGAACTCAGGGAAAAACGACAGGAAGACACTGTCCTCGTTGGCGACCACCGAGATGCCATGATTGGCCGCCGCCGTGTAGACCATATCGCGCTGGGTGTGCACGCACCCCTTCGGCATGCCGGTGGTGCCACCGGTGTAATTCAGCGCGGCGATATCATCGAGCCCGGCCGGCGGCAGCGGCTTTAGCGCGGGCAGCGCAGCCAGCGCCGGCAACAGATCGGTCGCACCGGAGATGGCAATGCGCGGCGCATTGATCGAGTCTGGAACGGGAATGGTCGGCTTGGCCGGGATGACATCGGCGAAACTGGTGACGATCACCTCACGCAGTTTGCTCTCACCGCGCACCTGATCAACCACCGGCACCAGCTGATCCAGCGCCACGATGACTTCGGCATCGGTGTCGTTGAGCTCATAGGAAAGTTCGAATGCGCGCGACAACGGGCTCACCGGCACATGAATGGCGCCGAGCTTGAGAATGCCAAAGAACACGATATGGAATTGTGGGCAGTTCGGCAGGAACACCGCGACCCGGTCACCCTTGCGGACCCCCTTCTCCATCAGCAATGCGGCAAAGCGATCGCTCTGCGTGTCGAGTTCGGCATAGGTGGTAACGTGGCCGTAGAAGATCACTGCCGGGTGTTCGGGCTGGCGCTTCGCCCAGGCGCGTAAATATTCGGTCAGCGCGATTTCGCCATGCGGATATTGCGGCTTGTTGGGCGTGCCCTTGGGCCAGGCCTTGGCCCACAGCTCGTGCAGCTTGGCGAGATACTCTGCTTCGGATCCAGTTTCCCTGGCGCTTGGGGTCATCACCGTCTTCCTTGTTTTTGATCTTGTGTCAGTTGCGTTTCATTGTCGGATCGAGCGCGACGCGCAGCGATTCACCCAGTGTGTTGAAGGCCAGTGCGGTGAACAGGATCGCCAGGCCGGGCGGATACATCTGCTCCGGGGCGATCTCCATGTTCTGATAAGCGCGCGCCAGCATCCCGCCCCAACTCGGATCCGGCGGCTGAATGCCAAGACCGAGAAAGCTGAGACTGGCTTCAGCAAGCAATGCCGCTGCGAGCAGCAGCGTAACCTGAACGATCACGGGCTGGATGGCATTCGGCAGCACGTGGCGCCACAGGATGCGCGGCGTTGATCCGCCGAAGCAACGTGCGGCATCGACATAAAGCTCATTGCGCACCACCAACGTGCGCGCCCGGACCAGTCGCGCCAGTTGCGGCGAAAACACGATGCCAACCGAGATCATGCCGTTCGTGAGGCCGATGCCGAGCGCTCCTGTCACGGCGATTGCCAGCACGATTGCCGGAAACGACAGGAAGCTGTCGATGACACGGCTGATCACCGTGTCGACCCATCCACCGAGATAGCCAGCGATAATGCCGACCGGCACGCCGATCAGAACGGCGATCGTAACCGCAAGGAAACTCGCATAGAGCGACGCCATACCTCCATAGATCAGGCGGCTGAGCGTATCGCGCCCGAGATCGTCGGCGCCGAGCCAGTGTTGAGTCGACACGGTCGCCAGTGCCGCGTCGAGATCCTGTGCGGCCGGCGCGTATGGCGAGATCCACGGGCCGAGGACCGAGATCATGAATAGCGCGACGAGGAAAGTCAGGCTGAAAGCACCGCGTAGATCGCTGACGAACCAGCGTACAAACCCCGAGAGACGTGCCGGCCGACGCTCGGGCGCCATCACAGCATCCGTCATGACGAAATCCTCGGATCGAGGACACTGTAGAGAATGTCCGTGAGCAGATTGAGCGTGACGACGATCAGCACCATGGTGAACACCACGCCCTGCACCACCGGGAAATCGCGGTTCATCGCGCCGTTGACGATCAATCCGCCCATCCCGGGAATCGCGAACACCGCCTCGACCACGACAGTCGCCGCGAGCAGGCGGTTCGCGAGCAGGCTAACGACAGTAAGCAGGTTGACGCTGACATTCTTCAAGCCGTGACGCCACAGGATCGACGATGGCGGCAAACCCTTGGCGTGCAGCGTGCGAACCTGTTGCGACGACAGTATCTCGACGAGTGACGACCGCAGTTGCCGCGCCACCTCGGCAATGCCACCGGACGCAAGCGCCACCGCCGGCAAGATGGCGTGACTGAACGACGCCCACGGATCTTTCATGAGCGATACTGCACCCGTGGCCGGCAGCCAATTGAGCTGCAGCGAGAAGAACGCCACCAGCAGCATGCCGAGCCAAAAATTCGGCACGGCGACACCGAGCGAGGCGATCGCCATGACGAAGCCGTCGATCCACGAGCCCGGCTTGGTCGCCGCGGCAATGCCGAGGGGAATGCCGACCAGCATCGCCGTGAACAGCGCGAGCGCAACGATCAGCAGCGTATGTGGCAAGCAGCGCTGGATCGAGGTCAGCACCGCTTCGTTGGAGATCAGCGAGCTGGAGAGATCGCCATGCGCCGCCTTCCAGAGCCATGAGCCATATTGCAGCAGGAACGGCTGGTTCAGGCCATAGAGCTCGCGGATTTCGTCGATCCGCTGCTCCGACGCATTGTCGCCAGCAAGCGTCACCGCAACATCGCCCGGCACCAGCTTGAGCAGGCCGAACACGATGAAGGTCGACAGCACGACCACCGGGATCGACTGCAGCAGCCGACGACCGATGATGCGGAGACGCGAGGAATTCAACATGCACCATTCCAACCGGAGTAAGGGCGCCGCGACGGTCGCGGCGCCGATGGCCAAGCCGCGACGTCAGCCGAGCGAGATGTTTTCGAATTTCGGCTTGCCGAGCAGATTGGGCTTGAAGCCCTTCACCTTGGCGGACAGCGCATCGAGTTCGAACTGGAATGCGAGCGGGGCGGACAATGCGTTCTCCACCGTGAACTTCTGGATCTTCGCGAACACTTCGGCGCGCTTGGCGAGATCCTCGCTGACACGGCTTTCTTGGATCAGCTTGGACAGTTCAGGGTCGGCAGCGCGCCCGGCATTGTAATAGGCGCCTTTGTCGAAGCCGAGCGCATAGGTCATGCTCGGATCGGGGCGACCGGTCCAGGCCGATACCAGGAGATCGAACTTCTTTTCCGTAGCGAAGAACTGCGCGCTGATTTCTGCGATGGTGCCGCGGGTGAATTTAAGACGGATCCCAGCCTTTCCGAGCTGATCCTGGATCACCTCGCCGCGCCGCACGGAATCCTGATCCGTATAGCCGCCGATGGTCAGTTCGAGGCCATCTTTGTAACCGGCTTCGGCGAGCAACTGCTTCGCCTTCTCCGTGTTGTACGGATACAGGCCGGCGACGTCCTTGTTGAACGCCCAGTGCGAACTCGGCAACGTCATGCGTGCCGCCTCGCCCAGACCGTTCAGCGCCGCCTTGACGAAGGCATCGCGGTCGAGCGCAAAATTGATCGCCTGACGAACCTTGAGATTGTCCAGCGGTGAACGCGCATAGTTCAGATAGAGCTGAATGCAATACAGCGTCGGTGAACTCACCGTCTCCAGATTCTTGGCACGCTCGATCACCGGCTTCAGGCGCGCCGGGAGCTGGAATGCCATGTCGTTCTGGCCGGCGACAACCGAACGCAAGGCTGTGGCGTTTTCCGGAATGATGTTGAACTCAATGCCGTCGAGATAAGGCCGGCCCTGGCGCCAGTACTGATCATGGCGCGTGACAACGATGATCTCGTTGTCGTTCCAGCGCACGAATTTCCACGGACCCGCGCCGACCGGCTTCCGGTCGGTTTCGTTGCCAAGCGCCTTGATATTGGTCGGCGACACCATCATGCCGGCCCGATCCGACAGGATGGCTGGCAGCGCCGTATCCGGGTTCTTCAGTTTCAGCGTGACCTGCAGCGGGCCGGTGACCTCGACCGCGTCTACGCTGGAGAGATCGGGCTTGATGTTGGAGCGCTGGTCGGAGCGGTTGCGTTCGAGATTGAATTTCACGGCTTCCGCATCCATTGCCGTACCGTCGTGGAATTTGATGCCGGTGGTGATGTCGAGCACCATGGTCTTCGGATCGGGGAACGACCACTTCGCCATGCCGGGCTTCGGCTTCAGCGTCTCGTAGTCCCACTCCACCAGCGTGTCATACATGGTCCACAGAATGCTGTGATCCGAGCCGGCGCCACCTGTGGCGGGATCCAGCGACGACGGATTGGCCGGTGCAGCGACTTTCAGCACGCCACCTTTCTTGGCCTCCTGCGCCCAGGCTGGCAGGCCAAGCGCGCCAGTGGCCGCGGCGCCCCCCATCAGCGCGAGAATGTCACGACGGCGCAGCGTCCGCTTGCCCAGATCGATGGTGGTCATTCGAAAATCCTCCCGGTGATTATGATGCGCGTTGCGCTTTTTGATTGTCGGCTGGTGGTCCGTCGGCGGTGGCGAAATGACAGGCGACCCGATGGCCTGGCTTGACGTCGCGCCAGGCCGGGACTTCTTTCGCGCAACGCGGTTGCACCGACGGGCAGCGCGTGCGGAAGCGGCAACCCGACGGCGGCGCCACGGGGCTCGGAATTTCGCCTTCGAGAATGATGCGGCGATCGACGCGCAGATGGGACGGCAAGGGGACGGGCTCAGCCGAGAGCAGTGCTCGCGTATAAGGATGCAGCGGATGTTCGACGACGTCCTCGGCCGGGCCGAGCTCCATCAACTTGCCGAGATAGGTAACGGCAATGCGATCCGAAATATGCGAGACCACCGAGATATCGTGGGTGATGAACACATAGGTCAGGCCGAATTCGCGCTGCAGGTCGGCAAACAGGTTGAGCACGTCGCCGCGAATGGAGACGTCGAGCGCTGCGACCACTTCGTCACAGACGATGACCTTCGGTCGCAGCGTCAGCACGCGCGCGATGTTGACGCGCTGTTTCTGGCCCCCGGACAGCTGGTGCGGATAACGATCGGCCGCCTCGGCTGCGAGGCCGACACGCTCCAGTACCTCGATGCCGCGGTGGCGGCGCGAGGCGTGATCGCCCTCACCCATGATTTCCAGCGGCTCGACCACGCTATCGATGATGGTCATGCGCGGGTTCAGCGCGGCATTCGGATCCTGGAAGATGATCTGGTAATCGCGGCGATGCTTGCGAAACGCGCTTGTTCCGAGGGCAGCCGGATCGGTCCCATCATGCAGGATCTGGCCATGACTCGGCGGCAGCAGCGACACCAGCGCACGGCCAAGCGTGGTCTTGCCCGAGCCAGACTCTCCGATGATGCCGAAGGTCTCGCCAGCGCGGACCTCGAAATCCATGCCGTCGATCGCCTTGACGGTGTCGCGGCCATCGCGGGTCGGAAACAGGATCCGTAAGTCACGCACCGCGAGAATGCCGCTGTCCCGATTGTGGTTCCGCATACCTGACATCAATTCACCGCCCCCGGCAGCACGAGTTCGGGAGCACGCCAGCAGCGCGCGGCACGGCCATTCCCGATCTCGACCATCGGCTGGTTCTGTGCGCAGCCCGCAACGGCGTGGCTGCAGCGCGCGCGGAAGCGGCAGCCAGCGGGCATCGCGCTCGGCGATGGAACACGGCCGGGGATCGAGGCCAACACGCCGCGGCGCTTGCTCAGGCCAGGCAGCGAGCGCAGCAGTCCTGACGTATAGGGATGACGCGGCCGCGTCAGCACGTCGTCCACCGGCGCGTCCTCGACGACCTCGCCCGCATACATGGTGATCATGCGGGTGCAGGTTTCGGCGACGACGCCAAGATCATGGGTAATGAAGATCAATGCCGTGCCGGTACGCTCGCTCAACGAACGCAAGAGATCGGTGATCTGCGCCTGCACGGTCACATCGAGCGCCGTGGTGGGCTCGTCGGCCACAAGCAGCTTCGGCTTGCAGATCAATGCCATCGCGATCATCACGCGCTGACGCATGCCGCCCGAGAGTTGATGCGGATATTCGTCGCAGCGCCGCTCCGGCGCGGGAATGCCGACTTCACGCAGCGCCACAATCGCTCGTTCGCGCCCCTCCGCGCGACTGACTGGAAAATGGACGCGATAGGCTTCGCTGATCTGGTCGCCGACCGTAAAGACAGGATCGAGCGCGCTCATAGGCTCCTGGAAAATCATCGCGATCTCACGACCGCGCACGGCGCGCATGCGTCGCGGCGACAGCGTGGCCAGGTTGGTTCCGTTGAACAGGATATCGCCCTGGATTCGCGCCGATTGCGGCGAAAGCAGCCGCAACAATGAGAGCCCCGTGACCGTCTTGCCGCAGCCGCTTTCACCGACCAGACCGACGCGCTCGCCCGGCGCGATGGTGAAGTTCACATTGCGGGTGATCGGCAGAGCGCCTTTCGCAGTCACGAAAGACAGCGATAGATCGCGTACTTCCAGCAGCGGCTGCGGCGAAACGCCCGCGTCGGGCACTCCGGCAACGCGTGCTGCCGTAGGAGCGGAGATGTCGATCGCGCCTGTCATCGCGCTTCGCCAGCCGGAGCACGACCCATGACGCCGCGCGTCATCCACTGCTGCAGGGTTTGCCGGTGCCGCGCTTGCACATACGGATGAAAGCCGCAGACGCGTGTCTGTTGGGGTGTTGTCAGTCGGACATGCGCCGACGCGAACAGAGCCGCCATGTTCACCTCCCTTGCCATCCCTGTTCTGCAGATCCTGCACCGGGACGTTCCATCGCGATCCGGCTTGAGCCGGTATGTATTGAAGCGACAGTAACCCAATGAAGGGGCATCGACTGTCAATTGTCAACAATTGACTTCTACGGTAGACAGGACCGTATGACGCGGCAAGCGCGCATCGACAGGAGGCGGCCATGGCAGCGACACTTCGCAGGCCATTCAATGATAACCAGCACGACGTCGAACGGAGATTTGCGCCGCGCACGATCCCCGACCAGGTTGCGGAGGAACTCGGTGCCGAGATCGTCTCCGGTCGCCGCAAAGCGGGCGAGCGCCTTGTCGAACTCGACCTGGCGCGCGATTTCGGCGTCAGCCGTGGCCCAATCCGTGAAGCGATCCGCATTCTCGAGCGCCGGCGCCTGGTCGACATCTTTCCGCGGCGCGGCGCCTATATCAGGCCGCTGTCACTCAAATCGGTGGCTGACCTGTTTAATGTCCGCACCGCACTGTCGATGCTGGCAGTGCGCACCATGGCGACCACGCCGGTCGAAAGCTTCATCGACACATTGGCGCGCCGCTGCGACGAGTTGAGAGTCGCAGTCGAGATCGATGATCCAATGGCTTTCGCACACACCACGACGCGCGCGGTAAAGACCATTGCGCGCGGCTCGGGCAACGAACTGCTCGTCGAACTGCTCACCGACCTTGCCAATCAAACCGTATGGGAAACCATATGGAAGACGCCGCTGGACTATCAGACCCGCGACATCCGCCGACTCAGCGCCGACCTGATGGCGTCGACATTGAAGGCGATCCGGCAGCGCAAGCCGAATGCCGCTGTCACACATCTCGGTCAGCTTCTGGAAAGTGATCGCGACCGCGCCTTGTCCACCCTATCGCGCATTCGCGGAGAGACATTCGACCTGAGTGCGCTAACACATAGCGATGGGCACGATATTATGCCGGCGGACATTGCGCCCGCTCCGCGCGGGTGAAATTCGAAGGGACGGCGGGCTCAGACGGTAGCGACTCGCAGTTCATCAAGCCAAAAAGGTAAGACGCACACAGAGCGTGTCGCACCAGCCTCAACTCGATAGAGATGTACGGGGATTGAGATGGCGCAAAAGGCTGGCCTTTTCAGATATACACTCGCGGAAAATTTTGTCCGTCGGCTTCAACAGGAGCCCGGCATGGAGACTGTTTCCGAGATTAGTATTTCCGCAGAAGCATCGAAGAGCTGGTGAATGGTTGGCGGGCTGGCTCTCGTTTTCATCGTCGCGATCACATTCCTTCTCATTCGCTGCCACGCTCGCTTTGGCGAGAAACTTGCTCAGTGGTGAGCAATGTCATCCCTCCGCATTGATGCCCCCATCAATCCGCGCAAGGTTTTCGTGACTGTTCATTACCCATAACGCGGCACCCTTCTCTCAGCATCAACCTGAGCGAATCGGCGGCGACATCATGGACCGGCATGAAGGACGCGAGCTGTTGCTCGCAGATACGATAGCATTCCTGCAGCAGGCGATCGGAGAAGGACTGGTGCTCGCCGTCAAGCTGAAGGCGCCGGTTTCGCTGGAGATCGTCGCCGCGGCCAGGTATTTGCGGGGATATCACGAGGGACCGAGGCCGAAGCAGATCGAAGAGCTGCGCAAGGAGCTCCGTACTGTCGTCGAGGTGTTCGGCAAGATGCAGTCCGCCCTACGTCGCAGGCAACTGAGTGACGATCAGATTGCTACCGACTGCACAACTGGCAACGACCAGCCGACAATGATGAAGGCCGCCTGACGGCCCAATTCGCTGCTCTTGCTGGTCCGCTGAACCCGAACCGCGCTATCTGCGACTAATCGGCATGCCATATGCCCTGACACGCGCCTGGACGAGATTGATGGACTGGATCGAGAATGCCGTCCATTTCGTGGACTGGCTGACAGACGACCCATCCCCGACCAACAAGTTTCTGGACGAGCCTGGTATCAACGCACGGCCCGGGGCCGACAAACGCCCGCCTCACTAACGCCGACGTCGTGCGGGCTTCAGTTGGCCGAGACCGATCGTCGGCCACGAGGGCCGCGCCAGCTCGCAGGCGCATAGGGAAGCGCCGTGTATGACGATGAGCGCCTCACCGCTGCGGCGCTACGCGACACGCGGTTCTTCGGCGCAAACATCCATCCGATCAGGCCAAGCGTCGTTTTGCACGTCGCCGCGGGCGTCGACGCTGCCATCGATGTCGCCTTCAGTCCAAATTGTCTGGGCATTCAAACCTCCATCCCGGGATTCCGATTACGCCAAAAGGGCGTCCCGAATCCCAGCCGAGTTTGAATTTATACACGGCGAATCTTGTGGCGCACTTGCGCTGCATCAAGTCACCAATCAGTGCAGAACAGCGTGCACCATCTGCTCATCAAACGGCCGCGCGGCCATCTGCGCACGCAGCTCGGCCAGTTCGGTCTCGAGTTGCTGATTGACGAGAATGAGTGCCGCCACGGTACCGCGTGTGTCACCGTGACAGGCGGCGATGAGATCGTCGACTTCCGCGTCTAGCTTGGTCATTGAAAAAATCTCCTGCCACGCTTTCGGTTGCCTTCAATAATCGGCTAAGCGTTGCATCAATATTAAACGATACCGGAGTCCTCGGCGTCATCGCCACCGTGCATGAATACCGGTTAAGGGCGCCTTTCCGGGCTCAAAGAATCCACAGGCGACTTTCTGCGATCGGTTTCAGCGATCCGCTTCAATCACCGCGCTGCAACCGCGCGTTGATCGCAAAATCACCTGTTTCTGATTAGTCATAGTCCGTCAAAGCGGCTACCGCCGTCAGGCCGATCACGATGCAAATTCAAGGACATGCCAATGATGAACGATGGTCGCCCATTCGGGCTTTATATCGATGGCCGGTTTCAACCAGCCTCGACCGGCCGCACCATCAGGATCGAGAACCCGAAGGACCGCAGCCATCTGGCGGATGTCGCCGAAGGTGACGAGAAGGATGTCGATCTGGCCATCGACGCCGCCGAACACGCTGGCAAGCGCTGGGCGGCGACACCGGGCGCGGTGCGCGGCGACATCATGCATCGGGCCGGCGAATTGCTGGCCAAGAAACTCCCCGAACTGGTGACCATCGAGATCGATCAGATCGGCCGCGCCCGCCGCGAGATGAGCGCGCAACTTGGCCGGCTGCCGGAATGGTTTCGCTATTTCGGCGCGCTGGCGCGCACCCATGAGGACACCGTCCCGCCCTTCGGCGGCAACTTCCTGAACTATACCCGCCGTGTCCCGCTGGGCGTCGTCGGCCATGTGACGCCATGGAATCATCCGCTCCTGATCCTCACCAAGAAGATCGCGCCGTCGATGGCAGCCGGCAATACGATGGTGGTGAAGCCGAGCGAACTGGCACCGATCACGCCTCTGCTGCTGGGCGACATCTTCAAGGAAGCCGGCGTGCCCGACGGCGTCTATAATGTCGTGCCCGGCTATGGCGCCACCGCCGGCAAGGCGCTGACCACCAGCAAACGCATCAAGAAGATCGACCTCACGGGCGGCACCGAGACCGGCAAGATGGTGGCATCGCTGGCCGGCGCCAACCTCACCAAGGTGGCGGCCGAGCTCGGCGGCAAAGCCGCGGTCATCCTGTTCGACGATACGCCCATCGAGCGCGGCGTCGCGGCTGCCCTGTTCGCGTCCTTCATCGCAACCGGTCAGACCTGCGTGCAGGGTGCTCGGCTACTGGTGCAACGCTCCGTGCATGACGCCGTCGTCGCCGAACTGGTGAAGCGCACCAATGCGATCCGGATCGGCGATCCGCAAGACATGGCGACGCAGATGGGCCCCCTCGTCTCGGCCAAACAGCGCGAACTCACCGAGCGCTACGTCAAAATCGGTCTGGAAGAAGGCGCGACGCTTGCCGCCGGTGGCAAGCGCCCGGATGGCAAGCTGTTCGAGAACGGCTACTATCACCAGCCGACCATTTTCACGAATGTGACCAGCAATATGCGGATCGCACAGGAAGAGATCTTCGGGCCGGTGGTCGTCGTGATCCCGTTCGACACCGAAGAGGAAGCGATCGCGCTGTCCAACGGCACCGAATTCGGTTTGGCCACCTCGATCTGGACCCGCGACGTCACCCGCGCCCACCGTGTGGCGCATCAGCTCGAAAGCGGCATCGTCTGGATCAACGACCACCACCGCATCGATCCCTGCTCGCCATGGGGCGGCTTCAAGATGAGCGGCATCGGCCGCGAGAACGGCATCGTCGCCTATGAGGAATACACCCAGATACAGAACGTGATCGTCAATCTGTCGGATGATCCGTTCGACTGGTATGCCGATGACGGTCAGGAGAAGCGGTATAGCTGACGCAGCCGGCACGAAGCGGCTGACCTTCTTTTGAGTTCAAGCACCCGGCAGTGAGCTCCCTCTCCCCGGCGGTGAGGGATGCCACACTCCAGCAGAGTGCCCCCTCACCCGGCGCTACGCGCCGACCTCTCCCCGGTGGGGAGAGGTGACCGAGCACGTCATTGGCTTCCGCTTTTTTATCAACGCCTAACCAAATCCCGCCACCGCATGCGGCACATACGGCGCTTCAAGGGCAGAAATCTCCTCACTCGTCAGCTTCAACGACAGCGCCGCCACCGCATCGGTCAGATGCGCCGGCTTCGACGCGCCGATGATCGGCGACGTGATCCCCTTCTTCTGCAACAGCCAGGCCATCGCGACCTGCGCCTGCGGTACTCCGCGCGCCTTGGCGACCGCGGCCACCTGCTCGACGATCTTGCGATCGGAAGCCTCGGACTGCACATAGAGCGTCTTGCCGAATTCATCACTCTGCTGGCGCTCGCTCACCTCATCCCACGCGCGCGTCAGGCGTCCGCGCGCCAGCGGGCTCCACGGCATCACGGCGATCTTCTGATCGGCGCAGAGCGGCAGCATCTCGCGCTCTTCCTCGCGGTTCAGCAGATTGACGTGGTTCTGCATGCTGACGAACTCGGTCCAGCCGTTTAGGCGCGACGTATAGAGCGCCTTGGAGAATTGCCACGCATACATGCTGGACGCACCGATATAGCGGACCTTGCCGGCTTTCACGACGTCGTGCAGCGCCTCCAACGTCTCCTCGATGGGCGTGTTCTTGTCGAGGCGATGGATCTGGTAGAGATCAATATAATCGGTGCCGAGCCGGCGCAGGCTATGATCGATCTCGGTCATGATCGCCTTGCGCGACAGGCCCATGCCATTCGGCCCCGGCCGCATGCGATTGAACACTTTGGTCGCCAGCACCACGTCATCGCGTCGTGTGAAATCCTTCAGCGCGCGGCCGACGATTTCCTCCGACGTGCCATCCGAATAGACATTCGCCGTGTCGAAAAAATTGATGCCGAGCTCGATGGCCTGCTTGATCAGCGGCCGGCTCTTTTCCTCGTCGAGCGTCCAGGCATGCGCGCCGCGATCGGAGATGCCATAGGTCATGCACCCCAGACACAGACGCGAGACATCCAGGCCGGTGTTTCCAAATTTGACATAGTCCACGGCGTTTCTCCCTTGTGGTTCTATTTTCTTTTCACGAAGTCTGCGAAGGCATCGGCGTAATCGGATGCCAGCGCGACAATGCCGGACGGTTCTCGACCACATCGCCGATTGCCCACAACATGCGGCGCTCGTCCAGCGCGCACGGTACGTCGTTGTCCGGGCAGAGGATGTAGAAGTCGCCGGCGTCGAGCCGTTGCATCATGAAGTCCACGGTCTGTTCGGCTGTCCACGCTGCATCCGGCTTCTCGCTACGACCGCCAGCCGCGAGCGGCGTGAAGACAAAGCCGGGGATCAGCAGATGCGCGGAGACCTGACATCCCTCGGTGTTGCGCAGCTCGTGCGCCAGCGCTTCGGTATAGGCCTTTACACCCGCCTTGGAGACATTGTAGGCGGGATTGCCGGGCGGCGTTGTGATGCCCTGCTTCGAGCCGGTGTTGATGATCAGGCCCAGCCGCTTGCGCGCGATCATACCCGCTCCAAAGGCCTGGCAGCCATTGACGATGCCCCACAGATTGACGCCGATAAGCCGCTCCCAATTGTCGCGCGGGCCGAGCGCCGAGGTCGGCACCTGGATGCCGGCATTGTTCATCAACACGTCGCAGCCACCAAAGCGGGCCTGCACATCTACGGCAAGCCGGGTCATCGCGCTGATGTCGCTGACATCGGCGGCGGCCGTCATCACATTGTCGCCCCTACCTTTCGCAGCACCAGCGATCTGGGCGGCAGCCTTGGCGAGACGATCCTCGCCGAGATCGACGATACAGATGCGCATGCCCAGCCGCGCGTAACTCATCGCCGCGGCGAGACCAATGCCCGAGGCGCCTCCCGTGATGACGGCAACAGAACCGGCGGACAGAGCGGCGTGGGACATGGTGCACTCCAGCAATTCGGAATTTTAGAAGGCGTCCAACGGATCGGACATGATCCGGACAAATGAACATGGCGCTCTCAATATCACGCACGACACTAATCCGCATTCACGACACCGCGAACAAATTCACGATCATGAATTGGTCGCGAAGATCACCCATGCAGAAGGCCGCGGGTTCCCTGCCTTTACCCGCTTCGTGAAAACGATATATTTCGCGCGCTACAACGACACTTCAATCAAACGTCCGGGAGGATCACAATGGGCTTGATGCAGCCAATCTCCGCCACCGCGCACCCCTACGCGAACGGCTCCTACAAGCAGATGCTGATCGACGGAAAATGGGTCGATGCGAAGTCGGGCAAGAAGTTCGAGACGCATAACCCCGCTACCGGTGAGCTGCTGGCCACCGTTGCCGAAGGCGACGCCGGGGATATCGATCTCGCCGTTGCTGCTGCGCGCCGCGCCTTCGAAGGCCCGTGGAGCAAGGCCAAACCCTATGAGCGTCAGGCGCTGCTGCTGAAATTCGCCGATCTCGTCGAGAAGCATTTCGATGAACTCGCTTTGCTCGATACGCTCGATATGGGCGCGCCTGTGATGCGCACCTTCGCGGGCAAACAGCGCATCCTCGGCATGCTGCGCTTCTATGCCGGCCAGGCCACACTGATCTATGGCGAGACCATCGAGAACTCACTGCCCGGCGAGATCTTCTCCTATACGCTGAAGGAGCCGGTCGGCGTCGTCGGCGCGATCATTCCGTGGAACTCGCCGCTGTCAGCCAGCGTGTGGAAGATTGGCCCTGCGATCGCCACCGGCTGCACCATCGTGCTGAAGCCGGCGGAAGAAGCGCCGCTGACCTCGCTGCGTCTTGGTGAACTTGCACTGGAGGCCGGCTTCCCCGCTGGCGTCATCAATGTGGTGCCCGGCTATGGTGAAACCGCCGGCGCAGCCCTCGCCTCACATCAGGATGTCAACAAGGTCGCCTTTACCGGCTCGCACTTCACCGGCCAGTCAATCATCCGCGCCTCGGCGGGTAATCTCAAGCGCGTCTCGCTGGAGCTCGGCGGCAAGTCGCCGAACATCGTGTTCGCCGATGCCGATCTTGATGCGGCCGTGCCGGGTGCTGCGATGGCGGTGTTCGCGAATTCCGGCCAGATCTGCAGCGCAGGCACCCGTCTGTTCGTCGAAAAGAAGATCTATGACGAATTCGTCGGCAAGGTCGCCGAATTCGCCAAGAAGCTGAAGGTCGGCAACGGCGTCGATCCGAGCATCCAGCTCGGACCGCTGGTCTCCAAGGAACAGCTCGACCGCGTCACCGGCTATCTGACGACCGGTGCCGGCGAAGGCGCCAAGGCACTGTCGGGTGGCGGCCGCTTGACCGACGGCGACCTCGCCAAGGGTTTCTTCGTGCAGCCCACCGTGTTCGCCAACGTCCAGGACAACATGAAGATCGCGCAGGAAGAGATCTTCGGACCGGTCATCTCTGCAATCTCGTTCACCGACATGGACGAATTGGTGCAGCGTGCCAACAATACGACCTTCGGTCTCGGCAGCGGCGTCTGGACCAAGGATGTCAGCAAGGCGCATCGCCTCGCCAAGTCCCTGCAGGCCGGCTCTGTCTGGATCAATTGCTATCAGGCGATGGACCCCGCCGTTCCGTTCGGCGGTTACAAGATGAGTGGCTATGGCCGCGAGTCCGGCGTCCACCACATCGACGAATATCTCAACATCAAGGCAGTCTGGATCAATACATGATCCTTGGGATCAACACCTGATCCACGCGACCTGAAACACGAAAGGCGCGAGGCAATCAGCCCCGCGCCTTTTTATTTGGTCCGATCAGTCGAGCCGCTCAGGCCAGCTCGGCTGCTGCCCTCTGCATGTTCACCGACATATCGGCGGTCACCGTGCTCTGCTCTTCGACCGCTGCTGCGGTCGAGTTGACGAACTCGTTCACCTCTTCGATGGCGCTCTTGATCGCACCAAGCGCGCTGACCACGTCGCCGCTGACGCCGTTGAGTCCATCGATCTCGGAAGTGATCTTGTCGGTCGCCTGCTTCGCCTGATTGGCAAGGTTTTTCACTTCCGATGCCACGACAGCAAAGCCGCGGCCGGCTTCGCCGGCGCGGGCGGATTCGATTGTCGCGTTGAGCGCGAGCAGATTGATCTGGCTGGTGATGTTACCGATCAGCTCAACAATACCACCCATGGCCTGCGCGGCGTCATTCAGCCGCTGCGCCTGCGCATCAGCCGCCTGAACGCGTTCGGCAGCACCGGTCGCCGTCAGGCGTGACTTGACCATGGTCTCCGAAATCTCCCGGATCGACGCGCTCATCTCCTCGCTGCCCGAGGCTACGGAATCGATAAGCGCACGGGCTCGCGCCGCCTTCATGCGACCCATCGCGAGCGCCGTGGTATCGGTCGCATATTTCACCACCTTGAACGGCTTGCCGTTGAGATCGAGAATCGGATTGTACGAGGCCTGAATCCAGATCTCGCGACCGCCCTTGCCGATCCGCCTGTATTCGGCAGCCTGATACTGGCCCTGGTTAAGCTTCGCCCAGAAGTCCGCATAGGCGGCACTGCTTCGCTCCGCAGGGTCAACGAACATGCTGTGATGCCGACCCGCGATCTCATTCAGCGCATAGCCAACGGCATCGAGGAAATTCTGATTGGCCTTGACGATGGTGCCGTCCATGCGGAATTCGATCACCGCCTGCGACTTTTCGATCGCCTCGATTTGCCCGTCGCTATCAGAGGACTTCAATTTCTGCTTGGTGACGTCGGTCGCGAATTTTACGATCTTGAAAGGCTTGCCGCGTTCATCGAGGATCGGGTTGTAAGTAGCCAGGATCCAGACCTCCTTGCCCCCCTTCCCGATACGCTTATAAGCCGCCGCCTGATAGTCACCGCGATTGAGGCTGTCCCAGAACGCGCGGTAGGCGGCCCCGTCACGCTCGGCGGCCTCGACGAACATGCTGTGATGCTTGCCCTGAATTTCGGGAAGCGCGTAGCCGACCACACTGAGAAAATTGTCGTTCGCCGTGATAATCGTGCCGTCCATGTTGAACTCGATCACCGCCTGCGCGCGATCGATCGCAGCGATCTTGCCATCCGCCTCCATACTGCGGATTTTCTCGGCGGTAATGTCGGTTGCAAACTTGATGACGCCGGTGGGTTTACCGCTTTTATCCAGCACCGGATTGTAGGACGCCTGGATCCAGATCTCCCTGCCGCCTTTGCCGATACGTCGATACTGAGCCGCCTGAAATTCACCTTTGCCGAGCCTCGCCCAGAATTCGCGGTAGGCGGCACTGTCACGCACCGCGGGTTCCACGAACATGCTGTGATGCTTGCCACAAATTTCGCCGAGCGAGTAATCCAGCGTGGTCAGAAAGTTCTCGTTGGCCGTAACGATCGTGCCATCGAGCTTGAATTCGATTACCGCCTGCGAGCGGCTGATGGCATCAGCCTGCGCCTGGGCAGATTGATGTGACTTACGTTCAAGGAAATGAAGCAATATGGCCCCCCGGCCCGTGGTCAACCAATGCGTCGCCGCGAAACCCGCCGCGACGCAACCGTTGGTATATTGCTACGTCACCGTTACCAATTGGTGAGCCGGTATGCTTTCGTTTCTGATCGGTCCATCCATTTTGCTGATGTACCCTTAGGCCACCGTCGACGATCCATACTGATCCCGCAGCTTGCGCTTGAAGATCTTGCCGGTCGATTCACGCGGCAGCGCATCATGGAAGTGGATTTCCTTTGGCACTTTGAAGTTGGCGAGCTTCTGCTTAAGCCAGGCTTGGATCTCTGGCACCGCGAGCGTCACGCCGCTTTCGAGTTCCACGCAGCCAACCAGCCGCTCGCCGAACTCGTCGTCGGGCACGCCGAACACCGCGCAATCACGCACGCCGTCCATACCGATTAGCGCATTCTCGATCTCGGCAGGATAAATATTCACACCGCCAGAGATGACCATGTCGCGTTTGCGATCGCACATGAAGAGATAGCCATCCTCGTCAAGATAGCCGACGTCGCCCACGCTAATCAGGCCCTCACGACCGGCTTCCGCCCGTGCGTCGGGGCGGCCCTGATAGTTGAAATCCGGTACCGAGGTCTGCCGCATGAAGATTTCACCGGGCACATTGACCGGACATTCCTTGCCATCGGCGTCGAAGATCTTGACCACACCGCCCTCGATGGTGCGGCCGACCGTGCCCGGCTTCCTCAGAGCTTCCTCCGACGAATGCCAGATCGGCACGCCGGTCTCGGTGGAACCGAGATATTCGTTGATGACCGGTCCCCACCACTTGATCATCGCCTGCTTCACATGGATCGGGCATGGTGCCGCGCCATGGATGATGAAACGCAACGATGACAGATCGTAGCGCGACTTCACTTCGTCCGGCAGCCGCAGCAGCCGCACGAACATGGTCGGCACCATATGCATGTTGGTGATGCGGTGTTTCTCGGTCAGTTGCAGCAGATCTTCGGGATCGAAGCGCGGTTCGAGAACGATCGTGCTGCCATGGCGGAATGCCATCAGCCCGTAGGAACTCGGCGCCGAGTGATACATTGGCCCGTTCATCAGGATGATCTGATTCTCGTTCGGCTTCAGTCCATAGGCGATGCCGCCGACGCGCTCGGATGCCGCGGCCTGTTCGGGCGTCATCGGCGCGCGCGTGACGCCCTTCGGACGACCGGTCGTGCCCGACGTATAGAACATGGTCAGCGCGCGCTTCGGCACATTGTCCATCGGCGCGTATTGGTCGCGCCACGCATCGAAGTCGGTATGACCGGCGGGCACCTGCGTGGCGGCTTCGCTAACGTCATAAGCCGTTGCGATTTCCGGCGGTGTGCGGACGACCAGAATCGGCAATCCCTTCGGCAGGCTTTCCGCGATCTGCGGCAGCAGGTCAGCGTGGCAGACCAGCAGCTTCGCGCCGCTGTCAGCAAGAATATAGCTGACCTCCTCACCTTTGAGGTGCCAGTTGATCGGCACCACGCGCGCCCCCAACGCACCCGCGCCGAACGCCGTTTCGAACAGGGCGAAATCATTACGGAGCATCATGCCGACGGGTGCATCGGGCCCTGCCCCGAGGCTCTTGAAGCCGGTCGCCACCTTGGCGATGCGCTCCATGATGTCCGGATAGCTGATCGCACGATCACCGCTGATAATCATAGTCCGCCCTTGCTCTGTTCTTGAATCGATCGAAGCCGTTGCCGGCCTCGATCTCTTTTCTGTCGATGTGATGGCACAAGCGCTCACTGGTCGTCGAGCAATTCGCCAAAGCCTTCCCAGTTCTTGCCGTTAAAACGGCGCAGCCGCAGCTGCTGGAACGAGAGATAATCGTCCTTGCTGGTACTCACCGTGACACCCGACAGCAGCAACGGCAGTTTGACGTTCTTCATCGACGTTGCCTGACGCAGAATATTCTCCCGGCTGACATCGTCGCCGCACGCCTTGAGGATATGCGTGATGAGATGAGCATTCACGAACCCCGTCGCATAGTTGGTGTTGCGCGGATCAGCCGACGGCAGGCTCTCCTTCATGAAGGCAAAATAGGCTTTCACGTCCTCGTCGTTCGCCCATTGCTCGTCATTGATGTCCTTCTGATAGCTCGACGTGATCAGGCCGGTGGCATTGTCGAGGCCGGCAGGCTCCAGAAACGTGACCGACGAGGCCGAGGTCGGGACAAACATCAGGTCCGGCTTCCAGCCGATTTCGGCAACGCCCTTGATCATTTGCGACGAGAACTTGCCGACCACCGCACCAAACAGGACATTCGCGCCTGACGACTTGAGCGCTGCGAGCTGTGACGAGATCGTCGGAGCGCTGGTCTCATAGGTCGCCTCGGACACGATCATCTTCGCTGCCTTGTCGCCCAGGGCGCGCTTGAAGCCGGCCACATAGTCTTTTCCGAGATCGTCGTTCTGCGCCAGGATGGCGATCTTCGCATCCGGCTTGGTCTTCAAAACATGCTTGGCATAGACGACGCCTTCCGATTCATAGGCAGCCATTCCCGGCATGGTCCACGGAAACGCCTTCGGGTCGGCCCATTTGGTCGCGCCTGACAGCACGAACAGTTGCGGGATCTTCTTGCTGTTCAGATAGCGATGCACCGCATTGTTGGTCGCGGTGCCGAGTGTCCCGAACATCATCAGGACCTCGTCCTGCTCGACCAGCTTGCGGGTCTGCTCCACGGTCTTCGGCGGCGAATAGGCGTCATCGAGGCTGATGAACTTGATCTTGCGCCCGTTGATGCCCCCGTCGGCGTTGAGTTTGGCGAAATAGGCCTCCTGCGCACGGCCGATCACGCCGAAGCCCGAGAGCGGACCGCTATAGGGAAGCGTCTGCCCGATTTTTATTTCTTCCTTGGTGTTGGCCATCGCCTGCGTCGTTGCATGCACGCTTATCGCAAGGGCCAAAAGCCCAAACGTCCTCAGCATCGCTGATGCCATGATTGTCCACTCCCCGTTTTGTTTTTATCGGGCCGCGCTTATGCGCGTGCCCGTCTCGCAAAGTCCGAGGTCGCCTCTGCGTATTCGCGCTTGAGACGATCGACGAGTTCAGCGACCGGCGGCGCATCGACGATTTGTCCGATGCCCTGGCCGCAACCCCAGATGTCCTTCCAGGCCTTGACCTTCATGTTACCGCCGGAACCGAAGTTCATCTTGGTCTTGTCAGCCACCGGGAGATTGTCGGGATCGAGGCCGGCGGCTGCGATGGACGGGCCGAGATAGTTGCCGTGAATGCCGGTGAACAGGTTGGTGTAGACTGTGTCATGCGCGGCGAATTCGGTCAGCGCCTTCTTGTAGGCCGGGTCGGCATTGGCTTCTTCGGTCGCAATGAAGCGCGTGCCCATATAGGCGAGGTCCGCGCCGAGCGCGATCGCCGACGCAATCCCGTAACCGTCTGAGATCGCACCGGATACCAGCACAGTCCCCTTGAACCACTGCTTCACCTCACGTACTAGGGCGAAGGGTGACAACGTACCGGCATGACCACCGGCACCGGCGCAGACCAGGATCAGTCCATCAACGCCCTGCTCGGCCGCCTTGCGCGCGTGCTTGACGTTGATAACGTCATGAAACACGACGCCGCCATAGGAATGCGCGGCCTCGACGATTTCCGACGGCGGGCGCAATGACGTGATGATGATCGGAACCTTGTGCTTCACACAGGTTTCCATGTCCTTCATCAACCGGTCGTTGGACGCGTGGCAGATCTGGTTCACCGCATAGGGCGCGACCTTCTTGCCGGGATTCTTCGCCTTGTAATCCGCGAGCTCGTCCTCGATGCGCGTCAGCCATTGATCGAGCACTTCCACCGGCCGCGCATTCAGCGCTGGGAACGAACCGACGATACCGGCCTTGCATTGCGCAATGACGAGTTCAGGACCGGAGACGATGAACAGCGGGGAACCGAGCACAGGCAGCTCGAGGGTGCCGTCGAGAGCTTTGGGGAGCGACATAAGCGTTTCCTTATATTTTTGTAATCGAACTATAGGGGTTGACCACCCGCGCGTGTTGTTCGAATTTGAACAATAAGCCTTCCGGATTTGATCACATGGACTGGGATCTCTGTCGCACCTTCAATGCCGTGGTCGATGCCGGAAGCTATCTCGGCGCGTCCAGGCAATTGCGCACCAGCCACCCGACCGTCAGCCGTGAGGTCGCGGCGCTGGAGAAGCAACTTGGCACCAAGCTGTTCGTGCGCTCCGACGAAGGGCTGGTGTTAACTGCCCGCGGGCGGCGGTTTCACGAGAACACCAGGGCAATGGCCGAGGCCGCGCTGAAGGCGGAAGCCGTGGCCGGCGCGTCTGGCCAGAGCGCAAGGGGCGTGGTCAAAGTATCTATCGGGCCGACGCTGGCGAATTTCTGGCTGATGCCGCATATCGGCGCCTTCATCCGCGAGCACCCTCACGTCGAGATTCAGCTGGTGACGCACCCGTTCCCGGTCAGCGTGCGTAAGCGGGAAGCCGATATCGTGCTGCGCCTCTATCA
This sequence comes from Tardiphaga sp. 813_E8_N1_3, assembly GCF_051811025.1. NCBI lineage: Bacteria > Pseudomonadati > Pseudomonadota > Alphaproteobacteria > Hyphomicrobiales > Nitrobacteraceae > Tardiphaga > Tardiphaga sp. 813_E8_N1_3. The sequence goes on from NZ_JBPWQE010000001.1 coordinate 4,042,028, forward strand.
GACTGGCGAAGAAAATCTCACCGGACGGAAAATCGCCAAGCTCGGCGTCGGCTTCTATGCCTCACGCGACTATGCGGCGCGATGCCCGCTGCCGGAGCAACGTGGTGCATGGAGAGATCACACGGTGATCGGCTTTGCCGACAAGTCGTCGAATTCCGAACTCGGGCGCTGGAGCGATCACGTCACCAAGGATGCGACTGTCGCCATCCGCTGCTCGTCGCAGGCCGACATGCTGGCAGCCGTAAGTGCCGGCATCGGCATCTGCGTGCTGTCTTGCATCGTCGGCGACGCGCATCCGGATCTGGTGCGCGTGGCGCCGCAGAAACTTACCAGCCTGTCGGACATCTGGCTGCTGGCGCATCCCGACCTCACCGATCAGCCGTCCGTGCGCGCGGTGCTGGAATTCATCACCGCCTGCGCGCGTGACGACCGCGCCCTACTACGCGGCCGTTGATGCACTGCACTTGCCCGGCCCTTCGCCTGCAGGCAATACGTATCGACAATCTCGCTCACGGTGACGATCCCGCCATGGCGGATGATGGAGCCGAAGGCGGCCATCGCCGAAAATTCTCCAGCGAGTGACATCCGCCGGAAGATGCGACAAGCTCCGGCTGCGGCAAATTGTTGCGTGTGCCGGAATGCCACTCAAGTGTGCGCTGCGCGCCTGCAAAACGTGCTTGGGACATGAGACGCGATGGTCCAAAGAGGGGCAAAGGACCGCCCCGCGGTTCATAGGCTGATCGATGAAGATTCTCGTTTTTGGCGGCACCGGCTTTGTCGGATTGAATATCGCGGAAGCCCTTTTGAAGCGCGGCCATGTGGTGACCCTGTTCGACCGTTCGGGCCTGCCACCAGCGGCGCAGCCTGCCTTCGCTGACTATGGCGACAGGCTTTCGGTGATCGTCGGCGATGTGCTTGACCGAACACTGATCGACAGCGTCATCGCAACCGGCTTCGATGCGATTGTTCTCGGCGCTGCGATCACCGCGGGTACGGAGCGCGATGCCGCCGATCCCGAAAGCATCCTGCAGGTCAATCTGATGGCGCAGACGCCGATCCTGATCACCGCGCGCCGCCATGGCGTCAAGCGCGTGATCAATCTGTCGTCCGCTGGAGCATACGGCACCTCCGCGTTCAAATATCCTGTTCTTGACGAGGAACTGCCCTGCGATCCCGTCTCGCTCTACGCCATCACCAAATTCGCATCCGAGAAGGTCGCGGCCCGCCTCGCCGCGCTCTGGCAAACCGATTTCATCAGCGTGCGGCTCAGCGCCGTGTTCGGACCCTGGGAGCGCGCAACGGGCGTGCGCGATACGCTCAGCCCGCTAATGCAGATTTTCACAGCGCAGGCGAAGCAGAGCGCCGCCATTCTGGTCCGTTCCGGCGTGCGGGACTGGATCTATGCGCCCGATGTCGCCGATGCCATGACGTTGCTGATCGAGGCACCGAAAACGCAGCATCGCCTCTACAACATCTCAAGCAGCACGCCGTGGTCAGCGCTGGAATGGGGCCAACAATTGGCGGAGTCCAATCCGGGCTTTGTTTGCCGCCTGGCGAGCACCGGCGAAACTCCAACCATCGATCTGCACAGCGACAGCGACAGGGCACCACTATCGGTCGTGCGATTGGAGCAGGAGTTCGGATGGCGCGCCAAATTCGGCTGCGCCGACTCAGCCGCGGATCTGATCGACTGGTCTGCACGGCATAGCGAAGGACGATGAGATGAGACTTCAGGGACGTACCGCAATCATCACCGGCGGAGGCTCCGGCATCGGCCAAGCCAGCGCTATGCTGTTTGCGCAAGAAGGCGCGTTTGTCGAACTGGTTGATCGCGACGAGGCGGCATTGAAAGAAACACTGGCGATGCTGCCTAGTGCAAACGAGGCGTCGATGCATCTCGGCGATGTCGGCGACGGCGATTTTGCGCAGACAGTCACCAGCGAGATCATTGCGCGGCGCGGTCAGCTCGACGTGTTGATGACCTCAGCCGGCTTTTCCTGCGGCGGCACCGTGGTGACCACAGCGCCAGAAGATTGGGACGCCGTGTTTCGCACCAATGTCGGCGGCACCTGGCTGTGGGCGCGTGCGGCTGTCCCGCAAATGCAGAAGCAAGGCAAGGGCTCGATCATCACGCTGGCTTCGCAGCTTGCGATCGCCGGCGGCAAGGGCAACAGCGCCTATATCGCTGCCAAGGGCGCAATCATCAGCCTGACACGCACGATGGCCGTGGATTTCGCCACCGACGGCATTCGCGTCAACGCGATCGCGCCGGGCGCCATCGACACGCCCCTGCTGCGCCGCAGCTTCGCGCGCCATGCAGACCCCGAACCCGTACGTGAAGCCTCGCGCAACCGTCACGCCATGAAGCGTTTCGGTCTGGCCGAGGAAGTCGCGCAGACCGCACTGCATCTGGCGAGCGATGCATCCTCCTTCACGACCGGCACCGTCTTGCCGGTCGACGGCGGGTGGCTCGCCGCATGAATGACGCGCTCAAGGCGCTGGAAGCGCAGGTCCGCGACGATCTCCACAAGATCGCCCATCCGAATATGCCGTGGCTCACGCCGAAATCCGCGCCTGATGGCACCCCCGCGCTGGACGTCCTCATCGTCGGCGCTGGTCAGGGCGGCGTCACGGCGGCCTTCGGCCTGTTGCGGTCTCAGGTCACCAACATACTCGTTGTCGACAAAAGCGCCGAAGGCCGCGAAGGCCCCTGGCTCACCTACGCCCGCATGCCGACGCTACGCAGCCCGAAGCATTTCACCGGGCCTGATCTGGATATTCCGTCCCTCACCTATCAGTCATGGCATGAAGCCATGTTCGGCAAGGAGCACTGGCAGGCGCTCGATCGCATCCCGCGTGGACACTGGGCGGACTATCTGCTGTGGTTCAGGCGCACCACCAGCGTGCCTGTGCGCAATGGCTGCGAAGTCCTGGATATCGCGCCGGCTGCCAACGGATTGCTTGCAGCCACCGTGCAGAGCGCCAGCGGTATTGAAGTCATTCACGCGCGCAAGATCGTTCTGGCCACTGGCCAGGAAGGCATGGGCGACTGGATGATTCCGGAGCAGCTCCAGCACCTGCCACCGTCACTCTGCGTCAACGCATCCGCGGATATCGATTTCGAAGCCCTGCGCGGCAAGACCGTCGCCGTGATCGGCGCCGGTGCATCCGCCTTCGACAATGCGGCGACCGCGCTCGAAGCCGGCGCTGAGGTGCACCTGTTGTGCCGCCGCGCGGAAATCCAGATCGTGCAGCCCTACCACTGGCTAACCTTCCGCGGCCTGCTGCGTCACTTCAGCGAACTCGACGATGCCTGGCGCTGGCGCTTCATGCACCGGCTCATGGATTTGCGCGAAGGCTTCCCGCAGCCGACCTGGGATCGCTGCGCGCGGCATGCCGGCTTCCATCTCCACGAAAACGCGCCCGTTCAGTTAGCACAAAAAATGGGCAACCAAGTTACGTTGCAGACACCACAGGGCACCTTCACGGCGGACTTTGTGATCTGCGGCACCGGAATCGACTTGGATTTTGCGAGTCGTCGCGAGCTACAGAGCTGCGCCAGCAATATCGCGATCTGGTCTGATCGCTACCAGCCACCGGATACCGAACTCAGCCCACGCCTCGGCTGCTTCCCCTACCTTGGCGATGATTACGCACTGATGGAACGCGTTCCCAACACCACGCCGTGGGTCACCGACATCCACCTTTTCGCAATTGCGTCCACCATGAGCTTCGGCCCGTCGGGGTCATCGATCAATGCGATGACAACTGCGATTCCGAAACTGGTGCATGGTCTGACGCGCGGCTTGTTCCGCGCGGATATCGAGCGATACTGGACCGCGTTCGAGGCCTACGACGTTCCACAAGTCACTATCACGCGGCAGCCGGAAGCTGCGCCGAAAAGCTAACGAACCAAACCATCCCGAGCGGGAAAACTCCTCCTGCCCGGCACCTATCGACCGTCGTTTGGCGCGTTCCTTGCTTCAATGGACGGGTCGCTCGACAGGTCAGGCACTGACGAGTCCGTTCAGAGTTTCCGTCGAATTCAGAGGATAGGGTTTATGGGACTGATCTATTCCAAGCAGATGCTCGGCGCCGCCGCAGCGCTGGCATTTTTCACCGCTGCCGTTCCTGCCATGGCGCAAACGCGCGCAGAGACGCTGCGCTATGTGACCGGCGCGGCTGTCAACACGCTCGATCCCAACATTCCCGGCTCGACCCGCGAGGCCTTTGCCGTCAGCCTCTCGACCTATGACCGCCTCGTCTCGTTCGGCCGCAAGCAGCTGAATGGCAAATGGGTGTTCGATCTCGACACCATTCGCGGCGAACTCGCGGAGTCCTACACGGTCAGCCCGGATGGCCTGAAGATCACCTTCAAGCTGCGCAGCGATGCGAAATTCCAGGACGGCTCGCCGGTGACTGCCGAGGATGTAAAGTGGTCGCTCGATCGTGCCGTCACCGCCAAGATCCTTGGCAAGGCGCAGCTGCTGACCGGTTCGCTCACCGATGCCAGCCAGTTCAAGGTAATCGATGCTTCGACCTTCGAAGTGACGCTGCCGCAGCCGGACAAACTGGCGCTGCCGAACCTTGCCACGGTCTATCCGATCATCATCAATTCGAAACTCGCCAAGGCCCACGCCACCGAGGAAGATCCGTGGGCGCAGGCCTGGCTCAAGGAAAACACCGCCGGATCGGGCGCCTATATCGTCGAGACCTTCAAACCCGGCGAGCAGGTCATCCTCAAGCGCAACGACGCCTGGAATCGTGCCGCCGGCGACAAGCAGGCCTTTTTCAAGCGCCTGATCATCCAGTCGGTGCCGGAGCCGGCAACGCGCGCCAACCTGGTCGAGAAGGGCGATGCCGACATCGTCATCGACCTGCAGGCCAGCGACGCACAGGCGCTTGAGGCCAAGGGCAAGCTGCAGGTGATTTCGACGCCGCAGTATAACGCCATCACCTTCATCTCGATGAACAACCAGATGGCTCCCTTCGACAAGCCGGACGTGCGTCGCGCCGTGGCCTATGCGCTACCTTATGACGACATGTTCAAGGCGGCACTCTTCAGCCGCGGTGATTTGCTGGCCGGCGCGACCTGGGCCGATGGCAAGCCACCGAGCGGTGCATTTCCGATCAAGCAGCCGATCAAACTCGACCTCGAAAAGGCCAAGGCCTATCTGAAGGCCGCAGGCTACCCGGACGGTTTCTCGACCACGTTCAGCTTCAATGTGGGTCAGTCCGCCACGGCCGAACCAATGGCTGCGCTGCTGAAGGAATCGCTCGCCAAAATCGGCATCAAGGTGGATATCCAGAAATTGCCAGATGCCCAGATGTCGACGCAGATCACCGAGAAGAAGCTGCCCTTCTTCACCGAAGGCATCGTCGCCTGGCTGCCGTCGACCGACTACTTCTACCGCAACTTCTACACCGGCAATCAGCGCTGGAACTACAGCTCTATCGACAATGCCGAGCTGACCGCAGTCGCGCAGAAGGCCCGTTTCGAGGCTGACAAGGCCAAGTACGAAGCCGACGGCAAGGTGCTGAACGCGATGAACTTCGACCTGATGCCGCAGATTCCGCTGTGGCAGCCGAGCCAGGATGCGGTGATGGCATCGAACCTGACGGGCTACACCTATCAGTTCCATCGCCAGGTCGATTACCGCGACCTCAGCCGGAAGTGATTGTCCGAGCACCAAGCGAGCAAATCCCGGAGCGCCATTCTGCGGCGCTTCGGATCTACGCAGCTTGCGAACTTAGCCGTAGCGAGCTGCCCATGACTACGAGTAACCGATCATGACGACTCTGGGCGCAACGGCCATCCGTGCAGCGCGACGCTTCGCATCCTCTTTGCCTGCGTTGTTTGGTGTGCTGATCTTCACCTTCCTGCTGATGCGCGTCTTGCCGGGCGATCCCGCCGTGTTCTTCGCCTCCGGGCCCAATTCAGGCAAGGAAGAGATCGAGACCATCCGCAAACAGATGGGTCTCGACAAGCCCGTGCCACAGCAACTGTTCCTGTATCTCTACGACGTCGGCCGCGGCAATCTTGGCCGTTCGCTGATGACGGGCCAGAACGTCACCAAGGACTTGCGTGAGCGCCTGCCCGCCTCCCTCGAACTGACTTTCTCGGCACTTCTGATCGCACTTGTTCTCGCAATCCCGCTGGGTGTCCTTGCGGCGCTGAAACCAGGATCGCTGATCGATCACAGCGTACGATTGTTCTGCGCGCTCGGGGTCTGTGTCCCAACTTTCGTCTCAGGGCTGCTGCTGATCTATATCTTCTACTATCTGTTCGGCGTGTCGCCCGATCCGACCGGGCGTGTCGATATCTTCACCACGCTGCCGCCATCGCGCACGGGCTTCCTTCTGATCGACTTTGCGCTCGCCGGCGACTTCGATGGCTGGTGGGCCGCATTCAAGCAATTGATCCTGCCGGCCTGCACCATGGCGCTGTTCGTGATCGCGCCGTTGGCGCGAATCACCCGCGCTTCGATGCTGGCGTCACTCGGCAGCGACTTCGTCCGCACCGCCCGTTCCGTCGGCCTGTCATGGTGGAGCATCATTGTCACCTATGCGCTGCGCAACGCCATCCTGCCCGTCATTACGATTGCCGGCATCGTGTTCTCGACCATGCTCGGCGCCAATGTGCTGGTCGAGAAGGTATTCTCCTGGCCCGGCGTCGCCTCCTACGCGCTCGACGCGCTGCTGTCGTCGGACTATGCCCCGGTACAAGGCTTCGTCCTGCTGATGGCTTCGGTCTTCGTTATCGTCAATCTTGTCGTCGATGTGCTCTATGGCATCGCCGATCCCAGGATTTCCATCGGATGAGCAGCGCAACACTTCAACACGCCGCCTTCATCCTGCGCGGCAACCCCATCACCGGCATCGCCGCCGTCGGCGCGTCCTTGCTGATCTTTGTTGGTATCTTCGGTCCGTGGATCGTGCCCTATGATCCCATCGCATCGAATGTTCAGAATGCACTGATGCCGCCAAGCGCTGCGCATTGGGCCGGCACGGACCAGCTTGGGCGCGATGTGTTCAGCCGCATCATCGTCGCCGCGCAGCTCGATCTAGCGATTGCAGTCTCCGCCGTTGGCATCTCCTTCGCGCTAGGCGCCGTCATCGGCGCTCTCTGCGGCTATTCGGGCGGCAAGCTCGATCGCGCTGTTGGCCGCTTCGTCGACGTGCTGATGGCGTTCCCGCTGTTCGTACTGGCCATGGCCATGGTCGCCGCACTCGGCAACCGCGTGGAGAACATTGTCATCGCCACCGCCATCATCAACCTGCCGTTCTACATCCGCTTTGCACGCGCCGAAGTGAACGTCCGCCGCAACCTCGGCTGGGTCGAGGCCGCGCGCGCCTGCGGCGACAGCCATGTCTCCGTGGTGCTGCGCTTTCTGCTGCCTAACGTGCTGCCAGCCATGGTGGTGCAGATGTCGCTCAATCTCGGCTGGGCCATCATCAATGCTGCGGGTCTCTCCTTCATCGGCCTCGGCGTAAAACCGCCAACGCCGGAATGGGGCATCATGGTTGCCGAAGGCGCGCGCTTCATCTCCACCGGCAAATGGTGGCTGGTGGCTTTTCCCGGCCTCGCTTTGATGCTGGCCGTGCTGTGCTTCAACCTGCTCGGCGACGGGCTGCGTGATATTCTCGATCCAAGACAGCGGACATGAGTCAGCGAACGTGATGACGACACCCAAACCGCTGCTCGATATCGAGAATCTTCAGGTCACTTTTTCAACACGCCGCGGCCCGGTCGAGGCCGTGCGCGGAATCTCGCTGTCACTTGCCGAGGGCGAAACGCTGGGCATCGTCGGCGAGAGCGGCTCCGGCAAATCGGTGACCGGTTTTGCGATGACGCGCCTGCTGGATGCGTCGGGTAAAATCTCCGGTGGTCGTATCTCGTTCCGCGATCGCGACATCACCAAGATGACCAGTTCCAGCCTGCGTGAGATGCACGGCTCGGCGATGGCCATGATCTTCCAGAATCCGCGCGGCGCGCTCAACCCGATCCGCGCTATCGGCCAGCAGATCGCCGACGCCATCCTGGCGCATCGCAAGATTTCTGCATCGGAAGCCCGCGCCGAGTCGCTCGAACTGCTGCGCGCCGTGAAGATCCGCGATCCCGAGAAGCGCATGAACGCCTACCCTCACGAATTGTCGGGCGGCATGTGCCAGCGTGTGATGATCGCCATGGCGATCTCCAGCAATCCCGCATTACTGATTGCCGACGAGCCGACCACCGGCCTCGATGTCACGACGCAGAAAGTGGTGATGGATCTCCTCGCCAGCATCGCCGCCGAAAGGGGCATGGCGACGATCCTCATCACCCACGATCTCGGCCTCGCCGCCCGCTATTGCCGCCGCGTCGTGGTGATGGAACAGGGCAAGCTGGTCGAGGAAGCCGACGCCTTGACGCTATTCCGGTCGCCGCAACACCCCTACACCAAGCGCCTCGTCGCAGCGTCTCCAACCGCGACCTCGCGCGTCGAGGATCTCGTGACCGATGACGAAAAGCTGCTGGTACCGGCGGTGCCCGTCCCACTGCCGCCGAAGCCGGTGCATGGCACGCCGCCGCTGCTGGAAGTTCTCGACCTCGTCAAGCGTTTCGACGACGGCACTGTCGGCGTCGCGAATTTCTCGATGGCCATCGCGCCCGGCGAAAGCGTCGGCCTGGTCGGTGAGTCCGGCTCCGGCAAGAGCACGACCTCGCGCATGATCTGTCGCCTGCTCGATCAGAGCGAAGGCATCATCAATTTCAACGGTCAGTCGATCAGCCATATCCCGGCACGTGACTTTCATCGTGCGCCACAACGGCGCGAAATCCAGATCGTGTTCCAGGACCCGAACGACAGTCTCAATCCGCGCTTCAACGCCTTCGACTGTATCGCTCATCCCCTGATCCGCCTGCTCGGCATGAGCAACGGCGCAGCGCTCAAGCAGCGTGTCGCCGAATGTGCCCATCGCGTCGGGCTTCCTGCGGACCTGCTGGAGCGCTTTCCGCACCAACTGTCAGGTGGTCAGAAAGCCCGCATCGGCATCGCCCGTGCAATCGCCTGCCGGCCGAAGCTTCTTGTGCTGGATGAGCCAACCGCCGCCCTCGATGTCTCGGTTCAGGCTGTGGTTCTGCAACTGCTTGAGCGACTGCGTCGCGAAGACAATCTCGCTTTCCTGTTCGTCAGCCACGATCTCAACGTCGTACGCATGATGTGTCAACGGACCATCGTGCTGCGCAACGGCGCTATCGTCGAAGAAGGCGAGAGCCATCAGTTGTTCGACAATCCGCAGACTGATTACACCCGCGAACTCGTCGACGCGGTTCCACATATCGAGATGATCGCCGCGGAAAAAATGGCCGCCGGCGCCTAGCTGCGGGTGGCCAGCGGCGAAACGCCTCAACTGCCGGCCTTGTCCGGTTCCATTGGCGTAACCATACCGACTATAGTGTGAATTGTACCGGCGCGGGATACCTTGCATCCACAGCGCATCTCGCCGAACATAAGACCAAGCGTCGCTCAATGACGCATCAAGATCGGGAGGATTACCGTGCGGATCAAAGCCGTTCACGTCGCCTTACTCGCCGTTATGGCGAGCTGTTCGGCCATGACGTCAGGCGCTCACGCCCAGGCATGGCCTCAGAAACAGGTCACCTTCATCGTGCCCTTCGCCGCCGGCGGCGGCACCGACGCCTTCGCGCGGCCACTGGCCGCGCAGCTCGACACCCAACTCGGCAAGCGCGTCATCATCGAGAACCGCGCCGGCGCAGGTGGCACGGTCGGCGCCTCGGCAGCGGCCAAGGCGGCGCCCGATGGCTACACCTTCTTCATGGGCGCCGCGCATCACGCGATCGCGCCGTCGCTCTATCCCAATCTCGATTACGACATCGAGAAAGACTTTATCCCGGTTGCGCTGATCGCGCGGCCGCCGCAGGTCATCGTGGTCAATCCCGACAAGGTCTCGGCCAAGACGCTCGGTGAATTCATCGCCTATGCGAAGGCCAATCCGGACAAGCTCTCTTATGGTTCGGCCGGTGCCGGCACGACGCATCATCTTGCCGGCGAGCTGTTCAAGATCCTGACCCAGACCAAGATCCAACACGTTCCCTATCGCGGGGCTGGTCCGGCCATGCAGGACCTCATCGCGGGTCACGTGCCGGTGGTGTTCGATGGTCTTGGCTCATCGGCCGCGCCAATCCGCGCCGGACAACTGCGCGCGCTGGCGATCGCCGCGCCGAAGCGCGTGGCCGCATTTCCTGATCTGCCGACAGCAGCTGAAGCCGGTTTGCCGAATTATGAAGTCGCCACCTGGTATGGGCTGTTCGCGCCCAAGGGCACGCCGCCCGACGTCGTCGAGCGCATGGCGAAGGAGCTGAAGGCTGCATTGCAGGTGCCAGCGATCAAGGAGGCGTGGGAACGCAACGGCTCCGACGTGCCTGATGTGGCCGGTGCCGACTTCGGCAAGATGGTGTCTGGCGAAGTGGCGCGTTGGCGCAAGGTCGTGACCGAAGCCAATGTGAAGCTGGACTGAACCGGCAGAATGACGAAGGCCGCCAGACGTAACGTCTGGCGGCCTTTTTTATGCAGAAGCGACTTCCGCCTGCCTGGCACCTGGACCAGCAAACATCGCACGGCCGGGAATCGCATCCAGCAACGCGCGCGTATAGGCGTCGGTGGGATTCTGGAAGATCTTCTGCGTCTCGCCCTGCTCGACGATCTCGCCGCGCCGCATCACCACGATGCGGTCGGCGATTTCGGCGGCGACGCGCAAGTCATGAGTGATGAAGATCATCGCCAGGTTCATCTCCTCGCGCAGGTCGGCAAGCAGCTGCAGCACCTGCGCCTGCACGGAGACGTCGAGCGCCGAAACCGCTTCGTCAGCGACCAGCACCGAAGGCTTCAGGGCCAGCGCACGGGCGATACAGATGCGCTGGCGCTGACCGCCGGAGAATTCATGCGGATAGCGATTGGCCGCGCTCTCCTGCAGGCCGACGCGGGCCAGCAGACGCTTGGCGTCGGCCATCGCTTCCTTGGCAGGCGTGCCATAGGCAATCGGGCCGCCGGCGATGGCGTCGCCGACCTTCTGGCGCGGATCGAGCGCCGCGAAGGGATCCTGAAACACGATCTGAATCTTGCGGCGCATCTGACGCAGCCGCTCACCACGCTGTGACAGCAGATCTTTGCCGTCGAAATGCACCGAGCCGGTATCAGGCTCGATCAGCCGCATGATCAGCCGCCCCAGCGTCGACTTGCCCGACCCGGACTCGCCGACGATCGCCACCGTCTCGCGCGCCTTCAGACCGAGCGAGATGTTTTGTACCGCATCGGTCCGGCGCGGCGGCAGGAACATGCCCTGCTTGGTGATGAAGGTCTTGTTCAGACCGACGGCATCGAGCAGCGGCTCGCCCGTGATCTTGCGATCCGTCCTCGTCAGCGAGCGAGCGCCCGGAACGGCGGCGATCAGGCTCTTGGTGTAATCATCCTTCGGATTGCGCAGCACCTCATCGACAGTACCCTGCTCGACGACGCGGCCATTGCGCATCACAACGACACGATCAGCGACGTCAGCAACGACGCCAAAATCGTGGGTGATCAGAAGCACGCCCATACCGCGCTCCGACTGGAGCTTCTTCACCAGCGCGAGAATCTGCTTCTGCGTGGTGACGTCGAGCGCCGTGGTCGGCTCGTCGGCCAGCAGCAACGCCGGATTGTTGGCCATCGCCATGGCGATCATGATCCGCTGGCGCTGGCCACCCGAGAGTTGAAACGGGAAGCTGCGGGCGAGCGCTACAGGATCCGGCAAACCGACGTCCCGGATCAGCTCCTGCACGCGCGCATCGACCGCCTCTTTGGACGGCGTCGGCTTGGTGTGCGTGATGATCGATTCCGCGATTTGCTGACCGACACGGGCCAGCGGATTAAGCGCGCTGAGCGGCTCCTGGAAAATCATCGAGATGGCGCCGCCGCGCAACTTGCGCATCGTGGGCTCATCCGCCTTGGCGATGTCACTGCCCTTGAAGCTGATGCTGCCCTGCGCGACACCCGTACGGTCGGGCAGCAGTCGCAGGATCGCATGCGCGGTCATCGACTTGCCGGAGCCGGACTCACCGACGAGACAGACGATCTCGTTGCGGTTGACGGTGAGCGACACGTCTTCGATGGCGAAAGGACGATCGGCGCCCGGCGGCAGGCTGATGGAGACGTTCTCAATGGCAAGCAGTGTTTTGTCGGTCATGAATACTATCGCTTGCGTGAGATACGGGGGTTCAGCGTGTCATTGAGACCTTCACCCACGAGATTGATGGCCAGCACGGTGAGCAGGATGGCGAGACCGGGAAACACGCTCATCCACCATGCCTGACGGATCACGGTGCGTGCCGCACCGATCATGAATCCCCAGGACATCAGGTTGGGGTCGCCAAGACCCATGAAGCTCAACGCACTCTCGATCAGGATGGCGCTGGCGACGGCGAGCGATCCGGTGACGATGATCGGAGAGATCGCATTGGGCAGGATACGGCGCAGCACCACGGTCAGCGGACGCTGGCCCTGGCAGACCGCAGCCTGGACGAACTCACGCCCGCGCAGCCGCATGAATTCCGCGCGCGTCAAGCGCGCCAGCGGCGGCCAGCTGACAATGCCGATGGCGAAGATGATGTTGGAGATCTTCGGCCCGATGGTCGCGACCAGCAAGATGGCGAGGATGAAGCCCGGAATAGTCTGGAACAATTCGGTGATGCGCATCATCACCTCATCGACCTTGCCGCCGAAATAGCCGGCGGTTGCGCCGATTGTGACACCGATGACCAGCGAGGTCAGCGTCGAGATGACGCCGATGATCAGCGAAATCCGCGCACCATGCGCGATGCCGGCCGCCACGTCGCGACCGAGCATGTCGGAGCCGAGCCAGAGCCCTTCGCTGAACGGCGGCTGGAACGGCGCGCCGACCATGTCCCAGGGGTCGTCAGGAAACAGCCACGGGGCCGTCACCGCGAGGAGGACCACCGCGAGGAGGACGATCAGACCAATCATCCCGGTGGGATGGCGGAGAAACGATTTGAGCGTAGACATCATATAATCCCGTTCACGATGCCGCACGCACGGAGACGCGCGGATCGATCACCCGGTAGATCGTATCGGTGAGAAGGTTGAGCGCGATCACGATCACCGACATCACCAGGAACACCCCGAGCAACACCGGATAGTCGCGCTGCAACAACGCGTCATAGATGAGACGGCCGAGGCCCGGCCAGGCGAAAACGGTTTCGATCACCACAGCGCCGCCAACTAGCGCACCGGCCTGCATGCCGGCCACGGTGACAATCGGCAGCATCGCGTTGCGCAGGATATGGCGCATGATGATGCGCCCCTGCTTCAGACCCTTGGCCTTCGCGGTCTTGATGAAGTCCTGATGGGTGACGTCGAGTACCGAGGAGCGCATGAGGCGGGTATAGATCGCGAGGTAGACAGCTGCGAGCGACACCGCTGGCAGAATCAAATGCATGCCGATATCGCCCATGCGCTGCAGTGTGGTCATCGGCACACCGATTGTGACGTAGCCGAAGGCCGGCAACCAGTCGAGCTGTACAGAGAACAGCAGGACCAGCATTAGGCCGAGCCAGAACACAGGCGTCGCATAGAGCAGCAGCGACACAATCGTCAGCAGCGTATCCGACCACTTGCCGGCGCGCACGCCCGCGAGCGTGCCGAGAATGATGCCTGACAGAAGCGCGAGAGTGAACGCCGTCGCCGTCAGCAACAGCGTCGCTGGCAGACGTTCCAGAATGAGCGATGCCACGGTCCGCTGCTGCCGATAGGAATAACCGAGATCGAGCGTCACGACGCGCTTCAGATAGTTGGCGAGCTGAATTGGATAAGGTTTGTCGAGCCCGTATTCAGCGCGCAGCTGCGCCAGAAGCTTTTCATCCGATGCGCCGCTCTGGCCGGCGATCACCTGCGCGGGATCGCCGGGTGCGGCATGCACCAGAATGAAGTTGAAGGTCGCAATGACCAGAACGACCGCGACGAATTTGACAAACCATCCCGCGATAGCGAGGGCGACCGCGAAAACACGACCGCCGCTATTGATCGAAGTCGAGGTCATCCGAAGCTCACGGAACTGAAGGACTCGTGCACGCCGACGCCGGTTGAGGTGACGTTCTTCAGGCGCTTGTCAATGAAGGTCGGATAAGCAGCTTCGAACATCCAGACCACCGGCACATCCTCGACCAGGATCTTCTGCACCTTGCTGTAGAGTTCCTGACGCTTGGCATCGTTAGTTGCGGATGCTGCTTCGTCGAACAACCGGTCGACCTCCGGATTGGAATAGCCGGCGGTGTTCGAGAACAGGATGCCCTTCTTGATATTGGACGAGATATAGGTGCGCGACACGCCGAGGGCGGGATCGCCGTACTGATAGACCAGGTTGCCGGTCATCTCGTAATCCCAGTTGCTGAACTTCTCGGCCCAGCCGCCGACATCCGTGTTCTCGAGCTGGATGTCGATACCCACACGGCCGAGCGTCTGGCGAATGAATTCGCCGGCACGCTGATAGACCTCCCCATAGGGCGGGATCAGATATTTGAGCGTGACGCGCTTGCCGTCCGGCCCAGGCTTCAGGCCCATCTCGTCGAGCAGCGCCTTGGCCTTCTCGATCGAGTAGTCGTAACGCTTGACGTCCTTTTCATAAAAACGCGTCTTCGACGACACCGGGCCAGTCGCGATCTTGGGCATGCCGAAATAGACGCGCTGCGCCATCGACTTCAGATCGAGCGCATGCGCAATCGCCTGACGGAAGCGCTTGTCGTCCATTGGCTTGACGCGATTGTTGAGCTCGAGCCACTGATGTGGGGCGAAATATTCGTAACCCTTTGTGGTCATCTCGTAGTTCGGCAGCTTCGACAGGCGAGCGACATCATAAAACTCGATGTCGTTCCATTGCGTGAGCTGGATCTTGCCCTGCTCCAGCGCCAACGAGCGCGACGCGGCGTCCGGAATAATGCGATAGATGACCTCGTCGAGATACGGCTCATCCTTGCGGTAGTAGCCTTCGTGTCGAACGAGATGGACGTGGGACCCTTTGACCCACTCCTTCAACTTGAACGGACCCGAGCCGATCGCCTGCGCATTCGCCGGGTTCTTGCGATAGTCCGAATCGTCATAGATGTGCTTCGGCACGATCGGGCCGGTGGTGCAATCGAGCGCGGTGAGGAACGGCGCGAACGGCGCCTTCATCTTGAAGATGACCGTGAGCGGATCGGGCGTCTCGGCCTTGTCGATGCGCGAATAGATTGCACGCGCACGCGCATGCGTCTCCGGCAGCATCTTGGTCATCGAGAACGCGACGTCCTCTGAAGTCAGCGGCTTGCCGTCGTGGAAGGTGATGCCCGGGAACAGCTTGAACGTATAGGTGAGGCCATCGGGCGAAACCTCCCAGGACTGCGCGATGCCGGGCATCGGCTTGAGGTCGGTGCTGTAGCGCAGCAGGCTCTCATAGATCTTGCCGCCCAGGGTCAGCGTCGGCTGCTGCTGGTTCAGTGCGGTGACGAGAATCGGAGGCTCAGGCTGAATGATCGTGTTCAGCGTGCCGCCTTTGGTCTGGCCAGCGGCACGGGTGATGCCGAGGGGGATACCCGAGAGAGCAACCGCGCTCACGCCCATCAGCTTCGCGAATTTACGTCTATTCATAGCCTCTATCCTTTAAACATAGACGCCTGACAGTGGCTGTAGCCGGACGCTTGCACGTCCGGCTACAGCCAAGCCATCAAGTGACTTTCAGTAACTTCGGCTTCAACCGAGCGTCACGGCTCCAAAAGTCTCGTGCACACCGATGCCGGTGGTGATGACATTCTTCAACCGCTTGTCGATGAAGTTGGGGAAGTCTTGCTCGACCATCCATGCGATCGGGACTTCTTCTACGACGATTTTCTGCACGGCCGTGTAGAGCTCCTGACGTTTTGCGTCAGATGTCGCCACGGCGGCTTCTTCGAATAGCCGGTCTACTTCCGTATTGGAATAGCCCGCGATATTTGAGAACAGAATACCCTTGCGGATATTCGCTGTGATGTAACTGCGCGACACGCCCAGCGCCGGATCGCCGAACTGGTACAGCAGATTACAGGTCATCTCGTAATTCCAGTTGCTGGTGCGTTCGGCCCAGCCGGCAAGATCGAGATTTTCCAGCTGCAGATCGATGCCGACACGACCGAGCGATTGCTTGAAGAATTCGGCCGAGCGCTGCCAGATTTCGCCGTAAGGCGGAACCAGGAATTTGATACTGACACGCTTGCCGTCAGCACCGGGCTTCAGGCCCATCTCGTCGAGCAGGGCCTTCGCCTTGTCCAGCGAGTAGTCGTACTGCTTGACATCTTTTTCGTAGAACCGCGTCTTCGACGAAACGGGGCCGGTCGCCACCTTGCCGAGATTGAAGAACACGCGCTGCAGCAGCGCCTTGCGATCGACCGCGAACATGACCGCCTGACGGAAGCGCTTGTCGTCCATCGGCTTGACGCGAAGATTGAACTCCAGCCAGAAATGCGGCGCGAAGAACTCGTAGCCCTTGGTGGTCATTTCAACATTGGGCAGCTTTGAGAGACGTGCGACATCGAACAATTCGACGTCCGTCCACTGCGTCAATTGGACCTTACCCTGCTCGAGCGCGACTGCGCGCGACGCACCATCCGGAATCACGCGATAGATGATCTCATCGAGATGCGGCTCGCCCTTGCGGTAATAGCCCTCGTGTTTGACGAGATGAACGTGCGAGCCCTTGACCCATTCCTTGAGCTTGAACGGGCCTGAGCCGATCGCCTGCGCATTGGCAGGGTTCTTGCGAAAATCGGTGCCGTCATAGATGTGCTTCGGCACGATCGGCGCTGTCGTGCAATCGAACGAATTGAGGAACGGCGCGAACGGCGCTTTGAGCGTGAACACCACCGTGAGTGGATCAGGCGCTTCAGCCTTGTCGATGCGCAGGAAGGTGCCGCGCGCACGCGCATGAGTTTCAACGAGAACCTTGGTGACCGAGAACACCACGTCTTCCGACGTCAACGGCTTGCCGTCATGGAAGGTGATGCCCGGAAACAGCTTGAACGTATAGACGAGGCCATCAGGTGAAACAGTCCAGGACTCAGCGAGACCGGGCAGCGGCTTGAGATCGGAGCCATAGCGGAGCAGGCTCTCATAGATCTTGCCGCCAAGCGTCAACGTCGGCTGCTGCTGGTTGAGCGCCGTCACCAGGATCGGCGGCTCGGGCTGGATGATCGTGTTGAGAGTACCGCCCTTGGTCTGACCGATGGCGCGCGCGACGCCGAGGGGAATCCCCGAAAGCGCCGTCGCACTCAAACCCAATAGCTTCGCGAATTCACGTCTATTCATCTTAATTCCTTTGTAGCAAAGATATTTGAAACGTTCAACGTTATCCGAAGCTCACCGCCCCGAACGTCTCGTGCACCCCGATCGCCGTCGACAACACGTTCTTCAGCCGCTTGTCGATGAAGTTCGGATAGTCCTGCTCGAACGTCCAGACCACTGGAACGTCCTCAACGAGAATTCTCTGGACCTGACTATAAAGCTCCTGCCGCTTGTCATCGGACGTCGCCACAGCTGCTTCTTCGAACAGGCGATCAACCTCCGGATTAGAATAGCCGGCGGTGTTCGAGAATAGGATGCCCTTCTTGATATTCGACGAGATGTAGGTGCGCGCCACACCGAGCGCGGGATCGCCGAACTGATAGACTAGGTTGCCGGTCATATCGTAATCCCAATCGGCGAACTTTTGCGCCCAGCCGGCGATATCGGTGGTCTGCAGTTGCAGATCGATGCCGACGCGCCCGAGCGACTGGCGCAGGAATTCGGCGGCCCGCGTATTGGCCTCGCTGACCGGCGAGATCAGATAGCGCAGCGTGACGCGCTTGCCATCCGGACCGGGCTTCAGCCCCATCTCATCGAGCAGCGCCTTCGCCTTGTCGAGGGAGTAGTCATAGATCTTGACGTTCTTGTCGTAGAACCGCGTCTTCGACGAGATCGGGCCGGTCGCCAGCTTGCCGAGCCCGAAATAGATTCGCTGCAGCATCGTCTTGCGGTCGATCGCATGCATCACGGCCTGACGAAAACGCTTGTCGTCCATCGGCTTGATGCGATTATTGAGTTCGATCCATTGATGCGGCGCAAAGAACTCGTAGCCCTTGGTGGACACCTCGTAATTCGGCAGTTTCGACAGCCGCGGCACCTCGAAGAATTCGATATCGCCCCACTGCGTTAGCTGCACCCTGCCCTGCTCGACCGCCACGGTACGCGACGCACCATCGGGGATCGCGCGGTAGATGATTTCATCGAGATAGGGCTCGCCGGGCCGATGGTAACCTTCGTGCCGGACAAAATGGATGTGCGATCCCTTGACCCACTCCTTGAGCTTGAACGGACCGCAGCCGATTGCCTGCGCATTGGCGGGATTCTTGCGATAGTCGGTCCCCTCATAGATGTGCTTCGGCAGGATCGGCGCCGTGGTGCAATCCAGCGACGTCAGGAACGGCGCGAAGGGCGACTTCAGCGTGAAGATCACTGTCAGTGGATTGGGCGCTTCCGCCTTCGCGATACGCGCAAATGTCACGCGACCGCGCGCATGGGTTTCCATCAGCACCTTGGTCATGGTGAAAATCACGTCTTCCGACGTCAGCGGCTTGCCGTCGTGAAACGTGATGTTCGGGAACAGCTTGAACGTGTAGGTCAGCCCGTCCGGCGAAACCTCCCAGGATTTGGCGAGTCCGGGAATCGGCTTGAGATCGAAATCGTAGCGCAGCAGGCTCTCATAGAGTTTGCCGCCAACGGTGAGGGTCGGCTGTTGCTGATTGATTGCCGTGACCAGGATCGGCGGTTCGGGCTGAATGATCGTATTGAGGGTACCGCCTCTGGTCTGCCCCGTGGCGCGGGTGATGCCGAGCGGGATGCCCGACAGCGCCGTAGCGCTCACACCCAGCAATTTCGCAAACTCACGTCGATTCATTCAGCTCTCCCGATGGACACAGAGGGTTGAACGTCAGGGTTGCACTGACGCGCAAGGATGAGCTTGCAATATTCAAGCCGCCGCCGCCGCCGGGCCGATCATCATCGCGATCGGGCCCGCATTGTCTGAGAACCGAGCATGTTCCGTGAGTGAGCAGGCATTCAGTATCCCAGTGCCGGATCGACGCGGTTGAGTAGAATCTCTCCAACCTCGAGACGACGGATATTCTCGGCGATCTGGTCGGCAATGACGCGCGGCTTGGCCAATCCGGCCATATGCGGCGTCACCAGAATGCCCGGCTCCGTCCACAGCGGATTGTCCGGCTGCAGCGGCTCCTTGTCGAACACATCAAGAATTGCGCCGCGCAGATGGCCCGAACGCAATGAGGCAACGAGGTCTGGAACGTTCAGATGCTCGCCGCGGCTGCAGAGAATAAGTGCCGCCCCTTTCGGCAGGCGTGCGAAGCGGTCAGCATTCAAGATTCCCACCGTGCTTGGCGTCAGCGGCAGCAGGCAGACCAGAATGTCGGTCTGCGCCAGAAAATCGTCGAGCGCGGCGTCGCTGGCGAAGACCTCCACGCCCTGGACCTGTTTTGCGGAGCGCGACCAGCCGGAGACCTTGTAGCCAACCGATTTCAGAAGCGTGGCAGCCTGGATTCCGAGGGTGCCGAGACCAAGGATACCGACGCGCTTGTCGGCGGCAGCGACCTGATCGTAGCGATGCCAGTGTCCATTGCGGGCATTGGTGGAGACGCGATCAAATTCGCGATGAAAATACAGCGTGCCCCACAGCACATATTCGGCCATCGCCTTGCCCAGCAGCGGATCGACGATCCGGCAGAGCGGCAGGTTGGGCAGCGCCGTGTCGGACAACACATTGTCCACGCCTGCGGCGATGGAGTGGATCAGCCGCAGGTTCGGCATGGTCGCCATCACGCCCGCGGGTGGCTTCCAGCAGACCACAACCTCCCCGTCCAGCGCACCCTGCTCGGGCCAAGTGGTCACGACTGCGCCCGGAACCGACCGTTTCAAGTGGTCTTCGAGAAAGCCCATCGTATTGGACAGGGTTGTCATGAGAGTAATGCGGGTCATCGAATTCCTGCGTTTGTTTCGGCCATTGGCATGAAGCCTGCTTTGAGAATGGCAACGTTGGGAACGATGCGCTCAAAACCTCTATCCTAGGGTACGATGTCAGCGCATCATCTCCGTCTTCACAGGGTCAGGATTTGTCGCGTATGGGCCATATCTCTTCAATTTCATGCGCCACGCCGCGCCAGCGTGTCGCGCCGCCGGCTATGGTGAGTTTTTCCGGCTTCGAGGCCAGCGGCCGCCGCGCCGATGCACTCCAGGCCGCGCAACGCCCGGTCGTTGCGATGGCCGCCGAATTCTCCTCGGGCGGCGTCGGCGTCCGGCACAGCCACCGCCGCGCGCAGTTCCTGCACGGCCTGACCGGGGTCATGACCGTGATCACCGAGAGCGGCAGCTGGACCGTATCGCCGCAGCATGCGCTGTGGATCCCGCCCGGCGTCGTCCATCAAAGCCGCTGCTGGGGCACCGTGCAGCTGCGTACGCTTTACGTCGAACCCGACGCGACGGTCGGCCTGCCGACCTCGTGCCAGCTGATGGAAGTGTCGTCGTTGGTACGCGCGCTGCTCAACGAGGCCGTCACCTTCCCGACCGAATACGACATGGATGGCCGCGAAGGGCAGATCATGAACTTGATGCTCGCGGAAATCGGCCGCATGCCCGCGGTGCCATTGCGTGCGCCGATGCCGCAAGACCGCCGCCTCGCGCGGATCTGTGAAGCGATCCTGCGCGAGCCCGGCAACAATCAGGATCTGGAATCCTGGTCGCAGATCGGTGGCCTCGGCCGACGGACGCTGACACGGCTGTTTCGCCGCGAGACCGGCATGAGCTTCGCCGAGTGGCGCCAGCAGGTACGATTGATGGAAGCGCTGTCGCGCCTGACCATGCGCGAGCCGGTGACCAATGTGGCGCTCGATCTCGGCTATGATAGTCCGAGTGCATTCAGCGCCATGTTCCGTCGCTCGATGGGGATTTCACCACGCGACTATCTACGCTGGAGTGAACAGACGGCGGACTTGGCACCATAACCGACGCGCACCACCTCAGGACTCGACTGCTGGCCGCACTTCCATCGTAGCGCGCAATCGCCGAATGCCAGCTTCGATCTCGCGGATGTCGTCGTCGAGCTGCCCGAGCAGCACGCCGAAATTGAAGTCCATTCTGTTGCGGACAGATGCCGCCAGCGTTTCGCGATGCGCCTTGAGATCCTGCAACGCACTTAGCTGGTTTGTGTCGACATAGGCGGCAACCACAAGCTCAATCGCGCTTTTCACCGCAACGCTTTCTTCTCGGCTTCATCGATTTGCGCCTTCAACCGCGCCTTGGTCGCTCGAACACCGGGGAACGGTGCTCCAAGCCGGCGCGCCTGGATCTGTACGGAACTCTGCGGTCGTTTCATGATCACCGCCGCCCTGGCCAGCGATACTTTACGCGCGATAAGCCCTTTCAAAATTTCAATCTGTTCGTCGTCCCAACGATTTTTTGCCATCTGATCTTATGAGTGCGCTGAAATAACTTGTCTGCACGGTAGCTGCCCCTTTGCAACGCGATGTTCACAACTATTGTTCCCGATGCGTGCAGGTTGCAGAGCACAATCCCTGCCGGAGAAAGCGCTGCGTGGAGTTGCGATGATATCGTTTCGCAGCGGGGAAACAGTACTGAAAAGGCCCCGGAGTGATCCGGAGCCTTTCTCTATTTGGCAGTCACCCACCTGGTAGCAGGGTATTTGTCAGCTACGGTTCAGCCGCAGCTCACATCACCACTTCGATCAGCTTCGGGCCCTTCGCGGCGAGCGCGTTGGCGAGCGCCTTGTTGAAGTCGTCGACGTTGGACACCGAGACGCCGGGGACGCCCATGCCCTTGGCGAGCGACACCCAGTCGAGTGCCGGGCGGTCGAGATTGAGCATGTCCAGCGCGCGCTGGCCGGGCTCGCCGGCATCGACGCCGGTGAATTCGCCGAGCAGGATTTGATACTTGCGGTTGGCGAACACGATGGTGGTGATGTCGAGCTCTTCGCGGGCCTGAGTCCACAGCGACTGCAGGGTGTACATGGCGCTGCCGTCACCGACCATGCAGATCACCTTGCGGTCCGGACAGGCAATGGCGGCGCCGGTGGCGACCGGGGTCGAGAAGCCGATCGAGCCGCCCATGTTCTGCAGCCAGTCATGCGGCGCAGCCGCTGCGGTCGGCGGGAAGAAGCCGCGACCGGTAGTCAGCGACTCGTCAACCATGATGGCGTTTTCCGGGATCGCATAGGCAATCGCCTGCGCAATCGTTGTGTGGTTTAGCGCACCGGTCGGCTTCACCAGTTCGGCGAGCTTCTGCGGCTTCACATCCGATGGCTTGGCACCGAGTGCGCCGGCCAGTGCTTCGAGCGCAGCGATCGAGTTCTCGCCGCCTGCGGTGATGCGATGCACTTCGCAGCCTTCCGGCTTCAGCATGCTCGGCTTGTTCGGATAGGCGAAGAAGGCGACGGGATCGTTGGCTTCCACCAGCACGATGTTCTTGAAGTCCTTCAGAAGTGGAAGCGCGGCTTCGATCACATAAGGAATGCGATCGATGGAGAAGCGGCCACGGCCGCGCGCCATGCGCGGATTGTAGGTCTGGCCCATTACCTTGCAGCCGGTCTTGCCGGCGATCTGCTCGGCCAGCGCCAGGCCCTTCTCGGTCAACCCCTGGCCGGTCATCAGCAGCAGCGTCGAGGCGCCGCCGTCCTTCATGATCCTGGCAGCGGTCTCGACGGCCTGTGCCGAATAGCCGGCGCTCTGCTTTTCGGCCGGCACCGGGGCCACGCCATCGGCCGCGCCCCATGCGGTGTCAGCGGGCAGGATCAGCGTGGCAATCTGGCGATCCTTGGCGGCGGCAATTGCTGCGGCGCCGTCTTTGGCCACCGACTTGGAATCCGGCGAGGTGTGCACCCACTGCGACATCGGACGGGCGAGGCCCTCGATGTCCGAGGTCAGCGGCGCGTTATATTCGATGTGATAGACGGCGTGCTGGCCGACGATGTTGACGATGCCCGAATTGGCCTTCTTGGCGTTGTGCAGGTTGGCAAGGCCGTTGGCGAGGCCGGGGCCGAGATGCAGCAGTGTCGAGGCCGGAGTGCCCTTCATGCGGAAATAGCCGTCGGCGGCGCCGGTCACGATGCCTTCGAACAGGCCGAGCACGCAGCGCATGCCTTCCACGCGGTCGAGCGCCGCAACGAAATGCATTTCCGACGTTCCCGGATTGGCAAAGCAGACATCCACATTGCCCGCGACCAATGTCCGCACCAGGCTTTCCGCACCGTTCATCGTCTCACTCCGTTTGATTTGGTTCGCAATTTCGGTTTCTCGATCTCGGGGCTGATGAACCATTGTTCGGGGGGCTCGTCAAAGGGTCGGAACGCAAGGCTTCGTTGTGAGCCCCGCGGGGCCGGCTGAAACGCCGGTTATTATCGCTCCATCCGGCCTTTCGCTCACACGGCCGTGGCTTGCGGATCGTGGCGATTTATGGCCTGTCTTGGGCCTCAATTTTTTCTGGCGAGGACCATGATGAAGCGCCTTTTTGCTCTCTTTTTTGCCGCAGCCGCGTTCACCACGATTGCCATGCCTGCCGATGCACGCGTCCGCAACCAGCCGCGGGCACAGGACTTCGAGGTCGACGACGGCCCGTCGCTCTCCAACTTCTTCTCCAATTTCGGCAATGGCGGCGGCAACAGCTCCGGCCCGATCCAGCGCCAGACCGTCGGCTTCCAGAGCAATTACGCCCCGGGGACCATCGTCGTGAACACCGCCGAGCGCCGGCTCTATCTGGTGCAGCCGGGTGGCCAGGCGCTGCGCTACGGCATTGGCGTCGGCCGCGACGGCTTCCGCTGGGGCGGCGTCCACCGCGTCACCGCCAAGAAGGAATGGCCGAGCTGGACCCCGCCGGCCCAGATGCTCGCCCGCCGACCCGACCTGCCCCGCCACATGCCCGGCGGCATCGACAACCCGCTCGGCGCCCGCGCCATGTATCTCGGTTCGACGCTGTACCGCATCCACGGCTCCAACGAGCCGGAGACCATCGGCCAGGCCGTGTCCTCGGGCTGCTTCCGCATGACCAATGACGATGTCACCGATCTCTATAACCGCGTCTCGGTCGGCGCGACGGTCATCGTAAAGAACTGAGCTTGACCTGAAAACGAAGGCTTCCTGCGGGGAGCCTTCGAATTGTCCGCGGGGGCGGCACTGAACGCTTGCGCAAATACGCGCATTGCGAGAACTTGAGTAATAATGCCCGCCCCGACACCAGATCGATTCATCGTCCGGACGATTGCCGCGCTGCTGGCGCTAGCGTCTTTGACTGCCTTCGCGCCGCAGCCGTCTTATGCCGGCGCGAGCGAACCGCCCGCCGTTACCGCACGCCAGCGCACCGAGAAGAAGACCTTTACCGACAGCGAGATCATCGACGGTTTTTTCAAGACCGCCTTTGGCGCCGAATATCACCTTGCCGGCCGCGTCGATCGCATCCGCAAATATGAGCTTCCGGTGCGGGTGTTCGCCGAGGGTCGTGCCGACCGCAAGGCGCAAATCGCCAAGGTTGTGACCGATATCGCGCGCCGGGTGCAGCATCTCAACATCGCCATGGCGGACAACCGCGACGACGCCAATGTGCTGGTGAAGCTGGTGCGCGACCGCGATCTCTATCGCACCATCTCGACTTTCTACGGTACCGACCGCGCCAACGAGATCCGAGACTCGCTGGACCCGCAATGCCTGTCCGGCTTCCGCAAGAACGACGCCTTCGAGATCGAACGCTCCGACGTGATCATCACTGTCGACAATGGCGACTTCGTCTTTCTCGATTGCGCCTATGAGGAATTGCTGCAGTCGCTGGGCCCAATCAACGACACCAGTACGGTGCCGTGGACGATGTTCAACGACAACGTCCAGATGGGCTTTTTCGACGTCTACGACCAGTACATCCTCAATATCCTCTACGACCCCCGCATCAAGGCCGGCATGACCGTGCAGGAGGTCAAGGACGTGTTGCCGCAGGTGCTCACCGATGTACGTATCTGGGTGAGTAAGGTGAACGACCTGCAGGATTAACGGCGCTTATCCCTATGAACGCCTGCGCGTCGTTACTGATGTGAATGTCAAACAGCCACTGCTCTTCGGACATGCGTCATCGCCCCCATTGTTTGCGGCGCGGGGGCGCCGTCGTCTGTTGCATTCCCTGCCCCCTGTGTGAGAGGGCGTGCGGAACGCTGGGTGCCCGATGCACCCTTGGGCCTGATGCGAATGCGGTCTTCCGCAATTGTGAGTGCATCAGGACTTTCGGAAGCGTCAGGCAAGTGCCCAGCGTTCCGCCTGCGGTGTTTTTTCGACTTGCTTGCACTTTGCCTCAGCGAACGATCCGATCACCGAATTAAAGTCCCAAGGCGATGGGAAGGGAGCCTCAAGCGAATAGGCCGAACGCGTTTTGACTTTGGTCGTCCGTCACACTGTCCAGGGGTCTTTCCATCCCAAGGCTAGCCGTCTCCTTGCCAGTGGCAGTGCTGGCGCAGATCCGTCCTGACCGAAGACAGACGTCACCCGTGAACCGCGTAACGCCGCATCTCCGGCGTCCACCGCATCCCACCCCGCGAACGTGACGATCGCGATCGCCCCTCTCGGTGGGGCAGGACGGAGGGGAATATAATCAAGATGAGGATACTATCAACGGGGATAGGAAAAAATGTTTGGCACGTTGTACCCGCCCCACGCTGTCATTCCGGGGCGGGATCGGCGCCGCAGGCGACGGGACCGAGCCCGGAATCCCGACATGTTCAGCGCAAAACACTCCGGGATTCCGGGTTCGCACTGCAGCGGCTTCGCCGCCTTCGTGCGCCCCGGAATGACGAGAGAGATCCGCCCCTCACCCCCGCGGCTTCGGCGTGAACGGTCCCTTCGGCGCGTTGCCTATCAGGGACACTATGATCAGCGCGACAATCGCGAACCAGAAGGTGAGCCAGAAGCCGTCGATATAGGACAGCGTATTGGCCTCGCGCTGCACGAGACTTGCGAGCGTGCCGATGCCGCGCGCCTGGGCGAGACCCTCACCATGACTGGCGAAACGCCCGGTGAGTTTGGCAAGAATGCCGACGACATCGGCATCGCCGCTGGCGACATGCTGGCCGAGCAGATTCGAATGGATCTGTTCGCGCACGCGCAGCCAAGTCCCCATCAGCGCGATGCCGATCTCGGCGCCGCCGAGCCGGAAGACCTGGATATAGGCCGCAAAGGCGGTGGCGCGCGACGGGTCGGAATTCGACAGCGCGATGATCACGATCGGCAGTAACGTGAAGCTTTGCCCGAGCGAATGCAGCAACACCATCGGGATGAAATCGCCGAGCGCCCATTCATGGGTAAGCTGCGTGCCGAGCAAGCCCGCGGCAGCGAAGGCGGCAAGGCCGATGATCAGCGTCAGCTTCACGTCGTAGTAGCGAATGAGCCAGATCGACAGCGGCACCAGCGCAATCATCGGCACGACGGCATAGAGCAAAAACAGCATGCCGGACTGTTCAGGCCGGAGTTGCGCGATGTTGGTCAGGAAATTCGGCGCCAGCGACGAATTCGACAGGCTGGTCATGGTGTAGAGAATGATCGTCAGCAGCGCGAGGCCAATATTGCGCGACAGCAGCACTTCGGCATGGGCCCATGGCCGCTTGACCAGCGACTCATTGATAAAGAAGCCGACGGTCAGGACCGTACCGCCTGACAGCAGCGCCACCACCGTGCCCGAACCCAGCCAGTCCAGCCGGTTGCCCTGATCGAGCCCGGCATAGATCATCGCCATGCCGGCGCCAAGCAGCAACATGCCGCCCCAGTCGGCCTCGCACAGCAGGAGCCGGTTGATCGGCTCGCGCGGTGTGCCGAGCCAGACGAACAGCGCGAGCAGCGGCGCGATGATGACGTCCTGCCAGAACATCCATTGCCAGCCGACATGGCTGACATAGAAGCCGACCAGCGCGGTGCCGGAATTGAGCGCGAAGCCGACGCGAATAGAATAGATCGCAATGGCCGGTAGCCACCACTTCATCGGCAGATTGCGAAAGATAATCAGCAGCGTTGCCGGCACGAAGGTACCGAGCAGCATGCCGTGCACGATGTTCAGCACCAGCAGCAGATTGTAGTCGCGCACCAGCGGGATCACCAGCGAGATCGCCGCATAGACCAGAGCGGGAATGCCAAGCACGCGGCGCAGCCCGAATACGGTGGCCATCCATGCCACTGCCGGCGCGATGAAGATCTGTGACGCGGTGCCGGCGGTGGAGAGCCACGCGCCCTCATCGAAACTCAGCCCCAGCGCCCCGCGCAGATCGGCGAGACCGATGGAGAAGATACGCGTATCGAAATTGGCGAGGAACGCGCCGAGCAGCACAGCGCCGACCGCAAAGATCGGATGGTGCGAAACGCCCCCGGTCGATACCGGGCCGCTTTCGATGACCTTACTTTCCGCCATTGCCGGCCGCCGGCGCGTCGGTGTTGATGCTGGCGGTCACCGACATGCCCGGCAGCAACCGATCAAGCAGCGGCTGCCCCTTGTCGAGCGTGATGCGGACCGGCACGCGCTGCACGACTTTGGTGAAATTGCCGGTGGCGTTATCCGGCGGCAGCAAAGCGAATTGCGATCCTGACGCCGGCGAGATCCGCTCGACGCGGCCGCGCAAGGTCTCCGCCGAGAATGTATCGACCACGATATCGACAGGCTGGCCGGGCTTCACGCGCGTGAGCTGCGTTTCCTTGAAATTGGCGATCACATAGACATCGGGCAGCGGCACGATGCTGATCAGGCTCGAGCCGATATTGACGTAATCGCCCGGCTGCACCTGGCGCTCGCTGACCACGCCATCGAAGGGCGCCACGATCTTCGTATAACCGAGGCGCAGCTTCGCGGCGTCCAGCGTCGCTTTGGCGCCGAGCAGATCGGCCGCGCGCTGCTTGCGCGTGCCGGCGAGGACTTCGAGTTGATGCTTCTGGGCAGCAATGACCGCGCCGCTCGCCTTCACGTCGGCCTGCGCCTTGGCATAGGCGGCGGTGGCCTGTTCGAAGCGCTGCCGCGTACCGGCTTCGGTCTGCGTCAGCGAGGCCTGGCGTTCCTTCTCCTGCTGCGCCTGCACTTCGAGCGCTTGCGCAGACACGCGCTGCGCCTCGGCCTGCGCGATGGTGGCGTATTGCAGCTCGACCTGGTTGGCGAGATTGTCCAGCGCCGCCTGCGCACCGGCGACGCCCGCCTCGGCCTGTGCCACCTGCGCCTCGTAATCCGCGGGATCGATCTGGATCAGCAGATCGCCGGCTTTGACGTGCTGGAAGTCGTTCACCGGCACGGCTTTCACGGCGCCGGCCACGCGGCTCGACAGCCGCGTCGTCTGCGCGCGGATATAGGCGTCGTTGGTGGTTTGCACCGCGCGGTTGCCCATCCAGATGTCCCAGCGTGTGGTGGCCAGAACGATGAAGACGAGCGCTGCAGCAACGGCCAGCAGCGGAATCGCAAGACGACGCCACGCTAGCTGTGCGGGTGTCAGCGCCGCGGGCTGTGCGGGCGGTTGCGCAGCCGGTTGCACTGGTGGCGGCGCAACAGGTTGTGGCGGCGCCGGTTGCGGCGTTGGGGATGCATCAAGCTGGGACATGTCTTCCTCGCAGCGACCTGAGTGACATTATGTCTCATGTCGTCGCACCCGATTCAATCGCCCGATATCGGCAATCCATACCGGTGCCGCAGCATTCGGGTTCGATTCGTACCAAAGACCGCAGATTTATATCTTTTTGCGGCGTGCGGGCCTGTCGTCGCCACGAGATGGTGCCGGAGTATCCGGACCACGCGGCTGCAGATAGCGTTGCAGAGCAATGGCGCGCTCGCTGGATTCGACGAGCCGCTCGACGCTCCCCAGCAATTGATGAAATTCGTCCGCGTTGAGACAATCGAACTGCACGTCGTTGACCTGACGCTGCGTGGGATTGAGGCTCGTGAGCAGCGCGTCACCGGCCTGCGTCACCATGAGACGCAGGCGCCTGCGATCGGCGGGATCCACGAGCTTGTCGAGCAATCCCATCTGCTGCAGCTTGTTGGACACCGTGGTGACGAAAGCGCCGCTGAGATGCAGATGCGCTGCGAGCTCGCGCACGCTGACATCGCCTTCAGCGGCCAGATATTTGACCGAGATCAGCACGGTGTATTCGATCCCGGCCAGGCCGATCGCGGCGGCATGCCCCTCACGCACGGTCTCGTGTCGCGCGAGGAACGCCAGCAATGTGTGCACGAGTTGCCGGAATGCATGATCGGAGCCATCGACCAGCAGCGCCTTGCGCGACGTGGTCAGCGCCGGTGCCGGAAGCTTCGCCTTGAGCGCGGTTTTGGCTGCCGTCTTCAACGCCGCCTTTTCGGATTTACGCAGAGCCGGCGTCTTGGAGAGCGGCGCAACCTTGGAACGAGACATACCGCTTTCCAGTGAACGATCCGCTACAGGATTGGCTGGCGCCCCCTGCTTCGTCAAGCGATTCTGCATACCTTCTGAACGAAGCTATTGATCAAATGCATTTACTGCGTCAGGATCGCTGCCAAATCTGACGGGAGAACATCATGAAACTCGATATCAGGCGCCTGCTCTGCTTCACCGACCACAAGGAGGTCGAGGCCGGCCACCGGCACGAGCAGCCGCTACGCCGCGTCGCCGCCGTGGCCATCGTCGCCAATCCCTATGCCGGGCGCTATGTCGAGGACCTCTCCGAAGCGATTGCCGCCAGTGTCGATGTCGGCGCCGTGCTGGCGAAGCTCGCGGTCGAGGCGATGGGGTCATATAAGGTGGAAAGCTACGGCAAGGGCGGCGTCGCTGGCCTCGGCGGCGAACTCGAACACGCCAATGCGATGCTGACCACGACCTTCGCGACGCCGCTGCGTGAGGCCGTGGGCGGCGCCGAAGCCTGGATCCCCTCCTTCACCAAGCTCGCCGCCCCCGGCTGCCTGATCGATGTTCCCCTGGCGCACAAGGACGCGCTCTATGTGCGCTCGCATTACGACGGCGTCTCGGTGACACTGCCACCCGATGCGCCGGCGGCCGATGAAATTGCGCTGATCGTCTGTCTCGCCAATCGCGGGCGGCTCAATGCGCGGGTCGGTGGGTTGAATGCGAGGGATATCGGCGGCAAGGACGGCTTGCGCTAGGCTGCGACTTTGTGCGGCCTTGGACGGCCTTGAGATTGCGGAGACGATTATGAAAACGGCCATCGTCAATATCGGCACCATCGTCACCGGTGATCTCAAGGCGCCGTTCGCCGACGGCGACGGCATCCTGATGCAGGATGGCCGCATCAGCGCGATCGGCACGCTGTCATCGGACCAGGTGTCATCGGCCGATGTGGTGATCGACGCCGCCGGCACCACGGCGATTCCCGGGCTGATCGACAGCCATGTGCACATCACCTTCGGTGATTACACGCCAAGGCAGCGCGTGGTCGGCTATCTCGAAAGCTACGTGCATGGCGGCACGACGACGTCGATCACGGCGTCCGAAGTGCACGTCCCCGGACGTCCCAAGGATCCGGCCGGCGTCAAAGCACTGGCGCTGGCCGCGCGCGCCTGTTTCCTCGACTATCGCCCCGGCGGCATGCGCGTGCATGCCGGCTCGATCATTCTGGAGCCCGGCCTGACCGAAGCCGATCTGGAAGAACTGGTCAAAGCGGGCCTGTGGCTCGCCAAGGCCGGCTTCGGCGCATTCGAGACACCGTTCGATTATGCGCCCTTGATGCTCGCCGCACGCAAGCTCGGTATGGTCACCACCATGCATACCGGCGGCTCATCGATCCCCGGCTCATCGGGAATCTGGGCCGAACACGTGCTGAAATCGAATCCGAGCGTGTCGTTTCACGTCAACGGCGGCCCGGTGGCGATGCCGGAAGCCGGCTTTGCACGGCTCGCGAACGAGAGCGATATCGCGCTGCAGCTCTGCACCGCCGGCAATCTGCGCACCGCGCTGCTGACGGCGAAGCTGCTTGACGAAGCCAAACAACCGGAGCGCCTACTGATCGCGACTGACACCCCGACCGGCAGCGGGATCATGCCGCTCGGCATGTTCTACACCATCAGCCATCTCGCGAGCCTGGGCGGCATGCCGCCCGAACAGGCAATCGCGGCGGCGACGGGAAACAATGCAACGGTCTATCGGCTCAACAGCGGCTTTCTGAAGACCGGCAGGGACGCCGACGTGGTGCTGATCGACGCCTGCGCCGGCGGCTCGCAGGACGATGCGCTGTCGGGCCTGCGCAATGGCGACGTGCCGGCCGTCAGCGCTGTGATCACCGACGGCGTGCCGCGCTTCGTCGGCCGCAGCCGCAATACGCCGGCGGGGATGCGGAATGTGCGGGTAGCGGAGACGAAGCTGCCGCGGGATTTCTCGGGCGCTGCGGCGCATTAGCCGAACCACTGACTCAGGTGTCATCCCCGCCTAGCGCGCCGACTAATTGCTGCTCTTGAACTCCGGCAGATCATATTTCGCCGTCATCTTCTCGGCCATACCGCCCGCCCGCTCCCAGTCATAGGTACGATAGCTGTGACCACGCGTCACGAACTGGGCGCCGGCATAGAACATCTCATATTGCAGATGGCGCGAGGCGAATTCGGAGCCGACGGCGTCCCAGGTCAGCTTCAACAGCTTGACGCGGTCCTGGCCCGACATCGCCGGCGAGATCTGGGTCAGTCCGATAATGTCCGCGATTTCCGGATTGCTGAAATCATCCACTGAGGACGGCAGCATCAGCAGTGCGCCGCCGGCGAGTTCGCGGATGGTCGAGATGATCTGCGGATACATCTCCTGCGACTGCACTTGCGCCGCATAGAGCAGATGCTTGTTCGGCAGGAAGTAGTCGCCGCGCATCGCGCCGCCGGCTTCCATGCCGAGCACCATGCCCTCGATCAACGCCGCCTGCGAGGCGAGCTTGCCGAGCGTATCGACCACGGGCGGAAAATTGATGGTGCCGATGGTCTTGGCGATGCCGCGCGCAAGGCCGACCAGGAAGCGGAGCTTCACCGACAAGCGGATCTGCGCCTGATAGTTCTGATAGACATGGGCCGGCGTATCATGGAGCTGGGCGCGGCACATGTCGGTGTTGCGCAGCAGGAACACGCGCTCCCACGGCACCTTCACGTCGTCGAAGAACACCAGTGCGTCGTTCTCGTCATAGCGATAGGCCAGCGGATTGTCGTATTCGTTTGGCGCATGCGCCTCGAAGCTCTTGCGCGACAGCATCTTGAGGCCCTTGGTCCCCATCGGCAGCGCGCAGGAGAACGCCAAGTGTTCCTCACCAGGCCGCAGCGGCTGGCCGGAACCAACGAAGATCTCGTTGGCCATGATGGCTGACGTGGCGAACAGTTTGGCGCCGCGGATGGTGATGCCCGACGCATCCTCGTCGACGATGCGCGCCACCATGTCCTGGGCATTCTTGCCCTGATCGCCGAACGCCTTGGAGCGATCGCCCTGCACGTTGTTGATCACATAGGTCAGAAACAGGTCGCTCTTGCGGGCGTAGTCGTACCAGTCGCGGAACGCCTGCGCGCGTTTCGGATCGTAATTGTCGAACACCTCGATGCCCATCATCATGCCGGACATGGATGACGCCACGTGATCGGGCGAGCGGCCGAGGAAGCCGCCGGACAGTTCGGCCCATTCCACCAGCGCCTTGCGACGCTCGACCAGTTCCGCGTAGCTCGTCGGCAATTGCCAGGCGCGATTGACGCGGCGGCCGCCGCCGATATCGAAGGTCATGCGTTCGATATTGGCGGGGTCGGCCTGATAGTCATACAGCGCGCCGGCCGAGGCGACCGCATGGCGATAGGCGGGATGGGTCGAGACGTCGTCGACCTTCTTGCCGTCGAGATAGACCGCACGACCGTCGCGCACAGCGGCGACATGCTGGGCGCCGTTCTTGACGCCGGCAACTGCCGTCCCGGATCCAAATGCCTTGTTCATCACTCTTCTCCGTCACTTGCTGCCGGCCGCGCGCCGGTCATCACTATTAATAGCTATCATCCGAAGCTATTTTGAATCTGTTGTCAAGCGGGCCTGTGGCGTTCGCACCTTGCATCGTTCGTCGTGATTGCAATTACCGCACGAAGCCGCCAAGCTCAGGCAAGTTTTGATACATAGGATCATCACGTGGCCAAATCCGCAGCGCGCTCCACTTCGATCGGCAAATCAGTGATCGGCAAATCAGTTGGCAAGGAGATCAGCAAGAAGCCTGCCACAGGCCGGCCGGCGTCCCGCGCTGCATTGACGGTCTCCCGGCCGGAGCTGCTGGTGGACGGTTCGGACGCCCAGTTCCGCCGCCTCGTCCACAGCCTGTTCGGCTTTCTGGTCCGCCATCAAACCTTGCGTGAAGGTCACGCCGCCGTCATCGGCCTCGCCGGCATCGAATACACGACCTTGATCTCGATCCGGCATCTGTCGGCGCAAGGCGACGTCCATGTGCGCGCTGTCGCCGATCACCTGCATCTGAGCGGCGCCTTCGTCACCACCGTGACCAACAAGCTCGAAACCAAAGGGCTGATCACCAAGACCTCGCACACCGGCGACCGCCGCCGCATCAGCCTCGTGGTGACGCCGCATGGCGCCGAGCTGCTCGAACGCCTCGCCCCCACCCAGGCCCAGGTGAACGACGTCCAGTTCGGTTGCCTCGGCACCCGGGAATTCCACCAGTTGCTGGACATGGTGCAGCGGCTGGTCGATTCCAGCGACCGCGCCATTGCGTTGCAACGTTATCTGGCCGACACCAATGTGAAGCAGCTCTCGCCCGAGGCGCAATCGATTGCCGTCGCCAAGCGCGGCAAGCCGCGCAAGGGCTGAATCCGGCCTTGTAATCTGGCACGCGTCAGGACCAGCGGTTGCGCCCGGCCCAGGCCCTGGGGATAGCCACAGCCCGCGTCGCCATTGCTGCGACAAAACGGCGCCCGTGCGCGCAGCCCTTACCCGCCCAACGGCGACACGGGAATCAGCCTCGACACGCCCGCAACATTCAAACACCCGTGAAACAGGCACTTGCGCGCATTCCCGCCAGCCACAGATTGCTGCATTTCCGGGCTGCAGTGCCGCATAAAATAGCTTCTTAAGAGAACTATTTTATAAAGATACTCAGAATGACGATTGTCAAAGCCTGAAATTTATTGGACGATCCGACCAACGCTGTCATTCCGCTGTCACAGCTGGCGATGGCACATGGCGTGCATAGAAATCTTTATCTGGATTATGCTGCGGATCACTGCAGCAAAAGCATCAGCAGAAGAGGACGATCGTCGATGTCACGGATCAAATCGAATTTGCCGCGCGTATTGGGCACTGTTGCCGCGGTCACGCTTTCCGCCATGGTTGGCGGTCAGGCATGGGCGCAGGAGATCGCCATCGGCGCGGTGGTGCCGAGCTCGGGTCCGTTCGCCGAGTGGGGCCGCAGCAACACCGTCACCCTGAAGATGCTGGAACAGCAGACCAACGATGCCGGTGGCGTCAATGGCGCGAAGCTGAAGATCACCATTCTCGACGACGCCGCCAAGCCGGCGCAGGCCGCAAGCTCGCTGCGCAAGCTGGCTGGCGACGAAAAGGTTCTCGCCGTGGCCGGTCCGCTGACCTCGAGCGCCGCCGAAGTGACCTTCCCGGTCGCCAATGAAATGAAGGTGGTCTCCACCTCGCAGGCCTCCTCGAAGCCGGGCGTGGCGAAGCTCAACCGTCCGTGGGCGTTCCGTAACACCATCGACGAAGGCGTGCTCGCCAAGACCACCGTGCCTTTCTACAAGAAGGCCTTCAACATCAAGACCGTCGCCGTGATCTTCGACGCCAAGGACGCCACGGCATCCACCGTCGGCAAGGTGATCATGCCGGCTGTGCTGAAGGCCAATGACATCATCGTTGCCAACGAGAACGATCTGCTGTCGTTCAACACCGGCGACCTCGACGTGTCCGCACAGGTCACCAAGCTGAAGGCCCTGAATCCCGACGGCGTCGTTGTCAGCGCCGATTACAGCCAGGCCATCACCGTGCTGCGCGAAATGAAGCGCCAGGGTCTGATCAAGCCGGTCGTCGGCGCCACCCAGTTGATCTCTTCGGCTATTCTCAAGGCTGCGCCGGAAATCCCGGTGATCGCGCCGGCAACCTTCTACGCCACCATGACAGGCCCGGCACCGGAGAAGTTCACGGCAACCCTGACGCCGCTGCTGCGCAAGGAATCCGGCCTGCCGAAGGACATCGAGCCCTCGATGTATGACGCCAACATCTACGAGATCGTCTCGATGTATATCGACGCGATCAAGAAGACTGGCGTCACCGGCAAACCGGCCGATCTCGAAGCCGACCGCACCAAGATCCGCGATCACCTTGCCAAGCTCGAAGGCTTTGCCGGTCTCGGCGGCCCGATCGGCTTCAATGACGACGGCGACGCGATCAAGGCCTTCTACGTGCTGCAAGGCCAGAACGGCGCCTGGGACACCAAGGTCAAGGGCTGCAGCTCGGCGCCCGGCCACCCGGCCTGCTGATCTCTCACACCATCCACGCCGCTGCGGCCGGGAAGTCCTCCCGGCCGCAGTCATGATGACGACGACCTGATTTAACGATTGCAATCCCCATGCTGATACAGCAACTCGTCAACGGACTGACGCTCGGAGCGGTCTACACGCTTCTCGCGCTGTCGTTCTCGCTCGTGATGGGCATTCTCGGCATTCTCAATCTCGCGATTGCCGAACTCTTCATGATCGGCGGCTATCTCGGCTTCACGCTGATTACCGCAGGCTTCCCACTTCCGGTCGCCGTGCTCGGCGGCATGCTCGGCTCAGCCGTGATCGCCATCGCCATCGAGAAGATCGGCTACCAGCCACTGCGCGACGCGCCGCTGGTGACACCGATGCTGTCGACGCTGGGTTTCTCGATCATCCTGCAGAACGTCGCCACCAACATCTGGGGCTCGGATCCTGCCCAGCTCCCCGACGAATATTTCGGCAAGCAATACGCGCTCGGCCCGGTCAATATCGGCGAGATGCAGCTGATCGTGCTCGTCGCCACCGTCGTGCTGGTCGCGCTGGTTGCCTATATCGTGCAGAAGACCCCGATGGGCCGCGCGTTGCGCGCCGTGGCCGAGAATCGCGAAGTCGCGCGCATTCTGGGCGTCTCCGCGGACCGCCTGACCATGCTGGCCTTCATCCTGTCGGGCTCGCTCGCCGGCGTCGCCGGCGTGTTGATCGCGCTGCATTACGGCACCATCACGCCCTATCTCGGCGTCGAGATCGGCCTCAAGGCCATCGCCGTGATGGTGATCGGCGGCACGCGCCAGATCTGGGGCGCACTGGTCGCGGGTCCCTTGATCGGCATCGCCGAAGTGCTGACTGTCGCTTATGGCGGCTCTCAGGTCCGCGACTTCGTCGTCTACGGCTTCATGATTTTGATTTTGTTGCTGCGTCCGCAGGGCCTGCTTGGCGGCGCGCGATCCGATCAGGGGCAGCGCGTCTGATGTCGACCTATTACGCAAGCCTGCTCGCCGAGTCCGGCATCCTCCTGCTCGGCGCACTCAGCGTCTATATCATCCTCGCCACCGGCCAGCTCTCACTCGGCAATGGCGCCTTCATGGGAATCGGCGCGTATCTGTCGTCGTATCTCACCGTCGCGCTGAACGTGCCGCTGACGCTGGCCCTGGTGATCTCGGCGATCGCGGCCGGCATCATCGGCGCGATCGTTGCCTTCCCCGCGCTGCGGCTGAAGGGCATCTATCTCGCCATGGCCACCGTCGGCTTCGGCGAAATGGTGCGCAGCTTCTTCCTCAATTTCGACGCGATGGGTGGCTCCGGCGGCTATCGCGGCATGCAGCACATCTCGGTCGGCTATGTCTGGCTGTGGGCCGGCGGCATCCTGATCGCGGTGATGCTGCTGGAGCGCTCGCGCGTCTGGCTGGAAATGCAGGCGGTCCATGACGACGAGACGGCCGCGGGCCTGATCGGCCTCAACACCACGGTGACGAAGATCGGCGCCTTCGGTGTCGGCGCCGCCGTGGCCGCGATCTCCGGCGGATTGTTCGCGCATCACAACGTCTATATCGAGCCGGCGAATTTCGGCTTCGATCGCTCGATCGAATTCGTGCTGGCTGTGATCCTCGGCGGCTCCACCGTCGGACCGGGATCGCTGGTCGGCTCTCTCCTTCTGGTGTTCCTGCCTGAATTCCTGCGCCCGATCGCCGACTGGCGCCTCGCCGCGTTCGGCACGCTGCTGATCGTCGTGCTGCTGGTACGGCGGCAGGGCATCCTCGATCGTTCGCTGATCCGAACGCTCACCTTTCGGAGGGCTGCGGCATGAGCAACGCGCTGCTTCAACTCACCGGCGTCACCAAGACGTTCGGCGGCATCCACGCGCTGTCCGGCATGGTCTGCGAAGTGCCGGAAGGCAAGATCGTCGGCGTGATCGGCCCGAACGGCGCCGGCAAGACGACTTTGTTCAACACCATCACCGGCGCCTATCGCGCCGATGCCGGCGAAGTGAAACTCAAAGGCGTCGACGTCACGCAGTGGCCGTCCTATCGCATCGTGCGCGAGGGCATCGCCCGCACCTTCCAGAACATCCGGCTGTTCGGCAGCATGACAGTGTGGGAACATCTGCTGGTGGCGCAGCCGCATAGCGAAAGCGCGTGGCGGCGTCTGCTGCCGATCTCCTGGGCCAATCCGGCCGCGCAGGAACGCGCCGAGGAAGTGATGGCGTTCTTCGGTCTCACCGAACTGCGCGATCGCCCGGCGAAATCGCTGCCCTACGGCATCCAGCGCAAGGTGGAGATGGCGCGCGCCGTCACCGCCAAACCGAAGCTGCTGCTGCTGGATGAACCCGTCGCCGGCATGAACCATGACGAGGCCGAGGAGATTCGCGCGCTGATGATCCGGCTGCGCGACACCGGCCTCACCATTCTCCTGATCGAACACGACATGAATTTCGTGATGCGTCTCTGCGACTATCTCTATGTCCTCGATTTCGGCGTGCTGATCGCCGAAGGCAAACCCGAGGAAGTACGCGCCAACCCTGTCGTCCTCGACGCCTATCTCGGAAAGGACGACTGATGCTCACGATCAAGGGCCTGGAAGTCCGCTACGGCGCCATCACCGCAGTGCGCGGCGTCGATCTGGAGATCAAGAAAGGCGAGATCGTCGCGCTGCTCGGCGCCAATGGCGCCGGCAAGAGCACGATTGCACGGTCCATTGCGGGATTGCTGCCGTTCCAGGGCGAGATCACCTATCAGGGTGAGAAGCTCGTGCCGAATGCGGCCGAAAAGAATCTCCGCCGCGGCATCGCGCTGGTGCCGGAAGGCCGCGGCATTCTCGCGCGCATGACGGTGCATGAGAATCTGCTGATGGGCATCTACACGCGCCGCGACAAGTCTGCGGCGATGGCCGATGTCGGTAAGATGCTGGAACGCTTCCCGATCCTCGGCAAGCGCCGCGACGGTCTCGCCAGTCTTCTCTCCGGCGGCGAACAGCAGATGCTGGCCATCGGCCGTGCGCTGCTATCGAAGCCAAAGCTGCTGCTGCTCGACGAGCCCTCGCTCGGCCTGGCCCCGCTGATGACGGCGAGCCTGTTCAGCATGATCGCGCAGTTCCGCGACGAAGGGCTGACGGTGCTGCTGGTGGAGCAGAAAGCGCGGCAGACGCTGAAGATCGTCGACCGGGCCTATCTGCTGGAGACGGGCCGCGTGGTGACCTCAGGTTCGGCGGAAGCGCTGATCAACGATCCGACATTGTCGGAGGCGTTTCTGGGTGGGGCGCATTAAGGCACTTGGGCCACACGCTCGTCATTCCGGGGCGCGGGCGGCGCTAGCCGAACGCGAACCCGGAATCCCGAAATAGTTCAAACTCCGTAGAGCCAAACACTCCGGGATTCCGGGTTCGCGAACTACGTTCGCGCCCCGGAATGACGAGCGTATGGCTACGCTCCATACCTTGCCAGCACCGGCCAGGTTTCGACGCCGTTATTGTGCCCGACCACCTGATAGTCCGCGTGCAAATTCACCGTGGGATCGCAATGCGTCGTCAGCAGCAACACACGACTGCCGAGTTTCGGCGCTTCCGCACCTGATGGCATCGTGATCATACCGTGCTCGTCGCCGCCGAAACGATAGGTCGAACCTTCCGGCACACCTAACATCAGCGACGGCACCGGGCCGTTGAAGGCCATCGCCTTCACGCCGGCATCGACGGTGAATTCGCCGGCACGATTCACCGACGTGACCGTCGCGAGAATGAACAGACTTGGATCGTAAGGCAGCGCACCACCCTCGTGCTCCAACTTGCCGTAATCGGAATCCATGAAGACATAGGAGCCGACCTGCAACTCGGTGAAAGTGCCCGTTGCATCATAGGCGCAGGCACCCGTGCCGCTGCCAGTGACGATCTCCGCCTTGATGCCGGCTTCCGCCAGCACGTGCAGATGCTCATCGAGCATGGCGCGCACGCGCGCAGCACCTGCCCTGCGCTCCTGCGAGTCGATCATGTGCTGCACATGACCCGCAAAGCCCTGGATGCCGCCGAATGCCATGCCCGGCGTGGCTTCGATCAGTTGCGCGAGCGCGAGTGTCGATGCCGTATCGACCACGCCGGTGCGGCGCTGGCCGACATCGACATCGATCAGCACCTGTAGCGGACGGCTGCCGGCATCGAGCAATTCGTGTAGCACGTGAATCTGGTCGGCGTGATCGACGACGATGCTGATGTCGGATTGGTCAGCGACAGCGGCCAGACGCGCGAGCTTCGGCCGGTCGGCGACCGGCGTGGTCAGCAACAGCCCGGTGATACCAGCCTGCGCAAAGGCCTCGATCTCGGCCACCGTCGCGCAGGAAATACCCACAGCGCCGGCCTCGATCTGCAATTGCGCGATGCGCGTCGATTTGTGGGTCTTGGCATGCGGGCGCAAGGCGATGCCGTTTGCCCTAGCGAACTCTGCCATTGCGGTGATGTTGCGCTGAAGGGCCGAGGCGTCCAGCACCAGAGCAGGCGTCTGGATATCTGCGAAACCCGGCAGATTGGGATCAAGCGTGTTTGGCATCACAGCAGCTTCGCGCCGAAGTTCTTTGCCGGGTCCATCTCGGCAGCGAGCCTGCCGGATGGCGTGGCGGCCTTGCCGCCCTCGCGCAGCATCAGACGGCCCTCGCCCGGCTTGTTGGTGAACGTATCGCCATCGACGAGGACACGGCCGCGCAACAGCACCTTCTCGGGCCAGCCGGTGACGGTACGCCCGGAGAACGGCGAGAAGCCGGTGAGGTCGTGCATCATCTCATCCGAGAGCGTGACCTTGCGCGCGGGGTCCCAGATCGCGATGTCGGCATCATTGCCGATGGCGATCGATCCCTTCTTCGGCAGATTGTAGATCTGCGCCGGCGCGGTCGAGGTGAGCTCGACGAATTTCGACAGGCCGAGGCGCCCCTTCGACACCATCGCGTCGAACAGCAGCGGCAGGCGCACTTCGAGGCCCGGCAGACCGTTGGCGATCTGCTTGAATGTCGGGTTCGGCCCGGCGCGCAGCTTGCCGGTCTCGTCATAGCGATAGGGCGCGTGGTCCGACGAGATCAGTTGCAGATCGCCGAGGGCCAGCGCCTGCCACAGCGCTTCCTGATCGTCCGTGGTGCGCGCCGGCGGGCTGCACATCCACTTCGCGCCCTCGGCGCCCGGCTTGTCCAGATCCTCGGCGGTGAGGAACAGATATTGCGGACAGGTCTCGGCGAAAATCTTGACGCCGCGGCCGCGCGCTTCACGGATCACGGCGGCGCCTTCGCGTGTCGAGACGTGGAAGATCATCACCGGCTGATCAAGCAATTCGCTGAAGGCGATCAGCCGCGTGAAGGCTTCGGACTCCGAGACACGCGCATGGCTGATCGCGTGGTATTTCGGCGCGGTGTAGCCCCTGTCGATCAGCCGCTTCACCATCCAGGCGATGACGCCGTGGTTCTCTGCGTGAACGCAGACCAGCGCCTTCGCCTCGCGCGCAGCGGCGAGAATATCCAGCAACTTCTCGTCATCGACCTTGAGCCGGTCATAGGTCATGAAAATCTTGATCGATGAATGCCCCTGCTTCACCAGCGCGGGAATATCCTCGGCAATGACCTTGTCGGTGACATCCGAGACGATGATGTGGAAGGCGTAGTCGATCATCGCGCCCTTCTTGGCGAGCGCCGTGTAGTCGCTGACGACCTCCTGCACATCCATGCCCACATGCTGGGCCGCAAAAGAGATCACGCTGGTGGTGCCACCGAAGGCCGCGGAGCGCGTCGCGCTCTCGAAAGTGTCGGCATTCATGATGCCGGCGGCGGAGAGCTGTTCGATATGGGCGTGAGCATCGACGCCGCCCGGCAGAACCAGCTTGCCTGTCGCATCGATCTCCGTCTTGCCGGCGGCCAATCCGCTGCCCAGCGCCACAATGGTCTCACCGGCAATACCGACATCGGCGGCAAACACATCGCTCGATGTGGCGACGGTGCCACCGCGGATCACGAGATCGTAGACGGGATCGGACAAGGGCAGAACTCCAGATATTCGAACATTTTACAGGCTTTGACGGTCAGCACTTTCCGGTAATACTGCTGTCCTGACAAGGAGCCGAATATGCAGCGCCGCAAGAAGATTCTGGTGGTCAATCCGAACAGCAATCCGCAGGTGACGCGCAACCTCGCGGAGGCGTTGCAACCGGTGATGTTCGACGCCGGGCCCGAGATTGAATGCGTCACGCTGGCGGAAGGACCATTGGGCGTGCAGACGCAGGCCGATCTCGAAAGCGTCACGATACCGCTGAGCCGGCTGGTGGCCGCGGACAATTCCGCCGATGCCTTCGTCATCGCCTGCTATTCCGATCCCGGCCTGCATGTTTGCCGCGAGGCGACGCAGCGTCCGGTATTCGGCATCGCCGAATCCGGCGTACTGACGGCGCTGTCACGCGGCGACCGCTTCGGCGTCATCGCGGTGGCGCAGGGCTCGATCGGCCGGCATATGCGTTATCTCCGTCAGATGTGCCTGATGGATCGGTTCGCTGGCGAACGTCCGCTCAACATGACTGTGGCGGAAGCAGCCTCCGGCGACGACACGCTGGCGCGCATGATCAAGGTCGGCCGCCAGTTGAAGGACGAAGACGGCGCCAATGCCGTGGTGATGGGCTGCGCCGGCATGTCGCGTCATCGCAGCGCGCTCGAGGATGCGCTCGGCATTCCGGTGATCGATCCGACGCAGGCCGCCGTGAGCATGGCGATCGGCACGGTGATGTTTCAGTAGGATTCGAGTGGAAACGGGCACATCCTATCAGCTGTCATCCCCGCGAAGGCGGGGATCCATAACCTCCAACGTTCTAATTGAAGCGTGATCTCAACCACAGGACTTCAACCGCAAATTCGGTGTCTATGGGTCCCCGCCCCGCGCACGCCTTCGGCGTGCTAGGCGGGGACGACAATCGAGTTTGATGCTACTCTGGCGGCAACACCACACCGGTCTGGCTGGTGATCCGCCCATAGTGCTCGATGCGCCGGTGGCGCTTGAAGTCGAAGATGGTGTCCTTGCCGAACTTCGTGTCATCGAGATCGACAGTGCACACCAGCAGCTCATCGCCTTCGGTCTTGGCTTCGGCGAGAATGACGCCATTGGGATCCACGATCAGCGAACCGCCGATCAGGGGATGACCGTCTTCATCGCCAGCCTTGGCGACGGCGACGACGAAGGTCGAGTTCTGATAGGCGCCGGCCTGCACCGACAGGCGGTTGTGGAACAGGCGCTGCTCCGGACCCTCGACCGACTTCTGCGAATTCACCGACGGCGTGTTGTAGCCGAGCACGATCATCTCGACGCCCTGCAGGCCCATCACGCGATAGGATTCCGGCCAGCGACGATCATTGCAGACCATCATGCCGAAGATGCCACCGAGTCCGCGGAACACCGGAAAGCCGAGATCGCCGGGTTCGAAATAACGCTTCTCGAGATGCTGGAACGCGCGCTCGGTGTCGAATTCGACATGGCCGGGCAGATGCACCTTGCGATATTTGCCGATGATCTTGCCGGTCTTGTCGGTGAGGATCTGGGTGTTGAAGTGATGACCGTCCGGCGTCAGTTCGGCGTATCCGATCGACAGCGCGATGCCGGCGTTGGCGGCGGCATCGAATAGCGGCTGCGTCGCAGCATTCGGCATTTCGGACTCGAACCAGGTGTCGACCTCGGTCTGGTCGGTCATGTACCAGCGCGGGAAAAACGTGGTCAGCGCAAGCTCGGGATAGACGACGAGATCGGCGCCCTTTCCCTTGGCCTCATCCAGCAGCGCCAGCATGCGCTTGACCACCGCCTCGCGGCTTTCGGCTTTCTGGATCGGGCCCAATTGGGCGGCGGCAACGGTCAGCTTGCGCATGGGATCATCCGGATTGGAGTGGTCAAGACATCGATCAGGGCTTGTATCAGGTCCCGGCCCTGGCTTCGAGCCGAATGGGAGGGCGATCAACCCCGTGGAAAAACCCGGAATTGCTTAGTCCGAAAGCTTGCCTGCCTAACAATCGGGCGCAGCATTCATGCCAGGGAACACCTTGGTTCTGCAAGAATTCTCCCTCCCTCGCCGGATTAGAGAATGACTCCCTCCGGCCTTGTGCCGTAGGTTGCGCGGGCTATGCGCTGGTTCCATCTGCGCAGGCCCGACGCAGGAGACTTCGACACCATGACCCGCCTGGAAATGACGCGCCGCACGGCACTGCTGACCTCCGCCGCCATTGCCGCCAATGTCGCGAACCCGCTGCGCGCCTTCGCGCAGGAAACGCCCCGCAAGGGCGGCGTGTTCAATGTCCATTACGGTGCAGAACAGCGTCAGCTCAACCCCAGCATTCAGGCCTCCACCGGCGTCTACATTATCGGCGGCAAGATCCAGGAAGCGTTGGTCGATCTCGACGCCAATGGTCAGCCGGTCGGCGTGCTCGCGGAGAGCTGGGAATCCACACCAGACGGCAAGACCATCACCTTCAAGTTGCGCAAGGGCGTGACCTGGCATGACGGCAAGCCATTCACCTCGGCCGACGTCCAATTCACTGCCATGAACATGTGGAAGAAGATCCTCAATTACGGATCGACCCTGCAGCTCTTCCTCACGGCCGTCGACACGCCCGACGCGCAGACCGCGATCTTCAAATATGAGCGCCCGATGCCGCTCGGCCTGCTGCTGCGCGCGCTGCCGGACCTCGGCTATATCTCCGCCAAGCACCTCTATGAGGGCAGCAGCGACATCCGCCAGAACCCCACCAACCTCGCGCCCGTCGGCACCGGCCCGTTCAAGTTCGTCAAATACGAGCGCGGCCAATACATCATCGCCGAGCGCAAC
The DNA here is from genome assembly GCF_051811025.1 of Tardiphaga sp. 813_E8_N1_3. Classification (NCBI taxonomy): domain Bacteria; kingdom Pseudomonadati; phylum Pseudomonadota; class Alphaproteobacteria; order Hyphomicrobiales; family Nitrobacteraceae; genus Tardiphaga; species Tardiphaga sp. 813_E8_N1_3. The sequence continues at coordinate 4,086,437 of NZ_JBPWQE010000001.1, forward strand.
GAGAACTACTGGCGTCCGAATGCGCCCTATCTCGATCGCATCGTCTGGAAAGTCGTCACCGACCGCGCAGCCGCGGCGGCGCAGATGGAAGCCGGCGACATCCAGTACAGCCCGTTCACGGGTCTCACGATTTCCGACACGGCACGGCTCAGCAAGGACAAGCGCTTCATCGTCTCCACCAAGGGCAATGAAGGCAACGCGCGCACCAACACCATCGAGTTCAACTTCCGCCGCAAGGAGCTGGCGGATATCCGCGTGCGCCGCGCCATCGCGCATGCGATCAATGTGCCGTTCTTCATCGAGAACTTCCTCGGCGACTTCGCCAAGCTCGGCACCGGCCCGATCCCCTCGGTCTCCACCGACTTCTATCCGGGTCCGGATACGCCGCAATATCCCTACGACAAGAAGAAGGCGATCGCGCTGCTCGACGAGGCCGGCTTCAAACCGGGTGCCGGAGGCACCCGGTTCTCGCTGCGTCTCCTGCCCGCTCCCTGGGGCGAGGACATCTCGCTGTGGGCGACCTTCATCCAGCAGTCGCTGGGCGAAGTCGGCATTCCCGTCGAGATCGTCCGCAACGATGGCGGTGGCTTCCTGAAGCAGGTCTATGACGACCACGCCTTCGACCTCTCAACCGGCTGGCACCAGTATCGCAACGATCCCGCCGTCTCGACCACGGTCTGGTATCGCTCGGGCCAGCCGAAGGGCGCGCCCTGGACCAATCAGTGGGACTGGAAGAACGAGGCCATCGACAAGGTGATCGACGACGCGGCCACCGAGATCGATCCGGTCAAGCGCAAGGCGCTCTATGCGACCTTCGTCAAGGAAGCCAACACCGAACTGCCGGTGTGGATGCCGATCGAGCAGATCTTCGTCACGGTGATCACAGCCAAGGCGCGTAACCATTCCAACACGCCGCGCTGGGGATCGTCGAGCTGGCACGATCTTTGGCTTTCCGCCTGAGCCAAACTTCGCCACAATAGCCAGATGCGCATCCTGAGCCTTGCGGGGCGGCGGCTCGCCGCCTCGATCCCGACCCTGTTTCTGATTCTTATTGGCGTGTTCCTGCTGCTGCAATTCGCACCGGGAGACACCGTCGATGCCATGATGGCGCAGATGGGCGGCGGCGATGCCGCAACGGCCCACGAGCTGCGCAAATTCTACGGCCTCGACCTCTCGATTCCGATGCAGCTCGGCAACTATCTGTGGCGGCTGATCCGGCTCGATCTAGGCTTCTCCTCGATCTACGGCAAGCCGGTTTCCACCGTCATTCTCGAGCGGCTGCCGCCGACGATCCTCTTGATGACCGCATCGCTGTCCTTCGCTTTTTTCTTCGGCCTGCTGCTCGGCGTCGTCGCCGCGCGCGGCGTCAATCGCTGGCCGGACACGCTGATCTCCACACTCGGCCTCGTCTTCTATGCGACGCCGTCCTTCTGGTTCGGCCTGATGGCCATCGTGGTGTTTTCGATCTATCTGCAGTGGTTGCCGGCTGGCGGCTTCGAGGACATCGGTGCCGTACAGGCCGGATTTGGTCGTACCATCGACATCGCGCTGCATCTGATCCTGCCGACACTCACGCTGGGCCTGATCTTCCTCGCCATCTATTTGCGCATCATGCGCGCCTCGATGCTGGAAGTGCTCAATCTCGATTTCGTACGCACCGCGCGCGCCAAAGGCCTCGACGAGACCCGCGTGGTGGTGAAACACGTGCTACGCAACGCCCTGCTGCCGATGGTGACACTGATCGGCCTGCAGGCCGGCACCATGCTCGGCGGCTCGGTCGTGGTGGAGAGTGTGTTCTCCCTCCCGGGCCTCGGACGTCTCGCCTACGAGTCCGTCGTGCAGCGCGATCTGAACACGCTGCTCGGCATCGTCTTCGTCTCGGCGCTGCTGGTGATCCTCGTCAACTTCCTCGTCGACCTTCTCTATGCCCGGCTCGACCCGCGCATCCAAGCGGAGGGCTGACGATGGATGCCGTAAAACGCTATTTCCGCAGCCCGGCCGCCGTCGTCGGCCTCCTGCTGTTGCTGGTGGTCATCGTCATGGCCATCACCGCGAGCTGGATCTATCCGCGCGATCCGCTGGCGCTGGCCGGGCGGCCGCTGATCTGGCCGTTCTCCAATCCGCGCTTTCTGCTCGGCACCGATAATTCCGGCCGCGATATCGCCGCGCAGATTTTCTACGGCGCGCGCATCTCGCTGTTGATCGGCGGCGTGGCGACGCTGATCGCCGTCGTTATCGGTGTGCTGATCGGCGCCTTTGCCGGCTATTATGGCGGTTGGGTCGATACGGTGCTGATGCGCATCACCGAAGCCTTCCAGACGCTGCCGAATTTCGTGCTGTTGCTGGTGCTCGTCGCCGTGTTCGGCTCCACCATCACCACCGTGACCATCGCGGTCGGCATTGTGTCATGGCCGGCGCCGGCACGGCTGACACGCGCAGAATTCCTGTCGCTACGCAGCCGCGAATTCGTGCAGGCCGGACGCACACTGGGGATGAAAGACATTCAATTGATCCTTGGTGAGATCCTGCCCAATGCGCTGCCGCCGGTGATCGTCTATGCCAGCGTGGTGATGGCCGTCTCGATCCTGCTGGAAAGCGCGCTGGCTTTCCTGCGGCTGTCCGATCCCAATGTCGCGTCATGGGGCAATCTGATCGGCCTCGGCCGCGACGTGCTGCGCGTACAGTGGTACGTCTCCGCGATCCCCGGCATCGCCATCCTGCTCACCGTGCTCGCGGTGTCGCTGGTTGGCCAGGGCCTCAATGACGCGCTCAATCCGAGACTGAAGAGCCGATGAGCGCCGTGGACAATCCGATCCTCACCGTCGACGGCCTCCGCGTAAAGCTGCCGAAAGGCGCCGACCGCTCGCACGCGCTGAACGGCGTCTCAATGGCGATCGCTGCTAACGAAATCGTCTGCGTGGTCGGCGAGAGCGGCTCCGGCAAGTCTGTCATGGCCAATGCCATCATGCGGCTATTGCCCGGCGAAGTCGCCATCGATGGCGGCCGTGTGCTGTTCGAGGGCAAGGACCTCGCCAGCGCCAGCAATACCGAGATGCGCAAGGTGCGCGGCGCCGGGATCGCGATGATCTTCCAGGAGCCGATGACGGCACTTAATCCGCTGCGCACCATCGGCGACCAGATCGGCGAGATGTTCGAGATCCATACCGAGCTCTCGAAGGCCGACATCAAGGCACGCGTGCTGGCTTTGCTGCAGGATGTGCACATTCCCGATCCCGCGCAAGCCGCGCGTGCCTATCCGCACGAACTCTCCGGCGGCCAGCGCCAGCGCGCGATGATCGCCATGGCGCTGGCGCTCGATCCGCGTCTGCTGATCGCCGACGAGCCGACCACCGCGCTCGACGTCACCACGCAGGCGCAGATCCTCAAGCTGATCAAGGAACTGCAGAGCCGCAGGAACACCGCGGTGCTGTTCATCACTCACGATTTCGGCGTGGTTGCAGAGATTGCCGACAGGGTCGTGGTGATGCAGCACGGCAATGTGGTCGAACAGGGCGCGGTGAAGGACGTGCTGACCAATCCGCAGCATCCCTATACGCAGCAACTGATTGCCGCGGTGCCACCGCTGACGGCGCCGCCGCCACGCAGCCTGTCCGACGACATCATCCTGACGCTCGACAACGTCTCGAAGACCTATCGCAACGGCGGCTTTCTCGGACGCGGCGTGCGCGTGACCCATGCGGTGAAGTCCGTCTCCCTGAAACTGCCGCGTGGTGCGACGCTGGGCATTGTCGGCGAGTCAGGTTCGGGCAAATCGACACTGGCCCGCTGTATCATCAGGCTGATCGATCCCGATGGAGGATCCATCGTGCTGGAAGGCAAGGACTGGGCGAAGCTCTCCCGTGACGAGGTCCGCCGCGAGACCAGACATATCCAGATGGTGTTTCAGGACCCGTTCGCCTCGCTGAACCCGCGCCGCAAGGCCGGCGATCTCGTGGCGCAAGGTCCCATCGTCCATGGCATGCCACGCGCCGAGGCGATGGCGCAAGCGAAGGAACTGTTCAGGCTGGTAGGCCTAGATCCCTCGGCCATCGATCGTTTCCCGCACGAATTTTCCGGCGGCCAGCGCCAGCGCATCGGCCTTGCGCGTGCACTGGCGTTGAAGCCGGACGTGCTGGTGGCGGATGAAGCTGTCTCCGCGCTCGACGTCTCCGTGCAGGCGCAGGTGCTGAAGATGCTGCACGAGTTGCGCGAGCGGCTCGGGCTCTCCATCGTCTTCATCACGCATGATCTGCGCGTTGCCGCGCAAATCTGCGATCTCGTGGCCGTGATGAAGGACGGCGAAGTCGTCGAGCACGGGCTGGCCGGCGAGGTGTTCGGTAATCCGCAGCACGCCTATACGCAGGCGCTGCTGGCCTCGATCCCCGGCGGCGATTTTGCGCGGAGCAGAACGCCGGTGACGGCTTAAGCCATCTCCTTCGCATCGCGCCGCCGATAGACCAGCAGCATGAAGGGGGCGAGCAGGCGCATCAGCCCGTGCGCTGCGATCGGGACCGGTTCGGAAAACGGCAGCGCCAGCTCGCTCTCTGGCACGCCGCGCACCACCTTCGAGAATTCATCGCCGAGCGCCACCGACAGCGCGACGCCGCGGCCGTTGCAGCCGGTCCAGCCATAGGCATTGGGCCCGAGTCTGTGCATACGCGGCAGGAAATCCGTGGTCATGCCGACATAACCGTTCCAGACATAGTCGAACTGGACATCGCCGATCTGCGGCCACAGCCGTTTCAACCGCTCGGCGACCATGACTTTCAGCCGCTCCGTCTTGTCGCCGAGCCCGACCACATTGCCGCCGGTGACCAGACGATTGCGCGCGTCGTAACGCGCGAAATACAGCTCGCCATGGGTATCGGACATGGACTGACGACCGGGGATGATGGTCTTGCGTGCCTCGTCCGACAGCGGCTGTGTCGCCATCTGCCATGACAGCACCGGCATCACTTCACTCGCGATGCCGGGCGAGAGTTGTTTGGAGAACTCCCCGGTATAGGCATTGGTGGCAACGATCAGGCTGCGCGCGCTGACCTGCCCGTTCTTCGTCTTGACGATCCAGCGATCGCCCTTGCGCTCATAACTCTCTACCGGCGAGCGCGCATAGATGCGACCGCGCTGCTCCAGCACCACGCGCGCAAGACCGCGCGCCAGTGCCAGCGGATTGATATGGCCGCCGGTCTTGTTCCAGAAGCCGCCGAACCACGCATCCGATCCGAGCAGCCCGCGCATCTGCTCGCGCGACAGCAACTCCACCGGCGCGCCGTGTTTGGACCATTGCCGCACGCGGCGCTCGGCGATCTTGATGCGGCCCGGCGAATGCACCGGCTGGATCCAGCCGTTCTGCTCGGCCTCGGCCTGGATCTGATAGCGGCGCGTGAGATCGAACAGGATCGAGGCGCTGTCACGGATCAGACCGACGAGACGTTCGCCGGCCGCGCCATAACGCTTAATGATATCTTCGGGATCAGGCCGCGACAGCGTCGGGATCACCTGACCGTTGTTGCGCCCCGACGCGCCCCAGCCCGGCTCCATCGCCTCGACAACCGCAACATCCACGCCAGCCTCGCGCAGATGTAGCGCCGTTGAGAGCCCCGTGAAACCGCCACCGATCACGACCACATCAGCTTCGACAGGACCTTTCAGCTCGGGCAGGTCTGGCCCCGGAGGCGTGACGCCGGCCCAGAGCGACTTCGGCCAGGGCACATTTGCGGTATCCATCATCACGCCTTTCTGCAGCATCAATCATGCCTTGCGCCGCGCAACCGAACATAACCGTTCTCTTGCGGCACCCCTGTATTCTGCATAGTTTACGCGCCTGATCCATTGCAAGGTAATGAGCACGTGACGCTGAAAAACATCGTTGGAATCGACCACGCCGTGGTCGTCGTCAAGGACCTCGACGCTGCCGCCGCGAACTGGAAGTCGCTCGGCTTTACGGTGTCGCCGCGCGGCACCCACAGCGCCAAGATGGGCTCCGGCAATTACACCATGATGCTCGGCCCGGATTATGTGGAGCTGCTCGGCGTACTCAACGAGACCGAGCACAATGCGCCGACGCGGGCGTTTCTCGCCAGGCGCGGCGACGGCATCGAGCGCATCGCCTTCACCACCACCGACGCGACCGTCGGCGCCGAGGAAATCCGCGCACGCGGCTACACGCCGATCGGCCCGACCGATTTCGAACGTCCGGTGACGATGCCGGACGGCACGCTGAGCGCGGCGAAATTCGCCACCTATCAGTGGCCTTATGAGGAAGCCCCCGGCGGCCTCCGCATCTTCGCCTGCCAGCACAAGACCCGCGAGACCGTGTGGATTCCCGAGCTGCAGGTGCATGCCAACACGGCCAAGCGCCTGAAGAAGGTGTTCATCGTCACGCCGGAGCCGGAGAAGGACGCTCAGCATATGGCGAAGCTGATCGACGGCGCGGTGAAGACAGAGACCGACGGTGCCGTGACCGTGCCATCGGGCGGTGACCGCGCGGACTTCGTGTTCGTCACCAAGGACGTGCTTGCGAAACACTTCCCTGGCACATCGCTCGCCGGCATTCCCGACCGCGGCGGCATTTCGCTGGTGTTCGGCGTGGCGGACATTGCAGCAGCCGAGAAAGCTGTGGGTTCAGCCGGCGGCCGCAGCGACGTCGGCGTCGTCGTGCCGCCGAGCAAGGGCAACGGCGTGCTGCTGACGTTTGTGAAGGATTGATCTCCACTCGTCATTCCGGGGCGCGAGCGCCACTTAGCGGTCGCGAACCCGGAATCTCGTAGTGCTAAGTCACCTATAGCACCAAGCCATATCGGGATTCCGGGTTCGCGTTCGGAAGACCGAACGCGCCCCGGAATGACAGTGAGGGTGGCTACTACGCCTTCCCCTTCTCACCCAGATCCCAGAACAGCCCCGCCATGATGTTCAGCGCTTCTTCCGTCACCGGCAGGAGAATGTGTTCATCGGGTGCGTGCTGCGAGCAGCCGGGATAGGAATGCGGCACCCACACGGTGGGAAGCCCCAGAATATCCGTGAACACGTCATTCGGCAGCGAGCCGCCGAAATTCGGCAGCAGCGCCGGCGCGCTACCCGTGGTCTTGCGAACGGATTCGACGGCCCAGCCCACCCATGGATTGTCGATATCGGTGCGCGAAGCCGAGAAATATTGCGACTGGCTCACCTTGATATCAGCGAAGCCGTTTTCAGCGAGATGCTTCTGAATGGCGGGTACGACATTCTCGATATCGGTGCCGACGACGAAGCGCAGCTGCAGCACCGCGCTTGCCTTGCCGGGAATGGCATTGGCGGGATTGTTGATATTGCCGGCATTGATCGCCAGCACTTCCAGCGTGTTCCAGGCATAGAGCCGTTCCGCCGGCGACAATCCGTCTTCGCCCCAGTTCTCGGACAAAGCGGGTTCATCGGCGGATGGCGCGACGATCACATCCGCCAGCGCCGCGCGCACCTGATTGGAAATGCGCGGCGGCTTCAGTGCATCGAGCAGGATACGGCCGTTCCTGTCGACCAGCGTCGCGATCGCCGACGCGAGGATCGTCGCTGAATTCGCGAGTAGCCCACCCCAATTGCCAGAATGATGCGCGCCGTCACGCAGTTCGATATCGAGATGGATGCGGCGGCCGCCACGGCAGCCGAGAAAAATCGTCGGCCGCTCGGCCGAGAGACGGGGGCCGTCGGAGGCGAGAAACAGGTCGGCCTTCAGCTCGTCGCGATGCGCATCACAGATTGTCGGAAGATCGGGCGAGCCGATCTCTTCCCCCATCTCGATGATGAACTTCACATTAAAACCAAGCTTGCCGCCACGCGCCTCATGCACCGCGCGGAGAGCCGCGATGTTGATCGCGTGCTGCCCTTTGTTGTCAGCGGTGCCGCGGCCATAGACGCGCTGGCCAACCGTCGTGCAGCACCATGGATCGAGACCGTCGCGCCACTCGCCTTCCATACCGCCGACCACATCGCCGTGGCCATACATCAGCACGGTCGGCAGATCCGCGCTCTCGCGATAGTCGGCGAACAGACACGGTCCCTTGCCGCTCGGTGACCGGACCAGCTTGGTCTTGAAGCCGAGCGCCGTGAAGGTCGGCGTCAATTCCTGTTCGAGATAGGCGCGCAGATCATCGGCGCGCTTGTCGCTTTGGCTCTCGGTCTTATAGCCCACCATACGATCGAGCGTGGCAAGGAAGTCACCCGAGGTGAATTGCGCGTTGACCCGCGCGATGGCATCCGCCCGCGTCATATCAGAGCGACGCCATCACAGCTTCGGCCTCGGTGAGGAGGCGATCTGCGTTCGCTTCGGTAAACACCAGCGGCGGGCGGACCTTGAGCACGTTCGCATGAGGGCCGGTGGCCGAGATGAGCACGCGGCGCGCGCGGAGACCATTGACCACAGCCGACGCGGCGGCGGCATCCGGCTCCTTGGTGCTGCGATCCTTCACGAGTTCAACGCCCACATAGAGGCCCGAACCACGGACGTCGCCGATCTGCTCATATTTCTTTGCCAGCGCATGGAAGCCGTCCCGCAGGATCTTGCCGACACGGAGCGAATTCTCGACGAGCTTCTCGTCGCGAATGACATTCAGCACAGCCTGTGCGGCCGCCATCGCGACGGTGTTGCCGCCGAACGTATTGAAATAGCGGTTATCGCGGCCGAATTTCTCGACGATCTCCGGCAGCATCACGGCAGCAGCAACGGGGTAGCCGTTGCCCATCGGCTTGCCCATGGTGATGATATCCGGCGTGACGCCGTGACGCTGATAACCCCAGAGCTTTTCACCGCTGCGGCCGAAGCCGGACTGCACTTCATCGGCGATGAACACGCCGCCGGCCTTGTGCACGACATCGAGCACCGGCTTCAGCACGTCGGTCGGGTGCGAGAAGATGCCATCTGACGAGAACATCGAATCCGCGATGAAGGCAGCAACGCCGGCACCGCGGCGCTGCAGGTCGACGATCTGCTCGGAAACCTTCTCGGCCATCCATGCGCCGATCTTCTCAGGCGCAATGCGATAGGAATCCGGCGCGGGGACGCGGCGCACGAAGGTGCCGAGCGGCGAATACGGCCCGAGCGACGGCGAGAAGCCGGCGGTCAGCTCCGAATTGCCGTGATAGGCCTCCTCGGTGATGATGATGCCCTGATTGCCGGTGTGATGCTTGGCCATGCGGACAGCGAGATCATTGGCTTCCGAGCCGGTGCAGGTGAACATCGCATGGCGCTTCGGCCCATCGAACGTGCCGAGCAGGTCCTCGGCGTAATCGAGAATGCCCTTCTGGATGTAACGCGTATGGGTGCAGATGGTCTGCGCCTGCTGCGTGATCGCATCGACGACGCGCGGATGGCAGTGGCCGACCGACACCACATTATTATAGGCGTCGAGATACTCGTTGCCCTCTGAATCATAGAGCAGCACGCCCTTGGCGCGCGCGACCTCGACGGGGTCGCTGTAAAACAGACGATAGGCCGGGCCGAGCAGATCGCTGCGTCGCGCGACGAGCTTGCGGCTCTCTTCGGTGAGGCCGGTTGCCGTGGCGGGGTCGAAGCCGTTGACCATCTTGCCGCGCGGGGCGCTGGTGACTGCGGTCATGTTCTTGTTTCCTCTGGAAGCAGGGTCGGATGTGGCGAAGATTATCTGGCGAAGTCGATCAACTGATCGGAGATCTCGTCCATCGAGCGGGCGATGAACCAGTCCATCTGCACCCAGGTCTGCTCATTGTTGCGCAGGACATAGGCGGCGACGGACGGCACCCGGTTGGCCATGGCCGTGGACAGCAGCAGGCGCGTCGCCAAACGGGAGAAGATCAGATGCGGAATGAGGCTGAGTTCTTCCGCGGTCAGATCGGCGATGGAGAGATAGCCTTTGAGGAGATCGCGACCATCGGCAAAGACATCGCCGTTCATCGCGACGGGGAGCTGGTTGAGCATCGCCGTCGAGGCATCGATGGCGATCGCCGTGCGCACCGTATCGCCAAAATCGATGATGCCGCTGACGAAACCCGGCAGCGACGCATCGACGACAATGTTGGAGCGGGTGAAATCATTGTGCAGCACCTGCATTCGGCACTGTTTGAGCCGGGTTTCGATGGCGGCGAAGCGCTCCAGTGCAGCCTCGACCTTGTGGCGCTGTGCGGCATCGGTGATTTCCGCCAGCAGATCGCGCAGCGTCAGCAGGTTCTTCACGTCCCATGCGACAACCCGGGAATCCGACGGATGGCTGAAATCGGCCAGTGCGAGGCGGAGTCGCGCCAGCAGCTTGCCGATTTCCGCCCGACCGGAGGCCGTGGATGGCACCTCGCTCAAAGGCTGGCCTTCGAGATAGGACATCATCCGCACCTGCCGGCGCTGGCCGGCGCGGTCGAGATAGTTGAAATGCCGCTCGCCCTTGTCGTTCAGAATGACGCGCGGCACCGGCAGATCGGGCGCACGCGCCGCGACGTGATCAAGCACCTGCACCTGCAGATCAATCTCGGGAATATCTTCGATGGGGTTCGCAACCTTCAGGATAAAGCGCGGCCCGCTTGTCGGCGCGATCCGGAACGTATCGTCCTTCTCGGTGGCAAAGCGTGTCGGCCGGCCTTCGATGCCAAAACGCTCGCGGGCGAGGTCGACGGCCTCATCATCCGTCATATTTATATACGATGCCGCGAGTCCGCCCTGCATTGCACCCGGACGCGCGGAAGGCTCAAATGTCACCTGAACTGATCCATCTCGATTCGGAACCCGGCATATCACAGCCGGTACGCGCGACCATAGCAACGCTGTTCCCGCTTGTCAGGGCGTCCGCGCGGATGTGGGCATTTTCGACGAATTAAGCCCGTATTTTCTGCCTTTGCTGCCCATTTGGGCACGGATTCCGCAGAAGCCACTTCGCATACGCGCCGCATCGATCCGTGCGACGCCATCTACGCCTATGGCGCTGGCTGGCCGGCGATACAGCGGACAACGGCGTAAGCGCCGTTGGGCGTGGCCTTGGCTATTTGCCCTTGACGGCACCAGGCCGCACATCGCTGATCGGCACACAGCTCTTCTTGCGACGCTGGTTGTTGGGCGCACCTTGCACCTTCAGCACCTTGCCCGTCGAACACGAACCGTTGTCGACGAACACGGTCGCATACGGATCCATCATCAGAGGTTCGAAGGAGAGAAATTTCTGCGCGAAACACGGCTGGGCGACGGCCGTCAGGAACAGTCCAAGTAGAATAGTACGCACGACGATTATCTCACATAGATGACGAGACCGCCGATTATCACCAGGGCCGCGATCGCAAGAATATGGGCGCATGCAATCGAAACCGCTTCGACGGCGGAACCGACCTTTTGCCTGAGCTTCGACTCCTTGAATCGGAGCATAGGCATGCGAGACGCCACTTGCGCCTTGAAACGAGAGTCAGTCAATGAGCAGTCCCCAAATGCCGGCGCAAGATGTGTCCCACTTTGCCAGCAAGCAAAGACTTGCGGTCAAATGAGGCGACAGTGAGTCAGGGCAACAGCCGACAATGATCGCCGGGATTCGCCGGTCAGTTGGATTCCATGATCCATGCCCTGCCCGCTTGCGCGACGGACGGCGCCACGTCGCGGCCGCAGAACTCCGCAGCGCGCTCGAATTGCTCCTGAATTTCCGATGTTACCACCCCATTGGCGGCATCGAGTTCCCGCAGCGAGATGGTCGATGTAAAGGTTCCGGCAAAACAGCTGCAGAACTTTTTGGAATCGCTCGAAGGTTTGTTCGGCCGCTTGCGAAAGTGGTTCGAACAGCTTGTTTCCAGATTGTTCGCCATCTGATCGATTTCGTTCGCATAGATCGGCGACGCGATCACGGTGGCAAGCGCCAGTATAAATGTAGTTTGTCTCATAGTGCGATCATAACCTCGGTACTCCAGCAACGCATCGTCACTCTCGCGTCATCCTCAGGTTCCACGGGAGAAAGCTCGTGCTCACGCGCCTGTGTTCGGTATTCCGACATTCTGGCTTGAATTGTTGCAATTGTGACGGTTGAACGAATGAGCCGCATTGGCGATGTTCGCAAATGGGGCGGATGCCGAAAGTGATTGTGATTCTGGCGATCTGCGGTCTGAGCGCCGCATTATTCGCTTATTCAATCGGTTCTCTGCTACTCGACGATCTCGGCATTTCCAGCAGACATGTCAGGTCGATAACGCTACACTGTCCGGGATTGATTGCGCTGTTGCTTGCGCTCGAATTCCTGAGCACCAACTGGACCACGCCGTTGCAGGATAGCGGCATGCCCCATAGGGACGCCTTCATGGACAAGATCGCTCCGCATAAAGTCACGAAGGCCGATATCGTCTTCTCAGTCGGCCGCGGCCTCGTGATGGCCGCAGCCATCATCGGCGCCACATATTTCCTTGGAAGCTGGTATCTCGGCGGCAGCGACCTGGAATCGATCTATCAGACTGAAAGCTATAACGACACCTCCACGACACCGCGAAGCGAACATGCGACTGCGCCCGGTACGACGGAGGAAGCGACACAGTAAGACACTGCGCGCCTCCCCGTATCTGCGCAGATGCGCGAGCTAGTAAGCCACTGCTTGCGGCCGCCCGATGCCGCTATAAAGAAAGCCGTTCCGCGTCACTTCATCCGGCGAATAGATGTTGCGGAGATCGATGATCACCGGACAGGCCATGATGGCCGCCATCTCCTTGAGATCGAGCGCGCGGAACTGCTCCCATTCGGTGACGATGACCATGGCATGGCAGCCGCGGGCGCATTCATATGGCCCCTCACAAAAGGTGACGTTTTCAAACACCTTCTTCGCCTGCTCCATGCCCACGGGATCGTAGACCCGCACCTCTGCGCCCATATCCTGTAATGCCGTGATCAGCGGGATCGATGGCGCGTCGCGCATGTCATCGGTGTTGGGCTTGAAGGTCACGCCGAGAATGGCGATGGACTTGCCGCGCAGATTGCCGCCGAAGGCGTGGGCGACCTTGCGCGCCATGGCGCGCTTGCGCTGGTCGTTGACGGCGACCACGGTCTCAACGATGCGCAGCGGCGCTTCGTAATCCTGTCCCGTCTTGATCAGTGCCAGCGTGTCCTTCGGAAAACACGAGCCGCCATAGCCCGGTCCAGCGTGCAGGAATTTCAGGCCGATCCGGTTGTCGAGGCCGATGCCCCGCGCGACTTCCTGCACATTGGCACCGACTTTTTCCGCGAGATCGGCGATCTCGTTGATGAAGGCGACCTTGGTCGCCAGGAACGAGTTAGCGGCGTATTTGGTCAGTTCGGCCGTGCGGCGATCCGTATACATGATCGGCGACGAGTTGAGATGCAGCGGCCGGTAGACTTCCGCCATGACGTCCTTGGCACGCTGGTCGCTGGAACCGATGACGATACGGTCGGGATGTTTGAAGTCTCTGATAGCAGCGCCTTCGCGCAGGAACTCCGGATTCGAGACCACGGCGAATTCGGCGTCCGGGTTCTCCTCGCGAATGATGCGCTCGACCTCGTCGCCGGAACCGACCGGCACCGTCGACTTGTTGACCACCACGGTGAACTTCTTGATGGCCTTCGCGATCTCGCGCGCCGCTGCATAGACATAGGACAGGTCCGCATGGCCGTCACCGCGCCGCGATGGCGTGCCGACGGCGATGAACACCACCTCGGCCGCACCGACAGCAGATGCGACGTCGGTAACGAATTTCAGCCGCCCCTGCTTGGCATTGCTCGCGACCAGCGCATCGAGACCGGGCTCATGGATCGGAATCTCACCGTTGTTCAGCGCATCGATCTTTCCCTGATCCGTATCGACGCAGGTGACGTGATGGCCGAAGTCCGAAAAGCACGCCCCCGACACGAGCCCCACATAGCCAGCGCCAATCATGGCAATTCGCATTGCATGTCCTGTCTTGTAAACAGTCCGCGGTCAGAACGACCCGGACATCCCCCGAGAATTCCGCATGCGCCTCAGCTGTTGAGGATCAACTCGCCGTCGAGATGCTGCGGAAAGAAAAAGAAGTTGTTGACGTAAGCTTGCCCGGGTTTGCGGCCACCATTGGGCAGCAGCGCATCGCTGTCCTGCATTTCCCCGGCGTTGAAATGATCGATGGAGATCACCTCGTCGTCCTGGAGGAAGAAGCCGCGATACGATTTATCGCGAAAGAAATCGAACACCGAGCGGGTCGCCTCGGCGCGGTGGCGATCCTCTGCCTCGACAAGGAAGACTGGCTGGCACCGGTCGATCAGGCCGACGGCCCCCTGCAAGACACTCAATTCGTGCCCCTCGACGTCCACCTTCACGAAGGACACGTCCTCGCGTACGACACCATCGAGACGCGCCAATGGAACATGCGTCGTGATCAGTTGCTTCACCGACGGCTCATATTGCTGTTCGAGCGATGCCCGCCCGTAAACAAGACCATCCTCGCCTTGCGGTGTGTAGAGCTCGGCATCGCCTTCATGATCCGAAAGAGCCACTTCATGAATGCGGACATTAGACGCCGAGGTACGCCGCAGCAGATCGGCCATCTCATGCGACGGCTCGAACGCATGGACCTGACCGGACAGCCGCGCCAGCTGCTGGGTGTAGAGACCGCAATTGGCGCCGACATCCACCGTGACAGCACCCTGCGGCACGATCTTGTCGAGATAGGCCAGTTCACGCTCCGCCGATTTGGGACGCTTCATGAAGCGCCAGCGCAGATACATCGACGGGAAGGCATCTTTCAGGAGCTGCTTGGTCCGTTGCGTCGCAGTCATGGCTGTCACCCTTCGTTCGAGGCTGGTTTCAAGGCAAAACAATTCCGGGCGCCGGACGGGGGTCCGCCAGCGCAATGTCTGCAATGTGTGGTGTGATCGATGCCGCCGCTCAATCAGTCGTGGGCATCAGAAGGCATTACCGGAGAGGAATTCGCGCCGGACGGTCTGCACGATGATCATGATGTCCATACGCATCGACCATTTCTCGATATATTCGAGGTCGTAATCGATGCGCGAGATCGCCCGTGGCGCCTCCACGGTGCTGCCGCGGCAGCCGCTCACCTGGGCTAGGCCGGTGATGCCGGGCCGTGCGCTGTGACGCGTAAAGTAATACGGCACGAGATCTTCGTAGAGCACGTTGGCGGCCAGCATGCCCGGTACATGGGGCCGCGGCCCAACCAGAGACATATCGCCCTTGAGCACGTTGATAAGTTGCGGAATTTCGTCAAGGCTGGTCTTGCGCAGCAGCTTGCCGATCCGCGTCACCCGGGCGTCGCCTTCGACCGTCTGCTGAATGCCGCGCTTGTCGCCGGCATCAGTGCGCATCGAGCGGAACTTGTAGATCTTGAAGAACCGGTTGCGGTAGCCGTAGCGATACTGGGTGAAGAACACCGGCCCCGGCGAGGTCGCCTTGATGATGATTGCGATGGTGATCAGCAGCGGCGCAAGAAACAGCAGGGCCGAGCCTGCGGCCGCAATGTCGAACAATCGCTTGGCAATCGACTCCGACGGCTCACACCGGGCAACCCGGTTCGTCCGGCGGCTGCGATAGGCGCTGTTGCGATAGGACCCGTGGCCGGCAAACTCGACCGGCCGCACTGAAATGAACTGCCGCTCCTTCCAGAGCGGCGTCACCTTGTTGCGATCAAAACCAACTGAAACTGTAGAGGCCATGCTCTCGCTCCCTGCTGGAACTTTGGTGCGCGATAATCAAACAGAAACATGCCTATGTGGCAGGCATGCGAATTCAGAACCCTTCCCTTCGACGAACATTCGCAATTGCGAAACCATCTTCGTCGATCAGCAAGAACCTTCATCCCTGAAGATTTCTTAACTGTGCGAACGAATTAGGGCGGCAAAACGGTATTGGCGTGTAACATTACGCAGTCGCAATATTGATATAATTGTGCGGCGCGCAAAATTCTTTGTGCACGGAAGCGCTTAGATCGTTTTGTACGTCTATTGCGCTGCATCTCGCTCACAGCAGCCATGCAAAATAATTACACGGCGCAGATCGATGAATTGCATCGCGTCGCTGCGAGATCGGGTGCATGATCTCCGCAATTAACAAATCGCCACCAAGCGGCAATCGATTCGAGCTTGATTTTTCACTCGATACTAAAGCGCGCCCATTATGTTGCGCACTGAGACTGCTCACTCCGCCAGATATTTCGGCATCGCCATGGTCGCTCGACGAACACCTCAGATGACTACAGGGGACATTTCATTTCCCCCGCGTGCGATCGCCGTGGATAAGGCGGCGATCTCCAACCCTGTGGATATTTCTGCCAGCGATGTGCGTAACGCATCTGGCCGCAAACTGCGAAACAGACTTCTTCTTATCAACGCGGCCGTCTGGGTCGTTGTGATCGTCGCCGTTCGCATCATTTTCTTCTGAGCTCATCGCTATCCCCAAAGCTTTATGAGTCCCAAGGCGTTGCGCGACCGATTGAAATTGACCGCGACGGTTCCCTGATCGTAGCTTGCGCGAAATGCCGCGCTCCCTCTCCAGGTCAGTTTCGAACAAGGCGGCGCTGCCGCCCGATACGCGTATCTATGCCATCGGTGACATTCACGGACGCGCCGACCTGCTGCAGGAAACCATCGCGCGTATCGATGAGGACATTCAGCGTCGCCCGATCGCCTATGCGGCGGAGGTCTATATCGGCGATTACATTGATCGTGGCGCGGATTCGAAAGGCGTGATTGATTTGCTGGCAGTCCGCATGGTTCACAACCATGCAATCTGCCTACGTGGCAATCACGAAGCCATCATGGAAGACTTCCTAGAGGATGCCAGCGTGCTTGAGCACTGGCGCCAACTGGGCGGACTTCAGACTCTCGCGTCTTATGGCGTTTCACCATCGCGCACGGCAACGGCGAGCGACGTGCAGAACGCCTTTCACGCCGCATTCCCTCCGGCGCATGACGCTTTCTTGCGTTGCCTACGGAACAATATCAGATGCGGCGACTTTCTGTTCGTTCATGCGGGCATTCGCCCGAATGTGCCGCTGTCGTCTCAAGATCCGCATGATCTGATGTGGATCAGGGACGAGTTTCTGGATTCGAAGCGCGATCATGGCGTCTATGTGGTGCACGGACACACGCCGGTTCCCCATGCGGATATTAGAGATAACCGTGTGAATATTGACACAGGTGCGTGGCGCAGCGGCATCCTCACGTGCATCGCCATCGAAGGCACAGAGATTCTGGTTCTCTAAGAAGACATTAGTACGCAATCTGCGCACTCTCTGAGTGCGCCACATTCTTTCGCCGCTTTTTGCCGGACACTCTCGCGCAATTGTCGTCTGCATCAATTGTCATCGAATTGATGCAGATGATCACAATTGTATTGTGTTGGGGGTCTAACATGTTGCGAACGAACCGATGCGCCGGCATTTTGATAGTACCGGTGCTTTCATTCTTTCTTGCTAGCGTCGCTCCGTCGATCGCGCTCGCGCAGGACCAGCGGGTTTCTGCAGCCTCACCGTCAGGCACCTATCTTCTTGGGCCGACTGATCGCGTTCGTCTGAAGGTTTATGGCGAAGCTGATATCACTGGCGAATATGAGGTCGACAGCAACGGGTTTGTATCGATTCCACTTGCGGGCCACGTGAAGGCCGCTGGCCTGACCACACGGCAACTGGAAAAGGGCATCGCGTCCGCGCTCGCCAAGGGAATCGTGCGAGACCCACGTGTAAATGTGGAAATCGCGCTGTATCGCCCCTTCTATATCCTCGGCGAAGTGAAGAAGAGCGGCGAATATCCTTATCGCATGGGTCTCACCGTGATGGATGCGGTCGCGACCGCGGGTGGATTCACCTATCGCGCCAATGAGAACAAAGTATATTTGCGGCGGTCAGGCGCAACGGTCGAAGAGATCTATGCTCTCGATTCACCCGTGCTGATATTTCCCGGCGACAATGTTCGTGTCCCGGAACGATACTTCTGAACTCATCATTTTGATTTTGTCTGATGTGTAGTGACCGACGCGCGCCTTCATGTCGCGCGTCGCCATAGTCTCGACTTTTTGCAATGCGTATTCTTGTGCAGTGCGACGAACTTTACTTCGTACTTCGCATTGTGGGCAGCAAAGAGAAACACGTTTCATCAGACGAGTGTTGAGTGCGCTGGTGGGGGCGCGACATTCATCACGGACTTGCTGAGTTTGTAAGCTCCGGGATGAATTTCTAAGCGGCAATCAAGTCTCGACGACAATTCGATAGCGGAGGAATGCAAATCCTTCGCAAGGGATGAGTGATGAAATGTACGTTTGCATCAGCAGGATCGGATGCGATCAGCGAAGGATCGGAAGGGCTGCGGCCGATTCCCGTCACGCGCCGCGCTCTCCGTATCGCGCCCTGGCCGGTCACGGCGATTCTGCTCGGTATTGCATCACCCGCCAATGCCCAGGCTATCCCGGCAACCAGCGACGAACTCGCGCCGCCCTGGAATTCGCAACGCATCTTCGAACCGACCGCGCTGCCCGATCTGGTCGACCGGGATAATCGCGAAGAAGTAGCGCCCGAGGATATGCCAGTGAAAAAACGACAGCAACCTGGCTATGAACCCGTCGGCATCCGCCAGGGATCCTGGATGTTCAATCCGTCGCTGATGACGGGCGCGCTCTATGACAGCAATGTGTTTGCCTCGAACACCCAGAAGCGCGGCGACGTCGCGGCGGTGATCGAACCGAGCCTGCGTGCCCACACGCTGTGGGAACGACACGGCATCGACATCAAGCTCAATTCACGAACCACGGCCTATAATGAAAACTCGAGTCTCGACCAGACCGATGTGAGCCTGAAGGGCGCCGGCTGGATCGATATCGCCAACGATATGGTCGTACTGGGCAGTTTCCAGATCGCGCATCTCAACGAGGGTGTCGGCTCGCTGAGCTCGCCCTCCAATGCCGTGACGCCGACTCCTTATAATTTGATGTCTGGCGACCTGACCGTCCGCAAGGAGTTCAACCGGCTGGCGACATCGATCGGCGCACGCGTCGACTCCTACGATTACGGCACGGCACGTGCGCAGGATGGCAGTCTGATCGACCAGAGCAGCCGCGACGGCCAGATCTATGCGCTTCATGGGCGTGTCGATTATGCATTCTCGCCTGTGCTCGGCTGGTTCGGCGGCGTCGAAGGCAACCAGCGCAACATCCGCGGCGTGCCCGGCCAGACGCTGGACTCCACCGGCTATCGCGCTTTGTCCGGCTTGACCGTCGGTTTCGGCAATCTGCTCCGCGGCGAATTTGGCGGCGGCTATGTCGAGCAGCGCTTCGACAATCCTCTGATCGGCACCGTCGACGGGCCATCCTATCGCGCCAAGCTCACATGGAGCCCGACGCGATTGATGGACATCCACGTCAAGGCCGAACAGCTGGTCACGCAGACATCCGATACCAGCTCGACCGGCGTGCTGGCCAATGCCGTGCAGGTCGGCGTCGACTACGAACTGCGTCGCAACATCATCCTGTCGCTGGCAGGCGCCTATGAGATCGATCGCTTCTTCGGCCAGGCGCGCAAGGATCGCGTGACCACGACCAATGCCAGCGTGAAGTATCTGATGAACCGCTTCAGCGCGATCTCGGCCTATCACCGCTACACATCGCGCGACAGCGATATACCCACCTTCAGTTACGACAAACATCAGGTAGGGCTCAATGTTACAGCGCAATTTTGACCAGCCTTATCCGGCGGCACCGGAACCGGTTCCGACCGCCGTTGCCGGTTGGCAGGCGCCGACCGTCGACCTGCGGGAAATGGCGCGCATCCTGCGCCGGCGCTGGCGCGCGGTCGTGCTGCCCGCCGCCGTACTGGCCGGGATCGCCCTGGCCTATGTGGTGACAGCCACTACACTCTATACTGCGAACTCCACCGTACTGGTCGATCCCCGGCGCGCCAATGTGGTCGAAACCAATCAGTCGGTGCTGACCAATTTCGGCACAGACGATGCGACCATCGAGAGCCAGACGCTGCTGATCCAGTCGCTCACGATCCTGCAGCGCGTGGTCGACAAGTTGAAGCTGACGCAGGATCTCGAGTTCATGCCGAAGCCCGGCCTGCTCGATCCGATCCGCAATCTGTTCCGCAGCAGCAGCCCGGTCGATGGCGTGAGCCCCGAAGACGCCGCGCGTGCATACTCTATATATCTGCTCCAGCGCCGCATGAAGGTGACACGACAAGGCACGACATTCCTGGTCGATATCGCCGTCAGCTCGGAATCGCCGCAGAAAGCCGCGACCATCGCCAATGCGGTGGCTGACGCCTATTTCGAGGAACAGGTCCGCGCCAAATTCGACGCGACGCGCATCGCAGCCAAATGGCTCGGCGGCCAGATCGATGCGTTGAAGAACCGCGTCGTCACCTCCGAACAGGCCGTCGCGGACTATCGTTCCGCCAATAACCTCGCGGTCTCGCAGGGCGTGACGGTCAACGACCAGCAGATCACCGATCTCAACAGCAAGCTGATTGCTGCCCGGGTGCAGACCGCCGAGGCGCGTGCCAAGTTCGATCAGGTGCAGCAATTGGCGAAAACCGGCGGCGATGCCGGCGGGCTCAATGCCGCCGTCTCCTCGGAGATGGTGACCAAGCTGCGCGCGCAATATGCCGATATCGCCAAGAACGAAGCCGACCTGACCAGCAAATATGGTCCGCGGCATCCGCAGGTCGCCAATGTGCGGGCGCAGCTCAAGGACACGCAGCGGCTGATCAACGAGGAAATCGGGCGAATCGTGCAGGGCACGGCGCATGATTATGACGTTGCGAAATCGCGCGAGGCGTCGCTACAGGACAGTTTCGACAAGCTGCAGGGCGTCTCCAGCACGTCCGGTCAGGCCGTGGTCCGGTTGCATGAGCTGCAGCGCGAGGCCGAGGCCAATCGCACGCTCTATGAGTCATATCTGGCGCGCTCGAAGGAGACGACGGCGCAGGAAAGCCTGGAGATGCCGGACTCCCGCATCGTCAGCTTTGCCAGCATCCCGCTCAAGCCCTCCGCGCCGAAGACGATGCTTATTCTCGGCTTTGCCATACTGCTCGGCCTCGGCGGAGGCACGGTGCTGGCATTCCTGACCGACTATCTCGACGGGCGTATCAAGACCCTCGAACAGGCCGAAGAGATTTCGGGCGTTCCTGCGCTGGCCGCTCTACCCTCGATCAGCAGTCGCGAACTCGCCGGGCGTGCCAAACGCGGCCGCACCGAACTCGGAAATTACGATCCGCGCACCATGCGACTGCTGCCGGCTGCATTGCAGCCACCACTGATGCGCTATGCCATCGAGGAGCCCGGCACATTCTTCGCCGAAGCGATTCGTGCCGTGCGTCTGGCGATCCAGCGTGCGCGCAAGATCGACACGGTCAAGGTCGTGCTGGTGACGTCGGGCCTCGAAAGTGAAGGCAAGACAACCTTCGCCGGCAATCTCGCTTTGTCCTTCGCCACGCTCGGCATCAAGACGCTACTAATCGACGGCGATCTGCGCAATCCCGGCCTGACCCGCGCCGTCAGCCCCAATGCCGATGCCGGCCTCCTGCAGGTGGCAACCGGCGAAGTGACGCTGGAGCGCGCCATCCTGCTCGATCGCAGCACCGGCCTCTCGATCCTGCCCTCGCCTGCCATCAAGGACGTCGATGCCATCACCGAGCTGATGTTCTCCGAGCAGATCGTCGACATCCTCGAGCGCCTGAAGTCGCATTATGAACTGATCATCATCGACTCGCCGCCGCTGATTCCGCTGGTCGACGGCCGCGCGCTGGCCGAACTCGCCGACCGCATCCTGCTGGCCATGGCCTGGAATCAGACACCGCGCGAAGTCGTCGCCCACACGATGGAGCTGCTGGCTCCGGTGCATGATCGCATTCTCGGCACCGTGCTGACCCAGGTCGATCTCAGCAAGATCCGCTTCTATGACTATTATCGCAGCTCGGCCTATCTGAAGCCCTATGGCGTCGCCGCCGCCAGTGCGGGGGCTGCGCGTTGACATTGACCCGGACCGCGCCGCTCAGGCTGCACCGCAACGGCGCCCATGCCGCGGCGGGCTCGCGTGCACGCGTTCCGCAACGACGTCAGATCGTCAATACGGCCCAGCTCATCAATTTCATGATCATGTGCGTCCTGCTGGGCACCGTCGTCGCGATCTTCACGCTATCCGGCGGCGTTCTGACCAATCTCAAGATTCACTATCTGACACCCGGCGGCAATTTTCTCGAGAAGCTCCACCCCGGCACCTATGCGACATTCATCGCGACGCTCTTGCTGCTGATGCGCGACGGTGATCCGATCGGCGAGATCAACCGCGCCTTCACGGACGCCAAGCTTTTGCTGGTGCACCTGTTCTGCTGGTTTGTCCTGTTGATCCAGATGTTCGTGCTGGAACGCCCGTTCACGGTCATCATCGACACGTTCCTGCTGCCGGTCCTGCTGTGCCTGCTGATCTGGCGGCTGACACCGGCGCAGCGGCGGCCGCTGGTCTGGGCCATCCATGCGACACTGCTGCTCAACATCCTGATTGGCTATTACGAATATTTTTCCGGCCATCGCATCATTCCGCTGACGCTCGGCAGCGTGCTGGTGGTCGGTGAATGGCGCTCGGCTGCGCTCCTCGGCCATCCGCTGACGGCTTCGGGCATCGTCGGCGCCTATATCATGGCGCTGGTGCTGCGACCGGCCATCTGCCCGCCGATCATGATCCGCGTGCCATTGATCGCCTTCAGTCTGGGCTCGCTGATGGCCTTCGGCGGCCGTACCGCACTGATGACCGTATTGTTCGTGCTGGCTTGCCTCGGTCTGCTTGAGACGATCCGGCTGATCCGCGGCAAGCGCGTGCCGCTGCTGTTCGCTGTCGGCGCAATCTGCTTTCTTTTTGCGGCGGCAGGCGTCGTGTTTGCTGCACTCTATCTCGGCATCTTCGACAAGATGCTGCTGCGCTTCTCGTCGGACAAAGGCAGCGCCCTGGCGCGCTTTGCGACCTTCGACATGCTCAATCATTTCCAGTGGAGCGAACTGATCCTCGGACCCAATCCGGTTCGCGTGAACGCGCTGCAGTCGCAGCTCGGTTTGAATTATGGCATCGAGAATTTCTGGGTGTCCTGCATCGTGCAATTCGGCCTGGTCCACACCATCCTGATCACGCTCGGCCTGACCTGCTTCTTCATCGAACTACTGCGCCGGTCGGACCGCTCAGCCTTCGCCATCTTGCTGCTGATCCTGATGATTGCGGCAAGTTCGGTGAGCTTCTCGTCGAAGAACATCCAGCTCGCGCAGCTCGTTCTACTTATCGCGCTGCTGTTGCCGCGCGAACGCGCGCCGGCCGTGGCGACACCCCGCCATGTCCATCAGCGACCGCCGATGGCGGCCCCGCATGTCCGCGCCGTCCCCCGGGATCAGGAGTTTGCATGACCATCTATGTCGATCATACCCATCTCGGACGCCATGTGACCGGGCTCGAACGGATCACACTGGAGCTGTTCTCGGAACAGGCGCTGGCGCCGCTCGATGTCGTGCCCATCACATCGCGTGGCACCGGCCAGATGGTGGCGACGCAGACTTTCGGTCTACCGATGCGCCTGGCGTCTCCCTCATCGTTCCTGCTGTGCCCCGGCTTTCCGCCAAGCCCGCTGCTGCGGATGTTTTCATCACGCGTGCTGCCCTATATGCACGACGACTTCCTGCTGACGCGACAGGCCGATCTCAATGCCCGCGCGCGACTCTATATGGCGACGCCTTTCAAGATCGCGCTCAAGAACTATCCGCGCTTCCTGACAAATTCGCGCGACACCCAGCGCAAGCTCGCCGAGCATTGTCGCCCGGACGCCGAGATCACGCTGTATCGCCCGCCGGTGCGCAACGTATTCAAGCTGGAATCCGCCGAGCGCGCCGAGCGCGAGCCCGAGACGTCGCCGCTGCGCGTCGTGGCGCTCGGCACCGTGGAGCCACGCAAGAACTTCATCGCCGCGGCCAATATCGTCCGTGAATTGCGCCAGCACGGCTTTCCCGGCGCCACCCTCGACATCGTTGGTCGCAAAGGCTGGGGCGATGACTGGAAGACACTGGAACGCATGTCCTGCGTGACCTTGCACGGCTATCAGTCATCCGAGAACGTGACGCGCATTCTCAATGAAGCCGATATTTTCCTTTGCACCTCGCATGACGAAGGCCTCGGCCTTCCGCTGCTCGAAGCCCAATATGCCGGCCTGCCGATCGTGGCGCCGAATGCGCCCGTCTTCCATGAAGTACTGGGCACATCCGGTATCTTCATCGATCCGTCGGACCACGGCACCGCAGCGTCACAGATCGGCGGGGCCATCGCGGCTTCGCAGTGGCGCAGGCAGTATGTTGCGGCAGCTACCGAGAACCTCGCGCGCTGGAACGCGCTGGCAGCGAGCGACCACGACATCGTCATCGACCTGATCACCGAACTCGCCGGCCGGCAGTTGGCCGGCCGTCGTTCGGCGGCGAAGCCCAACGTCGCGCATTAGGATCGTGACGCCGGCGTCCATGCCGGATCGGGGCCACGCTTGCTCCGTTCAACAGAGGACACTCTTCTTGCAGGATATCGACACCAGCACACGGCATCTGGACGGGCTGCGCATTGTTGCGGCCAGCGCCGTCGTGATCCTGCATTATTCCGATTACATCAAGGACCTGCCAATTGGCCGCTTCATGGTGGACCACACCTGGCACTTCAATCTGTTCGTCGACCTGTTCTTCGTCATCTCCGGCTTCGTCATTGCCAGCCAGTATCTGGCGAAAGTTGGCTCACCCGCCGCGGTCGGCCGCTTCCTGTGGCGGCGCCTCGCGCGGATCTATCCGCTGCATCTGGCAACGCTGGCTTTCTATATCGTGATCGCACTGGCGCTTCATGCCGGCATCGCCAAGACCGACAACCCGGCACGCTATCCATTCTCCGATCTGCCAGCGCAGTTCCTGCTGCTGCACGCCATCGATGGCGACCGGCTGACCTTTAATTTTCCGAGCTGGTCGCTGTCGGCAGAGTTCTTCTGCTATGTGCTGTTTCCGCTGATGGTGCTGACGATCGCTCGGAGCAGGACGGTGATTGTGGCCCTCGTCGTGCTGCCGCTGCTGGCCAACAGCATCTATGCCGTTGCCATGGGCACCGAGCCCTGGCCGGACTGGATCAACAAGGGGGGTGCCTTCCGTGCCCTACCCGCCTTCAATCTCGGCATCGCCTGCTGGCTGTTTCGCGACCGGATTGCGCGGCTTCCGGCGATACCGGGCCTCCTGACCACGGCCCTCATCCTGTTCCTGATCTTCGGCGCGCAGCTTCCGATCATGGCAGCCCTGGCTGTGATCTATTTCATCGCCGCGCTCGCCATCCATCACGACCTCTCCGGCCAGAGCACCCTGTTCTCGCGCCTTGGCTTTGAGCGCTGGTCGTCGCTGACCTATTCCTCCTACATGCTGCATATTCCGGTCGCGACCGTCGTCCTCACTCTGGCCGCGCGTTTCCTTGCCCCCGTCATTCCCGGCGGCAAGCTCGCTCTGGTGCCGCTGGCCATCGCCGTTCTTGCCGCCGCGAGTATTCTGTCCCTGCGCTATTTCGAGACGCCCATGCGGCGCGCTCTCAATGAGGCTTATGATCGCCATTTCAGCACGCGAATTGCCGCGGCGACGGTGCCAAGACAGACGTGACCTGATGGTGGATGCAACACAGACAATGTCCGGGACGGCGCGGCCGCTGACTCAAACGAGGACGGCCAGCCGGGATGTGGCGATCGACAGCATGCGCGGCCTCGCCATTCTAATGGTGATCGGCATCCATTCGCTGCAGCAACCGCTCGATGCATCGTGGAAGACCATGCTCGATGCGGCGCTGCGCCCCTGTGTGCCGATCTTCCTGTTCGCATCCGGCTATCTGACCGCACTGTCGGGCCGTGTCCCGCTCGGCAAGCGCGTCATCGCCGCATTGATCCCCTACGCAATTGCTTTCGCTGCGGCCTATCTCTACATGGCGCTGCAGAATCCGGCGATGGATCACCGCCCGACGACAACGGCTGCCCGCTTCGTGCTCGCTTACGTGTTCGTGTATTATTATGTCTTCGTCTATCTCGGCTGTTCGCTCATGCTCTGGCTGACCCTGTGGTTCGCCCATCGTGTGCCTGCGCAAGTCAACGAGCGGCTGCACATTACTCTGATGTCTACGCTCGTCTTCGGCCTGATCATCAGCAGCTATCTCGATCCCCTGCTGATCCAGCGCGGGCTGTCCGAAGGGCTGGTCGAGGAAATCCGCATGCGCGATATCCCGTTCTGGTTCAGCTTCGTGGCGCTGGGGATGCTCGTTGGCGGATCTTCGGTGAGGCCGGTCCTTCGCCAGATGCGCCTGACACTGACCGCCGCGGCGCTGCTGGCATATGTGATCTATGCGGCAGCGAGACTACTCAAGATCGGCGACGCCGCGGATTATGATTCGATGGCGTTCTTCGGCTATGCCGCAGCGCTCTGCGTCCTATTGCTCGCACTCAGCATCCGTGCGCCGGTCCTGGCCACGCTCGGGTCCGGCAGCTACTTCATCTATCTCTGGCATATTTTCATTGTCATGGCCCTGCGCGATCATGGCGGACTGCGCCAGTTCGGCCCGGTTGCGGGGACATTTCTGATGTATGCGATCACCGCCACCTTGAGTGTTGTCGCACTGCTCGCCGTGCAGCGATGGGCGCCGCCGCGCACAGCCCGTTGGCTGGGAGCCTGACCATGCTGCTGAAGCGCACGATTCTTTATCTTCCCGCCCAGATCGTCGGACCGATGTTCCAGCTTGTCGCGATGATCGTGTGGACCCATGTGGTCAACGAGCATACGCTGGGTGTGATCACGCTGATCACGGCGACGCACGAGTTACTGCAGATCGCATTCCTCGCCTGGTGGTCGCAATATGCACTGCGTTTCTTTGGTCGCTATCAGGACGGCGAACAGGCCGAACGATTCTATCGCACCGAGAATGTCGTCATTCTTGTTTCACTGGTGCTGCAGAGCGCCGCCGTGATCGGTGTGCTCTATACGGTGATCGCGACTGACACCAACCCTGCGCTGCTCGGCGCCACCGTCGCTTATGTCATCAGTCGTTCTCTCAATCTCTATATCGCCGAACGCGCCCGGGTCCGGCATCACATCGGCGTCTACTCGATCCAGCAGATCGTCGGGCCTTCGATCGGCTTCATTCTCGGCCTGATACTCATCAAGCTGATCGGCCCGTCGCCGGAATGGCCGCTGCTGGGCTATGCCGCTGCGCAGCTCTTTGCCGCTTTGGTCGTTCTGCCCCATATCGGTTACAGCCGTTGCCTGTGGCCGATCGATCGTGAGATCATTCGCCATGCGGTGAGCTACGGCATTCCGCTGATCATCGGCGGTGCGCTGGGCTGGGTCGGCCTCAATGCCTCGCGCTTCATCGTCAATGACATGCTCGGCGTCGCCGCCGCCGGTCTCTTTGCCGTTGGTTACGGTCTGGGCCAGCGCGCCGCGGCAGTGGCTGCGATGCTGGTGACGGCCGCGGCTTTCCCGCTGGCGGTCAAGAGCATGGAGCAAGGCGGCAGCAAGGCTGCAATGCGCCAGCTCGCCGACAACAGCGCGCTACTCATCGGCATTCTGGCGCCGAGCATTGCAGGCATCTTCCTGCTACGGGCCGAGATCGTGCACCTGCTGATCGCCACACCGTTCCAGCAGGTGACGCTGGCGATTCTGCCTCTTTCGGCCCTGGCCGGTTCGATCCGCAACGTCCGCGCCCATTTCGGTGATCAGGTGTTTCTCCTGCACAGCAAGACCCAGCTCATGATCGTCGTCTCAAGCATCGACGCACTTGTGACGATTGTGGCGAGCTTCATCTGTATCCACTATTGGGGACTCGTCGGCGCGGCCGGCGCAACAGTGCTGTCCGCCATTGCCGCAGCGCTGGTCAGTTTCGTCATCGGCTTTTCGAAATTCGGCCTAACGCTGCCCTGGGCGCATCTCGCCCGCATCATTCTCGCAACCGGGGCCATGGCGGCGTTGCTGACGCAACTACCGGAAGCGCCGAACCATGTCCTGCTGGCGGCACATGTCGCCGCAGGCGCGGCGATCTATGTGTTGGTCCTTGCCATCCTTTATGGGCCGACATTGCTTCGAATGCTGCGCCGGCAGCCGCAACTTTCGGAGCTCTAATGTCGTGAAATCGTCACGACCGTTTGGCGGTCTCCAGTGCACGGGCCATTGCGTACCACAGCGGCTTTTTCTGCATGTTCTCATCAAACGGCAGTGGTCGGGGCAGTCGTTCAGCGAGAGGATTCTTCTTTCTCGCGGCGTCTGTATAGAATGAATAGTGATCGGACAGCTGCCATGCGATCACGGCCTTGACCGCCGGAACCTGCAGCACCGTTTCAAGGAATTTCCCGCCGGTCTCCGCGATCATCTTGTCGCGCGTGGCCACATCATCCGGGAATGTGTCGTCACGGACATCGAATTCCGTAATGTAGATGTCGACCTTGCGTTCGGCGAGCGCGTGGACGAATTCCAGGAATCGCTGGGGATCATGTGGATAGCGCGGCTGCAAGTGGCCCTGCAGGCCGACCACGTCGAGCCGGACGCCGGCGTGCTGCAACTCGTCGATGAGACGCAACAATCCGGCGCGCACCGCGAGACCGACATCGTCATCGCGTTCCGCCTGTGCCTCATTGAGCACAAGTTTGGTCTTCTTATCCACGACAGCACCGGCCCGCGCGAAGGCGCGCCTGACATAATCGGTGCCAAAGGCATCGTACCATGGGCCGAGGCGATAGCCACCGGGTGCCTTGTGACCGGGCCAGAACGGCTCATTCACGACGTCCCATGACTGCAATTGGCCGGCATAACGTCCCGCGACTTCATCGATATAACTATCGAAGAAGGCCTGCCGCTCCGCATTGCTCATGGACTTGATCCATTGCGGAACCCATTCGTTCCAGATCAGACAATGACCGCGCATCGGAATGCGATTGCTCGCACAAAATTGTAGCAATCGATCGGCGCTCTCGAATCGCTTCGGGCCGGCCATCGGAGCAAGCGTGCCCATTTTGAGAGCGATGTCCGTCGTTATAATTTTCGTCTGTGTTGTGTAAAGCTCACGATATCCGACATCCTTGTCGATCACCGGCCCCGCAGCAGCGCCGAACATCAAACCATTTTTCGCCGCAATTGTACCAAGGCTCTGCGTTTGCGTCGCGCCGAGTGCATGCTGTTGCATAGCGACTGTCGCGCCGGCGATGACTGCGAGCGACTTTCTCCTTGAACATTCGAACATATCCACTCTCCATCGATTCAAAATCGTGACTGCTATCTTTTCGATATTGCGCGACAGCATCGCCATCGTTGCGTCGCAATAGTTCGTTTTGATGTCCATCACGTCGAGGGGATGATTTTCGACTCACTTTTCTTCGCTGCATCTGTAGCAAGCAAGTTGTGCACTTCGTTCAAGCGTAACTCGGCCACATTGTCATCAGGGGAGCGACATGTTGCAGACGCCGGCGCCACAGGCCCGAAATCTCACCGTTGACGGTGTCACCGTCAATATTTCGTCACTCGACGAAGCCGTTTCATCGATCGTGGAAGCGGCCGAACGCGGCGATAACTTCAGTGTATGCACGCTCAATCTCGATCATGTCGTCCATCTGCAGAATAAGCCCGAGTTTCGCGCGGCCTATCGCCGCGCTCGCTTCGTGACTGCGGATGGCTTTCCGATCGTCGTGCTCAGCCATCTGCTTGGCAGGCCTATTTCACGAACAACCGGCGCTGATCTTGCCGCTCCCTTGTGCGAAGCTGCAGGCAGGAAGGGACTTCCCATCTTTCTGTTCGGTTCCGACAGGCCAACGCTAGACAAGACTGTAGCCGAATTGCGCAAACGATATCAGGGCTTGCAGATCGTCGGCACGTTCGCGCCTGGTCGCAACTTCGACGCTTTTTCGGCGGAGGCCGATACAGCGATTGCACAGATCCGCGCATCCGGTGCAAAGCTCTGCTTCCTCGCACTCGGCGCGCCGCGACAGGAAGTGTTTGCGTCACGCTGTATCGATGAGCTGGACGGCACGGGCTGCCTGTGTTTCGGCGCGGCGTTGGACTTCATCGCAGGTACGCAGATTCGTGCACCGATGTTCACTCAGCGTACCGGTCTCGAATGGGCCTGGCGCATGTTGCGGGATCCGCGTCGCCTTGCGCCCCGTTACGCACGCTGCGCGGCCGCCGTGCCACGTTTGATCGCCGGCACGCTTCCACAAATCCTGAATGCCCGCATGAGGAAAGCCGCATGACCTCGACACTGACTCTGGGGCTTCGCGCCCGGAACGCCGCACCGGCCAAGCAACGCTATCAGATCTGTCTCATCCACCCGTTCGATCCGCGCGGCCAGAAGGTGGGTGGGCTCGAAACCTATCTCCGCGACTTCATCACGTTCCATCCCACCGACACAGACATCCTGTTCGTTGGCGTGGATTCGATCGGCGACCTCAAGCTCGGCGAAGTGCGACGTCTGACTTTCCGCGGGCGCGACTTCGACTTTCTCCCGATCCTGCACTATTCCGACCAGCAGGCCCGAGAGGCCGCGCGCACCATCCGCTCGTCGCTGACCGGCCAGTTCTTCATGGCCTTGCTGCGCTATTTCGGCCCGGTCTCGCGGCTGATCCGGGAACGCGGCTGCACAGTCGATCTTCGCCGTGTTGAATTCTCCTGGCTGCCGACGCTGCTGCGCCGCCCCTTCATCCAGATGCTGCATGGCGAGGGCGCCCCGAAGCTGCAAATGGATTCGCTCCTGAAGAAATATTCGTTCGTGCATAATATCGGCGAGCGTTTCGCGGTCACGACCAGCGCAAAATTTCTGTGCGTGAACCCGTTCATCACCGAGCGGCTGCAAAAGACCTATCCCGGCCAGAGTGGCAAGATCGATACGCTATGGACCTGGGTCAACACCGACATCTTCAAGCCACAGCCGTTTCCGGCGATGACCGAGCCGTTCCGAATCATCTTCGCGGGGCGCCTTGACGAGTTCAAGGATCCGCCGTTGATGTTCAGCACCATCGCCCGCCTGCGCGAGCGGCTGCAGGGTCATCTCGAATTCCATTATATAGGGACCAGCGATCCGCATCGCTTTGCCGAATTCGCTGCTATCGAAGACATTACGATCCGGCACGGCTTCAAGGACGCTGTCGGCATGGCCGCAACACTGGCCAATGCCCATGCAGGCATCCTGACGTCGGAATTCGAGGGCATGCCACGCTGCGTGCTCGAGACGCTTGCGGTCGGCCGCCCGGTCGTCGCCGTGCACCTGCCGCAGCTGGAATCGGTGATCCATGATGGCGAGAGCGGCTACCTGATTTCCCGCAGCTCATCCCGCGACGAGATGATCGAGAGCTTGGCCCAACGTTTTCTCGATACCCGCGATGCGATCGGCACCGGCGAGATCAATCCGGCGCAGGTTGCCAGCGCGATCGATAATTTCACACCAGCGACACAGCTGGCGCGCGTCTTTACCTATCACCAGGACATCCAGAATGCGCGCAACATGACGATGACGCCCTCCGCGGCACACTGAGGTTATTTGTGAATATCCTGTTGCTATCGAGCGAATATGCTCCCGCACGCGGCGGGATAGGCACCTACGCCCACGAGATCGCATTGGCCGCAACGCAGCTCGGCGCGCGGGTGACGCTGGTCGCTCCCGATTACGCACAGGATATGTCAGCCGACGATCGCGCCATGCCCTTTGCAATCCACCGCTTCAGCGGCGGATTGCATTCGGCGCGCGATCTGCCCGCCAAGATCATGCTGGCGCGCAGCCGCATCGGTACGGCTCCGTTCGATGTGGTGCATGCCGCCGACTGGCCCTTCTTCATTCCGGTCGCACTCGCACGCGGCCGCACGCCGGCCCGAATGCTGATGACGGTGCACGGTACAGAGATCAATGAGACACAGACGCCGCTGAAGCGACTGGCGATCCGCTTCAGTGGCGTGTTCGGGCCACGCACCGAGGTCGCTGCCAACAGCAACTTTACACGCGAGCTGTTCCGCAAAAGATTCACGATCGACGAACGCCGCATCCATGCCATTCGCCTCGGCGTCTCCGGTTTCTGGTCCGGACGGCGCAGCGATCGCGCTGCCACACGCGCGATCTATGACATTGCGCCAGACCGGATCGTCATGGTCACTGTGGCACGGCTCACGCGGCGCAAGGGACATCACCTCACGCTCGCCGCCCTCGCGCAGCTTCCTGACGAATTACGTCAGCGCATCACCTGGCTGGTCATCGGTCCCCAGGGAGAGGCTGACTATGTCGATGAGCTTCGCGGCATGATCACGGCGTCGGACTGCGACATCAGGCTGCTCGGCGCGCTATCGAATGAAGAAATTCGCGACATCTACGGTGCGGCGGACTTCTTTTGCCTGACCGGTGTGCCGGATTCGTCCGGCCGCGTCGAAGGCTTTGGTCTCGTCTATCTCGAGGCCGGCGCCACGGGCCTGCCGAGCGTCGCGAGCAACATCGGTGGTGTGCCCGATGCGGTGTTGGCCGGCCAGTCTGGCCTTCTGGTCGCTCCGCGCGTCGACATGATCACCCATGTGATCCGGCAATTGGCCGAAGACGATGAGTTGCGGGCGCGCCTCGGCGCTGGCGCCGCCGCACATGCGCGAGATCTGTCCTGGGAACGCTGTGCCGCAGAAACCTATGGTTTGAAGCGGCCATCACCGTCGGAGGATGCCTTGCAGACCGGATCGGAGCTGAGGGCATCGGCATGAAACAGCTCGCTGCCATCATCACACTGCTTGTGCTCACCGCAGGTGCTGCGCAGGCCGACAATTGCAACAAGAGCCGGGAGTATCTGCTCGGCGGTCTTGCAGGCGATCTCACCATGCCGCCCCAGGCCTATGAAGGCCTGTTCAGGGTCTGCACCGCGACGGCGACGATGCCGAACGTCAAAGATGCCTACATCCTGAAGGATGGTGGCATCGCGGTGATTCCGAAACAGGACACGGTGGCCGCCACCGCCGCGACGCTGTCGCGATTCTGCGACGCCAACCCCAGAGCCACGCTACGCTTCATCTCCGCCAAGGAGCTCGTGCTAACGAAATCGACATCGGGCATTGTGCAGATGTCGTCTGGCTCCGCGACATCGTGCAAGAAGATCAAGGGTCTCACCTGAACCAGAGGGGAATGCCGCCATGCTGAAGCGCATCTTTCGCTCCTCGTCCGAGACATTCCGGACACGCTCCCCGGAACGCGATCGCATCACCGATGAACGGCTGGTTCTTGCCATTGCGGCGACCATCGACTCCGGCCTGCGCAGTGCAGAATACGAGCATGACGGCCTGAAGCGTCGGCTGGAAGAAGTCATCTCCATCGCGGCAATTGTCGGCGGTAACGAGATCGAGGACGTCAACAGCCAGTCGGACCCGCGGGCGGAACTTCTGCAAAAATCAGACGACGAGATCCGCATCGGCGAAGCACGACTGCGGACGCTCGAAAACAATATCGAGCATTTCAAATCGCTGAAGCGAGACTTGAGACGGCGTTTCCCGGGCATCAATCTCGATGCCGCCGAGCCGGCGCCGAAATAGCGGTTTTCCACCGATCAAAGCTGATCAAGATTCGGCCAATCAGCACGCCATGCGCGGGCCAGTGACGCCACGACACTCTTCAGGGTGATCGATGCCTCGTAGCCGAGTTCGATACGATCGGGCATACTGATCGTATAAATGCTATCCCTCACCTCGTCGCTGGCCGCCACCCATACCGTGATCGGCCGCGCATGACTGAATCCCGCCCAAGGCTTCGCCAAGGGGATCGACCGGAGTATCTGCATCCATGACTGACCGCGCCGACGCCATTGCCGCCAGGATCGAGACCTTCATCCGCGCCGAAGTCATCCCCTATGAAAAGGATCCGCGGACAGGTGCTCACGGCCCGAGCGACGAACTGGTGCAGGAGCTGCGCGACAAGGCCCGCAAGGCCGGCGTTTTGACCCCGCATATTCTTGCGGATGGATCGCATCTGACGCAGCGCGAAACGGCAAAAGCCCTGATCAAGTCCGGTCTTTCGCCGCTGGGCCCGCTTGCCTGCAACACGATGGCGCCCGATGAGGGCAATATGTACCTGCTCGGCAAGGTCGGTACTGCCGAACAGAAGACGCGCTTTCTCGAACCGCTGGTGTCGGGCAAAGCACGCTCGGCATTCTTCATGACCGAGCCGGCAGGCGAAGGCGGCGCAGGCTCCGATCCGTCGATGATGCAGACCACCTGCAGGCTCGATGGCAATCATTGGGTGATCAACGGGCAGAAGAAGTTCATCACCGGTGCGGAAGGCGCCAAGGTCGGCATCGTCATGGCGAAGTCCGAGGACGGCGCCTGCATGTTCCTCGTCGATCTGCCCGATCCTGCGATCCGCACCCTGCGCGTGCTGGATACGATCGACAACTCGATGCCCGGTGGCCATGCAGAGATCGAGATCGATAACCTGCGTGTGCCTGCAGACCAGATGCTTGGCGCGTCAGGCGATGGTTTCAAATACGCGCAAATCCGCCTCAGCCCGGCGCGCCTGTCGCATTGCATGCGTTGGCTGGGTCTTGCGATCCGCGCCAACGAGATCGCGACCGACTATGCCTGTCGTCGCCATGCATTCGGAAAGGCCCTGATCGATCACGAAGGCGTCGGCTTCATGCTGGCGGAAAACCTGATCGATCTTAAACAGTCGGAACTGATGATCGATTGGTGCGCAGGCGTGCTCGACACCGGCTCGCTCGGCACGGCGGAAAGTTCGATGGCCAAGGTCGCCGTGTCGGAAGCGCTGATGCGGATCGCCGACCGCTGCGTGCAAGTGATGGGCGGCACGGGCGTGTCCGGCGAAACCATCGTCGAGCAGGCCTTCCGCGAGATCCGCGCGTTCCGTATCTATGACGGCCCGACCGAAGTCCACAAATGGTCGCTCGCCAAGAAGATCAAGCGCGACTGGAAGACCGATCAGCAATGACGCGCACGGCGAAAGCCGTTGCTGTTTGATCGAGTGCTGCGACCATTCAGGGATGGCGTCAGGAGGTCGATGGCCATCCCGAGGCGGCGCGCGGGCGCCGAAATTGCCAGACGTCTCGCTTGAGACAGCCCTCCCAATCAGCAACCCCGCCCTGAAACTGCTGACCGACAGGTCAATGACGTTCTCTCGTACAAGCAATTCCGAGAAAAACTCTCCTACATTCACCGCCGTGCCAGCAGGCTTCTTCCGAACATGATGGCGATGCATCTGCGTGCTGGACCATTTTGCCGATTTCCTGAAGTGTAATGCGAATTGTTGAAACCGCGACACTTGGCTCGCACAAGCCGGCATTGAAGAAACACACCATGAAGACAGCGAAACTTCTGCACGTCGGCGCGCTCGCATTGGGCTTTGTCGCGGCGACTATGCAAGGCGTTCGGGCTGAAACAGCCCAACTCCGCATCGCGCAGCAGTTTGGCATCGCCTATCTCCCGCTCATCGTCGCCAGCGAACGAGGCTTGATCGAGGACGAAGCCAAGGCGCTTGGCATCACGCCGCCGAAGATCGAATGGCTACGGCTCTCGGGCGCAGCATCGATGAATGAAGCGCTGATTTCCGGCGGGCTGGATTTCGCGACCGCTGGCATCACACCGATGATCCTGACCTGGGACAAGACGCGGACTACCGCCAAGATCATAGGCGTCGCCGCCTTGGGATCGATGGCCAATATCCTGACCACCAACAACCCGAACATCAAGACACTCGCTGACTTCACCGAGAAGGACCGCATAGCGCTGCCGTCAGTTAAGGTCGGCTTCCAGCCGATCGTGCTGCAGATGGCCGCGGACAAGGCGTTCGGAAAATACGACAAGCTCGACGAACTCACCGTCAGCATGCCGCATCCGGACGCAACGGCGCAGATCCTGTCGGGACGTTCCGAGATCACCGCGCACTTCACCTCGCCACCATTCTCGCAACAGCAACTCGCCAGCGGAAAAGTGCACGAGGTGCTGAACAGCTACGACGTGCTCGGCGGCCCGCACACTTTCAACGTGGTCTATGCCACCACCAAATTCGTCAATGACAATCCGAAGACGATCCAGGCCTTCGTGCGCGGCCTCGACCGCGCCAATGACTGGATCAAAGCCAATCCGAAAGAAGCCACCGCGCTTTACATCAAGGCGGAAAACTCGAAGCTTGCGCCGGATTTCGTCGAGAGCATCATCCGCGACAAGAACATCAACTTCACGACAATTCCAGAAGGCGCGCAGAAATTCGCCGACTTCGAAGCCAAGGTCGGCCTCATCAAACAGGCCCCGGCGTCGTGGCGGGATCTGTTCTGGTCCGGCCTCGGGGAAAAGCCGGGAAGCTGACGTGAACGTCGCGCCGCGATCGGCTGACTTCGTCGGCGACGCCGTAACGGCGCCGCTGCTGGCGCTCGACCATGTCAGCATCAGCTATCCCACCCGCGACGGCATCCTCACCGCCGTCGAGGATGTCAGCTTCACACTGTCGGCCGGCGAGCGGCTGTTGCTGCTCGGCCCGTCCGGCTGCGGCAAGTCCACGCTGCTGCGTACGGTGGGCGGTTTCCTGAAGCCGAGCAGCGGCGAGATCCAGCTACACGGACGGCGCATCGACGCGCCCGGCCCTGACCGCATGACGGTGTTTCAGGAATTCGACCAG
The DNA here is from genome assembly GCF_051811025.1 of Tardiphaga sp. 813_E8_N1_3. Lineage (NCBI taxonomy): Bacteria > Pseudomonadati > Pseudomonadota > Alphaproteobacteria > Hyphomicrobiales > Nitrobacteraceae > Tardiphaga > Tardiphaga sp. 813_E8_N1_3. The sequence goes on from NZ_JBPWQE010000001.1 coordinate 4,123,027, forward strand.
TTGCTGCCGTGGCGCACGGTGCTCGGCAATGTTCGCTACGCGCTGCAACGCGGCAAGTCGCTGCCGCGCCCGCAGGCGGAAGAGGCGGCGCGCCACTGGCTCAGCCGCGTCGGGCTGAAGAATTTCGTCGACGCCTATCCGCATACGCTGTCCGGCGGCATGAAGCAGCGCGTCGCCATCGCCCGTGCCTTCGCGCTCGAGCCGGCATTGCTGCTGATGGACGAGCCGTTTGCGGCACTGGATGCGCTGACGCGCCGGCAAATGCAGGACGAACTGCTGAAGCTGTGCGAGGAGACCGGCAGCACGACCCTGTTCGTCACCCATGGCATCGACGAGGCAATCCGCGTCGGCACCCGCATCCTCGCACTAACGCCGCATCCCGGCCGGCTGGCCGCGACATTCGACGTGCCGCCCGACACCCGCATCCGCGGCACCGCGCGCTTCGCCGAGCTGGAACGACAGATCCAGCAGAGCGTTTTCGCCGATCCGGAAACCGAACATGTCTGATATCGCTGCGCCGAAACTGGTGCGCGCGCCCGCTTTGCGGCGCGTGTTCGATGGTACGCCGTGGCACCGTGCCGTGATCCTGCTGGGCTTCGCGCTGATCTGGGAGCTTTATGCGCGCTGGCTCGACAATGCGCTCCTGCTGCCGACCATGGGCGCGACTTTGTCGGCGCTGTGGGCGGCGATCGTCTCCGGTGAACTGCCGGATCGTACGCTGACGTCGCTGCGGGTCCTGATCACCGGCTATGCGCTGGGCGTCGCCGTCGCCGCGATCCTCACCACCCTCGCCGCGCTGTCACGTTGGGGCAACGAGGCGCTCGGCCTGCTCACGTCGATGTTCAATCCGCTTCCCGCCATCGCGCTGCTGCCGGTTGCGCTACTGTGGTTCGGCATCGGCACGCCGAGCCTGATCTTCGTCATCGTCCATTCGGTGCTATGGCCGGTGGCGCTGGCCTGCTACGGGGGCTTCCTCGCTGTGCCGCCGACGCTGCGGATGGCTGGCCGCAATCTCGGCCTGTCCGGCGGCCGCTTTGTCGTGGAGATTCTGGTGCCCGCGGCGTTTCCGCAAATCCTGTCGGGCCTGCGGATCGGCTGGGCCTTTGCCTGGCGGACGCTGATCGCGGCCGAACTGGTGTTCGGCGTCAGTGCCCGTTCTGGCGGCCTCGGCTGGTTCATCTACACCAGCCGTGCGCAGCTGGAGACGGCTAGCGTGTTCGCGGGACTGCTGACGGTGATCCTGATCGGCCTCGTCGTCGAAGGGGTCATCTTTCGCACATTGACGCGGATCACGGTGCAGCGCTGGGGCCAGGAGCAGGCGTGATCGTCCGGACTATGCTTGGCAGTCAGATCCGTAGCAGGCGGCTCAGGATCACGTCCGTGGAACTATGCGATTGACCAATTGAAAAGTCAGATCCGCATCCGAGGCACAACGTTCTCCATATGGCGGCATTGTGCAGAGCGATCAACCCATGATCGTCCTGGTTTTTGGAATTCCCCAGATCGCCTGCTTGGGACTCTAATGCGTCATCAGTGATGGTGCCTTTCACGCCCCAATGCAGGACAACGACAATGCATGCCAGACGAATGATCTTGAAAGTCGCCATCGCCATGGGTCTCGGCGTGGCTATCGTCTCCGCTCCCACGCTGATCGGTTCCGGATCAGCACACGCGCAGGAGAAGACCGTCCGGATTGGCTTCCAGAAATACGGCAAGCTGGTTCTGCTGAAGAGCAAAGGCAGCCTTGAGCCACGCCTGAAGGCACTTGGCTGGAACATCAAGTGGACGGAGTTTTCGGCAGGCCCCGCGCTGCTGGAAGCGATCAATGTCGGTGCGCTCGATTTCGGCAACACCGGCGAGGCGCCACCGATCTTCGCGCAAGCCGCTGGCGCACCGATCCGCTATGTCGCCTACGAGCCGCCAGCGCCCAAGGGCGAAGCAATCCTGGTGCCGAAAGGCAGTCCGATCAAATCGGTCGCCGAGCTGAAGGGCAAGAAGGTCGCGCTCAACAAGGGCTCCAACGTTCACTATCTGCTCGTCAAGGCGCTGGAGAAAGCGAACATCAAGTATTCCGACATCACACCGGTGTTCCTGGCGCCGGCCGACGCGCGGGCGGCGTTCGAGCGCGGAGCCGTGGATGCCTGGGTGATCTGGGACCCGTTCCAGGCGGCCGCTGAAGCCGCGATCGAGGCGACGGTTCTCGCCGACGGCACCGATACCGTGTCGAACTACCAGTTCTATCTGTCATCGCAGAAATTCCTGGAATCCGATCCCAAGGTGGTCGATGCGATTCTCGAAGGCCTGCGGGAAGTCGACGACTGGGCCAAGACAGACATCAAGGCCGTGGCCGAGCAGTTGAGCCCGTCGGTCGGCCTGCCGATTCCTGTCCTGGAGGTCGCGCTCAAGCGGCAGGCCTACGGGATCAAGCCGATTGATCGCAAGGTCATCACCGAGCAGCAGCAACTGGCCGATACGTTTCTCGCGCTCGGACTGATCCCGAAAGCCATTGCCGTAGCCGACGCCGCGGGGACACCCGCACCATGATCGCTGTCGATGACGCTCTCAAGATTCTCTGGTTCCTGCCGACCAGCGGCGATGGCCACTATCTCGGAACCACGGCCGGTGCGCGCGAGGTCGATTTCGACTATCTGCGGCAGATCGCGCGTGCCGCGGACAAGCTCGGCTATTACGGAGCCCTGCTCCCGACCGGCCGCAATTGCGAGGACTCCTGGGTCATCGCATCGGCCATCGCGCCGTGGACGGAACGATTGCGCTATCTCGTCGCCGTGCGACCCGGACTGCAGTCGCCCACAGTAGCAGCGCGCATGACTGCCACGCTGGATCGCCTGACCAACGGACGGTTGCTCATCAACATCGTGACGGGCGGCGATGCCGTCGAGAACAAGGGCGATGGCGTCTTCCTCGATCACGACGAACGCTATGAAGTCACCCGTGAGTTTCTGAATGTTTACGCGCGGGAGCTCGCCGGCGAAGCCGTTACTGTCGCCGGCAAGCACATCACGGTCGAAGACGGCCGTATCCTCTACCCGCCGATCCAGACGCCTCATCCGCCGTTCTATTTTGGCGGCTCGTCGGATGCCGGCATCGATGTCGCCGTCGATACCGTCGACAAATACCTGACCTGGGGCGAGCCCCCGGCGCAGGTCGCGGAAAAGATCGCACGCGTGCGCGGGATCGCCGAGCAGCGCGGCCGCAAGATCACGTTCGGCATTCGGCTGCATGTCATCGTCCGCCATACCAACGAGGCGGCATGGAAGGCGGCCGACGAACTGATCGAGCATCTCACCGACGACACGATCGCATCCGCGCAGCAAATTCTCGGGCGAATGGATTCTGTCGGCCAGCAGCGCATGTCCCAATTGCACGGCGGACGGCGCGACCGGCTCGAGGTCAGCCCGAATCTGTGGGCCGGCGTCGGCTTGGTGCGTGGCGGTGCCGGCACGGCGCTCGTTGGCGATCCCGCCACCGTCGCCGCACGCATCCGCGAATATCAGGACCTCGGCATCGATACGTTCATCCTGTCCGGCTATCCGCATCTCGAAGAAGCCTATCGGTTTGCCGAACTGGTATTCCCTTTGTTGTCGCTGCAACGGACCGACAATGTCCGGCAGTTCCGCGCCAATACCGGGCCGTTCGGAGAGCCAATCGCCGATCATCGCCGGACGACCGCAAAAGCCTGATGCGTCGCCGGTCTTGCCCCCGCGGCGCAACGACGCCGCGGCATCTGGAGGACACAACGTGACCAAGCAGATTCGCCTCAACGCATTCGCCATGAACTGCGTGGCGCACCAGTCGCCCGGCCTGTGGACGCATCCCGACGACCGCTCAAGTGACTATAACCGCCTGCCCTACTGGCTCGATCTGGCCAAAACTCTGGAGCGCGGGCGTTTCGACGGACTCTTCCTTGCAGATGTGCTCGGCGTCTACGACGTGTTCGGCGGCAATCCGGACGCGGCATTGCGCAATGCCGCGCAGGTGCCGGTCAACGACCCCCTACTGCTGGTATCGGCGATGGCCGCAGTCACCCAGAATCTCGGTTTCGGCGTGACCTGTACGCTGTCTTACGAGCCGCCCTATCCATTCGCGCGCCGGATGTCGACCCTCGATCACCTCACCGATGGCCGTATCGGCTGGAACATCGTCACCGGCTATCTCGACAGCGCCGCCAAGGGCATGGGCAAGGCCAGCCAGAACGCCCATGACGACCGCTACAACGTGGCCGAAGAATATATGGAGGTCGTCTACAAGCTGTGGGAAGGCAGCTGGGAAGACGACGCCGTGCAGCGCGACAAGGCGCGCGGCATTTTCACCGAGCCGTCGCGTGTTCACCGCGTCCAGCATTATGGCGAGAACTACACGCTCGACGCCATCCATCTCTCCGAGCCGTCACCGCAACGAACGCCGGTGCTGTATCAGGCCGGAACGTCGCTGCGCGGAAAGCTGTTCGCCGCGCAACACGCCGAATGCGTGTTCATGTCCGGTCCGTCCGCAAAAGTGATCGCGCCGCGCGTCGCTGCGATCCGCGCGTTGACGGCAGAGACCGGGCGCGATCCGTCGGAAATCCTGATGTTCAGCATGATGACGGTGATCCTCGGCCGCACCGAGGAGGAAGCCGCCGCGAAACATGCGGAGTATCGTCGCTACATCAACCATGAGGGCGCCCTGACGCTGATGTCCGGCTGGACTGGCGTCGATTTCTCGACCTATGACCTCGACCAGAAGGTGCAGCACGTCCACAACGAGGCCGGCCGCACGGCGATGGACAATATCACCCGCGCCGATCCCGATCGCACCTGGACGGTACGCGAAGTCGCCGAGCATGTCGGCATCGGCGGTATCGGGCCAATCGTGGTCGGAACGCCAGAGCAGGTGGCGGACGCTATCGAGGACTGGGTCGCGCAGACCGACGTCGATGGCCTGAACCTCGCCTTCACGATCTCGCCGGGAAGCTTCGAGGACATCGTCGATCTCCTGGTTCCGGAACTGACCCGGCGCGGCATCTACAAGAGTGCCTACGCGTCCGGCACGCTTCGCGAAAAACTGTTCGGCGCCGGCCGCGCACGGCTGCAGTCGCCGCATCCAGCCTCCTCGTTCCGCCCCGCGCTGCCATCCGCTATCGCCGCGGAGTAACGATCCGAACGACGCGACGTCGGCCTTCCGCCCGGGTTGGCACCAAACAGCAGAGGGATCGACGCATGCGAGGCGCTCTGATCATCCCGGGCCTTCACGGATCACCGGACGGCCACTGGCAGACTCTGTTGCAGAGCCATACGCCGTTTGCGCGCCGCGTCGAGCAGGACGACTGGGACGCACCTGTGCTCGATCGCTGGGTGGAGCGACTCCTGTCGAGCGCGGATGCCAATCCCGGCGCGATCGCAGTCGCCCACAGCCTCGGCTGTATCCTCATTGCCCACGCAGCACTGCGGGTGCCGGACATCAAAATCGGCGGCGCACTTCTGGTCGCACCGGCTGATGTGGAAACGAACACCGACGCATTCCCGCAACTGCGCAACTTTGCACCGATGCCGACGACATCCCTGCCGTTTCCGAGCATCGTCGTCGCCAGCAGCAACGATCCCTTCATGTCGCTGCAGCGGGCGCGCATGCTGGCCGAGAGCTGGGGCTCGGACTTCGTCAACATGGGCGATGCCGGCCACATCAATATCGCGTCGGGCTATGGCGCGTGGCCGGCCGCGCATCACCTGGTCGACGCACTGGCAGCGAAAGCCGAGACGGCACAGCGCCCACCACGGCCATTCCGAAACCGCACGACCGGCAAACGGCTGCCGGCGTCGTAGAGTGTTTCAAGCCGTCTTATCGTTCCCTTCAAACCGATCGTGCCGTCGAAAGGCCAGCCGTCGCCGCATTGGCAGACGAACGCACGAAGGCACTCTCGATGGCGGGGATCGATGACAACAAGGCCCTGGTGTAGTCATCGGCCGGGTTGGAAAACACCTGATCGACCGGTCCGGATTCGACGATCCGCCCGCGGTGAAACACCAGCACACGATCGGCGATATGCTGGACGACGCCGAGATCGTGCGAGATAAAAAGCAGCGCCGTGCCGAGGCGCGCCTGCAGTTCGCTCAGCAGGTCCAGCACCTGCGCCTGGATCGAAACATCCAGCGCCGACACCGGTTCGTCGCAGACGATGATGTCCGGCTCCGCCGCCAGCGCACGTGCAATGGAGACACGCTGCCGCTGGCCGCCGGACAAAGAGCGCGGATAGCGCCTGAGATGACCGGCGTTCAGACCGACCTGCTCAAGCAGCGCGACGATGCGGTCGCGCTTTGTGCGCGCATCGCCGGTCAGGTTTTCGGCAATTAGATCGGCAACCCGGTAACGCGGATCGAAACTGCTGAGCGCATCCTGCGAGATATATTGCAGCCTTGCGCGCAACGCGCGCCGCTCTGATTCCGTGATGCCGGACCACGGCCGTCCAAGCAGACGCACCTCGCCCTCATCCGGCGCGAGCAGTCCGAGCACGATCTTGGCGCATGTCGACTTGCCCGAACCGGACTCGCCGACAATACCGACCACCTCGCCGGCCTTTACAGCAAAGCTGACCTGGTCCAGCGCCGGAAGCAGTGGCTCGCGGCCCGCCGTCCGCCGCTGGGCATAACGCTTGGAAATGCCGTCCACCTGCAGCACCACCGCATCATCCGATGGCTTGCGAAGCGGAAGCGGCTCGCGGACGATGATAGACCCGTTAGCGCTGCCGCCTTCGGCGCCGGCGACATCAAATCGCGCAGACGCGAGCAGGTGTCCCTTTGAATCTGCAGAGGGGATCGCCGCGAGAAGCTGCCTCGTATAGGGATGGCGCGGACGGCGCAAGACATCCGCCGTGGCGCCGCTGTCCACGATGCGGCCATCGCGCATCACGATCACTCGATCGGCGATACCGGCCACGACTGCGAGATCGTGGCTGATCAGCAGCAGCCCGGCGCCTTCCCGCACGCGCTCGGCCAATACGGCCAGCACCTGCGCCTGGACGGTGACGTCCAGCGATGTGGTCGGCTCGTCCGCGATAATGAGATCCGGGTCGGCCGCAATGGCCGAGGCGATCAGCGCGCGCTGGCGGAAACCGCCCGAGAGCTGGTGCGCATATTGCGTAGCCCGATGTTCGGGATCGGGAATACCGACCTTGCGCAGCACATCACTGACGCGCGCGGCAACCGTATGCTGCCCACGTACCGTACGGTGCGCGGAGAGCACCTCGCCGACTTCCTGGCCGATGGTGCGTAGCGGATCCAGCGACACCAGCGCGTCCTGCATGACGAGACCGGTGACCGTGCCGCGCAGCCTGCGCCAGTCGGTTTCGCGAAATTTCAGCGCATTGCGGCCCTTGATCTGGAAACGGTCGGCGTCGATCTCGGCCCCGTCACCAGACAGGTTCAGCAGACTGCGCGCGGTAATGCTTTTGCCCGATCCGGACTCGCCGACCAAGGCCACGCATTCGCCGCGGCGGATCGTCAGGTCGAAATTACGGACGATCGGCGCGCCACCATTGGCGCCGGAAAAGCCGATCGAGAGGCCCTCGATATCGATCAGCAAATCATCGGGTTGTGGAACGACCAGATATGGCTTGTCGGTCATGCTAGCCGTCCTTCAAACCGTTTCTGGATGGCATTGCCGACCAGCGTGAAGGCGATCACCGTCAGTGTGATGGCGAGGCCGGGAAACACGCCGGGCCACCACGCCACGCGCAGCACATCGCGACTCTCCGCCAGCATCACGCCCCATTCCGGTGTCGGCGGCTGCGGGCCGAGGCCCAGAAAGCTGAGGCCGGACACCGCGAGGATCGTGTTGCCGATATAGACTGTCGCGATCACCGGCACCGCGACGAGCACATTCGGCAGCACATGGCGAATGAAGATCTGCCAGCGGCTGAGGCCGTAGACGACGGCATGCGTCACATAATCGGCATCGCGCACCAGCTGCGTTTGGGCACGAATGACGCGACCGAACTTCGGGATGCCGGCAATGCCGACCGCAATGGCGATGTTGAGCATACCCTGCCCCAGAAACGTGACCACCAGCATCGCCAGCAGCACGCCGGGGAATGACGACAGCACGTCGAACACGCGCGACGTCGCCTCGTCGAGGAAACGGTTGCGCTGTCCGGCGAGAATGCCAAGCACGATGCCGAAGGCCAGACTGATCGCCATGCCGCCGAGCCCGATCAACAATGAATAGCGCGTGCCGTAGATGGTCCGCGCAAACACGTCGCGGCCGAGCCGGTCGGTGCCGAACAGATGCTCCCAGCTCGGCGGCTTCAGCCCCAGCGCATAATCGCCGATCAGCGGATTGAACTGGGTGAAGGCGCGAGGGAATGCCGCGGCCAGAAGCAGCACGAACAGAAACGCCAGAGAGATCGCAAGGCCCGGCGACAGCAATCGCGGCGCGATCACGGCCGCCGTCGTCACCGGCTCCACCGCACCGGGCGGGTTAACCTGTGAGTCAAGCGCGATGGACAGGTCCGCGAGCGGACGCGTTTGAATGTTCATTGCGCTCTCAGCCTCGGATCGATCAGCAGATACAGGATGTCGAGCACGGTCGACGCGGCGACATGGATGAACGCCGCCAGCAGCACCACGGCCAGCACCACCGGCACGTCATGGGTCAGTACGGCGCCGAGCGTCACGGTGCCGAGACCGGGACGCCCGAAGACTTTCTCCGTGATCACGGCGCCGCCGAGCAGCCCGCCGATCAGCCAGCCACCCAGCGTCACCGCCGGCAGCAAGGCATGCCGCAGCACATGGCGCGCGCGGATCACGAGCTCGCCAACGCCCCGCGAACGCACCGTGGTGACGAAGGGCTGATCGAGCGTCTTCTCCATCGCCTCGCGGAGCACCTGCGCAAGAAGGCCCGCCGTCGGCAATGCCAGTGTCAAGGACGGCAGCACGATCGATTTCCATCCGCTCGCCCCGGACACCGGAAACCAGCGCAGCGTAAACGAGAACGCCATCAGCAGCAGAATGCCGAGCCAGAACACCGGCGTCGATGCGAATACCAGTTCCAGAAAGGATGCGATCTGGCGCGAGATGCGCCCACGTCCTGCGGTCAGCAGCGCGAGCGCGACCGCGATCACGATGGCCAGAAGTCCGCCGAGCAGCGCCAGCTGCACGGTCGGCATTAGTTGCGACCCCACCACCTCGGTGACGGGCTGACGCAGCACATAGGACGTGCCGAAATCGCCCTGCAGGATGCGCAGAAGAAAATCCAGGTACTGCGCGGGCAGACTGCGGTCGAGCCCCCACTCCGCCGCAATCGCCTCGCGCAGCCCTGGATATTCCAGATCGCCCGCCAGGATATCCTGGATGCGTCCGGGCAAAGCGTGCAGCGCGAGGAAGGACGCCGTCACACTTGCCCAGGCCACCACGAGACTGGTGAGCAATCTGGAAATGATACGAGACCACATGATCTCGTCTACTTCGCCAGCCAGAAGTCATAGGCGCTCGATGGCGAGTCCAGACCCGCCTCGAAGCTCAACCCGTTGACGTTGTTCTTCGCCGCCAGGAACCAGCTCGGAGCGAACATCGGCACGATGAAGGCCTGATCGACGCCGAGCTTCTGGATTTCATCGGTGAGGGCACGCTTCTTCGCCACATCGGTCGAGCGCAGTGCTTCATCAATCAGACCCGTGATCTGCGGATCCGGATTGGCGATGTTGGAGTACAGAAAGCCCTTGGAGCCGAGCATGTCCCACAATTCCCGCGCGGGATCCGATGGATTGTCGGTGTTCGGATAGATCGTCCAGGTGCCATTGGCGTTGTTCTTGGCATATTCGCCGGCGGTGATGATGCGCAGGTTGAGATCGAATCCGATATTCTTGCGCAACGCGGCCTGGATGCCCTGGATCAGCACCTCGCGATTGTCGCGGACGTAAGGCTGCGGATAGCCGACGTCGATCTTCAGGCGCACGCCGTTCTTGGTGCGGAAGCCTTCCGCGTCGCGGCCGGTCCAGCCGGCTTCGTCAAGCAGCTTGTTGGCGCCCGCGATATTATTGCCCCATGCACCGGCCAGCGCCTTGTTATAGGCCGGATTGGCCGGACCGATGATGGACCACGCACGCGGTACGGTACCGAGATAGACCTGCTTGACCAGCGGCTCGAGATCGAATCCGTCACGCAGCGCACGCCGGACCCGCACGTCGTCCGCAGGCGGAATCGTGTAGTTGATGTTGAATGTGAACGACGTGCTGGCACCGGACGGGCCCGTCAGCAATTTGAACTCGGCCTGATCCGCGAACAGCGCGACGTCGGTCGGCTGCACGCCTTCGATCAGATCGACCTGCCCCGACGTCAACGCACCGGCCCGAACTGCAGCTTCCGGCAGGAAGCGCAGCGTCATGCGATCGAGAAAGGCCGGCCCGGTATGTGCCGCATAACCCGGGCCCCACTTGTAACCCTTGTTGCGGACGAACACCGCCGACTGGCCGCGGCTGTAGCGCTCGAACACGAAAGGTCCGCTGCCAGCCAGCAGTGGCCCACCGCCGCAGAGGTCGCCCTTGGCGAGAGCATTCGGCGAGATGATGCCCAGCTTGACGTTGGACGTGGACTCCAGGAACGTCGAATCCGGCTGCGTCAGGATGAGTTTGACGACATAGGGCGACACCACCTCGGCGCGATCGAAATACTGCAGCAGCGCCACAGCATTGGTGGCATTTTCCGGCTTCTTGACGAAATCGTAATTCGCCTTCACCGCCGCCGCGTCGAATTTCTCGCCGTCGTGAAAGACGACGTCCTCGCGCAGCTTGTATGTATATTCCTTGCCGTCCGACGAGATCGACCACTCAGTCGCCAGCCATGGCGCGAAAGTGCCATCGATCTTCTTGCCGACCAGCGAGTCGATATAGTTGCGCGCCACGAAAAACGCGGCCTGCTGCGATGAGCGATGCGGATCGAAGCAGCTCGGCTCGGTCGCAACGCCCCATGTGATGGCGCCGCCGGAAACCGGCTTACCCTCCTGCGCTTGCGCAAGCTGCCCGCCGAGCACGACCGACGCAATGGCGATCGACGCACGTGCCGAAATACTAATCTTCCTCATTGGGGACCGTCCGTTGGTGTTTTTCACTACCAACCGCAGCAGCAACGTCTCGCATTTTCTGAAGTGATCAATGACATGGAGTTGCCACTTCATCTGAGCGCTGCAACGCGGTAGCAATTTGTAGCGCGATCTAAATCTGCAATCCGCGCAAAGACAATGCACTTCACGCGATCTCACCGTCGCGACACCAAGTTTGAAAGATCATTCGCGATGCGATGCGATCAGTGGGCGAATGTCATACGCGCGAGCCCGAAGACAACTGGATCGCTCTCCGCCTCGCCCATCAGGAATGCTCCATGAGTGAACGCAAACTGCATCTCAACGTGAACCTGCTTCATTCCGGCGTCTATGCATCGGCATGGCGGTTACCCGACAGCGATCCCGGCGCATTCTACGACGTGCAGCATTATGTGAATGTCGCGAAGATCGCCGAACGCGGAAAGTTCGACGCGATCTTTCTCGCCGACACACCGGCCATCACCGACCGCATCGACCTGCGGCCGTTTCAATCCATGGAGCCGACCATCGTTCTGGCTAGCGTGGCTGCCGCGACCACGCATATCGGCCTGATCGCCACCGCATCCACGACCTATAACGAGCCGTATAATATCGCGCGGCGCTTCGCGACGCTCGACCATGCGAGCGGTGGCCGCGTCGGCTGGAATGCGGTGACCACGGCGGACGCGTCTGCGAGCCGCAATTTCGGTCTGTCGAACGTGCTCGAACACGGCTTGCGCTATGAACGCGCGAAGGAATTCGCCGAGGTCGTGCACGCGCTGTGGGACAGCTGGGAAGACGATGCCTTTGTCGGCGACAAGGCGACGGCGCGCTTCGTCGATACGTCGAAGGTTCACGCCATCGATCATCGCGGCACGCATTACACCGTTGCCGGTGCGTTGACCGTGCCGCGCTCGCCACAGGGCCGGCCAATCACCGTGCAAGCTGGCGGTTCAAGCGATGGCCGCGACCTCGCCGCGGCGCAGGCTGATGCGGTATTCACGCTGTCGCAATCGATCGAGGATGGCGTCGCCTATGCGCGCGATCTGCGGGCGCGCGCAGCCGCCTATGGCCGCCCGTCGGATTCCATCGTGATCCTGCCGGGCCTCGCGACCATCATCGGCAGCACCGAGGCCGAGGCGCAGCGACGACAGGACGAGCTGTGGGACCTGGTGCCGATCCAGTACAGCCTGTCACGACTCGCAGGAACATTGCATGTCTCGCCCGACATCCTCGAACTCGACAAGCCGCTGCCGGAGATTCCACTGCCCGCCAATGCCAACCAGACGATGTTTAAGGGTACTGTCGCCATAGCCCGCAAGGATAATCTGACGGTGCGGCAATTGCTCAAGGCGCTGGGTGGCGGCGTCGGCCATCGCATCATCGTCGGAACGCCCGAGGCGATCGCGGACGATATCGAGGCCTGGTTCAGGGCCGGTGCCGCCGATGGCTTCAACCTGATGCCTGACGTCTTGCCGACCGGGCTCGCCGTGTTCGTCGACGAAGTCGTCCCGCTGCTGCAAAAGCGCGGCATCTTCCGCCGCGACTACGAGGGTACAACGCTGCGCGATCACTTCGGACTCGAACGCCCACCCAGCCGCTATGCAAAGCGGGCCCCCACGGCCGTCACGGCGTGATGTCGCCATAGATGCCTGCTCCCGTCGCGATCGACGGGAGCGGTCATGGTCGCGCTAACCCGCCCTAGAGCGCGTGGAACACCAGCGCGCGCAGCTCGATGCTCTCGCGGGGCGGCGCATCCGCAGGCGCGGTCGGATCGGCAAAGGCCGTATGCGGAGCGAAACGTGCGACACCGTCTTTGGTCGAATCATAGCACTTCAGCAGCAATATCTCGTCAGGCGTCATATCCGGTACGTAGTACCAGCGATGCTGCGGATTGAATTTCACCGCGTAGGTCTCACCGACCCGGTGCTGATAGACCAGATCCGATCCGACGAGTTCGTCGAAGCGAACGGTCCGCGCATCGGCGACCGCCAGCGGTGAATCCTTCAACGGGCCACGAATCGGACGCCACAGATTGATGATCTGCACCCGACCCTTGAGCAATTCTTCTGCGTCCTCCGGGATCAGATCACGGACACGTTGCGGACCCGATTTATCCGTGTGATCGACATGCACCCGGGCGACAGGCTGGCGCGGGCCGTCGCCGCGGTCATTAACGCCGTCGACGCGCTTGCGCACCGTATGATCGAAGATGAAGACGCGGTTCGCGCCGGTGATGTCTTTCAGCAGTTTCTCGGCTTCGGGATAGTAGACGGCCTTGACGTTCTCGTCGTCGTAGAAATCGGAGACCGCGCTGTGCTGGTGCGCCACCGCAAAGCCGTGTTCATCGAGCGACCACTGATCGATGCTCGGCCGCACATCATGGATCGCAACCGCATGCGGCTCCGGCTCCGCGGTGGAACGCGGCTCCCCGACGGGAGGATCGAATGTATAGGTGCGAGGGCGGCCATTGATCGGCGCCAGGTAGTTCAGATCCGCCGTGACGAATGCACCGGCCGTGATCTTCTCGTTGAGCAGTCCCATGATGGTTCTCCCGATTGACATGGGCTCATCACACATTTCATGCGGCCCATTTGGTTCAATCTGATCCCGGAGGCCCGCCGCGCCAATGGGGCGTTTCAAATAAGAACGTCATTTCCCGACAGCGTGAAAACGGATGATGCGATTTCAGCATCGGTATCGATTGAAGATGTTTAGTGTTGTGATCACGACCATCGTGAACAACGTTCGGCGTCGGTGCTTCTGCGCACGCGGAACATGGCGCGCATCCGCAAGCATTTACGCCTCGTGACCGACGCTCCGAAAGAAGGATTCGAAGCCGTTCGGCCCAACTTTGGAATTCCCAAGCGCGCTGTGTGGAGCGTTAATGGGCGCCTTCAGGAGTCGAATTGATGCCACATCCGCCACTTCTCGCCGTTGCCATCGCAGGCGCTCTCGCGCTTGCGACGGCCGTCGAGACCTATCACGCTGCCCATCAGCCCAAAGCTGACATGTCCCGGAATGTTGCAGTCACAGTGACGCCAGCCCAGCAACTCGATCGCGCGCTGCAGGCACTCCGCCTCGATGCTGCCCGGGACAACGCGTCAGCCATGTAGACAGGAGAAAGGACCAAGGCATGTATCTCGGAAAGATGATCGCTTTGGTACTGGGACACGCGACGTTCCTCAGCCTGTTCGTGTGGTGGTTTCGCTAAGCGGGACTCACGCCCTCCGGCAAGACCACCTGCGATAGCAACCTAACCGCGCGAGGCCTTCAACAAAGCTGCCTCCCCCTTCACCCTTGGAAAGATGTGCTCGGCGAAACGCTGTATCTCGCTTTCCAACGGCTGGAATTGCAGCATGAACAACTCTATCCCGGCAGCATGGAACTCGCGGATGCGGGCGGCGACCGTATCGTAGCTTCCCACCAGACCGGCAGCGGTGCCGCCATTGGTGCCCACCCGCGGCGACTTCTGCATCGTCTGCATCATCACAACCTTGGGATCGGTGTTGGCACGCTGAATGGCTTTCATCGGCGCGTCCTGCGCGGCGAGCGCCAGCAGACGCTGATGTGCCTGCTCGGCCTCTGCGTCTGTCTCGCGCGCGATCACGAAGGCCGACAGACCGAAACGCAACGGCGCGCCGGCCCGCGGTCGTGCCGCGACATTGGCGATCAGTGCCGCGACATCGGCCAATGGCTGGCCGTTGATGAACCAGACATCGCCGTGGGCCGCGATCAGATCGCGCGCTGGCTCCGACTCGCCGCCGACATAGATTACAGGCCGCGCGCGGTACAGATCCTTCGGCCGCAACGCATAGTCCCGGACATCGAAATTTTCGCCCTTATGCGTCAGCCGTTCCCCGCTCGACAGTCGCGTAACGATCGAGATCCATTCCTTGCCATAGGCATAGCGATCGTCATGCTCGGCAAAGCCGATACCGGCCTTCTCCAGCTCGGGCTTGTTCCAGGCATTGACCAGATTGAGCGCAAAGCGGCCGCGGCTGATATTCTCGATCTGCAGCGCCATCTTGGCGAGTACAACCGGATGGAAGAGATAGGGCTTGATCGCCGCGATGATTTCGATCCGGCTGGTCAGCGCGGCCAATGCCGCTGCAGAACTCCAGGTCTCGAGTTGATCGAGATCTTCCTGATGCGGATTGATGGTGTGCTGCGCGATCAGGGTGGAATCGTAGCCCAGTGCCTCGGCCTGCAGGACCAACGCCTTGTTGCGCTCCCACGACGCATCATACGGCTCTTCGGGATCCTGATGCGCCGCCCGTGGCCCATGCACCGGTGCCCAGACGCCAAATCGAAGAGGATTCGTGCTCATTGTCTGCCTCATATTCACGTCGCTCTCGCTATAAGACGATCCGCACACGACAGTGCAAGCACCGCCATGCGCTCATGACATCGGCGGCAAAATAGCGCGGATCGAACGAGAAACTTTTTCTTCGCATGACTTGCAGCACACAAGAAAATTCCACCGCGCTTCGAGCCGATTGAATTTCAAGGCAACACGCAGCTTCATTTTCCAAAAACAAGCGCTGCAAAAGATCGTTCGCCTCCCAATCGCGTCGCGCGGATATCAAACTGATCTAATATCGCACGGAGAATGGTTTCGCCGAAGAAACTGAAGACGCTGCGCTTTTCGTTGCTCTATCATCGCCACTGAATTTCAGAACTGCAGCAATGGATGGCAGGGTGAGCAACGTCGACTTCGTCATTCAACAGGAGTATCGCGCGCCCGCAACGCCGACACCCGCGCGCCACGCTTCCGCCATTGCCAAACCCGGCCTGAAGCCAAATCTGATCGTCCTGTCCTGGATCGCGCCCGTTATTCTCATCGTCGTTTGGGAGGCATTGGCGCAGGCTGGTTGGCTGTCACCACAAGTGCTTCCTGCACCCTCGAAGGTGCTGCGCACGGCGTGGAAGCTGACTTTATCCGGCTCGCTGCTGAACGACCTTGGCGTCAGCCTGCTGCGTGCGGCCGCGGGCTTTGCAATCGGCGGCAGCATCGGCTTCATCCTCGGCACGCTGGTGGGCTTCTCGCGCATCGCCGAAGCATTGATCGATCGTGGCGTGCAGATGATCCGCGCGATCCCGTTCCTCGCCCTCGTACCACTCGTCATCGTCTGGTTCGGCGTCGGTGAAGGACAGAAGATCTTTCTGGTCTCGCTCGGCGTCGCCTTTCCGATCTATATCAACACCACGCTCGGCATTCGCCAGATCGATCCGAAGCTGGTCGAGCTCGGCCGCGTGCAAGGATTGTCCACGCTGCAATTGATCCGGCGCATCATCCTGCCCGGCGCGCTGCCATCGATCCTCACCGGTGTCCGCTATTCGCTGGCGACGGCATGGCTGGCGCTTGTGGTGGCCGAAACCGTCGGCGCGCAATCGGGCCTCGGGTTCCTCGCCATGGACGCCCGCGAATTCCTGCGCACCGACGTCATCGTGCTGACCATCGTGATCTATGCGCTGATCGGCGTTGCCGCCGATTCCATCGCCCGACTGCTCGAACGCAGGCTGCTCGCCTGGCATCCGAACTATGGCAAGGGCACGCGATCATGAGCCCGACATCCGTGACATCAAGCGAAACCGCGGTAACCGTGAGCAGTCTGACGCGCGCCTATGGCCCGCGGGTGGTGATCGACAGGCTGGATCTCCGCATCGGACGCGGCGAATTCGTCGCACTTCTCGGCGAAAGCGGCTGTGGCAAGACAACCTTGCTGCGCGCCCTCGCCGGCCTCGATCCGATCCAAGGCGGACATATCGATGCGCCTGGGCGACCTGCCGTGGTGTTTCAGGAACATCGCCTGCTGCCCTGGGACACGCTCTGGCAGAATGTCTCGCTCGGCCTTCCCGGCGCGGATCCGCGCAAGCGTGCCGCCGCTGCCCTGGTTGAGGTCGGACTCGGCGACCGGCTGGACGACTGGCCGCGTAATCTGTCTGGCGGACAGGCGCAGCGCGTCGCCCTCGCCCGCGCACTGGTGCAGGAGCCCCGGCTGCTGTTGCTCGACGAACCCTTCGCGGCACTGGACGCGCTGACGCGAATTCGCATGCATGTGCTGGTCAAGGAGCTTGTCGCCCGCCACCAGCCCGGCGTCCTTCTCGTTACACATGACGTCGATGAGGCAATTGCTCTGGCCGACCGAATTCTGGTGATGCGCAACGGCGTGATCGCGTCCGAGCATCGCGCCAGTACTCATGGCGAGCCGGCTGCATCCCGCGATCAACTGCTTCGCGAACTCGGCGTCGCCACCAATCTCCAGGTCGCCTGATTCCACCTCACAGGAAGTTTTCTCATGTCAAAACCGTTCTTCACATCGTCACGCCGGGATTTTCTCAGTCTCGCGATGGCTGGGGTCAGCGCCTATGCCGGCATTCATTTCGCCAGCCCTGACGACGCCATCGCGCAAAACACCGGGCGAAAGACCGACAAGGTCCGTCTCACCTGGGGCTATCACGGCCTCACGCTGATCGCCAAAGAACGCGGCGAGTTCGAGAAGGCACTCGCCAAAGACGATATCAAGGTGGAATGGCTCGGCCCGTTCCCGAACCACGCGCCGACCTTGCAGGCCGTGACCGGCGACAGTGCTGATTTCGGCTTTGGCGGCAGCACCACGCCTGCGCTGGCAGCCATCATCGCCGGCTCGCCGCTCGTCTTCACCCAATTCGTGCTCTACGAGCCGCGCACGACGGCGATCATCGCCAAGGATGATTCCGGCCTCAACAAGGTCGAGGACCTTGTCGGCAAATCGGTCGCGGTCAACCGGTCGGGGCTTGGCGAGTTCCTGCTCATCGCAGCGCTCGAGAAGCATAAGGTCGACCGCTCTAAGGTGAAATTCGTCTATCTCAATCCGCCGGACGCCGCGCCGGCGCTCGCATCCGGCAAGGTGGATGCCTGGTCGATGTGGTCGCCGGGCGTCGATATCGCGCGGCTGGACTACAAGGCTCACGACGTTTTCCTTGAGGGACGCGACCTGCCGTTCCAGATCGACTTCTCCTCTTACGTGACGTCACGCAAGTTCGCGAAGGACAATCCGGCCATCGTGCGGGCGCTCAACGCGGCCTACGAGAAGGAAGCGCAGTGGGTCAACAAGAACACCACCGAGGCCGAACATCTCATCCAGAAGGTTGCGAAGTACGACGACCGAATTCGCGACCAGTTCATTGAACGCAAGCGCAACTACACGCTCATTCCGGTTTCCGACAAGAAATTCGTCGGAGAGCTGCAAACCGCCGCGAACTGGCTGACCGAGCGAAAGGTCCTGCCCGAGTCCGTCACCGTCTCGGATCATCTGGCCAGTCTTTAAGCGTCAATCCCCGTTCGATCCTCCCACCGGAATCGCCGAGAAGGAATCCCATGAACAAGCCCGCACCGCACCACGCGTTCGACGTGTCGCAGCCGATCCAGATCGGCTCGTCCAGTCTGCAGCAGCTGCTTGATCACATCGCGCAGGGCGAGGCAGAGCGCGAGCACGACCGTGTTCTGCCTTACGACATCATCGAGTTGATCCGTCGATCGCGGATCGGCGCGCTCCGCATTCCCAAGGCCGAGAGCGGCGGCGGCAGTACGGTGCGTGAACTGCTCGCTGCGGTCATCAAGCTGGCGGAGGCCGACGCCAATGTCGCGCATATCCTGCGCAATCACTATAGCGTGGTCGAGCGCCTGCTGGCCTCGCCGCCAAGCGCGCAGAACCGCAAGTGGCGCGACGACGTCGCGGCCGGCGCCATCATTGGCCTCGCCACCACGGAGCTTGGCAGTTCGCAGGTGGGAGACATTGCTCCCGCGACCACTGTCACGCCGGATGGCGATGGCTACCGCCTTAACGGCACCAAATATTACAGCACCGGCACGCTCTATGCGGACTACGTGCTGGTGCGCGTCGCTGATGGCAACCAAGCGCTCGCGACGACGATCATTCCGGTCAAACGCGAAGGCATCGAGCTGGTCGATGACTGGGACGGTTCGGGCCAGCGCCTGACCGGAAGCGGCACCACGCATTTCCGCAACGTCCGGGTCGAAGCAGCCGAACTGATCTTCGATCAGCCGAATATCGGTTATGGGGCCGCCTATCAGAACACGTTCGCGCAACTCTACCTGACTGCCATCAATGCCGGCATCGCCGCCGCTGTCCTGCGTGATGCCAGCGACCTGGTCAGGCGGCGCGCGCGTAGCTTCTATTACGCGCCCACTCTTCGTCCGCGCGAGGACCCTATCCTGCAGCAGACTGTTGGCCAGATCGCAAGCAACGCGTTCGCGGCAGAAGCCACCGTGCTGGCCGCGGCCGACGCGCTCGACGTATCGAGCAATGCTCCAAATCGCGAAGACACCAGGCCGGCGCTGGATGCCGCCCTCGCATCCTCCAAGGCCAAGATCGTGGTCGACGAACTGGCCATCCGCAGTGGCAGCCTGCTGTTCGATGCCGGCGGCGCATCGGCGACCAAGAAGTCCGACAACCTCGACCGCCACTGGCGCAATGCGCGAACGCTGTCGTCGCACAACCCGGTGACCTACAAGGCACAGGCGATCGGCGCATACGAGGTCAACGGCACGCCGTTGCCGGCCAAGGGCTTCTTCTAGGCAATCCCGAACGCTGCGGGATCGCAGCGAGCGCGATACATTCACTTCATTCCCAACCTGGACACATCATGAAAGCTGCATCTCGATTTCTCATTCTCTCCCTGTCAGCGCTTGCACTGTCACTACCCGCCCTGCAGGCCAACGCCGCCGACAAGCCGCTCAAGGTCGGCGTTTCGGCAGGGCCCTATGGTGACATTCTTCGCGAGGCTGCGCGGCTGTCCGAGAAAGAGGGACTGAAGGCGGAGATCATCGAGTTCAACGACTGGAACCAGCCCAATGCAGCGCTGCAGGCAGGCGACATCGACCTCAACAACTTCCAGCACCGCTTCTATCTCGCCAATCAATCGAAGGCTCGCGGTTACAAGCTCTCCGCCCTCGATGAATCGATCCTGGTGCCGGCCGGCGTCTTCTCCAAGAAATACACCAAGGCCTCCGACATTCCGGACGGGGCCAAGATCGCCATCCCCAACGATCCGACCAATGCAGCGCGCGCATTGTTGCTGTTTCAGACCGCTGGACTGCTCAAGTTGAAGACCGATGCCGGCCTCTCGGCGAGTATTCTCGATGTGACTGAAAATCCGAAGAAGCTGCAGATCGTTGAAATCGACGCGGCCCAGCTGCCGCGGTCTCTCGACGACGTCGCAGCGGCCTTTGTGTCATCCAACTACGCCTATCTCGCTGGCCTGGACCTCAACAAGGCGCTTGCGGCCGAGACCAGCGTCGTCGAAGCCAAGCCATATTATACCCTCGTCTTCGCCGCGCGTGACGATCGCAAAGACGATCCGCAGATCAAGAAGTTCATCTCGATCTATCGTTCGCAGTCGGTGAAGGATTTCATCCGTACCAAGTTCAACGGCTCAATCCTCGCCGCCTGGTAACCCAACGGGAGGGCAGCTCGCCTGTCCTCCCTGACGCGATGTGGCATGGCCCGACCACGGGCCGCGCCTGTCGCGACAGCGGCAGGGTACCAGCGCAGCGGCTATCCACCATCATCGCGGGCTGATCTTGCTGCGCACCGATGCCTGCGTCACGAAACTGTTGGGCGGTACGTCTTCGGTCAACCAGACATTGCCACCGATGGTGGAGCCGATTCCGACCACGATGCGTCCCAGGATGGTCGCGCCTGCATAGATGATGACATCATCCTCGATGATCGGATGGCGCGCATTGCCCTTGATGGCCTTGCCCTCGTGATCGGTGGGGAAGTGCCGGGCTCCGAGCGTGACCGCCTGATAGATTCGGACGCGATCGCCGACGATGGCGGTTTCGCCAATCACGACGCCGGTGCCATGGTCGATGAAGATGCTGGCGCCAAGACGCGCGCCCGGGTGGATGTCGATTCCTGTTGCGCTATGCGCCAGCTCGGCAATCAACCGCGCCACCATCGTCGCCCCGAGATTGTAAAGCAGGTGCGCGACGCGGTGATGGATGATCGCCACCATGCCTGGATAGCCAATCAGGATTTCGGGAAAGCTCGTCGCAGCAGGATCTCCCACGAAGGCGGCCCTGAGATCGCTGACCAGCCTGCCTCGGATCTCCGGCAGCCGGGCGGCGAAGTCGCGCGTCGACGCAACGGCATCCTCGAAATGTCG
Source organism: Tardiphaga sp. 813_E8_N1_3 (assembly GCF_051811025.1). Lineage (NCBI taxonomy): Bacteria > Pseudomonadati > Pseudomonadota > Alphaproteobacteria > Hyphomicrobiales > Nitrobacteraceae > Tardiphaga > Tardiphaga sp. 813_E8_N1_3. Next base: position 4,144,270 of record NZ_JBPWQE010000001.1, read on the forward strand.
CTCGGTCGGCGCGCCGTCGGAAACGAAAGTCTGCCCGCGATAGACTTGCTCGAGCAAGCCATCCAGCGCAGCGCCCAGTTTGCCTTCGACAAACGCATCGATGCTTTCGGTGCCGAAATCGGAGCGGCCGTAATGCCGGGGAAACAATGCCTCGGTGAGGCTCTTGAGCACCTCCGCGAGGACTTCGCGCGACGGCGCCCGTCTGCTCGGCCCACGCTGCCAGATATTATGGGAAACGTCGCGGGACTCGCGCAGCCCCGCAACGATCGCACCCAAGTCCCAAAGTGGCGCCGGACCGTCCCGACCTGTGTCTTGTTTGACGTCGTCGGCAACCCTCGACATCGCTGCTCCCCTGTTGCGATCTCACGCAGCTGCAACTGTGACTCATGAGCCGAGGACAAGGAATTCCAAAAGTGCAGCATTTTCGATACGTCCATGCTTCCTTCTCACGCGCCGACCTCACGTCACGTGCCTTCGCTTCCGATACGACCGTTATCAAGCACCAGAACCGGCATATGCGCAGCTCCCAAGCCCGTGCACGTTACGCAGCGCGATGATCTCGTCGTGGTCGGATGGCTGCTACCGTCGCCAAACAGTGGTTCATTCGCCGCACATGCCTGCGCACAGCATCGTCGTCGTTGCGGTGCCACTAAATTTGGATGGCCATTTCATTGACGAACGACCGTCGCCGTCGGATATTCGCGACATAGATTATGCACTTCGGAATGCCTGCATGACCGCATATGAGACAACAGTAGTGAGCCAGTTGCGCAAGCGCGTAACCCGCCGCTGCGTGTCCGCGGCCACCGGCGCGTGTTGTTGATTCCGGCGTAAAGCTCACACCGAACATCCCATCACTCACGGATAGGATCGCTGCCTCGGCGGCGAACAGAACGCGCATGTCCAATGCCTATGTCATCGAAGTCTTCAATCGCACTGCCGGAATCGTCGTCGCCGAAGAGCGCGGATTTCGCTTCTTTTCATCAGAGCCTGCCTTCGACACGCTCGAAGGCGATCATTTCGGATCGGCCCGTGCAGCGGAACGCGCAGCGAAGGCACTTATGGACCAGCGAAGTCACAAGGCTAGCCAATCCCGTATCGTCACGGCCCGCTGAGGTCGAGACTGTCCTCGCCCGACCAGAATGACAATCAGCGTCGAACGAACAAAATTGCCCGGCGCAGACGGCATGGAGAATATTACTCCACGCCGGAACGCCCCGACGTGCTGATCATCATTATTTCTGGCGCGCGCTTGCGTAGACCGGATTTATCGCTTTGTTACCTGCAAATGGCGTTGGAGAAAGATGATGCGTGAACTATCGGCGGAAGCCCGGTTGCATAACCGTGCGCGCGCGTCGTCGAACCGCACAGCGGTGCGCCTGCACACGGCCGCCGTTTACGGCGCATTTGCGCTGATCGCAGCCATCGTGTTCGGCGCGACATCGGTGCGCCCATTTTGACAACGGCACGGGACGGTGAGCCGCATGCAAACATGCGATCCCATCGTCAGGGGACATCATGAGCGATCGTTCGGAGTTTCTTTGGTACATCCCGAATGACGTGAAGGCAGGTCACCGCGGCGACGTCGTCGATCCAAACCACAACAGCGTCGAGACGCTTGCCGACCAGGCACAAGCGCTGGAGCGTCATGGGTGGAAAGGCGCGTTGATCGGAACCGGCTGGGGAAGACCGGACACGTTCACCGTCGCGTCAGTGCTGGCGGCCCGAACAACGCGTTTCGAGCCGCTTATAGCCATCCGTCCGGGCTATTGGCAGCCGGCGCATTTTGCATCTGCCGCAGCCACACTGGATCAATTGAGCGGTGGTCGGGTTCGCATCAATATCGTCTCCGGCAAGGACAATCTGGCGGCTTACGGGGATGACGAAGCCGACTCGTCGCAGCGATATGCGCGGACCAAGGAATTCATGCGCATCGTCCGGCGGCTGTGGACGGAAGAGAACGTCACCTATTCCGGCGCACATTTCCGTGTCTCTGACTCGACTGCGGCGCCGCGCATCATCCAGCGCGGCAATCGCCGACATCCGAAGCTGTATTTCGGCGGGGCGTCGGACGCGGCCGAGCATGTCGCCGCAACCGAAGCCGATGTCCAGCTGTTCTGGGGCGAACCGCTCGGCGACGTAAAGCAGCGTATCGAGCGGCTCAAGAGCTTGAGTCAGCGCCTTGATCGGGATCTCCCGCCTTTGGAGTTTGGTCTCAGGATCACGACGCTTGTCCGCGAGAGCTCCGCCGAGGCCTGGGCTGCGGCGGAAGCCAAGGTTGCCGACATGGCGAAAAAAGCAGGCGCAGGCTGGAACGACCACGGCCCCGCAATCGCCATCGGCCAACGGCGACTGCTCGACCTGCAGGCGCGCGGCGATGTTCTCGACGACAACCTCTATACGGCACCAGGAAAATTCGGCGCAGCCGGCGCCGGCACTACCTGGCTGGTCGGTTCGGCATCCGAAGTGGCCAGCTCGCTGCAGAAATACCGCGATCTCGGAATTAAGTATTTTATCCTGTCCGACACGCCCTATCTGGCGGAGATCGAGCGGCAAGGCAAAATACTCCTGCCTTTGCTTCGAGATTGATTCACAGAAGCTGAAATCTGATAGCCACTATATATTTGAAATTATTATATAATTTCTTGGAGCGTCTTCAGGCTTCATCGTACCGAAGTCCCCGCTTTGCGGCCATTCGCGCTTCCAGACAGACGATATAACCCGTCCGGAATGCAGCGCCAGCTTCCGTCGGATCGCTTTCGTTCAGACGAGGTAAACCAGGCGGATATCGCTGCCCCGCTCGCGATACTCTGGCGCGTGAATTTAATTGCGGCGACCTGCCGTAAGTGATTGAATTTTCAATAACTCGACTCAAGTAATGATGGAGATACTTCGCCAGCGAGGTTACTGCCATGCTTGCCGAGAAGTTTTTTCTGGTGCTCGAGACAATCAGAAGTCACGCCTCCGATGATAAGCCATCCGAAGGTAGATCATCCCCAGTCGTGACCGATCCCGTAGCGCAGATCCCGATCAAACCGCCAAGCGAAAAGCAAATTAAGACCGCCAACTGAGGCAGCTTTTTGCTTTTCACGGACGTGGGCGTTCGCACCATTCGAACAGCCCTGAGTCCCGCTCGTCCCAGTCGATCCAGAATTACCATTGCAGTTTGCAGCGTCATCCCATCGCCATCTTGGGCATGTCTTGCTATTGTCATAAAATATTATGCGCGCTTCCGATGGAGTTCCCGTTGAACGCCCAGCAGCCAATCGTGCCCGATCCTGCTGGCGCAGCAATTGCTGTACGACCGGGCGAACAGGCGGAAATCGAACTTAAGCTGCTGGCGCCGCAAGCTATCCTGGAAAAGCTGCGCGAGATGCCCCTCATCGTACAGCATGCGCGCAATCGCGGCGTGGTTCGCCGGCTGGAGACAGTTTATTACGACACACCGGAGAGAGCTCTGTTTCAACGCGGCATGTCGCTGCGCGTGCGGCGCAGCGGCAAGCACTTCATTCAGACGCTGAAACTGCTGCCCGACATCGGGCGACCGTTGGCGCGACGGCAGTGGGAAACGTCGGTTGACGGCATGACTCCCGATCTGGCGCAGCTTCCTGTCACCGAGATCGGCGATCCGCTGACGACGCTTACGCCCGATGCGCTTGTGCCAGCGTTTGCGACGAGAGTTCGCCGGCATGCACGGCAGCTCGATCTGCCTGACGCGTCAGTTGAAATCGCCTTCGACGTGGGGACTATCGAAGCCGGTACGCGTCAAGAAATCCTGTCCGAGATCGAGCTCGAATTGAAAAGCGGCAACGCCGGCGCGCTGTTTGATCTCGGAACGCAGTTGCTCGACGCGGCGCCACTGCAGGTCGGCACACAGAGCAAGGCAGAACGCGGCTATGCGCTGGCGTTCGATGTCGTGCAGCCGGCGGCGAAAGCCGAACCCATCAACATCACTGCCGAGCACGCGGTTGACGACGTCATTGCGCTGCTGGGGGGCGCTTGCTGGCATCATCTCTTGCGCAACCACCCGGTGGCAAAGGAGAGATCCGATCCCGAAGGCGTGCACCAGATGCGCATCGCTCTGCGCCGTCTGCGCACGATCTGTGCGCTGTTCCGGCGCGAGATCCCGTCGCCCTCGTTCGAGGCGATCAACAGCGAAGCGAGGTGGCTGATGCGACAGCTCGGCCAGACCCGTGATTGGGACGTTTTCGCGACCACGATCGTTTCTCGCGTGGCGACGACAACACCGGAGATCGACTTCAGCGGCTTGCGCGAGGCAATCGAGCGGCAGCGCAAGTCGAGCTACGGTAGCCTGCAGGCGGTTCTCGACGATCCGCGCTACAGCCGTTTTCTGCTTTCGCTCGGGCACTGGGTCGAGCGCCGCAGCTGGCGCAACGATATCGACAGCGATGCGCTGGCTGTCCTGTCGCAGCCGATGCCGGCGCTCGCCGACAAAATTCTGGCGCGACAGCAGCGGAAGGTGCGCAAGCGCGGCGCGCACTTCCGGCAGCTCGACACCGCTGCACGGCACAGTCTCAGGATCCAGCTCAAGAGGCTGCGCTATGCGGCCGAATTCTTCTTGCCACTTTACACCGGCCATGGGCCCGCCAAGCGCTACGTGGCCCGGCTCGCCAGGCTCCAGAAGAGTCTGGGACGCGTGTGCGACATCGCAAGTATCCACGGATTGCTCGGTTCTATTGGGCAAGACGATCAGGCCGCGCTTCATCTCGCCATCGGCACGGTGACCGGCTGGCAGGCCCGCGACGAGATTGCAGCGGCGAAAACGCTGCGCAAGAAATGGCGACGCTTCAAGGCGACGCAAGCATTCTGGGGCCGGTAAAGGACTTGCGAAACTCCCGCGCTGAAGATTCTGGACGCCTTATCTGAGGCCTAGTCGCGCTTGGGCGGCTTCCGTTCCAGTCGCAGACGCTGCGCTCTCATGCGCTTTATTTCTTCATCCAGCGCATCGATCTTTGAGGCGCGCGATGCGCTATCCGATTTAGCGTCGCTTTCACGCAATTTCTGCAGGGCCTTCTCTACGGAGAGTCTAGGTGTTTCAGCCATCTTGAACCCTCTTTCAGTTTGCACAGCTGCGAATGGCTCATGCAATCCGACAAGATCGACAAATCCGTTGGGCCAGACGGACGCGCAATGGTCAGCACGCAGCGTAAACGGTTCTTGCAACGACCTTACATTCGAACGGCAGTACAGCTCAGCCGATCCGCCAGCCAACCGCCAATTGGCTCGCGACAGAGAGATCTATACAGAATTACGCTGGCCGGATCGCAACTACAGCGAACCAGTCGAAGTCGACCGACTCACGCCTTCCTGGCCCAATAGTGACCGGTCAGAAGTGGCTACGTTGATCTAGGTCAAGGTCCTGCTCTTGGGTGCAGGAACCATCGTGTCACCCTTGAGCTGCTTTCAACGAAAGATGGAGCATCGCTCGGCTCAATTCGTTCCGTCTCAACCATGGGGAGGACGTTATGAACTGCATCAAGGCAACGGTTGTTGCTGCATCTGCCATCACCGTCGTCGGTATCGCTGCCTCAACTACCAAGGCCGCGCCACTGCCGACCAATGTCGCCGCGATGAAGATCGCGATAGACACGCCCGTGCTGCAAGTGCGCTACGGCCGCTGGTACGGTGGCGGGGGTTACCGAGGTTGGGGCGGCTATCGCGGCTGGGGATATCGGGGCTACCGGGGCTGGGGCGCAGCCGCCACCGGCGCGGTCGTGGGCGGCGCGATCGCACGTTCGGCCTATTACGGCGACGGTTACTCCTATTACAGCGGCGGATCCCCTTATGGCAGCAGCTACGCATATAGCGGTGCGTATGCTTCTGACTACTGCGCTCCCTATGGGTCCGGTGGCTATTATCCTCGCTATGGCATCAGGCGCGGTTATTACGGGTGGTAATCCTTGCCCGTAACGCCCGTTAAGCTACGCACGCAGTGCACAACGTTCGCTGCGAAGCGAGAATGACGATTCGGTCGAATCGCACTCCCCGAGAATAACGCCTGCATTACAGACCCTCCTCCGCGCGCGGCCGACAAAGGGCGTTGTCAGAATCAACGACAGCCCGGATCGGCAAAAGCGTTGATAGGCACGGCGTGTGTCGATGCAGCGATGTCTGCATCAGCTTGATCCAGATCAAACGTCAGCACCTCGGCCAGACCAAGATACGTCACCGTTGCTCGTATGGATCAGCTCCATCGGGCCCACCAATCAAGAATGCATCGGACGGAGACGTACCATGAAAGCAAGTGCCGCTCTCAGGAAGGAAGCCGACACTGGGGATTGCTGGAAGGGATTTCGGCCAGGAGACTGGCAGACCTCGATCAACGTTCGCGATTTCATTGTCCGCAACGTCACGCCTTACACCGGCAACGAGGACTTCCTGGCTGGACCCTCACAGCGCACAAAGGCGGTCTGGGCGAAGCTGCAGCCCTACTTTGCGGATGAGAGAAAGAAGGGCGTGCTAGCGGTCGATGCCGCCTCGCCTTCAACCATGCTGGCGCACGATGCCGGTTATATCGACAAGGATAACGAAGTCGTCGTCGGCCTGCAGACAGATAAACCCTTCAAGCGCGCGATCTTTCCCTTCGGCGGCCTCAGGATGGTCGAGAACGGCCTGGAAGCTGCGGGCTTCAAACCTGACGCGCGCGTGCACGAAGCATTCACGAAATATCGCAAATCGCACAATGACGGCGTGTTCGACGTCTACACACCCGAGATCATGAACTGTCGCCGATCGGGGATCGTCACCGGCCTGCCCGACTCTTACGGGCGTGGCCGCATTATCGGCGACTATCGCCGGGTGGCTCTGTATGGAACCGACCGCCTTCTTGAGGTGAAGCGGGCAGAGCGCGCGCAGATCAACGATATGTGGCCCACCGATGAAATCATCCGGACGCGCGAAGAGCTGTCGGAGCAGATGCGCGCGCTGACTGATCTTGCATCCATGGCGAAGCTCTACGGTCACGATATATCCAAGCCCGCAGCGAATGCACAGGAAGCATTTCAGTGGACCTATTTCGCTTATCTGGGCGCCATCAAGGAAGCCAACGGCGCAGCGATGTCGATCGGCCGTATATCGAGCTTCCTCGATATTTATATCGACCGGGACCTGAAAGCCGGCGTTCTGGACGAAACCCACGCGCAAGAGCTTTGGGACCAGCTTGTCCAGAAACTCCGTATCGTGCGCTTCCTCCGCACGCCTGATTACGATGCACTGTTCAGTGGCGACCCCTATTGGGCGACCGAATGTGTTGGCGGAATGGATCTGGATGGCCGGGCACTGGTGACCCGAAGCAGCTATCGGATGCTGCACACACTTAACAATCTCGGCCCGGCGCCCGAACCAAACATTACAGTGCTTTGGTCGACGAAAATGCCGGCCCCCTTCAAGCGCTATTGCGTGAAGGTGAGCAAGGATACCTCCTCGCTTCAGTACGAGAATGACGATCTGATGCGGCCATTCTGGGGAGACGATTACGGAATCGCCTGTTGCGTTTCGGCGATGCGCCTTGGAAAGCAGATGCAATTCTTCGGCGCTCGGGTCAACCTGGCGAAGGCGCTGCTTTACGCCATCAATGGCGGTCGAGACGAAGTATCTGGCGAACAGATTGCCCCGAAATCGCAGCCCGTGGTCGGTGAATTCCTCGATTTCGACGACGTCATGGCCAAGTTCGATACCACGATGGAGTGGCTCGCCAAGATTTACGTCCACGCGATGAATTGCATCCACTACATGCACGACAAGTATTTTTATGAGCGTCTGGAGATGGCGCTCCATGATCGCGACATCCTGCGCACGATGGCGTTCGGGATCGCAGGTCTTTCGGTGGTTGCCGATAGTCTCAGCGCTATCAAATACGGAAAGATCCGCGTTACGCGGGACGCAACAGGACTTATCGTCGATTTCCAGAACGAGGGTAACAAGTCGACGCCGCAGTTTGGCAATAACGACGACCGGGTCGATCAAATCGCATCAGCCCTCGTGACCAGCTTTATGGAGAAGATCCGCAAGCATCCGACCTACCGCAACGCAACGCATACCCAGAGCGTGCTCACGATCACCTCCAACGTCGTCTACGGCAAGGCCACGGGAAATACCCCCGACGGACGGCGAAAAGGTGAGCCGTTCGGACCTGGCGCCAATCCAATGCACGGTCGCGATAGCCATGGCTGGCTCGCTTCCTGTCTCTCGGTCGCAAAACTTCCCTACAAGGATGCGCAGGACGGCATCAGCTACACGGTTTCGGTCGCTCCCCAAAAGGCTCATCTGTCGGATGATCAACTCGTCGATGAGGCCGTCAAAGCCTTCGACGTCTATTTCGATCGCGGCGGATTCCACATGAACCTGAACGTGATCGACAGGGAGACGCTCGAGGACGCGATGAAGACCCCGGACAAGTATCCGCAACTCACAATCCGGGTTTCAGGTTACGCCGTGAATTTCGTCCGGCTGACGCCGGAGCAGCAGCGTGATGTAATCAGCCGCACCTTCCACGGCCAGATCTGAGCGAGGTGCACCATGTCGACGGTGCAGACACTGGAGCCTGGAAGTCGTCATGACCTCCGGGTCGGGATTTCACCCGACGCGCCCGACGACGACCAGGTCAAGGACCAGGAGGGCGCGTTCGGATATTGCCACTCCTATGAGACGTCCTCCCGTTATGACGGTCCCGGCTTGCGCGCCGTGCTGTTCGTCTCGGGTTGCCTGCTGCGATGCACGTATTGTCACAACCCGGACACCTGGCATCTCAAAGACGGGACTTACGTTTCGGCCGATCAGGTGCTCAGCCGTCTCGCCGATTTCGCCCCTTCTCTTCGGGCCCTCGGTGGCGGGCTGACCATCTCGGGTGGCGAGCCGATGGTCCAGCGTGCATTCACCCAGCGAATATTCGCTGGTGCCAGGAAGATGGGCCTGCACACAGCCATTCAGACCTCGGGCTTTCTGGGTGATCGCGCGGACGATGCCTACCTGTCCGAGATCGACCTCGTTCTTCTGGACATCAAGAGTTCGGATCCCGAAACCTATCGCCGGACGACCGGCCGCGACATCGCGCCAACGCTTCGCTTCGCCGAACGCCTGGCTTCGATGTCGAAGCCGGTCTGGGTTCGGTTCACGCTCGTCCCGGGCGAGAATGACGATCCGGCAAACGTCGACGGAATCGCGAAATTCGTCGCACCGATGAAGAACGTCGCGTGGGTGGAAGTGCAGCCTTTCCACCAGATGGGCGCGTTCAAGTGGAAGGCGATGGGTCTCGAATACAAGCTTGCTGACACGCTGCCACCCAGCCGGGATCTGGTGAACCGGGTGCTCGGACAATTCCGCGCCGCGGGGTGTCAGGCACGCTGATCAATCGACTATTCGGCGAATTCGGGGAGTTTGGAAATATGTTGGATCTTGCACGCGATATCATTGGAAGCCAGCCAATCTTGACAGCGTTTCTGGCGATTGGAGTGGGCTACCTCGTCGGGCAGATCAACATCTTCGGATTTTCGCTCGGGGTCGGCGCGGTCCTGTTCGTCGGTCTTGCGATCGGCGCGTTCGCGCCCAAGGCCCAGATCATCGGGCCCATCGGCCTCACCGGCCTCATCATGTTCCTGTACGGCATCGGCATCCTTTACGGCCGCCAGTTCTTCGAGGGTATGTTTGGCGTAGGGCAGAAGTACAACCTGCTGGCCCTCGTCGCGTGCCTTGCTGGCCTCGCGGTTGCGCTGGTGCTGGGGCACATCTTCGGCATCAAAATCGGACACACGCTTGGCCTCTATGCCGGATCGATGACGAGCACCGCAACGCTTCAGGCGGCGCTCGACGTCATGAAGAACAAGGATCCGTCGATCGGCTATTCGATCGCATATCCTTTTGGGGTCATCGGGCCGATTCTCTGCATCTACTTCATGACACGGATCGTGAAGCCCAAATTCCCTGCAAAAGCACAGCGCTTTCACATGGGCGAGATCTCGATAGGCCAGGCCTTTGCAGGGAAGAGGCTTGACGTACTGACCGGCAACGCCCTCACCGACATCCAGGTCACGATGGTTCGAAAGGACGGGCGCAATCTCGTTCCGGCACCCGATACGGTTTTATCGGCAGGCGACGCGCTGATGGTCATCGCGGAAAGCGAGGAAGCAATCGCCAGCGCGGCTGCGCAACTCGGGAAACTGGAGCCCGGCAAGCTGGCAAGCGATCGCGCCGATCTCGACTACATCCGGGTCTTCGTCGGAAAAGCCAATGTGGTTGGCGTACCGCTTGCCAGCCTCCCGATGCCGGCCGGCTATCCGACCCATCTGCTGCACGTTCGGCGATACGATGCCGATCTCGTGCCCTCACCCGGCCTCATGCTGGAATTCGGCGACCGGGTCGGTGTGCTGACGCCTCCGGACCGTAAGGAAGAGATCCGGCGTCACTTTGGCGACACGGTGAAGGCGGCTGCCGAATTCAGTTATGTGTCGCTCGGCCTCGGGATGGTGCTCGGAGTCTTGCTCGGACTTATTCCGATCCCGATTCCGGGCATCGGAATCGTCACGCTCGGCATCGGAGGCGGGCCCCTGATCGTCGCGCTCATTCTCGGCAAGCTGCGTCGGACCGGCCCCTTGCTCTGGACCATGCCATTACCGGCCAACATCGTTCTTCGCAATTTCGGCCTGGCGATGTTTCTCGCCACCGTCGGCGTCAATGCCGGACAGCCCTTTGTCCGCACCGTCGCGGAATCCGGCTTCACAATGTTGTTCATCGGCGTAGCCGTTCTTCTGACGACGGTGGCCATCGTTCTGCTGGTCGGCCATTACGTCCTGAGAATCCCCTATGACGACTTGGTCGGCGTCGCCTCCGGTGCGACCGGAAATCCCGCCATTCTGGTCTATTCGACGAAAATGGCACCGACCGAGCGTCCGGATATCGGCTACGCGATGATCTTCCCGTCGATGACACTCGTGAAGGTGATCGCAGCGCAGATCGTCGGACTTCTGGCGACGAGTGGCGCCGGTGGATAGCCCCGCGAAGGGACATCAAGAGCAAGGTATTGGAACGGCCGAGGGTGCGTCCGTGTCGCAACCGCCGATCTTCAATCTGCAGGCTTACAGTCCAGCCGAAATCAAGGAGGCAGTCGAAAAGGTCGGCGTGAAAAAGGCCAACCTGCCGCTTCTGGCGTCTTTCATGCTAGCGATCGTGGCAGGCGGCGGTGTTGGCTTCGGCGCGCTCTACTTTACGATCGTCGCCAGCGATGCGTCGTTAAGCTTCGCGACCATACGCGTCGTCGGTGGACTCGTCTTCTCTCTGGGGCTAGCCCTCGTCCTTGTGGGAGGAGCCGAGCTGTTTACCGGCAACAACCTGATCGTCATGGCATGGGCCAGCGGAAACGTGTCCACGCGGACGATGCTGCGCAACTGGACCATCGTCTGGTTCGGGAATCTGTTTGGAGCGCTCGGCCTCATTGTTCTGGTCTTCTTCTCTCATCATCTCGAGATGAATGATGGCCGCATCGGTCTATCGGTGTTGAATACAGCAGCCGGCAAAATCCGTCCCGATCTGGTGACGCTGTTCTTTAAGGGCGTTTTGTGCAACGTCCTCGTATGCGCCGCTGTCTGGCTCGCTTATGCAGGCAGATCGGTCACCGACAAGATGATTGCCGTCGTGTTGCCGGTCTCCGCGTTCATTGCGGCCGGCTTCGAGCACTGCGTCGCAAACATGTATTTCCTGCCATTGGCGTGGCTGATCACCCAGACCGGTCACGCTCCGGCGAATGTCGATGTATCGTCGATCACCATGGCCGGTATCATTCACAACCTCGTACCGGTGACGCTTGGCAACATCGTGGGAGGCGCCGGCTTTGTCGGCATCGTCTACTGGGCGATTTACCGCGCGGCGTTCGGTGCAGCCTATCGAGATCAGAAATAGCAGGTTCAATTTTATTGCTTGAATTGGCTGAGCAGAATGTCGCCCCAGATCGAACACCACCAACCCGCTGTAAGCGCCACAATTGCGGCTGCCATGTTCTTCGCAGCTGTGGCCGCCACCAGCAATGTGGATGCGGCACCACGTTCCAGGCCCAACCAGATCAAATACGAATATGTTCGCCCAAAGGATCCGTCACACCAGGCGATCTACGATCAGATGAAACAGGGCCAGGCTCTGGAGCACCTGCAGCAATTGCTAAGCCCGCTCCGCCTTCCCTATCCGCTGACACTCAAGGTCGCGAGTTGTGACGGTGTAGCCGACGCATGGTACGAGAACGAAGTCGTGACGCTGTGCTACGAACTTCTGGCGGAGATTCTGAAGACTGCGACGACGCGAGATCTCCCTGCCGGTGTCTCCAAGGCCGATACTATCCTGGGTCCCGCGCTCGATGTATTCCTGCACGAAACCGGACACGCGGTTTTCGACATGCTGCAAATCCCGGTGCTTGGCCGGGAGGAAGACGCAGCCGATCAGTTCTCCGCATACATCATGCTTCGCCTGAGTAAAGACGAGGCCCGCAGAATGATCTTGGGCGCGGCCTACCGTCGCGCAACCGACATTCCGCCACTGGAGACCGAATCTGCCCGTGATAAATTCTCTGATGAACATTCGCTGCCTGCCCAGCGAGCGTTCAATGTCTTGTGTATCGCTTACGGCGCAGACAAGAAGCTGTTCTCCGATATCGTCGAAAAGGATCTCCTGCCCAAACAGCGAGCCGAGACCTGCGAGATAGACTACGACGATGTTACCTTCGCCATGACAACATTGATCGGCCCGCACATCGACAAGACTGCGGCCAAGAAATTTCATGAGGTATGGACGAGAACTGTCAGCGCCCGACGTGCGCGTTTGAATCGCGAACAGCAGTAGACTTTGATTTTTGCGCTGTCGCCAGCTTAACAGACGGAGAGCCCGCCTCATCTCACCCCGAGTAGCGAATGCCGAAAGCCGCTATCGCTCGCTTCTTTCCGACAAACGAAACTTCCCGTCGCGCCTCGCCCATACTTCTTCTGTCGCTTGAGGTAGTAGAACTCCTTGCGGAAATCGAGCCAAACAACAGCATCATCAGGACAATGCGCTCGCGCCTGCGTTTCATATCGAAACGTAGTGAGCGGCTGAGCAGTAACGGCAGTCGGAGAGACAGCGAACGTCACGATTATCAGGAACGCGCATACACAAAGATGCCATCTTGACGTCGCACTACCGCAAACGGCGGAAGACTGATCTGACATCGCCTGCACTGCAACCGTGTTCACGGGAAACTCCAAATCGTCGTGCAGTGCGCCCCGGAAATTTCGGGTGCCCTCGTCCTGAGCGCTTCCTGCGCAATGACAGGGAGCATCACCGCAAACCATCCACGTCTCACTCCTTCAGGGTAATCGTGATCTGGCCGAGGTTGCCGGCAAGCTCCACTCCCGCTCGGGGTCCGCTCAAAGAAATTCTTACACCCTTCCCGTTTGTAAGCTGAATGCCGCCGATCCCGCCAACGAGTGCGCCACCGCTTCCAACGGAGCTATAGGTACCGGCGAAGTCGCTGATCTGCCTTATTCCCCAGGCCCATCCCTTGAGCCGAATAAGGGACGCTCCTGCTGTAAATCCGAGACTTAGGCCCGACACCCTGAACGGATAGTCGCGACCGCGATATGTCACGATGCCGCTGCCGCCGCCGGCGCCCAGGATCAGTCCCGCCTTCAGCAACTTTACCCGAACATAGCCTGGCGCCTGAGCCCGGGACGGCGTCACCGGAACAGTCAATGTGAGCAGTGCAACCGCCGTCAGGTGCATCACGAGCAGACGCAACGCAGATATCCCGTGCTCAGGGCTTTTCTGCATTGACTTTCTTCCACGTCTGGTCCGGATCGAACAGGGACATGCGCCTCACGATCCGGTCTGTCTGCGGTCCGAGATCCTTTTCGTAAACGGTCCCGGCATGGTTGACCATGAACGTCTTGACGCCGGAATTTCCGTATTCGGCAGGCCAGGCGATTAACCCATAGCCGCCGATCATCTTGCCTTTCACCAAATAGATGTGTGCGCCGCCAGGGGCATTGGACCCCTGTCCTTTCAGTATGCGGAAATAGTAACCGTGATACGGCTGCGGCTTTTCACCGACCTGGTAGCCTTCGGTTGAAGCTTCTGCGACCAATGCACCCAATGGGCTCGGATCGCTATCATCACGCCAGAACAGCCCGTCTTTCTTACCCGGCGTCGATACAATCCGCTGCGCATAAACGCCTGCGCCCTCGCCGCGGTCCTTGTCGGCATATTCATTCTGGGCGTCGACATAGGCGAGACTGGTCTGGATCGCATCGAGCTCGTTACGGCCGATACGACGATACAGGACCTCGATGCGGCCCTCTTCAGCATCGAATTCCCAACCCGTCTTGGTGTTGATGAGCGGGATCGGGAACGGAAAGTCGTCCGTGCCGAGCATCAAGGTGGCTCTCTTGTTGCCCTCCGTCTTGATCGCATGCTTGGCGTCATACATGGACGTGAAGCGCAGACGCGTGTCAGCGTCGGCCACCTCGTCACCCGACGAGACGATGTCATCGGCCGCCTTGCCGAGGACCTTTAGAATATCGCTCGCGCCGCTCTTCACCGCGACGGCGAGCGCCGCCGCAGCAGCCTCCGGTGTTGGAAAGGATTGCTGCGCCTCGGACACCGAGTTCATAAGAACCAGCGCCACGACAGCCGCCGCAGTTGTCGTTGCAGCGCGATGGATTGACCTCCAAACAGTCATGGCGACACCTCCGAAGGGATTCCTGCGCCGTTTGCAAGCCAATCACGGTAGGTGCGGAATGTCAGCCCGAGCGTCTCATAATTCACCCGCAGGTAGCCGTCGCTACCCCGCCTCACGGCATCGGGCACCACGTTTTCGACTTCCTGCGCGATCACGCCGACATAGGCCTTCTGGCCGCCAAGATAGCTAAAGCGATAATATCCGAGACCGTTGGCGAGATGGCCGAGCAGGACGACGTCATGCTTCAGGGCGATGTCAGACCGCCGCCCACCGCCTCCGCCACCTCGGAAACCACCTCCGCCGCCGCCACGAAAACCACCTCCGCCACCGCCATGGAAGCCGCCGCCTCCGCGCGCACCAGCGAAGCTCGCCCCGCCGCCACCACGCGGCATGCTCGCCATGCTCGCCCGCCCACGTGCGGACGCCGCCGCCGCCGCGCGGCCGGACGACACATTCATTGCGCCGCCACGATTTCCTCCGCCAGCGCTACGCCCGGCCGCGCCGGCCCCGCCACGGCTAGCCGCCTTCGCACGATCACCGCCGCCTTTGGCGCGATTGCCAGCCTTTGCGCGATCGGCGCCGCCTTTGGCTCGGTCCGCAACGCCGGCGCGATCTCCACCGCCCGGCCGATCTCGCGTGCCAGCGCCAGCGCCGCCTCGATCTCCCGCGCGATCGCCAGCGCCCTGGTTCGGACGCAGCACCTGCTGCCCGTCGCGACCACGGAAGTCCATCCGGTTGGAGGCGCCGGCCTTCAGATTGTTGTTGCTGAAGCGCTGCTGAACATTGGCGTTGTTATAGCGCACGCCCTGGCGATGCGCCGGATTGTGCTGCCAACCGTTTCCAATGTTGGTCGTGCGATGGTTGACGTAAACGTTGCGGTTACCCCAGTTGACGCCACCGCCCCAATAGTTCCCCCAACGCCCGATCGCCCATGCGGTGCCGAAGGCGACCCCCGCCGCGACAACCCCCGCGCCGATATAGGACGGGTACCCGAAGTAATACGGTGGATAGTCCGCATAAGGCCAGGCCCCGTACACCGTTGCCGGATCGTAATACGGCACGTAGACCGCGGCAGGATCCGCCTGCTCGATCACGACCACCTGCTTGCTCTCCTGGGTCTTGACGCTCACCTTTTGCTGCTTGGTGGTGACGAGCTTTTTGTTGTCGTAGGCTTTCGCCCGCAGCCGCTGGATCGCATCCATGATATCCGGCTGTTGAGCGAGCACCGCATCGCCAAGGCTCTTTGTCCAGTCGACCTTGTCGCTCATCATCGCCAGGACGTCCGGAGTGCTGACCAGAGCCTTGACGCTGTCGTCCCACGCCTGCTTATCGACCGCTTCCTTCAGCGCGTCCCCCTTAAGCGACTTGCGTTCCTTCGCCCAACGATCTGCCTGCACTACCTCCAGCGGGTAGGTCGATGCTGCCAGGACATTAGCGAGCAGTTCGTCGGGATAAAGCGCAATGGGTGCGACCAAGGCCTCAAGTTGCTCAGGCTTCAGCAACTCTACGCTGGGCGTTGATTGGCCCACCGGGGCGCCTGAAGCCGGCGCCTTGTCAGCCGTTTGAGCCGAGGCAGCAACAGGGATAGTCATCATCAATGCAAGCGTGATCAGGATCTTGCGCCAGCAGAACATCTCACCCTCCTCCGGGCTTCACTCCGGAAAGCATCGGTCGAAGCGAGGTGGGTCCTTTGATCAAGATCAAGGAAAGGTAGCGTTGCGCAGTGCTGCGATGCGGGAATTTCGGGCTTTATAGTGGCGTGAGCCGCCCGCGAGCAATTGGGATCGTGATGATAAAAAGCGCGCCGCCCGATTCTTGATTCACTGCAGAGATTTGCCCGTTGTGCGCCTCGACAATGGTGCGAGCGATGGCGAGCCCCATTCCCAAGCCTTGCGGTTTGGTGGTGAAGAAGGGATCGAAAATTTTCTTCATATCGCCCGTCACGATTCCAGGGCCGGTGTCGCCAATTCTGATTTCGGCATGCTGATCCAGTCGCGCCGTCGATACGTTGACTGCACCAGCTCGCGCATCCGCCTCCGAGATTGCATCCATTCCGTTAATGATCAGGTTGAGAATGACCTGTTGCAGCTGAACGGGATCACCCTTGACGTTCAATCGGCCCGAGACGCCAGCAAACTTCAGTACGACGCCGCGTCGATCGGCCAACGCCGCCACAAACCCGATCGCCTCCCGCACCGTGTCGTTCAGATCAATGTCCCTGATCTCGAACGGCGTTTTCTTCAATACGCTACGAAGCCGTCGGATCACCTCGCTGGCCCGTTGATCGTCACGCCTGATGTCGGCCAGAATCTCCCTGACCTCGGCTAGATCTGGCGAGCTTTCCTTGAGCAAGAGTTCCGCCGTCTCTGTGTTGGTGAGAATGGAGCCGAGTGGCTGGTTCAGCTCATGCGCAATAGAGGTAGTCAACTCTCCGGCGGCCGAATAGCGGTTGACATGCGCGAGTTCTGCCAGTCGCTGCCGCGCTTCAACCTCAGCAAGACGCCGCCGACGACGTTGGTGCAACAAGCTGCTGATCAACCCCGTCTGGACCAAAATCACGGACGCGATCAGCAAAATCTGCCAGCGATACTGGACCCAAATATCGGGCTCACGGAACAGGATTGTACTGCCCGGCGGCAGATTTCTCTCACTGATGCCCCAGCGCTGCATTTTCCGCCAATCGTATTTCGGTGCGGCAAACTCAATCGGTTCGAACTTGATGTCCCCGGGCTTTTCACCGCCAAGGATTCGGATCGCAGCATTGACGGTTTTGTTGCTGGTCTCGGCGATCGAATGCATCGGACCACCAACGGTTTCTCCGCTAAAAAACGGCTCCTGGTAGGAAAAGATCGGGGCATTGGCCACGGCATGAAGGCTGCGCAGGGCCAGGTCGCCTTCGTGAACAACACCAGCACGGTCGACTGACATTAGGCCCCAGAACAGGACGGTATGCGGCGTAAGCACAGATGCTCTTTTGAGGATTTCCGCGAACGAAAGATCGGCGTAGTAGACAAAGTTGACTCGATCTTCCAAGGGCTTCAATTCCCGCTTCAGCTCTTCGAGCCAGAATTTCTCCAAAGCAGAGGCGCCTATCACAACGGCGATGGTCTGCGTCTCCGGCAAGACCTGAAGGATGTTTCTGAAAGCGGCCAGAAAATCATTCCGAACCGAAATGACGGTGTCATTTTCCGTGAGGTTCACGCGGTTCACAAGCCGCTGCTCCACCACAGTCAGAACCATCGGAGTCCCGGGAAAGAGACGCTCGCGATACTTCTGAACGAACCTTGCCGCGGGCGCCCCGATGCTCAACACGATATCGGCGGGATGGCTCTGGTAAAGCGAGTTCAAATAATCGACGAATGGAGCTTCCGGGCCTGGACTGTTGAACCTCGCCGTTAATAACCCATGTTCCTGGATGTCCAGCGGCCATGGCGATTGCTGCTGAAGCTCGGCCTTGATACTCGCGGCGTATTCACTCCAGGGACGAAATTCCCGACCAAACGAATGCAGCAGCAGCACGCGTTTTACTTCGCTGCGCTCGGCGGCGCCAGCAGATCCGGTTGGGACGGACATCCAGACCAGAATGCAGACACAGAGACGCGCGGCAAAACGTGATAGATCTACGGCAGCAACGGAGACCCGTCGTCTCATCCTCTTCACCAACCGTCTGAGACTCGCGAACGACTACCATCGCACAGTGTCAGCGCGTGTGCATTTCTGCAACAGTTGACCTCGGCAGCACCGGCCTCAACAGACCGTCGTGACACGTCCGTAGGCATCCACGACTTGCCTGCATGTCGAACCATAGTAAGCACCCGCCGCCCCGGCCGCAGCTCCTACCGCGACGGCCCGGCGCGTGGTTCGGCGCGCTACCCCCGCATAGCTCATCGGTGTCAGCGGTCGCCCTACTCTCGCTTCAGCTACTGAGAATAGTCCATGCTCTATGATGTTTTTGCCACTCCATGACAATCCCGCTGCAGAGGACATCAGTACGGCTGTGACCATGATCACTCTTCGCATCAGTTTCATTTCCTTGCTCCCGACGGTGTCCCTGGGGGAATCTCATCAAATTCTGCCATAGCGCCAGAATTCAGATCGACTTTGGTCACGCCGGCAGGCGGCTTGAATACAAATGTGTCGGCGTCAGCGACGGCGTCGGTCTTCCAGTCCCTGATCCGGAGCGTGTATTGCGGTGCTCCAGTCACCGCTTTGCTCGTGATCACGTATTTTCGAGGCAGAGGCCGCGCTCCACTCTCGATCCATATTTGCCAATCCGTATCCACGCCTCGGAACGCCAGATGCTCGCATTCAACGCCATCGATCATGCCCTGACCGATATGTTGCGCCTGGAGGACATTGGACATCAACTCGTCATAAGCGTTTGTCAGCAACAGGTCCGTGCCCGGCATCGCCGCGCCTGTTTTTGCCTGGATCAGATCAATGAGCTGGTCGACCGTGCCCACAAGATCGGCTTGAATATACGCCTTGGCATTGTTGCCATAGATCGACGCGGTCTTCCCGTCGTAGATGAAGTCAACGTCGGTATAGCCGCCCGTTCGGCTGATGCGAAGCTTGTCCGGTCGCGAGAGCTGAATCTTTCCAGAGCTGGTAAACTGGATCTTCTCCAGCTCCGGCGTCACGACCTCGACATCACTATCGAATGTCGCGGAGATCGACTTCTGCGCCGCCGTGTAGTCGGCCATCGCCTTAAGCAATTTCGTCGGATCATCCGCGCTCGCCAGCTGCGTCGTCAATGCGATGAAGGCGGCAACTAGTGTCATACCGGCAACGCGCTTTGTATTATTACCAGCTTGTCTTCTCTTGTTCATGGCATTTCTCCACTGATCCGATCCATCCTTCAGCACGGATTTTTTTTTGATGCAGGTTTGGCCCGCCTGAAGCCCATCGAATGGGCGCCAACTCCGCTAGATCTGGCAACGGTGGTATTCCACTTTCATATCCACCATTCCCGGAAACTCACGAGAGAGCGTGTTTTCATCAATCACGTTCAGGATGAATTGGACGTGAGAAAGCATAATGCTGGACGCACAAGCAGCGACCAGGTTGATGGTCTTATCGCTTTCCTTCTTCGACCTGATCTTGCAGTTCTCGTGCTTGCCCCGAAGTCGATCGGCTTCCGCGATGAAGCCGCCGCCATACACTCCGGAAAAATTTGTAAACGAGATCTGTTTCGCGCGTCCTTTACGGGTGAATACCTTGTTGCACTGATCTGCGCTTGTCGCCCAGGCTCCAGCAAGCTCGATCGCCTTTGCACCCGGCGACGACAACAACGTTGCGGAAAACAAAGCCGTCGCAACCACGACCAGTTTTTGAAGCATAGTCATTTGATCCCCTCTCAGTGACCACTCAGAACAAGCGTCTTGATTGGCAACAACAACGCCTGGATTCGAAGCAGCAATGCATGCACCAGCCCGGTTGCATCGACTGCATGCAGTGCAAACCCCTTCAACGCGCCGGTGTTCGGGTTGGCAATTTCGTCGTGGTTGCTGGTGTAGGCATTGACGACGCAGGCACTGCCCGGGGTAACTCCCTCAAGACCACCTTTGAAGAGCGGCTCCAGGAAGACGAGAATCGAACCAGGTCTTTGCAAGTTCTGCGGATCAATCAAAAGCTCGCCGCTCCGGAACTGACCGGCGGCGATGAAATCCTGTACGCTTGTGACGACCAACGGAATGATGGTCCAGGGTTTCGAGATACATGTCGCCTCCGCCACCATACCGGGCTTCATGACCTGAGCCTCGATTTGACCGAATCCCGCCTGCAAGCTGCGTCGGCCCGCGCCCTCCGGTATCAGGACGCCAGCCGGCCGCATCAGCTGGTTGACGACATCCCCTGGGCGAACGAGAAATTGCTCGACGCGGCCATCTATACCTGCACGCACATAGGTCTTATCGACATCCACCTGCGCTTGCGCCTGCGCGGCCTCGGCGCTCGCTTTCTCGGCCGGCAGAAGTGTGGACACGCGCAGCAGCGACGATTCCTTGACGGCTATCGCGGCATCGATACCGGACTGCCGCTGATCGACAAGCACCTGCAGCTTTTCGATATCGCGCTGCGGCACGATACCGGGATTCCGACGTTGCAACTCGGTCTTGACGTCCAGCTCATCCTTGGCCTGCTGGTAGGACGCCTTCGCTTCGCCGAGCTGGGCATCCGCCTTGGCAACGTCGGCTCGCGCCGAAATAAGCGACGCGTCGACCTCGACGATCTTTCGCCTTGCGGTCTCCAGTGCCGCGTCCTGCTTCGAACTGTCCAGCCTGAACAGAACGTCGCCTTTCTTGACGTCGGCGGTGAAGTCGACATTCACCTCGACGACACGGCCGGAGCCTTCGGGGAGAATTGGCACCGTCCGGAAGTAGATCGCCGCTGACGTTGTCGAAGGATGAAAATAGAAGATCATCGTGATCAGCCCTATCGTCAACATCAGGCAGCCGGTGATCCCCCACCTCAGCTCGTACCAGATAGAGAAGAACGTGATCTCCTTGCCGAACCGCTTCCCCTGCCGATAACGGCGATAGAGATAATCGGGCAGGATCGTCACCAGCGAGCAGATCATGAGTTCAAGCATGGTCGTGCACCTCTTCCTTCAAGGAGGACTGACTACCAGCTTTGCCGCCGGGCACAGGCTCGACATCTGATTCAGCGGAAGGCGCACCAGCTGTGGCATTCGCGATGCGCTCGACGGAGTCGGCAATGCTGCGCATCGGCGTACCAAAATCCGGCAGGTCGATCATCGCAAGCAGCAGGCCGGCAATCCAGAAGATATGCATGTGAGTGAAGAGCGAGATCAGGCCAAGAACGCCGACAATCTCGAACTGCATCTTGTGCGACTTGTGCGCCATGCGTTCGGGCAGGCTGTGCAGCTTCCAATACAGCGTCCCCACCCATAACAGGGTCGCGACGAGAAAAACCCCCATTACCACCATGAGGGTATCCGCTCCGTCAGCGCCGGGAACGAAAAATGGCACGTGATGAGGAGCTGCCGGGTGCATCTCTCCGCTCAAATCTTCTCTCCCTGCCGCGCGCCCAAACGTTCCGCAGCCACGCTCTGCACCGTGCCTTCCCAAGGTGCGGTCTGCTTGATTTGGATCAACAAAATGCGGCCGGCTGCACCTAACCTTGTGGCAGCCTTGAAGCCGATAGCCACCAGGAGCTCTCAATCATGTCTCGCAGCATCGACGATCTCATCCCAACTGCCACGCAGATCCGCAAGGAGGCTGCGCTCAAAGAGGCCGAAGCGGCGGACCAATATGCTCGCATCGCCGCAGCGGCCGACGCCGAGAAGCGGGCGCTGATCGAACGGCTCAGCCAGCCGTCCGGGAAGAGCGAAGCCGAGAAAGTCCAGCTGGCCTCAACCATCATCCAGCGGGCTGTGCGAAACGGCTTGACGGAAGTTCAAGTCTACCGCTTTCCCAACTCGCTGTGTACCGACAAGGGTCGCGCCATCAATCAGCAAGAAAAGGGGTGGGAAAAAACGCTAACGGGAATTCCTGCTGAAATCTTCCAGCTCTGGAGCGACTATTTGCAACCGCGCGGCTATCGCATCGGTTACCAGACCATCGACTATCCCGGCGGCATACCCGGCGACATCGGCATCACCATTTCCTGGGGAGATTGAGCGTCTGTTGGTTCCAGACTGATCATGGAGTCATGACATGTCAGCTATCGTCCCGACGGAGCGGCTGAAGCGCAAGGATTATGAGAAGCAACTGGAAAAGCTTCAGGTCGAACTTTGTCATTTGCAGGAATGGGTGAAGGCGAAGAACCTGAAGGTTATCGTGATTTTTGAGGGACGCGACGCCGCCGGCAAGGGCGGCTCGATCAAGGCCCTGACAGAAAAAGTGAGCCCGCGGGTTTTCCGCGTGTGCGCCCTGCCCGCCCCGTCTGACCGGCAAAAAACCCAGTTGTTTCTTCAGCGCTACATCGAGCAATTCCCGGCAGGCGGTGAAATCGTGATCTTCGACCGTAGCTGGTACAATCGCGCCGGCGTCGAATATGTCATGGGCTTCTGCAGCCCGGCCCAACACAAACGCTTCCTGGAATTGTGCCCACTGGTTGAGAAATTTGCAGTCGATGCTGGCATCATCCTGATCAAGCTATGGCTTGAGGTCGGAATGGAGGAGCAGGAACAACGGTTCAAGGCACGCATCGATGACCCCCTGCGGCAATGGAAGCTAAGCCCGATGGACACCGAGTCGTTTGATCGCTGGTACGACTACTCCCGCGCGCGCGACATGATGTTCAACGCAACCGATACTAAGCATGCGCCATGGCGGCTGGTCCGATCAGACGACAAGCGGCGGGCTCGGCTCAATATCATCTGGCATATCCTCAAGACGATCCCTTACAAGAAGATCGCGCGAAAGAAGATCAAGCTGGCAAAGCGATCCAACAAGGGTCGCTACAACGATCAGACCGGCTTGCGCCGCATGAAATTCGTCGAGAATCGGTACTGAAACAAACGGAGCCGCGCGCTGCGCGGCCCGTTCGCATCCTGCTTACTTCAGCCGTATCGTAACCCCGCCGACAGCAGCGGATATTTCGGCGCCAACTTTGGGACCGCTGAGCTGCAGGATCACGCCATTGCCATTCTGCAGTTGCACACCTCCGGCGCCGGCCGCCACCGCACCGCCCGCTCCAACCACTGCATAAGTGCCTTCGATCGACGTAGGCCCCTTCAAATTGATCGCACGGCCGATAAGCTTGGTGGTAGAGGCGCCAATGGTGAAGCCGATGCTCATGCCTGAGACCGTGAATGGATATGTTTTGCCGCGATACCTCAGTACACCCTCACCGCCGCCAACCCCGACGATGAAGCCGCCCTTGGTGAATATCACGGCAACCTGGCCCATATCGGCGCGCGATGACGTACTGGCTCCCGTGACCGCGGCAAGCACAGTGACCACTGTAACCACAATTGCATGGACGTTGAATTTTCGCATGACTTTCATTTCCCTCTGTTGTGAGACTGAACTATTGAGCCCGGATCATCGCGAACTATCCGATCGTCCAGACGATAAAAGACGGTATGGCGCGGTCACTTGTGGAGATGTCATACTTCCGGAATGTCGAAGAATTCGGCCGATCCTCGTGCCATTCCGACAAACGTCTGTTGATCCAGGTCAACGCAATCCGCCCCTATGAGCAACGATCCGCGTCGCAGCGCAACAAGGTCACTCTCGCCTCAGATCGCCAAGCACACTATCCATCCTTCGGGTCCAGTTGGCGCTGTTGGTCTTTTCCGCGAAGCCATCGGCTTGCAAGACATCGCGGACCTGGCCACGAGCGCCGACGATCTGGAAGTCGATCCGGCAAGAGACAAGCTGGCCATGGAGGTCGTGAAGCATCTTTACGCCCGCGAGATCGATGAAGGGCGACGATGAGAGGCCGCAGACAACAATCTTGGTGTTCGGCAATGACCGAACCTTTGCCAGCACGTTCTCCATCACCGTTTCCGCATTGATGTAGAGTAAAGAGGCCTCAGGGCGGAAAGCGAGCACACCTGCAATCGGCTCCACGTCAGGGTGCCGCGCGCTATCGGCATATCGGCCTGTTCCTGGCAGGCGCCCGAGAATTGCGACGTTCGGCTGAGAGGCGCGCGCCAGTAATAGGAAAATTGAGGCCAGCGCAGCCAGCAGGATACCCTGAAGGATTCCTAGCATCAGCACAGACACGAGAGCGATCGCCGCCGCATAAAAGTCGATCCGGCTGATGCGCCACATTCGCATGAGGGCAGCGATATCAATCAGTCTGTAAACTGCTGTGCACACGATCGCAGCGAGCACCGCCTTGGGTAAATTGGTCAGGAAATCCGTGAGAAACAGCAGGCAGATGGCCAACGTGCCCGAACAGATAACGAGAGCGAGTGGGGTCTTCGCGCCGGCCTGATCATTGACGGCGGATTGGGATAGTCCTCCCGCAACAGGGTAGCCGTGGCCGAACGCTACCGCAATATTTGCCGCGCCTAGCCCCAAGAACTCCTGTCGTACATCGATGACGTAACCGTGCTTCGCCGCAAAACTGCGAGCGGCTGCTACGCCTTCGACATAGGCGAGCAACATGATGCCGGCAGCGAGAGGAAATAGTTCGTCGAACTCCAGCAACCCAAAGGTTGGCACGGCGATGCTTGGCAATCCCTTCGGAACTTCGCCGGTGACGGGAATGCCGAGCGCCGGCAAGCCGAGCACCGTTGCGACAATGACCGAGAGGATCACGACTGCAAGTCCTACCGGCCTGCCGGGCCATAGACGTTCGCCTTGAAGCAGCAGGATCGCAATAAGCCCGATCACAAGCACGATCCACTGCACGCCGCCGAGTTGCCAAACGAGTGTAGCAACGCGATCAAAGAAATTCCGCCCGCCGCCAGCAACACCAAACAGGCTTGGTAACTGCGTCATGATGATGGTCAGGCCGGCGCCAGCCTTGAAACCGACCAGAATGCTGTCGCTGATCAGGCGCACCAGCATGCTTAGCCGGAAAACCCAGGCAATCACGCAGAGGCACGCAACGGCCAGAGCCGCGATACTCGCAATCTGCACATAGCGAAGCGCGTCACCTGCAGCGAGCGCTCCGACCGTGGCAGCGACCATCAGCGAGATCGCCGAGGTGGGGCCGACGGCGAGTTGCCGCGAGGACCCCAGCAACGCATAGCCAATGCCGCCCAGCATGTAACCGTAGATACCGACCTGTGGCGGCATACCGGCAAGCGCGGCATAGGCCAGCGACACCGGGATCGCATAGGCGGCAAGCGTGACGCCCGCGATCGTGTCGTGGCGAAGCCAGTCAACCCGGTATCCGACAAGCCACTGCGCCGGCGGAAATATCCATCGCGCATTCATGCCAGCCTCCTTCGATCAACGCTAACCAGCATCAGCTGTGCGGATTCGGCCGCAACGCAAAAGAACAAGCAACAACGCAGCGACAGGAACGGTCAATGTGAGCGCTGGCGTCCTCTCTGTAATGAAGGCACCCACAGCCGCCCCCGTACCGAATGTGGCGCAAACCCCGATAAAGATGCAGGACTTCCGTAACAGACCGACCTGCGAATCCCCGGCCACCAAGGCAAATACGCCGTCAATTGCCTGGCGAAGATTTCCCGTTATCATCACCGAACTGTAGTTTGCGCCTTCGACCTTTGTGAAAACCGAGGTCTGCATTGCGGCCACCATCGAGACGCCCAGCGTGCCGGCGACATCCGGCACTCGATTGTGCAACACCCCGACGAGGACAAGAACCGCAATCTCGACGAGGATGCTGATTGGTCCAGCTCGATTACCGGCAACACGACGCAGCCACGCGGCGAGCACTACACCGACCATGAATGCAAAAAGTGATGGTATGAAGTGGAACGCCTCCTGCCACTTCCCGACCATCGCGTTCACCCACAAGAATACCAGATTGGCGGTTTGCGCATTCGCCAGAACGCCATGGGTGATCCAGGTATAGGCGTCGAGACAACCACCGGCGAAGCCCAGCAGCAGCGCGACCAGCAGGCTCTCTTCGCGGCGCATCGGCGGATTGCCGACATGCGCCACAGACATATTGAACCACATCGAGCCAACAAACGCCGGCTCCCCAACGGTTTAGGTTGATCTGAATCAACTGTTTCCGAATTTTCTGCGGTCAGCTCGCAATACGAAAATGCAGGGCTAAGGCGAGCATGCATATCATCCAGCGGATCATCGCGATGGCGGTTCTTGTGTTCGTCGCCTCCGCGGAGTCGACGCAAGCCGAAGAAACGTCTGATGCTGCGCGGATTCAGGAAGAACTCTGGGTTCTGCCGTTACCATTACCGATGTTTGCTTACCTGGTCCGCCCGGTAGGCACCGGCCCGTTTCCGCTCGTTATCATGAACCACGGCGTCGCTCTCAATCCAACTGACCGCGGCTTTTTTCCACTCGTCGAATTTCGCGATGCAGCCAAATGGTTTGCAAGGCGAGGTTACCTTGTGGTGGCACCAGTCGGAAGCGGATATGGCGCGTCGGCCATCGACATTCCCGAGCATGGGATCTTCGGTCCATTCTTCTCCAAGGTCGGCAAATGCACGAATCCCAATTTCCGCGATGCCGGCCTTGCGGTCGCCAAAGTAGATCTCTGGATTATCGATTATCTGACCGCCGAAAAACAGATCGTGCCGAATGATGTCATCGTCGTTGGGCAATCCGCCGGCGGCTGGGCCTCTATCGCTCTATCGAGTGTCAATCCATCGCAAGTCAAAGCGATTATCACCTTTGCAGCCGGCCGCGGTGGCCGTGTTGACGGCAAGCCAAACAACAACTGTGCACCGGACAAGCTCGTCGAGGCTACGGCAGATTTCGGTCGAACCTCACGGATCCCGATGCTGTGGATCTATATCGAGAATGATACGTTCTTCGGTCCGGCGTTATCCAAGAACATGCATGCGGCCTTCACCGCAGCCGGTGGCCGAGCCGAATATCATCTGATGCCGCCGTTCGGAAACGACGGACATTTCTTCATAGGCTCACCGGAAGCTATCCCGATCTGGTCGCCGCTGGTGGCGAAGTTCCTGGATAGCCAGAAATAAGGACCGACGCCGGAGGACAGCTGTGACAGGATCCCACCGCAACGAGCGGCATCGCAGCCATGAAGGGCATCGAATCGCGGCACTGCTTTTCGCTGCATCGGCGAGCATTGTATTCAGCCAATCCGCAGTGTCTCAACAGAGCTCGGCGCCCGCCCTGACAGGGGCAGAAATACGCCCCCGCGGTCAGCGCGACATAAAAGACGTTACTTTTGGGGACTGGAAAAAAGTCTGCTTCAAGCCTGGTGGGGCAAAGGTGCTTTGCCGCACATCGATCACCGGAACCTTTTCGACTGGTCAAATGGCTGTACGGCTCGACATCACCGAGCGCGAAGGCGATACCGCCAGGCGGATACAGATATTCTCTCCAGTAGGAATGTACCTACCGAATCCGGTCGAACTCGTAATCGACCAAGGCAAGCCTTACCGTTTTCCCTACACTTGGTGCCTGACAAACGCCTGTATCGCTGGCGCCAAGGCCGCCTCCCCACTGATCAAAGAGATGAATCAGGGGCGGATCCTGCGGCTGCAATTCGTGGATTCGAGCCTCTTGTCACTCACGACATCGGTACCCCTCAGCCCGTTTTCTGCCGTTTACAACGGCGCTCCGGCACAAACGTTTGAACAAGCTATCGACGAATGAACACACTGGAATCCGCAATCAAACAGAGATTAGAAATTATTTCATCCCCGCATACCAAGTCTTTCGGCGAGAGAAACGAGCTCTGCAAAGGAAACGACCTGCATCTTCTCCATGACCTGGTGACGATGCGCCTTTATCGTGCGCTCGGTTGTTCCTAGCTCATAGGCGATCTGCTTGTTGATTTTACCCCGTACCATCAAGTCGAACACCTGCCATTCCCGCGGCGTGAGGGACGACAAGAGCCCGCGAAATGAAGCGAGCTCGCTACGTT
This sequence comes from Tardiphaga sp. 813_E8_N1_3, assembly GCF_051811025.1. Taxonomy (NCBI): domain Bacteria; kingdom Pseudomonadati; phylum Pseudomonadota; class Alphaproteobacteria; order Hyphomicrobiales; family Nitrobacteraceae; genus Tardiphaga; species Tardiphaga sp. 813_E8_N1_3. The sequence continues at coordinate 4,172,456 of NZ_JBPWQE010000001.1, forward strand.
GCCCGTTTTCCGCCTCCAGGCGCAGCAACGCACGCTCGATCGCATCGATCAGCTGCTGCGACGTCACTGGCTTCGTCAGAAAGTCTTCCGCACCAGCCTTGATAGCCTGCACAATCGTTGCCGCATCGACGTGCGCGGTGACGAACACGATCGGCATGTTGAACCCCAGCTCAATCAATTGGCTTTGTAACTCCGGACCGCTCAACCCGGGCATCTGTATATCCAGCAGAATGCACCCTGGCCTCACGGTGAACGGCAGTTGATCCAGCAATTCTGTCGCTGATGCGTATACGGCTACTTCGTACCCGGCCACTTTCAGCCGCCGCTCGATCGCGGTTCGGTATGAAACATCGTCGTCTACGACGTGAACGAGGCCCGGCATTTTACTCGAACTCCGATCAATATGGCAGAAAAGCGCTGCTAAGGCATCGATTCCGGCCGAACGTCTTACGCAGCGCGCCAGACCTTCTCATCGACGCGTCATTGTTCATACGATATCGAAGATGAACCGAACGCATTCTGAGATCGAAATATGCAGTCGTGATGAGGCGCCACCTTCCATCCTCGGCACTGTATTACGCACCGTTATGTTGTTCTTTGGTGCAATGAACCTTGAGACAATGGTCGCAGGTTCAAGCTTATTCTTAAATCTACTTCAGCGCGAGCGGTAAAAACATGTTGTTTTTATCGCAGTGCAGAATTGATGAAAAACCGTTGAGTAAAGTGGGGAGTGGACCATGTTTGCTCGCACGACAATGAACCCGACGCCTCGCCCAAACTCTCTCCGTGAACTCGGCATGGATAGCGATTCAAATCCCATCGTCAGCCTGAACGAATTCACGTATAAAAAACGCTCTGAAATCTACGGCGAGAAAGAGCCTGCAGAATACGTCTACCAGGTAAAATCTGGCGCAGTACGAAGCTACAAGCTTCTCTCCGATGGCCGCCGACAGATCGGCGCATTTCACCTCGCCGGTGATATTTTCGGACTGGAGAACGGCGGCGAACATCGGTTCACAGCGGAAGCGATTGTCGACACCACCGTTCGCCTCATCAAACGGCAGAGTTTAGAGATGGTCGCTGAGAGCGATGCCATAGTGGCCCGCAATCTGCTCAGCATGACCACAAGCAACCTGCAACATGCGGAAGACCATATGCTTCTGCTCGGCCGCAAGACTTCGCTGGAACGGGTCGCCGCCTTCCTGCTTGAAATGGATAAACGGTTGACAGCCGCTGGCATTATGGCACTCCCGATGTCGCGCCGCGATATCGCCGACTATCTCGGCCTGACGCTGGAAACTGTTTCACGCGTATTGTCTCGGCTGCATGAACTCGGCACCCTCGGCTTTGTCGGCAACACGCAACGCCAGATCGTACTCATGGACCGAAATCGACTCGCTAGCCTCGATCTTCAGAGCTGAAGCCACGGGCACCGATTTTGGCGAGATGATCCAGTGTCCTTTGCAGCACCTCGAACAGGACTGCCGCTGACCAACCAAACATCAGTATGCCGTTCATGGCGGTCATTGGCCCTATCAGCCGCCAGGCCTGCACCGGTATGATGTCGCCGTAGCCAAGAGTAGTGTAGTTCACGAAGGCGAAATAGAGTAGATCGCTACCTTCCGGAGCTGCACCCACTATTGCATAGGCCAACGCCCAGGCAAGCATTTCCAGCGTGTGCGCAATCATTAGCACCGCTGCTACCTCGACCATCACGACCATCAGGTGAAATTTCGGCCGCACAGTGTGCCGTAACCCGGCTTTGCGCGCAATGTCCACGGCGCCAACAGTCACCAGCGCGTGGATCATGATCGTGACCACGGTTACGATCGAGCCAACAAAAAACTGAATCGCCATAACTCTACCAATCTGCGATAAGCCCGCCGCTATTGGAGAGCACCGAACCAGGCGCCGAAGTAACCGGCATATTGCGCCGGCACCTCCAGATTCATCGAATGTCCGACGCCGGGCACGATGACGAGCCGGCAATCCGGCATTGCTGCTGCCATGGTCCGTAAATCGGGCAATGGAATCCACCCGTCGCGCTCTCCCCAGAGCACCAGATGCGCATGCCGGATTTCCGGCATGCGACGTTCCAACTCTCCGCTTTCCTTCTCGCGGTTGAGGTTGACGGGCGTCCCGATCCAGATGCCTTCGGACACGCCAAATGTCTGCTCGACGATCCGGTCGAACAGCGCCTGGATTTCGCCGAGCCCCTCGCGGAAACGTGGGATCGCGTTGGGCGCCATGCTTTCCGGCAAGAATAGCGAGGACGCCGCACTGGCCATCACCGTCCGCGTGAGTTGCTTGCTTGCCATCATGGCCCGGAAAAGTTCGATCTGATCGGCGTTGAAGGCCAGTCCCAGCGGCGTCACCGGATCAAGGGCCAATATCCGCCCGAAGCGCTGCGGTTGCATCAACAACATTCGCGCGGCAATGATGCCGCCAGTCGAATGCGTTGCAAGATGGCAGAACTTGATGCCCAGCATATCGAGCGCAGCGAGCATATCCTCGGCGTGTTGCTGCATGGAGTAATTACTGTAATCGGTTACAGGTTCCGGCCGATCGCTGTCGCCGCAACCGCGCCAGTCGATTCCGATCACACGCAGCCCTGACGGAAACAGAGGCGCGGCCAGTTCGATCCAGTCCTTGCTGGCAAGATTGCCATGGATAAAGACCACGGTTACGTCGCCCGCTCCCCATTCGCGCCAGCCCAGTGAAACCTCGCCCGCCTGCACCCTCGGCATGAGGCGGACCTATTTGTTCAGACCGGCGGTCGGGGCTGCACCGGGCGGTGTCGGCGCCACCGGGAGCACCGATGCAACGGCGCCCCTGATCATTCGATCGGTCCCGAGCGGCGAACTGGTATCGACCTTCCCCTTCGTCACGAAATCCACCACGTCGGCGGAATATTCAACGGGGTTATCCGTGTGGATGAAATGTCCGGTCTCCGGATAGATCTTGAGCATCGGCCGGTTGCCAGCATTGGTCATACGCGACATGAACGGTGTAATGACATCGCGTCCGAGGTCGGTCAGCCCGTTGAAGGCAGGCGTCGGGATAAACGGCTCCTTGTCGCCGAACGCCAGGAAGATCGGCGCCTTGATCTCGGTCACCCGTTCGTAGAGGTTCTTCGGGTCATCCTGCTGCAGCTCAGCCCCGATGGTGTAAATGTCGAAGATGAAGACGTTGCACCATTGCTCGAGCTCCTTCGAGTTACCCTTGGTGAGCCCGACCCGCTGCTCGGTATGCAAGCGGGCATATTCACTGTCGCTGAAGAAGTAACCGCTCTTCGCAGCTGACACGGCCCCGGTCTCCGGGTCACGCTTCTTGAAGTAGAAGAAATCGCGGATGCCCTCCTCTGGCCGGGCGATCTCTGCGGCCAGGATCCCGGTCTGATCCCATGTCTGCTTCCACTTGGCGAAGTCACGGCCGAAGGATTCGTCGAACAGACGCGCCTTCTTGTCTTTGGCGATCGCGATATCGCGCGGATATTCCTCAAGACCGGAAGGTGCTTCGAGCGCAAGACCCTGCACCGCATCCGGCCAGGTCAGGGCGTAGCCCATTACGAACTGACCGCCGAGAGAGTGGCCAAGGTAGTGCGCCTTCTTGACGTTGAGCTGGTTGACGACGAGATCATAGATCACCTCGCGCATATCCTGCATGGTGCGCGCCGGGCTCTTGTCGAGATTGCCGGGCCCGGACATGCCATAATGAGGCAGATCGGGAACGATCACGCGCACGCCGCTGCGCAAGGCATACTGCATGACATTGCCGTAGTGCCCGCCAAAAGCGCCCTTGCCATGAATGATGACAAGGACCTTTGGATCCTTGTCGGTGCCGGCATATTCGTCCATGTAGCCGATCTGCCAAGACGTCCCACGCTTATCCTTCGCGGTGGCATATTTGACCGGATAGGGATAGGTCACGTAGTCCTTCCAGAACGATTTTGTTTTGTCGATATTTTCGGCAACCCGAGGGATACGGTAGTTCTTGTCGACAAACTGCTGCGCCCGATCGAGGCTCGCCACGTCGTCCATGAAGGCGACGAACTTCGGATCGTTCTTGCGATTGTTGATGATCGGAAACACACCGTAGTGAGCAACCGGGCTCTCCTCGGAGACAAGGTCTGCGCCGGGAACGCGATCGACGGCGCGCTGGGCAAGCTTGAAATTCAGCCAGAGATCATTAGTGATGTGCATCACCAGCGTGCGCGCCTGTATTCGGCCGAGGTGCTCATTGATATTGTAGGTTTCGCCAACGCGATTGCGCCAGACCAGATCCACCGCATCATATAGTTTAGAGCGATTATTCACATTGAGACCGGCTTTCTCATTCGGCGGGTCCCAGTAGAAAACCTCGGGCTGAACCGACGCGAAACTCTGGTTCGTCCTGTAGCCAAAATCATAACCGGTCAGGCCTAGCACCGACCAGCCGAAGGCCATGCCCGGTAGTGGGTGCTTCTCCTTCGGCAGCTTGTAGTAGTCACCCTTGGTCGATTGCCAGACCGGGTCGGACTGGATAGCGGCCGTCATAAGCTGGAACGTCCAGTTGCCGACAGGATCCCCAGCGTCGGACTGCGTCGTCCCGCCAATCGGCATCAGCGCACCGATATATTCGGGATGTAGCACACCCCAAACATAAGTCTGCGTGCCACCCATCGAGACGCCGGCGACCAGCGCCACGCGTGCGACCTTCAAATGGTCGCGCAACATTCGATAGTTGGCCTGCACCATATCAAAGTAGCTGTACTGCGGAAATTTGATGCCAAGACCGTCCGAAGGCTTGCTGGCGCCCCAGGTGCCCAACGGATCGACCATAATGACATAGTAGCGGTCGGTATCGATCGGTCGTCCGGGACCAATGATAGGCACGCCGCCTGATAGCGCAGCGCCCTTGACCCATTGCTCATACATGTCGGTGGAGTCGCCGGAATAGTAGGAATTTATGACCACCGCATTGATAATCTCACCGGCGGCATTGCGGCGAGCGTTTCCAACTGCGACGTAGGCCGTGCGTAGCTTGCCACCACCGAGTGACTCCAGCGTGACGCCGCCCTCGCCGCCGTCTTCCCACTTGGAGGGGTCATTGAGGTCATACTTACCACCAAGCCGGAAGTTTGATATCTCGTAATATTTCTTCAATCCATCATGCTGGATTTGCGACGATCGACGCGTGAAGGGCTGTGCAGTCGCAATCGCTGTGCCCACCAGCAAGATGATCAGGCTGAAAGCACAACGTTTCACGGCGTCTGCCCCGGTCATGACCGCGTCCTCCCAATGGCGTTTCGTAAAAGTGTTCGGCGAGACTTCCCGGAAAGGCTTGATCTAGCTCAATGGAATCGACTTTCGGGAGTTGAGTATCGCAGCAATCAAATCGCCAACCGGTCAGCGCAATGCCGTTCCTGAAGTATGGTTCGTATCGGATACGTTATGAACTCGACGGCCCGGAGGACGCGCCCGCCTACGTTTTGGTCAACGGACTGACCCAATACGCTGAACTGTGGACTGCCTATCGCGACGCGCTGGTCGCAAGGCGCTTCCGCGTTGCAACGTTCGATCTGCTTGGTCAAGGTGCCTCCGATAAGCCCGCGCTTTTCATCCGTCAGGACGATCACGTCGCTGCACTCCACCTTCTGATCGAAGAACTGGGTAAAGGCCCCGTTTTTCTCGGAGGTATCAGCTTCGGTGGTCTCATCGCACTACGTTATGCCATCGAACACAGCCAGCGGCTCACCGGCCTCGTGCCAATGAGCTGCTTTGCGGAGCTTCCGCCTCAACTCTATCTACTTGGCAATGCCCTGCGTACCGGATTGATTCTTGGCGGCACGAGCTATCTTCAGGACCTGCTGCTGCCCATGAATGTCAGCGATCAATGGCTGCAGCCCATTCTCGAAACGCTCGACAAGGTCAAGCGGCAGGGCTGGCTGATCAATGACGTCTACGCACTGCAGAATCTCATGGAGTCCTTCCTCGATTTCCAGCCGCTGACGTCGCAATTACCTCAGATCGGCGTGCCGACGATGATCCTGAATGGAGAGTTCGACTTTCTGACGCCACGCGCGCTTCATGAAACCCTGCGTATCCACATTCCCGATAGCTCGCTCGTCATCATTCCGCGCGCCTATCACGCCTTCACGCTCGAGAAGCCAGCACTCACCGCCGACCTGCTCGCACGCTTTGCGGAGGATGTGCTGGCAGGCCGCTGGCAAGGCAAAAAGGCTGTCCATGTTGCACCGGAGGAAGCCGGTGGCGAGATTGTGCCGTTTCCCGCCGGCTATGACCATCTGCGTGCGATTCCGGTACAGGGCATGATGCGATGAGCGGGTTCTTCGGGCCACTCGATACCAATGGTCGCGTGCCCGCGCATCAGCAGACGCGCGTGGCTGCATTCCTGGTCTCGGCCCATGGCGCGCTGGCGCGGCAGTTCGCGTTTGCCTTGCCGCTCAAGCTGGACTCCGCATGGCAAACTGAACTGAATGCGCAGTTCTATCGTGAGACCGAGATCGTCTCCCTGTTGCTGCGTGCGACATCATGGATGCCCGATCTTGCCCTGAGCTATCTGATGGGTTCCTGGGAAGCAACATGGCTGCCAAAGCCGATCGAAGGCATTGCTGATCAATCCCTGGCGCTGGCGGGTGATCTCGCCGCCCGCGCACATGCCATACATGCTGGCATCCGCCCGGCCGCCCTCTTGCCGGTCGACGCCAACGCGCATGATCCGTTCGTCACGGCGCTGCGCCGTATTGAATTTGAAAGCGGCCGCCTGCTACAGGCCCAGATTCTTCTTTTGAAGGGCCCGAACCTTGCGCCCTTCCGCGATTCCGTGAGCGTCGCCCTCGAACAGCGACATGCCCAGGTTCGCGAGCTCTGGGCGAACGCCCTCGAGGGCGTTGGCATTTCCATTCGCGAAGGAAATGATCAGAAGTCTTGACGCAGATCAAAGGAGCGCCGGGGTCATGGACCAACACTTCATCATGGTCGCCTTCTCTTGATCGCCTGTCGACCGGAGCCTCCTCATGAAGGCCGTTTCCCTGGAAGAAGCCATTGCGATGATCCCGGCCGGTGCAAGCATCATGGTCGGCGGGTTCATGGGTGTCGGCACGCCGGAGCGCCTTCTCGACGAGCTGGTACGGCAGAGGAAATCGAGTCTTTCTCTCATCAGCAATGACGCGGCCACACCTGGAAAAGGCGTTGGAAAGCTGTTTGACGGCGCACAGGTGACCCACATGATCGGCACCCATATTGGGCTCAATCCGAAAGCCCAACAACAAATGTTGGGCAAGCAGATCACCGTCGATCTCATCCCGCAGGGCACTTTCGTCGAGCGCATTCGCGCTGGCGGCTGTGGGCTTGGCGGCGTACTCACGCCAACCGGCGTCGGTACGCTCGTCGAGGAAGGCAAGCAGAGGATCGATGTCGATGGGAAGACATACTTGCTGGAAACCGCTCTGCGCGCGGATTTTGCGCTGGTGCAGGCATTTCTCGCCGACTACGCCGGCAACCTTTCCTACGCCCTCACGGCACGTAACTTCAATCCGGTCATGGCGATGGCTGCGGATACCGTGATCGTCACCGCCGAACATATCGTTCCGGTTGGCGTGATCGCGCCTGACCATGTCATGACTCCCGGCCCCCTGGTCGATTATCTCGTTGCGAACGGGTGATCCATGGATGCGCAAACCATCATCGCCCGCCGCGTGGCGCAGGAGCTTCGCCCCGGCAACCTCGTCAATCTCGGCATCGGCATTCCGACACTGGTGGCGAATTACGTGCCAGCGGGCCTGCACGTTTACTTTCAGTCCGAGAACGGCCTAATCGGCACCGGTCCCATTCCGGAGCAAGGCATGGCCCATCCGCTGCTGACCGACGCTGGCGGCAAGCCGATCAGCGCCCTGCCCGGTGCCGCAACCTTCGATAGCGCAATGTCGTTCGGCCTGATCCGAGGCGGCCATGTCGATCTCACTGTGCTCGGCGGTTTGCAGGTCGATGCTGGCGGGCACCTCGCCAACTGGATGATCCCCGGCAAGATGGTGCCGGGCATGGGCGGCGCGATGGATCTCGTCAGCGGCGCCAAGCGCGTCATCGTCGCCATGCAGCATGCAGCCAAAGGAAAGTCCAAGATCGTCGGCAGATGCAACCTGCCGCTAACATCGGCGCGGCCGATCGATCTCGTCGTCACCGATATGGCGGTCATCGCGTTTCCCGGCGGCAATGCAACCTTGCTGGAGACGGCGCCCGGCGTCAGCATCGCCGAGGTGCTGGCGGTGACCGAGGCCGAGATCGCTGTTCCAGACGATGTCCCGGAAATGAAACTGTAACCGTGCGCAGGAACGAATCGCGATGCGAATTTTCAACGGGTTCGACGAGCTGAAAGCCGCCGTAGGTACGGAGATCGGCGTTAGCGACTGGATCGAAGTGACACAGGATCGGATCAACACATTCGCGGAAGCAACCTGCGACGAGCAATGGATTCATGTCGACCAGGAGCGCGCGGAGGCTGAGATGCCGGGCGGCAAGACCATCGCTCACGGCCTGCTGTCATTGAGCTTGACGCCGATGTTCATCCGGTCAGTGATGGGTTTGAAGGGGTTAAAGAACACGCTGAACTATGGCGCGGATCGCGTTCGCTATCTCTCCCCAGTGCCGGCCGGTTCAAGGTTGCGTGGACGCGTCAGCATTGCAGAAGCCGAGGAAGTGCCACCCAACGGCTTGCGCACCCACTATCGCGTGACCATCGAGATCGAGGGCGGCAAGCGTCCAGCCTGCGTCGCCGAAGTGATCGGCCTGCACTTCAGTTGAAGCAAGGTCCGCAGGTCAATCGATGATGTGATAGCCGCCATCGATATACATTACGCTCCCAGTGATCAGCTTGGCGCCGTCGAGCGCGAGGAACGCCGTCGCCCGCCCCACGTCGTCAATGCTGACAAGACTGCGCGCCGGAGCCTGCGACTGGGCCTTGTCCATCAATTCATCGAACTCCGGAATGCCTGATGCCGCGCGCGTCGCCAGCGGTCCAGGCGAAATGGCATGCACACGAATGCCCTTCGGGCCAAGCTCGGCTGCGATATAGCGCACCGCAGCTTCAAGGGCCGCCTTCGCAACGCCCATGACGTTGTAGTTCTTCACCACCATCTGACTGCCGTAATAAGTCATGGTGAACATCGTTCCGCCATTCTTCATCAAGGGCTCAGCCAGATGCGCCATGCGCATGAACGACCAGCAAGACACGTCCATGGTCTTCTGAAAGCCCTCGCGGTCCACGTCGACGACACGGCCGTGCAATGCACCTTTGGGTGAAAAGGCGATGGAATGCAGCAGAAAATCGAGATGACCCCATTCCTTCTCAATTCGCTCAAACACTTTTTCGGTTTCGCCCTCAACCATCACATCGAGCGGCATGAAGATCGGAGACTCCAATGCCTCGGCAAGGGGCTCGACATGCTTCCTGGCCTTCTCGTTCAGATAGGTGACGGCAATCTCAGCGCCAAGCGCTCGAAATGCCTTGGCGCAGCCCCACGCGATGGACTGATCGTTGGCAATACCGACGACGAGACCCTTCTTGCCTTTCAACGCGACGCTGGTCTCGGGAAATACCGGAATCGTCATGATACTCTCTCGCGTCTCTGATCTTGCGTTTTCGGATTCATCAGCAGCGTCAGCGTGTGCTGCGCAATCATCAACTCTTCGTCGGTGGGAATGACAAAGACCGGAACACGGCTGTCTGCCCCTGAAATCTCGCTGGCATTTGCCGCATTCGCGGCCGGATCGAGCGTGACCCCAAGCCAGGCCAGTCTCTCGGCGATGCGGGCCCGGACCGTGGCCGAATTCTCGCCGATCCCGGCGGTGAATACGAAGGCGTCGAGGCCCTGCAGCGCGGCCGCCAGCATGCCGGCGTGGAGACCGACCCGATAGACGAAATAGTCGACCGCAAATGCTGCGCGCGGATCTGCGCTGGTCTGGAGCTCTCGCATGTCATTGCTGACCCCGGACAGGCCTTTCAGACCGCAATCCCGATAGAGGAAATCCTGCACTTTGGAGACGGACATTCCTTTTTCTGCGATCAGATAGAGCACGACGCCCGGATCGAGCTGGCCGGCACGCGTTCCCATCGCGAGACCATCGAGGGCTGTAAAGCCCATCGTGCTCTCGACACTCTTTCCGTTCTTGATCGCACACATCGAGGCACCGCTACCGAGATGGGCGACGATCACGCGCCCACCCGCGACGTTTGATGCAACTTGCGGCAGGCGCTTGGCGATATATTCGTAGGATAGGCCGTGGAAGCCGTAGCGCCTGATGCCTTCGGCATGAAGCTGATGCGGGATCGCATAGTAGTCCGCCAGCGCATCATGATCGCGATGGAAGGCGGTGTCGAAACAGGCGACCTGCGGCAGCGTTGGGAAGTTGTTTAGAATCGTCCTGATCGGTGCCAGATTATGTGGCTGATGCAGGGGAGCCAGCGAGACATACCGTTCCAGCCGCCCCACAACTCCATGATCGATTAAGACCGGATTTGCATAATCCGGTCCGCCATGAACGACGCGATGGCCGACGGCGATAGGATTGATATTCAGCTCGTCGCGCAGCCAGGCGCCCGCGACAGACATCGCTGCTGGCACATCTGCCACAGCCTCGATTGGATAAGCACGATCGGCCATCGGATCGCCGTTCTGGCCATTCGCACGCAGCCGCGGACGGCTGCCGATTCCATCTATCTGGCCCTTGATTCGCCTTTGTAAGTTCCCCTCTCCCTCAACCGAGAAAATCTGAAACTTGACGCTTGAGGAGCCTGCATTGACGACAAGAATTGTATCCATGGCTATCACCCGGAAACTGTTGGTGCATGCTGACGCCTCGCATGCGCGTACAGCGACGCTATGGCGCACGACGCCATCCGGGCGCGCGCCGTGTCCGCACGCGATGTCAACACGACGGGCACTCTGGCTCCCAATACGATACCCGCGCCATCGGCCTTGGCGAAGTAAGCGAGATTCTTTGCCAGCATGTTGCCGGCCTCAAGATCAGGAACCACCAGGATCTGCGCGCGTCCTGCGACCTCGGACTTGATGCCCTTGATCCGCGCCGCCTCGACGTCGATGGCGTTGTCGAAGGCCAATGGGCCGTCGAGCACCCCCCCGGTGATCTGGCCGCGGTCGGCCATTTTGCAAAGCGCCGCCGCCTCGATCGTCGAGGGAATCATGGCAGTGACGGTTTCCACCGCCGAGAGGATCGCCACGCGTGGAGACTGGCCGAACCCCGCTTGATTGTAGAGATCGATGGCATTCTGGATGATGTCCCGCTTGGCTGCGAGATCCGGAAAGATGTTGATCGCCGCATCCGTGACAAAAATGGTCTCGGCATAGGCTGGAACGTCCATCACGAACACATGGCTGACGCGCCGATTGGTGCGCAAGCCGCCGACCTTTGCCGTCACGGCTCGCATGAGCTCGTCGGTATGCAGGCTGCCTTTCATCAGCATCTCGCCTTTGGCTTCGTGAATCAGTTCGACGCCCTTGGCGGCAGCGTCGTCGCTATGCGCAGCGTCGACGATCTCGAAGCCCGCGATGTCGAGGCCGCTTTTCTTCGCGGTGTCCTTGATCTTCTGAGCGGGACCGACCAGGACTGGCCGAATGATGCCGGCTTGCGCACTATCGACAGCACCGCGCAGCGAGGTCTCGTCGCAAGGATGCACCACAACGGTCGCAACAGGCGGAACGGCCTTTGCCGCCGTGATCAGGCGATCATATTTACTGGGAGATCGTGCTTGGATTGCGTCAGCTGACATTATGTTGCTCCCACTCCCCGTTGACTGAACCTGCCCTACGACGCTCTGGCCTCAGGATCGAAAGGGGTAACGTTTGACGCCCCCATCCCACCTGCTTCGACACCGAACAACCCGGCCATCCGCTTGAGCCTGACTGCGCGCTCGCCGGTGATTTCGCCGCTCGCGGACAACACCTCACGCATCGCCGCGAAAATTGCCTGCTTTTGATCGTGATCCGCAGGCAGCAACGCCGGAATAGCGGCCAGCGCCCCTTCCGGATCGAGCAACAACATGAAGAACTGCTCGCGCACCAAGGTCTTGAATTCGGGCAGCGTTAATCGTGCTTCGACCTGATCGCGCCGAACCTGACGCAGCGCCTCGATACTTCGCTCATCGACCATTCCCCGCGCAGAGCCCACGTAAAGCAACGAACGCAAGGTCGCTTCGCGCAGGCCTCCTTCCGCAATCTTGGACTTGAGTTCAGCGATCCTCTTGTCGAGCATGGCTCGGTGTTCAGCCGACATCTCCCGGCGGCGCGACGGCTCGGACTTAGGGTCGATGCCGACGGCCGCCTGCAATGCAGGCGAACCATAGATGTTGAGGAACATGGCCTCGCTGAGCGCCTCCTGAGAGTCCCGCCAGCTATCCAGCATATGAACGATTTGCTTTCCCATCTGCTCCTGGAATGCGAGGAAGGGATTGTCCTTCGAAACCGGCTTGCGGTTACCCTCGACGTCTTCTGCGGCCGACTCCACCCAGTTCATCCAGGGATTTTTGCTGCTGAAAGCTTCATATTGCAGCCGCAACGGATGCAGATTGCGCATCATTTCCGCCATTTGCGGCGTCACTGCATTCTTAAGCCAGGGTTGAATATACTTCTGGTAAGCTGCGAGATTCATCTCAGAGACGCGCTTGGCGGCAGCGAAACGCCGCTCGTCCTCCGGCGAATTACCGCCCATGGCCCTGATGTCATCAAGCGTCCGCGCCTCGCAGCGCATCACCCATTGACCAACGACGAGGTCGGCACTCGCGGTCGCCTCCCCCTTGGCTTCAAAGGTTGCTTCATAGAGACCCGGCGGCAATACATCGATGAGATCGATGTTGCTGGAAAACTCCGTGTGTTCCTTCTTGGCGACACCGCCGGACACGAAAATGCCCAGATGACCGATGCTTTGGTGAACCGTATAGACAATCGTCTGCCCATACGCCCTGATCTCATCTACATCAGCATAGCAATCGAGGATCCAGTTCAGCGCTTGCTGCGGCGGCGTAACGTTGTCGCCCTCCGAGCAGAACACCAGGATCGGCGACCTGATATTGCGCAAGTCGACCTTCCGGCCGTCAGACATCTCGACCTTGCCGGCAGCGAGGTTGTTGCCGATGAAAAGCTCGTCGACGATAAACTGGATTTCTTCGGCATTCAGATTGACGTGACCGCCCCACCAGCGCTCGAATTCAAGATATCGATCCGCCTCGGTATCGATATTGGAATAGACATTGTATTGCTTGCTCCACAGCGTGTTGGAGGGGTTCTGGTTCTCAAAATTTTGCACCAGCCACGCGCCGTCAAACTTGCCGGCACCGAGATCACTGGTCATCGCGGTAAGCCAACTGCCTCCCATCAGGCCGCCCGAATAGCGCATCGGGTATTTGCCGTGCACTCCTTCCCAATAAGCAAGCGGAGCGCCTGCGATAATCAGCGGCCCGAACAGCTCGGGCCGCAGAGACGCCAGGATCATGACGGCCCAACCGGCCTGGCAATTACCGATGACGCATGGCTTGCCGTCAGCCTTGGGATGCAGAGCGATGACCTTCTCGATGAACTGTGCCTCGGCCCATGCAATGCGCTCGATAGTCTGTCCCGGCATCGGTTCCGGCAGGAAGCCAATGAAGTAGCAGGGGTGACCCGCTTTCATCGCGACGCCTATTTCACTGTCGGCCTTGAAACCGCCAATCCCCGGACCGTGACCTGCACGGGGATCGACCACAATAAACGGCCGCCGCTCGAGATCGATCTCAACGCCCTCGGGCGGAACGATCCGGACCAGCGCGTAGTTCACGGGTTCATTCAGCGCGCGACCATCGATAATCAATTCGGCTGAATACTGAAGGACATGCGGTGCGGTCTGCGCGACATGCTCGCGGTACTGATCGCCACGCTGACGCATGACATCCAGGAACAGCATGCTCCGCTGTCCAGCATCGACCATGTATTCCACCGCCGAGGCAACGAGCCCGGACATCGGACCGCCCGGCAAGTTTGACGCTTCCTTCGACATGTTCCGACCTCATCGTCGCGCCAACTCATTCAGGGCGCGTTGCACAAGGCATCGTTGATCTAGGTCAAGGGTCCACAGGCAGCCTAGGCGCCGGTCTGGATTGATCCTCGCGCATCCATGCCGCCATCAACTCCCAGGCGACCGAAAGAACAATCGGCCCGATAAAGAGGCCGACAATTCCGTGCGCAAGAGTTCCTCCGATGACGCCGATGAAGATGACAAGTGTCGGAGTCGTAAGTCCGCGCCCCATCACAAGCGGTTTCAATATGTTGTCGAGCACGCCGACGAGGCCAAGGAACACCGTCAACAGCAGTGCCGTGGTGAAATCCTTGTCCATCCAGATCCAGATCACCACAGGAAGAATGACGATTGCTGCGCCGATCTGAATGATGGTCAGCAGCATAACCGCAAAGGCCAGGAGGCCAGCACTGGGAATGCCGGCCATTTTGAATCCTATGCCGGCCAGCAGGGCCTGCAAAACCGCGACGCCGATCACGCCCTGAGAGACGGCGCGGATTGTCGCCCCAGCCAGATCCAGCAAATGTTCGCTCTGCTCGGGAACGATGAGGGACAGAAGGCGCCTTCCGCCCGCGGCCAGTTGGGGACCGTAGGGAAAGAGAAAACCGGCTATAAGCACGGACAGCAGAAACTTGAGCGTACCGACGCCGGCGCTCCCCGCAAGCGTGAGCATCGTCCCCGCCAAAGGTTTCAAATACGGCGCCACCTCGCGTAGCACCGCCTTGATATTGCTGAACGCCCGGCTCCAGATTTCATACAGTTGGGATCCGACGAAACGCCATTCCTTGATGTGTTCGGGCGGTGACGGAATGACCAGATTGCCGGCACTCAGGTCATCGGCGAGTTGTCTTACACCGTCCAACGCACTCAGACCCAGCCATGTCGCCGGCCCGATCACAATTCCAAGATTGACAATCGTGAGGATCGTCGCAGCCGTTCTGGGACGGCCACCGAGCAGTTTGGCCAGCCAGTTGAAAACCGGATAGAAGGCGACGGCAAGGACACCGCTCCAGGCCAGAATTGGCACGAAGGAGCGGATCACGATGAACGTCCAAATCACCAGCAACGCCAGCAATCCCAACCGGACCACAAGTCGGATGACATCGTCCCCGGATAAAACGCGGCGCAGTGTTCTCACGGACACGCCTTGATCTGTTCAGGTACGCAAGCGTTGCTGCTCCGGTCATCCGATAGTCTTGATCCAGATCAAGCCTCCGTCCGCCGGCCGACGTTTGCTTGATGCTGGGCTGAACAGATTTCCCGACCATGCCAGCGGAGCTCCCATGTCCGACGCTGCCACCTACGCCGCGCATGAGCAGTTACGCGACGGCAGCCTTGTGAGTATTCTGGCGCTTCGGCCGGAAGACGAGCCCGACATGCTCGCCGCGCTGGCGCAGGCCAGCGTACAATCGCTGCAGCGCCGTTTTTTCGTCATGAAACGCCATTTCTCTGACAAGGAACGCACTTTCTTCATGGACATTGATTTCGAAAATCATGTCGCGCTGGTTGCGCGCGCTGAGGAAGCTGGCCGGAATGTCCTGGTGGGTGGTTGCCGATATATCGTTTCCGAGCCAGCCCGCGCCGAGATGGCGTTTATGGTAGTCGATGGGTGGCAGGGACGCGGCGTGGGCTCGATCCTCATGCGGCATCTCATCAAACTCGGGCGCGATGCCGGGCTGAAAGAACTGACCGCAGAAGTTCTTCCGGAAAACACCGCGATGCGAAAGATCTTCACCAGGTTCGGCTTCAAGGCAGCCCCGCGAAAAGACCCCCAGATTGTTAGCCTGGTGCTTGAACTCACTTAGGATCGAAACATGTTGGTGCTGGCAACATGAGATGACTTTGATCCAGATCTGGGTCGCGGGTTGTTGCAAGGGAAGTCCGATGTCGGCTCTCATGATGGGCATTCAGAAAGTCAAATTGATCATTTTTCTGGGCATTGCGGTCTGCCTTGCGGATCAGACTGCAATCGCAAAGAGCGAATTGACTGATCCCCTGAAGATCGCGCGTGATTGCAAGAGCGAACTTAAGCGTCTGTGCGCGGGAGTGCGCCCGGGGCGTGGGCGCATCACGAGCTGCCTCAAGGAAAAGTCCGCCGAATTATCCTCCACTTGTTTGGATGCACTCAAGGCCGCTGAATGAGATCGACAAGTTTCGTGGAGATTGAGAGTGACATCTTATTCATCGCGGCTCAAAGCGAAGAAGTCGCCCATGAATATGAGGAATCCCGGTAGGTAGACTTTCTCAGCGACGGAACCCGCTCTGGTTGAGATCCGATTTGCGCCAGATAAATCTGGCCCTCCCGACGGATTCTGACGTGACACCAACATTTGGCGTGAGCTCTTGTTGAGCCAGATCAATACCGTTCCGGGACAGGAACGGATTCTCCGCCATCGCATTCGGTAGGAGACCGCCGTCATGACCCCCCTGCTCAGGCAGATCCAGCATACACCGCTGCTTTGGATGTTGATCTTCGTGCCTGCCGTGCTAGTCGCGGAAGCAATAGCGCCGCATTCCCATACCCTGCTGTTCATGCTTTCGGTTCTCGCTATCGTACCGCTGGCCGCCCTGCTCAGCCACGCGACCGAAGCGGTTGCCGCCAAGACCGGTGATGCCGTCGGCGGATTGCTCAATGCGACGCTGGGAAACTTAACGGAACTGATCATTGCGATCACCGCGTTACATGCGGGCCAGTACATGCTGGTGAAGGCGTCAATTGCCGGTGCGATTGTCACCAACGCCCTCTTCATGCTCGGTGCCTGTCTGCTCCTCGGCGGCCTGCGCTACCACGTCCAAGAATATAACCGTTCCGGCGCCCGACTCTACTCCGGTCTCTTACTGATGGCGACGGTCGCTCTGCTTGCTCCATCGGCAGTCGCCGACCTTGATCTTGTGCAGGGTGAGACCATCATGCAGAAGCTCAGCATCGGCCTCGCCATCCTGCTCATCATTGCTTACGCACTCGGCCTGCTGTTCTCGCTGAAGACCCACAAGGAATTGTTCGCAAGCGCCGCGCATGACGAAGGCGAGGAACATTGGCCGATTGTCCTTGCGGTGGGCACACTGCTTGTTGTCACTGTACTGGTTGCACTTGTGAGTGAGATTTTTGTCGAGTCGGTGCAGAAGGCCGCAGCAACGTTTGGAATGAGCCCGGCCTTCGTTGGCTTCATCATCGTCTCAATGGTCGGGGCCGCCGCCGAGTTTGCCGTTGCCTTTTCCGCGGCACGCAAGGACCGCCTCGACATGAGCGTCAGCATCGCGCTTGGCAGCGCCTCCCAGATAGCGCTGTTCGTAGCGCCCGCCCTGGTGCTGCTCAGCTATGTCGTCGGACCATCGCCGATGAGCCTGCAGTTCTGGCCCGGCGCCGTCACCATGGTCATGATTGCGACCGTGACGGCGAGCTTCATTACGAGCAGCGGTCGCTCGGCCTGGTTCGTCGGCGCCCTGCTCATCTTCATTTACGCAGTCTTTGCGTTGACGCTGTATGTAGTTCCGCCGACGGGCCAGGGGATGGAATGAAGCCCGCGCTCGGTGAGGCAGCACACCGCTGGCGCTCAGCTCTATTCGACGTCGAACGCTTCGAGGATCCGGCTTTCGGAGCGTTGATTCAGATCAACTCTTAGGGAGCTCTCGCCAGTAGATTCCACCGAAATCCTTAGGCACTCACGGCGTTCCGCGATGCCCAAGCTGAAGGACACCGCTGAGGACCCGGCGATCATGGCGCAACCAACGACTGGGCAAGACAGGTGCCGAGATGATCACAATTCCTCAACTGACAGCGCAAGCTCTTGGCTCGTTTCTGGCGCAGGAAACCGAAGGCCGCTTCCGCTCCTCGCATTCCGATTTGATAAAATTGCTGCCCTTTGCCGCCAGGCTGGCATTGGAGTGCATCGGGAACAGTGATGCACTCTATCATAATATAGAGCACACCATGCTGGTTACGCTGGTCGGGAACGATATTCTGGCGGGCCGCGCGCTGCAACGGACCACCACCGCAGCCGACTATGCGAACTTCATTATGGCCTGCCTAACCCATGACATTGGATATGTGCGGGGCATTCTCCAGGGCGATGAAGACGGCGCTTACGTTGCGGACCTTACTGGGCGCAAAATTGAATTGCCGGTTGGATCCTCCGATGCAGCGCTCGCACCATACCATGTCGACCGCTCAAAGCTCTTCGTGATTGAGCGGCTCCATGCCGTAGAGGAAGTCGACGCCGCCCGGATTGCCCGGGCCATCGAATACACGCGCTTTCCCTACGTCGATGCAGCAAACGGAGAAGGTGATGACCTCGACGAGGAAGAAGGATTGCTGTTGCGTGCCGCTGATCTGATTGGCCAGCTCGGCGATCCTAATTACATAAGGAAATCAAATGCTCTGTTCCATGAATTCGAGGAGATCGGACTGAACAAAGCACTCGGTTATGCAACGCCGGCTGACATCGTCTATAAA
This sequence comes from Tardiphaga sp. 813_E8_N1_3, assembly GCF_051811025.1. Taxonomy (NCBI): domain Bacteria; kingdom Pseudomonadati; phylum Pseudomonadota; class Alphaproteobacteria; order Hyphomicrobiales; family Nitrobacteraceae; genus Tardiphaga; species Tardiphaga sp. 813_E8_N1_3. The sequence goes on from NZ_JBPWQE010000001.1 coordinate 4,190,972, forward strand.
TTTCCTCAGTTCTACTGGACCAACGTTGCACCACAGATCCAGCTCGCGATCCGCTATCTCAATGTTACCTCTAGCGGCCGGCAGTGGATCGCCAGCCTGCACAGCAATATTTTTCGGGCTGAGCGCGAGGTGAACCTATCGGGGCCGCAGAGATAGGCGCTCACGTACTCCCCCGGTAATGGACCCGCTCTCGACCTCCATTTTTTGCGTTTCCTATGTATCCGCAAATCAGCGACCTTGGTTGAACTCAGGCGATAGACCCGATCCGACGTCGTCTGATTATCAGTACACGACTTGGAAAGAGATTATAGGAGCGGAACAAACTTCACTGTCGATACCTTTCACGGCATTTCTAGCCCGCATCAGGAAGCTCATCATCGCCGATGATTCAGAGCACTGCACCGCCATTGAGCGCGGCTTCCGCGACGGATCTTTGCGCCAGCCCGTAAGCCCCATGTCGGACGCCGAATTGGGCGAAGCCATAGCGGAGCAACGGGCGCCCTACTAACGGGAATATGAAAATATTGGATGGCCGCTTCAACCCAAAGAAGTAAGGCGGCCTATTTGGTTTTTGGCACAAAGTGCACAGGACTTTCCCGAAGGCGGGTCATAAAATGCTCCCTCATCTGAGGGAGCTGCCGTGTCAAAAGAACACCTTTATAGCGCCTTCGTCATCGTGGCTGGGCTAATCCCTGTCGTGATAGTCGCAGCCGTCGTGTTCATAAAGTAAAGCCGCCTCAGTAGGCGGCCTCTTTCATTTTGCCCGCCTCGACTTCGTTCATCCCGCGTCCATTAGCGCCACGATATCTCATAGTGATTTTTGCAGATAAGGACCTGAGGGGGCCTCGGTCTCCAAGCATATCTTCCCAATCGGCATCGCTTATTCTGGGGAATTTTCGTCTCAAGCAATTATCAAGATCTCGTTCAACCATGACCAATTACGGCTTTGCTTCATCGTTGCGCAGCGCTGCGCCGTGCCCATGCAAAGGAGATGAAACGAAATGTCCGTTAAAAAGAAAACACCACCAAACACCGGCAGCAGTTCGCCGTAGGCGTGCACGCCGCTGCATATAACTCAAAGCCGCCATTGTGGACCACCTTTGTGGGCTACGTTTGTGTAGCAAGGTGGCCTCTCTAAGCTCATGATTGCTTAGAGTTTTCAGCTTTTCAATGGTTTAGATGAGGATGGCGCTCCGTAAGGGATACGGCTGACCGGCAAAAAACCAAATTCACCAACGAAATCAATAGGCGAAACTCCGGAATGGTGGGCATGTAGGACATCATGTAGGACGCCGCAAAAACCGGTTTGTTCTCGTCTCGTTCACGGTCTATCGTGGGCGCATCATGTCCCCGAAACACACCCGACGCTGTTGTCCGGCGGCGACCGCAAGGCTCTGAATAAAGAGCTGACGAAGGCGCGCGGCGTGACACTGATGCTTGCCCGCCAGTCGGACGAGTTGCGTGCGAAGGGTGAGGCCCTGATCCGTGAAGCCGACAAGCTGTCCTGCGAAAGCTGGAACGAGCGAATGTGGGCGGACGGCGAGCCGATCGACCCGTCACCAACCGTCGACCAAGCGTTGAACGGCGGCTTCCCATGGCTCGAAATCGAATGTTCAAGATGTCGGATCAAGCGCGACGTCAGCCTGGCTGAACTCCCGCATGTCGACACGACGTGCATCCACGATCTAGCCACCCGCCTGCGCTGCGAGCGCTGCGCGAAAGCAAAAAAGCGCCCTCTGGCGACATTGCTGCAGTTGGCGCCTGGACGACGGCACGCCCCGGAGGCGCCGTGATGCCGGAGCTGACGCGGCGACGCACCGACGATCGTTTGGAGACTTGGGAAATCTGGTGCCGCGACGTGCACGTCGGCACCATCGCCCGGCAGGATTGGGATCCGAACCCCGAACGGTCGGAAATCTGGAAGTGGTCCTGCGGCTTCTATCCGCTCCATCGTGAAGAATGCTTCAGGGGTGACGCACCAGACTTCGAGACGGCCCGCGCCGAATTCGATGCAGCATGGAAGGTGTTCCTGCCGAAGCGCACCGAAGCGGAGTTCGAGGCGTGGCGCCGGCAGAAACAGTGGGCCGCCAACAAATACGCGCTATGGGATGCCGGATATCGCAACAAGCTGGGTCGAGGCCCGATCCGGTGCGCATGTGGCGCGATGTTCAACCCGGGCATCCACAAAGAAACCATGGCCCATATCCAACACATCACCTCCCTCGCCTGGAAAATTGCTTGATCTAGGTCAACGTAATCTCCGCTGCCAAATTAAAGATGAGAGATGGGGATGGGCAACGGAGGAAGTAGGCATGAGGACGACTACTCTGCGAACAACGATAATTGCTGCGGCAAGCCTGGCATCTGCGACGCTGCTGTCGCCGGGCTGGACTGAGCAAGGTGGTCTATCGCTGACAGTCAGTCAGGCGGAGGCACAGACCCGCGTCTACATCAGGAGAGGTTATCTCGGGAGTGACTACTACACTGCGACTGGCCTTCCTTGGTACGCTGTGAGGGCCCACTATTATAATGGGCCATGGAGCGGCGCCGGATTCAGCTACGCAGGCTGGAGCGACTACGCTGCGCGCAATGGTATCGGCTGCACGCCCGGCACCGCGATCAAGGGCGGCGATGGCATCATGTATAACTGTCAGTAAGTCGAGGGTGTTGGACTGGGTGAGATTATCCACTCAGTCCAGCAAACTTCCGCTAATGGGACGGTCTGCTTCCGCCCCACCCCGGCGGTCCTCGGCGTTAATTCGTAACAGTGCTTATCGCCAGTTTTTTTGCATCGCGTTCATAACGGTGTAGGTCTTATTTTTTTTGCAGTACTCTGTGACTACCTTAACGTTCCGTTTGACGTACCGCAGATCCAGCTCGTTGAGGTTTTTGGTCGCGCTGAAATAGCCGCTCATCCACCAGCCGATCAGAGCTTGGCGTTCAGTATCCGTCTTCAGGAATTGCCCGCAAGTGATCTGCGAAAGATCAATCACGACTTGCGCGTTGACCGGCGATATCGGCGTGCCGATCAGCACAAGGCAGCATGACGCGATGTATCTGTTCATACCTTCCCCATTTCTCTTGTGACACCTATCGGCTTGTCGCCCGCTGAAGTCCCGACATAACCGTTTGCGTTGGATTGGAAGCGCACCAGGACTTTAAGTTGGCGACGTTCCGGGCATACGCATCCAGATCCACATAGACATAGCCGGACTTCTGATTGAACCAACCACTCATCCATGCCGAGAAAACGGCAGAGTCCGACGCAGACAGAGCCAGGTACTGCGCGCAACTGACCCGCGCCATGTCCAAGGACACTTGAGCTTGTGCCACCGATGTGAAGACCAGGCCAATGAGCGAGAGGTAGGACAGCTTCTTCATGATGCACTCCTTATGCGAAACACCTTCTTGATGTCGCCGGAGCAAACGTTGATCTATCTCAAGAGTAGGCCCCACATTTCGTAGGCAACAGTGACGGAGGTTTTGACTGCACCGCCCGTGGAGAGGAAAAATGTTCAGATCAACCGCACTGGCCTTGCTAGGGCTATCAATGGCATCTTCGGCGTATGGTATGACGCTGCCCCCCCTTCCTGGACCAAACGCCATGGTCATCGAAATCGCAATCGGATGCGGCCCCGGCAGAACCCGAATAGACGGTGTATGCGTCGCGCGAACGACCGTTCGACAAACTCGCCGCGCGGTTCGCAGGTGTGTGCGATGGCAGGCCGGCGTCTGCGCTTTATACCAGTGACAGCTCAGTTCCGAGCCTGATCGCGGCAGTGGTGCGATTCACTTCGTCAGCAAACGGAGGACGCAGACATCGCCACGACTGAAGGGCGTTCGTCGAGTAGAGGTCAGCCGCTGGCACGTCGCGCGTGGAAAACCGTTTCATTGACTTGGGTCAACGAGCCATCGCGGATGCTGTGGCCGATGACTTCGTAAGAAAATATCCGTTGACCGCGTTCGACTTGGCCGGAGAGCCCCTTAGCGAAAATCCCGGTTATTCGAGCAAATCTCGTCGTACCGTCTGGACTAAACATGACTTGCGTCTGGTATGTCACCTTTGAAGTACCTAGAAGCGGTACGTTGTTACAACGGCGAAATCCCCGACTGAGCAAGATCTTTGAAACCGAGGCGGAAGCGAAGGCGTTTGCGCGACGGAAGTTCGACGCAGGTCTGATCGTGACCGCGGGCACTATCAATCCCTATCGTCCGAGAGTGGCAATTCCGTCGGAGAAGATTCTTGCATGGTTTGAAGCGCGCGACACGGTCGATCAATCAGACGAGAACGGCTCGCCGACTTAGAACGGCGGTGGAATACGCCGCACTATCTCGCTCGATGCGGACCCTTCATTCCTGCAACCGATAGCCATTCCAGGTCCGTCGCACTGTGCTCTGGTAGGCGTTCAGAACGTTCGGCTCTAATAGCAGGACGAGCAGCAATTCAAAATCACCCGCCGGAATAATAGTCTTGAGTGTTGCCATTCTGGCACGGGTCATCCAGCCCGCGACGCCTATGTTGCGCGAACAATGACCCGTTCTTCTGAAGAAGTAAGGATGCAGATCATGAAAAGGCACTTACTAGCTACGATCGGTCTTGTTGCGATGTCAGCACCTGCTATGGCCGCTGATCTTCCTGCGCGTGCGTACAAAGCACCACCGGTTCTCGTTGCCACCGTTTATGACTGGACCGGTTTTTATATAGGCATCAATGGCGGCTGGGGATCCAGTCGTAATTGCTGGGGTATCGTCCCATTGACCGGTGCAACGATCGCAGACGGCTGTGCCGATCGCTCGGGAGGCGTTTTTGGTGGTCAGGTTGGCTATCGTTGGCAGTCCGGCCAGTTTGTCTTCGGCCTGGAAGGTCAGGGCGACTGGGCAGATCTCACCGGCTCCAGCGTGAGTACGCTCAATCCTGTCTATTCAACCGGCGTCAAAGTGGATGCCCTCGGGCTCATTACAGGCCAGATCGGTTATGCTTGGAATGCCTCCCTCTTCTACCTGAAGGGCGGCGCTGCGACCGCAAGGAGCAGACTGGACGTATGGAATACGGCGAGCGGCATCAACGTGGCGTCGGCTAGCGCAACTCGATGGGGCGGCGTCGTTGGCGTCGGATGGGAATATGGCTTCGCACCGAACTGGTCGTTCGGTATCGAATACGATCGTCTCTTCATGGGGGATGCAAATAACTCCTTCTCCGTTCCCAATCCCATTCTCGCCGGTGCAGCCAACCGAATCGGACAAGATATCGATCTGGTTACGCTCCGTATAAATTATCGCTTTGGCGGCCCGGGTAGTGTGGTTGCCAAATACTGAACAATCGACACACGGATGCGCGGAGGGCCGGCCACACTCCGGCCCTCCATAACGTCAGCGTTAGACCGACGTATTCACGGCGGTGAGTTACCCAGTTCTTCTTTGCCACAGAGCTGTGCCCATCTTTCAGATCATAGGCTCTTGCGATTGGCCGATACGTTGGGAAGAAGGCTCGGCCCGGCTCCGGTTCGTTACTTTGGTGTGGCAGTTAGCTGCGATCCAAACATCAGCCGACGATCGTGAATCAGGTTTTCCAAACGATGCGCTGCCACGTTTAGCGCAATGACATCGCGGGCCTCTTCATCGCCCGACACTCGCTTCAGTTGTTGAGACTCAAGCACGCGGTCAATTTCGCGTTCAATTTCGTCGAGTTCAGCGTCGCTTTTGCTACTGCGGATACGCCGCCCAAGCGCATAGAGGACATCCAGTGCTTCCTCGCGGGTCAGCGGGGGCCCGGCCCACAAGAACTTCCATGATGCAGCGAGTATGGACGCGAGTGCGCCCGCAACCATCGGCACCAGGAAGATAATATTACCCCATTTGTCCAAAAAACTTACTTGTGTACCATTGTAGAACGCAGCAGCACCTGGGTGTACCGGTAGATAGGCGGAAGCTTCTGTGTCGGGCGCCGAGACCTGAGCAAGAATCGGAAATTCCGCAATGAGATCGCGCCGTGCTTTCATCAGGGATTCTGTGAGATCTGCAACGAGCTCGCTACTCAACTTCTTTTGGGCAACCAGATAGAACGAGGTGCGCAGCGTCGTGATGTCCTCAGTCGGATTGGGCGGCGAGCCTCGCAGCGTGCCTTTTGGAAGATCGAAAGACTCATACGCTCGCTCCCTCTGGGCGATAGCGGGAGCTGACTCGATAGGAATCAGCGTTGGCCCGGATTTTCCGATCTGCGGGAACAGGCTACGCAGGAGTGACAAATACTTTTCCGAAAGCGGCATCACGGTCAGGATCGCGCGCACTTCCTTGGAGTCGATCATGCGCCGCACGTCGGCCACCCCGATATTCTTGAAGACGACACCCGATCGGGTGAGGTCATACTCGTCGGTCAAGACTTTCACGAGCCGATGGTTGATGTCGCCGCCAACTACTCCGATGGCGACGCGCTTCAAACCCGTGATGTCAGCGATAGCAGAACCCGGCGGCACCACAAGCAGAAGCACCGTGTGAGTCACAACGACAACCGCTTGTGCCTGTGAGAGGTCGCCGACATCGCCCCTCACCACGGCAAGATCAACCTTGCCGGAAGAAAATACTTCGGCCGCATCGGCAGCACCTGCCGTCTCCACCATGCTGAGTCGTACCGGTGCCTTCTGCTGCGCAAGCTTACTGGCCAGTGCTGACACTAACCTGCTCGCCTCGCCATCCAACGAACCCACTGCAATGGTGAGGGTTTCAGGCCGGGTTTGCCAGTGCCAGGCGAACAAGCCAGCGCTCGCAATAAGAACGGCAGCACCTGAGACCAAGATCGTTCGCAACCAGATGGGCAGCCTAATCGCGTCCATGCTGCGTGTCTCGCGCCAAGAGATCTTCCGCTGCGGCGGAACAGAGAAATTGATAGTCTGCGAGTAGGGAACGACCAACTTTATTGGCCCGTTGACTAGGCGAGTTGATTCAGATCAAGCTTAGAGCAACCAGTATTGGATCACCCCCTTCTCGACTGGGGCTGCTCGGCTAGTCCCATGTTATATTTTACGAACGCCGCGCCGCCCGCCGAAACTAATCTGGCAGATTGCGATCAGACGCAGTCTCGCGGTCTTGAGAAAACAATTCACGAGTTGCGGACTTGCTCGATCGCAACGACGTTATCGAGGCCGTCGATCGCTTGCAGGAGAGCGCGGGCCTGCGCCTAGCCGAGTGGCCGCCCAATTATAGGGTTTGAGGTGCCCTGATGCGCGACATCGAGATTGTTACCAAGGCGATGGAAGCCGCTCAACTCATCCTGCGAGATTATGCTCAGCTTGGACCGCGTGAAAAGCACGCCGTTCTGCAGCGTATGCTTGAGATAATGGAACACGAGCATGTCGTCGCGGCTCAGGCGAGGCTTCTGAAAGGCTACGGCCGGCTGAAGGCCGTTAGTTGACACTTGATGAGCTGCCCTCGCGTTACTCTCGACTAGAAAGCTCTGCGTCTAGCATCGGCGCGCTCGATAAATTCGCCAGCAGAGCCGACCTTACTTTAAGAAAACGAGAGCTAAAACTATTGCGACTGGGACTAGCCCCCCCACGATGACGAAGGCAGTATGAAGGTGTTCTTTTGACATGGTGGTCCCGCCAGCTGAGACAGCATTTTATATGCCTGCCCACCGGGGAAGTCCTGTGCACTTTGTGCCAAAAATGAATCAGGCCATGCTGCTTTCAAACCGGGCCACTAGGGGTTAACAGCCGGTACCAAATCTTACGGACCTCGCCATAATAGGAACGAGGCTAATGTCAGGGGCTATCGACGCACGCCTACGCGATTAACGCCGCCATTTAAATTGCCGCCGGCGTTATGACGGACTGCAGCGCGCGCCACCGGACGAGGCCTGAGCGCGACGCCGGCCCTCGCAACGCAGCTCGGCGGATAGCCAACGTACTGACAATACACGACCGCGGTGGCCGGCGCCGGACTAAGAGCGACACCAGCAAGCCCTAAAAAGGCACTGGCAGCAAACCCGGTAACGGTTGCAGACTTGATCGAAAGACCCTGCATGTCAGACTCCTCTTCGTGCTTGCGGACTGAAAGATGGCCGGAGCCGCCTTAGACGCGGCCGAGACCAACATGAGCGCGAAAGGATCAATTCCGTTGACCCACATCAACGGAATGTCTCCAAGCGACAAGCCGAGGGCCGTACGTCACCCTCGTCCCCTACCGGCCCGTTTCCAGCCTCAGAGGGTTATATTGAGAACGGCATTGGCTATGAATTATGTCGACTCCCGTACATGGGCTGGATTACGTTATGACCATCGCCGGCCATTCCTGGGCTCTTCCGGTGCCTGAGAGTGACGCTCCCGCCGCTAAGGGGGCCATGCCATGACAAAAGAGCACGTTTATAGCGCGTTCGTTATCCGCCATAAGCGGAACTAAATCCAGAGATTTAGCGGGTTCGCAATCAGCGACCCGATACGACAAACTCGCAGCTACCTATCTGGCGTTCATCAAACTCGCATCAGTCCGGATTTGGATGCGTGCTAATGAGTCCGCACCCTAGCCTTCATCAATCTGGGAGAAGTCGCGTGTTGCTCTGTACTAACGAGTCTACGCCCTAGACACATCGTCGCAGCTCATTTGCAGCAGGAGCAAAAGCTCCTGACTATGTCAACTATCAGGGCCTTCATTTCAACTGTCGGTCATCACCGCCAACGCGCAACACGCCGACGCATCGCGCTCCGCACGAACGATGGAATTTTCGTTCGCGAAATAAAATATAAAGCGCTGGCATTCGCTCACGCAGAGCGCGAAAGTTCACAGCTGAAAAACTACAAGAGAATCACAGGTAAGACTTGATGAACTCTCTCGAACAGGCATCGTTACTTCGAACCGACGCTCGCATTATCGCTGAAGATGAAACGCACGCAGTGGTGGCACTACGCACCAACAAAAAATGGATCGGTCGAAATCTACCGTTCTTAGCGGCGATCGCTGATCTAAGCACCGTACTTAGACAGAAAACGAAGCTCTGAGATGTAACGAAAAAGCCCGCGACCAACCTACCGGTCGCGGGCTCTATGTAAGCAACGACATCAATCCGAGACACTCGAACCGCTTAAAGTTTTTGTCAAAGCGACTACACTTTCGCGGTCGGACCACCCTTGGCATTTTGGGGCTTCGCAGGTCGTAACATTTTGCGTTACAACCTGATCAAGTCCATTTAAGTCTAGTCCAATGGACGCCGCCCCGTACTAGGGAAGTGCTGCTGACCTTTGTTAGGTTCGCTGAGACTCTGCGCAGAAGGAGCCCAAGATGCCCTGCGACACCAAGGAGAGAGACGGACACGAAGCGCCATTAAACACGAGCAGAGACCGTCCCACGCGCCGAGGCATCTTGCTTGGCTCGTCGGCCCTGGTGGCAACTGCGGCGATGACCTCCGGCGCATTGGCTCAAGCGCCAAAGGCGCAGCCGACAGCGCCGGTTTCATCGAGCAGCCGCAAGCCGAATATCCTCATGATCATGGCTGACGACATCGGTTGGTTCAACGTGAGCGCCTATAACCTGGGCGTCATGGGCTACCGCACGCCCAACATCGATCGCATCGCGAAGGAAGGTGCGCTGTTTACCGATTGGTATGGCGAGCAGAGTTGCACGGCGGGCCGCGCTGCCTTCATCACTGGGCAATCCCCTATCAGGACGGGCCTGACCAAGGTGGGCCTGCCCGGCGCGGACATCGGATTGCATGCCGAAGACATGAGCGTCGCGGAAGCTTTGAAGCCCCTCGGCTACGCCACGGGGCAATTTGGCAAGAACCATCTTGGCGACCGCAACGAATATCTGCCCACCGTGCACGGCTTCGACGAATTCTTTGGCAACCTGTACCATCTGAACGCCGAGGAAGAACCACAAAATCCGGATTACCCCAAGGACGCTAAGTTTCGGGCCAGGTTCGGGCCGCGCGGCGTGCTCAAATGCAAGGCCAGTGAGAGCGACGATGCGACCATCGATCCTGCCTATGGGCGGGTCGGCAAGCAGGTGATCGAGAACACCGGCCCTCTCGACACCAAGCGGATGGAGACGGTCGATGAGGAGTTTATCGGCGCGGCCATGGATTTTATCGATCGTAAGCATAAGGCGAACGCGCCTTGGTTCTGCTATTTCAACCCGACCCGTATGCATGTGTGGACGCATCTGAAGCCTGCTTCAGACGGAAAGACGGGCCTCGGAGTCTACCCGGACGGTATGGTTGAACTGGACGGCTTGGTCGGCCAGTTGTTAAAGAAACTCGACGACCTCGGCGTGGCCGACAACACCATCGTCCTCTTCACCAGTGACAACGGCGCCGAGGTCATGTCCTGGCCGGACGGCGGCACAACGCCATTTCGCGGCGAGAAGGCAACCAATTGGGAAGGAGCCTTTCGCGTGCCGATGGTGATCCGCTGGCCTGGCACGATCAAGGCTGGCAGCGTCTACAATGAGATGTGCTCCCATTACGATTTGATTCCGACCTTTGCTGCGGCCGGCGGCGATCCGGATATTGTCGGCAAATGCATGCGAGGCGCGCAGCTCGGCAACAAGACCTTCAAGGTCCATCTCGATGGTTTTAATCTTGCCCCCTTTTTCAAGGGTGAGGCGAAGGAACCGCCGCGCAAGGAGTTCGTCTACTGGAACGATGACGGCCAGCTGGTTGCGATCCGAGTGCTCGACTGGAAGTCGGTATTCCTGGAGCAAAACAACAAGGGCATCGGCGTGTGGTCCGGGCAATTCACCGAATTGCGTATTCCAAAGCTTTTCAACTTACGCTCCGACCCTTTCGAGCGCGGCGACGAGTCGATCCTTTACAACAAATGGATGGCGGAGCGCGCATTCGTCCAGGTGCCGATGCAGGCGCTCGCCACACAATGGCTGGAAAGTTTCAAGGAGTATCCGGTGCGTCAGAAGCCGGCGAGCTTCAACTTAGACTCGGTGATCGCGAAACTGGAGAAGACCGGCGCGAGTGCCAACTGACACCCAACCAATCTCAGGAGCAATTGAATGCATAGGCTGATGCTTGCTGCTGTTATATGCCTTGCCTCTTCTGCCGCGACGGCAGAGGAGGACTCGAAAGTCGCGATTAAGAAATGGCGGATCTGTGCTGACGCCACAGCCACGCGATTCGCCAAGAGCACCGAGAGCGCTCAGGTGGTCTCACGCTTGGCCATATTGTCTTGCCGTGCAGAGAAACAAGCAGCTTGGCAAGCGCTGTCACAGGAAAACGGCGCCCACTTTGCGGACGATTGGGTTGAAACCGTCGAACGTCGTTACACCGATTTGCTTGCAATCGACGTCGTAGAAATGCGGCTACGAAAATGAGCTGAACGCAAGAATAACAGCCTTTTGGGCGCCGCTTCGAGTTACTCTTTGCCGGACATCCGGAAGCTAATCGCCCGGTGTCGATAGGCCTGCTCTTGCCATCCCTCCCCCTGCGGCGATGGATTCCAAACATAGATGCGGCCTCGCTCGACGCGGCTGACGATGGCCACATGTCCGCCGCGACGACCACGCGATGAGACAGCAACGGCGCCCGGCACTGGCGCGGACGCGACGCCCCAATTCAGGAACGATTTCGCGCGCGCGGACCCCGTGCCGACGATGCCCCGTTCCGCGAGTGTTGAATTGACGTTGATCGCGCAGGTGAGACGACCAGCGATATACCGCATCGGACGGGCGATGCTGCCGAGATCCATCGGCGGCAAACCCGCGAGTGTGGCTGGCTCGACGGCCCGAGATGCTCGACGCTCACGCGTCATCGTTACCCGGATCAATAATACACGTCGACCATCAGTCGTTGTCCACAGGCGGCGGGACGGCGCGGATGTGTCGCAGACCGGCGCCATAACGGTACGGCACGCGATCCGTGCGAAAATCGCCGGGCCAGGGCGATCCCGATTCCGGCGACACCTTACGGTACCGGTCGGACCATTCGCTGATCGTAAGATCTTCAGTCGGTCGCGACGCCGCGGCCAGTGCGCCAAAGACGACCTTCGCGCCGGACGGCAGCAGCGGAAACCGCAGCCGTGGATCATGGAAACTCACTGCAGTGCCGTCTCTACCGGGCGATCGTCGCCATGTTCAGCCGCCATCGCCACGCGCTTGATGGCATCGAGCTGCTTCAGCATCTCGCCGTGGAAGACATCGGTGCCCTTGCGGATAAAGTTCTTGAGCACCAAGCGCGCGATCCGTTCATCCCACCCATACTTCACCGAGGCCGAAGCGGCTTCCGTATCGATGGCCCTGTCGAACGCGCTAAGCATCAACGCGAATGCGTCGCGCGCACCTTTGTCGATTTCAGCGACCGGCGTCAGCGTGCCGATGCGCTCGGCGACGTCCATCTCGCGCCAAAGGGCGTCGGCTTGCGCCTTGCGCGCCGTTCCCTCGGATTGCGACCCCCTGAAGCGAGTGCCCTGCTCTCGGGTTCCGCCGGGGGCGGCATCTTCGGCGACAGCCGAACTGCGGATGCGCACGTTCTCGGAGCGATGCATCTGCAGCGCGCCGAACTCAACAAGGTTCGACTTGCCCTGACGCTGCACCGGCAGTGCTTCCGAATGCTGCTTCAGGTATCGGGACAGCGACGACCGATCAATGGCGTCGCCGGCCTTGGACAGACGCGCCGCCGCATCCGTGATTGAGATCCATTCGTCGTCGGCCATCGCGTGCTGGTCCGTGCATCCTCACGTGCGAAACACGCGTTTGCGTGTACCGCTTTTCAATTGATCTACTGCTCAGATTTCAGGGGCTGCGACCCCGTGTAAGGCGAAAAACCTGGTTTACGGTCCCTAGACCGGGGGGGCGCTGCGGACCAATAGGTCGACCATGCGGACATGGTCGCCGATCTTGTAGCCACTCACCATCACTCTGAGTCCCCTCGTCTGCTGTCCAGGTGCCGTCACGCCGCGGCGGCCAAGGCGCGGGCACGCGCAAGACCTGTTTCCACTTGCGGAATGCGAAATTCGGACTGATCGCGGGGATGTCATGGCGCAACGGATCATGCGGCTCGGTCCAGACACGCTGCCCCTTGACCTCATCGCCGCCGAACACTTGCTGCAACCAGCCGCTCCACGCGGCGAACTGCGCCGATCCCTGCTCGACCTCGATCCATTCGCTCGCCCGCTGCCCTTGGAACGCAGCCAGCGCGACGAGGTCCGCCCGATGAGCCATCTGTGTCCAGAAGCCCGCGCCGCGTTCGGGGTCGATCGGAAATCTGCCCCGGCGATCCGCCATCACGCCGGCTACTTCCATGCCGACCAGTTCGTCACCGCACAGCCATCGTCGTACTGGCGGCGCCTGCGACTCGACGATCTTGGCAGTCGGGAATTCATCGAAACCGCGCCGCCGAATCCACAAATGGAAATTCTCGCGGTGCTTGGTGCGTTGGCTTTTTTCGAGCGCGGTCTGATACGGAAAGATCGCTGCCCGGCAGAGACGCTGATCGCTGGCGGCCAATCGTCGGAACTCGTGAAGGGCGAGATCTCGCCGCATGACCTCATGGCCTCGCCACGCTGCCCAGGCGGGCGCAAAGTGCTCCGGTTCGCTTTCGACCCGATCAACTTCGCTGCTCTCTCGCCCCCTGGAAGGGGGTAAGGGGGAAGATTCAGGTTCAGGTTCAGAGATTAGGCCCTTGCTACAGTGCGAGGGCTGGCCGAGTCCTGGCCGAGGGCTAACGGTCTCTGGCTCCGAATTTAGCCCTTGTTGGCAGCTAGGGCTAAATGCCGTTGCTTCTGCTGCAGTGTCATCGTCGAAATCGCCCACAGCGCGGGCTTCAATGATGGCCGTGTCTGCCTCGTATAGCAGCCGGATCAGGTCCGTCGTCCGCTTGCCTTTGCCGAGACTGTTGCGGTTGCCGTTCTCGTCAATCCACTGCCCGGTGCGCGATATAGCGCCGATCTGTTCGAGCCACGCCAGACGCTTGCGGACCGTGTCCGGCGACATCTCACAGTCTTCAGCGAGCGAGGGAATACTAACGAAGCAAACGCCCTCTACGTCGACATATAGCGTCACCATGCTCAGGATGAGCTTGGCGTGGATGTTGCCGAGTTTCAGGTTACGCGCCCACGAATGGGCCTCGTCTGCAGCGATGCGTCGCGGCCGCGGTCTGCGGTCGGGTTTTGACATTGTCGATCTCTTGATGTCGGAATTTCAAAGGCACGCGGAACGCAACGAAACGCAGATCATTCCGCGGCGGAGGGCCGGCAGCGGCTCGGCGATCACCCCGACGGACATGGTTTCGAAGGCGCCACGATAGACAGCATCAGCAAGACGCGTGAACCATTCGCCCGGCAGCGTCAGCGACTTGCGCGTCTTGCCGTTATCGATCACCTCGCGCTCGACCAGGGCACCGAGCGGTGTCGTTATTGAGCACGTCGACGATCACACGCCCGCCGGCTTGCACCCGCTGGCGCATCATGGCCATGAGCGCTTCGAAGCGGGTTGCCTGTTTCGGCGGTGCGCTGCGCCCGCGAGGACAGTTTGCAATCGATGCCGGCATCCTCAAGCTTGCTCGGGAAAACCTGTTCTTCATCGGCACAGGTTTTATCGCTCGGCCGACCACCCTTGTGCAGGCCGATAGTGTCCTTTTGCGCCTCAATGAGCTGGCCAAGCCGCCGCTCGGACCGAGACCGGATCTGTGCACAATGAATCTCGAAGTGGATAATTCTCGCCTGACGAGCGTAGCCGGCAGTGCTAGCGTTGCCGCTATCATCGCTGCACCTTCGATATCTCGGTGACCATGTCCTGAGGCCGAGACACAGAATCCGGCCAGACAGCAGCCGGCGGCCAGTTTAGATGGAACCAGCGCATCACCTCGTCATACTTTCGGGCGGTAAACGTCTTCGTATCCTTGCTCAAGTGGTCGAAGAATCGCCAGTCTCCTGCCGCGAGCCGCCCCAGGGTGGCGAAGCCAAGACTCCGCCGCTCGACGAAAGCCGAGGCGCACAGGATCAAGTTTTGCCGGAGTTGCTCTTCCATGAATCGACGAATAGTCGGAAATTTCCGATTTGTCGATAATCTTCGTCGGAAAAATCCCATTGGCGCCGCAGAATTAAAAGTCGGATAATTCCGTCATGAAGAAGGATGAGCTACGGCAAAGAGTTAAGGACAGATTGGGACAATTGCAGCTTGGCGCAGTTGAAGCGGCTGTGCGGGTGCCAGGTCTAGAGCGCAACTATATCAACGATTTAGTCAGCGGAAAAAAGGGATCTTTCAATCAGTCTAAGCTGCCGCTTGTCGCTGAGGCGCTCGACATGACGGTAGCCGAATTAATTGGCCCGACCCGTCTGATCATCAGTGAGCGTCCGGGCTCAAAGGTCACACTAGTGCCATTGATCGATTTTGTTACTGCCAGCCAACTCCGGACGCCAAGCAGCAAAATACCAACAGAAGATGTTCCGCTGCTCGCGTTCGCAGATCTGGGGCGGGGCGAGTTTTTTGCTCTGCGCGTTCAGGGCGACTCAATGGACCGCTACTCGCCCGAGGGTGCAATAATTGTGACCAATAAAGCGGACCGCACTCTCATTGGTGGAAAGTGCTACATTTTCTCGGTGAAAGGACAGACAACTTTCAAGATGTGGCAGAGCGGCGACATGCCGTATCTTGCCCCCCACTCCACAAATCCAGCGAATAAACCCACCCTCCTGCGGAAGAAAGCCGACATCGAAGTCATTGGGCGAGTGGTTCGCTCCATGATCAATTTGTAGGAAGTCGGATTTTTCCGACGAACTCGATTGACAGTCGGATTTTTCCGACTAGATTCATCTCCCTAATTAACCCATGGGAGATTTGATTTGCACAACCTGCCAACCCCTTCCACGATCAACTCTGTCTCCGCCGCGGCCCACCGTATCGGCCAGACGGACCCATGCGAGATCCGTAGGTGCATGGCTGACGATTTTTGCGAGTTGCTGGCCGGCCATGGCGCGTCACCGAGGAACACCTGCAGGTGAAGGGTTGGTCCCCAGCAGATCACCCTGCACCGCACCGAGACCCGCGAATTCCGGCACCTTGCATCGACCAAGCGAGCTTCTTGGTGTTATCCGCGTTGGCAAATGCAGCCGGCGCCGCCGTCTACCAGCGCTGGCGGAAATCCGGCCTCTCTCACGCGGAAGCGATGGAGCATCATCCGTTTTCGAGTGCTGGTTCGTGCGCGTGCGCGACCACACGCCGAAGCCCGTACACTACACGGCCGCGGCGGGTCCTGGATGCGTTCCTCGAAAGCATCGCGACGGCGAACGGCTGATGCGCGTCTTGATCGACTGCGAAACCTGTGGCGTTGTCCGTCAGGCATTCACCGCCCGCGGGCACGACGCATGGTCGTGCGATCTCCTGCCGGCTGAGGACAGAAGCAATCGACACATCGTCGGCGACATCCGCGATCTCCTGAACGACGGCTGGGATCTGCTGGCCGTCATGCATCCGCCCTGCACGCGCCTTTGCAACAGCGGCGTACGCTGGCTGCGCGAGCCGCCGACCAAGCTCAGCAGCGACGTCTATGCGCCCGACATCGTCGCGGCCTATGCGACGTGGGATCCCGAGCGCCGCCTCGCATTCATGTGGCAATGCCTCGACGAAGGCGCCGCTCTGTTCTCGGCTTGCTGGAATGCGCCGATCGAGCGGATCGCCGTCGAGAATCCGGTGATGCACGGCCATGCGAAATCGCGCATCGTCAATTTCGCGCGCGCCGCGCAGACCGTACAGCCGCACTGGTTTGGCGAGCGCGCCTTCAAGGCGACGGGGCTCTATCTCAAGAACCTGCCGCCGCTCACCAAGACCAACCCACTGACGCCGCCGCGTCCCGGCACGGCCGAGCACAAGGCATGGTCGGCCGTGCATCGCGCGTCGCCAGGCCGAAACAGGTGGAAAGTGCGCAGCCGCGCGTTCGACGGCATCGCGGACGCCATGGCCGACCAGTGGGGACGCGTCGAACAGACAGCGGTCGCACGGAACGCCGTCTGAGATGGCACGCACGGCGCCGGGCGAATTCACGGAGGAATGGCTACTCAAGGCCATCGACACCGTGTCGTTCTGCATTGTGGAAGACGGCGCGGTCTACGCACCAATTTTGGAGCGGCTCGAACACGAGTTGGAATTGGTCCGCCGCAAGGACGACGTCGTCGCTCGCGCGCGGCGGAACGTCGAGTTGCGGAACCAGCGCCTTGCCGAAGCACAGCTCTAGCGGCAGCATCACGCCACTATTTCATCGAGGGAAGAATGAAACCGCTAACTAACTAAAAGCGGCCGGAGGGTGAGCGGTGATTTCGGGTCAGCTCTGGCGCTTACTCGCCGAAATATTGCTCAAGCTCGCGCCTGAATTTCGGCAACTGAAGCTCGTATCGCGCGATGCGTGCTTCGATAAGGGACTGGAAATCGGACAATTGAGCAATGGCAGTACGAAATTCAGCCAATCCCCGATCATAGGCGGCTTTCTGTTGCAATGTTTTGTTCAGGTCTCCTCGCAACGCCACTTGGGCCACCCACGAACTAGTTCCCATCGCGCGCAGAATGTCTGCAAAGTAACGTCGATGACGATCATCGACCCGTGGGAGTTTGCTGCGGATCAAATCGATTGGCGCCGTGAAACCATCGTCACGATATCCTTGGTCCGTAAGTATTTTTATCACAAGGTCGGGCTCATTGCCGACAAGTTCAAGAAGGTAGTTCAGATTTTCAAGCGCCGCAGCGAGATCTTGAAGACCAGGAAGGTCACGCTCAATACGATCCTCCTCGCGGCTTATCATAGAAGCACGCATCTGCCTTTTGATTCCTTGCCAACCAAAATAGATGGCTATCGCGGCTACGAACGCCGTCACCAGATTTCCGATAAGTCCGCCTGCAAAGCCGAGCCAATCTGTGCGCGGGCCGCCGTTTACCCAGCCAATCAGAGCAACTATCCAAATAGGCAAGGTAAAGAAGGAAACTGTGCTGCCGGCTGCAAAGGCGAGCAACGCGATCCCGCCCGTGGTCAGTCCACGTTTCATGCGATCATCCAAGTGTCAGTTGCTCGGGGAGGTCGATGGCGGCTCTAGACCTCAGAGGCCCATCGCGCGATGCGGCGCTTTTCGACATCGAACTCCGTGATGCCGGTCCAATCGATCTTGGGATACTGGCGGCAAAGTTCGGTCGTCGCACTGTCGTAGCGCGACAGAGCATCGAGTGGCATGACGTCGACCGCCGATCGCCAGTTTGTGCCATCGACGCGGCGCGGTTCACGCTCGGTGATCGAAATTGCGCAGCCCTGCGGAGGCTGCACATAGCGAACGAGATCTTCAATGAATTCCTGAGCGCCCTTCAATGGCATGTCACGGCTCCGTTTGCGCTGCGTCGACGTGTTGCCGCGCGGGATTTCAAGGTCTGGTTGTCTTAACATGACCGACGAAAGCCGACAATCGCGGTCGAAATCCGTGTCGCATGCGACAGGCCAAAGCGTGGACGAGCGGCTGAAGATAATTTCGGCCTCACCGCGGCGGGTCTCGATGATGGCGACAACGAGTGCCCTTAACGTCGCAACTGATTTGCGTTTGTAACACGCCTTTGTAGCGAGGCTGCGGCTTCTAGTATCATCAATACCGGAAAGACTGGATAGCCGTGGGATCATTCTCCATCAGCTGCCAGTTGAAGTCGTACCTGTCGTCTGAGGGCCAATCGTCGGGAAACCTAACAAGAAAATAGCCGCCCATCGCGAAGCCAAAGCCATCGGTGGGTTCATCACCCGCGCTTAAGACTGCTGGGCTTCCGTCCTCATCTAAAAACTGAGCGGATAGCAAAACTACGAGGGCACAGGCGGCGCTAATAAGGTTGTCGAAGCTTGCATGGCTAAAATTATGATGCCTTGAGTGCTTGACGCTATTGTACGCTTGGTACCAAGGCAGCTGCCCGCCCCCAACCCAAGTCGCAAATGGCTGTCTACGACTTGCAGATCCTTCCCAGACCGGCAGCTTAATCTCGTACGAAGATAAGCGATGTGAAGTATTGATTTTTGCGTAGTCGGCCATCGTCCAATAACCTTGCCGCGCAGCGTAACCGTTCTCAGACAGTATAGCTTTGCAGTTCGATTCCACCTCGAAACAACACCGTGCGTGAAGCTCAAGAATGCGATGAGAGTAACAGGGAAGATTGGTATCCGACGGCTCAACGTAATCGAATAACTGAAGGAGGTCCTTTTGAATTATCTGGAATGCTCGCACATAGTGCATCATACCTGACGCAAATTGCGGATGCCTCACATAGCGCCCGTTTCCGCTTCGTTGATAGCTGCCGTCCGCTAGCTGCCGTACGGTTCGTTTGAAGGGCCTATTTACTGGCATCTCGCAGCTCCGCCGCCTGAATCCCTTTAGTTAAGCCGTCAGAGTCATCGACCCCAATAGTGGGAGCGCCGTGGAAAAGAGGTAGCGCTGTTTGCATGAGGCTCTGCCAAGCCGCCGTGCATTCTGAAGCAAACACCTCGATTTCATTCAATGTGACACACCGGAAGTTGTCATAGGAGCTGTTAGACCACTCTTGTATTCCAACTGCAGCCTCCTCAGCCGAACTGACGCGCCCCCACATGGAGTGAAAAAAGGCCTTACGCGCGGAGTATAGTAGTTCGGCTCTATTCAAATCGTCCATCAGCGACTGGTCGGCACACCGTTTCCCTGCGACCGCCCTCAATTGCTGAAATATATTCTTGACTTTGAAGCCATTCGGACCCCGCAGGTCCGCTACAGCATCAAACCAGATCGGGCCCTGGATAGACGCAGCCAGAGTACAGACTGTTGCTTCGAGCTGCGACCACCGATACAGCGCGCGGCCAATTGCTGCATAGTATTCTCTGGGAAGCTCTGCGCCATCAGAGCTGAAATGTGTAAAAGTGGGCGCCACGTTGTCAGGCATATGTCTGCTATCACTGTCTCAGCCGACAGCACCATCCGCCAATCGCCCGCCGAGAGCAACAGCGATCACTTAGGGCGAAACACATGCGGCTGAATGACTTGGTCCGCCCAAGCACAGGTGTCACCGCCACAGTACTTTCGCAGGACTCCCGGTTCGGGGTAGGTCACCCGCCAATTGAACTTGTGGGACGAGGGGGATCGGCCACGGTCGTTCAGAAAGCCCCTTACAATCGTCAATGGGGCGTTATCTTCAAATTTCATGACTAAAGCCTGGAGGAGATACCTCAATGAATTCTCGGATAGGCGATGTTGCGGGACGTGAATATGGTAAGCTCGACTCACGCTACCTTGAGCGTACTGCTCTACAACGAGACAAATTTCCTTCGGCTGCAGCTCGTCGCAAAGCTTATAATGCTCGTACATTATCGGCTCCAAAAATTGCTCCAATCACACCACCATCACGCGACTTCTGATCATGATCAAGGATAACCTCGATCCCATTGCTGGAGACCAATTGCTCCTAATCGGGCGTCCTTCAATACCTGCTAGCCTCTAGCGGGCCATGCATGGCTTGCAACGAAAGAGACGAGGGATAACCAATTCAGCGGCATAGACGACTCTCCGAAGCGCGATATACAGATTGTATCGGCATTCGAGCACCATCTCATGGTTACATCGATTCAAGAGGGCTTCGAGGGATTACGCTCAAGCCTGGAAATCACTGGCCTTCAAAGCACCCTCGTTTCTGTTCGGCAGCAGAACGTGCGCAAGGTCATTCAAGCTTCTATGGAGGTGCTGGAGGATTTCCAGACTGGCTCCTACGCTCGCTCCACCATGATCGCCCCGTTGAAAGAGGCGGACATCGATATCCTCATTATCTTCGACGTGAAGTATTACGCGATGGGCCCAGCGGGTTTGCTCGACGCCACCAAGCGCGCATTGAAGAAGACCTATACCAGCACGCCGGATATCAGCAGGAATGGCCAGGCTGTCACCATCCGTTTCACTGATTTCGTTGTCGATGTCGTCGCCGGCTTCTACCGAACGACCGGCGGCTACCTTATCGCAAACTCCATCACCAACTCGTGGCTTGAGACTGATCCCAAGGCCCACGTCAAGATTATGAGCGACGCCAACAAAGCGCACAGCGGGAAATTGGTGCCACTCATTAAAATGCTCAAGGGCTGGAATAAGAGCCATGGGTCGTTCTTCCGCTCATTCCATATCGAAGTCCTCGCCCTGGAGATTTTGAACAACGTCCGCATCACGGACTACCCATCAGGCGTTCGTTTTTTCTTCGATAAAGCGCGCAGCATCGTTAAAGGCAAGAACCTCGATCCCGCGGGATACGGCGACGACATCGGAAGTTACATCAACACCCCCGCAAAGGTTGAAGAGGCTGTCCGTCGTATGCAGACAGCCCACGACATCTGCCTACGGGCGGAGCAGTTTGCGATAAGAGGTCAAATCCGCGATTCCGTGGATGCCTGGCGAAGGTTGTTCTCGGACTATTTCCCCGCATATGGCTGACATCACAACGGGCGAGAAGCCCGCCTCCCAATCGCGAGCTAAAATCATCGTCGAGGCTCAGCGCCTTGAGGAGAGCACGCTTCATTCTTTGAAGGGCCACCATGAGGCGTGCAGTGGCTGGTCCAGGAGGCATCTTTATCTTGGCCTGCCTATCGTCATCATCTCCGCCATCGTCGGCGCGGCCGCATTCTCACAAGCAGCCAAAACCGAACCATGGATAGGTGTGGTTGCCGGTCTCTTTTCCATCGCCATCGCTGTCTTATCCGGCATCAGCACGTTCCTAAATCCCAATGAAAAACAGAGCGCTCACCTCATCGCGGCACACGCTTTCGACAAGCTCAACAATGACACCCGGATTTTCTGGTCTATCGAGGCCTGGCAGGAAGAGTCCGAAGAGGTGATAACCTCGCAGCTCCGCGAGTTAGTCGAGCGAAAGAACGAACTCAACAGCAAAAGCCCGCAGATTCCGAAGTGGGCATACAAGCGGGCGAAGAAGGGCATTGACGAGGGCCAGGCGGACTTCAAGGTCGATAAACCCGCTGAGCCAAACCAATTGCCAGCAAGCAGTCCCGAGCAGGCACCTGTGCGTCGCCTGAATTTGGCGAAGCGGTTTCCGAGGAAGCCTGACTGAGATAAGGGGCAGTAATCGCGCGGCGGAATATTGAGTTGCGTATGCACGTTGCTTCTATGCCACTGCGCGCACGCGCTGTGGTGTCAGCTCCGACGCCGTCAAGTCATGCGCGATCTAGCTTGCATCCTGAGCAACTATCGACCTGTCAGGGGCATCGCGACGCGGTCCCTCGCGATGAGCGCGGCGCACCACGAACAGGTTCGAGCGCGGCCGGAACGTTGTTATTCAACCAGACTTCCAGCGCGTAAATGTATCGAACGGCTCGATCAGCTTGCCGATGAGAGCCGCGGGCAACCATCCGATCAAGGTAATCACTTGCCAAGCGCGCGCTTTCGGCACGTCCGTTGAACTTCGCTGCGGTCATCCTCTATTTCCCTTGCCAAACACGGTGCTCCATTTCTTTCGTTAGTTGAGCACCTTCGGCCCAAATGAAGCGTCTTCAGATATCCTCGAACTCAACGACAATCGGGTCATCACCGCGCGCGGCCTTTCCGTTGGCCGCTGCTTCAATTCTAACTCGATGTGTGGAAAGCACATCTTCGTAGGTCGCGTCTGTGATCTCGTCCAAAACCTGCAGGTTTCCGAGCACTCTGAGCGCGTTCAGCGAGATGGCACGAATAGGTCCAGTCTTGTCTTTGTGAAAGACCATCACATTGCCTTGGCGAACAGCCATTCCTCAGCCCTCGACTTCGGAAAGCCAGCGGGCGATGCGGCGGCGCTTGCCGTCCATCTCCGTAATCCCTTCCCAATCGATCGTAGGATGTTGACGGCGCATCTCGGCGACAGTGCTGTCGTAGCGGACCATGACGTCGGGCGACATATTGCCAATGCCCGCGATCCAATTGGTATCGTCTGCATTTTTTTGCTGCCGCTCGGTGACAGAGATCGCTTGGCCGCGAGCCGGGCGAACAGCCCGCACCATCTCTTCAATAAATTCCTGCGCTCCCTTAAGGGGCATGTAAAACCTCCTTTTTTTTCAATACCTCCGTAGGTAGTTTGTCACCGCGCACCCTTCAAGGGGTTGAGCTGGCGAGGCCATGCTGTCGACCGACGAAACCCGATATCTCATCGAGCACGATGGCGAATAAGCGATGACCGGCGGAAGCCG
The DNA here is from genome assembly GCF_051811025.1 of Tardiphaga sp. 813_E8_N1_3. Classification (NCBI taxonomy): domain Bacteria; kingdom Pseudomonadati; phylum Pseudomonadota; class Alphaproteobacteria; order Hyphomicrobiales; family Nitrobacteraceae; genus Tardiphaga; species Tardiphaga sp. 813_E8_N1_3. Next base: position 4,214,097 of record NZ_JBPWQE010000001.1, read on the forward strand.
CCCCCTGACTCCGCACTATTTTTTGTACACCCGATAATGTTTGACGTCCCCGATTATTGGGTGTACGTTTATATTTATGAGCAAGCCATACGACGAAGCGAAAGATGCCATCAACATCGCCAACCACGGCATTTCGCTGGCACGCGCGACCGACATGGTGATCGCCCGCTTCATCGTTGATGACCGTTTTGAGTACGGCGAAACGCGCTATCGCGCTTGGGGCCACATCGACGGCCAGCCTTACTTCCTTGCCTTCACAATCCGTGAAGGCAAGGTGCGCCCCATCAGCCTGCGTCGCGCCCATGCAAAGGAGATGAAACGAAATGTCCGCTAGGAAGAAAACACCACCAGCCACCCACGACGACAACCCGGAATGGACGGCGGCCGACTTCGCCGCGTCGCGCCCGGCCGAAGAACTGCCGCCGGATATTCTTGCCCAATTCAAGAATAAGCCCGGTCGGCCGCGCACGGAAAATCCTAAGATACCGGTGAAGCTCCGGCTCGACGATGACGTGGTGACGGCGCTGCGAGCGACTGGCCCAGGTTGGCAGACGCGCATCAATGACATGCTGAAGTCGCGGATCAAGCGCGGTAAGATTGAGTTTGTTGCGTTCGGCGACAAGCCGAAGCCGCGCACGGCGAGCGGTGCCGCAAAGCGCAAACGCGCGTGAATGGCCGGCGGGACGGCGCCAGGCGAGTTACAGCGGGGTAACACTGATGTCGGCGCTGCATGGATTCAACGCGTTTGACTCCGGTGACAGCGCCGCTGCTCGCGAGATGGCGCCGATCTCAAGAAGAGGCGCGAGACAGCATAAGTTCAGAAATTTTTCTTTGCCTGCGAAAACTCGATTACTTGTCCGCTCTCAATATCTGTCGCACGAAGAGGCGACTTTCTTGGAGACGCTAAATGGTGGATTTCTGCTGGGGTGAAAAAGCCACGTTCCAATCCAGCGATTTCCTCGATTTCTTTCTCTGGTAAATTCAGAGCCGCCTTAATCGCGGATCGGCTCGTTCCTTCATTGACCAAGACGCCAATACCACGTCGAAGCATTCTGGGCCGCTCGATTGGCATTTCTTCAGGACTATCAAACGGCTCTTGCAGAACGCCGCGCCATCCCCGCCGGGTCAGGTTGCGATACAAGATACTTTTCTCTTGGTCATCAATCATCCCCAGATTGAATGCCCTATAGATCATCGCGCCAATTGACATTCCCCAGCGTTTTTTAAGCGCACAAAAATAGTCCAGAGTCGGAGCCAAAACCTCAGCCCGAAATGCTTCACGGGGAAACAGAAATGCTCCGGCGAAAAGGTGAGCTTGCTGTTCAATCTGCTTGTTTAGGAGAGGATCCCTTAGCTGTTGCAACGTCACATCGCGATGTAAAACGGTGTGCCCCAACTCATGAGCGACGTCATACCTCGCTCGGGCGCAGCTAATGTTATGAGTATTGATCCCGACGAAAGGCCTCTCCAGCGTAGGCGAGTAGAAATGGAATCCGTCCTGTTTGTCGGAAGTGATCTCAAGATTGACAACCGGAATGCCGGCATTTTCTAAGGCCAAACAAGCATCCTGAATGGGGATATCTCGCAGCTTCCAATGTTTCCTTACATCCTCCGCGGCACGTTCAATAGCATCCGGAGTAAGGGCCCGGAAATCTGGTAGCTTCATTCCAGGCAAATTGACGACGGGGAAATTCACGTCCCGCTCGAGAAACGAAAAGATTTCGCAAAGCCAACTCATGCGCTGTTCGGTCATCTCTCGCGCATATTTTGATTCAGCCGCCCGGGATCGCCAATGAACCACCCGCGGTTCCTCCGACCACTCCGGTTGAAAAAAGAAATCTACGGGAAAGTTAAGATGTCGCGCGATAAGATCCACACGATCGGACTGCGGCTTATCGATACCATCTTCGTATCGCGAGACAGCCGTCCCGGTAATTCCAAGCATGTCGCCAAGGGCATTCATATACAGCCCGCGTGCAAGCCTTGCTTGCCGAAGTCTTTTCCCGCGAAAAGCTTGCATTCCAACTTTCATTTAACCGTAGTCCGCTTCTGAGTTTCTCTTCTTGGACGTCACAACAACGTTGTCATCTTGCTCGGGTTCGCTCTGGATGTCGTCCTCCACCGGCAGATTCCGCCCGTTCATTGCTACCGTCTGCAGATCCAAGCGAAGGACCCACTTCGAATACGCCGCGTCTGGAACAGCCAGCATCACGGCGCCGAGCGATTTCTGTTCGCGATCGAACCTGCGACCCGACGGTCCGTGCAATAGGACCCCTAGAATAGTACCCGACCAATCCTTGATGCGATTTGGTAGATCGCCGAGTTCAAGTTCGAGCTGACGAACAAAGCCGTGAGTATCTGCGAGTTGGACCTTGTAGTCTGCGGTGGACGGATGATCCGCCAGAGTTGAGATCGGCTCCAAAATCAACACTACCCTGCCGGCCTTAACCAAAATTTTCCGCTGCCCGTTGCAGTTCAAGCGGTGGAACTCATACGGCACGCCGTGCTGTTTCGCGGCGCGGGCCAGAGATCGGACAGCACAGTCACCGCGCTGCCGACTGAACTCTTCATCCCTGTAAAAATCATCGAGAGCGGCGTCGTCCGCCAAGCGATCATAAAGAGCGCTATACTCCCAAGCTAAATCGACCGCGAAGGATTCGAGGAAATCTGGATCAATGTCCCGCAGCAATATTTGGCGGGCCTGCTCAACAAACGGCTTCACGACTCATCCTTGAGTAATTGGACCACTCAAGCCATACGTCGTTTTTGTCAAAAAAGTCAAGTTTTCGTCCTCCAAGCGCCCGCCATCGCTCGCGACGGGGTCGCTCGGCCATCTCCCCGCCACCAAGCTCGAAAAATGTCTCGCTGCGATCTTGAACCCTATGTCGCCGTACCGATATAAGAGGTATCGCTACGGCGACATAGGATCGGATATGGCAGAAGATGACACAAAACTGACCCTTACAGGGCTGAAATTACTAGGTTTCTTCGCGAAAGACCCTTCCAAAAAGTGGTCAGGTGCGGAGATCACACGTGAGATCGGGATCGGCTCCGGAAGCCTATATCCGCTGCTGGCCAAGTTCGAAAATTCCGGCTGGCTCGATCCTGAATGGGAGGTACTCGATCCCACCGAAGCGGGACGCCCCCGGCGCCGCTATTACTCACTGACAGCCATCGGTGCCCGGGCCGCGCAGCGCGAACTTTCTCAGTTCCAGCTTGCTCCCGCGATCGGGAGCCTCGCATGGGTATCTTGAATGACCTGATAATTGGCATCGTCGGCGGCGTGCTGTCTGCTGACCTGGTCGTGTATCACAAGCGCTGGTGTCGCTGGATTATCGGGGCCGCCGTTCGCCGGATTCCTGACAACGCAACGCGCGAAATTAAGCACGAAGAGTGGCTGGCCGCGTTGGACGAAACTGACGGTGTCATTGCGTCGTTCTGGCATGCGGCAGGATGTTTCGTTGGCGCGCCAAAGACGATACCTAAGGAGCGCCGGGCGCTTGTTGGCAAAGTTCGCATTCTAATCAAGGCATCTAAGTGGCAGGACAAGAGTGACATCGCCGAATACTTCAACTCGCCAATCTTCACGGCGATTCAAAAGCTAAGTGAGCAATTGGGCGGGAAGCTTGCCTACGGAATGGTGGGCTCGTTCGTGGCTTGGCTTTTTAGCGCGGGCGCCAGTGTCTTTGCTCTCTACACGTGGTTGAGGAAGCTGTTTTTTTAACTGACCATATTTGCCAGGACTGATAGGCAATAGCACTCAACATTGTTACGGTCTGCGGGTCTAAATGAGCCCAGCTACGCGACGTGCCGGCAAGCCACATCCGCGTCGGCCGGCGCCAACGCGATCATCTGCAAATATTTAAGTTTTAGCTTCAGGCCATGGCCGTCACCGTATTTAGGCTTGCCGCTGGCGTGCCCCATCAGCTCGTCGGTGAGTTCGTCCGGACACTCAACGCTGCGCAGCCGATCCTTGAGACTATGTCGCAGCGAATAGAGCGTGTGCATCTTCGACAGCCACATGCCGTTCTCTTCGAAATACTTGTTCACCGTCGCGGATAGCGTGTCGCCGTTGTCGGCATATTGCGCAAAGCCACTGGGGAATTCGCGCATCGCATCCAGCGAGATGCCGACCAGCGGCACGTCGCGCTCTGAGGCCTGCGATTTCAGCACGCGGCCGAACGGCTTCACCCGCACATGCGGGATCTCCGCATCGAGCAGGATGAAGCCGGGAGTGAGGTTGATGATCTCGACTGGCCGCATCCCGGTATTGACCATGATGCGCACCACGGCCCGCGCCTGGTCGTTGAGGTCATCGAGCGCACCAGGCCGCAAGATCACGCCGGTGATGAACGGAATCGGATAGGGACTGCGGCTGCCATCCTTGCCGCCGCGTAGCCGCAGGCCGGCGACGATGACTTCTTTGTCGAGATTATGCCGCATGCTCACCTCGCGCACCATCCGCGTGATGTGGCTGATGTTCTTATTGGCGGTCCGCACCTGAATGCCCTGATCCTTCACGCGCTTCGACCAGTGGTCGCGCAGCTTCAGCATCTTCTCGCGCGTCAGATCGTTCACCGTGCCGTCGCCCGCGACTTCGATCAGGATTTCGATAGCCCGCTTTTTTGCGGCCTTGAACTTCGTCAACTGCCGCGGCGAATAGCCGAGTCGCTCCGTCGCCGTCGCCAGATCAAATTCCTCATAGAGTGCGGAGAGCTTCACGGTCGGCGCCGCGATCGCGCCCAGCACGGCCGCGCGGGTTTCGAGATCGTGCACCCGATCGCCGGTGCCCAGCGCATCGATGCGGCGAATGAGATCGGCCGGCGCTTCCTTGGCGATCGCAGCCGCCGGCAGATATGGAAGGTCGAGGATCAACGAACGTTTGACGGCCGCGTCGTAATCGAGCTTCGCCTGCTCCGCCTTGCCGCCAGCGCACATGCGCCAGTACGCCTCGGTGTCGAGGTTAAGCCGTCCGGCGATATCAATTGCCTTGCGTCCGCGCTTGTCGTCCGCGACCTTGATGCCGGTCGTCAGCCTGACGGGGACCCGTGTGTCGAAGGCAGCATATTCCTCCGGCACGCGCCGCTGATAGTGCCAAACCCCGTTCCGCTTCGTCAGATACTCACTCACCCTGCCCCCATGTAGGACGCTATGTAGGACGAAATCGTCGCAACAAGGGTTTGAAGAGTCAACGGAATTGCGAAAAAGGCTTGTTTATAAGGGTTTTCCGCGAAAGGCGTGGCGCTCCGTAAGGGAATCGAAGGCCGCCGTAAAAAACTCAATTAAAACATAGGCAAATCAACTTGTCTGCGGAGCCATTGCTACCACCAACTGATACGACCGAACAAGTGGCCACCAACGCTGACTTATATGGTCATTATTGGCGCTCGGACATAACCGGTTGGACGCACCGTGCAAAAGCGCAATTTAGCTCCGACACATCAGGGCCGCCCAGCAAGGTCACGACGAATGCAAAAGCGTCGCCATCGCCTCGGACCGTTCCGTGATCTGAGCGTTCCCCCAGATAACGGCAGCTTTGGTCAGCACTGCGTCCATCGGAAGTTTCGAGTGGACGAGAATTTTTTTCTTTTCTGCAAATACCTTGTTCTTGAGTTTTCCATTCAAGCCGTCTGAAACCAGGATCAAGTTTCCGACTGCAGCGTAGAGCGAATTCGGCTTGTTGCTGTCAGAAGGATTTTGAGGCGCAATATGCTCAATCGTCATTTTGGAATAATCTGCGGCGGCATCCTTTCGAAGTGAAGCGTCAACTTGCTCCAGAACGTAGCGAACAAGCGGTCGATCCCGTGTGTCGGATGCCGAAAATCTCAGTTCGCGCAAACCAGCCAAGAAAGCGCTCTTCTCCGGCAGCTTGTCACGAAGCTTCGTTCTAAAGTCCTGCAAATGTTTGGCGCGGCGCTGCTCGTTTGTTTCAATGGTTAAGTCTCGCGCTGCCGCAGCGTACATTTTTGACACACCACCCGACGATGACTGTCCGGCTATAGCCGTGTACATGAAATGAAACTTTTCAATCGCCGCAATCGTATCACGTGCCTGCTTAAACGAGATTTTCTTGGAATTAAGCGCTCGTAATATTGAAAGGACCATAGGCGTTGGTTGCCGAACCTTGAATATTTTTAGCGCGAGCAAAGAGCGGCGGATTGGGTCGCGCTCCTTTGTCCAATTGAAGTTTTCCGGCTCAAATATGCGCCGATAAGCGTTTACATCGCCAGTAAGGTCATTCAGGTAATCGGCAGCGTTTGCCTTCTTCACATGGGCTTTCACCGCCTTAAACAGAGTCCGCGCCGGCGTATAATCAAATTTCGAAAGCCAGTGATGATGCAGGTAAGTGGAAGTGTCGAGATCAGCGGCGGATTCCGAGAGAGACTTCAGCATGACGTCCCACTTATGCCTTGTCTGATCGACTTCAGATTTCTTAGGCAGAAGCTTTGTAAGCAGGTTTTTAATAAGATCCTTCGGCTCCAGGTCTCGGCCGCGGGTGTTGAGCGTCTCAAAGACAATATAAGCGGCGTCCTCTGTATCGAGTTCAATGATAATAACGTCCAAATCCAGTAGGAAGTTACGATACTTCTCTAACGCCTTTCGAACTGCTCCCGTTTTGGTCGCCTTCGAGCCGTTCCCAGCTCGAATTTCCTCGACCCTCGAGGCAAACCCTGCTTTAGCGAAATCATAAGCGCTTTGTATTCCCCGCTCCTCATCGGACGGCTTGTCGTCAATTTCTGCAGAACCAAACTTGAGGACGTGCTCTTGAAAATAGGGGTACGAAGTCTCGCTTCGCAGCACATATCGCATTTCGGCAGTTATATCTTGTCTCTCGATAATGCCCTGTACACCCTTGGCCAGCTGAGCTTCACCTTCCTCTTCAAGGGTGTCACGTAGCGCAGCCATGAATATTACGATTGTAGTAAGACGTTGTTGACCGTCTACCACAAACTTCTCTTGGTTCTGGCCCGAATAGACGACCATCGAGCCGATGAAATGATCGGCCTTCTCTGAAGTGATCACGTCGCTCCAGAAATCCTCGACATTACCCTTGTCCCAAGAATATGGTCGTTGAAAGCGAGGGATTTTATAAAAAGCGGAACTGAAGAGTGTTCCAATTTTGCTGTCGTATGGCTTAATGTTCATTCGTTGCCCTTCGACTTTGCGAGCGCTCTTTTATTCTTTTGTTGTTCTTGCACCTGTGAAGCTCCTGGAACACTAGCGGCATGAGCCGCGAGAAGCGCCTTGTCGAGCTGCTGCTGAACTACCCGACCTATCTTGAACGGAAATTTTCGCCAGAAGGTGTAAAACTCAGCTTGATTAGAAAACTCACCTCTGCCGTCTCGCAAATCTTGCAGACGAGTAACAGCACCAAGATATTCACGAGTTGTCGAGGAGCGCTGCTTGGATGCGATACGCCACGGTTCCTGCACGATTAGTTCAAGATCATCTACGCGGCCGTTCTTACTCTCATTGAGAGTGTAGATAGCAAGGACATCCAAGTGAGAAGCGTATTGATCAAAGGGACGAAAGGTGCCCGGCCACTTGAGCTGCGGATATCGAAAGTATGTGTTGCCAGTGTAAAGAGTGATGCGGCTATCGGTCTGATTGCCAGACTTAGCCCGCCTCGCCACTTTTACATCAATTGCATGAAATCCGCCGCCAAAGGCGCTTCCCCCAATCTCCATATCTGGATAACCGCGCTCGGTACCCCGTTGGATCGTCGCGTGCTCAAGAGAAGAGATACTTCGGATTAAAAAATCGACAATCGCAACTTCAAGGACGTTCGCCAATGCCGCGGGCTCTTTTGGCAATGGTAGAAAATGGCCACCAGATTGCAGCTTGGCTTGCAGCTCAGCCTCAGACTTCGCGCGGATCGGAAACTTCTGCACCGCGCCGGATCGGTAAATTGCCACGGGTTCTAAGACGTAATCGGAAAGCGTCGCACGCAGCCACTCTAGGGGACCCGCGGGGTAGGTCGCCTCAGGAACAATCTTCTTGTGATCCGACACCTCTTGCACCTTCCCAAAATCAAGCAAATCATGATTATCAACATGCGAAGCGCGCGCGGAGAGGTTGTCTTCTGCCGGCTATTATCCTTTCTGGAGTGATTCGGTGACTCGACTCAAGGCAATCAGCCTTTACACAGGCGTCGGAGGCCTAGACTTTGGCTTTGAAGCGGCAGGGTTTGAGACAGCCGTCGCAGTCGAAATGGACCCAACAGCGTGCCGCGCACTTGCGGCAAACCGGCGCTGGCCAATCTTAGGCGAAGATATCCACAGGCTCACTGCGGGTCAGATTCTGAGTGCCGGCCAGCTATCGCGGGGCGAAGCGGATGTCCTCATCGGAGGTCCCCCATGTCAGCCTTTTTCGAAATCCGGTTATTGGGTCCGAGGGGACGCCAAACGGCTGGATGACCCTCGAGCGACAACGCTTGAGGCATATCTCCACATCCTTGAGAAGGCTCAACCGCGGGCTTTTCTCCTTGAGAACGTGCACGGACTCGCCTTCCGGGGAAAAGACGAAGGGCTAGAGCAAATTCTTCGCGGCATCGAGGCTGTCAATCGGCGCTGTAAGACGTCTTACAGACCAGCGGTCGCTGTACTGAATGCTGCCGACTACGGCGTTCCTCAGCTTCGGCAGCGCGTTTTTATTGTAGGATCACGCGACGGCACACCGTTTAGCTTCCCTGCTCCAACACATGGGGCATTGAGTGAAAACACCGAAAGCGAGCTTCAGCCTTTTCGAACCACTTGGGACGCTTTGGGCGATTTGCCGTCACTTATGAACGATCCGTCGCTGAAAATGTCGGGAAAATGGGCTGACCTATTACCGACCATTCCTGAAGGTGAAAACTATCTGTGGCACACCAAGCGCGGGGGTGGATCTGCGTTATTCGGTTGGCGAACCCGGTATTGGAATTTTCTCTTGAAGATTGCGAAGGACCGCCCTTCTTGGACCATCCAAGCTCAACCTGGATCTGCAACTGGGCCCTTCCATTGGGCAAATCGCAAGTTTTCCGCTGTTGAGCTGTCTCGTCTTCAGACTTTTCCAGAAGGCCTAGTGCTCCCTTTCAGCCGGAATGAAATTCAGCGCCTTCTCGGCAACGCGGTGCCTTCGCTAATGGCAGAGATATTGGCCCGAGAAATCCGTCGTCAATTGCTGGGACGACGTCGGCAAACCTCCGATCTACTGCTTATGCCGGTGCGACGTGGGCCTGCTCCCCCGCCACAAAAATTAGCTCCGTTGCCGAAGAAATTTAGAGAACTCATTGGAAATCACTCGGACCATCCAGGTGAGGGATTAGGCAACGCTGCGCGGATGAGGCTTACAGTCGCTGCGTGATGCCTCTTTCGAAATAGTCGAGCGGCTGGATATTTCCCCGCGACCGATAGTCAACGCCAACGGTTAGACTGAAGTGACGCCTCTCCATGACCTTGACGACAACCAAATTCGTAGGTTGTAGTCTCATCCAGTCCCAACCTAAAACTGGATAGGCTCATGGCAGAACTTGAACGACCGGCGGCGCGCATCAGACAAGGAAATCTGGTGTTATACGCCACGTCGCTAAAGGTACGGGATCTTCGGCAGCCCAATTTCTATAAAATCGACACGCTCGATTCTGATGAGGGTACAGGCTACCAACGCATATTAAATGAAGCTCGGGCAAAACGCTTGGCTGACTACCTTCTCGATGGGCACAAGGCGTTAGAGGCCTTCCTGCCCACTTCTATTTTTCTTGCGACCGACAAACTTCTCCCATTTGAAGCCGAAAGTAATTCAGTCCGTATTGATTCGGAGAAGGTAGGACCTTTCAATGTTGTCGACGGCCAGCACCGTATTCGGGGACTTGTGTTAGCCGCGGAAAAAGACCCGTCTTTGGACGAGTTCGAAATTCCCGTGAACATTGCGGTGAATCTCGACCCTATTAGTCAAATGGCACATTTTCTGATCGTCAACACAACGCAACGCTCAGTCGACAGAGCCATTGAACAACAAATTGTGGCTCGTCTGACCGACTTAATTGAGTTTCAGAAGACCCCTGTGCTTCCAAAATGGATACAGCGACAAGTAGACAAGGGGGAGGATGCGAGGGCTTTACAAATTGTGCAGTTTCTCAACGCGGAAAAAGAGTCTCCGTGGTTCGGCAAAATTCGGATGGCGAACGATGATGACACCGCGGGCGATGCAACAATCAATCAGAAGAGCTTTGTAACATCGCTCAAGAAGTACGTTTTGACCCCATCAAACCCGGTTTCAGGTGAACAATGGACAGCTGATAGGCAGAAGAAAGTACTAGCTAACTACTGGCGTGCCATTAGCGGGTTGCTCGTCGAATCTGACGATGAAACTTCAGTTATCTTCAAGACTAACGGCCTTCACATGTTTCATTCTGCCAGCCCGGCAATCTTCCTACACCTTGCTAATCTGAAGGACTTCAAGACTGAAACGGTGTCAAAGTTGCTGAAGCAAGCTTTTGAGAACCTACCAGTGGAATATATCGGTGTTTCGACGCCAGCTTTTTGGAAACGAGGCAGCACGGCATCTGGACTAAACCAAGCGGCAATCCGCAAGTATGCAACAGCCCTCTCCACAGCAATGCATAGCCAACCCGGTAGTGACGGTTTCTCGATGTGAACGTCATCGATATTCATCCAGCGGCGGAGCACAGCGCTCCGTTTGAACTATACGCACTAAATCGATTAGCTGACTGTAGCGGCTGTTACTGCTTAACGAACGCAGCCGGAGACATTCTATATGCAGGGCAGGCTATATCGGTTCAACAACGCCTCATTCAACATTTCAATAGTGCGAAAAAGGAAGCATTGACGAATTACGGGCGAGTGTCGCGGGCTTGGTGGCGAGCTGAACCTACCGTCTCTCTTAATGCGCTAGAGCGAGGTTGGCTGGAATCAATCCGTTTGAGAGATGGAAGCTTGCCACCTCTCAACCGCGCGGGTGGACCGATCTAACCGGTGCGTTCAGCTATGCAAAATGGAATCCCTTCGATTCCAAAGTGTACGTTGTGTCAATCCTAAACGGACGTATAGATTTTACACAGAACGCCTTTGGAGGCTCCCGCTGTGTCCGACCGTCCCGTTATCACCTACGTCCGCGTCTCCACTTCTCAGCAAGGGCGCTCCGGTCTGGGCATTGAGGCTCAGCGGCAAACCCTTGCTCACTTTGCGCACTCCGAGGGTCTCACGGTGGCCCGGGAGTTCGTCGAGGTGGAGACTGGCAAAGGATCGGACGCGCTGGACCGCCGCCCGCAACTCAAAGCCGCCCTAGCTGCCGCTAAGAAGCTCAGGTGTCACGTGGCCGTGGCGAAGCTGGACCGTTTGAGCCGCGACGTTCACTTCGTAAGCGGCCTTATGGCCCACAAGGTGCCTTTCCTGGTCGCAGAGCTTGGCCCCGACGTGGACCCTTTCGTGCTTCACCTCTATGCCGCCCTCGCGGAAAAAGAACGTGCCCTCATCTCAACACGCACCCGGCAAGCCCTTGCTGCCGCTAAAGCCCGGGGTGTGACCTTGGGTAACCCAAAGCTCCACGTAGCCCGCAAGAGTGCCGTGGAAGCCGTCAACAGCGAGGCAGATAGATTTGCGGCCAACGTGATCCCTATCATCCGAGAAGCACAGAAGGCGGGAGCGGCAACGCTTAGGGACATCGCAGCAGCTCTCAACGCCCGTGGCGTCGCAACGGCTCGTGGCGGCCAATGGCACGCGAAGTCGGTGAGCAACGTACTTGAGCGGGCCTAGGGGGGGCTACGATGCTGACAATCACGGGCGGACTGATCGGTGGCGTAGCGGTCATCGCGGTGGCACTTGAGGCAACCGGCGTAGCCATTGTGCTTGGCGGAATTGCCTTTTGGCTGGTGTCGCACGGCAGCTAGGCCATGCCAATTTAGTTTGGGTCCCATATCGGCCCATGGGACCCTTTTTGGATCGCATCGGCGACCCGACTTCAAAGAACTCGGAGTAAAGCCGCAGCCGCCGCCCGGGTGACAACTGCACCGCGTTGCGGAGAACCCCTTGGGCCTATCTTGAACCTTTGAGTAATTTTCTGTTCCATGCTCAAAAGATTGGCGATTACGCAACTACTTGCACGGGCGGCAAGTTTTAGAGGAAGGCGCATATGCTGAATATCCGCGCTCTTTTTTGTCTCGGGTTACTCTGGTGTTCGGCATTGTCGGCCGCAGAAATTGACTATTCTAAGATTGACTACAGTCAATATGCCCGGCCTGAAAGGCTTCGCCTCGCGAAGTGCTTCGGAGACATGCTCGAAGTTGTTGAGCGACACCGGTTGCGGACCGAGTTACTCTATTTTCTTGAAGCAGGTTGCTCCGCTGAAATGCGGGCGGTGGAAAATGCGCTTTCTAAAAATCCACCTCCGGGCCTTGAAGGTCTTGACGGGCGAATTTTGGCGCCTTCCTTCATCGGACCAATGGAGCAAAGGGCCGAAGAGCGCTACGCAAGCAAAAAAGTATCATTCTGCAGCGGCGAGACATGCGTACTAGAAAGATATCGGGAATGCGCCGCCGTCGAAGCTCAGAGTACGTTGAGGAAACGTCTTAAGCCCGCTGATTTTGAGGCCTCGGCCAGGAAGCAATGCGGCTCTAAAGAAGCAATTGCACGCGCCGCTCTAGTGAGTGATTTCACTGCCGCGCAACAACTTCAACAAAGCATAGAGTTATCATCTAAGACACGCGAGTTGATTGAACGAGTTATTGCCCAGCTGCGACAGCAAGCGGTCGCGGATTATGCAGAAGCGCTTACAAAAATTGATCCAGCTAGAAAGTCTTGCAAAATACCAGTGCAAATGTGCGGCAATTCTGAGTGCTTTTCGTTAGACGATGTGTCACCCGCGCAACGAGAATATGAATGCGCAGTTCAACGATGAAACACCCATAACTCGCCATTGCTAATTCTTCCCTGCGCTATCAAGGGTGGCTCGAATATCTCGCAAGATTTGCAAGAGGGGCACCCCGAACAGCTCGGAGGTCATCCACACTGTGTCTGGGAACGTAGGCTTTGCATCGTTCATCCAGTCTAGACGCTCATTGATAATCAACCACATGATGGCTTCGCCGTAGTCTGGTTTCCGTGACATCACATAAACCCTTCGGCGTGCACGCTTCCACGCGGAAACCGTTATAATCTTCGGGTCAATCGCGACTATTTTGGGTCCCATATGGGTCCATGGGGCCCTTTTGGTCTCAGTTGGCCACCCTGCTTCAAAAACTTCGGAGTAAAGCCGCAGCCGCCGCCCGGGTGATAGCTGCACTGCGCACTGTGGATCTTGAGGTATGCAGAAGAATCATTCTTCTCCTGTACGTAAACCTTGGAGATTCGCGTGAAGTCCTACTCACTAGCAGCCGTGCTGATTTGCGCTGTGCTGTCGTTCCCCGCGACCGCTCAATATGTGGCGCCTTCTGTACCTACTGGCCGTGCAAAGATTTGCATCACAACAGACGCCCGATTGCGTTCCGGCCAAAAGCTAATCTTGCCGCCGATGACTGCATTTTCGGATGCGGGGGTATCCGCCAACGACCTGCGCAAACCTTGGTCTCTAAGCGACACGGAAGCGAAAGCAACGGACGCTTCGTTCGTCACAAGCGAGGAGGTATCCTTCAGCAAAGAGCGCCCGTGCTCCGAAGCATCAGTGCGAATGCTCATCGGTCCCTTGTCAAAGGTCAAGGAGGCCAAGGCCGCCGACCGGCACATCTGGCACATGGATGACGTTCTTGATTACACTCTAGTCAAGGTACGTCCGCCGATTGAGCTAGGCGAACTCATCGACAACATATGGGTTCGTGCTGTCCTAGTGTCTGACGCCGCCCATCCTTACGAGAGGCCTGCACGCTCCTTGAGTGATGCGGATCGGATGGCACGATGCCTAAAGGTTGCTAACGGTGTCATCTCGGTTGTAGGCGGCACCATCAAGCGTCAGACCAACTCAGTAGTGATGATCACGCACGCTGCGGCCAGCGAGATGTCAATCGGGTGTTCATTGCGCGACCCCGACTTGTTTGTTTCTTGGGATGGCGCGCTTCCGACCAAGCCCACGTTGGCGCTGGTGGTTGAGGCGAGCCAGTATGTGACGGGTGCGTCCCCCGAGAACCTTAAGGACGGCACTGTGAAATGCATACGGGAGGCTCTGAAGCCAAGCTCCCAGGAAACCGCAGCAGTCCACCTGACCGGATCAAAATTTGAATGTCAGGCGTTTCAACGAGACGGCGGCGGCGGTTCGATAACGATTTTGCGTAGATTTGGCGATTACCCAAATCGCGATTGAACACGGCATTCCGCCAGCGTGTCAGGAGTGAGAGAAAGTCACTGGCACTTGCGGGTTTTCTTGGGTCCCATATCGCCCCACGGGACCCTTTTGGCCTCACGTCGGCATCCCAACTTCAAAGCATTGGGAGTAAAGCCGCAGCCGCCGCCCGGGCGACAACTGCACTGGGCGCTGGCCCACCTTTGGGGAAGCAGAAAACGTCCTGCTCACGTACAAGTGCTGACGCATCAAATACTTACCGACCAAACACCCTGACCTATAGAGGAAGAGGGGGCGCCTTCGTAACTCCCACCCACCACGGACTATCAACCAGCAACGGAAACATGAACCCACGACCATCACCGAAGACCCTGCCACCAGACTTCAACGATATCCGCCGCTATCTCAGCTCCATCGACCAACGACAAAACTTAGGCCGCTTCATCAAGGCCAAGTGGACCCCCGCCGAACTCGCAGAGTGCGCGCGTGATATCTACCTAGCCCCAGGCAGAACCTATCCAACCAAGGTCTCCTATCAGCTCGCTATGACCTTCGGCCCCACGACCCCTCACGCAAAGGCCCTCCTCGCCATCCTGCGAGCCCCCGGCTTCAAGATGCCTCCATTCAACCGCCCTGTGCCCAAGCGCTACGAGTGGGACGACATTGACAACCCAGACCACACACCAGAGATACGAAGCGACGTGGACGTCATCGCGCGGCTCTATCGTGATCGGCAATCGGATCGCCTTGAGATGCCCCGGGCTGCTCGTGATGAGCCTGTGCCCAAATGGCTATGGCGGCGTGCCTATCGCCTTCGTAATCGCTACCACTCGCTAGAGGACACCTTGGACATCCAAGGCCTCCGTGAGCCCGAGCCACCTGACGAAGAGCTATCTGTCCCGACGTTGCCAACCGACGCTCAAAGCACAATGCAGGCAGGCCTAGTCACCGAATAAGAGAAAACGGCGCTGAAGCACGTCCCTCGATGGACACCAAAGCTTCCGCAGTAAAGCGCTAGGCGGCTTGATCCGCCCATTTCGCTCTCTCGCCCCACCTCCGACTTCCAACTAAAGAAACCGTTCTTATGACAGGCGCAGACAGGTTCACACCGTGAATTTTACACGCTGGATAGAAGACTACTACACCGAATACTGGCACTCGTTAGGAGGCCCTTCCCTAGCACCTTACGTAGATTCACGCTTCGGCGGATTCTTAGGACTGTCCTTTGCGTTGCTCTACGCCGGGCTCTTAGTCCGAGGATTTGTCACAGATCGTCGCAGTTGGTTGGCCGCGTGGCATCAGTTCTGGCTGCCCGGCTTTTACGTTGCGTGGTTGTTCCGATATGTGAGCGGCTTTGTGTCGGCATGCAGGAAAGCCTACATGATTTTACGACCACGCCCTCAATTCCGCCCCGCAGGTACCATGCCTGCTGTTCTCATGGTCCACGGTCAGCCTGTGTTTCTAACTGGGCTTCCAGCGGCGCTGAAGAGGGCGTCTGCTTGTACAACAGGCGGCCACCAGAATGGATAGGACCCGAACAGACTTCTAAATTCTGTTGAAGATATCTGCCAATTGGCGCGCTTAGGGCCGCCTCGAAGTATAGCTGTGCTTCTGTTCCTCGTTCAGCATGAGGAGGAATTATGGAAGACGCACCCGAGCAACGAGAGCACCTCGGACCTGTAACACCGGAGATGCGCTCCTACGTACTAGCGCTGAAAGCAACCTTGGCGCCTTGGGTTTCCTGTCATCCGACATCCCCGATACAGCTGGTCAGGACATTTGTACAAATTAGCCTCTCCGAGGGCTGCACTGTTGGGGAGCTGGCCGCTAAGTGCGACACTGATCCCGGCGTTATGTCCCGCCATGTAAGCTTGCTGGGCCTCAAAGGCAGGCTTGGTACAAACGGGCTAGGGTTCGTCGCGCTTTCCCAGAGAGTGCACGGTGATCGCCGGGAGCGCAGAGTGGTGCTTACGGATCGGGGAGCGGCGATGGCTCGCGAAATGGCTGACACGTTGCGTCTATTCCATCCCCTTCGGAAGCGGCACAGGGGGCGACGTAAGAGCGTTCAGAGGCCTAGCGATTCACTGGTCGCCAGCCACGTTGGCCACATGCAACACGGAAGGTCTTAGGCCGTAGACTCATAAGCACGGAGCCATAGGCGCATTGAGGCGAGCTGGACCATGGCAAGGAAGTTTGCGGCCAGCTTGTCATAGCGGGTGGCGACACGGCGGAAGTGCTTGAGCTTCGAGAAGAACCGCTCGATCAGGTTGACCGCAGCACGAAGATGCCATTCAGCACACGGCGATCATCGACGCGCGGCACGCCTCGCGGCTTGTTGGGCAGCAGCGGTTCGATCACGCGCCACTCGAAGTCGGTCAGATCATATCGGCTCATGCCGATGCTGAATCAGAACCCGTCGCGATATGAAAGCCGCCAGTCGTCAGATGGGCGATTATGCTGGGCGATCGGTCGCATCGAGCTCTTTTGCCGGAACAAACTCGGTCACAAATCCTCCCTGCCACCCGGTCACTCCGAGTGTGACAGGATAGATATTGAACCCGTCGGGAAAGTCTCGAAATCCTGGTTGATCGCGCAAACGAGCTATTGCTTCCGCCGCATCGGCATTGGTCGGGTAGATACCAATGTGCAGCTCTGTATCCTCACGATCCGGATACTCGCGCTCGAACCAAAGATCATAAACGACCGTCATGGCACCTATCTATCCTAGGCCCTCGCTAACGGCAACGATAACGGCGCCGACCAGCACGCCTAGCCGCCATCCCTGTTTATGGGTTCACAGCCTAGGAATCCCGCTGCGCTCAAATGAATCTGCAAGCTCCTCTGGGGCGCTCAAAGGTTGCACGCAGAGGTCACTCGGGCCGTTATCGCAGCTCTAGACGGGACAACGCCAACAGCGGCTACGCGGCTCACTAGTCCGCTATAGACGCCAATATTCTTGTGAAAGATGCTGACCGATTGTGTTGCATTGGGTCTAACCGCCGTTCCACGTGTTTCACTGAGGTTCTTTATTGCCCTTGGAGAACCACGTGGACCGCTCAGCAAGAACTTCGTCACTATCCCCACAAGACCGCACGGCCTGCGGTCGGGTTTTCTACATGTTGGAGGTTCTTACAGAACTCCACCCGACGATGACCGCGCTCCTCGCAAAGGTATTTCTTCGGATAGCAATTGAAGATGGTCTTACGGGTACCGATATCGCCGCTCGGACACACGTGAACCCGTCCGTGACGACACGCCACCTAAAGGCCTTAGGGGCTCACGGGGGCGGTCTTGGCTTGGTTCGGTTCGTTCAAGGACCTCTTGGTGATCGTCGCCAAAAGCACGTCGCGCTAACACCGAAAGGAAGGGAAGTGATCAGGGACATGTTTCAGGCGTTCAAAATGGGCGCTCGGGCTCGTGGGGAACGTATGGCTAGAGCCATGCAAGCCGAAAGAGCCAAGGACGGCTTGGGCGTCCCCGCGAAAACCGCTGGTCCCTCGTGAGATACGCCATTGAGGGGCACCAAAAGCCTACGGAGTCCACTGGCGAGCTTTGGAAGCGGCGAGTCCCTTCGGTGATCCTGAAGGATCAAATGAGTCTACGGGCTCCTCTGGGCGACTGTGGGACTTCCCAGCCTGCGGACCGGCACCACAGACAATTACACCGCCCGCTCATAAACTTTTTTGAGCCCAAACATTCGTTCCACGTTATGGCCGTGGTAATACGCAGTGATGGAGAGGGGTATATACCATGAATATTATACCCCTATTCCCTATGGTCCCCTAAGTACCCCATAGCTAACCCTAGCGCCGGTGACATTATTAGAAATCCCAAGGATCGCTCACGTCCAACCTTGGCAGCATTCCAGTCGTCCGGCGGTACTGCTCAGTGAGCACGTTCATGGCCAGTTTCACCTTGGTCCTTGGAACGATCAGACTATCGTGGACCGGCAGACTTGGAACACCATGCTCACGCATCAGCGCCTGCATAGAGCCGATGATGATCTCGCTTTCGGCGAACATAAGGTCCCCGTAGTCACGCACCCGGCCTCTGATCGGGCCACCCCAGCGTTCGAGCAATGGGTGTCGCTTCAGGACCTTCTCCCGGACAACCTTCAGCGGGTAGGCTTGAGGATCGAACGGCAACGCGACTGGCCCCTCAACGAGCTTATTTTCCAGCTGCTGCTTTAGGTTCTTTGACCATTTCTTGATTAGGCCGCTGTTGCCGAACGAGGCATTGATCCAAAACTTTGCAACGTCCCTATCCAACTTCGTCGGACCGAGGATGTCGGCGTAAGCATCATCGTCCAAATCGAGCTGCTGATCGTTCCAAGCATAAAAGATGCTGAGATACGAAGACCCGAGGTCAATCTCGGCCACACGTGCTCCGTCAATGCGCATGTCAAGCCGCGTTGCCTCAGGAACGCTCTGATAGTTGACCTTCCTCGCCGTGGGCTGAGCGTACAACCGGCCCCCTTTGTTCCACTTGAAGTCCGGGTGATTGCTGAGATGAAACTTCCGTACCCAACCGATATGCCTGATGGTTGGGTGTGAAATTGGGTGTTGCGCAATGAAGGCGTTCAATTCAGCCACCTCCTCTCGGAGCTTATTGGCTTTGGCATTCTTGGGTGTTGGCTCGAACGGCGACGTCAGTTGCACCAATTCTGAAGGCATCTGATAATCGACATGGAAGTGCGCAGTGACATTGTCCGGTGTCACACCATGACATGCGCAGAGGTCAATGAGCCGCACTGTCGCTTTATATCTGGTCATCCTGCCGTGTGAGGGGCCGGGATTGCCGAAAGCGAGCTTGCCGGGATAGCCCTTAACAGTTTCCACGAGCCCCGCAGCGAGCCACGTATCACGGACATTTTGAAATTGCCGCTGCGTCACAGGCTTGCCGGTGAATTCAGCCTTCTTAAGAGAGCACCTGATCCAGCCTCCCCGGATGTCATCGCCGTAGGCCTGTAGCAGCTCAGCAAGGAAGGCGGCGATAGCGGTCTCAAACCCCGATTTGCGCTTGATCTGCGGGTAGCCCTTCGCCGTCTTGGCTTCTCCAGTATGCCGGGGGTACTTGTCCGCTAGATGGGTAACGAGCGCCTGCGCTGCATCGGTCTCGGCGCGCCCGCTTAAGCTGGCTTGAGGAGCATTATTGAGTTCATCTTTATCGCCGGAGGTCAGCTCTGCTGCCTCAAAGGTCGCATCAGCGACGCTGTCGTCATCGAACGTGTCGTCATTCACGAAGTAAATTCCATCTCACCGTTCACATAAGCGGGTGCACAGAGAGGCACAGGGGCCACTAAGAAATAGAAAACCAAGCGTCCTTGTGTCTCTCTGCCCTTGTTTGTCTTGCGTCAGCGCGCTGGCCCGTACACTGCATCTACGACTGGGGTGATCATTTGGCTGTGATCTAGGCCTGCGTTCTGTGCCCTTTTATCAACCCAATCGGTGAGGTCTGTGCCCCACCCAATGACGCGCTCACCAAAGCTCATCAGCCACCATCCGAAACGAATACCAGCGCGTGCCATTGCGTACTTCATTTGCAGCCCCTTCGATGTGATGTGGACCCCGCAGGGTCGGTTGATATTGATTACGCAACGCAACGCTTACTGAAATCAAAAGGCGGACAGAGGCGCTCAGCGCTTCTTGCGATCCGAAGCAACGAACGGGCGCACCTTGGAAAGGTCGAGACCCGGATATGAAATGCGATTGATCGCCCCTGCTAACACCTTGGCGCCGAACCGCGAGAGCATAGCGTTCGCGCCGTATCCCGAGCCAACGGACGAATCCTGCGCGTGCCCAACGAGCGCCTCCCGAGCCTCGGGATCAGCCTCGCCGCGCCGCAGTGCGTCCTTAACTGTATGACGGAAGCTGTGAAACACTTTCGCCTGATCTTTGACACCAGCCCCTCTGAGATAGCGTCCGAACCACTTAGAGAAGGCTGGCACTCCCGCTTTGCCCTTGTCCGGCGAAACCAATGGGAAAAGCCACGCGTCAGGACCTTCTGCACGCCGCCTGCGCTCAACGTAATCCATGAAGCCGAGCGCGAGCACCTTAGGATGTACAGGCACGACCCGCTCGGATGTTTCGGTCTTTAGGCGCTTTCCGCGCGCCCGGTCCGTCACGAAATAAAGGAGCGGTGTTGAAGTCTCAGCGTCCACGCGCACGTTCGCTACGGCTAGACTCCCTAGTTCTGCCTGCCGCGCTCCTGAGAACAGCGCGAGAATGGGCAACCAGAAGCCTGCGTCTCCATGAGCACCGACAGGATACTTGTGCTGTGTGAAGACAGGCGTGTTGAACAAAAGCTGAAGCTCGGCGGTCTCAAACGAAGTGCGCTCAGAGCGGTCCTCCGGGAGACGTAGAGCACCGAATGGGTCCGTCCATTGAGCGTCATCAGGCACGAGCCCCTTGTTGTTTGCCCAACGTGCTATCGCTTGCACCGCGCCAAGCTGCTTATTCACGGTACGTGGGGAAACCTTGGCAGCGTTAGGGTGCTTGCGACCGTATTCAGCCAAGTCCGGTAATGGTGCTGCCTTCAATTTACCAGTGCGCAGACTTGCGATAGGCACCAGCTGGAGTGCTTCGCGAAACTCCCGTGCATGGCTCTTCTTGATGTCGGCCACGAGCAGATCACCGTGAAGCTGAATAAACATATCAACTGCACGGCGATACTCGTGAACGGTGCCTGCTGATTTGGCTCGTTCTTTTTCCCAGCCAGAGAATGCATCTTTAAGTGTGCCGCCTGTCACGGTGTTGAGGCTCTGGGGACCTCGGGTGAACGCTGGTGTCTCGATCGGTTCACCGGCATTGCGCTGCTCTATGGCCTGCAGTGCCCTCACGTAGGCCCGCAAGGCGTGCATTCCTAGCTCGCGGTAGGCCGGGCTTTTGCGGTCTAGCTCGATTTCGAACTCTGCCAACAACAGGTCAAGGTCATCTTCAACAGCCGCGATGTCACCCAAAGCGAGGGCTTCGCGCATTGTCGCCAGCTCATGGACCATGTGCTCTCGCTGGCGCGCAAGCTGCTCCGGTTGCCAACCATGTTCACGGAGGCTTTCGAGCGGATACGGCAATTGGAAGCTCGGGTCTTCGTTGTGGCGTACCCAATCAGCCGCTTCAGCAACACGCGCCCTGCCTCCGAACCGGAAGGCTTCGTCGTCAGCCAAAAGCTTGCCATAGAGCGCCTCCGACATCCGCGCGATTTCAGCCGCATTGAGATTACTGCGGACAGGCGGCTTGACCTTTGGCGCCGCTAAGGCAGCGGCCTCACGAAGGACCCTGTCGAACTCCATCTGGACCGGCTTCGCGCGCACATTGGCCGCTCGGAGGTCTTTGGTCCCGAGGGACTTCTTGAGGTAGGCCTGCTTAGGTTTGCCACCACCCAGCACACGCGCAACGGCCACTTGGAGGCGCTCTGGCACCTTCTGCTGAGCGTAATAGGTGCCGTGTCTGTCTTTGATCAAACCCATCAACGCACGCATCAAAATGACCACTTTCTGCTACCACCTGAAAGCAGAGAAAGCCAATGATTGCGCTATGTTCTTGAGTTTTCGACGCTTCTTAAAGCGATGGCGCTCCGTAAGGGAATCGAACCCTTATTTTAGCCTTGAGAGGGCCATGTCCTAACCGTTAGACGAACGGAGCGTGCGCGGGAGGGGATAGCCGGGAATGGCGGCGGCTGCAAGATGCTGGCGGCCCTGCTCCCCATCATGGTTATGGTCCCCCAACCGAACTCAGTGGTCGCAGGCGAAATCTAGGGCTCGCTAGCGAATTTCAGCGTGCCCGCGGGTTTCAGGCTCTTGGCGTCGAAAGTGCGGATTTCGGTGCTGCCACCGACGTCCAGTGTCAGCACGATCCGGTCGCCGGCTACCCCCGTGGAGAGGATTTTGGCGCCTTTCGGCAGGGTCGCGGTCGTCGCCGACGTCACGGTGCTTCCATCCGTGCGGAAAAGGCGGTAGCCGATCACAACGAGCAGCGCGCCGACGCCCAAGGCGGTGGTCAGGCCCGCGATCAGCATCATGCGGCGGACGCGCGCGATCGTGGCGGCCTGTTCAAGGGTCGGTTCGGGCGCGCTATCGGCGGCGGGCTGGGTCATGCAAACACTCGTCTCTGAATTCACGGCTCTCGAAGCAACACGCTTCTGTCAGGTAAGGCTTTACGGAATGAACGATCAACGGCTGGATGTCACGGTGCAGGGCGACGAAGGCTCCACCCGGCTCGATCGCGTGCTCGCCGTGCGCAGCCCGGCTTTGTCGCGGTCGCGGCTGAAAGCGCTGATCCTCGCCGGCCAAGTGACGATCACCCGGTCGTCACAGGACCCCACCCCCGTGCGCGACCCCGCTTATCATGTCGCTGCCGGCGATACGATCACAATCGACGTCCCGCCGGCCATCGCGCCGGAGCCTGAAGGCGAGGATATCGCCCTCGATATCGTGTTCGAGGACGAGGACATCATCGTCATCAACAAGCCGAAGGGCCTGGTCGTGCACCCCGCCGCCGGCCATGAAACCGGCACGCTGGTGAATGCGCTGATCGCCCATTGCGGAGCCAGCCTATCGGGGATCGGCGGCGTCAAGCGGCCGGGCATCGTGCACCGGCTGGACAAGGACACCACCGGGCTGATGGTGGTCGCCAAGAACGACGCCGCGCATCAGTCTTTGACCGCGCAATTCGCCGATCACGGCCGCACCAACGAGATGCGGCGCGGCTATATGGCCTTTGCCTGGGGCATTCCGAACCGGCCGCGCGGCACGGTGGAAGCGCCGATCGACCGCCATCCCCATGCCCGCGAGAAAATGGCCGTCCGCGAAGGCGGCCGTGATGCCGTCACCCATTGGGAAGTGCTGCAGGAATTCCCCGATCGCCACGGCAAGCCGATCGCGACCCTCTTGGCCTGCCAGCTCGAGACCGGCCGGACCCACCAGATCCGCGTGCATCTCGCCCATATCCAGCATCCGCTGATGGGGGATTCGGTTTATGGCTCGCACTTCAAGACCAAGGCGTCGTCGCTGGGCGTAAAGAGCCGCGCGGCGCTGGAAGCGCTCGACCGGCAGGCGCTTCACGCCTATTTGCTCGCTCTGGAGCACCCTCGCACGGGCGAGATTCTGGAGTGGACCAGCGAGCTTCCTCACGATTTGGCGATTCTGCGGGCCTATATGGCCGTGCCAGAATGACGCAGATGCATATAAAAAAGTAATGTTTTTCAAACGCTTATATGAGCCCCACGGGAACGTGACAGGGAATTCACTTTCAATACGCTTGTAGTAGGGTGTATGTTGCACTTGCGTCAAATGAGACGCGGAACATCGCAGCCAGGGCGGCTTTAACAAAGCGCTCGCTGCCTGGCCCGCCGCTATCGGGGGTCTGAACCACTGGAGGGCATCATAATGGCCCGTACAGCTACCCTTCCGGTTCTCAATGGAGAATCCGGCCTCTCGCATTACCTCGCCGAGATCCGCAAGTTTCCGATGCTGGAACCTCAGCAGGAATATATGTTTGCCAAGCGTTGGCGCGAGCACGACGATCGCGACGCGGCACATCACCTCGTGACCAGCCATCTGCGTCTCGTTGCCAAGATTGCCATGGGCTATCGCGGCTACGGTCTGCCGATCTCCGAAGTTGTCTCGGAAGGCAACGTCGGTTTGATGCAGGCTGTGAAGCGCTTCGAGCCCGAAAAAGGCTTCCGCCTGGCCACCTACGCCATGTGGTGGATCAAGGCGTCGATTCAAGAGTACATCCTGCGTTCGTGGTCGCTCGTGAAGATGGGCACCACCGCGAACCAGAAGAAGCTGTTCTTCAACCTGCGCAAGGCGAAGAGCAAGATCTCCGCCCTGGACGAAGGCGATTTGCGCCCCGACCAGGTCAAGATCATCGCTACGCGTCTCGGCGTGACGGAACAGGACGTGATCGACATGAACCGCCGCCTCGGTGGCGACGCGTCGCTCAACGCACCGATTCGTGACGACGGCGAAGCCGGCGAATGGCAGGACTGGTTGGTCGATAACTCGCCCAACCAGGAAGCCGTTCTGGCGGAACACGAGGAGTTCGATCATCGCCGTCAGGCGCTGAGCGGCGCCATCGGTGTGCTCAACCCGCGCGAACGGCGCATCTTTGAGGCACGCCGCCTCGCCGATGAACCGATGACGCTGGAAGATCTCGCCTCCGAGTTCGGCGTCTCGCGCGAGCGTGTCCGCCAGATCGAAGTCCGCGCTTTTGAAAAGGTGCAGACCGCGGTCAAGGGCACCATCGCCCGGCAGGAAGCTGCGGCTCTGGAAGCCGCGCACTAACGAGCGCGGTTGAGCGTACAAGAAATGGAAAAGCCGGCGGAAACGCCGGCTTTTTTTGTGGGATCAATTATCTGATCGGCTTCGCCAGCGCTTCTGTCCGGTCGCGCTCGGTCATGTCGATCACCGTCTCGACCGGTGCCGTCAGTTCATAGACGTAGGACACATCGGTGAAGTAGCGCTTCGCCGTACCACCCAACGCTTCCGGCGCCACGCGATCGAGCAGCACCAGACCGAAATCGCTGTCCGGCCGCCGCGTTGCTTGACTGGTGTTGAACTCTTCCCAACGGAAATTGAACTGTCCATCCGGCTCGCTACCCGTAATCTCCCAATGCGCAACGATATGCGGATGTTTGCCCACCAGCGACAGGCCCTCATCGGAATGCGAGGCCAGTTCAAAGAACAGCAGCGACAGGCTCTGCGCGGCGCGCGCGCTGACAACGATGTCCGGACCTTCCAGTGCGATACGGTCGGCATGCGGGATCGCACGCGCCTCGAACAGGCCCTTGAGCTGCACGCCCTGCCACTGGCTCTCACTCAGCAGCGAGACCACATTCGACATCGCATGAATGCGGCCGATCAGGAGATCGCGCGCGCTGTCCACATCGGAGCCGTGACGCAGCGTGCGCGTCACGATGGACTGGATCACCGCCAGGATGTTCTTCACGCGATGATTGAGCTCGTCGATGACGGCGGTCAGGCGACGTTCGAAGCCGATGCGGATCTCCACCTCGCGCCGCAGCCGCAGATTGGCGTAGGAGACATAGCCAAACAGCCCGCAAACGATGGCCGTCAGCGCGAGGCCGAACCCGCCGACGATGATCGCAGTGCGCTGCGCGCGCAGCTCGGTATTGACCTTCGGATAATAGCCCAGCGACCAGTCACGCCCGCCGAACGAAACCGTGCGCAGGACTGCCAGCGCAGGACCATTCCCCACCAACGGGCGCGCCGTTACCCTGCCGTCGTCGTCGGCGACGATTTCGCCATCAGCGACACGCGGATCTTTCAGCGCCACCGAGAACAATGACAGCTCGTCATTGGCCAGCATCAGCGGTCCGAGTTCATAGGAGAACGACACGAAGCCAGCCGGCGCGGGATTGCCCTCGGACAGAACTGGCGTCACCAGTACCAATCCCAGCTGTCCATCGGGCTGCTGCAGCGGCGTGGGATTGGAGGCGACCGGCTTGCCTTCGTTCAGGGCGCGCGCCAGCGTTGGCCCTGTAACGGGGGAGAAATTCAGGACGCGACCGACAAAGCCTTCGGTGACGGAATTGCGCGGCTCGACATCCATCAGCACGTCCAGCGGCTGCTCCAGCGCTTTGGTATCGAGACGATCATCGTTGTAGTTGCGGATCGTGGGATTGCGGTAGCCGGCACTGGCGAGCTCCGTGCTGGCGGCCGGCAATTCATTCGGCTGCAGGCGAGCGATCCATCCGGCGATGGCGAAATCGGTCTTGAAGGCGTAGATCGAGGCCCGCAACGGCTGCAGCATATTGGCCTTCATCACCGTGGGCGAACGAAACAGCCCGGCTGCGACGCGCGCAAGCAATTCGCGCTCGGTCAAACGCTCCTGCACCAGACTGGCATGGATATCCACGGCCCGGCCCAGCGCGATATTCTCGATCGCCAGTTCCTGGTCATGCACGCGATAGGCCGCAAGGCCGGAGAGCAGAGCTCCGACCAGTGCCAGTAATGCGATGATGAAGCCAAGCCGGACCACACGGATACTCGGGAAATAGGAGACGTTGCTGCCGGGTCAGCGGCTCAGGAGTATGCCAATCACGCCGGAAGAAATTGGTTCCAGCCTTCTGGAAAAAATTCTGGACCGGGACAAATCTAGAGAAACAGGCTTAACGAAATGACTGAACGCGCAATGCCCCGCCGGGGTGGCAGGTGGTCCGCCGTTATAGCCAATGAGATATGCAGGGCTCAAGTCCAGGCCTCAGATCCAAGTCTCAAACTCCGATGCTCAACTCCAGCGTTAAGCCACCGCTTTCGCCTTGAGCCCACCCTTCGTCTCAATGAATGAGATAATCCGGTCCAGGCCGTCCTGGGTCTTCATATTCGTCATTACAAACGGCCGGGTGCCGCGCATCCGCCTGGCATCCACGTCCATCTTTTCCAACGAGGCCCCGACATAAGGCGCAAGGTCGATCTTGTTGATCACCAGCAGGTCGGAGCGCGTGATGCCCGGCCCACCCTTGGAGGGGATCTTGTCGCCAGCAGCAACGTCGATGACGTAGATGGTGATATCGGCCAGTTCCGGCGAGAAGGTCGCGGCGAGATTGTCGCCGCCGGATTCGATCAGCACCATGTCGAGATCGGGAAACTTGACGCGCATGTCGGCAACGGCGGCGAGGTTCATCGAGGCGTCCTCGCGGATCGCCGTATGCGGACATCCGCCAGTCTCGACGCCAGCAATGCGATCCGCTGTCAGCGAGCCCGAACGCACCAGATATTCGGCGTCCCACTTCGTGTAGATGTCATTGGTGATCGCCGCGATGTCGTAGCGCTCGCGCATGGTCTTGCACAGCAGGTCCATCAGCGCGGTCTTGCCGGAGCCGACGGGACCACCAATGCCGACGCGGAGCGGACCGTGAAAACTGGACATGTCAAATGCTCTCTGGGTTGAGGGTGGTGTTGCAAATCATGACCTGAACAGCCGCGTATACTGAGTCTCGTGACGCATGCTGGCGATGTCAGAGCGGAATGTCGCGCCGCCGAGATCCTCAAGGGACGCGGCCATGGCGCGATGGCCTGTGGTCACGACAACTGGCTCCAGCGCTGCAAGCACGCGCTGGCTGTCGGTCTGACCGAGCGGCACCAGCCGCGCACCGGCGGAAATCCAGTTCGAGACCACAGCATGGAAAAAGCCATGCATTGTTGCCGACAACGGAACGCCATGGGCGGCGCTCACGAGTCCGACGGCAACGGGATAGACGATCGGGCTGTCGCATATCGCGATCAGCCGCTCCATCCCCTCATGCGACCAAGCGTTGCGCGCGATCTCGATGAAGGCCCTGCCCTGCGTGGTCGTCTCGAGCTGGCGTTCCCTTGATGGCACGAAGGCGCTGGCGAGCTCGGCAACCTCGCGCAATGCCTTGTCGTCGCCGTCAGATGCCGCGCGGTGCACATGCGCGAGAAACACGCCATCGCAAAACCCAGCGCCATCGGACAGCATCGCCGACAACCAGTCCCGCAGGCTGGCAGCATCGGTGATGTCGCCCGCTTCCACCGCCCATTCGATACCGCTGGAATAGGAAAACGCGCCGACAGGAAAGGCCGGCGACAGCCAGGTCATCAGCCGGTACAGCGCAGCGCCTTCGTCGGCAGACAAGGCGGGAGAGTCGTTCAGCGAACTATCGTCCGCCGGTCTATTTGTGGTCATGAGCATGAGAGTGACGATGGTGGTCGTGCTTGCTGTCGTGATCATGATGATGATCGTGATCATGGTGATCGTGACCGCAATGCTCGTCATGGACATGCTGGTCATGGCCATGACCGGCATGACCGTGCGCGTCATGGCTGTGCGCGTCATGGCTGTGACCATGGTGGTCGTGCCCATGATCGTCGTGACTGTGTCCATGATCGTGATGGGCATGATCATGATGACCGTGATGCCCATGTGCCGCCGGCTCATGCGCAGCGGCATAGGCGCCGCCTTCGGGATCGAACGGCGCTTCGATCTCGATCACGCGCGCGCCCAGACCCTTGACCATTTCCTCGATCACATGGTCGCTGCGGATGCGCAGCCCCTTGGCCATGATCTGCGTCGGCAGATGGCGGTTACCGAGATGCCAGGCGAGCCGCACCAGATGGCCGGGATCGGTACCACGGATCTCGATCAAAGGCTCCGGCGCTGCGACCACCTCGATAAGGCGGCCGTCTTCCAGCACCAGCGCATCGCCGCCGCGCAAGGCGACGGCGTTTTCGAGATCGAGCAGGAATTCCAGTCCGCGCGTCCCCGTCATCGCCATGCGGCGACGATGACGATCGTCGAAGTCGAGGACGACGGTGTCCACCGCTGCCTCTTTCCAGTTGTATTGGCCTTTGACCTCAGTCGCGCGGATCATGGAATCTCTCGTTCAGCTTTTTTGTTTGAGCATAATCTCTCGACAAACGATCTCGTTTGTCGGTGAAAACCGGTGCCCCCCTTTCGGGATCATGCTCTAGCGCACCACGACGTCAGCCGGGGTGATGATTTCGATCTTCGGAGGCGCGCTGAAGCATTTCACCGCGACGCGGCCGAAGGTCTTCATATGTTCCTGTGTCCGGTGCGGCACCAGCGCCTCGGCATTCTCCCATTGCTCGACGAACACCATGCGGGTCGGATCGGTGACGCTCTCGTGCAGATCATAGGCAATGTTACCCGCTTCCTTGCGGGTCTCGGCGATGCAGGCCTTGGCAGCTTCGATCAGTTCGGCGCGGGCTTCGGGTTTCACGGACAAAGTGGCAACGACGTAGATCAAGGGGAGTCCTCCCGGTTTGTTGTTATGGCTAAGGATGCCGGGACGGACATTAGGGCGTTATGATGCGAGATTGAAGGGCTCTTTCTTCTCCCTCCCCGGAGCGAAGCGACTGGGGAGGGTGGCACAACTGCGAGCGTTCAGCGAGCATCGTGACGGGTGGGGTAGTGCCACAAACGCTGTCCTCACGTGGGGCACCCCACCCCCGCCTATCGGCGGACCCATGGCGGACGAATTCGTCCGCCAGACCCCACTGCGCAGCTACGCTGCTTGGGGGAGGGAGACCATTCACCTCAATACATGAAGTACCTCTGCGCCATCGGTAGCACTTCCGCCGGCTCGCAGGTCAAAAGCTCGCCATCCGCCCTCACCTCATAGGTCTCTGAATCCACCTCGATCTTCGGCGTCGCGCCGTTGTGGATCATGCTCTTCTTCGAGATGCCGTCGCGGACATTCTCAACCGCATAGAGCGATTTCTGGATGCCGAGCTTCTTGGCGAGACCGCCGGCCACCGCCGCCCCCGATGTGAACACCACCGACGACTGCGTCAGCGCGCGACCGAAGGCGCCGAACATCGGCTGGTAGTGCACAGGCTGCGGCGTGGGAATGGACGCGTTGGGATCGCCCATCGGCGCCGCCACGATCGAGCCGCCCTTGATGACGAGATCAGGTTTGACGCCAAAGAACGCCGGCGACCACAACACCAGGTCCGCCATCTTACCTTTCTCCACCGAGCCGATCAGCTTCGAGACGCCATGAGCGATGGCGGGGTTGATGGTGTATTTCGCGATGTAGCGCTTGACGCGGAAATTGTCGTTGTTGCCCTTGTCTTCCTTCAGCGAGCCGCGCTGCTTCTTCATCTTGTCGGCGGTCTGCCATGTCCGGATGATCACTTCGCCGAGCCGGCCCATGGCCTGACTGTCCGACGACATCATCGAGAGCGCGCCGAGATCGTGCAGGATGTCTTCGGCGGCGATCGTCTCCTTGCGGATGCGGCTTTCGGCAAACGCAAGATCTTCCGCAATCGACGGATCGAGATGGTGGCACACCATCAGCATGTCCAGATGCTCATCTATGGTATTGCGCGTGAACGGCCGGGTCGGATTGGTCGACGACGGCAGCACGTTCTTGAGGCCTGCGACCTTGATGATATCAGGTGCGTGACCGCCACCGGCACCTTCGGTGTGGAAGGCGTGGATGGTGCGGCCCTTGAAGGCCTTGATCGTGTCCTCGACAAAACCCGACTCGTTCAGCGTGTCGGAATGCAGCATCACCTGCACGTCGTAGTCATCGGCGACGCTGAGGCAGTTGTCGATCGCGGCGGGCGTGGTGCCCCAGTCCTCGTGCAGCTTCAGCGCACAGGCGCCGGCATTGATCATTTCCACCAGCGGCGCGGGCTTCGAGGCATTGCCCTTGCCGGAAATGCCGAGATTGACCGGGAACGCATCGAAGGACTGGATCATCCGCGCGATGTGCCATGGGCCTGGCGTACAGGTCGTCGCAAAGGTGCCGTGCGACGGCCCCGTGCCGCCCCCGAGCATCGAGGTGACGCCTGACATCAGCGCGTGCTCGATCTGCTGCGGGCAGATGAAATGGATATGGCTGTCGAAGCCGCCGGCGGTGAGGATTTTTCCTTCACCCGCGATGACATCGGTGCCCGGACCGACATTGATGGTCACGCCCGGCTGGATATCGGGATTACCGGCCTTGCCGATGGCATGGACCATGCCGCCCTTGAGCGCGACGTCGGCCTTCACGATGCCCCAGTGATCGACGATCAGCACGTTGGTGATGACGGTGTCGACGGCGCCCTGCGCGCGTGTCGCCTGCGACTGCCCCATGCCGTCGCGGATCACCTTGCCACCGCCAAACTTCACCTCCTCGCCATAGACGGTGAAATCCTTCTCCACCTCGATGATCAGATCGGTGTCGGCGAGCCGCACGCGATCGCCGATGGTCGGGCCGAACATGTCGGCATAGACGGAGCGTTTGATTTTCACGGACATGTTTTCGCTCCATTGGCCGGAGTGTTCCCTCCCCCCTTGCGGGGGAGGGTCAGGGAGGGGGGTGTGCCACAAGTCGCGGCCTCGCCGATCACGAGGGCAACACCTTCGAGATTCTTGATGACGTCGTCATTGCTGAAACGAAGGACGCGATAGCCGCGCGCGGCAAACCAAGCATCGCGGCGCGCGTCGTGCGCAATGCGCTCCACAAAATCATGGCTTTCACCATCGACTTCGACAATGAGCTTGCTCGCATGGGAAACGAAATCAGCAATGTAAACACCCATCGGGGCTTGTCGACGAAAACCCAAATTTGCCAGACGATGTGCCTTTAGCTGTCGCCACAGCAAGGTCTCGGCGCGAGTCATTACGCGCCGCAGTTCCTTGGCGCGACCGCGCTGAAACTCGCCGACCTCGTTGTGTGGCATACCCCCCTCCCCGACCCTCCCCCGCAAGGGGGGAGGGAGCACTACGGCCGTCACATTCCCAACAATCACAACTTCACCATTACGTCGCTGCGGAATCCATAGACGGTACGCTTGCCTGCGCCTTCGTTCATTGACGGCGTGGCCCGCGACTTCCATAGCTTCGCGCACCCCAACAAGGCGCGCGGCGTCGGGATCTGAGACGGAGACCGATATCGTGAGATGGAAGAACGTCTATCCATTTGCTGCGGCGTGCCTGCTGTTCGCGCTGACGTTCTGGCTATACCTGACCCGCGTCATGTGGCTCGGATTTCCGGATGGCTTCATTGCCGAACTGGACGCTGCCGAGGCGATCCTTGTCACCTGGTTCAACTGGTTCAGCATCGCTCTGGGCATCTGGTTCGTGATCCTTGGCGTCCGATCGTTCCGCAGCGATATCGGACGTTGGTCATTGTATAGCTGTCTTCTGTTCGTCTCGGTCGTCCTGATATCGCTGGCCATCGATCGATACTTCCGCTCGTTCATGATGGACAGCGCCGGCGGCTAGGCGCTCAGAGCTTCCCCATCACGTCGCCGCGGAAACCATAGATCGTGCGTTTGCCGGCGAGTTCGACCAGCTGCACATCGCGGCTCTGGCCGGGCTCGAAGCGGACCGCCGTGCCGGCAGCGATATCGAGCCGCATGCCGCGGGCCTTCTTGCGGTCGAATTTCAGCGCCGGATTGGTTTCAAAAAAGTGGTAGTGCGAACCGACCTGGATCGGCCGGTCGCCGGAATTCGCCACAGTCAATGTCACGGTCTTGCGGCCGGCATTGAGCTCGATCTCGCCGTCCTGGATGAAGAGTTCGCCGGGGATCATGTGAGGCCTCAACGAATGGGTTCATGGACAGTGACAAGCTTGGTCCCGTCGGGGAACGTCGCTTCCACCTGAATGTCGTGGATCATCTCGGCGATGCCGTCCATGCATTGCGCGCGGGTGATGACCTCGGCGCCGGATTTCATCAGCTCGGCAACGGTACGGCCGTCGCGCGCGCCCTCGACGATGAAATCGGAGATGATGGCGATGGCCTCGGGATGGTTGAGCTTGACGCCGCGCTCCAGCCGGCGGCGCGCCACGATGGCGGCCATCGAGATCAGGAGCTTGTCTTTTTCGCGGGGGGAGAGATTCATCGGCAGGTCTCTGTAAGTTTAGTTCAACCACATGCGCGGCAGCATCGCGCCCGATCGTCCAAGCACTGCCATCATATCGGCGCGCAGCTTCGCCGCATCTTGTGCACAGAAGCGGGCCATTGCAAAGCCGTTCCAGCAGGAGATACCAACTTCGCCGCCGGCACCATCCGTGGCTTCGCGTAGCCGCTCAATGAGCGCCTCGTCGCCGGGCACGATCAGCGCCGTACCAATGGCCACGGCGCCATGTCCGATGGCCGGTCTGGCTAGTTTCGCGGCGATATCGCCATCCAGCCGCACGTTCTCCGCGAACACCAGCCTGCCGCCGCGACGCAGGCGCCAGCGGTCGACGAAAGACCCCGTCTGCATCACCTCGCCCATCGCTGCACGACCGAACACGACGATCTCGCAGAGCAGCAGCGTCGCGCGATCGGCCAGATCGATATCGATGTGCCTGACGGTTCGGGCCTGATCGAACAGGATGGTTTCCTGCGGCAGCCAGGACAGATGCGCGCCGGCCTCGGCCTTCAGCGCGATGTTGATTTCGGCGGCGGGACCATGCGAGCGGTAGACCTTCTCGGCGGCTGCCGTGGTCACAGTCAGGCTGGTGCCCTCGCCTGCCGCGATATCGATATCGAAACGGTCGCCGCCTGCCGCACCGCCGGCAGTGTTGACGAACATCGCGGAGAGGCCGCCGTCTTCGGGAGACGGGAAGCGCACGCGCAGCGAGCCGGATTCATGCAGCTGGCGGCGGCGCGTCTTGCCCTCCACCAGATGCACGTCGAACGCCACCGCGCCGCGGGCACGATTAGCGGCGAAGATCGCCGATGGCGACAATGTCGTCTTGTCAGCCTGCATGCGCTCCCCGACTTTGAACCCAGCCCTACAGCGCCATCTGGCGGCTGATCTCGGCGGGATCGAGCGTGCTGCGGTCGCAGGTGTATTTCACCGCGCCGCGGTCCATCACGGCGAAGTTGTCGCCGAGTTCGCAGGCAAAGTCGAGATACTGTTCCACCAGCACGATGGCGATATTGCCGAGCGAGCGCAGATAGGAAATCGCGCGGCCGATATCCTTGATGATCGAGGGCTGGATGCCTTCGGTTGGCTCATCCAGCAGCAGGAGTTTCGGTCGCATCACCAGCGCGCGACCGATGGCGAGCTGCTGCTGCTGCCCACCGGACAGATCGCCGCCGCGCCGGCCGAGCATCGAATTCAGCACCGGAAACAGCGAGAACACATCGTCAGGAATATTGCGGTCGGCGCGCTTCAGCGGCGCATAGCCGGTCTTGAGGTTTTCCTCCACCGTGAGCAGCGGAAAGATCTCACGGCCCTGCGGTACGAAAGAGATGCCGCGCCGCGCCCGCTCGAACGGCTTCAGCGTCGAGATGTCCTGCCCGTCAAACGTAATCGAACCTGACGAGATCGCCTGCTGACCGACCATGGCGCGCAGCAGCGAGGTCTTGCCGACACCATTACGGCCGAGGACACAGGTCACCTTGCCGGGCTCCGCCGAGACAGTGACGCCGCGCAGCGCCTGGGCTGCGCCGTAATAGAGGCTGATATTATCGACTTTCAGCATGATGATGCCTCGGATACTTGCATTCCAGCTCCGTCATGGCCGGGCCTGTCCCGGCCATCCACGCCTTGGCTACAAGAAAGAAAGACGTGGATGCCCGGGACAAGCCCGGGCATGACGGCGTGTGTGGAAAGGCCAAATATCATCACCGCCCCAGATATACTTCGACCACGCGGTCATTGGTCGACACATCGTCGATGGTGCCTTCGGCCAGCACGGTGCCTTCATGCAGACATGTCACCTTGACGCCAAGCTCGCGTACGAAGGTCATGTCGTGCTCGACCACCATGACGGTCTTGTTATCGCGGTTGATCGCCTTCAGCAGTTCGGCGGTCTGGTGCGTTTCCACATCGGTCATGCCCGCCACCGGCTCGTCGACCAGCAGCAGCTTCGGATCCTGCGCCAGCAACATACCGATTTCGAGCCACTGCTTCTGGCCATGCGAGAGATTGCCGGCGAGGCGATCGCGGGAGTCCGTGAGGCGAATAGTCTCAAGCACCTTGTCGATGCTCTCGGCTTCGGCACGATTGCTGCGCCAGAACAGCGTACCGCGCACGGAGTGATCGACATTCAGCGCCAGCAGGAGATTGTCGTAAATCGTCTGGCTCTCGAACACTGTCGGCTTCTGGAATTTGCGGCCGATGCCGAGCTCGGCGATCTTGGTCTCGTCCAGCAGCGTGAGATCATGGGTGCCGTCAAAATAGACATCGCCCTCATCCGGCTTGGTCTTGCCGGTGATGATGTCCATCATCGTGGTCTTGCCGGCGCCGTTCGGGCCGATGATGGCGCGCATCTCGCCGGGCGCCAGCACCATCGACAGATTGTTGATGGCATGGAAGCCGTCGAACGAGACGTGGACGCCGTCGAGATAGAGCTGCGCCGAGGTGATGCGCTTCTGCCGGGCTTCCGCCTCGCGTGCCGCGACCACTGGATCAATAATAGCGGGCGCGTGGGAGGCCGGCGTTGCCGGGGCTGGCGTTTCGATCACAGTCATCACGCCTTCTCCGCCAGATGGGGTTTGGTGACGCCATCTTCCGCTGCGGCGCTATCGGCATTCGCGCTATTGTTGGCTTTGCGACTTTCCGACCATGCATTGAAGGTGCCGATGATGCCCTTGGGCAGCAACAGCGTCACGAGAATGAACAGCGCACCGAGCATGAACAGCCAGTAGGGAGCAAGGGCGCCCGATGTGAACACCGTCTTGGCGTAGTTGACCACGACCGCGCCGAGCGCCGCACCGACCAGCGTGCCACGACCGCCGACCGCGACCCAGATAACTGCTTCAATGGAGTTCGCCGGGGCGAATTCACCGGGATTGATGATGCCGACTTGCGGCACATAGAGCGCACCCGCAACGCCGGCCATGCAGGCCGACAGGGTGAACACGAACAGCTTGTAGGATTCGACACGATAGCCCAAAAATCTTGTGCGGGATTCCGCGTCGCGTATGGCGATCAGCACCTTGCCGAGCTTCGAGGTAACGATAGCACGGCAGACGAGGAAGCCGATGATCAGCGCCAGACAGCTCAGCGCGAACAGCGCCGCGCGAGTGCCGTCGGCCTGCACATTGAATCCGAGGATGTCCTTGAAATCGGTCAGGCCGTTATTGCCGCCGAAGCCGAAATCATTGCGGAAGAACGCTAGCAGCAGCGCATAGGTCATGGCCTGGGTGATGATCGACAGATACACGCCTGACACGCGCGAGCGGAAGGTGAGCCAGCCGAACACGAAAGCCAGGATGCCCGGCGCGATCAGCACCATCGCCGCCGCGAACCAGAACATGTCGAAGCCGTACCAGTACCATGGCAGCGCCTTGTAGTTCAGGAATACCATGAAGTCCGGCAGTAGCGGATTGCCATAGACGCCGCGCGAGCCGATCTGGCGCATCAGATACATGCCCATGGCATAACCGCCGAGCGCGAAGAAGGCACCGTGACCGAGCGAGAGAATGCCGCAATAGCCCCAGATCAGATCGATGGAGAGCGCGAGAATGGCGTAGCAGACATATTTGCCGAAGAGCGCCATCAGATAGGTCGGCACCTGCAGCGGCGAGTCCGCCGGCAGCAGCAGGTTCGACAGTGGAATGAGGATGCCGACAGCGGCGACGATCAGCAGGAAGACGGTCGCGCTGCGGTCCAGCGTGCGGGTAAGGAAATGCGGGGTCATGCAAGGGCTCCGCAATACGCGAGACCACGGCTGGCACCGACGCCAATGGTCCCCTCCCCCCTTGCGGGGGAGGGTGGCGCGTAGCGCCGGGAGGGGGGTAAGCCGCAAACGCCGGAGCCTGGGGTTACCCCCCTCCCCGACCCTCCCCCGCAAGGGGGGAGGGAGCGAGAGGCTGGTGCGTCGAAGCGAAGTATCGTTGCAATCGTCATCATGCTTCGATCGCCCTGCCCTTGAGCGCGAACAGGCCGCGCGGCCGTTTCTGGATGAACAGGATGATCAGCACCAGGATGGCGATCTTGCCGAGCACGGCCCCTGCGACCGGCTCGAGGAACTTGTTGGCGATCCCGAGCGAGAACGCACCGACCAGCGTGCCCCACAGATTGCCGACGCCGCCGAACACCACGACCATGAAACTGTCGATAATGTAGCTCTGGCCCAGATTGGGCGAGACGTTGTCGATCTGCGAGAGCGCCACGCCGGCAATGCCCGCAATGCCGGAGCCGAGACCGAAGGTCAGCGCATCGACACGCGAGGTTGCGATGCCCATAGAGGCTGCCATGCGACGGTTCTGGGTCACGGCGCGCATCTCAAGCCCGATGCTGGTGTAGCGCAACATCGCCAGCAGGATCGCGAACACGGCCAACGTGAAGCACAGAATCCAGAGCCGGTTGTATGTGATCGTGAGCTGACCCAGCTCGAATGCGCCGGACATCCAGGAGGGATTGCCGACCTCACGATTGGTCGGGCCGAACATGGTGCGCACCGCCTGCTGAAGCACCAGCGACAGGCCCCAGGTCGCCAGCAGCGTTTCCAGCGGGCGGCCATAGAGGAAGCGGATGATGGTGCGCTCGATCACGATGCCGAGCAGACCGGCGACGATGAAGGCCAGCGGCACCGCCATCAGCAGTGAGTAGTCGAACAGGCCGGGATAGCTGGTGCGGATCACGTCCTGCACCACGAAGGTGACATAGGCGCCGATCATCACCATCTCGCCATGCGCCATGTTGATGACGCCCATCACCCCGAAGGTGATGGCGAGGCCGATGGCGGCGAGCAAGAGAACCGAGCCGAGCGACAGGCCATACCAAGCGTTCTGGCCGATCGACCACAGCGTCTGCCGGCTGTTGATCGCGGTCACGGCGCTGGCCGCGCTGCGCGCGACGCCAACGGTCTGGTCAGCCGGCAGGCTGGTGAGCAGCGCCAGCGCGTCCTGATCGCCGCGGCCCTTGATGATCGCGATGGATTCGATCTTCTCGGCCTCGGTCGAATCTTCCTTGTAGAGCAGGATCGCAGCACGGGCCTCGGTGAAGGCCTGCTTGGCCGCCTTGTTGGTTTCCTTTTCCAGCGCAGTCTCGATGACCGGTAGCATCGCGGTCTCGTGGCTCTTGAACACCGACTGCGCGGAGGCGATGCGCTTGGCGGGATCCGGCGACATCAGCGTGAGCCCGCCGAGTGCGGATTCGATATTGCGGCGAAGACGATTGTTGAGGCGCACCGCGGCGGCGCTGGCTGGCACTTCAGTGACGGCTTCACCGGTCGCAGCATCGGTCACCTTGCCGTCCGCGCCGGTGAGATAAACCTTCTTGCTGTCGGGATCGGCGGAGAGCCGGCCTTCCTGTAGCGCGGTGATGATGGCGAAAGCCTGCGGATTGCCCGAGGTCGCGATGATGCCGACGGCTTCGTCGCTGTCGGAGAAATCATCATTGGCGAATTTGGCGAGGGCATCCTCGAAAGGACCCGCAAAGGCCGGAATGGCGGTCGCGGCGATCAGCAGACAGGCAATTGCGAGCGCGCGAAAACGATGGAGAACATCAGTCACTGGAAAACCCCGGCCGAAGAAAAAAGAGAAGGCGGCGGATTCACCGCCTTCTCCAGTTTTGGGAGTCTCGGGAAGAAACTAGTAAGTCGTCATTGCGGACGCTGCGCGCCCGCAATGACTGACAACACGAAGCCTCAGAGCGAGATCAGGAACCCTGACCGCCGCACTTGTTGGTCTTGGTGTTGAAGTTGCCGCACTTCTTGCCGACCCAGTCGCCGATCAGGTCCTTGGAGCCGTCGAGCTCCTTCGACCATGCATCGCCAGCCACCAGCGCCGGGGTCTTCCAGACCACGTCGAACTGGCCATTGGCTTTGATTTCGCCAATGAACACCGGCTTGGTGATGTGGTGGTTCGGCAGCATCTTCGAGGTACCGCCGGTCAGGTTCTTGGCTTCGATGCCCGGCAGTGCGTCGATGACCTTGTCGGCTTCGACCGACTTGGCCTTCTCGACTGCCTTCACCCACATGTTGAAGCCGATCACGGTGGCTTCCATCGGGTCGTTGGTCACGCGCTTCGGATTCTTGGTGAAGGCCTGCCATTCCTTGATGAACTTCTCGTTCTCAGGGCTCTTGATCGACTGGAAGTAGTTCCAGGCCGCGAGATGGCCGAGCAGCGGCTTGGTGTCGATGCCGGCGAGTTCTTCTTCACCCACCGAGAACGCAACAACCGGAATGTCGGTCGCCTTGATGCCCTGGTTGCCGAGTTCCTTGTAGAACGGAACGTTGGCATCGCCGTTGATGGTCGAAACCACGGCGGTCTTCTTGCCAGTCGAGCCGAACTTCTTGATGTCGGCGACGATCGTCTGCCAGTCACTATGACCAAACGGCGTGTAGTTGATCATGATGTCTTCCTGCTTGACGCCCTTCGACTTCAAGTAGGCTTCGAGAATCTTGTTCGTGGTACGCGGATAGACGTAGTCGGTGCCGGCCAGCACCCAGCGCTTCACCTTCTCGTCCTTCATCAGGTAATCAACCGCGGGGATCGCCTGCTGGTTCGGAGCGGCGCCGGTGTAGAACACGTTACGCTCGGACTCTTCGCCCTCATACTGCACGGGGTAGAACAGGATGCTGTTCAGTTCCTTGAACACCGGGAGAACCGACTTGCGCGACACCGAGGTCCAGCAGCCGAACACGACGGCAACCTTGTCCTTGGTGATCAGCTCGCGCGCCTTCTCGGCGAACAGCGGCCAGTTAGAGGCGGGATCGACCACGACGGCTTCGAGCTTCTTGCCGTTCACGCCGCCCTTCTTGTTCTGCTGATCGATCATGAACAGCACGGTGTCTTTCAGCGTGGTCTCGGAAATTGCCATGGTGCCCGACAGCGAATGCAGGACGCCGACCTTGATGGTGTCGTCTGCGGCTTTGGCCGGCGAAAATGCCGACAGGCCCAGAGCCAGACCCGTTGCCGCGGCCATCAGGCTGCGCCGTGAGATCGGCTTGGCTATAGCGTGAGTCAAATTGGTAATCATGTGCGGTCTCTCCCTGACGCAGACGAAATCAATGCGGAACGGCCCCACGGCCGGCGCGTTAAGGAGATCGCAAGAAGTGTGCCAGCCCCGGAACACACGTTAAGTGATTGGGATTGTTCGCGTGTTTCCGATTTTCGGAAAGCGCCGAGGCTTTCCTGTTTATTTCTTGTGCAGAAAAATTGATCATGCACACGGCAAACAGCTTAAATAATCGCCAAAAATCGCCTCATGTCTAAATTTCATGCAGCGGTATTTTGTCGCTGGTTTTAACCCTCGCGCCGATTGACCTTGAATCCGCCGCCTTGCTGTTCCATATCAATCGAACGACCTAGAGAATCATCAGGTCCTTGCGAGCCGCGTGTTCTGATCCCGTCTTTACTCTGATCTTCTCAGGGCAGTTCGACGGTTTCTGGCTTGCCCCTTCAGCTAACCAGAACTGACGCCCCAAACACGCGGGTGTCCCAGACACACTCGCGCGCTCCCTGGCCCCATGGTCTCCACATCATGGCCGGGCGCCTGCTTTCACTTTGGAAAGACCAATCTTTTGACCACCTTTCAGGAATTCGGCCTCGCCGATCCCATCACCCGTGCGCTTAAAGAAGAAAACTACACCACCCCGACCCCGATCCAGGCCCAGACCATCCCGATTGCCATCACCGGCAAGGACGTGATCGGCATCGCCCAGACCGGCACTGGCAAGACCGCTTCCTTCGCGCTCCCCATCCTTCACCGCCTGCTCGAGAACCGCATCAAGCCGCAGCCCAAGACCTGCCGCGTGCTGGTGCTGAGCCCGACCCGCGAACTCTCCGGCCAGATCCTCGACAGTTTCAATGCCTATGGCCGCCACATGCAGCTCGCCTCGACGCTGGCCATCGGCGGCGTGCCGATGGGTCGTCAGGTCCGTTCGCTGATGCAGGGCGTCGACGTCCTCGTCGCCACCCCAGGCCGCCTGCTTGACCTCGTGCAGAGCAACGGCCTCAAGCTCAACATGGTTGAGTTCCTGGTGCTCGACGAAGCCGACCGCATGCTCGACATGGGCTTCATCAACGACATCCGCAAAGTCGTCGCCAAGCTCCCGATCAAGCGCCAGACGCTGTTCTTCTCGGCCACCATGCCGAAGGACATCGCCGATCTTGCCGAAGCCATGCTCAAGGATCCGGCCCGCGTCGCGGTGACCCCGGTCGCCTCCACCGTGGAGCGTATCAGCCAGCGGATCATGCTGGTGGATCACTCCGCCAAGCCGGCGATCCTGTCGCAGATCCTTAAGACCGAGACGGTCAACCGCGCACTGGTGTTTACCCGCACCAAGCACGGCGCCGACAAGGTCGTGAAGGGCCTTGAGCGCGCCGGTATCGCTGCCGCCGCGATCCATGGCAACAAGTCGCAGAACCATCGCGAGCGCACCCTCGCCCAGTTCCGTACCGGCGAAATCCGCACTTTGGTCGCCACCGACATCGCCGCCCGTGGCATCGACGTCGACGGCATCACCCATGTGGTGAATTTCGACCTGCCGAACATCCCGGAAACCTATGTCCACCGCATCGGTCGTACGGCCCGCGCGGGCCGTGAAGGCATTGCAATCTCGCTTTGCGCCGGCGAGGAAATGGCGTATCTGCGCGATATTGAAAAACTGATCCGCATTTCGCTTCCGAAGGAAGACCGCCGCACCCCCGGCAAGAATGACGTGGGGCCGTCGCCTTCCCAGAACCGTGGCGGTCAGCGCAACGGCCGCTCCGCCCCGCACGCATCACGCAGCAATGATGGAGCGCCCGGCAAGAACGCGCGCAATCGTCGTCGCCCGCATGGCGGCAATGGCGGCGCGTCGCAACCGAACCGCGATCATGCGCGGAACGAGAATGGACGTCACGAGAATGCACGGCATGAGCCGATCTCACGTCCGGCCAATCAGGCCGGGACTACGACCAAAGAAGGGATGCAGGGCGTTGCCTTCCTGCACCGCGAAAGCCGACCGAACACAACCCCGAACCGCACCCAGCGGCCACGCTAACAGCCGATCGATCTGGAGCTAACAATGGCCAAAGAAGAGCTGATCCAGTTCGAAGGACTGGTGACCGAAATCCTCCCCGATGCACGCTATCGCGTGCAATTGGACGCAGGACACGAAATCGTCGCCTACACCGCCGGCAAGATGAAGAAGAACCGCATCAAGACGCTGGCCGGCGATCGCGTGACCATCGAGATGTCGCCTTACGATCTCGAAAAAGGTCGCCTGATTTTCCGCCACAAGGACGAGCGTCCCGGCGGTCCTCCGCGTGGTGCACCGCCGCGCGGTCAGTTCCGTCGCCGCTAGGCGCATCCAGCGTTTAAACTGTCGACAGTTTACATCGCAAGACAACCCATCCGCGCATCGGATCACTCGCGATGCGCGGATGGGTAAGCGTTCCTGACCGTTCGTGCGCAATCAAAAAATCGTGCGCGTCAGGATTGTTTTGAGGGGAGGCTTCCCCTAATATGAGTTAATCGATTTTCGGCCGGACGACATTATCTATCCCCCGGTGCAGCCGGTCTAGACTGACGACCCTTCCAAAAATTCGATGTCACCAGCCCACATTTGTTTCGTGGGCTACACTATATCTTTGAGAAGGGACTACCCCCATGAGCATGGGAACAGTGAAGTGGTTTAACGCGACCAAGGGCTTCGGCTTCATTCAGCCGGACGATGGTGGCAACGACGTGTTCGTTCACATCAGCGCCGTTGAGCGTGCCGGTCTCGGCACCCTGCGTGAAGGCCAGAAGATCAGCTACGAAATCGTCGCTGACCGTCGTTCCGGCAAGTCGTCGGCCGACAATCTCCGCGCCGCAGGCTAAACGATCACTCGCAAGCTTGATGCTTGCGAACTGATCGACTGAATACGAAAAGGCCGCGCTCTTGAGCGCGGCCTTTTTGCTGAAGCATGATCCGGAACAGTGGATCGGCGTTCGTTCGCTGCAACTACAAACACGCAGCGCATGATCGCAAATTACGGCGTGCAGCTCGTCACCATCACGACGCATGACGTTTGCCGTGGTCGCGTGTACATCGCATCCGTCAATGTGAGCCCGCCCTTCGGCACGACCCAGCCGATCGTCGGCACGTAAGTATAGTTGGCCTCGCCGAGGATCAGATACTGGTTCGCCAGATAGTTCCCGTTGGCGTCCTTGACGATCAGATTGGTGGGAACCGTTACGACCGTACCCACGACCTTCTTTTGATCGCCGCGGCTCCATACGACCTTGGCAACCTTGGTCGATGGATCGATATAGACTTGGCTGATAGTCGTCTTGAGCTGCGTCTTGTCATAAGGCGTCAGCATCGCACCGGCGATGATGAAGAAATTCGAGACATCGGTTTCCGCCAGCGTCGTGTAGCGTGACGCCAGGTCGGCCATGCCCTGTGAGATCTGGCTGACCTTGCGATCGACGGCAAAGCCGTTGGAAACGTCCAGCATGCCGAAGAACATCAGGAACATCAGCGGCATGATCATCGCGAACTCGACCGCGGATACGCCTCTCGTGTCGTCTCGCAACAGCAAGGCCTGTCGCCAGGCTGCCAGTGCCGCCATACGCGCGCGCATTGTCCCGATCCTTGCCATCACTGCGGCCCGGTAGCCGCTGTCGCGGCCAGCAGGCGCTTGCTGCTCGTCGTTCCGCGACCGATATTGGCGATGTTGTAGCCGAGGCCCGTGACGAACAGAGGCCATTGATAAAACCCGCGGGTCACGACGGTCTGGTTGGTGGTCGTCGGCGGCTGCCAGGTGAGCGTGGTGCCAGCATAATTTCCGCCGCTGTCGATCGGATCCGCAATGGTGATCGCCGTGCCCGGATTGTAGGAACGCACGTCGGTGCCGATCTTGGTGCAATCCATCAGTACGGAAGCGCGCGCGCAGATGACGGCATTGAAGTCTGCCTGGCTCGGTGCCTGGCTCGTATAGAAAAGTCGGGAGCCATCCTGTACGGCGGTCTCCAACACCTGACCGGCGAGGAACACCATGCCGGTTTCCATGATGGCAAAAATCAGCGCGAAGAAGACCGGCGCGATCATCGCGAATTCGACCGCGGCCGAGCCGCCGCTGTCGTGGCCGAAGCGGCGCAGCCGCTTGGCGAGCATCGCCATCGAGATCAGCGGTAACAGCATCTGCAAGTGCCTCGGTGATAGGAAATAGCTACCGCCGAGATGTATCGGAAACAGATTGTTGAAGTGTTTCGCCGGATCGAGACAAGACGGCTCGATGGGTTAACCCGCTGTTGACCATGTCTCCGCCGAACGACACCGCATGGAATGCGGCGCCATTTGCGCGTTTATGAATTACAGGTCAGTTGCTGAGCTTGGCGGCATTTCCTGCCGTTGTGGCCTGAGTACTGAGCGTCCCGGCCTGCCCGATCGCGGCTCTGAAGAAGGTCTCACCGTCACCCAGCCTCACACGTCGCTGACATTCCGGCGTACAGGTGTAAGTCTCGCGATCAACGCCACGGTAGACGGTGACGAGTTTGTCGGTCGGACCTTCAACCTGAACCAATCGATCCATCAGGACGGCGCCCGTACGATCCATCGCGATCACATTGGTGGCGCCATAGCCTTTGCCGGTCACCACGACCATGCCGCCGGGCTGCAGCGTCACATCTGCAATCAGGGGGTTGCCGACCACGATGGTGGCGATCTTCTCGGGAAATTTGACGAGCTTGGCCTGATCGACGCTGACCGCGATCAGATCATCTGCAGGGGCCGCAAGACCGCCCACCGGCAACAGCATGGTCCCTGCCGCCAGAGCACGAGCCACAAACACCGCACGCATCCGCGCGCGCTTCGACTGAAACGACATCCTGTACTCCGGGACGATACAAGCCGACAAAAGCAGATACGCAGCGGTGCCGGCGCCCGACATGGCAAATGTGCCGTTAATTGATGAAGGAACTGGAAACGGCGGTGGCGTGGTGGACGCGGGGGACGCTCACTGCCGGCCCCAGGGGGCGTCTTGGCTCCTCATTCCGGGCGCTGACCTTCCGACTGTCATTCCGGGGCGCACGAAGGCAGCGAAGCCGCTAAAATGTGAACCCGGAATCC
Organism: Tardiphaga sp. 813_E8_N1_3; assembly: GCF_051811025.1. NCBI lineage: Bacteria > Pseudomonadati > Pseudomonadota > Alphaproteobacteria > Hyphomicrobiales > Nitrobacteraceae > Tardiphaga > Tardiphaga sp. 813_E8_N1_3. The sequence goes on from NZ_JBPWQE010000001.1 coordinate 4,258,797, forward strand.
CAGTGTGTTTTGCGCGATCGAAAACTCCCATGTCGAGATTCCCCGCCACTCCAATTGGAGTGGCTGAGGTTCGCGTCCGGCAAGTGCCGGCCGCGCCCCGGAATGACGAGTGTGGGGCGGTGCAGTCGCCTAAACATATTTTCCTATCCTCCGTTGACAACATCCCAGACCTGATTATATTCCCCTCCGTCCTGCCCCACCGAGAGGGGCGATCGCGATCGTCACGTTCGCGGGGTGGGATGCGGTGGACGCCGGAGATGCGGCGTTACGCGGTTTGGGGGTGACGTCTGTCTTCGGGCAGGACGGATCTGCGCCAGCACTGCCACTGGCAAGGAGACGGCCGACCTTGCGATGGAAAGTTACCCTGGACAGTGTGACGGACGACCAAAGTCAAAACGTGTCCGGCCTATTCGCTTGAGGCTCCCTTCCCATCGCCTTGGGACTTTAATTCGGTGATCGGATCGTTCGCTGAGGCAAAGTGCAAGCAACCGAAAAAACACCGCATGCGGAACGTCGGGCACTTGCTCGGCGCCTCCGAAAGTCCTGATGCATTACCCTTGCGGAAGACCGCATTCGCATCAGGCCCAAGGGTGCAACGGGCACCCGGCGTTCCGCACGCCCTCTCACAAGGGGGCGGGAATGCAAGAGACGACGGCGCCCCCGCGCCGCAAACAATGGGGGCGATGACGCATGTCTGAAGAGCAGTGGCTGTTTGACATTCACATCAGCAACGACGCACAGGCGTCAGAGGCATCCCTCCCTCAAGCATTGCTTAGCAATGCGCAGTGGGGAGGGAGAAGGAAGAGCCCCCTACTGCTTGAACGGATAGATCAGCTGGCCGGTGAATTCGGTCGGCAACGGCTCGCCATCGACACCGTAATTGTCCGGCAACTCCCCCGCCGGCATGCGGAAGGTCCCAAACATAATGTCCCAGATCGGAAACGTGCCGGCGAAGTTGGTGTTACCGCCGCGCTCCAGCGACGTGTGGTGCCAGCGGTGGAACACCGGCGTCGCCAGCACATATTTGAACGGCCCGAGGGTCCAGTTCAGATTGGCGTGCACGAAAGCCGAGTGGAAGGTCGTGAACGGTCCGACCCATAGCATGATGTTCGGCGAGATACCGGCCATCAATAGCAGCACGTCGACCGCGACGGTGCCGAGAAACAGATTGACCGGATGAAACCGTGCCGCGGAGATCCAGTCCACCTCTTCCGACGAGTGATGGATCGCGTGGTATTTCCAGAAACCGCCGCCATGATACATCCGGTGCAGCCAGTACAGCATGAAGTCGGATACCACGAGGAAGAAAATCGCCTGTACCCAGAGCGGCATCTGCGCCAGCGGCCCGTGGCCGTTGTCGTAGAAAGCGATCAGTTCATCGGCATCGTGAATATTGAAGACGACGGCAGCGCCGACCACGAGGAGCCCGATACGCACAACGCGGGTGATCAGCGGCACGAAGAACCAGTAGACCACGTCGGTCACGATCTCCGTCTTGCGCCACCAGTGCTTGCCGGGATTGCAGGCCCAGAAATGCGTCAGCACCGTAAAGATCGCCGCAAGAACCAGCGTGATCGGGACCACCTTCATGATGGTCTCGCCGAACATATTCAGGATGTCGAAGGGGAGTGTCGTCATCGCGGCCTCGCGGTATTCGGAAGCCAAGAGTTACCGCGGTATGCTTAAGGAGCGATGAAGCGAAAAGGACACGCGTGGTGTCATCACACCCAAGTCATTCTAAAACCGCCTTAAGTAGGTATTTACCGTGCAAAAGAAGAGACAAATGCGACCGACTTTCATCAATCGAATTAACCGCACTGCAATTCCCCACTCCTAGTGTTCCCTCATGGTCACGGTGCTGAGAACGCCGGGGAGACCAGGCATCACGATCGACAGCCACGTGCACATATGGAGTTTTATATTATGAAGAACCTCGTTTCGCGTTTCATGAAGGACGAGTCCGGCGCCACCGCTATCGAATACGGCCTGATTGCTGCCGGCATCTCGCTGGCCATCATCGCAGTCGTTAACGGCCTCGGCACCAACCTGAACGCCAAGTTCAGCTCGATCAACACCTCGCTCAAGTAAGCGACTGTTACGAGTGCATCAAAGGCTCCGGTGTCCGGAGCCTTTTTTGTTTCTGAATGCTGCTGACCGTCGGCCTCCAGGATTGTTCTGCGTATGAGATACCCGGGCACACCCCGCTCCGTTCTGGAAGGACTGCAGCTTTCGCTGCGCGACCCCGCCGGCCTGGTCTGCGCTGCATTGACCCTCGCCCTGGTCACCGTCGCGATTCGGATCGCCACCGTTTGGTAAATTCTTTCTTGTTGTCCGATTGTTCATTTCTGCTGGCTAGGTTTTCCGTCGTCGCCGCAACGGGCCTTTGAAGCCATGATCCTTGATTTGACGCGCCTTCTGCTATTCCCGGGCCTGATGGTCTATGCGGCGATCAGCGACCTTTTCACGATGACCATTTCGAACCGTATCTCGCTGCTGCTGGTAGCGGGCTTCGCCGTACTGGTGATCTTCGGCGGGATGGATCTTCACGATGTGCTGTCGCATCTCGGCGCGGGGGCGAGTGTGCTGGTGGTCGCTTTCACCTGTTTCGCGTTCGGCTGGATCGGTGGCGGCGATGCCAAGCTCGCCGCAGCTGCGGGACTGTGGTTCGGCTTCGACCATCTCCTGAACTACCTCGTTTACGCCTCGCTGTTCGGCGGCGCGCTCACGCTACTGCTGCTCCAGTTCCGGCAGTGGCCACTGCCCTATGCGCTCGGCGGCCAGGCGTGGCTGATGCGTCTGCATCACAAGGAAACCGGCATCCCCTACGGTATTGCCCTCGCCCTCGGCGCACTGCTCGTCTACCCCGACACCGGGTGGGTGGAGACGATCGACCTGGCGCGTTTCGCGCTTCACTAAAATCGGAACTTTCTATTAACGCGATTTAGATACCGCTCATTAACCATGCTTTGACGAATAACTGGTCAACTCCCGTTACAGCGGCGGCAGCGTCGCGGCGTAATGTGGAAAGTGAAGCGTATGAATACCGCACGCATTGTGGTCCTCGCCATTGCACTCGGCGCTGGCAGCGTGGCGCTATATCTTGCGAGCACATCGGACGCACCGCCGCCCCCTCAGGTCGCCGAAGCCCCGACAACTGACGTTCTCGTTGCCAAGGCCGATATCGCGCTCGGTCAGGCGCTCGGTCCCGATGATGTCCAGTGGCAGTCCTGGCCCGCATCAGCGGCGAGCACCAATGTCATCAGCCGTAACAGCCGCCCGGACGCCGCGGCGCAAATCGCCGGCTCCATCGCGCGTTCGGCCTTCATTGCCGGCGAACCGATCCGTGAACCGAAACTGGTGCGCGCCAATGGCGCTGGCTTCATGGCTGCCGTTCTGCCGACCGGCATGCGTGCCGTCTCCACCGAAATTTCCCCGGAAACCGGCGCCGGCGGCTTCATTCTGCCCAACGACCGCGTCGACGTGATCCTGTCGAAGCGCGAACGCGGCAATGATCGCGGCGGCACGGAGGTCATAAACTCCGAGATCATCCTGAACAATATCCGCGTTCTCGCCATCGATCAGGCGCCCAAGGAAAAGGACGGTCAGAATTCAGTCGTCGGCAAGACCGCAACGCTCGAATTAAGGCCCGAACAGGCCGAGTTGCTTGCCCGCGCGCGGCAGAGCGGCACGATCTCGCTGGCGTTGCGCGCCCTTGTCGACGCTAACGCGCCTGCGCCGGTTGAAGATCCCAATGGCGGCAAGCGCGACAGCATTAATATCGTGCGTTACGGCATCCCGTCGACCGCGACCATGACGAAGTGATCAAGAGGACGCAGGCGATGAAGCGCATCACAACAGGCGGATCGATGCGGGCTCTCGCGGCCCGCGCGCTTTCGCTCACCGCCATCACGGCGCTGACGATCAATCCCGTATTGACGCCAGTTTTCGCGGCCGATTCGGCGTCCATGCAAGCCGGCAGCGCCGGCGCCTTGAACGCGAAATTCCTGCCGCTCGGCATCGGCAAGTCGGTCGTCATCGACCTGCCGCGTGACATCAAGGATGTGCTGGTGGCCGATCCCAAGATCGCCAACGCCGTCGTGCGTTCGGCGCAGCGCGCCTACATCATCGGTGCGACCGTGGGCCAGACCAACATCGTATTCTTCGACGTCAACGGCCAGCAGATTGCCGCCTATGATATCGCCGTCACGCGCGACCTGAACGGTATTCGGGCCGCGCTCAAGCAGACCATGCCCAATGCCGATATTCGCATCGAAGGTCTCGGCGATAGCGTGATGCTGTCGGGTACGGCACCGAGCCAGGTCGAAGCGCAGCAGGCCACGGACCTCGCGGCGCGCCTCGCCGGCGGCATGGACAAGGTCGTGAACAGCATCTCGGTGCGCGGGCGTGATCAGGTCATGCTCAAGGTCACTGTTGCGGAAGTCCAGCGGAACATCGTCAAGCAGCTCGGCGTCGATCTGTCGGCATCGATGAGCTATGGCACGTCCGTCGTCACCTTCAACAATAGCAACCCGTTCACGGCGCGCGGCAGCAGCCTGGTCGGCGATAATCTCCTCAAGGGATCCTTCGGATCGACACCATCCGTCACGGCGACGCTGAAAGCGATGGAAAACGCCGGCGTCATCCGGACGCTCGCCGAGCCCACGCTGACCGCCATCTCCGGCGAAACCGCCAATTTCCTTGCAGGTGGTGAATTCCCGGTCCCCGGCGGCAATACCTGCGATCCCACGACGCGGATCTGTACGACGCAGATCACCTTCAAGAAATTCGGTATTTCGCTGGGCTTTACGCCGGTGGTACTGAGCGAAGGTCGTATCAGCCTACGTGTCGGCACCGAAGTCTCCGAGCTGTCGCAGGAAAATTCCGTCACGATCAGCGGAACGTCGATCCCGGCGATCAAGGTCAACCGTGCGGACACTACGCTCGAGATTCCGTCTGGCGGTTCGATGGTGATGGCCGGCCTTATCAAGCAGCAGACCAAAGCGGCCATCAGCGGCCTGCCGGGCATGTCGCAATTGCCTGTGCTGGGCACGCTGTTCCGCAGCCGGGATTACGTCAACAACAACACCGAGCTGATGGTCCTGGTCACGCCCTATGTGGTCCGCGCCGTCGCGCAGAAGGATCTCTCGCGTCCGGATGACGGCTTCGTGGATGCATCCGATCCGCAGGCCGATCTGCTCGGCAACGTCAACCGCATCTATGGCGCGCCGAACCGTGCCGAGCCGGCGCCGACAACGCGCAGCTATCGCGGCGTTTTCGGCTTCATCACGGATTGAGACGGGACAAGTATCCGATGACCATGATCAATCACACAGCGATACACTCTTCGCGCACGCGGACGGCTACTGGCGCGCTGCTATTCCTGACGCTCGCGCTCGGCGGCTGCAAGACCGTTGCGCAAGATGTCACGTCGAGCATACCGGACGATTACCGGCTGCGGCATCCCATCGTTGTCGAAGAACGGGCCAAGACCACCGAGGTCTTCGTCGGCAGCCAGCGCGGCGGCCTGTCTGCCACACAGCGCGCGGATGTCATATCGCTCGGTCAGAACTGGTTACGCGAAGGCACCGGCGTCATCACCGCGGAGGTGCCGGTCAATACACCGAATGCACGCGCTGCCAAAGAGTCTTATCGTGAGGTTCATTCACTCCTGATGGCAATCGGCGTGCCGCAGAACGGCGTCCTGATGCGCAGCTATCAGCCGAGCGATCCGCGTATGTTGCCGACCATTCGCGTAAGCTACCCGCTGATCGCGGCTTCGGCCGGTCCGTGCGGCACCTGGCCCGACGACCTTGCGTCGTCGATCAAGAACAAGGGCTATCTCGCGAACAAGCCGTATTACAATCTCGGCTGCGCCCAGCAACGCAATCTCGCCGCCATGGTCGCCAATCCTTCGGATCTGGTTCAGCCGCGCGCCGAATCTCCTGTCTATGCCGGCCGACGTACCGTGGTGCTGGACAAGTATCGCAAGGGTGAGAGCACCGCGACGACCTATCCCGAAGACAAGACCAAAATCAGCAATGTGGGCCAATGATTAGCTACGCGCAGAAAACCGCAGACGAAGAGCCCACTGCCGCAACACCCGCGGCAGAGGAGCATATTGCGCCGGCACCGCGGGTGTCGGTGCAGGCGTTCTGCGAGACCGTGGAAACCGCTGCCGCCGTGCAGGCCGCCGCCGAAGACAGGCGTCTGGGCAAGGCTCACATCAAGATCCAGATGGGCGGCATGCCTGCGGCCATCGAGGCCTATCGGTCGGCACCGACGCCGAACGTCATTGTTCTCGAGACCGAACCGCGTGGCGACATTCTCGCTGGTCTTGATCAACTGGCGACGGTTTGCGATGCCGGTACCCGCGTCGTGGTGATCGGCAAGGTCAACGATGTCACGTTGTACCGCGAGCTCGTTCGTCGCGGCGTCAGCGACTACGTGATCGCGCCTGTTGTGACGATCGACGTCGTTCGTTCGATCTGCGGACTGTTCTCGGCGCCGGAAGCCAAGGCAGTCGGCCGCATCATTGCCGTGGTCGGCGCCAAGGGCGGCGTCGGCGCGTCCACCATCGCCCACAACGTCGCCTGGGCGATCGCACGCGATCTGGCACTGGACTCCGTTGTCGCCGATCTCGATCTCGCCTTTGGAACTGCCGGGCTGGACTACAACCAGGACCCGCCGCAGGGCATCGCCGACGCGGTGTTCTCGCCGGATCGTGTCGACACTGCCTTCATCGACCGGCTGCTGTCGAAATGCACCGATCATCTCAGTCTACTGGCTGCCCCCGCCACGCTGGACCGTGTCTACGACTTTGGCGCCGAGGCCTTCGACTCGATCTTTGACACGCTGCGGTCGACGATGCCCTGCATCGTGCTCGACGTTCCGCATCAATGGTCGGGCTGGACCAAGCGGGCACTGATCGGCGCAGATGACATCCTGATCGTCGCAGCGCCGGATCTCGCCAACCTGCGCAATACCAAGAATATGTACGATCTGATCAAGGCTTCACGCCCCAATGATCGTGCACCGCTGTACTGCCTCAATCAGGTCGGCGTTCCAAAGCGGCCCGAAATCAGCGCCAGCGAATTCGCCAAGGCGATCGAGACACCGCCGATCGTCACGATCCCGTTCGATCCGCAGATGTTCGGCTCAGCCGCCAATAATGGTCAGATGATTGCCGAGATTGCGGCCAGCCATCGCACCACCGAACTCTTTCTGCAAATTGCGCAGCGGCTGACGGGCCGCGGCGAGACCAAGAAGCCACGAGGATCCTTCCTGGGTCCGTTCCTGGAGAAATTGCGGTCGAAGTAATCCACCGCATGGAGTGTTGTCGTGTTTGGTAAGCGTAGCGGAACAGATACCGATGTCCGGGCCGTGAAGCCCGCCAACGTGCCGGAGTCCTCTCCCGGCGCGATGACTGCGTCTGCGCCGCCGGCTATGTCGTCGCCGCCGCTGTCGCCAGCCCGCGCGGCGCCAGCCCCGGTCGTCGCAGAGCGCCGCTCTGACAATTACTATCAGGTCAAGGCGACGATTTTCGGTGCACTGATCGAGGCGATCGACCTCGCGCAGCTCGCCAAGCTCGACGGCGAATCCGCGCGTGAGGAAATCCGCGACATCGTCAACGAGATCATCGCGATCAAGAACATCGTGATGTCCATTGCCGAGCAGGAAGAGCTGCTCGACGATATCTGCAACGACGTGCTCGGTTACGGCCCGCTGGAGCCACTGCTGGCGCGCGACGACATCGCCGACATCATGGTCAACGGCGCCGGCACGGTATTCATCGAAGTCGCTGGCAAGATCCAGAAGACCGGCATCCGATTCCGGGACAATCAGCAGTTGCTGAATATCTGCCAGCGCATCGTCAGCCAGGTCGGCCGCCGAGTCGACGAATCCTCACCTATCTGCGACGCCCGTCTCGCGGACGGCTCCCGCGTCAACGCCATCGTGCCGCCGCTGGCCATCGATGGTCCTGCGCTGACGATTCGTAAGTTCAAGAAGGACAAGCTGACGCTCGAGCAGTTGGTCAAATTCGGCGCGATCTCGCCGGACGGCGCTCAGATCCTTCAGATCATTGGCCGATGCCGCGCCAACGTGCTGATCTCCGGCGGTACCGGTTCAGGCAAGACCACACTGCTGAACTGCCTCACCAACTATATCGACGACGACGAGCGCATCATCACTTGCGAGGACGCCGCTGAACTTCAGCTGCAACAACCCCATGTGGTGCGGCTCGAAACCCGGCCGCCGAACATCGAGGGCGAAGGCCAGGTCACGATGCGCGAACTAGTGCGCAACTGTCTGCGTATGCGTCCGGAGCGGATCATCGTCGGCGAAGTCCGCGGACCCGAAGCATTCGACCTGTTACAGGCGATGAATACCGGCCATGACGGCTCGATGGGCACCCTCCACGCCAACAATCCGCGTGAAGCGCTGTCGCGCTGCGAATCCATGATCACCATGGGCGGCTTCTCGCTGCCCTCACGCACCATTCGCGAAATGATCTGCGCGTCGATCGACGTCATCGTGCAGGCCGCCCGTCTGCGCGACGGTTCGCGCCGCATCACGCACATCACCGAGGTGATGGGCATGGAAGGCGATACCATCATTACGCAGGACCTATTCGTCTACGACATGGTCGGCGAGGACGCCAACGGCAACATCATCGGACGACACCGCTCGACTGGCATTGGCCGGCCGCGGTTCTGGGATCGTGCCCGCTATTATGGCGAGGAGAAGCGGCTCGCGGCGGCGCTCGATGCTGCCGAAGTCATAGCGCCGAACTGAGGAGCGAATGATGAACATGCAGGCGCTCGCATTGGCATTCATGGCCAGCATCGCTGTCGGCGGTCTGGCCTGGGTATTTCTCTATCCGCTGTTGTCCGGCGAGAAAAAGGCCGAAACCCGCCGCGCATCGGTCGCGCGGGCGGAGCCCGTGGCGCGCCAGGTCGACAGAAACCAACGCTCCCGGCGCGAGCAGGTCGAGGGATCTCTCAAAGAGGTCGAAGCACGTCTTCAGAAAGAAAAGAAGATCCCTCTCGGAATCCGGATCGCACAAGCCGGTCTCGACTGGAGCGACCAGAAATTCATGGTGATCTCCGGCATTCTGGGGGGCGGAAGCTTCCTGATGACCATGATATTTGGCGGCGGTCTGCTCGCGGCCGCCGGTCTCGGATTCGCCGCCGGCTTCGGCCTGCCGCGCTGGATTCTCAGCTTTCTCAAGAAGCGGCGCGAAGCCGCCTTCCTCAAGGCGCTGCCGGATGCCGTCGACGTCATCGTTCGCGGTATCAAGGCCGGCCTGCCGCTGTTCGATTCGATCAAGGTTGTCGCCGCCGACGCGTCGGAACCCCTGCGCGGCGAATTTCTTGCCATCATCGAAACTCAGACGATCGGTATGCCGCTCGGCGAAGCCTGTGCGCGGCTCTATGAGCGCATGCCGCTTCCGGAAGCCAACTTCTTCGGCATCGTCATCGCGATTCAGCAGAAGTCGGGTGGCAACCTCTCGGAAGCTCTTGGCAATCTCTCCAAGGTGTTGCGCGACCGCAAGAAGATGGCCGAGAAAATCCAGGCCATGTCGATGGAAGCCAAGGCGTCCGCCGGCATCATCGGCTCGCTGCCGCCGATCGTGATGCTGCTCGTCTATCTCAGCACGCCTGAATATATTTCGCTGCTGTGGACCCATCCGACGGGCCGGCTGATGCTGGCGGCCTGCGTGGTCTGGATGTCCTGCGGCATCTTCGTCATGAAGCGCATGATCAACTTCGACTTCTGATGGTGCTGACATGGTCGATATCCTGATAGCAAAGCTCCACGACGTCCGCTTCATGACGATGATGCTGGCCGCGATCGCGGTTGCAGCGACGGCTTACAGCCTGCTTACGCCGCTGTTCGCCGGCGATGGCCTCGCCAAGCGCATGAAGGCGGTCGCAAGCGAACGGGAGCGGCTGCGGCAACGCGAGCGGGACCGCATGGCGAAAGGCGAGAGAGTGTCGTTGCGCCAGACGCCCAAGCAACTCGTCTCCAAGGTCGTGACCGACTTCAACCTCGGCAAGTGGCTGGCGCAGGAAGCCGCGCTCGACAAGCTGGTCATGGCCGGCTATCGCGGCCAGGCGCCCTATATCACCTTCCTATTCTTCCGCGCGGTGACACCGATCGTGTTCCTCGTCTTCGCGATCCTCTACGTGTTCGTGATCTCGCGGATGGAGCAATCGATGCCCATCAAGATCGGCATGTGCCTCGGTGCCGCCTATCTTGGCCTGCAGGCGCCGATGATCTTTCTCAAGAATGCGATCTCCAAGCGCCAGCTGTCGATCCGCCGCGCATTTCCGGACGCGCTCGATCTGCTGCTGATCTGCATCGAGTCTGGCATGTCCATCGAAGTCGCATTTCGCCGCGTGTCCATCGAGATCGGATCGCAGTCGGTGGCGTTGGCCGAGGAATTCACGCTGACCACGGCCGAACTGTCTTATCTGCAGGATCGCAAGGTTGCATATGAGAACCTTGCGAAGCGCACCGGACTTGAAGGTGTCAAATCGGTCTGTCTGGCGCTGATGCAGTCAGAACGCTACGGCACCCCGCTCGGTCAGAGCCTTCGCGTGATGGCGCAGGAAAACCGCGACATGCGCATGAACGAAGCCGAGAAGAAGGCCGCTGCGCTGCCGCCGAAGCTGACGGTGCCAATGATCCTGTTCTTCCTGCCGGTTCTGTTCGTCGTCATTCTCGGCCCGACCGGCATCAAGGTCGCAGCGATGCAGTGAGGCCGGTGAGCTTGGCCTTGCTAAACGTCATTACGAAATTTGACCTGCGAGAAATTACGACCGACGCGGTGCGTCGTCGTCCTGGGCGCCCAGACGCGGCGTACCCTTGCTGCTCAGCATCTGCTTGAGATAGGCGACATTCGCCGCCGCCTCTTCTGGCGGCAGGTCAGCCCTCACGATGGATTCCGCTTCACCGAACCGGCCCTGCAGGCCAACCACGAGACCGAGATTCTGGCGGACGCGCGGATCGACATTGCCGCGGCCCTGCGCACGGCGCAGCGTCGCCTCAGCCTGCTGTAGATCCTTCGAGAGCATATAGGACAGACCGAGATTGGAGAGCACCGACGGCTCTTCCGGCCGGATCTTCAGCGCGCTGCCGTAGTAACGGCGGGCTTCGTCATGTTTGCCCATCTGGTCAAGGACGGCACCTTGTGCCGACAGGATACGCCAGTCCGGATTGGCCGGGCTATGCGCGGTGGTCAGCACGTCGAAGGCCCGCTGGAAGCTGCCGGCGTCAGCCAGCGCGCGGCCGTAGCCTGCCAGCAGCGGCCTGTTGCCGGGATTCGTCAGGGTCGCTTGTTCGAACACGGATACGGCCTGGGCGCGCTGGCCATTGGCGCGCAGCGCTTGGCCGTAACGCAGAGCAGCGTCAACATCCTTGGGATTGGCGCGATAGCGCTCGCCATAGACTTCAACGGCGCGGGCAGGATCTGCATCGGCCGTTGCTTCTGCGCGAGCGCCAAGGGAACCGGTGATATCGGACATGCCCGCCGTCTTGCAGCCGGCAAGGCCGGTAGCCAGAATTGCCGTCACGGCCGCAGTCGTCAAAAGCCGGGCAAGACAAGGGGGCTGACGCATGCAGTTTGACTCAACAATGGAGTGAGCGGGCGGGCCGGAGGACTTCAGCAATAGAGTGTTAACCCTAATGGCTGGTTAATCGGCGCAGACTGCGCCATATCCTCCCATACCGTCGCTTGACGCCCTTTGCGCTTCAGGTGTCATTGCCGCTCCCCTTCGCGAGATTCTGCATATGTATTCCGCCTTTGAGACGACCGCCGCATCAGCCATACCGATCACCTTCGCGACCAAGACTACCTGGCCCGAGATCAGCGCGGCACTGCCGGCGCGGGCAAAGACTTTCGCCGCGGCCAACGGTTTTGCAGCGAAGCCCGGCGCCTGGCTGGCGCTGCCGGCAGAGGACGGTGCAATCGCCCAGGTGATCTTCGGACTGGAAGACGACGGCGCGACCCACCGTGACCTGTTCCGCCCCGGACAGTTACCCGGCCTGCTGCCGCCGGGCACCTACCGTTTCGCCAACGCCCCCCACGACACCCGCCTCGCCGTGCTCGCTTTCGCCCTCGGCAGCTATCGTTTCGGCCGTTATCGCAAGAATGATGCGCCCAAGGTGAAGCTGATGCCGCCGGATGGCGTCGATATCGCCGAGATCAGCCGTATCGCCGAAGCCGCAGCACTGGCGCGCGATCTCATCAATACGCCGTCGAACGATATGGGGCCGGAAGAGCTCGCCGCGGCCGCCAGGGATCTCGCCACGCGTTTTGGTGCAGACTTCAAATGCATTGTGGGCGATGACCTCGTGCAGCAGAATTTCCCGTTGATCCACGCTGTGGGTATGGCCTCGACGCGCGCGCCACGACTGATCGATTTCTCCTGGGGTGATCCGTCGCATCCGAAGGTGACGCTGGTCGGCAAAGGCGTCTGCTTCGATACCGGTGGTCTCGACCTCAAGCCATCGAGCGGCATGTTGATCATGAAGAAGGATATGGGCGGCGCCGCCAATGTCCTGGCGCTGGCGCTGATGGTGATGGATGCCAGACTGAAAGTGCGATTGCGCGTGCTGATCCCCGCCGTTGAAAACGCCGTCGCCGGCAATGCCTTCCGTCCGCTCGATATCTTCAAGTCGCGCAAGGGCCCGACCGTCGAAATCGGCAACACCGACGCCGAAGGCCGCCTGGTGCTGGCCGATGCGCTGGCCTATGCCGACGAGGAGAAGCCGGACCTGCTGGTCGATCTGGGTACACTGACGGGCGCCGCACGCGTGGCGCTCGGACCCGATCTGCCGCCCTACTACACCAATGACGAGACGCTGGCGATCGACGTCGCGCGCTGTGCGAAGGAGCAGAATGATCCGCTCTGGCGACTGCCGCTCTGGGCTCCTTACGATGCCTGGCTGGACTCCAAGGTCGCCAATATCAACAATGCCCCGTCTGGCGGCTTTGCCGGCTCGATCACCTGTGCGCTGTTTCTGCAGCGCTTTGTTGAAGCCGCAAAGAGCTGGCTTCACGTAGATATCTATGGCTGGACGCCATCGGCGAAACCGGCGCGCCCCGAAGGTGGCGAATGTCAGGCTGCGCGCGCAATCTATCAGCTATTGAGCCAACGCTATGGATAAGCGCGACCCTAGGCTCACGCCCGCACGGCCAGATGTAGCCGCGCGCTATCTTGAAGGTCAGGTTGAGGCCGCACGTTTCGTCGACGGCGAAGAATTCGAGGTTGCCGATGGCGTCACCTCCATGCGGCTCCAGCCATTCTCCGGCGCCGAAATGAATACGCAAGCCTTGAAGGGCGAGCGCTTCACCATCTACGACCGCAACGAAGAAGGCTGGGCCTGGGGCCAACTCAATGGCGACGGCTATGTCGGCTGGCTCTCGGATCTCGCACTCTATCCACCCGGGCCAACACCGACACACAAGGTGATCGCGCTCCGGACCTTCCTCTTTCCCGGCCCCTCCATCAAGCTGCCGCCGACAGATACGCTGCCGCTGGGCGCGCGCCTGGCCATCGTCAAGATGACCGACGCATTTGCCATGACGAGCGCCGGACATTGCGTGCCAAAGCAGCATATCGCGGAGATCGATGCGTTCGAGGCCGACTTCGTTGCCGTGGCCGAGCGCTTCGTCGGCACACCCTATCTCTGGGGCGGCAAGAGCAGCCTCGGTATAGATTGCTCGGGGCTGGTGCAAATCGCACTGACCGCCGCGGGAACCGGATGCCCTCGTGACAGCGACATGCAGGAGAGCGGCCTCGGCCGCGCCTTGTCAGACTCCGAGATGCAGCATCTGCAGCGCGGCGACCTGATTTTCTGGAAGGGTCACGTCGCGATCGTCCGCGACGCCGATACGATCGTGCATGCCAATGCGCATCACATGGCAACGGCTATTGAAGACACGAAGGGCGCCATCGCACGGATCAAGGCGACTGGCAGCGTCGTGACGAGCATCAGACGGCTGGACTAGATGCCGCGCGCTCGTAGCACTCCCGCAGTCGCTCCCGATTCAGCGCCAACCACTGCAGTGCGCTGACCATCAGACCATTGTGAACCGCGCCGTTATCCAACGCAGCGATTGCCTCATCGATGGAAACGACGAAGGGCCGGGTATCCTCCGTCTCGCCAACCAGGCCGCCACGTGTCGGCACCTTGCTGCTGTCGATGAAGCCGAGAAAGAATGTGACATACTCGTCGGTGAAACCTGGCGTCGGCAGCACGCTATAGAGTTCAAGCAAACGCTGCGGCGTTACGCCGATCTCTTCCGCGCATTCTCGCGCAGCGGCAGCGAGCGGCGATTCGTCCCCGTCGACCCGTCCGGCGACGATCTCGACCATCTCGCCACGCCCCGTGGCCAGATGCGCCGGTAAACGAAACTGGTGAATAAGCACGACTTCGCCGCGCGCAAGATCGACCGGAAGAACTGCGGCCACCTTGCTGGCACGCAATATGTCACGCTGCTGCCGCAGTGTCTCATCGTCCGCACGAATAATCGCGATATCGTACCGCTCGTAGGTCATGAAGCCGCGTCCGACCACCGTCGGAGCCGAGACAGCGACATCGGCAGCACGGTCTGTAATGGTGGGACGGTAATCGTTGTCTTTCGTCATCGTATCCTACTGCGCAGCATCCCCGCCCGGTGCTGTTTCGATCCTGAACGCTGCGGCAAACAGCGCGCGGGTGTAGTCGCTCTTCGGATTCTTGAACAGCTCAGCCGCCGGGCCTTCTTCGACCACCTTGCCGTGCCGCATCACGATGAGGTGGCTGGCCAGTGACGCGACCACACGCAGGTCATGCGAGATGAACATATAAGTGAGATCGCGCTTGCGTTGCAGCTCGCGCAGAAGGTCCACCATCTGCGCCTGGAACAGCATGTCGAGCGCGCTGGTCGGCTCGTCCAGAACGACGAAGCTCGGCTCCAGCACAGCAGCGCGCGCGATCGAAATGCGCTGGCGTTGGCCGCCCGAGAATTCATGCGGGTAACGGAACCGGGTCTTGGGATCGAGGCCGACATCCTGCAGTGCCTTGACGACGCGCGTCTCACGATCCTCCGGCGAAAGAAAAGGCTGATGCACGCTGAGCCCCTCGGCGACGATATCGCCGACTGACATACGCGGCGACAGCGCCCCGAACGGATCCTGGAACACAATCTGCATGTCGCGCCGAATCGGCCTGAGATCCTTGAATTGCAGGCCCTGGATATCCTTGCTCAGGAACACGATCGGCCCCTGCGAGGAAATCAAGCGCAGTAGCGCAAGACCGAGCGTCGTCTTGCCGGAGCCGGATTCACCGACGACGCCGAGCGTCTCGCCTTGCCGCACCTTCAGGCTGACACCGTCCACTGCCTTTACGTGGCCCACCGTCTTGCGGAGTAATCCCCGCTTGATCGGAAACCAGACCTTGAGATCGTCCGCGGACATCACCACCGGCGCTTCGGGCCGTGGGGGTGCCGGATCCGGCTTCGGCTCGGCAGCAAGCAGATCGCGTGTGTAGGGATGCTGCGGCGACGTAAACACCTGCTCCACCGGACCCTGCTCGACAATCTTGCCATTGTTCATGACGCAGACGGTGTCTGCGATGCGGCGGACGATGCCGAGATCGTGGGTAATGAAGAGAAGGCTCATGCCGAGCCGCTGACGAATATCGGCCAGCAGAGCGAGGATCTGCGCCTGCACCGTGACGTCCAGCGCGGTGGTCGGCTCATCGGCGATCAGGAGATCAGGTTCATTGGCGAGCGCCATCGCAATCATCACGCGCTGGCGCTGACCACCCGACAATTGATGCGGATAGCTGGCGAGGCGCGTTTCCGGGTCGGGAATGCCGACTTGCGTCAGCAATTCCAGCGTTCGTTCGCGCGCCTTGCTGCCGCGGATGCCGTTATGGAGTTGCAGTATCTCGCCGATCTGCGCACCGATCGTGTGCAGCGGGTTCAGCGAGGTCATCGGCTCCTGGAAGATGATCGAGATATCGTTGCCGCGGATGCCGCGGATCTCGCGCTCCGACATGCTCAGGAGTTCATGGCCCTTGAAACGGATATGGCCGGACGGGTGCGACGCCGTCGGATATGGCAAAAGCCGCAGGATCGACATTGCGCTGACGGATTTGCCCGAGCCGGACTCGCCCACAAGCGCAACGCACTCGCCCCGTTTGATCTCGAACGACACCCTGTCGACCGCGACCGATGTATTGCCGCCATGGTGGAACGCGACCGAGAGATCGCGCACATCGAGCAGCGGCTGGTTGATGGCATCCATGCGGCGGCCCTACCTGAACGTCTTGCGCGGATCGAAGGCATCGCGCACGCCCTCGCCGATGAATATCAACAGCGACAGCATGATCGCCACCGCGAAGAAACCGGTGAAACCGAGCCATGGCGCCTGCACATTGGCCTTGCCCTGCGACAGCAGCTCGCCGAGCGACGGCGAGCCCGGCGGCAGGCCGAAGCCGAGGAAATCCAGCGCAGTCAGCGTCATCACCGAGGACGAGACGATGAACGGCAGGAAAGTCATGGTCGCGACCATCGCGTTCGGCAGCAGATGCCGGATCATGATCTTGGCGTTGGACACACCAAGCGCTCGCGCCGCCATGATGTATTCGAAGTTACGGCCGCGCAGGAATTCGGCGCGCACGAGACCGACAAGCGACACCCATGAGAACAGCAGCAGGATGCCGAGCAGCACGAAGAAGCCGGGCACTAATACCGAAGACAGGATCAGCAGCAGATAAAGCGACGGGATCGCGCTCCAGATCTCGATGAAGCGCTGGAAGGCCAGATCGACCCAGCCGCCGAAATAGCCCTGCACGCCGCCGGCCGCGATGCCGATGATCGACGAGACAATGGTGAGCGCGAGGCCGAACAGCACCGAGATCCGGAAGCCGTAGATCAGTCGCGCAACGACATCGCGCCCCTGGTCGTCAGTACCAAGCCAGTTATATTCGAGATCGCGGCAACTCTTGAGGCCCTTCTTCTCGACTACCGGCTTGCACTGTTCTTCAGTGAGCATCCAGGTCGGCTTCGAAGGCGCAGGCGTCGGCAGATCGAGATTGTGCGTGTCGTAGGAATAGCGGATCAGCGGCCAGAGGATCGTGCCGTTCTTCTCGGCGATCAGCTTCTGCAGGAAGGGGTCACGATAATCCGCGGCCGTCTCGAAGTCTCCGCCGAAGGTCGTCTCCGAATAGGTGACGAAGGCCGGGAAATACATCTTGCCATCGAACTTGATGAAGAACGGCCGGTCATTGGCGATCACCTCGGCGAACAGCGAGATGAAGAACAGGAACATGAAAAGCCAGAACGACCAGTAGCCACGGCGATTGGACTTGAAGTTCTGCCAGCGACGCTGGTTGAGCGGGGAGATGCCAAGCGGGTGACGCGATGGCGGCACCGCTTCGCCGAGCGGCGACAGCGTGGTGGTTTCGACAGGCACGGGCGCGGTGATGGTCATCAGACTTCTCGCGCCTCAAAGTCGATCCGCGGATCAATCCACATATAGGCCAGATCGGACAGAAGGTTCACGACGAGACCAACCAGCGAGAAGATGAACAGCGTGCCGAACACCACGGGATAATCGCGATTCAGCACGCTTTCGAAGCCAAGGAGGCCGAGCCCGTCGAGCGAGAAGATCGTCTCGATCAGCAACGAGCCGGAGAAGAAGGCGTGGATGAATGCGCCGGGGAAACCGGCGATGACGATCAGCATGGCATTGCGGAAGATGTGATTGTAGAGCACCTGCCGCTCGTTGCAGCCCTTGGCGCGCGCGGTCATCACATATTGTTTGCGGATTTCATCGAGAAACGAGTTCTTGGTCAGCAGCGTCATGGTGGCGAAGGCGCCGAGCACCATCGACACTAACGGCAGTGTCATGTGCCAGAAATAGTCGATGATCTTCCAGTACCACGGGAACTGGCTCCAGCCATCGGAGGTCAGTCCGCGCAACGGGAAGATGCTCCAGAACGATCCGCCCGAGAACAGGATGATCAGCAGGATCGCGAACAGAAAGCCTGGAATGGCAAAACCGACAATGATGACTGCCGAGGTCCATGTGTCGAAGCGCGAGCCGTCCTGTACAGCCTTGCGGATGCCGAGTGGAATAGAGATCAGATAAGTAATCAGCATCATCCAGATGCCCAGCGACATTGACACCGGCAGCTTCTCCTTGATCAGCTGCAGCACCGTGGTGTCGCGGAAATAGCTCTTGCCGAAATCGAAGCGGGCGAAATTCCACAACATCAGCGCAAACCGCTCAGGCGCAGGCTTGTCGAAGCCGAACTGCTTTTCCAGGCTCTTGACGAAATCCGGATCGAGCCCCTGCGCGCCGCGATATTTCGAGTTCACCGCGTCGCCTGCCGCGCCGGGCTGCGCACGGTTGCCGAAGTCGCCGCCGGACGAGCCGGAGACACGCGACGCGCCGGTGTCGGCGCCGCTGAGCTGCGCGATCACGCGCTCGACAGGACCACCGGGCGCGAACTGCACCACGACGAAGGAGACGAACAGGATTCCCAGCAGTGTGGGAAACATCAGCAGCACACGCCGTGCGATATATGCGCCCATGCTATTTGGCCTGCTCGCTTGAAGGTTTTACGGACGCCCACCACAGATCGGGAGCACCGACGCCGATATATTTCGGCAGATTGGCGGGATGGCCGAACACATCCCAATAGGCCACGCGATGCGACGCCGAATACCATTGCGGCACCCAGTAACGGCCGGCGCGGATGACGCGGTCTAGCGCGCGTGCCGCGAAGACCAGCTTGGGCCGCGTATCGGCCGCGATGACGTCGTTCATCAGGGCATCGACCACAGGATCGGAAATGCCGGCCAGATTGTTCGACCCCTTGGTGGCGGCCGACTGCATCGAGAAGAACGAACGCAGCGAATCGCCGGGAATGGTGGAAAAGCTGAAACGCTCAATGGCGGCATCGAAGTCGAAATCGTCGCGGCGTGCGCGGAATTGCACGGGATCGACAAGGCGCACACTGGCCTCGATGCCGAGCGTGCCGAGATTCTTGATATAGGGCATGTGATGCGCCTGGAAAGCAGGCTCATCGAGCAAAAACTCGACCTTGAACGGCTCGCCCTGCGCCGTCATGCGCTTGCCGTCCTTCATCACGCAGCCGGCGTCGTTCAGGAGCTGGACGGCCTTGCGCAGCAGCGCACGGTCCTGACCTGATCCATCCGATGTCGGTGGCAGATAAGGCGTTCCGAAAACCTCGACCGGCACCTTGTCGCGGAACGACTCCAACAGTGCGATCTCTTCCGGCGACGGCACGCCGGTCGCCATCAGGTCAGAGTTCTGGAACGGCGACACCGTGCGCACATAGGCGCCATACATGATGGTCTTGTTGGTCCATTCGAAATCGAATGCGTTACCGAGCGCCTCGCGCACGCGCGGATCCTTGAACTTGGCGCGGCGTGTGTTGAGGAACCAGCCCTGCGCACCGGACGGTGTGTCGTCGGGCAGCATCTCCTGCTTGACCCGGCCATCCTTCACCGCCGGGAAATCGTAGCGCGTGTTCCAGATGCGCGACGTGAACTCCTCGCGATACAGATAATTGCGGCCGGTGAAACCTTCGAAAGCCACGTCGCGGTCGCGATAAAAATCGAACCGCACCGTATCGAAATTGTAGCTGCCCCGGTTGACCGGAAGGTCTGCGGCCCACCAGTCCTTCACGCGGTCGAATTCGATGTAACGCCCGACCTCGAAGCGCCCGACCTTGTAAGGCCCGCTACCGAGCGGCGTCTCCAGCGACGTCTCATCGAATGCGCGCTTATCGTAATAGGCCTGCGAGAAAATCGGCATGCCTGCAACGAACAGCGGCACGTCGCGGCCGCGCTTCTCGGCGAATGTCACCACCAGCGTCAGGTCGTCTACGGCCTCGGCCTTCACCATGTCGCGCATCTGCTGCGTGATGATGGGATGGCCCTTGGTCTTGAGGACCGTCAATGAGAATGCCGCATCGCGCGCGGTCAGTTTGCTGCCGTCATGGAAGCGCGCCTCCGGCCGAAGCGTAAAACGATAGGTCAGGCCATCGGCGGAAATTTGGACGGTCTTTGCCACCAGACCATACATCGCATCGGGCTCGTCGCCGGCGCGCACCATCAGCGGCGCGAACGTCATGCCCATGCCCTGCGCGCCGTCGCCCTTCAGAACATAGGCGTTCAGCGAATTGAAGGTCTGGAACGACTGGTTGAATGCACGGCTCGACGGCACCGTCGAGAAGGCGCCGCCCTTCGGCGCCTTGACGTTGACGTAGTCGAAATTCGGAAAATCGGCCGGATATTTCAGATCGCCAAAGGCGGAGATGCCGTGGGCCTCGCTCGGCGCTTGCGCCAAAGCGGGGCTGAAGCGTGAGGCCGCGATGGCGCCGATCCCGAGACCCAGCACGTGCCGACGATTGAGCTGCGCCATGCGCGATGTGCTCCTCAAGAGCGCTTGCCGATCTTGGCGGCCTTGTCGGCGTCGTACCACCAGATGGCGGGGAAACCCGACTGCCCGTATTTCGGTGGCTCAGGCGGACGACCGAAGCGATCCCAGCGCGCGGTGCGGACCTTGTTGTAGGTCCATTGCGGCACCACGAAGTTGTTCCACAGCAGCACACGATCCAGCGCCTTGGTCGCAGCGACGAGATCGTTGCGGTCCTTGGTGAAGATCACGCGATCGATCAGCTTGTCGATGGCAGGATTCTTGATGCCGATGATGTTGCGCGAGCCGGCCATATCGGCAGCCTGCGAGCCCCAGAATTCACGCTGCTCATTGCCGGGCGACAGCGACTCCGGCCAGGACGACACGACGACGTCGAAATCCCAGGTCCGCAGCCGGTTCTCATATTGCGTAGCGTCGATGGTGCGAACGGACACGCCAATGCCGAGACGTTCCAGCGACGGCTTGAAGAACAGCATCACGCGCTCGAAAGAGGGATCCTCGCCGAGCAATTCGAGTTCGAACGGCGCACCAGTCTTGGCATTGACCAGTTTGCGGTCACGGACTTCGTAACCCGCTTCCTTGAACAGTTGCAGCGCTTCGCGCAGATTGCCGCGCACATTTTCAGCACTGCCGCCGACCGGATTCGTATACGGCTTGGTGAACACTCCCGGCGGCACCTCGGCGCGCACCGTCTCCAGAATCTCCAGCTCCTTGCCTTCCGGCAGACCGGACGACGCGAGTTCGGTGCCATCGAAATAGCTGGAGATGCGCTTGTACTGACCAAAGAAGATCTGCTTGTTCATCTCCTCGAAATCGAACGCAAAATTCAGCGCGCGGCGAACACGCGCATCCTTGAACTTGTCGCGGCGAATGTTGAGCGCAAAGCCCTGCATGATGCCGGACGAACGATTCAGAAATTCCTCGAGCAGCACCTTCTTCTCGGCCACTGCGGGGAAGTCATAGGCCGTCGCCCAGTTCTTCGCGCTGTTCTCGGTGCGCCAGTCGACCTGATCGCCCTTGAAAGCTTCGAGCGCGACGGTGCCGTCGCGGAAATATTCGTAGCGCAACTCATCGAAGTTGTAACGGCCGACATTCACGTTGAGGTCGCGGCCCCAATAGTCCTTCACGCGCTCCACCGACACCGAACGGCCCGGCACGAACTCCTTGATGCGATAAGCGGCACTACCAAGCGGCGTCTCAAGCGTGGTGCTGCCGATGTCGCGCTTGGCGCCGGAAGCATTGGTGCCTTCCCACCAATGCTTGGGCAGCACGGTGAGCTGGCCGACGATCTGCGGCAGTTCACGGTTGCCGGGCGCATCGAAGGTGAATTTGATCTCGCGCTCGCCGACCTTCTCGGCCTTCACCACATGGCGGTAATATGCGGAATATTGCGGGTGATACTTCTTGAAGGACTCCAGCGAGAAGATCACATCCTCTGGAGTCACCGGCTTGCCATCATGCCACCTGGCATTCGCACGCAACCGATAGGACACCCAGGAGTAATCCTCGGGATGGCTGACGGCTTCCGCGAGCAGACCATATTCGGTCGAGACCTCGTCCAGCGATCCTGTCGTAAGGGACTCGTAGATCAGCCCGACGGCGCCGGCGATGTTGCCCTTCACGCCAGCCACCGCGATGTTGAAATTGTCGAAGGTGCCGATCGCGATCTGGCGGACGGTGCCGCCCTTGGGCGCTTCCGGATTGACGTAGTCGAAGCGCTTGAACTCCGCCGGATACTTGATCTCCCCGAACAGCGACAGCGCATGGCGCCATTCTGCACCTTTAGCCGTAGACTGGGCACTTGCTGCGTCGATGACGGAGAGGCTGCCCGCACCACCGATGACAGGGGCAAGTGCGGCGAAGGCGCTGGTCTGGAGAAGGCGGCGTCGGGAAATCGTCAATGTGCTGAATCCTGTGAACCGAAGCAGTCTATTAGAACGGTCATATAAGGCGAGGGTTCGACCGATTATGCCGGCTTTTCCGCAGGATACCACCCGTCATGCCGGTTGCATCCTAACGCGTTGCGGCCAAACGTCCCGCTTAAGCTTTGGTAATGCAGATACGAAAACGGCCAGGCTGAGCCTGGCCGTTTAATCGATGATAAATTACCAAGGAACAGCGTTACAACACCGTCCTCATTTCGCTGCAGTGGGCAGCGGCACCGGCTTATCGGCGAGAGTTGCCAGATAGGCGATCACGTCGGCGCGCTCGCTATCCTTTTGAATGCCGGCGAAGCCCATGGCCGTGCCCGGCACGGTGCCCTTCGGATTGGCGATAAACTTGTTCAGCTCCTCGAAGGTCCAGGTGCCGCCCTTGGCCTTCATGCCCGCCGAGAAGTTGAACCCGGCCTTACCTTCGCCCACCTTCTCATTGACGACGCCGAACAGGTTCGGGCCAACGCGGTTCGGGCCGCCCTTTTCGAACGTATGGCAGGCGGCGCACTTCTTGGCTGCGGTTGAGCCCTTCTCGACCGAAGCGGTCTGCAGCAGCTTCTCGATCGGTTCGGACGGCGCGGCAGCAGCCTTGGCACCACCGGCAGCCTCTTCCTTCACGGCGATATCAAAGCCGGGCTTTTCCATATGCTTCGGTGAAAACACGGCCTGTGCGGTGAAATTCGTCACCATCAGAACCAGGCAGGTGCCGAGAATGGCACCCATAATCTTGTTGAGTTCGAAGGAGTCCATAGTCGAAAAGCCCCACGCCGTTTTAGGTCATTGGAAGGCCGCTCCAACGGCCTCGACACACTCAGGAATCACGTTCCTGCGGCCCTTGGGCCTGCCGTTTTGAGATAACGGTTTGCCCATCCTCTGGCAACCCGTATAAACGCCGCGCCCTTTGATGTGCATCATACTTTTCGGGGGGAAGATCACTGGAATCCAAGCCGATTTTGACATGACAGACACACGCACCCTGGTGCTCATTCCCGCCCGGATGGCGGCCACCCGCCTGCCCGGCAAGCCGCTGCTCGATATTGGCGGGCTGCCGATGATCGTGCATGTGGCGCGACGCGCCAAAGAGGCCGATCTGGGCCGTGTTGCCATCGCTACCGATACGGCCGACATTGCGGATGCCGTTAAAGCCCACGGTTTCGAGGCGGTCATGACCTCCCCGGACCACCCGTCGGGGTCCGACCGGATTTTTGAGGCCCTGTGCAAGCTCGATCCGGCCGGACAAGTCCAGACCATCGTCAATGTCCAGGGCGACCTGCCCACCATTCCGCCCGGCGACATTAGCGCCGCGGTGCGCCTGCTCGACGACCCCGCGGTCGATATCGCGACCCTGGCGACCGAGATCCACAAGGATGACGAACATACCAATCCGAGCGTGGTGAAGCTGGTCGGCTCGCCGGCCGGACCCGACCGGCTGCGTGCGCTGTATTTCACCCGGGCCACGGCGCCCTATGGCGACGGGCCCCGCTACCATCACATCGGGCTTTATGCCTATCGGCGCGCCGCGCTCGAGGCCTTCGTCAAACTCGCGCCGTCGACGCTGGAGCTCCGCGAAAAGCTCGAACAGTTGCGCGCACTTGAGGCCGGCATGCGGATCGACGCCGCCATCGTCGATAGCGTCCCGCTCGGCGTCGATACACCGGCGGATCTCGAAACTGCCCGCCGACTGCTGGCAAATAACTGAGTGACTGATACAAGACCCGCCATGACCATTCCCAAAAATCAGATCATGAAGATAGCATTCCAGGGCGAGCCCGGCGCCAATTCCCATATCGCCATCGTCGAGGCGTTTCCGAATGCCGAGCCGCTGCCCTGCGCCACCTTCGAGGATGCGCTGGCAGCTATCGCTTCGGGCGAGGCCGATCTCGGTATGATCCCGATCGAGAACTCGATCGCCGGCCGCGTCGCCGACATCCATCATTTGCTGCCGCAGTCGGGCCTACATATCGTCGGCGAGTGGTTTCTGCCCATTCACCACCAAATGATGGCGCTGCCCGGCGCGAAGCTCACCGACATCAAGACGGTGGAGAGCCATGTCCACGCGCTCGGCCAATGCCGCCGCATCATTCGCAAGCTCGGCATCAAGGCCATCGTCGCGGCCGACACCGCAGGTTCGGCACGCACCGTTGCCGAGCGCGGCGATAAGAGCTGCGCCTCATTGGCCTCCCGCCTAGCTGCCGATATCTACGGGCTCGAAATTCTTGCCGAGGACGTCGAGGACGAGGATCACAACACGACGCGCTTCGTGATCCTGTCGAAGGACGCCAAATGGGCGCTGCAGGGCTCCGATCCGCTGGTCACCAGTTTTGTTTTCCGCGTCCGCAACCTTCCTGCGGCGCTCTACAAGGCCCTCGGCGGCTTCGCCACCAACGGCGTCAACATGACCAAGCTGGAAAGCTACATGGTCGATGGTGAGTTCTTCGCCACGCAGTTCTATGCCGATGTCGACGGTCATCCGGATGACCGTAGCCTCGCTTTCGCGCTCGAAGAGCTGAAGTTCTTCTCACGCGAATTCAGGATCGTCGGCGTCTATCCGGCTCATCCATTCCGCGCGACCTTCGGCGAACCGACCTCGTAACCGGTCAGTTTCAGGACGACGCCGGCCGGACGTGATCGGTCAGCGCATGCGTCGCTGCCATGGGCGATCCGGGCAGGAATAGCTGAACCGGACGGATTTCATAGACTGCAGTCGGATTGACGCGGCGCAGATCGCGCGCGGTCGCGATGGCGTCTTCACGGGTCGCACGATCGACCACATAGAAACCGAGCAATTGCTCCTTGGTCTCGGCAAAGGGCCCGTCGATGACCACGCCAGAGCCGGGTCCGCGCAGGGTGAACGCGCCCTTGGTGCCGCCCAGCCGCGCAGCCGGCCCCATCTGACCATCGGCTGTCAGCTTCTCATGAAGCCCGTGAAGATTGGCCATCACGGCAGTGTCTTCATCGGCCGTCCAGGACGTGACAACATCTTCGACGTGATAGGCGAGAATTGCATAGAGCATGGATTTTACCTCGTGTGGTGACGGCGCCGATCCAAGGACGTTTCGGTAATCCCTATCCCGACATTGCCTCTCGAAACTTTACGATGCCTCGCAGATTGACGAATCCACCGCAACCAACTCGACGATATTGCCGTCTGGATCGGTGATATAAATGGAGCGCCAGCCGGTCCATCGGTGTTCGTAGGTGTTCGGCTTGAAACCCGCTTTCGTCAGGGCATCGAGAGCAGGCTGATAGTCCGATAACGCAATCTCCAGCGCAAAGTGATGCAGCGTGGGCGCCCGCAAATCGGGAGCCAACCAGTCCGTGTTGTCACGATTGGATGGCTGATCGACCCTGAAAAGACCGATGATGCGGTGATGGCCTTCAAAGCCATCCTCTACTTTGAGAAATACAATCCGATCGTCGAAGGCGCGCAGCAGACTAAGGCCTAGAACATCTCGATAGAAACTGATCGCGCGCGGCATATCGCTGACACGCAAAACGACTTCGCCAAGGCCACGCGGCCTCACCAGAGGTGCCATCATCCCCTCCCATTGTCGCGGCGCTCGCTGACCTCGCTGCGCCTAGGCTGCTGCTCTCTGCAATTGAAATACATCCGCCAACAGACCATAGGACCGCTTCCGCGCCTCATGATCGTACATCGCGGTGATCACCATCAGCTCATCGGCCTGACATTGGTTGATAAGCGGCCGCAGTTTTTCCATCACCGTCGCCGGACTGCCGACGAACAATCGCGAACGATTGCGCGCGATCTTGATCTTTTCGCTGTCGCTATAGGGATAGGCCAGTGCCTCCTCGACGCTCGGCAGCGGCGCATATTCGCCGCGGTCGCGGCGAAGGCGATTGAGGTCGGCTGACGAGGCCAGCCGCTCGGCCTCGGCATCCGTCTCCGCACAAATCACCGCGACGGCGAGAATCGCGTGCGGCACCTGCCGCCAGCCGGAGGACTTGAAGCGCGCGCGGTAGTGCACCATCGCGTCGGCGGCGGCGTGGGACGCAAAATGGTGGGCGAAGGCGAAGCCCATGCCGACCTGCGCAGCCAGATCCGAACTGTAGTCGCTGGAGCCGAGCAGCCAGAGCGGCGGTAGCGGCACGTCATTGGGCATCGCCACGACGTTGTTATAAGGATGACCTTCCGGAAATTGCCGTGTCTCCCACAGCACCAGCTCGCTCAGTCGCTCGAGGAAATCATCAACCTCGCGGCCGGCGAGACGGTTACGCAACGCATAGGCCGTCGCGCCATCGGTGCCCGGCGCACGGCCGAGGCCGAGATCGATCCGGCCGGGAAACAGCGCCTCCAGCATCTTGAAGCGCTCGGCCACCATCAGCGGCGCATGGTTTGGCAGCATCACGCCGCCGGAGCCGACGCGGATATGCTGCGTCACCGCTGCGATCTGCCCGATCATGATCTCCGGCGCCGGGCTCGCGACCGACGCCAGATTGTGGTGCTCGGCCAGCCAGTAACGGACATAGCCGAGACCATCAGCATGTTTGGCCAGATCGATGCTGTTGCGGAGGGCCGCCGCGGGCGGCGTGCCTGACGTGACGACCGAGAGGTCGAGAATGGAGAGCGGGATCATGGCACCAAGCTAGTGCGTCCGCACGAGAGGGCAAAGAACGTTATGGGCGACACACTCTTCCCCTCAAGCTAGCGCCAAAAGGGGGTACCAACCGTGGGACATATTGAGCAATAATTTCAAATCGAGACTACCTGCCCACATTTAGAAAACATCGTCCAAGCAGCAATCGAGAGCTAAAATAAGCAGAAATATACTCATTTTTTGTCAGATACGATGGCGCGCGCCCTCTGCCCACACATCGAGAAAAGCTTGATAATATCTGGGTCGTAAAACTGATGTTGGGCCAATTCCCACCCCAAAACTACTCTGGATGGGCTATTTCACTCCTCGGCCATAGCCTATCTTTGTGCAGCGCAGCCAAGGTCCAGGACCGGGGCGGCGCCAGATGACACCCGATACCGCCTTTGAGGCGGTGGAGTTCGACGCGATGACCGAGATCAACCCGGCCACACCCACCAAGCTTCCTAATATCTCCTTCGAGTTCTTCCCGCCGAAGACCGAGGAGATGGAACGCACCCTGTGGGACACCATCGAGCGCCTGGCGCCCCTCACCCCGTCCTTCGTCTCGGTGACCTATGGCGCCGGCGGATCGACCCGAGAGCGGACCCACGCCACCATCGTCCGCCTGCTAAAGGAAACAAACCTGACGCCTGCTGCGCATCTGACCTGCGTCGGCGCGCCGAAAAGCGAAATCGACGATGTCGTGACCCGCTATCATGAGGCCGGCGTCCGCCACATCGTGGCGCTGCGCGGCGATCCGACCACCGGCATCGGCACGGAATATATACCGCATCCGGATGGTTACAAGACTTCTGCTGATCTGGTCGCCAGCATCCGCAACCGTTATCCCGATATCGACGTCACCGTCTCCGCCTATCCGGAGAAGCATCCGGAGAGCACCGACTTCGATGCCGACATCGATACGCTAGAGGCGAAAGTCGATGCCGGCGCGACTCGCGCTATCACCCAGGTGTTCTTCGATAACGATCTCTACTTCCGCTACCTCGACAAGGTCCGCGCCCGCGGCATCGATATCCCGGTGCTGCCCGGCATCATGCCGATGCATAATTTCAAGCAGGCAAGAGCCTTCGTCACCCGCGCCGGCACCACCGTGCCGTCCTGGCTCGCCGACAAGTTCGACGGCCTCGATAACGACGCCGAGACCCGCAAGCTGGTCGCCGCCACCGTGGCCGCCGGCCAGGTGCAGAAGCTCGCCAAGCAGGGCGTCTCCGATTTCCATTTTTACACGATGAACCGCGCCGATCTCGTTTTCGCCATTAGTCACCTGTTGGGCTTCCGGCCGAACGGCGCGCAGAAAGCTGCCTGATCACATGACCGTATCCGTTTCGCCGAAGCGTACCGAACTGCTTGCCGCCGCTGCCGAGCGCATCCTCGTGCTCGACGGCGCGATGGGCACCATGATCCAGGGCCTGCAATTCGACGAGGCCGCGTTCCGCGGTGAGCGCTACAAGGATTTCCATCGCGATCTGCGCGGCAACAACGACCTGCTGATCCTGACCCAGGCCGACGCCATCGAGGATATCCACGCGCAATATCTGCGCGCCGGCGCCGATATCGTTGCGACCAACACCTTCTCGTCGACCTCGATCGCACAGGCCGATTATGACCTGCAGGACATCGCCTATGAGATGAGCCGCGAAGGCGCGCGCCTCGCCAAGAACGCTGCCATCACCGTCGCTGCCGAGGACGGCAAGCCGCGCTTTGTCGCCGGCGCCATCGGCCCGACCAACCGCACCGCCTCGATCTCGCCTGATGTCGCCAATCCCGGCTATCGTGCGGTGACCTTCGACGATCTCCGCATCGCCTATAGCGAGCAGATCAACGGACTGCTCGACGGCGGTGCTGATCTCTTGCTGGTCGAGACCATCTTCGACACGCTGAATGCCAAGGCCGCGCTCTATGCCATCGCCGAAATCTGCGAGGCGCGCGGCATCGACGTTCCCGTGATGATCTCCGGAACTATCACCGACAAGTCAGGTCGCCTGCTGTCCGGCCAGATGCCGGAAGCGTTCTGGAATTCGGTGAAGCACGCCAGGCCCGCCACCATCGGCTTCAACTGCGCGCTCGGCGCCGAAGACCTGCGCGGACATATCGCCGATATCGGCCGCGTCGCTGATACCCTCGTGTGTGCCTATCCGAATGCCGGCCTGCCCAATGAATTCGGCCAGTATGACGAGAGCCCCGAATTCATGGCGGGGCTGATCGGCGAATTCGCCGCCAGCGGTCTGGTCAATGTGGTCGGCGGCTGCTGCGGCACCACGCCGGACCATATCGCGGCCATCGCCAAGGCCGTCGCGCCGCACAAGCCGCGCGTCGTGCCGGAGATCGCACCGCTCCTGCGCCTGTCAGGTCTGGAGCCGTTCGAACTGACCTCGGCCATTCCCTTCGTCAATGTCGGCGAGCGCACCAATGTCACCGGCTCGGCGAAATTCCGCAAGCTGATCACGGCCGGCGATTACACCGCCGCATTGCAGGTGGCGCGCGACCAGGTCGAGAACGGCGCGCAGGTCATCGACATCAATATGGACGAAGGCCTGCTCGATTCCGAAGCGGCGATGGTCGAATTCCTCCATCTCGTCGCCTCCGAGCCGGACATCGCCCGCGTGCCTGTCATGGTCGACTCGTCGAAATTCAACGTCATCGAAGCCGGCCTGAAATGCGTTCAGGGCAAGCCGATCGTCAATTCGATCTCGATGAAGGAAGGCGTGGAGAAATTCATCCACGAAGCCAAGATCGCGCAGCGCCATGGCGCCGCCGTGGTCGTGATGGCGTTCGACGAGGTCGGCCAGGCCGACACGTTCGCGCGCAAGACCGAGATCTGCAAGCGCGCTTACGACATCCTGGTCGGTGAGCTGAACTTCCCACCGGAAGACATCATCTTCGATCCGAATATCTTTGCGATCGCCACCGGCCTCGAAGAGCACAACAATTACGGCGTCGACTTCATCGAGGCGACGCGCTGGATCCGCCAGAACCTGCCGCATGCGCATATTTCCGGCGGCGTTTCCAACCTCTCCTTCTCGTTCCGCGGCAATGAGCCCGTGCGCGAAGCGATGCATTCGGTGTTCCTGTATCACGCCATCAAGGCGGGCATGGACATGGGCATCGTCAATGCCGGCCAGATGATCGTCTATGACGACATCGATCCCGAACTGCGCCAGGTCTGCGAGGACGTCATCCTCAACCGCGATCCCGGCGCCTCCGAACGGCTGCTCGAACTCGCCGAGAAATTCCGCGGCCAGACCAAGCAGGCGAAGGAACAGGATCTCTCCTGGCGTGAATGGCCAGTGGAGAAGCGGCTGAGCCACGCGCTTGTGCACGGCATCACCCAATATATCGACGAGGACACCGAAGCCGCGCGCCTTACCGTGGCGCGCCCGCTGCATGTCATCGAAGGCCCGCTGATGGCCGGCATGAATATCGTCGGCGATCTCTTCGGCGACGGAAAGATGTTCCTGCCGCAGGTGGTGAAGTCGGCCCGCGTGATGAAGCAGGCGGTGGCTTACCTGATGCCATTCATGGAGCAGGAGAAGGCCGACAATCTCGCCGCAGGGATCACCGGCGATGGCCGCAAGAATGCCGGCAAGATCGTGCTCGCGACCGTGAAGGGCGACGTTCACGACATCGGCAAGAACATCGTCGGCATTGTGCTCCAGTGCAACAATTTCGAGGTCATCGATCTCGGCGTCATGGTGCCGGCATCGAAGATCATCGACACCGCCAAGGCCGAAGGCGCCGACATCATCGGACTTTCAGGCCTGATCACGCCTTCATTGGACGAAATGACTTTCCTCGCCGGGGAGATGGAACGGCAGGGTCTGAAGATGCCGCTGCTGATCGGCGGCGCGACGACCAGCCGCGTGCATACGGCGGTAAAGATTGATCCGAACTATCGCGCCGGCGCTGTGGTGCATGTCAACGATGCCAGCCGCGCCGTCGGTGTTGCCTCGTCGCTGCTGTCACCTGAGAAGAGCGTCGCTTATGCGGCCGAAGTGCGCGCTGATTATGCGAAGATCTCGGCCGCGCATTTCCGCGCGCAGCAGGACAAGAAGCGGCTGTCGCTCGTCAAGGCGCGCGCCAACGCTCATGTCGCGGACTTCGGCAAGACGGTGCGCAAGCCGACTTTTCTCGGCATCAAGACTTTCACCGATTATTCGCTCGAAGAGCTTGCTGCCTATATCGACTGGACGCCGTTCTTCCAGACCTGGGAACTGTCCGGCCGCTTCCCCGGCATCCTCACCGACAGCGTCGTCGGCGAGGTCGCATCCTCGCTCTATGCGGATGCGCAGAAGATGCTGAAGCAGATCGTTGAGGAGAAGTGGTTCACGGCCAAGGCAACCATCGGCTTCTGGCCGGCCGATGCCGTAGGCGATGACATCCGCCTCTATGCCGATGACAGCCGCAACACCGAGATCGCCACGCTGCACACGCTGCGTCAGCAGCTCGAGAAGCGCGAAGGCCGCTTCAACGCGGCGCTCTCCGACTTCATTGCGCCGAAGATCTCGAATGTGCCGGACTATATCGGCGGCTTCGTCGTTACCGCCGGCATTGGCGAGGATATCATCGCCGACCGCTTCAAGAATGCGAATGACGACTATTCGTCGATCCTGTGCAAGGCGCTGGCCGACCGCCTCGCCGAAGCCTTCGCCGAGCGTATGCATGAGCGCGTGCGCAAGGAGTTCTGGGCCTATGCGCCGGACGAGGATATCTCGACCGATGACCTGATCCTGGAAAAATATCAGGGCATCCGCCCTGCTCCCGGCTATCCCGCGCAACCCGATCACACCGAGAAGGCGACGATCTTTAAACTGCTCGATGCCGAGAACACCGCGGGCGTAACGCTCACCGAAAGCTACGCCATGTGGCCGGGCTCGTCGGTGTCCGGGCTCTATTTCAGCCATCCGGAAAGCTATTATTTCGGCGTCGGCAAGATCGAGCGCGATCAGGTGGAAGAATATGCCGCGCGCAAGGACATGAGCGTAGCTGAAGTGGAACGCTGGCTGGCGCCGGTGCTGAATTACATTCCCGGTGCCGAGCCTGCGCCGGTCGCTGTACCCGCGCCTGCCAATGACGAACTCGCGACCCATCCGCCGGGATGTAACTGCGCGGTGCATCTGATGTATCGCGGCAAGAAGGTCGGAGCGAAGTAACCCTTCCTTATCCCTCCCCAACGCGACGCTGTCGAGCGCCTCGCATTCTCGCGGCGCTTGCGCGTCCGAGGTGTGAACAATCCCCTCAAACGATGAGGCGTGGCCGCGCGCCTGACCGCGCAAAGGGTGGTAATTTTCGCGATCCGCTTCACCGCGAATTTCCGGTCCCGGCAAAGTTATCGTTTCAATCGTGCGGCGGCGGAACAATCAGGATGACCGCAGCTTGTTGCATGCGCAATGTTTGCGTTTGGAGGGTTGAAATGAAACGTACCATGATCGCGACGGCAGCCGCGGCACTCCTGGGTCTGGGCCTGATGCTTCCAGCGAACGCGATGCCGGTCGGTGGGCTTGCACCTGCGAGCACCGCCAGCGACATCATCCAGGTTCGTGGTGGCCATGGCGGCGGACATCACGGTATGCATCGCGGCGGGCGTGGACATCACTATGGCTGGGGACGCGGACGCGGCCATCACTACGGCTGGTCGCGCGGACGGCATCGCGGCTGGCGCTGACGACCAACAGCAGGCGCGATCAGCCTGACATGAACATCATGAAGAGCCGCCCGCACAGGCGGCTCTTTCTATTTGGCGAGCAAGCTTTCAATCCTTCCCCGGATCGCTCGCCAGCACGCCCTTCACCGCCTGCGCCCAGCCCTTGAGCTTGCGCGTGCGCGTGGCTTCGCTCATCATCGGCTTGAATCGGTGTTCGAGACGCCAGTTGTCGGCGAACTTTGCGGGCTCGGGAAACACCCCGGCCTTGAGACCGGCGAGATAGGCGGCGCCCAGTGCGGTGGTTTCCTGGATCATCGGGCGATCTACAGGGGCATTCAGCAGATCTGCAAGGCGCTGCATGGTCCAGTCCGAAGCGGTCATGCCGCCGTCGACGCGGAGCACGACGGTGGCCGCCGAGACATCCGGCCAGTCCGCGCGCATCGCCGCATAAAGATCCCTTGTCTGATAGCAGACGCTTTCCAGCGCGGCGTGCGCGAGTTCGGCCGGGCCGGTGTTGCGCGTGAGGCCGAACAGCGCACCGCGCACATCGGGATTCCAGTAGGGGGCGCCGAGGCCGACAAAGGCCGGTACCAGATAGACCGACTGCAATGAATCGTTTTGATCGGCGAGCGGCCCGCTTTCGGCGGCGCTCTTGATGATCCCGAGACCATCGCGCAGCCATTGCACGGCAGAGCCGGCGACAAAGATCGACCCTTCCAGCGCATAGGTGCGCACGCCGTTGAGCTGATAGGCCACGGTGGTGAGCAACTTGTGCTTCGACACCACTGGCGTCGTACCGGTATTGAGCAGCGCAAAACAGCCGGTACCGTAAGTGGACTTGATCATGCCGGGCGCGAAACAGGCCTGGCCGATGGTTGCAGCCTGCTGATCCCCCGCAATGCCACCGATCATGATCGTGCCGCCAAACAGATCGGTACTGCCGAAATCCGACGAGGAGTCCTGCACCTTCGGCAACATCGCCTTGGGCACGCGGAGTAACTGCAGCAGTTCATCATCCCACTCACCGGTGTGGATGTTGAAGAGCTGCGTGCGCGAGGCATTGGTGGCGTCGGTCGCATGTACCTTCCCCGCCGCCAGCCGCCACAGCAGATAGCAATCGACGGTGCCGAACAGCAATTCGCCGCGCTCGGCGCGGTCGCGCGCGCCGGGCACGTGATCGAGAATCCAGGCCACTTTGGTGCCGGAGAAATACGGATCGACGATCAGGCCGGTCTTTTGCGTGATTAACGGCTCATAACCATCGGCCTTCATCTGCGCGCAGATCTCTGCGGTACGGCGGTCCTGCCAGACGATGGCGCGGTGCACGGCCTGGCCGGTGACGCGATCCCACACCACCACCGTCTCGCGCTGATTGGTGATGCCGATGGCGGCAATATCCTTCGCGGTCACGCCAGCCTTCGTCATCGCCTCGCGGCAAACGGCCAGCGTCGAGGTCCAGATATCTTCCGGCTCATGCTCGACCCAGCCGGAGGCCGGGAAATGCTGCGGGAATTCCTGCTGCGCACTGGCCGCGATCGAGATGTCAGCGCGGAAGATCATCGCGCGCGAGGATGTGGTGCCCTGATCGATGGCCATCACGAAAGACATGGCGTTTCTTCCCGAAAGATTGTGGTCGCGTTGTGTTGGGAGGCGCAGGCAACCGGATTAGCGCGGGCGCGTCAAGCGGCAGCGCCGGCGGTCAGGTCGCCGAGTCGACCATCATGACCAGAGCGGACGTGATCATCGCCAGTTCGCGCGGCAGCGTCTCGCGGGCCCGTCGCACGATGCCCTCGCCGAGCCGGCCGAAGAAACGTGCCCAGCGCTGTGCGCGCCAATACAGCGAATTCTCGACAGTGACTGAGCGCAGCTTGAACGCCTTGCCGGTGGCCCAGGCGTCGCATTCCAGCTTCAGCGGATCGGCGTAATATTGCGCGATCTTGTCGGCGCCCATGCCTGAAGTCGCAAGCCAGTTCGGGATGTGCACGCTGCAGAGTTGCGCCACATCCGTGAACACCTTGTCGGTGCCGGTACCGCTGCCCGGACAAGGCGAGGCAAAAGCATCGCCGACCAGCACTACGCCGGGCTGGACCACATTGTCACTCTCATAGAGATCAATCGGGCGGATCCTGATATCGCCGGATATCTTGTAGTCGCCGATCAGCGCACGCAGTTTCGGCAGGCAGGCATCCAATGCTGCTTCCGGCGTGCGCCGCATCTGGCGAATCCAGGGATCGTCGGTCTCGCGATAGACGAACAGGTTGCCACGCATCGTGTCGCCGATCGGGAACAGCGTGACATAGGCGGTGCGATGAACCGTCGTTTCGGCAAAATAGGTCAGCGCGGGAAATGCAAAACGATCACGGCCGACGGGCGCGATATCGAAGCCGACCGAGATCGAATGATTGGCCGAGATGACCGGGCGGCCGATATTGAGCTGATTGCGCAGACTGACGCTGGCGCCGTTGGCGAGGACAACGAGACGCGCGGAAATCTCCTCGCCATTGGACAGGCCGATGGTCTGGCGATCATCGGATGTGGCGATCGACGTCGCCTTGGCGTGAATGGTCTCGACGGTGGATGGGATCTGGCCACGCACGGTGTTGACCAGCGTGTCGTAGAGAAAACCGTGCTGCTGGCTTGGGCGTTTGTCGATCACGCGCCCGAAGCGCGCGATCCAGATCTCGTCGTCATGGGTCGCGGCGCCGAGCACCGCATCGACGAGACCTGTCTTGCGCAGCCGCTCGAGCTGAACGCCGCCACTGATCTTCTCGCAGCGGAGTTCGGGCGGATGGACCTGATGCGGCTCGATCAGAATCGCAGACACACCGGCGCGACCGAGCATCGCCGCAGCCGTCGACCCGGCGAGGCCGCCACCAATGATCGCGATATCCGTCTGCCGCACGGGAACTCTCCAGCTGCGGCTATCCGTGCGCCCGAAATGTTAAAAAACGGGAAAGGATTGAGGCATGCGGTAGTTGATTACCGCGGGAGGTTTGTTTCGGGGGACTTCACGTACCGTAGCCCGGACGGAGCGCAGCATTCACGTCCGTCATTCCGGGGCGCGGCCGGCGCGAGCCGGACGCGAACCCGGAATCCCTGAGTGGCCTGGCTCGACGGAGACTCCGATGTCGAGATTCCGGATTCGCGATCACCTGACGGCGCTCACGCCCCGGAATGACGAGCGTGGGTCGGGCAATACTTACACCGACGCCGTCGTTACGCCGCCGTCGATGACGATGGTTTGGCCGGTCATGAAGGTGGAGGAATCCGAGCCGAGATAGGCGACGGCGCCGGCGATCTCGTGGGGCTCGCCGATCCGACGCAGCGGCGTGGTCGCGGTGCGGCGCTTGAGATTGGCCTCGTCTTCCCACAGCGCTTTCGCGAAGTCGGTCTTCACCAGCCCCGGCGCGATGCAATTGACGCGCACGCCCTTGGGTCCCCATTCGCCGGCGAGACTGCGGCACAGGGCGAAGTCGGCCGCTTTCGAAATACCATAGGCGCCGATCACCGTGGAGCCGCGCAGACCGCCGATGGAGGAGATAATGACCACGGAGCCCTTGCCGCGTTCGGCCATCGCCGGGATCGCCTTGGCGCAGAGCCAGATATTGCTCTTGACGTTGGAGCCCATGATCTTGTCGAAGGCCTCGTCGGCGATATCGAGCAGCGGACCGTAATAAGGATTTACGGCGGCGTTGCAAACCAGGATGTCGATCGGGCCGTAATGCTTCACGGTGCCGTCGACCAGCGCGTCGATCTCGTCGCGACGGGAGATGTTGCAGGGAATGACATGGGCATCGCCGCCATTGGCCTTGATGCCATCGACAACAGCCTGACAGGCATCGGCCTTGCGGCTGGACACAACGACCTTGGCACCGAGTTGCGCCAGCAGTTCCGCGGAGGCCTTGCCGATGCCGCGGCTGGAGCCGGTGATGACGGCGACCTTACCAGTGAGATCGAAGGGATTGTTCACGGGCGGTCTCCTTGGTTTTTGATTGCGTTTCTTCGTTGTCATTCCGGGGCGCATTGCAGCGGCGAAGCCGCGAAAGTGCGAACCTCAACCACTCCAATTGGAGTGGCTGAGGTTCGTGCGAGCTTTGCTCGCGCGCCCCGGAATGACGGGCGTGTGGTTGGAACGACGAGTCTGTCGTTACTCCGTGATCCCGCCCGCAGCCGCCACGCGACGCAGGTGATAGTCGGCATCGCCGAACTGCTGCTCGATCATGGTCAGCCGCTTGAAGTAGTGGCCGATGCGATATTCCATGGTGACGCCGACGCCGCCATGCAATTGCACGCCGCCCTGTCCGACGAAGCGCGCGGACCGGCCGATCTGCACCTTGGCAGCGGCGACTGTCTTTGCGCGGTCGTCGAGATCCGTATAGCTCGATGCCATCGAGGCCAGGAACGACATGCTGCGCGCGGTCTCCAGCGCGGTGAACATGTCGGCTGCGCGATGCTGCAACGCCTGGAAGGAGCCGATGGCGACGCCGAACTGCTTACGTTCCTTGATGTACTCCACCGAAACCTTCAGTGCTTCTTCCATCGCACCGACTGCTTCGGCGCAGAGCGCGATACGGGCGTCGTCGGCGACCTGATTGACGATCGACAGACCGTTGTCGGCATCGCCGATCAGGGCATCCGCACCGACTTCAACATTGTTGAGCTTGATGTCGGCGGCGCGACTGCCGTCCTGGGTCTCATAGCCGTGAATGTCGACGCCCTTGGCATTCGCCGGCACCAGGAACACGTTGACGCCCTTGGCATCGCGCTGGCCACCGGCGCTGCGCGCGGTGACGATCAACGTGTCAGCCGTATCGCCATGGCCGACGACGAACTTCTCGCCCGACAACGTATAGCCCGAACCACTCTTCTTGGCCGACGTCTTGATGTCACCGAGGTCATAGCGCGAGTCCCTCTCGACCTGTGCGAAAGCCATGGTCTTGGAGCCATCGATGATCCCCGGCAGATGGGCAGCACGCTGTTCCGCCGAAGCGCGGCGCAGGAAGCCGCCGCCGAGCACGACC
Source organism: Tardiphaga sp. 813_E8_N1_3 (assembly GCF_051811025.1). Lineage (NCBI taxonomy): Bacteria > Pseudomonadati > Pseudomonadota > Alphaproteobacteria > Hyphomicrobiales > Nitrobacteraceae > Tardiphaga > Tardiphaga sp. 813_E8_N1_3. The sequence continues at coordinate 4,296,477 of NZ_JBPWQE010000001.1, forward strand.
GTGTCGAGATAGGGTTCGACCACCAGATTGCGACCGAGCGCTTCCATCACGATCATGGTCTCGATCGGACCGGCGCCGAAGCCGCCATCATCCTCGGAGAACGGCAGGCCAAGCAGACCCTGTTCTGCAAACTTGCCCCAGATCGCCTTGCTGTATCCGCCCTTTTCAGCGCGATATTTCTTGCGGCTCTCAAAATCGTAGGACCCCTTCAGGAGGCCGTCGACACTGTCCTTGAGAAGCCGCTGCTCCTCCGACAAATCAAAATCCATGTTCCATTTCCTCAGATCGCGCGTGTCGCGCGCTTAAATTGATCTCGTTCACAACCGTTCGGCCGCAGGATGGGCTGGCGTGCCAACCCATCCGCAGACCGATATTTGGATCAAAGCCCCAGCACCGCTTTCGCGATGATGTTGCGCTGGATCTCGTTGGAGCCGCCATAGATCGACACCTTGCGGTAGTTGAAATAGCCGGGCGCGATCGGCGAAGCCCAGTCGCCCTCCTCGTTGCGTCCGTCACCTTCCGGCGCGAACGGCAATGCGAAGGGACCAGTCACTTCGAGCAGCAGCTCGGTCAGCGTCTGCTGGATTTCCGAACCCTTGATCTTGAGGATCGAGGATGCCGGATCCGGCTTGCCCTTGCCGTGCTTGCCTTCAGCCGCGACGACGCGCATCTGCGTGAGTTCGAGCGCCTTGAGCTCGATCTCGGTGGCGGCGAGCTTCTGGCGGAACTGCGGGTCCTCGATCAGCGGCTTGTCGCCCGACATCACCATGCCGGCGAGTTCCTTGATGCGACGGATGCGTTCCTTCGACATGCCGACGCGGGCGATGTTGACGCGTTCGTTGCCGAGCAGGAATTTGGCGTAATCCCAGCCCTTGTTTTCCTCGCCGACGAGATTCTCGGCCGGCACCACGACTTCATCGAAGAACACTTCGTTGACTTCGACCCCGCCATCGATGGTCTGGATCGGGCGGACGGTGATGCCCTTCGACTTCATGTCGATCAGGATGAACGAGATGCCCGACTGCTTTTTCGCATCGGGGTCGGTACGGCAGAGGCAGAAGATCCAGTCGGCATGCTGCGCCAGTGTGGTCCAGGTCTTCTGGCCATTGACGATATAGGTATCGCCCTTCTTCTTGGCGGTGGTCTTCAGCGAGGCGAGGTCCGAACCCGAGCCCGGCTCCGAGAAGCCCTGGCACCACCAGTCGTCCATGTTGGCAATGCGCGGCAGATAGTGCTTCTTCTGCGCCTCGTTGCCGAAGGTGTAGATGACAGGGCCGACCATGTTGACGCCAAACGGCAGCGGCGGTGGCGCCGGGGTCTTCTGCAGCTCTTCCAGGAAGATGTACTGCTTGGCAGCGCTCCAGCCGGTGCCACCATATTCGGTCGGCCAATGCGGAACGGCCCAGCCCTTCTTGTTGAGCGTGCGCTGCCAGTTCACCAGATCGTCCTTGCTGGTGTGATGGCCTTCCTGCAGCTTCTTGCGCACGACCGGGTCGAGGCTCTCACGGAAGAAAGTCCGCACCTCTTCGCGGAATGCCACTTCTTCCTTGCTAAAACTCAGATCCATCGGATCCTCCTTGAATGACGGTTAATTACTGGATGATTTCGAGCAGGCCAGCGGAGCCCATGCCGCCGCCGACGCACATGGTGACGACGGCATACTTCGCCTTGCGGCGACGGCCTTCGATCAGTGCGTGACCGGCGAGACGTGCGCCCGACATGCCATAGGGATGGCCGACCGATATCGCGCCACCATTGACATTGAGCTTCTCGGGATCGATGCCGAGCTTGTCGCGGCAATACAGAACCTGCACGGCGAAGGCTTCATTGAGCTCCCAGAGATCGATGTCCTCGATCTTGAGGCCGTGACGCTTCAGGAGGCGCGGCACGGCAAACACCGGACCGATGCCCATTTCGTCCGGCTCGCAGCCGGCGGAGACGAAGCCACGGAAGATGCCGAGCGGCTTGAGGCCCTTCTGCGCTGCAAGCTTGTCGCTCATGATCACGGTGGCGCTGGCGCCGTCCGAGAGCTGCGAGGCATTGCCGGCAGTGATAGTGAAGCCGTCGCCGCGCACAGCCTTCAGGCCGGCGAGACCTTCCGCGGTGGTTTCCGGACGCGGACCTTCATCCTTGGACAGCGTGATGTCCTTGAACGAGACTTCGCCGGTCGCCTTGTCGACGACGCCCATCTTGGTCGCGATCGGCGCCAGTTCGTCGTTGAACTTGCCGCCCTGCTGCGCGGCTGCAGTGCGGCGCTGGCTCTCCAGCGAATACTCGTCCTGGCGTTCGCGCGAGATGTTGTAGCGCTTGGCCACCGTCTCTGCGGTGTCGAGCATCGGCATATAGACGTCGCCCTTGATCTTCATCAGTTCGGGATCGACGGTGTGGAACTTGTTGGCGTGCTCGTTCTGCACCAGTGAGATCGACTCGCCGCCGCCGCCAACCGCGATCTCGACGCCGTCGAAGATCACCGAACGTGCGGCCAGCGCAATCGCCTGTAGGCCCGAGGCGCACTGGCGATCGATGGTGGTACCGCCAACCGTGACCGGCAGGCCGGCGCGGAGCAGCGCCTTGCGCGCGATATTGCCGCCGGTCGAGCCCTGCTGCAGGGCGGCGCCCATCACCACGTCTTCGACTTCCTTGGGATCGATGCCGGCGCGCTTCACAGCGTGCTCGATGGCGTGACCGAGCAAGGTTGCGCCTTCGGTGGCGTTAAGGGCGCCGCGATAGGCCTTGCCGATCGGCGTACGGGCGGTGGAAACGATAACGGCTTCGGTCATGGGCGAGATCCTCCGGAGGCAGTTTGTTGTTGACTGATGATGGGCGTGGGTTGCAGACCACGCAAGGCGTGGCGCGAGAGTTTTCCGACCGCGGTGCGCGGCAAATCGTCGACGAATTCGACCATCGCCGGCAGTTCATGCTTGCCGAGCTTGCCGGCGAGAAATGCGCGCAGCTCGTCGATGGTAAACGGTGGTGCGCCATTGCGCAGCTTGATGAAGGCCTTGGCCGCTTCACCGCGATATTGATCGACGACGCCGATCACGATCACTTCCTGTACGGAGGGGTGTTCGTAAATCGCCTGCTCGATCATCTGCGGATAGACGTTGAAGCCGCCGGAGATGATCATGTCCTTCTTGCGATCGACCAGATAGAAGAATCCATCTTCATCCATGTAGCCGATATCGCCGGTGAGGAAGCGATCGCCGACGAATGACTCGGCACTCTCCTGCGCGCGGTTCCAATAGCCTTTGGTGACGTTCGGCCCCTTGATGCGGATTTCGCCGGTTTCGTTGACGGCGAGCACCCTGGTCGGGTCATCGAGTGACACCACGTCAATTTCGATCCCCGGCAGCATCAGACCGACCGAGCCCGGCTTGTCGAGGCCGCCGGGCGGATGGCTGGTACCGGGCGAGCAGGTTTCGGTCATGCCCCAGCCGCTCTTCAGCGACAGGCCGGTCTTGCGTTCGAACAGACGTGCCACCTCGTCCGGCAGCGGTGCGCCGCCGGAGGCCGCCGACACCAGCGACGACAGATCGCGCATTTCCAGCGACGGATCGGCGGCGATGGCGATCCACATGGTGGGCACGCCGGGAAATACGGTGGCTTTCTTCTTCTCAATATCGTCGAGCACGCGGCTGACGTCGAAGCGCTGATGCAGCGAGATGGTGTCCCCGAGGCTGATGCGGCTCAGCAGGATCACGGTCAGCGCATAGATATGAAACAGCGGCAGCACGCAGATGACGCGCTCGATCCGATTGCGCGCGGCTCGCGCCGGCGCACCCCACATATTATAGATCGAGACCGCCGAGGTGAGATTGCCGTGGCTGAGCATCGCGCCTTTCGGCAAGCCGGTGGTGCCGCCGGTATATTGCAGCAGCGCGACGTCATCCGGCGAAATCGCCGGCCACTGCGCCGGCGGTATTACGCCCGCCGTGAAATTGCGGAAAGTGACAATGACGGGATTTTCCGGCAGCGGCAGCTGCGGATTGTTCACCGCGCCCCAGTCGTCGTCCTCGCAGACGATCAGTCTGTCGAGCAGGCCCTTGTCGAGAAATTTCAGCGCCATCGGCAGCAGCGCGGCGAGGTTGCTCGTCACCAGCACGCGCGTGCCGGAATCCTTGAGCTTGTGCGACAGCGCGATCTCGCCATCGAGCGGCGACAGATGCACGAGCCGTGCGCCGGCCTTGAGCCCGCCGAAGAAGTGGACCGGGTGATCCGGCGTATTACCAAGGAAGATGCCGATGGAGGAGCCTTTGCCGTAGCCGGCGCGCATCAGCGCGGCGGCTATAACATCGACGCGTGCCTGTAGGTCGTTGAATGAGATCGGCTGATCTCGAAATTCAATGGCCGTGCGATCGCCGAATTTTTGCACCGACTCCGCCAGCAACCCGGGCAGACTGCCGCGCGCGATCGGCGCGTCCCAGGTGACGCCCGGTGGGTAGTGCTGCTCGCCGGGATGAGTCATGGGCAATGCACCTAATGCTTCTTCGACACGAGCGCTGCGCTCTCGTTCCCTCCCCCCTTGCGGGGGAGGGACAGGGAGGGGGGTGAGCCACAAGCGACGTCGCCTGGGGACCCCCACCTCCGGCTCCTCCCCGCCTGGCGCAGCTTCGCTGCGCTTGGGGGGAGGAGTGCAGGCAGAGCCCGCATCATCACTTTCAGCCCTTCGCCAGCGACGCGAAGGTCTTGCCTTCATCCGCAAGCTTCTTCAGCAGCGCGGCCGGCTCCAGCGACGGATCGTTGGTCTGCTTGGCGTAGAACTGCAGGCGTTCGACGATCTGCTTGAGGCCGACCTGATCGGCATAGAACATCGGGCCGCCGCGATAGATCGGCCAGCCATAGCCATAAAGCCAGATCACATCGATATCGCTCGGACGCGAAGCGACCTTCTCCTCGAGGATGCGGGCACCCTCGTTGATCATCGGATACATCATGCGTTCCAGGATTTCCTGATCGCTGACGGCGCGACGAGTCAGGCCAAGGCTTCTGCAGGTGTCGTCGATGAGCTTCTCGACTTCCGGATCCGGGATCGGCGCGCGGGAGCCGGCTTCATACTTGTAGTAGCCCTTGCCGGTCTTCTGGCCAAAGCGCCCGGCTTCGCAGAGCGCGTCGGCGATCGGCGAGGTAATGCCGCGATCCTTGCGCGAGCGCCAGCCGATATCGAGGCCGGCGAGATCGCCCATGGCGAACGGGCCCATCGGCATGCCGAACTTGGTGACGACGGCATCGACCTGCTGCGGCAGCGCGCCTTCGAACAGCAGCTTCTCGGACTGCTTGGAGCGGGCGGCCAGCATGCGGTTACCGACGAAGCCGTCGGACACGCCGACCACGGCCGGGACCTTGGCGATCTTGCGGGCAACGGCGACGGCGGTGACGAGTGCGTCCGGCGCGGTCTTGTCGGCGCGGACGATTTCGCACAGCTTCATGACATTGGCCGGCGAGAAGAAGTGCATGCCCAGCACGTCCTGCGGACGCTTGGTCACGGTCGCGATCTCGTCGATGTTGAGATAGGACGTGTTGCTGGCGAGAATGGCGCCCGGCTTGGCGTATTTATCCAGCGCGGTGAACACTTCCTTCTTGATGGCCATGGTTTCGAACACGGCTTCGATCACCAGATCGACATCCTTGACGTTCTCAAGACCGACGACGCCGTTGATCAGCGCCATGCGCTTGGCCGGTGCATCGGCAGGAATGCCGCCACGGGCTGCTGTGGCTTCATAGTTCTTCTGCATGATGCCGAGGCCGCGCTTGAGCTGCTCCTCGCCGGTCTCGATCAACGTCACGGGAATACCGGCATTGGCGAAGGACATCGCGATGCCGCCGCCCATGGTGCCGGCGCCGATGATGGCGACGCGCTCGACCGGACGCGGCTTAACGCCTTCCGGCACGTTCTGGACCTTGGCGGCTTCGCGCTCGGAGAAGAAGGCATAACGCTGCGCCTTCGACTGGTCGTCGGCGACCAGCTTGAGGAACATCTCACGCTCCTTCTTGAGCGCCTCGTCGAACGGCACGTCGAGCGTCCAGCTCACGGCTTCAGCGCAAGCCAGCGGCGCGTTCATGCCACGGTTCTTCTTGTTGGCGGCTGCAGCGGCATTGGTGAAGATGGTGCGATCAGCGCGGGCGGCGGCAAGCTTGGAATCGTCATTGCGCAGCAGGCGCAGTGGACGCTTCTCGGCAATGACCTTGCGCGCGAAAGCCTCGGCGCCTGACGCCGGACCTTCGACGATCTCTTCGATCAGACCGTTCTTCAAAGCTTCGGATGCGCCGATCGGATCACCGGTGACGACCATCTTGACACCGAGCTCAGGACCCACCGCGCGCGGCAAGCGTTGCGTACCGCCAGCACCAGGCAGCAGGCCGAGCTTCACCTCGGGCAGGCCGAGCTTGGCGTCTTTTGTCGCCACGCGGAAATGACAACCGAGCGTGAGCTCGAGGCCGCCGCCGAGCGCGGTGCCGTGGATCGCGGCGATCACCGGTTTGGAACAATTCTCGATTTCCGCAATGACTTCGCCCAATCCGGGCGACTGCGGCGGCTTGCCGAATTCGGTGATGTCGGCGCCGGCAACGAAAGTACGGCCTGCGCATGCGATGACGATCGCCTTCACGGCAGGATCGGCAGCGGCCGTTTTGACGTTCTCAAAAATGCCGCGGCGAACCGCCGCACTCAGCGCATTTACAGGGGGAGAGTTGATCGTGACGATGGCGACTTCATCATGACGTTCAAGCTTTACGACATCGCTCACGGCATTCTCCTTGGCTACGTTTACCGGTCTGATTTTCTTAGTTTCGCACTGCGAAATTTAATTCCACATCTTGACACGGAGGGTTATTTTGAAGAGCGTCCCTTGTCAACGAGGGCCGTGGTGCAATCGTATGAAACTGACAAAACCAAATTTTGGGAAGCATGAAACGTCCTGCGAAGAATGTGGCGACAGATCGCAATTTCGTCGTCGCGCTGGCTCGCGGCCTGGATGTCTTGCGTGCATTTCGCCCCAATGACGGACTTCTCGGCAATCAGGAGATTGCTGCCCGCACCAAACTGCCAAAGCCAACCATCTCGCGATTGACTTATACACTCACGAAGTTGGGCTACCTTACACCTGTGCCGCGCTTCGAGAAGTATCAGCTCGCACCAGCAGCTATGGCCTTGGGGTATGCTGCACTTGCGAACTTGGGCGTCAGGCATCTCTCGGAATCGTTTCGCGACGAATTGATGCGGCAGACCGGCGGTGCCTGCGCAGTAGGCGCGCGCGATCGGTTGAGCATGATCTATTTCGGACAGAGCAGATCGAGTCTCACCGTCGGCGTTCAACTCGACGTCGGATCGCGCATTCCCATTGCAACCACGGCGATGGGCCGCGCCTATTTCTGGGCGCTGCCGCCGGAAGAACGTGCCCAATTATTGCGCGAATTCCGCGAGCACTACGGACATCGCTGGTCAAAAATGCGCGACGGCCTCGAACGCGCAGGCGAAATGGTCGCGCGCCACGGCTTCGTCATCTCGGCTGGCGAGTGGCAGGACGATGTGCACGCTGCCGGTGTTGCAATGACATTGAATGACGGCACCGGTCCTTATGCCTTTAATTGCGGCGCGCCCGCGTTTCGTTTCACGGAAGAGCGCTTGCTCAACGATATTGGACCTCGGCTTTTGACGATGGTAAGGAATATCGAAGCGGCGCTCGGGGGAGCAGCCGCACCACAATCCAAAAAACTCGACAGCAAAAAAATCAAATCAGGAGGGAAAGTTGCACGCATTGTTGAAGGGCTCTGACAACCTTCATCGTCGTGACCTGCGCAAAATTTCGCCGCAGCAGACGATCGAGGGTCGCCGCAAATGACGCAGGCACAACTCGCAGAGCGCGCGCCCGTTACATCGGTGGCGCCGCTGCTTTCGGTTCGCGACGTCAGCGTCGTGTTCGGCGGCATCATCGCGTTGAACGGCGTCTCGTTCGACATGCAGAAGGGTCATATCCTCGGCCTCATCGGACCGAACGGCGCAGGCAAGACCACGCTGTTCAATTGCCTCAGCCGGCTCTATCAGCCGAGCAAGGGCGACATCCTGATGGAAGGCCAGACGATCCTGAATCGCCCGGCACACAAGATTTCCGAAATCGGCATCGGCCGCACCTTCCAGAACGTCGCGCTGTTCCCGAACCTGACCGTGCGTGACAACGTCCGCGTCGGCAAACATGCGCGCACCAATAGCGACATCGTCAGCGACTCCCTGAAGCTGCCATGGGTGCGATCAGGCGAAGCTGCGATCAACAAGGACGTCAACGACATCCTTGATTATCTCGATCTGCACAGCGTCGCTGATACAATTGTCAGCGGATTGCCGTTCGGCACGCAGAAGCGCGTCGAACTCGCGCGTGCGCTCGCCGCCGAACCGAAGATCCTGCTGCTCGACGAGCCTGCAGGCGGCCTCAACCATGAAGAAGTCTACATCCTCGGCGACCTGATCCGCCGCATCCGCGACGATCGCGGCGTGACAGTTCTGCTGGTCGAACATCACATGGGTCTCGTGATGTCGATCGCCGACCACGTGGTCGCGCTGAATTTCGGCAAGAAGCTCGCTGAAGGCACACCCGCCGCCGTCCAGAAAGACCCTGCTGTGATCAAGGCCTATCTGGGAGACAAAGACTCATGACCGCGATGCTTCACGTAAAAGACCTGCGTGCGTATTACGGCCAGGTCCAGGCGCTGCACGGCCTAGAATTCGAATTGCAGGAAGGCAGCCTCACTACCCTGCTCGGCGCCAACGGTGCCGGCAAGACCACCACGCTACGCTCGATCTGCAACATGATCCGCTCCACGGGCTCGATCGAGTTCGAGGGCAAGAAGCTCGACAACAAGTCGACCGAAAGCATCGTGCGGCTGGGCATCGCCCATGTGCCGCAGGGCCGCGGCACATTCACCACCATGACGGTGGAGGAGAACCTGCAACTCGGCGCGATCAGCCGCAAGGACACCAAAGTGATCTCGTCAGACATCGAGCGGATGTATGACCACTTCCCGGTGCTCAAGCAGCGCCACACCCAGCAGGCCGGCACGTTGTCCGGCGGTGAACAGCAGATGCTCGCGGTCGCCCGCGCACTGATGCTGCGTCCTCGCCTGATGCTGCTGGACGAGCCGTCCTTCGGCCTTGCGCCGCTGATCGTGCGGGATCTGTTCAAGATCCTTGGCAAGATCAACCGCGAGGACAAGGTCTCCATCCTGGTCGTCGAACAGAACGCACAGCTCGCGCTCGAACTCGCCGACAAGGCCTATGTCATCGAAACAGGACGCATCGTGATGTCCGGCACTGCCGACGAGATCGCGAACAATGAAGACGTCCGTAAATCGTATCTGGGATATTGAGGGGGCGGCCATGGAACTCTTTACCAACCAAGTCCTGGCTGGCATCGCCACCGGCGCGATCTACGCCTGTATGGCGCTCGCGGTCGTGATGATCTACCAGGCGATCGACCACCTGAACTTCGCCCAGGGCGAAATGGCGATGTTTTCGACCTTCATCGCCTGGCAGCTGATGCAGTGGGGCATTCCCTATTGGGGCGCCTTCGCGCTGACGCTGATCTTTTCCTTTGTCGGCGGCATCGTCATCGAACGGGCTTTGTTCCAGCCACTCGCCAAGGCACCCGTGCTGACCCACGTCGCGGGTTTCATCGCGCTGTTCGCCATCATCAACAGCGTTGCGGGCCTGACCTGGGACTTCACCATCAAACAGTTCCCGTCGCCGTTCGGCTCGTCGCCGTTCCTCGGCAGCCAGCTGATCTCGACGCATCAGGCCGGCATGATCGGCGTGACGCTGATCCTGTTGGTCCTGCTGTTCATCTTCTTCCGCTACACCCGCGTCGGTCTCGCCATGCGTGCGGCTGCCACCTTGCCTGAATCGGCACGGCTGGTCGGCATCAACACGTCGTGGATGATCGCACTCGGCTGGGGCATGGCTGCCGCGATCGGTTCGATCGCCGGCATGCTGATCGCTCCGGTGGTGTTTCTTGAGCCCAACATGATGGGCGGCGTCCTGATCTACGGATTTGCCGCAGCCGTCGTCGGCGGTCTGACGAGCCCGCTCGGCGCCGTCATTGGCGGGTTCCTTGTCGGCGTCTTCGAGAACCTCGTCGGCACCTATATCCCGGGTGTCGGTAACGAGCTGAAGCTGCCCATCGCACTGGCGCTGATCATCACCGTGCTGGTCGTCAAGCCCAATGGCCTGTTCGGCCGCACCATCGTGAAGCGAGTTTGATCATGAGCACCGTTCAAGACGTCTCCGCAGCTCCCGTGGTCGCCGCCGTTCCCAAGAAGGCAATGGCGCTCGGTCCACTGGCATCGCTGATCATCCTGGCGCTGCTCATCGTCACTCCGTTGTTCGTGAAGAACTTCATCATCTTCCAGATGACGATGTGGCTGATCTACGCCATCGCGGTTCTCGCACTGAACATCCTGACCGGCGCCAGCGGCCAGTTCTCGCTCGGCCAGAGCGCGTTCTACGCCCTCGGCGCCTATACGTCGGCAATCCTGATGGAACATGTCGGCGTCAACTACGCACTGACGCTCCCTGTGGCCGGTCTGGTCTGCTTCATCGCCGGCTTCCTGTTCGGCCTGCCCGCACTGCGGCTGTCCGGCATCTATCTCGCGCTGGCGACCTTCGCCCTCGCCGTGGCAATGCCGCAATTGCTGAAGCTCGGCGTGTTCGAACACTGGACCGGCGGCGTGCAGGGCCTCGTCGTCACCAAGCCCGACGCACCGGAAATCCTGGCTTCGCTGGGTCTGAAGGTATCGCAGGACATGTGGCTGTACTTCTTCACCCTCGCGGTCATGATCGTGATCTACATCTTTTCCGTCAACCTGCTGAAGTCGCGGTCGGGCCGGGCCATGATGGCGATCCGTGACAACGAAATCGCCGCCTCGGCGATGGGCGTGGACGTCTCGCTCTACAAGACGCTGGCCTTCGGTGTCTCGGCCGGCATCACTGGCGTTGCCGGCGGTCTCGGCGCCATCGCCGTGCAGTTCGTGGCACCGGATGGTTACACCATCCAGCTCGCCATTGCGCTGTTTCTCGGCATGGTGGTCGGCGGCGTCGGCTGGCTTCCCGGCTCGCTCGCCGGCGCGGCCTTCATCGTCTTCGTTCCGAATATTGCGGAACACATTTCGAAGGGTCTGTCTGGCGCCGTGTTCGGCGTCATCCTGATCATCATCATATTCCTGCTCCCTAACGGGGCCAGGCAACTCGCCTATGGGGCACAAAGCCTGATCGGCAAACTACGTAAACACTGAGGACCTATGAACTGCAGAAACTTTCTGCGCACCGCCGCGCTTTCGAGCGCGGCGTTTGCGTTTCTCACCTTCTCAACTTCCGCGAATGCCCAGAAGAAGTACGACACCGGGGCGAGCGATACCGAGATCAAGATCGGCAACATCATTCCCTACAGCGGACCCGCATCCGCGTACGGCATCATCGGGAAGATGGAAGAAGCCTACTTCAAGATGATCAACGATCAGGGCGGCATCAACGGCCGCAAGATCTCGTTCGTCAGCTATGACGATGCCTACAGCCCGGCCAAGGCCGTTGAACAGACCCGCAAGCTCGTCGAATCCGACGAAGTACTGTTCGTATTCGGTCCGCTCGGCACACCGTCGAACACCGCGATCATGAAGTATCTGAACGCCAAGAAGATCCCGCAGCTGTTCGTCGCCACCGGCGCGACCAAGTTCGGCGAGTACAAGACTGCGCCATGGACGATGGGCTGGCAGCCGGCCTATCAGAGCGAAGGCCGCATCTTCGCGCAATACGCCATCACCGAGAAGCCAAACGGCAAGATCGCCGTGTTCTATCAGAACGACGACCTCGGCAAGGACATGCTGAAGGGCTTCAAGGATGGCCTCGGCGACAAGGCCTCGATGATCGTGGCCGAAGACAGCTACGAAGTGTCGGAGCCAACTATCGACAGCCACATCGTCAAGCTGAAGGCCTCGGGCGCAGACATCTTCATCTCGATCTCGACGCCGAAGTTCGCCGCACAGGCGATCAAGAAGGTGGCCGAGATCGGCTGGAAGCCGATGTTCTTCCAGAGCAATGTCGGCTCCTCGGTCGGCGCTGTGATGCGTCCCGCCGGGATCGAGAACTCCCAGGGCGTGTTGTCGCTGGCTTACGCCAAGGACGCGCTCGACCCGCAGTGGGACAATGACGAAGGCATGAAGAAGTATCTGGACTTCCTGACCAAATACGCTCCCTTCGCCAACAAGGCCGAAAGCTCGGCACTCTATGGCTATGGTCAGGCACAGACCGTGGTGCAGGTTCTCAAGCAGGCCGGCGACGACCTGACCCGCGCCAACATCATGAAGCAGGCCGCCAGCCTGAAGGACTTCACGACCGACACACTGCTGCCGGGCGTCAAGATCAACACCTCGGCGACCGATTTCTATCCGATCGAGCAGCTGCGCATGATGCGCTTCACCGGCGAGAAGTGGGACGTGTTCGGCCCGCCGATCGACAGCAAGCTCGGCGGTTAAAATCAAATCGATTCTCCGCAGGGCGACGCCTCTTTTTCGCACTGCGGAGAATGGTACCTAACCGCCGCATTTCCGAACGGTGGAACATTAAAACTGCTTAATAAAACAGCCCCTTACGACGAAAGTCGTGAGGGGCTTTTTCTTGCTAGTTGCAGCGGAAAAGTATTCAATCCGACGCGCCGCAGCATTCAATAAAAGCAAGAATACGCGCGGTTTTATCCAAATGATCAGGGAGATCAGAAATGCCTTCGTTCAGCTCGCGTGCAATGACGTTCACGGTTGCCGCAGCCCTCAGTGCGGCCCTTGGCGGTACTGCCTTCGCCCAGAAAAAATACGACACCGGCGCCAGCGATACCGAAATCAAGATCGGCAACATCATGCCCTATAGTGGGCCCGCCTCCGCCTATGGCGTGATCGGCAAGATGGAAGAAGCCTATTTCAAGATGATCAATGATCAGGGCGGCATCAACGGCCGCAAGATCAATTACATCACCTATGACGACGGCTACTCCCCGCCGAAGGCTGTGGAGCAGGCGCGCAAGCTCGTCGAGTCGGACGAAGTACTGTTCATCGCCAGCTCGCTCGGAACCCCGTCGAACTCCGCCATTCAGAAATACATGAATGCGAAGAAAGTCCCGCAACTGTTCGTGGCCACCGGCGCGACCAAGTTCGGCGACTACAAGGACTTCCCCTGGACCATGGGCTGGCAGCCTGCCTATCAGAGCGAGTCCAGGATCTATGCGTCCTATCTGCTGAGGGAAAAGCCCGACGCCAAGATCGCGGTCATGTATCAGAACGACGACTTCGGTAAGGACATGCTGAAGGGTCTGAAGGATGGTCTCGGCGCCAAGGCGGCATCGATGATCGTCGCCGAGGAAAGCTATGAAGTGTCGGAGCCGACCATCGAGTCCCACATCGTCAAGCTGAAGTCGACCAATGCCGACACTTTTGTCAGCTTCACGACGCCGAAATTCGCTGCGCAGGCGATCAAGAAAGTGGCGGAGCTCAGCTGGAAACCAACCTTCATCCAGAGCAATGTCGGCTCTTCGGTCGGCGGCGTGATGAAGCCGGCGGGTTACGAGATCGCCCAGGGCATCCTGTCGGCGAACTACGCCAAGGACGGCGCCGATTCCAGCTGGGACAATGACGAGGGCATGAAGAAATTCTACGCTTTCCTCGCCAAATATGCGCCCACCATGGACAGGAGCGACGGCTCGGTCGTCTATGGCTATGGCCAGGCGCAGACTATCGTTCAGGTGCTCAAGCAGGCCGGTGACAACCTGACCCGCGCGAACATCATGAAGGAAGCAGCCAACCTCAAGGAATTCGCGCCCGACACATTGCTGCCCGGCGTGACGATCTCGACTTCGGCCACCGACTTCTACCCGATCGAGCAGTTGCAGATGCAGCGCTTCAAGGGCGAGAAGTGGGAGCTGTTCGGCCCGATCATCGCGGGCAAGATCGACGGCTGATTTTCTGATCTCTCCCCGCCGGTCGAAGCCAAGCTTCGCCAGGCGGGGAAAGATCGCGATCAGTAATAATCCCGGAACGCATCCGCGAGACTGTCGGGCTGCCAGTCGATCTGGTCCGACGCGATCGGATCGTCCGAGAGCAGCGCACTCGCCTGCGTCTTGTAGTCCGGCGCCACGTAATCCGCCTGCGGCAGGCCACGGCGCACGATATCCTGATAGTTGAGATAATTGTCGCGATTGCCGACGAAGGTGCACATGCATTTGGCGGGATCGGCATAGAGATAGCGCGGACCCTTCGGCGTATTGTGCACGACGAAGCGATAGGCCGGCAATTTGCTTAAGGCCATCTTCCCTGCGGCATCGTTGGCGAAGCGCGCCTTGAAGCCGGCGGACTCCATGTCGAAGCCGACCTTCTGCAGCACCGGTACGCTCGGCAGTTCGCGCGCCACCAGCAGCGTGACATCGAGCACCGCCATGGCGGCAAGCGCAATACCGCGCGGGTGCGAAGTGGAAAACGTCATCATCGTCACTGCACGCATGTCGCGGAACCCCGGCTATGAGCGCGCATCGCCGCGCTCTGTTGCGCTCGACAATACCGGCCCGCACGAGCGGTGTCACGGCAGCGCCGCCGCAGGAAGCAAGGCCGGTTAACGAATTCATCACGCCACCTCGCTGGCGACGAGCGCCTCCAGGATGCGCCAATACATCTCGTCCAGCATCGCTTGCTGCTGCTCTGCATTCAGAACGCGCCGTCGTTGAAACAGCAGACAGATCGGCCGACTGCCAGTGCAATGGTGCGCACGACGACAGGCCTTGATGAAGCAAGTGCGATGCGTGCGCAGGATGTTCGCATTGCCGCGCTCGATCTCCTCGATGCAGGCGGCGACAATCATGTCCGACAACCGCTTGGCCGCCAGTTCGTTCTTGTCCCTGGCGCGCTGCGCGAGACACCAAGCGTCATGTTGCGAGATGATCATGTGAACTCCCGTTGTGACGATGATGATTGGATATGGGTGACTTGGGTGACGGTCACGCGCCGTCCTTGCCCGCGCCTCAAGCGCGTGAGTGGCAGTCCCGGTGGTCTCCCTCAAGAATGAGGGAGATGAAGCGCCGAAAGGCGCGACTTGGGTACAGTGCCGCAGCATAGTGTCCGGATCGCCGGACAGCAGAGGCCGCGGAAACGCCTTTCGACGCTCCATCGTGGCGATTTCTGTCCCCGGGACCGTTCTTCCGGGCAAAGGCGCAGACCTCCGCAGTCCGCTTATCCCGACGGTTTCCCGCCGTTCGCCAGTGCCACGTCCAGCCAGCATGAGTGGCAGACCCCCGTAGTGGGGCCGGACGGTGACCCAAGGCCTCCCGAGTGCGTGAGGGAACGTCTCCCTCCCGCCCGCAGGCGCCACATCCCGCCCCGCGCTAACAAGCGTCCCTGGCAACGCCCCTCAAAGTGGGACGGGATGCAATAGAATATAATCCATATCAAAATGGCGTCAAGGATTATTTTCAGGAATCTTCGGAGGCACCCGCCAGACTTCAGCGACATATTCAATGTGGCAGCCGGCGCGGCATCCGGGTCGCTCCACACCGTTGGTCTGAGAGATCAAGCGCGTACTTCGAAGATCATATTGAAAGGCGTCTCAGTCGCGCGGCGGAAGCGCTTGAATCCTGCCTCAGTCGCGACCTGACGCAATTTGCTTTCACCTGCCTGGGCACCGAGCCCCAAGCCCACCTCCTGTGAGAGCGACGCAGGTGTACAAATGAATGTCGAGGCGTGATAGAAAATGGACCCGATCGGGTTGAGATTATCCTTGAGATTGTCATGAGAAAATGGCTCGACGATCATCCACGACCCGTCTTTGGCCAGTGTTTCCTTGACATGCTTGCCCGCACCAACGGGGTCGCCCATGTCATGCAGGCAATCGAAGAAAGCGACGAGATCGTAGTCTTTTGCCGGAAAATCCTTGGCACTGGCCTGCGCGAATTCAATTCGGTCTCCGACCCCCGCTTCCTGGGCCAGGACCTTCGCGCGATCGATCGAAGGTTTGTGGTAATCAAACCCGAAGAACCTGGATTTGGGGTACGCCTGCGCCATCACGATGGTAGAGGCGCCGTGGCCGCATCCGACATCGGCCACCTTGGCGCCAGCTTTCAGTTTGGCTTCGACACCTTCGAGCGTCGGAATCCAGTTCGAAACCAGATTGGCATTGTAGCCCGGCCTGAAGAAGCGTTCGGTGCCCGAGAAAAGGCACTTCGAATGCTCATGCCAACCAACGCCCTTCCCTGTTCGAAATGCTTCGGCGACCTTGGGTTCGTCGAGATAGGTGGACTGTACGACATCGAATGCACCGGCGAAGAAAGCTGGCGACCCCTCCTCGGCGAACGCCATCGCTTGTTCGGCCGAGAGCGAGAACGCGTTCTTTTCAGGGTGATAATCGATGTAACCAGAGGCGGCTTGGCCGGAGAGCCACTCGCGGACATAACGCTCATGCAGGCCGGTCTTCTTGGCAAGCTGCGACGGCGTGAAGATATCTCCGTCCGCCATTGCCTTGTAGAGGCCGAGACGATCGCCGAGCAGTATACTGGCACCGCCAAGTGAAATACCGAGGTCGTTGACCAGCTTTCCTACGAGTGCGTTCAGCTTTTCAGGATTTGGTTCACGCATTGCAGCATCCTCCACTCCGTGAAGAACAGCCCTCGTTCTAGTTAAGCACGACTGGCGAATTACAAGTGGGAGCCGAGCGCCACTCGATGTCAGATTCAGGATTATGCGGGATTGTCCGCTCCTGGCGCAAAGCGGACCTCTGCGCGGCGTCGTTGTGAACGTGTTATGTCATCCCGTCGACGCCGTACGGAACCGAGTTCTTCGGCGTTGGCGCACGCTGCCAACAAACTAAGGTTCCGGACGGTGGGCGCGTCGCTCCAGAATTTAAGCTGAGCTGTCGGCGTCGTCGCCATGTAGCCCTCATGTGGACTGCGCTTTCAGACTGTCGTCAACTCGAGTTGCAAACTCTTGAAATAGTTAGTGTCGTGACGAAAAGATCAAGCGGTTGACTATCAGTTGGCGGCGAGGCGCCTGATGTTCATCGCACGGACGAGCAATGTGACCGTCAAACTTCATCTTAATTTGTCTCGCAATGTCCGCTGCTGGCGCAATACCCGCGTTCCCTCTAGGGCGTGGACTCAAAAGCGCGCAGCCAAATCCGAATGGCTGCGAGCTTTATGAAGGCGAGGTAATTTGCGGCGAGTTTGTTATATCGGGTGGCGACGCGCCGGCATTGCTTTATCCTATTGAAGGAACGCTCCACCAAATTGCGTGCCCGATACAGATATGGGCTAAAACAGATTGGGTCTCTGCGATTTCGCTTCAGAGGAATGTTAGCCCACGCACCTCGGTCACCGGCGAATGCCCTAATCCAGTCTGCATCGTACCCTCGATCAGCCAACAACATCGCGCCTGATTTTAGATCAGACAGCAGCTCGGTGACGAGCCGGTTGTCGTGGGCCTCACCGGTCAGTTCAAGGCGAACCGGCATTCCGTTGCTATCGACGCAAGCGTGTATTTTGGTCGTCAGCCCACCTCTTGACCTGCCCATCAGCCTTGTTTCGGCCCCTCCCGCGCAGCCGCCGTGCTGATGTATGCGGACAATGGAGGTGTCGATCATCTGGACAGAGCCATCATGGGTTTCCGCGAGGGCCTCCATGATCGAGTCCCAGATTCCAGCCATCCGCCAACGAACAAACCGCGGCTTGTTCGGAAGGAACGGCCTGATGGCAGTCCACTCAAAGTCCGTGAGTTCATATCTCATGATTCGAGGCCCCGGTTCGGAAGCTTGAATCATGTCTATCTGAGTGTTTCGCAACACCGACCGGCAGGTCCGAGATGGGTCGGATAGCGGACATGCTGCCGACATGTCAAAAGCGACGCGAATGCCCCCGGGCCGACATGCTTGCCACCCCCGATACTCGCCCGCATGAACCAAACCGCAGGACCGGGCCACTAATGCACAGCGGTTTGGCCGGTTTTCATTGCCATAGCTTTCGGCTGGGGCACGGTTCGGACGTCACCTTGGCGGATTGGAATCGTCAATGCCCCTTCTCGATTTGCTCTACCTCGTTGTCGTCGCGCCGCTATTGCCGCTGCTGGCCGGCGCCGGCCTGTTCATGTTGACCCGTTCCCACTTGATCGCGGCAGGCCTGTCCGCCCTCGGCTTCGGCGCCTGGGGAGCCTTGTACTTCTCTCGTTTGTCATTGAACGGCCCTTTGTCGGGCGCGCTCTACGGAATAGGAATCGACGGCGTCGCCAGCGGGTTAGTGGCGTTGGCCGGCAGTGGCTATGTGCGCCTGATCGGAGCGGAGGCGCGACGCCTCGGCACGCAGCGCACGGCAATCGTGCACGCCGTCGGCATCGCCTTCGCAGCGACGGCATTTGTTCTGCTCTTCGTGACGCATGGCTCAGACCAGGTCGGGATCGCGCTCTATCTCTTCATGCTCGCGTGGTCGCTCGGGGCCGCGGCTGCAACCGGCAGCTTCGGCGGTGTCGTCGCCACGATGGCGTTGGTGATGGTCGCCATGGTGCATGGCATCTGGGGCGCCGCAATCGCCAGTGGTGTCCGCGATGCCGGCCAAGCCTATATCGCGATCTTCATCGTGCCGCCGTTGCTGGTGCCTGTTCTCGCGATCGCCGCCTTTGGCAGGTGGCTCGGCGGCGCCCTCCGAGTGCGCGGAAGCCACAGTCGACCAGGATAGGTGGGCCGCGCGGATTAATGTCGCCTGTTGGCACAAAAGGGACCTGAGGCGATGTAGAGCTTGAGTCTGCAATGTGCCGAATAGCGGAAACGGGTTGAGCTTGCTTGCGAACCTCAATTTATGAGTACACGCTCTAGACTTGCTTCTGCGAAGTTTTGAAATTGCCGCTCAATTTTCACCAATGTTCGGGGGAGATCATCCTTGGCCGAAAGTGAGATTGCGAATATTCGCGCAGTACTGTTGTCAAAGCCCCGCCCGGTCGGGTGGGAGCAGCGCCGGCAGCGACTTGATGAAGTCGGGTCGATCTGGCCGGTGGCCGACGATATCGAGTTGCGGACTGTCGATTGCGGCAATGTCGCGGGGGAATGGTCCTTCTCACCGGGGGCAGATACGACGCGCGTGCTTCTGTATTTTCATGGCGGCGGGTTTTGTTCGGGATCAATCCTCAGTCATCGACGCCTCGTGACAGAGGCGGGGCGGGCTGCTGGCATAAGCACCCTGGCAATTGACTATCGGCTCGCGCCGGAAAATCCGTTTCCTGCCGCTCACGACGACGCGATGAGCGCTTGGCGATATCTGCGCCAGCAGGGCATAGACGCCGGCAATATAGTAGTTGGCGGTGACAGCGCTGGCGGCAATCTCACAATTGCCCTGATAAATGCCTTGCGCAGCGCCAATGAAGAGTCGCCGGCATGCGCTTGGCTTATTTCGCCCTGGACTGATCTTTCAATGTCCGGGACGACGCTACAAGGCAAGGATCAGATCGATCCGATCATCCACCGTGGCTACCTCGAGGAACTGGCTGACGCCTTTGCTCCGGCATCGCTCGACCGCAGGAGCCCGTTTCTGTCTCCGCTGTTCTCGAACCTCATCGGATTTCCACCAACACTCATTCAGGTCGGGTCAGCCGAAACTTTGCTCGCAGACGCAACACGTTTCGCGGAGGCTGCCGCGATAGCCGACGTCGCGACGACGTTGGAGGTATGGCCCGACATGATCCATGCATGGCCTTTGTGGAATGGCGGTCTTACAGACGCAAGGTTGGCGCTCAGGTCAGCTGGACAATTCATCAAGCATCAATTGTCTGATCTGGTTCCGTAGGGGCTGCGCAAGGATTGCGCCCCAGTCGTCTGCGTTCGTAAATATCGGGGTACGATAACGACCGGCAGCAAAGCCGTCCGCCTTTGGTGCAAAGCGGTCGATCGATCATATTGACATCGCGTTGCGGACGAGATCGCGTCCCGCCGAATTCGTCTGAAATGACCCGAAGCTGACATCGTCGCTATCGAGAGGAGGCGTTACGGGCGGCCGGTGGCAGCAATTGCAGCGCCAAGACGGTCGAGGATCGCAGCTACTATCCGCGCCGCCGGGCGCTAACACTGATAGATCACCCTGTGGGGGAAGCCCACCCCTGGACACTAACATCCGCCAGAGCCTTGAATATCGCCGGCGTGCGTTCCAGGCGAGCGATCGTTCGCGCGCCTTCGACGGCAGCTACCAATGCCGCTGCGGTAGAATATGCGCGCGCGGATGTGAAACCGCACCCCCTAAAATGCTCCGCAACTATCTCGGTTGAATCAACAAATCCGCGCGCTACCCGTTTGGTCAGATCAGCGTCGAGTGCGGGAAGCTCATTCGCCAGATTTTGCATGAGGCATCCGTACTGGAAATCGGAGGCGACCATTTCGGCGGCGAACGTGCCGAAAATCTGATGAACAAAATTCTGAGCATCGCCCTCCGTATTCGCCGAGATCTTCCGCAATACGGCGATTCTGCTCGCAACGTAATGATCGATTGCTTCTTCGGCGAGCTGTGCCTTGCCGCGCGGAAAGTGAAAGTAGAACGATCCTTTAGGCGAGCCGCTTTCTTGAATGATCTGGTTCAATCCGGTCGCAGTGTAGCCTTGGATGCGAAACAGTCGCTCGGCAGTGGCAATCGCGCGATCGCGCGCGTCGGTCTTACGGGGCATCCGTCAGCATACCACGCCTCGCTTGACACATCTATGGTGATCGCCATACTATGGCGATCACCATAGTAAATGTGCCCGGCTGTATCCCCATATCAAATCACGATCCAGAAGTTGCACGCGGGGCACATGCAACTCTCCCAGATTGCTGCGCAGGAAATACTCAAATGAGTTCGAGGAACTTCGATTTCGGCAACTGTTCTAGCGAACGGGATCACTGAGATGGCCTCCAGAACCTGCTCAATAATGCTTTTAGGAGCCGCCATGTTCACTGCGATGTCCACTCACGTTGCTTCCGCGGAAAATACAGACGATGCCGTCTGGCACAATAAAATCCCGGCCTCGTTGAGCGAGCCTGCCGTTGATATCGATAAGGATCCGAACCTTCTGCACAAGTATGCAGACAATGCGGGAACGAAAATCCACTACGTCACAATGGGATCCAATCAAAAACCGCTGATGGTGTTCGTGCACGGATTTCCGGACTTTTGGTATTCTTGGCGAAATCAGATCCAGGCATTTTCAGCAAGTTATCAGGTGGTCGCTCTTGATCTGCGCGGGTACGATTTGAGCGATCGGCCGGAAGGCGTCGAGAACTACAAGTTTCCGGTTCTCCTTGATGACATCCGCACCGTAATCAACGCAGAGAGAAACGGCCGCAAGGTCATCCTGATCGGGCACGACTGGGGCGCCGCTTTGTCATGGCTATTCACCGGGCAACATCCAGATCTGGTCGAAAGACTTGTCGTCCTCAGCGTTCCTCATCCTGGCGCCATCACCAAGGAATTGCTCCCCTGGAATCATCCTGTTGCGCAGACGAAGGCCAGCGCTTACGCCACACGGTTCTTCGCTCGAGGCAAGGGCGACAATCTGACTGCGGAAGATTTGGCATACTGGGTTGTAAATCCAGAGGTTAAGCATCGTTATATTGAGGCTTTCGCAAAATCGTCCGTCTTGTCCATAATGGCTTATTACAAAGCCAACTACAGTCTCTCTCAGTTTGCGCTCAACCTCTTCGATCCGACCATGAAGAAAATCTACGGTGCCGTTATCAAATGCCCAGTCTTGCATGTGCACGGAATCGAGGAGAGCCATGCTTTGTTGAGCACTCTTGATCTTGAAAAGTCATGGATGGAAAATCCCGATAATCTCACGGTCAAAATCGTGCCTGGAGTTGGCCACTTCATTCAGCACGAAGTACCGGACTATCTTAATGAGACGATTTCCTCCTGGTTAAAAGATTGAGGACATTAAGCCCGGCATCGCGGTGGTGGATGGTCGATGGCCGCTCCCGGCGCAAAGCTGACACTCAACCTCCAGGATGTTTGCCGCAAATATCCGAAGGCTGGCTCCCGACCTGAGCTCCTCGGCGAGATGTCGCTTAACAGGTGCCTGGGCCCTAGCCCTTCGCAGCGGGTGTCGGTGGCACCGGCAGAATGATTTCAGAAGCGACCTTCCAGTCCTTCCCGACGCGAAGCCAATTGATGATCATCAGAAACGGCCTTGCTGTCCCATCCTGTCCCGCATATGAGACCGTGATGTTCATCGGCACATAGGACTCTGCTACGTCGCGCGTTAGGCCGACAATCTTGAGCTTCGCATAATCTGGCTCAAGCACGACCGGACCGGAGCTACCGATGTCATGCAGCTTTTGATCGATAGCTTCGTTGCCCCAAAAGCCGGCCCAGTTCCCCTCGGATGGGATCGCGCTCTTCGCCACCAACAGGGTCGAGGGCGATTGCCAAAACATCTCATGCAAAGCCTTGAAATCGTGTTGGTTGGCCAATTCCATCAGTCTGCCGAACTGCGATTTAATAGTGTTAAGGGTCGTGGCATCCAGCGGCTCAGCACTGACGGCGGGAGCAGCGGTGACAGCCATTGTCGAAAGAGCCGTCGCGATGAGGAGGGCAAGATGTTTCTTGTACATGTCGGAATGCTCTTCCAGGTTTAATGGCCATTCGTCTCGCTCGGATCACCAGGTTGCGCTCTCCCATTGCGTTATTGCCGCTTTGAGACCCTCACTTCCACCGACCGAAACGTCATCGGGAAGTTTTAGCTTGCACATTCGCGCAGCAAGGTCGTGATTTTCGCATCGAGGTTGCGGGCGACGGCGAGTGCTTCTGCGCTGCCATATGGCATGAGATAGCTCTCCATCCTGTCATAGGAGAGATGCACGCCATCGGAACGTTCATCAATGAGGATTGTCACTGGAGCGTAAGATCCAGCATCGGGTACGTGTTTGACCATTTCTTTCATGATGAGTGGATTGCCCACCACAAAACGCATACTGCTGGGCGTCTTTGAACTAGATTCGAGACGGAGAACGGCGCCCAAGTCGAATTCCGCAAAGAGCATAAAACCCGTACGGCCGAGCGCGCCCTGCACAACGCGCTCCAATTCCGGGAAGGAATCTGCCGCCCTCGACGCCTTGAAGAATTCGACTATATCAGGCTGCCCGATCGCCGACTTGAATGCGGCCACAACGGCATCGAATGGCTTTGCGCTCGTAAGGCTTAAACGTTCGACTTCGACTTTCTCTATTTTCATTTTATCCTCCGAAATAACTCTCATGGATAGAGTGCGTATGATCGCGTCGACCTCTCGCCGGGGATCATGCGGCTGCCGGTTACGCGTTCAGGAAAGTCCGGACGTGGCTGACGAAGATCTCGTGGTGCTGAAACAGGGCGCCGTGGCCTGAATCGGGATAGAGGACCAGCTGCGCGTTGCTGAGTTCTTTGAACATTGCGTAGGCATTGTTTGCTGGAAGCATGGTGTCGTGGCTACCGCTGACCACAAGAGTGGGCTGACGAATCGCGTGCAGAATGGCGTGCTCGGGATCAGGTGTGGCGCACCAAGTGATCAGCGCCTTGGCCTGCGGATCGGTTACCGCGCTGCCGTTGTCGGTGTCCCTATCGTCCTTACGCACCTGCGTCCGCTTCAGGAACGCCAGGCCGGACGATTGGCTGGCGGACGACGTCGTGAAGAACAGCGGCAGGCGGGGGTCCGGTGCATCGGTTTGGGAAAACGCGTCTTGTAGAACCGCTAGCAGGTGTTCCTCTCCACCTTTGGGCGCGGTCCCAACGAGGATGAGCTTGCGGACCAGACGTCCGTGCTCGGCAGCGATCTGCTGGGCGACGCATCCGCCGAGGGAAAAGCCCAGCAGGTCGACTTCGGAGATGCCAAGCGCGTTGATGAAGGCGACCGCGTCGCGTGCCATCGCCGCGACATTGTCGGGCGTCTGACCGGTCGAGCGACCGACTCCGGCGTTGTCGAAGGCGATCACAGGGCGATCGGCGGCGAGGACGTTGACGACGGCGGGATCCCACGCATCGATGTTGCCCGAGAAGTGCTGCAGAAGCACCAGCGGCGTTCCGGTCGATGGGCCGAGGCGGCGATAGGCGAAGCGGATTCCGCGGCCTTCGACGTAGCGGGTGGGTGCCGTTTCAAGCGTGGCGTCCTCGCTCGTGATGTCGAGTGCAGTCATGTCATCCTCCGGATGCTTGGCATGAAGTAATCAAGTGGGGGACCAGTGCAGCGCTCCCGGCACGCATGCGCCGGGAGCGGTCTTGTCACTTCACCAGCGCGGCCTTTTCAATCACCGCCGCGACTTCCTTCGCATGAACGACGAGCGAAGCATGGCTGCCGGCGACTTCCGTCGTCTGAGCCTTCATCCTACCGGCGAAAAACTTCTGAGCCTCGGGTGCGATCACCTTGTCCTTCGTGCTGATGACATAGAATGTCGGCTTGTCGCGCCAGGCTGCAATGTCGACGGGCGCCTCGAATGCAACGTGATTCAACGGAAGCTGCGAGTTAGCCAGGTGCGCGGCGATCTCCGGAGGAAGGTCGGCTGCAACGGCCGACGGAAATACCTTGGGATCGATGTAGAGGTTGCCCTTGTCGTCCGGATGAATCGCCGCACCACCTTCGGTCGCGGGACCGCTCTTGGCGAGGTCCGCCAGAGATTGTCCCACGTCGGGCGCGAAAGCGGAGACGTAGACGAGCGCCGAGATCTTGGGGTCGTTGCCGGCTTCCGTGATGACCACGCCGCCCCAGGAATGGCCGACGAGAACGGTCTTGCCGTTCTGCTTCGCCAGGGCCTGTTTGGTGGCATCGACGTCAGCGGCAAGGGAGGTGAGCGGATTTTCGACGAGTGTGACGTTGTAGCCCTTCTTGGTGAGGATATCGGCAACGGGCTGCCAACTCGTCTGGTCGACGAAAGCGCCATGGACGAGCACGATGTTGCGAGCGGCTCCCCTGGGCAGTTCGGCCGACTGGGCGGAGGCGGCAAATGCCGCTCCGGCCAGGAGGACGGCGGCGGTTGAAAGCAGAAGATTTCGCATGAATGGCTCCTGTTGGATGACGAACGACGCGAGGTCGGGGATGGGCAGGCGATCCAGCAAAGTCACGGGTCTTCCATCTGCCGCTTCGGAAATGGATGACTGCACGATGCGTCCGCGCGCTTCGGCAGGACCTAATATGAAGATGTCTCGGACGGTAGAGCCCAATCGTCCAAGTATTGCGTCGGATCGTCCGCGAGATTAGCATTGCCACTATGGACATCCTCGCCGAAGTACTCGACCGCGTGCGCCTCGGGGGGACTTTGCTGTTCCACTTCGAGCTCGGCCATCCCTGGAATCTGGCGTTGCCACAACGCCCCTACGCCATGTTTCATTATATCAGCCGTGGCTCAGCGACCCTCGCGCTTGAACAGGGATCAGAACTCCGCATGAACGCGGGCGACTGTGTCGTCATCTCGCGGGGCGAGCCCCATGTGATTTATTCGGATCGCCGGACGGCGCCATTTTCGGTTCTCGACTTCGATCGATCGGCCGCGGATCGTGGCGTTGTTCGTCACGGCGGCAACGCGCAGCCGCATGCGACGATGATCTGCGGCAAGTTCACCGTGGCGCGGCCCTCACGCGGCAGCGTGCTGGACTTGCTCCCGCCGGTGCTTCTCCTGAAGCCCACGGAGGACGGCGCGTGGCTCGAGGCGATTCTGCGACGCATGGTGAGCGAGTCGGCGTGTGAGCGTCCCGGCCAGGGCGTCGCGCTGTCACGACTAACAGAAGTGCTCTTCGTCGAGGTTCTGCGAAACTGGATCAAGTCGCTTGGTCCCGGAGAAGGCGGGTGGCTGGGCGCGATGGCGGACCCGCACATCGGACCAGCACTTCGGTTGATCCACGAGCGACCGGATCGGCCCTGGACCCTCGATGACCTCGGGCAACGCGTGGGGCTAGGCCGCTCGGCGTTTTCGGCGCGCTTCACCAAGCTCGTCGGTCAGTCCATGTACAGTTATCTGATCGCGCGCCGGATGTCGGAGGCCGCATTCTTGCTTGAAACAAGCGACGAAGCGATCGCACGGATCGCGACCTCTGTCGGCTATGAGACCACTGCCGCGTTTTCGAAGCTCTTCCATCGACATCACGGCCTATCGCCTGGTCGTTACCGGGCAACGCGGCGCTCTGACGGCGACCGAAGGCAAGAGGACGTCGTCCTGGAAGCAGAAGTCACCGATTGACCCGCAAGCTCTACAACGGGGTTCGCGCGGTGTTTAGCTTGTCCATCGCAGGACTCCCAACTTCCTTCGTTATCGCAGCTTGCCGAGCCAGAGCGCAGAGAGCGACGGGCGATTGCGCACGCCGAACTTGGCGTAGATCGATTTGACGTGACGCGCGATCGACCGCAAGGAACGGCGCATGCTGAGCCAACGAGAAATCTCCTCCCGTTCAGACAGACTAAGCGCTCGCTTGGCACGGCACCGATCAGGCGGTCGGATACCGCCAGTCGGCGATATGATCGAGAATACCAATGAGGAATCGCGGTCAAACCGACGTCCGATCGAACTCATCGGTTCGCCTGCTTGCCAACGATCCCAGATCTCGGATCGTTGCGCCGCCGAATAGTTAATGCGTTGTCGCCGTTTCATGTCCGCACTCCATCTTTGCTAAAAGATTAGAGTGTTGCACCGACCAATTGAGCCCACCGTGCAAAGCGGACGGTGCCGCAACGTCAGTCGCACGCGCAACGTCAGGCGACTGCTGCGCCGATTGAACAAAGACCTTTCTGACAGGAGTTTTGTGTGACCCGATGGACCACCGACAGTAGGTCCTGTCGTCGCACCGGTCCGCGCTACGTCGGGTCAGTACCGTCGATTGTGCCCGCCTCAACCGATGCATGAGGCGGTTCATCTTTGCCGAAGAATGCTCGTTTCAACAGCTCACTGACGGCGCTGTCGATCACACCACTCGGCCATTTGACTTATTGCTATGAAATCGCCGTCATCGACGAAGAGCTGAGGCTTTAAGAGGCGCTGCGACGAATGTCGCTTTGCATCTCGGCCTCGGTCTCCTGAAGCCAGAACGGCATGTCCATCGTGCGGTACAGTGCGGCCGCGCTGGTGAAATACTTCTGCGCGTGCGCGTGGGGGCCCCTACGCCGGTAAAGCTTGCCGAGGCCGAACTTGCAGTGGGCGACCAACGGACGCATGCCGCGCGTTTCGGCGAGTACCAGCGCCCGGCGAAAATGAGTCTCGCCGCGCTCGGCATCGAACCGGTCGGGGTGGGTCGCAACCTCGCCGAGAAGATGCAGCGCATGAGCCGCGAACCCGGCCTGGTGCAGAGAGGCTTTCAGTGCGTGGGTGCCGAGCCGCTGCGCGTCGTCGAGACGCCCCAGCAACAGCGCTGTCCGACCTAGCCACGGATAGAGCCATCCGAGATTCCCGACATATCCGGTCGCGACCTGACGCTCGACGAGTTGCTCACCTTCCTGAAGCCGGCTCAGTGCCTCGCTGGCGTCGCCAAGCTGCGCCATGTTCCAGGCGGAGAAGGCGACCGACAGGGAAAGCAGGAGAGGGAGATTTCCCGCCCTGATCACCGCCATTGCACGCTCAAAACCTGGCCGCGCCTGTGCCCACTCGCCCCGCAGCAGGTGGACCGTCCCATCGGTAAGGTGAGCCCATCCGACGGCGTAGGCATCCAGCAGCGGTGCGACGAGCCGGATCGCTTCGGCTGCAGGCCCGGCCGCTTCGGCGAAGCGGCCTAGTTCCGCCAGGCTCATGATCAGGTAGCCACGGTCGTGAACCGATGGCGGAGCAGCGATTCCAAAATTCTCCAAGGCCCAACCGGTAGGCAGAGCGGAAAGATTGTCGGTGGTCAGGTCCACCACCCGGGCATGGTCGCCGCGGAAGAAGCGTACCTGCGAGAGAAAACTTGTGGCAAGGATGCGAAGCCTGAGGTCCCCGAGGCGCCCCGCGATCTCCAGCGCGCGAGCGCCGGACGCAAGCCCGTCGTCCAGCTCGCCGAGCCCGCCGTGCATACTTGTCATGACGGCGCAGACTCGGCCGCGCCGGCCGTCGTCGTTCATCCGCTCGGCGAGCGTCCCCGCTTCACGCAGGCGTTCCAGCGCCCGCCCGACTTCGCCGAGCCGGACTAGCAACTGACGCAAGTCGAGTCGGATATCGAAGCCTTGCTCCAGCGTCGACCGACTCTCCGGCAGTGTCGCGAGAACCTCCAGCGCCCGTTCGAAGAATTCGACAGCTTCGCGGAGCGCCCATCGTACATGGGCAAGCCGACCCGCCTTGAGCCAAAAGTCGATCGCCTCACTAGCAAGCCCGGCCTCGGTGAAATGGTGGGCGACCACCTCGGGCAGGCGTTCTACCGTCGCCGCAAGCCGCTCGACCAGAACATTGGCGATGTCTGCATGCAACTGTCGCCGCCGGCTCCTGAGCATCGTGATATAGGCGGCGTCCTGGACCAGCGCATGTTTGAACGCGTAAGTCGCGTCCGCCGACGTTCCGCGTCGGGAGATGAGGCCGGACGCCGTCAGCCGTTCCAGTGCCGCGTGGAGGTCCATCGGGGGCATGGCGGACACCGCGGCAATCAGCTCGTGGGAGAACTCCCGTCCGATCGCGGCGCCGATCTGCGCCACATGCTTGACCGTGCCAAGCCGGTCGAGGCGGGCGACCAACGAAGCTTGCAGCGTGGTCGGGATCGCGAGTGGCGGCAGCGGTCCATCGAGCACGTAGCGGTCCGTCGTCTCGCGCAACAATCTGCTATCGAGCAGCGTGCGCGTCAATTCCTCGATGAACAGTGGTACGCCATCCGTATGCGCAAGGATCTGATCGGTGACGACGTCAGGCAGCGGCTTGTCCTTGGTGACGCCACCAATGATGGCGGCGCTGTCATGACGTCCAAGTCGGCTCAAGAGCAGCATCGTAACATGCGGCTGGCCGACCCAGGTTGGTTCGAGTTCCGGCCGGAACGTGACGGCCAGCAACACCGGCAGGTTAGCGGCGCGCGCGACCAGTCGATCGAGCAGGTCGAGTGAAGTTGGATCGATCCAGTGGACATCCTCGAACACGACCAGGATGGGGCTCTTCGCTGCCAGGCCGTCGAGCTGGTCGAGCAGTGCCGCGAGTGTCATCTCTCGCTTCTGCTGCGGACTGACCGCCAATGCCGGATAGCGTCCATCCGTCGGCAGCGTCAGCAACTCGGCGATCAGCGCCATGTCGCGCGGCAGATTTTTCGCCGTCGGCTTTAGCAGGGCCTCCAATTTCTCGAGCTTCGCGCTGAAGTCGCTGCTCGGTTCGAATCCCGCGGCTTGCTCGAGCTGCGCGATGAACGGATGGAGCGCGCTCTGCGCGTGGTGGGGCGAGCAAAAATAGCGAATGCGGGTATGCGGCTCGCCGTCGAGCCTGCGCAGCAGGCTTTCGGCAATGCGCGATTTGCCGATACCAGGCTCGCCGGAGAGCAGGACGACCCGACCCTCGCCGAGCTTGGCCTGATCCCAGCGGCGCAACAGGCGCTCGATCTCTTCCTGCCGTCCAACGAGCGGGGTCAGCTTACCCGCGCGTCGGGCCTCGAACCGGCTGACGCCGGCCGTCTCGCCGCGTACCCGCCACGCTTCCACCGGTTGCGGCAGTCCCTTCACCTCGATGGGATCGCGTGCGCGGCAGTCGAACATCTGCCCCACCAGCCGCCGCGTGCTGGCGGCAATCAACGCTTCACCGGGCACTGCCGCGGCTTGCAGCCGCGTCGCCATGTCCGACGTATCTCCGATCGCAACCCGCTGCTGCATATTGCCGGCCCCCCGCCATTTGCCCACAACTACGAGCCCGGAAGCAATTCCGGCACTGGCCTGAAGCGCGGTGCCGAAGGAGGTTTTTAAGGTGCCAACGGCATCTAGAAGGGCACGACCAGCGCGAACCGCTTGCTCGGCGTCATGCTCACGCGCAGCGGGATACCCGAAATAGATGAGTGCGCCGCTGCTTTCATAATGCGCGGCGAATCCGTCGAACTGCGCGACTATTTCTGCGATCATCCTGTGGAATGCCGTGATCAGATCATGGACATCTTCCGCATCGAGCCGATCGGAAAGCGAGCCGACCAATTTGCAGACAAGTATCGTCAACTGGCGTTGTTCGAGATCATCGACGTTCGCCGCAGTTGCCGCGTACGTAGACGTGGGAAATGCTTCAGCGACGGCAGGCTTGGCATGCTGCGGCTCGAAGCCGTGCGCCTCTGGCGTGTTGGCCGCTCCACCGCTTCGGATTTCTGAGGCGAGCGCCCGCGTTGCAGCATCTGGCTCGGTGCTGAGCTCGCGCTTCAACATCGAAACGATATCTAGATAATACGTCAGCGCTTCGGTTCTACGGCCCTTGGCGACGAGCGCCTGCATGATTAAACGGTGGACGTCTTCCCGCATGTTGTTGAGAGCATGGGCTCGTTGGCCAGCCTGCAAGGCTTGGTCGATACGGCCGGCGGTCAACTCTTGCCCGCCGATGCTGACCAGTGCGTTCAAAGCTAGTTCCTGGAGCCGCTCGCGTTCGCCGGCTAGCCACTCGCTCCAGCTCTCTTCGCTGACACCGATAATGTCATCCACAAATGGACCCCGGTAGAGATTTGCCGCCGTATGCATCGCATCGTGGCTACCATCCCGGATGAGTGCCTCGAACCGGCCGACATCGCACGACACCACGGTTGGATTCAGGCATACGAACTCGCCATCGTTGTTGATGGCGTCCGAGCCAATAACCTGACGAAGCTTGAAAAGGGCCTGCCGCAGGTTCTGCCGGGCCTGGGCGTCGAAGTGGGAGCCCCATAGGAGCGTCGAAAGCCGCTCGCGCGGCTGGGGCGCAGGCCCCATACAGCCCAGATAACTCAGCAGTGCAGCGAGCTTTTTGTTCGGCAGGCTTATTACGCCATCGGGCCCGGTCAGGACGAAGCGGCCCAGAAGTGAAAGATTGATCCTTGGGCTAACTGCTTCCACTGCTCGGCTTCCAGCTTTTCTCCAAGCTATAGCAGTTTTGGATGAAATCGATCTTGCCTCGCTCTCGTGGCTGCACGAGATGATCGGCGAGGTCACCGACCGTTTTGGACGACTGCAACACATTGTCATTTGCGATCCTCACACTGGAAAAGCCCGACACTGAGGTCCAATCCATCCGCTAGCGACAGCAGCCATACCAGCAGGACGGCGCCAAGGAGCAGCCCGATCTGCCGAAGAAATAATGTGCGCAGTGATGCCTTCGGAAACGCTCTAAAGAAAGCGCTTGCGACGATGTCGGTCGAGCGAGCTCGCATGAAGGCCTCCTTGTCCCAATGGCGGGACGGCGGCTCGCGCCGCTCCTCGTCCGATGTGTCCGGCGCAGCCCGCCGCCGCAATAACGCTCATCCATGGACTTGGGAACTACCTAGAAAGGTGGTCCAATGTCCTTTATGTACGCGCGATGGTTTATGAGCTGCACGCTTTTGGGTAATCGGACATGAAGCCAACCACAAACTCCACCGATCTTCAGAACGTCTACGCTCTCTGGGATCATCTGGCCGACTACTCTGCCGGCGACAGCGATGCCGCATTGACACACCTGCTAGGTGCATTGGCTACGATGCTATCGGCGAGCAATGTCCTATGGTCCGTGGTCGTGCGCCTGCCTACGCCCAAACGTGACGATCCCCTGCTGGGCTGGCGTCCCCGCCTCGTCCGACTGCTGGACCCGAAACCCGCAGTGGCAGCATCTGTACAGCAGCAGTTCGATGCGCTGTGGTCGACTAAGCTCGACCTTTCCCAGATACTCTCCGCATCGGGAGACGAGCCGTTCCGGGTCCGCCTGCTGTTCGACGCGCTGCCGCCGGAGTGGTTCGAGGGCGAGCACTATCAGCGACACTATCTGGACGTCGGCCACGCCGACAGCATCTCAGTGCGCATTGCACTCAATGATGATGTGAGAATTCGCCTGTTCGTCTTCCGCGATGCGCAGTCGCGCCGCTTCTCGGCCCAGGACGGCGAGCATCTGGGCTTTGTGATGCGTGGCTTGAGATGGTTCCACCGACAACAACTGCTCGGCCACGGTCTGCTCATCGCCGACGCACCGCTAACCCCGGCGGAACGCAGGGTATTGCTCGCGCTCCTCGACGGGCAGATGGAAAGGCAGATCGCGCAGAAGCTTGATCAGAGCCCTAACACCACCCACTTTCACGTGAAGTCCATCTACGCCAAATTCGGCGTGCGCAACCGCGCGGCGCTCGCGGCGCTGTGGCTCGGCAAGCTTCGATGAGCAGGGCCAGAGCTGTAACCTGTCGACTGCACTACCACCCGCCCGAAGGCCAGTCTTCGCTTAGGCAGGTCGATGGCCTGCGCGGGCATACATAAGCACAGCGAACCACCTTTCTAGGTAGTTCTCAGACGCATCAGGTAGCGCGATATTCAGCACGGGTGCTGGGAAGACGGATTCTCTCACCGCGCGATATGGGAGTTATAACGATGCGCACACGGGCGCGAGCCGGCGAGAAATGCCAGGCGACGACCGGACGAAGAGGCGATGGCCTCCCGGCTCTTTCATCGTCCTGTCATGCGCTGTTCTGACTGCAGTCAACCTCTCCTGACGAGCCGTTTGAGCAACTTGCACGAAATCACTCCCACACGAGAAATACTAACGCTGAAATGACGGTCCACTGACGGCGTAGACGTACCGGAATGCCCTTATGCGCGTTCGTCACCGTCGCCGGTCAGCTCTGTAGCGCTGCGTTCTCTGGCTATTCGTAAAGCTGGGTTAGCCGTCTTGCCGCCGCTCTTTCGAGGCGACTGACGGGACTTCTTGTCGAAGCAAATGCGCTTGGCGTTTTGGAGTTAAGTTATGAAGTGCAGGCTCGGTTCGAAGACGTTGCTGCAGACGGCGCTATTGCTTACCGGGAAGCACGTAACCAATTGCCCTGAGTCTTACGGCGAAAGGTCGAGCCCCCGGGCCGCGTCCGCCGCATCAAAAACTATTCGCCCCGTCACCTGGCTTGGTTCAACCGCGCTGCTGGCGTCGCTGGCCGGGACGGTCGTGCCATCGGAGGCGCTCGCGGCCTGTGTCGGCGAGAACACCGGCAGCGTGACCTGCGATGCGGCCAACCCGGCGACCGGCGGCATGCTGATCACGAGTTTTGCCGGCACAACGGTCGTCACCGTCAATCCGGGCGCGCAGATCGACACCGGCCCCGCCAGCGTGACAGTGACCGCTCCCGGCAGCCTGACCTTCACCCACAGCGACACGATCTTCGGCATCCCCCAGATTGTGACCCTCAGCAACGATTTCGGGGACATCAGCTATGTCGGCAATGCCGCGACGAACGCGGTCAATGCGCAAGGCACCACTGGCACGATCGACATTCTCAATACTGCGGCGATCGGCACCGGAGGCCTCGCGGCGCTGACGACAGGCAACGGCAAGATCCAGATCAATTCCAACGCCACCGTGAACGGTACCATCTTCGGACAGTCCAGCGGCGGCGACGTCTTCATCACTGGATCCGGCAGCGTCACATCCACAACCGCCGGCATCAGCGCCACGACCGTCGGCGTGGGCAACGCGACCATCACTTACAGCGGGCCTATCACATCGGTGGATGCCGCCCTCTTTGCGTCGACTTTCGACGGAAACGCCACCGTGACCGGGTCCGGCAGCGTGACAAGCGCCGACACTGCCGGCGCCATCAAGGCGTGGGTGGCCGGCAACGGCCCCGGCAATGCGCTGATTGCCTGGAACGGCGCCGTCAACAACACCGCCGGCGGCGCGGGCCTCTCTGCGAGCGCTGATGCGGGATCGGCCACGGTGAACGTCCTGGGGAACGTCACATCGACCAACGCCGCGGCTGTGCGGGCTTCCAGCGGAACTGGGACTGCCACCGTGACCGTTGCCAACGATGTAACGCTCAAGGGTGGCTTTCAGAACGCCATCGATGTTGGTTCACCCTTCGGCAATGTAAATCTCGTTGTCGGCGATGGAGCGTCCATCAGCGCAGGCATTGACGCTATCTTTGCCCATACGATCACCGGCAACACCACGGCCACGATCGGTGCCGGAACCGTTGTCAGCGCCGCAATAGGAGGAGGACTCGTCCTCCAGGCGCCGGGTGGCAACACCACGGCGACGATCGGCGCCGGAGCCATTATCAGCGGCGAAGGAGGCATCGGCATCGACACAGGCAGCGGCTCGCTGACGATCGGAAACGGCGCGAGCGTCACAGGAACGGGCGGAGTTGGTGTCATCGTGCAGAGCAAAGGCGGCTTCACGCTGTTCAATGCTGGCATCATCAGCGGTCAAACGGCTGCGATACACCTCGCACACTTTACACCGATCGGCGATCCCACGACGCTGACGCTGGCGCCGACGTCGGTCATCGTAGGCCAGGTGATTGGCGGCGCCAGCCCGTTTCAGATCGCTCTGGGTTACGTGCCGGGTGTTGCCGACATCTTGCAGCTCGGCGGCACCGGAACGGGCAGCTTCGACATCTCGCAGGTCAGCGACGCCGGGCAATATTCCGGCTTCGGCACCTTCAACAAGGTCGACTCGTCGAACTGGATCCTGACCGGCACCAGCAGCTTCGCCGGTCCGATCGCCGTTAACGGCGGCACGCTGTCAGTCAACGGCGACATCACCTCGGCCGGCGGCCTGACGGTGAATCCCGGCGGCACGCTCGGCGGCAACGGCATCGTCGGCAACACGCTGATCAACGGCGGCACGCTGGCGCCCGGCAACTCGATCGGCACGCTCACCGTCAGCGGCAGCCTGACGATGACGGCGGCATCGACCTATCTGGTGCAGATTTCCGGAGCGGCCTCGGACAAGACCAACATCACGGGCGTTGCCATGATCGGCGGCAAGGTGACGGTCGATCCGCTGCGCCCACTCGGCGTCACCACGACCTACACGATCCTGAATGCCGGCACGCTGACCGGCACGTTCGATAGCGTCAGCATTGACAACTTCTTTGCTCGCAATGCCCGGCTCAGCTATGTCGGCAACGAGGTGCTGCTGACGCTCGATCCCGGATTACTCAGTTCAATCCTGCCCGGCAATGCCAGCACCAATCAGCGTAACGTCGCCGGCGCGATCGACAATGCGATCATCGGCGGCGCAGCGTTGCCGAGCGGCTTCAACGCGCTGTACCTGCTGTCCGGCAACGAGCTGCTAGCTAGACTGACGCAGGCATCCGGCGAAACAGCCACCGGCACCCAGCAGACCAGTTTCGACGCCATGACCCAGTTCATGGGCGTGATGACCGATCCGTTCACCGCAGGCCGCGGCACGTCGGAAGCCGCTGCGATGGGCTACGCCGACGAGACGCTGGCCTATGCCGCAAAGCGCAGCCCGAGTGATGCGCTGGCGGCGATCTATCGCAAAGCTTCGCCAATGGCACCTGCGTTTCGGGAACGCTGGAACGTGTGGGCAGCGGCCTTCGGCGGCTCGCGCAACACCGACGGCAATACGGTGGTCGGTTCGAACGATACCCGGTCGAGCATCGGCGGCGTCGCGGTCGGCGCCGACTACTGGTTCTCGCCCAATACGCTGGCGGGCTTCTCGCTGGC
This sequence comes from Tardiphaga sp. 813_E8_N1_3, assembly GCF_051811025.1. Taxonomy (NCBI): domain Bacteria; kingdom Pseudomonadati; phylum Pseudomonadota; class Alphaproteobacteria; order Hyphomicrobiales; family Nitrobacteraceae; genus Tardiphaga; species Tardiphaga sp. 813_E8_N1_3. The sequence goes on from NZ_JBPWQE010000001.1 coordinate 4,332,021, forward strand.
TGGCGGCGGCACCAACTTCTCGGTGGCCAATAGCGGCTCGGGCCGCAGCGACCTGTTTCAGGCGGGTGCGTTCGTGCGCCATACAGTCGGATCAGCTTACATCACAGCAGCGGCAGCCTATGCGTGGCAGGATATCACCACCGATCGTGTCGTCGGCGGCGATCGGCTGCGCGCGCAGTTCAATGCCAACAGCTATTCGGGTCGCATCGAAGGCGGCAATCGTTACCTGATGTCGTGGCTGGGCGGCATCGGCCTTACGCCTTATGCCGCGGCGCAGGTTACAGCGCTCGATTTGCCGTCCTATGCAGAGACTGCCGGCGGCGGCGCCAACACCTTCGCGCTGGCCTATGCTGGCAAGACGGTGACCAGCACCCGCAGCGAACTCGGCTTCCGCACCGACAAGTCGTTTGCCGTGACTGACGCGATCCTGACGCTGCGCGGCCGCGTCGCATGGGCGCACGACTTCAATAGCGACCGTTCGGCTTCGGCGACGTTCCAGACGCTGCCCGGTGCGAGTTTCGTCGTCAACGGCGCGGCGCAGGCGCGCGATGCCGCGTTGACGACCGCATCCGCGGAGATGAAGTGGATGAACGGTTGGGCCGTCGCCGGCACCTTTGAAGGCGAGTTCTCCGATGTCACGCGCAGCTACGCCGGCAAGGGCGTGGTGCGGTACGCATGGTGAAATGCCGAGGCGTCCGCCGATCCTCGCTTCTGGCGCAAGGCGGTCTCGGCGACCTGCGTCGTGGCTACCCGACGCGTAAGCTATATTTCTTATCGACGATTGGTGGCGCTGCGACGAGCCGAACGGTCCATTTGGTCGCAGACGCATCCATTACGATTGACTTGACCGATCCCGTGAGCGTCTGGCCATTGAGCTGAAGCGCGCGCGGTAACCCATGGTACTGGGCCAGCCGAGCTCGTCTGGCTTCGACGAAGTCGGTGATTTCGATGACCTGCATATGCGCTCCAGATTGGATGCGGTACTCCAGACAAGGTCCGCAGCTAACAGAGGTAGCATTGCATGGTTAACGAAACATCGTGCCTGCAAGCAACTCTGACGCCGGCGGCAGCTCAACGGGCGGAATTGACATCCAGACTTTAGGGCCGCGGATGAGCGCCCTTGGTCCTTCATTGTCGCAAATCAGCCACTCGGTCTCGTCCCAGATCACGAGGCAAGGGAATTCCTGAGGCAGCTTTTCCTTGTTGCCCCTTATCCAAGTCCCGCCGGCAACGATGATCCGCTCATCATTCTTCGGTGCGGTGCTGATCGGCTGCCAACCTTCGCTCATTCTGTAGATCCTTCGACAAAGTCCGTGCGAATCAAGCGCGCGGTGACTCAGTTAGAGGGAGGGAGACCGGAGCGCCACAAGGAACTCGCGGTGAATGCAGCAGATATCCACGGCAATGGTGACAATCATCCCTTTCGCGTGCCGGAATACGGCGGGTTCGCGAATTTGATTGACCGCGGCAGCGATGAGCGCATGGTTGAACGATGCCTTTCAAACTCATCCCGGACGTCAAGTCGAAGCAAAGAGATTGCTGGTTGATCCTCGAATTTAGTGGAGAGCCGATTTCCCTGTCGTTCGACGATGCAATCGAGTTCAAGATTCAGATCAACCACATTCAGGAAACGGCAAGACCTAATGATCGCAAGATTGTGAGCGAAGTCGCGAACTGGTCGGCTCAAGTCGTTCCGAACTCGGGCGGCTTCGGGATCGTCTTTGAACATTCGCCGACGTCGACAACCAAGCTTTGGCTCAATGTGGATCAAGCGATTCGCTTTTCTGCAGAACTCCAGAAATTCATCGATATCGCCGGGAGCCGAAGTTGAAGGGATTTTGGCTGGGTCACGTCGAACTGGTGCTGGCTGGTGTGAAGTACGAAGCCCGGTATGAAATCGTAGATGAAATGATCCATCTTTCGGTCGTTGACGAGCTTATGGTGGTCGCGGAACCGCTGCCGGGAGCGACGTATGAAGAGAGTGCTCTCCATGCACTCGAGCAATTTGCTACCGGCAACACCGTTGCGCGATACTGACGTCGAGACGCTGCTTGCCGGAGTCGCATCACTCGGCAGCGAATTTGCCCGCGTCGGTCGCTTCGTAGGCGATATCCGTTTTGTTCATGATCACGGGCGATAGCCAGCCAAGATCGACGAGGCGCTGATACCTGGTCCGATCAATATTGCCGGCGGTGTACTTTGCGCCTCCATGCGAGACGATTTCCCGGATCAGTTCGAGGTCTTCGTGATTCATGATTCTTGACTCTGAAATCGGAGGGAGTTCGTGCCATCGCAGGACATCAAGGCTCCATTGCCGCCAGCAGGCTTTTTATATCGATCGTTGCGATATTCGAGTAGCTGTCCGAGATCGCATAGGGAAAGATGATCCTGTCGCCATGGCGCATTGCGCCGCATGTGTAGACCACATTCGGGACGTAGCCTTCGCGCTCGGATGGTGCAGGCCGGAGCAGAGGCTCGCGCAGGCGCCCTAATATCTTCGTCGGGTCGTTCTTGTCGAGAAGTGCTGCTCCGATCGAGTATTTGCGGACTGGACCAACCCCGTGTGTCAGCAGCAGCCATCCCTCATCCAGTTCTATGGGCGATCCACAATTGCCGATTTGCACGAATTCCCAGGGGGCGGCAGGCGTCAAGATCGCTGTGCCGCCATCCCATGTGTACAGATCGTCCGAATAGATCAAATAGAGGTTCTCGTTGTCCTGTCGCGCGATCATCGCGAACCGGCCGTCGATCTTCCGGGGAAAGAGCGCCATTCCCTTGTTCTGGGCTGCGGTGCCGCGAAGGGCAGAGAAGCGAAACGAGACGAAGTCGCTCGTCTCGATGATTTCCGATCGGATCGCACGCCCGCTATATGCGGTGTAGGTCGCGTAGTATGTGTCTTTTTCGGCGTCGCTGAATTTGACGAAGCGCGCATCCTCAATGCCGTTCGATTGCGAGGCTGTGATCGGAAAGATGACCCGTTCGCTGATATCCTCGCCGCGGTCGAATATGACGTCGATATCCTCGCCGTTCGGACCAGAGCCAAGGCGGCGCACCATTGGGTTTGATGCGAGACGGGCCGTCGGATCGATGCTGACCATGCCATCGTCTGCTATAAGGCCCGTCCGGAATGTCAGCGACGAGATATGGCCTTCACCGACCGCGCGCAGGCTGAGAATGAAGCGAAGAGCACCACTGGCCAATCCGGACTGATCAGGGTGAGGTACGATGCTGGGATTGAACAGCGCCGACGCCTCGAACGAATATTCGCTCAGGAAGTAAGCCCCGACGAGCTGACGCTGGACCGCGTTGAACTGGGTGTGGTCCCGAAGCGCGTCCTCCATATCATCCGCACGGGCTTCGAAGGTCTGAAGCAGATTGCGGTGACGGCCCAGAAAATTCTCCAACACATCCGCCAACTGCGCCTCTGCCGTCGGCGCGTCCAGCGCGAGGATCCGATCGACAATGTGATTGGCGCGGGTTTTATCCGTCGGTTTGAGATCGCGCGGCTCTGTGGCGGGCTTGAAAGGGCGGACGATGACGCGTGATGCGTCCGGCCGGAGGTACAGCATCTGGCGATCAAGTAAGGGAGATTTGGCGGACACAGGAATCTCGATCAGTGAAAAGGTAAGGGATGGTCGTCAGGCCACGCGCGGGGCTGACCTTGATTGGTCCTCGGCGATACGGGCCATATGCCGAATTTCGGAAAGCCCCAGCAGGTACGAAACGACGGATTCGCCGCCCCGATTTTCATTGGCGCGGTCGGGATGCAGCCCATCACGGCAGCTTCCAGTTTCCAGGTCGACGAGTGGAATCGACAGGTCGTTGCTTCCCAGAAACCAGGCGAATGCCTTGGCGGCTTCTGCCTTCCATTCGGGATCCCGGTCGGCTCGCCACGCCGCGAGAGAAGCCGCGATCGTCGCGGCCGCCTCGACCGGCTGTTGGTCGAAATTGCGGGGTTGCCGTCGGACGTCGTGAAATCCTTCGGTTCCGACTGGCCTGAATTGCCCGCTGGCAGAGGTCTGCTGTGCCAGCAGCCAGCGCAGGCTTCTCAGCCCGGCGTCCAGGTAATCCTGTCTCCGCAATGCTGTCCCGGTGATGATGAGGGCCTGGGAGAGCCTTGCATTATCATAGGAAAGCCCTTCCTCGAACCACACCCAATCGGCGGTCCCGGCCTTCTGGAAAAGGGCGAGAAGCTTGTCAGCGAGCAACGCCCGGATTGTCTCGGCGCGGTCATCGTCGGCGACGGCCGCGCAATACGCATCCAGTCCCAAGAGCGTGAATGCCCAGGCGCGCGGGGAAAGAAATTCTTCGACTGCCGGCAGCGCTTCAGAGAATAGTGATGCCGCCCAGGTGCGCCGGGACCTGTTGGCGTCTGAAAGGACACAAACGCCAAGGGCCCAGAGCGTACGGCCGTGGCTGTCCTCGGATCCGCTGTCTTCCAACCAGCCGCGATCGAAGGCCATGAAGTTCCGAAATCGATGCGTCTGCGGGTTCCAGGCATGTTGGACGAATGCAGCGAAACGCGATGTCAGCACCTCCGACAGGCGCAACTCGCCCGGAGTGTTCAACGCGCATGCCAGCAGCAAGGCGCGCGCATTATCGTCGATGCAGTAGCCGTGCGAGCGGTCAGGCACTGAATGGACCGCATGCTGGAACAGCCCGGTGTCGTCGCACATCGACAGAAAATGACCAACCTGCATTTCCGGCGGCGCACGACTGTCACGCAGTAGCGTGGTCGTGTCCGACTTTGCGATGGTCCTGAGCCTGTGACGGCGACCAGCATTCTCGAAAACCGAAATATATCGTTCGGCTGTGCGCTCCCACGTCATCGAGCGGCTGCTGGCATAGGCACGCTTGCGCATCGCCTGGCGCAGGGGCGCATTCGTCAAGATCTTCTCGATCTCGAAGCCGATCGCGTCAGCGTCTGAAAACGGGACGATGATGCCCCGACCGTCTGCAAGAAGCTCACGCGCATGCCAATAGGGCGTCGAAACCACGGCCTTTCCCAGCCCGAAACTGTAGGCCAGAGTGCCTGACGTCATCTGGACTTCATTCAGGTATGGCGTGACGTAGACATCGCACATGGAGATGAAGTCGAGCAGTGTGTCCTGGTCGACAAAGCGATCGAGGAATTGAACGTGATCGGCAACGCCTATGTCGCGCGCCCTTGCAATGAGGCTCTCGCGATAGGCCTCCCCCTCATCCCGCACCAGATTCGGATGGGTGGCGCCAAGCACGACATAAACCGCATTGGGGCAGGCATTCAGGATGGAAGGCATCGCATCGATCATGAATTCGATGCCTTTGTTGGGCGACAGCAGTCCGAACGTCAGAATGACGGACTTGTCGGCGAATCCCAGTTTATTCTTGGCGTTGTCGGGCTCGACGAATGCGAAGTCGGGTATTCCATGGGGAATAACCTCGATCTTCTCTTCAGCGATCTGATAGACGGTCCGCAGCAGCTCCCTGCCCTTCTCCGCCATGACCACAACCTTCGAAGACAACTCGATGATCCTGGTGAAGACGTCCCTTTGAATCGTGCTTGGCTCCGCAAGAACCGTATGGAGGGTCGTCACGATCGGCATCTTGAGCAGCGAGAGCAACGGGACGATGTCGCCTCCTGCTTCACCGCCGAAAATGCCGAATTCATGCTGTAGTGACACGACGTCGAAGCGGCCTGCATTGAGGAACTCGGCGGCGCGGATGTAATCGTTGATCAGACCATCATTGATCTGAATTCCGACGCTCGTCGGATAGTCATAAAAGTGACCATGATCGGTCATCGCCACAATGACCGTTTTGTAATCCGCTCGCGAAGCTGCGACTGCGCTCTGCAAGTCGGTGGTGAAGGTCGCAATTCCGCATCGGCGTGGGAGCGAATTTCCAATAAATGCGATACGGTTGAACACCGTCAATCTGCAGCCTCGTTATGTGATGGGACAGATGCCGAAACGACGAAATGCGCGACGCGGCATAGGCCGCGGCACTTGACGCTATTTCGTTCGGATCATTGAATTAAGGCACGGCCAAGCACGGCCGCTAACGCTTATGATCAAGCGTGCGCCCTTTATTTGGGAATAGCCATCATTATCTTTGACCGAGGCGCGATGTGCCGCAGCAACAGCGAACAGGTTGAGATAATAAAACCCTTCATCAGGCCGCAGCGTGCTACTGCTCCTGTACACACACGGGAGCACGAAATGGCCAAAGGTAATCGCGAGACCAAGAAGCCGAAGAAGGTTGCGGTAAAGACGATTGCTGCTGCTGAAAGCATCAAGAGCGGTGGCCCGAAGATGATGCCGGCGCTCGGTGTCGCCAAGAAGAAGTAGCAGGAGCATATTGCGAGATAGTCGCTGGTTTTCGTGCAGCGACTTCGCATCTTCCCGACGACGTTCGTTATTCGCAAAATCGCGAGATGAAAAATCTTGAGGATCAAGGGAAGTCGATGTCCAACAAAGCTACGATTCGAGACGCTTATGGCATTCCGGCTATCTTTGCAGGATCCAAAACCGGTCAAGAGGACGCGCCCTTCGTTTTCATCAATGTCGGTGGCGAGGAACGTCGAATGAGAGCCGCCGAGTGGGACGCTCTACCAGCTTGGCTCGGAGATCGCCCGTCCTGGGCGATGAAGAGTTGATCTGATCAAGGCGTTTGCAGCGCCGAATTTCTGAAGCAGATTTGAATCGCTTGGACGCTTCTGAGCAGAGATGGACCGCGCGTGATAGCAATCTCTAAATCGAATCCGATCGATGGTGGTCATCAGCGAGTGGCGTTCGACATCCGTTACGGAACACGACGTATCTCATGCTCGCTCACCACCAATTTCCAGACCAAAGAACTGGCGAAGCGGTACTTTTACGCCAATAGGCCCCTGATCGAGCAAATGGCGCGCAATCAGGTCGAGCAGCGTGGCGCTCTCAACGGCGAGGTCAATCTTGAAATCGCATGACGATCAGGACGCGTCTTGAAAACGCTCCTTTCCCGACACGACCTCGAACACGCAGCGCTTCTGCAGATCCGTAGTTGTTACGGCTGCGCAGACGTGACGTCCGTTCTCGTCGATGAAATCGCCGACCCTCGTTTTGAAACAAACTGGTCAATTCTATCGATTAAACGGGCAAGCGATGTTCAACTGCGGCTTACAGCAGAGTTGCATACCGTGCGGGCAATTGACGGGACGCAACAAAGGCTTCGTAAGCTCTACAACCTTCGGATTGACTGATTTTCAACGTCCGTACATACGTCATCAAACTTGCTTGTCAGCCTCCGATGCAAAGCGAACGGTCCACTTTGAGGGGGCTCGCGTGAAAGGGCTTGGCCATTCTCGCGATCTAGCGAGGCGCCCCAAGCGGTTACTTGTTCAGCGAACCGACTGGTATATCCAGAGTGTAAGTAAATCCCGAGGGGGGATAGGCCAGGCGCACGGTGCCGCTGAGTTGCTGTCCCAACGATTCCATCATGCGGGTGCCAAAGCTGCGGCGGCTGGGCGGATTGACGAGCGGACCGCCGGTCTCGATCCAGCTGAGAGACAGTTTTTCCGACGCCTGGTCGATCTTCCATTCGATCTTCACAAAACCGCCCGGATCCGACAGAGCTCCGAACTTGGTGGCATTGGTGCAGAGTTCGTTCAGGGTCATCGCCAGGGCGATCACCGCGCCGGATGCGAGCTCAATTTCCGGCCCCGAGATGGCGAAGCGGCCCACCCCCTTGTTGTCGTATGGCTCAGTGGCATTGCGAATGATCATCGCAAGACCAGCACCCGCCCAACTGACCTGCATCAGCAGGTCATGCGCTCGGCCGAGAGCAAGAAGTCGCCCCTCGATGGCCTGCTGGGCGTGCCGCACGCTGGTGGCGGTCCGCAGGCTTTGCGACGCGATCGCACTCACGGTTGCGAGGGTGTTCTTGATGCGGTGATGCAATTCGCCCAACACAAGCTTTTGTAACTTGTCAGCCGCCTCGCGCTCCTTGGCGTCGATGCCCGCCTGCGCGAGCAGGAGCTTCGCATCTATCCCGGCTTGCTCGAGTAACAGTCGCAGACTGTCGTTCTCCGCCACCAGATTTTCCTCGACAATCGACTGGCCTGCCCGCGTCGGATGAGCAGCCGGGCCAGCCTCTCCAGAGACGACCTTGAGGGCGCCTGTGCCGATCATGTCCTGCAGTTCGGCGATCATCTGTTCGCTGTCGATGGGTTTGCCGAAGAAGCGGCTGTCTTTCGGCTTCTCATCGATCGACGGATTTATCTGACCCGAGACGAGAATGATCTTGATGTCGGGCCATCGCTCATGAACCGCGTGAGCCAGTTTCAATCCATCGATGCTACCGGGCATCTGGATGTCCGAAAACAGCAGCGAGATGTCGGATCGCGCTTCAAGCACGCTGATGGCTTGGTCGGCATTTGTCGCTTCGATAGCCGTGAAGCCTGCGTCCTCGACAATGTCGACGGCGCGCATACGCAGCACCATCTCGTCTTCGACGACAAGCACGTTGGTTTTGTTCTGGGATGGCACCAAGGCTGCTCCGGTCAAGGCGGGAGCATTACGGGGCTCTCAGTCACCGAGCGCCTGTTCGTAGGGCGGTGATCTCGCGAGAGTACCGGTTTCGGTATCTGCTGTCGAACTAATCCGCCGATCTAATCCGCAGCGTCAGGCGTTACCGCGGGGAACTTACTATCAATTGGCGAATTGGCCTGGGTCCCCCCGCAGTTGCGCCGGTGACGAGGTAACCATGAAACTCATCATTTGCGAGACATCGCTGCAAGAACTGCAGCGATTGACTGCGCTTGCCCGTGCGACGAACGATGTTGTCATACGTGCCGACTACTATCGGCTGGCGGAGCGTTGCCGGGAGCATATCAAGGACGGGCTAGCGCCGTTGCGCTTGTCCAGGTAATCGTCAGGCATCGCCTTATCCTTCATTGTTCATTGCGCAGTGCCGACACTACGGACAGCACTGCGAGCATTCGCAAGGCGGCATCGCAACCTCAGCTCTGATGCGGGCCTTGCATGATCTTCATGGCATCCTTCACGTGGCGCCACTCGTTGGCTTCTTCCAGCTGACCTTTTTGCTCGCATGTCAGTGCATTCTGAGCGGCATGAGCGATGGCCACGGCGCCGTGCCGATCAAGCATCTGCCGGGCGATGGTGTGGACTTGAGTCTCGGACATCATTTGCTTTCTCCTGATTTTTCCCAGCCAAGGAGAACCAATCCGGCTGGAACCGAACCGGCCGATATCTTTGAAAACGGTGGAACAGCCCATCTCGTTCCCGGAAAACCAACCGGCCAAACGAGAAAGGGACATGATGAAGTTGCCAGTCCGCGATCAAGCAAAGCATTGTGCACCGCAAATCAATCATCCGATGTTAAACATCGGATGATTGCATTCATTCCAAAAACGTGAGATAGGCCACTGAGCAAACAAGCGGGGAAAGAACACTCGTGGCACGAAGTCCTACGAAATCGCTGGAGCGGGGAAGCAAGCCAGGCCGCATCAATTCGGTCTTGACCACGCTCGGCTGCGAAATCGCGCAGGATATTATCCCGATTGGCGCGACCCTCCCCCCCGAGCCGGAATTGGAGGCGCGCTTCGGTGTCGGGCGCGGCGTCATCCGGGAAGCGATCAAAACCCTCGCTGCGAAAGGAATGGTCAGCGTCCGTCCGCGTTACGGTACGCACGTTTTGCCGCGCCGCGACTGGAGCCTGCTCGATCGCGATGTGCTGGGATGGCTGGTCGGCGGCGGCGAACCGGACCGCGATCTTCTGATGGCGATTCAGGAAGTCCGACTGATCATCGAGCCGGCAGCAGCAGCGCTCGCGGCAACGCGGAGCACCAAGCAGGACAGGTTGCGCATCGAAGCCGCGCTGGTCGGCATGGAAACCTCGCACGATCAGGAAAGCGCCATCAAGGCGGACAAAGCATTCCACCTCGCCATTCTGGATGCGACGCATAACCCTGTGTTGCAGGGTTTTCGCGGCGCCATCGATACCATTCTGAGCGCGGTGTTTCTTGTCGCGGTCGGCAGCCCCGGCTGGTTCGAAGACAATCTGCCAAATCACGCGGCCGCGGCGCGCGCGATTTCCGCGGGCGACGCAAAGAAGGCCAAGACCGCCATGGAACAGGTGCTTGGCTACACGCAATTCAAGCTCTCGAAGCGTCGCGCGACTGCGACGCCTGAAGGCATAACGCGGGTCTCAACCGCGACGGCGAAAAAAAGAAAGAGGAAGCCCCATGTATCGTGACATGATTGGATCGACGCACGTCCTTGCATCGCCGGAAATCGCCGTCGTCGCTATTCCAGAGGATGAGCGCGTCTGGGTGCCGCAGGCGCCGGATGTCTGGTTTCGTCCGCTGATGCTGAACACACGACAGGGGCAGTGGTGCAATCTGCTGCGCGTGCGACGCGCCGGCGTATTATCGCGGCATCTGCATCCCAATCCGGTGCATGGCTTCGTGTTGCGCGGCAAATGGTTCTACCGCGAACACCAGTGGGTGGCGACGGAAGGTTCCTACGTGTTCGAGCCTCCGGGTGAGATCCACACGCTGGTCGTCCCAGAGGACGTTTCCGAGATGATCACCTTCTTCAACATCCAGGGATCGATGCTGTATCTCGATGAGAACAACAAGCACGTCGGCTATGAGGACGTCTTCACCAAGATCGATATGTGCCGCGCCCACTACGAGTCCGTCGGCCTTGGCCGTGACTACGTCGACCAGTTTGTGCGCTGATGGCAGACGGTGCCAACATGATCGAGGAGATTCCGTCGGCCGCATGGGCGTCGATCTGGTATGCGGGAAAACGCGTGCTGGTGACGGGCGGAACGTCAGGGATCGGCGCGGGCCTCGCGCGCGGCTTCGTTGAGGCCGGCGCGGAGGTCATCGCGACTGGCGTGAATGCTGCGGAGATCGAGCGGGCGCGTTCGGATTCGGTGCTGCGCGAGGCTCAGGCGCATCAGCTCGACGTTCGCGACGACAGCGCGATCAAGTCCCTTGTCGGCTCGCTCGGCGAACTCGACGTGATCGTCAATTGCGCCGGCGTCATTCGTCGCAGCGAAGAACTCGACCCCGCGGTTTTCCAGTCGGTGGTCGATATCAATCTCAACGGCACCATGCGGATGTGCACCGCCGCGCGGCCGCTGCTGGCACGCTCCAAAGGCGCGATCGTCAATCTGGCATCCATGCTGTCGTTCTTCGGCGGCGGTCTCGTTCCCGGTTATGCCGCCAGCAAAGGCGGTATTGCACAACTGACGAAATCGCTGGCGATCGCCTATGCGAATGACGGTATTCGCGTCAACGCGATCGCGCCTGGCTGGATCGCCACGCCGCTGACGACCGATCTGCAGGCCAGCCCGGAACGCAGCCAGGTCATTTTGGGGCGTACGCCCTTGGGCCGTTGGGGCAAACCATCGGACCTCTTGGGCGGCGTGCTCTATCTGTGCTCGCCGACGGCATCTTTCGTGACGGGGACGATCCTCGTCATCGACGGCGGATATGCCGTGACGTGACCAGGACGGCGGCGAAGTGCCGCCGTTCGCAGGCGAGATTTGAGTACCAAACTGCGGAGCCGAGAGCCTCGCAGAAAAAAACAAAGCGGCCAGAACGCTGGTCAAAGGGAGGTCGCGTGCTCGTTGCGCCCGGTCAAAAAGTGCGATCCCGCGTCGCCTGGCGCGGCATGAACTCGCTGGTGGGCGCAGCCTTGTTCGTGGCGCCCTTGCTGGTGCTCGTCGCCATCTGGGCGATCGTGGTCCCGCTGTTCAATGTCAATCCGCGGATTTTTCCGTCGGTCGGCTCGGTGGCCGAAGCAGCGGTTGCCGCGATCGGCGATGGCTCGCTCATCCGCCATATCGGCGCGAGCATGCTGCGTGTCGGACTGGGCACGTTTCTCGGCGTGCTCGTCGCTGTTCCGCTTGGCATCGCCATGGGCGTGAGCCCTGCGGTCTCGGCGTTCCTGACACCGCTGTTTCGCTTCTTCTCCGTGCTTGCCGGCATCGCCTGGATACCGATCGCAACGTTGTGGTTCGGCTACGGCTTCGGCGCCATCATCTTCGTGATCTTCAACGCGGTCTTCTTTGTGGTCGCCTACAACACGCTGCTCGGTGTCTCCACCATTCCGATGACGATCCGCAATGCGGCCGCCTCGCTCGGTGCCGGACGATGGGCGTTGCTCACCGAAGTGCTGCTGCCGGGTGCGCTACCCAATATCGTGACAGGCGTGCGGACCGGGCTCGGCTTCGCGTGGCGCGGCCTGATCGCGGCGGAGATGATCGCGACCAATGTCGGGCTTGGCTACATGCTGTTCGTCGCCCGTGATTTCTATCGCACCGAAGTGATCGTGCTCGGCATGATCGTCATCGGCGTGTTGTGGCTGCTGATCGACCGGTTGCTGCTCGCTCCCCTGGAACGCGCGACCATCGAGCGATGGGGACTGGTGAGGCGCACATGAATATTGCACTGAAATTCTGGAGCGGTTACGTGCGCGCGACGCATCGGTGGCCCATTATCGCGACCATCGTGCCGTTTATTCCCGTGGTGGCGATCTGGAGCATTGTCGCCAATTCAGGCATGTTTCCGCGCGCCTTCTTCCCGGCGCCGGTGGATGTGATGCGGTCGTTCATCTCGCTCACCTACAAGGGAATTCTGCCGGACTATCTGCAGGACAGCCTGATCCGGCTGCTGTTCGGCGCATCCATCGGCGTCGCGCTGGGTATTCCGCTCGGCATCCTGATCGGTTCCAGCCGTCTCGCCCATCGCATCTGCTGGCCGGTGTTGCTGTTCTTTCAAGCCATCGGCGATATTGCGTGGCTGCCGATCCTGCTGATCTGGTTCGGCTTCGGCCTCACCACCATGACGTTCGTCATCGTCTACACCGTGCTGTTCCCGATCGTGCTGAGCACCGTGCTCGGCGTGCAGTCTGTACATCGCGATCTGGCCCGTGCGGCGCAGAGCCTCGGCGCTTCGCCGATGCGGGTGCTGTGGGAAGTGACGCTGCCCGGCGCCTTGCCGAACATCATTACCGGCCTGCGCAATGGCCTCGGCTACGGCTGGCGCGCGCTGATCGCGGTCGAGATCATCGTCGGCACCAGCGGCATCGGATTCATGATGTTCGATGCACGTCGTGCCGGCTCAACGGTCGAGATCCTGCTCGGCATGATCGTTCTCGGCACTCTTTGGTACATCGTCGATGCTTGGATCCTTGCGCCGATCGAGCGCGCAACGGGCCAGCGGTGGGGATTGGTTACGTCATGAAAACGCTGTCGCTCAAAAATCTTCGCAAGACCTATTTCGATCCCTATGCGGGATCGCAGGTCACCGCTGTCCAGGACGTCTCGCTCGACGTCGAGCAGGGCGAATTCGTCTCCGTCGTTGGTCCCTCCGGCTGCGGCAAAACAACGATCCTGAACATGATCGCGGGCTTCATCCCCTATACGGGTGGTGAAATCCTGATCGACGGCAATCTGGTCAAGGGACCGGGACCGGATCGCGGCGTCGTCTTCCAGTCGTTCGCCCTCTTCCCGTGGAAGACCGTGCTGGAAAATGTCGGCTTCGGCCCGAAGATGCGTGGCGTGCCAAAGGACGAGCGCGACCGCACCGCGCGGGAATATCTCGCGCTCGCCGGCCTCTCGCATGCCGCGGATCGCTACCCGAACGAACTATCCGGCGGCATGCAGCAGCGCGTCGGTGTCGTCCGTGCGCTGGCCAACAATCCGGCCGTGCTGCTGATGGACGAGCCGTTCGCCAGCGTCGATGCGCAGACCCGCATGACACTCCAGGAGGAGCTGACGCGTATCTGGCAGGAGCGCAAGCCGACCGTCATCTTCATCACACACGATGTTGCCGAAGCCGTGTTTCTTGCGAACCGCGTCGTCGTGCTGTCCAAGGGCCGCGTGCTCGATCAGATCAAGGTCGATCTTCCACGTCCGCGTGTCTGGGATCAACTGATCGAGGATGAAACGTTCAAGCGCCTATCGGCGCAGGTGCTGCAAATGGTGCGGGCCGCATGAGTATCGCGCGAGATGTCATTCGTTCGACACGCGGGCGTGTGGTGCTCGCTGTCATTGCCGTGTGGGCCGCGTTTCAGGGCTGGTTGAGCATCGAGGCGCCGGGCAAGATCTCCAAAGAGCTCGCCGGTGCATCCGACAAGGTCAATATCCAGATCGATATGCCGTTTACGCCCGAGCGTTTTCACGTTCTGGCGTTTCAGAAGTATGGGCGGATCGCCGGAGCCGACGATCATTCCATCGGACTAAGGGGTGTGAAACGAACGGACCTCAACGCGGTTGCCCGGCCTTACTGGGTCACGAGCGTGGGGCCAATCAAGGAGGAGGACTGATTTTGAAACGCATATTATGGGCTTTAACTGCCGTGATGCTGGCTTGCGTGCCCGCACAATCGCAGACATTGACGAAACTGAACGTCGGCATGGTTAGCGCCATCGACATGCTGGCGATCCCGGTGGCACTCGAGCGCGGTTACTTCGAAAAGCAGGGTCTCGATGTCACCATCGCACGACCTTACGCGACCGGCGTTGATGCGCTGAACGCGCTGCAGGCCGGCGAGACCGAGATCCTGCAGGTCGGCGTTCCGATGATCGGCGCCGTGCTGCGCGGCATGGATCTCGTGGCGCTCGGCAATTACAGCGGCAGCGCCACCAAGTCCGGTTCCGATGCGACCATGGCGATCATTGCCCGTGAGGGATCGGGCATCGTCAAGGGCGACCTCAAGAGCCTCAAGGGCAAGAAGATTGCGACCTCCTTCGGCACCATCAACCATCTCTATATCCTGGCGCTGCTGGAGAAGGCCGGACTCAAGCCCGACGACGTTCAGCTGGTCAACACGCCGCCGCCGGATATGACGGTCGCGCTGCTCGCCAAGGGCATCGATGCGTTTTCCGGCTGGGATCCGTGGCCGATCATCGCGCAGAAAGACGTCCCCGGTGCCTTCGAAGTGATCCGCGGGGGCGATGTCATCGCCTATCTCGGCTATGTCGTCTCGCTTCGGTCCTGGGTCGAGAAGAATCCGGAGACGACGGAGAAATTCCTGGCCGCGACCTCACAGGCCGACCAGTGGATGCGCAAGAATCCCAAGGCCGCCGCGCAGATCGGCACCCGCTGGATTCCCGGCCTGAAGCCGGAGATCGCCGAAGCCGCCATGGAATTCAATGTCCAGCAGCTCGACCGGCGTCTGTCGGCCAACAGCTACAAGGCGATGTGGAGCGCACAGGACCGGCTTCAGCGCCTCGGCGTGCTCAAGGCAACCTTTGACGTCAACAAGAATATCGACGCCAAGCCGATCCTGAATGTCATGAAGAAGCATCCGGAACTCTTCGCCGATTTGCCGCCCATTCCGGCTGAGGTGGCTATCGGACCGGATTTCACTTTCAAGCCATAAATCTTTTCGATCGGGGCGCGCACTCATTAGCGAAGAGGGCGCGCCCCGGTCCTAACCCGGCAAACGATCAGTAGTCCCAGGAGATCGGAACCCAGCGAAACGCGTCGCCATCGATCGCCACGTGGCCGGCGGACGGAAATGGCAGATGGGTCGCGACCAACAATTCGCCGCTGGCCGCAAGCTCCCGCAACAGACGGATCCGCACGCGCGCTGCTTCTTCGGGGTCGTGCTCGAAACCGTTGTGCCAATCCGGTTGGTCAAACCCGACCGTGAACACAGCGTCGCCGGCGAAGGTCAGCGCGTCGCCGCCGGATGCCAGCCGGACGACACTGTGTCCTGGCGTGTGGCCGCCCGTCCGACGCACGGTGACTCCCGGCGCCAGTTCGTGCTCGTCCGTGAATGTCCGAAAATGCTTTCCATATTCGGCCATGAACCGCTTGGCGGTCGCCCGGAGCGCGTCCGGGAATCCCGGCGGCATCATGGTGTGAGAGAAATCGGGCGCTTTCCAGAATTCGACCTCGGCGGCAGCCACGTGGATCCGCAGGTCCGAACGCAATTGATCCTTCACCCCTTCGACGAGAAGTCCGCCGATATGGTCCATATGCAAGTGCGTCAGCACGATATCGGTGACGCATGCCAGATCGATCTGGGCAGCTGCCAATCGCTGGATCAGTTGTCCGGCCCGCGGCAAATGTAGATCCGGGTCCAATCCCAGCCCGGCGTCGACAAGAATGGTCTGCTCGCCACTCTGCACGACGACCACGTTCAGCGGCCAGTCGAAAGCGTCCGGCGGCAGGAACATGTCGCGCATCCAAGCGGCCCGCACGGCGGGGTCTGCGTTATGTCCCAACATGGAGGTTGGGAGTGGCAGCACGCCATCGCTGACCACCAGCACGTCGATGTCGCCGATCTTCACTGCATAGCGCGACGGAACCAGTTCGTTGCGTCCCGACTTGGCGGGGGCTGATGTCGTATCAAGGTTCATGTGTTTCTCCTTCTGGGTATTTTGCGGGGTGTTTTTCCGAGTGGCTTGAATCGTCTGTGTCATCTGTGGGTCCTCCTGGTTGATCGTGAGAGCTGGCCGCGCTCCTGCATGGAGCGCGGTTCTTTCTTGTGTGGGGTGGCTAGACTTCGGTCACATGCTCCGGATCGGCCGAGGCGAGAGCGGCGGCACGCTCGGGCTTCGGCGGATAAATCCAGACGGTGTTGATTTCCTGCTTGGTTTTCTTGGCGACGTCGCCAACCATCTCGACCTTGCGATCCCAGCCGCGCGTGAACAGTGCGCCGGCTTCGCCGAGGTCGAGACAGGTGACGTAGGCCTTCTGGTGGTACGGCCTGGGCGCCATGCGCAATAATTCAGCGGCGGCATTGTTGCCGGCAAAGGCGCCCATCCGCGTCGCATGCTGGCACGACATCAGCGCGTAGTTGCCGACATCGTCGCTGGCCGCTCTGGCGGCATCGCCAGTGGCAAAGACGCCAGGCACCGAGGGTACGCGCAAATCGCGGTCGACCAGCAGCCGGCCGAAACTGTCACGCTCGGCGGCGATCTGCGTGGTCAGCGGAGCGGCACGAATGCCCGCCGCCCAGATCACGGTCTCGGTTTCGATGCGTTCGCCGTTGGAGAGCGTGATGCCGGAGTTATCCAGCGAGGCAACGCCCGCACCGAGCCTTGTCTCCACACCGAGTTTGCGCAGCGCTTCCTCGATGATAGGACGCGGACCCTCTCCCATGTCGGGGGCGATCGCACTGTTTCGCTCGACAATGATCACGCGCGGCCTGGCGTCCTTGCCGAGGATCGCGCGAAGCCGCGCCGGCATCTCGGTCGCCGCTTCGATTCCCGTGAAGCCACCGCCGGCCACGACGATGGTGTCGCGCCCGTTCGATGCCGGACGATCGGCCAGGCCGTGCAGATGCTTGTCGAGCTTGATCGCATCGTCGAGATTGTCGACGCTGAAACCATGTTCCGCGAGGCCGGGAATATTCGGGCGGAACAGCCGGCTTCCGGTTGCGACGATCAGCCGATCATAGGAGAGCGACTGTCGCTTATTGTTGGCGGTCGCGACCTGCACCGTGCGGGACGTTGTGTCGATCGCCTCGGCGCTGCCTTGCACATAGACGACATCGACGGCCTTGAGGACATCCAGCAGAGGTGCCGTCAAAGTTTCGGGCTTCGGCTCGTAGAGTCGCGGGCGAATGACCAGTGTCGGCTCGGGTGCGACCAGCGCGATCTCGAGCTCTTCGGGCGAAACGCCCTTGATGTCGCGCAGGCGGGCTGCGGAAAGTGCGGCGTACATGCCGGCGAAGCCGGCGCCTATGATGACTATTCGCATGTGATTTTCTCCTTGGGTTTGAGTTCTTCTGATGCAAAGGCACAAAGCAGAGACGCTAGGCCGCTACGAACGCGAGCAGTTCGGCGTTCACGAGATCGGCGTTGGTCGTGCACATTCCGTGCGGCAGCCTCTCGTAGATTTTGAGGGTGCTGTGCTTCAGCAGTTTTGCCGATAGAGGGGCGGAGTCGGCGACGGGTACGATCTGGTCGTCATCACCGTGCATGACGAGTGTGGGCACCATGATGCGCCGCAAGTCGTCACTGAAGTCTGTCTCCGAGAACGCTTTGATGCCTTCGTAATGCGCCTTGGCGCTCCCCATCATGCCTTGGCGCCACCAATTCCAGATGACCGCCTGGGATGGCTTGGTGCCTGGGCGGTTGTAGCCGTAGAACGGACCGCTCGCGAAATCGAGATAGAATTGCGATCTATTGGCGGCGAGCTGCTTGCGCAGGCCGTCGAACACTTCAATCGGCAAGCCGTCGGGATTGGCTTCCGTCTTCAGCATCACCGGCGGCACGGCACTGATCAACACGAGCTTGGCCACGCGATTCTCGCCATAACTCGCGACGTAGCGCGCGGCCTCGCCGCCGCCAGTTGAATGGCCGACATGAACGGCATTGCGGAGATCGAGGTGCTGGACGACCGCCGCAACATCGGCTGCGTAGTGATCCATGTCGTGTCCGTCGCTCACCTGGCTCGAGCGACCGTGACCGCGGCGATCATGGGCGATGACGCGATAACCCTTGCCAACAAGGAAGAGCATCTGGGTCTCCCAGTCGTCGGAGCTCAGCGGCCAGCCGTGGTGAAAGACGATCGGCTGGCCGGACTTCGGCCCCCAGTCTTTGTAGAAAATCTGTGCGCCATCTTTGGTGGTGACGAAGGTCATGGGATCGTTCCTTTGAGCGGGGTACGGGGGAAGGCTTGTTTCTTTGCCGGTCGCCGACGTGGAACGAAGGGTTAGTGACATCGCGTACATGAGCGTGGTCGCGAGTACTTTCCGCCGCGAGGCGTTCGGGAGCCGGTTGATGTGGCTGTTCCAGTCCATCGTTTATCTCCGTGCAGTTTGGCTTGGCAGGACGATTTCTAGCGAACCACCTGTGGCGCTGCGCCAGAGCGATTGACGTACCTGTCGAGAGATTGCTGCTAACGTGACCGTCGTCGCCAATCGCTTGGGCTTTCGCCGGTCAGCTTCCTGAACGCCGCTGCGAAGGCTGTCTGCGACGCATAGCCAAGCGCCGCTGCCACCGACACGACCGATGCGTCGGTGTCGCGCAGCATGTTCATAGCCTGCTCGAGCCGGTGTTGGCGCAGCCAGGCGTGTGGCGAGAGCCCGGTGCTTTCCTTGAAAGCGCGGCAGAAGTGAAAGCGCGACAGACCGGCATCCGAAGCCAGAGCGGAGAGCGAGACGTCCGTATCGCTGTCCGAACGCAAACGTTCGATGGCGCGTAGCAGCGTCTTCGGCGCCAAGCCACCCATGGTCGGCTGAAACGTGGCTGGCGCGCCTGTGTGCGCAGACAGGAGGCGTGTCGCCAGAAGATCCGTCAGTTGTTGTCTGAACAGCGTGTCCAGCGCCGCATTCCCCTCCAGGACATCAGCCGCGCTGAGCAAAAGGCGCGATGTGACGGGATCGGGATGTGCTGTTCGTTCCAGGAGATCGGCGGGTGCGGTCGTGTCAGCTTCGTCCGCAACGCGCGTCAGCGTTCGGTGCGGGAGATAGAGCTGGACGACGCTGACAAGCCCGGGAATATCCCATCGTGCGCTTGAGCCGGCTGGAATGATCGTCACCACGCCGGAACGCGCAGTTCCGATGGCAGTCGACTTGCCCGAGCGCCGCTCCAGTCGCTGCATCGCGCCGGTGTAAGTCATGACGACGTGATCGGCCATGGGTTCGACGACGTCGTGCAGGGCTCCGTGTTTCCAATGGGCGATCGTGCCGCTGGACGAGTCTGAAGCCATGCGCAGCGGTGCAGTCTTCAACACGCGCGCCATCTCCACATCGGCAGGACGCCGCTCGGCATGGCGCGGCGTTTCGTGAGACGCCTCGGATGTGGCTGCCGGGTCATCCCCGGAATCGCGGAGCTTGGTCATGGACGTGCACCCGCGCCACGCGTTCGTACGCATCCGATGAGACCCGTATCGCCTATGACGACAATCCTCATGGCTTTCCCCCGATTGTTCAGGCCATCCGTGGCCTTGCTTCTGAAAGCGCTGCCAGAATGCGCGCGTGCGGGCGGGAAAGCCTTGTAGGCATCTTGAATTGCCGTTGAGTTTTCCTTGGCTTCTTGTGCAATCGATGCGTGGACGTGCAGTTTTCATCCGAAAATGATTGCCTAGACGCCCATCGGCGCGCGTTCAAGCGACGCGCCGGGCGCGTCGCTGCTGGACCGAAGCCGTTCGATCTGGTGCTCTTTCTGGCCCAGAGCGGGCACAGGCCATCATTGAACCCGCCATGCTGGTGCCGCGTCTCATTGGACGAGGAGCCATGTCGATGTCCGAGCCAAGTCCCCTTCTTGAATTCATCATGCAGGCGCTGGCAGCGAAGCCGGAAGAACGCCGCATTCTGTTTTACGTCATACTGACATTCACCG
This sequence comes from Tardiphaga sp. 813_E8_N1_3, assembly GCF_051811025.1. Classification (NCBI taxonomy): domain Bacteria; kingdom Pseudomonadati; phylum Pseudomonadota; class Alphaproteobacteria; order Hyphomicrobiales; family Nitrobacteraceae; genus Tardiphaga; species Tardiphaga sp. 813_E8_N1_3. The sequence continues at coordinate 4,352,321 of NZ_JBPWQE010000001.1, forward strand.
TCGGCATCGCCATTGTTGCTGTATGGCCGTTCGGCGGCACACCGGGTGACGTCCTGACCGGCTACGGGATCGTTGTGGTGGCAGTCGGCAGCGGCGTATTACTGGTGAAGTGGTTCTTTCACAGCATCAATTGACGCGGTCTTCGCAATTCGCAGGCGTTGGCCTTACGCGACGCACGCTCGGCGCAAACGGATCGACCGCCCACGCCTCGCCGGATTTGAGCCACGCTCTGCTGATCTCAAGCCAATCCGCCAGCGGCAGCAGCCGGAGACCATAAGGTTCTGCCCAGCCCTGCGATTCCGTCACGAACGGCGCATCGTCATGAGGGCGGCGCACGACCTGAACCACATGGGTAATCTCGCGCGGGCGCGGATGATTTGCGGCCCATGCTCCGCCACCCTGTCGCAAGCCGATCATGGCAAAGCGCGGCAGGTTTTCGAGATCAATCCGATCGCCCTCGAGAATAAAACCGGTGCGGGTCTCGATGACCTCGATCATGCGATCGGACCAGGTCGAAATCCCAGCAATCTCGCGGGCGCTGAAGACGCCGCTTCTGGATGCATCATTCATCGCCTGCATCGCACTGGACAGCAGCAACGCGGCCCAGCCGGAGCAATCGATGACCGGCGGATCCCATGCAAGTCCTTCGGACTTGACGCCGCCTTTGTAGCCGACGTGCCCCACATAGCGCTCGACGAGTTGCCACATGGCGGGAGCGATCAGGCTCGCATGGGGAGGTTCACCCAGCTCACGCACCAGACGCTCGACATGCGCTTTCAGCTCGCCCAGCGCGACGTCGGGAGGCGCCACGTCGATGTCATGCACGTGCCAATAGGTCACGCGATCTTCCCAGCCCGGAAAGCGCGCCACCAGCAAGGTGCGGTGCTCGGCCTCCTTCACGGCCACGACCATATCGGACGCTGCAAGCGCTTCATGCGTGCAGGGTGCCGGCATGCGCGATACGCCGAGGGGCGAGATGCCATCGACGATCAACGCGTCGATGGTCTGCCGCGCCATCGGGCCGACATTGTCCTTGCCCCGCTCGATTGCCAGGGCATGGGACGTCGCCTCCCAGTCCAGACCGGCGCGGCGCGCCAGGTGATTGAAGAGTTCTTCCGCATAGCGGCTGCGATAGTAGTTACCGGTGCAGAGGAAGAGGACGGTCCTGGCCATGGCCGAGTGTGTTTGGTCGGGCCTGCATTTGTCAATTGCAGCGCCCTCGCCGCCCGCGCGGCGCCGAAGGCCCATGGACCCCGCGGCCATTTTGCTGGATTGTGCCGTCCTTGCCTTGCGCCCAACGAATCATTTGTCAGAGGACACCCCATGTCGCGCTCGCTTTTCCGCACCACCCTCGTCGCCGCCCTCGCTTTGATCGGCGCAAGCGTTTCCTCTGCGGCTTTCGCCGATAGCGGCACGATCCGCATCAATGTGCTGAAGGGTGGCTGGTTCATCGGCGCATCGGGCGGTTCGGGCACGCTGACCTTTCGCGGGCGGACCTATCCGCTGTCGATCGGCGGATTGAGCGCGGGCCTCGTCTTCGGCGCGTCGCAGAGCTATCTGTCCGGCCGCGTCAGCCGCATCAACAGCCCCGGCGATGTGGCCGGCGTCTATGGCGCTGGCGGCGCAGGTGCTGCGGTCGGCCGCGGCGTCAGCGCCATCGTGCTCACCAACGAGAAGGGCGCGCTGCTGGAACTCAGCGGTCGCCAGACCGGATTGATGGTCAATGCCGATCTCTCGGGCCTCGCCATCTCGCTGAGGTAAGCGGCGAGCCCTTAAGCGGAGCACGGAGGCCTTGTTGCAAGACGCCCGTGTAAACACATATCCGCGAAACGGACGTCCCGGCGCGCGGCAGCGCGCGCGAGGATGCAGCTTGATCAAGCTCGCATGCAGCGAATGGCAGGGGTCATCGATCGCGCGAATGTGCACGCGACGTCATCACGGCTTCACACTTGCTAAAGATTTTATCGATCTTTTTTGCGCGCTGGTGTGCCGCGCAATGCGCGTGACGCGATGTCGCGCAACACCGCATGAAGGTTCAAGGCTTATCTTCAAAACAATGTCATTAGCCGTCATCGACGTTTCATCGCGCGGACCAAGATACGCCCCAATGCGTCAGCATGGTCTGCGCAGCTCGAGACGACGGAGTGTAGCATGACAACCGACCCGACACCGAAGTTCGACGCAAACTATGTGGCCACGCTGCGCCAGGTGCTGGATATCGCTGTGCAGCAGATCGCCGTGCAGCATCGCACGCCGGCGACGAAAGCGATGATGGCGGAGACCATCGTGCGCCACGCGGCCGGCGGCATCACCGATGCCCATGCGCTGGTGTCGCACGCCGTGACCGCAGGCGCGAACGGCGCGCCGTAAGGTCGCTGCGCAATCTTTCGCAACGCGAAAAGCGGAACCTGCCACGTATTTGATGGCATGCCGCCACGTCTTCGCCAAACCGGGCAGCGAAGTTCCATCGAAGCTGATGGAAAACGATACCGATGATTATGTCAGAAAATTACTTCAGAGACCGCGCGGACGATTGCAACCGCCTCGCCCGCGAGGAGAGCGATCTGGAGATGCGCGGCATGCTCTGCGATCTCGAATTGGATTACCGCGCCAAGGCGCTCCATGCGGCAGCGCAGGGCTGGCGCGACGCGCCGCGGTATTTCGAATTGGCTGAGGCGTAGGCCGCCTGTCGCGTTTGAAGCTGTCATTCCGGGGCGCGAAACGGCGCCGTCAGGCGACGTTCGCGAACCCGGAATCTCCGAATGTTCATCACATCGGGATTCCGGGTTCGCGCAAGAGCGCGCCCCGGAATGACGGTTTGCAGTTAACCCTTCACCAGCCGTACCTGAGTGCCCCAGGGATCGGCAACCGCAACGCCATCCGCGATCGACTCGCCTGACAGGCCAGCAGCCGCAAGGCGGCGCTTGCGGTCGGCCATCACGGCATCATCGGCAATCCGGAGCGAGAACCAGGCGAGCCCCGTTTCCTGCGCATTGCGCGGACCGCTGCCGGCGCTCTGCCAGGTGTTGATGCCGATGTGATGGTGATAGCGACCTGACGACAGGAAGGCGACACCCGGTCGGCCTAGCCGCGTCGGCTCCATGCCGATTAGCCCCTCATAAAAATTGCGGCCGCGCGCGACGTCGCCGACACGCAGATGCATGTGACCGATACGCAGCGGCTTCGGCGCGGTGTGATACTGATCGCGCGTGGTGTCCGTCTGCGCCACGATATTGTCGATATCGAGCTGGTCGGTTCCCATGGTGACCATGTCGCCGGTCCATTTCCACGCCGACGGCGGCCGGTCCGAATAGACCTCGATGCCGTTACCCTCGGGATCGGTGAGATAGGATGCCTCGCTGACATGATGATCGGCAAAGCCATCAAACGGCGTACGCGCCAACGCGGCATGGACCAGCCAGCGCGCGAAATCTGCGCGGCTCGGCATCAGGAAGGCGGTGTGAAACAGCCCGGCCGTGGTCTGCGCTTCCAGCGGCGCATCGGGCCGATGGATCAGGTGCAACAGCGCGACGCCATCGACGCCGAGCACGACCTCGGCCTTGCTGTCGCTGATGGTGCCGAGCTTGAGCAAATCCGTGTAGTAGCTGCGCATCTTGCCAAGGTCGCGGACGCGAAGCGCGGCGGCACCGATCCGCATCGGCGTCTGCTGCGCGAAGGGCAACGGCGCAGATGCCATCGCACCAAGATCGACACCGCCCTCGGCACGCACCGCCCCCATCAGCGCGGTCTGGCTGGCAGCAAAGGCGGCGAGCTTCATCACCTGTCGGCGCGTGGTCATGCGGGGGTCCATGGCAGAAGAGTGGATTCAAGAATGGATCATTGTGGATAGCAGGCGACCATACGGGGTCAAATCACATCGCTGTAGGTCCAATCCACGGGGGCTTTTTAACATAATGTTACGTTCAAGCCTCGTTTTGGTAGTTGATCGCAGGAGCGAAGTGAGGAGAACTCACCCCAACTCAAAAATAAAACAGACGGGAAACGCCATGTCGACAGCCCCCCACATCATCCGTGATGACAGCCGTGCGCGTGCCGTCGTGACGGCAATGGCCTTGTTTGCCGCGCTATGCGGCACCACGGCCCCGGCTTCCGCACAGCAGCTCGCCTGTGATGACGGTATCAAGACCGCATTTCATCCCGATGAGGCCACCACCGTTGTGGCCGTGCGGGCGATCAAGAAGGGCGAGGAACTGGTCGCGCAGGATTCGCCTCGCCCGATCACCATGGCGGCGGACATGTGCCTTGTGAAGCTTCTGGTGGGCCCAGGCTTCACGGCGGAAAAGGACAGAGCTGCGCGCTCCTGGTCCGAGGGCATCGGCATCGAGGTGTGGCTGCCGACACCGGCGAACTGGAATACGCGCATCCGCAATTACGGCGGCGGCGGCTGGGTCGGCGGTGGCCATCGCACTGCCGACAAGATCGGCAGCAAGGTGCCCGCCCTCGTCAACGCCAATATGGGTTATGCCTCGGGCACCACCGATGCAGGACAACCCTGGTATCAGGACGGCTCCTTCACCTTTCTCTCCGACGGCAAGGTCAATGCCGAAGGATTTCGCGACTTCTCGGTCCGCGCCATGGTGGAGCAGGCCGTCAAGACCAAGGCGCTCGCCACGCTCTATTACGGCAAGGCGCCGGCTTACGCTTATTACGATGGTCACTCGCAGGGTGGCCGGCAGGGCATGAAGATCGCCCAGGACTATCCCGAGCTCTATGACGGCTACATGATCGCGCAGCCGGCGCTGAACATCCCGCAATTCGGCACGACCGCGCTATATCCGCAGATCGTGATGAAGACCGAGCTCGGCTTCACCGCACTCGACAAACCGAAAGCCAGCGCCTTCGCCGCCAAGATCGACGCCGCCAACAAACGTGCCCTCGCCTCCTGCGACAAGGCCGGGCTCGGCTTCCTGCTCGATCCGTTCGCCTGCGACTACGATCCCGCACGCGATGCCGCGGCCCTCTGCAGCGGCGAGGCCGGCCAGGGCGTCACCGGCAGCAATGCCGATGCGGCAACCTGCATGAGCCTGAAGGAAGCGATGGCGCTCGACAGGATCTGGTTCGGCGCAACGCCCGACGGCAGCTACGACGCCGCGCAGAGCTCCGACAGCCGCAGCGGCAAGGTGCTCGGAACGAGGCAGGTGTGGTGGGCCTTCACCAGGACCACGGCGATCGGCAGCCAGATCACCGGTACAGCCGCCGGCAGCGTGGCTTTGGCACTACAGGACGTCCGCTACGCCGCCGATGCCAGCGCCACCAACCCATCGGACATTCCGTTCAACAACGGCTCGACCACCGAACGCAACAAGTGGCAGGAGCTCAGCTATGCCGGTCTGGCCGATGCGGTGAACAAGAACCTCGCTTTGCAGCCCACTTTGTTCAGCAATCTCGGCACCGACAAGGCGGATCTCGGCAAGTTGCGCGATCTCGGCCGCAAGATCATCGTCTATAGCGGCCTCGTCGATGACGCGATCCCGCCCGCCGGCAACGTCAACTATCACGAGCGCGTCGCGGCGCAGATGGGCGGCCACGCCGAGGTGCAGAAGTTCATGCGGATGTATCTGCTGCCCGGCTCGGCGCACAGCTCGCAGGGCCGCGCCTATACGGTCAGCGGCCAGAACGATTCCGTGCCGCTGCCGAAGCTTCCCGGTAATGCGAACCAGACGCCGATGCGTGAGCAGGATCAGTTCTTCACCGCGCTGACGGACTGGGTCGAAAAGGGTGTGGCTCCCGGCGAGATCGCACTGACGTCGCGTGACAGCAAGTTGAGCTATCCGGCTTGCGTCTATCCGCTGCGCACGGTGTGGAATGGTGGAGCAGTAACGCAGGCGGCGAATTTCGGCTGCAAGTAGCTGGCATTCCGGCGGCGCGAGAGCGAAAGCTCTCGCCTCTCGTTTGTCATGGCCGGATTTGATCCGGCCTCCACAAGTTTCCGCTCCGCACACTCCTGCGATTTTAACGGTTCTAGTGTGTAGAGGTTCTAACTTGGCAGGTAATGCCATGCGCGATTTGATGTCCTAGAGACCACGCAGGAATCGGGCTCAGTCAGTCCGAACGACATGCGGGGCGTTATCGGTGGGGATCGTCGAAAGAAAAGTCACCAAGGCAATGTGTCTTGGTGCAGCAAGTTCTATTGTCTTGTTGATGGGCCTGTCAGCGCAGGCAAGCGCACAAATGTCAGCGCAAGCCACCGGCACGGAGCCGCCTTCAGCGCGCGCCACGCAGCTGGATCCCGTCATCGTTCAAGGCAGCGCCGACCGGCGCGCCAAATCCAAGAACACTGCGCGCAGCAGCGCGTCGCGCACCGCCGCACGGGCGGCGCGCACAGCCACGCGTCAGGGAACAGTCACGCCAAGCAACGTGCCGGGCGCCAGCGCAACGGAATCCGCATGGGGCCCCGTTCAGGGCTATGTGGCCACGCGAAGTGCCACGGGCACCAAAACGGATACGCCTCTGATCGAGACGCCGCAGTCGATTTCGGTGGTGACACCGGAGCAGATGCGCGACCAGGGCGCGCGAACCGTCGGTGAGGCGCTGGCCTATACGGCGGGCGTGCAAACCCAACCCTATGGCTACGATGCCCGCTACGACCAGTTCCTGATCCGCGGATTTGCGGCCAACCAATACGGCAATTACCGCGACGGTCTGCGGCAGGGCAACGGTTCCTTCGCCTATTTCCGCAACGAACCATACGGCGCCGAACGCATCGAGGTCATGCGCGGGCCGTCCTCCGTGCTCTATGGCGCCAACGAAGCCGGCGGCATGGTGAACTATGTCAGCAAGATGCCGCTCGAGAAGCGGCTCAACGAAGCCGGGCTCGATATCGGCAATTTCAATCGCTATCAGGGCCGTTTCGATTTCAGCGGGCCGACGCTCGACAACGACAAGCTGCTCTATCGCTTCACCGGCCTGGTGCGTGACAGCGGCACGCAGATTCCCGGCACCTGGGACGATCGCGTGTTTCTCGCACCGAGCTTTACCGCAAAGCTGGGCGAAGACACGACGCTCACGGTGCTGGCCGAATACGAGCGCAGCAAGACGTCGATGTGGCCGTATTATCTGCGCAACCCGGCGACGGGCGTGGTGACGAATATTCGTCTCGGCGATCCGTCATTCGATGCGCTCACACAGTCGCAGGCCTCTGTCGGTTACAGGCTCGAACATCGCTTCAACGAGGCCGTGACGTTCCGGCAGAACGTCCGGCTCGGGCATGTGTCGTTCGAAGGCAACATGGTCGATGCACTCAGTCTCTCTCCCGACGGCCGCACGTTGAACCGCTACGCGTCGACCTACAAGGAAAGCCTGAACACCTTCAATATCGACAATCAGATCGAAGCCAGATTGGCAACCGGCCCGATCAAGCATACGGTCCTAGCCGGAGTCGATTACTTCCGGCAGGGAACGACTTTTGGCTACTATGCGGGCGCCGGTCCGTCGCTCGACCTGACAAATCCTGTTTATGGCACTTCGGTGCCGACATTGCCTTTGTCGATTATGAGCGCCAACAGCCAGACGCTCGGCCAGCTCGGACTTTACGCACAGGACCAGATGGCACTGGGCGGCTGGCGGCTGACCATCGGTGGCCGGCAGGACTTTGCCGAACTCTCGAACCACGACGACCTGTCAGGCGTGACGACCACGAGCGACCCAAGCAAGTTCACAGGCCGCGCGGGATTGCTGTATCTGTTCGACAACGGGCTCGCGCCTTACGTCAACTACGCGACGTCATTTCTGCCGCAGAGTGGCACGACGGCACCCGGGCGCGGCGCTACACCCTTCGCGCCGACGACCGGTGAATCGTTCGAAGCCGGTATCAAGTATCAGCCGCTTGGCTGGAACAGCTACTTCACGGCGACCTGGTTCAACCTGACCAAGGACAACGTGCTGACAACCGATCCGGTCTTCGGCTCGCTGTACTCGGTACAGACCGGCCAGATACGCTCACGGGGCACCGAACTGGAAGCGGTGCTGTCTCTGGCAGAGGGCCTCAAGGGTGTCGCGTCCTATAGCTATACTGACGCTACTGTGACTCGCAGCAACGGGGCCGACCTCGGCAAGGTACCGCTCGGCGTGCCAACGCAGCAGGCGGCGATTTTCCTCGACTATACTTGGCAGACCGGTTCGCTCGCGGGATTCGGTGTCGGTGCCGGTGCACGCTGGATCGGACAGACCTGGGCTGACGACATCAATACGATCAGAAACCCTGCGATCACGGCGTTCGATGCGGGTGTGCATTACGATTATCGCGGCATGCGCCTGGCCGTGAATGCGCGCAATCTGTCGGACGAGCGTGTTCCGATCTGCAACGGTGGGACCTGTACCTTCACGCAGGGGCGCACCGTTCTCGGCAGCGTGACAGCGCGATGGTGAGAAGCGCGGCTGCGAAACCTCTGGTGAAGCAGTTCTGGCTGCAGGAATGACGTGAAACGACGGAGCGGTGGCGCAGGCGGGTAGCTTTAGCTGCCGCTAGCTCGTCATTCGCTAGCAAACCAATCGGTTTGCCGGAGGGCACGCCCTTGCGCGACCCCGGAATCTCGATGTGATGAACATTTCCAGATTCCCCGCCACTCCAATTGGAGTGGCTGAGGTTCGCGTGCGCAAGGACGCGCCCGCGCCCCGGAATGACAACGCTTGTTGCTTACTCGCCCCAGGCCGCGAACGCGTCGTTGAACGCGCGCTCGCCGGGCGAGCCCTTCTCGATGGCGATGATAGCGCGGCGCTGGTTGGCATAGACCAGCGGGATATCGAACCATGACCGCTCCTTCAGGAGCTGCAGGTTGCGCGCGCGATCGCTTTCGACATTGCTGAGACCGACCAGGAAGAAGCCGTCGGTGACCTTGACCGCGAGGCCCGCCAGCGGCGTGCCGCGCGCCTGCTCGTTCGACTTCATCAGCACGCCAGGGACATTGGCGATACCGCCGCCGGCGAAATCGGGCGGCAGCACGAAAGTGAGTTCGGCTGTATGGCTGGCGGGCAGCGACGTGTCGGTGTTGCGGCGGAACGACATGGTCATCTTGAACTTGCGTTCCGGAATCTCGATGTCCGCGCGTACGGCGATGTCGCCAGGCTTGCCGCCGGTGCCCTTGATCTGCTCGGTGCGCCAGACCACCGTGCCGACATATTGCCGGCCCTTCGGCTCGGCCGGATCCTCGTCATACAGAACGACGCGCTGCGCGACCGGCGCGATCTGATCCGACGACGACGGCTGACCGACGCGATCGGCGATTTTCGGCCGCGGCGCCAGCGGCGCATCCTTGTTGTCGGTGACGACGGGCGCCGAACCGCCGGCGAAACCGCGCACCATCTTGTTGATCGTCGGCCAGCCCAGAATCACGGCGCCGATCAGGATCATCACGATGCCGATGAGAAGCGCGGTCTTGAACGGGAAACCGCCGCTGACGCGCTTCGGCTTCGGAGGCTTGGGCGGCTTCGCCTTCTTGCCCTTGGAATCCTTGATGCGCGACGGCGGCACCTGCGACTCGTCGCCGGCCTGCTCGTCGTAAGCTGTCTCGTCGTAGCCGAAAGCCTCGCTACGCGCTTCCATGCTGGGTTCGAGACGATCGAATTCCGGCGTCGGCGACGGCACGTTGGCGTAGGTCTTGCGCGCCGCGCGGTTGGCCTGCGCAGCGGCGCGGCCGAGATCGTCGACATCGGCGGTGACGTCGCGGAAACCGCGCATCGCGGCATCGCCCTGGTCGCCGCGATCATTGCGGGCCGGCGGCGGCGTGTTGTTATCGGAGCGGCGCGGCGTGCCTGATCGTTCGCGGGTTGGCGGGCCGTTCGGATCCTGCGCGCCGGCATTGGGCGACTGCTGCTTTGGAATCGGCGGCGGATCGACGCGCAAGGTGCGCGGCGGACGCGGCTCTTCCGGGGCGCGCGGAGACGGCGTGATCGGCTGGCGGCCGCGCGGCGACGGTTCGGCCGGCGTGGCACCGGCACGCGGCCCGGCATTGCGGAAAGCATCGCCGGCGCGCGGCTTGCCGTCCGACGCAGGACGCGAAGCGTCGCGGGCACGCTGGGCGGCCTCGGACTCAACCTTGCGGACGGCCTCTTCGAGCGACAGCCGCTCGCGGGTGATCTCTGACTCGCTGAGCGGCGGCTCGACACTGCGCAACTGGGCAATCAGAGCCGTGCGGGCGCGCTCATAGAGCGCGCGCCGCTGCTCACCGGGAGCACTGGGGTCCAGTCCGGCGATGGCACGGGCGATCAACGGGTAGTAATCAGCCATCTCGACTCAATGTTGCGGGTGCATCAATTTGGAGGCTATCCGGTAACAGTCCGTTAAGCCTCGAACGGGTTTTGCACCAGAATAGTATCTTCGCGTTCCGGGCTCGTGGAAAGCAAAGCAATCGGGCAGCCCACCAGTTCCTCGATCCGGCGCACGTATTTGATCGCCTGCGCCGGCAGATCGGCCCAGGAACGGGCATTGGCGGTCGGCTCTTTCCAGCCTTCGATGGTCTCGTAGATCGGCTCGATCCGGGCCTGAGCACCCTCGCCGGCCGGCAGATAGTCGATCTCCTTGCCGTCCAGCTTGTAGCCGACGCAGACCTCGATGGTGTCGAAGCCGTCGAGAATATCGAGCTTGGTCAATGCCAGGCCGTTGATGCCGCAGGTGCGGACAGTCTGTCGCACCAGCACCGCATCGAACCAGCCGCAGCGGCGCTTGCGCCCGGTGTTGACGCCGAATTCCTTGCCGCGACGGCCGATCTCTTCGCCGATCTCGTTGAGCAATTCGGTCGGGAACGGACCTTGACCCACGCGCGTGGTGTAGGCCTTGCAGATGCCGAGCACATAGCCGACCGCGCCCGGGCCCATGCCGGTGCCGGTCGCTGCCTGTGCGGCCACGGTGTTGGACGAGGTGACATAGGGATAGGTGCCGTGATCGACATCGAGCAGCGCGCCCTGCGCACCCTCGAACAGGATCCGCTTGCCTTCGCGGCGCTTGCTGTCGAGCAGCCGCCAGACGGCCTCAGCATAGGGCAGCAGCACCGGCGCGAATGCGGAGAGCTCCTTCACGATGTCAGCCGTGTTGAATTCCGCGAGGCCGAGACCGCGGCGCAGCGCATTGTGATGCGTCAGCAGGCGATCGACCTTGTGCGGCAAGGTGGCGAGATCGGCGAGATCCATCAGACGGATGGCGCGACGGCCGACCTTGTCTTCATAGGCCGGGCCGATGCCGCGCTGGGTGGTGCCGATGGCGGTGGCCTTGTTGGCATTCTCTCTGAGCGCATCGAGCTCGCGGTGCAGCGGCAGGATCAGCGTGACGTTTTCGGCAACGCGCAGATTGTGCGGGCCGACATCGACGCCTTGGCCTCGGAGCTTGGCGACTTCATCGACGAAGGCCTGCGGGTCGAACACCACGCCATTGCCGATCACGGAGAGCTTGGACTGGCGCACAACGCCCGACGGCAGCAGCGCCAGCTTGTAGGTCTGGCCATTGATGACCAGCGTATGACCGGCATTGTGGCCGCCCTGATAGCGGGCGACGACATCCGCCTGGTCCGACAACCAGTCAACGATCTTGCCCTTACCCTCGTCGCCCCACTGGGCGCCGACGACGACAACATTGGCCATTTGGCGCTAGTCCTCTGAAAAATACACGCGTCGAGGCGTGATCAGCGCGGAAAACGGTCTGCCGTTTGCCGGATCACGCCCAGGCATCTGCCTAAACGCGGCCAATGATCTTGGTTACCCAAGTCTTCTAGGACGCTGTCTGCGATGCAAAACGGGAATAAAGGAAGCGCGGGGGGAAAACAAGCACGAACGCCCCGAAAATGGCCTCGTCGGCTCTATGCAAACCTTTGATATCCCCTGAAAATCCGGGGCGATGTGGCGAGATTGCGGCAGCGCTCGCAGCCCGATTGCTGAGAATGCCTCTCAATCTCACATGGTCGTGAGATGGGCCGTACCGACCGAAATCTGCCCTCGTTGTGCCGCTGCGTCGCCCTATATGGGTACCTCCGAGCGTTAATTACGCCGCTCGCCCGCAAACGTTGAACGGAATCGCCCGCCGCCCGCCTTACCGATGGGGCGTTCAGGAGTAACCAACATGACCCATTCAATCAGGCTGGCGGCAGCCATGGTTGCTGCGGCTTGCCTCTATGGAAGTGCTGCATCGGCGCAGCAGGCCGGCCCCGGCTGTACATCGAGCCAGTCGGCCGGTGGGCCGCAAAACCTGCGCTGCGGCGGCGTGACGATCATTGCTGAAAACGGCGCGCGCTTCACGCTGCTCGATCGCGACCGCAATGGCCGTGTCGACGGCGTCGACCTGCAAAGCAAGGCCGTTTTCATCGAGGCCTCCAAACAGAAAGCCGGCAAAACCTTCGAGGTGATGACACCGCAAGCGATTGCCGCGGTGCGTGGCACCAGATGGGCGGTGGACGCCGAGGGCAGCAAGACATCCGTCTTCGTCGAGACCGGTCGCGTCGGCGTCAGGCGCGTGACCGGCCCCGGCAGCGTGACCCTCGGCCCCGGTGAAGGTGTTGATGTCGATGCATCGGCGACGCCGCTCGAGATCAAGCGCTGGCCCGCGCCGCGTGTCGCCGCATTGATGGCAAGGCTTGGACGTTAACAAGGCTTGGGCGCTAACAAGGCCCGGATGTTGCCCGGCCCGGATACACAACGATGATGAAGGCCAGCAGATTGCAGACACCGCTCGCCATAGTCCTGGCGGGCGTGTGGGCGGCAGCGCTGGCCTTTGGTCACAACCGCGGCGACGTCGGCTTTCTCGACAGGTTAGAGGCGACACTGACCGACCTGCGCATCCAGATCCGCGGCGTGAAGAAGCCGCCCGATCTCGTCACCATCATCGCGATCGACGATCGGGTCGCGCGCGAACAAGGCAGCTATCCGCTGCCCCGCGCCACGCTGACCAAGATCATCGAGGAAATCGCACGCTACAAACCGAAAGTGCTCGCACTCGATCTGCTGCTGGTCGATGCCGGCGCCGCGGACACCGATGCCGCACTGGCACAGGCGCTTGGCAAAACCAATACCGTCATCGCCGCGGCGGCGCTGTTCAGCGAGTCCAAACAGACCGTGGCCACCAAGGAGGCCGGGCCTCTCGCCGACCTGCCAGTGGCGTCGGGATTTCTGCTGCCGCTGAAAGTCTTCGCCGATCAGGCCACGGTCGGCGTGGTCAATCTCAACACCGACAGCAGCGGCGTGCCGCGCTCGATGCCAATGCTGATGCGCTCGGCCGACCGCGTGATGGTGTCGATGCCACTGCGTGTCGCATCCGCTGCCTCGCGCGACGACACCCAGATTGGCGAGTATAATTTCTCCCTCGCCGGCACCCATGTCCCGACCGATGTCGGCCATTTGTTGCCGATGTCTTTCTATGGGCCACGCGGCACGATCCGGACGATCAGCGCATCGGAGGTTCTGGCGGGCAAACTTCGCCGCGCCGATGTCGAGGACCGCGTCGTAGCCATCGGCGTCACCGTCAGCGGCGGCGGCGATTTCTTCTCCACGCCGTTCGATCCGGTGATGCCCGGCGTCGAGGTCGTGTCCACCGCAATCACGCATCTGCTCGCCAAGGACACCTTGCTGCGCAATACATCCATACGGCTGTTCGATGCCGGCTTTGCGATCGTCCTGGCGATGCTCTGCATCGCCCTGCTCGCATGGCGGCGCAATGCCGTCGGCCTCATTGCGATCGTCGCCGTCGTCGCGCTGTGGGCCGTGATCAACACCGTTGCCTATGGCCATGGCATCTGGATGAGCGCTGCATTGCCACTGGCGGCGGCCGTGCCGCCAGCGATGGCGTTCGGCGCGCTGCAGATCTGGAGCAGCCGACGCAGCGTGCAGCATTTCGCCGCCCGCAGCGATCTGCTGCGCCAGTTCCAGGCGCCGGGCCTGCGCGACTGGCTGATCAAGAATCCGGACTACCTGTTGCAGCCGGTGCACCAGCATGCCGCCGTCGTCTTCATCGATCTCTCGCACTTTACGCGGCTCAGCGAGACGCTCGGCGCAGACGTGGTGCGCGACCTACTTAAGTCCTTCCATGCGCTGATCGATCAGGTGACCCTCGCCCATGGCGGCGTGGTGACAACCTTCATGGGCGACGGCGCGATGATCCTGTTCGGACTGCCTGTCGTGGCCGATGACGATGCCGCCCGTGCCGCGCGCTGCTGTATAGAACTCACGGCGCGCACAGGCGCATGGATGGCCGGTCTTCCGCCCGAGATCGCCAGCCAGATCGGATTCAAGATCGGCGCGCATTTCGGCGATATCGTCGCATCGCGTCTCGGCGGCGCCAGCTACCAGCACATCACCGCGACCGGCGATACCGTCAATGTCGCCAGCCGGCTCATGGAGGTCGCCGCAGGCCACGGCGCTGAAGTGGCCGTCAGCGACGAGCTGTTGCGTCGCGCCGGAGACGACTGCCCGATGCTGACCACCGGCACCCTGTCCGGCCCGACCGAGGTGCAGATCCGTGGCCGCAGTGGCGCGGTCAGCGCCTGGCTGTGGTGCGACGGAAGTGCCGCGCAAGCGGTGTCGACCTCCGCGTAAATCGAGCACGCGGCATCGCCGCGATTGAGCCGGAACCTGGTCTGGTCTGGCACGTTTGCTCGAAGACCTGTTACCGTACATCCGAACCGTATCTCCTTGCGGCCGTATTTCGTTGCAGCGTATTTTTGCGATCGGAGCCGCAGCTCCCGAGGTATTTGTGGATCAATCGTTAGGACCTATTCAGGACGCCAATTCGTTCTTGCGAAGTTTGCTCGCCGCATCGAGCGACTGCATCAAGGTTCTCGATTTCGACGGCAACCTCATCTTCATGACCGACGGTGGCCAGCGCATCATGGAGGTCACGGATTTCGGTGCGATCAAGGGCTGCCCATGGCCAGACTTTTGGCAGGGTCAGGGCAATATCGACGCCAAGGCGGCTGTAAGGGCCGCTCAGCTTGGGCGTACTGGACACTTCCAGGGTTACGCCAGCACGATGGCCGGCACGCCGAAATGGTGGGATGTCACCGTCACCGCCATTCCCGGCCCCGATGGAAAACCGCATCAACTGCTTTCGGTGTCGCGCGATATCACTGCATCGCGTGCCGTGGATGTGGCGCTGCAGGCAAGCGAAAGCCAGCTACGACTCGCCCTCGACGCCGCCGACACTGGAACCTGGGATCTGGACCCGCGCACCGGTGTGCTGCAATGGGATCGGCGCTGCTACGAATTGTTCGGCCTTGCCTTCGGCAAGCCGATCTCGTTCGACGTCTTCCTGCAAGGGCTTCATCCCGACGATCGCGACGTCACGGAGAAGGCGTGCCTAAACGCCATGATGGTGGACGGGCCGCAGGCCTATGACATCGAATACCGTACCATCGGTCTCGATGACGGCATCGAGCGCTGGTGTTCTGCCAAAGGCAGGGCTGAATTCGAGAATGGCGTCGTTACGCGCTTCATCGGCACCATTCGCGACATCGGTAAACTGAAACGTGCCGAGACACAGCAGCAATTGCTGACGCGCGAACTCGAACATCGCATGAAGAACACCATGGCCATGGTCGGCGCCATCGCCAGTCAGACATTCCGTACCGCAGCGACCAAGGAAGAGGCTCGGACCATTTTCGATGCGCGCCTCTCGGCACTTAACCAGGCGCATGATATCCTGACGGCATCGAACTGGACCAGCGCGTCGATGCCCACTGTGATCGATGGCGCGCTGGCGCCGCATCGAACGGGCCAAAAGCGCATTCGCATCTCGGGCCCCGAGGTGGAACTGACGGCCAAGCAGGCACTGTCGCTGGCGCTCGCCCTGCATGAACTCGCAACCAATGCCGCAAAGTATGGTGCATTGTCCGTTCCGGACGGAACGATCGATATCGACTGGGCTTGTCACACCGGCAGCGACGGGCCGGCGTTAGGTTTCGCATGGCGCGAATCCGGCGGCCCCGTCGTCGCCCCTCCGACGCGACGTGGATTTGGCTCACGACTGATCGAAGGCACGCTGTCAGCCGACTTCGGCAGTTCCGTCAAAATCGAATTCTTGCCCGAAGGACTCACATGTCGGTTCGAAACCAGATTGAGCGAGCTGGCTTCGGTACCCGACGAAAGGTGGCACCAATTTTGATGGCAGCACTCCCAGATCCCAACGCGCGTGACATGCAGCGGCCTGCCGTCCTCATCGTCGAGGACGAGCCTCTGCTCCGCATTCACGCCGCCGACATCGTCGAGGAAGCCGGCTTCATCGCTATCGAGGCCAACAATGCCGACGAAGCCGTGCGAATTCTCGAGAGCCGCAACGATATCGTGCTGCTGTTCACCGACGTACAGATGCCCGGCAGCATGGACGGGTTGAAGCTTGCGCATGCGGTGCGCAACCGCTGGCCACCGATCAAGATCGTCATCGTGTCCGGCCATTTGCAGGTCGCGCAGAACGATCTACCTCACGATAGTCGCTTTTTCGGCAAGCCGTTCGAGACGACGAAGATGATTGCGGAACTGCGCGCGTTGATCGGCTAGAGCCGGCGCTATTGGACGGGTTGCTCGCCCAAGATGGCGCGATCGATGGCGTCGATCACGTTCTGAATCTCGACAAACTTCATGCGAGCCCGTTCCGCATTGTCGCGATTGAAAGGTGCGGCAAGAACTTTCGCATGCGCATCGCGGTCATCCACCATGCGCAAGCGAGCTGCCTTGAGCGTATCCAGACGTTCACTCATCGTGGGTTCATCTCTTGGTCGGACGCCGAAACACGGCAAAAACAACGAAGCCCGCCGGTGAGGATCACCAACGGGCTTCATCTACTCCAAATATCATGCGCTTGAGCGCAATATGTCGATCAGCAGATCCCAGTACATCCGTGGTAATCGGCCGATCTTCAATCTCAGATGGCGCGCAGATCTTCCGCGCTGGTCTTGCCGCGCATCTTGTCAGCCTTGGCTTCGAAAGAAACCTTCTGGCCTTCATTGAGCGAACCCAATCCGGCCCGTTCGACTGCACTGATGTGAACGAACACATCCTGGCCGCCGTCATCAGGCTGAATGAAACCGAAACCCTTGGTCGCGTTGAACCACTTAACTGTACCGACTGTCATAACTATTCTCCAAGATGCGCGAATGCGCGAGACCTACGCGACATCGCGTGAGCCCGATCCGATATCAACGATGTCTTGGGGAATGGAGCCGATACCGGCGCGGTCAACAAGGCAGAGCATATATTCGAATAGGCACAATATAGGTGATACTCATCTAATTAGCAAGGCCAATGATCACCAGGCTGATTTCACACGTCTTTGACGCAGTGAAGGGGCACGCGCGTGAACACACCAAAGCCACGATTGCCGGTTCTGGCCGAACTCCGCTTCGCCGAGCGACGGCGAGAATTCGACGGCCTCGACCTCGCGGAACGTTTCGCGCTGATCTACCGCACCAACCTGTGGGGTGCAGAAACCTCCCAATCCGGTCTCGGCTCTGAATTGGACGCGACATCATGGCTGCGACGAGAGCTGTCGCAGCTTCTGAAGCGCCTCGAGATAACAACACTCCTGGACCTGCCCTGCGGCGACTTCACCTGGATGGCGCAGATGGGTCTCGGCAGCATCGCCTATCTCGGCGCCGACATCGTGCCCGATATCGTTGCAACCAACGCCGCCCGTTACGGGCGTCCGGGCCATATCGAGTTCCGCCAGCTCGATCTCGTCAGCGACCCCCTCCCCGCTGTCGACCTGGTGCTGTGCCGCGACTGCCTAGTGCATTTGTCATTCGCCAACATCAACCGCGCCATCGCCAACCTGAAACGCTCCGGTGCCCGCTGGCTGCTGACCACGACATTCCCCGACGCATCAGCCAATCGCGACATCGATGACGGCGACTGGCGCGTGCTGAACATGCAGCAGGCGCCATTCCTGTTTCCTACGCCTGAGGCGGTGATCAACGAAGGCTGTACGGAAGCCGGCGGCGACTATGCCGACAAGTCGCTGGGGCTGTGGCGTGTGGAAGATCTGCCCGGAGAGGCGTGAAGTTGTACCAACAGAAGAGCGAGGGACGCATGGATAACAACAGTTCCGATGAAACAGGAAAGACACTGGTCGAACAATTGGACGGACGCAGCTTTGTCACGACGGACAACGCACACGGCCTGTCGACCGCCGCAACGACGTTCCAATACGCAAGCGATGGCGCGACCGTGACCGGCAGTTACCATGGCGGCCACATTTCTGTCGGGCAGATCGTGGGGAAAAGCACCAGCCCGGACACAATCGAATTACTGTTTCAATGTTTAACCACGGATGGCCAGCTTCTCAGCGGCCAATCGTCCGGACGGGTAGCCCGCAATCATGACGGCCTTCTGACCATCGACTTCGATTGGTCCTGGCTGACGGGCGATCGATCCGGTGGCACGTCGCACTACATCCAAGTCAACGGTAACGACACAGACAATATGCCGTAGCGCCTCTCACAGCTAAACGGCGATGCGGCCCTGCGATACCGGCACACAACGGCCGGAAATGCGAACGCTCTCGACATGCCCGTCGCGCTTTCGCACCTCGACCTCAATGAGGCTGCGGCGCCCCATCTCGACACCCTGCTCGATGGTGATGCCACAGGTCGCATCGCGGCGCGGATCCAGAGTAACAAGATAGGCCGCGAGCGCCGCAGAGGCGCTCCCGGTGGCGGGATCTTCGGGGACGTTGTCGAGCGGCGCGAACATCCGCGCACGCAAGTGATCGAAACCATCGCCGATGCGGACATAGATGAAGGCCGAGAAACGATCGTCGGGAGACCGATGCTTCTGCTCGGCCTCCTCGAAAGCCGTTGTGTTCGGCCGCGCGGACGCCAGCGCATCGAGACTGCCCAGTTCGGCCACCGCGAAAGGCAGACCAACGGACACCATGCGCGGCCCGTGCGTTGACGTGACGATGGCATCGGACGCGAGTGATATGCAGGCGGCCATCATGTCACGATTAATCTCACCCTGCATCGTGAGTGACTGCGGCGCGACGAAGCCGGTGCCGACAATCGCGCCACCATCGCGCAAGAGATCGAGATGGACGAGGCCCGCCTTCTCTTCGAACACCATGTGATCGCCGACAGGCTTGCCGAAGGCCGTGCCCTGGCGGCCAAGCACGAAGGCGGTGCCGACATTGGGATGACCGGCAAACGGAATCTCATCGGTCGGCGTGAAGATGCGAACACGTGCGGTATGTGCGGGATCATCCGGCGGAAACACGAAGGTCGTTTCCGAATAGTTGAACTCGGTGGCGATCTTCTGCAGCAGCGCATCGTCGATGCCGCGCGCGTCCGGAACGACCGCCAGCGGATTGCCGCCGAAACGCTGGTCCGTGAACACATCCACGGTGACATAGTCGATCATCCTGTAGCCCTCACCATTCCGTTACCGCCGGTATCGCCGACGTAACAGTCGGCGCCAAGCCCACGTATTCATAGCCATAAACCTAGGTATGCCAGTTGCACACCACCGTCCGATTCACCCCTGCCTCGCCATCCCGTAAATCGGATAATGTCATGCCGATCCGCTCCCGTTCGAGCTGACCGGCGCGAGCCCGTCAAGTGCAACATCCATGCTTCCCTTGTCCCTCCGGCCGAAACAATCGCCGGGCAACCGAATGGTGATATCATGCTGATGAACTCCCTCTCCAAGACAACGCTGCGTGCGGTGCTGATGGCGACCATGTGCCTGCTGACGGCACCGATGGCGCAAGCTGCGACCGCAGCGCCCGTTAAAGCCAAGAACGTGGTGCTCGTGCACGGCGCCTGGGCCGACGGATCGAGCTGGGCCGGCGTCATTCCGCTGTTGCAGAAGGCAGGCCTGCATGTGACTGCCGTGCAAAATCCGCTGAGCTCGCTGGACGACTCCAATGCTGCGACGCGCCGCGCTCTGGCCCTGCAGGACGGTCCGACCGTCCTCGTCGCGCATTCCTGGGGCGGCACCGTGATCAGTGACGTCGGCACCGACCCGAAGGTCTCGGCGCTGGTCTATGTCGCCGCCCGCGCGCCGGACGCCAATGAGGACTTCGTTGCGCTGTCGGGCAAATTCCCGACGGGCGAGGTTCGCGCCGGCATCCAGACCAATGACGGCTACACGCAGCTCTCCGAAGACGCCTTCCTGAAATATTTCGCCAATGGCGTTCCGCGCAAACAGGCCGAAGTGCTCTATGCCGTGCAGGGCTCGACCGCGGCGTCGATCTTTGCAGGACGCACCAAAGCAGCGGCCTGGCACGACAAGCCATCATTCTATGCAGTCTCGAAGCAGGACAAGACCATCAATCCCGATCTTGAACGCTTCCTCGCCAAGCGCATGAATGCGACGACGATCGAGCTCAATGCAGGCCATCTCTCGCTGGTCTCGCATCCCAAGGAAGTCGCCGACCTGATCCTCGCAGCCGCAGGCGTCAAGAAGTAAAGCTGTCCCTTCCCCTTTACTGCGCGCGCCGGGTGTTATCCGGCGCGCATCGCTTCCATCGATTCTACAATCATGACGCAGATCCGCGTCGCAACAGGAGGACGTCCCATGTTCTCACGGAGAGATCTCATGGCAGCAACAGCATCGGGTATCGTGATGACCGCCGCAGCGTCCGCACAGGCCGCGACATTCGGCAATCCGGATCTGCCGCCGCAGGGCGCGATCAACGCCAAGGGACCGAACAATCTGAGCGATCCCGGCCCGCAGAATCCCATCATCGCCGGCCAGTTTCCATCATCGCAATTGCCGCCAGCGACCGATGTCGGCGGCATGGCGCTGCCCTGGGCCACGTTCAACAATGCGCCGCGCCGCATCCAGAACGGCGGCTGGGCACGGCAGGTGACGCAAGCAGACTTTGCGATCTCGACCACGATCTCGGGCGTCAATATGCGGCTCACCGCCGGTGGCATCCGCGAGATGCATTGGCACCAGGCCGGCGAATGGGCGATCATGACTTACGGCTCGTGCCGGGTGACCGTGCTCGACAATCAGGGCCGGCCTTACGTCGCCGATGTCAACGCGGGGGACCTCTGGTATTTCCCGTCCGGCGCGCCGCATTCGTTGCAGGGCCTCGGCCCCGATGGCTGTGAATTCGTGATCTGCTTCGATGACGGCCAGGCCAACGAGTTCAATACCCTACTGCTGTCGGACTGGATCGCACACACACCGCCGGAAATCCTCGCCAAGAATTTCGGTGTGCCGGTCGAAAGCTTCGCGAAAATCCCGCTGCAAAATCTCTGGATCTTCCAGGGCACGGTGCCCGGTTCACTCGCGGCCGATCAGGCCTCGTCCTATCGCGATGCGGATGTCGCGCTCTATCCGTTCACCTATTCGCTGGGATCGTCCAAGCCGGTCAAATCGACACGCAACGGCGAGATCCGGATTGCCGACACCAGCAACTTCACTGCTTCGGCCACGATCGCGGTGGCACTCGTGACGGTCAAGCCCGGCGGCATGCGCGAGATGCACTGGCATCCGAATGCCGACGAGTGGCAGTATTATCTCGCGGGCCGCGCGCGAATGACCCTGTTCAATTCCGGACCGAACGCCACCACCATCGACTTCACAGCGGGCGATGTCGGCTACGTCAAACGCAACTTCGGCCACTATATCGAGAACACTGGCGACACCGACCTGCAATTCATCGAGGTGTTCCGCACGGCACATTACGAGGAAGTGTCGCTCTCCGACTGGCTGACGCACACGCCGCCGGCTCTCGTCGCACAGCACCTCAACGTGGCGCCGGAGGTCATCGCCAAATGGCCACGCCGGGCGCCAGGCATCATGCCGGCCTGACGCTGCAAGACCGCACGGGAGTCTCAGGACTTCCCGTGCCTTTCGGCGATCAACCGCCCGACTGTCCGTCGATTTCGACATCGACACCTTCATAGTTCTTGCCGCGAAGACTGACCTTGTCGCCATCGAATGACAGTGTCCATTTCCGCGACAGTTCGCTCGCGCCGATATTGATCCGCTCGACTTCGAACGCGTGATCATCCAGCCACCGTCCCTTCACGGCAAGCGGCCCATAGGGTGTGTCCTTTCCCTTGCGATACAATCCGTCGAGCCCGATAGGGCCGCTGATCATCTCGGGCGGCCGCGCCGAATTGCGGCTGTAGAGTTCGAAATCATAATGCGGGTTCGGGCCGACCAGTGTCAGCGTCAGCGATTTCACGCCCAGCGGATTGCGGGCGAACGCATAGGTCTTGCCCGAGACCGTCGATGCGATCTCTGGCGTCGGTCCGACCTCTGACGGCTTCTCTGTCGATATGGCGCGGATGGCGCTCGCCAGTAGTTCTGTGCCGGCCGTGTCCGGCTGTATTGCAGTCTCGGATTTGATAGATGCCGCGATGGACGGCAGGAGAGCCGTCACGGCGCAGCCGTTTCTGCCTGTTGTCACCGCCACGAGATCCAGCGCTGGATAGACCACGATCAGCTGACAATGATAGCCACTCGCCCAATAGACGTTGCTGTCGGGAAGAGCCCAGAAGAAATTCGAATAGCGCCAGGCCGGAGCAAATGAGAGGTGCATGTCCACCGTGGCGTGGTTCACCTTGTCGATCCAGCCCCGCGGCACCAGCGGTTTACCCTCCCACTCGCCATTGCGCAGATAGAGATAGCCGAACTTCGCCATATCGCGCGGGTGCAGCGCCAGACCGTATCCGCCGGTCGAGACGCCCTGCGGATCGCGCCGCCATTTCCATGCCGTGATACCCAGCGGGCCGAACAGCCTCGCCTTGGCGTAATCCTCCGCGCTCATCCCCGTTACCTTGGTAAGGATCGCGGAGAGCAGATGTGGATTGCCGCTATCGTAATTGAAGCCGTCTCCGGGCATCGCGGCCATCTGTCGATTGAGGATGAACTCGATCCAGTTCCGGCTTCGCTCCATGTCGATCACCGACAGCGGCGGCCCTTCGCCGAGCCCCTCCTCCCACGTCAGTCCGGAGGTCATATCCAGCAGACCTTGAAGCGTGATTGCTTTCTTTCTGTCATCGAGGTTGAGGATACTGCGCTCGCCGAAGAATGGCAGCGCCGGCTGATCGGTGCCCGTCAGCAGACCATCCTTCAAGGCGAATGACGTCAGCGTGCCGATCACGGCCTTGGTGACGGAGTTGACCACGTGAGGCATGTCCGCGCTGTACGGCGCGTAATACGCATCCAGTACGATCTTGCCGTGGCGCACGATCAGAATGCTGTCCATGCTCTGACGAGCACCGGACTCAACCAGCCTGGCGAGCGCTGCCGGGTCCACGCCCTGCTCTTCCGGCGTGGATGTCTGCCAGCCCTGGGTCGGCCACACGACGGCCCGTCCCTCCTCTGCGATGACGCCCGCACTGCAAAACGCGACGGCGAACATGCCCAGGCCGAGCACATGCTTCAGAACGGGAATTCGTGAAGATCGCATGACAGCCTCGCTGTGAGTTTTAACGCTGCGCGAGGACCATATCTCCAGCTACAGATTGTTCAACCGAATTGCAGCTTCATTCCGTCCGCGGCCTACAGGTGCGCCATCGCCTACACGGCAACAGGAACAAGCTTCGCGACGGCGCTGAGCAAATCGGTCTGGGTGATCAGCCCCTGAATCATGCGGTCCTGATCGACGATGATGACGGCGTGCGTTCGTCCATCGGTCAGCGTCGGCAGCAAGGTCACAGCGGGCGTCTGCATCGTTGCCGTAGCTGCGGGCGACATGGATTTTCCGACATCGCCCGATTCTTTCATCAGCTCGCGGAGGCCGACCGTTCCGACGAGCTGTCCCTGCATGCCCAGGACAGGGAGCGTGCGGACACTGTGCAAGAGCAGTCGCGAGCGGGCCAGTTCGGCACTATCCCGCAATCCGACCGTGACGACATCGCGCGACATGATGTCTCCGCACAGGATCGTGCCGTGCGAGCGCAACATGGCTTGCAGTTCGACCTGTCGCAGCAACGTCTCAAGATCGTCGGGGCTGATATCGAAGGTCTCGCTGAGCGCTTCCAGCGCCTTGTCGATATCCTCGGCGCGAAAGCCGACCCGCAATTCCGGGCTGATATCAGATGTCTGATGCGGATTTGCTGATGGCACCGGCGCCCTGTGAGGATAGGTCCGCCGCGAGATCTTGTGGAACAGATAGCCCAGCCCGACCAGAAGCACCGAGTTCAGGCCGACGGGCACGAATGGAAACAGATAGCCCGACGCGGTCACGATCGGCCCGCCGATGATGGCCGTCAGCGCCGTCGCGCCGCCGGGCGGATGCAGGCAGCGCGCAAAGGACATCGCCGCGATGGCCAGCGATACGCCGAAGCCGATCGCCAGGATCTGATCGGGAATGAGATGCGCGACAGCAACGCCGATCAGAGCCGAGATGGTATTGCCGCCGACGATCGCCCATGGCTGCGCCAGCGGGCTGGTGGGAACCGCAAAGAGCAGAACAGCGGAAGCGCCCAGCGGCGCCACGATCAGCGGCAGGCTGGAGCTGTTGCCCAACACAGATCGGCAGATCAATCCCGTGAGCACAATGCCCAGCAGTGCGCCCAGGCAAGCGATCATGCGCTCGCCAAGCCGTGCGCCCGCCAGGATGGGGACGAACAGCCGAATACCTGACCTGCGAGGAGAAACGTCGCTCGAAACGTCCTTTGGGTCTTTTCTTTTTGTCATTGAATCGGGACCAACGCGCGGCTCTGCCAGAATGGCGGACGCCCCCTTTGATCACCATGTGCAGGCGCCTGCAATGTTGAATACGACACGCGGGCCTGACGATCCCGATCTGGCAGAGCTATCCTTGCTCGGCTACAACGGCACGGCCATTCGCCCGAACGCGCCCCATCAGGAGGGCGCGACGGCGATCTCAAGGGAGGACCCATGGCCCGCATCGACTACAGCGATCCCGCCACAGCCAGCGAACGCACCCGCGAGATCCTCGGCAAGAACCGCAATGCCAACATCTTCCGCATGATGGCGCATTCGCCGAGCTACCTCGAACAATATTGCCGGCTCGGCGGCGCCATCCGCAACAAGGGCGAGCTCGATCCCGTCATCCGCGAACTGGCGATCACCCGCACCGGCATTCTCTGCGAGGCGCCTTATGAAGTCGCCGCACACAAGCGCATCGGCGGCTATGTCGGCGTATCAGACGAACAGAATGCCGCGCTGCATGACTGGCAGGCGGCGAGCTGTTTCACCGACGTGCAGCGCGCGGCGCTGGCTTTCACCGACGAGATCGTTGCACTGCATCGCCCGACCGACGCGACGTTCAAGGCCATCGCGGCACATCTGACACCCGGCGGGCTGGTGGAATTACAGCTCTCGGTCGGCTTCTACATCATGACCTCGAAATTCCTCGAAAGTTTTGCTATCGACATGCAGCTCGTGTCCGAGGTCGTCTGACTTCACCACCCTCTTGAGCGTTCCAATTCCCTTGAGTCTGACATGTCGAAAACCACCCGCGCCACGCAGACGCTGAGCAAGCTCGGCACCGCGTTCACCCTGCATACCTACGACTACGATCCGCATGCCGAGAGTATCGGCCTGCAGGCAGCGGAAGCGCTTGGCATTGCGCCGCAACGCATGCTGAAGACGCTGATGGCCGAGGTGGATGGCAAGCCGGTCTGCGTCGTGGTGCCCTCCGACAAGGAGGTCAGCATGAAGAAGCTCGCCGGAGCGTTTCACGGTAAGAGCGCAAAGATGATGCGCCCGGCCGATGCCGAACGCATGACCGGTTATCACGTCGGCGGTATCAGCCCGTTCGGACAGAAGAAGCGCGTGCCCGTCGCCATAGAACAGGCGGCATTGTCGGAAAATACGGTCTATCTCAATGGCGGCCAGCGCGGGCTGCAGATCGAGATTGCCCCGGAGGCCGCGCGTGCAGCGCTGGATGCGATGGCAGCCACACTGACGGACTGATGCGCATCACCGCTGTTTGAAGCTCGGGTATGCCGGTGTGATCACGATCCACTGTCACAGGCGGGAACAGCAATGTAGGCTGCGCATTATCGACGTCGTACTTTTTGCAAAGGGAGAATCGACATGCGCTCAATCCTGGCAGCAGCTGCATTTCTGGTCGTGATGGGCGCCACGCCCTCCATGGCCCGCGAATATCCATGGTGCTCGCGCACCTCGGCCACCGGCTTCAATCCGAGCTGTACGTTCACCTCCTATAACCAGTGCATGGCCACCGTGAGCGGCCAGCGCGGCGACTGCATGCAGAACCCGATGCTGGCCTATGGCGACCAGCGCCGCGGCAGCCGCGCGATGCGTGGCCAGCAGGACGGTTGGGACAATGGATGGAATAACGGCTGGAACAACAACTGGGATCGGCGCTGGTAGCCTCATAGGCCAACGACGGATGAGCCGAAGGCGTAATCCGTCGCTGGCGTTGCGGTGCCGGAGACGTGGCGGATTGCGCTTCGCTCATCCGCCACACTTTCTCATGTCACTTCCGGCAATAAACCCATGCCGCAATCGCGATCGGCAGCCCGACGCCGAACCACGCAAAATAGCGGCCGGGATCGCCGGCGAGCAGCGCCGACAACAAGCCTGCCAGCGATAAGACGCCGATGACGATCGGCGCGCCGAACACGCGCCACCAGCTCGCTCTATGCTGCGGCACCTCGCTCATGGCGGCCGTCCGAGCGCTGCCGCGGCACCCGCAGAGAGCCGCGCCCCGCGCCTGACTTTGCTGCGCTTGACTGCCCACAGATACAGCCCGCTACCCAGCACGATGACGGTGAAGACAGTGAGCAGCGCCCAGATGATCTTCAGCGGCATGCCGCCATAGTCGCCGAAATGCAGCGGCTGCGAGACGAGCACGGCCTTCAGATAGGTCGGCAGCTCGCTGGTGTCGGACACCTCGCCGGTCTCGCCATCGAGCAGCACAGGTTTCACCAGCCGCGAGGTCAACGGCGTATCGCCGCGCAGAAAGACGGCAAAGTGATGCGTCGACGTGAACGGCGTGCCGGGGAATGCGATGAAGGCTGGATCCATGCCGGGCGTCGTCTTCATGGCATTGCCGAGCACCTTGTCCAGCGACGCGAGCTGCGTCGGCGTCGGCTTGCCGGCATAGGGCGCGGCCATGGCCGCCAGTTCATTACGCTGCCAGATGCCGAGCATGACTTCGGCATAGGCGTTGATAACACCGGTGCCGCCGACCACCAGCGCCCACACAATGGTGACCACGCCGAGCAGGTTGTGCCAGTCGAGCCACAAAACCCGGCGCGATTTCTGTTTGCGGATCGCTGCGAAATTCAGCCGGCGGGTAAACGGCCAATACAGTACCACGCCGGAGATGATGGCGATCATGAAGAGGAAGCCCATGACGCCCATGAACCACTTGCCGGGAAGACCGAGATACATGTCGGTATGCAGCCGCAGCATCACCAGCATCGGGCCGGTGCCGAGCAAACCCACCGACTTCGCCGTATAGGCATCGAACGCTTTCACCACCGTGGTCTGCGGATCGGAGGTCACCGACGTGTTGGTGAAGGTCGAGACCATGCCGGGCTCGTCCTTGTCCCAGGCCATATAAAGCAACACACTGCCGGGATGATCCGCGATCGCCGCGCGGCCGATGGCATCCAGGCCGAGCTGCGCCGCACCGGGCGCATGCACATCCATCTTCGGCGCATAGCCGAGCGCCTCGTCGATCTCGTGATGAAAGATCAACGGCAGGCCGGTGAGGCACAGCAGAAGCAGGAAGACAGTGGAGACAAGGCTGGTCCATTTGTGGACCAGCGACCATATGCGAGCCGTACGCGCTTTCAGGGGATCGCTCCTTCTTCATTCGCCAGGCCGAAATAGCCAATGTCGTCCCCGGCAAGCCGGAGACGACATTGGCCGATCATTTTGACGTGGCGACCGTGCGGCGAGCGCTACGGGCATCGACCTATTGTCGTGCCGGCTTGCTCGCCCCTACCGTTACCACTTGTAGCCGATGCTGCCCGTGATGCGGCGGCGATCACCGTAGAAGCAGGCATTCGCGGTCGAGCAGTTCGCGACATAGATCTCGTCGGTCACGTTGTTGGCGTTCACCGCGAAGCGCCAGTTCTGCCAGTCGTAGTGCACAGCGAGATCACCCAAAATTCGCGACGGCACTCCCAACGTATTTGCCTGATCGGCGAAAGACGAACCGATATAACGCACGCCACCGCCGAAGCCGAAGCCGCGCAGCCAGCCATCCTGGAACGTATAGTCGGCCCAGCCGGATGCCACCTGCTGTGGCGTATTCGTCGGCGTCTTGCCGATCAGCGTTGGATCGAAGTCCTTGCTGACGAACAGATGGTAGTGGGTGAACGATCCGAGCACCTTGAAGCCTGGCGCCAGATTGGCCACAGCCTCGAGTTCGATACCGCGCGACGTCACTTCGCCGCTCTGGGTCGGAATCAGCACGCTGGTGGGATCGGTCGTGAGCGCATTCTGCCGCTTCAGGTCGAAATAGGCGAAGCCGAAATGACCGTCGAAGCCGACCGGTTGAAACTTCACACCGACCTCGGTCTGTTGACCCGTCTCCGGCAGCAGTAGCTGTCCCGAACCATTGACCCCGATCACCGGATTGAAGCTGGTTGCATAGGAGATATAGGGCGCAAGGCCGTTGTCGAAATTGTAGATCAGGCCGGCGCGCCCACTGAACTTGCCGGTATCGCGGCTCAGCGAAGGGGTGCCGGCAATACGGCTGATGTCGCTGGTATCGACCCAGTCGTTGCGGCCGGACAACACCAAGGTGAAGCGGTCGAGCTTGATCTGGTCCTGCAAATAGACGCCCAGCTGCTGCTGAGTAAGCTGACTGTCGCGATAGGGAGCAGCCGTCAACGGCGCAGCACCGGTATAGACGGGATTGAGTACGTTGATCGGCGGTACGCCACCCGCGAAAGCTTGGGTGTCGCTAATCGAGTAGTATTTCAGGTCAAGACCGAACAGCGTGGTGTGGCTGAGGATGCCGGTGTTGAATCGGTACTCGACCTGGCTGTCCATCTGCGCCTGGTTGGCGATGCCGCGTGTGCCGAACGGAAAACGGGCGAGATCGCCGGTTGTCGGGTTGGCATAGCCGCTACCGGTGACGCCGGTGTAGTTGACGTCGACATGGGCGAAGCGCGCGTTCTGACGGAAGGTCACGCTATCCGACAGCTTGCGCTCGAACTGGTAGCCGAGCATTTCCTGCTCGCGCTTGAACTTGTCGAAGTTCGGTTCGCCGCCGAAGAAGCTGGTGGGGATACGGCCGAACGGGCCATTGGTGACCGTGCCGACATAGGGCAGGAACTGGGCGGCGCGGGTTTCGTTATACGACGCCGAAGCGAGGATCGTCAGCGTGGTATCGACGTCCGGCTTCCAGGTCACCGACGGCGCGATGAAGTAGTTGTTGTTCGGCGTGAAGTCGGTCTGCGTTCCGCCGTTCTGCACCTGGCCAACGACGCGCGTGTAGAGTTCGCCATTGCCCGCCGCCAACTTGATCGGCGTGTTGATGTCGAAACCAATATAGGCGTTGCCAAAATTGTCGACACCGGTCTCGATGTAGCGGATCGGCTCGGCCTGCGGCGTCTTGCTGATGACGTTTACAATGCCGCTCGGGCTGGAGCCGCCATACAGGATCGCCGACGGGCCGCGCAGGATTTCGACGCGCTCCATGTTGGAGGGCTGCAGCTTCCAGCTAGCATAAGACGTGTAGAACAGCTGCATGCCGTCGAGAAACACGCTGTTGTCGTCGGACTTGAAACCGCGGATCAGAAACCAGTCGTTGCGGAAGTCGGAGCCGAAGGTGCCGGCCAGCACGCCCGGCGCATAGCGCAGGACGTCGTCGAAGCTGCGAGGCTTCTGATCACGGATCTGCTCCGCACCGATGACCGAGATCGCCTGCGGCGTCTCGTTGATCGCCGTGTTGGTCTTCGTACCGGTGGAGCTGCGATTGGCGACATAGCCCTGAATCGGACCGCGCGGACTTTCGACGAATACGTTACTGCGCGGGGGCTGCGCCACCGGACGCGGCGCGACGGCCGTGCGGGCGCGCGGCGTCCGGCTCGGAGCGGCCGTCGCACGGCGACGCTGCTGCGGTTGATTGACGACCACGGGTGGCAGCGGCTGCGCGCCGGTCTGCGTGGAACTTGACTGCGCCAGCGACGTATCGAGCGTGACGACGCTGAGCGCGCAGACCGACGACAAAAGTGCGAAACGCGACAGACGAATATTGTTGTTCAAGGTGATCCCCGAAATCTCATCCGCATCGACATATTCGATAGCGGACGCCCGCATGTGATGGATCGGGGTTAAAGGGACGGCGGCGTCACCGCCAATAGAAGCGTTCCAAACAACAAGCATTCTGCGGCAGTGTGACAACACTGCCGCAGAATGAAATGGTTCTAAATTCAGCGGGTATTTTTCTCAGCGAGATGCGAGCAAGGCGCGACGATTATTTCTGCCCGGAAATAATCGGGACGCCTTCGCGCATGCGATTCTTTCGCGGTGGATAGTTACGCCGCGCGCACCGAGCGCAGGAAGTTCCCGACCTCATGCTTCAGTCGCGTGCTTTCGCTCGACAGTGACTGCGCTGCGGACAGAACCTGCGACGAGGCGGAGCCTGCTTCTTCGACACCGCGCTGCACGTCGGTGATGTTCGAACTCACCTGCATCGTGCCTGCTGCGGCCTGCTGCACGTTGCGCGAAATCTCCTGCGTGGTGGCGCCCTGCTCTTCAACGGCCGATGCGATGGCGGACGCGATCTCCGACATCTGGCCGATGGTGGTCGAGATTTCCCTGATGGCCGAGACCGAATCCTCGGTCGCCTTCTGGATGCCGCTGACCTGCTGGCTGATTTCACCGGTGGCTTTCGCGGTCTGCTCGGCCAGCGCTTTCACTTCCGCGGCAACCACCGCAAAGCCGCGACCGGCCTCGCCAGCGCGCGCGGCCTCGATGGTCGCGTTGAGCGCGAGCAGATTGGTCTGGCCCGCGATATTGTTGATCAGCTCGACGACATCGCCAATGCGTGCCGCGGCCGTCGCCAGTTCGCCGACGCGGTTGTTGGTGTTGTCAGCCTGCGCAACGGCCTCGCTCGCAATGCGCGCAGCGCCCTGCACCTGGCGGCTGATCTCGTGCACCGACGACGACATCTCCTCGGTGGCGGATGCAACCGACTGCACATTGGTCGCGGCTTCTTCCGATGCCGCCGACACAGCGACCGCCAAAGCCTGCGAGCGATCCGATGTTGCCGTCAATGTGGTAGCCGAACCTTCCAGTTCCTTCGAGGCAGCCGACACGGTCTCGACGATCTGGCCGACGGCACCCTCAAAATCCGCGGCGAGCTTCATCATATCCGCCTTGCGCTGTTCAGCCGTGCGGCTCTCCGTGGCGATCTGCTCGGTCTTCATGCGTTCGACTTCGAGGCTCCCAGCCTTGAACACGCCGAGCGCCGTCATGATCTCGCCGATCTC
This sequence comes from Tardiphaga sp. 813_E8_N1_3, assembly GCF_051811025.1. Taxonomy (NCBI): domain Bacteria; kingdom Pseudomonadati; phylum Pseudomonadota; class Alphaproteobacteria; order Hyphomicrobiales; family Nitrobacteraceae; genus Tardiphaga; species Tardiphaga sp. 813_E8_N1_3. The sequence goes on from NZ_JBPWQE010000001.1 coordinate 4,383,664, forward strand.
GTCGCGGCGCGCTGTCGCCGGAATATCGACGGACAGATCGCCCTTCGCCAAACGGTTCATGGTAGCGATGCTTGCCTTCAACGGACGCACCACGCTGCTACGCGCCACAACATAGCTGACAACGATGGCGAGCAGCATCACACCGAGCGTCGCATAGATAATGGTCCAGAGCGTGTCGTTGGCGGTTTCGAGAAACTCGACCTTCTTGATGCCCACATAGAGAATGCCGATCACATTGCGGCTGGCGTCGAAGATCGGATCATAGACGGTCATATACGGCTCGCCGAGGATGGCCACTTCACCACGGAACGCGGTCTTGCCGGTGAAGACGGCGTCATAGGCCGGCCCTTTCGCCAGCTGCGTGCCGATGGCACGCGTGCCATCGGGCTTCATCACATTGGTCGAGATGCGGGTATCATTCATGAAGATCGTGGCGGTGCCCCCGACCAGCGTCTTGATCTTGTCGACCGCTGCGAAATTGCCGTTCAGCGGCTTGCCGTCCGCAAGCAGCTTGCCATCCGCGATGCTGTACTTGTCACCGCTCTCGCGCAGCACGTTCCAGGCGACGCGCATGTTGGTCTCAACCCGCTCCGTCGCGGATTTGGCGGCGCCCTGTTCGAGCACATATTTGGCGACCAATGTGACGCAGACGCCGAGGATGAGAATGCCGGAGACCGTCATCAACATGATGCGCGGGCCAAGACCGAGACCCCGGCGACGGCCGGATTTGGGTTGGGAGTCGGACAACGACATTGCAATCTCCTGTCGGGCACCGACCCCTCGGTCGTGCGCTCAAAGCCGAACGGTTCCAGTCCCCTCACTGCACAACGTCGATGAGGTATCCGGCCCGCAATTCAGAGAACAAGTTCCATTATTGAGATTCACTTCTACCCGGAAGCCATTGGGAAGCCGTTAATGTTCGCCTGGCGGAATGGTATAATTGTCTGATTTTGTGTGCTTTTCGGCATCTGAGTACCTGAATCGAGGCTCATTTACTGCGCCCATTCGACACATGTACCGATGCTCGCTCCCTGCCGCGCATGGACGCCGCGCGCCAGCGTGCCTTGTGCCACCCGGCGAACTGCCGCCTATGGAAGGCTGCATTGACCATCGAGCCGATGACCCCTTCCGCACCGCCGCGACAAACGATCGTCGGCTGGTTTGCCAACCAGCCTTATCTCCTGCTCAGCCTCACCTCGCTGTTCTGGGCCGGGAATATCGTGCTCGGCCGCTATGTCGCCGGCCACGTCCCGCCAGTGACGCTGGCCTGCGTGCGCTGGATCGGGGCCTTTTTCCTGTTGCTGCCCTTCGCCTGGACGCATCTGCGCACGGATTGGCCGGTCCTCCGCGCGCAGCTTTCTCTCATGACGATGCTGGCGCTGACCGGCTTCGCCGCCAATACGGTGCTGGCCTATTGGGGCCTGAAATACACGCAGGCCCTGAACGCGCTGCTGATCCAGTCGTCGGGCCCGCTCTGCGTCGCGCTGTGGACGCTAATCCTGTTCGGCGTGAGGCTGACGCTGGCGCAACTGCTCGGCATCGTGGTCTCCATGGCCGGCGTGCTGATCATCATCCTGCGCGGCGATCTGACCGCACTGGCCAGTATCCAGATCAACAAGGGCGATGCGATGCTGTTCGCAGCGCTGCTGGTGTTCGGTGTCTATTCGGCGCTCATGCTGCGGCGACCGGTGACCCACCCGATGTCGCTGATCGCCTTCACCACCGCGGGCGGCGCGATCCTGACCCTGCCGGTCAGCATCTGGGAACTTAACTCGGGCTCGCCGCTGATCTTCGACACCGTGACGCTGCTGACGCTCGCCTATGCCATGATCTTTCCGTCGGCGCTGGCCTATCTGTTCTTCAATCGCGGCATCGCGCTGATTGGCCCTAATCGCGCGGCACCATTTCTGCATCTGATGCCGGTGTTCGGCTCCGTATTGGCCATCGCGTTTCTCGGCGAACAGCCGCAACTGTTTCACCTCATCGGCTACGTGCTGGTGCTGTCGGGCGTATTCATCGCATCACGGCGATAGACCGCACATCCGGTCCGGCCAGCCTGACATCGGGAGTAGAAACATCTCATGACCGTTTTCTCGCTCGCCCACCTCACCGTGCTATCGCTGGCGCCGCCAGAGATGATCGACGTTGCCGCGGGCTGCGGCTACCGGAGTGTCGGACTGAGACTGATCGCCGTGACCGCGGAAAGCCCCGGCTACCCGCTGATGAACGACAAGGCGATGATGCGGCAAACCAAGGCGCGTCTCGCCGACACCGGACTGCACGTGCTCGATATTGAACTCGTCAAGATCACGCCCGGGATCGACGTCGTGGCGCTTGAGCCGATGCTCACCGCCGGCGCGGAGCTCGGAGCCCGCCATGTCATCGTCGCGCCCTATGATCCCGACTTGTCCCGCCTCGCCAACCGACTGGCGGCCATCGCCGATCTTGCGGCGCGATACGGCATCATGCCGGTGATGGAGTTCTTTCCCTGGACCAATGTGTCGAACCTGCACAAGGCGCGCGCCATCGTCGAGACCGCAGGCCGCGCCAATGCGGGTATCCTTGTCGATACGCTGCATTTCGACCGCTCCGACAGCAGCCTCGCCGAACTCGACGACATGCCATCGCGCTTGCTGCCGTTTTTCCATTTTTGCGATGCTCCGGCGGAGAAGCCTGGCACGGTGGAAGGATTGCTGCACACCGCGCGCGCTGAACGGCTGCCACCCGGCGACGGCGGCATCGACCTCTGCGCCATCGTCGCGCACCTGCCGAAGCATATTCCGGTCGCGCTCGAAGTGCCGATGGATGCACTGACCCGGGAGCGCGGCCCCGAAGAAGTCGCGCGCCGCGCAATCGCCGGCGCGAAGCGCCTGCTGGGAGATTGAGAATCCAGCGAGTAATCTACGCGCACATGCCACCGCCCGGCATAGCACCTGTCCCGCGCGCGTTATGCCAACGTATGAACGATAACCGGCCCGGCTATCGCTGTGGCTGGTCCAATCAGCAAGGGCGCCAGATTCTGTTCGCTCCACGCGAGCCCGCGTCGGTTCGACTCCTCCGCGCCCGCGAAATTGTTGAAGATGCTGATCGCCGTCACCGTATCGTCGGACGCATAGACCACATAATAGGCCATGAAACCTTCGACATCACTGATGATCGGAATGGCACCTTCCTTGATCCTGCGCGTCAGTTCCTCAGCCATGCCGGTCTTTGCCTTGCTCTGACGAATGGCAGCATACATGGGACGCTCCTTCACCCGTAAGCTGCCCGCGATCGCACCTGCCGCGATCATGCATCGCACACACTCATGATCGGCGGGACGAGCAGCAGGGTTTCCCGCGCATAGAACCTACGCGATCCCGCACAACGACGCCATCTGACGCCTCCCCACCCGCTACGCGCCTCCGATCAATATTCCCACCGCCAGAACGATGACGCCGCCAAGCACCACCTGAAAGACGGCCTGCAGGAACGGCGTATCCATGTAGCGCGCCCTGATATAGGCGATGGCCCAGAGCTCGAAAAAAACGACAACACCCGCGATGGCCGTCGCGATCCAGAATGCGTTCGGCCAACTGTCCGGCACGAGATAAGGCAGAGTATGACCGAGACCGCCCAGCGTCGTCATCAGCCCGCAGATGCCGCCACGCAACCACGGCGAGCCACGTCCGGTCATGGAGCCATCGTCCGATAGTGCTTCGGCGAAACCCATGCTGATACCGGCGCCGATCGATGCGGCGAGGCCAACAAGGAATGTCTGCCAATTGTGCTGTGTTGCAAACGCGGCCGCAAACAGCGGCGCCAGCGTCGATACAGAGCCGTCCATCAAGCCCGCAAGACCTGGCTGGACATATTGCAGGACGAACATCCGGTGGCGGGTGTTGTCCTCCATCGTGCGAACGTCGGACGTCAGGATGGCGTCCGATAATTTGGCTGCGAGATGCTCGTGTCCTTTTTCCAGCTCGGCCAGATCGCCCAGCAACTTGCGAACGCCGACATCCGTCGCCTGCTCGGCCGCCCTGGCGTAAAAGCGCTCCGCCTCGAACTCCATCCTCTCGGCTTCCTTGCGGATGGTTTCGAGTGACAGGTTACGCGTGAGCCAGATTGGTCGGCGGCGGATGAAGCCCTTGACGTCTTCGCGCCGGATCGGCGGAAGGTTCGGTCCGAAGCGCTCCTCATACATCTGCAACAGCAGATGCCGATGGCCTTTTTCCTCTTCGGCCATCTCGCTGAAGACTTTCGCGGAATCGGGATAGCGCTCTGCCAGATCCTCGGCGAAGCTGAGATAGATCCGGCTGTCCTCTTCCTCGCTGGAGATCGCAACCGCCAGCACCTCGCGTTCGGTGAGCTCCGAAAACGCCTTCATATCAACGCCTTACTTAATTTAGAATTATTCTAATATATACAGGAACTGCTTTGCGTTTGTCAAAGAGCTTTGCACCTGCGCAGCGCTGCACTGCGACCGCGACGAAACGACCGTGCGTGCTCCGGAGGTCGCCCCCGGCATTCGCACTGTGCCAGACGCGGAGATGCTGCGGATCAGCGGCCGACTGCAAGTGCTGCCGCGAACGAACGCGACAAGATCGGCCCCGTGCTGCAGAAGTCGATGCAGGGCCTGCACCATCGACCGCACGCGAACCTGAACCGCATACCTTTCCGCTTCCGCGCGTCACCGACCTCCGCTAGTTTGCGCGCAATAAATGCGGGCTACCAAGGCCGATTCAGGGAGAAAAGCGGAATGCACGGACTTTCAATTCTTCGTGGCGTGGCGAGCGCATCGTTTATCGGAGCGCTGCTGTTGGCGACCCCGGAGGCCATCGCACAAACCGCGAACTATCCGAACCGGGCGATCACGCTGGTGCTCCCCTTCGCCGCCGGCAGCGGCACCGACACCACGACTCGCCTGATCGCCAAGGAGCTTGGCACTGCACTGAACGCCAACACCGTGATCGACAACAAGGCCGGCGCCAATGGCTCGATCGCCGCCAGCTTCGTCGCACGTGCCCCCGCCGACGGCTACACGCTGTTCGTGACAACCAACACGACGCATTCGGCCAATCCCTATCTGCTCAAGACCATGAGCTATGATCCGGTCAAGGATTTCACCCCGATCGCGCGCACCGGCGACCTGCCCTTCATGCTGGTGATCAATCCCGAGATTCCTGCCAACTCGGTCGAGGAGCTGGTCGCACTGGCCAAGAAGGAGCCGGGCAAGTACTCCTACGCATCAGGCAGTTCGTCGGCGATTGTCTCCGGCGCAACCTTTGCCCGTCTCGCCGGGCTCGATCTCCTGCACGTGCCCTACAAGAGCTCGCCGCCGGCTTTGACCGACGTCATCGCCGGCCGCGTCAGCATGATGTTCGTCGACGTCCCGACCGGCCTACCGCATGTCAACGCCAAGGCGCTGAAGTCGCTCGCGGTGACCACGAAATATCGCTCCAAACTGCTGCCGGATCTGCCGACCATGGACGAGGCCGGCGTGAAAGGCTTCGACATCACCTCGTGGCAGGGTTATCTCGGCCCGGCCAACATGCCGAAGGACATCGTCGTCAAGCTCAACGCCGAAATCCGCAAGATCGTCGAGCGACCCGAGATCCAGAAAGACCTCGCCAACCGCGGCATGGAAGCCTTCTCCGGTACGCCGGAAGAATTCGACGCCTTCCTGAAGGATCAGCTCAAGGTGTGGGAAAAGCTGATCACGGATGCGGGGATCGAGAAGCAGTAGAGAAGCAGCACCGTTCGTCGTCTCCGCCCCACGCCTGCCTTTGGCGTGCGAGGCGGAGACGATGGCGGAGAGGCTGTGACCTAACCCGCAGCCGCGGCGACCCCATGCCGCAGCTCTTTCCCCCGCTGTCACCCAGTCGTCACGAAACTGTCAGCGCAGCGTAACGCCTGCCCCCCAGAACACCGCGCATGGTCACCACAAAGGAGACAACCATGCGCAGCACATTCCTCTGCTCCGTCGCTTCCCTCGTCATGCTTTCTTCCGCTGCCTTTGCGCAGTCGGAAGGCGAATTCCCTGCCAAGCTCGCCGGCCATGCCGTGCTGCCGGCGACGTCGACCATCGACGCGCCCGCCGACGCACCGAATGACCTGAAGACCTCGGGCAAATACACCACCGGAAAGCGCGTCGACGCCCTCGGGACTGTCATGGGCAAATCCTATGAGCGCGCCACCGGCATCTCGCTGCCGATGAAGGGCCAGCCGCTGCAGGGACACTCCGGCATCAAGGTGATGCCCGATGGTTCGTTCTGGGTGCTGACCGACAACGGCGCCGGCTCGCGCTACAATTCGGCCGACTACATGATCTATCTCAATCATCACAAGATCGACTGGAAGAACGGCAAGGTCGAGCGTCAGGCCACCGTGTTCCTGCACGATCCCGACAAGAAGGTGCCGTTCCGCATCGTCCATGAAGACACCGCCAAGCGCTACCTGACCGGCGCCGATGTCGACACCGAAGGCTTCCAGATCGTCGGCGACAATTTCTGGATCGGCGAGGAATTCGGCCCCTACATCATCAAGGCCGACAAGACCGGCAAGGTTCTGGCTGTGTTCGACACCGTCGCCGACGGCAAGCCGGTGCGTTCGCCGGATCATTGGTCGGTGCAGTCGCCGGGCGCGCCGGGCGCCACCTACACCACCGTCAACCTGCGCCGCTCCAAGGGCTATGAAGGCTTCGCCTCCTCCAAGGATGGCAAGTTCCTCTACGGCCTGCTCGAAGGCCCGATCTGGGACGCCGAGAAGAAGGACTGGGAAAAGGTCGACGGCAAGGAAGCTTCGCGCATCCTCGAATTCGACGTCGCCAACGAGAAGTTCACCGGTCGCTACTGGCAGTATGTGTTTGAACAGAACGGCAATGCCATCGGCGACTTCAACATGATCACCGCCGACAATGGCCTGATCATCGAGCGCGACAATGGCGAAGGCACCAAGGACAAGGCCTGCGCCGACGGCAAGCGCGGTGAAGACTGCTTCCCAGATCTCGCCAAGTTCAAGCGCGTCTACAAGATCGAACTGAACGATGCCAATGTCGGCAAACCCGTCCGCAAGGTCGGTTTCATCGACCTGATGAAGATCCAGGATCCGAACAAGCTGGCCCGCAAGCCGCTGAATGATGGCGTGCTGACCTTCCCGTTCTTCACCATCGAGAACGTCGACCAGGTTGACGCCACCCACATCATCGTCGGCAACGACAACAACCTGCCGTTCTCGTCGAGCCGCGAGCCAAACAAGGCCGATGACAACGAGTTCGTGCTGCTCGAAGTCGCCGACTTCCTGAAAGCGAAGTAAGCAACGCGAGCAGGCATCAGCCTCAACGACGAAAGCCCTCCCGCAAGGGAGGGCTTTTTACGTTGAGGCGCTCGCTTTCTTGTTCCTCCCACATGGGGGAGGGACAAGACGAGGGTTACGCAGCACGCACCTTGGTCAGGAACTCGTCTACCGCCGTCCGCAACATGCCGGACTGGGTGTCGAGCTCCCTGGCATTCGACAGAACCTGCGAGGCCGCCGTCCCGGTCGCTTCCGCTGCGCTGCTGACGCCCCCGATATGCTCGCTGATTTCACTGGAGCCCGCCGCGACCGACTGAATGTTGCGCGCGATTTCCCGCGTGGCCTCGCCCTGCTCCTGGACTGCCGTGGAGATGCTGGTGGTGATCTCGCTCATCTGCGCGATGGTCCCGGTAATGGCGCTGATCGAGAGCACGGCTTCGCTGGTCGACGCCTGCATGGCTGCGACCTGCGCGGAGATCTCTTCGGTGGCCTTGGCGGTCTGGCTGGCCAGCGCCTTCACTTCAGAGGCGACCACCGCAAAGCCGCGGCCGGACTCGCCGGCACGTGCGGCCTCGATGGTCGCGTTCAGCGCCAGCAGATTGGTCTGCGAAGCAATGCTGTGGATCAACTGAACCACTTCGCCGATCTTCTCCGCGCCGCTGGACAACAGTTGAACAGTCGCATTGGTACGCTCTGCATCGCCGACTGCCTTGCTGGCAATTTGGCTCGACTGCGATACCTGCCGCAACACTTCGCTGACCGACGCCGACAATTCCTCGGCGGCGGCTGCAACCGTGCTGACATTGTCCGATGACCGCTCCGACGCGGCGCCGACCGTCGATGCACGCGAACTGGCATCGCTGGCGGTCGCCGTCATGGATTGCGCGGTGGTCTGCATCCCTGCCGCCGCGGTCGATACCGAGCGGACAATGCCGTTGACGCTGCGTTCGAAATCATCGGCGATGCTCTCCATGGTCGAACGCCGCTCAGCAGACGCGCGCGCCTGCGTCTCGGCTTCGATCTTGTCGAGCCTGCGAATCCGGACCGCATTGTCCTTAAACACCTGGACGGTCGATGCCATCGCGCCGATCTCATCGCCGCGCCCGGTCCCGGGAATGTCGTCCTCAAGCGCGCCATCGGCCAGCGTGCGCATCCGCGCGCCGAGCTGACCGAGCGGGCGGCTGATGCTGCGACCGATCATCCAGGCGATGCCGCCCGCGACCGCACCAATAGCAAAGATCGCCAAACCGAGCGCCCAGATGATCGGCTTCAACCTGGCATCGAGGTCTTCCAGATAGGCCCCGGCGCCCACATACATGTTCCATCCCGGGATCGCGGCAGCATAGGCAACCTTGCGCAGCGGCGCCGTCTGGCCCGGTTTGACGTAGTCATAGAACATCGTGTGCTCGCCTTTGGCAGCAACACTGTCGCGCCATTCGCGACCGATCGCCTTGCCATTGGTCACCACATCGAGACGGTTCTGACCGATCTGTTTGGCATCCGGCGACAGCACCGTCACGCCGTCCATCATGGAGCCAAACAGGTAGCCCGCGCCGTTGTCGTAGGTCATCGTATTTGCACGACGACCGAATTCAGCCATCGCGGCTTCCTTGGTGAGCTGGCCAGCGTCGACTTGCTTCTGCAATCCGATCGCCACGCTGCGCGCGGCATCGACGAAGTGGCGAAGCTCCTCGACCCTTGAGGTCATCATCTCGCGCTGAACGAAATATCCCGCAAGAACGCCAGACGCGCACAGACCAAGCAGCATGACACCCACCAGAATACCGAGCTTGGGTGTGATCGTCAGATTACTTATCTTCACAATGAGTTCTCCAAAAAAGGGCGCGGGTGCAAATACCAATTGAGGAGAAGAATACCGAACAGACCTTTTTTTGTTCTTTACAAACCATCCCCGCAGATCATCGAGCCTGTGATACCTGATGCCGAGCAACGATTGCAGCGCTACAAGAGTTCGCTCTCCGCGAGAGAAGAGGAAAGGCCCTACGCTGCTCGAACCTTCGCGAGGAATTCATCCACCGCCTTGCGCAGGATGCTCGACTGGCCGTCCAGCTCTTTCGCATTCGACAGCACCATGCCTGCCGCCTGCCCCGTTGCTTCCGCCGCTGCGCTGACACCGCCGATATGAGCGCTGACCTCGCTCGAGCCTGCGGCAACCGACTGGATGTTGCGCGCGATCTCCTGCGTGGCCGAACCCTGCTCTTCCACGGCCGACGAGATCGTCATAGTGATCTGGCTCATCTGCGCGATCGTTCCGGTGATGGCGTTGATCGAGCTCACAACCTCCTGCGTCGAGGCCTGCATCGCCGCGACCTGCGCGGAGATTTCCTCGGTCGCCTTCGCCGTCTGACTCGCCAGCGCCTTCACTTCCGATGCAACGACTGCAAAGCCACGACCGGATTCACCGGCGCGTGCCGCTTCGATGGTGGCGTTGAGCGCAAGCAGATTGGTCTGCGATGCGATGTTGTGGATCAGTTGCACGACCTCGCCAATCTTCTCGGCACCGCTGGAGAGCTGCTGCACCGTCGCATTGGTGCGCTCCGCATCGCCCACGGCCTTGCTGGCGATATCGCTGGAGGCCGCGACCTGACGCAACACTTCGCTGACCGAAGCCGATAGTTCTTCGGCCGCTGCCGCAACCGTGCTCACATTGTCAGATGAGCGCGCCGATGCCGCACCGACCGTCGATGCGCGCGAGCTCGCGTCGCTGGCTGTCGCCGTCATCGACTGCGCGGTGCTCTGCATACCGGCCGCAGCGGTGGAGACGGAACGCACGATCCCGTTGACGCTGCGCTCAAAATCGTCGGCGAGGCTCTCCATCGCCGCACGGCGTTCGGCAGCAACACGGGCCTGCGATTCCGCTTCGATCTTGTCGAGCCCGCGAATGCGTACCGCATTGTCCTTGAACACCTGAACCGTTGTGGCCATGGCGCCGATCTCGTCGCCGCGGTCGACGTCGGGGATCGCTTCATCCAGCGCGCCATCGGCGAGACCGCGCATGCGCGCGCCGAGCCGGCGAAGCGGAATGGTGATGCTGCGGCCAATCATCCAGGCAAGCGCGCCGAGAATGACAATGACCGCGAGTGCCGCGATCATCACCGTGCGCGCACTCTCCCAGAGCTGGACCTGCAAGTCGTCGATATAGACGCCGGTGCCGATGACCCAGCCCCAGGGCTCGAAACCGACGACATAAGAGAGCTTCGGCTGCGGTGCGTCCTTGCCGGGCTTGGGCCACAGATAGTCGACGAAGCCCGCCTTCTGCTTCTTCACGACATCGGCGAATTCGACAAACAGCCGCTTGCCGTTCGGATCCTTGTTGCCAGAGAGGTCGCTGCCGTTCATCTCGGGCTTAATCGGATGCATCACCATGCGCGGCTGCAGGTCGTTGATCCAGAAGTAATCGCCATTGCCGTAGCGCAGTTTGCCGATACGCGCCGCTGCGGTCTTGCGAGCGGCCTCGTCCGACACACCGCTACGCTGGACCGTTGCGTATTCTTCCTGCGCGATGCCGAGCGCCAGCTCCGTGAGATGGGTCAATTCGCTCTGGCGCTGCTGCTTGAGGGAGTCGCCGAGGGTATTCAGCTGCATCCAGGCCAGCCCGGCGAGGCCAAGAAAGCTCAAGCCAATGATGCTGTAGAGGCGAAGGCCGATCGAAATTTTCAAACGATGCATGGGAAGTATCCCTGTAAGGCGCGCTGAAATGAGCGATTCACCATTGCAGGGTGTGGTTTCGAGTTCGTGAAGCGGTGTGTAGTTCCGTTTCTGCAACCGCGGTTATTGGTTACCTCGAACACGCCAAAAGGCGCGCTACAGGTAGCTGCGCACCTATATGAACTATCATTATGCAGATTTAAATTTGGTGGTGCAGCGATACGACGCAGCGACTGAAGCTCAATAGTTTAGGCAAGTCTTGGCCTGGTAGCTCCCCGAGCGCAGCAAAGCCGCGCTCGGGGAAGGATTTTGACTCAGGCCGCTCTTACCTTGGCGAGGAATTCATCCACGGCGGTGCGCAGCATGCCGGACTGGCTCTCCAGCTCCTTTGCATTAGACAGCACCTGTGACGCCGCGGAGCCGGTGGCCTCGGCTGCGCTGCTGACGCCGCCGATATGATTGCTGATCTCATTCGCGCCGGCCGACACCGATTGAATGTTGCGCGCGATTTCCTGCGTCGCCGAGCCCTGCTGCTCCACCGCCACAGAGATCGTGTTGGTGATCTGGCTCATCTGGGCGATGGTGCCGGTGATGGCGCCGATCGATGCAACGGCCTCGCTGGTCGATGCCTGCATGGCGGCGACCTGCGCCGAGATTTCCTCGGTGGCCTTGGCGGTCTGGCTGGCCAGCGCCTTCACTTCGGACGCCACCACGGCAAAGCCTCGGCCAGACTCGCCGGCACGTGCGGCCTCGATGGTCGCGTTCAGCGCCAGCAGATTGGTCTGCGAGGCAATGCTGTGGATCAGCTGTACTACTTCGCCGATCTTCTCAGCGCCGCTCGACAGGATCTGGACGGTCGCATTGGTACGTTCGGCATCACTTACCGCCTTGTTGGCTATCTCGCTGGAGGCGGACACCTGACGCAGCACTTCGCTGACCGATGCCGACAATTCCTCCGCAGCCGCCGCGACCGTGCTGACATTATCGGACGAGCGCGTCGAAGCTGCACTGACCGTCGCGGCGCGCGAGCTTGCATCACTCGCCGTCGCCGTCATCGATTGCGCGGTGCTCTGCATGCCGACCGCCGCGGTCGAGACCGAGCGGACGATACCCGTCACGCTGCGCTCGAAATCCGTGGCCATCGCCTCCATGGCGGCGCGGCGCTCCGCGGCGATACGGCCCTGCGCATCCGCCTCGACCTGTTCGAGCGAGCGGATACGCAGCGCATTGTCCTTGAACACCTGAACCGTCTTGGCCATTGCGCCGACTTCATCGCCGCGGCCGACGCCGGGAATTTCCTCATCCAGCGCACCATTGGCGAGCGACTCCATGCGCGATCCCAGCATGCCGAGCGGCTTGGTGATGCTACGGCCGATCAGCCACGCGATCGCACCCGCCACCGCGGCAATGGCCAGCATGGCCAGGCCGAGCGCCCAGATGATCGGCTTCAGATGCTCATCGAGATCGTCGAGATAAGCGCCGGTGGCGATGAACATGTTCCAACCCGGAAGAGCTGCTGCATATCCCATCTTCCTCGACGGTACTGTCGTATTCGGCTTCTGGAATTCGTAGGTCAGAATCTTCGTGCCGTTGGCTGCGACGCCGTCGCGGAATTCACGCGTAATGGCAACGCCACTGACCTTGACGTCGAGCCGGTTGGATCCCGCCTTGAAGCCCGGCAGATGAACCACCTCACCGTCCATCGTGTAGATGAACAGATAGTTGCCGTTGTCATAGGTCATCGGCTCGATGCGGCGGACCAGCTCGGCGGTCGCGGCTTCCTTGGTGAGCTTGCCTGTAGCGACATCCTTCTGGATGCTGGCGGCTACGTTGGTCCCGATTTCGACGATCGACTTCAGCTGCTCGGTGCGCGCGGAGAGCATCTCGCTCTTGACCATATAGGCGGCCAAAATGCCCGCGGCGCAGAGGCCGATCATGGTGACCGCCACCAGAACGACGAGCTTGTACGTAATACGGATATTGGCGAGCTTCACGACTATATTCCCCCGAGCGTGCGATTTTCGATCGCTGATTCCTCGCGGTAAACCTACCGGGGTAGTGTTCCCAAATCCTTACACCTGCGGGCGGGGCAAGCCTGCCGCGTCGACCTGAATGTGAAATTTTCCCTAAAACGAAAAAATCCCCGCCTTTCGGGCGGGGATTTTGGCAATATCAGTTCAGGAGCGAGACACTCAGAATGTCAGCGCCTTGGCCTGTTTCACCTGCGGCAGCGCCTGCACCTTGCTCAGCACATCGGCCGGCACAGCGCCGTCGATCTCCACCAGCGCGATGGCATCACCGCCCTGTTCGTTGCGGCCGAGATGGAAGGTTGCGATGTTGACCTTGGCGTCGCCGAGCAGCGAGGCGAACTTTCCGATGAAGCCCGGCTTGTCCTCGTTGGTGATGTAGATCATCGACTTCCCGAACTCGGCATCGACGCGGATACCCTTGATATCGACCAGCCGCGGCTTGCCGTCATGATAGACGGTGCCGGACACCGAGCGTTCCTGTCGTTCGGTGATAACATTGACGGTGATCAGGCTTTCGTAATCGCTCTGCGCCGCGCGCACCACTTCATCGACCACCATGCCGCGCTCCTTGGCAACGGCCGGCGCGGAGACGACGTTGACGTCGCCGAGCATCGGCCGCAGCAACCCGCTCAATGCAGCAGACGTCAGGGCCTTGATCTTCATTTCGGCCACCGCACCTTCATAGGTGATCTGCACCTTGGCAATGCCGGTCTCGGTGAGCTGGCCCGCGAACGAGCCAAGCTTCTCGGCGAGTTCGATGAACGGCTTCAGCTTCGGCGCTTCTTCCGCGGTGATCGACGGGAAGTTGACCGCGTTGGAGATCGCGCCCGACAGCAGATAATCCGACATCTGCTCGGCGACCTGCAGCGCGACATTCTCCTGCGCTTCGGTCGTCGATGCGCCCAAATGCGGCGTGCAGATCACATTGGGATGGCCGAACAGCACGTTCTTGGTGGCCGGCTCCTCGACGAACACGTCGAAGGCAGCGCCGGCGACCTGTTTGGAGTTCAGCGCATCGACCAGCGCCTGCTCATCGACCAGACCGCCGCGGGCGCAGTTGATAATACGCACGCCGGGCTTCATTTTGGCGATCGCTGCAGCATCGATGATGTTCTTCGTCTTCTCCGTCAGCGGCGTGTGCAGCGTGATGAAATCGGCACGCTTGAGGAGGTCGTCGAGTTCGACTTTCTCGACGCCGATATCCTTGGCCCGCTCCGGGGACAGGAACGGGTCGAAAGCGATGACCTTCATGCGCAGGCCGAGCGCACGGTCGGCCGCGATAGCGCCAATATTGCCGCAACCGATCACACCCAGCGTCTTGCCGGTGATCTCGACGCCCATGAAACGGTTCTTCTCCCACTTGCCGGCCTGGGTCGACGCATCGGCCTGCGGGATTTCGCGGGCGAGCGAGAGCATCAGCGTGATCGCATGTTCGGCGGTCGTGATCGAATTGCCGAACGGCGTGTTCATCACGATGATGCCCTTGGCGGTGGCCGCGGGAATTTCGACATTGTCGACGCCGATGCCAGCGCGGCCGATCACTTTCAGGCGCGTCGCCTTTTCGAGGATCTTCGCGGTCGCCTTGGTGGCCGAGCGGATCGCAAGGCCGTCGTAGTTGCCGATGATCTCGGCAAGCTTGTCCTTGTCCTTGCCGAGGTTCGGCTGGAAGTCGACATCGATGCCGCGGTCACGAAAGATCTGCACGGCGGCGGGAGAGAGAGCGTCGGAAATGAGAACCTTGGGAGCGGACATGATGGACCTATCTGAACAGTTTGCTGAAGAAGCCGCGTTTGGCGGCAATGACAGGAATCCCTGCCCGGAGATCCGGGCCGAGAGAATTTTCGTTGATAGGCACCGCATCCAGGAAGCGGCCCCTGAGAACGTCGCCACGCACCGCACGCTTGAGGGCCTCCTGGACGTCCCTCCATTCGCCCTTATGGTCGACGCCGAGCATCCAGCTTTCATTGGTTTCGCCAGCGTGTTTCGCCAGCATCAGCCACGCGCCTAGCACCGTCTTGAGTGCGCCGAGCTCGTGTCCGAGCGCTGCGATCAAGGCATCAGGAATTTGCTTCGGCATGCCAAGCAGAACGTTCGCGGGCTCTTCGATGACGACGGTTTGCCCGTCTTCACCGAAATTACCTGCCAGCAAGCGCGATGCCTCGCTGCGAGAGAATTCCTTGCCGTAATCCGATCCTGGATTGAGCAAGAAAGCCCTGTCAGGATTCCGCTTGAAGAAGTCGCGTGTGACATCCGGCGCGACAATGTGATCGCCGTGGAAGATGGCACGCGCGCGAGATGCCGCCGTAAAGAACGGCAACACCTCTTCGTCTCCATGTCTGACCGATGCCAAGGTCAATTTGGAACCCTCTGGAATACCTGCCTTGCCGTTTTCGTCGGGCACCAGCGCACCAGCTTCGGGAAGTAGTACGACGAAGATATCTGCGTCGATGATATCGCGGGCAAAACCCGGCCGCTCGGCCGGATCTGCCGATGCACGCATCAATGCACGCTCGATGTCGTTCTCTGGCTGAAACATGGATGCCTCTGGAAATCGGGTTGATCGGGAGACGATGTGTCGTCCAGATCAACCCGCAGGTTCGCTTCGGCAGTCTTAGTTTGGGCAGTAAGATCAGGCCGCCTTGGCGAGCGAGGCCTTGGTCTCGGCAAAGGCCCAGTCGATCCACTGCGTGAGGATCTCGACGTCCTTGGCTTCAACCGTGGCACCACACCAGATGCGCAGACCGGCCGGCGCATCGCGATAATGCGCGAAATCGAAACCGGCATTTTCCTTCTCGACAGCCGCGACCAGCTTCTTGGCGAAGTCGGCCTGTGCGTCCGGCGATAGCTCGGTGATCGCGGGATCGATCACCTTCATGCACACCGACGTGTTGGAGCGGATCGCGGGATCGGCCGCGAGGAAGTCGATCCACGGCGTCTTCGCCTTCCAGTCGGCAAGCGCCTTGGTGTTGGCGTCCGCACGCGCGATCAGCGCCTTGAGGCCTCCGACCGACTTGGCCCATCCGAGCGCATCGAGATAATCCTCGACGCACAGCATCGACGGCGTGTTGATGGTCTCGCCAACGAAGATGCCTTCGTTGAGCTTGCCGCCCTTAGTCATGCGGAAGATCTTCGGCAGCGGCCACGGCGGCGTATAGCTCTCCAGACGCGCCACGGCGCGCGGCGACAGCACCAGCATGCCATGTGCGGCTTCGCCGCCCAGCGCCTTCTGCCAGGAGAAGGTGACGACATCGAGCTTCGCCCAGTCGAGCGGCTGCGCGAAAGCGGCCGAGGTCGCGTCGCAAATGGTCAGGCCTTCGCGGTCAGCCTTGATCCAGTCGGCATTCGGCACGCGCACGCCGGAGGTGGTGCCGTTCCAGGTGAAGACGATGTCCGAGTTCGGATCGGCCTTCGACAGATCGGGAAGCTCGCCATAGCCGGCATGCAGCTTCGTGACGTCCTTGAGCTTGAGCTCCTTGACGATGTCGGAGACCCAGCCTTCGCCGAAGGATTCCCAGGCGATGGTGGTGACGGGACGGGGCCCGAGCAGCGACCACAGCGCCATCTCGACGGCGCCCGTATCCGATGCCGGCACGATACCAATGCGGTAATCTGCGGGCACTTCAAGCACTTCGCGCGTCAGATCGATCGCGAGCTTGAGCTTATTCTTGCCGATCTTCGCACGGTGCGAACGGCCAAGCGCGGCGTCGGTGAGTTTTTCGGGGGTCCAGCCGGGGCGCTTGGCGCAGGGGCCGGAGGAGAAATGCGGCACATTGGGCCGCGAAGCGGGCTTCGCTGCAGTCATATTCTATCCTTCCAGATAGCTAGCCTCCCGTTGGGGGGAGGTGTCCCGCTGGCGTGGATATGGGAACCAATCCGGAGCGTCAAGCGACTTCCGGGCTATCACGCGTGATTGATGGCCGGATGACGTCGCCCGTCCCGGCGTACCACCACCGGTTTTGCTGATGCCTTGCAATGAACGGCGCGGCGTCCGCCGCACGGCATGGTGATCGCGCGTGGCCTAGAACCGCAACGTCATGCCCACATGGCTGTCAGCGAAACCGAGCCGCTTGTAGAATCGCTGGGCATCGACCCGGGTCTGATGGGTCAGCAGCTCGACGAGTTTGCATCCCCTCGCCTGTGCCTCACCAATGGCCCATCGCACCAATTGTTCGCCGATGCCCTGGCTGCGCAGCGTTGTCGAAACACGAACATCCTCGATGAGCGCTCGCGACGCGCCCTGCGAACTCAAGCCCGGCAGGATGCAGAGCTGCAGGCATCCGACCACGCTGCCGTCGCCGCCTTCTGCAACCATCAACTGGATATTTGGGTCATGCGCGAGTTTATCGAAGGCCTCGTAATAAGATTGCGGCAGCGGATCCTCGATACGCTCGCGGCCACGGCCGAGCGCATCATCGGCCAGCATTACCACGATCGCGACGACGTCCTCGCGGCGCGCAGGCCGTAGCTTGATCTGCGTATTCACGAAATACCCAATGCCTTCTCGCTATCGGCGATCCAGCGCCTGATCGACGCGTAACCGTCGAGATGGAAGCCGCCCTCATGGGCGACGCGCGTATAGGCCAGCAACGACGCGTCGGCCAGCGAGACGCGATCTCCGACAAGGAAACGCGACGTCGTCAGGTGATGCTCCATGCGAGCGAGCGCGAAATAACCGCGCTTGAGTTTCTCAGGATCGAGATCCGAAATTGTCTTGCCGAGATAGACGATCTGATAGCGGCACACCGCGATATAGGGCTCGTGGCTGTATTGTTCCCAGAAAAGCCATTCATCCATCTTGGCGGCATCAAAGGCATCGGTCGGGATCAGATCGCTGCCACGCGCGAGATAGCGGATGATGGCGTTGGATTGCGCGAGTGGGCGGCCGTCGTCGAGCACGACGGTCGGCACCTGGCCGGCGCTGTTGAGGGCGAGGAATTCCGGCGTCCGACTCTCGCCCTTGCTGGTGTCGACATCGATCCACGCATAGGGAAGCTTGAGGCGATCGCTCACCCACTTCACCTTCAGGCAATTGCCAGAATTGAGATCGCCGTAGATCTTCATTGCTGCTCCCCTGTGCGGAAGTAAAAGAGCAGCAGCCGCGCTACACTTTGTCAAGCGAACGCGGGGCGGATGTCAGAACTTGTAGCCGATACCGGCGCGGACGGTATTGATCGAGGTGTCTACCTGGGACGTGAAACGGATGTACTCCCATTCACCGCGCAGGAACAGGCCGCCAACGATCGCCATGTCGAAGCCCAGACCAGCGGTGTAGCCGTAGATCAGGTGGCTATACTTGCCATCCTCGATGGAGTTATTGAGTTGCCGCCCTAGCAGATTGGATGGCGTCGTCGATCCCGGCCCCGCGGTGACGAAATCGCTGACAAAGGCCGTCCGAACGATGTCAGCCTGGCCAAGCGCCAGTCCACCGAAGGCGTAAGGTAGGAAGTTGCCAAAAGCATAACCGGCGCGAGCACGGAATGTGCCGATATCGCTGATGCTAATCGAACTCGACGCGAGCGACGTCACCGTATGATAATTATTATCTGACAGTAAGCTGTATCGCGACATATCGCCGGAGGAGGCGCCGCCGAACTTGCCGTGAACGTAACTCATCTCGAGTCCGATTACGACGTCGTCCCATTGTGAATTGTAACCCGCGAAACCGCCATACACCTCGGAATGGCCCGACTGGTTGGTGAAACTGAGCGGCCATGATGCGACACCCGTTTCCCTGCCGACCAAAGTGTTGGCCACCAGGCTCCCCGTCATGTCGGAGTTCGAGCCTTTGAATTTGGTATCGCCTGATCCGTAGCCGACCTGTCCGCCGACATAGAAGCCGTCCCAGATCGGCCGCGGGCCGATCGGTCCGTCCTGGAATGAACCACGCAATACCGGAAGGTCCGGCATGTCGGCTGCTTGAGCGGTTTGCACGGCACCCAGCAGTGCTGCAGCGATCAGAAGTCTACGCATCACGACAATTCCTCAACTCACCGAACTGTCCCGATCATCCGCTGTTAACCTTAATCATTGGTTGCAATCATACCGTCCGCGCAAAACAAAACGGCGCGGGAAGCTCCCGCGCCGTTAAGATGTCTTAAGATAGTTGAGGCGATGAGCGCCCGCTTAGCCCTTGCGGATCAACGGCGGCGGCGGCGCGTAGGCCGGCGGGCTGTCGAGGTTCCAGCGCACGCCGAGCTTCAGGTCATGCGAGGTGATATCCTTGAACTGCATCGCCACGCCACGGGTGAAGCCGTCATAGGTCGAGACCGGTCCGGTCTGGCCATCGCCGAGATTCATGTAGCTGTAGCCGAGTTCGACGGTCATTGCCGGATTGACCTTGTAAGCCAGGCCCGTGTGCAAGGCCCATGCGAAGTTCCACTTCGATGCTGCCGGCGCGCTGGCATAGCTCGGGAACGGGCCGCCGATGAAGGGCACGCCGCCGGCGGAACCGACATTGATCGCACCGTTATCCGTGTAGTTCCCGATGTTGACGCGCGCCATGCCAACGCCGGCGCCGACGAACGGGGTCACGCACCACCAGGTGCCGAGATCGACGTAGCCGTTGGCCATCACGACCCATTCGGACTTCGTCGCATTGTAGTTGTTGACGCCCGTGCCGACGAGGCCGCTCGCCGGGAAGGTCACGCGGTCGGTGCCCTTGAAATTCGAATTGCCGCGATACTGGCCGGTGACGTCACCGCGGAACCAGTTGTTGAACTGATAACCGACACCGAGCTGGAAGATGCCAGCCGTATCGAAGGCAGTGGTCTGCTGAAGCGAGAGGAGATTGGCGTTGCGACCGTCACCCATCTCGATGTTCTTGACGCGCTGGTTGCTGAAACCGATATCGCCGCGCAGGTACCAGCCACCAAAGTCTTCGACCGGCGGCGCCGCATACATCTGAGGCGGTGGAGCAATGGGCATGTCGGCGGCGAAAACGGCGGTCGACATCAGGGAAGCCGCGCCAGCGGCCAGAATGAATTTAACGCTACGCATTGGCTTCGTCCTTTTGGGCCAAAGAGGCAACTAATGGAGGCCTCACACTCGGAAACTCACAGTCGGACGATGACACCAACTCCTTAAGCGGCGCTTAACCCTAACTTTTAAGGTTGATATTTGGTGACGAAAATGCACGCAAATTTCATCGCGCCGCTGCGTCGCCACAGTTACTAACAATGTCTTGCTATCAAAACGCGCTGCAATGCGCCGCGGCATCGCCAGGTGTTAACGAGGACTTACCTGCCCGGAGCCTTCGGCTCTGATAGGATCAGAACCGAGGCTCCAGCTTTTTGTTGAGACGCGTTTTCTTGATGCGAACCGGTGCTCGCTTCGCTCGAAAACGCTCTAACGCGAACTATCAAAACGCGGAAGAGCCGCCTCATCCGATAAATATTCGGACAAGACGGCTCTCCATGTCAGTTCGACAGTCATTGCGCGCTGGCGCCTTGGCCAGAGCGAACGAACAGGAATCTTACGCCGCGGCAGCGTGGCCCAGCGCGTCAACGATGGCATCCACCACTTCCTCGACCATCACGCGGTCATCGCCCTCTCCCATCACGCGGATGACCGGCTCCGTGCCCGACGGGCGGATCAGGAGACGACCATGACCGTTGAGGCGCTGTTCACCGGCAGCGATGGTGGACTTCACTTCCGCATCATCGAGCGGCTTGCCGCTGCGATAACGCACATTCTTCAGGATCTGCGGCAGCGGATCGAACAGGTGGCAAACCTCTGACACTGGCCGACCGAGCTTGGTCACCACGGCCAGCACCTGCAGCGCGGCCACGAAACCGTCGCCTGTCGTCGCATGGTCCGACATGATGATATGGCCGGACGGTTCGCCGCCGACATTATAGCCATGCTGCAGCATCTGCTCGAGCACATAGCGATCACCCACCGCGGTGCGGATGAGGTCGATGCCCTGCGCCTTCAGGAAGCGCTCCAGACCGAGATTCGACATCACGGTGGAGACAATGCCCGGCTTGGCGAGCCGCCCGTCTTCCTTCCAGCTCTGCGCGATAACGGCAAGCAACTGGTCGCCATCGACCAGATGGCCACGCTCGTCGACCATGATCAGCCGATCGGCGTCGCCATCCAGCGCAATGCCGATATCGGCACGCATCTCGCGCACCTTGCGGCTCAGCGCTTCCGGTGCGGTCGATCCGCATTCCTTGTTGATGTTGAAACCATCCGGCTCGACTCCGATGGAGATGACGTCCGCGCCGAGTTCCCAGAGCGCCTCCGGCGCCACCTTGTAGGCGGCGCCATGGGCGCAATCGATGACGACGCGCAAACCATCGAGGCTGAGATTTCGCGGCAGTGTGCGTTTGGCAAATTCGATGTAACGATCATGCACGCCGTCGATGCGGCGCGCCCGACCGAGGCTTGCGCTCTGCGACAGTCTCTTGTCGAGATTCTCGTCGAGCAATTCCTCGATCTGCTTCTCGACATCGTCCGACAGCTTGTAGCCGAGCGGTCCGAACAGCTTGATGCCGTTGTCCTCGAACAGATTGTGCGATGCGGAAATCATCACGCCGAGATCGGCGCGCATCGACTTGGTCAGCATCGCCACAGCGGGCGTCGGCATCGGCCCGACCAACAGCACGTCCATGCCTACCGACGTGAAGCCTGCCACCAGGGCATTTTCGATCATGTAGCCGGACAACCGGGTGTCCTTGCCGATCACGACACGATGACGATGTTCGCCGCGCTGAAACACAAGACCTGCCGCCTGCCCGACCTTCAATGCCAGTTCCGGCGTGATCAAACCATTGGCGCGGCCGCGAATGCCGTCTGTCCCGAAATATTTACGGCTCATGGTAACCCCCAATGCCCTCGCGCTTTGCGCGAAGGCTTAAAACCCTGTCTCAGGCGACTGACCCATTGGCAGCGCCATATATGTGACGGACTTATAAGGCTACGGCCCCTAAAATCGCTTCAAAAAATATGATGAATCATTACCAAGCCCAGAGCGCGAAATCAACCTCAATCCATTGATATTACTTATATATCACCTTCGAGGTAACACCTTCGATGGAGCGCCGGCTGATGGAACTTGGCCGGCTCAGCCCTTTCGCTTGATATGCGCGTCCGCCTTTGAATGGGCAGGCTGGGTCACACTGACCGGATCGGAGCCCGGAAAAGTCTCCTCCAACCCTTCGTCCAGCGCAACTTCCAGCTGTCGCTTTTCTTCGTCCGCGGCTGCCTTGCCGGCCCCGTGGCCTGCTGGATTTGTCGCTGGATTTGTCTTGGAGCCGGACATTCTGCCCTCCTTCAATTTCGACGACATCCCGATGACAAGGAAGATATGGCGGACCGCCTAACCATGCTAGATGACACCGAAACAAGCAAATACAAGCAAAGACAAGAACGGCTGGGACATCTCATGAAGCATATCACCTGCATCGAAGATCTTCGCCTCGAGCATAAGCGCAACGTGCCGAAGGCGTTCTTCGATTACGTCGACCATGGCTCCTATAGCGAAGACACGTTCCGCGCGAATTGCGAGGATCTGCAGAAGCTAAAGTTCCGCCAGCGTATTCTGGTCGATATCGCCAATCGCGACACCTCGACAACCATCCTCGGCGAAAAGGCCACCATGCCGCTGATCTGCGCGCCGGTCGGCTCAACCGGCTTGCAATATGGCGACGGCGAAATTCACGCCTGCCGGGCGGCGCAGGCGGCGGGCATTCCCTATACACTCTCGACGATGTCGATCAATTCGATCGAAGACGTCGCCGAAAATGTCGAGAAACCGTTCTGGTTTCAGCTCTATGTCATGAAGGATCGCGGCTTCATCAAGGAATTGATCGAGCGTGCCATCAAGGCGAAGTGCAGCGCGCTGGTGCTGACCGTCGATCTGCAGGTGATCGGCCAGCGTCATGCCGACATCAAGAATGGCCTGTCGGTGCCGCCTCAGATCTTGAATGTGAAGAACCTGATCGATTTCATGAGCAAGCCCGGCTGGCTGGTGCGCACGCTGAAAGCCAAGCGGCGCAACTTCGGCAACATCGCAGGCTTCGTGAAGAACACCGACGATCTCGGCTCCGTCGCGCAGTGGACAGCATCGCAATTCGATGCGTCGTTGAACTGGAAGGATCTCGACTGGATCCGCAGCATCTGGCCCGGCAAGATCGTGATCAAAGGCATTCACGATATCGAGGATGCCCGCGAGGCCGTGAAGGTCGGGGCGCAGGCGATGGTCGTGTCCAACCATGGCGGACGTCAGCTCGACGGTGCGCCGTCGTCGATCTCGGTACTGCCGGGGATCGCCGATGCCGTCGGCTCGGATATCGAAGTGATGTTCGACAGCGGCATCCGCTCGGGGCAGGACGTGATGCGCGCGATCGCGCTCGGCGCGAAATCCTGCATGATCGGCCGCGCCTATATCTACGGTCTCGGTGCCTATGGCGGCCCCGGCGTGACCAAGGCGCTGGACATCCTGCGCAACGAACTCAGCGTCACCATGGGCCTGTGCGGCGTGAATTCGATCGCCGAGATCGATAGGCACGTTTTGGTGCAGTGAGGCCTCGTCAGATCGCCGCGTCGATCCACGCGGCGATCGTATCGACGACTTTTTGCTCGATGCCGTAATAGCCGTGCGGCGACAGCGATCCGCAATTCGTGGACGAGCGCTGATCTCCGCCACTGACCCTGAGGACCTTGACGCGCGGCGCGCCAGTCATCGCTGCTGCGATCTTGTCGGCGTCTTCCGGCGGTGCGACATTGCAGCGATCGTCTGAATTGGCGACGACGAGTGCGGGCACATTGACTCGTTCAGTATGCGCGTCGAACACCGTCTCGTGGCTGCCACCAAGGCGCGACACCGACTCAGTGAGCATGATACCCGCGATCTGACCGTCACGCAGATTCGCTGCGCCGTTCATCGCCGCAATCGAGCCTTGGCTGGTCCCGAGCAGAAAGACCGGTCCCGGCGCCTGCGCATGAGCCGCAGCAACGAGATCACCAACGCGTGCTGCATATTGCGGCGAGCTGCGCAGCCCGCGCAAATTTTGACCATCGACAGTGTCGGGGATCAGCACCGCGAAACCCGCAGCATTCCAGAGCGCGCGCGAGCGAACGACGAAATTGTTGCCGTGGGCGATATCGCCATCCCAGACGATGCCTATATCGCCCGCTCCGCCGGGCAGCATCACGAGGGTCGCGCGTGGACGAGGCGGACTGACGTAGAGCGCGCGCTGATGATCGCCGCCGGGAAGTGGCAAGTTCAGCACGCGCTCTGTCGGGGCAAGTGTCTGCGCATCAACGAATTGCGGAGCAGACAACAAAAGAGATACGAGGATCAGGCACGGCCTCAGGAATGGTCTGCGCACGAGTGTCTCCGCAGTTTCAACCCTGTCACATTGGCGGCGTCAGCCCATCCAGCCCGACATTGACCCGCGCCGTCTCGAAAGTGCCGTCATCCTTCTTGGTAGCGCCCATGATGATGATCTTGGCGCCAGGCTTGAGTTCATCCTTGTTGCCCGGCACGAATGTCACGATCGGCGTGTCAGGCGTCACGGTCACTTTCTTTTCCCCGTCCTTGTACTTCACTGTCACCGTCTGGCCATCGGAGGCCTGGACCTTCTGATCTACGGTGGCATTGGTCATGCTGCTGTTGGGGCGCAGATCCCAGGGGCGCGAGCCTTCGCCGGTGCCGCGCATCGCTTCCGGAAAGATATGGATCGCGATGGCTTTCTGCGACCCATCGGCCTGCGGCATACCGGTCACGCCGATATAGGAGCCGGGCTTCACCTCGGCCATTGTCGTTCTGGCAATGCCGGTCACGGTGACATTGTCCGTCATCTTCACTTTGCGCTCATCGCCTTCGCGCGTCTTGATCGTCAGCACCGCGCCATCGACGGCTTCGATGGCACCACGGATGCGCAGGGGTTGCGGCTGCTGCGCTGATGCAGCGGAGATCAGCAATGAACCAGCGAGAAGTGAGCCCGCGAACAAGCGAGCCGAAGTCGATAAGATCTGAACCATAGGGGAATTTCCTTTGAAGGCAGCGCCCACCGCTGCAGATGGAAACCCCAAGGCCAAATAGCTATTCCCCGCTCACGCCACTGTGAGATCGGCCTCGACGAGGCGACGCAGTTCCGGCGTCACGTCGGGGCGCTGCCCGAACCACAGCTCGAAGCCACGCACGGCCTGATACAGCAACATGCCGAGTCCGTCCGCCGTGCGGAGGCCCCGCGCACGGGCAGCGGCGAGCAGCGGCGTATCGAGCGGCACGTAAACGAGATCGGCGACGACTGCCTGGTCAGGCAGCAGATCGAGGTCAATGATCAATGGCGGCTGGCCGCCCATCCCGAGCGAGGTGGTGTTCACCAGCAAGGATGCGCGCGGCAACATGCTGGCGACATTCTCCCACGCCAGCGGCACGACCCGCGAGCCGAATTGTGCTGCCATCGCCTCAGCGCGATCGAAACTGCGATTGGCGACATAGACATGTTTGATTCCGCGCTCGAGCAATCCGAACACCACTGCACGCGACGAGCCGCCCGCGCCGAGCACCAGCGCGTCATCGGCATGGTCCCAGTCCTGCGCGCAATGATCGAGATTATCGATGAAGCCCTCGATATCCGTATTGGTCGCGCGCAACGTGCCATGGTCGTACCATAGCGTGTTGGCGGCCCCGACGGCGCGCGCGCGGCGATCCGGCGCGGTGAGTTTCAGCACGCGCTCCTTATGCGGGATCGTCACATTGGCGCCGATGTAACCATGCTTGGACAGGTTCATCACGAATTCGGCCACGCCTTCCGGCGGAATCGACTCGATACTGTAGCCGCCCGGAATATCCATGCTGCGCAGCCAGTGATGGTGGATCAGTGGCGAGCGCGAATGTGCGGCAGGCCAGCCGATCAAACAGGCGGCGCGGGGCGAGGTCTCGTTCGGCATCATCCATCCTTCGCTTCAAGCGGAAGCGTGCGTAGCATAAAAATCATGCAGGGGCTCTTAATCATCCGACAGTTTTGCGGCGCACAGCAAGTCCGACAACGATGCAAACGATCAATATCGCAGCTGCGAGCAATTGCCGATGCCTCAGTGCAAGCTCGACGCCTCCTGGATCGCTGCAGCACGTCGGGTCTTGATCTCGCTGACGGCCGCTGCAACATCAGCACGGTATTTGACCAGCGGCGGTCGCGCGCCGTGGGTCAGCAGCGCCCGGCGCACGCCCTGCGAGGTGCCGGTGAGAATCACGCGGACGCCTTGTCGCTTTGCCTTCTCGGCAATGCCCTTGATCGCATTCGCAGCAGTGGAATCCAGGAAGGGCACCGCGGCAAAATCGATCACGAAAGCCTTGTGGCGATCCGAGAAGCCGTCGAGCACCGAACCAATGGTCGAGGCAGCGCCGAAGAAGAACGCGCCAGTGATGCGATAGACCAGCACGTCCGGATCGCTCGCCAACTTCGCATCGTACGGTGCGCGATCGCCATTGGCATCATCCGCGCGATCGGCAGCGACCAGCGGCCCATCAGCCTCTATCCCCGTGATCTCCGCCATGCGGTTGATGAATAGCACGGCGCCAAGCGCGAAGCCGACGAGAATGCCCTCCGTGAGATCGCGAAAAATGGTCAGCAAGAACGTCGCCAGCAGGACCAGCGCATCGCCCCATGACGAACGCAGCAGCATGATGAACTCATGCTTCTCCGCCATATTCCACGCCACCAC
Organism: Tardiphaga sp. 813_E8_N1_3; assembly: GCF_051811025.1. Taxonomy (NCBI): domain Bacteria; kingdom Pseudomonadati; phylum Pseudomonadota; class Alphaproteobacteria; order Hyphomicrobiales; family Nitrobacteraceae; genus Tardiphaga; species Tardiphaga sp. 813_E8_N1_3. The sequence continues at coordinate 4,410,312 of NZ_JBPWQE010000001.1, forward strand.
CGCCAGCACGGCGGCCAGCGACGCGAGCGGAATGTAGCTCGCCAGCGGCGCTGCGATCAGAATGAACGCCAGCAGGAACACAGAATGCAGCATGCCCGAGACCGGCCCATGCGCGCCGGCCCGGACATTGGTCGCGGTCCGCGCGATGGTGCCGGTCACGCAGATTCCTCCAAACAAGGCTGAGCCGATGTTGGCAACGCCTTGCGCCACCAACTCGCAGTTCGACCGGTGCCGCCGCCCTGTCATGCCATCGGCGACAACCGCCGACAAAAGCGATTCGATGGCGCCGAGCAGCGCGAAGGCAATGGCATCGGGCAGGATGGCCTGCAATTTGGCGAAGGACATCGCGGGCAGCGTCGGCAACGGAAACGATTGCGGAATGCCCCCGAAGCGAGTGCCGATGGTTTCCACGGGCAGCGCCAACGAAGCTGCCGCGACGGCGCTCGCGACCACCGCGATCAGAATGCCGGGCCATGATGGCCGCAGCATCCGAAGCCCGACAATGATCGCGAGCGAGACGATGGTAACGGCAACGGCCGCAGCGTTCACCGTCGGCAACGCGGAACCCAGAGCCTCGAGCTTGGGAATGAGATCTCCTGGCTCCTTGCCAGTCAACGTCAACCCCAACAGATCCCTGATCTGGCTGGCGAAGATGATGACGGCGATGCCGGCTGTGAAACCGACCGTGACCGGATAGGGAATGAACTTGATGTAGGTGCCGAGCCGGAGATAGCCCGCCGCCATCAGAAAAACGCCTGACATCATGGTGGCGAGGATCAGTCCGTCGATCCCATGGCGGCTCACGGTAGCAGCCACCAGCACGATGAAGGCGCCGGCTGGGCCGCCGATCTGAAAGCGGCTTCCGCCCAGTGCAGACACAAGGAAGCCGCCGATCACAGCAGTTATGAGACCACGATCCGGCGACGTCCCCGAGGCAATGGCGATCGCCATCGACAACGGAAGCGCGACGATCGCCACCGTCAAACCGGACAAGATGTCGGCGCGCAGATCGGCGATGCCGTAGCCTTCGCGCAGCACCGTGATCAGTTTCGGCATGAACAGTTCGGCGAAGGTCGGCTGATGCGCCCTCCACACGCGATTTCTGGAAATCTCCATTCCCGACTCGCCCCTGTCACCCGCCGCGGATCACGATCGAGGCCGCGGCCCGTTCTCAATCCGTCAGCTTTGGCTCTTCAAGTTTCGGTGGTGGACCGGGCTGTTTCAGCCTCACCCCTCGTCCGCCGGCATCGCTGCGAACGTTCTCGCCGATCAGATCGACGCCTGAGCGATCCAGGGCATCGACAACCTTGATCAACGAATCCACCACGCCTCTGACGTTGCCATCACTCGCTTCCATGCGCTGAATCGTCGGCAGCGAGACGCCGGCCAGTTCCGCCAGCCGCTTTTGATCGATCCCCAACAACGCCCGCGCTGCGCGCATCTGAAACGACGTGATCAAGCTAATCTTCCTGTTTATAGAGTCTTATATCAAATATAAAACGGCTTCAATGATGTTTAAAACATCATTGAAGCCGTTTGAAATTGGTATAGCCGGAAAACGTGCAGCTACGGACCGATCCCGGCCAGGTTCGCCACAAAATCATCGACGGCTGCTCGGCCACCGAACCTGATCTTCGCGTTCGGGAATTGCGCGAACAATGCCTGATGTCCGGCAAAGGATGTGGACGTCGTTCGCTGCCAGTAGTCCTCCGCCCATCCAAGAAAGTCGGCATGCTCCTCGGCTGTCGCGCCGCGCCAGGGGCCACGCGCACCAAGACTGTCGCGGCAGACCTGCGGACTCATATCGAGCCAGATCAGCGTCGTCGCACGCGCGAACGCGGCTTCGGCCAGCCAGCCATAGACGCCTTCGATGATCCAGCTCGGCTTGGCAGCAAGGGCGGCAACCCGCTCCCTTGCTTCCTCCTCGTCGCGCTTCACTCCGACCCTGTCCAGCCAATGGATATGATCAAGATCCGTGCGTTCGCCACCGACGCGGCTTTCAAGCTGCCGCGCCAGCGTGCTTTTGCCCGAGCCGCTATTGCCGATGATCACAACCCGCGGTCCAAGCGTCATGGGCCACTGTACTAAGCCGCCACCCGATGCGCCGCAACGATCTGGTCGGCGGTGCGGCCCGAGACTTCGGCCATGTGGTCGAAGCTGCGGGTGAAGCTGCCGGCACCGGCGGTGGCCGATCGCAGCTCGACGATCAGGTCGCCGATCTCCGCTTCCGGCAACAGCGCGCGCACCGTGTCCCAGCCCGGCCAGTTGTCACGGGTATCGAAGCCGAGGATCTGGCCGCGCCGTCCTGACAGGATGGCGTTGACCTTGGCCGTGGCCTCGGTTGGACAGACGATCTCCACCGTATGGATCGGCTCCAGCAGCACTGGCTGGCATTGCGGCAGCGCCTCGGTGAAACCGATGCGGGCAGCCGTCCGGAACGCCTGATCGGAAGAATCGACGCTGTGATAGGACCCGTCGGTGAGCGTCACCTGCACGTCGATGACAGGAAAACCGAGCGGACCACGCTGCAGCCCGTCGACGACGCCTTCCTGCACCGCGGGAATGTAGTTGCGCGGCACCGCGCCGCCGACCACCTTTTCCTGGAATGCAAAGCCTTCGCCGCGCGGCAACGGGCCTATCTCCAGCACAACGTCGCCAAACTGGCCGTGACCGCCGGACTGTTTCTTGTGCCTGCCGCGCTGGGTAATCGGTTTACGGATGGTCTCCTGATAGCCGATCACCGGCGCATGCGATTTGACGTTGATGCCGAAGCGGTCGTGCAGGCGCTCCATCGCCACGCGCAGATGCATCTCGCCCTGCCCCCACAACACCACGTCATGGGTCTGCGCGTTATTGACCACCGCAAGCGACGGATCTTCCTCGGTCAACCGCAACAGCGCCTGGCCGAGCTTGACGTCGTCCTTGCGATCGGCGGACGCCAGCGCCATGGCCAGCACGGGCGACGCGGCCACGACATTCACCAGAGACGCCGGCACGGTCTTGCCGGTCGAGATCGTGTCGCCGGTCCTGACATGATCGAGCTTGCCGAGCGCGACGGTCTCGCCCGCATCGGCCGATGCGCGCTTGCTGTCATGTCCGCCGCTCGCCGCAAGAATGCCGGAGACACGCCCGCTTTCGCCAGACGAGGACAGCAATGTTGCGCCATCATCGAGATGACCACTCAGCACGCGCGCGTAAGACAGCTTGCCGCCATGCTGCAGATGGCTGCTCTTGAACACGTAACCGATCGCATCCTTGCTATCGGGCACGCCGAGGCGCTTCGCCGTCTCGGCCACGCCGGGTGCCTCGTGGCGTAGCGCCTTCATCAGCCGCAGCACACCGTTCTCGCGCATCGCCGAGCCCAGCAGCACCGGACAGATCACCCCCTCGCGCAATTCGCGTGCGAGATCGTCGAACACGGCATCGGCCGGCGGCGCGATGTCGTCAAGCAACTGCTCCATCAGCGCGTCGTCATGATCCGCAAGCTTCTCCAGCATAGAGAAACGCGCTTCCTTCTCGCGGTCGAGATCGCCGCCTTCGAGCTTGATGACCTCGGACGCCTTGTGCTCGCGATAGACGAAAGCGCGCTCCAGCGCGAGATCGACGAAGCCGGCGACCAGGTCGCCGTTCCAGATCGGGATCTGCCGCAGCACCAGCGGCACGCGCGAGGCCGGCTGCAATGTGGCTAGCGTCTCGCGCACGCGCTTGTGGGCGCGGTCGATCTTGTTGAGAAACAGAAATCTGGGAATGCCGAGGTCTTCGAGTTCGCGCAGGATCAATTGCAGCTGCGGCAATTTTCGCGCATCTGCCTCGCAAACCACGATGGCTGCGTCGACGGCGGGCAATGCCGCGCGCATGTCATGTGCGAACTCCACCGAGCCCGGACAGTCGATGAATGTGTAGCTGTCGCCCATGAAAGTGGTAGTGGCCGCGGTGAGGCCGACGCCCATCTTGTGGGCTCTGGCTTCCGCATTGGCATCGCCGATACTCGTACCGTTATCGACGCTGCCGGCCCGCGGGATCGCCCCGGTGCGGGCCATGATCGCTTCAAGCAGTGTGGTTTTTCCGCTCTGGAAGGGGCCCACCAGCGCAATGCACTTTGCGGCATTGCCTTGTGGACCTTGGGGACTTCTCAGGTCTTGTCCCATTGCCGCCTCCTTGTCTGGAGCTCGGCCCGTGATTGGGTCGGCCATCAATGCTCGACCCGGTCCGGACATTTGGCAAGACGGAAACGTCGCTGCGATGCGGAAGGCACAATCAAATGTGGTGGGATCACGATACGAAAAATCCGGCTCCGCATATGGCGAAGCCGGATTAGACGCGTTCAAGCGACCGTTGTAGCGATCAGCGGCCCGGGCGCAGTTCCAGGCTTTCGAGACCGGCGGCAACATTGAGGCCGGTCGAGCCCTGCAGACTGAGCGGCTGTAGCGCGATCGAATTCTGCGAACCGCCAACCAGCACATTGGCGCCGAGGCCGACACCGAACGAGGCCGAACCCTGTGCCCCGGCATAGTTGCCGGACAGATCGCCCTGACCCGGATAGTTCACAGGTGCGAACACGGCCCATGACAGTGCGGTTTCCTGGGTGATGCCAAGGTCGATGCCCACCTTGCGGATGGTTGCGACATAAGGCTGGTCCGGACGACCCGTGCCGGTGAGCACGCAGCCGAGATTGGTCACCGACCCGACGACGAAGCCGACGCTGGCGCCGCCGCGGCAATTGAGAACGCCGAGTTGAACGGGCTGCTGGGCCTGCGCGCTGAAGGCAACGAAGGTCGAGGCGGCAAGGCCGAGAAGGAGCGAAAGGCGGCTCATCGAGTGATCTCCGGGTGAACGGTGTGATGCATGGATCCTTGACGCGGAGGCTTCAATCACTTCCGCGTCAACTGAACTATCCATAGCCAATGATACCGCTCAATGACAGCGCCACGCATGTGGCGCGCGCAACAAAAAAGGCCCGCTCACGCGGGCCTTTTCGTTAACCTTGCCGATCGCTTACACGATCGCAGCGATCACTTAGCGGTGGCTACGATGACCACGCTTGTGGCGACGATGACCGCTGACGGGACCGGTCGATTCCAGTTCGAGCTGAACGATGCCGCTGGCGACGTTCAGACCGGTCTGGCCCTGCACCGAGATCGGCTGCAGCGAATAGGTGTTGCCCGGACCGCCAACGAGGAAGTTGCCGCCGAAACCGAGGCCAACCGACGCGTTGGTGCCGACGCCGCCGTAGCTGCCGGCGAGCGCACCGCGGGGAACGCGGGTGGTCGGAGCGAAGGCAGCCCACTGCACGGTGGTGTTTTCGGTGAAGCCGAGATCAAGGCCGAAACGGCGGATGTTGGCGACGTAACCTTCGGCGCGGCCACCGGCGCTCTGGAAGACGCAGTTGAGGTGCGCATTCGAACCGACCACGTAGCCGACGTTCTGGCCGCCACGGCACTCCAGCACGCCAACCTGAACGCTGCCAGGCTGCTGTGCATTTGCGGTCGCAACCGACGCCGCAAAGGCCACGGCCGTCAGGCCGAACATCTTGGAAAGTCGCATAGTGTTACTCCACCTTGGGGATTTTAATAGCGAGGGGACAAGAAGGAAGCGCCGTGTCGAAAACAAGGCGCTTCCCGGAATAAGCCCCGAAATCGTCAAAAGTTTCGGGGCAGGTTTTGTTACCGAAGATTTCCGCAGAAGCGCTGGATGCGCTTACAGGCATCTTCGAGATCGGACGTTTTCGTCGCGTAGGAGATGCGGAATGCCGGGCCAAGGCCGAAGGCCGAACCCTGCACCACCGCCACGCCTTCGGTTTCCAACAGTTCTGTGACGAAGTCTTCGTCATTGGCGATAACCTTGCCCGAAGGCGCAGTCTTGCCGATGGTGCCGGCGCAGGACGGATAGACGTAGAATGCGCCTTCCGGACGCGGGCAGTTGATGCCCGAGGCCTGATTCAGCATTGCCACCACGAGATCGCGGCGCTCCTTGAACACGGCATTGTTCTTCGGGATGAAGTCCTGCGGACCGTTGAGCGCTTCGACGGCTGCCCACTGCGCGATCGACGACGGGTTCGAGGTCGACTGCGACTGGATGGTCGCCATTGCCTTGATGAGCTCGGCGGGACCACCGGCGTAACCGATGCGCCAGCCGGTCATGCAGTAAGCCTTGGAGACGCCGTTCACGGTCAGCGTGCGATTGAACAGAGACGGTTCGATCTGTGCCGGCGTGGTGAACTCGAAGTCGTCATAGACGAGGTGCTCATACATATCGTCGGTCATCACCCAAACGTGAGGATGCTTCACGAGGACATCGGTGAGCGCCTTGAGCTCCGACTTCTTGTAGGCGGCGCCCGTCGGGTTGGACGGCGAGCACAGGATGATCCACTTGGTCTTCGGCGTGATCGCCGCTTCCAGCGCGGACGCCTGCAGCTTGAAGCCGAACTCCGCGGTGCAGACCACGGACACAGGCGTGCCGCCGGCCAGCGCCACCATTTCCGGATAGCTCACCCAATACGGTGCCGGGATTATGACTTCGTCACCCGGGTTCAGCGTCGCCATCAGCGCGTTGTAGAGCACCTGCTTGCCGCCGGTGCCAACGATGATCTGGTTCGGCTTGTAGGTCAGGCCGTTCTCGCGCTGAAACTTGCCGATAATGGCTTCCTTCAGTTCGGGAATACCGTCCACGGCGGTGTACTTGGTCTTGCCGGCCTCGATGGCGTGAATCGCTGCCAGCTTGATATTCGCCGGGGTGTCGAAATCGGGCTCGCCCGAACCAAGACCGATGACGTTGCGGCCGGCTGCTTTCAGCGCACGTGCTTTATCCGTCACCGCGATCGTCGCGGACGGCTTCACACGGTCGAGCGCAGCGGACAAAAACGACATCATCTTCTCCTGAGAAAGGTCGCGGACCCGCGGTCGGCGACGTCAAAATGGCTGATCCTGCTGGGATCGGCGCACCCTAGTGCGTGTAATCCTGCATCGCAAGAAGGTTGGGCAAAAACACATCTGGAAGTGATGCAATTCAGCAAGCGTTAAACGGGGGACGATAGCGTCATCCGTACGCTGCAATCGACGATTTGAGCCAAAATGCACCCTTAGAATGATCCGGATCTGGCAGCACATTGAAAGCGGCGCATGGCTGACCCTCGAACGCGTGCGGGCTTACAGCCTGATCGTGCTCGCTCTGGGCATGTTGGCCTTCGCCGGCTGGATTGCGGTCTCGGATGGCGTGATCGACCGCAACGGCAAGCCGATCGGGACCGATTTCTCAAGCTTCTATACCGCGGGAGCGCTCGCCCTCGAGGGCAAAGCCCTCGATAGTTATACGGTAGCGGCGCACTACGCGCGCCAGCAGCAACTTTTCGGCAGCGATACCCCTTATTACGCCTGGTTCTATCCGCCGATTTTTCTGCTGGTCGCAACTCCGCTGGCAATGCTCCCTTACCCGCTCGCGCTTGCTATCTGGCAGGGCGGCAGCTTCGTATTCTACCTGCTCGTGATCTCGGCGATCCTGAAACGAGCCGCCCTGCCTGATGCGATGCATCGCCTGTGGCTCCCGGTAGCGATGGCGTTCCCAGCGGCATTCATCAATCTCGGTCATGGTCAGAACGGCTTTTTGACCGCGGGCCTGTTCGGCAGCGCCCTGCTCGCACTTCCGCAGCGCCCTTATCTTGCAGGCATCCTGTTTGCGCTGATGGCCTACAAGCCGCAATTTGCCATCGTCATTCCGCTGGCGTTATTCGCGGCGGGCCAGTGGCGATGCATCGCTGCAGCAACCATCACCGTCATCGCTCTCACGGGTATCACGAGCGCCTTGTTCGGCATCGACTGCTGGATCGCTTTCGCATCTGTTACCGAGACATCGCGTCAGCTCCTGCTCGAACAGGGACAGGTCGGATTCGAGAAACTGCAGAGCGCATTCGCGGCAATACGGATGTGGAGGGGAAATATCGCATCCGCGTATCTCGTCCAGGGCATCGTCTCGATCGCCGTGATTGCCAGCGCAGTCTGGGCGTCGCGCGTGGCACGTGACACAAATCTCAAGGCCGCAATCCTGTTGATCGCAACCCTTCTCGCTTCGCCGCACGTGCTCGACTACGATCTGATGCTTCTCGGTCCAGCCATTGCATTCATGGTCGTAACCGGCTTCCGCAGAGGATTTCGCAACTATGAGATCACACTGCTGGCATTGACATGGATCATGCCGCTGCTGACGCGCAGCATTGCCGGGGCCATCGAACTGCCGCTCGGCTTTCTGGTGATGATCGCTTTCTATATCATCGTGCTGCGGCGCGCCCTCGCTGATAACAGCACATCGCCGCACCTTCACACACGGATCGCGGCAGCGTGATCTTCCATTGCGGAATGCTGCCGGACATACATTTTTCTCAATCCAGACTGCTGCAGCCGTTTTCGACTTTTTCCAGTCCTTGGGCCTTGCGACAGGCTCGCATCAGCATCATTGTCTAACCGCGATCTGCGCTGGCCAATCGCGCAGTTGCCTTGACCTGAAATGAATCGAACACCTGCGAATGTACAAACTCTATTCGATGCAGCGCTCTGGCAATAGCTACAAGGTTCGCCTCGCGCTGGCGCTCTTGAGCGCGCCTTATCGCGCCATCGAAGTGGACATTCTGCGCGGCGAGAGCCGTACCCCGGAATTTCTGGCCAAGAATCCCAGCGGCCAGGTGCCGTTGCTCGAGATCGCCGAAGGCCGCTATCTCGCCGAGTCCAACGCCATTCTCTGGTATGTCGCAATCGGCACGTCTCTGGCGCCGGAATCGCGCATGGACCGCGCCGAAGCCATGCAGTGGATGTTCTTCGAACAGCACGCCCTGGAGCCGAATCTCGGCGCCGCCTATTTCTGGCTGTGCCTGGTGCGCGGTGGCCGCGACCTGCAGACCCACGCGCTGGAAGACTGGATGGAGCGTGGCTATGCCGCACTGCAGGTGATGGAGAATCACCTCAAGATCCATGACTTCTTCGCCGCGGGCCAGCTGACCATCGCCGACATCGCGCTATACGGTTACACCCACGTCGCCGAGAAGTGCGATTTCGACCTGTCGAGCTTCCCGTCGATCCGCCGCTGGCTGCGTCTGGTGGAAACCCAGCCGGGCTTTATCTCCATGGACTGGCACCCGACCTCCTCGGAATACGATACTTTGGACGTAGTGGCCGACGCATAAGCCCGGAAATAGCGGGCATAAGTGCTGTGAATGCCATTTTCCCGCCATAGTTACGGCCAATCCCGCCCAAATCTCGCCTGCCGCAGCTGCGAATTTGTAGCACGCGGGTGATTCGCCCGCGATTTGAAGGATTTACGGCCATGATACGGTCGCTTCGCGTGGGTGCAGGATTTCAGGCGCGCCCCACGTCCATCGCATCCACCCGGTTGACCCACGCCGTCGCGGCGTCGCTCGCGGTTGGCTGTCTATCGCTCTGCGTCATCCTCGCCCTGACCGTGATGTCGATCCCGGTGGCGAGTGCGATGCCGCTCTGACGGTCCCCACAATTCATAAACACTCAGCCGCGATGCCGCGCATCGCTTATGCAACTTGCGACTCCGCGATGGAGCCATACCGATGAAAAGGCCCGTGATCTGGGTCACCGTCACGTTGACGGCGGCTATCGTCGTGACCGCGAGCCTTCTGATCGCCACGACCACCCGTGGCGAAAACACCTCATTCGGCTCGTCGGCCGGCAGGCTCGAAGTGCAGACCGTCGCCTCCGGCCTCGCTCATCCATGGGCGCTGGCGTTTCTGCCCGAGGGCCGCATGCTGGTCACCGAACGGCCCGGCCGCATCCGTATCGTCTCACCGCAGGGACAGTTGTCGCCTGCAGTGAAAGGCGTGCCCGAGGTTATGGTCGTCGGCCAGGGCGGTTTGCTCGACGTCATCACCGACAAGAACTACGAGCAGAACACCACGATCTACTTCTGCTACTCGGAACGTTCGGGCAGCGGCGCTCGCACGGCGATCGCGCGCGGCAAGCTTGTCGAGGGCCCTGCGCCGCGGCTTGATGACATGAAGGTGATCTTTCGCCAGGACGGCCCGCTGTCGTCGGGCAATCACCACGGCTGCCGTATTGTGCAGGCGCCTGACAACAACCTGTTTGTTACGCTCGGCGAACACTATAGCGGCCGCGATCAGGCGCAGAGTCTTGATAATCATCTCGGCAAGCTGATCCGCATCGCGCCGGATGGCTCGGTACCGAAGGACAATCCGTTTGTCGGCCGCGACGGCGCCAGGCCAGAGATCTGGAGCTACGGTCATCGCAACCAGCAAGGCCTCGCCATCAATCCGGCAACAGGCGACTTGTGGGAGACCGAGCACGGGCCGCGCGGCGGCGATGAAGTGAACATCATCGGCAAGGGCAAGAATTACGGCTGGCCGGTGATCGGCTATGGCATCGACTATTCCGGCGCGAAGATCCACGAAACCACGTCGAAGCCCGGCATGGAGCAGCCGGTGAAATACTGGGTGCCGTCGATCGCACCATCGGGCATGACTTTCTACACCGGCGATCTCTTCCCGCGCTGGCGCGGCAGCCTGTTCACCGGCGCGCTGGCCGGCCAGATGCTGGTGCGGCTGCAGCTCAACGGCAATACTGTCACCTCCGAAGAGCGCATCCTACAGAATCTCAACGAACGCATCCGCGACGTCCGGCAGGGACCGGACGGCGCGCTGTGGCTGCTTACGGATAGTTCGGCGGGGCGGATTTTGCGCGTTACGCCGGCAAGCCGATAAGGCCTTTCCAAACTCGGTTGCCCACCCGCGAAAACGGGTGATCCAGTAAACGCAGACGCCTGTGTTGAGCATCAATGCCTGTGTTTACTGGATCGCCCGATCCGAGCGCCCAATCGCGCGCCAGGTCGGGCGATGACAGGTGAGTGATGACCTCACCACTTGTGGAAAATAAAGAACGCCCCGAGCGCGATGAAGGCAAAGCCCAGCGCGTGATTCCAGCCGAGCGGCTCCTTCAGATACAGCACCGAAAATACAGCAAACACGACCAGCGTGATAACTTCCTGCATCGTCTTGAGCTGGGCGGCATTGTAGACCTCGCTACCCCAGCGGTTGGCGGGCACAGCAAGCCAATACTCGAAGAAGGCAATGCCCCAGCTCACCATGATGACCAGGGACAGCGAATGGTCCTTGAATTTCAGATGGCCATACCAGGCAAAGGTCATGAAGATATTCGAGGCCAGCAGCATCAAAATCGGCAACAGCAGGGGCGGAATGGTGAAGGGCATTCGATCGGGATCCTTTTCAAATCGCGGCGCTAACATTCAGAGGCCGGTGCCGGTTCCGGTGGCATCGATAGCATTTGAAACGAACAAAGGGAAAATGATGCCGCGGCTCTCCACGCGCCCTTAGCGATACCGCCGGGAAATTGTGGGCCTTTTTGCAACCAGCGGCCAACCTGCGTTAATTACCTTTGTACGCACACAGGTACAGCCGATGCAGTACGATTGGCGACTGATTCTCGATCCGGGAATTGAAACGGCGATCATCGTGATCGCAGCCGTCGGGATCACTTTGGCAATCCGCCTCTTTCGGCTGCGACGCGCGGCCCGGGCCCGCGAGAACGAGCAGCACGCCACTGCCCAGCGCCTCTCCGCCGCGCTCGACCAGATCGATATCGGTGTCGTGCTTCTCAATGCCGACACCCGCGCCGAATTCATCAACCGCGCCTTCCGCGACTACTTCATGCTCCCCGACGAGAAGGCCGACAGCAAGCCGCCGCTGATCGCGCTGATGTATCACGCACGCGATACCCACGCTTACGCCCTCCCCGACGACGAGGTCGACAGCTTCATCGCCAGGCGCGTCGAGATGATCCGCGCCGGCAATTCCACGCCGACGACGTTGCGCCTCGCCAATGGCTGGGTGCTGCGGCTGAGTTGTGCTGTGCTGCCCGATGGCGGGCGGATGCTGAGCTACACTCCGGTGACCGACCTCATTCGCCACACTGACGAACTCTCGGAGCGCGACTATTATCTGGCGCTGCGTGAAGGCGACGTGTTCGGCCCACACCGGCTGGACGCAGCCGAATAGGGCGCAAAGCCACCTGTGGATATCCCGGGTTGTCATGGCGATGTCACTCGCCCCGGCTAGGCTCCCCATGCAGCCGGTTGCTTCCCCCCGTCGCCAATCGGGTGCTTCCCCAGCGGTCTCCGTCAGTTGCCGCGCTGACCGGGACCGCTTCTTTTTGCCTGCGCAACCACTTTGCCTGCGGAAGCCGGCCCCGGTATAATAAACCCATGATCCGTTTCGCCGCCGTCCTGCTCTCCTTGACCATGCTGACGCTGCTGCTGGCGCCGTTTCAGCTGATCGCACTGGCCTTCGGCCTGCGCTGGCAGCAGAGCATTCCGCATCTGTTTCACCGCATCCTTTGCGCGCTGATCGGCGTGCGCATTCACGAGGTCGGCAAGCGGACATCAGACACGCCGGTACTGATCCTCTCCAATCACGTCTCATGGCTCGACATCATCATCATCGGTGCCCGGGCGCCCGTGGTATTCGTCGCCAAGAGCGAAGTTGCCAAATGGCCGGTGTTCGGCTGGCTTGCCAAATTGCAGCGCACGATTTTTGTCGAGCGCGAGCGCCGGCAAAAGACCGGCGCGACGGCGCAAGAAATCGGCGACCGCATGTTGTCCGGCGATGCCGTGGTGCTGTTCGCCGAGGGCACTTCCAGCGACGGCATGCGCGTGCTGCCGTTCCGCTCGGCGCTGATTGGCTCGGTGCATCATGCGCTCGGCGAGTCCACGCATCATGACAAGATCACCGTGCAGCCGATGTCGATTGCCTATGTCGGGTTCGGCGGGTTGCCGGTCGGCCGCGCCTTTCGCGAGAACGTGGCGTGGTATGGCGACCTCGACCTGATCCCGCATTTCATCGGCATTCTGTCGTCGGGCGCCATCGACGTCGTCGTAAGCTGGGGCGAAGCCGTCGCCTATGACATGTCCACTGATCGCAAGACCATCACGCGCGACGCGGAAAACGCCGTGCGACGCATGACATCCGCAGCGCTGCGCGCCGGCCCGCCGCGGAAGACCCCGGCCGCCCTGCCCGCGCCCGAAGCTCAAACGCCCGAGTCCGCTTCCGCCATCGCCTGAGCGCCCGCGCGACTGCCATGATGCAGAGTGTCTTGCTGCACGACGAGGCGCGCGCCATAACCTTCGTCCGCGCTTCCCTCACAAGGCACACTCATCATGGAAATCCGTAATCTCGGCCGCTCCGGCCTTCGCGTCTCCGCCGTCGGTCTCGGCTGCAACAATTTCGGCCAGCGCACCGATCTGGAGACCTCGCGCAAGGTCATCCACAAGGCGATCGATCTCGGCATCACACTGTTCGACACCGCCGACATCTATGCCGGCATGGGCGGCTCCGAGACGGTGCTGGGTGAAGTGCTCGGCGATCGCCGCAAGGACATCGTGCTGGCGACGAAGTACTGCAAGCCGATGAGCAATGACGGCAGCAAGCAGGGCGCCTCGCGCCGCTACATCATGAGCGCCGTCGAAGCCAGCCTGAAGCGGCTGAAGACCGACTATATCGATCTGTATCAGCAGCACGATTACGATGCGCTGACGCCCATCGAAGAAACGCTGCGCACGCTCGACGACCTCGTGCGCCAGGGCAAGGTGCGCTACATCGGCAATTCCAACTTCCCGGCCTGGCGCATCGCCGAAGCCGAGATGGCCGCACGCCAGATGGGCGTTGCGCCTTTCGTGTCGTGCCAGGACGAATACAGTCTCGTGGTCCGCGACATCGAGAAGGACCTGCTGCCGGCCGCGCAGCATTTCAACCTCGGCCTGCTGCCGTTCTTCCCGCTCGCCAACGGCCTCCTGACCGGCAAATACAAGCCCGGCGCCGAGCCGCCGGCCGACTCACGCTTCGCCAAGGCCCCCGCTTTGCGCGAACGCTCTGGCACGGCGCGCAATCAGGCGATCGTCGAGAAGCTCGACGCCTTCGTGAAGGCCCGCGGCCACACGCTGCTCGAACTCGCCTTCTCCTGGCTTGCCGCCCGCCCGCAAGTCTCCAGCGTCATCGCCGGCGCCACGCGCGTCGAGCAGATCGAGCAGAATGTGAAGGCTGCCGAGTGGAAGCTGACGGCGGAGGAGATGAAGGAGATCGACGGGATTACGCTGGGGTAGCGCTTTCTTTCCCTCCCCCAAGCGCGGCGTAGCCGCGCGCAGTGGGGAGGGTGGCGCGTTGCGAGCGCAGCGAGCAAACGAGACGGGTGGGGTGCCACGCACTCTGCAGCGCGTGTGGCACCCCACCCGTCTCGAACCGCTTCGCGGTCGATCCACCCTCCCCACTGCGCGGCTTCGCCGCTTGAGGGAGGGATTAAGCAGCCACCAATCCCTTCGCCGGCTTCACCAGCGCACTGTCAGGAAACACTTGCTCGGCCAGTGCACGCTCGCGGATGCCGAGGTGATCGTGCAGCACGCCCTTGAAGATCGCGCGCAGGTCCGTGGTCGGGGCGAGATCGCGGGCTTCATAGAGCTTGCCATTCGCAAGGCCCGGCCAGTCCGCAATCACCCGGCCGCCTTTGATCGCGCCGCCGGCAAGCAGCGCGATCGTGCCGGTACCGTGATCGGTGCCGGCCGTGCCGTTGATCTTGGCGGTGCGACCGAACTCCGTAGCGACAACGACGATCGTGTCCTTCCAATGCGCGCCCAACCCGCTCTCGAATTCCGCCAGCGCGCCATCGAGACCGCCGAGCAATTGCGCAAGGCGCCCGACCGGGCCGCCTTCCTGCGCATGGGTATCCCAGCCGTCGAAAGCCAGCGCCGCGATGCGCGGGCCGTCATCGGCCGCCATCAGCTTCGCTGCACCGCGCGCGACCTGGCGCATCGCCTCATTGGGATTGCCGCCGCCTTTCGGCTTCATCGCATCGCCGACCGCAATCTTGTCGAGATTCAGACCCTGCGACAGCGCCGTCGCCAGAGCGGGATCGCGATCCTGATACAATTGCATCAGCCGCATCGCCGTATCATCGGCCGCATTGGGCAGATTGACCGGCGCCCAGCCCACCGTCGGCGCGGCGCCGCGTAGCACCAGCGGCGTGGTCGGTCCGATCGCTAGACCGGACGAGACGCGTTCGCCGCGCGGCAGCGATTCAATGGCGCGGTTGAGCCAGCCGGACTGCACGCGCCCGGGGCCGGCATAGCCGCTCTCCAGCACGTCCTGTCCGTCGAAATGCGAACGCTCGCGATAGGACGTCGCCACCGCATGGACCACAGCCGCCTTCTTGTCGCGATACATCCGCGCGAATTCCGGCATTGCCGGATGCATGCCGAAGAACGAGTCGAGCGCGATAGCCGCGTTCGGGCCATCTTTCGCCAACGCGATCGAGCCGTGCAGGCCGGCGTAATCGGGATCGCCGAGCGGCGCGACAGTGGCGAGGCCGTCGAGCGCACCGCGCAGAATCACGACGATCAGGCGCGGATCGCGCGCGTCGGCGGCGCGGGCAAATTTCGGCAGATAGGCCCAGGCCGCAAAGGCTGCGCCTGATAGCAAGAGCGATCGGCGTGTGGGGCCGAGCATGCGGCTTTCACAGCAGTCCATCGTCATCTCCTCTGGAATTCCGGCGACATCAGCAGCAGCGTCAAGGCCTGTTGCCGCGTCTCCGCGCGCGCGATCGTCTGTCGTGTTTCGGATGACGCCGCCTCGCCGGCGACCACGTCCAACATCTCGCGCGGATCGATACTGTCGGGCAGCCGCGTGGAAATCTGAGCCGCGAGATCGAGCCGCAACTTCATGCCTTCGGGCACCGCCCAAGCGGCATTGCCGTCCGGAAAGCCGTTCGGCCCCGGCGGCGTCCAGAGCGACTGGCCGAGCGTCTGTAGGCCCGCGAAGTAGCGGCCGGGATCTTCGGGAATGCGCGCCAGCAGGCGGCCGGTCGAGATCAGATATTCGTAGGGCGTGCGCAGCGTGGCCATCGGCATCTGCCACGCTTCATTGGAGTCGAGCAGCGCGAGCGCCAGCGCCTTCAGATCGCCATCAGTCTTTCTGAACACGCCTTCGAGGCGCGCCAGCAGTGCCGGTGGCGGCGCGTCCGCCACGAAATGCTGCGCGAATTTCCTGGCGATGAATTTCGCCGTCGACGGATGCCGCGCGAGATCGGCGAGCGCGGCTTCGCCCTGCGTTACGCCGGCGTCGTCATAGGTCTTGTCCAGCAATTGCTGCGGCCCGGGCTCATGCGCATTGGCGTTGAAAGCGAAGCTGCCGGGGGTGCCGATCTTTCCTTCGCGGCCGGCAAAGGTCCAGCCGGTGATGATGCGCGCCAGCGATGTCACGTCGGCTTGCGTGTAACCGCCGCCGACGCCGAGCGTGTGCAGCTCCATGATCTCGCGCGCGAGATTTTCGTTGAGGCCGCGCTTGCCCCTCTCGCCGGCTTTCGAGTTCGGGCCGATCGACTGCTGGTTGTCGAGAAAGAACAGCATCGCCGGATGCTGTTCGACGGCTTTCAGCATGTCGGCAAATTTACCGAGCACATAAGGGCGGATCGCCTCGCGTTCGAAGGAGCCAGCCCACATCCGCGCCGGGTCGCCCTTGCTGGCCGAGATGCAGAAATGGTTCGACCAGAACACCACCAGGCGCTCGACGAAGCCACCCTCGGTAATGGTCGCGCGCTGGATCCGCGCCAGCGCTTCTGCGCGATAGGTCTTCTGCACCACATTGGGCGGCAGCGCGACGGCCGGCGGCGGCTTCGCCGCATCGGGCTGCACTGTCATGGTGGTGTTGCCGGTCATGGCATTATTCATATTGGCCGGTGCGTCCGGCTTCTTGTCCATCGCGGCCGGGCTCGCTTCCACCGGCACCAGCGCCGGCGTCTTCAGCGCCGCCTCGCGCGCCGTCTTCACCTCGAGCTGATAGGCGAACATCGCCAGCCCCAGCTCCGTCGTCGATTGCAGGCCGGGCAATTCCAGCAGCGCGGCATTGGGACGCGCGAGCTCGGCTTTCACGAAGCCGCGGGGATCGGAGGCCGCATTGATGATATCGCCGGAGGCGCCCCCCCGCGCGCCGAAGCCGAATCGGTTCAGCGCAATCAGCGCGCCTTGCGGGTCGCGGGCCATCGGATTTCCCTCATTCTGCCTTCGTCCTATGATGCATCTGGCCATCACAGGCGCCACACCCGATATACGGGTGGAACAGATGAACCCGGCATGAAAATCGCGCTGAAATTTGGGCTGCTTTCATGAATTATCGGACAGAAACTGCACAGCCGCTCAGCCGCCGCCTCACCTGTTCGGACTGCGGGACTGAATTCGGCTGCGACCTGTCCGGCAATTGCTGGTGCGCCGAGGAGACCGCGAAACTGCCGATGCCAACCACAGGCGGCGACTGCCTGTGTCGCGACTGCCTGCGCGCCAAGGCGGCAGCGGCGGCGCACGCCACGACCTGACGGACGTGCTGCCGGCACCACCCGTTCGTTCAAACTTGAGCGAAACGGTCACGAGACGATTAAGCCTGAGAACATCGCAAGGCACGTAGTTACCTCACATTAAAGCCGCCTCGGTTTATGCAATTTCCGATTGAAACCCGTGCGGGATTGCCATGAACCGTATTGCCCTTTTCGTGAGCGTCGCCGTCAGCACCTTCGTCATCGGCGTCTGGGCCGCGCGCGGATTTCCGACGCGCTCGCCGTTCACGTCGCCTGCCAAACCCATGGCGGCGACGGTCGATGCAACATTCGGCAACGACAAGACCGAGCAGGTGCGTGAGCGGCGGACCCAGGAAGCGATTAACGATCCGGACAACGCCAAACGCAATCCGTTGCGTATGGAAGCGCTGCAGGCCGCCACCGGCTATGCGCTGTCGCCCTGTGATGCCAGCATGAAGGCCAATCTCGTGGCAGCAACCACGGCCTATGCAGCGGGCTATGCCTGGCGGGACAAATGCAATCCCATGTTCGGCAATTGCGAGGCCGTACTGGAGCGCGCCAATGTCATGTACTCCTCGCCGCTCGATCAGCGCGTACGCGCCGCCCTGAACGAGGCCTTCGAGAAGGGTGGAATCAGCAAAGACGACTTCCCGCCGAAACTGCAAATGGAGGTGATGACGCTGGCAAACAGCCAGGGCAATCCGGTCTCCGCCTGTACACGGCCGACCGAACGGCCGCGCCGATGAAACTCCTTTACGTCATAGCGGCCATTGTCCTCTGGCAGATCGCCGGCTGGGCCTTTACGCCCGCTCCACCGCCGAAGCAGTTGCCGAACAGCGACCGTGCTTACGGCTCCGACGAGAAATACCTTGTCGAGGGCCGCGAGAAACAACGGCAGAGCGCTTTCCGGGCCCTCGCGCGGCCGACCGGCAGCCTGTGCACCGAAGAAGGCCGCAAGGAGTTCATCAGTGGTCTCGGCGAATACTACTATCACCGGCAGAACCAGATGGAGCGTTATCCGGAGAATTTCGGGAAACTCGGCGCCGACTACATCGCCAAGCAATGGGCCAGCACAGATGACAAGCGCATCGATCGCCTGACCCAGGAAGCCTATAGCAAGGGCTATTTAAAGCCGGACGAGTTCCAGGCCGTTGCCCGTAAGATGATCCAGACCGTGGTGAAGGGCGAGCGCGTTATCGCCAAAGGCTGCGCCTGAGATCACCGACCGAGGTAACGCGAACGCAGTGGCGTCTGCGTGGTGCACGACGAAATCATCGTTCCAGCCGCGATGTCACCGACATAAGCGTGCCGATTGCCGCGCTTGCCTACACCATGCCCGCGCTGCGCCGGTCACGATCGGGTTGCGCATAGTAGCTGCGTTTGGCTTGCAGCATTTCCATATCGGCGCGCTTGACTACGGCTTCGAGCCGCTCGCCGGTCCGGCCGGTGGCAATCCCGGTGGAGAGACTCAGCACCAGATCGGGATAGTACTGATTGTTGACTTCAATCAGCCCGGCTAACGACGCGAGCACGGCTTCGCCTCCGATGGCATCGGTCCCGGGCAACACAACGGCGAATTCGTCGCCGCCGATCCGCGAGACGGTGGCCGGCTTCTCGACCAGTTCGCCAAACACCTCGCCGGCACGGCGCAGCAATGCGTCGCCTGCGGCATGGCCAAGTTCGTCATTGGCCGTTTTCAAGCCGTTGAGATCGGCAACGATCACGGTGACCGATTGCGATCCCTTGCGTTCGAGCCGGTTGAGTTCGTCCACGAAGAACGAGCGGTTCGTGGTGCGCGTCAATACGTCGTGGGTGCCGAGATATTCCAGATAGGCTTCCGCCTTCTTGCGCGCGGTGATGTCGGTCAGCGCGACCTGCACCTGTGACCAGTCGCGCTCATGCCCGGGCAAGACCGAGAACTGCAGCAGCAGATGAAGCTTGGTGCCGTCGAGCGCGTAGTTGACGACCTCGCGCTGCTGGAACAGCTTGCCCTCCCAGAGGTCGATCAGTTGTTCGCGGAAATGTGGCTCCATCTCGTCGCGAAACACATCCGACAATTGACGGAGTAGTGTCTCCTTGTCGGGTGCACCGAACAGTTCCAGCGTACGGCTGTTGACATCAAGCACGCGGATTTCGCTCATGCAGCGCAGGACGAATTCCTCATGCACATCCGTGAACACGCGAAAATCCTCGATGCCCCGCGCGCGGACGTCGTCCACCAGGCGCTTGACGCCACTGAAATCCTCGACCCACAGCGACACCGGCGAATGCGCGAACAGGCCGAACGCATAATTCTCGCTCTCCGCAAGGCGACGACGCGCGCCTTCGCGTTCGGTCACATCCTCGATGGCGATCATCACGCGATCCCAACGCTCTTCATGTCCGGGCAGAACAATGCCGTGCAGCTGGATATCGAGGCGCTCGCCCTTCAGCGTGTAGTTGACCGTATGGCTGGAAAAATGATTCCGGCCGCTCCAGAGCTGGGCCAGTTCCGACACATGACTCTTGAACGTATCGTCGCGCATCACCAGACCGAGGCTGAGCGTCAGGTGAGACAGGTCGCGCGCGCCGAACAGTGACAGCGTCTTGCGATTGACCTTGAGAATGCGGATGTGCTGCGAGCACTCACGGACCCGTTCGGGATTGGCGAGCAGGAACGTCTCGATATCGTCGACCCCCTGCGCCTGCCACTGCTCGAACAGCGCCTTCACATCGCTGTAGTCCTCGATCCAGAGCGAGACCGGAGCAAGGTCGAACATCACGGCATCGTCGGCGAGATTGATAGGCGGAACGGACATAGAGACCTTGGCGCGTGGGACAATGTGAATCGTTGAGGTATTCCCTTATAGCGGGAGTTACAGGGAATATCCTCGGATTTTCACAAAGGCACCAAGCACCACCGAGAACAACGCTGGTATGCGGACATGAATACCAGCGTTTACTCAATTCATCGCCCGTAGATAGTGGAACTCAAACCGGATAGCCGGTCGAGTTCCGTGCCATGCCGTTAAAAGCATCAAGCATTCTTTCGCGCCACACATAGATCGCGTCGTCTTCCGCCAGCAGCTTGAACGGCGAGATCGCGCGCGCCCACTGGAACGGACCGAACACGATGTAGTCGGCATAGTTTGGCGCGGCGCCGCCAAGGAACGGCTGCGTCTTCAGGGTGAGGCGCATCGGATCAAGCGACTTGCGGAAGGCATCGACGCCCGTGTCGCGATTGGATGCGACCTCTTCCAGCGACTTCTTGAACCGCGCTTCGCGGCTCTCGCGGAAATAGACCTGATCGACCGGACGCAGATGACCATGAATATCCGCGACGATGAACGGAAACATGCCGGCGACCACGACCGTGTCGCCCCACCAGTTCAGCATCCGCCCCATGGCACGGCCGCCCTCGCCGCCGAACAGTGACGGGCGATCCGGATAGGTGTCTTCGAGATAATTGGCGATCGCCCAGGAGTCGCTGACCGCGCGTTCACCATCGAGCAGCACCGGCACCTTTTCAGATTTGTGCGGCTTGATCGCGTCCTTTTCGGTGAAACGCCAGGGTACCGACGTCGCTTCGAGGCCCTTATGCGCCAGCGCCATCCGGATGCGCCAGCAGAACGGGCTGAAGGGACGATCTTCTTCGGTACCGACCAGTTCGAACAGTTGCAGCGCCATGATTGCTTCTCGTCATTCTGAGCTAATTCTTCACCACAGCCGACGTCTGACCGAACAGCAGCTTGCGCTCTTCCTCAGTGCGGATCGGCGGCTGGCCGAAATTGGGATTGACCTCTTTGGCGATCTCATAAGCGCGCTTGACCGCCGGCCGCTCGGCGATGGTTTCGAGCCAGCGCTTGAGATGCGGGAAGTCGTTGATGTCCTGGCTCTGGTTCTTGTAGGGCACGATCCAGGGATAGCTCGCCATATCGGCGATCGAATAGTCGCCGGCGATGAATTTGCGATCTGCGAGACGCTTGTTGAGCACGCCATAGAGACGATTGGTCTCGTTCACATAACGGTCGATGGCGTAAGTGATCTTTTCCTGCGCGTAATTGCTAAAGTGATGGTTTTGTCCGGCCATCGGTCCGAGGCCGCCCATCTGCCAGAATACCCACTGGATCGCATCATAGCGCACAGCGAGATCGCCCGACAGGAACTTCCCGGTCTTCTCGGCGAGATACATCAACATCGCGCCGGACTCGAACACCGAGATCGGCTTGCCGCCGCTCTTGGGTTCATGATCGACCAGCGCAGGAATGCGGTTGTTCGGCGCAATCGCCAGAAAGTCGTCCTTGAACTGGTCGCCCTTGCCGATATTCACCGGGATGATCTTGTAGGGCAGCCCCGCCTCCTCAAGAAAGATCGTGATCTTGTGGCCGTTTGGCGTGCTCCAGTAATAAAGGTCGATCATCAGGTATTCCTGCGCGTGTTGGATGGCATGCATCCGAACTGAATGCGGTTGCATCAAGTTCGCCAGAACGACCCCATGAAGTCAATGGCGCGGCCACGCCGGGATGCAGATCCGTCCTGCAAAACGTGAATGCCGCGTTCCCATGGAGCGCGGCATTCGTTGGCGGTGTATGTGAACGCGCAAGTAAAATCGCAGAGCGCGATTTACATCCCCATGATCGCGATATCGGTCACCTTGCCGGTGACGCCAGAAATCTTGGCAGCTTCAGTGGCCTTCCCGGTGGCGAGATCGACCGAATAGAGCATGCCGTCGGCCATCAGCCAGGCTTCGTTCCTGGTGCCATCCGACCAGATGTCGAAAGCAACAGTCGCCGGCTTGATGCCGAGTTTGCCGACGGCGCCGAGGATGCCGTCATTCGGCGGCGCCTGCTTGACCAGCGCGCCGATGGTGCCGTCGATGTTGAACAGCGCCGTCTCCTTGGTGCCCTTCACCGAATTGGTATAGGCACCGGCGATGACGTTGGGCTTCTCGCCCTTGTGCATGTCGGTCTCGGCATATTTGTGGTCGCCGTCCTTCGTCACCTTGCCGTCATCGACATTGGCGCGCAGGCTCATGCCGTCCGAGCCCATCACGCGCAGACGGTCGGCCACCGGGTTGAAGTCGACAGTGGCAGTGACGCCCTTGGCGAGCATCGCGTCGAGCTTGGACTTCACCGTCGCCTTGCCGTCTGCGGCGATAGTGACCACGGTGCCATCATCGACCAGGCCATAGAGCATGCCGTCGGCCGGCCGGACGTCGATGCCAACCAGCGCGCCGGAAATACCAGTGACCTTGACGGACCCGGTCGCCTTCTTCTGCGCAGTATCGACCGTCGCAATGGTGTCGCCACCGACCAGGGCTGCGACCTGGGCGGCATTGGCGACGGCCACGGGGATCAGCAGCAGCGCGGCGGAGGCGGCGAAAAGTGAACGAAATGACATAAGTAGCTCCCTGTGTTCCGCGATCCCCTCGGGACCGACACAGGGACTACCGGCGGGCCTCCCGACTGGATGCACGCCCCTGAAAATAAATTCATTTGGGTGCATCCAATTGCGCGCGGCAAAGGTAGACTGACCATGCAAGGGCATGAACATGACTGGGAATGGCACCATCACCGAGACCCGGCGCGACGAGGCGGGCCTCGGCCACGCGCGCGAGGCGCAGCTGTCGGCTGCGCTGGCGCGCTGCGCGGCCGGCGATCGTGCAGCCCTGCAGATGATCTACAACAGCGAAGCCCCGAAGATGATCGGCGTCGCCCGCCGCATCCTGTTCCGGCAGGATCTGGCGGAGGAAGCCGTGCACGATGCCTTCGTGCGGATCTGGAGTGCCGCCGCCTCGTTCGATCCGCATCGCGGCTCGGCGCGTGGCTGGCTCTATGCTGTCGTGCGCAACCGCGCGCTCAGCATTCATCGCAACGAGCATCGCTATGATGCGTCCGACGACAGTGCGCTCGATATCGACTGCGAGGCGACTATGACGCGGATGCCCGAAACATCCGCGCTGCGCAAATGCCTGGAGCGTATCGACCGGCCGCGCCGCGATGTCGTGGTGCTGGCCTATGTCCATGGCATGAGCCATGGCGAACTGGCCGGGCGGCTGAAGGTGCCCTTGGGCACCGTGAAGAGCTGGGTTCGCCGCAGTCTGTTCGCACTGCAGGAGTGCATGGGATGAGCATGCACGACGACAATACGCATCCCACCGATGATCTCGCGGCCGACTATGTGATGGGCCTGCTGGAAGGCGCGGAGCTCGACGCTGCCGAAGCGCGCATGACCGACGATGCCGATTTCGCCAGGGCCGTCAGCACCTGGCGGGAGCGATTGGCCGATCTCGACGCCACGGCCGAAGCACTCGCCCCCAGTGCCGCACTGTGGGACCGCATCGCCGACTCCACCAGGGTGAAACCGGCGATCCCGCTGCCCGGCGCCCGCGCCGCGCTGCGCGGCGCAACGCTGTGGGACAATATCGGCTTCTGGCGCAGCGCCGGGATCGGCGGGGTGTTCGCGGCCTTGATGCTTGTGGTGATCCTGATCGGCGCGCTCGCGACGTCGCGCCAACTCCGCCGCGAACTGATCGCGCTGGCGCAGCGCAAGCCGATCTATGTCGCCGTGCTGGTCAACGATGCCACCAGGGAAACCGGTGCCATCGTCAACACCTTCTCCGACGGCCGCGTCGAACTGATCCCGCTGCGCCCGATCGACGTGCCCGCCGGCCGCACGCTGCAGGTCTGGACCCTGTGGGATCGCGACATCGGCCCGAAGTCCATCGGTCTCACCGGACAGTCGCGGACATTGCAGCTCGATCTGGAAGCACTGCCGGATACCGTGGCAGATCAGTTGTTCGAGATCACGCTGGAGCCCGAAGGCGGCTCGCCGATCGGAAGACCGACGGGGCCGATTTTGTTCAAGGGGAATGCAGCAAGGGCGTTGTAAGGGCCTCTCGCCAAGAACTAGCGGGACGAAATGTTTAACAATGCTGACAGTTCGTCCTGCTTGACGTCATCCGTTGGCGCAAGGCGATATCTATTGCTTCTTAGGTTCACCGAGTGCCCCTGTGGCATCAGGCTCTCGGCCCTGAGGAACAACGTCTTTCGGCGAGCTTGTACCGATTAACGGCGACAGCACAGGTTGACGGGCAAGCCGGGAAGAGGTCGGCACTTCGGCGCTATAGGTTCTCTTTAGCTGTTTGGTGTTCCAATTCACAATCAGAGATTGTTTGGCCGCCAACTCGAACGAACTTGTCATGACATTACTGCAGTTCGCGAGCAGATTCTCGCACGACCGCCAGATCAGACGCGAAACAAGAAGGAAATGCGGCTGATAGGCCTCGATTGAACCAACAGAATAATTCATGCGCCACACGAAATCTCGCCAGAGCGCTAGGTTTCCGTTGCCATTGCTCAATATCGACTTCGCGTAGGCTTTCGTGGTGCAGTCCATCGGATAGCCGGTTTCCACCGGTCGGTAGTTGATGGGCATCGCTTCGGCGGATCCCTCAACATCGCCACAGATCTTTGTAAGATTATCCGTAATGACCCACATATTCATCTCAAGCGCGTCACGGTACAACGGGAGCAACGTCAGGACGGGACCTGCACTTGAAAAACTCAAATTGAGCAGATCGTCGACAATGGTGGTGGCCTGACTGACGGCTTTATTGGCAAAAATAGCTGCTTTTGCAGACGCTGAGATCACCGGAAGCTCACCTATGAGCTTGTCACGAATGCTTGCGAGTTGAGCGTTACTTCTTTCATTGAACAATGAACTCAATGCGAGCCTGTACAATGCATAATCGAGGCGAGCCATCTTCTCATCGAAGAATTGGCACACCGCCGGTTCGGGAAATGACGTCGCTTCATAGCTGCCTATCTTTGTAACGGCAGCCTCTATCCAGTTTTCGTTCTTTGAATTGGTGTAAAGACACGCATAGCTTTCATAAGCTATTGCCAGAGCAGATTGCAGATTCCCGGCTATTGCAGACTTGTCGATCTCATTGTGGCTACCCTGTCGGGCAGCAGCCAATAGAACGCCGATCAGCATGTATGATCGAAACAAGCGATGACTTTTAGTATGTGCGACGAAGAGGACATAATCCTCGACATCTGCAATGACACCGCCTCGTCGATTGATCTCCGCACACCCCGTCAGCATCGACGCCACCAGAACAAGCGCCGTCATTCGCGCAGTAAAGCGCGTCGCGAATCCTGAAAACATGATCGCCCCCAAGCAAATCTTCGATTTGTAATGAGGCAAAGCTCGCCAGATTCGCGGCACATCCAGTAGTTGATATTTATCAGGTCATCTCCTTTGATTGATTTATCCACATCAATCGCTTTTGGGTTGAGTGTCCATTCGCGCGCCTGGCGCAGCACGGCGGCGCCCGTCGCTTCGTCGAGGTCCCGGCTGTCGCCGGAAATCGTCGCCGACCGGCTGTTCGAGATCACCCTTGAGCCCGAAGACGGCTCGCCGATCAGGCAAACGACCGGGCCGATCCTGTTCAAGGGCAATGCGGTGCGGCGGCTATAGCAGTCACATTCGCCCTCCGATCCTTCGCCTGCTTATTGAACGTATCAGCCACTGCACTCGACAAAGGCGTGGCATCGCGGCAGGACATATAGTCTCCTGAAGCTGGTCCCGTTGACCCGATTGATCCATCTTGCGGCGTCGAATGGCGCATTGCGGAGAGAGTGCATGCGATATTCGACCGATGATCTGCGCGCGGCTGTCACAGCCGGCGTGCTTCCTTCCACGCAGCTCGACGCCCTGCTGGCTTTCCTCACGGCGCGTGTGCCGGAGCAGCCGGCGGCCGGGCCCAAATTCGATGTCGTGCATTTGCTCTGGTATGCGGGCGCGCTGGTGGTGATATCAGCGATGGGACTGTTCTCGACGCTCGCCTTCTCGCAAATGGGCGGACCGGCGCTGACTGCCACTGCCCTTGTCTATGCCGGCCTGTTCACCGCCGCCGGGCACTATCTCTGGACCGTCAAGAAACTGCGCACACCGGGTGGTCTGCTCATCGCGGTCGCCGTGGCGATGACGCCGCTCGCCGTGTTCGGCATACAGGATGCCTACGGCGCCTGGACCGAGTTCGGCAAGCCGGCGGCGATGCGCGACTTCTATGTCTGGATCAAGGGCAGCTTCGTCTTCATGGAGCTTGCAACCATCGCTGCAGCCATCGTGGCACTGCAATTCTATCGCTTTCCCTTCATCGTCTTCATCATGGCGGTCGCACTGTGGTTCCTGTCGATGGACGTCGTGCCCTGGATCACCGGTGCGGGCTACGGCAACTGGGAAATGTCGCGCAAGATTTCGGTCTGGTTCGGCCTCGGCATTCTGGTTGCTGCGGTGATCGTCAACCTGCGCCAGCGCAGCGGCGATTTCGCATTCTGGCTTTATCTGTTCGGCGTTCTGACATTCTGGGGCGGCATCACCGCCACGTCGAACGGCACCAATCTCGACAAGGCGCTATACTGCCTGCTGAATGTCGGCTTCCTGCTGATCTCGGTCGCCTTGTCGCGGCGCGTGTTCGCGGTGTTCGGCACCATCGGCATTGCCATCTATCTCGGCGACCTCGCCGAGAAGATCTTCAAGGATTCAATGCTGTTCCCGTTCGCGCTGTCGCTGATCGGCATCGGCATCATTGCGCTGGGGCTGTATGTCCATCGCCACCAGCGCGACATCGGCACCTGGGTCGATGCGCGCCTGCCTGAATCGCTCAAGCGCCTGCGGGCGGAACCGGTCGCCGGACAGGCTTGACGAGGCCGGCCCTGCAGACGGGAAGCAGGACGGCAAGCCTCGTCCCTTGAATCGACTATTCCGTTCAGGCATCCTTGCAATCAAGAATAGTATTCAAGGGAGGTTGCCATGGCGTTGTCGCGTCGGACCGTTCTGTTGTCGCTGGCCCTGTCGCTCGCCGTCGTGCTGCCAGCCAGCGCTGCCAGCTTCCTCGTCAGGCTCGATCCCGACAAGGATGGCACCGTCGACATGGCCGAGGCCAAGGCCGCCGCCGGCAAATTGTTCGACCTGCTCGACCGCGACAAGGACGGCACGCTGGACGCCAGGGAGCTACGCGGCCGCATGAGCAAGAGCGAATTTGCGGCCGCCAATCCGGACAATGACGGCACACTCGACAAGGCGGAATATCTCGCCGTGGTGGAAACCCGGTTCCGTACGGCAAACCCCGACAATGACGGCACCATCGATGCCAGGGAATTCGCCACGCCCGCGGGCAAGAAGCTGTTGAAGCTGCTCAAGTAGGGCCCTTTTATCGCCACCGGACTCGCCCCATATTCCGCCCATGGCGAAGAAACCCGACTCTCCGAAAAAGCCCACAAAATCAATCAAGACACCCGCCGCCAAGCCTGGCGCCGGCCGTCCCGACGTCAAGCCGATCGGGCCGGCGCTGGCGGAGCTGCTGAATCCCGCGATCAATCGCGGCGATGCCGGCATGGGCTCGGGCACCGGGTTGCAGCCGCCGCCAAGTAATTCCTTCGAGCGCCGCTCCGGCGGCGAGGCCGCGGTGCATCGCGCACGCAAATCGACGCCGAAGAAGTTCGAGGGCGACGATTTAGCAAGATCTTCGGGCATGCGCCCGACGCCATTGCAGCCGTTTCCCCAGCCGGTGGTCGCGCCCTATGCGCCGCGGCTGAGCGAGCAGAAGGGTCTCGAGGAAGCGCCGCAGGCCAATTACAACACCTCGGCCTCGATCCCGACGCTGGATCCGGAACTGGCCAAACAGCTCGGCTTCGCCACCGAGGAAGACGACGCCGCCGCCATGGCGCGGCCGCCGCGCAACAAGATGGAAGCCCTCGGCGTGCAGGCCACGGCCGATGCGCTGGAAGCGCTGGTGCGCGACGGCCGCCCGGAATTCAAGGACCAGAAAGTGTGGACGCCGCACCGTCCGCCGCGCCCGGAGAAATCCGAAGGCGGCGTACGCTTCGAGCTGAAGTCCGAATATGAGCCCAAGGGCGACCAGCCCACCGCGATCAAGGAACTGGTGGAGGGCATCGACCGCAACGACCGGACTCAGGTGCTGCTCGGCGTCACCGGCTCCGGCAAGACCTACACCATGGCCAAGGTGATCGAAGCCACGCAGCGCCCGGCGATCATTCTCGCGCCGAACAAGACGCTGGCCGCGCAGCTCTATGGCGAGTTCAAGAACTTCTTCCCCGACAACGCGGTCGAATATTTCGTCAGCTATTACGACTACTATCAGCCGGAAGCCTACGTCCCGCGCACCGACACCTATATCGAGAAAGACTCGTCGATCAACGAGCAGATCGACCGCATGCGCCATTCGGCGACGCGCGCACTGCTGGAGCGCGACGACGTCATCATCGTGGCCTCGGTGTCGTGCATCTACGGTATCGGCTCGGTGGAAACCTACACCGCGATGACCTTCGCGCTGAAGAAGGACGAGCGCATCGACCAGCGCCAGCTGATCGCCGACCTCGTGGCGCTGCAATACAAGCGCACCCAGCACGATTTCACCCGCGGCACGTTTCGCGTCCGCGGCGACGTCATCGACATCTTCCCGGCCCACTATGAAGACCGCGCCTGGCGCGTGAACCTGTTCGGCGACACCGTCGAGAGTATCGAGGAGTTCGACCCGCTCACCGGCCACAAGCAGGACGAGCTCGAATTCATCAAGATCTACGCCAACTCGCATTATGTGACGCCGCGGCCGACGCTGATCCAGGCGATGAAGTCGATCAAGGAAGAGCTGAAGTGGCGCCTCGACCAGCTCCACAATCAGGGCCGGCTGCTCGAAGCCCAGCGCCTCGAACAGCGCACCACCTTCGATCTCGAAATGATGGAAGCGACGGGGTCGTGTGCCGGCATCGAGAACTATTCGCGCTATCTCACCGGCCGCCGGCCGGGCGAGCCGCCGCCGACCCTGTTCGAATATGTCCCGGACAATGCGCTGGTGTTCGCCGACGAGAGCCATGTCACGGTGCCGCAGATCGGCGGCATGTTCAAAGGCGACTTCCGCCGCAAGGCGACGCTGGCGGAATACGGCTTCCGCCTGCCCTCCTGCATGGACAACCGGCCACTGCGCTTCGAGGAGTGGGACATGATGCGCCCGCAATCCGTCGCGGTGTCGGCGACGCCGTCCGGCTGGGAGCTGCAGGAATCCGGCGGCGTGTTCGTCGAGCAGGTCATTCGCCCCACAGGCCTGATCGATCCGCCGATCAATATCCGCCCGGCGCGCACCCAGGTCGACGATCTCTTGGGCGAGGTCCGCGCCACCGCGCAGGCCGGCTATCGCTCGCTGATCACCGTGCTGACCAAGCGCATGGCGGAAGACCTGACAGAGTTTTTGCATGAGCAGGGCATTCGCGTGCGCTACATGCACAGCGACATCGACACCATCGAGCGCATCGAGATCATCCGGGACCTCCGTCTCGGCGCCTTCGACGCGCTGGTCGGCATCAATCTCCTCCGCGAAGGCCTCGACATTCCCGAATGCGCGCTGGTCGCCGTGCTCGACGCCGACAAGGAAGGCTTCCTGCGCTCGGAGACGTCGCTGATCCAGACCATCGGCCGCGCCGCGCGTAACGTCGACGGCCGCGTCATTCTCTATGCCGATCAGATGACCGGCTCGATGACGCGCGCCATCGCCGAGACCGATCGCCGCCGCGAGAAGCAGGTGGAATACAACACGCTGCACGGCATCACGCCGGAAAGCGTGAAGAAGTCGATCGGCGACATCATGAACTCGGTCTATGAAGGCGACCGCGTGCTGGTGGATATCGGCGGCGGCATGGCCGAAGACGCCATCACCATCGGGCACAATTTCGAAGCCGTGCTGGCCGATCTGGAAGTGCGGATGCGCGAGGCCGCAGCCGACCTGAACTTCGAAGAAGCCGCCCGCCTGCGCGACGAGGTCAAGCGCCTCCGCGCCACCGAACTCGCCGTGGTCGACGACCCCACCGTCAAGCAGCGCGGCGTCGCCGCGCGGGGCGGCGCCTATAAGGGCGAGAAGAAATATGGCGATGCCGCCAACCTGCCCGCGCGTCTCGACAAGGCCGCGCAGGGCAAGGCGCGCGGCAAATACGGCAAGAGTTCGTCAGCGGGCGGCGCATCGTCGAAGGTGCACAAGCCCGGGCTCGACGAGATGGGCATCGCGAACTGGCATGAAGTGAAGCCCGCCCGCGGCAAAGAGGTCGAACGTCCGCGCAAGCCGACACTCGACGAGATGGGACCGGGCACCGAGAGCAAGATCTTCCAGCCGAAGAACAGCCGCGAGTCCGGGCCGGAGTTTGGCCCCGCGCCAAGATCAACCGGCGGCGCGCCGGGGCATCGGGGCGGGTGGAAGAAGCGGTAAGCGACGCGGTAAAGCCGTTGCTGACGTCGTGGAGCGTGGGGTACGGGGAGTGAAATGCTATAAGAGTTAATTGACTAAGGATGAACGAGAGAGCGGGCGCTATTTAAGTTCCATTCAGGGACGAACTACCCGCGCCCTCGGCAAGAGCATCATCGCGCGCCTTCACCGGAGCATTCAAGCACTGGACAATAAAATCCGACAACCAATCCCACAACGCACGGAGGTGATCTGAGGATGGTGCAAAATTGGGAGAGTGGACATAGCGATTTAGAGTGTCTGCCGACAACAGCACATCGTTCTGCGGAAACTTACTGAGAAGCTCAAAGTACTTTTGATCAATCTTTGCCCCGCGTCTCAGATCCTCTGCCACCCTCAGAACGCGACGCGCCAAATTATCATTGCTGCTAACGGTCGCCAACTTGGTTTGAGAAATATAATTCTCGACAGCTAGCTCAACGAGCACCCTAAACAAGACAGAGATTGCGTTGGCATGGTCATCCAAATTCAGATGAAACTGTAACTCCTCCCAGATCGCTTTGTGGCGATGAAGACGTCCCGCCCAAGCAATCGAGTAATTTACGTTCGGGATTAGGCCAGTTCTTTTTTGGGGTCGAGAGACCTTTGTGGGAACCGGTCGCCTGGCTGCGGGAGCTTCCTCATTCTGATCTGTCGCCTTACTAGCGAGCGAATTTGCCGCAGTAGGCAGCACTCCTTCGCTCTCAAGTCCGTCGAGATAAGAACGCTTCCCGTCGATATCCCAAATGTCGCCAAGAACGAAATTTCTATTCGCGAAATCATCCGCGATTCGACGAAGCGCTCGAAGAACCACAGGCTCATCGTGCGTAAATTCGAATTTTCCTTTAGCGCCCGTGAAACCGACCCGGTTTCGAAACGACTCGCCCGATAACAAACGATTTATGTTCGAACGCGGCAGCTTCTTCGCGGGCAGCATGCCCGCTACTGCCAAACGCCTCTCGATTTCATCGGCAGCGTTAAATCCGTTTCCCCTGCCTGTACGGTTGATGAAGTTTGACTTCATCCTATCGTCCCAAGTCGATTGACCAACGCCGCCTTGCGAACCCGTATGTCTGCGAAACAGAATATCGTCTATGCGATCTCGATCATGTTCGACTTGGCACTGAACGGTAGTTGGGAAATCTCCCTTCCATTTTGATCGTTGTTCCGTGAAAAAACCTTGCAATTCTGTCGTTGGCGCTCTTCTCGGCTGAAGTAGGAGCTTCAAGCAGGTCATCCGACGATTGCCGTCGAACAAAATGAAATTCTCTCCTTCCGGAAAAACCAGGGGAGGTTCAAAAACTTGACCGCTGGAAACCAGATCCTTGGTGAGGTTGCGCATATGCGTTTCAAAGTTATGGCAGAGCCATGCAATCGCGGCGGTCTCATTCTCAAGCTCACCATGCCTATCGTTGGCCCGATTGACGAGCAGAGCGTCTAACCTAATCGGTCTGTAACTCATTGCTAATCTCCCCGGTCGAAGCATAGCTCAAATCTACCCCTAGCTGTAAACGTCACCTCCGGTTGTTGACACTGTTCCTATAAGACTATATACCCCATTTGTCCTGTTCGCGAGGGGCGCTTCTCGAGGGCGTCTTGAGAGTGGAACACGGATACGGCGCCCGCGGACGTGCCTCGCAAGCACGGACTCGGGAGGTCCGGGGTAGCCGTCCGGGCCCACTACGGGGCTCTGCCGCTTGCGGCTGGACGGGTGCGGGCAAAGGCGGCGAAAGCTGCCGGATCAGCGAGCCGAGGCTCGTGCCCAGTACCCGGAAGCACGGCCCCTGGAACAGAAAAGCCGTGATGGAGCGCCGCAAGGCGTCGCGCTGTGGACGGAACGGTGTCGCAACCGGACTGGACGCAGCGACTGACTATCAAGGTGCGCCTTGCGGCGCTCCATTCCCCTCACTCTTCGAGGGGAGAACGACAGCTCACCTCGGGGCTCTCGCCCGCGAGAACGATGTCACGTGGCTGTTTGACAATCACATCCGATCGAAGACCGCAGGCCACAGCCGCGACACTACTTCGCCGCTGGCGGCGCGACGTCGGCGACCTGGCCACTGCGCTTCAGGGCTTCGGCGACGAAGCCCGACGCCTTCATCTCCTCGACGAAGGCGGCAAGATAGGCGACACCAGCCGTGCGCGGTCTGTCGGCGATGCGCGGCATGGCCATCGCCTGCTGGATCTCCTGAAAATGCCCGGACATCACGCGCATTTCCGGATGGTCCTTGGCATAGGCATCGAGCTGCTGGCGGACGCCGGCGGCGGCATCGAGCTTCTCGTCGAGAAATTTGCGGATCATCGCGCTGCCGCCGCCGGCATCGGCGCGCAGCACGGTGGCGTGCTTGATGGTGCGGGTGAGATAGAGGTCGTAGGCCGAGCCGAGGCCAACCGACATTCTGACGCCGTCCTTGTCGACGCCGCCGACGGACTTCAGCGGCGAATTCACTGACACCATATAGGTGCCCTCGATGATCACATAGGGCGCGGTGAAGATGATCTCCTGCGCGCGCACCGGCTCGATGGCGATGAAGCCGACATCCCAGGCGCCGGCCTTGGCGCCCTCGAACACCTTGCCCGCGGCCTCGTAAGGCACATAGTCCACGGCCATGCCGAGGCGTTTGGCGAGTTCGGCGGCAAGATCCGCCGAGACGCCGCGCGGCGCGCCGGCCGGCCCCTTCTGGGCCAGGACACTATTCCCGTAATTGATCGCGGCGCGGAGTTTGCCGGTGGGGGCGAGATCGCGCAGCACCTCGGACGACGGCGCGGACTGGGCGAAAGCCGGGAGTGCAACTGTCATGAACAGCACCATCCATCGT
This sequence comes from Tardiphaga sp. 813_E8_N1_3, assembly GCF_051811025.1. Classification (NCBI taxonomy): domain Bacteria; kingdom Pseudomonadati; phylum Pseudomonadota; class Alphaproteobacteria; order Hyphomicrobiales; family Nitrobacteraceae; genus Tardiphaga; species Tardiphaga sp. 813_E8_N1_3. The sequence goes on from NZ_JBPWQE010000001.1 coordinate 4,443,785, forward strand.
AAAACACGCATCATAGGCCTCCCCGATTTCGGCGCGACCATGCCCGCAAACCCGCCGCGCGACAATCGGCGACCAGGGGCTTCGACGAGGGCGTGATCGGCCCGGCGCGACCAACCTCCGTTCGTCACGCGGACGGGATGGCTGATATGCCCGGCCGGGAATGCCTGTTATCGCAGTGCGCGAGCGTCTACACTCATGCCCGTTGGCGCAGTGGGGCTCGATCGGTGTTCGACGGTTTTTACAAATGTGACTACCGGGCGGGCGACGTGGTCGGCCGCAGCGTCATGTATTGCAAGGACGGCCGCATGCTGGGCGGCAACACCGCCTTCGCCCATATCGGCACCTATGAGGAAGCCAACGACGGCATCCATGCGGAGATCCACGGCCAGCGCCATCATATCGGCTCGCAGTTTCGTACGCTCTATGGCGACGACGACGGCGCGATCCGCGTCCGCGGCATCCACGACGGCAAGAACTACAGGTTCACCGGCGGCGACGCGCAGGGCAAGGGGCCGGCCTTCGAGTCCGTGATGACACGGCTCGACGAAGAGGACTTCCCGGACACCGGCACGGTGGGCGATGGCGGCATCGCCAACGGGCTATATTCGCTGCACATGAAAACCCTCGACGGCGTCGAGGACGGGCTGACCGGCGTGATGCTGCTGTTCGACGGCCGCATTCTGGGCGGCGACGCCCGCTTCTATTATCTCGGCGCCTATGGCTCGGCCGGCGGCCGCTGGAAGGGCGAGATCGTCAATCAGGAGCACACGCCCGCTGCCGGCGGGAGTTCGCTGTTCGCCGGCTATGAAGTGGGCATCGGCTTTTCCGGGAGTTGCAGCGACGGCTGCGCGGCATTCGAAGCCACCGCGCTTGCCGGCAAACGCAGCCTGCGCCTGAAGGCCGAGCTGTCGCTGCTGCACAAAGCGTGAGGCGTCGGAGTTTTTCCGTTCCGATTGAATCGGAACGGGGCTCCTGATTTTTGTTTTGCGCGTTTTCTTAACGCGAACCGGCAACCACTTCGCTCGAAAACGCTTTGGTTACGCGCGCGCCAGCACCTTGCGTTCGACGGGATGAATGTCGATGGCGCGCAAGCGGCCCATCCGCAGCACGTCGATCTCGATCGTCCGATCGATACGGTCGCGATCAAGAATGCGGATCAGATCATCGACGCCATTCACCGGCACGTGATCGAGACTGACGACGACATCGCCAGGCAACAGACCAGCCTTGAACGCCGGACCGTCGGGATCGATCTGGTCGAGTAGCGCGCCCATGGTGTTCTCGATGCCGGCGAGCACCGCATGGCGACGCGGGATCGGCGCGGTCTGGCCCGACACGCCGATGAAGGCACGGCGGACATAGCCGTGACGAATGATCTCCGACAGCACGAATTGCGCGGTGTTGCTGGCGACCGCAAAGCAGATGCCCTGCGCCCCCTGGATGATCGCAGTGTTGATGCCGATCACCTCGCCGCGCGACGACACCAGCGCGCCACCGGAATTGCCGGGATTGAGCGCAGCATCGGTCTGGATCACGTCCTCGATATTGCGTCCGTTCACCGAGCGGATCGAACGGCCGAGCGCCGAAACAACACCGGCGGTGACGGTGGATTCGAAGCCGAGCGGATTGCCGATAGCCACGACAAGCTGGCCGCGCTTCAGGTTCTTGGAATTGCCGAGGCCCGCATAGCGCAACTCGCGCGCACCATCAGCCCGCAGCAAAGCGAGATCGGTATCGGGATCGGCGCCGAGCACGCGGGCATCGGTGACGACGCCTTCGGTGTCGCGCAGGCGAATATGCCTGGAATCGCCGACGACATGGCTATTGGTCAGCACGAGGCCGTCGGGTGAGATGACGATGCCAGAGCCCAGCCCGCCGCGTTCGCGGGCATTCGGCGTCCTCGCTCCGGTCTCGACCCGCACGACCGCGGGGCCGACGCGTTCGGTGACATCGATGACGGCGTTCGAATAGGCATCAAGCAGCGCAGCATCGTTCGGCACTGCGGCAACGGCGGGTGTCGCGGGATCGTCATCTAAGGGATGCGCGGTGATATCAAGCATGGCGATGCTTCCTTTGTCATTTAAATGGCCCCGGCGCGCACCACTGCAAGTGCAGCATGCGCGGTGGACATGGCGGGGCTGCGCCGCGGTTTAACCGTAGCTCTGTTCAAACCGTGACTTTACGCCGCAGCTCAGCGCACCTATGTTTTCCGCGCGGCTGTCGATGGTGATGAGCGCTTTTCAAGGGACGAAACCACGATGGCCAAGCAACCCTGGTATCGCATTCTCTATATCCAGGTGCTGATCGCGATCGCGATCGGCGTCACCGTCGGCTACTTCTACCCGGATGCCGGCAAGGCCCTGAAACCGCTCGGCGACGGCTTCATCGCACTGATCAAGATGATGATCGCGCCGGCGATATTCTGCACCGTGGTGCACGGCATCGCCTCGATCGGCGACATGAGCAAGGTCGGCCGCATCGGCGGCAAGACGCTGCTGTATTTCGAGACGGTTTCCACCCTGGCGCTGCTGATTGGCCTGCTGGTCGGTCACTTCCTGCAACCCGGCGCCGGCTTCAATATCGATCCCTCCACATTGGACGCGAAATCCGTCGCCAGCTACGTCAGCCGCGCCAAGGAGGAAAGCTTCGTCACCCATCTGATGGGAATCATTCCGACATCCTATTTCGACTCGCTGGCCAAAGGCGATCTGCTGCAGGTGCTGCTGGTGGCGATCCTGTCCGGCTTCGCGATCTCGCATATGGGAAAACCCGGCGAAAAGATTGCTGAAGGCGTTGATCTCGCCGGCAAGATGTTCTTCCGCATCATCGGCATGATCGTGCAGCTCGCGCCCATCGGCGCCTTTGGCGCGATGGCTTTCACCATCGGCTCGTTCGGCCTCGGCGCCCTCGTCAATCTCGGCTATCTCATCTTCACCTTCTATCTGGCGTCGCTGCTGTTCGTGCTGCTGGTCCTCGGCGGCATCGCGCGTGCCTTCGGTTTCTCGATCCTGCGCTTCATCGGCTATATCAAGGACGAGCTGCTGATCGTGCTCGGCACTTCGTCGTCCGAGACCGTGCTGCCGCGCATGATCACCAAGATGGAAGCCCTCGGCGCATCGAAGCCGGTGGTCGGCCTCGTCATCCCGACCGGCTATAGCTTCAATCTCGACGGCACCAATATCTATATGACGCTGGCCACGCTGTTTCTGGCACAGGCCACCAACACGCATCTCACCTTCGGCCAGATGGCCGCGGTGCTCGGCGTGGCGATGCTGACATCGAAGGGCGCGTCGGGCGTCACCGGTGCGGGCTTCGTGACGCTGGCCGCGACGCTGTCGATCATCCCCGATATTCCGATCACCGCACTGGCCATCATCGTCGGCATCGACAAGTTCATGAGCGAATGCCGCGCGCTCACCAATCTGATCGGTAACGGCGTCGCCACCATCGTCATCAGCCGCTGGGAAGGCGAACTCGATCGCCATCAGCTCCACGAAGCGCTGCTGCATCCGATCGATTTCGGCGAAGAGATGGAGCGCCGGCCGCTGGAAGAACTGCCGGCAAAATCGGCAGCCTGATCGCCCTGTCTAGGGCACGTGATCCGGCATCAGCGTCGCCGCCGCTTCTGCGCTGGCGTCCGCACCTGACAGCAACAGATACTCCCCGCATTGTAACGTCGCGGCGCTCGCCACGACGACGGCACGCTTCGGGCAGATGCCAAGGCAACTCGTCAGCACCACGCGTGGACTTTTCATGTCCTGCTTGGCGCTGCGGCGTTTCAAGTCCGACTTGAGTGATTTGCGCAACGCCTTCCCATCATCAATGCGACCAAGGCATTTCTTGCAGACGAGAACGGGTGACGCGCGGCGCAAGCGCGCGGTGACGACGGGTTTACTGGCCATTCCTCTTATATAGACACCGCCCGCTGCATTGCGATCACCCCGACCGGCGGTTGCTGGTATTCTGCGTGAGATTGCCGTGCGCCGCCTGCTCGCGAATATTGTGCTTCTCGTCGTCGCGATGACCCTTGGTGTTATCGAGCGTAACCTTCGGCGCGCTGCCGGGTCCTTTGTCGCTACAGTTATCCTCAGGTACGGGCTGGATGTGCTTGGTCATCGGGAATCTCCCCTTGCAGGTCGAGAGCAACGCAGCCGCTCAAACTGCGTTCCTTAACCAGGCCCCAGCGCATGAAATCCCCGCCCGCCGTTGAACCTTCTGGCGCCGTTGTTTGACGCATAAAATGTTGAGTGGGGGCGCTGCATGAAAATCGCGTTGCTGATCTTGCTGGGTCTGGTTCTGGGGTTGCTCGGTGGAGCGGCCGTGGGGATCGGAGCCGGCGTCGCCTGGGTCGAATTGTTCAAGACCAGCAATTTCGAGGGCTATAGCGCCATGCTGGTGTTTTTCACCTTCATGCCCATTGGCGCACTCCTTGGCGCCGTCGGCGGGGCCCTTCTGTTTGGCATCATGGCTGCCCGCAATGGCGATGTCGCCATGGAACCGCTCCCCGTGCAGGACCACGAGCAGACGTACCGGTAAGGTTATGCCGACGCCGCAATGCAGCTTAACGTTTTGGTGAGCAGCTCCTCACCACGAACATTTGTGCAATGCAAAATAATCCATTGAATTTTAGCGAAATTATATTACTTCAGGTCTCAAGCAATTTGTGCAGACCGCCCGGGCGACGTTGCCCCGGCGCGCAAGTGTTTTCAGCCATTTTCAGGACAATCCCAATGACAGAGCACAGCCTCTGGCGTTTTTCGCGCGCGTTGCATCGCGCCATCAATGAACGCCAACTCGACCACCTCGCTGACATCATCGACGACAATATCGAATGGGCGGTCTACGGCCCGATCGACATGTTTCCGTTTCTCGGCGCACGCCACGGCAAAGCTGCCGTGCTCGATGTCTGCAAGCAGATCGCCGACAATGTGCGGGTGCATCGCTTCGAGCGGGAGTCGATGATCCTTGGTGATGAGTCAGGCTCCGCAATGATGCGCTTCTCGCTGACCGCGCTGGATTCGAACCGCCCGATTAGCCTGCGGCTGGCGCAATTCGCGCAGTTCAAGGCCGGGCGTCTGACCAGCATGCGCGTGGTCGTGGATACGTTCGACCTGGTCGAACAGGCATTGGGCCGGCCTATCCATCTGCCGAAGATCGCCTGAGCAGCACGGCGATTGCCAATCGCCAACATCCATCCCCAGCGAAATGTTGCGACGCCACAATTCCGCCGGGCCTGATGGTATTATGTGCCAATCGATCCGCGATCTTGCTGGGCAGTGGCACGATGGCTTCAATCAGACCGACATATTGGGCGCTCATCGCAGCACTCGGCGGAGCCGCGTTGGCCTTTCCGGCTCACGCGCAAAATCCGTGGCGCGGCCTCGTCGACGTTGCACCACCTCCCGGCGAAATAGAGCAAGTCGACACGGTAGCCACTCCTTCTGCTGACACCACGGAACCCGACTGGAGCCTCTTGAACACTGACGATTCGCCGACGGCGAAGGCATCGCTCCGCGAGAAGCGCTCGTCGCTGATCGTCGGCAGCCCGTCGTCCAGCTGGACTTCCAACGACAGCAACGGCACCTCCGCCCTCTCGGTCAAGCAGTCGGTTACGCCGTTCTGGGATACCCGCGTCGGCGCCGACATCAATGTCGCGCGGCAGACCGCACCACGCAGCGCAGCCGATGCCTATCGCAATCAGTTCGGCGACGGCACGGCGCAGGCCCAATCAGGCGGCGCCGCCTGGGCGGCAGCGACTGCTCCCGGCGTGGGTTCGATCTGGGACAAGACGGCGATCGAAGCGCGCGTCGATCCGGGCGCGGATCAAACCAAACTTGGCACTTCGCTCAGCAAGTCGGTACCCATTGCCGGCGATCAGTATTCGCTGACGCTGCAGAGCGGGTACAACGTGATCCAGCAAGGCAATATTCCGGCCATTGGCTACAACGGTCGCCCGACGCGCAGCTATGAGACCGACCAGCTCGCGCGCTTCAACATCACTGATACCGGCACCAGCTTCATCGCCGGACAATCGCTCGCAACCACCGACGACAAATGGCTGCGCAAGTTCGGCGCCGAGCAGAAGCTGTTTGGCGGCGTCAACGTCTCCGGATCGATCAGCGAGACCGTTCAGGGCGTAACCAACAAGACGTTCTCGGCCGGCTTCAAGCATAGTTGGTAAAGTAAGTTTTAATACACTTTGCCAGATGATTGCCGGCAAAGATCGGCGCCCTGCCGCATATTCGCCGCGATCTCGTCAAAATCCACTGCGCAGATGTACACGTAAATTTGTCATGCGGGGGACCGCGCTCGCTCACTGTGAAGTTCACTTCACACAAACAAGGAAGAGCTGATGAGTGCCATTCGTTCAGAACAGACAGAAGCCAAAGATGACGACAGCAACCTCGCCGCTGTGTCTGAAGTCGAAGCGGGCATCCGCGACTTCGTGCGCAACGATATCGCTTACCTCCGTCGTCCGGTGCCTGGCATGGTGAACAATTCAAGCGAAACCACCACGAGCGGCGCCGATGCGCCGCTGGAAACAACCACCGAAGCGACCGTCAACAGCGTCAATTCGCTGATCCAGCGTGTCGCCGGCACCTCGCTCGGCGAGATCGAGAAACTGGTTTCCGAACTGGAGAGTCTGCGCGACCTGCTCCACGCCGAAGGCCAGCGGGTTCAGCGCGAGATCTCCGGCTATGCCCAGCTCAGCCAGGCCGCAATGAAGTCGACCCGCCTGATCGCCGACAATGTCGCTCAGTGGAAGCGTACCGCTGACGGTCTGCGTCACGACTGATCGGCACCAGACCGCCCGAATCAAAAGCCGCCGCCCGAAAGGGCGGCGGTTTTTTCGTGAGCCCATTCAATTGAACTTTATTCGTTTTGTTCCCGACCAACGGTTACGCAGCACCTGTGGACTGCTTTTGGGGGAATCGATCCGTGGAGACCATTCGGCCGAACAAAACCGATCCGATTCCGGCGCGCAGCAACGCGCCCAGGATGGGGACCATTATCTTGCGTTTTGTCGGATTACTGTTGGTGGCCGTGGCACTGCTCGCCTGGGCCTGGAGTCGCTGAGGTCGCCATCATCGACCCCACTCACGAAAAAACCCGCGCAGTTCGGCGCGGGTCTGGTTAGCAAATCGTAAAAATTACTGGCTGACGACTGCGCTGCTCTCGAGCGTATAGGCGCCATCGGCATAACCCTTGACCACCATGCAAGTGGCCAGCATCACCGCAAGCGTCACGCTTGCAAAGATGAAGCCCACAAATTTCAATCCGGTGCGGTCAGCCATTGTCGTCCCCAAAATCGTCCTGCGAAGTGTCGTCTCAGTCGTCATACCCGTGAGTCGCAGATCACGCTCACAAGGTTCAGAACCCCTTAACACCGCCAGGGTTCCATCGATAAAGTTTGAAATGGTTAAGCCGCGTCGCCCCGTTGCGGCAGGAAGACTGAACCGAGGAAGCTGTAGACCTCCTCGCCGCGCTGATTAACGGCAACGTTCTTCGACTGCAAGATGCCCCAGCCCGGACGCGTCGCGGTCGCGCGCACGGACACGACCTCGCTGCTATAGGTCAGGGTGTCGCCCGCAAGAACAGGCCGGGTCCAGCGCAAATCACGAAAGCCGGGCGATGGCCCACCGACTGGAGGCTCTTCGCCACGCGCCTCTGCCTCCGCCTTCGCGCGCTGGCCATCGGCGACCAGCAACTTCATGCAGACCGACGCCACGTGCCAGCCCGACGCGGCAAGACCGCCAAACAACGATTTGCGGCCAGCCTCTTCATCGAGATGGAACGGTTGCGGATCGAATTGCCTGGCAAACGCCTTAATCGACTCCGCCGTGAACGTGAACGAGCCGAGCTCACGGCGCATACCGATTTGGATGTCTTCCAGATAGCGCATGCTGCGACCCTAGTTCCCGGAGGCGGGTTCACGCACCCCGATCATGATCGGGGTGATCATCTCGGAAATCGTCTGCCCCTTGGCATTGCGTGTGCTGAACTTGAATTTGACGATGCCCAAGTTTGGCCGGCTTTGCGATGCGCGTACCTCTATCACTTCGACATCCAGCGTCAGATCGTCGCCCGGGCGAAACGGCGCAAGCCATCGCATCTGATCCACGCCCGGCGAGCCCATCGATGCGGTCTTGTGCAGAAACCCGTCATAGATCATCCGCATCATCAGCGAGCACATGTGCCAGCCTGAGCCGGATAATCCTTTGAGCATCGACGCGCTTGCCGCAACTTCATCGAGATGCATCGGCTGCGGATCGTATTCTTGGGCATAGGCGATAATCTCGTCGCGCGTAATATGGCGCGGCCCGAAGGTCCCGAAGTGGCCGGGCTTAAAATCTTCAAATGTCAGGGTCATAATGGGGAATGCCGTCGAGGAAGCCTGATTGTGGCCGTTATTTGCAGCAATCTCAACCCGGTCGCTTGCATGGCTTTCCCGCGATCCTGCCCGTCAATCTGGTCGGGCCGGGATATTTGAAGCCGTTTCTCAATGCAATTGAATTTGTCACTCATCTACACGGCGGGGGATTTCACCGATGTTCGAATTTCGGGATCTGTTTCAGTGGGACCGTTTCATCACACCCACAATCATCAAGACGTTCTACTGGCTGGTAATCGCACTGATCATTCTGTTCGGCATTTCCGGGATCTTTTCCGGTCTCGCCGCAATGGCCATCAGCCCGTTCGGCGGTTTCGTCCTCGTGATGTCGAGCCTCGCCAGCGTGATCGTCGGCATCATCTTCGCACGTATTGCGGCTGAGTTCGTTTTGATCGTGTTCCGCATCAACGAACATCTCGGCGCGATACGAGACCAGGGGCAAAACCTCGGACAGGATCACGGCCACAGCCAGCAGTACTGAGTACAGAAAAATACGCCGTCATCCTGAGGTGCGCGCCTCGAAGGATGACGGCGTGGATTTCAAGCGCCCTACTTACGTATTGAACCGGAAATGCAGCACGTCGCCGTCAGCGACGACATATTCCTTGCCTTCCAGCCGCAGCTTGCCGCCATCGCGCGCGCCGGCTTCGCCACCGAGCCTGACATAGTCTTCATAGCCGATGGTTTCCGCGCGGATGAAGCCCTTCTCGAAATCCGTGTGGATCACGGCTGCAGCCTGCGGTGCCTTGGTGCCCTGGGTGATGGTCCAGGCACGGGCTTCCTTGGGGCCGACGGTGAAGTAGGTGATGAGGTGCAGCAGCGAATAGCCCGCGCGGATCAGGCGATCGAGGCCCGCTTCTTCGAGCCCGAGCGTATCGAGGAATTCCGCACGTTCGGCACGTGACAGCGTAGCGATTTCGGATTCGATCTTGGCGGAGATGGCGACCGCAACAGCGCCCTCCTTCTCAGCATGTTCTGCAACCCGCTTCGAATACTCGTTGCCTTCGCCCGCTGCGCCTTCTTCGACGTTGCAGACATAGAGAACAGGCTTGGAGGTCAGCAGGCCGAGCATTCCGAAAGCGCGCTCTTCCTCGGGCTTGCGCTCGAGAAAACGCGTCGGTTTGCCGTCGCGCAGCAGCACCAAAGCGCGCTGGACCAGATCGAGCTGTTCCTTGGCGTCCTTATCGTTGCCCTTGGCCTTCTTGGTCAGGTTGTCGATGCGCTTCTCACAGGAATCCAGATCCGCGAGCATCAGCTCGGTCTCGATGATCTCGATGTCGGCGAGCGGATCGATCTTGCCTTCGACATGGGTGATGTCGTCATCGATGAAGCAACGCACCACATGCGCGACGGCATCGACTTCGCGGATGGTGGCGAGGAACTGGTTGCCGAGACCTTCGCCCTTCGACGCGCCCTTCACCAGGCCCGCGATGTCCACAAAGGTCAGGCGCGTCGGAATGATCTGCTGGGACTTGCCGATCTCGGAGAGCTTGTCGAGGCGTTTGTCCGGAACCGCGACTTCACCGACATTCGGCTCGATGGTGCAGAACGGATAGTTCGCAGCCTGCGCGGCAGCGGTTTCGGTGAGCGCATTGAACAGCGTCGATTTGCCGACATTCGGCAGTCCGACGATCCCGCATTTGAATCCCATGATCCTGTCCTAATTCTTCGACGGCTTCTCAGCGGAGCCGTTGTCGTCCTTCGACGTGAAACCCTTGGCCTGCATCGTCAGATGCACCTTGTTCTGAAACGACGAGTCCTGACCACCGACCAGCAGGCCTACATGGTCGGACACGGCATCGTTGAACGCTTCGAGCTGAGGCCGTTCGGCCTTGGCGAAATCGCTCAGCACGTGATTATGCACCAGCTCCTTGGCGCCGGGATGTCCGATGCCGAGGCGAACGCGCCGATAGTCGTTGCCGACATGCGCGGAGATCGAGCGCAAACCGTTATGTCCGGCGATGCCGCCGCCGACCTTCACGCGCACTTTCGCGAATGGTAGTTCGAGTTCGTCGTGAAACGCGGCGATGTCGCCGAGAGAAATCTTCAAATAGGCGGACGCTTCCTGCACGGAGCGGCCGGACTCGTTCATGAAGGTCATCGGCTTCAGCAGGATGACGCGCTCACCAGCCAGCGTGCCTTCCGAGGTCTCGCCCTGAAAGCGACGGCGCCACGGTCCAAAACCGTGACGCCGCGCGATATCGTCGAGAACCATGAACCCGATATTGTGCCGGTTGCCCTGGTATTTGGCACCAGGGTTTCCGAGTCCAACAAAGAGAAGCATGACGCGGAGCTCCGCGCCAGATTACTTCTTCTTCGCCGGAGCGGCGGCAGCAGCCGGAGCCTTCGCGCCAGCGGCGGGGGCCTTGGCACCGGCAGCCGGAGCCTTGGCGCCAGCAGCAGCCGGGGCGGCCGCAGCAGCAGCCGCAGGGGTCGCAGCTTCTTCACCGTAACCCGACGGCGGCACGATGGTGACCAGCGTCAGGTCGGCATCGCGAGCCAGCGTCTTCACGCCCTTCGGCAGAACAACGTCGGTGATGTGCAGCGACGTGCCGATATCAAGCTGGCCGACATCGACTTCGAGGAACTGCGGAATGCTCTCGGCTTCGGCTTCCAGTTCGATCGTGTGGGTCACGATGTTGATGGTGCCGCCACGTTTCACGCCCGGAGCGCCTTCAGCACCCTTGATGTGCAGCGGAACGCTGACGCGGATGGTCGCGCCTTCGCCGAGGCGCAGGAAGTCGACGTGGAGCGGGAAGTCCTTGACCGGGTCGAGGTGGAAGTCGCGCGGAATCACGCGGTGCTTCTTGCCCTCGAGTTCGATGTCACAGATCGTGGTGAGGAACCGGCCGGCCTGAATGCGCAGGCGGAGTTCCTTGTCATCCAACGAAATCGCCACTGGGGGCTTGTTGTCACCATAGATCACAGCCGGAACCCGGCCGGCGCGACGCTCTGCCCGTGCGGCCCCCTTGCCGCTCACCGGACGTGCGGTCGCCTTCAATTCCTTGACGGTCGCCATCGTATAAGTCCTTGTTTTCTAAAAGTTAAAGGCCGCAATGCGGCCCGTTTTCACGTTGCAGCAAGCCTCCAGGGGTGCGGGGGCTGCGGACGTGAGCGGCTTCTACCGCCGAAATGCCAAAAAGACAAGGAAATGACAGGCTTTTTCTGCGCCTGCCGGACCGCCCATGAGCCCTTTTAACCGTCATGTGCAGGCCGGGTGTTAACCGGCGGGCCGCCTGAGCCACTCGCAGGAACTCCGCTTACCCGCCCAGCTTGGCTTCCAGCGCTGCGATCCGGGCCTTCAGCGCCTCGTTCTCCTCGCGGGCGAGCCGGGCCATATCCTTGACCGCCTCGAACTCCTCACGCTTCACGATATCGAGGTCGCGCAGGATCTTCTCAGCCTGGTTACGCACCACCGTATCGACCTCGCGCTTGACGCCCTGAGCCGCGCCGGCGGCATCATTCATCAGACGGCCGATCTCGTCGAAGAACCGATTGTTGGTCTGGGTCATGGCAAGAACTCCGGTCGGATGAACAAACACGCTGGATCGATATGTGGATCGATAATAGCGATCCCCGGGATCGACAATGGCGATCCCGGCCGCGCAGTTCAAGTATCGCCTGCGTTTCGCGTTCACAACTGCGGAAGTCCCTTAATTCGTCACAAGCCAATGCTTTACTGGCGGCATCGGGAGCCGTAAGCCCACCACATGCCATTCCTGACCATCGCCTTCCCCGTTTTCGATCCAGTCGCCATCGCGATTGGCCCGATTGTCATTCGCTGGTACGCGCTGGCCTATATCGGCGGCATCGTGCTCGGCTGGATTTATGCCCGCGCGCTGATCAAAAGCACGAGACTGTGGGGCGGCCCTTCGCCAATCTCCCTACTGGATTTCGACGACTTCATCCTGTGGGTGACGATCGGCATCATTGTCGGCGGCCGCACCGGCTATGTGCTGTTCTACAATCTGGATTTCTTCGTTGCCCATCCCGCCGAGATCTTCGAGCTATGGAAGGGCGGCATGTCGTTCCATGGCGGCTTCATGGGCTGCGTCTTTGCCGTGTTTCTGTTCTGCTGGAAGCGCGGATTGTCGGTCCTGTCGCTCGGCGATATCACCTGCGCGGTCGGCCCGATCGGACTCTTGCTCGGGCGCCTCGCCAATTTCATCAACAGCGAATTATGGGGCCGCCACGCCGACGCCAGCGTGCCTTGGGCGATGGTGTTCCCCAATGGCGGGCCGCTTCCACGCCATCCCAGCCAGCTCTATGAAGCCGGCCTCGAAGGCATCGGGCTGTTTCTCATTCTGGCCCTGATGATCCGGGCCGGTGCGTTGAAGCGGCCGGGCCTGATCCTCGGCGCCTTCATCTTTTTTTATGCGGTCGCGCGCATTATCGGCGAATTCTTCCGCGAGCCGGACCCGCAACTCGGATTTCTGTGGGGTGGGCTCACCATGGGCATGCTGCTCTCCGTGCCGATGATATTTGTGGGACTCGTTTTGATGGTGCGCGCCTGGCGAAAGCCGCAGGCATCGCTCGAATTGAGTCCGGGCAAGAAGGCCTGATGTGACCGACCAATCGCCGCTGCAGGATGAAATCAAGCGCCTGATCAAGTCCACCGGACCGATGCCGGTGTGGCGCTACATGCAGCTGTGCCTCACCCATCCGCAACACGGCTACTATATTTCGCGCGATCCGCTCGGTCGCGAGGGCGACTTCACCACGTCGCCCGAAGTCAGCCAGATGTTCGGCGAGCTGCTCGGCCTGTGGTCGGCTTCGGTCTGGCGGGCTATGGGCGCGCCGCCTTTTGTGCACCTGATCGAGCTTGGTCCCGGACGCGGCACCATGATGGCCGACGCGTTACGTGCGCTACGCGTGCTGCCGCCGCTGTATCAGGCGCTCAACGTGCATCTCGTCGAAATCAATCCGGTGCTGCGCGAGAAGCAAAAGGCGACGCTGTCCGGCGCCCGCAACATCACTTGGCACGACAGTATCGAAACCGTCCCCGCGGGTCCGTCGATCATCCTTGCCAATGAATATTTCGACGTCCTCCCGATCCATCAGGCCGTGAAGCGCGAAGGCGGCTGGCACGAGCGCATGGTGGATATCGACAGCAACGGCCAGCTGATGTTCAGCGCGTCAACCGATCCGCTACCGCGTTTCGACGTGCTGCTGCCGCCCCTGGTGCGCGCAGCCCCTGTCGGCGCGGTGTTCGAATGGCGCCCCGATACCGAGATGATGAAGATTGCCAGCCGCGTCCGCGACGAAGGCGGCGCGGCTTTGATCATCGATTACGGCCATGTCCGCAGCGATGCCGGCGACACCCTGCAGGCTATCGCACAGCACAGCTATGCCGATCCGCTGAAGAATCCTGGTCAGGCCGATATCACCGCGCATGTGGATTTCCAGGCGCTCGGCCGCGCGGCAGAGGATGTTGGCGCACGCTTGCACGGGCCGGTGACGCAGGGCGAGTTCCTCAAGCGCCTCGGCATCGAAACGCGCGCGCTCACCCTGATGGCCAAAGCCACGCCGGAAGTTTCCGAAACCGTCTCCGGCGCACTGAGACGCTTGATTGACAGCGGCCGCGGCGGCATGGGCTCGATGTTCAAGGTGGTCGGCATCTCCGATCCCAATATCGACACGCTGGTGGCGCTGAGCGACGACACCGGCATCGAGACCCCGCCATCATGACTTTCACATCGCCTTTGCTGTCAGCCATTCCCGGCCTGCGCCACGCGTTCTTCACGCGCGACGGCGGCGTCTCTGAAGGCATCTATGCCGGCCTCAATGGCGGACTCGGATCGAACGACGATCCCGCGCATGTGGCGGAGAACCGTCGGCGCATGGCGGCGGAGATGGGCGTTGCCCCTCTGCACTTCCTCACCGCCTATCAGGTCCATTCACCTGACGTCGCCGTCGCCAACGCGCCGTGGGACGGCGCATCACGGCCGCAGGTCGATGCGATGGTAACAAAGGTCGAGGGCCTGGCGCTCGGCGTCACGACGGCCGACTGCGGACCGGTGCTGTTTGCCGATCCCAAGGCGCGCGTCATCGGTGCCGCCCATGCCGGCTGGAAGGGCGCCTTCACCGGCGTGCTCGAGGCCACAATCGCAGAGATGGAAAAACTCGGCGCCAACCGCTCCGACATCGTGGTCGCGATCGGTCCGCTGATCCGCCAGCCGAGCTATGAGGTTGGCGCCGAATTCGTCGAGCGCTTCACCCAGGCCGACGCTGGCTTCGCCCGGTTCTTCATTCCCTCGACCCGCGCCGACCATGCTATGTTCGACCTCGGCGGCTTCATCCGGATGCGGCTGGAGCGCGCCGGCATTGCCATTATCGATGACACCGGCATCGACACCTATCCCGACGACAACCTGTTCAGCTATCGCCGGTCCGTGCATCGGAACGAGCCGGATTATGGCCGCCAGATCCACGCCATCGTGCTTGAGTAACTCGCGCGTTGACGCGCCGTTATCCTTAATGCGGCCGAACTGCCTCAAACTGAGCGCGAATTGTCGGGGAGCGGTGACCGTTTCGGTCACCCTGGAAAGACCTGTGGCCGCGCTGCCCTAGACCTTAACGCATTTTAACGATATCGCTCGACCTGTCCGGCGCCGCTTGCGGCAAACGGACGGAAGTCGGGACGCCCTATGCGATTTTCTGCCCTTACGACCGATCGAGCCAGACCGCGCCTGATCCAGGCTGCGCTGTTGCTGACCGTAGCGTTCGGGCTTGCCGGCTGCGCCAATGTCCCCAATGCGGGCGGCGCCATGAACGCGCAGGCCAGTCTTTCCACCGCCTCCGGTCCAACGGTCGCATTTGAGTCCATCGACGGACCGCCGCCGCAGGTCTTCGACCGCATGGTCAACCTGTTGGATAGTGAAGCGCGCCTGCGCAACCTTGCGGTTGTATCGCGCAAGGACAGCGCGGCTTTCCGGGTCCGCAGCTACCTCTCGGCCCAGGTTCGCGGCGGCCAGACCTCGATCGCCTGGGTGTGGGATGTCTATGACCGCGACCAGAATCGCGCTTTACGCCTGTCGGGCGAGGAGCAGGCCGGCAAAGGCGGCCGTGACGCCTGGGCCACGGCCGACGACCTTGTCTTGCGGCGAATTGCGCAGGCGGGGCTCACCGGCCTCAATGGCATGATCAATGGCACCACGCCCGGCGAGCAGCCGCCCCCGCCGCGCGGCAACGGACCCGCCATCGCCAGCACCGATGAATTGCCCGTGCAGGCTACCGCATTTGCCGAGACGCGCTGACTTCAGTTCACGTTAAGCAGAGGCCGGTTTTACGCAGGAAAACGGCGGCCCACGGGTTGCCAGCGGACCGCGGACCTTGATATCACCTCGCTCAGCTAGACGAGTTCTTGTGGGTAATCCGATATGCTGAACGTTGTATCCACCAAGCCGCGGGGAGACGCGTCGATGTCGGCCAAGAACGGTTCGATCAAACTGGTCGCCGGTAATTCCAATCCTGCCCTCGCGCAGGAAATCGCCACCTGGCTGAACATTCCGCTGACCAAGGCCAGTGTCCGGCGCTTCGCCGACATGGAGATCTTTGTCGAGATCCAGGAAAACGTCCGCGGCTCCGACGTCTTCATTCTGCAGTCCACGTCGTTCCCGACCAACGACCATCTGATGGAATTGCTGATCATCACCGATGCGCTGCGCCGCGCTTCCGCGCGCCGCATCACCGCCGTGATCCCCTATTTCGGATATGCCCGCCAGGACCGTAAGGCCGGCCCGCGTACGCCGATCTCAGCGAAGCTCGTCGCCAACCTGATTACCCATGCCGGCGCCGATCGCGTCATGACGCTCGATCTCCATGCCGGGCAGATCCAGGGCTTCTTCGATATTCCCACCGACAATCTCTATGCCTCGCCTGTGATGGTGCGCGACATCAAGGAGAAGTTCGACCTCGGCAACGTGATGGTCGTGTCGCCCGACGTCGGCGGCGTCGTTCGCGCCCGTGGCCTCGCCAAACGTATCAACGCCCCGCTGGCGATCATCGACAAGCGCCGCGAACGCGCCGGTGAATCCGAAGTGATGAACGTGATCGGTGACGTTGCCGGCTACACCTGTATCCTGATCGACGACATCGTCGACTCCGGCGGCACGCTGGTGAATGCGGCAGATGCCTTGCTCGCCAACGGCGCCAAGGACGTCTACGCCTACATCACCCACGGCGTGCTGTCTGGCGGCGCTGCTGCGCGCATCACCAATTCGAAGCTCAAGGAACTGGTGATCACGGACTCGATCCAGCCCACTGAAGCCGTGATCAAGTCGCCGAACATCCGCACGCTGTCGATTGCCGCCTTGATCGCTGATGCGATCGGCCGCACGGCATCGGAAGAGTCGGTATCGAGCCTGTTCGACTAAGGCTCGCGCTTCTACACGATCCCCGCCGCTACCTGACCGCGCAGACGTTCCAGACTGAGGAGGGTCTCGGCGCAGGCGGCGGCAACCTTGAGGCCGCTCTCCGCAAAGTGCTTGCGGAAGAATGCCGCTCGCTCTTCCGTCTCGTGAAAATCCTCCGGCGCCGTCACGGCCGAAAACACCGGGATCTCGGTGCGTAGCTGCACATCCATCAGCGCACGGATGACGGTGTCGGCCACGAAACCGCGAGTTCCGCTGTCGACCACAAGGCCGGCCGCGACGATGGCCGTATAGCGCCGCGTCTTGGCCAGCACCTGGACATGCAGCGGGATCTCGAACGAGCCTGGCACTTCGAACAGATCGACCTGCGACGGGCTGATATGGCGCGCCTCGATCTCACTTAGAAACGACGCCCAACAGGGCGCAACGATGTCGCGATGCCAGGATGACTGCACGAAGGCGACGCGTTGCGGCTTGGCGAAGTGCGGGTGCTGGATTACGGAGGACTCGGACGTCGTGTCGTTCATGGCCTGATACTTTCGTTGCGCCCGAACTATGCCGAAACCGAACCAGCGCAGCAAGGTCATCCACAGGCTGTATCGGGACCAAACGGGGCTCCTGCGAGGCGGGGGAAGCTTGCAGGCCGCGCGGAAGAATCAATAGTTACCACCCCAACCGGACTCGCGGTGCGCGAGGACGCGCCGCACAGACTCGCAATCCGGGAATCCGATTCCGGTTTGTTCTCATTGCGGCGAGATGACCTGTGGATGAGGTGCTGTTTGGTTGTGGATGGATTCGTGGTGCCGTTGCGCAGATTCCGCAAATCACATCACTTCAAACTCGCAAGGTCTGGACGAATAGAACTTGCAGCCTGCAGCGACGCTCCGACATTTTCGCGTACCGGCCAGCTGTTTGCATCATCACATTTCAAGAGCAAGGTCGCGACGGCATGTCACTCCTCGAAGGTACTATCGATTCACGGCTCAACCCGCTCGCCGTTGTCGAGGATATTGCCGCCGATCATAACTGGGCGTTCGAGCGCTCCGGCGAAGACGAAGTCACAATTGTTTCCAAAGGTGACTGGATCGATTACCAGCTCTCCTTCACTTGGATGAACGAGATCGAGGCGCTGCATCTGGCCTGCGCCTTCGACATGAAGATTCCACCCGCACGCCGCGCCGAAGTGCAGCGCCTGATCGCCGCGATCAACGAACAGATGTGGGTCGGTCATTTCGATATCTGGACTCACTCAGGCATGGTGATGTACCGGCAGGCGCTGGTGCTGCCCGATGGCCTCACCGCGACGACCGCGCAGTGCGAAGCGATGCTCGTCTCGGCGATCCATTCCTGCGAGCGCTACTATCCGGCATTGCAGTTCGTGGTGTGGGCCGGCAAGACCGCAGCCGAAGCGATGTCTGCTGCGATGTTCGACACCGCCGGCGAAGCATGACCAACGCGCCGACTATCACCGTTCCGGATGCGCCCGGCGAGGCCGAACGGCTGGTAGTCGCAAATGCGCTGCTGGCCTACAATACCAAGACCGTTGGCCCCAACAACCACCAGCCGCTCTCGATCCTGATCCATGATCCAGCGACCGGCGAGCCGATCGGCGGCATCTGGGGCAAGACCGCGTTTAACTGGTGTTTCGTCGAGCTGTTCGTCGTGCCCGAGCAGTTCCGCGGCCAGGACATCGGCTCGAAGGTCCTCGCCAAGGCGGAAGAGATCGCACGGGAGCGCGGCTGCATCGGTCTGTGGCTCGATACCTACTGGTTTCAGGCGCGGAGCTTTTACGAGAAGCAGGGCTATGAAGTGTTTGGCGAAATCCCGGACTACCCACGCGGCGGCCCGCGCTACTTCCTGAAAAAGAGCTTCGTCTAGACCGCTTCAGGCTGTGCACCCTGCTCCGCAATGATATGGTCCCGGCCATTCTGACAGCCGGGATTTTGCGATGACCTCCTCCACGACCTCACGCGCGCTCAACACCATCGACGGCCACATCGTGCTGGCCGGCGCTGGCAAGATGGGCGGCGCGATGCTGACGGGCTGGATCGCCGGCGGCCTCGATCCCAAACGCGCCATCGTGATCGATCCGTATGTCTCCGACGAGATCAAGGCGCTCGGGGCGAAGGGCGCCCGTCTCAATCCGGACGTGAGGAACATCGGCGCTGTCGCCGCACTTGTCCTCGCTGTGAAGCCGCAGATGTTCGCCGAAGTCGGGCCGACGCTGCGCACAATCGCCGGATCATCCCTCGTGGTCTCGATCATGGCTGGCACGACCATCTCCGGCATCGCCAAGACCTGCGGCGGCAAGGTGGTGCGCGCGATGCCGAACACGCCGGCCGCCATCGGCCGCGGCATCACCGTGGCGGTTGCCGCGAGCGACGTATCGCTGGAGCAACGCGGCCTGACCGACGCGCTCTTGCGCGCCACCGGATCAGTCGAGTGGGTCGAGGACGAGAGCCTGATCGACGCCGTCACCGCCGTCTCCGGCTCGGGGCCTGCTTATGTGTTCCTGCTGGCCGAAGAAATGGCTCGTGCCGGCATTGCTGCCGGCTTGCCGCCCGAACTCGCGATGAAGCTTGCTCGCGAGACGGTGTCCGGCTCGGGCGAGCTCCTCCGTCAATCCGATCTCGACGCGGCGACGCTGCGCAAGAACGTCACGTCGCCCGGCGGCACCACTGCTGCTGCACTGAATGTGCTGATGGCCGATGATGGTTTCGAGCCGTTGCTGACGCGCGCAATTGCTGCGGCAACCGCCCGGTCGAAGGAATTGGCGAAGTAACTAGACCGGCACCCGCACCACCGCCCGCAAACCACCCATCGGACTATCCATCAGCGTGATATCGCCGCCATGGGAGCGCGCGATATCGCGGGCGATGGCGAGGCCAAGACCCGTGCCGCCTTCGTCCTGATTGCGCGCGTCGTCGAGCCGCAGGAACGGCTTGAACACTTCCTCGCGCATGTCGGCGGGAATACCGGGGCCGTCGTCGTCCACCGTGACCGTGAGATAGCGATGATCGCGATGGCCGGTGATGGCGATGTCGTTGGCATGGCGCGCGGCGTTCGAGACGAGATTGCCGAGGCAACGCTTGAATGACGCGGGCTTCACCGTGACAATCGGCAGGCCGTGGAACGTGACCGTCGCCTTGTGGCCGTTGCGCTCGGCATCGCTGCGGAGTTCTTCCAGCGCCGCAGCCATGTCGGTCGGCTGCGCCTGCTCGCCGCTGTCGCCGCGCGCAAAGGCGAGATAGGCCTCAAGCATGCCCGACATCTCGTCGATATCCTTGCGCATGCCGTCGACTTCCGGACCGTCCTCGATCAGCGCCAGTTCCAACTTGAAGCGGGTCAGGATGGTGCGCAGGTCATGCGAGACGCCGGCGAGCATCGCGGTGCGCTGCTCCATCGCGCGTTCGATACGCGCCTTCATCTCGATAAAGGCATTGGCGGCACGACGGACCTCGCGTGCGCCGCGCGGCCGGAAATTCGGCGCTTCGCGGCCCTTGCCGAAACTCTCCGCGGCGTCAGCGAGCTTGAGGATCGGGCGGATCTGGTTGCGCAGGAACAGAATCGCGACGATCAGCAGGATCGAGGACGTCCCCACCATCCAGAACAGGAAGATTTCGGAATTCGATGCGTAGGCCGCGCTGCGCTGGGCGAAGATGCGCATCACAGCATCATCGAGCTGGATGCGAATTTCTACGAGATTGGAGCGGCCAACGGTGTCGATCCAGAACGGCCGCGTAATCTGCCGACCTATCTGGACCGACAGCGCCTGATCGAGCAGCGAGAAGAACGGCTTCGGACCGGGCGGCGGCATGTCGCCGAGCGGCAGGAAATCCACCACGAGGCCAAGGCGCTGCTGTGCGATGGCCTTGATCTGCGTGCGGTCCTTATCCTGCGGATAGACCTTGTACACGTCGATCAGCGTCGCGATGTCCTGTACCACGGCCTGCGACAGGCGGCGCGTCACCGTGTTCCAGTGCCGCTCCATGAAGACGAAGGCGACCACCGACTGCAGCAACACCATCGGCACGATCATGATCAGCAGCGTACGGGCATAGAGGCCCGTCGGCATCACACTCTTGAAGCGCCGGCCCATCAGACTGTGCGCCGCGGAGACTCGGCCCGCCGCAGAGCGGAGGATGGTGATGCCGGTGTCGAGTGTGGTCATCGTGCAAACTTCATCGACTATGGCGACGCGACGAGGCGATAGCCGATGCCACGCACGGCCTGCAGGAACAGCGGATTGGCCGGATCGGTCTCGATCTTGCGACGGAGACGATTGATCTGCACGTCCACCGCACGCTCGTTCACGGTGCCACCGCCGCCCGTGAGTTCACCGCGCGGCACGGTCTCGCCGGGCGCCGCAGCCAGCACGCGCAGCATGTCACGCTCGCGGTCGGTGAGATGGATGATCTCGTCGCCCTGGCGTAGTTCGCCGCGCACGAGGTGATACACATAAGGCCCGAACTGTAGAGACTCCGCGCGCTCGACCGGCACCGGCGCGCTGCGCTTCAGGATATTTGCGATGCGCAGCACCAGTTCGCGCGGCTCGAACGGCTTGGCAACATAGTCGTCGGCGCCGATTTGCAATCCCTCGATCCGGCTTTCCGCCTCGTGCCGCGCCGTCAGCATGATGATCGGCACGGCCGAGGACGTCCGAATGAAACGCGCAAGCTCGAAGCCGGTCTCGCCTGGCATCATCACATCGAGGATCAGGAGATCGAAATGCAGACCGAGCAGCTTGGCGCGCGCTTCCTTGGCGCTCGGCGCCGTGGTGACGCGGTAGCCTTCGCCAGAGAGAAAGCGCGAGAGGAGATCGCGAATACGGCGGTCGTCATCGACCAGGAGCAGATGCGGCGCATCGTCGGCCAATGGCACCGGCATTCGTTTGGCAGCCTGAGCTAACATCATGTCTTGTTCGTCCTGCCGTCAGTTTTGGCGGATGCGTGGCCCAAGATGACCTGCAGCACCTTGTCGGGATCATTGCGGTCGATCATCGCCGAGAGAAACCTGCCGATCGCTTCAACTTCGACCGACGTAAAATCCTTGAGCGCGCGGTTGATGCGATCGGTCTGCAAACCCGCGAGCTGCGCAACGAGAGCTTCACCCTTGGCCGTGGCGAAAAGAAGCCGTTGCCGCCGATCGGCTTCGCCGGATTTCTGAACGATATACCCTTCATCGAGCAATTGCTTGAGGACACGGCCCAGCGACTGCTTCGTGATGCGCAGGACATCGAGCAGATCGGCGACCTTCAGGCCGGGATAGCGATGCACGAAGTGCACGACGCGGTGATGGGCGCGCCCGAAACCGAACTGGTCGAGCACGTCGTCGGGATCGCCGACGAAGTCGCGATAGGCAAAGAACAACAGCTCGATGATGTCCCAACGAGGCGGTTTCGCAGGATCGCCGCTGGATTGCCGCTGGATCGTCTCAAGCGATCGTGACGCCGTGTCCTTGGAATTTACGTCAACCATATTGACATATCTTGGGTTCAATCTTACAAAACTGACCATCGCGACGAAATATTAGAACTCGCGCCGCATGGTCCAAATAGGGCCGATCTGAGAACCATACCGGACTTCGGCATGGCGCTAAAGCCTGTCCTCGGTCATCAACCGGGGCCGCAAACGCTTTTGCCGTGGGTCCGGACTTGACGTAGAACATCGACGACGCCACTAGCCGCCGCGTCGCAAGCTAGGAGTAAGGTCATGGGAATTTCGTTCGATAAAGTCGATGGCGCGACCTGGCTGAAGTTCGACGTGCAACCCGCGGCGAATGCCGTGTCCGATGCGGACCGGGCGACGAAGCTCAAGGATCCGGGCTTCGGCCGGGTTTTCACCGATCACATGGCCATCGTCCGCTACAACCAGACGGATGGCTGGCATGGCGCGCGCGTCGAATCCCGCGCGAATTTCCCGCTCGATCCGGCCGCGGCCGTCCTGCATTATGCGCAGGAGATTTTCGAAGGCCTCAAGGCCTATGTCCGCGAAGACGGCGGCGTGAATCTGTTCCGTCCCGATGCCAATGCCAAGCGCTTCCGGAATTCGGCCGATCGCATGGCCATGGCCCCGCTGCCCGAGGCCGTGTTCATCGAAGCGGTCGAGCAACTCGTGCGCATCGACCGCGCCTGGATTCCATCAGGCGAAGGCAGCCTCTACCTGCGCCCCTTCATGGTCGCGAGCGAGATCTTCCTCGGCGTGAAGCCGTCCGCGGAATACATCTTCGCTGTCATCGCCTCGCCGGTCGGCTCCTATTTCAAGGGGGGACCCGCCCCAGTGTCGATCTGGGTGTCAGAGAACTACACGCGCGCTGCGATCGGCGGCACCGGCGCCGTCAAATGCGGCGGCAATTACGCCGCAAGTCTGCGTGCGCAGGCCGAAGCCATCGGTCACGGCTGCGATCAGGTCGTTTTCCTCGATGCGGTCGAGCGCCGTTACATCGAGGAACTTGGCGGCATGAACATCTTCTTCGTGTTCGAGGACGGTTCGCTGCTGACACCGCCGCTCGGCACGATCCTGCCAGGCATCACACGCGATTCGATCATCGCGCTGGCGAAGGATAAGGGCACGCAGGTGCGCGAAGAGCCCTATACGCTCGACCAGTGGCGTGCTGACGCTGCCAGCGGCAAGCTGAAGGAGGCTTTTGCTTGCGGCACGGCGGCAGTCATCTCGCCGATTGGCCAGGTGCGCTCTGCGAGCGGTGATTTTACCATCAATGGCGGCACCGCAGGCCCCGTTGCGATGGGGCTGCGCAAACAGCTGGTCGACATTCAGTACGGCCGCGCGCCAGACCCGCACAACTGGATCCGCAAGGTTCTGTAGGCGCGAGCGCTTCAAGGCGACAAATGCCGCGGCCTTTCGAGGCTGCGGCATTTTTGTTTGTTACGTCGCCAATACGAGGCCGAGTTGCTCGCGCCGGGTCCAACGCCAGAGCATGACCGGTGCAACAACCGCCAGACCCGCTGCCAGCCCAATCCAGATACCGACGCCGCCGAAGCCCAGCTTGAATGCGAACAGCAGGCTGAGACCCATGCCGAAGCCCCAATAGCCCAATGCGGCAAAGATCATCGGCACGCGCGTATCCTGCAATCCGCGCAGCATCCCTGCAGCGACCGACTGCGCGCCATCCGCAATCTGGAACACCGCCGCGCAAAACAGAAACGACATTGCCGTGTCGATGACGACGGCATTGGCGGGATTGCTCAGATCGATAAAGGCGCCAATCAGGACACGCGGCGCAACCAGCAACAGCATGCTCATCGACGCCATGAATGCCACCGCAAGGCCAAATGCAGTCCATCCTGCTCGCGTGATGCCATCGCGATCCACGGCGCCTTTGGCCAATCCAACGCGGACAGTTGCCGCCTGGCTCAGTCCCATTGGCACCATGAAGGAGATCGATGCGATCTGGATTGCAATCGCATGCGCCGCGATGGCGGCCGTTCCAAACTGCCCCATCAGGAACACCGCCGCATTAAAGACAGTAATTTCGAATGCGAGCGTCGCGCCGATCGGCAGACCGATGCGCCATAGCTTTGCGAGGCGCGGCCAGTCGGCGCGCCACCAGTTGCCGAACAAATGATAACGCCGAAACTTCGGATGCCATGCGAAGACGAACGCAAAGACTGCGAACAGAAAGATGTTCGACAGCGTGGTCGCAAGGCCGGAACCGCGCAGACCCATCTCCGGAAATCCGAGATGGCCGAACACCAGAACCCAGTTGGCAGCAGCATTGAACAAAATGGTGACGCCCGTCACTACCAGCGCCCAGAGCGGGCGTTGCACGGCGGCAACGAATGAGCGCAGCACGATGAAGCCCAGCGCGGGCAAGAAGCCCCATTGCAGCATATGCACGAAGCTCTGGGCGTCGGCGGCGGCCTGCGCCTCCTGACCGAACAGCAACAAGATCCGCTCGGCATGCCAGAGAGCGATCCATGCCGGCACTGAGACGATCAGGGCTGTCCACAAACCCTGCCGGAATGTTCGCCTGACGTCGCGCACCGCATGCAACTTGCGACCAATCGCTTCCGCCATCATCGGCGATGTCGCCGTGACGAGGCCGATGGCGAATATCAGAAGCGCGAAATAGAGATTCACGCCCAGCGCCGACGCAGCCAAAGCCTCCGCGCTCACGCGGCCGAGAATGATTACGTCGGTCGTGGTGAGTGCGATCTGCGCCAGATTGGTCAGCACCAGCGGCCAGCCGAGCGCCAGCATCGCCCGCAACTCGGCGAGCCACAGATCGCGCGTCAAAGCCTTCTGACCGACAGCCAGCAGCATGGAATCCTTCACTCGATTTGAGTGACGCGGCTGCAAGGGCTGTCGCGTCAAAATCCGTCCGACAACGATGCCGGACATTCACACATCAAAATTCGCGTGAAGATGCCGTGATAAACGCTACGGGCGTGTTTGGCCAGATGTCGGACTAGCCGGCGCCGCGACCCTGCAGCGCAGCAGCGGATACCCAGAACACCTCGCCTTCGGAGTCTTCGGTGTCCAGCCAGATCAGCGGCAGATCGGGAAAGGCTTCATCGACATTGGCGCGGCCGCGACCGATTTCACACAACAAACCGCCATGCGGGTTCAGGTGATCGCCAGCCTGTTCAATGATCTTCCTGACGATGTCGAGTCCGTCATCGCCGCCATCGAAAGCCATGGCCGGTTCGGCCAGGCATTCATCCGGCAAATCCGCCATGCCCTGCGCATCGACATAAGGCGGATTGGTGATGATGAGATCGTAGCGGGTATCGCCGAGCGGTTCGAACAGATCGCCCTTGTAAAGCGTCAGTCGCTCGTCGAGACCATAATCGATGACGTTGCGCATGGCGACAGCGAGTGCTGCCGGAGACAGATCAACAGCATCGACTTGCGCATTGGGGAACGACTGGCTGGCCAGGATCGCGATGCAACCTGAGCCGGTGCAGAGATCCAGCACGCTTTCAACATCCATGGGATCGTCGATCAGTGAGCCGCCTTCACCGTCATCGCCGCTGAAATGAGAATCCAGCAATTCGCCGATGAAAGACCGCGGCACAATGGTGCGCTCGTCCACATAGAACGGCAGGCCGCGCATATAGATCTTGTTGACCAGATAGGCCGCCGGTTTGCGTGTGGTCACGCGGCGATGAATGATGTCGAGGATCTGCTTGCCTTCAGCCGCAGTTATCCGCGCCATGGCAAAATTCTCGAACTGGTCGGGATGCAGATGCAGCACTGCGCAGACGATAAAGGCGGCTTCAGCTACGGGGTCGGTGGTGCCATGCGCAAAAGAAAGCCGGGCCTCGATGAAACGGCTGGTGGCGTAGCGCACGTAATCCAACAACGTCGCGAGCTCGCCGGGCTCGACTTTCGGCACACTCGCAGTCGCGATCTTCTTCACGGAAGTTTTGCTCTTCGAAGAAGTCACTGCTTTTTTAGAAGTCTTGACCTTTGCAGGAGCCTTCGTCGCAGACTTCCTGACCGCCTTCTTGGCGGTCGTCTTCACGGTCTTCTTGGCCATCAGTTGTTATCCCAGCGCGCCGCAGCGTCGTCATCGTCGGTCTTCGCAGCAATCCAGTTGCTGCCACCGGCGGTTTCCTCGCGCTTCCAGAACGGAGCATGCGCCTTGAGGTAATCCATCAGAAATTCGGCGGCCTGAAACGCCGCTTGGCGATGTGCCGACGCGGTCAGCACCACCATGATATTCTCGCCGGGCAGGATGCGGCCGACGCGGTGAACGATCGTCAATCCGGTCAGCGGCCAGCGGGTCAGCGCTTCCTCAGTATGACGCGCTATCTCTGCTTCGGCCATGCCGGGATAATGCTCGAGCGTCAGCGCCGTGGTGGCGTCGCCGCTGCCCTCGCTGCCACGGCAGATACCACTGAACGTAACGACTGCGCCGATGTCCGTACGGCTTGCCGTCAGCGCCGCGATTTCGCTGGAAACGTCGAAATCGGCATCCTGGATGCGAATGGTCACGTTGGAGGTCATGAGGTCAACGCAGTCGTTGCTAGAATCAGCCGCCGGTCATCGGCGGGAAGAATGCAATCTCGCGGGCGCCAGCGATGACGGTGTCGGGCCGCACATGGGTATGGTCGATGGCGGCGCGGATCACTTTCGGTGTTTCGAACGCATAGGCATATTCGTCGCCGCGCGTGCTCAGCCATCCGATCAGATCGCCGACGGTGCGCACGGCTGCTGGCGGCTCGACCGTCTCTTCGGCCTTGCCGATGCGCTCGCGCACCCAGGCGAAGTAGACAACCTTCATGCATCCTCCGCGATGAGGTGATGAATGCCGGAACGGAAATAGTCGTAGCCCGTATAGATGGTGACGAGCGCGGAAATCCACAACAACAGCAAGCCGAGCTGCGTGGTGATCGGGATCACCTGATCGCCGGCCTCGCCGGCCAGCAGGAAGCCGATCGCGATCAGCTGGGCCGTCGTTTTCCACTTCGCCACCTTGGTGACCGGGACGCTGACACGGAGCGCGGCGAGATATTCGCGCAGGCCCGAAACCAGAATCTCGCGGCACAGGATCACGATGGCAGCCCACAGGGTCCAGCCATGGATGATGCCATCGGCCGCCAGCATCAGCAGGCAGGAGGCCACCAGCAGCTTGTCGGCGATCGGATCGAGCATCCGGCCAAAAGCCGATTGCTGATTCCATATCCGGGCGTAATAGCCATCGAGAAAATCCGTGACCGCAGCGCCGATGAAGACGGCCAGTGCGACCCAGCGCAGCCATAGCGGGCCATCCATGATCGACTGCGAATAGATGCAGCCGACCACCACCGGAATGGCGGCGATGCGGGTCATGGTCAGGATATTTGGCAGGGACATCGCGGAATTCGCGGCCCGTCTCGTGGTCACTGTCATCCGTCTTACCAATACTGCCAGAGCGCAGAGGTCAACCGCCAGAGAAGCTGGAGCGGCTTAGTTTACCGCAAAACTGCCCTGGGGCATGCGACAGCCAGATTACGTCTCGTTCATATTGGCGGTCATCTGGCCCCCGGCTGGGGGTGAAAAAAGTCGAAAATCTTGCGGGCGCTCTCGGCCGAGATGCCGGGAACCTTGCCAAGGTCGCCCACCGAGGCCCGCTCGATCTCCTTCAGCGTTCCGAAATGGTGCAGGAGTGCCCGCTTGCGGGTCGGGCCGATCCCCGGGATTTCTTGCAATCCGGCCTCACGGATGTCCTTCTTGCGCAGTGTGCGGTGCGATCCGATGACGAACCGATGCGCCTCGTCGCGCAGCCGCTGGATGAAATACAGCACCGGGTCCCGCGGCTCGAGCTTGATGGCATCGCGGCCGGGAATGAACATGGTTTCGCGGCCCGCGTCGCGGTCCGGCCCCTTGGCCACCGCCATGAGGGTCACATCGGTCAGTTTCAGCTCGTCGAAGATCTCTTTCACTGCATTGAGCTGGCCGCGGCCGCCATCGATGATGACCAGATCGGGCCAGAGCGGCACGTCATCGTCCTTCGGCTTGGCCGCTTCCCCTTCGACCGGCGGCGCCAGCAGCCGCTTGAAACGGCGCTGCAGCACCTCCTTCATCATCCCGTAGTCGTCACCGGGCGTGAGCCCTTCCGATTTGATGTTGAACTTGCGGTACTGATTCTTGATGAAGCCGTCCGGCCCCGCCACGATCATGGCGCCAACCGCGTTGGTGCCCTGGATATGGCTGTTGTCATAGACCTCGATGCGCTTCGGCACGGTGGACATGCCCGCCATTTTCGACATGCCTTCCAGGAGACGCGTCTGCGTCGCCGTGTCGGCGAGCTTGCGGCCGAGCGCCTCGCGGGCATTGGTCAGCGCGTGAAGGACCAGCTCTTTCTTTTCGCCGCGCTGCGGTGTCAGCACCTCGACCTTGAAACCTGCCTTGACGCCAAGCGCGCTGGCCAGCAATTCGCTTTCCTCGATGGCATGCGACAGCAGCACCATCTTCGGCGGCGGCTTGTCCTCGTAGAACTGCGCCAGGAACGAGCCCAGTACTTCCTCCGGCGTGTATGACTTCTCCGCCTTCGGGAAGTAAGCGCGGTTGCCCCAGTTCTGGCCTGTGCGGAAGAAGAATACCTCGACACAAGAATAGCCGCCCTCCTGATGGATGGCGAACACGTCGGCCTCTTCGACAGTGCGCGGATTGATGCCCTGCTGCGACTGGATGGCAGACAAGGCTGCAAGGCGGTCGCGATACAGCGCGGCGCGCTCGAAGGCAAGCTCCTCCGAGGCCTTCTCCATTTCGCCGGCAAGCAGCTGCTTCACCGCGCGGCTACGCCCGGACAGGAAGTCCTTCGCCTCACGCACCAGTTCGGTATAGCCGGGAAAATCGATCTCGCCGGTGCATGGGCCAGAGCAGCGGCGGATTTGATACAGAAGACACGGACGCGTGCGGCTTTCGAAAAAGGAATCCGTGCACGACCGCACCAGGAACGCACGCTGCAGTGCCGTGATGGTGCGGTTGACCGCGCCGACCGACGCGAATGGACCGAAATAGCGGCCGGGCCGCGACTGTGCGCCGCGATGCTTCAGAATTTGCGGCGCCCAGTGATCGCCCGAGATCAGAATATATGGAAAGGACTTGTCGTCGCGGAGCTGCACGTTGAAGCGCGGACGCAGCTGCTTGATGAGATTGGCCTCGAGCAGCAGCGCCTCGGTCTCGGTCGCGGTCGAGATGATCTCAACCACCACCGTAGCCGCGATCATGCGGGCGATGCGCATCACCTGCCCGGTTGGCCTTGCATAGGACGACAGCCGCTTCTTCACGTTCTTGGCCTTGCCGACATACAGCACGTCATTGGCCGCATTCAGCATCCGGTAGACGCCCGGCGATGTCGGCGCATGGCGCACGGCATGTTCGATGGCCGCGCGGCCGATCGCCAGCGGGCCCTCGGCGACCACGTCGCCGAAATCGTCATCGCCAGCATCCGGGAGCGCGCCGTCTTCCTCGTCGTCGGCCGCCGCGGGTTCCGGTTCGAGATCGGGTGGCGCCTGCAAGGTGGACTGGATGCCCTGTCCGGAACTAGGGCTGTCGGAACCTGGCTCTGCCGCGGGCTCGGATGATGTCTCGTGCAGCGGCTCGGTGGGGTCTTGAATCATGAGCCCAATTTAGGCGCTGCGGCGGGTCATCGCCAGCATCCGACCGACCCAAATGCCCGTGCAACAACCGGTTTCCCGGGTGCTCGCAGCAAGCCACAGGATTTTGGCTGTCCGCCCGGGAAATTCGCGGATTGTCAAAAGTAAGACTCTTTTAACGCCAATACGGCGCCGCTGAGGGCCGTTAACGACCGCTTAATCTAAAACTCTCGATAAATCGTCTCGATCAATGATGGAATTCCGTAACCCTAAGGCTTCGTTCGGCAGATCCCGAGCGCGCGCCCATGGGCCGGCAGTAACGCGTATTTTGGAGAGTTGAGATGAGTAAGTTTGCGTTCGCGGCAGTCGCCCTCGTGGCTGCAGGTGCGACCACAGCACATGCGGCGGACATGCCTTACCGGTCGCGCGCGCCCTATACCGTCGCGCAGCCGCTCAACGCCTATAGCTGGGCCGGCCCGTATCTCGGCGCCAATCTCGGCTACGAATGGGGCAGCGTCTCCAACACCGGCGCGAAGCCCTCGGGCATCGCCGGCGGCGTCACGGGCGGCTACAACTGGCAGAGTGGCAACATCGTGTTCGGTCTCGAAGGCGATCTGCAGGGCACTGGCGCGGATGACCGCTTCGCCACCTACAAGTTCTCGAACCCCTGGTTCGGCACCGCGCGCGGCCGCATCGGCTACGCCTTCAACAACGTGCTGCTCTACGGCACCGCCGGTCTCTCCTTCGGCAGCCTGCAGGCTGAGCTGAACGGTCTGCAGCAGTCGCAGACTTCGGTCGGCTGGACCGCGGGTGTCGGCGCCGAAGTCGGCATCTACCAGAACTGGACCGCCAAGATCGAATATCTCTATGTCGATCTGTCCAAGAACACCTACACGCTCACCGGCACCGACAGCGCGCTCAG
This sequence comes from Tardiphaga sp. 813_E8_N1_3, assembly GCF_051811025.1. Lineage (NCBI taxonomy): Bacteria > Pseudomonadati > Pseudomonadota > Alphaproteobacteria > Hyphomicrobiales > Nitrobacteraceae > Tardiphaga > Tardiphaga sp. 813_E8_N1_3. The sequence goes on from NZ_JBPWQE010000001.1 coordinate 4,474,519, forward strand.
CTTCGGCACCGTGCGCATCGGCGTGAACTATCACTTCTAAGTCCGGCTCCGGACGCCTCGCGTCCGGACTTCGTCTTCAAGTACTTCATCTCCAAGTACAAGAAACCATCGCCATCCACTCCCGGCCGCGCTGCGGCCGGGATTTTTTTATGCCCACTCCCAAGCTGGATCCGTCGCTATCCTGTGATGACCAGATTGACCGCTTTGGGGCCCTTGCCCTTCTTGTCGGGCTCGACCTCGAAGGTGATCCGCTGTCCTTCGATCAAGTCCTTCAGCCCGGCGCGTTCGACTGCGGTGATGTGCACAAACACGTCCCGACCGCCATCGTCTGGCTTGATGAAGCCGTAGCCACGCTCGCCATTGAAAAACTTGACCGTACCGCTCATGCCCATCGGGTCCCTCCCCGCAATGCTCCGCCGCGGCGCTTTCGCGCTGCGACCGACCGGACATTCACTCCACGGAAGCTAGGCCTTGTTTCAATATCGATTTGGGCCACGTCACTCCGCCGCAACCATTCGCGGAAGCGGAACGTAAAGCCAGTCATAATGACAGCAGCTTAATACGGTTCCGCCGGGATTGACTACCGTTTTTGGGGCGCCGTTTGGTAGTTGGAGTTTGCGTAGTTCAGCACAGGCCGTGCGACGTCAGGGCTTCGCCGTCTCGAGCCGGAAGCGTCCGGCGCCGCCAAGACCAAGCGGTTTCTCCAGCTGCGGCAGGATTTCCTTGAGCTCGGCAGCAAGCTTCCACGGCGGATTGACGATCAAAAGTCCGGTCGAGGTCAGCGGACCATCCGCCGTTTGCGGTGCAACGCTGAATTCGAGGCGCAGGCATTTACCAGGTGTAGCGGATGCAGCGGCCGTCGCGGCGACGTGCTGCGCCAGCTCATCGGTGGCGCGACGGCTTTTGGCGGGATACCACAGCACGTAAATGCCGGTCGCCCATTTGGCATAGACCTGCTCGAACACTGCAGCCATCCGCGCGAACTCGTTCTTGTCTTCATAGGGCGGATCGATCAGCACCACACCGCGACGTTCCTTCGGCGGCACATAGGCCGGCAGACCCACCCAGCCGTCGATATCGACGACGCGCGCCTGCTCGTCCCTGCGTAGCGCAGAGACCAGCTTCTTGCGCGCCTGCGGCTCGACCTCGCAGCACACCATGCTGTCCTGCGGCCGCATCAAGGCGCGCGCGATCAGCGGCGAGCCGGGATAGGCTTTGAGTTCGCGCGGCGCATTGAATGACCGGACGATGTCGAGATAGGGCGCGACCAGCGGCGCACTGGCTTCGCTGAACCGCGCCTGCAAGGCGCGCGCGATGCCGGTGGTCCATTCGCCGGAGCGCGTGGCTTCATCGCCGGTCAGGTCATAGAGCCCGGCGCCGGCATGACTGTCGATGACGCGGAACGGCGCCGGCTTCTCCTGCAGATGGGTCAGGATGCGGACCAGCACGATATGCTTGATGACATCGGCAAAGTTGCCGGCGTGAAAGGCGTGTCGATAATTCATTCGCCAGCAGTACGCTAGGAATGCCGGTTGAGCTAGCCGCCTCGCATCGGCGGCATCACCACCTGGTCGCGGCGGCAGGCGCGGCGGTCAATCTCCTCGCAGGCGCGGAACTGGAGATCCTTGCTCATGCAGACCCGGACCTCGGTCAGGCGGTTACGATCGCAGGTCACGGCGATGGCCGAATTGCTGAGGCCCGGATTGACCTTGATGAAGGCTTCCTCGATCGCGTCCGGCGCAATCGTCTTGGCCTGCTGCAGATCGAGAAATTCGTCGGGAATTTTGACGCCGGCGCGCGCCTTGCGGATGGCTTCGAAATAGCCGCGCTGGCCGAGGCCGGAGCAGGTGCCGTGCTTGTCCCACTCATTGAAGATCAGGCCGGGCGCCGGCATCAGATCGAGCATGGACGTCATGATATTGCGCGCGAGCCGGGGCGATGGCCGCTCGCAATAGTTCGGGAAGCCGCGGTCATATTGCGGCCAGAGGCCATGAACCACGAAAGAATAGGGACGGCCGCCGCATTGGATCTGGGCCGAGCGGTTGTTGCCACCGCGCTCCTGTGCCGCCTCGCAGAAACTCGGCGACCATGACAGCGACAATACGTAGAAGTCGAACTCGCCCGGCGCATTTTGTCGGCGGTCCTGTGCCGAGGCCGGATAGGCAGTCAGCGCCGCAAGCGAGAGAAACGCGAGCGACAAAAACTTTCGCGAAATGACAAGTCGAAATGCCTCAAACATGACGCGCCCCACCCCTGAGAAGGGCAAGCCTAGTCAGGCATCAAGAACAATTCAAGAACAAAATAGATTGGATCCGCAAACGAAGCTTAGTGCTTCGCCGCCCGGCAGCGCGGGTTATAGGCCCAGTCGCGGTCGAGACCGACGACGCACCATTCCACGCCCTGGCCGTAACCGGCAAAGCCGCCATCCTCGATGATCGAGTAGTGCACCTGGCGCGTCTTGCCGTCGGTCAGCATCGCGTCGGCGGTGCAGTAGCGGCGCGGCATGTTGTCGGAGGTCCAGGGGCGGAAGGCCGTCTCATGGACGCGGCTGAAGCCGGTGATCTGCAATGCAGAATTCCAGAAGGTGCTTTCCTTGTCCTGGAACTGCGACGAAATCGTCGAGAGACCAGCTTCGCAATCGGCCAGACGGCCCTCGTAGTTCGGCCCGGACAGCCAGAAGTTCAGCTCAAGCAGGTTCGCAGCCTGTGCGCCCGGAGCCAGGGTCATAAGCCCGAGAACGGCGCCCGTAACGGCAGCCAGGACGGCTTTCTTCCAGGATGAAATGAGGTCGCGCATGGGGAATCCGCCGTCTGATGATTGTTCCCGGAACGTGCCGCGAAGCCCGTGCAGGGTCAAGTGCATCGCGGCCACACCCAGCGCACAACTCTGTCAGAACCTGGACGGCGTTCTTTTCAGCGTCGCCGATGCCCTCTAAGGTGCCCATAACGACGATGGAGACGGTGATGCGAATGATTCGGTTGGCGATTTTGGCTGCAGGTGTGAGCAGTGCGATCATGAGCAGCGCGGCCCAGGCCGACTGGGTGCCGCCATTCAAGGGCAACGACACCGGCGGCATCATCTCCACATCCCTGATCAGCCAGACCGATATTCGCGCCCTCGCGATCGATCATTGCGCGCGTTACGGCAAGGTCGTGAAATTCCTGAGCGCACCGCAGGAATATGGCGCCTACGTCTCGTTCGCCTGCCGCTGGGTGCCCTATGGCGCCTCGGATCGGCCGCTCCGCGTTCGCTACTGAACCTTTTTACGCGACACAGCGTCTCATCGGCTTGGGGAGAACCAAGCATGATGCGACGCTATGTTTCACGGTTGAACATTTCCGTTTTGAGCGCGACTGCGATGTTGTGGGCAATCCCCTCCATCGCCGATCCCATCGAGTTGCCGGCACGCAAGGCCGGGCTCTGGGAAATGAAGATGCAGGGCAGCGCCGGGATGCCCGGCATGACGATGCAGCACTGCACCGACGAGACCACCGACAAGTCCATGAACACCACCTTCTCGCCAATGGCGAAGGACATGTGTTCGAAGAACGAGATGAAGAAGACCGCGACGGGCTATGTCACGGATTCGGTCTGTAATATCGGCGGCACCACCAGCACGTCGCATGCCGAGATCACCGGCGATTTCAATTCTGCCTATACGATGAAGATCACGTCGCAGAGCACGGGCGGCGCCAAGGCCAATGCGGGCGACAGCACCACACAGCTGGAAGCCAAATGGCTCGGCGCCTGCAAGTCGGACCAGAAGCCCGGCGACATCATGATGCCCGGCGGCATGAAGATAAATGTCAAGGACATGGAGAAGATGAAGGGCATGCACCGGCCGCAATAGAGCCGCGCGCCCGCTGACGCGATGTTTCCCGCTGCTGCGTTCCCCGCTATAGATGATGCTAATCATCCCAATGGCGCGCTACGACGCCGGCGACAGGAAACATCAGGAACACGCAATGACCGAATTTACCGCATTGATGGCCGGCATGGCCAAGTCCGGCGACGGCTGGACGGCGAATGTCAGCGACGACTGGCTGCAGGGCCGCACTGTCTATGGCGGGCTGGCCTCTGCGCTGTGCATGCAGGCCGCACTGAATGAGTTCGGCGATGTGCCGCCGCTGCGCTCCGCACAAATCGCCTTCATCGGCCCGGCATCGGGGCAGTTGCGGTTGAAGGCGAGCATGCTGCGCAAGGGCAAGTCGACGCTGTTCGCCAATGTCGATCTGATCGGCGAAGCGGGTCTCGCGACACGGGCGATGTTCTGTTTCGGTGCTGCCAGAGAATCCGCTTTCTCGCATGTCGCCATCGGAACGCCGGAACTCAAGGCGCCGGAGACTTGCCCTGACTTTTTCAAGAGCGCCCCACCAACCTTGCGCTTCGTGCAGCATATCGAAGGGCGTTACGTCAGCGGCTCGCCGCCGTTCAGCGGCAGCGAAGATCCACAGATGACGCTGTGGCTGCGGCACCGCGAGCCAGCGATAAAGCCTTCGCTGGTCGCCCTGCTTGCTCTGGCCGATGCGCCGCCACCGGCAGCCTCGGCACGCTCGAAGGCGCCCTCGCCGATCTCGACCATGACCTGGTCGATCGACATGCTGACCGACAAGATCACGACCGATGACGGCTGGTGGCTGATCCACAATGTCGCCGAGCAGATCGCCGGCGGTTATTCCAGCCAGGCAATGACCCTGTGGAATCGAAACGGCCAGCCAATCATGGCCAGCCGTCAGAATGTTGCAGTGTTCGGGTAGAACTTACTTCTTCGCAGCGGCTGCGCGCTCGACGAAGGTCTGGCCACCCTTCATCTTGTTGTTGAGCGGCGCTTCGTTGATCTGGATGACGACGGCATCGGCGGTGACGCCGAGGTTCTTCACGAGCGCCTGGGTGATGTCGAGCATCATGCCCTTCTTCTGCTCGTCGGTGCGGCCGGCGGCCAGGTTGATCGTGATCTCAGGCATTGATGTCTCCCATTGCTCTACCAATTATTGGCGCGTGGATTAATTCCACTTCACGCCGTGCTTGTCGAGAATCTTGCGGACCGCGCTCACGAGATCGTTTTCCGCGATCTTGGTCTGTGCATCTGCCTGCTTCTGCAGATAGGCCTCGCGATCGCCTTCCAGATCCGACAGTCCGGCACCGAGGATCAGATCCTTCAGCATCACTTCGCCGGTCGCCTTTTCGTCGGAGCCTTGAATGATCACGCAGGGTGAATTGCGCCGATCGGCATATTTCAGCTGATTGCCCATGCTCTTGGGATTGCCGAGATAGAGCTCGGCGCGGATGCCGGCATTGCGCAGGCTTGCGACCATCTTCTGATAATCGGCGACGCGCTCGCGATCGAACACGGTCACAACCACCGGGCCAAAGGCCGGCGTGGCGTCGATCTTGCCAAGCAACGTCAGCGCCGCCTGCAGGCGCGACACGCCGATGGAGAATCCTGTGGCCGGCACGGGCTCGCCGCGGAAACGAGATACGAGACCGTCGTAACGGCCACCGCCACCAACCGAGCCGAAGCGCACCGGGCGGCCCTTCTCGTCTTTAGTTTCGAGTGTGAGCTCAACTTCGTAGACCGGGCCGGTGTAGTATTCGAGGCCGCGGACGACGGAGGGATCGATCTTGATACGATCTTCGCCATAGCCGGCTGCAGTGATCAATTTCGCGATCTCATCGAGTTCGGCGCGACCCTGCTTGTAGGCTTCCGAGCCGTCGAGCTTCGGCGTTGCTTCGCTTGCAGCATCGAGGCTGCGCAGCACGGTTTCGGAATCTTCCGCTGAAAGACCGGCGCCCTTGGTAAAATCGCCCTTGCCTTCCTCGCCGCCATCCCAACGTCCGGGACCGAGCAGCTTCTTGATCTCGTCGGGCGGAAACTTGTCCATCTTGTCGATGGCGCGCAGCACGGTGAGCCGGCGTCCGGCGTTCTCGGCGCCGCCGAGGCCGATGCTCTCCATCACGCCGTCGAGCACTTTGCGATTATTGACGCGCACCACATAGCTGCCACGCGGAATACCAAGCGCTTCCATGGCGTCCGCCGCCATCATGCACATCTCGGCATCGGCCGCTGGCGAACCCGAACCGACTGTGTCGGCATCGAACTGCATGAACTGGCGGAAACGGCCGGGACCCGGCTTCTCGTTGCGATAGACGTAACCGGCGCGATAGCTGCGATACGGCTTCGGCAGCGCATCCCAATGTTCGGCAACATAGCGCGCCAGCGGCGCGGTCAGGTCGTAGCGCAGCGAGATCCACTGCTCGTCGTCGTCCTGAAACGAGAACACGCCTTCATTGGGCCGGTCCTGATCGGGCAGGAATTTGCCGAGCGCGTCGGTGAATTCCATGGTCGGGGTCTCGACCGGCTCGAAGCCGTAGCGCTCATAGACCTCGCGGATGGTGTCGGTCATGCGCCGGGTCGCGGCGATATCGGCCGGTCCGCGGTCGCCAAGGCCACGCGGCAGACGCGCGCGCAGTTTCTGGGGTTTTTTGGGCTTTTCAGACTTTTCGCTCATGGCGGCGTGGTACCAGCGCAGGCAGGAACCGGCAAGCGCAGCGCTGGCAGCTAAGCGGATTCGGGCCGTCTATCGCCCCCTAGGATAACGCCACGGCGGAACCTTCGTCATGCCTCCCCGTTCAATTTCAAATGCCGGTCGCCGCAACATTCATAATTTGGCCGGCGCAGAACGAGGCTTTCCATATGCCACCGCTCGCAAGCGCCCTGGTGCGAACAGGGCTCGCGCTCAAGCTCAATCAGGTCAAGCGCGCCACGTCGTCCTATATCCGTGACCGCAGTGAGCAGACCCAGGGCATCGCGGTGTCCTATGCGGTCGCTGCGGGACTTTATGCGGCCGCAGGCGTCTTTCTGATCGCCACCTTGCTCGTCGGCGTCGCCGCCCTGTTTCGCTGGATCGAACTGCACTACGGGCTGTTTCAGGCCTTTGGCGCAATCGGCGGATTGCTGCTGATACTCGCGGCCCTCTTCGCGGTCCTTGCGGCGAGCCGTTTGAAACGCCCGATGAAACAGTTTCCCAGCCTCGGCAGCCGGCTCCGCGTCGCGATCAATGCGAGCCCCGGCAAGCATGAGCAGGTCACATCGGCCGCACCGCATCGCGCGGCCGCGCCCAATGAATTCAGGCCGAGTACGCGCTCCGCACAGCCCGTGCCAAACAGTGGCCCCGTCAAAGCCGGCCTCGTTCTAGCCGCGACGCTTGCCGGCTGGGCTTTCGCCCGCCGCCGCAGCCTTGCGCAGCCAGCCCCTGCCCGCAGACCAGCGAGCAAAGCGCACGCCTGATGGCCGTCCGCCGATCCGACACGGACAGTCTGCTGCTGGTGGCAGCGACGACCTTTGCCGTGCTCGCGTTGCAGAGCTTTTTCTCGGCGCGCACGGTAGAGAGGTCCGTTGTCGATGAGCCGCAACCGATCGGCGACACCGACATCCCGCCGCTGGCGACATTCACCCGCGAACTCGCTCAGTCCGGCCGCGGGCGGCAATCGTCCAGTCCCCTGCAGATTCCATGGAAGGGCTGGAAGGACGTGCTGTGGCGTACCTATGAGCAGATCAATGAGGACCGGTTGCTGGCCATTGCGGCCGGCGTCGTATTCTTCGGCCTGCTCGCCGTGTTTCCGGCGATCACTGCGCTGGTCTCTTGCTACGGGCTGTTCGCCGATGCCTCGACGATCTCCGACAATCTGCAGACGCTGGCGCTGATGCTGCCGGATGGCTCGTTCCAGATCGTGCAGGACCAGATCGCGCGCGTGCTCGCCAATGGGCAAGCCAAACTCGGCCTCACCTTCCTGTTCGGCCTTGCGCTGGCGCTGTGGAGCGCCAATGCCGGCGTGAAGGCCGTGATCGATGCACTCAATGTCGTCTATGGCGAGCGCGAGAAGCGCAGCTTCATCAAGCTCAATATGCTCTCGCTCGCTTTCACCACCGGCGCCATTGCCGCCCTGCTGCTGATGGTCAGCGCCGTCGTCGCGCTACCTCTGACGCTGGACCGGATAGGTCTCGCGACCGACAGCAAGATGATCATCAGCCTCGCCCGCTGGCCGCTCTTGCTGCTCATTGTGGTGCTGGCGCTCGGCATCCTCTACCGGTTCGGCCCGAGCCGCCCCGGCGCGCGCTGGGAATGGCTCAGCATCGGCACCCTCGCTGCGGCCCTGCTCTGGCTCGCCGGCTCGGCGCTGTTGTCCTGGTACCTGTCGAATTTCGGCAATTACAGCGTCACTTACGGCTCGCTCGGTGCCGCCATCGGCCTGATGATGTGGATGTGGATGTCCGCCATCATCGTTCTGTGCGGGGCCGAACTGAATTCCGAGATCGAGCACCAGACCGCCGTGGATACCACCGTCGGACCGGGACGACCGATGGGCGCGCGCGGCGCGGCCATGGCTGATACGCTCGGCCGCGCCAGCGCCTGAGGTGCAAAAGCACCGGTGGGCAAGTTCTCCCAGCCCTGCTTTCCGAATCAACAATAATGCTAAGGTTGGCCGGGTACTTAGCGCCGGGAGCGCTCGCGGCCGGACCTTTGTCGTGCCGTGCAGGAGTTTGGATTTGAGGATGTTGCGCGCGTTATGATCCGCATCTCCACGATTTTTGTCGGCGTATGCATGGTGCTGGTCTCAGCTTCGCTTGGCCTGGTGCTGTATGCGATCGCCGGCATCAGCGGCTATGAGTCGGCCATCGTCGCACTGACAGCGCTGACCGTAATGATCCTCTACAACGCGGTGTCGATGCGCATCAAAGACCGCGCCGAGTCCACCGGCCAGATCACCGACCTGTCGCGTGGCACCGCCGACCTTGCCCGGCAGGTCGCCGAATTCGGCCGCCGGCTCGCGGTGGTCGAGAGCAAGATTGCATCCGCCGGCACTGCCAATCAGGACCGTATCCAGACCGTCGCCGGCGAGATCGGCGAATTGGGCGCGCTGGTGAAGCAACTCGCCACATCGGTCGCCACCCACGAAGACATGCTGACCGCTATGCCTGCGCCGGCGACTGTTTCGGCGGCGATCGCGCCGCCATCGCCGCCGGTCAAAGCCGTGACCGCTGCCCATGTGCCGCCCGCCGTCGAGGTTGCCGAAGACACCGTGACGCCGACGGCACCTGCGATCATCGTCAGGCCGGAGCCAGTGCCTGCGCGCGATAATGCGCAGTTCACCGCCATGGTGAAGAATGCCATCGCCGACAACCGCATCGACATCTATCTGCAGCCGATGGTCACACTGCCGCAGCGCAAGGTGCGCTTCTACGAGGCGATGACGCGGCTGCGCGACGACAAGGATCAGGTGATCGCCGCCGACGATTTCATCGGTCCCGCAGAAGCCGCGGGCCTGATGGGCCAGATCGATCACATCGTGCTGCTGCGCTGCATGCAGGTGCTGCGCCGCCTGATGGTGCGCAACAAGGATGTCGGCGTATTCTGCAACATGGCTGGCGCGACCCTGTCGAATGCCGAGACCTTCGCGCAATGCATCGACTTCCTCGAGGCCAATCGTGCGCTGGCGCCGTCTTTCGTGCTGGAATTCAAGCAGAGCGTGCTGCGCAATCTTGGCCCGATCGAGAGCGAGCACCTCGCCGCACTCGCGCAGCGCGGCTACCGGTTCTCGATCGATCACGTTACGGATCTGCGGATCGAGCCGCGCGACCTCGCCGATCGCGGCGTTCGCTTTATCAAGGTACCGGCGTCGCTGTTGCTGGACCCCAAACATAGCTCGAATTCCGACATTCACCCCGCCGATCTGTCCGATCTGCTCGGCCGCTTCGGAATCGACCTGATCGCCGAGCGAATCGAGGGCGAACGGGCCGTGGTCGACCTGCTCGACTTCGACGTCCGGTTCGGGCAAGGCTTCCTTTTCGCGGCGCCCCGTCCGCTCCGGCCGGAAACTCCGGCCAATGGCGGTGCGCCAAATCCTGCTATCAAGGAACTCGCCAAGGCACCCACGGACCCCAATGGCCCAGTGAGATCTGCCCCAACCACGCCTCCGCGGCCTGAGCCGCCGCGCTCCACCGGCAATGCCGCGCTGGCGCGCCGCGCCACCGGCCCGAACTGAACGGCTCTCAATCCAATGACCACACTACGTTTCGCCGAGCGCTTGCGCGATCTCACGGGCAATGTCGACGTCGTCCTCAGCGACATCTGGGGCGTCGTCCATAACGGCCTCGAGTCGTTCCCCGAGGCCTGCGCGGCGCTGCATACGTTTCGCGCCAAGGGCGGTACGGTGGTCCTGATCACCAATGCGCCGCGGCCGGCAGACTCTGTGCAGCGGCAGCTCCGCAAGCTCGGCGTCGCCGACGACGTCTATGATGCGATCGTCTCGTCCGGCGACCTCACGCGCAATTTCGTCGCAGGCCGGCCGGGTCAGGCGATGTATCTGATCGGACCGGACCGCGATAGTTCGATCCATCGCGGCCTCGATGTGAAGCTCACCCAGCTCGAACAGGCCGATTACATCGTGTGCAGCGGATTGTTCGACGACGAGACCGAATCCGCCGACGACTATCGCGACATGATGAACGAGGCGCTGGCGCGCAAGCTGACGCTCGTATGCGCCAATCCCGACATCATCGTCGAGCGCGGCGATCGCCTGATCTATTGCGCCGGCGCGGTCGCTGAACTCTATCGCGAGATGGGCGGCGAGGTGATTTTCTATGGCAAGCCGCATCGACCGATCTACGATCAGGCCATGGCGCTGGCCAAGGCGAAGCGCGGCAAGGACACGGCACTGGATCGTGTGCTGGCGATCGGCGATTCCGTGCGCACCGATCTCACCGGCGCGCATGCCTTTGGCATCGACCTGCTGTTCGTCACCCGTGGCATCCATGCCGGCGACTTCGAAGGCATCGAACAGATGGGCGCCGCGGAGGTGAAGGAACTGTTCGGCCATCCGCCGAAGGCGCTGATGCGTGAATTGAAGTGGTGAGTTGAGGCGACTTCTCCCTCCCCCGCACTTGCGTGGGGAGGGTGGCCGGCCAAGGGCCGGTCGGGTGGGGGTGGTGCCACACGCATCGAGTTCGCGGAGGCACCCCACCCCAGCCTCCACTTCGTCGATGCTGCGCATCGCCTCGCTCGGCCGACCCTCCCCACGGCGCATTGCTACGCAATGCTTGAGGGAGGGATTCCTCCGGCGCCAGAGCGCCATCGCAGATGTGAATGTCAAACAGCCACTGCTCTTCAGACATGCGTCATCGCCCCTGTTGTTTGCGGCGCGGGGGCGCCGTCGTGTTTCGCATTCCCACCCTCCTGAAAGAGGGCGTGCGGAACGCCGGGTGCCCGTTGCACCCTTGGGCCTGATGCGAATGCGGTCTTCCGCAATTGTGAGTGCATCAGAACTTTCGGAAGCGTCAGGCAAGTGCCCAGCGTTCCGCCTGCGGTGTTTTTTCGACTTGCTTGCACTTTGCCTCAGCGAACGATCCGATCACCGAATTAAAGTCCCAAGGCGATGGGAAGGGAGCCTCAAGCGAATAGGCCGAACGCGTTTTGACTTTGGTCGTCCGTCACACTGTCCAGGGGTCTTTCCATCCCAAGGCTAGCCGTCTCCTTGCCAGTGGCAGTGCTGGCGCAGATCCGTCCTGCCCGAAGACAGACGTCACCCCCAAACCGCGTAACGCCGCATCTCCGGCGTCCACCGCATCCCACCCCGCGAACGTGACGATCGCGATCGCCCCTCTCGGTGGGGCAGGACAAAGGGGAATATAATCAAGAAAGGGATATCGTCAACGAACAATAGGAATAAATGTTTTGGCACTGTCCTGCCGCCCCACACTCGTCATTCCGGGGCGCGGCCGGCACTTGCCGGACGCGAACCCGGAATCCCGGCGTGTTTTTGCGCTGAACATATCGAGATTCCGGGTTCGCACTGCAGCGGCTTCGCCGCCTTCGTGCGCCCCGGAATGACAGAGGGAGCCGAAACGCAAAATGCCCGGCACAAGGCCGGGCATTATGAAACTCAAAAGCTCCGAAGAACGAAGCTGCGCGGCTTACGCCGGCACGGTGTCCGGGAACACGGCTTCGATCTTGGTCTTCAGCGTCGCCGCGTTGAACGGCTTGACGATGTAGTTGTTCACGCCGGCCTTCTTGGCGGCAATCACGTTCTCGGTCTTGGATTCCGCCGTGATCATGATGAAAGGGGTCTGCGACAGGTTGGGGTCGGCGCGGACTTCCTTGAGCAGGTCGTAGCCCGTCATCGGCTCCATGTTCCAGTCGGAAATCACCAGGCCGTACTTCTTGGTACGCATCTTTTCCAGCGCCATCGAGCCATCGCTGGCATCGTCGATGTGTTCGAAACCAAGCTGCTTCAGAAGATTGCGAATGATGCGGATCATGGTGTTGTAATCGTCCACCACCAGCACCGTCATCGACAAATCAACCGCCATCTTCATTCCCCCTGAGGCACGATACGCAAATGCAAAAAATGATATTTGCCGTCAGGCAAACCGTTCCAACCGGGATTGGCGAGTATTGCTGTCCGCGGCCCGGAGCAAGAATTAGCAGGGTGGGTTAAATTTCCAGTTAACCGCCCCATGGCGCGAAATTCGTCAAATTCGAGAAGAAAGCCGATTTTACCTCCGCTTGACTTCGAGGCGGCCGGCGCGCCACGGTCCCTCACCTGCCAAAACCATCAACGAATCCAATCATGACGACTGCCTTCACCGTAATCCGCGACACAACGCCTGCGAATGCCATCCCGCGCGGATGCGTCGTGGCAATGGGTAATTTCGACGGCGTCCATCTCGGCCACCGCGCGGTCATCGGTGCTGCGTTACGCATGGCGAAACTGCATAAAACAAGCGCTTTGGCGGTGACCTTCGAGCCGCATCCGCGCAGTTTCTTCAGCCCGAACACGCCGCAGTTCCGGCTCTCTGACGAAGCCGCCAAGCTGCGCCTGCTGGCGGGAACCGGCCTCGCCGGCGCCGTCGTCATGACCTTCGACAAGGGACGCGCCAGCACCACGGCGCAAGACTTCATTCACCACGATCTCATTGAGCGTCTCGGCATCAGCGGCATCGCCGTCGGCTACGACTTTCATTTCGGCAAAGGCCGCGTCGGTTCGCCCAGCCTGCTGGCCAACGAAGCGCCGCGCCTCGGCATCGAAGTCGACATCCAGCCGCATATCGATATCGATGAGCGCCCGGTGTCTTCGACGGCCATCCGCATGGCCTTGGCTGAGGGCCAGGTCACCGAGGCCACGGAGATGCTGAACGGGCCGTGGTTCATTACTGGCGAAATCATCCACGGCAATAAGCTCGGCCGCGACCTCGGCTATCCCACCGCCAATATCCGCCTGAATACCAATTGCGGCCTCAAGCACGGCATCTACGCCGTGCGGGTTGGCCGCGGAAACGAGCGCTTCGACGGCGTTGCGTCGTTCGGCCGCCGCCCGACCTTCGACAACGGCGCGCCTCTGCTCGAAGTGTTCCTGTTCGACTTCAAGGGCGACCTTTACGGCCAGACACTGGACGTCGCCTTCATTGCCTTCATCCGCGATGAAATGAAATTCGAGGGCATCGAACCGCTGATCCGCCAGATGGACGACGACAGCACCAAAGCGCGGGCCGCGCTGGCAGCCGCACCGGATGCGTTTCCGAAGCTGGGAGACATCGACTGACCAGGACCGAAAAGCAGAAAATGCTGGCGGGCGAACTCTATCGCCCCGGCAGCCCCGAACTGGTCGCTGACGAGAAGGCCAACAAGGCCTGGCTCGCGAAATACAACGCGCAATTGGACCGGCCTGTCGCCGAACGACGGACACTGCTCGCCGAGCATTTCGGCAAAGTCGGCGCCGACTGCGTCATCCGGCCGCCGTTCTTCTGCGACTACGGCTACAACATTCATCTCGGCGACAACGTCTTCCTGAATTTCAATTGCGTGATCCTCGACATCGTCGCGGTCTCCATCGGCGACCGGACGCAAATCGGCCCGGCCGTGCAGATTTACGCTGCCGACCATCCCCGGGACGCCGAGACCCGCCGCAGCGGACTGGAATTCGGCCGGCCGGTCAAAATCGGCGCCGATGTCTGGATCGGCGGCGGGGCCATCATCGTGCCCGGCGTGACCATCGGTGACGGCGCCGTGATCGGGGCCGGCAGCGTGGTGACCCGGGATGTTGCCCCGAACCAGACCGTGGCAGGCAATCCCGCCCGGCCAATCGGCAAGCAGGCCTGATCGGCGTCAAAACCCCGTTAGGACGCTTTGCGATCCCTGTTCCGGCTGCTATTGAGTGCCGGATGTCTGCACGGCGCCCCATCATAAGCATTATCGGCCCGGCTTCCGCCTGAGCTTCGCTCGGCGCAAGACCGGGACCGTCCAGTTTCATCGCGTTTTCACGCGTTTCAGCGCCATTCGAGCAAGCCAGAGCCATTATGTCCGACAAGCCCGCCAAATCCGATACGCACGACTATTCCAAGACCCTCTACCTGCCGCAGACCGAGTTCCCGATGCGCGCAGGCCTGCCGACCAGCGAGCCGAAAATGCTGGCGCGCTGGAACGAGATCGACCTCTACGGCAAGCTCCGCGAGACCGCGAAGGGCAAGCCGAAATTCGTGCTGCATGACGGCCCGCCCTATGCCAATGGCAACATCCATATCGGGCATGCGCTCAACAAGATCCTCAAGGACGTGGTGACCAAGAGCCAGCAGATGCTGGGCTTCGACAGCAACTACGTGCCCGGCTGGGACTGTCACGGCCTGCCGATCGAATGGAAGATCGAGGAAGAGAACTACCGCTCCAAGGGCAAGACCAAGCCGAACTTCAAGGACGGCGCGGCGATGATCGCGTTCCGCCAGGAATGCCGCGCCTATGCCAACAAGTGGCTCGACATCCAGCGCGAGGAATTCAAGCGCCTCGGCATCATCGGCGACTGGGCCGGCCGCTATGCCACCATGGACTATTTCGCCGAGGCGCAGATTGCGCGCGAGCTGATGAAGTTCGCCGCCAACGGCACGCTGTATCGCGGATCGAAGCCTGTGATGTGGAGCGTGGTCGAGAAGACCGCGCTGGCCGAAGCCGAAGTCGAATACGAGGACTACACGTCGGATGCGGTGTGGGTGAAATTCCCCGTCGCCGCCGAATTCGGCCGGCTTGCCAAAGCCGCTGTGGTGATCTGGACCACCACACCGTGGACGCTGCCGGCCAACCGCGCCATCTCGTTCTCCAGCAAGATCGCCTATGGCCTCTATGAGGTCACCGAGGCGCCGGAGGACAACTGGCTGAAGACCGGCGATCTGCTGATCCTCGCAGACGCGCTGGCCGAGAGCGTGTTCAAGCAGGCGCGCGTGACGTCATGGAAGAAGAGCAGCGAGCTGTCCTCGGACATCCTCGAGGATCTGGAATGCCGTCATCCGCTCAAGGGTCTCGCCGGCGGCTATGACTTCATCGTGCCGCTGCTCGACGGCGATCACGTCACCGACGATACCGGCACCGGCTTCGTGCATACCGCGCCAAGCCACGGCCGCGACGACTTCGATATCTGGACATCGAATGGCCGCCAGCTCACCGAGCGCGGCATCGCCACCACGATCCCCTACACCGTCGACGAGAACGGCGCGCTGACCGAACAGGCGCCGGGCTTCGCCGGCACGCGCGTGATCAACGACAAGGGCGAGAAGGGCGACGCCAACGAGGCCGTCATCAAGGCGCTGGTCGAGCGCGGCATGCTGGTGGCGCGCGCGCGCCTGAAGCATCAATATCCGCATTCGTGGCGCTCCAAGAAGCCGGTGATCTATCGCAACACGCCGCAGTGGTTCATCGCGATGGACAAGGACATCGTGGACGACGGCAAGGCAAAGTCCGGCGACACGCTGCGTCACCGTGCCCTCGAAGCCATCAAGGTTACGCAATGGGTGCCGGCCACCGGCCAGAACCGCATCAACGGCATGATCAACACCAAGCCCGACTGGGTGATCTCGCGCCAGCGCGCCTGGGGCGTGCCGATCGCGGTGTTCGTGCGCGAGAAGGGCGACGGCTCCGCTGAGATCCTGCAGGACGAGGCCGTCAACAAGCGCATTTCCGACGCGTTCGAGAAGGAAGGCGCCGACGCCTGGTATGCCGAAGGCGCGCGCGAGCATTTCCTCGGCTCGCTTGCCAATGAAGAGTGGAAGAAGGTCGACGACATCTGCGACGTCTGGTTCGACTCAGGCTCCACACACGCCTTCGTGCTCGAAGACCCCGTGCACTTCCCCGGCCTTGCCGGCATCAAGCGCAAGGCCCAGGGCGGCGCGGACACCGTCATGTATCTGGAAGGCTCCGACCAGCACCGCGGCTGGTTCCAGTCGTCACTGCTGGAGAGCAGCGGCACCCGCGGCCGTGCGCCCTTCGACGTCGTACTGACTCACGGCTTCACGCTCGACGAAAACGGCCGCAAGATGTCGAAATCGATCGGCAATACCATCGAGCCGCAGAAGATCATCAAGGACTCCGGCGCCGACATCCTGCGGCTATGGGTCTGCGCCACCGATTATGCCGATGACCAGCGCATCGGTGCGGAGATCATCAAGAACACCATCGAGACCTATCGCAAGCTGCGCAACAGCGTGCGCTGGATGCTCGGCAGCCTCGCGCATTTCCACGACGAGGATCGCGTCAAGGCCGACGACATGCCGGAGCTCGAGCGGCTGATGCTGCATCGCCTCGCCGAAGTCGACGGTGTTGTGCGACAGGCTTATGCCGATTTCGACTACAAGACGGTGGTGGCCACGCTCGCCGCCTTCATGAACACCGAACTGTCGGCGTTCTATTTCGACATCCGCAAAGACACGCTGTATTGCGACGCGCCGTCGTCGGTGACACGCAAGGCGTCACTGACCGTGATCGACTACCTGTTCCGCTCGATCGTGACCTGGTTCGCACCCATTCTGAGCTTCACCGCCGAGGAAGCGTGGCTGTCGCGCTACGGCAGTGCGGCCGTATCGGTGCATCTCGAACCGTTCCAGAAGACGCTGCCGGCATGGCGCAACGACGCGCTCGCCGCGAAGTGGGAGACCATCCGCAATGTGCGCCGGGTCGTCACCGGCGCGCTGGAAGTCGAGCGTGCTGCCAAGAACATCGGCTCATCGCTGGAAGCCTCGCCGCTGATCCATGTCACCGACAAGGCGATCTTCGCCATTCTGGCCGACGTCGATCTCGCGGAGATCTGCATCACCTCGAATGCGATGCTGACCAATGCCGAAGCGCCCGCAGGCGCCTTCACGCTGAACGACGTGCCGGGCGTGGCCGTGGTGGTCGAAAAGGCCGTCGGCACCAAATGCGCCCGCTCCTGGAAGATCCTGCCCACGGTCGGCGAGGACAAAGACTATCCCGACGTCACCCCGCGCGATGCGCAGGCGCTGCGGGAGTGGAAGGCGCTGGGAGTGGCTGTTTGAAACCAGCCGTCCGCTCCGGGCTGATCGCAGCCATCGTCGTCCTGATCCTCGATCAGGCGACGAAGCTGTGGCTGCTCTATGGCTTCGATCTCGGCCATCGCGGCCTGGTCAGGATCACGCCGTTCTTCGATCTCGTCCTGGCCTGGAATACCGGCATCAGCTACGGCTGGTTCTCGGATTCCGGCCCGACCGGTCAGGTCGTGCTGGTGGCCATCAAGGCGATCGCGGTGGTGGCGCTGGCGATCTGGATGGCGAAATCGGAGACCAGACTGGCCACGATCGGGCTGGGGCTGATCATCGGGGGCGCGATCGGCAATGCCATCGACCGGTTCGCCTATGGCGCCGTGGTCGATTTCGCCCTCCTGCACGTCGAAATCGCCGGCAAGACCTACAACTGGTACGTGTTTAACCTTGCCGATGTCGCCATTGTTGCCGGTGTAGCGGCCCTGCTGTATGACTCTTTCTTCACGGTACCCGCCGCAAAAGCGCCCTGATCCCAGCCGATACGCAAGGCCAAGGGCGATACCAGCGGAACCGCACCAGAATTCTCGGATTCTTGCCGATCCGCCAGATATTTGAACAGGATGAACACGATGCGCGAGACCGAAACCGGTTGGGCTCTGCACACTTCATCGGGCGCCTGGATGCGCGCCCTGCGCCTTACCGCCGTTGCCCTTAGCGTTGGTCTCGTGATGTCGGCAGGCGCTGTACGCGCAGCCGACGACGATGACGATGACTCCACCGTCGAACAGAAAGTGATCAAGCAGATCATGACTGGCCTTGGTGGCACCAACATGGAAAACACCGGCATCGACTACCGCGAGCGCTCGCCGCTGGTGGTCCCGCCGAAGATCGACCTGCCGCCGCCGGATGCCAGGGGCCCCGCGCCTGTCGCGAACTGGCCGAAGGACCCCGATGTGCAGCAGCGCCGGGCGGCTGCCGTCGCTGCGCAGCGCGGGCGCCCCGAAGAAGTGCTGGAAGCTGCGCGTCCGTTGACCCCGCGCGAGATGGCGCCGAAGCGCGCACGTGGCGCGTCTGCTGCCGTGGACAATTCCTCGCCAGGCGACCCAAACAAGAACATCGTGCTGAGCCCGAAACAGCTCGGCTATGAAGGCGGCCTGTTCAAGAACATGTTCGGCAGCAACAAGGGTGAGACCGCCGAATTCAAGGGCGAGCCCACGCGCGATTCGCTGACCCAGCCGCCTGCCGGTTACCAGACGCCTGCCTCGGGCTATGCCTATGGCACCGGGCCGAAGGAAACCATGAAGAACGATTACAACCTGAACCCGATGACAGGTAAGTTCTGATCGCAGCGCTCCAGTTGCGCCGCCATTCCAAAGACGTCCTTTCACTGCGATCAGCCTGCACGCGCGGATGTATCCCGCGCGATGGCTTGGTCACGCCTTTCCCCATGCTTTGGAGCTGTTAGCCCCGCCATGACCTCATCATTCCGACTTGCCGCACGATCCGTCGCAGTCGTCGCTTTGCTGCTTGCTCCCGCCTTTGCGATATCGGGCGCCCGCGCACAGACGGTGACGGCGAAGCCGCCAACCACGTTCAAGCTCGATAACGGCATGCAGGTTGTCGTGATCGAGGATCACCGCACGCCCGTCGTGACGCAGATGATCTGGTACAAGGTCGGCTCGGCCGACGAGACGCCCGGCAAATCAGGCTTGGCGCATTTCCTCGAACATCTGATGTTCAAGGGCACCGCGAAACATCCGGTCGGTGAATTCTCCCAGACCGTGCAGCGCGTCGGCGGCGAGGAGAACGCTTTCACCTCGACCGACTATACCGGCTACTACCAGCGCATCAGCAAGGACCAGCTCGGCAAGATGATGGAATTCGAGGCCGATCGCATGACCGGCCTGGTGCTGAAGGACGAGAACGTGCTGCCCGAGCGCGACGTCGTGCTGGAAGAATACAACATGCGCGTCGCCAACAGCCCGGATGCAAGGCTGTCGGAGCAGATCATGGCCGCGCTCTATCTCAACCATCCCTATGGCCGCCCGATCATTGGCTGGCATCAGGAGATCGAGAAGCTGGACCGCGAGGACGCACTCGCCTTCTACAAGCGCTTCTACGCCCCCAACAATGCGACGCTGATCATCGCCGGCGATGTCGACCCGCAGGAGATCCGCCCGATGGTGGAGCGCACCTATGGCGTGGTCCCGGCACAGCCGGCGATCCCCGAACGCCGCATGCGCCCACAGGAGCCGACGCCCGCCGCGCCGCGCACGGTGACGCTCTCCGATCCGCGTGTCGAACAGGCAAGCCTGCGCCGCTACTATCTGGTGCCGTCGGCAACCACCGCTGCGGCCGGCGAGAGCCAGGCACTCGATGTGCTTGGCCAGTTGATTGGCGGCGGCGCGAACTCATATCTCTACCGCGCCCTCGTCATCGACAAACAGCTCGCGATCAATGCCGGTGCCAGCTACCAGGGCACGGCCCTCGACAGCGCACAGTTCCTGATCTCGGCCTCGCCGAAGCCGGGCGCCGAATTCGCCGACATCGAGAAGACCATCGACGCCGTGATCGCCGACCTCGCGACCAACCCGGTGCCGGCTGCCGACCTCGAACGCGTCAAGACGCAGCTCGTCGCCGAAGCCACTTATGCGCAGGACAGCCAGGCCTCGCTGGCGCGCTGGTACGGCGCGGCACTCACTACGGGCCTCAGCGTCGAGGACATCCGTAGCTGGCCCGACCGCATCAAGGCGGTCACCGCGGAACAGGTGCGCGCAGCCGCACAGACCTGGCTCGACAAGAAGCGCTCGGTCACCGGCTATCTGGTCAAGGATACATCTGCGCCGAAGCGCGAGGAGAAGCGGTCGTGAGCATCATCTTCAACGCCGGCCGCCTCGGCATTGCCGTCGCCACCGCCTTCTCACTCGTCACCCTGACGGTGACGCCGTCTTTCGCCGCAGCCAAAGTGCAGCGGCTCGTGACGCCAGGCGGCATCGAAGCCTGGTTCGTGCAGGATGCAACCGTTCCCCTGATCGCGATGGAATATGCGTTCGGTGGCGGTGCGGCACAGGATCCGAAGGATAAATCCGGCACCGCCAACATGGTGGCCAGCCTGATGGACGAAGGCGCGGGAGATCTCGATTCCTCGGCCTTCCGCGATCGCATGGAACGCCGCGCCATC
The DNA here is from genome assembly GCF_051811025.1 of Tardiphaga sp. 813_E8_N1_3. Classification (NCBI taxonomy): domain Bacteria; kingdom Pseudomonadati; phylum Pseudomonadota; class Alphaproteobacteria; order Hyphomicrobiales; family Nitrobacteraceae; genus Tardiphaga; species Tardiphaga sp. 813_E8_N1_3. The sequence goes on from NZ_JBPWQE010000001.1 coordinate 4,495,014, forward strand.
GAGCTCAACTTCAACGCCCAGCGCGATTACCTGCGTGGCTCGCTGCGCATGCTGAAAGAGCATCGTGACGAGGCGTTCGACCTCGCCCGCCTCGCTTTGACGTCACCACGCTTCGACGCCCCCGATGTGGAGCGCATCCGCGCGCAGATCATGTCCGGCCTGCGCCGCGAAACCTCGAACCCGAATTCGCTGGCGACGCGCAAGTTTCTGCAGATGGCCTTCGGCGACCATCCCTACAGCCGGCCATCCAATGGTAGCCTGACCGATGTGCCGACCATCAATGTCGACGACATCAAGGCCTACAAGCAACGCATCGTCGCAAAGGACACGCTGAAGATTGCCGTGGTCGGCGACGTCGATCCCGACACGCTCGCGACATTGCTGGACAAGACCTTCGGTGGCCTGCCCGCCAAGGCCACGTTGACGCCGGTCCCGGAAGTCACAGCGGCCAAGCCGCCGCAGAAGGAATCCGTGACGCTGGACGTACCGCAGACGGTCATCACCTTCGGCAGCCCCGGCGTCAAACGCGACGATCCGAACTTCATGGCCGCCTATATCGTCAATCACATCCTCGGCGGCGGCACACTGTCGTCGCGACTGTATCACGAAGTGCGCGAGAAGCGCGGCCTGGTCTATTCCGTCAGTGGCTCGCTGCTGTGGATGCAGCATTCCGGCATCTATATCGGCAGCACCGCGACTCGCGCCGACCGCGCCACCGAGACGGTCGATACCGTGACCAGCGAAGTGAAACGCATGGCCGAGCAGGGCCCGACCCAGCGCGAGCTGGATGAAGCGAAGTCATATCTCAAGGGTTCGCAGATGCTGGCGCTCGACACCTCGTCGAAGCTGGCCAGCGCGCTGCTGCAATATCAGCTCGACAAGCTGCCTATCGATTACATCGAGAAGCGCAATGCCGTGGTCGATGCCGTGACGCTGGATCAGGCCAAGGCTGCGGCCAAGAAGCTGTGGGCAGACGGGCTGCTGACCGTCGTCGTCGGCCGCGCGCCTCAGGCAGCCGCAGCGCCGGTGGCCCCGGCACCGAAGGCAAACTGAGGCGCCGACGTGCAGATCGCGGTGATCGGCGCCGGCGCGGTTGGCTGCTACTACGGCGCCAAGCTGCTGCGCGCCGGCCATGACGTGACATTGGTCGGACGCCAGACCCATGTCGATGCCATCAATGCACGCGGCCTTCGGTTCGAGAGCGCCGAGTTCGACGGTTTCATTCCGGCGAAGGCGGTGACGCAGATCGCCGATCTCGCGCCGCCGGATCTCGTTCTGTTCGCCGTGAAGTCCGGCGATACGGACAGTTCAGCGGCCACGCTCAAACCTGTGCTCAAAGCCAATTCCATCGTGCTGAGCCTGCAGAACGGCGTCGACAATCCCGAGCGCCTGCGCGCCATCCTCAGCCAGCCGGTGATCGCTGCAGCCGTCTATGTGGCCGCCGAGATGCCGGGTGCCGGTCATGTGAAGCACAACGGACGCGGTGAGCTGATCATCGGAGCCTCGCCCGAGAGCGACGCGCTGGCGAAGCTGCTGTCTGACGCCGGCGTGCCGACCGCCGTCGCCGGCGATATCGACGCGGTGCAGTGGTCGAAGCTCATCAACAACTGCGCCTATAACGCGCTCTCGGCGGTGGCCGGCATTGCCTATGGCGAGATGTTCAAGGTCCAGGGCGTGCCTGACATCGTCACCAATGCCGTCGTGGAATGCATGGCAGTGGCGCGCGCCTGCGGCGTGTCGCTGCCCGCCGACCTCCTCGACAAGGCACTCGCCCTCGCCGCCAGCATGCCGCTTCAGCAATCCTCGACATCGCAGGATCTCGCCCGCGGCAAGCCATCGGAAATCGACTTCCTCAACGGCTTCATTGTCCGGAAAGGCGCCGAGCACGGCATTCCGACGCCGACCAACCATGCGCTGCAGGTGATGGTGAAGCTGGTCGAGCGCAGCGGATCGCGGCGCGCCTAGCGGCGCTTCACGGGCTTCGGTGGATCCCAGAGCCGGAAGCCGCCTTTGAACGCATTCGCGTTGTCGCCGCGCCGGGTCTTGCGCGGGAGTTTGTCGAGCATCCCCACATTGCCACCGCCGAGCACCGTATAATCGGGCTCAAGCGCAGCCGTCAGATCAGCAACGACATCAGCCACGCGCTGCCGCCACTTCTTCTTGCCCAATCGCTTGAGGCCGGCCGCGCCGACATAATCCTCAAATGTCTTGTGGCGATACGGCAGATGGCCCAGCTCCATCGGCTCAGACAGACCATCGATGATCATGGCCGCACCCAGTCCGGTGCCGAGGCCGAGAAACAGCATCCGGCCGCCATCATAGCTGCCGACCGCTTGCATCATGGCGTCGTTTACGAGTTTGATGGGCTTACGGAATGCCCGCTCGAAATCGAAACCTTTCCAGCCCGCACCGAGATTGTGTGGCTCCTTGAGCGGACGATTGCCGGCCACCGGACCGGGATAGCCGGCAGAGACGACGTCATAGCGCCAGTCTTTGGTCAGTGCCTTGACCTTGCGCACCATTTCCTTCGCGGACAGGTCTGGACCGGATTCGAATTCGCGTTTGATCCCTTCACGGCTGGTCATCACCTTCACATGGGTACCGCCGATATCGATGGTGAGAATATTGCGGGGGGTCTTGGTCATGAGACGTCCGGATTGACTGATGGTGCAACGATAAGCCTCGGCAGGGCGCCAGTTCCAGCATTGCCGCTATGTCCCGGGCATATCTTTGCGATCTGCGATCAAGCGCACGGGGGCACCAAGCAAAACGCGGTATCCTGTGCTACGGAGACAGAATGCTGCTCCGGATCACCCGCTCCATCGCCATCGACGAAGACGACATCGAGATCGTCTTCGTGCGCGCGTCCGGACCTGGCGGGCAGAACGTCAACAAGGTCTCCACCGCCGCGCAATTGCGCTTCGACAGCCGCAAGCTGACGCTGCCGGAGGACACCGCGATCCGGCTGCGGACCCTCGCCGGCCAGCGCATGACCAAGGACGGCGTGATCGTGATCCACGCCCAGCGTTTCCGGACCCAGGAGCGCAACAAGGCCGACGCTATCGAACGGCTGGTGGAGCTGATGCAGGAAGCCGCCTTCCGGCAGGCGCCGCGGCGGGCCACGAAGCCCACGCTCGGCTCGAAGATGCGCCGCCTCGACGGCAAGAAGCGCCGCAGCGACGTCAAGGCCGGCCGCGGCGGGCGTTTCAACGACTGAGCGGCGCCCCACACAACAAGCCAGACCACTTTTTCCAGGAATTTCCCGATGGCCAAACCCGTTCATTCGATGATCCGCGTGTTGGACGAAGCGCGCGCGCTGGACTTCTACAAACGCGCCTTTGGCCTCGAGATTGCCGAGCGCATCGCATTTCCCGACTTTGCGCTGATCTATCTGCGCCACCCCTCCTCGCCCTTCGAACTCGAACTGACGGTGAATTTCGACCGTACCGAGCCCTATGTTCTGGGTGACGGTTACGGCCATCTCGCCGTCGTGGTGGACGACGTGGCGGCGGAACATGCCCGCTTCGAGCGCGAGAAGCTCGCGCCCGGGCCTCTGCGCGATTTCAAGCATGAGGGCCGCACACTGGCGCAATTCTTCTTCGTCACCGACCCCGATGGCTACAAGATCGAGGTGATCCAGAAGGGCGGCCGATTCGCTTAAAGCGTTTTCGAGCGAAGTAGATACCGGTTCGCGTCAAGAAAACGCGTCAAAACAGAAAGCCAGAACCGGGGAAAAGCGGGTTGCGGCGGGGACATCAGGCGCCCGGAGCCATAGAATGGCGCTTGAGGTTCCCTACATAATCCCGACCCATCACCACGCCCCGAGATCCATGCCCGTTCGCCAGCTCCCAGAAACCATCGTCAACCGCATCGCCGCCGGCGAGGTGGTGGAGCGGCCGGCCAGCGTGGTGAAGGAGCTGGTGGAGAATGCCATCGATGCCGGCGCCAGCCGTGTCGAGATCTTCACTGATGGCGGCGGACGGCGAAAGATCGCCATCACCGATGACGGCGGGGGCATGACCCATGGCGATCTAACCCTCGCGGTAGACCGCCACGCCACCTCGAAGCTCGATGACGAGGACCTGCTGCAGATCCGCACCCTCGGCTTTCGCGGCGAGGCGCTGCCCTCCATCGGGTCAGTCGCGCGGCTGAGCATCACCACGCGACATGCCTCGGAGCCGCATGCCTGGTCGCGCACGGTCGACGGCGGCGAGAAATCGCCGATCGCGCCGGCCGCACTGTCCCAGGGCACCCGCGTCGAGGTCAGCGATCTGTTCTACGCGACCCCTGCCCGGTTGAAATTTCTCAAGACCGACCGCACCGAGGCCGAAGCGATCCGCGAAGTGGTGCGCCGCCTTGCGATGGCGCGGCCGGACATCGCCTTCACCATCGCCGGCGAGGAACGCGCGCCCGTGACATGGGCCGCGGCCCTGCCCGGCCCGGCCGGACAGTTGACGCGGCTCGGCGACATTCTCGGGCCCGAGTTTCGTCTCAGCGCGATCGAAGTGCGCAGCGAGCGCGAAGGCGTGGTGGTCGAAGGTTTTGCCGCGGCGCCATCGCTGACCCGCGCGAATGCGCTCGGGCAGTATCTGTTCGTCAATGGCCGTCCGGTCCGCGACAAGCTGATCATCGGCGCGGTGCGCGCGGCCTATTCCGATTATCTGCCGCGCGACCGCCATCCGATCGTCGCGCTGTTCGTCACGCTCGATCCGCAGGAGGTCGATGCCAATGTGCATCCGGCCAAGACCGAAGTGCGTTTCCGCAATGCCGGACTGGTGCGCGGACTGATCGTGCATGCGCTGAAAGAAGGCCTAGCGCGCGAGGGACGCCGCACGGCGGCCAATAGCGACGGCGCCGTGCTGGACTCGTTCCGCCCCAACTTCGCACCCAATTTCGCGCCGCGCACGAATGCCAATTGGGACTGGAAGCGGTCACCTGCTTTTCCGGTCGGTGCCATGCCGGCATTCGATGGTTCGGCCGCGCTCGCCGAGCCCGGCCAGGCGGCCTTCGATGTCGGCACGCCATCGGCCGATGTGCGTTTCGAGGAAGCACCACAGACCGACCTGATCGACCGGCCGCTCGGCGCTGCGCGTGCGCAGGTGCATGAGAACTACATCATCGCGCAGACGCGCGACGGCATGATCGTGGTCGACCAGCACGCCGCACATGAGCGCATCGTCTATGAGCGGCTGAAGGCCTCGCTGGCCGCCAATGGCGTGCAGCGGCAGATCCTGCTGATTCCGGAAATCGTCGAACTCGACGAGGCCATCGTGGAGAAACTGTTCGACCGCGCCGAGGAACTCGCGAGCTACGGTCTCGCCATCGACAGTTTCGGCCCCGGCGCCATCGCCGTCCGCGAAACGCCGTCGCTACTCGGCAAGACCAATGCCGCGTCGCTGGTGCGCGATCTCGCCGAACACATGGCCGAATGGGACGAAGCGCTGCCGCTGGAGCGCCGACTGCTGCATGTGGCCGCGACCATGGCCTGCCACGGCTCGGTGCGCTCAGGCCGCCGCTTGCGGCCCGAGGAAATGAACGCACTGCTGCGCGAGATGGAAAACACGCCGAATTCCGGTCAGTGCAACCACGGCCGGCCGACTTATGTCGAGCTGAAGCTCAGCGATATCGAGAAGCTGTTCGGGCGACGGTGAGCTTGCTTGTCCCTCCCCAAGCAGCGTAGCTGCGCAGTGGGGAGGGTGGATTGAGGCGAGCGTTCAGCGAGCATCAAGACGGGTGGGGTGTCTCCACAGGCTCTACGTCACGCGGGACACCCCCACCCCGGCCTTCGGCCGACCCTCCCCACAAGGGGGAGGGTTGGAAGCCTCACGTATATTTCGGATCGCGTTCCAAAAGCTCGATCGACACGCCCTGCGGCGCGCGGATGAAGCAGATGCGCAGGCCGGGCTTGAGCGTATGCGGCTCCTTGGTGAACTCCACGCCCTTGGCCTTCAGCGACGCAGCCACCGCGTCGATGTCCTTCACCTTCAGGCCGAAATGGTCGAGGCCCTGATAGGGCGTGACCGGCGGCGGGTTGACGCCCATCTCCGGCGTCACCGGGGCGAGAAAGATCATGCCGCCGCCAAGCCTGATATCGATACGGCCGGGCGCGCGCAGGATTTCGGCGCCGAGCATGTCGGAAAACCACTGCGCAGTCGCTTCGGTGTCCGGCGTGCGGATATGGACGTGATCCCAAGTGTATTCGATCGTAGACATCGGCAGCTCCTTTTGAAGTCTTCTTACACAGATCGCAGAAACGTAAACTCGGTATCGTCATAGCCGCGGCGCTCGAGTTCTTCGAACCCTTCTGGTGCCGCGAACGCCGCATCCTTCGCTTCTTCAACCACCAGCAACGCGCCCGGCGTCAGCCAGCCGCCATCGCGCAGCGAGGCCAGCGCCTTTTCGGCAAGCTTCATGCGATAGGGCGGATCGAGGAACACCAGCGAGAACGGCTCGACCGGATGGGCGGGGCCGAGATCAGCCGCATCGCGGCGATACACTTTGGTGACACCGCCGAGACCCAGCGCCTCGACATTGTTGCGGAGCAAGGCGCGCGCCTCGGACCCGTTATCGACGAACAGCGTGAACTTGGCGCCGCGCGATACGGCCTCGATGCCGAGGGCACCGGTGCCGGCAAACAGATCGAGCACGCGCGCGTCCTCAATCGGACTTTCGTAAGCGTGGATCAGGATGTTGAACAACGACTCGCGCAGTCGATCCGCCGTGGGACGGATCGCCTGCGTCGTGGGCGACGCGATGTTGCGGCCCTTCAGCCGGCCACCGACGACACGCATCAGATGCCTCGTTTGAAAAGTGGCAAAGCCACAGCAGGTGTAGCGTGGTCCCCTCCCCCCTTGCGGGGGAGGGTGGCGCGAAGCGCCGGGAGAGGGGTGAGCCACAAACGCCGGAGCTCCGGGTTACCCCCCTCCCCGACCCTCCCCCGCAAGGGGGGAGGGAGCACAACTGCCGTCGCGATGCACATCGTATTTCTCTTTGACTTCTCTTACTCGTCCCGCGGCTTCAGATCGCGCTTGCCGTGATAGCCGCGCTTCGGCTTCTTCGGCGGGCCGCCGAAGGTGGCCGCGTCCTCGTTACGAGCACGCGACTCTTCCGAGCCGGCGCGCTGCACGAGAATGCGACGGCCCTTGCGGTCTTCCACCGTGGAACGCTTCAGCACCGGCTTTTTGACGATCACCGGATCGAGCGAGACGTCGCCCTTGCTCGGCAGTTGCCGACCGAAATCGGCGCCGGAGGCTTCGGCGATCTTTTCGCCGAGCTGCTCGCGCAGCACGCGGGTCTTCACCTCGTCGACCTGACCTTCCTCGATTTCGCCGAGCTGGAACGGACCGTAGGAGATGCGGATCAGGCGGTTCACCTCGAGGCCGAGATGCGCCAGCACGTTGCGTACTTCGCGGTTCTTGCCTTCGCGGATTGCAAAAACGATCCAGACATTGGCGCTCTTGTCGCGTTCCAGCGTCGCATCGATCGAGCCATATTTGACGCCGTCGACCTCGACGCCGTTCTTGAGCTCGTTGAGCTGCGCCTGCGTGACTTCGCCATGCGCACGCACGCGATAACGCCGCAGCCAGCCGGTTTCCGGCAGTTCCAGCGTCCGCGCGAGGCCGCCGTCATTGGTCAGCAGCAACAGGCCTTCGGTGTTGAAATCGAGACGGCCTATGGAGATCAGGCGCGGCAGGCCTTCGGGCAGATGATCGAACACCGTCGGCCGTCCCTCGGGATCGGCATGGGTCGTCATCAACCCGCGCGGCTTGTGGTACAGGAACAGACGCGTGCGCTCCGGCGCCGGCAACGGCTTGCCGTCGACGGTGATGACGTCGTTGGTCGAGACATCGAGCGCCGGTGAATTGATCACCCGGCCGTTGACGGCGACGCGTCCCTGCGTGACCCATTCCTCGGCATCACGGCGCGAACACAGGCCCGCGCGCGACACGACCTTGGCGATACGCTCACCGGCCTTCTTGGCCGCGGGAACGCGCGCCGGGCGGCGCTGCTCGGGATCGCGCTCGCGATATTCACCGCGACCACCGAAGGCGGGACGCTTCGCAAAGATCCTGCTGTCATCCTCGTTTTCACGACGCGGACGCTCATCACCGTCGCGAGCCTCGCTGCGACCATGCTCCTGCCAGTCGGTGCGGCCACGCGGCTCGCGCGGACGATCGAAGCTTGGACGGTCCTCACGCGGACGCGAGAAACGCGGTCGCTCGCTGTCGCTACGCTCGGGACGATCTTCACGCGGACGATCAAATTTGGGCCTGTCGAACTTCGGCCGATCGAAATTGCGCGCACCTTCACGCGGCGGACGCGCGCTGCGGCTGCCGCGATCATCCGACCCGCCTTCGCGCTTCTGCCAGGGTTTCTGCTCGCTGCGATCCGGGCCGCGTTCGAAATCGCGTCCACCCCGGTCGTTGCGATCTCCACGATCGCTGCGATCTCCACGATCGCTGAAGCTCTTGCGGGGACCGCCGCGATCCGGCGCACCACGGGAAAACTTCTTGTCGCCGCCAAATTTCTTCTCGGCGCTGAAGGGCCGGTCGCCACGCGGACGATCGCCGTCACGCGACGGGCGCGGGCTGAACGGACGATCGCCTTGCGGACGATCGTTGCGATCACCCCGCGGCCGATCGTTGCGATCGCCTTGCGGGCGATCAAAGCGCGGACGCGGACGATCGCCATCGCCGCCGCGGAAGCCTTCGCCGCGCGGCGTATAGGGGCGCTTCTCACCGCCGCCATCACGCGACGCATAGGGCTTCTTGTCGCCAAACTTCTTGTCGGAGAAACGTCCGGCCGGACGCGCATCGCCGCGGTCGCCCCGCGGGGCGCGGTCATCCCTGTTGAAATTCGGACGCTCGCCACGCGGTGCGTCTCCGCGCGGGCTGTAGGGACGCTTGTCGCCGCCACCAGCGCGCGGGGAATACGGACGCTTCTCGCGGTCACCGAAATCCTTGCGCGGCCCACGATCCGGACGATCGCCACCACCGCTGCGCGCAGGACGGTCGTCGCGGTTGAAGCGGGCCGGACGCGCATCGTCACGATCGTGACGCGGCGCATCGCCGTAGTCACGGCGCGGCGCGCGATCATCATCGCGCTTGCCGGCGTAAGGCTTCGATCCAAAAGACTTGGCACCAAAAGACTTGGCGCCGAACGACTTGCCGCCAGAAGGCTTGCCACCGAACGAGCGCTTCTCGCCGCCGCCAGCACCGGCCGGTTTCGGCGCATAGGTGCCGTCGCGCTTGGCGAATTTCTTCTCTGGTCCGCGGGCGGCGCCGGAGCGGCCTTTGCCTGCCCCGCTTTTGCCGCCGGGTGGCCGGCCGCGCGAGGGGCCGTTGTTTTTGTCGTTGTCGCGGGGCATGAAGGGTCTCACTGCAGCGGAAGCTGAATTGGGTTGAGCAGTGCGGACAGGGTTCGCGGGCCGAAAATGCGCGCTCATTGGGGCGCATTCTCACGCAAAACCAGTATCCACTTTTGCTGAATGCAACTCCGTAGCAGAGTTTTGCGCAGGAAACGAGCCGTTGACCGCACCTTCTTTCATGGATCTGGCGCTGAAAGCGGCCGAAAGTGCCGGAAATGCCGGCGAAGTCCCGATCGGCTGCGTCATCGTAGGGAATAACGAGGTGATCGCCACGGCCGGCAACCGCACCCTCCGGGACCGCGACCCGACCGCCCATGCCGAAGTCCTGGCGATCCGGGAGGCCGCCGCCAGGCTCGGCAGCGAGCGGCTGGTCGACTGCGACCTGTATGTGACCTTGGAGCCCTGCACCATGTGCGCCGGCGCGATCTCCTTCGCCCGGATCCGGCGGCTATATTACGGGGCCGCCGATCCCAAGGGCGGCGGGGTCGATTCCGGCGTGCGCTTCTTCGCTTCCCCGACCTGTCACCACGCGCCGGAGGTCTATCCGTCCGTGGGAGAAACCCAGTCTGCGACGCTGTTACGAGAATTTTTTAAAGCGCGGCGTTGAAGTCTTGCTGGCCGTCACGTCCACGGGAACGCGGGTTACTTCGTGCCCATCCTCGTGGATGACGCAAATATAGCGCTCATGACCCGGATGCGCCGCCGGGCGCGCGTTGATCTCGTCGACCATCACATAGGCCCGCGCAATTGCCTCGGCGTCGCTGCCGAGATCCAGACCGGCATGATCGCGCTGTGTCGTGCCGTTTTTGAGGTCGAAATAATAACGCGCCATGGCTGCCTCGCAGACCCATCAACGCATCACGCAACCTTAGGTTCCTCGAAAGGAACCCCAGGATACCGTTACTTGCCTTTGCGCTCCCGCGCCACAGCCTGCCAGCCGATATCGCGGCGACAAAAACCTTCCGGCCAGTTGATCAGGCCGATGGCTTCATAGGCACGGCGCTGGGCCTCGCCGACAGTCTTAGCGGAGGCCGTCACGTTGAGGACGCGGCCGCCATTGGCGAGAATCCAGTCGCCGGATGCCTTGGTCCCGGCGTGAAACACTTCGACGCCGTCGATCTTCTCGGCGCGGTCGAGGCCGGCAATCCGGGTGCCCTTTTCATAATCGCCGGGATAGCCCTTGGCGGCCATGACCACGGTGAGTGCGGGATCCGGGAACCAGCGCAGATCGAAATTCTTGAGCTGCCCGTCGCAGGACGCGATCAGGGCCGGCAGCAAATCCGACATCAGCCGAACCATCAGCACCTGAGTCTCGGGATCGCCGAAGCGGGCGTTGTATTCGATCAGCTTCGGGCCTTCGTCCGTGATCATCAGGCCGGCGAACAACACGCCCTTGTAGGGATTGCCCATCGCGCTCATGGCGCGCAGCGTTGGCAGGATGATCTCGTTCATGGTGCGATCGCGGATCGCATCGGTAAACACCGGCGCCGGCGAATAGGCGCCCATGCCGCCTGTGTTCGGTCCCTTGTCGCCGTCGAAGGCGCGCTTGTGATCCTGCGCCGCGACCAGCGGCAGCGCATGCTCGCCGTCGCACAGCACGAAGAACGAGGCTTCCTCGCCGGTCATGAATTCCTCGACCACGGCTTCCGCGCCGGCTGCGCCGAAGCCGCCGCCCAGCATCATGTCGATAGCGTCTTCCGCTTCCTTCAGCGTCATCGCGACGACGACGCCCTTGCCGGCGGCAAGACCATCGGCCTTGATCACGATCGGGGCGCCCTGCGCGCGAATATAGGCCTTGGCGGCATCCGCATCGCTGAAGCGCTCATAGGCCGCGGTCGGGATGTTGTTGGCCTTGCAGAGATCCTTGGTGAAGCCCTTGGAGCCTTCGAGCCGCGCGGCGGCCTTGCTTGGCCCGAACGACTTGATACCGGCAGCAGCCAGATCGTCGACGATCCCCGCTGCCAGCGGCGCCTCGGGGCCGACCACGACGAAATCGACCTTGTTGGTCTGGCAGAACGCAATCACGGCGGCATGGTCGGCGACATCGAGGGCCACGCATTCGGCCTCCCGGGCGATGCCGGCATTGCCGGGCGCGCACCAGAGTTTGGTCAGCAGCGGAGACGCGGCGAGTTTCCACGCCAGCGCGTGTTCGCGACCACCGGAACCGATGAGGAGAATGTTCATAACCAGCCAGACCAATTGCAATCAAACACGCCCACCGTTTAGCACGGCGCGTCGGGACAGCAATCAGTGGGTCTGAGTAATCAACCGGCCAGGCGTCCACCCCATCAAGCGACGGCGACACTTGTTTCCACGCGATAGCGGCGGATCAAGCCCACCGTCCAGCCAAGGAAATAGCCGGCGCACGCCCCCGACACCAATTGACCGATCAGCGGGACGGCAGCACCCGAACCCAGCTTCATCGCGGTTGCGACCGCCACGGCATATTGCAGGAGGAAGACCGACAGGTTGCGGATCAGGGGCAGCCAGCTCCCGGGGCGCTGAAGGGTGCCGTCCTGCCGATCGACCGTCATCTCGCCGGGACCGATCAACAGAGCGACGGCCGCCATCACGATTGCCGCTGCCAGCCACGCCCCGATCAGATGCAATTGGCCGCCGGCAAAGATCAGCCGCGACAGCCCCATCAGAAGAAACACCATCGGAACGATCAGCAAACGGCGCAGCTGTGTCTTTCGCGGCCGAAGCGACAGGCCTCCGAGCCAGATCAGCAGTGCGAGCAACGCGAACACCCAGATCGGTGTGTTGGTCAGAATGCGCCACGCGATGCCCATGACAATCTCCAGAGCTTTACGTTACTTGCTTTGCTCTATTTGCCTTCCGCAGTCGCGATAATCTCACGCAAGGTGGCGACGTGCCGCGCGAAGGCGCCACGCCCCGTCGCGGTGGCCGTCACCGTTGTCTGTGGCTTCTTGCCGACAAACGCCTTTTCGACGCCGACATAGCCGGCTTTCGCCAGTGTCTCGATATGAGCACCGAGATTGCCATCGGTGGCGCCCGTCAACTTCTTCAATCGCGGGAAATCCAGCCCCTGTGCCGGATGCAGCGCGTTCAGCGCGGCCATGATCTTGAGCCGCAGAGGCTGATGGATGATGTCGTCGAGTTCGGCCATGTCAGCTGCGCCGCATCCAGAGACCGCCGAGCAGCAGGCCGCCACCATTGACCACCGCCATCCAGAGCGTGAACCACGGTCCGGCCAGGAAGTAACCTAGCAGCGTCAGCGCGATCACACTTATGCCGATGACGACAAAGACGCGGCCGAACCAGAACCCTGTCATCACGTAAGGCAACATGAAATAAGTCGTCCAGAACGCCGGGATCTGCCGGATCGTCATCGTCCCGAACACCATGCTCCAGAGACAACCGAAAGCCACGAACGCGATGAACGCTGCCGTTGCGCGGGCATCGAAGGTGCTGACGCCTTCGCGCTTCTTGTTGAGCGCCCCGATGATGATCGCGCAGATGACACCCGCGACGACGACGACCGACCAGATGACGGGAGCCGCAGCAGGCGCGATGAACGAGAGCAGATAGCCGATAAAAGTCGCAACGCCCCATAGAATGAGCATCGTGCTGGCGTGCCGATAGAACACCGACTGCCGGACTAGCCGACTGAGGCTCTCGATCTCCATCAACGCAGCACTGGCTTCCTGGCTGTTGATCACGGTGTCACCTCGTTGCGAGATCGTCGGCGACGACGGCGACGAAACTTGCCGTGCTGACGACGTCCATGTGATTTGCATTGTCGAGGATGCGCACGTCGATATTGGCTTTCGACTGCATCGCCTCGCGATATTTGTCCGCGAACATCAGCTCGTCATCCCGCCCGGCGATGACAGAAATGGGTCCATTCGCCGGATCGAGATCCAGGCGGTAGTCGCGATGCGTGCCGAAATTCTGCAGCAGCCGAAACGAATATTCGGACGTCAGAATGCGCGTCATGCCCGGTTGCACGGCAAAGGCAACCACCGGGAGCTGCGAACAGCATGTCACCCCGACCGACTGCAGCATACTGAGCGCGATGATGCGCGGCACACTCGGACTGGCCCATCCGCCTGCGTTCTCGCGTGTGGATGGCGACTTCAGACCCAGATAGGGTGACAGCAGAACGGTGCGTGCGAACAGACCCTGATTGACGGACCCAGCCACGCGCAGTGCAAACCCGCCGCCCGACGAATGCCCGGCGAGCGTCAGTGGCAACGCCAGTCCCTGCCCGCGCAAATGGCCGACGAGATCTGCGAGATCATCGTCGAGCTGGCCGAGATAGGCGATATCGCCGCGGGTCCCCGACGCGCCATGGCCGCGCATGTCGGGAGCGATGCTTTCGACGCCCCGCGCGGCAAGCGCTTTTGCGAGAGCGTGCACCGCTATGCTCGATCCCGACGAGCCATGAATGAGGAGTGCGGCACGGTTCACAGACGGTCCGGATGGCGTGTAGCGCCTGTAGGCCAGATTCGAGCCGTCTCTTGCCTGGAAATACTGCAGCGGCGGCACGCCGCCGCGATCCGCACTGCGCGCGGTGTCCGCAATGGAGGCCAGCGCCTTGGGACGGGACACCGGTACCGCGATCATGCCGGCCAGCACCAGGGCGACCAGGCCCGCCGCAGCAAGGAGCCAAACGATGCCACGGACCGCGAAGGTCAATATCCACGCCATAATACCCGCCATTCTCTGATTACAGACAACTCTGTATAACAGAGTTATCTGTAATTCAACATCTGATTGGCGTTTTGCGACCGACATCCCTACTTTGCGACGATCCTGAAAGCCGAGATTCGATGCCCAAAGCCGCCGCCCCCCTCACCAATTCCCCCGAATTCACCGTCTCCGAGCTGTCCTCAGCCCTGAAACGGACGGTGGAAGACACTTACGGGAACGTGCGGGTGCGCGGCGAGATCTCCGGTTTTCGCGGGCCGCATTCCTCCGGCCACTGCTATTTCTCGCTCAAGGACGAGAGCGCCAAGATCGAGGCGGTGATCTGGAAGGGCGTCCATGGCCGGATGCGCTTCAAGCCGCAGGAAGGCCTCGAAGTCATCGCCACCGGCAAGCTGACCACCTATCCCGGCTCGTCGAAATACCAGATCGTCATCGAGGCCATCGAACCCGCCGGCGTGGGCGCGCTGATGGCGCTGATGGAAGAGCGCAAGCGCAAGCTTGGCGCCGAAGGCCTGTTCGACGAAGCACGCAAGCAGTTGCTGCCATGGCTGCCGGAAGTGATCGGCGTGGTGACATCGCCGACCGGCGCTGTGATCCGCGACATCCTGCATCGGCTGGAAGACCGCTTCCCGCGCCGCGTGCTGGTATGGCCGGTGAAAGTTCAGGGCGAAGGTTCGGCAGAACAGGTCGCCGCCGCGATCCACGGCTTCAACGCGCTGCCCGAAGGCGGCGCCATTCCTCGGCCGGATCTGCTCATCGTCGCGCGCGGCGGCGGCTCGCTGGAAGACCTGTGGTCGTTCAACGAGGAAATCGTGGTGCGTGCCGCGGCCGAGAGCATGATCCCGCTGATCTCGGCGGTCGGCCACGAGACCGACATCACCCTCATCGATTTCGCCGCCGACAAGCGCGCGCCGACGCCGACGGCGGCCGCCGAAATGGCGGTGCCCGTGCGCGCCGAACTGATGGTGGAGATATCCGGCTTCGAGCGCCGGATGATGCTGTGCTGGCAGCGCGGGCAGGAATCCCGCCGCAACGAGTTGCGCGCCGCAGCGCGTGCCTTGCCGGATCTCAGCGAATTGCTCGCCATTCCGCGCCAGCGTCTCGATGGCGCAACCGCATCGCTGCCGCGTGCGCTGAAGGCCAATACGCATGCGCATCATCGCCGCTTCACGCAGGCCAGCGCCGGGCTGACGCTGCGCGTGCTGCGCGCACAGATCGCCCACGCCACACAGCGGCTGACGGTATCGGGCGAACGCTTGAGCCTCTCCGCGCGTGCCCTGCTTCGGCAGCGCCGCGATCGCTTCACTGGCCTTGAAGCACGATTGAAGGCCTCGAAACTCGCCAATGCGCAGGCGCAGCGCAATGCCATCACGCGCGATCGGGAGCGCGCTCTGCGCCTCACTGAGCGCGCGCGCCGTGCACTGACGACACTGGTGCAGCGCCAGCAGGCACGTGTGCAGGCGTCGAGCCAGTTGCTCAGTGCCCTCTCCTATCGCAGCGTGCTGGCCCGCGGCTTCGCGCTGGTTCGGGATGAACAAGGTGCAGCGCTGCATGCCGCCGCCACTGTCGGAGCGGGCGCCCGCCTGAGCATCGAATTCGCCGATGGCCGCGTCGGCGTGACCGCCGATGGCGACCGCACGGCACCTGCTCCGCGCGAGACCAAGCCTACGGCACCGGCCGCGCCGAAAAAGGCGACGAAAATCGATCAGGGCAGCCTGTTCTAGAGGTTGCGCAGGCCGCCTTTATTGGGCGACGCCGCGGCCCTATTTATGCTACGAGATGACGACATTCAGGGCCGGTGACCAATCCGGCAAGACGACTTACTGACGATCCAGGAGACCAGCCGTGCTGAACAAATTTGGCCCCTCGGGCCACGGCGAAGCCCAGTTGCAATATCTCGACGGCGATTTCCGCGTGGTGTCGCCCGGCACCTATGTGACTTGCGCCATCACGGGCGAGCGCATTCCGCTGGACGAGTTGAAATACTGGAGCGTCGATCGGCAGGAAGCCTATGCGGTGCCGAATGCGGTGCTGGCGCGGCATTATCCGGACGCAGTCAAAACGCAGAAGTAAGCTCGTATCGGTCGTTCCGTAGGGTGAGCACGCTTCGCTTTGCCCACCTTACATTCTGAGCGTCTTCACTCTTGCCTGATTGAGCCGTTCGATCACGAAAGCCTGCAGCGCCGCCTTGTCTTCGAAGGCCAGCGTGACGGCGAATGGTACGATCTCCGCCGCAGCCGGCATGCTGCTGAGCTTGACGACATCCTTCTCCGTCGTCACCAGCGTGAGCCCATCACGCTTCGCTTGCGCAACCAGCGCGTCTATCTCACCGGACGCATACGGGTGGTGATCGGCGAAGGCTTTCTCCACCGCCACGTCCACACCTGCATGACGCAATGTCCGGAAGAAGCGTTGGGGATCGCCGATTCCCGCAAAGGCCAGCACGCGCTTGCCGCGCAGAGCCGCCACTGACGTCTCGTCTGGCACGAGGCGCGCCGTCAACACCGGACCACCTTTGCCCGCGACCAGCGCCGCCACGCCCGTCGCCGCAACACCATCGCCAATCACGACGAGCGCATCCGTGCGCGCAATCTGCAGATCGAGCGGCGCGCGCAAAGGTCCTGCGGGCAGCACACGGCCGTTGCCGAGACCGCGATTGCTATCGATCACAATGAACGACGCGTCCTTGGCGATGGCCGGATTCTGGAAACCGTCATCCATCACGATGACGCTGGCGCCGGTCGAGCGCGCCAGCGCTGCGCCCGCGACGCGATCGCCGGAGATCACCACCGGCACCTGACGCGCCATCATCAGCGGCTCGTCGCCGACATCGGCGGCCTGACGTCGCGACGGATCGACCTTCACCGGACCGCGCAGTCTGCCGCCATAGCCGCGGCTAAGCACTACCGGTGTCTCACCGAGATCGCGCAGCACCTGCACGAGCGCCAGCGTCGTCGGTGTCTTGCCGGCACCGCCGACGTGATAGTTGCCGACACAAAGAACGGGAATGCCGACATCGACGCCCTTGCGGGCCATGCGGCTACCTGCGACTTCGCCATAGATGGCGCCAAGCGGCATCAGCAGACGCGACAGCCATGTCGATGGCGGCCGCCAGAACGCGGGCTCACGCATCATAGGCTCCCGCTTCGAGCCGGAGCTGCATCAGATAAGGCTCGAGCGCATGCAGCGTGCGGTCGAGCGCACCGCCAAGCCGTTCAACCACACGATGCCCAGCCTCGATCGCCGCATCGCGTGCCGCCTCGTTGCCGAGCATCTGGCCGAGCTGTTTCACCATTTGCTCCGAGGAGTCGGCAAGCTTCGCGCCGCCGGCACCATCCAGCGCCTCATAGACGTCGGTGAAATTGAAGACATGCGGACCATGCACCACGGACGCACCGAGCTTCACGGCTTCAATCGGATTCTGCCCGCCATGCGGCACCAGCGAACCACCCATGAACACCACCGGTGACAGACGATAGAACAGTCCGAGCTCGCCCATGGTGTCGGCGACATAGAGATCGGTGCCTGCATGCGGCAATTCCTCGCGCGAGCGCAAGGCAACCTGCGCACCTGCCACCGTGATCATCTGCGCAATATCGGCGCCGCGATGGGCGTGGCGTGGCACGATGACCGTCAGCAATTTCGGGAAGAAACTGGTCAGCGTTTTGTGGGTCTCGAGGATGATTTCTTCTTCGCCGGGATGCGTCGACGATGCGACGATGATGGGGCGACCGCGCGTCACCGCCATGAGCTTGTCCAGCTTCACGGCGTCGCCCGGCGGCGCCTGCACATCGAGCTTCAGATTGCCTGTAACGACAACGCTGCGCGACCCCAATGCGCTGAAGCGCTCGGCGTCGGTTTCGGACTGCGCCAGGCAAATCTCGAAACGGCCGAGCAAGGCGCCGATGGTCGCCGAAAATTTCTGCCAGCGCGGGAACGAGCGCTGCGACATGCGTGCATTGATCAGCACCATCGGCAGACGGCGTTTGGCGGCGGAAATGATCAGGTTCGGCCAGAGATCACTCTCGATGAACAGCGCAAGACTCGGCTTCCAGTGATCGAGAAAGCGCGCCACGAAGCGCGGTGAATCATAGGGAATGTATTGATGGATGATGTCGGTCGGAAAGCGCTTGGCGATGATCTCGGCCGAAGTCACCGTGCCCGAGGTCAAGAGGATGCGCATGCCCAGCGCACGCAGCCGCTCGATCAAGGCCGCCGCCGCCAGCACCTCGCCGACGCTGGCGCCGTGAATCCAGACCAGCGGCCCAGCGGGGCGCTCGATCTGCGAGATGCCGCGGCGCTCGTCGAGGCGCGCAGGATCTTCCTTGTTGTTCTTCAACCGTTGCTTGATCAAGACGGGCGCAAGCGGCGTCAGTGCCGCCGACAATCTGCGATAGGCGCGCAGCGTGATCGGCAGCGCGTTAGGCACGACCCGCACCTTCCGGCCGACCTACCGCGTCATAGGCGCGCTGCGTGGCCTCGTTCAGCGTGGCCTCAAGCTGCAGGCGCAACGCCTCCATCGTGGCAGCGTCGGCATCGGCAGGAACGCTGAGCGGTTCACCGCCGACCAGCACGCCGCGACCGAAAGGCAGATTGATCGTGGTGCGGTCCCAGTTGTTGAGCTGGACGTAGCGGCTGGTGGCCATGGCAAACGGCATGATCGGTCGTCCGCTTTCGCGTGCCAGCATGATGATGCCCATGCCGGCGACACGCGAACGCTTCGGCACGTCGGCGGTCAGCGCCATGTTGATGCCGCGCTCCAGCACCCGCACCATTTCCTTGAACGCACCGACACCGCCCTTGCGATGAAACGCGCCGCCATGATCGCCGGAGCCGCGGACGGTGGCTATGCCAAGACGCTCAGCAGCCAGCGCATTGAACTCGCCGTCGCGATGCTTCGAGATCAGCACGGCGCCGCGATAGTCCTTTTGCTTGATGAACGGCGTCATGAAGTGCTGGCCATGCCAGAACGCCAGGATGACCGGCATCTGCGGTTCGACGATGTCATAGACATCAACGGGATCGAAGGTGAATTTGTTGGTCTTCCAGACCAGACGCAAAAATTCGGCCGCGAGAAAACCCGCGGCGCGCTGAACCCAGCTGCTGCGCAGCGTGTTTCGGAGCAGTCGTTTCAAGCGGCCGGCTTCGCGTCTTGGCCGGGATCGAGCAACCGATGAAGATGGACGATGAAGTAACGCATATGGGCGTTGTCGACGGTCTGCTGCGCCTTGGCCTTCCAGGCGACGAACGCCGACGCGTAATTCGGATAGACGCCGACGACTTCAACCTGGCTGAGATCCTTGAACGTCGTCTCTTTCAGGTTGGTCAGCTCGCCCCCGATGACCAGATGAAGCAGTTGCTGTGGTGTGTCCGACATGAATCCTGTTCCTGCAGCGACCGGCTGCGATCCGATAAGTCAAAGATAGTGGTGCAGCCGGTTAAACCCGGCGGTTCTGGAATTGCTCGACGATGTAAGCATGGCGATCGGCCCCCGCTGCCACCAGCAACCCGTGCGTGACTTCCCGGCGATTATAGAGGATGGGATCGCCCGAAAGCTCGGTCATCCTACCATTCGCTTCGTGGACGATCAAATCTGCGGCGGCCAGATCCCAGTCCCGGCTCTGCCCCCCGGCAAAGGCCGCATCCAGCCGGCCATTGGCGATCCAGCACAAGCGCAGCGCCAGCGAGCCGATTCGCGGATAGAGGGTAATGTCCTGCCGGGGATGGACCATCCGCTCGACCAGCGGCTTCGGGCCCGCCACGCGCGAAAAGTCCATTGCGGAACCGGTCGTGGCCCGAACCGGAACGCCATTGCAGGTGGTGCCCTGCCCGCGGATCGCCAGAAAAAATTCATCTGTGGATGGCGCAAATACCGCAGCCATCACCGGTCGGGCGTCCTCGACCAGCGCGACACAGACACACCAATCCTCGCGACCGGCGAGATAGCTGCGGGTGCCGTCGATCGGATCGATGATCCAGGTCAGGCGCTTGCCGAGACGAGATTCGTCATCGGCGCTCTCCTCCGAGAGCCAGCCATAATCGGGCGTCGCGGCGCGAAGCCGCTTCTCGATCAGATCGTTGAGGGCGATATCCGCTTCGGAGACGGGTGAGGATTCGCCCTTGGTCCATTTCCTGAGTTCTGTACCGAACATTGCGAGGCCGAGCTCGCCGGCCGCCCGCACTGTGTCCGCCATCAGGGCAACATCGTGCGCGAGCCGTTTGTCTGTATCGAGATCAGCGTCCGGCAATCGTCAGCCCCTCGACCCGCACGGTCGGCGCGTTGACGCCGTATTTGAAAGTGAGGTCGTTCGCAGGCGTCATCGACTTGAAGATCTCGAACAGATGACCGGCAATGGTGATCTCGCTGACGGCGTAAGTGAGCTTGCCGTTCTCGATCCAGAACCCGCCGGCACCGCGGCTGTAGTCGCCGGTCACGCCATTGACGCCCGAGCCAATCAGATCGGTGACGTAAAAGCCTTCCTTGATATCGGCGATCAGGTCTTCCGGGCTCACGTCGCCTGCTTCCATATGCAGGTTGTAGGCGCCGGGGGATGGTGACGACGAGACGTCGCGATGCGCGTGACCTGTGGTGGTCATGCCGAGTTCGCGCGCGGTCGCGCAATCCAGCAGCCAGGTGGTCAGCACGCCGCCATCAATGATGGCCTGCTGCTTCGTCGCAACGCCTTCGGCATCGAAGGACTGCGACCGCAGGCCGCGCACGCGGAGGGGATCGTCGATGATGCGGATATTGCTGCTGAACAGCTGCTTGCCGAGACTGTCCTTGAGGAACGTGGTCTTGCGCGCGACGGACGCGCCATTCGCGGCACCGATGACGTGACCGACCAGCGAGTTCGAGACGCGCGGATCGTACACCACCGGCACCTTGCAGGTCGGCACCTTGCGCGGGTTGGCCCGCGCCACCGTGCGCTCGCCCGCGAGTTTGCCAACACTCGATGGAGAGTCCAAATCGGACGCATGCAGCGCCGAGGTGAAGGCGTAGTCGCGCTCCATCTTGGTGCCGTCCCCAACGATGGCAGTCATCGAGACGCCCTGACTGGAGCGGAGATAGGAGCCGTGGAAACCAGTGGAGGTCACCAGCACCATGCCGCCGATGCCGGTCGAGGCTGATGCGCCGCCGGACTTGGTCACGCCGTTCACCGCGAGCGCCGCCGCTTCGGCTTCGACTGCGCGGCGTTCGAGCTCGCTCACCGACGGCACGACGGGATCGAGCAGATCGAGATTTGCAAAGTCGCGCGCAAGCAGAGTCGGGTCCGCAAGGCCCACATATTGATCATCGGGTGCGACGCGCGCCATCGCGACAGCACGTTCGGCCAGTTGCGCAACATTGTCGCCGGACATGTCATTGGTGGAGATCACCGCCTGACGTCGGCCAACGAACACGCGCAATCCCATGTCGTCGCCTTCCGAACGCTCGGAGGCTTCGACCTTGCCGTCACGCACTTCGACGCCATGCGACACCCCGCGCACCGCGACCGCATCCGCGGCATCCGCGCCGGCCTTCTTTGCGGCCTCGACGAAACGCTGCGCCAGCGTCGAAAGCACGGACTGGTCGAGCAGATCGGAATTGTCGGACTTCGTGGAGGCGGACGACGACGCGTTTGGTGAAGAATTCACGAACAAAATCCCAACATTGAGAGACGATTTTCGACCGGTCCGAAGCGGTGATGGCCGCTGCTAGAGATGTGCCTATTTCGCAGGGACTTCAAGCATTTGCCGTGCCGAAAAGGAAAGAATTTCAGGGCTTTCGCAAGGACTCGTCAATCATGCCTGCCAAGCTTCTGTCAATCATGAAGGGCGGTCGGATTCGATTAACCAGCCTTTTTAAGCCGATTCCGAACGCGCTCTGGCAAGGTCTCTCCATCGACCGGGAACATAATTCCGGCGGGGAGATAAAAAGCCGTGAGGCATCAAACAGCGACAGGTGGGGCTCATGCCCCGGGATCGAGCAGCGCATTGCGGCTCGATCCCCATTCACTTCCGGTTCGTTTCGAGGCGCATGATAACCGCGCCGACGGAGCGATCCGCCATATCGAACTGCATCGCACCCGCGTCGTCCTGCATCGTGCCGTCGGCGGCATGCGGATGGCCATCAATGTGCGCGTCAGCGATTTTCTCGGCGTCACCTTGCGCGGTCTCGACGACGGCAAGATGCTGATGCTCGCGCATCGCGATCCCTCACTGTCGATTCCATTGCTGGTCAGTTCCGATCGCGAGGAAATCGACATGGCCTGGCAGATGTGGAGCGAGATTTTCGCGCTTCCGCAATTGCCGGAAGAGAAGATCTACGAACCATCGCAACGCCGCCGCCGCCGCAATGCGATTCGCGAACGCCGCCCGAAATTTCTGGTGCGCCGTCGTCCCGGCGCACTGCTCGGCGAAGCCGGCATGTACCAGGGCGAGCGCGAGATCATCGCGCGACACTAGATCACGATCGGACCTGATGGATCCAACGCGCCTGTTGCGATAGATCAGGTCCGACTACGGCGCATTTCCGAGGCGTGAGATCAGTGCATCAGCTCGCTGCTTGAAGTTTTGCGCAACCTTCTCGCCGTTGTTGACGCGCATCTTGACGATGGAGGCCATCCGAAGCGCTTCGGCGTCATGACCTTCCCCCAGTTCAACTTCTGCCAGTCCAATGAGAAACATCAAATTATCGGGCTGCAGCCCGTAGGCTTTTCTCAAGGGTCCAATAGCGTCGTGCTGACGCCCATTCTTGCGTAAATTCTCTCCGTAATCGAATTGTAGAAACGCACTTCGTGGCACAGTCGCCACGCCAGTAAAAAGTGTGTCGCTTGCTTCCTTGGATTGGCCCAGGCTGCTGTAGATATTTGCCAGAGCGCGATACGCGAGGACGCTGGACCGGTCGAGGCGCAGGCCCTCCTTGAAAGCCTGGATCGATTCGTCATTCCGGTTGAGAGCCCGAAGTGCGAATCCAAGCGTGGTGAAGCTGTTGACGGAGCCCGGAGCGCGCTCCACACCCGCTTTGGCAGCCACCAGAGCTTCGTCAAATCGCCGTCCGGCAAGCAGGGCAAACGTTCGGGAGTACTCAGCCCCGACGAAAGCTGCATCCATTGCTCTTGCCTGATCCGACGCCTGCAGGGCTTCAGCGGCTTGACCACGGGATGCGAGAATGAATGATTTCAGATTGATCGCGTATTTTTCAGCGTCGGGATATCCTCCCGCAAGGGCTATCGCTATCAGCCGCAACGCATTTTCTTCGTCGCGATACTCCCGCCAATAAATCCCCGCCGCTATCTCAGGATCGATATGTTCAAGAAGGTTCAAGGCAGCCTTTCTGAAGAGACCGTCAGGGCCTTGCGATGTTTCGACATCGATCAGAGTCTCGCGACCGGGTGTCTGGCGCAAACGCAAACGCGTCAGCTCACGACCGTCTTCCTTGCGGGTCGTGATTTCTCCCGAGATCTGAATGAGAGTCTTGCCCAGCACACGTTGTATCAACGACTGAACCGACTTGATATCGAGGTTGCCGGTTGGCGTTTCGATCGAGGACAAAGCTTCCAGAAGGTGAGCGTCGCCTATTTGCGTTTTCGGTTTGGCCGCAGTTGAACTCTTATTCAGGATCGATATTTCATCAAGCAATTGCTGAGTGGCTGTTTCAGAAGAATAGCCGATCGCCTCGAACGACTGCGGTACGCGAAGGTATGACATCACGACGCCGGTATCACGTATCGCGTTCGATACGACAACTATCGCAAGCACCGCAGGAACGACCGTTATAAAAACGACCGCGATGGCCTTTACGGCGATCACCAGCTCGCCGAACGTGCGTTTCTCCAGTTGAGATTTCAGAAAGTTCTTTTTTGAAGCAGCGCTGCGCTGCCTCGGCGGCGCCGTTTTCGATGTCGCGGCTTTTACCGACCGGACGGGCGCCACAACGGCGATCAGCGTATCGACGGAAGCAATTGAGCGGCAACCCGTCGATGGCCCTCCACTGTCAAATGAGTGCCATCCGACTGTTTCAAGCCAGCCGCCAGCGCCGCCCATGCGAGACGATCAGAGTGAACGATCTTGATTCTCCGCGCGCGTAACTGCTGCTCTATGCTGGCCATATTCGCCTGACGCACAGCCGGATCGAAATTCGCTCGACGAAAATCGTTGGTGCCAAATTGCAAGATCACGATCTTTGTGCCCTCAGGCACTTCACTCGACAGACGAGCCAGCATTCCGGTCGTCGTGTCACCCGATATGCCGGCGTTCACAACGCGCATTCTGGAGCCCTTAGCCTCCAGCATTGTCTGGAGCTGCGCTGGATAAGACTCGGAAGAACTCACCCCGCGACCCTGAGTGTTACTTCCACCGATGGCGACGATCTGCGCCGATGCGGGACAAATCAAAGCTAAAAAGAAAAATGTCGCAATGTGCAAAGCGCACGCAATTTTCGAGAACGTCATGCCAATCCCCCAAAATCAAATACGAAAACTGGGAAGGATAGCTCAAATTTATAAGCAATTACAAAAGAGTAGTTACATTCCAAGGAGAGCGCAACTCTTCAGTCGGCCGATGCGCAGAGTGGCCAATGGCATTCGAATATTGCGGCATCGGACATGTTCGAGGTCCGCTCAGGCGCATGTACATCGGCTGAGCAACGCCGATCCTGCGCCTGCAGCAGCGGAAATGCAAACGCCTGCTTGGTTGTGACCTGACCGGTCGGGATCGGCCGCGAACTTGCGCGCGACTCTGGCGTCGATATCCCTATCGGTGACGTCGTTTTAGGTGCAGCAGGCGCCGCGTATGAAGAAGTCGGCAGGAGCCTCCTGCCGATTCACTCAAGGCAACCGCAACACCTTGACCGGATTCATGATCCGGTCGGGATCGAGCGCAAGCTTCACACGTCGCATCAGATCGAGTTCGACCTCCGACGTGTAGAGCGGAAGCCGATCGATATGCATACGGCCGATGCCATGCTCGGCGCTGATACTGCCGCCACAAGCCACGCTTTCCTGATGCACGATGGTGTTGGCCTCATGCGCCGCAACCTCGCGCACCTGCGCATCGCCGATGTCGTAGGGAAACACGACGATCACATGCACATTGCCGTCGCCGACATGACCGCAATGCGCGACCTGCGCATTCGGCAGCTCGCGCTGCAGCCGACGCGTGACGCGGGTGATGAATTCCGGCAGCGCCGAGATCGGTACCGACGTATCGTTCGATACCGTAAAGCCTTCGCGCTTGTTGGATTCCGAAATCGTGTGACGCAGGTTCCAGATCCGGTCGGCTTTGGCCTGATCGGTTGCGATCACCGCATCGCCGATGAGCCCGTCCTCCATCGCTGCTGCCAGTGCCGTCTCCAGGCTTTCCACGGCATTCCAGTCCGCGGCGCTGTCGGCCAGTTCGAGCAGCACATACCATGGCGCTTCGTCCGCCATCGGACTTCCACTCCCCAAACCATGACGCAGCACGATCTGCAATTGGTTCTGCGACATCAGTTCAAAGGCCTCGACACGACCGCCCGTGGTGCGCTGCAGATACTGCAAGAGCCCAATCGCCTGGCAGACCTCGTCCATCGACACCATTGCCGTCGCCGAGACGACAAGCTTCGGATACAGTTTCAGCACAGCGGCGGTGACGATGCCGAGCGTGCCCTCGGCACCGACGAACAGCTGCTTGAGATCGTAGCCGGTATTGTCCTTGCGCAGCGCCTTGAGGCCGTTCCAGACACGCCCGTCTGCCAGCACCACTTCCAGCCCGAGCACCTGTTCGCGCATATTGCCATAGCGCAGCACGCCGGTGCCGCCGGCATTGGTGGAGATCAGCCCGCCGACCTCGCAACTGCCGACGCTGCCGAGCAGCACAGGGAACTGGCGATCATGCTGGTCCGCCAGTGCACGCACATCGGCCAGGATACAGCCGGCTTCCAGCGTCACCGCATTGTTGAGCGGATCGACATTGCGCACGCGATTGAGCCGCGACACATTGACGATCAGCGCCGCCACGCCATCCGGAACGATGGCACCACCGGTCAAGCCAGTATTGCCGGCCTGCGGTACGATGGCGACGCCGCTTTCACCGCACAAGCGAACCACCGCCGATACCTCGTCGGTACTCGCAGGCAAGGCGACAGCCACGGCCTCGCCGCGATAGCGCGCACGCCAGTCCTGCTGATACGGTTCGGCATCCACGCCGGTTCGCACATATTTGTCGCCAATGATTGCCGTCAGCGCCTGCAGAAACGCGGCGCGTTCGCTATCCGTAAGAGGCAAGAGGCGATCCTTTCGACTGTCTATTCCGACTTGAGGCCCGCGGCCTGAA
Source organism: Tardiphaga sp. 813_E8_N1_3 (assembly GCF_051811025.1). Taxonomy (NCBI): domain Bacteria; kingdom Pseudomonadati; phylum Pseudomonadota; class Alphaproteobacteria; order Hyphomicrobiales; family Nitrobacteraceae; genus Tardiphaga; species Tardiphaga sp. 813_E8_N1_3. The sequence goes on from NZ_JBPWQE010000001.1 coordinate 4,521,349, forward strand.
TGATCGGGCCCCACTTCACGCCCTCGGCCTTGACCTGCGCCTCAAGCTCAGCGCCGGTCGAGCCCACCGGATCGCCGCTCAGTTCGCGCAGGCTCTTCGCCACTTCGGGATCGGCAACAGCCTTGCGGAACTCTGCGCTCAAACGTTCTGCAAGCGCCGGCGCCATGCCGGGCGGGCCGAACACCGCGTTCCACGTATAGGTCTCGTAATCAGGCAGGCCGGACTCCGCGATCGTCGGGATATCTGGGAACGACGGCGATCTCTTTTTAGTCGTAACCGCCAGCGTGCGGATCGAGCCTGCCTTGATGAACGGCGCCGCGCCGCTCAGCACGTCGAACAGAACCGGGATCTGTCCGCCCATCAGGTCGTTCATGGCCGGCGCGCCGCCGCGATAGGGCACATGCTCCATCTTCACGCCCGCCTGCACCTTGAACAGCTCACCCGACAGATTGGGCGGCGTGCCCACGCCGGACGATCCGTAGCTGTATTTGGTCGGGTCGGCTTTGAGCAGCGCGATGAGCTCCTTGACTGTGGTTGCCTGCACCTGCTTGGAGACCATCAGCACGTTGGGCACCGTGACCAGCATCGAGATCGCGGTGAAATCCTTGACCGGATCGTAAGGCGGCACCTTCGCCATCAGCGGATTGATCGTGTGGGTGGAGATGGTGCCCATCAGCAGCGTCAACCCGTCGGGCTTCGCGCGCGCGACCCGCGTGGCACCAACAACACCGCCTGCGCCGCCGACATTTTCAATGACGATCGATTGTCCGAGCTGATCGGAGACCTTCTTCGCGACATGCCGGCTGACGATGTCGGTGGCCCCGCCTGCGGCGAAAGGCACGACCAGCGTGATCGGGCTTTTCGGCAATTCGGCCTGCGCCCAGACACTGGTACCAGGAATCATCATGCTGGACGCCGCAACGGCTGCCGAGCGGCAGAACGTGCGGCGCGTGATCTTGCTCGCCATTGTTTCCCTACCCTTGATGATGTTTTTGTTTCCCACACTGGTTTTCCAGCATTGGGTCTCCCAACGATAGTCAGAAGGGCGCCGCATCCATGGGGATGAGCGCCCTTCCGTTGGTTCAGAGCGGCGCGTGTCCGAGCGCTGCGCGGAATCGGTTCTTCACATAGACACCATCACGCGGCGGCAGCACGCGCGGCGGGTTTTCCGCTTTCACTTTGATAGTCGCGAGCTTGACACCATCGCGCGACGACAGTCGGCTACGCAGATCGTCCACGCCGGCCATGTCGCGGATCTCGCGCGTCCAGCCGAAGCCGCAGGCCTGCGCCACGCGATCGAGATTGACGCCGAGCCCGGCGTGGCTGACCTGCATGCCGGTTTCGCCGAAATGCCCATTGTCGAGAATGGCAATCGTGAGATTGGCCGGTTTGCGCGTGGCGATGGTAGCAAGCCCGCCCATGCCCATCAGCATCTCGCCATCGCCGGTGATGACAAGCACCGAATGGTCGGGCTTCGCCGTGGCCAGCCCGAGGCCGACCATGGCCGCGCTGCCCATGGCCGCCCAAAGATAGTAGTTGTTGTCGTGATCACCGGCAGCCATCACGTCATAGGATGGTGAGCCGAGGCCAGTCACCACAAGAAGATCCTTGCGGCCGGTCAGCAGCTTCTGCACGACCTCGCGGCGATCGAGCGCGCCGCCTGCATTTACTTGACCCACTGCTTCTCTCCGATCAAACGCTGCCCCAGGAGCAATGCACAGGCTGCATCGCCATTGAATGCCATCGATGCCGCACCATGCAACAGCGGTGCTACATCCTGCGGCTCATCGGCGCGCCAAGTCAGCACGCCCATCAGGTTGAGCGCCTTTTCGGTCGCCTGCCCCATCGGGTTCTGCCACGCGTTGAATTCGGCCCAGTCGCCGCGCATGGTCACGACCATCAGAAGCGGGAAGCGTGTGCAGGTTTGCAGCGCCAGCGTGTTGATGCAATTGCCGACGCCGCTGGACTGCATCAGCAGTGCGCCGCGCTCGCCGCCGAGCCAGGCACCCGCGAGATAGCCGATGCCTTCCTCCTCGGTGGTCAGCACCACGGAATTGATCGCATTGTCTTCGTCGGCGAGACGGATCGCCGTGGAGTGGCCGGCATCGGGCACATAGACGATGTGCTTGACGTCGGCCTCCTTCAGGATGCGGAACACATCGTGCCGCCAATCCACCTGTGAACCGGGCGTGGGCCCTGCATCTGACATTCCAGTCTCCGTTGCTTGCGGCATAGCGCTGACTCACGCTTAGCCCAAAGCAGACCGCGCAACGCATACAGATTTGCTTGATGAGATATGCCGAGATTTGATCTCTGGCGTTGCAGCACTCGACAGCGCGCGAATGGTGCGACGCAGCTACGTTTTCTCGGGATCGATCATGTGGCCGACCCAGATATTCCGGGCCACGAGATCGGCGGCAATCTCCGTGAACGTATCGCCGACAAAGCGCGCCGCCGCGCTGACCGAACGATCCGCCGGATAGGCCAGCACCAGTTTCCGCGCCGGTGTCGGATCGACCAGCGGCGCCGCACAGAGCACGCCGCTCTCGACCAGCGCATGGATCGGCGCAAGTGGCAAAGCCGTTGAGCCGACGCCGTTACGCACCAGATCGATCATCGCGCCGAACGAATCCGCCTCGACGCTCCCGCGCAATTGAATGCCGGCCTGCCGCGCGCACTCTTCCATGATCCCGCGCAGGCCATGGCGCAGGCTCGGCAGAACCAGTTCTTCATGGGCCAGCGCCGCGAACGGAACGGGCCGATCCATCCGCAACCCCTTGCTGCCGGCACTGACGAACAACAGGTTCTCCATCATGACCGGCACGATGCGCAGTGAACGCAGCGGCTGCGGATCATAGGACACGGCGAGTTCGAGTTCGCCGCGCTGCAGCCAGTCGAGCAGATGGCCCGTGAAAGCCGATGACAGCCGGATCGAGAGCTGCGGATGCACCTCCTTGATCTTCTTGACCAAGGGAACGGTGACGATTTCGGCCACGGTCGGCGTCGTGCCGATGGAGACGAGCCCCTTGAACGATGCGCTCTCCTCCGACGTGACATTGCGGATGGCATCGAGCTCGGTCATCACGCGGGTGGCGTGGTTGAGAACCTCACGGCCCATCTCCGTGATGACCATGCCGCGCCCATGCCGCTCGAACAGCACCGCGCCGAGTTCTTTTTCCAGCAGTCTGATCTGCCGGCTCAAGGCAGGCTGCGCGATGCGAAGGCGATCGGCGGCCTTACTCAGACTACCCAGTTCGGCCACGTGGATGAGTGTCTTGAGCTGCGCGACGTCCATCTCTGTGGTCCACCAGTGCTTAGGAAGGCGCGATTACGCCGCCCGCATGATGGCATCCACAAGCAATCCTGCAAACAGCAACAGCCCCGCGTCGCGGTTGGACTTGAACAGCCGCAGACACAATGCGGAGTCGCTGATATCGGTGCGTGCGACTTGCCAGACCAGATGCAGGGCGAACGCCGCGAGGCCGAGCCATGCCGGCCAGCGCGCGCCAGCCAACAACAGTGCCGCTCCGATCAGCACCACGGCCAGTCCGTAGAACAGTGTCAGCGCGGCCTGCGTGCGTTCCCCAAACAGTAGCGCCGTCGACTTCACGCCTATCAGCGCGTCGTCCTCGGTGTCCTGATGAGCGTAGAGCGTGTCATAGGCAATCACCCAGCAGATCGACCCGGCATAAAGCAGCAGCGCCGTCGCATCGATGCGGCCGAACACCACGGCGAAGCCCATCAGCGCGCCCCACGAGAAGGCGAGGCCCAGCACGCTCTGCGGCCAGTAGGTGATGCGCTTCATGAAGGGATAGGCGGCAACGATGCCAAGCGAGGCGATGCCGGTCGCGATGGCGAAAGTGTTGAACTGCAGCAGCACCACGAGACCGATCAGTGCCTGCAGCACCAGAAATGCAAAAGCCTGTTTCGCCGTGACCTGCCCGGCCGGGATCGGCCGCGAGCGCGTGCGCTCCACCTTGGCGTCGAGGTCGCGATCGGTGATGTCGTTCCAGGTGCAGCCGGCACCGCGCATGACGAAGGCGCCGATGAAGAACAGCGCGATCATCTTGGGCAGTTGATGGATATCATGCGCCATGCCGGAGGCAAGCGCCGCCGACCACCAGCACGGCATCAGCAGCAGCCATGAGCCGATCGGACGATCGAAACGCGACAGCCGCAGATACGGCCGCGACCATAAAGGTGCAGAGCGATCGACCCAGTTGCCGGTCGCATCCGCTACGCGGGCGGCCGCGTCGCTCATTGGAACAGAATGATCTGCCACCCGATCATCGGGTGAGCACGTTGCCGTTCAGCGTATCGAAGGTGGTGCCGCCGCTCTTCTTGGCGTTGGCTTCGGGCAATGCTGCAGAGGATCCCAGCACGTCGCTCAAACGCGGCGCAGCCACCGGGCCGCCGCCACCACCACCGCGTTGCTGCTGCGCGACGCTGCAGACCTTCTGCCGCATGCCTTCGGTGTTCTTGTGGCCGGTCTTCATCTGTTCGCCGACATTGGGCGGGATGCCGCACTTCTGCGCATTCGCCTCGATGTATTTGATCATCTTCACTTCGGTCTGCGAGAAGGAGGTGATCAGCTTGCAGGCCTCGTCCGGAGGCGCGCGACGTTCGCTCGCAGCCTTGATGGCAGCCCCCTTCTTTTCGGCGTCCTGGCGCAGGGGCATGAAGCCCTTCATGCAATCTTCGCCGCCGGGCGGGCCCGCCTGCTGCGGCGGGGGGGCGCCGAAGCCGCCACCACCGATCGGCGCAGCGCCATTGGAGGGAAACGCACTGGGCGCAGCCGCTGCGCCATTAACCGGCGGAAATGGCGACGCGCTGGCAGGCGCGCCGTTCACCGGCGGAAACGGCGACGAACTCGCAGGTGCGGCCGAGCTGTTGCCCGGCAGCGGCGCGGGAAACGCGCCCTGGGCATGAACTTCGATAGCCTGCATGGCGAACACGGCCATCGACAACGGCACAATCAAACGACGGATGATCACAGATATTCCTCCGGCAGCTCAGTGCCCCGATTTATCGGGGGCGAAGCCCATCCTGATTCAGGACTTTCTACGATTCCTGCCAAGCCTTAACAACCCACCAACAGCACGCGGATTCGGGCGGCAGCGCGGCGCAAACCCACGTTCTCGCATGATAATTCGTCGCAGTTGGGCTAAAGCTCGCCCTCTGAATGGAACATGAACGATGCCGCAAGCCGATTTCCGCAGTCCCCGCCTGTTTGTTGATGCGCCTTTTGCAGCCGACGCAACCATTTCGCTCGACCGCAACCAGAGCAATTACCTCGGCAATGTGCTGCGGCTAGGCTCCGGCGCCTCGGTGCTGGTGTTCAACGGCAAGGACGGCGAATGGCAAGCGGCAATTTCCGGCGGCAAGCGGGCGGACCGCTTGACCCTGCTGACGCAGACCCGGCCGCAGGACCGCCTCCCGGACGTCACCTACGTGTTCGCACCACTGAAACATGCCCGGCTCGATTACATGGTGCAGAAGGCCATCGAAATGGGCTCCGCGGCGCTGCAGCCAGTCATGACGCGCTTTACCCAAGCCAGCCGGGTGAATACCGAGCGGATGCGCGCCAATGTGGTTGAGGCGGCCGAACAATGCGGAATCCTGAGCGTGGCCGCTGTCGCCGAGCCGCTGAACTTGCCCAAATATCTCGACCAGCGGGATGCCAAGCGGCTGCTGATCTTCTGCGACGAGGCCGCGGAAGTGGCAGATCCCATAGCCGCGCTGACCGGCGCCCGGGAGGCTGCCTCCGCCGGAATTGACGTGTTGATCGGCCCGGAGGGCGGGTTTGCCGAGGAAGAACGGGCTCTTCTGCTGAAACAGGCCAATATTCTCCGGCTGGCGCTCGGACCGCGGATCATGCGGGCCGATACGGCGGCGGTGGCGGCGCTGGCGCTGGTGCAGACCGCGCTTGGTGACTGGAATGGTAACCAAGTAGGCAAATAACCCGCTGCCATGACCCGACATTAAGGCCACCGGGCGATGGTGGTCGAAACGTCGCAACCGCCATGCTATGGGCTGCGCCAACGACCACTCTGTTGAGATTGCTGGACTTCGAGATGACCAAACCCGCCGCCCCTCGCGCGACCGGATCCGCCGCCTGGGCGGATGCACTGCTGTTGTCGTTTGCCGAGGCCGGCTACGCCCATGCCGAGCCGGCGATCCTGCAGCCGGCCGATCCATTCCTCGATATGTCCGGCGAAGACATCCGTAAGAGCCTGTATCTGACGACCGACGCGTCGGGCGAAGAGCTATGCCTGCGGCCGGATCTCACGATCCCCGTGGCGCGCGATTATCTCGCCTCACCGCAGGCCGGCCAGCCTTCGGGCTTCAGCTATCTCGGCCCGGTGTTCCGCTATCGGCAGGGCACGCCCAGCGAATTCCAGCAAGCCGGCATCGAATCCTTCGGCCGTCAGGACCGTGCAGCCGCCGACGCCGAAATGCTGGCGCTCGGCCTCGAGGCGACTGCGGCCTTCGGTCTCTCTGATATCGAAATCCGCACCGGCGACGTCGCGCTGTTCGCGGCGCTGATCGAGGCGCTCGACCTCTATCCGGTGTGGAAGCGCCGGCTGATGAAGGACTTCAACCGCAAGATCAGCCTGACCCACGACCTCGACCGGCTGACCCTCGCGGAGTCGCCCGTCCGCAACGAATATGAAGGCGTGCTCGCGGCTCTCGCGGGCTCCGACCGCAAGGCAGCGCTGGCACTGGTCACCGACCTGATGTCGATCGCCGGCGCCACCAATGTGGGCGGCCGTTCGGTGGCTGAGATCGCCGATCGCTTCCTCGAACAGTCGACGCTGAAAGGCGGCGCGCTGCCGAAGGATGCGCTGGTGCTGATCAAGCGTTTTCTCGCGATCTCAGGCGATCCCGACGATGCCCTGCAGCAACTGCGCAAGCTCGCCTCCGATGCCAAGCTCAACATCACGGCCGCCATCGATGAATTTGAAAGCCGCATCGGCTTCATGGCGGCGCGCGGCATCGATACCACCAAGACGCGTTTCTCGACGTCGTTCGGCCGCGGCGTCGACTACTACACCGGCTTCGAATTCGAACTGCACCGCAAGGGCAATGGCACCGAGCCGCTGGTAGCTGGCGGCCGTTATGACGGACTGCTGACGCAGCTCGGCTCCGCCACGCCAATCCCCGCGGTTGGTTTCTCGGTCTGGATCGAAACCTTGACCCAACAGGCCTCCTCGGCGCTCGTTTCCGGGAGCGCGTCATGACCGCACCATTCGTCCTCGCCGTTCCGTCCAAGGGCCGTTTGCAGGAAAACGCCGAAGCCTTCTTCACCCGCGCGGGCCTGACGCTGGCGAAGCCGGGCGGCGTGCGCGATTACCGCGGCACCATTGCCGGCTTCGACAATGTCGAAATCGCCTATCTCTCGGCCAGCGAGATCGCCTCGAATCTGGCGCGCGGCGCCGTGCATCTCGGTATCACCGGCGAAGATTTGTTGCGTGAAAGTATCCCGGATGCCGACAAGAAGGTTGCTTTGATCGAAGGCCTCGGCTTCGGCAGCGCCAATGTGGTCGTTGCCGTACCGCAGGCCTGGATCGACGTCCGCACCATGGCCGATCTCGACGACGTCACCACCGGCTTCCGCGCGCAGCACAATCGCCGCATGCGCGTCGCCACGAAGTATATCAACCTGACGCGCAACTTCTTCGCGTCTCATGGCGTGGTCGACTATCGCATCATCGAAAGCGCCGGCGCCACCGAAGGCGCGCCCGCCACCGGCACCGCCGAACTGATCGTCGACATCACCACCACCGGCGCGACCCTTGTCGCCAACGGCCTCAAGGTACTGGATGATGGCGTCATCCTGCGCAGCCAGGCCAATCTCGTCGCCTCGCGCGCTGCCGACTGGTCGCCGCAGTCTCTGGAAACCGCGCGCATCATTCTCGACCACATTGCCGCGCGCGCCCGCGCCAGCAAATACAAGGAAGTGCGCACCCGCTTCGCCGGCTGCAATCAGGCGCTCCTCACCGAAGCGCACAGCCGTTTCGGCGTGGTGTCGCCGTTCGGCGGCCCGACCTCGTCGGGCATGATCACGCTGCACTGCCCGCCGGCGCAGCTTTACGCGCTGAGCAGCTTCCTGCGTGCCAACGGCGCAGATACCGTCTCGGTCGCCTCGCTCGACTATGTGATGGATCGCGAGAATCCGCTGTTCGCCAAACTTGAGGCGTTCTTGCGGCAGTAACGCGCAGCACGGCGTTTCGCCTTGCTGGCGGACGCACCGGCTGATTACCATATGATTCATGAGCATATTTTGGATATCGGAATCTGATCGATGATGCTGGGCAGCGACGTATCGAGCCTATCGACCGATGCCGCGACCGCCGCGGCACAAGGCCTGTCGATCGTTGTGCCTGTTTACAACGAGGCGCCCGGCCTTGCTTTGTTTCACGAGCGGCTGGCCGAGCTTGCGACTACACTGAAAGAACGCCACGGCCTCGCCTGCGAAGTCGTCTATATCGACGACGGCAGCGCCGATGGCACGTTGGCGGTTGCGCGCAGCCTGCAAGCCACGTCGCTCGACGTTCAGGTCGTGTCGCTGTCGCGCAATTTCGGCAAGGAAGCCGCGCTGATGGCGGGGCTCGACCATGTCACCAAGGGCGCGGTGCTGTTCATGGACGGCGACGGCCAGCATCCGCCGTCGCTGGTCGAACAGCTGGTGCGCCACTGGATCGTCGAAGGCTATGACGTCGTCTATACCGCCAAGGCGCATCGCGACAACGAGTCCTTCCTGCGCCGCCAGGCCGTGCGCGGCTTCTATGCGCTGATCAACTGGGGCGCGCGGCAGAAAATTCCGGAAGATGCCGGTGATTTCCGTTTGCTGTCACCGCGTGCTGCGGCGGCGCTGCGCCAACTGCCGGAGCGCAACCGGTTCTTCAAAGGATTGGCGACCTGGATCGGCTTCCGCCAGCTCCGCGTCGACTATGAACCCGCGGCGCGCGAGCACGGCGTGACGTCGTTCAATCCCAAGCAACTGATCGGCCTGTCGATCGAAGGCCTGACCTCGTTCTCGGTGGCGCCTTTGCGGTTCGCCAGCCTGCTCGGTCTGCTGCTCGCCTTCGGCGCGTTTCTGTTCGGTCTGTCGATCCTGTGGGAGACATGGGTCTCCGGCAAGTCGGTGCCGGGCTATCCATCGCTGGTCGTCGGCCTGATGACCCTCGGCGGCGTGCAGTTGATCATGATCGGCGTGCTCGGCGAATATATCGGCAAGATCCTGTCTGAGCTGAAGGCGCGGCCGATTTATTTCGTCGCCGAGCACAGCGTGAAGCGCAACACTCCCGATAGCGTGGGGCAAACCACCGACCGGACCGCTGCCGAATGACCGGCGCAGCCCTGCGCCGCATCACACTCTGCGCCGACGATTACGGCATCAGCCCCGGCGTCAATCAGGGCATCCGCGAACTCATTGCGCTTGGACGCCTCAACGCCACATCCGTGATGGTGGTCGGTCCTGCGATTTCGCGCGATGACGTGAGTGCGTTGCAGGATGCCGTCGCCAAGAATCCGAACTGCGAGATCGGGCTACATGCGACACTGACCGCCCCGTTTCATCCGCTGACGATGCACTACCGGCCGCTGCTCGACGAACTGTTCCTGCCGCTTGGCAAGATGCTGCGCTTCAGCCTGTTGCGAAAACTCGATCGCGAGGCGATCGAAACCGAGTTGACGACGCAGATCGCGAAGTTTGCGACCCTGTTCGGGCGTGCACCTGACTATGTCGACGGGCACCAGCACGTGCAGACATTCCCGCAGGTGCGCGATGCGCTTCTCACCGCGGTGAAGAAAAATGCGCCGAAAGCCTGGGTCCGCCAATCGGGCCGCGTGCTGCCGCTAGGCCAACGCCTCGATAATCCGAAAGCGCTGTTGCTCGACGCGCTCAGTGCCACGTTCCGCCGACGTGCGACGCGCGCCGGCGTGACGTTCAATCCGGGATTCTCCGGCGCCTATGACTTCACCAAGCAAGCCGACTTCGGCACACTGATGGCCGGCTTCTTCAACGGCCTTCCGGATGGCGGACTGGTGATGTGCCACCCGGGTCATGTCGATGATATTCTGATCGACCTCGATCCGTTCACAGATCAGCGCGAGCGCGAATATCAGTATCTGGCAAACGATGCCTTCGCGCAGTTGCTGGCAACAAACAACGTGACGCTGGCGCGCTAGTCCGCGAACTGCCCGCTCGCCTTGATGATCGGCGCCCAGCGATCGACCTCGCTATCGAGCTGCTTCTTCAATGCCTGTGGCGTCGCCTGATCCTGTGGCACCGGATCGGTGTTAATGTCGTTGAAGCGCTTGATCAGCTCGGGATCGCGCAGCGATTCCTGCAGCACCTTCGCCAGTTTCTGCACGATATCGTCAGGCGTTCCCTTCGGCGCATAGATTCCGTGCCAGGCGCCGGCTTCGAAGCCCTTGAGGCCTGCCTCGTCGGCGGTGGGGAGATCCGGCATTGACGACAGGCGCGTCTTCGTCGTGATGGCGTAGGCCTTCACCAGCTTGGACCCGATCGGCCCGGTGGTGTTGGTGGTCTGATCGCAGGTGAGGTCGATCTGGCCGGCGATCAGGTCGTTCATGACGGGGCCGTTGCCCTTGTAGGGCACCGACAGGATCTGCTTGTCGACGGCATTCATGAACATCAGCCCGCACAGTTGCGACGCAGCGCCAAGGCCGGCATTGCCGAACGTCATCTTGTCGCCGTTGGCCTTGATATAGGTGATCAGCTCGGCAAGCGTGTTCGGCGGCAGATTTGGCCGCGCGATGATGGTCATCGGCGCATTGGTGACGAGACCGATCGGCGCGAAAGCGGTCTTGGTGTCGTAAGGCAGTTTGCGATACAGCGTCGCTGCCGTGGAAATTCCGATGTGATGGATCAGGATCGTGTAGCCGTCCGGCTCGGCGCGGGCCGCGCGTGCGGCGGCGATGGTGCCGCCAGCGCCTGTGGCGTTTTCGATAATGATGGTCTGGCCGAGGATCTTCGACATCGTCGCAGCGGTGACGCGCGCGACGGTGTCGGTGGCGCCGCCGGCCGCGAACGGCACCAGCATGGTGATCGGCCTGTTGGGATAGCCCTGCGCGAAGGCAGCGGAGCTTGCCAGCGTAATCGCAAACGCAAGTGTAGCTGTGGCTTTCATGAGATCCTCCCTAAATATTGTTTTGATTTATTGAGAGCGAACGCCCCGGTGAGGCCGGGGCGTTCGGAAATCGCGTCAGATGTTTGAACTATGGATCGCATCCACCACGGCGTCGGTCACTTCTTTCGTCGTGGCCTTGCCGCCGACATCCGGCGTGATGATGCCGGCTTCGCAGACCTTCTCCACCGCACGCATCAACCGCGCCGAGGCATCCGGTTCGCCGAGATGATCGAGCATCTGCGCAGCGGTCCAGAAGCTGGCGACGGGATTGGCGATGCCCTTGCCGGTGATATCGAAGGCCGAGCCGTGGATCGGCTCGAACATCGAGGGAAAACGGCGCTCCGGATCGATATTCGCCGTCGGCGCCACGCCGAGGCTGCCGGCCAGTGCGCCGGCGAGATCGGAGAGAATGTCGGCGTGAAGGTTCGTCGCGACGATGGTGTCGAGGCTCTGCGGCTTCAGCGTCATCCGCACGGTCATGGCGTCGACCAGCATCTTGTCCCAGGTGACATCCGGGAAATCCTTCGACACTTCGTCGGCGATCTCGTCCCACATCACCATGCCATGGCGCTGGGCATTCGACTTGGTGACCACGGTGAGCAGCTTGCGCGGGCGCGATTGCGCGAGCTTGAAGGCATAGCGCATGATGCGCTGTACGCCGACGCGGGTGAACACCGACACTTCGGTGCCGACTTCCTCCGGCAGCCCGCGATGCACGCGGCCGCCGCAGCCGGCATATTCGCCTTCGGAATTCTCGCGCACGATCACCCAGTCGAGATCGCCGGTATTCACGTTGCGCAGCGGCGAGGTGATGCCGGGCAGGATCTTGGTCGGGCGCACATTGGCGTATTGGTCGAAGCCCTGGCAGATCGGCAACCGTAGGCCCCATAGCGTAATGTGGTCGGGAACATCCGGTGCGCCCACAGCGCCGAAATAGATGGCGTCGAACTTCTTCAGCTTGGGCAGACCGTCGGCAGGCATCATCACGCCGTGCTTGCGGTAATAGGCCGAGCCCCAGTCGAAGGTCTCGACATTGAAAGTCACGTCGCCAACCCGCTTCTGCAGGGCTTCGAGCACGCGGATGCCGGCGGCGATGACTTCGGGACCGATCCCGTCGGCCGGAATGGCCGCGATGGAATATTCGCGCATGGTGAGGTCTCTGCTGGGTTGAACTGGCTCTCCCCACCCTGCAGGCGAGCCACGCCCGGCTCAATCGCGATTGTTTATATAAATAAATGGTATAATAACTTTCGAGGCGACCGAAGGAAGGGCGCCATCGGGAGGCTTGATGGATCTGCACCAGTTGCGCTGTTTCGTGACGGCAGCGGACGAACTGCATTTCGGCCGCGCGGCGCAGCGGCTCGAGATGATGCCGTCGGCACTCGGCCGCTACATCCGCCTCCTCGAGGACGATCTCGGCACACGCCTGCTGACGCGCACGACGCGCAGCGTCGCCCTGACCGATGACGGCGCCGAGTTCTTGAAACAGGCACGCGACCTGCTCGCCCGCGCAGATCAGATCGCGTCGTCCTTCCGCGCACGCGTACGAGCCCGTGCAGCCACGATCCGGGTCGGCGCAATCGACAGCGCCGCCGCCGGGCTTCTGCCGGCGCTGCTTCACGATCTTCGCGAGCGCGCCCCTGACGTTGCCATCAAGCTGGATGAGGACAAGACGATCCGGCTACTGCCGCGCCTGCTGTCGGGCCGGCTCGATCTCGCTTTCGTCCGGCCGCCCGAGAGTGCCGACAAGCGGCTGGAATTCATGTTTCTGTTTCACGAGACAGCCGTCGTGGCCGTCTCCGAACGGAATCCTCTCGCATCGCGCGCACATCTGACGATTGCCGACATCGCCGACGAGCCTCTGATCGTGCCGGAGCGACGGTCACGGCCGCACAGTCATGACCTGACGATGAAGCTGTTTGCGGAATCCGGGCTGCAGGCCAATGTCGTGCAGATCGCTGACGAGAAGCAGACCATCGTCAATCTCGTCGCCGCCGAAATCGGACTGGCGATCGTGCCGCGCTGGACCTCCCGCATGCCCGCACGCGGCGTTCGCTATATGCCGCTAGGCATGGCGGCCATGAACCGACTGCCACTCGCCGCAGCCTGGGTCAGAGGGACCCGCGATCCGGCGCGGGATCAGATTCTCGACATGCTGAAGGCCAATCTGGCGCGCTACGCGCAGGAAGCATGACAAGAGGAAGCACGACAAGGCCTGCCGGTCGTTTTGTCGCATAACTAAATTTAATCCGGGCGGCACTTATTGCGACACAAAGCGTCACTACATCTCCAGCGCGCAAAGCAAGCGCGCTTTGAAGACAGAGGACGCCATGACACCGCAAGAACGCCAACTGGTTGACGATCTCTTTGACCGGCTCAGCAAGGTCGAAGGCGCGCCACGCGATCCAGACGCGCTCGACGCCATTGCGCAGGGCCAGCGCCGCGCACCCAATGCGCTGTATGCGCTGGTGCAGACCGTATTGCTGCAGGACGAAGCGCTGAAGCGCGCCCATGAGCGCATCCAGCAACTGGAAGGCAACGGCGCCCCGGAACAGGCCGCTCAGGGCGGTTTCCTCGATTCGATGCGGGACGCCCTGTTCGGTCAGGGTCAGAACCCGAACCAGCCGCGCGGCTCTGTGCCGAGCGTTCGCCCGCCCGAGCCTAGCCGTGCTGCCTGGAACACCGGGCAGGTCATCGGCCAGCCACAGGGTGGCTATGGTCAGGGCGGCTATGGCCAAGGTCAGGCGCCGGGACAGTTCGGCCAGCAGCAGCCTCAGGCTGGCGGTGGCGGCGGTTCGTTTCTGGGTACCGCAGCGGCAGCCGCAGCCGGCGTCGTCGGCGGCTCACTATTGCTCGGCAGCATCCGTTCAATGATGGGTGGCAGCCATCAGCAAGGTTTCGGCGATGCCGCCAATGCCAGCGAGAGCAAGAGCCCATGGAGCTCCGGTTCGGATTCTTCCGGCGGCAGCCTCGGCAATCAGGCCGGCGTCAATGATATCGGTTCGTCCAGCGGCTCCCGCGCCGGATCGTTCGATCAGGCGCAGGCCGATGCCGATCAGGACCAAGATCAAGACCAGGACGACGGCGATTACGACGCCATGGACATGGATTCCGACGACAGCGATTTGGCCTGATCGTTTAGACCAGCAACACAAAAACGGCCGCTCTCACGAGCGGCCGTTTTCATGTGACGGAAGATCAATCAGATCACGACTACCCGGGCGCCAACACCGACGCGGCCATAGAGATCGATGACGTCCTCGTTGCGCATGCGGATGCAGCCTGAAGAAACGTTGGTGCCGATTGTCCATGGCTCGTTGGAGCCGTGAATACGGTACAGGGTCGAACCGAGATACATCGCGCGCGCACCCAGCGGATTTTCCGGACCGCCTTCCATATAACGCGGCAGATCAGGACGGCGCGCCAGCATTTCCTTCGGCGGCGTCCACGACGGCCATTCCTTCTTCGCCGTGATCGTCTTTACGCCGGACCAGGTGAAACCCGGACGGCCGACGCCGATGCCATAGCGCATTGCCCTACCGCCACCCTGCACCAGGAACAGAAATTTGTTCGGCGTATCGACGACGATGGTGCCGGCACTTTCGCTGCCCTGATATTCGACCATCTGCGGTTGATACTTAGGATCGAGCGCTGGGCGCGCGGCATCGGCCGTCTCCTCCTGCTGATAGACGCGCTGTTGCGGATCCATCGGCGGCAGCAGCGAACGTCGTTGCTCGTAAGAGTAGTCCTGCTGTTGCTGATAACGCTGGCCCTGCTGCGCCGGACCATCGCTGAACAGAAACTCGATGAAGCCGCCACCCATGCGCGAGCGTTCGGCATAGGCCGTGCGCTGCATCGGGCGCTGCGGCTGCTGCGCATACACCACCGGAGGCTCGGCGAATGGCGCCGCGGCTTCCACCGCTAGCGTCTGATGCGATCCAGCGGCGATGAAAGATGCGCTGGCAAGAAGCGTGAGAGAGAACTTTTTGAACATCGACGTACTCTGCACTGTTTCGTCGTGCGCGTTCTCACCTGAGAAGCGCTTTGCACACTCCGACTTAAGGTTAAAATCGCCTCGGTTTGGTAAACACAATCGCCGTTTGGATTCACCACGTCGTCAAACGGCGCAGTTCTATTTGGTAGCGTTTATTTTGAATGAACGCGAAAGCCCCATGGTTAACTAACAGTTTGCGCAACGATTATCGGCTATCGGTGCGATGTTCCCGCGTGAACTTCACGTTAAACTCATGGGTATACGAACGGGGGATTGATTGAACGTTGGGGGACCTGATGTCTGTTCGTCGCAAGCGATTTCGCATTGAAGAAGTTTTCGGTACCGCGCCTATGCCCAATGAAGTAGTGGGCAGCAGCGAGCCGATGCCAATGCATCGCGAAATCATGGCTGAGCTCCGCGCGATCCGCGCACAGATGGGAGCGCCGGCCCGCAACGCCGTGACAGATCAGGTCGGCGCCGCCGCCGATCAGCAGGTTGCGGAAGCACAGGCGCTGCTCGCCACCTACCGCGCTCAGATCGAGCAGTGCGAGAAGCTCAAGATCGAACTCGATCTGATCCACGACGCTATTACCCGCACCAAGATGGAAATCGCAGTTCTTCACGGCAAGAGCTTCGAAGGCGACGAAATGGCGAAGGTCAACGGTGAACTCGGCGCCGTTGTCGGCGGCACCGAAGAAGCCACGCAGCAGATTCTCGCCGCCGCCGAAGCCATCGATAATGCATCGACAGCGCTCGGCAAGGTGACTTCACCCGATCAGCAGAAGCAGATGCTGGAAGAGATCGGCGATAACGTCGTCGCGATCTTCGAAGCCTGTAACTTCCAGGACCTCACCGGTCAGCGCATCAGCAAGGTGATGACCACGATGAAGTTCATCGAAAATCGCATCACTGCGATGATGGACATCTGGGGTGGCGTCGATGAGATCAAGGCGCATGCGCCGGCCAAGGTCGATGACCGCAGCGAAGACGACAAGCTGCTCAACGGCCCGAAGCTGGACGGCGATATCGGCCACGCTTCGCAGGACGATATCGACGCGCTGTTCGGCTAACGCCGGAACCTGCGCGCAAGGTTAGAAACGACTTAACGCCGGGCCGCAACGCCCGGCGTTTTTATCATCACGAAGCAGACCAGTACGATCAACGCTCCCGCCGTCCCGAGCAGCAGTACAGTGCGGTCCGACAGCGTCTCGACCGCCGATGCCACCACGAACGGTGCAAAGGCCTGCACGAACAAGGCAGGCCGCGCGATACGGCCGATGACGCGGCCATACCCGACCGGACCGAACATCAGCAGCGGCAGCGCGCCGCGCGCGATGGTCATGACGCCATTGGCGGCGCCGAAAGCAACCGCAAACAGCGCCGCGAGCGGAAATGAAATCCCGGCCAATGCCAGCATCGCGAAGGCCGACACCACCAGCACCACCGCCCCGCGCGCGATCCACAGCGGATGGGTGCGCCCCGCCAGCATGAAGTCTGCCAGCCGTGATGCCACCTGCGCCGGACCGAACATCGCACCGATGGTCACCGCCGTTGCAGCACTGAGCCCGCCGCGCTCCAGCAGCGCCAGCAGGTTCGAGGTCACGCCCGACAGAATGAAGCTGTAAAGCGAGAAAGCTGCCGCCAGCAGGATGAACAGCCAGCCTTCCGGCCGCAGGGTTGCTTGCTGGGGAACGACAACGGCGTCCACCACGGGCAGAGGCGCGACGGCGACGTGGCGCGGCAATGCAAAGGCATGAAGCGGCGCAACGACAAAAGCGAAGATCGCTGCGAAGGTCAGATACGTCCCGCGCCAGCCGACAGCCTCAAGCAGAAGATGGGTCGCCGGCCAGCCGACCGTCGAGGCGAAACCGCCTGCAAAGGTCACGAAGGTGATCTGCCGCCGCGCCGATGCCCCGAATATCCGCGTTAGCGTGGCAAAGGCCGGATCGTAGAGCGACGCGGACATTGCAGCGCCGAGCAACAGCCAGCAGGCCAGATAGGTCGCGGGATGATCGGCTACTGAAAATAGAGCGAGACCCAAGGCACCCGCCAATGCGCCCGATGCCATGACGACATTGCCGCCGAGGCGGTCGATCAATCCACCAACCACCGGCGACAGCAGCCCCGATACAATCAGCCCCAGCGAAAAACCCGCCATGCCGAAAGGCCAGCGACCAGCCATGTGCCGCCGTGACATACGGCATGGTCAGCACCGGTGGATAGATCAGGATGCCCCAGGTCAGGATCTGGGTGAATGCCAGCACGAGGACCGCGCGGCCCGGTCCGAAAACAAGGTCGCGCAATCGGTGCATGGGCTCACGTCTTCAAGGGAATGGCGGGACCCGCCTTACACCTCAGGTCACGCCTTATCAGCTCACGCCTTGGGTGCGCAACGGACATAGACCATGTTGCCGTAGCGGACCGCAGCGTCCTTATCGATGAAGCGCGTGACGAGAATCCGGCCGTCGAAGGAGACGATCTCGCGATCCTTCTCGCCACCGGCGGGACCAGCCGGGCCGATATAGTTCTTGCCGCTCGGTGAGCCCTTGAGGCGCAATTCCTGCGGCGTCGCCTCGTCGGCGAGATGCATGATGACGCCGCCGGTAGCGCCCTGGCCGATGATATAGGGCTGCTTGCACTGGCCGCGCGCGGCATTCTCGGTGCGAACGCGATCGTTGGGATTCATATAGGATGCCAGACCCCAGCGGCCAACGAGTTCTTCCGAGCGGATCGAGGCTGGCAGTTCCGGCGCCGGCGGGGGCTCCGGCGGCGGTGTCGGCTGCGAGTTCCCAAAGCTGAACCCGC
This sequence comes from Tardiphaga sp. 813_E8_N1_3, assembly GCF_051811025.1. Taxonomy (NCBI): domain Bacteria; kingdom Pseudomonadati; phylum Pseudomonadota; class Alphaproteobacteria; order Hyphomicrobiales; family Nitrobacteraceae; genus Tardiphaga; species Tardiphaga sp. 813_E8_N1_3. The sequence continues at coordinate 4,539,307 of NZ_JBPWQE010000001.1, forward strand.
CCAATCCACCAGACGTGCCGCACCCGCCCAATGACAGCGCCAAAGTTGAAACGATCGCCAGATGGGCAACCGTGCGGGCGTAGCGTGACCTGATCATATTATCCCCTAGAGCAAATTCCCCGGCTGCCCGTCCCGGCAGCCAAGCGCAAAACACCTGACGGCGCAATGAGGTCGGCAGAATTACGCCGACTCTCCATTATGGTTTCCAGATCATCCTATATTGGCCTCACCAAGGCCTTAAGGCCTCGCTTGACTCAAAAAGCGTCTGGCCATATTTCCCGGACGCTCAATTAGCACTCCCGGAGCGCGATTGCTAAGGGAATGAGCCGGCCGCCCCGAGCGTTCCGGCTGGATTCCCGCCCGCCTCCGAGATGGCAACGAAATCGCAAACCCTAAAGGGACACTCCCATGGCCAAGACCAAATTCCGCCCGCTGCACGACCGCGTCGTCGTCAAGCGCATCGTTGCCGACGAGAAGACCAAGGGCGGCATCATCATCCCGGACAGCGCCAAGGAAAAGCCGTCTGAAGGCGAAGTTGTCGGCGTCGGCCCCGGCGGTCGCGACGAAGCCGGCAAGCTGATCCCGATCGACATCAAGGTCGGCGACAAGGTTCTGTTCGGCAAGTGGTCGGGCACCGAGATCAAACTCGACGGCGAAGAACTCCTCATCATGAAGGAGTCGGACATCATGGGCGTGATCGCCTAAGGCGTTCAGTCTCACACACGCTGTCATGGCCGGGCTTGTCCCGGCCATCCACGCCTTCTGCTCAGCAAGCAAGGCGTGGATCACCGGGACGAGCCCGGTGATGACGGAGTTTCAAATTCATCAGTTAGGAGTCATCTCACATGGCAGCCAAAGACGTTAAATTCTCCGGAGACGCACGCGATCGCATGCTGCGCGGCGTCGACATTCTCGCCAACGCCGTCAAGGTCACGCTCGGTCCGAAGGGCCGCAATGTCGTGATCGAGAAGTCGTTCGGCGCTCCGCGCATCACCAAGGACGGCGTCACCGTCGCCAAGGAGATCGAGCTCGAGGACAAGTTCGAGAACATGGGCGCGCAGATGCTGCGCGAAGTCGCCTCGAAGACCAACGACACCGCAGGCGACGGTACCACCACCGCTACCGTGCTGGCCCAGGCCATCGTCCGTGAAGGCGCCAAGTCGGTTGCAGCCGGCATGAACCCGATGGACCTCAAGCGCGGCATCGATATCGCCGTTGCCGCCGTCATCAAGGACATCACCAAGCGCGCCAAGCCGGTTGCGTCTTCGGCTGAAGTCGCTCAGGTCGGCACCATCTCCGCCAACGGCGACGCCGCCATCGGCAAGATGATCGCCCAGGCAATGCAGAAGGTCGGCAACGAAGGCGTCATCACGGTTGAAGAGAACAAGTCGCTCGAGACCGAAGTCGACATCGTCGAGGGCATGAAGTTCGATCGCGGCTACCTGTCGCCCTACTTCGTCACCAATGCCGAGAAGATGACGGCCGAGCTCGAGGACGTGTACGTCCTGCTCGTCGAGAAGAAGATCTCCAGCCTGCAGGCCATGCTGCCGGTGCTCGAAGCCGTGGTGCAGTCGGGCAAGCCGCTGCTGATCATTGCTGAAGACGTCGAAGGCGAAGCCCTCGCCACCCTCGTCGTCAACCGCCTGCGCGGTGGCCTCAAGGTTGCTGCCGTCAAGGCACCGGGTTTCGGCGATCGCCGCAAGGCGATGCTGGAAGACCTTGCGATCCTGACCGGCGGTCAGCTCGTCTCGGAAGATCTCGGCATGAAGCTGGAAAGCGTGACGCTCGCCATGCTCGGCCGCGCCAAGAAGGTCGTGATCGACAAGGAAAACACCACCGTCGTCAACGGCGCTGGCAAGAAGCCGGCGATCGAAGCCCGCGTCAATCAGATCAAGGCGCAGATCGAGGAAACCACCTCGGACTACGACCGTGAGAAGCTGCAGGAGCGTCTGGCCAAGCTGGCTGGCGGCGTCGCGGTGATCCGCGTCGGCGGCGCGACCGAAGTCGAAGTGAAGGAAAAGAAGGATCGCGTGGATGACGCGCTGAACGCGACCCGTGCGGCCGTTCAGGAAGGCATCGTCCCCGGCGGCGGTACCGCCCTTCTTCGCGCCAAGAAGGCCGTCGGCCGTCTCACCAATGACAACGCCGACGTTCAGGCCGGTATCAACATCGTGCTGAAGGCGCTGGAAGCTCCGATCCGCCAGATCGCCGAGAATGCCGGCGTTGAAGGTTCGATCGTGGTCGGCAAGATCCTGGACGAGAAGTCCGAGACCTTCGGCTTCGACGCGCAGACCGAAACCTATGTCGATATGGTCGCCAAGGGCATCATCGATCCGGCCAAGGTGGTGCGTACTGCACTGCAGGACGCCGCCTCGGTTGCCGGCCTGCTGGTGACCACCGAAGCCATGGTCGCCGAACTGCCGAAGGAAGCTGCACCAGCGATGCCGGGCGGTGGCGGCGGTATGGGTGGCATGGGCGGGATGGGAGGCATGGGCTTCTAAGCCCTGCTTTCACGCTCAACTGCATTGTGATCGAAGGCCGCCTCCGGGCGGCCTTCTTTTTTTGCCTGCCACGCGTCATGCCTGCGACTTATGGCCTTTCACCTCGGTCGCGGTTCTGATTCAATCCCGTGATTGATCTCACATGGGCGGAATCAGATAAATCCGCCCGGAGACACGTCGATAACCTCCAGGGACTTTTGAAATGCGCGCGCTTCATCTTTGTCTGCTCGGCCTTACGGTCACCGCCTCGGTTGCGACCGTCCACCACGCCTTCGCGCAGGTAAAAGCCGCGCCGAAGAGCCAGCCGGCAGGCCCCGAGACGCGCTATTTCACCTCGATCGACGGCGTCATGAACGGCAATGCCGACGTCATCCTGCGGGAGACGCGGCAGGGCAAGGCCGTCACGGCCGCGACGCTTGATGTCTGCTATCCCGCCGAGAAGGGCAGCGACCGCAAGGATCGCTTCGTCGCCAATCTCACGGTCAGTGGTTCGACGCTGACCGGCGCAACGCAGACCCAGGTCGACAAGCTGCCGGTGACCATCAAGCTGAACCGCCGGCCGACCGGCGACACGTTCGAATTCAAGGGACAGATCTCGGTCGGTCAGACCAGCAACAACGTGACCTCCTCGGACAATTCCGATCAGAGCGAGAAGGAATTCCAGGACAACCAGTCTACCGAGGACAATATCGCGCCCGCGCCGAAGGATTTCACCGAAGTCTCCCCCGAAGCGATCGCGGTCAAGATCAAGCTCGAAGCGGCGCTCGATTTCGTGCGCACGCTGCGTGGGCAAAGCGTCGAAGTCGCGCTCAATAGTCTTGCGGTGTCGTGCGATGCACTGCGCGCCGGCGAGCAGGTCATCAGCCTCGCCATCGATCCAGAACGCGCCGCGGCTTTCGTCGCCAAAACCAAGACCTATCCCGGCGTCGTTAATGTGGGCTGGACCACAGGCGCTATCGACATGGACCGTACCGTTCGCTTTGCAGCCGCCGACTGGCGCGATGGCGACAAGATCAATCGCGACAAGATTGCAATTGCGCTGGCGAATGTGCTCGCCAGGACCATGTCGGGCAAACCTGCGGCCAGCTCATGGGATGATGAGACCGGAAAGCTCAAGCTGACCTTCAAGCGCCCGAGTCAGGTTCTGCCGGCGCTCGAATTGACGGAGACGGTCGAAGTCAGCGCGATCATCGCCCCCGATAAGCCCGGCACGACGGATAAGCTCATCCTGTGGATCAGCACACCGTCAGTGACGACCGCGGATGAAACTTCGGGTGCGAAGCTGGCTCTCGCGGATTCGCCGACGGCCGATGAAGAAGGCGATCCGCGCGATGACAACGGCGCGGTTGCAGCCGTCGCGGCGGAGTTCAAGGCACAGCGTTGGGATGCAGATAATTCGAACTGGAAGTGAGCGCCGCTACTTCCCCTCTCCCGTCTCGAACGCACTTCCGTCTCGAACGCACTTCGTCCGTTCGATCCACCCTCTCCCGCAAGGGAAGAGGGGAAGTGGAGCGCCTGCGCAGCTCGAGCTATCAGTTCGTATTCAACCGAAACCGCAGTGACTTCGGACCGACGAACGTCACACTGTCACCCCGCCGCTGCCAATTGGTGGCCGCGCCGAGATCGACAAGTAGCTGATCATCCAGCGTGGCCTGCGCATCTGAACAGCTGCGATTATCCATCGCGCCGGCCACGAAGACGACCGTATTGCCGGCGACCGAGAACTGGCCCTTTCCGCCCTTGCACCACAACTCCACGCGCGCCTCGCCGGCGTCGCCGATTTCCAGATTGGGAATCCGCTTCGAGCCGGGCTGACGCTGCGCATCCAGGGTCATTTCCATGCCGAATGGAAACTCGTCGGCGGCATGCACAGGGACGGCAGTCAGAAACGCAGCACCGGCAAGAGCGGCCCGCAGTAAAGTGGTCATGGCAGTCATATGAATTCTCGGCGTGATGGGATCGGCGACAATGGCCGCGGTTCTACGCGCGGCCGCGCTGGTTGACCAGAACCGTCGGGAAACAATATGGCGCGACAACGAAAAATCCCCGCGGCCTTGCAGCCACGGGGATTCGTCATTGTGACGTTGCGTGCGCCCTACGGCGCCAGAACCATCAGCGTAAACGGATAGACATAGGCCTGCAGCATCACGAACAGGCCGACCATGCAGGCCAGCACGATCGAGTGCCAGAACACGAAGCGCAGGATTGTGCCCTCATGCCCGAACCAGTTGGTCGCGGTGGACGCCACAACGATCGATTGCGCGTCGATCATCTTGCCCATCACGCCACCGGACGAGTTCGCCGCGCTCATCAGGATCGGCGACAGACCGAGCTGTTCGGACGTGATCCTCTGCAGGTTGCCAAACAGCACGTTCGACGCAGTGTCCGAACCGGTGAGCGCCACGCCGAGCCAGCCAAGCAGTGTGCCGAAGAACGGGTACAGCACGCCGGTCGCGGCGAAGGCCAGACCGAGCGTCGCGTCGACGCCCGACAGGCGCGTGAGCGTGCCGATGGCCAGCATCGCCGAGATGGTGATCAGCGAGTAGGCGCAGATCTTGATGGTGCGGCCATATTCCACAATCATCTTCGCAGGCGAGAAGCCCATGATGAAGCCGGAGATGATCGCAGCCAGCAACATGCCGCTGCCGGTATAGGAAACGTAAGTGAACGCGAACACCGCGCCTTCCGGCGTCGGCTTGGCGGCCACCGGCGGCACCTTGTTGATCATGTTGTGCAGCTCAGGCACTGGAAAATTCCAGGAGAAGATCGGATTGACGATCCCCTTGAACCAGTTGGTGCCCCAGACCAGCAGGATAACGCAGAGGATGATCCACGGGGTCAGTGCACTCCAGACCTGAGCCGAGGTCAGCTTCTCCGTGCTCATCGGCTTCACCGGCGGCACAGTGGATGCGGAGTCGTCGTGCTGGCGCAACGCAGCCGAGGTCCAGATCGTTTTGGGCTGCCAGACCTTCAGGAACAGGATCAACGCGCCCATCGAGATCAGCGAGGCGCCGATGTCAACGATCCACGGATTGATGAAGTTCGAGATCACGAATTGCGGGATCGCGAAGGAGAGCGCGGTGACGAGGATGGCGGGCCAGACTTCCTTCATGCCCTTCCAGCCGGCGAAGGCCCAGACCACCCAGAACGGGACGATCATCGAGAAGACCGGCAACTGCCGACCGACCATCGCACCCAGAACGAAGGGATCGAAGCCGGTGACAGTGGCGAGGCCCTGGATCGGCGTGCCGAGCGCGCCATAAGCGACGGGCGCGGTGTTCGCGATCAGCGACAGGCCCGATGCTGCCAGCGGCGAGAAGCCGAGGCCGATCAGCACGGCACCGGTGACGGCCACCGGCGTACCGAAGCCCGACGCGCCCTCGAAGAATGCGCCGAACGAAAACGCGATCAGCAGGATCTGCAGGCGGCGGTCATTGGTGACGCCGCCGATGGCGCGCTGCAGCACCTCGAAGCGACCGCTATCGACCGTGAGGCGATACATGAAGATGACGTTGAGGACGATCCAGCCAATCGGGAAGAAGCCGGTGACGATACCGAGCGCAGATGCGCGAAGCGACATGTTGGCAGGCATCGTGAATGCGTAGATCGCCACAAGATTGGCCAGCACCAGCGCGATGATCGCAGCGATATGCGCCTTGACCTTGTTGGTGGCGATTAGCACCAGCAGGACGACCACCGGTATCGCGGCTACAAGCGTCGAGATCGCGGAGCTATTGAATGGATTGTAGACCTGATTCCACATGGTCGTTCTCCCCCTTTATATTATTGCAGCGGCTCGATCGTTATCGATCGGCAAATTGCTGATTGTTCACTTGCGAGGGCATCCACGATCGGTCAAAGCCGATAGCGCCCATAGGCTACGCGAAGGCGAGGCCCCCATGCTTCGCTTTTGGTCATGCTAGGGTGAATCACAGTTTCGCGACAAGGTGCCGCAGGCCATCAAACCAGCTACTTTAGTCTAAACGCTGGAATTCATTTCTGATCTTAAGGGCTTAGGGCCCTCCTTCCGGAGACGACCTGTGAATAACATCCGCTCCACGCTCGCGACCGTCTGGCGGATCGCGGTTCCTTATTTTCGTTCCGAGGATAAATGGGCGGGACTCGGACTCCTCACGGCGGTGATCGCCATCGAGCTGGCGGTGGTCGGTCTCAGCGTTCTGTTCAATCGCTGGAACAACACCTTCTACAACGCACTGCAGGACAGAAACCTCGACGTCTTCACCTATCAGCTCGCTTACTTCAGCGTGCTTGCCGCGATCAACATCGCACTCAAGGTCTATCAGCTCTACCTCAACCAGTGGCTCCAGATCCGCTGGCGGCGCTGGATGACCGAGCGCTATCTCGGCAACTGGCTCGCCGATGCCAACCACTATCGCATGCAGCTGCAGGGCGATGCTGCCGACAACCCGGATCAGCGCATCGCCGAAGACGTGAAGCTGTTCGTGGAGAAGACGCTCGACATCGGCATCGGCCTGCTGAGTTCGATCGTTACGTTGGTCTCCTTCGTGATCATCCTGTGGGGCCTGTCCGACGCGGCGCCGCTGCATATGTTCGGTCGGGATATCCCGATTCCCGGCTATCTCGTCTGGGGCGCGCTCGTCTATGCCGTGATCGGCACCGCGTTGACGCACTATATCGGCGCCCCATTGATGGCACTGAATTTCCAGCAGCAGCGCTATGAAGCGGACTTCCGCTTCAATCTGGTGCGTGCGCGCGAAAATGCCGAGCAGATCGCTCTGCTGCGCGGCGAACCGATCGAGCGCCAGCGACTCTCGACCCGCTTCCAGCTGGTCGTCGGCAACTGGATCGACATCATGCGCCGCACCAAGAAGCTGACATCCTTCACGGTCAGCTATCAGCAGATCGCGATCATCCTGCCATATGTTCTGGTCGCGCCAGCCTATTTTGCGGAAAAGGTTCAGCTCGGTGCCGTGATGCAGACCGCGGATGCGTTCGGCACCGTGCAGGGTGCGCTATCATTCTTCGTCACAGCCTATCGCACACTGGCGGAATGGCAGTCCGGCGTGATGCGCCTTGATGGCTTCGAGACAGCCATTGCCAACGTACAGGCGCTGACGACCAAGGCTGATATCGTTCACGCCACTGAGACCGGCACCAGTGACATCGCGCTGAGCGATCTGACGCTCACCCTCCCCAATGGCACTCCCATGGTGCAGACGCCGGGTTTCAGCTTCCGCCGCGGGGAGCGCACACTGTTTACGGGCCCATCGGGCTCCGGAAAATCCACGCTGTTTCGCGCCATCGCCGGCATCTGGCCCTTCGGCAAAGGCAAGATCTCCATCCCCGCGGATGCGGCGATCATGATGCTGCCGCAGCGGCCGTATTTTCCGGTCGGTACATTGCAGGATGCGGTGGCCTATCCTGCCGAGACCGACGCCTTTAGCCCACAGGAGGTCGCCGATGCCGTCAGGGCCGTGGGTCTGCCTGCACTGGCGACCCGGCTAGACGAAGATGGCCACTGGAATCGTATGCTGTCGCTCGGTGAACAACAGCGTCTCGGCGTCGCCCGCGCGTTGCTGCAAAAGCCGCAATACCTCTTCCTGGATGAAGCTACCGCGTCGCTCGACGAACCCTCGGAAGAAGCACTTTATCGGCTGCTCGAAGACAAACTACCGGGCACGACCATCGTGTCGATCGGCCACCGCAACACGCTCGATGCCTTGCATCAGCGCAAGGTGTCGCTAACGCGGTCCGGCGATCACTTCGCGCTGGGAGATGCAAAGACCAGGGCGGAAACCGCCTGAGGAATGGCGCTCCTCTAAAGCCAGTGCCGCGGCCAGTCCCGGCCTGCCGCATAGCGATGCCACACAAAGGTGAAGCTCGCGAGCAGCAGCGCGCCGACCAGCACCGGCGCGAGCAGGAACGTCCACGGTAGTGCGTGAGACACGACAAGCAACGGGTTGATCCCGGCAGGCGGGTGGAATGTGCCGGTGACATACATCGCCAGCACGGCAAGACCGACTGCCATGGCGGCCGCCCAGGCATGCGGCCCCGTCAGTTTGAGCACCGCCAGCCCCACCAGCGTCGCGATCAGGTGTCCTCCGATCAGCGCGCGCGGCTGTGCCGGTTCGGCTTCCGGAGAGCCGATCACGAGGACGATCGAGGTCGCAAAAGGGATGATGACCAGCGGATAATGCGCAACTGCCGAGAAGAACTCCATCACACCGATGGCAATTCCCGCCCCCAGCCCGGCAACGGCGCCGGCCAGCGCATTGCGATGATTATTGCGACGGATCGTCTTCGCTGCGCGCCGCAACCAGTCCCGATTCATGGAAGCTCTGTCCCAAAAGAAAAGGGGCGGCAGATTGCTCTGCCGCCCCTTCGATCTCAGTCGAAGTTCTTACTTCAGGTTCGACATCGCGGTCAGGTCAGCCGAGAGCTTGACGATGCCGGTCGCGCCGCACCAGTTTGAGCCAATGCCAGGAGCCGGATTGATGGCAGTGACAAAGCCGGTCTGGCTTGCAGTGAAGTCGCCGGTGAATGCGTTACAATCACCCTTCGACATGTTGGTGTCGCTGTAGCGCAGGTCGAGCGTGAAGACCTTATAGGTGAAGCCGATGCCGACGTTCCAGGTATTGTAATCCGGATACTTGATGCCGCCGTTGCCGAGGCCGAGCGGGATCGAATAGAAGGCGTCCGTCACGCCCAGCCACTGACGACCAAATTCACCCGACACATACATGCCGACGCCCGACGAACCGAACCAAGTCGACGGAGCGATCGCCTTACCGGTGATCGAAGCGTAGGTACCGTCAGCACCCGAATTCAGGTAGCTCGGGGTGTAGTAAGCGTTACCGCCGAGCGAGAAGTAGTCATTGAAGGTGTAGTTGAGCTTCGCATAGGCTTCATAGAAGCTCACATCCTTCTTGAGGACGTTGCCGTTCAGCAGCGCATTGGCACCCGAGTTCGCGCCGCAAACACCTGCCTGGCCACCCTGGACGGAGTCGATGCACTGACCGCCGGGATAACCATAGTACCAGAAGCCGAAGTCAAACGCGGCCGCACCCCAGGTCGGGCGGATACCGACGTAGCCGTCGAGTTCCATCGAGGCGCGGTTGGTGAACGAAATGCTCGAACCCGACACACCTGCGTAGAGCTGGACATCCTTAGTGACGTTGTAGCGCGGCTCGAAGTAAGCGGTGACCGACGGTTTGTGGTTCGACTGGGTGATGCCACGGAAGACGTAGTCGTTGGTGATCGACGAACCGAACGCGATGTCCCAAGGATCGAAAGCGGCCACAATCGGAGGCGCCTTCTTGTACATCTTCGCGCCCAGATCGGCTGCGGAAGCCGCGCTCATCCCCATGGCGAGCACCGCAGCAGAGGCGACAACAATCTTCTTCATGACATTCCCCATCACTTTTGAAACCAGAGGCAGTTCCGTGTCCGAAAGACGGCGAGACCGCGAAATTCATCGACTGAACGCAACTTTGAGGCGCAAAGCCGGAGTGGTGAAGGAAAAAAAACGAGCAAGTGCCGCCTTAATAGGCGTTCTGACGTTTCCGTGAGAGGTTGTGGCGCGGTGTTGCAAAAGCACAACGGTTTTGGAGGGATTCCAGTCCAAAAATACCGCACAAAGGAATTATCAGTGGCTGGGAATTGCGGATCTCCGCTAGGTCGCAAGCAGATTGATCCCCCTTCAGGGCTTGTTAGACAGGATCGTTCGAATCGCCCGCAAATTCGGGACACCCGGCATCGGTTGAGACACGCTATGCGGACAGAGCCAGACCAAGCAAAAAACCGCAGCGGCGAGCGCTGCGGTTTTCCGGAGTCTATCGGCGAGTCACGAACGCGGACTTAATCCGGTTCGACTATCTGGTTTCGTCGTGATCGGGCGACGTATCGCCGGGAGATTCGATTGCCGTCGTCTCGTCGGACGAGTGCCCTTCGACCGGTGACGGATCATGCTCCGGCGTCGCCCAGCTCGGTGTCTCAGCGATTGCCGGTGCGACCGGCTTGGGCTTGGGAGCACGCGGCTTGCGCGGCGGCTTCGGCGGCATGGCAACCGGTGCGGAAGCTTCGACCACGGCCGGCGCGGGCGCCGTACTTGTCAGGAGCGCGGAAGGAACCTTTACGGCCTTCTTGGCAGCTTTCTTCGGTGTCGCTTTCTTGGCAGCCTTTTTCGGCGCCGCCTTCTTCACTGCCTTTTTGGCGGAAGCTTTCTTCGGCGCCTTCTTGGCAGACTTCTTCGCGGCTTTCTTAACGGTCTTCTTGGTGGCTTTCTTGGCCGCCTTCTTCACCGTCTTCTTGGCTGATTTCTTCGCAGCCTTCTTGGCCGCTTTTTTCACAGTCTTTTTCGCAGATTTCTTGACTGACTTCTTGGAGGACTTCTTCGCGGGCTTCGCCGCCGTCAGAAGCTTCTTCTTTTTCTTGTCCTTCTTGTCTTTCTTCGACTTCTTGCCTTTAGCCATCGTGGTCCTCCTGTTGGCGCCGATCCAAAAGGGACCAGCGTTTCAAGTCTTCCGCGCCAGCGCGGGGCCAGTTTAACGCGGGGCCAATGTCACAATTAGATCAGTTCAATCCTGGCCTGGGACCGCCTGTCGCCCAATCGAGTAGCTCAATCGTATGTACGACCGGGACTGACGTCCCTCCGGCGATCTGAACCATGCAGCCGATGTTGCCGGCAGCGATGATATCCGGCTTGACCATCGCGATGTTGGCGACCTTTCGATCGCGCAACCGACTCGCAATATCAGGCTGGAGAATGTTGTACGTCCCCGCCGAACCGCAACACAAATGGCTCTCTGGGATATCTTTCACCACGAATCCATTCTTGGAAAGCAATTCTTTGGGAGCCTGTGTGATTTTCTGCCCATGCTGCAGCGAACACGCCGAGTGATAGGCGACGACGAGGTCGCTTTGTTTGTCAGGCTTTGGCAGATCCATAGCGCTGACATACTCGCTGATATCCTTCGCCAGCGCAGAGACCTTGGCGGCCGGCGCGGCAAACTCCAAGTCCTCGCGCAGCATGTAGCCATAGTCCTTGATGACGGTTCCACAGCCGGACGCCGTGACCAGGATGGCGTCGAGACCGCCCCGGTCTGCCTCCCCGAGCCAGACGCCGATATTGGCCCTGGCCCGCGCCAGCGCATCCCCGTCGCGGCCGAGATGATGGGTCAGCGCACCGCAGCACTGTTCGTCCCGGACCAGCACGACCTCCACGCCATGGCGGGTCAAAAGGCTGATGGCGGCCTGGTTGATCCGCGGCGCCAGCACCTGCTGGGCGCAGCCCTGCAGGAGTGCGACACGGCCACGGCGAGCGCCGATAGCAGGAAAGACGCTGCCGCCGGACGGGCCAGCGGCGGGGAGCTGTGCCGGCGCCATGGTCAGCATCGCCTTTACGCGGCTAAGCAGGTTCGGGTTGGATTGCTTGCTGGTCGAGGGCAGCAGCACCGCCAGCGGTCGCGCCAGCCGGGCCATGATCATGCTCAGGCGAAACAGACCAGGACGCGGCAGCACCCAGGCCAGCACGTCACGCAGCAACCGCTCGGAGAGCGGCCGGGTATAGTCCTTCTCTATCTTGACCCGCGCCTGATCGACCAGATGCATGTAGTTCACGCCGGACGGGCAGGTCGTCATGCAGGCGAGGCAAGAGAGGCAACGATCGACATGCTTGACCACCTCCTGAGTCGGCTTCTGATCCTTTTCCAGCATCTCCTTGATCAGGTAGATGCGGCCGCGCGGACTATCGAGTTCGTCGCCGAGCAGCACATAGGTCGGACAGGTCGCCGTGCAGAATCCGCAATGTACGCATTTGCGCAGGATCTTGTCGGCCTCGGCAATATCCGGATCGGCCAGCTGGGTCGGAGTGAATTCGGTCTTCATGCCACAAGTCTTTCAAGTACCAAGTCCACGCGACATCCGGCCGCGATTGAGAATGTTTTTTGGATCGAAACTGTTGCGCACTCGCTCGCCGAGCGCAGCAATGCCCTGGGGCTGCGGGTGAAACACGTCGACCGCACGGCGCACATCTTCCGGCGCGCGGATCAGCGTCGCATGGCCACCGGCTGCATTGACCAGCTTGCGGAGTTGCACTGCCTGCGCATCGGCCGATGGCGGTAGTGCAGCCCAGATCAACCCGCCGCCCCAATCATAGAGGACCTCGCCTTGCGAGCCCTTGGCGATAGCTTGGCCAAGCGCACCGCCGGATGCCGGCGGCGTCACGATGCGCCACACCGGCCACATCGCACGGGGCCCGCTTGCCGCAAACGGCGTCACGTCACGGACAGCCGCCCACAATACCGCGGATGCAGCGTCTTCAAGTATCTCGGCCACGCCGAAGGACTTCAGCGTCGTGCTCAGTGACACCGCGCGCTGCGACGCGGACGCGGTGATACCTTCAAGGCGGATCAGCGTGACCGACTGGTCGGGCGACGCGATCTCGCCAAGCGTCCCCTGCGTAGTGCGCAACGCCGAGCCCGGCAGATGCGCCGCACCCGACACATCGAATGGCGACCCCAACGCCACGGTCATCGCCTTGTTGGCTGCGATATCATCGAGCCCGCACAGCACCAGCGTGCGCTCGCTCTCCGCCCGCGGCATGACCTTGAGGGTCACCTCCGTCATCACGGACAGCGTGCCCCACGCACCGGCAAGCAGCTTGCAGACATCGTAGCCGGTGACGTTCTTCACCACCCGACCGCCAGCCTTGTAGCTGTCGCCGAAGCCGGACACCGCATGCACGCCGAGCAGATGATCGCGCGCGCCGCCGGCCTGAATGCGCCGTGGCCCGGCGAGCCCGACCGAGATCATGCCTCCGATGGTGCCTATATCCGGCGTGCCCAGGAGCTGTGACGTGTTCATCGGCTCGAACGAAAACTGCTGATTCTTGGAATCGATCAGTGACAGCACGTCGGCCATGGGAGCGCCGGCCTGTACGGTGAGGATCAATTCGTTCGGCTCATAGGACGTCACCGCGTTCAGCGCTGACACATCAAGCACCGCATTGGTCGCCACCGGCTGGCCGACCATGCGCTTGCTGCCATGACCGACAATCTCCAGCGGCTGCTCGCTGGCGATCGCCGCGCGCACCGCCTGCTCGACGTCCTGAGCGTCTCTGACTTTCAAAATATCCACGGAAACGTCCAACTAAAATCGCGGCAAATCAGGAAAAGCGAGCTTGCCGCCATGCACGTGCACACGGCCAAGTTCCGCACAGCGATGCAATGTCGGGAACACCTTGCCGGGATTGAGTAGACCCTGCGCGTCGAACGCGCATTTGATGCGTTGCTGTTGATTGAGATCGACCTCGCTGAACATCTCCGGCATCAGGTCGCGCTTTTCGATGCCGACGCCGTGTTCGCCGGTCAGCACGCCGCCGACCTCGACGCACAGCCTCAGAATATCTGCGCCGAAATCTTCCGCGAGTTGCAACTCGCCCGGCTTGTTCGCGTCGTAAAGGATCAGCGGATGCAGATTGCCGTCGCCGGCATGAAACACGTTGGCGACGCCGAGGCCGTATTTTGCAGACATCTCCTTCATGCGGCGCAGGACGAGCGGCAAAGCCGCGCGAGGAATCGTGCCGTCCATGCAGAGATAATCCGGCGAGATACGACCGACGGCAGGGAATGCCGCCTTGCGGCCGGACCAGAACAGCAGGCGTTCCTGTTCGGAGGTCGATATCTGGCAGGTGGTCGAGCCGCAGCCGAGCGCGATCTTCTCGACGCGCTTGATGAGTTCGTCGACCTCGACACTAGGGCCATCGAGTTCGATGATCAGCAGCGCTTCGACATCGAGCGGATAGCCTGCATGCACAAACGCTTCCGCCGCATGGATCGCCGGCTTGTCCATCATCTCCATGCCGCCGGGAATGATGCCGGCGCTAATGACATCGGCAACGCATTGGCCGGCATGCTCGACCTCGGCAAAGCCGATCATCAGCGCACGCGCTGTTTCCGGCTTCTGCAGGATGCGCACGGTGATTTCGGTGATGACACCCAGCAGACCTTCGGAGCCGGTAATGATCCCCATCAGGTCGTAGCCCGATGTCTCTGCGGTCTTGCCGCCAACGCGAATGACTTCGCCCGACATCAATACGATCTCGCAGCCGAGCAGATTGTTGGTGGTCATGCCGTATTTGAGGCTGTGCACGCCGCCGGAATTCTCCGCGACATTGCCGCCGATCGAACAGGCGATCTGGGACGATGGATCCGGCGCGTAGTAGAAGCCTGCATGCGCCACCGCCTGACTGATGGCGAGATTGGTGACGCCGGGCTCGACGACCACGGCGCGGTTGTCGAAATCGATCTCGCGCACGCGCTTGAACTTGCCGAGACCAAGCAGCACCGCGTCGGCCAGCGGCAGCGCGCCACCGGATAGTGACGTGCCGGAACCGCGCGGCACGACCTTGATGCCGTTGTCGTGACAATATTTCAGAACTTTGGAGACTTGCTCAGTCGTATCCGGCAACACGACGACCATCGGCGGCTGGCGATAGGCCATCAGCCCATCCGACTCATAGGGCAGCATTTCCGCAGCACTGGAAATCACGCCCTCACCCGGCACCAGCTTTCGCAATGCAGCGATAATGGCCTCGCGCCTTGCGAGGACAGCCTGATCCGCCGCAGGCATCATGATGGTCATTGAACGCGCACTCCCGAAGATCGCAGCGATCGCTCGGCTGCCTTGCAATGAATCAACCACGTCCGGGCGGCTTTGGGTAGCTTACCAAAGCATGACGCGTCACATGCGCCGGAACGCGCGACGGCCGCCATCGCACTTGTGGACTACTCGGGGCGTGTGCAACAAACTAAACTGGAAAGCCAACAAACAAAAAAGAGCCATCCATGAAGTCTGTCACGTTCGGCGCCCTGATCGTCCTCGCCGCCTCGACCGCCTCCTCCTTCGCACTTGCACAGGACGTCGCCGCCGGGAAATCCTCCTTCAACAAGTGCCTCGCCTGCCACGCCATCGGCGAAAACGCCAAGAACAAGGTCGGTCCGGAACTCAACGGGTTGACCGGCCGCAAATCCGGCACCGCTGAGGGCTATTCATATTCGGACGCCAACAAGAATTCCGGCATCACCTGGGATGAAGCGACATTCAAGGAATACATCAAGGACCCGAAGGCCAAGATCCCGGGCACCAAGATGGCCTTTGCTGGCATCAAGAAGGAAACCGAGGTCAACGACCTCTGGGCCTTCCTCGCGCAGTTCGACAAGGACGGCAAAATCAAGCCGTAGGCGCTGAAGCCTTTTGTTTTGACGCGCTTTCTTGACGCGAACCGGCCCCCCACTTCGCTTGAAAACGCGCTAGGCGCCGGCCGCCATCTTGGTCGGCAACACGGCCTGCACCACGAGGCCGCGGGCACGGGCATCCATCACGCCGACGGCCCGCAGCGCCAGCAGCGTGACGGTCTGCACCGCGTCGCGCAGCTTGGCCTGATCCTCCAGATTGTCCGGCGCCATCGGCCCGACCAGCGCTTCATGTAACGCGCCGAGCAGTGCGGCGGCTGCGAGCGCCGTGTCCTGCGCCGGCAAATGGCCGGCGCGAATGGCGGCTGAAATGCGGGATTCGATTTCGCCGGCGATCTCGCGGCGACTGGCCAGTCGCGACTCCGTCACATCGACCTCGACCGGCTCGGCCAAGATGCCCCACGACAATTTGCGGTGAGAGACGACATGCACGGCCACCGTGGTCACCGCAGCAGCGAGCGCCGATGACGGTCCCGGCGCGGCATCCGCAGCCCGGCGGATCGCGGCGAGTTCGTCGCGCGACACGTCAGCGATAAGTTCAGAAATCAGATCGGCCTTGGACGGGAAATAACGGTAGACCGTGCCCGCCGCGACGTTGGCGCGAACCGCAACCGGCGCGATCTGGACCGCCGCCATGCCACCTTCGGCACAGGTTTCGCGCGCCGCCGCCAGAATGGCGCTGCGCCGCGCCGCAAGCCGCTTCACGACTTGATGGGTCCGTCGGTAAACCATGAGCGTTCTCGTCCCCGGCACCTCTTGGCCAACCTGACGGCTGTCACAAATAAGGTGCGTAACTTCAAGGTTTTGAGCGAACTCCGAGGTGCTCGCGATAAGAACTGAACACTAGTTCAGACTCATTGACAAGGTGTTTTGCGCATGGCGGGATTCAACTTTTCGGGTAGGCCTAGCCGCCAAATCCGAGCGCGCGGGCGGCCGCAGCCACGGCCATGCCGGTGATGACGGCAATGAAGTCGTTGCGGCGGATGATGGTCACAGCCATGGCGGCCAGAATGGCGAATACCACCACCGGCCCGCCGTTGACGGCCACTGGCAGCGCGGCAGCAACGATGATCGAACCCGGCAATGCGTCGAGCATCCGCCGCACCCGCGGCGTCACATTGACGTAACCCATGAGCCAGTAGCCACCGAGGCGCGAGGCCACCGTGACCGCCGTCATGACAGCGAAAGCGATCATGACATCGCTGCGCAAGAATTCCGTCATGCGGGTACATCCGTCGGACGTTGCGGCTCGGGCTCATCCATCAGCCCGGCACTGATCGCACCTGACAACGCACCGGCGATGATGAACCACCAGCCGGGCACCAACCAATGCACCGCGAGGGCAACGACGCCCGACACAACCCAAGGAATGGCACAGCGGGGACCCTTCCATGCGGGCACCAGCATCGCGGCATAGAAGGCCGGCATCACCAGATCGACGCCATACTTTCTCGGGTCAGTGAGTTGCTCGGCGAGCAAGAAGCCCGGGATCGCCGAAAACAGCCAGGTGAAATACAGCACGATACCGCCGCCGAGATAGAACGACGCATCGGCCCCGCCATGATCGCGATAGCGCATCGCGGCGAGCCAGCCGCCGTCGGTCACCAGCAGCATCGACGGATAGGCCTGCCAGGCCGGCAGCGTGCCGAACCACGGGCGCAGCGTCGCACTCATCAGGAAGAAGCGGATGTTCACCGTGAGCGTCAGCAGCGCCAGCGTCGCGATCGCGCCCGGCGTCAAAACATCAGGCCATGACTGCACCGCAACAAATTGCGATAGCCCGCCATAGACCGTCGCCATCATCACTTCGACTTCGACGAGCGAGAGGTTCTTCTGCGCACACAACGCACCGAACGCCATGCCGAAAGCGAGCGTGCCGGGCAGCATCGGCCCGATAGCGATGATGCCGGGCACGATAGCAGCCGTCGACCAATAGGCTGGTGCTTTAGGGATGTGGGTGGCGTGCATCGACTGATCCGCGTGATGCCGAAAGGCGAGATCATGCCTGCGGGCATCACGCGATCAGGTCAAGCGATGCGGATTCATATGCGCCATGCAGCGGCGGATATGAGACCAAAGACTACTCCCAGTTCAGCGCGCCACCATTTTGGTATTCGATCACCCGGGTCTCGAAGAAGTTCTTCTCCTTCTTCAGGTCCATGGCTTCCGACATCCACGGGAACGGATTTTCCGTCTCGTTGAACACCGGCGCGAGGCCGATCTGGGCGCAGCGACGGTTGGCGATGAAGTGCATATAGGTCTCGCACAGCGCCGCATTCAGTCCGAGGAAGCCACGCGGCATGGTATCTCGACCATAGGCTGCTTCAAGCTCGGCGGCCGTGCGGATCATGTCGCGGATTTCCTCCTGGAACGCCTTGGTCCAGAGATGCGGATTCTCGATCTTGATCTGGTTGATGACATCGATACCGAAGTTCAGGTGAATCGATTCATCGCGCAGGATGTACTGATACTGTTCGGCGATACCGACCATCTTGTTGCGGCGGCCGAGCGACAGGATCTGCGCAAAGCCGGTATAGAACCACATGCCTTCGAAGATCACATAGAAGGCGACAAGATCGCGCATGAAGGCCTGATCGGTCTCCGGTGTACCGGTCTTGAAGTCGGGATCGTCGAGATGCTGGGTGTGCTTGAGAGCCCAGGCCGCCTTCTCGGTGATCGACGGCACCTCGCGATACATGTTGAACAGCTCGCCCTCATCGAGGCCGAGACTCTCGACGATGTACTGGAATGTGTGGGTGTGCACGGCTTCCTCGAACGACTGTCGCAGCAGATATTGCCGGCATTCCGGATTGGTGAGGTGACGATAGATCGCCAGCACGATGTTGTTGGCGACAAGACTTTCCGATGCCGCGAAGAAGCCGAGATTACGCTTGATCGCGCGGCGCTCGTCCTCGGTCAGGCCATCGCGTGACTTCCACAGCGCGATATCGGCCTGCATCGAGACTTCGGTCGGCATCCAGTGATTGTTACAGCCGGCGAGATACTTCTCCCACGCCCATTTGTATTTCAGCGGCAGCAGTTGGTTGACGTCAGCACGGCAATTGATCATGCGCTTCTCGTCCACCGAGACGCGGCCGCCGGAGCGATCGATGGTGCCGAGACCGGTTTGATCGATGGGTGTTTCCGGGAGCGGGATGAAGGCGGGCGCCTTGGAGGCGGATGAAGTGTCGGACCAGTCGAGCATAAAAGATATCCTTGGAAATCGGTCGCGCCGAGCGCGGAGAGAGCGAAATGTTTTGTGCCGTGATTGCGAGCGAAGCAAAGCAATCCAGACGCCTCAAGACGAAAGACTGGATTGCTTCGTCGCCAAGAGGCTCCTCGCAATGACGCTGAGTGAAGCGTGCCTTACTGGCACGCCTCGCATTCGGGATTGTCGATCGAGCAGGCCATTGCGACGTTCAGCTCTGGCGCGGTGACGGCAGACGGCTGAACGAGGATCGGCGCCCCCGCCGTCTTCGCTGCTGCGACCGTTGCTGACACGGCATTGAGCTTGCCGTCGGTGCCCTTCAGCGTCGACTTCTCCACATGCGTGGCACTGCGCGAGCGCAGGTAGTAGGTCGTCTTCAATCCCAGCGTCCAGGCCAGGCGATAGAGCTGGTCGAGCTTCTTGCCGGATGGGTTGGCAATATAGAGATTGAGCGACTGCGCCTGATCGATCCATTTCTGCCGGCGCGAGGCCGCCTCGATCAACCATGCACTATCGATCTCGAACGAGGTCGCATAGAGCGCCTTGAGGTCATCGGGCACGCGGTCGATCGACCCGACACTGCCGTCGAAATATTTCAGGTCGGAGACCATGACTTCGTCCCACAGGCCCCTCTTTTTCAGATCGCGCACAAGGAAGGCGTTCACCACCGTGAAATCACCTGACATGTTCGATTTGACATAGAGGTTCTGATAGGCCGGCTCGATCGACTGCGCGACGCCGCAGATGTTGGAGATCGTCGCCGTCGGCGCGATCGCCATCACGTTGGAATTGCGCATGCCGGTGTCTTTCACCCGTGCACGCAGGCCGCTCCAGTCGAGCGTGATCGAACGATCCATCTGCACGCCGCCCCGCGCCTCCGCGAGGATTTCTATGGAGTCGATCGGCAGGATGCCGCGGCTCCACAGCGATCCGTCGAAGGACGGATAGCGACCGCGCTCGGCGGCGAGATCGACCGAGGCCGAGATGGAATGGAAGGCAATCGCTTCCATGCTGGTGTCGGCAAAGGCCACGGCCGCGTCCGACGCCATCGCGATGCCCTGGACCTGCAGCGCATCCTGGAAGCCCATCAGGCCAAGACCCACCGGACGATGCTTGAGGTTCGAGCGGCGCGCTTCCGGGATGGTGTAGAAATTGATGTCGATGACATTGTCGAGCATGCGCATCGCGGTCGTCACGGTGCGCTTGAGCTGCGCATGGTCGAGACCATCCTTGCCGATGTGATTGAGCAGGTTCACCGAGCCGAGATTGCAGACGGCGACTTCGTCGTCCGACGTGTTCAGCGTGATCTCGGTGCAGAGATTCGACGAATGGATCACGCCAGCATGCTGCTGCGGCGAACGCAGGTTGCAGGGATCCTTGAAGGTGATCCAGGGATGGCCGGTCTCGAACACCATGGTCAGCATGCGGCGCCAGAGATCAGTCGCACGCACCTTCTTGAACACGCGGATCTCGCCGCGCGCAGCCTTCTCCTCATAGGCCGCATAACGTTCGGCAAAGGGCTTGCCATAGAGGTCGTGCAGCTCCGGCGTCTCGTCGGGCGAGAACAGTGTCCATTCGCCATCAGCTTCGACGCGCTGCATGAACAGATCCGGCACCCAGTTGGCGGTGTTCATGTCATGGGTGCGGCGGCGATCGTCGCCGGTGTTCTTGCGAAGATCCAAGAACTCTTCGATGTCGATGTGCCAGGTTTCCAGATAGGCGCACACCGCGCCCTTGCGCTTGCCGCCCTGATTGACGGCGATGGCCGTGTCATTGGCAACCTTTAGGAACGGGACCACGCCCTGGCTCTCGCCATTGGTGCCCTTGATGTGGGCGCCGAGACCGCGCACGCGCGTCCAGTCATTGCCGAGACCACCGGAATATTTCGCCAGCAGTGCATTGTCCTTTACCGACTTGAAGATGCCGTCGAGATCGTCGGCCACCGTGGTGAGGAAGCAGGACGACAGTTGCGGCCGCTGCGTGCCCGCATTGAACAGCGTTGGCGTCGAGGCCATGAAGTCGAACGACGACAGCAGATTGTAGAATTCGATGGCGCGGGCTTCGCGGTCGATTTCGCGCAGCGCGAGGCCCATGGCAACGCGCATGAAGAAGGCCTGCGGCAATTCGATGCGATTGCCCTGCACATGCAGGAAGTAACGGTCATAGAGCGTCTGCAAGCCCAGGAACTGGAACTGAAGGTCCCCATCCGGCTTCAGCGCGGCGGCGATTCGCTTGAGATCGAAACGCGCGAGTTCAGGATCGAGCAGCTCGGCCGCAATGCCGGTCTTGATATAGGCGCCGAAATATTCGGCGTAACGCGTCGTCATATCGGCCTGCGACGCGTGCGTCGGCGTGCCTCCGACAAAGGACAGGACTTCCGTGCGCAGCTTGTCGAGCAGCAGGCGGGCGCTGACGAAGGTGTAGTTCGGCTCCTGCTCCACCAGCGTGCGCGCGGCCATGATGCCGGCCAGCGCCAGCTCATCCAGCGTAATGCCGTCATAGAGATTGCGGCGGGTTTCCTCCAGCACGGGCGCAGCATCGACGCTGTCGAAGCCGGCGCAGGCTTCGTTGACGATCAGCGCCAGACGCGCCGAATCGAGCGGCGCGCGGGTGCCATTCGCGAGCGTGACATGCAGCACCGGGGCAGTGGAGACGAGCGCCGGCTTGGCGGCCAGTTCCTCGGCGCGGGTACGGGCGCGTTCCTCGCGATACAGCACATAGGCGCGGGCCACCTTGTGGTGCTCGCTGCGCATCAGCGCCAGCTCGACCTGATCCTGCACGTCCTCGATGTGGAAGGTGCGGCCTTCACCGACGCGGCGCGTCAACGCAGCCACGACTTCGCCGGTCAACTGTTCCACCGCCTCATGGACGCGGCGCGATGCGGCCGCCGTATGGCCCTCGACTGCCAGAAAGGCCTTGGTTATTGCGACGGAAATCTTGCTGCCGTCGAACGGCGACACCGTGCCGTTGCGGCGGATGATCTGCATCGAGGGTTCGCGCGCGGGCGCAGCGAGCGTTTCCGGCGACAGTTGAATCAGCGGCGCATGAGCCGCATCGCGGCCATTGGATAAGACGGAAGATGAATTAGGCATCGGCAAGACCCCGTGTGATGCATCAAGCAATGGGGGCTGGGGCCGAAAGGACGCTGCAAAATACACGGCGGAAATCCGCCGGCATTGCCTGCAAGCGACCGCTGGGACACCCCGCCCATAGACGTTCTGGTGTCGCGGCAGGTCTCCTGGCTCGCAGGTCAATGTCTGTTTTCAGCCTTCCCGATGCTTACGCATCAGTGACTTCAATCGAAACAGACTCACTGCTTACAGTTGCGGGGGCAGCGCCGGAATGTGACGCAAAAACAGCGTCTTCACCGACTTCCCTCTTAGCCACCAAATCTTGCGACATGGCGGACCGTGACGTCTACATTTGGTGTGATCCGCGGCGAGGTGTCAAGCGAGCATTCAGAGTCACGACAACAAATCAGGCCGGGCTGTTGGTACCGTGGACAACTCCTGATCCAGCGACGGTCGAGATCATGGCACCGTTGGCGCCGAGTGAATCGCGGATGCGAAGTCCGATCAAGACGACCACGAGCAACATCGCGGCCAAGCCAGTGGGCGAAACGGCAAATTGATAGGCAATGAGCGCCACCGTCGCGAGACCGAGCATCGGCAATTCGTAGCCGAGGAAGCCCTTCGACAGGCCGACGCGGACGATGAAGCCGAACGCGATCGCGAGAACCATCACGTCGTAGAGAAACAGATAGGGCGTCGCCAGCAGAGTCGCCGTCGCCAAGGCTGCCGCCTTCCACTCGTAGCGCACGCGGCTGCGCCACAGCCAGGCAAGCGATACCGCGAGGGACGCGATGAGCATCCATTGCAGCGTCCAGGCCAATCTCTCGCTGCCATCGAAGAAGCGCACCAGCGCGAACAGGCTCTGCATCTTGCCCCACGGCGCGCGGCCTTCGACCAGAAAGGCCTGCGAGAACATCGGAATCCAGTGGAAGAAAGCCTGCCAGCTCTCGGTGCCAAAAGCGAGCCACGAGGCACCGGCAAGCGCGACCGTGGTGACACCTGCGCTAATGAACGCGCGCCACTGCGCGGCGGCGATCAGCGCCAATGGGTACAAGAGGCCATATTGCGGCTTGTAGCTGAGCAGACCGAGACAGATGCCCGACAGCACCGGCCGCGTCGGCAGCAGCACCAACATGCCGCCGACCAGTGACGCAGTGAGAAAGCCATTCTGCCCGACGAGCACATTGGCGAGCACGACAGGAAAAGCGGCGGCGAGCAGCAGGCCAAAGGGGCGACCAACGATCGCGCGCATTACAAGCAGATAGGGCACGGCGCTGGCGACGACCCATGCGATGAAAGCGACCGGATAAGGCAGCTTGGCGAGTAATCCTGCGATGAACAGGAACGGCGGTGGATAATGCCAGCCGAAATTGCCGGGATAGGTCTGGCCGAGCACGGCGACCTGGATCTTCTTCTGGATGTCCCAGTCATAAGCCAAAGCCGGCAGGCCATCGAGCACCGAGCGGCCCGCGGACCAGACATTGACGAAATCGGTCGGCTGACCCAGCCCATCCGCCTCGATGATCCAGCCGCGGCCGAAATACATCGGAAAGAACAGGATATGGACGGCGGCGAGAGTCACACAGACGATCAACAACGCGGACGGAATCGGCCCACGTCCCGGCTCTGTCAGGTTCAACTTCGTCGTCGTCATGCGGTCCCCGAAGCACGATCTATGTGGCGCTACGGTGCCTGCGGAAGCTTGAGGAAAGCTTAAATGGTGTAGATGCGTAGTCCGGTGCCGTGCACCACGATCCGAGGCAGAAACAAAAAAAACGCGGCCTTTCGGCCGCGTTTTGCATGTTTACGTGTGACGACTTTACGCCTGCGGCTGCGGCTCCAGTCCACCATCCGGACGCGGACGGGGCTTGCCGGCGGGCGGCACGGCGGAGGTGCGCGGACCCGACGGCTCGAGCACCGACTCGCGGTTCGGCTTCTTGCCGTTCAGGAGATCGCCGATCTCGTCGCCCGACAGGGTTTCGAATTCCAGCAGACCCTTGGCCAGCGTTTCCAGGTCTTCGCGGCGCTCGGTGAGGATCTTGGTCGCCTCGTCATAGCCTTCCGCGACCAGACGCTTCACTTCGGAGTCGATCTTTTGCGCGGTCGATTCCGAGACGTTCTGCTGGCGACCCATCTGCATGCCGAGGAACACTTCGTCATTGTTATCGCCATAAGCGACCGTGCCGAGTTCTTCCGAGAGACCCCAGCGGGTGACCATCATACGAGCCAGCCGCGTTGCCTGCTCGATGTCCGACGATGCACCAGAAGTGACCTTGTTGCGGCCGAAGATCAGCTCTTCAGCGACGCGGCCGCCCATCATGATCGCGAGACGCGAGGTCATCTGCTCCAGCGACATCGACATCTTGTCGCGCTCAGGCAACTGCATGACCATGCCGAGCGCACGGCCGCGCGGAATGATCGTTGCCTTGTGGATCGGATCGGTGGCGACGACGTTAAGGCCGACGATGGCGTGACCGCCTTCGTGATAGGCCGTCAGCATCTTCTCTTCCTCGGACATCACCAGCGACTTGCGCTCGGCGCCCATCATCACCTTGTCCTTGGCCTCTTCGAACTCGCTCTGCGTCACCATGCGCTTGTTGCGGCGCGCGGCGGTCAGGGCAGCTTCGTTGACGAGGTTCATTAGATCAGCGCCGGAGAAACCCGGAGTGCCGCGTGCGATGGTCTTGAGGTTGATATCCGGCGCCAGCGGCACCTTGCGGACATGGACCTTGAGGATCTGCTCGCGACCGACGACGTCCGGATTCGGTACCACAACCTGACGGTCGAAACGGCCGGGACGCAGCAGCGCGGGATCCAGCACGTCCGGACGGTTGGTAGCGGCGATCAGGATCACGCCTTCATTGGCTTCGAAGCCATCCATCTCGACCAGCAACTGGTTGAGGGTCTGTTCGCGCTCGTCATTGCCGCCGCCGAGACCGGCGCCGCGATGACGACCGACCGCGTCGATTTCGTCGATGAAGATGATGCATGGCGCATTCTTCTTGGCCTGCTCGAACATGTCACGCACACGGGACGCGCCGACGCCGACGAACATTTCGACGAAGTCCGAACCCGAAATGGTGAAGAACGGCACATTGGCTTCGCCCGCGACCGCACGCGCGATCAGCGTCTTACCGGTACCGGGAGGGCCGACCAGCAGCACGCCGCGCGGGATACGTCCGCCAAGGCGCTGATACTTGCCGGGGTCGCGCAGGAATTCGACGATTTCCTGCAGATCCTGCTTGGCCTCATCGACACCGGCGACGTCCTCGAATGTGACGCGGCCGTGGGCCTCCGTCAGCATCTTGGCGCGCGACTTGCCGAAGCCCATCGCCTTGCCGGCGCCGCCCTGCATCTGGCGCGACAGGAAGATCCACACGCCGATCAGCGCGATGAACGGCAGCCATGACACGAGCAACGAGACAAACCACGGAACGTTGTCGCCCGGCGCCTTGGCAGTGATCGACACCTTGGCGTCATACAGACGCTTGATCAGGCTCGGATCGCTTGGTGCATAGGTCTGGAAGCTAGAGCCGTTGGTGAAGGTGCCGTGAATCTCCGGCCCTTGGATCACGACGTCACGGACGTGGTTTTGATCAACTTCGGTGAGGAGCTGCGAGAACGAGATGTCCTGCGAGGCCGTGCGCTGACCGGGATTCTGGAAAAGCGTGAACAGCGCCAGCAGCAGCAAAACGATAATGACCCAGAGGGCAAAATTGCGCAGGTTCGCGTTCATCGATCTTCCTTCGTCGCCGCGCGAAATCGCGGCCTTATTCCCTTGTGAGTCGCCACAAGGGTTCACCCTGGGTCGGTCGGATACAATCTAGGTGCGACCGAGGGCGCTGCCAAGGGAACTGGGATGGACTATTTAACGCATCTACGCGCATTTCCGGTTCAAATAATGGCAGTGCTGACAGGGTTTTCCCACGGTGGTTAAGGTACCGTGGGGCAACAGGTACGTCTTTGCACTCAATCGGCGCGGCGACGCCTGGGCGGCGCCGCAACGATTCTCAGGCGGTCCTGCGTCAGCGTGATCATGGCACCGGCGAGCGTCTGCTTCAGCAGAATACCTCTCCCGCCCGATCGCGTGGCCTGGACTATCGCGAATACGAGCGTTTCGACCTTGCCGAGCTCGGCCGGCCCTTCGTGCCCGACCTGATCGATCATCCGCAGCAACAACCGGACGCGAATTTCCTCCGCCAGCCCCGCAAATGCTCCCGCATCGATGGTTTCAGGCACCCTGCCCGGGCTGTGCAGTGCCAGAAAACGCTCTGCTCCATCGACCATCAGCTCCAGCGCCGCATCGGCACGCCGCAACCGCGTCGCCAGCCGGGCGAGGTTGCGCGAATCGAAGCCCTCGGACGCCAGCGCCGGCATCAGAGCCCGCAGCCGCGGACGGGCGTAGCTTGGATCGGAGTTACTCGGATCGGTCGCGAAGTCGATTTTCGCTTTGGTCAGCGTAGCAACAAGTTGCACTTTCGCGATGTGCAAAAAAGGACGCGCGAGCTGGATGCCATCACGCTCGGTCAGCCGCGCCATACCCGCGAGGCCGGCGATGCCGCTGCCGCGCGCCATCCGCATCAGCAGGGTCTCGGCCTGATCATCGCGGGTATGGGCAGTCAGTACATGGAATGCTCCGACGCTGCGCGCGGCCTTGGCGAGCAGAAGATAGCGCGCATCGCGGGCCGCGGCAGGCAGTCCGGTTTTCGGCTTGGCGCCAGTCCAGCGGAGAGTGCGGTGAGGAATATCGAGAGATGCCGCGAGCCGTTTCACGTCGCGGGCCTCGCGGGCCGCTTCAGGCCGCAAACCATGGTCGATGGTCACGGCAATAAGGTCGGGGCCGCGTTTGAGCGCATGCCGCCAACGCGCGGCGAGCCACATCAGGGCGACGGAATCAGGACCGCCGGACACGGCAAGGACCAATGCAGGCGCGGACGCCCAGTCAGCGAATAGCTGTTTCGCCATCTGGGCCGAAATCGGCGACTGGTCGTCGTCGGACATGCGCGTCAGAACCGGTTGCGACCCAGCTGATTGTCAGGGTCGATCTGCCAGGGCGTGATCTAATCCGAAAACCGGGCTCCACTTCTCGGGATCACGCCTTAGCACTTAACGCGTTTTTGCTCGCGGTCCACGCCCTGTTTCACGCCGGCCGAGGCACGGGGATATTTCCGCGTCACTTCGCCGAATGCGGCACAGGCCGCTTCCTTTTCCTTCAGCGCGGCCAGCGACTGGCCAAGCCGCAGCAACGCATCGGGCGCCTTGGCGGAGGTGTCGTATTTCGTGGTCACGCCCAGGAATGTCTCGGCGGCATCGCGATATTTCTGGCGCTGGAAGAAGCTCTCGCCGAGCCAATACTGCGAATCCGCAATCATTGGATCACCGGGGTATTTCTGGGCGAAGTTGCGCATGGTCTCTTCGGCGAGCGCGTAATCACGACGCTGCATATAGCCGATGCCGAGATCGAACTCGTCTTTCGGGGTCGCGCCCGGCGGTAAGGTCGTCAGTGCTGGCGGTGCTCCGCCCGGGGCGGCATTGCCCAGCGGGAGCGGCTCTCCAGCGGCACGGCCACCCTGTGCGCCGACTGGCGCGTTGGCCGGCATCGGCTGTTGACCACCGCCAAGTGCACGCGGCGCGCCCGGCGCGTTCGGGTTCGCATTGGGATCGAACGCATCGTTGCGGCGCCCGCCGCGCGGTGCCGGCGCAGGATCCTGGGCAATTGGGGCCGGTGCCGCGATCTGCGGCTGTTGCTGGTTGTAGCCGGGCTGCTGCACCGGAGCCTGCTGCATCGGCGGCTGCTGGACCGACGCGGCAGCGACATTGGGACGGCCGCCTGCTGCGCCCGCTGGGGCACCGCCAGCCTGCAGCTGCCGAAGCTGATCTTCGAGCTGGCGGTTACGGAACTGCAGCTCCTCGTTCTGGCCGGTGAGCTGCCGCAGCTGGTTCTGCAGCCGCTCGATCTGCATGCCCTGATCGGCATCGTCGTCGCCTGACTGCTGCTGGCCGTAACCCTGCTGACGCGGAGCCGGCTGACCGAACAACTGCGCGGATACGGGCGATGCCGTCACGAGCAGAACGGACAGAAGCGCAGCGCCGGCGAGCGAATGAGATCTGGATGACATTTGAGCCTGAAAATGACCGGTTTCGCGCCCCATTGGCGCGCATCACGATGAGGATTTCACTACGCCAAAAATGTGACTTTCGACAGCGACAAAGGCGCCCGTTGAAAACAAAAACGGCGCCTGCCCCGGGGGCAGACGCCGTTTTGTTTGATATCAGACGTCGCTTACGCGCCGGCGTTCAGCACGGTGACCGCACGGCGGTTCTGCGACCAGCACGAGATGTCGTTACACACCGCGACCGGACGTTCCTTGCCGTAAGAGATGGTGCGCATCCGGCTGGCATCGATCCCGCGCGAGGCCAGGAAGGTGCGAACCGACTGGGCACGGCGAGCGCCGAGGGCAATGTTGTATTCGCGGGTGCCGCGCTCGTCCGCATGACCTTCGATGGTGAAGGAATAGCGGTTGTACTGCTGCAGCCACTGCGCCTGCTTGTCCAGGGTCGCGATCGCCTGCGGCGACAGTTCGGTCTGATCGCTCTCGAAGAACACGCGATCGCCGACATTGACGACGAAGTCCTGCTGGCTGCCCGGCGTGGCGGCATTGGCCATCGCGCCATCGGCACCCAAACCATTCTTGTTGGCGCAGGCGCCCATCGACAGCGCCACGGCCAGCACTGCAGCCAGTTTTAATCCCTGGAGGATACGCATCTGATGCTTCATTCCCGGAGCCTCCACGCTCACGCTTTACCCAACTGTCATTCGGTCTACAGGGCGTTGGTTAAGCGAACGTTCCGTCAACCTTGATGAGGTGTTGCCAAAACCGATCAAAAGCCACAGGCCGCGAAAAAGCAACGACGTGGTTAATGGTTGGCAAATGTGGCGCGACGGTGAAGGTTCTGAGAAAGCAGCTGGTTTTAGGCAGAATCCCACTGCAGGGACTGCTGAGAAAGTCAGCAATGGCTAGCGATGGGACCGTCGCCGCCCTTCGCCCTCAGCTGCGGGGCAACACCGCGGCCTGAGCGATATGGAACTCGGATGAATGAAGATCCGGCGCCAGGGGTTCGCTCTTGCGCTCGAACAGAGCCCGCTGCTCGAAGAGACTGGAGCGGAAATGCGGGTAACGCATGAAAATGCGTTCGCGCACCGAGACGTAGTCGGCCGCCATCAGGCATAGCGGCTTGGTCAGCGTCGGATAGGGCCGCGGCTCGCACATCGGCGTCTGCAGGAAAACCTTGCGATAGAATGCACGATGCTCGGCGCGCACGGTCGCCGTCCCGATATCGGCTTTGAAATAGCCGCAGGCGACATAGCCTAGCCGAACCGTCATGTAGGGCAGTTCAGGAAACTTGGTACGGTTGTTCGGGTCGGCCACGAAGCGGTTCGGGTCGACGATGATCTTCCCTTTGTCCAGCTCGGGACGCAGCAAGTCTCCGAATGCATCGACGGCGGGCGTTTCCGGATTGTCCGGCGTCGCTACGCTGACGCGCAGCGAACTGGCGAGCTCGCCATCAACGAATATCCCGAAAGTCCATGAATTCGGCAAATCGTCGAAACGGTCGGCGAGACGGCGATCCGCGCGAGGCTCGATGGCCCCCTCATGGAGATAGGCTCTATAGCGCAGGCTATAGATCGCCTCTTTCTCAGCTTCGGTTTCGGCAAGACGGTAGTCAACCCGGTCGAGAATATCGCTGCGCTTCGAAGCTTCAGTCGCTTGATCGGCCGAAGCCATCATTCCGTCTCCTACGCACCAACGCCATGACTACGCGAGTAAGGAAAGGTTAAAGCTTTCTTAAAAGTTGTCAAAGGTTCTGCCACAATGTGGTTAACCCTTTTGGCCTATTCGGCGCGTGAAACGAATGGAAATGGAAATTCGAGAGTGTGGCCCGCGGCTGGTCAGGCCGGCGCGCGCGTGGCCTCGACATTGGCGCCGGGCTCGATCACGCGACGTCCGTGGGACGCGTCCAGGAGCTGCCTGATCCGGGTCGCAGGCACCGGGCGGCTGAACAGATAACCCTGGGCCTCGCTGATCGTGCCGTCGGCACTGATCAGCTCGAGTTGCTCGTTGGTCTCGATGCCTTCGACGACAACCGTCATTCCCAGATCGGCACTGAGGCGCGCGACGCCGCGCAGCAGCGTCAACGGACGGTCCGTATCGATCCCTTCGAGGAATGAGCGATCGATCTTCACCTTCTGCAGCGGGAAATTGTGCAGATAGCTCAGGCTCGAATAGCCGGTACCGAAATCGTCGAGCGAAATCCGGCAACCTGCTGCGTGAAGCTGCGCGAGGGCATCGTGGGTCCACTGCGTATTACGCAGCAGGGACGATTCGGTGATCTCGATCTCGAGACGGCGCGCCGGCAACCCGGACACGTCGAGGGCGTAGCGTACCTCGCTCAACACATCGCGCTGATGAAACTGCTGTGACGAGAAGTTGACGGCGACGCTGACCGCGTCGGGCCACTTCATGCATTCGATACAGGCCTTGCGCAAAATCCAGCGGCCAAGATCGACGATCAGGCCCATGTCTTCTGCGACGGGAATGATATCGACCGGCGAAACAGTCCCGCGGACAGGATGATTCCAGCGCAGCAGCGCTTCGCAGGTCGAGATGCGTCCCGACTTCAGATTGACCAGTGGCTGGTAGTAAATCTCGAATTCTTCATTGGCGAGCGCCTGGCGCAGATCCAGCTCGAGCACGCGGCGCGCCTCGACCGTCTGGGCCATCTCGTCGCGGAAGAAGCAGAAGGTACCACGGCCGGAGGCCTTCGCACGATACAACGCCATATCGGCGTTCTTCAAAAGGTTGTCAGCGCTGACGTCGGGTTCCGTCAAGGCGATGCCGACGCTGGCGCCGATTTCGACCTGATGATTGTCGACCTCGTAGCGCTCACTGAGCCGCTCGACGATGCGGCGCGCCAGATCGGCTGCATCATGATTTGTCTTGATGGCACGCTGGAACACGACAAATTCGTCACCGCCAAAACGAGCCACGAAGTCATCCGCACGCAACATTTCGCGCAACCGGTCGGCGACCATGCACAACAGCTGATCACCGCATGGATGACCAAGCGTATCGTTGACCTGCTTGAACTGATCGAGATCGACGAACAGCAGGGCCGACAGCGTGGATTGGTCCGAGCTCTTCAGCATGCGGCCTATTTCGTTCCGGAAACTGACCCGGTTCGGCAGCCCCGTCAATTCGTCGAAACGCGCCATGTGGCTGATACGCGCTTCGGAATTGCGGCGCTCGGTAATGTCTTCAAGCAAAACGACCGTGCCACCGCCGATCATCGGCTGAAACTTCCACGACAATGCGCGTTCACTCTCGTGGGCATGATCAAGAGTCGTGATTTCGGCTGCCTTCGAGCTTTCAATCTCGGTGATGATGGTCATCGCGCTGGTCGACGACACCGTCCCCGCATTGACGCAGAGCGAGACGACTTCGCGAGCAGTCACGCCGCGCTGCACGAGATCCTCTGAAATTTCCATCATCGCGGTGAAGCGATTGTTGAGCACCGCTAACCGACCATCGGCGCCGAACATGCACAGGCCGTTGGGCATATTATTCAGCGCCGTATCGAACTGGCCGGCGATGGAGCCGACCCGCTCAGTGGCCAGCAGCGCCTTGACGTAGACGTCATGCAGACGAAGCGTGATGCGGCGCAGGCCGACAAAGAACAGGACGTTCAGAAACGCAAAGCCGATATAGTAGAAGTCACCGTGGATAATCAGCGCCAGCGCCATCGGGCCGCACGCCAGCAGCACCTGCAACTGCGCGATCTTCGGACGGCCATAGGTTCGGCCGGCACCGGCCGCGATGTAAGCGACGGTCACTGCCGTACCCAGCATATGCGCGACCGGATCATCGCTGCCGAGCAAAACGACCCAACACCACAGGCCCAACGCGGCTGCATAGAGCGAGCCGCCAACCATGTAATTGAATTCCCAGCGGATCGCCTCGTCAGGCGTCAGCGCGGTCTCGCGCTTTTCATAGCGGCTAAGCTGAAGGGCCCGCAAAGCGCCAATGACGATGATCAGGGCGGCGCATGGCCACAGCAAAGGATTGCCGGTCTTCACCGCAGTCATGACTGCGCCGGTTCCGGCGCAGACCGCACCGGCCAGCATCGGAATCGGGTTCTCGAACAATGAATCGACGAGCGCCGTGTAGATCGACGGCGACATCGATTTGCTGTTCGTCCGGTTGTGGTCGGCGAGCTGCATCGGGCGTAAATGCGTCCTGTTCAGGCGCACATTGGTACCGGGTCCTGATGAAGTCTTTCTGAGGGAACATCGTTAGCGAACTGTTTACGCATTCGCATAAACAGCAAATCTGCTCGTGATTTCAGCGCGGTGGGCAAAGTTTGCCGGGAATAGCCGGTAATCCGCCCGTCGCCGCCAATCGTTTGTTTACGATAGCAACGGCGACCAGGCCGGGTCGGACGCGAAGCCAGGCGTCGGGACCTTGAGCTCGTTGCGGCCGGACACGTCGACCGTAAAGAGCGACGGCCCTCCTCCCATATCGCGGAAGAACATGATCACGCGACCATTGGGCGCGAAGGTCGGACCTTCGTTGTGATAGCCCGACGTCAGCAGCCGCTCACCGGAGCCATCGGGCTTCATGATGCCGATCGAGAACTGACCACCACCCTGCTTGGTAAAGGCGATATAGTCGCCGCGCGGCGACCAGACCGGGGTCGAATAGCTGCCTTCGCCGAACGAGATGCGCTGAGCACCGCCGCCCGTGGCCGCCATCGTATAGATCTGCGGTTTGCCGCCGCGATCCGATTCAAAGCAGATCTTCGAGCCATCCGGAGAATATGACGGCGAGGTATCGATCGCCGGCGTATCAGTCAGGCGCGTCGTCGACTTCGACCGCAGATCCATGACGAACAGGTTCGAATTGCCGCCCTGCTGCAGGCTCATGATGACACGCTGGCCATCGGGTGAGAAACGCGGCGAGAACGACATGCCCGGAAAGTTGCCGACAACCTCACGCTGGCCTGTCTCGATATTGAAGAGATAGACCTTGGGATCGCCCTGGCCGAATTCCATATAGGTGATCTCTTGCGTCGACGGCGAGAACCGCGGCGTCAGCACCAGATCGGCACCACGCGTCAGGTAACGTACATTGGCGCCGTCCTGATCCATCAGCGCCAGTCGCTTGACGCGGCGCTCCTTGGAGCCCGTCTCGTCAACGAAGACCACGCGGCTATCGAAATAGCCCTTCTCGCCGGTCAGGCGCTCGTAGATCTGGTCGGAAATGATATGGGCGATACGACGCCAGTATTCCGGCGAGGTGAAATATTGCTGGCCTGCCAATTGCTGACCGGTGGCGATGTCCCACAGACGAAATTCGGCTTTCAGGCGACCGTCACCCTGACGGGTCATGCGGCCGGTGACCAGCGCCTGTGCATTCACGGTCTTCCAGTTCACGAAGTTCGGCGGCGCGTCGATGTTGACGGCCTTCTCGACGAAGGCGGCCGGATCGATCGGCGCGAACAGGCCGCTGCGCTTGAGATTGTTGGTGATCACCTGCGAAACGCCGACGCTGACTTCGTTGTCGGCGCCGGTGCCGGCATTGAAATTCGGAATCGCGATCTGCATGGGCGCAACGTCACCGCCGGTGATCGTCACGCGGGCTTGACCGAAAGCGGCGCGTTGACCGCCGATGATCAAACCGGCCGACGCGGCGCCGGCAATGAACTGGCGGCGGCTGGGCCGCAGCAGCGCCCCTTCGAGTTCATTTTTAAAAATCATTTGTACCGGGCTTTTCATGTTGCGGTCTTCGTTGCAGCGCGAAGTCACGTTATTTTTTCAGTGAAATAAGGATTGAACGACTTCCATTCGTCGAACATCTGCGGCGGCAGCTTGTAGGGCTGGCAATCGATGATCGCACGCAGGCCGCTCTCCTGATAGACCCGTTGATAAGGCGTGGTCGGCCGTCCGATCGCCACCGGGGTCGCCTCCAGCGTGCCGTCCTTCTTCAGTGCGATGCTGAACTCCGCTTCGACCTGCTGGGCTTCGATGCCGCCATACGGCTTCTTCCAGCAGCGATCCACCTGCTGCTTGAACATGGCGCCCCAGGTGGCGACGTTGCTGCCGGCTTTGCCTTTTGACGTGCCGAGCGCCTCGTTCGGATTAAGGTCCGAGCCCGTCACCGAATTGCGGGTCGGATCGCGCTTGTCGATCAGTGCTGCGATTTTCGACTGGTCAAACACACGCTCAGCCTTCTTGGTCTCTTCGGCCTTGGCTTTTGCTTCAGCCTTGGCTTTTGCTTCGGCGTCAGCCTTGGCTTTGGCCTCAGCCTTCGCTTTGGCTTCGGCTTTCGCCTTGGCCTGCGCTTCGGTTTTTGCCTTGGCTTCCGCCTGCGCCTTGGCGTCAGCTTCCGCTTTCGCTTCAGCTTCCGCCTTGGCGTCGGCGACTGCCGCGGCTTTCGCCTCCGCCTTGGCATCGGCCGCGGCTTTGGCTGCGGCTTCGGCTTTTGCGGCTGCCTCCGCCTTTGCTGCTTCGGCAGCGGCCTTTTCGTCGGTCTTGGGCTGTTCCTTCGGCGCCGTCTCGGTGATCACCGGCGGCTTCTTGTCGTCAATCTTGCCGACAGTGTCCTCGGCCGGTGGCTTGGCCTCGGCGATCTTCTCCACTTTCGGCTTCGTCGTTTCCTTCTTGCCAGTCTTCTGCCCGGCCATGGCCTGGCTTTCAACGCTGATATCGACGCCGACGGAATCCTCCGGCATCACTTCCAATGCCTTGGAAGAGAACGTGAGAAGTCCCCACCCGATCACGATGACGTGCAGGGCTACCGATGCGATGAGTGTCTTGTCGACCTTCACGATCAGATTTCCAATCCTGCTCCTGCCCAGATCAACCGGCTGTTCCACGAGCTTACGTCCCCTGCTCCGGCAGGATCACGATATTGGCCTTGAATCCGGCAGAGCGAACGGTGCCGAGCAATTTCATCATGTCCGTGTAACAGACGTCCTTGTCACCACGGAGAAACACGGTGTTGTCTGTCTCCGAACGCGTCGCCCGGATCGCCTTGATCTTGGCGTCGAGCTCACTCACCGGCACCAGGGCGTCGCCGACATACATTTCGACCGCCGAATTACAGCCACCGCCGGTGCGCTTCACCGACACGGTAAGCGGCGGAGCATTCTGCGATATCGACTTGCCGCCGCTCGCGATCGGCAGGTCGATATCGATGGTCGAGGTCATCAGCGGCGCCGACACCATGAAGATGATCATCAACACGAGCATGACGTCGACCATCGGGGTGACGTTGATCTCGGCCATGACGGCAGCACGCCGGCGCCCGCGCCGACCTCCGCTACCACCGCCCGAGCCCACATTCATCCCCATGACAGGGTGCTCACTTCAAGGTTCAATTCGTCACCCATCAGACGCGCTCGTCGATCTGGCGCGACAGAATCGCTGAAAACTCGTCGGCAAACCCCTCCAGGCGCTGGGCCTGTTTGTTCACTTCTGACGTGAATTTGTTGTAGAAAATAGTCGCCGGGATGGCGGCGATAAGGCCGATGGCCGTGGCGAACAGCGCTTCGGCGATACCAGGCGCGACCACGGCGAGCGACGTGTTCTTCGAGGCGGCAATCGCCTGGAAGCTCGACATGATGCCCCAGACGGTGCCGAACAGGCCGACGAAGGGGCCGGCCGAACCGACCGTGGCCAGCACCAGAAGGCGGCGCTCAAGGCGCTCGACCTCGCGGGCGATGGAGACGTTCATCACCTTGTCGATGCGCATCTGCAAGCCGGTGAAGGAGCGCGCCTGGCTTTCGAAAGACCGCTTCCACTCGCGCATGGCCGCCACGAAACACGCCGCCATCGACTGCGTCGGCTTGGCGGACAGCGCGCGGTACAGATCCTCGATGGACTCGCCGGACCAGAAGGCCTGCTCGAACCGGTCCATGGCGCGGCGTGTGCGCGAATACAGGAACATCTTGTCGATCGCGATCGCCCAGACCCACACCGAACAGCCCAGCAGTCCCAGCATGACCGCTTTCACGATCCAGTGAGCCTGCAAGAACAGCGCGATCAGCGAAACGTCGGATGAAGCCAGCGGCAGGGCTGACTGCGCCACATCGGCCGGATTCATGAACGGTATCCTCTCAACGCAAAAATCCTCAATTTGCCAGCGACTTGCTCATCGCTGGTGCCGCGGCCACGCATCGCGCGCGGCGCGGCGCGGAACGCCAGTGCAATGTTCTTGTTGTGTCGCATGGAGGGCTTGTCCGAAGCCGAGCCCTAAATTCCCTGCCAACATGTCAAAACAAGGGCTTGCACGCGTTTCTGCGGCTTTTACCAGACGCCAGTCATGGTTAATGCGGAGTTACCAAAGCGTGTTTTGGCCGAGAAATGAAGCGGTATTCGCTTGTTCGTGAAGGGCCCGTGACAAAGCAAAACCGCCCGCCTGAATGATCAGACGGGCGGCGATGTCGGCATCGGCGAAGGGGGCGCTACCGCCTGACGCCTATCAGTTTCGGGCTGTTAGCCCTGCGGCTGATTGTTATCCGATGGCGGGGTCGGCTTTGGGCGGTGCTGCGCCATGAACTGGTCGAACTCTTCCTTGTCCTTGGCGTGACGCAGGCGATCGAGGAAGTTCTTGAACTCGTGCTGTTCTTCCTCAAGGCGGCGCAGGGTTTCGACGCGATATTCGTCGAAGGCGCGGTTGCCCGAGGTCGGCGGGCCGAAGCCGAAGCCCGATCCGAAGCCTGAGCGCTCCATGCGGTTGCGCATGCGCTCCATCTTGTACTGCATCCGCTCCATCTTGTTCTCGAAACGGCCGTTACGATCCCAGCAACCCATTTTTCTGCTCCCGAGTGTGAAGAAGAGAAGTGCGAGGCCAACCGGCCACCAGATGATAAAACCGAGCACGATCAGTATGATGTGCCATGGTGAGCGCATCTGGTAGGACACCCGATCATCGGCGGGCGGACCCCATCGATTGTAATCTGCAGCGTTGGCCATCTTCCTCTCCATCAGCGGCACCATGCCGCTTGTGAATGTAAATAACATTTACATACCTAGCTCACGGCCGGATTTTGTCAAGACGACCGCAAGGGGAGCGCCGCGAATTATTTTGGGGCGGTTCCCCAGGGACCCGATTTGGGCGCCGTGGATGTGTCGGACTTGTGGACGTTTTGGTCGGTTGGAAAGCCCAGCCCGCGCAAATAAATCAGCGCGCCGGCCTCCAGCAGATCTTCCGGCGACATCGGCAGTTTGCGCCGCGCGGCATCGCCGCGGCCGAACAGCGAGGCCACGCCGTGCGCCAGCGACCAGATATGCAGCGCCATCATCATCGCTGGTGGACGCGTCACACCGGGCGGCGTCAAGGCGGCCAAACGTTCTGCCGCCGCACGGATCACACCGAAGGCACGCTCTCCCGCCGCGGCCAGTTCAGGACTGGAATCTACGGGGATTCCGGATTCGAACATCGCCGAATAGAAGGCCGGTTCAGTGCGGGCGAAAGCGAGATACGCCTTGCCGATCCGCTCGAAGGCCGTGACCGTATTCGGCCGGCCATCGTCCCACGCCGCCGTCAGCACCAGCTCGAACTGCTCGAAGCCACGCTGCGCGATGCTGGCGAGGAGATCGTCGCGATCGCGGAAATGGCGATAGGGCGCAGCCGCGCTGACGCCGGCCGTGCGCGCGGCATCAGCGAAGGTAAAGCCCGCAGGCCCCTTCTCCGCAATCAGCCCGAGCGCTGCCTGCAGC
Source organism: Tardiphaga sp. 813_E8_N1_3 (assembly GCF_051811025.1). Taxonomy (NCBI): domain Bacteria; kingdom Pseudomonadati; phylum Pseudomonadota; class Alphaproteobacteria; order Hyphomicrobiales; family Nitrobacteraceae; genus Tardiphaga; species Tardiphaga sp. 813_E8_N1_3. The sequence continues at coordinate 4,577,103 of NZ_JBPWQE010000001.1, forward strand.
AGGGCCTCTTTCAAATTTCCGTGGTGATAACCGCGCTCGCCGCGGCTGTCTTTGCGCCAGCTCATGTGAAGAGCTCTTACATGAGCTGGGTCAAAAGGTCACTGCAAAACGCGGTGACGCGCCGGCGGCAAACCTGCGATTTCGCAAGTTTGCCGCAAGAAGGTCGCAGGATTTTCGCAAGAAAACGCCCCGAATCCTGCGTTTGAGCCCGGTTTTACGGCAATTCAGCCGAGCCGCTTCGCGGTGGTCTGCATCTCCTCAAATCCCGAGGCGACGGCCTGCACGTCCTCCGGATAATCGGCCATTTCCTGCACTTGGCGGATCTCGATCACCTCGTTGGGCGTCGCGGGGCAGCGGCTGGCCCAGGCGATGGCCTCGTCGCGCGAGGCAACGTCGATCATCCAGTAGCCGCCGAGCACTTCCTTGGATTCCGCAAACGGCCCGTCGGTCACCACCGGCTTGCCGGATGGAAAGGACACCCGCGCGCCCATCGATGGCGGGTGCAGTCCGTCGCAGGTGATCAGCACGCCGGCATCCAGCAGCGCCTTGTTATAGGCCATCATCGACGCGACGCGCTCGACATCCTCCGGTACCGTGCCCGGCGCCGCAGTCTCATAGCCGCCGGGAATCATCAGCATCATGAATCGCATGGTCGTGGTCCTCGTTGATCTCGATCCTCTTTGATCTCGTCGCTTATTTCCTGGCGGCTTGCGCGCGCAGGCGCTCTTCCTTCTCGCGCAATTCGGGTGTGAGGGCGTCGCCGAAATCCTCGGCCGCAAACACCTGACGGATCTCGATCTCGTCGCCAGCTGCGAAAGGCGCGCGCTTCATCCACGCAATCGCCTCGTCCCTGGAGGCCACATCGATTAGCCAGAAACCGGCGATCAGATCGCGCGTTACATCGAACGGCCCCTGCTTCACCGTCGGCTCACTGCCGGTAAAGGTGATCCGCGCGCCTTTCGACGTCGGGTGCAGCCCCTCGCCGGCCTGCATTACGCCGGCATTGCACATCTCCTCATTGAACTTGCCCATCGCCGCAAGCAATTCCGTCGTCGGCATCACCCCTGCTTCGGTGTCCTTGTTCGCATGCACGATTACCATGAACCGCATCGGTCTCTCTCCGTTTGAAAGTCTGGCTGCAAGGATGACGAAGCAGCTTTTGCCAGTCCGACATGATCGGTGAAATTATTTCAGACGTCATGACCGATGGATTTTTTCCTTCAACCATGGTCAGCGGCAATCCCGCTGCAAAGTTGAGCCATGCCGCTGCGCAATCGGCCTGGTCCAGACTTCTACAATCAGCAGATCACAACTGGACCGCCCGTGCGTGCCCTCCCGGAAACGCAATCATCCTCCAACCAGCATTTCGAATGATCGACTAGCGCGACGCCCGATCATCTTTCAGCGCATCTGCGAATTCGGTCACGATTGCCTTTATCAGGCGACCGCTGAATCTGTCCTTTTGCCACAGCGCCGTCATCTCGACAGGAGATGGCTCCCACCCCGTCAGGACGCGGACAAGCGCGCCGGATTTCAGTGCGGCTTCAACCAAAAAGAATGGCAGGTTGGCAATCCCGAGGCCCGCAATTGCGGCGTCCACCAATATCGTCTGCCGGTTGACCGCAAAGCCGATTTTGGGATGGACAGTCGCAGTCACGCCTTTGGCGTTTCGCAGGTCCCATTCGACCAGATCGCGACGGATCGCAAGTGCGGGAATTTCCTTGACGTCCTGCGGCTCGTTCAAACCGGGGTGTGCCGATAAAAAGCCCGGACTCGCGACCAGCACTCTCGGCAAGGTGGCAATTCTCCTGAAGATGAGTTCGGAGTCCGCGACCGGCCCCATCCGAACCACCAAATCGTATCCTTCCTCAATCAGCGAAACTCTGCGATCGGCAAGGGTTATTTCAATCGTGACATCGGGATGTCTGGCCCCGAACCGGATCAAGACAGGCGCAAGCACTGCAGTGGCGATATCGGGCGGCAAGGAGAGACGAATGTTGCCCGACAGTGCGGCGCGTTCATCCTGAACTTCGGCTACCGCCTCTTCAGCGAGCGAGAAGGCCGCACGGCTTCGTTCGAAAAGTTGCTGCCCCTGCTCTGTGAGCACGACGCCCTTCTTCGTTCGCCGGACGAGTCGAACGTTCAAGGTATTTTCCAGCGCCGAGAGTCGCCGGGACAGCGTCGCTTTCGGAATGCCCGTCGCGCGCTCGGCCGCCGCGAGCCCTCCCGCCTGGACAATGCGGGTGAACAGCGCAAGGCCGTCGAAATCTCCGAAGACCGTCATGTTCCATTTATGAAACATAATGAGGTCATTTTTCAAGCCTGCCCCAGGCTTTGTTTCATTTCTACACTTATGGGCGAGCAATGACGCTCTTTGAGCCAAACGAGGTCAGATCATGCCCAATTACTTCACCCCAGAAAATTCCGCGCTTCTGCTCATCGATCATCAGATCGGCACGATGCAGTTGATCAAGAACATCGACGTCGCCAGGGCCAAGCGCATGTCGCTGGCACTGGCGAAAACAGCGAGCATCCTGAACATTCCGACCGTCTTGACGTCGAGCCAGGAAGATCGCCTGCAGGGGCCGCTGTTGCCGGAGCTGCAGGAGATCCTGCCAGACGCCTTCAAAGCGCGCGTCAAGCGCGAAGGCATCGTCAATGCCTGGACCGACGTCAACTTCAAGGCGGCCGTGAAAGCGACGGGACGAAAGAATCTGATCATGGCCGGTGTCACGACCGACGTCTGCCTCGTCTTCCCGGCGATCGATGCGGTGACCGAAGGCTACAGCGTGCAGGCGGTCATGGACGCTTCGGGGTCTCCATTCGAGCTTTCCGAGGATATGTCCCGCCGGCGCATGCAGGATGCTGGCGTTGTTTTAACAGCGACCAACACGATGATCGCCGAGCTCGCTCAGAACTGGGGAACGCCCAATGGGCAAAAGCTCATCCAGTTGCTGTTCACCGAAGTGCTTCCGCCGATCAATCCGTAACGCCATCGCGCCCGCCGAAGCCAAGGAGAAAAAACATGACCTCAGCACCAACCATCGAAGGGATCGGCGTCGTCTCGCCCGAAAGCCATCAGGTGCGGTCGCAAGGGCCATTCCAGTTGCGTCGAATCCATCCCGGCATCTCTCTGGGACAGCCCAATGACGCAGGCTTCGGCGGGCTTGGCGTTATCGACCACGCCCGGCTGCAACCCGGCCTCGTCGTGAGGATGCACGAGCATCGCAATGACGAGATCATAAGCTACATGCGCGCAGGCCGCATGCAGCACACCGACTCCGCCGGAAAGAGTGAACTTATATCGCCCGACCGGTTGATGGTGATGAACGCAGGCCGCGGCTTTCATCACGAAGAACGAGTCGTCGGAGACGACCAGATCGAAATGCTGCAGATTTTCGTTCGGCCTGAGGCCGCAGACGAAGAGCCAATCGTTCAATTTGTCGAACTCGATGAAATCAAGCGCAACGATCAATGGCGGTTGCTGACCGGACCGAAAGGATCGGGCGCGCCGACCTTCGTACGTCAGGCCATCTACTTGTACGATACCCACCTATCGGCGGGTCGAAATATCGACCTTCCGTCCAAACCCGGGTTTGATCGTTGGCTATATGTTTTTCGGGGCAGAATATCTGCGGGACAGCACGAAGTCGGAACACATACCGCGCTGATGCTTGCCGCGGATCAGGCCGATATGAATGTTACCGCCGTCCTGGAAACCGACCTCGTTGTTTTCCTCGTTGATCGGAACGCGAAGTTCTCGCGTGGAGGAACTATCAGCGGTTGATCCGAACGGATGGTTCGAATCTTGTCCGCACTCATATGATTACGCCCTTACGACGCCTGCTTCTGAAACGCTCCATCCCTGTATGTCGCGCCGAAATACACATCGATCGACCGGATGAGATCGCCCTCGAAGCCGAAGACTTCTGCGTTGCGAAAACTCTTGCCGTCCTTGGCCACGCAACGATAGGTCACGAAAGCCACATCGCCATCGACGGCGATACGCTCAAGATCATGCTGCGCGATCCAGTCGGCAACACGCCAGCAGCGGGCGAAATAGGTCCCCTTGTCGATCCTGTCGTCGAACGGGCTCGTAAAGGTGAAATCATCCGTGAACGCGTCTTTGACGGCCTTGCGGTCATTGCGCAGATAGGCTGCAAACAGGTCTCGATAATCCCGGCCTTGTCGGCACTCACGATGCTTACTCCTGCGGAAACATGTGCGCGTACGGCTCCGCCTCCTTCACCACCCGTGCGAATGACGGACGCGCCAGCAGCCGGCCCAGATAGGCCGAGACGTTGCGATGCGCGTCTCCGAACGGATGCACCTTGTTCGCGTAATAGAGCGCCGGCGCAGCTGCACAGTCGGCGAGCGTGAACGCTGCGCCCATCGCCCATGCGTTCGTCGCCATCTGCTTGTCGATCATGTCGTAGGACTTGGTGAGCTGCGCCCGCGCCATGGCAACACCATGCGGATCCTTCTTGTCCGCCGGCACCAGACGGTCGCCGACGATTTTCTGGGTCGGCGTGTGCACATAGAGATCATAAAAGCGATCGCGCAGCCGCGTTTGCAGGCCGAGATTGCCGTCGGGGATGAAACTGGTGCGGCCGGGGAAATGCCGGTCGAGATACTCGATGACGATGGAGGACTCCGGGACGATCGCGCCGCGCGCATCGTCCTGCAGCACGGGGAATTTTCCGATCGGCCACAGTTTCAACAGCGCCGCGCGCTCGCCCTCGTCGCCGAGATTGACCATATGCGGCGTGAACGGCGTGTCGTTCTCGTACAGAGCGACGAGCGTCTTCCAGCAATAGGACGACAGCGGATGGAAATGCAGTGTGAGGGACAAGGGAACCTCCTGTCGGGATGGATGAAATGCATCGCCATTGCATGAGCCTGGCGAATGACGTCGACCAAGGACGATTGGGCTCTACGCTTTCCGACACGCATCGGCCCATTTTCGCGACAGAGGAGCCAAAATCCTTCCATACGGGCCTTGGACATTTTCAGAGATCGAAAAGTAGAACGATACTAAGCTGGCAACCTGTGGAAACGATGGTTTGCCGTTCACACTGCCTCATGCGCGCGTTACCGACTTAGCTGAAAATTAGCTAAGGAGCGTAAGCGTGGCCAGTTCCCAAACCTCACAGCGACTCTTCGGAGCGTCAATCGCAGTTCTCATGACCTTCGCGATCGAAGCTCCGGCGCAGGCGCAGAGCCAGCTTCCGCCCGTCGTTGTCGAGCAGGCCAAGCCTCGTGCCACGCCGGCACGTCCGCAGCGGTCGCAGGCGGCACGATCATCGGCCAGCCGTCGGACTGCCGCCCGGGGGCCGACGACGCCGGCCGCAACCGCCGCTCCGGCTGCCGCGGCCTTTGAATCCGGCACCGGCCCTGTGCGGGGCTATCTCGCCGGGCAGAGCACCACCGGCATGAAGACCGACACGCCGCTGCGCGAGACGCCGCAGTCGATCACGGTGGTCACGACCGATCGCATGGCCGATCAGGGCGCGACGAGCGTTCAGGATGCCCTGCGCTATATCCCGGGCGTCTTCGCCGACGCCTACGGTGTGGACTCACGCGGCGACTATCCGCGCATCCGCGGTCAGGACCCCAATATCTATCTCGACGGTACGCGCGCGGCGGACGCCTATCGGTTCAACGAATGGCGGCCCGATCCCTATACGGCCGAGCGCATCGAGGTGATGCGCGGACCGGCGTCCGTACTGTACGGCGACACATCCACGGCGGGCCTGATCAACCTGATCTCGAAGCGCCCGCAGGCGGAAGCGGCGAGCGAGATCGGCGTTCAATTTGGCAGCTTCAACCGCAAGCAGGTGCAGATCGATACGACCGGCAAGCTGACCAAGGATGGCGAGTGGTTGTATCGCTTCGTCGGCGTCTTCCGCGACAGCAACATGCAGACCGACTTCACCAAGGACGACCGCATCGTGCTGGCACCGTCGCTGACCTGGCGGCCGACCAACAACACCAGCTGGACTGTGCTCGGCACCTATCAGAAGGACACGAGCGGCAGCTCTACGGCGTTCCTGCCGCATGAAGGCACGCTGTTCGCGGGGCCGAACGGCTTCATTCCGGTGAATCGCTTCGCGAGCTATCCCGGCTACGACAAATACCAGACCGAGACCGGTGCTTTCAGCAGCCTGTTCGAACACAGCTTCAACGATGCCGTGAAAATCACCCAGAACCTGCGCTTCACGCATGTCGAAGGCATCTATCGGACGGCCTACCCGGATTCCTACTCAAATCCCTCGAATCCGTTTCTGGATCCCGAGCACCGAACGGTGGCGCGCTACATTTCCAGCCAGGAAGTGGCCAAGGACAGCCTGACCATGGACAACAATGTCCAGCTCAAGCTGCTGACCGGACCTGTTTCACACAAGATGCTGTTCGGTCTCGACTATCGCGACCTGAACCAGCGCACACGTTCAGGCGGTGGCTTTGATCCAACACCGTTCGATCTCTATGCTCCCGTCTACACCAGTCTTACGGCGCCTGTGTTGTCCGACACCCCCGCGGTGCGGCAAAGCCAGCTCGGCCTGTACGCGCAGGACCAGATGCGGCTCGGCCCCTGGCTCGCCACGGTCGGCGTTCGACAGGACTATGTCAGCAACCGCGTCGCAGGCAGCCCCGACGAAGACACCAAGGCCACAACGGGCCGCGTGGGCCTGATGTATGAAACGCCTGTTGGCTTCAACCCCTACGTCACCTACGCGCAGTCGTTCAATCCGATCTTCGGCGCCAATGTCTGCGCCGAGATCTGCAAGGCGCAGCGCGGCGAGATCTACGAGGTCGGCTTCAAGTACAATCCATTCCCGGGCACCGCGATCAATGGCGCTATTTTCGACACCGTCGAGAAGAACCGGCTGGCCTCAGGATCCGTGCCCGATGCAAATGGTTTCATCGCTTCGATCCAGACCGGACAGGTGCGTATCCGTGGCGTGGAGCTCGAGGTCATCACCCAGGTGACGCCCGACCTCAGACTGATTGGCAGCTACTCCTATCTCGATGCCAAGGTTGAAAGCGGCGACAATGTCGGCAAGCATGTGGAAACCGTGCCGGATCATCAGGCATCGCTGTGGGGCACCTATCGCTTGACGTCGCTGGGTCTGCGCGACGTCACCCTCGGCGGCGGCGTGCGTTATATCGGCGGGTCCTGGGACGGCACGGATACGCTCCGCACGCCGGACTACACGCTGTTCGACGCCATGATCAAATACGAGACAGGCCCTTGGCGTTTCCAGGTCAACGCCAGCAACATCACCGACAAACGGCACCTCGCCACCTGCCTCGCGCGTGGCGACTGCTTCTACGGCATCGGGCGCACAGTGCTGGGGTCAGCGACCTACCGATTCTGAGCGGGTCAGACCTGCCACAACCAGATCGCGGCCGGGCTTGTCCCGGCCGTTGTCGTTCTCTAAACAGCCCTGCAACGATCAAGACGATAGGGCAGGACATGACCAAGGCTGACGGCAAGGAACAGATTCGCAAGGTTGCACTCGTCACGGGCGCCGCACGCGGCATTGGCCTTGCCGTGGCCAAGCGTTTTCTCGGCGAAGGCTATCGTGTCGCGCTGCTGGATATCGAACGCGAGCTGCTCGACGCCAGCGTCAAGGCGCTGAACGATCCCGACAACACGCTGGCGCTGCATACGGATGTCTCCGACGCCACGGCTGTCGATAAAGCCTTTGCCGCCGCGCAGGCCCGCTTCGGCCGGCTCGATGCGCTGGTCAACAATGCCGGCATTGCGAATTTCAAGCCTCTGCTCGAGACGACACTGGAGGAATGGGAACGCATCATGGCCGTGAACCTCACCGGCCCGTTCCTGTGCACCAAGGCGGCGGCTCCCTTGATGCGCGAGCATGGCGGCGGCGCCATCGTCAACATCGCCTCGATCTCGGCGCTGCGTGCGTCCACCCTGCGCGTCGCCTACGGCACCAGCAAGGCCGGCATCATTCACTTCACCAAGCAGTCGGCTGTCGAGCTCGCGCTGCTCGGCATCCGCGTCAACGCGGTCGCGCCGGGCCCGGTGGAGACGGCGATGGCCAAAGCCGTGCATACGCCGGCGATCCGCGCCGATTATCACGATGCGATCCCGCTCAATCGCTATGGCGGCGAGGACGAGCTCGCGGACGCAATCTTCTTCCTGTGCAGCGACCGGTCGAGCTACATCACCGGCCAGATGCTGGCAGTCGACGGCGGTTTCGATGCCACGGGCATTGGCCTGCCGACGTTGCGGCGCGAGGGCATCAACGGCTAGCGAAGGTCAGTGCCCGGATGACGCGCAGCATCATCCGGATTGCACTGCTGCCGATTCCATCGCGCACCTCCGCCATCTTAGAGAAATACTAGTTCCAGACTAAATGTATGACGCCCCCGACGTCTTCCGGGCGCGTCGCTGCGTGATAAGTCGCCTGCATCACTTGGTAATGGGGTGCGGGCAAATGAAATTCAAATCTTCCACTCATCTGGGATCGCTTGTCGGAACGGCGCTGCCGATGCTGGCGCTGCTCACGACGCCATCGCAGGCGCAATCGTCGCAAGGCAGCACGGCATTGCCAGCCGTGGTGGTAGATCAACCCGTTCGACCGGCCGCGCGTGCGCGTGCGACCCGCCCATCGACGGCACGCTCACGTGCAACGCGCCAGGCTGCGGCGCGCAACAATGCGCCGGTTGCGGCTGCCACCGCAGCTCCCGGGGCTCGCGCGGAAACTGCCACCGGCCCGGTGCAGGGCTATCTCGCCAATCGCGGCATGGGCGGCACCAAGACCGACACGCCACTCCGCGAGACGCCGCAGTCGATCTCGGTCGTGACCGCCGATCGCATCACTGACCAGGGCGGCCTGTCTGTCCAAGAAACCTTGCGCTATGTGCCGGGCGTGACCGCCGATCCGTTCGGCGGCGATGCCCGCGGCGACTACACATTGATCCGCGGCCAGGAGCCGAGCCGCTATCTCGACGGCATGCAGGGCTCGCGGCTCAGCCAGGTGCTGGAATGGCGCCGCGATCCCTATGCGCTGGAGCGCATCGAAGTGCTGCGCGGGCCATCGTCGGTGTTGTATGGCGGCTCGTCCACCGGCGGCGTGCTCAACGAAGTGTCGAAGCGCCCGCAGGCCGAGTCCCGCAACGAGATCGGCGTGCAGTATGGTTCCTTCGACCGCAAGCAATTGCAGATGGACTCCACCGGCAAGCTGACCAAGGATGGCGAGTGGCTATATCGCTTCGTCGGCGTGCTACGCGACTCCAACTCGCAGGTCGACTACGTGCCGAACGACCGCATCCTGCTGGCACCGTCGCTGACGTGGCGCCCGACCAATGACATCTCCTGGACCGTGCTCGGCAACTACCAGAAGGACAAGTCCAGCTCGTTCAGCGCCTTCCTGCCCATCGAAGGCGTGCTGAAGCCCGGCCCGAACGGCTATATCCCGGTTAACCGCTTTGCCGGCGAGCCGAATTACGATCGCTACAACATCACCACCGGCGGCGTCACCAGCCTCTACGAGCAGAGCTTCGGCGATGCGCTGAAGATCAAGCAGAGCTTCCGCTACAGCCACACCGACGGCGATTACGCCATCATGTATCCGGACCTGTATTCCAACCCGACCAATCCATTCCTCGACGCCAGCCGGCGTACCGTGCAGCGGATCTATTACGCCCGTCAGGCCGCCAAGGACGCCTTCACCTCCGATAGCAATGCCGAAATCAAGCTGCAGACTGGCACGGTGTCGCACAAGGTGCTGGTGGGCATCGACTATCTCGGCTTGCACGAGAAAACCCGCAGCGGCAGCGGCCTTGATCCGCGGTCGTTCGATCTGTATGCGCCGGTCTATAGCAGTTTCTCCGCGTCGCTGACCGACGATCCCCAGGCGCAGCAGGGCCAGACCGGCTTCTATGCCCAGGACCAGATGCGGCTGGGCCCGTGGCTGGCGCTGCTCGGCGTGCGGCAGGACTATGTCAGCTACAGTGTCGAGGGACTACCGACCCAGAACGACAGGGCCACCACCGGCCGCGCCGCGCTGATGTATGAGCTGCCGTTCGGCGTGACGCCCTATGTGTCCTGGGCGCAATCGTTCAACCCGGTATTCGGCGCCAACACCTGCGAAAGCGGGTTCTGCAAGCCGGTGCGCGGCGAGCAGTATGAGGTCGGCGTCAAGTACAATCCGTTTGCCGGCACCGCGATCAATGCGGCGATCTACGACACCACCGAGCGCAACCGGCTGTCCTCCGGACCTGGCGTCTTCTCGATCCAGACCGGCCAGGTGCGGATCAAGGGCGCCGAACTGGAAGTGCTGACAAGCGTCACCCCCAATCTCGACCTGATCGGCGCCTATGCCTATACCGACGCGCGGATCGAGTCCGGCGACAATGCCGGCAAGCGCGTCGCCAGCGTGCCGCAGCAGCAGGCCTCATTGTGGGGCAAATATCGCCTCGCCTCGCTCGGCCTGCCTGACGTTACCGTCGGCGCCGGCGTGCGTTATATCGGCGAGTCCTGGGACGGCATCGACGTGCTGCGCACGCCCGACTACACGCTGTTTGACGCCATGATACGCTGGGACAATGGCCCGTGGCGGCTGCAGTTCAATGCGACCAATATTGCCGACACCCGCAACATCGCCACCTGTCTGTCGTTCGGCGATTGCTTCTATGGCATGGGCCGCACGCTGCTGAGCACCGCGACCTATCGGTTCTGAGGCGAACCGGTACCCACTTCGCTCGAAAACGCTCTAGAGAACGCGGAGCCCCAGTATAAAAAAGGCCAGCGCGCCGATGGATGCCGCCGTGCGCACGTGATTCCAGCCGGTCCAGACCGACAGATAGCGCGTCCACAGACTTGCCGCCTCGGCGCTGTCGGCGGACGCAACTGCGAGCGCGTCGTTCAGCGGCACGTTGAAGACAACCGTGACGAGGAAGGTGCCGACGGTATAGAGCAGCGCGCCCGTGACGAGGTAGGGTGACGCCGGATGCGACCAGTTCAGCACCGCGATCACAGCGATGATGACGCAGAGCAGCACCGTGCCCATGAAAGCGGTGAGAAACAACGGACTGAGAATCGTGCTGTTGATCGACTGCATCGCGGCAATACCGGCCGGCGCCGGCAACTTGCCGAGCGCGGTCATCACCGTGACCGAGAATACGAAGAACAGCCCCGCCATCAGGCCAGAGCCTATCGCTGCCGCAAATGTCAGGCCGAACGACATACGTCCCATCCTCACCTCGACCCTGTCGGTGCTCAGCCTAGCAGTTTTACTACTCCGCGAGCTGCGGCGAAAGTTCGCGCGGGCGTAGCGTGGCGATACTGACGGCAAGCGCACCAACCGCCGTGCAGGCGATGGTCGCGACCATCAGCAGCGAGGTGCCATCGAAGAACAGCCCGGACACGCCGATCATCACGCCGCCACTGACCATCTGCAGCGTGCCGCCCAGGGCGGAGGCGATGCCGGCGATGGGGCCATGGTTCTCCAGCGACAGCACCATGGTGGACGGGATCACCAGACCAAGGAAGGCGAAGGACACGAACAGCAGCGGGATCAGCACGGCAAGGCTGCTGAAGCCGGCCAGTGTCAGCGCCAGCAGCACGGCTGCGAAAAACGCATAGGCCGACACCGCCGCCATCACCACGCGGCCCATGCCGAAGCGGCCACCGAGGAAACCCGCAAATTGCGAGGCGCCGATGAAGCCGATGGCATTGACCGAGAAAGCCAGGCTGTATTGCGTCGGGGTCAGGCCGTAGTGCCCGATATAGACAAAGGACGATGTCGCGAGGAATGCGAAGAAACTCGCCATGCCGAGGCCACCGATGAAGGTGAGCCCGAGGAAGTGCCAGTCGCGCAAAAGTTCGCCAAAGCTGCCGAGCACATTGCGCACACTGCCCGAGATGCGCTCATGCGCAGGGCGCGTCTCCGGCAGCAACGCGGCCACCAGCACAAGGGCAATGACGGCTGCGATGGTCGTTGCAACGAACACTGCGCGCCAGCCGAACGGCGCGATCAGCGCGCTGCCGCCGAGCGGCGCGAGGATCGGCGATACCGAGAATACCAGCATCACCAGCGACATCAGTTTCGTCGCTTCGACGCCGGTGTGCAGATCGCGAATGATGGCGCGCGGAATCACGCCCATGGCGGCGGCGCCGAGACCCTGGACGAAGCGGAACGCAATCAACCAGGCCACACCCGGTGCCAGCGCGCAGCCGATTGAACCCGCGATGAACAGCGTCAGACCCGCATAGAGCGGCGCCTTGCGGCCATAGACGTCGGACAGCGGGCCATAGGCGATCTGGCACAGGCCAAACGCGATGAAGAACGCGATCAGCGTCATCTGCGTCGCCGAGGTCGTGGTGTGCAGATCGGCCGTGATCGCCGGTAACGCCGGCAGATACATGTCGATGGCAAAGGGACCGACGGCGGAGAGCAGGCCGAGCACGACGGCGTTGCGGGTAAAGGCGGACATGGGGAAATCTTTTTCTTTTCAGAATCTATGCAGTGACGCGCGGACCGCGCACTCGTTCTCCCCGCACCCGTGCGGAGAAGGTCGGGATGAAGGGCCGGACATGGCGCACCCACAACCATAATTTATCGGATCGCGCTGTGAAACGCGACCCTTGTCTGCAGCGTCTGCGATCAGCTTCACCCGTCGCGAAGACGCGGCGACCTCTCCCTGCGCAAGTGCGGGGAGAGGTCAGAAAGCGGCGTACGCCTCACATCACTCCATCGCGCAGTTGATCATCCAGGGCGCGCCGAATCTATCGACACACATGCCAAAGCCCTTCGACCAGAACGTGGGGCCGAACGGCATCTTGATGGTACCGCCTTCGGACAATGCCGCGAAGACCTTGGCCCCATCTGCAGGATCCTTGATCTGCAGACAGACCGTCATGCCCTGCATCTTCTCGAAATAATCCGGCGGCGCGTCTGACGCCATGATGATCGCGCCATCGACCGAGATCTGGCCATGCAGCACCTTCTTGGCCATCGACGGCGGCATCTGTTCCTCCGCGGGCGAGCCTTCCACATGCATGATAACGTCGATCTTGGCACCGATCGCCTTCACATAGAAATTGAGGGCCTCTTCGCAATTGCCGTTGTAGTTAAGATAGGGATTGACCTGCATCGTTCTTTCCTCCGGTTAAAGACTTTGGGGACGGATCGGGATCATCGCGCGCAAATGGGGATCGCGCAGGTACAGCCCGCCCCATGCCATCACGCCGATGTAAAAGCCAAACAACAGATGCGTGAACAGCGGGCTGTCGACGCGCAGATGCGTCGCCATCGCTCCACCGAGCAGCCCGGTGAGCAGGATGGCGCCGAGGATCGACGTTTGCGGCAGCGCGTAGAGCAATGCGCAGAGCAGCGTGATGATGCCCAGCAGACGCGCCTCATTGACGCTGCCGCTATAGCCGAGCTGCTGCATGGTCTCGGTGACCTCCTTGATCGGCACCAGCTTGATGCCGCCGTCCATCACGAGAAAGAGAATGACGAGGCCGCTGAGAACACGGCCGATCCAGAGTGAGGCACGGGAGATGGGCATCAAATGGTCCTGCGGTTCGAATGGTGGTATTGTCTCAAAGACGAACGGCGTTGGCGCCATCCGACACGGCCATGAAAATTATTTCGGACCGGCCGCCTTGTTCTTGGCCTTGATCGCAACCTTCGCCCGCGGCTTGCTCTCCAGCATCAGCCGGTCGAGATGCATCCGGATGTGATCGGCCTCCGCCGACGTATTTGCCAGCGCGATGGCGCGGTTGAAGCTCTCGCGGGCTTCGTCATTGCGGCCGAGCTGCATCAGATAGGCGCCCTGCACGCCGAAAAAGTGGAAGTAATTTGAAAGTTTCGCGGCCAGCGGTGCGATCATCTCCAGCGCCGCTTCGGGGCCGCGCACTTTCGACACCGCCACCGAGCGATTGAGCGTGATCACCGGCGACGGTTGCAGGATTTCCAGCGAGCCATAGAGCAAGTCGATCTGGGTCCAGTCGGTATCTTCCGGCTTGGCCGCGCGGGCATGCAACGCGGCAATGGCCGCCTGGATCTGATAGGCGCCGGTGCGGCGATGGCGCATCGCCTTGTCGATCAGTGCCAGGCCTTCGGCGATCATCTTGCTGTTCCACAGCGTGCGGTCCTGATCGTCGAGCAACACCAGCGCGCCATTGGCATCGAAGCGCGCCGCCGAGCGGGCATATTGCAGCAGCATCAACGCTACCAGGCCCATGATCTCCGGCTCGGCGGGAAACAGCTTGAGCAGCAACCGGCCCAGGCGGATCGCCTCCTCGCATAACGGCGCGCGCAGATCGATACTTTCGCCCGACGCCGAATAGCCCTCGTTGAAGATCAGATAGAGCATGGCGGCCACGGCAGCGAGACGCTCGCTGCGCTCCGGCGCGCCGGGCGTCTCGAACGGCACATTGGCCTTGGTCACGGCAGATTTGGCGCGGGTGATGCGCTGTTCCATCGCGGCATCCGAGACGAGGAACGCGCGGGCGATCTGCTTCACCGTCAGGCCCGAGACGATCCGCAGTGCCAGCGCGATTTGCTGCGTCGCCGGGAGCTGCGGATGGCAGCAGATGAACAGCAGCCGCAGGATATCGTCGCGATAATGCGAGCCGTCGAGCCGGTCGGCGAGCTCGCTTTCGGCATCATCCAGATCAGATATCGCATCGTCGTCGTCCGGCAGCGGCTGCTGTTTCGCACCGCGGCGGATATCGTCGATGGCGACGTTGCGGCCAACCATGATGAGCCAGGCCGCCGCATCGCGCGGCGGGCCGTTCTGCGGCCAGGTCTTCAGTGCGCGCAGGCAGGCGTTCTGGAACGCCTCCTCCGCAGTGTCCAGATTGCGGAAATAGCGCAGCAGCGCGCCGAGCGCCTGGGGACGCGCCGAGGTCAGCGCCGCATCGATCCAGGCGACATCGGTCATGGCTGGAACGCTCCGTGAAATACGCCAATGGGTCGGATCTCATAGGCACCGCCGGGATTGGCGCGGCCGAGGTCCTGCGCGATCTCCAGCGCGCCATCGAGGTTTTCTGCCTCGACGACATAGAAGCCGAGCAACTGTTCCTTGGTTTCAGCGAAGGGGCCGTCCAGCACCACCGGCGGCTCGTCCTTGCGCAGCGTGGTCGCCGCGGTGGTCGGCAGCAGGCGCGCCACGGGGCCGAGCCGGCCCTGCTGCGCGAGCTTGCCGTGCACGACGGCGAGCTTCGCCATCACGGCGTCGTCTTCGTCTTTCGACCAGCCGCCGACAACGGCTTCATCATGGTAGCAGAGGATAGCGTAAAGCATGGGGTCTCCTTGGATAAAAGACGGTCGGCTTCGTGCGATGCCGACAGGTTAGCGGAAATTATTGTTGGGAGCGCGGCGGATGCTGCAGCAAGTTCCGCAAACGCGCCAGCGCGCAGAACCGATCAGGCCGCAGCCTGACACAGGATGCTCACCGCACCGTTGGCAATGGCCTGCAATTCGGTGCGGGGAACGCCAGCTCGAGCGCGAACTGCCAGCGAATATAACGTCGCGGACGCCATCTGCGAGAGCACGTCGATATCGGTTGCTTCAGGCAGCTCGCCACGCTTCACCGCAGTGCGGAAGCACCAGCCAAAGGCGTCATCGACATCTGCAAAGCCCTGATAGACGAGTGCACGAATCTCAGGATCGGCGATGGCGTCCGACGCCACCGTCATCACGGTAAAGCAGCCGCGCGGCTGTTCGCCCGACAGATAAATATCAAGCGCGACATCGAAGAAGCGCCGTAACCGTTCGCGAATGTCGATGTCGGCCTTGAAGATATCAACCATCGGCGCCGTGTAGTCCTCGCGATAGCGCTGGTAGCTCTTGATATAGAGCGCGCGTTTGTCGCCGAAGGCGCCATAGAGACTCGGCCGGTTCATTCCAGTCACAGCACTGAGATCGTCGAGCGACGTCGCGGCATAACCATCCCTGCGAAACAGCGCCAGCGCCTGCCCTAGCGCCACGTCCGGCTCATAGGCGCGCGGCCTCCCCCGTCGCTTCGGCTCGGCGGCGGGCTGCGGTGCAGCCACGACAACGGGCACTTTCTTTTTTTGTACCATTTCGCATTAAATCCCTTGACCGGGTTTATATTATGCGAGACGGTATGAAAATCAATCAACGGATCGACCACAACGGTCCGTCAGCTCAAGGAGACTTCCAATGGATCTTTATTTCTCGCCGATGGCCTGTTCGATGGCCACACGCATTGCGCTCTATGAGGCAGAAGCCGGCCGTGCTGCGCAATTCCTCGAGGTCGATCCGCTGAGCAAGGAGGTCCTGACCGATGGTTCGGATTTCCGCAGCGTGAACCCGCTCGGGCTGGTGCCAACGCTGCGCACCGACGATGGCGCGATCCTCACCGAGAACGCCGCGATCCTGCAGCATGTCGCGGAGCGATTCCCGCAGTCGCCGATCGCGGCTGGCTCAGGCCTGGAGCGGAGCCGGCTGCAGCAGTGGCTCTGCTTCATTGGCACCGAATTGCACAAGGGATTTTTCGTGCCATTGCTCGCCAAGAAAGCGCCGGCCGAGATGAAGGCCTATACGCTGCAGAACGGCCAGTCGCGGCTGACCTATCTCGAGAATCACCTCACCGGACGTGAGTTCCTGCTCGACAGGTTCAGCGTCGCGGACGCCTATCTCGTCACAGTGCTGAACTGGACGATGGTATTGCCGGAGGTGGATCTGAAAAACTGGCCGGCGACCAAGGCCTATCACAAGCGCCTGCGCGAGCGGCCGAGCATCGTGCGCGCCGTCGCTGAAGAGTTCGAACTGTTCAAGGCTGAACAGGAGCGCCACAAGGCGGCGGCGTGATCACGCCACCGCGCGGCGGCCGATGATGGCAAAGCGCAGTCGGCTGGAGATCCAGTCGATTGCCGCCACCGCGACGAGGATCATCAGGATCAGGAACGAGACCTTCTGCCATTCCAGCACGCGGATCTGTTCGGCGAGCTGAAGACCGATACCACCCGCGCCGACGATACCGATGATGGTGGCGGAGCGGGTGTTGGACTCGATGAAATACAGCACCTGACCGGCAATCACCGGCAGCACCTGCGGCATCAGGCCGAAGCGAATCTCATGCAGCGCGCTGCCACCGGAAGCGCGGATACCTTCGACCTGCTTCTTGTCGGCGGCCTCGATGGCCTCAGAAAACAATTTGCCGAACGCGCCGAAATCCGAAATCGCGATTGCCAGCACGCCGGCGAACGGGCCAAGACCGACGACATTGATCCAGACCAGCGCCCAGATCAGCGTGTCGACGCCGCGGATCGAATCCAGAAAGCGCCTGACCGGAAAGCGCATCCATGCCGACGGAATGACGTTCCGTGCGGCGAGCAGACTGACCGGCAGCGCGAACACGGCTGCGAGGGTCGTGCCGAGCAGCGCGATCGACAGCGTCTCCCCCATCGCGTGCAGATAGGCAGGCAGCGACGAACCGGGATTTGGCGGGATCATCATCATGGTGATCCAGCCGAGTTCGCGCAGGCCGGTCCACATCCGCGCCGGCGAGAAATCGAGTTCATTGAGCCCGAAGATGAACAATGCCAGCGCCGCGACCAGGATAGCGGGCACACCGGCGCGCGACGCCATCGGGCGGTTGAAGACATCTGGATAGCGCCCGCGCAACGCGGGGGTGTTGATATCAGGCTGCCGGCTCATGACCTGGCTTCCTTGCCGAACAGACGGCCGCGCAACCAACCGGTCCCGATGTCGATGACGAAGACCGCGACGATGATCATCAGCAAGATCGCACTGACGTCGGAATAGTAGAACTTTCTGACGGCAACGACGAGTTCCTGACCGATGCCGCCGGCGCCGACGAAGCCCATGACGGACGCACCGCGCACATTGATCTCGAAGCGCAACAGCGTGTAGCTGGCAAAGCCGGCCGCGACCTGCGGCAGCACGGCAAAACGCATGCAGTCGACCCAGCCAGCACCGGTCGAGCGAATGCCTTCCACCGGCTTCATGTCGATATTCTCGACGATCTCTCCATAGAGCTTGCCGAGCGCCCCAACGCAGTGGATCGCAATCGCCAACACGCCGGCCATCGGGCCGAGGCCGAAGGCGATGACGAAGATCAGCGCGAACACGATGTCCGGCACGGTGCGGCAGAATTCCATGAAGCGGCGCACGGCAAAGCGCAGTGGCACCGAGGGCGCGGTGTTCTCGGCCGCGAGAAAATTCAACCCAAAGGCCAGCACGGCACCGATCAGCGTGCCGACATAGCTGATCAGCACGGTCTCGCCGAGCAGCGACAGCCACTTCTTCCAACCCCAGAACCACTCATTGACGTCGGTCCACACCCGGGTGCCAGCCTCGAGCGTGAAGATACGATCGAAATAGCTGCCGAAATTGCCGATCTTCTCGACGAAGGTCCTGAGATTGACCTCGGCCCCCAATGCCGCAACGAACAGCGCCGCAAAGCAGGCCACGACGACAAGCGTCGTGCGTAACCGCCGGCGCGCGACCGCCTTGCGATAGGCGTCGTTCAGCGCGGCGAGCTGCGGAGCCGGAAGGATGGAAACGGCGGCGGACATGATGTGCGGGCCTATCTGGGATCAGACACAGAAAAGGAGCCGGACCATTTCTGATCCGGCTCCCTTCAATGATCAGGCGATCAGGACGCCTTCTTCTTGCGAAGTGCGTCGACGAACTTGATCAGGTCGATGGTGGCGTCCCAATCCTTGGTGGTCGCGGCGTGGAAACCCTTCTTCTGGCCATCCGATAGCTTGTCGAATGCGGCCTTGTCCTTGGTCGGCGCGTCGGTGAAGGCCTTGGCGATAGCAACCTTCAGCTCTTCCGGCAGGTCCGAGCTATAGGCATAGGGACCGTTGATGATCGGGGCCGACTTGTGGATGATGCGGAAGTCTTCCTTCTTCATCGCCGAGCCGTCGGCATTCTTCAGCATGCCCTTGGTCAGCATCTGCTGCAGTGTCGAGTCGTTGTCGTTGGTCCACTGGTTGGCGGCGACATCGACGGTGCCCTGCGACAGCGCGAGCATCGCGTTTTCATGGCTGCCGGTGAACACCACTTTGCTGAAATAGGTGTCGGCATCGGAGATGCCCATCTTGTCCAGTTCGAAGCGCGGTACGTTGTTGCCCGAGGTCGAGTTCGGATCGACGAGACCGAGGTTCTTGCCCTTCAGATTGTCGACCGACTTGTAGGGGCTCGACGCCTTGACGAAGAACACCGAGTAATAGCCAGTCGAGCCATCGATATTGATGTCGTTGGCAAACGCATCGGTCTTGACACCGGTGAGACGGGCGCGTGCGAACGAGGCCGAACCGTAGCTCGCGATATGGATATTACCGGAGCGCTGGCCTTCGATCACGGCTGCATAGTCATTGGCGATGCGCAGGTTGACCTTCACGCCGAGCTCTTTCGACAGATAGGCGACGAACGGCGCCCAGCGCTCGGTGACGCCCGAGGCGTTCTCGGCGGGAACGACGGCGAAGGTCAGTTCCGGATACTTGGCCTTGTAGTCCTGGGCCGAAGCCGAGGTGGCGGCGAAAGCCAGCGCAGCAGCGCTGAGCAGAATGGAGCGACGGTTGATCATGACAATCCCTGTTTTGATCTGAGGTGAAACGTTTTCTTGGCAGAAGGCGCGTCTATCGCGGCGATGCCATCGTTACGATGACGTCACCACGATAATTTCAACGCACTGCAATCACGCGACGGCAGCAACACCGTATTCGGGAACGCGGGTGGACGTCGGCATATGCGCCGATCCCATCACCTCGTCGGCTTCGAGATCGTAGAGTTCGCGGGCGATATGTTCGGTGAGCGCGGAGGGCGCGCCATCGAACACGACGCGGCCGGCGGACATGCCGATCAGGCGGTCGCAATAGGTGCGCGCCAGATCGAGCGAATGCAGGTTGCACATCACGGTGATGCCGAAGTGCTTGTTGATGCGCAGCAGCGCATCCATGACGATGCGAGTGTTGCGCGGATCCAGTGACGCGATCGGCTCGTCCGCGAGGATGATATCGGGCTGCTGCACGAGGGCGCGGGCGATGGCGACACGCTGCTGCTGACCGCCGGAGAGCTGGTCGGCGCGCTGCGAGGCATATTGCGCCATGTCGAACTGCTCCAGCGCCGACATCGCCAGTGCACGGTCGTCCTCGGGCCACATCTGGGTCAGCGAGCGCCACTGCGGCATATCGGCCAAGCGGCCCATCAGCACATTGGTCAGCACATCGAGACGGCCGACGAGATTGAACTGCTGGAAGATCATCGCCGAGCGCGCACGCCACTTGCGCAGATCGCGGCCCTTGAGCGCGGTGACGTCCACGCTATCGAACATGATGCGCCCATCGGTCGGCTCGGCCAGACGATTGATCATGCGCAGCATGGTCGACTTGCCGGCGCCGGAGCGACCGATCACGCCGACGAATGCGCCGGGCTTGATCTCGAACGACGCGTTATCGACGGCAGCCTTGGCGCCGAAACGGCACGTCAGCTTATCCACCACCAGCATGAGGCACTCCAATGACAATAGACATCGCCACCGGTAACGCCCGCGTTTAACAATGATGTGACATGTGCCCTGCGCATACGGGTTATCGTCATTGCGGGAAAAACAAGCCCGAATTCATGCTGACGTCACGACACCGTCACGAAACCGACCGAAGAGGTGCCCGCGCGCCAGCGCACACTCTGATATATCACCCACCGATTCCTCTTCCGTCGCACGAGCGTCACATGGCTGGAAAACAACTCTCGCTCACGCCTGCGGTCGATCCCACCGCTAAACTCGTCGACACCAAGCTCGGCGCCTATACTGAAGTCGGCGCGCGCACGATCCTCAACGAAGTGACGATGGGCGACTATTCATATGTCGTGAATGACGGCCAGATCACCTATACGACGATCGGAAAGTTCTGCTCGATCGCGGCGATGATCCGGATCAATCCTGGCAATCACCCGATGCACCGAGCGACGCAGGCGCACTTCACCTATCGCGCCAGTGCCTATTTCCCCGGTGAAAGCGACGACGCCGACTTCTTTGCCTGGCGACGCGAACATCACTGCACGATCGGCCACGATGTCTGGCTCGGCCATGGCGCCATTGTGCTGCCCGGCCGCAGTATCGGCACAGGTTCTGTGATCGCCGCCGGTGCCATCGTGACCAAGGACGTCGCCCCCTATACGATCGTTGCTGGCAATCCGGCGCGGCCGGTGCGGCGGCGATTTTCGGAAACTGTGGAAGACGGGCTGATGGAGCTCGCCTGGTGGGACTGGGAGCACGAGATGCTAAGACAGGCGCTGCCGGATTTCCGCAAGCTCCCGGTCGAGGATTTCTTGAGCAAGTATAAAGGCGTCAAGGCGCCCAGGCAGATGGCAGTGACATGACGGATATCTTCATCGACGGCGGACGCACTTTACTCGGCCAGGACATCGCCGAGACCTCGCTGCAGATTGGGGGTGGCGTGATTGCGGACATCGGATCGGATGCGCCCCATGGCGCGCTCGGCCTCGATGCGTCCGATCTGCTGGTGCTGCCGGGAATCGTCGACCTGCATGGCGATGCCTTCGAGCGGCAGTTGATGCCGCGCCCCGGCGTCGACTTCCCGGTCGATGTTGCCTTGATCGACAGCGACCGGCAGGCCATCGCCAACGGCATCACCACGGTGTTTCACGGCACCACATGGTCCTGGGAGCCGGGCCTGCGCGGCGCGGAGAACGCCCGCAAGCTGCTGGATGCCATCGAGATGCTGCGGCCGCAGCTCGCATCGGATACGCGCTTCCATCTGCGGCAGGAGACGTTCAATCTCGACGCCGAAGATGAGATCGTTGGCTGGCTGCAGGCCGGCCGCATCGATCTGCTCGCCTTCAACGATCACATGGACATCGCCGGCATCTCAAAGCCGGCGAAGCGCGCGCGGATGGTGGAACGTACCGGGCTCAGCAGCGATGCCTTCGATCAGCTGGTCGATCGCGTGCTGTCGCGCACCGATGAGGTGCCTGCCTCGATTGCCCGCCTCGCCAAAGCGGCGAACGCTGCCGGCGTGCCGACGCTTTCGCATGATGACGCAACCCCTGCGATGCGCGACGACTTCCGCAAGCTCGGCGTCAATATCGCCGAATTCCCGATCAACGTTGAAACCGCACAAGCCGCGGCCGCGGCCGGCGACTTCATCGTATTCGGCGCACCCAACGTTGTGCGCGGCGGCAGCCACACCGGCTGGACCAAGGCATCCGACATGATCGCCAAGGGCCTCTGCTCGATTCTCGCCTCCGACTATTACTATCCCGCGCAACTGCTGGCCGCGTTCCGGCTGCTCCATGACGGCATTCTGTCGCTGCCGCAGGCTTGGGCACTGATCTCGTCTGCACCAGCGAAAGCTGCCGGTCTCACCGACCGTGGCGAGATCATCGAAGGACGCCGCGCTGATTTGCTGCTCGTCGATGACAGCATCGCAATGCGTCCGCGCATCGTCGCCGTGATCGCGCAGGGCAACCTCGTGCATCTGACCGATGCCACAAGGCTTCAGCCGGCGCGTGCCATACACCGCAAAGCTATTGCAGCGGCGTAACGCGGCTCCTCTCTTACTTGAGCATGATCGTTCCCGAAAACCGGCATCCACTTTTCGGGATCATGCTCTATGGTGCGGCCATGAATGAATTCCCGCGCTACGCACTCTATTACGCCCCCGACGCCGACAGTGCCCTCGCCCGCTTCGGAGCCGAGACCCTCGGCTACGATCCCTTCACCGGCAATGACGTGCTGGTGCCCGCCGATCTCATCAGGCAGGCGCCGGACTGGCCGGCTGTCATCAAGGACCCACGCAAATACGGCTTTCATGCCACGCTGAAGGCGCCGTTCTCGCTGGCGCCGGAAGCTACCGAAGCCGACCTGATCGCGACCTTCGATGACTTCGCCCGGATGCCCCGCGCTATCCCGAAAATCTCACCGGTGGTTCGTATCATCAGCGGCTTCACGGCTGTCGTGCCGGATGGGCCCTCCCCTGAGCTCGCCGCATTAGCGCAGACTTGTGTCGAAGGATTCGAGGTGTTCCGCGCACCGATGACGCCGGAGGATCGCGCACGGCGCAAACCGGAGAACCTAACGCCGCGACAGGTCGAGCAGCTGGATCGTTTCGGCTATCCCTATGTGCGCGACGACTTCCGGTTTCACATGACGCTGACCGGACGGCTTCCTCCCGAACGCAGCACAGCGGTGCTGGCGATGCTGCAGCAGCGGTTCGCGACACTTGATCTCACATCACTGCGGATTGACCGCATCGGCCTGTTTCGCCAGACATCTGCGACGTCGCGCTTCCAGGTGCTGTGCCACGCGCCGCTGACGGCGACTTGACGCGTCACGAGGACGCCATCTCGTCGGCCCGTTTCCAGGCCGGAAATGGATCGGCGAGCCCGGCCCAGCCGGCGATATCCATGCCGGGCTTACCGGACACGAGGCAGGCATCGAGCCGACGGCGGATATCGCTCTCGTCCATGTCGGAACCGATGAAGACGATCTCCTGCCGCCGGTCGCCATAGATCTCGTTCCAATTCTTCTTCAGCGCCTGCCGCCAATACGGATCGTCCGGCCAGCGATCGGCAGGCACATTGGCCCACCAGAAGCCCATCCCTTCCGTGCGCACGATGGCGCCGGCCTGGCTGAGTTCGCCGACCCATTGCGGCCGTGTCGCCAGCCAGAAATGCCCCTTGCTGCGGATCACGCCGGCCCAGCTCTCGCGCAGGAAGGCCTGAAACTTCACGGGATCGAACGGCCGTCGCGCGCGATAGACGAAATTCGTCACGCCGTATTCTTCGGTCTCCGGCACGTGGTTGGTAAAACCATACAGCTCCTTGTACCAGAGCGGATGCTGCTGCGCCTTTTCAAAATCAAAGCGTCCGGTATCGAGCACGCGGTCGAACGGCACATCGGCAAAGTTTGCTTCGATAATATCGGCGTCGGGATTGAGCGCGCAGATGATCTTGCGCGCGCTGTTGCATTGCTCAAGCGTCGCGTCATTGACCTTGTTGAGCACGATGACATCGGCGAATTCGATCTGCTCCACCAGCAGGTCCACCAACGTACGCTTGTCACCGTCGAGCGCCTCGCCGCGATCCTGCAGGAAGTCGGTGGAGGAATAGTCCTTCAACAGGTTCACCGCATCGACCACCGTTACCATGGTGTCGAGCTGTGCCACATCGGAGAGGCTGTCGCCGTTCTCGTCGCGGAAATCGAAAGTCGCGGCCACCGGCAGCGGCTCTGCAATTCCGGTGGATTCGATCAGCAGGTAATCGAACCGCCGGCTCTCGGCGAGCGCGCGCACCTCCTTCAGCAGATCGTCACGCAGCGTGCAGCAGATGCAGCCATTGGTCATTTCGACCAGCTTCTCATCCGTCCGCGACAGATTGGCACCGCCATCGCGAACCAGGTCCGCATCGATGTTCACCTCGCTCATGTCGTTCACAATCACCGCCACTTTCAGGCCATGACGGTTGTTCAGCACATGGTTCAGCAAAGTTGTCTTTCCAGCCCCGAGGAAGCCGGACAAGACTGTGACGGGGAGTTTTTGCATCGAGATCAAACAGTCTTTTGAGGGTACGGGACATTGGGCTCTTCTTATTTGTAATGTTATAACATTACATTTCTGGTGCCTGTCAACCCACTCGCACCGATCCTGTCGATGCGCTGTCAGCTTTTCTGATCTGCAGGAAATCTCATCTGGCGCGGGTCAGCCCACGCTCATTGCCTCGACGCTAGCCTGCCCGCGCGATTGTCTCGGCATCCACCGGCTTGGCAAAGGTCACGCGGTTTCGGCCGCTGGCTTTCGAGGCGTAAAGCGCCCGGTCCGCAGCAGGCGTGAGATCGCAGGGATCGTCGCCCTCGCGGCCGATGGCGATCCCGACGCTGGCGCCGACGGTGAGCTCAAGCCCATCGACAATGAACGGCTCGGAGAGCGTCCGAATGATGCGGCGGCCCAGCAACATGGCCTCCTCGCGATTGCCGACGACGGATTGCACCACGACGAATTCGTCACCGCCCATGCGCACCGCGAAATCGCCGTCGCGCAAAATTCCGCTGAGCCGGCTCGCAACTGCCTGTAGCAGCGCGTCGCCCGCCGGATGGCCATGCACGTCGTTGACCTCCTTGAACCGATCGAGGTCGACGCTGTGAACGGCAATGAGACAGCCCGTCGCTCGGGCACGCGCAGCGATGATCGCGAGACGTTCCTGAAAACCAAGCCGATTAGCCAAGCCCGTCAGCGCATCGTGCCGCGCGAGGGTCGAGAATTCGTGCTTGAGCGAGATCTGCTCGATATTCTGCCGATAGATAAAGCGCACGGTCTCGAAGCTGCCGAGCAGGAACGCGAGCAGGATCACGGCATAGAAAGCCAGATTGCTATCGACGCGGGCCAGCGCAGAAAATGCCGTCGGCAAGGCAACCAGCATCAAGGCCGGAAGCGCAATCCCTGGGCGAACAGAAATTCGGCAGACGATGCCGGCCGCATAGCCGAAGACCAGCGCCGTTGCGAGGAGTTGATGCGCAGGATTCTTCGCCCAGAAAGTCGCCGCGCCAAGCAAACCAATCAATCCTGCAAAGACGTAGCTGCTCCACGCGTAAAGCCGCTCCCATCGCTCGGCCGCCGCGATGGTGAAGCTGCGTTGACCTTTACTGCGATGATAGACGCCTTCGGTGGCCACGCGGAAGATCGTGACGATCGCTCCGGCTGCACTCAACCCGTAGAACCATGGATTTGCAGAACTAATGGCGACGTGACACGAGACGATGGCCAGTGTGAAGCCGGCGATCGAAAGCGGCACACGCGTCTGGAAGAGCATGTCAATGAGCTCGATCCGGACATGGTCCGGAACGCCTACGAAAATTGATTTCCAGAATCTGACCACGTCGCCTCTCCCCGAAGCACCCGATACCGCCAAAGTCTGAAATTTTCATCGGCGAACTCGCTCAAAATCTAACTGAGTTAATCGGCGGTTACCAAACCTACCGCTTGCCTCGTCGCATCCCCCAAACCTGTGAGCCAGACGGCTGACCCAGCAATGCACGAGCTGGCCATTTGCCCACTGACGACGCCAACCATCCCTTGTATCCCTTGGCGCCTGCACTCCCAGCGTCCTTGTACTGCCGCCATCAGCAGTCCTGAGCCGTTTCAAACGTTCCAAATTCTGGTAGATGAAGCCGTCCCGGCAACCAGCCGAACGACATTCCCCCAAATATCCACCCGTCCCGGCCCAGATTTCTGGCGCCGATTAAGTGCAGACGACCGGGCACAGTTGGCCTCATGAACGACCTGTTGATCAAATTCGGTCTGCGCTTCGAGAACGCTGAACAGGAAGCTGGCTTTGTCCGAAGCTTTGCGCTCGGAGAGCTTCGCCGCGCACAGGCCGCGATGGTGCTTGGTGCAATCGTCTATTGCGCTTTCGCCATCTGGGACCGGATTCTCGATCCCCTCGCATGGACCACGACATTCGCCATCCGCGCTGCGGTCGCCGCCATCGTTCTGCTGCCCCTCACCGCAGCGCTGTTTCTGCCGCGTGCACGCCGCTGGGCCGAGCCGATCTATCTGCTCTATTGCGTCGTGCCGGGCTGTGTCCTCAGCATCATCTATCTGTTCATCGACCGCGGCTTCGAACATTCCACGGCGGGAATGATCATCGTGATCCTGTTTGTCTCGACTCTGCTGCCGCTTCGCCTCCCCGCACTGACGGTTTTCTGCATCACCACATGGGCGTGCTTTATCTATTGCCAGACCTTCGCGACCTATCTGACGGACGGCCTGCGCTTCATCAATAATTTCGAGATCGGCTTTGCCTATGTGCTCTCGCTCTACGCGGTCGGCGCACGGGAATTCCAGGCGCGGCGCCAGTTCCAGACATCGCAAGCCCTGCAGGACGAGAAAGAGCGCTCCGTTGCCGCGCTTGTTGAACTGCAAAACACGCAGGGACAGCTGGTGCAGGCCGAGAAGCTGGCGTCGCTCGGTCAATTGGTCGCCGGCGTTTCACATGAAGTCAGCACACCGCTTGGCGTCGCCCTGACCACCGCGACAGTCCTCGAAAGCGAGCTGAAGCTGCTGACCGCCACGATTGAATCCGGTCAGGTGCGGCGCTCCGCACTCACGCGGAGCATCGCGCGGCTCAGCGAAGGCATGAAACTGCTGTTCGACAATCACAGGCGGGCTGCGGACTTGATCCATAGCTTCAAACAAGTCGCAACTGACGAAGCCAGCCAGGAACGCCGCGCATTCGAGATGCGCGGCTGGCTTGGCGAAGTCATGAGCACGCTGCAGCCGCTGCTCGGCCGCCGAGGCCACACGGTTCGCGTGATATGCGAGGATGGCATCGTGGCCGACACTTATCCCGGTGCTCTCGCGCAGGTTATTCGAAATCTGGCGCTGAATGCAGCGGTGCATGGCTTTCCTGATGGCCGCGCTGGCGTGATCGAGCTGACCGTCTCGCGGCTGGACGATGGCAACATGCGCGTCGTCGTGGCCGACAATGGCAACGGCATTCCGCCAGACGATCTGCCGAAAGTTTTCGATCCGTTTTTCACGACACGGCGCGACAAAGGCAGCACCGGCCTCGGCCTGCACATCGTCTTCAATCTGGTCGTATCTACCCTGAAGGGGCAAATCGATCTGGCCAGTGAACCGTGGCAAGGGACACGGTTCACACTGGACTTGCCGCTAGATCCCGAGAACCCGAGCTCACCGGCGTCGAAGACCGGCGAGTTCCAGGTCAGTCATGGCGCGACCGGACCTGAAGCTCGCCATAGCGTCTTGTCCTGATCGATCAAAAGCCGAGTGCGAGGCCATCCTTGCGATGGTCCGAGGCGCCGAGCAGCACGCCGCGCTCATAATCGATCTGGATGGCCTGGCAGCCGCCGATGCCGGTGTCCATCATCTGCAGCGTATGGCCGCGGGCGGCCAGATCGTTGCGCACCGCTTCCGGGATGGTCTTTTCAAGCTGCAGCAGGTTGTTGGTCGCGAACGAGCGCGGCGCCTCGGCAGCGGCCTGGATGTCCATCTTGCGGTCGATCACATCGGAGATGAACTGGGCATGGCCGGTGGCCTGATAATGCCCGCCCATCACGCCGAACGGCATGACTGCGCGACCGTTTTTCATCAGCATGCCCGGGATGATCGTGTGCATCGGACGCTTGCGCGGGCCGAGCGAATTCACGTGGCCCGGTTTGGCGCGGAAGCTCCAGCCGCGATGGTGCAGCAGCACGCCGGACTTCTTCGCATAGATGCCGCTGCCGAACGGGCCGAACAGCGAATTGATCAGTGACACGGCATTGAGATCGCGATCGACCACGGTCAGATAGACCGTGTCCTTGTGGATGACCGAGTCCCAATGCTCTTCCGGCGAAGCGTGCTTCATGTCGATCTTGGCACGAAGGTCGCCGATGAACTTGTCCGACAGGAAGCGCTCGACATCG
This sequence comes from Tardiphaga sp. 813_E8_N1_3, assembly GCF_051811025.1. Classification (NCBI taxonomy): domain Bacteria; kingdom Pseudomonadati; phylum Pseudomonadota; class Alphaproteobacteria; order Hyphomicrobiales; family Nitrobacteraceae; genus Tardiphaga; species Tardiphaga sp. 813_E8_N1_3. The sequence goes on from NZ_JBPWQE010000001.1 coordinate 4,605,531, forward strand.
ACCTGGCCATAGGCCGGGTCGCAGAAATAGGCATCGCGGGTGCGATAGGCTGCCTTGGTCGCCTCAGCGAGAACGTGGATGCGGTCGGCCTCGCTGAGATTGGCGATATCGTAGCCGGCCAGCACGCGCAGGATCATCAGTGCGGCGAGCCCCTGGCCGTTCGGCGGGCATTCGGCGACATCGTAGCCGTGATGATTGGCCGAGATCGGCGTCACATAGTCGGAGCGCTGCTCATTGAAATCATCGGCCTCGTGCACGCCGCCGACAGCGCGCAGCGTGGTGATGATGTCGTCAGCCACCTGGCCCTGGTAGAAGCCGTTGCGGCCCTCGCGCGCGATCCGGCGCAGCGTGGCAGCGAGCGCCGGCTGGACGCGCTTGTCGCCGACCGCGGGGGCATGGCCGCCCGGCAGGTACTGCGCGGTCGCGTCGGGATGCAGTTCCAGCTTGCCGCGCCATTTGGCCCAGTCGGCGGACACGCGCGGCGTGATAAGGAAGCCGTTCTCGGCGGCATCGATGGCTGCGGCGAACACGTCGGCCAGCGGCTTCGAGCCATGATCCTTGCTGAGCGTGCACCATGCATCGATGGCGCCGGGCACGGTGACGGTCTCGACACAGGTCTCGGGAATGTCGCGGGCGCCGGACGCCGCATATTTCTCGGAATCGATCTTGGCCGGGGTGCGGCCGGAACCGTTCAGCGCGATCGGCGCGCCGCCCTTCGGCGAATAGAGGGCAAAACAGTCCCCGCCGATACCGGTCATGGCAGGATCGGCCACGCATTGCACGGCGACCGCCGCCAGCGCCGCATCGATGGCATTACCGCCCGACTTCAGCATCTCCACAGCAGCCAGCGTCGCCAACGGATGCGAGGTTGCGGCCATCCCGTGCTCGGCAACGGCGACGGAACGGGCAACGGCCATGAAATCACGCATAAGAGTCCTCTATCGGTACGAAGCCGCCTGGCGCAGATTGCGCGATGAGGCGGGAGAGATGCGGTCGAGCGCCGAGCAGATCGGCCCCCAGGCGCGCGGGGATGGCGTGTGGTTTAACGTGTGAATCGGCATTGCGGTAGCCGTTAGCGCAATAATGATACCGGCAGTCGCCACCGCGAACGCGATATCGCGCCGCAACCCAACCGTGCAGATCGGCACGCAGTTCCCGCGCACCCCGCGCTCCGCCTGCAGCCGGCGGATCAGGGAAACGCCGGGCAATGCGGCGAACAGGGCCAGGAGACAGCAGATCATGTTGCGTTCCTCCCGGCCCTGGCCTCAGGACTTGTGGCAACAAGAGCTGGCGGCGGCTCCCGTCGACGCATCGCTGCTCAGCACGCTGCGGCCGTTGCGCTCCGGCGCGATATCCTGCGCCGGATTGGCTGCGAAGAAGCCGTTCGGCTTCAGCATGAAGCCCGCATATTCCACCGGCATCACGGGGAAGTCCTCTGGCTTGCAGACATGGGTGTGGCCGAACGAGTGCCACAGCACGATATCGGTGTTCTCGATGTTGCGGTTCTGCTCGATATAGCGCGGCAGGCCATCGCCGCCGGCATGGACGTTCGGGTAATCGCCGCTAGCGTATTTTTCGGCCGGATCATAGGCGGTGACCCAGATATGCCTGGTGGCGAAACCGCCGCGCTTGCGCACGAAGCTGCCTTCCTGCGCCAGCATCAGCGGGCTCGGCATCACCGAGAGCTTGTAACCGGTGGGATTGCCGACGCTGTTCTTGCTGTTCGGGTTGGTGACCTTCCAGTAACGGCCGCTCTGCCCGTCCGCGATCGCCGCCGCATCGCGCTCGCGGGACAGCGTGCGGCTCTTGAGATCGAACGCATTGCCATGCGGATTATCTGTTCCCCACGGACGCTGCGCAAATTCGTGCTCGGTGACGGTGTTGCCGCCGCCATCGAGATCCATATGCATGCGGACATTGAAAAAATGCTGGTGCGTCGGGCCGCCCAAATTCTCGTCGACCATGCCGCCCCAGGCATATTTCTGGCCGGGTGCGACTGCCGCCGTCTGGATGATGCCGGTGAGCTTGGCCTCGAGCTGGATCGTGCCGTCCTGATAGAGGTACCAGTAGAAGCCGTAGTCGTAGTTTCCAACCGTCGCGAAGAAGCTGATGACGAGGCGACGCGAGCGACGCACTTCGAACAGCCCGTTGCGGAATTCGTGGTGCTTCCAGAGGATGCCGTAATCCTCTTCATGCATGCAGACCGCATTCTTCATCGTGAACGGCTTACCCTGCTCATTCGCCGCCGGGATGTCGAAATAATGGATGTTGCCGAGGCAGTCGCAGCCGAGTTCTAGCGCGTTGGCGAGCATACCCAAGCCATATTCACCGGCATCGAAAGCTGACTTCCAGTAATGATTGGCGCTCGGGTCGGCGTAAGGCACCACCATTTCGGTGACGCTGGCGCGGTGGATGATGGAGCGTTTTCTGTCGCCGTCCTGATAGGCAAGCTGGTTCAGCACCAGACCTTCGCGCGGCGTGAAGCCGACACGAAAGCTCCACTTCTGCCATTCCACGTTCCAGCCATCGACCTTGAAGCTCGGCCCTTCCGGCTGCTCGATGTTCAGGGGCTTGATGTCGGTGCGCGGATTGGTGTTCTCGTGCGCGCCGTAATTGCGCTTCTTCTTCGGGATCGGAATGACGACCTCGTCGTCGAGCAGATCCACCACCTTTTGATGGATTAGATCGACGACGGCCACGACACCCTCGACTGGATGCGCATAGGCGTTGTCCTTGATGTCCTCGCGGAAGAACGTGACCGCGCGTACGATGCGGCGGCCGCGCTCGAAATCGCGGTCGAAGAAGCCCGACGAGAACGGATCGACCTGCGCCATCTCCATGTCGTTATCGGACATGCCACGGCGGCGCATGGCATTGCGCCAGCCTTCGTCGGACTTGACGATCTGCTCGCACAGCATGAACTCGCCGATCATCACCGGCGGCTGGCCGTAAGGCGCTTCGGAATTCGGCAGCAACTTGGTATCGACGATCTTGCTGGCGGTCAGATCGACGATGTATTCGGTCGATGCGCCGGTTGCGGAGTCCAGCACCACGATGAAGGCGAGGCGCGGAAGCCGCGTGCCACTGGCATAGGCGCGTAGATCGGCCTTGCTCGGCTCTTCCAGCCGCACGATGGGAAAGCGGGCCCGCGCCGACAGTTTGGCGTCTCTCCTCACGAGATCGCAGGCCGCACCGATTTCATCCAGCGACAGCGGATTGAGCGGATGGAACGGCACTGGCGCAGCCGTCGGCTGAACGGTCGCATCGCTCTCGATCTTGGTCATGACCGTCATAGGCAAAACTCCTGAAGGCGCTTGGCGCCGCGAGGGATTGGAAAGCGTCGAGGGTTAAGGGCTTTCATCGAAGGCGCTCGCGACCGGGAGCCGCTGAAAACAAGGCCTGTGTGTAGGGATGCTGCGGATTGTCGAAGATCTCGGCGGTCGGGCCGCTTTCGACTATCTCGCCGGACTTCATCACCATGATGCGATCGCACAGCTCACCGGCAACGCGGAGATCATGGGTGATGAACAGCATCGCGAGACCAAGCCGGCTGCGCAGATCGGCGAACAGTTTCAACACCTGCGCCTGCACGGTGACGTCGAGCGCAGAGACCGCCTCATCTGCGATCAGGATTTGCGGCTCCGAGGCCAGTGCGCGCGCAATGCAGATGCGCTGGCGCTGACCGCCGGAGAATTCGTGCGGAAAGCGATCGAGGATCTGGGTGTCCATGCCGACGAGTTCCAGCAACGTCGCCACCTTGGCACGCGCCGCTTCGGGCGTCGCACCGAAATTGACGACGCCTTCGATCAGGGACTGCCCGATCGACAGGCGCGGATTGAGCGAGCGATACGGATCCTGGAATACGACCTGAATGTAGCGGCGATGCGGACGCAGCGTCTCGTTCGAGGCACGGGCGATATCGGTGCCGAGCAGACTGATCTGGCCTGATGTCGGCTTCATCAACCGCGACACGCAACGCGCCAATGTCGACTTGCCGGAACCAGACTCGCCGACCACGCCGAGAATTTCACCGCGGCCCAAAGTGAATGCCGCTTCCTTGACCGCCTGCGTCACTCGGCCCCGGCCGAAGAAGCCGCGATGACCATAGGTCATCTTCAGCGCCTTCACTTCCAGCACCGCCGGCGAGGGTTCACGCATCTCGGCGGACTTGCGAATGCCCTTGGGCACGGAATCGATCAGCAGGCGCGTGTAAGGTTGCGCGGGATTCTTCAGGACCGCATCGGCGCTCCCGCTTTCGACAACGACGCCCTTCTGCATCACCACGACCTGATCGGCGATATCGGCAACGACGCCAAAGTCGTGCGTGATGAACAGCACGCCGATATTCTTGCGCTTCACCAGATCCTTGATCAGCACCAGAATCTGCTTCTGCGTCGTGACGTCAAGCGCCGTGGTCGGCTCATCCGCGATCAACAGGATCGGCTCTAGGAGCATGGCCATCGCGATCATGACGCGCTGGCGTTGGCCGCCGGAGAGCTGATGCGGATAGGCCTGCATCATCTGCGCGGCATTCGGCAGCAGCATATCTTCCAGCGCCGCGAGAACGCGCTTGTCGACCTCGGCCTTGGGATGCCGCTTTTCGGAATGCCATTCGATCAGCTCCGCAAGCTGCTCACGCACAGTCATCACCGGATTGAGCGCCGTCATCGGCTCCTGAAAGATCATGCCGATGAGGCTGCCGCGTAGTTCGCGCATCCGGTCGTCCGTAGCCCCGATCAGCTCTTCGCCGAGCAGCTTGATCGAGCCGGTGACAGGCTTCAGCCCTTCAGGGAGCAGGCCCATCACACTGAAAGCCGTAACTGACTTGCCGGAGCCGGATTCACCGACGACGCAGACGATCTGCCCGAGCGGCACGGTGACATTGATATCTCGGACGATACGGCGTGCCTCGGCATCATGCGTCAGCCCGACAGTGAGACCCGCGACTTCCAGGACGGCCTCGCTCATTTGACGCCTCCCACCGAACGCGCCAGACGGGGATCGAGCATATCACGCAGGCCGTCGCCGAGCCGATTGATGCCGAGCACGGTGAGCGCAATGCAGATACCGGGGAACAGCATCAGGCCGGGCCTGATCTGAAAATACAGCCGCGCATCGGCCATCATGTTGCCCCAGCTCGGAATCTCGTCGGGCAGCCCGATGCCGAGGAAGGACAGCGAGGCCTCGATCAGAATCGCCGACGAGGCGATGTAGGTCGCCTGCACGATCAGGGGGGCGAGGATGTTTGGGACGATGTGTCTGATCACCAGCACCGGCAACCGTGTGCCCATGCTGACCGCAGCCTCGACATAGGCCTCCTCGCGCACCGTGAGCACCACGCTGCGCACCATCCGGGCAACGCGGGGAATTTCGGGAACAGCGATGGCGATGCAGATAGTGACGAGATTGGCGCCGAGCCCGCCGATCAGCGCGATCGCCAGCAGGATCGCGGGAATCGCCATCATGCCGTCCATCATGCGCATCAGCACATTGTCGATCCAGCGCACCATGCCGGCGGTCAGGCCGAGCGCGCTGCCGGCAATCACGGCAATGATAGCCACCACTGCGCCGACGATCAGCGACACACGGCTCCCATAGATCAGCCGGCTCCAGATATCGCGGCCGAGATTGTCGGTACCGAGCCAGTTCACCGCGCTCGGCGGACGCAACCGCAGGCGCGGCTTGAGCGCAGCCGGATCCACAGTCCACAAGACGCTGGCAAAGATCGCGACCAGTGCAAGCAGGACGAGAACGCCGAAGCCGAACAGGATGGTTCGGTTGCGCAGCAGCTTGCGGGCGAAGCTCCACACATCGACGGACGAAGATGCGGGCGCGATGACGGTCGTGGCGGTCATTGTGCGCTGATCCTCGGGTCGAAGAACGAATAACTGATATCGACCAGGAGATTGATCGCCACGTAGGCGCCGCCGAACACCATGATGATGCCCTGGATCACCGGATAGTCACGCGCCAGAACCGAGTCGACAGTGAGACGACCGAGGCCGGGCAGATTGAACACGCTCTCGGTGACAACGACGCCGCCGATCAGCAGCGCGACACCGATGCCGACGATAGACACGATCGGCACAGCCGCGTTGCGCAGCGCATGTTTGAACACGACGATGCGTTCCGGCAGGCCCTTGGCGCGCGCGGTACGGACGAAATCCTCGTTCAGGACTTCGAGCAGGCTGGTACGTGCCACGCGCGCGATCAGCGCAACATAGACGAGACTCAGCGTCAGCGTCGGCAGCGTCAGATGCCAGAGAAACCGGCCAATGCCTTCGGACAGCGGCGCATAGCCCTGCACCGGAAATAGGCCGAGCTGCATCGACAGCAGATAGATCCAGAAATAGCCAATCGCGAAGGTCGGCACAGCGAAACCGGTGACCGAGGTCCACATGGCGAAGCGGTCGAGCCAGCCGCCGCGGCGCCAAGCCGCGAGCACGCCGATCGGCACCCCGACAAGCACCGAGAAGACGATCGTGGTGATCGAGACTGCCAGCGTCGGCCCGACGCGCTGCGCAATCAGCGTCGAGACCGGCTGGCTGGAGACAATCGACGTCCCCAGATCGCCCTGCAGCAGTCGCCATAGCCAGTGCAGGAACTGCACCGGCAATGGCTGATCGAGGCCGAGCCGCGCGCGGATCGCTGCGATCGCCGCCGGGTCGGCGTTGTCGCCGGCAAGCTGCGCCACGGGATCGCCGGACGAGAAGCGCAAAAGCAGGAACGCAATCAGCGCGACCACCGCTAACACGGGGACGACCGATACGGACCGCTTCAGGAGGACGCCGGCGACCGTCATGACGTTATGCCGTCTTCTCGACGTTCCAGAACAGCGGTGCAGGCGCGTGGACGATGTTCTTCAGCGCTTTGCTGTGTGACACCGGCTGACGGAACTGGCCGCCCGGTATATGCGTCATCACATCATAGGCGCGCTTCTGTATCGCCTCGGCGACGGCCTTCTGCGCATCGGCAGATGGCTCCAGCGCGAAGGTGTTGCGCAGACCCTCGATCTCGGTGTCCTCCGGCCAGCCGAAGAAGCCGCCATTCTTCCCGCGGGTATCAAGCACCGTGCTGGCCAGCGGGTTCATCAGTTCAGTCGTGGTGGTGACCCAATGGGTCATCGACCAGCCGCCATTGGCGGTTGAATCCTGCTTGACGCGGCGCGCCAGGACCGAGCCCCAGTCCATGGTCTGCACCTCGACATTCATGCCGATGGCACGGAGCTTCTGCGCGGTGACGGTGCTGGAGCCGGACAGCAACGGCGAGTCCGTGCCCTGCAGCATCACGACCTTCTCCCCCTTGTAGCCGCCCTTCTTCAGGAGGTCCTTGGCGCGTGCAATATCCGGCTTGGTGTTCCAGCCAACCTCGCTCGCCAGCGGCGTAGTGACGCCGAACATTGCAGCGGAAGCCTGATAATATTCGGGATTGCCAACCTGCGCATCAAGCCAGTCGGCCTGGTCGCTCGCATACATCACGGCCTGCCGGATTTCCTGCTTGTTGAACGGCTCGGTCTGCCAGTTCATGCGCACCACCGACATGAAGCCGAGTGGATTGTAGTCGGCGACGGTAATGTCCTTTGCGGCAATCAACGACGGCAGGATGTCGTGCGGCGCGGCTTCGAGGAAATCGATCTCCTTGTTGATCAGCGCATTGGCTGCCGTCTGGAAGTCCGGCATGCTGATCCACTCATAACGGTCGATCTTGACGATCTTGCCGCCAGCGAGGCCGTCGGACGGCTCGTCACGCGAGACGTAATCCGCGTTACGCTCGTAGACGGCGCGGTTGCCCGGACGAAACTCCGACGTGACGAATTTGAACGGACCGGAGCCGACGAATTCTGTCACTGGCTGGTCCGGCGCCTGCGCGGCAAGGCGGGCCGGCATGATGAAGGGCATGATGCTGGACGGCTTGGCGAGCGTCTGCAGGACCTGGCCATAGGGGGATTTCAGCACCATCTGGAAGGTGCGTTCATCGACGGGCTTCAACTCGGCGACAAACGTCATCATCCGCGCGCCCATGGTGTCGCGCTTGGCCCAGCGCTGCAGCGAAGGGATCACGTCCGCCGACGTCACCGGAGCGCCGTCATGAAACTTGAGCCCGGAGCGCAGCCTGAACGTATAGGTCAGCTTGTCGGCGGAGACCTCATAGGCCTCGACCATCTGCGGCCGGACCTGGAATTTCGAATCAGTGGAGAACAGCGTGTCGTAGATGTTCAGACCGTGGTTGCGGCCGGTCCATGCAGTGTTGATCAGGGGATCGGTGGCGCGCAGCGGCGCATGCATCACGGCGCGGATGATCTTGCTCGATTGCGCGCGCGCGATGCGTGGCATCATGCCGGCGGCGAGACCGGCAGCCCCGGCCTTGAGCAGCGAACGACGGCTGAAATCATTGAACATGGCGGTCTCCAGGCAATGAGAGTGATGCGAAACGTCAGACGGAAGATTTGGACAGCGCTTCCCCGATGGCGCGGAACGCCGCAAGCCAGCGATGGTCGATGGCGATATCCATCGGTTTCGGCTGTGCCGCGACCTTGACGATCACCGTATCAGTGGTGGGGTCGATGTAGATCCACTGGCCATGGATGCCGACGGCGGCCAGATCGAGACGCGCGGGATCGATGGTGTACCAGCAGGCGCGATAGCGACCGCTTGGGAAGACGAAAGCGAGGTCCCCATTGGCCCAAGCCTTGGTATCCCCGTTGAGATGGATGTCGTCGATCCAGCTACCGGGCACCACCTGCGTGCCATTGGCGAGACCGCGATTACGGATCATCTCGCCGAAGCGGGCGAGATCGCGCACCGTCGCGCAGATGCCGCCCGCAGAGCGCGAGGCGCCATGCGTGTCTAGCGTGATATAGGCGTCGTCCTCGGCGCCCATCGGCGCCCAGATGCAATCGGATAGGATCTGCGCATAGGGCTTGCCACAGGCCTTCTCATAGACCCAGCCCAGCACGTCGGTATTGGTCGACACGTAGTGGAACACCTTGCCATGCGGTCCACCATTGGGCCGCAGCGTCGCAAGGAAGCTGCGCTGGTCACCCTGCGCGGTGCCGTTCGGCAGCACGTCCCAGCCGTTGCAGAGACGATATTTGACAACATCACCTTCGGGGTCGTCGTAGTCCTCGTCGAACTTGATCGCAACGGTCATGTCGAGCAGGTTGCGGACGGTGCAGCTGCCATAGACCGACGTCGCGACTTCCGGAACGTAGTGGGTGACCGGCTTATCGGGATCGAGCAAACCGCACTCGACCAGCACACCTCCCAGCGTGCCGCAAATCGACTTGCTGACCGAGCACACCAGATGAGGCGTATGCGGGGTCATGCCATCGCCGTACCATTCGCTGACGATCTTGCCGTGCTGCATCACCAGCAATCCGTCGGCGTAGGTCTGCGCCAGCGTTTCGGCGACCGTCGTCTGCTTTCCGTCGGCAACAAAGGCCACCGTGGTGAGATCGCGAACCAACGACGTCAAGACGCTCGGCGTTGAGGAGCGTCGGATATCCGCCGTCGGCAGGACCTGCCGCGTATTACGAAAGCTCCACCGGCTGTACGGATAATTCCGCCAGTTGAAGCGGGTTACCAGCGCTTCGGCCGAAGGAGGCGCACCCTTCATGATGTCACTTGGCTTCATCTCGACCTCGCATGGCACCGCAGCATGATGGCGAGCGGCCGTTGCGGGCTGCTCGGATGCGGGATCATCGGCGGGGGTCGGTTCGGCCGTTATCAAGAATCGGCAATTCTTCCGAAAATCAGCACATGCCTTTCCGGCGGGACTGGCATAGGCTTTGCTTAGATCGACATCTGCACCCTGATTGATCGGCCAAGAGTGAATCCGGCATGTTGTTGTCTCCTGATGTCTCTGCCGGTGGAAGCGCCGGAATAGCTGCGGATTCCTGGCTATTCGACGCCGCGAGCGATGACGTCGATACGCATTGCGCCAATCTCGGCCGCTGGCGGCTGGACTACGATCAGATCAGCAGCGGCGCTTTTCGCGGCACTTTCACCGAGGTACGGCTCCCCGGACTTCAGGTGTTTAGGGAAACCACAAGCCAGAAAGTGCGCCAATACGGACTGCTCGGCTCCGACAGTTTCGGCATCGCGCTACCGTGGAACACCCAGACCGACATCAATTTCAACGGCGCCTGCATGTCGCCGGGCAATGTGATTGCGTGCTTCGATGCAGAAGTCGACATGTGTACGCCGCCGGAATTCGAACTGCGCGGTGTGGTGATGGACGCCGCGCTCATGGAAAAAACGCTGGCGGCCTTGCAGATCGAACTGCCTGACGGTCTCTGGCATCAGCTCAGAGAATTGAAGACCGACGCCGGTGCCATCGACCGCGTCCGGCAGTTACTGATCTATGTGCACCAGATCGTCGCGCAGACACCGCAGATTCTGGGCGACATCGCGGCCCGCCAGCACCTCGAAGACAATTTGCTGTCGGAGATCATTGATCTGTTGCCAACGTTGCAGCCTTGCGACGACCTGCGCGGCGGCAATGCACGCAAGCGTCTGGTCGAACGCGCCTGCGCCTGCTGGCCCGACCGGACGAGCCGATGTCGATCCTCGACGTCTGCAAGGGCGTCGGCGCCAGCCGTCGCAAGCTGAACTACTGTTTCCAGGACGTGCTCGGCAGCAATCCTATCCACTATCTCCGCGCCGTCAGGCTCAATCGCGTGCGCCGGGAACTGAAGCAATGCACCGATGAACAGATCGGCGTGTACGACATCGCGGTGAAATGGGGCTTCTGGCACTTCAGCCAGTTCTCGCTCGACTACAAGCGCCACTTTGCGGAATTGCCGTCCGAAACCTTGCGCCGGGCGCGCATACTTCACTCCTAGCGCGCCGCCCCCGGAGGCGAACGCCGTGTCGTTGAGCGCGCAGTCTCATATTCATCGCGCGTGCGGGCGACCAGCGTCGCTACGGGCTCGATTGTAGCAACACCTGAGACAGAGTGACCTGCGCTCCAGACATCGCGCCATCGCTTGACCCCGGACGTCGCTTGCCGGCCATAGAGCGCATCGGCGCGTTCTTTGGTCATGTCAGTCGGCAGATCTTTCGGATCAAGGCCCGCCGCGACAATCGAGGGAACCAGCGTATTGGTTTCCAGCCCGGTGAAGGCCCGTGACAGCAGGACATCGTCGAGCTCGGACGTGACGAGCATCTGCTTGTACTCGTCCACCGCCATGCTCTCCTCGGTGGCAATAAACTTGGTGCCCATATAGCTGAGATCACAGCCCAGCACCTCGGCGGCAAACACCGCCTGCCCGTCCGACACGCCGCCGGCCAGCACGATCGGCCCTTCATAGAAGGAGCGAACCGCGCGGACGAAGGAAAAGCCGTTGACCCACCCCGTTTGCCCGCCGGCACCAGCGGTCAGCAAGACGAGACCATCGACTCCCGCTGCAATGGCCTTCTTGGCATGACGGATCGAGGCGACATCGGCAAACACCATGCAGCCTGCCTCATGCAGCGGAGCGACGACCGCATCCGGCGGTCCGACGCTGGTGATCACCATCTCGCAACCATGCCGGATCACCGTCGCCAGATCATCCTGCAAGCTCTCGCGGCGAATGATGAGATTCGGACAGAACGGCGCGTCGTCCGGCCCGAGGGCGCCGAGAATGCGCGCTATCCAGCTATCGAGTTCGTCGTCCGTTCGGCAGTTGGCTGTTGGAAACGAACCGATCACACGGGCCTTGCATGCGGCAATGACGAGTTCCGGGCCTGACACGCGAAACATCGGTGCTGCGACCAAAGGCACCGACAGTCGCGGCCGGATTGTTTCCGCAAAACGCGCGGCACTTGCTTTGCCGCTGGAGTCGTCGATCACGCGGCGGTCACCCGAAGGCAGCGGCATCTGTTTCCATCCCTCATATTTTTCGGGAGGATAGCCGGAATTCCCTGACGACCGCTATAAGTCGGACGAAATGTCCGACATGACGGGACTACTCCGCGGGCGATGCCGACTGCATGCTCATGCGCCCGGCCCTTTTCGTCCTTCTTGCGACCCGGAAACAGGCGCCGCACCAGCCCGTAAAGAACCGCACGAAGAAGATGCCGAGCGCCGTCGCGGTGACCATGCCGCCCGCGACGGCGATGCCGATGGCATTCTGGCTGGCCGAACCTGCGCCGGTCGCCATCGCCAGGAGCAGCACGCCGAGAACAAAGGCCGCCCGATCACGCATCCGATTTCTTAACCGATTGATCACCATAATCGGCCAAGCTGCGCCATTGCGCGGCATGCCGCCGCGCGCGCTTGGACCGGATACGGCATGTTCCAGATGTTCCTGCGGGCCCGTGCCCAGAACTATCTTCGCAGCCTTGTCGGCGAGCGTGAGTTCAGGGCTCGCTCCGCCGAGCGCGACGCCGAGACCGATCGCGAGCGGCTGGATTTCGTCCTTTCGGCCCTCGATAGCGCGCTCAGCAATGCCGAAGCCGAGCAGGCCGGCCTCACCCGGCGCGTCGACGATGTGCTGGCGCGCGCGGCGGTGACCTTCGGCAACGGGGACGATGAGTATCTGACCCGGGAGAAGCTTGACAGCGATCACCTGGACCTGTTCGAGACCGAAATTTCAAACGGCCAGCGCCGGTTGCGCGACCTTGCTGTCAGCATCTCGCATTTCAAGTTCCTGAAAACCGCCATGTTGTCGCGGTTTCCGGATTACAAAGCCCCCGCGTCGCGGACGCCATCGTAACGGCAGACGCCTATTCGCTTCTGGCGGAATCCTTGGCATCGCTCCAGCGCCGCTTGAAGCCCGCCGGATCCGGCGAGCTGCCATCGCGGTTACGCCGCCGCTCACCGCTGAATGTCCGCATGTGATCGTTCACGAACGACATCAGTTCGTTGCGGAAACGCTCAGCCGAGAATTTCTCGGCTTGCATCCGGCAGTCGGCACGCGAGAACGAACTCTCATTGGCCACGAAGGCACGGACGCATTCCGCAATCGCTTTCGGCTCGTTGGAATCGAAAAACATGCCGGTGCGCAATTCGGGAGAGGCCGAGACCGTCTCGCGCGCACCGCCGCGGCCGAACGCTAGGACCGGGGCGCCCTCGGACTCAGCTTCGACCACGATGATCCCGAAGTCTTCTTCGGCGGCAAAGACGAAGGCACGCGCCGTCGCCATCAATTCGCGCAACTTCTCATCACTGACGAAGCCGACAAACGTCACGTTCGGGCCGGCGATCGCCTTCAGCCGCTCCGCATCCGGCCCGTCGCCTGCAACGATCAACTTCTGATCCGGCAATTCAGCAAAGGCCTGAATCACCGCCTCGATTTTCTTGTAGGGCACCAGACGACTTGCCGCGAGGAAGTGGTCTCCGGTAGGCAGATCAGGCGGCAGCTTCGACATGGTCACCGGCGGGTAGATGACCTTGGCGTCGCGGCCATAGACCTTCTTGATCCGCTTGGCGACGAAATTAGAATTCGCCAGCATGGCGTCCGGCCCATGGGCCGTGCGTACGTCCCAGATCCGGATCCGGTGCAGCAGCGCCCGCGCCAACGCGCTCTTGATGCCAGCGGTGTAGCCGCTTTCATTCAGGTAAGCGTGCTGCAGATCCCACGCATAACGCATCGGCGAATGCACATAGGACACGTGAAGCTGGTTCGGGCCGGTGATCACGCCCTTGGCCACCGCATAACTGCTGGAAATAACCAGGTCGTAGCCCGACAGATCGAACTGCTCGATCGCGATCGGCATGAGTGGCAAATATGACCGATGACGTTTGCGGATGAACGGCATCTTCTGCAGGAAGCTGGTACGCGCCTTCTTGAAGCCAATCTTGGCGCGATCTTCCGGCGTCAGCACATCGAACAGCGTGAACACATCCGCTTCCGGATAGCACTGCAATATCTCGCGCAGCACCTGCTCGGCACCGCCCAGCGTGTAGAGCCAATCGTGGACGACAGCGACGCGCATAGGACCTCAGCGGCGGAAACGACGAATGTGGGCTGACCTGAAAATAGACCAATGTGCCCCTTCTACAATCCACTCCTACAACTTGCGTTAATTCGATTGCGAACTGTCGGTAAAAATTGAATCAATTCAGATGTGTTCTGATAATCTCTGGGGAAGATGCTACCCGGTTCGCAGGACGCGGTCGGCACCATATCCATCCAGGGCAGAAGAGCACGCATTCTGGCGCACCATCCGCGCCATTCAGCATAACGAGAGTTTTTGCGCATGATGACGTTACGCCAGGTTGAAGTGATCCGCGCCGTCATGGTGACGGGCACCATTGGCGGCGCTGCCAAACTCCTGAATGTGTCTGCGCCCGGCATCAGTCGGCTGGTCAAATACACCGAGAAGTCGCTCGGCATCCGCTTCTTCCAGCGCCAGAACGGACGCTACTTCCCGACGCCTGAAGCGCAGAATATTTTCGAGCAGATCAACGGTGTCTACAAGAAAGTCGACGACCTCACCGAGATCATCTCCAAAATCGGCCACGGAACACTGTCGGAATTGCGCATCGGATCGGTTCCCAGTATCTCGCAGGTGATGGTGCCACGCGCCATCGAGCAGGTGCGGCGTCGTTATCCCGGCCTGCGGATCGACATCAACATTCTCAAGCTTGAGGAGGCGATCGACTATCTGCTCCTCGGTCGCGGCGACTGCGTCGCCATGAGCTATCGGCTCGAACATCCCGGGCTCGACTTCATGCCGCTGGCATCCGGCGAATTGTTCTGCATCGTACCGGAGGGACACGAACTCGCAGGTCGCAAGCAGGTGTCGGCCAAGGAGATCATCCGGTATCCCCTCATCGGCATCGACCCCAATGATCCCTACGGTCGGATCATGGCGGAGATTTTCGCCCGCAATAAACTCAAGTACGACATCACCATCCGGGCGAGATTTGGCACCACGGTCTGTGCCCTGGTGAAGGCAGGGTTGGGCATCGCGGTCATCGACCAGTTCACGGTGGCCCATGGCGGCTATCCCGGCGTCGAGGTGATCCGCATCGTCGAACCCACCCGGTTCGATACCTATGTCGCCGTGAAACGCGGCGCGCCGCTGTCGCTGCATATCGAGCATTTCATCGACTGCCTGCGCACCGAGATGCGCGCAGTCGGCTCTCACAAAATTGCCGCTGCAAAGCCGGCCGCGCGCGTCCGTAAAAAATAACATCATGTTATGTTTGTTGTATAACAGGGTAATTGTGTTAGATCGCCGCCGCGCTATCTTTCTTTCCAGTTTTCCGATGACCGACTGACAGTGACCTTCGATCCATGACCTCTGCGACGCCCCATATCCCGGCGACGGGCCAACGCTTCCTCACCGGCTTGCTTGGTGCGCCGATCGCCCATTCGGCGTCGCCGGCGATGCATGAGCGGGCCGCCGAGGCCATGGGCGCGCGCTGTCACTATCAGCTGATCGAAATCGCCGGTGCCGACCGTAGCGAATTACGCATTATTCTCGACGGCGTCCGTCGCCTCGGCTTTGCCGGTATCAATGTGACTTTTCCCTATAAGGAAACGGTGGTCGACCTACTGGATGATCTATCGCCCGGGGCCAAGGCCATCGGCGCCGTCAACACTGTCGTAGTGCGCGACGGCAGGCTCACTGGGCACAACACCGACACCACGGGCTTTGCCCGCGCAGCCAGACAACTGGTCGCCAATTCCAATCACGGCCCGGTCGCGGTCATCGGCACCGGCGGCGTCGGCAAGGCCATCGCCTTTGCATTGGCCGATCTCGGCGTTTCGGAGATCCGGATTTTCGATACTGACACGGCCAAGGCCCGGCATCTCGTCTCCCTGCTCCAGAACAGGCAAAGCATCCGCGTGGCGGAAAGCGTCGATGACGCTGTTCGCAGTGCAGTCGGCATCGTCAACGGTACACCCATCGGCATGTTACCCAACCGCGGCACGCCGGTGCCCGATGCGCTGCTGCACGCGGAAGCGTGGGTTGCGGATGCTGTGTACTCCCCACTGTGGACGCCGCTGCTCAACGCGGCAAAGGCCAAGGGCGCGCCGGTCATGACAGGGCGCGATCTGGCGATCTACCAGGCCGCCGATGCCTTTGAGTTGTTTACAAGATTCGCGCCTTCACCAACTGAAATGGGAATTGCTTTCGACGCCGTCATGGTCAAAAGGTACCCGACACCAAACGCAGCCTGAATGAAGCGGCCGCTCATAAGGCCGCATAGATAACCACAACAATTAGCAACAGGAGGATTCCATGAAGCCAGTGTTTTTGGCGAGCGCCCTGCTCGCGACTGTATTGACCGGTGCTGCCATCGCGCAGTCCGGAGCCCCTATTAAACTCGCCAATGTCGCCGAATTGTCCGGCGGCGGCGCCACCGTCGGCACCAATTGGAAGAACGGCATCGATCTCGCGATCGAGGAGATCAACTCCAAGGGCGGTGTACTCGGCCGCAAGCTGGAAGTGACCCACGCAGACTCGCAGTCCAACCCGGGTGTTGCCCGCGCGCAGGTTCAGAAGGCACTGGACGCCGAGCCTTATGTGCTGCTCGGGCCCGGCTATTCCGGTTCGGTGAAGGTCACCGCGCCGCTCGCCGCCGAAGCCGGCATCGCGCAGATCATGGGCGGCGAAGCCGCCGAACTGACCCAGGCCGGCAACAAGTTTCTGTTCCGCACCTCGTTCGGCCAGCAATCGTCGATGCCGAAGGTCGCCAAATACATCAATGATGAACTGAAAGCGAAGTCGGTCGCCATCGTCTGGGTCAATAACGACTTCGGCAAGGGCGGGCGCGATTCCATCAGCAAGGAATTCGCCAAGTACAATATCAAGGTCGCGGCCGATCTCTCCACCGAAGCCGGCCAGGCTGACTTCGCGGCCGACGTCAGCAAGATCAAGGCAGCGGCGCCAGACGCGGTGTTCGTCTATGTCAACGAAGAAGAGAGCGCGCGCATACTCAAGGAACTGAAGCGCCAGGGCATCACCGTGCCGCTGGTCGGCGAAACCACGCTGGTCGGACAGAAGGTCGTCGAACTCGCTGGCGACGCAGCTAATGGCGCCCGTGGCCATGTCGGTCTCACTACCGACGCGCCAGTCGAACTGATCAAAGCGTTCCGTGACAAGTTCGTGAAGAAGTATAACTACGTCCCGGACCATAATGGCCTCAAGGGCTGGCTCGCGATCCATATGATCAAGGCCACCACCGAGAAGATGGGCAAGGTCGATTCCAAGGGCTTCGCCGACGCCCTGCACGGCTTCACCATCACCGCTGCCAAGGAGCCAGGCATCCTGATGGACGCAACCTTCGACGCCAATGGCGATATCGATCGCCAGGGTTTCCTGGTCGAGATCGTCGAGGGCAAGCAGGTCGTCAAGCAGGTGCTGCCAAAGCTGAACAACTGACGAACCATCAGCCGTCATTGCGAGCCCTGACGAAATTGGCAACGCCAGTTTCGTTTGGGCGAAGCAATCCAGATGCCAGGAGCGAAGGCTGGATTGCTTCGTCGCTTCGCTCCTCGCAATGACGACCGATAGATCATTCCCATCCACGCCACGCGTGGGAGACACACCATGTCCAATCTCCTCGACCTCTTGATCGCAGGCCTTGCCACCGGAGCGATCTACGCCATCGTCGCCGTCGGCTTCACGCTGCTGTGGCAGACCTCGCAGACCATCAATTTCGCGCAAGGCGAATTCGTCATGCTACCGGCCTTCCTGATGCTGGCGGTGATGCATGCTGGCGCGCCATTTTGGCTGGCGATCCTGATTGGCATCGCGCTGTCGCTGCTGCTGCTGGGCCTCGGCTTCAAGATGCTGCTGGTCGATCCGATGCTGCGCCATGGCGTGCTGCCGCTGGCGATCGCGACCATGGCCCTGGCCATCGGCATCAAGGAAGCCGCCAAGCAATTCTGGAGCGCCGAAGCCTCACCATTTCCATCGATCATCCCGGGCGGTGACGTCACGATTTTCGGCCGCGTCGTCGCCCTGCAGAGCATTGGCGTGCTGGTGCTGGCGATTCTCGCTGTGCTCGGCCTGACGATGTTGCTGAACCGCACCTCGATCGGTCACCAGATGCAGGCCGCCGCGCAGAACCCGACCGTCGCGCGCATCATCGGCGTGCCCGTTGAACGCATGATCCTGCTGACCTTCCTGATTAACGCGTTTCTGGTCGCGCTGGCCTCGCTCCTCATCACACCGATCTATCTCGCTAAATTCTCCAACGGCGAAGTGCTCGGCCAGGCAGCGTTCATCGCCGCCATTGTGGGCGGTTTCAATCAGGTCCGCGGCGCCATTGCCGGCGGCCTGCTGATCGGCGTCGTCGACAATCTGTCAGCCGCCTATGTCTCCACCCAATATCGCGCCGCCGTGCCATTGATCCTGCTGATCGCGATCATTCTGTTTCGCCCGCAAGGCATGCTTGGCCGGCCTGAGGAGCGCACCGTATGACCGCGGCGAAGTACCTCAAGATCGGCTTAGGCATCGTTGTCATTGCCGCGCTGATCATCGTTCCGATGAATTTCAACCGCTACGGTCTGTTCATCCTGAGCCAGTGGGCTGTGATGACCATCGCCGCCATGGGGCTCAATCTCACGCTGGGCTATGCAGGACAGGTCTCGCTGGCGCAAGGCGCCTTTGTCGGCATCGGCGCTTATACTGCTGCAATCATGACCACCAGCGGTATGCCGCTGATCGCGGCACTCGGCGTCGCCATCGTGCTGTGTTTCGCCATCGGCTGGATCCTCGGCTATCCCGCGCTGCGCGTACAGCACCACTATCTGGCTTTCGTCACCCTCGCCTTTTCGACGCTGGCCTTCCTTGTCTTCCGCAACGAGGATTGGCTGACCAAGGGTATCTACGGCATCAGCAACATCCCTCGCCCGGAAATCTTCGGCTATCCAACGCGACGACCGTTGCCATTTTATTATGTCTGTCTGGGGTCGCTCGGGCTCGTCTCACTGGCCGTCTGGTGGCTGATCCGTTCGCCCTGGGGCCGCGCTTTCATTGCGCTGCGCGAAAATCCCGTTCGCGCGCTCTCGCTCGGCATCGACACACGGCGCTATACGCTGATGGCCTTTGCGATCGGCTCCGCACTCGGCGGCGTTGCCGGCACGCTCTATGCGCCGCTGACCCAATATGTCGATCCCGTGCCGTTCCACCTGTCGCTGTCCCTCGATCTCTTGATGATGGTGATCGTCGGCGGCTCCGGTTTCTTCTTCGGGCCCTTCCTCGGCGCGATGATCGCCGTGCTGCTGCCGGAATGGCTGCGCTTCACGCAGGGCTACTATCTGATGCTCTATGCCATCGCGGTGATCCTGCTGCTAATCTACTCACCCACCGGCATTCTCGGCATTCTCGATCGTTACATCTCCGAACGCCGCACCAAGGCAGCGTCCGCATTGCGTGCCGTCGCCAAAGCGAAACTGGAAACGGCGCCATGACCGCAGTTCTCGAAGTCAGCAACATCCGCAAGAGCTTCGGCGGCATCACCGCCGTGAACGGCGTCTCGTTCGATGTGCAGGAAGGCGAAATCCTCGGCCTGATCGGCCCCAACGGCTGCGGCAAATCCACGCTGTTCAATTGCATCCTCGGCCAGCTCACACCAAGCGCCGGCGAAGTGAAGGTCGATGGCAAGGTGGTCACCGGCATGCGGCCGTCGGAGTTGAACGGCCTCGGTGTCAGCCGCACGTTTCAATTGCTGCAGGTATTCCCGAAGCTGTCGGTGCGCGAAAATCTGATCCTCGCCGGTCAGGAACACCAGGGTAACATGCTGTCACGCCTGCTCGGCCCATCCGATGCCGGTCTGACGGAGGCCGCCAACCAGATGATCGGCTTCTTCAAGCTCGACCATCTCGCCGATGAGCCCGCGGGCGGCCTATCTTATGGCCAGCAGAAACTGCTCGACGCAGCGATGGCCTTCATGGGCGGACCGCGCCTCGTGCTGCTCGACGAGCCTGCCGGCGGCGTCAACCTGACCATGCTCGCGGATCTCAAGGACCGCCTCGCGGCGATCAACCGGGAGAAGCGCGCCACTTTCGTTGTCATCGAGCACAACATGGAATTCGTGATGTCGCTCTGCACACGCGTGATGGTGATGGCCGAAGGCAAGGTTCTTGCGGTGGGGCGACCGGACGAAATCCGCGCCAATCCTGCCGTGATCGAAGCCTATCTGGGACATTGAGGATATAACGCTATGAGCGATGCGATCCTGGACGTTCAGAACCTTGTCGGCGGCTACGGCAAGATGACGATCTTGAATGGCACTACCTTCTCGGTGCCGGCTGGGTCGATCACCACCGTCATCGGGCCAAACGGCGCCGGCAAGTCCACGGTGTTCAAGGCGATCTTCGGTCTGCTGAAGCTCCGCGAAGGCAAAGTCACGTTCAAAGGCAAGGACGTCACCGGTCTCAGTCAGCGCGCATTGCTGACGGCAGGCATCTGCTATGTTCCGCAGGGACGCAACATCTTCCCGGAACTTACGGTCCGTCACAATATCGAACTCGGTGCCGTCGCTGCCGGTCGTGACATCACCGATCTGCCGGCCCGTATCGAGGCCGCTCTCGACAAATTTCCCGTGCTCCGCACCAAAGCCAAGCAGCAGGCCTCGACGCTGTCCGGCGGCGAGCAGAAGCAGCTCGAAATCGCCCGCGGCCTCCTGCTCAATCCGCAGCTGGTGCTGATCGACGAGCCTTCCATCGGGCTGTCGCCGCTGATGGTGTTGCAGACCTTCAATATCCTGAAAGAGCTGCGTGACCGCGGTGTCTCGATCCTGATGATCGAGCAGAATGCGCGCTCGGCGCTGGAGATTTCCGATTTCGGCATCGTGCTCGAACTCGGCCAGACCCGCTTGATGGACAAGGCTGACCGTGTGCTCAACGATCCACGTATCGGACAGTTGTTCCTCGGCGGTGCCATGACGGAGACCGCGGCATGAACAAGCTCTCGATCGCCACCGTCTCGCTATCAGGCGCACTGGATGAGAAACTCCGCGCCATCGCTGCAGCCGGCTTTGACGAGGTCGAGATATTTGAAGCGGACCTTCTGTCCTTCAATGGAAGCCCCAGGGATGTCGGCCAGATGTGCCGCGACCTCGGCCTGACCATCTGTGCTTTCCAGCCCTTCCGCGACTTCGAGGGCATGCCGGAGCCACAGCGCAGCCGCAACTTCGCGCGCGCGGCACGCAAGTTCGACCTGATGAAGGAATTGCAGACAGATTTGATGCTGATCTGCAGCAACATCTCGCCGGCCTCGCTCGGCGGTATCGACCGTGCGGCCGCTGATTTTCGCGAGCTCGGCGATCTTGCCGCAAAGCACTATATGCGCGTGGGTTTCGAAGCACTCGCATGGGGCGCTCATGTCAACGACTATCGCGATGCCTGGGAGATCGTGCGCCGCGCCAATCACCCGTCCATCGGCGTGATCCTCGATAGCTTCCATGCGCTGGCCCCGGCATTTCCCGTCAGCGCCATTGCATCGATCCCGGCCGATAAAATCTTTCTGGTGCAGCTCGCCGACGCGCCGAAGCTGGGCCTCGATGTCCTGTCGTGGAGCCGGCATTTCCGCTGCTTCCCCGGTCAGGGCGACCTGCCTGTGGCCAAGTTCATGGAAGCCGTGCAAGCCACCGGCTATAGCGGCGCGTGGTCCCTCGAGATTTTCAACGACCAGTTCCGCGCAGGCTCCGCGGTTCGCACTGCCACGGACGGGTTGCGCTCACTGATCCTGTTGCAGGATCAACTGGCAAAGACACCGGCCGACGCGCTGCAGCCAAAGACATCCACCCGCGGCGTCGGCTTTATCGAATTTGCCGTCAATGAGACCAAGGCGACAGACCTCGCAACTCTGCTCAGCCAGCTCGGCTTTCGCAAGACCGGCGCCCATCGGAGCAAGGACGTCGAACGCTGGTCGCAGGGCACCATCGAACTCGTGATCAATTCTGAGCCGGACGGTTTCGCGCATTCGCATTACGTGACGCATGGCCCCGGCGTGTGCGCCATCGCACTGGACGTGGGCAATACCAAGCAGGCCATGGCGCGCGCTGAAGCATTGCAGGCGCGAACATTCTATCAGCCGGTCGGACCGGGCGAACTGGAAATCCCGGCGATCCACGGCGTCGGTGGCAGTCTTCTCTATTTCCTGGAAGCGGCCGGCAAGAACTGGGACGTAGATTTCGAGCCGCTCAAGAGCGATGCCGGTACAGATCATCTCTCCGTCGTCGATCACATCTCGCAATCGATGCCCTATGACGAGATGTTGTCGTGGCTTCTGTTTTACACCGGCATTCTCGACCTGCAGCGCCTGCCGCAGATGGAAATTCCCGACCCAGTCGGCCTCGTGCAAAGCCAGGCGCTGATATCAGCCAATCAGTCGCTGCGTATCATCCTGAACGGATCATCCGCAACGCGCACACTGTCGAACCGCTTCATCTCGGAGTTCTTCGGTTCCGGCGTGCAACACATCGCGTTCTTGTGCGACGATATCTTTGCTGCGGTGGCCGATATGCGCAAACGCGGCGCTAAATTCCTGCGCATTCCCGACAATTATTACGATGACGTGGAAGCCAAATACGGGCTCGACGCCGAGCTGATGGCTGCGCTGCGCGACAACCAGATCCTGTATGATCGCGAAGGCGACGGCGAATTCTTCCAGATCTACACGCCGAGCTTTGATGAGCGCTTCTTCTTCGAGATTGTCGAGCGCCGCAACTATCAGGGATTTGGTGCGGCCAATGCAGGCATCCGGCTCGCCGCGCAAACGCGTGACGCGCGGCCTGTATCCGTGCCGCGCGTCTGACGAACTCGTTAAGACTTACTTCGGCCGAACGCTTTGATCGCCACCGGGACTGCCGGGTGGCGAAATCACCGGCGTATTGCTGCTATCCGAATTCGGCGCGGGTGCCCGCATCGCGGGATCGACATTGCTCGGCGGGCAAAGAACACCATCTGATTTCGCAAGTTTATCGCCCAGCGGTTCCGGGCTCTGGCCCGTTGTCGTACCGCTTGGAGCTATCGTCCCCTGCGGGGTCGTTTGTGTCGGCGCACAATTGGCATTTGCACGCTCGGCCGCCGGCGGCGCGGTCTGTGCGGGAGGCGTGGCAGGCGTCGGCGGCGCCTGCGCGAAGGCGGCGCTGGAACCGGCGATGACAAGACCTGCGATGACGAGCGACTGTTTGATCTGCATCCCGAGCAAACCGCGGGCGCCATTGGAGGTTCCGGCCTCGCGCTGCAACAGTCAGGATTTAATGTAGCGGATCAGCGAAAAATGCCCCATCGGCGGCATAGGTCGGCGCTCGGCCAGCGTGATCCCGCCGTGGACCGTTGCCCAGTCCACCAGCCGCTTCCACGGAAATTCCGGTCGCCAGCCGAGCCGGCGTGCCAGCGGCGCAAAGGCCAGTTCGAAAATCTTGCGCGGACCGCTTTCGGCGCCGATGTGATTGACGAGAATGAGCTCGCCGCCTGGTTTCAAGACGCGGATGAAATCATCCAGCGTCGCTTCCGGATCGGGTACGGCTGTGATGACATATTGCGCCACCACAGCATCGAAATGATTGTCGGGGAATGCGAGATTCTTCGCATCCATGACCGCCAGCGTTTCGACATTGGTGAGATTGTGGGTGCGGACGCGCTCATGCGCCTTGCGCAACATCGGCTCGGAAATATCGACGCCGCAAATTTTCGTGGTGCGAGCATAATCGACCAGCGACAGACCTGTGCCGACACCGACATCCAGGATGCGGCCGCCAATGCGATCGGCCTCGATGATCGTCGATTGCCGACCGCTATCGAACACCTTGCCAAAAACGAGATCGTAAATCGGCGCCCAGCGCCCGTAAGCCTTCGCGACCCCTGCGCGGTCGATATCGCCAGCCATGCCCCTACCCTGAACTCTTACACACGCATCGCTGCGACGGCGGGGACATTAGCATCGCGGGGGGAGGTGCTGACAGGGCTTTTCGCCGCAGCGCTCTTGATGAAGCCGCCGCCGAGCACCCGGGCCTGACCGTCCGGCGCGTCGTAGAACACACAGGCCTGACCGGGCGACACGCCCTCTTCGCCGCCGACCAGTTCGATCTCGTAGCCGCCATTCACAGCACGCAGCCAGGCCGGCTGTGGTCCACGGGTCGAGCGCACCTTGACGAACAGTTCGAGACCACTGCCCACGGCGCTTTCCAGCGAGCCGCCACCGATCCAGTTGACGTCGCGCAGCACAATGCGGTGCATCCGCAAGGCCTCGCGCGGGCCGACGACCACGCGCCGGGTGACGGCGTCGAGCTTGATCACATAGAGCGGCGCGCTGGCCGCAATACCGAGGCCGCGGCGCTGGCCGATGGTGAAATGGATAATGCCGTCATGGCGGCCGATGACATGGCCATCCATATCGACGATCTCGCCCGGTTCGAGCGCATTCGGCTTCAGACGCTCGATCACATCGGTGTAGCGGCCGGACGGCACGAAGCAGATGTCCTGGCTGTCCTGCTTGTCGGCGACCGACAGATCGAACTGCCGGGCCAGTTCGCGGGTCTGCGGCTTGCTCATGTCGCCGAGCGGAAAGCGGAGATAATCGAGCTGTTCCTGCGTTGTGGCGAACAGGAAATAGCTCTGGTCGCGATCGGCATCGGCAGCGCAGACCATGGCACGCGAGCCGTCAGCAAGGCGGCGCGAGGCCACATAATGACCGGTCGCCAGCGCCTGCGCACCGAGATCGCGCGCGGTCGCCAGCAGATCGCGGAACTTGACCGAACGATTGCATTCGATGCACGGCACCGGGGTTTCGCCGGAGGCATAGCTCGCGGCGAAATTGTCGATGACGGACTCGCGGAACCGGCTTTCGTAATCCAGCACGTAATGCGGGATCCCGATCCGCTCAGCCACGTCGCGGGCATCGTGGATGTCACGACCGGCACAGCAGGCGCCCTTGCGGTGGGTGGCGGCGCCGTGATCGTAGAGTTGTAGCGTAATACCGACGACGTCGTAGCCCTGCGACTTCAACAGCGCAGCCGTCGCCGAGGAGTCGACGCCGCCGGACATGGCGACCACAACCCTGGTGTCCTCCGGACGGCCTTCGAGATCGAGACTGTTGAGCATGGTTTCGGTCACTGATGCGACCGCGCTGGCTGCAAACCGTCGCGATCAGGAAAACGGAGCCAAATCCCGGAACTTAAGGTCGGTCCGACAATGGTTGGGATATGGCACTTTAATATAGGCCACCTTGCGCTCAATCAATCACGGCGCCTCGCCCGGAACGGCAATTCTTGCCGCCGGGCAGAAAAGATAATGCCGCGACGGCCCCCAAGCGGGCTCTCTCCGAATTTCAACATACTGATTTATATGGATATTTTCATGAAACGAGACATGGCCCGGTCCTTGCTGAAAGGAGGATAGAACTCTTCTGGAAAGGCCACCCGTGGTTAGCGTTACGCAGGATATCGCCTCAACCGTCTCGTTTCAGACCGCACGATCGAATTCGTCCCGCGACGATCAGCGGTCGAACGCCGACAGCTTCGGCTCGCTTGTCGACAGCAACACCGTTGCCAGCGCCAATAGCGACCGCGCCGCAGCCGCCCAGCCTGATCTGCCAGCACCCGCACGGCGCGACGACACGCGCTCCTCGAGCAATGACCGCACACGGCAGTCCGATGATCGCGCCGACACCGCGGCCGCCAATGCGAGCGACCGTGATACTCAGCCAGCCGATGCCGCTCAGGACTCCCGCAAGGCGACGAAGAGTGACCAGAGCGACACAAAGGCCGATTCCAAGGCCGACGCGAAGACGGGCGACAAGACCGATACCAAGGACGCCTCGTCCAAGGATACCGACAAGACCGCAACGACCGATGTCGATGCAACGACCTCAACCGAGAAGCCCGTCGCAGTCGCCGCCGTCGCAGTCGCGATCCCCGTGCCAGCGGCCACGACCGATGTTGCAGTAGCTCCGACAGCGCCCGAAACCACCGGCGTTGCACAGCCTCTCGCCATCGCTGCAGCCGTTTTAAAAGCCCAGACGGCCGTGACTGAAGCTGCAACGGCTGACGCCGACGCCGCGCCTGCAACGACGCCCCCGGAAGCCGAAGAGAATTTCGCAGCACTTATCGCATCCGCGACACCCGCGGGCGGCAAAGCCGGCGCGAAGAAGACCGGCGCAGCCGATGCCACAACGGCATCAACGGCTGAGGTCAAATCAGAAGACAAGACCAAAGCGACCACGACGACGTCCGCGCAGCCAGTCGACGCAGCCGCAGCGGCGACAGTCGGCAAAGACACCAAGCCGGGCGACAAACCCGTAGATGGCGTAGCAACTGACGCGACCGCCGTCGCACCGGAAGCTGCAAAGCCCGCGACTGGCGCTGGTCATGAGCGTCGCGCCGAACACGTCGCGCAGGCTGCAGGACCGGATGTGATTGCGCCGGCCACCAATAGCTTGCAGCAGCAGCAGCCGTTGCAGACCGCTCAGACGCCGATTGCAGCTGCGACCCCGCAATTGACCGCTACGGTCGCGACCAATGCGCCAGTGCCTTTGAACGGCGTCGCCGTCGAGATCGCGCAGAACGCCAAATCAGGAAAGAGCAGCTTCGACATCCGGCTCGACCCTGCCGAGCTCGGCCGTATCGATGTCCGGCTCGAAGTCGACAAGCATGGCAATGTGACCTCGCATCTCACCGTCGAGAAGCCGGAAACCCTGACCATGCTGCGCCAGGATGCACCGCAACTGCAACGCGCGCTCGAACAGGCCGGCCTCAAGACTAACGACAGCGGACTACAATTCAGCCTGCGCGATCAATCGCAAGGTCAGCAACAGAACAGTGGCGATAATTCGGGCCGCAACGCCCAGCGCCTTGTGATCCACGAAGACGAGTCCGTGCCTGCCATTGCTGCGGGCCGCGGTTATGGCCGCATGCTGGGATCCAGCAGCGGCGTCGACATCAGTATCTGAGGAGTGAACCATGGCAGTTGACGCAACGACTCCAACCCCTGTCGTTTCCGGTACCACACAGAACTCGAACTCGAGCAACAACTCCAGCTCGACGACCACCGGCATTGCGGATAATTTCCAGACGTTCCTGACGCTACTAACGACGCAGTTGCAGAACCAGAACCCGCTCGACCCGCTCGATACCAACCAGTTCACGCAGCAGCTGGTGCAGTTCGCGGGCGTCGAACAGCAGCTCAAGTCGAACGATCAGCTGAAAGCCCTGGTCGATCTTGGCAAAGCTACGGAAGCGACGCAGGCGCTCATCTATGTCGGCAACAACGTCGCCGTCGATGGTAGCACGGCGCAATTCAAGACGTCGGCGACATGGAATCTGCTCGCCGACAAGGACTCTACAGCCACCGTCAACATTACGAACGCCGCTGGTAACGTTGTCTACACCGGCAAGTATACGTTGAAGTCGGGCAACGGCACTTTCGTGTGGGACGGCAAAGGCAATGACGGCGTTCAGTATCCCGAAGGGGCCTATAAGCTGACGGCAACGGGCAAGGACGACAACGGTCGCGACGTCGCCATCTCCACGGAAGTCCAAGGCGTTGTCGATTCCGTCGATCTGTCAGCGAGCCCCGCCCTGCTCTCGATCAACGGCAGCAACTATACGGTCGACAAGATCAAGCGTGTGGTGCGTCCGACGACTCCAACGACGCCAACCACACCGACAACCTGACGCTGCGCCGCATCATCTCCTCGGGACAATATTTCGAACCAAATCCAGTTCTATTCGCATTGGAGTTGTAGGCTTAGGCAAATTTTAAGTCGCTGGGCGTAGATTGTTGAAGTGAGTTCAGTGGTTGAGAGTTTGTGAGTACGCCATGACAGAACCCCATCGCCCGAGGGTCAAATACGTCATCGGGCCTGACGGCAGTCCGTTAACAATTGCGGATCTGCCCGCGCCCGGAACCAAACGGTGGGTCATCCGCCGCAAAGCCGAAGTTGTCGCCGCCGTCCGCGGTGGCCTTCTGTCTCTTGAGGAAGCCTGCAGCCGCTATACGCTGACAGTCGACGAATTCCTCTCCTGGCAGTTCTCGATCGACCAGCACGGTCTGGCAGGACTGCGGACCACCCGCATCCAGCAATATCGTCAGTAAACGAATCGTTAATATCTCCAATTCGATGAAAACCGGCTCCCTTATGGGAAGCCGGTTTTCGTCATTTGGCCATATTTTTGCCACCCGTTAACCGCCGTTAACCATATCGAAACCATACCCCGGCAAAATTTGCCCAGTCGGTCGCT
Organism: Tardiphaga sp. 813_E8_N1_3; assembly: GCF_051811025.1. Lineage (NCBI taxonomy): Bacteria > Pseudomonadati > Pseudomonadota > Alphaproteobacteria > Hyphomicrobiales > Nitrobacteraceae > Tardiphaga > Tardiphaga sp. 813_E8_N1_3. The sequence continues at coordinate 4,633,668 of NZ_JBPWQE010000001.1, forward strand.
GAGACCGAATCTCAGGGGCTGGTTCGTGCAGAGTCTTCTAAGTTTCCTTAAAGGTCTCGGCGCGGCGCGCCTCATGGCGATGGTTGCGGTCACCGCCGCACTCATCGGCTTCTTTGCCTTCGTCATCATGCGGGTCACCACGCCCCAGATGACGACCCTGTTCACGGACCTGAGCGTCGAGGACTCCTCGGCGATCATCAAGGATCTGGAACGCCAGGCTATCCCCTATGAGCTGAAGAACGACGGCGCCGCCATCATGGTGCCGAAGGACAAGGTGACTCGACTCCGCATGAAGCTGGCCGAAGGCGGCCTGCCCAAGGGCGGCGGCGTTGGCTACGAAATCTTCGACAAGTCAGACGCTCTCGGAACGACAAGTTTTGTCCAAAATATCAACCACTTGCGTGCTCTCGAAGGCGAATTGGCGCGAACCATCCGGGCGATCGACCGGGTACAGTTTGCCCGCGTCCACCTCGTCCTGCCGGAACGCCCCCTGTTCTCCCGCGAAGCGCCTGAGCCTTCGGCCTCGATCGTGGTCCGCGTCCGCGGCGCCCTCGACCCACAGCAGGTCCGGGCGATCCGCCATGTCGTCGCCTCAGCCGTCAACGGCCTGAAGCCTGCCCGGGTCTCCATCGTCGACGAAGCCGGACAGTTGCTCGCCGACGGCGCCGCTGACCCGACCATGGACGGCGCCACCGGCGACGAGCGCCGTGCCGGCTTCGAAAAGCGGATGCGCAGCCAGGTAGAAGCGATCGTTTCCTCGGTGGTCGGCGCAGGCCGGGCCCGGGTCCAGCTCACAGCCGACTTCGATTACAACAAGGTCACGCAGACCTCTGACAAATTCGACCCGGAAGGCCGGGTTTTGCGCTCCAGCCAGAGCCGGGAAGAGTCCTCCGCAGTCGGCGAGCGGGATGGCCAAGTCACCGTCAACAACGAACTGCCAGGCAATCAGGCGGCCGGCAATACGGGGACGGCGAAGGATCAAAGCAAGAAGTCGGAAGAAACCAACAATTACGAAATCTCCCGCGTCACGAAGACCGAAGTGACCGAAGCGGGCCGTGTCAATCGCATCTCGGTCGCGGTACTGGTCGACGGCAGCTACAGCAAGAACGAGAAGGGCGAGCAGATCTACGCCCAACGCCCCAAGGAAGAACTCGATCGTATCGCGGCGCTGGTCCGTTCGGCCATTGGCTTTGACCAGAAGCGCGGCGATCAGGTCGAGGTCGTCAACCTGAAATTCGCCGAGGGCCCAACTGTCGTCCCGACGCCGGAGCCGACCGGTCTGCTCGGCATGATGCAATTCACCAAGGATGACGTGATGCACGTCATCGAACTCGCGGTCATGATGCTCCTCGGTCTGGTCGTGATGTTCATGGTCATCCGCCCGCTGGTCCGCCGCGTCCTCGCCTCTGAGCCCGTGCCGGCGCTCCCTGCAGCCAACGCCCTCGTTCTTCCCGACGGTGTCGCCCTCAGCGCAGACGGACAGACCGTCATTCCCGCCAGCGGCCCCAACATGATCGACGTCGCTACTATCCAGGGTCAGGTCCACGCGCAATCCGTGCATCGCGTGGGCGAACTGGCCGATCGTAACCCCAACGAAACCGCAGCCATTGTTCGCGCATGGCTGCAGGAACCGGCGTGATCTGAATGGCATCCGTTCCGCAAACCACTGGCGACAACAGCAGCGACATCGCCAGCGTCGTAGCATCGCTCGCACAGCGCCAGGGTGGCCGCGCGCCAGCGAAGCCCCTGAGCGGCCCGAAGCGCGCAGCCATCCTGATGCTGGCGCTGGGTGAGCAATATGGTGGCAAGGTGTGGGCCCAGCTTGACGACGACGAGGTGCGCGAGCTTTCAGTTCACATGTCTTCGCTCGGCACCATTGAGCCTGAGACAGTCGAAGATCTGCTGCTCGAATTCGTGTCACGGATGTCCGCCTCCGGCGCCTTGATGGGCACTTTCGATGCCACCGAGCGTCTGCTGACCCAGTATCTGCCGTCCGAGCGCGTCAGCGGTATCATGGAAGAAATTCGCGGCCCTGCAGGCCGCAACATGTGGGAAAAACTCTCGAACGTGCAGGAAGAGGTTCTCGCGAACTACCTGAAGAATGAATATCCGCAGACCGTCGCGGTGGTGCTGTCGAAGTTGAAGCCGGAGCATGCAGCGCGCGTACTCGGCATCCTGCCCGAGGATCTCGCGCTCGACGTCATCAACCGCATGCTCAAGATGGAAGCGGTGCAGAAAGAAGTCATCGAGCGGGTCGAACAGACGCTGCGCGTTGAGTTCATGTCGAACCTCTCGCAGACCCGTCGTCGCGACGCGCACGAAGTCATGGCGGAAATCTTCAATAACTTCGACCGCCAGACCGAAACGCGTTTCATTACCTCGCTGGAAGAAGACAATCGCGAAGCGGCCGAGCGCATCAAGGCGCTGATGTTTACCTTCGACGATCTGATCAAGCTGGATGCCGGCTCGGCGCAGACCCTGATGCGCAGCATCGACAAGGACAAGCTGGGTATCGCGCTGAAGAGCGCCAATGAGGAAGTTCGCGCCTTCTTCATGGGCAACATGTCGTCGCGCGCTGCCAAGATGTTGACCGACGATATGGCCGCGCTCGGCCCGGTCCGTCTGCGCGACGTCGACGAGGCACAGGCACTGCTGGTGAATTTGGCCAAGGATCTCGCCGCCAAGGGCGAGATCGTGCTGACCAAGAACCGCGCCGACGACGAGCTGGTGTATTGATGGCCGCCCCCGCAAAATTCCTGTTCGATATGGACTTCGCAGCGCCCGATAAGACGCGTGCGCCCGCGATCACGCCTGCGGAGATCGCAGAGAAGGTCGCCAACGCCGAAGCCCAGGCCTATCGCGCTGGCTTCGATGCTGCCCAGCGCGAGGCCAAGGCCGAAAGCGACCGTCGCGCCGCATTGGCGCTGGAACAGATCGGCGTTGCGATCTCCTCGATTTCCTCGCGCTTCGGGGCCATCGAAGAAAAGATGGAAACCGAAGCTGTCGATGTCGCGGTGTCAGTGGCACGCAAGCTGTGCAATGAGCTGATCGCCGTCGAGCCGCTCACGGAAGTCATGGCCCTGGTCCACGACTGTTTCAAAAATCTGGTGTCGACGCCGCATCTGGTGGTGCGCATCAACGACCAACTCTACGACGAAGCGCGCGAACGCATCGAGAAGCAGGCCAAACAAAGCGGCTTCGCCGGCCGCCTCGTCATTCTCGCCGAGCCGGATATCGAAAACGGCGACTGCAAAATCGAATGGGCGGACGGCGGCGTCGTGCTCGAACGCGCAACCATCGACACCAAGATCAACGAACTCGTCGGACGCTACATGGCGTCGCGCAATCAGGCCTGACAGGGCTGTGAGGACTAGAATATGAGCGATCCACAGGTTCCGCTTCCCGATCTCAATGCCACCGATCCCGGCGCAATGGGCGACGTTGGCTATGCCGATGAGGATCAGGTCACGCGCATTGCCGCCGATCTCGAGGCGGTCTTTGACGTTCCGGTACAGGTATCGGCCGTGCTCGGACGCTCGAAGATGGGTGTCGGCGAATTGCTGAAACTCGGGCCCGGTACCGTGCTCGAACTCGACCGCCGCGTCGGCGAAGCGATCGACATCTATGTGAACAACCGCCTCGTGGCACGCGGCGAAGTCGTGCTGGTCGAAGAGAAACTTGGCGTGACCATGACTGAGATCATCAAGGCTGAACGCAGCTAACACCAGATAAACGGCGCCTCAACGGCGCGATGACGAGATAACAGGAGATCACCATGCGGCTTCTCATCGTTGGCACCTTGAAGGGTCAGCTTACCACCGCCACCAAGATCGCCATGGATAACGGCGCCTCCGTGGTTCATGCCGAAGGCCATGATCAGGCGATGGGCGTGTTGCGTGGCGGCAAGGGCGCGGACCTGCTGCTGGTGGATGTCGCCCTCGACATCCGCGACCTCGTGATGCGGCTGGAAGCCGAACACATCCATGTGCCGATCGTCGCCTGCGGCATCACCACCGATGCCCGCGCCGCGGTCGCGGCGATCCATGCCGGCGCCAAAGAATACATCCCGCTGCCGCCGGATCCGGAACTGATCGCCGCCGTTCTCGCCGCCGTTGCCAATGACAGCCGCGATCTGATCTATCGCGACGAGATGATGGGCAAGGTGGTCAAGCTGGCGCAACAGATCGCCGGCTCCGATGCGTCGGTGATGATCACGGGCGAATCGGGTACCGGCAAGGAAGTGCTGGCGCGCTACGTCCACACCCGCTCCAACCGCGCCAAGAAGCCGTTCATCAGCATCAACTGCGCTGCAATCCCCGAGCATCTGCTGGAGTCCGAACTGTTCGGCCACGAGAAGGGTGCCTTCACCGGCGCGATCGCACGCCGCATCGGCAAATTCGAGGAAGCCACCGGCGGCACGCTCTTGTTGGACGAAATCTCGGAAATGGACGTGCGGCTACAGTCGAAGCTGCTGCGCGCCATCCAGGAGCGCGTCATTGACCGCGTCGGCGGCACCAAGCCGGTGCCGGTGGATATCCGCATCATCGCAACGTCGAACCGCAATCTCTCCGACGCCGTGCGCGAAGGCACGTTCCGCGAAGATCTGCTGTTCCGCCTGAACGTCGTGAATCTGAAGATTCCGCCGCTGCGCGATCGCCCGGCCGACATTCTCGAACTGGCGCAACATTTCGCCAAGAAATATGCCGACGCCAACGGCGTGCCGGTTCGCCCGATCTCCGCTGAAGCGCGCCGCGTGCTCACCGCCAATCGCTGGCAGGGTAATGTCCGTGAACTCGAAAACACGATCCACCGTTCGGTGCTGATGGCCAACGGCGACGAGATCGGCGCGGATGCCATCCTGACCCCGGATGGCGATCGTCTCGACCTCGCCAAGACCCCGCCTGCCGTCGCGCACGCCACCATGGCAGCAGAAACCGTGACCCGCGCCCTCGTCGGCCGGACGGTGGCCGATGTCGAGCGCGATCTGATCCTGGAGACGCTGAAGCACTGCCTCGGCAACCGCACCCATGCGGCCAACATTCTTGGCATCTCGATCCGCACTCTGCGCAACAAGCTGAACGAATATGCCGATGGCGGCCTGCCGATCACCCCGGCCGGAGCAGGCACCGGCGATTATCGCGCGGCAATGGGTGCTATGTAGTCAACACCGTCATTCCGGGACGTGCGAGCGCAGCTCGCGCGAACCCGGAATGACGAGCTAGGAATAGCTCGGCGCGTCGGGCTTCCTGAATATCTGGATCGGATCGCCCGGCGTCAGCTCCTGCCGCGTGAACATCGCATAGGCGTAGAGCGCGAGATAACCGATCGAAATCGCGCCGATCACGTAGACAATCCAGGTGCCGATCCGCTTCATGCGGCCGCACCACGCCGCACGAGATGGCGGTGCCACAGCCAGATCATCGGCACAACCACGAGTTCGCCGATCAGGCTGATCAGCAATCCCACGGTCGGAAAGCCATGACTGAGCACCGCCAGCAAACGTGCAGCGGCGCCGAATACGAGGATGAAGGTCAAGATCGAAATTCGTTCGCCGCGCTTTTCGATCTGCGGGATCGCCGACCAATAGATCAGTCCGACCGCCACCAGCACACCCTTGATGAAGCGCACATAGCCCTCCATCGTCACGCCGAGCCTGACGCCCGAGAGGCTGGTGCCGAACAGCACGCCGGTCAGGCCGAACAGGATGGCCACGAGGCCGACAATCGCCAGTGCGATCTGAAGCAGTCTGCGTTCCAAAATGGGCTCCCTGGGCTCAAGCAGCCTAATAACTGCGTCATGGAACGACAATGAGCAACCGGCCACGTTGGCGCACACGACTTGGGGGTCTCCCGCTTGCGTCAGACGCCTGAATGGTTAGCTTTCCCCGCTGAGTCGCGGCAAAATGGCTGCGCACCGCTTTCCAGAGACGAAATGCCGACCTTTACCCCGCATCAGGATGCCGCGCTGAAAGCCGTCGACGACTGGCTGAAGGCGAAGCCAGGCCGCAACGGCACACCGCAGGTGTTCCGGCTGTTCGGCTTTGCAGGTACCGGCAAGACGACATTGGCGCGGCACGTCGCCGACAATGTGGACGGCGAGGTGAAATTCGCGGCCTTTACCGGCAAGGCTGCGCTGGTGATGCGCAACAAGGGCTGCGACGGCGCGTCCACGATTCACTCGCTGATCTATCGCGCCCGTGAGAGCGGCGAGGAGCAGCCGAATTTCGAACTGTGGGACGACGCACCGGCCTCGAAGGCCAAGCTGATCGTCATTGACGAATGCTCCATGGTGGACGCCGAACTCGGCCGCGATCTCCTGTCCTTCGACTGCCCTTTGCTGGTGCTCGGCGATCCCGCGCAGTTGCCGCCGATCCAGGGCGGTGGCTTCTTCACCGAGACCGAGCCCGACGTAATGTTGACCGAAGTGCATCGTCAGGCCGAGCACGATCCGATCGTGCGCATGTCGATGGATGTCCGCGAGGGTCGGTCGCTGCAGCCCGGGCAATATGGTTTGAGCGAAATCGTGTCGCGCAAGGCACTCGATCCGGACCGCGTGATGGCCGCGGATCAGGTACTGGTCGGCCGCAACAACACGCGCCGCGCGTACAACATGCGTGTGCGGCAGAAACTTGGCATCGAGGACCTGCTGCCGGTGGCCAATGACAAGCTGGTCTGCCTGCGCAACAACCGCAAGAAGGTGCTGTTTAACGGCGGTCTGTGGCGCGTCAAAGCGCGCGCCGCGTCGAAATCGCAGATCATTACCATGCGGATTTCACCGGACGAAGACTTCGGCGGCAAGGTCACCAAGGTCTCCGTGCGCGCAGATTGTTTCTCCGGTGGAGTTGAGACGCTGCCATGGGAGCAACGCAAGCCTTACGATGAATTCGACTACGGCTACGTGCTGACCGTGCACAAGAGCCAGGGCTCGCAATGGGACGACGTCGTTCTGTTCGATGAGAGCTTTGCATTTCAGGAAAGCCGCGCCCGCTGGCTCTATACGGGCATCACCCGCGCCGCGAAGCGCTTGAGCATCGTGGTGTAACGCCCGCGTTTTACAATTAATCGCATGGGTTGATCTGACGCATCCCCGATCATTGTGCATTATGGAACCATAAGGCCGCCCGCACGTTTCGGCCACTTACGCATAATAAGGAGCTCGATATGCATCCCGCGAAAATCCTGACGATGGCCACGATGATCGGCGCAAGCGCGCTGGCGTTTTCGGCGCCTGCGACATCTGCCCCACTGGTTAGTCAGCCCGGCCTCGCCAGCGTCGTACCGTCGGCCACCGAGAACGTGCAGTATTATCGCCGTTACGGATATGGCCCGCGCTATGGATACGGTCCTGGCTACTATCGCCGGGGACCCGACGCCGGTGCCGTGATCGGCGGCCTCGCAGCGGGTGCCATCATCGGCGGCGCGATTGCGGCCAGTCAGGCCAACGCGGCAGCCCAGCAGAACGCAGCCTATTGCGCGCGGCGCTATCGCTCCTACGATCCAGCGTCAGGCACTTATCTGAACAACGACGGCAACCGTTACCCCTGCCCATAAGCCCTTAGCGTCATAGTCAATTAGAAAGCCGCGGGACACATGTCCCGCGGCTTTCTCGTGCCTTGGTCAAATCCTCACGAACTCGTGTCCGGTATCGCGTAACAAGCGAGATCCTTCTCCGTATCTCCGATATGCCGGCCGGAAATGCCGATTGCGAACCACGGTCTCCGGTCTAGACTGCCGATATCCGGCCATCGATCATCCAAGAGGACCTGCTATGCGCCGCTCCCTGTTCAGCCGCCTCTCGCTCTGCGCCGTTGCCGGCGCATTGGCGATTTCGACCGCCCTCGTCGCTCCCACTTTTGCTGCTGAGGAGGCTGTCATCATTCCCGCACCCGCAGCGGACACGCCGGCCGCGACCGGCATTCAGACTGCGGTGATTGCGGGTGGGTGCTTCTGGGGCGTCCAGGGCGTGTTCCAGCACACAGCTGGCGTCGTCAACGCTGTGTCAGGCTATGCCGGCGGCTCGAAGAGCTCTGCCAATTACACAGCGGTGAGCACTGGCTCGACCGGACACGCCGAAGCGGTTGAGATCAAATACGATCCGGCAAAGATCAGCTACGGCAAGATCCTGCAGATCTATTTCTCGGTGGCGCATGACCCAACCCAGCTGAATCGCCAGGGTCCGGATTCGGGTACGCAATATCGGTCGGAAATTTTCGCGACGACGCCGGAGCAGAAGAAAGTGGCGGAGGCCTACATCGCCCAGCTCAACGCTGCCAAGGTCTACAAGAAGCCGATCGTCACCAAGCTCGGAATGCTCGAAGCCTTCTATCCGGCGGAAGCTTATCATCAGGACTACCTGACGCTGCACCCGAACCAGCCCTATATTGCCTATAACGATATTCCGAAGGTCGAGAACCTGAAGAAGATCTTTGCCCAGAACTATATCGAGAAGCCGACGCTGGTGAGCGCGTCGAAGGTCACAAATTGACCTGAGCGCTCGCAGCCACGGCCGATCGGGAAGGAGAAAGAATGACCGATATCAAGACCACACCCGGCAAGGTCGAAAAGAGCGAAGCCGAATGGCGCCGCGAACTGACCCCGATGCAGTATGCAGTGCTGCGCGAAAAGGCGACGGAGCGTCCGTTCACCGGCGAGTACGAACATGACCATACAGCGGGCACCTTCGTCTGCGCAGGCTGCGGTCAGACCTTGTTCGAGTCCGATGCCAAGTTCGATTCCGGCTGCGGCTGGCCGAGCTTCACGCAGCCCTCACGAGAAAGTCATATCGACGAAGAACGCGATGTGACCCACGGCATGATCCGCACGGAAGTACTGTGCTCCAAGTGCAATGGTCATCTCGGACATGTGTTCGACGACGGCCCCGGACCCACGGGATTGCGATACTGCATCAACTCTGCGGCCTTGAAACTTCAGCCTAAATAAATAGGTATCCCGTATCGAACTGTTTCCATGCCTCGCGCGACTCATCGAAGTCTCGCGGGGCATTTCTGTCAAAGCTTTTGCCTTCTGCCTGTTACTTGAACATGCCTCAGCGGCATGCACGTTTGCGAAGAAGAATAAGAAAGTACCAAGATGTCTACCCGTTCAAACCGTTTGTTGCTCGGCATTGCACTTGCGGGTCTCATTCTCGAAAGTTTGGTGTCCCACCCCGCACTGGCGACCGACAAGGTGTCGCTGTTCAAGGTGATCACGGCCAAGGACGAGATCATCATCGGCATTAACGATGACCAGCTTTCCACTTTCGAAGCCAAGAACGCCGGCGGCGTCGCCAAGCATTTGGTCCAGAAGGGTACGCTGACGGCTTGGCAATACGCCGTGCGCAAGGCTGAGGCGGGGGCGCTGGAGCAGGCGCCTTTGCGGCAGGTGGGGCTTATGTCGACTGAGGCGCTGCGGGTGGAGCCTTATACTACCCCCCTGAAAATCGTGCCGCTGCCGGACAAGACCGGACAATAGGCAAATATTGCGCTGCGCGCGCCGCTGCCCATGCTTTGAGCGAGCGCTAAGCTCTTAAAATCACAACGCTATTACGACCATACCGCCGGCGACCCGCGATTCATCATGCTGTATCGCGGGTGTCGCAATTAGCCAAAACGTGCTTATATTGGGGTCTGTCCTGAAATGATGTTCCGCGCGCCGCCGGATCGGCTGCATTGCGAATGAAGCGTCGTTTCGTTGCGTATTCAGATGAGGTCCCCGACCATGGCAGCTTTCAGCTACAACACCGCAGCCGAACTCTTCCCCGCCGCGATCCGTAAGAAAAAGCGTGCCGGTTTCGCCTATCGTCGTTTCGATACGGCCGCCGCCGCCGTCCAATTCGCGATCGAGGAGCTGCCGGCTGACTCGCTGAACGGCGCCTATCTGCAGGTCGAGGAAGCCCGTTTCGACCAGAGCGGCATTCGCTCGCTCTATGAGAGCCAGGACTTTCCGCTCGAGCGCCGCGTGCGCGCCGAAGAGCCTGCGACCGACGACGCCGACGCAGCTTGAGCTTTACGGATTGAGACGATCGCAGCCCAGACTCTGAACTAGAGTCTGGGCTGTTTTTCGAGCCACTTGCGCAGCATTCTGACGTTGCGGACATTGGCCCGGAACATCACGTCGAACGCATCGCCGACAAACGGCACGATGCCGATAGCACCGTCCACCGCAACATTGCCCAGCATGCGCGCCGTCAGATGCCACGGCGCGCCAAGAGCCCGTGCCTCGCGCACCACCCATAGCGAGATCGCCGTGGTGATGATGTCGCCCACGATCGGAATCAAACCGATCAGACCATCGATGCCGTAGCGGATCTTGGTGCCCGGCACGACGAAAGCGACGTCGAGCAGTTTCGCCAGCGCATCCAGCCGCGCCAGCCGTTGCTCGCGCGTGAGATTGGCAAACGGATTGGCGCCCGCTCCGAAGTCGAACCGAAAGCCCTGCACATCCGGCCGCAACTGATCGGGCCGAACCTCAAAACCATCCTGATCGATGATCGGACCATGCGCGGACGCCGGCTTGCGCGGGCGGCCGCCATCGTAAGTGGTTGATTGACCTGTGCTCATCATGGCCATGACATGGGGGACACACGCCAACTCTGCAAGCGGCATCGCGTCACGCCTCATCGGCCTGTCCACCGCGATCCCCATGTTTGCCGCGCAGAAACTCTCCAACCCCCGGTTGAATTGCGGGGAACCCGCTGTATTCTCCCCCGCCGAGAACGGACGGGGGATGGACGATGCGACGACCCTTGGGTGACGTGTGCCTCGATATCGCAAGCTTCGCCCGGGAGCGTAAGCACGAGTTTCTCTCCTACATCCTGCGGCTCGCGGCAGCAGAGGCCTACAAGACCACGGCCGAAGACGACGCGTTCGAGATGCCGATGCCGCGAAGGCTGGCCGCCCGCGAACTCATCGTCGGTTTCTGGGACTGGGACATCAGCAACGACCGCAACTATCTTGATGCCGAGGCTGCCCGCTTCTTCAATGTCGATCCCGACAAGGCCGCGCGCGGTCTGCCGAACACGGCCTGTCTCGCAGCGATCCATCCCGATGACGTCGCCCGGGTGCGTGCCGCAGTCGCGGCCGCGATGCGATCGGGCGGCGTCTTTGAGTGTGAGTATCGCCTGATCAGGAACGATCGCGTCAGCTGGATTCTCGCGCGCGGTAGCTGCACGCTGGACGGACACGGCCGCCCTGTGCGCCTGCCCGGCGCAATCATCGACATCACCCACGACAAGATGCTGAACTGAGGCGATCAGGCCAGCTTGCGGGCGCGGTCGATCGCGTCGTCCATGTTGAGATCCGGCACCATCGACGGCGCTTCGAGATCGCACAGGGCGAAGCGGTTCTTGCCGTCGTTCTTGGCGGCATAGAGCGCCTGGTCCGCAGCCGCGATCAGCCGCTCCGGATATTGCCCGACCTGCGGCTGCCACTGCGCGACGCCGATGGATGCCGCAATCGGAATCTCACCGGGCGCACAGCCCGCGGCATCGATGCGGCACACATCCAGAATGCGGCGCGCGATGGCGGCGGCTTCATGCAGCGTGGTGCACGGCAGGATGATGCTGAACTCGTCGCCGCCGGAGCGCGCGAGCAGATCGCCGGGGCGGAGTTTGCTCTGGGTCATCAGCGTGAAGTGACGCAGGCAATCGTCGCCGGCCGCATGGCCGTGGCCGTCATTGATTTCCTTGAAGCCGTCGAGATCGATCGCCAGCAGCGCGAACGGCTTTTGCGTGCGGCGCGCCAGCGCGCATTCCTCGGTGAGACGCTGCACCAGGTGACGGCGATTGGCGACGCCGGTGAGATCGTCGACCAGCGCGAGTTCGGCGACTTCGCCGCGCAGGCGATCGATGGCCATCAGGAGGAATCCGAAATTCCATGACATCGCCAGGAACACCAGCACCAGCACCATCATGGCCTGGAGATTGTTGAAATCGGCAAAGGTCATGTTGCCGCCGATATTCGCCAGCGCCGCGGCCGAGCGCACGGCATGCACAGCAACGAGCGTGATCGCGAGCCAGCCGGCGAGACGGGCACCGGCATTGCCGCCGCCATCCTTGCGCGACAACAGCAGCGGCACGGTCATGGCAACGGTGACCGACTGGCCGGCGGAATAGATCAGCACGCGCATCGCCATGTTGTCGTGCCACAGCGTGAACAGCAGCAGGCCGGCCAGGCTGGCGGCGATGATGACGGCTTGCGCGCGCCATCCGGCCGCGCGGCCGTAGAACTGGTTCATGCCGATGGCGGCGAGGCTGGTGGCCAGCAGCAGCAGGCCGTTGCCCAACAGGATGGCGATCAGCGGATCGACGCCGACGCCGCGCAGCACCGAGATGCTGTTGCCGAGCGCCGCGGCGAACGCAGCGGCTGTCCAGTAACGCGCGGCATGCAGGTTGGGATAGCTGGTGGCCACATAGGCCCAGACCACGCCGAGGGCCAGAAAGTTGACGGTGAACACCGTGAACAGCGTACCGACATTCAACATCGGCTGTTACCGCCACGCCGTACGTCACGCTTGTGCGCGCTGCTGTCGATCCCCGTCATCACTCTCACCACTCGTTCCCAGCAGGTGGTAAAATGCGTCGGCGACGCTTAACGGAATCTGACTCGCCGCGGATAATCCCCAGCGTGGTTTTGAAAGAGTGAAAGGGAATAGATTAATCCGACTTTCACCATCGGGGGTCCCCAAGTTCGCCAAGCGGGCGCGCGGCTTAACAAAAGTTTAAAACCGCGCGCGTCTTGCTCAGCTCCCTCGCCTATCGACCGGCCGCGAGGCGATCGGCGAAATAGCCGATGGTCTTGCGATAGATCGTGGCCCTGTTCCATTCGCGCATCGCCTCGAAATTCGCCGTGCCCTCGCCGTAGGGCTGGCCGCCTTTGAAGCCCGCGGTCTTCAACAGGTTCGCGGTCGAGGCCAGCACGTCCGGCACCGAATGCCTGAGATCCACATGGCCATTGCCGTCGAAATCGACGCCGTATTTGATGTAGCTCGACGGCAGGAATTGCGTCTGGCCGAGCTCGCCGGCATAGGCGCCGATCAGGTCGCGCTGCGGCAGGTCGCCACGCTGCAGGATCTTCAGCGCCGCGATCAGCTCGCCCTGAAACAGTTCCGTGCGGCGGCAGTCATGCGCCATGGTGGTGAGCGTGCGGATCACCGGCATCTTGCCGATATCGCCTTTGCCGAAATCCGACTCGAGACCCCAGATCGCCACCACGATCTGCGGCGGCACGCCGAAGCGCGCCTCGATGCGCGACAGCAGCGAGGCGTGACGCTGCATCATCTGCAGGCCCATCGAGATGCGGCCCTGGCCGACGCGGGTCGAGACATATTGCTCGAAACTCTTGTTGAAGGTGCCGCGCTGGCGGCGATCGAACGACAACACCGCGGGATCCTGTGTCACGCCGGCAAAGGCCTGCGAGATCACGCCCTGCGACACGCCGGCGGCGGCCGCCTCCTGCGACATGGCCGCGATGAAACCCTGGAAGTCGCCGCCGCATTTGGCGGCCTGCGAGGATGTGGCCGTCAGCGCAACCGAGACGAAGGACACAGCGGCAATGGCAATGGCGGTGATACGATTGGTCATGAAAAACCTGTTGGGTTGGCGATACCGGAGTGTGGCATGACCGGTGTGTCCGAACAACGGCGCGCCTCTTGTCCCTCCCTCAAGCGGCGAAGCCGCGCAGTGGGGAGGGTGGCTGGCCGAAGGCCAGACGGGTAGGGTGGTGCAATAAGCTCGGAGTGTGCGGAAGCACCCCACCCCGGCCTCCACTTCGAACGAAGCTTCGCTTCGTCCTCGTTTGGCCGACCCTCCCCACTGCGCAGCTTCGCTGCTTGAGGGAGGGATATCGCGACCGCCTGCGCGTCTCAGCGTCTTCGAATATCAAACAGCCACTCCACTGTCCTTCAGACATGCGTCATCGCCCCCATTGTTTGCGGCGCGGGGGCGCCGTCGTGTTTCGCATTCCCGCCCCCCTTTGAGAGGGCGTGCGGAACGCCGGGTGCCCGTTGCACCCTTGGGCCTGATGCCATGCGGTCTTCCGCAAGGGTAATGCATCAGGACTTTCGGAGGCGCCGAGCAAGTGCCCGGCGTTCCGCATACGGTGTTTTTTCGGTTGCTTGCGCTTCGCCATGGCGAACGATCCCATCACCAAAATTACAGTCCCAAGGCGAATGGGACAGGGTGCCTCAAGCGAGTAAGCCGAACGCGTTTCGAGTTGGTCGTCCGTCACACTGTCCAGGGGGTTGTCGATCCGAAGGTCGGCCGTCTCCTTGCCAGTGGCAGTGCTGGCGCAGATCCGTCCTGCCCGAAGACAGACGTCCCCCCATGAACCGCGTGACGCCGCATCTCCGGCGTCCACCGCATCCTGCCCCGCGAACGTGACGATCGCGATCGCCCCTCTCGGTGGGGCAGGACGGAGGGGATAATAATCCTCATTCCGGAATCGTCAAGAACAAAAAGTGAACATTTTAGCCGCGGACCGGGCAGCGCGTCCGGCCGGTAACCCCTGCCCGCTTTTGCCCACAACCGCATGCATGCCCCGCGCCGATTGGCTTTGACTTCGCCCGCGCCATCGCCCACTTAACCGCCATGGCCAAGAAACCCGGTACCAATCCCAAAGGCGAATTCGCCTTCTTCAACGTCTTCTATGAAGACGGTTCGCAGCGCTCCAACCGCCGCGTGCCCTCCGAATTGCTGGGCGGCCTCGACGGCGACGAGCCGGCCAAAGCCGCCATCGCCGAGCAGGACCGCGAGATCGCCGAAAAGTCCGGCCGTCCGGCGCTGGAGATCAAGAGCGTCGAGCGCGTCGGCGCGAAGAAGAAGTAGGCGACACTCAATCAGCATCTGAATTTGGAATGGCCGGGCTTGTCCCGGCCATTTCCGTTTAGCGAGACTGTGACTAGGAAACACGCTGCCCCGAACACGCCGCGCGACGCCGCATCTCCAGCGTCCATCGCCATTCAGAATTCTAAGCTGTCTTGAGGAGCCTACTACACTCATCGACAACATATTCAGGAACGCCCTCAAATTTGTGAGGATTTAGCTGCATCACATACTCGTTTTCAATGTGGTACGACTCATTGATAAATTTCGAGATGACGTCGTCCTCATGCTTTCCTCTAATAATGCGGAACAGTTGTATTTTTTCATAACCTACTTCGGTCGCAAAGAACTTCGCTTTCATAGCGTTGTCATCGCTTACCGTGTTCACCAGAGCGTCGTAATCGAACTCTGCGATGTGTTTCTTGATCTCCGCCACCGCTTGAGACTTTTCGGACCCAGTCATATCGCGACTTTCCGTCGCCGACTGAACGGTTGGGTTTGCCCGTTTTTTAAATAAACTGGCAAGAAGATTATACGCCAAACCCACGTTGTCCATTATCTCAAAATAGCGCCGCAAATATATTGACTTGATCAGAGTGTCACCCGGAGCTGACAGTATTTCCGTACAGATTTTCGCGAACGTATGGATCTCGTCAGGCTTGATCTGCACTTCGGTCACGATCCCTCCCTTAGATGACAGGAAAGTTGCGGAAGGGCTGGCTCCTTGAAATGCTGACGCCTTGCTCTTGATCACATCGATTGCTGGCTCAATATCATGAGTGAGCATAAGTGTTGTGCGATCTCGTAAACTAGCCTTGCCCCTGAAAAGCTCATGCAGGATTGCGAATTTTTTATTCTTATCGAACGACGATATGGGGTCATCGAGAACAATGATGTCAGGATTGTCGCTCAGAACTTGATGCATAAAGAGCACCAGCGCAAATGCGTTCTTTTCGCCGTAGCTAAGATGCTTTGATGCCGAGTCGATATGGCCGGCCAGATCCTTATGCAAGAGCTTCATTTTATACGAGTCTGGCTCAGGGATAATGACCACAGAATACTTATATCCAGCAGACTTCAAGAAGCTATTGATGCTGTCTTGATTCTCCTCAATCGCCTTCTTGATCTTAGCTTTATGTTTATTGATGCTACCCTTCAGGGCACCCACTTGCTTGATAAGCTCTTCGAGTTGCGCGTTGATCGGCTCAGTTACTTTGCGGGTTTCAACTGAGTCCAATTTCTCGGTCATACCGAGATCGATCTTCAACAACCGAATCTTATCGGCGATCTCGTCAACATCTCGCAAAGAATAGAATGAGATCGTTCGGAGCCCTTCGAGCATCGCAATGAGCGCTTCAATATCGGTCTTGAGGCCACTCAGAAAACTTTTCTCGGGCGCTGTTAGTTCGAGCTTGGCCTTGGTGATCTTTTCAAGGTTCTCTTGGCCTTTGGGACTGAAATACTTCCCAAGACGTTCGATAACAGCCTTAAGAGTGTTGAGGTGTGCAATAGCGTTTGCATCATACTCTTTTGCAACAGCAAGCGGGATGTCCTTTTGTGGCCCATCCGGCAAGGCTGTTGAGCAATATGGGCATGTATCCCCAAGCTTCAGGAATTCATTGCCTTTGATCTGCCATCCAATCCATTTCGATGGATCTTGGCTTTTGATGAACGATTCAAAAGGTTTGAGAACTTCCGGTATATTCTCGATTTTATTTCCTGAGCCATAAGCCTTCAGCAGCTTACTCGATTTCGCAATTGAGCCATCCGCGTTAGTTTTTCCGAAAGCGTCGCGGAGCTCTTTCAGGTCTTTCGTCGTCTGTTCTATTTCCACGTTATCCGAGAATGCTTTTTTGATGCCCGCAAACAGGGCTTCAATCTCAAGCATCGTTTTCTCATACTCTGCAGTTTTAATGAAAATATCAAAACTGTTCTTGACCACTTCATCCTGTTGAAACGCAAATTGATTGACATACCCTTCGTCGAACACGAGAGCCGATGCTATGCCATCGATACCGCTCACTTTTGGTTGGCCTGCCCCAGCCTTGCCCCGACCTTTGAAAGGCGCCAGCAACTCAAGACTTCCATCATTACGGGCTTGGCTTACTATTGCTCTAGCAATAGTACTCTTGCCTAGCCCATTAGGGCCGTACTTTATGTTCAGGCTGCCTTTCTTTATAAGAATATCAGCACAATCTATGCTGTTGCAGTTTTCAATTTTTATCTGATAGTCGACCATGAAACCCTCTTACTTGCGTTGACTTATTATTCTGATGCGCACACACGAGCGTCATGAAGGCAATAGGCTTTGAACGTTTCCGATCGGCTCAGGAGGGAGACGTAGGATAGCGCAGGTGCACCGAACTTCGGTCCGTATCGGTAGCTGCATCCACGCGCAATTGGCCTCACCCCGCCCCGCCCGCTATCTGCCTGTTCGTCATCACCTGCGCTGCGATGATGATCCACGGGATCACCAGCTCCGGCACGAGATAGGTGATCCACAGCGCGTGCGGTTCGGGCAGGCCGACCTTTGATATCGACAGCACGCGGCCGAGACCACCGACGAACACCGTCGCCGCCATCAAAAAGATCAGCGTGTTGTGCTCGCGAATGGTCGAGGCCGCCCACAGGCCCATGACGCCCGACATCAGATAGATGCCGCCCATGAAGCGATGCACGTTGTCGAGCCGCGGCGCGGTCTCGGGCTGGCCGAGATACATCTGCAGCGAGCCGCCGAAGATGGCGATGGCGCCCACCAGAAACAGGCAGACCTGGGCAACGCGCTGGCTGAGCAGCATCGGTTCGGCGGGCATAGCAATATCCCCTTTTGAAAATGCGGCGATGAAAATGGACCGGGCAATGCCCGACGCTAGCGTGGGAACGGGTGCAATCAAAGGGTGTGGCGGAGTTATCAACGTAGGCCGCGTCGTGTGCGGCGCTCCCGCGCACAGCGAGCGCGACCCGAAAGATCGTGATTGAGGCTGCGTTGGTGACGGCCTCTCACCCGACCGGCTTCGCCGGTCGACCTCTCCCTGCATTGCGGGGAGAGGTCGAGAGCGCGCACGATAAAAAAGGCGGACCTTACGGTCCGCCTTTTTTATTCGGTCACGCCCCTCGTCGCGGAAAAGTATGTCAGGCCCCGCGTCACGCCAGCCTGAGCGTGAGCTGCCGTTCGCGGCCGGCATAGCGCTGGACGAAGTCGTCGAGCGACGAGGTGACGTCCTCGTAATTGCGGTCGGCGCGGCGGCGGATCTCGCGGGCGACGTCTTCCGACACGTCGTCGGCCCAGCGCTCGGCGGTGTTGAAGGCGATCACGCGCTGCGGATCGTTGTACTGGCCGGACATCAGGTCGGCGATGACGGTCTCGCGATCGGTCGCCGCGACATCGGCCTCGCGCCAGGCGCAGCCGGCGCGGTCGAAACAATCCAGCACGAGATAGACGGTTTGCTCGCCGGCATCCGGCACCAGCGACGGGGTCCAGGCGCGCGTCATCCCGCCCTCCTGCCCTTGGTCACGCCTTTGGCCACCGGCCGCGCCGCCTTCTTCGCCGGCGCGGGCTCCTTCTTGCCTGTGATCGGCAGCAGCATTTCCTTCTGGCCGGTGGCGCGCTTCGGCGGCTTCTTCGCCTTCGGCTTCGGCGCCGCGCCGCCGCCCTTGAGGCTCTGCTGCAGGGCGGTCATCAGATCGACCACGTTGGTGCCGGGCCGCGCCTTGCCATGCGGCTTGATGGCGACGCCGCTGCGCTTCTGGTTGACGAGATCGACCAGCGCGGACTCGTAGCGATCCTCGAATTTGCCGGGCTCGAATTCGGCGGCCTTCTGCTCCACGATATGCCGCGCCAGATCGAGCATGTCCTTGGTGACCTTGACGTCCTGGATGTCGTCGAAATACTCCGCCTCGTCGCGCACCTCATAGGGATAGCGCAGCAGCGTGCCCATCAGCCCGTTCTTCAGCGGCTCCAGCGCGATGATGTGCTCGCGATTGGTGAGCACGAGCCGGCCGATGGCCACCTTGCCCATGTCGCGGATGGTCTCGCGGATCACCGCATAGGCGTCGTGGCCGATCTTGCCGTCGGGCACGAGGTAATAGGGACGAATGGCGTAGCGCGGGTCGATATCGGCCTTCGGCACGAATTCGTCGATCTCGATGGTCCGGGTGGAGTCCAGCGCGATGTTGTCGAGTTCGTCTTTCGACACCTCGACATAGGTATCGGTATCGACCTTGAAGCCCTTCATGATGTCGTCTGCCGCAACCTCCTCGCCGGTATCCGCATCGACTTTCAGATATTTGATGCGATGGCCGGTGTTGCGGTTGATCTGGTTGAAGCTGATCTTCTCGGAATCCGACGTGGCGGGAAACAGCGCGACCGGACAGCTCACGAGGGACAGGCGCAAGAAGCCCTTCCAATTGGCACGCGGGGCCATGGCAATACTCCAACTCACACGACGCGACACAATCCCGACTCAAGTGGGACCCGCCCCGATTTGTTCCCGGCGCCGGAACCATGGCTCCGCGGCGGATGAAGGACACGCGTGAAGCCTCTTGACGACAAGAACAAATCATGAACATATTTGAGCCACGCACCTAGGCAGCGCGCGCGTGAAAGCACGGCACGCACACACGAAAATGCCCGGCGCGAGGCCGGGCATCATCAGAAGGATCGCGTGATCGACAGCGACCGTTAGTTATCCAAGAACGACCGCAGCTTGCGGGACCGCGACGGGTGCTTGAGCTTGCGCAGCGCCTTGGCTTCGATCTGGCGGATACGTTCGCGCGTCACCGAGAACTGCTGGCCGACTTCTTCCAGCGTGTGGTCGGTGTTCATGCCGATGCCGAAGCGCATGCGCAGCACGCGCTCCTCGCGCGGGGTGAGCGAGGCCAGCACGCGCGTGGTGGTTTCGCGCAGGTTGGACTGGATCGCCGCGTCGATCGGCAGGATCGCGTTCTTGTCCTCGATGAAATCGCCGAGATGCGAGTCTTCCTCGTCACCCACGGGGGTTTCGAGCGACAGCGGCTCCTTGGCAATCTTGAGAACTTTTCGAACTTTCTCCAGCGGCATGCCCAGCTTCTCAGCCAGTTCCTCAGGGGTAGGTTCGCGGCCGATCTCGTTGAGCATCTGACGCGAGGTGCGCACGATCTTGTTGATCGTCTCGATCATGTGCACGGGAATGCGGATGGTGCGGGCCTGGTCGGCGATCGAACGCGTGATCGCCTGCCGGATCCACCAGGTGGCATAGGTCGAGAACTTGTAGCCGCGGCGATATTCGAACTTATCGACGGCCTTCATCAGACCGATATTGCCTTCCTGGATCAGATCCAGGAATTGCAGGCCACGGTTGGTATATTTCTTAGCGATCGAGATCACGAGACGGAGGTTGGCTTCCACCATCTCCTTCTTGGCCTGACGGGCTTCGCGCTCGCCCTTCTGCACGCCGTGCACGATCTTGCGGAATTCGCCGATCTCAAGACCCGTGAGGGCCGCGAGCTGCTGGATTTCGCCGCGCAATTCCTTGATGCGGTCCTTCTCGACGGCGACGAAGTTCTTCCAGCCCTTGGCCGAGAGTTTCGAGACGCGGTTGAGCCAGCGCGGATCGAGCTCCGAGCCCTGATAGTTGCGCAGGAAGTCCTCGCGCGCGACGCCGTGGCTGTCGCCGAGGCGCAGCAGGCGGCCTTCGAACGACACGAGGCGCTTGTTGATGTCGTAGAGCTGCTCGACGAGCGAATCGATACGCGCCTGGTTGAGGCGCAGCGACTTCACCTCGACGATGATCTCGTCCTTGAGCTTCTTGTACTTGCGCTCCTGCGACGGCGACAGCGAGGGGCCCTGTGAGGCGCTCTCGAGCTGGTTCGCGATGTCCTGTTCCTGCAGCTTGCGCAGCTTCTTGTAGCTGTCGGCGATCTTGTCGAAGGTTTCGACCACCTTCGGCTTCAGCTCGGCCTCGATGGCGGCGAGCGACATCTGGTTCTCGAACTCGTCGTCGTCCATGTCGCCGTCAGCGGCGCTTTCCGACGTGCTTTCGCCGGCGGGAGCCGCAGCAGGCGCCGAACGCGGCGGAGCCGGACGGAACGGGGTGGCGGACGGCGGCGCAGCGGGTGGCGCGGCCACGGCTTCAGCGCCGCCTTCGGCCACAGCTTCGCCATCGCCGGTGGGCGGCGCGATCAGCGCCGGGTTCATGTTGTTCTTGGCGTCGGGACCGGCATAGGTCGCTTCGAGATCGATGATGTCGCGAAGGAAGATCTTTCCTTCGTTGAGTTCATCGCGCCAGATGATGATGGCCTGGAAGGTCAGCGGGCTTTCGCAGAGACCTGCGATCATCGCCTCGCGGCCGGCCTCGATGCGCTTCGCAATGGCGATTTCGCCTTCGCGGGACAGCAACTCGACGGTGCCCATCTCGCGCAGATACATGCGGACAGGATCGTCGGTACGCTCGCCGGGCTCCGACTTCTTGACTTCGGTGACGGCCTTTTGTGTTACTTCGACGAGTTCGTTGTCGGTATCGTCGTCCTCGTCCTTGTTCTCTTCCTCGCCGTCACTGTCTTCGTTTTCGGAGACGTTGATGCCCATGTCGGAGAGCATCGACATGATGTCTTCGATCTGTTCAGGCGAGGTGGTATCGGACGGCAAGACGTCGTTGAGCTGATCGAAGGTCACGAAGCCGCGCTTCTTGGCCTGCTTGATCATCTTCTTGACGGCAGCGTCGGACAGGTCGAGCAAAGGTGACGGCGCGTCTGCGGAGTCCTTCTCCGGCGTGTCAGCTGCCTTGTCGTCTTTTTCCTTGTCCTTGGTCTGCAGCGTCTTTGCCTTGGTGGCCATTCAATGCTCCTGAAACGCGCTCACGCCGGGGGCGCAGGCGCCCCGCTTTATTCATTGTCACCGTTTGACGCACAAAGGGCGGCGCAGATTGTTCGCCACCCCGACCTCGTCTTCACGATGTTCGCAACTTAAGCCCGAGACCCTTAACGGGAGAGCCTTAAGCCCGGATTAACCCTGTTTTTGCAGCCAAACCATGGGTTTGGCGAGTCTTTTCGCGGTTTGCCCGGGCTTCATCCGCAGCAAAGTCGCGTCACTGGTTGCGCTGGAACCGGCCCGATGACTCCCCAAAGCCCTCGATCAGGGCCTCGATCCCGTCCACCTCGGCCAGCCGGGCCTTGACGTCGTTGAGCCAACCATTGTTGGCGTCGTTCGTCTCCGCACCCAGAGCAAGCTCCGCGTCTTTAAGCTCCCTAAGTAATGAGTGCCACTGGCGATGCAAGGCAACGAGCTGTGTCCAGGTCGAAAGAACGTCCTCGCGGGCCGCACCGGGCCGCGCCGCCCACACCGCCTGGGTGGTAACTGCCTGCTCAACGTGTTGTAATTGCTCGGAATATCCGGCTTTAACCAGATCTGAACGCATTTGTTCACTTTGCTCGGCCTCATCGCCGTGATGATGCTCATGGGCGAAGGCCGCGATGATCGCGGCGCGCAGCCGGTGCATCTCGGGATGGGCGAGTTCCAGCGCGGCCACCTCTTCCAGCCGGTCATGCAGCAGCCAGGGGTGGTTGATCAGCGACTGCACGATCAGCGCCTCGCGCCTGGAAATGGCGCTGCGCTGGCCGCGCATGATCGACGAGGTCGCAAGCTGCGGACTGACCACCTGATAGGGGCCCCTGTGGATGGTTTGGCTCGCCGCCGAGGCATTGCCGCGCCCGCCGCCACTGATTCGCCCGGCCGGGCCCGGCGTGAACGCCTTTGGCCCCCTAGCGAAACCACCGCCGGCACCACCGGCACCGCCACGAAAACCGCCGCCGCCATAATTGCCGCCGAAGTTGCCACCGAAGTTTCTTGGAGCGCCGCCAAAGGCGCGTTGCAGCCGCTCGGTCATGTCCTGGCGATAGTATTTCTTCACGACATCGTCGCGGATGCCGTTCGACAATTCGTTGATGCGCGCTTCCAGCGCCGCGCGGCGCTCCGGCGTCCGGAAATCACCGGCGCCGATCTCGCGCGCCCAGATCAGATCCGACAGCGAACCGGATGCCGCGATCACATCCTCGATCGCCGCGCGCCCGCCGGAGCGGGCGAGATCGTCGGGGTCCTGCCCTTCGGGCAACAGAGCAAAACGCAGACTCTTGCCGGGCTTGAGATGCGGCAGCGCCAGCTCCGCCGCGCGCCATGCCGCCTTCTGGCCGGCCTTGTCGCCGTCAAAGCAGAGGATCGGCTCGTCGGCCATGCGCCAGAGCAATTGCAGCTGGTTCTCGGTCAGCGCTGTGCCGAGCGGCGCAACCGCCCCGGCAAAGCCGACGCCGACCATGGCGATGACGTCGACATAGCCTTCGACCACCACCAAAGGCGCGCCGTCATGCGCAGCCTTTCGGGCCATCGGCAGGTTGTAGAGATTGTCGCCCTTGTGAAACAGCGGGGTTTCCGGCGAGTTCAGATACTTCGCCGGCGCATCCTTCTTCATCGCACGGCCACCGAACGCGATGACGCGCCCGCGCGCGTCTGCGATCGGAAACATCACGCGGTCACGAAACCGATCATAGGGCACCGGGATATCGTCGCCCGCGATCAACAGCCCGGCTTCGATCATATCGGGCACGGGAATGCCGGCGGCGCCGAGATATTCCTTCAGCGCAAAACGATTCTCGGTCGCAAAGCCCATGCCGAACTGCAACTGCACCGCAGGCGTAATGCTGCGATCGGCCAGATAGCCCCGCGCCCGCGCGCCATCGCGCCCCACCAGCGTCTCCGCGAAGAATTTTGCGGCGAGATCCATGACGTCATAGAGCGTCTTGCGGCGCTGCTCGTGCCGGGCCGCATCCGGCGTCGCCGCCGGCAGCGCCACGCCGGCCATCTGCGCCAGCCGTTCCACCGCCTCCGGGAAGGCGCAACCGTCAGTTTCCATCACGAAATTGATGATGTCGCCGTGCTTGCCCGACGAGAAGTCGTGATAAAATCCCTTCTCGTCATTGACGAAAAACGACGGCGACTTTTCCTGCTGGAACGGCGACAGGCCTTTCCATTCGCGCCCGGCCTTCTTCAACTTGACGCGCTTGCTCACGACTTCCGAAACCGGAAGCCGGGCGCGCAGATCGTCGAGGAATTGGGGCGTGAAGCGCATGGAGCCGTTATCGTGCGATCGGGTTAGGTAAGTGTTGCAGGCTCGGACGTGAGCCTGTGGGAGCTGTGAGGTTTGTAAGGTCTGTCAGCTTCCCAGCCGACCATGGATATAGGTCCGGCACCGAGAAATACGAACAAGCCGAAGGTTTTCCCAAATAATCACAGGGTGCCTGGCACCCTCTCGTCATTCCGGGATGACCAGAAGGCGGCGAAGCCGTCCGGCGGTCAGGCCCGGAATCCCGACGTGTTGCGCACGTGGGGCCTCGCGTGAGGTCCGAGGTGATGAACATCTGGAGATTCCCCGCCATTCCAATTGGAATGGCTGAGGTTCGCGCGAGCTTCGCTCGCGCGCCCCGGAATGACGTGTGTGTGGCAAACTTGCTTCAATTTGCTTGAACTCGCCCGGGTTCCACGCTCTCATATCCCATGTTCACGACGTTCCGCGGCGGAAATACCGGTGCATGGCAGGTGATCTCGATCTCGCCCGTCAAGGGCGAGACGCTGAAACCCGTGACCGCGCTGTCCATCACTCATGCCGACGCGATCTCGCTGCCGCTGCTGCCCTCGCAGACATCCTGGCGCCTCGCCGGCGTCGCCAGCCACGTCCGCTATGTCGAGCGTACCGAGAAGATCGCGCTGGTCGCCGCGCAGGCCGGGCTCGGCCGAACCGAGGCAACCCATGGCGCGCTGATCCCGATCAGGAAGAACGCGGCCTGGTGGGACATGACCCAGAACGAGCGCCGTCGCATCTTCGAGGACAAATCCCGCCACATCGCCGACAGCCTGAAATACCTGCCCGCCATCGCCCGCCAGCTCTATCATTCGCGCGATCTCGGCGAGCCCTACGATTTCCTCACCTGGTTCGAATACGCGCCGGAACACGCACAGGAATTCGAGGATCTCGTCGGCGGCCTGCGCGAGACGGAAGAGTGGAGCTATGTGGAGCGCGAGGTCGATGTGCGGGTGGTGAAGGCGGTGGTGTAGCTGCAATCGCGTTGACAAGAGAAATACAATTGTATATACAGATACTGACCCGGCGATTGTGCCAAATTGAAAGGAAGTCCATCAAAAAAGAGAGCTGCGAGGAAGTTGAAGATGGCAGGCGACGATGACACTTCGGACTTCTCTCGATTTGCTTCTTTTGAATGGGACGAACAAAAAGACCTCATCAATCGCACCAAGCACGACATTGACTTCGATAGTGCGATCGAGGTGTTCGATGGGCCAATCATTCTTCACCGCTCAGATCGAAATAATGAGGAGCGCTGGACCGCCTTGGGCGAATTGGGAGATCGGTTGATCGTCGTCGTGTTTACGCGGCGAGAAAACACCGTCCGAATTATCTCAGCGCGGCGCGCAAGGAAAAATGAAGAAAGAGAATATCGTAACCAGAAAATGGGGAGATCGTCGCAAGGGCAAGACTGACTGGGCCCGTTTCGACAAACTCACCGATGAGGACATCGCGAAGGCTGTTGCGGATGATCCCGACGCGGCTCCCATTGATATAGACTGGTCTAAAGGGACTCTCATCATTCCCGCAAAGAAGAAAGCCATCTCAATCCGCATCGACGAAGACGTGTTGGATTTCTTCAAGAGCGAGGGCGAAGGCTATCAGCGTCGCATGAACGCCGTACTCCGGTCTTACATGCAGCAAAAGGCGAAGCCTAAAAAACGCGCATAGCTATCGCCGAAGTTGCGAGCACGCACCCTCTTCACGTCCCCCTGCGAAACGTTCAAGATCCGGCAGTGCCGATGATGGATCCTTGCATGGCTCCTATCCGGCACGCCGCCCTTACGCGTGCGGCCTGAATATTCCATATCTCTCCACAATCGCCCCGCCCGCCTGAAAGCCTCCATGCCCCTCTCGTCCGAACATCCCGCCCGCGACTCCGGTCCCGGCGGCTGGCTGATTTTTTCCTTTGCCGTCGCCTGCGGCGTCACCGTCGCCAATATCTATTACGCGCAGCCGCTGGTGGGGCCGATCAGCGAGAGCTTTGGGATCGACCTGTCGTCGGCCGGCATCATGCTGACCATGGTGATGTTCGGCTATGTGCTGGGCCTGCTGTTCCTGGTGCCACTCGGCGATCTCGTCGAGAACAAGCGCCTGATCCTGATCACGCTGGGCAGCCTGATCGTGAGCTTGCTGATCGCCGCAGCCGCACCCACTGCAGCGATCTTCATCGCCTCGACCTTGCTGCTCGGCGTCGCCGCCGTGGGCACGCAGATGATCCTGCCGGTGGTGGCGCATCTGGCGCCGGAGCAGCGGCGCGGACAGATCGTCGGCACCGTGATGAGCGGGCTGTTGTTCGGCATTCTGCTGTCGCGGCCGCTGGCCACCATGGTGGCCGGCTCGTTCGGCTGGCGTGCCGTGTTCGTGATGTCCGCAGTGCTGATGTGCGGCGTATTCGCACTGATGGTGATCGCGCTGCCGCGCCGGCAACCGAAGCATGAGTTGACCTATGCGACCCTGATCCACTCGTTATGGGACCTGATGCTGACCACGCGGGTGCTGCAGCAGCGCTCGGCCTATCAATGCCTGCTTTACGGCTCCTTCAGCCTGTTCTGGACGGCGATGCCGCTGGTGCTGGACCAGCCGCCATTTTCGTTCGGCCATATCGCCATGTCCGCGTTCCTGCTGTCCGGCGCCGGCGGCGCATTGGTGGCGCCGCTTGCGGGACGCCTCGCCGATCGCGGCCGCGGCGATCTCGTGACCGTCACGGCCATGCTGCTGGTGCTGGTGAGCTTCGTGCTAACCTGGATCGGCGGCCACACCGGCGGCGCAACGGCCGTGACGCTGTTCGTGATCGCGGGCATCCTGATCGATGCCGGCACACAGGGCAATGTGGTCGCCGGGCAGCGCGCCATCTATGCCCTCGCCGGCCATATCCGCAGCCGGCTCAACGCGCTGTTTCTCGCCTGCGCCTTTTTCGGCGGCGCGATCGGTTCGGGCTTCAGCGGATTTGCGGTGGCATCAGGCGGCACATCGATGATCGCACTGATCGGCATCGGGGCATCGCTGATTGCGCTGGCGCTGTTCGGGCTGGAAGTCGCCAGCAGACGCAAGGCTGGTTAAGGCGCCAGGAAACGACCGGACATGATGCGTTTCGTCTCATCGACCGGCTTGTTGTAGATATAGGTCCAGGCTTCGCTGACGCTGCCATCAGCGAGCGTCACGGCGATCCGCTCGCGCAGATACAGCGCCGGCTGCGGATGGCCGGGGCCGACGCTCTCATAGTCGTCGAGCGCGGCCATCAGTTCATCAACATTCCGCAACCGGAACAGCTCGCCGAACACGACGTCATGAGCATCGTCGGAATGCAGCAGGCCGGGATAATGCGCAATCATGTAAAGCTTTCCGCGACAGGAGGCTTCACCAAGGAAATCCGCACCGGCCGAGAGCAGCTTCGACATCGGATGATCGAAGCCGCGCATCAATGTGCCGTAGACGAAAACGCGATCGGGCATGATGGCAGTCAGACTTTCTCGGCCAGTGCAGCGGCAACATCATCGCCCGCGGAGACCACATTGATACTCACATCCATGCCGAGAAACGCATCGGCCGAGCCCATATAGGTGCCGTGCAGTGGCACCGCCTGGCGCGGATCGCGCGCCACGGCGACGCGAATGAGATCCTTGCTGCCGATGATGCCGTTGGTTGGATCGAATTCGATCCAGCCTGCGGCCGGCAGATAGACCTGCACCCAGGCATGCGTGGAGCCGCCGCCCACATAATTGTGCTCGCGGTCGCCATGGATGAACAGATAGCCCGACACGAAGCGCGCGGCGATGCCGAGCCGGCGCAGCGCCTCGATCATGAACAGCGCGAAATCGCGGCAGGTGCCGGATTTGGTCTGCAGCGTATCGAGCGGATGCTGGGTGCCGTGTTCGTAGCGCTTGCGATAGGCGAACTGCTTGCGGATGCCGAGCGTCATGCCGGACAGAATATTGAAGGTCGGTGTGCGGCCCTGCGGATCGAGAAACCCGCGCGCCCATGTCGCCAGCTCTCCATCAGGATCGCCATATTGCGGCCGGATGAATTCCTGCAGATCGGGCAGTTCTTCGGCGTCGTAGAGGAACGGATAGAAATAGGCCTTGTCGTCCGCCGTGAGCGCGAACTCGTCCGACGGCAGATGTTCGATGGTTGCGGTGGATACGAAAGTGAGTTTGCGCGCGTGCTCGTCGAAGGTGGCGATCGCCACCGAATTGCCGAACACGTCATGGATCCAGCGCAGCGACAGCGGCTCGGGCGTAATCTCGAGCTTGCCGTTGAGCATGCGCAGATCATGGCCATCGCGCGGCCGCAACATGATCCGGTGCTCGCCGAATGCGACCGGATGTGCGTAGCGATATTCGGTCTTGTGATGAATCGTGAGCAGGGGCATCAATGGTTCGTTCATGCGTGATTTGTCCCGTGTAATTTATACGGAAGATGTTTTTACGGAAGGCCCGGCAATCACAGGCCGGGATGCCGCATCGTTAGGCAGATTGGGAAAGCCTTTGGACAGCCATCAGGACACAGTTCTACGCCTCGGGCCAGAGGAGGTTCCTCCGGTTCTGGAGCTCAATAGCCGGGGAACGTCTCCCTTTTTGCTGACCTGCGATCACTACGGCCGGCTGATTCCCGAGATGCTGGGCGATCTCGGCCTGCCCGAGAGCGAGCTCCTCCGCCACATCGCCTGGGATGTCGGCATCGCCGGCGTGGCCGAGCAGATGGCTCGGGCGCTCGATGCGCATCTCGTGGCGCAGCGCTATTCGCGGCTCGTCATCGACTGCAACCGCCCGCCGGACGCCGTGAGCGCGATTCCGCTGATCAGCGAGGCGACCACCGTGCCCGGCAATGACGGTCTCACGTCCGATGCGAAGGCGCGCCGGCGCGAGCTGATCTTCGATCCGTATCACCGCCGCATCGACGAGGTGATCGATGCAAGGCTGGCGAAGGGCCAGCCGACAGTGCTGGTGTCGCTGCACAGTTTCACGCCTGTCTATGCCGGCATTCCCCGCCCCTGGCATATCGGCACGCTCTATCAGCACGACAGCAAACTGCCGCCATTGCTGCTGCATCATCTGCGCGCCGAGGCCGATCTGGTGGTGGGCGACAACGAACCCTATGCGGTGTCCGATGCCACCGACTACACGATCCCCGTGCATGGCGAAAAACGCGGACTGATGAATACGGGCATCGAGATCCGGCAGGATCTGATCACCGACCCAAGCGGCCAGACCGAATGGGCGGAGCGGCTGACGCGCATCTTCAGCGAGATCGCGGCGGCGCTGATCACGCCGCGCGCCTCGCATCTCTAGGCCTTGACGTCGACGTAGCTGCCTAATGCACCCGCGTGGCATGCGGTGCCTAGCCGTGCGTCGCGATGAAATAAGCCACCACCACAAATCCCGCTGCGACCGCCCACAGGAAATAGGCCGCGCCGCCACCAGGGCTCAGCGTCGAGTCAGACGGATTGTCCGGATTGACGAAGACCTTCACGGCGTCACCGTTCTTGTAGTCCATTCCGAACAGCCGCAACTGCCATTTCGGCGGGTTCGGGTTGCTCGTGCTCAAGCTCCCGGCGGATCCGATATAGGCGACGTGCTTGAAACGATAGTTGTATTGCACGTTCCGGGTCTGCATCACGGGCCCGCTGCGGCCGGTGTCGCTGTCCCGACTCACATAGGTCTCGGGCGCGCCCAGCTTGACGATGCCGGGCACCACCGGCCACTTCTTGGCCAGAGACCCCTGCCGGTGTAGCGCCAGGCCGAACAAGGCAACGAGGAAGCCGAACCCGCAAAGCGCCGTCACAATCGGGGATCGTTTCGGATCGGCAAGATGCTCTGCGATGAATTCGTTGATGCGGGCGCCGCCAAAGATGCCACCAACCACAATCACCAGCACGATGACGGCAGCGATGCCAAGGCAGCCGCCAATGCCCTTCGGCATCTCGCGATCGAGTACGGCGTCGCGCGGGTGCCGCGGGTTGTAGTAGACCATAACGGAGGTACCAACCGGATAGCGCGCGATTGTTTCCGCGACTTCAAAATTGCCACGGTCCTCGCCGATGCTGACGCGGTTGTTCGTAAGCTTCTGTCCGCTCACGGTGTATTCGTAGACGATATTCGCAAAATTGCGCTGCTCGGTGCGCTTGCGCTCCTCGCGCGTGTCGTCGAGTACCTCGACGTTACGTACTTCGGAGGTCGAAACGGTCACCTTGCCGAATGTGGATGGCCAGTCGCTGGCAGCGCGGACCTGCAGATATTTATAGCCGGCGGCGACCAGAATCAGGCCGAACGGCGCCAGCAGCATTGCATAAACGAACCAGGGAATGTCGGGCACGGCGAAACCTCATGACGCGGCGCGGCGCGCCCCGAGGTTTGACGTGACGATGCGGCGAAAGGTTCAGCGCGATGAAAGGTCAGCGGGCTCGTGTCAGCGCCAACCAGACGCCGCCGCCGATCATGAAGCCGCCGGAGACCCGCGACAGCAGCCGCGTCCGCCGTGCCGAGAAGAATTGTCGCGCGCGGCCCGCGGCCACGGCATAGACCATGTCCGTCAGTGCCGCCGTGACCATGAACGTGGCGCCGAGGATCGCGACCTGAACGATATGGTTCTTTTCCATGTCGACGAATTGCGGAATGAAGGCGCCGAAGAACACCAGCACTTTCGGATTGCTCAGCAGCACCATCATGCCCTGCAGGAAGAACCCGCCACGCGGCGGCGCCGGCGGCGTATCCGCGTCGATGCCCTCGACCGGCGCGCGGACCATCTTGATGCCGAGCCACACCAGATAGGCCGCACCGGCAAAGCGCACCCAGTCGAACCAATAGCCCATGGTGGCCATCAGCGTCGCAAGCCCGAGCGCAACGATGCCGATGACCACGGCAAGCCCTGCTTGCGTGCCGGCAATGCTGATCATCGCCGCGCGCGTGCCGTAACGCAGGCCGTTGGCGATCACCAGCGTGACATTCGGACCGGGCAACAGCGCCAGCGCGACGCAGGCAGCGACAAAGGCGAGATAGACTTGCAGTGACATGGGCGTTTACTCCATTCCAGATTTGTTGTCTCCGTCATGCCCGGCCAGCGCGAAGCGAGACTTCGCTAGGCGTGCCGGGCATCTACGCCTTGGCGGCAAAGAAGAAAGGCGTGGATGGCCGGGACAAGCCCGGCCATGACGCGGAGAGTACAGAATATCTGCCACCCTACCCCAGCGCCCGCAATTCCCGCCTGAGCACCTTGCCCGTCGCCGTCATCGGCAGGCTCTCAGCGAACTGCACATGCCTTGGATATTCATGCGCGGCGAGTTGTGACTTGACGAAATCCTGCAGCTCGCGCGCCAGTGCATCGCTGGGCGCAAAGCCCGGACGCAGCACGATCCAGGCCTTGATGGCTTCGGTGCGGATCGGATCGGGAATACCGACCACCGCCGACAGTGCGACCGCGGGATGCTTGAGCAGCGTGTGCTCGATCTCCGAAGGGCCAATGCGATAGCCGGCGCTGGTTATCACGTCATCTTCGCGCGAGACGTACCAGAAGTAACCGTCGTCATCCTGGATGCCGAGATCGCCCGTCAGAAGAAACTCGCCGGCGAATTTCTTCGCGGTGCCTTCGGGGTTCTGCCAATAGCCGAGCATGGTGCAGGGATTGGGCTGTCTGATACCAACGATGCCCCGCTCGCCGCGCGGCAATTCCTCGCCCAGCTCATTGACGATACGCACATCGAAACCCGGCGTCGGCTTGCCCATGGAGCCCGGCCGGATCGGAAACAGATCGGCATTGTTACCGACGACGAGATTGCATTCGGTCTGGCCGTAGATCTCATGCGCGTCGATGCCGAACGTATTGCGCACCCAGTCGAGCAACTCCGAACCGAGCGACTCGCCGCCGGTGAGCATGCTGCGCAGCTTCACGCCATCATGTTGGACGTTGGCCTGCCGCATCAGCTTCAGCGCCGTCGGCGGCAGGAAGACATTGCGCACCCCGTGATCGGCCATCAGCTGCATCGCGGCGTCAGGCTCAAATTTCCTGGCGCGATAGCCGACGATCGGCACGCCGTGATACCAGGCCGGAAACAGCGCATCGAACAGCCCGCCGATCCACGCCCAGTCGGCCGGCGTCCAGTAGACGTCGCCGGGCTTGGGAAAGAAGCCGTGCACCATCTCCACATTGGGCAGATGGCCGAGCAGCACGCGATGGGCATGCAGCGCGCCCTTGGGATTTCCCGTGGTGCCCGAGGTGTAGATGATGATCGCGGGATCGTCGCAGGACGTATCGACCGTGGTGAAGTCTTCGGACGCCGCCTCGATCGCCGACCAGAACGGTTTGGCGCCGGCATGCGGTGCACTGTCCGTGACGTAGATATCTTGTAAATGAGGCAGCCGCTCGCGGATTTTCGACAGCTTGTCCCAGCCACTCGCGTCGGTGACGATGGCCTTGGCCCCAGAATTGGCAAGGCGGAATTCCAACGCGTCCTCGCCGAACAGCGTGAACAGCGGCACCGAGACCAGCCCGGACCGGAACGCCGCGAGATGCGCCACCGGCAATTCCACCGATTGCGACAAAAACACCGCAATGCGGTCGCCGCGCTGCAGGCCATCCGCCTTCAGCACATTGGCGAAGCTGCGCGAGAAAGCCTGCATCTCGTCGAAGGAGAAACGATGCGTGCCGCGGTCCTCGTCCACATAGATCAGCGCCAGCCGCCCGCTACCGTCGGCATGACGGTCGCAGGCCACCGTCGCGATGTTGAATCGCTCCGGCACATCCCAGCGAAAATTGCGGGCGAGCGTCTCATAATCCGTGGTTTCGACCAGCATGGCAGGCGGCTCCCTGCGGCCTCGTTTGCTTCTTCTCGTTATTCCAGGGGAGAAGTCTGAACGGCCGCGGCCCCATTCTTAAACGAGGAGTCCCGTCTGCCAAAGTGCCTTGAAATTCCCGGCCCGGCATGGTCTCAAGCACCCTATTCGGAACCCGGCGCTATCAGCGCCTTCGCAAGCTCAATCCGGCAGAAATTCCCCATGGCACGCAGGTTTTCGGCCGCCTACCAGTCGGAGCCAGTATCCAGCCTGGCGCTGTGGGCGCGGCGCCTCGCGGTTTTCGCCGCCATTGCCGCCATCACCTCGATCATCATCGTCCGCTTCGGGTTCCTCGAAGTGAAACCGGCCGTCATGACCTTCTTCGGGGCATTGGGATTCGCCGGCCTGTCGATCCTGGTGGCGCTCGCGGGCTTTGCAGCGATCTGGCAGAACGGCTCGCGCGGCATGAGCGTGATCATGGTGGCGCTGATGCTCGACGTCGTGATTCTGGCGTATCCCGGCTACCTTGCGTACCAGTATCGCAAGCTGCCGAAGATCCACGACATCACCACCGACCCGATCGACCCGCCGCGCTTCGAGGCTCTGGCGCGGCTGCGTATCGGCGACGACACCAACTCCGCCGTCTATTCCGGCCTTTACTCCGCCGAACAGCAGCGCGCCGCCTATCCGGATATCGAGCCGGTCGAACTCGAAGTACCGGTGCAACGTGCCTATGACGTGGCACGCGCGCTGGTCGACAAGCGCAAGTGGACGATCATCGACGAGCGTCCGCCACAGCCGCCGCGCCGCGTCGGACGTATCGAGGCCGTGGCGCGCACGCCGATCATGGGTTTCCGTGAGGACGTCGCGATCCGCATAACACCGGACGGCGAGGGTTCGCGCGTCGATATCCGTTCGTCGTCACGCTATTTCGAAGGCGATCTCGGCAGCAACGCGGCGCGCGTCACCAAGCTGATCGACGATATCAACACCGCCGTCGACAGCGCGCCGGCGCCAAAGAAGGCGGCGACGCCGGCGAAGGCTGCGGCGAAGGGCGCGAAGAAGTAGGCTCCCGCCCCTCCTCGACAAGCTCTCACCCCCGCGCCCGTTTCTCCACATTGGCGATCCGCTCGGGCACACCGAACTCCTGCCGGCAGACATCAGCGAGTACAGCAATCCCGTCGCGGATTTCCTGATGGGTCGGACTGGCGAAGCAGATGCGAATGTGACTGTGCGC
Source organism: Tardiphaga sp. 813_E8_N1_3 (assembly GCF_051811025.1). Lineage (NCBI taxonomy): Bacteria > Pseudomonadati > Pseudomonadota > Alphaproteobacteria > Hyphomicrobiales > Nitrobacteraceae > Tardiphaga > Tardiphaga sp. 813_E8_N1_3. Next base: position 4,667,597 of record NZ_JBPWQE010000001.1, read on the forward strand.
ATAGGCCTTATCGACAGACCACTCCGGGCCGGGATTGATCGACACGCCGGCCTTGAGCGCGGCCTGATAGAGCTTCATCGCATCGACATTGGCGGGCAGTTTCACCCACAGGAAGATGCCGCCTTTGGGTTCGTCGAATTCCGCCGCCGTGCCGAACTGCTCGTTGAGCGCGTCCATCAGCGTCTCCAGTTTGGCGCGCAACCCGCGCGTCGCCTTTGGCACATGGGTGGCGAAATGCGGCACGCAATATTCGGCGAGGACCATTTGCTCCAGCGCGCCGGAGCCGGCATCGGTCTTCAGCGCCAGCATGCGTGACATGATTTCCCAGGGCGCGACGATGTAGCCGACGCGGAGAGCAGGCGCGATCGACTTGGAGAATGAGCCGATATGGATCACGCTGCCGGTCTTATCCATCGCGTGGAGCGCCGGCGGACGCTCGCCGCTCCAGATCAGGTCGGCATAGCAATCGTCCTCGAAAATCGGGACGCCGTATCTGGCCGACAGCGCCAGCAGTTCGCGGCGACGGCTTTCTGGCATGATGGTGGCGGTCGGGTTCTGCACGGTCGGGATCGTATAGATATATTTCGGCCGGATGCCCTTCGCCTTCAGATCTTCCAATGCCGTGGCCAGCGCGTCCATCCGCATGCCGTCGTCATCCAAGGGGATGCCGACGATATTGACGCCGAGACGGGTGAGTCGGTTGATGGAGCCTTGATAGCAATCGCGCTCGATGATGACGGTGTCGCCCTTGGTCAGCAGGCTGTGATTGACGAGGTCGAGCGCCTGCAGCGAGCCGGAGACAACCAGGATGTCATCGGCGCTGCAATCGATGCTTGCGTCGCGCTTCAGCTTGCCAGCGATGAAGGTGCGCAGCGGCAGATAGCCCTGCGGACCGCTCGCCAGACCGTAGGTTGCCAGCGTGCGTCCCTCGCGCAGCATGACGGCATTGGCGGCGGCAGTCAGGCCCTCCACCGGCACCTGATCCATATCGTTGTTCCCGCCGACGAAGCTGTATTTGGCGAGACCGGTCCATTTTGCCGCAGCCGCGGGCAGGCCCGGCGGCAGCAATGGCGCGTAGTCGAACCGTGTGGTGGTCATGAGCGTCGTCTCCCTGAAGCTTTTTATGATGAAGGCTGCCTCGTTGGACCGCCCTCCGCGTGTATCGCGCGCCGAATGCCGGATATTACCCCTTTGCCCTCACGCGGCGCACCATTAGAGTGCCGCCGAAATGTAAGGTTTTTCCGGCAGGGGCATGCACGACTTAATCCGCGATATCACGCTGTGCATCCTGTTTGCGTGGGGCATCGGGCTTATTGCGCATTTCACCCGTCAGCCGTTGATTCTTGCTTATCTGATCGCCGGCTTCATCATTGGGCCATTCGGCATCGGCTGGGTCAAGTCGGACGAATCCATCAGCACGATCTCCGAACTCGGCCTGATCTTCATGCTGTTCATGATCGGTCTCGAGATCGACCTGAAGAAGATCATTCGCGCCGGCAAGGTCATTCTGTTCGCCGCGGGCGGCCAGTTGATCGCAGGCTGCGTGCTCGGTGCCGCCTTCTTCATGGCACTCGGGCTGAAGCTCGGCGGCGGTGGGTTCGATGCGCTGTATCTCAGCGTCGCATGCGCACTGTCTTCGACAGTGGTCATCGTCAAGGTGCTGTATGAGAAGCGCGAACTCGACACGCTGCCGGGCCGTATCACCCTCGGCATCCTGGTGCTGCAGGACATTTTCGCGATCCTGTTTCTGGCGGTGCAGCCGAGCCTCGCCGATCTGCAGGTCAGCGTCATCGCCCTGTCGATCGCCCGCGTCGGCGTGCTGGTCGCCACCGCGCTGATCCTGAGCCGCTATGTGCTGCCGGCGCTGTTCCACCAGATCGCACGGCGGCCGGAACTGGTGCTCCTGGGCGCGCTGGCCTGGTGCTTCCTGATCGGCGAAATCGCCGAGCGGCTGCATCTGTCTCGCGAGATGGGATCGCTGGTCGCCGGCGTATCGCTGTCGACCTTCCCCTATGCACTGGACGTCACCGCTAAGGTGACGACGCTGCGGGACTTCTTCATCACGCTGTTCTTCGTCGCCGTCGGCATGACGATCCCGATCCCGAACGGCGCGACCATCGGTCTCGCACTGATCATCGCCGTGTTCGCCGTGATCAGCCGCATGCTCACGACCTTCACGCCGCTGTATCTGATGAAGCAGGGTCTTCGCGCCAGCCTGCTGCCGGCGCTCAATCTGGCGCAGATCAGCGAATTCTCGCTGGTGGTGCTGCAAACGGGCATCGCCGCCGGCCATATCACCACACAGACCTCCAGCGCGGCGTCCTTCGCCTTCGTGATCCTGGCGGTCCTCTCCACCTTCGCGATGATGCGCAGCGACCAGATCACGCGCCTCTTGATCGGCCCGATGAAGCGCATCGGGCTGCGCGACCTCGACCACGGCCAGAGGACTCATGACGCCGATCACGCCGCCGGCCATGGCGAAGCCCGCCGCATCGTCATTCTGGGCTTCTTCCGCACGGCGTCCGCCCTGCTCGCCGAGATCGAGCGCCAGAACGAGTCGCTGCTCGATCAAATCAGCGTCGTCGACTTCAATCCGAACGTCTTCCGCACTCTGGTCGGGCGTGGCCAGCACGTGATCTATGGTGACATCAGCAATGTCGACACGCTGGTCCATGCCGGCGTCGGCAATGCAGAGATCATCATTCTCAGCGTGCCGGACTCGCTGCTCAAGGGCGCCAATAACGAGAAGCTGGTCCGCCATGTCCGCTCGATCAACCCGAACGCCAGGATCATCTCCACGGCGGACGTGCTCGGCGACGTTAACGATATTTACGCCGCCGGCGCCGACTACGTCACCGTGCCCCGCCTCTGCGACGCCCATGCGCTGTATGAGGTGATCGAGGCCATCGATCAGGGCCTGCTGGACGCCAAACGCGCTGAAATGGACGCGCAACTGGCGGAGCGGCGGGAAGTGCTGCCGTAGCTTCTGCCGACGGTTACGTCGCGGCCCTAGCGGGCGCGAGCGCTGGCCGTATGCGGTCCGGCAGTACCAGCGCGATCGCGGCGCCGCCGGCTGACAGAACGGCAGCCACGCCCAGCGCAGCCCGGAAGCCGGCGCTGAACGTCTCCGGCGTCTGCAACCCGCCGAACCGGTTGAAGACCGCGACCATAAGGGCGATGCCGAGTGCCCCGCCAAGAAAGCGGAACATGTTGAAGGCTCCCGAGGCCTTGCCGATGTCGGCGGGCGAAACCGCACTAATGACGGCATTTTGGGCGGCGGGCATCGCCAGCGATACCCCGGCGCCGGCAAGGATCATCGGCGCCACCAGCGTGGTGAAGGCTCCATCGGGCGCTGCGATCATCGCGATCCACGCCATTCCGGTCGCCTGTAGCAGCAAGCCACCGACGACCAGCGGCCGCTCGCCGAGCCGGTTGACCAGCCGCCCGCCGAGCGGCGCGAACACGAACAAGGTGGCGGTCCAGGGCATCATGCGCAGCCCGGCACCGAGTGGCCCGAAGCCCTGCGCGGTCTGAAAGAACTGCGCGATGAAGAACAGCACGCCGTACATGGCGGCATAGAGCAGCAGGCTGGCCGCGATACCGGACGATAGAGCGCGGCTGCGGAACAGCGGCATCGGCAGCATCGGCTGCGGCGTGCGCCATTCGAACGCGACAAAGCCAACCGCCAGCAGGATGCCAGAGGTCAACGCCGTCACCACTTCGGGCGCGGTCCAGCCGGCCGTGTTGGCGCGCGTCAGGCCCCAAACGATTGCAAACGCGGCGCTGCTGACCAGTGCGATGCCACCGATATCCAGCGCGGCGGCCGGGCCCCGGCTTTCCGGAATCCGCAAGTAGACCAGCGGTAGCACCACCAGGCCGACCGGCAGGTTGATCCAGAAGATCCATTGCCAGGCAAAGCCCGCGGCGATGGCGCCGCCGACAATTGGCCCGGCGATCAGCGCCAGTCCGGTGATACCGCCCAGGATACCCAGCGCTCTGGCGCGCTGCTCGCGCGGGAAAGCGACGCCGAGCAGCGCCATGGCCAGCGGCATCAGCAGCGCGGCCCCGGCCCCCTGCAACGCGCGACCTGCGATCAATGCGCCGGCGGTTTTCGACATCCCGCATATCCCGGATGCGACGACGAACAGGCCGATCCCTGCGGCGAACAGGCGGCGGCGACCGAACCGGTCACCAAGCGCGGCCCCGGTCAGCAGCAGTACCCCGAAGGACAGGTTGTAGGCGTTGACGGTCCATTGCAGCATCTCGATGGAAGCGCCCAGGTCGCTGCGGATGGTGCCGAGTGCGGTGGTCACGACCAGCGAGTCCAGTGCCGCCATGAAAGATGCGGCCGAGGTTAGTGCCAGCACCCAGGTTTTCATCGTCGTCTCGTTGCCCTGTGTCATGTCAGATCCCGCTTCAGGAGCCCGCACCTTGCAGACTGTGTCCCGAGGACGAACGAGGGGCGGCGAAGGATGCAGGAAAAAAGAAATTTCGTGCCGGCGCATCCTTTGCGCCACCAGCATCGTCCTTGGATCAGGAGCCCGGCGGTGTTGCCGGTGCGAAACGACGGAGCATTCAAATGAAGCGGACTTTGATACGCTACCGGACCAAAGACGATGCGGCTGCGGAAAATCAGCGCCTCATCGAGAACGTGTTCCGGGAGCTGCAGGCCAAGGCGCCGGAGGGAGTTCGCTACATGGTGCTCAGGCTGGGCGACGGCAGTTTTGTTCACCTTGTCGAGGACGTTGACGGGCGCAATTCGGTGCCCGAGCTTGATGCCTTCAAGTTGTTCCAGAGCGGCATCAAGGAGCGCTGCGCTGAACCGCCGGTGGCGCATGCCGCGACCATCGTCGGCAATTACCGCATGCTGGATCCACAATGAGCGATTTCGCCGCGCCGGCCGCTGGCCGTCCTGCGTTCGATCGATTGCTCAGTGAGCTCCGGCCGAAGCTTCATCGCTATTGTGCCCGCATGACCGGCTCGGTTATCGACGGCGAGGACGTGGTTCAGGAGGCGATCATCAAGGCGCTCGAGGCCTTTGCTGATGCGGGCCCGATCGCCAAGCCGGAAGGCTGGCTGTTCCGGATCGCCCACAACACTGCGCTGGATTTCCTGCGCTTCCGCGCCCGGCGCGCGGCCGACCTGTCCGACGAGGATCTGGCGATGCTGATCGAGCCGACCGATACTGTGCAGGACCGCGAAATCGCCGCCACCAGCTTGCGCACTTTCATGCGGTTGCCGGCGGCGCAGCGCTCCAGCGTTATCCTGATGGATGTGCTCGGCTACACCCTGGACGATATCGGCGGCGTGACCGGCACGACAGTGCCCGCCGTCAAGGCCGCCCTGCATCGCGGCCGCGCGCGGCTGCGCGAACAGGCAGCCGAACCCGAGGACGCGCGACCGCCTGCGCTATCGGCCCGCGAGCATGCACTGCTGACCGCCTATATCGACCGCTTCAACGCGCGCGATGTCGATGCTGTCCGTGCCATGCTGGCGGATGAGGTACGGCTCGATCTGGTTGCCCGCCACAAGCTTGCCGGCCGTGCGGAGGTCTCGAAGTATTTCACCAACTACGACAAACTGAAGGACTGGCATCTGGTCGCCGGTATGGTGGAAGGGCGCGCCGCGGCGCTGGTGTGCGATGTCCGCGATCCCGGCGGACCGCCGCTGTATTTCGTGCTGCTCGCCTGGAGTGAAGACCGCCTGCTGCACATCCGCGACTTCCGCTATGCGCGTTATGCGATCGAAAGTGCAGCCGTGGTCGCGCTGTGCTAGGCTGACGGCGCTGTGCAATTCCCCCGCTTTCTGCAGATGTGGGGGTGAATCGGGCTCAATTCCGCTCTGCGAACCCGGTACCCGCCCATCCGTTCCCGTGGGTTGCACCGCCCCCCGCTCTGCGCCATATCACTGGCCACACAGAGCAAGAGTGCACTCATGGCCGACCCGATTTCAGACGTTCTGCAAGCCTTTGCCGCCGGCGAAATGGTCGTGGTGACCGACGATGACGACCGCGAGGGAGAGGGCGACCTCATCGTTGCCGCATCGTTCTGTACCGCCGAGAAGATGGCCTTCATCATCCGGCATACCTCCGGCATTGTCTGCGCGCCGATCACCACCGAGGATGCGCGCCGGTTGCGGCTCGATCCGATGGTCGTCAACAACGATAGCAACCACACCACCGCCTTTACCGTCTCCATCGACTACAAGCCCGATGGCGGTACCGGTATTTCAGCCGATGAGCGCGCTTCCTGCTGCCGCGCACTGGCCAATCCGAACGCCGGCGCCAATGACTTTGCCCGCCCCGGTCATATCTTTCCGCTGATCGCCAGGGAGGGCGGCGTGCTGATGCGCTCCGGCCATACCGAAGCCGCCGTCGATCTCTGCAAGCTGGCCAATCTTGCGCCCGTCGGCGTCATCAGCGAATTGATGAACGACGATGGCTCAGTGATGAAGGGCCAGCAGGTCGTCGACTTCGCGGCCAAGCACAAGCTCAAGCATGTCACGATCGCTGACATGATCGCCTATCGGCAGGCGCGCGAAAAGCTGATCGAGCGCGTCTCGACCTTCACCACCGACAGCCCGATCGGCCCGCTGCACGGCTATTCCTATCGCTCGCCCTTCGATCCGATCCACCATGTTGCCTTCGTTTACGGCAGCGTCGGCGACGGCAAGAACGTGCTGACGCGCTTCTACAAGCCGAACATCGTGCGCGACGTGTTCACGGGTCCGGCCAAGATGAATGTCATCCTGGAGCGCTTCAGGAACAACGGCAGCGGCGTGCTGGTCTATCTGCGCGACGGCGCCGCGGGTGTGCCTGTCGAGCCGCTCGATGCACCGAAGTCGGCGGAAGCCGACCGCAACCGGCAGTGGCGTGAAATCGGCGTCGGTGCGCAGATCCTGCGCGATCTCGGCGTCACCTCGATCCGCCACCTGACCTCTTCGGTCCATGACTACAAGGGCCTGTCGGGTTTCGGCATCGAGATCGTCTGCAACGAACAGCTTGAAGGCTAAAGGTCGAAGACCTAAAATACCGCATTCCACATAGGCTAAGGTCACCTCTGGCGGCAATGACCTATGTGAGACGTAGATGCGCAGGCAAGGAAACCAAAAAGCCTGCGCACTAACCAGCCACGATATGAAAGGGATTTCGATGAGCGTTGCCCCCAAGGGTAAGGACAAGCCTGCTGCGAATTTTCAGTGGGACGATGCGTTCCTGCTCGATAGCCAGCTCACCGAAGACGAGCGCATGATCCGCGACACCGCGCGCGCCTATGCCCAGGATAAGCTGCTGCCGCGCGTCAACGACGCTTATCTCAATGAGCATACCGACCGCGAAATCTTCAACGAGATGGGCGAACTCGGCTTGATCGGCATCACGCTGCCGGAAGACTATGGCTGCGCCAATGCCAGCTATGTCGCCTACGGCCTCGTGGCCCGCGAAATCGAGCGCGTCGACTCCGGCTACCGCTCGATGAACTCGGTGCAGTCGTCGCTGGTGATGTATCCGATCTATGCGTATGGCAGCGAAGATCAGCGCAAGAAGTACCTGCCCAAGCTCGCCACCGGCGAGTGGGTCGGCTGCTTCGGCTTGACCGAGCCCGATGCTGGCTCCGATCCCGGCGGCATGAAGACCCGCGCCGAGAAAGTCTCAGACGGCTACAAGCTGTCGGGCGCGAAGATGTGGATCTCCAACGCGCCGATCGCCGACGTGTTCGTGGTATGGGCGAAGTCCGCAGCGCATGACAACCAGATCCGTGGCTTCATTCTCGAGAAGGGTATGAAGGGTCTGTCGGCGCCGAAGATCGGCGGCAAGCTGTCGCTGCGCGCCTCGATCACCGGCGAAATCGTCATGGACGGCGTGATCGTTCCCGAAGAGAACCTGCTGCCCAACGTGTCGGGCCTCAAGGGTCCGTTCGGCTGCCTCAACCGCGCCCGCTACGGCATCTCCTGGGGCGTGCTCGGCGCCGCCGAGGACTGCATGGCCCGCGCCCGCCAGTACACGCTGGACCGCAAGCAGTTCAACCGCCCGCTCGCGGCCACCCAGCTGGTGCAAAAGAAGCTCGCCGACATGCTGACCGAAATCTCGTTGGGCTTGCAGGGCTCGCTCCGTGTCGGCCGCCTGATGGACGAAGGCAACTTCCATCCGGACATGATCTCGGTGGTGAAGCGCAACAATTGCGGCAAGTCCCTCGACATCGCCCGCATGGCCCGCGACATGCACGGCGGCAATGGCATCCAGGCCGAATACCATGTGATGCGCCACGCGCAGAACCTGGAGACGGTGAACACCTATGAAGGCACCCATGACGTGCACGCGCTGATCCTCGGCCGCGCGATCACGGGCATCCAGGCGTTCGGTTAAGTCTACGCTTCGGACTTCAAAGCTTCGAAATGCCCGGCCTCGCGCCGGGCATTTTTCGTTTGAGGGCTTCAAAAAGGGGGCGACTTGACGCGCCCGACATCATGTATCATCATAAGTTACATGAGACGAGACAACCGCCTCTCCGCCACGTTGCATGCGCTGCTGCACATGGCCGAGCAAAACCGCCCGATGACCTCGGCCGAACTCGCAATGTGCATGACCACCAATGCGGTGGTCGTTCGCCGCACCATGGCTGGGCTGCGCGAAGCGGGCCTCGTGCGCTCCGAAAAGGGTCATGGCGGCGGCTGGGAGATCGCGCGCGATCTGTCCACGGTGACGCTGAAGGACATCTATGACGCGCTGGGCAAGCCCAGCCTGATGGCCATGGGCATTCATCTTGAAAGCCCGACCTGCCTCGTCGAGCAGGCCGTCAATCACTCGCTCACATCGGCCTTCGCGGAAGCGGAGGCAGTTCTGATCGGCCGCCTTGCGGATGTCACGCTGGCGCAGCTCGCCGCGGATTTTCACGCGCGGGCGGAGGATCATCGCAGCAAAATTCAGAGCAAGAGTTCAAGGAAGACAAAATGAGTTTCGATGCCATCGTCATCGGCGGTAGCTATGCCGGCCTCTCCGCAGCGCTGCAATTGGCGCGTGCGCGCCGCAAGGTCCTGGTCATGGATTCCGGCCAGCGCCGCAATCGCTTCGCGGCGCATTCGCATGGCTTCCTCGGTCAGGACGGCCGCGCCCCCGGCGCTATCGCCGCGGATGCCCGCGCGCAATTGCTGGCCTATCCAACAGTGCAATGGGTCGATGCAAAGGCCACCGCCGGCAAGGGCCTGGCCGATGAGTTCACCGTCAGCGCGGAGAACGACGCGCAATACGAGGCCCGGCGTATCATCCTCGCGGCCGGTGTGGTCGATGCACTGCCGGATGTCCCCGGTCTCGCCGAGCGGTGGGGCAAATACGTTTTCCATTGTCCGTATTGCCACGGCTACGAACTCGATCAGGGCCGCATCGGCGTGCTGGCGTCGTCGGAAATGTCGATGCATCACGCGCTGATGCTGCCCGATTGGGGATCAACCACGCTGTTCCTGAACGATGCCTTCACGCCAGACGCTGAGCAGATGGCTCAACTGAAGAAACGCCACGTCGCCATCGAGCACGCACCGATCGCGAAACTCTCCGGAACATCGATCGACGTCGAACTCACTGACGGCCGCGTCGTTCCGCTCGATGGCATGTTCACGCTGACGCGCACCAGCCCCGCCAGTCCGCTTGGCGCGCAGCTTGGCTGCGCCATGGAAGACGGGCCGATGGGGCCGTTCCTGCAGACCGACATGTTCAAGGAGACCACGGTTCCCGGCATATTCGCCTGCGGTGACATGGCCCGCGCAACGGGGTCCGTGGCGCTTGCGGTGGGCGATGGCGCGATGGCCGGGGTCGGCGCGCATCGGTCGCTGATGTTCGGGACGGGCCACGGCTAGAGTTGGACGCCTGGCGGCTTCAGCGCATGGCTGCAGCGAATTGTCGTGGTTTGATTTCCCCGCTCCCCTTGCTAGTCATCACAGGCCAAGAACATGCTGGGAAGGACCGACCATGAGCGACAAGGAAAACGGCGCCAACGACGACGTTCCGTTCAATCGCGAATATCCGCTGAAGCCCGGCGTCGTCGATCAGGTTCGTCCGGGTGTGCGCCGGGTTCTCTGCAACAACCCCTCGCCTTTCACCTTTACCGGCACCAACAGCTACATCGTCGGCACCGGCAAGGTCGCGATCATCGATCCCGGCCCGGCCAACGACGCCCATCTGCAGGCGCTGCTCGATGCCGTGAAGGGTGAGACCGTAACGCATATTCTCGTCACCCATACCCATAGCGACCATTCGCCGAATACCGCGGCGCTCAAGGCCGCCACCGGCGCCACGGTCTATGCCGAAGGCCCGCACCGCGCCTCGCGGCCGCGCTTCGAGAGTGAGAAACACTCGCCGGAATCCGGCAGCGATCGCGACTTCAAGCCGGACGTGCTGGTGGCGGACGGTGACGTGATCGAGGGCGACGGCTGGGCGCTCGAAGGCGTCTTCACGCCCGGCCACACCGCCAACCACATGGCCTTCGCCTGGCGCGAGAAGAAATATTTGTTTGTCGCCGATCATGTGATGGGCTGGTCGACCTCCATCGTGGCGCCGCCCGATGGATCGATGATCGACTACATGGCCTCGCTCGACAAACTCGCGGGGCGCGACGAAGACCTGTATTTCTCAGGCCACGGTCCGGATATTCCCGATGCGCAGCGCTATGTGCGCTTTCTCATTCGCCACCGCCGCGCCCGCGAGGCCTCGATCCTGCATCGCCTCGGCAAGGGCGAGGCGGATATTCCGACCATTGTGCGTGCAATCTATATCGGGCTCGATCCGCGCCTGACGGGTGCCGCCGGCTATTCGGTGCTGGCGCATCTGGAAGACCTCGTCGCTCGCGGCCTGGTGCTGACGGACGGCGATCCGGTCATTGGTGGCAGCTACCGCGTGGCGTCTTAACCCTCCCCGGCCATGCGAAGAGAGCAAGCGCTTAGCGAAAGCTTCGGCTACGGCAGATTCACGATCTCCACCCAGTTCGGATTCTTGCCCACTGCGGTTTCGCTCAGCTTGGTCAGGCTGCCCGTCGCCTTGTCGATGGAATAGGCCGTCATACTGTTCGACAACTGCCCGACCGCCAGCAGATAGCGACCTGACGGATCGATGTTGAATCCGCGTGGCTGCTTCTCCGTCGCGGTGGAGCCGAGCGATGTCAGCGCGCCGGTCTTGGGATCGATACGAAATGCCGCGATCGTGTTACTGGTGCGCTCCGATGCATAGAGAAACTTGCCGTCCGGCGTCAGATGGATATCCGCCGCCCAGGGCTTGCCGTCAAAGCCCTTCGGCAAGGCAGAGGCGACCTGCGTTTCCTTCTTCAGCGTCCCGGTCGTCGCATCCCACGGAAATACGTAGATCGCCGCGTCGAGTTCGTTGAGCAGATAGACGAACTTCTTGTCCGGCGAGAACACCAGATGGCGCGGCCCGCCCTTGGCCTTCACGCTCACGGTCGGCGGATCGTTCGGCGTCAGCTTTCCGGCCTTGGCGTCGAATTTCTGCTGATAGATGACATCACCGCCGAGGCTCGTATGCAGCACGTAGCGATTGGTGGGATCAACGATGATGCAATGCGCATTCGGCTCGGTCGCGACGACTTGCTGCGCCGGCGCGATCACGCCATTCGGCCCGATGGCATTCACCGTCACCTTGTTGCCGCCATAGGACGCGCTGAGCAGGAAGCGCCCGGTGCGATCAACCGCAATATAAGCCATGGAATCCGCCAGCGGCCCGGGGCCGACCAGTTTCAACTTGCCGGTTTTGGCATCGATATCGAAGGTCACCGCTGTGTATGGCTCGTTGCGCAAGCCGGCATAGAGCCGGTGCTTCTCGGGGCTGATGGCCAGCGGCAGCGAGCCGCCGGGCTTTGTCGGCCCCGGCACCGCGACAGTCTCGATAGGAGCGAGATTGCCATTCGCCTTCAGTTCGAGAACGCTGATGTTCTGACTGTCGGCATTGCCGACATAGACGATAGTGGCGGCGCTGGCCGATGGCATGATGGACCCTATTGCGAACGGGAGCGACACGATCGCCAGCAGCGCCTTCAAACCGGCACCAACATGCGTGAACGGCCAACGACGCGAAACGGAACGAACCCGTACGAGCATCAACGCCTCCCTGCCTCTTTTAATTAAGAGGGATGATGCTACCGCCTTCTCGAATAGGCAAGCTGCGCTGCGGCAAAGTCAGAACCGGGAGATCAGAAAAGGCCGGCCACCGTCACCCGCAGTGCCAGCGGCTCCACCGGATGCAGCACGCGGTCCATGATGCCGGTCTGGCACACTGCGGCCGGCGCTGTCGGCGCCCCGCCGCCCGCCGGGAAGCACGCGGCGAATAGTGAGTCCGTCTTCAGCAGCGAGCCATAGGCATAGGTGATCTGGTCGGACTTGCTGTCGAGAATGTTGAACGCGTCGAGCTGGATGCGCCAGCCGTTGTCGAAGCGATAGCCGACCTGCCCGTTCAGCAGACCCGTGGCTGGCGAGATGAAGGCCGCGTCTTCAGTCAGCGGACGCGGGCCGAAATAGCGATAGCGCAGCGCGCCGAACCAGCCGGTCGCTTCGCCCAGACGAATGCCGGCCGAGGCGATCATGTTGGGGGCACCAGGAATGAAATTGCCGGGCGCGTTGCCGATCTGCGAGGCCAGATAGCCGTCGAGCTCCGCATAGGCCGCCGCCTGATCGGCATTGCTGCCACGGAAGCGCGCGCGCGTCATCGCGAGATCGGCCTCGAGGCTCAGCCATGACGTGGGCTTGTAGTCGTTGGTCCATTCGAAGCCGACGCGGCGGCTGGGGCGGCTTGGTTCGGTATCGCCAGCGTCGCCGACGAACAGGATTTCCGAGGCGGAATCCAGCATGAAGAAGGCGACCGAACTGGTCAGCCCCGGAATGAGTTTGGTACGCAGTCCGATCTCGGCGCCCTTGGTCTTCACAAGAAACGGAGAGCTATCCACCGGCGAGCCATCCGACGGCGATTCCTTGATGGTCACACCGCGCGCATCGTTGCTGTGAAAGCCCTCGCCAGCATTCAGGAACAGCTCGGTCTTCGCAAAGGGACCAATCACCAGACCTGCCTTGGGGCTGCCAATGATGGCGGTGGCAGTGCCGGAATTGGCAGGATTGAAGAACGAATTGACCGTGGTGTCGTAATAGTCGCCGCGCCAGCCGATATTGGTGCGCAGCCAGTCGGTCCAGAATGTCGTGTTCTGGACGAACAGGCCGACGCTGCCTTCCTTCACGCCGTCGCTGCGCGTGGTCGACAGATATTGCCGCTGAATGGTGTTGCCGAGGCTGACATTGATATCGTCGTAGCGGCTCTGGATGCCGACCTCGGTCTCATTGCGGAAGCCCGCGATATTGTACTTGAATGTATGCGCGGCATTGATGCCGCCGAGCACGCGGTCGTCATGTTGGTGAAACTGATCGCCATTGATGGGATCGCTCAGAAAAAACGTAAAGTTGTTCCACAGATTGAGCTTGCTCTTGATGACGTAGAAATCGAGCTTTGTCGCGCTGTCGACGTCGGTCTGCCGGAGACGGCCGGACAGCGAGAAGCGCTCCGCATTGCCGCCATCGGTGGGATCGAGCGCGCCGTAGCGGCCAATCTCGCCGGAAGTGATCGCCCGCAGCGGCACCTGATCGGTGGAATTCCACTTGTTGCCATAGGCCATGCCGGTCAGTGACAGGCCATTGTCGGCGGTGCCCTGGCTGTAGCGGATCACGCCGTTGAGCTTCTGAAGCTTGTCGGGATTGTCCCACGGGCCGTTATAGAGATTGGCCTCGGCGGCCACCAGCAGCGTGCCTTCGCCGACTTTGCTCGACGTGACGCCGAAGGCGCGGTTATAACCGAAACTTCCTGATGTGATCGACGCCATGGTGCGCGCGACACTGTCGATCAGGCTGACATGGATCGCGCCCACCGAGGAGAAGTCGCCTTCGTCGGCGAAATACGGTCCCTTGCGCACATTGACTGAGCTGATCAGCTCCGGAATCAGGAAGTTGGTATCGGCATAGCCCTGGCCGTGGCCATGGGTCCGCATGTTCACCGGCATGCCGTCGACGGAGATCGCGAGATCGGTGCCGTGATCGAGATTCACGCCGCGCAGGAAGTACTGGTTGGCTTTGCCGTCACCGGAATGCTGGGTGATGATCAGACCCGGCGCCACCTCCAGCGCCTCGGCCGTACGCGACAGCGGCCGCGCATTGACCTCGGTGCCGCTGATATTCTTCTCGCTGGCAGAGGCGACCGACGCCTGCGCTGCACTGGCGCCGGGCGTGACACTCATGCCGCCGGCCCCCAACGTCGGTGCGGCAACATGGCGTGCCGCCGGGCGGCCTGCCTCATTCCCGCTGCGCGGTATGCGCGGCTTGGCTGTATGCCGCGGCGGGGCCTCGACTTCGACCGGGGACAACACCGTCGCCGGCTGCGCGGCTGAGGGCGTGATGGCTGCAAGTAACGAGGCCAGCGAGAGTCCGGCCGATGGGAAGAGAGAGCGATGCATCGGTCAGTCGGCCGGGCTATGCTGGGTTCAACCGGAACACACTGACACACCGAGTATGACGAAGTCAAAGATTCGTCATACTTTTTGAGGGGACCGATGCAGCGCATTACGATCACGCTCGACGACGACCTGATGGAAGAGCTGGATGCGATGATTGCCGAACACGGCTATCAGAATCGCTCCGAAGCGATCCGCGATTTCGCCCGTGCCGGCATGCAGCAGGCTGCGCAGGAAAAGGGCAAGGCCGGCGAATGCGTCGCCGCCCTGGTCTATGTCTATGATCACGCCCAGCGCGACCTGTCACGCCGGCTGGTCGATACCTATCACCATCACCACGACCTCTCGCTGGCGACGCTGCATGTGCATCTCGACGGCGACAACTGCATGGAAGTCACGGCGCTGCGCGGCTCGGGCAGCGAGGTGCAGCACTTTGCGGATCACATCATCGCGGAGCGCGGCGTGAAATATGGCCGGGTGGTGATGATGCCGACGGGGAAGAAGGCGGAGGGAAAGAAGAAGGGGCATAGCCACGGGTGAATGCGGAGTGCGCCACTGCCGATGGCCTCCCTCCCCCAAGCGAAGCGCGGTGGGGAGGGTCGGCCGAGCGAGGCGATGCGCAAGCATCGACGAAGTGGAGGCCGGGGTGGGGGTAGCCCCACACTCAGGTCGGAGTTTGTCGCACCCCATCCGTCACGTTTGTTCGCTACGCTCTCAAACGCGCCACCCTCCCCACTGCGCGCGGGCTACGCCGCGCTTGAGGGAGGGAGAAGCAAGATCAATCCCAATCCGGCGCGAAACCCGGATTCACCAGTCGCTGGGTCTTCGGCAATGCCGCGATCGCCTTGCGGTCGTCGTCGTCCAGCGTCACCTTCAGCGCGTCGAGATTGGCCTGCTGGCTCTCCTTGCGCGAAGCCTTCGGGATCGCAGCCACGCCATCCTGATCGAGCAACCACTTCAGCGCCACCTGCGCCGCTGACACGCCGTGCTTGGCGGCGATCTTTTTCATCACATCGTTGTCGGCCAGCCGGCCCTGGCCGAGCGGGCAATAGGCCACCAGCGGGATCGACTTCGACCGCAGGTAAGTCAGCAGCTTCGTCTGGTCGAGCAGTGCATGATATTCGACCTGGTTGCAGGCAACCGGCGCGTCGATCTCCTCCACCGCCTGCTTCATCAGCTTGACCGGAAAATTCGCGACGCCGATGGCACGGACACGGCCCTCATCCTTCAGCTTGAGCAGCGTCTCGAAGATCGCCGGCAGGTTCATGCCCTTCGAGGGCCAGTGCACCAGATAGAGATCGATGACATCGAGACCGAGTTTCTTCATGCTGGTGTCGAAGGCGCGCCTGATGGCATCTGGCGCGAGGTTCTCGTGCCAGACCTTGGTGGTGACGTGGAGATCCTTGCGGGCGATGCCCGAGGCCTTGATGCCGGCACCGACTTCGGCCTCGTTGCCATACATCTCGGCGGTGTCGATGTGGCGATAGCCGAGCCCGATCGCGCTTTCCACGCCGGCGACGCAGCCGTCGCCCGTGAGCTTGAATGTGCCGAGGCCGAGCTTCGGCACTGAAATGCCCTGCGTGTTCAGATTGTCCATGTCACTTCCTCAAGCATGTCAATTCTTCAATATGGCGAAACCGTCCGAGACGACGGCGCCTGAAGTGTTTGATACGGTGCCGGCCTGCAACGATAAACTCAAATCACCGGGAGAGTTTCAGCACCATGGAAAAGGCATTACGCGGATGGCTCGACTCCCACGGCCTGCTGGCCATCACTGCAGCCGTGCTCGGGGTCATCAGCCTGCTGGCCATGATCCTGGTGGTGGGCGGCTTCTGGCTGGCGCGCTGAGCGGCATCATCTCACGATGTCGCTGATGGGCTTCTGAATGTCGCCCATGGACTGGTGCCGCTTCCCGAAATACGCGACACTCCGGGCCTGATCGCCACCCGGATTCTCCATGCGCTATTCGCTGACGTCGCTGCTCAGGCAAACCCTCACCGGCCACAAAGGCTGGACGCCGCAATGGCGCGATGCTGCGCCGAAGCCCGAATACGACATCGTCATCGTCGGCGGCGGCGGCCATGGACTAGCGACGGCCTATTATCTGGCGAAAGAGTACGGCCTCACGAACATCGCCGTCCTCGAGAAGAGCTGGATCGGGTCAGGCAATATCGGCCGCAACACCACGATCATCCGTTCCAACTATCTGCTCTCCGAGAATATCTCGCTCTACGAGCTGTCGCTGAAACTGTGGGAAGGCCTCGAGCAGGACTTCAACTACAACGCCATGGTCAGCCAGCGCGGCGTGCTGAACCTGTATCATTCCGACGGCCAG
Organism: Tardiphaga sp. 813_E8_N1_3; assembly: GCF_051811025.1. Classification (NCBI taxonomy): domain Bacteria; kingdom Pseudomonadati; phylum Pseudomonadota; class Alphaproteobacteria; order Hyphomicrobiales; family Nitrobacteraceae; genus Tardiphaga; species Tardiphaga sp. 813_E8_N1_3. The sequence goes on from NZ_JBPWQE010000001.1 coordinate 4,684,412, forward strand.
CGCGACGCCTATGCCCGGCGCGGCAACATGATGCGGCTGAACGGTGCGGACTCGGAACTGCTCGACCGCGAGGGTGTGCGGAAACTCTACCCGTTCCTGAATTTCGATGCCGCGCGCTTCCCGATCCAGGGCGGATTGCTGCAGAAGCGCGGCGGCACCGTGCGCCATGATGCGGTGGCCTGGGGCTATGCCCGCGGCGCCAGCGACCGCGGCGTCGATGTGATCCAGAATTGCGAGGTCACGGGGATCGACATCGTCGACGGCCGCGCGGTGGGCGTGGAGACCTCGCGCGGCGCGATCAGGGCGAAGAAGATCGGCATCGCCGTTGCCGGCTCGTCGTCGCGCGTCGCGGCAATGGCGGGGATGCGACTGCCGATCGAAAGTCATGTACTGCAGGCCTTCGTCTCCGAAGGGCTGAAGCCGATTATTCCCGGCGTCATCACCTTCGGCGCCGGTCATTTCTATATCAGCCAGTCCGACAAGGGCGGGCTGGTGTTTGGCGGCGATATCGACGGCTACAACTCCTATGCCCAGCGCGGCAACCTGCCTGTGGTCGAGGACGTCTGCGAAGGCGGCATGGCCTTGATGCCGGCGATCGGCCGCGCGCGGATGCTGCGCAATTGGGGCGGTCTCGTCGACATGTCGATGGACGGCTCGCCGATCATCGACCGCACCCATATTCACGGGCTCTATCTCAATGCCGGCTGGTGCTATGGCGGCTTCAAGGCGACGCCCGGCTCCGGCTTCGTCTTCGCGCATCTGCTGGCAAAGGACGAACCGCATCCTGCCGCTAATCGCCTGCTGCTGGATCGCTTTCGCTCGGGCCATATCGTCGATGAAAAGGGCCAGGGCGCCCAACCGAACCTGCACTGAGGCCTCATGCGCATCCCCTGCCCATATTGCGGATCCCGCGACGCCTCCGAATTTTCCTATTCCGGCGATGCCACGCTGACGCGGCCCGCGCCCGACAATGCCCACGCGATGTTCGACTATGTCTATCTGCGCGACAATCCCGCAGGCATACATCAGGAACATTGGTATCACGCCGCCGGCTGCCACGCCTGGTTGAAGGTGACGCGCAACGTCTCGACGCATGAAGTGATCGACGCCGTGCTCGCCCATGACGAGGCAGCGTCATGAGCATCTCGCGTCGCCTCGCAGCCGGTGGTCTGATCGATCGGTCCAAGCCGCTCAATTTCACCTTCGATGGCAGAACCTATGGCGGCTATGCCGGCGACACGCTGGCCTCGGCGCTGCTCGCCAACGACACGATGCTGGTCGGCCGCTCGTTCAAATATCACCGCCCGCGGGGCATCTTCTCCGCCGGGCCGGAAGAGCCGAATGCGCTGGTGACGCTGCGCTCCGGTGCGCGCGCTGAGCCGAACACCAAGGCGACCACGGTAGAACTCTTTGATGGGCTGGACGCATCGAGCCAGAACTGCTGGCCGTCGCCGAATTTCGATCTGCGCGCGGTGCATCAGCTCGCCGGCCCGCTGCTCAATGCCGGCTTCTACTACAAGACCTTCATGTGGCCCGCTGCGTTCTGGGAGAAATTCTACGAACCCGCCATCCGTGCCTCGGCAGGCCTGGGTGCGCTCAGCGGTCTCGATGATCCCGATACTTATGAGAAGTCACACGCCTTCTGCGATCTGCTGGTGATTGGTGCCGGCCCGGCGGGCCTCAGCGCTGCGCTGTCCGCGGGCCGTGCCGGCGCGCGGGTCATCTTGGCGGAAGAAGACTTCGTGCTTGGCGGCCGCCTGCTCAGCGACAGCGCGCAGATCGATGGCGTCTCGGCGGCGTCATGGGCGGCGCTGGCGGAGGCCGAACTCGGCACGCTGCCAAATGTCCGCATCCTCACGCGCACCGCCGTGTTCGGCGCCTATGACGGCGAATATGGCGCCATCGAGCGCGTCAGCGATCACCTGCCGGTGCCCCCGCCTTTCGCGCCGCGCCAGCGGCTGTGGAAGATCGTCGCCAGGCAATGCGTGCTCGCGGCTGGCGCACAGGAGCGACCGCTGGTGTTTCCCGGCAATGACAGGCCCGGCATTATGCTGGCTTCGGCAATGCGCACTTATGCCAACCGCTTCGGCGTCGTACCGGGTCAGCGCATCGCGATTTTCACCACGTCGGATGACGGCTGGCGCAGTGCGTTCGAACTGCAGAAGGGCGGTGCGGAGATCGCCGTGATGATCGATGCTCGTGTGGAGGTCGCGCCCGATGTGCGCAAGCTCGCCGGCGATGCACCGCAATTTCTTGGAGCCCATGTCTCGGACACCTCGGGCTATCGCAGGCTGACCACAATCGAGATCACCGACAGCACCGGCAAGACTCGCAGCGTCGCTGCCGACACGCTCGGCGTGTCCGGCGGCTGGTCGCCGAGCATTGGCATCGCCACGCATCTCGGCGGCAAGGGAAGCTGGTCGGAGGAGCGATCGGCGTTTCTCTGTAGCGACATGCCACCGGGCATGCAGATCGCAGGTGCCGCGGCAGCGCAATGGACGCTCGCAGAAGCGTTACAACATGGCGCGCTCGGGGGCGCGAAGGCCGCCTCGCATGCTGGCCTCGAATTGCAGACGCAGAAGCCAATCGTCGCAAGTAGCGAAGCATCCGGCAACACCTCGGTCTGGCTGTTCAAGGGATCGCGCCGCAAGGCATTCGTCGATCTGCAGAACGATGTCACCGCGACTGATGTTGCTCTCGCGGCGCAGGAAGGCTTCCGTTCGGTCGAGCAGCTCAAGCGGTACACGACACTCGGCATGGCGACGGACCAAGGCAAGACGTCCAACGTCAACGGCCTTGCCATTCTCGCCGGCGAGATCAGGAAGACCATCGCCGAGACCGGCGCAACGCGCGCGCGCCCGCCGCATGTGCCGGTCGCCATCGGCGCTTTTGCGGGCCTGCACAGCGGCAAGCATTTCAAGCCGACGCGGCTAACGGCGAGCCACGCGGCCTCCGCCACGGCGAACGCCACCTTCGTCGAGGCTGGCCAATGGATGCGCGCGCAATGGTTCAGTGCGCCCGGCGAAAATGACTGGCTCACGAGCGTCACCCGTGAGGTGAAGGCCGTCCGCTCCAGCGTCGGCATCTGCGATGTCTCGACACTCGGCAAGATCGCGCTCTGCGGGTCCGATGTCGGAACGTTCCTCGACCGCGTCTATATCAACACCTTCTCGACACTCCCTGTCGGCAAGGTGCGCTATGGCGTGATGCTGCGCGAGGACGGGTTCGTCATGGACGACGGCACGACGGCGCGCCTGTCAGCTGATCACTGGGTGATGACGACCACCACGGTGAATGCCGGCAAGGTGATGCAGCATCTGGAATACTGCCATCAGGTGCTATGGCCCGAACTCGACGTGCAGATGGTCTCCGTCACCGAACAATGGGCGCAAGTTGCGGTCGCGGGACCGCAATCGCGCGACCTGCTGCAGGCGCTGCTTGGCGATGCCTTCGATGTCTCGAACGAGGCCTTTCCGTATATGGGCTGCGCCGAATTCCATGTGGTCAACATCCCGCTGCGGCTGTTTCGCGTCTCGTTCTCCGGCGAACTCGCTTATGAGATCGCCGCGCCCGCGGGCTATGGCGAGGCGCTGTTCAATGCATTGATGCAAGCCGGCAAGCCATTCGACGTCATGCCCTATGGCACCGAAGCACTCAGCGTGATGCGGATCGAAAAGGGCCATGTCGCCGGCTCCGAACTCAATGGCCAGACCGTGGCCCGCGATCTCGGGCTTGGACGGATGATGTCGGCGAAAAAGGATTATATCGGCCGCACCATGGCCGCACGTGACGCGCTGATCGATTCCAACCGGCCGACATTGGTTGGCTTGCGGCCGGTCGATCGCAGCCATCGCCTGCGCAACGGCGCGCTGCTGTTCGCGCGCGGGGTGACGCCTGCGCCGGACAACTATGCCGGCTTCATCACCTCAACGGCCTTCAGCCCGAGCAACAATCACTGGATCGGGCTCGGCCTGCTGGCGCGCGGCCCGGAGCGGCATGGCGAGATCATCCGCGCCTGGGACCCCGTACGCTCCGGCGATCTCGAACTTGAGGTCGTCGATCCCGTCTTTATCGATGCAGAAGGAGCGCGGCTGCGTGCTTGATCTCGCTCACATCTCCGCTTTCGCAGGCTTGCGATCCATCGGCGATGGCCGCGGCGTTATCGCCAGGGAACGTCGCGGCATCGCCATTGCCACAGTGATGGCGCGCAAAGGCCAGGGTGCCGCGCTCGCTGCTGCCGTGAAAGAGCAGTTCGACATCAACCTGCCGCTGGGGCCGCACGGCTCCGGAAGCGATGCGACCTCGTTTCTCGGCACCGGTCCCGGCCGCTGGCTGGTGACGCACGATGCGGGCACACCGCGTTTCGTCGATAGCCTTGCGCAGCAGCTCGATGGCCTCGCCTCCGTCGTCGATCAGTCCGACAGCGTTGGCCTGCTCCGGCTGTCAGGCCCGGCCCTGCTCGACGTGCTGGCCAAGGGTGTCGCCATCGATCTCAGCGCGACGGCCTTTCCGGCAGGCAGCGTTGCCGTCACGCAAATCGCGCATATGGGCGTGACGCTGTGGAAGGTCGACGAGACGCCGACGTTTCACATCGCGGTTGCGCGCAGCATGGCCGGCAGTTTCCTGCACTGGCTGGAAGCGTCGGCGGCCGTGACGGGACTGGTGGCGGACGGCTAGCTCAGTAACCCCGGCTGCGATCTACCGAGTCCTTCGGCTGCACACCCGCCTGCACCGCCTCGGCCGTGGCGAGGATGGTGTCACCGATGGCGGTCATGGTGACCTCGCAAGCGTCGTGCGGCGTCAGCACGATCTGCGGATGCGACCAGAACGGATGGTCCTTGGGCAGCGGTTCGGTGTGGAAGACATCGAGCGTCGCGCCGGAGAGTTGTCCGCTGGCGAGCGCATCGAGAATATCCTGCTCGACCGAGTGCTCGCCGCGACCGACCTGAATGAGATAGCTGCCGCGCGGCATTTTCGCGAACAGGTCCACATTGAGAATGCCGCGCGTTTCTTCGGTCAGCGGCAGCAGGTTCACCAGCACCTCAGAGCCCGCGAGCATCGCGTTGAGCCCGTCGCCGCCGTGAAAGCCCGTCACGCCCGGCGTCGTCGGCTTGGCCGAGCGACTCCACACCCTGACGGGAAAGCCGAGCATCGCCAGATCGGACGCGACCCGCGCACCGATGGCGCCATAGCCGAGAATGCCGATCGGAACCTCGGACGGGCGGCGTCCGCCGCCGAGGCGCTTCCACACGTGATCGCGCTGGTTCTGCAAATAAGTGCCGAACTGGCGCTGGTGATAGATCACGTTCCAGATCACGAAGCCGGACATCATCTGCGCCTGTGCCGGTTCGACCACGCGCACCACGTCAATCCCGTCGCGCAGGCTCGGGCAATTCAGGATGCTGTCGGCGCCGGCGCCGATGGAACACGCCGCCTTCAGGTTCGGATAGTGATCGAACCCATCCGCATGCGGATGCCAGCTCACCGCCATGTCGACTTTGGCAGGATCGGTACCGTCGAGGTGATCGACAAAATTGACCTTGCCGTCGAGCCGGGCGATTTCGTTGGTCAGGTATTTCCGCAGGTTGATGGTCCTGCTCAGGAAAACGCAAGTCACGGGAGACGTCGGCATAAGGTCAGGCGGCCTGGGATGGCGAACTCTGGCCGGGGACGGCGCCGAGCAATTCGCGGGTATAGGGATGTTCCGGCGATGCGAACAGTTGCGCCGTCGGCTTCAGCTCGACGATGACGCCACGCTGCATCACGGCGATGCGATCGCAGATCTGCGCGGCGACACGCAGGTCGTGGGTGATAAACAGCATCGACAGACCGAGGCGCGCCTTGAGATCTTCAAGCAGTTTCAGCACCTGCGCCTGAACGGAGACGTCGAGCGCGGAGACGGCTTCGTCGGCGACGATGATCTCCGGATCCATCGCGAGCGCGCGGGCGATGCCGAGGCGCTGACGCTGGCCGCCGGAAAACTCGTGCGGATAACGGTCAAGCGAGCCGGCATCGAGGCCGACCATACCGAGCAGATCACGCGCACGTTGCATCGCGACCTTGGGATCGGTGCCGCGAGCGATCGGGCCATCGGTGATGATCTGGCCGACCCGGCGGCGCGGATTGAGCGAGGCGAACGGGTCCTGGAAGATCATCTGGATGCGGTGGCGCTGCGCGCGCAGCGCCTTGCCTTCGAGAGCTGTAAGATCGACATCGCCGATGCGCACCGTCCCGCGGTCCGCCTCGATCAGCCGCATCACCAGACGCGCGACGGACGACTTGCCCGAACCGGACTCGCCGACCAGACCGACGGTCTCGCCCTTGGAAATCGAGAACGTCACTTCGTTCGCTGCCTGCACGCGGCGATCCGGCTTGAACCAGCCGCCCGAGGTTACATAGGTCTTGTCGAGGCCTATAACTTCGACCGCTTTGGCGTTCTCGTCGAGCGGCGCGCGCACCGGCGGGTGCATCGACGGCACGGCAGCCAGCAAAGCCTTGGTGTAATCGTGCTGCGGATTCCTGAAGACGGCGTCGATCGAACCTTCCTCGACGATCTTGCCGTGGCGCAACACCACAACGCGATCGGCGATATCGGCAACGACGCCGAAGTCGTGAGTGATGAACATCACGGCCATGTTGCGGCTCCGCTGCAGGTTGCGGATCAGCTTGAGGATCTGCGCCTGGGTGGTGACGTCGAGCGCCGTGGTCGGTTCATCCGCGACGAGCACCGATGGCTCGAGCGCGAGTGCCATGGCGATCATCGCGCGCTGGCGCTGGCCACCGGAGAGCTGGTGCGGATAGGCGCGGATGATGCGCTCGGGATCGGGCAGACCGACTTCCTTGGCGAGGCTGAGGGCCTTGGCGCGGCGCTCCTTCGGCGTCAAAAGATTATGTGCCTCGAACATTTCCATCATCTGCTCGCCAATCCGCATCAAGGGATTGAGCGCGGTCATCGGCTCCTGGAACACCATGGCGATGCCGCGGCCGCGCACTTCGCGCCAGCCGCTCTCATCGAGCTTCAGGAGATTCTGGCCCTCGAACAGAACTTCGCCGGTCTCGGTCTTCACGGTGTCCGGCAGCAGGCCCATCAGCGCGTGCGCGCACATGGATTTGCCCGAGCCGGATTCGCCGACAACGCAGACGATCTCGCCGGGAATGAGATCGATGGAGACGCCATCGACCGCATAGGGGCGCTCAGCGCTCTTCGGCAGAGCAATCTTCAGGTTCTTGATGGAAACGGCGGGGGTAGCGGTCATCAGCGGCTATCCTTCGCCAGGCGCGGATTGAGCGCGTCGTTGAGGCCTTCGCCGATCAGGTTCATGCCGAGCACCGAAATCAGGATGGCGACGCCGGGGAAGACTGTAATCCACCAGGCCTGACGGATCACCGTCCGACCCGCGCCAACCATATAGCCCCAGGACATCAGGTTGGGATCACCAAGGCCGAGAAACGACAGCGAGGACTCCAGCAGGATCGCATTTGCCACCATCAGCGACGCCAGCACGATCACCGGCGACAGCGCGTTCGGCAGAATCTCGCGCGAGATGATCCAGGTATTGCTCTGGCCGGTCACGATGGCCGCCTGGACATATTCGCGCGTCCGCAGCGACAGCACCTCGCCGCGCACCAGACGCGCCACCGGCGGCCACGAGACGATGGCGATGGAGCCAACGATGGAATAGATCGACGGCTGCAGGATCGCCACCAGCACGATAGCCAGCGGGAAGCTCGGAATGGTCTGGAAGAACTCGGTGAAGCGCATCAGGGCGTCGTCGACCTTGCCGCCGAAATAACCGGCGATGGCGCCGAGCGGCACGCCGATGGTCAGCGCCACCGTGGTCGAGACGAGACCGACGAGCAACGACACGCGGGCGCCATAGATCAGGCCGGCAAACACATCGCGACCAAGCGCATCGGTGCCAAGCGTCACCATCGGGTTGGTGAAGGGCGGCAGGAACGGCCGCTGCACCATGCGCCAGGGCGAGGTCGGGAAGATCATCTGCCCGAACAGCGCGATGAAGATCGCAATCGTGATGATGGTCAGACCGATAACGCCGCCGGGATTGCGCAGCATCAATTTCCAGAACTTCTTCATGATGCAAACTCGATGCGTGGATCGACCAGTCGATAAACGAGGTCAGTGACGAGATTGAAGATCAGGACCATCGCCGAGCAGACCACAAAGACGCCGAGCAGAAGGTTATAATCGCGTTGCAAGAGCGCCTCATAGAGCAACCGGCCGATGCCGGGCCATGCAAACACCGTCTCGGTGAGCACGGCGCCGCCGACCAGCGTGCCGGAGTGGACGCCGGCCAGCGTCACCACCGGCAGCAACGCGTTGCGCAGCACGTGGCGGCGCTGGATGATATTGTCGCGCAGGCCCTTGGCGCGGGCCGTCTTGACGAAATCCAGACGCTTGACCTCGAGCATCGAGGCCCGCGTCATGCGCGTATAGGTCGCCATGAAGAACAGGCCGATGGTCATGGCCGGCATCACCAGATGCAGAGCCACGTCCTTGACATGGGCGAGCCCTGTATAGTTCGCGCCGATGGTCTCGTAGCCGAAGCTCGGCAGCCAGCCGAGATAGACCGAGAACAGCAGGATCGACATCAGCGCGACCCAGAAGATCGGCGTGGCATAGAACAGCAGCGCCGAGACAGTGATGGCGGTGTCCGCCCATGTCCCCGCAAATCTCGCAGCCAGTGTACCGAATGTGATGCCCAGCAACAGCGATATGCCGAATGCCGTCAGCGTCAGCAGCAGCGTCGCAGGCAGCCGCTCGGCGATCAGCTTCGCGACCGGCATCTGCTGGCGGAACGAGAAACCGAGGTCGAGGGTGACGACACCCTTCACGTAAATGAACAGCTGCTCCGGCAGCGGCTTGTCCAGTGAGAACTTTTCACGCAGTTGCTGCACGAATTGCGCATCGCTGGCGCCGGCCTCACCGGCCATCACCGCAGCGGGATCGCCGGGCGCAAGACGGATCAGGAAGAAGTTCATCACGATGATCGCAATCAGGACGAACACGCCCTTCACGATCCTCTGGGCAACGAATGACAGCATCAGAGGTCCATCGCATTCAGGTCAGAGTACACAAGGAAAACCCGTGACGATCACAGAGATCGTCACGGGCATCAGGCTGAAAGCTTACTTGTCGATCCAGGCGTCGCGGAAGCCGTCATTAACGCCGATACCGGTCGTGATCAGGTTCTTGATCTTGCAGTTCGAGATAGTCGGGAACTGCAGCTCAAGCTGCCAGGCAACGGGCACATCCTCGACGAGGATCTTCTGGACCTTCTCGTAGATCTCCTTGCGCTTCGAATCCGGCGTCGCGACGGCGCCCTCTTCGAACAGCTTGTCGACCTCGGGATTGGAGTAGCCTTCCAGGTTGTTGAACAACTGGCCCTTCTGGATCGCGCTCGTCACGTAATTGCGGCCAACGCCAAGCGCCGGATCGCCGTACTGATACAGATAGGTGAACGAGATGTCGTAATCCCATTCGCTGTTCTTCTGGTTGGAACCGGGAACGTCGGTGGCGATGGTCTCGATATTCATGCCGACGTCGACGAGGTTCTGCTTCACGGCTTCACCCCAGCGCGACCAGGTTTCACCGTAGGGCAGCGGCATCAGGCGGACTTTCTCGCCCTTGTAGCCGGCTTCCTTCAGCAGCGCCTTGGCCTTGGCCGGATCGTAGGGATATTTCGGCACGTTGTCGGTGTAGAACTTGATCGCCGACGACGACGGGCCGGTGGCCACCTTGCCGAGACCGTTCCAGATCACGTCCTTGGCGAATTCGCGGTCCACCGCATACATGATCGCCTGACGAACCTTCTTGTTGGCGAGCACGGGATTGCGGTTGTTGAGCCACATCCAGGCCATCGGCGAGAAGAATTCCCAGCCGTCGCCGGTGACGCAGGTGTTCGGCAGCTTGCTGACGCGCGGCACGTCGAAGTTCTCGATCGAACCGCCGGGCAGCACATCGACCTTGCCGGTCTCGTAGGCCACCGAACGCGCAGCAGCGTCCGGAATGATCTGCCAGTAGATGCCGTCGATATAGGGCTTGCCCTGGACGTGGTAGTTCGGGTTCTTCACCAGCTGGATGAACGAGCCCTTCTTCCATTCCTTGAACATGAACGGACCAGTACCGATCGGCGTGTTGTTCGCCGGATTGGTCTTGACGTCCGTGCCTTCATAGATGTGCTTCGGGATGATCGGCATCGAACCGACTTCGAAGATGCCAATGAACGGACCGAAGGGCTGCTTCAGCGTGAAGACGACGGTGTAATCGTCCGGCGCTTCGACCTTGTCGAGCTGCACGAGGTTGTTGCGCGCACGCGCGTGGGTCACCTTCAGCGTCTCGATGGAGAACAGCACGTCGGCCGCGGTGAACGGCTTGCCGTCATGCCAGGTCACGCCCTGCTTGAGCTTGAACGTGTAGGTCTTGGCATCCGGGCTGATGGTCCAGCTCTCGGCGAGACCCGGCTGCGGCTCCAGCGTCTTGCTGTAACGCAGCAGGCCTTCATAAATGTTGCCCGAGACCATCTGCGTCGGGCCATTCTGAACCAGCGCGAGCATCAGGCCCGGCGGTTCAGGCTGGATCACCGCATTGATGGTGCCGCCGATCTTCGGCTCCTGAGCGAGCGCCATTGTGCTTACGCCGCTCAGTGCCAAAGCCAGTACAAATTTCTTCAACATATCTTTCCCCTTAGTGCCGGCTGGCACGTAACCCAGATCAGTTGACGATGTGTAGCGGAAGTCGGATCAATTTCTGTAATCGGCGTCCGTGCGCTCGAGCATGCGCTTGAAGGCCTCCCACTCGCTGTCCGGCTTGCCGCCTTCGGTGCCATGCACCTTGTCGTAACCGCGGTCATACTGGCCGGCGGTGTGTGCGGCAATGGCGTGGGACGGGCGAATGACTTCTGCGCCGGTTGAAAGAATCGCGAGCTGCGCGCGGCAGGAGCGCTCCATGTTGAACATCAGCTTGAAGGCCTCGCCAACCGAGCGGCCGCAGGTGAGCAGGCCGTGATTGCGCAGGATGAGAACCATCTTGTCGCCGAGATCGGCGACCAGACGCTCGCGCTCGGACAGGTCCAGCGCGATGCCTTCGAAGTCATGATAGGCGATACGGTCAGTGAACTGCATCGACCACTGGTTCAGCGGCTGCAGACCGTCCTTCAGGCACGACACGGCGACGCCGGCAACGGTATGCGTATGCAGCACGCACTGCGCATCATGGCGCGCAGCGTGAACGGCGCTGTGAATGGTGAAGCCAGCCGGGTTGATGCCCAGGCCGAGCGGATCATCGACAACTTTACCGTCGACATCGACGGTGACGAGGTTGCCGGCCGTCACTTCCTCGAAGCGCATGCCATAGGGATTGATCAGGAAGCGGTCCTGCGTGCCGGGGACGCGCACCGAAATATGCGTGTAAATGCTGTCATCGAGGCCGAGGCGATGGATCAGACGATAGGCCGCAGCAAGATCGATACGAACCTGCTTGGCGGCATCGAGGGTCGGCGTAAGGTTTGCATGCATGTTCACAGGCGCGGTTCCCGGCTTTTTTTAAGGTGCGGGCAGGAAACACAATCGCATGGCAGCTCGCAAGATTAAACTGTCGACAATCGACGATTAATTCTTGTACAGGGGAAGAAACGGGTCCCCGCATGCGTTTGATTACTCCTCCAGTTGGTCTGACCGCCCTCGCCGACACCGATCTTGTCGGGCAGGTCGCACGCATCCTGACCCAGGCCATCATCAAGGGGCAGCTGCTGCCCGGCGCCAAAGTCGTCGAAGCCGGCATCGCCCGCGAGCTCGGCGTCAGCCGCGCTCCTGTCCGTGAAGCGGCACGGCTGCTTGAGCAACAGGGCCTGCTGGTCTCGCATCCGCGCCGTGGCTTCTTCGTCCGCAAGCTTGAAGCAACGGATATCGACGAGATCTACGACCTGCGCATTTGCGTCGAATGTCACGCCGGCGTGCTCGCCTCGAAGAACATGACGCCTGCCAATCGCGACATGCTGCGCCGGCAGATCGACGTGATGCACGAGACCGCCGGCATCGATGATCATGCCCGGCAGATCGAGGAAGACTACAAATTTCACCGCATGATCTGCGAGATCGCCGGCAGCAAGCGTCTGCTGCGTCTGTTCGACGACCTCGCCTCGGAACTGCGCATGACGATCGGCCTGATCGGCCGGCTCTATGACGATCCGCATCGCATTGCGCAGACCCATGAGGCGCTGCTCGAAGTGCTCGAACAGGGGCATCCCGACATCATCACCGCGCGGATCGACTATCACATCGGCGCTGCCTGGCGCGAAGTCGGCAAGCTGGTCCGCGAACTTCCCTCCTCAACGAATGGAGCCGCCACGTGAAGGCAGTGTATTCCGACAAGCACAAGAGCCATGATCCGCAGTTCTTCCTTGTGCGTGGTCAGGTCCGCAAGACCACCGAGCAGCCGGAGCGCGCCGAGCGCCTGCTGAAAGGTCTTGCCGACGGCAAGCACACGATCGTCGCGCCGACCGAATTCGGCCAGGGCCCACGCGCCCGCGTGCACTCGCCGGAATATCTGCGCTTCCTCGAAGGCGCTTGGGAAGAATGGATCAAGCTGCCGGATTACGGCCCGGAGATGATCGCCAATATTCACCCGAACCGCGTGGCGGGCAGCTATCCGACCCACATCACCGGCAAGCTCGGCTGGCACACCGCGGATACCGCAGCACCGATCGGTCCTGGCACCTGGCTTGGTGCCTGCGCCTCCACCGACGTCGCCGTCACCGCGGCGCAGATGGTGATGGACGGCGAGGACGCCGTTTACGCACTCTGCCGTCCACCCGGCCACCACGCCTATCGCGACATGGCCGGCGGTTTCTGTTTCATGAACAATTCGGCGATCGCCGCCGAGCATCTGCGCACCAAGCACGAACGCGTCGCCATCCTCGATGTCGACGTACATCACGGCAACGGCACCCAGGGCATCTTCTATGCGCGTCCGGACGTGCTGACAGTGTCGATCCATGCCGATCCCATCGGCTACTATCCCTTCGTCTGGGGCTATGCCCATGAGAAGGGCGAAGGCAACGGCCTCGGCACCAATCTCAATCTCCCGCTTGCGCTCGGCACCGGCGATGACGGCTTCATCGACGCGCTCGCCGTCGCCGAGAAGACCATCAAGTCATTTGCGCCAACAGCGCTCGTGCTCGCGCTCGGCCTCGACGCGTCCGAACACGATCCGCTGGCCGCACTCAAGGTCACCACCCCGGGCTTCAGGCGCATCGGTGAAGCCGTCGCGCGCATGGGCCTGCCCACCGTGCTCGTTCAGGAAGGCGGATATCTCTCCGACATCCTGGGTGCCAACCTCACCTCGACCCTCGCCGGTTTCGAAGCCGCGCGCTGACCAGACCACCAACAATACGAAACGCAATCAAACTCGAAGGACACGATATGTCGACCAATGCAGAAATCTTCGCACGTCGCGAAGCCGCCGTTCCCCGCGGCATCGGCCACTCCACCCCGATCTCGGCGCAGCGCGCGCTGAATGCCGAAGTCTGGGACGTCGAAGGCAAGCGTTATGTCGACTTCGCCGGCGGCATCGCCGTGCTCAACACCGGCCACTGCCACCCGACCATCATGGCCGCCGTGCGTGCGCAGATGGAGAACTTCACGCACACCTGCTTCCAGGTGCTGCTGTATGAATCCTACGTGACCCTCGCCGAGCGCCTGAACAAGCTGGCGCCGATCGACGGTGCCACCAAGACCGCCTTCTTCACCACCGGCGCCGAAGCGACCGAAAACGCCATCAAGATGGCCCGCGCCGCCACCGGCCGTGCCGGCGTGATCGCTTTCACCGGCGGCTTCCATGGTCGCACCCATATGACCATGACCATGACCGGCAAGGTGTTCCCCTACAAGAAGGGCTTTGGCGGAGCCATGCCGGAAGTCTGGCACGTGCCGTTCCCGGCCGCGCCGCTTGATGTCACCGTTGAGGAATCGCTCAAGTATCTCAGCTTCCTGTTCAAGGCCGACATCGATCCGGCCCGCGTCGCAGCCATCATCATCGAGCCCGTGCAGGGCGAAGGTGGCTTCCACCAGGCGCCGCCGGAATTGATGCGCGCGCTGCGCAAGATCTGCGACGAGAATGGAATCGTCTTCATTGCCGACGAAGTGCAAACCGGTTACGGCCGCACCGGCAAGATGTTCGCGATGGAACATTACGACGTGAAGCCCGACCTCATCACCGTGGCGAAGAGCCTCGCCGGCGGTTTCCCGCTGTCGGGCGTGATCGGCAAGGCCAAGATCATGGACGCCGCCGATCCCGGCGGCCTCGGCGGCACCTATGCCGGCAACCCGCTGGCGATTGCCGCGGCGATGGCTGTGCTCGACGTGTTCGAGAAGGAGAAGCTGGTCGACCGCGCCAACCATATCGGCGAGCGCATCACCACACGCCTGAAGAAGATGCAGCAGCGCAACGATCTCGTGCCGATCGCCAGCATCCGCAATGTCGGCGCCATGATCGCCTTCGACATCGTCAAGGAGCGCGGCTCTGACACGCCTGATGCGGAGCTGACTAAGAAGGTGACGCAGAAGGCCACCGAGGAAGGCCTGATCCTGCTGTCCTGCGGCGTCAATTTCAACACCATCCGCGTACTCGTTCCGCTGACCGCCCAGGACGAGATCCTGGACGAAGGCATGGAAAAGCTCGAGCGCGCGCTGACCGCCTGAGCCCCCTCACAAAAAAAAAGGAAAAACAAAATGGCTCTCGATCCCGCTCTCCGCGACAAGATCATCGCTGCCGTCGACAAGGGCTTTGATGCCCAGGTCAAGTTCACGCAGGACATGGTGCGCCACGTCTCCACGCGCGGCAACGAACACACGATGCAGGACTTCATGTTCCGCGCCATGAAGGCGCGCGGCTACAAGATGGAGCGCTTCGAGATGGACCGCGCCGCGCTCGGCCATCATCCCGGCGCCGGCGCCTGGGACGACCTGCATTCGACTGCGCCGATCGTCGTCGGTACGCACTATCCGCGCGAGGAAAAGGGCCGCTCGCTGATCATGCAGGGCCATGTGGACGTGGTGCCGGAAGGTCCCCACGACATGTGGACCACCCCGCCCTACGACCCGGTCATCCAGGGCGACTGGATGCAGGGCCGCGGCGCCGGCGACATGAAGGCGGGCTGCGCCTCCAACATCTTCGCACTCGATGCACTGAAGAGCCTCGGCCTGCAGCCGGCGGCGACGGTGTATCTGCAGTCGGTGGTGGAAGAGGAATCCACCGGCGACGGCGCGCTGATGACGCATCTGCGCGGCTACAAGGCCGATGCCGTGGTGGTGTCGGAGCCGTCGCATGAGACGATCACCCGCGCCAATATCGGCGTGGTCTGGTTCCAGGTCGAAGTCCGCGGCGTGCCGGTGCATGTGCAGCGCATGGGCACCGGTGCCAATGCCATCGACGGCGCCTATCGGATCATCGGTGAATTGCGCAAGCTGGAAGCCAAGTGGAATGCGACCAAGGACCAGCATGAGCACTTCAAGAACATCGAGAAGCCGGTCAACCTGAACATCGGCAAGATCGCCGGCGGCGACTGGGCGTCATCGGTCCCGGCCTGGTGCAAGGTGGACTTCCGTATCTCGCTGCTGCCCGGCAAGACGGCCGAAGCGGCGAAGAAGGAGATCACCGACTGCGTCGCCGCTTTCGCGCATCAGGATCCGTTCCTGTCGAACATCCCGCCGACCGTGACCTTCAACGGCTTCCAGGCCGAAGGCTACGAACTCAAACCGGGATCTGATGCAGAAGCCACACTGGCCGCAGCCCATGAAGCCGTGTTCGGCCAGAAGCCAAAGCCGGAAATCTCGCTCGCCTATCTCGACAGCCGCGTCTATGCGCTGTTCGACAATGTGCCGACGTTGAACTACGGCTGCATCTCGCGCGGCGTCCACGGCTTCGACGAAGGCGTCAACCTGCCCTCGTTGAAGAAGACGACGACGGCACTGGCGCTGTTCATCGCTGAATGGTGCGGCGTGGAAGAGATCAAAGGCTAATCATTCAGGTCTCAGCCTGAAGACCGAATGGGCGGCGGAGAAATCCGCCGCCTTTTCATTTCTGCCAGCTACAGATGCCGCCTGTACGGCACGGCCAGACCTGAACGCGCGTGTCCGCTGCATTGGAATCCAGCGGATTGCCGCGGCGAGCGACCTTCTTCTGCGCAGCAGCGCGCTGCGCCACCGGCTTCGCGGTCTGCGCGCGTGCAACGCGCGGCGCTGCCTTCACCAGACCGGCTTTCACATCAGTCTTTGCATCGGCCTTCACATCAGTCTTGGCCTGAATCTGTACCTGCTCGAATGATGCGGGCGGACCAAGCAATTTCGGCGACAGCACGGCCTTCTGCAGGTCGAGCAGCAAGAACTCGCCGGGCTTGTATGTGTCCGCTTGCGCGGCACCAAAGCACGCCAGCAGACTGACGCCGGCCGCAATCATACTCAAACGCTTGCAACTCATTTACGCCTCCTGAGGCCGGTTCCCGGCTTCCGGACTAACAATGTCTCTAAGTTAAGCACGGATAACGCTGAATCCAGCCCTGTGTTTCGCCGAAAAGTGCCTGCAGCGCAGGGATTTCCGGCGGTAAGACTAACCGCGTATAGCTCCCGCCTCTGATTGATCCAGCGCAATGCGACTCCGCGCTGCTGGGCAGACCCTCTGCTGGACTACATTTTTCAGCGGAGACCGCCATGACATCCGTCCAGCCCTACCCCGTCGTCAGCAATCTCATCGAACGCATTGGCGACTGGTTGATCCGGCGCCGCCAGCTCAACGAACTCGGTGCACTCGACAGCGGCGAGTTCAAACGCATGGCCCATGAGCTTGGCCTTGCGCCAGGCGATCTCGATACGATCGTACGCAGAGGCGTGAATGGTGCGGAGGAATTGCCGCAGATGCTCCGTGCGCTCGGCTTTGACGAGGCCGCCATTGCCAAGATCCGGCCGCCTGACATGATGGAGATGCGCCACGCCTGCGCCGGTTGCGCGCACAAACGGGCCTGCAGGACTGACCTCGCAGCCAAGACGGCGGCGGCGAATTACGAGAACTATTGCGCCAATGCCAACGACATCACGCTGCTGGCTAGGACTGCGGAGTAGATTATTCTCCACCTCCGCCGGAAATGCTCGAAAAGCCGGCCAAGTAAGCCTAATCGGTTAGGTTAAGATTTGGTTTAAGTTGCGACAAAACCGGGCTGGGATAGCGTCGATCGCGTCGCGCAGTGGGGCGCGGAAGTCGCTTTCCAGCCCCGAATTTCAATGCACGGCACGGGACCGCCGTTATTACCTGCGTCGGCGGTCCCACCCCTTGGCAGCCCCGGCTGTACCCAACGACACCTCCCAACCAGCCACTTGAGAATGCGCATGTTGCAGCTGCTCGCAACTTGCAATGCGCTACCCGCGCCGCAGCATCGTTACATGTCATGCAAGCAGTCATCGCATCGCAGCAGAGAAACACTTTGTGAATGCTCGCAATTTAATCCGCGACACAGTGTTGCTGCGCGCAATCTTCCTTGACTTGCTCTCGCCGCACTTGGCAGTCTGAGGTCACACAAAAAGCATCGGGCAACGACCCAGATGCACCTAGGGAGAGACACCATGGACTCATTTCTGAGGCCGCTTGCGGCTGCGAGTATGATTGTTGCTGGCGCCCTTGCTTCCACTGCTCCAGCATCTGCCCAGCAAGCGCCGATCAAGATCGGCATTCCGACATCGGTCCAGCTGCAGGTCGGCCGCGACACCCAGAACGCCGCCAAGCTGGCCATTGAAGAGATCAATGCCAAGGGCGGGTTGCTCGGCCGCAAGCTCGAAATGGTTGTCGCCGACGAGACCGAGAATCCCGAACAGGGCATTGCTGCAATCAAGAAGCTCACCGCCGATGACAAGGTCAACGTGCTGATCGGCGGCTACACGTCAGGCGTGACGCTGGCCCAGCTGCCGCATATTTCCAACGCCAAGACAATCTATCTCGGTGTCGGCGCTGCGTCGCCCGCGATCACCGCCAAGGTGAAGTCGGACTACGAGAACTACAAATACATCTTCCGCGCCTTCCCCATCAACGCGGCGCATCAGGCCCGCGCGCTGGTCGACTTCATCAATGGCAAGCTCAAAGGTGAAATGGGCCTGAAGAAGATCGCCATTGTCGGGGAAAACGCCAAATGGGTGCAGGACCTCGTGCCGATCCTGAAGAAGGGCGCGACCGACGGCGGCACCGACGTGACGCTGGCCGAATTCTTCGACACCTCGACCTCCGACTTCTCGCCGCTGTTCGCCAAGGTGAAGAATTCAGGTGCGCAATATCTGATCGTCGTCCTCTCGCATGCCTCATCAGACATCTTCGTCAAGCAGTGGCATGACGCTCAGGTGCCGATTCCGATCGGCGGCATCGACGTGAAGAGCCAGGACGCCGACTTCTTCACCCGCGTCAGCGGCAAGGCCAATGCCGAGACCGTCGGTATGTTCGCAATCCGCGCTCCGCTGACCCCGAAGACCATTCCGTTCTGGGATGAATTCGTGAAGCGCTTCGGCACCGCGCCCGTCTATACCGGCATCGGCGCCTATGACGCGGTCTATGTCTATGCCGACGCCGTGAAGCGTGCCAACTCCATCGAGCCCGACGCTGTCATCAAGGAACTGGAGAAGACCGACCATGTCGGCATCGCCGGCAAGCTGGTGTTCGACGAAGTACACGACGTGAAGACCGGCCCGGGACTGCAGAATCTGCTGTTCGTGCAGTGGCAGAAGGACGGCGCCCGCGTTGTGGTCTGGCCGAAGGAAGCCGCTACCGGTCCGATGATCGCGCCGCCCTGGATGAGCAACTGATCTGTTGATCGCGGTCCTTACGGCCGCAACGTAACCGCACGGCCGGCGATCCCCTCGCCGGCCGCGAAAACGGGAGGCGCGAACTTTCACGCGTTCGCCCTCTTCTGTCCGGTCTTCAACAGCGGGTTCTCATGCTTCAGATTCTGATCTACGGCGCGGTTTCCAGCGCCATCTATGCGATGCTGGCCGTTGGCTTCACCCTGATCTTCGGCGTCGCCCGCATCCTCAATCTCGCCCATGGCTCGTTCTACGCACTCGGCGCCTACGCGGCCTATGTCCTCACCTCGCTCCTCGGCGTTCCGCTCTTCATCGCGGCTCCGCTGGCAGTGTTGATTGTCGCCGGCTTCGGCGTGGTGATGGAGCGCTTTCTGGTGCGTCCGCTGCGCTCGTCGCAGCTTGCGGTACTAATGATTACCCTCGCGGTCTCGCTCGCGGTCGAACAGGCGCTGTTCATCACCTTCGGCTCCGAATATCGCAACGTTCCCTCATTCGTCGCTGACAAGCTGTCGATCGGCGGCGTCGATATCTCCGGTCAGCGTTTGCTCGCTCTCGTCGCCGGCGTCCTCGTGCTGCTTAGCCTCTGGCTGTTCATCCAGCGTACGCGGCTCGGCGCCGCGATCCTCGCGGTGTCGCAGGATCCGGAAGCCGCGCAATATATGGGCATCCCGACCAATCGCATCTTTTCCATCGTGATGGCGATTTCCGCCGGCACCGCGGCGCTCGCTGGCGTGCTGGTGTCGCCATTCCTCACGGTGCAGCCGACCATGGGCCTGCTGCCGATGGTGAAGGCCTTTGCCATCGTCATCGTCGGCGGGCTCGGCTCGATCCCCGGCAGCATTATCGCGTCGCTGATCCTCGGCTATTCCGAGACCATCGTTGCCTATCTGATTTCGACATCATGGACGGAGCTGGTGTCGCTGGTCGCGGTCGTCGTCACGCTGATGATACGTCCGTCGGGACTCCTCGGGCGACGAGCGGCATTCTGACATGAAACGCATTGCACCTATCGACATCGCGGGCGGCATCGTCGTCGTCGCCTTTCTCGCATTGCTGCCCATGTTCGCCGCCAGCAACTATCTCACTGGCGTGCTTACTGTCTGCGTGATCTACGGCATCTGGGCATCGAGCTGGGACTTCATGTCCGGCCTCACCGGGCGCGAGAATTTCGGCCATTCGCTGTTCATCGGCGCTGGCGCCTATACCGCGGGCTTCCTGTCTTCGATCTGGTCGACAAATCCGTGGGTCAGCCTGCCGCTCGGCGTGGTGATCGCCATCGCCTTCAGCCTGCTGGTCGGCTTCCCGACGCTGCGGCTGCGTGGGCCTTATTTCGCGCTGGCAATGCTCTCCGCTTCGGCGATCCTGCAGCGTCTGTGTCTGATCTTCTGGGAATATACTGGCGGCGAGGAAGGCATCTACGGCCTCGATCCCTTGATGAAGAATCCGCTGCATTACTACTGGTTCGTGCTGGCGATTCTCGCGGTCACGGTGATCGCGCTGACACTGCTGGCGCAGTCGCATTGGGGACTCCTGCTGCGCGCGATCCGCGGCGACGAGGCGACCTGCCAGGCCGCCGGCATCAATGTCACCTTCTACAAGATCGTGTCGCTGATGATCTCGGCCGGCTTCGCAGGCTTGGGCGGCGCGCTCTACGCGCACTACCAGCTACAGGTCTCGCCACCGCTGTTCTCCGTCGTGGTGTCGATCACGGTCATCATCATGGTCTATGTCGGCGGCATCGGCTCGATCTACGGCGCTGCAGTGGCCGCAATCCTGTTGACGCTGCTCACCGAGATGCTGCGCGGCTTCGGCGAATACCGGCTGTGGATCTATACGCTGACTTTGATGCTGATCCTGTTCTTCCTGCCCAATGGACTGATCGCGCCGCTCTGGCGCCGGCTGACGGAGCGCCTGCGATGACCGATCTCCTCGAAGTCAACGGCGTAACCAAACGCTTCGGCGGCCTCACCGCCGTCAAGAACGCGAGTTTTACGCTGAAGAAGGGCGAATTCACTGGCATTCTCGGCCCCAACGGCGCCGGCAAGACGACATTGTTCAACATCCTCACCGGCTTCATGCAGCCGACCACTGGCAGCATTCACTTCAACGGCGAACTGGTGCGCGAGCTCGCCCCCTACAAGGTGGTCAATCGCGGCATGGCGCGCACCTTCCAGCTCACGCGCCCCTTTGTCGGCATGAACCTGCTGGAGAACGTGCTGGTGGCCTGCATGTCGCCGCGCGCCAGCGAGGACAAGGACAAGGAGGCGCGCGCCAGCTACCTGCTCGCCCAGGTCGGTCTCGGCGGACGCGACAAGGAGCCGGTGGAGACGCTGCCTTACGGCGACCTGCGGCGGCTCGAAATCGCCCGCGCGCTGGCGACCCGGCCGGACCTGTTGCTGCTTGACGAGCCCTTCGCAGGACTTGGCAGCAGCGAGATCGAACAGCTGGCACAGCTGATCCGCCGGCTGCACCGCGAGGAGAACCTGACCATCCTGCTGATCGAGCACAAGCTGCGCGAATTCATGGCGCTGGTATCGCGCGTCATTGCGATGAATTTCGGCGAGATCATCGCCGTCGGCCCACCGGAAGAAATCGTGAAGAACGAGAAGGTGATCGAGGCCTATATCGGCAAGACGGAGGACACCCATGCCTCTGCTTGAAGTTACCGATCTCAAGGTCAGCTACGGCAAAGCACTGGCGATCGAATCCGTCTCGATCAGGGTCGAGAAGGGTGAACTCATTGGCGTGCTCGGCCCCAACGGCGCCGGCAAGACCACACTGCTGAAGGCCATCTCGCGCAGCATTGCCTCGCAAGGCACGTTGAACTTCAAGAACGCCTCGCTGCACCCGATCGAGCCGTATAACGTCGTCGCCAAGGGCATCTGCCACTGTCCCGAGGGGCGAAAACTGTTCTCGGAACTGTCGGTGCTGAAGAACCTGCAGCTTGGCGCTTACCTCCGCAAGAACAACGCGGACGTCGAGAAAGACCTGGAGCGCGTCTTCACGCTATTTCCGGTGCTGCGCGAACGGCAATGGCAGCAGTCCAGCACATTGTCCGGCGGCGAACAGCAGATGGTGGCCATCGGCCGCGCGCTGATGGGGCGGCCGGAACTGCTGCTGCTGGACGAACCCTCGGTCGGCATCGCACCGCGACTGAAGGGGCTGATCTTCGACTCGATCCAGCAAATCCGGAGAGACGGCACCGCGATCCTGATCGTCGAACAGGACGCGACGTCAACGCTGCGGATCGCGGATCGCGTCTATGTGCTCGAGCATGGACGGACGATCCGTGAGGGAACGTCCGCAGAGATTGCTGGCGACAAGTATATCCAGCAGATTTATCTGGGGGTGTAGCTCTCGCATGTCGTCCCCGCGAAGGCGGGGACCCATACACTCTGGAGCAAAAGTTAGAGCGAGATGGTTGTGGCTCTGCCGCTTCTATCACGCTGCCCTGGTTATGGGTCCCCGCCCCGCGCACGCCTTTGGCGTGCTAGGCGGGGACGCAGGCTGAGATTCTTCGCGGATAATCCCGCTTACGCCTTCCGCGTATACAGATGAAACCCGCCATAGATGCCCGAGCGATCCGCAGCCAGACCTTCGGCACTGCGCGCCTCATCGCGCTGCCACGTCTCACGCAACGATGCATGTTCCGGATCGTCCAGCGGCGACTCGGCGCCGGCGGTGCGGAAAATTACCCGGATGCCGTCATTGCCGGCACGATCGATCGCATCCCACAGCGCACGGATTTCATCCGGCGCCATCCAGTCCTGCGAATCCAGCAGCACAACCGCGTCGATCTGGCGAGCCGGAAGGCTCTCAATGAACACACGCAGATTGGCATGCACCGGCGTGACCAGAGCGGCGCGGCTGGCGGTGTCCGCGTAACGGCTCTGCTGCAGATAGAGCGGCAAGCACTTGTCACCGGGGCCGACATAGCTGCGGCTCAGCGCCTGCCAGGCAAAATAGTTGTTGGCGTTCGGATGCACGTCGATCAGAGCGAGCAGACGCTGATGCAGCACTTCGTTGAGTGGCTGGTTGCCGCCCAGCAGCGTGCGCTGCTGCGGCGGGATGCCGAGGCTGAATAGTAGAGCGGGTGTTTTCGTCATCAGGCGGGCCAGCCGCGAATGAAACAGCCAGTGCAGGCGTTCCAGCGCGCGCTTGCGCGCCGGGGACTGCTTGTCCTCGTGCAACAATGCCTTGAGATCGATGCGGGCGAGCTTCGCCAGCGAATGCGCGAAGCCGATGAAGCGGCCGAGTGCGCCGTGACGATAGAAGCCGTCACTGAAGTAACCGTAGCGCGGGCGGCCCTGGATATCGCGCTCGTCCCAATAGCCGCGCGCTTCGGCATCGAGCAGCGGCCGCAGCCGTTCGCGATAGAGGCCCACATTGGTATCGGATGCGCCTTCGCCGAAGAATTTCCAGAAGTCCTGATAGTTCGGCAGTGCGCGCAAGCCGGCGAGCTTCAGCTTCAGCAGCGACAGATGCGCCTCGTTGAGATCGACCGCATAGACATGTTCGGGCTTCGCCGACAGATAGGACAGCGCATTACAGCCGCCGCTGGAGATCGTGACGATGGTCGAACCGGGCGCCAGTTTCAGCGCGGCCATGTCCGCCTCAGGATCTTCCCAGATCTGGGTGTAGACCAACCGACGGAACCAGAAGGCGAACAGCCTGTCCCAAATCGTCGTTTCTTCGCGACCACGGCTATTGCGAACGGCGTCGGCGATCAGATGCGTATTCATCGGCTTCTTGGACCCTTCGAATCGACAATCTGAAATTTTTATCAAGCGCAGACTGCGGTTTTGCGACAGTCATTCTAAATTTCGGCCGATTCCCGCGACGAAACTACTGTCACACCGCTGTCGTGTTGCGATGAAATGGATCGCTCATCCGGATGCGATGAGGTGCGCCATGACGATTGTCTCCGAATACGAAGACGGCGGTCAGCCCGCGTGGTCGAACGAAGCCACGCATCGCATGAACCGGATGTATCGTTGGCAGCGCTTCATCTATGACGCGACGCGCCGGTACTATCTGCTTGGCCGTGATCAGCTCATCGCGGAACTCGCGCCTGCGCCGGGTGCAATGGTACTGGAAATCGGCTGCGGCACCGGCCGCAATCTGGTTCAGGCCGCGCGGAAATATCCCCAGGCAAAATTCTACGGTATCGATATTTCGACCGAAATGCTGACCACCGCGATCGCCTCGATTGCGCGCAACGATCTCACGGATACCGTTCGCGTCGCCCATGGCAATGCGACGAATTTCGATCCGGCGCGCATCTTTGCCGTTCCGTCATTCGATCACGTCATGATTTCCTACAGCCTCTCGATGATCCCGGGCTGGCAGGATGTGCTCGACCACGCTGTCTCCCAGCTCAAGCCTGGCGGCCGACTGCATATCGTCGATTTCGGCCACCAGGAGCGGCTACCAAAGATCGCGAGCAAGCTGCTATTGCGCTGGTTGACGCTGTTCGATGTGACGCCGCGCCGCGAGCTTCTCGATGTGCTGAAGGCGCTCGCGGAGCGTTACCACGCCAATCTCGATTTCAATCGCCCGTTCCGCGGTTACGCGCAGTCCGCAGTGTTGACGCTGCCGAAGTAACTCAGGCGAGCTTGCGCCTGTTCACATTCCGATACGCCTCGACTGCACCAAACAGCGTCAGCGAGAGCACGAACGGGATCAGGTGATAGAACAGCCGGAAGAGCAACAACACGGCCAGAAGCTGTTCGGTATGTTCGCCGCCAAGCCCGACAAGGATCGTGGCGTCGAACACGCCAATACCCGCGGGTGCATGGCTGGCGAATCCCAACAGCGTCGCGGCGATGAAGACGACGATCACCTGCGCGACGCCGACATCCATCGTCTCCGGGATCAGCACATACATCGCCAGCGCCGCCGCTCCGAGATCGACGAGTCCAATGCCGATCTGGAAGAACACGTTACGCCCGCTCGGCACCGGCACCGACCAGTTGCGGCCACCAAGCGTGCGGATACCGTTCCACGTCCAGCCGACATAGGCGATGATACCCGCGAGAATTGCGACCGCGATGAAGCGGTTGATCTCGGGCGAGAGCTGATCGATACGGCTGATGGCACCGGGTTCATGCAGAGTGCTGAGCGCCAGTGCGGTGAGATTGCCGAGCCAGAAGGTCAGGCCGGTGAGAAAACAGATGCGGGCGACGCCGGCGGGGCCGATGCCATGCGGCGCGTAAATCCGGTAGCGCACTGCCGATGACACCAGCAGCACGGCGCCGGTTCCATGCGAGATCGGATAGCTGGTGAAATTGGCCAGCGCTGCAATCCTGAAGGGAATGTCCCGCCGGCCGATCATCTGCAGGGCCAGCCAGTCATACAGCGTCAGGCTGCCATAGGAGATCGCCACTAGCGCCAGCGCCAGCGCGATGCTGCCTGGCGGTACCATATGCATGGCAGACAGCACATGGGCGAAATCCACGCCCTTGAGCGCCTTGGTCAGCGCCATAAACGCAATCGTAGCAATTGCTATGCTAAGGAGCGCGCCAAGCCACCTCCAGCTGAGGCGTGTACGCATCAGCTGCATGATATTTTTCAATGCGGGTGGCACATTGTTCTACTTTTCATTAGGTCTGAGCACGCCGTGATTCGCGCATGTGTTCGCGCGTTCTGTTGCACGTCCATGTGACAGCTGCGCAAAAGCAGCGTTTTGGCGTCATCCAACAATCCGGTGATTTCCAGATTTCGCCCCCGCCATGTCGCATCAAGGTCATGCGGGTTCCGTAAGCCATGCGCATTGAATGCACCGATTCATCCAAGCAGGACACCATGTCGACCGAGACCGAATATCAGCTCACCGAAAACCAGTGGGACACACTGCGGATGCTTCGCCCCGCGATCCTGCCACCGGCCAAGCTGAACCGTTACGTTCTCGATCAGCTGGTTGCGATGGGACTGGTTGCGCTATCGGACACTGATCCGGCGCTGACGCCCACGGGCCGCGCCGTGGTTCTGCGCGGCTGTCCGCGACTGTGGGATCTAGCGGCCTGAAGCGAGGCTTGCGCCGTTAGGGCGCATCCGCCCGCTGAAGCAGAAATGCAAGCGCGTCCTCGCAGCGATCTTCAACCTTGAAGCTGAGAAACTCGTCGGCGCGCGTGCGGCCAAGATTGACCGCGGCGATGGGAATCTGCGCGCGCACCGCCGCTTGCACGAAGCGAAAGCCGGAATAGACCATCAAAGACGAACCTGCGATCAGCATGGCGTCGGCCTTATGCAGGTGGCCAAGCGCGGCATCGACGAATTCGCGCGGCACGTTCTCGCCGAAAAACACCACATCCGGCTTGAGAATACCGCCACAGATCTCACAGGCCGGAACGATGAAGGATGCGAAATCGACGCCATCCAGATCGGCATCCCCATCGGGCGCAACGGCCGCGTCGAGATCCAGCCAACCTGTGTTCAAGCGGCCCATCTCGTGCTGGAATTCATCGCGCTGGATCCGGCGTTCACATCCCATACAACGCACGAGATCGAGCCGGCCGTGAAGGTCGATGACCTTCTTGCTGCCGGCCGCCTGATGTAGCCGGTCCACATTCTGGGTCAGCAGAACTTCGCATTTTCCGATCTGTTCGAGACACGCCAATGCGTGATGCGCATCGTTCGGCCGCGCCTGACCGAACCGACGCCAGCCAATGAGACTGCGCGCCCAATAGCGCTGCCGCGTCAGTTCCTCCCCCATGAAGGCCTGAAAGGTCACCGGCTGCGTGCGCTTCCAGTTGCCGTCGGTGTCGCGATAGTCGGGAATGCCCGAATTGGTGCTGCAACCAGCGCCGGTCAGGACAAAAAGACGTTCGTGGCGATCGACGAAATCGCGAAGGGCATTGGGTGGAGTCATGCGGGAGGCATTTATCTCTCGGCGGCAAACCATGCCAAACCGCCGCGGACGCGGCATCTGGGACTGCATATGTGGGGACGGAATTTGGCGAGTCCACCCCGCGAGATCATGCCACGGCGTCGAACATCACTGGCGAGCGGATGAACCTTTTCTTCATGAGTGGAGACAAGGTGCTTGCGACACTTGGAATGACTTATTTTATCTCTGCAATTGATCGACGTGAATTGCTCAAGACCTTCTTGCCAAGGCTTCAGACCCTGGCAGAGAACATTTCTCGAAGCGCCGCGGCACTCAGGTAAATGAACGCAACAGAAGCGATCTGTCGGCAGCTAACACACGCGGTCCCTTGCCAAAACGAAATCAATGAATGCTCCGCTTGGCCCAGCCATAGGCGACCATTGCATCGTGAAGTGCATTCCTAGCGTCAACAGTGCTGACCGGATCTTCGCTCGCAGCGGTTAGCCTGCTGACGACGTCAACCCATTGAGGGGACGCGCGGGTTTCAGATCCGACGTAGCGCTGAGTCCATCTCAGCGCCGAAACAACCGACAACAGCTTCCGATCGCCCGTCGGAGTCTGGCCAGGAGCATCAGCGGTCAAAGTGATCGGCGCGAAGATGATCTGCACCGTTCCCCCGTCGGTTAGCGGATGAAGTTCCAAGCCTGTGTGGCGCGAAATACAACGTATCCGCAAAGTCTCGGAATTCAATTTGAAAAAACAGGTGCCGCAGGACTGCGCTGATGCCCATGAACCAATATGCTAACGAGAGCCCAACCGGCTGCTCGTCATCGGACTGCTCAACGTTCCATCGATCCGCGCCTCGAGCGCAGGTTCAAGATCACAACAAGAATAGATCTATCAATTTGCGATTGTCGGCAGTTCGACTACCTGCACCAGGCCACCGTCACGACCGTTGCTGATTTTTATATCGCCACCAGCCCGGCGAATGATTTCACGTGAGATCGTAAGGCCAAGTCCCGCTCCCGGGATGCTCTGAATGCGCGCCGGGTTGGTGCGAAAGAACGGTTCGAATACCTGGTCCAAAAGATCCGGAGAGATTCCCGGGCCGTCGTCGCAGATGATAATGCGTGCAGTTGCGCCGCCGGTTACGCTGACTCTGCCGCGCTCGCCATGAGTTGCCGCATTGATCAGCAGATTGCGCAACGCGCGGCTCAGAGCGACACGATTTCCCTTTACGCATGCCTTGGCGGTATCGGAGACTTCTATCTTGAAATCCTGCTCCTGCAATTCCGTCGCGACGCTCCCCACCAGGCCTTCAATACAAATGACCTCCGACAACGCACTCGTCGACTCCTCGCGCACCAGCTCAATGGCGCTGTCTGCGATATGGTCGAGCTCCTTGATGTCCCGGAGCCACAATTCGCGCTCCTCCTCGTCTGCGACGAATTCCGCGCGCAATCTCATTCGGGTAAGCGGCGTACGGAAATCATGACCCGCGCCGGCAATGAGGCGCATGCGGCTTTCGACTGCTCGCCTCAACCGGGTCGACAACGAATTTAGTGCAGCCGCAGTCGCCCGGACTTCAGCTGGACCGCGCTCGGGCAGGTGCGGCAGAATGCCGTCGGCGCTGACCATTTCGACGGCACTTTCAAGCATGACCAGCGGTCGGATCATCCGGTTCGCGGCGAGCACCGCAACGCCCCCGACTCCGATTGTGATGAAGGCAAGCCACCACAGGCGCTCGATGCTCGGCGGAAGATCGAGATCTACGATCAACCATCCTCGCGGTCCGACTCGGACTGACGCGGCCTGAAACCATCGACCTTCAAGCCCATCCTTACGCGTAACGATGACATCTAGCGGTGAACCAAGTCGCGCGGTAACAGAGCTAAAGATTTTCGTCTGCTTTTCGTCCGGCAAACCGTTCGCCGGGCTCTGGATGAGCGCACGGCCTTCAGGATCGTTCGCTGCGAGGCGCTCCATCAAGATTAGCTGCCTGGCTAGCAGATTGATGACCTCCTCGTCTGGGGCCTTGAAAATATACATTGTCGCGATCGTCATGAACATGACAACTGCAACGATCGACGAGACGAGAAGCAGAGCAATCTTTGCGCGAAGAGTGTTCATCTCTGCTCCTCCACATGGACAACCTTGGCAGCCAGTTGATAGCCGCCGTTGCGCACGGTCCTGAATAGCTGGGCAACGACACCGTCTGATAATTTGCGGCGCAGGCGGCTGATGAGAACATCAATCGATCGATCGAGCACATCGCCATCGCGACCGCGCGTCAGATCGAGCAATTGATCGCGCGACAATACGCGGCCGGGACGATCAAGAAACGCCACCAGGAGATCGAATTCCGCGCCGGTCAGTTCGATGTCTTCACCCTTCGGATCGGTCACCGAACGCGTGGACGGATCGGCCGTGAAGCCTTCGAAGACATACCGGCCGGCATCGTCTGGCGTAGAGCGGCTATTCCGACCGCGACGCAAGACCGCGCGAATACGCGCAACGAGCTCACGCGGGTTGAATGGCTTGCCGAGGTAATCGTCGGCTCCGATCTCAAGGCCGATGATCCGATCGATATCCTCTTTCAGCGCGGTGAGCAGGATGATCGGGATGTTTGATTTCATGGCCCTCAAATCACGGCAAAGGTCGAGCCCGGATCCGTCCGGCAACATCACATCGAGTACGATGAGATCAATCTGGTTAGTGACGATGCGCTCGCGAACCTCCCGGCATCTTGATGCAAGCTGGACGCGAAAGCCCTGCTCTTGCGCGTAACGCGCCAGGAGCTTTCGGATTTCGAGATCGTCGTCAACAACCAGAATTTGCGGCACATGCATGGAAATGAAATCCGTCTTACTCCCTGAGGAGCAGTAGTCGCCTCAGGGGAAACTGGAGAAGAACTTTTGTAACGAAGCATGTCCCGGGTCGATTGCGGCGGGTTTTTGACACGAAAATCGCCTGCAAAGAAATGTTTCGACACATTCGGCCGGAGTGCGAGCAACCTGGCATCCCTATGAATTGTGCAGCGACAATACTCAGGGGTTTCGAATGCACTTCCTCGCCAGTCTCCGTCAATCGACGGCTATGAAGACGGCTCCATCCTGCGGTCAGACATGCTCAGTCGGGCATCGGTCATCGATGCGGAGACAATATCATTCGCTATCCTTCGCGATGCTCGCCGTCGCAACGTTTCTGCCAGGTTGCGCGACGGTGCCTGCTGTTCAGGGAAATCGGCTCTCGTCCTACGAAGGACTCACTCCGTCCGACGGCAAGCTCACGAAATCCAGGCTCATGGTCAGGAAAGAGCAGGTTCTGGCGGCAAAGACGATCAACATTGCTCCGACAGTGTTCCCATCCACGATTGCGCCGAAGTTATCCGGAGAACAGCGAACTCTGGTGGCGAACGCCGTGAATCGCGCGTTGTGTATCAGCCTCAGCGATCGCTTTCAGGTCGTGATGCCCCATGAGCCTGCGGATCTGACTGTCCGTGCGACGGTGACGCGGGCGACGGAAACCGACGAGATTGCAGCTGGCGCTTCCGTCGCGGCGTCACTCAGCACAAGCTTCATCGACATGGGCACCAATGTGCCGATACCGATCCCGCGCATACCCTATGGCTTGGGAGATCTCGCCATCGAAGCCGAAGCAGTCGATGTGACCGGCCGGCAGCAAGCCGCCATGCTATGGGGCAGAGGCGCGGGTGTCTTTTTTAGTTCGCCGCGCGCCTCGAAAGCGAGCGATGCCTACGAACTTGCGTCGGCGTTCGGCGACGACTTCGGACATTTGCTGGTGAAAGGGGAAACTCCCTTCAAATCCATGGGGATCAACATCCCCACATGGCAGAAGGTGAACTCGAATATCGGCCTCGCACCGAAATACGCGGCCTGCGAGGCCTACGGTCGGGCTCCGGGCATTGCAGGAATGGCCGGCGCCAAGATCGGGCTGCCGCCCGAGTGGACCGATAACGGTCCACGAACATCCGCAAAACCCTAGGGAAAGCACGGCGCGACGAGATTCCTCGTCGCGCATCTTCAAAGGTGAATTTACTTGTCGAGCTTGAACACCATCTGTGTCGGGCGCACAAACCGCAAAGCGATCAGAAGCAGCGTCATCACCATCACCATGTAGATCACCGCCATGGCATCTATGGAATAGACGGGGCGAACACCACCGGCAAACATGTTGTAGAATAACGCGACGACGAGCGTCTGCGATCCACCGCCGCCGAGGAGAAATGCGAGCTCGAAATTCGATATCGTATTGACCAGCACAAGAACGCCCGCGGTCAATATTCCCGGTACCATCAGGGGAAACAGAATCCGCCTGAAAATCTGAGCCCGGCTTGCGCCAAGCATTGACCCGCTCCATTCCAGATTGACACTGATCTGCTCGAAAAATGGCATCAACACGAAGACGGCCAACGGGACCATCGGCACCAGGACCGCCAGAATCACGCCGACGACGGACCCGCCGACGCCATATCGGTAAAGAGTCGTCGCCAGCGGAATCCCGTAGGTCATCTGCGGGATCACCAACGGCAGAAAATACAGCAGCAGGATGACCGATTTGAATCGGAAATTTCGCCGGGCCAGGATGTAGGCCGCCGGAAATCCGATTGCCAGCGCAAGGACGACGACGACGACCACGATCAGCAGCGTGACACCCAGCACCTGTCCCAGATCGAAATTCTTCCACGCATAAGCGAACCAGTCAGTTGTATAGGCCGGCGGCAGCAGGCCACCGAACCAACGCTTGGCAAACGAGCTCACCACGACATGCGACACGATCCCAAGCATGTTGAGGATGAAACCCACGATGAACAGATAGAGCGAGAGCTTCCACATTCTGGTTCGCATTGTGCAGCCCTATCTCTTTCCGACGCCCATGGTCGCTGCTGGCGACAACCGTCGACGGAACAGAATGATGACGAGCAGTGCCGCCAGCTGACACAGGCCCATAACCACCGCAATCGCTGAGGCAGCCGACATGTCATATTGTTCGAAGGCCTTCTGATAGGCCGCAATAGAGATCGTGCGCGTGGTACCCGCCGGCTGCCCGAGCATGATGGCCGAGGGAAAGACCGCGAAGCTCATGACGAACACCAGCGCGAATGCGATGGCAAGACCGGGCGCGATGAGCGGCAGCATCACGCGCCGGAAGACGATCGAAGGTGTCGCACCCAGCATCCGCGCCGAGCGTTCAAGGCTGGGATCGATGCCGGATATGTATCCCAGCAGCATCAGGAAGCAGAACGGAAACTGCTGCATGAACAACGCCAGCATAACGCCAGCATAATTATGGGTCAGAATGAACGGCTCTTTGATAAGCCCTAATCCGAGAAGGACCTGATTGAACCAACCCTGCGAA
Source organism: Tardiphaga sp. 813_E8_N1_3 (assembly GCF_051811025.1). Taxonomy (NCBI): domain Bacteria; kingdom Pseudomonadati; phylum Pseudomonadota; class Alphaproteobacteria; order Hyphomicrobiales; family Nitrobacteraceae; genus Tardiphaga; species Tardiphaga sp. 813_E8_N1_3. The sequence continues at coordinate 4,716,471 of NZ_JBPWQE010000001.1, forward strand.
CCATAGAAACCCAAGATACCTTCCGAGAGCAGGATCACGCCAAGCGAAATGGGCATGATCAGGATCGTGGTCACGGTGCGCTCCATGAAAATGCCGCGACGCATGCCGTAGGCCAGCCAGAGAGCGAGCAGAAGAACAACGATCGTCGTGGGGATCGCCAGACTGAAGGTGATCCAGATCGTACCATACTGATAGGGATCGCTGAAGAACGTGAGATAGTTCGCAAAACTGAAGCCGTTGAGCTTTTGCGGCTGAAGGCTGAGATAGACCCCATACAGAAACGGATAGACGAACATGCAGAGAACGTAGAGCAACGACGGCAGTAGACAGAAGAATGCCAGCGCGTCGAATTCGCTCTTCTCATCATTGGCTACGGCGCGCATTATTTTCTCGCCTATTCCGCAGGAAGCAGGACGACCTTGTCGATCGGAAACTGAAGGCCAATCGTGTCGGCGGTTCGTATCGCCTCAGCGGTGCGTAACCAGACTCGCGTGTTGTCATTGATGCGTATGGCGGCTTCCTGTTCCCGGCCGAGATACTCGACCACTTCGACACGGCCGCTAACATCTTCGGAACCGGAAACCACCTCACCGCCCGCCCGGATATCGTCCGGGCGGATCGCCATGACCATATCTACATCCGCTCGCACATCGGCCCCTGCCCGCGCCCGAATGCGAACTCCGTCGCCGACACCTTCGGCGATTCCGTTGGACACCGACGTGATCCTGACCTTGAAGAAATTCCGGAAACCCATGAAGTCCGCCACGAAGACATTCTTGGGCCGGTCGTGGATTTCCTGCGGCGTGCCCGACTGCATCAGGACGCCATTGCGCAACACCACGATCCTGTCCGACAGCGACAGTGCTTCAGCCTGGTCGTGGGTCACGTAGATCGACGTCAACCCCAGCGCGGCGTGAATCTGCTTGATCTCCGCCCGCATCTCGACCCTCAGCTTGGCATCGAGATTCGAAAGCGGCTCATCGAACAACATCAGGCGCGGATGCAGCACAAGAGCCCGCGCAATCGCAACGCGTTGCTGCTGACCGCCGGAGAGCTGGCCCGGATAGCGCTCCTCATAGCCGGTCAATTGCACCAGTTTGAGCATCGCATCGGTGCGTTTCTTGATCTCATCCTTCGACAACGGCTTCAGGGTAAGCCCGAACGAGACGTTGTCGAACACCGTCATATGGGGAAACAGCGCGTAATTCTGGAACACCATTCCGAACGCGCGCTTCTCGGGTGGAAGATGATCGACCCGCACCCCATTGAGCCTGATCTCGCCCTCGGTCGCCGCAATGAGGCCAGCGACGATCGATAGGGCCGTCGACTTTCCGCATCCACTCGGTCCGAGGAAGGTGACGAACTCGCCCTTTCGGATATCGAGTTCAAGGTTGTCCAGCACGGTCTTGTTGCCATAGCGCTTGGTGATTCCAAGCTTCAGCGAGTCCAACGTATCTCCCGGCCCGTTCATGTCGTCCCGTTTCTGAGTAAGAAGCAACAAAGCCACCGGCGGGCCCGTACATGCGGACCCGCACGCTCATCGAATTGATTACTTCTTGACCTGGTTTGCGCCCACTTCCCGGTCCCAACGATCCATCGCGTAGCTCAATTCCTTCACGCCGAGCGGTGGAGATACCTTCCACTTGGTTCCGACCTCGTCGTATTCGGGCCGCCAAAACTCCTTCACCAGTTCCTGGATCTCCTTGGGCGCCTTCTCCATGGTGGCAGCGGTGATCGTCGGCCCAATGAAGCCCGGCCAGGAAAGGACCTGCTGCTCGGGCCGGCGCATGAACTTCATGAGATCGAGAATGACGTCGACCTGCTCTTTCGGCACGCCTGTGGGGATGCACCAGTAATGCCCATCGACCACGAAGGTCGTGTTCTGAAGAATAGTGATCTTGGAGTCCGGCGGGATGACGCTCTGGGCACGGGGCTTCATGTCCCATTCCATGATGCCGGCGATGATCCAACGTTGCCCCTGGGCGAATTCCTTCAATGTGATCGCCGTGCCCGTCGGATAGTATTCGACGTACTGCCCAAGCTCCTTCAGATAGGCCCAAGTCTTGTCCCACCCCTTGTCGGGATCGAGCGGCTTCGAGTCATTCAGAATGTGCGCCATGCCCAGCACGATCGACCGGCCCGGGCCACTGTTCGCCGGCCGCGCATACATCAGCCGGCCTGGATTTGCCTTAGCCCATGCGAGCAGTTCTTCGGCGGTCTTGGGAGGGTTCGGGACCTTGCTGGGATTGTAGACGAAGACCGGTCCGCCGGCGTTGCCCACCGACGGCACCATGTACTCGCCGCCTTCGTCATAAAGCGCCTTGCCGGCGGGCGTCATGTCGTCGCGCGGAAACTGCTTCTGGAAGTCGGGAATCTTGATCAGCTGGTTGTTCGCTGCAAGGAATGCGCCACCGTCCTGCCCGGTCAGCACAAGGTTGATGTCCAGCCGTCCAGCATCCTGCTGAGCTTTGATCTTCGCTGGCAGTTCCGGCGCCGGCGCGCGCTGGATCTTGATTTCCTTGATCTTGTCCGGATTGGCTTTCTTGTAGTTCTCGATGATGACCTGGGTGGATGCCAGATCGCCACCGGTATCGATGATCGAGAGAACGATCGGCTCGGCGGCCCTCAGGGGCTCGCCTGCGGCAGCCGTCACGGCGAGGACAGCCACGGCGCCGGCAAACGGGCGCAATAATGCATTCGGACAGATCCGCATTTCCGATTCCTCCCTGGCATATGCACCCGCGTCGCGCGCGGTTGTCATTTATTTGTAAACACAGCATCGACGAGTTGGGCGACATCTGTCAAGCATTGGGAGATCGCAATCGGCCAATCATGAGCAGGACTTGCTGATGTCGCGATGTCGCACCTTGCCCGTCTTGCTCGTTCGCATATCAATCTGTGACTTCATACCCGCCCCTAAGAGCCGACAAGTCGGCGCCTTGAGAAGGTCGGCCATCGGGAGAGACGCATGCCAATTGGAGTCGGCCTGATTGGGCTCGGAATGGCGGTGAAGCCGCATATTCTTTCGTTGCTTGAATTGCAGGCGCAGGGACGGATCACAATCGTCGGCGGGTTTGCGCCGTCAGCGGACCGGCGGTCAGCGTTTTCACAGCAGTGGGGCGTTCCGGTTTTCGATAGCCAAAAGGATTTACTGTCGCACTCCGATCTCGATCTCGTCCTGATACTGACGCCCCCTGGAACACATCTGGCGACCGTGCAGGCTGCAGCCGCAGCAGGGAAGCACATTCTGGTGGAGAAGCCCGTCGAGATATCGGTTGCCCGGGGTGAGGAACTCGCGGCCGTCACGGAGGCTGCCGGCGTGCGGTGCGGCGTGTGCCTGCAACATCGCTTTCGTCCCGCAGCACTACGCCTGAAGGCGGTGCTGGATCAGGGAGATCTGGGCGATATCCTGTCGGCGAGTGCATCGATCCGCTGGTGGCGTGATGACGCCTATTTCCGTCAACCAGGCCGCGGCATGAAGGCTCGCGATGGCGGCGGCGTGTTGCTCACGCAGGCCATCCATACGCTCGATCTGCTTCTGCATTTTGTGGGGCCGCATAAGGACGTCGCCGGTTTTGCATCAACCTCGCCGCTCCGAACGATCGATACTGAAGACGTGACGGCGGCGGCCGTGCGCTTCCGGAGCGGTGCCATCGGCGTGCTCGATGCCACCAGTATTGCGCGGCCCGGCTATCCGGAGCGTATCGAAATCGCTGGCACACGCGGCTCGGCCTATCTCGAGACGTTCCAGTTGGTCATCCATCGTCACGAAGGCCCGCCAGAGAGGGTTGGGACCGCGCAATCGGGTGGTGGAGGTGCCGATCCGATGGCATTCGATCACGGGCCGCATCGGAGCCTGATCACCGAGATGCTGGACGCAATCGAACAACGACGTGAACCGTCCAATAGCGTGCGCTCTGCCCTTCACGTGCAGCGGCTGATCGAGGCCTGGCTGTCAGACGCCGCCGTCCGCGCTTGACCGGATGCCCTCACGGCCGCTCGCGCCTAAGCAGTTTGGCGAGCACCGCAATCCCGGATTGTCAGCGGCAGTGCACCAACTTGTAAAAAAGATGTAATGTTGCCAAAGACTGGAGCATGTTCGGAGTAAGGACGGGGTGAACATGGGCTCAACGGTCAAACGGGACGACATTCCGGAGCGCCCGGCCGTGACGGGAAAGCTTAGCGACCGCGTCTACGATCATGTCCTCAGCCAGATCACGGTCGGAATCTATCCGGTCAATTCGCGGCTTCCCCCCGAGACACGCCTGGCAGATCAGCTTGGCGTTTCGCGCCCGGTCGTTCGTGAAGCACTGATGCGGCTGCGCGATGACGGCGTCGTCGCATCGCGGCAGGGCGCCGGCTCATTCGTGATGCGGCGTCCAGCGGCAGACGTTTACAACTACGCTCCCGTGGGAAGCATTGCCGATATCCAGCGTTGTTTCGTATTTCGCATCGGCATCGAAGGAGAAGCTGCCGCGCTTGCGGCGCGCGATCACGATCCGGAAGGTTTGCGCCGGATCCGCGACGCCATCACAGCACTTGATCAAGTGATCGCAGATGCCGCACTGGGCGTGGAGGAAGACATTGCGTTCCACCGCTCAGTCGCAGAGGCCACCGGCAATCGCTTCTTCGCCGCGACTCTCGCCGCGATCCAGTCTCAGGTGAGCGTGGGTATCACGCTCAATCGAAACCTCTCCCTGATCCAGCCTCGCGATCGACTTTTGCGTGGGCAAGAGGAGCACCGGGCCGTGCTCGATGCGATCGCCTCCAGAGACGAAGCCGGAGCGCGCGAAGCCATGCGGTCGCATATCGAGAATGCCCGCAAGCGCGTTTTTGAGGGCGGATAGCTGCGCGCATCATGGCTTGCGCGCCCGGGCGGCTATTCTCAGATGAAATTCAGGAGATTCTTGACAGACGGCGGCGCCGCAAAATGACGCTAAGCCATTGAAATCATGGTCGGAGTGGCAGGATTCGAACCTGCGACCCCTGCGTCCCGAACGCAGTGCTCTACCGGGCTGAGCCACACTCCGACTAAGAGCGCGGCTTATAGCCTTGGGTTTCGCATCCTGCAAGAACCCCGGTAAAGAAGCCTGACCAATTTTGAAGACAAGGATCTGCCCCGCATGGCCGTAGGCCTGACCACTCGGATGAGCCCTGCCGACGCCGCCCATATTGCGGAGGCGGCGCGCTGCCTGCACGCGGGCGGGTTGCTGGCGTTCCCGACGGAGACGGTCTACGGGCTCGGCGCCGATGCGGCCAATCCGCGGGCCGTGGCGGGGATCTATGAGGCCAAGGGCCGGCCGTCGTTCAATCCGCTGATCGCCCATGTGGCGGATCTCGCCGCTGCCCGGCGCATTGCCCGATTCGATGCGCGCGCGCTGGCGCTTGCCGAGGCGTTCTGGCCAGGGCCGCTGACGCTGGTGCTGCCCAAGGCGGCGGACTGCCCGGTGGCCGATCTGGCCACCGCCGGCCTCGACACCATTGCCATTCGTGTGCCGGCGCATCCCGTGGCCCACGCGCTCCTGCAGGCCTTTGGCGGTGCCGTGGTGGCGCCGTCGGCCAATATCTCCGGGCATGTCTCGCCGACCACCGCAGTCCATGTACTGAGCGATCTGGATGGCCGGATCGACATGATTCTCGATGGCGGCCCGGTTGAAGTGGGCGTTGAATCCACCATCGTCGGTTGTTTCGACACGCCGATGCTGCTTCGCCCCGGTGGCCTGCCACGCGAGGCGATCGAACGGGTGCTGGGCCAACCGCTGGCGAGCCCGCCGGACGAACCCGCAAGCGATACAAACCAGCCGCTGGCGCCGGGTATGCTGGCCTCGCATTATGCGCCGCGGACACGGGTGCGGCTGCTGGCCGAGACCGTGAATCCCGGCGAGGCGCTACTGGCTTTCGGATCGGCCCCGCTGCCCGGCATCGAGGCCGCCGCCGCTGTCCTGAATTTGTCCGAACAGGGCGATCTCGGGGAAGCAGCCACCAATCTTTTCGGCTATCTTCGTGCGCTCGACGCCGCTGCTATGGCTTCGGGCGCGAGCGGCATCGCGGTGATGCCGGTGCCGAACCATGGGCTCGGCGAAGCCATCAATGACCGGCTGCGCCGCGCCGCCGTGTAATTCGAACGCAAGACCAAGAAACGCGCCAAGAAAATATCCAAGGGAATAGTTATGAATATCGTCCAGCCGAAGCCGCCCACGCTTTCCCCCGAAACCATCGCGCGCTTCCGGGCCATCGTTGGCGACAAATACGCCATCACCGATCAGGCCGACGTGCATCAATACGTCACCGAGGATCGCAACCTGTTTTTCGGCACCTCGCCGCTGGTGCTGCGCCCGGGCTCGACCGCCGAGGTCGCCGCCATCTGCAAACTCGCCACCGAGACCCGCACCGCGCTGGTGCCGCAAGGCGGCAATACTGGGCTCGTCGGCGGCCAGACGCCTTATGGCGGCGAGGTCGTGCTGTCGATGCGCCGGATGGACAAGGTGCGCGATCTGGACACGTCATCCAACACTATGACGGTGGAAGCCGGCCTCGTGCTGCAGGTCGCGCAGCAGCGCGCCGCGGAAGCCGATCGGCTGTTTCCGCTGTCACTGGGCTCGGAAGGCAGCTGCACCATCGGCGGCAATCTCTCCAGCAATGCCGGCGGCACCACTGCCCTCGCCTATGGCGTCGCGCGCGAGATGGCTCTCGGCCTCGAAGTCGTGCTGGCCGATGGCCGCATTCTCAATGGCCTGTCAAAGCTGAAGAAAGACAACACGGGCTACGACCTGCGCAACATCTTCATCGGCGCTGAGGGCTCGCTCGGCATCATTACCGCGGCAACGCTGAAGCTGTTTCCAAAGCCGCGCGCGGTCGAGACCGCCTTTGTCGGCCTGAAGTCGCCGGACGATGCGCTGAAGCTGCTCAGCATCTCCCGCTCCGAAGCCGCCGGCAACCTCACCAGTTTCGAACTGATCGCCGATATCGCTGTGGATTTCAGCGTCCGCCATGGCATCGGCATTCGCGACCCGCTCTCCAGCAAACACGCCTGGTATGTCTTGATGGAATTGTCGTCAGGTCGCGACGATGCCCGCGCGACATTGGAGGCGATCCTCGAACGCGGCTTTGAAGACGGCATCGTGGATGACGCCGTGATCGCCGAGAATATCGCCCAGCGTCAGGCGTTCTGGAAACTGCGCGAGGAAATCTCGCCGGCGCAGAAACCAGAAGGCGGATCGATCAAGCACGATATCTCGGTGCCGGTCGCTTCCGTGCCCGCCTTCATCGCCGAAGCCAATGCGGCCGTCGTGAAGCTGATGCCCGGCGCACGCCCGGTGCCGTTCGGCCATCTCGGCGACGGCAACATCCACTACAATGTCACGCAGCCCAAGGAAACGCTCGGCGACAGCGACGGCCGCGAGAAATTCCTGGCGCGCTGGCACGACGTCAACGAAGTCGTCTTCGACGTCGTGCTGCGCATGGGCGGCTCGATCTCCGCCGAACATGGCATCGGCCAGATGAAGGCGGCTGAGCTGCCCTCGGTGAAGGACCCCGTCGCCATCGAACTGATGCGCAGCCTGAAGGCGATGCTGGATCCGCTGAACATTCTCAATCCGGGCAAGGTGCTGCTGCCGGTGCAACATTGAAAGTTGCCCGGCTCGTCGACACCGACATTCAAGCGGTCGTTCAGCTCTGGCTGCGCTGCGGACTGGTCCGGCCCTGGAACGATCCGGAGGCCGATATCAGGCTGGCGCGCGCAGGCACCAATGCCGACGTCCTGGTCGGCCGCAGGGGAAGGACCATCGTCGCCTCCGTGCTGGTCGGCCATGATGGCCATCGCGGCTGGGTCTATTACGTCTCGGTCGATCCCGACCACCAGCGCCAGGATTTCGGCCGCGGTATCATGGCGGCCGCCGAAGATTGGCTGCGCGAGCGCGGCATCGAGAAGATGCAGCTCATGGTGCGCTCGGATAACACCAAGGTGCAGGCATTCTACGAGTCGCTCGGCTACGGCGAACAGAAGCGCGTGATCTATGCGAAATGGCTCGATGGCCGGCCGCTGACGCCGTGAGCTAGAACAACGAGCCCTGGCCGTCGTCTTCGCTCACCACAACCTTGCGCGGCGCCCTCGTCGGCTTCACCTGCTCCACGGCAGCTTCTTCTGCCGAGATCGGCAGGATCAGTTGCGCTTCGTCATTGGCCACCTTGTTGACGGCCATCGCCACGGGATGCCAGGCAAAGGTGCCGTCTGCGGGCGCAGCGAGCATCGTCATCACGTCGGACGCGCTATCCGAACTGCAATCGAGCCACTGGCCGAAATGATCGGGTGCGATCGTCACCGGCACGCGATGGTGCAGTACCGACATGCCCGTGCTGGCTTCCGCAGTAATGATTGCGACTGTGTCGACTTCTTCGCCGTTCGGTCCCATCCAGGTCTCGGCAAGACCTGCGAATCCCATAGGCCCGCCTGCGCTTGGGTGGATAAAATACGGTTGTTTTCGTTCACCGCGGTTTTGCCATTCGTAATAGCCATCGGCCGGAATCAGACAGCGGCGACGGCGAATCGCGTTTTTGAAGGCCGGCTTTTCTTGCACCGTCTCGGCACGTGCATTAATCAGAAGCGTAAACTTCCGCGGGTCCTTGACCCAGGAGGGTAAAAGGCCCCATCGCATTAGACGGAAATGCCGGAATCCGTTTTCAACGATGACAACAGGAACCGGCTGCGTCGGCGCAATATTGTACCTCGCGGGAAAATTCGGTTGCTCGATATAACTGAATACCTGCCGTAACGCTTCCGGCGCTGATGTAATGACAAACCGCCCGCACATTCTCGATTCGCAATCCTGCCTCTTCAGGCGGTTTTAACCCAAAACACCAACAGTGCGACATATGACCCTGACGGCCATACAACCGGCGCAGCATGACCATCACGATCTGGCCAGTGCCAGTGCAGGCCCCGTTGCGTCAGCTGCCGAGCTGATGGCCGCCAATATCAATCCGCGCACGGGTCTGGCGACCGACTATCTCAACCACTTCAACGAAGCCATCATGTTGCTCGAGCTGATCCCGGACATGCCGGACTGCTATGAGCTGTTTCTGGAATGGCAGCCGCTCAGCTATGCCGAGCACTTCATCAAATCCAACTTCAAGGCCCGCGATCTCGCCATCGCATCCTATGAGGCTGCACGCCCTGCCATCCGTGCAGAATTCGATGCACTGGTCGCGAACATGACGCAGATCCTGATCACGGTCGGTGAAGCCATGCGCACCGTGCAACAGGATCGAACCCGTGCCATGCTGGCCGAACAGGCCGCCGGCTGGGTCAAGCCGATGGTCGGCACCGCCGGCGGCATCATCAACGGCCGCGATCAGGAATCCGACGTCGACAGCATCATGGCGCAATGACCTCGTGACCGACACGCCTCCCGCTCATCCACAACTCGCCACCAGCGCCGCCATCTTCCGGGATGGCAAGGTGCTGCTGGTCCGTCGCGCCCGCTCGCCCGGCAAGGGCTTCTATTCACTGCCCGGCGGACGCGTGGAATTCGGCGAATCCCTCGCCGTAGCCCTTGCCCGCGAGGTAATGGAAGAAACCGGACTGACCATCGACATTGTCGGCCTGTCCGGCTTTCGCGAAGTCCTGCCCAACGACAAGGTGGCCGGGCACTACCTGATCATGTCCTTTGCCGCACGCTGGGTGGCTGGCGAGCCCGAGCTGAATGACGAACTTGACGATTTCCAGTGGGTCGCGCCGGACGATCTCGGCGCCTTCAAGACCACCGATGGCCTCGGTCCGATCCTCGCCATGGCGGAAGATCTGGTCGGACCATAAATAGCTCCTTGTCGCACCAGCAGCGTTGCCTTGCTTCAGACGCCTTGAAAAGGCATATCAGCCGGGTTCCGGGACCATTCATGTTGAAGCATCTGCTCATCATTCTGACCATTGCGATGACCTGCGCTGGCTCTGCCCGGGCACAGGACGCGGCTGCGCCGTTCGACAATGACCTGCAGCGGATGTCAGAAATTCTCGGCGCGCTGCATTACCTGCGCGGCATCTGCGGCAACAACGAAGGCAACAAGTGGCGCAACGAGATGCAGGCGCTGGTCGATGCCGAGACGCCGTCCGGCGAGCGCCGCGCCCGCATGATCGCCGGCTTCAACCGCGGCTATAACGGCTTCCAGCAGACCTACCGGACCTGCACGCCTGCCGCCAGTATCGCCATCCGCCGCTATATCGACGAAGGCTCGCGAATCTCACGCGATCTCACCGCAAGGTATGCGAACTAGATGAAGCCACATGCCATCGACACGGTCTTTTTCGATCTTGACGGAACACTCACCGATCCCAAGATCGGCATCACGGGTTCGATCCAGTATGCGCTCGGCAAGCTCGGGCTTCCCGTCCCGACACAGGACGAACTGACCTGGTGCATCGGTCCACCGCTGCGCGCCAGCTTCGTGGCGCTGCTCGGCGGCGATAAGGATGCCGATCGCGGCGTCGAACTCTATCGCGAACGCTTCGGCACGATCGGCCTGTTCGAGAACACGCTTTATGATGGCATCACCGCGACGCTCGATACGTTGCACGCAACAGGCCGCCGGCTGTTTGTCGCCACCAGCAAGCCGCATGTGTTCGCCGATCGCATCGTCGATCACTTCGGCCTGCGCAAATACTTCACGCGCGTATTTGGCTCAGAGCTCGATGGCACTCGCGTCGACAAGAGCGACCTGCTGCGTTATGCGCTCGACGAGACCTCCGCCGATCCCGCCCGGGCGATCATGATCGGCGATCGCAAGCACGACATCATCGGCGCTGCGAATAATGGCATTTCGGGGATCGGCGTGCTCTATGGCTATGGCGGCCGCGAGGAGCTGACCACCGCGGGCGCACGACATTTGGTTGCCTCGCCTGCGGAAATTCCAGGCTACATCAACTGACGCAGCACATCAGTGCTTGTTGACGCCCATATAGCCAAACAGGAATCCCGCGACCTTGCGTTTCTGGATTTCTTCGCTGCCTTCGGTGATGCGGTAGCGGCGGTGATGGCGATAAATGTGCTCGAACGGCTTGTGGCGTGAATAGCCCATGCCGCCATGCACCTGCATCGCGCGGTCGGCGGACTCGCAACACAGCCGATTAGCCCAGTAGTTACACATCGACACCTTGTCCGACAGCGTGTGTTCGACCTGCGCCTGGGTGAGCTGGTCCATCTCCCACGCCGTCTTGCGGATCAGCAGCCGCAGCATCTCCGCCTGCGTCGCCAGCTCGACCAACGGAAACTGGATGCCCTGGTTGCGCGCCAGTTCCTCGCCGAACGGCTTTCGCTCGCGCGCGTATTTCACGCTCTCATTGATGCAATAGACCGCGGCGCCCAACGAGCTGGCCGCCTGACGGATGCGGTTCTCATGCACGAAGCACTGCGCCAGCGACAGACCACGACCGATCTCGCCGAACAGCGCATCATCCGGCACAAACACATCGGTGAACGACACACGCGGATGGTCTGTGGGCATGTTGAAGGTCCACATATATTCTTCGATCTTTACGCCTGCGGCCTTAGCCGGCACCAGGAAACAGGTGATGCCGCGCGCATCGCCGTCGTTCCCCGACGTGCGCGCGAACAGCGCGCAATGCGTGGCCACATGCATGCCGGTGGTCCACATCTTCTCGCCGTTGATGATCCAGCCCTTGACGCCGTCGCGCGTTGCCTCGACTGCGGTCGTCTCCATATGCGTCGCGTCGGAGCCGTGCTCCGGCTCGGTCAAACCGAAGGTGATGCGATATTTTCCAGTGATCGAGCCTTCGATCATCTCCTTCTGGTCGTCGCGACCATAGCGATCCAGCATCGTCACCAGCGGCAGATTGCCGACGATGGAATGTTCGTTCTGCAGATCATTGTGCAGGCCGAGGCCTTTGGCGGCGAAATGTTCGCGGATCACAGCCATCCAGAGATTGCTGCCGTCCTTGCCGCCATAGCGCTTCGGGATCGCAAAGCGCAGATGGCCGGCATTGTCGGCGAGATTCTTCGCCTGACGCAGCAGCTGCTCCCATTCATGTCGCGGCAACCCGCCATTGTCGAAATCGGTGCGCGCCCATTCGCGGCGATGATCGAAGAAGCGGATATTGTCATCCCGCTCTTCGAGCGGCTTGATCTCGCGCAGGATGAATGAATCGAGTTCGGCGAGATAGGCGACCAGATCGGCTGGCAGGGAAAAATCCAAGGCGCTCTCCCGATTGTTTTCCGAGCTTTGTTGCTCTTGTTAATCGAGCGATTAAGATGGCATCGTCCGATCAAGTCAAGCGCGGCAAGTCAGGTACGCTTTGGCGTCATAAATTCTGCGTAACGAAAAACAAAAGGGAGGCCGCGATGGCTCTGCAATTCTCAACCGTGACCCGCAAGGGACCGATCACCATCGTGACGCTGTCGCGCCCGGAAGTTTACAACGCGCTGCACACCGACGCGCATAACGAGCTGCACGAGGTGTTCAACGACTTCGCTAGCGATCCCGAACAGTGGGTGGCGATCGTCACCGGCGCCGGCGACAAGGCGTTCTGCGCCGGCAACGATCTGAAATGGCAGGCCGCCGGCGGCAAGCGCGGCTGGAACACGTCGGGCTTCGCGGGCCTCACTGCGCGCTTCGATTGCGACAAGCCGATCATCGCTGCGGTGAACGGCGTCGCCATGGGTGGCGGCTTCGAGATTGCGCTGGCCTGCGACCTGATCATCGCTGCGGAAAATGCGACCTTTGCCCTGCCCGAGCCCCGCGTCGGCCTTGCTGCACTCGCGGGCGGTCTGCAGCGACTGCCGCGCCAGATCGGCATGAAGCGCGCCATGGGCATGATCCTCACCGCGCGCCATGTGAAGCCGCAGGAAGGCTATGAGCTCGGCTTCGTCAACGAAGTGGTGCCGCAGGGCGAAGCCCTGAACGCCGCACTGCGCTGGGCCGAAACGATCTGCCAGAATTCACCGATGTCCATCCGCGCCTCCAAGCAGGCGATTCAGAAGGGCATGGCGGTGTCGCTGGAACAGGCCATCACCGAGCAGCGCGAATACCCCGCAGTGAAGGCCATGGCGGCGTCGGAGGATTATATCGAAGGTCCGAAGGCGTTTTCGGAGAAGCGCAAGCCGAACTGGAAGGGGAAGTAGCGCTTCGGCGCTTACTTCGGTTCCAGCTCGCGCTTGTAGGAACCATAGTTAGGCTGATCGACGGCGAGCTTCGCCAGTGTCGTCTGCCACAGATGCTCTTTCACACCGGGCGTCGTGAGATCGATGTCGCCTTGCGCAATACGATCGGCGAGATCCCGGTTCAATCTCTCCAGCGTGCCGTGAACACCGAGCAGCATTGTCAATCCATGCAACTCGGCCGTGTCACTATCGCCGGCCAGCGTCAATTGCCGTGTCACCAGATCGAGCGCGTTGATCGCGACACGCAGCTTGAAGGCGGCATGACCTGAGATTTGAGGTGCAATGTCGTTGCGAAGGAAATCCGCGACGGCCTTTACCAGTTCATCGGGTCTCGGTTCATCTTGCATGTCATCACCTTGTGCTTTTGCGCATGATCTAATCCGAAAACCGGCCGCCACTTCTCGGGATCATGCGCGCGGTGCCAACAACCTGAGTAGATCGATTTCCGTTTCAGACGATCGACGCCCGATCATCGCGCGCTCCATCGAATGATCCGGGCCGAGACGAAACCGCTGCATCATGCCGACGCACATCACGCCCCAGCGCAGCGTCCCCATTACTTCCCAGAATTTGACGCGTGCCACATCGACCGCGGTGCCGCTGGCCGCCTCATAACCCGAGAACAACTCCTCATAGGTGCCAAACCCGCCAACCGGCTTGTCGACGACACCGAAGCGCCAGGAATTGACGCAGATCCAGCCGAGATCCTCCATGGGATCGCCGAGATGCGCGAGTTCCCAGTCCAGCACGGCCCGCACGCCATCAGGATCAATCATCAGATTGCCGTGACGAAAATCGCCATGCACCAAGGTGACGCGTTCTGATGGGCCGGGATCGTTGTCGCGCAGCCAGCGCAGCGCCAGCTGGAACACCGGGCGCGGCCAGCCGAAGCCGCCGATCTCATGCTGCAGTTCGGCGATTTCTGCTGCTGCATTCATGCAACGGAGTTGCGGCAGGCTTGCAGCGGACAGCCCATGGATGCCGGCGAGGATCTCGCCGCATTGCCGGGCGAGTTTGGGCCGCGCCCCTGCGAATTCATCGTCGCGCAAAATCTTGCGCGGGATGGTTTCGCCAGCGACTCGCTGCATGATGAAGCCGGTTCCCAATCCATCACCCGGTTTGAGAACATGCAGCACCTTCGGCGATGGTACACCCGCATCGAAGGCCAGCTGCATCAGTACCGCTTCGGCATCGAGCCCTGCAGCACGGCCGGGCGCCGCGCCATAACCCGACGGTGCGCGACGCAGGATTGCGGCGATGGCACCATCAGGATGCGTGATATCGAACGACCACGTCTCCTGGCTGGCACCACCGGACAAACGCTTTGCATCCGTCACGCCGGTGGCGCCATTGCACCACGACACGACGCTGCGTCCGAGCAGCTCCGCGACGGAAGCTGAACTCAAGGCTTACTTGCCCGTGAACTTGGCCGGGCGCTTCTCGAGGAATGCGGCCACGCCTTCCTTGAAGTCCGGCGACGCACCGGCAATCCGCTGCGACTGCACTTCGAGATTGATCTGGTCCTCGAAGGAATTTTCCGGGCTGTCCCAATAGAGCTTACGGATCAGCGACAGCGCCACAGTCGGGCCATTGGCGAGATCGTGGGCGAGCTTCATCGCCTCGTCCATCAGCGCAGCGTCGTCATAGACACGATTGACGAGACCCCATTCCAGCGCCTTCTCGGCGGGCAACTTTTCGCCGAGCAGCGACAGCTCCACCGAGCGCGCCTTGCCGATCAGGCGGGGCAGAATCCAGGTCGAACCACAATCCGGCACAAGGCCGATACGACGGAACGCCTGCAGAAAATAGGACGACTTCGCACAGAGAATGAGATCGCCCATCAGCGCGAAGCTCATGCCCGCGCCGGCCGCCGGGCCGTTCACGGCGGTGACGATCGGACAATGCAGGTTCTGCAACCGGCGCAGGAACGGATGGAAAGCGGTCTCCAGCGTCGCGCCCGCGCTGCTCCGCGACTTGGTCACCTGATTGTTGCGGCCCTGAAGATTTGCGCCGGTGCAAAAGGCGCGGCCGGCGCCGGTGATCACCAGACAGCGCACATTGTCGCGGCGCTCATCGATTTCTTCCAGCGCCTCGGTGAGGCCGCCAAGCATATCGACCGATACCGCATTCATCACCTCCTGATGATCGAGCTTCAGGATGGCGACATTACCGTCGAAATCGAGCGTGACGTGTTTGAACTGCATGGTTTCCTCACGGGATGGTCCGCGTGTTTATTCCGCGGTGTGGAAGCATTGTATGTCAGGCAGCATATTTGATTTTTCAGACGCGCTTGTCCATGCTTCCTGGGGAACACCAGCCCACCAACGGACGAACGGCATAACGCGCGCCAAACATGGAAACGCTGACATGGCAACGCCTACACAGATATTCGACCTCAGCGGCCGCGTGGCCGTCATCACCGGCGGCAATGGCGGTATCGGCCTCGGCATCGCGCAGGCGCTGGCCACCGCCGGCTGCAACGTCTCGATCTGGGGCCGCAACGCCGAGAAGAACAAGGCCGCGGCCGCCACCATGGCGGACTGCGCTGGCAAGGTCGATACCCTGGTCTGCGACGTCACCGACACCGCCTCGGTCAAGTCGGCGATGGATGCCACGCTGAAGAAATTCGGCCGCGTCGACGGCTGTTTCGCCAATGCCGGCATCGGCGGCGGCGGCCGGCACAATTTCATCGACCGCACCGAAGAGCAGTGGCGCACCATGTTCGCCACCAATCTCGACGGTGTCTTCCATGCCTTCCAGGTCGCCGCACGCCACATGACCGAACGCGCCGAAGCCGGTGACAAGTTCGGCCGGCTGGTTGCGACTTCGAGCCTCGCCTCGATCTTTGGCACCGCGCGCAACGAGCACTATGCGGCGACCAAGGCCGCCATCAACGCGCTGGTGCGTGCCCTCGCCGTCGAACTGGCGCGGCAGGGTGTGACGGCGAATGCAATCCTGCCGGGCTGGATCAAGAGCGACATGACGGCAGGGATCATGGGCAACGAGAAATTCGTCGCCAATGTCATGCCGCGCATCCCGGTGCGCCGCTTCGGCGAACCGTCGGACTTCGGCGGCATCGCTGTCTATCTGATGAGCAAGGCGTCATCGTATCACACGGCGGATACATTCGTGATCGATGGCGGGTATACGGCGTTTTAGCCAAAAACACAGGGGTCATCCCCGGGCCTGTCTCGGGGATTCACGCCTTGGCCCCAGTGCGAAGTAAGACGTGGATGGCCGGGACAAGCCCGGCCATGACGACCGAGGGGACTTAGCTTCTCGGCCCACCTCTAGGACGCCACCGCCGCCTTCGCCTCCGCCCCTACCGTCATCGCAAACCCCTCATAGTCCTTCGCTGCGACATCGTTGCAGATCTGCCGGTAGACGCCGACGCCGCCGATATAGGGCATGAATATCTGCGGTTTGCCAGGAATGTTCGCGCCCATGTACCAGGAATTGGCCTGCGGATAGAGCGTGCCGGCCGCAACCTCATTGACATGCGCGACCCACTTGTCCTCCGCGGAACGCGTTGCCTCGATCACCCCTGCGCCACGATCACGCATGTAAGCGACGCAGTCGGTGATCCAGTCGACATGCTGCTCGATGGACACAATCATGTTGGACAGCACCGAGGGCGAGCCGGGGCCAGTGACGATGAACAGGTTCGGAAAGCCCACGCTCATCAGGCCGAGGTAGGTTCGCGGGCCTTCCGCCCACTTGTCGTTCAGCGTCTGGCCGCCGCGGCCGCGAATGTCGATCTTGGCGACTGAGCCGGTCATCGCATCGAAGCCAGTGGCCAGCACAAGCGCATCGACCTGGTAGTCCTTGCCGCCGGTCCGTACGGCATTCGGCAGTATCTGCTCAACCGGATGGGCCTTGATATCGACCAGCGTCACATGCGGGCGATTGAAGCTCGCATAGTAATCTGTGTCGACGCAGATACGCTTCGAACCAACCGGATGATCGGTCGGCTGGAGCAGCCTTGCCGTTTCGGGATCGCTGACGATTTCTGAAATTCTTTCGCGGATAAAATCGGCGGCGGTATCGTTGGCGCGCTGATCCAAGACCAGGTTATTGTAGACGCCCATGAAGGTAAGCCCGCCCGATGTCCATCGCGCATGATACTTCTCACGCCTTTCATGCTCCGGATCGTCGAGCGCGCCGCGGTCCGGAATCGGCTGCACGATGCCGTTCTTGAAATCCTCACGCGCTTGCCGGCGGATTTCGGAATAGTTGTCGCGGAACGACTTGCGCTCTTCATCACTGAGCGGCGCATTGCGCGCCGGCACACTGAAATTCGCAGTGCGCTGGAATACGTAGAGTTGGCTCGCCTGCTCGGCGATAAGCGGGACCGACTGGATTGCTGACGATCCCGTGCCGATGACACCCACGCGCAGGCCGGTGAAATCGACTGTCTCATGCGGCCAATTGCCGGTGTGATAGACCTTGCCCTTGAAATCCTTCATGCCCCTGAATTCGGGCGTACGCGCATTCGACAGGCAACCCGTCGCGAGCACGACATGCTGCGCGATGGTGGCCTGACCATCGCAAGTCGTTACCGTCCATCGATTGGCGCGTTCGTCGAAGACTGCAGATTTGACCGTCGTGTTGAACTGGATGTCCTTCCGCAGATCGTAGCGATCGGCGACATGGCCGGCATAGCGCAGAATTTCGGGCTGCGGCGCATAGCGCTCGCTCCAGTCCCATTCCTGCTGCAACCTGTCATCGAACGAGAACGAATACTGCATGCTCTCGACATCGCAGCGCGCGCCGGGATAGCGGTTCCAGTACCAAGTGCCGCCGACATCGCCGCCCTGTTCGAAGACTTTCACATGGAAACCGAGGCCGCGCAATTTGTGCAGCAAATAAAGCCCCGCGAACCCGGCGCCGACGACCACGACATCGATACGCGCGTTCTGATGTGAGACAGATTGCGGCTGTGCAGCGGCCATGCGTTCCCTCCCGTATTTATTGCTTTGCTTGTTGCTGACAGCATTTCCCGCGTGGCGCGAAAGTGCAAGCAGGAAATCGGACGCTGTTGCCGTGGTATTTTGTCGGACGGAATGACATTCGTCCGCTTGGCATCATCCTTCCCTATGCGCTAGCGTTCATCACGAACCTGCCACATGAAGCGGGTCACAAGACATTGGGGAGATGCGCTGATGAAATCGCCAATCTGCGAGATGCTGGGCATCGCGTTTCCATTACTCGCCTTCAGCCATTGCCGCGACGTGGTTGCCGCCGTCAGCCGCGCCGGCGGCTTCGGTGTGCTCGGCGCCACCGCGCATTCGCCGGAAACGCTGGAGCAGGAACTGAGGTGGATCGACGATCACGTCGACGGCAAGCCTTACGGCATCGATGTACTGATCCCGGAGAACATCTCCACCGCAGGCGAGAAGGACGTCACCTGGAAGTCGCTGGAGCGCCGCATCACGCCGGAACATCGCGCTTTCACCAGGAGCCTGCTGAAAAAATACGGCGTCGATCTCAAGATCACCGAAGTCTCCGCCGATCAGCCGCAACCATTCGATGGCGAGACTGCACTGCGACTGCTCGACGTCTCCTTCAATCATCCGATCCGGCTGATCGCCAATGCACTCGGCGTGCCACCGAAGGCGATGATCGAGATGGGCAAAGCCCATGGCGTCCCGGTGGCGGCGCTCGTCGGTGCCAAGGAACATGCGATCCGGCAGGTTGCGGCCGGCGTCGATATTCTCGTGGCGCAGGGCACCGAGGCCGGCGGCCATTGCGGCGAGGTCTCGACCATGGTGCTGGTGCCGGAGGTGATCAAGGCCATCAAACCGATGCGCGAGGTCCCGGTTCTCGCCGCCGGCGGCATCATGACCGGGCGGCAAATGGCAGGATGCATGGCGATGGGCGCTGCAGGCGTCTGGACCGGTTCGGTGTGGCTCGCGACAACGGAATCCGAAACCTCCGAAATCTTTCGCGAGAAGATGATTGCCGCCTCATCGCGGGATGCTATCCGCTCCAGGGGACGCACAGGCAAGCCCGCACGGCAGTTGCGCTCGGTCTGGACTGATGCGTGGGATCGCGGCGAAGACAGCCCCGGCGCGCTACCGATGCCACTGCAGAGCCTGATCAGCCGCGATGCCTTCGCCTCCATCGATCGGTCAGCCGCAGCCGGCAATGCGCAGGCACGGGATCTGGTCAGCTATTTCGTCGGACAGGGCGTCGGTCTGATTGACAGCGTCAAGTCCGCAGGCGCAGTTGTGCAGGAATTCAAGGAAGACTTTGCCGAAGCGGCGGAGCACCTCACCATGCTGGTTTCCGAATAAAGGCAAGAGCAAGAACAATGGCAGTATCGAACCAAGCTGAAGACCGCATCCCCGTCATTGTCGGCGTCGGCGAATTCTCGGATCATCCGAAGGAGCTTAGAGAAGGCCTTGAGCCGCTCGCCTTGATGATCGAGGCGTTGAAGCGCGCGGAGCAGGATTCAGGCGCAAAACTTCTCAAGGATATCGACTCGCTCGACATCGTGAACTTCCTGAGCTGGCGCTACACCGCCCCGGAAAAGCAGCTCAGCGAGAAGCTCGGCATCAATCCGAAGCACGCCTATTACGGCCCGGTCGGCGGCGAGAGCCCGATCCGCTATATCCACGAAGCAGCCAAGCGTATCGCTCGCGGCGAATCCCAGGTCGCGGCGATTACAGGTGCGGAATCGCAGGGCACGGCCACCAAGGCAGAACGCGCGAAGGTCGACCTGCCCTGGACGCCCTTCGCCAAGGATGCGCCGGAGCCGCTGCGCGGCGCCAACTATCAGAAGCCGATGGCGACCAAGCTCGGCGTGGCCAAACCGGTCACGGTCTACCCGTTCTATGAAGCCGCCTCTGCCGCGCATTGGGGCCAGACGCCGCGGGAGGCGCATCGCGAATCCGGCGAGTTGTGGTCACGCTATGCGGGCGTCGCCGCGAGTAATCCCGAGGCCTGGATCAAGAAGGCTTACACGCCAGAGCAGATCACTACGCCGACGCCCGACAACCGGCTGATCGCCTGGCCCTATACCAAGCTGATGGTGGCCAATCCAATGGTCAACCAGTCCGCCGCGATCCTCGTCACCAGCCTTGCGAAAGCGCGCGCCGCCGGCGTGCCCGAGAACCGCATTGTCCATATCTGGGGCGGCGCCTCGGCCGAAGAGCCGCGCGACTATCTCGACCGCGACCAGTATGCGGAAAGCCACGCGCAGAATGCCGTGCTGAAAGTCGCCATGGATCTGGTCGGTGGCTCGGGCAAGAACTTTGGCGCCATCGAGCTGTATAGCTGCTTCCCCTGCGTGCCGAAGATGGCCCGCCGCACCCTCGGCCTTGGCAGTGACGTGCAGCCGACTGTGACCGGCGGTCTCACCTTCTTTGGTGCGCCACTGAACGACTACATGGCACATGCCGCATGCGCGATGGTGCGCAAGATCCGCGCTGGTACGAAGACTGGATTGCTCTACGCGCAAGGCGGCTTCGTCACCAAACACCACGCGCTGGTGGTATCGAAGGAGATGCCCAAGGCAGCGATCGCGCAGGACACTGGCGTGCAGGTTGACGCCGATCGCAATCGCAAGCCCGTCCCGAGATATGTCACCGAAGCTTCGGGCAACGGCACTGTCGAAAGCTTCACGGTGATCTACGGCCGCGGTGGCGAGATCGAACATGGCGTGGTGATCCTGCGCACTGCTGCCAATGAACGCGCGCTGGCGCGTGTGCCGGTGCAGGACCAGGCGACGCTGGCGTTCTTGATGGATCAGGATAAGACGCCGGTGGGAGCGTCGGGGCCGATCAGCACGGCGGGTGATGGCGTGCTGGAATGGCGAAAGGCGCCGTAGAGCGAGATGACCAAATTCATTCCAAAGGATGAAAACTTCGAGTCCCGCGTGCAGGCGAGCTTCGCCCGCCAAACGGCGATGGCGACACTGGGCATCGAAGTTGCTCGCCAGGCAGCCGGCGAAGTCGAACTAAAAATGCCGTACAACACCGCCTTTACGCAGCAGCATGGGTTCATTCATGCCGGCATCATCACGACAGCGCTGGATACGGCCTGCGGATATGCCGCCTTCTCGCTGATGCCCCACAATGCCGCAGTACTTACCGTCGAATTCAAGACCAATTTTCTGGCCCCGGCACGCGGCGAGTACTTCCTGTTTCGGGCTCATGTTCTCAAGCCCGGCAGAACGATAACGGTTTCTGAGGGTCAGGCCTTTGCGGTGGAGCAAGACGAGGAGAAGCTGATCGCAACAATGAGCTGCACCTTAATGGCGCTGTTCGATCGCGAGGGCATCACGCACTAGGCGATCGTAAACGCAGGGGTGCTATACCGGGCATACGAGCCCGGCATAGCGAGGCGTCAACGCCCTAGCCCTTCACTTCCTTCTTGTCCGTCTCTGCCGTCGGCTTGCCGCTCTTCGGCGCGCTGCCGCCGGTAATGCGGACCTTGTCGCCGTCGTTGAGGCCATCCGGCGGCGCGATGACGATACGATCGTCCGCGGTAATGCCAGATCCGAGTTCGATGTCGCGGCCGAGGTCGCGGGCGATCGTCACGGTCTTGAACAGGATCTTGTCGTCCGGCCCAACGGTCGCAACGCGCATGCCGCTCTTGTTGAAAATCAGCGCTGAGGCCGGAACATGGAGCGGCGCGGAATCTCGCGCCAAGCTCATCTTCACATTCGCATAGCCGCCCGGCAGCAACTCGCCGCTCGGATTGTCGAGCACGAGCTGCATGCGCGTGGTGCCCGACGCCACATCGACAGCCTGCGATGAGGCCTCCACCGTGGCGGGGAATGTCTTGTTCGGATGATCGGGCACGCTGATGATCGCCTTGGCACCAACCCTGATCGCCGGCACATAGCTCTGCGGCACGTCGACATAGACGCGCAGCTTCTTGATGTCGGACACCACGAACATCGCGGCGCCGGTACCGGTGCCGCCCGAGATCAGCGCGCCGACGTCGGTGTTGCGCTGGGTCACGACGCCATCGAACGGCGCGGAAATCTTCTTATAACCGGCCAGCGCTTCCAGACGCTCGACATTAGCTTGGCCGGAATTCACGGCGGCGCGTTTGTTGTTCAGATCGGCGGTACGTTCGTCGATTTCCTGCGCCGAGACGAAATTCGACGCGACCAGTGTCTTGCGGCGGTTCAGCGTCGCTTCGGACAGTTTGGCGCTGGACTGTTGGCTGACGAGGTCAGCGCGGGCCTGCAGCAACTGCTGATCGAGGTCCGGGGCCTCGATCTCGGCGATCACCTGACCGGCTTTAACCTGCGCGCCGATATCGGCGCTCCAGTTCTTCAGATAGCCGGAGACGCGGGCAAAAATCGGCGCGCGGTAATAGGCTTCGAGCCGACCCGGCAGATCGAGCGTGGCACTGAGCACGCGCGCATCTGGCGGAGCCACCGCGACGGTCGGGATCGCCTGATCGTCGGTCCAGGCCTTCAGCTCGGTTTCCGTCTTGGCGCGGGCCATGATGCCGGTGACGACAATGGCGCCCGCCGCGACGAGGCCGATCACTCCGACCAGGCCGAGCTTGCGGCGTGACACCGGGGGGGTCTGCTCAGTGGGCATGCAACGTCTCCGAGGTAGCCACATCAGCCACAGGCTGATTTTCGGGCTGCTGTTTCTTGTGAACCATGCTGAAAACCACCGGCACGAACATCAGCGTAGCGATGGTAGCAAAAATCAGGCCGCCGATGACAGCGCGGCCAAGTGGCGCATTCTGCTCGCCGCCCTCGCCGAGGCCCAGAGCCATCGGCGCCATACCGATGATCATGGCCAGCGCCGTCATGAGTACCGGGCGGAACCGGACGAAACCGGCTTCGGACGCAGCCTTGATGGGATCGCCGAGGATCGCATAGCGCTCGCGGGCAAAGGAAATCACCAGCACCGAGTTGGCGGTGGCGACGCCCATACACATGATGGCGCCGGTCAATGCCGGAACCGACAGCGTCGTCTGCGTCGTGAACAGCATCCAGACGATGCCGGCCAATGCCGCCGGCAGCGCGGTGATGATCACGAACGGATCGGACCAGGACTGGAAGTTCACGACGATCAAGAGATAGATCAGCACGATGGCGCCGAGCAGGCCGAACAACAGGCCGGCAAAGGCGCTGTTCATGGTCTGCACCTGACCGAGCAGCGCCACATTGCTGCCCTTCGGCACATCCGCCCTGGTTTCTTCCAGCGCCTTGTAGATATCGTTGGACACGGAGCCGAGATCACGGCCCTGCGTGGTGGCATAGATCTGCACCATGGACTGGATGTCATATTGCGACACCACGGCATTCGAGACCGAGCGATTGATATTGGCTATGCCGCCGAGCATCGGCGTATTGTTGCTGGCATTCACTGCCGTGATCGGCAGCGTTTCCAGCGCGCCCAGCGAATCCAGCTTGTATTGTGGCGTTTGCATCACGATCGAATAGGACACGCCGTTATCGGGATTGAGATAATAGGTCGGCGCGACCTGCGATGAACCGGCGAGGTTGACCACGAGGCTGTTGGTGACATCGCGCTCGGTCAGGCCGACATATTGCGCACGGGTGCGATCCACATCGATGTTGAAGCCGGGATTGTTCGGCGACTGCTGGATGCGCGCATCGGCAATGCCCGGGATCCGACGGATCTTGCCGAGCAGCTTGTTCGCATATTCAAAATTCGCCGCCAGGTTGGCACCGCGGATCTGCAGGTCGATCGGCGCCGGCGCACCGAAGTTCAGGATCTGACTAACGATATCCGCCGGCAGGAAGGCAAAGCTGACGCCGGGGAATTGACGCGGCAGCTGTTCGCGCAGTTGCCGGACATATTCTTCGGTCGGCCTGTGGCCTTCCTTCAGCTTGATCTGGAAGTCGCCATCCTGCGGGCCGATCACGCCGGTGTTGTTATAGGTCAGATTGATGCCAGATACGGGCATGCCGATATTGTCGGTCATGGTCTCGATCTGATCCGGCGGAATGATCTTGCGCACCGCCTTGGTAATGTCCGCGAACTGGTTGGCGGTTTCCTCGATGCGGGTGCCAACCTGGGCGCGGACATGCATCAGGATGGCGCCGCCATCGACCGACGGGAAGAAGTTACGACCAAGGAACGGCACCAGCAGAAACGACACGCCGACGACGCCGAGGAAGCCGATCACAAAAACGGGGCGCCGCGCCAGCGCCATATCCAGCAGACCATGATAGCCGCCGCGGATACGCTCGAAGCCGGCCTCGAAGCCACGCTGGAAACGCACCAGTGGATTGCGGGTCGGCGGCTTCTCGCCCTCATGATGGACATGCGGCTGCAGCAGATACTTGGCCATGGTCGGCACCAGCGTGCGCGACAGCAGGAACGACCAGACCATCGCGAACATCACCGCTTCGGCCATCGGCACGAACAGGAAGCGCGCGATGCCGTTGAGGAAGAACATCGGCACGAACACGATACAGATACACAGCAGCGATACGAAAGCCGGCGTCACAATTTGCGCCGCGCCGTCCATGATCGAGGTTTCGACGTCCTTGCCCTGCTCGAGATGGTAATTAATGTTCTCGATGGTCACCGTGGCGTCGTCGACGAGAATGCCGACCGCAAGCGCCAGACCGCCCAGCGTCATGATGTTAAGCGTTTCGCCAATCATCGACAGCATGATGATGGCGCCGAGCACCGCCAGCGGGATCGACACCGCGATGATGACGGTGGAACGCCAGCTGCCGAGGAACAGCAGGATCATCACCGACGTCAGCAAGGCCGCAATAACGCCTTCCACGGCCACGCCCTCGATGGCGCCGCGCACGAAGCCGGATTGGTCACCGATATAGCTGATCTTCAACGCGTCCGGCAGCGCGGCGCGATAATCGATCACCTTCTGCTTGATGCCGGATATGATATCCAGCGTCGAAACCGAACCGGCCTTCAGCACCTGCATCAGCACCGAGCGATTGCCATCCACATGCACGATATTGGTCTGCGGCGGATTACCGTCGCGCACGGTAGCGACGTCATCCACATAGACCATGGCGCCGTTGACGCTCTTGATCGGTAACCGACCGAGCTCTTCAATCTTCAGCGGCGAGTTGTTGAGATTGATCGTGTATTCGAACTCGCCGATCTTCTGCGTGCCGACCGGCGTGATCAAGTTCTGCGCCGCCAGTGCATTGGCGACATCCTGGCCCGAGAGACTGCGCGCCTGCAGCGCGCCGGGATTGAGGTCGATCTGGATCTGGCGCTGCTTGCCGCCGAACGGATATGGGATCGCGGCACCTGGCACGGTGACCAGCGGCGTGCGCAACTGATTGATGCCGATGTCGGCGAGGTTCTGTTCTGTGAGACCATCGCCTGACAGAGCAACGTTGATGATCGGAACCGTCGAAGCTGAGTAATTCAGAATCAACGGCGGCGTGGCGCCGGGCGGCAACTGCTTGATCAGTGTCTGCGAGATCGCGGTGACCTGCGCATTGGCGGTGCGGATATCCACATTGGGTTGGAAGAATATCTTGATGATGCCGAAGCCGGCATAGGAATTGGCGGTGATGTGCTCGATGTCATTGACGGTGGTGGTGAGCGCACGCTGGAACGGCGTGGTGATACGGCCGGACATCTGATCCGGAGGGAGGCCGGTATACTGCCAGACCACTCCGATGACCGGAATGCGAATATCAGGGAAAATATCGGTTGGCGTGCGAAGCGCGGCCAGCGGCCCGACAATCAGCAACAGCAGGGCCAGCACCACAAAGGTGTAAGGCCGGGTCAGAGCAATACGCACCAACGAGATCATGAACGGGTAGTCCTCGATACATTGACGAGAGGGGCATTGCGGAAACCCGCCTGCCCACGATCGAATTCATCTGTTTAGAGAGATCGTCCGCATCCGATTAGTGAGCCGGGCCGGCATAAGCTTATCGGCTCGGTTCATGAATGAACGGGCAATCCTCTTTGCATGAGGGGCTGCGAACCGGCGGTCCTCGCGCCTGCCTACGCCAGCAGATTTACCCGACCTGCGACAAAATAGCTAACGCGCGAAGCCTCACTGCAATTCACTTCGGCGGTATTGTTAATTGTTTCCGGGCCGCCGTGGCGTCTGCACAACAGTTTTAGGCTTAAAGAGACGCTATTACGGCCCACGGCGCCGAAGATGTCACGGACCGGTCAAGATGAACTATCTGTAATGCGCGCGGCGAGAGCAACGCCCTGCCTATTCGGGCAGCCTGTCGCCCCTGGATTGGGCGACACCCATTATGTCATCAGGGCAAGCGCATCTTCAAAAAAAGCCGGTCCACCGAAATTGCCGGACTTCAGCGCCAGCAGCATCTGGCGCTCCGCCGCACCGACGGCGCGCAACACCGGCACACCGGCGGCGATTTCCTCACCGACCAGAAAACCCGGAATGCCCAAACGATCCACAACGGCACCGGAGGTCTCACCGCCAGCCACCACGAGGCGTTGCACGCCGGCCCGGACGAGACCTTCAGCGAGATCGGCCATCGCCTGCTCGATGGCATGCCCCGCGGCATCGCGGCCATGGCGCTTTTGCAGCGCCGTCACCTGATCCGGCGTCGAA
Source organism: Tardiphaga sp. 813_E8_N1_3 (assembly GCF_051811025.1). Classification (NCBI taxonomy): domain Bacteria; kingdom Pseudomonadati; phylum Pseudomonadota; class Alphaproteobacteria; order Hyphomicrobiales; family Nitrobacteraceae; genus Tardiphaga; species Tardiphaga sp. 813_E8_N1_3. The sequence continues at coordinate 4,743,173 of NZ_JBPWQE010000001.1, forward strand.
CTGCTGGCGATCAGGACCGGCCCCTTGGCCAACCGCTCCTTCGCCCAACCGAGTGCGCGCTGCACTTCGGCACCGCCAGCAATCACCTGCTCGGGATCGAGATGCAGCACCGGCATCACCTGTTCGGCGCGCGCGATCTGCTGCAGCGTCGCCTGCGAACAACTGCCAGCCAGACAAGCTGCAGCGCCGCCCACAGGCGTGTCCTTGATCGAGGTCACCGCATTCGGCTTGACGCGGCCGGACGCAACCAGTGCACGCGCGAGACCAAGGCCCATGCCGGATGCACCGACAGAGACGCGATGACCCAGGGCGACCGCACCGATGGTTTCCAGGTCGCTGGCGAACACAGCGTCGATGATCGCCGCGCCAAAGCCACTCTCCGACAGCCCGTCGAGATGCGTCCGCACCACATCGGCGCCGCAGGCGACAACTCCGAGATCGACCAGCCCGATATTGGTCGCGCTCTGGCGCGCCAGCACGCGCACCAGATTAGAGTCGTGCATCGGATTGAGCGGGTGATCCTTCAGCGGGCTCTCGTTCAGCGGCACCGAGCCAACGAACAGATTGCCCTGATAGACCGTGCGGCCGGTCTCGGGGAATGCCGGCGTCACCAGCACGATATTGTCACCGGAATCGATCCGCAACGCGTCCATCACCGGGCCGATATTGCCGGCATCGGTGGAGTCGAATGTCGAGCAAATCTTGAACAGCACATGATCCGCGCCACGGCTGCGCATCCATTTTTCGGCGGCGCGCGATTTCTCGACCGCCTTGCTGGCCGCGATCGAGCGGCTCTTCAACGACACGACAACGGCATCGACGTCCGGCAACTGCAGATCATCAGCAGGAATGCCGATGGTCTGCACGGTGCGCAGACCGCAGCGGGTCAGCGTGTTGGCCAGATCGGACGCACCAGTGTAGTCGTCAGCTATGCAGCCCAGCGCCAGCGTCATGCTTTCACTCCGGCATAGGGCTTGAACCAGCCGAGTCCTGCGACCGTATCACCGGCAGGCCGATATTCGCAGCCGATATAATTGTCATAGCCGATCCGATCGAGTTCATCGAACAGGAACGGATAGTTCAGCTCCTCGCCGGACGGCTCGTTACGCGACGGCACGCTGGCGATCTGGATATGCCCGATCCACGGCAGCATCTCGCGCAGCCGCATCGTGACGTCACCGTGAATGATCTGGCAGTGATAGATATCGAACTGCAACCCGAGATTCGGAATCTTCATGTCAGCGATGATGTCGCGCGCGAACATAAAGTCGTTGAGAAAATAGCCGGGCACGTCGCGCGGGTTGATCGGCTCAATCACCACGTCGACGCCATGTTCGCCGAGAAAATTCGCGGCCCATTCAACGGATTTGCGGAAGGCCGCAACGGCCTTCGGATCCTTGCGATCGGCGAGACCCGCCATCATGTGCAGGCGGCGGACATTGGTGGCCAGGGCGTAAGGCAGTGCCGTGTGAATGCTCTGCCGGAGCTCATCGAACTTGTCGGGACGTGCGGCAAAACCCTTTTCGCCGGCATTCCAGTCGCCCGGCGGCAGATTGAACAGCACCTGCTTCAAGCCGTTGCGCTCGAGCCGTTCGGCGATCGCTTCCGGTGGATGCTCATAGGGAAACAGGAATTCCACCGCCGTGAAGCCGGCCTTGGCCGCTGCATCAAAGCGATCGAGGAAGGCATGTTCGTTGAACATCATGCTGAGATTGGCAGCGAAGCGGGGCATCGATCGTCCTCGTGTTCTTAATTCGGTTCGCCCGGCAGCTTGGTACCGGTGACCTTGGCATACATCCGCGCCACCGAGGCATCGTCATCGCGGCCCATGCCGGAGGCCGAGGTCATCAGGAACATCTGCAATGCCGCAGCCGAGACCGGCACCGGGAATTTGGCGGTTCGTGCCATGTCCTGGATGATGCCAAGATCCTTGACGAAGATATCGACCGCGCTGCGCGGCGTGTAATCGCCATCGAGCACATGCGGCATGCGATTCTCGAACATCCAAGAGTTGCCGGCGGAGGCGGTGATCACCTCGTAGACCTTGCGGATATCAAGACCCTGCTTGGCCGCGAAGGCGATGGCTTCCGAGGCGGCGGCGATATGTACGCCCGCAAGGAGCTGGTTGATCATCTTGAAAGCGGCGCCCTGCCCGGCGGCATCACCGAGTTCGTAGAGCTTGGCGGCCATCGCATCGAGCGCCGGCCGCGCCTTGGCAAAGGCAGCCTCGCTGCCAGAGGCGAGAATGGTGAGTTCACCCTGCGCCGCGCGCTGTGCACCGCCGGAGATCGGGGCATCGAGGTAATGTCGGCCTGTGGCTTCGAGATCCCCAGCGAGACGGCGGGCGACATCGGGATCCATCGTCGCGGACGATACGAATACCGCACCTTTCGGCAGTGTTTCGGCAACGCCATCCGTCCCAAACAGGATGGTCGCCGTCTGCGCCGCATTGACGACGACGCTGATGACGATATCTGCGCCCTGCGCTGCGCCGGCCGGGGTATCAGCGCCCTGCCCTCCGTCAGCCACGAAGCGCTTCACCGCATCCGCCGAGACGTCGCAGCCGGTCACCGTGAAGCCAGCCTTCTTGAGCGACAGGGCCATGCCATAGCCCATCGACCCCAGACCAATAACGGCGACGCGTGATTTCTCAGAACTTGGTTTTTCAGATGCAGGTGACATGCGGCAATTCCCTAGGGGTCCTCGATGGCCAGCTTGAGGCGGCCTTGCCTCTCGGTAACACGGCTTGGCCATCATGCCAAAGCGTGGGAAAAAGCATCACGAGGAAATGCCAAGAAAAGACCGAGGACATCCGGTGACTGACACAAAGCTACGTGAAGAGATCTGCCGGCTCGGCCGCTCGCTGTTCGACCGAGGGCTGACGCCGGGCTCATCAGGCAATATCAGTGTGCGCTGCGATGATGGCGGCTGGCTCGTGAGCCCGACCAATGCGTCACTGGGCTCACTCGATCCGGCCCGGCTGTCGCGCCTCGGCAGCAACGGCCGCCTCATATCTGGCGATGCACCGACCAAAGAGGTTCCGCTGCATACGGCACTGTATGAGACCCGCAGCGCCGCCCGCGCCGTGGTGCATCTGCATTCGACCCATTCGGTGGCGGTGTCGATGCTGCCGGAGATCGATCCCCGCGCCGCGCTGCCGCCGATGACGCCCTATTACCTGATGAAATGCGGCGCGACGGCCCTGGTGCCGTATTATCGGCCGGGCGATCCGGCGGTCGCCGATGCCATCAAGGGCCTCGCCGGCAAATATTCATCCGTGCTGCTGGCCAATCACGGCCCGGTCGTGTCCGGCGACACTCTGGAGGCGGCGGTCTACGCCATCGAGGAACTCGAAGAAACCGCGAAGCTCTATCTGCTGCTGCGCGGGCTCAACCCGCGGCACCTGACGCCGGCGCAAGTGAAGGACTTGGTGGCGACGTTCGGGCTGGTGCTGCCGGATCATGATGGACATGGGCACTAGTCGCCCACGTCCTTCGACAACTTACAGCCCCAGATAAGCCTTCCGCACATCCGGATTGGTCGCGATCTCCGACGCCTTGCCCTGCATCTGGACGCGGCCGGTCTGCAGGATGTAGGCGCGGTCGGCGATCTCCAGCACTTCGGCCATGCGCTGCTCGACGATCAGCACGGTCATGCCGGTGCTGCGGATCTTGACGACGGCCTGGAAGATCTCATCGACCAGCTTCGGCATGATGCCCTGCGAGGGCTCGTCGAGCATCAGGAGCCGCGGCCGGGTCATCAGCGCGCGGCCGATGGCCAGCATTTGCTGCTCGCCCCCGGATAGTGTCTCGGCGCGCTGCTCAAGCCGTTCCGACAGACGCGGGAACAGTTCGAACACCAGCTTCAACGGCTCGTCGCGGTCGGCCTTACCGCGATACATGTAACTGCCGAGCCGGAGATTGTCGTGCACCGACAGCCGCGGAAACAGCCGGCGGTTTTCCGGCACATAAGCGAGGCCCCGCGCCGTGATGAGATGCTGCGCGATGCCGTTGATCTGCTCACCGTCGAAGGTGACGGTGCCCGAACGCGGACGCTCTGCGCCGGCGATGGTCTTGATCAGCGTCGACTTGCCGGCGCCATTGGCGCCGCAGACAGCGACGATCTCGCCCTTGGCGACGTCGATGGTGACGTCCGAAATGGCGACCAGCCCCTGATAGGCGGTGGTGGCTTCACGCACCGACAGCATGACGATCCCCGAGATAAGCGCTGATGACTTCCGGATGCCGCACGACATCGGTGGGTTTGCCCTCGACAAGCTTCTTGCCGAGATTGAGCACGATGGCGCGGTCGACCAGCGGCATCACGATTTCCATGACGTGTTCGACCATCAGCACGGTGACGCCGGTCTCGCGGACCTTGCGCACCAATGCCACGCCGGACTGCGCCTCAAGTGGCGTGAGCCCGGTAAGACACTCGTCGAGCATCAGGAGCTTCGGCTCGGTGGCCAGCGCACGCGCGACTTCAAGCCGGCGTTTCTCCGACGGAATGAGATCGCGCGCGAGCTTGTCGGCTCGCGGGGCGAGGCCGCAGAACTCGAGCACCTCATGCGCCTTGCGGCGAGCGTCGCGCATCTTGTCATTGCGGATCAACGCACCGACAATGACGTTGTCGATGACCGTCATCGTCTCGAAGCTCTTCACGACCTGGAACGTGCGTGCAATGCCGAGCGCGCAACGCTCGGCCGCGGGTAGGCTCGTGACGTCCTTGCCGTCGAACCAGATCGTTCCCTGCGTCGGCGGCAATACGCCGGCGATCAGGTTGAACAGCGTGGACTTGCCGGCACCATTCGGGCCGATCAGGCCGACGATCTCGCCAGTACCGACCGAGATCGACACGTCGCTATTGGCGATCAGGCCGCCGAAGCGCTGCCAAACACCGCGGGTCTCTAACAGAGGCGCACTCATTGCGGCACTCCCTTCGAGGCCGGGCGGCGCGAGAACAGGCCGATCAGACCATCTGGCCGCGCCAACGAGATCACCACAATCACCGCACCATACAGAATGAGATCGACGCCGCGACCGGAGCCGCCGATGAAGGAGCGCGTGAGCTCAGTCATCGGGATCAGGATGACGGCGCCGAGCACGGGTCCCCATAGCGTGCCGATCCCACCTAGCACCGCCGGCAGCGCCATCAGCAGCGAGAACTGGAAGGTCATGACGCTTTCGGGATCGATATAGGAGACGAATTGCGCGTAAAACGCGCCGCCGATCGCGGTGAGGAAGGCCGATACGGCAGCGGCGCCCATCTTGGAATTGAACACCACGACGCCGAGGCTCTCGGCCGCATCGGGATTGTCCTTCACCGCGCGCCACCAGAAGCCCCATTTGGAGTCTTCCAGCCACCAGGTGATGAACCAGGCGACGCAGCAGAACACGAGGGCGAAGTAGTAGAAGGGCAGCTTGCTGCGGGTGAACTGGAACTTGGCCCAGCTATCGCCGCGTACCGGGATGTCGATGCCGAGCGCCGCACCCGCATAGTCCCAATTGTGGAACAGCAGGAAGCCAATTTCGGCGATGACGATGGTGGCGATGACGAAATAATGGCCGCGCAGGCGGAAGGTCGGATAGCCCAAGGCGAGCGCGATCAGCGCGGAGATGATGCCGCCGCCGAGCATGCCAAACCACGGCAGCACGCCGAATTTGGTGAACAGCAGCGCCGTCGTATAGGCACCGAGGCCGAAATAGAGCGCATGGCCGAGCGAGATCTGGCCGCAATAGCCGCCAAGGATATTCCAGGCCTGCGACAGTGCCGCATACATCAGGGTCAGCACCATGATGTTCTGGACATAGACGTCCTTGACGAAGAACGGCACGCAGGCGGCAATGGCTGCAAGCGCGGCGGCGAGGATGAGGTCGCGGCGGCGACGTTGGGTAAAGCTGTCCATCAGATCGATCCGAACAGGCCGCGCGGCCGGACAAAGACAACGAGGAGATAGACGGCATAGATGCCGACCGATTTGAGCGACGGCGGCAGGATCATCGCCGTGGTCGCCTCGACCAGACCGACGATGATGCCGCCCGCGAACGCGCCGAACACGCTGCCAAAGCCACCGAGCGCCACGGTGACGTAAGCGATCAGCGCAAAGGACGCGCCAACGTCGGGATAGATGTAGAAGAAGATCGCCATCACGCCGCCGGCGAGACCGATCAGCGCGGAACCGAGGCCCCAGCCGAGGGCAAACACCTTGTTCTTGTCTATGCCGACCAGCGCCACGGCACCGGCATCCTCACGGGTCGCTTCGAGCGCGCGGCCGAAATCGGTCTTCTTCATAAAGAAGTAGAGGGCACCGAAGGCGGCGATCGAGATCAGCGCGCCGACCAGTTGCGGCACCGGCAGAAACACGCCGAAGATCGAGATGGTCTTGCCGCCGAGGAACGATGCCGGGATGCTGCGATAATCCGGGGTAAAGAAGAACTGCGCGAGGCCGCGCATCAGGATCGCGAGGCCGAAGGTCGCAAAAATTTGCACCATGCCGATATTGGCCTTGGCCCGCATCGCAAACCGTATGACGACAAGATAGATGACTGCGCCGAATACGAACATGCCTGCGGCGACAATCGGGATCGACAGCAGCGGGTCGACAGCCCAGAACATGAACAGGAAGAAGGTGAGGTACATCGCCAACATCAGGAATTCGCCATGGGCGAAGTTGGTGACGTCCATCAGGCCGAAGATCAGCGCGAGGCCGACCGCAAGCAGGCCGTAGAGCAGCCCCATCAGCAATCCGCTGGCAAGGCTCTGGATGATGGTCGCGGCGGTCAAAGGCTTCCCCTTCTCAAGTCGTCAGAGCGTGGCGATAAGACGCCAACACTCTCAGATGTCATCCCCGCCTAGCACGCCGGAGGCGTGCGAGGAGCGGGGATCCATAACCTCCGCCGTCACGATGAGCGACGGCGGAGAGGCTATGTCCAGACCAATTCTTCGGAGCGTATGGGTCCCCGCTTTCGCGGGGACGACACCGAGTATGAGACTGCCTTACGGCATCGGCCAGATCGCATCCGCCACGGCGGCCTGCGGCGGGAAGATGGTGACGAACTTGCCGCCATTATACTGCAGTAGCACCGGGTCGGCGTTGTTGTTCTGGCCCAACTCGTCGAACTTGACCTTGGCCCACGGCATGATCGTGCTTTCGCCCGGCATGTCGGTGGCGACCAGCGCTTCGCGGATCTTCTCGCCATCGGTGGACTTGGCGCGGTTGATGGCATCGGCCATCACGATCAGGCCCATGAACTGGCGCGACGAATAATCGTTGAAGTCCTTGCCGGACTTCTCCTTGAACATGTCGTTGATCTTGCCGACCATCGGACGCTTGGCGGCGAGATCGAGCGAGAAAGAACCGCGCGAGATCACGCCCGGAATCTTGTCGCCGACCGCATCATACAGCGCCTTCTCGGAGAAGCCGGCGTCCTGTGCGACGATGTTCTTGGCCTTGTAGCCGAGTTCGCCCATAGTCTTGATGAGCAGGATGCCATCGGTGGTGTAGCTCGAGGGCATCAGCACGTCGGCATTGGCAGCCTTGAGCTGCTGCACTTCGGCAGTGAGTGACGGCGAATTGGCGCGATACTTGATGTCGGCGACGATCTTGTAACCGCGGTCAGCAGCGAGCTTGAGCTGTGCGTTGGCCGAGTCGGTACCGAAAATGGTATCTTCGTGGAACAGCGCCAGCGTCTCGATCTTCTGGCCCTTCTTCTTCAGTGCATCGAAGAAGTCGAACATCGCGGTCGAGAACATTTCGTCATGCGGAGCGGCGCGGAAGTAGTACTTCAAACCACGACGATGCAGGCTCGGCGACGAGTTATCGGCCGACAGGAACGGGATCTGGTACCGTTCACAGATCTGGCTGACGGTGACGGCGACGGCGCTCTGGTAGGTACCGACGATGGCCGAGACCTTCTCCTGGGTGATGAGACGCTCGGCTTCAGCGCGGCCCTTCTGCGGATCAGCCTGATGGTCGGCGAATACGAGACGCACCTTGGCGCCACCAAGACCGGAGAAGCCTTCGCCCTTCGCCATCGGCAGCGCGAAATCGTAATCCTTGTTGATGATGTCGGCAGCCGTTTCGAAAGCCTTCTGCGCGTCGACGCCGATCTGCGCGCTGGCGCCGGACAGCGGATAAATCACGCCAATCACAACTTCCTTGACCTGTGCGCGCGCAGGCTTGGCGAGAGGCAGCAGCGCAGCGGAAGCAGCGCCTCCGAGCAACACGTTTCGGCGAGAAATCGTCATGTCTTTATCCTTTGTGACCGGCGGCTATCGATGAAACTAATCAAGGTTACGGTAAAGCCCGAAAGATCGGCAAGCTGCTTCTTATAAAACAGCCAAATGCTTATTCTTCAGGTCCGTGACGAGCATGACACCCGGCGCATGCGTAATAGCGAACGGCACACGCGCTGCAGCAATGACGGCTTGCGGCGTCACGCCACAGGCCCAGAACACCGGGATCTCGTCATCGTTGATGTGCACCGCATCGCCGTAATCGGGCTTGTTGATATCCTTGATGCCGATCGACTGCGGCAGACCCAGATGTACCGGCGCACCGTGCACGGCCGGAAAACGCGAAGTGATCTGCACGGCACGGATCGCATCGGCGGGCTTCAGCGGCCGCATCGACACCACCATCGGCCCGGCGAAGGGACCTGCGGACTTGCATGGAATGTTGGTGCGATACATCGGCACCAGAACATCCTGCTCGATATGACGGATCGGCAGGTCATCGGCCATCATGGCTTCTTCGAACGAATACGAACATCCGATGACGAAAGACACGAGATCGTCGCGCCAGTACTTGGTCACCTCGTAAGGTCGATCGATCGCCTCGCCGTCCTTCCAGACGACATATTGCGGAATGTCAGTCCGGATATCGAGATCGAGACCGAGGGCGGGAATGCTGGGATTGCCCACATCCGACATGCCGATGATCGGGCACGGCTTCGGATTGAGCTGACAGAAGCGATGAAAGGCTGCGGCCTGGGCTTCCGGCAAGATGACCAGATTTCCCTGGACGTATCCGGGAGCGACGCCGGCGGTGCTGCCATATTTGCCGGCGCGATATTCGCGGCGAGCGACCACGCTGGGCAAATCCGAGGATCCATCGTCGCTTTGCTGCGCTGCCGAAGAAATAGCCATCTTGGTGCCCTGCCTAATTCTGCCTCGACACGCACTGAAACTCAGGGCTAGTATAATGTCTAATCGTTGTTTTTAATCAGCATACATAAATTCTACTTATCGAAAGCCGGATTGTATCCATGGCGGACTTCAAGGCGCTGGAGACCTTTCTCTGGGTCGTCAATCTCGGCAGCTTCCGCGGCGCCGCCCAGAAGCTCAACACCACCCAGCCGGCGATCTCCCAACGCATCGCGCAGCTTGAGCACGAGATGGGTGTCCGGCTTCTGCAGCGTGACCGCCGTATCGCCTCGCCGACGCCGGCCGGACGGCAGATGCTGGTCTATGCCGAAAAGCTGATCGGCCTGCGCTCGGAGATGATGGCGGCGGTTGGCGATCGCTCGGCAATGCGCGGCGTGCTGCGGCTCGGCGTCGCCGAAACCATCGTCCACACTTTGCTGACGCGGCTGATCAAGCACGTCAACATCTCGTATCCGAATCTGTCGCTCGAAATCGAGGTCGACATCACGCCGAACCTGAACGCGCGGTTGCAGGCACAGGAGATTGATCTCGCTTTTGTGCTCGGACCGCTTTCAACATCCAACATTCGCAACCGTGTGCTGTGCGACTACCCCGTCGGCTTTCTCGCCAGCCCCTCACTCGGGCTCGGCAATGATCTGCTCTCGATCCATGACCTCGCGAAATTTCCCATCATCACCTTCTCGCGCAAGACCCGGCCCTACGAGATCGCGCGCTCGCTGTTCAACCGGCCCGACCTGCCACCGATCCGGCTGCACGCCAGCGCGTCGCTGTCTACCGTGATGCATATGGCGATTGAGGGCTTAGGCATCGCACTGATCCCGACAGCCATCATCGAGAACGAACTCGCGGACGGACGGCTGCAATTGCTCAATACCAACCTGCAGCTCCAGCCGCTGACATTTTCGGCAAGCTGGCTCGCGTCACCCGACACGGCCGCGATCGAACTCGTCGCAGGCATTGCTGCGCAACTGGCGCAGAACAGCCCATTGGTTGACGAGCCGGCATCGTCGGGTCATTGAAAAGCTGGCCTCTTCAACACAAACTTCTCGGGACAGACCGCATGACCAAGCTTGGCGACAACCTCAAAATCGATTCCGCGCGGCTCTGGGATACGATCAACGAGACAGCGAAATTCGGCGGCACGCCGAAAGGCGGCGTACGACGCCTGACGCTCGGGCCTGAAGACAAGCTGGTGCGCAACTGGTTTCGCAAAGCCTGCGAGGATGCCGGCCTGGAGGTGCATGTCGACGCCCTCGGTTCGATGTTCGCGCTGCGCAAGGGCCGCGATATGTCGAAGGCACCGATCGGCGTCGGTTCGCATCTCGATACCCAGCCGACCGGCGGCAAGTTCGACGGCATTCTCGGCGTGCTTGGCGCACTCGAGGTCGTCCGCACGCTGAATGATGCCGGCATCGAGACCGACATGCCTATCTGCATCGCCAACTGGACCAATGAAGAGGGCTCGCGCTTTGCGCCGGCGATGATGGCCTCCGCCGCCTATGTCGGCGACTTCACCACCGACGATATTCTGTCGCGCAAGGACATTGCAGGTGTCACCGTTGGCGAAGCGCTCGACGAGATCGGCTATCGCGGCGACGTGCCGGTGGGCACGCAGAAATTCTCCGGCTTCGTCGAACTGCATATCGAGCAGGGCCCGATCCTGGAGGCCGAAAGCAAGACCATCGGCGTTGTCGATTCCGGCCAGGGCGTGCTGTGGTTCGACGGCAAGATCACCGGCTTCGAGAGCCATGCGGGTTCGACGCCGATGCCACTGCGCAAGGATGCGCTAGCAACTTTGTCGGAGATCGTGCTGGCCACTGAACGTGTCGTCAGCAACATCGGCGCGCTCGGCACCATCGGCGAAGCCGTGATCGCCAATCCGTCGCGCAACGTGATCCCCGGCGAGATCGCCTTCACTATGGATCTGCGCAGCGCCGACGCCGGCAAGCTGGACGCCATCGAGAAAGGCGTACGCGATGCCATCAAGGAGATCGCCGCGCACCGCAAGGTCGACGTCGCCTTCGACAAGGTCTGGCACAAGCCGCCGACGCACTTCAACAAGGACTTCGTCGATGCGGTTGAGACCGCTGCGACGTCGCTCGGCTACTCGCACCGTCGCATCACCTCTGGCGCCGGCCACGACGCCTGCAACCTCAACAACATCATGCCGACGGCGATGGTATTCATCCCGAGCAAGGACGGCATCAGCCACAACGAGCTGGAAAGCTCGACGCAGGAAGATTGCGCCGCCGGCACTAATGTATTGATGCATACGGTGCTGGCGCTCGCCGGCGTCGCATCGAAGTAACGAGAGACAGGGGACAAGAATGCGGGGCGTATTCGTCGATGCCAGTGAAGAGCTGGCGAAGATTCTGGAACGGCTGACGGAGCCGGGCGACATCGCAGTCAAGATCAACCGCGATGAAGACATCAAGCCCGCCGACCTGCCCGGCGTGCTGGATGGTGCCGAGATCGCCATCGTCGACCACACCTATCTGCCGACCGACGTGGCCAAACAGTGCACCGGCCTGAAGCATGTCGTGTTTCTCGGCACCGGCGCGCGCAGCTATATGCATATCGAGGAGCTTGGTGCGCTGGGGATCGAGGTGCACCTGATCCGCGGCTATGGCGATACCGCCGTCGCCGAATGCGCCATTGCGCATATGTGGGCTGCCGCGCGCGGCCTTGCTCAGCAAGACCGTGAGATGCGGGCCGGCAACTGGCTGCGCGATGAAGGCATGGAACTGACGGGCAAGACCATCGGCCTGATCGGCTTCGGCGGCATCGCCGCGGAAGTCGCACGCATTGCGCTCGGCTCGGGCATGAAGGTGCTGGCCTGGAATCGCTCGCCGAAGTCCCATTCCGGCGTGGAATTCACCGACATGGAGACAGTGCTGGCCAAGAGCGACGTCGTCTCGATCCATCTGCTGCTGAACGACGAGACCCGCGGCATGATCACCCGCGAGCGCATCGGCCAGATGAAGAAGGGTGCGATCCTCATCAACACCGCGCGCGGGGCGGTGGTCGATGAAGCCGCGATGATCGAAGCGCTAAGGTCCGGTCACTTGCGTCATGCTGGTCTCGACGTTTTCGACATCGAGCCGTTGCCGGCAGGCCATGTGCTGACGACGATCCCGAACGTGACGCTATCGGCGCATTCAGCGTTCCGCACGCCCGAGGCGAGCGAGAATCTGATCGCGGCGGCGTGGAAGCATTGCCGGCGGATTGCCGCCTAATCTTCGAGCCCCCTGAAACGAAAATGCCCGGCATGAAGCCGGGCATTTTTTTGCGTGTCAGTGGCAGGAGCTTATTCAATCATCTCCGCGACGGCCTTGCCGCAAGCGCCTGTATCGGCCTGACCGCCGAGATCGCGCGTCCGCAGCGTCCGCTCTTCGAGGGCGCGTTCGATCGCCTTGACGATGGAATCCGCGGCAGCCTTCTCGCCGAGATGTTCCAGCATCATCGCGCCGGACCAGATCATACCGATCGGGTTCGCAATGCCCTGCCCGGCAATATCCGGCGCCGAGCCATGCACCGGCTCGAACACCGACGGGAAATCGCCAGTCGGGTTGATGTTGCCGGACGGTGCGATGCCGATGGTGCCGGTGCAGGCCGGGCCGAGATCAGAGAGGATGTCGCCGAACAGGTTGGAAGCAACCACGACGTCGAACCAGTCCGGATGCATCACGAAATTCGCAGTGAGAATATCGATGTGATACTGGTCCCACTTCACGTCGGGATAGTTGGCGCCCATCGCCTTCACGCGCTCATCCCAATAGGGCATCGTGATCGAAATGCCGTTGGACTTGGTCGCCGAAGTCAGGTGCTTCTTCGGCCGCGACTGGGCGAGATCGAACGCGAATTTCAGGATGCGATCGACGCCTGTGCGGGTCATCACCGTCTGCTGAGTGACGAATTCGCGGTCGGTGTCCGGGAACATGCGGCCACCGACGGATGAATATTCGCCCTCGGTGTTCTCGCGCACCACCCAGAAGTCGATGTCGCCCGGCTTACGTCCCACCAGCGGACACGGCACGCCGGGCATCAAGCGCACCGGGCGCAGATTGACGTATTGATCGAATTCGCGGCGGAACTTGATCAGCGAGCCCCACAACGAAATGTGATCCGGAATTTTCGCCGGCAGGCCGACAGCGCCGAAATAAATCGCATCGTGCTTGCCGATCTGCGCCTTCCAGTCGTCCGGCATCATCTGACCGTGCTTCTCGTAATAGTCATAGGACGAGAAATCGTAGTGATCGAAATGCACCTTCACGCGATGCTTTTTCGCTGCCGCTTCAAGGACGCGCAGGCCTTCCGGCATCACTTCCTTGCCGATGCCGTCGCCGGGGATGACTGCGATCCGATATTCTTTTTGTGCGCTCACGAGCAGGTTTCCTTCGCCAGTAATTCGGGCTCAGATGTGGACCAATCCCGGCCCGCGATCAACGCTGCACTGCAATGTTGACCGCTTTTGCCGCAGGGGCCTAACTCTGTCGCAGACACCCCTCCTGCAATCCAGAGGCATTCCATGGATCTTCATTTGCGCGGCAAGCGCGTCCTGATCACGGGCGCATCCAAGGGTATCGGCGCGGCGGCCGCGGAAGCGTTTGCTGAAGAAGGCTGCGATCTCCGCCTCGCCGCCCGCAATGTCGAGCAGATGCAGGCGCTGGCGGACCGATTGCGGTCCAGCCACCAGATCGATGTCGCCGTGCATGGCGTCGATCTGCGCAAGCCGGATGACCTCGCCGCGCTGGCGGCTGCCGCCGGCGACATCGACATTCTCGTCAACAATGCCGGCGATATTCCCGGCGGCGCCATCGACAAGATCGACGAGCCGACCTGGCGCCATGCCTGGGACCTTAAAGTGTTCGGCTTCATCAATCTGACGCGCCTCGTCTATGCGCAGATGAAGGCGCGCGGTCATGGCGTGATCGTCAACGACATCGGCGCTGCCGGCGAGAAGTTCGATGCCAATTACATCTGCGGCAGCGCCGGCAATGCGGCGCTGATGGCCTTTACGCGGGCGCTGGGCGGCAAGAGCTTAAAGGATAATATCCGCGTCGTCGGCATCAATCCTGGCCCGGTGGAAACCGAGCGTCACGTCACGCTGATGAAGACGCGCGCCAAGACCCAATTGGGTGACGAGAACCGCTTCCGGGAATTGCAGCAAGGCTTGCCGCTAGGTCGCGCCGCGAAGCCGCGTGAGATCGCCGACATGATGACATTTCTCGCGTCAGATCGCGCCGGTTACACGACGGGCGTGATCTACACGGTAGATGGCGGCCACAGCGCCGGCTGGAGCAGCTAGTGCTGCGCTCGGCGCGTTAGCTCAGCGCGCCGGCATGCACCCACCACAGCGGGTGGGCGAGTTGAATGGCACCGGCTGCGCGCTGCGCATCGGTGTCATTGCTAAACAGCGCAAAGCAGGTCGCGCCAGAGCCCGACATGCGGGCCAACCGGACACCTTCAGCGTCACGCAAGGCCGACAGCACCGTATCAATCACTGGCTCAACCTTCAGCGCGGGCGCTTCGAGATCGTTGGTTCCGGCATTGAGCGCATCGATCCAGGCATCGAGCGAACCGTCTTCATTCGGCCAGGTGGCGCGCTTCAACACGTCCTTTACGCCGACACGGAGTTCGCCGTTCTTCAGGCCGAGCTCCTTGAACACATCCTTTGTCGCCACCGGCACGCGCGGATTGACCATCACGCAGGGCAAACGCGGAATGCTGAGCGGCAGCAGATTTTCGCCGACGCCCGTCATCACGCAGGCGTGCGACGGCACGCAGACCGGCACATCGGCGCCGGTGAGACGCGCCACTTCAAGCACGCGCGGATCGTCCATTTCGAGATTGTTGGCGCGCGCCAGAAGACGCAGCGCCGCAGCAGCATCCGCCGAACCGCCACCGATTCCGGCGGCAACAGGCAAATGCTTGTCGAGCGCAAAGCGCCCGAACGTAAGGCCTTCGACGCGCTCACCCAGCAGGCGCGCAGCCTTGATGACGAGATTGTCGGCGGTGTCGCCGCATTCCAGAGCGCGCGGGCCGGTCGCGATCAGCGACAGGTCGCCACCGACATCCAACGTCAATCTGTCGGCGCAATCGGCAAAAGCCACGACGCTTTCGAGATCATGATAGCCGTCAGCCCGACGACCGATGACGCGCAGGGTCAGATTGACCTTGGCGCGCGCGTCTTCTTCGAGAACCGGGCTCGTTGAGCCGGTCATGCCCCCAACCATGGAATTAGCCGCCTTTGCCGTCTTCTTTTTTCTTGTCGTTGGATGCAGCCGACGACGATGGCTCGTCCGACAGACCGTTTTCCATCTTCGCCTCGATCTTCGGAATCTCTTCGGCTTCCGGCTTCAGATCCTTGGCGTGCTGCCACTGGAATTTGGCTTCGAGCTTGCGCCCGACGCGCCAGTAGGCATCGCCGAGATGGTCGTTGATGGTCGGATCTTCCGGCTTAAGATCGATAGCGCGTTCGAGCTGCTTCACGGCGTCATCGAAATTGCCGATGCGGTAATAGGCCCAGCCGAGCGAGTCGACGATGTAGCCATCATCCGGACGCTGATCGACGGCGCGCTTGATCATCTTCATGGCGTCGTCGAGGTTGATGCCCTGATCGATCCAGGAATAGCCGAGATAGTTCAGCACATGCGGTTGCTCGGGCTGCAATTCGAGCGCCTTGCGCATATCGACTTCGGCCTTGGCCCACTGCTTCGAACGCTCCAGGCAGATGCCGCGGAAGTAGAAATACACCCAGTTCGGCTTGTCCTGGTTGGCGGAAATGACGTCGATGCCCTTGGTATAGGTCTCCGAGCAGTCGGCGAACTTCTTGCGCCCACGCTCGATATTGCCGAGTGCCATGATGGCTTCGAGATCCTTCGGATCGTCGGCGACGACGCCCTTGAGAATCTTGATGCCTTCGTCGCTGCGATCGGCCGCATCGAGATCGGTGGCCTGCTGGATCTGCGCGTTGCGCTTCAGCGCCGAATTGGCGGGCACGCGCTCATAGACCTTGATGGCCATCTGCGGCTTCTTCACCGACTCATAGAGGTCGGCGAGCGACAGCAGCGCCAGCGAGTGGTCCGGCTTGAGATAGAGCGAGAGCTGCAGATAGACCAGCGCGAGGTCTTCACCGCCGCGGCGGGTCAGCGACGCGCCGATGCCATAAAGCGCTTCGGCAGCGCCAGCCTGCGGGCTGTCGACCAGCGGTGCCAGTTTCTTGCCAGCCTTGGTCTCGCGGATACCTTCCAGCACCAGCGGGTGACGGGCGAGCTTCTTGTTGAAGGTCTCGTAGATGCCGAGCGCCGCAGCATCGTCCTTGTTGCGCGAGGTCCAGCGGCCATAGGCATCGACCACGCGCAGCGCGGAGTCGTCGAGCTTGTAGGCGCGCTCGAAGCGGGCGCCCGCATCCTTCTGCTTGTTGGCAAGATCGAGGATCAGGCCGGCATGCAGATCCTTGAAGATCGGATACCATTCCGGACCGGCCAGCTTGTCTATATTGGCAATTGCCGTCTTGCTCTCACCGGCGCCGTAGCCGGCCCAGGCGGAGAGCAGCGTCGCAACGAGGTCGGTGATCGGGCCGCGGACCGACTGGTTGATATTGGTCTGCGCGGCGGCGTATTTCTTCAGCTTGAGATCACGCACACCCACCACAAGACGGGCGACGCGGTTCGACTTGTCGATGGTCAGGATGCGATCGGCGAGCTTGACGGCCTCATCGATATCGCCATCGGCGAGCGAGGAGATGAAAGCGCGATCGAGCAGTTCATTGTTCTTCGGATCGGTGCGCAGCGCGGAGCGGTAAAACGCCGCAGCCGAGGTGGCATCGCGCTCGACGCTGGCATGGCGGGCGGCGAGATAACTGCCGGCGGTGGTGAGCGACTTCAGGTCACGGGAGGTGGGAAACTGGGCAGCCGAGCTATCGCCGGTATGATCCGGGGTTTGCGCCAGCAGCTGACCGGGCATCGCGAGGACGGCGACCGTGGCGGCAGCGAACGTCAAACGATTGAAACGGATGGACAACATAGGGTTCGCCTAGCTCCAGGATTTACGGGCAGGATATCGAGCAAAATGCGAGCAGGACTGCAAGACAGGCTCGGATGCGCAGCCGACCCGGCAATAGTGCGCGTGCCAACAATGCCGCGTTTGGCGGTCAATCGCAAGGATCGGGGGCGCGATCGCACCAATGGCACCTTGAAGCCTGTCAGCAATTGGGCCGCCGGATTGCGCCACTGCCCCTGAGAACGCTCGCACTGTGGCGTTATCGTGACAGCAAGCCCATGTGGCGGCCCACCGGCAGGTGGGGCCGCTCACACAATCGTAATCGGGCGCTTATTACATCGCCTCGTAATTAGGCCCGCCGCCACCTTCCGGCGGAACCCAGGTGATGTTGCCGTTCGGATCCTTGATGTCGCAAGTTTTGCAGTGGACGCAATTCTGCGAGTTGATCTGGAAGCGCGGGCCGGTCGATTCCTCGACCCACTCATAGACGCCTGCCGGACAATAACGGTTCGACGGGCCGGCAAAGACGTCATGCTCGGACTTCTTCTGCAGCTCGATATCCGCAACCTTGAGGTGGATCGGCTGGTCTTCCTCGTGATTGGTGTTCGACATGAACACCGAGGACAGACGATCGAAGGTCAGCTTGCCGTCCGGCTTCGGATAGGGGATCGGCTTGTATTCTTTTGCCGGCTTGAGCGTCTTTCGATCCGGCTTGGCATGGCTGAGCGTGCCGAACAGCGAGAAGCCCAGCGTGTTGCACCACATGTCGAAACCGGCCAGTAGCATGCCGATCCGGTTGCCGAACTTGGACAGCAGCGGCTTAACGTTGCGGACCTTGTGCAGGTCCACGCCAATCGCCGAACCACGCCAACCGGTCTCGTATTCAGTCAGTTCGTCATTGGCGCGACCGGCGGCCAGCGCGGCCGACACCTGCTCCGCGGCCTGCATGCCGCTGGCCATCGCATTGTGCACGCCCTTGATACGCGGCACATTGACGAAGCCCGCCGCGCAGCCGATCAGAGCGCCGCCCGGGAACACAAGCTTCGGCACCGACTGATAGCCACCCTCGGTGATCGCGCGCGAGCCATAGGCCAGGCGCTTGGCGCCGGCGAAGGTGTCGCGGATCATCGGATGGGTCTTCATCCGCTGGAATTCCTCGAACGGATACAGATACGGATTGTCGTAGTTGAGGTGCACCACGAAACCGACGGCCACGAGGTTGTCGTCGTAGTGGTACAGGAACGAGCCGCCGCCGGTGTTGTCGTCGAGCGGCCAGCCAAGCGTGTGCTGGACCAGGCCCTTCTTGTGCTTGGCGGGATCGATCTGCCAGATTTCCTTGAGGCCAATACCGAACTTGCCGGGCTCGCAATCCTTGTCGAGCGCGAACTTGGCGATGACCTGCTTGGTCAGCGAACCACGTGCGCCTTCGGCGAACAGCGTGTACTTGCCGAGCAGTTCCATACCGCGCGTGAAGGAATCCTTAGGCTTGCCGTCACGGCCGATGCCCATGTCGCCGGTGGCGATACCGCGCACGGCTCCGTTCTCGTCATACAGCGTCTCGGCAGCCGCAAAACCCGGATAGATTTCAACGCCGAGCGCTTCAGCCTTGGCGCCGAGCCAGCGGCACACCATGCCGAGCGAGGTGATGTAGCAGTGATGATTGTTCATCAGCGGCGGATTGATGAAATTCGGCAAACGGATGCCGCCGGTCTCGCTGGTCAGGATGAACTGGTCGTCCTTCACCTGGGTCTTAAGCGGGCAGTCGGCATCGTCGCGCCAGTCGGGAATCAGCTTGTCGAGGGAGACCGGATCAATCACTGCGCCCGAGAGGATATGCGCACCGACTTCGGAACCCTTTTCGACCACAACGACGGACAGGTCCGCATTGAGCTGTTTCAGCCGGATCGCGGCCGACAGACCGGAGGGCCCGGCACCGACGATAACGACGTCGAATTCCATGGACTCGCGCGGCGGAAGTTCTTCAGTGCTCATAATCTCGTCTCAGACCCGTTTCCAACCCGTTCAGAACGCTTCTAAGGGGTGTTGTTTCCGATTTTTCGCGGAAGAACAACCACCTAAATGCACAGAGGGCGTTTCGCTGGGCAACGATCCGGCCTAGATTGCCGGCATGCCTGTGACCTCCAGCCATGACGCCTGACCCCCATCCCAGCGTTGCGCAACTACTCGCCTTTTATCTGGAGGCCGGGGTCGATTGCGCATTGATGGATGAGCCGGTGAACCGGCTGTCGGACGACCTCCCGCCGCCTGCCCGGGAGCTGTCCGACAGCGCGCCGAAGCGACCACCGCTGAATGGCATGCCGCCGCCCCCGCCACGCCCACCCGCCCGCGTTGAGGTCGCCCCGGACGTCGCGATTGCCGCCGCCCGCGACGCCGCGCGCACCGCCCCCTCGCTCGAGGTGCTGCGTGGCATGCTGGATACATTCGACGGCAGCGCCCTGAAATCGACCGCGACCCAGCTGGTGTTTGCCGACGGCAATCCGCAGGCACGGATCATGTTTGTCGGCGAGGCGCCGGGCCGTGACGAGGATATCGAGGGCCTGCCCTTTGTCGGCCGCTCCGGCAAACTGCTCGACCTGATGATGCGCGCGATCGGCCTGAAGCGCACCGATGTTTATATCGCCAATGTGATTCCATGGCGGCCGCCAGGCAACCGCACACCGACGCCGCAGGAGACCCAGATCTGCCTTCCGTTCATCCAGCGCCAGATCGAGCTGGTGAATCCGGACATCCTCGTCACGCTGGGCAATCCCTCGACACAGACGCTGCTGCAGACCCGCGACGGCATCATGAAGTCGCGCGGCCGCTGGGTCGACTACGACACCGGCACTCGCAAGATCAAAGCGCTGGCGACGTTTCACCCGGCCTATCTGCTGCGCTCGCCGTCTTATAAGCGGATGACCTGGATGGATCTGCGCTCAATCGCGAAGGCGCTGGAAGCGCCATCGGGCAGGACCAGCTAGCAAAGGCGTTTCGTCTAGGGCGCTTTCGGCCGCACGATCGCCCAACCGATCCGCAGCAACGGCTGCCGGCCATTCACCAGACGTTCGAAGGCGCGCGGCACTTCCGCCACAAGGTCCGGAAAGCGCTGCGCGATATCCGCGGGCGGCGTGCCGATCGTATCTGCTGCGCGCCACACCACGACTCCGCCGGTCTCGGCGAACTTCGCTGGCGTGATCCACGGCGTGCGCGAAGGCACGGCATCGTTCAGCAGATGCGGCCGTGACGCGCTCATGCCGATCAAAGCGGCCAGTTGCGCATCGCCCGCGACCGCCGACAGTGGACGATTGGTGCGACGTTCGAAACTCTCACCGAAGAAGCGCCCGATCTCGCGCGCGGGAAGCGCTGTGACATCCTCGGGGCCATCCACCCATGGCAAAATCACGAGACTAGCGAAAGCTGCCAGCGCAGGCGCGATGATCGCAAAGGCCCAGACCTTACGCAGGATCCGCTGGCGCCGCAGCGCGATCAGATCGCCCGATGCCACGACGACGGCGAGACCCGACATGACCAGAGCGATGCCGGCACCGCCAACCACGCGATCGAGGCCGTAGAGCGCCGCGAACAGACTGCCGAGCAATCCGGGTACAAGCGCGAAGAAAAACACATAGTCCCGCGCCAGCGGATCGACCGGCGGGCGGAAGATGATCGGAGCTTCCTCGGCCTTCGGAACGATGCGGCCCCAGTTCATCACCGTGAGCACGATCACGCCCGTGATGGCCGCAAGCAGCCAGGCGATCAGGATAGCCCACTGCCGCGCCTTTCCGGCGAGATCGTCCAGGTGCGGGAGCGCCGGCAGCACGGGCGCGCCGGCCCGGATCACCCACATCGCCCATGGCAATGTCAGCACGACGATCACCAGCAGCGCGTAGAGCGGATCGAACGAAGCAAGGTTACGCCTGCCGCGCGATGTCGCGAGACCGAAGACGAGCGGCAGCGGCAGCAGCCACATCGCATGGGGCGTCGTCAGCAGCAGCAGGCCAGCCTCGATCGACAGTGCGAACCAGGCATTGCGACGGCCCTGCCCTATCGCCAGCCAGGCATGCAGCAGGAACATCGCCCAGAGCGGACGCCCCAGAATCAGCGGGCCGAATTCGATGCCGGGCGTACTGAAGGCCGTGACCGTCATCGTCAGCAGCACGGCGATCACCGCCTGCGGGCCACCGACGATGGCGCTGCCCAGCTGATAGACCGCGCGGAAGGTCAGGACAGCGCAGATTTGCGCCAGCAGATACACGCCGAAGACGTGATTGCCGGCGGCCCGGAAGGCGATGTCGGCCAGCCAGAACGCCAGCGGCGGACCCATATGGGTGCCGACCTGATATTCCCGGCCATAGGCCAGCACGGTGGCGAGATCGCCCGGCGGGCCGCGATAAAGCAGCAGAGGCACGAACAGCCAG
Source organism: Tardiphaga sp. 813_E8_N1_3 (assembly GCF_051811025.1). NCBI lineage: Bacteria > Pseudomonadati > Pseudomonadota > Alphaproteobacteria > Hyphomicrobiales > Nitrobacteraceae > Tardiphaga > Tardiphaga sp. 813_E8_N1_3. The sequence continues at coordinate 4,764,760 of NZ_JBPWQE010000001.1, forward strand.
ATCGCCGCCTGACACAACACAACGATCCAGAACACCAGCCGTGGCCGGGCGCGGATCAGTTCGACGATCAGGGAGGTGAAACGCATTGAACGTCTGAACCGGCCAGCAAGGAATGAAGCTTGCTCAGGTGATACGGCGCGGAGCCGGGAGAGGCAACCACCTGAGCGCTCAGGCGGAAATCTCGATGTCGAGGATGGTCTGGGTCTCGATCAGGCCCGCCGCACGGGCGCTCGCCTGGTGTCGCGCACGCGCCGCCGCCACCGGCGCGAACAGGCTGCGGTGATGAATAGTAGGCCCCAATTCGTTCAGCGCAGTCATATGCTGCGGCACGCCATAGCCTTTATGGACCTCGAAGCCATAGCCCGGACAATTCTCGGCGAGCCGGCACATCAGCCGGTCGCGCGAGACTTTTGCGATGATCGACGCTGCTGCGATGGACAACACCAGTGCGTCACCGCCAATAACCGCCTCGCAATCGGCCGTCGTGTCGATCTTGTCGCGGCCATCGACGAACACATGTTTCGGCGCATCCGGCAGCGACGCGACCGCGCGGGCCAGCGCCCAGAGCGAGGCCCGCAGGATATTGTCGCGTTCGATCCGGCCGGGTGATGCATAGGCAACGCCGAATGATGCCGTAGCGCAAATTTCCTCGAACAGCGCCTCGCGCTTGCTCTCCGTCAGTTTCTTGGAATCGTCGAGCCCCTTGGGAATGTTGTTCGGGTCCAGAACAACCGCCGCAGCCACTACCGGACCGGCCAGCGGACCTCGGCCGGCCTCATCGCAGCCCGCTACCGGCCAAATGCCCTTCTTGAGCAGTGCGCGCTCACGCGTGAAGCTCGGCGCGACCACGATCTTGCGCGGCTTGGCCGGCGCTTTCTTCTTCTCATCCCGAATCATCGGGGGATCGTGCTGAAGCAGTCCCTATAGCGCAACCGGGAACTCGGGATCGTTCCCGCTATTCAGGTCGGGCCTTCAATCGTCCAGATGCACCCGCCGGTCGTCGCCGACCTCGATCCCCGGTGCAGTTACCACGTCCCAGGCGTGCCCGTCCGGGTCCGCAAAGTAGCCGGAATAGCCACCGTAATCGGTCTTTCGCGCCGGCTTCAAAAGCGAACCGCCGCAATCGACGGCGAAAGCGAGGACCGCATCGACCTCGCCTTCGGAGCGACAATTCCACGCCAACGTGCTGCCGCGAAACGCCTGCGGCCTTGGATGGTCAGGCAATGTCGCGTCCTGCGCCAGTTGATCCCACGGAAACAGCGCGAGGACGCTGGCGCCGGTTTCGAAAAAGGCGATGGCCTCGCCTGTCGCCCTGGCCTTGCGGGCAAAGCCGAGCTCCTCATAGAACGCGATGCTCTTGCGCATATCCTGAACGCCGAGCGTGATGACGGTCATGCGTGGCACCAACGGGGTCTGTTGTTTGGCTGTCATGTCTTCACCTTCATTCACTCAACGCAAAAAGCGGAGAAAGGATCACCGGCTGGCTCTGGTTTCCGGCCGATGACCCTTCCTCCGAGGTGACTCCCCAGTTTGCGAGACCGTAAGGAGTTAGAACAGATTCAATTGCTTACCAGCGCCTGCCGGCTTCTCGAAATGATCGAGGGTGAGCTTCGAACGACGTTTGTTGAGGCCAAGCTTCGTGCAGGCGATCTCGAAGCGGCGACCGATCATCCAGGCCATCGGTCCGGTGCCCTTCATGCGCGTGCCCCATTGCGAGTCGTAATCGCGGCCACCGCGCATTTCGCGGATCAGCGTGAAGACGTGGCGATAGCGGTCCGGATAATTCGCGATCAGCCATTCGCGAAACAGATCGCGCACTTCCATCGGCAGCCGCAGCAAAACGTAGCTGGCTTCCTTGACGCCGGCATGAGCTGCAGCATCGAGAATGCGTTCGATCTCGCTGTCGTTCAGCGCGGGGATCACCGGTGCCACCATCACCGTGGTCGGAATGCCAACCTCGGATAGCTGCCGCAAAGCTTCCAGCCGCTTCGACGGCGTCGAAGCGCGCGGCTCCATGCTGCGCGCGAGTTTCGGATCGAGTGACGTCACCGACAACGCCACCTTGACCAGATTTCGCTTCGCCATCCGCGCCAGGATATCGATGTCGCGTGTCACCAAAGCTGACTTGGTGACGATGCCGACAGGATGACCCGTCTTCTCCAGCACTTCGAGAATGCCACGCATCACCTGACGCTCGCGCTCGATCGGCTGATACGGATCGGTGTTGGTGCCGATGGCGATCATCTTCGGTTCGTATTCGGCGGCGGCAAGCTCCTTCTCAAGCAGACCAGGCGCATCGGGCTTCACGAACAGTTTGGATTCGAAATCGAGCCCGGGCGAGAGACCGAGATAGGCGTGGGTCGGCCGCGCGAAACAATAGACGCAGCCATGCTCGCAGCCGCGATAGGGATTGATCGAACGATCAAAGCCGATATCCGGCGATTCATTGCGCGTGATGACCTTGCGCGCGGTGTCCGTCGCAACGGTCGTCTTGAACGGCGGCAATTCATCGAGGCTCTGCCAGCCATCATCAAAGGCGACCCGGGCCTCGGCCTCGTAGCGCCCGCTGTCGTTGGACTGGGCACCACGGCCGCGCCGCCGCTGCTTGTCGATCGCCACCGCGATCTCGGGAAAAGGGGAAAGCGCACCCGCCGGCTTATCGGAGGGCGCCGGGACCGGCGGGTGCTTTAGGGCAGCGATCTGGCGACTCATGAAGCCACGATAGCGCACACATGGAACAAAGCAAGAACATAAATAGGGTGGCACACGGCCGGGGCACTGTGCATTCTCCCGCCGCCTTGCAGGGCGGCCGAAAAATCGAACCGTCCCGAAATTGCAGCAGCCGCCAGCGCCGCATAGACTATGACGAAATGATAACGCGGCCACCCCGTTGTCTAAAGGTATTAACAGACACCATGCTGAGCGTGATCATCCCCACTGAAGGCGTCGAGCAGCCCGCTGTTGCCACACTGGCAGCGCTGGTGCCGGGCGCTGCTGCCGGTGTGATCCGCGAAGTGCTGCTGGTCGATCGCGCCGGCACAGACGTCATCGAACGCGTCGCCGATGTCGCCGGCTGTGGCTTCCTGACCTCGCAAGGATCGCGCGCCGCGGCGATGGCCGCCGGCGCCAAGCAGGCGCGTTCGCCCTGGCTGATGTTTCTCCATGCCGGCGCCGTGCTCGATGCGGGCTGGATCGAGGAGACCCAGCAATTCATCCAGCGCGTCTCGACCAGCGAGCGCCCCCGCGCAGGTATTTTCCGCTATGCGCGTTCGCCCTATGACGAGACCAATTTTCGCGATGGCCTGAAGCACCTGGTCCGGATGATCACAGGCCCCAAGGCCGATCAGGGCCTGCTGATCGCCCGCGAGCACTACGACCGTCTCGGAGGCTATGCACCCGATGCCCGGCGCTCCGAGGCCCGGTTGCTGCGCCAGCTCGGCCGCTCCTCACGCACATTGCTGCGCAGCCGGATCATCGTCGCCTGACCATGGCCGCCCAAGCCCCCGATGCCGTTCGGCCCGCAGTGCTACGCGATCTCCAGCCTGGCGACATAGACTGGGTGATCCGCAGCCACGGCGAGCTCTATGCGAGTGAATACGGGTTCGACGTGTCCTTCAAAGCGCTGGTGGCTGACATCGCCGCGGAATTCGTCGCCTCATGCGATCCTGCGTGCGAGCGATGCTGGATCGCCGAGATGGATGGCGCGCCCGTCGGCTCGCTGTTTCTCGTGAAGGCATCCGACGACGTCGCCAAGTTTCGGCTCTTGCTGATCGATCCCAAGGCGCGCGGACAAAAGCTCGGCCAACGCATGGTGACGGAATCCATCGCCTTTGCGCGCCAATGCGGTTATCGCAGGATCACGCTGTGGACCCAGAGCAATCTGCGCGCGGCGCGGAAAATCTATCAGGATGCGGGTTTCGCGCTGGTCGCCACCGAGCCGCATCGCAGTTTCGGGCAGGATTTGATCGGCGAGACCTGGGAACTCGTGCTCTAGACCGACGCGCCCTTCGCTTTCGGACGTCGCAGATGCTCATCGAGCCGCGGCATGATCTCGACGAAGTTGCACGGCTTTGTGCGGTAATCCAGTTGCGCTGCGAGAATGCCATCCCAGCCGTCACGGCAGGCGCCGGGCGAACCCGGCAGGCAGAAGATAAACGTCGCGCCGGCGGTGCCAGCAGTCGCGCGGCTCTGGATCGTCGAGGCGCCGATCTTGGCATGGCTCAGCATGTGAAATGCAATCGAGAAACCATCCATCCGTTTCTCGAACAGCGGCTCGATGGCTTCCGGCGTGACATCGCGGCCGGTGAATCCCGTGCCGCCGGTCGTGATGATGGCGTCTACGCCGGGATCGGCGATCCATACGCGCACGATCTTGCGGATCGCTTCGACATCGTCCGTGACGATCTCGCGCTTCGCCAGCCTGTGACCGGCCGATGTCAGCCGATCGGCCAGTGTCGCGCCGGACTTGTCGTCCTCGAGCGACCGCGTGTCGGAAATCGTCAGCACCGCGATGTTGAGTGGCACGAAGTCTTTCGTCACATCGGTCGATGTCATCACAGCCGATCCGTCGCAAATGTGTTGCAGGCCTGCACGGTGCCTTGCTGATAGCCGGTCATGAACCAGCGCTTGCGCTGTTCGGCCGAGCCATGCGTGAACGAGTCCGGCACGACGCGGCCCTGTGCCTGACGTTGCAGCGTATCGTCGCCGATGGCGGACGCGGTCTGCAGCGCGGCATCGATGTCACCGGCTTCCAGGAAACCGGGCCGCTTCTTCGATTCGCGATTGACCCAGACGCCGGACAAACAATCCGCCTGTAGTTCGACACGGACCTGCAGCAGATTGGCCTCAGCCTTGCTGCCTGCCTGCTGCTGCAGCCGCGTCACGCGCGGGATGATGCCGAGCAGGTTCTGGATGTGATGGCCCGCTTCATGCGCGATGATATAGGCGGCGGTGAATTTGCAGGCATTGCCCGAGCAACCGCGAAATTTGGTTTCGACCTGACGGAAGAAGCCGGTGTCGAGATAGATCTTCTTGTCGGGCGGACAGTAGAAAGGCCCCATCGCCGACTGCGCATTGCCGCAGCGCCCACCATTGGTGGCGTTGCGAAACAGCACGATCTGCGGCCCCACATATTTCTGTCCGCTCTCTTTGAAGATCTCGTCCCAACGATCGTCAATCTCGCCCAGCACGCCGGAGATCATGCTGCCCATCTCGTCCGTGGGTGCGCCTGACTTCGTCGGCGCCGAGCGACGGTCGGTCTGATAGGTCGGCGCCTGCTGTCCGCCGGTTAGAATCTCTGCGCCGCCGATCAGGATGCGCGGATCGATGCCGAACGCCCAGCCGACGAGGCCAAGCACGATCACCGTGCCGATGCCGAGACCGCCGCCGCCACCCGGAATTCCGAAACCGCCACCACCTCCGCCACCATATCCACCACCGCTATCGTCACGACGGTCGTCGATATTATCGCTGCGACGGAAGTCATCGTAACGCATGGGGCAATTCCTTCATTTCAAGTCGCAGCATTTTAGACCGGTTTGGCGCGATCCGCCCACCATAACGCAATTGCGGCGCAAAATTTCCATTCCATTAAGCATTAACCTGCCCGGCAAAACTTGCCTAGTTCGAACTCGTTACCAATTAAGTCGATTTTTACTTTGCCCGGTCAATGTCTGCCTGTCGGTTGTTTAGTCCCGCGTCGCCGACAGCGTCGCCTGAGTCAGAGTAATTGAGTCATGGTTGTTTCGCGTCGCGGGGCGTCTGCAAGGGCGCCCCGCTCTCACTTCGAAACCTCTCCGAGCAGCAGCATCATCATTGGTGATTGCGTCGCAGAGATGTCAAAACTCCCGGCAGGGTCGGTCGATCTGGTATTCGCAGATCCGCCGTACAATCTGCAGCTGAAGGGCGATCTCAAACGCCCCGATGAATCCCATGTCGATGCGGTGAATAATGACTGGGACAAGTTCTCATCATTCGCCGCCTATGACGACTTCACGCGCGCGTGGCTCCTGGCCGCACGCCGCATCATGAAGCCGTCGGCGACTTTGTGGGTGATCGGCTCGTATCACAACATTTTCCGCGTCGGCGCGATCATGCAGGACCTCGGCTTCTGGGTTCTGAACGATATCGTGTGGCGCAAATCGAATCCGATGCCGAATTTCCGTGGCCGTCGTTTCACCAATGCGCATGAGACCATGATCTGGGCTGCGCGCGATGAAAACGCCAAGGGCTACACGTTCAATTACGAAGCCCTCAAGGCCGCCAATGAAGACGTGCAGGCACGTTCCGACTGGCTGATCCCGCTCTGCACCGGCGACGAACGCCTGAAGGGCAGCGACGGCAAGAAGGTTCACCCGACCCAGAAGCCGGAAGGCCTGCTGGCACGCGTGCTGCTGTCGTCATCGAAGCCCGGCGACCTCGTCATCGACCCGTTCAACGGTACCGGCACCACGGGCGCCGTCGCCAAGCGCCTTGGCCGCAATTACATCGGCTTCGAGCGTGACCGCGAATATGCCGCCGCTGCCGAAGCACGCATCGCCGCGATCGAGCCGCTGCCCGAGGCAACACTGGCACCGTTCATGACCGCCCGCAGCGCGCCGCGCGTGGCGTTCTCCGAACTGGTCGAGCGTGGCATGATTTCGCCCGGCACGAAGCTGATGGACGCAAAGAAACGCCATGGCGCGCTGGTGCGCGCCGACGGCGCCATCATGTTCGGCGACAAGGTCGGCTCGATCCACCGCATGGGTGCGATGGCTCAGGGTTCTGCTGCCTGCAACGGCTGGACGTTCTGGCACGTCGAGACCAAGAAGGGCCTGCGCCTGATCGACGAACTCCGCGCTGAAATCCGCAGCGAGATGGGCGCGGTCTAAAGTCCCGCCCATGCTACCGGCCGGGCGTATGCGCCCGGCCTTCATCAAAACATCGCTTGCACTCTCCCTGAATTCAAAGCACGAGACGACGGTCCGCAGCAGCGGCCCCGCCTCGTGCTTTGACGTATAAAATCCAGGGAGATTTGAGATGCTGAAGTTTTACTTCAACGGGTCGCCAAACCCGACCAAGGTCGCGCTGTTTCTCGAAGAAGCCGGCCTCGCTTATGAGCCGATCGCCATCGACACCCGCACCGGCGCGCAGTTCAACCAGGACTTCCTGAAGGTCAATCCGAACGGCAAGGTGCCGGCGATCGACGACGACGGCGTCAAGGTCTTCGACAGCAACGCCATCCTGCTCTACCTCGCCGAGAAGACCGGCAAATTCCTGCCCGCCAACACTCCGGCCAACCGCGGCGAGATGCTGTCCTGGCTGATGTTCGTCGCCACCGGCGTTGGTCCGTTCTTCGGCCAGGCCGTGCACTTCAAGCATTTCGCGCCCGAAAAGGTCGACTACGCGCATAACCGCTATCAGTTCGAGGCGAAACGCCATCTCGGCGTGCTCAACGACCGCCTCGCCGGCCGCCAATATATGGTCGGCGACAGCTACACGATCGTCGATATGGACGTCTGGGGCTGGGTGCGCATGACCAACTTCATTCTCGGCGACGAGGGCTTTGCCCAATTCCCCAACGTAAAGCGCCTGCATGATGAGATCTCGACGCGTCCCGCAGCGGCGAAGGCCGTCGCTCTGAAGGACACGTTCAAGTTCAAGGCCGAGATGGACGACGAAGCCCGGGCCGCCATGTTCAAGCATCTGGCGACCAAGGTCGCCTGATCGATATGAATTCCGGAAATGCCGGGCGCAGTATTGCACCCGGCATTTTCGTATCAAGCATGCGCGCGTGCCATCTCTTCCGGGAACGGACCCAGCACCCGCTCCACCAGCGCAGTGTCGCAATATTCCTTGATCATGGTGATCTTGCCGTTCTCGACACGCCACACCATACAGTAGTCGTTGTCATAGCGATCACCGGCCTTGGTGACGTTGTCGCCCTTGGCCTCGACCACCACCAGATTGCCTTCCGCAATAAAGTTGGACGCGACCGTGCGCGGTCGAATATCGAACAGCGACCTGAAATGCCCCATCAGGCCATTGAGGATCGCATCCTTCCCCTTGAAGGTGCGTCCCCAGGAATACTGCCCAACCACGATCCAGCATGCGTCATCGGCGAGATGATCGGCGAAAGTCGTGCCGCTGCGGTTGGCTGAATCGCTATAGACCTGCTGAATAAGCTTCTTGTTGTCTGCCGTGCTCATTGTTCTGCTCCATCGCTTGAACGATGGCGGAGTATGGGTTGAAGAAACCCCATTCTTCCAATCGATAGTCCGTATGATATATATTCATTCCATGAATTTGGCGGCGCTCGATCTCAATCTGCTGGTCGCACTCGACGCATTGCTGCGCGAGGCCAGCGTCAGCCGCGCGGCGATGCGGATCGGACTGTCGCAACCCGCCGCCAGTCATGCGCTACGGCGACTGCGTGACCTGCTCGGCGACCCCCTGCTCGTCCGCGTCGGCGCGCGCATGGAGTTGTCGCCGCGCGCTCAGGCTTTACGCGGTCCACTTGCGCAGACACTGGAGCAAGTGCGCGGACTGTTCATCCCGGATGTCTTCGATGCCCGCCAAAGCGACCGGCACTTTCGGCTGATGATGCCGGATCTCGCCGTCGAACTCCTGATGCTACCCTTGATGAAGAAGCTCGACAGCATCGCACCGGGTGTACGGATTAACGTCGTGCCATGGCGCGGCCCGGCGATCATGACGGCGGAATTCGCCCGCAGCCTCGACATGGTGATCAGCATCGGCAACGCCTTCAACGGCTTTCATCGCCAATTGCTCTATGTCGATTCCGACGCCCTCGCCGTCCGCAAGGGCCATCCGGCGGCATCGCGCCTGAAGACCACCGAGGGATTTCTCAAAGCCCGCCATATCGCCGTGGTGCTTCGAGGCCAGAGCGAAGACCTCATCGACGACTGGCTGCGCAGCAAGAAACTGGAGCGACGGATCGCCCTCGTCGTCCCGAGCTATATCGAGGCGCTGCATGTCGCGGCGCGCACAGACCTCGTAGCCTTCGTGCCACGGCGCCTGATTGCGGCGCTCGCTCAACCGCTATTGCTCTCGACAATTGCGCCACCACTCGATCCCGGCATCGACGAACAGTTCATGTTCACGCCGACACGCGCGCAATTCGATTCCGGATCAATCTGGCTCCGCAAGATCATGCTGGAAACCGGCCGCGAGCTCGATCCGCCGAAGCGCCGTACGGCTTGACATATCGCACCCGGTCAAATTTGCCGGCAAAGCTTGCCGGCAGGCAACGTCGCTCAGCAACTGCAAATTCCCAAGTACTTATGATGTCTGAATATTTCTGATGGCCTGATTTTTGCGTAGTGGGTCGCAAATATCTCGCAGCAAGAGAAGTTCAGATGTCGAACTCCATCATCTCCACCATGCAGTCCTTCAAGCTCCCGAACAGGCTGCAGCCATCCGACAAGGCCGAGAGCGGTCTCGGCAACGCAACGACGGCAGCAAAATCGCCGGAAGAGAAATTTCTCGACTACGCGAAGAAGACGCCCGCGGAGAAAATGCGTGACGCGCTGCTGTCGAGTATCGGCGTGACGGAAGAAGAGCTGAAGAACATGTCGCCGGAGCAACGCCGGGAGGTCGAGCAGAAGATCGCCGACAAGATCAAGGAAGCCGTGAACAAGAAGACCGAGAACGGTGGCAGCGCCAGCGGCTTCTTCACGGATATCAGCGCCTGACAGGCGCGTCCCTCAACGCAAGAAATTGGCGCCACAAGGGCGCCAATCTCAGATTATCTGATGAAGAAGGACGAGCTCAGCTCGCCACAGCCTGACGCACGAGATTTTGCCGGGCTTCGCCGAGATAGCCGCGAATTTCCTTGGTCAGAAATCCCGATTGCGACGACAGATCGCCGGACGCCACCATGGTCGATGTTGCAAGCTGCTCGGTATCCTTGGCTGTCATCGCCAATTGCTGGATGTTGGTCGAGATCTCGCGCACGACAGCAAAGGCCTCATCGATGTTGCGCGCGATATCGGCCGTTGCCGCCGACTGCGCTTCCGAGGCACTCGCTACTTTGCCGGTGATCTCGTTCACTTCCGCGATCACGGTGCCGATCTCGGTGATGGACGAGCTGACCTTGTCGGTCGCCGACTGAACCTGGCCGATTTCTTTTTCGATTTCGGCGGTGAAGTTGGCGGTCTGGGTCGCTAGCGCCTTTACTTCATGCGCGACGACGGCAAAGCCGCGACCGGCATCGCCTGCGCGTGCCGCTTCGATCGTCGCGTTCAGCGCCAGCAGATTGGTCTGGCTGGCGATCACGTTGATCGAGGTCACGACTTCGCTGATACGTACGGCGACAGCGCGAAGCACGTCGACATTGCTGGCTGCATCGGCAACGCGTTCGACGGCGCGGCCGGCAATCGCGGCCGAGCGATTGACGTCGGCGCCGACTTCGCTGGCACTGGACGACAACCGCGCCGTGGCCGAAGCCACCGACTGCATGTTGGCAGAGGCCTGTTCGGATGCCGCAGCCACCGAGGTGACCCGGGTCAATGTCGAGGATGCGCCGGTCCGCAGATTGCCTGCGGTGCTGCTCATCTCGACCGCACCGCTGTCGAGTGCGGAAACGATGCCGCCCACGGTGGATTCGAGCTGGCTGGTCTGGCGCTCGAAATTCCTGATGCGATCGGCGATGCTGTCGGTCGCCGCGTTCATCGCTTTCGCGCCGTGCAGCAGGCCACCGTGCAATCCACCCGGCAGGATGCGCCGGTAATATTTGTTGTCGTTGAGCGCAGCCATCGCCGCGGTGGACTCGCGCACGAAGGCGTCACAGCCATCGATCATGTCATTGACGCTGTGCAGCAGTTCGCCAGTGACGCCGCGCACCGGAATTCCAAGGATACGGGCCTCGAAGTCACCCTGCGCGATGCGCTGGCAGGCCACGCGTGCCTTCTCGATCAGGCGCGCCGTCTTGCCCATGAGGACAAGCGCGACAATCGCTGCCGCGACAGCCACGGTTTGGCAGACCATGGCCACGACCGAGAGACCGAAGAACTGAAGCACCAAAGCAAGCGCAGAGCCGGCAATGACGACGAGCGTGCTAAGCTGCGCTCTTGAGAGAAAACATAAGTTCGTCATAGCTGACCTTCTGGGATGCAACAAAATCGGTAAGAGCCTTGTAGCCGGCGGCAAGGGATTCCTTGCCGTTCACGTGCCGCTTCTCGATGGCCAGAACCTCGGCATAGAGCGGCGCGATGGTCTTCTTGATCAGATCCGGCGCCGGCATGCGGCGATTGGAATGATAGCCGGCGATCTTGCCGTCGAGGCCGTAGGACGGCGTGACATGGGCGAAGACCCAGTAATGATCGCCATTGCTTGCCATGTTTTTCACGAAGGCAAAAATCTCACGGCGCTCTTCAACAGTATCCCAGAGCAGCTTGAAGACGCTGCGCGGCATGTCGGGATGACGGATGAGACTGTGCGGCTGGCCGAGCAACTCGGCTTCGGTATAGCCGGCCATCTTGCAGAACAGACGGTTCACATAGGTCATGCGACCCTTGAGATCCGTCTTGGATACGATGAGCTCCGATGCCGGAAAGAAAGTCTCGCGGCCGCTCGGCTTAATCTGGTTGGACATCATTGACCTGTCGGTGACCGATTCACCCAAAAAGTAGTGCTACCGGTATTAGGGAACGCGGCTGAATTTTGCGTTAAGGTTCCGTCCACCATGAATTCGCTGCTGGCGGACGATCTGACGCGTTTTTCCGTCGCGATCGTCCCAGTTGCCGTCATCGCCTCTCCCGTGCCATGACCTCGATCAAATCGAGGGGGAGACAACAAAATGACCGTTCTCATTGCAGGCGGCGGAATTGGCGGACTGACGCTTGCGCTCAGCCTGCACCAGATCGGCGTGCCATGCCGCGTGTTTGAAAGCGTGCCGACGCTCAGGCCGCTTGGTGTCGGCATCAATGTGCTGCCGCATGCCGTGCGCGAGCTGATCGAGCTCGGCCTGCACGACCAGCTCGACGCGTCAGGCGTGCGCACCCGCGAACTCGCCTTTTTCTCCAAGCACGGCAAGCCCATCTGGAGCGAGCCACGCGGCATCGAGGCCGGCTACAAATGGCCGCAGTTCTCGATCCATCGCGGCACGCTGCAGCAGATCCTGCTCGATGCAGTCACTGAGCGGCTCGGCGCCGAGAACATCCTCACCAGCCATCATCTGACCGGCTGGACGAAAACGCCGAACGGCGTCCGCGCCGACTTCATCGACAAGGTCACCGGCAAATCCGCCGGCAGCCATGAAGGGACGTTGTTGATCGCCGCCGACGGCATCCATTCGGCGATCCGCCAGAAACTTTACCCGCAGGAAGGCGCGCCGCTCTGGAATGGCCGCATTCTGTGGCGCGGCATCACCAAGAGCGATGCGTTCCTGACCGGCCGCACGATGATCATGGCCGGCCACGAGATCCTGAAATTCGTCTGCTACCCGATCTCGCAGGCACCCGATGCCGACGGCAAATACGACATCAACTGGGTGGCCGAACGGCACATGCCGCCGACCTATGAGTGGCGCCGCGAGGACTATAACCGCGCGGCGCGGCTCGAGGAATTCCTGCCCTGGTTCAAGGACTGGCGCTTCGACTGGCTCGACGTGCCCGGCCTGATCAGCAACTGTCCGCACGCCTATGAATATCCGCTGGTCGACCGCGATCCGGTCGATCGCTGGACCTTCGGCCGCATGACGCTGATGGGCGATGCTGCGCATGCGATGTATCCGATCGGCTCCAACGGCGCGTCGCAGGCCATTCTCGACGCCCGCGTGCTGACCCGCGAGATTCTTGCGCTTGGCGAAGTCCCGGCTGCGCTCGAAGCCTATGAGGCCGAACGACGCCCCGCGACCACCGATCTCGTGATGCTGAACCGCCGCAACGGACCGGAGCAAGTCATGCAGATCGTCGAGGAGCGCGCGCCCGAGGGCTTCAATGTCGTCACCGACGTGCTCTCGCAGCAGGAACTCGAAGACATCGCCGCCAACTACAAGCGCGTCGCCGGGTTTCAGGTCGAAGGGCTCAACGCGAAACCGCCGATCGTGTCGATGCCGCCATCGCCGCAACGTTCCAGCGCGGGCTGATGCAACTCGCGCGCTGACGCGCATTCAAGCGTCTGGATTCAAACTTCAATCGAGCCCGTGCGCGATGACCTTGCGCATGACGTTCGGCAGAGCTTCGTCATCCAATGTTGCGATCGGGACCCAGCGCATCCCCTCCGGGGGGCGGGTGCGGGGCGGCACATGCGCCGTATAGACGGCGAGCTCCAGCGGGAAGTGAGTGAAGATATGGGTGACCGCGCCCACTTTGCGATGCCACGCCGTGAGATTTTTTAAGGTGGGCGCCTGCTTCAAGGCGTCCTTGTCGTCGTGACCGGTGAGCCACTCTGACGACGGCACTTCGGTCATATTCCCCAACAATCCCTTTTCCGGGCGGGTGCGCACCAGGAGTTCATTGCCCCGCGTGACCACGAAAGCCGCGCCACGCCGCAGCGTGCCAGCCTTCTTCGGCAGTTTGCGCGGAAACGTCTCCTGATCGCCGCGGGTCCTGGCGGCGCAATCGTCATTGATCGGGCACAGCGCGCATGCAGGTTTTTTGGGCGTGCAGATGGTGGAGCCGAGGTCCATCAGCGCCTGGGCGCTGTCGCCGGCCCGCGAGGGACCAAGCAATGTGGCTGCAAGGCCCACGATGACAGGCTTGGATTTCGGCAGCGGCTCTTCCACCGCATAGAGCCGCGACGTCACCCGCTCGATATTGCCGTCCACCGGCATGCATTGACGGCCGAAGGCAATCGCGGCGATCGCTGACGCCGTATACGGCCCGATGCCTGGCAGCGCGCGCAGGCCATCTTCGGTGTCCGGAAAGACGCCGCCATGGTCGCGCAGCACGGTGACGGCGCAGGCATGGAGATTGCGCGCGCGGGAATAGTAACCGAGCCCGGCCCACATCCGCAGCACATCGTCCTGCGAGGCGCTGCCGAGATCGCTGACAGTGGGCCAGCGCGCCAGGAACTTGGCGAAATACGGCCCGACCGCCTGCACCGTGGTCTGCTGCAGCATGATTTCCGACAGCCAGACCCGGTAGGGATCGATGCCCTCGCCGGGCAACGGCCGCCACGGCAATCTCCGGCGATGCTTGTCATACCAGGCAAGCAGTTGGGCCGGGCGCTTGGCGGCGGCGCTTTCCCCGCTATCCCGTGCGGAAGGTTTCTTTCGTCGGGTGGCGGCGGCTGATAGACTCATGCCGACCATGTATCCAAAACGCCCGACCATGAACAAGCCCGGCTATATCTCGGCGAAACCGCTCTCCGTCCTGCTCGGCGGGGTGTTTGCCGATGCCTATGCCAAACAGGGCTTTGCCTCACGCGAACTGGTCACGCGCTGGCCCGAGATCGCCGGCCAGCAGGTGGCGAATTTTTCGGAGCCCTTGAAGATCCAGTGGCCGCGTCCCGTGGAAGGCCAGCCGCAGGAGCCGGCGACGTTGATCTTGCGCGTCGAGGGGCCGATGGCGCTGGAGATCCAACATTCGTCGGATGCGATCCTGCAGCGGGTGAACCGCTTTTTCGGCTGGAATGCGGTCGGCAAGATCGCGCTGCGTCAGGCCCCGCTGTCGCGGCCGCAGCCTCGCCGCACCGTGAAGCCGCCGGATGCCAAGGCCATCGCCCAGGTTGCGGAAACCCTGCCCGAGGTCGAGGACGACGCCTTGCGCGAGGCACTGGCGCGGCTCGGCGCCTCGATCAAGCGAAGTTGAGGCTTTCCAGCTCGCCCGGAACCGGCGCGTGCTTGCCACATTTGTGGTTTCAAGTTAGCGAAGCGAACCTTGTCCCGGCGTCCGCCGCCGCTTTGGAGCATTCCTTTGATCATCACGCGCCGTGACTTCACCGCCGCCCTTGCCCTCACCGGCGCCGCAGCAGCCATCGGCCTGTCGCCGCTGCAGTTGATCTCCGAGGCATTCGCGCAGAACGCGACCGACGTCGCCAAGCCGGTGTCGCTGCCCGACATGGCGCTCGGCCCGAAGGATGCCGCCGTCACCGTCACCGAATATGCCTCGATGACCTGCCCGCATTGCGCGGCCTTCACCGAGCAGGTGTTCCCGAAGATCAAGGAAGCCTTCATCGACACCAACAAGATCCGCTTCGTGTTCCGCGAATTCCCGCTCGACATCAAGGCCGCCGCCGGCTCGATGCTGGCGCGCTGCATCGCCAAGGAAGATTCGGGCAAGTACTTCGCCGTCATCGACATGCTGTTCAAGCAGCAGAACGACTGGGTGATGAAGGACACCGCCGCGACCCTGACCCGCATCGGCAAGCAGGCCGGCCTCAGCCAGCAGGCCGTGGAAGAGTGCCTGAAGGACCAGGCGCTGCTCGACAAGATCGCCGCCGACCAGAAATACGCCAATGAAGTGCTGAAGGTGAACTCGACGCCGACTTTCTTCATCAATGGCGAAATGCTGAAGGGCGAAACCTCGTTCGAGGAATTCTCCAAGAAGATCACCCCGCTGCTGAAGAGCTGAGGTTTTCTTCGCTTGCATCCATTTGTCATTCCGGGGCGCTCGCTCTTGCGGGCGAACCCGGAATAACGCGCAGGGCGTAGCGTCTCGCGCGAGATCATGTCCGATCTGAATTTCAAACAGCCACGCTTCCGAGTCTCGCGGCTCAATGAGCCCGAGTTGTGCGGATAGTCTCCCCTCCAACCATGAGGGGCGGCGACGCGCCGTGAGGCGCAAAGGGTGGTTTTATCGCGATCCGCTCCACCGGAACGCCGGCAAGCTGCAACCGCGCAACGCCTCACGGCGCGCCACCGCGGCGATTTCTGTCCCTGGGGCCGTGCTTCCTGGGACGTGGCCTCTGCAGGTTTCCCTGCTTTGGCCTGTCCCAGTCCAGCCGTTACCGGCAGAGCCCCGTAGTGGGCCCGGACGGCTACCCAAGGCCTCCCGAGTGCGCAGGGTACGTCACCCCACGCCCGCGGGCGCCGCAATCCAGATCCCACTTCAAGACGCCTCATGAAGCGCCCCTCGCGAACCAGATAAGATCTGATTATAATCTTATAGGAAAACTGTCAAGCGTCCACCGGACATTTTTCGATGCCGGATGCAACTGAAGCCGCGCTCATGCGTTCACGTAGTTCACCCAAAAGGATAATTCAGTTCCCCTCGTCCAACTCGATGAGCCTTGCCCTATGCCGACACGCGCCAGCCACCTGCCGCATTATGTCGAGCGCACCGCGCTTCAGAAACTGCGCGACACGCCAGGCCTGCTTGCGCCGCATTTGATGCCCGCCGGGCCGAAGACCCTGTCCAAGATGGTCGCCAAGACCTGGATCGCGCTCCAGGCCGGCTCGCTGGTGCGTTATTGCATCACGCCCGAAGGCGAAGCCGCGCTGAAGGCCAAAATCCCGATGCCGCGCAGCGCACAGACTCACGCCCGCTGACACCCTGCGATAGCAGACCGGCAATAGCCGCCCGGCGACAGCCGGATGTTAACGGATGGCGCCCTCGCGGATTAACCCTGATTTCAAGTGTAAACGCGCATTAAGGAACGCTTAAGCGCCATCTCCGCATTCTCATCCCATTAGCGTGAGGGCGTATCATGTTTGAAAATTTCATCTGCGAGATCATCGGCCTGGCATTTCTCGGCCTCTGCATCGCCGTGCTCGGCGCGCCGCAACAGCGTCGACCGGATGGGTATGCGCGGGACGTGTAAGGCGTTGACGTGCAGCAAAATGCTAGTGCACGACATCCCTTGCTAGCTTCCAGCTAACGTTATCTTCCTTATTGGGTGCTGCTCAGGAGGATTAGACCTTGGCGGTCGCCGCTTTGCTGGGGGAATTACGAACGCGTGCCCTCTGAGTTTCCCTGCTAATCGCCTCTGCTCAGCCTCAAGATAGATGAGATGATTTCCAGCATGGCGGAAGTGAGCCTCTTGCTCCTCGAGTAACGGCACATCGACGTGAAAAAACTCGAGTGATATATCGCCGCCAAGCGTTTTCGCGCCTTTTTCTAGGTTGGTGAAAAATAGACCAAGATCGTCTTCATCTAGCCAGTGACAGTGCGAGTATTGATTGCGGAAATCCTTGCAAACTCCGATCTCTCTGCGCGCAGTCACCCAAATCTGATCAAGATTGCAGTCCGCATAAAATGGACGAAGGATAGCATCAGCGATTGCTATCCTTTGCTCTTCGCCCCGATTTCTGAACAGGAGTCTTGCAGCTTTTCTCAGATCACCGAGCGGAGCCCGCAAGCACATGCACAGCAAGAATTCCAGCTCGCCGTACCCTGCTAACATACGGCCTATAATTGCCGCTTCTTTGGGGTGACGCAGGAACGCCGGCATCAAAGGAGCATAATCCATGACAATCACTCAAGGAAAAAGGCGGTAGAGCAGATTCTGTAGGACTACCATTAGCCAAACCAACTCGCAGGCCGCCTTTAGGAGCGTCCCCGGTAAAATCGCCAAACAACTTCAAAGATTGGCGCAGCGAGACCCCGCACTGCATCCCAGTCACGAATAACCTCACGCAACCTAGTCCTGTTGGAAGTCGGCGCACATCGGCTATTGGTTGCAGTGAAACGGGCGCTTTCGCGCCCTCCTCACGCATCCCCCTTAAAACAAGCACTTTTTCCTTGCCTCCCCCACCTATCCCCCGCAAAACCCTTGGGAAAAGCGGGGTTCCGCGGTTGCGCGGCTGCCCTCGTCTCGCCATTGTCGGGCGCAATGAGAGCCGCGACCAGCGAGTCTCCGCCCGCGCGGTACATGCATTTATGCTATTGTTCGTGCTGGGGGATTCGCGCTCTGCCGGGGCTTTTTGAATAAAGTGGCCTGTCGGCTAACCAGAGTACCGTATCCATGAAACTCACGCGCCTGCGCCTGCACGGATTCAAGTCGTTCGTCGAACCGACCGACTTCATGATCGAGCCCGGTCTGACCGGCGTCGTCGGCCCCAATGGCTGCGGCAAGTCCAATCTGGTGGAAGCGCTGCGCTGGGCGATGGGCGAAACCTCGCACAAGTCGCTGCGCGCCGCCGACATGGACGCGGTGATCTTCGCCGGCTCCGGCAACCGCGCATCGCGGAACCATGCCGAAGTGGTGATGACGATCGACAATACCGATCGCACCGCGCCGGCCATGGTCAATGACGCCGAAATCCTCGAAATTTCCCGCCGCATCGAGCGCGAAGCCGGGTCGCAATATCGCATCAACGGCCGCGACGTCCGCGCCCGCGACGTGCAGATCCTGTTTGCCGACGCCGCCACCGGCGCGCGTTCGCCCGCCCTCGTCCACCAGGGCAAGATCGGTGAAATCATCCAGGCCAAGCCCGAACAGCGCCGCCGCGTGCTGGAAGACGCCGCCGGCGTCGCTGGCCTGCATGCGCGCCGCCACGAGGCCGAATTGCGCCTCAAGGCCGCCGAAACCAACCTCACCCGCGTCGAGGATGTGATCGGCCAGTTGTCGGGCCAGATGGAAGGCCTGAAGAAGCAGGCCCGCCAGGCGATCCGCTACCGCGAAGTCGCCGGCAAGGTGCGCAAGGCCGAGGCCATGCTGTTCCACCTGCGCTGGCTGCAGGCGCATCAGGACAATGCCGAAGCCGCAACCCTGCACGGCCAATATGTGATCGATCTCGCCGAACGCACCCGTGAACAGGGCGAAGCCGCGCGCATCCAGGCCATTCGCGCCAATGAGCTGCCCGCTTTGCGCGAGGCGGAAGCCGCCGCAGCCGCCGGCCTGCAGCGCCTCACCAATGCCCGCGACATGCTCGACCGCGAGGAAGAGCGCGCCAAGGAGCGCGCCGCCGAGCTCGACCGTCGCCTGACCCAGTTCGAGAGCGATGTCGCGCGCGAGATGAAGCAGTCGGAAGACGCTGAATTCGCGCTGCTCCGTCTCGACGAAGAAGACGCGATGCTCAAGGAAGAGATCATGCAGCGCGTCGAGCTGCGTGGCGGCGTCGATGACCGCGTGTCGGAAGCCGAAGCCGTGCTGGCCGCCGCCGAGCGCACCTTCACCGAACTCACCACCGCGCATGCGGACATGACCGCCAAGCGCAACCAGCTGCAGTCCAACGTCCGCAGCCAGGCCGACCGCCTCGCGCGTCTCGGCCAGGAAATCGCCAGCGTCGAGGCCGAGATCGAGGCGCTGACAGCGCAAACCTCAGGCTTCGGCGATCTCGATGAGCTCGCAGCCCTGATGGAGACCTCGCAGGAAATCCTGCTGCAGGCGGAAATGGCCGTCAGCGACAACGAGGCCGCGCATATCGCCGCACGCCAGACGCTGGAAGCCTCGCGCGCGCCGCTGAACGAAGCCGACAAGAAGGTGCAGCGGCTCGAGACCGAAGCCCGCACCATCTCGAAGATCCTCAACGGCGAAACCAAGAATCTCTGGCCGCCGATCATCGACGGCGTCAGCGTCACCAAGGGCTATGAAAAGGCGCTCGGTGCCGTGCTCGGCGACGATCTCGACGCGCCGGTCGATCCCTCGGCGCCGATGCGCTGGACCAATGCCGGCGATCACGCCAACGACCCTGCGCTGCCCGCCGGTGTCGAGTCGCTGGCCTCGCATGTGAATGCCCCGGCCGAGCTGCAGCGCCGTCTCAAGCAGATCGGCGTCGTCTCCAAGGATCAGGGCGCGGCCCTCGTCTCGCAGTTGCAGACCGGCCAGCGGCTGGTCTCGCTGGAAGGCGACGTCTGGCGCTGGGATGGTTTCGTCGCCGGTGCGCATGCGCCGACCGGCGCCGCCCGTCGTCTCGCCGAGCGCGCCCGCCTGACCGATATCGAAGCCGATCTGGAAAACGCCAAGATCGACGCCATTGCCAAGCGCGAAGCGCTGGAAAGCGCCGAACAGGCATTGAAGACTGCGGCGTCGGCCGAAGGCGCTTCGCGCGATGCCTTGCGCAATGCCCGCCGCGATGTCGACCAGGCCCGCGAGCGCCATGCCAATGCCGAACGCGAGATCAACCGCCATGCGGCCCGCCGCGCGACGCTGACCGAAGCGCAGTCGCGCCTGTCGAACGATCGCATGGAAGCCGAAGCGGCCCATGAGAGCGCGCATGCCGCGCTGGAATATCTGCCGGAGTCGTCCGACGCCGAAGCCCAGCTCGCCAGCGTGCGCGGCGAGATCGAAGGCCATCGCCGCGGTGCCGCGCAAGTCCGCGCGGAATCGCAGGCATTGGCCCGCGAGGCTGAACTGGCCGACCGTCGCCTGCAGGCGATCATCGCCGAGCGCACCGACTGGGCGAACCGCAAGACCTCCGCGGCCTCGCAGATCGAAACCGTCGCCGCGCGCGTCGCCGAAGTGACCCGCGAGCGCGCCGAGCTGGAAGACGCACCGGCGCTCTATCTGCAGAAGCGCCGCGCGCTGATCTCGGAAGTCGAGAGCGCCGAACAGGCCCGTCAACTCGCCGCCAACGCACTCGCCTCGGCCGAGAACGCCATGCGCGAGACCGACCGCGATGCACGCGGATCGCTGGAAGCTCTCTCGGCCGCCCGCGAAGCCTGCGCCCGCACCGAGGAGCGCATGGAAAGCGGCAAGCGCCGCCTAGAGGACATCGAGCGCGAAATCCGCGACATGCTGGAAGTCGAGCCGGAAGGCGTCGCGGCCCTGGCCGAAGTCCGTCAGGACGACGCGCTGCCGCCGCTCGCCGATATCGAAGCCGATCTGGAAAAGCTGCGCCGTGATCGCGAGCGTCTCGGCGCGGTCAACCTGCGCGCCGAGGAAGAGCTCAACGAAGTCGAAGGCACGCACAATGGTTTGGCCACCGAGCGCGACGACCTCGTCGAAGCCATCAAGAAGCTGCGCACCGGCATCCAGAGCCTCAACAAGGAAGCCCGCGAACGGCTGATGACCTCGTTCGACATCGTCAACGGCCACTTCAAGCGCATGTTCGTCGAACTGTTCGGCGGCGGCGAAGCCGAGCTGAAGCTGATCGAGAGCGACGATCCGCTCGAGGCCGGTCTCGAAATCGTCGCCAAGCCGCCCGGCAAGAAGCCGCAGACCCTGTCGCTGCTGTCAGGTGGTGAGCAGGCGCTGACCGCGCTGGCGCTGATCTTCGCGGTGTTCTTGACCAACCCGTCGCCGATCTGCGTGCTGGACGAAGTCGACGCGCCGCTCGACGACCACAATGTGGAACGCTTCTGCAGCCTGCTGCATGAAATGTGCGCCTCGACCGAAACGCGCTTCATCACCATCACGCATAACCCGATCACCATGGCCCGCATGCACCGCCTGTACGGCGTGACCATGGCTGAGCGTGGCGTGTCGCAGCTGGTCTCGGTGGATCTGGAGAACGCAGTGAAGATCCTCGATCAGGAAGTGGCGTAAGGCTCTTCGTAGTTAGAACATTGACGACCATGGTCTCCCTCCCCCCGCGCGAAGCGAAGCTTCGCTAGGCGGGGAGGGTCGGCCGATAGGCCGGGGTGGGGGTGCCACAAGCGCCGTCGCCTGTGGCACCCCCACCCGACCGGCCCAATAAGAAAGAATTGGGCCGGCCACCCTCCCCGCAAGGGGGAGGGATAAGAAAGGGCGCGCTTCATTCATGACCGCCCCCGACCTCCCCGCCGAACTCACCGCCGCCCTGAACGCCCGCCTGCACGGCTTCTCCCGCAATGACGCCGCGGAGCGCTCCGACGCTATCTCGAAGACCTATCGCTCGGGCGGCGGCTCCACGACCATCCGCAACGAGAGCGACGCGCTGGCCTATGCGCTTGCGCGCATGCCCGCGACTTACGCGGCCGTCATCGCCAGCCTCAATGCACTGCAGGAGACACAACCGGACTTCGCGCCGACGACGCTGCTCGATTGCGGCGCTGGGCCGGGAACGGCGACATGGGCTTGCGCGGAGGCATTCCCGTCGCTCAACGCGTTCACACTGCTCGATGCCAATCCCGCTCTGCGCACGCTTGCGCTCGGTCTGGCGCAGGACAGCCACCGCATCCCCGCGATGAACTACACGCTCGGCGACGCTGCCGCGACAATCGCCAATGCCCCATCCGCCGATCTCGTCATCGCGAGCTATGTCATCAACGAGCTCAACGATCTCGCGCGCACCAAACTCGTTGCGGCGATGTGGGCGAAGACCAATGATACATTGCTCATCGTCGAGCCCGGCACACCGGCGGGCTATCGACGCATTCTCGACGCGCGTGCGCAGCTCATCGATGAGGGCGCGCATGTGATCGCGCCCTGCCCGCATGACGATGCATGTCCGCTGGTGAAACCGGACTGGTGCCACTTCAGCCAGCGGCTGCAGCGCTCCCGTGTGCATAAACAACTCAAATCCGCAGAACTTCCCTATGAGGACGAGAAATTCATTTATGTCGCGCTGTCGCGTGCGCCGATTGCACAGCGGCCGTCGCGCGTGCTGACACAACCGGTAACGACAAAGATCGAAATCACGGCAAAACTCTGCACAGACGTAGGCGTTATCGCCGCAAACGCCCCACGCCGCGACAAGGCGAAGTATGCAAAGTTCCGCAAGCTCGACTGGGGCGATGCGGTTTTCGATTCATCGCCATCATCCGCGGAATAATTCTCTACAGCTGGCGTTTGTTCTCCTGACGCGACTGCGTCGCCATTCATCAGGAGTAACGCTGCAATGACCAAATCATTCGCCGCTCTCGCGGCTCTGACTCTCATGCTCGCTTCGTCCGCCGCTTCGGCACAGATGCTGAAGACGGCCGACACCGCCAAGGGCAAGACCTTCGTCGATGCCAAGGGCATGACACTCTACACCTTCGACAAGGACGCCGGCGGCAAGTCGATGTGTAACGGTCCCTGCGCCGAAAACTGGCCCGCGCTGATGGCTGCCGACGATGCCAAGCCGACCGCCGACATGACCATCGTCGTGCGCGACGACGGCAAGAAGATGTGGGCCTATAAAGGCAAGCCGCTCTACACCTTCAAGAAGGACATGGCCGCCGGCGACACCAATGGCGACGGCTTTTTGAATGGCGCCTGGCATATGGCGAAGCCGTAAGAGCTTTTTCTTTCCCCTCTCCCCCGAACGAAGCGTAGCGACGTTGGGCGGGAGAGGGGAAGAAAGATCAGAACGAATGCCTGATCCGTCCCATCACCTGATGCGCGACGGCGTCGTTGCTGCCGACGATCGCATCATAGTTCACCGACAGCACCGTGAGCGGCGCAAGCTTACCGGACAGACCGGCGCCGATCACGCCGCGATCGCGCAGCGCGCTGCCGGTCGCGGTGATGAACGAACCCGGCAGTGTGGTGTCGGCGAAGCTCGCATTGATGCCACGCACGCCATCGCTGAATTCATGCAGCCAGGCCAGCCGCAATTCCGGCGTCAGCACGCCGCCATTCAGCGCATAGTCATAAGCGAAGCGTGCACCAACGCTGGAGCGCAGCGATTCCGAACTGTCCGAGCCGACCACCAGCGCCGCAGCACCGCCGCGCTCCGCAAAGCCATCGGTCATCACCCGCGTATATTGCAGGCCGATCTCCGGCGTGACGACCCAGCCGCTGATGCGCAGATCGGTGCCGATGGTGCCACGGATCGCATAGTGATCGCCGCTGAACGCCGCGGTGTTCGTCGTGCCGACCGCCACGCGCGTGGTGTCGTAGTCGCTGAAGCCATAGAGGCCCATGGCGGTCGCGAACCAGCCGGGCGCCTGATAGGTGCCGTAGCCGCCGATGGTACCGGTCGAAATCTTGGTGTGGCTGCCGACATTGTCGATATCGCCGCGGGTCAGCGCATAGCCGCCGAACACGCCGGCGACCAGGCTATCGGTGATATGACGGTCGTAGCCCGCGAGCACGTTGACGGTGTTCGACTTGAACGCAGGCGCATCCGCGCGCGCGCCTTCACGGGCGAAGCTCGCACCCGACGTGATGAACAGGCCCTGTTCGGCAGCGACAGCTACCGAACGCAGACCGGGCAGAGCCTTGGTGACCGGCGCATAGGCCATCGCATCGGCTGCGTTGCTACCCCATCCGGCATCGGTCAGCGCAGAACTTGCACTGCCGGGGAAGCCCGTCACCGCGGCCAGCGCACGATTGGCGCTGAAGTTCCTGTCGAACATGCCGCTGTCGAACATCGCCAGCGCATTGCCGACACCAGACATATCGGTGCCAAGACCGCCGAGGCGGTTCTGCGTCAGGTGTTGGCCGACCAGCGAGGTCGTCTGGAACGCGTCGTTCATCGTCATGCGGCCGAGGCCCTGATAGGCCGCGGGCGTGAGCTGCGCCAAGGCCGCGCCAACATCGGCAGCGCTGGCAACGCTGTCGAGCAGATTGACCACCGCACTGCTGGTGGCGTTGGCCGGCAGATTGTCGAACAGCGAGGCGACGCCCAACGAGCCCGCGCTGGCAAAGGACGCGAACGAAGACGACGCTCCGGTGATCACCTCGAACGAGGTATAGAGCGTACCGCCGATATTCACGGTCTGACCGGCCTGCAGCGCGGCGCGCTTGGCGTCGGTGAGGCCCGCCTTGTTGTAGTTCAGCGTGTCGGTGCCGACGCCGCCATCGACCAGACCGACGATGCGCGAGCCCTTCATGATGTTGACGGTGTCGTTGCCGCCTTCCATGTTCACAGCGCGGCCGTTATTGCCGATAATGGTGCCATAGTTGGTCAGCTTGTCATCGCCTTCGCCCATCTGGATGGCGGAGCCATCACCGCGGATGAAGCGCGCGGAGCCGGTGCCGGTATAGGTGACGCCGTTGAGGGTGCCCACGGAATTGGGATCTGCCACGCCCGTATTCATCAACACGATCGCGTTCGGATCGGGGATCGCACCGTTGCCGATGATCGTGCCGTAGTTGACGATCGTGTCGTTATTGATGGCGGGAGTCGCCGTGCTCTTGTTTTCCAGACGGATCGCGTAGCCATTCTGGCCGATAATGGTGCCGCTCGCATAGTTGATAATCTCGGTCGCTGCGACGCCGCTGCGATCCACATTCGTGTCCTTATTGACGACGATCGCGGTATTTGCACCGCTTATGGTGCCGTAATTGATGATCGTGCCGCCGCCGATGGAAATGCCTTCGCTGGCATTGGCGCGCCCGCCGCTATCGAAACCGCCAGCGCCGGTGCCTTCGATCATGCCGTAGTTAAGGATCTTACCCTCATTGTCGATATCGACGCCGTCACCATCGCCGTTGATCTGCGCCACACCGTCCGAGTTGAAGATGCTCCCGACGCCGGCATAGGCACCGGTGATGCGGCCGTAATTGTTGACGGTGCCGTCGCCATCGGAACCGACGCCCGAGCCGTTGCGGCCGAGGATCGTGCCACCGGCCGCGTTGTTGACCGTGACGTTATTGTCCGCAGTGATGCCGTGGCGCGCGCCGGAAATCAGACCACCGGCCTGATTGTTGACGATAACACCGAGATTGCCGCCGGTGTCGATGCCATCCGATGTGCCATTGGCACCACCGGAGGTGTTCGCGCCGAAGCTGCGGATGATGCCGAAATTATTGATCACAGCGTTGGCGCCGGGCCGGACCGCATCGTCGGTCATCGCCTCGATCACGCCGGTCGCACGGTTGATGATGGTCATCGATGCCGCGCCAGTCATGCCGCGGAAATCGAGCGCCTGCCCGAGCGCAGCATAGCCGGTACCGCCCGCCTGGATCAGGCCGGCATTGTCGATCACGATCGTGCCAGACGTCATCGCCAGGTTGAACCGGAACACGTCGTTCTGGGTCGATCGCACGATGGCGCCGACATTGTTGAGGAAGGTGAAGGTCCGGCCTGGCGTAACACCGGTGGCATCGATGACGCGGCCCGTGCCGGTGTTTTCGATCACGCCGGAATTGGTGACGACGACGCCGGTCGATGCGCCGTTCCAGCCGATGGTCGCCGTGCCGCTGGTGGAACGCAGTGTGCCGGTGGCGTCGACCGTCCCGGTTTGCGTGCCGCTGAGCGTTTTCGTCGTGGTATCCGTCGTGCCTGCAGGCACAGTGAAGGTCTGGGCCTCCGCTGCCATCGGCGCAACCAACGCCGCCACAACCACGCCCATCGCAATCCGGCTCGCGCCGTTACGCCATTCCAACATCAGAAATCCCCAGCCCCAAAAGTTAGGGTTTCATTAGGTTTCGCGGATGACGGCTGGATGACGAATAACGCACAGGCACTAACCCGCAGGCGATCTGCTGACGTCTCCTATCGACTGATGCAGCACCGCAACGGTGCAGACCGGCAATATCTCCTTCCAGAGTTGTAGCAGAGGGGCACAAATGGCAGGGCGCGATGGAGGAGCGTCTTTGAACGTATTCCACGCCAGCTGCGACCAATCCTTGCCGCGACATGCCTGCGGCCCCTGCTCTGCGACCGTGTGATCGGCTACGCTGCGGGTTTGATGGTTTCTTTTGGGGGTTCTCACATGTCGACCGGCTGGATCGTTCTTGGCGTCATCGTTGTCCTCGTCTTCCTGGCATTTGCTGCCTATAACCGGCTGGTCGCGCTGAGCCAGCGGGTCAACCAGTCCTTTGCCGATATCGACGTTCAGCTGAAGCAGCGCCACGACCTGATCCCGAACCTGATCGAAACTGTGAAGGGCTATGCGGCGCATGAGCGCGGCACGCTGGATGACGTCATCAAGGCGCGCAATTCGGCGATGAACGCACAGGGCCCGGCGCAGGTCGGCGCCGCGGAAAACCAGCTCTCCGGCGCCCTCGGCCGGCTGATCGCACTGTCCGAGGCCTATCCGGACCTCAAGGCCAATACGAATTTCCAGCAGTTGCAGACCGAGCTCTCGGACATCGAGAACAAGATCGCCGCATCGCGCCGCTTCTTCAACAATGCCGTCTCCGAATACAACACCGGCATCCAGCAGATGCCTGCGGCTTTGTTCGCCAGCACCTTCGGCTTCCATTCGAAGGAATTCTTTGATCTCGGCGAGACCCGCAAGGAGGTCGAAGCCGTGCCGCAGGTCAAGTTCTGATCACGGCCTGAACCGAGCAGCGCATCATGGCCGCCTATGGTCTCTATACGCACATCGCCTCGAACAAGACGCGTTCGATGCTGCTGCTCGCGGGGCTGTTCCTGCTGATCTATGTGATGGTGTTCGCCGGCGCCCTGATCGGCGAGGTGGTGGTCAACGGCAATGGCTCGGTCGTCTATTACATCAACGCCGCAACGCGCGACCTGATCAAGGCGCTTCCCTTCGCCACTATCGGCGCAGTGTTGTGGATCGTCATCGCCTATTTCGGTCATCAAAAGATGATCGACAGCATCACCGGCAGCGAAAGCGTGACGCGGCAGGAGCAGCCGCGGCTCTATAATCTCCTTGAAAACCTCTGCATCTCGCGCGGCATCCCGATGCCGAAGCTGAAGGTGATGGATAGCGATGCACTGAACGCCTTCGCCACCGGCCTGAACCCCAGGCAATATTCCGTCACGGTCACGACGGGCCTCCTGCGCGCGCTCAACGACGACGAGATGGAAGCGGTGCTCGGCCACGAGCTGACGCATATCCGCAACGGCGACGTGCAGCTGATGGTGGTCGCCGTCATCATCGCCGGCGTGGTCGGCTTCGCGGCTGAACTGTTCTTCCGGATATTCATCAATTCCGGTTTCCGCTTCGGCGGCCGTTCCTCGCGCTCATCATCGTCCTCGAGCGACAACAAAGGCTCAGGCGGGGGCGCAGTCATTGTCATCATCATCGCCGTGGCGCTGATCGCGCTGGCCTGGGCGCTGTCGCTGGTGGTGCGCTTCGCGCTGTCGCGCTCGCGCGAATTGCTGGCGGATGCAGGTTCGGTGGAGCTGACCAAGAATCCCGACGCCATGATCTCGGCGCTGCGCAAGATCGAGAACCGCGGCGAACTGCCCGGCGCGACATCGGCCGTGATGGAGATGTGCATCGACAATCCCCGTGAGGGTTTTGCCGACCTGTTCGCGACGCATCCTTCGGTGGATTCGCGGGTGGCTGCACTGGTGAAATTCGCCGGAGGACACGATCCCGGGCGGATGGCACTGCCGTCCGATACGGACGCGTCCGGAGAGGCCGACGACACGCTGCCGCTGCCACCGCGCTCCGGCCCATGGAGCAACGGCAAATCGCCTACAGGCAGCGCGCAGGAGCCGCTACGAGGCCCCTGGGGTCGCCACGCCTAGCTTGCTTAGTTGGTGGATTTGCGCAGTTCGAGCGCTTCGGTCTTTTCCGGCTCCGGCGTCTTGGCAATTTCCTTCGCCGGCTCGGACTTGATCGATCCGACAGCGTCGATCTTGCTGCTCTCGACGCGCGGGGTCGAGACGCGGGTCACCGTATTGTCGGCGCCAGCGGAGGCGTCGGCCGAACGGGTGGACGGGGCGCGCAGCGAACGCGGCGCCGACAGCGAGCGGGCCATCAGCATCTGGCCGCGGCCGCCCTGGTGGCGGAAATCGCAATAAGCGAAGCCCATGCCGGAGACCGAGCCGCGGAAGCTGCGTTCGTCATTCTTGTTGAGATTGAAACACGGCTCGAACGGGATGCCCTTGATCGAGGCGCAAATGGCCTCGCCGCGGACCTGCAGCGTATTGCCCGGAAGGCGCATATTGCGCGCCGGACCCGAGCCCGAGAACTGCACAGCGCCCGCCGCACCGCCATCATCGAACACGCGGCCTGCGCCGCGTGTTCCATCGAAACAGGTGAAGGCAAAGACCTTGCCGGCGACAAACTTGCGGGCCTCTTCGGCCGTCATCGACCCGGCCAGCGCGGGGGTCGCCACCGTGGCGGCAATCACCGCTCCCAACACATAACGCGCAACCATAGGATACTCCGAACAACCGAGCGCGGATGACCGCCAGATGTCTTTACCCGCTGCTTACCATACCAACCGTGGCAACAATGGAGCAGGTTGGTTGGTAAAGTCTGAACGTCGTTAGCCGATCTTTACCACGATTCGCCCGCGGACCTGCCCGGCCAGAACCTTGGCGCCGGCATCGATCACCTGGTCCAGCGTGATTTCCTGAGTGATTTCAGCGAGCTTAGCGGTGTCCAGGTCGGTGGCCAGGCGTGCCCAAGCGGCCTTTCGCAGCTCGATCGGGCACATGACAGAATCGATACCGAGAAGACACACGCCGCGTAAAATGAACGGCGCAACCGAAGATGGCAGGTCCATGCCGGCTGCGAGACCGCAGGCGGCGATAGCGCCGCGATACTTGGTCATGGACAGGAGATTCGCCAGGGTGGTCGAACCGACGCTGTCGATGCCGCCGGCCCAGCGTTCCTTGGCCAGTGGCTTGGCCGGCCCGGAGAGCTCGTTGCGGTCGATGATCTCGCTAGCGCCGAGGCCCTTAAGATAGCCCTCCTCCGAGGTCCGGCCGGTCGAGGCGATGACCTGGTAGCCGAGCTTCGACAGCACGGCGATCGCCACCGAGCCGACGCCGCCGGCTGCACCCGTCACGACGATCGGACCGTCGGCCGGCTTCAGCCCGTGCTTCTCCAGCGCCAGCACGCTCAGCATTGCCGTGTAGCCGGCGGTGCCGACCGCCATGGCGTCGCGAGTGGTCATGCCGTCCGGCAGCCGCACCAGCCAGTCGCCTTTCACGCGGGTCTTTTCGGCATAGGCACCGAGACGGGTTTCGCCCATGCCCCAGCCATTGCCGATCACCTTGTCGCCGGGCTTCCAGTTCGGATTGGATGAGGCTTCCACCGTGCCGGCGAAATCGATGCCGGCAATCATCGGGAAGCGGCGAACCACCGGTGCTTTGCCGGTGACGGCGAGGCCGTCCTTGTAATTCACCGTGGACCACTCGACCCGCACGGTGACATCGCCGTCCATGAGTTCGGTTTCGTCGAACTGCGTCAATGCAACCGTGGTGCCTTTGTCAGCCTTGTCGATGCGGACAGCCTTGAACGTTCCCAACACGCGTCTCCCGAATTTTGCTTGTGATTTCAGCTGCCGAATTATGCCGCGTCATGGCGGGAAACGCCACCCGCTACGGCCACTCCAGAGCTTTGCAGCCCTGCCCGGCCGTAACGGCATAACGCGGTGTTGCGGCAATCAGGCGGCGAGTTGCCGGGTCGCCGCGATATTGGCGATGGTGGTCGCACAGGCTGTTGCCGCCTCGGTGCCCTTCACGACGAAATGCTCGCGGAAGAACCTGAGGTGTTCGGCATGTTCGTGAAAATGCTGCGGCGTCAGCACCGCCGAGATCACCGGCACATCGCTGTCGAGCTGCACCCGCATCAACCCGTTGATCACGGCCTCGCAGACGAATTCATGGCGATAGATACCACCGTCCACGATGAGCCCGGTGGCGACGATCGCCACATAGCGCCCGGTGCGCGCCAGCAATTTGGCCTGCAACGGAATTTCGAAGGCGCCGGGCACTTCGAAGACATCGATCTGACTGTCAGGCACACCATGCCGTGCAAGTTCGGCGACAAAACCGACACGGCATTGATCGACGATGTCCTTGTGCCAGCACGACTGGATGAAGGCGATTCGCCCGGTCGCTGGTGCAGAGTTGAGGGAAGAGGAGGCTTTGAAGTTCATCACAGGCTGATTCATGGATGCTCTCGCGGTTTGAGACCAGAATCAGGACGTACGGTCACACGCCGAGCATCCACCGAAGCGGACTCCCTGCGCATACCCGTTCTCTTTCATCCGGACTATGACCGTCGGCTCCGGCATCGCACCGGATCTGCTGACCCTGACGGCGTAACCCGTCAGGCGCTCGCGGGCTTCCGGGCTTGCGCCCGATTACCGCCGGTGGGGATTTTCACCCCGCCCTGAGAACGAAGGCCGCCCCGATCAGGGCGGCCAATGTCAATTTTCATCGCTGGAGGCCAGCGAGTCAACGCCGGGGAATGCAGATCACGCTGGCTGTGCAATCGGACGCTTCACCGGCTCTTCCACGATCGGCAGATTGATCAGTGCCGACAGCACACCGAACAGCACCGACAGCCACCACACCGGCGTGTAGGAGCCGAACTTGTCGAACACGACGCCGCCCAGCCATGCGCCGAGGAAGCCACCGACCTGATGGCTGAAGAAGGCAAAGCCGTACAGCGTGGCCAGCCAGCGGGTGCCGAACATTAGCGACACCAGGCTTGATGTTGGCGGCACGGTGGAGAGCCAGGCAAGCCCGCTGATGGCGCCGAAGACGAGCGCCGAGGTGGTGGTCAGCGGCAGCATGATGAAGGCCACCGTCGCCAGCGCGCGGGTGAAATAGATGAAGGACAGGATATAGCGCTTCGGCAGTTTGCCCTGCACATAGCCGACCGTCAGCGAGCCGATGATGTTGAACAGGCCGATGATGGCAATCACCCAGCCGCCCACAGCCGCGGGCAAGCCGCGATCGACCAGATAGGCCGGCAGATGCATGGTGATGAAAGCGAGCTGGAAGCCACAGGTGAAGAAGCCCAGCACCAGCAGCACATAGGAGCGGTGGCCAAAGGCTTCCGTGAGTGCGCTCTTGAACGACTGCTTCTGCGCCACCGGCGCGTCGGCGGACGCGGCACTCGCGGTCGGAGTCGCCAAGGCGAGCGACAACGGGATCACCAACAACATCAGCACCGCGAACACGGTGAGCGTCGCCTGCCAGCCGGTGTTGTCGATCATCGCCACGGTGAAGGGCGCAAAGATGAACTGGCCGAACGAGCCTGCGGCGGTGCCGGCGCCGAGCGCGATGCCGCGCCATTCCGGCGGCACCAGTTTGCCGAAGGCGGACAGCACCAGATTGAACGAGCAACCCGACAGGCCAAAACCGATCAGCAGTCCGGCGCTGATATTCAACTCGAGCGGTGTCGAGGAATAGCGCATCATCAGCAAACCAGCCGCATAGAGGAAGGCGCCGAGGCAGATCACGCGCACGCTGCCGAACTTGTCGGCGACGGCGCCGGCGAAAGGCTGGCCGATGCCCCACAGCAGGTTTTGCACGGCGAAGGCGAGCGCGAAAACGTCACGGCCCCAGCCGAACTCCTGGCTGAAGGGCTGCATGAAAAAGCCGACGCTCGAGCGCGGCCCGAAGGTGAGCATGCCGATCAGCGATCCGCAGATGATGATCACCAGCGGCGTACGCCAGCCAAAACCAGATGCCGGGCGCGTCGCGCCGTCGATTGCCGCCATGTCGTTTCCCCGGATCGAATTCGGATTGAAAATTCAGCCGGCCCAAGAGCGCAGGCCCGGTCCGGATTGGACGAGAGATTAATGCATTCGCATGGAAATCCCAATGGCGATGATGGGGATTTCGGGGAATGCATTGCTGGGATGCAGGGCCACGCAGACGTCATCACAGCCCAGGGCCGGGATGACATTTTGCGGAATCCAAAATGGAAAGAGCGATGCCGGGCATGGCATCGCTCCTGGCAGGCTCGGAGGTAAAGTCGTGGCCGTTACGGCTTGATTTCGGAGAGCTTGGCGGAGATTTCTGCCGTCTGCGCCGCCGTGCCCCAGCTTGGCGCCTCGCTTCCGTCGCCCCAATTGCGCGGACGATAGAAGGAATGCACGCCGGTCTTGTACATCTTCTTCATCTCGCGGACCCAGGACGGGTGCACCCAATAGGCATGGTAATGTGTGGACTTCGCGACTTCCGGCAGCCAGATCCGGCCGTCCAGCGTCGCCTTCGCGATCTTGCGGGCGCGCTCCCACATATCCGGCTCTTTCACGACATCCGGAATGCCGTCGCAGGCGAAGGTGAACTGGCAGGCCAGGCGGCGATGCTTGTTCTGGTAGACGACGCCGCAGACGGTTGTCGGATAGAAGCCGGAGAACACGCGGTTCATCACCACCTGCGCCACCGCCATCTGGCCGCGCACCGCCTCGCCGCGGGCCTCAAAATAGATGGCTTCCGTCAGACACTTTTCCTGCTTGCCGCGGGTCTGCTCGGTGAGACCCATACGTTCGGCCGGTGTCTTCGCACGCTGATTGGCGCTGTTGACCTCGCCTTTGCCGGCAACGGTTTCGCCGCCGTCGGTCGGGTTGATCGCCGCATGCGGAACCACCGCTGTAGCCTTCATGTCAGGATCAAGCGTCGAGCCCGGCATAGCTATGCCTGGCACGACTGTGCCTGGCATTACGATGGTCGGCTCTTCGCCGGGCTGCCAGCGTTCCATTGTCTCGACCGATGCGCCAAGCGACGAACTTCCGAAAAACAGGCTCGCGGTTTTCACAGAGAAGCCGTCCTTGGCCGGCGCCGGCTCGACGGGGATCACCGCCGCATCGGTCTTGGCGTCCTCGGTGGGCTGCACGGGCTGCGATGCGTCGTATTGAGCGAGCGGCGGGGCACGCAGCGCTTCATCGAGCTCGGGATCGAGCGGGGCATGCTGCAGGGCCGGCAGTGCATCGACGGTCTTCGCGCCCATCACCGATCTGTTGTCGTCGAATGAATCTTGTCTGGCCGGCTCATCGGGCGCCACGGTCTCCGGCGCGCGGATGGCCAGGCGATCGCCCTTCAGCGAGCGATCCACCTTGGGGAAATCGGCGGCCTCATAGCGGCGCGGCGGTTGCGCTAGCGGATTGCGGGTCAGTGCACCGGTGATGTCGATGCCGGAATTGTCGAGGCTGGCGAGTTGCAAGGTGGGATTGCGCGAGCCCGTTCCCATCGGGCGGCCGAACGAGAATGTCGCAACCTGGATGGAGGAGACGGCGGGCGCGAACACGCGCTTCTGCCAACGTTCGGTCACGCCCGGCTGGCGAGCCAGCAGCGAGGCGATGTCCTGATAGCCAGATTCTGTCGGGGCCAATGCGAAAACGCAGAGACCGAAGCCGAAGAACGCGCCACGCGCGCCCTTCGGCCGGTTACGCAGTACTAACATCGATACGCTCACGCAACGCTTACACCAGCATCGCCTTGCACGGCACTAATCTGCACATCCGTACATTTCGATCTATTTCGTTAGTACGGAATCAAAGTTGCCGCGGAGTTAATCGGCGATGCAACGACGCCACACGCAAGCTGCACGAGCGCAGTGCGAAATCATTCGAAAGCCTTGGTAAACCGCGGCTCCACAAAAGTAGTAAACATCGCGTTGACAAAGAAGATGAAGAGAAATTTGCGCGCGCGTGAAAATGTTTACGAGTTCCATTCCGACGCACGAACAAACACGGCATGAGGCAAGCAATAAAAATGGCCGAGGAACTCCCCGGCCATTTTTCAGATCATGAAATCAGCGAAGCACTTACGCCTGGCTGGAAATTTCCTTGCCGAGCGCAGCCTGTGCTGCAGCGAGACGCGCGATCGGCACGCGATAGGGCGAGCACGATACGTAGTCGAGACCAATCTCATGGCAGAAGGCTACCGATGCCGGATCGCCGCCGTGCTCACCGCAGATACCAACCTTGATATCGGGGCGAGTCTTGCGGCCACGCGCGACGCCGATTTTCACAAGTTCGCCGACGCCGCTGCGGTCGACCGTGATGAACGGATCGACGGGCAGAATGCCCTTGGCTATATAAGTACCGAGGAAGCTCGCGGCGTCGTCACGGCTGATGCCGAAGGTGGTCTGCGTCAGATCGTTGGTACCGAACGAGAAGAACTCGGCGGTCTCGGCGATCTCGCCGGCCAGCAGACAGGCGCGCGGCAGTTCGATCATGGTACCGACCGAATAGTTCAGCTTGCCGCCAGTCTCCTTCATCACCGCCACCGCAGTGGCATCGATGCGCGCCTTGATGAGATCGAACTCCATCTTGGTGACGATCAGCGGCACCATGACTTCGAGGCCGACCTGTTCGCCAGTGCGCTTGCCCGCTTCGATCGCGGCTTCGAACAGCGCGCGGGCCTGCATCTCGGCGATCTCCGGATAGGTGATCGCAATGCGAACGCCGCGGAAGCCGAGCATCGGATTGAACTCGGCGAGATCACGCGCACGGTCCGCAAGCTTGCGCGGATCGGTGTTCATGACACGAGCCACTTCCTCGACTTCACCCTGGGTGTGCGGCAGGAATTCGTGCAGCGGCGGATCGAGCAGACGGATCGTGACGGGCAGGCCCTTCATGATCTCGAACAGCTCGACGAAGTCGGCGCGCTGCATCGGCAACAGCTTGGCGAGCGCGGCGCGACGCGCCTGCTCGTCTTCGGCGAGGATCATCTCGCGCACGGTGCGGATGCGAGTCTCTTCGAAGAACATGTGCTCGGTACGACAAAGGCCGATGCCTTCGGCGCCATACTTGATGGCGGTGCGCGCATCTTCCGGCGTATCGCCGTTGACGCGGACCTTGAGCTTGCGGACCTTGTCAGCCCAACCCATCAGTGTTGCGAATTCGCCCGACAGTTCCGGCTCGATCATCGGCATGCGGCCGGACAGCACATGGCCAACCGAACCGTCGATGGTGATGACGTCGCCTGCTTTGAACACACGGCCACCAATCGACATGGTGCCGCGGCCGTAATCGACGCGGACAGTGCCGCAGCCGGAGACGCAAGGCTTGCCCATGCCGCGCGCGACCACCGCCGCATGCGAGGTCATGCCACCGCGGGTGGTGAGAATGCCTTCAGCGGCGTGCATGCCGTGAATGTCTTCCGGCGAGGTCTCGACGCGAACCAGAATGACCTTCTTGCCGTCAGCTTGCAGCTTGGCGGCTTCATCCGACGAGAACACGATCTCGCCCGATGCCGCGCCCGGCGATGCCGGCAGGCCGGTGGCGATGACGTCACGATTGGCTGATGGATCGATGGTCGGATGCAGCAGCTGATCCAGCGAAGCCGGATCGATGCGCGATATGGCGTCCTTCTGCGAGATCACGCCTTCATTGGCCAGTTCGACCGCGATGCGGATCGACGCCTTGGCGGTGCGCTTGCCGTTGCGGGTCTGCAGCATCCAGAGCCGGCCCTGCTCGACCGTGAACTCCATGTCCTGCATGTCGCGGTAGTGCTTCTCGAGCTGGGTATAGATGCGCGTCAATTCCTTGAACGCTTCCGGCATCGCCGCTTCCATGGACGCCTTGTCCGAACCGCTCTCGATCCGCGCGTCTTCGGTGATGTCCTGCGGCGTGCGGATGCCCGCCACAACGTCTTCACCCTGTGCGTTGATCAGAAATTCGCCATACAGCTTGCTCTCGCCGGTCGAGGGATTGCGCGTGAACGCAACGCCGGTGGCCGAGGTCTCGCCCATATTGCCGAACACCATGGCCTGCACGCTGACGGCGGTGCCCCACGACTCCGGGATATCGTGCAGGCGGCGATAGGTCACCGCGCGGGTATTCATCCAGGATGAGAACACGGCGCCGACGGCGCCCCAGAGCTGCTCGTGCGGATCCTGCGGGAAGTCCTTCCCCGTTTCGCGCGCGACGGCTTCCTTGTACTGGCCGACGAGCTTGACCCAGTCGTCACCATCGAGATCGGTGTCGAGCGTGTAGCCCTTGTTGTCCTTGTAGGTGTCGAGAATGTCTTCGAAGTGATGATGCTCGAAGCCGAGCACCACGTCGGAATACATCGTGATGAAGCGACGATAGCTGTCATAGGCGAAACGCTTATCGCCCGAGAGTGCGACGAGTGCTTCCACCGTGGTGTCGTTGAGACCGAGATTGAGGACGGTGTCCATCATGCCCGGCATCGAGGCGCGGGCGCCGGAGCGCACCGAGACCAGCAGCGGATTTTTCTCGTCGCCAAAGCCCTTGCCGGTGATCTTGCCGACGGCCTCGAGCGCCTTCTCCACCTGCGACTGCAATTCCTTCGGATAGGATTTTCCGTTCGCGTAGAAATAGGTGCAGACCGAGGTCGGAATGGTGAAGCCAGGAGGGACCGGCAGACCCAGATTGGCCATTTCGGCGAGGTTCGCGCCCTTGCCACCGAGCAGGTCGCGCAGGCCGGCCTTGCCCTCGGCCTTGCCGCCGCCGAACGAATAAACCCACTTGCCGGCCTTGATGACGTCAGTCACCGGCTTGCTGGTGGCCTTCTTGACGGCCTTGGTCGCCGAAGTCTTGGCTGTAGAAGATTTGGCCACAACCGCCTTCTTGGATGCGGGAGCCTTTGCAACAGGCTTCGGAGCAACCTTTGCTTTCACAGCCGTTTTGGCCTTCGCCGCGGATTTAGCTGCAGGCTTGGCAGCTGGCTTCTTGAGCGCCTTGCGGGCCACCGATGCTGTTTTGGGCGCAGCCTTGGAGGGCTTTGACTTCACAGGGGCTTTTTTGGACTTCGAGGCGGTTTTGGCCATGGTTCTCAATCAATCCGCGAGAGGAAACGACAGGGAAATGTGCCGCGTTACACCACGTTTCAGGGACGTGGCGCAAGCAGCCCGGAGGTACCGCTGTAGGTAACGGCCGTGTCAGAATTTAGCCGATTTTGAGCAGCTTGAAGACACCGAGCCCGGCCAGTCCGATGAAGATCAGATAGATCGCCACCACCAGATTCAGAAACCGCGGCATGATCAGAATCAGAACGCCAGCGATAAGCGCGACAATCGGCTGGATGTGAGCTGCCGTGATGACCATGGAGGATCTCCGTGAGGGAAATTGATTCGACGCAATGCGCCGCGGGGATTTAGCAGCATAAAGACGCCATGCCCATCAATGGGTTCCCGCATACCTGCATGCAATGCATCAAAAACCAGCATTTGCGCGTGGAAAATTCCGGAACGATCGCTGGTGGCATGCATTGGCCGACGGTGAATAAACCAGACTAGGCTGGATGGCACAGACCGGCGCGCAAGCCGGACATCGTTCACGAAGGAGACGATCATGCGAAACAGACTTATTGCAGCAGCGGCCCTTGTCGGCGCGCTCGGCACTCCGCTGGCCGTGCAGGCTCAGGGCGTCACCGTCGGTGTATCGGGCGGCGATCGCGTCATCGTCGATAACAGCGATCCGGATGGCATCACCGTGCAGGAGCGTCCGGCATTTCGTGAATATGTAGTCCGCGAACGTGTACCGACATTCACCGTGCCAGATCGCATCGTGGTTGGCACGACGCTGCCGGATGCCGGCGTGACCTATTACGACGTGCCGCAGACGGTCGCGACGACGCCGTATCGTTACACGGTGGTGAATGGTCAAACGGTGCTGGTGGAGCCGCGCTCGCGCCGCATCGTGCAGGTCGTCGATTAGCACGTCATGTTGAAAAAAGATTCGTTCGGGCGCCGCGAATGGCGACCGGGCGAAGAAGCCCCGCCCCGGTTATCCCCCACCGGGCGGGGCTTTTTCTTTGCGCAGGACTACGAGCTCTTCAGCAGCGACAGGATGTGGTTCGTCGACTTGTAACTCGCCACCGCATTGTCGCGGAAACTCGGCGACCAGTTGGATGCGGTCCGCTCCTCATCGCTCATCGCCGAATAGGTGTTGAGAATGCCAAGACTGAACTGGCTCGGATCGCCGCTCTTCTGGCTTGCCTGCAACGCTTCGAGAATACTGGTGCGATTGCGTGAATCGAGCACCTGCTTGGCGGCGAAGCTCTCTTCCTTCGAGAACAGACCATCCTGATTGAGCGAGATCGCCGAGAGCGAACGGTTGTCGACGGCGGAGAAATCCGCGAGCTGGCCGGTCTTGCGGCGGCTGTCATAAACGAGTTCGCCCTTGCCGGCCTCGAGCGCCGCCTTGGCCTGCGCATCCAGCGCCGCACGCACGCTCTTCGCTACACTCGCGATGTCCGGCACGGGCACGGTCGTATCGGGCTGCGCGAGATAGGCGGCGACGGGATCGTTGGCGATGCCGGACGGCGCCTTGGTCGGTGTCTGCTCGGTCGCCTGAATGCCCTTCAGCACGGCCTCGCGCTGCGCGGACCAGGCCGCCGAGGCTTTCTCTTCGCTGCCCGCGGCATCGAGATAATCCAGCGCCGCCTTGTAGATGCCGCTGAAATCGCCGGTGAGTTTGGCCGTGCCTGCGGCAGGCGCGAGCGCCGCATTGAAGCGATTGCCCAGTTCGGCCTGGGCGACCTTCTGCTCGTCGGCGGTGAAGGTGCCGCCATTGTTGGTGGCCATGGCGTAGAGCGAACGGCGATCCAGCGTCGAAAGATCGATGGTCAGCTTGCCGTCCTTGTCCAGCGGACCCGTCGCTTTTGCGGCCACATATTGGGCCGCCAGCTTCGCCCGGAGATCTGTGACGACGGTCGCGATATCCTTGTCGGAGCCGGAGCTCGCCAGCTTCGCCCGCGCCGCCTCCGACAGCGTCAGATTGGTCGCGGCGTCGGACGAGGACGACGATGCGCTCTCGTTGCTGTTGAGCGCATTGGCCAGCGACGGCTGGGCCGTGGCCGCGGCCCGCGCATAGGCCGAGCCGTAATTGGCATAGGGATTGAGGCCGGTATTGACCGAGGTCATGGGGCAGTCCTGTCCGCGCTAGGAATGCGACGGTTAAGAAACCGTTACGGAACCGGACCCTTTCAAGTTGTAGTTAATGAAAGGTAAATGTTTCGGGAGATTGCTGGAAATATCGCACGGCGCGATCTTGCCCCATCCTCGTCATTCCGGGGCGTGTGCGCATCTTCGCGCGCGCGAACCCGGAATCTCAAAGTGTTCAAAACATATCGGGATCCCGGGTTCGACCTCCGCGGCTTCGCCGCTGCGGCCGCCCCGGGATGACGAGTGGGGCGCGCGCACGCGCCCCACTCGTCAATCCTGGATCTTCGAGAAATCCGCCACCGCACGCGTCGCCGCACGGATCTCGTTCAGCAGCTTCAGACGATTTTCGCGGACCGCCGCATCATCGTCATTGACCTTCACCTTGTCGAAGAACGCATCCACCGCCGGCCGCAGCTTGGCCATGGCAGTCATCGCGCCGGCGAAGTCTTCCTTGGCGACAGCCGCGCTCGCTTCCGGGCCTACTTCGGCAATCGCCTTCGCCAGTGCCTTTTCTTCATCGAGCTTGAACAGCGCGGCATCCGGCGCGCCGTCGAACTTGCGTTTGTCCTTCTTCTCCTCGATAGCGAGAATGTTGTTGGCGCGCTTGGTGCCGGCCAGCAGGTTCTTGCCATCGTCGCTGTCGAGGAATTTGCCGAGCGCCTCGACGCGGCGAACGACCATCAGCAGATCGTCCTGGCCGCCGAGTGCGAACACTGCATCGACGAGATCGTGACGCGCGCCTTGGTCGCGGAGCTGGCCTTTGAGGCGGTCGGCGAAGAAGGCGAGGAGATCGACGGCGCGCTTGTCAATCTGCACTCCATTGATGCGCTCGTAGGTGACGACAGTCGGAGCTAGCGCGTGAATGCCTTTACTCTCAACTACATTGCTCTTATCCGAATGATAAAAGTCGTCGAATACCTTCGTAAGAAGCGGTGCCAAGTCGAGCCTTAGGGAGGCTTCCAGCACAACGCGGATCACGCCGAGCGCGGCGCGGCGCAGTGCGAACGGATCCTTCGAACCCGTCGGCTTCTCGTCGATGGCCCAGAAGCCCACCAGCGTATCGAGTTTGTCGGCAAGCGCCACCGCGACACTGACGAGATCACTCGGCACGCGATCGGTCGGGCCCTGCGGTTTGTAGTGATCCTCACTCGCGGCCGCGACAGCAGCGTCTTCGCCCTGCGCCAGCGCGTAGTACTTGCCCATCAAGCCCTGCAGCTCAGGGAATTCGCCGACCACTTCAGTGAGTAGATCGGTCTTTGCGAGTTGCGCCGCACGCTTGGTCTTTGCCGCATCGGCGCCGACCAGCGGGGCGATCTCGGCGGCCAGCTTTTCGATACGCGCGATGCGCGCAGCCTGTGTGCCCAGCTTCTCGTGAAACACGATCTGCTCGAATTTCGGCAGCCGGTCTTCCAGCTTCGTCTTGAGATCCGTCTCGTAGAAGAACTTCGCGTCCGACAGACGCGCCCGGATGACGCGTTCGTTGCCGGCGATAATCGCCGTGCCGCCGTCACTTGCTTCGATATTGGCGGTGATGATGAACTTGTTGGTCAGCTTCTGGGTCTTGGGATCGCGGACCACGAAACATTTCTGGTTGGCGCGAATGGTGGCACGGATGACTTCATCGGGGATCGACAGGAAATCCTTGTCGAACGAGCCCATCAGCACGACAGGCCATTCGACCAGCCCCGCCACTTCATCGAGCAGCGCGGGGTCTTCGACCAGTTCATAGCCTTGCGCGAAAGTGAGCTGCCGCGCGTCGGCCAGGATGATCTCCTTGCGGCGCTCGGGATCGAGCACGACCTTGGCGGCCTGCAGCTTCGATACGTAGTCGTCGAAGCGGCGCACCTCGATGGCATCGGGCGCGAGGAAGCGATGACCGTAAGTGGTCTGGCCGACACTGACGCCGCTGAGGTCGAACTGCACGACTTCCGGTTCTTCGGTGTCGATGCCGAAGGTCGCGACGATGGAGTGTAACGGACGCACCCAGGTCAGCGCGCTGGATTTTGCGGAAGCCGCGCCCCAGCGCATCTGCTTCGGCCACGGGAAGGTGCGGATGATGACGGGGAGGATCTCGGCCAGCACGTCGACTGTCGGCTTGCCCGGCTTTTCCGTCAACGCGATGTAGAAATCGCCCTTGGGGTCGCGCTGGATCTTGGCCTCATCCAGCGAAGCGAGGCCCGTCGCTTTCAGAAAACCCTGGATCGCGGCTTCGGCACCGCCGACGCGCGGTCCCTTGCGCTCCTGCTTGAGGTCCGACTGCCTGTTAGGAATGCCGTGCACCGTCAACGCCAGACGACGCGGCGTCGCGAAGGCCTTGGCGCCTTCATAGACAAGGCCTTCTGCAACCAGACGGTCGGTCACGATGCGGCGCAGATCTTCTGCCGCCTTGGCCTGCATGCGGGCGGGGATTTCTTCGGAGAACAGTTCGAGGAGAAAATCGGGCATCAGGCAGCACTTCCGGCTTCGGTATGCACCCACGCGTCGCCGCAGGCCTTGGCCAGCTCACGAACGCGCATGATGTAGCTCTGGCGCTCAGTGACCGAGATCACGCCGCGCGCATCGAGCAGATTGAAAACATGGCTGGCCTTGATGCACTGGTCATAGGCCGGCAGCGCCATCAGATGTTCTTCGCGCTTGCCGCCCTTCCAGCCGGCGTCGAGATACTTCTTGCAGGCGGCCTCGGCCATCTTGAACTGCTCGAACAGCATCGCAGTGTCGGCGTGTTCGAAATTGTGCCGCGAATATTCCTGCTCGGCCTGCAGAAAGACATCGCCATAGGTCACCTTGTCGGCGCCCTCGCGGCCGTTGAAGTTGAGATCGTACACACGATCGACACCCTGCACATACATCGCAAGGCGTTCGAGGCCGTAAGTGAGCTCGCCGGCCACCGGCGCGCATTCGACGCCCGCGACCTGCTGGAAATAGGTGAACTGGCTGACTTCCATGCCGTCGCACCAGCATTCCCAACCAAGGCCCCAGGCGCCCAGCGTCGGGCTCTCCCAGTCGTCCTCGACGAAGCGGACGTCATGCAGGGCGGTGTCTATGCCGATGGCTTTCAGCGACTGCAGATAGAGATCCTGCAGGTTCGCCGGCGATGGCTTCATGATCACCTGGAACTGGTAATAATGCTGCAGCCGGTTCGGGTTCTCGCCATAGCGGCCATCCTTCGGCCGGCGCGACGGCTGCACATAGGCGGCCTTCCAGGGCTTCGGCCCCAGCGCGCGCAAGGTCGTCGCGGGATGGAAGGTGCCGGCACCCATTTCCATGTCGTAGGGCTGCAGGATCACGCAGCCCTGCTCGGCCCAAAACCGCTGCAGAGCGAGAATGAAGCCCTGGAACGAACGTTCCGGGCGCATGTGCGGAGGCAGGGAGTCCATGGTGGTTTCGGGCCGTTTTTCCGGGGATTCGCCAAGGGGATCAAGGCGGATCAAAGCGCGCGGACCGTATCGGCGCGGCCATCCGGAATCAAGGCAATGCGGCCCGATTTGGCGGTAACCGGCGGGTAACCGCGCCGGCAACTGGCCTGATCCGCAGAGGCACTCGTTAAGTGCTGCGCGCTATCCTGACGGCATCGATGGGAACGAACCCGGTCATCGGGACTTACCCCATCGAAAGGCCCGAACGATCCAAGTCGCGCGGGTCGAAGACCTCCAAGTCTTTAAGTTGTCCAAACGTCCAGGGCCAAGGGACCTCCAAGCCTGAAAGCCCAACTTTGTCGCCGGTCTCGAGGACGTGCCCCGTCCTCGGGCCGGCGCAAATGTTTTGGGGCCCGGTTTGCGGCGGCTAACCCGGCCGATACGCGCCCGTCACGGGATCACGGCGCAGGGTCGGGACTTCCGTGGTCCCGCTGCGTTCAGCCACCCGCGCCTGACGGGCTTCTTCCAGTTCATGATTGATCCGCTTGGCGGTTCTATAGGCCCAGCGAACAACGGCTGCGCTCCCGAGCGCGCCTGCGAGTGCGACCAGCGGCGGCATCTGTCGATTCCTGTCGTTCATCTCAAGCCCCCTGCCGATAGTCTCGCGCAACTGCCGGTTTCCCGCAATTGGCTTTTGCGACACCAAATGCCGCGCAATACCGTCCTGCTAAAAGCCGTATTTGGACCACAGCGCACGAGTCTCTAGCGCCGAGATCAACTGCTCCGGCAATCCCGACAGACCGTCCATCGATAGCTGCGAACCTGCGCCCGACTTGCGGCCGAGCAGACCAGACAACATGCCGGACGGCTGCGCGATGACAGGCATCTGCACCTTGTCACCGTAGCGCGCGCGCAGCACCGAACGCAGA
Source organism: Tardiphaga sp. 813_E8_N1_3 (assembly GCF_051811025.1). Lineage (NCBI taxonomy): Bacteria > Pseudomonadati > Pseudomonadota > Alphaproteobacteria > Hyphomicrobiales > Nitrobacteraceae > Tardiphaga > Tardiphaga sp. 813_E8_N1_3. Next base: position 4,808,194 of record NZ_JBPWQE010000001.1, read on the forward strand.
TCGCCAATGGCATCGCTGAGGCCGAGCGCGATGGATTTTTCGCCGGCCCAGTATTCCCCCGAGAACAGCACATGCTCGGCGCCCTTCAGCCGGGCACCGCGGCTCTCCTTCACGAGATTGATGAAGATCGCGTGGATTTCGCGCTGAAGCGATTTCAGCCGCGCCACATCATCGGCATCTTCCGGCAGGAACGGATCGAGCATCGCCTTGTGCTCACCCGCCGTATAGAGGCGGCGTTCGACGCCGATTTTCTTGATCAACTCTTGAAAACCGAAGGTGCCGCCAACGACGCCGATGGAGCCGACGATCGACGACGGATCCACGAAAATTTCATCGCCCGCACAGGCGATCATGTAACCGCCGGACGCGGCGACGTCCTCGACGAACACATACACCGGTAGTTTCTTCTCCGCCGCGAGCTGGCGGATGCGCAGATAGATCTGCCGCGACTGCACCGGCGAGCCGCCCGGCGAATTGATCACCAGCGCAACGGCCTTGGCATTCTTGGTCGCGAATGCCTTGTCCAGCAGCCTCGCGACGCCTGCGAGCGACAATCCCGGCCGCAGCGGCGTCACCGCGCCGATCGTGCCGGACAGACGCACGACCGGAACGACGGCAGAAGCGCGACGGAAACGCGCAGGCAGCAGCCTTGTGATCGCCGCTTTTAAATTGGATTCGCTCATTCAAATTTCCTCGACATTAACCAACTTTTATCACGCTGCTGTCATTGAACCGAGAGACGCTTTCAGCGTTTGAAAACCATAACAGGCCTTGACGCCGCAGCGGGAGAAGACATGAAAATCTATCTGCTCATGCTGATCATCGGCACACTTCTGACGGCGATTCATTTCACGTCCGCGCCGCAGAAACGCTCCGAAACAGCTCCTCAATAAACCGACACGACTGCGGCATCGCCTAGAGCGATGTCGGAAGCGATGACCAAGGCAGAACCGCCTGCCCGGCCAGCACGCGCTGGATATGGAGATCAGGCGCGCCATTCGCATCCCGCAGAAAGATGCCCGGCTCAATTGCCGCAGGCGCACGGCCACCCTTTACAGCACGCACCAACACCCTGATTGCCGGTGCCGTCGCATCGCCATGCACTGGCATGACTGCGACACTGCCGAATCCGCGGCCCAGCGCAGCCAGCACATCGGCAAGCCCGTCCGCGCGCCAGATCAGCGTCAGCACGCCACCGGATTTGAGCAACCGGCGCGCAGCGTGAATCCATGTCTGCAGCGTGTCTTCCGTCGCGACATGGGCGATCTCGCGCGATTTGTTCGGCGAAGCGCGATGGCGCGCGAGATCGTTGAAGGGCGGATTCATCAGCACCGCGTCGGCGCTGTCTTGCGGCAAACCTGCGGCAACGAAAACATCCGCGCTGGCCGCGATATCGAGGGTCGCGACAGTCGCCGCGATACCGTTTGCCGCGACGTTTTCCCTCGCCAATTCAGCCAGTTGCGGATCGATTTCGACCAGCGTCAGCGATACTCCGGACACGCGTCTGGCCAGCGCCAGACCGGCCGTTCCGACGCCCGACCCGAAATCGACGACTTTGTCACCGTCTTGCGTCACCGTTGCAGCCGCCAGCAAAATCGCGTCATGGCCGGCGCGATGACCGGATTTCGGCTGCCGCAGCCGCAACTGGCCACCCAAGAAGCCGTCCTCCGTGGTCACGATCGCGTCAGCCATGAGCTTAGTCCTGCACCCGCAACTCGTGCGCCAGCCCGGCCTCCGTCAACACCCGGCGCGCCTGCAGGTCATCGTCTTCATGCACCAGGATCCGGCGCGGAATGATGCCCAGCGATCCCTCGATCACGCTCATATTCTGGTCCAGCACCAGATGGTGGATATTCGCGCCGTCGAGCAGCGCGCCCACCGCCGAGACCAGCACCACATCGTTCGTCCGCATGATTTCGCGCAATTGGAGGTCGCTCCCTGTCAGTAACCGGGTGTGTATCTATGGGGAAGTCAAGGTTCCGATGCCCTTGCCGCGCCGCTGCGCAGTTTCTATTGTGCGGCCCGATATCGGTCGACGGCAATTCAGCAGATGGGGACACCTGTTTTCAACGTGAATTCGCCCTATTTGGATATAAGCGCTACCAGTGTCTGCCTTTTTCATGGCCCGACGAAGCGCCCTTGTAATTCGGAGAGCCCAGCGTGGCGGTGATTGTTCCCTTCGAGAGTCACGCGACAGCGTCGATTGACCAGTTGGTCAGCCTTGTCGCCCCTGACATGGAGCGCGTCAATGCGACGATCCTGTCGCGGACCGGCTCGGAAGTCACCATGATCCCCGAGGTCGCCAACCATCTGATCTCCTCGGGCGGCAAGCGGCTGCGCCCGATGCTGACGCTCGCGATGGCTAACCTCACCGGCTACACCGGCGACGGTCATATCAAGCTCGCGGCCTCCGTCGAATTCATGCACACCGCAACGCTCCTGCATGACGACGTGGTCGACCAGAGCGAACTGCGCCGTGGCAAACTGTCCGCGCGCATGCTGTGGGGTAACGAGGCCAGCGTTCTCGTCGGCGACTTCCTGCTCGGCCAGGCCTTCCGCATGATGGTCGAAGTCGGCTCGCTGCGCGCGCTCGATATTCTTTCCTCGGCAGCCGCCACCATCGCCGAAGGCGAAGTGATGCAGCTCGCCGCCGCCAAGAACACCGCCACCACCGAAGACGAATATCTCGCCGTCATCCGCGGCAAGACGGCCGAACTGTTCGCCGCCGCCTGCGAAGTCGGCCCGGTGATCGCCAACCGTCCGAAGGCCGAACAGACCGCCTGCCGTTCAGTCGGCATGAATCTCGGCATCGCCTTCCAGCTCATCGACGACGTGCTCGACTACGGCGGCAAGGCCGCCAAGCTCGGCAAGAATGTCGGCGACGATTTCCGCGAGGGCAAGATCACGTTGCCCGTGGTGCTCGCTTTCCGCCGCGGCAACGATGCCGAGCGCGAATTCTGGATCAAGGCGCTGGAGCGCGGCGAGATCGGCGAAGGCGATCTCGATCACGCCATCGGCCTGATGACCAAGCACCGTGCGCTTGAAGACACGATCAGCCGCGCCCAGCATTACGGCGCCATGGCCGTCGATGCGCTGGCGCTGTTCCCGTCATCGCCGATGAAGACCGCACTGGAGCAGGTCGTCGCATTCTGTCTGGCGCGGACGCACTAAGGCCAGACGTCACTGCACCGCGATGACGACCTTGCCCTTCGCGCGGCCGGTCTCGACATAGGCCAGCGCATCCCCGGTATTCTCGAACGGGAACACCTTATCGACGACCGGGCGGATCACACCGGCTTCGATCAGGGACGTAATCTCGCTCAACTGCTGCCCCTGTGCGCGCATGAACAGGAATGAATAGCCTATGCCGAGGCGCTTGGCTTTTTTCCTCACGCCACGACTCAACAGGCGCATGACCAGTTTCAGGAACAGGTTGAGAGCGGCTTCCTTGGCGAAGGCCGGATCTGGCGGACCGGAAATAGAAATGAGCTGGCCACCCGGCTTGAGCACACCGAGAGATTTATCGAGCGTCTTTGGATCCTGACTGTTCAGCACAAGATCGTAGCCAGACAGGACCTTCTCGATATCCTGTGTGTTGTAGTCAATGACTACATCCGCCCCGAGACTTTTGACCAGTTCGGCATTCTTTGCGCTGGTCGTCGTCGCAACTGTCGCGCCGAGATGCTTGGCGAGCTGGATGGCAAAAGTCCCGACACCACCGGAGCCGGCCTGAATGAAGACCTTCTGGCCAGGCTTCACCTTGCCCACTTCGACCAGCGCCTGCCATGCCGTCAGCCCCACCAGCGGGATAGACGCCGCTTCCGTCATGCTGAGGTTTTTCGGCTTTAGCGCCACGTCGGCTTCATCGATGGCGATGAATTCGGCGAATGTACCGATCCGATGATCGCGCGGCCGAGCATAGACCTCGTCGCCCACCTTGAATCGGCTGGCCCTGGATCCTGTCCTGACAACCGTTCCGGCGACGTCGTGCCCCAAGACGAAGGGCGGACGATAGGGAAGAATAAGCTTGAACTCTCCGTCCCGGAGCTTGGAATCCAGCAGGTTCACAGCCGTGGCGTGAACCCGGACCAGGACATCAGTGTCCTGCACGTCCGGTTCGGGCACGTTGGCCAGACGCAGAGCGCCCTTCTTTTTGTACTTATCAACGACGAACGCCTTCATGGGCTTTCTCCAATCTCAAGTTAGCAGCGGCGCCAGTCGCTCAGGAAGGAAAGAGCCTTCGGCACGAAGTCGATGTAATGCTGGAATATCCCGCCATGCCCGGCGTCTTCGTAGATCACCAGTTGCGCTCCGGGGATGCGTTGGGCCATGTCGGTGCTGTTCACGGTCGGGACCATGATATCGTTGTCACCATTCGCAATCAGGACCGGGATCTTGATACGGCCGAGATTCTGAGGCGCCTGTCGGCCCCACGCTTTGATTGCCTTGAGCTGCCGCAGGAAAGCGCTGGGCGTCGGCCCCTTGTCTCTGTCCGCCTTGCGTTCCTTCAGCCGGTTCAGAAAGGTTTTTGCGGCCTTGCGGCCATTGGCCGTGGACGTGAAGAACAGATAGAATTTCGGGTCGCGCAGCGTCAGCAGACCTTTGATCATGAGCGGCCACGACACCGCTCCTACTTTGTCGATACCTGTGCCGCCCGCCGGGCCCGTGCCGGTCAGAATGAGTTTTCGCACGAGGTCAGGTGCTTTCAGCGCGATGTCCTGCGCCACAAATCCACCGAGGGAAAAGCCAAGTAGATCGACTTTCTCGAAGCCCAACGCGCGGATCAGGGCAATCGCGTCGCGCGCCATTTCATCGATGGTCACAGGCGCCGTTCCGCCCGACGCACCGATCCCCCGGTAGTCGGTCGCGATCACGCGATATTTGCTGGCGAGGCCGTCAACGATCCGCGGATCGAAATTATCCAGTACCGCGCCCCAGTGGTTGAGGAGAATAAGCGGCACGCCGCCCCGGGGACCCAGGTCTCGATAGGCAAAAGCAGTCGCCCCAACGTTGATGCAAAGATTGGGCGCCTCAATGTAGCGCGCGCCCGATCCGGCATTGCTGGGAGCATTAGTCATTGTTTGCCCCATCGCACCGCAGCGCTTGGGCAGTCACCACCCCAATACCAGAAGAAGCTCCCGTTACCGGGGCAATGCCGCATTCTGTCTTGCTCATCGGCTTCCGCTCATTTTGTCATGGAACATCGATGAACAGTCAGTTACTATCGAATTAATAGCAAGTCACTACTAAAAAGATACTGACATGAAGAATCTTTCGAACCAGCCATGTCTGATCGCCCGAAGCCTGGCGATTGTGGGGGACGCCTGGAGCATGCTGATCATGCGCGACGCCAATGCCGGGCTGACCCGCTTCGATGATTTCCGCAAAAGCCTCGGTATCGCCCCGACAATGCTGACGGGGCGGCTGTCAGCCCTGACCGAGGAGGGGCTGCTGGAGAAACGCCGCTATTCCGACCGTCCGCCACGGGACGAGTATGTGCTGACGGAAGCCGGCCGCGACTTTCTGCCAGTGCTGTTTGCGATCGGCGCGTGGGGACGCAAGCATCGCGGTGGAGGCGAGGTCACCCGCTTCTTCGACATCGAGGCCGGAACGGAGATCGATCCCGTCACCATCGACCGCGCGACCGGCGCTCCGGTTGGAACGCGCCCCATTCGTGTTGCTGCACCTGAATGAGCCGCGCGCAGCATTGCAGCGCCATGGCCGTCGATGCGCTGGCGCTGTTCCCGTCATCGCCGATGAAGACCGCGCTGGAGCAGGTCGTGGCGCTCCGCCTTACGTGGACGCATCAAGGCCTCGTCACATCACCGATCAAGCGACGGCGCGTGCCTTCTCCCGCGCCGCCTCGATATCGCGCACCGGCGGTGCACCGAACATGCGGCCATATTCCCGCGTGAATTGAGGTACGCTCTCATAACCGACGGCGAAGGCCGCGCTGCTCGCGGTCGCGCCCTCCCACAGCATCAGCCGCCGCGCCTCAATCAGGCGCAACTGCTTCTGAAACTGCAGCGGCGTAAGTGACGTCACAGTGCGAAAATGCTGGTGGAATGACGACGGGCTCATGCCCGCGACATCTGCCAGGCGTTCGACCAGCACAGGCCGTGCGAACTCGGTGCGCAACACCGCAACCGCGCGCGCGACACGCTGCGCGTGGCTGTCCGGCCAGCCAAGCCGTCGGATCGCCGGCCCGTGGCGACCAGCCAGAAGCCAGTAGTGCATCTCACGCACAAGCTGCGCGCGCAGCACCGGCAGCGAGGATGGCCTATCGAGCAGACGCATCAGCCGTAACGCGGCATCGGCAACCTCGGCCTCGGTGGGCTCGACCCGCACGGGCACGTGGTCGGCCGCAGGCTCGTCCTTCATCTCCGGCATCAGCTCTGCAATGACTGCCAGATCAAGATCGAACACCAGCGAGAGGTAGGGCGCGGCAACGCTCGCCCGCGTGATCTGGCTAACGATCGGTACATCGGCCGTGATGATCAGCGAATCCCCGCCGGCGAAGGCAAAGCTCTCCGTGCCCATGGTGACATGCTTCGTGCCCTGCACGACGAGGCAGACGAGCGGCTGGAAGATCGCATGGACAATATCGCTGGGCGCGGTTGCGCGCACGGCAGCAAGGCCGAGGATCGGCGTGGTCGCGATACCGGCACTATCGGCATGTGTTTCCGTGTAACGGCGAACAGCATTGAGAAGCGTGGTCATGACGTCCAGCCTACATCATCGCCAACGCACCTGCGCATGATTTTGGAGGAATAGGCAAGGAACGTCGAGCTTCGGGCAACCAGACCCGGTTGTCCGGCGCGATATCGGGATGGTCACACCACAGGAGCTGACCATGACCAAAATCACCCTTGTCACCGGAGCCAGCCGCGGCCTCGGCCGCAACACCGCCCTCAACATCGCCCGTCACGGCGGTGATGTCGTCCTCACCTATCAAAGCCGCAGCGAAGACGCACAGGCTGTCGTCTCCGAAATCCAGCACATAGGACGCAAGGCGGTGGCGCTTCAACTCGACACCGGCAAGGTTGCGGGCTTCGCGGATTTCACCGAGCGTTTGCGGACAGCGCTTCGCGACACCTGGTCCCGCGAGACGTTCGATCATCTCGTGAACAACGCCGGACACGGCGATTATGCGCTGATCTCCGACACTACGGAGGCGCAATTCGATGGGCTGGTGAACATCCATTTCAAGGGCGTGTTCTTTCTCACGCAGACACTGCTGCCACTAATCGCGGACGGCGGCCGCATCGTGAACCTGTCGTCGGGCCTGACGCGGATGTGCCTGCCTGGCTATGCCGCATATGCCGCGATGAAGGGCGCCATTGAGGTCATGACGATGTATATGGCCAAGGAACTGGGCAGCCGCCGGATCACCGTGAACACGGTCGCGCCCGGTGCAATCGAAACCGATTTCGGCGGCGGCGCCGTGCGCGACAATCCGGACATCAACAAGACGATCGCTGGCATGACCGCCCTTGGCCGCGTCGGCCTGCCCGACGATATCGGGCCTATGATCGCTAGCCTGCTGTCGGAAGATAATCGCTGGGTGAACGCACAGCGGATCGAGGTGTCAGGCGGACAGGGGCTGTAGACAAAACAATCCCGGCGCTGGCGAACGGCGCCGGGTCTCGCATATTCAAGTTGCAGGTCTGACTTTAAACCCGCGCGACCAATTCCTTGATCAGCGTCGTGATCCGCCCCGTCGGCGATTCCAGCTCTTTCATGATCGAGAAGTGATCCGCGCCCGGAATCTCCTCATAACTGACCGGCAGACCGTGTTTTGCCCGATGCACGGCGAGGTCCGCCGTCTGCTGGCGCAGAATCGGCAATTCGCCGCCGCCGACCACCAGCGCCAGCGGCTTGTCCGGGCCGCCATCCTGCAGCAGCGGCGACTGCCGCTTCGACATTGCCTCGTCGAGCTTGAGCTTCTCGTTCAGATAGGACGCGCGGATCGGTTCGAGATCGTAGATGCCCGAGATGGCGACACCGCCCTTCACCTTCGGATGCGACAACGTCGTCGAAGTGAGATGACCACCGGCGGACCAGCCGGACACCACGATGCGGTTAGGATCGCCGCCGAGCGAGGGCAGCTTCTCGACGAGCGCATCAACGCCGGCATGAATCTCGGCGACGATCTCGTCGAGCGTCGCATCCGGCGCGAGCGTATAGCCAATCGCAGCGACATTGATGCCGTGGGCGATGGGACCTGCGGCGAAGCAGGTGAAGAAATCCTTCGAACGCATCTGCCAGTAGCCGCCGTGGATCAGCAGCAGTGTCGGCCCGCCCTCGGCCGCCTTGATGAAATCGAACTTATTGCGCTCGCGCGGCCCGTAGGCGACGTCGAGATGCGCAGGATACTTCGCCTTCATCGCATCGGAGCGCTGCCCCCATCCGGCGGCGATATCGGCGCTGCCCGCAACGGCGGTCGAGTTGTTCAGACCGGCATCGAGCTGCTCGCGTGACATCGCGCGCCAGTTGGAATCGCCGAAAGGCTTACTCATGGTTGCATCCCTGCATTGTGTGAGGCGAGAGCGCCTGCGAGTCCCATTTATGCAGAAAATGGTCTACACGGCTACGTGCCGGACTATCATGCTGCACCTGCCTTTTCTGCATCACATCTGGAGACGTGCGTGGCCTCTCATCAAGACCTCATCAAAGCAACGGCCTGCGCCGTCGTCGATCAACTCAACAACGGCACGGTGACGCCGCTCGACGTGCTCGACGCGCTCGAAGGCCGCATCAAGGAGGTCGATGGCCAGGTCAATGCACTGCCGATCTTGTGCTTCGATCGCGCGCGCGACCATGCCAAGGCGTTGATGAAGAAGCCGCTCGGCGAACGCGGCATCCTCGCCGGCCTGCCGGTGCCGATCAAGGATCTCACCGCCGTCGCCGGCGTGCGCACCACACAGGGATCGCCAATCTTCAAGGATGTAGTGCCGACCAAGTCCAACGTCCTCGTCGAGCGTCTCGAAGAGAATGGCGGCGTGATCTACGCCAAGTCCAACACGCCCGAATTCGGCGCCGGCGCCAACACGTTCAACGAAGTGTTCGGGGCGACGCTAAATCCGTGGGACCTCTCGAAGTCGGCAGCCGGCTCGTCCGGCGGCGCTGCCGCGTCACTCGCCAGCGGAACAGCCTGGATCGCGCATGGTTCGGACATGGGCGGTTCGCTACGCAATCCCGCCAGCTTTTGCGGTATCGTCGGCCTGCGCCCGAGCGTCGGCCGTGTCGCCTCAACGCCGAATGTTGCGCTGGCCCGGATGGTCAGCGTGCAGGGCCCGATGGCCCGCACCGTGGAAGACCTTGCGCTGATGCTCGACGCCATGAGCGGCGAACATCCCGCCGATCTCATTTCGCTGCCGAAGCTGCCGACCTCGTTCCGCTCCGCCGTGCGCGCCGGCACCAAGCCGAAGCGCATCGCCTATTCACCGGATCTCGGCATCACGCCGGTGGATCCGGAAGTCGCCGCCCTCACCCGCAAGGCGGCGGAGAAGTTCGCCGAAGCAGGTGTCATCGTCGAGGAAGCGCATCCGGATCTCCGCGAGGCACACGAATGCTTCCACGTGCTGCGCGCTTATGACTTCGCGATTTCGAAGCTCGGCCTGCTTCGCGACCACCGCGACAAGCTGAAACCGGAAGTGATCTGGAATATCGAGGAAGGCCTGAAGCTGAAGGTCGAGGATCTGGCCAAGGCGGAAGCACAGCGTGTCACGCTGGCGGCACGCGCTTACGAGTTCTTCCAGACATACGACCTGCTGCTGTGCCCGGCGACCATCACGCCACCATTCCCGATCGAGCAGCGCTATCTCGCCGAATGCAACGGCACCAAATTCGACAACTACGTGCAGTGGCTGGGCATCGTCTATGCGATCACGCTGACCTGCTGCCCGGCGCTGTCGATGCCTTGCGGCTTCACATCGACGGGTCTGCCAGTCGGATTGCAGGTGGTCGGCCCGCCGCGCGGCGAAGCCTCATTGCTCGCCGGCGCACGCGTGCTGGAAGACATTCTGGGTCTGCGCGACTCCACGCCGATCAATCCGCGCCCGGCGAAGTAACGGAACTCCACTGTGATGGCCGGGCAGCACGAAGCGAGCTTCGCTAGATGACCCGGCCCTCCAACTTTACCGTCCGAAGATGGATGCCCGGCTCGATGCCGGGCACGACTACAGGGAACATTGTCCCCGACGAGTTCCTTCACACACGCCCATAGACTTTCGTCTAAGCCACATTGCCGCACGTCACAGCTATTCATGCGCGGCCGCGGCCGGGATGCACGCGTCTCCTGACAGACGATCCTGCCAGCAGCAATGCATTCCGCGGCATTGGCTTTTCGTGCCGAGCGTGGCAACGGGACATTTCATTTCACGGAATACGAGGGTTCTACGTGGCAGATTCATTCGCACCGCCGGCGGACGGCAAACTCCATTTTGACGACGCCAAAAAACGCATCAAGGCGATCTTCATCGGCTCGATGGGCAATCTCGTCGAGTGGTACGACTTCTACGCCTACACCGCCTTCGCCCTGTATTTCGCGCCGGCCTTCTTCCCGAACTCCGACCCCGTCGTTCAGCAGCTCAATGCGGCCGTGCTGTTTGCCGCCACCTTCCTGATGCGGCCGCTCGGCGGCTGGCTGTTCGGCTATCTCGCCGACACCTATGGCCGTCGTATATCGCTGACGATCTCGGTCCTGTGCATGTGCTTCGGCTCGCTGATCATCGCCTGCACACCGACCTATGCCACCATCGGCATCGCGGCACCGATCCTGCTCGCGCTCGCCCGCATCATCGAAGGCCTCAGCCTCGGCGGCGAATACGGCGCCAGCGCCACCTATCTCTCGGAGGTCGCCGATCCCAAGCATCGCGGTTTCTATTCGAGCTTCCAGTACGTCACCCTGATCGGCGGCCAGCTGACCGCGATCATCGTTCTCCTGCTGCTGCAGAAGGTGTTCCTCACCGAGCAGGAGCTGAAGGACTGGGGCTGGCGCATTCCGTTCGTGATCGGCGCGGGTCTTGCGGTCTTCACCGCCGTGATGCGTCGCGACATGCACGAGACTGACCAGTTCGTTGAAGCGAAGAAGCAGGCCAAGCCAATGGGTTCGCTGCGCGCACTGATGGCGTATCCGCGCGAATTGCTGCTGGTTGTCGGCCTCACCGCCGGCGGCACCGCAGCGTTCTATACCTTCACCACTTACATGCAGACCTTCGTGAAGCTCTCGGTCGGCCTCACCGCGGACCAGACCACGACGGTGATCTTTGGCACGCTGGTGTTCGCCTGCCTGCTGCAGCCGATCTATGGCGCGATCTCCGACCGCATCGGCCGCAAGCCGCTGCTGATCTTCTTCGGCGTTGCCGGCACACTGGCGACCGTGCCGATCCTCACCACGCTGCAAACCACCAAGTCGCCATTCACGGCGTTCCTGCTGATCTGCGGCGCTTGGGTGTTCGTGGCCGGCTATACCTCGATCAATGCGGTGGTGAAGGCCGAACTATTTCCGACCAATATCCGTGCGCTGGGCGTCGGCGTGCCCTATGCGCTGACGGTATCAATCTTCGGCGGTACGGCGCCGGCAATCGCGCTGTACTTCAAGCAGATCGGTCATGAACAGTGGTTCTACTATTATCTGTCGGGTATGATCTTCCTGTCGCTGCTGATTTACGCCACCATGCGCGACACCAAGCACAAGTCGGCGATGCACCGTCACGAGTGACGACATCCGTCTAGAGAAAGAGCGTCAGCCATGACCGAGGATCACACCCCGCCGGAATCCAAGCTGACGCAGACCAAACAGCGCTGGGCTCGCGAAGGCCGGTTTCTCACCGGCAAGATTGCGCGCCCGGATGACCAGCGGCTCCCGCCCGGCCAGCACCTGACCCAGGACTGGCCGGTGCTGGATCTGGGCATCACACCCGACATCCCCCGCGAGCGCTGGCGCCTCGATGTCTACGGCGCCGTCGAGACGCCACTGTTCTGGGATTTCGGCCAGTTCAGCGCACAGCCGCAATCGACTTTCATCTCAGACATCCATTGCGTTACCACCTGGTCGCGTTACGACAACAAGTGGGAGGGTCTTTCGACCCGCGCGCTGCTGGATGCCTGCCAGCCGAAGCCCGAGGCGCGCTTCGTGGTGCTGGAATCCCATGACGGCTACACCACCAACCTGTCGTTGGACGACTTCGCTGCCGAAGACGCACTGCTGGCGCATTCGTGGCAGGGCTCCCCGATCGAGCGCGACCATGGCGGCCCCGTGCGCGTGATCGTGCCGCATCTGTATTTCTGGAAGAGCGCCAAGTGGCTGCAGCGCATCCAGTTCATCAGCGACGACAAGCTCGGCTATTGGGAAGTTCGCGGTTATCACAATCGCGGCGATCCGTGGCAGGAGCAACGGTACTCGAACGATTGACGACTGCACGTTGATGGAACTCTATTTCAGCACTTCGCAAACGCTGCGATGGTCCTGACGCATCTGCCCCTCGGTACGGCAGGAGACTTTCGCCCACCAGCCGTCGAGCGACTCGCGATCGCAATGAAGTTTGACGCTCATGCCATCGGCAAATTCGATCCATTCGGCAAAGCGATGTGACGGCACTGCGATCACCACGGGGATATCGTTGGTGAGCGCGCGCTCAATCAGATAAGCGAGCCCCTTACCCTCGCGCTCCTGCTTGCCGAACCGGTTGATGATGACCAGATCGGCCCCCTCGTCGATGGCGTCGGCGACCTGGGTGCCCGCATCGAGCAATTGTCCGACATCCAGCTTGCAGCCTTTTGCGCCGGGGCCGAGATCCTGAAACAAGCGCACCTGCGCGCCCGTATGCAGCATCACCGCTGTGAGCTTTGGTACGTCGACTTCGCGATGTCCAAGCTGCACCAGCCCGACCGGGCGAACGCCCCGCTTGCTCAGATCAGCCGCAAAAACCTGTAATACGGCATCCGGGTCCTGGTCTTTCTCATAGACCAGCGCAGCGAGATCGCATTGGGCATCGAACATTGCGGGATTCCGGTTGAGACCCAGCGCGCCGGGAGCGGCCGAGGACGGCACAATGCTAGTCGAGAATAGAGGCATTCGAAAGCGCGATCAGGGTGACGGTCGCGATATATTTACCCGGATACAACGGGGATACCGCCGGGTTGACCGATTAGAACCTGCGCTTCTTGCCGATATCGCCCTTCAGAGCCAGCAGCTCCTTGCGCGCGGCGGTGGCCGCGGCATTTTCGATGCCGCGGTAGCGCTTGATGAGCGTCAGGCCGAATGGCGTGAGGATGGCGCCCCCGCCGTTCTTGCCGCCGGTCTGGCGCTCGACGGCAGGTTGCCCGCAGATCCGGTTGAGTTCATCCACCAGATCCCAGGCGCGCTTGTAGGACATCGCCATGGCACGGCCGGCCGCCGAAATCGAACCAGTGGCGTGGATATGTTCGAGAAGCAGGATCTTGCCCGGTCCGATCCGCCCCTCGGAATCGAGGTCGATGCGGATACTGAGCGCTGGCGCGGACGGACTGGCTGATTTGGACATATCCTAAGTCTACGTCTCCAGACGCAACCTTGCCAGTCCAACGATCAAGGAACGTTTCAGCGTTGGCGGCATTTGGAGCAAACGACTTCGCCCCTGGTCACATGGGCGATGCCGCGGCAAACCCATTTCCGGGCCATCGCATGCAGCGGCCGCCGTGCCAGCTGATAAATGAAGTACACATCGAGCATTGCGAAATAGAATCCGTTTCGTCGTTGCATAAATAAGGCGGCGTCCTGCAATCAGAACGCCGCCTTTCTCCTGTCAGCCATCTCTTTTTAGTTAGCTACGCAGCTCAGCCATGAAGTTTCTTGGCCGTCTCGGCGATCACCTTGCCCTGATAGCGGGCACCGGCCAGTTCGTTGGCCGAAGGCTGGCGGCTACCGTCGCCGCCGGTGATCGTGGTCGCGCCATAGGGCGAACCGCCCGTGACCTCATCGAGCTTCATCTGCCCCTGGAAGCCGTAGTTGAGGCCGACAATGGTCATGCCGAAATGCAGCAGGTTGGTGATGATCGAGAACAGCGTGGTTTCCTGTCCGCCATGCTGGGTCGCGGTCGCGGTGAAGGCACCGCCAACCTTGCCATGCAGCGCGCCCTTGGCCCACAACCCGCCGGCCTGATCCAGGAAGTTCGCCATCTGCGAGGCCATGCGGCCGAAGCGGGTGCCGCTGCCGACGATGATCGCATCGTAATTGGCGAGTTCATCGACGGTCGCGATCGGGGCCGCCTGGTCCATCTTGTAGTAGGACGCCTTGGCGACCTCGGCAGGCACCAGTTCGGGCACGCGCTTGATATCGACAGTGGCGCCGGCTTCGCGTGCACCTTCGGCGACGGCATTGGCCATCGCTTCGATGTGGCCATAAGCGGAATAATACAGAACGAGTACTTTGGTCATGATGGTCTCCGTTGGATGTCTAATTGAGAGGTTGGGTTGAGGATCGATGGGCGCCGTTAGGCGGCGTCCACCAGAACGAGTTCGGAATCTTCCAGCGCAGTGATCGTGACATTGGCCTCATCGCGGATGGCAACACCGTCGCGGGCGTTGACGCGAATGCCGTTGATCTCGATCGCGCCGGCGGCCGGCACAAGGTAACCATTGCGCGCGGTACCGAGCGGATACTGCGCGGTCTCACCGGCCTTCAGTGTCGTCGCCAGCACGCGAGCATCGGCCCGGATCGGCAGCGCGTCGGCATCGTCCTTGAAGCCGCTGGCGATGGTCACGAACTGGCCGGAGCGATCGGCCTTCGGGAACGGCTTGGCGCCCCAGCAAGGCTGGCCGCCCGTTTGGGTGGGCTCGATCCAGATCTGGAAGATTCGCGTGGTCGCGGGCTCCAGATTGTATTCAGAGTGCCGGATGCCCGAGCCCGCGCTCATCACCTGAACGTCGCCGGCCTCGGTGCGGCCGGTGTTGCCCAGACTGTCCTGATGCGTGATCGCGCCTTCACGGACATAGGTGATGATTTCCATGTTGGAATGCGGATGCGCCGGGAAACCGGTGTTCGGCGCGATCTCATCGTCGTTCCACACGCGCAGGCTGCCGTGGCCCATATTGTCAGGGTCATAGTGGCTGCCGAACGAAAAGTGATGCTTGGCCTTGAGCCAGCCGTGGTCGGCGCCACCGAGTTTGTCGAAAGGTCTGAGGTCGATCATGACGAAATCTCCGTCTGCTGATGCATTTGCATCCTTGGCATCTGGATATGCTCTCTCGAATGATGCATAAATAGAAATGATTGAAACTCATCGTTTCGGATTTTGATATGTCAAAACTCCCCGATTTCGAGGCGCTGGCGATTTTCGCCAAGGTGGTCGAGCTGCGGTCCTTCGCGGCGGCAGCGAGCGAACTGACCCTGTCCAAGGCCACTGTCTCCAAAGCGGTTAGCCGGCTCGAGGATCGCCTAGGCGCGCGACTGTTCAACCGGACCTCGCGGCGGCTGGCGCTCACCGACGCCGGCAAGACGCTGGCGGTGAAGGCCACGCAGCTTCTGGCCGATGGCGAAGCGCTGGAGAACGAGGCTCTCGCGCAATCGGCCACACCGCGCGGACTGGTGCGGCTGGCGGTGCCGATGACCTATGGCACCAACACGGTGGCGCATCTGCTGCCGGAGTTCCTCGCCAAATATCCGGAAGTCTCCATCGACCTCAGCCTCAGTGACGCAACCGTCGATCTGATCGGCGAAGGTTTTGACGCTGCGATCCGCATCGCCACGCTGCCGGATTCATCGCTGCTCGCGCGGCGATTGTGTCCGGTAAAGCGTTCCATCGTGGCGGCACCGTCCTACTTCAAAAAGTACGGCCGACCGACACATCCGATGCATCTCGCCGACCACAAATGCTTTGGCTACACCTATCTCTCGACGCCCGGCGTCTGGCATTTCACCAATGCCGCCGGCGAACAGGCCAGCGTGCGGCCAGCCGGGCCGCTCCGCGTCAACAATGGCGAAGCACTGTTGCCGGCCCTGATTGCGGGATTGGGGATCGGCGACCTGCCGGATTTCATCGTTGGCGAGGCCCTCGCCAGCGGCCAGCTCGAAGCCGTGCTGCAAGACTGGTCGCAGTCATCGAGCGGCGTCTATCTGGTCACGCCGCCGGGAGGCCCGCGCCCTGCCCGCGTCGAAGTGCTGCTGGAATTTCTGGCTGACAAGCTCGCCGCAACCGGCAAGCGCACACGCCGGACTTGAGGCTAGCTTGCCTTCATCATCTGCCCGTAGATGCCGAAATACTGGTCGCGCATATTTGCGATATCGAATTCGGTGACGAAATCCTTCGCGGTCCTTGCGATCTTCGCGGCGAGTTCGGGCTGCGCTGCAAGCGCCGCGATCTTGTCGGCGAGATCCTCGGCGGATCCGACCTTGAATTTGATACCGTTCGAGCCGTCCACCAGCAGTTCGGCCGGGCCATCGACATCCGCGGCGATGACAGGCAGGCCAACGGCCATGGCTTCGAGCAGCACCAGCCCGAAACCTTCGAAACGCGACGGCAGGACGAAGATATCGGCCTCGTCCAGCGGACGACGCACATCGGTGCGCCCACACAGAAAGCGAATACGATCGGCGACATTCTCGGCGATTGCCTGCGCCTTCAAACTCAGGAGGGTCGACTCGTCGCCCGCAGGCGGGCTGCCGACGAAATCGCAGCGAATGTCGAGCCCGCGCGCGACGCAGAGGCTGACCGCCTTGATCAGGATGTCCTGCCCTTTCTGCTTCGGATAGATGCGGGCGACATTGATCAGCCGCAGAGCCGGTCCGATGCGACGTTGCCGCGCCACCCTATCGAACGTCGCCAGCGGGATACCGTTATGCACCTTGAACAGGCGCTTCAGTTTGACAGATTCACATTCACGCTCGACCGCAGCAGAGATCGCGATGTTCCAATCGACGAACCGCTGATGCAGCCGAAGCTTCACACGGTCCCACGCATTGACGAGGCCGGTATTGTGAATCGTGTAGCCGACGCTCATCGGACGATACAGTTTACTCAACATGGCGAAGTGCTTGGCGCCGCTGTCATGCGCATGGATGATACGAATATCGTGACGACGGATGATGTTGAGCAAGCTTAGAATGACACGTGGATTGCGGTTCCCGGGTGGACGCTTGAGGAAGTAGACCGGATGCCCTGTCGCGGAGAGCTCGGCAGCGAGGTCAGGATGGAAAAAGTCGTTGATGACGACGAAAACCTGCGGAATATCCTCTCCCGGCGTGCAACTGGCAGCGAAATTGATCAGCAGTCGCTCGGACCCTCCCACGGTCAGCGACGAAATCAATTGAAGCACAGACCCCACTTTGAAATGCTCCCGGCCCGAATGCCGGGCGACTTCCAAATCCGTCGCACTCCAAACGGCCCGATTGCGAAATAGCGTCAGGGTTTTTGTCTGTTCGGAGTAATCCATTCCCTATTTCGGCTGACGCTCGTGGCTATTCTGCGGCGCATCAAATGCGCCGCAGAAGCGAATTCTGGCGGAAAGGCGGCAGAGTTGGGCGGGAATGCGCGCTTGGGATGACAGTGAACCAAAACACATCAGATTCCCTGAAAAATGCAAAACTTCCACGCCATTTCCAGCAGCGATACATTCGTTGCTTCCGCTGGATAATATTCAGTCAGCCATTTCATTGACTGGAATCGCACTGAACGTAGCTTTGATGCACGCCATTGCATCAGAGAAAATGACCATGACCACCGCCTCCCCTACGCGTCGTTTGCTATCAACGCTCGTCGCCACAGTCTTCAGCGCAGCGCTCGCCACCTCCGCTTTCGCAGCCGACCAGATCACGCTGCGCGTCGGCGACCAGAAGGGCGGCAACCGTTCGCTGCTGGAAGCAGCCGGACTCACCAAGGACCTACCTTACAAAATCCAGTGGTCGGAATTTCCTGCGGCCGCGCCGATCCTCGAAGCCATCAATGCCGGTGCGCTCGATGTCGGCCACACCGGCGACCTTGCTTTCCTCTCGGTCTATGCCAACGGCTCGCCGATCAAGGCGATCGGCGGCGTGCGCGCCAATGCGGATACACAGGCGATCCTGGTGCGCAACGATTCACCGATCAAGACCGCGGCCGATCTCAAGGGTAAGCGCCTCGCCGGTACGCGCGGCGGCTGGGGCCAGTTCCTGATTGACGCGACGCTGGAGAAGGCCGGCTACAAGATCACCGATGCGACCTTCGCACCGCTCGGCCCCGTCGATGCCAAGATTGCGCTGGTCGCCGGCTCCATCGATGGCTGGGCGGTGTGGGAGCCTTATGTCTCCTATGCCGTGCTGAAGGACAATGCCCGTGTCGTCGCCGACGGCACCGGTCTGACGCCGACGCTGACCTTCATCATCGCGTCCGATCAGGCCATCGCCACCAAGCGCGAGGCGATCGCCGACTTCCTGCGGCGTCTCGACAAAGCGCGTAACTGGTCGCGCGAGCACATCGAGGACTATGCAAAGAACACCGCCGAACTGACCAAGCTGCCGGAAGACGTTCTGCTGCGCGCCTACAAGGCACAGGACACGCGACCAATCGCCATCGACGATGGCGTGGTGAAGGAGTTCCAGGAAGCGTCCGACCGCGCCACACGCTACGGAATCCTGTCGAAGCAGGTCGATGTCAGCAAGGCCGTCGACCGCAGCTTCACGCAGACTGCGCCGGCGTCGAACTAGCTGGCTGGTGTGCGGCGAGAATGCGCATCGTGGCAATCGCCGCGATCAGCGACAACAGTGTGGCGACGCTGAACAGCGTCCCATAGCCGAGCAGATCGGCAATACGGCCCGACAGCATCGAGCCGATGAAGTAGATGATCAGCTGGGCACAGGCGAGAATCGTGAAGTCGGTGCCCGGCTGTTCTTTCGAGGCCGCGGCCATGAACAGGCTGTAGAGCGCAACGATCTCCATATAACGGATCAACGTCTGGAACCCGGCCGCTCCGAAGATTGGCCAGATGCCGGTGACCACGCCCAACGCATGCGCCGTGAACAGCGCAAAGCAGATGGTGCGGAGAATGCCCAGCAGGCCCAGCGTCCAGCCGGTGCCGCAGCGTTGCAACAGCCATGCCGCACCGGCCGCGCCTGCGAGACCCGCCGTCGTCGCAGCACCACCGGAGAGATAACCGATCTGTTTGAGCGGCACGCCGGCATCGACGAGATAGCTGCCCTCCATCGCCTTCACGAGGCCTTCGCTCATCCGGTAGATCAGCGCGATCCACAGGATGTTGCGCACTTCGCGTCGACGCAGGAAGGCCATCACCGACGGGCGCGGCTTCGCTGAGTCGATCTGCCCGGCATCTTCCTCGCGCATCGCGAAGGCTGCAAAGAGCGGGATCAGCGAGAAGCCGGCGATGGTCAACAGCATGCCGGTCCAGCCGATATGCGCATACAGCACGAGGCCGAGCGTGCCGCCGATCACCACACCGAATGCGACCGATCCGCCCTGAATGGCGTTGCCGATGGCACGATCCTCCGGCGCGAGATATTTCGCCGCATAGCCATCGGTAGCGATGTCCTGGGTCGAGATCAGCAGCGAACCGAACAGGCCAACCGCGATGATGCCCCAGATATTCGTCGCGCCGAGCGGGATCAGACACAGCAGGCTGATGATCACGCCGGTCTGCGTCACGATCACCCAGCCCGCGCGATGTGCGCGCGCGAAGGGACGAATGCGATCGACCACCGGCGCCCAGAAGAACTTCAGCAGCAACGGCAGGAACCAGAGACTGAGATAGCCGATCTCGCTGCGCGACACGCCCGCCTCGCGCATGATCGGTGGCAGGGCCGCCACGAACAGATAGGACGGGATCGCCTGCGCGAGATACAGCCCCCCGAGGACGACGAACAGGCGCTTGCGTCCCATGATCGCGACCGGCGCGGCTGCATGAAGCTCGACGGTGCTCATGCTATGCCTCGATGTCCGGCGAGAAAGGCGCGCGCGGCGCTCTCGTCCTCAAGCGCCACCAGCGGCATCGGCCACAGCTTCCGAAAGGTCTCTTCCATCTTCTTGTTCGCCCCCGGCCGCACGATCGCCACGGCACGGCAGCGCGCGGAGATATGGCCGCGCGTCGCCTTGAACCACAGCGCCTGCTCACGCTCGCCGGCGACAGACAGTTTCCCACCGCCCCCGAACACGGTCAGAAGTTCAAACGGCGCATCGTGTTCGCCGACCCGAACCAGCGCATCCAGATAGTCGCGCTCGTCCGTGTCAGCGTAAGGCGGCAGAAACCGTAGCGTCAGCAGGCTTCCTGAAATGTCCAGATCGACCATGATGGCAATTCGAACTCCCTGGGAAGTGGCCTTGGAAGGTTTGTCTTGTTTGAGCGTGATCTGATCCGAAAGCCGGCGACCACTTTTCGGGATCACGCCCTAGAATGTCTTGCGATAGCCGACCGTCACGGTGCGGCCCCAGGAATAGACCGGCAGGTTGCGCACCGACGTCGCGGTCGGATTCTGCAATTCCGCATCGAACAGGTTGTTGACGGCAGCATAGGCCTCGCCGCCATAGACTGGCCCGCTCAGCGCAGCATTCATCGTGAAGCCGCCTTCGAGGGGATAGATCGTGTTAGCAAGGTTGATGCCGCGGTTACGAGCGGCATAACCCTCGCCCTCGAGGCGCAGCTTGATGCCGTTGTCGAAACGATAGTCGCCAAAGATCAGGCCGCGCACCGGGCTGCCGATCCGGTTGTTAGGAAGCCAGCTATCGAGCACGCCATCCTTGTTGCTGTCGAAGCGACCTTCCTTGTAGCCGATGGTGGTTCCGAGCGTGAAATTCCGGTTGATCGCCATTTCGCCGATATATTCGACGCCGTAGATCATTTCCTTCTGCTGCGAAATCAGGTTGGTGACCGGATCGAACGTCACGCCCTTCTCGGACGTGCTGACAAAGCCGGTGATGCTGCCCTTGTAGGGGCCGTCGCCGCCGCGAATACCGATCTCGTAATTGTTGACGATCTGGGCTTCCGGCGCGATCGAGGTGAAGGAGATGGTCTGGCGCGCCAGCGGCAGGCAGTTCGGCGTCGCCACCGGACAGGCAAAGGCCGTGGATGACAGACCGGCGCGGCGCGTATATGCGCCGACATCAGGCAGCGCATAGCCCTGCGAGAAACCGCCGAACAGATCGATCTTGTTGTTCAGCTTGAAGGTCGCGCCGAGATTGTAGGTCGGCGACGCATATTCGTATTGGCCGCCAATAACGTTGAGCGGCGGAAGAACGAAGCGCGTCACCGGCGAAATCGCAGCATAGGCGGCCGGACGCAGGAAGTCGTCGACGCTGAGATCGAAATGCTCGTAGCGAACGCCGCCGCGCGCGGTCAGGCGATCGGTGATCGGGACTTGCACCAATGCAAATCCGGCGGTCGTGACCTGGGTCAGCGGCGTGAACACGTCGCGGCCATCCGTCAATGTCTGCCATGTCTTGTCATGGACGACGTCCGTGCCCCAGGTCACCTTGGCACCGTTCCAGATGCGGTCGAGCGGCGTATCGATCGTCAGGTTGACGCCACCGCGCTCGGAATAGAGCGTGGTCTGGTTAGCCGGGCTGGTCGGGCTCAGCGGGTTGCCGGAATAATAGACCAGCGAGTTATAGGGATAGGAGAATTCCGAATAGTTGAAGCGCTTCTTGATGTCATTGTAGAAGCCGACCACGCTGAGATTGCCGAGCACGAAGTCCGTATCGCTGTAGCGGAGCTGGAACGAGCGCGAATCTTCCAACACGCTCTGCCCGGTATAGGGCTTGGTGAAATCCGGCTTCGCATAGGCGCCCGAATAGTCGGTGAGATATTTCGGCGTCTGGTCGAGATAGAACTGGCTGATCGAGGCTTCGATGCGCTTGCCGCCATCAAAGTCGTAACCGATCTTGCCAAGGAAATTTCCGCTGGCGAGACGATCGCCACCGCCCTGGCCGAGCATCGCGTCCGATGGCTGTTCACGGCCCGCACCATCATAAGTCTTCTGCGCACCGCGACCGCTGCCGACGAACACATAATCGATACCATTGGTGTGCTTGCCGCTGACGCTTGCCGACAGCTCCGGTGCCAGCGAACCGCCGGGATCGGCAGTGAAGGTGCGCAGCGCCGTGTTGACGCTGACGCGCGGACCGCCCGGCTGCGCTTTCTTGGTGACGAAATTCACCGTACCGCCTGTCGCCCCGGCGCCATACAGGCTCGATGCACCAGCGACCAGTTCGATGCGCTCGACGGAATTCAGATCGATCAGCGACAGAACACGCGAGACGTCGCGGAGCGGCGTCGTCAGCGGCACGCCGTCCATCAGCACCAGGAGGTCGCGGCCACGATAGCTTTCGGAAGCGCCGGAGATAGTCTGGTTCGATACCGAGAAGCCCGGCAGAAATTTGGCCAGCAGCGCGGATGCGCTGCCGCTCTGCTTGAGCTGTTCGTCGATTTCCTTTTGGTCGATCACTTGCACGGTCTGCGGAATATCCGAAATCGAGCGCTGCGCACGCGCGGCCGTTACCGTGATCTCGTCGAGCGTGACGCCCGCGCTCTGCTGCGCAACAGCCTGCGAAGACATGAGCCCGACTGCGGGGATGAGAAGGAACTGGCTGTAACGCATGAGCTGGGAGTCTTCCGTATGTTCGTGGCGACGAAGCACTGGGGAAATCGAGCCGGTCAATTCGACCGAGGCCTCAGCAGTTTGGAATCAATGTAAATTCCAGCCGCGGCTTTACTCTTCTTACGCCCGCGCATTCCGTCTATCGTCACAGCGATACGGCACAGCCCATTGCATGACTTGGACTCGGTGAATTGATAGTCGGACTGGAGCGAACGAAGCGGTTTGGATTCGATGCTGTGGCAAACGTGCATCAGTCGCGGTCTTCATCCTGCGTCGATGCCGCTCCAGATTGCCCCCTCGTCCCGCTCTGGCTGGTTGCCGACGATATCGATGACACCCTGCGTAAGCCGCTTGAGAGCCGCCTGCCGTGGAAGACCGTGCAGCGCAATTCGCTGGGATCGTTTCGTACGGCGCCTTTCCAGTCGAAGGCGATCCTGCGGATGCAGCCGCATCTCGGACTGATGTCATGCTTCGATCCGGCGCCGCTCTGGACCGTGCCCGACGACGAGACGATCGACAACTCGCCGCAGGATATCCTGGTGCTGCGGCCGTCCGACGGCGTTGTGATCGTCCAGCAGGATGGTCAGCGCCAGACATGCATGCCGCGCGAGGCGATCATTCTCGATCCCGGCCGCGCTACCACCTTCATCATGAATGATGTGAGCCGCGTCGACTGCCTGCTGCTCCCCGGCAATGGCCGTACCGGATTGCGCCACATCGCCCATGACAATGGCGGGCTGATCGCGCTCGGCCATTACGCCGCTGCCGTGATGCGCGGTTTGTTGCCGATGAACTCCGCGGCACTGACCGGCCTCGCCATCGACTACATGAACGGTCTCGTCGCCACGATGATCGACGAAGCCGATGCGCCGGAGCGACGCGCGACACTACGGCAGGACCGACCGACCATCAGCCTGCTATCGCTCAAGGCCGATATCGAGGCCAGCCTCAGCCAGCCGACGCTGTCACTGGAACGGCTGGCAACGACGCATGGTGTGACCGCACGCTACTTCCAGAAACTGTTCGAGGCTGAAGGCCGCACATTCTCGGATTATCTGCTGGAGCGCCGGCTCGAGCGCGCCTTCCACATGCTGCGCGACGGCAGCCGTGGGGATCGCGCCGTCAGCACCATCGCCTTCGAGGTCGGCTTCGGCGACCTCTCTTATTTCAACCGCACCTTCAAGAAGCGTTTTGGTGCCACGCCCCGCGAGATCCGTGCGCGATTTGAGACGATGCTGCTGGATACGATGCCGGACGCAGACGCCTGAGCCTCAATTCGCCTTCGCTATCGCCGTGCCTTCGCCCGGCAGGATCTCCACCGTGGCCGTACGCCCTGCGACCAGCGTGGCGCCGGCCGGCACCGGATCGAGCGCGATGCGCACCGGCACACGCTGGGCGAGGCGGACCCAGCTGAAGGTCGGGGTCACATTGGCCAACAGATTGCTGCCTTCTGCACGGTCGCGATCCTCGATGCCGGCGGCGACGCTCTCCACATGGCCGGTGAGCTTGGTTGCATCGCCCATCAAGTGAATGTGGACGGGGTCGCCGACGTGAATGCGCGACAGCTTGGTCTCCTCGAAATAGCCGTCCACATGCAGGCTCGACGTATCGACCAATGCCATCACGCCCTTGCCGGCGGTGACATAGGTGCCGGGCCGCAGGTCCATGTTGGAGATCACGCCTGACACCGGCGCGTGGATCTCGCTACGGTCGAGATTGAGCTGCGCCACCGCCTGATCGGCGATGGCCTGATCCAGTGACGCCTTGGCCAACAGTTGCGTCGCCAGCACCTGTTCCTGCTTCTGCTGCGAGACAGCAGCCGTTGTCAGTTCCTTGTAGCGCTTGAGATCAAGTTCAGCCTGCTCCAGGCTGGCCTTGCGACCGGCGACGACGGCTTCGGCTTGCTGCTGCGCCAGGGCGAAGCGCGCGCGGTCGATGCGCATGATGACATCGCCACGCGTGACCTTCTGATTGTCCTTCACCAGGATTTCCGTAACGAAGCCCGAAACATCCGGCGCCACGGTGACCACATCGGCGCGGACGCGGCCGTCGCGGGTCCACGGCGCATCCATATAATAGACCCAGAGATAGTGCCCGACGGCGAGCGCGGCGACGACGGCCAGCGCGGTGACAGCGAAACGGCGAACGAAACTCACAGTGTTTTTCATGACAGTAATCCGGAGGACAGATAGACAACGCCGCCCAACAGGCAAACGTACAGAGCAAGATCGAACAGCGCGCGGTGCCAGACATAGCGATAGAGGCCCGAGCGTTCGATCAGCGGGCGCAGCAGCGCGCCGATGGCGTAGGTGATGACCAGCCACAGCATCAGCGATGGCAACAGCACGCCGAACAGATCGACTTCATATCTCATGCGGCCACACTCCCGGCGAGAAGGCTCGGTTCGGGCAGATAGGCCGGTGTCGTCGGGAACAGACCGCGGCGAATGCCGACGAGGCCGATCAACGCGTCCGCGCGCCCTGCCCCGCGTTCGCCCATGGCTTCCGACAGCGCGTGATCGACTTTCGTCAGCAGTGGTTCCGGCATCGCACCGCCTTTGTAGTTGCGGAAGCTCACGGCCAGCTCGTCCAGCATCGTGTCCATAGCATTGAGCGTCGGTGACGACAGATGATGACGCGCCCGGCGCAGATCGACGATGTTTAGCCCGACGCGCAATTCGCGCAGGTTGTCGACAGCACGCAGCGGCGAATCCTTCAGCGCCGTCAGCCGCGGCGCGAGAAGACCGATCCGATTCAGCATCAGGCCAGCAAAGGCCGCGCGGTCCCGATTGCCGCGCTGTTCGGCGGCCTGCGCGATGGCGATCCAGCCGCGCCGCATCAAGCGCTTCACGCTCCATTCGGAGCCGACCGAGCGGATCAACTGGATCGAGATGACGGAGAGTTCGGTACCGACGAAGAAAGCCACGCTGGAATTGGCGAAACTCGCGAAGTCGGCATTGTAGGTCGTCTGCAGCGCCATCAGCGTCGCGGTATTCGCCGCCAGCAGCATGCCAATGAAGAACGTCGCCGGGCGTGCGATCAGATAACCGAACAGCAGGAACGGCGGCGCCAGCACGACCACAAGCACCTCGACATCGGTGATCGCAGGCAGGATCGCGAACAGATAGATCGCAATGATCACCATCGCGGCCAGCGTCCATTTGGCAAAGCCGCGCAAACCGACGGCAGGATCGTCCATGCTGGCGAAGAACGAGCAGCCGACCGCGGCCATGGTCGGCGCCGTCGCGCCATCGGTCCAGCCGGTGGCGATCCAGAACGCGCAGCAGACCAGGATGGTGACGAACACGCCGGCTGCGGACCACAGCGCCATGCCGTGATCAACATGCCGCACCGGCGCCACGCCGGCTTCGGCCTGAAAAGCGAGTTTGGCGCCCGGCGGGCGACCGCCCTCGGCAATCGCCTGATTGAGGACCCGACAATCCGCTGAAATATCGACGAGCTCGCGCATCCGCATCAGCAGACTGGCGATCATGATCTCGTTCCACGACGACGACGCGCTCAATTTCGGCTGCTGCGCGGCGATCATGCTGCGCAGCAGCTCGGCGGGTTCGCGATCGGTGCCATTGTCGGCAATCCAGGCCGAGACGTCGTCGATCAGAGCCATCAGGTGCGGTGAAGTCGTCCGCGCGTCTTCGCCCAGCGCGTCGATGCGATCGCCGATGGATGACAGCAGCGGCAGAAATGTCAGCATACGCGTACGCAAGGCGCGCATCCAGCGAGAGGTCTCGCGTCCGCCGAGCCGGTCATAGGCCAGATGATCGGCCAGCGTATCGATATCGACGGCATCGGCAGCAAGCTTGAGGCGCAGGTCGCGGGTCGCCGGATCGGCGCTGCGGCCGGCCAGCACGTCCTGCGTCAGTCTGCGCGCACCGGCGAGCCAGCTATCGACCCGCGCGGCAACCGCCGAACCGACACTGCGCGGCAGCAAGATTGTGGAAACAAGTGTGGCACAGAGAATGCCGACAATGATCTCCTCGCTGCGCGCCACGGCGGTATCGAAGATCGCGGCGGGTTCGTTGACCGAGGGAAAGCTGATCAGCGCACAGGTGTAGCCCGCCAACATGAACATGTAGCCGCGCGGCGTCCTATCCAGCAGCGACACATAAAGACAGAGGCCAACCCACAGCGCGATGACGAGGCTGAGCAGTTCCGGCGAATTAACGAGGTTCGGGACAAGTACCACACTGGCCGAAGCGCCAACCAGTGTGCCGATGACGCGAAACAGCGCTTTCGAACGCGTGGCGCCGGCCAGCGGCTGCGAGGCGATATAGACCGTGGCCAGCGCCCAGTAGGGCCGCGGCAGATCCATCGCAAAACCGATCAGCAGCGCCATCATGCCGGCGATGAAGGTTTTCACGGAGAAGATGATGTCGGCGTGGCGGACGAGAAACGGCGGCCGGGTAACAGCGGAGGTCATGGCAGCGCGTCCGCCTCCTCGGCGGCTTCATAGAGACGATTGGCCGATTGCTCGATCCGTCCGAGCACATCGAAGGCAATAGCGAGTTCATCGGGCGCGATGCCCTTCATCAGGTCGCCACGCAGCCGGCGCATCACGCGCCTGATTTCGTCGGCCTTGGCTT
The DNA here is from genome assembly GCF_051811025.1 of Tardiphaga sp. 813_E8_N1_3. NCBI lineage: Bacteria > Pseudomonadati > Pseudomonadota > Alphaproteobacteria > Hyphomicrobiales > Nitrobacteraceae > Tardiphaga > Tardiphaga sp. 813_E8_N1_3. The sequence goes on from NZ_JBPWQE010000001.1 coordinate 4,835,355, forward strand.
CGCCAAGCGGGGTCAGATGCAAAACCTTGGCGCGACGGTCGGTCGGATCCTCGCGGCGCTCGACCAGACCTTCGGCGGCCAGGAGATCGATCAATCGGACCACCGACGGGCCCTCGAGCCCCATTTCATCGGCGAGCACGCCCTGACGCACATTCTCCCGTCCAGGCCGCGACAGGATCAGCAGCGGATGGGCCGTGGCTTCGGACAGGCCATGCGCCGACAGGGTCTGGTCAGCCTTGCGGCGCCAGATCCGTGCCAGTCGCGCAACCAACAGGCCCAGTTCGGCCTGGATATGCGTTTGGGAGTGGGGCATGGAAATTAGATAGGATACTATTGATTAGCCTGCAATCTATTTTGTGCACCGCGTCAATCACGGTGTGGTGAGGACTGGCGGCGGGCCGAGGAGCCGGCTGGCCCGTGCCGGCGAACCGAATGCCGAAAGCATTGTCGCTGACCCGATATGGAGAATTTGCCAATGATTTCCGTGGGCCATATCTTTCAGCGATTGAAATCCCCCTTGTTTCTGCCATGTTCGCGCCCAAAGCAGGCATCGGGTAGTGTTCTCCAGCGCGCGAATCTCCATCGCGCGGATGCTCCATTTGAAAGCGGCAAAGGAATTCCATGGCGAAGCCAGCAGTGATTGTCGTCGGCGCGGACAAAGGCGGGGTCGGCAAGACCACGGTGTCGCGGACGGTTCTGGATTATTTCAGCGCCAACAATGTCGCGACGCGCGCCTTCGACACCGAGGCGCCACGCGGTACGCTGAAGCGGTTCCATTCGGACATCACCGAAATCGTCGACATGACGACCACGGCCGACCAGATGAAGATCTTCGATACGCTGAACAGCGCGTCCCCCTCGGTGACAGTGATCGACGTCCGCGCAGGCCTGCTGTCGCGGGCGCTGGCCGATCTGCGTGACATCGGCTTCCTCGATGCCGCCAAGTCCGGCCAGATCACCTTCGCCGTGTTTCACATCCTGGGCCCGTCGATCGCGTCCCTGGACGAGATCGCCGAGACCGCCGGCTTCATGGACGGCGCCAAGTATTTCTTGGTGAAGAATTTCATCAACAACACCAGCTTCTTCGAATGGGACCAGGCGACCTACAACTCGTATTTCCACAAGATCAAGGGCGCCACCGAGATCACCATCCCCAAACTGAACGAAATGGCCTATGAGCAGGTCGAAGTGTCCAGCGTGCCGTTCCTGAAATTCGTCGCCAATAAGGGACCGCATGACGAGACCGCAAACTATTCGTTCGTGCTGCGCGGCTATGTCCGGCACTGGCTGGCCAATGTCTGGAGCGAATTCGACCGCATCAAGCTGACCGACATTGTCCACGACAAGCCCGGCGCCCGCAGCCCCGGCGAGAAGTAAGTCCATTTAACGATTGGAGCGGCGTCGGATTCGCCTGATATTGCGCCGATGCGACGTACGCCCGTTTATATCATCTGTTCGACGCGACCGATGGTCGGTAAGACCCTCGTCGCGCGCCTGTTGTGCGAATTCCTGAAGCTGCAGCGCGGCGACGTCATCGGTTTCGATGTCAGCCTGAAAGAACCGTCGCTGCTGGATTTCCTTCCGAAGCTGACCGAGACCGCCGATATCGGCGACACATTTGGCAAGATGTCGCTGATGGACCGACTCATCATCAACGACGACATGGCCAAGGTGATCGACCTCGGCTATTTCGCCTTCGACGAATTCTTCAAAATGACCGGCGAGATCGGTTTCGCCAAGGAAGCCGCACGCCGCGGCGTGGCGCCCATCGTGTTCTTCATGGGCGACAGCGACCGCGCCTCATTGCGCGGCTACGAGATGCTGCAGCAGCAGTTCATCCGCAACTCGCTCTATGTGATCGACAACGAACACGTGCTGCGCGGCGAAATCCCGGTGGCGCTGGCCCAGGGCCGCATGCTGCGCATCGCGGCGCTGCCGCCTTTTCTCAAGACCTATATCGACCGGCTGAATTTCTCCTTCACCGGCTATTTGCGCTCGGAGCAGGATTCATCCACCGAGCTGCATCAGTGGATTCGGAAGAACTACTTCGCGTTCCGCGAGATCGAGCTGGGTTTGCTGCTGCAGGGGTCGTGACGGGCAATCAATGCCCGTCGAACGTCATCAGCGTGCGCACCGGCACATTCATCGCGCGCAGCTTCGCTGCGCCGCCGAGATCCGGCAGGTCGATGATGAAACAGGCGGCCATCACTTCAGCACCGATCTGGCGCATCAGTTTGACCGCACCTTCAGCTGTGCCGCCGGTGGCGATGAGATCATCGACCAGAATGACGCGCTCACCGGGCTTGATGGCGTCGGCATGCACTTCCATCTCGTCGATGCCGTATTCGAGAGAGTAAGCGATGCGCACGGTGGTGTGCGGCAGCTTGCCCTTCTTACGGATCGGCACGAAACCGGCCGACAACTGATGCGCCACCGCGCCGCCGATGATGAAGCCGCGCGCTTCCATGCCGGCGACCTTGTCGATCTTCAGCCCCGCCCAGGGCTGCACCAGCTCATCCACCGCGCGGCGGAACGAGCGCGCATCACCCAGTAGTGTGGTGATGTCGCGAAACAGGATACCCGGCTTCGGATAATCCACAATGGTGCGGACGGAGGCTTTGAGATCGTGCGCGAGTTCGGGTGTCATCAGGGTCTTTCGATTCTTCAGATGGAGATCAGTTGGGGCGCTGCCCCAACCGAAATGCGTTTTCGACGATACGTAAGCCGACCTCGCCGCCAAGCGACATCAGCGATTCCGGATGAAACTGCACGCCGCCCACCGGCAGCGTCTTGTGTTCGATGGCCATGGCAACACCGTCCTCGGTCGAGGCCGTCACGGTGAGCACGTCGGGCATGCTGTCCTGCTCGACAAACAGCGAGTGATAGCGCCCAATGACGATTTCATTGGGCAGACCGTTCATCAACTTTCCGCCCCGCACCTGCACGCGCGACGGCCGTCCATGCGCCGGCTGCGCGAGCTGGCCCAGCACGCCGCCGAAATATTCGCCAATTGCCTGCACGCCCAGGCACACGCCGAACACCGGCAGTTTCTTGTCCAGCGCGGTATCGAGTGTCTTGCCGATGCCGAAATCGGCGGGACGTCCCGGCCCCGGCGACAGCACGAGCAGATCGAAACTCTCGCGGTTCAGGACGGTCTGTGCATGGACATGACGAACCACGCTGACGGTCGCGCCGACCTGACGGAAGTAATCCGCCAGCATATGCACGAAACTGTCATCATGATCGATCAACAAGACCTTCTTGCCCGAACCGGTTGCATCCGGCGCGAAGGCCGACAGCCGCTTCGGCGGATCGCCGCGCAGCGCCTGGAACAGGGCTGCAGCCTTGGTCTGGCATTCCTTCTCTTCGGCGACGGGATCCGAATCGAATAGCAGCGTCGCACCGACGCGCACTTCGGCGAGCCCGTCCTTCATGCGGATGGTACGGATGGTGATGCCGGTATTGATGCCGCCATCGAATGACACGGCGCCGATGGCACCGGCATACCAACGCCGCGACGAGCGCTCATTGTCCTCGACGAACTGCATCGCCCATAGTTTCGGCGCACCGGTCACGGTCACCGCCCAGGCGTGGGTCAGGAACGCATCGAGCGCGTCAAATCCGGGACGCAGCATGCCTTCCACATGATCGACAGTGTGGAACAGCTTCGAATAGGTCTCGATCTGCCGCCGCGCCAGCACCTTGATGGTGCCAGGCACGCAGACGCGCGCCTTGTCGTTACGATCGACGTCGGTGCACATGTTGAGTTCGAACTCGTCCTTCTCCGAATTCAGGAGTTGACGAATCTGCTCGGCATCGCCAATGGCGTCGACACCGCGCGCGATGGTGCCGGAGATCGGACAGGTCTCGACGCGGCGACCGTCGGAGCGCACGAACATTTCCGGCGACGCGGCAACGAGAAACTCGCCGTCGCCGAGATTCATCAGCGCGCCATAGGGCGACGGATTGATCACGCAGAGGCGCTGGAACACTTCCGCCGGCGAACGCTCGCAGGGCTCGGCAAATAATTGCCCGGGCACAGCCTCGAACAGATCGCCGCGCGCAAAGGCGGCACGGGCATTTTCCACGGTGCGCTGATATTCGCCGGGCGCGTGATCGGCAAAGCCCTGACGCGGCGCCTTGTTGTAGCCGCTGTCGGGCGTGTCGCGCGGCAGGCCCTCGGTCGAGCGATCCTTCCAGGTGAAATCGTAGGACATCAGCACGCCGCGGCCGGTGGCGCGGTCATAGGCCAGCAGCGTGTCGGGCAGATACAGCACGATGTCGCGCTGGTCGGCCTCGCGCGCGCGCTTCTGCTTCAGGTCTTCCATCTGGAACACGAGGTCATAGGCGAAGGCGCCATAGAGCCCGAGCATGGAATCGTCCGAAGAGAACAATTGCGCGACCATGTCGCGCACCAGCGACATCACGCTGGCGCGGCGGGTGCGCTGGTCTTCCTCGACCGGCGCCTCGCCGCGGATGATGTGGCCCTTGAGCTTCGACATCGTCCGCCCGTCGAGGGCGATGCAGGGATCCCGCAGTGTATCGGCGAGGAAGGCGATCAACACCTGGCCACGCTTGTTCAGCGCCGTCAGCGTGAAATCCGTCCCGGTGGTTTCCAGCAGCAGCGGCGGATCGGCGAAACCGAGATCGAAGCTCTCATAGCGGCCGGGCACCGTGGTGCCCGACGACAGCACCACGCCGCGGCGCTGGTCGAGCCGAACGATCAGGTCGTCCAGCGCGGTGCCGCCGGTGAAATAATCGACATGGCGCGCCACGGAGAGACCCGCGCGGGTCTTGTAGGTGCTGTCAGCGGGGAGCGAAAACACAGTCCTGTTCATGGTGTCCTCTTAGGAAACATGCCGGAGGGGGCGCCACACAGAACAAACAAGCAAAGGCCGTCGCACTGCGATGGCGGCCTTCGACGATTGAAAATAAGCAAATCGCACCGACCACCTCTTCAGGAGGTGCGCCACCAGCGACGGCTGTTGCGGACAGGGGTGCTCATGGCCGGCAAATCACCATGGCCGGGCCCGAAGGTCAAGGGACTAACGGAGCCCAATTCGGGCAAAGCGTTGCGGCTCTGGCTGCCAGCGTTCTCCTGACCGTAACTTCCCCGGGTCTCGCTATTCAGCTTGTCGGAGCGAAGCATCGAGCTGACGGATCAATTCGCCGATCCGTCCGCCACGAGTTGGAGCGGCCGGATAGCGCTTGAGGACATCCACCACGACCGGACGTGGGCGGATTTGTGTTTGCGTCATATGGTTGGCTTCGACAGCAGGATTTTCTTGGGTGGCGAGTTCAAACGCCCGCGCGGCGTGAGCGGCCGATCCGAGGATGTGCTTGACTTGGGTTGCCTTCGCCAGCGGATGGAGGAAAGCAGCCCCGGCTGCGGCCAGCGCCGCGCGGGCGGCCTCGCTCGCCGCGGCCTGTCCGGCGTCGCGGGCTGCTTGAGCCGCCCGTTGCGCGCCCCAAGCACTGTCCCGCAGCGCCTTGGTCCGGCGGCCTCCATCGGCGAAGGCCTGCGCGGCGTTGATCGCGTTCCGTGGGCGGGGATCCTCGGGACGTTCACGTTCGAAGATCGCCAATGCGGGCCGGCCGCACGCCACCGCGTAACCGGCAACCTCGCGGAGTTCCGCCATGCTGAGTTCGATGATCAGGGTGTCTTCCGCCATAGCCCCAAACGTTCCGAGTCAACCTTATCAGCATCCGGGTCCGCTTCGCATCCGGACAGACGATCATATGCCCGTTCCGGCGCCGAGGGCCGGCGTTGTCGCTAGCGATGTATCCCCGTTATTTCAGGGGAGAGAGAGTAGGGGGAAATCGCGAGCACCGCGCTCACCTTGCTCCCTCCCTAACCCTCCTCCGCAAGCGGAAGAGGGAATAGACCCGCGCATTCGTGGAGGGAGGGGGTCGAATGAGCTTCAGCTCCGCTGCCGGACGAATACCGTCAGCTTGAGCGCCCCGACGCCCTCCTCGATCGGGGTCCAGCCAATGCTCTCGTACCAGGCCCGACGGGGCGGGGCAGCGCAGAGATAGACCCGGGCATGACCGCGGGAGAAGGCCTCCAGGCAGGCCCGTTCGATGAGCGACGGGGCGACGCCCTGCTTGCGGACATCAGGCTCGGTCCAGACCGCCGCCACCCAGGGCGTGTATTGCGGGCGCTCGTCAAGATCGGACACCAGCAGCGACGCCATCCCGAGAAAGTCTGCCCCGCGATGCGCCACCAGCGCCATCGGCAGGTCGGTCCCCTGCATGTTCTCGCGCAGCCGCTCGACGATATAGGCCTCGGGCACGCCATGGCGCTTCCACCACGCCTGCCAGATACGATCGGCGACGGTATCGAAGAAGTCGGCCTGCTGGCGCAAATCGGAAATGGTGAAGTTGGCTGTCATCGGCCTCGACCTACAAGGTCAGGCCTGTCGCATCAAGCTGCCACGCGACTATGCGTCAGCGTCACGATGTGTGAGCTTCACCGGTGAGCCGCTTCAGCATGGGAAAGGATGACGTTGTGCCGAATTTCCCCTGCGGCACTCCGCAGTCTTCATAGCCGGCAGACAGATAAAGGCGATGGGCTGTCTCGGTGCTGATCAGATGGCAGACATCGTTGCCATGGTCCCGTGCGGTCGCCTCAAGCTGCGCCAGCACCGCCTTGCTGACGCCCCGGAACCGGGCATCCGGGGAAACGTAGTTGCACGTAATCTCGCCATCGCGTCTGACGATGCCGATGGCGAGCACCGTTTCTTCGTCGACCGCGACGAGAGCGAAGTTGTCCGGATGGACAATCCAGCTCCCGACCACCGCCGGCGTCTTGTTGTCGAGCCACCTGTGCAGGATCGCCGGATCGTCATGATGATCGGCGCCGCAGAGCTCAGCGATGGAGCGGCGCAAGACATCGCATATCTCGGCCGCCTCATCGGGTCGCGCTCTGCGGATCAGCATCCGATCAAAAGGCCTCAGCCCAGATGTTTCTTGAAGAACGCCGTCGCGCGGCCCCAGGCTAGTTCGGCGGCTTCGCGGTCATGGACGCTGACGCGCTGTTCATTGACGAAAGCGTGGTCAGCATCATAGCGGAAGAATTCAGCGGACTTGCCGGCCGCCTTCAGGCCGCTCTCGAACGCATCGACCACCGCAGGCGTGCACCAGTCGTCGCGATTGGCGAAATGGCCCTGCAGCGGCACCTGCACATCGGCGGGCTTGGCCGCCTGCTCCGGCGGAATGCCGTAGAAGGCCACGGCGGCCTTGAGTTCGGGAATCTTGCACGATCCGATGATGGTCACCGCGCCGCCGAGGCAGAAGCCGGTGAGACCGACTTTCGCGCCGTTGCGCGACAGATATTGCGCCGCGCCGCGCACGGTCTGCGTGGTGGCGTCCATGAAATCGAGCGAGTTCATCTCTTTGCCCGCCGCATCCGTGTCGTGATAGGGCACGACCACGCCGTTATAGAGATCAGGCGCCAGCGCATCGAAGCCGGCCAGCGCGAGGCGATCGGCCAGGCCCTTGATCTGCTCCTGCAGGCCCCACCATTCCTGGATGACGACGACGCCCGGAGCGTTGCCGGCCTGGGCATTGGCGAGATAGCCCTTGGCTTCCTTGCCGTCGGGGCGCTTGAAGCTGATCGATGTTCCCATGATGTCCTCCGCTGGAATGGTTCGGCCAACTTATAGACCCCTCACGTGTCAACTCAACCGGGCCAGCGCGCGTTGCAGGTCTCGCTTGTAGGTGAGAAAATCGACAAACAGTCCGTGTTCGCCGCCGTCGCAGCCCGGCGGTCGCGCGAACCACTGCGCGATCTCGCGCCGCCATGCTACCGCAGCGTCCGGCCGCTCAGCCTTGGCCGCGAGATAGGCTGCGATCACGCGGGCCTGCAACGCACGCCCTTCCCAGCCCACGCCCGCGCCTTCCAGCAGCCCGGCCACATACAGGCCGTTATCCTCGGACGGAAACATGTTCATGAACAGCCTGGGCGCACCGATCGCGTCCTGCCAATCGAGTGCACGGAGATCGCCGAGGAACGGAAACGTGATCCGGTAGCCGGTCGCGAGTAGCACCAGATCGACCTCGTCGCAGCGGCCATCGGCAAATGCGACCAACTTGCCGTTGAATTCGCGGACCGGCTTCCGCAAGCCGACATCGCCTTGGCCGAGATGCTGCAGCACCAGCGAATTGACAATCGGCGTGCGATCATAGAGCCGGTGCTGTGGTTTGGGCAGGCCGAAGCGCTCCGGCGCGCCGACGATGAAGCGCAGGATCGGCTCGTGCAGCCTTGAGCGCAGGTTCTTGGGAATGACAAAGCGCTTCGGCCTGTGGTTGCCTTCATCCGCCGGCTTGCCCGCAAGAAATTTCGGCACGAAATGATTGCCGCCGCGCACGCTCCACATCACCTTCTCGGCGCGATGGACCGCATCGACGACAATATCGCAGCCCGTATTCCCCATGCCGACAACCAGCACGCGCTTACCCGCGAAGATGTCGGCGGTCTTGTAGTCCTTGGCATGCATCACCGGACCATCGAAGCGGCCTGACGTCTTCGGGATCAGGGGATCGCTGAGATGGCCATTGGCGATGACGACACCGGCATAGTCGGCTGCCGCACCGTCGCTGAAAACGGCGCGCCATTCGCCGCCCTCCCGCGTCAGACTGCGAACGCCGGTGTTGAAGCGAACCAGCGGATAGAGATCGAAATGCCGGGCATAGCTCTGCAGATAATCCAACACTTGGCGATGGCCCGGATAGGCCGGCCAGTCCTCGGGCATCGGGAAATCAGCAAAGGCCGTGGTACGCTTTGACGAGATGAGATGCGTCGAGGCATAGACCGCACTCGGCGCCGCACCGTAGAGCCACTGACCGCCGACATCGGCGTTCTGCTCCACGGCTTCGACCGCATGACCGGCGGCCTTCAGGCTCTGGATCGCTGCAAGACCGGCGGGGCCTGCGCCAATGACGAGGAAAGTCATGACACCGGCTCCGGGCGCTCGTCGCGATAGCGTTCGAACACGGCGCGCGCATCAAGCTTGGGCGAATATCCGAATTCGGATTTGAGCCGGGTGTTGTCGAGCACCGGACGATACTGGATGAATTTGACATTCTGCGGCGTCAACTTGGTCAGCCCGAGCGCATGGAGCAGCCACAGCGCGCCCTTCATCACCGCGGGCGGAATTGAAATGAACGGCTTGCCGTTCAGCCGGGCGATCTCGCGCAGGCTGAGTGTGCCATCGCCGGCGAGATTATAGATGCCGCTCTTGCCGGTACGCACGGCCTGCGCCAACGCCGCGACCACATCGGAATCGGCGATCAGCGAGAACGGCGTCGCGGTGCCGCTCAGGCCAGTCACGACGGGACGCTCGAACAGGGCGGTGATCTGGTTGTTCGTGGTCGACCCCAGCACAGTGCAGGGACGGAACACGGTCTGCCGTAATTGCGGATGATCGCTGCGCCAGTGCGCCAGTATCTCCTCGACCTCGCGCTTGTTGCGCGCATAAGGGAAATCCTCGTTGCCCCGTAGCGGATCGACCTCGCGCAACGGGACGGGATTGTCGGCGTGATAGCCATAGGCGGCACCACTCGAGGTCACGATGAGGTGACCGACGCCCGCTGCAAGACAGGCTTCGAGCACATTGCGCGTCCCCAACACGTCGATCTCGTAGTCGCGTCTGTCATCCCCGCCAACGGCAACGACCGAGGCGAGATGCACAACCGTGCGCGGCCTCACGCGGGCGATGATCTCTTTAAGGGCGGGATCGCGAATGTCACCATGCTCATAGGCAACGCCCTCGAGACGCTCTTGCAACGACACCTCTCGTAAATCGAGCGCTGTCACCGGCCCGTCGCTACCGGCCACGAATGCGCGCAGCAAAGCGCTGCCGATGAAGCCTGCCGCGCCGGTGATCAGCACGCCGCTATTCGTCATCGCGTTGCTCATGCCGCACCTTCAATGCGTGCCGGATGCGGGTCGCGCCGTTTCCACCAGACCGCCAGCGCCCAGCCGGAGACGAGGTGCCAGACTCCCCAGCCAGCGGCGACCAGCGCAGCCCCACCAAGGCCGTCGAATTGCGTGAGGATCAGCGCCAGCCCCAAGCCGGAGTTATGCATGCTGACTTCAATGGTGAGCGCGCGGGTATCGTAGTCGCTGAGCCCAAGGATTTTCGCGACGCCCCAGCCAAGTGCGACGGCAATCGCATTATGCAGCACAACGAAGGGCAGCACCGCTGTCGAGAATACCGCGATGTAGCGCCAGTTGGTGATCGTCGCGGCCAGAATAAAACCGATCAGAAACACGAAAGACAGTATCTGCAGCGGCCGGCGCAGACGGTCGGCCAGCCCCGGCAGATGACGCACCGTGAGCAGACCGGCAACCATCGGCACGCCGAGCAACAGCAATGTCGAACCGATAAACGAGACGGGATCGACACTCACCTGGCGCAGCAGTGCGGCGGTTTGCGGATTGAGCCCGGCCCAGAACAGGATGTTCAGCGGTGTCGTGACGGACGCGAGCAGGCTGGAGATGCCGGTCATCGACACCGACAGCGCGGTGTTGCCCCGCGCCATATGGGTGATGAGATTGGAGATGTTGCCGCCGGGACAGGCCGCCACCACCATCATGCCAAGCGCGATGGAGGGCTGCGGCCTTAACACCATGGTGATCGCCCATGTGACCGCCGGCAGGAGGATCAGTTGCGCGGCGAGCCCCGCGAGCGGCGCCGCCGGACGTCGGAACACATCGACGAAATCGGCGACGCGAAGATCGAGCGCGACGCCATACATGATCAGCGCCAGCACGATGCCGAGCGCCATCTGGCCACTTGGACTGATGTTCAACAGAATATCGTCGATCGCCGCGCCCGCCATCCATTCCCCCGATGAGCGTGGATATCCGTGACGCTCACCGAGCCCGCGTCTCCCGCCTTTGCGCGAAGCTTAGTCAACGGTTCCCTGATAATCCATGGTCCGGGCGCGCACAGGCTGAAAACGAAAAAGGGCCCCATCAGGGGCCCTTTTGAAAGAATGTTTGCGACGCTCAGTGAGCGTTCGCCCAGACCTTCTTCTTCGTGAAATACATCAGGAACGCGAAGATGATCAGGAACACCATCACCTGCAAGCCGATACGCTTGCGGGCCTCGAGATGCGGCTCTGCGGTCCACATCAGGAAGGTCGCGACGTCCTTGGCGTAATTCTCGACCTTCTGCGGGGTGCCGTCGTCATAGGTCACCTGATCGTCGGAGATCGGCTTCGGCATCTTGATGGCGTGGCCGGGGAAGTACTTGTTGTAGTACGCGCCCGGCGGCAGCGCGAAATCCTTCGGCGCCGGATCGACATAGCCCTGCAGCAGGGCGTCGATATAGTTCGGGCCCTTCTCCTGGAACTGGGTGAAGAAGTCGAACACGAATTGCGGAAAGCCGCGGTCGTAGTTGCGGGCCTTGGCCATCAGCGACAGATCCGGCGGATAGGCGCCGCCATTGGCCGCGCGCGCCGCGTTCTCGTTCGGGAACGGCTTGGGGAATGGATCCGCGAGACGACCGGGACGCTCAAACATGTCGCCGGCATCGTTCGGACCGTCCTGCACCTTGATCTCCGATGCAACCGCCAGCGCCTGCGCTGCGGTGAAGCCCGGACCGCCCACGTCCGCGAGGTTGCGGAAGTGGATCAGGCTCATCGAGTGACAGGTCGAGCAGACTTCCTTGTAGACCTTGTAGCCACGCTGCAGCGCGCCGCGGTCAAACTTACCGAAAGGGCCCGCAAACGACCAGTTCAGAGACGGCGGCGTCGGGCCGCCATGCTCGTCGGCAGCCTTGGCGCTCTGCGTGCCGCCGGCCATCAGGCCACCGGCGAGGACCAGTGCGACGATGGCGGAGGCTGCCTTCTTGCCGTATTTCGCTAGCACGTCATCGGCGATCGAGTTCGGCAGTGCGCGCGGCGTTTCGATACGACTGAGGATCGGCAGCACGATCAGGAAGTAGGCGAAGTAGCAGAACGTCAGCACACGGCCGGCAATGATGTAGATGCCTTCCGCGGGCTTGCCGCCGAGCCAGCCGAGCAGGACAGCCACCACGACAAACATCCAAAAGAACTGTTTGGCCAGCGGACGATACTTCGACGACTTGGTCTTGGCGGTATCGAGCCAGGGCAGGAAGGCTAGCACGATGATCGCCGAGAACATCGCGATGACGCCGCCGAGCTTGCTCGGGATGGAACGCAGGATGGCGTAGAATGGCAGGTAGTACCATTCCGGCACGATGTGCGCGGGCGTCACGCCCGGATTGGCCATGATGTAGTTATCGGGATCGCCGAGGTAGTTCGGGATGTAGAACACGAACCAAGCGTAGAAGATCATGAAGCAGACCATGCCGAAACCATCCTTGATGGTCGCGTAGGGAGTGAACGGCACGGTATCCTTCTCGGTCTTCGGCTCGACGCCGGCCGGGTTGTTTTGACCGGCGACATGCAGCGCCCAGACGTGCAGCACGACGACACCGGCGATTACGAAGGGCAGCAGGTAATGCAGCGAGAAGAAGCGGTTCAGCGTCGGATTGCCGACCGAATAGCCGCCCCACAGCAGGGTCACGATGCTCTCGCCGACATAGGGAATCGCCGAGAACAGGTTGGTGATGACGGTGGCGCCCCAGAAGCTCATCTGGCCCCACGGCAACACGTAGCCCATGAAACCGGTCGCCATCATCAGAAGGTAGATGATCACACCGAGGATCCAGAGGATTTCGCGCGGTGCCTTGTACGACCCGTAATACAGGCCGCGCAGCATGTGGATGTAGACGGCGATGAAGAACATCGATGCGCCGTTGGAGTGCAGGTAGCGCAGCAGCCAGCCGTAGTTCACATCGCGGACGATGCTCTCGACCGAGTTGAAGGCCATGTCCACATGCGGCGTGTAGTGCATCGCCAGGATCACACCGGTGACGATCTGTACGCCGAGCATGAAGGAGAGGATGCCACCGAACGTCCACCAGTAATTCAGGTTACGCGGTGTCGGATAGGCAACGAAGGAGGAATGGACGAGGCCGATGATTGGCAGACGCTTTTCAATCCACTGCAAAGCGGGATTGGTCGGCTGGTAGGTCGATGGTCCGCTCATGATGCGATCCTGAGAAGAGAAAAACACTATCGGCGCGAGATCGGAGAAGTCCTTAAGGATTCTCGCAGCTCAGCCGATCTTGATCTTGGTGTCCGAGATGAAGGCGTAAGGCGGGATCGGCAGGTTGAGCGGCGCCGGGCCCTGACGGATGCGGCCCGAAGTGTCGTAGACCGAGCCGTGGCAGGGGCAGAAAAAGCCGTCGTAAGCGCCTTCGTGAGCAATCGGGATGCAGCCCAGATGGGTGCAGATCCCGATGACGACCAACCACTGGTCGTGGCCTTCCTTGACGCGGGCCTGATCGGTCTGCGGATCGGGCAGGCTCGACACCGGAACGGCGCGCGCCTCTTCGACCTGCTTCTTGGTCCGGTTCATGATGTAGATCGGCTTGCCGCGCCAGAACACCTTGATGTCCTGCCCCTCGGCGATGGGGGCCAGATCGACCTCGATCGGCGCACCCGCCGCGATGGTCGAAGCATCTGGATTCATTTGAGAAATCAGCGGCCAGACGGCGGCTGCGGCGCCCACTGCAGCCACTGCCCCAGTGGCCACGAACAAGAAATCACGGCGCGTGTGTTCCGCCGAAGACGTTGTCGTCACGATCCCAACCCTTTCTTATCTGCAGCCGGCTTAGATACCCCCGGTCACGCCTTTGCGTTGACCTGAAGCAAAAAAACCGACGCCCGCGATTCTCCCCACGGCGGCAGAGGCCTACTAGTCCTTGCCTAACAGGCAGAACACGCAGTCCAGAATCGTTCTATTGGCACCCTTGGTGCGGCAGTGCAAGCCTACGATCGGCGAAGCAAGATGCGATGCACCACAGAATCAACGCCGTTCCGCACGGCGGATAATTCGGCACGTCGCGACTATCAGAAACGGCCATCAGGCTTTGGGCGAACAAAGGATCGCGATTCGCAGTCGATAGCGCTCCGCCGATTTTCCGGACACCTCTCGTCTCGCGCGCCACGATTCGCGCGACGGCCATGCAAAAACGGCAACAATTCATGATCGTGAATAATTCTGCGTCGTTTCAGCAACAAATCGCGCTCAAGTAGCGCGTTTGAAGATGTTCTAAATCCCTAATTCTATTCTCATTCTTTGTCTGCGCTAAAGCGAAGCATCCAAATTTTACCGGTAGAGCCGGCCTAACTGGGGCATCGCAGCGTCATGACAACACCACACCTCGTCGAATCGGCAACTCGGCTGCACGCGCTTCGGGCTCTATGTCTTTGTGCCGTCAGCGGTCTTGCGTTGTCGATCCCGACGGGTGCCGCTGAGGCGCAGTCTGCCCTGCCGCCAGTGACGGTGGATGCGCCGCAGCAGCGTGCGCGTCCGGCGACGGCCAGGCCGGCCCAGCGCGCATCGACGAGCCGCGCCGCCCGCGCTAATCGCACGGCCCGTGCATCACAGGCGGCACCGGTGGCATCAACCAATCCCAACGCCGGTGAGCGCGCCGGCGGCCCCGTGGTCGGCTTCGTCGCCAATCGCAGCGGCACGGCGACCAAGACGGACACGCCGATCATCGAGACCCCGCAATCGATCTCCGTGGTCACCGCCGATCAGATCAAGACCCAGGACGCGCAATCCATCGGCACCGCGCTGCGCTACACCGCGGGCGTGATCGGCGACGTCAATGGCGGCGCCGACACCCGTTTCGGCGGCCAGCAGATCCGCGGCTTCGACACGACGCAGCAGGGCCTCTATCTCGACGGCTTGAGGTTGCCGAATACGCCGTATGTTCAGTTTATGGGCCTCGATCCCTACGGCGCCGCGCGCATCGAGGTGCTGAAGGGACCGTCATCGGTGATGTTCGGCGGCAGCGGCCCCGGCGGCATCATCAACTATGTCAGCAAGCTCCCGACCGCCCGGCGGTTCGGCGAGATCTCGGTGTCGGGCGGCAGCTTCGACCGCTATCAGGGCGAGTTCGACGTCGGCGGCCCCGCCAACAAGGAAGGCACCGTGTTGTGGCGCCTGACCGGCATGGTCCGCGACGGCGGCACGCAGGTTGATTTCGCCAAGGACAACCGCGTCTTCATCGCGCCGGCGGTAACGTTCAAGCCGAATGAAGACACCACCCTCACGTTGCTCGCCAACTACCAGAAGGAAAAGAACGGCTGGGGCCTGCAGTTTCTGCCGGCATCAGGCACGGCCTATCCGAATGCAGGCCGCACAATCCCGATCAACCGCTTCGTCGGCGAACCCAACTTCGACAGGTTCGACACCGAAATGGCCTCGGTCGGCTATCTGTTCGCGCACAATATTAACGACGCCCTCACCTTCCGGCAGAACCTGCGCTATTCGTGGCTGCACAACGAGTCGGACAGCATCAATGGCGGCGGCTATCTCGATGAGGCATCCGGGCTGCTGAACCGCAGCGGCGGCTCCTCGGTGTCGAACCTCGGCTCCTTTGCGCTCGACAACCAGTTGCAGGGTAAGTTCACCACCGGCATCCTCAGCCACACCACCCTGTTCGGCATCGACTACCGCAATACGTCACTCACTGACGTCAACAGGCTCTATGGCGCCGACCCGATCAACGTATTCAGTCCGGTTTACACCAACGCCGTCGTCCGGGGGGACCTCTACCAGGATTACGGCGTCAAGCAATCGCAGGTCGGCATCTATGCGCAGGACCAGATCAAGCTCGGCCGACTCTCGTTCCAGCTCGGCGGCCGACAGGATTTTGCGAGCACCAGTCTCAACGACCACATGATTAATTCCACCGTCTCCAAGGATGCTTCGGCGTTCAGTGGCCGCGCAGCCATCATGTACAATTTCGACAACGGCGTGGCGCCCTATTTCAGCTATTCCGAATCGTTCCTACCATTGCTCACCCAGGATGCCACCGGCAATCTGCTGGCGCCTGAAACCGCCCATCAATATGAAGTCGGCATCAAGTATCAACCGGTCGGCATCAATGCACTGATCACGCTGGCCGCCTTCGACCTGACGCGTTCCAATATCGTTCGTTATCTGCCTGTTGCGCCATTTTCCGCGGTGCAGGTCGGCGAGGTGAATTCGCGCGGCATCGAACTGGAAGGCACCGCCACCCTGGCAGCCGGATTCAACATGCGCGCTGCCTATTCCTACATCGACACCGAAGTCACCAAGGACCCGGTGAATGTCGGCAATGCCCTCCCCACCGTGCCGCTGAATCGCTTCGCGATCTGGAGCGACTACACGATGCAGGGCGGCCCGCTGAAAGGCGTCCAGATCGGTGGCGGCGTACGCTATACGGGCGCAAGCTGGGGCGACGAAGGCAACACCTTCAGAGTGGAAGGAGCAACCGTGCTCGACGCACTGGTTGCCTATAATTACGAGAACTACCGCCTGGCACTGAACGTGACGAACCTCGCCGACACTCGCTATGTCGCGTCCTGCTATGCCTCATTCGGTTGCTTCTATGCCGACGTGCGCAGGGTCACGGCCAAACTGACCTATCGCTGGTGAACATTAGAATCGCACTAAAACGCGACAATACGCCACCGCCGGTCTCTCGACCGGCGGTGGCCACACTTGGTAGTAAACGCGACCATAACAACACGGGCGGAACGCCATGAGATCGATCTTCGGGCGCCTGCATCGCTGGGCTGGACTCCTCACCGCCGCCTTCCTGTTCTTCTCGGGCATCACCGGCGCGGTTATCTCGTGGGATCACGAGCTTGACGATCTCCTCAACAGCAAGCTGAAGGACGTCACCACCGCGGGGCCCGCCAAACCGTCGATCGAACTCGCGAGCCTGATCGAACAGCGCGATCCGCGTGCGCGTGTAATCCATATGTACATGACGCCGGAAAAGAATGAGTCGCTCTCGTTCTTTGTTCTGCCGCGGATCGATCCCACGACAAGCAAGCGTTACACGCTCGATTACAATCAGATCTTCCTCGATCCCAACACCGGCGAAGAACTCGGGCGGCGCTATTGGGGCGCGGTGTGGCCGGTCACGCGCGAGAACTTCGTCTCGTTTCTCTACAAGCTGCATTACACGATGCACATCCCGGAATTCTGGGGCAGCGACCGCTGGGGCATGCGCATCCTCGGCGTCATCGCCATCATCTGGACCATCGATTGCTTCATCGGATTCTATCTGACACTGCCATCGCGCAAACGCGTCAAGGCGGGAGCCGCTCCCGCCGTCGCGCGCGAACTCGGCAAGGGGTTCTGGGCGCGTTGGAAGCCGGCCTGGATGATCAAGACCTCGGGCAGCGCCTACCGGATCAATTTCGACATCCACCGCGCCTTCAGCCTGTGGACCTGGGGCCTGCTGTTCATCATCGCCTTTACGGCGTTCTCGCTGAACCTCTATTTCGAGGTGTTCTCGCCGCTGATGAAGAAGATTTCGGACTACACGCCGACGCCTTACGAGCAGCGCGAGTATCGTCACCTCGATAACCCGATCGAGCCCAAGATGACCTGGGCCCAGATTCTCGAGCGCGCCACCGCCGACGGCAAGGCCCGCGGCTGGACCACACCGATCGGCTCGCTGTTCTACGGCCCGGCACACGGCGTGTATCAAGTGTTCTTCTTCGAGCCTGGCGACGATCACGGCGCCGCAGGCGTCGGCCCGCCGTCACTTTTTTACGACAGCGAAGACGGCCGTCCGCTCGGAGCCAAGCTGCCCTGGGTCGGGACCGCCGCCGACATCTTCGTGCAGATGCAGTTCCCGATGCATTCGGGACGAATCCTGGGTCTGCCCGGCCGCATCCTGATCTCGGCGATGGGTCTCGTGGTGGCGGCGCTCTCAGTGACCGGTGTCGTGATCTGGTGGCGCAAGCGCCGCGCGCGCGTGAAGGTACGCGAGACGACGGAAGCACGTTCGAATACGCGCCTCGCGCCGGCGGAGTAGAGCTGCCGACCTTGTCCGACTGCATGTCAGGCGCTATCGCCTGACATGGGCCAGGTCGATTGCGACGTGGCCGGAGACCGAACCGCCGTGCGCATCGCCCTCTACCAGCCAGACATTCCGCAAAACACCGGCACGATCCTGCGGCTCTGCGCCTGCCTCGATGTCGAGGCCCACATTATCGAACCGGCGGGCTTTCCGATAACCGACCGGCATTTCCGCCGCGCCGGCATGGATTATCTCGATCAGGTCTCGATCATCCGGCACGATTCATGGCGGCATTTCGAGGACTGGCGCCGCGAGGCCGGTCATCGTCTCGCGCTGTTCACCACCAAGGGCGCCGAGCCGTATCTCGAACACCGCTATTCTGACGATGAGATTCTACTGTTCGGCCGCGAGAGCGCCGGTGTGCCGGATGATGTTGCGGCCGCCGCAGAGAGCCGCGTCGTCATTCCGATGCGTGAGAGCCTGCGATCGATCAATCTGGCGATGACGGTGGCCATGGCATTGGGAGAGGCCCTGCGGCAGACGCGCGGCTAGAGCGCGATCCCGAGAAGCGGACGCCGGTTTTCGGACAGCATCACGTTCATACAAAAGAGGCCTCTGAGGCACGTTCTTCGACAAACGTCATAATTTGTTAACGACGCGCGCAGCGACGTCTTTAAGACGGATGGGATACTGATACCGGTCATTATCGGGAGACCCTTGATGACTCGCACCCGTCCGTCAGTTCTCAACATGCTCGTATGGGCTTACTGGGATTTGTATCATGCCCTACGAACGGCTTGGCTTCCTGCACTGATCGCGACTGCGATCGTATCCATCGGCACTGTGGCGGCGCTGATCGGACCGTTGTTCCTGACGCGAGATCCAATCGCACAAGCGCTTGCCCGACAAACGATAACGACCGGATTATGTTTCCTGCTGACGCCGTTCTTGCTGGCAATCCACCGACTTGTCGTGCTCGGCGAATTGACCCAGCATTACGATTTCACACCGTCCGAACCGCGTTTCCAGTCATATTTCGGCTGGCTCGCTTTGGCTGTTTTCATCATGGGCGTGCCATCACTTCTGGAAGCCCTCACGACGCCAAGAGGTCCTGTTTATTATAGCGCTGGTCAATCATTCCCCGGCTCCAGTCGCTCGGTGATCGTGACCATTATCCATCTCGCCGGCTTGGTCGCCGTCGAGTATTGCCTCGCACTTCTACCGGCGGTGGCTGTCGATGCCCCGGGAGCCACTTGGCAAAATGCAGTAAGCGACACACGCCATCACATCTGGTTTGTGCTTATGGCAACGATCCTGCCGCTTATTCCAATCGGCTTGCTTGCTCTTGCCGTCGCACCGCTGGTGAGCTCGAGAAGCTATGTGGGTATGGTTGTGAGTACGCTGTGGTTCGGCGCAATGCTGGTTGTTGCGTTGACACTCGTGGCCGTAGTCGCCTCGCGTCTCTACCAGCTCATAGGTGACCGGCTGAACGTGCCGTTACGCTGAGGGTTGATGCCCGAGATCGGCTGACTACCGCCCGCTCGGGACGCGCGTCACGATGTAGTCCTTGCCCTTGGCCGTAAACGTCTCGCGAATGATGAAGCCGTCCGCCGGCGACATCGGGCCGATCGTCACTGGCCCCGTGGGCATGATCAGTGTGGCGTTGCCGCCGACGAAGATCAGCAGGTGGCGACGTTCTGCCAGCAGCTTCTCCGACCAGGCGATCAGACCGGAATGGATCGGCTCCTTCTGCCATGCGAAAGGCGAGCCGGGATCGACCTGGCCATAGATGAAGCCGGTGGTCGGATAGACCGAAAACACGATCTTGGAGTTTTCCGGCTTCCAGGACTCCGGCATCTCCTCGTCCTGGATCCAGACGCAATCGAAGGCGCGGCATTGCTGTGGCCGGGTGTCATAGATCTTGCAGCCCTGTGCGATTGCGCAGTGCTTGCACCATTTGCCGGCAGGCTTGGCGAGGTCATCGATGCGATAGACCTTGCAGCACATGGTGCAGGTCCCGCACGTGCGTGCGGTGGCGGCGGAACTGCCGGATGTGACGAGCGACGGCTGCATGGTATCCAGGTGCGACAATTTGACGTGATCCCAGCGACCTTTGGCGGGCTCAGCCCGACATCGCAATTGACATGTCGGTGATCGGCCGGGACATCCACCGGCCAGCCGTGCTAAGAGCCGCGGCTTACCCCATATGGAACCGAGATGTGGCCCGAGCCGGATCGGGCATGCCGGTTTTAGAGAGCTAGAGCAGTGAGTTACGCGGTCAAAGAGATATTCCTGACGCTGCAGGGCGAAGGCGCCCATGCCGGCCGCGTGTCCGTCTTCTGCCGGTTCTCGGGCTGCAATCTCTGGACTGGCCGGGAACAGGACCGCGCCGAGGCCACCTGCCAGTTCTGTGACACCGACTTCGTCGGCATGGACGGCACGTGGGGCGGCCGCTACCCGGACGCCGAGAAGCTCGCCGACACCATCGCCGCACAATGGGTGGGGCCCTCCGACAACCGCTATGTCGTGCTGACCGGCGGCGAGCCGCTGCTGCAGGTGGATGCCGAACTGATCGACGCACTGCATGCGCGCGGCTTCGAGATCGGCGTCGAGACCAATGGCACCGTCGCTCCGCCCGCAGGTATCGACTGGATCTGCGTCAGCCCGAAAGCCGGCGCGGAACTGGTGGTGCACAGCGGGCACGAATTGAAGCTGGTCTATCCGCAGCCGAAGGCGATGCCGGAGAAATTCGAAGGCCTCACCTTCGAGCGTTTCTCATTGCAGCCGATGGACGGGCCGGACGCCATCAGCAATACCGCGCACGCGGTGGACTACTGCCTGCGCCACCCGCAATGGCGGCTGAGCGTGCAGACACACAAGACACTTGGGATCCGCTAAGGACCAGGACTTCAAGGAAGACGACTTCCAATGTGGGAATTGACCAAATCGTTTCGCTTCGAGGCCGCACATGCGCTGTCTCACACCACGCTCGGCGAAGTGAGCCAGGAAATCCATGGCCACTCCTTCCGCGCCGAAGTCACCATCCGCGGCGTACCGGATCCACTGACAGGCATGGTGATGGATCTCGGTCTGCTCGACCTCCAACTTGACGAGCTGCGCAAGACGCTGGACCACAAGTTTCTCAACAAGATCGAGGCGATCGGTATTCCGACGCTGGAGAATCTCTCGCGCTTCATCTGGGATCGCGTCGCCGATAAGGGTCCAGTGGTCCGTGTCGGCGTGTTTCGCGACAGCTGCAATGAGAGCTGCGTGTATTTCGGACCGCAGCCCTAGAGGCTTTATTGCAGCATGATCTCTCGACAAACGAATTCGTTTGTCGGCGAAAACCGGTCTCCAGTTTTCAGGATCGTGCTCTAGTCTTTCCCTGTGATCATGCAGGTGGCGGTCGCATGCGCGCAAAGCCTGCCATCCTTGTCGGTCAGCGTACCCTCCGTCGCAGCCATCCTGCGCCCCATGTGAATGATACGGCCCTCGGCGCGGATCGGCCCTGACGCGGCCGTCATGGCACGGATGTAGGTGACCTTGAGATCAAGCGTCGCGTAACCGGTGCCCGCAGGCAGCGATGTCTGCACTGCCAGTGCGATGGCGCCGTCCAGCATCGTGGCTGCGTAACCGCCATGTACCGTTCCGAGCGGATTGTAGTGATCCTCGTTCGGCGAGCCCACCAGTACGACCTTGCCCTGCTCCGCGGACTCGCCCTTGATGCCGAGCGTGCGGCCAATGCCGCGCGCAAATCCACCTGCGGCGAAGGCCTGCTGCACAAGCTTCAGGCCGCTGCTCGCGTCACCGATCTCAGTCGTCATGTTTGCCTCCGCCGTCCCGTGAACATCCTTGTTATGGGACCGGGATGACAGAGCTTGCGTTTCAAGTCAACATTGTTGACCTCAAGACTTGACCTTGGCTAGTCGCGCGCCGCCTCCGCCATCACCGCCGACCATGCGGCCTGACTGCCTGCCCCCGCCTTCTTGAAAGCGCGGGCCATGATTTTGCGCTCATGGCCGGATGCGATGCGCTCGACCGTGCGACCCGCGAGCGTTAGTTCGAGAATCTTGAAACGATGCCGCGCCGGATCACGCTTGACCCCCACATAACCCTCGTCGAGCAATTGCTTCATGGGACGATGCAGCGCCTGTTTCGAAATCTGCAGGATCGCCAGCAGATCCGACATCGTGATGCCATCGCTGCGCAGCACCGTATACAGAATGCGATGGTGAACCCGTGACAGGCCAACCGTTGCCAGATATTCGTCGGCCGCGCGGGTCATCCCGCGCCATCCGAAATACATCAGCGCCAGCGCGTCATCGAGCGGATCGAGCTTCCTAAGGTCAATAATATTGACTTGAGAAACAGCAATGCTAGGTTTTCTGGGAGATGGGCTCATCGAAGGCTCACGACAGGGAGACGGGACGCATGTTAACGCGGCAGGACGCAATGGCATTCGCGCAGCAATGGGCTGCCGACTGGAATCGGCTCGCGATCGATACGATCGTTGATCATTTTGCTCCCGAAGGCGAGATGCGCAGCCCGCTGGCGACGAAATTCACGGGATCATCCATCATAAAGGGACGCGACGCCATTCGCACCTATTGGCACACGGCCTATGGCGGGCTGACCGAGCCGCGCCTCACCCTAGAAAGCACCGCCTGGGACGGCGAGTTACAGCGCCTAACGGTCTGGTGGAGCGCGCCGCTGCCCAGTGGACCGACCCGGGCGTGCGAAATGATGGATTTCGACGCCGATCACCAGATCGTTCGCAGCGAGGCCTATTACGGCGCCGGGAGCTAGGACGGCCTAGGGCGCCACGTCATGCGCCCCGCCTGGGTGCGGACGATCGCCGTGCATTTCCCGCGCTGACGCCTATAGTGGACGGACTCATCGAGAGCCCATCCCGTGCGCATCCTGCTGATCAATCCCAACACCACCGAGAGCGTCACCACACTGGTGAAACGGCATGTCGAAGCCATCGCCGGCGATACTGCGACCTTTGTGCCGGTGACCGGCAGGTTCGGGGCGCGTTACATCTCGACACGCGCATCGGCAGCTATCGCAGGCCACGCAGCGCTCGATGCCTATGCCACGCATCGCGACCGCTGCGATGCCGTCTATCTCGCCTGTTTCGGCGACCCTGGCCTGCTGGCTTTGCGCGAGATCGCTGATGTCCCGGTCGTCGGCATGGCGGAGGCGTCATGCATCGAGGCATCCAAACGCGGCCGTTTCGCCATTGTGACGGGCGGCGCACTGTGGGGGCCGATGCTCCGAGAATTCGTCGGGAGTATTGGCTTGGCCGACAAACTTGCCAAGGTGCGCACCATCGCCCCAACCGGCGGCGACATCGCGCGAAATCCCGACGCCGCGCTGGCCGCGCTCGCTAACGCCTGTACCGCCTGCGCCAGTGACGATGGTGCCGATGTCGTGATCCTCGGCGGCGCCGCGCTCGCCGGCCTCGCGTCGCGCATTCAATCCGAAGTCCCGGTGCCTGTCCTGTGTTCCGTCGAAACCGGTACGCGCGCGGTGATCGCCGCGGCGGCGAATGGTCTCAACAATACCAGCCCACCGCCAGCGCTGGAGAATGTCGGCCTCGGCGCGGAACTCGCAAAACTGCTTCAACAAAAATAGCTGACAGAAACATCCCCGTGTTCGGCCTGTCATGACGCGCAGCTAGACTCAGCGCGTGTCACACACATTTCGGGAGCCGACCATGGAATTGAAATCAGGCGATGTCGTCATGCTGAAGTCGGGCGGTTGCCCTCTGACCGTGGCCGACGTTGACGGCAACGATATTGAATGCATCTGGCTGGGCGAAGAAGGCGATTTGTTCCGCGAGACCCTTCCGCGTGCTGTGCTCGAACTCGCGCTCGTCATCCCGCATGACGACGAAGACGAGAGCGAAGAAGACGAAACTGAAGAACACGACGAAGACGAAGAAGAGCACAAGAGCAAGGTAGCCTGATCAGGTCATCCGCCGCCGGGCGCAAATGTCCGGCGGCAGCTTGTCGGTCAGCCTTGAAGAACAAGTTCGAACGCATCCGCCTCGATATGACCCGCAGTGCCGCCGGTCGCGAAGACCGCGACGGTCGCTTGCCTATGTTCGGGACAATGATAGACGGCAATGCCGCCGCCCGGACCGCCGCCGGTGTGCCCGGCGACGCGTAAATTACTGGTTGTCGTTCCAACCATAACGCCAAGGCCGTAAGCCGCGTGTTGCCATGGACGTCCTGCACCGGGATCACCCACTGCGATCCCGTGGCACATCTCGTCGCGTAGCCCTGCACGCAACAAGTCCGTCGTCATCAAGCGGTGCAACAACATTGCGGCATCTCGCAATGTTCCGACCGCCAGCCCGTGATAGACCCAGCGCGGATCGTAAGACTGCACATCGCCCATCTGGACATCCGCGAGATCGCCGCGCTGATCAGCGACGCACGGTCCGGCGCCCCCGAAGGGTTCGAACAACCGTCGACGCATCAAGGCATCAAGCGTCAGCCCGCTCACGCGTTCGAGATGCTGCCTGACCAGCAAATAGCCGACATTCGAATAGGCGAAATGGCCCGGCTCAATTCCGGCATGCAGAGCAGAAACTGAGTGCAGCAGCCGGTCCACCGGCCACGCGTCTTCACCGGCAGCGACGGCCGCATGGTAGGCGGGAAGTGAACCGTAATCCGTCAGACCCGCGCGATGCTGCAGCAACTGGCGCAGCGTGAAGGTCTGGCCTGGCAGGCTCTCATCCAGCGCCAATTGATCGTCGCGCACCATGGTCAGCGCCGTGGCCGCGATCAGCGTCTTGGTGAAACTCCACCACGGCACGACGACATCCGCATCCTCGCTGACATCGGCAGAACCGGGGCGAATGACATGCTTCATGGCGCCGTCAGGCCTCAGAGCTGATGGTCGTGCTTGAAGCGCGCGATCGTCTGATCAGCGATGACCGTCATCACATCGACCTCCATCGGGAAATCCAGCGCCAGCCAAGCATCTTCCGCCAGCGCCAGCACATGGCCGAGCGCCGGCCCCTTGGCGATGCCGCGCGCCATGAAGTCGGCCGCCTTGAGCGGAAACACCGGCGGGGTCCATCGTTCGGGCAAGGTTACGAGCGCCTTCCAGGCCTCGCTGTCGGCATCGCGGCCGGCGCGGGCCCAGGCCAGCATCATGCGATTGCGATAACGGGTTTCGCCCAAGCGATAGAGCCGACGCCGCGCGTGGGATTCGTCCATGCCCTTCAGTCGCCACCAGCGATGGCCCATGGAATCCAGGGCCTTGGTTTCGTCATTGGACAGCCGCAGCTTTTGCGCAAGCCGCCGCGCATCCTCGGTGACAGCCACGCCAAGCGCGCCAAGCCGCAGAACCGCATCGGGTTTTTGCCCGAGCACCTGCTCGATGGCGATCATCGCCGCGAATGGTCCCTTGTAGGTGACGCCGCCCGCGATCCGCAGCATCAGGCCGGCATCGACCATCGCATCCACCGCCGCGAAGGCCCCATCGGCCATCAGCAGCTTGAGCAACTCCATCCGGATACGTTCGGCGGATATTCCCGCCAGTCCATCGCGGCCGCGAATGCTGGCGAGATAACCTTCGCGATCCGGCGTCCCGGCGCCATAGGCGGCATGAATGCGGAAGAACCTGAGAATGCGCAGATAGTCTTCGGCGATGCGCCGGTCGGGATCGCCGATGAAGCGCACCCGCCGGGCATCGAGATCGGACAGGCCGCCAACATGATCATGCACCACGCCGTCGATAGATGCCGAAAGACCGTTCATCGTGAAATCACGTCGTTCGGCATCGCACTTCCAGTCGCGCCCGAACGCCACCTTGGCCTTGCGGCCGAAGGTCTCGACGTCTTCGCGCAATGTCGTGATCTCGAACGGCGCCCCGTCGACTACCAGCGTCACCGTGCCGTGCTCGATGCCCGTCGGCACGCTCTTGATATGGGCCGCCTTGGCGCGGCGGATCACTTCGTCGGGCAGGGCCGTCGTGGCGATATCAATTTCGCCCACCGGCAATTTCATCAGGGCATTGCGCACGGCGCCGCCGACCGCGCGAGCTTCCTCGCCATTGCCATTAAGTAGCGCCAGCACCTGCCCGGACGGTCCTGACGTGAGCCACGGCGCGTCGTGCAGTTTGCGCAAACTCATTTTTCGACCCCCGGGACGAGCCTGCCATTCTCGATATGCGCAGGGACATAGGTCGATCCCGGCGGTGCGCCAGAGAATTGAGCCAGGAGCACCAGACTGACGATCACCAGCCCAGCGGCTGCGATAGCGAGCTTGATCATCACCGCGATCGGCCATGACGATTTCAGCGTCACGCCATTCTTGGTCGCGATCAGGAAAATGGCATAGAGCGCAAACGGGATGAGGAAAATGCCGACTTCGGTCAGAATCGGACGGATCATGTCAGCACGATCCGTTCATACAGCACGCGCAGGATGCCGGCGGTGGCACCCCAGATATAACGTTCGGCGAACGGCATCGCGTAATAGGACCGCTCCATGCCGCGGAATTCCTTGCTGTGCAGCTGATGATTGGCGGGGTCCATCAGAAACGCCAGCGGCACCTCGAACGCGCTTTCGACTTCGTTCTCGTTGATCGTGAGACCGAAGCCTGGCTTCACCCGCGCCAGTGTCGGCAGGATTCGAAAGCCGAAGCCGGTCGCATAGAGATCGAGATAGCCGATCGGCTCGACGAAGGAGCGATCGAGGCCGATTTCCTCCTCGGCTTCGCGCAACGCAGCGTCCAGCGGCGAGGCATCGGTCGGATCGATCTTGCCACCGGGAAACGAGATCTGTCCGGCATGATCGTTGAGATGCGCGGAGCGCTGGGTGAGCAGCACGGTTGGTTGTTCGTGTTCGACGATGCCGATCAGGACCGCGGCCGGGCGGATCGGCCGCTCCTGCGCCACAATCTGGATCATGCGGTCGTTCCCGGCATCGCCGGTGACGGGAATGATGCTGGCGTCCGTGAGCCCCTCGGGCACATCGAAATTCAGGCGTGCCCTCGCACGTTTGAAAAACTCAGCCGAGTTGTACAGACGGGATTCGCCGATATCCGCAGCGTCCGCGTCGGTCTTCAGCATCGGCTCACTCGTCCGGCTCACTTCAATCGGCTCACTTAGGTGGCTTCCCTGATTTGCTGCGCATCGGCCATGGCGAAAAACGCGCCCGCAGAGGCGATGCCGAACATCGCGGTACCATCGACCATCCGCTCCTCCCCCATGTCAACCAGATCGTAATAGATCGCCCGCGTCACCTTGGCCCACAGGTCGCTGCGGACATGCAGATAGGGCGTCAGCCCGCCGTCCTCAGCCATCTCGAATCGCAGCCGGTGTATGCTGTCACACTCCACCCAATCGTCCACATTGGTGCGAAACTTCAACGTCGTGCCGCGCGTGTCCTGCTCCTTGAGCATCTCGACGGCGAGAAAAGGAGCATCGTCGACGGTGATGCCGATCTTTTCCACGGGGGTCACGAGAAAGTGCTTGCCGTCCTCACGCTTCAGGATCGTTGAGAACAGCCGCACCAAAGCGGGCCGGCCGATCGGCGTTCCTAAATAGAACCACGTACCGTCGCCAGCGATTCGCATGTCGAGATCGCCGCAGAATGGCGGATTCCACAAATGCACCGGCGGCAGGCCCTTGCCGGCTTTACCGTTGGCCGCCGCATCCTTCGCCGCAATGGTCAGGCCATCCAGCCCCTGATTTGCGATCTGCCCTTGCTTCGCCATTGTTTGCCCTGACTTTACCACTGCCATTTGGCACGTTTGGTGCAAGTCTTGAATCTCAAGTCTTGAAACGTGCGGTGTCACATTCAAACTCGCCACAACGTGATGCAGTTCATAGCCGCATCCCGATATTGTGGGGATAGTTTAATTCAACAAATACATGGCCTTCGCTTAAGTTTAGCATCAGGTCCATGGAATACTAAGGCGTGACGACAAATGCGGCGGCGTATTTCAGGCGCCGTTCACCCGAAGGAGCAATGGATGGCTGGCGCTGACAGTGTCGAGAAACTCGAAGACGTGATTGTCCGCTCCGCGGAACAGGTGGCTGGCCAGATGCGCGCCGCCAAGGACGCGATCTCCACTGTCATCTTCGGCCAGGAACGCGTCGTCGAAAACACGTTGGTGACGATCCTGTCCGGCGGCCACGCGCTGTTGATTGGCGTCCCCGGCCTCGCCAAGACCAAGCTGGTGGAAACTCTGGGCGTCACGCTCGGCCTCGACGCCAAGCGCATCCAGTTCACCCCCGACCTGATGCCCTCGGATATTCTCGGCGCCGAAGTGCTGGACGAGAGCGTCGCCGGCAAGCGCTCGTTCCGCTTCATCTCGGGACCTGTGTTCGCGCAGCTTCTGATGGCCGACGAAATCAACCGCGCCTCGCCGCGCACGCAGTCGGCATTGCTGCAGGCGATGCAGGAGCAGCACATCACGGTGGCCGGCGCGCGTCATGACCTGCCGAAGCCGTTCCATGTGCTGGCGACGCAGAATCCGCTGGAACAGGAAGGCACCTATCCGCTGCCGGAAGCGCAGCTCGACCGCTTCCTGATGGAAATCGACGTCGATTATCCCGATCGCGATGCCGAGCGCCGCATCCTGTTCGAAACCACCGGCGCCGAAGAAACCATCGCCAAGGCTGCCGTGACTGCCGACACGCTGATCACAGCACAGCGCCTGGTGCGCCGTCTGCCGGTCGGCGACAGCGTGGTCGAGGCGATACTGACGCTCGTGCGCTCGGCACGTCCGGGGCCGGATGCCGGCGATGCCAGCAAGCTGATCGCATGGGGCCCCGGTCCCCGCGCCTCACAGTCGCTGATGCTGGCCGTGCGCGCGCGTGCATTGCTCGATGGCCGTCTCGCACCGTCGATCGACGACGTGCTCGATCTCGCCGAGCCGATCCTGAAGCATCGTATGGCGCTGACCTTCTCGGCGCGTGCCGAAGGTCGCACGGTCCCCGACGTCATCCGTCAGCTCAAGACGCGGATCGGTTAATGGCCGCAGTGCCGGATCACGCCACGCAGGAGATCATCGCAGTCCGCCGCGCCGATGGTGAAAGCCGTACGCTTGCTGCATCGCTGCCGCGTCTGGTGCTGGAGGCCCGGCGTATTGCTGCGACCGTCATCCATGGCCTGCATGGCCGGCGCCGCGCCGGCCATGGCGAAAGTTTCTGGCAATATCGTCGCTTCGTCTCAGGCGAGCCGTCGCAGAATGTCGACTGGCGTCGCTCGGCGCGCGACGATCATTTGTATGTCCGCGAGCAGGAATGGGAAGCCGCGCACACCGTCTGGCTGTGGCCGGACCGTTCGCTGTCGATGGCTTTCGCATCGAAAGGCGCACGCGACAGCAAGCTCGAACGCGCGCTGATCGTCACCTTCGCGCTGGCTGAATTGCTGGTGGCTGGCGGTGAGCGCGTCGGCGTGCCCGGCCTGATGAATCCGACATCGAGCCGCAGCGTCATCGACAAGATGGCGCAGGCGATGCTGCACGACACGACAAGCCGCGCCAGCCTGCCTCCTTCGTTCGTGCCGTCTGCGCTGGCCGAGATCGTGGTGCTCGGCGACTTCTGGTCGCCGATGCCGGAGATCAAGGAAATGCTGGCGGGACTTTCGTCGTCCGGCGCGCATGGCGCTCTGGTGCAGGTCGTCGACCCAGCCGAGGAGAGCTTCCCTTATTCCGGCCGCGTCGAATTCGTCGAGCCCGAAAGCGGCAATGTCATCACCGCGGGCCGCGCGCAGACCTGGGCCGAGGACTACGTCGCCCGCGTCGCCGCACATCGCGAGGAAATCCGTGCCGAGACGGCCAAGCTCGGCTGGCTGTTCTCGACACATACCACCAGCCGCTCGGCGGCTGAGCTGCTGTTGTTCCTGCATGGCGGCATGATGGTCAGCAAATCTGCCGGCGGCGGCATGGTCAAGGCAGGACGTTCAGCATGATCGGTGGCTTCCCGCTCGCCTTTGCCCAACCGCTGCTGCTGCTCGGCCTGATCAGTCTTCCCGTGCTGTGGTGGCTGCTGCGCGTGATGCCGCCGCGCCCACAGCGCATCGCGTTTCCGCCTACGCGGCTGCTGTTCGATATCACGCCAAAGGAAGAAACCCCGTCGCGCTCGCCATGGTGGCTGACGCTGCTGCGCCTGCTGGCTGCAGCGCTGATCATCTTTGCCGCGGCCGGCCCGATCTGGAATCCGCAAACCGGCACGGCCGGCAGCAACGCGCCTCTAACAATCCTGCTCGATGACGGCTGGAGCGCTGCAGCAAGCTGGGATGCGCGCGTCAGAGCGGCGGATGAGCTGATTGCCAATGCCGACAGCAACCGCCGCGGCGTTGCCCTCGTTCCCTTGTCGGAGCCGAACCGCGACATTACGCTGCTGCCCGGCGGCACTGCCCGCGTCGCGCTGCGTCAGCTTTCGCCGAAGCCTTTTGCGATCGACCGCGTCGATACGCTGCCGGCGCTGGAGCGCTTCCTGAAAGCCACAGGCGACAGCGAAATCGTCTGGCTCTCGGATGGCGTCGACACCGGCCGCGGCACTGACTTTACGCAGGGTCTCGCGAAGACCATCGGCGACCGCACGCTGACCATCTATGACGGCGGCGCCACGCCGGCCCATGCGCTGGTGGCAGCGGAGAATGCCGCGGCGAAAATGACCGTGAAGGTACTGCGCGCCAATAGCGGCAGTCCGGACGGCGGCGTGGTGCGCGGCCTCGACCAGAAGGGCTCGCCGGTCGGCGAAGCCAGGTTCCTGTTCACGCCGAACGACCGCGAGACTGAAGCGTCGTTCGATCTGCCGGTCGAATTGCGCAACGACATCGCGCGACTGGAAATCGCCGGCGAGCGTTCCGCCGGCGCCGTGCAACTGCTGGACAAGCGCTGGCGCCGTCGCGCCATCGGCATTGTATCGGGTGCGACCAACGACACCGCGCAGCCGCTGCTGGCCTCGACCTTCTATCTGACGCGCGCCCTGGCGCCATTCGCCGACGTCCGCCTCGGCGATCGCGGCGCGCCGCAGCAGGCGATCACGCAGTTCCTCGATCAGAAACTGCCGATGATCGTGCTGGCCGATGTCGGCACGCTGTCGCCGGAGATTCGCGAGCGCCTCAATAGCTGGATCGATGCAGGCGGCGTGCTGGTGCGCTTTGCCGGGCCTCGTCTGGCCCAAGGCGACGACGATCTGGTGCCGGTGAAACTGCGCCGCGGCGACCGTAGCCTCGGCGGCAGCCTGACCTGGGAGAAGCCGCAGCATCTGGCGTCTTTCGCCGCCGATGGACCGTTCGCCGGTCTCCCCGTCCCGAAAGACATCACCGTGAACCGCCAGGTGCTTGCTGAGCCGAATGCAGCGCTGGCCTCAAAGAGCTGGGCGTCGCTGGTCGACGGCACGCCGCTGGTCACCGGCGAACGCCGCGGCAAGGGTCTTGTGACGCTATTCCATGTCAGCGCCGATATGCGCTGGTCGGACCTGCCATTGTCTGGCACCTTCGTAGAGATGCTGCGCAGGGTCGTCGATATCTCCGGTTACACATCCACGCCCGGCGCAGGTGTCGCCGGCGAGACCGGCGCGGAGACTGTGGCGCCGCTGCGTACGCTTGACGGTTTCGGTGCTTTCACGCCGCCGCCGTCGACGGCCAAGCCGCTCGCCGCTGACTATCGCGATCGCGCCACGCTCGATCACCCGCCGGGCTTCTATGGCCCTGCCGATGGTCCGCTCGCGGTGAATGCACTGGCATCGGCCGATCGCATTGGGTCGATCGATTTCTCAGGCCTGAAAGCGAACCGTGCCAGCTACACCAATGCCGAACCGCGCGACCTTCGCGGCATCCTGCTCTCCACAGCGCTGGTGCTGTTTCTGGTGGACGCGATCATCGTCGCGCTGCTTGGCGGCGCGATTGCCGCGATGTTCCGCCGCCGCGCTGTGTCTACCGCACTCGCAGTTGCTCTCGCTCTGACGAGTGTGATGGGCTCGCCGACGCCGTCACGTGCCGATCCGGCCAGCGATGATTTCGCGGTCAAATCGGTATCCCAGACGCGTCTGGCCTATGTCGTCACCGGGAATGCCGACGTCGACTCGATCGTCAAATCCGGTATGACCGGGCTGACGCTGTTTCTCGCGCAGCGCACTGCGCTGGAAGCCGGCGAGCCCGTTGGCGTCGATCCGGCGCGCGATGAACTGTCGTTCTTCCCGCTGATCTACTGGCCGATCATTCCCGGCGCGGCCAAGCCGCCGCAGGACGCCA
Organism: Tardiphaga sp. 813_E8_N1_3; assembly: GCF_051811025.1. Classification (NCBI taxonomy): domain Bacteria; kingdom Pseudomonadati; phylum Pseudomonadota; class Alphaproteobacteria; order Hyphomicrobiales; family Nitrobacteraceae; genus Tardiphaga; species Tardiphaga sp. 813_E8_N1_3. Next base: position 4,867,500 of record NZ_JBPWQE010000001.1, read on the forward strand.
TCAATCGCATCGACGCCTATATGAAGCAGGGCGGCACGGTGCTGTTCGATACCCGCGATGCCGTCGAAGCCCCGCCCGGACCGAATGGCGAGTCGCAAACGCCGGGTATGCTGACGCTGCGCAACATCCTCTCATCACTCGACGTACCCGAACTCGAGCCGGTGCCGCGCGAACACGTGCTGACCAAAACCTTCTATCTGCTGCGCGACTTCCCCGGCCGCTTCAATTCCGGACCGACCTGGGTCGAGACGCTGCCGCGCGACGACGGCGATGACGCAGCGTCCCGTCCAGCCCGCGGCGGCGACGGCGTGTCGCCGATCATCATCACCTCGAACGATCTCGCCGGTGCTTGGGCAATGCGGCCGGACGGCCAGCCAATGTTGCCGCTGACACCCGGCGAACCGCGCCAGCGCGAATACGCATTCCGCGCCGGCGTCAACATCGTGATGTACACGCTGACCGGCAACTACAAGGCCGATCAGGTGCACGCGCCGGCGCTCATCGAACGTCTCGGACAATAGGAGCGCGATATGCAATATGGCATCGCGTTTACACCTCTCGTCCCGACCATCGTGCTGTGGATCGGTCTCGCCGCCATCGTGGTGATATCAGCGCTGCTCTTGCTCGGCCGCGCGCGTGGCGCCGCCGTCCGTGTCGCCGCATTGGCGCTGATCCTACTGGCGCTGGCCAATCCCTCCTTCACGCGCGAAGAGCGCGAGCCGCTCACATCCGTCGCTGCGGTGGTGATCGACAAGAGCCCGAGCCAGAATTTCGGCGAGCGCACCAAGGAAACCGAAGAAGCGCAGAAGCAGCTCGTGGACCGGCTGAAGCAGGTCAAGGGCCTCGAAGTCCGTGTCGTCGAAGCCGGACAGGCTGATGGCGAAACCGATGGCACCAAACTGTTCGGCGCACTGTCCTCCGCTCTCTCCGACGTGCCGACAGACCGTGTCGCCGGCGCCTTCCTGATCACCGACGGCCGCGTCCACGACATCCCGGCCAATGTCGCGGGTCTCGGCTTCAATGCGCCGGTCCATGCGCTGATCACCGGCCGCAAGGACGAGCGCGATCGCCGCATCGCCATCACGGCTGCTCCCAGATTTGGCATCGTCGGCCAGTCGCAGCGTGTCACATTCCGCCTCGACGATCAGGGCGTCACCGGCGAGCGCGCCCGCGTCGCCATTCGCCGCGACGGCGATACGCTGAGCGAGCGCACCGTCCTGAGCGGCCAGACCGTGTCAGTCGACATCGACATCAAGCATGCCGGACCGAACATCGTCGAGATCGAAGCCTCGCCACTCGACAACGAACTCACGCTGGTCAACAACCGCGCCGTGGTCGCCATCGATGGCGTGCGCGACAAACTCCGCGTGCTGCTCGTCTCTGGCGAGCCGCATTCCGGCGAGCGCACCTGGCGCAACTTGCTGAAGTCCGACGCGTCGATCGATCTCGTGCACTTCACCATTCTCCGCCCGCCGGAGAAGCAGGACGGTACGCCTATCAATGAACTGTCGTTGATCGCGTTTCCGACCCGCGAACTGTTCCAGCAGAAGATTCACGAATTCCAGCTGATCATCTTCGATCGCTATGCCCGCCAGGGCGTGCTGCCGATCGCCTATTTCGACAACATCGCGCGCTATGTCCGCGCCGGCGGCGCCGTGCTGGTCTCGGCCGGGCCAGACTACGCGTCGAACACCTCGATCTGGCGCACGCCACTGGATTCGGTGCTCCCTGCCGAGCCCGTGGGCGTCAGCGAGAAACCGTTCTATGCGCATCTCAGCGATATCGGCAAACGTCACCCGGTGACGCGCGGCCTCGAAGGCTCCAATTCCGAGCCACCGAAATGGAGCCGCTTCTTCCGCACCGTCGAGACCCGCAACACCACCACCCCGCCCGTCATGACCGGCGCCGATGGCCAGCCGCTGCTGCTGCTATCGCGTGCCGGCGAAGGCCGCGTCGCGCTTCTGCTGTCGGATCATATCTGGCTGTGGGCACGCGGCTATGAAGGCGGCGGCCCGCATCTCGATCTTCTCAGGCGGATGTCACACTGGCTGATGAAGCAGCCGGATCTCGATGAGGAAGCGCTGAAGTTGCAGAGCCAGGGCAAGGACCTTGTCGTCGTCAGGCAAACCATGGGCGATGCCGTGCAGCCGGTGACGGTCACCTCGCCGTCCGGCAAGACCCGCGAATTAACGCTCAGTGCCGGCGAGCCCGGACTGTGGCGTGCGACCACACCGGCCGATGAACTCGGCCTGTGGCAGGCCACCGACGGCACACTGAAGGCACTGATCAATGTCGGCCCGATCAACCCGAAGGAATTCTCCGAGGTCACCTCGACCACCGAGTTGCTGAAGCCGCTGGCGCAGGCCAGTGGCGGCGACGCCCGACGGATCAATGAAGGCCCGGGCATCGAGCTGCCGCGTATCGTGCCGGTGCGTTCCTCGACCGTCTTCCGTGGCGACGGCTGGATGGGCGTGCATATGCGCGACGCCAGCGTGGTCCGCGGCGTTGGCGTGCTACCGGTGTTCGCCGGCCTGATCGGGCTGTTGCTGCTGCTCGGCGCCTTCGCCGCGACGTGGCTCCGGGAAAGCCGCTAATACGAACTGACCGCGGCGCTAGTCATTGCGCCGCGAGGTTCATCTCCCGCGTGAGACGCCCCCATTTGGCGCTTTCCGAGCGGATATAGGCGGCGAAGGCTTCTGGCGTCGTTGGTGCCGGTTGCGCACCGATCGTCCGCAGCTTCTCGATCACATCCGGATCTCCCAGCGCCTTGACGAAAGCGGCATTCAAACGCGCCACGATGTCGCCGGGTGTCGCGGCGGGCGCGACGAGGCCGAACCAGCCGGTCGATTCAAATCCCGCAATACCCTGCTCATCGAGTGTGGGCACGTCGGCGAGAAACGGCACGCGCTTGGCGCTGGTGACACCGAGTGGTTTCAACCGGCCGGCACGGATCAATTCCAACGAACTGGGGATGTCCAGCACCGCAAGCGGGATATGCCCGGCAAGGACATCGGTCACCGCAGGCCCTGTGCCCCGATAGGGAACCAGAGTCAGTTTGACATTCGTTGTTTGGAGAAACAGCGCAGCCGTCATGTGCATCACGGTGCCGTTGCCCCCATAGCCCACCGATAGTTGCCCGGGCTTTGCGGCAGCAGCCGCAAGCGCTTCTTTGAGCGTGGCAAATGGGGCGTCAGGCGCTGCGACCAGCACAAACGGGATATCGGCGAGCAGCGTAATCGGTGCCAGATCCTTGATCGGATCGAAAGACGTCGCCGGGCTGATGTGAGGGTTGATGGTCAATACGCCTGCCGGCGCCACGCCTAAGGTGTAGCCGTCAGGCTTGGCCTGCGCCACCGCCTGCATACCGATATTGCCGCCCGCGCCGCCGCGATTTTCGATGATGAAGCCCTGCTTCAGATCTGCAGCGATCACCGGCTCAAGCGCACGAATGAAGATGTCGGCGCTGCCGCCCGGCGGAAAGGTGACGACAATCTTGATGAGTTGGTCAGGATAGGCGGCCCACACAGGCGCCGTCGTACCGACCACGATCGAGCTGGCCGCGCCCGCAAGCAACATCCTGCGGGTAGGAGCGAATACGGTCATGCGATTGCTCCTGAAACAGTGTGCGAAGCGGAGCTTTCGTGTGCGGCTCTGTGCGGGTGTGCAGACGCGGCTCTGCCGGTGATGAGATGAATCAACGCTTCGGGATCCGATGGAGCGAGATGGCCACGCCAGGCGATGTGCTGATCGGGCCGCACCAGCAACAAAGCTTCAGTGGGCCGCGCTGCGCCGATTTCCGCCATCGAGAGATCAATCACCGTCAGGGGGACTCCATTGCGCCGCGCGGCCTCACTCAGCGCGGTCACGTCGCAAGTCGGATCGTAGCGCAAAAGCGTATAGCCGGGCCCCATCGCGTCAAAGATCGAACGGCCATCGCTCAGCCAAACATGCGGCATCCTGGCGCCCGGCACCGTCGAGGGTTCAAAATCGCCCATCGTATAGGCCGGCGGCGCCTCGCCGTCATAGGCGATGACCGGTGACTGATCGTAGAAATAACCGAAATTGAGCCCCGCGCAGCAGTATTGCTTCACGTTGAGATCGTAGGCGGCACGGCCGACCGCGGCACGCGCTGCCGCACCCGCCTCGCTATCTTCCTCGATCACCGCAGGTACTGCGCCGCGCTGGCTGATGCTCGCCAGCGCATGCTCCATCGCAAATCGCGACACCTGATCGGTGATCGGCTGGCGTTCGGCCGCATAGGCATCGAGCAGACCGGCATCCGCCCAGCCATTGAGATACGCTGCAAGCATCCAGCACAGCGAAACCGCATCCGCGATGCCCGCATTCATTCCGTAGCCGGCGTAAGGCATCCAGAGATGGGCGGCATCCCCGCAGATGAAGGCGTGCCGGTCGCGGAAGCGATCGGCGACGAGACGGCGCCCGACCCAGTCTTCCTTGCTGATGACCTCGTAATTGAAATCAGGGCCGACGCCCAGAATTGTACGGATGGACCAGTCGCGATCGACCGAGTCGAATTCCGGCTCGTCCGGTTTGAGGTGATTGTGGATCAGCCACCGGTCATGCCCGTCGATGGCAACGACAGTGCCGGTCCGTTGCGGATTGAGTGCCAGCACCATCCAGGCTGGTGTGTGGGGCTGCATCAGGGTCTTCAGATCCGGCGCATCGATGAGGGTCGACTGGACGCGCTGAATCACAGGCGTGCCGACGAAAGACGCGCCGATCAGCTTGCGCGTCAACGAGCGGCCGCCGTCGCATCCAATGAGGAAACGGGCACGGATGGTGAAGGACCGATCGTCGTCGAGCCCACGAGCCTCGACCGAGACGCCCGATATGTCCTGATCAAAATGCACCATCTCGGTGCGGGACAGAATCGTGATCCTGGGATTGGCAGCGGCATTCGCAAACAGCACGGGCTCCAGATAGATCTGGTTGATCCGGTGCGGCGGTTCGGGTGTCGGCCACCATGTGTCAGGCCCGTCTATTGCGGTGTAGCGCGTGGCGCGCGACGGAATGACGATCCGGCTGAGTTCGATACCCGTTGCGGTGGTGCGATACGAACAGTCGTTAGGAAAGTCCGGCGGCAGACCGGCGTCGCGGATCTGGGCCACGATGCCTAGCCGGCGAAAAACCTCCATCGACCGCGCCGAAACATGATTGCATTTGACATTGGGCGGCTCGCCGGCACGCCGGGTCTCGAGCATGATCACGTCTATCCCTCTGGATGCGAGGTCCAGAGCAGCGGTGAGGCCTACAGGCCCTGCGCCAACGATAACGACGGATGTCTCATAGTCTTGCATGGCTGGCTCCCTCGACCGCGTCTGCGCGCGTTACGTTGAAGCTAGCCGCAACTCTTGATAAGAGAAGTCGCTTTTCCAGTATTGATTGATAAGATTACCTCATGAATATCACCCTTCGCCAGCTGGAAGCACTGGTAGCGGTCAGTCGCACAGGCTCGATGACGCGCGCAGCTCAAGAACTTCACATCACCCAGGCTGCGGTCAGCCTCCTGCTCCGCCAACTTGAACTGCAGCTCGGCCTGCCAATGTTCGACCGCACGACACGGTCGTGTATACCGACCGCAGCCGGACGCGACGCTGTCCGAGCCGCAGAGCGTATATTGGGCGACGCGCTCAGCCTCACGCGTCAGATGCGCAGCCTGTCAGAAGCACGCAGCGGCACAGTCGTCTTCGTCGCATCGGCCGGTGCAGCCTCCGCGCTGATGCCGGCCGTGCTCGCGACATTCCGCACCGCTTATCCCGACGTCGATGTCATCATGCGCGATGTCGCATCCGATCAACTCGTAAGCGCGCTGCTCGCGTCGGACGCCGAATTCGCCATCGGCAGCGTGGATGGCCCGGTGCCCGAGGTGACGCTGACGCCTCTGGTAAGAGGACGTCTCAGCGCCATCGGCTGGCCCGGTTGCCCGATCGCAGCGATGCAAACGCTATCGTGGGATGAACTTGCGGATCTGCCGACCATCGCGATGCGCCGCGACACGCTGATCCGCGCACAGATCGACCGACGGCTGGGACGCGATGGCAAGGTGCTCATCCCGACCTACGAAGTGTCGCTCATCAACACGGCGCTTTCGATGACGGCGAAGGGCATCGGTTATGCGATCTTGCCCTCCTATATGATGCCGACCGACCAATATCCGGGGCTGATCGCTTTCCAGCTCGTACGGCCCGCGATCACCCGGCAATTGTCCTGGATTCAGCAGACCGGCCGCAGCCTGTCCCCGGCAGCGCTGCAGTTTCAGAAGATGACGGCGCGTGTGCTGGCCAGCGCGCACGCGACAGCCATTGCAAGGCGCGCGACGGCGTAACGCGCGATCTCGGTCCCTCTCATCATTGGCGTGGATTGGCCAACATCCGTCGACGCGAAGCGTTGCCGTAATCCCACAGCCTGCCCGGTTTCTATGTCCGGCGATGACTGGCCGTTGACACCCGGCCGCCTGTCGCGCGATGTTACATTATAACATCGGCGCTGGCAGACCTTTCCGCCAGCCGATGCGGGGCAGCCTTGTCGGCATGAAGTGGTTTCGCGCGAATATCAGACATGGGGCAAAGCTGGTGCTGTTCGCGCTGGCGGTGCAGCTCGTTCTGTCGTTCGGACACGTCCATGGCGGGATCGTCCACGCAGCCCCTCTCGACTCCGCTATCGCCCTCTCCGCCGGCGACGCTGCGCAGACGCCGGCCGCTCCCGAGACCGATCACCATCATCGGGCCGCCGACCCATGCGCGATCTGCGCTGTCATGGCGATGGCTGGCACGGCGCTGTTTGCCGCGCCGCCAGTCCTGCTGTTGCCGCAGGCCGCCGTCCTGCTGCAGCGGATCACCGAAGCTGAATTCGACCATCTCGACGCTATCAGCGGTGCATCGCAGCCGCGCGGTCCTCCCACATCCTGACATCACCTTTGACGATCGCTGCCGCGAATTCCTCGCGCGCAGTGCAACCGAAGTGAGATTCGCATCACCGCGAGTCCCGGCCCGAGCGCAACGATGCGCAGCCGGTGAAGTCAGGACAAACCCATGTCGATTCAATTCAAGCGCGCCCTCCTGCTCGGCACATCCGCCGTGGTGGGACTGAGCTGCCTCCCGCAATCTGCGCACGCGCAGACGCAGCTTCCGGCGGTGGAAGTCACCGCGCCTAGCCCGATCGTGCGCCGCAAGCCGGTGCCGTCGCGCACCGCACATACGCATGTCACGCGCCCCGCGCCAAACCGCAACGCCGTGCCGGTCCCCGTTGAGGCCGAGCCCGTCCAGGCCCAGCAGGGCGAACTCCCGATCGTCACCGATCAATTCGCCACTGTCACGGTGGTGCCGAATGACGAGATCCGCCGCTCCGGCGCCTCGACACTCGGCGATCTTCTCGCCAACAAGCCCGGCATCACCGGCTCCGGCTACGCACCGGGTGCATCGAGCCGGCCGATCATACGGGGTCTCGACGTCAATCGCGTCGGCATCGTCGAGAACGGCATCGGCAGCAACGGCGCATCGGATCTCGGCGAGGATCATTTCGTCCCCGTCGATCCGTTCGCTGCCAATCAGATCGAGGTCATCCGCGGTCCGGCGACGCTACGCTACGGATCGCAGTCGATCGGCGGCGTAGTGTCCGCATCCAATAATCGTATTCCCGATGCGCTGCCGAATTGCGCCGTTGCGGCGCCGTTCCAGAGCTACGGTCTGCCGGCGAAAGCACCGGCTGCCGGTCTCGCAGCGCCGGGCTGCATGAATGCCGAAGTGCGCACCTCGTTCAGCTCAGTAGACCGCGGCGTCGATGGCGGCATCCTGCTCGATGCCGGCGGCGGCAATGTTGCCGTCCATGCCGACGTCTATGGCCGCAAGGCCGGCGACTACAATGTTCCGAGCTATCCCTATGCCGAGCCCGGCCTCGCCTTCAACGGCAAGCAGCCGAATTCGTCGAACCAGTCGGCCGGTGCCTCGGTCGGCGGTTCGTATTTCTTCACCGGCGGCTATATCGGTGCGGCGATCACGCAGAACAACACGACCTATCGCATTCCGGGCGTCGAAGGCGCCCAGGTCGGCACACGTATCGCCGGCCAGCAGACCAAGTTCACGGCCAAGGGCGAGTATCGTCCGGACGCCGCAGCCATCGACGCGATCCGCTTCTGGGTCGGCGCGACGAACTACAAGCACAACGAAATCGGTCTTGCGGACGCGACCGACCCGACCAGCGACGGCGTGCGCCAGACCTTCACCAACAAGGAGCAAGAAGGTCGGCTCGAAGTGCAGATGATGCCCTTCAACGCGCGCTTTGCCACCATCACCTCGGCCTTCGGCCTGCAGGTCAACCATCAGGAACTGACGGCACCGAGCCCCGATGACATCGGCAGCCCTCTCAACGGCCTGTGGGATCCGAACAAGAACACCAGGGTCGCGGGCTACAGCTTCAACGAGTTCAAGTTCACCGAAACCACGAAGGCCCAGATCGCCGGCCGCATCGAGCATGTCGAACTCTCCGGCATGACGCCGTCGTCGATCCCGAACGAGTTCGATCTCAATGCCGATCCCGGCGCGATCGGCCCGGCGGTCGGGCGCAACCTGACCTTCACGCCGAAGAGCGGCAGCATCGGCCTGATCCAGGACCTGCCGTGGTATGGCCTCTCCGCCAGCATCACCGCGCAATATACCGAGCGTGCGCCGAAACCAGCCGAACTGTTCTCGCGCGGCGGACACGATGCAACCGAGACCTTCGATATCGGCAATCCGAATCTCGGCATTGAAACCGCGAAGTCGGTCGAACTCGGCCTGCGCCGCGCCGCCGGTCCGTTCCGCTTCGAACTCACGGGCTATTACACGCAGTATAATGGCTTCATCTATCGCCGCCTGACCGGCAACACCTGCGGTGACGGCGTCTGCCAGGCGGGCCTCGGCCTCGAACTGAACCAGGCGATCTATTCGCAGCGCGACGCCACGTTCCGCGGCGGCGAATTCCAGAGCCAGCTCGATGTGGCGCAGATCTATGGCGGCACATGGGGCATCGAGACCCAGGCGGACATCGTGCGGGCGACCTTCAGCGATGGCACCAATGTGCCGCGCATCCCGCCCGTGCGTGCCGGCGGCGGTCTGTTCTGGCGCGATGCCAACTGGTTCGCCCGCGTGAACATGCTGCACGCCTTCGCGCAGAACGACATTGCTCCGATCGCGGAGACACCGACATCGGGCTACAACCTGCTGAAGGCGGAAGTGAGCTACAAGACGCTGCTCGACCCGCGCATCTACGGCGCCAAGGAAATGACCGTCGGCGTGGTCGGCAACAATCTGTTGAACGAGAACATTCGCAATGCGGTGTCCTATAACAAGGACAACGTGCTGCAGCCCGGGCTGAACGTGCGGGCATTTGCGAGTGTGAAGTTCTGATTTCCACACACACTCGTCATTCCAGGCTGCGCCCTCTTCGGCGCAGACCCGGAATCCCGGCGTCGTGAAGCTCAATGCAAAGCACTTCGGGATTCCGGATTCACTCGCAGCTAACGCTGCGTGCGCCCCGGAGTGACAGTTTGTGGCTATGCCTTCGCCGCGTCCCAGTCCGGCCTGACAGCGCCCACGAGCCCTTCCGCCGCGCCTTCGACCAGCTCCAGCACTAGCAACCGCTTCTGATCAACCGGACCCGGCATGGTCACATTGCCCTTCGGGATCGCCTTGAAGCCGACCCGGCTGTAATAGGGCTCGTCGCCAACCAGCAGGATCAGCTTGTGACCCTTTGTGCGCGCATCGGCGATGGCACGGTCCAGCAGCTTGCGGCCGACGCCGCGGCTGCGGAACGGCGGCTCGACGGTCAGCGGCCCGAGCAGCAGTGCCGGCGTGTCGCCGACGCAGATCGGCAATTGTCTCACTGAGCCGACCAGCAGCGTACCGATCCGTGCTGTAAACGACAGATCGAGCAGATGACTGACATGTTCGCGCAGCCGATAGGCTGACAGCACGTAACGGCCCGGACCGAAGGTACGGGCATGCAGCCGTTCGATGATCTGGGCGTCGTTGGCGGTTTCCGCCAGGATGGTCAGAGAAAGGTCATTCATGTCGGGAGGCGAGATAGCATCTGGCGGGCGCGCGGTCCATTCCCGGGCGTAGGGGGATCATGCCCGCCAGGTGGCGCTAACCGGCTTCCCATCGAAGATCTCGGCCAGCCGCAGCCTCGTGCCCTCGGTGGTGTCGTGAGGCAGGGCATCCAGGGCAAAGAAGCCGGTTTCGGCAATCTCGCGATTGGGCTCGGGCAGCCGGTCCTGCCGGAACTGCCTAACCACATAGACCGCCACATGATCGCGGATCGAGACGTGGCTGTTGAGGAAGACGCCGTGCAGAACCGGCTCGCCGGTGAGTTCGATGCGCCCCTCTTCGCGCAGCTCCATGTCCAGCGCCTCGCGAAAGGTCTGGCCGACCTCGACGCCGCCGCCGGGCAGATACCAGCCGGTCACATAAGTGTGCCGGACCAGAAACACGCGGTTATCCACATCGAGCACCACGGCGCGGACGCCAAGCGTCATCCCGCGCGCGACGCGGAAATAGAGATGCACGAATTTGCGCAGGGTCGGCTCCAGCCGCTGCCGCAACGTCGGTGAGGTCATCGCGGCAAATTCCTGGCTGGCGACACGGTGGGTGCTTGCGTCATATGCCCCACCTTGCCAAAACATGCGGGGATTTCACAGGCATGAGGGCGCATTGAACCGGCTTGTTCACACACGCGCAGGGGCGGATCGTTTTTCATGACCGCATTCACCCTCGCGCATCTGTCCGATCCGCATGTTCCGCCAATGCCGGAGCCGCACTGGCGCGAGCTTATGGGACAGCGCGTGCTCGGCTATCTGAACTGGCGGCGCAACCGGCATTTGATCCACCGCCGCGACATGCTCGATGTCATCGTCAGCGACATGCAGGCGCAGCAGCCGGACCATATTGCGGTGACCGGCGACCTCGTCAATCTCGCGCTCGCAGCCGAATTCCCGCGCGCGCGGCGCTGGATCGAAAGCGTGGGCCCGCCGGATCATGTTTCGCTGGTCCCGGGCAATCACGACGCCTATGTGCGCGGAGCACCCGAACGTTTCGCCGAGACTTTCGGCGACTATATGCGCAGTGACGGCACCCCCGATACGCGCTTTCCGTTTCTGCGTATCCGCGGATCGCTGGCACTGATCGGTGCGTCGTCGAGTGTGCCAACCGCGCCGTTCATGGCGACGGGCTCGCTCGGCGACGCACAGCTTAGAGCGCTCAACATTATGCTTGGCGGCCTCGCCGACGCACATCTGTTTCGCGTGCTGCTGATCCATCATCCGCTGCGCTCGAAGCAAAGGCACAAGAGCCTGACGGATTCCGATGCGCTACAAATTCTGCTGAAGCGCCACGGCGTCGAACTGATCCTGCACGGTCACGACCACATTCATTCGACCATGTGGTTCGACGGCCCGCAGCGGCGCATTCCCGCTATCGGCGTGCCGTCGGCGTCATCGGTTGCGCACGGCCACAAGCCGGCGTCAGCCTACAATCTGTTCGCCATCGAACGTGACGGCGAGCGCTGGCGCTGCGAGCAAACGGTGCGGGGATTTGGCGACCGCAATATGGTGCATGAGATCAAGCGGACGATGCTGGTGTAGCGCGGCGCGCAGTCGTCAGTCGCCGCCTCCACCACAACCACCGCCTCCTCCGTCGCCGCCCCCGCCGCCATCACTGCCGCCGGAGTCGCCACCGCCACCACTATCGCTTCCCCCGTCGCCGAACCCGGCCGTGCTGCCATCGACGGACGAATTGGCGAAATCGCCTCCGCAATGTGCTGCTCCGCCGGAGCCATCACGGCGGAGCGCCTCGCATTGCGGACGATAGACAAAGCCACCGGGGATCTTCAGCTTCGCATCCAGCGCGAACAGCAGAGGCAGCCGCGTCGGATTTACCGGATCGATATTCTCGTATTTGCAGCAGTACCACCACACACGTCGTAGGCCCTCATTGTCCTTGCGATGCTCGGTCAGAATGACCGCTGGCGTATGATGCAGAAACGTGCCGAACGCGCGGCGGCAGAACTGTTCGTAATCGCGGGTGTAGAGAATGAATTCATGCCAGAGATCGTCGGCGACCTGCGACGGCATCGAGACGAAGCGCCGGCCACTCATCAAATGGGCAATGAAGAATTGGCGCAGGCCATGGGATACGAGCGCGCTATCCTTGCGCGCCAGACCGGGACGGTGCTTTTCTAGGCGATCCAGCAGTCCGCGCGGCCACGTATAGGTGCGGATGAATTCGGAACGGCGAAATTGAAGCCAGCCACGAAGCGCGTAGACGACGATCGCCACGCCAGCGAGCATCAACACGGATACCCAGACCAAGCTCCCCCCCCGGAAGTCTGCGGCCCGTTAGTAACCGCGCAGAGCTGTGATCATCGCCAAACCGAACAGCAGGATGATACCAAAGGCAACACCAAACACAAACGGCCAGAACCGGCTGCGCGGCTTCTTCGCCGGGGGCGGATCCACGTCCAGCGGCGCCGGCATCGTCACCAGCGCATGTTCTCGCTCGATCATGCGGCGCGCGATATAGTCGGTGACCGCCTTCACGATGGTTGGAACGTCATGCGCCTCGGCCAGCACAACGCGGCCATGGCGGGTGTCCTGCACGAAGCGATACATGCGCTTGTCGCGTCCCATGGCGACATGGGCGACCATGTCGATCCACAGCCGCGGCGTGTCGCCTTGGCTGATGCCACGGTCGAACATCTCGATGCCCACAGGGATCTCGGCAAACAGCGGATCGAGCGCCTCGTTGAGGATCTCGAGGCGCGCCACTTCGGCGTCGCGCAATTCGACGACGACACCGGTGCGATCGGCCGCCTCGATGCGGGCCTGACGCAACGCGTCGCGCAGCCGCTGCGGCCTAGCTTCCTCGACAGGCTTCGTCCCGTTACTCGCCACGCTGGACCTCTTTCTGGCTGCCTGAGCGCGCCATCCACCGGCCAGTAACCTATCAGTAACCACGAGTGCCGGAAAGGCCGTTTGTTTCCAGAGACTTGGCCACTGAACGTACCAACGGCCCCACCCGGTTGTCCGAATGAGGCCGCTGATATCCTTGGACGTCTTCTTATGGGCAAATCAGCGACAGGCTTGAGACGATCCGGCGGCACTGACGCCGCTCGGGATCTCAGCCTCAGGCGACGTGTCGGTCCTAAGCGACCTGGCGGCTCGGCTCTTCCACGATGGAGAAGCGGACACCGGCACGGTGGCGATTCTCTTCCGACACGGTCTTCCAGGCTTCTTCGGCCTGCTTGCGCGTCTTGAACGGGCCCTGCACCTGGGCCGAGCCTTCAACCAGCTTGTGGAAGTTCATCGAACCGAACTCGCCGCCGATGACCCAGAAATTGCTACCGTGTGACATGTCGTGCTCCTGCTCATTCCTAAAATCGACATTCGTGACATGCGATGCATTCACCGTGTGAACAGATAACGCCATATCGGCTTAAACTGCCAGATGCCTTGTGTTTGAATGGTGATGTGATGTAACATCGCGACTTGTAATAAATGTAATTTTGTAAATTTTGTCACAATCAGGCGACGGAACAATGGCAGGCGAGTCTGGCAAGAAACTGTTCGTGGGGCCGCGCTTCCGGCGCATCCGGCAGCAACAGGGCCTGTCGCAAACCCAGATGGCCGAAGGGCTCGGCATTTCACCGAGCTATATCAACCTGATCGAGCGCAACCAGCGGCCAGTCACCGCGCAATTGCTGTTGCGACTTGCGGAAACCTACGATCTCGATCTGCGCGATCTTGCGACCGCGGATGAAGACCGCTTCTTTGCCGAGCTGAACGAGATCTTTTCCGATCCGCTGTTTCGCCAGATCGATTTGCCGAAACAGGAATTGCGCGATCTCGCCGAACTCTGTCCCGGCGTCACGCATGCGCTGCAGCGGCTCTATGCGGCCTATACCGAAGCGCGGCGCGGCGAGACCATGGTGGCGGCGCAGATGGCCGATCGCCATGAGGGCGCGCCATTCGAGGCCAATCCGATCGAGCGCGTGCGCGACCTGATCGAGGCCAACCGCAACTACTTTCCCGAACTCGAAACGGCGGCCGAGGGCCTGCGCGACGAGATCAATGTGCCGTCTCAGGATCTGTTTGCTGCCCTGAGCACACGGCTGCGCGAAAAGTATTCGATCGTCACCCGCATCATGCCGGTGGATGTGATGCGCGAGACGCTCAGACGTTTCGACCGGCATCGCCGGCAATTGCTGATCTCCGAAATGGTCGATGCGCCCGGCCGCGCCTTTCAGGTCGCATTCCAGATCGGTCTCGTCGAGTGCTCATCAAATTTCGAGAGCATCATCGGCCGCACCGGCCCGCTCGACGACACCACGCGGCGGCTCTATCGCATCACACTGGCCAACTATTTCGCCGCGGCGGCGCTAATGCCCTATGCGGTGTTCCATGCTGCGGCGGAAGCGCTGAGCTATGACGTGCAGGTGCTCGGTCAGCGTTTCAATGTCGGCTTCGAGCAGATCTGTCATCGCCTCACCACGCTGCAGCGGCCGAATGCGCGCGGCGTGCCGTTCTTCATGTTACGTATCGACAATGCCGGCAACGTGTCGAAGCGGTTCTCGTCGGGCACCTTCCCGTTCTCGAAATTCGGCGGCACCTGTCCACTGTGGAACGTGCACTCGACTTTCGACACGCCGGACCGCCTGCTGAGCCAGGTGATCGAACTGCCCGATGGCAGCCGCTACTTCTCCATCGCGCAGACGCTGCGCAGGCCCGCAGCGCCGCATCCACAGCCGCAACCGCGCTTCGCCATCGGCCTCGGCTGCGAGATCCGCCATGCCGGCAAGCTGGCCTATTCGGCCGGGCTTGATCTGGAGAAGATCGAAGGCACGCCGATTGGCGTCAACTGCCGGCTTTGCGAGCGCGAGAACTGTAGCCAGCGCGCCGAGCCGCCGATCACGCGGAGCCTGATCCTGGACGAGAATACGCGGCGGGTCTCGTCATTTGCTTTCAGCAATGCGCGGGAACTATAGTTGCAGGGTCCTCCCGATCAACCCTAACATTGAGGCCGTTGATGACGTTGCTGGTCCGGGAAATGCTGCCGTCCGAAGCTCACGTCGTCAGCACCTATTTCCACAATGCCGCGCCGGAATTCCTGGAAACGATGGGCGTCGATCCAACCAGGATGCCGCCGGCGCATATCTGGCAGGAGCGCATCGCCCAACAATATGCACTCCCGCCGGAACGCCGCGCCGCCGTTGTCGCGCTGTGGCTAATGGACGATCAGCCCATCGGGTTTTCCAGTTGTGACAAGATTGTCTATGGCGAAAGCGCCACCATGCATCTTCACGTGCTGCAGCCGGACAGACGACAAACCGGAATCGGTACAGAATGCGTTCGCCGAAGCGCGGCGATCTATTTCGACATGCTGAAGCTCAAATCGCTGTTCTGCGAGCCGAATGCCTTCAATGTTGGGCCGAACAGAACCCTGCAAAAAGCCGGCTTCAAGTATGTGAAGACCCACATGACGGTGCCCGGCCCGTTGAATTTTCATCAGGCCGTGACACGGTGGGTCATTGAACGATGAGTCGGACAAAGTTTGCACGACAGAAAGTTGAACTCAGCACATGCGGTGGAAAGCGTCGTTGAAAACATTTGCCCTCGTCACTTTCGCGGCCAGCCTGACGCTGTTCACCATCCCCGCCTCCGCGCAGCGCGCCGCCTGTCACAACGGCCAGAGCTTCGATCAATTTCTCGCCGGCCTGAAACAGCAGGCCGTCGCTGCCGGCGTATCGCAGCGCGCGATGGCGGAAGCCTCGCCCTACCTCGTCTACGATCAGGGCATCGTCAATCGCGACCGCGGGCAGCGGGTGTTCGGGCAATTGTTCACGCAATTTGCCGGACGCATGGCGGCGGATTACCGGATGCAGAACGGGCAACTCAAGATCAAGGCGAATGCCGCGGCCTTCGCACGCGCCGAGAAAGAGTATGGCGTGCCGCCGGCGGTCATCGCCGCGTTCTGGGCGCTGGAGAGCGACTTCGGCGTACAGATGGGAAATCTGCAGACGCTGCGCTCGCTGGTGTCGCTGGCTTACGATTGCCGGCGCTCGAAGATGTTTCAGGACGAGACCATCGCCGCGCTGAAGATCATCGATCGCGGCGATCTCTCGCCGGCCGAGATGATCGGCTCATGGGCCGGCGAACTCGGCCAGACGCAGTTTCTGCCGACGCATTATTTCAACTATGCCGTGGACTATGACGGCGACGGTCATCGCAATTTGCTGCGCAGCCCCGCCGACGTGATCGGCTCGACCGCTCACTACATTTCCACCGGTTTGAAATGGCGTCGCGGCGAACCGTGGCTGCAGGAGGTGCGCATCACCGAGAATATCCCGTGGGACCAGGCCGATCTCACCATCCAGTTGCCACGTGCCAAATGGGCCTCATTCGGCGTCAGCTATCCCGACGGACGGCCACTGCCCAACGACACCATGCCGGCCTCGCTGCTGCTGCCGATGGGGCGGCACGGCCCCGCGTTCCTCGCTTACGCGAATTTCGCCGCCTATACCGAATGGAATAATTCGCTGATCTATTCGACCACCGCGGCCTATCTCGCCACCCGCATCAATGGCGCGTCCAAGATGCGGCAGCCCTCCGCCCCTGTCGCGCAGCTGTCACATCCTGAATTGCGCGAGCTGCAGCAACTGCTGGTGAAGCGCGGCTTCAATGTCGGCAAGATCGATGGCATCCTCGGTCAGCAGAGCCGCACGGCGGTGAAGGCCATGCAGGTCAAGTTCGGCCTGCCCGCGGATTCCTGGCCGACGGCCGAATTATTCGCAGCATTGAAATCCGGGCGCTAAATTTCTTCTCTTTTGTACCGTTGGGGCGGTTGAATTCGGCCAGCCGCGCCCCAAGTCCATGCAACAGCATCTTTCTCCGCCTCGCCGCTGTGCTTTGACCCGCATCACAAAAGAGCATCCTTATGCCGTTCTATGATTCCGTCGTACCCGCTTATCTGCAAATGCTTGGCAGTCTGTCCGCCGGCCTGAAAAAGGCCGAAGCCTATGCTGCCGCAAAGAAGATCGAGCCCGGCATCCTGCTCGGCACACGGCTGTTTCCCGACATGCTGCCGCTGAGCCGGCAGGTCCAGCTCGCCTGCGATTTCGCCACCAAGGGCAGCGCGCGCCTGTCCGGCAGCGAAGTGCCGGCGGTGCCGGATACCGAAACCAATTTCGAGGAATTGCAGGCGCGCATCACAAAGACCGTCGAGTACCTGAAGACCTACAAGCCCGCCCAATTCGACGGCGGCGAGACCCGGGAGATCACCTTCCCCACCGGCCCGGGCAAGACCACGACCATGTCAGGCCAGGAATTCCTCACCAGCTTCTCGCTGCCGAGTTTCTATTTCCACGTCACCACCGCCCACGGCATCCTGCGGATGTGCGGCCTCGATGTCGGCAAGCGCGACTTCCTCGGCGCGCAGTAATCCCCGCGGTCACCAAAGGATATTCAACTGCACGCAGGCCGATGGAGAGATCATGATCATTCTATTCGCCATCGCTGCGACTGCTTTATCCTGAACAAAAGACACGCAGCGCAAAGGCATTGCCAAGGTGCTGCGTGATGCCCAACTCGATCTCATCCTTTATCGAATGGAACATTCCCATGAGCACGTCCAAACTCTTCGAACCCTATAAGCTTGGTGCCATCACCCTGACGAATCGCACGGTGATGGCACCGCTGACGCGCAACCGCGCATTGCCGGGCAATGTGCCGAACCCGCTGGCGGTCGAATATTATGGCCAGCGTGCCAGCGCTGGCCTTCTGGTGACCGAAGGCACACCCGTCTCGCAGCAGGGCCAAGGCTATCAGGACGTCCCGGGCATCTATACCAATGAGCAGATCGCCGGCTGGAAGAAGGTGACCGAGGCCGTGCATGCCAAGGGCGGTCATATCTATATGCAGATCTGGCACGTCGGCCGCATCTCGCATGTCAGCCTGCAGCCGAATGGCGGCGCGCCGGTGGCGCCTTCCGCGATCCGCGCTAACACCAAGACATTCGTCAGCAATACCTTCACGGACGTCTCGGAGCCGCGCGCGCTGGAGCTTGGTGAAATTCCGGGCATCATCGACAGCTTCGCGCGCGGCGCCGCCAATGCCGTCGAAGCCGGCTTCGACGGCGTCGAGATCCATGGCGCCAATGGTTATCTGCTCGAGCAATTCGCGCGTGATAGCACCAACAAGCGCACCGACGCATATGGCGGGTCGCTCGAGAACCGCGCCAAGCTGATGCTGGAAGTGGCCGCGGCAGTTGCCAAGGAAATCGGCGGCGACAGAACCGGCATCCGCATCTCGCCGGTGACGCCGGCCAATGACGCCGCCATCGACAGCGACGCGCAAAAACTGTTCGATTACATCACCGACGGGCTCAGCGCCGAGAAGCTGGTCTATCTCCACGTCGTCGAGGGCGCGACCGGCGGCCCGCGTGACAACGCACCGTTCGATTACGCCGGCCTGCGCAAACGCTTCAAGGGCGCCTATATCGCCAATAATGGCTTCGACCTCGCGCTGGCCAACAAGGTGCTCGCGGCCGATGCCGCCGACTTGATCGCCTTCGGCAAGCCGTTCATCTCGAACCCGGATCTGGTCGAGCGCCTGAAGTCCGGCGCACCGCTGAACGAAGCCGACAAGGCGACGTTCTATGGCGGCGGCGCCAAGGGCTACACGGATTATCCGTCGCTGGCTGCTGCAAAGTAAGCGGCGGAGTAAGTCCTGTCATTCCGGGATGCGCGTTCTTCACGCGCAGACCCGGAATCCCGAAGTGTTCAACCATCCCAAGATTCCGGGTTTGCGCGCTAGGCGCCCCGGAAGGACAGAAAGAAGAAAGGCCGGGATCACTCCCGGCCTTTCTGGTATCTGCGCATTCGCGACACGCTTCGTAATTTTGTTTTCACCCGCTGCAGCACGCGGCGACATCTCAGCCAGGTTCGACATGACGCAAAACAAATATCCCGCTTCCATGAAGGCCGTTGCCTTTGACGACTTCGGTGGGCCGGAGGTCTTGCGATATGTTGAGGCGCCATCACCCTCGGTGAGGCCGAACGATCTGATCGTGCGTGCCGCAGCTGCCGGGATCAACCGGGCAGACATCAATTATCGGCAGGGCAAGTACGGCAAGGAGCCGAACTTCGGCGATTCCGACCTGACAGGTTTTGAAATTGCGGGAACGGTGATCGATGTCGGCGATTCCGTCACACAATTCCAACCGGGCGACCGCGTCATGGGCATCACGGGCGGTGGCGGCTATGCCGAGCTTGCCCGCATGGATGCCGGGCTGGCGATTCCGGTCCCGGCATGGATGACGGATGTCGAAGCTGCAGCCATTCCCGAGGCCTTCGTCACGGCCCACCAGGCACTCTTTCATCTTGGGCAGCTCCAAGAGGGTGAGCGGGTTCTGATTCACGGCGCTGGCGGTGGCGTCGGCTCGGCGGCGGTGCAACTGGCGCTGCTGTCCGGAGCGGGCTTCGTCATCACCACGAGCAGCGCCGAGAAGCGTGCGCGGCTACTGGCGCTGGGCGTTCATCTGGCGATTGATTATCGCGCCGAGCAGTTCGACGAGGTCATCGCACGATTGTCGCCCGAACCGGGAGCCGATGTGATCATCGACTTCGTGGGCGGCCCCTATCTCGAGCGCAATATTCGCTCGCTCCGGCCGGGCGGACGCCTGATCCAAATCGGTATCTCCGGCGGATCTCAGGCGACACTTCCGCTCGATCTCGTTCTCTTCCGAAGGTTGCGGATCGAGGGAACGGTCATGAAATCCGTGTCCCTTGCGGAGAAGCGCAATATGGTCGGGCGCTTTGCGGAGCGATGGATGCCGGCGCTCGCAAAAGGTGAATTGAAACCGATCATCGACCGGACGTTCGCTCTGTGCGATGCCGGTGAGGCGCAGCGGCATTTCGAGCGAGCCGAACACTTCGGCAAGATTCTTTTGACTCCCTAGAGCCTGACGCAGCAATCAACTGCGTCTTGGATATTTCTGCGCTTTTTCATCCAGGACGCACATACGTTCGTTGCTCTTGCGCAAACGCAGGGATGTGCATGGCAAGCTGTCGCGTGATGGAGGCGCGCGCAAAGGACTGCCAGAACAGTGGCGTCGTTCCCGTAACGGAACGTCAGATGCAATGCAGTCCGGATCCTGGATTGCCTGCCTGCCACTGCAAACGACATAGCATGAAGATTCTCCTTGATCAGATACTCTCTCAATCGACCTATTCGAGCGAGATCGACGTTCCCATCGACAAGATCGATATCGCCGACTGGCTGTTCAACCTGCCGGAAGCCGAATATCAGCGCTGCTGCCCGCCCGACCACATCTCGGCCGGAACGACCAGCACAGACGATGGACGCCGGATGTTGATCAATGTCGAGCAGATCGGGCCTGGTCTGGTGATCCAGCACTATGTGGCCGAAGAAGCGACACCGACATATTGCCGGATGAATTCGCTGTCGGACGTTTTCACGCCAAGCGGGCGCACGCAGGTCAATGTTATCTGGGAATTGATCGCGGAACCGCTGGATGCCGGCCGTACGCGCTATACCAATCGCGTCACCTGCCATCCGACCGACGCCTTCATGGCGTTCATCGCCGAGCACGGCCAGACATTCGAGCAGGCGGCCACAGCGCGTCAGGCTGCGGGCGGCGACCATAACAGCCGAGAGACGCCGCTGTTTGCAGCGAGTATCGCGCGCAAGGCGTTGGCCAGAAAGTAAGGTGCATCGAACTCTGACTATCATCGCCGCCTAACGCACCGAGGGTGCGCGCGGAGAGGGGATCCAGTAGATACCAGTCGCCGTGCTTGAGCACAGACACTTGCGTCTACTCGATCACCCGCTTTCGTGGGTGATGACAAGTGAGAGTGAGGCGGTTGGTTCACCACAAATGAAAAGGCCGGGATCGCTCCCGGCCTCCTATTTGATCAGGGAGTTCGCTTAGTTCGACGCGCGCTTCTGCGGCGGGGTTGCGGGCCACGACTTGATCAGCGTGTCGTAGTCCACCGTCTCGCCCTTCGGCTTCTCGTTGGCCAGCTTGCGCTGGGGCGCGATGTTGCCGTCCTTCGCAGACTTGTTGTACCAGAACTCGGCGGTTTCCTTCTTGTTCAGCTTCGGTCCGCATTCGCCCTGAACCTTGGATCGTTCAAGACGTTCGAGCACCGAATCCTGAGCTGCGGCCAGTGAGTCCATCGCCTGCTGCGGAGTCTTCGCACCGGACGACGCATCGCCGATATTCTGCCACCACAACTGTGCCAGCTTCGGATAGTCCGGGATGTTGTTGCCGGTCGGCGACCACTGCACGCGGGCAGGCGAGCGATAGAACTCGACCAGACCGCCAAGCTTCGGCGCGCGTTCGGTGAACGACTTGTCCCAGATATCGCTCTCACGGATGAAGGTGAGACCGACATGGCTCTTCTTCAGCGACACCGTCTTCGAGGTGATGAACTGCAGATAGAGCCAGGCTGCCTTGCGGCGATCGGCGGGCGTCGACTTGAGCAGCGTGCCCGAACCGACGTCCTGATAGCCGAGCTTCATGCCTTCTTTCCAGTAGGAGCCATGCGGCGACGGGGCCATGCGCCACTTCGGCGTTCCGTCGGCATTCATGACCGCGAGACCCGGCTTCACCATGTCGGCGGTGAAGGCGGTGTACCAGAACATCTGCTGGGCGATATTGCCCTGTGCCGGCACGGGCCCCGACTCGGAGAAGGTCATGCCCTGCGCCTGCGGCGGGGCATATTTCTTCATCCAGTCGAGATATTTCGCGATCGAATACACGGCGGCCGGACCGTTGGTATCGCCGCCGCGCTCGACGGAGGAGCCGACCGGACGGCAGCCTTCCATGCGAATGCCCCATTCATCGACGGGCAGACCGTTCGGAAGCCCCCTGTCGCCGTTGCCGGCCATCGACAGCCAGGCGTCGGTGAAACGCCAGCCGAGCGACGGGTCCTTCTTGCCGTAGTCCATGTGGCCATAGACCTTGACGCCGTTGATCTCCTTGATGTCGTTGGTGAAGAACTCGGCGATGTCCTCATAGGCCGACCAGTTCACGGGCACGCCGAGATCGTAGCCATACTTGGCCTTGAACTTGGCCTTGTAGTCGGGATTGGTGAACCAGTCGTACCGGAACCAGTAAAGGTTGGCGAACTGCTGGTCGGGCAGTTGATACATCTTCTTGTCCGGCGCGGTGGTGAAGGACGTGCCGATGAAGTCCTTGACGTCGAGCGTCGGGCTGGTGACGTCCTTGCCTTCCGCGGTCATGTAGTCCGACAGCGCGATGGTCTGGCCGTAGCGGAAATGCGTGCCGATCAGATCCGAGTCGTTGATCCAGCCGTCATAGACGTTCTTGCCGGACTGCATCTGGGTCTGCAGCTTCTCGACCACGTCGCCTTCCTGGATCAGGTCGTGCTTCAACTTGATGCCGGTGATTTCGGAGAATGCCTTCGCCAGCGTGCGCGATTCATATTCGTGCGTGGTGATGGTTTCGGAGACGATGTTGATCTCCATGCCTTTGAACGGCTGAGCAGCCTTCTCGTACCACTGCAGTTCTTTGAGCTGCTCTGCCTTCGACAGCGTTGATGGCTGGAATTCGCCGTCGATCCACTTCTGAATGGTGGCGTCGTCGGCCTTGGCCGGCGCGGCGAGCAATGCAGTCGCCGTGATCAACGCAGCAGCGCTGGTCATCATGATATGGCGCGTCGGGCGACGTGCCTGTGTCGTCAGGTGCCTCATAGCTTCCTCCCTCACTTCTGTTTCAGGCCCGGGTTCATCCCGGGACTGCAGTCCATGCCGGTCAGACGGTGCGAAAAATTGCCACCGCCGAGACCAGCGAAATCAATGTCCCGAACCACAGGTTCGAGATTTCAACTCCCTCCTCGCCGATCGGCAGCGTCGCGATCGGATCGGAACCGACGAAGCCGATCCACAACAGGTGGATGACGGCCGCCGCGATCAGCGACAGGAACAGCCGGTCGCCGCGCGTAGTGGGGATGCGCAGAATGCCGATGCGCTCGGCTTCGGGATAAGCGACTGCGAGCCATGTCATGGTGCCGAGTGTAAGCGCCAGCAGGCCGAAGAAGATCGCCGTCGGCGGCGTCCAGGCCATCCACGCGATATTTTCCATGACGACCTCCTAAACTCGGCCAAGCGCGAAACCGCGCGCGATGTAATTGCGGACGAACCAGATGACGAGGGCGCCGGGGATGATGGTCAGCACGCCGGCTGCGGCGAGCAGGCCCCAATCCATGCCAGAGGCCGATACAGTGCGCGTCATGACCGCCGAGATCGGCTTGGCATTCACTGAGGTCAGCGTGCGCGCGAGCAAAAGTTCGACCCAGGAGAACATGAAACAGAAGAACGCGGCGACGCCGATGCCCGATGCAATCAGCGGCACGAGAATCTTCACGAAGAACTTCGGGAACGAGTAGCCATCGAGAAACGCCGTCTCGTCGATCTCGCGCGGCACACCTGACACAAAGCCTTCGAGGATCCACACCGCCAGCGGCACGTTGAACAGGCAATGTGCCAGTGCCACCGCCCAAGGCGTATCGAACAGGCCGATGGCTGAATAGAGATTGAAGAACGGGAGCGCGAATACCGCAGGCGGCGCCATCCGGTTCGACAGCAGCCAGAAGAACAAGTGCTTGTCGCCGAGAAAACGATAGCGCGAGAACGCGTAAGCTGCCGGCAGCGCGAAGGAGATCGACAGGATGGTGTTGATGATGACGTATTTCAGCGAATTGATATAGCCGGAATACCAGCTCTCATCGGTGAAGATGCGCGTGTAATTCTCCAGCGTCGGCTGGTGCGGCCACAGAGTCATGGTCGAGACGATCTCGCCATTGGTCTTGAAGCTCATATTCACGAGCCAGTAGATCGGCAGCAGCAAGAACACCAAAAACAGTAACAGGATAATGCGACGCCCAGGGATCGTATGCATCAGACCGCTCCCTCGCGCTTGGTGTGATCGACGCCGGCATTGGTCATCACGGTGTAGAATATCCAGCACACGATCAGCACGATGATGTTGTAGACCAGCGACAGCGCCGCGGCTTTGCCGAGATCGAACTGGCCGAGCGCGATCTTGACGAGCTCGATGGAGACGAAGGTGGTCGAATTGCCAGGGCCGCCGCCGGTGACGACGAAGGGCTCGGTATAGATCATGAAACTGTCCATGAAGCGCAGCAGCACGCCGATCAACAGCACGCGATTGAGCTTGGGTAGCTGGATCGCGCGAAACACCGCCCAGCGCGACGCGCCGTCGATTTGCGCAGCCTGATAATAGGCGTCGGGAATCGACTTCAGGCCGGCGTAACACAACAGCGCGACGAGGCTGGTCCAGTGCCAGACATCCATCACGATGACGGTGGCCCACGCATCAAACTCGTTCGACACGTAATTGTAGTCGATGCCCATATGATTGAGCGTGTAGCCGAGCAGGCCAATGTCGGGACGCCCGAAGATCTGCCAGATGGTGCCGACCACGTTCCATGGAATCAGCAACGGCAGCGCGAGGATCACGAGACACACCGCAACGCGCCAGCCGTCGCGCGGCATCGACAATGCGACGAGAATGCCGAGCGGTACTTGAATGGCGAGGATGATCGCCGAGAACGCGAGATTACGCGCGAGCGAGGCGAAGAAGCGCCCGCCAAGATCGCTGGAGGGATCCAGCAGTTCCTTGAACCAGCCGACGCCGTTCCAGAAGAACTGGTTGTTGCCGAAGGTGTCCTGCACCGAATAGTTCACCACCGTCATCAGCGGCAGCACCGCTGAGAACGCCACGATAAGAAACACCGGCAGGACGAGGAACCAGGCTTTTTGATTGACGGTCTTGTCCATCACGCAACCCCTTCGACAAGGCGGCTGTCGGCATAAACGTGCACCCGCGACGGGTCGAACACCAGCCCGACATCGCTACCCGGGACCGAAAATCCATGGGGTACGCGCGCAGCGAATTTGACGCCGCCGATGCGGACGCGCGCAAAACTGACGCGGCCGAGATCGTCGACGCGTTCGACCTGCGCCAGCAGCAAGCCCGGCGCGGGCGTCGCAACATGGACGAATTCGGGGCGAACGCCGATTTCGATTGTGGCACCTGTTGGCAACTTGTCGTAGCTGCGCTGCAACGCGATGACGTGCCCCCCAATGCGCGCTTCGCGACCGCTCACTTCGGCGGGTACAATATTCATGCCGGGCGAGCCGATGAAATAGCCGACGAATGTATGCGCGGGCTTGTCGAACAGCTCTTGCGGCGTACCGGACTGCACGACACGGCCGTCATGCATCACCACCACCGTATCGGCGAAGGTCAGAGCCTCGGTCTGGTCGTGGGTCACGTAGATCATCGTGAGGTCAAGCGCGCGGTGCAGCGCCTTGAGCTTCGAGCGCAATTCCCATTTCAGCGCGGGATCGATCACCGTCAACGGCTCGTCGAACAGCACCGCAGCAACATCGGAACGCACCAAGCCGCGGCCAAGTGAAATCTTCTGCTTGGCATCAGGCGTCAGCCGCGTCGCCTTGCGGTTGAGATAGGGCGTGAGATCGAGCAACTTGCCGATCTCGGCCACGCGTGCGTCGATCTGCGCCTTCGGCACGCCGCGATTCTTCAATGGGAATGCAAGATTCTCGCCCACGGTCATCGTGTCGTAGATGACTGGAAACTGGAACACCTGCGCGATGTTGCGCTTCTGCGTCGACAGCGGCGTGATATCCTTGCCGTCGAACAGGATCTGGCCACGCGTCGGCGTGACAATGCCGGAGATCAGGTTCAGGAGGGTGGTCTTGCCGCAGCCGGATGGTCCGAGCAGCGCATAGGCTCCTCCCTGGCGCCAGGTCATGGAGATGGGCTTGAGCGCGAATGATTCCGGGTCGGCATCATTGCCGCTATAGGACTGCGCGAGATCGACGAGATCAATGCGGGCCATGTTACGCTCCCTGCGTCTGGTTGGGAGCGGCAACCAGACGGTCGCTGCCATCGAAAACGAACAGATTGGCGGGGTCGAGCACAGCGTCGAGCATGTGCCCGGGCAGGAATTCGTGCACGCCCTGCAGAACTGCGACCCAGTTCGACGCATCGCGCTTCAGATGGACGAAGCTTTCCGAACCGGTGATTTCGGTCACAGTCACTTCGGCTGGAAACGCATGCCGTCCGGCGAGGCCATGAGCAACTTCGAGCTGATGCGCGCGGAAGCCAACGCGATAGCTGCCGTCGGCGAGGTCTGCATAGAGCCCGCTGGCGGGCGCCGTCGCGCCGCCGGCATAGTGCACATTGCCGTTCTTCTTCTCGATCGCCACCAGATTGAGCGGCGGATCGGAGAACACTTCGGCGGCCTTGAGAGTCTCGGGATGGCGATAGACTTTGGAGGTCTGGCCGACCTGCAAAACCTGGCCTTCCCACAGACACACGGTGCTGCCGCCCAACAAAAGCGCTTCGGAAGGCTCCGTCGTCGCATAGACGAAGATCGCGCCGGAGGCCTCGAATATCTTCGGCAATTCGGTGCGCAATTCCTCGCGCAGCTTGTAGTCGAGATTGGCGAGCGGCTCGTCGAGCAGCACGAGATCGGCGCCCTTGACCAGCGCGCGGGCAATCGCCGTGCGTTGCTGCTGGCCGCCGGAGAGTTGCAACGGCATGCGCTTCAGATAGGGCTCAAGCTTGAGCAAGGCCGCGGCCTCGTGCACGCGGGTTTCGATCTCCGCTTTCGGCTTGCCCTGCACGCGCAGCGGCGAGGCGATATTCTCATAGACCGTCAGCGAGGGGTAATTGATGAACTGCTGATAGACCATCGCCACCGAGCGCTTGCGGATATCGACGCCGGTGACGTCCTTGCCATCGACCAGCACACGACCTTGCGTCGGCTTGTCGAGACCGGCCAGCAGCCGCATGATCGAGGTCTTGCCGGCCAGCGTTGGTCCGAGCAGCACGTTCAGTGTGCCCCTTTCCAGCGTCAGCGAGACGTCACGGATCGTCGTGACGCCGTCCATCATCTGCGAGACGTGATCGAGCGCAACGCTCATGACCGCGCTCCTGCCTGCTGGACGGCTGGTGCCGGTTGGCTGCGATTGGCGTCGAGCCACGTATCCAGCGCCGCGATCTCACCCTTGGAGAGACGCAGGCCGAGCTTGGAACGGCGCCAGACAATATCTTCCGCACTCACGGCCCATTCATTAGCCATGAGATAGCGCACTTCGCGCTCGGTTAGCGTTGCCCCAAAGGCCTGACCGAGATCGGCCGGCGATTTCGCAGTGCCCAGCATCTTGGCTGCGCGCGTGCCATAGGCATGCGCCAGACGGTTGGCATGGGCCGGCGTCAGGAACGGATAGTCGCGCAACAGCTCTGCGATGAGCGCCTCGACGGCAGAGACGTCGAAATCGCCACCAGGCAGCGTGGCATGGGCCGTCCAGCCTTCCTTCGCCTTGGTGCCCTTCAGATACGGCGCAAGCTTCTGCAAGGCTTCTTCGGCAAGGCGGCGATAAGTCGTGATCTTGCCGCCATAGATCGATAGCAACGGCAGGCCTCCAGGCAGATCGAGTTCGAACACATAATCGCGCGTCGCCGCCTTGGCCTCGTTGGCGCCGTCGTCATAGAGCGGACGCACGCCGGAATAGGTCCACACCACGTCTTCGGCCAGCACAGGCCGTGCGAGATATTCGCTGACAGATTTGCAGAGATAGTTGATTTCGTCGGCCGAGATTTTCACATCGGCGGGATCGCCATGATAATCGATATCGGTGGTGCCGATCAGGGTGAAATCGCCCTGATAGGGAATCGCAAACACGATACGACCATCGGCATTTTGGAAGATGTAGGCACGGTCGTGATTGTAGAGCTTTGGCACCACGATATGCGAGCCCTGCACAAGGCGGACTTTCGCCTTAGCATTCACGCCGGCACCGACCGCCAGAACATTCTCGACCCACGGACCACCGGCATTGACCAGCGTGCGCGCGCTGATGGTCGAGCGGTCGCCTGTCGCCGTATCCTGCACCGTGACCTGCCACATCCCGTCGGCCTGCCTAATCTCGGTTGCGCGCGTGCGCGTGCGGATCTCAGCCCCCCGGTCGGCGGCATCACGCGCGGTGAGCACGACAAGGCGCGCATCATCTACCGAGCAGTCGGAATATTCAAAGCCACGCTTGAACCGGCCGGGCGCCAGCGGCTTGCCGGTCTCGTCGCGGGTGAGGTCGAGCGTGCGCGTCGGGGGCAGAAGTTTACGGCCTCCGATATAGTCGTAGAGGAACAAGCCCAAGCGCAGCAGCCAGGCGGGCCGCAGACCGGCGTGATGCGGCAGCACAAAACGCAGGGGGCGGATGATATGCGGCGCGATCTGCCAGAGAACTTCGCGTTCCAGCAGCGCGTGGCGCACCAGCTTGAAGTCGTAATATTCGAGGTATCGCAACCCGCCATGGATCAGCTTGGTCGACCAGGACGAGGTGCCGCTGGCCAGATCGTTCATCTCGCAAAGGAACACCGAATTGCCGCGGCCGACGGCGTCGCGGGCGATGCCGCAGCCGTTCACACCGCCGCCAATGATTGCGAGGTCGTAGATCTGACCCACCCCGTCTCCCCTCCTGCGCCAATCGTCTGGCGCCTTCCTTCGGACGCGCCATCTTCGCTTTCAGCGATTTTACTTTCGCTTTCGATTAAAGCACAACCAAAAACGAAAGCAACTGGCCTTTTGGGGTCTGAACAGGCTCTAAAGTGGGGGCGGTTCGGGTTCCAGATCGTCAGAATCGTCCGCGGACCCCGGCAAGGCCGCGATGACCTGCACGCCCCGGCTCCGGCAGATCTCCTGCAAAGAGGGCGGCAGAGGGACGTCGGTCACGAAGGTCTGGATCTGGCTGATATGGGCGATGCGGACGGCCGCGCTGCGCCGGAGCTTGGTCGAATCGCAGACCAGCATGACGCTGCGGGCATTGGCGATGATCGCCTGCGCCGCCTGCACCTCGCGATAATCGAAGTCGAGCAGCGCGCCCTCCTCGTCGATCGCCGAGGCGCCGATGATGGCGTAATCGACCTTGAATTGACCGATCAGCTTGATCGCCGTGGAGCCGATCACCGCGCCATCGGAGCGGCGCACGGTGCCACCGGCCACGATCACCTCGATATGCGGATGCCGGTACAGCATCATCGCCACATTGAGGTTGTTGGTGATGACCAGCAGATTCTCGTGATTGATGAGTGCGCTTGCGACTTCTTCCGTAGTGGTGCCGATATTGATGAACAGCGACGAGCCATTGGGAATCTGCGCCGCGGCAGCAACGCCAATCGCCTTCTTCTCCTCGGCGGCCACGAATCGCCGCGCTTCATAAGCGAGGTTTTCAACGCCGGAAGCGACGATGGCGCCGCCGTGGATACGCGTCAGCAGGCGCTGGTCGCAGAGATCGTTGAGATCCTTGCGGATGGTCTGTGCGGACACCTCGAAGCGCCGCACCAGGTCGTCGACCATCACGCGGCCAAAGGCGCGCGCGTGATTCA
This sequence comes from Tardiphaga sp. 813_E8_N1_3, assembly GCF_051811025.1. Lineage (NCBI taxonomy): Bacteria > Pseudomonadati > Pseudomonadota > Alphaproteobacteria > Hyphomicrobiales > Nitrobacteraceae > Tardiphaga > Tardiphaga sp. 813_E8_N1_3. The sequence continues at coordinate 4,897,028 of NZ_JBPWQE010000001.1, forward strand.
AGATTTCGGATTGGCGATGGGTCAGGCTAGCAGTCACAACAACACCTCGGATGAAGTGTTTCCATGGTGCGGGTGTTGGCGGCAATGGTCAACGCATCACCAGCGCAGACGCTATGCGCTTCGGCGCCGCCATGTCGTCGGATCATCGCCCGCTAGGGCGTCACAGCGGCCTGGATACCCTGCGCGAACTGGAAAGCCGCGCGTTCAGCTTCGCGCGCATTGCGAAACAACTGGCCTTCCATGGGGTTGAAACGGTGAGACGCGGCGAAGAACCTGTACCCACCGGGATCGCGAACCACGATGCCGGCAGCCTGCGATGAGACTTCGATGATGTAAGTGTCTGACATGGCGGCCCCCTACGCGATAGGCGATGCATATTCCGGGCCACCAACTCGAATGGGAGTATTTCGTTCCAGCCAGTGTTTAGAATCGCTCAGGTCGAGATCGTCGCATCCGGACGCTTGATCGCCTGCGGACGGCCATCCTCGTCAATGGACACAAAGGTGAAATTGCCGTCGGTCACCAGGATCGGGGCGTTTTCGTTGCGGCGAAGCACCCAGGCTTCGATATGCACGGTGAGTGACGTGCGGCCCATCCGCACCAGTTCCGCATGCACGGACACGACGTCACCGACATGAACGGCCTTGCGGAATGTCATCGCCTCGATGGCGACGGTGACCGTGCGCGTCTTCGCCACCTTGGCGGCAAAGATGCCGCCGCCGAGATCCATCTGGCTGAGCAGCCAGCCGCCAAAAATATCGCCATTGGCATTGGTATCCGCCGGCATCGCCACCGTGCGAATGGTGAGATCGCCGGTCGGTTCCGCATCCAGCCCCGTCACTGGCTGCGTCTTTGATTCAGTCATGTGCAAAGCCTGCCGCAAATAGAGTCATCACTTGAACGAGTCCCACCCGGCATCGGGCGCGAATCGATCGCCAAACTTAGCAGCGAGAGTCCGCAGCGTCGCAGTGACGTTCTCGGCACCGCGGGTCCGCGCATAGTTCAGCGGGCCTCCGCGGAACGGCGCATAACCCGTTCCAAAAATCATTGCGCCATCGACCACATCGGGATTATCGACGATGCCTTCGCGCAGACAGGCGACGCAGACATTCGACATCGGCAGCACCAGGCGATCGATCATCTCCTGCGTCGGACGGGCCGTCGCGACCGCGCTGGAACTCTTCTCGGCCTTGCCGTCACGCCATGTATAGAAGCCGCGGCCGGTCTTCTTGCCAAGCTCGCCCTTGTTGACCTTCTCGCGGAGCCAGGCCGGCGTCGGTGGCAGCAGGTCGCCGAACTTCGAGCGCAGCATGTCGCCGACGGCCAGGCAGATATCGAGCCCGACCTGATCGGCCAGCTCGATCGGACCCATCGGCATGCCGAACTGTTCGGCCGCGGCGTCGATGGTTTCCTTGTCGACCTTCTCCTCCATCAGCATCATCGCCTCGAGCATGTAGGGCGTGAGCGCGCGGTTGACGAGGAAGCCCGGCGAGCTCTTCACCGGCAGCGGCAGACGATCGATCGCGCCGACGAAGGCCGTGGCCTTCTTCAGCATGTCCTGGTCCACGCCATCATGACTGACGACCTCGACCAGCTGCAGGCGCGAGACCGGGTTGAAGAAATGCAATCCCAGCAGCCGCTCCGGCCGCGCCAGTGTGCTGCGCAGATCCTGCAGGGGAATGCTCGACGTGTTGGTGGCGAGGATCGCATCCGGCTTCATGCGCGGTTCGATGCCCGCATAGACCTTCTGCTTCAGTTCGAGCTTTTCCGACACGGCCTCGATGATCAGGTCGGCATTGCGCACGCCCTCGCCATCCATGTCAGGAATCAGGCGATCCAGCGTGTCGCGCTGATCGGTGCGCTTGCGGATGACCTTGCTGTAAAGATCGGCGGCGCGCTTCATGGCGCCCGCGATCGGTTCGGGCTTCATGTCGGCCAGCGTGACGCGGATGTCCTGATGCGCGCACCACGCCGCGATGTCGCCGCCCATGGCGCCGGCGCCGATGACATGGACATGCTTGATCGTGTTGCCGTCACCGGCGAGCTTCTTCATCTGCTCGCGCAGAAAGAAGACACGGATCAGGTTCTGCGCCGTCGGCGTCACCATCAGCCGGGCGAAGGACGCCTTTTCGGCATTGAGCATCGCCGCGCGATCGCCGCCGTGCTTCTCCCACAGCTCGATCAGTGCATAAGGCGCGGGATAGTGCTCGCGCGGCGCCGCCTTGCTGGCCTCGGCGACCATGCGCGATGCGAGAATCCCGCGCACCGGCGAGAAGTTCATGATCGGGATCAACGCACTCGGCTTGGCGCGCTTGAGCTTGCCGAATACTGCGTCCCTCGCGGCGTTGCGGACATGGCGTTCCTCGGTCACCGCATCGACAAGACCGATCGCCTTCGCCTTGCGTGCGTCGATAGTCTTGCCGGTCAGCATCAGCGGCATGGCCTGCATGGGACCCACCAGATGCGTGAAGCGCGCGGTGCCGCCCAAACCTGGATGCAGGCCGAGCATGACTTCCGGAAAACCGAACCGCGCACCGTCAATGGCGATACGCATCTGGCAGGCCAGTGCCACTTCGAGGCCTCCGCCCAGGCAGAAACCGTGAATGACGGCCACCGTCGGGATCTTCAGCGCCTCGAAGCGATCGATCACGGCGTGAGCGCGGCTGATCTGCGTTTCCACTTCCAATGGGTCGCTGGCGCCGCGAAATTCATTGACGTCGGCGCCGGCAATGAAGCCGGAGCTCTTGGCCGAACGAACCACGATGCCGGTCGGGCGCTGAGCTTCCAGCGCGTTCAGCACCTGATCGAATTCTTCCAGCACCACAGCTGACAGCGTATTGGCGCTCGCATCGGCGCGGTCAAACAACAGCCACGCGATGCCATCGGCATCGCGCGTCAGCTTGAAGTGGCGATAGGCGCCTGATGTGTCAGGAGCCGGCCCGAGTTCGAGCACGCGATCCTTGAGAACGTCCATGATCTTGCTATCCATGACGCCCTCACACCGTCTCGATCAACATCGCACCACCGAGGCCGCCGCCGATACATTCGGTCGCGATTCCCCTTTTGGTGCCGAGCCGCTTCATTGCGTTGACGAGATGCAGCACGATGCGGTTACCGGACGTGCCGACGGGATGGCCGAGGCTGATCGCACCGCCATCGACATTGAGCCTGGCGCGATCGATCTCGCCGGCGGCGCCAGCGAGGCCGAGCACCTCGCGGCAGAATTTTTCGTCTTTCCAGGCGGCAAGACAGCCGAGGACCTGCGTGGCGAAGGCTTCATTCAACTCCCAGGTCTCGATATCCTGAATCGTCATGTTGTTGCGCTTCAACAGATCGTTCGACGACAACACCGGACCGAGCCCCATGATCGACGGATCGAGCGCAGACCACTGGCTGTCGACGATCACAGCCTTCGGCGTGAGGCCATGTTTCGCCACCGCGTCTTCGGACGCAAGGATCGTCCATGACGCGCCATCGGTGATCTGCGAGGAATTGCCGGCGGTGACCTGCCCCCACGGACGTTCGAATACCGGCTTCAGTGTCGCGAGCTTGTCGACCGATGAATCCGCGCGGACGCCGTCATCGTGGTCGTAGAAATTGCCCTTGCGATCGAAGGCGGTCTCGACCTCGCCTTTCAGCCAGCCCTGTTCCTGCGCATGCGCAAGGCGCTTGTGGCTTTCGACGGCATAGGCATCGGCCTGCGCGCGCGTGATGCCGAACAGATGCCCGACTTTCTCGGCAGTCTGCCCCATATTGAGTTCGGTGATCGGATCGGTGAGACCGCGCTCGAGGCCGATGATCGGCTTGAAGTAAGCGGGGCGCGCCTTGGCGATTGCGGCCACCTTGCCGAGCACGCCCTTGGCCATGGCCAGCCCGGCGAACCACCGCACGCCGTTCTGCGGCCAGACCAGCGGCGCGTGGCTGAGCGCTTCGGCACCACCGGCGAGGATCAGATCGGCATTCCCCTCGCGGATGTAGCGATAGCCGGTGTCGATCGACTGCATGCCGGAGCCGCAATTGATCTGCACGGTGAAGGCCACCATCGCCTCGCCCATGCCGAGCCGAAGTGCTGCGACGCGCGCGGGATTCATCTCGTCGGCGATGACATTGACGCAACCGAGGATCACCTGATCGAAGGCATCGGGCGCAAATGGCTGCCGCGCCAGCAGCGGGCGACCGCATTGAACGGCAAGATCGACAGGGGTGAACGGACCGGGACCGCTGCGCGCCTTCAGGAACGGCGTCCGGCTGCCGTCGACGATATAGACTGGTCTTGTCATGAAAGTCTTGCCATCAGCCTGCTGCCCGCTGCTCACCAAGGTCCTGGAAGAATTGATGCACGTTATCGGACTTTTTATAGCCGGGCGACAGCTCCTCCGGCGCGAAGTGATCGACCTCGATCACCAGCTTGACCGCTTCCTGCGCGGCGGCGAGCTTTTCGCCCTCGGCCTGAGTGATGACGCCCTGTGCCACTGCATCCTTCCAGTTATTGAGCTTCGCCGTACGGATGCGCTTGGCAATATCGTCACTCGATGTCACCAGTTTGAACGCTTTCTCCAGCCGCGCCAGACCGCGGTCATCATCCACATGCGACAGATCCGGCGTCAGGCGATCGCGCGTCGCCGACGGCTCCAGGATCATCTGCGCGCAGCGATGCACCACGCGATCCGAAGGCCCGAGCACCGATGCACCATATGGCTGCACGATGAATTTGAGGATGCCGGCGACAAAGCGGTTCGGCAGGTTGGCCAAAATCTCCGCAAAGCGGTTCTCGATGGTCTTGAAGCCGGACGCCATACACCATTCAAGTGCCGGCAGGTCCTCCTGCTGACGGCCTTCGTCCTCCCAGCGCTTCAGCACTGCCGAGAGCAGATAAAGCTCGGAGAGAATATCGCCGAACCGCGCCGACAGCATTTCCTTGCGCTTCAACGCTCCGCCCAGCGTCAGCAACGCCATGTCGGCGCACAATGCGAAGGCCGAGGAATAACGCGAGAGCTGGCGATAGAACTGTGTGGCATCGCCGGCATCCGGCGCCGGCGCAAATATCCCGCCGGTCCAGCAGCGGCCCCAGGCGCGGAAAAGCGTGGTGACGCTGTGGCCGATATGTTTCCAGAACGCGGCGTCGAAGGCGTCGAGGCCCTTCGCCTTGTCGGAATCGCCGAGCGCATTCATTTCCTGAAGCAAATAGGGATGCGCGCGGATGGCACCCTGCCCGAACACGATGAGATTGCGCGTCAGGATGTTGGCGCCCTCAACCGTGATGCCCACCGGCACCGCGCGATACAGATTGCCCATATAATTCTGCGGCCCGTCGATCACGGCCTTGCCGCCATGGATGTCCATGGCATCGTCGATGGCGACGCGCATGCGCTCGGTGGCATGCAGCTTCATGATGCCAGAGATGACCGCGGGATGATGGCCCAGATTGAGCGCCGCCGAGGTCAGGCGTCGTGCGGCATCGAGCAGATAGGCCGTGCCGGCGATGCGCGCCAACGGCTCTTCGATGCCCTCGAATTTGCTGATCGAAATGTTGAACTGCTCGCGGATGCGCGCATAAGCGCCGGTGGTGCGCGCTGCATAGGCGGCACCGGCCGCCGACAGCGACGGCAATGAGATGCCACGACCGGCGGCGAGCGCCGACATCAGCATCTTCCAGCCCTGCCCCAAGCGCTCCTGACCGCCGATAATGTAATCGAGCGGGATGAAGACGTCGCGGCCCCAGTTCGGGCCGTTCTGGAACACCTGCATCGACGGCAGGTGGCGCTGGCCGATCTCGACGCCCGGCAGGTCGTGCGGGACCAGCGCGACGGTAATGCCAAGCTCGTCCTGATTGCCGACCAGATGATCGGGGTCATAGGCCTTGAAGGCCAAACCGATCAGCGTCGCGACGGGGCCGAGCGTGATATAGCGCTTGTGCCAGTTGAGGCGCAGGCCGAGCACTTCCTTGCCCTCGAATGTGCCCTTGCAGATGATGCCGCTGTCGATCATCGACGCGGCGTCGGAGCCCGCTTCAGGGCTGGTCAAGCCGAAACAGGGAATGTCGCTTCCATTGGCGAGACGCGGCAGCCAGCGCTGGCGCTGCGCGTCGGTGCCGAACTTCATCAGCAGTTCACCGGGACCCAATGAATTGGGCACCATCACGGTCACGGCGGCGACCACCGAGCGCGACGAGATCTTCCTGACAACTTCCGAATGGGCATAGGGCGAGAAACCGAGACCGCCATATTCCTTCGGGATGATCATGCCGAAGAACTTTTCGCGCTTGATGAACTCCCAGACGTCCGGCGGCAGATCGCGCAATTCCCAATTGATCTTCCAGTCGTCGATCATCTCGCAGAGACGATCCACCGGCCCGGTCATGAAGGCCTGTTCTTCGTCCGTCAGTGTTGCCGGTTTCACCGCCAGCAGCTTGGCCCAGTCCGGATTGCCGGTAAACAGGTCCGCATCCCACCAGACGTCGCCAGCCTCAAGCGCCTCGCGCTCGGTGTCCGACATCTTCGGCAGCACGCCCTTGGCCCAACCGAAGATCGGCTTGGTGAGGTAATCGCGGCGCAAGCTGGACGAGCTCATGGAGGCTTCCTCTCGATCGAGGCAACCGGCAGTCCGGGCGGACAGCGGGCGCCAAAAGGCAGACGCTCTTAGCAGGACGGTGTTGGTGTCACCTTAGCTTTCGCATTGATATTCAAGCGAAATTTCACAACATCGAGCCATGATTAACGGCAGGATACCGCAACGGTTCCCAAAATGCGATTTCTCGCCGCGTGACCAGTGGTCGCGCAACCGAAGCGCCGAAAGAATAGCCAGCCTCAGTCCGGGCGGGCCATCTCGAACATGGCGTCCTGCTTGATGTGGAAGTAATCGCCGCGGCGACCGGCGCGCAGGATCGGGCCGGCCAATGCAGTCTGGTACACGCCATCCACAATCAGGGTCTTGTCGATATGGACGGCGACGACCTCGCCCATGGTGAGGAAGGCATTGGCCGGGGCACCGTTCGCGCCCTTGAGCTCGATGATCTGGGTCACTTTGCATTCGAAAGCGACGCGGGCTTCGCCGACCCGTGGCACATTGACAAACTTGCTCGGCACCGGCGTCAGACCGGCAAGCTCGAATTCATCCACTTCCGGGCCAACACTCGCGGCCGTCGCATTCATCTGCTTGGCCAGATCCATGGTGGCCAAATTCCAGACGAATTCCTTCGTCGCCTGCATGTTGCGGGCAGAGTCCTTGATCCCGATGCTGGAGAAGCCGATCAGCGGCGGGGTGTAATTGAAGGCATTGAAGAAGCTGTACGGCGCCAGATTGACGTGGCCATTGGCATCCCGAGAGGAGACCCACCCGATCGGACGCGGACCGATGATGGCATTGAAAGGATCGTGCTTGAGGCCGTGGCCGTTGACGGGCTCGTAGGTATGCAGATCGAATGCGGTCACGCGGAAGATCCCCTGAATTGACGTCAGGGGAATCGTCTAGCCCCGCGGGGCCAACCCGGCAAGAACGAAGTCGATCATCTGGTCCAAGGTCGGGCCAGGCTTCGTCGCGCATTGGGCGATCATCTGCGGGTGAAAGAACCGCATCATGGCGGTGCAGGCGCACATGGCCGCCAGTTCGACATCCGGGGCATGAAACTCGCCCTTGGCAGCGCCGTCCGCGATGACGCCACCTATGGTAACGGTGATCCGCTCCATATGAGCGGTGCAGACATCCCAACTCTCTTCCATGGCGATAGCGACCATCTCATGCAGCTTGGCATCGCCAACATAGCGTTCGGCATTCATCTCATGGATCGACGTCAGCAGTTCGCGGAGCCGCGCGGCGGCTGGCTGCGGATTTTCAGCAATCGCTCCAGCGGCCTCTTCAACTTCCCCCATCAGCCGCTGCGCCACGGCCGAGATGATCGACTTCTTCGAATCGAAGAAGCGATAGACGTTGGCCGGCGACATCCGCAGCACCTTCGCGATGTCGGCGACGGTGGTCTTCTGGTAGCCGATTTCGCGAAACAGCTTTTCCGCGACCACAACGATGCGGCCTCGCATATCGGCTTCGACGTGTTCAGAAATCAGAGTCATCTGAGATAACAGTCTTCAGCTATTCGGCAGCAAGCGGAAAGGCCTGCTTCTTGTCGTGATGGTGCGGTGCGTGATGATCCACATCCTCACCCGATCCGCGTTCATCCAGGCTCTTGCGAAACCATAGGGCATAGAGACCCGGGAGATACAACAACGTCAAGAACGTCGCCACAAACAATCCACCCATGATGGTGACCGCCATCGGGCCCCAGAAGGCCGAACGCGACAGGGGGATCATCGCCAGAATGGCCGCCAGCGCCGTCAGGATGACCGGACGCGCACGGCGCACGGTCGCCTCGACGATGGCTTCGCGGCGGGTCAGGCCGTGCTGCACGTCGGTTTCGATCTGATCCACCAGAATGACGGCGTTACGCATGATCATGCCCGCCAGCGCGATCAGGCCGAGCAGCGCCACGAAGCCGAATGGCTTGTTGGCGACGTTCAGGGCCAGCGAGGCGCCGACGATGCCGAGCGGCGCCGTCAGGAACACCAGGATCAGTCGCGAGAAGCTCTGCAACTGCACCATCAGCAGCGTCAGCATGATGATCATCATCAGCGGAAACAGCACGGCAATCGAGGCATTGCCCTTGCTGGATTCTTCCACCGCGCCGCCAATCTCGATGCGATAGGCGGGCTCCAGGCTGTCGCGGATCTGCTGAAGTTGCGGCCAGATCTGGTTGGTGACATCCGGCGGCTGCACGCCATCGACAACGTCGCCGCGCACTGTGATCGCCATGTCGCGGTTGCGGCGCCAGAGGATCGGCTCCTCATGGGCGTATTCGATCTTCGCCACCTGCGACAACGGCACCGGAACGCCGTTGCGCGAGATGATGGTAAGATCGCCCACACGGCCGAGATCGAGGCGTTCCGACGGAACGGCACGGGCGACGACACCAACTTTCTCGATGCCGTCACGCACGGTCGTGACCGATGCGCCGGAGATCAGCATCGCCAGGGATTGTGACAACTCCTGCGGCGTCAGGCCGAGCGCGCGGGCGCGGTCCTGGTCGACCACCAGCTTGAGGGACGGCGTCTGCTCGTTCCAGTCGAGCTGCGGATCGACCATGTTCTTGTTGGCGCGCATCACTTCGCGCACTCTGTAGGCGATGTCGCGCACGGTCGCCGTGTCCGGCCCAATGACGCGGAACTGGACGGGGAAGCCAACCGGCGGACCGAAGTTGAACCGATCGACGCGCACGCGGGCTTCCGGCAACTGACCATCCGCCACGGCCTTCTCGATCTTGGCCTTGATGCGCTCACGTGCCTCGACATCCTTCGACACGATCACGATCTCGGCGAAAGCTTCATTCGGGAGCTGTGGATTAAGGCCGAGCCAGAAGCGCGGCGACCCGCGGCCCACATAGGCCGTGTAAGTGGAGATGTCCTTGTCATCCTTGAGCAGCTTCTCGGCGTCCTTGACGGCCTTTTCGGTGACGCCGAACGCCGTGCCTTCCGGCAGGCGAAGCTGAAAGAACAGTTCGGGGCGTTCCGACAGCGGGAAGAACTGCTGCTGGACGTGACCGAAGCCGACGATGGCGACGATGAAGATACCGACGGTGGCAGCCACCACCTTGATGCGATGCGTGACGCACCACTGCACGACGCTGCGCAGACCGCGATAGATGCGCGTCTCATAGACTGCATGCGGATCGTGATTGGCCTTGCCGTGGGCAGCAAAATTCGGCAGCAGCTTGACGCCGATATAGGGCGTGAAGATCACCGCGACGAACCATGAGGCGATCAGCGCAATCGCGACCACCCAGAAAATGCCACCGGCATATTCGCCGACGGCGGAATTGGCAAAGCCGATCGGCAGGAAGCCGACGGCCGTGATCAGCGTGCCGGTGAGCATCGGAAACGCCGTGGACTCCCAGGCAAAAGACGCCGCGCGCACGCGGTCCCAGCCCTGCTCCATTTTTACTACCATCATCTCAACCGCAATGATCGCGTCGTCGACCAGGAGGCCGAGCGCGATGATCAGCGCGCCGAGCGTAATACGGTGCAGGTCCATGCCCATCGCGTTCATGACCATGAAGACGATACCGAGCACCAGCGGCACCGACAGTGCGACTACGATGCCGGTACGCCATCCGAGCGCCAGAAAGCTCACGAACAGCACGATCCCCAGCGCCTCGATGAATGAGTGCGTGAATTCGCCGACGGCGTGTTCCACCACCAGCGGCTGGTCGGCGATCTGCTCGACATTGATGCCCTGCGGGACGGCGACCATGAACGCGTTCTTGGCCTTTTCGACGTCCTTTCCTAGTTCGAGAATATTGGCGCCGTTGGCCGTCACCACGCCGATGCCGAGTGCGTATTGGCCCTTCTGCCGGACCTTGAAATCCGGCGGATCGACGAAGCCGTGGCTCACCGTCGCGATATCGCCGAGGCGGAACGTCCGCCCGTTGCTCTCCACTGGAGTTTCCGCGACGGTCTTCACGCCGTCAAGCGCACCGGTGACGCGCAGCGGCACGCGCTGCGACGAGGTTTCCACCGTACCGGCCGGCTGGATCGCATTCTGCTTGGCGAGCGAGTCGAACAGCGTCTGCGGCGTGAGGCCGAGCGTCGCCAGCTTGGCGTGGGAAAATTCGACGAAGATGCGTTCGTCCTGGGTGCCGTAGAGATTGACCTTGGTGACACCCTTCACCTTCAACAGGCGCTGGCGCAGGCCTTCGGCAACCTTCTTCAACTGCGCGAAGTCCGCGCCATCGCCGGTCATCATGTAGAGAATGGAATCGACGTCGCTGAACTCGTCATTGACCGTTGGCCCAACCAGATTGGCAGGCAGACTGCCCTGCACGTCGGCGAGCTTCTTGCGCAGCAGATAGAACAGGAACGGCACGTCCTTGGCCGGCGCGTTGTCCTTGAACGTGACCTGCAGTGCAGTGAAGTTCGGCTTCGAATAGGTCTGCACCTTGTCGAAGTAAGGCAGCTCCTGCATCTTTTTCTCGATGGGATCTGCAACCTGCTCCTGCATTTCCTTGGCCGTCGCGCCCGGCCAGATCGCCGTGACGTTGACGACCTTCACCGTGAAGGACGGATCTTCAGCGCGGCCAAGCTTCTCGTAAGAGATGAAGCCGCCAACACCGAGCGCGATGATCAGAAACAGGATCAGCGCGGGATGAGCGACGGCCCAGGCGGAGAGGTTGAAGCGATGCATCGGCTTCGTCCTTTGAATGCGAGTGTCTTAAAACGACAATGCGGAGACGACGTGGACCTTCAGCGCCGGGTCGAGCTTCTGCACGCCCAGCGTCACCACCTTGGCGCCTTCATCGACGCCGCCTGAGATGATGACATCGTTGCTCTCATAGGACTTCACCTTGACGGGCTGCAGCGCGACCTCGCCCGATGCGCTCACCACGTAAAGCGACGGGGTGTTGCCCTGGCTGAACAGCGCCGAGAGCGGCACGCGCGCAACGCGCTCGGTGGCGGGATCGGAGAGCGTCAGCGTGGCGGTCATGCCGAGCGACACCTTGTCGTCGGCCTCAGGCAGCGAGAACTTGGCGAGATAAGTGCGCGTCGCGGTGTCGGCATTGGGTGCGAGTTCACGCAGCTTGGCAGCATATTGCTTGCCGGGCTCGGACCACAGCGTCACGCTGGCTTTGCCTTCCTTGGCGCGGCCGACCAGCGTTTCCGGAATTGAAACCACCGCCTCCTTCTCGCCAAAACGCGCGACACGGATGGCGGCCTGGCCGGCAGCCACAACCTGACCGGCATCAACCAGTGTCGACGTGACAACGCCGCGGGTGTCCGCGATCAGGGTCGCATAAGACAGGCTGTTCTTGGTGAGCTCGACCGAGCGCTCGGCACGATTGAGGCGGGCACGGGCCTCGTCACCGGACGCCTTGGCCTGATCGAGCTGCGCCTGAGTAGACCAGCCCTTGCTGCGCAACTCGGTGGCGCGGCCTTCGGCGGCGCTGGCATTGGCCAGCACGCCGGTGGATGCATTGAGTTCGGCAACGGCCTGCTCGGCCTGCAGCTTCAGATCGACCTCATCGAGGGTGGCCAGCGGCTGGCCAATCTCGACCGTCTGGCCAACCTCCACGAGACGTTTGGCGACCTTGCCGGTGACCCGGAAGCCCATATCGGTCTCGATCCGCGGGCGGATAGTGCCGACGAAGCTGCGCTGCGGCGATTCCGGCTCGTAATGCACGGTCGCGACCAGAACGGGCCGCGTCGGCTTGGCTTCAGCCTCGGTTTTCTTGCCGCAGCCGGCCAGAGCAAGCGCCGGGATCAGCAAAAGCGCGGCAGCGAGTGGCTTGCGGAAAGCGCTGACATGGGTATGGCCGGGCATCGCGAGGCATCCTTCGAATGACTGTTCGAAGGAAACTTAGGCCTGACCACTGACGAATGTCAATATTCGTCAGTGGTCACGATTTCGCTAGATTGCTGCACCGCATCGCGGCCTTATTTCGCCCGTGCAGGTTTGCCGGTAGCCGCGAACTCCGTTGCCGTCCCGTGATTACCGACGAGCACGAGGATACCAGCCACCAGCGGCATGGCCGCCAGAACCAGAAGCCCGGTCGAGGTGCTACCCGTCAGCTCCTTGACCCAGCCGATCAGATAGGGACCGCCGAAGCCGGCGAGATTGCCGATCGAATTGATCAGCGCGATGGCGCCGGCAGCGGCGGTACCGCTCAGCCACGCCGTCGGCAGCGTCCAGAACAAAGCAAACGTGCAGAACACGCCGATTGCCGCGACCGTCAGCGCGACCATGGTCAGCGTCGGATTGGTGGAGATGCCGGACAGCGCGAGCGCCACGGCGGTCAGCAGCAGCGGCAGACCGACATGCCAAACGCGCTCGCGGGTCTTGTCGGAATGCTGGGCCCACAGCACCATCGCGATGGAGCCGAACAGATAGGGAATTGCAGTGACGAAGCCGGTCTGCAGATTGGTGAAGCCGAACGCCTTCACGATCTGCGGCAGCCAGAACTGCATGCCATAGAGTGCGCCAACGAAACCGAAATAGATCACGCTCAACATCAGCACCTTAGGCGACGACAGCGCCTGCCCCAGCGTCATGCCATGGGCGCTTTCCTTGGCGAGACGCTCGCCTTCGAGCTTGTCGGACAGCCACATTTTCTGGTCGGGCGTCAGCCATTCGGCCTTTTCAGGCTTGTCGGTGAGATAGAACCAGGTGACGACCCCAAGAATGACCGACGGAATACCTTCGATGATGAACAGCCACTGCCAGCCCTTGAGGCCCATGACACCGTCGAGCCCCAGCAGCATGCCGGAGATCGGCGCGCCGATCACCGTGGACACCGGGACCGCAATCGCAAAGGCCGCAAGGAAGCGCGCACGATATTCGGCCGGAAACCAGTAAGTGAGATAGAGGATGATACCGGGGAAGAAGCCGGCCTCGGCGACACCGAGCAGGAAGCGCAGCGTGTAGAAGCTCCCCGGGCCGCTGACGAGCGCCATCAGCGCGGAGATGATGCCCCAGCTCACCATAATGCGCGCGATCCAGCGGCTGGCGCCGAATTTCTCCAGTGCGATGTTGCTGGGAACCTCAAAGATAAAATAACCGACGAAGAAGATGCCTGCGCCCCAGGCGAACACCGTCGGCGAGAAATTCAGTTCGGCGTTCATGGTGAGTGCTGCGAAGCCGAGATTGACCCGATCGAGATAGGCGAGGAAATAAGCCAGCACCAGAAACGGGATCAACCGCCACGAAATGGCGCGGATGGTCGAGGTTTCGATGTCAGATTTCGCGCTGCGCACGGCGCGCGCGCCGACGGCGGTCTGGCTCATGGTTCACTCCCGGTCGTTTGTTGTCGGCAACGGCCTCTATGGGCCGCGCTGTCATGTCGCACGGTTTAGCGAAAGACCCGGGGAGCGGCAATGTCTGTGCAGAGCAGCAATCAGCTCAGCGCAGCACCTGCGTGAACAGTATCTGCGCAAAGCGCTCGATCGGCGCCGGGCTGCGTTCGGCTTTCGACAGCAGGTTTGCGCCCTGCAGCGAGGAGACGATGAAACCCGCAACCTCCGCGCATTTGAAGTCGGTCGGCAGCTCGCCGGCTTTCACCGCGGAGGTCAGGCATTCGGCGATGCTCTGCTGAACATCGGCGAAGATCGTCAGCAGCCGGTCGCGAATGAGGTCGCTGTGGTCGCTGGCCTCGGCCGTGAAGTTGCCGAACAGGCAACCATTGCACATCCGGTCTTCGCTCAGCCGGACGACATTGGCATCGATATAGGCGCGCAGCCGCGCCAACGGCGACAGGCCCTCATTTCGCAGGGTCTGCGCCATCAATTCACGGCCTTTCGCAAAATAGAGATCGATAATCTCGAGGCCGAATTCTTCCTTGGAGGTGAAGTGATTGGTGAAGGTGCCCTGCGGCACGCCGGCGGCATGCACGATGTCGCGAACGCTGGCCCCCGCATAGCCGCGCGCATGCACGACCGCGAGGCCTGCGGTGAGAATCCTGTCGCGATTCGAGAGCTTCGCCATGGGCTTAATATGGCTGCGCCGGGCGCCGGATCAAGCGACGGCCGCGCATAGATACAAGGCGTTCTGAGCCTTATTGGGTCCTATACGCCGTAGCGCCGGGCCGCCTCGACGGTCAGGCCCTTGCCGACGGCCCCGAAGGTGTCGCCATCGATGGCGCGGGCGGCCGGCAGCGCCGCCGTGATCGCCTTGCGGACATGGGCGAGCTGGACCGAACCGCCGGTCAGGAACACCGCATCGATCGCTTCGGGCTTCAGCCCGGCCTGGGTCAGGCAGATCTTGATCCGCGCGGTAATCCGATCGGCGAGCAACTGGGTATGGCTGACGAGTTCCTTGCGGGCGACGCCGGCGGCCAGACCCGGCTCGATCCAGTCCAGCGCGATGCTCGACTTCGGCTTGTCGGACAGGCCGATCTTGGCACCCTCGACTTCCATCGCCAGCGTATGGCCGCGCTGTTCGTCCAGTACACGCACGAGACGGTCCAGCAGCTCCGGCTGCTGCGCCTCGTAACGCACCTGCTTCACCTCATTCATGACCTTGGAATCGTACATCCGGTTGATGCTCGACCAGGTCGCCAGATCGTGGAAATAGCCCGACGGCACATCGAGCCCGGCGCGCTTCATCGCCGAACGATAGCCGAGCAGCGGCATAATCACGCCGAGACTGAGATGCCGGTCGAAATCGGTACCGCCAATCCGCACGCCGTCATTGGCGAGAATGTCATCCTTGCGATCGGCATGGCGATGTCGTTCGGGCGACAGCCGTACGATGGAGAAGTCCGACGTGCCCCCGCCGATATCGGCGATCAGCGCGATCTCCTCCGAATTGATCTGGCGCTCGTAATCCAGTGCCGCGGCAATCGGCTCGAACTGGAATGTGACATCCTCGAAGCCGACATCTTTCGCGATCGCGCGCAATGTGTCTTCGGCCTTGGCATCACCGGCCGGATTGTCATCGACGAAATGCACGGGCCGGCCGTGCACGACCTTCCGGAGTTCCAGCCCCGTCGCCTGTTCTGCGCGTCGCTTCACCGCACCGAGATAATAGGCGATGACATTGCGGAAGCTGACGCGCTCGCGACCAACGCGCGTCGTCTCATCGATCAGCGACGTGCCAAGTACGGATTTAAGGCTGCGCATCAGGCGGCCAGGCGCGCCCTCGACATAGGCTTCGATCGCCTTGCGGCCGATGAAGGCGCCGGTATCGGCCTTGTAGAAGATCGCACTCGGGATGGTGAGATGATGGTCTTCGAGCGCCGCCAGCACCGGACCATCATTGATGACCGTGCCGAGCGTCGTGTTCGACGTTCCAAAATCCAGACCACAAACCGACATTGCCGCTCCCGAAAGGAACGTCCGTCTACACAGTTCGCAGGTCGCGATCTAGCATTATATTTTTGCACAGCCGCACTGTCCTGAAGCGCTTCAAACCCTGGAATTTTCGAAGCAAAACAACGTGATCCACAGAACATTCGACTGAGGTCGGCGGGGTTGATGAATCGTGTGGCATCGGTCCATAAGCGTTTTGCGACGGCGGTATGACCCGCCGCAGAATTTCGCGAAATTTCGAAGGACTCCACGCGTGGCAAACATCAATCAGAAGATCGCCGACGAACTTGGCGTACGCGAGCAACAGGTCACGGCGACCGTCGAGTTGCTGGACGGCGGCGCGACGGTGCCGTTCGTTGCGCGCTACCGCAAGGAAATCACCGGCGGTCTCGATGACGCACAATTGCGCACGCTGGAAGAGCGCCTGACCTATCTGCGCGAGCTTGAAGACCGCCGCAAGGTGATCCTGGAATCGGTGCGCGAACAGGGCAAGCTCGACGCGACGCTCGAAGCCGCCATCATGAGCGCCGACAGCAAGGGCCGCCTCGAAGACATCTATCTGCCCTATAAGCCGAAGCGCCGCACCAAGGCGGAGATCGCCAAGGAGGCCGGGCTCGAACCGCTATCGGAACTGCTGCTCACCGAGCCGCAGAACGATCCGAAGAAGGTGGCGGAAGCTTTCGTCAATGCCGAGAAGAACGTCGCCGATGTCGCCGCTGCACTTGACGGCGCGCGGGCCATTCTTGTCGAGCGCTTCGCCGAAGACGCCGATCTGATCGGGGCACTGCGCGAGCAGATGTGGGCGAACGGTCTGATGGCCTCGACCGTGCGCACTGGCAAGAAGACCGAAGGCGAGAAGTTCAAGGACTATTTCGAATTCAGCGAACCGCTGCACAAGCTGCCGTCGCACAGAATTCTGGCCCTGTTCCGCGGCGAGAAAGAAGAAATCCTCGATCTCGCGATGCAGCCCGAGCCGGTGCCGGCCACGCCCCCTTCAATCACGACACCCAGCTCCTATGAGCTGAAGATCATGCAGCGTTTCGCGATCTCCGATCAGGGCCGCCCCGGCGACAAGTGGCTGACCGAGACCACGCGCTGGGCCTGGCGCACCAAGATCCAGGTGCATCTCAACATCGATCTCCGCATGCGGCTGTGGACTGCGGCGGAAGAAGAGGGCGTCCGCGTGTTCGCATCAAACCTGCGCGATCTCTTGCTCGCCGCGCCTGCCGGCGCGCGCGTTACCATGGGGCTCGATCCCGGTTTCCGTTCGGGTGTGAAGACCGCGATTATCGACGCTACTGGCAAGGTGGTGGCCACGACGACGATCTATCCGCATGAGCCGCAGCGCCAGTGGGATGCGTCGCTCGCCGTGCTTGGCAAGCTCGCGGTCCAGCACAAGGTCGACCTGATCGCCATCGGCAACGGCACGGCTTCGCGCGAAACCGACAAAATGGCGATGGAGCTGGTCAAGCTGCTGCCGGATCTCAAGATGTCGAAGATCGTGGTGTCGGAAGCCGGCGCATCGGTTTATTCGGCCTCGGCCTTTGCCTCGGAAGAACTGCCCGAGCTCGACGTGACACTGCGCGGCGCGGTCTCGATCGCACGCCGCCTGCAGGATCCGCTGGCCGAACTGGTGAAGATCGATCCGAAGGCGATCGGCGTTGGCCAGTACCAGCACGATCTCGGTGAGAGCAAACTGGCAAAGTCGCTCGATGCCGTGGTCGAAGACTGCGTGAACGGCGTCGGCGTCGATGTGAATACCGCGTCGGCCCCCTTGTTGGCGCGCGTGTCGGGCATCGGCACGGGTCTGGCACAAAGCATCGTGCAACACCGCGATGCCAATGGCCCGTTCAAGTCACGCAAGGCGCTGAAGGAAGTGCCGCGATTGGGACCGAAGGCGTTCGAGCAGTGCGCGGGCTTCCTGCGCATCAATGACAGCGAAGATCCGCTCGACAAGTCCGGCGTTCATCCGGAAGCCTATCCGCTAGTGCGCAAGATCCTCGAAGCCACCAAGAGCGACATCAAGGCGCTGATCGGCAATGCCGAGATCCTGCGCAAGGTGCAGCCGAAGACCTTTGTCGATGACACATTCGGTCTGCCGACCGTCACCGACATCCTGAGAGAACTCGAAAAGCCCGGCCGCGATCCCCGCCCCGCCTTCAAGGCTGCGGTGTTCATGGAAGGCGTCGAAAAGCTCAGCGATCTCAAGCCCGGCATGGTTCTCGAAGGCACCGTCACCAACGTTGCGGCCTTCGGCGCCTTTGTCGATATCGGCGTGCATCAGGATGGCCTCGTCCACATCTCGGCGATGTCGAAGACTTTCATCAAGGATCCGCGCGAGGTCGTGAAGTCAGGCGACATCGTCAAGGTGAAGGTGCTGGAGGTCGAGGTCGCCCGCAAGCGCATCGCACTGAGCCTGCGCATGGACGACCCGGTCGGCGCCAAGGCCGACCGCCCGCAAGCCGATCGCGGCCCGCGCTTCAACGAGCGCCAGATGACGTCGCGCGGACCGGCCAAACAGGAAAGCAGCGGCGGCGGTGCGTTTGCAGAAGCATTGCGCCGCGCGGCTGAAAAGGGCGCGGGGAAAGCGAAGTAACTTCCTTAACCTCTCCCCGCGCAGAGCGGGGAGAGCGAGTGCCCGGCCGGCGCGTTACTTCCCCAACTCCACCGCCAACTGCAAAATAACCTCATCGCAATCGCGCGCGCCCATGATCGACAGACCGATCGGGCAATCGTCGAGCTTGGCCACAGGCAGTGAGACCTGCGGCATTCCGGCATGGCCGGACACGCACAGCAGTTCGATCGCGCGGGCTCGGAACACGTCGAGCATCGCATCCGGCGTGTTGCGCAGCGGCGCAATGCCTGGCGCGGTCGGCAACAGCATGACCGTGTCAGGGGCCAGCAGCGAGAGCACGCGTTCAACGATGGTCTTACGCATCGCGCGTGCGGCGGCGATCTCGGCGGGATCCAAAACTGCAGCAGCCGCGAAGCGTTCCTTCACGCCGGGGCCGAGCTTCGGCTGTGTCGCCTTGATCCATTCGCCCTGCGCTGCCCAGGCTTCTTCCGACTGGACTACACGGAAGGTGTTGCGCCAGGCGTTGAGTTCACCGCTTGCGACATCCACCTCCTCGCTCGCGCCAACCAGCCCCTTGATGCGATCGACCGACGGCTGCAGCAGGTTGCGAACCTTCTCATCGACGGCGCCAAACAGGTCGCTTGCGATCAGAACCTTCTTCACCCGACGCGGAGCACGCGCCTTATCCAGCAACACCTTGCCGACCTCGACCATCAATTCCGGCGTGCGCGCGAACCAGCCGACGGTGTCGTAGCTCGGCGCCAGCGGCACGGCGCCATCGAGTGGGATGCGACCATGCGTGGTGCGGATGCCATAGATGCCGCAATAGCTGGCTGGCAAACGCACCGAGCCACCGGTGTCGGAGCCGATGGCGAAATCGACGAGCGCACCAGCGGTCGCCGCGGCCGAGCCGCTGGACGATCCGCCGGGAATGCGGCCGGGTGCAGCCGGATTGATCGGCGTGCCGTAGTGAGCATTCTCGCCGTTGAGGCTCCAGGCCAGTTCATCGGTATGCGTCTTGCCAACGAGCCTGGCGCCGGCGCCGAGCAGGCGATCGACAATCGGCGTGGATTTGGTTGGCACCGGATGCGTCGCCAGCCATTCCGGGCTGCCGGCACCGGTCGGCACATTGGCGAGGTCGAAGAAATCCTTCAGCGCAAAGGTGAAACCTGCGAGAGGCCCCTCTGTCGTGGTTTGCACTTCGATGTGGCCGTGATCCACAAAGGCATTGAGCGTGTCATTGATCGGCATCGAAGTCTCCGTACGTAAATAGGGAAGCCCGCTTCAGACGGGCTTGAGCAGACTCGCAGCAGGCCTGATGAAAGTCCTGATCCCGTTCTTGAATCCGAACAGCGGCTGCGCGATCTCGCATACCGCCTCTGCTTTGGTCTCGCAATCGAGCACCACGAGATCGGCGGGATCGCCGACGGCAATGCCGTAATACTTCAGGTTGAGTAGTCTGGCGGATGCCGATGTCACCAGGTCAAGACATCCGGCGAGATCGTCGAGAGCGCCGACCTGCAGCACATTGGCATAGAGATTGACCATGCGGATCAGCGAGACATCGCCGAATGGCGTGAATGGATTCAGCACGTTGTTGGTGGAGATATTGGCGTTCACGCCCAATGCGCGCAGCCCGTGTGCCGACGTCACGCCGCGCGGCACGTTGTGATCGCTGTCGCGCCCAGTGAGGAACAGGTCGGTCGCAGGCAACACGGTCACCGCGACGCCTGCATTGGCGAGCCGTTTCGCCGCCGCCGCGAAGTCCACAGGCGGCATCGCCGATAGTTTCGTCGCATGGCCGATAGCCACGCGCCCGCCCCAGCCGGTCGCCTCGGTCATGCGGCAGACTTCTTGGTAGTCGGAACGCGAGGGATCGAGATCGAAGTCGAGATGGAAATCGATATCGACGCCGAACTCCTGCGCAATGCCGAAGATTTTTGCGATCTGACCGTTAGCATCCTTGTCAATGTAAGGCACGCCGCCGATCAGATCGGCGCCCTCCCGCATCGCCTGCAGCAACACGTCTTCGCAGCCGGGATCATCGAGCAATCCTTCCTGCGGAAATACGCAGAGCTGCAGATCGATCGCCCAGGCGTAATCCTGCTTCAGCTTTTTCAGCGCGCGAAAACTGGTGAGGCCGATGCGCGGATCGACCTCCACATGGGTGCGCATACGGTTGGTGCCGTGCGTGATCGCCTTTTCGAGCGTCTGCGATGCGCGCGCATAGACATCTTCTTCGGTGAAGTCGCGCTTGGCCCTGGCGACTTCGCCGATCACTTCCTCCAGCGTACCGTTCGCGCAATTGCAGCGGCCAAGCAGACAGGACTTGTCAAGATGGATATGCGTCTCGACGAAACCCGGCACCAGCAGGCGTCCATGCAGGTTCTGCTCTGGTGCACCGTCTTTCGGCAGCCCGATCTCGATGGCCTCGAACCGCCCGCCGCGAATGCCGATATCCACCGGACCACCCGGCCGGTCGGCAATGCGCGCGTTGCGCAGGATGAGGTCAAAACTCATGGGAAGGCTCCTGGAGATGTCGCGTCGCGGCGTAGCGAAAGTCTATTCACAGGCAAGCAAGGCATATGCCAAGACGCATGCGATCTTGTATCCGATCAAGTGTTTGAAAATACGTAAATATCGTCAAATCTCGTCGCCAGGAATGCCTAATATTCAGTCGCCGCGCGCAAGAAATGTATACGATCTGAAGCTTCACTCGAATACAATCCTGGCACCGGATTTGCTATGATCACGCCGGCATTTGCCTTCAGGAGAAACCCGATGTCGCAATCCCCCGCCGCGCTCGCGCCCGTCACCGATGAAACCGCCAAGGCTGCCGATCTCGTCGAGCGCTTTCTCGTCGCCTCCATGGTACCGGACCCGGAAACCGCCGGCACCTTCATGTCCGCAGATGTTGCGATCACCTTCACAGGCGGCCGCAAGTTCAAGCATCCGCGCGATGCGACCGCGTTCAACGCGATGCGCTACAAGTGGGTGAAGAAGAAGATGGAGCGCACCGACGTATCGCCGGGGAATGGCGAAACCATCGTCTACAATACCGGCACGCTCTATGGCGAATGGCATGACGGCACGGCGTTCGAAGGCAATCGCTATGTCGATCGCTTCGTCGTGCGGGATGGCAAGATCGTGAAGATGGATGTCTGGAACGACAGCGCCGAACGCATTCTCGTGCGCATGGATATCGAAGCGTAGCGCGAACACGGCGGCTTAATCGCCGCGCGCGTCCAGCATCTCGACATGTCGACGATCTGGCACCCGGCTTGCATACAGAATGCAAGCTGAGTGTAACCAGGGAACGTCGATGTTGCAGGGATTATCCAGGACGATGATGACGGGCGCGGCGCTGCTGTGCCTGATCGGTTTCACCAATACGGCCAAGGCCGATGCAGCTGCCTGTCCGGCGATGATTCCGTTCGGCCTGACCACGCCGCTGACGGGTAACCTTGCGTTGCTCGGCACCCAAGCCCGCAACGGCGCTGAATTCGCCGTCGAGGAAATCAACGCCGCCGGCGGCATCGCCGGCAAGAAAATCGCGCTCACCACCGAAGACACCGGCGCCTCGTCGACCGACGCTCTGAATGCGATGAATCGCATCATCGAGAGCAAACCGCTGGTCATCATGTCGTCGATGATCTCGCCGCATGTGTTTGCGCAGACCGACAGCGTCAACAAATCCGAGACCCCGTTCATCGTCGGCGCCACCAACGCGAAAGTCACCGCCCAAGGCTCGAAATGGCTGTTCCGCACCCATGCCCATGACGGCCAGCTCGCCGACCTGATCCCCGAATATCTCGTGAAGTCGCTGAAGAAGACCAAACCCGGCATTCTCGTCGTTGCCGACGATTACGGCCTCGGCGCATCGAAGGGCATTCAGGCTGCCCTCAGTAAGCTCAATGTTACGCCGGTCGCGATGGCGTCATATGCGCCATCTGACAAGGACATGACCGCGCAGCTTCTGGAGATCAAGGACAAGGGCGCGGACAGCCTGATCTTGTTCGGTCGTCCGTCGGACATCACGCTGGTGCTGAAGCAGATGGGTGATCTCGGCATCAAGCTGACCACCATCGGCAATACCAGCATCGTCGCCCAGACCATGCTGAACAATCTCTCCGCGGCCGAAGCCGATGGCAATTATGCGATCGGCGGCATGATCCCGCAGACCTCGACCGATCCGAAGATTCTGGATTGGGCGAAGCGCGTGCAGGACAAATACAAGGTGCCGGCCGACAACTTCACCGTCTCCTATTACGACTCGGTCTACATGCTGAAGTCGATCATCGAGAAAGTCGGCTGCGACAAGCCAGCGATCCGTGATGCGCTGGCTGCCACCAAGGACTTCAAGGGCATGCTGATTTCCTATCAGGCGGATGCCAATGGCGACCTCACCCATACGCTCGGCATCTACCGTAACAAGGGCAAGACCCCGGAATTCACCGGACCGATCAAAGAGAGCGGGTTCTAAGACTTCATGGGCCAGCTCGTCGTCAACGGCCTGGCGCTCGGGAGCATCTATGCTCTCGTGGCGCTCGGTCTGCTGCTGATCTTCAACACCGTCCAGATCGTCAATTTCGCGCAGGGACAGTTGTTGATGCTCGGTGCCTTCATCGGCATTTCGGGTGCGGTGACGCATGAGCTGCCGATGGCGCTGGCCTGGGCCTCTACCATGCTGGCGATGGCGCTGATCGGCATCGTCTTCATGGTGCTGGTCTACTTCCCCTTGCGCGGGCGGCCCCCCTTCCTTGTGATCCTCACCACCATCGCGATGGGCATCGTGCTGGAGAATATCGCGCTGATCATCTGGGGGCCGCTGCCGGTGTCGCTGCCCTCCCCGGTCCGCGGCCCACCGCTGCGTTTTGCCGGTGTCGTCATCTCGATGCACCAGCTCTTCATCTTCTGTACGCTGGCGGTGACCCTGTTGCTGCAATATCTGATGCTCACCAAGACGCGCTTCGGCATCCTGATGCAGGCCACTGCGCAGGACCTGCAGACCGCGCGACTGGTCGGCATTCCCGTCAACCGCACCATCGCCGTCGCTTTCGCCTTTGGTGCGATCTTGTCGGGCATCGCCGGCCTGCTGGTGGCGCCAATTTTCCTGGCTGAGCCGACCATGGGCGGCAGCCTCGGCCTGAAAGGCTTCGTCGTCAGTGTGATCGGCGGCTTCGGCAATCTGCCCGGCGCAGTGATCGGTGGCTTATTTCTCGGCCTGATCGAAACCTTTGGCGCGCGCTACATCTCGTCGAATTTCCGCGACGCCTATGCCTTCATCGTGATGATCGCTGTGCTCGTGGCCTGGCCGCGCGGACTGTTCGGCGAGAAGAGCAGCGAGAAGGTGTGACAGTGAAACACTGGCTTCCACTCGCGCTTGGCGCTGTCGTGGCGCTGCTGATCCCAGCAGTGACCCATGACAACTATGTCATCCAGCTCCTCAACATTGCCATCCTCAACGCCATTGTCGTGCTCGGCCTGAACTTCGCCACCGGCTGGGTCGGCCAGATCAATTTCGGCCAAGCGGCGTTCTACGGCCTCGGCGCCTACACCACAGGCATCGCCACCAAGGCTGGATTGCCCTGGATCACAACACCCTTCCTGTCGGTCATCATCGTCATGGCTGCAAGCCTTGTGCTTGGCCTGCCGACGTTACGGCTGCGCACCTATTATCTTGCGATGACCACGATCGGCTTCGGCGAGATTGTCCGGTTGATCATCGTGCATTGGGAACCGGTGACCGGCGGCACCTCCGGTCTGCGCGCGATCCCGGGTATCAGCGTGTTCGGCATCGGCCCGCAAGGGCAGGTTCAACATTACTATTTGCTGATCGCAGTGCTGGCGATTGCGGCCCTCGTCGCCGCGCGAATTCGGCAATCGTCGCTCGGCCGCGCCATGATCGCCACCAAGGATTCCGAGATCGCCGCCGAACAGAGCGGCGTTGACACCACGCGCACCAAGCTGATCGCCTTCATGATCGGCGCGGTCTATGCCGGCCTCGCGGGTTGCCTCTATGCCTCCTCGATCCGCTTCATCAGCCCGGACAGCTTCTCGGGCACCCAGGCCATCCTGCTGATGACCATGCTGATCGTCGGTGGCATGGGCTCGATCCCCGGCTGCATAATCGGCGCCGTGGGGCTAACCGTTTTACCGGAGGCGCTACGTTTCCTCGGGCAATGGTACCTCGTGCTTTATGGCCTCGGCGTCATCGCCGTGATCGTGCTGACGCCCGGCGGCCTCGCATCGCTGGCATCACGGCTACCACTCTGGGCAGGTGCGCGATGACGGATCAAGCGATCATCACCGCGCGCGGCGTGACGCGCCGTTTCGGCGGCCTTGTCGCGCTCGACGGCGTCGATCTCGACGTCCCCAAGGGGATCGTGCAGGCGATCATCGGCCCCAACGGCTCAGGCAAAACCACGCTGCTGAATGCTCTGTCCGGCGCCTCCCATGCCGATGCCGGCTCGATCCGCATCGACGACAAGGAGATCTTCCGCCTCAGGCCCAACCGCATCGCGCGACTCGGGCTGGCGCGCACGTTCCAGAACATCCGGGTGTTTTCCAATCTCACCGTGCTGGAAAATGTGAAAGTCGCCGCTGCCTGCAACACGCCCATGTCGATGATCAACATCATGTTGTCGAACGCGACACAGCGGCAGCGCGAGGCGGAGATCGAGAGCACGGCGCGTGAGGCACTGGACATCGTCGGCCTCGCCGGGCGCGCGGGCGACCGTCCGACCCAACTGCCTTATGCGCAGCAGCGCCTGCTGGAAATCGCACGCGCACTGGCTTCAAAGCCCGGCGTGCTGCTGCTGGACGAGCCCGCTGCCGGCATGAACATGACCGAGAGCATGGCCCTGCTCGACACCATCGCGAAACTGAAAAGCAAGGGCATCACCGTGCTGCTGGTCGAACACAATGTGCGGCTGGTGATGGGGATCAGCGACCGCGTTGCCGTCCTCGACTTCGGCAAGAAGATCGCCGATGGCGCGCCGTCCGAGGTGCAGCGCAACCCGTTGGTGATCGAGGCCTATCTCGGCAGGCGGCATCGCCATGCTTAAGATCGACAATCTTCGGGTCTCCTACGGCCACATCGAAGTGCTGAAGGGTATTTCCCTGAGCGTCGAGATGGGCGAGATCGTCGCCTTGATCGGCGGCAACGGCGCCGGCAAGACCACGACGCTCAGCACCATCTCCGGCCTGCTGCGACCAACATCCGGCACGATCTCGTGGAAAGGCGAAAACATTCATGGCACGGCCGTCGAAGCCATTGTCGGGGCCGGCCTCGCACACTGCCCCGAAGGCCGCCGAATTTTTCCGGGCCTTACCGTGCGCGAGAATCTGATCACAGGGACAGCGTCGCGCGCCTACAAGAAGGCCGAGGTCGAGGACGACCTGACGCTGGTATTCGAACTGTTTCCGCGGCTGAAAGAACGTATCAAGCAGGGTGGATGGTCGCTCTCCGGCGGCGAACAGCAGATGCTGGCGATCGGCCGAGCGCTGATGTCACGGCCGAGCCTTCTGATGCTGGATGAGCCCTCGCTGGGGCTCGCGCCCATCGTGATCGAGCAGGTGTTCGACAAGATCGTCGAGCTAAACAAACGCACCGGGCTTGGCGTATTGCTCGTGGAGCAGAATTCGGCGATGGCACTCGAAGTGGCGGCGCGTGCATTCGTGCTGGAGACCGGATCGATCACACTATCCGGCCCGGCTTCCGTGCTCGCCGACGACCCGCGGATCCGCGAGGCATATCTGGGCGGGTAGCTGTTGGTCTCTCCTCGACTTAGAAGCGAGGCCAACGTTCTGTCACTTCACATTCTTCAGCAGCGCGATATTCGCGGCGACCTCCTTCGCCACGAGATCGTCCATGGCCTTCGGCTCCATCGGCATCGGTTCGACGCCGATCTTCGTCAGCGCAGCCTGCATCTCCGGCTTGGCCAGCACCTTGAGGCCGGCATCGCGCATCTTGTCGACGATCTCGCGCGGCGTCTTCGACGGCACGAATACGCCAATCCAGCTGTTACTGACGCCGTCCTTCAGTCCGACCTCGGCTAGCGACGGCACGTCGGGCAGTTCCGGAGTCCGCTTTTCGGTGGAGACGACGAGCGCACGCACCTGCCCTTCCCGGATCAGCGGCAAAGCCGTCGCCGCCGGGCAGAAGTAGAAATCGATACGGCCACCAAGAATGTCAGCAATCACTTCAGGCCCACCGCGATAAGGGATGTGCGTCGCCTCAAAGCCGCCGGCCATCCGGAATTTCTCGGCGCTGATATGCACGGCGCTGCCGATGCCGACCGAGCCGAAATTGATCGACGATCCCTTGGCTTTCGCATCCCTCAGGAAATCATCAACGGTCTTCCAGGGACGCTCCTTCGGCACGATCATGATCTGCGGGCTTACGCCGATCATGATCACCGACGACAGGTCCTTCGACGTGTCGTAGGGCAGGCTTGCATTGATCGCCGGGGTGATCGTCAGCGCCGAGGAATGCGCCAGCACGCTATAGCCATCCGGATCCGCCTTCGCGACTGCCGCAGTGCCCACCGCACCGCCGCCGCCAACACGGTTCTCTACTACGATGGTCTGGCCGAGTTCCGGACCAAGGCGCTCAAAGAAGATGCGCGGCACGACGTCCGTCGCGCTGCCTGGGCCGAACGGAATGGTGGCCTTGATCAACCGGGTCGGCCAGGTGGTGTCCGCATGCGCCGCCGTGCACAGCAACAGACCTGCAACAACGCCAGACCACCGCACAAACTTGTTCATACCTTGCTCCAAATATACCAGCCGCTATCAGCGGCGCCCGACAACCGGGTCCATAGAGGCAAACGAAGCAAGATCTGGACCGCTTGACCTCTCAAAAGGCGCGCCGGGTCCACCTTGGAAAGGCGGCCCGGCACAATTGTTACTTGGCCGCTTCGCTCTTGAGTAGCACCTTGTTGGCCGCGATTTCCTTGACGAGCAGCGCATCCATCTCTGTCGACGTCATCGGCATCGGCTCGACGCCGAGCTTCTTGAGACTGGCCTGCGTCTCTGGTGCACCCAACACCTTGTTGCTGGCCGTGTAGAGCTTCGCAACGATGTCGAGCGGCGTCTTGGCTGGCACGAACACACCGAACCAGATCGAGCTGTCAGCATCCTTGAGGCCGGCATCGATCGGCGTCGGTACGTCAGGCAGATCGCGCACGCGGGTCGGCGTCGACACCACCAGCGCACGGACCTGCCCCTCGCGGATCAGCGGCAGCGCCGTGGCCAGCGGGCAGAAATAGAAATCGATGCGGCCGCCAATGATGTCGGTGATGACTTCAGAGCCGCCGCGATACGGGATGTGCGTGGCCTCGAAGCCAGCAGCGGCGCGGAATTTTTCCGAGCTGATATGCACGGCGCTGCCGACGCCCACCGAGCCGTAATTGATCACCGTGCCCTTGGTCTTTGCTGCAGCGAGGAAATCCTGCACTGTCTTCCATGGTCGTTCGTTCGGCACGATCATCACATTCGCCGCATAACCGATCATCACCACCGAGGACAGCTCCTTGGTCGTGTCGTAGTTGAGATTCGGGAAGATCGCCGGCGCAATGGAGATCGCATTGGTCTGCGACAGCAGCGTGTAGCCATCCGGATCGCTTTTCGCGACTGCGCCCGTGCCGAGCGAGCCACCGGCGCCGACGCGATTTTCGATCACGATCGGCTGTCCCAGCTCCGTGCTCAGTTTCTCGAAGAAGAGACGCGGCACCACGTCGCCAGCACTGCCGGCGCCGAACGGATTGACGGCCTTGATCGGCTTCGACGGCCAGTTGGTGTTGGCCTGCGCCGCACCGGACATCAGCACGGCGGCAAGCACGCACGACAATTGCCAGAACTTGTTCATCGCTCGCTCCAGTTGCGCCATTCGATGCGAATGGCAGCTCATGAAGGAAAGCAAAAGCAAGAACCGGACCGGCTGAGAGCCTAGAACGACGTCCCGGCCCGCGGCTTTTTCTCCGGCACTTCAGGCTCTGTCGGCACAGGCCCGATGCGCAGCGCGGTGATGCGGTTGCGCTCACGACGCAATACGCGGAAGCGGAAGTTGTAGAAGGTGAAGCTCTGGCCGCGCTCGGGGATGGAGCGTGCCTCGTGAATGACGAGGCCCGCCACCGTGGTCGCCTCATCATCCGGCAGATGCCAATCCATCGCGCGATTGAGGTCACGGATCGGCACCGAACCATCGACCACCACCGAGCCATCGGCCTGAGCGCGCACGCCGGCAACGACCACGTCATGTTCATCCGCGATGTCGCCGACGATTTCTTCGAGGATGTCTTCCAGCGTCACCATGCCTTCGACCTCGCCATACTCGTCAACGACGAGCGCGAAGTGGGTCTTGCGGCGGCGGAACGCTTTCAACTGATCCGACAGCGGACGCATCTCCGGCACGAACCACGGCGGCAGCGCGATGCTGGCGACGTCGATCTTCGACGTGTCGCCATCCACCGCGCGGATGGCGCGCAACAGATCCTTGGCGTGCAGCACGCCGATGATGTTTTCAGGTTTCTCGCGCCAGAGGGGAATGCGGGTGTATTCGGTGGCCAGCACCTCGCGCACCAGTTCTTCGGACGGAAGATCCGCATTCAGCGTCACCATCGCCGTGCGATGGACCATGACGTCCGACACCGCGAGATCGCCGAAGCGAAACACATTCTGGATATATTCGGCCTCGCCTGACGCGATGCCGCCATGTTCGGCGGACTCGCCGACCAGGCCTTCGATCTCCACACCGGTGAGAATTTCATGCGGCGACGCTTCCTGCACGCCGAGCAGCGCCAGGGTGCCACGTGAGGCAGCGTTGAGTAACCAGTTCAACGGATAGAACAGGATGTAGGACGCATAGAGCGGATATGCGATCCACTGCGACACCGGCTCCGGCTGCCGGATAGCCAGCGTCTTCGGGACCTGCTCACCGATCACGATATGCAGCGACGAGAAGACGAGGAAGCCGGTGATGAACGAGGTGAAATGCAGCGCGGACTCCGACATCCCGAGCGGAATCAGGACCGGCTGCAGCAAGGCCGCGACCGTCGGCTCGCCGACCCAGCCGAGCCCCAGCGACGCCATGGTGATGCCGAGCTGGCAGCAGGCCAAATAGGCTTCGACGTCGCCCATCATCCGCTGCACCATGCGCGCGCCAAAGCGGTTGCGCTCGACCATCGTCTTGACGCGAAAGCCGCGGCTCTTCACCAACGCGAATTCCGCCGCCACGTAGAACGCGTTGGCAGCGAGCAGGAAGATCGCAATCAGCAGATTGACGGTAATCGAATTCATGAAAGTCCTGCGACGGCTCCGGCTTTGGTGCTTCCCAAACCGGCCACCATCAGTTCTATCCCGTCAGCTTCTGATGCAGAAAGGCGCGAACCGTCGCGGGATCGACATCGCCAGCGATGACGGCCTTGCCAACGGCTTCCAGCAAAATAAAGGTGAGCTTGCCGCGTTTCACCTTCTTGTCCTGCGCCATCAGCGCCATCAGCGTATCCGCCTCCGCGAGGCCTTCCTGCGCGAAGCCGGCAATGTCCTGCAGCTTCGTGGGCAGACCAACATCGGCGAGATGATGCTGCACGCGGGTCGCATCGCTCTCAGCGATCATGCCGAGCTGCGCCGACAATTGCGCAGCCAGCACCATGCCGACCGACACGCCCTCGCCATGGAACAGCCGATCCGAGAAGCCGGTCACCGCTTCCAGCGCATGGCCGAAGGTATGACCGAGATTGAGCAGTGCGCGTTCGCCATTCTCACGCTCGTCGCGCGACACGACGCCGGCCTTGGCGCGGCACGAGGTGGCGATGGCGTGTTCGCGCGCTGCACCCCCGCGCATGATGTCAGCGTGGTTGGCTTCGAGCCAGGTGAAGAACGCGACATCGCCGAGCACGCCATATTTGGCGACTTCCGCATAGCCCGAACGAAATTGCCGCGGCGACAGCGTATCGAGGACCGCCGTGTCGGCCACAACAAGTACTGGCTGGTGGAAGGCACCGAGCAGGTTCTTACCCTGCGGCGAGTTGATGCCGGTCTTGCCGCCGACGGAGGAGTCGACCTGCGCCAGCAGCGAGGTCGGCACCTGCACGAAATCGACGCCACGGCGGATGATCGCTGCGGCAAAGCCCGCGAGATCGCCGACCACACCGCCACCGAGCGCGACGACGAGATCGTTGCGTTCGATCTTCGCCGCGATCAGTGCTTCGGAAACTTTCTCCAGGCCCGCATAGCTCTTCGACCCCTCGCCTTCCTCAACAATGATATGCGAGGTCGGAATGCCAGCTTCCGCCAGCGAGGCTTCCGTTGCAGCCAGCCAATGCTTGGCAACGGTCCTGTCGGTCACTATCGCCGTGCGCACGCCCGGCCGCAGTCTGGCGATCCGCGCACCAAGCGACGGCAGTACATTGCGGCCGATGACGATGTCATAGGCGCGCTCAGCGAGCGCGACGTCCACGATGATCGGATCGGAATGTTTCAGCGGGGCGGTCATAGTTGAGAACTCAAGGGATCGCCTGTCGGTTCGGAAATGGCGGAAGCTGCGTGGGGGCGGAACAGATGCTCATGCAGCGCGATGATGCCTTCCTCAACGATCTTCTCATGCGGCACGTCGCGCGAGTCGATCGTTATATCGGTCTGCTCATAGAACGGATGGCGCGCCTCAATGAGCCGCGCAATGGTCGCGGCGGGATCGGCGGTCTTCAGCAGCGGGCGATTTTCCCTGCGCCGAACCCGACGCAGGATCACGTCCGCATCGGCTTTCAGCCACAGCGAGATCGCCTTGTCGCGGATCTTCTGGCGAGTGTCCTCGCGCAGGAAGGCACCGCCGCCGGTCGCCAGCAGGATCGGTCCGCTGTCCAGCAGCCGGGCGATCACCCGTGCCTCGCCGTCGCGGAAATGCGGTTCGCCGTGGACTTCAAAAATGTCCGGGATCGACATCCCGGCCGCCGCCTCGATCTCGTTGTCCGCATCGACAAAGGGCAGCCGTAGCCGCGTCGCCATGCGCCGGCCGATGGTCGATTTGCCCGCCCCCATCATGCCCACCAGCACGACCGAGCGCTTTCCCAGCGCCGCGACGATGGCGGCCTCCTGGGGTGCGCTGGCAATGGCCGGCAAGATGGTCTCGGACATCAAAAACACCTGCAAAATCAGTGAGCGACAAGGGATCGCAGAGGTTTGCCGCATTCCGGTCACCTATACTACCCCCAGCGCCAGCGTTGCCAGCACCTCTTGCAGTCTGTATCCGGACAAGGTGGCCGCCTCAGGCGGAACGAATCGCCCCATTTCGCCGCCGAGTTCCCTGATCATGCCCAGCCTGTTCCGCTTTTTGACGGTCGTCGCGGTGATCGTTGGCGTGGTCTATGGCGTCATCTTCGCGCTGGCCAATTTCGTCAACCCGAAGCCACGGGACATGACGGTTACCATCCAGCCGGACAAGTTTCTCAAGAAATAGCTGCACGCAGTAGCCGCAAGAACAGCTGCATCTGCTCTTCGAATTGCGGGCCGGCGCCCTCAGCATGCTTGATCCCATCCATCGCAGCGACGACGACGCTCGCCACCTCGGCCGGCCGGGCTTGCAATGAGCCGAGGCTAATCATGCCCGCGGTTTCAGTATCGCTCAGCGCCTGAGCCAGAAGGGCGATCAACCTGGCCCGCGCAGCAAGCGTGATATCTTTGGCCAGAGCCATATTGGCGTCGAACAGCTCCATTGCATCCGGACTGCCCGCGAAAGGCGCGATGAGTTCGCGCTGAAACACAGCCATTGCCGTCTCGATGCGACCGAACACATCGCCATCGCCTGACAGCGCCGCCTCGACATCGCGCATGGTCCGCGCATGGGCGCGCGTCGAGCCCGCCCGGAACAGATCTTCCTTGCTGTTGAAGCTCAGATAGAGCGACGCCCGCGAAATTCCTGCCGCGCGCGCGATGTCGGCCATGGACGCCTTGCGAAAACCGTGGCGGACGAACACCGGGAGTGCGGCATCCAGAATGTGATCGGTTTTGGCATCTCGTTCGCTCATTCAGACAGATTGACAGTTCGTGCCCAAAGCGTCAAAAGACAACTAGACAATAATAGTCCAATTGTCTAATCTACGCATTCCACGTGGGGCAGGAGCGAACATGCATTCAGGATCGGTCGGCAATCGAGAGATCATTGTTCTTGTCACGGGCATCGGCGGCTTTCTGGGCGGACATATCGCCCGGCAGTTGCTGGCCAAGGGCTACGCTGTCCGCGGTAGCGTTCGTCGCATGAGCGGCTGCGACCGGATCGCGAAGCAGATCTGTGCGACGCCAACCGACTCGCACTCGCTCAGTTTCGTCGAAGCCGACCTCTGCTCCGACATCGGATGGGATGCCGCCGTCACAGGCTGCAGCTATGTGATCCACACGGCATCGCCGTTTCCGGCAGGCCTTCCGAAGGATGAAAATGAATTGATCCAACCAGCGCGGGACGGCGCGTTACGGGTACTACGTGCCGCGCATCGCGCAGGC
Organism: Tardiphaga sp. 813_E8_N1_3; assembly: GCF_051811025.1. Classification (NCBI taxonomy): domain Bacteria; kingdom Pseudomonadati; phylum Pseudomonadota; class Alphaproteobacteria; order Hyphomicrobiales; family Nitrobacteraceae; genus Tardiphaga; species Tardiphaga sp. 813_E8_N1_3. The sequence goes on from NZ_JBPWQE010000001.1 coordinate 4,929,944, forward strand.
GTGACGCGGGTTGTGCTGACGTCCTCGATCGCGGCTACCAATCACGGAGGCGGCAAGGCGCCGTATACCGAAGAAAACTGGACCGATCCGACAGGCAAACGGGCAACGCCCTACTATAAATCCAAGACGCTGGCCGAACGGGCGGCATGGACCTTTGCTGCGGAAACCGGACTGGATCTCGCCGTCATCAATCCCGGCATCATTTTTGGACCCCTGTTGGGTCCGGATTACGGCACGTCGATCGGGCTGGTTCAGCAGATGATGAGCGGCAAGCTCAAACGTGTGCCGCGCTTCGGCATCGCGGTGGTCGATGTCCGCGATGTGGCTGACGCGCATATCAGGGCGATGACCCATCCGGATGCGTCAGGTCAGCGCTTCATTGCGGCCGGGCAGTTTCTATGGATGCGCGACATCGCGGCCGTACTGGCGCAGTCATTTCCGAATTATGCGCCGGCTCTGCCCTCGGGCGAAGTGCCAAACTGGATGATCAAAGCAATGGCGCCGTTCAGCGCACGGTCGCGCATGATCGTCCACGAACTCGACGTCGATCTGAGTGTCAGTGCCGCGAAGGCGCAGCGAATGCTGGATTGGCAGCCAAGGTCCGCCGACGAAGCCATTCGCGCCAGTGCACAAAGCCTGATCGACCACGACCTGCTCGCGACCTGCTGAATTCCCACACCTCACAATAACGGAACCAACCCATGACCTCATCAATAGTCGATCCGAAAGAGCATCCGGAGGCGGAAGCCATCCGAGGCATCGAACGCGCGCGGCTTCGTGCGCTTGTGAGCGCCGACATGGCAGCGGCCGAGCCGCTGCACGCCGCAGACTTCCAGCTGATCACGCCGATCGGCGCGGCACTGTCAAAAGCCGAATATCTTGGCGCCGTCGCAGGCGGCCACATCAAGTATCTGACCTGGATGCCTGGTGAAATCGCCGTCCGGCTGTATGGCACGAGTGCCGTGATCCGATATCGCGCCCGCATTGAGGTGGTGTTCGGGGGCCACAAGGTGCCGCCAGGCGACTATTGGCACACCGATGCTTATGAAATGCGTGACCGGCAGTGGATGGTGGTCTGGTCGCAAGCCACATCGATCAGCCCGCTCGCCTGATCTTTGTGAGACCTGCATTCGCGCCGGGTTGCTGCAGCCGGTGAAAACCGCTGCTGCAGCCCGGATCATGGGTTATGATGGCGCATGACCACTTCCTCAGACGCCAAGCTCTCCAATCTGTTCCTCGACATGCTTGCTGCCGAACAAGGCGCCGGCGTGAACACGCTCGACGCCTATCGGCGCGACCTGGAAGATTTCTCCGAATTCGCTGCCGGGGCGAAATCCAGCTTAGCCGGTGCCGACACCCAGTTGCTGCGCGATTACCTGGAAGACCTCGACGAGCGCGGCTTTAAATCGACCACCGTGGCGCGGCGGCTGTCCGCCATACGGCATCTGTTTCGCTTTCTGCTCAGCGAAAAAATCCGTGCCGACGATCCAGCAGCCATCCTGTCCGGCCCCAAGCGTGGCCGCAGTCTGCCCAAGGTGCTGTCGATCGCCGATGTTGACCGCATGCTGGCACAGGCGCGGACGCAGGCGCAGAATGCGGAAGCATCGGCGCAGCAGCGGCTGCGCGATGCCCGGCTCTATTGTCTGCTCGAAGTGCTTTACGCCACCGGGCTTCGTGTGTCCGAACTGGTCTCGCTACCGCTCACCGCGGCGCGCCGCGATGCCCGCATGATCGTGGTGCGCGGCAAGGGCAACAAGGAGCGGCTGGTACCGCTCAATGAAACCGCCAAACAGGCGATGGCGGAATATCTCGCCGCGATGGCCGAGTTGCAGAAATCTCAACCAAAAAAGAGTGCCGCCTCGAAGTGGCTGTTTCCGTCTTTTGGCGAGAGCGGCCACCTCACCCGGCAGCATTTCGCGCGCGACCTGAAAGAACTCGCCGCCGCATCCGGCATTGCGCCGCGGCTGGTGTCGCCGCACGTGCTGCGTCACGCCTTTGCCAGCCATCTGCTGCATAACGGCGCCGATCTTCGCATCGTGCAGACGCTGCTCGGTCATACCGATATTTCCACGACGCAGATCTACACCCATGTGGTGGAAGAGCGGCTCAAGAGCCTGGTCCGCGACCTGCATCCGCTCGCGGAAAAATAGCGCTCAGCGCGAGTGCGGCTCGGCCTCGCCAAGATGATCCGCCTCATCGTCGCGCCGCATCCCGGAGGTCGGCACCAGCACCGGCTGCAGCGCAGGAATCAGCCGCGTGCGTTCGCGCTTGGCGGGGATCGCCCGATAGACCTGTTTGGTGGCTTCGACGATATGCACGCCGGCGAACGGCATCGACAACGCCGCGCCGATCCGCTCCCAGGCCATCGCCGAGCGCAGAAACCAGCCCATTCCGACCGGCGGCATGAACAGCGCCTCGCTCCACGCCGTCGGCGTAAACCAGGTCTGTCGCAGCAACTGCGTGATCTGCGAGCGTGAATAGGGCCGGCCGTGACCGAACGGCGTCGAGTCGGTGCGGGTCCAGACGCCCCGGCGATTCGGAATCACCGCCATCAACCGGCCGGACGGCGCGAGCACCCGCCAAACCTCGCGGAGCAAACCTTCGGGATCGTCGGACATTTCCAGGGCGTGCACCAGGATGATGCGATCGACGGCGGCATCCGGCAGCGGCAGCGAGAATTCGTCGACCAGCGTGGCCAGCGCCGGCTTCGCCGTCGGCCATTTCAGCACCCCCTGCGCCGCCGGCATGAACGCGATGCACCGTTCGGAATTCTCCCGGAAAAGACCGAGATACGGTGTGGGGTACCCCAGACCGAGCACACGCTGGCCTTCGGCATCCGGCCAATGCGCCTGAATACCGCGATTGATCAGCCGCCGAGCCACGATACCGAGGCGGCGCGAATAGAAATCCCGGAGATCGATCACATCGATGGTCATGGTGACTTTCTAACACGTTGCGGCGGCGCACGATCCCCCGAATCGCGCATTGCCGGGGCAGCGTTAACGCCACATATCCAGGCCATCGCGGGCGGTGAGTTGCACCAATTGACAAGGCCGGCCCGGCTGCGGCCTAGTCGGAGAAACAGGCGCCGCGACATCGTTGCAGGAGAGACAAAAATGCTGTCACGCCGAGGTCAAACGATCACAAGGACGGCGGCGATAACCGCAAGTCTGGCCGTGATGGCTTCACTGGCGCCATTCGGCGCCTATGCCAATCCCGCGACGGTCGATTACACATGCACTCCTGCATTGTCGGGCGGCAACAAGATCTCCGTCGATTACAATTCCGGTGGCAAGTCGATCACCCTGTTCTATCCCAATGGCGAAACGCTCCGCATGCCGATCCAGCGATCAGGCTCGGGCTTCCGCTACGGCGAAGGCAATGTCGGGATTGCCGGCAAGGGCCAGACCACCATCACGCTGCAGATTGCCGGCCAGCCCTCGCGCCAATGTGTGACGCCGCGCTGACCGTCATGCATCGCCCATACTCACCCCCATCAATTTGCCGCACGTACGTGCGAGCGCATCACGACGTGATCCAACGGAGTTATCATGGCTGCTGAAATTCGCGTATTCCCCTGCCTGTCCGACAATTTCGGCTACCTGATTCATGATCCACAGAGCCTGAAAACCGCCGCCATCGACGCGCCGGAGGCCGGCCCGATCATGAAGGTACTGCAGCGCGAAGGCTGGAAACTCACGGATATTCTGGTGACTCATCACCACGCCGACCATGTCGGCGGCATCTCGGAGCTGAAGAAAACCTATGGCTGCAAGGTCACAGCGCCGCACGATCAGGGCACGCCAATTCCTGAAGTCGACGTCCGCGTCGGCGAGGGCGATACCGTGCAGGTCGGCGCGCTCACCGCACGGGTGTTCGAGACCCCCGGCCATACGCTCGACCATATCTGCTACGTGTTCGACAGCGAGCTCGCGCTGTTCTCGGCCGACACGCTGTTTTCGGGCGGCTGCGGGCGGGTGTTCGAAGGCACCTATCCGATGATGTGGCAATCGCTGAAGAAGCTGCGCACATTGCCGGACGACTACCGTGTCTATTGCGGTCACGAATACACCGCGGCCAACGTCAGGTTCTGCCTTGGCATCGATGCCAATAACGAGGCGCTGAAGAAGCGCTCCGAAGAGGTGGCGCAGCTGCGCGCTGTCGGCAAGCCGACCATCCCGGTGCTGCTCGGGCTCGAGAAGAAGACCAACGTCTTCCTGCGCGCCGACGATCCGGCTATCGCCGCCGCCGTCCGCCTCAAGGGATTCAGCGAGGACGACGTGTTCGGCGAACTCCGTGAACGCAAGAACAAGTCCTGATGGCAGGCTACACGCCAACTGCAGCCGAGATCATCGCGACGCTCGGCTTGCAGCCGCATCCCGAAGGCGGCCACTACCGCGAGACGTTTCGCGACAGTCGCGTGGATACCGGCGGGCGGGCCGCATCAACGGCGATCTACTTCCTGCTGGCATCACGCGAACGCTCGCACTGGCATCGCATTGATGCCGTCGAGATATGGCACTATCATGCGGGCGCTCCGCTCACGCTGGAAATCGCCAACGACGCCGGCCAGCGCACGATCACGCTCGGGCCGGACGTCGCCGCTGGACAAGAGCCGCAAGGCATTGTCCCACCGCATGCTTGGCAGGCCGCCTCCACCACTGGCGACTGGACACTGGTCGGCTGCACCGTGGCACCAGGTTTCGATTTCGCGACGTTTGAGTTGGCCCCGAAGGGCTGGAAGCCCGACTAGCTCGGCTTCCAGATCATATCCTTCGCTGCGATCAAGCCACCACCTGCGATCAACGCTGCTGCGACAGCAATATTCGCGCTCGCCTGCGCGAATCCGGCCAGAATCAGGAACGCCGTCGACAGCAGCGGCGTTGCATAAGAGGCGGCACCGAGCACGCGGATGTCGCCGCGCTTCATGCCGATGTCCCAGGCGAAGAATGCGGCGCCGACCTTCGAGACGCCCGCAAGAGCGGGCTCCTCAGGATGAGGCTGCCCCTTGTAACATCTTACGCGTGATACTGCCCGCCATTGATGGTCATGGTCGAGCCGGTCACGAAGCCGGAATCGTCGGAGGCGAGGAACACCACAGCGCGCGCGATTTCCTCGGGCTCGCCCAAGCGATTCACCGGGATCTGCGGCAGGATGTTTTTCTCAAGTACGTCCTTCGGCACCGCCTGCACCATTTCGGTGTTAATGTAGCCGGGGCAGATCACATTCACCGTGATGCCGAGCTTGGCATTTTCCAGCGCCAGCGCCTTGGTGAAGCCGATGTCGCCGGCCTTGGCTGCGGAATAGTTGACCTGACCAAACTGGCCCTTCTGGCCGTTGATCGATGAAATGTTGATGACACGTCCGAACTTGCGCGACCGCATGCCTTCGATCACCTGACGCGTGACATTGAACAGTGAGCCGAGATTGGTGTTGACCACCTTGTTCCACTGATCGGGTGTCATCTTGTGGAAGGCGCCGTCCATGGTGATGCCGGCATTGTTGACCAGCACATCGACCGGACCAAGTTCGGCCTCGACCTTCTTCACGCCCTCGGCGCTGGCCTCGAAGGAACTGACGTCCCATTTGAAAACGGGAATGCCGGTCTCGCTCTTAAATTTTTCGGCGGCGGCATCGTTACCGGCATAGCTCGCCGCGACCTTGTAGCCCGCAGTCTTCAACGCTTTGCTGATCGCAGCGCCAATCCCTCGTGTTCCCCCGGTCACCAATGCAACGCGCGCCATGATCGATCCCTCCACAAATCTCTTTTGTATTTATAGCTACGAATTAATCCGGCGATACAACGAACATCAAGCAGAATTGGACCATCAAGCAAAAATGCCCGACGCAAAGCGCCGGGCATTTTGTGTAGCAGTGTGTGCAGTGCACACGCGAGCCGATGTTTTCGGCACGCGGCGCGTAAGGATTAGTCGCGTGCGATGCACATCGCGATGCCCATGCCACCGCCGATGCACAGCGTGGCAAGGCCTTTCTTCGCGTCGCGCTTTTCCATCTCGTGCAGCAACGTGACCAGCACGCGTGCACCGGATGCGCCCACCGGATGACCGATCGCGATCGCGCCACCGTTGACGTTAACCTTCGACGTATCCCAGCCGAGGTCCTTGTTCACGGCGCAAGCCTGCGCAGCAAAAGCTTCATTGGCTTCGATCAGGTCGAGATCGTTGATGGTCCAGCCGGCCTTCTTCAGCGCGGCGCGCGATGCCGGGATCGGGCCAGTGCCCATGATCTTCGGATCAACGCCGGCCTGTCCCCACGACACGATGCGGGCGAGCGGCTTGAGGCCTTCCTTGGCGGCCTGCTTGGCGGTCATCAGCACCACGGCGGCGGCGCCGTCATTGATGCCCGATGCCGAGCCGGCGGTGACGGTACCATCCTTCTCGAAGGCCGGACGCAGCTTAGCCATGGCTTCGATAGTGGCGCCGTGGCGCGGATATTCGTCGCTGTCGACCACGGTGTCGCCCTTGCGGCCCTTGATGGTGACTGGAACGATCTCGTCCTTGAACTTGCCGGCCTTCTGCGCAGCTTCCGCTTTCTGCTGCGATGCAACAGCGAACTCGTCCTGCTGCTGGCGCGTGATCTGGTACTGCTTTGCCACGTTCTCGGCGGTGTTACCCATGTGATAGCCGTTGAAGGCATCCCACAAACCGTCCTTGATCATGGTGTCGACGAATTCCACCGGTCCCATTTTCACGCCGCCGCGCAGATATTGCGCATGCGGGGCCATGCTCATGGATTCCTGACCGCCGGCAACGACGATTTCCGAATCACCATTGAGCAGCGCCTGATAGCCGAGCGCGACCGTGCGCAGGCCGGAGCCGCACAGCATGTTGACGCCCCAGGCCGAAGTTTCCACCGGCAGGCCGGCAGCAATCGAGGCCTGACGCGCGGGGTTCTGGCCCTGCGCAGCAGTGAGTATCTGTCCCATGATGACTTCGGAGACGCGGGCCGGATCGATCTTGCCGCGCTCAAGCGCCGCCTTGATGGCGATCGCGCCGAGATCATGCGCCGGCATGGTGGCGAAAGCGCCGTTGAAGCTGCCGACCGGGGTGCGGGCAGCGCTGACGATGACGACATCGTCTGACATGGACATCTCCTGTGTTGAGGTTTTTTCGACGGTCAGAGCCAGGATGGCGGGGGCCGCGTTGCAAACTATCCTGTTAACTGAGGGTTGGACTGTCAATTGGCCAGACGCCAAATTACGGCCGCAACGCACGCAAAATGGCACGGATGTCGCTTTGCATAGCACAAGACTGCTGCCATTTTAACCGTGACGCACAAAACGGTAGCCGAGCCCCTTTGAAAGTGCTTACTTTATTGCATTGCGTTGTTCGACAACCTTATGGCGCGCTGCCGTAAGGTTCCCTGTCCTCGGTCCGTATGTGTGAGCCCCCATGGCGAAATCAGATCAACCCACGACAATCAAAAAATATGCGAACCGCCGGCTTTATAATACCGGAACAAGCACTTACGTGACGCTTGAGGACCTCGCTGCGATGGTGAAGGATGGCGAGGATTTTCTCGTTTACGACGCCAAGACCGGTGACGACATCACCCGCTCGGTGCTCGCACAGATCATCTTCGAACAGGAAAACAAGGCTGGCCAGAATCTCCTGCCAACCACTTTCCTGCGCCAGTTGATCCGCTTCTATGGCGACAGCATGCAGATGGTGGTGCCGAAGTATCTCGAGCAGTCCATCGACAGCCTGACGCGCGAGCAGGAGAAATTCCGCAAGCAGATGACGAACACGTTCAGCATGACGCCGTTCGCGCCGCTTGAGGAAACCGTCCGCCGCAACATGGAATTGTTTCAGCAGACCTTCGCGATGTTCAAGCCGTTCGTGCCGCCGCGCGGCGGCGCTGCGTCGCCGGAGCCGGAAAAGGCGCCGGAGCCGACCGCTGAGCCTGCCGACACCATGGATGATCTGCGTCGCCAGATGAAGGAAATGCAGGAACGCCTCGAGCGCATGTCGCACGAGCCGAAGCCGGAATAATTCGCGGCTCACTTATCGGAAATCGGAATGACGCCGGCCGTAGCTTCACCTACGGTCGGCGTTTCCATTTGATGAGCGCAACATCGCCATGGCGAAGCAACCCACCCCACTGACTCTCGACCGGCTCGACACCCCGATCGGCATCGCGCTGCTGGTGACGAACCACGGTGGCGCACTCTGCGCACTCGACTGGATCGATTACGAAGAGCGCTTGCTGACTTTGCTGCGTCGTTACTATGGGGCGGTCGAACTGATCGAGAACTCGGCACCATCCGAAATCCGCAGTGCACTCTCACGCTATTTCGACGGCGACCTCAACCAACTCGATGGCATCACCTGCCACATCCCCGGCACGCCGTTTCAGAACCGTATCTGGACGGCACTGCGAAAAATCCCTGCAGGCAGCACACTCAGCTACGGCACGCTGGCGGCGCAACTCGGCGTGCCCAATGCGATGCGCGCGGTTGGCCATGCCAATGGTGCAAATCCTCTGAGTGTCGTCGTGCCCTGCCACCGCCTGATCGGCGCCAACGGTTCGCTCACCGGCTATGGCGGCGGCATCGCGCGCAAACGCTGGCTGCTGGAGCATGAAGGCGTTGCGGTGAAGTGACTACGCCGCCGGCTTCTCCGCGATATCGCCGTTTGCCAGCAGATGAATCAACGCACGCTTGATCGCAGCCTGACGCGTTGGGGCGTTGATCTGCGCTCCAAGCAAATCGGTCACATAGAACACGTCTCGCGCGCGCTCGCCGAAGGTCGCGACATGCGCCGAAGCAATGTTGAGGTTGAGCTTCGAGATCGCCGTGGTCAGTTGATACAGCAGGCCCGGTCGGTCGAGGCCCGAGACCTCGATCACCGTGTAGCGATCCGACCACTGATTGTTGACTATGACTTCCGGCTCGACGGTGAAAGCCCTGATCTTGCCTTTGGTCGAGGCGCGCTTGGCCACAGTCTCGGGCAGCCGCACCTTGCCTTCGAGCACGTCCTCGATCATATCGCCGATCCGTGTTGCGCGGCGGCCTTCATCGTCGTCGCGATCGTATTCCCGGGAGATCGCGATGGTGTCGAGCGCGCGGCCATCGGTCGTCGTGTAGATCTGTGCGTCGACGATGTTGGCGCCGGCCGCGGCGCATGCGCCGGCGATGATCGACAACAGCCATGGATGATCGACGGCGAGGATCGTCAGTTCGGTAACACCGCGGGCTTCATCGAACCCAACATTGATCGCGAGCTTGTGCCCGGCCTCTTCCGACGCGCGCAGGAAGCGCGCGTGGCGAATTTTGCGGTCGAGCTCGACCTTGAGCCAGTAGGCCGGATAGTGCCGCAAAATATAGGCGTTGAGATCCTGCTCGGGCCACTCGGTGAAGGCACGGCGGAATTCGGCCTGCGCCGATGCGATGCGCTGTGCGCGATTGACCTCGGAGAAACCACCGGTCAGCACCGGCTCGGTTTCGTAATACAGCGTCCGGATCAGCTGCGCCTTCCAGCCGTTCCAGACGCCGGGACCGACGCCGCGGATATCGGCGGTGGTGAGAATCGTCAGCAGCTTCATCTGCTCAACCGACTGCACGACGGCGGCGAAATTCTCGATGGTCTTGCTATCCGACAGGTCGCGCGACTGCGCGACCGTGGACATGGTGAGATGTTCCTCGATCAGCCATGCGACGAGGTCCGTGTCCGCAGCGTTGAATCCGAGCCGCGGGCATAGCCGCCGCGCCACCTTGGCGCCAGCGATGGAGTGATCCTCCGGACGCCCCTTGGCGATGTCATGCAGCAACACCGTGATATAGATCACCGCCCGATGTTCGGGGCGGATCTTGCGCATCAGATCGCTGGCGACAACGAACTCGTCGTTCCCGCCGCGCTCGATCTCCTGAAGGATGCCGACACACCGCAGCAGATGCTCATCCACCGTATAGTGATGATACATGTTGAACTGCATCATCGACACGATGCGGCCGAAGGCACGAATGAAATGGCCGAGCACGCCGGTCTCGTTCATCCGCCGCAACACGACCTCGGCATTGTCCGAGGTCAGGATCTCCATGAACAGCGCGTTGGCTTCGGCGTTCTCGCGGATCTCGGGCGTGATCAGCCGGAGCGAGCGCGTCGCGGTCCGCATCGCATCAGGATGGAATGCCAGATTGTGCTTCTGTGCCAGTCGGAAGAACCGGATCAGGTTGATCGGGTCTTCCTTGAACACGTCAGGCGCAGCAAGGTTGATGCGGTTGTTGTCGATGATGAACGCATCGCTGTCCGGCAGCCGGCGGCGATGCATCTCGGGCCGCAGCTTGGCCATCATGCGCGTCAGCGCCGGCGCCGGCTTGGCCTGCTGGTCTTCGAGCTTGGCGCACAGGATCGCGGTGAGATCGCCGACTTCCTTGGCAATCAGGAAGTAGTGCTTCATGAAGCGCTCGACGTCCTGCATACCGGGATGCGAAGTATAGCCGAGACGGACCGCAATCTCGCGCTGCAGGTCAAAGGACAGCCGCTCTTCCGGCCGTTTGGTCAGGAAGTGGATATTGCAGCGGACCGACCACAGGAAGTCTTCGCAACGCTTGAAGGTGCGGTATTCCTGCGGATCGAACACGCCGCGCGCGACCAGCTCCTTGCTGTCGCGCACCCGATAGACGTATTTCGCGATCCAGAACACGGTGTGCAGATCGCGCAGACCGCCCTTGCCGTCCTTGACGTTGGGCTCGACCAGATAGCGCGACTGGCCGCCGCGGCGATGGCGCTCCTCGCGTTCGGCGAGCTTGGCAGTGACGAATTCCGCGGCTGTGCCCTGCACCACTTCGGCATCGAAGCGCGTGACCAGTTCGTCGTAGAGAGCCTGATCGCCGGTAAGGAAGCGCGTTTCCAGGATCGCGGTGCGGATCGTCATGTCGCCGCGCGCCTGGCGGATCGATTCATCCACCGACCGTGTGGCGTGGCCGACCTTGAGGCCCATGTCCCACAGGCAATAGAGAATGACTTCGGCGACCTGTTCGCCCCAGGCGGTCTGCTTGTAGGGCAGGATGAACAGCAGATCGATGTCGGATTCCGGCGCCATCAGCCCGCGGCCATAGCCGCCGGTTGAGACCACCGCCATGCGTTCGGCACCAGACGGGATTGGCGAATGATACAGATGCTTCGTCGCCGCGGCGAACAACATGCGGATGATTTCATCCTGCACGTGGCAGAGCTGCTCGGCACAGCGTCGGCCGTGACGGTCCTTCAGCAACACGGCCTCGGCGGCTTCACTGGCCTTGAGCAGTTCCGCCTTCAGCAGCTTGGCGACCGCGGCGCGAAACAAATCGTTCTTGCCGCGATGCTGCGCTGCAAGCGCATCGATCTCGGCGGTAATCCGCGTCGTGTCGAAGTCGGTTTCGGTTGTCGGTCTGTCTTGTGTAGCAACGCTGTCCATGAACAACCCGGATATCGGACGGCGCAAGCGCTGTCACTGTGATTGTAGCCCCACAGCTAGTCCATGCTGCCTTTTGCGCAATCCGGGCAACAACGTTCTCGCGGCGGTGTCCTTGGCGCATCATATCTTCTCGTTGACGAAACACCATAACTAATTGAAATTAAAGCACGTTTTCGCACACAGAGCGACCCCGGCATGGTGCCATGACGCCCGCAGGATGTAAGTCGCCTTCGAACCTCACGTTTCGACAGTCCATCAGGGAGAGACCAGAATGTTCACGATGTCACGGCGCGCTGTCGCCGGTCTGATTGCTGCGGCTGCACTGCTGCCCGGAGCTACCTTCGCCGCCGAGCCGCTCAAGGAAATCCGGCTCGATTGGGCGACCTACAATCCGGTCTCCATCATCCTCAAGCAGAATGGCCTGCTGGAGAAGGAATTCGCCAAGGACGGCGTGAAGATCACCTGGGTACAGTCGGCCGGCTCCAACAAGGCGCTCGAATTCCTCAATGCTGGGTCCATCGATTTCGGCTCGACCGCGGGCTCCGCCGCGCTGGTGGCAAAGATCAACGGCAACCCGATCAAGTCGGTCTATGTCTATTCGCGTCCGGAATGGACGGCGCTGGTCACCGGCAAGGACTCCAAGATCACCTCCGTCGCCGATCTCAAGGGCAAGCGGGTCGCGGTGACCCGCGGCACCGATCCCCACATTTTCCTGGTCCGCGCTTTGCTCGGCGCCGGCCTGACCGACAAGGACATCACGCCAGTTCTGCTGCAGCATGCCGACGGCAAGGCCGCGCTGATCCGCGGCGACGTCGATGCATGGGCCGGACTCGATCCGATGATGGCGCAGGCCGAGGTTGAGGACGGCGCCAAGCTGTTCTTCCGCAAGCCCGACGCCAACACCTGGGGCATCCTCAATGTGCGCGAGCAGTTCCTGAAGGACTATCCGGATGCCGCGCGCCGCGTGCTCGCCGTCTATGAAGACGCGCGGAAGTATTCGCTGGAGAATTATCCGGAGCTGAAGAAGGCCTTCATCGGCGTCACCAAGCTGCCCGACGCCGTCGTCGACAAGCAGCTCAAGGAACGCACCGAACTGACCCACAGCCGCATTGGCGCACCGCAGCGCGAGTCGATCCTCGCCGCAGGCCTCGCATTGCAGCAGGCCGGCGTCATCGACGCCAAGGTCGATGTGAAGGCGACAGTGGACGCGCTGATCGACGATCAGGTCCCGCTGCCGAAGAGCTGATGCTCTCGCATCTGCGAAGCTATCCTTCACCCTCCCCGCAAAGGGAGGGTGAAGCTTTTGACCACCTTGCAAACCAGATCGAGACGCGCTTCAGCTATGGCCATGACGCTCGACACGACCGCACCCGACGTCGCGGAGATCCATGAAAAATCCGCATCCAACAGGCGCTGGCAGCGTTTTGCGCGGCCGGCGCTCGGCGTTGTGCTCCCGCTCACACTGGCGCTGGCATGGGAGCTGGCCGTCTGGTCCGGCTGGTCGAACGGCCGGCTGGTGCCGCCGCCGTCGCGCGTCTTTGCCACCGTCATGGAGCTCGCCCGAAGTGGCGAACTCTGGCGCCATATCACTACGACGCTGTCGCGCGTTGCCGCCGGCTTCGGGCTTGGCGTCGTCGCCGGCACGCTGCTCGGCGCTGTCTCCGGCTATTGGGGCATCGCACGGCGACTGCTCGATCCCACCGTGCAAGCATTGCGCGCCATCCCGTCGATCGCCTGGGTGCCGCTGTTCATCCTGTGGCTCGGCATTTTCGAGACCTCGAAGGTCGCGTTGATTGCCGTCGGCGTATTCTTCCCTGTCTATCTCGGCGTGATGGGCGCGATCCTCTCGGTCGATCGCAAGATCGTCGAGGTCGGCCGCACCTTCCGCCTCTCCGGCCCCGCCATGATCCGCCGCATCCTGCTGCCCGCAGTGCTGCCGGCCTATGTTGTTGCACTCCGCGTCGGCCTCGGGCTCGGCTGGATGTTCGTGGTTGCCGCCGAATTCATGGGCGCGTCCGAAGGGCTCGGCTATCTCCTGATCGACGGCCAGCAACTGGGCAAGCCGGCGCAGATCCTCGCCGCAATCACCATCTTCGCGCTGCTCGGCAAGACCACCGACTGGCTGATCGAATTGATCACGACGCCACTGCTGCGCTGGCAGGATGCGTTCCGTCCGGGCGGAGAGAGCTGATGCTCGCCCTAGACAAGGTCGGCAAGACCTATCCCAACGGCGTCCATGCGCTCGAGCGCTTCACCGCGCAAATCCCGCAAGGCGAGATCGTTGCCATCATCGGCGGCTCCGGCTGCGGAAAATCGACGCTGCTGCGCGCCGTCGCAGGACTCGATCGCGCATCAACCGGCAGCATCCGTATCGACAATATCGATATCAACGCACCGCACGAGAAGATCGGCATCATCTTCCAGGAACCGCGCCTGCTGCCGTGGCTGACCGTCGCCGACAATATAGGCTTCGGCCTCTCCGAACTCCCTGTCGCGACACGCCGCGAGAAGGTCGCGCAGGCCCTGGCTCGCGTCGGCCTGTCGGATAAAGCCAAGGCGTGGCCGCGCGAGTTGTCCGGCGGACAAGCGCAGCGCGTCGCCATCGCCCGTGCATTGGTCCCGCAGCCGGAGGTGCTGTTACTCGACGAACCGTTCTCCGCGCTCGACGCCTTCACACGCCGCGATCTGCAGGATCATCTGCTCGATCTCTGGGCCGATACACGGCCGACGCTGATCCTTGTCACGCATGATGTCGACGAAGCCGTTGTGCTGGCAGACCGCGTGCTGGTGATGCGGCCGCGACCGGGTCGGCTGTTCGCCGAGATCGATGTCGGCCTCGCCCGCCCGCGCGACCGCGCTTCGCCGCTGTTCGACGCTGTGAAGCGCCGCGTGCTCACCGCACTGGATCGATCTCTCGATCGCGACGTGCCCGATAGCGCACCTGCCGAGGCGGTCGGCGCGTGGTGGTGACAACAGCACCGCGAGCTAATAAAGCTGCAACTAACAAAATCTCAGGGAGAGATATCATGGACGCCGCCGCGCTTCGCGCCACCCAGGCCCCTATCAAAGAGCTCTACAAGACCGATCCCAAGGCTGCCTTCATCACGCTCAAAGCCAAGGGCTCGATCGACAATGACGGCATCGCCTGCAAGGTCGAGACCGGTCGGCAGATCGCAGCCGCTGGTCTGCATCCGGCCACAGGCGGCTCCGGCCTCGAACTCTGTTCCGGCGACATGCTGCTGGAAGCACTGGTGGCCTGCGCCGGCGTCACGCTGAAATCAGTGGCCACCGCCGTCGAAATTCCGCTGAAGTCCGGCAACGTGACGGCCGAGGGCGATCTCGATTTCCGCGGCACGCTCGGCGTCGACAAAGAAGCCCCGGTCGGCTTCGCCGAAATCCGCCTGCGCTTCGATGTCGACACCGACGCGCCGCAGGACAAGCTCGATCTGCTGCTGAAGCTGACCGAGCGTTATTGCGTGGTCTACCAGACCATCAAACATGGCCCGAAGGTTTCGGTGACGCTCAACAGGGTGTAAGCAGGCCGGACGATCCACCAAGAAAGAGGAGGCCAAGCACCTCCTCTCGTCAGGCTGCCATGTCCCCCGAACTTGCCTTCCTCCTGACGCTCACTCTGCGCATAGCGATCACCGCCGCCTTTGTGATCTCGGCCTCCATCATCACCGAACGATCCGGCCCGGTGATCGGCGCACTAGTGGCGACGCTGCCGATCTCGGCAGGACCTTCCTACGTTTTTCTCGCGCTCGATCACGACGCCGCCTTCATTGCACAGGGCGCGCTGGCCAGCCTTCCGATCAATGGCGCGACGATGTTTCTCGGGCTGACTTACGTGCTGCTGGCGCAGCGCCACAACGTGATCGTCAGCCTCGGCGCCGCCGTGCTGGTGTGGTTCGCCCTCGCCCTGCTGGTGCGGCAGTTCGAATGGACTTTGCTTGGCGGCATCCTGGCCAATGTCGTGGCCTTCGGCATCTGCCTGCCGCTGATGGCGCGGTTTCGCCATGCGAAGATGCCGCTGATCACCAGGCGCTGGTACGATATCCCGCTGCGCGCCGCACTCGTCGCAACGCTGGTCGCCACCGTGGTGACGCTGTCCTCGACCATCGGCCCGACCGGCAGCGGCATTCTCGCACTTTATCCCGTAGTCTTCACCAGCCTGATGCTGATCCTGCATCCGCGCATCGGCGGCCCGCCCACCGCCGCCATGATCGCCAATGGCGGCTGGGGCCTGATGGGTTTCGGCATCGCAGTCGCCATCCTGCACGTCACCGCGCTGCGCTTCGGCTCGGCCATCGCGCTGAGCCTGGCGCTTGCCACCTGCGTGGTATGGAATCTCGGGCTGTGGACGCTGGGACGCAGGAAGATCCGCGCGGTCTAGCAAGCGGGTCGGAAAGCGGGTGGCAATCGACTCATTGCTGCGCAAGTCTGTTCATGTGAACGAACGGAGGGCGACCATGAGCATCGACATCGAGGCCGTGCACCGGATTTTGGGCGGCAGACGAGACGGGGTCCGCAATCCCTTTCAGGTGATAGACCCACCTTTGCCCAACGATCAGGATGCGACTGCGTTCGCGGCAAGCGTCGATCTCACCGGTTCAGCCGATGATGATAATGCGCGCCGCTGGTGCGATGGCGATCAATCGGCCGCTGCCGATCTCGACGGCGACTGGTTCAGCCGCTGGAACGGTGGCGCCGATCCGACCATTCCCGGCGACGCCAACGACACATGGAAGCACGGCGCCGCCAAACTGAGAATGACGGATGAGCGGATCTATCTGCTGTTCACCTGGAACGACGGCCATCGCATTGGCCTGATCGACGCCAGTCGCGACGGCGCGTGCAACTTGGTTGGCAAATATATCAATCTCACTGCACCAGAGATCGTGCGGCCATGGGCGGGACTGATCGTTGACACCAACCGCATCGACGGCCGCTGGACCAACGGCCGCCTCGACTTCCGCCGATAATTACTTCGGCAGTTTCGCCTTCAGCGCATAGAGCGCATCCAGCGCCTCGCGCGGCGACATCTCGTCGGGATGCAGCGCCTTCACGGCGTCCATCAGCAATTCCGCCTCCGACGGAGGAGCCGCCTCGACCGGTGCACGCGCTGTGATCGCGAACAGCGGCAGATCGTCCATCAGCGCCTTCGCGCTCTGACCGCGATCCTGCGCTTCGAGCTTGGCCAGCACCGACTTGGCGCGCGCGATCACCGCCGGCGGCAGGCCTGCCAGCTTGGCAACCTGGATGCCGTAGGAGCGATCCGCCGAGCCCGGCAGGACCTCGTGCAGGAACACCACGTCGCCGTGCCATTCTTTCACCCGCACCGTGGCATTGAACAGCCGCGGCAGCTTCGCCGAGAGCGCGGTGAGTTCGTGATAATGCGTCGCGAACAGCGCACGGCAGCGATTGCTCTCGTGCAGATGCTCGATCGCCGCCCAGGCAATCGACAGACCATCGAACGTCGCGGTGCCGCGACCGATCTCGTCGAGGATCACTAGCGCGCGTTCCGTGGCCTGATTGAGAATGACGGCGGTTTCGACCATCTCGACCATGAAGGTCGAACGACCGCGCGCGAGATCATCCGCAGCACCGACGCGCGAAAAGAGCCTGTCGACAATGCCGATGCGCGCGCGCGATGCCGGCACGAAGCTGCCGATCTGCGCCAGCAGTGCGATCAGCGCATTCTGGCGCAGGAAGGTCGATTTACCGGCCATGTTCGGGCCGGTGATCAACCAGATCTGGCCGGACTTCTGCCCCGGCCCGGGCGACAGATCGCTGGCATTGGCGATGAACGGCTGGCCGTCGCGGCGCAGCGCCTGTTCGACCACCGGATGCCGGCCGCCCTCGATGGCGAACAGCAGCGAGTTGTCGACGTCCGGGCGGACGTAGTTGTCATCGACCGCCAGCTTTGCCAGCGCCGTCGCCACATCCAGCAGTGCGAAGGCATGGGCGGCAGCGCGCAGATCTTCCGACGCCTCGGCGACCATCGCGGACAGCCGCTCGAAGATTTCCAGTTCCAGCCCAAGCGCACGGTCGCCGGCATTGGCGATCTTAGCTTCGATCTCGCCCAGTTCAGACGTGGTGAAGCGCACCTGCCCGGCCAGTGTCTGGCGATGGATGAAGGTCGCGTTCAGTGGCGCCTGCATCAGCTTGTCGCCGTGCTGCGCGGTGACTTCGACGAAATAGCCGAGCACATTGTTGTGACGGATCTTGAGGCCCTTCACGCCGGTGTCATCGGCATAGCGTGCCTGCATCGCGGCGACCACGAGGCGCGAGGCGTCGCGCAGATTGCGGGTCTCGTCGAGCGCAGCTTCGAAGCCTTCGCGCACGAAACCACCATCGCGCTTCAACAGCGGAAGATCGTCGGCCAGCGCCCGCGCAAAGGTCGCGGCGAGTTCGCGAGATGGCCGGCGCAGGCCGGTCATGGCGGCGGTGATATCCGCCGGCAGGTTGTCGATGGCGCCGAGGCGCGTCAGCACCTGATCGGCGGCAAGCACACCATCACGCAGACAGGCGAGATCGCGCGGACCACCGCGACCGACCGAAAGCCGCGCCAGTGCGCGCGACATGTCAGGCGCAGACTTCAGGGCCGAGCGCAGATCGTCGCGCAGCCCGCTATCTGCCACGAAACTCGCGACGGCATCGAGCCGGCGACCGATGGCCGCTTCATCGGTCAGCGGCGCGGCGAGGCGCTGCGCAAGCAGGCGCGAACCGGCGGCAGTCACCGTGCAGTCGATCGCATCCAGCAGCGAGCCCTTGCGCTCGCCTGATAGCGTCCGCGTCAATTCGAGATTGGCGCGCGTCGCCGGATCGATGGCCATGGTGGTGCCAACCGCTTCGTGGGTCGGCGGCGACAGCGGCACGCGTTTGCCAACCTGGGTGCGTTCGACATAGGTGACGCAGGCAGCAGCGGCGGTCGCCTCCAACCGCGACATGGCGCTGAGGCCGTCCATGGTGGCGACGGCGAAATAATCGCACAGCCGGCGTTCGGCGGTCGCGCCATCGAACACGTCGCGGGTCAGCGGCGTCACTGCCGGGAGTTCGCGCAGCAGCTGGCTGAGGTCCGGATCGCTGTACAGCGCATCCGTGACGATCACTTCATTCGGATTGATGCGGGCCAGTGTCGCACCGAGTTCGCCGGTGGCGCATTCGGTGACGATGAATTCCGCCGTCGAGATGTCGATCCACGCCAAGCCTATGCGGTCGCCGCCGGTCGAGCCCTTCGCGCGCGCAATCGCCAGCAGATAATTGTTGGCGCGGGCATCGAGCAGGTTTTCTTCGGTCAGCGTACCCGGCGTCACGACGCGAACGACATCACGTCGCACCACGCTCTTGCCGCCACGTTTCTTCGCCTCGGCCGGATCCTCCATCTGTTCGCAGACGGCGACACGGATGCCGAGCGAGATCAGGCGGTGCAGATAATCATCGGCGCGGACCACAGGCACGCCGCACATCGGGATATCCATGCCCTGATGCTTGCCGCGCTTGGTCAGCACGATCCCCAGGGCGCGCGAGGCGACCTCCGCATCCTCGAAGAAGATCTCGTAGAAATCGCCCATCCGGTAGAACAGCAGGAGGCCGGGATTGGCGGCCTTGATCTCGAGGTATTGTTCCATCATCGGCGACACTTTTGCGGTGTCTTCAATGCGGGGAGCGGGTTCTGGGGCGGTAATGGGCTGCTGGATCGTCATGGCGGCGGACGCTAGCAAATTTTGCCCGGCCGATCCCACCCGCGGCTGTCGCAAACCGTAGTTTTCCCCACCGCGGCGAGGAAGTTGACAAGTCAACTGCGATTTCATATCCGCAATTGTGGGACAGGCCTGCCATCTGGCGGGCGCATTTGACCGGGTCAGCGGGGCTTCCTAAAAACACCGCGAAAATCCGGCAATCGAGCGCGGATGCAGTCCCCCAGGGAGAGAATTGATGAGCGATGTCTTTATCTGCGACGCCGTCCGCACCCCCATCGGCCGTTTCGGCGGCTCCCTTGCCAAAGTCCGCGCCGACGACCTCGCCGCAGCGCCCATTAAAGCGCTGATCGAGCGCAATCCCGGCGTGGATTGGAGCGCCGTCGAGGAAGTCTATTTCGGCTGCGCCAACCAGGCCGGCGAAGATAACCGCAACGTCGCCCGCATGGCCTCGCTGCTGGCCGGCCTGCCGGATTCCGTTCCCGGCGCTACGCTGAACCGCCTTTGCGCATCCGGCCTCGATGCCGTCGGCGCCGGCGCCCGCGCCATCCGTGCCGGTGAAATCGATTTCGCCATCGCCGGCGGCGTCGAATCCATGACCCGCGCCCCATTCGTACAGGGCAAGGCCACTGAAGCCTTCTCCCGCTCGGCGGAAATCTTCGACACCACCATCGGCTGGCGCTTCATCAACCCGCTGATGCGCGAAAAATACGGTGTGGATGCGATGCCTGAGACCGGCGAGAACGTCGCGCAGGATTTCCAGATCTCGCGCGCCGACCAGGACGCTTTCGCCATCCGCTCACAGCAGAACGCCGGCAAGGCGATCGCTTCGGGCTATTTCGCTGAGGAAATCATCCCGGTGATGGTGCCCGGCGGCAAGGCCGGTCCGATCGCGGTCGACAAGGACGAGCATCCGCGCCCCGAAACCACGCTGGAAGGCCTCGCCAAGCTGCGTCCGATCGTCCGCAAGGACGGCACGGTCACCGCCGGCAATGCCTCGGGCGTCAATGACGGCGCCTGCGCCATGATCCTCGCTTCGGGAGCTGCGGTGGAGAAGCACGGCCTCAAGGCCCGTGCGCGTATCCTCGGCCTCGCCTCGGGCGGCGTCGCGCCGCGCATCATGGGTATCGGCCCAGTGCCTGCGACCAAGAAGCTGATGGAACGTCTCGGCCTCAAGATCAGCGACTTCGACCTGATCGAGCTCAACGAAGCCTTCGCCTCTCAGGGCATCGCGGTGCTGCGCCAGCTCGGCGTCAAGGAAGACGCTGATTTCGTCAATCCGCATGGCGGCGCGATCGCGCTCGGCCATCCGCTCGGCATGAGCGGTGCCCGTCTCGCGATGACCGCCGTGCACGGCATGGAGAAGCGCGGCGGCAAGCTGGCGCTCGCCACCATGTGCGTCGGCGTCGGCCAAGGCGTCGCCATGGCGATCGAGAAGCTGAACTAACAACGACGTTTTCAAGACTGCCGCCGCGGGATCCGCGGCGGCCAAAAAGGGAAAACCAGCATGACGCTAATCTATCCCGTCGAGAGCAATGCGGCGCACGCGCCGCGCCTCTCACCCGGCTACAAGAGCACCATCAAGCGCGCGCCGCAGAAGCAGCGCATCCTGATGCCGCACACGCTGTCGGAAACGACAGGACCGGTCTATGGCCACGAGACGGTGCGTCCCGGCGATCATGACCTCACCACCATGCATGCCGGCGAGCCGCTCGGCGAACGCATCATCGTGCACGGCACGGTGATGGACGAGGACGGCCGCGGCGTACCGAACACGCTGGTCGAACTGTGGCAGGCCAATGCCTGTGGACGTTACGTGCATGTCTGGGACCAGCATCCCGCGCCGCTCGATCCGAACTTCACCGGCGCCGGCCGCACCGTCACCGACGCCCAGGGCAATTACAAGTTCATCACCATCAAGCCCGGCGCCTATCCGTGGGGCAATCACCACAATGCGTGGCGTCCTGCCCACATCCACTTCTCGGTGTTCGGCCACTCCTTCGTCTCGCGCCTCGTGACGCAGATGTATTTCCCGAACGATCCGCTGTTCCCGTTCGATCCGATCTTCAACTCGGTCACCGACGAAAAGGCACGCCTGCGCATGGTGTCGGATTTCGACCTCGACGTCACCGAGCCAGGCTGGGCGCTGGCCTATCGCTTCAACATCGTGCTGCGCGGCCGCAACGCCACCCCGACGGAGAATCACTGATGCCCGGTATCACCCCGTCGCAGACCGTCGGCCCGTTCTATGCCTACGGCCTGACGCCGAACGGCAAATATGCCTGGAACGACGCCTTCACCAACAACCTGCTGACACCCGACATCACCGGCGACAAGATCCGCGTCGAAGGCGTGATCTATGATGGTGACGGCAAGGTCGTGCCCGACGCCGTGCTGGAAATCTGGCAGGCCGATGCGCATGGCCGTTTCGCGGATCCGCAGGATACCCGCGGGTTGCCGAATTCGAGCTTCAAGGGTTTTGGTCGTTCCGGCACCACCGACGCCGGCGAATATTCGTTCGACACCGTCAAGCCCGGCGCCGTGCCCGGCATCGATGGCAAGCCGCAGGCCCCGCATATCGTGATGGCCGTATTCGGCCGCGGCATGACCATGCAGTCGATGACGCGGATCTATTTCGAGGATGAAGCGGCGACCGCTAGCGATGCGGTGATGAACCTCGTGCCGGCGGATCGTCGTGCAACGCTGATTGCGAAGAAGACGGCAGCGGGTGTGTACCGGTTCGATATTCATCTGCAGGGTGACAACGAGACGGTGTTCTTCGACGTGTGATGCGTCACCTGATCGAAACGAAAAAGCGGCCTGCGGGCCGCTTTTTTTATTCCATCACCGCCGGATGCTCGTCCGCGCCCGGCTTCGCCGCCTGCGCGCGCAACGTTGCCTTGGACGACCCGATGATCAGCGCCATTGGAATTGCGCAGAGCGTCACCAGCATCACCATCTGATAATCGAGCCCGAAGGCGATGACCGTTGCCTGCAGCGTGACGATGGCGTCCATCACGGCGCGGCCACTGTCGGTGGCGAGGTTGATCGCGCTGGTCACATTGGGCATCTGCAGCGCGTTGTTGAACGGCGTGATGTGCTCGACCAGCACCGCATGAGCCATACGGGTGTTTGAGGTGAGCTGCGCGATCACGATGGAAATACCGATCGAACTGGCGACATTACGCAGCAATGTGAGCATCGAGGTGCCGTCGGTGCGCAGATGATTTGGCAGCGTCAGGAACGCCACCGTGGACAGCGGCACGAAGACGAGACCAAGGCCAAATCCCTGCGCGATCGAGACGATCACGATCTCCTGCACGCCGGTCTGGTCGGTCCACATCGACGTGAAGAACAGCGACACCGACATCAGCGCCATTCCCACCATGATCAGGGTACGCGCCTCGATATATTTCATGATGCGCCCGACCAGCATCATCGCCACGAAGGTACCGGAGCCACGCGTCGCCAGTAACAGACCTGCCGTGAGGATCGGATAGCCGATCACGTTCTGCAGATAGGGCGACGACAGTGCCATGGTCGAATACAGCACCAGCCCCATGACGGCCATGAACACGCAGCCGCCGACAAAATTCTTGTCCTTGAAGATGGCGAACTGGATGAACGGCTTCGAGGTCGTGAAGGAATGCGCGAAGAAATAATAGAAGCCGATGATCGAAACGATCGCCTCGATGACGATTTCGTTGGATTCGAGCCAGCCGAGCTGCTCGCCACGATCGAGCGCGAGCTGCATTGCACCGATGCCGACCGCCAGTGCGCCGAAACCGAACCAGTCGAATTTCAGTTCTGCATTGGTCTTGGTTTCGTCCATGAAGGCCAGCAGGCCAAACACCGTGACGATGCCGAAGGGCAGATTGACGAAGAACACCCAGTGCCAGGAATAGGTTTCAGTCAGCCAGGCGCCCAATGAAGGCCCCATGATCGGGCCGAGCATCACGCCCATGCCCCAGATCGACATCGCCTTGGCGCGCTCATGCAGCGCGTAGCTGTCGAGCATCACCGCCTGCGACAGCGGCACCAGTGCTGCGCCGAACACGCCCTGCAACAGGCGAAAGCCGACCATCTGGTTGATGTCCTGCGCGAGGCCGCACAGTACCGAGGCGACCGTGAAGCCCGCCGAACAGACAATGAAGATCTTCTTGCGGCCGAACCGGTTGGCAATCCAGCCGACCGGTGCGGTCATGATTGCCGCAGCCACGATATAGGAGGTCAGCACCCAGTTGACCTGATCCTGCGACGCCGACAGCGTGCCCTGCATATAAGGCAGCGCCACATTGGCGATGGTGGTATCGAGCGCCTGCATGATGGTGGCGGTCATGGCGCAGATCGTCACCATGTTCCGGCGAAAGCCGGGGACCGCACTGGGAGATGGCGCCGACGTGCTCATCGGATCAATCCTGAGCAGCCTTGGCCGATGACAGACCGAGCAGGCCCGCCAGCGAACGATGGTGTTCGGTGTCGATGGTGGTGTAGGTGCTCATGCCGGCCTTTAGTCGCTTTACGAAGGGATCCGCATAATCGAGATAGATCCGCACCGGCACACGCTGCACGACCTTCACGAAATTGCCGGTGGCATTCTGCGGCGGCAGGATCGCAAATTGCGCGCCGGTGCCGGGGCTCAGCGAACCGACAGTGCCCTTGAAGGCATGGTTCGGGAACGCATCGACATCGATCTCCACGGTCTGGCCGACGGCGATGTAAGTGAAATCGGATTCCTTCAGATTGGCATCGACCCATGGCCTGTTGTCGTCGATCACCGTCAGGATCGGCGTGCCGGCCATCGCGAAGCGGCCGAGCTGGATGTTATCGACCTGCGTCGCGACACCGGAGATCGGCGCCTTCAGCACAGTGTGGTCGAGATTGCGCTGCGCCTGATCGAGCGCCGACTGCGCCTGCGCGTAAGGCGGGAATTGGGCCAGCGGCAGGTCGGGATTGCCGAGCAACTGGTTCATCGAGGTCGCGAGCTGCTGCCTCAGGAGTTCGAGCTGTGCTTTCGCGGTCACCGCCGCGGTCGCCGCATTATCGAGATCGAGCTGCGAGCCGAAGTTGCTCTTCACCAGCGTCGACTTGCGTTCGACGTCGCGCTGTTTGAAGTCGACGCCCTGCTGCGCCAGATCCTGCATCTGGCCATAGATCTTCACATTGCTGACGAGGTTGTCGTAAGTAGTCTTGGCCTGCGCCAGCTTGGCCCTGGCATCGTCGAGCGCCAGCCGGAACGGGACCGGATCGATCTCGAACAGCACATCGCCTTCTTTGACATGCTGGCCTTCGCGCACCACGACCTTGTCAACCTTGCCGGAGATATCCGGCGTAATCAGCACCTTCTGCGCGCCGACATAGGCGTCGTCGGTGCCGACATAACGGCCACCCGAGAGATAGAACGCAACGCCGGCGACCAGAACCACAGCCGGCAACACGACCAGCAGCAGCGACCGGCGATAGCGCTTCAGGAGACCTTTCGCGCCCTCACGCTGCGTCGTCGCGGCGCCATCGGATCCGCCCTCGGGCGCATCCTTGTCGGGAAATTTCAGCACGGGCTCAGCCATAGACTTGTTCCTTGGTCTTTGTGGCTGCGGGGTTCAGCGCAGCGCGGATATTGTCTTTGATGGTTTCGAGATGCGCGACCAGCTGGTGCATATCGGCCTCGCTCACGCCGTCGAACGCGACCTTCATCAGGTTGCCGCGCAGCACCGCCAGCTTTGCCGTCAGCGGGCGCGCAGCCTCGGTGAGATAGAGGCGCTTGATGCGGCGGTCGGCGTCGTCATTGCGGCGTTCGATCAAGCCGCTGTCGCAGAGCTTGTCGATCAGCCGCGTCAGGCTGATCGGCGCCATTTCCATGGCGTCGGCGAGATCGGTCTGTTTTTGCCCCTCATTGCGCTCGACCTTGGCGAGCACCGCCCATTGGGCGCGGGTCATGCCGAACTGGCGCGCTTCCTTGTCGGCCAGCAGCCGCAACATGCGCTGGGTCTCGAACAAGGCGGACAGGAAATCGGTGCCGGTGTCAGGCTGGCAGGACATGGAGGCGCTCCGTAAACCTAGCTTATTATAAGCAAGCTTATGAATGCCGCATCGGTGGACAATACGACGCAGCCCCGCGACAAGCGCATGGCTAGATGTTCCGGACAGCAAAAAGCCCGGCTCGAGGGCCGGGCTTGAAGTTTTCGGGAGCGATCGAAAGGGTCAGTATTTGGCCACGACAGCCGGGCTGAAGGTGTAATTGATGCCGGCGCGGAAGACGTGGTCGTGGAAGCCGACCGAGGTCTGGTTGGCCGTCCCCCCGAAATAGGTCGCCGAACCCAGATCGAGATAGAGATATTCGAGCTTGGCCGACCAGTTGGTGCCGAACTTCTTTTCCAGACCGGCGCCGAGCGTCCAGCCGACACGGGTCTGCGATTCCGACAGCGGCGTGCCGGGAACCGTCACGGCGGCGCTCGCCGGTGTCGTGCCCTGCGATCCCGGCCCAAACAGCTGCCCGGTCACGGTCGTCTGTGTTGAATACTTGACCTCGCCGACAGCGAGACCACCGGTACCGTAGAGCAGCAGATCCGGCGTTGCCAGCAGGCCTACCCGCCCGCGGAAGGTCGCAAACCACGGGAAGCTCCATGAGCTGTTTGCCGAGGTCAGCGCAAGCAGATTGAAGTCGCCGCCGGGCAACGTGGTCCGCAGCGAACTCACTGGAGAGTTCGCGCTGCCACGTTCACCGGTCCCCTGGATATCGGCTTCGAGACCGACGACCCATGTGCGGTCGAGCTGCCAGTTGTAGCCGATCTGGCCGCCGCCGAGGCCGCCATTGACGTCCTGCTTGACCGGCGACGCAAAAGCGGTGCCCGGCAAGAAGGTCGCGTCACCCTTGCCCCAGCTGTAGCCGCCGTTGAGGCCGATATAAAATCCAGTCCAGTTGATGCCGGGGTCCACCAGAACCGGCGCCTTGGCGTACATGCGGGGCGACAGATCCGCAGCGCCGGCGGTCGACGAAAACGCCATGATGGCGAGGCCTGCAGCGGCCAATACGGTGCGTTTCACCATCAGTCTCCTCAACAACAGATCGACAAAGGCAGGCCGAAGGCCCTGCTTCGATGATGTGTAGTTGAATGAGACATCAGCGACTTGGAACGGGCGCGACGCGGCAGGACTGGGCGAGACTGGCACCGCAATTCGCTCTGCTTGTTGCGTTCAAGCCACATGGCGCATCGCGAACTATCAAAGACAAAAATACCAGAAGGCACGCTAGCGGCGATCAATATGAACGTGATCCGGCACTGGCACGACCAAGATGTAGTTCAATGCTTGCAGGACTGATCCTCGTGACTTCAGGGCCCGGTCCCGAAATGCCCGATTCATTAATCGCGGCTACTTCCGAAAATCTGCCAACACCGCAGCTCCAATTCGGGCGCCTGACGTTCAACGTCGAGTCCCCTCTTCCGACGGACTCCCCGTTTTCGACCGATGCCGCGTTGCACAGGTTGCCCGGTGCGATTGTTTTTATCGGCACGGGATTTCCAGCGAACGATCGCATGCCGGATGCTGCGACTGCGTCATCGCCCGACGATGTCGTGTTTGCAGTCGTTCTGAAAGGTCGTGCTCGCGCATCGCAGCACGGTCGTGAAGAAATCATCGAGCAGGACCATGCGGTCCTGATGACAACCAGGGACGCCGGTTGGCATACGTCATCTTGCGAGACGCAGCATCTGATCGTTCAGATCGACCGTGCTGCACTGTCGATCAAGGTGCCGAATCTCGGCGCGTGGTTCATGCGACCTGTGCTCCTGGAGACTCAGACGTTGCGGCTATTGATGGCGCATTGTCAGGAAGCAATCGACCTCGATGGGTCCGCCCCCACCCATCTTCAGCACCATGTCGTGGCCGATCTGTGTAGCCTGATCGCACTTCTGACAATCGGTTGCGAGAACTACTCCGAGACATCTCCACCTTCCAGCACCCGCATGCTGCGCTTGCACGCGATCAAGGCAGCCATCGAAGCAGGGCTCGGAAATCACGGCCTTTCGGCCGAAACGCTGGCGGCGGCTCAGAAAATCTCGCCGGATTATGTCCGCAAGCTGTTTCGCGAACACGGCCTCAGCCTGTCGGAATATTTGCTCGAACGGCGTTTGGCCCTTGCTCATGCACTGCTACTCGACCCATTGCGGGCCGATGAGCGGATCGGGAAGATCGCCGACGAGGCCGGCTTTAACGATTTGTCGTATTTCAACCGGACATTCCGGCGCCGATATGCCACCTCGCCATCGGATCTGCGCCGGGAGCGCAAAAGCTCCACCTGATCCGGCCCTGTATCGCGCGTTCAACCTTTGCAATCGGCCGGCAGCCCCCCATTTGGATGAAGCGCTCGTCGTTTGGCGACACTGGATTTAGTGTAAGACTGGGGCCCAACGCCAAAAAGACGGGCACAATCACACCCAACGGGTTAAGCTACCTCCATATGGCAGTTCCGAAACCAACTTTCCCGGCTCCTGGCCACGATCACGACCGCTGTACGGCGGACGCGATGCATCATGCCGAGCATGTCTGTGCGGCCCGGTCGCAAAAGCTGACCCCGATCCGCCGGCAGGTGCTTGAAGCGCTGCTCGCAAGCCATCGCCCGCTTGGGGCCTACGAGATCATCGATGAGCTTGCCAAGACCACTTCGCGTCCGGCCCCCATCACCGTGTATCGCGCACTTGATTTCCTGATGGAGAACGGCCTCGTTCACCGCATCGAAAGCCGCAACGCCTTCCTGGCCTGCGCGCACGACCACGGCACGGCCTCGATGGTCGCGTTTCTGATCTGTGACCAATGCGGGTCGGTCGGCGAAGTGCCGGCTACGAAAGTCGCGCAGAGCCTGAACGATGCCGCACGGACGACTGGCTTCGTCCCGAAACTGTCTGTTGTCGAAATCACAGGAACCTGCGCGCACTGTCAGGCGTGACGATCCCATAACAACACGGCGACAAGCCGGGCCCGAGGCTTCATGTCTGCAGAAACCGTCATCAGCCCACCCGGCGGACGCGCACTCACCGCCGGCGCCATCGCCCTCGTGCTGATGCTGTGCCTGACCTGGGGCTTCAACCAGATCGCCATCAAGCTGGTGCTGCACGATATCCCGCCTTACACGCAGGCGATGCTGCGCTCGGCCGGCGCGCTGCTGGTCATTCTGGCCATTGCGCGTGTACGCGGCGTCAAGCTGTTCGAACGCGACGGCACGCTGAAGGCCGGCCTATTTGCCGGCGTGCTATTCGGCATCGAATTCGTGCTGATCTTTCACGGCCTGCAATTCACGACGGCCTCACGGGCCGCGGTTTTCCTCTACACAATGCCGTTCTTCGTGGCCTTCGGCTCCTATCAGTTCCTGGGCGAACGCCTGCGCCCGGTGCAATGGGCCGGACTCGCGGTGAGTTTTGCCGGTGTCGCCGTGGCGATCGGCGTCCCGCAGCCCGACGTCACCGCCGATGTGCTGATCGGGGATCTGATGATCGTCGCCGGTGCGGGGCTATGGGCCGCGACCACGCTGGTGGTCAAAACGACCCCGTTGCTCTACGTCGCGCCTGAAAAGGCATTGGGATACCAAGTCGGTCTGTCTGTCCCGATTCTGGGCCTGGCGGCGCTGCTGGCGGGCGAGACCGTGACCCGGGTTCCCGGTCCACTGGCGCTGTCCCTGCTCTCGTTTCAGGCGTTCTGGGTGGTAGGCTTCACGTTTTTGCTCTGGTTCGGGCTGATTAAGACCTATTCCGCCAGCAAATTGTCGGCTTTTACCTTCATCACCCCTTTGTTTGGCGTCGCGGCGGGCTATCTCATCATGGGCGACCACCTGACCCCCGCCTTTGGCCTCGCTGCGCTATTGGTCGTCGCCGGGCTGGTTCTCGTTAACCGACCGGTCAGGGCCTAGCCCACTAACGCATTGCTGGATGTCATCTAAATCTGATATTCGAGACCCCATGAACAAGATTGAAATTCCGTCTGATATCGCCGGTCCGGCGCCCCGGCACCTCACCACACAGGTCATGGTTGGCAACGTCGCTGTCGGCGGCGGCGCCCCGATCGTCGTGCAGTCGATGACCAACACCGACACGGCCGACATCCAGGGCACCATCGACCAGGTCGCAGCGCTGTCGCGCGCGGGCTCGGAAATGGTCCGCATCACCGTCGATCGCGACGAGGCCGCAGCCGCCGTTCCGCATATCCGCGAAGCGCTCGACAAGCAGGGCATCACCACGCCGCTGATCGGCGACTTCCATTATATCGGCCACAAGCTGCTTGCTGAATTCCCGGCCTGTGCCGCGGCGCTCGACAAGTACCGTATCAATCCTGGCAATGTCGGCTTCAAGAGCAAGCGTGACACGCAATTCGCCGACATCATCGAGATCGCGAACAAGAACAACAAGGCCGTCCGCATCGGCGCCAATTGGGGCTCGCTCGATCAGGAGCTGCTTACCAAGCTGATGGATGAGAACGCGCTGTCCGCGAACCCGAAAGACGTTCGCGCGGTGACGCGTGAAGCCATGGTGCAGTCGGCATTGCTGTCGGCGGCCCGCGCCGAAGAACTCGGCATGCCGAAGAACAAGATGATCCTGTCCGCCAAGGTCTCGGCGGTGCAGGACCTCATCGCCGTGTATCAGACGCTGGCCTCGCGCTCCGACTATGCGATCCATCTCGGCCTTACCGAAGCCGGCATGGGCTCGAAGGGTATCGTCGCCTCCTCGGCTGCGCTCGGCATCCTGCTGCAGCAGGGCATCGGCGACACCATCCGCATTTCGCTGACGCCGGAGCCCGGCGGCGATCGCACGGTGGAAGTTCAGGTTGCGCAGGAACTGCTGCAGACCATGGGTTTCCGCACCTTCGTGCCGCTGGTCGCGGCGTGCCCGGGTTGCGGCCGCACCACGTCGACCACGTTCCAGGAACTGGCGCGTTCGATCCAGGATTTCATCCGCGACTCGATGCCAGGCTGGAAGACGCAGTATCCCGGCGTCGAAAACCTCAACGTTGCGGTCATGGGCTGCATCGTCAACGGCCCCGGCGAATCCAAGCACGCCAATATCGGCATCTCACTGCCCGGCACCGGCGAAAGTCCGGCCGCCCCGGTGTTCGTCGATGGCGAGAAATTCCGCACGCTGCGCGGCCCGAGCATCGCTGCCGATTTCAAGGCCCTGGTGATCGACTATATCGACCAGCGCTACGGCGCCAACGCCAAGGCACCGGAAGTCGTGAGCGCGGCGGAGTAAGCTGCGCTATTGCGGGTTTTAAGTTTAACGGCCGGGCATTGTCCCGGCCGTTTTCGTTTAATGGCTTTACAGCGGAATCCGCCGAAACTCCCGATTGCTCAGCCCCGCTTCTTCCAGATCGAGATCACGCTCGATGCGGCGACGGCTTTCGTCGGTGATCTTGCCGTCGCGCAATTGCGTATGGATGAATTTGCGCTCGGCCTTGATAAGTTCTCGTACCAGATCGATGCCCACCGCCGAGACGTCGACGTCGGGATCGAGTTCGCCCGGCAACTGGTTCGACCGACTTTCGTGGCGCGCGCGCAGCAGTTTCACGACTTCGTCGGACAGCTCCCGATCATCGGTCATGACATCGAGCCGCGCCAGGGCTGTCGCCAGTGCCTCGCGGCGCGTGGCGAGTTCGGCCTCATGTTCGGCGATATATTCCTCGCGGCCGATTTTGGTGACGCCGAGCCACTTCACCACCATGGGTAGACACAGGCCGAAGCCGACCAGTGTGATCAGGATGATATTGAACGACACGAACAGGATCAGGTCGCGCGACGGAAAAACGTCGTTTGAGACCAGCGTGAACGGCAGCGCCAGCGCCGCGGCGAGCGACACCGCGCCGCGCACGCCGGTGAAGGCGACGACGAAGGTCCATTGCCAGTTCGGCGCGGGATCGCGCTTGCGCAGATCGGCGCTGAGCCAGCGCGGCACATAAATCGCCGCATAGACCCAGACGAACCGCGCCACGATGATCACGACGGTAACCAGCGCCGTGGCCAGCATGATATCGGCGAATGGAAAGGCCTTCGATTTCTCGATCAGCGCCCGCATCTGAAAGCCGGTCAGAAGAAACAGCAGGCCCTCGACCAGATAGATGACCAAATCCCAGAAGAAGATGCCTTGCAGACGCGTCGCCGCCGAGATCAGCAGCGGGCCGTTCCATGAGATGTACAGACCGCAGGCGACGGTGGCGATGATGCCGGAGCCGCCGAAATGTTCGGGGATGAGATAGGCGACATAGGGCGTCAGCAGCGACAGCGTGATCTCGACCTGCGGATCGCGCGCGCGATGACGCATGCGCAGGCTGAGCCAGCCGATGGCAACGCCGAAGACGAGTTCGCAGGCGAGAATGGCCACAAAGGTGCCGGCCGCCTTTGGCAGCGAGAACGCCCCGGTGGTGATCGCCACCACCGCGAAGCGATACAGGATCAGCGTCGTCGCATCATTGGCGAGACCCTCGCCTTCCAGCACGACCAGAATTCTGCGCGGCAGACCAATTTTTCGCGCAATTGCCAGCGGTGCGACTACATCAGGCGGCGCGACGATGGCGCCGAGCAGGAAGCCGACCGACCATGGCAGGCCGATCAGGAAATGCGTGGCGGTCGCGACGAGGCACGCGGTGAAGATCACGCAGCCGACCGCGAGCAGCGTGATGATGCGCAGATTGGCGCGGAATTCGCGCCAGCTCATGGCGACGCTGGCCGAATAGATCAGCGGCGGCAGCACGCCGAGCAGCACCACTTCGGGCGGCAGTTCGAGCGCGGGCATGCCCGGCACGAAGGCCAGCGCAATGCCGGCCAGCAGCAGCAGGATCGCCGGGGCAATGCTGATGCGCTTGGCCAGCCACGCCGTACCTGCGAGCGCAGCGATCAGAACCAGAAAGATCGGAAATTTGGTTTCCACGCGGGCGATATCCTCTACAGGCCTAATTTGCCCGGCGCGGCGACCAGGTCAATGCAGGCGCGTGCTGAAGTATCAGATCGCGCTTGCCGCGATATTGACCATCAGCGCGACCAGCGCCGTGTTGAAGATGAAGGAGACGATGCCGTGGGCCGTGGCGGTACGGCGGATGGATTTCACGGTGATGCCGACGTCGGAGACCTGCGCGGTCATGCCGATGACGAAGGAGAAATACACGAAGTCCCAATAATCGGGCTGTTCCTTCGTGTCGTCATCACCAGACGGAAATGCCAGCCCGCCGGGTTTGGCCCCGCGATAGAACTGATGGGCATAATGCAGCGAGAACGTCGTATGCACCGCGGCCCAGGACGAGGCGATGGTGACGATCGCCAGCGTCAATTCCCAGCCCGTGCGATGGCCCTCGCCAAGTTCGAACACGATGGCCGCGATGCTGGCGAAGGCGCCCAGAGCCGCCACCAGCAGGATGATGAAACTGCCATCGTCCTGCAGCGCGGCGTTGCGGCGGATGTGTTTCTGACCGCCGCTTGACAGCATCATGCCGTAGACCAGCATGAGATAGAACGCGATGAACACGTCCCAGCCGATCAAGAGCCGCGTCACCAGCCGCAGCGAGGACGGCAGGACGAAGAACGCTATCACGCCGATCAAAAGCGCCAGAAACGTGCGCGGTCGCGCATAGACGACGCGGATCGGCGCCGGCATCTTGCGAAAACGGACAAGGAGCTCATCGAGATCCTTGCCCGTCTCCGACATGATCAGGGCTTCCTTAGTTCTTGCGTTCGGCCACGAAGCGGGCAGCGGCGCGGAGCACGTCGCCCTTGTTGCCGAAGATCGACAGCGATGCGTCAGCGGTGGCGATCAGATCGGCGACACGCTTCTTCGCGCCGTCGACACCGAGCTGCGTGACGAACGTCGTCTTGTTGAGCGCAGCATCGGCGCCGGCCGGCTTCCCGAGGGTAGCGGCATCGGCTTCGACGTCCAACAGATCGTCGGCGATCTGGAAGGCTTCGCCGAGCGCACGGCCGTAATCGTCGAGCGCCTTGTATTCTTTCTGCGTGGCCTGGCCGAGCAGCGCGCCGGCGATGACGCCGTAACGCAGCAGCGCACCGGTCTTCATCTGCTGAACACGCGCGACATCCACCGGCTCCTTGTCGCCGAAGCGGCCTTCGCCGGCGAGATCGAGCATCTGGCCGCCGACCATGCCGCCGAGGCCGGCGCAGCGGGCGAGTGCGCGGGTCAGCAACAGGCGGACCGTGGCATCGGAATGGATCTCGTCACGAGTGACGATGTCGAAAGCGAGCGTCAAAAGCGCGTCACCGGCGAGGATCGCGGTGGCATCGTCGGTGGCCTTGTGCAGGGTCGGACGGCCGCGGCGCAGGTCACTGTTGTCCATCGCCGGCAGGTCGTCATGAATCAGCGAATAGCAGTGGATGCATTCGAGGGCGGCGCCGACCAGCAACGCCTGCTCGCGATGCACACCGAATACCGCCGCGCTCTCCACCACCAGGAACGGACGCAGCCGCTTGCCGCCGCCGAGCGAGGAGTAACGCATCGCATCCATCAGCCGCTTCGGCCGGGCGATCTCGTCGGGTAGCACGCCATCGGCGAGCACTTTGGTCAGTACAGCTTCGGTATCGTCCGCGGTCTGGTCCAGGCGCGAGGCAAAATCTTTGGTGGAAGCACCGGTCGACATTAAGAATAGCTCCAGAACAATTTGGCCGGACAATCCTCTATGGCAAAGGCCACGTCAATTGCGCCGCAGGACTTGCGCCATCATCCGCGCGGCAAGCTTAACCGGCTTGAAAAGAGCGGGGAAAGCCCGCTTTATCAGCGGCATAGCTCCGACCGGGAACGCCCTCTTGCGCCTCATCCGCCGCCTCATCCTGATCGGAATCCTGCTCCTCGCGCTGCCCTATCTGCTGACGCCGCTTTATGCCGTCGGCCGGCCGATTTCGGCGCTGATGGCCTGGCGCTGGATCACCGGTTCCCCCGTGCAGCGGACCTGGGTTGATCTCAAGACCATGTCGCCGGCGCTGCCACGCAGCGTGGTGGCGTCCGAAGACGCCAAATTCTGCAGCCATCGCGGCATCGACTGGGATTCCCTGCAAAATGCCATTGAGGACGCCCAGGACGGCGAAGTCTCCGGCGGCGGTTCCACTATCACCCAACAGGTGGCGAAAAACCTGTTCCTGTGGTCGGGCCGCAGCGTGATCCGCAAGGGCCTCGAAATCCCGCTGGCCATGTGGGTCGATCTGGTCCTGTCCAAGCAGCGGATCCTGGAAATCTACCTGAATATCGCCGAAATGGGCCCATCCGGGCAGTTTGGCGCCCAGGCCGGCGCCGAATACGCCTTCAATCGGCCCGCCTCCAGCCTGTCGGCCCGGGAAGCTGCGCTTCTGGCGGCGATCCTGCCCAATCCGGTCACCCGCAGCGCCCGGACGCCGGGGCCGGGGGTGCGGCGTTTGGCGGGAACCTATATGGCGCGGGCGCAGGCGGCTGAGCTACAACGCTGCTGGCTGGAGAACCGCGGTTCTTGAGGCTTTTGCCGCGTATATCGCGCAAAATTCTCGGACACCCGCCCTAGCCATGTCGTCGTCATTCCGTTATAAGCCGGCCCTTATCAGCGATTTTGCCCGCGCGATCCGTGCTGGCCGCCTGTCACCGGGCGCCGATCGAAACCATCTGCCAAAGAATCAAGGATCTTTCCTATGGCCGTTCCGAGAAGAAAAACATCGCCGTCGCGGCGTGGCATGCGTCGTTCGGCTGACGCGCTCAAGACCCCGACCTATGTCGAGGACAAGGACTCCGGCGAACTGCGCCGTCCGCACCACCTCGACCTGAAGACCGGCATGTACAAGGGTCGTCAGGTTCTGAAGGTGAAGAAAGAATCCTGACCACTGGATGGAGGGCAGCGCCACGTCAGGTGGCGCCGCCTTCGCTCGTCCATGTAAGGTCCGGGTCAGGCGGGTCGAAGCGCCAGCGGGCAAGTCGAGAAAGCTGTTCAGACAACAATTCTGAACTGGTCTTCCGCCCGAATTCGCTCCAACTCTGGAGCTAATGCGTTGTCCCGGTGATGCGCGCGCGTCACCTTGGTGATGTCCTGCATCGCCCACATACGTTCTGGTTCTCTCGCTCGCAAAGAAGGCCTTCGATGGCGTCGATCGGTTTCCCGCTGCTGCTGATTCCAGTGGCGATCTGCAACATCATCGCCTTCCTGATGCCCGACCTCGCGCTGTCGGGCCCAATCCCCCTCTTCCCGATCACGCTGATGTCGAAAGACATCTGGATGGTGACGCTCAACGACCTGCTCGTTGCGCTCAGCATTCTCTTGCTGTGGCTCGAAGTGATGCGCGCCGCGCGCCCGGCGCCGAAATATTTCACCGACCATTTCCTGTCGCTGCTGGTGTTCGGCGCTGCTGCTGCCGAATTCGTGATGCTGCCGAAATTCGGCAATGCGACCTTCTTCCTGATCACCCTGACGGCGATGGTGGATTTCCTCGCCGGCATCTCGCTCCGCGCCCGGCGTCCGCGCCGCGTCGCCGCGCCGGTCTATGCACCGGAGCCGGTGCGCGCCGAGCCAGCCCCGCGCTACGAGCCGGCACCGGTCGCGCCGACTCCTGCTCCCGTTCCGGCCGCGACGTCCGTCGCCGAAGCCGTGTTGACCGATCGTCCGGAGCCGAAGGTCGAGAAGCTCGAACGGATCGAACCGAAGCTCGAATCGACCCCGGTCCCGCCGGAAGTCGTGGCGCATACGTCCCCGCAAATCACGTCGCCGGATTTGCAGCCGGGTGGCGTGGCATCGCCTGACAACAAGCCGAAGACGTAAGCGGGGAGTGCCGAGTCAGGCCGTACGCTGCGTGCGATTGATCGCCGATCCCACCGCATTCGTGTTCGCCACCGCCCGATAGGCCGCCTCGACATCGGCGACAGTTGCACGACGTAGTTCGCGGGTTTGCGGCGCCTGTTCGGCCGTCGCGATCAGATGCGCAATGAAGGATGCATCGGGCCGTGCTACGCGCGACGACACCGGCGCGCTGGGTTGAACCGGCTCAAGCCGCGTCAGCGCGACAGCCTCCACGATGACCGACTCTTTTTCGACCACGAAATCGCCCGCGCGCCGCATCGGATGCGGCGTCGTGGCGTAAGCTCGGGTCGCGGAAATCGACATCGTTAACAGTGCTCGCGTCTCAATTCGGGACGAGGGTTGCCCCTCCACCCTCTGCGTCGCAAGGGTCGTGCCGCGGCTCTCCACAACGTAAATCCGGGCCTGATCAGGTCTGCGAAGGCCTGCCCGGCTACACTTTCTTAAGTCTTTAGGAACTTTGACTAACGATTGTGGCGATCTGAGCCGTATTGTCGGG
This sequence comes from Tardiphaga sp. 813_E8_N1_3, assembly GCF_051811025.1. Classification (NCBI taxonomy): domain Bacteria; kingdom Pseudomonadati; phylum Pseudomonadota; class Alphaproteobacteria; order Hyphomicrobiales; family Nitrobacteraceae; genus Tardiphaga; species Tardiphaga sp. 813_E8_N1_3. Next base: position 4,966,346 of record NZ_JBPWQE010000001.1, read on the forward strand.
GGGCGAATCACCCGACGGCGTCCCAAAACGAGGCGACTTTGACATCCGCTGTTTCCCAGAGCGCCGATTCTTCCTCGCAGGCAGGTCGCGTTTCCGAGCCGCAGGCAGCAGAGATTCTGGCCGCACTCGGCCAGGCCGCTTTCATCTGGGACATCGCCAGCGACCGGATCACCTGGACCGACCAGGCGAGCGCGATCTTCACCGATATTCCCGCCGCGACCATTGCCAGCGGCGCCGAGCTGGCGACTCTCATTGAGCCGCAGCGCAGCATTCGCACCGAGGCACTGGCCAAGGCACTCGCTTCCGGCGGCGGCACCTACCGGATCGAATACGGACTACGCGCCTCGACCACCGCCGCCGTGCTGTGGATCGAGGAAAGCGGCAATTGCCGCGCTGATACTGCGGGAAAGGCGATACGCGTCGAAGGCGTCGTCCGCATCAACAACGAACGCCATGCCCGCGACGAGCAATTGCTGAAACTGGCGCAGCACGATCCCGTCACCGGCGAACTCAATCGCGCGCATCTTCTGGCATCCCTCGCCGAGGCGATCGAGGAAGCCACCCGCTTCCGCTCGTCCTTTGCCTTCATGCTGATCGGCATAGATCATCTGGCCCGGATCAACGACGCCTTCGGCTTCGATATCGCGGATGAAGTGATCGTCGAGATCGCCAAGCGGATTCGCCAGCGGCTGCGCGGCGGCGACGTGATGGGTCGCTTCTCCGGCAATAAATTCGGCCTGATCCTGAAGAACTGCACTGTTGACGATGCCACCATCGCCGCCGAGCGCTTTCTGGTCGGCATCCGCGACGACGTCATTCCGACCCAGTCCGGCCCGGTCTCGGTAACCGCTACCATCGGCGCCGTCAGCGTTCCCCGCTATGCGCAGAACGTCAACGAAGCCGTCAACCGCGCGCAGGAAACCCTGAACGGCGCCAAGCGCCGCCGCCACGGCAGCTTTGCCCTGTGGCGGCCCAATGTGGAGCGCGATGCGCAGCGCCGCGTCAATATCCGCGTCACCGACGAGATCGTGACCGCGCTGAACGAGCGCCGCATCGTCACGGCCTTCGAACCCGTGATGCATGCCGACAGCCGCACCCCCGCTTTCTATGAAGCGCTGGTGCGCATGAAGCAGGATGACGGACAGTTACTGCTGGCGCCGGATATCGTGCCGGTGGCCGAGAAATTGGGGCTGATCCGGCTGGTCGATCACCGCGTGCTCGAACTCGTCGTCGCCGAGCTCGCCGCCGCGCCGGATGTGCAGCTCTCGCTGAACATCTCGCCGGACACAACGATGGACCCGGACTGGTGGACCTCCATCGAGTCGATGATGCGTGCGCATCCCGGCGTCGCGCAGCGGCTGATCGTCGAGATCACCGAGACCGTGGCCATCCAGGACCTCGACGACGTCCGCGGCTTCGTCACGCGGCTGAAGAATTTCGGCAGCCGCATCGCCATCGACGATTTCGGCGCCGGCTACACCTCGTTCCGCAACCTGCGCAAGCTCGGCGTGGACATCGTCAAGATCGATGGCGCCTTCGTGCAGAACATCGCGCATTCCGCCGACGACCGCGCCTTCGTGCAGACCCTGATCGATCTGTGTCACCGGCTCGGCATCAAGACCGTCGCCGAATGGGTGCAGGACGAAACGTCCGCCGTGATGCTGCGCGACTGGGGCTGCGACTACATTCAGGGTCGCCTCACCGGCCTCGCATCATCCGCGCGTCCGTGGTTGGACCCGGCACCGCTGCCGAAGCCGGCGGTGGGGTAACGCACGCGGCGTCCACGCAAAACGCATGCGAACGCGGCCACACGCTGTCATTCCGGGGCGAACGCAGCGACAGCTGCGGGCGAACCCGGAATCTCAGTATAGTATGAACACATCGGGATTCCGGGTTCGTGAGCGCCCAAGAGGCGCTCCCGCCCCGGAATGACAGTTGAGGACATTGGGGGCACTACATGACATTCATCGGTAATCTTCTGACCGCGCTGGTCGCTGCGCTGCACATCTATTTTCTCGTGCTGGAAATGTTTCTCTGGCAGAAGCCGCAGGGCCTGAAGACCTTCAGGAACACGCCGGAGAAGGCCGAGATCACCGCGGTGCTCGCCGCCAATCAGGGCCTCTATAACGGCTTCCTCGCCGCCGGTCTGATCTGGGGCCTACTGCATTCGGCGCCAGCCTTCGCATTCCAGATCAAGGCATTCTTCCTGCTCTGCGTGATCGTGGCCGGTGCCTATGGCGCAGCAACGGTGAGCAAACGCATTCTTTATGTGCAGGCCGCGCCGGCGGCGCTGGCGCTGATCGTGTTGTGGCTGGCGAAGTAAGCGCCGCCACACACTCGTCATTCCGGGGCGAGACCAGACGGCACAGCCGGCTGGGATCGAACCCGGAATCCCGAAGTGATAGAGCCGCCTGAGATTCCCCGCCACTCCAATTGGAGTGGCTGAGGTTCGCGCAAGAGCGCGCCCCGGAATGACGGCCGTGTGCCTATCTCCTCGCCTTGCCAACTCAAAATCCTTGCCTCACACTCCCCGATAACGACGGCGCCCGCACGGGAACGACTGTCGAGTGACATATCATCAGGGAGGCAACGACATGAGAACTACGCGTCTTCACCGTTTCGCCGCGTCGACCAAATTCGTCGGAATGGCAGCCATTGCGCTGACAGCCACATCATTGCTGGCCACATCGGCCTTCGCGCAGAAGAAATACGATCCCGGCGCCACCGACACCGAGATCAAGATCGGCCAGACCGTGCCGTTCTCCGGCCCCGCCTCGGCCTATTCGTCGATCTCCAAGACGCAGCTCGCTTATTTCAAGATGATCAACGAGCAGGGCGGCATCAACGGCCGCAAGATCACGCTCATTCAGTATGACGACGCCTATTCGCCGCCGAAAGCCGTGGAGCAGGTGCGCAAGCTGGTCGAATCCGACGAGGTGCTGCTGACCTTCCAGATCATCGGCACGCCGTCCAACGCCGCCGTGCAGAAATATCTCAACACCAAGGGCGTGCCGCAGCTCTGGGCCGCCACCGGCGCGACGCGCTTCACCGACCCCAAGGGCTCGCCCTGGACCATGGGCTACAATCCGAACTATCAGACCGAAGGTCGGATCTACGCCAAATACATCCTGAAGAACTATCCGACCGCCAAGGTCGCCATCCTCTGGCAGAACGACGACCTCGGCCGCGACTATGTCACCGGCATGAAGGCCGGCCTCGGCGACAAGGCGGCGTCGATGATCGTCTCGGACGCCTCCTACGAACTCACCGACCCGACCATCGACTCGCAGATCGTCAAGCTGAAGTCCTCCGGCGCCGACCTGTTGTTCAACGCCTCGACGCCGAAATTCGCGGCGCAGGCGATCAAGAAGGTCGCTGATCTCGGCTGGAAGCCGACCCATATCGTCGACATCAACGCGACATCGGTGGGCGCGGTGCTGGTGCCCGCAGGCCTCGACAATTCCAAGGGGCTGATCTCGACCAATTACGGCAAGGACCCGCTGGATCCGCAGTGGAAAGACGATGCCGGCATGAAGCGCTATTTCGCCTTCATGGAGAAATACTATCCCGACGGCGACAAGAATTCGAACTTCAACACCTATGGCTACGGCAATGCGCAGCTGATGGTGGAAGTGCTGAAGCGCTGCGGCGACGATCTCACCCGCGCCAATGTGATGAAGGTCGCGACCTCGCTCTCCGGCCTCGTCTTCGATCTCAACCTGCCGGGCATCGTCGGCTCGACCTCGCCCACCGACTATCGCGTCAACAAGCAGTTGCAGATGATGAAGTTCAACGGCGAGCGCTGGGAACTGTTCGGCCCGATCATCGAGGATGATTCGGCGGGTTAGGCTGCAAACGACAAAGCCACGCGCGGGATCCCCTGCGCGTGGCTTTTTTGTAGGGTGGATTAGCGAGGCGTAATCCGCGCTACGCGTTCATGCCCTCTTACGCCGTCTTCGCAAACATCGTCAGCACGCCATCGGCGATATTGATCGCCACCACCTGCGCCGAACTCATGCCCTTTTCCTTGAGCGCATTGGCAGCCGCCGGCGAGGCGTCGATCGAGGCGCGCAGCGCCTTCAGGTCTTCCTCGCTGGATTTCGACACGACCTCCTCGACCTGAGCCTTCACCGCGTCCGGCAATTGCTTCACATCCACCACCTGGATGCTGGAAATCTTCGCGCTGGTCTGCCCGCCAGATTTAGCCGGTGCATTTTCAGCGGGGGTCGCAGCTCCCTGTGCGAGCACGAAACCCGGCGTGCCGAGCGAGAGAATGGCCGCGATGGCCGTCGCTGTGATGATGCGCATGGTCGTTCCTTTCCGGTTGGGAAGGAGCGAAGCAGTAGCGGCGAAGTGTGCGGAAGGTCTGGAATAGGTGTGGTGGTTTGGTGAAACCAATGAGGCGACAGGATGATTCGATCTGATTAATCAATTATTCTTCACTGCCTCGCAGTTCAGCCTCAAGAAATTCACTCTGAATACGACGGCTCTCGTCCGAGCCAGCATTCTGCGCGGCACTGTAAAGTCTCTCCTTGAAGTGCGGGACGTCAATCAATTCGGAGAATGTCTTTGCATTAAAAATTCTAACCTCTGACCTAGTCGTTCCAACTGTACGATATGACGTGCTTGCAAGAACCTGAGCTAACCGCAAAACAGAATCATCAACGGCGATCTCTTTCATTAGCCACTCTCTAACTGGTTCAACACCAGCGATCGATCGCCAAATGAAGATAAGCCGAACGGGCCGAATGAGTTGAAGAAGCTCACCATTCTCAGCGATGCCGCTGATCCTGGTTGCGATCATCTCCGCCGCATTGATAGCTTCCTCGCGTCCCATATAACAATCATCGCCGTAAGTGGCCTCGCCTCCATAAAGACCATGCTGACCCGCAAGACGGATTACAGCGTTGCTCGCAAGCGTGATTCCTCTAGGATGTGCTTCTAAAATTGAAAGCCTTTTCAGCCTCTCAGTCGCAGAGAGTGGAGTGAGGCCATGCACGGCAATAGATTCCAACCTCTGAAGATTATCCTCCACAAAGAATTCCCAGACCTTATCCTCCCTTTGGATCAGCTCATCACTAACGTCGAGGAATGTTCTTAATGTCTCCTCGGACAATAGTGGCTTCACGTGCACAGTCTCGAAGACCTGCTCCAAAAAGTTTGCGACAGGTGGGTTCCGCTTGCCAACATTCCTCTGAGCGAGTTCCCTCAGAAAAATGGGAAGCCTCTCACTTACATCCTCCGCCGAAAGTAACGCTTCAATATCAGCTTTAGATTGTCGGCTTGGGTCGCGCCCAAACAGAAAATAATTTCTATAGTATTGTTTAGTACATATCCTTCTGTGTTCGCGCTTTTTTAAGTAGGGAATATCGCCAATGTGCTCATTCCAACCTTTTGCAAGTGCGGGGAAGAGATAAGCGAGAGCCTTCTTCGCCGCCTGTGGATTCCTCGCATTTCTCGGCTCGAAGCCAGAGGAAAATTCTTTCTCATCCTTGAAGGTCCAGTTTTCGCCAGACAGTTCCCCGATGTTGTCGAAAACTTTCTCATACTCTCCTGGCTCGAACAATTGCAACGACGTTAGAATCACAAGATCCGTTAGATCAACGTCACCTGCAACATTCGGCCATATGATCTGCATCGCATTGTAGATACGTGATACATCCCGCGGCGTCTGAATATAGGGCAGAACCGCCTGAAAGAAAGCCATCTGCCATCTCTCGGAATCGTTCGGCTCCGTATCGCCAATGACGGAATTTAGGCGCTGAAAGAAGAGGTCTCGTATCTCCGCCTGCCAAGGAGGCGGTAACTTAACCTGCACTTGTATAATCTTCTCGAGGAAATCCGGATCAACGCGATCTACTCCGGCTCCCATGGCCTGCGTCACCACACTCCTGTCGAAGGATAGAACGTAAAGAATATTCGGCAGATCACCCAGACTTTTGACGAGCGAGAAGATCGATCTCATTTCAGAGGGCATAAGCCGATCGACGTCATCAATTACAATGATGATTCTCTTCGCAGATTCTCTAAGAGCAACAGCAAGATCACGCTTTAAAGATTCAAGGCTCGATGTTTTTGAAGCAAAGCTTTGAATGCCTTCACCGACGGCTCGCCCGGCCGCGCTACCAACGCCAAACGCCGCAACGCCACCTGCTGCTAGCGCACTAGCACCACCAGCAACTACACCTACGCTCGGAAGGTAGGCCGTTAGCTTCTTAATTGCATTCGATATTGCCCCATTTTCTGAATGACCAATGGCGGCGCCAACTTCACCGAAGAAGGCGCGCACCAAGTTCTCTTGACCGCTAAAATTCCATGGATTGAAGCGAATTAAATGGGTCTTCCTCTTACCATGGAAGGCTTCCCATTCGACCTCAACGGCAGACCACTCACGTTCAACTAGGTCTGCAACTGCAATACCGCTCTCGCGCGCCAACTCGCGAATAATGATGCGACGCTCAATTAGTCTAAGCGCGCTTGTCTTACCTGCTCCCCAGGCCCCTTCGATCGATACGACAATCCCTTCGTCCGGCGCCATCTCGGTTAGTGATCGGGCTAACGCATCGGCGAACTGAGAGAATCCCAGCACGTCGTCATGTTCACTGGCGATAGGGCGATCGCTCGATAGCATCGTACGAATCCTTCTATTTTGAGACAGAAGCTAGAGCTAATAGTACACGTTGTCCCGAACAGGATTGACAACATCCGTAGCTGTGATTATATTCCATCCTATCCTACTCACGAGGGGCGCTTCTCGAGGGCGCTTTCGAAGTGGAGTTTGGATGCGGCGCCCGCGGACGTGCCTCGCAAGCACGGACTCGGGAGGTCGGGGGTCACCGTCCGGGCCCACTACGGGGCTCTGCCGGAAACGGCTGGACTGGGACAGGCCGAAGCGGGGAAACCTGCAGAGGCCACGTCCCAGGAAGCACGGTCCCTCGAACAGAAAAGCCGCGATGGCGCGCCGAAAGGCGATGCGCGGATCGCAAGGGCCTTCGCAAGGCCGGAGCGACACGCGAGGACGACCAGGTTTGCGCCTTTCGGCGCGTCATCCCCCTCATTATCGAGGGGGAAAACTGGTCCACCCGCTTTGCGCCAATGGCGCGATACGGACGGCGCGTGGGCGGTGAAATTTTTTCCAGGGAATGACGTGGCTGTTTGACAGTTGAAGCGGAAGCCGCGGCAGCGTGTGACACAGGGCGCGCTCCACATGCTCGCATGTCATCCCCGCCTAGTGCGCCGAAGGCGCACGCGGGGCGGGGATCCATAGACACGTGCAGAGATAGTTAGGGCGAGAACATCGTAGCCTTCGCCGCGCAACACGAACTCGGAGGTTATGGGTCCCCGCCCCGCGCGCGCCTTTGGCGCGCTAGGCGGGGACGACAGCGGAGTTTGTGGAACCATCGTGTGCAACATTCCGCACAGCAACAGTACGCATCACGGCATCAGTGCCCCCAATCGGGAACCGCGTTTCCCTTACGTTAACTTCTGCGTAACCGCCCCTTAAACCGCGGCCGCTAGGCTCGCGGTATCGGGTGGCGTGGTGTTTGCGTATGGCGTGGGGCAAGAAAAAGAGCGGGCGCAAGGAGCCGACCTTCGGGCTCGGCGCGGCGCTGTCCGATCTGCGCCTCACGGCGGATGATCGCGTGCCCGGCGGCGGCGATGACCGACCGAAGAAAACTCCCAAGCAGGCGCCGAAGCGCGAGTCCAATGGCGGCGGCGACAAGCCGCGGAAATCCCGAACATCGAGCAAGGCGCGCAGCAGCGGCGGCTTCGGCAAAGGCATCAAGCGGCTGTTCTACTGGGGCGCGGTGCTGGGCCTGTGGGCAGCGATCGCCATTGTCGGCGTCGTGATCTATGTCGGCGCGCATCTGCCGCCGATCCAGTCGCTGGAAATTCCCAAGCGCCCGCCGACGATCCAGATCGTCGGCATGGACGGCACGGTGCTCGCGACGCGCGGCGAACAGGCCGGCGCCAATGTGTCGCTGAAGGATCTGCCGCCCTATCTGCCAAAGGCGTTCATCGCGATCGAAGACCGGCGGTTCTATTCGCATTACGGCGTCGACCCGATCGGCATCGCGCGCGCGGCCGCGACCAACCTGATGCATCGCGGCGTGTCGCAGGGCGGCTCGACGCTGACGCAGCAGCTCGCCAAGAACCTGTTCCTGACGCAGGAGCGCACCATGGCGCGCAAGCTGCAGGAAGTGGAGCTGGCATTCTGGCTGGAGCGCAAGCATTCCAAGGCCGAGATCCTCGAACTGTATCTCAACCGCGTCTATTTCGGCTCCGGCGCTTACGGCGTCGAAGCTGCGGCGCAGAAGTATTTCGGCAAGCCGGCCAAGAACGTCACCGTCGCGGAAGCGGCGATGCTGGCGGGACTCGTAAAGTCGCCGTCGCGCCTTGCGCCGAACCGCAATCCGGAAGGCGCGGAGGCCCGTGCCAAGATCGTGCTGGCGGCGATGCAGGACGCCGAATTCATTACGGCCGCGCAGGCCAAGGGCGCGACCGGCGTGCCGCAATACAACGTCAAGCCGGTCGGCGCCGGCACGGTGAATTATGTCGCCGACTGGATCGGCGAAGTGCTCGACGACCTCGTCGGCCAGGTCGACGAGAGCATCATTGTCGAGACCACCATCGATCCCAAGCTGCAGAGCGTGGCGGAAGCCGCCATCATCGACGAGCTGGCCGCCAAGAGCGTGAAGTTCAACGTGACGCAGGGCGCGCTGGTGGCGATGACGCCGGACGGTTCGGTCCGCGCCATGGTCGGCGGCCGGAACTACTCCGAGAGCCAGTTCAACCGCGCGGTGACCGCGAAGCGCCAGCCGGGCTCGAGCTTCAAGCCGTTCGTCTATCTCACCGCCATCGAGGCGGGGCTGACGCCGGAAACGATCCGCCAGGACGCGCCGATCGACATCAAGGGCTGGAAGCCGGAGAACTACACCCACGAATATTTCGGCTCGGTGACGCTGACCCAGGCGCTGTCGATGTCGCTGAACACGGTGGCGGTGCGGCTCGGCCTCGAGGTTGGCCCGCAGAATGTCGTGCGCACGGCGCATCGGCTGGGCATCGCCTCGAAGCTGGAAGCCAATGCCTCGATCGCGCTCGGCACCTCCGAAGTGTCGATGACCGAACTGGTCGGCGCCTATGCGCCCTTCGCCAATGGCGGCCTCGCCGTGTCGCCCCATGTGGTGAACCGCATCCGCACGGTGGAAGGCAAGAAGACGCTCTATACGCGGCCGGCGGAGACGGCGAGCCAGGTGATCGACGCCCGCGCCGTGGCTGCCATGAACACGATGATGCAGCAGACCATTCTCTCCGGCAGCGCCAAGAAAGCCGAACTGCCCGGCTGGTACGCTGCCGGCAAGACCGGCACCAGCCAGGATTTCCGCGACGCCTGGTTCATCGGCTACACCTCGCAGCTCGTCACCGGCGTCTGGCTCGGCAATGACGACAACTCGCCGACCAAGAAGGCTACCGGCGGCGGATTGCCCGTCGAGATCTGGTCGCGCTTCATGAAATCAGCGCATCAGGGCCTGCAGCCGCAGCCTGTGCCTGGATTGGCGCCGTCGAATTCGTTCAGCACCAATCCGATCGGCCAGGCACTGTCGAGCCTGCTGCCCGGATCGAACGCACCGTCGCCATCAGCGCCACCGGAACGCGGCTATGTGCCAAGCGCGCCGGTCTATAACGGCACTCGCGCGCAGCCCAACGACGCGCCGCCGACGCAAGCGAATTATCCGGCGCAGCAGCGTCAGCGTCCGCAGCAGAATGTGCGTCCGGAGGCCGCGAGCGGATTGGATGGCTGGCTGACGGAGCGATTGTTCGGGAGATAGCGAGCGAGCGTCCCGGACACGCGATGCACAGCACCGCGGCCGGGACCAAGAGCTCAGTCCTGCACACCGAAGCGATGCAGGTCGTTGCCATGGGTATCGAGCCAGGCCTTGGCGCGTTCGGTCGCCGGGCAGATCCGCCCGACCACGCGCCAGAACTTCACCGAGTGGTTCATCTCGACGAGATGCCCGACTTCATGGGCCGCGAGATAATCCAGCACGAAGGGCGGTGCGAGGATCAAACGCCATGAGAACGACAGCGACCCCTCGGTGGTGCAAGAGCCCCAGCGGCTCGATTGATCGCGGATCGAGATCCGCTTCACCTTGACGTTCAGCTGCGCCGCATAGCGGTTCGACGCCTTGACGAGATCGGCCTTGGCTTCGCGCTTGAGGAAATCGTGGATACGTCGGTCGATATGCTCGACATCGCCGGCGACACAGATGATCTTCTCGCCGCTGTCGCGAGTCTCGGTCCACACCGTCCCCCGCCCCGCACGGTGCACGATCCTGTGCGGAGTTCCCCGCAGCGGAACCGTTGTGCCGTGTTCAAATGGTGCTGCCTTCGGCAAACGACCGAGACGCGCGGCGATCCAGGCGCCATGACGCTGTGCGAAGTCCTTCGCATCGGCCAATGACCCACGCGGCGGCATGGTCAGGATGGCTTCGCGCTCGCTCGGATGAATGCGCAGCGTATAACGCGTCGCACGGCGGTGCCTGCGCAGGCGTATGGCGAAGATCTGGGAGCCGTGTTTGACGGCAAGCGTGTCTGGTTCGGTGGGGCGGCGATAGAGAAGTGCGCGGAAGGCCATGTCAGTAGTCCCGGTCGTCAGTAGATCGACCGGATTCTGCCATAACCGCCGCCACGGGAATTGCTCGGCGCAAAAACAAATCATTTGCCCAATATACGGGGTCAAAAGGCGATTTGTCCCCTACCGGATGGGGTCCGGAACAGGAATCTTGATTCAAAAGAACGCTGAATTTCGGAATCTAGGAGTGAATCGCGCACCGCTGCTAGAAATAGGCGAAAAATCCAGTTTCCGCGCCTGTTTTCAAGGGCTTAGAAAGCGCGCCATCGCAACTCACACGCGATCATCGCGTATTCAGTGACGTCGGTTTTGCTTCACGCATATTCGTCGCGCGCGTGCGATGACGATGCATTGTCATCGCACGCACTTGTAGTGAATCACTCTGCAGCAGCGGCGCGATGTCGTCCGCTCGCTGCACTCAGCATGAAGTCGGATACGCGCGGCACGATTTCAGATTTGAATCGCGATCCATTGAACACGCCGTAGTGTCCAACGCCCTTCTGAACGTAATGCACACGACGCTCATCGGGGATCGAACTGCACAACATATGCGTCGCTTCGGTCTGACCGAGACCCGAGATGTCGTCGTTCTCGCCTTCGACGGTCATCAGCGCAACGTTGACGACCTTCGACGGATCAACAGGCTTGCCGCGATGGATCATCTCGCCCTTCGGCAATGCGTGTTTGACGAACACGGTATCGACCGTTTGCAGGTAATACTCTGCAGTCAGATCCATCACCGCGAGATACTCGTCGTAGAATTCGCGATGCTTGTCGACGAGGTCGCCATCGCCCTTCACGAGATTTTCGAACAGCTTCTTGTGCGCTTCCATGTGGCGGTCGCGGTTCATGCTGATGAAGCCGCTGAGCTGCAGGAAGCCCGGATAGACGTCGCGCATCACGCCTGGATGCGGAAACGGCACCTTGGTGATGACGTTGTTGCGGAACCAATCCATGCCCTTTTCGGCCGCGAGATTGTTCACAGCGGTCGGATTGCGGCGCGTATCGATCGGGCCGCCCATCAGCGTCATCGACAGTGGCACATAGGGATCGTTCTCGGCTTCCATCACCGACACGGCAGCAAGCACCGGCACGGCGGGCTGACAGACGGCGAGGACGTGGACGTTGCCACCGAGCACGTGGAACATCTCGATCACATAGTCGATGTAGTCTTCGAGATCGAAGCGGCCGGCAGCCAATGGCACCTGACGCGCATCCGACCAGTCGGTGATGTAGACCTCATGGGTCGGGAGGAAGGCTTCGACGGTACCGCGCAGCAATGTCGCGTAGTGACCGGACATCGGCGCCACGATCAACACACGCGGCTGCGGTGCGCGCAACGGGCGCGGATGCTTGCGATCGAAATAGAGAAGACGGCAGAACGGCTTTTCCCACACCGAACGGATTTCGATCGGCGTGCGAACGCCGTTCACGTCGGTATCGTACAGGCCCCATTCCGGCTTGCCATAGCGACGTGTGGTGCGCTCGAACAATTCGCAGCCCGCCGTCACCGACTTGCCGAACTCGGTCCGCGAGAACGGATTCAGCGGATTCTGAAACAGCATCTTGGTAGCGTCTGTCATCGCGCGCGCCGGACTGAGCGACGCGTAGGCCATCTCATACATCCAGTACATCGGAGTGGTCAGAGCCGGGCTCGTCTCGGACGGCAGGGCTGGCGGCCTGCCAAATTCACCTATCGGCATCTGTCCTCACTTGATTGGCGTCTGCTTTCGCACTGCAGTATATACTGGTGTCTGCGTAAGAAAGCGTCAATGCGCCGCATGCATGGCTTTCAGGCCATTGGCGGTAAAAACGGCGGTTATCCCTTGATAAATGGTCTTATTCGCCGCCGGAGATCAGCGACCCGGCGCGCCTGGCGCTGTTCAAAAGCCCAAGAAATATCGCGAATGACACAATAAACAGCACCACATTGATGGCCAGCGCGGTCAACATCAGGTCAGCGCGGAAGGTGTGATCGAACAGCAGCGCCCGCATGCCCTCGAACACGTAGGTCGGCGGCAAGGCCCAGGCGACATATTGCAACCACATCGGCAGCACCGAGACAGGATAGTAGACGCAAGCCAGCGGCATCAGTCCGAACATCAGCGTCCAGACAAGGCTCTCGGCGCCGAGGCCGTAGCGCAGCACCAGACCTGACACGAAGACACCGAGCGACCAGCTGGTGAAGATCAGGTTGCAGAAGAACGCGATGAGCGGCAGGCCGAACGCGAACAGGTTGAAGTTGAAGAACATTGCGAGAATCACCATCGGGATGATGCCGATGGCGAGGCGGATGAGGCTCATGATCATCAGCGAGATCAGAAACTCGATCGGCTTCAGCGGGCTCATCATCAGGTTACCGAGATTGCGCGCCCACATTTCCTCGAGGAAGGAGATGGAGAAGCCAAGCTGGCCGCGAAACAGGATGTCCCACAGGATCACCGCGCCGATCAGCGTGCCCCCCGCCTGGGCGAAGAACCCGGCATTCTGCGAGATGTAACTTTGCAGGAAGCCCCAGGTGATGATCTGCAGCGCCGGCCAATAGACCAGCTCCAGCATGCGCGGCCACGACGACACCAATAGATACCAGTAACGAAGCACCATCGCATTGATGCGATGCATGGCGATGCCGTGTGACCGCTCTACGAGGCTCATGGCGCCTGCTCCCGGTCGCGACCGCGCGCGACGTCGAGGAACACCTCTTCCAGCGTCGTACGGTTATAGCGCAGCAGGATCTGCTCCGGGCTGTCGTCGTCCTCAATCCGGCCCTTCTTCATGATGATGACGCGGTCGCATAGCCGCTCGACTTCCAGCATGTTGTGCGAGGCTAGGAGGATCGTAGCGTTATGGCCCCTGCGATAGGTCTCGATATGTCGCCTGATCCAGTCGGCCGTATCCGGGTCGAGCGACGCCGTCGGCTCATCGAGCAGCAACAGCTCCGGCTCGTTGATCAGCGCCTTGGCAAGCGCGACACGGGTTTTCTGGCCTGCGGAGAGCTTGCCGCTGGCGCGGTCGAGAAAATCCTTGAGATCGAGGTCTTCAGCCAGTTGCGCGATGCGGCCCTTGAGGTCCGGCACGGCATAGAGTTTTCCGAACACGGTGAGGTTTTGCCGGACCGTGAGCCGCATCGGCATATCGACGTAAGGGCTTTCAAAATTCATCCGGCCGAGTACTTCGGCTGATTGCGCCGGCATCGCGCAGCCGAGCACCGAGACCTTGCCCGAGGTCGGCAGCGTCAGCCCCATGATCATGGCGATGGTGGTGGTCTTGCCAGCGCCATTGCCGCCCAGGAGGCCGGTGATGCTGCCGCGCGCGATCTTGAACGAGATGTCGTCCACGGCGCGGTTGGTCTTGTAGAATTTGACGAGATGAGCGACGTCGATCGCCGCCGCAGCACTGCGATCAACCGTCGCCGCATGACCTGACTTGGTGTCTTCAATCGTCATTGCTGCCGTTCCATGCGGCATTGTGGCGGCGAAGGCAAGCTTGGGCGCTTCAAGTGGCCGCAGCCCGCATGGGTTTGTGGTCATCGCCCGGGGCGTCTAATGTCCTGATATGACCGATATTTCCGCCTCCGACTTTCGCCAGCCGCGCCGTTATGTTCGTCTCGACACGATCCTGCGTTTGCGCTGGCTTGCTGCGCTCGGCCAGTTGGCGGCGATCTTCGTCGTGGTGCAGGGCCTTGAATACGACGTCGCGATCATTCCCTGCGTGACGATCATCGGCCTGTCGGCAACCCTCAATCTCGTGCTGCAGACGCTGTTCAATCCGGTCCACCGGTTGGAACCGCTCTTCGCAGCGGCCCTGCTCGCGCTCAATATCATCGAGCTCGCAGGCCTGCTCTACTGCACCGGCGGATTGCAAAATCCGTTCTCGTTCCTGTTTCTGGCGCCGGTGCTGATCTCGGCGACGGCATTGCCGACGCGTTTCACCATCGCGCTCGGCGTTCTCGCGGCAGCCTCTGCCACCGTGCTGGCCTTCTTTCATCTGCCGTTACCGTGGGACTCCGCAGAACCGCTGGTGCTGCCGCAGATCTATCTGCTTGGTGTCTGGTTCTCGATCCTGACCGCCATCGGCGTAACCAGCCTCTATGCGTTTCAGGTCACCGAGGAAGCCCGCAAGCTTTCGGACGCGCTTGCCGCCACCGAACTGGTGCTGACGCGCGAGCAGCATTTGACCCAGATCGACGGTCTCGCCGCCGCTGCCGCGCATGAATTGGGCACGCCGCTCTCGACCATCTTCCTGATCTCCCGGGAGCTTGAGAAGAACATCCACAACAACCCGGAACTCGCCGACGACCTGAAGACCGTCCGCGAACAAGCGCAACGCTGCCGCGAGATTCTGTCCAAGATCACGCAGCTGAATTCGAGCGGCGCACCATTCGACCGCATGCCACTCTCGCAGCTGATCGAGGAAGCCGTGGCGCCGCATCGCGACTTTGGCATTGCCATCAAGATACGTATCGCCGTCGCCAATGCG
Organism: Tardiphaga sp. 813_E8_N1_3; assembly: GCF_051811025.1. NCBI lineage: Bacteria > Pseudomonadati > Pseudomonadota > Alphaproteobacteria > Hyphomicrobiales > Nitrobacteraceae > Tardiphaga > Tardiphaga sp. 813_E8_N1_3. The sequence continues at coordinate 4,981,458 of NZ_JBPWQE010000001.1, forward strand.
CCCGAACCGGCCGGCATGCGCAATCCGGCGATCCTCTATGGCGTCGGCAACATTCTGGAGAATGCGGTCGATTTCGCGCGGGAGCAGGTCGAAGTGAACGCCTGGTGGAATGCGGAAAGTATCGTGATCTCGATCTCGGACGACGGCCCGGGCATTCCGCCGGACCTGCTGAAGCGGATCGGCGAGCCCTATCTGTCGCGCCGGCGCCCCGCCGAGGAGGGCGAACATCGCGGCCTCGGCCTCGGCGTATTCATTGCGCGCACGCTGCTGGAGCGCACCGGCGCCAGAGTCACCTTCAGCAATCGTGTCTTTCCGGATCACGGCGCGGTGGTGCAGATCTCATGGCCGCGCGACGCGTTCGAGACTGCGGACCAATTGGCCGATGTGGACTGATACAAGTCTCACTACCGCGTGAAGGCAGCCGACAGTTGCACCTCATTGACAGCTAGACGCCTTTGAGCCAATTTTATCTTGGTTGATACGACCTGCCGGTTGCGCCCTGAACGGGACGGTGAACGTATCACTTCCTTTGCCGACACCCTTTGTCCGAGCGACCGGGTCAGCAACGCAACCACCTGATGCCTCCTGGTTCGCTCATGCAAAGGACGAAACAGATGCGCGATTTTCGCGATGCAAAGGCTATGGCGCAGTCCCTGCGCGAAAACCTCGCCACCAAAGCCGTCACGATTAGTCACAGCGAAAGCCTGGAGTTGATATCAAGGATATTGGGTGTCGCTGACTGGAATACCTTGTCGGCGATGCTGCAGGTCGGTCGACCTTTGCCAGAAGTGCCGACTATCAAACTTCAAACCGGAATATCAAGCTACCCGGCCATTCCGCTGAGAGATCTCGTTCCATTCCCGACAGCGACCTACCCGCTTTTTGTCGGACGGGAGAAAACAATACTCGCTCTGAAAGATGCCTTCGCGCGACAGCGAGAGGTCGTGCTTGCTATTCAAAAGAACGAAACTGTTGACGAACCTGGCTTCGAGGACATCTACGACATCGGCGTTCTCGCCCAGTTGCTTGAAATTCAAAGGCTTGATGGCGGCACGCTCAGGGTTCTGGCACAGGGACGTCAACGCGTCGTGATTCAGCGTTTCGTAGACGAGACCGGCTCGTATAGAGCCGATGTTACAGGCGTGAGTGAGGGTCCTATTCCCGATGAGCCCGAACTGATCCAGCAGGCAGTCAAACGGTTCGAGAGCTACGTTTCGGCTCACAACATACGCGTGCCACCGATTTGGCCGCCGCTGGAGAGAACCCTCGATCCCGGACGGGTTGCCGACGTCATCGCCTCGCATATCGTCCTGCCGATCAGCGAAAAGCAGAAGCTGCTGGCGACCCTCGATCCAGTGAAGAGGCTGAAAAGCGCCGACGCCCTTATCGACCTCTCGACGCTGCCGCTTTCGCCCGCGCTTCACGCGACACGGCGACGCGCTATCGAATATGCCGACCAGAGAGGTCATCAATATGCAACGTTGGAGCACCTGTTACTTGCACTGGTCGACGACGCCGATGCCGCGGCGGTGCTGCGGGATTGCAATGCCGATTTCGGCACGTTGAAAGCCGACCTGATCCGCTACCTCGATAAGGAACTGAAAAATCTCATGATCGAGACCGGCAAGAATGGCCAGCCGACGGCAGCATTTGTACGTGTGTCTCAGCGTGCTGCAGTTCACGCGCAGGAGCTTGGCTGGTCTGAAGTGAAAGGGTCAAACACCCTGCTGGCCATCTTTCCCGAAACAAGAAGTCCGGCTGTCCGCCTGCTGAGCGGACAAGGCATCACCCAGAAACTGGTCGCTGCCTCGATCACTGGAGCCACAGGATCGGTCTGACGACGTCCGGACATCTCAACGTGTCGTTCACAAATGCCGGCTTGGGCGATGATGATCGCCCGGCCGGCGAGTATGTGATGCGCCTTGGTTAGACTGCAGGATCGGGAAACACCGCAGCCTGCTGCATCGCACGGCGCTTGACGAAACCCGCCATGACTAGCGCCACCAGGCCGAGAATGACGGGCGGGAAGACCACGGCATTCACGGTGGGCCAGCCATAATTCGCCAGCAACTGGCCGGACGAGAACGAACCAACCGCCATCAGGCCGAACACCAGGAAGTCGTTGAAGGCCTGCACCTTATTGCGCTCCTGCGGCCGATGGGTCTCCAGCACCAGTGCGGAGGCGCCGATGAAGCCGAAATTCCAGCCGATGCCCAGCACCACGAGACAGATCCAGAAATGCATCGCGCTGATGCCGGCGATGCCGATCACGGCAGCGATCGCCTCCAGCGCCAGACCTGCGGCCACGACCTTCGACGCGCCAAAGCGCGCGATCAGCGCCCCCGTGAAGAAGCTCGGCCCGTACATCGCCACGATGTGCCACTGCAGGCCGAAATTGGAATCGCTCAGCGTCAGCCCGCAAAGCTTCATCGCCAGCGGCGCCGAGGTCATCACGAGATTCATCATCGAATAGGACACCACGCCGCAAATCGCGGCGGCGACGAAGCGCGGTTGCCGCACGATCTCCAGCAGCGGCCGGCCACCATGCATGTCCGCGGGCGCAGGTTTCGGTGCATCCACGGTCGAGAGCAAAGCCATCGCGATCAGGGCAACCACCGCCTGCGCCGCGAAGCTCGCGGCAAACAGATAGGGCGACCAGATATCCATGGTCCATTGCACGAGCTGCGGGCCAAGCACGCCGGCGAATACGCCGCCGGCCATCACCCACGAGACAGCTTTCGGGCGATAGGTCGGGCTGGCGCCATCCGCCGCCGCGAACCGATAGGACTGCGCGACAGCGCCGTAGAAGCCGCCGAAGAACGTCGCGCAGCAGAACAGGGCAAATGATGCTTTCAGGATCGCGATTGCGCCGAGCAGGCCGCAAAGTGCTCCTGCGCCGCTGCCGATGATGAAGGCGACGCGGCGGCCATAGGCGCGGGAGATCATACCAACCGGCAACGTTCCGCAGGCAAGGCCGACAACATAGACCGAGATCGGCACCGTCGCGAGCGACACGCTCGGCGCCAGCGTCGCGCCGACAATGGCGCCGGTGGCGAAGATGACCGCCGAATTGGCGCCGCCAAGCGCCTGCGCTGCCGCCAGCCTGATCACGTTGGAACGTGCGCGCGCGTCATCGTGAATCTCTGGGGTAGCCGCGTCGATCATGGGGAAATCCGCCCGGATGTGGCCCGGTTCGTCCCGGGGCCTTTATTCGCCATGACTATGACAACCGCCCCGCGGCAGATCAACACACGCCAGCGCGCACGCACCATGCACCGATCAGACGAGAGACTGGGCGAAGACCAGAATCAGATTGTTGGCCGGCATCTCGATGACCTCTGCCAGTCGAAGGCCGACGCCCTGCGCGACCCGCTCCAGCTCCTCGACATCGCGTACACCCCATTCAGGATTACCGTCGCGCAGGCTGGTATCGAACACGGCATTGCTCACGGCCGTATGTTTGCCGCCGCGCTTGAACGGGCCATAGATAAAGAGACGTCCATCCGGCCGCAGATATTTTGCAGCGCCCCCGATCAAACCTTCGGCGACGGGCCAGGGTGCGATGTGAACGACATTGGCGCAGAACACTGCGAGCAACGCGGCCGGGCCGTTGCCGTTCTCCATCTCCGGGCACCATGCGGGATCCAAGAGATCGATCCGTAGCGGCGGCCTGACATTCGTCAATTGCGCATGGGTGCGCCAGGCGGCGATGCTTTTGAGATGGGCGTCGTTGAGGTCGCTCGGCCACCAGGTGATGTCGGGCGTTTGTCCAGCGAAGTGAATGACATGCTGGCCGGTGCCGCTACCGACTTCCACAACATCGCCGCAAGACTGCTGCAGGAAAGTCGCAAGAACCCGCCAGATCGCCTCGTGGTTGCGATGGAAAGCTGCGGCATCGAGCCGGCCATCATCTTCCACGCGCCGGCCATCCCGACCGAACTCGACCACATATTCCGCCATCAGGCCCTCACTGCTGCGGGCAGTATCCCGAAGTTGCGTTCACGAACAAGAGAAAAAAGAGGTCGTCCAAACGCAGCCAAATGGGTTAATATTCTGACGAATACCCGATCTGAAGAAGGATCGACCACGCAGAATTGGTGCGCCCATGATCTTCCGTCAGCTGTTCGACAGTGTGTCCGGCACATATAGCTATCTGCTTGCCAGCCGCCACGGCGGCGAGGCACTGATCCTCGATCCTGTCCTGGAAAAGGTCGATCGCTATTGCCAGTTGCTGCGCGAGCTCGACCTGAAGCTCGTGAAGGCAGTCGATACGCATCTTCATGCAGACCACGTCACCGGCCTCGCCGAACTGCGCGACCGCACCCATTGCGTCACCATCATGGGCGATCAGAGCAAGGCCGACGTCGTCGCCATGCGCGTCAGCGACGGCGACAAAGTGACGATCGAAGGCGTCGAGCTCGACGTGATGTATACGCCCGGCCACACCGATGACTCCTACAGCTATCTGATGGGCGACCGCGTCTTCACCGGCGACACGCTGCTGATCCGCGGCACCGGCCGCACCGATTTCCAGAACGGCAGCGCGCGGGCGCAGTATGATTCACTGTTCAATCGCCTGCTCAAGCTGCCGGACGAGACGATGGTGTTCCCTGCGCACGACTACAAGGGCGACACCGTCAGCACCATCGGCGAAGAGAAGCGCTACAATCCGCGCCTGCAGGTGAAGTCCGTGGAGGACTACATCGAGCTGATGAGCAAGCTCAACCTGCCGAACCCGAAGCTGATGGATGTGGTCATCCCGGCCAATATGAAGGTCGGGCTGAAGCCCGACGCACTGAAGAAGCAAGGCCTGGCGCTGTCTCCGCGGGAGGCCATTGCTCATCTCGGCGATCCCGCCATCCTGCTGGTTGACCTGCGCGAGAGCGGCGAGCGCGCCAAGCACGGCGTGCTCGCGGGCGCGCTGCATGCGCCCTACCCGTCGATATCGGACAGCCTCAAGCCCGGCGGCATGTTGCGCGAGGTGGCCACTGCCACCAAGCGCCGCATCGTGTTCTTCTGCGCCTTCGGCGAACGCTCGGCCATGGCGGTCACTGCCGCGAAGGATGCGGGGATCGACAATGCCGCGCATCTGGACGGCGGCATCTATGCGTGGAAGAAAGCTGGCGGCCCGGTGCTGGCTGCATGATATAGCGAGCAAGGCGGACCAACCCGCCACTCGACAGGGGGAGACTACAATGGCGTCGACACGATCGGCTGCGCCAATGCTGCTGGCAATGGTGTTCGCACTCTCCCTGCAACCGGCCTCCGCACAAACCGCAGCACAGCCCCCCGCGCCAACATCTGCCGGCCCCATCGATCCAGCGTTGACGCAAGACCTCGTGGTGGCGAACCGCGTCCTCACCGATCTCAATGTGATTGACGGTTTCGGCCATGTCAGCATGCGCCACCCGACCGACCCCAACCGCTATCTGATGGGGCGCTCCGTGGCTCCGGCGCTCGTGACCGCCGACGACATCATGGAATACGACCTCGATTCCAATCCGGTCGATGCGAAGGGACGCGCCAGCTTCCTCGAACGCTTCATCCATGGCGAGATCTACAAGGCCAGGCCCGACGTCAAAGCCGTCGTCCATACGCATTCGCCCGGGATCATCCCCTTCAGCGTCAGCAGCACGCCGTTGCGGCCGGTGTTCCACCTTGGCGCCTTCCTGTTTCCCGAGGTGCCGGTGTTCGAAATTCGCGACAGCGCCGGCATGAGCAACATGCTGGTCAGCAACGCGCAACTCGGCAAGGCGCTGGCCAGTACGCTCGGCGATCGCAGCGTCGCTCTGATGCGCGGCCATGGCAGCGTGGTCGTGGCATCCACCATTCCGATGGCGGTGTTTCGCGCCCATTACAGCAACGTCAATGCGCAGCTGCAGTCGCAGGCGCTCGCTTTGGGCGGATCGGTGAGCTATTTGCTGGGCGAGGAAAGCCAGAAAACGCTGGCTGTCATCGACCAGATCCATGGCCGGGCCTGGGACCTGTGGAAGCGCGCAGCGCTGGAGAAGATGGCGCCCAAATAGCGAGGCCGCATCAGGCCTCGTGAACCCGAACCTCGATGTCGTCATAGCCTTTGACGCGATACACGATCACCGAGATCATCCAGCTCAGGATGAAAATCGCGATGATGAGGTAGCCGAGCGCGCCGAAATTCTCGTTCAGCGCCTCGATGCCGTCCCAGAAACTGCCTGACAGGTCGAGCTTGCGGCCGATCAGACCAAGCGCCTCGACGCCGCCAATCACCAGCGCCACGATCACCGACACCAGGGTGATGATCATGTTGTAATACAGCTTGCGGATCGGCTTGACGAAGGCCCAGCCATAGGCGCGCACCATCAGCACCGAGTCCGTCGCATCGACCAGCGACATTCCGGCCGTGAACAGTGCGGGGAATACGAGTATTGACCACATCGACATGCCGTCAGCGCTTTGCGAGGCCGAGATGCCCAGCAGTGCGATCTCGGTCGCGGTATCGAAGCCGAGCCCGAACAGGATGCCGAGCGGATACATGTGCCAGCTCTTCGAGATCACGTCGAAGACCGAGCGCAGCATGCGACCGATGACACCGCGTTGCGCGAGCAGAATATTGAGGTCTTCATCGATAAACCGCTCACCGCGCTTCACCGCCTTGAACAGGCGATACACCGATACGAGAATGAAGATATTGGCCACTGCCACGATCAGCAGGAAGAAAGCCGAGACGCTGGTGCCGATCAGGCCGCCGATTTCCTTGAAGTTCGCAAATTTGTCCTGCAGCGCCGACACTGCCAACGCCACAAAGACCGATGCCACGACCACTACGGTGGAATGACCGAGCGAGAAGAACAGGCCCACCGACAGCGGCCGTTTGCCGGACTGCATGAGCTTGCGCGTCACATTGTCGATGGCCGCGATATGATCGGCGTCAACCGCGTGGCGCAGGCCGAAGGTGTAGGCGAGCAGCGCCGTGCCGAGCAGCACCGGCTGATCGCGGAAGGCGATCAAGGCCCATATCCAGGCCAGCACATTGGCCGGAATCAGAATAGCGTAAATGGCGATGATGCGGCCGCGCAGATTATCGGCGCCATCGTTGAAGAGTGTGCGGATCATGGGAATTTGGCAGTCCGAATTACCACCGGATTGTTTCAGGAAGGCCCGGCGGACGCAACCTGACCTCATTCGCATCGAATTCGCCGCATTTCCGGCACAAAGCGATTAACCGCAGGGCCCGGTTAGGTGGCGGCAGGGGTGCCGCTTCCTATATGTACGTGATAAGAATGACACAGAATTCGCTGCGCGCCGATCGCACGGCCCAACCCGAGGCGTTGATGGACACCGAACAGGAACAGAAGACACCCGCAGAACTGAAGGAAATCCGGCTCGCCCGCAAGGCGGCGCAGGAAGCCGAAGGCGTGAAGGCGATGGCGGACATTGCAGCCGCCGATGTCGCCATCCGCAAGCGGACCGAGGAACTGCGCGCGCTTCGCCTCGCCCGGGAAGCCGAGGAGCTGGCCAATCCACCCGCGCCGAAACCGAAAGCTGCTAGAAAAAAGAAAACGACCTGATGCCAACTGACGACAAAGCAACGAAATCCGAACGCGACGCCGCGGCCAAAGCGGTTCTCGACAACATGGCCCGACTGAAGGCCATGCGCCTTGCCCGCGAAGCGGTATCGCCCCCCGCACCGGCCAAGAAGAAAGCCGCAACGAAATCGGGCAAGACGTCTTCGGGCAAGACATCGTCAAGCAAATCGACGGAAAAAGCACAGGCTCTGGCTGCGTGGCTCGCCGATCAGCGCAGCGGCGGCCGCAGGACCTGATCTATCTCAGGCCGCGCTCGGCGCCGGCCATTCGATCATGGTACGGGTCTTGGTCGCAGAATCGTAGACCTGGATCTGAAGCATCTGAAACTGGTTCTTCAGCTTCATGCCGGCTTCTTCCGCGGCTTCGACCGTATCGTGATGCGATTTGAAATGGCCATCCACCACCAGTGAATAACCTTCGGTCGGCGCCCTGTCGGCGCGGAGGAATTTGCGCGCCTGCGGTTCGTCGATTTCTAACTTGGGCTTCTTCATCATCACTCCAGAACAGGATTCGCCCGATTTCAAAGCGGGCAGGATTCGCCCCCATTTACACGGTCATGCGGAAAAGCACAGGGCAATTGCGGGATTACGGCAATATCTGCTTCAATCACGGTCAGAATGAGGTCAACGCAAGCAATCCGGCGAGGAAAATGATGAGCGGACGAGTGGGCAGGCCCGGCGACGACAAGCCGGCCAAGGACGATCCGAAGAAGCCCACGCCCGCACCGGCGCGGCCTGAGGATGACGAGGAAGACGGCGACATCGCCACGCCGAAACGGGATCGCGACGACGAAGACATCTAGTGCGCGGCGAGGTCGCTAAATAAGACGTCGGCGCACCATGACTGACGCGCCGACAAATTCGATTAGTGATGATCGCTACGCGTCAGGCGGCTTTCAGGCCGACATCCGGCAGAGACGGACGGTGACGCAGCGCCTTTGCCATGATCCCCTCCACTTCCGCTTTCTCATGCGGCAGCAGCGCGAGGCGCGGCGGGCGTGTCAAAGCAGTGCCGCGGCCCATGATGTTTTCACACAGCTTGATGCACTGGACGAGATCCGGGCGCGCATCGAGATGCAGCAGTGGCATGAACCATTCATAGATCGCCATCGCCTCTTGGAGGCGGCCGGCCTTGGCCAGACGGAACAGCGTCTCGCCCTCGCGCGGGAAGGCATTGGACATGCCCGACACCCAACCAACCGCGCCCATCGCCACGCTCTCCACGATGACGTCATCAAGACCGGCGAACAGCACGAAGCGGTCGCCGACCATGTTGCGCGTGTCGATGAAGCGGCGTGTATCGCCGGACGAATCCTTGAAGCAGACAACCGTCTCGACATCGGCCAGTGTGGCGAGAATGTCGGGGGTGACATCATTCTTGTAGATCGGCGGGTTGTTGTAGAGCATGACCGGCAGATCGGTGGCCGTGGCGACCGAACGGAAGTGCGCGGCGGTCTCAAACGGCTTGGACGAATAGACCAAAGCGGGCATCACCATGATGCCATCGATGCCGACGCGCGCGGCTTCCTTGGCGGTGTCCACGGCAAAGGCCGTGGTGAACTCGGCGATACCGCAGAGCACTGGCACGCGGCCCTTCGCGACCGACTTGGCCGCTTCCATGATCGCGATCTTTTCCTTGCGCTCCAGCGAGGTGTTCTCGCCGACCGAGCCGCAGATGATCAGGCCGGACACGCCGTCGCGGATCAGGCCGTCCATGACTTTGGTGGTGGCGTCGATGTCGAGCGACAGATCGTCATGGAATTGGGTGGTGACAGCCGGGAAGACGCCTTCCCAGGAAATACGGGGACTCATGGCAAAACTCCGTGTGATGCCGGCGCGCATGGCGCGCCGGCCGATGAGGATGATGGGCGGGAATTAGAGGATCAGATCGTCGCGCCGACCTTGCGCAGCTCGGCGAGCACTGGCGCTTTCGGTAGCCAGATCTTGTCGAACTCGGCAATGACGGCTTCGGTATCCTTGACGGCCACCTGACGCACGGGCACCGACGTGCCCTTGAAGTTCTCGATCAGTGCCGGCTCGCCAGCAGCCAACTCGTCGATCTGTGCATCGAGCGTCGATTTGACCGCCTTGGTGATCAGCTCCTTGTCGGCGGCGGGCAGCGACTGCCAGACGCGGCCGGACACGACGGCGGCCATCGGCATGAAGACGGCATTCATCTGCAGGATCGACTTCGACACCTTGTCGAAGCGCTGGTTCCAGGAGAATTCCAGATCGGCTTCCAGACCATCGACCTGTCCATTCGACATGGCGTCGAACACCTGCGGCGTCGGAATGGGCGTCGGTGCAGCGCCAAGCGACGAATAGAAGTCGCGATAGACCGGCGTCGGATTGATGCGCAGCTTCATGCCCTTGATGTCGGCAAGCGTGTTGAGATCCCTGACCGCGAAGACCGCGCGCATGCCGGTGATACCCCAGCCGAGGCCGATGGTGCCGGTTTCCGCAGGCAGCACGTCGAACAGTTTCACGGCCGCCGGATGACGCACGAACTTCGCCACGGCCGGCGTCGAACGCACAATATAGGGCGCGTTGATCGCCGCGATATGCGGCACGCGCGAACCGAGCTCGGCAGCCTGGATGAAGCCCATATCGAGCGCGCCGGTCTGCAACTGCTGCATCATCGCCGCCTCGTTGCCGAGCTGGCCGGAGTGAAACACCGTCATGGTCAGACGGCCCTTGGTCTCTTCCTTGAGCTGATCGGCGAGCTTCAGCGCAGCCTTGTTCCAGGAATGGCCGTTCGGCGTGATGAGGCCGAGACGCAGCTCCTTGGCCTGCGCCAATGACAGCGACGGGGCGAACACCGAAGCAGCTGCCGATGCGGCGAGGAAGCGACGACGTGAGATGGTCATGACGGAGGCTCCTTGATGTGTGGGGGGCTTACTTGATGAGGGCGAGAGACAGATACGGATAGAGCGAGAGCAGCACCAAGAGGATGCAGGAGATGAAGAAGAACGGCAGTGTCACCATGAACATCTTGCCGGGCTTGGCGCCGGTGACGGCAGCCGCGACGAAAAAGCAGAGCCCGACAGGCGGCGACAACAGGCCGAGCACGAGATTGATCACAACCACCACGCCGAAGTGCCTGGGATCGATGTGATAGATCTCGGTGGCCACCGGAAGAAGGATCGGCACAGTCATGATCAGGCCGGGCACGCCATCGATCACCGTGCCGATGACAAGCAGGATGACATTGCAGATCAGCATGAAGCTGATCGGATCCTTGGCTACGGTCTGGATCCAGGCGGCGGTCTCCTGCGGCACCTTGCCGAAGATCAACACCCAGGAGAACACCGCGGCAGCGGCCACCAGAAACAGCACGATGGCCGAATAGATGCCGGAGCGCAGCATCATCTGCGGCAGCTGCGACCACTCGAATTCTTTAGTCCAGTATTTGCCGACAACAGCAGCGGCGACTGCGCCGACCGCAGCCGATTCCGTTGCGTTTGCCAGACCGCCAAGAATGGAGCCGACGATGACGATGGGAATCAAGAGGGTTGGCGAGGTGCGCAGAATGGTCATCATACGCTGTTTCGGCGTCTGATATTCGGCGCGCGGATAGTTATAGATGTAGCCCATCAGCGCGATGACGATGCAGAACATGCCGGTCAGGATCACCCCGGGAATGATACCGGCGATCAGCATGTCACTGACCGACACCTGCGCCAAAACGCTGTAGACCACGAACATCACCGATGGCGGGATGATGGGGCCGAGCATGCCGCCATAGGCCGTGAGGCCGGCAGCAAAGGTCTTGTCGTAGCCTTTCTTTTCCATTTCCGGGACCATGATCTGCGCCATGATCGCGACCTGTGCGGTCGCCGAGCCGAGAATGGAGGAGATGAACATGTTGGCGAGAATATTGACGTAGGCCAGTCCGCCCTTCAGCGAGCCGACAAAGGCCATCGCCATGTCGACGATGCGCTTGGTGATGCCGCCGCCATTCATGATCTCGCCGATCAGGATGAACAGCGGAATCGCGATCAGGCCGTAGCTGTCGACGCCGCCGAACAGCTGCAGCGGATAGGATTGGAACAGCACCGGATTGCCGGATGCCATGATGTAGACGAAACCGGCAAGGCAGAGACAAAGGCCGATCGGCACGCCGACCAGCATGATCACCGTGAATGCAGCGAAGGTGATCATCAGTTGACCCCGTCGAGTTCAGAGAGCTGGAAGCCTTTCGGCGGCACCTTGGCGACGAGACCGAGGTCCTCGAGCAGATTGGCAATGCCATGGATGGTGATCGACACCGCGAAGATCGGCAGTGTCAGATACAGCACCCATGTCGGCCAGTTCAGCGTCTGCGTGCGCTCGGTGTAGAGGAAGTTGAAGGTCTGGCCGGCGAACTTCTTCGCGTCGAAGCCTGCTTGCGCAAGGCCGATCGGGTCCATCCAGAGGAGGCAGGTGACGATCAGGCCGACACCGAACACGATCACCGTGCTCGTGGCGATGATCTTGAAGATCTGCTGGCTTTTGGCCGACAGGCGCTCGGTCATCATGGTGACCGCAAAATCGAGCCGCAGGCGGGTCATCGCGGAGGCGCCGATGAAGGTCAGCCAGACCACCGAATACACCGCCGACTCGTCGATCCAGTAGATCGGGAAGTGCGAATAGCGGGTGACGACATTCACCAGGATCAGCGCCGTCAGCAGATACATCAGGCCCATCAGCGCCAAGCGCTCGAAGGCGAGCAGCCCCGCGGACGCCGCCAGGATGACCCGGCGGACCCCGATGGCTGGGGCCGTCGACATCGTCTGGTCACTCATAAACGGCCCCCACTGTCACGATTGTGATATGATTTTTGGATCGTATAATTTATACAATTTCTGTGTCAAACGCTGATTTGCACAAATTCGCGCCTTGAGGAGTTTTTGTGCGGCAGCGAAGACGGGACAAGATCTGAGATCAATCCGGCCGGAATCCGGAGAAAAAGGCTCGATAAATCAATGAGCGCGCCGCTAAAGCACCGCACACTCTCGGCCATGATCACCGATCAGCTGCGCCAGGCGATCCTCGACGGTACCCATCCGGCCGGCTCCCAGCTGCGCCAGGACGCGCTGGGCGAGGCCTATGGCGTGAGCCGGATCCCGGTGCGGGAAGCGCTATTTCAGCTCGAGGCCGAAGGGCTGGTGAAGATCGTCCCGCAAAAGGGCGCCATCGTTTCGGAACTGTCGCTCGACGAAATCAACGACGTGTTCGATCTCCGGGTCATCCTCGAGCCACGGATGCTGGCGCAGTCCGCGCCGCATTTTGTCGATGACGACTTCGCTGCACTCGACGACATCCAGCACCGCTTCGAGAAGGCGATTGCCGCCGGCAATATCAGCGAATGGGGACAGCTCAACGCCGATTTCCATATGGCGATGTATGTCCGGGCGCGGCAGCCGCGCACGCAGTCGATCGTGACGGCGCTGCTGCAAACCAGCGACCGCTACACGCGTATGCAACTCTCGACGACCGCCGCGATGGGCATCGCCGAGAAAGAACATGCCGAACTCATTGCGCTGTGCCGCAGCCAGCAAATCGACGACGCCTGCCGTTTCCTGGAACGTCACATCGAGTCGGTGCGCGCAGACCTTCTACGCGTCATCGGCCGCACCATTCCGAAGAGTGGCGCGGCGTAGACGCGCCGCTCGAATCGCGCGATTGCGGTCTAAGCGAGCTCCTGCTCCACCAGCCCGGCGAGATAGCTCGCGCCGATCGGCAGCAGATCGTCGTTGAAATCGTAGCCGGGATTGTGCACGGGCACGCCGCCCTTGTCGGCGCTGCGCTGCCCGAACATCAGATAGGCACCACGGTTGCGTTCGAGCATGAACGCGAAATCTTCACCGGCAAGAATTGGATTGCCTTCGCGCAGCACCTCAGTGACGCCCGGCACCGCCGCGGCCGCCTCTGCCGCGCGCACCGTCTCGTCGGCCGTGTTGATCGTGGCCGGATAGGCGTGGCGATACTCGATCTCCGCCGTGCCGCCGCAGGCTTGCGCGGTCAGCGTCACCGCGCGCATGAACAACTCCTCAACGCGTTCGCGCACCTCGGGCTTCAGCGTACGCACCGAGCCGCGCAACTCCACCGTCTCGGGCAGAACGATGTCCGAGGTACCGCCGTGGATCTGGCCGATGCTGATGATGGCAGATTCCAGTGCATCAACCTGACGGGACGGAATCGCGTTCAGCGCATTCACCACCTGCGCCGCCATGGCCACCGTATCGATGCCCTGATGCGGATGCGCACCGTGCGAGGAACGGCCACGCAGCGTCACCTTGAAATAATCGATCGCCGCCAGCGCCGTGCCGGTCAGCGCTTTGACGGTACCGAGCGGCATGTCCGGGCTGTTGTGGATCGCATAGATGGAATCGCAGGGAAAACGCTCGAACAACCCGTCGTCCATCATCGCCTTGGCGCCGGCGAGGCCTTCCTCGGCCGGCTGAAAGATCAGATGCACCGTGCCGGCGAAATTGCGCGTCTCGGCAAGATACTTGGCCGCCCCGAGCAACATGGTGGTGTGACCGTCATGACCGCAGGCATGCATGCGGCCGGCATTCTGCGAGCGATGGGCAAAACCGTTGCCCTCCTCCATCGGCAGCGCGTCCATATCCGCGCGCAAGCCAATGGCCCGGTTGCTGCCGGCCGCCTGATGACGGCCGCGGATCACGCCGACCACGCCGGTGCCGCCGAACCCGCGATGCACCTCGATACCCCACTCCGACAACCGCTCCGCCACCAGCGCGCTGGTGCGCTCCTCCTCAAAGCCAATCTCTGGATGTGCATGGAAATCCCTGCGCCAGGCAGTCATTTCCGGGTGCAATTGGTCGAGACGTTCGCGCGGGGTCATATGCTCTCACCTTTGGGCTTGTCCTGCCCATAGGCTAGCCCGGTGATCATGCCCTCGCAACCAACCGACCGCACACGCAGCGCCACTTACTTCAGTGCTGCCCCCGTGGTGACATCAAGCAGTTAGGATTAACGTGGCGAGATGCGCGCCACCACATGATCGACATCGTGGTCGATCAGCCTATCTGTGAATGCTGTGCGTTCTGGAAAATGGCACGCCATTCAGAATAAAACTGCGCCCCCTATACTTTTGAAATAGATATATAATTTCGATTGAACACCTCATGCGATCCTCGCATGCGATCGAATGGACGGCCACCCCCGTTTGCGGGAAGAAGCGTTGCGGCGCTCGCGCAGTCACCACCGACAGCGCGGGCATCCTGACTATCTCGCGAGAGAGTTGGTCACCGATAACGAATTGCAGCTGGCGGATGGGAGGCCTATGCTGGGCTTATAACCAAGCAGCCGCCCATCGCACGGCGAGAGTCTGCAGACAAAGACCTTACGATGGATGGCTTGCATTTTGCCCCGGAGGTCACGCCATGACCATTGCTCCCACCCTGCAAAAATACCTGGCCGCTGAAAACATCCAATACGAGGTGATCCCGCACGAACTCCGCATGACGTCCTCTGGTACGGCTGAGGCATGCCATATCTCGGGCGATCGCCTCGCCAAGGGCATCGTGTTGCGGCGTGACGGCGAATATATACTGGCCGTCTTGCCCGCATCGCATCACCTCCGCCTGTCGGACCTGAGGACATCACTCGGCGACAATGTCCACATGGCCGATGAAACCGAGATCCATCAGCTGTTCCGCGACTGCGCGCACGGTGCAGTTCCTGCCGTCGGTAAATGCTACGGTCTGGATATCATCGTCGACGACAGCATCCAGGCGCAGCCGGAGGTCTATCTGGAAGCTGGCGATCACGAGACGCTGCTTCATATGGGTCACGCGCAGTTTGCGCGCCTGACGGCCAACGCGCCGCACGGGCGTTTTAGCGCGCATGACTGAGGATTAGTCGGACGATCCGGGGCGACCGTCGCGGTCCCGAATGGGAAGATTGTGCCGCTGCTTAACTATTGCTGCAGCGGTGCGACGCTTCTTTACGTCTCATGCCCTGCATCAAAATCGTCTTCGAAACGCAAATGCTTGACGCTGCGGCCGCGGCGCCGCACAAGCTTCAGGGCCTCCACCCCGATCCTGATATGCCTTTCGACATAATTCGCGGTCACCTCCTGATCCGACGCTTCGGTCTTCACACCCTCGGGAATCATTGGCTGATCAGACACAAGAAGCAGCGCGCCAGTCGAAATGTGATTGGCAAATCCTGCAGCAAAGATTGTTGCAGTCTCCATATCGATCGCCATGCTTCGTGTACGACGCAATATATCCCTGAAGCGATCATCGTGTTCCCAGACACGACGATTGGTTGTGTAGACGGTGCCGGTCCAATAGTCGTGACCGAGATCGCGGATCATGGTTGACACCGCGCGTTGCAACTGGAATGCGGGCAGCGCAGGAACCTCCGGGGGCAAGTAATCATTTGAGGTGCCTTCGCCCCGAATGGCCGCAATCGGCAGGATCAAATCGCCAATTTGATTTTTGCGTTTCAACCCGCCGCATTTGCCCAGAAATAATACGGCTTTCGGCGCGATGGCGCTTAACAGATCCATCACGGTCGCGGCATTCGGGCTTCCCATGCCGAAGTTAATCAGAGTGATACCATCGGCAGTCGCGTTGGGCATCGGTCGATCTGCGCCCTTTACCAAACTGCCATACGCCGTTGCGAACCATTCGACGTAGTTGTCGAAGTTGGTCAGGAGAACATACTCTCCGAACTCAGCAAGCGGCGTGCCGGTGTAACGCGGCAACCAGTTTTCTACGATATCCTTTTTCTCTTTCATTCCCGCTGATCTCGTCTGGAGGTGTGCAACGCCGCAGCCTGCCAAACCAGTGGATAGGACTGTTCCCTGTCCAATGAGACACGCCTGGATTATCTGGGGTTCCATTAATCCACTTGCAACCGTGAATGGTCCGGGTCTTGCGTCGAATGCGCGCTATTCAGGAAGGTGACTTGCAACAGCGGCCGCGTTTGTCGGGTCTGATCGCGCAGGAATGATGTTTTCTTCTGCGACCTCGCACGTAATTGATTGTATAGTTGAGGACACGGAGGAGGCGAGACGTACTGCATTGCATCAATTCCCCTGAACTCTAGGAACGGAGGTTCGCCATGAAAGTCAAAGAGGTGATGCACAAAGGTGTCGACTGGGTCAGCCCCGACACCCCTGTCACCGAACTCGCAAAATTGATGCGGGGGCATGACATTGGCTGCGTTCCGGTTGGCGAGGACGACCGCCTGATCGGAATGGTGACCGACCGCGACATCGTCTGCAAAGGGCTCGCGAGGAACAGTTTCGATGCCCACCGCGCGACGGCGCGCGACGTGATGACCGAAGGTATCCATTGTTGCCGGGAGGACGATGATCTCGCAAAGGCAATGCATCACATGGAGAAACTGCGGGTCCGCAGGCTGCCGGTGATCAACAAGAGTAAACGGATGGTCGGTATCGTCAGCCTGGGCGATGTCAGCCATTCTGCGTCAGGTGATTTGTTGTCCGACTGCGTCAAGAGCGTTTCGGCCCATCACTGAAACACGGCCAGTCGGCACGATCGTGGAGCAGCTCGATGACAGAACTTTGCTCGTCGAACCGCGATGAAGTAGGTCGTGCCGACGCGGTCACGCCATTGTCCGTAGGCGCAGCGAGGGCGTAGATCGAAACTGCGGCATGCGGACAGCGAATACGGTCCCAACATTATGCACACGCCTTGTTCGCGTTTTTTTCTGAATGGTGGCAATTTGGCGCGCCATTCAGAACGAAACTGCGAACTTCTTATGTCATTGAGACTACCTGATAATATCGAAGATTCCTCTCGTCTTGCGCAACCCTCTCATTCGTTTCGACAACGGGCGGTGGCTCGCTAATCCCCGTCGTATTGAGATTCTGCCAGGACCCCCCACATCATCTTGATAAGGGAGTCCTGGCTGTGCAGACCGTACGGGCTACTCTTGCCGCGACAATTGCGATTGCCGCTCTGGCTGTCTTCCCCACCACGTCTGTCTCGGCGGAGGGGAGTGGAAAACTTGTGCTGACGATCGCAATCGACGGAGCGATCGGACCGGCAACCGCCAGCTACGTGAAGGACGCTCTCGCCAAGGCAAGCGAACGGCGCGCCGAAGCTGTCATTCTGCGCCTGAATACGCCGGGCGGCCTCGTCACCAGCATGCGCGAGACCATCGCCGACGTGCTGGCATCGCCCGTTCCTGTCATCGGTTATGTCGCCCCGTCCGGAGCCCATGCCGCCAGCGCCGGCACTTATCTCCTCTATGCAACGCATATCGCCGCAATGGCGCCGGGCACCAATCTCGGCGCGGCAACGCCCGTGCAAATCGGCAGTCCGGTGCCAGGCCTGCCGGGCATCACCCCTGACAAAGACGGTAAGGACAAGAAAGACGGCGCCCAGCAAACGGAGCCGAAGGACGCGATGATGGCGAAGGCGACGAACGACGCCGTCGCCTTTATCCGCAGCCTGGCCGAGTTACGAAGACGTAACGCCGATTGGGCCGAGAAAGCCGTCCGCGAGGCAGCCAGCCTCTCCGCCAGTGCTGCGTTGCAAGCGAATGTCATCGATCTCATTGCGCGCGACCCGGTCGAACTGCTCAGGCAGATCGATGGTCACGTCGTGGAGCTTCCCGGTGGCGACAGACGGCATCTGACGACGAAGGATGCGACGATCGAGACGATCGATTCCGGATGGATCGCGCAATTTCTGTCTGTGATCACCAACCCCAACGTCGCCTTCATTCTTCTGCTGGTTGGCATCTACGGTCTGATTTTTGAATTCATGTCTCCTGGTGCCGTCGCGCCCGGCGTGGTCGGTACAATCTGTCTGTTGCTAGGCCTCTATGCCTTCAACCTGCTGCCGACCAACTATGCCGGCCTTGGGCTGATGATGTTGGGGATCGCGCTTCTGATTATCGAGGCCTTCAACCCGACCGTGGTTCTTGGCCTCGGCGGAGCCATCGCCCTGGTCCTTGGTGGGTTGATGTTGTTCAGGATCGAAGCGCCCGGATACCGGCTGTCATGGACGCTCGTCGGCATCGTGACGGCGATGTTCATCGGGCTGCTTGTCATTGTGCTCGGCTCGCTTCGGCGTGCCCGCAAAGCTCCGGCACGAGTCGGCGCGCAGGCCATGCACGGCCTAGCTGCCGAAGTTCTCGACTGGAACGACATCGAAGGTCACGTCTTCACGCAGGGTGAGCGCTGGCGAGCCCGCAGCACGGAAACGTTCAACCCCGGAGAGACGGTCGAGATAGCCAGCATCACGGATCTGACGCTGATGGTGCGTCGCCGGCCGGCACTCAGCGCCGGCGAAGGAGGTGTGCGATGATGCTCGATTACATAGCCTATTCGCTGCTCGCGATCATCGTGATCGCCTTTCTCTCCTCCGCCATTCGCATCCTGCGGGAATACGAGCGCGGCATCGTCTTCACGCTCGGACGCTTCACCGGCGTGAAAGGTCCGGGGCTCATCATCCTGATTCCGTTCGTGCAGCAGATGGTGAAGGCCGATCTCAGGGTGATGGTGCAAGATGTACCGCCGCAGGACGTCATTTCCCGCGATAACGTTTCCGTCAAGGTGAATGCCGTTCTCTATTTCCGCATCGTCGATCCAGAACGCGCGATCATCAAGGTCGGAAATTACATGGCCGCGACCAGCCAGTTAGCGCAGACCACACTGCGCTCGGTGCTCGGCAAGCACGAGTTGGATGAAATGCTCGCAGAACGCGACAAACTCAACGCCGACATTCAGGAGATCCTCGACCAGCAAACCGACGCGTGGGGCATCAAGGTTACCAACATCGAGATCAAGGATATCGACCTCAATGAAAACATGGTGCGTGCCATCGCCAAGCAGGCCGAGGCGGAGCGGCTGCGGCGAGCGAAAGTGATCAATGCGATAGGCGAGCAGCAAGCCGCCGAGAAGCTCGTCGAGGCCGGCCGGATCCTCGCTCAGGAGCCGCAGGCGATGCAGCTGCGCTATTTTGCGGCGTTGCACGACATTGCAGGCGAGCGGTCATCGACTGTGGTCTTTCCGTTGCCGATGGATCTGCTCAGCCATATGACGCCGCGGCCGGGCGGAACATCGTGACTACCTTCTTGTACTTCGGTGCCAGCTTCGGCTTAAGTCGGTCATGGCCCGAAGGGGCCATGTCTCACACAAGCTTACTCACCAGCCCGATTGACCATTAATGAGTATCCTCGGCGCGCTCGTCGACAGGCACATGTGACGGGTGTCGTGCGTCGCCGCGCCGGTTTTGTGGACGGACATACATCGTCATCGCTTCCGGGAGCTCTGCCTTGACTTTCAGAGCGGCGACAAGCGCGTCCTCGGCGTCCACGACGACATGGCCCGCCTTGCCCTTTAACTTGAATCCAACGGTAAATTGCATCTGCGCACCACCTCGTCTTCACTGCACTCGTCTTCACTACAATTGCGTCGCCCGCCTACTTTCCTCCAACGGGCGCCATCTCGGCCTTCTTTCCCGTCGGGTCGAACTGTTTGAGATAGGCGACAACATCGTCAATCTGCTTCGGAATCTTGAGTCCCGGAAACGTCATTTTGGTGCCGGGGATCTTGGCCTTCGGATCCTTGATGTATTCGCGGAAGGTTGCTTCATCCCAGGTGATCCCGGAATTCTTGTTCGCAGGTGAATAACTGTAACCTGCAACTGTTCCAGCCTTACGCCCAAAAAGCCCGTTGAGCTCGGGCCCGACTGCATTCTTGGCGTTCTCGCCGATTTGGTGACACGCTCTGCACTGGGTAAATATTTTCTCTCCCGATGCAGCATCCTGCGCGAATGCAGAAGCGGTTGAGAGAATTCCGGCTCCGAGTACGCAAGCGAAAATTCGCATACGACCACTCCATGTCTGTCAACTCAGACGGTCGACAACCAAGATAGATCGACATGTCACTGACCGGCGCGTGGCACTCGCGGACGTGCCTCCGGTCCGCAATCAGCCAAGCGACTTGATGATCTCCCGGTAAGCCGTTTCGGGAAACGCTTTCAATGTGCGCGTTCGAATGTTTCCCAGCATACCGAGCTGCAAGTTGAATCGCGCGGCGACGGCATCATCAGGCGCTTCGTAAACCGCGACCATGTCATAGTCGCCCATGGTCAGAAAAAACGATTTGAACTCTCCATCCATATCCTTGAGAGCTTTCTTCGCCAGGTCGAGACGACGCGGCGAGTCCTTGACGTGTTGGACACCTTGATCGGTCCAGTTTGCAAGCATGATATATGTGGTCATAGAAGTCCTCCTTGCACACGAGGCCCCCGCTCATCTTTACGCCCCAGCCTTGAAGAAAATGATCCGGCTCAACAGCGTGTAGTCCGACTCAAACACCATGATTCCGACAAAAACCAGCAGCAGCAACGGCGGGAGTAGGATGGCATAAGCCAAAGCCAGACGCTCCCACGCCATGTGCATGAAGACCGCAATAATCAAGCCTGCCTTCAACATCATGAACAGCACGATGAGAGACCACCTCAGATATCCCTGCAGGTTGAAGTAGTCGACGAGGTAAGAGCATGTACTCAGGACAAACAACCATCCCCAGACCACGAGATAAAGCTTGATCGGGTGCTGATGTCCCTCGGCATGGGCCGCGGGGGTTGCATGGGATGTTGCATGTAGCGTGACTTCAGCCATGTTTTTCCCTCACCAAAGATAGAAAAAGGCAAAGATAAACACCCATACCAAATCGACGAAATGCCAATAAAGGCCAGTGATTTCGACGATTTCGTAGTTCCCCTTCCTGCTTGTGAAAAATCCCCGACGTCCAGTCTCGAAATCTCCGCGCCAAACCTTTCGCGCAATGATGATCAGGAAAATCACGCCAATCGTTACGTGCGTGCCGTGGAATCCTGTGATCATGAAAAAGCATGAGCCAAACTGCTCCGCCCCCCATGGATTTTCCCAGGGCCTCACCCCCTCCATGATCAGCTTGGTCCATTCGAAAGCCTGCATTCCGACAAATGTCGCACCGAACGCAGCGGTCACCAGCATCAGCATCGCCGTTTTGCGGCGATCGTTGCGGTAGCCAAAATTGACGGCCATAGCCATGGTCCCGCTGCTGCTGATCAGCACGAAGGTCATGATGGCGATCAGAATGAGCGGGATGTGTTGTCCCGCAATCGTCAGAGCGAAGACTTCACTCGGGTTTGGCCAGGGCACCGTCGTAGACATGCGCGCCGTCATGTACGACAGCAGGAAGCAACCGAAGATGAATGTATCGCTGAGGAGAAAGATCCACATCATGGCCTTTCCCCAGGATACATTCTTGAATGCCCGTTGATCCGAGGACCAGTCGCCGACAATACCTTGCCAGCCTGTGGTCGTCGTTCGGCGTCTTTCGATGTTTGTCAGCACAGTCTCTGCCATCGTATCGATGCCTTTCCTATGTCAGCAACTGGCGACAGATGGTGACGAGATCGTCCGCCCAGCCAGTCAGCAGAGCGAGCAGGATCAACCAGACCAAAAGCAGGAAATGCCAATACATCGTGCACAGTTCCACACTCAAACGCAGG
Organism: Tardiphaga sp. 813_E8_N1_3; assembly: GCF_051811025.1. Lineage (NCBI taxonomy): Bacteria > Pseudomonadati > Pseudomonadota > Alphaproteobacteria > Hyphomicrobiales > Nitrobacteraceae > Tardiphaga > Tardiphaga sp. 813_E8_N1_3. Next base: position 5,003,523 of record NZ_JBPWQE010000001.1, read on the forward strand.
CGCGGGATTTCAACACCGCGCCATGCCTTGACGATGGTTCTGCTCAGAGCGACGAGACCGCCGAGCAAGTGCAGTCCATGAATCGCGGTGATCAGATAGAAGAAGGCGTTGGCAGGATTGGCGGCCAGAAAGTAGCCCCCAGTGTTAAGCTGCTGCCACACCAGCAACTGACCTATCAGGAAAACAACGGCCGAAACGCCACCTGCAAGCAGGCCGGTGAGCACATTTTCGCTGTCGTCGCGACGTGCGGAAACCTGCGCCCATTGCAACGCGCCGCTGCTCACGATCAAAACAGCGGTGTTGAACCACAGCAACGCGGGCACGGGCAGCGACCGCCAGTCGATCAATTGCATGCGCATGGAGTAAGCGCTGACGAAGAGCGCAAATAGCGACCCGACAACCGCGAGAAACACACCCAAACCTATTTTCGCCGCCGGCAACGACATCGAACTTCCGCCGGGAAAATCGCCGACCGCCCCCTCCTCCAGCCAGGGCTTGGCCGCAAGCCGTTGCTGCGAGAGCCACCATCCCGCAATGGCCGCTATTCCAGCCATGAACAGGACGATAGCCGTCATGGATGCGCTCCCTTCGGCGTAGAGCTGGCCGGCGGTTCATTCTGGGGGATGAAATCCCGTGCAGCGCCGGGCACGCTATAGTCATAAGCCCAGCGATAGACGACCGGGAGCTCTTTGCCCCAGTTGCCATGCGCCGGCGGCGTCTGCGGCGTTTGCCACTCAAGTGTGGTCGCGTTCCACGGGTTACCGCCAGCGTCCTCGCCCTTGAACAGGCTCCGGATCATGTTGAACACGAATACGAGCTGGGCAAAGCCGACGATGAGCGCAGCGATACTCATGAATGCATTCAGGTCGTGGGCCGACGCCGGGACGAATGCCGTCCCGCCGATGTCGTGATAGCGGCGCGGCACACCCAGCAGCCCGAGATAGTGCATGGGGAAGAAGATCGCGTATGCTCCAAGGAATGTAACCCAGAAATGGAAGCGTCCCAGCGTCTCGTTCAGCATCCGTCCCGTCACTTTCGGATACCAGTGATAGATCGCGCCAAACACGACCATGATCGGCGCAACACCCATGACCATGTGAAAATGGGCGACCACGAACATGGTATCGGACAACGGAACGTCCACGACGACGTTGCCGAGGAACAGGCCGGTCAGGCCGCCGTTGACGAACGTGATGATGAATGCGAGCGCGAACAGCATCGGAATGGTGAGGTGAATGTCGCCGCGCCACAGGGTCAGGATCCAGTTATAAACCTTGATCGCCGTGGGGATCGCGATGATGAGAGTTGTTGTTGCGAAGAAAAATCCGAACTTCGGATTCATGCCGCTGACATACATGTGGTGCGCCCACACCACGAAGCTCATCGCTCCGATTCCGACAATCGCCCACACCATCATGCGATAACCGAAAATATTCTTTCGCGCATGAGTGCTGATGAGGTCAGAGACAATGCCGAAAGCAGGTAAAGCAACGATATAGACTTCGGGATGGCCGAAAAACCAGAACAGGTGCTGGAACAGCAGCGGACTGCCACCGCCGTACTTCCCCAGCTGCCCCATCTCCACGAGCGTTGGCATGAAGAAGCTGGTGCCAAGAAGCCGATCGAACAGCATCATCACCGAGGCGACGAACAAGGCTGGAAATGCAAGCAATGCCATCACGGTTGCTGTGAAAATGCCCCACACCGTCAGAGGCAGCCGCATCAGCGTCATTCCGCGCGTGCGACCCTGCAGCACCGTCACGACGTAATTCAAGCCGCCCATGGTGAAGCCGATAATGAACAGGATCAGCGACACCAGCATCATGATGATGCCTGCTTCCTGTCCGGGGCTTCCGGAAAGGATGGCCTGTGGCGGATATAACGTCCATCCCGCACCCGTTGGGCCGCCCGGCACAAAGAAAGTCGCAACCAGCACCAGGACGGCAAGCAGGTAAATCCAGTAACTCAGCATGTTCGCGTAGGGGAAAACCATGTCGCGAGCGCCGACCATCAGCGGGATGAGGTAATTCCCGAAGCCTCCGAGAAACAGTGCTGTGAGAAGGTAGATCACCATGATCATGCCATGCATGGTGATGAACTGGAGATACTGACTCGGATCAATAAACGAAAACGTTCCGGGGAAGCCGAGCTGCAGCCGCATCAGCCACGACAGCACCAGCGCGACCATGCCGATGGCCATTGCCGTCATCGCATACTGGACCGCAATGATCTTCGCATCTTGCGAGAAGACATACCGCGTCCACCAGCTTCTCGGGTGATAGAGATCGACCTCACCCACTTCGGCCGGCGGAATTCCTGCCAGTACGTCAGACGGGACATCAACCATTAAAATGTCCTCCCGGATTTATCCTCTGATCGTCACTCATCGCAAGCGTTACGACGTGCAACGCCGCCGCGCCGGTCCTGCTATTTGCCGCGGATCTTGTAAGTCGCCTTCATGATGATGCGATGGCCAAATAACGCTGCGAATGTCTGCTGCTTCTCCAGCCATGCATGATATTCGCTCTCCTCCTGGACGATGACGTTGCTCCGCATTTGCGCATGCGCGATGCCGCACAATTCCGCGCAAAGAACCTCGAATGTTCCTGTCCGCGTAGGAGTGAACCAGAAGTATGTGACCGAGCCCGGCACCATATCCATCTTCGCCCGGAACTCGGGCACGTAGAAATCGTGCAGAACGTCGATTGAACGGAGCAATACCTTGACCGGCTTCCCGATCGGGAGATGCAAGTCGTCGTTCTCAACCACGACGTCGTCCTGACCATTAGGATCGTTCGGATTCAAGCCTAGCGGATTCTCGGCACTGACGTTGCGGGCATCGACCGTCCCGAGCCGGCCGTCTTTTCCGGGCAGCCGGTAGCTCCAGCGCCATTGCTGGCCCATGACCTCTATCTCTGTCGCATCGGAGGGCACAGTCACGAACTGATGCCAGACAACCAAACCGGGCGCCAACATCGCTCCGACACCGATCGCAGTCCCTATGGTGAGCCACCATTCGAGCCTTTTATTTTCGGGCTCATAGGCCGCTTGTCTTCCTTCCTTGTGATGAAAACGGAAGATGCAATAGGCGATGAATGCGACGATCGCGAAGAAGACCGCCCCGGTGATCCAGAACGTCATGGTGATCGTGTCGTCGATGTAACTCCAGTTCGATGCGATCGGCGTCCACCACCATGGGCTTAAGAGGTGAAACAGCACCGAAGCGACTGCGACCAACAGCAGTATGAATGCTACAGCCATCCCTTGTTCATCCTTGCCTCTAGAGGCTGCGGACAAGACTTAGAAAAGGGCGCAGTTAACGTCTGCATCGATGGCTGATTTCGAGCTCGCCATCACAATGCTGGCCGCCTTGCCCTCTAACCGGTCGCAACATCGAATTCGAAAAGTTGCGATCGCTGGTGTCGTCGAACTACGGGCACTTGCCACTACAGGATGTTCCCCGGCAGGCTTGATTGTCAATAGACCGGCTTATTCCTCACGACGACGATAGCACCATGATCGAACCGTTGAGCAATGGCACGCGCAACGGATTCCCATATCGCATTGCAATACACGACGCCGCGCATCCGCGTGACAGACAAAGTGATGCATCAATTGCCATCAGCCACGCGGTGAAACGTAAACCTTACAAAGGAAGAATTCACCGAACAGTGCGTGCTATTCTTTCCGGATTGCGCTAAACTTACTGCACAGGTTGCGACAGGTTTTGCTCGGCAAAGCTCTCTTCGTTGAACTTGGCCGTCTTCCAGAACCAGTCGCGATTTCTGCGCACGAAGGCGAATACTCGTCATTTGAGAATGACCCGATCTCGCCGGTGCGAACGCGTGGGAGATCGTGACCATGGCCACTCCGTATTCTGACAAGATCTCGCAGACAGCACCAGGCGCTTCCGATAGCGTTGCCGTCCCCGTTATTCGCAAGATCGGGTTGTCCGATCTGCATGAAGCGTTGCAGCTAGGCTGGGAAGACTTCAAGGCGGTTCCAAGTCACGCCATTATTCTGTGCGTCATCTATCCTGTTCTCGGGCTTGTGCTGGCCAGAATGACCCTTGGTTATTCGGTGTTACCACTGCTTTTCCCGCTAGCCGCCGGTTTTGCGTTGATTGGTCCTTTTGCAGCCCTCGGTCTCTATGAACTCAGCCGCCGCCGCGAACGCGGCGAAGAGGCGTCGGCGTGGCATGCACTGGGCGTGCTGCGCTCGCCGTCCTTTGGGGCCATGCTTGGCCTCGGCACGCTGCTGCTCATTCTGTTCGTGGTCTGGGTGACCACTGCGAATGCGATTTACATCTCCAAGTTCGGCAATGCCCCTGCGGCCAGCATTCCCGATTTCGCATCGCGTATCTTCACAACCACAGAGGGGCACCAACTGATCGTCCAGGGCTGCGGCGTCGGACTATTGTTCGCCATCATGGCCCTGTGCGTTAGCGTCGTGGCGTTTCCGCTGATGCTCGACCGACATGCGAGTGTGACAGATGCAGTTCAGACCTCGCTGCGGGTCGTGATGAAAAATCCTGTGACCATGGCGGCATGGGGTCTGATTGTTGCCGCGCTGCTGGTGGCCGGTTCGCTGCCGCTATTCGTCGGTCTCGCTGTCGTTCTTCCCCTACTCGGTCATGCCACCTGGCATCTTTATCGCAAGGTGCTGGAACCAGACCCGAATCCTCGGCAGGATCCTCCCCGTCCGCCGAAAGGACGGCGCTATGCGGCCGATTTTCCGGTCTCTCTCTTCCCGTGGGGCCGTGATAAGCCATAGGTCGAAACAAACGACCGTGACGCTCGTGTCGGCTTCACAATCGGTCGCGCCACCCCGCGCGGATGAAATCCAGTCCAGATGAGGGGCGATCCCGGATATCTACCGGAAGCGGACTCCGCTCCCGGCAGGATGTCCACCATCATCTATTAGGAGAACCCAAACAGCTTTGCCGGATTTGTGACCAGTATCTTTTCCAGCAAGGCGTCGTCCGGCGCGTAGCGATAGAGCAATTCAAGCAGGTCGGCGTCATTCGGCGGCTGGACGACCGATACCGGGTGCGGCCAGTCGCTTGCCCAGACGCAGCGATCAGGCGCGGCTTCGAGATAGGCTTGCGCGATGGGAACGACGTCGTCCCAAGGCGGACCTTTCTTGGACGTCTTTTCACCAAGCGAGAGCATCACCCAGAAATTTCCCTTCGACAGCAGATCGAGAACCGCACGCAAGTTCGGATCGTTCTTGCCGAGCGTTGGATCCGGGCGACCCATGTGATCGATGAGGACTGGCACCTTGAGAGACGCGATCTTGTCGAGATTGGCGACAATGCCGTCCTTCTCCGGCTGGAATTTAGCGTACCAGCCGAGTTCGGAAATACGTGCGATCGCGCGCGCGTAGTCGCTGTCCGAAAGCACGGCGCCGAGCTCCTTGCGGAAGCTGAACCGCGCCCCGCCGACGCCGGCGTCGTTCAGCTTGGCGAGATACGCATCGTCGCGCTCGGCGAAAACCAGTGCATTCGCGCAGGCCTTGTAGTTCGGCCCCATCGCCGCCAGCCCGTCCAAAACCACCGAATGATCGGCGCCATATGTCGTCGTCTGCACGATGATGCCGCGCTCGATACCAAGCGCCTTGTGTACCCGAAGCGCAGCCTCCCAGGTCGCCGTCGGCATCTGATAGGCTGCGCCTGGCCGGACGGGATAGCGCTCCACCGGACCGAGCACATGGAACTGACTGTCGATGCTCTTTGGCGGCGGCTTGCGGGACGGCGTGCGCGGGTTTGGATCAAATGGAAGATAGTCGGGCATCTGTTGCTCCTTTAATCGATCACCGCAGTGAAATCGCATTGCACCAGGGCGCCGCCCTCCATCTCCATGGAGAGCGCGTGACGGGCCGGGCGCGAATGCTCGTCCGGAAACATCTTGAGCCACTCGACATTGACCGGCCCACGATTGCTGCGATCCTTGAGCCAGACCGTCATCTTGATGATGTCGTCGGTGCTGCCGCCACCGGCTTCCACGATCGCCTTCATATGCGCGAACATGTTGGCGCACTGGCTTGCGAGATCGGGTGGCATCTCGCTTGTCTTGGGATCGCGGCCGAGGATGACGCCGGACATCAGCAGATTGTTGATGCGGCAGGCATTGGGGATCGGATTTGCGTGTTTGAACTCGCCGATATGAACGCTGCGGCGGCGCTTGGAAGATGTCATGGCTACAGTCTCCGGATAACGGTCAGACGAATTGGCACGACACCGAGCCATACGGCCCGTAATCGGCATGTATCGTATCGCCGCGGCTGACCTCGATCGGACGCGTGAAGGATCCGGCAAGCACCACCTCGCCGGCAGCGAGATATGCGTCGTGCGGCGCTAGGCGATTGGCGAGCCACGCGATGCCGTTTGCCGGATGGTTCAGCACGCCGGCAGCAACCCCGGTCTCTTCGATCTGGCCATTCCGGAACAACAGCGCGCTGACCCAGCGCAGATCGACATCCAGCGGACGGAATGGGCGACCGCCGACCACAAGCGCGGCATTCGCTGCGTTGTCGGAGATCGTGTCCACCACCGTGCGGGGCTTCTTGGTTTGCGGATGCACGCGGTGCATGCGCGTTTCCAGGATCTCGAGCGCCGGTGTGACGTAGTCTGTCGCATTCAGCACGTCGAAGATCGTGCAATCCGGCCCGCGCAGATCGGTCTTGAGCACGAAGGCCAGTTCGACCTCGACGCGCGGCGCGAAGAACCGCTCATAAGGGATGGTGCCCGCATCCTGATAGAACATGTCGGCGAACAACACGCCATAGTCCGGCTCGGAGATGCTGACCGCATTCTGCATCGCCTTCGAGGTCAGGCCGATCTTGTGGCCTTTGATTACCCGCCCGCGTTCGAGCTGCAGCGCCGTCCAGGTCCGCTGGATCGCATAGGCATCCTCGATGGTGAGATCGGGATAGTCGGCGGTGAACATGGTGATGAGCGTCTTGGTCCGCTCCGCTTCGTCGAGGCGATGCGCCAGCGTATCGATGACCGTCTGATCGAGCACCGTTATTTCTCCTCTGTGACGACGTTGCGAAGAATGCCGATCTGCCTGGACTCGACCTCGACGACATCGCCTGGCTTGAGCCAACGCGGCGGCGTGAAGCGGGCGCCGGCGCCGGTTGGTGTTCCGGTTGCGATCATGTCGCCGGGCTTCAAGGTGGCGAAGGTCGACAGATAGGAAATCAGGTAGTCGAAGGTGAACATCAACCGCTCGGTCGAGTCGTTCTGACGCTCCTCTCCATTCACCCGCGTGACGATATCGTGGGTCCCCTGCGGATCGCATTCGTCGGCCGTGACGATCCACGGCCCGACGCTGCCGGACCGGTCGAAATTCTTGCCCTGGGTGACGTTGAACTTGCCGTGGTGCAGCCAATCCCGCACCGAGCCTTCGTTGCAGAGCGTCATGCCGAAGATGTGCGACCACGCATTCTTGCGCGTGATGTGACGGCCTTCCTTGCCGATGACAATCACGAGCTCGCCTTCGTAGTCGAGCTGCTCGGAGATCTTCGGCTTTTCGATCGGCTGATCGGAGCCCACCACCGATGACGGGTTACGGACGAACAGACTCGGATATTTCGGCAGATCCGAGTTGTCCTTGTATTCGGCGTTGCGGTCCTTGTAGTTGACCCCAATGCACCACAGCTTCTCCGGCGCCGGGATCGGCGGCAGCAAGACCAGGTCCGACAGTCGATGATCGGGCTTGCGGCCGGCGCTCACCTGCTTCGCCTTCGCCAGCCCGTTGCCCGCGATCAGGCTGCGCAGATCGGGAAACTCCGATCCAAGCGATGCGCTGAGATCGATGACGCCGTCATCGGCCACCACGCCATAGTGGCTGTTTCCGCCGGTCAAATAGCTGCATAGTTTCATGAGGGCCTCTTGAACAATTCACTGGATCGATTGCCGCCGGATCGCGATGCCGGAGCGGTTGCTCGCGTTGCGCCCGCAGCGTTGTTCCAATTACTTCGATGTCTGGAATACGGACTTCAACGTGACGATCTCGCCTAGCCGCGCGTAACGCGGACCGGCAATGCGGGCGATCGGATCAAGGTTCTCGGTCTCGATCTTGCCGTTGGCGAGCAGATCGTCCTTGATGTGAAATGCGACCACTTCGCCGACGATCAACCGGCTGCGGGTATCGCCGAATTCGAGGCATTGCCGAAATCGGCATTCCATCGCGATAGGCGCCGCCGTCAGCCGCGGCACCGCGATATGATCGCTGGGAGTCGTCTCGAGACCGAGGACTTCGACCTCGCTCACCTCCGGCGGATGTTCGGCGGAGCTTTCGTGCACCGCCGACATCAACGGCGAATCCGCGATGTGAATGACGTATTCTTCGCGATCCAGGATGTTGCGCGCCGTGTCCTTGTAGACGCCTGATTTGCGGCCGACGCTGATTGCCAGCATCGGCGGCTTGGGCGAGACGAAGGTGAAAGCACTGAAAGGCGCAAGGTTGACAGTACCTGCCTGCGACATGCTGGTCACCCATGCGATCGGTCGCGGGACGACGATGCCGGTGAGCAGACGATAGGCTTTCTCGGCGCCAAGTTCAGCGGGATCGATCTTCATTCGTCAATCCGCCTTCACGTTGGCCTTGCGCACGACCGGAATCCACTTGGCGTCCTCACGATCGAGATAGGCTCTGAACTCACCTGGCGTCATCGGGAGCGCTTCGGCGCCAAGCTTTTCGAACTTGTCGATCACGCCGGGCTCTTTGAGTATCTCAGTCAGCGCTTTGTTCAATTTATCGGCGATGGGAGCGGGGGTGCCCGCCGGAGCAAACAGCCCTGTGAAGGTCTGGCCGTCGAAATCCGGATAGCCGAGCTCGGCGAAAGTGGGCACGTCCGGAAGCGTCTTCAGCCGATGTGGGCTCGTGACCGCCAGGGCGCGCACCATTCCACTCTTGATATATTGAAGGCTGACCGACAGTTGATCGAATGCGAACTGAACCTGTCCGCCGAGAAGGTCATTGGTCGCGGGCGCGTTGCCGCGATAATGCGCCGTCACCCAACGAATCTCGAGTTTGGACTGCATAAGTTCGCTGAGCAGGTGATTGGTGGTGCCCGGCCCCGGGGAGGCCATCGTCAGCTTGCCCGGATCGCGCTTCGCGAGTTCGAGCAATTCGGCGAACGACGTAGCCTTCACGGAAGGATGAACCTCGAGCACCAGCGGCGTCATCGAGATGCTTGAGATCGGCAGGAAGTCGCGCTTCCAGTTGTAGGCGTCACGCTTGTTGATTTCGGGAGCAAAGAGAACCGGACCATTGGCGCCGACCATGAGCGTGTAGCCATCATTCGGCGCTTTCGCCAGCGCTTCTCCAGCGATCATGCCGCCAGCGCCCGACTTGTTTTCGATCACGAAGGGCTGGCCCAATTTCTCTTGCAGCCGATCCGCGACGATGCGCGCCGCGCTATCGACATTACCGCCGGCCGGATAGGGCACGATCAGTTTGACAATGCGCGCGGGCCATTCCTGGGCCGTCGCCGCGCCATTAACCAGCGTCACAACAATGGCTGCAGCGATCCATAGCGACCTCATCATTTCCTCCCGCCAGATGCGGCTTTCACGCCGCTGACCGTATATTCGACGCCGATTGGGACCAGCGCTCTTGCGGCGAACCATTGGTTCAACCGCTTTACTTGTCGATGCCAATGTGCGGTTATTGTCCACATTATGGACAACGGAATGCCGACAACGCTCGACCCGGAGCCGCGACAAGGCGCGCAGGCGATCCGGCGCGCGCTCTTCCTCCTGCGCGTGCTTGCAGCCGGCGGTGAGAGCGGATTGCCGTTGAAAGAAGTCGTCCAAGCGACGCGTCTATCGCGCCCGACCGTACACCGGATCGTCCATGTCCTGATGGAGGAGGGGCTCGTCGAGCGCCACGAGCGCTCGGGTCGCTATGCAATCGGCACGCAGGTCCCTGAATTGGCACTCGCTCGCCCATCGCGCTCGCCATTGCTCGCAGCGGCGGACGACATTTTGCGCGAAACGTCGCAACGGGTCGGCGATACACTGTTTCTAACGGTGCGCACCGGCAACGACACGTTATGCGTAGATAGGAGAATTGGCTCATATCCGATTCAGGTACTCTCGATCGCCGTCGGTGCACGGCGGCCGCTCGGCGTCAGCAGCGCAGGGGTCGCCATCCTGGCCGCGTTACCGGCTCAAGAGTCACGCAGGATCGCTGCGACGAATGAACCTCGTTTCGCGGGATATCGGACCGACCGGCAGACCGTGCTGTCAGAAATCGCCGACGCCCGGCGCAGGGGCTATGGCGTGCGCGAAGTCGGGTTGGTCCAGGGCACGAAATCGATTTCGACCTGGATCAAGACAGCCGATGGCGATCCGGCGGCGGCCCTCACCATATCGGCCGTTCGAACACGGCTCGGCCCGCGACGCGAGCAGGAAGTTGTCGAAACGCTTCTGAAGGCAGCTTACGAGATCGAGCAGAAAATCCGGTAAGCAGGCACGCGTCGTCGCCCAATCCAGGGCAAAGGTCCGTTTGCGATATAAGCAGCGATTGAACAGCCAATCGACGGCCGGCTGTTCTCATCTGAACGGAAAAGTCTGGCGCGCCATTCAGGACACAACCACAAACTCATACACGATTGAAATTGCTTGAGATTTCGTAAAATACGCGATGGCGCGAGGCTCGTCGACATCGATTCCGGCCTCAAGATACACCTCACAACTCCGCGCGCCACGGCGGCTCCGGGGTGCTAGTATCGTCGAGGCCGCACGACCGAAGATTTCACCTGTGCGATTGAATCGCGCTCGGGAAACAATGGCGCACGAAGAGATGCACTCCAAAAACAACGGCCGACCGTAATTGCGGTGAGTCGGCTGGGACGTGGAGGACGCTATGGCGTGGCGTGACGACAAGGCCCGGGCAACTCTGATCCGCGACGCGGCGGGAAGCGTGCAGTCGGGCAAGGCCCCCCGAACCTTTGCCGAGCTTATGTTCGGCTACACCAATGTCGAGGACCTCGCCAGTTACGATGCCTCCTCGCTTGCCTTCCTGGCGGAGCAAGCCTGGGAGCATGTACAGCGACGCACGGCGGGTCGTGCCGATATCCGCGTCGTCAATCCGATGATGCCGGACGGGCGCGAGATGTCCGTGCTCGAAATTCTCAACGACGATATGCCTTTCCTGTTCGATTCCATCATGGCGGAGCTCGCCGAGCAGGGCATCGAAGTCACCCTCGTCGCTCACCCCATCATCGCGGTGGAGCGCGATGATCAAGGCAAACTCCTGCACTTCCACGGTGAAGCACTGCCGGAAGGGGCAAAGGGCGCGCGCGAGAGCCTGATTCACCTCCACATCACCCGCCTCGACGCCGACGCTGACCGCGAGAGGCTGATTGACGGCCTCAGCAGGACGTTGAGCGACGTGCGCGCCTGCGTCGTGGACTGGCGCGTCATGCGTGACCGGGTCGAGAACGCGATCAAGACTTTCTCTTCCAATCCGCCGCCGCTGCCGATCGACGAGGTCGCCGAGGCCAACCAGTTCCTGCAATGGCTTTGCGCAGACAATTTCACCTTTCTCGGCGTGCGCGAATATCGCTTCTCGCCCGATAGCGATGCGTCGGACGACATCACGACCACTGAGGGCCTCGGCATCCTCCGCGATCCCGATGTAAAGGTCCTGCGCCGCGGCGGCGAAATGGTGGTGATGACGTCGGAAATTCGCGAGTTCATGCGCGAGCCGACCCTACTCATCGTCATCAAGGCCAATGTGAGTAGCCGCGTTCATCGCCGCATCCGGATGGATTATATCGGAATCAAGCTCTATGCGCCCGACGGCCGGCTCGAGGGTGAACTACGAGTCGTCGGCCTGTTCACCTCAGGCGCCTATACGCGCTCGGTACGACAGATCCCCTATGTTCGCCACAAGGTATCGCGGGTGCTCCAGCGCGCCGGCTTCGACCCGAACAGCCATTCGGGCAAGGCGCTGATGCATATCCTCGAGGAATATCCGCGAGACGAACTATTCCAGGTCGACGTCGACACCCTCTTCAATTTCATCATGGAGATCCTGATCCTCTATGAGCGCCCCCGCGTCCGGGCGCTCGCTCGGGTCGACAAGTTCGATCGCTTCGTCTCCATCCTCGTCTTCATTCCGCGCGACAAATACGACACTGATGTGCGCATGCGCGTCGGCGCCTTCCTGTCGCAGATCTACAAAGGGATGCTGGCGGCCTCCTACGCCTCTTTCCCCGAAGGAGCATTGGCGCGCGTTCACTACATCATCGGACGCTATGAAGGTAAGACTCCTGCCGTCGAGCGCGCCACACTGGAAGCCGGGATCAACGCCATTGCCGCGACCTGGGCCGACAAGCTGAAGGCCGCGCTGACTGCGTCTACCGATGGCATGCGGGCGCGCATGCTCGCCAATCGCTATGCCCAGGCCTTTACCGGCGGCTATACCGAGGTTTCCACGGCAGAACAGGCGATAGCCGATATCGCCACCATCGAAAGGCTCACGCCAACCCGCCCGGTGACGATTTCGGTTCATCGCTTTGAGGGCGAGGACGATCCCAGACGCTTCGGCCTCAAGGTGTTCTCGGATGCCGCGCCGCTGTCGCTGTCCTATCGCGTGCCGGTGATCGAAAATCACGGCCTGCGCGTGGTCGATGAACGTACCTATCAGATCGTGCCCGGTGCCAGGCCGGAGCCGGTGTGGCTGCACGACATGACGATCGAGACCAGCGACGGCCAGCCGATCGAGATCAACCCGGAATTCAACCATCGGCTCGAAGCCTCGATCATGGCGGTGGTCGGTGATCGAGCTGAATCCGACGGATATAACGGGCTGATCCTGCGCACGGCCTTGGGCTGGCGCGAAGTCTCGACCATCCGGGCGCTGTCCCGCTATTTGCACCAGATCCGCGCACCGTTCAGCCAGGATTATATGTGGGAGACTCTGCGCAAGAACGCAGCGATCACCGCCAACCTCGTCGCGCTGTTCCAGACCCGCCTCGATCCACGCCTCACCCTTACTGATTCCGAGCGCTCGGCCCAGGAGACCACCCTCCTTGCCGATATCGAGGAGCAGCTCAAATCTGTCGCATCGCTCGACGAAGACCGCATCCTCCGCCGTTTCACCAATCTGGCACAGTCCACCATCCGCACCAATTTGTGGCAGGTCGGCGAGGACGGACATCCGCGTCCGGTGATCTCCTTCAAGTTCGACGCGCGCGGAATCGAGGACCTGCCGGCCCCACGACCGCTCTACGAGATTTTCGTCTATTCGCCCCGCGTCGAAGGCATTCACCTGCGCTTCGGCAAGGTTGCGCGTGGCGGACTACGGTGGTCCGATCGGCCGCAGGATTTCCGCACCGAGATCCTCGGCCTCGTCAAAGCCCAGCAGGTCAAGAACGCCGTGATCGTGCCGGTCGGCGCCAAAGGCGGCTTCGTGCCCAAGCGCCTGCCCCCACTCTCCAGCCGCGACGCGTGGCTCGCGGAAGGCACCGAAGCCTATCGCATCTTCGTTCGCTCGCTGCTCGAACTCACCGACAATCTCGACGGTGACGACCTCCTCCCACCCGACTCGACCGTGCGGCATGATGGCGACGATCCTTATCTGGTCGTCGCCGCCGACAAGGGCACCGCCACCTTCTCCGACATCGCCAACGCGATTTCGGCCGAGAAGAACCATTGGCTCGGCGATGCCTTCGCCTCCGGCGGCAGCCAGGGCTACGATCACAAGAAGATGGGGATTACAGCGCGAGGCGCCTGGGAGGCGGTCAAACGCCACTTCCGCGAGCTCGGCACCGACATTCAGACCATGCCTTTCACCGTGGTGGGCGTCGGCGACATGTCCGGCGACGTCTTCGGCAATGGCATGCTGCTCTCGCCGGCGACGAAACTCGTTGCGGCATTCGATCACCGCGACATCTTCATCGATCCCTCCCCCGATCCGGCGATCAGCTACGCCGAACGCAAGCGCCTGTTCGACATGCCGCGATCGAGCTGGCAGGACTACAACAAATCGCTGATCTCGCAAGGCGGCGGCGTGTTCTCGCGCACCCTCAAGGCGATTCCACTCGCACCCGAAGTGCGCACCCTGCTCGATCTCGACAAGCCTCAGGCAACGCCCTTCGAGGTGATGACGGCGATCCTGAAGGCGCGCGCGGACCTACTGTGGTTTGGCGGAATCGGCACCTATATCCGGGCATCGGTGGAGAGCGACGATCAGGCCGGCGACCGCGCCAATGATCCGATCCGCATCACCGGGACCGGCGTTCGCGCCAGGGTGATCGGCGAAGGCGCCAATCTCGGCGTCACCCAGCGCGGCCGCATCGAAGCGGCGCAGACGGGCGTCAAGCTCAACACCGACGCGATCGACAATTCGGCCGGCGTGAATACGTCCGACGTCGAGGTCAATATCAAGATCGCATTGGCGCGCCCCGAGCGCGAGGGACGCCTCAGCCCCGCTGACCGTAACACTCTGCTCGCCGCGATGACCGACGACGTCGGTGCGCTGGTCTTGCGCAACAACTATCTGCAAACGCTCGCGCTCTCGCTCGCCGAACGCAAGGGCGTGGCCGAGACCGGCTTCCTCACTCGCCTGATGCAGTCGCTCGAGCAGCGCGGCCTGCTCAGCCGCGCAGTCGAATTCCTGCCCGACGACGCTGCGATCACCGAGCGCACACGGCGCGGGCAGTCCCTGACACGGCCCGAACTTGCCGTGTTGCTCGCCTACGCCAAACTGACGCTCTACGACGACCTGCTCGGCACCAGCGTGCCGGACGATCCTTATCTCGCCCGCGAGCTCTCCGGGTATTTTCCGGGCCAGGTTCAGGACAGATTCCCGACAGCGGTAGAGTTCCATCGTCTCCGACGCGAAATCATCGCGACCAGCCTCGTCAATACGGTCATCAACCGCGGCGGCCCGGCGTGTATCGTGCGCCTGATCGACGAAACCGATGCCGATATCCCCACCATCGTCATGGCCTATGTGGCGGTGGATGAATCCTACGGGCTCAAGTGGCTAAATGATGCGATCGATGCGCTCGACGCCTGCATCGAAGGGCAGTTGCAATTGTCCCTCTATGAGGCGGTCCAGGACCTTCTCCTTTCCCGCATGGTCTGGTACGTGCGCAACATTAATTTCAAGGACGGCCTCGAGGCGGTGATCGCACGTTTCGGCCCGGGTATCCGCGAGATCAGGGCCTCTCTCGACAACACCCTGCCACCGGACTTGCAGGCCGCGCGCGGCAAGCGCCGGCAGGAGCTGACCGATGCCGGCGTCCCGTCCGGCCTCGCCGGCGAACTGGCCGATCTCGACACCCTGGTCTCGGCGCCAGATATCGTGACGGTCGCCGAGCGCACCAGCCGCAGCATCGGCGATGCCGCCGCGACGTTCTTTGCCGCCGAGGCCAGTTTCCGTCTCGACCGCATCATCGCCGCCGCGCGCAGCGTGCCGGCCAGCGATCGTTTCGAACGCCTCGCCATCGACCGCGCCGTCGACCTGATCGCGTCGGCCGAAAGAGGCCTCGCCGCGGATATGCTGGCAACCGGCCAATCGGGCCAGCAGGCTGCGGAAACCTGGCTTGCAGCTCATCCCGAGGCGACGCGGATCCGCCGCGCAGTCGAGGAGATTGCTGCTGGCGGCCTGACGCTCGCCAAGCTGATGGTGGCGGCAAACCTGTTGGGGGACTTGGTCAAAGGCTGAGGCGTGCGAGGCAGCGATGTGAAACTCTAAAGAGCAACGCTAGCGCAGGTTGTTAGCCAGCAAACGGAGGAACCCAATGATCCACGCTACTTGCCATACCGCTGATAATGTCCGCTGCATCGAGTTCGATGCCACACCTTGGTTCAGCGAGGCCAACGCTCCGAGCATCATCGATTTGGCCCAACGAGGATGGGCCAGTACAGCGATTGCAGATTCCCTCGAGCGCCGACGAGGATACGAACGGTTGCACGACCTCATTGAGTATGCGGCGAAGCGACTGCAACCGGAATCCCTGGAGGACCCCACCTGGGAAACCTTCGAGTGCGTCGTCGATGGACCCGAGGCCGTAGCTTGGCTCAAGAAAAACCGGCCCGACGTTGTGGCAAGGATCCCGTAAGCTACGGGAAGCGCAGCGATGGCGACGATGATTGGCGGCATCACTATCGGGCCAAGTTAGCAGCGAGTCCTTACAGTGCCCGAAAATGGGCATTTTCAAACCGCCCTTCGAAATCACGGTCCAGGCAACAGCACGCATGATCGACGTCCGCCAACTATCTAAATGAGCAATACCCGAGTTGAACTGCACTACCTATGTCGTCAATTTGGCATGATCTGATGACTCAGTTTTCGTCAGCTTCCGATCAAGCCTAAGCGCACAAATGTTCGCGCGATGCCAAGATGCGATCGAGCACACCAGGAGTAGAAGGCGAGCGATCGAAGATCGTCCGCTATATCCAGGGCCCGGCGTCGAGCTGTTGTTGTCTGTCGTAAAGCTGATGGTGCTCGTGATTATCGCGGCGCGATCGACAGCCGATGGCATTACGATGAAAGACGTTGGTGTTCAAAAGCGCAAAGCCATCACCGGGCGGAGCGAACCGGAGTTGACGCTTGCACCACAGAGCGGCAACGCGCCCGATCCACGTCTCGTCGAATTCGTGCGTCTACTGGCTCGCCATGCAGCGCGGCGGTGGTACGAACAAGCCGACAAGGAGCAAGGTCTGAACCGCTCCCGACTCTACCGGAAACGGTATCATGAAGGTCGCGCTCTTCCTTATCTCGGCGGAGGGCAAGGCTGACCGTTTGGAAGCACGCATCTGGCAGCTGGTGGTGCCGGACGTGCAGCAGGCGGTGGCGGCGGTGCCGGACGCGCAGCAGGTGGCGGCGGTGGTGCCGGACGTGCAACAGGTGGTGGCGGTGGTGCCGGACGCGCAGCAGGTGGCGGCGGCGGTGCCGGACGCGCAGCAGGTGGCGGCGGCGGTGCCGGACGCGCAGCAGGTGGCGGCGGCGGTGCCGGACGCGCAGCAGGTGGCGGCGGCGGTGCCGGACGCGCAGCAGGCGGCGTGGCAGCCGGCTTCGTAGCCGAATTCGGAGCTGCTGGCACCGCGGGTGCAGGCCCAGGAGTTTGGGACGATTTTGCGCCGACGGGCGGAGAAGCCTTCGGAGATGTGACAGGTGGAAGCGGCTGACCGTTGGTTCCTGGTAGCGCCGATCCCGGCTTGTTCGCACCCGGAGCTACAGGGGCTGCTGGCACTGGTGTCGCAGCCGGCGAAGATTTCGCACCGGAAGCTGGTGACGCGCCTGGAGCTGCGCCGGGGATAGGCGGAAGCGGCTGACCGTTCGATCCCGGTAGAGTCTGTCCCGGCGGCTTGCTGATTGCATTTGGAGTCAAAGGCGCTGCCGAGGCCGGCGGCGTCCCCGGTTTTACAGCTGTCAACGGGGGCGTACCGGGCGCGACATTTGTAGGTGACGTCGGAGCCGGACCTGTTGTCGCTGGTGCGGACTTTGTACCAGCCGGCGGCAGTGCACTGGGAACTGGCTTGCCGTCGGGGCCGACGGCGCCTGGCGGCGGCGTTGGCCCTGTTGCTGGCGTGGACTGCGCCTGAGACGGCGCCGGCTGCGCTGGAACAACAGGTTTGGGCGTCTGTACGGGTGGAGGGTTAGGCGCGAGCGCAGCCTTGGTCGCGACCGAAGGCGGCAACGAAGGCGCCAGAAGCGCGGCAGCTCCTGCACCCGCAACTCCCGCAGCGATGACGCCGCCCACTCGTGATGAGGGCACCGGCGCCTGTCCCACGCCTTGCACTGGAGCAGCGGGCGGAGGCGCAAGGGTTTGGGCCTGCCCGCTGGGATTGGTGATCGTCACCACATTCGTCGTATTGTTGACGACGACGGTGTTGTGAATGTTGTTGTAGATGATGTTGCTCGGCGGAGGTGCCACATACTCAGGTGGCCGCACCCATACGGGAACGGGCGAGTAGTCCGGGACCGGAAGAATGAACGCATAGACCGGCGGCGGTGGTGGCGGCAGATCGACAAAATAGACCGGACGCGGCGGCAGGAAGATGATCGGCGGCGGAGGCGGCGGAGCAAATCCGAAATCGGGATCGTCGAACATCAAAACCGGGCGCTCGACGTAGATTACTTCCTCTGGCGGCGGCGGCGGCACGTCATATGCGATGACCGAAAACTGCGGCGGCGGTTCAAAGGCTGCTGAAAGATAGGCAAGCCGGCGACGGGCATCATCCGCGTGCGCGCCCCGCGGGTAGCGGCGAAGATAGGACCAGTAAGCGGGTGGCGTGTTGACACCCCGCGTTCGGCGCCAGGTGATCGCCTCGCGGCGCGCTGCGACGATCGCACGAACCCGCCGCGCCATCGGATCATTGGGATAGGCAGCGAGGAAGGCCTCATAATCCTCCAGCGTGTCACGGTCCACGGCGGCCAGGTAGGCTTCCTGCGAGCTGAAATCGCGAAGCGGTCTTGAGCGAATCGCGGAGGTTTGCTCGCGCGAAACCGCAGGCGGAGGTGCGTCGGGCGCGCGCTCGAAGAAATAGAATGGCGCCTCTAACTTCGACGCATTCCACGGGACTTCCGCGCCCTTGGTTGTTTCGTTGACGCGGAGCCGAATGCGGCTGAAGAGATCTTCCACGCGCAGCCCGCCTTCACGCATCATTTCGGCAAGCGCCTGGGCATATGCCGAATAGGGGCCGGCCTCAGAGGGGGCCACCGTACCCGGTGCCGAATTGAAGGCGATAAACATGCCTTGTTCGGGCTCGACGAGCGCCAGTCCGCCGGTCAGCGGCGCGCCGGTCTTGGCGAAGGGATTAGCTCGCGCGATATCGAGCACCACCATGCTTGCCTTCAATTTCAACGCGGCAAGCGGCGCCATATAGTCGGATAACCGAAGCGCTTCCGCCGATATATTGACGTCGCGAGCGATCCTGGCATCGACCGGCACGAAATAGTTCTCGCCTTCAAGCTGCAATCCATACCCGCCAAGATAGATGAAGGCGACAGTCTCCGGTCCAGAGGACGATGCCTTGTCCAGGAACTCCCGGAACGTCCGACGCAGCGAATCCTGATCCAGATCTCGTGCCCCGGTGACGTCGAAGCCGGCAGCTTGAAGTGTTTGTGCAATCAAGCCGGCATCGTTCGCGGGGGTCGGCAGGGCACCTGCCTGATAGTTCGCATTGCCAATCACCAGAGCGATGCGCCGTTCGGACGGCGCGGCGTTCGATGTGCTTCCACCGACCAGCATGAGTGCCAACAGAAAAGCAGCGAACTTCGAGATCGATGTCATGACCATCCCGCCAAATCTTTGGGTCCAGCGTTACACATAAATTCAACAGCGTTGAACGAATTCTGAATGGAACGGGTCGGAATTAAGGCGCTACCAAAGAGCATGAGGAGGGCAACAGGATACGTTAACCACTGATTGTTCCCCTCGTCGGTATGGTCAGCAGGCGAATAAACCTCAGCGAGGTATCCACCAGTGTCACGTCAGCAATTGTTATCAAAGTTCGAACCCGCGGTTGGCACTTCGGTGCCCTTTTTCAGCGACGACGAGTGTGTTCAGAAACTTGCAATGCTGATGGAGCACAGGGACAGCAGGAGCCTTGGCGAAATTGCTGCATTGATTAGCCGTTTAGCCGTTCCAATAGAATAATTGCCGGCGAAGCATATATGGTAGTAACAGATTGCCTCACGGCTGCACTTGATTTAGGGCGTGGACTCATTGGCGCGTAGCCAAATCCGGATTGATGCGAGCTTGATGAACGCCAGATAGTTGGCTGCGAGTTTGTCGTACCGGGTCGCGACAGGCCGACATTGCTTGATCTTGTTGAAGAACCGTTCGATCAAGTTCCGCGCACGATACAAATACGGGCTGAAGCAGATCGGGTCTTTACGATTTCGTTTTGGCGGAACGTTCGCCCATGCTCCTTGCTGGCGGGCAGACTCCCTGATCCAGTCCGCGTTGCTGGTGTACGCGCACGACGGAGGTATCGATCATCTGCACCGCCGCGTCATGACCGGCGGCCAACGCATCCATGATCCGGTCCCACACGCCAGCCCGCCGCCAACGAACGAAGCGATTGTAACAAGTGGTGCGGGGACCATAGGTCTCCGGCAGGTCGCGCCATGGCGCACCTGAACGGAGGACCCAAAAGATGCCAATGAGCACGCGACGGTCATTTACACGCTGAACGCCACGCGGCTTGTTCGGCAGCATCGGTTTGATGGCCGTCCATTCATAATCGCTGAGTTCGTAGCGTATGATTCGGGGCTCCAGTTTCGGAGCTTGAACCATGTCCGCGGTGATACCATCAAGCCGCATTGGCCCTGCGAGGCGCCGCTAACTGGTTCGACCCGGTCGCGAATGACCTGCAACGGACCTCGCCTCTTTAGCCAACTGGTGACGTCCATATCCAGTGCGTGTTCCTCCTGTGATATTAATGACGCAGTCGGCCGAATATGGCGGCGAGCCTTGTCGGATGACCGATATTGGTTGGACTCCGCGATGTTTTCCCCCGCTAACCTGCTTGCACAGAACCCCGCTTAACGGGTCCACGCACGACGGGCGCCGCAAAGGCGCAACGGAATTTCAGACGTCGCTATTTGGGCTGCGGGGAGATTTTTTTGTCTTATTTTGTGGCGTCTGAAGGCGCGCTGGAAACCGGTGCGGCCATTGGTGCGCGCAAGCGATCGCATAGCCGTTTGGCGGCGCTGACCTTGGCCGCGTCGTCCCGTCGCCTGCTGGGCACCAGCTCCATGGCGGCGCTCGGACTGGTCCTGGCAACATCGACGCCATCGCGCGCCACCGACTGGACCGGCGGCACCTCAACCGACTGGTTCATCGGCACCAACTGGTCGGCCGGCGTTCCAACCAGCGCGGTCGACGCGATTATCGACACCGTCGCGCCCAATGCCACAGTGGTCGGAGCGGCCGGCGCGCAGGCGAATGTTCTCTGGCTCGGCGTTTCCGGTACTGGCACGCTGACGATCCAGAACGGCGGCGCGGTGAGCAGCTCCGCCGGCGTTCTCGGCTTCGCTGCCGGCTCGACCGGCACCGCGACGGTCGATGGCGCCGGCTCGTCCTGGACCAATTCCGGCAACCTCTTTCTCGGCAATGGCGGCACCGGTACGCTGACGATCCGGAACGGCGGCGCGGTGAGCAACGGCACCAGCTTTATCGGCTACCGTGTCGGCTCGACCGGCACCGCGACGGTTGATGGCGTCGGCTCGTCCTGGGCCAATTCCACTAACCTCTTTGTCGGCTATTACGGCACCGGCACGCTGACGATCCAGAACGGCGGCGCGGTGAGCAACATCGACGGCGTTCTCGGCAACAATGTCGGCTCGACCGGCACCGCGACGGTTGATGGCGCCGGCTCGGCCTGGACCAATTCCGGCAATTTCTTTGTCGGCAATTCCGGCACCGGCACGCTGACGATCCAGAACGGCGGCGCGGTGAGCAACATCGTCGGCGTTCTCGGCTTCAATGCGGGCTCGACCGGCACCGCGACGGTTGATGGCGCCGGCTCGGCCTGGAGCAATTCCGGCGATCTCCGGGTTGGCGATTCCGGCACCGGCACGCTGATGATCCAGAACGGCGGCGCGGTGAGCAACGTCATCGGCTGGATCGGCAACAATGTCGGCTCGACCGGCACCGCGACGGTCGATGGCGCCGGCTCGTCCTGGACCAATTCCGGCTCCCTTTATGTCGGTAATGGCGGCGCCGGCACGTTGACGATCCAGAACGGCGGCACGGTGAGCAACGGCGGCATCGGCTCTCTCGGCTACAATTCAGGTTCAACCGGCACCGCGACAGTTGATGGCGCCAGCTCCACCTGGACCAATTCCGGCTCCCTTTATGTCGGCAATGCCGGCGCCGGCGCGTTGACGATTCAGAACGGCGGCGCGGTGAGCAACGTCACCGGCTATCTCGGCGTCGTTGCCGGCTCGACCGGCACCGCGACGGTCGATGGCGTCGGCTCGTCCTGGACCAATTCCAGCGATCTCAATATCGGCTATGGCGGCACCGGCACGGTGACGATCCGGAACGGCGGCGTGGTGAGCAACGTCACCGGCTTCCTCGGCATCAATGCCGGCTCGACCGGCACCGCGACGGTCGATGGCATCGGCTCGTCCTGGACCAGTTCCGGCGACCTCTATGTCGGCCGTTCCGGCACCGGCACGCTGACGATCCGGAACGGCGGCGCGGTGAGCAGCTCCGGCGTCGCCTTTATCGGCGAACTTGCCGGCTCGACCGGCACCGTAACGGTTGATGGCGCCGGGTCGTCCTTCACCAATTCCGGCCTCATTATCGGCTCTTTCGGCACCGGCACGCTGACGATCCAGAACGGCGGCACGGTGAGCAGCGCCGCCGGCTATGTCGGCAGCAATAACCTCTCGACCGGCACCGTGACGGTTGATGGCGCCGGGTCGTCCTGGACCAGTTCCGGCACGCTCTATGTCGGCAATTCCGGCACCGGCACGCTGACGATCGCCAATGGCGGCATCGTCTCGACGGCTTCGGGCATGCAGATCGCCACTTCGGCCGGCTCGACCGGCACGCTCAATATCGGCGCCGCCTCCGGTCTGGCCGCGGCCGCGCCCGGCGCGCTGACCACACCCTCGGTCGTGTTCGGGGCAGGCACCGGCCGCATCGTCTTCAACCACACCGCCTCGAACTACAACTTCGCCCCGATTATCTCCGGCGCGGGGGCGGTGACGGTGGAGAACGGCACCACGATCCTGACCACGACCAACACCTATAGCGGGGCCACCACGGTCAATGGCGGCACGCTGGCGGTCAATGGCTCCATCGCCAGTTCGGCGGTGACGGCGAACAATGGCGGCACGCTCGGCGGCAACGGCACCGTCGGCGGTGTTACCATCAACGGCGGCGGCGTGCTCGCGCCCGGCAATTCGATCGGCACGCTGACGGTCGGCGGCAATCTGGCGTTCGGCGCCGGCGGCATCTACCGCGTCGAGGTCTCGCCATCGGCCGCCGATCGCGCCAATGTCACGGGCATCGCGAGCCTGACCGGCGGCACCGTGCAGACGGTCTTCCAGCCGGGCAGCTATGTCAGCAAGAGCTACACCATCCTGTCGGCGGCCGGCGGCCTCGGCGGCACCACCTTCAGCGGCGTGAGCGGCAGCATGCCCGCTTTCAACGTCGGCCTGAGCTACACGTCGACCGACGTGGTGTTAAACCTCTTGGCGTCGCTCGGCGCCGGCACCTCGCTGCCGGGCAATGCGCAGACCGTCGCATCCACGCTCAACAACTTCTTCAACAATAGCGGCGCGCTGCCGCCAGCCTTTGTCGCGCTGTTTGGTCTCACCGGCAGCAATCTCTCATCCGTGCTGTCACAGGTATCGGGCGAGACCGCCACCGGCTCGCAGCAGACGACCTTCAGTGCGATGAACCAGTTCATGGGCGTGATGACCGATCCCTTCATCGACGGTCGCGGCGATCCGGTTTCAGCGGGATCATCCGCGGGCGCATCGGCCTATGCCTCACCGGACATGCCGCGCTCCGGTGCGGCGCGCGACGCCTATGCGATGTTCACCAAGGCGCCCGTCATGGCCGATCCGTTCGCGCAGCGCTGGAGCGTGTGGGCGGCAGGCTATGGCGGCTCGCAGACCACGAACGGCAACGTGACACTCGGCTCCAACAACACGACCAGCCGCATCGCAGGCATCGCGGTCGGCGCCGACTACCGTATCTCGCCGAATACGCTGGCAGGCTTTGCGCTGGCGGGTGGTGGTACGACCTTCAGCACCGTCAATGGCGGCTCTGGCCGATCCGATATGTTCCAGGCCGGCGCCTTCGTCCGGCACAATGCGGGTGCGGCGTATCTCTCCGGCGCGCTGGCCTATGGCTGGCAGGACATCACCACCAATCGCACGGTGACGGTGGCCGGCATCGATCAGTTGCGCGCGCAGTTCAACGCCAATGCCTTCTCGGGTCGCGTCGAAGGCGGCTATCGCTTTGTCAGCCCGTGGATGGGCGGCGTCGGCATCACGCCTTATGCCGCAGGACAGTTCACCACCTTCGATCTGCCGGCCTATGCCGAGCAGGCGGTAACCGGCATCAACACCTTTGCGCTGGCCTACGCATCAAAGAGCGTCACCGATACGCGCAGCGAACTCGGGCTGCGCAGCGACAAATCATATGCGATGCCGGACGGCATCGTCACGCTGCGGGGGCGCCTGGCATGGGCGCATGGTTTCAACCCCGGCCGCAATATCGGTGCGACGTTCCAGACATTGCCGGGCGCATCCTTTGTCGTTGGCGGCGCCGCGCAGGCCAGCGACTCCGCGCTCGTCACCGCCTCCGTCGAAAAGAAATGGCTGAACGGCTGGTCCGTCGCCAGCACCTTCGAGGGCGAGTTCTCTCAGCTCACCAAGAGCTACGCCGGCAAGGGCGTGGTGCGGTATGCGTGGTGATGCGAAATCGTGTCCACATTCAGTTCGACGATGAGCCGGAAGGCTTGGGACGCGACGACCATCGCGCCTTCACCGACAAGAACGTCGTGTGGTCTCTTTCGCTATGCATCAAGGTCCTGCGGCACCTCGGCGTGCCATTTCCACGGCCAGCAGAACTCAGCGTGTTCGCGCACGACCTTTCGATTCCGACGGCTTAAACTTTTACAGCCTGGAGCGGCAGAGAATCGAAAGACGCGACCGCCCGCGGCAGAATTGCACGTCGAAACGCGCTATGATACTTAGCCTGCAACCTGGGAGGCGGCCGACATCAGCTCTCGGGGGGTCGGAGCCCCAAACATGCGACGGCCATCCTCGGGAACTTCGGTAAAGCTCCAGCGCACGATACCCTCGCGATCAAGCAGGAATTGGCCAAAGAGTTGGCCATGGCCAGTTGCCTTCATGTGCTCGTCGGCTTCGGTCATTTCGTAGCCGTCCTTATTGTTGAGGAGATCAGCCGCAGCCATCGGATTCATCGGCTCGGGCAGCTCGCCCGGCATGTCTATCCGCATTGTCATCACGGCGTTCATCCCCATCTTGTGCGGCCACTCGGTTTCGCTCTCTGTGAACTCGAGATTGGGCAAGCCAAACGCGCGGTGCGAGACGCGCTCGGGGTCGGACGCGGCGAGGAGATTGGGCAAAGGATGGTAACGGAAATAGAGCCGCGCACGCTCGATAGGCGTGTTGACCACCACGAGACTCTCGACGCCTTTCTCGCGCAGGGCTGGGTCAAGTTGCGCCTGGGCCGCGAGATGGCGCCGGCAGAACGGGCAATGCAGGCCTCGAAACAAGCCGACCAATACTGGGCTGTGGCCGCGAAAGTCATCAAGCGCGATCTTGCCGTCGCGTGTGATCGCATCCAGCACAATGTTCGGTGCGCGGTCGCCCGGGTGGAGTAGCCCATCGACATGACGTTCGGACATGATCAACCTCCTCTACTTTGCTAATCAAGAAATGGCAGTACGACCAGCGCTTCGGGATCAAGCCCGTGCCGGGCGCAGACATCGTGCGCCAGAGCAAAATACCGCTCGGCCTCAGACATGTCGCCTCGATCGAGGTTCAGCGTCGCGAGACCATCATAGCATGGAAAGAGCTGCTGTGGCTCGCCCGTTTCCCGCGCCACCTCAATGGCCTCATTGTAGTAGCGGACCGCAAGTTCCGGCTGGCCATGGCATTGATGAATCTGCCCGAGCACAATCAATGGCACTGCGAGATGTTCTCGCTGATCGAGTGCACGGTCGAGTTCGATCGCCTTTTCGGCGGCCGGCACGCCTTCGTCGGCACACCTGTCCGTGAAGGTGCAACAGGCGACAGCAAGGTTGGCAAGAAGACGCGCCTGAAAGCCGAAATCGCCGATCCGGCGTGCGACATCAAGGCCGCGTCGGCATACCTCCATGGCTTGCGCCGGATCAACCATCGTGTAGAGCACACTAAGATTCGTGTAACCGCGACAGGCTGCGCTAAGGAGACCAGCGGTTTCGGCGACTGCGACGCTACGTTCCACCTCGCACACGGCCTCCCGGCTTCGGCCCAGCCGCGCCAGTGCAACCCCTTTGGTATTGAGCGCCTCTGCAGTAGCGCGAGCCGCCTCAAGCCCGGCTTGTATATCTACGTCCGTCGGCACGGATTGAGCGTAACCCAGCGCATCGTCTGCCCATCTCGCAGCCGCGGCGTGATCGCCCGTGCGAAACGCGAGGTGGCCGCGCTCTTGCAAGAGATGCGCCCACTCGATCGGCGCGTCCGTTCCTTCAAGCAGCGCAGCCGCCTCGGCGTAATGCGCCTCCGCCTTGGTTCGTTTGCCAGCGTCCCACATCAATCGACCAAGTTTGCGTAGTATCCGCGCTGCGGCGGCGCAGTCCCCGGCCGCGCGATGGGTCTCCAACACCGTCTCGTAGTGTTCGTCGGCCGTGTCACGCCGGCCAGCAGCTCCACAAAGGTCGGCAATTCGCTCGTACAGCACAAGCCGTTCCGGTCCTTGATCGCCAGAGGTCAATAAGACGGCCAGTGCCTGCTGATAGAGGCGGATAGCGTCATCGTTGGCGTAGATCGCGCGCGCTCGATCACCTGCTGCGCTCAGGTAATGTGCGCCCTTCGGCTTGCTCGCACTGAGGCTGAAATGATGTCCCAGCAGTGTAAGGTCTTCGAGCCGCTCGGGATCATCCCCGCACAACCGCTCTAGGGCAGTACCGATCCGCCCATGCATCTCAATACGCCGTTGCAGAAGGAGGTTTTGGTAGATCACATCCTGAAGCAGGGTTTGCGTGAAACGATAGGATTGCAGCGAAATCGAGCTCGCCCCCGCGATCTCCTCGACGATCTCGGCGTCGCACAGCAGTTCAAGCCCTGCCTCTACTTTCACCGGGTCAGTCGCCGTGGCACCGAGAAGAGCAGCATCAAAGCGTGGGCCGATGACCGCTGCCTCCTGAGCCAACCGACGCACGTCGTGTGGCAGTCGGTCCACTCGCGCGAGCAACAAGGCCTGAATGCTCGCCGGGATGTCAGCGGCCGCTTCATCGAACTTGATCTGCCAATGCGAGCCGTCACGCGCTAAAACGCCAGCTTCGATAAGACCGCGTATGATTTCTTCAACGAACAGCGGATTGCCGCTCGCGCGTTCAAGAATTCGATTGAACAGATTGCCGGATGATCCATTCCAACCGTCACCGAAGAACGCCGCGAGCAGCTTTTGTCCGTCGGCGATGCCAAGGGGTGCCAGCCGCAGTGTGGTATGGCTAATTCGACTTGAGTCGAGCTGGTCCATTTCAAGTGTCGGCCGGTGTGTGAACAATAGCATCAGCCGCCCGCGCTCCAGCCGATCCATCACGAACCGCAGCGCCTCAAGCGATACGGCGTCGGCCCAGTGCAGGTCCTCGACAATGATCAGGAGGGGCGATAGGGCCAGACGCCGTTCGAAGACGGTGCGGATCGCGAAAAAAATCTGCCGTCGAAGCTGTTCCGGTTCAACGTGCTGCAGGACGTCGTCGGGGTCGCCGAGACCAAGAACATAAAAATAGAGGGGCATCAGCCGCTCGACCTCTTCGGCCGCCATGCCAAGCCCCGACAACGCTTCGGCCAGCTTGGCTTGCGCCTCTGCCGCCGAAGCCTTGTGCGCGATGCCGTAGGCGCTGCGCAGCACTGCGGCAAGAGTACCGTAGGATTGCTCGCCCAGCGGCGAGCAAGCGGCCCGCCGGATCGCCACGCCTGCGAAGCGATCCTCATCGCGAGCGCGGGTAACGAATTCATCCACCAGGCGCGATTTTCCGATGCCGGCTTCGCCAACCAGCCGCATCAGCTGGGCAGCTCCGCCACACGCCAGATCAAGGCACCCCATCATACGGGCGATCTCCGCGTCGCGTCCGATCAGCGGCGCGCTAAGGCCCAGTATTTCGAGTCCTCGTGCCGCACGCGGTGTGTCGAGCGGCCCCCTGAGACGATGTACCAGGACGCTGCCAACCTTGCCGCGAAGCGCAACGTCGCCAAGTGATTCATACGAGAATGCATGCCGCGTGAGGCGGTAGGTGAGCGGCCCCACCAGCACTTCGCCCGGGGCTGCCATCGATTGCAATCGCTGAGCGGTATTCACCGTGTCACCGGTCACTGAATAGGATTTGGCAGCGCCCGCACCAAGTCCCCCCGCAACCACGTGCCCGGTGTTGATACCGATATGGAGCATGAGCGGCGAACCTGCGTATGCCTTCAAACGTTCTCCCAGGTGCGCCGTTCGCTTGATCATGTCGAGGGCCGCGCGGAGCGCCCGCTCAGGGTCGTCTTCGTGCGCGGCCGGCGCACCAAACAGTGCGAGCAGCGCATCGCCGATGAATTTGTCCACGAAGCCGCCAAAATTTTGCACCGCTGCCGTTAATTCCTCAAACAATTCGTTCTGAAGGGTCTGCATGACTTCCGGGTCGAGCCGCTCGCTCATCGTGGTAAAGCCACTGAGATCCGCAAACAGCACGGTAATGGTGCGGCGGTTCGCTTCGGTATCGACCTTGTGGGGTGTCCGCCGAGATGCTCGCTCGATCTCGATAACCGGGCTCGGCGTGAGCGCTGGTCGATCGGGCCCTACCGGAATCGTCGGTGATGACGCCTCCCGTCGGTCGCCGGCATTAGAGGCGTCATCGACGTGGGCGCCACATTTCGGGCAATACGTAAAATCGGGTGCGCATACATAGCCGCAACTGGGGCACGAGTTCGGCTGCTTTGCACCGCACTTCGGGCAGAAAGCAAAGCCGCTCTGAACCTCGAAACCGCAACGGGAGCAGGTCATGGATCAAGACCTCGCGGGAGTCGCGATGGCGCGATCTGATCTTGGACCTCACCGAATGGGCCCTAGATCCTTGGTAAGAATGGCCTCACAGCGTCGGAAGAGCAAGCGGGGGTTCTAGTATGGACGACGAGGATCATAGATGCGGTGGAGTTCGTTCTTGCGATCCTGCCTGTTGGCAGATGCGGGTTCGGCGAAGCGCGATCGCTTCGCCGGGGCGCATGAGTTCAACCCCGACCGCAGCGTTGCCGCCACATTCCAGTCCGTGCCCGGTGCGTCGTTCGTCGTCAACGGCGCACAGCAGGCCAGCGATGCCGCATTGACCACCGCCTCCGCCGAGATGAAGTGGCGCAACGGCTTCTCACTCGCCGCAATCTTCGAAGGCGAGTTCTCCGACGTCACCCGCAGCTACGCAGGCAAGGGCGGCGCGCGTTATCAGTGGTAAACGGCAAGCTTACTGCCGCTCATTCTGCGAACGGGGCACTAAGTGGCCCTTTGGCAAGAAGGTCACCAATGCTCCTCCGCTTCTGGATTGAGCCACAGACCTCTCGCGATCATCCATCCAACACTAAGAGGTAATACAGGTTAGTTCTGTGCGCGCCGCAAGGCCTAGTGGACCGATGAGATGGATCATCGCCCACAAGCCATATTGGGCAAAAGCTTCTGCCTCATCCCGGCAATCGCACCGACAATCACGATTGCAGGCGCACCGATTCCCTGCCGCGCGGCGTCCGCCGGAGCTTTGTCAAGACTCGTTTCAACAATTTGCTCTTCCGACGTCGATGCCGAGCTGATGATAACGGCCGGTGTATCACGCGCCATGCCGCCACGTTCGAAGGCGCTCATGATCTCAGGCAAATTCGACATGGGCATGTAAACGATGATCGGCTGTCCGACACTCGCCAGCCTCTCCCACTCGGCTATCGATGCCCGATCCGCCGATCGGCTTCCCGCCATCAGGATAACCGCATGGTTGATGTCCCGCATCGTCGCCGGAATGCCGGCGAGGGCTGCAGCCGCAAGTCCCGACGTAATGCCCGGTATGATTCTGAATCGAACACCGGCCCGTGTCAGTGCCAAGGCTTCTTCTCCACCACGCCCGAATACAAAGGGATCGCCGCCTTTCAGCCGCAGAACGCGGTGCTGCATCCTGGCGCGTTCGATCAGAAACTCGTTGATGTCGCCCTGCTCGGATGAAGGTCTGCCGCCGCGCTTTCCCGCAAAGATCAGTTTCGCCTGATTGCCCACAAGCTTCAGGATCCGCGGATCAACCAGCGCATCGTGAACAATGTCATCTGCCGTCTTCAGTGCGTGGAGCGTATGCAGTGTCAAAAGCCCAGGATCGCCCGGGCCTGCACCTGCAAGCCATACCTCGCCGGGTGGGAAGTCCGGGAACTCAGGAAGGGTATCGGCGAGAAGCTGAGCGTCCATCACGACTCTCGCCCCCGGAACCGCCGCTGATAGGCGCTGTCGTAAAGCGCACTTTCACGAAACTCCCGCGCGGCCAACACCTCGCCCACGAGAATAAGCGCAGTACGATCGATGCTGGTCTTCTGAACTTCAGTGGCGATGGTGCCGAGTGTGGCGCGGATGATCTGTTCGTCAGGCCAGCTTGCGCGAAACACCACCGCAACCGGACACGCTTCGCCATAAGCGGGGATCAATGTCGCAACTGTTGTCTCAAGCACGTGAATGGACAGATGAATAGCGAGCGTGGCGCGCGTCGCCGCGAATGCAGCCAAATCTTCCGTTTCGGGCATCGACGAAGCCCGTCCTGAGGTTCGGGTCAGGACGACCGACTGCGCGACCTCGGGTAGTGTCAATTCCCGTGCCAGCGCGGCAGACGCTGCGGCGAAAGCCGGCACGCCCGGCGTGACGGTGTACGAGATATTGAGCGCATCGAGACGCCGCAACTGTTCGCCAAGCGCGCTCCAGATCGATAGGTCGCCGGAATGGAGCCGCGCGACATCCTGACCTGCATCGGAGGCTTGCACGATCTCCGCGATGATCTCGTCGAGTGACATCGGCGCCGTATTGATGATGCGCGCGCCGGCCGGGCAATGGCCTAACAGAGCTTGCGGCACCAAGGAGCCGGCATAGAGACAAACCGGGGAGCCAGCGATCAGATCGCGTCCGCGGATCGTGATCAGATCGGGTGCGCCGGGTCCGGCTCCGATGAAATGAACAGTCATGTGTCCTCGCCGACTGCGATCGCGCAGGTTATGTTGTTGGCCACGATGCGCGCCCCGAGCAGCCGGGCATTGTGCCCCGCTGCCACAAGCGCAGATGCTTCCGCGATCGACGGAACGCCCTTGATCCCCTGGACGCGCAATGAATGCGTGATAACCCGATCCGTGACACGCCCCAAATCTGACACTGGACATCGCACCAGCGGCACCGACAGATGCCGGGCCGCATGTGCGATCCCCTGCTCATCGGCTTTCAATGTTTCCGTCGCAATCGCGCTGAGGTCATCATGCGCAATACCGAAATGCGAGAGCGCCGCAAAAATCACGCTGACCACGTCTTCGGACGGCGCCCCGCGCCTGCACCCGATGCCTGCAACGATCATGGCTTCTTCACCCGCCATTGCGTGACCGGCATTGCCGGGCGCCAGCCGGACATGGTGCCCACTTTATCGACTCGCGCGATTTGCAGCCGCACGAGATCGCCGCCGAAGCGGCCGAAATAATCGGCGAGCCGGGCTTCCGTCTCGAGCGACACCGCATTGGCCACGAGGCGCCCGCCAGACTTCAGCGCTGACCAGACCGCTTCGAACACGCCATCATCCATCATGCCGCCGCCGATAAACACAGCATCCGGTCGGGTAAGCCCCGCGAGTGCTTCCGGCGCATGGCCTTGCACGATCTTGAGATCCGGCGCACCGAGGGCTGCAGCGTTTCGCGCGGCCCGGTCTGCCCGGTCCTGACGTGCCTCGACTCCGATTGCACTCAAGGAGGGATGGCGCAGCAACCACTCGATCGCGACCGAGCCTGCGCCAAGTCCGATATCCCAGAGCAGTTCGCCGTATCGCGGCTCCAGCGACGACAGCGTCACGGCGCGAATTTCGCGCTTTGTCAGTTGGCCGTCATGCTCGAATAGTCCGTCATCGAGGCCCGGTGCGAGAGCGATGATCGCAGCGTCCGGTTCCGCAACCACCTCGATAGCGATCGTGTTAAGCGCGGCAATGTCTGCGATATCGAAAGTCGATGCTGTCGCGTGACGCACCCGCTCACGAGGACCGCCCATCGCCTCGAGCACTGAGATGCGCGATTGTCCCATGCGATGCGCGTTGAGAAGTTCGACGAGCTTGGCTGGCGTCGTGCTGTCCCACGACAACGCGAGGATGCGCGCGCCGGGTTGCAGGTGCCTGACAATGCCGTGCAGCGCACGACCATGCAGCGTGACCAGTGCAACGTCCTGCAGCGACCATCCCATCCGTGCAGCCGCGAGACTGAAAGCGGACGGTTGCGGCAGGCAAACGAATTCCTCGGCCGGCACAAATGCCGCGAGTTGCTTGCCAACGCCGAAATGAAAGGGATCACCGCTCGCCAGAACCACGACGGAGCGCCCACGATACTGCTTGATCTCGTTGAACGCGTCGCTCATGGGACTGGGCCAGATCAGACGCCGCCCCAGAACAAGATCGCCGGCCAGTTCCAGATGGCGCGCGCCGCCCACAACCAGCTCCGCCGAACTGATCAAGCGCTTGGCAACAGCAGACAGCCCGTCGATACCGTCTTCACCAATGCCGATGATGGACAGCCAGCGCTGCTCCGTGCAGGTTGCAGGCTCAGCAGTCATGGAGATGGCCTTGATACGCGTTCTGATCCTCGGAGGTACCACGGAGGCCTCTGACCTGACGCAGCTGCTTGCGACCGACTCGCGCTTTGAGACGACCGTCTCGCTTGCCGGGCGCACTGCGAATCCCAAATCGCAGCCCGTTCAAACGCGGATCGGCGGTTTCGGCGGCGCCGACGGTCTTGCCGCATGGCTGCAGCGGGAAAAAATCGACGCCGTCGTTGACGCAACGCATCCCTATGCCGATCAGATCTCGTCCAATGCCGTGGCCGCATGCACGCGGCTTGCGATCCCGCTCGCCTCGATCCTGCGCGCCGCCTGGCAACCTCGACCGGACGATAACTGGCTGACCGTCGCAAGCGCGGAAGCCGCCGCTGACGCGCTGGGGCCTGGGCCGCGCCGTGTTTTCCTGAGCCTTGGCCGGCAGGAGCTCAGCGCCTTCGCAACGAGCCCCCATCATCACTACATCGCACGCACCATAGATCCGCCCGACGATGTCGCGCTGCCGCCCGATATGCGTTTTCTGTTCAGTCGCGGCCCCTTCAACATGCCGGCTGAAACGGCACTTCTCGCGCACGAGAAAATCGATGTTGTTGTTTCCAAGAACTCGGGGGGCGCTGCGACCTACGCCAAGATCGACGCCGCGCGCGCGCTTGGAATTCCGGTCGTGATGATTGCGCGTCCGCATAAGCCGTCCGGGCACGGTGTGCAAAATGCTGAAGCTGCCGTCATCTGGCTCGAACAACAGCTCGCTCATCGCACAACCTCTTGCTCCGCGCGCGGCGTATAGATCCAGGGCCGCAATCCCTTTCGGGGGATCAGCCGCGTGGCCTCGGCGCCGATGATGACAAGCGTGCGCATATCGGCGAGAGCCGGGTCCACCTCTGCCAAAGTTGATACGATCACGCTTGCTTCCGGAGTCCCGGCTTTTCTGACGAAGAGCACAATGGTCTCGGGCGACTTGATGGCCCGCAAAAGATCGAATGCCTGCCCGAGCTGATGCGGCCGCGCCCGCGACGCCGGGTTGTAAAGCGAAATGACGAAATCACCTTCAGCCGCCGCCCGCAGACGCCGCTCGATGGTCGCCCATGATTTCAGATTGTCCGACAGCGAGATCGCGCAGAAATCCCCCCCAAGCGGTGCGCCGACTTCGGCTGCAGCGGCGAGCATGGCTGTGATCCCCGGCTCGACACGAATATCGAGGTCTCGCCAAGCGGGATCGCCGGCCTCGATCGCCTCGAACACCGCAGCCGCCATCGCGAATACGCCGGGATCGCCCCCCGAAACGACCGCGACCTTCATGCCTTCAGCCGCGAGTGCGAGAGCATACTGTGCCCGATCGATCTCGACGCGATTGCCAGACGCATGACGGCGCTGGTTGAAAAGGGTTTCCGGGATTCGATCGATATAGGGTCCATAACCAACGAGATCTGTCGCGGCCTGAAGCGCTCTGCTCGCCGCCGGCGTTAAGAGGTCGATGGAGCCGGGTCCAAGACCGATAATAAAAACCGAACCGCTCACAGCCGTCTCCCCTGCCCCGGAATCAGCACCATCGAAAAATAAGGGCCGTCGCCATCGGGACATTCGGCCAAGGGCATAATCCGCTCACCTGGCATGGAGCCCCGCTCCACATAGATGGCGCGCGCAAGCAAACCCGCTGCGTCAACAGCACGGCGGATCTTTGCCAGATTCTTGCCGACCTTCATGATCACGGCAGCATCCGTGTCAACGAGACGACGCCTCAACTGATCTTCATCCAGCGTTCCCGGAAGCACCGAGAGAACGTCATTACCCCAGGTGATCGGTGCATTTGCGTGTGTCCAGCAAGCCGACATGCCGGTGACGCCGGGCACAACCTCGATCGGGAAGCTGGCTTCGAGACGGCGCCAGATGTGCATGAACGAGCCATAGAAGAACGGATCGCCCTCGGCCAGCAGCCCCACGGACTTGCCCTGCCGGAGCAGCCCCGACAGCGTCTCGACGCTTGCTTCATAGAACCGGCTGATCTGCTCCTGATAGGAAGGATCTTCCGGCGGGATCTCGTTCGTGACGGGATATTCCAGCCGCAGCTCTGGGCGTCCCTTTTCGATCAAAGGGTCGACGATGCCGCGCGAATTGCCCTGCAGGCCGCGCTTGGCGAAAAAGGCGATCACATCGACATCCCGCACAAGGGCCGCAGCCCGCAGCGTCAGATAGTTGATATCGCCGGGCCCGACCCCGATGCCATAGAGCGTTCCACCACGCGCGTTGCCGCCGATCGCGTCGAAACTTGTCATTCGCGTTCACTCGCCAGCGCATTGACCGCCGCCGCCGCCATGGCGCTACCGCCCCTGCGACCACGGACAATCAGGAATGGAACGCGGGTCTGCTCCGCAAGAGCCTGCTTGGACTCCGCAGCTCCGACAAAACCGACGGGAGCGCCGATGATGGCGGCAGGATGCGGCGCGCCTGCGTCGAGCATTTCGAGCAACCGAAACAGCGCGGTCGGCGCATTGCCTATGACGACAACAGCGCCCTCAAGATGCGGCCGCCAGAGCTCCAGCGCCGCGGCCGAGCGTGTATTCCCCGTCTCGATGGCAAGCTGTGCGACAGTCGGATCATCGAGCGTGCAGACGACGCTGTTGTCTCGCGGCAACCGGCTGCGCGTCACGCCGTTAGCCACCATCTTCGCATCGCAAAGAATCGGCGCGCCACGCAGCAATGCTTCGGATGCGCTCGCCGCAAATGTCGGAGACATAAAAAGATCATCCACGATGTCGACCATGCCGCAGGCATGGATGATTCTGACGGCCAGTTTCTCCTCGTTCTGTTTGAAGCGGGACAGATCGGCTTCGGCTCGAATGATCGCAAATGAATTGCGGTAAATCTCGGCACCATCCCGAATGTAGGAAAGTGTGTCAGTCATGCTTGCCACCTTGGTCGGCATCGAAGATCTGGTCGGGATCAGCGACAAAATCGGAAAAGAGAAAGCGGCGCGAGGGGACATCCTGAGCCGTGCCACTGCGCACGAGGCCGTAACGACAATCGTCCCCGACCAGCACAAAGTCGCTCGTCCCCGATTTCGCGCACCCCTTGGCACAGCCGGAAACATGAACGGTTCCAGTGAAGCCAAACCGCGGCAGCAATCGCGCCAACCAGCGGGCATCGCCACGCGTATCGAGGGAGGTCGACTGACAACCGGGAGCACCCGGGCAGGCTTCGATCTGAAGCAGCGGATCAGCGGCGTCAACGACCAGGCCAACACTTGCCGCAGCCGCGAGAATGCTTTGCCCCGCCGCCTCGCTGGAGACCTCAGCATAGAGCGTGCGCCAGGGCGAGAGCCTGATGTCCTTGACACCACGGGCTACCATCGCATCAGCGAGCATCCGGATTTGACCGGCTTCGACACGCCCAAAAGGCGCTGCGATCCCCACAACAAACCGTCCGGCACCCAGCGCGATCAAACCGGTGCGTTGCATCAACGGCGCATCTACTTCGCGCGGCGGCTCGTGGAGCGCATCCAACCGCGGCACGACCGCGGACCGAACAGATGCAAGACCTTCATCGGACAGGTCGCGCATCCGCCGCCGCTGTTCACGCGACGCCACGGCGATGAAGGCAAGCCCTGCTTCGACGGCGACGGCCGCCGCCGCACCGGGCACGATTGAACCAAGCCACTCCACCCCGATCTGCGTTTCGAGGCCAATCGCAATCGCAGCGCCTTGACCATCTGCAATCGCGGCAAGACGAATATCGCCACGCTGTTCCGCAAGACCCAGGATGCCACCGCCATCGACGATGAAGCCAAACTTGGTCGGCAATGCCCAAAGCGACGTCTCGGTCGCGAGCAGCCGTGCAAGCTCTCCACCGATGCTTCTGACGTCAAGAACTTCGGCGGGATCGATACCCGTGAGAGGATTGATCATGACGTTACGTACGGCCTCGCCATCCGGACTGCAGTCGAGCAATCCAAATCGGGCGATCACCTCGTGCAGTTGCGGCAGAGTTGCCTCGCTGACGCCACGTATCTGCAGATTTGCCCGCCGCGTCAGATCGATATGTCCGCTGCCGAGACGTCCTGCGGCGTCGGCGAGCGCAACCAGTTCGTCGAGGCCAAGCGTCGCCGATTGCGGGCGAACGCGGACGATCAGTCCGTCGCCGCTCAACATCGGCCGCAAGGCACCGGGGCACCAGCCCTTCGCCTCCATCGAGGTCAAACGATTCACGTCACGTGTCCCTGCCGCACCCGGATCCGCCCGTCAGATCTTGGCACCACCGCCCCTTCGCATCAGATAGCTATCCATGATCCATCCATTGGCGAGACGCGCCTCTGTCCTGACCCGCTCGATATCATCGACGACATCTTTCAGCTTGCCCGATATCAGGATTTCGTCGGGCATGCCGATATAGGCGCCCCAGTAGATATCGACATTCTGATCGGCGAACTGCTTGTAGGTATCTCCGCCATCAAGCATGACGACGACGCTATCGGCGCCTTCAGGGAAGCCTTCCGCCATCTTCCGTCCCGTAGTGATTTCGATGGATTGCCCGATGCGGTTGAGCGTTGTTTTGTGTTTTGCAGCGAGCGCCTGGACACTGCTGATGCCGGGAATGACCTCATATTCAAGTTCGTAGCGACCGCTGCCGGCAATCATCTCGACGATCCGAATCGTGCTGTCATAGAGCGTCGGGTCACCCCATACCAGAAATGCGCCGCATTCGCCGTCCGACATCTCCTGCGAGATCAGGCGTTCGAACAGAGCTTGCTTGTCGCGGTTGAGGCCATCCACGGTTGAGAAATAATCCTCCGCATCGCGCGCCCATTCCGGGCTGGTCGCGTCAACGAAGCGATGGTTGTTGCCTTTGATATAACGCCGGCAGATTTCCTTACGAAGCTCGATCAGCTTCGTCTTGCTCGGTCCCTTGTCCATGATGAAGAAGACGTCGGTCCGGTTCAGGGCATCCACGGCCTGCATGGTGACGTAGTCGGGATCTCCAGCTCCGATGCCGATAATAAGTATCTTCTTCATAGCTCGGTACTCCGAAGCAACAGCACATACACGGCGTTTCGACGTTATCGTCCCGAGCCGACCCAATGCAGAACGTGCAGCCCAGTCTCGAAGCACACGTCCGAGACGTGACGTCGAATGATCACAATTGCCTGAATTTTGATACGGACCCGCTCGACTGCGAAAACAACCAGCCGCCAGCGCGGTTGCTGATACATTCTGCCCTCACTCCTGGCGGCGGATACGACCAGCTCCTGTTGCGACATCGAGGCACCCCTCCCGACGCGTTCACACATGACCATGACCGGCAGCAGTTTTTCAATCGGCCAATCGGACGAAAGGTTATGCCTGGCATAGACGGGACATTGATCCGTACTTAGGGTGATGCCCGCCACCGCCGCAGACCGATCACAGGCCCCCTTCGGGGCCTTTTTCGTAATCCATCGATATAGACTCGCCGTTATTGAAAATAAGCGACTCAGAGCGAAAATGAAAAGGCCGGTTTTATTGGGCCTAATAGACTCGCTCTTAACTTGGCCCGATATGAACGGAAAAGTCTGGCGCGCCCGAAAGGATTCGAACCTCTGACCCCGTGATTCGTAGTCACGTGCTCTATCCAGCTGAGCTACGGGCGCGTGCCGCGATGTGTGGGGCCAAAAGTCAGAGCCGCCAACATCGGATGCGTTTCGGAAACGATGTTTGCGAAAGCGGGCCATAGCTACCGGGTCGAGCCCGGCTTGGCAAGCGCCCTGAGCCGCTTATTTCACTCCCGTGACATACCCGGAAAAGACGGCTCAGGCCCGCGCGCGTTCGTTGCGGATGCTGTGCAGTTCCACCGGCCGGTCCGGAAGGCTGATCCGGAAGGTGGCGCCCAAAGTGCCTTCCACAAGGTGAATATCGCCGTCATGGGCGCGGACCAGTTCGGCCGCGATTGCGAGGCCCAGCCCGCTACCACCGGGGCGGGACGAGCCCTGAAACGCCTCAAACAGGTGATCACGCGCCCGCTGCGGGACGCCGGGGCCGGTGTCGGACACTTCGAGAATGGTGACAGCGCCCTCGCGGCGACCAGTAATGCGAATCTGCTGCGGGGCGACGTCGCTCTGCGGCTGGCCTTCGAGCGCCTGCGCCGCATTGCGGACCAGATTGAGCAAAATGCGAAACAACTGGTCGGGATCAGCATCGACCATCAGCCCGCGCTCGATGGCGTTGACCCAGCCGATCGACGCGTCGGTCGCGAGCCCCGCCGATTCGCGGACTTCATTAACAACCGGTTCGACCAGCATCATTTTGCGATCGGGGGCCGCTTCCTGCGCGCGGCCATAAGAAAGTGTCGACTGGCAGAACGCGATAGCGCGCTCCAGCGAGCGCATCAGCTTCGGCGCGAAGCGCTGCACGCGCGGATCGGGTACGCTCGAGAGCTGATCCGACAGCAATTGCGACGACGCCAGTAGGTTGCGCAAATCGTGATTGATCTTTGAGACCGCGAGGCCCAGCGCGGCAAGGCGGCTCTTCTGATGCAGCATCGAAACGAGATCGCGCTGCATGTCGGACAATTCGCGCTCCGCCACGCCGATTTCGTCGGCGCGCTGGCTCGGCACGATGATCCGCGCCGAACTCTCGGGGTTTTCATGGAAAGCGACGAGATTGGCCGTCAAATTCCGCATCGGCCGCACGAACAGATAATGCAGCGCCAGATAGACCAATCCTGCAGAGAGAATCGCCAGTCCCAGCGACACCCACAACAGATTGCTGGAGAAACGATACATCGCCTGCCGCAGCGGTAATTCATCGACCACCACTTCAATGAATTGCGCCCCGCCAGGCGCCGGCCCGATGATGCGCATCGTCTGATCGCCGGTTTCCAGCATGACTTCGAACGCATCGACGATCGCCGACCACACCGTCATCGACCGCATATCGATGTCATGATCGATCTGCGACGGAAGATCCGCGCTGGCGAGCAAACGGCGCTGCTGGCCCATCTTGATGGCCACCGCACGGGCGCCGATGCTGCTCAGGATTTGCCGCGACAGCGATTCCGGGACCATGCCGAGCGGCGCGGCGTCCAGCACCAGTGCTGCCGTATTAGCCGCGGCCAGCCTGTCGTTCAGCCTGTTGATCCGGAAATTGGCGATCGAGGGCACATAAATGAGAATTTCGGCAATCAGCACCAGTGGGATGGTGAGCAACAACAGCTTGCCCGACAGCCCCAGCCGTCGCATGGGGCCGAGCCTGAACGCGGGCTCGATGGGCTTTTCGCCGGCCGAAGACACAATATTGCCCTCTGATCTCACGGTCTGACGCTGAACTATCGAGAGATACGGGTCCAACGACGATTTGTTACGATGATGGTTGCGACCAATTCTTAAATCTGTCCGCCAAGCGAACACGCTTAAGCCATAGAGCAATTTCACAACCGCCAACAACCTGAAAACACCGGGAAATTGGGATTAGTCCCTTGGTTCCAGGAATTTGGCGGACCGGAACACCGCTACAGGGCAACATTGACGAAAACAGGACGCTCCCGTATAAGCCCGCCAACTGTCCGCGATGGCCCGGTTTTGGATCGGGTGCGGCTCGTCTTTGGGCCTGAAATGGCTCGTTGAGCCAACATCTTAGGACTTACCTCAAATTACTCGGCGAATTGCCCGGTCAGCGGAGAACGACCCGTGAAGCGGACTTATCAACCCTCGAAACTGGTGCGCAAGCGCCGTCACGGCTTCCGTGCTCGCCTGGCGACCGTTGGCGGCCGCAAGGTTCTGGCTGCGCGCCGCGCACGTGGCCGTAAGCGCCTCAGCGCCTGATCGGATCTCTTCCGAGAGTTCATCATGGACCGGTTACGGCAGCGGGCGGACTTTCTCGCCGCTGCCAATGGGCCGCGGGTGAACAGCCCTGCCTTTGTGATGCAAACCCGGCGACGTGACGACGACGGCCCGATCAGGGTCGGCTTTACCGTGACCAAAAAAAACGGAACCGCCACCGAGCGGAACCGGATCCGACGCAGGCTTCGCGAACTGGTGAAGCGCGTCGATGTCTTATCCATGCGACCCCACAGCGATTATGTGCTAGTCGGCCGTCGTGTCGCGCTCCAACGCGATTTCACGATGATGCTCGACGACCTCCGCTCGGCGCTGCACCGCCTCGATCGGCAATCTTCTAAGACGCAATCTTCTAAAACCAGCGTGACCTGACGCTTCCAGCCTGCGACAAGCGCAGCCGGAAGCGAGAGCCGCACCCGCATTTGAATGACGAGACCTGAACGATGATCGACAATCGCAACACCATCATTGCCGTCATTCTGTCCGGCCTGGTGCTGATCGGCTGGCAATATTTTTACAACATCCCACAGATGGAGAAGCAGCGCGCACAGACCGCGACGCAGAGCCAGCTCGCCAACCCGACTGCACAGCCAGGCACCGCCCCCGGCAGCACAACGCCGACAGCGAACTCCACCGCAGCGGGCGGCGCGCCAGCGAATGTCGCCCCGGCCAATGCTCCGATCGTCAGCCGCGACAGCGCCATTGCCGCTTCGCAGCGCGTCAAGATCGACACCCCGCGCATCTCCGGCAGCATCGCGCTGAAGGGCGCGCGCATCGACGATATCTCGCTGACCAAGTTCCGCGACACCGTCGACCCCAAGTCGCCGGCGATCGTGCTGTTCTCCCCTTCGGGCACGGCCGCACCTTATTATGCCGAGTTCGGCTGGGTCGCCGCCGCCGGTGCGAACACCAAGATCCCCGACCAGAACACCCAGTGGCAGCAGGAAGGCTCCAATGCCCTGACGCCGACCACGCCTGTCGTTCTGAAATACAACAACGGCGATGGCCTGACGTTCACCCGGACGATCTCGATCGACGACCGCTACCTGTTCTCGGTCAAGGATGACGTCAGCAATATCGGCAACGCGCCGGTGACGCTGTATCCGTTCGCACTGATCTCGCGTCACGGCACGCCGCATGTGGAAGGCTATTACATCCTGCATGAAGGCCTCGTCGGCTATCTCGGCGACCAGGGCTTGCAGGAATACGGTTACAAGAAGATCGACGAAGCCAAGGCGGTGAATTTCAACGTCACCAATGGCTGGCTCGGTATCACCGACAAATACTGGGCCTCGGCCCTGCTGCCCGACACCACTGCGAAGCTGCAGGCGCGGTTCTCGTCGAACCTGACCGGCACGCAGCGGACCTACCAGACCGATTATCTGCAGGACGCGCAGACCATCGCCATCGGCGGCACCGGCACGGCCAATGCCCGCCTGTTCGCCGGCGCCAAGGAAGCCGCCACCGTCGGCATCAACTTCCCGCTGGCCGTCGGCCTCGGCGGCTATAATCAGGCGCTCGGCCTCAACCACTTCGATCTTCTGATCGACTGGGGCTGGTTCTACTTCATCACCAAGCCGATGTTCTTGGCGCTCGACTGGTTCTTCCACCTGTTCGGCAACTTCGGCATCGCCATTCTGCTCGTCACCGTGCTGGTGAAGATCATCTTCTTCCCGCTGGCCAGCAAGTCCTACGCCTCGATGGCGAAGATGAAGGCCGTGCAGCCGCAGCTGGCGGCGCTCAAGGAGCGCTTCCCTGACGACAAGATGAAGCAGCAGCAGGAGATGATGGAGATCTACAAGAAGGAGAAGATCAACCCGATCGCCGGTTGTCTTCCCGTCATGTTGCAGATTCCGGTGTTCTTCTCGCTCTACAAGGTTCTGTTCGTCACCATCGAAATGCGGCACGCGCCGTTCTTCGGCTGGATCAAGGATCTCTCGGCGCATGATCCGACCAACCTGTTCAACCTGTTCGGCCTGATCCCGCTCGATCCAACGACGATTCCGGTGTTCGGTCACTACCTCGCGCTCGGCATCTGGCCGATCATCATGGGCATCACGATGTGGTTCCAGATGAAGCTGAACCCGACGCCGCCGGATCCGACGCAGAAGATGATCTTCGACTGGATGCCGCTGATCTTCACATTCATGCTCGCCGGCTTCCCGGCCGGTCTCGTGATCTACTGGGCTTGGAACAACACCCTCTCGGTGCTGCAGCAGGCCTACATCATGAATCGCAACGGCGTGAAGGTCGAACTGTTCGACAACGTGAAGTCGACCTTCGCGAAGAAGAAAACGACCTGATCAAACCAAGTGGCTGACGTCCCCGGCGCAAGCCGGGGCGCAGGCCGGAAAGACTTCGCATGACCACTGACACCGATGCGAAGCTGATCGAACAGGGCCGTCTGCTGTTCGCTGGCGAATGGACGTTCATCTGGGCTTCGCCCTCGATCGAGACGCTGCCACCGATGGCAGGGATGGAAGTGGCCTTTGCCGGCCGTTCCAATGTCGGCAAATCCAGCCTGATCAATTCGCTCACCGGCCGCAATGCGCTGGCGCGGACCTCGCATACGCCCGGCCGCACCCAGGAGCTGATCTTCTTCGAAGGTCCCGATGGCTCCGACTTCCGGCTCGTCGACATGCCCGGCTACGGCTATGCCTCGGCGCCGAAGGTCAAGATCGCGTCCTGGACCAAGCTGATCTACAATTTCCTCCAGGGTCGCGCGAGCCTCGCGCGCGTCTATGTTCTGATCGACTCCCGGCATGGCCTGAAAGACGTCGATCTCGACGTGCTCAGGTCCCTCGATCGGTCCGCTGTCAGCTACCAGATCGTGCTGACCAAGGCTGATCAGGTGAAAAAGAGCGAACTCGAAAAGACCCTCGAAGAAGTGCGCACTGAATTGCGGACTCATCCAGCAGCCTTTCCCGACGTGCTGATCACATCGTCGCGCACGGGCGACGGCATGGCCGAATTGCGGGCCGCCATGGTCCGCCTGTTGAACGAGCGC
Source organism: Tardiphaga sp. 813_E8_N1_3 (assembly GCF_051811025.1). Classification (NCBI taxonomy): domain Bacteria; kingdom Pseudomonadati; phylum Pseudomonadota; class Alphaproteobacteria; order Hyphomicrobiales; family Nitrobacteraceae; genus Tardiphaga; species Tardiphaga sp. 813_E8_N1_3. The sequence continues at coordinate 5,046,857 of NZ_JBPWQE010000001.1, forward strand.
AATTGATGACCCGCTTTGGCCTGTTTCGCATTCTTGTCATTCTGGCCGGCGTGATGGGCGCCGATGGCGTCATTCTCGCCGCCGCCTCCGCGCACCAGCCCGATGCGACCCGGCTGGCCTCAGCCTCCTCGATGCTGCTGTTCCACGCGGCCGCCATTCTCGGCGCCGTCGCCCTGATCGAGCGCGGCGTCGCCCATCTGCAGCTCGGCGTGACGGCCGCCTTCGGCTTCGTCATTGCTGCCGCGATCTTCGCCGGCGACCTGACCCTGCGCCAATATGTGGGTCACGGCCTGTTCACAATGGCCGCGCCGACCGGCGGCGCCCTACTGATCTTGAGCTGGCTGGCGCTGGCGGTATCCGCAGCTTGGCCACGTCCCGCCTGACGCCGGGCTACTGGACAGAGCAGCGATGCTTTGCGCGGCGTCGATCAATCGGCTAGAACGCGCCGCAGATTGCTCACCGTGAGATCCGCTTCATGACCGACGCGCCCATCATCAGTGCTCTCGACCAGGCCCGCATCCTGTCGGAGGCGCTGCCCCACATGCAGCAATATGACGAAGAGACGATCGTCATCAAATATGGCGGACACGCCATGGGCGCCGAGGATACAGCGCGCGCCTTTGCCCGCGACATCGTTCTGCTGGAGCAGACCGCCATCAATCCGGTGGTCGTCCATGGCGGCGGACCGCAGATCGCGCAGATGCTGACGCGCCTCGGCATCAAGTCGGAATTCGCCGCTGGATTACGCATCACCGATGCGGCGACGATCGAGATCGTCGAGATGGTGCTTGCCGGCTCGATCAACAAGCAGATCGTCAGCTATATCAACGAAGCCGGCGGTAAGGCAGTCGGCCTATGCGGCAAGGACGGCAACATGGTCACCGCGTCGAAGGCGACGCGCACCATGGTCGATCCTGATTCGAACATCGAGAAGGTGGTCGATCTCGGTTTCGTCGGCGAACCGGAGAAAGTCGATCTCACGCTACTCAACCAGCTGATCGGCTATGAGCTGATCCCGGTATTGGCGCCGCTTGCAGCAAGCAAGGAAGGCAAGACCTACAACGTCAATGCCGACACCTTTGCCGGCGCCGTCGCAGGCGCGCTGAAGGCCAAGCGCCTATTGCTGCTCACCGACGTGCCGGGCGTGCTCGACAAGTCGAAGAAGCTGATCCCGGAACTGTCGATCAAGGATGCCCGCAAGCTGATCGCCGACGGCACGATTTCCGGCGGCATGATCCCGAAGGTCGAAACCTGCATCTATTCGCTCGAACAAGGTGTCGAAGGCGTCGTCATCATCGACGGCAAGACTCCCCATGCCGTGCTGCTCGAACTCTTCACCAATCAGGGCACGGGCACGCTGATCCACAAGTGATGGACAGGGCACGCATCAGAAGCATCGTCATGCCCGGCCTTGTGCCGGGCATCCACGTCTTCTGCCAACGCGTGACGCAAAAGATCGATGACTGGGTCAAGCCCGGCCATGACGCGTGGAGAGGCTCCGGCCGCTCGCTTTTTCTCAGTCTCGCTCTGCTATTGGGCGCATTCACCATCCCCGCCCACGCCGACCTCAAACTCTGCAACCGCATGAGCTATGTTGTCGAAGCCGCCATCGGTATCGACGACAAGAGCGCCACTGCGACACGCGGCTGGTTTCGCATCGATCCCGCGCAGTGCCGCGTCGTCGTGCAGGGCACGCTGACGGCCGATCGTATCCTGCTGCATGCCCGTGCACTCAGCATCTACGGCGCCTCACCCGTGGCGCAAAACGGCACCGACAACCTGTGCATCGCGCCGGATAACTTCGTTATCGCCGCTGCCCGGCAATGCCGTGCCGGACAGTCACAAGCGCCGTTCACGATGATCAAGCCGACGCAGACCGACGACGGCAATATGGTCGCCTATCTCGCGGAAGACAGCGAATATGACGACGAGCAGGCCAAGCTCGCTGCCATCCAGCGCCTGCTGGTGATCGCGGGCTATGACGCCGCACCGATCGACGGCGTCGATGGACCGAAGACCCAGAGCGCGCTGTCCTCATTCCTCAAGAGCCGCAGTCTCGCGGCTGATGTGGTTTCAACGCCGAATTTCTTCGAGACCATGATCGCCGCCGTGCAGGCGCCCTCCGCAACAGGCCTCACCTGGTGCAACGATACGTCCTACAAGGTGATGGCGTCTGTCGCGACCGATGACGGCAAGGGCGTTGTCAGCCGCGGCTGGTATCGCATCGAGCCCGGCAAATGCCTGCGGCCCGACGTGGTCGGCCAGCCCCGCCAGATCCTCAGTTTCGCCGAAGCAGTCGATGATAACGGCCGCGCTATCAAGCTTAACGACAAGCCCCTGAACTGGGGCGGCGTTCGCATGCTGTGCACGCGCGAGAGCAAATTCGAGATCCGCGAACACAACGACTGCAATAGCCGCGGCCTCACCAGCGTCGGCTTCGCCATCGTCGATATGACAGGCGGCGGCAAGACGCTGCGCTTTGGGACACCGTGACGGCCAGACAACAGAGACAATCAATGACCCTGCCGACCAAATCGCCGCGTGCCTTCAACCATGTCGAGACATGGGTGTTCGATCTCGACAACACGCTGTATCCGCACCACGTGAACCTGTGGCAGCAGGTCGACGGCAAGATCCGCGACTTCGTCGCGAACTTCCTCAGGATTTCGCCCGACGCGGCCTTCAAGGTTCAGAAGGACTATTACAAGCGCTACGGCACCACCATGCGCGGCATGATGATCGAGCACGGTGTCCGCGCCGACGATTTTCTGGCTTTCGTTCACGAGATTGATCATTCGCCGCTGGAGCCCAATCCGGTGATGGGCGCCGCGATCGCGCAACTGCCAGGCCGCAAACTGATCCTGACCAACGGTTCGGTCGCCCATGCCGGCGCCGTGCTGGAGCGCCTCGGTTTCGCCGACCAGTTCGAAGCAATCTTCGACATCATCGCCGCCGATCTTGAACCGAAGCCCGCTCAGCAGACCTATGATAAATTCCTGCGCCTGCATGGCGTCGATCCCTCCAAAGCCGCCATGTTCGAGGACCTGTCGCGCAACCTCGTCGTGCCGCACCAACTCGGCATGACCACCGTGCTGATCGTGCCCGACGGCGCCAAGGAGGTGGTGCGCGAGGACTGGGAGCTGGAAGGCCGTGACGACGACCATGTCGACCATGTCACCGACGATCTGACGAGTTTTCTGGCGGCGCTGAATAGGGGGCGGTAGAGCGGGATGGCCGCCCACGCGTCTTGACTCTCCCCGGCCAAATCCCGACAAAAGCTTCAAGAAATCACCTTTTACCCACGTTCTGCCCAAGGAAATCGCGATGTCGCTGACCGCCCTCGAATCCACCATCAATGCCGCCTTCGACGCGCGCGATAACGTCAACGCTGCGACCAAGGGCGAAGTGCGCGACGCCGTCGATCAGGCGCTGAACCTGCTCGACAAGGGCGAGGCCCGCGTCGCCGTCCGCGCCGACGACGGCAAGTGGACCGTCAATCAGTGGCTGAAGAAGGCCGTGCTGCTGTCGTTCCGCCTCAATGACATGGCGCAGATCTCTGGTGGTCCCGGCGGCGCGGCCTGGTGGGACAAGGTGCCCTCGAAGTTCGAGGGATGGGGCGACAACAGCTTCCGCGACGCCGGCTTCCGGTCTGTACCGGGCGCTATCGTGCGCAAGTCGGCCTTCATCGCCAAGAACGTCGTGCTGATGCCGTCTTTCGTCAATCTCGGCGCCTATGTCGATGAGAGCTCCATGGTCGACACCTGGTCGACTGTTGGCTCCTGCGCCCAGATCGGCAAGCGCGTGCACATTTCGGGCGGCGTCGGCATCGGCGGCGTGCTGGAGCCGCTGCAGGCCGGTCCGGTGATCATCGAGGACGACTGCTTCATCGGCGCCCGCTCGGAAGTCGCTGAAGGCGTGATCGTACGCAAAGGCGCGGTGCTGGCCATGGGCGTGTTCCTGGGCGCGTCGACCAAGATCGTCGATCGCGAAACCGGCGAAGTGTTCGTCGGCGAAGTGCCGGAATATGCGGTGCTGGTCCCCGGCAACCTGCCCGGCAAGCCGATGAAGAACGGCCAGATCGGCCCCTCCACCGCCTGCGCCGTGATCGTCAAGCGTGTCGACGAGCGCACCCGCTCCAAGACCAGCATCAACGAGTTGCTGCGCGACTGATTTGTCGTTTCATCCGGTTTGCGCGTAGCATCGCGCAGACCGGATCGATCGACAATTTGGGGGCTGCCATGGACTGGACCACGCTGCTTTTCAGCTTCACGGGACGGATCAATCGCGGCAAATACTGGCTAGCCATCCTGATCTACCTGGTCATCTGGATCACCTTCATCACCGCTGCCGTGATGTGGCTCGGCGGATTCGACACCGACCGGCTGTTCAGCATGGTCGGCGCGGCCATCCTGCTGTGGCTGGCGGCCATCGTCCTCATCGTCGCCGGCACATGGTCCGGCATCGCCACCGGCATCAAGCGGCTGCACGACCGCGAGAAGAGTGGATGGTGGATCCTGGTGTTCTGGCTCGGCCCCAGCGTCCTGAGCGGCATCGGCAGCACCAGCAGCGCAAGCACCAGCTTCGTCTTTCATATTGCCAGCTTCGCCGTGACCATCTGGGCCATCGTCGAACTGGGCTTCCTGCGCGGCACTGCGGGTCCGAATGAATACGGTCCCGATCCGCTTGCCGAACCTGCGATTGCACAGAAGGTCTGAGCCTCATCGGCCGCGCGTTCCGCTCCGCGATCGAACCGAAGTCCACCCGAGGCGACAAACTATCCTGAGCCGCGCCATCGCCGTGCTCCGGAGCACCGCTCATGGGCTATCAATGGCTTCTGTTCGGCTTTGACGGCCGCATCAACCGCTCCAGAGTCTGGCTCGCGGCGCTAATCATGCTGGGCTGTATGATGTTGCTGGGCTCGGCGATGGTGGGCATCGGGAAGCTGCTGGGAATGCCGATCAACTCCTACAGTTTCAGCACCGGCGACATCTTCGCCATCGTCGATCCCGCATCGTATCGTTCGATGCCACGAGCCAACTTGCTCCTGCTGGTGGTCCACGTGGTGGCAACACCACTATTCCTATGGATCTATGCAGCTATCTCGATCAAACGGCTACATGATCGGGACCGAAGCGGTTGGTGGATGGTTCCGTTCTTTGTCGTGCCCGGCCTGTACAACCAGCTTGGTGGCTGGCTGGGCGACTCGATCCTCGCGATCGCGCTGGCCATAGTCGTATTCATCGTCGCCCTCTGGGGGGCGGTCGAACTGTATGTCCTCAAGGGAACGCACGGCGACAACCGGTTCGGCGCCGACCTGCTGGCCCCCGCCGATCCAGTCGATACGCGGCCGGCCTGGGACCAGCAAAGCGAGCTTGAATTTGTCCCGCATCGCGCTGGCCCATCGATGGGACCTCATGTTAATCGGGGGACATGAATGACGCCCTGTCCATCGCCCAAGCGCTGCTGCGCTGCCCGTCCGTCACGCCCGCCGATGCCGGCGCCCTCGGCGTGCTCGAGAGCCTGCTGACGTCGGCCGGCTTCGAAGTCCATCGCGTCACCTTCAGCGAGGAAGGCAGTGCCGACATCGAAAACCTCTATGCGCGTATCGGGACCTCAGCGCCGCATATCTGTTTCGCGGGCCATACGGACGTCGTTCCACCCGGGGAAGAAGCCACGTGGAGTCATGCCCCCTTCTCTGGCGATGTGACGGATGGATTGCTCTATGGCCGCGGCGCCGTGGACATGAAGGGCGGCATCGCCGCGTCAGTCGCCGCCGTGCTGGACTATCTCGCCGCGAACGGGGAGCAGCCGAAAGGGTCGATCTCGTTCCTGATCACCGGCGACGAGGAAGGCATCGCGGTCAACGGCACCGTGAAGCTGCTGCAATGGGCCGCCGAGCGCGGCGAAAAGTTCGATCACTGCATCGTCGGCGAGCCCTCGAATGTCGAGGAGATGGGCGACACCATCAAGATCGGCCGCCGCGGTTCGCAGTCCGGCACGCTGGTGGTCGATGGCGTGCAGGGCCATGTCGCATATCCGCATCGCGCGTCGAATCCGGTGCCCGATATCGCCACATTGATCACGGCGCTGAGCAGCGATCCGCTCGATCAGGGCAATGCGCAGTTTCAGCCGTCCCATCTCGAATTCACTTCAGTGGACGTCGGCAACACCGCCAGCAACGTGATCCCGGCGCAAGCGCGGGCGAAGTTCAATATCCGCTTCAACGACCATCACACGCAGGCGTCATTGCGCGAGCTGATCGATTCACGCGTCGCGGCTGCCGCAGGCAATCGCATTCGCGCGCAGGTGATCTGGGAGCCGAGCAATTCGGATAGCTTCGTCACAAAGCCGGGCGCGTTTACCGATACGGTCGTTGCCGCGATCAAGGATGTCACCGGCCGCACACCCGATCTCAACACGGGCGGCGGTACCTCGGATGCGCGCTTCATCAAGAACTACTGTCCGGTAATCGAATTCGGCCTGGTCGGTCAGACCATGCATCAGATCGACGAACACACAAAGGTCGCCGATCTGGAAAAACTTACCCAAATCTATCGTGGCGTACTGGATCGGTATTTCGCATGAGCGACGGCATTCTGGTTCTCACCGCTCTCGACAGCGAGCTCGATGTGGCACGTGCGCCTGTTGGCTTTCGCGTGATCTTCACCGGCGTCGGCAAGATCAACACGACGATTGCCACGCTGCAGGCGATCCAGATCGACAAACCGAGGCTGGTGGTGAACTACGGTACGGCGGGCAAGCTCAACACGACGCTGAACGGCCTCGTCGAAGTCAGCGACGTGATCCAGCGCGACATGAATGCCGAACCGCTGGCGCCACGCGGCCGCACACCCTATTCGCCCGATCTCGACCGCCTGTCATCGGGCCGGCAGGGCGTCATCTGCGGCACGGGGGACAGTTTCGTCACCTCGACCGATCCGTGGCTGGTCGACAACAAGGTCGACGTCGTCGACATGGAACTGTTCGCCATCGCCCATGTCTGCCTGCGCCACGGCATTCCCTGGCGCGCGTTCAAGTTCATCACCGACGATGCCAATGATTTCGCGCATGAGCACTGGACGGCCAATGTCGCCAATGGCCAGGACCTGTTCTGGGATGCGATGAAGCGCGTGAAGGTCTAGTAGTCGACCTTTACCAGATACAGCCCATCTGGCGGTGCCACGATACCGCAGGCGCGGCGGTCCTTCGCGGCAAGCGCCGCAGCCAGGTCGTCCGGCGTCCAGCGGCCGTTGCCGACCCAGACCAGTGAGCCAACCATCGAGCGCACCTGACTGTGCAGGAACGAGCGCGCGGAGGTCGAGATGGTGATCGCCTCGCCGTTCTGCACCACATCGAGCTGATCGAGCGTGCGGATCGGCGACTTGGCCTGGCATTCGGTATCGCGGAAGGTCGTGAAATCGTGGCGACCGAGCAAACGTTTCGCGGCCTCGCTCATAGCTGCGATATCGAGCGGACGCGGCACCCGCCAGACCCGGCCGGCATCGACGGTGAGGTTCGCGCGGCGATTGGTGATGCGATAGACGTAGTGGCGTTTGATGGCCGAGAACCGCGCCTCGAAATCATCCGGCACGACATCTGCCGACAACACCCCGACCGGATGCGGTCGCAGATGCGCGTTCATGCCATCACGGAATCGGCCGGGCACCAGCACCTTCGGCACATCGCAATGGGCTACCTGGCCGAGCGCATGCACGCCGGCATCGGTGCGACCGGCGCCATGAACGCGGATCGGCTCGCCGCAAATGGCTTCTGCCGCTGCTTCCAGCGCGCCCTGTACGGTCAGCGTCGCGTTGGCCTGCACCTGCCATCCGGAGAACGGCGCGCCGTCATATTCGATGATCATCTTGTAGCGCGGCATCAGCTCACCCGCAGCGGCGGCTTCAGAGGCGTGCCACGCAGGAATTCATGGGCCTTCATCGGCTGCTTGCCAGCGCGCTGCAGATCGATGATACGGATCGCGCCGTCGCCGCAGGCAATGGTCAGTTGATCGTCGATAACGTCGCCCGGCGCGCCCGATCCCTTCGCGAGCTCGCAGCGCAAGATCTTCGCGCGCACCGCCTCACCCTCGATCGGCACTTCGCACCAGGCGCCGGGAAACGGCGACAGGCCATGACAGTGCCGCAGCACCTCGCGCGCCGGCTTCGACCAGTCGATCTTCGCCTCGGCCTTGTCGATCTTGGCGGCGTAGGTCGCACCGACATCGCTCTGCGGTGTAAAATCGAGCCGTCCTCTTTCGAGCGCGCCCATGGCACGCACCATCAGGTCGGCACCTAGCGGCGCCAGCGCATCATGCAGATCCAGCGCGGTCATCGCATCGGTGATCGGCAAACGTTCGGCCATGGCGACGTCGCCAGTGTCGAGGCCGACATCCATCTTCATCACCATGACGCCGCTCTCGGCATCACCTTCCATGATCGCACGGTTGATCGGTGCGGCACCGCGCCAGCGCGGCAACAGCGAGCCGTGCAGGTTGAAACAGCCGAGCGGCGGTACATCGAGAATGTTCTGCGGCAGGATCATGCCATAGGCGACGACAACCGCGGCCTCGGCCTCATGCGCACGAAACTCCGCTTCCGCCTCCGGTGTCCGCAGCGTCTTCGGCGTGAAGACGGGAATGCCGAGCCGTTCAGCCTCACGCGCCACCGGCGTCGGCTGCAGCTTCATGCCACGGCCGGCGGGCTTTGCTTCGCGGGTATAGACGGCGACGATCTCATGGCCATGAGCCACGAGTTCGAGCAGCGTCGGCACCGCGAAATCCGGCGTGCCCATGAAGATCAAACGAAGCGACATAGGTCGGAGCCGATCTGTTGCAGCGCCGGGCGGAGAAACCTACTCCGCGCGCTTGGCGAGCTTGGTAAACTTCTTCAGCACGCGGTCGCGCTTCAGCTTGGAGAGATAGTCGACGAACAGCACGCCATTGAGATGGTCGATCTCGTGCTGAATGCAGGTCGCAAACAGGCCTGAGGCCTCTTCCTCGATGGTCTTGCCGTCGAGGTCCATATAGCGGATACGCACCGTCGCCGGGCGTTCCACTTCCTCGTAATATTCCGGAATCGACAGGCAGCCCTCTTCATAGACCGAGAGCTCTTCCGAGGCCGAGATGACCTCCGGATTGATGAAGACGCGCGGCTTCTTGCCGTCCTCCTCATCGTCCTTCTTGGCGATGTCCATGGTGATCAGCCGAAGCGGAACCGCGATCTGGATCGCCGCTAGCCCGATCCCGGGTGCGTCATACATCGTCTCGAACATGTCGTCGGCGAGCTTGCGCACCTCTGACGTCACCTTCTCGACAGGTTTAGATATCAGCCGCAACTGTTTGTCCGGCAGGATAATGATTTCACGAATGGCCATGTCGGGCGATTTAATCTGCGGGCCGGTCCGGGTCAATCCGCTGGAAAAGCTGGACTTTGAAGGGCGTTAACTCCCCGCTAGCCATGAAGATTAAGGCAAGGTTAACCATGCCGGTTAAGGCCTCGCTAACCACGTTTCTTAAGGATGGGTTAACCAGGAAAGTTCATTATTCGTTAACCATGAACGTTCCCTCTTCGTTCGCGTCACGCCCCGAATCGGCTACAAGGATGGGATGAACGAGATCCTTTTCATGATCGGCGATATGCCGGTCACCGCCGGCGTGGCATTGATGGGCTTCGGCGCGCTGGCGCTGGCCTTGCTGCTCACCATCGCCATCATCATCGCTCGCTCCGGTAGCCGCGGCGCCGCCATGGCCATGGCCCACGCGATCCGCGCTGACGAACTGGAAGAACGCCTCAGCGAAGTGCTGAGGGCGCAGAACGAGGCCACCGGCCGCGTCGACGCCATGGGCCAGGCGCTGGCGGGTCGTCAGGCCGACATGGCACGCGCGGTATCTGAGCGGCTGGATTCGGTGACCCATCGCGTGGGCCAGTCGATGGAACAGACCACCCGTAACACCATGGAAAGCCTGAGCGCGCTGCATGAGCGACTGGGCATTATCGACAACGCGCACAAGAACCTCACCGACCTCACCTCGCAGGTGACGACCTTGCGTGACGTACTTGCCAACAAGCAGTCGCGTGGCGCTTTCGGTCAGGCTCGCATGGAGAGCATCGTCAGGGACGGCATGCCGAGCGGCGCCTATGCGTTCCAGCACACGCTGTCGTCCGGCAAGCGGCCGGATTGCGTGATCTTCCTGCCGGATCAGCGGCCACTCTGCATCGACGCGAAATTCCCGCTAGAGGCAGTCACGGCGCTGCATGACGCGCGCAGCGACGAGGAAAAGAAACATGCTGCGCAACGACTGCGCGCCGACGTGATGAAACATGTCACCGACATCGCCGAAAAATATCTGGTGGCCGGCGAGACGCAGGATACGGCGCTGATGTTCGTGCCGTCAGAATCCGTCTATGCGGAAATCCATGACGGCTTCGACGACATCATTCAGAAGGCCTATCGCGCCCGTGTGGTGCTGGTATCGCCGTCGCTGCTGATGCTGGCGATCCAGGTGATGCAGCAGATCCTGAAGGACGCGCGCATGCGCGACGCTGCCGACCAGATCCGCACCGAGGTACTGAATCTGGGCGACGACCTCACCCGCCTGCGCGATCGCGTGATGAAGCTGCAGACGCATTTCGGACAGGCCAATGAGGACGTCCGCCAGATCCTGATCTCCGCCGACAAGATCGAGAAGCGCGCCGGACGTATCGAGGAACTTGATTTCAGCAAGAGCGAGCCTGCCACCGAGGTCGCCCCGGTCATTGCCAAGACGGCAGCCCCCGACATGTTCGCGCCGCTGCCGCGCAAGATTCAGGCGGGGGAATAGGCCACAGGCCGCTTCCTTCCGAATCTGCTAACCCTTCCCCATGACCAGTGCGCCTGACTCGTCCGAAGCCGCCCTCACCCTGAAGCCCCGTGCCTCCTGGCGTGAGAGCATGGCGGTATACACGCAGCCGCGGGTGCTGATTGTGCTGCTGCTTGGCCTGTCGTCGGGCCTGCCGCTAGCGCTGTCCGGCTCGACGCTGCTGGTGTGGATGCGCGAATCTGGCGTCGATCTCGGTACCATCGGGTTGTTCGCGCTCGTCGGCACGCCCTACACGCTGAAGTTCCTTTGGGCGCCGCTGGTCGATGCGCTGCATGTGCCCTTCTTCACGCGGCAATTCGGTCGCCGCCGCGGCTGGCTGGTATTTTCACAACTGCTGCTGATCGGCGCGATCCTGCTGCTGGCGCTTACCGACCCCGCCCGCTCGCCACTGTTCGTCGCCCTCGGCGCGCTACTGGTCGCAGCGATGTCGTCGACACAGGACATCGTTGTCGATGCGTTTCGTGTGGAGAGCCTGCCGGAAAGCGAACAGGCGGCCGGCATGGCGTCCTATGTCGCGGCCTATCGCATCGGCATGCTGATCTCGACCGCCGGCGTGCTGTTTCTGGTCAGCGCCTTCGAGAGCACGGGCATCGCGCGCTCCACCGCATGGATGTGGGGCTATGTGGCGATGGCTGCGATGGTGCTGATCGGCACGGTCACGGCGCTCGCCGCCACCGAGCCCGAGCAATCAGCGCAGGCCGAAGCCGCGACACGCGGCGAAAGCGCCTTCACGCGCGTGCTGCAGGCCGCAATCGGCGCATTCTCTGAATTCCTGGCCCGCAAGGATGCCTGGGCAGCGCTGGGTTTCGTCGTGCTGTTCAAATTCACCGATGCGTTTTCCGGCACCATGACGGCGCCGTTCGTGATCGATCTCGGCTTCACCCGCAACGATTACGCAGCCATCGTCAAAGGCGTCGGCCTCGCTGCCACGCTGATCGGTGGTTTCGCCGGCGGCTTCGTGGCGCGGCGCTATTCGCTGGCAGCCAGCCTGTGGATCGGCGCCGTGTTGCAGGCGGTGTCCAACCTGGCGTTCTCGTGGCTCGCCATTGTCGGCGTCAATCAATGGGCGCTGGCACTGGCCATCTCGGTCGAAAATTTCACCAGCGCCATCGGCACCGTGATCTTCGTCGCTTACCTCTCTGCACTCTGCAAAAATCCGCTGCACACCGCCACGCAATATGCGTTGCTGACGGCGCTCGCTGCGGTTGGGCGGACCTATCTATCGGCGGGCGCCGGCTACGTCGCGCAAGCGACGGGATGGCCGATGTTCTTCGTCATCAGCGTGGTCGTCGCGGTGCCCAGCCTGATCCTGCTGATCTGGCTGCAGCGCCGCGGACATTTCGAAATGCTGGGGCCGGTGCGGGTTTAACCGAAGCGAACTCAGTTCGGCTTCGATACCACGCTCCACTTCGTCACCAACGCTTCGCTCATCTGGCCTGCCTGTTCGGCGCAGGACACTTCCGACACCTTGAACGCCACTTCCTTGCCGACAAGTTTCTGCAACTGCGTGGCTTGCGCTTCGCTTGCCGCCACGATCTCGAAGGTCTCGGGGCCGGTCTCGAGATTGCATAGACCGGCGGGGGCCGGCAGCCGGCGGGGCTCGCTGACCACTTGATACACGTTGGTGCGCTTGCCCTTGGCGTCGCGGCTGCGCATGGCATTGAGCTGCCCAGTCAGCACGTCGCCGATCTTCATCGTTTTTGGTGCCACCGGTGCGGCTGGCGCAGCCGGCGTTTCCGTCGCACCGCTCGCAGCCGTCGCAAACAGACCGGCCGCGCAAATTGCAACGGCCCAGGTCGGCAAAGCCTTCAAGTCGAATCGTGTCATCAATGCTCTTCCAGTCTTAAAACAGCGTCCGCTGCCGCATCGCGGCCGACAGCGTGCCTTCGTCGAGATAATCGAGTTCACCGCCAACCGGCACGCCGTGGGCCAGCCGCGTGACTTTCACATTCGCCTCTTGCAGGAGGTCAGTGATGTAATGTGCGGTGGTTTGCCCATCCACCGTCGCATTCAGCGCCAGGATGATTTCGCTTACCTCTGAATCATGCGCACGGGACACCAATGCGTCGATGGTCAGATCCTGCGGGCCGACGCCGTCGAGCGGCGACAGCGTTGCACCCAATACATGATACTTGCCCGTCGTCGCATGGGCGCGTTCGAGCGCCCACAAGTCCGCGACATCGGCGACCACGACAATTGTCGAGGGATCGCGGCGCGGGTCAGTGCAGATCGTGCAGGGATTCTGCGTGTCGATATTGCTGCAGACCTTGCAGACCTGAATACGGTCGATCGCGACCTGCAAGGCACCGGCCAGCGGCGTCATCAGCGCCTCGCGCTTCTTGATCAGATGCAGCGCGGCACGCCGGGCCGAGCGCGGGCCAAGCCCGGGCAGCCGCGCCAGCAGTTGAATCAGGCGCTCGATTTCCGGACCGGCCGTGGACGCCATATCAGGTAAGGCCCATCCCCGGCGGCAGACCGAGGCCGCCGGTCAGCGCCTGCATCTTCTCTTGCATCGCAGCTTCCGCCTTGCGGCGCGCATCACCGAGCGCTGTGACCAGCAGATCCTCAAGGATCTCAACTTCGTCGGCTTTGACCAGCGACGGATCGATCTTCACGGCCTTCACTTCGGTCTTCGCGGTCATCCGCACGGACACGAGGCCGCCGCCGGAGATGCCTTCGACCTCGACATGGTCGAGCTCGTCCTGCATCGCCTTCATCTTCGATTGCAGCTGCGCTGCCTGTTTCATCATGCCGAGAAAATCAGCCATGAGCTTTCCTTCGCAATTCGATTAATCGTCGTCGTTGAGACCGTCGGACGCATCGTCGCTGATCAGGTCACTGTCACTACCGCTAAATTCCGGCGGCTCGGGAGCGATGACACGCACCTCGACTTTCGCACGAGGGAACCGCGCCAATACTTCCTTCACCCGCGGGTCGGCTTCCGCCGCGCGCTGGCGCTCGTTCTTCTGCTCGAGCTGCTGCTCACGCAACGTCGCCTGGCCCTGTTCGTTGGACACGATCACGGCCCAGCGCCGGCCCGTCCATTGTTCAAGCTTGCGCGAGAGATCGTTGATCAGCGTGCGCGACGCGGTGCGCTCCATCGCCAACTCAAGCCGCCCGTCCTCGATCTTGATCAGGCGTACATCGGCTTCAAGCGCACCGCGCACCATCAGGTCGCGCTTCTCGCCGGCCAATGCCACAAGTTCGGGGAATGTCGAAATCTTCAGCACCTGCGCTGGCTGCGCATCCGTCATGCCGACCTGCGGCCGCGGCGATGGCTCGGCCCCGCCGCGCTGCATGGTCGGGCCACGCGATACGCCCGCTGACATCGTCGGCATGGCGGACGGCATCTGCGCTGACGGCAAGGATGCCGACGGAGGGGATGATGGCGCGGCACGGCCTCCACCATTCGTTGGAATCATCGGCGACGTCCCGCCATTCTGGTCAAGCATCCGGATCGCTTCATCCGGCGTCGGCAGATCGGCGACGTAAGCAATGCGTACCAGCACCATCTCGGCGGCAGCGGCGGGACGTGTTGCGCCCTGCACTTCAGTGATGCCCTTGAGCAGCATCTGCCACATCCGCGACAGCACCCGCATCGACAGCTTCGAGGCGAAATCGCGTGCACGCAGACGTTCGGTCTCGCCAAACGCGACATTGTCGGCGGTCGCCGGCACGATCTTCACGCGAGTGACGAAATTGACGAATTCAGCGAGATCGCTCAGCACCACGATCGGGTCGGCACCGACGTCGTACTGCTCGCGAAACTCGCGGAAGGCACTGGCGATGTCGCCGCGCGCCAGCGAATCGAACAGGTCGATCACCCGCGTACGATCGGCGAGGCCGAGCATCTGCCGGACCGCATCGGCACGGACCGTGCCTGCGGCATGCGCGATGGCCTGATCGAACAGTGACAGCGAATCGCGCACCGAGCCTTCGGCGGCGCGGGCGATAATGCCCAGCGCTTCCGGCTCGACTTCGACATTCTCTTTGCCCGCGATGTTCGAGAGGTGCTTCATCAGCACATCGGCATCTACGCGGCGCAGGTCGAAGCGCTGGCAGCGCGACAGCACCGTCACAGGGACTTTACGAATTTCGGTAGTGGCGAACACGAACTTGGCGTGTTCCGGCGGCTCTTCCAGCGTCTTCAGGAATGCGTTGAAGGCGGCGGTCGACAGCATGTGGACTTCGTCGATGATGTAGACCTTGTAGCGTGCGCTGGAGGGCGCATAGCGCACGCTGTCATTGATCTGGCGGACATCGTCGACGCCAGTGTGGCTCGCGGCGTCCATTTCAAGAATGTCGATATGCCGGCTTTCCATGATCGCCTGACAGTGGATGCCGGGTGTCGGCATGTGGATGGTCGGACCTTTCACCGATCCATCCGCCATCTCGTAATTCAACGCGCGCGCCAGAATGCGCGCCGTCGTGGTCTTACCGACCCCGCGGACGCCGGTGAGAATCCAGGCCTGCGGAATGCGGCCGGTCTCGAACGCGTTGGAGACGGTACGGACCAGCGCTTCCTGGCCGATCAGATCGTCGAAACTGCCGGGGCGATATTTTCGCGCAAGCACGCGATAAGGCGTGGCGGCTGCAGGCGCCCGGGCAACCCCCATATCGAAACCGGTCTGGTGATCATCGGGAGGGGACGTGCCAGCGTCGGTCATCGAGGAATCCGCAATGTGTTGTCTCGTAAAGCCGGCTTGCGGAACATCTGGCGCATCATAGGCGGAACGGGACACAGGTTCCGGCCTTCGATGCTGCCTCACTCATCGAACAAGGCCCCCACCGAGCAAACGACCCGTGTGCAGGACGCTGAATTTGCTCGATAAAACAAGTAGGAGACTGACGAGCGACCCGATCCGGATCTCGTTAGGGCTGCTTCCTTCCGGACCTGACCCGATTGGCGAGTGGCTCGTCCACCGCCAATCTCCCGGTGCTTATTTGGGGCCAAAATGGTCGGAAAGCAAGCGCGGCGGATGCCGCAAGTCGGCCGCAAGATTTGCGCAGGAAAGTCGCAAGAAAACGTGGTCCAGACGCGCAAAACCGGCCATGACGGAGGTTGTCTGCGCAGCCACTTCCTGCGACGCTGCGCGCCTTAATTGAGAGTCCGAATGGCCCCCTCTGATTCCTGGTCGCTGCACGAGCAGCTGCAACAAGACACCATCGATATCGGCGACCTGCCCCTCAGTCGCGTGCTGGTGGTGAAAGACGCGCACTACCCCTGGCTGATGCTGGTGCCGCGCCGCGCCGACACGACCGAGATCATCGATCTTGACGAGGTCGCGCAGGGCCAGTTGATGACCGAGATCAACCGTGTCGGCCGCGCGCTCAAAGAAATCACCAAATGCGACAAGCTTAATGTCGCGGCGCTCGGCAACATGGTGCCGCAGTTGCACGTCCACATCATCGCCCGCCGCAAGACCGATGCCGCCTGGCCGCGGCCGATCTGGGGCGTGATGCCGCCACTCGCCCATGACGCCGCCGAAGTGCAGCGCTTTATCTCAGAACTCCGCCGCAAGATCTGGCTCGGTTGACCATCATGACAAGCACCATGTTTCCGCTCGGTAATCCGGCCTTCGTCTCCAACACGCTCGATCGCGCCGCGCATCTGCGCTTCAGCGACGAGAAATTGTTCGCGCTGGAGGGCAAAAGCTCCTCGCGCGCTTATGTGATCTATCGCGACTCGCTGGTCATGAAGAAGGATGGCGATGCCCAGCGCGCGCTGCTAACCATCGACGAGGCGCTGAAATTCGGCGCTAATCCCGGCACCGTCTTTCTCGGCCTGCGTGATGGCGATGCCGTATTCGGCATGGGCATCGGCGCACCCGCAGTGGAAAAGCTGCTGACCCGCGACGATGTCGTTGTCAGCGAACTCCGCGGCATGGCCATGCAGGGCGTGGTGCCGCCGGAGCAGCTTTCGGCGGTTGCACAGGCCAAGTCGCTCGTCTCCTGGCATCAGCGCCACGGGTTTTGCGCCAATTGCGGCGCCAAGTCGTCGATGGCCGAAGGCGGCTGGAAGCGCGTCTGCCCGAGCTGCAAGACCGAGCACTTTCCACGCACCGATCCGGTCGTCATCATGCTGGTGGAGAAGGGCGACAAGTGCCTGCTCGGCCGCCAGAAGCAGTTCGCGCCGGGCATGTATTCGTGCCTCGCCGGTTTCGTCGAAGCGGCCGAGACCATCGAGGACGCGGTGAAGCGCGAGATTTTCGAGGAAGCCGGCATCCGCTGCACCGACGTCACCTATTACATGACGCAGCCCTGGCCCTACCCATCATCCCTGATGATCGGCTGCTCGGCCCGCGCCATCAGCGACGAGATTACCGTCGACAAAATGGAACTTGAGGACGCCCGGTGGTTTGACCGTGACGAGGCGATGCTGATGTGGAAACGCGAACACCCCGACGGGCTCGCGGGACCACATCCGTTCGCCATCGCGCATCATCTGCTCGGTCGCTGGCTGCATCCCGACCAAGCCTGACCTGCACGTCTGACTTTACGGGGGAGTTTCTCATGAGTGCCAAGCCTGTCCACGTATTGTGTATCGGCCTGCCGGTTCGCGACCTCACCTTTGCCGTCGAATCCGTCCCCGGGCGTGGCCAGAAATTCCCTTCCCAGCGTTTCGCCCAGATCATCGGCGGCAACGCGCTCAACGCCGCCATCGGCGTCAGCCGGCTGGGCGGCCGGGCGTCGATGACCGGACCGATGGGCGACAAGAACGAGACCGCCGACCAGTTTCTGTTCGACGATCTTGCCAAGGAAGGCATCGACTCCGCGCATCTGGTGCATATGCCGGGTCTGGTGACACCGATCTCGGCCGTCATGATCGACCCTTCGGGTGAGCGCACCATCGTCACCTTCCGCGATCCCGAACTCTGGAAGGTGAAGTTGCCCGACCACGACGTGCTGCTGAAGGACAGCAGCGCCATCCTGGTCGAGAGCCGCTGCGCGGGCTTTGCCACCGAGCTTTGCATCGAGGCGCGCCATCGCGGCATTCCCGTGGTGGTCGATATCGATAGCACGCTGTCACAGCGCGAGGGCCTGCTGACCGCTTCCTCGCACCTGATCTTCTCGGACGACGCGCTGCAATCGACCGCCGGGATCACCGACAATCTCAAGGCGCTGCAGAAGATGGCGACGCTGACCTCGTCCTTCCTCGCCGTCACCCGCGGCCCGCGCGGCACACTGTGGCTCGACGAGCAGGGACATCCGAAGGAAACCCCGGCCTTCCCCGTTCACACCGTGGACACCCTCGGCGCCGGCGACATTTTCCATGGCGCCTTCGCGCTGGAATTCGCGGGCGGCAAGTCGGTACCGGAGGCGCTGCGCTTCGCCTCCGCCGCCGCGGCCCTGAAATGCACCCGCTATGGCGGTGCTTTTGCCTGCCCGCAACGTGCTGAAGTCGAACAGCTTTTGAGGGAATCCAGGGTCGGCGCCCTTAGCTGAGGCCGCGCAGGGCTTGCTTTGGAAGAATGTTCTATATATGAGGTTACATGACCCCATAATTAGAACAAAGTTCTTCCCATGACCGATGTCGCCGACCAGCCCCTTGAATCCACCCGCCGCCTCGATGCGATCGATCGCAAGATCCTGACGGTGCTCCAGGAAGACGCCTCGCTATCGGTGGCCGAGATCGGCGACCGCGTGGGGCTTTCGTCGACACCGTGCTGGAAGCGCATCCAGCGCCTTGAGGCCGATGGCGTGATCCTCCGCCGGGTGGCGCTGGTCGATCAGAACAAGATCGGCCTGGGTATCTCGGTGTTTGTCTCGGTGGAGAGCGGCGACCATTCCGACGCCTGGCTGAAGAAATTCGCCGATGCCGTCAGCGCCATGCCGGAAGTCATGGAATTTTACCGGATGGCCGGCGACGTCGACTACATGCTGCGCGTGGTCGTGGCCGACATGCAGAGCTACGACATCTTCTACAAGAAGCTGATCAGTGCCGTGGCGCTAAAGAACGTCACCTCCCGCTTCGCCATGGAGAAAATCAAGTCGGTCACGGCGCTGCCAGTGCCACCCATGCCGGCTGCTTGAGTAATGGCGTGCTGTCGTCGCCCAGTCCGAGCGGGCGACGGCGTCGAGACAGATCAATCATATATTTCGATTGAAGCAACAATAACGATCAATTAGATTTATTGATCGAACGGCATGAGGATGTGGCCAAACCGGAGTTTGGCCCATGACCGTTCTTGCCGAAGATGCGAACCGCACCAGCCCGCTTGCTGCTCGCAACCTCCCGCTTCTTCCCGGGTTGGCGCTCACCGGCGCAATCGCCGGCGCCGCATTCGCCTTGCGTGAAATCCCCTATGTCGGCTTCGCCAGTCCGATGATCCTGGCCATCGGCATCGGTATCGCGATCCAGAACACTTCCGGCACGCCGGCTGCAGCCAAAGCCGGCATCACCTTCTCCATGCGCAGCATCCTGCGCTTCGCCATCATCCTGCTCGGCCTACAGCTCACCGCGGCGCAATTGCTGGAGGTTGGCGCCGTCGGCTTTGCGGTGATCGCGGCAACGCTCGTTGCAACCTTCGTCTTCACCACCTGGCTCGGCCGCACCATGGGCATCGACCGCCAGCTTGTCGAACTGATTGCCGCCGGCACATCGATCTGCGGCGCCTCCGCCGTGATCGCGACCAACACCGTGACCCGCGCGTCCGATGAGGATGTCGCCTACGCGGTCGCCTGCGTCACCATCTTTGGCTCGATCGCCATGTTCGTCTATCCGCTACTCGGTAGCGTGCTGCAGCTCGACCCGCATCATTTCGGGCTGTGGGCCGGCGCATCGATCCACGAGATCGCGCAGGTGGTCGCGGCCACCTTCCAGCAGAGCCGCGACGCCGGCGAATTCGGCACCGTCGCGAAACTCGCGCGCGTGATGATGCTGGCACCGGTGGTGATTACACTTGGCCTGCTGACGACACGGCGCGCACGCGCCATCGGCGCGGAATCCGGCAGCGCCAAGGTGCCGATGCCGTGGTTCGCCTTCGGCTTCGTGGCGATGGTGATCCTGAATAGCCTCGTTGACGCGCCACATGCAGCTATGAGCCTGATCATTCCGATCACGACCTTCCTGCTAACCATGGCGCTCGCCGCAATGGGGCTGGAAACCAATATCCAGAAGCTGCGCGCCAAGGGCCTGCGCCCACTGCTACTCGGCGCCGCAGCCTTCCTCTTCATTGCCAGCTTCAGCCTTGCGCTGGTCACACTCACTACCTGACGGAGATCACATGACGCTCGAACAGCTCCGGATCTTCGTCGCCGTCGCCGAACACGAGCACATGACGCGGGCTGCCGAGAGTCTGCATCTCACCCAATCCGCCACCAGCGCCGCCATTGCGGCGCTCGAGGCGCGCTATGCGACGCAACTGTTTCACCGTGTCGGCCGCCGCATCGAGTTGACCGAGATTGGCCGCGCCTTTCTGATCGAAGCTCGGGCCGTGCTGGCACGTTCCGCCGCCGCGACGACCGTGCTCACCGATATGGCCGGCATGACGCGTGGCTCCCTTGCGCTTGCCGCGAGCCAGACCGTCGGCAACTATTTTCTCCCACCAATCATGGCACGCTACCGCCAGCGCTTCCCCGGCATCGACCTCAGCCTGCGCATCGGAAATACCGAACAGGTGGCGGACTGGGTGCGCGATGGCGAGGTCGATCTCGGCATCGTTGAAGGCGCGATTGACGACCCGGCACTCGCGACCCAGCCCGTGGGCGACGACGAGCTCGTGCTGGTGGTCGGCCGATCGCATCCATGGGCGAAGCAACACACTGTCGTGCCGGGTCAGTTCGCCGAGACAGACTGGGTGCTGCGTGAAGCCGGCTCCGGCACGCGCGCCATCGCGCAATCGGTGCTGGACCAATCAGGCATCGCGCCTGACCACGTTCGCGTTGCCATGGAGCTGCCATCGAACGAAGCCGTCTGCGCGGCCGTCGTGGCTGGCGCTGGTGCGAGCATTATCTCACGCCTGGTTGCCGCCGCCTTGATCGGCAGCGGCGATCTCATCGCCATCAAGGCCTCGCTGCCGACACGGCGTTTCATCCAGCTGCGCCACAAGGAGCGCTATGTGACGCAGGCGGCAAGGGAGATGTCGGAGATGATTGCAGCGGATCAGGCAGCCAGACCGTAGCTCTGCACGATTTTCCACCAACTGTCATCGCCCGGCTTAACCGGACAATGACAGGAGAAATTAGATCGTCTGATTATACGCGCCGACTTCCGGATGCGTCCGCAGCACCACGTTCATGGCTTCGAACATGTCGTGCATCCGCGCTTCGGAGACCGGGCTTTCGACCACGACCACCAGCTCCGGCTTGTTGGACGATGCGCGCACCAGGCCCCAGCTGCCGTCCTCGCAGGTGACGCGCACGCCGTTGACGGTCACGAGATCGCGGATCGCTTGTCCGGCAACCTTGTCGCCTTTCTTCTGCGCATCCTCGAAATGCTTCACCACCGCAGCGACGACGCCATACTTGGTCTCATCCGCGCAATGGGGCGACATGGTCGGCGAGGACCAGGTTTTCGGCAGTGCTTCCTTCAGATCGGCCATGGTCTTGCCCGGGGCGCGGTCCATCATCTCGCAGATCGCAATCGCCGACACGAGGCCGTCGTCATAACCGCGGCCCACCGGCGCATTGAAGAAGAAGTGACCGGACTTTTCAAAGCCGGCGAGCGCCTTCAGCTCATTGGTGCGGCGCTTCATGTAGGAATGGCCGGTTTTCCAATAGGTCGTCTTGGCATTCTGCTTCTGCAGCACCGGATCGGTCACGAACAGGCCAGTCGATTTCACATCGACCACGAAAGTCGCATCCTTGTGAACCGCGGACATATCGCGCGCGAGCATCACGCCGACCTTGTCGGCGAAGATTTCCTCGCCGGTGTTGTCGACGACGCCGCAGCGATCGCCATCACCATCGAAACCGAGACCGACATCGGCCTTGTGTTCGAGCACCGCATCGCGGATCGCGTGCAGCATCTCCATGTCTTCCGGATTCGGATTGTATTTCGGGAAGGTGTGATCGAGCTCGGTATCGAGCGGGATCACCTCGCAGCCGATCGCTTCCATCACTTGCGGCGCGAAAGCACCAGCGGTGCCGTTGCCGCAGGCCACGACGACCTTCAGCTTGCGCTTCAGCTTCGGACGGTTGGTGAGATCGGCGATATAGCGCGCCGGATAATTCTCGTGGAATTGATAGGAGCCGCCAGCCTTGTTCTTGAACTCGGCATTGAGCACGATTTCCCTCAGCCGGGTCATCTCGTCCGGACCGAAGGTCAGCGGCTTGCTGGCGCCCATCTTCACACCGGTCCAGCCATTGTCGTTATGCGAGGCCGTCACCATGGCGACACAGGGCACATCGAGATCGAACTGCGCGAAATAGGCCATCGGCGTTACCGCAAGACCGATATCATGGACCTTACAGCCGGCGGCCATCAGGCCCGTCATCAGCGCGTATTTGATCGAGGCGGAGTAACCGCGGAAATCGTGTCCGGTGACGATTTCCTGCTTCTGGCCGAGTTCTGCAATCAGCGCACCGAGCCCCATGCCCAGCGCCTGAATGCCCATCAGGTTGATTTCCTTGCCGAACAGCCAGCGCGCGTCATATTCGCGAAAACCCGTGGCCTTTACCATCGGCTCGGATTCGTAAGCGTAGGTATTCGGCACGAGCAAGGGCTTCGGCTTCGGAAACATCACGGGACCTCGCATCTATTGGGATCAATCTCGAATGCGCAGGCTTAGCCTTTGCGCACGTCTGTGGGAAGACGTGCGGGCATTCAAGGATGCGAGTTTGTTTAGAATTGGGCTGCGGCGTAAATGCCGTGGGATATGAGGTACTACTGTTCGAGTACCATCCGGCCATTTGCATATTCGAAGCGTTTCAACTTCGAGAGAAACGACAGGCCGAGCAGATTCTCGGAAAGTGCCTCATCGGGCAGCACCATCGCATCGACATCACGCACGGTGAGTTCACCGACCTGCACCATGGCGATTCGCGCGCGTGCTGCCTTCAGCGTTCCATTCGCCGTTGTCACCGTGGCGTTATAATCGGCACGCGAGGGACGCAGGCCAAATCGCGCCGCCGACTTTTCATTCAATGCGATGACGGACGCGCCAGTATCGACCATGAAGCCGATGCGCTGGCCATCGATATTAGCTTCAGTCTGGAAGTGACCGCGCGCATCGCGCGCAATCGACAGGCTGCGGACACCGGCCTTTGCATTGCCCTGTGTGGTGGGTGCGGCGGATGACGCCTTCGCCATGGCCGGCGTCGTCGCCGTCATCTTGTCGGCCATCTGCGCCATCACGGTGCCCAGACCGATCAGGATCGCCGCGAAGAACATGATACTACGCATACGCAACCTCACTGAACGCAATCAGGGGAACCGCGAGTTCATCACACGGGCTCACCACCGTCCGTTCAGGACGGTCTTACAGACTGCTATTTTCGCGAAAAGGATGAGCGAAGCGTTAATGAGCGGCACTTTGCCTGATGATCACGTCCCGCGCGGCTTCACGCGGCGCGTCGGCAGCGCATTGGCGGGATCTTCCGGCCAGGGATGGCGCGGATAGCGGCCGCGCAGGTCCGAGCGCACATCGAGGTAGCTGCCCCGCCAGAAGCCCGGCAGATCGCGCGTAACCTGCACCGGCCGCTGCGCCGGCGACAGCAATTCCAGCACCAGCGGTACCTTGCCCTTGGCGACCGACGGATGGGTGTTGAGCCCGAACAATTCCTGCAGACGGACGGCAATGGTCGGCCCCTGCTCGGCTTCATAGTCGATCGCCAGTACCGTCCCCGTCGGCGCCTCGAAATGCGTCGGCGCTTCCTTGTCGAGCCGCGCGCGCAGATCCCAGGGCAGCAGACCCATCACGGCATCGGACAGATCGCCGGCCGAAAAATCCTTCAGCGAGGTCTTGTCGAACAATGCCGGCATCAGCCAGCTCTCGCGCGCCGCGGCGAGCGCAGTGTCGGACAGATCGGGCCATGTGTCGCCTTCCGACGCACGCAGGAACATCACACGTCCGCGCCACTGCTGCAGCGCCTTCGACCATGGCAGGCGATCGATGCCCGCGGCCACAAGACCATCGGCGAAGACGCGCGCGGTGTCTTCGGACGGCTTCAGCGTGAACGGCGCTTCCGACAGCGTGATCGCATGCAGCACGCGCTTGCGGCGCCCGCGCAGTGACATCGACGCACGATCGAACGTGATCTCATCCGTATTTTCAATCTGATCAGCGAAACGCGCCTCGATATCAGCCTGCGCGATCGGCGCCGCCAGCAGGATGCGGCCATTGGCGGCGGTGCCGGTGAGTTCGGCGACGGCGATGTAAGGCGCGCGTGCGAGTGCCGCGCTCTGTTCGATCGACGCACCGCGTCCATTGGCAAGTACGAAACTGCCGTTGCCGCGATTTCTGGCCACACGATCGGGGAAGGCGAAAGCGAGCATGGTGCCGGTGGTGAGATCGATATCGCTATTGGTCTTGGCTCCGACCGTGCGCTCCCCTCCCCCTTGCGGGGAGGGGCCGGGGGTGGGGGTGCCACGAACTCCGACCTCGCTTGTGGACCCCCCTCCCCGACCCTCCCCCGCAAGGGGGGAGGGAGCAGCAGCCGCCTTCGTGTTGCCTTCAACCTGCCCCGCCCAGCGCTCCGCGAGCTGCCGCGCGCTGCCGGCGCGCTGCGAGCGGTCGCGGCGGAATTGATCAAGGCGGTGGTCGAGATCGACGCTGTCGCCACCAAGACCACGTTCAGTGAGAATGGCGGCGATCTCGGCGGCCTCCTCGCCATAACCAAACCGCGCCGAATCCACGATCATGCGCGCCAGCCGCGGCGGCAGGGCTAGCGCGCGCAGCGCGTGACCTTCCTCGGTGATGCGGCCATTACCATCCAGCGCGCCGAGTTCGCCGAGCAGGCCGCGCGCTTCCTTCAGCGCTGGCGCGGGCGGCGGATCGAGGAAAGTCAATTGCGCGGGATCGCTGACGCCCCATTGCGCGAGATCGAGCACCAGCGTCGACAGATCGGCGCTGAGAATTTCCGGCTGTGTGTAGGCCGGCAGCGACGCCGTCTGCGGCTCGTCCCATAGCCGATAACAGATGCCGGGCTCCGTACGTCCGGCGCGGCCGCGGCGCTGGTCAACGGCGGCGCGCGAGGCGCGCACGGTTTCCAGCCGCGTCAGCCCGATGTCCGGCTCATAGCGCGGCACGCGCGCGACGCCGGAATCCACCACGATCCGCACGCCTTCGATGGTCAGCGAGGTCTCGGCAATCGAGGTCGCCAGCACCACCTTGCGCTGCCCCTTGGGCGCGGGCTGGATGGCACGGTCCTGCACGCCGGCATCGAGCGCGCCGAACAGCGGCACGATCTCGATGGACGCGTCCTGCACGCGCTCGGCGAGAAAATTCTGCGTGCGGCGAATTTCTGCAGCGCCCGGCAGGAACGCCAGCACCGAGCCGGGATCGGCGCGCAAGGCGGTCGCGATGGCGTCGGCCATCTGCCGCTCGAGCTGGATGTCGGGCTTGCGGCCGAGATAGCGCGTTTCCACGGGATAGGCGCGACCCTCGCTGGCGATGACCGGTGCATCGCCAAGCAGTTTTGCAATGCGCGCGCCGTCGATGGTCGCCGACATCACCAGGATGCGCATGTCCTCGCGCAATCCGATCTGCGCATCGCGCGCCAGCGCGAGGCCCATATCGGCATCGAGCGAGCGCTCGTGAAATTCGTCGAACAGCACCGCGCCGATATTTTTCAACTCGGGATCATCGAGGATCTGCCGCGAGAAGATGCCTTCGGTGACCACCTCGATGCGGGTATTGCGCGAGATCTTCGAGCCGAAGCGGACGCGATAGCCCACGGTTTCGCCGACGCGCTCGCCCAGCGTTTTCGCCATCCGCTCGGCGCTGGCGCGGGCTGCGATGCGCCGCGGCTCCAGCATGATGATCTTCCTGCCCTGCAGCCACGGTGCATCGAGCAGCGCCAACGGCACGCGCGTAGTCTTGCCGGCGCCCGGCGGCGCGACAAGCACCGCGGCGTTGCCGGCGTCCAGCGCGCGCGACAGGTCGTCGAGCACAGCATCGATGGGTAGGGATGTATCGAAGGTTCGGGTCAAATCAGGCTCTGCAATGGTCCCGGCTGTCATACGCGGCAGCGAAGCGGCGGACCATCCCACATTCCTTAACCTGCGTTAACCACCCCGCCAAACTCGCACTGCCGCAACCATTTGCGGGGCATATTTGGGGTTCAGGGAAAGGCAATTGAAACCGATCTCGTCTCATGATCCTGCCAAAAGAAGCGCCGAACAGGGGATACCGATGACCACCAGTGGCACCTTCGCCGTCGCCGATCGCGCGGCGCTGTCAGGGACAGAGCGAATCGACTGGGTCGATTACGCCAAGGGCATCTGCATCGTCATGGTGGTGATGATGCATTCAGTGCTGGGTGTCGAACTGGCCGCCGGCCAGACCGGCTACATGCATCTGCTGGTGGCCTTCGCGAAGCCGTTCCGGATGCCGGATTTCTTCCTGATCTCCGGGCTATTTCTGGCTGTCGTCATCGACCGCGACTGGCGGACCTATCTCGACCGCAAGGTCGTCCACTTCCTGTATTTCTACGTGCTGTGGGTGACCATCCAGTTCGGCTTCAAGGCGCCCGGCTTCGCCGCCGAACATGGCTGGGCCTATGTCGCCAACCTCTATCTGATCTCCTATATCGAGCCGTTCGGCACGCTGTGGTTCATCTATATGTTGCCGGTGTTCTTCGTCGTCACCAAGCTGGCGCGGCGCGTGCCGCCGCTGCTGATCTGGGGCATCGCTGCCGCCCTGGAGATGGCGCATGTCACCACCGGCTGGACGATGATCGACGAATTCTGCTCGCGCTTCGTCTACTTCTATTCCGGTTATCTGTTCGCAACGCAGGTCTTCGCGCTGTCCGATCGGGCGCGGGCCAGACCAGTGATGGCGCTGGTCGGCCTCGCGGCCTGGGCACTGGTCAATGCCGCTCTCGTCTATGACGGCTGCAGCGAATGGCCGGTGATCTCGCTGATGCTCGGCTTTGCCGGCGCGGTCGCGATCATCGTGATGGGCACGCTGCTGGCAAAGATGCAGTGGCTCGGCTTCATCCGCTTCTTCGGCGAGCATTCCATCGTGATCTATCTCGCCTTCTTCCTGCCGATGGCGACATCCCGCGCGCTATTGTTGAAGTTCAGCCCGTTCGACATCGGCACGATCTCGCTGCTGGTGACGCTCTGCGGCGTCATCGGCGCGCTGGTGATCTGGAGGCTCGCACTGATGGTCCGTGCGAACTTCCTGTTCGAACGCCCGGCAGCGTTCTGGATTGCGCCGAAGAAGAAAAGCGCGACGCTGCAGGCGGCGGAGTAAAACTCACACCACCTTGGGCGGCGTGCCGTCATTGAGCTTCACACCATCCTTCATGTTCTCGATCCGGCTGCGGAAGCCTTCCGCGTCGCCAAAATCCGCGAAGCCGACATAATGCGGATGCGGGCCGAGCACGCGGCGCGCATGCTTGATCGGGCACCAATAGACTTCGGTGCGGGCGGCGACTTCGCGCACAAAGGCAGCGACGCCGTTGCAATACGAGCAATAGGCGCAGTTCACCTTCTCGATGATGTTGAGATAGGCAAGGTGATGCCGGTCGAACACCAGATAGTCACGGCGCCGCACCTTGGGGATACCGTAGATCGGAAAGCAGATCGCCTGATAGGCCATCACCCAGAGATCAATCAGCACGAAGGGGATGATCAGCGAGTAAATCACCGGGGCGGACAACACGATGAGCGGGTTGGCGTTGAAGAGGTATTTTGAGGCCTTGACCTTGATGGCGCGCTGCAGATCCTCGATGTCCTGCTCGAACGCGATCTTGCGCCGCTCGAAGCGAAACCGCAGCTCCTCCCGCCGCCGGGTCAGTTCGGCCTCGATCTCGGCCTCCACGCTCTTCATTTTGTCCATCAGTTCGGCGAGGTCGGGCATGGATGGTCCTTCGATTGGCAATGACCGGCGCAAGGGCACATGTAACAGGGCGCGACGCAAGCCGGACCACATGACAAAAACCGGCGGGATGACCGGCTGACAGACTGTCATTTCCGGTGAAAATCCTTAAGTTGCGGCCATGCCGAAAACCTCAGAAACAGCCGCCGCCAAGCCCGCCACCCTCAAGGCCCTCGCGAAGGGCGACCACGTCTTTCTGGTCGACGGCTCGTCCTATATTTTTCGCGCCTATCACGCACTGCCCCCGCTGAACCGCAAGTCCGACGGGCTGCAGGTCAATGCGGTGCTGGGCTTCTGCAACATGCTGTGGAAGCTGATCCGCGACATGCCGCCGGACAACCGGCCGACGCATCTGGCGATCATCTTCGACAAGTCCGAAGTCACCTTCCGCAACAAGCTCTACCCCGAATACAAGGCGCACCGGCCGCCCGCGCCAGACGACCTGATCCCGCAATTCGCGCTGATCCGCGACGCGGTCCGCGCCTTCGACCTGCCGAGCATCGAACAGGGCGGCTTCGAGGCCGACGACCTGATTGCGACCTATGTCCGCGAAGCCGGTGAACGCGGCGCCACCGCCACCATCGTGTCGTCGGACAAGGATCTGATGCAGCTCGTGACCGAGCAGGTCACCATGTACGATACCATGAAGGATCGCCGCCTCGGCATTGCCGAGGTGATCGAGAAATTCGGCGTGCCGCCAAACAAGGTTGTCGAAGTGCAGGCACTGGCCGGCGACAGCGTCGACAACGTGCCGGGCGTCCCCGGCATCGGCATCAAGACCGCCGCGCAACTCATCACCGAATATGGCGACCTCGAAACCCTGCTCAATCGCGCTGGCGAAATCAAGCAACCGAAGCGGAGAGAATCGCTGATCGAGCACGCCGAAAAAGCGCGCATCTCGCGGAAACTGGTGCTGCTCGACGACAAGGTCGCGCTCGACGTGCCCCTCGATGATCTCGCCGTGCACGAGCCCGACGCGCGCAAGCTGATCGCGTTCCTGAAGGCGATGGAATTTTCGACGCTGACGCGCCGCGTCGCTGAATATGCCGAGATCGATCCGGCGGATGTGGATGCGGCAGGGATCAGCGGCGGCGCTTCTGCTCCCTCCCCCCTTGCGGGGGAGGGCCGGGGTGGGGGGTCCACAGGCGAGAGCGACCTGTTTGGCTCACCCCTCTCCCTAACCCTCCCCCGCAAGGGGGGAGGGAATGTCTCAAGTCCGACGAGCAGCGCGCATATCGAAGCGCCTGTTCACGCCAACCGTTCTGCACTGACGCCCGTCTCTCTCGCCGCCGCCCGCGCCGCAGCCGCGCGAAAACTGCCGGTCAAGCGCGACGACTACCGGACCGTGCGCACGCTCGCCGAGCTCGACGCATGGATTGCGCGGATCCTCGATACCGGCCACGTCGCGTTCGAGTGCAAGGCGTCGTCGATCGATCCGATGCAGGCCGACATGGTCGGCATCGCGCTGTCGCTCGGTCCGAATGATGCCTGCTATGTGCCGCTGGCACATCGCCAGTCCGGCGACGGTTCAGGCCTGTTCGCCGCCGACCTCGAGCCCGATCAGATCAAGGCTGCCGATGCGCTTGAAGCGCTGAAACCGATGCTGGAATCCGCGGGCCTGCTGAAGATCGGCTTCAACATCAAGTTCACCGCGGTACTGCTGGCACAGCACGGCATCACCCTGCGCAACACCGACGACGTGCAGCTCATGTCCTATGCGCTCGATGCCGGGCGCAATGCCCATGGGCTCGATGCGCTCGCCGAGATCTGGCTCGGCCACGCCATGCTGACCTTTGGCGAACTGATCGGCTCTGGCAAAGGCAAGCTGACTTTCGAGCAGGTCAAGATCGACCGCGCCACGGCCTACGCCGCCGAAGACGCCGACGTGCTGCTGCGGCTGTGGAATGTGCTGAAGCCGCGCCTTGCGGCCGAGCACATGACCACCGTCTATGAGACGCTGGAGCGACCGCTGATTTCCGTGCTCGCCCGCATGGAGCGCCGCGGCATCTCCATCGACCGCCAAGTGCTCTCGAAACTGTCGGCGGACTTCGCGCAGACCGCTGCCCGCATCGAGGCGGAGATCCGCGAGATCGCCGGCGAGGAGGTCAATATCGGCAGCCCCAAACAATTGGGCGATATCCTGTTCGGCAAGATGGGTCTGCCGGGCGGCAGCAAGACCAAGACCGGTGCATGGTCAACCTCCGCGCAGGTGCTCGATGACCTCGCCGAACAGGGCCACGAATTCCCGCGGAAAATCCTCGACTGGCGCCAGGTGTCGAAACTGCGCTCGACCTATACCGACGCGCTGCCGAACTACGTGCATCCGCAGACCCACCGCGTTCACACCACTTACGCGCTGGCTGCGACGACCACGGGACGCCTATCGTCCAACGAACCGAATTTGCAGAACATCCCTGTTCGTACCGAGGATGGCCGCAAGATCCGCCGTGCCTTCATCGCCGCGCCCGGACACAAGCTGGTGTCGGCCGACTACTCGCAGATCGAATTGCGACTGCTGGCGGAGATCGCCGATATCCCCGTGCTGAAACAGGCCTTCCAGGACGGGCTCGACATTCACGCCATGACGGCGTCGGAAATGTTCGGCGTGCCGGTCAAGGACATGCCGGCGGAAATCCGTCGCCGCGCCAAGGCGATCAATTTCGGCATCATCTACGGCATCTCGGCCTTCGGCCTCGCCAATCAGCTCAGCATCCCCCGCGAGGAAGCCGGCGCCTATATCAAGAAGTACTTCGAGCGCTTCCCCGGCATCCGCGCTTACATGGATCAGACGCGCGATTTCTGCAGGGAGCACGGCTATGTGCAGACTCTGTTCGGCCGCAAGTGCCACTACCCGGACATCAAGGCGAGCAACGCCTCGATCCGCGCCTTCAACGAACGCGCCGCCATCAATGCCCGCCTGCAGGGCACCGCGGCCGACATCATCCGCCGCGCCATGACGCGGATGGAAGATGCGCTGGCAGAGAAGAAGCTCTCAGCAAAAATGCTGCTGCAGGTGCATGACGAACTGATCTTCGAGGTCCCCGACGACGAAGTCGCGGCGACGCTGCCTATCGTGCAGCACACCATGCAGGACGCGCCATTCCCGGCGGTGCTGCTGTCGGTGCCGCTGCACGTGGATGCGCGCGCGGCGGATAACTGGGAAGAGGCGCATTAAGCAGCAGCCTTTCCCCGCGTCCGATTGAAACGTCGCGAGGGGCCACATGAGTTTCACCGGCATCAATCCACTGCTGGCCTTCGCGCTGACCGCAACGATCATCGAGATCACGCCTGGGCCCAACATGGCCTATCTCGCGTCCCTGTCGCTATCGCACGGGCTGCGGGTCGGCTTCGCTGCGGTCGCCGGTATCGCCTTGGGCCTGATGACCTATGGTATTGCTGCGGCGCTCGGACTTGCCGCAGTGATCGACAATTCGGGCTGGCTCTATGAGATGCTGCGATGGGCCGGCGTGGCCTATCTGGTGTGGCTCGCCTGGGACGCATGGGCGAGCGAAAGCGAAACCGCTGAAGCGGTCGAAGGCGAGGACAGCCAGCCATGGCGTGCATTCCGGCGCGGACTGGTGACCAATCTGCTCAATCCCAAGGCTGCGGTCTTCTACGTCGCAGTGCTGCCGGAATTCGTGCGGATCGATGGCGGCCCGGTTATGGCGCAGACGCTGATGCTGAGCGTTATCTATGTCAGCATCGCCACGGCGATCCATATGGCCATCGTCACGCTCGCCGGAAGCCTGCAAACAACCATTGCGACACCCGATCGTCGCCACAAGATACGCCGCTGCCTGGCCGTAGTCCTGCTCGGCATCGCTGTCTGGTTCGCCTTCACCAGCGGCCGCACACATTGATCGACAAGCTGGCGTCCCCCGGCTGAAATATTTGATCGCCGCGGGTGTATTTTACGCAATGGCGCCAGATTACGTTGCCCGATAATATGTCCGCAACCCACCGGAACGTCAGAATGCCCCATCTCACATCCCTGCTCGGTTTCGCCCTCGTCTCGCTCGGCATGGTGCTCACGCCGGGACCGAACATGATCTATCTGATCTCGCGCTCGATCACGCAGGGGCCTGCGGCCGGCATGGTGTCGCTCGGCGGCGTGGCGCTGGGCTTCATCTTCTACATGCTCTGCGCGGCCTTCGGCATCACGGCGCTGCTGTTCGCAGTGCCCTATGCCTATGACGCGCTGCGTCTTGCCAGCACGGCCTATCTGCTGTGGCTGGCCTGGCAGGCGCTGAAGCCGAACGGCCGCTCGCCGTTCCAGGTCAAGAAGCTCGCTATCGACAGCCCGCGCAAATTGTTCGTCATGGGCTTCGTCACCAATCTGCTCAATCCGAAGATCGCGATGCTGTATCTGGCGCTGCTGCCGCAGTTCATCGATCCCACGGCGGGGAGCGTGCTGACACAGTCGCTGGTGCTCGGATCGACCCAGACGATCATCAGCGTCGGCGTCAACGGGCTGATCGCGCTCGGCGCCGGATCGATCGCGCTGTTTCTCGGCGAGCGACCGACCTGGCTCAAGCTGCAGCGCTGGCTGATGGGCACGGTGCTCGCCGGCCTCGCGGTGCGGATGGCGCTGGAGACTAAGCGGGCCTAGAGCCTCGGTTCTGCTAGAAGCAGAACCGAGGCTCTAGCTTTTTTTGTTTTGACGCGTTTTCTTGATGCGAACCGGTACCCACTTCGCTCGAAAACGCTCTAATCCAGCTTCGCCTCCATGCCGCGCTTCACGCCCGGACGCGCCATCAGCGTGTCGTACCAGCGCCCGACATTCGGGAAATCGGCGAATGACACCTTGTGGCGTTCGTGGCGCCAGGCCCAGCCGAGGATGGCGAAATCGGCCACCGACAGCGCGCCGGCAACGAATTCATGGTCGGCCAGGCGACGATCTAGCACGCCATAGAGCCGGCGCGTCTCGTCGGAATAGCGCTTCAGCCCATAGACACGCTGGGTCTCGTCCTCCAGCGCGATGAAATGATGCACCTGGCCGGGCATCGGACCGAAGCCCCCCATCTGCCACATCAGCCATTCCAGCACCGAAATTCGGTCGCCGAGGGATTTTGGCAGAAACTGGCCGGTCTTCTCGCCGAGA
Source organism: Tardiphaga sp. 813_E8_N1_3 (assembly GCF_051811025.1). NCBI lineage: Bacteria > Pseudomonadati > Pseudomonadota > Alphaproteobacteria > Hyphomicrobiales > Nitrobacteraceae > Tardiphaga > Tardiphaga sp. 813_E8_N1_3. The sequence goes on from NZ_JBPWQE010000001.1 coordinate 5,079,804, forward strand.
TAGAGCAGGATGGCGCCGGATTCGAACACGCTGACCGACTTGCCGTCCGGCCCGTCGGGATCGACGATGGCCGGGATCTTGTTGTTCGGGCTGATTTTCAGGAATTCGGGCTTCATCTGCTCGCCCTTGCCGATATGAACCGGGAAGACCTTGTAAGGCAGGCCCATTTCCTCCAGCGCGACGGAGATCTTGCGGCCGTTCGGCGTATTCCAGGTGTGCAACTCGATAGTCATGCGTTTCCTCTTCCGGTCTTGCCCGATCTTGTTGCCCGGTCTGTAGCATCGTCCCGACGGGCGGTAAAACGACCCGAGAGTGTTGACGACACCCGCGCCAGTCTGGAATGTGCCGGAAAGCGCCGATAGATTGCGCCCGGTTCAGCACAGAGACCGTTTCAGCAGAGACATGCCATTGACCAAATCAGCCGCCCGCGCCCGCCTGTTCGAGATCATCCGCGACCGTTCGTTCGGTTACGGCGAGATCACGCTGGCTTCTGGCCGCAAGAGCAATTTCTATTTCAACCTGAAACCCACGATGTGCCACCCGGAAGGTGCGGCCCTGCTGGCCGAGCTGACCTATGACGCGCTGCGCGACGACAATCTCGATTATGTTGGCGGGCTTGAGATGGGCGCCGTGCCGCTGGCCGGCGCTCTCGCACAGCTCTCCTGGCTAAAGAACCATCCGATCGCGGCCTTCTTTGTCCGCAAGAAGCCGAAAGAACACGGCGCGCGTCTCGCTGTCGAAGGTCTCGCCAAGGGCGAGACGCTGGAAGGCAAGCGCATTGTCATCGTCGAAGACGTCACCACCACTGGCGGCTCTGCTGTGAAGGCACTCGAAGCCGTGCGCGAGGCCGGCGGCGAAGTGGTGCTGGTCTTCACGATGGTTGACCGCGATGAAGGCGCAGCCGAGACCTTCGCCAAGGCCGGCGTGGCGTTTCGCTCGCTTTACAAGGCCGGGGAATTTCTGAAGGGTTGAGCCTTCATCGGCTCCACTTGCGCATCACGCGCGAGGACGCAGTGAAAGGCCGGCTTTTGTCTCGCTTCATCGTCCTGGCCGCTGTCGCCCTTTTTATGACTCTTGCGCCCGACATGGCACATGCTGCCGAAGGCGGCCTCGATGGCACCAAGCTGTCGCTGCTGTGGGCATTGCCATTTGCCGGCATCCTGCTGTGCATCGCCACCGGACCGGTGCTCTATCATCATCTGTGGGAGCATCATTACGGCAAGTTCGCTGCCTTCTGGGCTGCGCTGGTGATCGTGCCGCTGTTCTTCGTGACTGATGCAACGACCGTAGTGCACACGCTCTCCCACACCGTGCTGCTCGAATACATGCCCTTCATTCTGCTGCTGCTGGCGCTGTTCACCGTGGCCGGCGGAATTTATGTCGAAGGCAACCTGCATGACAGCGTCTTCACCAATACGGCGCTGCTGGGATTCGGCACGCTGATCGCCAGCGTCGTCGGCACCACGGGCGCGTCGATGATCCTGATCCGGCCGCTGATTCGCGCCAATGACGATCGTCGCACTAACGTCCACGTGGTGGTGTTCTTCATCTTCCTCGTCTCCAATATCGGCGGCTCGCTCTCGCCGCTCGGCGATCCCCCGCTGTTTCTCGGCTTCCTCCGCGGCGTCGATTTCTTCTGGACCACGGAGCACATTTTCCCGGAAACGCTGTTCGCGGCTGGCATCGTGCTCGCCATCTTCATGGTGCTCGATGTCTGGCTGCATCACCGCGAAGGCAACTTGCCTGCGAAGAAAGATCCGACGCCGGATTCGCCGTTGCATCTGCACGGGAAGATCAACCTGCTGCTGCTGGTCGTGATCATCGGAGCGATCCTGATGAGCGCGAGCTGGAAGCCCGGCATCACTTTCACCGTGCTCGGCACGCCACTCGCATTGCAGGATCTGCTGCGCGACGCGATCTTCGTGCTGGTGACATTTGCGTCGCTGTGGCTGACAAAGACCGAGCACCGCAAGGCCAACGATTTCAAATGGGGCCCGATCGAGGAAGTCGCGCTGTTGTTCGCGGGCATCTTCATCTGCATCGTGCCTGTGATGGCGATGCTGCAGGCCGGCGCGCAGGGGCCGTTTGCACCGCTGGTTGCCCTTGTCAGCCATGCCGACGGTACGCCGAACAACGCGGCCTATTTCTGGCTCACTGGTATCCTGTCGTCGTTCCTCGACAACGCCCCGACCTATCTGGTGTTCTTCGAACTGACCGGCGGCGACGCCAGGACGCTTATGACGACAGGCGCTGCGACACTTGCTGCAATTTCAGCCGGCGCGGTGTTCATGGGCGCCAACACCTATATCGGCAACGCGCCGAACTTCATGGTCTATGCCATTGCCCGCGACGCCGGCGTGAAGATGCCGAGCTTCTTCGGCTATCTGCTGTGGTCCGGCGCCGTTCTGATCCCGGTGTTCCTGCTCATGACATGGGTGTTTTTCATCTAGGCAGCACGCTCGGTTACTTCTCGTTTACCATAACGCCCTACCGTGACACTGCACCGGAGCGTGTTCGCTCCGGCACTGACATGCGGTCGCGGAGCTGGCGTTGCGTCACAATCGAACATCGTGGCTTCCCGTGCGTCCCCTGGTGCTGCTGACGGCCATGAGCCTCTGCGCGCTGACCCCGCAGATGGCGTCTGCGCAGAATTTCTTCGATTTCCTGTTCGGCGGCAGCCAGCCGCAGAAGCAGCAACAACGTCGTGGCGCGCCGCCGGCCGAGAGCAATTTCTTCTCGGATCCATTCGGCCTCAACACGCCAGCTGAAGCACCTCCACCCCAGCGCAGCTCATCCATCGGTGGCTCCGGCCCCGCCTTCTGCGTGCGCACCTGCGACGGCAAGTATTTTCCGCTCGGTCGCGGCATGAGCCCGGCACAAATGTGCCAGGCGTTCTGCCCGGCGGCGACCACCAAAGTGTTGTTCGGCAGCAGCATCGAAAGCGCCTCGTCGAGCACCGGCGAGCGCTACAACGATCTCGAAAACGCTTTCGCCTATCGCAAGGCGCTGAAGGCCGACTGCACCTGCAACGGCCGCGATCCTTCCGGTCTCGCGCCGGTCGATCTCACGCTCGATACATCGCTGCGTCCCGGCGATGTGATTGCCACCACAAACGGCCTTGTCGCCTTCTCGGGCGTCCGCACCGGCAACACCCAGACCGCAGAGTTCACGCCGGTTGCGAATTATCCCGGCCTGACCTCGGATGTCCGTGCCCGGCTCGGCGAGATGAAGGTGGCACCGGTCTCTGCAGAAATGATTACCGACGAAGCGCCCATGTCAGAAGCCGCGCGCGATGCAGCGCCAGCAACGACCGTCGTGCCGAAGAACGCCCCGGCCCCTCGCGCCAAGCGCGCCGAGCTTCAGTAGATCATCGCCCGACGATGACGCCGATCACGTTCGGCGCCGAAAGATACTTCTCCTCGATCTCGGCACGCGCCGCCGCGCGATTCTCCGGAGTCAGCAATCCGCGCTTCTCGGCGAGGATCATCCAGCAATAACCCCACCAGTCTGTGAGCATGCCGTGGTCGTCGACGAGGTCGTAGCCCTGCTCGGCCGCAAAGATCCGCGCATGCGCCTCGTCGAGCTGGTCGAGCCAGGCGTGATCTTCCAGCGAGAACAGGTCATCGCTGATGTCGTCCGTCGTATAGCCCCAGACCGAGAGGCAAACAGTGTTGAACTCGCGATCGATCTGATCGTCGTCGATCGGATGCCGACGCGCCATCAAATGCAGCCGCGACAGCGACCGCGCGAAGTCGGCTATGCGGGTGAGAGCAAACTGATCGAAGGCAATAGTGGACATCTAGTCCTCGCAAGCTTGAACAGACCATAGATATTGTAGGCGATCGAAACGAATCACCTCGGAATATCAATAGCTTACTAATTTGTTCTTAATTTGTTTCAGTTTTTATAAATCCGGTTCTCGCGCGCCTGCTCAAATCCCAGGCAGCTCCATGGCAAAAGCTCGCCACCCCTACGGGTTCCGAGAGCAGCCAAATGCGCGTATGATTTTGGTCAGCGACACAGCTCAGGATGGCCGGTTTGTCAGATCAATCAGTCCCAGCGAAATTCCAGCCGGAGAATACGCCTGTCGATGAACTGGCGCTTGCGGACATCAAGAGCGCCATTCTCGTCAAGCTGCGGCTGGCGATCGGCAAGGAAGCTGCCTTCGCCACCAAGCACGACTGGTACAAGGCCGCCGCCCTGACGCTGCGCGACCGCATGGTGCATCGCTGGCTGACCTCGGACAAAGAGAGCTACGACGCCGGCCGCAAGCGGGTCTATTACCTCTCGCTGGAATTCCTGATCGGCCGCCTGTTCACCGACGCGCTGAACAATATGGGCCTGCTGCCGCTGTTCGAGGCGGCGCTCGGCGACCTCGGCGTCGGCCTCGACGAACTCCGCAAATGCGAGCCCGATGCAGCACTCGGCAATGGCGGCCTCGGCCGCCTCGCCGCCTGTTTCATGGAGAGCATGGCGACGCTCGGCATTCCCGCTTTCGGCTATGGCATCCGCTATGACTTCGGCCTGTTCCGTCAGGTCATCTCGCACGGCGTGCAGCAGGAATATCCCGACGAGTGGCTTGGCTTTGGCAATCCGTGGGAACTACCGCGGCGGGAAGTCACGTATAACGTCTATTTCGGTGGCAGCATCGAGACCGTCGAGGACGGCAAGGGCCGCAAGCAGGTGATCTGGCACCCCGGCGAGACCGTCGAGGCTGTTGCCTATGACACCCCGATCGTCGGCTGGCGCGGCCAGCATGTAAACGCGCTGCGGCTGTGGTCGGCGCGCGCGCCGGATCCGCTGCGGCTCGACGTGTTCAACACCGGCGACTATGTCAGCGCCAGCGCCGAACAGGCACGCGCCGAGGCCATCTGCAAATTCCTCTATCCGAACGACGAGAGCGCCGCGGGCCGCGAACTGCGTTTGCGCCAGGAATACTTCTTCGTCTCCGCCTCGCTGCAGGATCTGGTGAAGCGTCACCTCCATTCCGACGGCAATCTGCGCGGCCTCGCCAACAAGGCGGCGGTGCAGATGAACGACACGCATCCGAGCCTCGCCATTGCGGAGCTGATGCGTATCCTGGTCGATCAGCACAACATGCGCTGGGATGCCGCCTGGCAGATCACCAACGCGACCTTGTCCTACACCAACCACACGCTGCTGCCCGAAGCGCTGGAGACCTGGCCGGTCGAACTGTTCCAGCGTCTGCTGCCACGGCATCTCGAAATCATCTACCGCATCAACGAAGCGCATCTGGATCGCGCCGATGCCACGCGTCCGGGCGACACCGCCTATCGCGCTTCGGTCTCGATTATCGACGAAACCTCAGGCCGCCGCGTGCGCATGGGCAATCTCGCCTTCATCGGCTCGCACCGCATCAATGGCGTCTCTGCGATGCATTCGGAGCTGATGAAAGAGACCGTGTTTCACGATCTCACCCAGCTCTATCCCGGCCGCATCACCAACAAGACCAACGGCATTACTTTCCGCCGCTGGCTGATGCTGGCCAATCCGAAGCTCACCGACCTCTTGCGCGCCACCTGCGGCGAAGCCGTGCTCGATGATCCCACGCGGCTCATCAAGCTCGAAGCCTTTGCCGGCGACGCCGCGTTTCAGCAGGAGTTCCGCAAGGTCAAGCATCAGAACAAGCTCGCGCTCGCGCGCGTGATTGGCGAGAAGCTCGGCGTGCAGGCCGATCCGTCGGCGCTGTTCGACGTGCAGATCAAGCGCATCCACGAATACAAGCGGCAGCTGCTCAATCTGGTCGAGACCGTCGCGCTGTATCAGGCGATCAAGGACGAGCCCAATAAGGACTGGGTGCCGCGCGTCAAGATTTTCGCTGGTAAGGCGGCAGCGAGCTATCGCTATGCCAAGCTGATCATCCGCTTGATCAATGACGTCGCCGAGGTCGTGAACAACGACACCACGATCGGCGGCAAGCTGAAGGTCGCGTTCCTTCCGGACTACAATGTCAGCCTCGCGGAAATCATCATTCCCGCGGCCGATTTGTCCGAACAGATCTCGACCGCTGGCATGGAAGCCTCCGGCACCGGCAACATGAAGCTGTCGCTGAACGGCGCGCTGACCATCGGCACGCTGGACGGCGCCAATATCGAAATTCGCGACAATGTCGGCCCGGAGAACATCGCGATCTTCGGTATGACCGCTGCCGAAGTGGTTGAACGTCGCGCCAAAGGTCTCGACGCCTCCGACGTGATCAACAAGTCGCCCAATCTCGGTCGCGCCATCCAGGCCATCGAGACCGGCGCGTTCTCGCCGGATGATCCCGGCCGTTATGCTTCCGTCGGACACGCGTTGCGCCACCTCGATCACTATATGGTCTCGGCCGACTTCGACTCCTATTACGAAGCCCAGCGCGGCATCGACACCCGGTGGAGGGCCGGCTCAGCCTGGAGCCGCGCTGCTATTCTCAACACTGCCCGGATGGGCTGGTTCTCGTCGGACCGCACCATCCGCGAATATGCTGACGATATCTGGGGCGTACCGGTTGCGGGCGATCTGCCGGGCACACCGAGTCTGCAGGCGCGAAAGGCGACGTGAGCGCGGCCTATCGGCTCTCGGCGCCGCCTGCCGCTGGGAGACGCAGCGTCACGCACAAGCCACCCAGTGACGACGTGCCCAGTGCGATGTCACCACCGTAAAGCTCAGCCAGTTCGCTGGTGATCGACAGTCCGAAGCCGAACCCCGGCGCGCCTTCGTCGAGCCGCTCGCCGGGCCGCAGCACCTGCGCACGTTCGTCGGCGGACAGTCCGCTGCCGTCGTCCTCGACGCTCAATTCGACCAGCGAATCTTGCCTCACGCCGCGTATCGACACCTTCCCGCGTGCCCATTTGAATGCGTTGTCGAGCAGATTGCCCGCCATCTCGTCAAAGTCCTGCTGCTCGCAGGCAACCATCAGATCGGCCGACACGTTCATCGAAAATATCACGGGTTTGTCGCCGTTGATCTTGCCGAGTGCGTCTCCAAGATCCTGCAGTCGCGGCGCGATCAAGGTCTGTGCGCGGACGGGGCCATTCAATACGGCCGTCCGCGCACGCCCGAGGTGATGGCGAATACGGCGCTCCATCTGCGCGACCAGCCGTTGAAGCGTCGCGGGATCTCGGCCGCCGTCAGCCGATGCCGCAATCGCTAGCGTGGCCAGCGGCGTCTTCAGGCCATGCGCGAGATTGGCGACGTGGCGACGGGCCCGCTCGAGACTACTGGCATTCTGATCGAGCAGGCCATTGAGCTCTTCCACCAGCGGCTGAATTTCCTGCGGTTGTCGCGACGGCACATGATCGAGGCGCCCACTACGCACATCCGCCACCGCCCGGCGCAATCTTTCGAGGGGGCGCAATCCCAGCCTCACCTGCAGCATGATCGCGAGAACAAGCGCCAGCCCGAGCACGGCCAGCGAAATGCCAAGTGTCGTCATTGCCTCGCGCAATGGTCCGAGCACCGCCGCACGCGGCGCCGATGTGGTGATGGTGACATCGAGCCCGGCGACTTTCGCAGGCTTGATGCGGTAATGCAGATAATCGTCATCCGGCCCAACGCCATCGGCAGGACGCGGGCGCTCCTCGCGCGCATCACGGTCTTTCCTGGGCGGCACAGGCGGACGGTCCTCGCGCGCCGCGAGCAGGGGTGCATCAAGATCCGCGCCGTCCAGCGAGGCCGAGCGCAACACATTCTTGGGACCCGTCACCTGCCAGTACCAGCCGCGGCGCCTGCGCTCGAAGGGCGGCCCATCTGCGTTGCCCGCAAGGCTGATCCGGCCGGCACCGTCGGCGCGCAGCATCGACGAGAGAAACACGATCTGGGTATCGAGCCGCTGATCGATCTGTCCCTGCACGAACCGGTGCAGCACGAAGCCAATCAGGACGGTCGCAATGATCAGCGCCAGTGCGATGAATGCACCGGCAGCGGTCAGCAGCCGACGGCTCAGCGACGCTTCGTGCCGCATCATGCGGGCCCTGCCGTCAAGCGATAGCCACGTCCACGCACGGTCTCGATCATGTCATGACCGATCTTGCGCCGCAGCCTCGCCACGATCACTTCCAGCGAATTGGAATCCGTGCCGGCATCGCCTTCATAGACTTTTTCCATCAGCTCGAGCCGATCGAACACCATATCCTTGCGCATGATCAGCGACTGCAGCACGCGCCATTCCAGCGCCGTGAGCTTCAGCGGCAAACCATCGAGTTCGAACACCCCCGTCGGCGCATCGAAAGTCAGCGCCCCGCAGGAAATCTCCGGTGCGGCATGACCGGCCGAGCGCCGCACCAGCGCGCGCAGCCGCATGATCAGTTCTTCAACGCGAAAAGGCTTGGTCAGATAGTCGTCGGCGCCGGCCTTGAAGCCATCGACCTTTTCGGTCCAGCCGTCGCGTGCCGTGAGGATCAGAACAGGCAGCCGCCGCCCGCCCTTGCGCCAAGCGCGCAAAACATTGGCGCCGGGCATTTTCGGCAGGCCAAGATCGAGCACGGCAGCGTCATAGGATTCCGTATCCCCGAGATGATGACCTTCCTCACCATCGGCTGCAATATCGACGGCGAAATTCTCCCGGCGCAAAGCCGAAGCAATCTCGCTGGCGAGCAGCGTGTCGTCCTCGACCAGCAATATCTTCATGGATGTTCTCGTCTGAATCTTTGCCACGACTAGGCGGCGTAGCTTAACTCAGCCTGAACGGTTCGGTTCAGGGTGGATTGGGCGGCGAGCGCTACGGTCCTGACATCGGCAACGATGACAGGGAAACCAGACCATGACTGACACGAATAATACCTCCGAACCGAAAGCACCACCGCCGCCCCAGCGGCGTCTGCGGATGTCGCGCAGCACCATCGCCACGGGCACGGTTGCTACGCTGCTGATCGCAGGAGCGGCCCTCGGCGCCGGCGGCACGCGGCTCGCGCAGAACTGGCAGCCGCAAAGCGTCATGCTCTTGCAACCCGCATCCATCGACAAGATGACCGAGCGGAGCCCGGTCGCCATCAAGGGCGATGTGGTCGAGATCTTCGGCAACAAGTTTATTGTGCAGGATGCCAGCGGTCGCGCGCTGGTCGATACCGGCCCCCGCGGCGAGGATCGCGCCATCGTCGCCAAAGGCGAGACGGTCACCGTGCAGGGCCGTTTCGACGACGGTATCGTACGTGCCGACGTGCTCGCGCATGCCGACGGCCGTAATGAGTCGTTCGGCCCTCCCGGCGGCCCGAAAGGTCCGAAAGGACCCAAGGGGCCGAAGGGACCGAAGGCAGGACCGGGAGAGCGCGCCGACCGTGGTCCGCCTCCCCCGCCGCCTCCCGGCGGTCCGGAGGATGACGATGCGCCACCACCCCCGCCACCGCGCCCCCGATAACGCGTCACGCAACTTCGCGGGCCTGAGCGATCAAACCCGCTTTCTTCCAGCCAAATATATCAATCACAGGAATTCAGGATGCCCGATCACCATACCGCAGCCGTCAGCGGCAAGATTACACATGTTTTTGGCCACCGCTTCGTGGTCGAGACCGGCCAAGGTGCCGTGCTCGCCGACATCACGCCGAAGGGCCTCGACCAACACGCCTTGCGCGTTGGCGACGAGGTAAGTCTCTCAGGCGAGATGAAGCCATCCGAACTGAAAGTGTCGCGCCTAATCTCCGGCAACACCACGATCGCCATCGAACACAAGAAGAAGCCGCATGAGCATCATGCCGATGGCGAACCGCGCGATGCATTGAAGGCGGCGCGTGCCGCCGGCTACGAGACCGTGGGCGAACCGCGCCGCAAGCCAAAGCATTTTGAAGTACTCGGCCGGCGCGACAGGCAGCTCATCGAATTGCATATCGAACTCGATGGCCACATCCGCAAAACGAAGCCGGTGGAAAGCCACGATCCGAAATGGAGCGAGACGCTGCAGCAGGCAGTCTAAGCAAAAACGTGGAACCGTGCTCGTCGTCACCGATAGGCGACGAGCACGGCCCCACAGGCGATCAGAACCACGCCCAGCCAGTTCGGCAGCGACAATTTCTCGCCGAGGAACAACACAGCAAACACTGCCACAAACACTACGCTGAGCTTGTCGATCGGCGCCACCTGCGCGGCATTGCCAAGCTTGAGCGCGCGGAAATAGCAGATCCACGACGCGCCGGTCGCCAATCCCGACAGCACGAGAAACAACCACGTCTTCGATGAGACCGCCGACGGCGATTGCCAGTTGCCCGTGGCATAAACCATCATGCCTGCGGCAAAGAGAATGACGATGGTGCGGATGAACGTCGCGAAATCCGAATTGACGTTCTCGATGCCGATCTTGGCGAAGATCGCCGTCAGCGCCGCAAAGGCCGCGGACAGAAGCGCCCAGAACGGCCAGGTGAGCATGACGTTTTTCATTTGAAGTGTCCCTACCTGTCAGCCGTCATTGCTAGGAGCCCTTGCGACGAAGCAATCCAGTCCTGGCGTTCTAACTGGTCGTGCATCGCATTCCGACTAACGGTTTCGTCATGGCCGGGACAAACCCCGCCATGACGGCTGTAGGTTCCGCGTGAAATGAAAAAAGGCGGCCTTACGGCCGCCCTTTCGCATTCAATCCTGAGCAGCGCCTTATTCCGCCGCCAGCTTCACATCCGGCGCGGCGGCGCGGACGTCCGCATCGACCTGCGCTTCGAACTTGGCGAAGTTCTTCTGGAACATGCCAACCAGCTTGCGCGCGGTGGCATCGAACTCGGCCTTGTCCTTCCAGGTGTTGACGGGATCAAGGATCTCCGACGGCACACCATCCAGCGCGGTCGGGACTGCGAAGCCGAAATACTTGTCGGTGCGGAATTCCACGTTGCGGAGCGAGCCGTTCAGCGCGGCGGTCAGCAGCGCGCGGGTCACCTTGATCGGCATGCGCGAACCGACCCCATACTTGCCACCGGTCCAGCCGGTATTGACCAGCCAGCAGTCGACATTGTGCTTGGCGATCAGGTCGCGCAGCATGTTGCCGTAAACCGACGGATCGAGCGGCAGGAACGGCGAGCCGAAGCAGGTCGAGAATTCCGGCTCGGGATCGTTGCCGAGGCCGCGCTCGGTGCCGGCGACCTTGGCGGTGTAGCCGGATAGGAAGTGATACATGGCCTGCGCCGGCGTCAGCTTGGCGATCGGCGGCAGTACGCCGAACGCGTCGGCAGCGAGCATCACCACGTTCTTCGGCTGCGGCGCGCGGCCGGTGCGCGAGGCGTTCGGGATGAAGTCGAGCGGATAGGCCGAACGGGTGTTCTCGGTCTTCGAGCCATCGTCGAAATCCGGCAGGCGGGTATTGGCGTCGAGCACGACGTTTTCCAGCACCGCACCGAAGCGCTTGCTCGCGGCATAGATCGCGGGCTCGGCTTCTTCGGAGAGCTTGATGGTCTTGGCGTAGCAGCCGCCTTCGAAATTGAAGATGCCGTCCTTGCCCCAGCCATGCTCGTCATCGCCAATCAGCGTGCGCTTCGGATCGGCGGAGAGCGTGGTCTTGCCGGTGCCGGACAGGCCGAAGAAGATCGCGCTGTCGCCGTCGGGGCCGACATTGGCCGAGCAATGCATCGGCAACACGCCCTTGGCAGGCAGATAGTAGTTCAGCGTGGTGAAGACCGACTTCTTCATCTCGCCGGCATAATAAGACCCGCCGATCAGGACGATCTTGCGGGCGAAATCGATGGCCACGACGTTTTCCGAGCGGCAGCCGTGACGTTTAGGGTCGGCCTTGAAGCTCGGCAGGTCGATGATGGTCAGTTCAGGCACGAAGTCCTTCAACGCAGCGGCTTCCGGGCGGATCAACAGCGTGCGGATGAACAGCGAATGCCATGCGAGTTCGGTGAACACGCGGGTCTTGATCTGGAAACTCGGATCGGCACCGCCATAAAGGTCCTGCGCGAACAGGGTCATGCCTTCGGCGTGCTTCTTGAAATCGATATAGAGCGCTTCGAACTGCTCCGGCGTGATCGCCTGATTGCCAGCCCACCACATCTGTTCGGTGGAAGCGTCCTTGACGGTGAACTTGTCCTTCGGGCTGCGGCCAGTGAATTCACCCGTGTCAGCACAGAGCGCGCCATCGGACGACAATTCGGCTTCGCCGTTGCGCAGCGAATATTCGTAAAGCTGCGGCGCGCCGAGATTCCAGTTCACCGCTTTGAGATTTTTCAGTCCGAATTTCTCGGCGCCATAGGCACCGTTGCGTACGCCCGTCTCTTGCACGGAATATTCCTCCTTGAGTCCGCATATCCGACCTGTGCGACTGTCTTCAATCGCACGTCAGCAGCGGTAGCCGTCATTATAACCACCGAGGCCGTAACCCGGCGATCTAATAGTGACGAAGATGTGAAATGCCAAGCTGCTGCCCGCATATTTGGTTTATTCCAGCACGGCACTTGATACCGCTCAATTATTCAAAGCGCGGGCCTGCTCTGCGAGTTCCTTCAGGACTTGCCGCAATGCACCCGGAGTGACAATCCGCCGCGGAAAGTCCAGCCGGATCATCGTCGCGCCGTTCTGCAGGTCCATGCCATCCGGATCGCATCCGGTGCAGCGCCAGTCGCCTGCAGCCGCGTGGAGAAGCTTTGTTGCATAGAGATTGAGCGCGTCGAGATGATCGGCGTTCATATGGGCAACGGCGCCCTCCTCGGCCTCCAGCATGCCTTCGGCATCGGTGAGATCGGTCAGGAATCGCTCCGGCTTCAGGTCGTTGATGCGGCCAAAGCCGGCCACCAGATGGGCACTCTTCGGCTTGATCCGGAAGAACGAGAAATCCTTAAAATCCACAAAGGCTTGCGCGGATGGATGGACGCTGAGATAGCGCCGGCGCAGCAGCGGTTTTTCACTGTCGCTGGCCTCCTGCGCGATACCTCCGAGCATGATGCGTGAGCCCTCCAGGGAGTCCCCGGGCGCCCGCTCATCCAGCATCAGCGAGACGCGGGCATCGGCCAGGATATTGCGGGTATGGAGCGCCAGCCGGGAAATCAGGAGAATCGGCGACCCGTCCGGGTGGCTGGCGACATTGGCCAGCGCACAATAAGGATCGCCGGAACCGACAGCCAGGGTGGCCAGCGCCCCCTGCCGACTGCGCCGCAACAGCGACCGGGTGACGCGCGAGGGGTCGAAATCAGGGGTCGGTTGCATCGTTAAATCCCGTATTTCATTGCAAAAAGTAGCTTCTTCTTCTTTGGCGGGAGGTCTATACATCTATGGAACCCACGCGTCATTCAAGCGTTCAGGGAACTCGGCCACACTTCAGCCCAGCTTGCATTGCTCGTTGACTGTGTTCTTAAGGCCACCTCATACGGCGGATTGTCGAATTCTGCCGGATAGCCCATCCCGCTTCGGAAAGTAGGCTCATGCCAACTATCGCACTGGTCGACGACGACCGTAACATTCTCACATCCGTATCGATCGCGCTGGAAGCCGAGGGCTACCGCATCATGACCTATACGGATGGTGCTTCCGCACTCGATGGCTTCCGCACGAGCCAGCCGGACCTCGCAATCCTCGATATCAAGATGCCCCGCATGGACGGCATGGAGACACTGCGCCGTCTACGCCAAAAGTCCGATCTGCCGGTGATCTTCCTGACGTCGAAGGACGAGGAGATCGACGAGCTGTTCGGCCTGAAGATGGGCGCGGACGATTTCATCCGCAAACCGTTTTCGCAGCGTCTGCTGGTCGAGCGCGTCAAGGCCGTGCTGCGCCGCGCCGCGCCGAAGGACCCGACTGCCGCTCCGAAGGAGACCGACGCCAAAGCGCTTGATCGCGGTTTGCTGCGGATGGATCCGGAACGTCACACCTGCACCTGGAAGAACGAGCCGGTCACGCTGACCGTTACCGAATTCCTGATCCTGCAGGCGCTGGCGACGCGCCCCGGCGTGGTGAAGAGCCGCAACGCGCTGATGGATGCCGCCTATGACGATCAGGTCTATGTGGACGATCGCACCATCGACAGCCACATCAAGCGGCTGCGCAAGAAGTTTAAGGTCGTCGACGACGACTTCGAGATGATCGAGACGCTGTATGGCGTCGGTTATCGCTTCAAGGAAACCTGATCTGTAGAGGTTCCCGTGGCACGGTTGGGGCCTGACGGCTCAGCCGTGCTGCGCTAGAATGCGCATCCGCATACGCAACAATGAGCGCGGCGTGGCGCATCGCAGATATCGACAACAACCGGGCAGTTTTGGCATTGCTGGATCGTACGCAGCCTGATGAAAGCCTGGACGCCGACGGCACGTCGCCGCATGCGGCAGGCAGCGATGATCGCGAACGTCGCGGCTGGCAGCGGCCGCTCGACTGGCTGCGCCGCGCCCGGCAGTTCTTCGTTGCACTGACTTTTTCGAGTCTGACGCGCCGTATCGTCTCGCTCAACCTCGCCGGCCTCTGTGCCTTGGTCGCCAGCATCCTCTATCTCTCGCAGTTTCGCGCCGGCCTGATCGACGCGCGTGCGCAGAGCTTGCTGGTGCAGGCCGAAATCATCGCCAGCGCCATTGCCGCTTCGGCTACCGTCGAAACCAATACGATCACGATCGATCCCGACCGGTTGCTCGACCTCAAGCCTGGCGAGACCTATGGCGTGCCGGACGAACTCTCCGGCCTCGATTTCCCGATCAATCCCGAACGCGTTGCACCGGTGTTGCGGCGGTTGATCTCCCCGACCAAGACGCGTGCGCGCATCTACGACCGCGACGGCGTGCTGATCCTCGACAGCCGCAGCCTTTATGGCCGCGGCGATGTGCTTCGTTTCGAACTGCCGCCGCCGACCACCGAAAAGCCCGGCTTTGCCGAACGCACAATGATCGCGGTCCGAACCTGGCTCAATCGCGGCGATCTGCCGTTGTATCGCGAACTCGGCCCGGAAAACGGCAACGGCTATCAGGAGGTGCAGCAGTCGCTCGACGGCCTGAAGAGCAGCATGGTGCGCATCAATGAACGGGGCGAAGTCATCGTCTCGGTCGCGGTACCCGTGCAGCGCTTCCGCGCCGTGCATGGTTCGCTGATGCTGTCCACGCAAGGCGACGACATCGACCAGATGGTGACCGCCGAGCGCCTCGCCATTCTGAAGGTCTTTGCAGTCGCGGCTGTGGTGATGATCGTGCTGTCACTGCTGCTCGCTTCGACGATCGCAGGTCCGGTGCGTCGGCTGGCCGACAGCGCCGAGCGCGTGCGCCGCCGTATCCGCACCCGCGTCGAAATTCCCGACTTCACCCGCCGCCGCGACGAGATCGGCCATTTGTCCGGGGCGCTGCGCGACATGACCGATGCGCTTTATAACCGCATCGAGGCGATCGAAATGTTCGCCGCCGACGTCTCGCACGAGCTGAAGAATCCGCTGACGTCGCTGCGCTCCGCCGTGGAGACACTGCCGCTGGCGAAGAACGACAACAGCCGCGGCCGCCTGCTCGCCGTCATCGAACATGACGTGCGGCGACTTGATCGATTGATCTCGGATATTTCCGACGCCAGCCGTCTCGACGCCGAACTGCAGCGCAACGATACCGCCCCCGTCGACCTCCGGCGGTTGCTGACCACGCTGACCTCGGTCGCCAACGAAACCAAGCTCGGTCATGACGTCGGCGTTGAAGTCCGCTTCGAAGGCCCCGCCAGTGATGCGTTTTCGGTGCCCGGCCACGACTCGCGCCTCGGTCAGGTCGTTACCAATCTCGTCACCAATGCGCAGTCGTTCTCGACGCCGGGCGGCAAGGTGCGCATCGTCTGCCGTCGCCTGAAAGGCAAGATCGAGATCGTCGTCGATGATGATGGCCCCGGCATCGGACCCGACGCCATCGAGCGGATCTTCGAACGCTTTTACACCGACCGCCCGCATCAGGGCTTTGGTCAGAATTCCGGCCTGGGCCTGTCGATCTCCAAGCAAATCGTCGAAGCCCATAGCGGCACGATCTGGGCGGAGAACCGCATCGGCCCGGCCAACGCCGATGGCGAGATCCCGGTGCTGGGTGCGCGCTTCGTGGTACGGTTGCCGGCCACATGAGCGCGGATGGTAAAAGCATCCATGCCTCCGCCGTACTGGTCGATGACCGCGCGGTCCTGATCCGGGGGCCGTCCGGCTCGGGAAAATCGCGGCTGGTATTCGATCTGATCCTCGCCGGTCAGAGTGGGCAGGTTCCGGAGGCCATGCTGGTCGGCGACGACCGGGTGCATCTGGATGTCAGGGACGGAAAACTGTGGGTACGGCCGGCGCCCGAACTGGTCGGGCTGCTTGAGATCAGGGGGCTCGGAATCCGGCGTCTGGACTGCGCCACCGGCGCCATTGTCGGGCTGGTGGTCGATCTCGACGCCACCGACGCCGCGCGCCTGCCAGAGCCGGAAGCGCTCAGAATCACACTGGAGGGCGTCGAATTGCCCCGAATTCCGGTCGGGGCAGGCTTTTCGCCACTACCATTGGTCGTAGCTACACTTACAACAATCGACGGTTTAGCCGCAGTGCGACCTTTGGACGATTGCTCGAAGGGAATTGGTAACCATATTAGTCCCACTATCGCCACCGAATAGACCCGCGCTACTTCCCGCCGCATCCGTGCAATTTAAGGGAGATTCGCGAAGAGCCCTCTTGCATAGGGGCTCTGGATGGTCAAAGTGGCCCTTTCGTGCGGTGCACCAAAAGCACCCACGAGGAGTTTCCGATGATTGGTCTAGTACTTGTGACCCATGGGCGCCTTGCCGACGAGTTTAAGGCGGCGCTTGAACATGTAATGGGTCCGCAAAAACAAATTGAAGCCGTGACGATCGGCGCCGAAGACGATTCCGATTTGTGTCGCAGCGACATTATCGAAGCGGTCAATCGCGTCGACAGTGGCGATGGTGTTGCCATCCTCACTGATATGTTCGGCGGCACGCCATCGAATCTGGCGATCTCCTGCATGAGCCGGCCGAAGGTCGAGGTTCTCGCCGGTATCAATCTGCCCATGCTGGTCAAGCTCGCAAAGGTGCGCGAAGAGCGCACACTGCCCGATGCGATCGCCATGGCACAGGAAGCAGGCCGCAAATACGTCACCATCGCCAGCCGCGTTCTCGCCGGCAAATGAGCGACAGCCCCGACGATACGACGGTGTCCGGCAGCGTCTCCCGCGAGATTCCGATTACCAACAAGCGTGGCCTTCATGCGCGCGCCTCTGCCAAATTCGTACAGATGGTCGAACGCTTCAATGCCGACGTCACTGTGACACGCAATGGCGAGACCGTTGGCGGTACATCCATCATGGGCCTGATGATGCTGTCCGCCGGCCCCGGGACCAGCATCATGGTCACTGCCAAAGGCGCCGAAGCTCAGGCGGCGCTGGATGCGATCACCGAGCTTGTGACCAACAAGTTCGGCGAAGAGTAGCGGTTCGCCGAAAGCTGCTTTGTCAGCGAACGGCTATTTCATCGCGCCAGGCGCCACCACATAGACATTCCACCGCGTGGTCGTGCCGACATTGCCCTTGAAGAAGCGCCGCGTCGACATCACGATGCGTTCGGCATTCGGCAGATTGTCCTTCATCCACGCTTCGCAGCGATCGAATTTCCAGTCACCCACCAGGCAGATTCCGATGAAGCCGTTGCGCTTCGCTTCCTCCATCGACGTCACGCCTGACGGCCATGGCTCATAGGGTGTCAGCGGCAGCGGATGATCCGGACTGTAGAACGTCATCTGCTCGGCGACATCGACGAAGCCCACCACGTTACTCCAGCGCGTGTGGAAGCGCTTGTGCCAGACCTCGGTGAGTTCACGCGCGAGCTGCGAATAGGAGATATGGGCGAAATTGCCATTGGCATCGCGCGGCAGTGACGCGATGGCGATCTGCGGTGCGGCGGCGAGCGTGACCAGCGACAGGACCAGCCAGATCGCCGCGAGCCGTACCAGCGCGACCCGCGGCACCTTCAGCGATGGAATCGCGATCACGGCCAGCGGCACCAGGAAGAACAGCGAGATGCCCCAATCGGTCTTGATATAGATGTCGAACAACAGCGCGCCGATGGGCGGGCCGACGGCGACAATGGCCTGGATCAGCCAGATATTCAGGGCCTGATCCCTGCGGACACCGGGATTGGTCGTCAGTGACCACGGCCGCTTGACGAATGCGCGGGGATCGCGCGCCACAGACGCCCACCAGCGCGGGCTCCAGGCCAGCACCGCAGCGGCCAGACCCAGCGGCAACAGCAGCAGCGCGACGTTGTGGCCGACATAGCCCCATGCCAATTGCAGGCTCTCCCAGCGCGACGAGATCTTGTAGGTATCGCCGGCGTAGCGAAATGGCGCGTATTCCACCTGCCGCACCCAGTCGAGATGCGGAATCATCGCCGCCACCATCGTCGCGATGGCGATCCACGGCGCTGGCGAGCGCAGGAACAGCATCCGCTGGGGATGGATCAGCGCGGCCAGACCAATCGCGCCGATCATCGTCACCACCCAGTATTTGGTCATCAGCGCCAGCGCAGCAGCGAGGCCAAGCAGGAAGCCCGAGCGGATCGAGCGCTTCTCGAACGCGTGCAGATAGGCCAGCACCACCAGCGGCAAAGTTACCAGCTGCAGCAGGTCCGGATTGTATTTGAAGCCCTTGAAATTGAAGATCGGATAGATCGCGACCATCAGCAGCACGAAAAAGGCGCGGCGACGATCGACCACGCGCAACGCGATCGCCCAGCAAAGGACCATGCCAATGCCGACCGTGACCATGGCAAGCAGATAGGTCGCCCAGTCCACCGGCGGGAAAAATTTGAACCAGACACCCGAAATCCAGCCCGACAGCGGCGGATGCTTGCCGTAGCCCATCAGGAACTTCTGCCCCCAGGCGTAGCCC
This sequence comes from Tardiphaga sp. 813_E8_N1_3, assembly GCF_051811025.1. Classification (NCBI taxonomy): domain Bacteria; kingdom Pseudomonadati; phylum Pseudomonadota; class Alphaproteobacteria; order Hyphomicrobiales; family Nitrobacteraceae; genus Tardiphaga; species Tardiphaga sp. 813_E8_N1_3. Next base: position 5,098,580 of record NZ_JBPWQE010000001.1, read on the forward strand.
TCGGAAACGTCGAAATGGATGTCCTGCGCCGCTTTCACCTGGGTCAGGATCGCGGTCCACAGCACCACATGGGCGATCGTGAAGCCAAGCACCAGCAGGACGCTCAATTGCGGATCACACGCCCAGGCAACGAGCCGCGCAGCGCCGCGGCGGCCGATCGACAGCAAGCCCCGGCGTTTGGCGGGGGTGGAGGAAGCGATTGTACTCATGGGGCCCTGCCTAGCGTGTTTCGGGCCGGAGTAAAATCAGGATGCCGTGACGGAAACAGGGCCAGGAATCAGGCCGAAACCCGCATTAAGGTTGCCGCATCGGGGCCTGAATGCTATCCCGCGCGCATGACAACCTCCCCGATTTCGAACGTCCGCAACTTCTCCATCGTTGCCCATATCGACCATGGCAAATCGACGCTGGCCGACCGCCTGATCCAGATCACCGGCGGGTTGCAGGCGCGCGAGATGAAGGAGCAGGTGCTCGATTCGATGGATATCGAGCGCGAGCGCGGTATCACCATCAAGGCGCAGACCGTCCGCCTGCATTACAAGGCCAAGGACGGCAAGGATTACATCTTCAACCTGATGGACACGCCCGGCCACGTCGACTTCGCCTACGAGGTCTCGCGGTCGCTGGCGGCCTGCGAAGGCGCGCTGCTGGTGGTCGACGCCTCGCAGGGCGTGGAAGCCCAGACACTAGCCAACGTCTATCACGCGCTCGACGCCAATCTCGAAATCGTGCCGATCCTCAACAAGGTCGATCTGCCCGCGGCAGAACCCGAGCAGGTGAAGAAGCAGATCGAGGACGTCATCGGCATCGACGCCTCAGACGCGTTGATGATCTCGGCCAAGACAGGTCTGGGCGTGCCTGATGTGCTGGAAGCCATCGTGCACCGGCTGCCTCCACCGACGGGCGACCGTGACGCCACGCTGAAGGCGCTGCTGGTCGATAGCTGGTACGACGTCTATCTCGGCGTCGTCGTGCTCATCCGCGTCGTCGACGGCGTCATGAAGAAGGGCCAGCGCGTCCGCATGATGGGCACCAGCGCCGCCTATGATGTCGAGCGCGTCGGCTACTTCACGCCAAAGATGGTCAATGTGGACGAACTCGGCCCCGGCGAGATCGGCTTCATTACAGCCGCCATCAAGGAAGTCGCAGACACCCGCGTCGGCGATACCATCACCGACGACCGCAAGCCGGTCACCGAGATGCTGCCGGGCTTCAAGCCCGCGATCCCCGTGGTGTTCTGCGGCCTGTTCCCGGTCGATGCCGACGACTTCGAGACGCTGCGCGCCGCGATGGGTAAGCTGCGGCTGAACGACGCGTCGTTCTCGTTCGAAATGGAAACCTCGGCTGCATTGGGCTTCGGCTTCCGCTGCGGCTTCCTCGGCCTGCTGCATCTGGAAATCATCCAGGAGCGCCTGAGCCGCGAATTCGATCTCAACCTGATCGCGACCGCGCCAAGCGTGATCTACAAGATGCACCTTACCGATGGCGAGGAGATCGAGATCCACAATCCGATCGACATGCCGGACGTGGTGAAGATCGCCGAGATCCAGGAGCCTTGGATCGAAGCCACGATCCTGACGCCAGACGAATATCTCGGCAGCGTGCTGAAGCTCTGCCAGGAACGCCGCGGCAATCAGAAAGAACTCACTTACGTCGGCGCCCGCGCGATGGTGAAATACGAGCTGCCGCTCAACGAAGTGGTGTTCGATTTCTACGATCGCCTGAAGTCGATCTCGAAAGGCTACGCCTCGTTCGACTATCACCTGACCGACTACAAAGCCGCCGATCTCGTCAAGATGCAGATCCTGGTCAATGCCGAGCCGGTCGACGCGCTGTCGATGCTCGTGCATCGCACCCGCGCCGAAGGCCGCGGCCGCGCCATGGTCGAGAAGATGAAAGAACTGATTCCGCCGCACATGTTCGTCATTCCGATCCAGGCGGCGATCGGCGGCAAGGTCATTGCTCGCGAAACCGTCCGCGCGCTGCGCAAGGACGTGACCGCGAAGTGCTATGGCGGCGACATCAGCCGCAAGCGCAAACTTCTGGAGAAGCAGAAGGAAGGCAAGAAGAAGATGCGGCAGTTCGGCAAGGTCGACATCCCGCAGGAAGCGTTCATTGCCGCGCTGAAGGTGGATAGCTGAGGGTCAACCGCCCGCCGTTCTGACCAGAGGTACCGCAATGACCGCGATACGGGATGCGAACAGAACGGCGAAACGACCTCCCCAAGGCTTTTCAGATCCAGCTGTCAAAGCAGCATTCGACCAACATCCGCCGGCGATCAAGGCCCCGCTCTTGGCGCTTCGCCAACTGATCCTCGAGACCGCAGCCGGCATCGAGGGCGTTGGTCCGCTGCAAGAAACCCTCAAGTGGAATCAGCCCAGCTATCTGACAAGCGAGACGAAAAGCGGCAGCACTATCCGGTTGGACCGCATAGGAACCACAGCGCAGTATGCGCTGTTCTTTCACTGCCAGACCGATCTGGTTGCGACCTTCCGTGAATTGTATCCGGCGGAGCTGAGCTTCGAAGGCAACCGCAGCATCGTGCTGCACGTCGATGATCCCGTGCCGGAACAAGCCCTGAGTCACTGCGTCGGACTTGCGCTGACCTATCATCTCCGCAAGCGCAGGCCTTCAGCGAGGCCATCTCAGGCTGGATGAGCACGGCGACAACTGGCCGTCGCCCCGGGAACGAACAGCGCTGTGGACGAACGGATTCCGCCGGTCCAATTTTCCGTCCGGCGCAACGCAGCAGATTTCTGCGACCAAACATCCCTCACGCCGCCCTTGCCTCCCCGCCCTTCGCCCCTCATGCTGCCGCCACGACGCCGAAAACGGCGCGTATGAAAATTTGGGGAGGATTGAATGATCGCGCACCGCACGGTTGCGGCTACGACGTTTGCTGTTTCGCTGCTTTTCGGCGCTTCCGCACTGGCCCAACAGGCCAACACACTTCCGCTCAAGATCGGCGTGCTTGCTGACTTCGCCTCGGTCTATGCCGATATCGGCGGCCAGGGCAATGTCGAGGCAGCCAAGATCGCCATCGAGGAATTCGGCGGCAAGATGTTCGACAAGCCGATCGAGCTGGTCACCGCCGATGCGCTCAACAAGGCCGACGTCGCCGCCACCATCTCGCGCAAATGGTATGAGGCCGAGAATGTCGACATGATCATCGACATGCCGACATCGGCCACCGCGCTGGCCGGCATGGAAATGTCGAAGCAGTTCGAGAAGATCATGATCGTCACGGACGCCGCGTCGTCGGACATCACCGGAAAGTCCTGCTCGCCCTATACCGCGCACTGGACCTACGACACCTATGGTAATGCGCAGACCGTCGGCAGCGCCATCGTCAAACAGGGCGGCGACTCGTGGTTCTTCATTACCGCCGATTATCTCTTCGGCCATTCCATCGAGCGCGACACCGGCGACGTGATCCGTAAGGCCGGTGGCAAGGTGGTCGGCAGTGCCAAGCACCCGCTCAACACCGCGGACTTCTCGTCCTTCCTGCTGCAGGCACAATCGTCCAAGGCCAAGATCATCGGCATGGCCAATGGCGGCGGCGACACCATCAATACCATCAAGCAGGCGTCCGAGTTCGGCATCGTCGCCGGCGGCCAGAAGCTTGCGGGCATCGTGATGTTCATCTCCGACATCCACTCGCTCGGCCTCAAGATGGCGCAGGGCCTGATCATCACCGAGGCCTATTACTGGGATCTCAACGATCGCACCCGCGCCTTCGGCAAGAAGTTCTTCGACAAAATGAAGCGGATGCCGACCATGAACCAGGCCGCCACCTACAGCGCCACGCTGCACTATCTCAAATCCGTGCAGGCGGCAGGCACCCGCGCCACCAAGCCGGTGCTGGCGAAGATGCGCGAGATGCCCGTGCGCGACGCCTTCACCGATAACGGCGTCCTGCGCGAGGACGGCCGCATGGTGCACAGCATGTTCCTGCTCGAGGTCAAGAAGCCGGAAGAATCCAAGGCGCCGTGGGATTATTACAAGGTGCTCGCGGAAGTCCCTGGCGATCAGGTGTTCCGCCCGATGAAGGACGGCGGGTGCCAGTATGTGAAGAAGGACTGAGTCCTAACATCCGACTTTGCATCAAGCAAACTGGATCGCCCGCTTTCGCGGGTAGTGACAGCTCTTGGCGCAGAGCGGACTTTGCTTGCCTCGCTTCAGAGGCCTACGGAATCGCGGCCGTTCACGGCCTATCCAATCCTGGTGCCGAGACGTTCAAAGCGCGTCGGCATACGGAAAGATCAGTTTTCCTGATGCCAGCCCGTGCGGTGTCACCACCGCCTGCTTCGATCCGTCCTTGAACTGTTTAGTCTCGTGACCATCGATGCCCTGGAATTGAACCTGCAGGACGCGCGGATGCGCCCATTCGCCGTTCTTGCCGAATATGACGTCGCCCATGACCGTATTGAACGTCGCTGTCCTCGCGAAGGTGGACAGCAGGGCGTCATCAAGGCTGCCGACGGCCGCGACAGCCTGAGCAACGACCTGCATCTGGGCATATGCCAGCGGCGCCATGTAGTGCCCGAGCAGATCGACGTCGGCCTCAGCGGCGCGCGCTTGATAGGTATCGAGAAAGTCACGCACGCCCGGGAGCATCATCGCAGGGACCGGCGCCCAGTATTCGTAGTTCACGAAGCCGTTGAGCAGCGGGCCGAGTGTAGTTTTCACAACCGTGTTCTGCGGACCGATCATTCCGGCACCGACCATCTTCGGGCGGAAGGGATGCGCGTGGATGGCGCGCACGAGATCGACCGAGTCCTGTAGATAGGAGCACAGAAACAGCAGATCGCAGTCGCTTGTGGCGACGGCGTCAAGGACCGGCGTGAAGTCGGTGGTCGTCAGCGGATAGGTGGCTTCGTGGACGATGCTGAAACCGTATTTATCGGCGTTGGCCTTGGCGCCGAGAATGGGATTGCGGGAGAATTCTGCATCAGCCGAGAGCAACGCCACGGTCAAAGGCCGAGGCGTCTGCGCAGCGGCCAGCTCGAAAAATCCTTCGGTGAGTGCAGCGTTCGGATCCGGTCCGGTCGGGATCATGGCGAAGTAGTTGGGATAGGCGAGCGCGTTGTTGACGCCAAGGCCCATCAGCCCGACGAAAAAACGCTGCCGCTCCATGATTAGCGGCATCGCCGGCAACACAGTGTTGGTGCCGTAACCGCCGATGACGAGATCGACCTTGTCGTCGTCCATCAGCCGTCGATAGAGACCGGGAACGCGCGACGCATCCGCATGGTCGTCGTAGCAGACGAGTTCGACAGGGCGGCCGAGCAGGCCACCTTGTCTATTGACGTCTTCCCGCCAAATGTCGTGGGCGAGCCGCGCCGACAGGCTATTGCCGGCCAATGGACCGGTCAGCGAAAGACAGTACCCGATACGGATGGGCGCGGGCACCGTGGGCATGATCAGGCGCCTGCTTTGGCGTGGCTGGCCAGAAGCTGCAGTTCCCAGGCCAGGGCCACGCCGCTCGCCCCGCCATGTTCGAGAACGACGCCTGCAACGCCGGCTGCTGTTTTCTCGCGCGCCCAGTCGCGCTGCCATTCGCCGAGCACCGCCATCCAGGTGATCGGCACTGCGCCGGCGGCGACCATGCGGCGCACGGCCATGTCATGGGCTTCCAGCGTGACACCGCCAGACGCGTCGGTGACGATGAAGACGTCATAACCTTCGGCGAGGGCCTGGATCGCCGGCATCGCGAGACAGATCTCGGTGTAGAGCGCGGCCAGCACGAGTTGCTTGCGTCCGCTCTTCTTGACGATGTCGGTGACCTTCGGATCTTCCCAGGTGTTGATGAAGGTGCGGTTGATCGGTTTCTGCTCCGGGAAGACGTCCTGAAGACCCTTGATGATGTAGCCGCCGCGTTCCTCGATCACTGTGGTCAGGATCGTCGGCACGTTGAAGACTTTGGCCGTCTTGGCGAGCCCGATGACGTTGTTGACGATCGTCGCCGGCTCGTGGCTGTTCAGGTTGGTGAACTGGTAGGGCTGGTGATCGATCAGCACGAGGATGCTGTCTTCAGGACGAAGCAGGGCTTCGAGACCGGTCTTGGGCATGGGATCTCCTTGGGATGCGCAGGCAGCGGCTCAGGCGCCGGTGGGATCGATGAAGACGTGGAGGGTTTGGATGTGGCCGCCTGCGAACTGGGCGACGTCGATTCCGGTCACGGCCACAGGACCGTTGGGCGGACCGGCCTGCCAGCGCAGCCGTCCCATACCATGATGCCCGACGGCAGGGCCGATCGCGGTGAAGGCGAAGTTTGGCGGCAGGTGCGACAAGAGTTCTTCCACCGCTTGGTTGATGGCGGCATAACCCGTTGCTGAGGAATCCGGTGGTTCATACAGGACCGCATCGTCCGCATAGAGCTCGCGAATAGCCGCGATGCGTTTGTCCGCGTCGCGCTCACCAAACACGCGCGTGAGATTGCTTCGCATCCGGCCGTCATAGTCGACAGAAGCTTCGGACTTGTTTTGATTGGTCATCATTCATCCTCTCAGACCAGGAAGTCCGAGAGGTCGGGGTCGTGTGACACGCAATCCGATTACTCTCGCCTGGCCGGCCGAGAGATTATGGTTGCTCCTTGCGGAGAGCACTGTTCGATCCTGCTGTTTCCTGTCCGAAACCGCTGCGCCATGGCGTCAGCTTGTCCGGTCGCGCCGCCACGACGCTGGGGTCGCACCGGTCAGCTTGCGGAACGTGCGCCCGAAATGCATCGCGTCGGCAAAGCCCGTGGCCTCGGCCACCTCCGCGAGCGAAATGCGGCTGTCGATCAGCATGGCCTGAGCGCGCCGTATGCGGGTGTCGAGTTGCCATTGGTAGGGCGCCATCCCGGTCGACGCCTTGAATGCCCGGCTGAAGTGGGATTGCGACAAACCTGCCAGCGCCGCCAGATCCGCAAGCTCGACGTGGTCGGGGAGACTGGCTTCCAGATGCTCGATGACACGCCGCAGTTGCCATGGAGCAAGTCCCTTGCCGGCCTCGGAGGCTTCCGGCGGCGACGCGAACAGCCGCGCGGCAATGGCGGCAGTCAATCCATCGCCGTAAAGCTGCATCGAGGGATCGGGGTCGTCCATCACCTCGGCAAGCATCTTGACGAGCGTCCAGATGCGATCGTCCGAAAAGCGAAGCCGCGGCACGATTGGCGCATCGGCGTCGAAAGTCGTTGCCATCCGCTCGCTCAGCGCCGCGAGATCGAACGTCAGGATCGCGTCCTTTACGAAGCGGACATCGGCACTGTAGCCCCACATCTCCATGTCGGCGGGCGCGAAGTCCATGTGCCTGGGGCGGTAGCCGGTGGCGCAAGGTTTATTGGCGCGGAGACGCGGCTCGCAAGGGCTGCCGACTTCTTCGAGCAAAGCGACGAGGCGCGGTTCGCTCTCATACGGAAATTGGTGGGACACCGCGCCGGCGCCATGCCATTCGGTGACGTTGACACCCACGCCGTTCCAGGTTCGCCTCGACACCGAGAGGTTGAAGACATTGTCGGGCAACTGTGTTGCTGCGTCGGAACGGACGGTTGTCGTAGAAGCACGCCTTGCTTCAGAAGCGCTCAAGTTTCCGCTCACTTTCGAAGAAATCGCTCTCATCACAACCGTCCCGCATTGGCCTTAGCTTACCGGACTCTTCTGAGCGGCAGGAGCCCCGTTTATGCGACTATCTGAGCTCGATGACTTGAATAATAGTACGTTACCGGCGAATGCCGCGCGCAGCCGATCCAGGCATCAGAACGGCCTACCACCGCGTAAAGGCGACATTGGTAGCAGTGTCAGCTAATCTTGACTTGAATCAGCCTTGGAGCCCGCGATCATCATCCTTTGCCGCCTGCGGTCGTTGTGCTGCGTCGGTCCGCGAGGCGACCTGTCTCTTTTGCTTTTGGCAAAGCCCTTGGCGAGGAGCCGGGATGCGCAGACGCCTGGGCTTGCGACAGCAACCATGCCCGGAAGGACAGCAGCAAAGGATTCCCGGCTTTCTCCTCCGGACAGGCGAAATAGTACGAGCCGACGCTTTTCAAGGTCAGGCTCGACAGCACCTTCAATTTGCCCGACCTGAGTTGATCGGAGATCAGGAATTCGGGAAGCAGAGCGACGCCAAGGCCGGAGCTTGCTGCGCTAATCAAAGTGGACTGGATATCGAAGCGCGGCCCGCGGATCACATTCGTGCCGCCGAGCTCCGCGGCATCGAACCAGCGACGCCATGCATCGGCGCGTGTGACCAGATGCAGAAGCCGCAGTTCGGCGACCTCGCTCGGCGGCAATTCGCCGCGCCTGCCGATCAGCGCCGGAGATCCGACCGGCAGCAGAATTTCGTCGAACAGATAGTCGGCCTGCGTGCCGGGCCAGTCCGGCTCGCCGAAGTACAGCGCGCCATCGAGCGCGGTTTCGCTGAAGAAGAAGCGCGTGTTGCGCGCACTGACATTGACGGCGACGCCGGGATGACGCGCATAGAAATCCGGCAGGCGCGGAATGAGCCACTGGGCGCCGACGGTGGGCAGCGCCGCGACGTCCAGAACCATGCCATCGGCCTCGTAGCCCATGATCTCGAGCGCATCGCGCTCGATCCGCTCGATCGTCTGTGCCACGCGGGTGCTGTAGGCCGCCCCTGCCCGCGTTAACGTGATCCGCTTCTTGATGCGATGAAAGAGCTTCACGCCGAGCTGCGTCTCCAGCTGCGCAATCTGGCGCGACACCGCGCTCTCGGTCAGCGCGAGTTCGCTGGCGGCGCGGGTGACGCTGAGGTGCTTGGCAGCCGCGCTGAACGCCATCAGCGCGCCGAGGCTGGGTATTCTGCGGCGCATAGTTCATTCCAAAAACGCAAGACGTCCGCAGATTAAATTGTTTGCACGCCTAAGCACAAGGCAACAATCTTCCCGCAGCTGACAAAAGTCATGGCGGGCAACGACCTCTGGCGAGGTCGCGCACCCGGCAATGGCCTCAAGACATGCAGACTGCAGCGCGGTGCCCCGTGCAGGTGCTTCGGTCATCAACTTCAAGGAGCACATCAGTGGCAGTCAACAAATTGCATGACGAATTCCACACGCTCGACATGGAGAGCGGCTGGCAATTGCCCGAGGGCTACGATCCCGCGTCGGGCGCGCTGGAGAAGATCCTGTCCGGATCGCTCGATACCGCGAACAAACGCGGCAGCCGGACGCGATTGCTGAAATTTCCGCCGGGCCTCTTCACCACACAGCAGATCGTTCACGACCACTGGGAAGAAGTCTTTCTCGTCTCCGGCGACCTGATCGTCGGCAACGACGAGAACGGACAAGGCGGCACGCCATTCGCTGGCTATACCTATGCCGTCAGACCGCCGGGTGCCTGGCATGGTCCGTTCAAATCCGAGGGCGGCTGCCTGCTTCTCGAAATGCACTACTACGATCCCGCCTGACAGCGACAGAGACGATGACGGCAGCCCCTGTCGAGGGGCGGCCGATCAGAGCCGATGCTCCCTGAAATCCCCGCAAGAGGTCTTGATAGAATGAGTAATGCGAAGCTTCCCGTCATCATCGCTGGCGCAGGGCCGGTCGGCATGGTGGCTGCCGCAGATCTGGTGCGACAGAACATTCCGGTTCTGGTGCTCGAGAAGAACGACGCGCTGAGCAGAGAGTCGCGCGCATCGACATTCCATCCGCCCACACTGGACATGCTCGACGATCTCGGTTTCGCCTGCACGTTGATTGCACAGGGACTGAAGGCGCCGACAGTCCAGTACAGCTCGTCCGAGGACGGTGTGCTCGGCACATTCGATTTCGCGGCGATCTCCGATCTGGTGCGGCACCCGTTCCGCCTCCAGGCCGAACAGTTCAAGCTCACGCGCATCATTCTCGACGCCCTGTCCGGCAATCCGCTGTTCTCGATCGCATTCGGCAGCGAGGTCAAATCGGTTGAGCAGACCAGCAATACCGTCAAGGTGGTGGTCACGGCCAACGGCCACGACACGACTCATGAATGCGCCTGGCTGATCGGCGCCGATGGAGCGAACAGCATCGTTCGCCGCAGCCAGGACATGGAATTCGAGGGCTTCACCTGGCCCGAGCGCTTCCTCGTGATGACGACACCAGTAGACTTCACCGCGCTTCGCCCGGGCGTCTCGTCGGTCAGCTATGTCGCCGACCCCGAACGCTGGTACTTCCTTCTGCGTATCCTCGGCGCATGGCGCGTGATGATGCCGGTGGCCGCAGAAACATCCGATGAGGAAGCACTCTCCGAAGCCTATGTGACGGCGTCGATCCGGCGGATCGTTCCCGCAGAGCTGGAGGCCCCCATCCTCCACACGACGCTCTATCGTGTGCACCAGCGCGTCGCCGCGAATTTCCAGAAAGGCCGCACGTTTCTGGCCGGTGACGCCGCCCATATCAACAATCCGCTCGGCGGCATGGGCATGAATGGCGGCATTCATGATGCATTGAACCTGACCGCGAAGCTGGGTCCGGTCATCAATGGTAAGGCCGACGAAAGCATTCTCACAGACTACGATCTGCAGCGCCGCACGGTCACGATGCAGGCCATTCAGGGCGACACCATCCGCAACAAGAAGAACCTCGAAGCGAAAGACGAAGCCGATCGCGCGCGTTTCCGCGACGACATTCGCGCAGCAGCCACCGATCCGGAAAAGGGACGAGCGCTATTGCGCCGGATCGCGATGCTCGACTCGCTCGAGCGGGCCGGTGCGTTGCATGTCGCTGAGCACCGCCCGGGGTGATCAGCAACTCTCTCTGAGACGATGTCGACGGCAACCGGCCACTCGGCTGGATAAGAACCGCGGCAGTGGAAGCGCCAGTAAGCCTGGAGGAGCCAACACCATGGTTCCCACGATGTCATGCAGGAGTTTCAGAATGCCAAGCAAGGATTTACGGATGAAGTGGACGACGTTTCTTTTGGCGGCGCTGGTAGCGCCTGTCGCCTTGGGGGTGCCCGGCGCGACAGCGGCCGGCTTTCCGGAAAAAATGATCACGATCGTGGTCCCTTATCCGGCTGGAAGCACGGCGGACGCGATTCCACGACTGGTGGCTCCGCTGATGTCGAAGTCGCTCGGCGTCACCGTGATCATCGAGAACCGCGGCGGCGCCAACGGCTCGATTGGGGCGGCTCGCGTCGCCGCTTCGCCGGCGGATGGCTATACGATCCTGCTCGCGACGACCGGCATGATGGCAATCAATCCGTGGATCTACGAGAAGCCCGCCTATAATTCGGAAAAGGATTTCGCGCCGATCACCAATGGTGCCTCGACGCCAAACATCCTGGTCGTCAATCCGTCGGTCAAGGCAAACTCCCTGAAAGAACTGGTGGCGCTGGCCAAGGCCGAGCCGGGCAAGCTGACATTTGCGTCAGCCGGTATAGGCAGCACGAGCCATCTGTGCGGCGAGACGCTGAAGGTGCTCGAAGGCGTCGATGCCGTCCACATCCCTTATCAGGGCGCAGCTCCGGCGCTTCAGGATGTCATCGGTGGTCAGGTATCCATGATGTGCGACAACCTGTCGAATACGGTCCAGCAGGTGCAAAGCGGAGCATTGAGGCCCATCGTCGTGACGGCTGCTGAACCAAGCAAGCAGTTGCCCAATGTGCCGACGTCACCGCAGGCAGGATCTCCCGATCTCCTCGCAGGCAACTGGTACGGTTTTGTCGCTCCGTCGGCGACCCCCAAGGACGTGATCGAGAAGCTCAACACATCGATCGTGGAGGCGTTGCGAGATTCAACTGTTTCGGCGCGCCTGGAAGGCCTTGGTTTGACCGTGATCGCGGACAAGCCCGATCAGTTCGGAGCGGTTATCGCAAAGGATTCTGCGCGGATGGAAAACATCGTGAAGCGCTCGAAAGCGAAGATTTCCAACTAGGGACTTTCGGCACCCTGCGAGATTCAACCAATCTTGACTTTAGTCCTAGATTGAGCTATCTCGACTCCAGCCTGATCGATTGCTGCGTGCTCATGACACACAGCATCGATCAGACTGCAGCGGCGGCCCCGGTCATCCGGGCAGTTGCTGGTGGAGCGCCGGGAGGCGCAGCGTTCGCTCGGCGGGCTTCGCACCCCCACCGTGTCGTAACGCGTGCGTCTTCCCTGCGGGACTCGCAATCCCGCCGGTGCTGACGTGCAGGCCGGCCCTCGCAAGGCCAGCCTCAAGGGGTCTCGCAAACCCCTGGCGCCTCCCGGCGCTCCATTCTCGCAATGGGAAACGGGATGAAGGGTTGTCCGCACCCTCCGAAGCGGAGATCGGCGCGTGCCTTATGCGACCTGCGCGCGGACGGACAGTTCCGCGTCCGGCGCAGCCACGGCCTGAGCGCGCAGCAACTCTATGATCTCCTCATTCGGCCGCGCCCGGCTGAACAGGAAGCCCTGACCTTCATGACAGCCTTCGCTGCGCAGGCAGGCGAGTTCGGATTCGGTCTCGACGCCTTCCGCCGTGATGGTGACACCGAGGCCCATGCCGAGGCTGATGATCGAACGCACGATGGCCTGCGCATCGCGATTGGAGCCGAGATCGCGTACGAAGGACTGATCGATCTTGATCTTGTCGAACGGAAAGCTTCTGAGATAGCTCAGCGACGAATAGCCGGTGCCGAAATCATCCATCGATATGCGCACGCCGAGCGTGCGCAGCGCGTGCAAGGTCGCCAGCACCTGATTGCTCTTTTCCAGCAGTAGCGTCTCGGTGATTTCAAGCTCAAGCCGCCGCGGCGGCAATCCCGAATACTTCAGCGCATCCATCACCACCGAGAGCAGATTGCCGACGCGGAACTGCAGCGGCGACAGATTGACTGCGACGCGCACTTCATCGGGCCAGCGCGCAGCCTCGTTGCAGGCACGGCGCAGAATCTGCGTGCCGAGCGCATTGATCAGGCCGGTGTCTTCCGCAACGGGGATGAAATCCGCCGGCGAAATCATGCCGCGCTCCGCATGCGGCCAGCGCACCAGCGCCTCGCAGCCGGTGATGCGGCCGGTCTTGAGATCGATCAGCGGCTGGTAGAAGGGCCGGAGCTGATCGTCCTGAATGGCGGAGCGCAGATCGATTTCGATCTTGCGACGCGCCTGCGCGCGAGCGTCCATGCCGGATTCGAAGAAGCTGAAGGTGCCGCGCGAGTCGTTCTTGGCCCGCGACAGCGCCATGTCGGCGTTCTTGAGCAACCGCTCGGATTCATCACCATCGCTCGGCGCCATCGCGATGCCGATCGAGGCACCGATGACCACCGAATGACCGTCGAGCAGATAGGTCTCACCGACAGCGTCGAGCAGCCGGCGCGCCAGCAGCACCACATCCTCGGGACGATTAATACCGGTCTGGATGATGGCGAATTCGTCGGAATTCAGCCGCGCCAGCGCGTCTTCCTCACGCAATGACGACCGCAGCCGCCGCGCCACGCCGCGCAGCAACTTGTCGCCGATACCATGGCCGAGCGTGTCGTTGACGCCCTTGAAGTTGTCGAGGCCGAGAAACAGCACCGCGACCTTCTCGCCGGTGCGCCGCGTATGTGCGAGGACCTCGTCGAGACGCTGGCGCAGCAGGTTGCGATTCGGCAGGCCGGTGAGGCCATCATGATGCGACATGAAAGCCAGCCGCATCTCGGCACGCTTGCGCTCCGTGATATCCATCAGCGCCAGCATCACGGCTGGCTCCTCGTTGTAGACGAGGTGCCGCGAATAGATCGCCAGATCGATCAGCGAGCCGTCGGCCTTGACGTGTTTCCAGGTCCGCGCGGCCTGCTCGTCATTGGCATGATCGCCGACCCAGGGCGGGGCGGCCTCAAAGGCCTGCAACTGGCGGATGGTGAGCTTCTCGAATTCCGGACGCGTGTAGCCGTAATGTTCGATCGCGGCGTCGTTGACGCTGAGGATGCGTTCGTCATCGAGCGCACAGACAATCATCGGCACCGGATTGCTCTCGAACAGCAGGCGGAACGATGCCTCGCGCTGTTTCAGCTCGGTGATGTCGACGCGCAGACCGACGACACCGCCGTCTTCGGTGAGCCGCTCTTCGATCAGGACGACGCGGCCGTCGGCCAGAACCTGTTCGTGACGTTCGCCTGGATGGAACAGTTTGGCGACACGTTCCGCGATCCATTCGTCCTCGCGACCGATGGCTTCAGGATAGTCGCCGCGCTCGACACCGACGCGGATTGTGTCCTGTAGACGCGCACCCGGCACGAACTGATCCGAGCTGCGGTTGTAGATTTCCGCGTACTTCTTGTTCCAGAGGATGTAGCGCCCATCGGAATCGAGAAACACGATGCCTTGCGGCAGGATGTCGATCGCCTCGCGCAGACGCTCATGAGATTTGCGGGCTTCCGCGATCGCCGCCTCGGCCTGGGCACGCTGGCGCACGATCTCGCGGATGGGACCGCTGACAAGCCCCTTTTTGGGCGCCAATTTCGGCTCAGCCGCCATCGCCCGGCTCGGCCGGGTGATCCGAGACGCCAGTCCGGCTTTCGCTTTCTTTTTCGCTTCGGGCCGGAACTTCGGCATCAATGATCCACTCGCAACGCGCGTGTGACAATCTGTGCAAGAAGTGTCTGAAAAAACGGTATCAATGCCCGTTCATAGCAACCGATTACCGTCAGAATTGCGCGCCTGTACACATCCCGTGCCTTCACAACAGGCAAAAGCCGTGGACCTATGGTTACTCATGTCTGGACAGCAGCGGGTCACGCGCGATCATCCCCGCCAAGTGAGAGCCGCAAGCGGCTCGAAACGCTGATAAAACGACTGAACTGGTGGCAACAGTAGGACTGGCAAACCCAGACGCAAAAAAAAGCGCCAGCGTCAGACATGGTTATCCGCGCGTTAAAATCACGCGTCCCGCAGGTCACTCACCTCATCGACAGCTTCAGCTATAGTCGCAAGATGAGCCTTCGTCTGATTCTCAGCCTCATATCCCTGCCGGCCGTCATTGCTTCAACGTCGCTGGCGTTGGCGCAAACCATAGGCAGCGTCGATCCAAAACCGCTGCCGCCGCTAACCAATCCGAACGACCCGACCATCGGCGCCAAGGAATTGTTTGGCCGCAAGGTACTGCCAACGAAATCGCCGGTGCGCGTGGTCGGCTTCTACGCCAAGGGCTGCATCGCAGGCGCCGAAGCCCTGCCGATCAACGGACCGACCTGGCAGGTGATGCGGCTGTCGCGCAATCGCAACTGGGCGCATCCCCAACTGGTCGAGCTGCTGGAGCGGCTGTCGGCTAAGGCCAACAAGAATGCGGGCTGGCCAGGCATCCTCGTCGGCGACATGTCTCAGCCCCGCGGCGGGCCGATGATCACAGGTCATGCCAGTCATCAGGTCGGGCTTGATGCCGATATCTGGCTGACGCCAATGCCGAACCGCCAACTCTCACGTAACGAGCGCGAGGAGATGTCGGCGGTGATGATGGTGCGGCACGACCGGCTCGACATCGATCCGACCACCTGGACACCGACCCATCTGCCGGTGATCCGCGCCGCGGCGATGGAGCCCAGCGTGGAGCGCATCTTCGTCAACGCCGCCATCAAGAAGGCGCTGTGCCGTGAAGCCAAGGGCGACCGCAGCTGGCTGTCGAAGGTGCGGCCGATGTACGGCCACGATTATCATTTCCATGTCCGCATCAAATGCCCGGTGGGCAGTACCGAATGCGAAGCCCAGCCACCGCCGAACGAAAGCGAAGGCTGCAGCGCCGGTGACCTCGCTTACTGGTTCAGCGATGCCGTGCTGCACCCCAAACCGCCGCCGGTTCCGCCCAAGCCGAAGCCACCCATGACGCTGGCAGAAATGCCGGCCGCGTGCCGACAGGTTCTGACGGCACCGTGATCGGCCGACTGGCTATCGCATTGTCGTGAAACCGGGTTAGAACACGCCATCGTTGTGCCGTAAGCCGACGATCAACAACGGGCGCCCCTCCCGAACTCCCTGTCGTATCAGCCGTGGCTGTAGCTGCCCGGCACAATCCTGCGAGATCCAACATGCGCATCAGTGCACGCAACCAGATCAAAGGTACTGTCCTCGAAGTCACCAAGGGCGCGACCACATCCCATGTCCGCGTTGACATCGGCGGCGGCCAGGTCGTGACCTCGTCGATCACCAACGAAGCCGTGGACGATCTGGCGCTCAAGGCCGGCGGCAAATGCATCGTCGTGGTGAAAGCCTCCGACGTCATGATCGCGGTGGATTGATCATGGTTGCGCGTCTGATTGTCGCGCTCGCGCTGCTTGGTTCGGCGCCCGCGCTATTTGGCTCGGCGCCGGCCTCGGCGGCCGAACCGAGCGGCTGTGACAAGTTCAAGTGGCCGATCGACAAGGAGCGCGCCGCACTCACGGCACAGGATCGCCCCAAGATTGTCTCAGGTGCCGAACTCGCAATTCCCGCTGCAGCGACACTCGATCTGAAGACACCCGCCGAGGCGAAGCTGCCGTCGTCACCGGAGCGAAAGCCGAAAGACGGCACATTTGCAGGCTTTGCGCGCTTTCAGAAGGCGCCGAAGGCCGGCACATACACCGTCAGCCTGTCGTCGGCGGCGTGGGTCGACGTGGTCCAGGATGGCGAGATCCTGAAGCCGATGGAATTCAGCGGCGCAACCGACTGCGCCGGCATCCGGAAGACCATCAAGTACGATCTCGCGGCAGGTTCGTTCGTGATCCAGGTCAGCGGCGTGACCGAGAACAGCATCAGCATGGCCGTGCTACCCTCGGAGTGACGATCGGGGGTCTTTACCCCCTTGGCCAGCCTGATATTATTCCCCAGCGATATCCCGGACGATCGTAAGTCCCCGGGATTGCCGGAACGGCGCTTCCGCCTGTCGCATGTCCCACCCAACCAACGCCTGAGTTGCGCGCGCCTTGCGCTGCCCTCACGCATGGAGCGCCACATGAATCGATTTGCCGGACTTTTCGCTGCGTTCTCGATCCTGCTCGGATCGACGTTCACGCCTGCCCAGGCGCAGGACAAAGCCCTGACCGTGTTCGCCGCAGCGTCGATGAAGAACGCGCTGGACGAGCTTGATGCCGCCTACACTGCCAAGACTGGCGTGAAGATCACCGCCAGCTATGCTGCAAGCTCCGCGCTCGCCAAACAGATCGAACAAGGCGCACCGGCCGATGTCTTCGTGTCCGCCGACACCGACTGGATGGACTACGCCATCGGCAAAAAGAACATTAACGTCGCCACGCGCACCGACCTGCTCGGCAACAGCATCGTGCTGATCGCCGCCAAGGACGCCAAGCTCGACAACGTCACCATCGGTCAAGGCTTCGATCTCGCCAAGCTCGCCGGCGACGGCAAGATCGCCACCGGCGATGTGAAGTCGGTCCCGGTCGGCAAATACGCAAAGGCCGCGCTTGAGAAGCTGGGCAGCTGGACCGCCGCCGAGTCGAAATTCGCCATGGCCGAGAGCGTCCGCGCTGCGTTGACATTGGTGTCGCGCGGCGAAGCTCCGCTCGGCATCGTCTATGCGACCGATGCCAAGATCGATCCGGGCGTGAAGATCATCGGCACCTTCCCGTCGGACTCGCATCCGGCAATCATCTATCCGATCGCTGCGACCACAACCGCCAAGAGCGAAGCGGCCGACTATCTGGCCTTTCTGAGGTCGTCGGCCGCAAAGACGGTTCTTGAGAAGTACGGCTTCACGTTCATGGTCAAGCCGACGTCCTGACACGTGTCCGACATCTCCCCTGAAGAATGGACGGCGATCCTGCTTTCAGTCAGGGTCGCCGTGATCGCGACATTGATCTCGACGCCGATTGGAATCGGCGTCGCGTGGCTGCTCGCGCGGCGTGACTTCTGGGGCAAGCCGATCATTGACGCCATAATCTATCTGCCGCTGGTGCTGCCGCCCGTCGTCACCGGCTATTTGCTGCTGCTGCTGCTCGGCAAACGCGGCCTTCTCGGCGCCTGGCTCGCCGAACATCTCGGCATCGTCTTCGCCTTTCGCTGGACGGGTGCCGCGCTCGCATGCGGCGTGATGTCGTTCCCTCTGCTGGTGCGGCCGATCCGGCTCTCGATTGAAGCGGTTGACCGGCGGCTCGAACAGGCGTCGAGCACGCTCGGCGCATCGCCCTGGAAGGTGTTTGCGACCGTGACCCTGCCGCTGGCGCTGCCCGGCGTCCTGGCCGGCATGGTCCTCGGCTTTGCCAAGGCCATCGGCGAATTCGGCGCCACCATTACTTTCGTCTCCAACATTCCCGGCGAGACCCAGACGATTTCCTCCGCTATCTACTCGTTGATCCAGACGCCCGACGGTGACGCAGCAGCCTCACGTCTGGTGATGATCTCCATCGGCATCGCCGTACTGGCGCTTATCGCTTCGGAATGGTTCGCGCGCCGCGCGACGCAACGGCTGCACGGAAACTGATCGTGCTTCGCGTTGACGTCTTCAAACAACTCGGCGAATTTTCAGTCGACGTCGCCTTCACCAGCGAAGGCCGCGTGACGGGCCTGTTCGGCTCCTCGGGTGCGGGCAAGACCTCGCTGGTCAGCATGATCGCGGGCCTTGTACAGCCGGATCGCGGAATCATCGCCGTGGATAGTGACGTGCTCTATGACGGCAGCGCGCGCATCCACGTCCCGCCGCATCGCCGCCGCATCGGTTACGTGTTTCAGGATGCGCGACTGTTTCCGCATCTGAGCGTCGCGCAGAACCTCGACTACGGACGCCGGATGAACCGCCTGACACGCGATCCCGCTGAGGAAACGCGCATTACGGAGATGCTCGATATCGGACACCTGCTCGATCGTCGCCCCGGCGGCCTCTCGGGCGGTGAACGCCAGCGCGTCGCGCTGGGACGTGCGCTGCTATCGCAACCGCGGCTGCTACTGCTCGACGAACCGATGGGTGCGCTCGACGAGGAGCGGAAGGCAGAGATCTTGCCCTATCTCAAGCGGCTGCGCGATGCAGGCGATGTGCCTATGGTCTTCGTCAGTCACGATGCCGACGAGATGCGGCAACTGGCGACGCAGGTCGTGATGCTGAAGCGTGGCCGTGTCGCGGCCTTCGGTGGCACCGAGATCCTGCCGCGTATCATCCCGGCAGCCTGAGCCAATCAGGCGCCGGACAGCGCGGTCCACCCTCGCTTCAGTTTCGCCTTGAGGGCTTGCCCGCGTGTCAGCTTGGGCGGCGCGGGGTCTTCATCTTCGGGCAAACGCAGACCGACCACGTTGACGCGTCCGCCGCCGAGGCTGCGCGCGACGAGATCGATGCTGTCGATCGGCAAGGCGGCACCAACAGTCGGCGCATGATCGAGGTGGATGTCGAAATAATCGGCCAGCGTCAGCGATGCCTGGGCGGGATCGACGGCGATGCCGTAGATCGCTGCAAGATCACCGAGAGTGATTTCACCAGACACCATGAAGTCACCGAGCAGATGCGGGTCCGGCGCTGTACTCGGCGGCATGTCGACAAAGAAGCGATCCAGCGCCTCGGCCTTTTCCGGCGGCGCCAGCAGATAGATGTAATCGCCGGCCGTAACAGGCTCGGCCTCCGCCGGCGTCAGGATGCGCTCATCGCGGATGACCAGCGTCGGCTTCGACCACGACGGAATGAGGTTGCGCTTCAGGTAGAGGCTCTTTGGGCGCACGGCATAACCGACCAGTTGCTGTTCGAGCTGACCTGGCAAATCGAGTTCGATACGGCGCGGCCCCCTGTCGGTGCGCGGCAGAGCGACATGCAGCTTCCGGGCGGCAAAAGCTAGCGTCCATCCCTGGAACAGCAGCGAGATGATCACGACCACGAAAGCGACGTCGAAATACAGCGACGCCTTGGGCAGACCAACCAGCATCGGAATAGAGGCAAGAAAGATGGCGACGGCACCGCGCAGGCCAACCCACGAAACGAACATCTTTTCGCGCCAGTTGAAGCGGAAGGGCTGCAAACACAGGAAGACCGCGACCGGGCGCGCCACGAACATCAGAACCAATGCAACGCCGACCGCCGGAATGATGCTGCGCACCAGCCGCTCCGGCGACACCAGAAGACCGAGCATGACGAACATCACGATCTGCGCCAGCCACGTCGCAGCGTCGAGGAACGTCACCACGGAATTGTGCGCGCGCGTCGGGCGATTGCCGATGATGATGCCGGCAAGATAGACCGCCAGAAAGCCCGAGGCGTGAGCGATCTGAGCCAGCCCGAAGATCACCAAAGCCGCGGTGCAGACGAAGGGCGCATGCAGACCCTGCGGCAGCGCCACGCGATTCATGGCCAGGACAACCAACCGGCCACCGACGACGCCGATCAGGGTGCCCAGCACGGCTTCCTGAACAAATTCCATTGCCACGTGACCGGCAGAGGCGTCCCCCAGCGACAGAAGCTTGACCAGCGTCAGGGTCAAAAAGACGGCGAACGGATCGTTCGTTCCGGACTCAACTTCGAGTGTCGCGCCAACCCTCGGTCTGAGGCGTAGGCCTTGCGCGTGGACCAGCAGAAAAACAGCCGCCGCGTCGGTGGAAGCCACCACTGCGCCGGTCAGCAGCGCCTGGGTCCAGTTCAGGTCGAGGGCATATTTGGCGACCGGCGCAGTGATCAACGCCGTCAACAATACACCAATCGTCGCCAGCACCATCGACGGGGCCAGGACCGCGCGAATAGCCTGAAATCGTGTCTTCAACCCACCGTCGAACAGGATCAGCGCGAGTGCAACCGAGCCGACCACATAGGTTGTATGGACGTCGTCAAACCGCAGCCCGCCGGGGCCCGCTTCGCCGGCCACCATGCCGATAAACAGGAAGAACAGCAGCAAGGGCGCGCCGAAGCGAAGCGCGAGCAGGCTGGACAGGATGCCGGCCATGACCAGAACTGCGCCGAGAAGGATGGCAATGCTGACGGAATCAAGTGACGCCATGAGGCTCCGAGGCCGGAAATACTTGTAAATCCATGCTTATCGTCGTCATCCCGAGACGCCAAACGTTTTCTGCGTGATATCTATTTGCAGGTATATTTCTCGGGAATTGCCCAAGGCAGAAGCTCCACTCAATGGCGCCGACGTGGTGCTTGTGTGAATCTCTGCCCATCCGAATCAAATACGCCGTCCAGCGATGATTCCACACCACACGATACATTCACGAAGACGAGAGCTGCGCGATGCTTGACCTGACCGACACCCACGAATTCGTGCTGGCAACCGCACGATCGTTCGGCGCCGAGGTGACCTCGCCGTGGTTCTATCTGCAGCTCGGACTGATGATGGCCGGCGGCGGCATTGCCTTCGCCATCGGGGCCGCAATCCGCTCGCGGGTCGATATGACCTCGCTGGCGATGGGCTGGCCGGCGCCGCTGCGCATGTTCATGCGTATTCTCGTCGGCAGCGCGGCTACCGCGGCCTTTGCGATCCTGATGACCCTTGACCGTGTGATCATGCTGAGCGTGACATGGCCGAGCCGCAGCTATTTGCTGTCGGTGGCCGCGAAGCTTGCACTCGCGTGGCTGGTGATCCGGCTTGTCACCAGCGTGATCCGTAACGAATTCCTGGTCCGACTGGTGTCGATCTCGGCCTGGCTCGTGGCAGCCCTCAGCATTGTCGGCCAGTTGCAGCCGACCATCACCATGCTGGATGCGAACGGGATCGATCTCGGCGGCCTCCGGCTGACGCCGCTGCTCTTGATCAAGCTCGGCGTCTTGCTCGCGGTAGCGCTGTGGCTGTCCAACATCGCCAGCAATTTTCTCGAAGGCCGCATCAGGCAGTCCCACGATCTGACCCCCTCGATCCAGGTCCTACTGATCAAGCTGGTGCGCCTGCTCTTGATGGTGTTTGCCGTCGCTCTCGTCATGGGTGCGGTCGGTATCAACCTCTCGGCGCTCGCCGTGTTCTCCGGCGCGGTCGGTGTCGGTATCGGTTTCGGCCTGCAGAAGATCGTCGCCAATTTCATCAGCGGCGTGATCCTGCTGGCGGACAAATCGGTGAAGCCCGGCGATCTCGTCACTATCGGCGATAGTTCCGGCCGCATCAGCGCGATGAATACGCGCTACATCTCGGTCGCCGCGGGCGACGGCCGCGAGTTCCTGATCCCCAACGAGGACCTCATTACCCAGAAGGTGGTGAACTGGACCTATACGGACAAGGACACGCTGGTGAAGGTCAATTTCAGCGCCAATTACGATGCGGACCCACGCGTCGTCTGCAAGCTGGCTATCGACGTCGCAACTGCATCGCCACGCGCCAACACGGCCAAGACGCCGAACTGCATCCTCACTGAATTCGCCGAAGCCGGCATGAAATTCTCACTGACCTTCTGGATCGACTCGCCCGATGGCATGGATGCTGTGAAGAGCGAGGTGATGCTGGGCCTGTGGGATGCCTTCAAGCGCGAGGGCATCCGCGTGCCCTATCCGGTCCGCGAGCTGAAGATCCGTGGCGGTGCACTGCCGGTCGAAACGATCGTCGAAGTCGCCTCCGGTCCGGAATAGGGCCCGATGAAGCTTCCGGCCGACCTCGTTCCGGCGACGCTGCTGCGACGCTACAAGCGCTTCCTTGCCGATGTCGAACTCGCCGATGGCAGCGTGATCACCGCCCATGTCGCCAACCCCGGCGCGATGATCGGCCTGCAGGCGGCTGGCGCGCGGGTCTGGCTGTCGAAGTCGCCGAGCAAGACCCGCAAGCTGCCTTTTTCGTGGGAGCTGATCGAAGCCGATTTCGGCAATGGCCCGGAGCTGGTCGGCGTCAACACGATGCACCCCAATGCCATTGTCGCCGAGGCATTGGCCGCCAACGCGATCCCCGAACTCAACGGCTACGACATCATCCGCCGTGAGGTAAAATATGGCGCGGCATCACGGGTGGATTTCCTGCTGGAACACCCACCGCGGCCGCCCTGCTATGTCGAGGTCAAGAACGTCCACATGATGCGCCAGCCCGGACTGGCCGAATTCCCGGATTCCGTCACCGCACGCGGTGCCCGCCATCTCGACGAATTGGCCACTGTGGTCGCTGCAGGTGCACGGGCCATGATGCTGTTCGTGGTCCAGATCGGCTCATCCACGGCTTTTGCGCTGGCGCGGGATATCGACCCGGCCTATGGCCGCGCCTTCGACAAGGCTTGTGCCGCAGGCGTCGAAGCCATCGCCTATACCTGCCAGATCGACCACGGCAGCATCGTTTTGGCCGGCCGAGTGCCGATTCAGCCATGAATATGGCCGGCGTGGGGACCGAGCAATGAGGTCCTGGAGGGGCGGCTTTGGCTTGCGCTGACCGCCCCAGCCATTAAATTGGGGCCTCAAATCATACATTCCCGTCGCATCCTGCCTGGCAAGATCACCTGATGAGCTACGTCGAAGCCTCCGAAACCTCCCAGCGCAAAACCGGCCAGATCAAGCTGCATGGTCCCGCCGCCTTTGCTGGCATGCGCAAGGCCGGCGCTCTGGTGTCGCTCTGCCTCGACGAGCTGACCGATCTGGTGAAGCCGGGTGTGCTGACTTCGGCGATCGACGACTTCGTGCGGGAATTCGCCTTCAGCCATGGCGCCTTTCCGGCCACGCTGATGTATCGCGGCTATCGCTATTCGACCTGCACATCGATCAATCACGTGGTCTGCCACGGTATGCCCGGCGACCGCGCGCTGAAGGAAGGCGACATCGTCAATGTCGACGTCACCTTCATCGTCGAGGGCTGGTATGGCGATTCCAGCCGCATGTATGGCGTCGGCGAACTCGCCCGCAAGGCGGAGCGTCTGGTCGAGGTCACCTATGAATCGCTGATGCGCGGCATCGCCGTGGTCAAGCCCGGCAATACCACCGGCGACATCGGCCATGCGATCCAGAGTTTCGTCGAACCGCAGCAGATGAGCGTGGTGCGCGACTTCTGCGGCCATGGCCTCGGCCGCATGTTCCATGACGAGCCGAACATCATCCATGTCGGCCGGCCCGGCGAAGGCGTGACCTTGCGCCCCGGCATGCTCTTCACGATCGAGCCGATGATCAATCTCGGCAAGCCGCATGTGAAGGTTCTGTCCGACGGTTGGACCGCCGTGACCCGCGACCGATCGCTATCGGCGCAGTTCGAGCACACCGTCGGCGTAACGGCGACCGGCGTCGAGATTTTCACGCTGTCCAAGCGGCATAACGAACAGCCGCCGGCGCCCGCCGCCTAAACTTCAAATCGCCACAGCGTTACAGACACTTTCTGGTTGCAAATGCAGCCGGGCACGGCATGCTCGCGTATAATGTCCATGCGAGCGTTTGCGCCACATGCCCGTCAGCCCCATCGATCCGACTGCGCCGCCGGGTCTTGCCGAAGCGCCGCATTATCATGGCCACCGGGAGCGACTGCGAGAGCGCTTTCGCAGCGTCGGCGCTGATGCACTGAGCGATTACGAATTGCTGGAAATGGTGCTGTTCCGCGCGCTGCCGCGCCGGGATGTGAAGCCGCTGGCGAAATCGCTCATCACCAAATTTGGTTCCTTCGCCGAGACGGTGCATGCGCCGGATACGCGGCTGCGCGAAATCGGCGGCCTCGGCGAAGCCGCGATCACCGAGATCAAGCTGGTCGCTGCCGCCGCCAGCCGCGTCGCCAAAGGTCAGCTGAAGCAGCGCACCGTGCTGTCGTCATGGGCCACGGTGATCGACTATTGCCGCTCGGCCATGGCCTTTGCGGACAAGGAGCAGTTTCGCATCCTCTTCCTCGACAAGCGCAACCAGCTCATTGCTGACGAAGTGCAGCAGGTCGGCACCGTCGATCACACACCGGTCTATCCACGCGAGGTGGTGAAGCGCGCCCTCGAACTATCCGCGACGGCCATCATCATGGTGCATAATCATCCATCCGGCGATCCCACCCCCTCGCAGGCCGATGTGCAGATGACCAAGGCGGTAATCGATGTTGCCGGCCCACTCGGCATCGCAGTGCATGATCACATCATCGTCGGCAAGCACGGCCATGCAAGCTTGAAGGGGCTGAAGTTGATCTAAGGCAACTGGCGCCACCTAGTTCTTGGCGGTTTTCAGGTGTTCTTCTGCTGCGCGAATGCCACCCTTCGCCTTCAGCGTCAACGCAGTTACCTGTGGCTTCCATTCGGAAACCATCTTCTCTGCATTCTTGAGCTCTGGCTCGGACAATGTGGAAGCCATCTCATTCACGTTTTTCTTGGGTGGTATCTGAGAAAGCTTGAAATACGCATACGCCAAGGATGCGTCCCTTGGTGTGCCCTTTCCTGCAAAATACGAACGAGACAAACTAAAGAGGGCGCCCGGATACCCCTGATCGCCTGCCCGCTTCCACCATTTCAACGCTTCTGCCGGATTTTCGCGTCGATCATACAGGTTGGCAACGTCGTGCTGGGCGAGCGAATAACCGGCTTCGGCCGCAACAAGCTTGTACTTCAAAGCTTGATCGGCGTCGGATTCCACGACGCCCGCGCCCTGCCCGTCATAATAACAACCAAGCTTGTAGGCCCCCAGCGGGTCGTTCGACGCAGCCGATTTCTGAAACCACTCGAATGCCTGCCTGCGATCCTGTTGTGTGCCGATGCCATTATTGTACATCATGCCAAGATGGTATTGCGCCTCTGCATCTCCCTTGTTCGCCAATGCGACCATTGCCTTAAAGGTGTCTGCGTCATTTGCGTTGGCAGGCATTGAGAAAAATAAAAGGCACGAAAAAGCCAAGGCGAAAAATTTCATCTCACCCTCCAACCGGGTTTGAACCATTTCATCTTGGTCACGCGCAGCGGAAATAGGTTCGAAGAAGCTGATTCGAACCGGACGGATTGATGCGTAGAGCGCAATCCGGGTAACGACCTCTCCTCGTCGTCCCCGCAAGAGCGGGCGCGGAGCGACCTTCTACTGCCGCAGCAGGATGAGCGGGTCGGCACTATCCGGCACACGGCGCCATTGCGCGTTGTCGTCGGCTTCGAAATGCCAGGTCTCGCCCGATGCCGACATCATCAGCAATTCGCCCCGTTCGAGACGCCACTGCTTGGGATTGAAATTCGCCACCAGGGGGTCGCAGCGCGGCTTCAGGAACACGGCGAAGTTATCCTGGGTCGTCTCTGTATTGGTCAGCGTCAGACCGCAGACCACGCGGCCGCTCCCCCGCACCATCGACCAGTCGCCAATCATCTGGTCCATCGACTTGGTCAGCGAGCGGGCGGCCGCCAGGTTCTGCAGGATATAGACGCCTTCGCCGGTACGAATGCCTTCGAAGATGCCGCTTTCGACTTCGGTGAAATCGATCACCGCTTCGCCCGTCGGATTCTGCAGCCGGACGATATCGAGCCCCTTGATGTTCCAGGCCGTGATGTCCTTGGTGAAGGGCAGCGCCTTCGCGCAATCCGGCTCGAGTTCGAGCTTCAGCCCCTGTGGTGACGTGTCGTTCTTCAGCGTCACCACGCAGGTCTTGCTGCGTTCGGTGGTGGAGAGCTCCCACTGCCCGATCATGTTTTTCCGAAGGGAGGCAGCATCCTGAGCTCGCGCCGGTGCGCCGACGAGCATCGCGCTGGCCACTGCCAGCGCAAAATATCGACGACGACCCGACGCGAGTCTCACGATCAGAGTCCCTTTATCGGTGTTTCCGCAATCGGCGTCGTCGGCGCCTTGCCGGCGAACCAGAGTTTGAGGTTGTCGACCACAAGCTGATCCATCGCGTTGCGCGTCACCACCGACGCCGAGCCGACATGCGGCAGCAGCACGACGTTCTGCATCGACTTCAGCTCGTCCGGTACCTTGGGCTCCTGCGCAAACACGTCGAGACCCGCAGCCAGAATAGTGCCCGACTTGAGCGCCGCAATCAGTGCCGGTTCATCGATCACCGAACCGCGTGCGATATTGATGATGATGCCGCGTGGACCGAGCGCCTGCATGACTTCCGCATTGACGAGATTGGCCGTCGAGGCTCCGCCCGGCGTGATGACGATCAGCGTATCCACCGCCTTCGCCATCTCGATCAGGTTCGGATAGTGCTTGTGCGAGACGCCTGCGGCCGGATTGCGCGAGTGATAGACCACGGGCACCAGCGAGGCGTCGAGACGACGCGCGATGGCCTGA
This sequence comes from Tardiphaga sp. 813_E8_N1_3, assembly GCF_051811025.1. Taxonomy (NCBI): domain Bacteria; kingdom Pseudomonadati; phylum Pseudomonadota; class Alphaproteobacteria; order Hyphomicrobiales; family Nitrobacteraceae; genus Tardiphaga; species Tardiphaga sp. 813_E8_N1_3. The sequence continues at coordinate 5,125,521 of NZ_JBPWQE010000001.1, forward strand.
CCGATGCGGCCCATACCCACCATACCGACCTTGCGGTCGCGCAGCGAGCCGACCGTGAGCGGATAAGGCTGTGTCAGCCACAGACCCGAACGGACATATTTATCCGCCTTGATGAATTCACGAGCAGTCGCGATGAACAGGCCGAGCGCGGTATCGGCGACTTCCTCGGTCAGCACATCCGGCGTGTTGGTGACGAGGATATTATTCTCGGCGGCATATTTAGCGTCGACGTGATCGTAGCCCACGCCGAACGAGGAGATTATCTCGACCTTGGGATATTTCGCCAGCACGGCGCTGTTGGTCGGCACCAGACCGGTCACGGCAATGCCGCGGATCTTCTCGGCGACACCCGCCGGCAACCGTTCGAGATCGTGCTGGGTTTCATACTTATGCAATACGAACTGATCCGAGAAACCGTTATTGATCAGCGGCTTCGTTGGCCCGTAGATCAGCAGGTCGATTTTATCCGAAGAGATTCCCGTCCCCATTATTTTTCCTTTCGCAGTGCACTCTCATGCCAGCGCCGCAACAATCCGTGGGATACCAGCGCGAGCAGCATATAAATCACAATCCCCGCAACGGACAGCAACAATAACGCGGCGAACATTCGGGGAATATTGAGGCGATAGCTGGATTCCGAAATGCGATAGGCGAGGCCCGAACCCGCGCCGGCCGCCCCCGCCGCGATTTCCGCCGCCACCGCGCCGATCAGCGACAATCCGCCGGCAATGCGCAATCCGCCAAGTATGAATGGCAGCGCCGCCGGAAGCTTCAGATAACGCAGCACCTGCCAGCGCGATGCGCGATAGAGCTGAAACAGCCCCGCCAGATTGCGATCCACCGAATTGAGGCCCAGCGTCGTATTGGCCAGCACCGGGAAGAACGCCACGATCCAGGCGCAGACAACGACGGCCGTCTGCTGCGGCAGATAGATCAGCATCAAGGGCGCGATGGCGATGACGGGTGTCACCTGCAGCACGATGGCATAGGGCAGCAGGGAATATTCCAGCCATTTGGACTGGTTGAACAGTAGCGCCAATGCGATGCCGCCGACGGCCGCGGCGATGAAGCCCTCCAGCGCTGTCAGCAATGTCACGCCAAGTGATTCCGACAGGATCGACCAGTCGGCGACCAGTGTCTGAAAGACGAGCACGGGACCGGGCAACAGATAGGGCGGGATTTCGCCGATCCGGACGACGAGATCCCACAAAACGATTCCTGCGACGAACACGACCACCGGCCAGACGATGCGCTGCCATTGCATATCGCTGCCCGGCACGACCGAGCCGCGATCAACTGCGGGCAATGGCTCCAGCCCTTTCATGCCCGCGCCTTTGAGCCGTTGAATGCCGGATCACTGGCCGCCATCAGCGCTTGCGAAACATCGCGGCAATAGCCGGCATAGGCCACCGATGTGCGGAACGCATCGTCCCGCGGTTCGGTGGATTCGATACGGCATTCGGCGCTGACGCGACCGGGCCGCGAGGTCATCACCACAACGCGCTGCGACAGATAAACCGACTCGAACACCGAATGGGTGACGAAGATGACGGTCTTGCCGAGTTCGCGCCACAACGTCAGCAAGTCGTTGTTGAGCCGGAAGCGCGTGATCTCGTCGAGCGCCGCAAACGGCTCGTCCATCAACAGGATATCCGGCTCGGTCACCAGCGCGCGGGCCAGCGATGCCCGCATCTTCATGCCGCCCGACAATTCACGCGGATAGGCTCCAGCAAAGTCCGCGAGACCGACCTGTGCGAGCACCTCGTTCACGCGCGCGCTCGATTGAGCATCCGGCATATGCGCCAGCTTCAGCGGCAGTCGCACATTCTCGCGGATGGTGCTCCACGGCATCAGCGTCGGCTCCTGGAACACGAAACCGATAGCCTGCCCGCTGCTGTGCGCGGCGACATCCACAGTGCCGGCAGACGGCGCGATCAGGCCTGCGATCAGGCGCAGCGCCGTGGACTTCCCGCAGCCCGATGAGCCCAGAAGCGAGACGAACTCGCCCTTGCGGATATCGAGATCGAGTGGCCCGAGTGCGACGGTGCCGTTGTCATAGACCTTCGTGACACCGCGCAGGCACACGGCGACAGGGGTATCGTTCAAAGGCAAAGCAGGATCGGCCATCTGCCGGCTTACTTCTTCGGCCGCAGGTTGACGCCGACGCCCTTGTTGACGAATTGCAGCGTGTAGCCCTTGCGGTAATCGATATCGCGTTTGACCACGCCTGCACGCGACATCTTGTCAAAGAAGCTGCCGACGCGTGCATCGCTCATCGCACCGATCCCGTCCTTCAGCGTATCGCCGGAATCGACGATGCCGTATTCCTTCATCTTGGCGATAGAATAGGCCAGCAACTCATCGGTCATTTCCGGATTGAGCTTCTTGATGACATCATTGGCGGCTTTGTTGTCGCCATAGAGATAGTTGTACCAGCCAATCATCGAGGCATCGACGAAACGCTGGACAAGGTCTGGCTTCTTGTCGACCCATTCGCGGCGCGTTTCGATCAATGTCGAATAGCCATCGAAACCGTAATCGGCGAGCAGCATCACCGTCGGCTTAAAACCGGCCTGCTTCTCGACCACGAACGGCTCGGACGTGACATAGCCCTGCATCGCGCTGTTCTTGTCGACGATGAAAGGCTGCGCATTGTAGGTGTAAGGCTTGACCCTGGACGCGCTGAAACCGAGTTCAGACCGCATCCATTGGAAATAGCCGGCGACGCCCTCTTTCGAGATCAGCAGCGTCATCGGCTTGAGATCGTCGAGCTTGGTCACCTTGGGATTGGGATGCGCCAGAAAGACCTGCGGGTCCTTCTGGAAGATTGCGGCCACCGAAACCACCGGCACATTATTGGCGACGGCATCGAAGGATTGCAGCGTGTTGGCGCTCATGAAGAAGTCGAGCTTGCCTGAAATCAACAGGATGCGGTTGTTCACATTCGGGCCGCCCGGCACGATGGTGACGTCGAGCCCGTAATTCTTGTAGGTGCCGTCCGCGACCGCCTGGAAGAAGCCGCCATGTTCAGCCTCGGCCACCCAATTGGTTCCGAAACTGACCTTGTCGAGCCTGGTTTCCGCTGCGGCGGGCGCCCGCGCGGCCATCATGGCCAGCACGCCAATGGTTAACGCGCGCAGCAGGGATATCGGGCTCATATTGGACTCCGTCGACCGTTATGGCCCATGATAAGAAGCAATCTGCTGCCAGACTACCCTGCAAAATTGACCAAAGAAACGCATCTCGATGACTGCCAATATGCCGCCCCGCGACTGGACTGCCATTCACTGGCCCGACATCGCCAAGAGCGATCCGGCCTCCTGGATTGCTGTGCTGCCATTGGCCGCGACCGAGCAGCACGGACCGCATCTGCCTCTCGGCACGGACGTCATGATTGCGGAGGCTTATCTTGCAGAGGTCCAGCGCCTGCTGCCCGCCGATATTCCGGCGACGTTCCTGCCGCTTCAACCTGTGGGCATTTCAACCGAGCACCTCGCCTTTCCCGGCACGCTCACATTGCCGACCGAAATCGCATTGCAGACCTGGACCGCGATCGGCGAAAGCGTCGCGCGCGCCGGCGTTCAGAAACTCGTGATCGTCACCAGCCACGGCGGCAACAGCGCAGCGATGACGCTCACGGCGCAGGACCTGCGTGCCGAATACGGCATGCTGGTCGCTACCACCGGATGGAATCGGTTCGGTGCACCGGACGGTCTGTTCACTGACGAAGAGTTACGTCACGGGATTCATGGTGGCGCTGTCGAGACATCAATCATGCTGGCGCGCTACCCGCAGCATGTGCGCAACGACAAGATCGCAAACTTCGCGTCGTCGGCGATCGCGATGGAGAAGAGCTATCGCTGGCTCTCCGCAAGCCGGCCCGCACCATTCGCGTGGCAGGCCGAAGACCTCCATCCCAGCGGCGCGATTGGCGACGCCACGCAGGCATCAGCCGACAAGGGCGAGAAACTGCTGGCACACGGCGCAAAAGCATTCTGCGAATTGCTCGCGGACATGCATCGCTTCGACGTGACAGCGTTTGATCGCGAACCGGATTCCGGCGCGTGAGATGTGGTTAACCGCGGATTGCGCGATTCACGCGACGACATATTCCGCGCGGATGACGACACAATCCTGAAACCAAATAGTTCGACCGGGTCTCGAACCCGATCCGTTTGGGCTCCGACTGATTGGCATGCAGGCCACGATGGCTGCGCTCAAACAGGATGGAGTTATCCCATGTCGATCAAGTCCAAGATTGCTGCTTTCGCTCTCGTTGCTCTCGCCGCTGCCGGCACCATGGCATCGTCCCAGCAGGCTCAGGCCAAGGGCCCGGGCATCGGCTTCGGCATCGCTGCCGGTGTTGTCGGCGCCGCGGTCGTCGGTAGCGCCATTGCCGCCAACAACGGCTACTACGGTTACGGATATCGCTGCGGCTGGGTCCGCCAGTATGACGGCTACGGCAACTATGTCGGCCGCGTCCGGACCTGCAACTACTAATCTCTTGATCGACTGACGTGGATTTGCGTCCGACACGGGCGCCTCATCCACCCCGTGTCGCACCAGACCCGCTCGGTTGTCCCCCCGAGCGGGTCATTTTTTGCAATCGTCGAATGCCTTTCGAGGCGTGCCAGATAGCTGCTGTTATCTAATCGTCACGATCCGCTGCCACTGAAACATGCTTCTCCAGTTGCTTCTTGCTATTGCGAATTAGTTGCAATTATATTCAGGTGGTCAACGGGTTGCTCATTCTGTTTCGTTTTGTCTCATGACGGCCTTCGACACCCCAACGTTATGGGCGAATCGACTATTTTTGTGGAATATCAAACGGTTCGTCGCATGATCAGCGGCGACCTAAAGCGAGAAATGACGGCCGCATGAAGTACCCCGACCGATCGCGAGTATTGTCGTGAAGCGCGTTTTGGCCGGTTTTGCGCTGGGCGCATTGGCGTTCGATGGCTCTGCGATCGCGGCCGACATTTCGCCCGGCATGGCGCTGAAAGCGCCCCGGCTGGTTTACGACTGGACCGGGTTTTATCTCGGCGGTCACATCGGCTATGGCGGCGGCAGCTTTGGTCCCGGCAGCAATGCGCTGCCCGCGCAGGGCGTTTTCCTGCCGCCTTCGCCGACCGGCCTGATCGGCGGCTACCAGATCGGCTACAACAGGCAGCTCAGCAACAACGTCGTGCTGGGCTTCGAGGCCGACGCCACATTCAGCAGTCCGCAAGACGCCGCGCGGTTGATGCCAGCGCCTTTCCATACGACCTTCGATTATTTTGCGACCGCACGCGGCCGTATCGGCTATGCCTTCGGCGCATTGATGCCTTATGTCACCGGTGGCGTGGCGTGGGGGCGCACCAAGCTCAATCTCAATGATGCCGACGGCGACCTCATATCATCGGCGACCCGCACCCATTTCGGCTGGACCGCTGGCGCGGGAGTCGAATTTGCTGTCGGCGGCAACTGGACGGCCAAGGCCGAATACGCCTATCTCGATTTGATGCGGCAGACCTATGACCTCGGCAATGCCGGGCTGCCGAATGTGAGCGTTGATCCGAATATTCACACCGTCAAAGTCGGCTTGAATTATCGGCTGTGGGACACGCCGCCATGGTTGCCGTCAGCACCCATCGCCGGCAAGACTGTGCTGCCGGAATCCACCGACTGGAACGTTCACGCCCAGACCACTTTCATCGCGTCCGCCTATCCGCGGATTCGCTCGCCCTATGAAGGCACCAACAGCCTTCCCGGCGGCGGCCAGGGGCGCGAGACCTTTACGACGACGGCGTTCCTCGGCTGGCGACTGTGGCAGGGCGGTGAGCTCTATCTCAATCCCGAGCTGGCGCAGGGCTTCGGCCTCAACTCCACGCTCGGGCTCGCCGGCTTCCCCAATGGTGAGGCGCAAAAGGGTGGCGCGCCGTTTCCGCGCTTCCGCATGCAGCGCTATTACTTCCGCCAGACGCTTGGCCTCGGCGGCGAACAGGAAGATGTCCCCGACGTCGCCAATCAATTGGCAGGCAAGCGCGACATCGACCGCATCACGCTCACGGTCGGACGCTTCGCAGTGGGTGATTTCTTCGATGGTAATTCCTACGCCAAGGATCCACGCGCCGATTTCATGAACTGGGCGATGTGGTCATCGGCCGCTTACGATTTTCCAGCCGACCTGCCGGGCTTCACCCGCGGCGCCGTCGTTGAATTGAATCGCAAGGACTGGGCGATCCGAGCCGGCCTGTTTCAGGTGCCCGCGCAGCCCAATAACGACGTCCTGACGTTCAAGACCGGCGGCGCGGTCGTCGAATTCGAGGAGCGTCACCAGATCTTCGACCAGCCCGGCAAGCTGCGCGTCGGTGCCTTCATCAATCGCGGCAATACCGGCAGCTATCGCGGCGCACTGGCGATCGAGGCCAATGATCCCACGCTGGATATCAACGACGTGATGTCCTCGATCCGCCGCGCCAGCGACAAATACGGCTTCTACGTCAACGGTGAGCAGCAGGTTGCCACTGACGTTGGCATCTTCGGGCGCGTCAGCTGGAACGATGGCCAGAACGAGATCCTGTCCTTCACCGATATCGACCGCAGCGTCTCTGCCGGCGTCTCTATCAAGGGTAGCCATTGGGGCCGCGCCAATGACACGATCGGCCTTGGCGGCGCGATCAACGGCCTGTCCGCTGCACATCGCGATTTCCTCGCCGCCGGCGGCAACGGATTGCTGATCGGCGACGGACGGCTGAATTACGGCACCGAGCGCATCCTCGAAACCTATTACGCCTATGCCATCGACAAGAACTTCACCCTCACGGCCGACTACCAGCTGATTGCGAACCCTGCCTACAACAAGGATCGCGGACCGGTCTCGATCTTTTCAGGCCGATTGCACGGCGAGTTCTGACGGACACATCCTGCGCCGTTTGTAGCCCGGATGAGCGCAGCGATATCCGGGATCGCCACACGCACGGTCCCGGATATCGCTACGCTCATCCGGGCCACGATATCTAGGCCGAACGTTCCAGAGCTGCTGGCAGGAACGAGCCCGCTTGCGCCATCTCCCATGCATCGCGAAAGCGCTTGTCGCCGGTGCCATCGACCAGCTCGTTATGGCGCAATGCCGGATACATCCGCGTGAAGGACAGGACGTCGGTACTGGAGGCCCGATGCGAGAAATGGATCGGGCGAATATCCTGCGGATGATCGAGCCCGGCTGCCGCAATCAGCTCGGCCAGCGCATGCAACGTCGCCTCGTGATAGTTGTAAACGCGATCGGTCTTCTGCGGCACGGCGAGGGCGCGATTGCGTGTCGGGTCCTGCGTCGTGACGCCGGTCGGGCAACGATCGGTGTGGCAGCTCAGTGACTGGATGCAGCCCAGTGCGAACATGAAGCCGCGCGCCGAATTGCACCAGTCGGCGCCGAGCGCCATCGCGCGGGCGATATCGAAGGCCGTCGCGATCTTGCCGGAGGCACCGATCTTGATGCGGTCACGCGCACCGATGCCGATCAGCGCATTGTGCACGAAGTTGACGCCCTCGCGCATCGGCATGCCCAGATGGTCCATGAATTCCAGCGGCGCCGCGCCGGTGCCACCTTCATTGCCATCAACCACGATGAAATCCGGATAGATGCCGGTCTGCAGCATCGCCTTGCAGATCGCGAGGAATTCCCAGGGATGACCGATGCACAGCTTGAAGCCGGCGGGCTTGCCGCCGGACAGACGACGCATCTTGTCGATGAACTCCATCATCTCGATCGGTGTTGAGAACGCCTTGTGATAGGCCGGCGAGATACAGTCCTCGCCCATGGCAACGCCGCGGATGCGCGATATCTCTTCCGACACTTTTGCCGCCGGCAACACGCCGCCATGACCGGGCTTTGCGCCCTGGCTGATCTTGAGCTCGACCATCTTGATCTGCTCGTTGACGGCAAGCTTCGCGAAGGCGTCGGGATCGAAGTTGCCATCACGCGTGCGACAACCAAAATAGCCTGAGCCGATCTCCCAGATCAGGTCGCCGCCCATTTCCTGGTGATACGGGCTGACGCCGCCCTCGCCTGTGTCATGGGCGAAGTTGCCACGCTTGGCGCCGGCATTCAGCGCCCGGATCGCATTGGGGCTGAGTGCACCAAAGCTCATGGCCGAGACGTTCAGTACCGAGGCCGAATAGGGCTTGAGGCAATCCGGACCGCCGATGGTGATGCGAAATTGCTCAACCGCATGCGGTCGCGGCGCGACCGAATGGTGCATCCACTCATAGCCCTCTTCGTAGACGTTCTTCTGGGTACCGAAGGGACGCTTGTCGAGCACCATCTTGGCGCGCTGATAGACCACCGCACGCGTGTCGCGGCTGAACGGCATGCCATCCTTTTCGCTCTCGAAGAAATACTGCCGCATCTCCGGACGGATTTCTTCGAGCAGGAAGCGGATATGCGCCGAGATCGGATAGTTGCGCAGAACCGCATGGTCCTTTTGCAGCACGTCGTGAATGCCGAGCATGGTCAGGCCGCCGAAGACGATGACCGGGATGACAACGAGAGGGATGACCTTGGGGTCGTGAATGCCAATGCCGACCAGCAGCAAGGTGGCAACGCCGCAGATCGTCAAAACGATGAATCGCGGCGAGAGGGGAAGCATCAACGTTTCCATAAAATCCTGCCTGACATGAATGGCGCTAGCGTTACACAGACCCGATGACGCAAACATCACAAGCGCGTTGCCGCAGAGCATCGCACCCGAGCGCCCAATCTAGCGCGCCACGCTCAATGAATTGTTGCCAAAAGCGAGAGCCTGAAACGACAAAACCCGCACCGAAGCGCGGGTTTTGCAGTGCAGTGCATTTCGATGGTGTCGGGCTGCCTTAGCGCTCGACGAAAGCCTTCTCGATCACGAAATGACCGGGCTTGTTGCCGCTGCCTTCGGTGAAATCGAGCTTCTCAAACATGACCTTCAGGTCTTCGAGCATCGCCGGACTGCCGCACAGCATGACGCGGTCGGTGGCGATGTCGAGCAGGCCCTGGCCGATATCCTTGAAGATCTGGCCGGACTCGATCAGGTCGGTGATGCGGCCGCGATTGCGGAAGGGCTCGCGGGTGACCGTTGGATAATAGGTGAACTTGTCCTTCATCAGCTCCCCGAACAGCTCGTCCTTCTGGAGTCGTTCGACCAGGCGCTCGCCATAGGCCAGCTCCGAGACCTGCCGGCAGCCATGCACCAGCACGACCTGCTCGTACTGCTCATAGACTTCGGGATCCTTGATCAGGCTGGCAAAGGGCGCGAGACCGGTGCCGGTCGACAGCATGAGAAGGCGTTTGCCCGGCAGCAGACTGTCGGTGACCAGCGTGCCCACCGCCTTACGCGCGACCAGGATGGTGTCGCCTTCCTTGATTTTCTGCAGGCGCGAGGTCAGCGGGCCATCCGGCACCTTGATGCTGAAGAATTCCAGCTCTTCCTCGTGGTTCGCGCTGGCCATGGAATAGGCGCGCAGCAGCGGCTTGCCGTCGACCTCAAGGCCGATCATGGCGAACTGGCCGTTCTGGAAGCGGAACGAGGTGTCGCGGGTGGCTTTGAAGCTGAAAAGTGTATCGGTCCAATGCTGGACAGAAAGAACTTTCTCTCTGTGAAAGGCGCTCATGAGATTTGATTTTCCAGTGCGGGCTTTTTTAGAACAAGTCCATTGTTTGCCGCGTCACGATGCCGAGAAACCATTGCGGCTATTGGCTAATTTTGGTTCTCGCAGCTGCGAATGACAATTAGTCAAAGAAGCCATGAAGTGCAATTGCGGACTGAGGGAGGCGGTCGATTAATTTCCAAAGCAGGTTACCCATGCAGCAGCAGCCCATCTGGCCGCGACATTAAATTACCCGATATGGGAGGTTTCGTTCAATTTCTTGCCGGACACCGTTAATGGTATCCGGCTGGATCGCCCGATCCCGATCCGGTAGTTTCCGGCCACCACGTTAAAGTCGTCGCAGGCGGCTTTTCGTTCAATCGTCGGCCTGGTTCTTGATGACATCCCTTCGCGACATTCGGGCCGGAAAGCCCCCATTCTATCCCGACCAGTCGATCTATGCCGAATACGCTTGCCGCCAGTTCGGGCTGGATTTCGCCGACGTCGATGGCGGAACGGGGCTGATCTTCACTGTCGGCCGCAACGGCAGGAGCGCATCCTTCGGCGGCGGACGCGCCTCGTTCTTTCCGCAGAACAATGCCACGGCTGCGACGCTGGCGAATGACAAGTATTTCGCCAATGTGCTGATGGAGCGCGCCGGCGTCCCGACTTTGGGCGGAAAATACTTCTTCCTGCATGAGCGTTATCGCGCCCATCGCCCGCCCGGCCACGAACATGCCGACGCCGTCTGGCATTTTGCCGAACTCGGCGACCGGGCCTTCATCAAACCGCTCATGGGATCGCGCGGCGACTTTGCGGAGATCGTCACGGGCGGCGATGCGCTGATGGCCTATCTCAGGCAGGTTGCGCAGTATTATGACGCGATCCTGATGCAGCGCATCTATACCGGCCAAGAATATCGCGTCTTCATCCTCGACGACGACGTCGTGTATTGCGCGCAGAAGACGGCGCCCTTCGTAACGGGCAACGGCAAGGCGACGCTCAGGCAATTGATCGCCGCGGAGACGTCCACGCTGGACCGCCACGGCATTTCGTCAGCCACCACAGATCCCGACGACACCTCCCTCGATCGCGTGCTGCCATATGGTGAGCGACGCGCGATTCCCGGCCGGATGAACCGCAGCGCAGGCGGTAGCATGAGCTTTGCTGCACCGGGCAACGAGACTGTCGCCTTTGCGATGGCGCTGCAGGCCGCCAAGGCGCTCGGCCTGCGCGCTGGCGCGGTCGACCTGTTTACGGATATCGACGGCGATGCTGCGGCCTTGCGCGTGATCGAGGTCAATGCCAATCCCTCGATCCGCTTTCTCGAAGACAGCGGCCGCGAGGATCTGATCCTGCGCATCTGGCGACATACATTCACGGCGATCGGCCTGCTCGATGTTTAACCTGCCCAAATATGGCGACGGCCTCTGCCTCGCGCGGCTGTCCCTGCTGCTCGATGCGCTGTCCATCGACCGTATCAGGCTGCGCAAACATTCCGTCGTCGTCGCCGGCTCGAACGGCAAAGGCAGCACGGCGGCATTCTGCGCCAGCATCGGCCGCGCCTTCGGCCTGCGGACCGGGCTGTTCACCTCGCCGCATCTCTATCGCTTCAACGAGCGCTTCCAAGTCGACGGCGTACCCGTCGATGACGAGTTGCTGGAAGCCCTCGTGCTGCGTGTCGCCACCGCCATCGCCGATCTCAAGCAGCACACACTGGATGAGGTCTTTGGCGCCTTCGAGGCGCAGTTCGCACTGGCCTGCCTGTATTTCCAGGAGACCGAATGCGAATTCGCCGTGTTCGAAGCGGGCATCGGCGGACGCTACGATCCGGTTCGGCTGGTCGGCGCCGACATCACCTGCGTCACCTCGGTCGATCTCGAACACGTCAACCTGCTCGGCAACTCGCTGGAGCTGATCGCCTGCGACAAGAGCGATGCATGTATCTCGGGCGGCACGGTCGTCTATGGCGAGAACTGCCTGTCCATGCGCGGCAATCTCGCCGAGTACAATCGCAACCGCAACGTCACCGGCCTGCATGTCGGCGACGAGATCACGATCAGCAACGTCTTTGCATCAGCCAAAGCCCAGGCCTTCAACTGCCGGCTGGGCGCATTCGACCTGCGCGCGCTCGAACTGATGCTGGCCGGCGAGTTCCAGCTCAACAATGCCGCCATAGCGGCTGCGCTGTTCATTCTCTGGATGCAGCGCATGCATCCGGATGCGACCACCAGTGCCATCGATCTCGCGGTCCGGACCGGGCTGCGCGACACCAGATGGCCGGGACGGCTCGAGATCATTCAGCGCGATCCCCTGACCGTGATCGATGTCGGCCATACGCCTGATGGCGTGGCACAGGCCCTGAAGAGCCTTCGCACCATCCATGGCGATGACAACTGGTTGCTGGTGCTCGGCGTCTCCGGCGACAAGAATGTCGACGATATCGCCAAACACCTCGCGCCCAATTTCGATACGATCGTCTGTACCCGCGCCTATCACAAGGGCGCCGACGCGCGCGTGGTCGGCGCTGCGGCGCGCAAGGCTCATCCGGCGGCGCGCATTCATGTGGCCAATGCCATGGAAGACGCGGTGCGCCTCAGCCAGCAACTCGCGCGCGCCGTGCCACGCAAGATCTATGTGGCGGGTGGACTGTTTGCGGCGATCGAATATGCCACGGTGCTGCGCGGCGGCAAGGCGCAGGATTTGGTGTTTTTCTGAGATCTCACGCTCGTCATTCCGGGGCGTGGCCGGCACTTGCCGGACGCGCACCCGGAATCTCAACATGAGAGTCTCCGGGCAGCCAAACACATCCGGATTCCGGGTTCGCGCAAGAGCGCGCCCCGGAATGACAGTTTGTGGTCAATTCGTCCCGCCCGCTGAATCGTCCAGCACTTTAAAGCTCTCCTCGAGCTGCGGCGAGATCGACACGCCCATGCGCTCTCCTGTCGGCAGACGCGCAACGAACCATTTGTTGTAGAGCGGGATCAGATCGCGATTCGAGCCGAGCCGCCGGAAGGTACGCTCGACGACGTCGCTGAGCTGCTTCTCGCCTTTGCGGAACATGATGCCGTAGGGATCGTAGGACAGGTAGTCGCCGACGACGCGAAACTTGTCCTGCGACTTGTGCCGCGCGATCAGCCCCGACAGCAGGATATCGTCGGTCGCGAAGGCATCGGCCTTGCCGTCGACCAGCATCTGGTAGCTCTGCTCATGATCGGGCGAGACCACGATGTTGAGGCCGAGATTGAACTTCTTGTCGACCGCGTACATCGCCTGCTCGTTGGTCGTGCCCTTGGTGACGACGATGGTCTTGCCCTTGAAATCGGTCGGCGCGGTACCCGTCGTGGTTTTCGGCACCATCAGCTTGGTGCCGGCAACGAACATCAGCGGCGAGAACGCGACCTGCTTGCGCCGTTCGGCATTGGCTGTGGTCGAGCCACATTCAAGATCGATCTTGCCGTCGATGACGGCAGGGATGCGATCGTCCGACGTGACCTTGACGTATTCGATCTTGAGCTGGGGATCGTCGACCTCAATGCCGATGTCCTCGACGATGGCCTCGCAGAGTTCGAGACTGTAGCCGATCGGGCGGCCGGCCTGATCGAGGAACGAGAACGGCGGCGAGCTTTCGCGATAGCCGAGCTTGACCACATGTGCCTTCTTGATCGCCGCCAGCGTCGGACTAAGCCCTTCCGCAGGCGCTTGCGCCTGCGCGGTCGTCGCCAGCAGCAATGCTGCCAGAATTCCGGTAATCGAACCGGTCAAATCATGGCGCATCTTGCACCTCATCCATGCCCGAGAGCGGGGATTTCTCCGGGAATCATGTTGCCCGGCACGACATCATCGGGGCCGAGTTCATGTTCGGGCGCGAGTTCGCCTTCCCATTTCGCGACCACCGCCGTGGCCAACGAGTTGCCGATCACATTGGTGGCGCTGCGACCCATATCCAAGAACGTATCGATACCCATGATCATCAACAGGCCGGCTTCGGGAATATTGAACTGGCTGAGCGTGGACGCGATCACCACCAAGGATGCGCGCGGCACGCCGGCCACGCCCTTCGAGGTGATCATCAGCGTTGCCAGCATCGCGAGCTGCGTGCCGAGCGACATTTCGATGTGATAGGTCTGCGCGATGAAGATACTGGCGAAGGTGCAGTACATCATCGTGCCGTCGAGATTGAACGAATAGCCCAGCGGCAGCACGAAGCTCGAGATGCGCGACGAGGCGCCGAAGCGGTTGAGGCCTTCCAGCGTCTTCGGATAGGCCGCTTCCGAACTTGCGGTGGAGAACGCGATCATCAGTGGCTCGCGGATCAGCCGCAGCAGATGGCTGTAGCGCGGCCCGATGACAATGAAGCCGACCACCACGAGGATGCCCCACAGAATCGCCAGCGACAGATAGAAGCCACCCATGAAGACGATCAGCTTCCATAGCACGCCGAGGCCGTTCTTCGAGACCGTCGCCATGATCGCCGCCCACACCGCGAGCGGTGCGAACAGCATCACATAGCCGGTCACCTTCAGCATGATGTGACCGAGGTCATCGATCAGTTGCAGCATCGGCTTGGACCGTTCCGGCATCGCACCCATCGCAACTGCGAAGAACACGGCGAAGATGACGATCTGCAAGATCTCGTTCTGCGCCATCGCATCCGCGATGGAGGTCGGGATCAAATGGGTCAGGAACTTCTCGATCGAGAAAGCCGATGTCTGCAGGCCGGTCGACTGGCCGGCGGCCGGCAGCGTCCCCGGGAAATTCGCGCCCGGCTGCAACAGGTTGACCATCACGAGGCCGAGCAACAGCGAGATGAAGGAGGCGCTGACAAACCAGCCCATGGTCTTGGCAAAGATGCGGCCGAGCTTGGAGCCCGAGCCCATATGGGCGATGCCGCCGACCAGCGTGGCGAAAACCAGGGGCGCGATGATCATCTTGATCAGGCGCAGAAACAACATGGCGATCAGATTGACGTCGGCCGCGATCTCGCCGCGGCTATCGGGCAAATAGTTAAAAACCAACGAGCCCATCACGATGCCCAGCGCCATCGCGATCAGAATGTATTGCGTAAACCTGTTCGACATACCGACCCCCGTTACACATTCCCAACTGCGACAGTCTGTCATATTGATCAGGGCGCGCAACAAGCTTCGTCAGCTGCGTACCGTTTCGGTATCATCAGGCGGCAAATAGCCGTTGTGGAATGCCGCGCTGCCGCATAGCGTCAGTACTAACTATAAAAACTGTGCAGTCTGATTGTTTTGTACGCGGTGACTGCAACAAGTTTCGACAGAGGAAAGAACAGGGAGACAACGGCCATGACCGACACCGTCAATCATCAGGTACTGCTCGTCGAAAAGCCCACAGGAAAATTGGGACCCGAGCATTTCAAACTATCAAAGGGCCAGATTCCTGAGCCGAAAGATGGCGAAGCGCTGCTGCGCGTGCGCTACATCTCGCTCGATGCTGCCAATCGCGCATGGATGCATGGCGCGACCTATCGCGCTGCCGTCGAGGCCAATACGGTAATGGCGGGCGGCGGCATTGCCGAAGTCGTGTCGTCGAAATCGCCTGCGCTGAAGCCGGGCGACATCGTGTTCGGCGACACCGGCTGGCAGAATTACGCGGCGGTGCCGGCCAAGCATCTCAACAAGATGCCACGGATGGAACCGATGACGCATCTGCTCAGCGTCTATGGCATCGCCGGACTTACAGCCTATTTCGGCCTGCTGGACGTCGGCAAGCCCAAGGCCGGCGAGACCGTCGTCGTCTCGGCAGCGGCCGGCTCGGTCGGCTCCATCGTCGGCCAGATCGCCAAGATCAAGGGCTGCCGGGTGGTCGGTATCGCCGGCGGCAAGGACAAGTGCGACTGGCTGACCAAAGAACTCGGCTTCGATGCGGCGGTGGACTACAAAGACGGCGCGGTGTTCAAGGCGCTGAAGGCGGCGGCCCCCAATGGCATCGACGTGTATTTCGACAATGTCGGCGGCGAAATTCTCGAGGCTTGTCTCGCACAGATGAATCTCAACGGCCGCATCGCCTGCTGCGGCGCCATCTCGCAATATGACGGCGCGCCCTCGGCGACCGGCCCGCGCGGCGTGCCCGGTCTCATCGTGGTGAAACGCCTGATCATGCAGGGCTTCATCGTGATGGACTATATGAACCAGCGCGAAAAGGCCCTGACGGATCTGCAGTCCTGGGTCGCCGCCGGCAAGCTCAAGGTGCAGGAGGATGTCATCGACGGGCTGGAGAACACGCCGCAGGCACTGATCGGCCTGCTGGCCGGTGAGAACCGCGGCAAGCGGATGGTGAAGGTGTAGAAAGATAGTGTAGCGGAGCTCTTCCTTTTCCCTCCCTCAAGCGGCGAAGCCGCGTAGTGGGGAGGGTGGCACGTTGCGAGCACTTGCGAGCGACGTGACGGGTGGGGTGGCGCAACACGCGAGAGCATCGCTTGTGGCACCCCCACCCCGGCCTATCGGCCGACCCTCCCCACAAGGGGGAGGGATTCCTCTGGTGCCTGCGCGCCATCGCTGATGTGAATGTCAAACAGCCACGGTGCTTCAGACATGCGTCATCGCCCCCATTATTTGCGGCGCGGGGGCGCCGTCGTCTCTCGCATTCCCTGCCCCCCTGTGAGAGGGCGTGCGGAACGCCGGGTGCCCGTTGCACCCTTGGGCCTGATGCGAATGCGGTCTTCCGCAATTTGGAGTGCATCAGGACTTTCGGACGCGCTGGGCGAAGTGCCCGGCGTTCCGCATGCGGTGTTTTTTCGGTTGCTTGCACTTTGCCTCAGCGAACGATCCGATCACCGAATTAAAGTCCCAAGGCGATGGGAAGGGAGCCTCAAGCGAATAGGCCGGACACGTTTTGACTTTGGTCGTCCGTCACACTGTCCAGAGAGTCTTTCCATCCCAAACTCGGCCGTCTCCTTGCCAGTGGCAGTGCTGGCGCAGATTCGTCCTGCCCGAAGACAGACGTCACCCCCAAACCGCGTAACGCCGCATCTCCGGCGTCCACCGCATCCAGCCCCGCGAACGTGACGATCGCGCTCGCCCCTCTCGGTGGGGCCGGACGGAGGGGAATATAAACCTGATGGGGATACTGTCAACGGGTGATAGGAAAAAATGTTTGAGCGCTCCAAACTCGTCATTCCGGGGCGGGACCGGCGCCGAAGGCGACGGGACTGAACCCGGAATCTCAACGTTGGAGTCTCCGTAGAGCAAAACACTCTGGGATTCCGGGCTCGCGTCCGGCAAGTGCCGGCCGCGCCCCGGAATGACGGCGGGGAATAACGAGCTACGAGCCATGCAGATCGCGAGGCGGTCCCTCGTCGCGACATCCTATCCACCTGCCCCACGCTTTTGTATGACCTAGCACTTACTCCCTCCAGCCCATCGAAATCTCGCGAGAAGGAAAATCCATGACTGATGCGGCGACTGACGCGGCCAATGCTGAACTCGAAGCCGCCGGCTGGAGCATCATGGACGATGACGGGTTCATCCATTTCGTCGGCCCGATGTGGCACCGGATCGTCGATGGCATCAACGAATTCGCCATTCTCGGCCAGGACAAGCACCGCAACCGCCGCGGCGTGGTTCAGGGCGGCGCGGTGATGACGCTGGCCGACCGGAGCTGCGGTATGGCGGCGCGCGAGGCTGCGGGGGTTGAGGCGCTCGCCACGGTCCAGATGGATACCTATTTCGTCGATGCCGCGCGGATCGGCGACCTGATGATCTCCCGGCCCAAGGTCGTGCGTGCCACCAAGAGCCTGATCTTCATGAGCACCGAGGTCAGCGTGAACGATCACGTGGTCGCCACGGCGCATGGCGTGTTCAAGACGGTCCGCGACCGCACCGATGCCGGGCGTAAAAACGAATGACCCGACGGCCGCCGCGGATTTCCGTCATCTTCACGGATTTTTTTTCGCATGCGGCGGAACGAAAGCGCGAGCAGCTCGCTTAGCAAGGAGATGCGAACCAAAACAGTTTTTACGCGACCTATATTCGTATTGGATTGATCACGTTTAGACTGACCGACGCTTTCGACCCGAACCATCCCGGCCCTGTGGCCCATGGAACCGGCGATCAAGGTTCAAACCCCATGGCCCAAGACGCTTCCGCAAACGACGCCGCCCTCCCCGCCACCGTCCTGGTCGTCGAGGACGATGTGCTACTGCGCATGTTTGCGGTCGAAATGATCGAGGAAGCCGGCTTCCGGGTGATCGAGGCGGAGGATGCCGACGCTGCGATCCGCGTGCTCGAAGCGCGTAACGATATCCGGATCATCTTTACCGATATCGACATGCCCGGCTCGATGAACGGGCTCAAGCTCGCCCATGCCGTCGCCAATCGCTGGCCGCCCATTCGCATCATCGCGACATCAGGCCACTTCAGAATAGGCGAGCGCGACCTGCCCGATGGCGGCCGCTTCATTGCCAAACCCTATCGCCAGCACCAGATCATCGGCGCCCTGACCGAATTCGCCAATCCCCACAGCGCATTCCGCGGCTGATAAGCCCCGTTCGCACTTGCGCTCACGCTTGACGCCCCCACACCGCCCGGTCACCCTCGGTTGCTAGATACCAGCTATCGGCAGGGGCAGACGATGTGGGCATCACTCCAGAACTTTCTCGATAGTTCCATGTTTGCCCCGCACGGCATTTGTCTGTTGTGGGATCCCGGCCTGATCTGGCTTCACGTCGGCTCGGATGCACTGATCGCCGCGGCCTATTTCTCGATCCCCATCGCGCTCACGATCTTCGTCTGGAAGCGCCGCGATGTGGAGTTCGGCTGGATCTTCTGGGCCTTCGCGCTCTTCATCATGGCCTGCGGCCTGACCCATGTGATGTCGATCTACACGCTGTGGGTTCCGGCCTATGGCGCCGAAGGAATCCTCAAGGCGATCACCGCCATCGCCTCGGTCGTCACCGCAGCGATTCTCTGGCCGCTGCTGCCGCGGCTGCTGGCGATCCCCTCGCCCGCGCAATTGCGCGAGACCGAACTGGCGCTGATCGAAGAAGGCCGGCACCGGCGCGAGGCCGAGGACATGCTGCGCCATACGCAGAAGATGGAAGCGATCGGCCATCTCACCGGCGGCGTCGCCCATGACTTCAACAATCTGCTGACCATCATCATCGGCAATCTCGAAATCGCCGAACACAGCATCTCGACCTGGACGGAATCGTCGCGCGATCGCCTCAGGCGCGTCATTGCCAGCGCAGCCGGCGGCGCGCAGCGCGCCGTGGTGCTGACCCAGCGCCTGCTCGCCTTCGCGCGCAAGCAGCCGCTCGACCCGAAGACCATCAACGTCAATGGATTGCTCCACGGTATGTCGGACTTCTTCCAGCGCACATTGAGCGAGAATATCGATCTCGAAATCGTCGGCGGCGCCGGGCTGTGGCAGGTCGAGGTCGATCCGAGCCAGATGGAAGCCGCCATCCTCAATCTCGTGGTCAATGCACGCGACGCCATGGCCGGCCAAGACCATCTGAAGATCGGCAAGCTGACGATCGAAACCAGCAATGCTTTCATCGACGAGATCTACGCCCTGCAACATTCCGATGTCGTCATCGGACAGTATGTCCTGATCTCGGTGACGGATACCGGCCCGGGCATGCCAAAGGACGTGCAGGAGCGCGCCTTCGACCCGTTCTTCACCACCAAGGAGCCCGGACAGGGCACCGGTCTCGGCCTGAGCCAGGTCTACGGCTTCGTCAAGCAATCCGGCGGCCATGTGAAGATCTATAGCGAGGTCGGCGAAGGCACGACCATCAAGGTCTATCTGCCGCGCAGCAGACAGCATACGGAGCAATCGACCGAAATCGAGAGGCGCATCGTCGGCAGCAAGGGCAATGAAACGGTGATGGTGGTGGAGGACGATCCGGATGTGCGGTCCTACCTGGTCGAGACGCTGGAAGGTCTCAACTATCAGGTCCGCGAAGCCGGCAATGCCGACGCAGCGCTGGCCGATTTTTCCGCCGACCCCGAACCGTTCGACCTGCTGCTGACCGATATTGTGATGCCCGGCATGAACGGGCGACTGCTGGCCGACGAGATGCAGAAGCGGCTGCCGAAGCTGAGAGTACTGTTCATGACCGGCTATTCGCGCAACGCCATCGTGCATCAGGGCCGGCTCGATCCTGGCGTGTCGCTGCTGCAAAAGCCGATCACGCAAGCCGCGCTCGGCGGCAAAGTGCGCGAGATGCTCGACAAGCGGTAAAGGCTAAGGGATGCGCCTGACGGGCACGGCGCCGCGCGTCCGGTCCGCCTGACGCCGCATGTCGCTCAGGGTCGCGGCGGTACGCGACATTTCGTGACTCGCGAGCCAGTGTTCGAAATCCGGCACCGACAGCGCCGGCGAATAGACGAAGCCCTGGATAACGTCGCAGCCGAGTTCCGTGAGAATCCGGCGTTGCCCATCGGTCTCGACGCCCTCGGCGACCACGATCATGTCGAGACTCTGGCCGACGCGTATGATGGCGCGCGTAATCGCCAGCGCGCTCGCCTCGCTTTCAAGACCACGCATGAAGCTGCGATCGATCTTCAACTCACGGATCGGCAGATGCGCGAGACGGCTGAGGCTGGAATAGCCGGTGCCGAAATCATCCATCGACAGCCGTACGCCGGACTTGCGAATTTTCTCCATGGTCTCGATGGCGGTCGAATGCTCGCTCATCACCACGCCTTCGGTGACTTCCAGTATCAGCATGTCCGGCGACAGACCGTTTTCGGCGATCACCTCGCCGACCAGCGTGGCGAGATCGCCATTCTGGAAATTGATCGGCGACAGATTGACCGAGACGCCGGGTACGTCGATGCCATCTTTGCGCCAGGCCGCGACCTGCCGGCATGCCTCGCGCAGCGACCAGGTGCCGATCAGCTCGATCAGCCCGTATTCTTCCGCGAGCGGGATGAATTTCGATGGCGGCACTTCACCGAGTATCGGATCGGACCAGCGGGCCAGCGCCTCGACACCGTAAAGGCGACCATCAGCGCGCACCTGCGGCTGATAGTGAAGCCGCAGCGCACCCTGCACGATGGCATTGCGCAGCGCCGTGCTGAAGGCGAGTCGCTCTTCGCTGAGGCGATTCATTTCCGCGCTGAAGAAGCGATAGGTCGAGCGGCCAGCCTGCTTGGCCTGATACATCGCCGCATCGGCATGTTTGAGCAGACCGTCGATATCACCGGCATTGTCGGGATAGATACTAACGCCGATGCTGGCCGATACCGGCACCAGCTTGGCGCCAAGCTGCATGGGCGGCAACAGCGTCTCGAGCAAGCGGCTGGCGATCAAGGCGGCGCCTTCGACATCGCAATTCGGCAGCACAATGACGAATTCGTCGCCGCCCTGCCGGCTCAGCGTGTCGGCCGGCCGGATCTGCCTGCAGAGTCGTTGCGTGACCGCGACCAGCAACTCGTCGCCAATGGAATGACCGAGCGTGTCGTTGACGTCCTTGAAGTGATCGATATCGAGGAACATCACGGCAATGCGGTCGCGCGGCTTGCTCCTGTCGATCAGCCCCGTCAGGATCTGGCGCAGTTGCGCGCGGTTCGGCAGGCCGGTCAGCGCATCGAAATAGGCCAGACGCGCGATCTCGCTGCGGGCCTCGTGCCGTTCAATGGCCAGTGCGCACAGATGCACACAGGCATCGACGATGGTCTGGTGCCAGCGCGTCGGCCCCCGCGTCTCGCTAAAGTAGAACGCAAAGGCGCCGATCACGCGACCATCCCGCGCCTTGATCGGCGTCGACCAGCAGGCGCGCAAACCGGCTTCCAGTGGCAGGGTATTATAGGGCAGCCACCGCGGATCGGTGGCGATATCGGTGGCCAACACCGCGTGGCCGAGAAAGGCCGCAGCGCCGCAGGACCCGACATCGGGACCGATGGCCAACCCGTCAATGAGGGGCGCGAAGGTTGGCGGAAGACTGGGACCCCCGAGCGGATGGAGCCGGCCTTCCGCGTCCACATGCAGCACCGACGAGACGATATCGGGCGCGATGGCTTCGACGCGGTGGCAGAGATCGCCGATCACATCCACGACCGGCATGTCGTTGGCGAGATTTTCCAGCACATGATGCTGCAGCGAATTGATCTGCTTGCTCTCGGTGATGTCGTCGAGCACCGCGACGAGGTGCTCGACCTCGCCGGCTTCATTGCGACCTGCGTTGACGGTGCTTGAAATCCAGATCTCGTGACCGTCCTTGTCGTAGACTAGGAGATCTTCCTGCCCGTGTCCTTCGGCATCGATTTGCGCGTGAAACCGCTCCAGCGCTTCGTTGTCGGTATACTCTCCGGTCAGCAAATCCCGGGGGTGTTTGCCCATCGCTTCCGCGAGGGTATATCCGAACAGCTCCGTGAAAGCGTCGTTGACATAGACGATGGTCATGTCGCGCTTGGAGACCATCACGACACGGTCAGTCTTTTCGGCAACCAGCGCCATCAGCGCATTTTGCTCGCGGTCACGGACATCGTCCGTCACGTCGCGGATGAAGTTGATGTAGAGCGTCTTGCCGGCATAATCGACGCGCGAGATCGAGAACGCGCCCCAGGCCTCGCTCCCGTCCTTGCGGCTGATCCTGAACTCGCGGCGCCCCTTGACCGCCGTTCGGGGATCCATGGCAGACTTTGCCGCGATCACTTCATCGAGATGTTCGCGCACGTCGAGCGGAACGAGGACACTGATCTGTCGACCGATGACTTCGTCGCGGTGATATCCCCACATCCGCTCGGCCGCGGCATTGAAGTGTCGGATCTGGCTGTCGACACCCGTGATCACGACAGCATCGACCGCCTGCTCGAACGCCGAGAACAGCGCCTTCGCGGCTTCACTGGGCTGGCCAACGGGACTTGTAGGCATGAAACGACCTTCGATCGCGGGAGCCGCGTGAGCACGACGACGGCTGTCTTCGTTACAACGGCAATGTCATTCGCAGGTACGAGTGTATTTGAACTCCAGTAGCTAAGAAGTTTGCTCGATCTCATCTCGAGGGGCCGGAATGCCGGATGTCGTTAACACCACGTTAACGACAGTCGTCGACTTCTCGGGATTACATGGCCGCAAGCGCACCCGGCCGTATGTCCTGTTGCGAAGCTTCGGCCCGGCGCTCGTCGACCAGCGCCGCCCAGCGTTCGGCATGGCGGGCCACCAGCCAGGCTTCGAGATCGAACGCGGACAATGCGGGCGAATACAGGAAACCCTGAATGACGTCACAGCCCAGCCCAGCGAGAATCCTGCGCTGCTCTTCGGTCTCGACGCCTTCGGCCACGACCGTCATATTGAGGCTCTGCCCGACACGCACGACTGCGGTGGCGATCGCCAGAGCGCAGACTTCGGTCTCGATACCGCGCATGAAGCTGCGATCGATCTTCAGCTCGCGCACCGGCAAATGCGCCAGGCGGCTCAAGCTCGAATAACCGGTGCCGAAATCATCCATCGACAATCCGATGCCCGCCGCGCGGATCTGCATCATGATCTCGATCGCGGTCGTGTGTTCGCTCATCACCGCGCCCTCGGTGACTTCGAGCATCAGCCTGTTCGGCGCCAGCCCGTTTTCCGCGATGATGTCGGAAATCAACGCCGGCAATCCCGAATTCAGAAAATTAATCGGCGACAGGTTGACCGAGACGCAAGGCACATCGAGCCCTGCCTTTTGCCACGCCGCAATCTGCCTGCACGCCTCGCGCAGCGACCAGATACCGATCTGCTCGATGAGGCCGCATTCCTCCGCGAGCGGGATGAATTTCGCCGGTGACACATCGCCCAATACGGGATCATGCCAGCGCGCCAGCGCCTCGACGCCGTACAGATCGCCATTGCCGGCGCGTATCTGCGGCTGGTAGTGCAACCGCAGACCGCCTTGTGCAAGCGCGTGGCGCAAAGCGGTGCTGAGACGAAGGCGCTCATCACTCACGCGGTCCATGTCGTTGCTGAAAAACCGATGCGTGGAGCGGCCGGCTTGCTTGGCCTTGTACATTGCCGCATCGGCATATTTCAGCAGGCTATCGAGATCGCGGGCATTGTCCGGAAACATGCTGATGCCGGCGCTGGCGGAAATCGGAACCTGAGTGCCGCCGAGCTGCAACGGAACCGATAGCGCCTCGGTGAGACGGCTCGCAATGCGGGAGGCATCTGCCGCGATACAGTTCGGCATCAGGATGATGAATTCATCGCCGCCCTGACGACTGAGGATATCGCCGGGGCGGATGTGCTGATGAAGCCGCTGTGTGACGGCGACCAGCAAGTCATCGCCGACAGCATGCCCCAGCGTATCGTTGACGTCCTTGAAGTGATCGAGGTCAAGAAATATCAGCGCCATCTGCGCATCTGCGGAGCATTCCGCGACGGCACGCTCCATCAACTGGCGCATATGAGTCCGGTTCGGCAGACCGGTGAGCGCATCGAAATAGGCAAGCCGCGAGATTTCGTTGCGCGCTTCTTCACGCTCGATGGCGACCGCGGCGAGATGAACACAGGCATCGACGATGCCGTGATGCAAGCGGCTGGGTCTGCGACATTCCCTGAAGTAGAATGCGAACGTGCCGATGACGCGCCCATCCTTGGCCTTGATCGGCATCGACCAGCAGGCCTTCAGACCGGCAGCCAGCGGCGCGCTGTTGTAGGGCAGCCATAGAGGATCGTTTTCGATATCGGTGACCAGAACAGGCTGGCCGCGAAAGGCCGCGGTCCCGCAGGACCCGACATCCGGTCCGATGGCAA
This sequence comes from Tardiphaga sp. 813_E8_N1_3, assembly GCF_051811025.1. Lineage (NCBI taxonomy): Bacteria > Pseudomonadati > Pseudomonadota > Alphaproteobacteria > Hyphomicrobiales > Nitrobacteraceae > Tardiphaga > Tardiphaga sp. 813_E8_N1_3. The sequence continues at coordinate 5,149,833 of NZ_JBPWQE010000001.1, forward strand.
TGCCGTCCAGCGCCTGTGCATAACCCGCCGGAAGGCTTGGTCCCCCCAAAGGACGCAGCAGTCCCGCGGAATCGACATGCAGCACCGAACAGACGACATCGGGCGCGATCTGCTCCACCTTCCGGCAAAGGTTGTCCATCATGTCGCGCAGCGGCTGCTCATCGGCCAGCGCTTCCAGAATGTGATGTTGCAGCGACTGAAGCTGCTTGCTCTCGGTGATATCGGTCATCAATGCGACGAGGTGCTGGATTTTTCCATCCGCATCGTGAATCGCATTCAAGGCAACCGAGACCCAGACCTCGTTGCCCGCTTTGTCGTAAAGAAGAATTTCGTCTTCAGCAGAACCTTCCGTTCTGATCTGCTGGTCCAGATATGCGAGCGTCGCCTGGCTGGTATATGCGCCGACGAGAAATTCCTCGGGGATGAGTCCCGTCGCCTCTTCCAGCGAGTAGCCGAACATGCCGGTGAAGGCGCCGTTGACATAGCAGATGCGGGCATCGCGACCCACAATGAAAATAGCGCGTTTTGTCTTGTCGACCACGAGGGACAGCCGGATCATCTCTTCCCTGCGCTTCACCTCCTCCGTCACATTGCGGACGAAGCCCATATAGGTGACCTCGCCATTCATCTCGACGCGCGACATCGAGAACGATCCCCAGATCTCGCTGCCGTCCTTGCGTTCGATTTTCACCTCGCGGCTATGACCGACGATGCGATTGACACCGGTGGTGCGGTTCGCGGCGATATAGCCGTCATGCTGCGACTTGACAGCCATCGGCACCAGGAAACTGACATTTCGTCCGAGCACTTCGCGGCGCTCATAGCCCCACAGCCGTTCGGCAGCGGCGTTGAAATGGATGACGGCGTTCTTGCTGTCGATCATCACGACAGCATCCATGGCCTGTTCTAATCCCGCGAGCAGCGTCCTAGCGGCATCACTCTGGTCGACATGCACCAACGTCATAAACGCAACTCGCAATTACTTTGCTCAAACCATCGGACCGTCGTTGAAATGGCCCGATCACCGGCTTTCAGCCGAGGTGGTGCAATCGTATGTGCGAGACGTCGCCAAACTGTTTTGCGCGGCGCCTGAGTTTCAGACAGCCGCGAACGTAATTAAGGTTCGGATAAAACCGCGCAGCCTGAGAAGGACACACAATGCGCGACGCAACCTTCGATAGATCGCGCGTCGCTCAAGCGGTATCCTGACGCCGAAGGAGTGCGCGAAAGGACTTAGTGCGCTTCGGCCGCGAGCACGGCTTCGACGCGGATTTCCTCCGTCAACCGTGCTTTCAGGTCGGAAAAGGCCGGCGTGGTCTTGATTGTGTAGTGCCGCGGATGCGGCAAATCGACCGGAATGTCCGCCTTGATACGACCGGGACGTGCAGACATCACCACGGTTCGCGAAGCAAGAAATATCGCCTCTTCGATATCGTGGGTAACGAAGATCACCGTCTTGCGCTCGCGCTCCCAGATGCCGAGCAGCAATTCCTGCATCAAGGCGCGGGTCTGGTTGTCGAGCGCCCCGAACGGCTCGTCGAGCAGCAGGATCTTGGGATCATTGGCGAGCGCGCGAGCGATGGCCGTGCGCTGCTGCATGCCACCGGAGAGTTGCTTCGGGAAATGATTGGCGAAACTGGTGAGGCCCACCTTCTCCAGCCACTGTTTGGCGATGTCATTGCGCTCACGCTGGGACACACCGCGCTCACGCAGACCGAAGGAAATATTCTCCGATACCGTGAGCCAGGGAAACAGCGTGTAGGATTGGAACACCATGCCGCGATCGGCGCCGGGACCGGTGATCGCCTTGCCGTCGAGCAGGATGCGGCCGGTGGTCGGCGTATCCAATCCGGCGACCATGCGCAGCAGCGTGGACTTGCCGCAGCCCGATGGCCCGAGGATCGTGACGAAGTCGTTGTCCGCGACGGACAGATTGGTCGGCTCCAGCGCGCGCGTCGGCGTGCCGCCGCGAACCGCCGGAAAGATCCGCGAGACGTTGTCGATGACGAGCTTGCTCAAATGATGCTCCACGGAAACAAGCGCCGGTTCGCAGCCTTGAACGCATAGTCCGAAATCAAACCGATGATGCCGATGACGATGATGCCGAAGATGATCTGGCCGGTGGCCAGCAGCGCCTGGCTGTCGATGATCATGTGACCGATGCCCGAGGACGAGCCGATCAGTTCGGCGACGATGACATAGGTCCAGGCCCAGCCAAGCACGAGGCGCAGGATCTCCGCGATCTCCGGTGCGGCGGACGGGATGAGAACGCGCTTGAGCACGCCGGCGTCTCGCGCGCCGAGCGTCAGCGATGCCTCGACTAGATCGCGGCGCACGCTGCCGACACTGACAGCGACCATGAGAACGAGCTGAAACACCGAGCCGATGAAAATCACCAGCAGCTTCTGCAATTCACCGATGCCGGCCCACAGGATCAGCAGCGGAATGAAGGCGGACGCGGGAAGATAGCGCGCAAAGGACACGAAGGGTTCGAGAAACGCTTCGATCGGCTTGTAGGCGCCCATCAGGATGCCGATCGGCACCGCGAACAATGCGGCCAGCACGAAGCCGCCGATCACGCGCCAGATGGTCATGCCGATGTCGTGCAGGAAGCCCTGCTTGGTCAGGAGCAGCCAGCCGTCATCCAGCATGGTCAGCGGATTGGCGAGGAAGGTCTTGGAGACGAAGCCGCCAAAGGTCGCATAGGACCATGCCGCCACAAACAGCACGAAGAAGGATATGCCGAGCACGACGCGCGCGGTGGATGAGATGGGGGCGAGTGGTTTCATGACGGTCCCGAGGGGGCAGCTACAAACTCAGTTGTCACACCCGGGCTTGACCCGGGTATCCATCTATATGCCTGAGCCGAAAGATGGATGGCCGGATCAAGCCCGGCCATGACGTCGTGGGGGCCTCCGTGCGCTATCGCACTTACTGAATGAAGCTGGGATCAGCGAGCTTCGACATGTCGGGAAGCTGCTTGATCACGCCGATCTCCAGCAGCAGATCGGCAGCTTCTTTCGAGAAGGCAGCGTGTTCTCCAGCGAAGAATTTCTTGTTCGCTTCCTGATCCTGCCAGCGCAGATACTGCGCGGAGGCGCCGAACTTCTCACCGGACTGCTTCACGTCGGCGCCCATGATCTCATAGGACTTGGCCTGATCGGCCTTGATCATGGCGACGGCTTCGAAATAGCTCTTGGCCAGCGCCTTCACCGCATCGCCGTTGTCCGCTATGAACTTCGGCGTGCAGCCGAAAGTGTCCATGATCATCGGATAGTCGAGCGTGGTGGCAATGATCTTGCCGGCTTCCGGCTTCTCGCGCACCGCCGAGAGATAGGGCTCATAGGTCATGGCCGCATCGTTCTGGCCGGCGATGAAAGCCTGCGCTGCCGGACCCGGCTCCATGTTGACGACGGAGACGTCCTTCACGCTAAGACCGTTCTTCTTCAGGAACCAGGCGAGCGTGAAATAGGGCGCGGTGCCGGGAGCGGAAGCGGCAACGGTCTTGCCCTTCAGATCCTTGATCGATGCGGTACCGGCGCGCACAGCCATGCCGTCGGCGCCATAGGACTTGTCGAGCTGGAACAGCTGCGTGGTGGCGACGCCATTGGCATTCCACACCACCCAGGTCTCGACCGTGGTGGCGGCACACTGCACGTCGCCCGACGCGATGGCGAGATGGCGGCTCGCCTGCGGCACCTTCTTGATGGTGACGTCGAGACCGTTCTTGGCGAAGATGCCGGCTTCCTTCGCCAGCGTCAGCGGCGCAAAACCGGTCCAGCCTGAAATAGCAATGGTGACCTTGGTCTGCGCCGCAGCCGGGGTCGCAACGAGAGCCGCGAGCATGGCGGCGACGGAAACTCCAATCAACTTCATAACGCACTCTCCTCAGCCAGATTTAGAATGATACTGCATGGCAACATGGCGGATTGCCAGAGTCAATTTCCGCAGACGCCCTGCGGCAGATGATTCATGTCGTCCTCACGATCGCAGCCCCGTCGGCGTGAAGCGTGCGGTGAGCTGATACAGATCGTTCGGATAGGTGACGCGCACCGATGTGATGATCTTGTTCTTGCGCCAGGTGCGGCGCTCGACCACGAGGCAGGCGGCCGGCTTCTTCAGCGTCAATGCTTTCAGCGCGACATCGTCGGCGAGAGATGCCGTGATCCGATGCTCCGCCTCATTCCACGGTACGTGACCGAGCAGCCAGCTACCGGGCGGCACGCGCGTGAAGTCGACCTCGGATGCAGGCGGCACCACGTCGAGATTGATCAGGCGCTCTTCCAGAGCGAACGGACGCCCCTTGGCGATGTGCCGACAGCTCAGCACTAGTACGTCGCAGCTCTTATCGATGCCGAGACGTTCGAGATCGTCCTTGGTCGCCTTGCGCCGTTTGCGCGTGAGCAACTCGTAAGCATAGGCCTCGCCGCGCTTGGCGATCTCGGCCTGGATATCCGGAATATGCAGCACCGCCGACTGCACCAGCGGCTTGGCGACAAAACTGCCGACGCGGCGCTTGCGCTCGATGACACCGGCGGCCGCGAGACCTGACAGCACCTTGTTCACGGTCATCCGCGAGCAATTATAGCTCTCGACCAGTTCATGTTCGAACGGGATGCGATAGCCGGGCGGCCAGCGGCCGGACAGAATCTTCTCTTCGAGATCGGCACGGATGCGCTGATACAGCGCCTGCGGCGCGGCCTGCGCTTTTCCATTCGCCAGTTTTGACACGCGCGCTGTCGCCATCAGAGTGTCGCCAGCCGTTGCACGACGCGCCGATAGCGTTCGGTGATGGATGCGCGCTTGATGTGGCGCCCCCTGTCGACGACCTGCTTGCCGCCGACGAAGACGTCGGAGATCGCCGATTTTCCTGCGACGAAGGTCGCGGCATCGAGCCAGCGGTCGCCGGTGACGGCACAGAGATCGGGATGCGCGGTGTCCAGCACGACGATATCCGCACGCTTGCCAACCGCAAGTGCACCGATATTGCGGCCCGAGGCCTGCGCGCCGCCGACAAGCGCATGTTCATAGAGCGCACGGCCGGTGGATTCACCTTCATGCCGCGCCACCGCATTGCGGACGCGGTAGGCGAGACGCTGGCTGTATTCGAGCTGCTTGAGTTCGCCGGGCGCCGTGATCTCGATGTTGGAATCGCTACCAACGCCGAACACGCCGCCGGCATCGATGAAGCGCGGACCTTCAAAAATGCCGTCGCCGAGGCTGGCTTCGGTGAGCGGGCACAGGCCGATGACGGCCCCTGCTTTCGCGACACCGGCGGTTTCTTCATCCGTCATGTGCGTCGCATGGATCAGCACCCAGCGCCTGTCGACTGGCATGTGATCCAGCAGCCATGCCACCGGCCGCTGGCCGGACCATGCGATACAGTCGTCGACTTCTTTGGTCTGTTCGGCGACGTGAATGTGGATCGGTCCATCCGGCACCGCCTTGAGGACGTCATTTAGTGTGTCTGGCGTAATCGCGCGCAGCGAATGCGGTGCAATGCCGATAGCGGCGTCATCGAGATGCGCGATGGCAGCGCGCGACTTCTCCAGCAGCGCCAGAAAGCGCGCGGAGTCGTTGATGAAACGGCGCTGGCCGTGAATAGCCGTGGCACCGCCGAAGCCACTGAAATTATAGAAGGACGGCAGCAGCGTCAGGCCGATACCGGTCTCGCCGGCCGCTGCCGCGATGCGCGTCCCCATCTCCGCGAGATCGCTATAGAACGCGCCGGTCTCGTCGTGATGCAGATAGTGAAACTCGGCGACCGAGGTGAAACCGCCTTCCAGCATCTCGGCATAGGTGAAAGCCGCGATGGCCTCGACGTCATCCGGCGTCAGCGTATCGATGAAACGATACATCAACTGCCGCCAGGTCCAGAAACTGTCCTGCGTGGCGCCGCGGATTTCAGTGAGGCCGGCCATGCCGCGCTGGAACGCATGGCTGTGCAGATTGGGTAGTCCGGGCAGCGCCACGCCGCTGATGATTTCGGCATCAGCGCTGCTCGAATTCGCGGCAACGGCCGTGATGACGCCATTCTCGATTGAGACAACGACGTCGCCCGCCCAGCCTGACGGCAGCAGCGCGTGCGCGAAGAACAGCCTTTTTGCAGCACGTTGCGTGCCCATAGCGATTGCCTGTTGCATTCAAAAGACGCTCGACAATAAGCGAGGCCGCTGATTATGTATAGACATACGACGTCCCGAATTTACGGCAGTCCGTCATGACCTTCGATACCATCTGGACCAATGCACGCCTTGCGACCATGGCGGCCGGCACGCCCGGCCTCGGCATCGTGGAAGATGGGTGCATCGCAGCAAAGGACGGCCGGATCGCTTTCGCCGGATCGGCGTCAGACCTGCCGTCGGATGCCGACGCCAAGGCACGGATCGATTGCGAGGGTCGCTGGATCACGCCGGGACTGGTCGATTGCCATACCCATCTGATCTATGGCGGTAACCGCGCGAGTGAATTCGCGATGCGGCTCGAGGGCGCGAGCTATGAGGACATTTCGCGCGCTGGCGGCGGCATCGCATCGAGCATGAAGGCCACGCGCGCGGCCAGCGAAGCGCAGCTCGTCGCCAGCGGATTGAAGCGGCTCGATCATCTGCTCGCCGAAGGCGTCACCACCATCGAGATCAAGTCGGGCTATGGCCTCGACAAGGATACTGAAATTCGCTGCCTTACAGCGGCACGCCAGCTCGCGAAGGAGCGCGACGTATCAGTCGTTACCTCATTCCTTGGCGCACATGCGATGCCGCCGGAAGCCAATGGCGACAAGGACGCCTATATCGACACAGTCATCGCCGAAATGCTGCCGGCGATCGCCGAACTGAAACTCGCCGACGCCGTCGACGCATTCTGCGAGGGCATCGCCTTCTCGCCGGAGCAGACGGCGCGGGTGTTCGACGCCGCCAAGAAACTCGGCCTGCCCGTCAAGCTGCATGCGGACCAGCTGTCCAACCTGCACGGCGCCAAACTCGCCGCCGACTACAACGCACTGTCCGCGGATCATCTCGAACACACCGATGAAGACGGCGTGATCGCGCTGACCAAGGCCGGCACCGTCGCCGTGGTATTGCCGGGCGCTTACTACACGCTGCGCGAAACCCAGGCGCCGCCGATCGCGCTGTTCCGCAAGCATGGCACCCATCTGGCGCTGGCGACCGACAGCAATCCGGGCACCTCGCCGCTGACCTCGCTGCTGCTGACCATGAATATGGGCGCGACGCTGTTTCGCATGACGGTCGACGAATGCCTGCTCGGCGTGGCGCGCGAGGGCGCACGCGCACTCGGCAAACTCAAGGATGTCGGCACGCTGGAAGCCGGCAAAGCCTGCGACCTCGCCATCTGGGACATCGAACACCCCGCCGAGCTGGTTTACCGCGTCGGCTTCAATCCGCTTCACGCGCGCGTCTGGCACGGCCAATCGCACGCGACCGTTTCCAAGTAAGGATCGACATCATGGACCGCAGCAAGAACAGCCGCATCGTGCGTAGCCCGCGCGGCACCGAATTGTCCGCCAAGGACTGGCTCACCGAAGCGCCGCTGCGCATGCTGATGAACAATCTCGATCCGGAAGTGGCGGAAAACCCGAACGAGCTGGTGGTCTATGGCGGCATCGGCCGCGCCGCGCGGAACTGGGAAGCCTTCGACCAGATCGCCAAATCGCTGCGTGAGCTCAACGCCGACGAAACGCTGCTGGTCCAATCCGGGAAGCCGGTCGGCGTGTTCAAGACGCACGCAGATGCGCCGCGCGTGCTGATCGCCAATTCGAATCTCGTGCCGCGCTGGGCCACCTGGGAGCATTTCAACGAGCTCGATCGCAAGGGCTTGATGATGTACGGTCAGATGACGGCGGGCTCGTGGATCTATATCGGCTCGCAAGGCATCGTGCAGGGCACCTACGAGACCTTCGTGGAGGCGGGCCGCCAGCATTACAATGGCGACCTGTCCGGCCGCTGGATCCTCACCGCCGGTCTTGGCGGCATGGGCGGTGCGCAGACGCTGGCGGCCACCATGGCCGGCGCGTCCTGCCTCGCGGTCGAGTGCCAGCCGAGCCGCATCGAGATGCGCTTGAAGAGCCGTTACCTCGACGTGCAGGCGAAAGACCTCGACGACGCCCTGGCGATCATCGAGAAGGCCAACAAGGAGAAGAAGCCGATCTCCGTCGGCGTGCTCGGCAATGCGGCTGACATCTTCCCCGAACTGGTGCGCCGCGGCGTCAGGCCGGACATCGTCACCGACCAGACCTCGGCGCATGATCCGGTCAATGGCTATCTGCCGAAGGGCTGGACGCTCTCGGAGTGGGAAGCCAAGCGCGCCACCGATCCGCAAGCCGTCGAGAAGGCCTCGCGCAAATCGATGAGCGAACACGTCCGCGCAATGCTCGACTTCCACAAGATGGGCGTACCGACGGTCGACTACGGCAACAACATCCGCCAGATGGCCAAGGAAGAAGGCGTCGACAACGCGTTCGACTTCCCGGGCTTCGTGCCAGCCTATATCCGCCCGCTGTTCTGCCGCGGCATCGGCCCGTTCCGCTGGGCGGCGTTGTCCGGCGATCCCGAAGATATCTACAAGACCGACGCCAAGGTGAAGGAGATCCTGGGACACAACAAGGCGCTGGTGAACTGGCTCGACATGGCGCGCGAGCGCATCCAGTTCCAGGGCCTGCCGGCACGCATCTGCTGGGTCGGCCTCGGCGATCGCCATCGCCTCGGCCTCGCCTTCAACGAGATGGTGGCCTCGGGTGAACTCAAGGCGCCGATCGTGATCGGCCGCGACCATCTTGATTCCGGCTCTGTCGCAAGCCCGAACCGCGAGACCGAAGCGATGAAGGACGGCTCCGACGCCGTGTCCGACTGGCCGCTGCTCAATGCGCTGCTCAACTGCGCATCTGGCGCAACCTGGGTGTCGCTGCATCACGGCGGCGGCGTCGGCATGGGCTTCTCGCAACATTCCGGCATGGTCATCGTCGCCGACGGCACGCCAGAAGCCGCCAAACGCCTCGAACGCGTGCTGTGGAACGATCCGGCGACCGGCGTGATGCGTCACGCGGATGCCGGTTATGAAGAAGCCATCGCCTGCGCCGAGGAACATGACCTCAATCTGCCGTCGCTGCACGCCAGGGGCTGAGTGCGGCGCATGCAGATCCTGCGCGCCGCGAACTACAAGGTGATGCCCTGGAAAAACGGGCTGGGATCAACGACGGAGATCGCGATCTTCCCGGCGGATGCAAAACTGGACGATTTCGACTGGCGCGTCAGTATGGCGCAGGTGACGAGCGACGGACCGTTCTCGTCATTTTCCGGGATTGATCGCACACTTCTGGTCATCGACGGCGCCGGCATCGAACTCAGTGTCGACGGATATGCCTCTGAGCGGATTGATCGCGACACGATCCATTCCTTCCCGGGCGATCAGAAAACGTCAGCGATACTGATCGACGGTTCCATCACAGATTTGAATGTGATGAGCAGGCGCGGAATCGTCTCACAGCATGTGCGGCGCATCAACGTCATGAAACGTCAGGATTTTATAGTTTCTACACAAACGTTTCTGTTCGTTGAGCATGGCACTGCGACCATACGGTCGACATCGACCGTCGACAGCCTATCGGCGCATGATGCGCTGCTTGTGGAACAAGGATCGGCACCTGTCACGATTGAGTCCGATGCGACCGCGCGCGTTGTCATCATCGAATTCAGCAGGCAGTCGTCACAGCACCGACGATTTTGATGACGTCATCAATTTCGGAAATGCCATCCAAATCAAATATATAACCAAGAGTGATTACGCATATATGATTGGTACAGAATCGCGACACCGCTCAGTCTGATTCATGGCTCAATTGCGAGGCTGGATATTCAAATGCACAAGCGGCATCTCAATATTCCGATTGAAATTGTTCGTACTGTCGTTGCCATTTCAGAAACAGGTAGTTTGACCAAGGCTGCGGAACAATTGGGATTGAGTCAGCCCGCAGTGAGTTCGCAAATCAAACGTCTCGAACAACTTGTTGGCGGGTCGCTGTTCATCAAAACGCCGAACGGAAGTTGTCCGACCGACCTCGGCAAGCTGGTGCTTGCGCAGGCCCGCAAGATCATCGAGGCCAACGATCAGGTGCTCGCACTCGGCGGAAGCGACAGTCTTGGCGGTCGGCTTCGTCTGGGCCTGAGCGTTGTCATGGCGCAGCGCTTCGTGGCCCAGCAGAACCCAAGAAATCTCGATGACATACATATCTATGCCGGAATGTCCGCTGAGATCGTGACAGCGCTGATCGACGGCCATGTCGACATCGGGTGTTTTTTCCAGCGGGGAGAAATCAGTAGCGATCTCGCTCCGCTTGTTGTTGATGAATACGAGGATCGGCTGGCATGGGTTCGCGCGAAATCATTCGTGCTCAGTCCCGGCGCGCCTATCCCGGTCATCACCTGGACCAATGACGACTGGATGCTTCATGCGCTCACACGACATGGCCTTTCCTATCGCATTGCCTTCAGCAGTCAGGATTACAGCGCAAAGAAGGCCGCCGTCGAAGCCGGCATCGGACTGACGGCTGTTCCCAGCCGGATCATTCCGCCGGGACTGGTTTGGGCCAAGGACTATTACTTGCCGGAGCTTCCGACCATCAAAGCGCTGCTCTGCATTCGCCCGGGCCTGACCTCGCCGCGTGTCATGGAAATCAAGGATCAGCTCTCGGAGATGTTCCTGCACCCCGCACTGTCCAAGGAAAACGACAAAGTTGCCTAGCGAAGCTGCATATTTCAGAGAGCAGGCCGAGCGCTGCGAAAAGCTGGCGCGGGAGATCGATGACCCCGTGGTTCGCGAGCGGCTGCTGAACCTGGCCACCGAATATGCTCGCCGCGCGGAAAGGAAACCCGTGCAGCCGCGAGCCCGGCTATCGCCGCGACCGGAGCGCCGCTGAGCGAATACGCGCTACGTTGCTGGCACTACTACGTCTCTGACCTGATGCTCGAACCCGGCGCGACGGACAATGGGGCGCGCGCCAACGCCGAGCGGCGGTGATGGATGAGGTTGTCGATGCGCTGCGCTGCCGAGACCAGCGTCGCGATTTCCAGTGCGTCTTCGTCATTACGCATGGTCTTCGCCAGCTGCGCGGTGAGAAGGTCGTCGACCTCCTGTTCGATCGCACATAGTTCCGCATCGTCGGGCGCCGCCCGGATCCGGCGCGGCAATGTATAGAATGCGTTGAGTGTCGCCTCCCGGTGATCGGGCGGGCGAATGCCGAGGAATCGCCAGGCGGCGGCGAGTATCGAGGCCAGAGCGCCAAGGAGCATGGGCGCGAGATAGATGTCATCGCCGTATTTATCCATGAAGCTCTGCTCGGTGCCGTTATAGTAAGCGGCGGCGCCGGGATGGACGGGGATAAAGGCATCGGGATCGGTGTCGGCAGCGGCGATACCGGCCAGTTGCGGTTGCCCGGCGATCAGATCGCGGCGCGCCGCGACCACCATTTCGGTCAGACGCGCGATCAGGCCGGAATGGAGCTTCTTGTTCGCGACCAGATAGTAACTGACCCGAAGCGTCGTCACGTCATCATCCGGGACGGGCGGCGCACCGCGGAGCGACCCTTTCGGAATGTCGAAGCTTTCGTAGGCGCCGTTGGCATCGGCAATGGCGCCAGCGGCGTCGATCGGGATCAACACCGGCGCGCCGGTTTTGAACAGACCTCGCACCTGAGACAAGTACTTCTCGGTCAACGGGATCACCACCAGCAGGGCGCCGACTTCTTTGCCTTCCACCGCGCGCCGGGTATCGCTGATCTCAAGATTCTTGAATGTGACCCTCGCGCTCGTCAGGTCATATTGTTTGGTCAGCGCATCAACCAGCTTGCGATTGACCTCACCGCCCACCACACCGACGGTGCGGCCGCGCAGGCCCTCGACACTGGAGATCTTCGAGCCGGGCGGCGCGATCAGCATGACCACCGCCTTGGCCATGACGGCAACGGCGCGCGCCTCGGAGAGATCGCCGACATCGGCCCGAACCACAGCGAGATCGACCTTGCCGGAGGAGAATGCCTTGCCGGCATCGACGGCATTGCCGAAGGTCTGGAAATCTAGTCGGATCGGCGACTTCTTATTGGCGAAATGGCTGGCGATGATTGCGGCCGTCTTGCCGGCTTCGCCATCGATCGACCCGACTGCCAGCTTGAGCACGGTCGGACGCTCGATATAGCGCCAGGTCAGAAGGCCGCCGCCCAGCAGCAGACCGAAGATGCCGGCCAGCAGAAGCACCCTGCCCCAGAATGGCAAAGCAATCGATCGCACGTTCATGTTCGGTCCTGCGCGGCCACAAGAATGGGCTGACGACATTGCCCGCAATCACCTTGCTCACACGTTGATTGGAAGTCCATCGGTACGGACGACAGATAAAGTCCACCGACCGGACCGGATCCACGAGCAGCGGCATCGGACCGGTAAAGATCCAGCAGCGGGTGTTGGAGAGCAATCGGTTGGGGGCAGCCGCATGTGCCACGCCGGCCCAGTGCCGTCCCCGCAATAGCCGGGACGACAGAAACGGTGCCGGAGCGCCTTTTTATAATCATTCTAATAGCATACGCGCGTTTGTCTTGACCTTGTCAGGACGCTGCTCGACAAGGTCGGGCATGACCGTCCACCAGACTGCATCCGAAACATCCACACACGAATTGCGCCTCGGCAATGCGCCGCGCGGATTCATCGGGACCATCGTGGCGTTGCAGCCCGATATTGCAGGCGGCGCCAAAAGCGGCCACGAGCTCGAACGGCATCTGCTGGAAATGGGCTTCACCGAAGGTGCGCGCGTCGAGATCCTGCATCAGGGCGCCATCCAGCGCGATCCGATCGCGGTGCGCGTCGACAATATTACGATCGCCGTCCGCCGGCGCGAAGCCATGGCAGTTGTTGTGAAATGACCAATACAGACGTGACCACCGAGCGCTTTCATCTCGCGCTGGTGGGAGCCCCCAACAGCGGCAAGACATCGCTCTTCAACGCACTCACCGGCAGCCGCCAGAAGGTGGCCAACTATGCGGGCGTCACCGTCGAGCGCAAGGCAGGCGCCTTCGTGACGCCGGCCGGCCGTCAGGTGACGCTGCTCGATCTGCCCGGCACCTATTCGCTGCGCGGCCGCAGCCCGGACGAAGAGATCACCCGCGACGTCGTGCTCGGCAAGCGCCCCGGCGAAGCTGCGCCCGATCTGGTCCTGTGCATCGCCGACGCCACCAATCTGCGCCTCACGCTGCGGCTGATCCTGGAACTCAAGCGCACCGGTCGCCCGCTGCTGGTGGTGCTCAACATGTTCGACATCGCGCAGCGCCGCGGCGTCAGCATCGATGTCGACGCGATGTCCGCGGCATTGGGTGTGCCTGTGATCACCTCCATCGCGGTGAAGAAGGCCGGTGTCGAGCAACTGCGTCACCGCACCGACGAATTCGCCGCCAACATGCCGACAGTCACTGCCGGCGACGGCTGGACGCCGCTCGGCCTGTCCGAGATGAAAGCGCTGCAGCGCGAGGCTGACCGCATCATCCGCGAAACCGTCAAGATGCCGACCAAGCCGGACACGCTGACCACGCGCGTCGATGCCATAGTGCTGCATCCGGTCGCCGGTCTCGCGATCCTCGCGCTCATTCTGTTCGTGATGTTCCAGGCGGTGTTCTCCTGGGCGCAGCCGCTGATGGAGCTGCTGTCGGATTCATTCGGCGCCCTGGGCACGCTGGTGGCACAGGTGCTGCCTGAAGGAATCTTGCAGAGCTTCCTGCAGAACGGGTTGATCGCCGGCGTCGGCAGCGTGCTCGTGTTCCTGCCGCAGATCATCATCATCTTCCTGTTCATCCTGCTGCTGGAAGATTTCGGCTACATGGCGCGCGCGGCTTTCCTGATGGACCGCATCATGGGCGGCGCAGGCCTCCATGGCCGCGCGTTCATCCCGCTGCTGTCGAGCTTTGCCTGCGCGATCCCCGGCATCATGGCGACGCGGGTGATCGACAATCGCCGCGACCGCCTCACCACCATTCTGATCGCGCCGCTGATGACCTGCTCGGCGCGCATCCCGGTCTATACGCTGATCATCTCCGCCTTCATTCCGGCCGAGACCGTCTGGGGCTGGGTCAACCTGCAGGGTCTGGTGATGTTCGGGCTTTACGTCGCCGGCATCGGCAGCGCGCTGGCGGTATCCTTCGTCATCAAGTTCTTCATGTGGCGCGACTACCAGCCGGCGCCGTTCATGCTGGAATTGCCGGACTACAAGCTGCCGCGCCTCAAGAGCATTGCCATTGGCGTCTATACCCGCGCCAAAATGTTCCTGCAGCGCGCCGGCACCACCATCCTGTCGATGATGATCCTGATCTGGTTCCTCGCCTCGTTCCCGCAGGCGCCCGCCGGCGCCGAAGGTCCGGCGATCAATTACAGCCTCGCCGCGATGATCGGAAAATTCCTGGAGCCGTTCTTCGCACCGCTCGGCTTCAACTGGCAGATCGCCGTGGCGCTGATCCCCGGCATGGCGGCGCGCGAAGTCGCGGTCGGTGCGCTCGGCACCGTCTATGCGATCGAAGGCGGCAAGGAAGCGGCAGACGCGATCGGCCAGGCGCTGGCCAGCAAATGGAGCCTTGCGACGGCCCTGTCGTTCCTGGCCTGGTTCATCTTCGCCCCGCAATGCGCCTCGACGCTGGCCGTGATCCGCCGCGAGACCGGCAGCACCAAGTGGATGGTGGTGACGTTCCTCTACATGTTCGCCCTGGCCTATGTGGCGAGCCTGATTACCTACACCGTCGCGAAGGCCGCCGGGCTGGGGTAGCCCGGCTAGCGTGGCATCCCTCGCGCCGACACCGTGATTTGAATTTCATCCTGTGCCGCTGCATCACCATCGGTAACGCAGCGTCGCGATCACATCGCGCCGCATGCCGTAATAGCAGCCGGAATCCTGACACAGCCGCACATAGGTTTTGTCGAACAGGTTGCTGGCATTGAGCTGGAACTTGAAGCCCTTGAATTGCGGTCCAAGTCCGGCAAGGTCATAGTGAAGCGCCGCATCGAATAGCGTGACGCCGGGAACGTTATAGGTGTTCATGCTGTCGCCCGCCGTTTCCCCGAAATAGCGGACGCCGGCCGCCAGACCGAAGCCATCGAGGACGCCGCTGCGGAAGGTGTAATCAGCCCATAGCGATGCCGCATTGCGCGGGACACCGATTGGCCGTTTGCCGAGGGTATCAGGCTCCGAATTCGTATTGACCAGGTCGAGATAAGTATAGGCGCCGAGCAACGTCCGGCTGCGATCGACCTGCACCTTGCCTTCGATCTCGATCCCCCGCGATCGGATCTCACCGGCCTGAACCCGATTTCTGTTATCGTTCGGATCCTGCATCACAACGTTCTGCTGCTTCAGGTCGAAAGCTGCGAAAGTCAGGAGCATCTTGTCATCGGGTTGATACTTGACACCGAACTCCTTCTGCTGACCGGTCGTCGGCTTGAACGGATTCAGGGTCCTGTTCGAGGCCCCAATGATCGGCTGGAACGACTCCGTGTATTGGATGTATGGCGCCACGCCGTTGTCGAACTTGTACAGCAAAGCACCGCGCTTGGTGGTCGCTTCATCCGATGTCGAGGTGGTGCCGAACGTCGTGCCGTCGAAGGTCGAGGCCGTACGCGACTCGGCCCGATCGAGCCGGACTCCCAATAGCGCGACCCAGCGGTCGAACTTGATCTGATCCTGCAGATAAACGCCGACCTGATCGAAGGTCTGCCTGCTGGCGCCATCGAAATCCAGCGCCGGAACAGTTATGCCGTAGACTGGGTTCAGCGCGTTGATCGATCCGACATCGGCGAGATAGCCGTTGGAGACCCGATTGGTGCCGGTCTGGTAGTCTACCCCGAACAGCGTCACGTGCTGGAACGGCCCGGTCGCGAACTTTGCCTCGGCTTGATTGTCGATCGCAAAGGTACGCAGTGTTTCCGCCGCAGAAAACGCATCGCGGCCTATGCTGGTAATGTTCGTCTGGTTGGACTGGGGATAGACCGCCTGTGTATAGGTGCTGTTATCGGTATAGCGAAGATTTTGCCGCACCGTCCAAACGTTATCGAAACGATGTTCGAACAGGTAACCAATCGAACTATATTCGCGCTTGAATATATTATAATTCGGATCGCCCAGGTAGAAGCTGGTCGGAATCCGACCATTGACGGTCGAGAACAACGTTCCCACGCCATTCGGCAGTAGCTGATTGTAGAAGCCCGCTTTCGGGTCCCGTTGATAGGTCCCCTGGAAGGTGATCGTGGTATCGTTTGTCGGCCGCCACGTCAGCGACGGCGCGATCGAGACGCGCTGATAGTCGCCGTGGCCGACCTGGCTGCCGACGTCGTAGCCAGAAGCGGTGAGGCGATAGAGAAATTCCTTGTTTTTATCGAGTGGCCCGCTGACATCGATGCCGCTCTGGACGCGGCCGTAACTGCCGGTCGAAACGAACATCTCCTGATACGGCTCTGTGGTCGGCCGCTTGCTGACCATATTGACCACACCGCCCGGAGAGGCCTGACCGTAGAGCACCGACGCAGGCCCGTGCAGCACTTCCATCCGCTCGAGATTGAAAGGATCGACCAGCGTGTAGGCGAAGGTGCCCGACGCCACCCGCAACGAGTCCAGATACTGATCGGCGAGAAAGCCCCTGACATAAACCTGATCGAAGCGGCCGTCGGCACCGTTCCGCTCGCCGACCACCCCGGACGTATAGCGCGTGGCCTGCGACACGCTCTGTGCGGCCTGTGCCTGAATCTGATCCTGCGTGACAACGGAAATTGCCTGCGGCGTTTCAATCAATGGCGTGTCGGTTTTTGTACCCGTCCCGCTACGGGTCGCGACGTAGCCGTCCACATGTCCCCAAGCAGTTTCGGACCTGGGATTGACCGAACCTGGCGCAACGGTTTGCTGTGACCGGCGGGCTGCAACGCGACGGTCACCCCGCGCGCCTGATGTGCTGCGTTTGACTTGAGGGCGCCGTGTCGCTTGCTGCTGCGGCGCGTCGACCGTCACTGCGGGAAGTGTCGACTGCGCACGAACAACAGTCGTAAAATCGAGCGACATGACAAACGCGCTCGCCGCACCGAGCCATGCGGCATGCTTCCAGTTCTTTGATTTTATGATCACGAATTGCCCCAGCGATTCAGCAAGCCAAAGCAGCCCGCCTTACAGCTTTTTCGTGACCCAAAGAGAGAATGGCAACACGCCAACTGCTAGAATAGGTCGAAGTCGGCGAACCCGGCAATGACTGCAGGACAAATCGCAAAACAAAAGAAGCAAGCACGCGTCGATACTTCACCACCGCCTTGCTGCGCGATCGGCGGATTACGGCTTCGCCTAATCCGCCCTACTCTCTAATACCCCGCAGCCAGGCCATCCTTGCGCGGGTCCGAGCCGGCAACATAGCCGCCATCGATTTTACGCACGAGCTGCGCACCGCCGAAACCGAAGGCGGAGTCCGGCGGTTCGCGCTCGATGACATGGCCACGGCTGGCGAGATCGGCCGCGACATCGTCCGGGACAGCCGTCTCGATCGCGACTTTCAAGCCGGCGACATAGCGCCAACGCGGCGCATCCGCCGCGGTCTGCGGATCCTGCCCCCAGAGCTGCATGCGCAGCATCATCTGCAGATGGCCCTGTGCCTGCATCGGGCCGCCCATCAGGCCGAAGGCCATCAGCGGCTCTTTGCCCTGCATGACGAAGCCCGGGATGATGGTCTGGAACGGACGCTTGCGCGGACCGACCTGATTGGGATGCCCCTCGGTCAGGACGAAACCGAAGCCGCGATTCTGCAGGCTGATGCCGGTGCCCGGCACGACGACGCCGGAGCCGAAGCCCGAATAATTCGACTGGATATAGGACACCATCATGCCACTGGCGTCGCCAGTCGACAGACACACGGTGCCGCCGGTCTTCGGCGCGCCGGCGCCAAAATCCTGCGCGCGGCTGCGGTCGATCAACTTCGCGCGCGAGGCCAGATAGGTCGGGTTAAGCAGATGCGCGACGGTGACATCGCGCATGTAATCGAGATCGGCCGCGTAGGCGTAGACATCGGCGAAAGCGAGCTTCGTGGCTTCGATCTGCAGATGGAACGCGTCACCGCTGTCGAGTTCGAGACCCTCGGTGCCGTATGCCCGCATGATTCCCAGCGCCATCAGCGCCGCGATGCCCTGCCCGTTCGGCGGGATTTCGTGCAGCGAAGCGCTGCCGAAATCCTGATGGATGGTGCCGCACCAGTCATTACGATGCTCGGCCATATCCGTGGCAGTGAGAACGGCGCCATGTTCGCGCGCGAAGGCTGCGATGCGCTCGGCGAGTTCGCCGCGATAGAATGCTTCGCCTTTGGTCTCGGCGATCAACTTCAGCGAATAGGCGTGGCCCGGTGCCTTGAAGAGTTCACCCGCCGCCGGCGCACGACCATTCGGCATGAAGGCCTCGGCGAAGCCTGGCTGGTTCTTCAATTCCTCCGCGCCGCGGCGCCACAGCTCGGCAATCACCGGCGAGACGTTGAAGCCGTTCTCCGCATAGGAGATCGCGGGCCCGAACAGGTCTGCGAAGGGCAGCTTGCCGAACCGTTCGGACAGATCGACCCAGGCCGACACAGCGCCGGGCACGGTGACGCTCTCCCACCCGCGGTGCGGGAAGGTCTTGTGATTTGCAAATCGCTCAGGGGTCCATCCCGCCGGCGACCGGCCAGAGGCGTTGAGGCCATGCAGCTCCTTGCCATCCCAGAGGATGCAATAGGCGTCCGATCCGATGCCGTTGCCGGTCGGCTCGACCACGGTCAGCGTGATAGCGGCCGCGAGCGCCGCATCCAGCGCATTGCCGCCGCGCTCCAGCATGCGCAAACCCGCCTGTGTCGCCAGCGGCTGCGACGCCGCCACCACATTGCGGGCCATGACCGGCGAGCGGCGGGAGGCATAGAGGCCATCGTGTCGGTATTGCATGAGTTCAAGCTCTCTTCGGGACGTTGCAGATCAACGCGTCTTCTTATCGACATTTGCACGTGCCGAACAGACAGGTTGGATATGCCAAATAGACAGGCGGGTCTGCTCACCTCTCGATCTTGCACCGCCTGGTCGCTTGCGCTTACGGTTCCTCGCATTTTGTCGATCGCGAGAGGATCAGCATTGGCCATCACCGTCATCCGCAACGCGGACTATGTCGTCGCCTGGGACGCCGCAAAGAGCAGCCACACCTATGTCACCGGCGGCGATGTCGCTTTCGACGACGGCCAGATCGTGTTTGCCGGCCGCGACTATCAGGGCGACGCGGTCGAGACCATCGACGGCCGCGGCTTCATGGTGATGCCGGGCCTCGTCGATATCCACTCGCATCCGTCCAGCGAGCCGCTCAACAAGGGCTTTCTCGACGAAATCGGCTCGCCCGGCCTGTATAATTCGTCGCTGTACGAATACATGCCGATCCTGCGCCCCGATCCCGAAGGCGTGCCGGACTGCGTGCGCGTCGCCTATTCGGAATTGCTGCTGTCCGGCGTCACCACGGTGGTTGATCTGTCGATGCCTCATCCGCAGTGGCTCGATCTCGCAGCGGAAAGTGGCCTGCGCGTCTATATTGCTCCGGGATTCCGCTCGGCGCGCTGGTTCACGCCGAATGGCACGCTCGTCGATTACGAATGGAACGAGAAGGCCGGCGAAGAGGCCATGCTGCAGGCTTTCGCGCTGATCGATGCCGCCGAGAGCCATCCGTCCGGCCGTCTCTCCGGAATGATGTATCCCGCGCAGATCGACACCTGCACGCCGCAACTGATGAAAGACAGCTACGCCGAAGCGAAGCGCCGCAACATTCCGTGGCAGACCCATGCGGCGCAATCGGTATCGGAATTCCACGAAATCGTCCGCCGCCATGGCATGACGCCGATCCAGTGGCTCGGCGAGCTCGGCGTGCTCGGCCCGACCTCGCTGGTCGGCCACTCCATCTTCGTCGACGACCATCCGCTGACTCCGTGGCACACCAAGCGCGACCTCGCACTGCTGGCCGAGACCGGAACGACAGTGGCGCATTGCCCCACCGTATTCATGCGCCGTGGCATCGCGCTGCGCGATGTCGGCCGCTACCGCGCAGCCGGCATTTCGGTGGCGATCGGCACCGACACCTATCCGCATAATATGATCGAAGAGATGCGCAACGTGACGATGACCTCGCGGCTGATGGCCGGGCATCCGCGCGGCCTGAACTCGACCATGCTGTTCGAGGCGGCCACCACCGTCGGCGCCAAGGCGCTCGGCCGCAACGACATCGGCAGGCTCGAGGCCGGCTGCAAGGCGGATTTCGTGATGGTCGACGTCACCCATCCGATGATGCAGCCGCATCGCGATCCGATCCGCAGCATGATCTATGCGGCAGCGGAACGCGCGGTGCGTCACGTCTATGTCGATGGCCGGCAGGTGGTGAAGGACGGCGTGGTGCAGACGTTCGACTATCCGGCCGCGGCGCTGCGTGTGCATGAAGCGCAGATCCGCGCGGAAGAGCGCACACCGGGTCTCGACTGGGCCGGCCGCAAGCTGACGGAAATCTCGCCGCTGTCGTTCCCGATGGCGTGGCCTTCAAACGAATGAGCCGGACGCTTTCGCGCCCGGCTCATTCGGATTAGACGAGTTAGCGGCGTTATACGCGCTCGATGATGATCGCCGGTGCCATGCCGCCGGCGGCGCACATGGTGACCAGACCGCGCTTCAGGTTGCGGCGCTCAAGTTCGTCGAGAACCGTGCCGATCAAGATCGCGCCGGTAGCGCCGATCGGATGGCCGAGCGCAATCGAACCGCCATTGACGTTGACCTTGCTGCGATCGAGATCGAGGTCGCGGATGAACTTCTCGGCGACCACGGCGAAGGCTTCATTGATCTCCCACAGATCGATGTCTTCCTTCTTGAGACCGGCCTTTGCCAGCACCTTCTTCGCAGCCGGCACCGGCGCATTCAGCATCAGGGTCGGGTCGTCACCGATATTGGCCATGGCCACGATGCGTGCGCGCGGCTTCAGGCCATGCTTGTCGGCATAGGACTTCGAGGTCAGCAGCAAGGCTGCGGCACCATCGACCACGCCCGACGAATTGCCGGCGTGGTGGAAATGCTCGATCTTCAGATCCGGATACTTCTGGTTGATCTGCTTGCGGAAGGTCATGCCGCTTTCATCCAGCGGATGATCGGCCATCGCAGCGAAAGCAGGTTTCAGACCGGCGAGACCTTCGGCAGTGGTTTCCGGACGTGGATATTCGTCCTTGGCGAGCACGATGTTGCCCTCGTCATCCTTCACCGGGACGATGCTCTTGTCGAAACGGCCTTCCTTGATCGCGATCGCGGCGCGGCGCTGGCTTTCCAGACCGAGCGCGTCGAGCGCTTCACGCGAAATGCCTTCCATCGAGGCAATGGCGTCGCCGCAGATGCCCTGATGCGACTGCGGATGCACCTTGGCGAGGCGCTTGTTGCCCGAGCCCATGCCGAGCGGCGCCTTGCCGGCGGCCATGTCCTCGGCGGCCATCGCACCGGTGAGCGACATCATCTCGGTGCCGCCGGCGATGACGACGTCTTCCATGCCCGACATGATCTGCGCCGCGGCGAAGTTCACCGCGGTGATGCCGCCGCCACAGAAGCGATCGAGGGTGGTGCCGGACGCCTTGATGTCATAGCCGGCATCGAGCGCGGCCATGCGGCCGAGATCGCCACCCTGCTTGCCGCGCTGGGTCGAGGTCGACCAGATCACGTCATCGACGTCAGCGGTGTTGAGTTTGTTGCGCTCGGCAATTGCCTTGAGCACGGTGGCGGCGAGATGCTGCGGATGTTGCTCGGCGAGCTTGCCCTTGCCCACTTTGCCGATGCCACGCGGCGTGCGGACTGCGTCGATAATATAGGCGTCGGCCATGATCTTCTCCCAAGAGTTTTGAAGTGTTTTTCTGACCGCGAGATTGGCCAAGCGACCCGTGAAGTCAAGGTGCGCAGGCGGCATGCACGTCTGCCAAAATTGGCGGGCATCCGGTGCAATTTCATCCACTACTGGAAAATTGGCACAACCCAGGCACGATATTATAACCATACCGGTGCTATGTGGCAGAGGCGGCCGCGCCGCTGCACGCTCATTGCGCTCAACAGCCAGAAATCCAGGAACAATCTTCATGGATCAGCCTCATGTCACCCGCCGACGCTCGCGCGTATTTACGCCCGGCCTCGCCGTTGCCGCGCTGCTGCTTCTGCTGCCTGTAGCGGTATGGCTCGACCTGACCAATCTGGTTGACGCCGCCTTGCGCCGGCAGGCCAATGACCTGAACTCCGTGATCACCAGCGTGCGTGGTTATTACGCAAGCAATGTGGTCGGGCGCGTACTGGCCCATCAGGGCACGACGCAGGTGGTTCACAATTATGAAAGCGTACCGGGCGCGATCCCGATTCCGGCGACGCTGTCCCTCGAACTCGGCCGCGTCATCGGCGCACAGCAGGAGAATATCAACTACCGCTTCGTGTCAGATTATCCGTTCCAGAACCGCGCGCCGCACCAGCTCGACGATTTCGAAAAGACCGCGCTGCGCAGCCTGCGTGACAATTCCGAGCAGAAGATCATCGACACCAAGGCGTCGCTGTTCAGCGACACGGTCCGCATCGTCGCGCCGGTGCTGATGGGCCCGGCCTGCGTCAGTTGCCACAACAGCCATGCGGAAAGCCCGAAGAAGGACTGGAAGGTCGGCGACGTGCGCGGCATCCAGGAAGTCATCATTACCCAGCCGATTGCGGCCAATCTGTTCTCGTTCAAGTTCCTGCTGGCCTATTTCGCGCTGGCAGCCGTCAGCGGCGTCTCGTTCCTGACACTGCAACGCCGTCAGTCGCGGCGCATCGCTGGGATGAACCAGGAACTGGAAGCCAATAACGATTTCCTCGCCACGCTCTCCATGAAGATCTCCCGCTATATCTCGCCACAGGTCTACAAGAGCATTTTCAGCGGCCAGAAGGACGTCACCATCCATACCGAGCGCAAGAAGCTGACGATCTTCTTCTCCGACATCCAGAATTTCACGGCCACGACTGAGCGGCTGCAGCCGGAGCTGATCACGCATCTGCTCAACGAATATTTCACCGAGATGTCGGCGATCGCACACGAGCACGGCGGCACCATCGACAAGTTCATCGGCGATGCGATGCTGATCTTCTTCGGCGACCCCGAGACCAAGGGCGACCGTCAGGATGCGCAGGACTGCCTGCGCATGGCGTGGCGGATGCAGCGCCGCCTGACCGAACTGAACGCGAAGTGGCGCACCGAAGGCATCGAGGAGCCGTTCAAGGCCCGCATCGGCATCAATTCCGGCTATTGCAATGTCGGCAATTTCGGCAGCAGCGACCGCATGGACTATACGATCATCGGCGCCGAGGCGAACCTCGCAGCGCGGCTGCAGTCGATCGCGGAACCCGGCGGCATCGCCATCAGCTATGAGACCTTCGCGCTGGTGAGCGACATCATCACCTCGCATCCGCTGCCGCCGATTACCATGAAGGGCATCAGCCGCGAGGTCGTGCCCTATGCGGTGGACAGCATCATCGACGACAAGCCGGTGCAAACCGATATCGTCGTTGAACGCATGCCGGGGCTGGATTTCTATCTCGACCCGTCGGCCGTGCGGCCCGGCGACACCGAACGCCTGCGCTCGGTGCTGAACGAGGCGCTCGCCTCGCTGGAGCGCAAGGTATAATCGGCGCAAAATCAACGCCCCAGCGCCACACAGCTGTGTCTATCGCCGGCAGGCAGGTTGCCCCGATTCAGCGAACACCATAGTCATGGCTGAACGACGCTGCGCCTGAAGAACTGCCCGGAATCAGATGCTCCAAGACGATCTTAGCCTGCAGGACGATCCCGGCCTTGCCGCCATGGCGGACACGCTCGCCAGATCCACCGACTATCGCGTCCTCCGCCGGCTGATCCCGCGCACCGAATTCGCGCCGGCCAATGGCCAGCCGACCCGATCCGGAATCCTCCTCGACGTCGAGACCACCGGTCTCGATCAGGTGCGCGACGAAGTCATCGAGCTTGCGATGGTCAAGTTCGACTATCTGCCGGATGGCAACATCACGCGCGTCGCGGATGTCTTCACCGCGTTCAACGAGCCGTCGCGGCCGATCCCGCCGGAGATCACCGAGCTGACTGGCATCACGGACGAGACCGTTGCGGGACACCGCATCGATCCCGATGCCGTCGCCGCTTTCGCCGACGACGCCGTCATCGTCATTGCGCATAATGCGGGTTTCGATCGCAAGTTTTCAGAGCGCTATTGGCCGGTGTTCCAGCACAAGGCCTGGGGCTGTTCGGCGACTGAAGTCGACTGGCGCAAACACGGCTTCGACGGCTCGCGCCTCGGCTATCTGCTCGCCGGCGCAGGCTTCTTTCACCAGGCCCATCGGGCGATCGACGACTGTCATGCGCTGCTCGAGATTCTTGCATTCGAATTGCCCGATCTCGGTGCGCCGGCACTTGCGGTTCTTCTGGAACGCGCCCGGAAGAAAACGATGCGGGTCTGGGCAGAGCAGTCGCCCTTCGATCTCAAGGACGAGCTGAAGCGGCGCGGCTATCGCTGGAGCGACGGCTCCGATGGCCGGCCGAAGTCCTGGTATATCGATGTCGAAGAAAGCAAGGAAGCGAGCGAAATCGAATTCCTGCGCAAGACAATTTACATGCGCGATGTCGAGCCGCGCGTGCAGGCGCTCAACGCGCTGAGCCGGTTTTCGGTACGAGCGTAATACAGCGCGCAGCGACGCTATGTTCACCTCTCCCCACCGGGGAGAGGCGAACAGGAATACTACACCGGCTGCAGGCCGAGCGCCTGTGCTGCCTCGATCCAGACCGGCAGCTCCTTCTGATACAGCGCATTGGTCTCCTTGAAGCCAAGCGCCGGCTCAAGCACGAAGGTCTTCAGCACTTCCTTCACTTTGGGATCGCTGTTGGCGGCGACGTAAAGCTGCGATAGCCGATCGACGATCGGCTGCGGCGTCGCCTTGGGTACGGCCCAGCCCGTGAAGCCACTCACCGTGAAGAACTTCGACGTCGCCCCCTGTTCAGGCAGCGTCTTCACGTTGGGGATGGCGTCGACCTTCTTCGAATGCACGGCGAAGACGACACCACGATCGCCTTGCAGCACGGTCTGCGCAGCGGTGTAGCTGCCCATCGCAAAATCGATCGAGCCTTCGGCCAATCCCGTCCACATCGGCGCTTCGCCACGATAATGAATCGGCTCGATCTTGAGACCGTACTGCTTGTTGAGTTCGTTGATCGTCATGTGCGGGGCCGAGCCAACGCTATAGGTGCCGAAGTTCACCTTGTCGTTCTTGCGCGCGAAGGCGACGAAGTCTTCCAGCGTCTTGACGCCGGATTTCGGACTGGCGACCAGCGGCAATCCGGCACCGGGAATAACGCTGACCAGCGTCAGGTCTTTGTCCATGTCGTAGCCGGGCGTCTTCAGCATCACCCGGTTCATCACATAGGTGGTCGAGATGGAGCAGAGAATCGTGTGGCCGTCTGGCTCGGCGCGCGCAACTTCCGCTGTGCCAATGGCGCCGGACGCGCCGGCCTTGTTTTCGATGACGACAGTCTGCCCGACCTGTTTGGAAATATATTCACCGAAGGCGCGCGCGAGCAGATCGGTCTGGCCGCCGGCTGGATAACTGCAGATCATGCGGATCTGCCGTGATGGCCACGCCGCTTGTGCGGACGCGCCGCGCGCGACGAACGGCATGGCGGCGGCGGCTGACCCGGCAGCAATGAAGTGACGACGATTGATGATCGCAGACATGTTTCCCTCCCTTGTTTTTTGTGACGGTACCTGATCGCTCCCTCATTCGCCACGACGATAGGCGGGACAGATTGGCGCATTGGAAAAGCAAATCGCTTCCAGCTCTGCACGTATCGACTCACGCCATCTGGATCGAAACGCAGCGGTGCAGTAGTGTCCGCGCAACTAAAAATGCCGGACCGTTCGGATCTGGCGCGCACACATCACTTGAGGAACGAAACACCATGGCGCGGAATATTCTGATTCTCGGAGCTTCATACGGCTCGCTGCTGGCAACGAAGCTCCTGATGGCGGGTCATAACGTGACCCTCGTGTGCCGGAAGAAGACCGCTGAACTCATCAATCGCGATGGTACTGAAGTGCGCATCAAACTGCGCGACGAACCAAACCACCGCGCCATCTTCTCACGCGACCTGCCAGGCAAACTGGATGCGACCTCACCGGATCAGGTCGACCTGTCGCGCTACGATCTGGTCGGTCTTGCGATGCAGGAACCGCAATATACCAACCACACGATCCGCGTCCTGATGATCAAGATCGCCGCGGCGAAGCTTCCATGCCTGTCGATCATGAACATGCCGCCACTGCCCTATCTCAAGCGCATTCCGGGGCTGGCCGACATGAAGCTCGAAGAGGCCTATACCAATGCCCAGGTGTGGGAGCGCTTCGAGCCCGGCCTGGTCACGCTGTGCTCGCCCGATCCGCAGGCCTTCCGGCCGCCGGAAGAAGCCGCGAATGTCCTTCACGTCGGCCTGCCCACGAATTTCAAGGCATCGGCCTTTGCCGATCCGGCTCACAACAAGCTGCTGCGCGAACTCGAAGCGGACATCGACGCCGTGAAGCTCGATGGCCAGGACGTGCCGGTGAAGCTGAAAGTATTCGACTCGCTGTTCGTGCCACTGGCGAAGTGGTCGATGCTGTTGACCGGCAACTATCGCTGCATCACGCCCGAGGAGCCGCAGTCGATCCGCGAGGCGGTTCACGGCGATCTCAAGGTGTCGCAGTCGATTTACGAGCATGTCGATGCCGTTGCACGGCGTCTCGGCGCCGATCCCGAGGATCAGGTCCCCTTCGCCAAATACGCCAAGGCAGCGGAGAGCCTGCTCAAGCCGTCATCGGCGGCACGCGCCGTGGCGGCTGGTGCGCCTTTCATCGAGCGGGTCGATCTTCTGGTGAAACTGATCTCGCATCAGCTCGGAATGACCAATGCAAATATCGACCGCACGGTCGAAGTCGTCGATCAGAAGCTCAATGAGCGGCTGGAGTCCAGCGCGGGAATCTGACGCGCTGGTGTGACGGCGCTGCGAGACTATCGGCTTCGCGACTGATGTCAGACGCGAAGCCACCGCCGCGACGGGATCCTCTATTTGATCGATATGATCTCGAGCTCCTGGGCGCCCGCACCGACGACATCACCGACGGCCTTGCCCATCAGCGATTTCGCCACCGGCGAGACGAAGGAAATCGAGCCGGCCTTGGGATCCGCCTCGTCCTCGCCCACGATCCGATAGGTCTGCACGCGTCCGTCGTTGCGGGAGAAGGTCACCGTGCTGCCAAAGGCCACGGTGTCGGTCGATGTCGGGGCTGGAACGAGCTGGGCCGTGCGAACGCGGGCCGCGAAATAGCGCATGTCCCGCAGCGGGATCGCCGCCTGACGCCGTCGCTCGTTCACGTCGTCGATCGCGCTCGCCGCGTCATGGGCCTCGCGCGCCTGCTGGAGCTGCGTCTCCAGCGCCTGCAAACCTGCCTCGGTCACGAGGTTCGGATGAGGCGAGATCGGGCGGTCGGGCAGCAGGGTTTCCGCAGCCGTTTCGGCACTTTCTTCCTTGGTGAAGGCAACGCTCAATCTCGAACTCCGTATCGACGCGATCCGCTGTGACGGCGCAGGAAGCGATTACCCCATTGGTTTGTCAAAACCATGCAGAAATAGCCTGATTGCGTAAATGGCACCCGGAATTTTGCTGCTTTGCGGCACCGGGCGGCGACAAGGCAGCCTTGTTCCAGCAGAGGGGCAATCCGATTGTGTTTGCGATCTTCGGGGGTTATGCACTGGCTAGACCGATCCTAAATTGGATCGTGGACGGACCCTGCCCTGACCGCAGGGTCTGACATGCGCCCATGCCGAGCGCCGGCAGCGGTGCATTCAAGCCTCGCAGATCAAGAACGCCGTCAGGAAGGAATTCGTCGTGTCCAAGTCGCCCGTCGTCACCATCGACAACCATCCCGGCCGCTCCGCGCAGACCATTGGCATGGCGCGTGTGCTCGGCACGGACGAGACGCTCATTCATGAGCCGTCGGTGGGCGTGGTAGGCACCAAGGGCGACAGCCAGTGCTATATGGGCGTGATGTCCAAGGTCGACGCGATCCATGAGAGCCTGAAGAAGCGGATCGGTCGCGGCAACGGTCAGCTCCCCTATCGCCTCGTGCAGCCGGAATACACCATTGCGACCTCGGACGGCATCCGCAACGGCACCCGCGAGATGCGCTATTCGCTGATCGGCCGCGAAGTCACCAACGACTCCATGAGCGAGCATCTGAGCGCCACCGGCCTGCTCGGCACCATTGCCGTGGTCGCCTGCGACAAGCCGCCAGTCGGCACGCTGGCCGCGCTGCTCGAACACAACGAGCCGTCGATCATCATGTCGGACGGTTCGATCCATCCCGGCACCGATCCGAACAATGGCGAGAAGCTGGACATCGTCAGCGCCTATCAGGTCGCCGGCAGTCCGGACCCCGAATATCGCCACCACATCGCCTGCCATGCATGCCCCGGTATCGGCAGCTGCGGCGGCATCTTCACCTACAACACCATGCAGACCTTCATCGGCGTGGTCGGCATGCAACCACTGCACATGGTGGCGCCGCCATCTGACGATCCGCGCCGCCTGAAGGAATTCCCGGAGCAGCTCGTCAGCTATCTCGCCAACATGATCGCCAAGGGCATCAAGCCGCGCGACATCGTGAGTCGTGACTCCATCCGCAACGCGGTGATCGTGTCGATGGCGATCGGCGGTTCGACGAACGTGACGCTGCATGCGCCGGAAATCGCGCGCGCCGCAGGCTTCGCCGACTTCTGGAAGGAAGTCATGACGCCGGCAGAGTTCAACTATCTGTCGCAATATCTCGTGCCGGTGCTCACCGACGCGCGCCCCTATGGCAAGTATTCGATGGTGGACATCGACAATGTCGGCGGCGTGCAGGTGATCGTGCGCGAGCTGATGGAAGCCGGCCTTATCAATGGCGACGTGCTGACCTGCACCGGCGAGACGCTGGCCGAGCAGATCAAGCGCCTCGAGACCAAGCCAGCCGACGGCAAGGTCGTCTACACCGTTGCCAAGCCCTACAAGCCGACCGGCGGGTTGCGCGTGCTCGGCGGCAACCTGTCGCCGGAATTCTCCGCCATTCTCAAGCTCGCCGGTGTCGAGGGCGGCCTCGAGGACAATCTGTTCCGCGGCACTGCGCGCGTGTTCGAAGGCGAGCGCGGCCTGATCGCAGCGCTCGACAAGCATCCGGAGAAATTTGCGAACCACGACATGGTGATCGTGCGTTACGACGGCCCGGTCGGCGCGCCCGGCATGCCGGAGATGCTTGACCCGACCTCGCGCATCACCACGCTGTGCCGCGAACGCAATATCGTCGTCGGCCTGATGACCGATGCGCGCTTCTCCGGCGGCTCAGTGGGTCTGGTGATCGGCCATGTCGGACCGGAAGCAGCACTGGGCGGCGCCATCGCGCTGATCGAGGATGGCGACGAGATCATCGCGGATCTCAACGTCAACGAGTTGAACTGCACGCAGCTCAAGGATCCCGCGGTCTTCAAGCAGCGCAAGGCGGCATGGGACAAGGTGGTCGCGGACAATGGCGGCATTCATCCGAGCTGCGGCGAGGCCGATACGCGCCTCTTGCATCGCGCCCGCACCAGCGCCGTGCCCGCGACCCGCGGCGCCGGCCTGCATCCCAATCGCGAGGTCTGGGTGCGCAACCAGCGCGAAGCCACGCGCTCGGGCTTCGTGCCGAAAAATACGCATCGGCCGGACTCCAACAAGGCTTTCTAGACCTGCGGACGGACAGTCAGGGCCGGGTTTGCTGCAAAGCTCCCGGCCCGAGCCATTTCCCTTCATCTTCCATCAGCTCTTCCCAAAGCGGCTGAAGCATTTTTCTCTATTGACGCAAGATCTTATCCGAAAACCGGCAGCCACTTTTCGGGATCAGCTCTAGCCCTCTCCCGCTTCAAGCATTTTGAGCGCCTCGCGGTTATCGGCGGCGCGCGCATCGTCGATATAAGCGACGAGCAACCGGTTGATGGCGACCGAATCAAGCAGCCTGAATTCGCGGGGCCTGATCCAGCCATCGAAATAGCGGTCGATATAACCGATAGGGCTGTCGCGCTCCTCCACCCAGTTCGGCCCAATCAGGCCTTGGGGGTGCCGTTCCCAGTAGCAGGAAATGAGGTGGCCGCCCTGGGCACCACCTTGGGCAGAGTGGCCAAGGATCCGCTGACCGTCGCGTGGCGCCTCACTAATCGGCCGAAGGAAGTGGCCGTATTCACGTAAAATCCGCTCAACCTGCATGCAACGCGATTCCATTCACGGAGGCGCCGACCGGCACCACGCAAACATCTAACGGGTCGCGCGTTTTTTGTTTCCAATGTCAGATGGGGCGGCGGCGCAATCCACGTTTTCGCACCGTGAGACGGACGTGCCAAACGTGATTCGAGAAGTTGCGGACGACGCAAACGGAGCGCTGTGGTTTAGGTGATCACAATAAATCTATCTGGAGTAAAACCAAACTAGTGCGGGTCAGCGCGAGCGGTACCAGCGTCCTCCAAACCCCTGTAAATTAAGGCCTCTTTCAGCTTTTATTAAGGCGCCGATAAGCATGCCGTTTCGCCAATCCGGATTGTGTCGGGTTGTCGATTGCTGTGGCGAATGGGTGACAGCATTTTACGCAAAAGCTGTCTAAGTCCACGCCATAGACGGAGCGAACGCGCTCTCGCTCTAAAATGGTTTTCTGGAGAAGAAGAAAATGAAGAACTTCCTGATGGGCACCGTTGCCCTGATCGCCCTGGGCGCCTCGGTTCCGGCAATGGCCGCTGACCTGGCTGCTCGTCCCTACACCAAGGCTCCGGCTTACGTTGCAGCCCCGATCTACAACTGGACCGGTTTCTACATCGGCGGTCACGTCGGCGGCGCATTCGGCGGCAACAACGGCTTCGCCGGCGTTGCTTCGAATAACAGCGATGGCGTGTTCATGGGCGGCGTGCAGGGTGGTTACGACTACCAGTTCGCCCCGAACTGGGTGCTCGGTATCGAAGCTAACTACAGCTGGACCGGCAACAGCTCGAACAACGTTGCTCTCGGCGCCTACACCTACAACAGCAACCTGAAGGGCCTCGGCTCGGTCACCGGCCGCATCGGCTACACCTGGGGTCCGGCTCTGCTGTACGTCAAGGGCGGCTACGGCTTCGCCGACCTGAACCAGTCCGCTGTTGGCCCGCTGGCCGTTGGCATCAACACCAGCAAGGACGGTTACACTGTCGGCGCCGGCCTCGAATACATGTTCACCCAGAATTGGTCGGGCAAGGTCGAGTACCAGTACTACGACTTCGGCAAGACCACCTTCACTGCTCCGGCAGCGCTGGTTGCCTTCGGTTCGTCCCGCAACGACGAGCACACCGTCAAGGCTGGCCTGAACTACCGCTTCAACTGGGGTGGCCCGGTCGTCGCGAAGTACTGAGCTTCACGCCTGATTTCAGGCTCATGACTACGGAAAGGCCGGCGGAAACGCCGGCCTTTTTCGTTTTACCCTTTGGTAACCTCGCAAGCCCCGCGACAGCCAAAGGTTGCCGATTTACCCGAATATTAACCCGGTACCGACATACTCTCTGCGTGATCCGCCCCCAGCACGGCGGACGTGGGGGCATCATGGCACTGACGTCATTTATCGGAAAATTTGGACGGTTTCGGTTCTCGCGGCCCCGTTGGGGCATCCGCGGCAGCCTGTTCGCCGCCTTTGCTGTTATTGCGGGCATGGCGATCCTGATCAGTGCCGGCGCCGGCATGATTCTCGGTCAGCTCGGCGGCATGATGACGGAGCTGAACGGCCGGGACATTCCGAAACTGACCGCCAGCCTTCAACTGGCCACCGCCAGCGAGAGCCTAGCCAGCCAGGGCCCGATGCTGCTGGCATCGAGCAGCCCCGATGTTCTGAAGGAACGCTCGCAGCGCATGCGGGATACACACAAGATTGCAGTCGAGAGGCTCGACACCATCGCCAAGCTCGGCGCCGACAAGGCCGTGGTCGCCGCCCTGGCCGAGACCGTTAAGAACATCGAAGACACGATTCGCAGCCTTGGCGCTGCTACCCAGGAACGTCTCGATGCCGTCGCCCAGCATCAGAAGCAATACGACTCCCTGCGCGCCGCCGCGGCGAACTTCGTCAAGATGTCGGAGCCAGCCGCCACCGACGCCCAGAACGTGATGAACGACACGCTGCGGGCAACAGTCTTCTCGGCCGAAGATTCCGGCGAAGCCGCGCGCGTCATCGTGCAGGTTGGCGAAGTCGTCGCCAGCACTAACCTAATCTCTTCCGATCTGATGGCTGCGCTGTCGGCCGGTTCGTCCGAAGCACTCTCTCCGATCGAAGAGAGCTTCAAGGCCGCCCAGACTCGCGTCAAATCGAATCTCGATGCTCTCGTCGGCATCAAGGGCACGAAGGAGCTGAAGGAAGCCGCCTTGCAATTGCTGGCGATCGGCGACGGCAAGAACAGCGTCTTCAAGGTGCGCCAGAAAGAGATGGACACCGTCGAATACGGCGAACTCATCCTCGACGAGACGCGCAAGCTCAATGTCGGCCTCGGTATGAGCGTCAAGCAACTGGTCGACAAGGTGCGCAGCGAAACCGACGCCGCCACGACACAGGCGCAGACGACAATCACGCTGGCGACGCAGGTGATGCTCGGCCTCGGCGCACTGACGCTGATCGGATCGGCATTGTTCGTCTGGCTCTATGTCGGCCGCAGCATTCTGCGCCGCCTCGCGCAATTGCAGCGCGCGATGCAGCGGCTGTCTAGCGGAGATCTCGACACCGAGATCGCCCGCAGCCGCCAGCAGGACGAAATCGCAGCGATGGCGGGCACGCTCGAAGTGTTCCGCGACAGCATGATCAACGCCCGCACGCTCAGCGCGGAGCAGGATCAGGACCGCATTGCCAAGGGCGAACGCACGTCGCGCATCGAAGCCCGCATCGTCGACTTCGAGAGCAAGGTGCGCAACGCTTTGGAGAAGCTGCAGACCTCGGCCGATTCCATGCAATCGACCGCGCAGAGCATGACGGCCACCGCCGATCGCTCCAGCGCGTTGGTCAGCGCCGTCGCATCGGCCGCAGAGGAAACCTCGGTGAACGTCCAGACGGTGTCGGCCGGGACCGAGCAGCTGTCGTCATCGATCAACGAAATTAGCCGACAGGTCGTAACGTCAACCGAAATCGCCGCAAAGGCCGTCAACGAGGCTGGCGAAACCGATGCAACGATGCAGGGCTTGGCCGACAACGCCAATCGTATCAGCGTGGTGATCGATCTGATCCAGACCATCGCGTCGCAGACCAACCTTCTGGCGCTCAACGCAACCATCGAGGCGGCACGCGCGGGCGATGCAGGCCGGGGTTTCGCCGTGGTGGCCTCCGAGGTGAAGAGCCTTGCCGATCAGACCGCAAAAGCCACCGACGAGATTCGCACACAGATCGTGTCGATGCAGCAGGTCACTTCCACAGCCGTCGGGGCGATCCGCAACATCGGGCAGACCATCGCCGAGATCAATCATGTGAGCGCTGCCATCGCCACCGCCGTCGAACAGCAGGGTGCGGCAACACGCGAGATCGCACGCAACATCCAGCACGCCGCCGGCGGCACCAGCGAAGTGTCGAGCAACATCATCGGCGTCAGCGATGCATCGACGCAGGCCGGCACAGCTGCCAACGACGTGCTCGGCGCCTCGGGCGAACTGCGCCGCGAGGCCGACGTTCTTCGCGGTGAAATCGACGAATTCCTGTCGAGCATCCGCGCGGCATAGGAGCGGCGATCCAGCGCATGGCTGCACCCGGCCAGCGTCATTGCTCCAACCCTCAAAA
Organism: Tardiphaga sp. 813_E8_N1_3; assembly: GCF_051811025.1. Classification (NCBI taxonomy): domain Bacteria; kingdom Pseudomonadati; phylum Pseudomonadota; class Alphaproteobacteria; order Hyphomicrobiales; family Nitrobacteraceae; genus Tardiphaga; species Tardiphaga sp. 813_E8_N1_3. The sequence goes on from NZ_JBPWQE010000001.1 coordinate 5,183,764, forward strand.
TCATGGACTGCTTTCACAGCAGCCATGATCGGTGGCTGCGCAGAATGTAAGGATTGCGTGAATGCCCCCAACACCCTCTGCATGGACCTCGACCGAACTGCGCCACGACTGGCAGCGTCATGAAGCCCAGGCCCTGTATGACTTGCCGTTTGCGGACCTGATTTTCCAGGCGCAGAGCACCCACCGCAGCAATTTCGATCCGAATCACGTCGAGACTGCGAGCCTGCTCAGCATCAAGACCGGCGGCTGCGCGGAAGACTGCGGTTATTGCTCGCAAAGCGCCCACTACAACACTGACGTCAAGGCGACCAAGCTGATGGATCGCGACGCCGTGGTCGCCACGGCGCAGCGCGCCAAGGAAGCCGGCGCGAGCCGCTTCTGCATGGCCGCGGCCTGGCGCAATCCCAAGGACAAGGATCTCGACCGCGTCTGCGACATGGTCAGCGCGGTGAAGGATCTCGGCCTCGAAACCTGCGCGACGCTGGGCATGCTCACGGAAGATCAGGCCAAGCGCCTGCAGGACGCCGGTCTCGACTTCTACAATCACAATGTCGATACCTCGCCGGAATTCTACGGCAAGATCATCACCACGCGGACGATGGAAGATCGCATCGAGACATTGGCGCGGGCGCGCCATGCCGGTCTCAAGGTCTGCTGCGGCGGTATCATCGGCATGGGCGAGCAGGTCGAGGATCGTCTGGGCATGCTGATGCTGCTGGCCAACCTGCCGCATCATCCGGACAGCGTGCCGATCAATATGTGGAACGAAGTGAAGGGCGTGCCGGTCAACGACACCGCCGAGCGCCCCGATCCGATCGCACTCGTCCGCATGATTGCCGTGGCGCGTATCATGATGCCGAAGAGCGTGGTGCGGCTTTCCGCCGGACGGCAATATATGACCGATGAATTGCAGGCACTGTGCTTTGTCGCCGGCGCCAATTCCATCTTCATCGGCGACGTGCTGCTGACCACGAAAAACCCGCAGACGGACCGCGACGCCAACCTGCTGGACCGGCTCGGCATGACCTCGCGGCTCGCCGACGTGAGCGGAAAAAGCACGCCGGCTCTCCCGGTTACCGCTTCAGCACAGGCGGATATGCGCGCCAGCGCATAAACCCATGCCCTGCGCCAGCCGAATTTGTGCTGGCGCAGGGGTCCTTGGCCCGCTAAGCCGGATGAAAAGGACATTGTGACAGAACCGATGCATTCGAAAACAGACGCCAGCACAAAGCCAGCCGATGACCTCCGCTATCCCTGGGAGAACCATCCCGGGACCGATCAGGTGGTCGAAATTGCTCCGGGCGTTCTCTGGATCCGGCTCGACCTGCCGTTTCGCCTCAACCATGTGAACATCTATCTGCTCGCCGACGGCGATGGCTGGGCCATGGTGGATACCGGCATCGGCAATGACGCGACCATCGCTGCATGGACGAAGCTGTTCGAAGGTCCGCTGAAGGGCAAACCGATCAGCAAGGTGATTGTCACCCACGCGCATCCCGATCATGTCGGCCAGGCCGGCTGGATGGTGCAGAGGTTCAACTGCCCGTTCTATATGTCGCAAGTCGAATACCTGCAGGGCGTCTATCACCAGCACCGCCGCACCGAAGAGCGCATCGTCAATATGCGGCAGTTCTTCCATCGCCACGGCATGGATGCAGATATCACCGAGCAATTGCTCGGCCGCGGCCAGGAATATCTCAAGAAGACGGTGCCGCTGCCGGCGGCCTATCGCCGGCTCTCTGATGGCGACGATCTCGTGATCGGCACGCGTACATTCCGCGTGCTCACAGGCGCCGGCCATTCGCCGGATCAGGTGATGCTGTATTGCGAGGCCGACAAACTGTTCCTGTCGGCCGATCAGGTGCTCAGCAAGATCTCGCCCAATGTCAGCGTCTGGGCCCATGAGCCCGACGAGAATTCGCTTGGCTCCTATCTGCATTCACTGAAGCGCCTTGCGGATACGCTACCCGACGATGTGCTCGTCCTCCCCGGTCACGGCGTGCCATTTCACGGCCTCAAGATCCGCATCAAGCAGCTCGCCGACCATCATGAAGAGCGCTGCCAGATGATTGCCGCCGCATGCAAGGATACCGGCAAGACCTCGGCTGAGCTGGTGCCGGTGGTGTTTCACAAGCACAAGCTCGACGCCCACCAGACCGGCTTTGCCGCCGGCGAGTTGATTGCGCACGTCAATCACATGCTGGCACAGAAGCGGCTGACCTCGACAATGGGCACCGATGGCATGCTGCGGTTCAAATCGGCGTAACCTGCAGCGCAGCAAAAATTAGTGAATGACCTCAGGCTCTTGATGCACATCAAAAGCCGCAGGACTTGGTCAAATTGACCAATTGCGCCTCGACAGCCAAGCTGGAAAAGCTCTAAAACGCACCTGACGCAGGGTTCGGGTTCGGTTTTTGGGTCTTTTGCGATGGATTACAGCAAGTTCTTCAGTGACGCGCTCAATCGTTTGCATGACGAGCGCCGCTATCGTGTTTTCGCCGATCTTGAGCGCATTGCCGGTCGGTTCCCACATGCGGTCTGGCACACGCCCCAAGGCCCGCGCAATGTCGTGATCTGGTGCTCCAACGATTATCTCGGCATGGGCCAGCACCCGAAAGTGGTCGGCGCCATGGTCGAGACCGCGACCCGCGTCGGCACCGGCGCCGGCGGCACCCGCAATATCGCAGGCACGCATCATCCCCTCGTCCAGCTCGAGGAAGAACTCGCCGACCTCCACGGCAAGCAGGCGGCCCTGCTGTTCACCTCTGGCTATGTCTCGAACCAGACCGGCATTTCGACGCTTGCCAAGCTGATGCCGAATTGCCTGATCCTGTCCGACGCTCTCAATCATAATTCGATGATCGAAGGCATCCGGCAGGCCGGCTGCGATCGCGTGGTGTTCCGCCATAACGATGTCGCGCATCTCGAGGAACTGCTGAAGGCCGCCGATCCCGCGCGGCCGAAGCTGATCGCCTGCGAGAGCCTTTATTCGATGGACGGCGACGTCGCGCCACTGGCGGCAATCTGCGATCTCGCCGAGCGCTATGGCGCGATGACCTATGTGGATGAAGTCCATGCGGTCGGCATGTATGGTCCACGCGGCGGCGGCATCGCCGAGCGCGACGGCGTGATGCATCGCATCGACGTGCTCGAAGGCACGCTAGCCAAGGCCTATGGCTGCCTCGGCGGCTATATCGCAGCAAACAAGGACATTGTAGACGCCGTGCGCTCCTATGCGCCGGGCTTTATCTTCACCACTGCACTGCCGCCGGCGATCTGCTCGGCCGCGACCGCTGCGATCAAACACCTGAAGAGCTCAAGCTGGGAGCGTGAGCGTCATCAGGATCGCGCCGCGCGGGTCAAGGCGATCCTCACCGCGGCCGGCATTCCGGTGATGTCCACCGACACCCATATCGTGCCGGTGTTCGTCGGCGATGCCGAGCTCTGCAAGAAGGCCTGCGATCTGCTGCTCGAAGATCACGGCATTTACATTCAGCCGATCAACTATCCGACCGTTGCCAAAGGCGCCGAGCGCCTCCGCATCACGCCGTCGCCCTATCACGACGACGTGCTGATCGATCATCTCGCAGAATCGCTGCTGCAGGTGTGGGATGAACTCGGCCTGCCACTGCGCACCAAGGCGCTGGCGGCGGAGTAAAACTGCAAATAGCTAGAATACCGTCATGCCCGGGCTTGTCCCGGGCATCGATCTTTTCGGGTTCGCGTGCAAGAGAAGCTGGAGGGTCGGGTCAAGCCCGGCCATGACGAGTTCTAATTGCATGTATGCCCTTCCGGGGAATCGGAGAACTTTCGTGGACATCATCTGGAAAGGTATTCTCGGCGGGCTGCTCACCGCCCTGATTGCCTGGTTGTCCAAACGGGGCAACACGCTGCCCGGCATTCTGCCGCTGTTTCCGACCTTTGCGATCATTGCGCTCCTCATCGTCGGCGCAAAAGGCGACAGCGCGGGTTTCCGGGAAGCCTGCATGGCCGGCGCGAAGACCATTCCGGCCTATCTCGCTTTTCTCGGCATCTGCTATCTCACGGTCGGCACGTTCGATTACCGCCTCGCTCTGCTGGCCGGCGTGACCGCGTGGCTGTTCATTATCCTGATCGCCTTTTTCGGCCCGCGCTGGATTTAACGACGATCCGGCATTCCCCGGCGTCCGGCCAAATCCCTGTCGCCTGCACCGGCGCAACCGGCTAGATTTTCGCCGGACGGACGGGCTTCTGCCCGCCAAAGGGAGCACGCAGGATGCTGCACGACTGGGGCGTGATTGTTGCCGCCCTCTGCTACATCGGGTTTCTGTTTTGCGTCGCCAGCTATGGCGACCGGATCGCGCTGTTCCAGAGCGGCCGCGCCAAGGCCGTCATCTATCCGCTGTCGCTGGCGATCTATTGCACGTCATGGACCTTCTTCGGCTCGGTCGGCGTGGCGAGCCGGACCAGCGTGGATTTCCTCGCGATCTATGTCGGCCCGATCCTGTTCTTTGCCTTCTTCTCGCCCGTGCTGCGGCGTGTGATCCATCTCGCCAAGACCCAGAACATCACCTCGATCGCCGACTTCATCGCCGCACGCTACGGCAAGAGCCAGGCCGTCGCCGCCACCGTCGCCGTGATCGCCATCATCGGCTCGGTGCCGTACATTGCGCTGCAGCTGAAAGCCGTCGCATCCTCGCTGGAAACGATCCTCGGCGAGGACAAGGCTATTGCCGGCGTTCCCATCGTCGGCGACATGGCACTGGTCGTGACGCTCGCCATGGCGATGTTCGCCGTCCTGTTCGGTACAAGGCAGACCAATGCGACCGAACATCAGCACGGCTTGATGCTCGCCGTGGCTACCGAATCCATCGTCAAGCTGGTGGTGTTCATCATCGCCGGCGCCTTCGTGACATTCTGGATGTTCGGCCCCTCGGAGCTGATCGAGCGCGCGATGAAGACACCAGAGGCGATGCGCGCCATCAACTATGTGCCGTCGTTCGGTAATTTCCTCACGATGGTGCTGCTGTCGTTCTGCGCCATCATGCTGCTACCCCGGCAGTTCCACGTCAGCGTCGTCGAGAATTCCAGCGACTCCGAAGTGAGCCGTGCGCGCTGGCTGTTTCCCACCTATCTGATCGCCATCAACCTGTTCGTCATTCCGATCGCCCTGGCCGGCCTTGTGACCTTTCCGTTCGGCGCCGTCGACAGCGACATGTATGTGCTGGCGTTGCCGATCGAAGCCGGCTCCAGCGCGCTCAGCATGGCGGTGTTCATCGGCGGCTTGTCGGCTGCCACCGCCATGGTGATCGTCGAATGCGTTGCGCTGGCCATCATGGTGTCCAACGATATCGTGTTGCCACTGGTCTTGCGACGCGGACCGCAGACGCAGAATGAGCAGACCGACTTCGGCAACTTCCTGCTCAAGGCGCGGCGCTTCTCGATCTTCGCCATCATGGTGATGGCCTATTTCTATTTCCGCGCGCTCGGCAATACGCAACTGGCCGCCATCGGCCTGCTGTCATTTGCCGCCATCGCGCAACTCGCTCCAGCTTTCTTTGGCGGCTTGATCTGGCGACGCGCGACGGCCCATGGCGCCATGGGCGGCATGGTGGTCGGCTTCATCGTCTGGGCCTATACGCTGTTCATCCCGAGCTTCCTCGAAGGCAGTACCGCGGGCGTCCTGTTCCTGCAGCACGGCCCGTTCGGCATCGAGGCGTTGCGGCCACAGGACCTGCTCGGCACTGAATTGCCACCGCTGCTGCACGGCACGCTCTGGAGCCTGTCGCTCAATATCCTGACCTATATCGTGCTCTCGCTGATGCGAGCGCCGTCGTCGATCGAACGACTGCAGGCCGATGTCTTCGTACCGAACACGCTGGCGCCGATTACACCGGCGTTCCGGCGCTGGCGGACCACAGTCACGGTGCAGGATATCCTCAGCACCGTGACCCAATATCTCGGCCCGGACCGCGCGCGTGAATCCTTCGATGCCTTCGCCACCCGTCGCCGTGTCGATCTCGATCCGGCCGCACCTGCGGATTTCGAATTGCTGCAGCACGCAGAGTATCTCATCGCGTCATCGATTGGCGCAGCCTCGTCCCGCGTGGTGATGTCGCTCCTGCTTCGCAAGCGTACGGTGTCCGCCAAGGCGGCGCTGAAGCTGCTCGACGATTCGCATGCGGCGCTGCATTTCAACCGCGAGATCCTGCAAACAGCGCTCAATCACGTCCGTCAGGGCATCGCCGTCTTTAACCCCGACCTGCAGTTGATCGTCTCCAACCGGCAGTTCGGCGAACTGCTCGGCCTCCCACCGCAGATCGTACAGATCGGCATTCCGCTGCGCGAGATTCTGGAATTCATCGGCATTCAGAGCGCGTCGCCTTACGGCGACAGCGAAACCCTGACGCAGGCGCGGCTGGCGGCCTACACGACTGAGGGCGAGCCTTATCTCGAACGTCTTCAGGACCGCCAGATCGTTATCGAAGTGCGTACCAACAAGATGCCCGATGGCGGGCTCGTGCTCACCTTCTCCGACGTCACGCCCAGCTTCGAGGCAGCAGAAGCGCTGGAGCGCGCCAATGCCACGCTGGAAAAACGTGTCCGCGACCGCACCGAGGAACTGACGCGACTGAATTCCGAACTGGCGCTCGCCAAGAGCACCGCGGAAGACGCCAACATCTCCAAGACCCGCTTTCTGGCCGCCGCCAGCCACGACATTCTCCAGCCGCTTAACGCCGCACGTCTCTATGTCACCAGCCTGGTCGAACGAAAGAGCGGCGGTGAGGATGCGCGGCTGGTCGAGAATATCGACGACTCGCTGGAGGCCATCGAGGAAATCCTCGGCGCGCTGCTCGACATCTCGCGCCTCGATGCGGGCGCCATGAGTCCCGCGATATCGAGTTTCCGCATCGGCGACCTGATGCGCTCACTCGAGATCGAATATGCACCGATTGCGCACGCCCGCGGCGTCAAGCTCACATTCGTGCCGTGCTCACTGCCCGTCGAATCCGATCGCCTGATGCTGCGGCGTCTTCTACAGAACCTGATCTCGAACGCGATCAAATACACGCCGCATGGCCGCGTGCTGGTCGGCTGCCGGCGCCGCGGCAAGGCCTTGCAGATCGGCATCTACGACACCGGCGTCGGCATCCCGATTCTCAAGCGCGGCGAGATCTTCAAGGAATTTCACCGGCTCGAACAGGGCGCGCGGATCGCGCGTGGCCTCGGGCTCGGTCTGTCGATCGTCAAACGTCTCGCCCATGTGCTCAATCACGGCATCGCGCTGGATTCCAATCGCAGCGGCGGCTCGTTCTTCTCAGTGACGGTGCCGGTGGCCAAGGCGATCAATCACACCACCGCGGTCACCAGCGCGACGCCACTGTCGAAGTCACCTATGTCGGGCACGCTCGTTGTCTGTATCGAGAACGACATGGCGATTCTCGATGGCATGAAGACGCTGCTGCAGGCCTGGGGAGCCGAGGTCGTCGCAGTCCCTGATCCGGAAGCCGCGATGAATGCGATTGCCGAAATCCAGGCCTCAGGCCGACGCCTTACGGGCCTGCTGGTCGACTACCATCTCGACCGCGGCAACGGCGTCGCCGCTATCCGGGAAATCCGTACCCGCTTCGGCAAGGAAATTCCGGCCATCCTGATCACCGCCGACCGCAGCCCGCACGTGCAGTCCGCCGCGCGGCAAGACAAGATCGCCGTGCTGAACAAGCCGGTCAAACCGGCGTCGCTGCGCGCACTGCTCGGGCAATGGCGCACGCAGCAGATGATCGCGGCGGAATAGTCCGATTATTGCGGCGTCTGTTCGCCCTGGCGCCACTGGCCGCCGGCGATCTTTGCCGCAGCGATCACGGCCTGGGTGCGGCTCTCGACGCCAAGCTTCTGCAGGATCGCCGAAACATGCGCCTTGATGGTCGCTTCTGACACGCCGAGCTCATAGGCGATCTGCTTGTTGAGCAGACCCTGCGACAGCATCATCAGCACGCGGACCTGCTGCGGCGTCAGCGTCACCAGCCGATCACGCAGTTTGCTCATTTCCGGATCGGCCGCTGCGGACATGTCGACGTCCGGTGGAACCCAGACGTCGCCATCCATCACGCGCACGATGGCATCGCGCAGCGTATCGACGCCGAAGCGCTTTGGAATGAAGCCTGACGCGCCAAAGTCCAGCGATTGGCGGATCGTACCGACGTCATCGCTAGCGGAGACGATGACCACCGGAATCGCGGGATACTGTGCTCGGAGGTAAATCAGTCCCGAGAATCCGCTGATCCCGGGCATCGACAGATCGAGCAGGATCAGATCGACGTCGGAATCCTGTTCCAGCAGTTTGGTCAGATCCTCGAACGTACCGGCTTCATCAACCGTGGTCGTCGGCAGCACGGTGCTGACCGCCTGCCGCAATGCACCGCGGAACAACGGATGATCATCGGCAATAATGAGGCGCGAGGGAGCGATAACGGTCATCAAAATCCATGCAAAAATCTTGCGGCAAACCAGCAACCGCGTTGAGACGACGCGCAAAAGCGCATTTCGCCACAAGTGTCCCCCGCGCGACAACGTCTTGCAAGCGTCCAATGCTGCCACGCGGTAAATTGGTGAACGCGGGCCATTGTGCGACGCAATATTTCATATGCACGCGCACGTCCGAAAGGATGTTTTCGCCACTGCGACGTCTGCGCGCAGCCCCTTGCGCACGGCCTAAAGTCGTATTGGGTCGCATTTCCCCGCAATGCTACCTTTTGCATCGAAGTTCTCTGCAATGAGCCGACAGAAGTTCGGCGCAGCGAGCGAGAAGCCACGATAAATTTTGCAACGGATTTGGGGAGCGATTCAAACATGTCCACCATCGCAGCAACATCGGCGAAAGCCCAGGGGATGACGAAGGACGAACGCTTCGTCATCTTCGCGTCATCGCTCGGCACTGTTTTCGAATGGTATGACTTCTACCTGTTCGGCTCGCTTGCCGGCATCATCGGCGCGCAGTTCTTCGGCGTGATCGATCCCGCCACCAAGCTGCCGATGTTCAATCAGGCCACGCGCGACATCTTCGCGCTGCTGGCCTTCGCCGCGGGCTTCATCGTTCGTCCGTTTGGCGCCATCGTGTTCGGACGCGTCGGCGACATCGTCGGCCGCAAGTATACGTTCCTCGTCACCATCCTCATCATGGGCCTGTCGACCTTCATCGTCGGCATCCTGCCTAACGCAGCGACCATCGGCATCGCGGCTCCGATCATCCTGATCGGCCTGCGTCTGCTGCAGGGCCTTGCGCTCGGCGGCGAATATGGCGGCGCGGCAACTTATGTGGCGGAACACTCGCCGGCCGGCAAGCGTGGCTACTACACGTCGTTCATTCAGACCACGGCCACGCTCGGCCTCTTCCTGTCGCTGCTCGTGATCCTGTTCACGCGGTCGGCGCTGGGTGAGCCTGAATTCGCCGCCTGGGGCTGGCGCATTCCGTTCCTGGTCTCGGTGGTTCTGCTCGGCATCTCGGTCTGGATCCGTCTGCGCCTGAATGAATCGCCCGTGTTCCAGAAGATGAAGGACGAGGGCAAGGGCTCCAAGGCTCCGCTCACCGAAGCCTTCGGCAACTGGAGCAACGCCAAGATCGTGCTGATCGCACTGTTCGGCGGCGTGATGGGCCAGGGCGTGGTCTGGTACACCGGCCAGTTCTACGCGCTGTTCTTCATGCAATCGATCCTCAAGGTCGACGGTTACACCGCGAATCTCCTGATCGCGTGGTCGCTGCTGCTCGGCACCGGCTTCTTCGTGTTCTGGGGCGCCCTGTCCGACAAGATCGGCCGCAAGCCGATCATTCTGGCAGGCTGCCTGATCGCAGCGCTGACCTTCTTCCCGATCTTCCGGATGATCACCACCAACGCCAACCCGACGCTGGAAAAGGCGATCGAAACCGTGAAGGTGGAAGTTGTTTCAGATCCCGCGCTGTGCGGCGACCTGTTCAACCCGGTCGGCACCCGCGTGTTCACCACGCCTTGCGATACGGCGCGCGCCTATCTCGCCCAGTCGTCGGTCAAATACTCGACCGCCTACGGTTCGGCAGGCTCGGGCGTGAAGGTTGTCGTCAACGGCAAGGATGTGCCCTACACCGCGGCCGCAGCGTCGAACCCACAGGTTCTCGCAGCGGTTCAGGCGGCGGGCTATCCGAAGGCTGGCGACGCGCAGATCGTGAAGATGGCGCATCCGTTCGATATCTTCCGTCCGCAGGTCGCGGCGGTGATCGGACTACTGTTCGTCCTGGTGCTGTTCGTGACCATGGTCTACGGGCCGATCGCGGCAATGCTGGTCGAACTGTTCCCGACCAAGATCCGCTACACCTCGATGTCGCTGCCCTACCACATCGGCAACGGCTGGTTCGGCGGACTTCTCCCGGCGACCGCCTTCGCCATCGTGGCCTCGACCGGCGATATCTATGCCGGCTTGTGGTACCCGATCATCTTCGCGGCAATTACCGTGGTCATCGGCTTCTTCTTCCTGCCGGAGACCAAGGACGTCGATATCAGCGCGAACTAATCTCGCCAAGCCGGCAGCAAGGCTGCCGGCGGACTCGACGACAACAAACCGGCCGCGGAGCAATCCGCGGCCCTTTTTTTTTTGTTGCAGCAGATCTGCGAGCGTCAGGTTGCGCCGACGAACTGCAGCACCACCTCGCGCCGATGCGGGCGGGCGCGGTGTTCGATCAGATAAATCCCCTGCCAGGTTCCAAGCGCGAGCTTGCCTGACAGAACGGGGATGTGCAGCGAGGTTGCGGTCAGCATGGTCCGAACATGCGCCGGCATGTCGTCGGGACCCTCCGTGTCGTGCGTCCAGTTAAAATCCTGAGGCGCAAGACGATCGAGCGTTGTCATTAGATCGACCAGCACGGAAGGATCGGCGTTTTCCTGGATGGTGAGCGACGCTGAGGTATGGCGGATGAACAGCGTCAACGCACCTTCACGGGCGCCGATCTCGCTCAGAAATTTGCCGACCTCGCGGGTGATATCGATGAAGCCGGCACCGGATGTCTGCACAGTCAGCAGCGACGACATCACGGTCTCGACACGAACTGAAGACGGCGCGCTGCGCGTAACGGATCTGGCAGATGTCATGAAGTCCCCTCTTGGCCAATTCCACCTTGGCTGATGAACCAAAACGCCGAGATGGCGTTCCCCCTTCAATCAAGATCGACAAGGGAAAACGCCATGAAGCCTAAAACATCAAGGGAGATTCCGGGGCCGAGGCCGCGCAAGGACGAACAGCGCGCACAGGAGGACGCAGACAAGACCGATCAAGCCGATCGCGACACCATCCATGGCGACGGCGAGAATATCGGGCTCGACCGCAAATAAGAACTGCGCACTGCGTTAATCGTCGGAGCTAACCACGTCTGCGCGGTGAATTTCCTCGCCCTCCTCGTTGCGGACGGAAATGGCGAAGTGCTTGCCGCGGAGCTCGGGCCTGATCTTGTAAATATCGCCTGCGAGCTTGTCGGCGACCTCAGCGGCCAGCAATTCATTGCGCAAAATCTGCCCGGAAGCGTCGGGCACGGTCGTCCCATCGACCAGATCGAAATAAAATCTCGGCATCAAAGTACTCCTCCCTTGGGTCGAAAACCTTGAAGCGAAAAATGTACGATTTGGCTCCTGTCTGCTTGTGCTGAACTATTCTCGATATCGCGGCAAAAGGCCCGCGCATCATATCAATCAACGATGTGAGCACTGCTATCCGTAGCGCAACTGGCAGCGCTCAGATTTTCCCGCTGGAATCGCGCTGGATGCGGCTGGCCATATCGACAAGGCGACGCCACGCGTTTTCGACAAAGGCCATGACCCGATCGACGTCGCGTTCGCTCGGCAGCGGAATCTCGATCTTCCTCTCGCCATCCGCACTCCCCGACTTCCCGGGCTTCAGCGAGTCCTGCTTCGGGAGCGCTTCATCGGTCTTGCCGGCGACGGCTGGACCGCGCTGGGCAAGCTCCGCCTTCAGCTTGTCGTTGTCCTTCTGCAGTCGTCCTATCTCGGTATCGAGCGCGGCACGTTCATCCGGCAAAATATAGCAGGCCCAGCCGGATCCCTTATCCGTGCATGTCGAAACCGTGCCGGTGCGGGTATCCAGGCGAATGACGCCTTCAGTGATCGGCGACAGCGAATAACGGCCATTTTCGATGTCCGGGAGGGCCTGCGCAGACGCACTGACAATTCCGGCCATCAGAACCGCGCCAACCCGCGCGGCGTACCGCATGGGCTGCTCGGGGAAGGCCAAACGCACCACAGCATTCTTCATGGAGATGCTCCGCGTTGCGAGTTCGGGGCGATAGCCGCCTTTGCTCTCAGATGTGCTCAGATTTGAGATTTGAAAGGCGCCCGCTTTGCTTTCAACGCGTCAGCCAGCAATTCGAGCCGGTCCTGCCCCCAAAATACTTCACCGTTGAGCACATAGGCCGGCGAGCCGAACACGTCAGCCGCAATCGCCTCCTGACGGTTCTGTTCGTATTTCGCAGCCACATCGCTCGACGCCGCGCGCTCTACCAGTTTCGCGCCCGGCAGCCCCGAATCATCCGCCAGCCTGGTCAGCACGGCCGTATCGCCGAGATTGAGCTGACCTTCCCAGACCGCAGGAAATGCGCGGCGCAGGAACGGGTCCGGATCGAGTCCGGCCTCGAGCGCCGCGATCACCAGACCATCGGCGAGCCGGCCATCGAATGGCCAGTTCTTCGGCTGCAGATGGAAATCCAGACCGCGCTTGTCGCGCCAACGCTGCAATTCAAGCATCCGGTAGCGCTGCCGCACCGGATGACGCTTGCCGAGCGGCAGGCCGCCGGTTTCCGAAAACAGCTCACCGAGAAATACCGGTTTATGATTCACCTTGAGATCATAAGTACTTACGAGATCGCGAAAGAGCGTGTGGCCGATATAGGCCCAGGGCGATGGCAGCGAAAAATAGTAGTCGATCTCTTGAGACATTCCGGGCTCCGGCAGGGGCGTTTTTAAACTCTGCGGTACTCCAACAGAGCGCCCTGCGCCGTGCAAGATAGATCACCTCGAAAGTCATTCTTGCGCTGCGGCGATCCCGCGCAGCGGGATTCGAATTTCGCCAATAAAATCAAATGAATCAAAGCACTAACAGGCGATCAGCGAATCTTGACTTGGCAAGATGCGCTAAGTATGGTCCGCCCGGCTTTGAAGGGTGACGGGGCGTTATTTCCAGCATTTGCAGCGTTATTTCGAGTGTCGCAAGCATGACTAACGGCACACGGGACGATGACAGTGAACGCAGAAACGATGGCAAATCGTCGCCCGATGAGGCTGCGCTTTCCGCAAGGCTCGGAAGTTTGAATCAGCGTCTGTCCAAACTTCAGGATGAGCGCAAACTTCAGACTGACCAATCCGAAACTGGAAGCGGAAACGCACAGTCCAGGGCATCAGCCATGGCGGTGGGTCTCCGTCTTTCTTCGGAACTGGTCGCGGGCGTCGTCGTCGGAACGATTCTGGGCTGGGGCTTCGATCGTTTACTGTCGACATCGCCGTGGGGGCTGATCGTTCTCATGCTGCTCGGCTTCGTCGCCGGGGTAATGAACGTGATGCGCTCGGCTGGTGTCGGAAAAAAAGCGGAATAAGAAATTCGCGCCCAAGACCTCTGCGTCGTTGGCGCAGCATTTGAGTGCCGGCTGTCCGGCAAGGAAACGCCGGACGTTCCGGCCGAATTGAAAGACCGACGTGGATGGCCGATCCGATCCATCAATTTGAGATCCACAAGATCTTCACCCTGGGCCATATCGGCAATCAGGAAATCGCCTTCACCAACTCATCGGCCTATATGTTCGGCGCCGTCGCCGTCGTGTCGCTGCTGATGATCGGCGGAAGCGCCGGGCGCGCGCTGATCCCGAGCCGTTTCCAGTCGGTCGCCGAGCTGTCCTTCGAATTCGTCTCGAATACGGTGCGCAGTAGCATCGGCGAAGAAGGGATGAAGTTCTTCCCGTTCGTGTTCTCGCTGTTCATGTTCATCCTGACGGCGAATCTAATCGGCATCATCCCCTATACCTTCACCGTCACCAGCCATCTGATCGTCGCCGTCGCACTGGCATTGATGGTGTTCCTGACCGTGCTGCTCTACGGCCTCTACAAAAACGGTCTCGGCTTCTTCAAGCTGTTCGTGCCGCACGGTATTCCGATTTACATCCTGCCGCTGGTCACGGTGATCGAGGTGATCTCGTTCCTGTCCCGCCCGGTGTCGCATTCGGTTCGTCTGTTCGCCAACATGCTGGCCGGCCACATCACGCTGAAGGTTTTTGCCGGCTTCGTGACCTCGCTCAGCGCACTCGGCGCACTCGGCATTTTCGGTTCGGTGCTGCCGCTGGCTATGACCACGGCGCTGACCGCGCTGGAACTGCTGGTCGCCTTCCTGCAGGCCTATGTGTTCACGATCCTGACCTGCATCTATCTCAACGACGCACTTCATCCGGGCCACTAACTGCGTTTTAGTGTCTTGGCGGAATTCCACCCCTCAACTGTCTTAATCCCTATCCCAAGAAGGAGTTTTACTATGGATCCCATCGCAGCGAAGTACATCGGCGCCGGCATTGCTTGTCTCGGCATGGGTGGCGCTGGCATCGGCGTCGGCATGATCTTCAGCCAGTTCCTCAACGGTGCGCTCCGCAATCCGTCGGCTTCCCAGGGCCAGTTCGCTAACCTGATCTTCGGCTTCGCCGTGACCGAAGCGCTCGGCATCTTCTCGCTGCTGATCGCGCTGCTGCTGCTGTTCGCCGTCTAAGCTGAAAACGGATCCGGTTGCCGCTCCGTCCTGGAGCGCTTCCGATCGATAAGGAGACTGCTGTGGCTGAAGGTCAGGGCAAATCCAAGGGCGCCGATCACGGGACTGCCGCACACACTGCGGCAGACGGTGGTCACAAGGCGTCGTTTCCGCCGTTCGAGAGCAACACCTTCGCTTCACAGCTGGTGTCGTTCGCGATCGCGTTCGGCTTGCTCTATCTGATCGTGTCGCGTCTGGCGCTGCCCCGCGTCGGCGGCGTGCTTGCGGCCCGTCAGCAGGTTCTCGATACGGACCTGAACGAAGCCGCCAAGCTCAAGGGCGATTCCGACGCTGCGTTGAAGGCTTACGAAACCGAACTCGCCAATGCCCGCGCCAAGGCGCATGCGATGGCGACCGAGGTTCGTGAGAAGCTCAATGCAGAACAGGAGCAGGCCAAGGCGAAGCTCGAAGAGAGCCTTGCCAGCAAGCTTGCTGCAGCGGAGCAGACCATTGCCACCACCCGCGCAACGGCGATGGGCAATGTGCGCAGCATTGCTGCGGACACGGCCTCGGCGATCGTCGAACGCCTGACGGGCATCAGCCCGGATGCAGGTGCCGTCAACGCCGCGCTCGACGCGTCGCTGAAAGGATAAACGGATGTTCGGACTTCAAGCTGAATTCTGGGTCGCCGTCGCTTTTGTCCTTCTGATGGCGGTGTTCGGCTGGTTCGGTATTCACCGCACCATCCTGACGGCGCTCGATCACCGCAGCGTCCGCATCAAGCAGGAACTCGACGACGCCCGTCGCCTGCGTGATGAAGCTGCTGCGCTGCTCGTCGACTACAAGAAGCGTCATGCAGCGGCCGAGCGCGAAGCGCAGGACATCATCACTTCCGCCAAGGAAGAGGCCGAGCGCATTGCCGCCGAAGCCAAGGCCAAGATGGAAGATTTTGTCGCCCGCCGCACCAAGAGCGCAGAGGGCAAGATCGCAATGGCGGAAGCCCAGGCTATCGCAGACGTTCGCGCAGCCGCAGCCGAAGCCGCAGTGAATGCCGCAGCCTCGGTGCTGTCGCAGTCCGTAAAGGGCTCGGTGGCCGACGACCTGATCGCCAAGGGTATCGGCGAGGTTCGCTCCAAGCTGAACTAAGCGAAACACTTCAAACTAAAAAAGCCGGCGCGAGATGATCGCGCCGGCTTTTTTGTTGGCTCGGATACCCCCTTAGCGCCGCTTGCGTGCGGGCGCCTGCGATTTCAGGGCCTGCGGATCGAAGCCGATATAGAAGATGTAGGAATCGCCTGCAGTGCCCGTCGGCACCGGATAGACGAGATCCTCGCCGACCAGGCTGAACGGCACGCTGGTCTCGCTGCCGATCTGCACTGTGGTCTGGAATACCTTGGTGGCAATGGTCTTCGGCGTCACGCCTTCCTGCACCACGGCGACACGCAGCGGCACATCAACTGCCGCAGGCGCACCGGCCGGCCCGACGATGACGCGGCCCTGGATGCCGAGCTTGACCGAGATCTGACCGGCATTGAGATCGCAGGAGCGCGCCGTCCGGGTGATGGTGGCCTGGAAAGCCAGATCGTTGCCGACCGCCGGCTTGCCCGCAGCGCCAACCGCATAGGTCGAGGCGCCCGGCCGGATGCTGACGCTCGGGCAGGTCAGGTCGTTCTCATCGGTCTGCGGCGACTGCGGCGCGCCGACCTCGGTGGACTTGCCCGAGAACAATTGGGTGAAGCGATCGGTCATCGACGGACTACCACCACCGCTGCTCGGCGAGCCGCCACCAAACATGCTGCCGCCGCCACAACCGGCCAGAGTCAAGCTTGCTGCAGTGATCACCAGCATGCTGCGGAGCGCGCCGGTGCGGCCGCTGATCGGCATCGAACGAATGTTGCGCATTATGAAGATATCCCCGGAAATTCAGTCGTTTGCGCAGCCACGCCCAAGGCGTGCGCAGGGCCTTATAACAGCGCAATGGCGGCGAACCCAAGGCGCTTGAGAGAGGACAGATGCGCGCCATTGCGCCACATCCGGACATCGCGTTGCAGCACGGTTACCCGCGGAAGTCCTCATGCAGCATGCCGTAAAGCAGGTGATCCTGCCAGATGCCATTGATGCAGAGATAACGCCGCGCCAGTCCCTCGCGTGCGAAGCCGCATTTCTCCAGCACCCGCACCGACGGCATGTTGGTGGGAATGCAGGCCGCTTCGATGCGGTGCAGGTTCAACTCGCCGAACAATGTTGGCAACAGCACCCGCAGCGCCGCCGTCATGACACCCTGCCCGGTATAGGGCTGGCCAACCCAGTAGCCGATGGTGCCGGCCTGGACGATGCCCCGGCGCACATTGGCCAGCGTCACGCCGCCCAGCAGCGTGCCGTCGGACTCGCGAAACACCAGAAACGGATAGGCGCGATCGGCCGCAGCATCGTCGGCATAACGGCGCAGCCGGCGGCGAAAGCCGGAGCGCGTCAGGTCGTCTGACGGCCAGATCGGCTCCCACGGCGTGAGATAGCCGCGGCTCTCTTCACGCAGATCGGCCCATTGCGGAAAATCGCTCATCACGGGCGCACGCAATGCAACACCGTAGCCGCGCGGCGCCAGCGCCGCCGGCATGCTCGATGGCAAACGAAACAGGGCCATAGGCTCGCTCCCTGATGCCTCGGACCTCACCTGCCTAGTGGAGCAGGCTCTTGTCCTTGGCGCGGGTCAATCCTTCCGCAAAAGCCACCGCCGTGTCCAGCCCCCGGCCGCTGCCGAGCGCCGCCACGGCCGGGCGGCTGCGCGTCAGCAGGCCACGGGCGACATTGCGGGTCGATTCCACGCTGACATCATCGATGCGCTGGACGAGCTCTTCCACGGTGAGTGGACGGCCATAGGCCAGCATGTGCCGCGCCAATTGCTCGGCGCGCGAGCTGCAGCTCTCCAGCGCCATGAGCAAACCGGCCTTCATCTGCGCCTTGGCGCGGGCGATTTCGGCTTCGGTCAATGTCTCGACCGACTCGTTGATGACGTCGACGATGACTTCCATCATCTCCGGCGCATCGGCGGGATCAGTGCCGGTATAGAGACCGAAGAAGCCGGTGTCGGTATAGGGCGCATGAAAGGTGTAGATCGAATAGCACAGGCCGCGCTTCTCGCGCACTTCCTGGAACAGCCGCGAGGACATGCCGCCGCCGAGGATATTGGTGAAGACCTGCAGGCTGAACAGCGACAGATCCGACTGTGGCAGACCTTCCAGCGCCAGTGTCAGATGCGCCTGCTCTAGATCGCGATTGACCACGCGCGAGCCGCCCTTGCCGAACATCGCCGGCTGCGGCTTCGGGGCTGCGGTGCCCTCGAAGCTGGAAAAGCGATCGGACGCCTCATGCACGACCTGGCGATGATTCACAGCGCCGGCCGCGGCCACCACCATGTCCGGCCCGCGATAATGCGTGGACAGATAGTTCTGCAGCTTATCGCGATCGAAGCCCTTCAGCGTCTTGGCGGTGCCCAGAAGCGAACGGCCCATCGGCTGGTCAGGATAGCAGAGCTCGTTGAGATGTTCGAACACGACATCGTCCGGCGTGTCCTGTGCCGCACCGATCTCCTGCACGATCACGCTCTTCTCGCGCTCCAGCTCGTCCGGCACGAAAGTGGGGTTGGCGAGAATGTCCGAGAGCACATCGAGCGCCAGCGGCACATCGGCCTTCATCACGCGAGCGTAATAGGCCGTGGTTTCGGTCGAGGTCGCGGCATTGAGATCGCCGCCGACCGCCTCGATCTCCTCGACGATCTCGCGCGACGAGCGTTTCTTGGTGCCCTTGAAGGCCATATGTTCGAGCAGATGCGAGATGCCGTGCTCGTCGGACTTCTCATCGCGGCCGCCGACGCCGGTCCAGACGCCAAGCGCGGCGGTTTCCAGATGCGGCATGGTATCGGTGATGACCGTCAGGCCCGAAGGCAGTTTGGTAACTTCGACGGTCATCAGGAAACTCCTTGCTTCGCAGCACGGCTGATCGACAGCACGAACTGCTCAATATCGCTTTGGTCATTCTTCATGACCTTAATATGCTCAGGTCTGGTCATCAGCCCTTCCAGATAGACCGGCAATGCCGGCCGCACCCCGCAGGCGGCTTCGACCGCATCGGGGAATTTCGCCGCATGCGCCGTCGACAACACGACGTTCGGCACATGCATCTCGGTGGTGTCGCGATCGGCGACGGCCAATGCCACGGCGGTATGCGGATCGATCAGATCGCCGGTTTCGCGCCATGCAGCGCGAATGGCGGCCGAGGTCTCGTCCTCGTCGGCGCGGCCGGATTCGAAATCGGCGCGGATCGCGGTCAGCACTTTCTCGGGCAGCACGAAACGACCGGACTGCTTCAGCGAATCCATCAACCCGCGCACCAGCGCAGCATCGCGACCGGAGGCTTCAAACAGCAGACGCTCGAAATTCGACGACACCTGAATGTCCATCGAGGGGGACGACGAGGCGTGAACCTCACGCACCTCGTAGATGCCGGTCTTGAGCGTGCGATCGAGGATGTCGTTGACGTTGGCGGCGACGCGCAGCTTGCGCACCGGCAGACCCATGCGCTTGGCCACATAGCCCGCAAAGATGTCGCCAAAATTGCCGGTAGGTACCGTGAAATCAACGCTGCGTGCAGGCGCGCCGACGGCGACGGCCGAGGTGAAGTAGTAAACCACCTGCGCAACGATACGCGCCCAGTTGATCGAGTTCACACCCGACAGCGACACGGCGTCACGAAACTTGTGATGATTGAACAGGCCCTTCACGATCGCCTGGCAATCGTCGAAATGGCCCTCGACGGCGAGCGCATGGACGTTCGACGCGCCGGTCGTGGTCATCATGCGACGCTGCACGTCGGAAATACGGCCGTTCGGGAACAGTACGACGAGATCGACATTGTCGCGGCCGGCGAAGGCATCGACGGCGGCACCGCCGGTGTCGCCGGAGGTCGCGACCACGATCGTGGTGCGCTGATTGCGCTTGGCGAGGACATGATCCATCAGCCGCGCGATGAGCTGCATGGCGACGTCCTTGAACGCCAGCGTCGGGCCGTGAAACAGCTCGAGCACGAACTGGTTCGACGCGGTCTGATCGAGCGGCACCACAGCGGGATGGCGGAAAGTGGCATAGGCCTCATTGGCCATGCGCCCGAGATCCTCGTCGGAAATCTCGCCGGCCACGAACGGCCGAAGCACCTCGACGGCGACTTCCCAATAGGGCCGGCCGAACAGCGACGCGATGGTCTCGGCTGACAACTGGGGCCAGACCTCGGGAATGTAGAGACCGCCGTCGCGGGCAAGCCCGGTCAGCATGACATCGCAAAAGCCGAGTTTCGGGGCCTCTCCCCGCGTCGAGATATAGGTCGTCAAGGCGTCCTCCAAAGGCGCGGAAACCGCCAAGCCTTTGATAATAATGGGGTTAAAACTTCACGCCGCGTGAAATCAGAGGGCACCATAATGGGTTTCGCCGGGCGAGGAAACCGACTTTGGCCGGGGTTCAGCCCCGACGCTGCCCCCGGATCCAGACCCCGAAGGCAATCACCACGGCCGCCGCGAGGCCAAACCATGTGATCGCATATTGCATGTGGTCGTCCTTGAGGCGGATTTCGAGCGGGCCGGGCTTTGGAATGGCATTGGCCGGCACGGGGCTTTCCAGATCGACATAGAACGGGGCCACGGCGCCCCAGCCGAGCGCCTGCGCCATGGCGCGCTGGTCGCGGTTGAACCAGAGACGCTTGTTGACGTCGTCATGGGGCGTCAGCGTGCCCGCGGTTTCGGGGAAACGCAGATAGCCGGTCAGGGTCACGGGGGCGCCGGTGACGAGCTTCTGCACGGCGCGGTCCTGCTGCGCGCGATCCTGCATCGTGTTTTGCACGAAGCCGGCATTGATCACGACGGTCTCGCCGGATGTCAGTTGCGCCGGCAGGAAGGCCCAGGTCACCGGACCCGGTACATCCGGCCGCACGCCGGAGCCGGAGCTGTAGACCATGCCGTCCGGCACGGGTTTGTAGGTCGCCGAGAAGCTGACGCGACGGAATTCATCCTTCGCCGGGCTAAGTGCGCTCCATGTCCCTGGCGCAGGCAATGCACCGGGCGCGCCTGCAAGGCGTTCCGTGAGCGCGGCGATCAACGCATGTTTCTCGGTACGGCGCTGCAACTGCCAGAAGCCGAGGCTGAGGAGCACACCGACGATGATGAGCGTGACGATACCGAGACCGGTGATACTGCGCCGGCGCGCTGCAACAGTGTTCATTTCGGCGTGCGATCGATCAACTGGCCTTCAGAGGCCTTGTGGTGGAATTGCAGGGCGATCAGCAGCGACTTCATTGAGCGCAACGGCAGCAGCGTGGTCGCGAGAATCAGCGGCAGCCACAGCGCGGCGTGCAGCCAGAACGGTGGCTGGTACTTGACCTCCACCACCAGCGCGCAACCGACCACGATGGCACCGGCGAGCATGATGATGAAGATCGCCGGACCATCGCCGGTATCGATGAAAGCATAGTCCAGTTCGCAACGCTCGCAGCGCGGCGCCAGATTGATGAAGCCCGCATAGAGCCTGCCCTCACCGCAGCGCGGGCATTTGCAGGTGAGGCCGCGAATGACGGTCTGGCCAAGACTGACGGGAACAGCGGCTTGATCGGGCATCGAATCGAATTCTTTCACGGCGCAAGCGCCAAACAAAAAGGGCGGCCCTGCGGCCGCCCTCTTGTAGCACCTGAATGCGGTCAGTGCGCGGCTGCGCCGACGATAGGGCCGCCGTAGCCCCAGACATAGATCGTGATGAACAGGAACAGCCAGACCACGTCCACGAAGTGCCAGTACCAGGCGGCGAATTCGAAGCCGAGGTGCTGTTTCGGCGTGAAGTGACCGGCATAGACGCGGAACAGGCAGACCAAGAGGAAGATGGTGCCGACCAGCACGTGGAAACCGTGGAAGCCGGTCGCCATGAAGAAAGTCGCACCGTAGATGTTGCCCTTGAAACCGAAAGCAGCGTGGGCGTATTCGAACGCCTGCACGCAGGAGAAGGCAGCGCCGAGCAGCACGGTGAGGATCAGCGCATGCTTCACAGCCTTGCGGTCGCCTTCCAGCAGGGCGTGATGCGCCCAGGTCACTGTGGTGCCCGAGGTCAGCAGGATCAACGTATTGAGCAGCGGCAGGTGCCAGGGATCGAAGGTCTGAATGCCTTTCGGTGGCCAGACGCCACCAAACAGCGCCTCGCGGGTGGCGTGGACGGGATCGCCGGGGAACAGGGATGAATTGAAGTAGGCCCAGAACCAGGCGACGAAGAACATCACTTCCGAGGCGATGAACAGGATCATGCCGTAACGGTGGCTGATCTGCACCACGCGGGTGTGGTCGCCCTTGTACTGGGCTTCGCGAACCACGTCGGTCCACCAGCTTGCGAATACGTAGAGCACGCCGATGGTGCCGACGCCGAACACGATGGGCGCCGCGGCATACATGTGGTGCATCCAGCTGACCGCGCCGACCGCCATGATGAAGGCGAACAGCGAGCCTACCGCCGGCCACGGCGAGGGATCGACGAGGTGATAGTCGTGGTGCTTTGCTTGCGCCGTAGCCATTGCGGTTCTCTCCGTCAGCTGCGCCGGTTGAAGCCGGTGCGAGTTCTCTCAATTTTATAACTCGGAACGCTCCAGGATTTCTCCTGGAGGTTCCCCGTATCTCAGAGGTTTCCCTTGCGCTTGTCAGTCTCCGTCGCCGCCAGCGGCTTCGGCGCCGGATCGCGCAGGGGGTAGAACGTGTAGGACAGTGTGATCGACTTCAGTCCGTCATTCTCGCTATCCGCGGCCAGCGCAGGATCGACATAGAATACGACGGGCATTTCGCGCTTCTCACCGGGCGCCAGGGTCTGGTCGGTGAAGCAGAAGCAATTGATCTTCTGGAAATACGCGCCCACCGTCAGCGGCGCCACATTGTAGGCAGCCTGTGCGGAGGTGGTACGGGCCGACTGGTTGGTCACCGTATAGAATACGGTCACGACCTCGCCGATCTTGACCTCGATCTCGCTCTGCTCGGGAACGAACTTCCACGGCAGGCCGCCCGACACATTGGCATCAAAACGCACGGCGATTTTGCGCGCGATCGGGCCGCTCGCAGGCGCCGAGCTGGCCACCATCGTGGTGCCGTTGAAGCCAGTGGCGCGGCAGAACCAGTTATACAGCGGCACGGCGGCGTAGGACGCGCCGACCATGAAGGCCACCAGCAGACCGCAAGCCGCAGCCACCGTCGCATCGCGACCGAGGCGCGGCTTCGAGGCTTTGATGTTTTGCGGCTGATCGGTCATGTCACTCAGCTTCTGTCATTACATGGGCCGGATGAGAACGGCCGGCCCTTTGACCATGGTGACGGCAAAGAACAGCACGACGAGGATGCCGAGCGCCCAGGCGATGGCCAGCGAGCGTTCGCGCCTGCTCTTCTTCTGGGCCTCGGTGAGGACGATGCCGTCCGGCTGTTCAGGCTTGTGCTCATTGTCCATCGGATCATGCGCCCCTCTACCAGACCAGCGGGAGGATGGCCTTCACGACCACCTCAAGCAGCAGAATGGCAAACAGCGCGAACAGATAGACGATCGAGAAAGCAAACAGCTTGCGCGTCGCACGATTGGCAGGCGTGCCTTCGCGCAGACGATAGACCTCGACGGCGAGATACATCATGCCGGCGCCGAGGATCAGCGAAGCAGTGCCATAGATGGCCGAGAAATAGCCAAGCGGCCACGGGGCCACGGCAGTCGCAACCAGCACGACGGTGTAGAGCAGTATCTGCAGCCGGGTCGCATCGGGACCGGCGACCACAGGCAGCATCGGCACGCCGGCGCGGGTGTAGTCGTCATTGCGGAACAGGGCTAGCGCCCAGAAATGCGGCGGGGTCCAGAAGAAGATGATCAGGAACAACAGGACCGGCTCCATCGAGAGCGTTCCCGACGCCGCAGCCCAGGCAACGACCGGCGGCAGCGCACCGGCGGCACCGCCGATGACGATGTTCTGCGCAGTCCAGCGCTTCAGAGCGATGGTGTAGATCACGACATAGAAGAAGATCGTGAAAGCGAGCAGCGCGCCGGCCAGCCAGTTGACGAGGATGCCGAGCGTCATCACCGAGAAGAAGGCCAGCACCAGACCGAAGGTCAGTGCTTCCGGCCGGGTGACGCGGCCGCGCGGAATCGGGCGGTTGGCGGTGCGCGACATCAGCGCGTCGATGTCGGCTTCGTACCACATGTTCAGCGCGCCGGAGGCGCCGCCGCCGACAGCGATACAGAGGATCGAGGTGATCGCCAGTACCGGGTGATGATCGCCCGGCGCCAGGAAATAACCGACCATGGCCGTGAACACGACCAGCGACATCACCCGCGGCTTGAGCAGCGCGATGTAGTCGGCAACACCCGCTTCGGAGATGCGAGGGGCAGACAGGTCGATGGTGTGGTGGTCGAGGACGGACAAGATCATTCTCACTTTTGTTACGAGCACTCCGCCGAAACCCTTGCGAGTTCGGCGGAGGCATTAACCCGGTGCGGCACCCAAGAGCGCCGCACGAAAACCACTTACTGAACGCGCGGCAGCACTTCGAACTGATGGAACGGCGGCGGCGAGCTCAGGGTCCATTCCAGCGTGGTCGCACCCGAACCCCACGGATTGTTCGCAGCCTGTTCCTTGCGGACGAAGGCTTCGATCACGCCGTAGATGAAGATGAGCACGGCAAAGCCGGAGATGTAGGAGCCGATCGACGAGACCAGGTTCCAGCCGGCGAAGGCATCCGGATAATCGACATAGCGGCGCGGCATGCCCGACAGACCGAGGAAGTGCTGCGGGAAGAAGACCAGATTCACGCCAATGAAGGTGACCCAGAAATGCGCCTTGGCGATGGTTTCCGAATACATGTAGCCGAACATCTTCGGGAACCAGTAATACCAGCCGGCGAAGATGGCGAACACCGCGCCCAGCGACAGCACGTAGTGGAAGTGCGCGACCACATAGTAGGTGTCCTGCAGCACGCGATCGACGCCGGCATTGGCCAGCACGACGCCGGTGACGCCGCCGAGGGTGAACAGGAAGATGAAGCCCACGGCCCACAGCATCGGCGCCTTGAACTCGATGGAACCGCCCCACATCGTGGCGATCCAGGAGAAGATCTTCACGCCGGTTGGTACCGCGATGACCATCGTGGCGGCAACGAAGTAGGCCTGCGTCGCCGACGACATGCCCACCGTATACATGTGGTGTGCCCAGACGACGAAGCCGATGCCGCCGATGGCGACCATCGCATAGGCCATGCCGAGATAGCCGAACACCGGCTTCTTCGAGAAGGTCGAGATGATCTGCGAGATCATGCCGAAGCCGGGCAGGATCAGGATGTACACTTCGGGGTGACCGAAGAACCAGAACAGATGCTGGAACAGGATCGGATCGCCACCACCGTCTGCGGCAAAGAACGTGGTGCCGAAGTTACGATCCGTCAGCAGCATGGTGATAGCGCCCGCCAGAACCGGCAGCGACAGCAGCAGCAGGAAAACGGTGACCAGGATCGACCACACAAACAGCGGCATCTTGTGCAGGGTCATGCCCGGCGCGCGCATGTTGAAGATGGTGGTGATGAAGTTGATGGCACCGAGGATCGACGACGCACCGGCGAGATGCAGCGCCAGAATCGCGAAGTCGACGGCGGGACCCGGATGGCCCGATGTCGAGAGCGGCGCATACATGGTCCAGCCGGCACCGACGCCGTTGGCGCCGGGTTCGCCTTCCACGAAGGTGGAGATGATGAGCAGCGCAAAGGCGGCAGGCAGCAGCCAGAACGACACGTTGTTCATGCGCGGGAAGGCCATGTCCGGTGCGCCGATCATCAGCGGCACCATCCAGTTGCCGAAACCGCCGATCATCGCGGGCATCACCATGAAGAAGATCATGATCAGGCCGTGCGAGGTGACGAAGACGTTGTAGGTGTGGCTCTCGTGAAAGATCTGGACGCCCGGATACATCAGCTCGATGCGGATCAGGATCGACATGATGCCGCCGATGACGCCCGCCACGATCGCGAAGATAAGGTACATCGTGCCGATGTCCTTATGGTTCGTCGAATAGACGTAGCGCCGCCACCCCGTCGGATGCGCATGCGCATGATCGTCGTGGGCGTGATCATCGTGAGCCGGTGTTGCCGCGGTCGTTGCCATTTTCAAATCCTGCTTTGTCTTCTTCTGGCAGTCTTTGGACCTTGCGGTCCCCTCGCCCTAATTTCTTACAGTGCGTGCGGAGCCTCGCGGCTCCGTCACCCGCTTACTGCGCCACAGCAGTTCCGGCCGAAGCGTAGGAATTCGCCGGATTGGACGCGAACTTCTTCTTCGCGGTCTCGACCCATGCGGTGAATTCCTGATCGCTGACGACGCGGATCGCGATCGGCATGAACGCGTGATCCTTGCCGCACAGTTCCGAGCACTGGCCGTAGAACATGCCGGTCTTGGTGGCCTTGAACCAAGTCTCGTTCAGACGGCCCGGAACGGCGTCGATCTTGATGCCGAAGGACGGGATCGCGAAGGAATGGATGACGTCGGCGGCGGTCGTCTGCACGCGCACGACCTTGTTCACGGGAACGACGACTTCGTTATCGACGGCAAGCAGGCGTGGCTGCTTGTCGGTGGCCATCAGCGAGTCGAATTCGAACGGACCGTTGTCGGGATAGCTGTAGGTCCAGAACCACTGCTTGCCGGTTGCCTTGATGGTCAGGTCGGCTTTCGGAATATCGAGTTCCAGGAACAGCAGACGGAACGACGGCACCGCCACTGCGACCAGGATCAGAACCGGGATGATGGTCCACGCCACTTCGATCAGCGTATTGTGCGTGGTCTTGGATGCGACCGGGTTGGCCTTGGAGTTGAACTTCATCACCACGATGACGAGAAGTACAAGCACGAACAGTGTGATGGCAGTGATCAGCCAGAGCAGGAAATTATGAAACCAGGTGATGTTCTCCATCACCGGCGTGGCAGCTTCCTGCAGCTTGAATTCCCACGGCGCGGGCTGGCCCATCACCTCTGCGAATGCAGCACCGCCAAAAGCAAGCCCGGCCCCAACAACTGCTAACCCCAGCAACCGGCGGCCAATCTGGCCCCTCGACATCCTCATGCCGCTCGCGCTCCCATATTTACTGTCGCATTTCGGCCTGTCGCCGAATTATGCCGCCCGATCCGC
This sequence comes from Tardiphaga sp. 813_E8_N1_3, assembly GCF_051811025.1. Taxonomy (NCBI): domain Bacteria; kingdom Pseudomonadati; phylum Pseudomonadota; class Alphaproteobacteria; order Hyphomicrobiales; family Nitrobacteraceae; genus Tardiphaga; species Tardiphaga sp. 813_E8_N1_3. The sequence goes on from NZ_JBPWQE010000001.1 coordinate 5,210,710, forward strand.
ACCCTGCCAATTTGCCAAAACGCCCAAGTGATTGGCCTGGAGGCAGTTGTTAGAATGCGTCGAAATCTAGCCTCTCAAACCATAATTCGCGGTCTGTCGCAATGCAGGAGTGGCGCATCCCGTAATGCATTCGGAGGTATTGAACGAAGGTCGCAATTGCTGCATGAAATCAGGCATAAACAAGCGTGCGGCAGCCGAACGGCGCTTGACAGCGGAATTGTCCGATGTAGGCACAGATCAGGCGATCGGCAGGATGCTGATTCGCGCCTGCGAGCGCTTTCGTGGCTCCGTGGATGCCTTCAAGGCGCCGTCATTGCCGTATCATTCCGTGGTCTGGAAAAATCCTCCGGACAGACAGCGTCAAGCGTGCTGCCCTGGACTACGACCACCACGTCACCGCCTAAGGAATCGACCCGGATGGGGCACTCGAAGTTGCTGCATAAACCGACCCTGAACCGCCCGGCCCGCGGGATCGCAGGCTGGCGCCGGCTGGCGCTCGGTTGTCTGGCCCTGGCAGCGATCGCCGCCGTCCCGGCTACCGCCCACGCCCAGGGCGCGGTGCGCTCGGTCCATGGCGACTGGCAGATCCGCTGCGACACCCCGCCCGGCGCCCAGGCCGAACAATGTGCCCTGATCCAGAGCGTGGTGGCGGAAGACCGCTCCAATGCCGGCCTGACCGTGATCGTGCTGAAGACCGCCGACCAGAAGAGCAAGCTGATGCGCGTGGTGGCGCCGCTCGGCGTGCTGCTGCCGTCAGGCCTCGGCCTCAAGCTCGATAATCAGGATGTCGGCCGCGCCGGCTTCGTGCGCTGCCTGCCCAATGGCTGCGTTGCCGAAGTCGTGATGGACGACAAGCTGCTCGCCCAGCTCCGCACCGCCAAGACCGCCACCTTCATCATCTTCGAAACGCCCGAAGAAGGAATCGGCTTCCCGCTCAGCCTCAACGGCATCGGCGAGGGTTACGACAAGCTGCCCTGATCGGCAGCGTTGCGTCCTACTCTCCGGGCACCAATCCGGGAGCACGGCGATCGCGGCGGCTTGGTCGCGACGCGGCGCGCAGGCGGCGGCGCGAGAAATACAGGATGAAGCCGGTCACGGTGAACAGCGGCATCAAGGCCGCGGCCAGCAAGAACACGATGCGGCCGGGCAGCCCCAGGAATGCACCGGTGTGGATGTGCAGCACCGCGGCCAGAATGCGCTCACCGAATGTCTTGTCGTTGTAGAGCTCTGCCGACACCATGCGGCCGGTCACGCCATCGATGCGGAAATCGTCGCGCGCTTCATCGAATGACGCATCCTTTGCCACCGAGCGGATACGCACCACACTGCCCGGCTCGTTCGGCACCTGCATGATCGCCATCGCATAGCGGCTGCCTTGATCGGCCAGAAACGTCGACCAGACCTTATCGAGTGACGGAGTCGCAGGCGCATCAGCGGCAGGTGCTTTGGCGCCCCCCTTTGCTCCACGCATGGCCGGCGCACTCGCAGCGGGCTTGCTCGACAGCAACCAGGTGGCGCTGGCCTTGTACCAGTCGAACGACCACCAGAGGCCGGTGAGAATGGTCACCAGATAGACCGGCAGCAACCACGTGCCGACGACGCTGTGCAGCGACCTGTGAAACGGACGGCCGGGTATCGCCAGATTAGGCTTCAGCCAGGCCTTGATGCTGCGGATACGGCGCGGCCAGCGCAGCACCATCCCGGAGACCAGCAATACGAACAGGCCAAGCACCGCGACGCCGGTGATCAGACGGCCATAGCCATTGCCGTTGCCCGGCAGCAGCAGAAAGCGATGCAGATTGCGCAGCGTCGCGAAGAAACTCTCCCCCTGCATCGCCGAGACGACGCGGCCATCATAGGGATCGACATAGACCGAGGAGCGCTCTCCAGTCTCGCTGCGGGCAAAGCGCATACGCACCGCCACACCCGGTTCGCTCGAAAAGACGATGAGACCAACCTTGCCCGCCCCCGGCACCGCCTGAACCCGCGACACCAGCGCATCGGGTCCGAGCATCGGCGCCGGCCGCGGATCTACCTTCGTCACATCGCGATTGAGCGCGGCAACGATTTCGTCCTCGAAGCTCAGCATGGCGCCGGTCAGACCGATCAGACCCAGGATCAGCGAGATCGCCAGGCCGATGATGGAATGGACTTGCAGGAAGGCGGATTTGGTTCGTGAGGCCATGAAAAGCGATGATTGCCAGAAGAGACTGTCCTGCAAGGAATACCGTTAGCGCAGGATGCGTGCTGGGAGGTCTACCGCAACGCAGCTTGAGGCGCACCGGAGTGCAGTTTGTAATAGCTCCAAGGTAGCGGCCGTCGGCGCGGCTTCCATCGCTGCCAGAGGAGCCCGTCGACTATGAGCAGGCCTCCCTTTTTGTGAACACAGCACCTATCTTGTGCCTTAATCGCCTGTATCGTCGCGAGGTTACGCCGTTGTAAGGGGACCAATCCCGAGGTTGCCGCTACAACGCGAAACCGGCGAAGCCGCCCGTCTCTGACGCAGATTTGGGCGCAAACACGTCCGTTAATTTGGAGCCCGCATGACCAGCCCAGCCACCACCTCCCTGATCGACCGCGCCAATCTGGACCGCGACGAAGTTCGCCGCGAGCTCATGCGGGGGCTCCAGGGAGCTGACGATGGCGAGCTGTTTCTCGAATACAGCCAGTCCGAGGCGCTCGGTTTCGACAACGGCCGGCTGAAGCAGGCCACCTACGACACCGCGCAGGGTTTCGGCCTCCGCGCCGTCAAGGACGATGCGGTCGGCTACGCCCATTCTTCCGATGTCTCGATCCCGGCGCTGATCCGTGCGGCTGATGCGGTCAATGCGGTCCGTGGCGGCTATGCGGGCACCTTCGCGGCGGCGCCCTCGCACACCAATGTGCGGCTCTATAGTGACGACAATCCGCTGGACGCGCCGGGCTTCGAGGCCAAGGTCAAGCTGCTGGCCGAGATCGACGCCTATGTGCGCGACAAGGATCCGCGCGTCCGCCAGGTTTCAGTCTCTCTCGGCGCCACCTGGCAGGTGGTGGAAATCCTGCGCCCGGACGGCGAGAGCTATCGCGACATTCGCCCGCTGGTGCGCGTGAACATCTCCGTCGTCGCCGGTCAGGGTGATCGGCAGGAAAGCGGCTCGAAGGGCTATGGCGGCCGCGAGGGCTATGCGCGCTTCATCGAGAGCGGTTCGTGGCGCACGGCAGCCGACGGCGCGCTACGCGAGGCACTGGTCAATCTTGAATCGATCCCGGCCCCTGCCGGCGAAATGGACGTGGTGCTCGGACCAGGCTGGCCCGGTGTGATGCTGCATGAAGCCGTCGGCCACGGGCTCGAAGGCGATTTCAATCGCAAGCAGACCTCGGCTTTTGCCGGCCTGATGGGTCAGCAGGTTGCTGCCAAGGGCGTCACTGTCGTCGATGACGGCACCATCTCGTCGCGCCGCGGTTCGCTGTCGATCGACGACGAGGGCACACCGACCAACCGCACCACACTGATCGAGGATGGCATCCTCGTCGGCTACATGCAGGACCGCCAGAACGCGCGCCTGATGGGCATGAAGCCGACCGGCAACGGCCGCCGTCAGGGCTATGCCCATGTGCCGATGCCGCGCATGACCAACACCTACATGCTGGCCGGCCAGCGCGATCCCGCCGAGATCCTCGCCTCCGTGAAGAACGGCATCTATGCGGTGAACTTCGGCGGCGGCCAGGTCGACATAACCTCCGGCAAATACGTGTTTCAGTGCACCGAGGCCTACAAGATCGAGAACGGCAAGATCGGAGCGCCTTTGAAAGGTGCGATGATGATTGGCAACGGCCCGACCGACCTGCATCGCATCAGCATGATCGGCAACGATCTCGCGCTCGATGACGGCATCGGCACTTGCGGCAAGCATGGCCAGGGCGTGCCGGTCGGCGTCGGCCAGCCGACGCTGCGCATGGACAAAGTAACCATCGGAGGAACGGGCCAGTGACCACGGATACGGAAACCACAACGGTGACATCGACGGCCAAGCGCTGGTCCGGCCAGATCGCGCAGATCGCCGCGATCGTCGGCATCGTATTCGTCGCCAAGGGCGCCCTCGCCGAACCGTTCTATGTGCCGTCCGCCTCCATGGAGCCGACACTGCTGATCGGCGACGCGCTGCTGGCGACAAAGTTTCCCTACGGCTATTCGACAGCCTCGCTGCCGATCCATGTCTCCCTTCCCGAGACCGGCCGCGTCTTCGCGACCACGCCGAAGCGCGGCGATGTCGTGGTGTTTCGCTGGCCCGGCGACCGCTCCCAGGTCTGGGTCAAGCGTGTGATCGGCCTGCCCGGTGACCGCGTCGAACTGCGTGGCGGTCAGGTCTGGCTCAATGGCGTCGCGACTTCGGTGAAGGCCGACGGCATCGGTGCCGCGGAAGACGACAGCGGCGGCTCCGAACCGGCGCATCGTTATGTCGAAACCCTGCCCGGCGGCGTGTCGCATCCGATCTTTAAGCTGCGTGACAACGGCCGCCTCGACAACACGCCGGAGGTCACGGTGCCGCCCGACCATCTGTTCGTGATGGGCGACAACCGCGACAACTCAGCCGACAGCCGCGTACCGGTAAGCCAGGGCGGTGTCGGCCTGCTGCCGATGGATAATCTTGTCGGCCGCGTCGATGCCATTGTCGGCTCATGGGATCTCGGCGTGCGCAGCCAGCCGGTCGCGAATTGGCTGTCTGGCTTCCGCATGGCGCGGTTCTTCACCGGGGTGCATTGAGCGCCGCGACAGCTGCGCGCTGGCTGGCCATGTGGCCTGAACTCAAGCGTCAATCTCCGGAAGCTTGGCATCTCGATATGACCGGCGAGGCAGGGCCGCTATGACGTACGACGACATCCGCAAACTGGCGCTGTCATGGCCCGAGGTTGAGGACGGCACGTCCTACGGCACACCGGCTCTCAAAGTGCGCAAGAAACTGCTGGTGCGACTAAAGGAAGACGGCGACTCGCTGGTGATGCCCGGCGTTCCGCGGGACGAGCGCGACATGCTCGTCGAGAACGAACCGAAGATCTTCTATTTCACCGATCACTATCGCGATTATCCGATGGTGCTGATCCGCCTCTCCAAGGCGAAGCGCGCTCTGGTCGAACCGCTCTTGCGACGACAGTGGCTGGCGCTGGCCTCAAAGGCTGCGCGCAAGGCGTTCGAGACCGAAGGCTCTTCCCGTCAGAAATAGGCAATCGCGCGGCCGCATATGGCGACCGCGAACCAGATGGCCATTGATGCCAGCGCGCCTTGCCGCGCGCCCGCAGGCATCGGTGACAGCGGCGGCAACGCGGCGATCTTCGGCATGATGATCGCCTCGACCCAGACGACATTGAATAAGCCCAGCGCGATCAGAGCCGCCTTGATCTGAAATACGCGGTTCAGCACGACATGGCTCGCTTCGGCGGTAAACAGAATGCCGCCGGTGAGCACGAGGCCGAGAAATCCGGCAATGGCAAAGCGGCGCGCCCTGCGCAGCAGCAGGGCAGGCTGAGTGGCGGCAAGGCCTCCCGCGAGCCGGACATCGATTACCGCAATGGCACCAGCGAAGCACATCAGCGCAACGATGTGGCCGATATTGGCGGACATATAGAGCCAGCGCGATTGCCGGATCGCAGCGCCAATTGCGGACGCTTCCATGGCCATGAAGATTGCGGGCGCGCCCTCGGTCATGGGCCGGACGCTATCGCAATTCGTAGGTTTTGCCGTCCACGGTGATGCGCTCGGCGCGCATCTCGTCCTTCTCGACGGTGGATGGATAGCCGAACGCCGAGACCATCTTGCCGACAGCCACGACATCGGCAGATGCTCCGCGCGCCGTCATGCGGGAGGTCGGCGCAAGAGTGACGGTCCAGGCCTTGTCGGCCCCCTTGATCATGATAGTCGCGTGCGGGTTCTCGAATTTGGTGCTTTCGACAGGACCGTTCACGGTGACCGGATTGGCGGCGTCGTAGCTGCCCCATCCGTGATGGGCGACGGCGGCGACTGTCGTAACAGAAATCAGTAATCCAGCGAATGTTACTGCGGGCAGGAGACGCGTCATGGCTCAACTCCCTTCGTTGCTGGAATGCTACCTCACAACGCCCGAGATGAAACCCGGTTTTCGCCGCGGCGGCTTGATGTCGTTCTTCAGGAAGCAGCGCGCATTCTTGCCGGCATAACCGGGCCGCGCAAAGGTCCAGGCGCGGCATTTATTGTCGCCCTGGCAGGCATCGCGGCAGGCGTCGCCATGCTCGACCTTGTCATCGTTCTTGATCTCAAACGAACGATAGTCGCCGCCAAAACGATCAGTCGAGGTTTCCACCGGACCGGTGCGCGGCTCGATGACACCGGCACCACGCACGCCGGAGACGCAGCAATAGCTCTCGATCCGCGGCGGGACCTTGTCTTTCAGCCAGCACACTGCGTTTTCGGAATTGTCGCTCGGGTAGTTGAAGCTCCAGGCACGGCACTTCTTGTCACGCTCGCAGATCAGCGCGCATTCGGCGGGATCGCCGGACAGCGAGACCGAGCGCGAATAGTCGCCGCCAGGACGATCGAAATTGGTTTGCGCCTGGGCGGGCGTAACGGCTGCGAGCAACAGCATGGCGAGGGCTGTCAGACACGCTCTGAACAGGTTCCTCGGCATGCAGGATGACTTTCAGCGGTTTGCAAACGGCGTAAGAAGGACGCCATTGGAACGCCGGTCACCTGTACCGCTGATGAACAGATTTTCAGCTTCACCAAGCCGCTGATCTAGAAGCAGTATTCCTTATAGGCTGGCACCACCGAGCCACCCCAAGCGCCATGGAACCTGTCGAGCATCTGCTCGGCCGGAGTCTTTCCGGAATCCAGTATCCGATCGAGTGCCTCCAGATGGTGGGACTCATCGCGGCCGTGCGCGTCGAGTTTGCCGCGCCGGCGCAGGCCACCATGGGCCAGCTGCAGACACTCTTTGGCGATTTCGAACAGATACCGATCCTTGATCTTCGCCTTGAAGCCCAACTTCGGCACATCGTCGCGCAACGCCTGTCGCTCCGCCGTAGTCCAGTTCTTGACGATATCCCAGGCCGCATTGAGGGCGCTGTCATCATAAAGCAATCCGACCCAGAACGCCGACAGTGCCGGCAAACGATCCGACGGCACGCCATCGGCGCCGCGCATCTCGAGATAGCGCTTGAGGCGGACTTCCGGGAAAATCGTCGAGAGATGATTGGCCCAATCCGAGAGAGTGGGTCGCTCGCCGGGTATCTTTTCGTTCTTGCCCGCGAAGAAATCGCGGAACGACGAGCCGGACACGTCGATGTAAGTGTCGCCGCGCTTGACGAAATACATGGGAACATCCAGCGCGTAATCGACCCAGCGCTCGAAGCCCATACCGTCTTCGAACGCCCAGGGGATCATGCCGGAGCGCGCATTGTCGGTGTCGCGCCAGACTTCGGACCGGAACGACAGGAAGCCGTTCGGCTTGCCTTCGGTGAACGGCGAATTGGCGAACAAGGCGGTCGCGATCGGCTGCAGCGCAACGGAGACGCGGAGCTTCTTGACCATGTCCGCTTCCGAGGAAAAATCGAGATTGGTCTGCACCGTGCAGGTCCGGTACATCATGTCCAGACCGTACTGGCCCACTTTGGGCATGTAGTTGGTCATGATCTTGTAGCGGCCCTTGGGCATCACCGGAATCTGCGCGCGCGACCACGAGGGCGTGAGACCGAGACCCAGAAAGCCGATGCCGAGCGGCGTCGCCACTTCACGCACCTGCGCCAGATGCGCCATCAGTTCTGACTGCGTCTGGTGGACTGTCTCCACCGGCGCGCCCGACAATTCAAACTGGCCGCCGGGCTCGAGCGAGATTGCGCCGCCGCCGGTGACGTCATAGAGGCCGATGATATTGCCGGCTTCCATGATCGGCTCCCAGCCGAGCAGGTGCTTCATACCGTCGAGCACCGCGCCGATGCCGCGCGGTCCTTCGTAAGGCACGGGATTGTGACCGACCAGCGTGAACGGCGTCTTCTCGTGTTCGGTGCCGATGCGGAATTCCGATGGCGGCTTCACGCCCGCCGCCAGCCACGCCACGAGTTCGTCGCGCGATTGCAGCGGCGTCATATCGATTTGGTCACGCGCCATGGAAATTCCGAATGAAAGGCGCTGCAATCTGTTGCGCGCGGTGTCGGGAACGCCCGCGGCCCGTGCGGGTCGCGAACGCAGGCAAAAATTTAAGGTTCATCGCGCCGGCGCGGCGTCTCTGGCGGCCGGCGATGTCACTGTCGATGCCGCTTCTTGGCACGCGCAGCCGAGCCGGTCGAGCAGGCCGCACAGTTTTGCTGCATCTGCGTCGGACAGTTTCGAGCCGACATGTTTCTCGATCGCCGTTGAATAGGCGCAGCCCATCTTCTTGTGCAACTCGCGCCCGGCAGCCGTGATCTCGACGAACAGGCCGCGCTTGTCCATCTTGCATTCGCGGCGCGCGGCCAAGCCTTCATCGACCAGACGGTCGATCAGCCGCGACGTCGAATATTGCGGTATCAGCATCTGCTTTTCGAGCTCGACCGGGCGCATCTCGCCAGTCGGCGAGCGCGACAGCTCGGCCAGCGCGTCGTACCATGCGAGCGGTGGAAAACCGGCGCGCTTGAGGTCCTGCTCGACGCCGTCCAGCACCCGGCTCTGGATGCGCATCAGGCGGATCCAGGCGGCTGTCGCCTCGGTGGAAGGTTTACGTTTCATGGCTCAGTCCAAATGGTGGCGGCACCCTAGCCCATTTGATGCAGCTGCATCAATCTTGACTCTTTCATGCAGATGCATTTAGTCACCCTCGTGGTTAAACCAATGTCTTCAGGGAGGAATTTTCGATGAAGCTGTATTATTCGCCGGGCGCCTGCTCGCTCTCCCCTCATATCGCACTTCTCGAAGCCGGCCTGCCTTACGATCTCGTGAAGGTCGACCTCAAAGCCAAGAAGCTGGAAAATGGCGACGACTATCTCGCCATCAACCCCAAGGGCCAGGTGCCGGCCCTCGGCCTCGACAACGGTGAGCTCGTGACCGAAGGTCCGGTCATCGTGCAGTACATCGCCGACAAGGCGGCCGCCAAGAATCTGGCGCCGGCTCATGGCAGCGACGAGCGCCGCCAGCTGCAGGAGTTTCTTGGCTTCATCAATGGCGAGCTGCACAAGAATTTCAGCCCGCTGTTCCAGCCGGTATTCGACGACGAGGTCAAAGGCTTCTTCAAGACCCGCCTGATGGGCAAGTTCAAATATCTCGACAGCCATCTGGCGGGTAAGGACTACCTGCTGGGCAAGGATTTCAGCGTCGCCGACGGCTATCTGTTCGTGATGCTGAAATGGGCCGACCGGATGAGCATCGATCTCTCCGAGTTCAAGAACCTGATGGCCTATAAGGATCGCGTCGCTGCCCGCCCGCAGGTGCAGGCCGCGCTGGAGAAGGAAGGCCTGATGAAGGCAGCGTAAGCTGCGGTTTCATTGAGCGAGAATGCGAAAGGGCCGGATCGATGATCCGGCCCTTTTTTGTTTGTCTGTTTTTTTGAAAAGCGAAGCCGCAAATGCCGTAGTCCCCTCCCCCTTGCGGGGAGGGTTAGGGTGGGGGTGACACAAACGCCGGAGCTTGGGGTTCCCCCCTCCCCGGCCCTCCCCCGCAAGGGGGGAGGGAGCACTGCTGTCCGTGTTACGCCGCCGCCAGTTTCTTCGGCGGAAAGCGCCCGTAGAACGTCTCGCCCTTGGCGGCCATCTCTTCGAGCAGCTTCGGCGGGGTAAAGCGGGAGCCATACTTCGCCTCAAGCTTGTGGCAGAGCTCGACGAACTTCTTGGTACCCATGAAGTCGATATAGCTCAGCGTACCGCCGGTGAACGGCGCGAAACCGAAACCGAGGATCGAGCCGACATCTGCCTCGCGCGGATCGACGATCACGTGATCCTCGACGGTGCGCGCGGCTTCCACCGCCTGCACCACCAGGAAGCGCTGTTTCAGCTCTTCGACATCGAGCGTATCGGGATCGACCGGCTTCGGCAGCAGCGGAGCGATGCCCTTCCAGAGAGCTTTCGAGCCCTTGCCCTTCGGCGGATACTCGTAAAAGCCCTTGCCGTTCTTGCGGCCGAAGCGCTCCTGCTTCTCCACCATCTCGACGATCAGCTTCTTCTGCGCCTGATCGACGGCCTGCGAACCCAAATCGGCTTCGGTGGCCTTCATGATCTTCAGCACGAGGTCGAGCGCAATCTCGTCCGACAGCGACAGTGGCCCGACCGGCATGCCGGCCATCTTGGCGGTGTTCTCGATCATCGCCGGCGGCACGCCTTCAAGCAGCATTTCCAGGCCCTCGGCCGTGAAACGCAGTACACAGCGATTGGCGAAGAAGCCGCGGGAGTCGTTGACGACAATGGGCGTCTTGCCGATGACGCGGACATAATCCAGCGCGGTGGCCAGCGCGACGTCGCCGGTGTTCTTGCCGACAATGATCTCCACCAGCATCATCTTCTCGACCGGCGAGAAGAAGTGAATGCCAATGAACTTGGACTGGTCGGCGAACTCCTCAGCGAGCGAGTTGATCGGCAGCGTCGAGGTATTGGACGCAATGATCGCGCCTTCCTTGAGCAGCGGCTGCACCTTCTTGTAGATCTCGGCCTTCACGGCGCGGTCCTCGAACACGGCTTCGATGACGAGGTCGCATTCCTTGATCACATCAAAGTCGGCAGTCGCGGTGATCCTCGCCATCAGCGCGGTCTTATCCGCCTCCTTGGCGCGGCCCTTGGCGATCAGGCCATCGATGGCAGCGATGCAGTGACCGAGGCCCTTGTCGGCGCTGGCCTGATCGCGATCAATCAGCACGACCTCTATACCACCGCGCGCGGAGACGAAGCCGACACTGGCACCCATAAAGCCGGCGCCGATGATAGCGAGCTTCTTCACCTTGGTCGGCGGCACGTTCTGCGGACGACGCGCGCCCTTGTTAAGCTCCTGCATCGACAGGAACAGGCTGCGGATCATCGCCGCCGCTTCCTTGGTCTGCAGGATATGCGCAAACTGACGGGACTCAACACGGAGCGCCGCATCCATCGGCAGCTGCAGGCCTTCATAGACGCACTGCATGACCGCGCGGGCGGCCGGATAATTGTCGAAAGTCTCGCGGCGATAGATCGCATTGCCAGCGGGGAACATCATCATGCCCTGCTTGGAATAGACGGGGCCGCCGGGCAGCTTGAAGCCCTTCTCGTCCCAGGGCGCGACGGGTTTGCCGCCAGCCTTGATCCATTCCTTGGCAGCCGAGATGAGATCGGCCGATGGCACCACCGCGCCGACGATGCCCATCGCCTTCGCCTTGACGAGATTGATCGCCTCACCCTTCAGCAGCATCTGCATCGTGTCCTGCGGCTGCAACATGCGCGCGAGGCGCTGCGTGCCCCCGCCACCTGGGAATAGACCGACCTTGATCTCGGGCAGACCGAGACGCGTCTTCGGGTTCTCAGCCGCAACGCGATAGTGGCAGGCCAGCGTCAGCTCGAACGCGCCGCCGAGCGCAAGACCGTTGATGGCCGCGACCCATGGCTTGCCCGATGTTTCAATCTTGCGCAGGGTCAGCGACAGCTTGCGGCTCTCATCGAACAGCATCTGCTGCGCGGCTTCCTCGCCCTTGGCTACCTTGGTCTCGGCGAACACCTTGCCCATGCCTTCCAGCATCGACAGATCGGCACCGGCCGAGAAAGCTTCCTTGCCGGAGGTGATGACGACACCCTTCACGGCGGCATCCGCAGTCGTCTGATCGACAATGGCGCCGAGTTCCTCGATGGTCGCCACGTCGAGCACGTTCATCGAACGGCCGGCAATATCCCAGGTGACGAGGGCGATGCCATCGGCGTCGGTCTCAACCTTGAAATTCTTGAAGGTCATGTTGGCCGCTCCTTACACGCGTTCGATGATGGTGGCGGTGCCCATGCCGCCGCCGATGCAGAGGGTGACGAGGGCCGTCGACTTGTTAGTGCGCTCGAGTTCGTCCAGCACAGTGCCAAGGATCATCGCGCCGGTGGCACCGAGCGGATGGCCCATGGCGATGGCGCCGCCGCAGACATTGATCTTCTCATTGTCGATCTCGAATGCCTGGATGAAGCGCAGCACCACCGAGGCGAAGGCCTCGTTGAGCTCGAACAGATCGATGTCCGACAGCTTCATGCCGGAACGCTCCAGCACCTTCTTGGTGACATCCACCGGACCGGTGAGCATCATCGCCGGCTCGGAACCGATATTGGCGAAAGCGCGGATCTTCGCGCGCGGCTTGAGGCCGGCCTTTTTGCCGGCCGCTTCGCTCCCGAGCAGCACCGCGCCAGCGCCATCGACGATACCCGACGAGTTGCCGGCGTGATGGACGTAGTTGATGCCTTCGATTTCCGGATGCGACTGGATAGCCACCGCATCGAAGCCGCCCATCTGCGCCATCGTTACGAAGGACGGCTGCAGCGCGGCCAGCGACTGCATCGTCGTGGACGGACGCATATGCTCGTCCTTGGCCAGAATGGTGAGGCCATTGATGTCCTTGACCGGGATCACCGAGTTCTTGAAGCGGCCCTCGTCCCAGGCCTTGGCAGCGCGCTGCTGGCTCTGCACCGAATAGGCATCGACGTCATCGCGGGAGAACCCGTATTTGGTTGCGATCAGATCGGCCGAAACGCCCTGGGGCATGAAATAGGCGGGAACGGCGATCGACGGATCGACCGGCCATGCGCCACCGGCAGCACCAATGCCGACGCGGCTCATGCTCTCGGCACCGCCGCCAATGGTCATGTCGTGCTGGCCAGACATGATCTGCGCCGCGGCGAAGTTCACGGCGTCGAGGCCGGAAGCACAGAACCGGTTGATCTGGATGCCCGGCACGTCATTGCCGTAGCCGGCCGAGAGGGCCGCCATGCGCGCGATATCGCCACCGGCTTCGCCGACCGGATCGACCACGCCGAGGATGACGTCATCGATGGTGCCCGGCTGCAGGTTGTTGCGCTCCTTCAGAGCCTTCAGCGGTGCGGTGGCGAGCGCCAGCGCCGTCACCTCATGCAGCGAGCCATCGGCCTTGCCGCGGCCGCGCGGCGTGCGAACGTGATCGTAGATATATGCCTCGGGCATTCATTCTCTCCCGGTTGTCGGATAGTTGATCTATCGGCTCGTCATTGCGAGGAGCACTTGCGACGAAGCAATCCAGTCTTCGCTTGTGGCTTTCTGGATTGCTTCGCTGCGCTCGCAATGACGGCGTGTGTTGGTGATGACAGAGTACTTATTAATCTCAGAACGCTTCCGCCGGAAGCTCCATCGTCGTCGCGCTGCCGGTCTGGATGCGGGCGAGATGAAGGGCGGTCTCGGGCAACATCCGCTCCATGAAGAAGCGGCCGGTGACCAGCTTGGTTGTCAGATAGGGCGTCGCGCCATCAGTGGCAATCTTGTCCTGCGCGACCTTCGCCATTTTCGCCCACATGTAAGCAAAGGCCGTGAGACCGAACAGCTGCATGTAGTCGGTCGCGCCCGCGCCGGCATTGTCGGGCTTGGCCATGGCGTTGTTCATCAGCCACATGGTCGCCTGCTGCAGATGACCGAGCGCGTTCGAGAGCGGATCGAGGTAAGGCTTCATCGCTTCGTCGCCGCCGTGCTCCTTGGCAAAGGCTGCAACCTCGCCAAAGAACGCCATAGCCGCACGGCCACCGTCGCGTGGCAGCTTGCGGCCGACGAGATCGAGTGCCTGAATGCCGTTGGCGCCTTCATAGATCATGGCGATACGCGCGTCGCGGACGAACTGTTCCATGCCCCATTCGGCGATATAGCCGTGACCGCCGAACATCTGCTGCGCCGACACCGCATTGGCGAAACCGCCATCGGTGAGGATGCCCTTCAGTACTGGCGTCATCAGGCCCATGTGATCGTCGGCGGCCTGGCGCTCCTTCGGATCGTCGGAGCGATGCGCAACGTCGCTCTTCAGCGCGGTCCACACCACCATCGCGCGGGCGGCTTCGTTGAAGGCGCGGATGGTCAGCAGCGTGCGGCGCACGTCCGGATGCACCATGATGGAATCGGCCGGCTTGTCCGGCGACTTCGGACCTGTCAGCGAACGGCCCTGCAGGCGGTCCTTCGCATAGGCGACCGCGTTCTGATAGGCGACTTCCGACTGCGCGAGACCCTGCACGGCAACGCCGAGACGGGCTTCGTTCATCATCACGAACATGCCCTGCATGCCCTTGTTCTCTTCGCCGATCAGCCAGCCGGTGGCGCCGTCGTAATTCATCACGCAGGTGGAGTTGCCGTGGATGCCCATCTTGTGCTCGATCGAGCCGCACATCACGCCGTTGCGTGCACCGAGCGATCCGTCCGCGTTGACCAGGAACTTCGGCACGACAAACAGCGACACGCCCTTGATGCCGGCTGGTGCACCCTCGATGCGGGCCAGCACCAGATGGATGATATTGTCGGCAAGATCGTGCTCACCGGCGGAGATGAAGATCTTGGTGCCGGAAATCTTGTAGCTGCCGTCCGGCTGCGGCGCGGCCTTGGTGCGCAAAAGACCCAGATCCGTGCCGCAATGCGGCTCGGTGAGGTTCATGGTGCCGGTCCATTCGCCGGCGACCATCTTGGGCAGGAACATCGATTTCTGCTCGGGCTTGCCGTGCACGATGAGTGCTGCGGTCGCACCCATGGTGAGGCCGCCATACATCGAGAACGCCATATTGGCGGAGATCTGAAATTCGGCGACGGTCTGCGACAGCGTCACCGGCAGGCCCTGGCCGCCGAATTCAGCGGGAGCCGAGAGGCCGAGCCAGCCGCCCTCGGCGACCTGCTTGTAGGCTTCCTTGAAGCCTTTCGGCGTGGTCACGCTGCCATCATCGTTGCGCTTGCAGCCTTCGAGATCGCCGACACGATTCAGCGGCTGCAGCACGTTTTCGCTGAGCTTGGCGGCTTCGCCCAAAATTGCTTCGCGCACATCGGCTGACGCGTCAGCAAAGCCGGGCAGATTGTTGTAGCGATCGAACTGAAACACGTCGTTGAGCAGGAAGCCGACGTCTTCGAGCGGGGCTTTGTAGCTGGGCATGGAATTCTCTCGGTTTGAATTCGATTGATCGGATGATACGGCGCCGCCGTGTCAGATTTACGCAATTGTTATCGGAGATGAAGCAAGCAGCTGGCGGCTCATTGCCGCGCCAATTCCTCGCCCATCAACCGGTGCAAAAGGTTGATGGCCTTGAGCGGCCTGACCATCACCTTGAAGTGGGTAATGCGCCCATCATCGGCGAAGGTGATCATGTCGACGCCATTGATTTTGATGCCTTCGATCTCGTTCTCGAATTCGAGCACCGCGCCGTTGTCGCTGCGCCATTCGCCTTTGTAAGCGAAGCCGGGGCCACCCAGCACTTTCTCTGCAGTCGTCAGATACTTGAACACGATCTCACGGCCCCGCTGCGGCGCATGCACGACCGGGCTTTCGAACACGGCATCCGGATGCAGCAGGTCCCACAGCATCGCCCGGTCATGAGACCGCATGAAGCTGTACCATCTATCGAGGCCGGTCATACTCATTTGCGATCTCCGCACGAGGCAAGTGACAATTGCGAGAAGTGGATGCGGGACAGAAGGCAACGGTTTGCGGATGGCATGTTCACCTCAAACACCTGATGTAATCGTGCCGAACGCGATCAGCGCGACCGCCGCCGCCATCAGCATCCAGCCTGGATGACGGCCGTGCGTCGCCCAGAAATTGAACACGGCCCCAAACAAATAAGTGCCACCGACCAGCAGGCTGATCGCGAGCCGGGCATCACGGTCCAACACATTGGCGGCGATAACCAACGCTATTCCGCCAAGAAACCAGACAACCGTACTAAAATGCAGCAGCGGAGCCACCAGGCGTCGCGTTGTGCCGGAAAAGCGCCTGTCCGCCATCGCAATCGCCTCGAATGGCCTGACCATGAGGCGCTGAATCAGAATGCCGTGGAACACAGCTACACCGGCCCCGATCACCCCCGCCACGCCGAGCGCTGTATTCTGCCAGACCATCTCCATACACCTCTGCATGGACGTTAACGCCAGAGCGTGGATTTCGTCAATACACATGTGTATGGTCGGGGAATGGATGACCAACTGACCAAGGACCGCCTGACGCGCTCGGCCTGGCTCGACCACGGGCTGAGAATCCTCGCGCGGCAGGGCGCCGACGCGTTGAAGGTCGGCGCACTGGCAACCGGGCTGAACGTGTCACGGGGAAGTTTCTATTGGCATTTCAAGGATATATCCGAGTTTCGGCTACAGCTTCTGCAGCGTTGGCAAGAGCGGACGACAGATCAGGTGATCGAGGGGATCGATGCGTCGATCGTGGGAGCCGCACGTCTGACCCACCTGATGAAGCTCGCCTTCAACGAAGATCGCAGCCTGGACCGCGCGATCCGTGCGATGGCCTCGACCGACGCAGACGTCGCCAAAATGGTCGCTTCGGTCGATGCCCGACGCGTTGGCTACATGGCAAAATGGCTGATCGAAGCCGGGGTCGAAAGCCAGCGGGCGCTGCCGCGGGCCGAGTTTCTCTATTGGGCCTATATCGGCCAGTCGGCGGTGATGGACCCGCGCCACAGCGCCATCACCGAACTGGATGTCGACGATTTGAGTGCGCTGTTTACGCGCTGACGCCGAAGCCAGAGACATCCGATCCTACCTGCAAATCGGCGCAAGTGTATCAGCGAGTTAACTTTTAAGGCTGGCCGAGCCCGATCCTTAACCCGTTATTTACCCTAACCCTGAAAAGTCCGGATCAGAGGCAGACGACCCGCGCACGTTACGATTGTCTTCACAATGGGACGCGCGGGGGAGGCTGCAGGCGCTGGTGGGCGTCAAGCTCGGAACCGGACCAAAGCATGAATTCGCGCGTATCGTGGAGTGTTGACGGGATTGAGCCATCGGTCCGCGAGCGGGCCGAAGCTGCGGCGCGCCGTGCCGGCATGTCGCTCGGCGACTGGCTGAACTCGACCATCGGCGAAGCCCCCCCGCGCTACAACTCGCCCAACGCACGCCCGCGCGACCAGGAACGCCCCCTCACCCCGCGTGCGGCGCTGCCGCAGCGCGACGCTGCCGATGTCGTCGAAATCCACGAGCGGCTCGACGCCATTGCCCGGCAGATCGAACTGTTCTCGAAGCCTGCACAGCGCAACAGCGAGCCGGGCGTTGCGCGCCAGCTCAACGATGCGATTTCACGGCTCGATGCGCGCCTGTCGCAGATCAGCGAGCCCACTCACCGCCAGCCCCATATGCCGCCACAGCAGCCGCGTATCGATATGGTCGAGCGTGCCGCCAATCAGGTCTATAGCGCCTCACCGCCGATCGATCCGTTCTCGCTGGACTTCGCCATCGCCGAGATTGCCGCCCGCCAGGGTGAGCTCGACGGCACGCCGCGCATGGCCCCGCGCAGCGCGCCGCCGATTGCACCGTCATTTGTACAGCCGCCTTACGCACAACCTGCCGCGCCGCCGCAGAGCTTCATGCCGGACATGTCTGGCCTGGAACGCCAGCTGTTCCAGATCACGACCAAGATCGATGCGCTGCAGCGCCCGGACAATAATATCGAGCAGTCGATCGCGGCGTTCCGCGGCGAACTTGCCGACATCCGCAACGTCATCACCGAAGCGATGCCGCGTCGCGCGATTGAATCAATCGAGAACGAGATCCGTGAACTCGGCCGCCGCATCGACGACACCCGCCACAGCGGCATCGACGGCGACGTGCTGGCCAATCTCGAACGCGCACTGGCCGACATCCACAAGACGCTGACCACGCTGACGCCGGCCGAACAGCTTGCAGGCTTCGACGAGGCGATCCGCAATCTCGGCGGCAAGATCGACTTGATCGTGCGCTCGAGCAACGATCCCGGCACCATGGAGCAGCTACAGGGCGCGATCGCCGCGCTACGCGCCATCGTTTCCAACGTCGCTTCCAACGAAGCGCTCGGCCGTCTCAGCGACGACCTGCAGACGCTGTCGTCGAAGGTCGATCAGCTCGCACGCGCCGACAACAGCGATTCCTTTGCCGCGCTCGAGGCGCGCATCATGACGCTGACGGCAGCGCTGGAAAATCGCGAGCGCCCGGCTGTCATGGCCAGTTCCGATCATCTGGAAACCGCATTGCGGACACTGTCGGAGCGTCTCGACCATATGCCGGTGGGCAATGACTCGTCGTCGGCCTTCGCGCATCTCGAACAGCGCGTCTCCTATCTGCTCGAGCGGATGGAGAGCATCACCGATACGCGCGGCAACAATCTCGGCCGCGTCGAGGACGGGCTGCAGGACATCCTGCGCCATCTCGAACGCCAGCAGTCGATGTTCGCCGGGCTGGACGATCCCCGCAGCAAGGCGCCATCGGTCGATCCCGGGCTGGTCGACACGATCAAGCGCGAATTGTCCGACATGCGCTTCAGCCAGTCGGAAACCGACCGCCACACGCAGGATTCGCTTGAGGTCGTGCACTCCACGCTCGGCCATGTGGTCGATCGCCTCGCAAGGATCGAGGGCGATCTGCGCGCGGTCAGCGCCGCGCCTGCCAAGCAATCCGCGCCCGTTGCAACGCCCGCTCCGACCCCGCGCCCGGCGAGTGCACCAGCCGTTTCGGTGCCGGCTCCACCGCGTCCGCAGATGCCCAATCCGGTGAAGCCACAGGCTGCACCGTCGCAGGTCGAGGTGCGTCCGCCGCAGGTGCATTTCGATGCCGCACCGCGCGACTTCGCCGCGACTGCGATCTCGCACGAACCGGCATCGGCCTTCCCGATGCCGAAGGCGATCAGCGACATTCTCGATCCACCGCCCGCGCCAAAGCCGGTCGCGCAGTCTGCATCCGCTGCCGAGCGTTCCTCGCCGCGCCCGATGGTTGACCCGGCTTTGCCTCCGGATCATCCGCTCGAACCCGGCACGCGTCCGCAGGGCCGCGGCGCATCGCCATCTGAACGCATCGCCGCGTCGGAAGACGCGATCAGCGAAATCGCCATCGATGCCCCCGAACAGGCCACCGCGTCGAGTTTCATTGCTGCCGCACGTCGCGCCGCACAGGCCGCCGCCGCAACCGGCAACGACAAGTCCAGGTCTGACAAATCCAGGACCGACAAATCGAAGGCCACCAAACTCGGGCCGCAGCTTCCCGATAGCGAAAAGTCGTCCTCCACGATCGGCTCGAAGATCCGCTCGCTGCTGGTCGGCGCCAGCGTGGTCGTGATCGTGCTCGGCTCGTTCAAGATGGCGATGACGCTGCTGGACAGTGGCTCGCCGGCGCCGGTGGCCGAGAATATTCACTCGGCACCGCCGCTGCAGCTGAACGCGCCTGAGCCGGCCGAAATCCAGAGCAAGCCTGCTGCACCCGCGCCGGCCACGCCGTCGATGACATCGCCGACCCCGATCGGCAAGCAGTCGCTGATCGCCCCACCGCCCGCCACCGTCGAGCCTGCGCCTCAGCCGGTACCACAGGCTGCGCCTGTGCCATATGTGTCGCCCGATGTGACCGGCAGCATTGCCGCGCCGCAGGCCGGCGCCGCCGGGCCGGTGCTGCCATCCAGTGGCCAGAAGATCACCACAGCCTCGATCCCCGCCGGCGAGCGTCTGCCCGAGACCATCGGCAGCACCACGTTGCGCAACGCGGCGCTTAAGGGCGACGCCTCGGCCGCGTTCGAAATCGGCGTCCGCTACGCCGAGGGCAAGGGCGTGGCGCAGAACTACGACGAAGCTGCCAAGTGGTATGACCGCGCGGCGCAGGCCAATGTCGTGCCGGCCATGTTCCGCCTGGGCGCACTGTTCGAGAAGGGCCTTGGCGCGAAGAAGGATCTCGACGTCGCCCGCCGCTATTACGTGCTCGCCGCCGACCGTGGTAACGCCAAGGCGATGCACAATCTCGCCGTGCTCGATGCCGATGGCGGCACCAAGGGCGCCAACTACAAGAGCGCGTCGTACTGGTTCCGCAAGGCCGCCGATCGCGGCGTTGCCGACAGCCAGTTCAATCTCGGCATTCTCTATGCCCGCGGCATCGGCGTCGAACAGAACCTCGCCGAGAGCTTCAAGTGGTTCAGCCTCGCCGCAGCCCAGGGCGACGTCGATGCCGGCCGCAAGCGCGATGACATCGCCAAGCGCCTCGATCCGCAATCGCTGGCCGCGGCCAGGCTGGCGGTCCAGACTTTCGCGCCGGAAGGCCAGCCCGAAGACGCCATTAACGTGGCCACTCCCGCGGGCGGTTGGGATGCCACGCCGGCACAGGCCGGGGCGAAAGCATCGATGGGCAAGCGGGCTGCACGCTAAGCCAGATTTCTGGACCGCCGGATCGAACCGACGGTCTTATTTCCTCAACAAACCTTCAGCAGACTTGACGCGGTGAAGTGTGCGCCGAGCCGGACTGAACGACGAGGAAATGGATTTGTCTTTTCGGAACGACGACACATCGGGGGACGCGGAACGCCCATCAGGGATCCCTACGGTCAACCCCTGGGCCGCACGTCCCGCCGAGCCGCCTGCCCCATCGCAGCCTCCGCCGCCCGAGGCACCGCGCAGCAAATGGTTCAACTGGCCCTCGGTCGCATTCGCAGTCGTGATATTCGGCGGCATCGGCGCGCAGGCCTATCAGGAGCTCTCCAAACCGGAGGCCTGGGCCTATTGGAAAGACCTCTATGTCTCGCCGAGCATGGCGTCTTCGGAGGTCGCAAGTCTCGATCCGGACAATTCAGGCCGTGGCCGCCCGGCGCTAGCGATCACGGGCGAGATCGGCCCGGCCACTGCGAGCTGGTTTCGCGAAAAGCTCGATGAAGCCAAACTCACGCCCGGCGATACCGTATTGCTGTCGTCTCCGGGCGGAAACGTCGGCCAGGCCATCATCATGGGCGAGATCATCCGTGCTCGTGGGCTGACCACCGCCGTGGGCACGGTGGATTCGACGGGCCGCATCAAGCCGTCCTACTGCGCCAGCGCCTGCGTGATGACCTATGCCGGCGGCAAGGCCCGCATCGGCGTCGAGGGCTCAAAGCTGGGCGTTCACCGCTTCGTGTCGCCCAAGCCGGGGGCAGATCCTGTTGCGTCCGCGCAGCGCACCATGGGCTATGTGCTGAGCTACATGACCAAGATGGGGGTGGCTTCGTCGGTCGTCGAGGCGATGTCAGCCACCGAGAAAATCCGCTGGCTCGGCACCAGCGAGGCCGCCGCCATGAACCTCGTTACCGATCCGGCCATGAAGTCCTGACGCCGCCGGCCTGCGCCTCGCCCAACAAAATTTACCACCTTGAAAGGTGCATCATCGGTAGAGGCGGAAAACCCTGCCTTTACCGAATTCTTTAATCCCATCAACGGACGATATCGTCTAAGACGGGGACGCGGCTCGCAATCCGCGCCGCCTCCAGAACCACGCCGTGAGCGGTTTCGGCCCAACTCAGGGCCAGAATTCCGAAGCGAACGCGCGTGCAACTGTATCTCCCGATCGCCGACATTCCGATCAATGTGTTGCTCATCCTGGCGATGGGCGCTGCAGTCGGCTTCGTCTCCGGCATGTTCGGGATCGGCGGCGGCTTCCTGATGACGCCGCTGCTGATTTTCGTCGGCATCGCTCCCGCGGTGTCGGTCGCGTCGGTGGCGAGCCACATTGCAGCCTCGTCTTTCTCCGGTGCGCTGTCCTACTGGCGACGCCGCGCCATCGATCCCGCGCTTGCGAGTGTGCTTCTGACCGGCGGCGTGGTGGGCACGGCGCTCGGGGTGTGGGCATTCACGCAGCTGCGCAATCTCGGCCAGCTCGACCTCACCATCTCGCTGTCCTATGTGATCCTGCTCACCGCCGTCGGCAGCTTGATGTTCTGGGAGGGCCTGCGCGCGCTGCTGCGCATCCGGCGCGGTGATCCCGTGAACTTGCGCCGCTCCGGCAGCCATAGCTGGGTTCACGGCCTGCCGCTGAAGATGAGGTTCAAGCGCTCCAAGATTTATCTCTCGGTGATCCCGGTGATCGCTGTCGGCCTCCTGATCGGCTTCATCGGCGCCGTGATGGGCATCGGCGGCAGCTTTATCCTGATTCCGATCCTGATCTACTGGCTGCGCATTCCGACTTCGACGGTCATCGGCACATCCATGGTGCTGACGCTGGTCACCATGGTGATCGCGACATTGCTGCACGCCGTCACCAATCATCTGGTCGATGCAGTACTGGCCCTCATCCTGATGGTCGGGGGCGTCACCGGCGCACAATTTGGCGCCCGCGCCGGGCAGAAGATTCGCGGCGAGCATTTGCGCCTGTTGCTGGGCCTGCTGATCCTGGCGGTCGGCGTCCGCTTCGCCGTGGAACTGGTCATTCGCCCAGCGGATCTGTTCACGATCCGCGAGACCGGAGGCGTCGCTCCATGATACGCGCGCTCCCGATCATCGCCGCACTCGGCATCGGAATGCTCGCCCCGGCCCGCGCCGAACAACTGATCGTATCGGTGTCGAACCACCGCGTGACCGTGACGCCGAACTACGCCGGCGAGGAACTGGTGTTGTTCGGCGCTGTCGAGAAAGACGACAAGACACCGCCCGGCCGCAACAACTACAATCTCGTCGTTACCGTCAACGGACCGCGCACCGACCTCATGACCCGGCGCAAGGAGCGCCGCTTCGGCATCTGGATCAACACGGATTCGCGCCAGTTCCTGCAGGTGCCGTCCTATCTCGCCGTGTTTTCCAACCGTCCGATGGACGCCATCGCGCCTGCCGACGTACAGCGCCGCCAGCAGCTCGGAATCAACAACGTCCTGCTGACCCAGCGCGTCGGCACCGACTATGCCGACGTCGTGGCCACCGACCCGTTCCGGAGCGCCTTTGTGCGACTGCGCAAGGAACATGGACTGTATCGCGAGGAGACCTCGGCGGTGACATTCCTGACACCGACGCTGTTCCGAACCAGCATTCCGCTGCCCGCCGAAGTCCCCATCGGAACCTACGATGTCGAGATCAAACTGTTCGCCGACGGTGCACTGATCTCGAAAGCGGAGACGGCGTTCGATATCGTCAAGGTTGGCTTCGAACAGTTCGTCGCCAATGCCGCACGCAATCATGGTTTCATCTACGGGCTGCTCACCGCCGCGATGGCGCTGATGTCCGGCTGGGCTGCATCGATTGTGTTCAGGCGGGATTAAAGAAAGATCCCGGCGACCATCGCCACCACGCTGATCGCCATTGCTGCCGTCGACAGCCAACCGAGCCAGTGCAACGGCCCCTTGATCACAAAATCGCCCATCACATCCTTGCGGCGTGACATCACCATCAGCAGCACCATCACCGGTACTGCCAGAACGCCGTTGATGACGGCGCTCCAGTACAGCGCCGAGATCGGGTTGATCGAGGTGAAATTCAGCGCGATCCCGATCACGGCAGACAGAGCCAGCACCGCGTAGAACGCCACAGCCTCGCGTGGCTTGCGATCGAGACCGACCAGCCAACGCTGGCCCTCGCCCACGGCATAGGCCGTGGAGCCCGCAAGCACCGGGATCGCCAGCAGACCGGTGCCGACGATGCCCAGCGCAAAGATCCACTCCGCGAATACTCCGGCGATCGGACGCAAGGCTTCAGCCGCCTGCGCCGAGGTCTCGATATCCGTCTTGCCGGAAGCATTGAGCGTGGCCGCAGCCGTGATGATGATCGACAGCGCGATCAGGTTCGAAAATGCCATGCCGACGATCGTGTCGGCGCGAATGCGCGAAAACTCCATCGCGGCACCAATCGGCCTCTCGATCAGCGGGGCCTTGTTGGGATCGATACGTTCGTCCTCCGCCTCCTGCGAGGCCTGCCAGAAGAACAGATAGGGCGAAATCGTCGTCCCGAGAATGGCCACTATGGTGGTGAGATACGAGCCGCTCCAGGTGATTTGCGGCAGCAGGATGCCTGTGAGAGCTGCGCTCCAGTCGACCTTCACGACCGCAAGCGCGGCGACATAGGAGAACAGGCAGAGCGTCAGCCATTTCAGCACCGAGACATAGCGCTTGTAGTCGAAGAAAATCTGCGCGCCCACCGAGAGCACGCCGAACAACACGACATAGATGATGCTGTGGCCTCCAACGAGCAGCTTGGTGGCATCGGCCATCGCGCCGAGATCGGCCGCGATGTTGATCGTGTTGGCGATGAACAGGAGCGACACGATGAGATGCAGCAGCGGCGCCGGATAGTGCCGACAGACATTGCCGGAAATGCCACGACCGGTCACGCTGCCGACACGTCCGGAAATTTCCTGGATCGCGACCATCAGAGGGAAGGTCAGCAGCATGGTCCAGCCGATGCCGTAACCTAGTTGTGCCCCCGCCTGACTATAGGTGCCGATGCCGGAAGGATCGTCGTCGGAAGCGCCGGTGATCAGACCAGGACCAAGCCGTTTCAGAAAACTTTTCGGACCAGCAGCTTCTCCCTCCTGATCATCAGACTTCTTCTCGCTCGACTGGTCCGACATCTGATCCCTGCCATCTCACCGCTCGGCAACGTGCCGTCGCAGCTAACGTTCCGAATCAGGAACTGGCAATGGGCTGGATCAAGGTCCGCACACCCGGTTCGAGGATACGCAGACGGGCACCGAAGCCGAGCGTATCGAAGGATGCGCGCAAGTCGTCGGCGGTTTGTTTGAAATGCGCCCATCCGTCGGTGTGGACGGGCACAATCGTCGCATCGGGAAACGCGCGCGCCGTCTCGATCGTGTCGTTGGTGTCCATCGTGAGGTGGAATGGCCCGCGGGTTTGCGCGGCGCCGGCGAAGGGCAGCACGACGCCGGCCGGAAAACGCCGTGCGACCTCGGCGACGCCATCGAACCAGACGGTGTCGCCTGTAATGTAGATCGGCCTGCTCCCCGGCGCGTTCGAGCTCAGCACGAAGCCGATGACATCGCCCGACAGCGGCTCGATGCCGGCCGGGCCATGACGCGCGGGCGTCGCGGTGATTGTCAGCGAGTGGCCATCCTTGCCTGTAAGCTCGGTGCTGTCCCATGGCGCGAGACCTTCAACATCCCCACCTAGGCGCTTGGCCCCCGCAATGGTTGTCAGCACGCGCGGCGCGTGACGCAAGAAATCGCGCCCGGAATTATCAAGATTGTCGGAGTGCTGATCGTGACTGAGCAGCACCGCATCGACCGCGCCGACTTGCGCAGCGGAGATCGCGGGGCCGACGAGTTTTTCCAGCGTGACATGCGGCAGCTTGTAGGCGCCCGGATGATCGAAGGTCGGATCAGTGAGCAGCCGGAAGCCGTCGAATTCAATCAGCGCGGTGGGGCCACCGATCAGGGTGATGGTGAGAGACACGAATTACTCCTGTCGCAAGGGTGCTGGTGAAGCGGCCGGTCTGGTGACGAGATAGATACCGAGGGCGACCGGGACGATCCCCAGGAGATCACGACTTTCGACATGCTCGCCGAGCACCATCCAGGCGAACAGCATGCCGAGGGGTGGCATCAGGAAGTGATAGGCGCTGGCCGCGGTGGCGCCGCAGGTCTTCAGGAGATGAAACCACAGCAGATAACCGAGGATAGAACCGCCCAATGTCAGGAATGCAAACGAACCGATCAATCGCGCACTCGGCACGATCGCGCCAATATCGGAAAACGTGAGCGCCACCGGGATCAGCACCACGCCGGCCACAAGATTCTGCACGCCGTTGCCGAGCCACAAGCTGCCCTTCGGTGCCAGCAACTTGAACAGGATCGTCCCGGTCACGATGGACGCGAGCGATGCCAGCGTGAATACGATGCCCTGCGCGCTGTCGGTGCCCACCGATATGCGGTGCCAGACGATCGAGGCGACGCCGGCGATGCCGAGCAAGAGCCCGGCGACCTTGCGTCCGGTGAGCGGCTCCTTCAGCAACAGCGCTGCGAACACAGCCGTAAACACCGGGTTTGCGCTGACGACCAGGCCACCGAGACCGGCGGAGATGGTTTGCAGGCCGGTATAGCCGAGGCCGAGATACAGCGCGTTATTGGCCAGGCCGATGACGGCGTAAGCCGCGACATCGCGCCAAGACAGCGACCATGCATCCCGGCGCAGGGCAGAAATGCCAAGGATCAGAACACCCGCGATCGAGAACCGCGCGGCGAGCAGAATGAGCGGCGGGCAATCGGTGACGGCGATCTTCCCTGCGACGAAGGAGAAACTCCAAAGCAGACAGAAGATGCCGATATAGATCGGCAACGGATTGAAGGCGGCACGAGGGACCGCGACTGACGGCGCGAGGGACATCGGAAACTCCTTTGCCACTGGTCTATGCGCACGCCTTCTCATTTGGAAATTAAATGATATACTTATTGTCAGTTGAAAAACGAATGGACAGCCGATGCTGGATCTCGAACTCCTGCGCAGCTTCGTCTCGGTGGTCGATGCCCGCGGCTTTACCCGCGCCGGCGAGCGCGTTCACCGCACCCAATCCACCGTCAGCCAGCAAATCAAGCGACTGGAAGAGGATATCGGCCAGCCGCTGCTGAACCGCACCGGCAAGGACGTGACCCCGACCGAAGCCGGCGAGCGGCTCTTGTCCTATGCGCGACGGCTGCTGGCGCTGGCGGAGGAAGCCCGTGACGTGCTGGCCCGGCCGACCAATGAAGGCGCTGTCAGGCTCGGCATCCCCGAGGATTTCGCGGCCTATCGCCTGACCGAATTGCTGGCGAATTTTTCGCGGTCGCGGCCCGGTTTGCGGCTCGACGTACGCGCCGATCAGAGCACGTATTTGCGCCGCGATCTCGAACGCGGCGAACTCGACCTGGCACTGTTCAAGCGCGCCGCGGGTGAGAAAGGTGGCATTGCGGTGTGGCCTGAGCGGATCCATTGGGTCACGAGCAAGGCGCATCCGATCGACCCCGCCATCCGGTCGGTCCCGTTGATCGGCTTTCCCGCCGGCTGCCTTTATCGGACCCGCGCGATCCATGCCATCGAGGCGGCAGGCCGCAGCTGGCACATGGCCTATACGAGCTCCGGCCTCGCCGGCATCCAGGCCGCGGTCGCCGCCGGACTTGGCCTCAGTATCCTGTCCGACATGGCTATCCAGGCCGACCATCGCATCCTGACGGCGAAAGAAGGCTTCGCGCCGATCGACCAGACTGAAGTGACGCTGATGGCCGCCCCCGACGCGAGCCCGGCAACGCTGCGGCTTGCCGACCACCTCGCCGAGTTCTGCGATACGGTGCAGGCGAAGGCGGCGTAAGGCCGCTCTTTCTTTTAAATGCTCGTCGGTTTGCAAGGCCATGGAAGCCATGCTTCAGACACGAGCCGCAGGAGCCCTCCATGCCGACATCCAACGCTGTTATTGTCGAGCCTCTGAGTCCCACGTCGTTCGAGGCCTTCGGATGGGTGCTCGGCAAAACCGATCCGTTAAGAAAAGACGCGGTCAGTTTTCGAAGCCCGGCCAGCGATTTCTGGCACGAACACTTTTTTGATCCCGGCACGGGAGGCAACACCGAGGTCTTGTGGGTCGAGTATCGCGACAACAATCCGCTTGTCTCAAAGCTCGAGGTCCATCACGTGACCCAGCAGGCGGTCGTACCTCTCACGAAAGAGATCGTTCAGATCCTTTGCTTGAGTGACGCACACCAGCGGCCGGATTTGTCGACCCTCCGAGCTTATCGTTTGTCTCCCGGTGTCGGAATCTGCATGCGTCCCGGCGTTTGGCACGCCACGCGCGCCGACAATGCGACCTGCCTGATGCTGACCCGTGGCTCGACGACTGAGGATCTTATCGACCATCTCGTCAACAGGCAGCCCGCAAAGGAGTCTGCCATCCTGGAAATCCCGCAGGTTCGCCTTCTCCTGGACGGGTAGAATGACGATGTATGAAATGTTGCTCTAGCAACAGCGCGAGGCCGCGATCGCGTGCATACGCCGGTCGCCGAGCACATGGGCAACGAAGCCGAGGGTCTGGAAGATTCGCGCGAATGCCGCGTCGCGGATGTTGAGCCCGCCGGTATAGGCGCCGAAGGCCGGCATCACCGCACGGGTGCCGTCGCTCGCAAAGCAACGACGTTCGACGGCGCGACCGCGCGTGCTGACGCGCGCCTTTGGATGCAAATGACCGGCAATCTCGCCGGCAGCACCTGTCGGCTCATGACGGAAGGTGATCGGACCGATGGCGACCTCGTCTGCGACGGTGCCGCCGAGATCCGGCGGCAATGCCGGATCATGATTGCCTGATATCCAGATCCAGTCGCGGCGCATCTGCAATGCGGACAGCACCTCGCGATTGGCCGGCGACAACCGTTCGTGCGCGTCACGGTCGTGAAAACTGTCGCCAAGCGCAATCACGATGCGCGGATCGTGACGCGCGATCACCGCACCAAGGCGGCCGAGTGTTGCGATCGTATCGTAAGGCGGCAGCAACACGCCGCGATTGGCATAGCTCGATCCCTTTTCGAGATGCAGATCAGACACCACGAGAAGTTTCTGCTCTTCCCAATACAAGGCGCCCGACAGGTCCGCGGCCAGCGTGACGCCGGCGATGCTGACGGTGCTCATATCGGCGGTGACGGTTTCAGCGTGCATGGTGCTCTTTTAAGACGAATGCGAGATTCGCAAAACCCTTACGATCCCGTCTCTTCGAATCCCGCCGCTTCCTTCACGAGTTCCTCGGCGGCTTCTGCCAGAAGTTCGTCCGATGCCTCGCCGTATACCGCTTCACGGCCGATTTCCAGCATCACCGGCACCGCCAGCGGCGAGACGCGGTCGAGTTCCCGATGAACAATACGGCCCTGAATCCGCGTCAGCATGTCGCTTAATCGCCGAATGTCCAGCAACCCCGTCGCCGCATCGGCTCGCGCGGCGCGCAGCAGCACATGATCGGGCTGATGCTTGCGCAGCACGTCGTAGATCAGGTCCGTGGAGAACAGCACCTGACGGCGCGATTTCTCCTCGCCGGTGAAGCGCGTGTGGATCAGCCCCGAAATCACCGCGCAGGTGCGGAACGTGCGCTTCATCAGCGCCGATTCCGCGAGCCATGCTTCAAGATCGTCGCCGAGCATGTCGGGATCGAACAAAGCGTCGAGATCGAGCCTGCCCTGCCTGATCATGTGCGATGTGTCGCCGAGGCCCCATATCGCCAGCGCATATTCATTGGCAACGAAGCCCAGCGGCCGCGCGCGGGCGCGTTCAAGACGGCGTGTCAGCAGCATGCCCAGCGTCTGATGCGCGAGGCGACCTTCGAAGGGATAGCAGACGAGATAATGCTTGTCGGCGCGCGGAAACGTTTCGACCATCAGTTCACGCGTGCCAGGCACATGCGAGACATGGGCCTGCAGCGACAACCATTCGCGCACCTGGTCGGGCAGGCCTTTCCAGGCGTGTTTGTCATCCAGCAGCTTTCGCACGCGTTCGGCAAGGTAAGTCGAGAGCGGAAACTTGCCGCCCATATAGGACGGCACCTTGGCATCCTTGTCGTTGGCGCGCGAAACATAGACCTGGTCCTCGACCAGGGATTCATAGCGCACGACTTCCCCGCCAAAGACGAAGGTGTCGCCGACCACGAGGCCTTCGATGAAATATTCCTCGATCTGGCCAAGCATGCGCCCCCCGCGCGCCAGCGCACCAGTGACGCCCTTTTTGCCCTTTCCGCTGCCTCCACGCACCAGCCGCACCTTCAGCATCGTCTCCTCGACGATGGTGCCGACATTCATGCGATACATCTGGCGCACCTTGGGATTGGTGACGCGCCATTTGCCCGAGGCATCCTGCTTGATGCGGGCGAAACGTTCGTAGATTTTCAGCGCATAGCCGCCGGACGCCACGAACTCCACGGTGTCGTCGAAATCGACACGCGACAGTTCGGCATAAGGCGCCGCCGAGCGCACCTCGTCATAGAGATCGTCCGCGCGAAACGGCGTGCCGCAGGCGCAGCCGAGCACGTGCTGCGCCAGCACGTCGAGGGAGCCAGTCCGCAACGGCGGTGTGTCCTGTGCATTTTCGGCAACGGCATCGATGGCGACGCGACATTCCAGCACCTCAAAACGATTGGCCGGAACCAGCACAGCGCGCGAAGCTTCGTCGATCCGGTGATTGGCGCGACCGATCCGCTGCATCAGCCGCGAGGCGCCCTTCGGCGCGCCGACATTGATAACGAGATCGACATCGCCCCAGTCGACGCCGAGATCGAGCGACGAGGTACAGACTACACCGCGTAGTTTCCCGGCCGACATCGCGTCCTCGACCTTGCGGCGCTGCGCGACGTCGAGGGAGCCGTGATGCAGCGCGATGGCGAGGCCATCGTCGTTCATGCGCCAGAGATCCTGGAACAGCATCTCGGCCTGGCTGCGGGTGTTGACGAAGACCAGCGTCGTCTTGTTGGCCTTGATGAGATCGTAGATCTCGCCGAGCGCGTGGCGCGCCGAGTGCCCGGCCCAGGGCAGACGTTCCTTGGTATCAAGCATTTCGACCACCGGCTCGGCCGCGCCGCCGGCGACGACGATATCGGCCGAGACGCTTTCGCCAACAGGCTGCGGCACGAGGAAGCGCGCCAGCGAGTCGGGCTCGGCGACCGTCGCCGACAGGCCGATGGCGCGCATGTCAGGCGCGAGCTTCCAGAGACGCGCAAGGCCGAGCGCAAGAAGATCACCGCGCTTCGACGTCACCAGCGCATGCAACTCGTCGAGCACAACGCGTTTGAGTGACGAGAACAGAAACGGCGCATCATCGGATGACAGCAGCAGCGCCAGCTGTTCCGGCGTGGTCAGCAGGATGTCCGGCGGATAACGCCGCTGCCGCGCGCGGCGCGACACCGGCGTGTCGCCGGTGCGCGTCTCGACCTTGATCGGCAGCTGCATCTCCGCAATCGGCGTTTCCAGATTGCGCGCGATGTCGACCGCGAGGGCTTTGAGTGGGGAAATGTAGAGCGTGTGCAAGCCACCGGTGCGCTGAACGGTGCGGCCGGTGGAAATCACCTTGCTCGGCGCGCTTCCGGCAAGCGCAGGTGCTGCTTTCTTACCTCCCCCCTTACGGGGGAGGTCGGCAGCCCCAGGCTGCCGGGAGGGGGATATCGCTGGTACGACGACGCTTGTGGACCCCCCTCCCCGGCCCTCCCCCACAAGGGGGGAGGGAGCAGGCCCCGCGGCGTTTTTGTTGCCGCTCAATTCCACCAGCGTCGGCAGGAAACCGGCCAGCGTCTTGCCGGCGCCGGTCGGCGCGATCAGTAGCGCCGAGCGATCGTCCCTCTGCAGCAGCGCCAATTGATGTTCGCGCGGCGACCAGCCGCGCATGGCGAACCAGCGCAGGAAATGATCGGGCAACAGGTCGGGTTTGGCGACGGATTTACGGGGCGGCACGCGTCAGAACTAAGCACTCTCGGCCGTCATTGCGAGGTCAAGGAAAGTTGTCGTGCAACTTTCCCCTAAGCCCTTGCGACGAAGCAATCCAGAAAGCAGCAAGGGAAGACTGGATTGCTTCGCCCGAACGAAATTGGCTGCGCCAATTTCGCCGAGGCTCGCAATGACATGGAGAGACCTCTGGTCTTATTGCGTCACCGACTTGTCGGAGATGATCCAGTCCTTGCCGTCAAACCGCTGGGTGTACAGCGTCGCCATCGGAACATAGGCGTCATTGGTATAGCTGTAACTCACCCCCGGCAGCATTTGCGGAGCGCGGAAGCCGTTCAGGCCGATG
This sequence comes from Tardiphaga sp. 813_E8_N1_3, assembly GCF_051811025.1. Taxonomy (NCBI): domain Bacteria; kingdom Pseudomonadati; phylum Pseudomonadota; class Alphaproteobacteria; order Hyphomicrobiales; family Nitrobacteraceae; genus Tardiphaga; species Tardiphaga sp. 813_E8_N1_3. Next base: position 5,242,299 of record NZ_JBPWQE010000001.1, read on the forward strand.
GCCTGTTTCAGTACGTTCTCATGGGTAAGCTCGTCGCCGCAGCGGCGCAAGATCTCCGCCATGGACACGGCCTGACCATAGCCGAAGAAGGCGATCGAATTATCGGCAGACACCGTGGGCAGATATTTCGCGCGCAGCGCTTCGAATGCCACGATGTCGGGATCCTTGGCATAGAGCGGCGAACCGATATCCTTGCCATAGGCAATCGAGACGATGCCCTTGGCGTTCTCCAACCCTGCCGCCTCCAGGATCGATCGACCGGTGGAGCCCGCCGACAACAATTGCAGCGGCTTCCAGCCGAGTTCGACCACCTTGCGGATTGACTGCGACGTCGCCTTGCCGGTGGTGATGTTATAGAAAACATCGGCACCGGACTTGGCGAGATTGATCAGCTGCGAGTCGATCGTGGGATCGGTGAGATCGTAGGTCACCTCGGCGATCACCTTCGCGGTGCCGCCGGCTTTCGCGAGTTCATCCTTGAACGGTCCCAGGAAATCCCGACCGAAATCATCGTTTTGATAGAGGATACCGACTTTCGCATTCGGATTCATGCTGACGGCATACTTGGCGAGAATGCGCGCCTCGGTCGGATAGAGCGGCAGGCCGGCCATGGTCCATTTGTTGTTCTTCGGATCGTTCCACTTCGATGCGCCGGTGTTGAGCAGCAACTGGGGCACGCCCTTGGAATTGAGATATTTGTGCACGGCCGTCTGCGGCGCTGTGCCGAGCGAGCCGTACAGAGCCAGGACTTCTTCCTGCTCAACGAGACGGCGCGTGGCCTCGACCGCCTTCGGCGCGCTGTAGGAATCGTCCATCGTCAGAAACTTGATCTTGCGGCCATTGATGCCGCCTTTCTCGTTCAAGCTCTGGAAATAGGCTTCGCCGACGCGGCCGAGCACGCCATAGAGCGAACCGGGGCCGCTATGCGGAATGGTTTGCCCGATCTTGATTTCAGTATCGCTGGCGCCCGAATCGTATTTCTTGTCGGCGGCGAAGGCCGAATGGGCCAGTATCGAGACAACTGCAGCGAGTGTTGCGGTCCTGAAGACGGACCTGTGGCGCGAAGGCATCTGGCGTTTTCTCCCTGAGACCCGCTTGTGCGGATGCGTTTTATGACCCGCCGCCGCGTTGATCGCGGCTGTGCGGGCTTGCCCACATCCTCTGCGGACGCGGCAGGGTTGGCAATCCCCGGCGAGTTGCGACATGTTTTCCGTGGGTTGGGGATATCGACAAGCCGCCAGCGCACCAGAACGTGACGAAATACGCACCGCGCAACGGTATCTAAACGCTTATTTAACCGGCTTTTTTGGGCTCCGCCCTCTGCGGTTGCAATGTCGGACAGTGTGGCCGCCCGGATACAGCCAATATGGCCCGACTCCCCTATTCTAGCGGTTCAATTCTGAATTGGGGTCGAACCATGAAACGTATTCTTCTTGCGAGCGCCGCGCTGCTCGGAACCGCTGTGAGCGCGCAGGCTGCCGACCTGGCCGTCAAGGCCCCTTATTACAAGGCGCCGATCGTCGCGGTCTACAACTGGACCGGCTTCTACATCGGCGTGAACGCCGGCGTCGGCATTGGTCGCGACCGCACCACCCACAATCTGAACGGCGACTCGCTGTACGTCTCGCCGCAGGGCGGCTTCGGCGGCGGCCAGATCGGCTACAACTGGCAGGCCGACTCGCTGCTCGGCCCGATCGTTTACGGCCTCGAAGCCGACATCCAAGGCGCAGGCCTCACGGGCGGTGGTGCTTCGGTCGCTCCGGCAACCATCTACAGCCAGAAGTCGGATTGGTTCGGTACTGTTCGTGGCCGCGTCGGTCTCGCGACTGGCCCGGTTCTTAGCTACTTCACCGGCGGTTTCGCTTACGGCAACATCAAGAGCACGATCACCGAAGGCGGCGTGACAGCGTTCTCGGAGAACCGCACTGCGACGGGCTGGACCATCGGCAGCGGCGTCGAAGCCGCGCTGGGCGGCAACTGGACCGGCAAGATCGAATATCTCTATCTGAACCTCGGCAACAAGACGAACGCCTTCGGCGCGCCGTTCGCTGGCCAGTTCACCAATAACGAAATCCGTGAAAACCTCTTCCGTGTCGGCCTGAACTACCGCATCGGTGGCAACAGCGCTTACACCCCGGTGGCTGCGGCTAACTGGACCGGCTGGTATCTCGGCGGCAACGTCGGTTCCGGCACCGGCCGCAACCGCACGACTCTGACAGGAGCTCCTATTGCTCCCCTGGAGCAGTTCAGCCTGAATCCGGACGGCATCAATGGTGGCGGTCAGATCGGTTACAACTGGCAGGCTTCGAACTGGGTTTACGGTCTTGAAACCGATATCCAGGCGTCCAGCCAGCGCGACAACAAGACCGTCGTTGGCCTCGGAACCATTGGCTACGAGTCCAAGCTGCCCTGGTTCGGCACCGTTCGCGGTCGCGTCGGTTACTCAGTCGGCTCCAGCCTGTTCTACGCAACCGGCGGCTTCGCTTACGGCGGCGTGAAGAACAAGATCTTCAACAACGGCGTTCAGGTTGCTGACCTGTCCAGCACCAAGACCGGCTGGACCGCCGGCGCTGGCCTCGAAACCCCGTTCAAGCTGCTCGGCCTGTTTGGACCGCAGTGGACCAGCAAGACCGAATATCTCTATGTCGATCTTGGCAAATCCACGGATCTGGTCGCTCCCGGCGTGACCAACGAGAGCAAGGTCACCGAGCACATCTTCCGCACCGGCCTGAATTACCACTTCAACAGCCCGGTCGTTGCGAAGTATTGATCTCAGCGACATCCGCTAAAATCGAAAACCCCGGCCTCGCGGCCGGGGTTTTTGTTTGCGTCCTGAACAACGCTGTTCCGAGAAAATTAACCACAAGGAACCCAATATCCAAATACCGCAATTTCTGATCGCACGGCTGCTGACAGCACTCTGTTACCCCTTCATAGTTCGACCAGAAACCTGAACTGGAACCCATTATGAAAACCCTTCGCCTCTCCGCCGCGGCGCTGCTCGCTCTGACCGCCGGTGCGCAAGCCGCCGACATGGCCGCGAAGGCGCCCTACTACAAGGTTCCGGTAACAACGGTTTACGACTGGACTGGCTTCTACATGGGCGTGAATGCGGGCTACGGCGTCGGCCGGGATCGACTGCAAAACAACGACCCCATCACTCCGGGCTCAGCCACCTCGACCTATCTGCAGCCCGCCGGTGGATTCGGCGGCGGCCAGATCGGCTACAACTGGCAAACCGGTTCGATGTTCGGCCCGCTGGTCTACGGCGTCGAAGCCGATATTCAGGGCGGCGAGTTGAAGGACAGCTATCCGTTGCTGAACAACGGCGCCTTTCCGCTGGCGCCGCAGGACACCTACAGCCAGAAAATCGATTGGTTTGGCACGGTGCGCGGCCGCGTTGGTCTCGCAACGGGTCCGGTGCTCAGCTATGTGACCGGCGGCTATGCCTATGGCAACGTCACCACCATCACCACCTCCCTGGGCTTTCCTGCCTTGGCTACGAGCCGCGTCCAAAGCGGCTGGACCGTCGGCAGCGGCGTCGAGGCATCTCTCGGCGGCAACTGGACCGGCAAGATCGAATACCTCTATCTCAACCTCGGCAACAAGACCGACCAGGTGATGGTGCTCGGCACCTTCCCTCAGACCACCACCACAGAAGTGCGCGAGAATCTGTTTCGCGTCGGCCTGAACTATCGCATCGGTGGCAACAACAGCGCCTATGTGCCGGCGCCCACAGCGAACTGGACCGGTTGGTATCTCGGCGGCAATGTCGGCTCCGGCATCGGACGCGACCGCACCACGGTCTCCAAAGCCGGCGACGGCCTTGGCGACTTTCCCTCATACGACGCCTTCAACCTCGCTCCCGATGGCATCAACGGCGGCGTACAGCTCGGTTACAACTGGCAGATGGCGAACTGGGTCTACGGTCTGGAAACCGACATCCAGGCCTCCAACCAGCGCGACAACAAGACGGCCATTGGCCTCGGCGACGTCCCGTTCGATGCTAAGCTGCCCTGGTTCGGCACCGTTCGTGGTCGCCTCGGTTATTCGATCGGCTCAACGCTGTTTTATGCCACGGGCGGTTACGCTTACGGTGGCGTGAAGACCAAGATCCGCGAAGACGGCGCCCAGGTACTCAATGCTTCGACAACCCTGAGCGGCTGGACCGCGGGCGCCGGCATCGAGACGCCGTTCACCCTGCTCGGCCTGTTCGGCCCGAGCTGGACCTCGAAGACGGAATATCTCTATGTCGACCTTGGTTCGACCTCAAACCTCGTCAACACCACGACCGTCACGACCGCGGTCACCGAACACATCTTCCGCACCGGGCTGAACTATCACTTCAACAGCCCGGTCGTTGCGAAGTACTGATCCTGGTGACATTGCTGAAACGCAAAACCCCGGCCTCGCGGCCGGGGTTTTTATTGGTAGGACGCTTGGCGCTCACAGACGTTATTACCCGGCCGTCATTGCAAGGAGCCCTTGCAACGAAGCGACCGTCTCTTCGTTTCGATTTCTGGATTGCGCCAGCAAACTTGCCCTGGCTGACCCCGACGGCGTTAAAGCCGACGCTTGATCGCGACGGCCACGAGTCCTGGTGCGGCAACGCCGCGTTCCATACGAGACGAAACGTGTTCAAGATGAATGAGCGCCAGGCCGGCAGCTGCGATCAGGCCGCGCAGATGATCATCGCTCTGCGCATAACGCAAGCCCGCGCCAAGAGCGACACCGTCGCCCTCATGGGTCTCGGCCGTGAAGGCGAGCAGCCCGTCTGGGGCCAGCACGCGCGTAGCTTCTCGCAAAACCGGCGCAAGGTCGTGCAAATAGATCAGCACGTCTGCTGCGATGACCAGTTCGACACTGCTATCTGACCGGCGGCACAAACCCTCGACGATCTCGGCCACTTCAAGCTCGGCGTAAAGTCCGGTGGCATAAGCGCGCTCGATCATGCGCGGCGACAGGTCGATGCCGATGATGGCGCCGGTGCAGGCGGCAAAAGCGGCGGCCGCCAGCCCGGTGCCGCAACCGAGATCGATGGCGCGGGGAAAGAGCATCGCCCTATCCGTCGCAGCGCATACGGCACGCACGGCGCCCAACAGAACCGCCGGTCCGCGATAACCGAGCGTATCGACCAGAGCGGCGTCGAACTTGGGCGCGTATTGATCGAACAGCGCCGTCACATAGGTCGCCGGCATGGCCGAGAGATCGTCAGCGCCGAGCCGCATCAACCGCAGACCAGCACCGTTGCGATCATCGGGATCGCTGGCCTGCGCGCGGCGAAACGCGGCGATGGCGGCGGCGGTGTCACCCAGCTGCTCCCGGACCTCCCCGAGCACGAACCATGCGGTGGCAAAGCCCGGCGCCAGATCAGTGGCCTGCTCAAACAGATCGGCGGCCGCCACCAGATCGCCCTGCACCTGCAGGTCGCGCGCATAGTCGAAACGCCGGTCGGCGTTCATATCGCCGGATGACATGAACAAGCGCGCGGGCATGATGGGAACCGATCGGAGGGCGGGGCGTTCGCAGGATGACTCGAACCAACCCAAGGCGGACCTATATAACCGAGATGCGTCCGCTAGACATCCTTATCCCGGTTCCCGCCGGCCTTTGCTGCAAACCGGGCGGCTTCCATATCGACCCGGTCAGACCGGTCGAGCGCGCCGTGATCACCCACGGCCATTCCGACCATGCCCGCCCCGGCCATGGCGCGGTGCTGGCGACGCAAGAGACCCTCGACATGATGCGGCTGCGCTATGGCGACAATTTCGCCGGCAGCACGCAGGCCATTGCCTATGGCGAGACGATGAAGCTCGGCGACGTCACGGTGTCCTGCCATCCCGCCGGCCATGTGCTCGGCTCGGCGCAGATGGCGGTGACCTGCAAGGACATCTGCATCGTCGCCTCCGGCGATTACAAGGACGCCTATGACCCAACCTGCACGCCGTTCGAGGTGGTGCCCTGCGACGTGTTCATCACCGAAGCGACATTCGGGCTTCCGGTATTTCGTCATGGCAATGCCGCCGACGAGGTGAAGAAGCTGTTGGCCTCGGTCGCGCTGTTTCCGGAGCGAGCGCATCTGGTCGGCGCCTATTCGCTGGGAAAGGCGCAGCGGGTCATCAAGCTGATCCGTCAGGCCGGTTATGACGCGCCGATCTATCTGCATGGCGCGATGGAGAAGATCACACACTATTATCAAAGCCGCGGCATCGATCTCGGCGACTTGCGCCCGGTGAAGGGCGTCAGGAAAGCCGATCTCGCCGGCACCATCACGCTGGCGCCGCCATCGGCCACATCGGATGTGTGGACGCGGCGTTTTCCTGATCCCGTCACGGCCTTTGCGTCCGGCTGGATGCGCGTGCGTGCCCGTGCGCGGCAGCGCGGCGTCGAGCTGCCGCTGGTGATTTCGGATCACGCCGACTGGGATGGATTATGCGCCACTATCGGCGCGACCGGTGCCGGCGAAATCTGGGTTACCCACGGCCAGGAAGATGCGCTGGTGCACTGGTGCCAGAGCCAAGGCCTGACCGCGCGGCCTCTTGCGCTGGTCGGCTATGGCGACGAAGAGGAAGAAGAGACACTTCCACCCGGCGAAAGCGCCGAGGCATGAACCGCTTCGCCGAACTGCTCGATCGCCTGGCCTATGAACCCGGCCGCAACAACAAGCTGCGGCTGATCACGGGCTATTTTCGCGAAGTGCCAGATCCCGACCGTGGCTACGCGCTGGCGGCACTGACAGGTGCGCTGTCGTTCAAGCATGCTAAAGCTGGATTGATCCGCGACCTCATCGCATCGCGCACGGATCCGGTGCTGTTTGAGCTCTCCTATGACTATGTCGGCGATCTCTCGGAAACGGTCGCGCTGATGTGGCCGAAGTCTCCAGAAATCGCCCACAACAACCCGCCGCCACCCACGCTGACCGAAGTCGTCACCACACTGCGCACGCTCGGCAAATCCGAGCTACCCGCGCAGCTCACACGCTGGCTCGATGAACTCGACGAGACCGGGCGCTGGGCATTGCTGAAGCTCGTCACCGGCGCGATGCGCATCGGTGTTTCGGCGCGGCTGGCCAAGACCGCCGCCGCGGCGCTCGGCGACAAGGACCCGCATGACGTCGAGCTGATCTGGCCCGGCCTCGCGCCGCCCTATGGCGAGCTGTTTGCCTGGCTCGAAGGTCGCGCGGAGAAGCCGGTCAATCGCGATCCTGCACCGTTCCGCCCGGTGATGCTCGCGCATGCCATCGAAGAGTCCGACTTCGCCAATCTCGATGCTGCGGATTTCGTCGCGGAGTGGAAATGGGATGGCATCCGGATTCAGGCGGTCAGCGGCAAAGGCGATGACGACAGGATCGTCACGCGGCTCTATTCGCGCACCGGCGAGGACATCACAGGAAGCTTCCCCGACCTCACGCCGTCGCTGCGATTGCCCGGCGCGATCGATGGCGAGTTGCTGGTCCTGCGCGAGGGACGCGTGCAGTCATTCAACGTGCTGCAACAACGCCTGAACCGGAAAAGCGTGACGCCGAAGCTGATGAAGGAATATCCCATTCATCTGCGCGCCTATGACCTGCTCAGCGATGGCGAGACGGATTTGCGCGAACTGCCATTCGAACAGCGACGAACCAAACTGGAAAGATTCATCGCAGAACTCGATGACGACAGGATCGATCTGTCCGACCAGATCCCGTTCGCAACATGGGATGCCCTCACCGCAGCACGTGCCGATCCTGTCAGTGCCGGAGCCGGCGAAGATGCCGACGCCGTCGAAGGCGTGATGCTGAAGCGGCGCGATTCTGCCTATCTGCCCGGCCGTCCGAAGGGCCAATGGTGGAAATGGAAGCGCGACCCGCACATGATCGACGCGGTGCTGATGTATGCGCAGCGCGGCCACGGCAAGCGCTCGTCCTATTATTCGGATTACACCTTCGGTGTCTGGACCGCAGGCGAGAGCGGCGACCAGCTGGTGCCGGTCGGCAAAGCCTATTTCGGCTTCACCGACGAGGAGCTGCTGCAAATCGACCGCTTCGTTCGCCGCAATACCACTGAGAAATTCGGGCCGGTCCGCCACGTCACCCACGAGCCCGACAAGGGGCTGGTGCTAGAAGTCGCCTTTGAAGGGCTGGCGCGCTCGCCCCGGCATAAGTCGGGGGTCGCAATGCGGTTTCCCCGCATCAGCCGACTGCGCTGGGACAAGCCGCCACGTGAGGCCGACCGGCTGGAGACGCTTGAGCGCATGCTGAAGGCGGAGACCACAATTGCGCCGCCCGAGCCTGCGACGCCTTGACGGCCCATACTTGACGAACGAGCCGGGTTCCCCATTTGCGTGGGACCACCTATGATCAGCGCGCGATTTGCGCGCAGGAGACCACGATGCAGCCAAATGAGACCCGGGATCTGCCGGCCAACAATGACGGCCTGTCGCGCTTTCTCGGCGGATCGCCGCTGGCTGTGCTCGGCCGGCTGATCCTGCTGTCGATCCTGGTCGGCGTCGTTCTCGCCGCCATCGGCTTCGATCCGTGGAACATTGTCACCAGCATCCGCCGCCTGTTCCAATGGGTCTATGATCTTGGCTTCGATGCCATCAATGGTCTGTGGCGCTACTTCCTGCTAGGTGCCGTGATCGTGGTGCCGATCTGGCTGATCATGCGATTGTTCAGCGCGCCACGCGGCCGCTGAGGCCTTTCAAAGTTACGGATAGCTGACGTTTGTCGACTGACGCCGCTACGCCATCGCAAGCGTTCCAGCCTGCCACCACCCGCGACATCTTTGCGATCGCGGGACCGGCGATGCTGGCCAATCTCACGACGCCTCTGCTGGGCATCGTCGCCACCATTGCCGTGGGCAGATTGGGCGATGCGACATTGCTCGGCGGCGTCGCGATGGCGTCGGTGCTGTTCGACTGCCTGTTCTGGCTGTTCGGCTTCCTGCGCATGGGCACGGTGGCGTTCACCGCGCAGGCGCTCGGCGCGAGCAACCAGCAAGAGCTGCGCGCGCTGCTGCCGCGCGGCTTCATCATCTCGGCCGTGATCGGCGGGCTACTGATCTTGCTGCAGGTGCCGCTCGCGGCCGGACTGCTGACCGCCATGGGCGGCGGCGACGGCGTCACCAGCGCAGCGCGCACTTACTTCACCATCCGCATCTGGTCGGCGCCCCTGGTGCTGGCGAATTTCGTCATCCTCGGCTGGCTGGTCGGCCAGGCCCGTGCCAGTCTTGCGCTGACGGTGCAAATCGCGATCAACGCGATCAACATGGTGGCGACGCTGCTGCTGGTTCTGGTGCTGGAGATGGGAATTGCGGGCGCCGCCTATGCCGCGATCATCGCCGAGCTCTCCGGCTTCGCGATTGGCACGCTGGTGGCCTGGCGCATCACGGGCGGCCGTATCACACAGCCATGGGCCGTGCTGCTGGAACGCGACAGGCTGATGCACATGATGGCCGTCAATCGTGACATCATGATCCGCACCGCCGCGCTGATCGCGGCGTTCCTGTTCTTCACGGCACAAGGTGCGCGGTCCGGCGACCTCACGCTCGCTGCCAATGCGGTGCTCAACAACTTCCTGATGATCAGCGCGTTCTTTCTTGACGGTCTCGCCAACGCTGCCGAACAGCTCTGCGGCCGCGCCTATGGCGCACGCAACCGCGTCGGATTCTCCAGCGCCGTGCGTCTCGTTGTCATCTGGGGTCTCAGCTTCGCCATCGTGCTCAGCGCGATCTACGCTCTCGGCGGATCGGTGCTGATCGATACCATGACCTCCAGTGTCGATGTTCGCCAGGTCGCGCGCGATTATCTCTGGCTGGTCGCACTGGCGCCGGTGCTCGGCGTCTTCGCCTTTGCCTATGACGGCGTCTTCATCGGCGCCACCTGGGCGCGCGACATGCGCAATCTGATGTTGCTGTCGCTGGTGTGTTTTCTGGCCGCGTGGCTTTTGCTGCGCCCGCTCGGCAATACCGGGCTCTGGCTGGCGCTGCTGGTGCACTATGTCGCCCGCGGCGGGCTGCAGGCGTTGCGCTACCCGGCGCTGCTGCGGCGATCGTTCGGGTAACTTCCGTAGCCCGGATGAGCGAAGCGATATCCGGGATCTTTCTTCGCCACATTCGCAACGGCCCCGGATCTCACTATGCTCATCCGGGCTATAGGCTCGTCTTCACCCCGGCCAATCTTCCGCAGTAATCGTCGCAGCATCCGCGCCGACGATTTCCGACAGCGAATCACGGCCGGTGCGCAGCAACGTCGAGGACAGATCGGCCTTGATGCTTTCGACGAGGCCGACGCCTTTATAGACCAGCGACGAATAGAGCTGGATCAAGCTGGCGCCGGCACGAATCTTGGTGAGCGCCGCGCCGCCGCTGTCGATGCCGCCAGCGCCGATCAGCGGAAATGCACCTTCGACACGTACGAAGGTCTCCGCCACCATGCGGGTGGACAGCCTGAACAAGGGCCGCCCGGACAATCCGCCCTGCTCTTTCGAGCGTGCCTGTTCGCGCAAGGTCGAGGGACGACCTATCGTGGTGTTCGCGACGATCATGCCGTCAACGCCGCGCGAGCGCGCGACATGGACGACATCGTCGAGGTCGGCGAGGCTGAGATCGGGCGCGATCTTCAGCAGCACCGGAGAATCTCCCGCATTCTTGCGGACGCGCTCACGCGCGTCGATGACCCGCGCCAGGAGATCGTCGAGCTCGGCGGCCTGCTGCAGATTGCGCAGGCCCGGCGTGTTCGGCGATGACACGTTGACGGTGAAATAGCTCGCCACCGGCGCAAAGGTCTCGATCAGCCGCACATAATCCTGCGTGCGATCGGGCGAATCCTTGTTGGCGCCGACATTGACGCCGACGATACCGCCATTCTGCGCACGTGCAGCCAGCCGACGCAGCACGACCTCCGCACCGTCATTGTTGAAGCCGAGCCGGTTGATGACCGCTTCGTCACGCTCCAGCCGAAAGATGCGCGGGCGTGGATTGCCGGATTGCGGCTTCGGCGTCACCGAGCCGATCTCGGCAAAGCCAAACCCGAGACGGAGCAACGCGTCCGGCACCTCGGCATTCTTGTCGAAGCCGGCGGCGATCCCCACCGGATTGGGGAAGTTCAGACCGAATGCACGGACTGCAAGTTTCGGATCATCCGGCCGCGGGCGGGCGTAAGGCAGCATGCGCAACCCGCGGATCGCGAGGCGGTGCGCGTCTTCGGCATCGAGCATGCGCAGCATCGGCAGGGAAAAGGCATCGAAAGCACGGATCACGATTTGAGCTCCGGAATGTCGTGGTTGCCGTCGGAGCGCGCACGCAGATCCATGACGGCCGTGACGGCGCCGAGATCGAGTTCGCCATAGAGATGCGGGAACAGGTCGCCGCCGCGGGATGGCTCCCAGCGCAGGTCGTCACCGAGTGCGTCTGCGTCCACAACGACCAGAAACAGGCCGGTCTGGCCGAAATAGTACTTCCGGAGCGTCTCGGGGAGCTGTGCCGCGGTCGAGAAGTGGATGAAGCCGTCCCTGGCATCGTCGGCGCTGCCGCGATAGGTGCCCTGACGCTCGGCCTCTCGCCAGCTCGAGGCCGGACAGATTTTATAGATGGTGCGCAACCGCCCAGACTTCCAATTTGGTTGAATCAGCTGTTTTTCGATGTGGTGCGGACGCCAGTCGCTCGATTCAGGCTGGAGTCGGCAGCCGACCGTATCGGCGGCACCCCTCCACTTCAAGGCTGCACATTTTTTTCAAATGCCTGTTGCGAAATCCGTGCATTCACGGCAATAATTCCTAGATTTCGCCACGATTCACCGCCCCGTAGAAATCCGGGCCAACGGACTGAAACCGATGATGCTCTCGCACGCCCAGATCTGGAACGCCCTCGACCGCCTCGCGGAACGCAACGGCATGTCAGCCTCCGGCCTTGCCAAGAAGGCGGGGCTCGACGCCACGACTTTCAACAAGTCCAAGCGCATCACCAATGACGGTCGCGAGCGCTGGCCATCGACGGAGTCGGTCTCGAAGGCGCTGACCGCGACCGGCGTGACCATCGACAGCTTCGTCGCGCTGATCGAAGGCACCAAGCGCATCGTGCAGTCGGTGCCGCTGCTTGGCTTCGCACAGGCCGGCCATGGCGGTTACTTCGACGACGCGGGTTTTCCCGCCGGCAGCAAGGGCTGGGATGAAGTCGGCCTGCCGTCGGTGAACGACGAGCACGCCTATGCGCTGAAGATCTCCGGCGACTCGATGAAACCCGCTTATCGCGACGGCGACATCATCGTCGTCTCGCCTGAAGCGCAGATCCGCAAAGGCGACCGCGTCGTGGTCAAGACCAAGGATGGCGAGGTGATGGCGAAGGAATTGAAGCGCCGAACCACGAAGATCATCGAACTGCAGTCACTCAATCCGAACCATGTCGACCGCAGCTTTCCGACCTCCGACATCGCCTGGATCGCGCGCATCGTCTGGGCGAGCCAGTAACCCAACGCACTCTGGACTGGCGTCCGGCCTCCGAATGATCTATGCGAGTTCCCCATCCGGAACTCGCAACCATCGGTGGAGCCATGAAAACCAGAACAATCGTTGCCGGCGCGATCGCGCTGGCCTTTGTCAGCGCAGGTTCTCTCGCACATGCGAAGCCGATGACCTGCGCGGTCGTCACGACGAAGCAGATCGAAGCGCTGTTCGACCGCTGGAATGCCTCGCTCGCAACGCTCGATCCCGCCAAGGTCACCGCCAACTACGCCCCCGACGCGGTGCTGCTGCCGACGGTGTCGAACACACCGCGCACCGACAGCGCCGGCATTCAGGATTACTTCGTCCACTTCCTGGAAAAGCACCCGCAGGGCAAGATCGACACGCGGACCGTCAAGATCGGCTGCAACATGGCATCCGACGTCGGCACCTACACCTTCACGCTGTCCGGCAAATCCCCCAGCGATACGCAAATCGTCAAGGCCCGCTACAGCTACGTCTATGTCTACCGCGACAAGAAATGGCTGATCGCGCATCACCATTCGTCGGCGATGCCGGAGCCTGTCACGCCGGCGGCAGCGACGGCAGCACCGAAATAGGCATCAAGAAAAAGGCGCGCTCCATCAGGAAGCGCGCCTTTGACGTTTCTTAGGGGTGTAAGCCTCAGGCTGAGCGCGCCAGCGCGCCGTCAATCATGTTGATCGCATTCTGCACGCCATAGACCGCGACGAAGGACCCGAAGCGCGGACCTTTCTCCTGGCCGAGCAGCACCTGGTACAGCATGTTGAACCAGTCGAGCGACACGCCGGGCCGGCCATCCTTGGCGAGCTTCTTGTGGTCGAGGAACGGCTCGCGGCGGCCGATCTCATAGACCGCGTTCTGGATATCTTCTGGCGTGGCCTCTGCCGGCAGTTGCGACAGCGCATCGCGCAGATCCTGCAACGCCACACGCTCGACATCGCTCGGCTCGCAGAACGTCTTGGTCGGCGCGACAAAGTCCCGATAGTAGTTGATGGCATAGCCAACCATCGCGTCGAGCCGCGGATGCGTCGCCGCGGAGACGCCCGGCCGATAACGCCGGATGAAGCCCCACAGGGTTTCGGCATTCTCGGCATTCGACGACGACACCAGTGTCAACAGCAGTTGGAACGTGACAGGCATATCCGCCACCGGCGGATCGCCGGCATGGATGTGCCAAGCCGGATTGGACAGGCGCTGCTTGGGATCCTGCTTCGCATAGCCTTCGACGAACTGCTGATACTCGTCGACATTGCGCGGGATCACGTCGAAGAACAGCCGCTTGGCCGCCTTCGGCTCGCGATACATGAACAGTGACAGCGATTCCGGCGACGCGTAGCGCAGCCATTCGTCGATGGTCAGGCCGTTGCCCTTCGACTTCGAAATCTTGCCGCCCTTGTCGTCGAGGAAGAGCTCATAGTTGAAGCCTTCCGGCGGCGTGCCGCCGAGCGCCGCGCAGATCTTGCCGGACAGCTTCACGGAGTCGATGAGATCCTTGCCAGCCATTTCATAGTCGATGCCGAGCGCAGCCCAGCGCATCGCCCAGTCGGCCTTCCACTGGCACTTCACAGCGCCGCCGGTGACCGGCGTCTCGACTTCCTCGCCCGTATCGGGATCGACATAGGTGATGGTGCCGGCAGCCACGTCGCGCCGGATCATCGGCACCTGCAGCACCACACCCGTTGTCTTGCTGATCGGCAGGAACGGCGAATAGGTCGCACGGCGATCCGGGCCCAGCGTCGGCAGGATGATGTCCATGACCTTGTCATAGACCGCGAGCATCTTCAGCAGTGTCGCGTCAAACCGCCCGGATGTGTAGTAGTCGGTCGACGAGGCGAACTCGTAGTCGAAGCCGAACTGATCCAGGAAGACGCGCAGCCGCGCGTTGTTGGCCGCGCCGAAAGACGGATATTCGTTCGAGAACGGATCCGGCACCCGCGTCAGCGGCTTGCCGAGATGCGCGGCGAGCATGTCCTTGTTCGGCACATTGTCCGGCACCTTGCGAAGACCGTCCATGTCGTCGGAGAAGGCAATCAGCCGGGTCTTGATCTTGTCCTCGGTGAGTACGCGAAAGGCATGGCGCACCATGGTGGTGCGCGCGACCTCGCCGAAGGTGCCGATATGCGGCAGGCCCGACGGACCGTAGCCGGTCTCGAACAGCACTTCATCTTTCGGCGTTTTCTTCAGACGCGCCACCAGGGCCTTCGCCTGCTCGAATGGCCAGGCGTTGGAATTCTCGGCGAGCGCGCGCAGATCGCTCGGGCTGATGGCAGGATTGGTCGTGGACATAGTCAAAGGGCCTCCGGGCCGCGGAACCTAGCGGCTCCGCACGAAAATGCCAAACCGCGAATTGAGAGATTTAGAAGGGGCTGACCGAGAAATAACGCAGCCACAAATCAGTGTAGCGGCCTTTCTCCCAGACCCGGAACAGGGCCCAGTTCAGCGCCTGGCGCAGCGTGTCGTTTCCTTTGCGGACGGCGATGCCGATGCCTTCGCCGAAAAAACGGCTCTCGATGAAAGGCCCGCCGCTGAAGGCGCAACAATCGGCGGAATCGCTGCCATTGATCCAGAAAGCGAACGAGATCGCATCACCGAAGATGAAATCGACCTCGCTGCGTTTCAGCGCCTGACGCAGCGCATCGTCGCTTGGGAAAGGCACCAGCACGGCATCGGTGAACATCGCCTTCAGATAGGCCTCATGGGTTGAGCCCGCGATCACGCCGACCTTCTTGCCTTCGAGATATTCCGGGCGGATCTCCGGCAACACCGCATTCTTGCGGGCCACGAAGCGCGCCGGCGCACGGTAATAGGGATCGGTGAAATCGACGCGGGCTCGGATCTGCGGTGTCACAGCCATGGAAGCAATGATGGCATCGCCACGGTTGCTGGAGATGGCATCGAGCAGCGTCTCGAAGCGGCGCATCTGCACGGTACAGGTGACCTTGATCTCCTCGCAGAGAAGACGCGCAAGATCGACATTGAAGCCCGCCGGATTGCCGTCGGGGCCGGTGAAGTTGAATGGCGGATAGTCGGTTTCGGTCAGGAAGCGGATCACGGTGATGCGCGACAGGTCCGGCCGGTCCGGACGGCGACGCGGATCCCAGAAGCCCGGCACGGCCTGCGGGCCGGGCTGGCTCGCGGCTGGAGCCGACGTCTGCGCGAAGCCGACCGTCGCCGAAAGCAGCGAGATCCACGCACCCAACAGAATGCCAAGGGTCAGCGCAGTTGCGCGACGCCATGCCAGAGGTATTTGGTTGCTGGAATTAACCATCTGTGGTTGCATATAGGTGCTTCCGGATCGCGGTCTTATAGACCATCCGGCGCGAGACGCGAGTAGCGTTTGTGGCGTGAGGGCGTTGCATGGGCGTGCAGCAATCTTTCCGGGTTCATGGGCCCCGCGCGTGGCGCCAGCCGGCTGGCGCGCTACGCCCGCCTCCCGCACCGGTCGGCAGGACGTCCTCCCTCCCCGTGCCGGACCCTGGCATCCGGTCAGACCGCGGCAAAAATCCGGCCAGCGAGCTCGACTGCCTGCGCGGCATACTCCCGGTCCCGCTTCTGCACGCCGCGGAGCGACGGAGCCGCGAGCTCAATCTGGGCGCCGATCAGATCCTGATACAATGGGGCGTCATCAGCGAAGAAAAGTATGTCGCGCATCTGGCTCGCCACCTTGGCATCGGCTTCGACGATCTCTCGACAGTCGGGCGCGCTCACTGCCCCCTGGCGGATGCTGACCTTCCGGGGATTGCAGAGTTCGGCATCCTGCCCCTCCAGGAGGATGACACACTCAACTGGGTCGTCGCACCGCGTGCCTTTACGGCACGACGCCTGACGCGTTTCTCCGCCACGTATCCATCACTGATCGCGCGCATTCGGCTGACCACGCGGCGTCACCTGCATCAATATCTGACCGAGCAAACCGGCGACGCGCTTTCGGATATCGCAACCGAAGGCCTGCTGCAGAAGCAACCTGCCATGTCGGCCAAATCGGTCATCGGCTGGCGCAAAGGATTGCAGCCGGCGATTCTGCTGCTGGTATGTGCGGTTCTCGCGCTTCTGTATCCGACGCTGGCGATGGATCTGATCGGCGGCCTGGCGGCGATCTGGTTTCTCGCCTTTTCACTTCTCAGGCTGACTTGCGTGCTGGTGCCGCCACAGCCGGAGCAACAGTTTCCGCCTTTGCGCGACGACCAATTGCCAATCTACTCCGTGGTCGTCGCGCTCTATCGCGAGGAAGCGTCCGTTCCGGGCCTGTTGCGATCCTTGCAAAGGCTCGACTATCCCTCCGAGAAACTCGATATCATTCTGGTGCTTGAGCCCGACGATCTGCGGACCCGCGCAGCCGTTGCCAGAGCCCAGCCGGGGCCGCAGGTTCAGGTCCTGATCGCACAGGCCAGGGATCCGAAGACCAAGCCGAAGGCGCTGAATGTTGCGCTTCCCTTCGTGCGCGGCAGCTTTCTGACGGTGTTCGACGCCGAAGACGATCCCGACCCCGACCAATTGCGCGCCGCGCTCGGCATGTTTCGCCAGCACAACGACGACGTCGCCTGCGTTCAGGCGGGACTGCATTTTGACAATCTGACGCACAGCCTGCTGTCGCGCATGGCGGCAGTCGAATATGCCGGGCTGTTCGCGGTCTTCCTGCCCGGACTGGTCGCATTGGGCATGCCGCTCCCCCTCGGCGGCACCTCCAATCATTTCCGCACGGACACCTTGCGCCGCATTGGCGGCTGGGATGCCTATAACGTCACGGAAGATGCCGACCTCGGGATCCGCCTGGCGCGGCTGGGCTATCGCTCGGTGACTATTCCATCGGTCACGCTTGAGGAAGCACCGATCGCGTTCGGCGCGTGGCTGCGACAACGCTCACGCTGGATGAAGGGCTGGATGCAGACCTGGGCCGTGCATATGCGCGATCCCCGAAAACTGTGGGACGAAGCCGGCGCGCGGGGATTCCTCGCACTCAACATCGTCTTCGGCGGCAATATCCTGACGTCGCTGGCCTTTACGGTGCTGGTCGCCAAACTGATCGCCTGCGTGCTGCTTGCCGATAGCACCCTGCTGTTTGGCGACCGGTTGTCGTCACTGCACATGCTGGCCATCGCCTGCGGCTTCATCGCGACCTGCGTCCTGGGCCTCACCGGCCTGATGCGCCGTGGCCGCCTGCGCGATGGCTGGATCCTGGCCCTGACGCCGATTTATTGGGGATGCCTCTCGATCGCGACCTGGCGCGCCCTGTGGCAATTCTGGACCCGGCGCCATCACTGGGAAAAGACCGAGCACGGCCTCGTGCACCGGGCCGGGACGATGGCAGCGAGCCGCGGGCGAGTTCAAAGATAGCGCTTGAGATCCGCGACGGCTTCTTCCGGCTTGCGCTTGATGTTGAACGGCGAGACGAAATTGCCGTCCTTGTCCATCAGATAAATCAGCGCGGTGTGATCCATCGTATAGTCGCCATCCTTGGTCGGCACCTTCTTGGCATAGACGCGGTAGCCGGAAATCACCTTCGCCACGGCATCGGGCGTGCCGGTCAATCCCTTCAGGTGCGGATCGAAACTCGTCAGGTAGTCCTTCATGATCGCCGCGGTATCGCGCTCGGGATCGACCGAGACGAAATAGGTATTGATGCGATCGGCATCCTTGCCCATTGCGCGCAGCACTTCCGACATTTCGAACAGCGATGTCGGGCAGATATCCGGGCAATGGGTGAAGCCGAAGAAGATCAGCGTCGGCTTGCCCTTGAGGCTCTGCTCGGTGACGGTCTGGCCGGACTGATCCGTGAGCTGGAACGAACCACCGATCGAGGCCGGTGCAGCGACATTGCGGAAACCGCCCGTCAGCCACAGCACGACCAGCAATCCCGCCGCGAGGCTGCCGGCGAAGGCAGCAATAATGACCAGCGGCCGGGTGGTTCGATCAGTCATGGAATGTCCCCTGAATTGCCCTTTGGCAGCCGATCACATGCAGGCGGCGATGCCGGTCTTGATCATCTCGAAAAATACGGCCGTGCCGTAATGTGCCCACAGCCCGATTGCGCCCACCAGCAGGAGCGCCACGAACGCCGCGGCCGATGCGACAATGACCGACGCAAGCCGTGACGGCCGCTCGGACGCGGGCATCGTGCTCTCGGGCGTCGATAAAGGCTGCACCATCAGACGATCTCAGAACGGCTAGGGCCCGAGATCATTCAAGAGCCCGCCATCCGGGTTCCAGATAGGCTGAGATGACGGCGCGGGCAAGCGCTCCCGGCGCCGCAGGGCATCACGTCATGCTGATGGAATAGAAATCAGATCGGCTCTAGAGCCTTATCGGTTCTGATTGCATCAGAACCGGGCTCTAGCTTTTTGTTTTGACGCGTTTTCTTGACGCGAACCGGTACCCACTTCGCTAGAAAACGCTCTAGCGCGCGCTGGAAGCGTGGGCGTCCATGTAACAGGGCTTGTACATGCCCATCAGCTGGCGGCCGCGCAGAAAGATCATCTGCGTCTTCAGCCCGCCGCGTTTGGAGATCCAGCGCCGGATTTGGGTCGGATACATCGAATACAGCATCTGGGTGGCTTCCGGATTGGTCACCGCACGACCATTGGCACCCATGTCCCAGGCCGCATGAAAGCCGAGATTGGCATTGGAGGTGACGCAGATCCGGTCACGCGGAACCGCGCCGAGCACGATCGTGCAGGCCGAGGCGCACAGGCCATCGATGATCACGGTTTCGCCGGAAGTGCGCAATCCCTGATACCTGTCGACATAGGTTCCGATCCGTCCGCCACGATCATCCGCGATCCGAACCACCGCGTGACTTGCCCCGACGCCCGCGAACAGCAAGACCGCCGCCAGCAAACCCGTAACGAACTTCATGTCCAGCCCCAAAACCTGTCGATCCCGAATCTGAGCGCCTTGGTGATGCAAGGCATGGTCAGCGTGTTGCCAGATCGTGGCTTTGTCCAGACGAGCATGACGCTTCCAATGCGATTCAAATCGAGTGTTGCGCGCGGGATGCACCTCGTTCCCTCGCGGTATCAATCTGAAACAGTGCCGCCCTTCGCGCGCAATTTCCGTTGACCAAAGTTCCCGCGCCGACTTCAATCTCCGTTAACAAGATGGGGGAAACAGTATGGCCGTTGATGCGGATGTCATCGTCGTCGGCGGCGGACTCGCGGGCCTCGTTGCGGCCACGGAAATTGCCGATGCCGGCAAGCGCGTTATCGTGGTCGATCAGGAAGGCGAGCAGAATCTCGGCGGGCAGGCATTCTGGTCGTTCGGCGGTTTGTTCTTCGTCAACTCGCCGGAACAACGACGACTTGGCATCAAAGACTCTTATGACCTGGCGATGCAGGACTGGCAGGGCACTGCCGGTTTCGATCGTGATGAGGACCTGTGGCCACGGCGCTGGGCCGAAGCCTATGTCGCTTTCGCCGCCGGCGAGAAACGCGATTGGCTGCGCGCCATGGGTCACCGCGTGTTTCCCGTGGTCGGCTGGGCCGAGCGCGGCGGTTACGACGCGATGGGCCACGGCAATTCGGTTCCGCGCTTTCATGTCACGTGGGGCACTGGCCCCGGCATCGTCGAGCCGTTCGAGCGGCGTGCGCGCGAGGCGCAGAAGAAAGGCCTGCTGAGCTTCAGGTTCCGCCACCGCGTCGATGCGCTCAGCGTCACCAACGGAACTGTCGACGGCGTGAGCGGCGCGGTTCTCGAACCATCCAACACAGAGCGCGGCGAAAGCAGCTCGCGCAACGTGATCGGCGACTTCTCGCTGCGCGCGCAAGCTGTGATCGTCGCCTCCGGCGGCATCGGCGGCAATCATGATCTGGTGCGGCAGAACTGGCCGAAGCGCCTCGGCGAGCCGCCGACGCGCATGATCTCCGGCGTGCCCGCCCATGTCGACGGCCGCATGATGGGCATCACGGAAGCCGCCGGCGCGCGGCTGATCAATCGCGATCGCATGTGGCACTATGTCGAGGGTATCGAGAACTGGAATCCGATCTGGCCTAAACACGGCATCCGCATCCTGCCCGGCCCGTCGTCGATGTGGTTCGACGCCACCGGCAAGCGGCTGCCGGCGCCGCTGTTTCCCGGCTCCGATACGCTCGGCCAGCTGCAATATATCCAGTCCACCGGCTATGATTATTCATGGTTCGTGCTGACGCAGGCGATCATCAAGAAAGAGTTTGCGCTCTCGGGCTCCGAGCAGAACCCTGACCTCACCGGCAAGAGCTGGCTGATGACCGCGCGCCGCGCCACCAACAAGGGCGCGCCGGCGCCGGTCGAAGCCTTCAAGGATCACGGCATCGACTTCGTGGTGCGCGACAATCTCGACGACCTCGTCAGCGCCATGAATGCGCTGACCGGCGACAATCTGCTGAAGCTCGATGAGATTCGGACGCAGATTGAGGCGCGTGACCGCACCATGGCCAATCCCTATGTCAAGGATGCGCAGGTGATGAACATCCACAATGCGCGCAAATATATCGGCGACCGCCTGATCCGGACCGCGAAGCCGCATCGCATTCTCGATCCCGCGCAGGGCCCGCTGATCGCCGTGCGGCTGAACATCCTGACACGCAAGACGCTGGGCGGCTTCGAGACCGATCTGGACTCGCGCGTATTCGGCAGCAACGGCCAGATCATGCCCGGCCTCTACGCAGTCGGCGAAGCCGCGGGCTTCGGCGGCGGCGGCATGCACGGCTATCGCTCGCTGGAAGGCACGTTTCTCGGCGGATGCCTGTTCACGGGGCGCACCGCGGGCCGCGCGGCGGCGAAGGCGGTGGGGTAAGAAGCACAAATGAGCTGCAGCACGGAGTCGGCAAAAACCACATATGGTAAGTTCGCGTGAACTAGCTTCCAAAAGGAGCTTCAGGCTTTCAAAACCCAACTAGCTCGTTTCTCTAAATTTCAGCGAAAATTCGTAGTTGAGCAGCTTAAGTCCTACCGTTCGTTTTGCCGCAGCCTTTATGCGATCCGGGAATTCGGCAGCAATCAAAAGCACTCTCACGTCCTCACCGCGTTCATCGGACAATGCCTGCGCGTAACCCAAAGCTTGCTCCATAGCACCGGGCGGACATTTACCGGCCTTGAGTTCAATTACTACAAGCTTTCGTTGAGTGTCCCGCGCGACAATATCGATGTATCCGGTTGCGACACTAACTTCCTTTCCGCCATCATCCTCTATCAATCCAGACTCGATATTTGCCAACTGCTTACGAACCGCGGCGTGCATTTCTTTCTCAAGCCTAAATGCCAATCCAGCAGCGTTGGCATTTGCCTCATCTTGAACCAGGTCCTCTTCCTTCGGATCAACCGGCGCTTCCTTAGCTAAGAAAAACTGTATGTACTTATTTACACTCGTTCGCGCTTGTGACGGGTAAGTATCGAACGGAGCACGCGTCTCCTTTGCAAGCCAAGCTAACATCTTATCGACGCCATCTTTTTGGAGAGCTTCGTCCAATCCCTCGATGAGAGGATCGCAACGATTGACATAAGAAACATAAGTATTGATCGCGCCAGTAGAGAGACCACTCGCTGCTAGATAACTTTTGAACTCATCTCTGCGGTATGTCATGCTTCCTGCTCCCCCTGTGTCTCACGTTCCTGACGCGCCGACGGCCATATTGTGAACGAGCCTAGTCGACCTCAAAGTCAGTCGCCACAGTAGTTCGGCCAGAATTCGACCCACTAGCGGCGAAAAGTCTGCGAAAATGTAAGTGGTCGGACGGCGGGGCGGGCTGCGGCGAAGGCGGTGGGGTGATCGTCTCGTCGATCACAGCCATCCGTTGCGCTTGAAGCGGGTATACAGGTAACCGCAGATCGCGGCGATGCCGCCCAGCACGACGTAATAGCCGTAAGCCCATTTCAGCTCCGGCATGTGTTCGAAATTCATGCCGTAGATTCCGGCAATCGCCGTCGGCACCGCCAGGATCGCCGCCCAGGCCGCAAGCCTGCGGGTAATTTCGGTTTGCTGCGACTGCCCTGACATCAGACTGGCTTCAAAGGCAAAGGCCAGCACTTCGCGCAGCGAGTCGATATCTTCTTCCGCGCGTTTGACGTGATCCAGCACATCGCGGAACAAAGGTTTCATTTCGTCGTCGATAAACAAAATGTCGATATGTTCGAGTCGGTGACAGACATCGACCAGCGGCCCGACCGCGCGACGCAGCCGCAGCAGCTCACGGCGCAGCTTGTAGAGCCGCTCGAATTCGGCCCGCGTCAGCATGCGGTGCAGGACACCATCCTCGAGCTCGTCGATCTCTGACAGGATGGATTCGATGACTGGACGATAATTGTCGACGATAAAATCGAGAATTGCGTAGAGGATGTAGTCTTCGCCGTGCGTCAGGTTGGTCGGGCAAGCCTCACATCGCTCGCGGACAGACGCATAGGACGTCGAAGCGCCATGGCGCACGGACACGACGTAGCCTTTACCTAAGAAGATATGCGTCTCGCCGAAAGCAACAGTCTGATCGACCAGCTGCGCCGTTCGCGCGACGATGAAGAGCGCTTCGCCATATTGCTCCACCTTGGGATGCTGATGCGACTTCAGCGCGTCCTCGATCGCGAGCGGATGCAAATCAAACTGCGCGCGCAGTTTCTCGAGCAGTTCAAGGGACGGTTCAAACAGTCCGATCCAGACGACATGGCCCGGCTTCTGCGCCCAGACGCCCGCCTCCTCGACGGGGATATCCGCAACACGGCGGCCATCGGCATAGACGCTGGAGGCGACAACACCGGGCACATTGCCGGGGGTTGCAGCTGAGAGAGGAAACGTCATTCAAGACCCTTGTGTTGTGCGAACAGCAACGGGCGCCTTTGAAGAACGGCGGGAATGCCAAACCGTTCAATCGCCATGCGGCACCGATCATCTGGAATGAATGACGGGGCTGGAGCGGACGGAGGGAATCGAACCCTCGTATGCAGCTTGGGAAGCTGCCGTTCTACCATTGAACTACGCCCGCATCGTCGCGCCATCTGATCTAGCCGAGACGGGCCGATCCGCCAAGCGGATTGATGGCAGCCGGTTACAGTTTCCTTGCGCTGCACACTCGGCCGCGCCCTTCGAAAGGTGATCGCTCAAAAGATTCCAGATGACGGTTTCAATTCGCCTGCTAACATCGCCTTCGGGATGGCTGGGCACGGATACACAACCTTCGACACGTCGGTGGGCCGATGCGGTATCGCATGGGGCGATGCCGGCATTGTTGGCGTGCAGTTGCCGGAAGCGCGCGAGATCGAAACCCGGCGCCGCCTGCTGCAGCAATTTCCCGATGCACGCGAATTCCGGCCGCCCGCCGATGTCAACTATGCCATCGAGGGCATCGTTGCGCTGCTGCGCGGCCAGTCCGTCGACCTCGTCGATGTCCCCGTCGATATGTACGGCCTGCCGCTGTTCAATGGCCGCGTCTATGAGGCGATCCGGATGATCCCGCGTGGCGAAACCCGCACCCATGCAGAGATCGCAGCAAAGCTCGGCGCCAGCGGCGCAGTCTATTCAGTCGGCCAGGCCGTCGCCCGCAATCCGTTTGCGATCCTCGTACCATGCCACCGTGCACTGGCCGTTGCGGGCCAGACCAGCGGCTTTGCCGGCAATGGCGGCATCATCACCAAATCGCGGCTGCTCTCGATCGAGGGCGCGCTGGCCGGCCGGACGACCACCCTGTTCGATGCCCTGCTGTCGGTTGCCCCACCGCGCCCGCAGGGCTAAATTCAGCCCATGCAGGCAACAACACTGTTCCAGAGCAACGCGATCACCGTCACGGACTATCGCTGTACGGCGGGTCCGGACGACCAGCCGTTTTCCGAACAGCACGCCGGCCATTCGCTCTCCTATGTTCGCAAGGGCAGTTTCGGCTGTCGCTGCCGCGGGCAATCGCACGAACTCATCGCCGGCGCGCTGCTGATCGGACACCCCGGCGACGAATATACCTGCCATCACGAGCATCACGGCTCTGGCGACGAGTGCCTTTCATTCTCCTTCGCGCCTGAGCTGATCGATACCGTCGGCGACGCCAGGGACATCTGGCAGCAGGGCGCCATCGCGCCACGCGCCGAATTGATGGTGCTCGGCGAACTCGCGCAGGCAAGTGCCGGTGCCCATAGCGATCTCGGGCTCGATGAGATCGGCTATGCCTTCGCCGCGCGCTTTGTCGACGTCGTCTCGGGCGAGCCGCGCAGACGTGTGACCGGCAATGCACGGGATCGCCGGCGCGCGGTCGAGGCCGCGCTGTGGATCGACGCCCATGCCAGCGACGAGATCGATCTCGATGCAACCGCCCGTCAGGTTGGACTGAGCCCGTTCCATTTCCTGCGCCTGTTCAGGAATGTGCTCGGCGTGACGCCGCACCAGTATCTGGTGCGGGCCCGGCTGCGGCGGGCCGCAAACCTGCTGGCGGAGAAAGACCGCGCGATTACCGACATCGCCTTCGATGTCGGATTCGGCGACCTCTCGAATTTCGTGCGCAGCTTCCATCGCGCTGCCGGCGTCTCGCCCCGTGCATTTCGACAGGCTTCCCGCGGCGACCGCAAGATTTTCCAAGAACGGCTCGCCGTCCACTGAGTAGCTTGCCGTCCTGATCAACCGGGAGGCACAGCATGGCATCGATTCACAAAGAGATTTTCCTCGGCGCATCGGCAGACGATGTCTGGTCCGCACTGGCCGACTTCGGCGCGCTGCACACCCGGCTGGTGCCGGGCTTCGTCACTGACACAAAGCTAGACGGCGACGCGCGTATCGTGACGTTTGCCAATGGGTCCGTCGCCCGCGAAAGACTGGTCGATTGCGACCACGACCGACGGCGCCTCGTCTATGCCATCGTCAGCGAACGGATCAGCCAGCACAGTGCATCAGCGCAGGTATTTGCTGATGGCGATGCGCGCTGCCGGTTCATCTGGATCGCGGACGTGCTGCCGAACGAGATCGCGCCCTATATGAGCAGCCAGATGGATCTGGGCCTCGCAGCGATGCAGAAGCAATTCGGGAAAGTGGCGGCATGACAGCCTCTTTCCTCGATGCGCTCAAAGCCTATGGCCCTGCCCCGGATCGCATCGGCCAGATGGATCTCTATGGCTGGCTGATCGGCGGCTGGGAGCTCGATGTGGTCAGGTATATGCCGGACGGCGGAGAGCGCCGGCGCAAGGGCGAATGGCATTTCGGCTGGGTGTTGGAAGGCCGTGCCATCCAGGATGTCTGGATCGTGCCGCCGCGCGGCCAGTTGCGCGACGGCGACGCCGCAGCGAATGCCTACTCGTATGGAAGCACGCTGCGGATCTACGACCCACGTATCGATGCGTGGCAGATCCAGTGGACCGACCCGGTGATGCAGAATTTTCTCACCATGACCGGCCGCAAACAGGGCAACGACATCGTCCAGCTCGGCCGCGATAACGACGGCCGCCCGATCCGCTGGAGCTTCTCGCAAATCACGCCGCGCTCGTTTCTGTGGCGCGGCGAGACCTCGCATGACGACGGCGCGACGTGGCGGCGCGATGTGGAATTTTCCGCGACGCGCGTCGGCTAGAAACTGCTCAGACGAGCTCCGGCCGGATCTCGGGCACGGGACCGGCCTTCGGTCCCCACGACGTCAGCAGTACGCTGAGTGCCGACAGCACGCCGAGCAGCACCATGGACGCCGCCGCGAGCCAGAAAAAGCTTGTGGCTGAGGCATCGATAGACAGCAGCCACCAGCCTCCAACGCTGACGAAGACCAGCCGCGCGGTTTGCGCCAGCACCGGGCCGAGCACCTTGGCGGCGCCCTGCGAGGCAAAATAGGCCACCGTGGACAGCCCCAGAAAGGCATACATTGGCGCACAGGTGGCCAGATAGGTCCGGCTTGCCGCGCGCACACCGGCATCATTGGTGAACAGATTGACCCAGGCATCGGGGAAGATCGCGATCAGTGTGCCGAGCAGGCCGACAACACCGAAGGCGATCACGCTGCCAGTCCAGGTCACGCGGCGCGCACGCGCGATGCGGCCAGCGCCGATTGCCATGCCGACGATCGGCACCGAGGCGATACCCACCGCGAAAGCCAGCGTGCTCAGCATGAATTCGAGCCGCGCACCGATGCCGTAGCCGGCCAGCACCGCGGTGCCGTAATGCGCCAGCATATGGGTGAAAATCAGGAGAGTCAGAACGCCCTGTAGCGGATTGAAACAGGCGATGGCACCCACTTTCAGAATATCGAAGAACATTCCGCGCTGAATACGGAAGCCCTTGATCTGAGGCCGGACTCGCGCACGACCGGAAAAGACATACCAGCCCATGACGCCTGTGCCGATCGTGAATGCAATCAGCGTGCCCGCCGCGACGCCGGGCATGCCGAATTGCGGGATCGGACCGAAGCCGAGGCCCAGCACGCCACCGAGAACTACCTGCAAGGCAGCCCCCGCCATCTGCATGGCGGAGGGGATCTTCATGTTGCCGGTGCCGCGCAGGATCGCCGCGAAGGTATTCAGCAGCCACGGGATCACGCCACCAGCGAAGAAGACGGTGATATAGCCCTGCGCCTGGCTCAGCACATTGCCGCGGCCACCAAGCAGTTGCAGCAGCATGGAGCCGAAGGTCAGCATGCCGACCGTGAAGGTGAGACCGAAGCAGATGGCGATCAGCAGCGCGTGCCCGGCCAGTGTGGAGGCCCGCTCGCGGTCGCCCGCACCGATCGCCCGCGCAATCGCCGATGACACACCGCCGCCCATGGCCCCGCCGGACATGGTCATGGTGAGCATCACGAAGGGAAACACCAGCGCCATCGCCGCCAATGCTTCGGTGCCGAGCCGGCCGACATAGGTGGTCTCGAAAATAACGACGACGGCGCCTGCCGTCAGCGCGACGACATTGGGCCAAGCCAGCCGCAGGATGGTCGGCAGAATGGGATGATCCAGTAGGGGATTTTTGGCCGGCGCCTTCAGGCTCGGAAGCGGCTGCTTGTCGGCATCGACCAATCGGGGTTCGGCGACGACAGCGTCGGACATGCATTCTCCCTGAGCTTCCGGTCTTGCCTGCCGGACACCTCGTTCCTAGCACCGATCGCCGACAATGCCATGCGCGACGCACGCATGGGGGATGTTCGATTTGCACTGCAGTATCAAGGGGTCGAGGCGCTAGCCGATTGACCAGATGAACGGCAGCGCACCGCCTCGCGCCGGTGTCATCGCGATGGGTATATTGCGACCGCATCCAGCGGCAAGGCCCTCGACTAGCCCCTGCAAGGCCCTCGCACAGGCGATATTGTTGTCGGCAACGCCGTCCATCAGTTTCCAGCTCTGCTGCCGGATTTCGAACTGCCCCTCGGATGCGCTGATCTCCACGACGTCGTCCTGCGCTGCGAACAGAACGCCGAGGAATTCCGCGAAGGCCCTGGCGTCGCCACGCTGCAGGCCGAAGCCGGCAGAGACCTCGTCGAAATACTGCATGCCGATCAGCTTGCCGGTGAGATGCAGCAAATAGCCGGCATCGACCGGACCGAACAGTTGAACCGCCACAGGCGCTGCGGTCCGTACATATTCCATGGCGTAGTTGCGATAGGCCTTCTCCAACCGGGCCTTTGGCCAGCTATCGACGGGCAGCGCCGGCGCCTTCGCGGGATCGAACAACGGCGCTTCCAGATGACGCGCGAACACCAGACGCTGATCGATATCCAACTCATGGTCGTATTCGCAGTAATAGCCTTCGAGGCCATCCTGGCCATCGACGCTCTGCTTGGTGCAGACGAAACCCATGCGGGGATTGCCGAGCGAGACGCCATTATTGGCGTGCCAGCCACGCAGCATCGCGCGGGAGACTTCGCCGGGCACACTGCAGATCGCGGTGCCGCGCCAGATCCAGCGTGGCGGCGGATAGCGGATCCAGGCCTTGCGATCGCTCTCAACCATGTACTCGACCGACACGCCGCCGATCCAGTTCGAGAGATAGTGATACTGGGCCGCAGCGACCGCGGGTGGCAGGCCGGACAGACCAAGCTTCACGAGTCCCGGCAGAAAGCGCTCCTGCTGCTGGCGGCGGAAGATGCGAAACATGAACTCGGTGGCATCTGCGGTGCCGCGGCGCGTGACCGTGGTCAGGATCAGGCCGGTGAAATAGGCGTGATAGAGATCCGCGACGCTACGCCAGCGCGTCCAAGTGGTTTCGTCGCTCGTATTTGTCGATCCGGTCATCGTTTCTTCCCTGATTATTGGGAAGGACCATAGCCGCGCATCACTCCGGCTTCACATGAAATTCATGCAGGGAGGTCGAACGTTCCTGCATTGGCCGCATTAGATCGTTTCAGTCACCAGGACATTCCATGCGCCAGAAATTCCTGCTTTGAGCCTGTCTCGTCGCTCTGACGCGTGACGCCATCGGGCGCGAAAGCAGCGGCGTTGAACTGGACCTCGTCATTGCGAGAAGCGAAGCGACGAAGCAATACAGTACTTCCTTCGTGTGGCTCTGGATGACTTCGCTGGACTCGCAATGACGGCAGAGAGTTCACGTCACCGGTGCCGGGTTGAACAGCACAAGATCGTTATGCAGTCCCCATTTATCCGCCCAGACCTGCTTGCGGCCGCTGGCGACGTCGAGGATCAGCTGGAACAGCTCCCAGCCTGCTTCCTCGATAGTCATCTCACCGCTGGCAATGCGACCGGCGTCGAAATCGATCAGGTCCGACCAGCGCTTCGCCAGTTCGGTGCGCGTCGAGACCTTGATCACCGGCGCCTGCGCCAGCCCATAGGGCGTGCCGCGCCCCGTAGTGAAGATCTGCATCTGCATGCCAGCGGCGAGCTGCAACGTGCCGCAGACGAAATCGCTTGCCGGTGTTGCTGCAAACAGCAGTCCCTTCGTCGTCGCGCGTTCGCCCGGGCCGATCACACCGCTGATCGCACTCGAGCCAGACTTCACGATGGAGCCCAATGACTTTTCGACGATATTGGCGAGACCGCCCTTCTTGTTGCCGGGCGTTGTATTGGCGCTGCGATCGGCGCCGCCGCGCGCCAGATAGGAATCGTACCAATCCATCTCGCGTATCAGCGCGCGGCCGACATCCTCGTTGACCGCACGGCGCGTCAACAATTCGATGGCGTCACGCACCTCGGTGACTTCGGAGAACATCACCGTGGCGCCGGCGCGCACCAGAAGATCACTGGCGAAGCCGAGCGCCGGATTGGCGGTCACGCCGGAAAACGCGTCACTGCCGCCGCATTGCAGACCAATTACGAGGTCGGAGGCCGGACAGGTTTCGCGCTTGCGCTGGTTCAGGATTTTCAAGCGCGCTTCAGCCATGGTGATGATCGTATCCACCATATCGCCAAAGCTCTGATTGCCCTCGTCCTGCAAGCGCATCAGGCTGGCCGGGTCCTCCTTCGGCAGCAAACGCTCCGGTGCGAGTTTCTCGCAGCCGAGGCCGACCACCATCACCTCGCCGCCGAAATTGGGATTGCGCGCGATGTTCTGCAGCGTGCGGATCGGGATATAAGCGTCCGGTGCATTGATGGCGACACCACACCCGTAGCCATGGGTGACGGCGACAACGTCATCGACATTGGGATAGCGCGGCAGCAGCTCGGCCTTGATCTTCTTGAGCGCAAATTCTAGCGTGCCGGCGACGCATTGCACCGAGGTGCTGATGGCGAGAATGTTCTTCACACCGACGGAGCCGTCGGGATTGCGAAAACCTTCGAACGTATAATCGGTCAGCGGCGGCTGGGGTTCCGGAACCGCATTGGCAATCTCAAGGCTGTCGAGGTCCGGCGCATCGGGCATGTGGATACGCGCCTCCTCGACCCATTCGCCGGCCGAAATCATATCCAGCGCATAGCCGATGATCTCGCCGTAGCGAATGATGGGCGCATCCTTGGCGATATCTTCCAACGCCACCTTATGCCCCTGTGGCACGAAATTGCGCAGTTCCAGACCGTCGGTCATTCTGGTGCCTGCAGGCAGGCCAAAATCATTGACGATGATGGCGACGTTGTCGCGCGCATTCAGTTTGATGTAGCGCGGCGCATATGCGTCTGATGCCAGCGTGGTGGCCATCGTCTCGTCCTTCCCAAATCTGCCGGCATTCGCGCCGGTCTCGTGAGCGAGCAGTACCACAAAAGATGACGGAGTCGCGCACTTGACCGACACGCTCTGCAGCCCAAATGATGACCTTGAAATGGGCCGGCGCGCCCGAATTCATGCAGAAATGGGATGACCGTGCGTCTTTTCGTCTTCGGGCTCGGCTACAGCGCAAACCGGTTCATCGCCCAGCATGGCGGTCCATTTACCGCGATTGCCGGCACTGTCCGCACGGCCGGTAAATCGGCGGACTTGGCGCCAGCCCGCGATATCGAGACGCTCATCTTCAACCCGGACGCCACCGACCCCCGCATTGCCGATCGCCTCGCAAATACCGACGCACTGCTCGTCTCGACCCCGCCCGGTGCAGATGGCGATCCCGTGTTGCAAGCCTTCGGCGCGCAGATCGCCGCCAGCGGCATCCGACGTATCGTCTATCTCTCCAGCGTCGGGGTTTACGGCGATCATCAAGGCGCCTGGATCGACGAAACCGCCCCGGTCTCCGGCGAGGGCCGGCGCAAGGCACGTATCGATGCTGAAGCCGGCTGGTCTGCCGTGGCCGGCGATCGCACGACAATCCTGCGCATTGCCGGCATCTACGGCCCCGGCCGCAATGCGCTGGAGAATCTCAAAGCCGGAAAGGCCCATCGCATCGTCAAGCCGGGCCAGCTGTTCAATCGCATTCATGTGGATGACATCGCGGCGACCATCGCGGCTGCATTCGAACATCCGCAGACCGGCATCTGGAATCTGTGCGACGACGAGCCGGCGCCGCCGCAGGACGTCGTGACATTCGCCGCATCGCTGATGGGAATCGCGCCGCCGCCCGAGCAGAATTTCGATGACGCCGAGATGAGCCCGATGGCGCGCAGCTTCTATGCCAGCAGCAACCGCATCTCAAATGCGCGGCTGAAACGCGAGCTCGGCGTGAAGCTCGCGTTTCCGACCTATCGCGAAGGCCTCACGGCGCTGTGGCAGCAGCGCGAGACCTAGGGAGCGCGTGACCTGCGGACTACCGGCCGGTCATCGCCTCCAGCCTGTCCGGATAGCGGTTGCCCTGCACGGTGATCTTTGCAGCAGCGCTGTCGATGTCCCGCAGATCACCGACTGTCAGCTCGATGGCCGCCGCACCGAGATTTTCTTCGAGCCGATGCAGTTTCGTGGTGCCCGGGATCGGCACGATCCACGGCTTCTGGGCCAGCAGCCATGCCAGCGCGATCTGCGCCGGCGTCGCCTGCTTGCGTCCGGCGATCTCGCCAAGCAAATCGACCAGCGCCTGATTGGCCTTGCGCGCTTCGGGTGTGAAGCGCGGGAGAATGTTGCGGAAGTCACCGCTGTCGAGCGTCGTGCTCTCATTCATGGCACCGGTGAGGAAGCCCTTGCCGAGCGGGCTGTAGGGGACGAAGCCGATCCCGAGCTCATCGAGCGTCGCCAGCACTTCCTTTTCAGGGCCACGCGTCCACAGCGAATATTCGCTCTGGATTGCGGTGATCGGCTGTACGGCATGGGCGCGGCGAATTGTCGTCACGCCCGGTTCGGACAGACCGAAGTGCTTCACCTTGCCTTCGGCGATCAGGTCCTTCACCGCGCCGGCCACATCCTCGATCGGCACGTCGGGATCCACGCGGTGCTGATAGAATAGATCGATGGCATCGGTCTTCAAGCGCCTGAGCGATGCTTCAGCGACCTCGCGAATATGCGCGGGTCGACTGTCGAGACCGACCTGCTGACCGGTTGCGGGATCGAGCCTGAAGCCGAATTTGGTGGCGATGACCACCTGATCACGGATCGGCGCGAGCGCCGCGCCGACGAGTTCTTCATTGGTGAACGGACCATAGACTTCGGCGGTATCGAACAACGTGACACCGCGCTCAACAGCCGCGCGGATCAGTGCGGTCATTTCTGTTGTGTCGGCCGGAGGCCCGTAGCCGAAGCTCATCCCCATACAGCCGAGCCCAATGGCTGACACCTCCAGTCCGCTTGCCCCGAGTTTGCGTGTCTTCATTTCAGATCTCCTGCGCCAGACAACGAGCGGCTCCGCACTGGTGGGATGTTGCCGCCGACATGCGACATCTGGAGATCGTGCGCCCATGAGATTAGATGATATAATCTGCACGCACTTATCAGCCGGATTCATGAATGGCCCGCCAGACAATCGACGACCTCCTTGCTTTCTTCGCCGTCGCGAGAGAAGCGAGCTTTACGCGCGCAGCCGCCAAGCTCGGCGTCTCGCAATCCGCACTCAGCCACACCATTCGCGGTCTTGAGGAGCGGCTCGGACTGCGGCTATTGACCCGAACGACCCGCAGCGTTGCGCCGACCGAAGCCGGCGAACGCCTGATCCGGACGATCGGCCCGAAGCTGGAAGAGATCGACGCCGAACTCGCGGCTGTCACGGAGTTGCGCGAGAAGCCGGCCGGCACCATCCGCATCACCACCGGTGAGCATTCCGCCGAGACGATCATCTGGCCTGCCCTCGCGAAGCTGCTGCCGCGCTATCCAGACATCAAGGCCGAACTCGTCGTCGATTACGGCCTTATCGATATCGTTGCGGAACGCTACGACGCGGGCGTTCGCCTGGGTGAACAGGTCGCAAAAGACATGATCGCCGTTCGGATCGGGCCTGATTTTCGCATGGTCGTGGTCGGCGCACCGTCCTACTTCGCCAAACGACCGCTGCCGAAACGCCCGCAAGACCTCACCGCGCATGACTGCATCAATATCCGTCTGCCGACCATGGGCGGCCTCTATGCGTGGGAGTTCGAGAAGCGCGGGCGCGCCTTGAAAGTGCGCGTCGATGGCCAGATCGTGTTCAACAACATGTCAATGCGCCACAAGGCGGTGCTGAACGGATTGGGGCTAGCCTATTTGCCGGAGGATCGCGTGCGCGATCACATTGCCTCAGGCCGGCTTGTTCAGGTGCTGGACGATTGGTGCCAACCGTTCTCGGGTTATCACCTTTATTATCCGAGCCGCCGGCAACCGACATCCGCATTCGCGGCGCTGGTTGAAGCGTTGCGTTACCGCGGCTGATCGGGGATCGACGTCGGGTTCCATCGCCTCAATCGGAACATTATAGAAGCCAAATCGCACATCGTGAAAAGTTCCTGAATCAATTTGGGCAATGCTGTGTCTTAAGCGCGACGTGGTCGCCAAAGCTGCCTTTTTCGTTTGAAGCGCTGTTGCACGCGTGTGACAGCAATCACTGCGCAATAGTCTAGGTTGCCTTCGTCATCCCCGTTGGGATTGAGAAGGAACACCTGATGAAGAAGCTTCTACTGTCTACCGCTGCTCTGGCCCTCGTCGCCTTGGCTGCTCCTGCGTCTGCTGCCGACCTCGCTGCGCGTCCCTACACCAAGGCTCCTCCGGCCTATGCTCCGGCTGTTCCGATCTACAACTGGACCGGCTTCTATATCGGTGGCCACGTCGGCGGCGCGTTCCCGGGCAACGACAACAACCTGCTCGGTGGCAGCAATGACGGTACGTTCATGGGCGGTGTGCAGGGTGGTTACGACTACCAGTTCGCGCCGAACTGGGTGGTCGGTCTCGAAGCCAACTACAGCTTCCTTTCCACCAGCAGCAACTTCGACAATCGTGGGCTCGGTTCGGTCACCGGTCGTCTCGGTTACACTTGGGGTCCGGCACTGCTTTACGTGAAGGGCGGTTACGCCTGGGCTGACTCGCGTTTCACCAACGGCTTTGCCGGCGACGGTGGCCGCGATGGCTACACGGTTGGCGGCGGTCTCGAATATCTGTTCACCCAGAACTGGTCGGGCAAGGTCGAATATCAGTATTACGACTTCGGCAACGTCAACTTCATCACGCCGACCCTCGCCGTTGGCGGTTTCAAGAACGACGAGCACACGATCAAGGCTGGCCTGAACTACCGCTTCAACCTGGGCAACTTTGGCGCAGGCTTCGTTCAGTAAGCCTGACGATCTATCGTCTACTTCGTCTCCAGAAAAAACTTAGGCCCGCAGCAATGCGGGCCTTTTTTCGTACGTATTTAAGTGGCCAGCGATCACACCTTGAAGTGCTTCGAGAGCTTCAGGCTCTGGCCCTGATAATTCGAGCCGATGCGCTGGCCATAGAGTGCATCCGGGCGATCCAGCATCCGCTCATAGACGAGACGGCCGACGATCTGGCCATGTTCGAGAATGAACGGCACTTCGCGCGAACGCACTTCGAGCACGGCACGAGAGCCCTTGCCGCCGGCACCGTCATGACCGAAGCCGGGATCGAAGAAGCCGGCATAATGCACGCGGAATTCACCGACCAGCGGATCGAACGGCACCATTTCGGCGGCGTAGTCCGGCGGCACCTGCACCGCTTCCTTGGACGCGAGAATGTAGAACTCGCCGGGATCGAGGATCAGCGTGCCGTCCTTGCGCGCCGAGATCGGCTCCCAGAATTCATTGACGCTGTAGCCACCGCGACGATCGATATCG
The DNA here is from genome assembly GCF_051811025.1 of Tardiphaga sp. 813_E8_N1_3. Lineage (NCBI taxonomy): Bacteria > Pseudomonadati > Pseudomonadota > Alphaproteobacteria > Hyphomicrobiales > Nitrobacteraceae > Tardiphaga > Tardiphaga sp. 813_E8_N1_3. The sequence goes on from NZ_JBPWQE010000001.1 coordinate 5,277,223, forward strand.
ACGACGCCGGTATGACGCTTGGCGCGGTAGCCGACAAAGCCGGAAGCGTTTTCGCCGGAGAGATCAACCGAGAGCGCGAGGCCATTGTTGAGATCGGCCGTGTCGCTGTCGACCAGCGGCTCCTGCGCGTGGAGTTCTTCCAGCGCTTCGGTATCGAGCACGGCATCGCCGACGCGGAAGCGAACCTGCGACAGACGCGAGCCCTCACGCAGCAGCACCGGAAATGTCTTCGGGCTGATCTCGGCATAGAGCGGGCCGTGATAGCCGGCACCGATCACGTCGAAGCGGCGCGTGCCGTCGGCGATGACGCGGGTGAACACGTCGAGGCGCCCCGTGGAGCTCTTCGGATTCGCGGCAGCGAAGATATTCGGCGGCAGCGCCAGGCTTTCGATCAGCGGGACGATGTAGACGCAGTTGGTTTCCAGCACCGCGCCATCGGACAGATCGATCTCGTGCAGCTTCAGCTCGTCGATGCGCTCGGCAACGGTCGAATTCGGCCCCGGCAGGAAGCTGGCGCGCACGCGATAGGCGATGGAGCCGAGCCGCAGATCGAGGCTGGCGGGCTGAATCTGGCTCTCGACGAAGGGATATTCCGGCAGGATCAGGCCGGCATCGGCCATCGCCGCAATCATGCGGTCGGGCAGAATTCCATCGGCATCGGGGGCAAGCGTAAACGGCACAGGTCTCGTCCTTCGGTCGTCCTTCAGCGAGAATACACTGAAAAATAGCGACTTTACCGGTTATCTCAGCCCCGCCTTGACGAAAAGGGCAAGCGGGAATATGCACATCGTTATCCCGTGGTGATTTGAGCCGGCCGGCTTGCAGCCACGTAAAATAAGTCGCTAAACAGGCCGGGGACACATGTCCTTCCAGCATGCGATCCCGGCCTGAGGACGTCCGTCCAGGCCGGTTTTTTGTGCCCGTGTCACGCGGGTACGTTGGAGGTCACATGTCTACGAAGTCCTATCGCCCCGAAACCCGGCTCGTTCATTCCGGCGCGCTGCGCTCGCAATTCAACGAGACGTCCGAAGCCCTCTTCCTCACGCAAGGCTTCATCTACGAGACCGCTGAAGCCTGCGAGGCGCGGTTCAAGGGCGAAGATCCCGGTTTCATCTATTCGCGCTTTTCGAATCCGAATACGTCGATGTTCGAGAGCCGCATGATCGACCTCGAAGGTGCGGAGGCTGCACGCTCGACGGCCACCGGCATGGCCGCCGTGACCACCGCCATTCTCGCGCCGCTGCGCATGGGCGATCACGTCGTCGCCGCCAAGGCGCTGTTCGGCTCCTGCCGTTACGTCATCGAAGAGCTGTTGCCTCGCTACGGCATCGAATTCACGCTTGTCGATGGACTCGACCTCGACCAGTGGCAGAAGGCAATGCGCCCGAACACCAAGTCGCTGTTCCTGGAAAGTCCGACCAATCCGACGCTCGACGTGCTCGACATATCAGCCATCGCGGAGATCGCTCATGCCGGCGGTGCGCGACTGATTGTCGATAACGTGTTCGCGACGCCGCTCTGGCAGAGCCCGCTGGCGCTCGGTGCAGATGTCGTCGTGTATTCGGCGACCAAGCATATCGACGGTCAGGGACGCTGTCTCGGCGGCATCATCCTGTCGTCGAAGGACTTCATCGACGAGCATATTCATAACTATCTGCGCCAGACCGGCCCCTCGATCTCGCCGTTCAATGCATGGACGCTGGTGAAGGGACTGGAGACGCTGGCGATCCGCGTCGAGCGGCAAACCCAGACGGCCGCGGCGGTCGCGGATGTGCTGGCCCAGCATCCGAAGATTTCGCGGCTGATCTATCCGGGCCGCGAGGACCATCCGCAGGCGGCGACGGTGAAGAAGCAGATGCGTGCGGGTTCGACGCTGATCGGCTTCGAGGTAAAGGGCGGCAAGGCAGCGGCGTTCCGCGTCCTCAACGAGCTGAAAGTCGCCCGCATCTCCAACAATCTCGGCGACGCCAAGAGCCTCGTTACGCATCCGGCGACGACGACGCATCAGCGCCTGCCGCTGGAAGCACGGCTCGAACTCGGGATCACGGAAGGCTTCATCCGCTTCTCGGCCGGCCTCGAGCATCGTGACGATCTGATCGAGGATCTTCAGGCGGCACTGGCGAAGGCTTGATCGACTAGTATTGAAAACTGCGGCCGGCTAAATGTCGGCCGCAGTACTACAGCGGCTTCTGCGCCTGCTGAATCTGCGGCTCGTTGATGCCGAGCTTCACCTGGCCGACCGACTTGATGATGTTGTCGCCGAGCAACTGCGCGAAGCAGGCATAGCCCCAATCGTTCATATGCAGGCCGTCGGCAATAACGAAGCTGTCGAACGACATCTGCTGGCCTTCGTGCCATTCCTTCATCACTTCGAAGCGCGGGAAGATGCCGACCTTGCGTAGTTCGGCCACCTTGTGCAGCAGCGAGACCATCTTGCTGGTGCCTTCGGGACGCGTATTCACCAGCGGCGAATATTGCGGATCGACCAGCACCAGATCGGCACCCGCCGCCTGAATGCGGGCAACGCCGTCTTCCACCATCTTGCTGGTTTCGCCGGGATCGAGATTGCGCAGCACCGCATTGGTGCCGACCTGCCAGATCACGAGATCAGGCTTCGAATTGATCACTTCGCTCTGCAGCCGCGCCATCATTTCCGGCGCGTCTTCGCCGCCCTTGCCACGGTTGAGCACGGTGATGTTGGCCGACGGGTAAGCACGATGTAGCTGCGCCGCAAGGCGGTTCGGATAGGTGAATTCCGGCGCCGTCGAACCGTAGCCTTCAGTGGAGGACGAGCCGAACGCAACGATGACCACGGGTTTGCCGGCAACGAGCTTGCTGGCCACATGCGGCAACGCGCCCATCGCCTTCATGCCGCCTTTCGGTGTGCGGCAGGGGACGCGGCTCAAGATATCGGTCGCGGTCTTTGCGACTTCCTTGACCTTGTCGATGGCCTTCGCAGCGACGCCCCTCTTCGCGGCGTCCGCGGGATCATTCACCGCAACGCTCTGGTCGGCGCCCTTGCTGTCGGCTGGAGCGGCCTGCGCCGCTTCGGCGTGCGCGATGGACGATGAGATCGGGAGTGCGAGAGTCGTAGAGGCGGCAAAGGCAGCGACGACAGCAAGACGAGACAAATGGCCGACGAAACTCATTAACGCTGAATCCTCAAATCCGCTGCTTTGATCTTGGCCGCATCGACGACAAAGGTCGAAAGCGCCCGGCCAAGACAATCATGCACCCGCTTCGCCAGCTCCATGCCGGGCGACGCGCTGAACAGGTCGAAATCACCGCTCTCATTCCAGTGCCGCATGATGGCGAAACGGTCGAACAGCGGAACATCGTGCTGCTGCGCCACCACACGCATATTATCTAGGTAGGCGGAGCCGGAAATCATCGTCTCCGTGCGCGGACTGTACTGCAGATTCATTAAAATGACGTCAGTTCCGGCCTTTTGCATGGCGGCAACGCCCTCATCCAGGGCATTGCGGAAGTCCTCGGCGTCGGCCTGTTTCATGGCATCCACGGTTCCGGTCTGCCAGATCACCAGGTTCGGCTTCTTGTCCGTCACCAGCTGTTCCAGGGTCGGGGCCATTTCCTCGGCGGTCTTCTTGACCTGCAGTTCCAGCGCCACGTTCACCTCGACGCCCGGCAGCTTCTCCTTCAGATAGGCCTGCAGGCGGTTCGGATAGGCTGCGGAATGGTCGGAGACCCCGATCACCGAGGATCGGCTGCCAATGACCAGAATATCGAGCTTTCCGCCCGGTTTTGCCGCGGCCTCGACCTTGGGCAAGGTGCTTTCGGATGTCAGGAGGTAGGCGGGAACCTCACAGGTATGCGCGGGCGGTTCGGCCCGGACAGGAGCCGCCACCAGCAGGCCAGCCAGCATCGTGAGCCGCAGAACGGCCTTCATGCTTCCCCTCCTGCGAGATCCGCGTCGGATCGTTTGGCGCGGGATCCGCCTTTGACAGTGACGCCCTTGTACCACGAAAACACCCAGGCGGCGGTTGACATAACAACTATGCCGAGGAAGCTGATCAGGGCATGCATGCCGGCCCCGCCGGCGACCTCAGCCAGCACGAAATGGCCGGCAAAGGCCAGGAACACCCCGATACAGAAGATTTCGAGTGAGTGCTGGCCGCACAGCACCATCGGCCGCAGCCAGACCGATTTCAGCCCCGGCCACTCCTTGGGCAGGAAACGGACGGTGAGCGCCGCCAGCGCCAGGAAGTGGGCGAAGCGCAGCACGTCGAGATCAGTCTTGTTGATGGGATACATCCACTGCTCGATGACCTTCGGCAACAGATGATGGATCTGCGGAATGTACCAGGTCAGCGTCACCCAGAACGCCGCCAGAAGATAGGCCACGCAGAGCCACAGCGTGATGTTGGATGACAGTATCCGCGACATCCTGACGGCGCCGCCCAGTGCACACCAGGCGCCGAACACGAACAGCAACTGCCAGGCGAACGGATTGAAGGCCCAAACGCCGTTCGGGTAGGCGGTCAGATGCAGGTCGAATTCCCAGGTCAGCGCATAAAGACCGACCGACAGCGCCAGCGTGAGATCGGCGCGGCGCCGCATCAGCCAGAGGATCGGCGGCAGGAACAGCATGAGGACGATATAGAGCGGCAACACGTCCATGTTCACCGGGCGAAATTTCAGCAACAGCGCCTGAACGATGGTCACATCGGGCTGTTTGAGAAAATCGAGAATCCCCATTTCTTCCGAATAGAGCGGGTTCTCGAACCGCGTCGCGACATAGGAGATTTCGGCAAGGAAGATCGTGAACAGGAAGACGTGGGCGACATAGATCTGCCAGACCCGCTTGAAAATGCGCGCGCTGGCGACCAGCGTGCCCTGCTCCTGCATGGCGCGGCCATAGACGAAGGCGGCGGTATAGCCGGAGATGAAGATGAAGATCTCGGTGGCGTCGCTGAAACCGTAATTACGGATCGTCAGCCAGGTCAGGATATTCGGCGGCAGGTGATCGATGAAGATCAGCCATAGCGCCAGCCCGCGAAACAGATCGAGGCGCAATTCGCGCTCGGTGCCCGCGATGGGAAACGACACGGCATCGGCACGCGTCGAGGCGCGCGACGCGGACACGTGGGAGGACGCATCTGCGTGGGACTGGCCGGCAATCGGGTCGGCAACAGAGGTCATTCAGCACCGCTCAACGGAAATCGTCGCATGATGAAAATCGACCGCCCCACACCACGCAGGCCATTTGCTGGGGACGATCCGTCACGTCATAGCCAAATCAGGGATCGATTATGCGGTAACTATGTTGAAACCGCGATGGGTCGCCGCCGTTCCGCGCAGCACTCCACGCCGATTTTCCCTGGATTTGGCCGGTAACGTGTTTTTCGCTATGCTTGCGACGCATTTTGAACGATGACACCGCCATGTACCGCGCCATAACACGACAGATCGAAGTCACCGTCGAACCGAATTTCATGCCCGAACGCTCGTCGCAGGAGAAGCGTGAGTTCTTCTGGTCCTATACGGTCGTCATCACCAATGCCGGCAAAGAGACCGTGCAGCTGAAGACCCGGCACTGGATCATCACCGATGCGTCCGGCCGTATGCAGGAAGTGCACGGCGAAGGCGTCGTCGGCGAGCAGCCCGTGCTCGGCCCCGGCGAACGCTTCGAATACACATCGGGCGTGCCGCTGCCGACGACGTCCGGCTTCATGGAAGGCACCTATCAGATGGTGACCGATACCGGCGAGCCGTTCGAAATCGACGTGCCGCTGTTTTCACTGGACGGACCAGACGGAAAGCGCGTGCTGAATTAGTAGGGGCTGCTTCTTCTCCCTCCCCCGCGCTTGCGTGGGGTCTGGCGGACGGTTCGTCCGCCATGGGTGGCCGGCCGAAGGCCGGTCGGGTGGGGGCGGTGCAACAAGCTCGGAGTATGCGGAGATGCCCCACCCCGGCCTCCACTTCAGCGACGCTGCGCATCGCCTCGTTCGGCCGCCTAAGGCGGACGAATTCGTCCGCCGGACTCCACTGCGCGGCTTCGCCGCTTGAGGGAGGGATATCGCGACCGCCTGCGCGTCTCAGCTTCTTCGAATGTCAAACAGCCACTGTCCTTCAGACATGCGTCATCGCCCCCATTGTTTGCGGCGCGGGGGCGCCGTCGTGTTTGGCATTCCCGCCCTCCTGTGAGAGGGCGTGCGGAACGCCGGGTGCCCGTTGCACCCTTGGGCCTGATGCTATGCGGTCTTCCGCAAGTAAGAGTGCATCAGGACTTTCGGACGCGCCGAGCAAGTGCCCAGCGTTCCGCCTGCGGTGTTTTTTCGGTTGCTTGCGCGTTGCCATGGCGAACGATCCGATCACCGAATTAAAGTCCCAAGGCGAATGGGACAGGGTGCCTCAAGCGAGTAAGCCGAACGCGTTTTGACTTGGTCGTCCGTCACACTGTCCAGGGGTCTTTCCATCCCAAGGCCGGCCGTCTCCTTGCCAGTGGCAGTGCTGGCGCAGATCCGTCCTGCCCGAAGACAGACGTCACCCATGAACCGCGTAACGCCGCATCTCCGGCGTCCACCGCATCCCACCCCGCGAACGTGACGATCGCGATCGCCCCTCTCGGTGGGGCAGGACGGAGGAGAATATAAACCTGATAGGGATTCTGTCAATGAGAAATAGGAAAAAATGTTTAGCGCTGTCCCGCCCCACACTGTCATTCCGGGGCGGGACCGGCGCCGCAGGCGACGGGACCGAGCCCGGAATCCCGACCTGTTCAGCGCAAAACACTCTGGGATTCCGGGTTCGCCTGCGTGCGACTTCGTCGCACTCCGACGCCCCGGAATGACGAGTGTGGATTGAGATTCCCCGCCACTCCATGTGGAGTGGCCGAGGTTCGCGCTCTGCCGGCTTAGCCGCTTTCGCATGCCCTCAGGCACACCAGTTGGTGTGCCTGGTAATGACAGCGGGGCGTGACGCGGGCGAACGCCCTATTCCACGCCCGCTTCCTGCGGTGTGAACTCATAGACCGACGAACAAAACTCGCAGGTCACGACGACCTTGTCGTCCTTGACCATGTCGGCGCGGTCCTGCGGCTCGAAGCTCTTGAGCATGCCGGACACGGCATCGCGCGAACAGGAACACTCTGCGCGCAACGGCGACGGCGCGAAGACGCGGACGCCGCGCTCGTGGAACAGGCGATACAGCAGCCGCTCGCCGGACAGATCGGGATCGATCAGTTCCACATCCTCGACCGTCCCGATCAGCGACTGGCCTTCGACCCAGGCGTCATCTTCCGGCACGACATCCGCGCTCACACCGTCCGGCACGTCGCCAGCATGGAGATCACGCTGCACGCGCTCCGGCGCCTTCGGCAGGAACTGGAGCAGCATGCCGCCGGCGCGCCAGCGATGTGTCGGGCCGCCCTCCTCACCGCTGCGCCATTCCTCGCCCACGGCGAGGCGCACCTTGGTCGGAATCTGTTCGGAGCGCAGGAAGTATTCATGCGCGGCATCTTCCAGCGTACCGCCGTCGAGCGCGACCATACCCTGATAACGGCTCATATCCGGCCCCTGATCGACGGTCATCGCCAGATGGCCCTTGCCGAGCAGCGCCGCGGTATCCAGACCAGGCACGAGGCGTTCGACATCGAACCGCGCATAGGCCCGCATTTTATCGGGCGCGCGGAAGTCGACGATCATCAGCGACACCGGACCGTCGGTCTGGGTCTGGAGGATGAAACGGCCGTCGAATTTCAGTGCCGAGCCGAGCAGCGTGGTCAGCACGATGGCCTCGCCGAGCAGCTTGGCCACCGGCGCGGGATAATCATGCTTGGCGAGCAGTTCATCGAGTGCCGGGCCAAGTCGCGTCAGCCGCCCGCGCAGATCGAGCGGCGCAACCTCGAAGGGCAGCACCGCGTCATCGACCGGAACGGAGGACGGCGCGCGGATGGGGGCGTCGGGCTGGAGATTTGGATTTGATGGGGTCATGGCGCTCTATGTAAGGGCGAGGAGCTGAAATCGAAACCCCGCAAAGGGGCAAATGTCCGAACGAATACAAGGCATCGGGCGACGATTTGCCCCCGCTCGGATGAGATATCTACCAAGTATAAGCGAACGATGTTTGAAACCTACCTTACGCGATGGCACCTCGTCCCGGACGGCACGGCCATTACCTCCCACGCCGGATATTTGCTGCCAGTCCTGCATCGGGGCCAGCCGGCGATGCTGAAACTGGCCAGGGGCGAGGACGAACGCGCCGGCAGCGCGGTACTGGAATGGTGGGACGGCGAGGGCGCCGCACGGGTTCTGGACCGCCATGACGACGCGTTGCTGATGGAACGCGCACAAGGCCCGGCCTCGCTCTCCGACATGGCGCGTGGTGGACAGGACGACGAAGCCTCGCACATCCTGTGCGCCGTGGCGGCGCGGTTGCACCGGCCAAGGCAAAAATCGCCGCCTCCGCTAGTACCGCTGCAGCATTGGTTTCGCGAACTCGCGCCGGTCGCAGCGACCCATGGCGGCCTGTTACGTCGCTGTTCCGAAACGGCCAACGCTTTGCTGGACGACCCGCGCGAGGTGACCGTGCTGCACGGCGACCTCCACCATGACAATGTGCTGGACTTCGGGGCGCGTGGTTGGCTCGCCATCGATCCGAAGCACATCATCGGCGAGCGCGGCTTCGACTTCGCCAACATTTTCACCAACCCGGATCTCTCGGACCCCACGCGCCCGGTCTCAACCTTGCCAGGCCGTTTCCAGCGGCGTGTCGAGGTCGTCAGCGACGCAGCGAAACTCGATCGCCATCGCTTGCTGCAATGGGTCCTGGCGTGGACCGGCCTCTCGGCCGCATGGTTCCTCGGCGACGACGATCCGGCGAGCATCGACCTTCAGGTGGCCGAGCTGGCCGCGACAGAACTCGATCGCTGATCGCGCCTCACGCCACAGCGTTGAGGCACCAGGCCAGAATGCCCTTCTGCGCATGCAGGCGATTTTCGGCCTCGTCGAACACCACCGACTGCGGACCGTCGATCACCTCGTCGGTGACCTCCTCGCCGCGATGCGCCGGCAGGCAGTGCATGAAGAGTGCGTCGGGCTTGGCCAGCGACATCAGGCGCGCATTGACCTGATAGGGTTTCAACAGGTTGTGGCGGGTCTCGCCGTCCTTATCGCCCATCGACACCCAGGTGTCGGTGACGACGCAATCGACGCCCTTCACCATCGCATCGGGATCGTCGCTGAAGGTGATCGGCGCGTTTGCCGCCTTGACCCAGTCCTTGAACGGCTTCTTCGGCGACAACTGCGGCGGCGTCGCGATATTGAGCTTGAACTGGAAGCGCTCGGCCGCATGGGCCCAGGACATCAGTACATTGTTGTCGTCGCCGGTCCAGGCCACGGTGCGCCCCTTGATCGGACCGCGGTGCTCCTCATAGGTCATGACATCCGCCATCACCTGGCAGGGATGCGAGAAGCGCGTCAGGCCGTTGATGACCGGCACGGTCGCGTTTTCCGCGAGCTCCACCAGCGAGTCATGATTGAGGATGCGGATCATGATGATGTCGACGAAGCGCGACAGCACGCGCGCGGTGTCGGCAATGGTCTCGCCGCGACCGAGCTGCATTTCGGCGCCGGTGAGCATCACGACGTCGCCGCCGAGCTGGCGCATGCCGACCTCGAACGACACGCGGGTGCGCGTCGAGGGCTTTTCGAAGATCATCGCCAGCGTCTTGTTCTTGAGCGGACGATCGGGCTCGGCATTCGAGCCATCCCGCCCCTTCAGCTTCGCCTTCATGGCGGCAGCCGCGTTCATGATATTGCGCAACTCGCTGGCCGGCACGGCCGTGAGATCGAGGAAATGCCGCGGTGACGTGCTCATCACGCGGCTCCCTGCGTCTTGTCGGGTGAGCCGAGCGCTACGCAGGCCTGTTCGAGCCGCTGCACGGCCTGCTCGATCTCGGACTCGCTGACGATCAGCGGCGGCAGGAAGCGCACCACATTGTCGCCGGCGCCAACCGTCAGCAGCTTCGCGTCACGCAATGCTGCCACGAGATCGCCCGCCGGCACCACGGCCTTGAGGCCGATCAGAAGACCTTCGCCGCGCACTTCGCTGAGCACATCTGGATGGCCATCGACCACGCCCGCGAGTTTCTGTTTCAACAGCAGCGACATCTTCTTCACATGGTCGAAGAAACCGGGCTTCAGCATGATATCGAGCACGGAATTCGCCGCGGCCACCGCCAGCGGATTGCCGCCAAAGGTCGAGCCGTGCGAGCCGGGCGCCATGCCTTCGGCCGCTTCCGCCGAGAGAAGGCACGCGCCGATCGGGAAACCGCCGCCGAGTGCCTTGGCCAGCGCCATGACATCCGGCGTCACGCCGATGCGCTGATAGGCAAACAGTTCGCCGGTGCGGCCCATGCCGGTCTGCACTTCGTCGAAGATCAAAAGTATGCCGTTCTTGTCGCAAAGTTCGCGCAGCGCGCCAAAGAACGCGTTGCTCGGCGCACGCACGCCACCCTCACCCTGCAGCGGCTCGATGAGAATGCCGGCAGTGTTCGGGCCGATGGCCTTCTTCACGGCTTCGATATCGCCGAGCGGCAACTGGTCGAAGCCGTCGAGCGGCGTGCCGTAGCCTTCGAGATATTTCGCGGCGCCCGTCGCCGCCAGCGTGCCGAGGGTGCGGCCATGGAACGCGCCTTCAAAGGTGATGATGCGCGTGCGCTCGGGGTGGCCCTTGGAGAAATGATAGTGGCGGGTCACCTTGATCGCGCATTCCATCGCTTCCGCACCCGAATTGGCGAAGAACACGAAGTCGGCAAAGCTCTGTTCGCACAGCCGCGCGGCGAGGCGCTCGCCGTCCGGGCTCTTGAACAGGTTCGACATGTGCCAGAGCTTGGTGGCCTGCTCCTGCAATGCGGCGACCATATGTGGGTGCGCATGGCCAAGTGCGTTCACGGCAACGCCGCTGGTGAAATCGAGGTAGCGCTCGCCGTCGGTTCCAATCAGCCACGCGCCTTCACCGCGCTCGAAAGCGACATCCGCACGCGCGAAAACAGGCAGCAAGTGGGCCTGAGAGAGGGGCGAAGACGTTGCGTTGCTGGTCATAACCGATCCGATCGAAAAGACTGCGGCCGCGTCGATGACAATTGTGCGAAATCGAACAACGGACCCTAGAAACGAAACGTGCCGCCCTTCTCGGGCGGCACGTGGGCATTATTCTATGTGTGCTGTGAAGACTGTCAACCGCGCACTGCGGCTTTCGAGTCACACGGAGTCGCAGAAAAAGCCGATTTTGCAGCTTTATTTGCAGAAGCATGTGGACGCGGCATGCCCGACTCTTGCGCGCGAGTCACGGCATATTGTAGCTTTTGTCTCGTCGGATACGACATCTCGTGCGGCGGTAGACCTTTTAATGACACATCCAGTGCGGCGTAACAGCCGGACGCGAAATTCGCGCCCGGTGAGCGCTAAGGGATTCTGACCGCAGGGATTTTTGAAGTCTCAACTCGCAGCGCTGACCGGTGCTCTGGCGCTTACGAAGGGAAAATGGCGATGACGGTAATGACATGGACCGACGATCGCGTCGAACAGTTGAAGAAACTCTGGGAAGGCGGCCTCTCCGCCAGCCAGATCGCCGCGGAACTCGGCAACGTGACCCGCAATGCCGTGATCGGCAAGGTGCACCGTCTCGGCCTGTCCGGCCGCGCCAAGAGCCCCTCCTCGGCAGCTCCGCGGCAGCGCAAGGCGCGCCCGGCCCAGCAGATGGTACGCGTCGCCCGCCCGATGGCCCGCGGCAACACCGCGCTGGCCCATAATTACGAGATCGAGGCGGAGCCCGATCCGATCGCCTATGACAACATCGTACCGATCAGCCAGCGCCTGTCGCTGGTCGAGCTCAACGATGCCACCTGCCACTGGCCGATCGGCGATCCGTCGAGCGCGGATTTTTACTTCTGCGGCGGCAGGGCCCTGGCTGGCGCCCCCTATTGCGCACATCACTCGCGCATCGCCTATCAGCCGGCGAGCGACCGCCGCCGCGCGGTACCGAAGCCCACGCGCTGAGCTGGAAGATATCTAAACCAAATGAAAATGCCCGGTGATGAGCCGGGCATTTTTTTGTTTTGGATGGTGATTGCCGGGGCGCTTGCGTTGACACTCGGTGTCGTCCCCGCGAAGGCGGGGACCCATAACCACCGAAAGAGTGGTTGGGGCGTATTCGCAGGCGTCCTGGATAGAGCCGAGAAGACGGAGGCTATGGGTCCCCGCCTTCGCGGGGACGACACAGCGTGTGTTGTTACTCCGCCGCCTTGTCGAACCGGTCGTCCAGCGCATAGCCGGCGCCGCGCACGGTGCGGATCGGATCGGGCTCACCGGCGGGATTGAGCAGCTTGCGCAGGCGGCCGATATGCACGTCGACGGTGCGCTCGTCGATATAGATGTCGCGGCCCCAGACGCTGTCGAGCAACTGCTCGCGGCTGAATACGCGGCCCGGATGTTCCAGGAAGAACTCCAGCAGGCGATATTCGGTCGGACCGAGATCGATCGGACGGCTTGAGCGCACAACGCGGCGCTTGTCGCGGTCGAGTTCGATATCGCCGAAAGCGAGCACGGTGGCGAGACGCTCGGGAGCTGCACGACGGAGCAGACCCTTCACGCGGGCCAGGAGCTCCGGCACCGAAAACGGCTTGACGATATAGTCGTCGGCGCCGGTGGCGAGACCGCGAACACGCTCGCTCTCTTCGCCGCGCGCCGTCAGCATGATGATCGGCAATGCCTTGGTTTCGGGCCGCGCGCGCAGGCGGCGGCACAGTTCGATGCCGGACAGACCCGGCAGCATCCAGTCGAGCACCACGAGATCCGGCACCCGCTCCTTCAAGCGGGTGTCGGCATCGTCGCCGCGCGCGACAGTTTCAACATCATAGCCTTCGGCGTCGAGGTTGTAGCGAAGAAGCGTCGTGAGGGCTTCCTCGTCCTCCACCACCAGAATGCGTGCATTCACAGCCATATGGTCAATATCCTCAGTGACGTCCGACAAGCCTTTAGGCCATGATCCTTGCGGAAGACTGGCTTCCACTTTTCCGGATCATGCTTCAGACCGTCGGCGCATTCGCGAATGTGGTCATGTCGCCCTTCGGGCGCTTGTCGAGGATCTGCTGGCCCTCGATCATGTAGAACACGGTTTCTGCAATGTTGGTGGCGTGATCGCCGATCCGCTCGATGTTCTTGGCGCAGAACATCAGGTGGATACAGAACGAAATGTTACGCGGGTCTTCCATCATATAGGTAAGGAGTTCGCGGAACAGCGAGGTGCAGATCGCGTCGATTTCCTCGTCGCCCTTCCACACCGTCATCGCGGCGGGCAGATCGTGTGCGGCATAGGCGTCGAGCACGGCCTTGACCTGGGTGGTCACGAGGTCGGTCATGTGTTCGAGGCCGCGGATCAGCTTCAGCGGATGGAAATCGCTGTCGAGTGCATTGACGCGCTTGCCGATGTTCTTGGAGAGATCGCCGATCCGCTCCAGATCGGTGGCGACGCGCAGCGCGCCGACGATCTCGCGCAAATCGACAGCCATCGGCTGGCGCTTGGCGATGGTCAGCACGGCGCGCTCTTCGATCGTGCGCTGCAACTGGTCGATCTCGGCGTCGGTGGCGACAACGCGTGCACCGAGTGCGACGTCCCGGCGGATCAGCGCGTCGACGGATTCGACGATCTGCCGTTCCGCGAGGCCACCCATCTCGGCGACGAGACGGGTCAGCTCCTGCAGATCGTCGTCGAAAGCCTTGGTGGTGTGTTCAAAAGCCATATCTAAATCCTCCCGCGAATATGTCGCGTCAGCCGAAGCGGCCGGTGATGTAATCCTGGGTGCGGCGGTCGGTCGGCGACGTGAAGATCTTGTTGGTTTGATCGAACTCGATCAACTCGCCGAGATACATGAAGGCCGTGGTGTCGGAGACGCGGGCAGCCTGCTGCATGTTATGGGTGACGATCGCGATCGTGTACTGATCCTTCAACTCGTCGATCAGCTCCTCGATCTTCGCGGTCGAGATCGGATCCAGCGCCGAGCACGGCTCGTCGAACAGGATGACTTCCGGCCGAACCGCGATGGTGCGCGCAATGCACAGACGCTGCTGCTGACCGCCCGACAGGCTGAGGCCCGACGCGTTGAGCTTGTCCTTGACTTCGTTCCAGAGCGCACCGCCACGCAGCGCCTTCTCGACGCGCACGTCCATCTCCGACTTGGAGATCTTTTCATAGAGGCGAATACCGAAGGCGATGTTTTCGTAAATCGTCATCGGGAACGGAGTCGGCTTCTGGAACACCATGCCGACGCGGGCGCGCAGCAGGTTGAGGTCCAGCTTCGGATCCAGAATGTTCTGGTTGTCGAGCATGAGCTGACCTTCGGCGCGCTGGCCGGGATACAGATCATACATCCGGTTGAAGATGCGCAGCAGCGTGGACTTGCCGCAGCCTGACGGGCCGATGAACGCCGTCACGCGGTTCGCCATCAGCGTCAGATTGATCTTCTTCAGAGCGTGGTGTTCGCCATAGTAGAAGTTCAGGTCGCGCACGGTGACCTTGGGACGGGTCTCGCCCTGCAAGACCGACGGCGGCGGCATCGAGACGGAAGGAACGCCAGACGACACAGAAAGCTCACTCATTTTGCTGTCCTCTCGGCGCCGAGAATGCGCGCGCCAATGTTAAGGGCAAGTACGGTCAAGGTGATGATCAGGGCACCGCTCCAGGCGAGCTGCTTCCAGTACTCGTAGGGGCTCTGCACGAAGTTGTTGATGGTCACCGGCAGGTTGGCCATCGTCTTGGTGAGATCGAGACTGAAGAACTGGTTGCTCAGCGCGGTGAACAGCAGCGGCGCCGTTTCACCGGCGACGCGCGCGGTCGCCAGCAGCACGCCCGTGATCAGACCGGAACGGGCCGCACGATAAGCGATCCGCTTGATGACCAGGGAGCGCGGCAGGCCGAGCGCCGAGGCCGCTTCACGCAGCGGGTTCGGCACGAGACCAAGCATGTCTTCCGTGGTGCGAACCACGACGGGGATCACGATCACGGCGAGCGCAAGCGAACCGGCGAGAGCCGAGAAGCCGCCCATCGGAACCACCACCGCACCATAGACGAACAGGCCGATGATGATGGACGGGGCCGACAGCAACACGTCGTTGATGAAGCGGATCACCGAGGTGAGCTTGTCGTGCTTGCCGTATTCAGCGAGATAGGTGCCGGCAAACAGGCCGAGCGGTGCGCCTATGCCGACGCCGATCGCGGTCATGATGACCGAACCGACGATGGCATTGAGCAGGCCGCCTTCCATGGAGCCGGGCGGCGGCGTGTTCTGGGTGAATATCTGCAGGCTAATGCCAGCGAGACCGTTGTAGAACAGCGTGAACAGGATCAGCGCGAGCCAGGTGACGCCGAACAGGGCGGCACCGACACAGAGCAGGCGGATGATCGTATCGTGGCGACGGCGGGATGCGTAAATCGGGTTCATGTTAGTTGCCCGCCTTCTTTTCCAGACGTAGCAGCATCAGGCGCGCTGCCGAGAGCACGAAGAATGTCAGCACGAACAGCAGGAGGCCGAGCAGGATCAGACCCGATTGATGCAGACCGTCGCTCTCCGCGAACTCGCTGGCGATGGCTGCCGAGATCGTGGTGCCCGGGCCAAAGATCGAGCCTGTGATACGGAACGAGTTGCCGATGATGAAGGTCACCGCCATCGTTTCACCGAGCGCACGGCCGAGCGCCAGCATCACGCCACCGATTACACCAACGCGGGTATAGGGGATGACGACGTTGCGGACGACTTCCCAGGTGGTGCAGCCGACGCCGTAGGCGGCTTCCTTCAACACCGGCGGCACCGTCTTGAACACATCGACCGAGATCGAGGTGATGAAGGGTAGCACCATGATGGCGAGGATCAGCGACGCGTTGAACAGGCTGAGATAGGACGGCGGGCCGGCGAAGATCACGCCGAGGACCGGGACGCCTTCGAAAGCATTGATCATGAACGGCTGCACGTGGTTGGCCAGGAACGGGCCGAGCACGAAGAACCCCCACATGCCGTAGATGATCGAGGGAATACCGGCGAGAAGCTCGACCGCCATGCCGATCGGGCGGCGCAGCCAGTTCGGGCACAGTTCGGTGAGGAAGATCGCGATGCCGATGCCGACCGGAATGGCGATCGCCATCGCGATCACCGAGGTGATCAGCGTACCGTAGATCGGACCGAGTGCACCGAGGACCGGCGGATCAGCCGACGGGGCCCAGCGCTGCGTGGTCAGGAACGAAAAGCCGAATTCGCGGAGCGCCGGCCACGCACCAACGATAAGCGACAGAATGATGCCGCCGAGAATAAACAGAACAGACAGCGCCGAGATGCGGGTGATCCAGTAAAACGCCTGGTCCCCCGTCTTGAAGGCATTCAGCGCCTTCGCACGATCATAAGGTCCGGCAGCGTCCATCGAAGAGCTCTGTACGGCCATGTCTGCCACGCCAGTCCCCTGTAATTGTTACAATACCCCAAAACGCATTGCCCTGGAGGGGCTTGTCAGGGCGCGGAGTCAGAAGAGAAGAAGAAAAGAGAAGAAATTCAGCCCTGCAGCAAACGGAGGAGAGATGCCCCTCTCCTCCGCCCACACACCAGATCAGCTCTTGATGTCAGCCGACCAGGTCTTTTCGATCAGTTTGACGACCGAGTCCGGCATCGGGATGTAGTCGAGCTCTTCGGCAGCCTTGTCGCCCTTTTCGAACGACCACTTGAAGAACTTCAGCGCTTCAGCCGACGCCGTCTTGTCGGTCGGGGTCTTGTGCATGAGGATGAAGGTCGCCGCAGTGATCGGCCAGGACGCTTCGCCCGGCTGGTCGGTGAGGATCACGTAGTAGCCGGGAGCCTTGGCCCAGTCGGCATTGGCAGCAGCAGCCTGGAAGGCAGCGACGGTCGGTTGCACGGTCTTCCCAGCCTTGTTGACGAGGCCGGCATAGGTCAGCTTGTTCTGCTTGGCGTAAGCATATTCAACATAACCGATGGCGTTCTTGGTCTGACCAACGTTGCCGGCAACGCCTTCATTGCCCTTGGCGCCGACGCCAACCGGCCACTCGACAGCCGTACCGGTGCCGACCTTGGTCTTCCAGTCAGCCGAGGCCTTCGACAGATAGTCGGTGAAGTTGAAGGTGGTGCCCGAACCGTCCGAACGACGAACGACGGTGATGGCAGCCGAAGGCAGCTTCAGCTTCGGGTTCAGCTTAGCGATGGCAGCGTCATCCCACTTGGTGACCTTGCCGAGATAGATGTCGCCGAGCACTTCGCCGGAGAGAACCAGCTCGCCCGAGGCGATGCCTTCGAGATTCACGACGGGAACGATCGCGCCCATCACCATCGGCCACTGAACCAGGCCGTCCTTCTCGAGCTGCTCAGCCTTGAGCGGCGCGTCGGTGGCGCCGAAAGTCACGGTCTTGGCCTGGATCTGCTTGATGCCGGCGCCCGAACCAATCGACTGGTAGTTCAGACCATTGCCAGTCTCTTTCTTGTAGGCGTCGGCCCACTTCGAATAGACCGGGAACGGGAAGGTTGCGCCGGCACCCGTGATGTCGGCGGCAAATGCCGAGGTCGAGGCGGCAACGAGGCCGGCAGCGACGATCGCTTTGAGGAATTTCATGGGATGTCTCCAATCTCGTGAGCGACCGCGCCGGATGCGCCAGTTGTGCTCACGCCGCCCGTTTAGGGGTGGTCGATTGTGCTTTTATGATAGTTCCATGACACTTGGATGACGGCGCCAAGCATCTGTAAATGCTTCGTTTTTCTTCCTCCGCGGATAATTTTACCGTGCAAATAACACCGAAAATGCCCTGCCATAAGGGGCATGCCAGGCCGTCAAAATCGACCGTCACAGGGGTTAACAATATGTTTCAGCAGGCGGAATCCGGCCTCGCTGTCATGCGCGCGTATGACAGCGGCGGGCACGATATTGAGGGTGATCGGACGCAATGCCGCACCACCCCCGCCAAGGCCTTTTTTGACCGTCTGAGCGAAGCGCAGTGATGCGGGACCGCCCAAGGGCGGCCCCGACGGGCGCAGGAGAACGAAGAGAGTTTAAGGCGTCAGGACGCTGCGGAGGCGGGAGGCGTCGGCGGCGTCTTCACCTGCGGAAAGGCGGCGGTAAAAGTCGCGCCGTTCTTCGGCACGCTTTCGATCAGCAGCCGGCCGCGGTGCCGGTTCAGGATGTGTTTCACCAGCGAGAGGCCGAGGCCCGTACCGCCCTGTGCGCGGCTGTCGCCGACATCGACCCGGTAGAAACGTTCGGTCAGGCGCGGCAGATGCTCGGGGGCGATGCCCGGGCCATAGTCCCGCACGGCGACGCGGATTTCCGGCACACCTTCCGCAGTCGACTCCGTGGTCAACGATACGTCGACCTTGCCGCCGGATGCGCCGTATTTCAGCGCGTTCTCGATCAGGTTCTCGAACAGCCTCAGCAATTCCTCGCGATCGCCAGCGATGGACACCGGCGCCTCCGGCAGCGCCATTTCGATCCTGACGTTGCGCTCATTGGCCAGCGGCTCCAGCCCGTCGCCGACCTGACGGATAATGGGGAGAATATCCACCAGCGTATCCGGCCGCACATGCGCCGACAATTCGACGCGTGACAGCGACAGCAGATCATCGATCAGCCGTGCCATGCGGGTCGCCTGCGCATGCATGATGCCGAGAAAGCGCTCGCGCGCCTTGGCGTCGTCCTTGGCCGGTCCCTGCAGCGTATCAATGAAGCCGGACAGCGCCGCCAGCGGCGTGCGCAGCTCGTGGCTGGCATTGGCGACGAAGTCGGCACGCATTTCCTCGACACGGCGCAGCGGCGTCTGGTCGTGGAACGTCATCAGCATGCAGGTGTCGGTGCCGCCAAAGGCGGTCGGAACCGGCACCGGCGTGATCATCAATTCCATCCAGCGATCGACCGGAACGTGATCGAGATAGGTCGCGCGGCGCGGCTCGGTGGTGGCGATGGACTCGCGCAAGGCGGTGATGATCTCCGGCGAGCGCAGCGCGAATTGCGCCAGTTCGTTCTTGCGCAAGGCGGGCGCGAGCTGCGCAGCAGCGGCATTGAGATGGATGACGCGGCCGGCGCGGTCGAGCAGCACGGCGGGATCGGGAATGCCGGCAATGATGGCGCGCACTGCGGGCGCCTCGACAGGATTGGCGGCCAGCGCCTCGTCGCGCGCCGTCACCACGTCATGCAGCCGCCACGGCACCAGCGCCGCGCCGGCGATGCAGACGAACACGATGCCCGCGCGCAGCGGCGACAACTCACCGAAAAACACCAATGCGGCCAGCGCCAGGCCGGCTGCCAGCAGGATGATCGCCGAATGCCGCAGCCGGTCTGGCCACGGCGAAAACATGGTCGATGGAGAAGCTTCAATGGCCATCTGAACCGGATCTCTTCCTGCTGCGAATGCGAACGTATGTCAGGCGCCGGAGCGGCCATGTTCCTTGAGCGGGTGGCCGACGCCGGGCTTGGCGTCCGCCGCGACCGCCTGCAGCTTCTTCGATCGCGAACCGATAATAAGCTCGCGAAGCGTCAGTAACATGACTGATATAAAGAACGGCGCGAGGTAATAAAGCACCCTGAACAGCAGCATGCCGGCCAGCAGCTTTTCCTGATCCATCATTTCGAGGCCGACCAGCATGGCGGCGTCGAACACGCCAAGACCGCCGGGCGAATGGCTGGCGAAACCCAGCAAGGTGGCCGAGACGAACACCACCGCCACCACGACGAAACCGACGTCAGGCTCGGCAGGCACCAGCATATACATCGCGAGCGCGCAGAAGCTGAGATCGATGATGCCGATGGCGATCTGCAGCAAGGTGAGCGGGCCGCCCGGCAGCACCACCGACCAGGGGCCACGGCCGACGCTGCGCGGCTTCATCCAGACCCAGATCACATAGCCGACGAGGCCGGCGAGGATGACATAGGCCAAGATGCGGTTCATCCATGGCGGCACCTGGTTGATCGCGCTGGCCGCTTCCGGGTGATAGGCGATGCCCATGCCGAGCACCGCGAGATTGCCGAGCCAGAAGGTCAGGCCAGCGAGAAAGACGATCTTGGCGACATCGACCGCGCTGAGGTCCCAGGCCGAATAGATGCGATAGCGCACCGCGCCGCCGGTGAAGACGCTGGCGCCGACATTGTGGCCGATCGAATAGCTGGTGAAAGCGGCCAGCGCGTTGATCCGGTACGGCACGTCGCGGCGACCGATCGTGCGCACCGCAAACCAATCATAGAATGTCAGCGTGAAATAACCGGCAGCAACTGACAGCGCCGACAGCATGATCAGCCGCGGCTCGGTCTCGGTCATGGCATGGAAGACGGCGGCGGCGTCGATGTTGCGCAGCTTGTGATACAGCATGTAGCAGGCGATGCCGATCACCGCGACGCTGATCAAGACACCGAGCTTGTGCAGGATTTGCTTCTCGCGCAGAAACGAAATCGCCCTGCGTATTGCTTCCAGCATCTCAACCTCGAATGCGATCCCCTGACCACAGAAATCTGGACCAGGGAAGTCAGACTAGCCTCGGCGGAACCGCCACATCACGTTGTCTCCGGCACAACCGTCGTAGCGCGTTTTGCGGCAAAGTGGAATTCGCCGGCTGTGAATAAAAACAAGCCACATCAGTATATTAGGTCAGCCCTAACAAACCACCAGTCTCTCGGGCGCATTCGCTGCGGCAAAATGCCGACGTCCTGACGCGTCTCACGTCACAATGAGGCTTTCGTGACTTCATGCCGCCGATTTGGCGGCGAGACGTTGATAAAATAACAGATCGAGTTCGGGCGCCCGACCCGTCAGCAACGCATGGACCTGCCCGCGGTGATGGGTTTGATGATTGAACCAGTGCGCCAGGGCCGGTGCCAGCTGCTGCTCGAATTCTTCCGGAGACGACACCCGGCGGAATTTGATCGTGCCGTTGAGACGGCGCTCGTCGAGCCCGTCCACATAACCGAGAATCCGGGCATCTTCGGCGATGCGCGCCGCATGCAACCCGTCGTGGGTCTCGTACAGAATGGCATCGAGACGATCCGGCGCCTCGCCTTCGCCGGTGAAGCGCTTCATCCAGATCCGGTCCGTTGCCAGCAGATGGTTGAGCGTGCCATGGACGGATTTGAAAAATGCGCCCCGGTCGGCCTGATATTGCTCGCGGCTGAGCGCGCCCGCCGCGTCGAACAGCAGGCCGTTGGCCCAGACATTGTATCGGCCGAACATCCGGTAATGGTCGAGCAGCGTCACGCCGAACGGGCCTGCTGCCGTGTCACCACGATGTCGCGCAGCCACGACCCGATGGCGCAGCCGACGAGATAGAAGCCGAACAAGGCGAGGCCGAGATCGAGCCAGTAGCCGAAGCGGCCGGGCACGACTTTGGCAATCGCGATGCCGACGATGACAACGGCGATCAGCGACAGGCGCTGGATCCAGACCCGCGACACCGAACGCCCGCGATAGACCACGGCGATCCAGCCCATGCCGAAGCCGATCAGGAACGCCCCGAGCAGCCAGCCCCAGTGAAACATCGCAAGATAAGTCATGGCGCTTGCCTCACGACGAATTCGATCCGGCGATTCTGCAACTTGCCTTCGTCGGTATCGTTGGTGGCGATCGGCTGGGTACTGCCGTAGCCGATCGTCGAGAAACGATCCGCGGGCAGGCCGGCCTTCACGAGATATTCTTCGACGGCAAGCGCGCGCTTTTCCGAGAGCGACTGATTGAACGCCGCGTCGCCATCGCCATCAGTGTGCCCGGCGATCTCGACCCGAACATTGGGGCAGCGCATGGCGATTTCCACGAGGCGATCGAGCAAGCCCGCGGAATCCACATTGATGCTGGCGCTGGACGTCTCAAACCGGATGCGGCCCTTGGTCAGATTCTGCGCGAAGAGCTGCTGGCACACACTTGCATCGACCGGGGCCGCAGCGGGCTTCACCGATACTTCGGCCTTGGCCTGCCAACCCTGCGGAAGCTCGCGCGCCAGACTTGCGCGTATCTGGTCGGCGGCGACTTCGTAGAGTGCGTCCCCCGACAGCTTCACCTCGCGATCGGACACCACCAGCGTGCCGGTCGACAGCCGCGATAGCGCACCCAGCGCCGTCGTCACCGCTGCGGCAAAACCACCGGGCGCGCCGATGCTGGCCTTCAGGTTGTCGACGATCTTCTCATTGCCGAACTTGCGTCCGGCAGCCGACGCAAGCGCGGCGTGGATGTTGTTGTCCGGGACATAGCCGCTCAGCGTCAGCGTATTCGTCACCGGGTCCTTGTTGGCCTGGAACACATAGGGCGGCGCCTTGATGTCATTGGCCGCGACCGTGAAGCCTTCCGGCAGATTCTTCAGCGCCGCCGCAATGGCTTCGCGGCCGCCGAGATCACGCGCCATGCCGGAGAGGCTGATATTGGTATCCGAAATGACCGCCTTGCCTTCCTTCAGCTTGGCGACCTGATCGAGCAACAGCACAGCTGCGGCATCAAACCGCGGCGGCGCGCCGCGCTTCAGACCCATGCGGTCGGAGACCTCGGTTCCGCTGAGTGCGGCGCGGGCCGCTTCCACAATTCGCGCCTTGCTGGCCGGCAATGGCGCGGTCCCCCATAGCGTGACGCGGACATTGTCGCGCTCTGCGACCCAGACGAACGGCTTGGCCTCGGCGACTAGACGGGTCTCGTCATTGACCAGGCGCACGCCCGGTGTGGCCTCGACCGACGAGACCGCGCTGCGGCGGCCATCTTCGGAAAACGCTTCGGCAGAAAACGATACGTCACGGCCGGCCACCGTGATCTGGCTCTTGTCGAGGATCGTGTTTTTCAGCGCCGCAGTGCTGTGCGCCGTTAAATCCGTCTCAAGCGGAATCGTGCTAACCCAGGCAGCAACCGCCCAAAGGATGGCAAGCGGGATGAGCCCGGGCCACCATTTGGCACTCCACCTGTAAAATCCGTGCATTCGACGTCCTGCGGGTCTGGAAACAGAGAGAAAACAAACCCTTGCGGGACTGTCAAACTGAAATCAAGGCAAACCTCTGGCGTCGCCGCGGGTATTCGAATAACGCTTTGTTCAATCGTTTCTGATCATTTCCGTGGGTAGCATCAATTGCTCGGTCATACGATGAAGCAGATTCGCAACACGATTATTCGTGCCGGGCTGGATGCGCTGTATTTCAGTGGCGCCCACCGCGTATTGCGACCGATCTTCGGCGGCGTGGGCACCATTTTCATGCTGCACCATGTGCGCCCTGCGCATGCCGGTCCGTTCCAGCCCAACCGCCACCTCGAGATCACGCCCGATTTCCTGCGCGCCACCCTCGCTTATCTGCGCGCAACCGACGTCGATATCGTGACCCCCGATGAAGTGCAGCGGCGATTGACGGAGCGGGATTTCTCGCGCCGCTTCGCCTGTTTCACCTGCGACGACGGCTATCGCGACAACCGCGACCATGCATTGCCCGCGATGCGGGATTTCGACGCTCCCTTCACGGTCTATGTCACCAGCGACTTCGCCTCCGGCACAGGCCGGCTGTGGTGGGTGGCGCTGGAGCGCGTCGTTGCCACGGCCGATGTGATCGAGGCCCCGATCGACGGACAGATGGTACGCCTGGACGCATCGACGCTCGCCGGCAAGGACATGGCGTTCGACCGCCTGCATGGCTGGCTGCGCGGATTGCCAGAAGAAGCGGACGTCCGCCGCGAGGTCAGCGCACTCTGCGCTGCGCATGGCATCGACGAAGACGCGGTCAGCCGCGAGCTGTGCATGTCGTGGGACGAACTCAAACCTTTCGCCGCCGATCCGCTGGTGACGATCGGCGCGCATACCGTAAGTCACTGCAATCTCGCCAAACAGACCGAAGCGATGGTCGTGCATGAGCTGTCAGCCAGCCGTACCGATATCGAAAACGTTCTGCAGCGCCCGGCCGTGCATCTTGCTTATCCCTATGGCGACCGCTGCGCCGCGGGCACACGGGAATTCGCATTGGCGAAAAGCGCAGGCTTCGAGACAGCCGTGACGACGCGCCCCGGCGTGATCGCTTCGGAGAATTCCTCACAGCTCACAGCACTGCCGCGGGTCTCGCTGAACGGCAACTATCAGGACACCCGCTATCTGCCGGTGCTGACCTCCGGCGCCGCTACCGCGATGTGGAACGGCTTCCAGCGCCGCGGCATCGGCTAGTCCGGCCATGCGTTGCAGGCGAACTGCAGCCTTGCTGGAGTCTTGCGTCCCGCGCCGGATTAGACCGGCTTTTGCGGCAGATCGGTATCCGGTGGAAAATACACGCCCGACATCGGATCGACCCAGCACAGATGCTCGTTGACGCGGGTTACGCCAGCCACATTTTCAGCAGCCACGACGATCGCCCGACGGACATTCTCGTCCGTGATGAAGCCGTCGATATCCACGACGCCATCCTTCACCCGGACGTCGAGACCGAATGGTGTCCATTCGTTATGCCTGAGCACAGCGACGATGCGGCGGCGGATCAACGCATCACTCGACCCGACATCGGAGACATCGTGCATGAGATCGGCGATGGCTTCGACGAAATTCTGCCGGCTGACGATACCCACGAGCTTGTCGCCCTGCACCACCGGCACGCGCTTGATGTGATACTTCTCCATCACGTCGACGATATCGGCCAGCCCGGTATCCTCGGTCACCGTGCGGACCTCGCGGGTCATGATCTCGTGCACTTTGCGGCCGGCTTCGCGGACATAATCGATGGCCTGCAGGCTGGGGCCACGCACGAATTCGAGCCAGCGCGGACGCCGGCGCTGCGTGCCGACCTCGTGCCGACGCAGGAAGTCCCGCTCGGTCACAATGCCAACCAGCTTGCCGGCCGCATCCACCACAGGCAATCCGCTGACGTGGTAGTCGATCATCAGCCTCGCAGCTTCGCTGATCGACGCGTCTGGCGACACGGTGACGAGCTTGCGGGTCATAATTTGATGGGCTCTCATGACGCTCTCCCGTTGGGTTGAGGTCCGTTTGCTGGACGAACCAACGCGAGAAGCCTACGCCGGCCGCCGGTTCCGGCCTTGATCTGGGTCAACTGCAGCAGCGCTTGTTGACTCGCCTTGCCCGCCGCCGCACACAATCGGCCCAACGACAAAACAAACGGGAGGCGTCATGTTCACCAATCTGTTTTCGCTCGATGGCCGCATTGCACTCGTCACCGGCGGCTCGCGCGGCATCGGCAAGATGATCGCAGCGGGATTTCTCAGCCAGGGCGCAGCGAAGGTCTATATCACCGCGCGCAAGGCCGGGCCGTGCGAAGCCACCGCAAAAGAACTCTCCGCGCAGTATGCGGGCGAATGTATTGCGTTGCCGATCGACATTTCGACAATGAGCGGCATCGAGATGCTGGCTGCCGAAATCAAGAAGCGCGAACCCAAGCTCGACATTCTCGTCAATAATGCGGGCGCCGCCTGGGGCGCGGACTTCGATGAATTTCCGGAGAGCGGCTGGGACAAGGTAATGACGCTGAACGTCAAGACACCGTTCTTTCTAACCAAGGCGCTGGCCGGACCGCTGCGTGCAGCAGCCAGCGCGGACAAGCCCGCCAAGGTCATCAATATCGCGTCCATCGACGGCATCTTCGTCAATCCGATGGAGACCTATTCCTATGCGGCGAGCAAATCCGGCCTGATCCACCTGACGCGGCGGATGGCCGTCAAACTGATCCAGGATCACGTCGTCGTCACGGCCATCGCGCCGGGCCCGTTTCAGTCGGACATGAACAAGGCTGCACGCGACAATGCCGATGAAGTGGCGACCCGCGTGCCCGCCGGCCGGATCGGCACCGACGAGGACATGGCGGGCGCCGCGATCTATCTCGCTTCGCGCGCCGGCGATTATGTGGTGGGCGCCACCATCGCGGTGGACGGTGGCATCGTTTACGCCAATCCCGGCATCAAGGGCGACGGCTGGGATTGATAACGGACAACGACGGTCCCCGGATGGAGCATCAGCCAAATCCAGGGGACCGGCTGCCGCCATAATCAGCCGAGGTTATAAAATAAGCAATTAACGAATTCCGGTCTCGCCCGAGACCGGAATCTTGCAAAGCAATTTTCAAACAAGATATTGAAATACCCCGAGATTAGCTCCGAATAAGATTGCCGATTGTCATTGTACACAATGGCACGCGCCTTGCTTCGTTAACTCCTGAGAGGCCCATGGCTCCTGGGGAGAGACGGCAAATGGCGGACTCACCACACTCAGCAACAGTTATAGCCGAACCCGGTCCGATCACGGTCGACTGGGCTGCGACAGCGCTCGTCATCATCGACATGCAGCGCGATTTCATGGAGCCCGGCGGCTTCGGCGAGACGCTGGGTAATGACGTGTCGCAACTCGCCAGCGCCGTCGCCCCGATCGCCGCGGTCCTGAAAGCCGCGCGCGAAACCGGGATGATGGTGGTGCACACCCGTGAGGGGCACCTGCCCGATCTCTCCGACGCGCCGCCCGCCAAGATCGAGCGCGGCGCGCCGTCACTGCGGATCGGCGATCCCGGCCCGATGGGACGCATCCTCATTCGCGGCGAAGCCGGCCACGACATCATTCCCGCGCTCTATCCGGTCGAAGGCGAGATCGTCATCGACAAGCCCGGCAAGGGCGCATTCTACGCAACGACGCTCGGCGCCGATCTCAAGGCGCGCGACATCGACACGCTGCTGGTCTGCGGCGTCACCACCGAAGTCTGCGTCAACACCACCGTCCGCGAAGCCAATGACCGCGGCTATCGCTGCATCGTCATTTCTGACGGCTGCGCGTCCTACTTCCCTGAATTCCACGAGATGGGCCTGAAGATGATCAAGGCCCAGGGCGGCATCTTCGGCTGGGTTGCCGACTCCGCCGCCATTCTCGACGCCATCACACGTTCTGAACATGCACCGGAGACTTCCAACAAACTTGCAGCAGGAGCATCACGATGAGCACGACCGCGGGGACGTTTTCTAAAGATTCTGCCGGCAAATCCGACTTCAAGCCCGCTCTATGGACGCCGGGCGACTGGAATGCGTTTTTCGGCTTCGGCACTAATATTCTCGTCAACATGCTGGTGCTGACCGGCCTGCTGCGCTTCGTGCTGAAGATGCCTGACAATATCGTGTTCGGACGCATTCTGCCGGCCATGGGCCTGATGATGTGCCTGTCGACGATGTACTACGCCTGGCTCGCCTACAAACTCGCGGAGAAGACCGGTCGCAGCGATGTCTGCGCGCTGCCCTCGGGCATCAGCGTGCCGCATATGTTCATCGTCACCTTTGTGATCATGCTGCCGATTTCGATCACCACAGGCGATCCCATCAAGGGCTGGGAGGCTGGCCTCGTCTGGGTGTTCTTCCAGAGCTTCATCCTGATGATCGGCGGCTTCATCGCACCCTGGATCCGCAAGGTGACACCGCGCGCCGCACTGCTCGGGACACTGGCCGGCGTCTCCATCGCCTTCATCGCGATGCGTCCGGCGCTTGAAATGTTCATGACGCCGGTGATCGGCTTGACCTGTTTCGCCATCATCATGCTGAGTTGGTTCGGCGGCTATAAATATCCCAAGGGGATTCCGGCCGGCCTCGTCGCGATCGGCGTTGGCATGGTGATCGCATGGGGCTCGACCCTGTTCGGCGTCGGCATTGGCGGCGTCAGTGTCGCCGGGGTGAAGGCCGCCTTTACCAATTTCGGCTTCTCGGTGCCGATCCCGGCCTTCGACCACGTGTTCTCCGGCTTCCAGTTCCTCGGCATTATCCTGGTCACCGCCATTCCCTATGGCATCTACGATCTGGTCGAGGCGATGGACAACGTCGAGAGCGCGGAAGCTGCCGGCGACGAATATCCGACCACCCGCGTGCTGACCGCCGATGGTGTCGTCTCGCTGATCGGCTGCCTGATGGGCAACCCCTTCATCAACGCGGTCTATATCGGCCATCCCGGCTGGAAGGCGATGGGCGGCCGGATCGGCTACTCGGCAGCTACCGGCCTGATGGTAATCGTACTTTCCTGGTTCGGCGTCATCTCACTGATGCTGGCCGTTATCCCTGTCGTCGCGATCTCACCGATCCTGCTCTATATCGGCATGCTGATCTGTGCGCAGGCCTTCGAGACCACGCCACGCGAACACGCGCCGGCCATCGCGCTTGCGCTCACGCCGCATCTTGCGGCCTGGGCCACGGTGCTGCTGTCGGGCGCACTCGGCGCGGCCGGCATGAATTTCGGCGCGATCCATTCGCCCGAATTCATAGCGAAGATGGGCCAGAACGGCGTGCTGTTCCACGGCCTTGAAGTCATGGGCGGCGGCTCAATCCTGGTCGGCCTGGTGCTCGGCGCCATCGCGGTCTTCGTCATCGAACGCAAATTCATCAATGCATCGGCCTTCGCTCTGGCCGGCGCGGTCCTGACCTTCTTCGGCTTCATGCACGGCGAGGCGATCGGGATCGGCGGCGGATTGGGGGTGACGCCCGGCGTCGCTCTCGCTTATGCTCTTGTTGCAGCCGGGCTCTTTGCCGCGGACAAGTTCGGCGCAACCAGCCTGTCTTCTGTCCCGCAATCGGAGCCGCCACTTGCCGTGCCTGCTGAATAACATCGTCTCAACCTGCGGGTGGCACACCCGTGCCATCCGCAGCAGGTTCGCATCGTGAGTGAGTCCGTTCCCGAGACCACCGTTCCCGAAACGATCGCCGCCATCGTCGCCGCGCATCGCGCCGGCACTGTGACGCCCGCACAGACAGTCGCCCGCAGCTATCAGCGCATCCGCGACCGCGGTGACACGGCGATCTTCATCACGCTCCGCAACGAAGCCGAGGCGATCGCCGAAGCCGAGGCGCTCGCTGCGAAGGATCCTGCAACGCTGCCGCTCTACGGCGTGCCGGTCGGCGTGAAGGACAATATCGACGTCGCCGGTCTGCCGACCACGGCGGCCTGTCCCGCTTTCGCCTATAACGCAACGCGCGATGCCAGCGCCGTGGCGCGGCTGCGCGCGGCGGGTGCGATCATCATCGGCAAGACCAATCTCGACCAGTTCGCGACAGGTCTGGTCGGCGTGCGCTCGCCCTATGGCATTCCGAAGAATGCGATCCGCGACGATCTCGTGCCCGGCGGATCGAGCTCAGGCTCTGCCGTCGCCGTGTCCGCAGGCCTCGTGCCGCTGACACTCGGCACCGACACCGCCGGCTCCGGCCGCGTGCCCGCCATGCTCAACAATATCGTGGGCCTCAAACCGAGCCTCGGCCTGATCCCGACCGCCGGCGTCGTGCCGGCCTGCCGCACGCTGGATTGCGTGTCGATCTTCACGCTCACGGTGGACGATGCTGTTGCCGCGCTCGATGTGATGGGCGGCTATGACGCGCATGATCCCTATTCGCGCAAGCGGGTGCCGGGTTCGCTCATCACGTTTCCGAAGGGCCTCAAGCTCGGCGTGCCACGCAACGGGCAGTTGATCTTCTTCGGCGACAAGGCCTCGGAGAAAGCCTATGCAGACGCGCTGAAGCGCTGGACCTCGCTGGGTGCGACGCTGGTCGAATTCGATCTCGAGCCGTTCTATGAAACCGCGCGGCTGCTCTACGACGGACCATGGGTCGCGGAGCGCCTGCTGGTGATCCGCGATCTGCTGGCGTCTGCGCCGGATGCGATCCATCCCGTCACGCGCGAGATCACCATCGCCGGTGCACGCCAGAGCGCGACCGATACGTTTGCGGCTCTGTACAAGTTGCAGGAGCTGAAGCGTGTCGCCGAACAGGCTTTCACGACTATCGACGCGCTGGTGCTGCCGACGGCGCCGACCGCCTATACGACGGCGCAGGTGCTGGCCAATCCCATCGAACTCAATTCGCGGCTCGGCACCTATACCAACTTCGTCAACCTGCTCGATCTCTGTGGCCTCGCCATCCCCGCCGCGATGCGTGCCGACGGCATTCCATTCGGCATCACTTTGCTGGCGCCGGGGGGCGACGACGCACTGCTCGCGAGCATCGGCCGGGTGTTTCACGCCGATACCAAATTGCCGGTTGGCGCCAGGGCCCTTCCGCAGCCGGCGCTGGCGGCACTGTCCACTGAGTTGGCCGAGGGCGAGATTGCGATTGCCGTCGTCGGTGCGCATCTCTCCGGCATGGCGCTGAATGGCGATCTTCAAGCGCTCGACGGTCGACTGCTGAAAGCGACGACCACAGCGCCGGACTACAAGTTCTACGCGCTGAACGGAACCACGCCGGCCAAGCCCGGCCTGTTGCGCGTCGCCGCTGGCTCGGGCGCGGAAATCGCTGTCGAAGTCTGGGCGCTGTCGGCAGAGGCTTTCGGCAAATTCGTTGCGTCGCTTCCGCAGCCGATGTCGATCGGTACACTGACGCTGTCCGACGGATCGAGCGTCAAGGGCTTCCTGGTCGAAGCCAAGGCTACGGAAGACGCTCGGGACATTTCGTCGTTTGGCGGATGGCGGGCCTATATGGCGAGCGTGAGATAGCGAAATCCGCTACGCGAATTTCGACCTCTCCCCGCAAGCGAGGAGAGGTAAGAAAACTTATGCCGCCCGGATATTCCCCATGAACCGATCGAGCTCGGCACGCAGGCGCGCGCTTTCGCTCGACAGGGTCTGCGCCGAATTCAGCACCTGAGCTGATGCGGCGCCGGTTTCAGTTGCGCCGCGATTCACGTCGACGATATCGCCGGCGACCTGCTGGGTGCCGTGGGCAACGCGCTGGACGTTCTGTGCGATTTCGCGCGTGGCAGCGCCCTGCTGCTCGACGGCGCTGGCGATCTCGGACGCAATGCCGGAGATTTCGCCGATGGTGCTGCCGATCTGCTTGATCGCCGACACCGACTCCTGCGTCGCGCTTTGCATACCGGCAATCTGGGTCGAGATTTCCTCGGTCGCCTTCGCGGTCTGGCTGGCCAGTGACTTCACTTCGGACGCCACAACCGCAAAGCCGCGGCCCGCATCTCCGGCACGCGCAGCCTCGATGGTCGCATTGAGCGCCAGAAGGTTGGTCTGTTCGGCGATCGCCGTGATGAGATCGACAACGTCGCCGATGCGCTGTGCGGCGCGCGACAATTCGCCGATGCGGGCATCGGTCTGCTGCGCCTGCACGACTGCGCTGTCCGCGATCTTGCTGGAGGTCTGCACCTGGCGGCCGATTTCATTGACCGAGAGCGAGAGCTCCTCGGTTGCGGTCGCCACCGACTGCATGTTCGAGGAGGCCTGATCCGATGCGCCGGCGACGCGGCTCGACAATCCCTCCGTGGTCTCGGCAGTGCGCGTCAGCGTGCCCGCTGCGGTTTCAAGCTGGCCTGCCGATGCCGACACGTTCGAGACGATCGCGCCCACCGCGGCCTCGAAATCGTCGGCAAAGCGGATGAGTTCGGCACGGCGCGCCGCACCGGCCTCGCGGCTTTGTTCTTCTTGAGTGGCGGCATCCCGCTCGGCCTTCGCGATGGCCTGTACCTTGAACTCTTCCACGGCGGACGCCATGTCGCCGAGTTCGTCGCGCCGGCCGAGTCCCGGCAGCACGACCTCGAAGTCGCCGGCTGCAAGCTTGCGCATCGCTGCGCACATCGCAATCATCGGACCGGCAATGCTGCGGCCCAGCAGCAGCGCAAGGATGGCACCGACGATGAAGCCGCCAACGCCCAGCACCATCACCTGGCGCTCGGTGTCCTGGATCGTGGTGTCGGATTCGGTTTCAAGACGCTGCTGATCGGACAGCAGATCCCCCTTCATCGCCGTCGACAGCTTGGTGATCGCTCCCGCCGTTTCTGACATCTCCTGAACGAGACCGTCGACCTTCTTGGTGTTCTCGACGAACTTGATGAAAGCATCAGCGTAGAGCTTCGTCTCCGCGGTGATCTCCTTCACCTTGTTGTTGATCTTGTCGTCATTGGCATAGATCGTCGCATACGAGTTCTGCAGGAACTTGATGCGGGCCGTCGCAGCATTCGAGGTCTTGTCCTCGGCCTTGCCAATATAGGTGTTCACGAGCGACGTCGCGGTAATGAACTGGGTGGTGATTTCCTTGACCTGATCCTGCACGGAGGCAAGGCCGGCCATGGTCGCGGTGTCGCCGAGATCATCGATCTTGTTACGCAGCATCAGGCTGGTGCGCGACAACTGGGTCGACGCGATGGTGTCGTTCTGTCCCTTGACGGTGAGGATGTCGGCGAACACCTTGGTGAAGGTAATGAATTCGCGGGACAGTTTGGTGATCTTGTCGAGCCGCGCGGAGTCCTTGGTCACCTTCATCGACTGGTCGATGGCGTCCTTCAGACTGGTTTCCGCAGCCTTCGCTGCCTTGGCGTCCGCTTCATTGCTGGTGAGGACGTAATAGCGCGTCAGCGCCTGATAGGAGGTCAGTTCGCGGTCGATATTGCGGGCCAGACCGGACTCCGCAACGCTGGTGCGATACGACACCACGCCGGCCGAGATGCGCTCGAAGCCGACATAAGCGAGCACCATGCTGAGCGCGGATATGGCGAGCACGGCGGCAAAGCCCAGCGTCACCTTGGCGCGGAATCTGAGGGCAGGAAACTTAAAAGAAGCCGGCTTCTTCCGGACAAGCGTCGTCGTTGCCACTTGGGCCCCCCGTTCATCGCTCCCAACATTCGGGTCATCACGCGCAAGCGCGCGCAAAGCCGATGCCCAAACCTACGGCACATTGGCTAAGGACGAGTAAACGGATACCGGAACTTCTGGAGGTTGCGTGGAGCTGAACGGGGGTGAGTAGCTCCCTCTATTCCGGGTAGGCGGCGGGACCGAACCCGGAATCTCGACATGGGAGTCTTCGGAGAGCCAAGCCACTCCGGGATTCCCCGCCACTCCAGTTAGAGTGGCTGAGGTTCGCACGGCTTCGCCGCGCGCCCCGGAATGACCGTGTTTGGGCTACGCCGCCATCGCGGGTGGGGTGAGCGACTGCCAGTTGTTGGCGAGCTGCAGCTTGGGCTCGGTGAGCGCCTGCAACTGCTCCAGCGTCATGCCCTCGACCATCTCGCGCACGAATAGGCCCTGCTCCGTGACATCAATGACCGCCAGATTGGTGTAGATGCGTTTGACGCAGCCCGGTGCCGTGAGCGGCAGGCGGCACTTCCTGAGAATGCGCGGTTTTCCGTTCTTGTCGGTGTGATCCATGATCACCCGGATCTCCTTGGCACCGACCGCTAGATCCATCGCGCCGCCGACGCCGGGCGGGAAGCTTGGGTCTTCCGTGGTCCAGTTGGCGAGATCGCCGGCTTCGGAGACTTCAAAGGCGCCGAGCAGGCTGACATCGAGATGCTTGCCGCGGATCATCAGGAACGCGTCGGCGTGATGCATGAACACGCCGCCCTTGATCAGCGTCGTGTAGTTCTTGCCGGCGTCGATCAGGTTCTCGTCTTCGGTGCCGGGCTCGGGTGCGGGCCCGAGCCCGAGAATGCCGTTCTCGCTATGGAAGATCACCTCGCGCCCGCCGGGCACATAGCTCGCTGCCCGCGTCGGCATGCCGATGCCGAGATTGACATAAGCGCCCTCCTGCAGGTCCTGCGCGGCGCGCCAAGCCATCTGGTCACGGTTGAGCGGCTTATACGTCGTCGTCATGCCTTTGCTCCCACTACCAAGATACGATCGATGAAGATGCTCGGCGTCACCACCGCTTCCGGATTCATGCTGCCAAGCTCGACCATCTCGTCCACCTGCACCACGCTGAGATCGGCAGCCATGGCCATGATCGGATTAAAATTACGTGCCGACTGGTTGTAGATCAGATTGCCCCAGCGGTCGGCCTTCATGGCACGCAGCAGCGCGATATCGCCTTTCAGCGGCTTCTCGAACACATGCAGCACGCCGTCGATCTCGCGGGTCTCCTTGCCCTCTGCGAGTTTCGTATGCGCCGTCACCGGCGAGAAGAAGCCGCCGAGCCCGGCGGCATGGGCATGCATGCGCTCGCTGATAATGCCCTGCGGCACCAGTTCGAGTTCCAGCGTCTTGGCACGATAGGCATTGAGGAAAGCGCTGTAGTCGCCGGAGCGCGGATAGGAACAGATCACCTTGGCTACGCGGCCGGAATTGATCAACCGGGCCAAACCAGTATCGCCATTGCCGGCATTGTTGTGGACGATGGTGAGATTGGTCGCACCCTGCTCGTGCAGCGCCTCCAGCAGATCATCGGCAATGCCGACAGTACCGAACCCGGCCACCAGGACGACTGCCCCGTCCTTCACCCCAGCCACGGCCTCGGCCGGGCTGGCTACGCTCTTATCGATCACTCCCGAAAACTCCTCGTCGCGGAATTGTTATTGTCCGCAATCGCTTGCGGCGTTTGTTGCGGCGCGACTAGAGCATTCTGGCCCGCGGATATGAAGAGACAAATTTGCAGGAGGGATACGCGTGACTTTCCCTTCGCCCGCGGCGCGCAGCTTCGCTTCGCTGCGCTGGGAGAGAGGGGAGAAAGTCACCCCACCAAATTCCCAGTTGCAAACTTTCCGGACCGCGCTTCTAATTGGAATAATTAAAAAATACCGGGAGGTCTGCGTGTCCACAGTCAAGCTGACGGTCAATGGCAAATCTGTCTCTGCCACGGTCGAAGACAGAACGCTTCTCGTCCATTTGCTCCGTGAAAATCTCAATCTGACCGGGACCCATGTGGGCTGCGATACCAGCCAGTGCGGCGCCTGCATCGTCCATATCGACGGCAAGGCCGTGAAATCCTGCACCACTCTGGTCGGTCAGATCGACGGCGCCAATGTCACCACCATTGAAGGCATTGCCAAGGGCGACCAGCTGCATCCGATGCAGGCGGCGTTCCGCGACAATCACGGCCTGCAATGCGGTTACTGCACGCCGGGCATGATCATGTCGGCGATCGACATCGTAAACCGCCACGCCAGCGGTCTCGATGAAGAGACGGTGCGCCAAGAGCTCGAAGGCAATATCTGCCGCTGCACCGGCTACCACAACATCGTCAAATCGGTGCTCGACGCCGCCGGACGCATGAAGGTTGCGCAAGCGGCTGAATGAGCCGCGGCGCATTGATCTGAGCTGAGCCAACCGCGCCTTTCGATGGAAAGCGCGGACAATCAAAAACTCCGGCAGGGAGACCCATGAGATGGGCGTTGAAGGCATCGGCGCACGCGTTGCGCGCAAGGAAGACAAGCGTTTCATCACCGGCCGCGGCCGCTATGTCGACGACGTCAAGATCGTCGGCCTCACCCACGCGCATTTCATCCGCAGCCCGCATGCCCATGCCAAGGTCAAAGGTATCGACGCTTCCGCGGCAAAGGACATGCCGGGCGTGGTCGATGTGCTCACTGCACAGCAGTTGGTGGACGACAAGATCGGCAACCTGATCTGCGGCTGGGCGGTGTCTTCCAAGGACGGCACGCCGATGAAAATGGGCGCATGGCCGGCGATGGCCCCGGACACGGTGCGCTTCGTCGGTCAGGCGGTCGCCGTGGTGATCGCCGAGACCAAGAACCAGGCGAAGGATGCGGCTGAGGCCGTGGTCGTGACTTATGAAGAACTCCCTGCCGTCAGCAGCATGACCGCAGCGCTCGCCTCGGGCGCACCGCAACTGCATCCGGAAGCACCGGGCAACGTCGTCTATGACTGGGCGATCGGCGACGAGAAGCTGACCAATGACGCCTTCAGCAAGGCGGCCAAGGTCGTCTCGTTGGACCTGACCAATAACCGCCTGGTGCCGAATGCGATGGAGCCCCGCGCGGCCGTCGCGGAATATGACGAAGCTGAAGAGCACTTCACGCTTCACACGACATCGCAGAATCCGCATGTGGCGCGCTTGGTGCTGTCAGCGTTCTATAACGTGGCGCAGGAACACAAGCTGCGCGTGATCGCCCCCGACGTCGGCGGAGGCTTCGGGTCGAAGATCTTCATCTATCCCGAGGAAATGGTCGCACTCTGGGCCTCCAAGAAAGTGCGTCGCCCTGTGAAATGGACCGGCGACCGCACGGAAGCCTTCCTCACCGACGCGCATGGCCGCGATCACATGTCCCATGCCGAGATGGCGTTCGACGCCAACAACAAGATCCTGGGCCTGCGGGTGAAGACCCACGCCAATTTCGGCGCCTATATGTCGCTGTTCTCGTCCTCGGTGCCGACCTATCTCTACGCCACGCTGCTGTCGGGCCAGTACAATATCCCGACCATCTATGCCGAGGTGATGGGCGTCTATACCAACACCACGCCGGTCGATGCCTATCGCGGCGCCGGACGCCCGGAAGCGAGCTATCTGGTGGAACGGCTGATGGAGACATCGGCGCGGCAGTTGAAGGTCGATCCGGCCGAATTGCGCCGTATCAACTTCGTCACTCAATTCCCCCATCAGACACCCGTCATCATGGCCTATGACATCGGTGACTTCGGGGCCTCGCTCGACGCGGCGCTGAAGGCGATCGACTATGCCGGCTTCCCGGCACGGAAGGCCAAGGCGAAAGCCGCCGGCAAGCTGCGCGGCCTTGGCTTCTCCTGCTATATCGAGGCCTGCGGCATCGCACCGTCCAAGGCGGTCGGCTCGCTCGGCGCCGGCGTCGGCCTGTGGGAATCCGCGGAAGTTCGCGTCAACCCGGTCGGCACCATCGAAGTGCTGACAGGATCGCACAGCCACGGTCAGGGCCATGAGACGACCTTCGCGCAACTAGTCGCTGACAGGCTCGGCATCTCCGTCGATCAGGTCCAGATCGTCCATGGCGACACTGACAAAGTGCAGTTCGGCATGGGCACCTATGGTTCGCGCTCGGCAGCCGTCGGCATGTCCGCGATCTTCAAGGCGATGGAGAAGGTAGAAGCCAAGGCGAAGAAGATCGCCGCGCATCTGCTCGAAGCCTCCGAAGGCGACATCGTCATCGAGAATGGCGAGTTCAAGGTGGCCGGCACCGACAAGGCGATCGCGCTGCCGATGGTCGCGCTCGCCGCCTATACCGCACACAACCTGCCGGATGGCATGGAGCCCGGGCTGAAGGAAGGCGCGTTCTACGACCCCACCAACTTCACCTTCCCGGCCGGCGCTTATATCTGCGAGGTCGAGATCGACCCCGGCACCGGCAAGACCGACATCGTCGACTTCGTGGCCGTCGATGACTTTGGCCGGCTGATCAATCCGATGATCGTCGAGGGCCAGGTCCATGGCGGCCTCGCCCAGGGCATCGGGCAGGCGATGCTCGAAAGCGCTATCTATGACGACAACGGCCAACCGGTGACGGCATCGTTCATGGATTACGCCATGCCGCGTGCCGACGACGTGCCATCGTTCCGGGTCTCGCACACCACGACACTGTGCCCGGGCAATCCGCTCGGCGTGAAAGGCTGCGGCGAGGCCGGCGCGATCGGTTCGTCACCCGCCGTCATCAACGCCATCACCGATGCACTTGGCCACAACAAAATCGAGATGCCGGCGACGCCCGGCCGTGTCTGGGAAGCGCTGCAATTGCAGCAGGCAGCGGAATAAGGGAGACGCACGATGTACGAGACCACTTATCACCGCCCCGCCAGCATCGACGAAGCAGCGGCCCTGTTCGCTAAACATCCCGAGGCGAAATATCTCGCCGGCGGCCATACGCTGATCCCCGTGATGAAGCAGCGTCTTGCGGCACCCTCGGATGTCATCGACCTCGCCAAGATCAAGGACTTGATCGGTGTCGAGGCAACATCCGACGCGCTGATCATCAAGGCGGCGACGACCTATTACGACATCACGCAGAGTGCCGCCGCGAAGAAGGCGATCCCGGCGATCGTGCATCTGACGTCGGTGCTCGGCGACCCCGCCGTACGCTATCGCGGCACTATCGGCGGCTCCATCGCCAACAACGATCCCGCCGCTGACTATCCGGCGGCCGTACTGGCGCTGAATGCCACCATCAAGACCAACAAACGCGAGATCAAAGGCGAGGATTTCTTCCAGGGCTTGTTCTCGACGGCGCTGGAAGAGGACGAGATCATCACATCCGTGTCGTTCCCCATCCCGGCCAAGGCCGGCTACGCCAAGATGCGCCACCCGGCGTCGCGTTTCGCACTCACCGCGGTGTTCGTCGCACAGACAAAGTCCGGCGAAGTCCGCGTCGCTGCCACCGGCGCATCGCAGAGCGGTGTGATGCGCGTGCCGGCGATCGAAGCGGCACTGAAGGCGAACTGGTCGGCGGGAGCGCTGGATAGCGTGAAGATCTCAGCCGACGGGTTGATGGGTGACATCCATGGCTCGGCGGAATATCGCGCCAATCTCATCAAGGTGATGGCACAGCGAGCGGTGGAAGCGGCGGGCTGACATTCCATCGAACGGCAAAATGTGCGCGAGAAATCGCGCACATTTTTGTGCAGTGCCGCAGCATAGCCGCATGCACGATTGCGGCCAAAAGCTTCTTGCCCTCGTCATCTCCAGCATAGACAGTTTCCGGCAAATCGGTCCGTCGCCATCGACGACCAATATCAAGCATGGGAAACACAAGTGCAGGACACCACCATCGCGTCGTCGCGATCACAGACCAAAGCCACCGGCCCGCTGAAGGGCACACGCATCGTCGAATTCGCCGGCATTGGCCCCGGCCCGTTCGCGTGCATGCTGCTGGCGGACATGGGCGCCGAAGTGATTACGCTGGTGCGGCCGAAGCAGATGCCGAAGGGCGCTGCGTCACGCGGCCGCAAGGTCATCGAGGTCGACCTCAAGGACAAGGCTGCCATCGCACAGGTGCTGTCGCTGCTGGATAGCGCCGATGCGCTGGTGGAAGGCTATCGCCCCGGCGTGATGGAACGTCTCGGCCTCGGGCCGGAGGTCGTCCTCGGCCGCAACAAGAAGCTGGTCTATGGCCGTATGACCGGCTGGGGCCAGCATGGCCCGCTGGCGCAGGCCGCCGGCCACGACATCAACTACATCTCCATCACTGGCGCGTTGGCTGCCATCGGCGGCGCCGACAAACCCGTGCCGCCGCTCAATCTCGTTGGTGATTTCGGCGGCGGCTCGATGTATCTCGTCATGGGCATGCTCGCCGCCATGCTGGAAGCCAGCCGCTCCGGCCAGGGCCAGGTGGTGGACGCGGCCATGTGCGACGGCGCGGCATCCTTGATCACCATGTTCTTCGACATGACCGCGGCCGGTCGCTGGAAGGAAACCCGCGAGAGCAACATGCTCGATGGCGGCGCGCATTTCTACGGCGTCTACGAATGCAGCTGCGGCAGCTTCATCTCGATCGGATCGATCGAGCCGCAATTCTATGCCGAGCTGCGCGAACTCGCCGGGCTTTCGGAGGCTTGCTACGACAATCACATGGACCCGACAAACTGGGCCGCGGTGAAGGACAAGCTCACTGCCGTGTTCAAGACCAAAAGCCGCGACGAGTGGTCGAAGATCATGGAAGGTACCGATGTGTGCTTCGCGCCTGTGTTGACCATGTCGGAAGCAACAAAGCATCCGCATATGGTGGCACGCGAAGTGTTCATCCAGCATGAGGGCGCGACACAACCGGCACCCGCACCGCGGTTTTCGCGTACGCCATCGGCGGCACGGCCGGCAGTGAAGGTGGCGCTGGGTGATGCGGTGAAGGAGTGGCAGAGAGCCTAGGCTCTCTTGCTTCCCCTCCCTCAAGCGCAGCGAAGCTGCGTGCAGTGGGGAGGGTGGCGCGTTGCGAGCGCAGCGAGCAAACGTGACGGGTGGGGTGCCACAAGCACCGGCCGAGTGTGGGGCAGCCCCACCCGGCTGGCCTACGGCCATCCACCCTCCCCACTGCGCGCGGCTATGCCGCGCTTGGGGGAGGGAGAAGACTACGCTGCGGTCTTGTCCGCCACGTGCAGCACACCGCGCCTGATCTGATCTTCCTCGATCGACTCGAACAGCGCCTTGAAATTGCCCTCGCCGAATCCGTCGTCGCCCTTGCGCTGGATGAACTCGAAGAAGATCGGCCCGATCGCATTGGCCGAAAATATCTGCAGCAGAACCTTGGTCTCGCCGCCCTCGACCACACCCTCGCCGTCGATCAGGATGCCGTTCTTCTGCAGGCGCGAAACATCCTCGCCATGCCTGGGCAGCCGCGCATCGATCTTCTCGAAATAGGTCACAGGTGGCGCCGGCATGAAGGGCAGGCCATCGGCGCGCAGCTTCTCGATGGTCGTGTAGATATCCGTCACGCCGCAGGCGATGTGCTGGATGCCCTCGCCGTGATAGGTGTTGAGATATTCCTCGATCTGGCCGGCATCGCCGGCATCCTCGTTGATCGGAATCCGGATCTTGCCGTCAGGGCTCGTCAGCGCACGCGAGAACAGGCCCGAGGCGCGGCCCTCGATGTCGAAGAAGCGGATCTGGCGGAAATTGAACAGCTTCTCGTAGAAGCCGGTCCAGACATCCATGCGACCGCGATGGACGTTGTGGGTGAGGTGATCGAGATAGAACAGGCCGGCGCCTTCGGGCCGCGGGTTCTTCGCGCCCAGCCATTCGAATTCATGGTCATAGGCCGAGCCCTTGGCGCCATAGCGATCGACGAAATACAACAGGCTGCCGCCGATGCCCTTGATAGCGGGCACGTCGAGCGTCTTCTGCGCTGCGATCGCATCCGCCGGCTCGGCTCCGAGCAAGATCGCGCGGTCATAGGCCGCCTGCGCATCGACGACTCGGAACGCCATCGACGGCGCGCAGGGGCCGTGCGCGGCGACGAAATTGAAGCCGTGAGTTCCGGGCTCTTCGTTGACGAGATAGTTGATGTCGCCCTGACGATAGACCGTGATCTTCCTGGTCTTGTGCTTCGCGACGGGCACGTAGCCCATCAGCCTGAACAGGGCGTCGAGTTCTTCGGGCCTCGGATGCGCGTATTCAACGAATTCAAAGCCGTCGGTGCCCATCGGATTATGTGCCGAGATGGTGGCGGCCGGCGCGTCGTGCGGAAACGGACCCATGGTGATCTCCCGAAGCTGATTTGCATTATCGCTTGGCTGGAGTGTCGGTCGTTTCCGATGCAAGGTGCATGCAAACCGGCTAGGGATATGCCATGATCACGCACGACTCGTGCATCAAATGGACAATTTACGCATGATCCCGATAGATGCCTTCGATCTCAAGATGCTGGCCGCCTTGCAGGATGACGGCCGGCTGACCAATCAGCAGCTCGCCGATGCCGTCGGCCTGTCTGCCTCGCAATGCTCCCGGCGCCGGATGCGGCTCGAAGAGGAGAAAGTGATCTCCGGCTATCACGCCGACCTGTCATCGGACGCGCTCGGCTTCAACGTGATCGCCTTCATTCAGGTACAACTGGCCACCCACTCGCCGGACAATGCCAAGAAGTTCCGCACGCTGGTGCAGCGGGTTGACGAGGTGCAGGAGGCTTACTCGCTGACCGGCGACGCCGACTATGTGTTGAAGGCCGTGCTACGCGACCTGAAGGGACTGTCCGATCTCGTGAACAACGTGCTGATGCCGCATCAGAGCGTCGCACATGTGCGTTCGTCGATCGTGCTGGATCGGTTGAAGGAAACATCGCGGCTGCCGCTGAAATCGGCGCTCGCCTGAGCGCAAAGGGCATCGCCTGGGCGCAGCGGCTCAACATCCCGCGCCCGGATGCAGCATCGTAGGCATCCATCTCCCGGCGTCTCGTCTTCTGGCAGTTTCCGAACCACCGGCGTTCTGCCAAGATCGACGCAACGAATAGATCGGGGAGTGAACCATGGCACTGGCGCT
Source organism: Tardiphaga sp. 813_E8_N1_3 (assembly GCF_051811025.1). NCBI lineage: Bacteria > Pseudomonadati > Pseudomonadota > Alphaproteobacteria > Hyphomicrobiales > Nitrobacteraceae > Tardiphaga > Tardiphaga sp. 813_E8_N1_3. The sequence continues at coordinate 5,318,827 of NZ_JBPWQE010000001.1, forward strand.
GCGGCCAAACTGCGAATATTGCGACAAGGACCTGCCGCCCGCGGCACACGATGCATTCATCTGCACCTTTGAATGTACATTCTGCGCGGATTGCGTGGAGACCAAGCTCTTCAACGTGTGCCCGAACTGCGGCGGCGGTTTCGCCCCGCGTCCGATCCGGCCGGCCACCGAATGGCGGCCGGGACTTTCCGTTGCCAAGCGCCCGCCGTCGGACAAGCGCGTGCATCTCTCCCGCAGCCTCGAAGACATCGCCGAGCAGTCGGCGCGTATCAAGGATATTCCGCCGGAGAATCGCTAGCGCTTGTTCGGATCGAAGCGCTTCTCCAGGCCCTTCCAGCAATCCGCATAATCGCTCTGCAACGTTGCCGTCGTCGCAGCGTGTTCCGTCACGCACTGCGGGTAGCGGGTCTCGAACATGAAGGCCATGGTGCCGGTGAGCTTCACGGGCTTGAGCTCGCCATTGCTGGCGTGATCGAAAGCCTCGCGATCCGGACCGTGTGGCAGCATCATGTTGTGCAGGCTGATGCCGCCCGGCGTGAAGCCCTGCGGCTTGGCATCATAGACGCCGTAAATGAGACCCATGAATTCCGACATGATGTTCATGTGATACCACGGCGGCCGGAACGTGTTTTCCGCCACCGCCCAACGCTCCGGAAAGATCACGAAATCGATATTCGCGGTGCCCGCAGTTTCCGAGGGTGAGGTCAGCACCGTGAAGATCGACGGATCCGGATGATCGAAGCCGATGGCGCCCACCGGCGAGAAGGTGCGCAGATCGTATTTATACGGCGCATAGTTGCCGTGCCAGGCGACGACATCGATCGGCGAATGCGACAGCACCGTCTTGAACAGCGAGCCACCCCATTTCACATAGAGTTCGGTCAGCGTGTCCTTGTCTTCATAGGCGGCCACGGGCGTGAGGAAGTCGCGCGCATTGGCAAGACAATTGGCACCGATCGGTCCGCGCTCGGGCAGCGTGAAAGCGCCGCCATAGTTCTCGCAGAGATAGCCGCGCGCGGCGGCGCCCGTGAGTTCGACGCGGAACTTGACGCCGCGCGGGATCACCACGATCTCGCCTGGCTCAGCATCGATGCGGCCGAATTCGGTGACGAACAACAAGTTGCCCTGCTGCAGCACGAACATCAGCTCGCCATCGGCATTGTAGAAATGCTGATCCACCATCGACTTCGTGATCAGATAGACATGCGCCGCCATGCCGGCCTGGGTGCCGGCATCGCCCGCCGTGGTCATGGTCTGCACGCCCTGCAGGAAGGTCATGTCCTCCTTCGGAATCGGCGCAGGATCCCAGCGCAATTGAGCGATCGGCAGATCGTTCTCGTGGCACGGCGCGGTGCGCCACAGCTTGCTATCTGCCTTCTCGAACCGCCCGGAATGCTTCACCGACGGGCGGATGCGATAGAGCCAGGACCGCTCATTGGTGCCGCGTGGCGCCGTGAAGGGCGAGCCGGACAGTTGCTCCGCATAGAGTCCGTAAGCGCAGCGCTGCGGCGAGTTACGGCCGATAGGCAGCGCACCGGGTAGCGCTTCGGTCTCGAATGAATTGCCGAAGCCGGACATGTAGCCCGGTGTGACGTTGGACGTCGCACGGCTGATCAGATCGGGATGGGTATTGATGTTCATCTTCATCCTCCCTGCAAAGCGGCCCACATTTCGCGGTCGCGCTTATCGGTCCAGATTACGGGATCGTCGATCCCCGAGGCTTCATCGAAGGCACGCGACACATTGAACGGCAGGCAGTGCTCATAGATCGCAAAGCTCGAAAACTTCTTGTCCATGACGTCACGGGTCGCCGCCATGGTCTCCTTCAGGCTGCGCCCCTTGGCGACTGACAGCTCCGCCGCGCCGTAGAGCGACATTACGAAGTCACGCGTCATCGCAATTGCCTCGCGGGTCGTCTCCAGCCCCTTCAGCGCATCGCCTCGACCGGGCGCAATGGCTTTCGGGTTGAAGGCCCGGATCTCGTTGAGCGTCGACGGCCATTCGCGCAACAGCGCATCGCCGCAATAACAGGCCGAGTGATATTCGATCAGATCGCCGGAGAACATGACTTCGGCATCGGGCACCCAGGCGACGATATCGCCGGACGTATGACCGGCACCAAGCTGCATCAGGCGCACTTCGCGCTTGCCGAGGAAGATCGACATCTCGCCCTCGAAGGTCAGCGTTGGCCAGGTCAAGCCGGGAATGCTCTCGGCATCCTGGAACAGACGCGGGAAACGCCCGAACTCGGAATCCCAGTCCTGCTGGCCGCGCTCTCCCACCAGCCGATAGGTTTCCTGCGACGCGACCACGCCCTGCGCCTTGTAGGCGGACGCACCAAGCACACGCACCGCGTGGTAATGCGACAGCACGACATATTTGATCGGCTTGTCGGTGACCGTTCGCACGCGCTCGATCACCTTGTTGGCCATCGCCGGTGTCGCCTGCGCGTCGAACACGATGCAACCGTCATCGCCGACGATGACCGCCGAGTTCGGATCGCCCTCGGCCGTGAAGGCATAGAGATCGGGACCGATCTCCGAGAAGGTGACCTTCTTCTCGGTCATGTCGGTGGTGGATGCGAAACCTTTGGTCATCAAATTCTTCCTTTGATTCTTGTCATTCAGTTCGTGTGGCGACAGGCAGCCGCCGCTTCGCCAGCGCAATCGCGTCACCGAGCACAGCGGCATCGCCGATATGATTGGCGAGGATCAGCACCAGCGCCGTATCGAGCGCCGCGCTTTGATCGTCGGTCAATCCGCGATGCGCCTCGACAATCGCACGATAGGCGTCGTCGGGACTGGCGAAATTGGACGTCGTCGACAGCGCCGTCATGACGGCCTCCCGCAGGCACGCGCGACCGCAGCCTTGATCACCTGCGGTGTTGGATGCCGGAAACGCGCGGCGATATAGCCATCGGGGCGCAGCAGATAGGCGTTTCCTGGATCGGCACCGTAGCGCGCCTTGAACAACCCGGTCTCGTCGCGCAGCGCCGCATCATCGCCGACGACCAGACGCGCCACGCCCTCGGGCAGTTCGATCGCCTGACCATCCGACTGCAACACGGTAAAGCCGCGGCCGGCTCCGGCGAAACATTCCGAGAGAAACACATGTGCGCCGTCATCGCTGACAAGCGGCACATCCGGCATATGCGCGCCCGGCTGCGGACCGACCGACCAGTCATCGCTATCGGCGGTCGAAAGCGGCGTCTGATAGACCGACGGCACGGACAGCCGCCCGCCATTGATCATCCGCTTGGCGAAATCAGCTTCTTTGGCGAGGGACAGCACGGCTTGCCGCATGCGCTGTTCCTGCTTCGAATGCGGCGCGATGAAATCCGTCGCATGGGTCGAGGCACGGATGTTCTCGTCCGCGGCCGGACCACGCTCGGCGTCATAGCTCGCCAGCAGCGACGTCGGCGCATCGCCCGCCAGCACCAGTGCCAGTTTCCATGCGATGTTCTCGGCATCTTCAAGGCCGGAATTGGCACCACGCGCGCCGAAGGGCGACACCTGATGCGCGGCGTCGCCGGCGAAGATCACGCGCTCATGCAGGAAGCGCTGCATGCGGCGGCACTGGAATTTGTAGACCGAGATCCACTCGAAATCGAAATCGTCGTGGCCGAGCATGCGCGCGATGCGCGGACGTACTTTCTCCGGCCGCCGCTCCTCGGTGGGGTCTGCGTCCGGTCCGAGCTGCAGATCAATACGCCAGACATCATCGGGCTGACGATGCAGCAGTGCGGACTGGCCCGAATGGAACGGTGGATCGAACCAGAACCAGCGCTCGGTTGGGAATTCCGCGGTCATCTTGACGTCGGCGATCAGGAACTGATCCTCGAACACCTCGCCAGAAAAATCCGCGCCGACCATGCCACGCAGGCCGGAGCGTGCGCCATCGCATGCGACGACGTAATCCGCGCGTAGCGTGTAAGGCCCGTCGGGCGTCTCGACGGTGAGTTCGGCGTGATCGTTGTGCTGAGCCAGCGCGATGACCTTGTTGCGCCAGCGCAGATCGATCTCCGGCAACTGGTGCACGCGATCAACCAGAAAGGATTCAGCGTAATATTGCTGCAGGTTGATGAAGGCGGGCATCTTGTGGCCGGTCTCGGGCAGCAGATCGAACTGGTAGAGCATGTCCGGTCCGAGAAAGATCTTGCCGACCTTCCACACCACGCCCTTGTCGATCATGCGATCGGCGGCACCGAGACGGTCCCAATATTCGAGCGAGCGTTTGGAGAAACAGATGGCTCGCGAGCCATCGCCGATCCGATCGGCGTCGTCGACCAGCACCACGCGCTGGCCGCGCTGCGCCAGATCGATGGCCAGTGACAGGCCGACAGGGCCAGCGCCCACAATCACTACGGGATGACGCGCTGCATCAACAGCAGGGCGTGCCTGATCGGCATGGCGGCGATAGGCAAACTGGCGGACATGCTGCGCCATGGCTCAACCCCTGCCCTGCAACTGGATGCATTTTCGGATCAACGCTGGTCTGGCCAACGGACCGCACTCCCTCTAAGATAGTCTCATTTGCAACCATCTAAACGCCGGACCCGTGGCGGCGTCAACAGCAGAATCGGTGGCTCCGTGGCAAAATTCGACCTGTTTCAGTTCGTTCCGTTCCGGCTGAACCGGCTGGCCGCGGAGGTCAGCGCCGCATTGTCCGACGAATATCAGGTACGCTATGGGCTCGACATTCCGGAATGGCGCGTCATCGCCACGCTGGGCTTTCGCGACGACGCCTGCAGCGCGCAGTTCATTTCGCAATGCACACGCACGCATAAATCCACCATCAGCCGCGCGGTCACCGCCCTGCTGGAACGCGAACTCATCGAGCGCGTCGAGAACGAAGATGATCGCCGCGCCTTCGAACTGCGTCTCTCCGCGAAAGGCATCGCGCTCTATGAAGAGCTGATCCCGCGCCTGCTGCACAAGGAACGCGACATCCTGTCATGCCTGACGGCGCAAGAGCGCAAGGATTTCGCCGCCACACTCGGCAAGATCGAGCGTAGCCTTGAGCTCGTACAGACACGGCATGGGCAAAAAGCTGGCGCCTACTAAGGCGCGCGTTCTTCCCTCGCCCCGCGTGCGGGGAGAGGTCAGAAGCTAACCTGTTACGAAAGAGCGCGAGGGCGCCACATGCAGCGCATAGGCATCGGCCTTGCTGCCCTCAACACGCGGATAGAGCTCGCGCACCAGCGGATCATGGCCGGGAATAATACGATCAGGGTGGCCGGCAAGGCGCTCGCAGGTGGTCCAGCCGTCGCACATGTCGCCGATATTGTAGACGATCGGAAACGGGCTGCGGCGCTGCATATTACCGTAATAATGCGAGGCGTCCGAGGCGAGCACCACCGGGCCGCGCGCGGTTTGCACGCGCACGATCTGCAGACCATCGGAATGGCCACCAACGCGGTGCAGTGTGACGCCCGGCGCAACCTCGCCATCGCCATTATGGAACGTGACGCGTTCATTGAACACGTGTCGCACCATCAGCGTGACGTCCTCCGCCGAGAACGGATGCCGCAGTAGCCCGTTGCACATGCAGCGGCCCGTCGCGTAGCTCATCTCGCGGTCCTGCAGATGGAACCGGGCATTGGGGAGACGATCGAGATTGCCGGCATGGTCGTAATGCAAATGCGTGACGATGACGTCGCGGATGTCTGCCGCGCGCACGCCGAAATCGGCCAGCGCGTCGATGGGATTGATCGTGAGCTTACGGCTGCGCTCCTTCGAAGCGGCTTCGTTGAAGCCGGTATCGACAAGGATGTCGCGGCCACCGCCGCGGATCAGCCAGACGAAATAATCGAGATCGGCCGCTGCAGTCTCATGGGGATCGGGGGCGAGATAATTCATCTGCGGCGTCCGCGGCGTCATCGTGGCATAGCGGATCGCATAGATTTCGTAAGTCGCGCTCATTCGTCCCGTCCCGTTCCTGGTCGTTGTTGTGCGCAACAAGCCATCGCCACCGGAAAAGGTCAAACCGTTCCAGCCACCGGAATGACCGGGAACCGGGACTGCAGCGACAACGCCAGACGCGTGATGAATTGACGCGATAGCTGCTGCCCACGCCGCACGTTGACAGCCGCGATCACGCCGGTTTGATAATGCGAATGGCGTGGATTAGTGTCGCTGCGGCGCAAGCCTCAGCTTGGACAGCGCCCTCAAGTCTGGACTGGTTTCATTATGAAAATGCGCATTGCTCTGATCGCTCTCCTGACGTTTGCCGCCACGCCCATCTGGCAGGCCTCCGCCGCGGAAGATCGGACCCACCGGATCGCACTGGTGATCGGCAATGCGAAATATCCGGACGCCGAGGCTCCACTCAAGGAGCCTATCAACGACGCCCGCGACGTCGCCGCCGAATTGAAGCGCGACGGATTTGAGGTCGATACCGGCGAAAACCTCGGCGGTGATGGCATGCGCCGGGCGCTCGACAAATTCTACGGCAAGGTGAAGCCCGGCTCGGTAGCCCTGGTATTCTTCAGCGGCTTCGGCATCCAGTCGGCGCGGCAGAGCTACATGATCCCGGTCGATGCCCAGATCTGGACCGAGCCCGACGTGCGCCGCGACGGCTTCAGCCTCGAGACCGTGCTGGGCGAGATCAATGGCCGCGGCGCCGGCGTCAAGATTGCGCTTTTGGACGCATCTCGCCGCAATCCGTTCGAACGCCGGTTCCGCAGCTTCTCCGCCGGACTCGCTCCGGTGATCGCACCGAGCGGCACGCTTGTGATGTATTCGGCTGCACTTAGCTCCGTGGTCAGCGATGGCGGCGGTGATCACGGGTTGTTTGTCAGCGAATTGCTGAAGGAAATCCGGGTTCCAGATCTCACCGCCGAGCAGACGCTGAACCGGACCCGCGTCAACGTCACCCGCGCGTCGCGCAGCGAACAGGTGCCGTGGATTTCCTCGTCGCTGGCAGAAGACTTCTCTTTCATAGCGGGAACGCGCCCGGCATCAGCGCCTGTGGCGGAAGCCAAACCGGCCGATCCGGCGCCGGCTGCGACGCCACGCCCCTCTGCTGTGGCCAAGCCGGAAGTCGTCGCCGCACCTGCGGCTCCTGCACCTTCACCTGCACCTGCTACATCCACGCCGGCCGCTCCAGCAGCAGCGCCTGCGCCGGCCGCGGCACCGACTCCTGCCCCCGCCGTCGCCGCCGAAGTGCCCCGTGACGAAAACAAGATCCTGCTGGCGCTGGCGGAGGATCCGACCGTCAAATCGCTGAACGTCAAGCTGACCGATAATCCGGAAGACGCCGGCGCGCTGTATCGCCGTGGCCAAGTCTATGCCAGCAAAGGCGCCTATTCCGCGGCGATCAAGGATTTCGACGCCACGATCAAACTGAATCCCAAGGATGTCGAGGCCTACAACAACCGTTGCTGGGCACGCACCGTGACCGGCGACCTCGCCGCCGCGCTCAAGGACTGCAACGAGGCCCTGCGCCTGCGCCCGAATTTCGTCGATGCGCTGGACAGCCGCGGCCTGGTCAATCTCAAGAACGGCCAGAGCAAGAATGCGATTGCGGATTTCGACGCTGCGCTGAAGATCAATCCGCAGCTGACCTCATCGCTCTATGGCCGCGGCCTGGCCAAACATCGCCTTGGCCAGACCGCTGAAGGCGATCTCGACATCACCAATGCCAAGGCCATGGACCCGGACATCGTCAAGGAATTTGCCGGCTACGGCGTCCGATAGCACGGCGTGCGATAGCACTGCCTCCGGTGATCCCCAGAGGTCACCGGAATTTCGCAGGAAAGCCGCAAGAAATCGCAGGAAAATCGCAGGAAATCCGCACGCCCGGTTTGAACCTCCGGCGCGCGAGCGGACACTATTGATGGCAAGCCGGAAGCCATCCTGAAGCGATCCGGCACCAGATTTTGTTGGATTTGATTCAAGCGCGTTTCGCGCGACTAAATGAAGGATGCACCCATGTCGAACACATCCGCACGCCCTAGCTTCAAGGCCCTTCGCACGATCGCCATGATCAGCGTCGCCCTGTCGCTGACCGCAGGCATTGCCGCGGCGGCTGAGGAAGTGACCTCCGATCAGATCCTGCGCGCATTGGCACCGAAGAAGCCTCTGACCCGCGGTCTGTCGATGACGCCGCCGGCCGAGCCGGCCGTCAATGCCGCCGAAGGCAAGTTCGTCGACTCCCTTCGCAATCGCAGCACGCGGTCGCTGTCGATCGGCGAGCGCGAGCAGATCGCCGCCGTCGCCCAGACCAAGCCGGCGATCGATCTGGAAATTACCTTCGACTATAACTCGGCGAATATCAGCAAGAAGTCGCTGTCCTCGGTGCAGGCCCTTGGCAAAGCGCTGAGCAGCGAAGACCTCAAGGGCGCGACCTTCGTGGTCGCCGGCCATACCGACGCCGTCGGCGGCGAAGAATACAACCAGGATCTCTCCGAGCGCCGCGCTGATGCCATCAAGCGCTATCTGACGGACAAATACGGCATCGCCGGCGCCGACCTCGTCACCGTCGGTTATGGCAAGGGCAAGCCGAAGGCCGGCGTTGCGCCGACCGATCCGTCCAACCGCCGCGTTCAGGTGGTGAACATGGCGAACAAGACCACCGCATCCCAATAGAGCTCGGTGGTACCTCCGAGCTTGCTGCGGATTGCCGCACCACTGCGTTCCGCGCCACGCGGGACGCTGTTTGCTGTGGTGATCGCGGATATCCTGTATAGATTGCCCCGACCTGCCGCCGCACCGATCGAATGCCCCTGGTGCTCCGTAATACCAAGTGGATCGATCTCGCAATGAAGGCTTTTGCCTGCTTCTCCCCGTCTCTCGCATGTCTGTCGCTGGCGGCCACCATGGTCGCAACCACCTCTATCGGCTTCGCCGCTGAACCCGCACCCGCCAGCTCCGCCTCGCCGAATGGCGCCATGGTGATCGTCGCCAAGGCCACCAATGCCTGCTTCTCCGATCTCGTGCGGGTAACCGGCTTCGTGGTTCCGCGCCGCGAGGCCGTGGTCGGCGTAGAGACCGAAGGTTCAAAGGTCTCCGAAGTGCTGGTCCGCGAAGGCGACACGGTCACCGAGAACCAGGAACTGGCTCGGCTGATACCCCCGCCGACAGCAGGTAATGCACGCCCGAATCCGGTGACGCTGCGCGCCCCCGCGGCAGGTCTGATTACCTCCGTGAACACCATCGTCGGCGCACCGGCCTCGCCGCAGGCCGGGCCGATGTTCAGGATCGCCATCAACAACGAACTCGAGCTCGATGCGGAAGTGCCGAGCATCCACATCCTCAAGCTCAACCCCGGCGTCACGGCGCGGATCAGCCGCGACGATCAGCCCGATATTTTCGGCAAGGTGCGGCTGGTATCGCCACAGATCGACCGCGTGACACAGCTCGGCCATGTCCGGCTGTCACTGGCCGCCAATCCGTCCATCAAAGTGGGTGTCTTCGCCCGCGCCAGCATCGACGCCAAGCGAAGCTGCGGCGTCGCGATCCCGCGCTCGGCGATCGAGCACTTCACCGTGCAAGTGGTGAAGGGCAACACCATTGAAACCCGCCGCGTGAAGGTGGGGCTGGTGTCTGACACGTCGACGGAAATTCTCGAAGGCGTCGAGGTGGGCGACATCGTCGTTGCCGACGCCGGCACATCACTTCATGACGGCGACAAGGTCCAGACCATGTTCGTCGATGACCTTGATCGATCGCGGGTGCGTTAATGGCAATGAATATCTCGGCATGGTCGATCCGCCATCCGCTTCCGTCCATCGTCTTCTCGATCATTCTTCTGGTGCTCGGCTGGATCAGCTTCACCAAGCTGGCGATCACGCGGCTACCGAGCGCAGACATTCCGGTGATCTCGGTCGCCGTCTCGCAATTCGGCGCGGCGCCCGCGGAACTTGAAGCGCAGGTCACAAAGACCATCGAAGACGGCGTCTCCGGCGTCGAAGGCGTACGGCACATCTCGTCGTCGATCACTGACGGCCTGTCCGTCACGACCGTGCAATTCGCGCTGGAAACCAATACCGATCGCGCGCTGAACGACGTCAAGGACGCTGTGACGCGCGTGCGCGCCAATCTCCCGCAAAATGTCAACGAGCCGCTGATCCAGCGCGTCGACGTGATCGGCCTGCCAATCGTCACCTATGCGGCGATCTCGCCGGGCAAGACGCCGGAGCAGCTATCATGGTTCGTCGACGACGTGGTGAAGCGCGCGCTGCAGGGCGTGCGCAACGTCGCCCAGGTCGAGCGCATCGGCGGCGTCGAGCGCGAAATCCTCGTCTCGCTCGATCCCGACCGCTTGCAGGCCGCAGGCCTTACCGCCGTCGATGTCTCCAGACGCCTGCGCGGCACCAATGTGGACCTTGCCGGCGGCCGTGCCGAAATTGGCAAGAACGATCAGGCGATCCGGACACTGGCGGGCGCCAAGACGCTGAACGAACTCGCCGGCACCATGATCAGCCTGCCCTCCGGCGGCGAGGTGCGACTTGAAGATCTCGGCACGGTCACCGACACCATCGCCGACCGGCGCACCTTTGCGCGTTTTAACGGCGAGCCGGTGGTGGCGCTGGGCATCAAGCGGTCCAAGGGCGCCAGCGACGTGGTGGTCGCGGCGGCTGTCCAGAAGCGCATCGACGCGCTGAAAGCCTCTTACCCCGACGTCGACCTGAAGCTGATCGACACGTCGGTGGACTTCACAAAGGGCAATTACGAAGCTGCGATCTCGACCCTGTTTGAAGGTGCGGCGCTCGCTGTCATCGTGGTGTTCTTCTTCCTGCGCGATCTGCGCGCCACGGTCATCGCCGCGATCTCACTGCCGCTGTCGATCTTCCCGGCCTTCTGGGCGATGGACCTGCTCGGCTTCTCGCTCAACCTCGTGAGTTTCCTCGCCATCACGCTCTCGACAGGCATTCTCGTCGATGACGCCATCGTCGAGATCGAAAATATCGTGCGGCATATGCGGATGGGCAAATCGCCGTATCGCGCCGCGCTGGAAGCGGCCGACGAAATCGGCCTCGCCGTGATCGCCATCAGCCTCACCATTATCGCGATCTTTGTCCCGGCCAGCTTCATGTCCGGCATCGCCGGACAATTCTTCAAGCAGTTCGGCATCACCGTGTCGGTACAGGTATTCTTCTCACTATTGGCGGCACGCTTCGTCACGCCTGTGCTGGCCGCGTACTTCCTGAAAGATCACAAGCACAACGACCCGCCGCCCGGGCGCATCCTGCAGGCTTACAACAAGCTCGTGACCCTGTCGGTGAAACGCTACTACGTGACGGTTCTGTTCGGTCTCGCCGTCTTCGCACTGTCGATCTGGAGCATCCAGCTGCTGCCGCAGGGCTTCCTGCCGGCCCAGGACACGGCGCGTTCGCTGATGGCGATGGAATTGCCACCGGGATCGCAGCTCGCTTACACCGAGAAAGTCACAGAAGACATCGTCGCACGGCTCCGCAAGCGACCTGAGGTGAAGAGCGTGTTCGTCGATGGCGGTCACGTTCCGCCCGGCACCTATGAAGTGCGGCGCGCGGCTCTGATCATCAACTACACCCCAAAGAGCGAACGCGACAGCGCACATACACAGCGCCTGCTCGAACTCGATATCAGCAAGGAACTCGAAAGCGTTCCGGATATCCGTTACTGGTTCCTCGACGAAAACGGACTGCGTGCCATCTCGCTGGTGGTGACCGGTACCGACAGCAATATCGTCGCCAATGTCGCCAGCGAACTGGCGACGCAGATGAAGCGCATTCCGCTGATCTCCAACGTGATCTCGGAAACTTCGCTGGATCGTCCTGAGCTGCGGGTGCAGCCGCGCGCCGATCTAGCGGCACGGCTCGGCGTCTCCACCGAGAGTCTGTCGGAAACCATCCGCGTCGCCACCATCGGCGACGTTGGTCCCGCTCTGGCGAAATTCGATGCCGGCGATCGCCTGGTGCCGATCCGCGTGCAGCTGGAAGATACCGCGCGCGCCGACTTCCAGATCCTCGAACAGTTGCGGGTGCCACTTGGCGGCGGACGTGGCGGCGTGCCGCTATCCGTGGTCGCCGACATCAAGCTCGACCAGGGACCGACCAGCATCAACCGCTACGACAGGGAACGTCAGGCCACCGTGGCCGCGGATCTCGTGGGCACCGCCGCACTCGGCGATGCCCTGAAGAAGATCTACGAACTGCCGGTCATGAAGAGCCTGCCGAAGAATGTGAGCGTCAAGCAGTCCGGCGACGCCGAAAGCCTGAACGAACTCGCGGATGGCTTCGCCACCGCGATCTCGGCAGGCCTGATGATGGTCTATGCGGTGCTGGTGCTGCTGTTCGGTACTTTCCTGCAGCCGATCACCATCCTGTTCTCTCTGCCCCTATCCATCGGCGGCGCGATCCTGGCGCTGCTGTTGACTGGAAAGCAACTGACGACACCGGTCTGGATCGGCATCCTGATGCTGATGGGCATTGTCACCAAGAACGCCATCATGCTGGTGGAATTTGCCGTGGAAGCCATTCGCGAAGGTAAGCCGCGAGAAGTCGCGATCATCGATGCCGGCATGAAGCGCGCGCGGCCGATCGTGATGACCACCGTTGCCATGGTCGCTGGCATGATGCCGTCTGCACTGGCCTTCGGCGCCGGCGGCGAGTTCCGCTCGCCGATGGCGCTTGCTATCATTGGCGGGCTGATCTTCTCGACGGCGCTGTCGCTGCTGTTCGTGCCGGCGATGTTCATGATGATGGACGACGTCGGACAATTGGCATGGCGCTTCGGGCGCAAGCTGCTGGCGTCGAGCGGCGAGGAAGACCCGCAAAACGGTCAGCCACCCGCCGCCCCGCACAAATAGGCACATGCAATGACCCTGTCCGTCGCCTCTTCCAAGCGAACCACCACATGGGCCAGATTGCTGGTCGCGCTGTCGCTATGCGTGTTCACGCAGCCGGCTCTGGCCGCCGACGATCCTGCTGATGCTCCGAAGGGTGCAGCAGTGACCGTGCTGACCGCCGCGAAGTCCTGCTTCTCTGCCACGGTCGAAGTCTCCGGCATCCTGATCCCGCGCGAGGAAGTCTCGATCCGTCCCGATCGTCCGGGCCTCAAGGTCGCAGAGGTCATGGTCGATGCCGGCGAGAACGTCACCGCGGGCCAGATCCTCGCACGCCTGACGCCACCGGAAGGCGGATCGCTTCAAGTTCAGGCCACGGTCGCAGGATTGGTCAGCGCCTCGTCCGCCGTGGTCGGATCGCTTGCATCGGCCAAGGGCGAGGCTCTTTTCAACATCATCGCGCGGAGCGAGTTCGAATTCATCGGCCAGGTACCGACGCGCGACCTGCCGAAGCTGAAAGTCGATCAGCCGGTCAAGGTCAAGGTGATCGGCGCTGGAGAGCTGGACGGTAAAGTGAAACGCGTCGCCTCCACCGTGGAGCCCAACAGCCAGCTCGGCCAGGTCGTGGTCTCGATCACCTCGGCCCGGCGGCTGATGAGCAATTCCTACGCGCGTGCCATCATCAAAACTGGCGAAAGCTGCGGCGTCTCAGTGCCATTGACTGCCGTTCTCTACAGTGCCGGCGGCACCGTCGTGCAGGTGGTCCGGCGGCAGCGTATCGAGACGCGGCGCGTCGAGGTCGGCCTGATGTCAGGCGGCCGTGTCGAAGTGCGTGAAGGTTTGAACGACGGCGATGTGATTGTCGCGCGCGCGGGAGCATTGCTGCGCGAAGGCGATCCGGTTCGTCCGGTAATGGCTAACGCAGACGCTAACAAGTAAACGCGATGGGAAAGCTTAGCTGCCGGCTTTGGCCGTTGCGCTGTCACCGAGCAGGATGTCCTCAACCAGTGACGACGACACCGCAGGAACCTGCTCACCGGCGGTCGCGCGGGTAACAGCAACGCGGGTGTTGGTGAAGACGGACTCGGCACTCGCCGGCTTGGCCTTCATGTTCTTCAGCAATTCGGTTGCGAGCAGGCTGTTCTGACCATCCACATCGTCGGCAACCTTGCCCGGCGTCGCCGAGGTCAGGATCAACGCATTCTCAGGAACATCGATCGGCGCGAGACCACGGGAGTAACCGCGGAAGCGACGCTCATAGGGATTGCGGCGGGACGCATCCAGCACGACCAGTTTGGCCTGGGCACCCTGCTCCTTCATGATATCGAGAACGGCCTCGACGCTCATGCCATCGCGGCGGATGTCACGCTCTTTCCAGATCGCGGCATCAACCGGGATCATGTAGCTCTGGCGGCCGACCTGAACGCCATAGCCACCGAAATATAGCATCACGACGGTTTCAGGCTTGATCTTGGCCTTCAGGCGTTCGACGGCGCGGGTCATATCATCACGGGTGGCGTCTTCCACCACATCGACGTCGAAACCGTCGCGGCGAAGTGCGCTCGTCATGGCGCGTGCATCATTGATCGGCTGGCTCAGCGGCGCGCCAGCGTCGGGGTAATGACCGTTGCCGATCACCAGCGCGATGCGCGACGCCTTCGTCACGGGATTGATCGTCCCGGTCACCGTCTCGGCCTGTGCGGCTTCCAGCGAGCGCTTGTTCAGCGCGGCATTGGCGCCAAGCACCAGCGACACCAGACCGACAAAAGCTGCGGCCACAGTGATCGAGCGACGGGATACGCGAAACTGCCGTACGTTCATAAGATCATTCCTGCTCATCGTTCACGCGCAACCGTGGGTCGCGCGAACGTCGAAATAGGTTTGAAGGGATGCCAAACCAATGAATATCAAATGCGCTCAATTTGCGGCATCGCAGCAAACTGGTTGTTAACCCGCCGGGGCCACCCGGGCAACCGGTAAAGGTCGGGATTTAAGACAGGGTTACTGACTGACCGGGCTAAGGTCTTGAACGGGCTTGCGCTTCACGCAATTGTAATCTCGACCGATTCGTGCAACTTTTCAAAGGCTTGCAGGTATCGGGAGGCGATTGCGCCGCAGCAGCGGCGGGCGGTTTTCGAAGCGTGCGCAGGGACCGCACTGAAAGAAACCTCATGGGTGTGACTTATTTTGCCGGCGCCGCATACCGCGCGCTGACAGCCAGCAAGGACGGCCCGTCGCTCTACGACCTCTGCGACCCCCTTTTTCACAAGCACACCGGCGGCGACGCCCATATCGTCAAGTTCTACAAAACCGCGCTCAACAATGCCGCGCTCCGCCCGTTACTCTGCCGCGCCGGCCTGTCCGAGTTGCGCGATCCCTCCCGGTTTAAAGCCATACAGCAGGCCCTGAGAGCGGCGCGCGATGACGAGACCCCCGATTGGGAAGCCATCGGCCAGCCCATCGCTGAGCTACTCGACACGGTCGCATTGAGCCATCCAGAGCCGAAGCCCGTGACGGCTTCAGCGCAGGCGCCATCACTGGGCGAGATCGACAATGTCATCAAGGCCTGCGGCACGCATCTGCTGCGCTCGTTCGACCGTAACGGTTTCATCCCGACCTACGCGGCATTCAACCTGATCGGCGATCCCGACATGCATGGCCGCGATTTCCTGATGGCCCTGACGGGCCTGAATTCGCGCGGCTACAAGAATTCGACGCTGCTGTTCACCCTCGCGCGCATCTTCATCGCACGCTCACCGGCCGGAAAACTCATCAACCCGCCATGGACCGGAATTGCCGAACCCATGTGGGAGCCGGTGCAAATCCGGCATCGCTCGGCCTACTACGACGCGTTCTTCACCGAGGCGCTGCTCAGCTTCGGCGAAACCGGACTGCCGTCGCCGGACCAGACGACATCCTCACGCCGCGCCATCGAAGCGATGGTTGAGTTCTGCCTGGTCACCAGCCGCGAGGAAGTCCGCTCGCATGACGGGACGAGCGTGAACGTCATCACCGCGCTGGCACCGCCGCCGCATCCGCGCTTCAGCCGGCTGTTCGCGCAGATCAAGCAGGATCTCGGCTTCGGCATCTATGTGCCCGACTGCGACACCACCGCCTGCTCGTTCTCCGCCGCCACACAGGCCGGCTCCACCGATCCGATCCTCGATCAGCCCTTGCTCGACTTCTATGCCGGCTATCAGGTCGGCAATGGCAGCAACGAGCCGATGGTCACGGTGCCGCTCAACGACCACATCGACTATGACGGCGCGATCGTCACCTGGATCGACAATCTCGCGGGCGAACGGCCCTATGGCAACGATCTCGATCCGACGCTCAATCTCGACGTGCTCGAAGTGTCATTCCGAAATCTGATTCGCTGGAAAGTCATGGAGACGCCGAAGCGGCTGGAAACACTGCAGCGGATCATCGGTTTCCAACGCCGCCTCGTGGCATCCGGCGCTTTCGCCAATCCGAAATCGCACGTCTACTATCTGCCGGAGCTCTACAGCGCCTATTTCGGCCGCTGCTACGCGGCTTTCCGTGAACTGCCGGCCGCGACACAGCAGATCATCGATACCGATGGCACATTCGAATTCATTCGCCTGCGTGTTCTCGCTTATGTGCAGGGCGAATTGATCGCGCGCGAGATGAATAGTTTCGATGCGGCACTCGCACTGATCGCGCTCGGACATCTCGACGGCGAGCTCGCGCATTTCGCGCCTGCGCTGCGCTGCATCATCACGGCAACAGGCGAAGGCGGCCGCAAGGGTCCGTTCAAGGCCTATGAATGGAACAAGATGAAAACACCGACACGGATTCTCGTCGGCGGTCCCGAGGTGACCTCAGCCTTCGTGCTGATGGGGCTCGCGCTGGCGCGGCGGAGAATGATGAACGGCCACGCCGCATAGTTCATCGCGCGAAGTTGAAGGTATGAAACAGCGACCGTGCTGGCATGCGCGGCGAAATGCCCGCACTGTCTCCGGATTGTCGTCATGATTTTGCAATCAAACGGTTCGATGCGCATGTTCCGCACCTTCTCTCTTTTTGTCACGATGCTTTGCATTCCCGCACTGGCACAGGCCGCCGATGTGACCGGGGTGCCGAAGATCCGCGATGGCGACCAGATAACCATTGGCGCGACCCGGATCCGGCTCGCCGGGATCGACGCGCCGGGCCTCGACCAATTGTGCCTGAATGCCGATAGCGAGCGCTGGACTTGCGGCGTCTCAGCACATGAAGCGCTGGTTGCGCATGTCGGCGACAAGAGCTGGACCTGCCATGTGCTGCGGACCGACCGCTTCGGTCGCTCGGTCGCCAAATGCGAAGTGGACGGCGAGGACATCAGCCAATGGATGGTGAAGAGCGGCTGGGCGCTCTCCTATGTGCGCTTCTCGCATGCCTATGATGCCGACGAGAAAGCCGCACGTGAGGCGAAGGCCGGACTTTGGGCTGGCGCGTTCTTTGCGCCCTGGGACTGGCGCGTACGCAACAAGAAAACTACCATTCTTGGCTCGATCAAGCCTCCCGAAGACGCCTTGCCGATCCTGCTGGCCTCGGCATCGGGCCATGTCGCGCCATCCCCGACCTGCCGGATCAAGGGCAACGTCAACCGTGCCGGTGTCTGCATCTATCACACGCCCGAAAGCCGCTGGTATGCCAAGATCAGCATGCGGATTGCTAAGGGAACACGCTGGTTTTGTTCTAAAGAAGAGGCCGAAGCCGCCGGTTGCCGCGAGACCCGACGATGACATGGCGGCCCTGACGTGGCAGGTTCCCGGCTCAGATTCGATCGAGCGGAACCTTGGCTGACCAGCAGACCGATCCAATTGCACAGAAGCAACGTCGCAGCCGGACATTCCGGGCGGTACGACTGACGTTGCTCGCTTTGGTCATCTATGGCGGCATCGCCTATCTGTTGCTCCCGGAACTCTGGACTCATTACGAGCACCAGAAGAGCCTTGCCGGCCTGCCGATGACGACGATGACCGCGCAGGGCATCCCGGGTGATCCCATCAATGTCGGCCTGATCGGCGACAAGAAGGACGTGCTGTGCGCGATGCATGCTGCCGGCTGGTATCCCGCCGATCCCGTCACCTTGCGCTCGTCCCTCGAGATTGTCGGCAGCGTCTTGCTCGACCGCCCCTATCGCGAAGCACCGGTGAGCCCGCTGGTTTACCTCGGCCGTCGCGAGGATCTCGCCTTCGAGAAACCTGTCGGCAACAGCGCTGATCATCGCCACCACATCCGGCTCTGGAAGGTCCTCGACAAGGGGCAGGAAGATCGCCCGGTCTGGCTTGGCGATGCGACTTTCGATCGCAGCGTCGGCATCAGCAAATACACCGGCGCGATCACGCATCACATCGCTGCCGACATCGACGCCGAGCGCGCGGTGCTCGCGGGCGACCTCGAAAAGGCCGGCATGGTCGAGGCCAAATATCAGGTCACCGGAATCGGCCCAACTGTCGCCGGCCACAATGGCGGCGGCGACCTGTACTACACCGATGGCGAAGTCTGGATCCTGCGACTGGTGGTGGCTTGCGCCAAACACGACGGCCCTCCGGAGACGATCCCGAGTCCGGCGGCGACCGAGATCAAGGACCAGATCTTCCAGGCCATCGCGAATGTGATCGGGCGTGATGCGCTGACTCACTAAGCAGTCAAATTCAAAACACCTCACACGCGCTTTGATTTCGCGCTGCGCCATGGCACCATGGCCGAAAATACCAACAAGGATTGAAAATGGTCGTTCGTGCAGGTCGTGAATTTCTCGCCATCCCCGGCCCCACCACGATGCCAGACGAAGTATTGCGGGCGATGCATCGTCCACCGCTGGATATCTATTCCAAAGAAATGGTGCAGCTTACATTCGGGCTGCTGCGCGATATCGGTACGTTGTTCGCCACCAAAGGCAACACCTATATGTACATCGCCAACGGGCATGGTGCCTGGGAAGCGACGCTCACCAATGTACTGTCGCGCGGCGACAAGATCCTGGTGCTGGAAAGCGGGCGTTTCGCGGTCGGCTGGGGCCATGCTGCACGCGCCATGGGCGTCGAGGTGCAGAGCCTGAAGGGGGACTGGAATCGCGCCATCCGCCCTGCCGAGGTTGAAGCAACGTTGCGACAGGACACCAAGCACGAGATCAAGGCTGTGCTTGCAGTGCAGATCGATACGGCGTCGGGCGCGTTCAACGACATTGAAGCCATCGGCAAGGCGATCAAGGCCGCCGGCCATCCAGCGCTGTTCATGGTCGACACCGTCGCATCGCTCGGCTGTATGCCGTTCGAGATGGATGCATGGGGGATCGATGTCGCCATGTCCGGCTCACAGAAGGGCCTGATGACACCGCCCGGCCTTGGCTATGTCGCCGCGAATGACCGCGCGCGCGAAGTGCACAAGACTGCCAATCTGCGCACGCCCTATTGGGACTGGACCGAACGCGACGGCGACGAGCACTACCGGAAACATTCGGGGACCGCGCCGGTGCACCTGATGTTTGCGCAGCGTCAGGCCATCGACATGCTGTTCGACGAAAAGCTCGTCAATGTGTTCCAGCGCCATCTATTGCTGGCGGAAGCCGTGCGCCGCGCCGTTGCCGTATGGGCCGATGGCGGCGTACTCAGCTTCAACATCATCGAGCCGAAAGAACGCGGCAACACGGTCACGACGGTGCGAATGGACAACCCGACGCCGCTGCTCGATTACTGCCGCGATAAATGCGGCGTCATTCTTGGCGTCGGCATCGGCGACCTGCACGGAAAAGCATTCCGCATCGCCCATATGGGCCATGTCAACGCGCCCATGATCCTCGGAACGCTCGGCGTGATCGAGATGGGACTGCAGGCGCTCGGCATTCCGCACGGCAAGGGCGGCGTCACGGCGGCGGTCAACTTTCTCGGCGAGAGCGTCGCGCCCTGACGCTAGCTCTCGATCTCGCTGTGTTCGCGGCGGGTTTCCGGCATCACCAGCCAGATCAGCAACAAGCCAAGCCCGGCGACGCAGGCCAGGCCGACAAAGGCAACCGGCGCGCCGAGCTTGTCGGCGACGAAGCCGGCGGTCACCGTGCTGAGTGACGCGCCGATGCCGGTGGCGGTGCCGACAATACCTTGCGCAAGGCTGAAGCGACCGCTGCCAAAGGCGATGTCGGCGACGATCAGCGGGATCATCACGCTGAACACGGCTGCAGTGACGCCATCGAATACCTGCACAGCAACCAGTGCAAACGGATCGGTGACCACGGCGAATAGCAATCCGCGGATCGCGAGCGCGGCAAAAGCGATCAGCAGCAGCGGCCGGCGGCCCCACTGCTGCGCCTTTCGGCCGACCGTCGGTGAGGTCGCCGCGACGATGGCCTGCGGTACGACGATGCAAAAGGCGATCAGCGCCGGCGCCCAGTCGGCCGAGCGCGTCGTGACGACGCCGGCCATCAACGGCAGCATCGCGGCATTGGCGAGTTGCAGCAGCAGCACGGCACAGGCGAAAATCAACAGTGGTTTCTGCCGCACCAGATCACGAAAACGGATCGGCTTATTGCTCTCGGCCTCTTTGGTGCTGGCACCATGGGCCTGAGCAGGGTTGATCTCCTGAGGTCGAATCCGCGACAGCGCATAAAGCACCGGCAGCGCCAGCAAGAAGGTGACGATGAAGACCGACCGGCTCGACAGCAGATAGCCGCAAGTGCCCATGACGGCGGCAGCGACGCCATTGCCGAGCGAGGCGAAGCGCGCATTGCGCCCCAGCCGTTCACCGATCCGCATCGGCCCGACCAGCCCGAGGCTGATAGCGGCGATCGCCGGGCCAAGCACGCAGCTCGCCATCGCATGCAATGTCGCTGCCGCGACCACGACAGGAAACACCGGCAGCGCGGCATAGGCTAGCGCACAGCCGCCGATCGTCGCGACCGCGGCGCCGGCGACCAGCCGCGTCGAGCGCGCCGCATCGATGATCGCGCCACCCGGAATCTGGCCGAGCAGCGCGACGATGCCCCCGATCGACAGCACGAAGCCGATCTCGACCTGCGTCCATTTCTGAGTGGTGAGATAGACCGCAACAAACGGGCCGAATCCGGTTTGCACATCGGCGAGAAAGAAGATGAACCAGTCGAGCCCGCGCAGGCTCTGCTTCGACGGCTCCGGACTGCGCTGTGGCTCCTGCGGGCCCGGCTCGGACTCCGGCGCAATCCCCGGCGCGCAGGCAACCTCAGGCACCGCCCCGACATCATCGCGGCGGGCGAGATCAGCTGCGCGTGTGGTCGCGTGAACCGCCAATTAGCGCTCCTGCATGGTGAGCGGTGGGAATTTCAACGGCGTCAGCGTACCGGATGCGCCGAGCACGACGATCGGCTGATCGTCCTTGTATTCCGGCGCGGCACGCACCTGCTCGCGTGTGAGATCGAGCGTGATGCTGGCGGTCTTGTCGGCCACGTTCCAGAAATGTAGCGCACCCCAATCGACCACGATCTTGCGCGAGCCGACCCCGAGGAATCCGCCGAAGTCGATCACCGCGCCGCGCACCTGCCCCGCGCGATCGACGATCACGTCGGCAATGCGTCCCATATTCTCACTTGCGGGACTGCGCACGTCACGGCCGAGAATGCCTTTGGCATCGAAAGCATCGATCACCGTAACCGATGGCGGCTTGGCGACAGGCGCAGGTACGGCTGCGTCGGGTTTTGGCGCCGTCTGCGGGGCGGGCGGCGATGACTGTTTCTCGGGCGCGGATGCGACCGGCGGCGTTGTTGCCGGCTGCACGGCAGTCGCATCAGGTGCGGGCGACAGCACTGACGGCTGCGCTTCAGAGGTGGATTTCTCTGACGACGCGGGCGGAGGCACAGGCGCGTCTGCCGCCTGGCACACGGCCACGGCGTTCAACGCCAATGATATCGCCAATCCGGCAACGATGCGAATTGCAGGCATGGAAACTCCCTCACTCACGCGTTTCGCTGATGGGCACAACCCCAGCGCCAGGCGACGCGTCAATGCGTCAATACGATCGATACCTGGATTTGACCGCGGGTTCGCAGCACTTCCAGCGACACATCGTTATCGTGTTTGCGCAGGCAGAGATCGACGCTGGATTCGCCGAGCCGAAGATCGCGCAAAATGACGTATTGCAGGAAGGCGGGCAGCCGCGGATCGCGGAAACGAATTTCCCCGCGCGCGACATCGAATTCGATTCCTAGTGCTGCCTCGAGCAGAGTATACGGCGTTGCGCTGGCCCAGGCCTGCGGCGCGCAGGCCACCGGATATAAGGTCGGGCCGCGGCGTTTTTCGCGCTGGAAGCCGCAGAACAATTCCGGCAATCGTCGCAAGTCCATATAGGCCGCGGTGTCGAACAGGCCCTTGAAGACGGCCTCCACCGAATGCTTCAGACCATAGCGCGCCAGACCGAGTGTAATCAGCGCATTGTCGTGCGGCCAGATCGAGCCGTCATGGTAGGACATGGGATTGTAGCGCGCCTCGCCGCGCGCAATGGTACGAATGCCCCAGCCGGTGAAGAAATGCGGACGCATCAGGTCGGCGGCGACCATGCGCGCACGGTCTTCACGGACGATGCCCGTGAACAGCAACTGGCCCGCATTGGAGGCGCGAACCGCGCAAGGCATCTTCTTGCCGTCGAGCGCAAGCGCATAGGTGCCGAGTTTCTCGCACCAGAAAGCTTCCTCGAACCGCGCAGCAAGTTGCTCGGCTTCGGCCTCGAGCTGCCGAGCCCTATCGGGCAGACCCATGCGCAATGCGAGACGCGACGCCAGATGCTTGGCGGCGAAGACATAGCCTTGCACTTCGGCCAAGGCGATATTGCCCTCTGCGAGCTTTCCATCGGCATGGAAGATGGCGTCATACGAATCTTTCCAGCCCTGGTTCTGAAGTCCCTGTTCGGTAGCGCGCTGATATTCGACAAAGCCATCCTTGTCGGGATCGCCCGGACCATCGATCCATCCGAGGGCCGCCTCAACAGCCGGCCACAGCTCGCGCAAGGTTTCATCATCGCCCGTGCGCTCGACATACGTCCCCGCAAGTATCACAAAGAGCGGCGTGGAATCGACGCTGCCGTAATATTGCGCGAACGGAACTTCGCGGAGCGCAGCCATCTCGCCGCCGCGCATTTCGTGCAGAATCTTGCCGGGCTCGGCATCCGCCAGCGGATCGACCGATTTCGCCTGAAATGCCGCAAGCCGTTTCAGCACACCACGCGCCACGCGCGGATCGATCCACAACAGTTGCAGCGCCGTGATCAGGCCATCACGACCGAATGTCGTCGAATACCAGGGAATACCGGCATAGGGATATCGCCCCTGCGGCGTATTCGTCATCAGGATACTGAGATCGGCCATCGCTTGGCAGAGCACCTCGTTGAAAATATCATTCGAGGTCTCGACCGTCGCCGCGCCCTTACTGAAATTGCGCATCTCGCGGCGATGCGCGAGCAGCCCACGAAAGAACGGCACAGGCTTGTGGCCGACTTCGGCGTTACAACTAGCGGCAACGAACAGCGACGTCGTTTGCTGCGGCTTCAGCTCGAAGTGGTAGGTCGCGGTGTTGGCCGCGAGCCGCGTCGGGCGCGGATCGAAATGCACCATCGTGCTGAGTGGCTTGCCGTCGAGTCCGGTATATTCCAGCGCAACGTCACTGGGGCCGACCAGGCGGCTCGTGGCGATGCCGCGATGCTTGCGTTTTTCGCCGCGCACCTCGAACAGATCGGCAAAGTCATTGTCGAATGTGAGCGTCAGATCGAAACTGGCGCGGTGTTCGCCGTGATTTTGCAGGCCTATCCGCTGATAGGCCGCACCACGCCACAGGAAGACCGTGCGCACGATGTGCAGCATATCTTTCTGCAACACGAGGCGGCCGTTGCGATAGATATCCGGATTGGTCAGATCGACGGTCAGCGACGAGTTGTCATCGCGCAGATTCGAGCCGAGCAACAGCGGCTGAACGTCATTCAGCGCCAATTCCAGCCGCGCGAGATAACGCGTATCGGCATTGAACAGGCCATCCGGCCCACCTGCGGACGCACCAATGTCACCATGGCTGTCGAGCACCACGAACGTATCGTCGTGCTTGAGCGCACGCCGCGGACGCGACGCAGGACCGGTCATCGGAATGTAGAACGGCGATTCGACTGCCTTTTGATCGGCGATAGCGTTCAACTTGGTCGCGGCGGCTTCGATGGGCATGGATGACCTCGGCCGGTTGTAAGGTGAAGACAGGCACGAAGATAAACGCAGCGCCTGGAGAGGATAACTGAGTCGTCAGGCTGCGTGCTGCGCGAGACGGCTCATTTCCTGTGTGACGAGTTCCCGATACGGCCCCTCGCCCTGCATCAGATGATCAGGTTTGCCGTCCTCAATGATCTTGCCGCTCTGCAGCATGACCACGCGATCGAAATTGCGCAGCGTCGCGAGGCGATGCGCAATCGCAATCACCGTGCGACCACGCATCAGACGCGCCAGCGCTTCACGGATCGCCTCCTCCGATTCACTGTCGAGAGCAGCCGTCGCCTCATCCAGCAGCAGAATGGGCGCGTCCTTCAGGAAGGCGCGTGCAATGGCGATGCGCTGGCGCTGCCCGCCGGACAGTTTGACGCCGCGGTCCCCGACCATGGTGTGAAGACCTTCCGGCAGCGTCTCGACGAAGTCGCAACGCGCCGAAATGGCTGCACGCAATACCTCATCATCCGTCGCCTCGGGGCGTCCGTACCGGATGTTCTCCATGATGGAGCGATGGAACAGTGAGATGTCCTGCGGCACCACGGAGATCGCATGACGCAGGCTGTGCTGTGTCACGCGTGAAATATCCTGGCCATCGATGGTGATGCTGCCATCCTGCACATCGTAGAAGCGCTGCAGCAATACAAACAGGCTCGACTTGCCGCCGCCGGACTGGCCGACAAGGCCGACCCGCTGGCCGGCATTGAGACGCAACGTGAACTTGTCGAACACCTGCAGGCCACCGGGATAACGGAACGAGATATTGTTGAAGGCGATCGCTGCACCTGACTTCACCAGCGGCTCGGCCTCGGGATGGTCGCTGAGCTCATGCGGCACCAGCAATGTGGACAGCGCCTCGGACAAGCGCGCAACATGTTGCGTGACATCCACGAGCGCCACCGCAAGATCTCGCGTCGCATGCAGGATCGAGAGACCGAGCGTACAAATCAGAACGACGTCGCCGGTGCTGGCGCCACCGCGCTGCCAAAGCATGATCGCCCAGGCGAGTAGCCCGATCGTCAACGCGACCGTGATGGCCGCATGGGTCAGGCGCAGACGCTCAAGATAGCGCAGGCTGCGACCGCGGGCGTTCAGCTCGCGATCGACCGTTTCATCGAAGCGGTCATGTTCGAAGCTCAATCCGCAGAATGCGCGGACCAGCGGCATATTGTTGATGACATCGACCATTTCGCCATCGACGGCTGCCGCCTTGCTGGCGAAGTCGTCATGCAGTTTCTTGCCGGCCGCGGCCATCTTGAACATCATCACGACCACCGCGCCCGCCACGACTGTCAGTCCCGCCGCCATCGGCAGGCTGACGGTTCCAATCAGCAGGATCGCCGCGAATGTCGCGACGCAGGGCGGCAACACGTTCCAGACAAACATGTTTTCCACGGTGAAGACCGCGTTGGACGTTGCCGTGATGCGGCTGGTCAGCATGCCGGGCAGCCGATCCGAGAAGTAGCTCGGTGCGTGCCCGGTCAGATGGCGAAAGATATCGCGCCTGAGATCGCCGGTGACGCCAACAAATGTGTAGCTCGCGGTCCAGCTGGCCACGCGCCACAGGAACATGTCTGCCGTGATCAGCGAGATCAGAACGCCAAATGCGATCCAGACAGCGTTACCGGCTCCCGAAGGTCCCGATGAGAGGCCATCGACTAAAAATTTAATCCCATATTGCGTGCCCACCGAACAGGCGACGGCAGCAAGCACGGATATCAGGATGATCAGATGCGATGCAGAACGCATCCTGATGTAGCGCATCACGAAAGCGAAGGGGCGATACGCATATCCGGAAAGACTGTCCATGTGATTGTCAAAACCCGTTGAATAAGAACCAGAATCTCGACGGACAGCGTCCCCGCCCGCTGATGGAGATGATGCCATCCCGAATTTCCCACGCTCTCGCCATCTCTGCGCAACATTCGGGCAGCATTAACACTCCGGAAACCGTGGTTGAACGTGATGGCATCAGCAAGACCACAGTGTGGACGAACTACGCAGATCACATAGGAACCTCGCAGATGCGAGAACGTTCCAGCTTCAGGCATACCGGTACCGACACGTCGTCGCTGAAGTTGTTCATCACTTCCAACATGGGAGATATGTAAATGCGCATCGCGCAAGTTGCTCCGCTGACAGAAGCCGTTCCGCCGAAGCTCTATGGAGGCACGGAACGTGTCGTGCACTGGTTGACCGAGGAGCTGGTGGCGCAGGGGCACGATGTTACGCTCTTCGCCAGCGGCGACTCCCAAACGTCAGGCAAGCTCGACGCCGGATGGCCAAAGGCGCTGCGGCTCGATGGCTCTGTCCGCGATCCCAACGCACTCCATATGGAAATGCTTGAGCGCGTAAGGCAGAAATGTGACGACGACGAATTCGACGTTCTTCATTTCCATCTCGACTACTATCCGTTCTCGCTTTTCTCCCGTCAGCCCACGCCATTTCTCACAACGCTGCACGGCCGCCTGGATCTGCCGGAACATCAGCCGACCTTCACGACCTTCTCCAAGATTCCCGTTGTTTCGATTTCGAATGCGCAGCGCCGCCCGGTACCGCAGGCGAATTTCGTGCGCACGATCTATCACGGCCTTCCCGAGAAACTGCTGACGCCGCAACCTATCACGCCGAGCTACCTCGCCGTGCTCGGGCGAATTGCGCCCGAGAAGGGCGTCGACCGCGCGATCAAGATCGCCATCCGCGCGGGCATCCCGCTGAAGATCGCGGCCAAGATCGACCGCGCGGATGAGGACTATTACGAGCAGGTCGTTCGCCCGCTGATGGACCATCCGCTGGTCGAATATATCGGCGAGATCAGCGACCGCGAGAAGCCGGAATTCCTCAGCGGCGCCTATGGCCTGTTGCTGCCGATCGACTGGCCCGAGCCGTTTGGCCTGGTGATGATCGAATCCATGGCCTGCGGCACACCCGTCATCGCCTATAACCGCGGCTCGGTGCCGGAGATCATCGACGAGGCTCTGACCGGCTTTATCGTCGAGGACGAGACCAGCGCGGTCGCGGCGGTGGGACGTCTCGGGGGCATGGACCGCACGGCGATCCGCAAGCAGTTCGAAGCCCGCTTCACCGCCCGGCGCATGGCCCTCGATTATGTGGCTGCCTACCGGAGCATGAGGGAGCAGAAGGTGCCGCTGCGACTGGTCAGCAGCGCGGAGTAGTCTGAAGCGCATGGAAAGCATCAAAGGGCGGCCCGTCGGGTCGCCCTTTTTGGTGCTGGCCTGCCGCAAAATTACCGGCCCGCTGTACAGCCCGCGCGGCATTTGCAAGATAGATGACAGACATCAGATCACGGCATTGGCCCGAATCGACGTCCGACCGTTTTTCTCGCATTTCGACAGGCCTTCATGACCGCCGTTTCCCGCTTCGAAATCATCCTGCTCCTGATGGCTGTCATCGTTTTGCTCGATATGATCGCGCGGCGTTTTCAGCTTCCGCGCGCGGCTGCGCTCATCCTCGGCGGGATCGGCTTCGCGCTGATCCCCGGCACGCCGGATGTCGAAATCGACCCCGAACTGGTGCTGGTGCTGTTTCTGCCGCCGCTGCTGATGTCGAGCGCCTGGTTCACATCCTGGCGGGATTTCCGCGCCGATCTGCGCATCATATTGCAGCTCGCCGTTGGCGCCGTCTTCTTCACCACCCTCGTGGTCGGCGTAGTCGCGCATCTGGTGATGCCGTCGCTGCCTTGGGCCGCCTGTTTTGCGCTCGGCGCCATCGTCTCGCCACCGGACTCGGTGGCGGCCAAGGCCGTGCTGCAGAGCGTGCCGCTCCCGCCGCGCATCATCGTGCTGCTGGAGGGCGAGAGCCTCGTCAACGACGCATCGGGCCTGGTGCTGCTGCGCTTCGCCATCGCGGCGGCGCTGACCGGCTCGTTCAGCGCCACCGCGGCCACCGTGAGTTTCTTCTCGGTCGCGATCGGCGGCCTACTCGTCGGCATCGTCTTCGCCTTCGCCGCGATCCTGGTGATCAAGCGCATCAAGGAAATCGACCTTGCTATCGCCTGGACCTTCCTGGTCGCCTGGATCTCCTATATTGCCGCGGAAAAGCTGCACGTCTCCGGTGTGCTGTCCACCGTCGCCTGCGGCATGATCCTCGGATGGAAGCAGCACGAGTTCTTCGGCGCTGCGACGCGCACCCGGGCCACCGCGGCGTGGAGCGTCGTCGTATTCGTGCTGGAATCTCTGGTGTTTATCCTGATTGGGCTGTCGCTGCGCGGCGTGCTGTATCGCCTCGGCGGCTATGACGCGGTGGTGGCGCTGCTGCCAGTGACAGGCGCAATCATCGCCGCGGTGATCCTCGCACGCTTTGCCTGGATGTTTCCCGGCACCTATCTGCCGCGCATGCTGATGCCGAAGCTGCGCGCTCGCGACCCTGCTCCGCCATGGACGGTGCCGTTCATCATGAGCTGGGCCGGATTGCGCGGCGTGGTCAGTCTTGCTGCCGCACTGTCACTGCCGGAGCAATTTCCCGGCCGCGATGTCATCCTGGCGATCACCTTCGCGGTGATCCTGGTAACCGTCCTTGTCCAGGGCTCGACGCTGGCGCCGATTGTGCGCCGTCTGATCAAAACCAGCAATGTCCGCACGCCACATCATTCAAAACTCAGCGAAGCGCAGGCGCGCGCGCGGGTTGCGACCGCGCAATTTTCTGCCGTCGAGAAGGCGTCACGCAATGATGACGGCACACATCGCCATCCGCGCCTGTTCGAGCAATATACCTATCGCAAGGGTGCAGCAGCACGCTATGCCGAAGAGGCTGAAACGTTGTCATCCCAGCGCATCGATCACTTCACGACGGTGCTGGCCGCTATCGAAGCCGGCCGTGCAGAGCTCCTGAAGATGCACCGTGCGGGCGAAATCCACGACAGTGTGCTGCATTCTATCGAGGAAGGCCTCGATCTCGAAGAAGTCAACGCAAGACGCTTCCTGTAAGGGCCACGCTTCCTTTAGCAGCCATTCGCTGTGGCGGCTTCACAGCCGCCACCATCGGCTCTAACCTTGATCGTCAAGCGCCAGACAAGGCGCGAAATCCGGGAGAAACAACATGCGACTTCAAGGCCTATCCACCATCGTCACCGGCGGCGCATCGGGTTTCGGCGCCGAGATCGCCCGGTCTTACGCGCGCGAGGGCGCCAAGGTCGTCATCCTCGACCTGAATGCCGATGGCGCGAAGAAGGTTGCGGCCGAGATCGGCGACAGCGCAATCGCCCTTGGGGGCAGCGTCACCAGCAAGGCCGATGTTGATGCCTCGGTGAAGCTCGCGGTCGAGAAATTCGGCAAGCTCGACGTCGTCGTCAACAATGCCGGCTGGACCTTTCGCAACAAGCCCTTGCTCGAAGTGACCGAAGAAGAATTCGACAAGGCGTTCGACATCAATGTGAAATCGATCTTTCTGATGACCAATGCCTGCGTGCCCGTGATGAAGAAGCAGAAGAGCGGCCGTATCATCAATATCGGGTCCACCGCCGGCGTCCGGCCGCGCCCGGGCCTGACCTGGTACAACGCCACCAAGGGCGCGGTGAACCTGATGTCGAAATCGATGGCCGTGGAACTGGCGCCCGACGGCATCCGCGTCAATTGCATTGCGCCAGTGATTGGCGAAACCGCGCTGCTGGAATCCTTCATGGGCGTGCCGGATACGCCAGAGAACCGCGCCAAGTTCGTCGGGACGATCCCGCTCGGCCGCATGTCACGTCCGTCCGATATTGCCAATGCCTGCGTTTATCTGGCGGGCGAGGAATCCGAGTTCCTCACCGGCGTGATCCTGCCAGTGGATGGCGGGCGGACAATCTAGAACGAGGAAATTCATAAACCATCGAATCCGGTCAGATTCGATTTACCAATCGCGTTAAGCAGTTCACCGGCCATTCATGCGATGGTCGCGTCATGATCGAGGGATACACCTCGGCAGGGAAGGCGTCAGGGTCAGACCGGTCAACGGTCTGGCCCCTCTCTTTGGGGATCGGCATGGCACAAAAGAAGAAACCGGCTCCGCGCAAAAAAACTGCTGCGCCCGACGTGGCTCACCCCGCTTCTGCGGTCGTGACAATGGCAGCCCGTAATCTGATCAATATGGCGATTGTGTCCGCATCCTGCGCAACCACGTTGTTGACGCTAATGGCCGTGCTCAAGTTCCAGACCGCCTGAGCAGCGATCACTTCATCTCGTTGAGCAGCGTCGGGATCAGTTCCGACACCGTCGGATGGATCGGCACCGCCCATTGCAACTGGGTATAATCGGCGCCGGCATTCATGACGTCGAGGATGCCATGGATCGCCTCGTCACCTCCGGTGCCGAGAATGGCAGCTCCTAGAATCTTCTTCGTCTCAGCGTCGACCACGACCTGCATCATGCCGGCGGTCTCGCCCTTTTCGACCGCACGCCCGACATGAGTCATCGGCCGATTGCCGATCAGCAATTTCTTTCCTGTGGCCTTTGCCTGAGTCAGCGTCATGCCGACGCGGCCAAGTGGCGGATCGATGAACAGCGCATAGCCAGGAAGCCGATCGCTGACGCGGCGGTTTGCACCATCGAGCAGGTTCGCAGCGATAATCTCGAAGTCGTTATAGGCCGTATGCGTGAAGGCGCCGCGGCCGTTGCAATCCCCCATGGCAAAGATGCCGGGCACGTTGGTGGCGAGACCGTCATCGACCTTGATGTAGCCGCGGGCATCCACCGCGACGCCAGCCTTGTCGAGACCGAGATCGTCGGTATTCGGACGACGCCCGACGGCGAGCAACACATCGCTGCCGACAATCTCCGGCGCACCTTCGGTGCAATCGACGCCGACTGCCACGCCATCGGGATGCGGCTTGAAGGTGATGCATTCGGCATTGGTTCGGATATGGATGCCTTCGGCGAGCAGGATATCGCGGATCGCCTCTGAAATCTCGGTATCTTCGCGCGAGACCAGATGCGCGCCCTTCTCGACCACCGTCACTTCGGCGCCGAAACGGCGATACATCTGTGCAAATTCAAGCCCGATATAGCTGCCGCCGATGACCACCAGATGTTTCGGCACGCGATCCAGCTGCAGGATTTCTGTATTGGTCAGATAATTGACATCGTTGATGCCCGGCATATCCGGCACGACAGCCCGCCCACCGACATTCAGGAATATCTTTGGCGCCGTCAGCAACTCATCGCCAACACGGATCGTATCCGCGGATTCGAAGCGCGCATGGCCGTTGATGACCGTGCATTTGTCCATGCCGCGCAACCAGCCTTCGACGCCGCTCCGCGAGTCATGGATCACCTTGTCGGCGCGCGCCTTCACGCGTGCCATGTCGATCCGAACGGGCGCATCGATCATGACGCCATAGTCGGCGCCGCGGCGTGCAAGATGAGCGGCATAAGCGCTGGCAACCAGCGTCTTGGTCGGTTTGCAGCCGGTATTGACGCAGGTGCCACCAAACAGATGACGCTCGATGATCGCGACCGACATGTCTGCGGATGTGAGCCGACCCGCGAGCGAAGGTCCGGCCTGCCCAGCCCCGATGATGATCGCGTCGAAGCGCATGATTTTAGCTCCCAACCGGCAGAGGCAATGCTCCGCCGTGGCGAGAGACTAGCGTTGGAAACGGCATCAGCCAACGCATGACCGAAGTTCCAGCGCCGACAGCTCCCGAGCCGCTTAGGGCTTGCCGGCTACCGCAGGGCCGCGCCAGCGCGCCCACAGCCGCTCAAACAGCGGCAGCAGCCCACGCGGCGTGACCAGAATGACGGAGATCACGACAATGCCGTAGATGAAGTAATGCAGGCCGGGCAGCGTGCTGCCGAGCTTACCACGCAGGATTTCGCCAAGCGGCACCAGCAGCAATGCGCCTAGCGCGGGACCATAGGCACGGCCGAGCCCGCCGACCGTGGCGAACAGCACGATCTCGATGGTGATCACGGGCGAAATCAGCAGATAGGGATCGGCGAAAGTGAGGTAGCGCACATAAGCCGTACCGACGACGGACGCGAGCATCGCCGAGATCACCATGGCGGTGATCTTGTAGCGCAGGATGTTGACGCCAATCGCCTGCGCCGCCTTCTCGTTGTCGCGGATGGTCCGCAGATAATAGCCAAGCGGCGAATTGAGGATCGCGACATTGACCAGCACGCAAATCGCGGCCAGCCCCAGCATCATCCAGAACGCGCCGTGGCCACCGCCGAACTGGAACGCCAGGAAATTACCCGTGTCCTTCGGTAGCAGCAGTCCAGACGCACCGCCGAGGAAGTCCCAGCCCTCGACCACGATGCTGCCCATTTCCGCAAAGGCCAGCGTGATCAGCACGAAGGAGAGATGGCCGAGTTGAAAGCGGAAGTCGATCCAGGCGATGACGGCGCCCAGGATTCCAGAGATTACCGCCGAGATCACGAGACCCAGCCACATATTGATGCCGAGCTTGAGCAACAGCGCGGCCGAGAACATCGATCCGATGCCGATGAACAGGCTGTGCGCCAGCGAGATCTGCCCGGCCATGCCGCCGACGATGTTCCACGACGAAGCCAGTGCCACATAGACCAGCGCGAGCGTGAGAATATGGACGTAATAGCTCGACAGCACGAAGGGCATGATGGCGGCGATGACTAGCGCGCCCCACCAGATCGGCGACGCTAGCGTTTTGTAGAATTCCTCTCTCATCGTGCCGAGCTCCAGGTCAGGCCCTTCGGGAGAAACAGCATGATCGCCACGAAGATGATGTAAGGCAGCAGCAGGCCAATCGGGCCGTCGAGATAGATCGTGCCGAAGGCCTCAGCCATGCCGATGATCAGACCCCCGAGCATGATGCCGACGAAATTGGTCATGCCGCCGAGCACCACGACCAAGAGCGTGATCACGGTGTAGCGCAGGCCCTGGGTCGGCTGGATCGGCGTGCCCGGCAGCAGCAGCGCGGCAGCCAGCGCGAGAATGCCGATGCCGAGCGCGAAGGTCAGCACCTGGACGCGACCGACATTGATGCCCATCAGCGCTGCGGCATGGGCATTCTGGTGCACGGCGCGGATCGAGCGGCCAAAATCGGTCGAGCGCAGCATGATGTAGAGGCCGATGGCGAGCGCGAAGGAGACGACAAAGGCCACGATATGCGGCACCCGCAGCACCACGTCACCGAGAATGATCAGCTTGGATTCGACGAAGGAGGGCGTCCGCGCCGGCTCGCCGCCGAACACCATCAGGATGCCGTTCTGCAGCACCAGGCTGAGACCGAGCGTCAGCTGCACCACCATCAGGAACTGATGCCCGACCATCGGCCGTATCAGGAAGATGTAGACCAATGCGCCGATCGCGGTCATCAGCGGCACCGTGATGATGATGGACACATAGGGGTCCATGGCGAAGGCGGAATACAGCGCGAGGCACATGAACATGCCGAGCGAGATGAAATCGCCATGCGAAAAGTTGACGACGCCCGAGACGCCGTAGACGAGCCCCATACCCAACGCCAGCAAGCCATAGGTGGCGCCGATCAGAAGGCCTTGGGCGAGAGCCTGATAAAGTTCGGTCACATCACTCTCCGATCACAGACCAAGATAGGCGCTGCGGGTGCGCGGATCGTTCTTCACGGTCTCCGCATCGCCCTCGACCGCCACCTGCCCGCGCTCCAGCACGTAGCAGCGCCTGGCGTGGCGCAGCGTCAAATTCAGATTCTGCTCCACCAGCAGGATCGTCAGCCCGTCGGCGTGCAATTTGTCGATGATCTCGAAAATATACTGCACGAACAGAGGCGACAGACCGAGCGAGGGCTCATCGAGCATCAACAGCTTGGCCTCCGCCATCAGCCCGCGGCCGATCGCCAGCATCTGCTGCTCGCCGCCTGACAGCGAGCCGGCACTCTGGGTCAGCCGCTCGCCGAGCCGCGGAAACAACCCGATGACTTTTTCCATCTGCTGGGGGCGATGCTTGCGCGCATGCGCATTGATGCCGCCAAGCAGAAGGTTTTCGCGGATGCTCATTTCCGGAAACACCAGACGGCCTTCCGGCACCTGCACGATGCCGAGTTCGACACGCGCCTGCGGCGTCAATTTGCTGATGTCTTCGCCGAGAAACAGAATGCGCCCGGATATCGGCTTGACCATGCCGGACAGTGCATTGATTAGCGTGGTCTTGCCGGCATTGTTGGCGCCGAGCAGGCCGACGATCTCGCCCGCAGCGATCTTGACATTGATGTCGCGCAGCACCGGCACGCCGCCATAGCCCGCGACCAGATTATCGATCTCAAGCATCGAGATGATCCCCGAAATAGGCATCGACGACGCGCTGATCCCGAAGGATCTCGTCGGGCGTGCCTTGCGCGATCTTCTCGCCGAAATTGATGACCACCATCCGCTGCGCCAGCCGCATAATCACCGGCATCACATGCTCGACCATCACGATGGTGACGCCCTGCTTGTTGAGCTCCTCAATGATCGCGATCGGCGCGGCGGTCTCGGCCATGGTCAGGCCGGCCATCACTTCGTCGAGCAGGATGCAGCGCGGATCGGTAGCGATGCACTTCGCCAGCTCCAACAGCTTCTTGTCCTGCAGCGACAGCGTCGCCGGCGTCTTATGTTCCTTGCCGCCGAGGCCGACGCGCAACAGCGCCTGAGCCGCATAGTCGATCGCCTCGCGCATCGGCCGGCGCGTCAGCGCCGCCGTCGTGACCACATCGAGTGTCGTCATATCGGCGAAGGACTGCACGATCTGGAACGAGCGCATCAATCCGCGGCGCACCAGCCGATCGGGTGACACCCCGATGATACTTTCGCCGTCATAGACGACGTCGCCGGCGCTCGGCGGAATGAAGCCGGAGATCACACCGAACAGCGTGGTCTTGCCGGCGCCGTTCGGGCCGATGATGCCGAGAATCTCGCCCTTCTCGACTTCGAAACTCACCGCATTGAGCGCGACCAGCCCGCCAAACCGCCTGGTGATGTTGGAGACTTCCAGAAATGCCACAGCCGTCCACTCTTTATGTTGCGCTCAGTCTTACTACAGCGCCGATCAGGACTTCGGCCGCGGCGGCACCTGGGCAAATTCCTTCGGGAATACGACTTGCTGATCCTGCTCAGGAGTCCATTGGATGAACATCGCAGAACCATCCTTGAGCAGACGGTCTTCCGCGAATTGCAGGCCTTTCGGCTTGGCAATGTAGAGGTTCGGATCCCCCGCCGAGATGTTGACGTTCTTCAGCGCGTCAAGCAGCGCCTCGCTCTGCAGCGACTTGGCATTCTCGAGCACCTGCTGCAGCACGCGCGCCGCCTGGGCGTATTGCACGGCGCCCTGGCCGATTTTTTCGAGCTTGGCGACATCGCGCAATTCCGTGACGATCTTCTGCATCGAGTCGATCTTGGCGCCGGCGCTGAAGCCGGTCATGCCGAACAGGTTCTTCGTCAGCACGGCCTTGCCGATCTCGGGACCGAGATCCTTCCAGAGCGACAGATCCGAATAGCCGCCGGTGCCGCCGCAGAAGATGCTGCCGTGATAGTTCAGATTGTAACGCGCCTGATGCAGCAAGATGCCGTCGCGCGGCGTCACGAGGCCGACAACGACGTCCGGCTTGAGCGAGCGAATACGAACCATGGCCGCGGTCTGGTCCTGCGCACGAATATCGAGCGCAGCTTCGCCGATGATCTGGATGCCGCTGGCCTTCAGTTTCTCGACCAGAAACTTGTTGGACTGCTGGCCGGCTTCGTAATTCGAATAGGCCATGACAGCCGTCTTGATCGGAAACTTGAAATCGTCACGCAGCGAGATGACGAAATCATGCATGGTCTGCGCATAACCGCGATCATAGGGATATCCCAGCGTGAACATGTAGTTCGACTGCGATCCGCCGGCCCAGACCGACAGCGTCGGAATCTTGGCTTCGTCGACCACCGGCGTCAACGCCAGCATCTGTGCGCTGAGAATGGTGCCGGTCAGAAGCTGCACCTTTTCCTCGGTGATCAGGCGCCGTGCTTCGGCAGCAGTGCGCGCCGGCTGGCTGGTATCGTCCGCCAGCACCAGCTCGATCCTGGCACCTCCCTTGCTCTTGATACCGCCCTCGGCATTGATCTTCTTGATGATGTATTCGAACGCCGGCTGGCCTTCCTGCGCATAGGCCGCAAGACCGCCGCTCATCGAATTGACCATGCCGATGCGGATCGCCGGCTCGGCGGCGCCGGCACCGCGAATGAACGGAGCAGCGATCGGCCCTGCCAGAACAGCTGAGGCACCAAGTCCAAACGTGCGGCGGGTCATGGTCATGTCATATCCTCCGATGCACAACGTCGCTGAAACGGCGTGCTTTCTTGTTCTGTTACTGGGCGCTGAAGTGTCGAACACTGCGGTACAGATTGGGAGTCTGCATATCGCAGTCAGGCAGCGTTTTTTGGACTTAGCCGCCTTTGCGCAGCTGCGTCAAATTGCGGCGCAAGGAAATCGCGAATGAGGGCCATGCATCCGCGATGGGGCTTTCACAGTCGAGCAATCGCAAAGCCTGCACGCGGAAAATGTACAACCGTCGCGCCGACATCGGGATCCTCACGCCGCAAAGCGATGCTGTCACGTCCGCCAGAAACAAATGCGCCGATGACGGGATCGAAACCCCAATCGGTCGGCGTGACCGATATCATCGTGCCTTCCGCAAAGGGACCATGCTGATCAGCCACACCGTCATCGTAAGCAGTACGAGACGTCGCCACAGGTTGGCAAAGCCGCGCCGTCTCCAGCGCTTGCTCGGGTGACAGATCCTCAACCTTGCCGTGCCCCAGCGAAGCCACCCGGTCCATCCACGCAAGGACATGCGGATGCTCGGCAAGACCTTCGCTTTCGCCAAGATTGCCGCGCGCGTACCAGAGCGGGTGGTAGACGGCGATGTCGGCAAGTGACGGCGCGTTGCCGAGCAGGAATGCGTCGCCATGCGCAAGCCAATCGCTGAGCCAGACGAGATGAACGCGAAACTGGTCACGCAACGCTGGAAGCAGCTCACGCATCTTCGCGCTGTCCCAGCCATCGAACTTACCTGACGTGAAACTCGCGCGATCAGCATGCAGCTCCGGCGGGAAACGATCGCCGTTCAGGCCAAAGACCAGCCCAAGAACATTGGCAAAGAGCGTGCGATCGGCCCAGGCCGCGATGATATCGGCCTGACCGCGCGTGCCCACCGGATAAAGCGTCGGCTCGGGAAAACGTTGCTCAAGCTCCGCGAGAATGCGGCGCGTATCGCAATAGACGTCTGCGCCGATCTGCAGCACCGGAATGCGGCGATAGCCTCCGGTGAGCGGCACAAGCTGTGGCTTCGGCGCGATCCGCGGCTGGATCACCGAGCGCCAAGACAGACCCTTCAATCCGAAGGCGACGCGCACCTTCTCGGCAAACGGCGAACGCGGATAGTGATGCAGAACAAGATCGGTCGCCGTCACTGCATCCCTTGCCCGTCAGCTATGTCGCATGCACCGCCGTCATCGCGCCGGCGGAATACATCGCCTCGAATTCGGCAATCGGATGCGGAAGTCCATCCGGACCGGTGATCTCAACATCCCAGCTGCCGTCATCGAGCAGCTCCCTGGCCTTCTTGACAGCTCCGGCCGCGTTGTCGCGGCGGAGTGAAACAGTCCCTGACGTATCGGTTCCCCTGACGAAAAACGGCAAGTCACGTCCTCCCTGTATGAGGCGCCCCGCAATGCGAGACCGCGCGCGACATCTTGATCGCGTCACTCCGCGCATCAGACCACAGGACTCACGGCAATTCCAGCAACTTGCCGTCGCAATCATCATGAACCTGTTATGCAGTCCCGCGCTGCGCTGCGGGACGCGTCAACACGAAGAAGACGAGTGTGCAGACGGTCAGGAATACCGCCATTGAGATTAAAACTGCGGGCAATCCCCAAGCGGCAGCGATCGGACTGGTAGCCGATTGCATCACGGCGGTGCCGAGGAAGAACGACAGGTTTGCCGCAGAGAGCGCCTTGCCAATATTCTCGGCAGCAACGACCTGGCGGATCATCGCATAGACGAGCGGCTGCATCGCCACGAGAAGGCCGATGACCACAAGCAGGCCGGTATCGACTGCCACCGGCATCACTGGCAGGCCGAAAAGCGTGGCCAACGGATAGCCCGGTGCACCGAGCGCCATCACGAGCAGCAGCGCAGCGGCACACAAATGGACCGTAAACAGCAGCGCGCGGCGATGACCGAGCTTGCGATCGAGCAAGCCCGACAGCGCCGGCCCAATCACCAGCGCCACCGTAAACAACGCCAATACATTGCCAGCCTCTATCCGCGATAGTCCCTTGATATTCATCAGCCAAGGGCCGGCCCAAAGGCCACGCAACACGAGCTGAACCGCCAGCGACACGAAAGCGAGGATCACGATACCGCGCACCGCGCGGGAGACACCGAGTTGCAGAACCGAAACCATCTCACCCAGGAGCGCGCGCTGTTGGCCTTCGGGACGCGGCGA
Organism: Tardiphaga sp. 813_E8_N1_3; assembly: GCF_051811025.1. NCBI lineage: Bacteria > Pseudomonadati > Pseudomonadota > Alphaproteobacteria > Hyphomicrobiales > Nitrobacteraceae > Tardiphaga > Tardiphaga sp. 813_E8_N1_3. The sequence goes on from NZ_JBPWQE010000001.1 coordinate 5,357,226, forward strand.
CGGGACAATAACCGCGATCAGCATGGCCACGACAATAGCCGCTGCCGCCGCAATCCAGAAGCCGGCGCGCCAACCCCAATGCTCGACGACATAAGCCAGCGGACTGGCCGACAAAAGCAGCCCCGCATTGCCGAATGACAAAATGATGCCGGACCACAGACCGAACTGCGCTGGTGTCAGCCGCTTGGCCGCGAGCGTCATCGGGCACATCAGCATGCCCGACGTCGCCATGCCGATCGTTGCCTGCGACACGAAGAACGACAGCGGCCCGGTCGACAGCGCCGCGATCGCCGCGCCGCAGACCGTACCGGCGAACAGCACGAGCGACACCGTGCGGATGCTGTAGCGATCCAGCGCGACGCCGACCGGGATCTGCAGGAGCGCGAAGAAAAAATGATAGGCCGAAGTCAGTGCGGCCAACGTCTGCGGCGTAACGCCGAGATCGGTCGACATCAAATCGATCGCGACCGCAGGCGTGGTGCGCAGCATGTTGGACAGCACATGCCCGCAGGTCAGAATGAGCATGGCGGCCACGAGGGCCACGCTCACGGGCGGATCGATGGCAACGGGCTTAAAGGCAGAAGAGTCGGCAGCACTGGTCATGGCGCTCGCCTACGCGGAAACACGGCGCTCATCAACCGCCACGAAAGCCGTGGCGGTCATGCTCTCTCAATGCTGCGGTGCAGCTTAAGCTGCAGATGCCTCGATCCGGATCGGGATCGATTTGTAAGCCGGCGTTCCCGACTTCGCATCATACTGGTCGAGCGACACGAGCACATTGGCCTCGGGATAATAGGCCGCGACCGATCCTTGCGGGATGTTGTAAGCCACCGCCGTCACCCGACGCAACGCGCGCGGCGTGCCGTTCGGACGGTCCAGCACGATGTCGATCAGATCGCCGTGGCTCAGTCCGCGGCGGGCGAGGTCCTGCTCGTTGACGAACACCACATCGCGCCGCCCGGTGATGCCGCGATAGCGATCGTTCATGCCGTAGATCGTGGTGTTGTACTGGTCGTGGCTGCGCAGCGTCGTCAGTGTCAACGCGGTCTCGGCGGGGCCGTCCTCATAGAGGCCGGAGAAAACCAGGAACTGCGCCTTCTCGCTCGGCGTCAGCCACTCCCGTTCCGAGGCGGCGTTGCGCAGCCGGAAGCCACCCGGCTTCTTGATCCGCGCATTGTAATCCCCGAATGCCGGAAAGACCGACTCGATGGCGTCGCGGATCTTGCTGTAGTCGGCGACGTAGTCCAGCCACTTCACCTTAGTATTCGGCAAAGTCGCGATGGCCATATCGGCAACGACCGCGGTTTCCGATTTCAAATGCTCCGACGCCGGTTTCAAACCGCCGCGCGAGGCGTGCACCATCGACATCGAGTCTTCCACCGTCACCAGTTGCGGCCCGGTCGCCTGCACGTCGATCTCGGTACGGCCAAGGCATGGCAGGATGATCGACTCCTTCGCAATCAGAAGATGCGAGCGATTGAGCTTGGTGGCGATATGCACCACGAGATCGAGGCTGCGCATCGCCGGATAGGTTTCCTCGGGATCGGACATCGCCACCGCGAGATTGCCGCCAAGACAGATCAATGCCTTCGAACGTCCATCGCGGATTGCCTTCACAGATGCGACGGCATCGTGACCATGCGCACTCGGCGGCTTGAAGTTGAAGGTACGTTCGATACCGTCGAGCAGCGCGGCGTTGGGTACTTCGGTGATCCCCACGGTGCGGTCTCCCTGCACGTTGGAGTGCCCGCGCAGCGGCGAGATGCCGGCGCCGGGACGGCCGATGTTTCCGCGCAGCATCAGGAGATTGGCGATCTGCTGCACGTTACCGGTGCCATGGCGATGCTGGGTAATACCCATGCCGTAATTGATGATCACGCTCTTGGCCTCGGCGTAGATGTTGCCGAGGTTTTCGATATCGGCGCGCGGCAGGCCCGACGATTTTTCGATCGCCTCCCATGAGGTCGCGTCGAGATCCGCGAGCAGCGTCTCGATGCCGTTGGTGTGTTCTGCGATGAAGGCGCGGTCGAGCACGCCGGGACCGCCTTGGGCCAGGCTCGCGACGTCGAGCGCTACGACGGTCTTCATCATGCCCTTCAGCACGGCAATGTCGCCACCGACCTTGACCTGGTAATAGGTCGACGAGATCTGCGTGGAGCTCAACGTCAGCATTTCCGCTGGATGCTGCGGGGATGTGAACCGTTCCAGCCCGCGCTCGCGCAGCGGATTGATTGAAACGATGGCAGCACCGCGCTTGGCGCATTCGCGCAGCGTCGTCAGCATGCGCGGATGATTGGTGCCGGGATTGTGCCCGATGCAGAACACAGCGTCCGCATGGTCGAAATCCTCCAGCGTCACCGTGCCCTTGCCGACGCCGATGGATTCCGGAAGGCCGACGCTGGTGGCCTCGTGGCACATGTTGGAGCAATCGGGGAAATTGTTGGTGCCGTATTCGCGCACGAACAACTGATACATAAAGGCTGCTTCATTAGAGCAGCGGCCCGACGTGTAGAACTCGGCCATGTTCGGATCGGGCAAAGCGCGCAGGCCCGCACCGATCCGCGCCATCGCATCTTCCCATGAAATCGGAAGATACTTGTCGCTAGCCTGATCATAGGCCATCGGATGGGTGAGACGCCCCTCGTTTTCGAGGTCGTGATCATGCCATTCCCAGAGTTCGCTCACCGTATGGGCCGCAAAGAATTCCGGCGTCGTACGCTTGGCCGTTGCTTCCCACGACACCGCCTTGGCGCCGTTCTCGCAGAACTCGAATGACGACGTATGCTTTGGATCGGGCCAGGCGCAACCTGGGCAATCGAAGCCGTGCGGCTGGTTCATCGTCAGGAGGCCGTGCGTTTCGTTGACGACTGCCATCTGTCCGCGCACCGCGTCGGCCACCGCCTTCAATGCGCCCCAACCTGCGGCGGCACCTTTATAGTCTTCGACGCCCTGAACCTGCTTCTTCGCCATCGCGATCCATCCTTCGTCGTCAGGGCCCATATGGCCTAATTCCGCCTCGTAGCATTAAAGGCTGCATTGCTGCGAATAGATGCCATCAACTTTGATTGACCGAGGCTGCGCTGTATTGAACGATGCGAATGTCGGGACACCTCTCGCGAACGCTATCGCCCGATTGATATTTTGAATGGAGCGCCGATGACGTCTTCTTCCCTGTTCCAGCCGCTGCAAGTAGGCCCGTATCGATTGAGCCACCGCGTCGCGATGGCGCCGCTGACGCGCATGCGCGCCGAGAAGACATCTCTAGCTGCATGGACGCTCAATGCCGAATATTACGCGCAGCGCGCGACCGAAGGCGGACTGATCATCGCCGAGGCGTCGCAGGTCATGCAGGAAGGACAAGGCAACCCGAACACGCCGGGCATTTATTCGAAAGAGCAGATCGCCGGCTGGCGTCAGGTCACTGACGCCGTACATGCCAAAGGCGGCATCATCTTCCTGCAGTTGTGGCATGTCGGCCGTGCCTCACATTCCTCGTTCCAGCCCGGCGACGGGCTTCCGGTGGCGCCGTCAGCCATTGCGATCGACGCTATCACGCGGACGGCTTCAGGCGAGACGGTATCTTACGAAACACCCCGCGCTCTGGAGACCAGCGAGATTCCCGGCATTATCGACGCCTACCGGCAGGCCACGCGCAACGCCAGGGAAGCCGGCTTCGACGGCGTCGAGGTGCACGGCGCCAACGGCTATCTGCTCGAACAATTCCTGCAGACCCGCAGCAATCAGCGCACCGACCAGTATGGTGGCTCAATCGAGAACCGCGCCCGCCTGTTGCTCGAAGTGACCAATGCCGTCATCGGCGCCTGGAGCGCGGATCGTGTCGCCGTCCGCCTGTCGCCCTATGGTGTCTCGAATGACTCCGGCGAAGCCGATCCGATGCCGCTCTACAGCTATGTGGTCCGTGAGCTCGACAAACTCGGCCTCGCCTACCTCCATTTCGTCGAGCCGCGCACCAGCGGCGTCGGCCGCGCGGAAGTGTTTCATAACAATGTGCCGAAGGCCTATGAGCTGTTCCGGCCGCTGTGGAAGGGCGTGCTGGTCACCGCCGGCGGATTCGACGGCACCTCCGCCGAGGAGGCCGTCGCTTCCGGCAATGTCGATATCATCGCCTTCGGCCGCCCGTTCATCGCCAATCCGGATCTGCCGGAGCGTATCAAGCGCAAGGCGCCGTTCACGCCTTATAACCGCGCGACGTTTTACGGCGGCGACGTGGCCGGCTATACCGACTACCCGGTCATGGGCGCAGGCTAGGCTGCGGATTATTCAATAGAAAGCACTTCTGGCGCGCTATAGTCTGTGTACGGCCCGTAGCGGGTCAGGAGTATCGCCCCATGGATTCCACCCTGTCAGCCGCCGAGCTCGACGATCGCATCGCCATCCTTCGCGACAATATCCGGCAGTTGATCGAGCAGGCCACCGCGGCTTCCGGCGAGAGCAACGAGGAGCGCACCGCGGATCGGCTGGCTCAGCAGAATGAGGAGCTGGACCGGCTGATCGCCCAACGCGACGCCTTGGGCAAATAGCGGAGACGACCACGGACTGGAGGCCTGCCCGGTTGTCGGGCGGGATGCGTAAAACCACGGCTTTTCCTCCAGTAAACTTTTGGCTAGCTTGGCTGCATGAATGTTCAAGCCAAGATCGACATCAAGCACTCCACCTGCCCTCATGATTGCCCCTCCGCCTGCGCCCTCGATATTGAGGTGATTGGCGGAAACACGATCGGCCGGGTTCGCGGCTCCAAGGAGCAAAGTTATACCGCCGGCGTGGTCTGCGCGAAGGTCGCGCGCTATGCCGAGCGCATCCATCACCCCGAACGGCTGATGTACCCGATGCGCCGCACCGGGCCGAAGGGCTCCGGCCTTTTCACCCGCATCACCTGGGACGAGGCGCTCGACGAGATCGCTTTGAGGTTCAACGAGGCCGAGCGCGACTTCGGTGCGGAGTCGGTGTTTCCCTATTACTATGCCGGCACCATGGGTCTGGTGATGCGCGATGGCATCAACCGCCTCGCCAATGTGAAGAAATATTCGCGCTTCTACTCGACGATCTGCGCAACAATCGCCTGGGCCGGCTTCGCCGCGGGTACGGGCAAGGTAGCCGGCGTCGATCCGCGCGAGATGGCGAAGTCGGACCTGATCGTCATCTGGGGCACCAATCCTGTATCGACGCAGGTCAATGTGATGACCCACGTCTCCCGCGCCCGGAAAGAGCGCGGCACCAAGCTGGCGGTTGTCGACATCTACGACAACGACACCATGAAGCAGGCCGATATCAAGATCCTGCTGCGACCCGGCACCGACGGTGCCTTCGCCGCCGGCGTGATGCATGTGCTGTTTCGCGACAACCTTGCAGATCGCGACTATCTCGCCAAATACACCGACCACTCGCCCGAGTTCGAGGCGCATCTGGCGGCGCGCACGCCGCAATGGGCCTCAGCCATTTGCGGCGTGCCGGCCGCCGAAATTGAGGCCTTCGCGCATCTCGTCGGCGAAAACAAACGCAGCTATTTCCGCCTCGGCTATGGCTTCACCCGCAGCCGCAACGGAGCCGCGCAGATGCATGCAGCGCTGTGCGTGCCCACCGTTACCGGTGCCTGGCAGCAGGAAGGCGGCGGCGCTTTTTTCAACAATGCCGCGATCTGGAAATTCGACAAGACACTGATCGAGGGCCTCGACGTGCTCGACGAGAGCGTTCGGCGCCTCGATCAGTCGAAGATCGGCCGCATCCTGACCGGTGACGCGGAGGCCCTGCATAACGGCCCGCCGGTCAAGGCAATGCTGATCCAGAACACCAATCCGATGACGGTGGCACCCGAGCAGGCCTTGGTGCGGCAGGGTTTTGCCCGCGAGGACCTGTTCGTCGCGGTGCATGAGCAGTTCATGACCGAGACCGCCATGATGGCCGATATCGTGCTGCCGGCGACCATGTTTATGGAGCACGACGATCTCTATTACGCCGGCGGCAACCAGCACATCTCGGTCGGCGCCAAGCTGATCGACGCGCCGGAAGAATGCCGCTCGAACCACGACGTTCTTCAGGGTATAGCCACCCGCCTCGGCGCGAAACACCGCGCTTTCGATATGCATCCGCGCGATATCATTGACGAGACGCTGCAAGTCAGCGGCCGCGGTGGCATCGAAGGGCTGGAGGCCGACAAATGGCGCGACATCCAACCGGATTTCCGCACCTCGCACTATCTCGACGGCTTCGCCCATGCCGACAGCAAATTCCACTTCAAGGCGGACTGGTCGAAAGTGCCGATGCCCAATGCTGGGCTGATGGGCGCATGGGACGAGATGCCGTCATTCCCCGACCACTGGGCGGTGATCGAACAGGTCGATGAGGCGCATCCGTTCCGCCTGGCCACCAGCCCGTCGCGCTCGTTCCTCAACACCTCGTTCAACGAGACGCCATCATCGCAGGCCCGCGAGGGTGCACCCAGTGTGATGATGCATCCGGTCGATGCTACGAGATTGGGAATCGCCGATGGCGATGCCGTGACGCTCGGCAACACGCGCGGCGAGACGACACTGACCGCGCGCATCTTCGACGGCTTGCGCCGCGGCGTGCTGATTGCGGAATCGGTTCACCCGAACAAGGCGCATATCGGCGGGCGTGGGATCAACATGCTGACCGGTGGTGAAGCCGTCGCACCCTATGGCGGCGCGGCGTTCCACGACAACAAGGTGTGGGTGAAGAAAGCGTAAGGAGAGCACAACACTCTCCGATGTCATCCCCGCCTAGCGCGCCGGAGGCGCGCGCGGGGCGGTGATCCATACACCTCAAAGTAAATGGTTAGAACGCGATCAGCGTAACTCTGCCGTTTCAACCATGCTCTCGGAAGTTATGGGTCCCCGCCCCGCGCGCGCCTTCGGCGCGCTAGGCGGGGACGACAACCGAGAGGGCAGAGCTCCGCCTCAATAGAGAGGGCAGCGCCCTTCCCGCTACCTCGCATCCTCCAAAATCATGTCCGACGCCTTCTCGGCAATCATGATCACCGGCGCGTTGGTGTTGCCCGACATCAGATCCGGCATGACCGACGCGTCGATCACACGCAGGCCTTCCAGCCCACGCACGCGCAGCCGTTGATCGACCACCGCTTTCGCGTCATTGCCCATCCGGCAGGTCGAGGTCGGGTGATAGACGGTACTGCCGCGCTGACGGCAGTAAGCGAGCCATTGCTCGTCGGTCACCGTGCCCGGGCCGGGCTCGACCTCCTTGGTCACGAAGGGCTTCATCGCCGGCGCGTTGAGCATGTTGCGCAGAATCTTCAGACCTTCGACATTCGCCGTGCGATCCGTCTCCGTGGCCAGATAGTTGATGCGGATGGCCGGTGGCACCGAAGGGTCGGCACTCTTGATGCGTAGTGAACCGCGGCTTTCCGGGCGCAACTGACAGACCGAGGCTGAAAAGCCGGAGAACGAATGCAGCTTCTCGCCCATTTTGTCGGTGGAGAACGGCAGGAAGTGGATCTGGATATCCGGCGACGCCATGCGCGGATCGGTCTTGAAGAAGGCGCCTGTGGTACCGGCAGCATAGGTCAGCGGTCCCGTGCGGAACGCCGCATATTGCAGACCCATCATCGCCCGGCGAACCGGATGATTGACGAAATCATTGAGCGTGATCTTCTGCGGACACTCCATCACCATGCGGACCTGCATGTGATCCTGCAGATCACTGCCGACACCGGGGGCATCGAGAAGGACTTCGATACCGTGCTCCTTGAGCAGATCAGCGGGACCGACGCCGGAGAGCTGCAGCAGTTGCGGTGAATTATAGGCGCCGCTGGAGACCAGCACTTCCTTGCGTGCGCGGGCCTTGCGCACCACGCCGTGCTGCTTGAATTCGATGCCGATGGCACGCTTGCCTTCAAACAGGATGCGTTGTGCCAGCGCTTCGGTCTCGACGCGAACATTGCCCTGCTTCAGCGCCGGGCGAAGATAGGCCCGCGCGGTCGAGGCACGACGACCGCCCTTTGTTGTGGTCTGGAACCAGCCAGCCCCTTCCTGCGTCGCGCCGTTGAAGTCGTTGTTCACCGGAATGCCTGTCTCGGCAGCTGCAGCGATGAAAGCTTCCGACAACGGATCGGGGCAGCGCGAATCCGACACCGGCAGCGGGCCGCCGACGCCGTGATACTCGCTCGGCCCGCGCGTCTGATTTTCCGCCTTCTTGAAATAGGGCAGCACATCGTCATAGCCCCAGCCGGCGTTCCCCAACTGACGCCAGCGATCGTAATCCTCGTGCTGGCCACGCACATACAGCAGCCCGTTGATGGAGCTGGAGCCACCGAGCACTTTGCCTCGCGGTTGGAAGACCGAGCGTCCATCGAGGCCCGGTTCGGGCTCGGTCTGGTACATCCAGTTGACGGTCTTTTCCTTAAACAGCTTGCCGTAGCCGAGCGGCACATGGATCCAGATATTGCGATCCTTCGGGCCGGCCTCGAGCAACAGCACCGAATATTTGCCAGAGGCCGACAGGCGATTGGCGAGCACGCATCCGGCGGAGCCGGCACCGACGATGATGTAATCAGCCTCAATGGCATCAGCCGACGCGCGATGCGCCGACGCAGTTTGACCGCTCATGTTTCCCCCGATTGTTTTCAGCAACTGAAAACGGAAATGACGGGGATGTAAATGGGCGCGGCCGGAAGCATGGCACGCATGCGGCTAGAATCGTCGCAATGCGAAAGCGGGAGACTGCGTGAGGTAAACCTCTCCCCGCTCTGCGCGGGGAGAGGTTTAAGAAAGCAAGCGTCAGGCGTAGCGGCTGATCGCCAGATCCTTGACATCCAGCTCCGGTGCCTTGCCAGAGATCTGGTCGGACAGCACGCGGGCGGTGCCGCAAGCCATGGTCCAGCCGAGCGTGCCGTGGCCGGTGTTGAGATGAAGATTGCCGAGATGCGTGGGGCCGACGATGGGCGGGCCATCGGGCGTCATCGGCCGCAAGCCACTCCAGAAGGTCGAGCGCGAGAGATCGCCGGCGGTCGGAAACAGATCGGTCACCGACTTGTCGAGAGGCATACGGCGCGGAGCGGTGGGCACCGGGTGATAATTGCCGACTTCGGCGGTGCCGCCGACGCGGATGCGGTCACCAAGGCGCGTGATTGCCACTTTGTAGCTTTCGTCCATGATCGTCGACTGCGGCGCGACGCTCTCGTCCGTGATCGGCACAGTGAGCGAATAGCCCTTCACCGGATAGACTGGCGCGTCGATACCGAGCGGACGCAGCAGCAGCGGCGAGAAGCTGCCAAGCGCCATCACGTAACTATCTGCGGTGAAGACACCCTTGTCGGTCGTCACCTGCGCGACCCGGCCGCCGGTGACATCCACGGACTTGATCGTGGTCTCATAGACGAATTTCACCCCAAGCCCGGCGGCGATCTTTTCCAGCCGCTGCGTGAACAGATGGCAGTCGCCGGTCTCGTCCTCAGGCAGGCGCAAGCCACCGACGAACAGATCCTGCACCCCGGCAAGGCCCGGCTCGTATTTCACGCAACCGGCGCGATCGAGCACCTCGTAGGGCACGCCATATTGCTTGAGCACGTCGATATCGCCGCCGGTGGCATCGAGCTGCGACTGTTTGCGGAACAGCTGCAGCGTGCCCTGACTGCGATCGTCATAGGTGATGCCGGTCTCGGCGCGCAGTGCGCGCAGGCAATCGCGGCTGTATTCGGCGATGCCGACCATCCGCGACTTGTTCAGCGCATAGCGTGCGCTTGTGCAGTTGCGCAGCATCTGCAGCATCCAGCGCCACTGGTGCGGATCGGCTTGCGGCCGCACCACCAGCGGGCCGTATTTGTCCATGATCCAGCCGAGCGCCTTTTTCGGCACGCCGGGGCCGGCCCAAGGCGATGCGTAGCCGGGCGAGACTTCGCCAGCATTGCCGAACGACGTTTCTAATGCCGCGCCGGGCTGACGGTCGATCACCGTCACCTCATGGCCTGCCTTGGCCAGATAATAGGACGTGGTGACACCGATCACGCCCGCGCCAAGAACCAGGACCTTCATCGCACCGTGCCTCCAGACCGGGCGGTCCACCGCACATCGATCTCATCCGAGTAAATTCTCTCATAGCGCTGACCCAGCGAGGTCAGCATTTCATAGCCAATGGTGCCCGCGGTTGCGGCCAGCGCATCGAGCGACTGATGCCCACCGATGATCTCCACTTGCGATCCCTGTGCCAACATACCGGGCGGCAGATCACCGAGATCGACGGTCAGCGAATCCATCGACACACGCCCGGCAACCGCCAGCCGCCGTCCGCGGAAATAGACCGCGCCGCCATTGCCGAAGGCGCGCTGCAAACCGTCGGCGTAGCCGATCGCCAGCGTCGCCAGCCGCGTCGGCTTCGTTGCCTGAAAATTCCAGCCATAGCCGACATGGGCATCAGCCTCGATCTCGCGGGTCTGGATCACCTGCGCGGTGAGTCGCACCACCGGCAGCATCGGATTGCATTGCGCGGGATTGGGATTGAGACCGTAGAGCGCGGCACCGGGGCGGACGAGGTCGTGATGGTACTCGCGGCCAAGGAAAATGCCTGAGGAGTTGGCGAAGGATTTTCGCGCGCCGGGAAAGCGCTTCGCAAGCGTCCGAAACGCCGCAAGCTGATACGCATTGGCCGGATGTTCCGGCGTATCGGCGCAAGCGAGATGGCTCATCACCACCTGGATATCGAGGGTGCTGGTGTCCACCCCCGAGAGATCAGCGAGCTCACGCGGCGACATGCCCAGTCGCGACATGCCGCTATCGACCTGAACGACCGCGGGCAGAATCCGGCCGCGTTGCCGCGCCTGATCCGACCAGGCCTCAAGCTGTTCGCGCGAATTGAGCACCGGAACGATACCGGCTTCGGCGCAATCGCGCTCGCCGCCTGAGGGCAGACCGTTGAGCACATAGATCGCGACATCGCGGGGCAGATGGGTCTGGAGATCCAGCCCTTCGTCGAGATGTGCCACGAAGAACGTGCGGCAACCGGCGCGATAGAGCGCGGGCGCGACGCGATCGGCGCCGAGGCCATAGGCGTCGGCCTTGACCACGCCGGCGCAGGTGACGCCGGGGCCGACCCGCTCGGCCAATAGCCGGTAGTTGCGTGAGATGGCTTCGAGATCGATGGTGAGCACCGCGCTCGCGTGCCGCGTGCCCGTTCCGCCTGTCCAAGGTGCCAGCATCACATCCCCCGCCACGAATGATCGCAACGGCAGTATCTCACCTTCCGCATGGCGCTTTACGGCGATTCCGGCCGCTGCTACGGTCATAAACGGTGATTATCGGCGTAAATTTACGTCCTTGTAGAGAAATCCTGCAAAACTTTGGCGAGAACCATGGCAAGCGACCTCGATTCGACCGACCGGAAGATCCTTCGCGAGGTGGTCCGGGATGCCCGGATCAGCCAGATGGCACTAGCGGAGAAAGTCGGCCTGTCACCCACCGCCTGTACTCGGCGTCTCACGGCCCTGGAAAAGAAGGGCGTGATCAAAGGCTATGCCGCCGAGATCGACGCGTCCGAACTCGGTTACATGATGACGGTGCACGTCCACATCACGCTCGACAAGCAGAGCGAGGACGCCCTGTCCGCCTTCGAGCGCGAGATCGCCAAATGCCCGGATGTCGTGTCGTGCTACCTGATGTCGGGCAATGACGACTATCTCGTCCATGTGCAGGCGCGCGACATGGAAGACTATGAGCGCATCCACAAGCAGCACCTCTCGCGGATGCCCGGCGTGGCGCGGCTGCATTCGAGCTTCGCGATGCGCAGCGTGGTGAAGCGCGGTGTCTCGGTGTCCGCGCTGACGGGCTGAGCTTGCTTAACCTCTCCTCGCTTGCGGGGAGAGGGAAGCAGGCGCGCTTAATTCGGATGCAAACCCGGCGCTTCCTGGCCGGTGCGTTCGACATATTCGGTATAGCCGCCGCCATATTGCTGGATGCCGTCCGGCGTCAGCTCAAGCACGCGGTTCGACAGCGCCGCGAGGAAGTGGCGGTCATGCGACACAAAGAGCATGGTGCCTTCATAGTCAGCCAGCGCCTTGATCAACATTTCCTTGGTTGCCATGTCCAGATGGTTGGTCGGCTCGTCGAGCACCAGGAAATTCGGCGGATCGAACAGCATCTTCGCCATCACCAGGCGTGCCTTTTCGCCACCGGACAGCACGCGGCAGCGCTTCTCGACATCGTCGCCGGAGAAACCGAAGCAGCCGGCGAGCGCGCGCAGCGTGCCTTGCCCCGCCTGCGGGAATGAGTCTTCGAGATTCTGGAAGATCGTGCGCTCGCCATCGAGCAGATCCATCGCGTGCTGCGCGAAATAGCCGAGCTTGACGCTGCCGCCGATGGTGACGTTGCCGTTGTCGGGTTCGGCCGCGCCGGTCACAAGCTTCAGCAGCGTCGACTTGCCGGCGCCGTTGATGCCCATCACAGCCCAGCGCTCTTTGCGGCGCACCGAGAAATCCAGCCCCTCGTAAATCGTGCGGCTGCCATAGGCCTTGTGAATGCCTTTCAGGCTGACGACGTCTTCGCCCGAGCGCGGCGCCGGCAAAAAGTCGAACGACACGACTTCGCGGCGCTTCGGCGGCTCGACGCGCTCGATCTTGTCAAGCTTCTTGACGCGGCTCTGCACCTGCGCGGCATGGGACGCGCGCGCTTTGAAACGTTCGATGAACTTGATCTCCTTGGCCAGCATCGCCTGCTGGCGCTCGAACTGCGCCTGCTGCTGCTTCTCGTTCATGGCGCGCTGCGCTTCGTAGAATTCGTAATCGCCGGAATAGGACGTCAGCGATCCCGAATCGATCTCCATGATCTTGGTGACGATGCGGTTCATGAATTCGCGGTCATGCGAGGTCATCAAGAGCGCGCCCTCGTAACCCTTGAGGAAGCCTTCGAGCCAGATCAGGCTTTCGAGATCCAGATGGTTCGACGGTTCGTCCAGCAGCATCACGTCGGGCCGCATCAACAGAATGCGGGCCAGCGCCACGCGCATCTTCCAGCCGCCGGACAGCTTGCCGACGTCGCCATCCATCATTTCCTGCGTAAAGGACAGACCGGCAAGCACTTCGCGAGCACGGCCTTCCAGCGCGTAACCATCGAGTTCCTCGAAACGCGCCTGCACTTCTCCGTAACGCTCGATGATGGTGTCCATATTGTCTGCCTGATCCGGATCGGCCATCGCCGTCTCCAGTTCCTTCAACTCGCCCGCGACCACGGCGACCGGGCCGGCGCCCTCCATCACCTCGGCGACGGCGCTATGGCCCGCCATTTCGCCGACATCCTGGCTGAAATAGCCGATGGTAACGCCGCGCTCGACCACCACCTGACCTTCGTCGGGCAGTTCACGGCCGGTGACCATCCGGAACAGGGTCGTCTTGCCGGAACCGTTGGGGCCGACCAAGCCGATCTTCTCGCCCTTCAACAGCGCGCCGGCGGCTTCGATGAAGACGATCTGATGACCGTTCTGCTTGCTGATATTGTCGAGGCGAATCATGGGAACTACGGGCTCACGGGACAGGATTTAGACCTGCCAATAAGGCATCCGGCCCCTGTACGGAAGGATATTTTGCACCGCAAAAGAACTAGGTGCCCGCCCGCATCTCGTTCAGGCTCTTCATCAGGATTTCCGCGAAAGTCGCCGCGGCTACCGGTAGCGTGCGACCGCGCAACTGGCACAGCACCAGATCGGCAGTGGGCACGTCACGGGTATCGATCGGGCGGCCGACCAGCCCCATGCCGAGGTTCCCAGTGGGAGCCCCGATCTCGATCTGGAACGAGATCATGTTGCAGCGGAACACCAGCCCGCGCAGCATCTCGAAGGAGTTTGATTCCGCGAGCATGTTGAGGCGCAGATCGCGCCGGGTCGTGACCTCATCGAGAATCTGGCGGCCGCTCAAAGTCCGATCCGGCAGGGCTGCGGGATAATCGACACAGTCGGAGAGGCGCAGCATTTTTTTGGCCGCCAGCGGATGATCTGAGCGGGTGATCACCACAAGACGCTGGGGAAGGCTGGCGATGACGCGCAGTGACGGCCACATCGCCGGACGATGCACCAGAGCGAGATCGACGTCGTAAGCCGCCAGCGCGGCCAGCGCGCGCTCGTGATCCATCACCTTGAGGTCGAACACCACTTTCGGATGCTTCTTCTGGAACGCGGCAACGCGCAGCGCCAGAAAATCCAGCGCCAGCGCCTGGCTGCAGGCGATCTGGATCGGACCGCGCCGCAGACCTCTGAGATCCTCCACCTGCGATCTCATCCGCTCGGCATCGGCAATCTGGCTGCGCGCGTAGCGCACGAACATCTCGCCGGCGGTGGTCAGCTTCACGCCCCGCGGCCGGCGCTCGAACAAAGGCGTGCCGATTTCGGCTTCGAGGTCCTGGATGCGCCGGTTCATCGCGGAAGGCGTCAAGTTGAGCAGTTCCGCGGCGCGGCGGATCGAGCCGGTGCGGGCCACTTCGACCACATGGGTCAGCAACCGCAGATGCCTCATTGCCCTCGCCTCTCAAGTGATGCCTTTTTTACACCGGTCACTGGAAAAGATAGCAGCAGATGTGACCACTCGAATAGGTCTATCGTGATTCACACAGGAAGATAGTCGCGAGAGCGACGCCGCCCACCGACCAATCATGTCACGTTTCGCAACAGGAAAGCATCGATGACCGAACACCGGGCACTTCGTGGATTACTGACGCTCGTGTTAGCCTTGGCCGTAGCCGCAGGAACACTCACTCTTGCCCAGGCTGCCGGGCCAACCAAAATCAAGTTTACCCTCGACTGGAAAATCCAGGGTCTGCATGCGTGGTACTACTGGGCGAAGGCCAAAGGGTACTTCAAAGATGAAAATCTCGACGTGACGATCGATCAGGGCGAAGGCTCGGCGGCGACCGTCACGCGGATCATGTCGGGCGCTTATGATGCCGGCTTCGGCGATATCAACGCCATCATTCAGAACGCCGCCACCAAGCCGGACGATGCACCGGTGATGGTCTACATGATCTATAACAAGACGCCGTTCGCGCTGCTCAGCAAGGCGGATGGACCGATCAAAACTCTCAAGAATCTCGAGGGATCCAAGCTTGCCTCGCCTTCCGGCAGTGCGTCGCTGAAACTACTGCCGCTGCTCGCCAAGCAGAACGGCATCGATTACAGCAAGATCAGCATTCTGCAGGTTTCGCCGGCCTTGCAGGAACAAATGCTGCTGCAGGGCCAGGTGGATTCGATCGCGGTGTTCGCAGCCACCAGCTATCTCAACCTGGTGTCGCTCAAGGTCGATCCCGACAAGGACTTCCGCTGGAACTTTTATTCTGACGCCGGCCTCGACCTCTATTCCAACGGCGTAATGGTGTCGCAGAAGCTGCTGAAGGAACATCCGGAGGCGGTGAAAGGTCTGCTGCGCGCCATTAACCGCTCGATCAAGGAAACCGTCCAGGCACCGGACGCCGCCATCGACCTACTCGCCACCGAGGAACCGCTGATCAAGAAGGATATCGAGAAGCGGCGCCTGACCTATGTCTACAACAACTTCATCAACACGCCAGAGGTCGGAGATCTGGGCCTCGGCGAGCTCGATCAGAAGCGCTTGGGTTCGGCGATCTCCACCATCGTCACCTCGTTCGAACTGCCGCGTACGCCAAAGCCCGACGAGGTGTTCAACGATACGTTCCTGCCGGCCAAACCCGACCGGATGCCCCCAACCATTGCGCCGTAATGATAACGACTCGCCCCACCGGCGCGCCGCATCGCATCACCTGCGCTCATGTGCTTGGCCCGGACGGGCCGATGCCCGGCGCGCAGGTGATCGCGCTGCAGGACGGCAAGATCCAGTCGATCGCGCCGACAACTGAAGCAGCAGAGCCGATCGTGGCGCTGCCCGCCTTGGTCAATGCCCACGACCACGGCCGCGCGGTCCGGACCAGCTCCATCGGCGCCGACGCCAAGCCGCTGGAGTCCTGGATCCACTATCTCGCATTGTTTCCTGCGGTCGATCCCTATGTAGCGGCCTGCGTCGCGTTCGCCAGCAGCGCGGTGGGCGGCGCCGGTATCGTCATGAACCATTATACCCGCGTGCAGGGCTTCACTGATCTGCCGACCGAACTGGCCGAGGTATCGCGCGCGGCACGCGATGTCGGCGTGCGCGCCGGCCTCGCCGTGGCAATGAGAGATCGCAATCCTTTGGTCTACGGTCCCTCGGAACCTGTGCTGGCAGCGCTGCCGCCGGACGTTCGGGCGGAGATCGCGCAGCGCTTCACGCGTCCGCCGCTGTCGCCGCGCGATTACATGACGCTGGTGGACGAGATTGTCTCCGCGGCCGATGGCCCGAAATTCGATGTGCAATATGGTCCCAATGGCGTGCAGTGGTGCAGCGACGCGCTGTTGCAGGCGATCGCCGAAGCCTCGGCACGCACCGGCCGCCGCGTCCACATGCATCTGCTCGAGACCAAGTATCAACGCCAGTGGTGCGACGCCAATTACCCTGGCGGCGTAACCCGCATGCTGGACGAGATCGGCCTGCTGTCCCCGCGGCTGACGCTGGCACATTGCGTCTGGGCCCGGCCCGATGAACTCGAACTTCTGGCCGAACGCGGCGTCGTCATTTCGGTCAATACCAGCTCCAACCTGCATCTGCATTCGGGCCTGGCTCCCATGACCCGGATGTGGACCGCCGGATGCCGGATCGCCCTCGGCATCGACGGCAAAGCATTCGACGACGACAACGATGCACTGCGCGAGCTCCGACTGTCACATCTACTTCATGCCGGCAGCGGTTTCGATCAAGTCGTGACCCGCCACCGGGCGCTGCATGAGAGCGTAAGCAACGGCCGCTTCGCCGTCACCAATATCGCCAGCGACGGCGGCCTGCGCGACCGCGCCGATGCGGACATGCTGCTGCTGGACTGGAACGCCCTCAACGACGACGCGCTGCGCAGCGATCTCGACCCGATCAATCTCCTGTTCTCGCGGGCAACCGCGCGCCATATCCGGGAGGTGATCGTCGCCGGCCACACTATCGTGCGCGATGGACATGTCACCGGGATCGACTTCACGGCCGCGCGGCAGGAGATTCTGGCGCAGATGCGTGCCGGCATGCCCTCTGGCGAGAACCTGGCTGGGGCCATCGCCGCGCTCGACAGCGTGATTACCGCAAGCTTTTGCGGATGCTGCTGACGCGCCTGCGCCTCGCGGCTCTGCAAGAGCCGGCCCGAACAACGCGTTATCTGGACAGCTCCGAGTGAGGCCTTTTTTGCACCGCTTAAGCAAAAGGATAGCAGCAGATAAGTTCACTCGGATAGGTTTAACTTTGCTCCTGAGGGCGCCGGAGGCAGAAACACCCCACCGGCCGATCGTGTCACTCTTCTCAACAGGAACACACCGATGACCGGACGCCATGCATTTCGTGGATTGCAGACGCTTGCCCTCACACTGACCGTGACGGTCGGATCGTTTGTCGCCGCGCAGGCCGACACCAAGATCAAGATGGTCCTGAACTGGAAGTATGAAGGTCCGCAGGGCATGTTCTTCCTCGCGCAGGATCGCGGCTATTTCAAACAGGAAGGCCTCGACATCACCTTCGACCAGGGTAACGGCTCCGGTGCGGCGGTGCCGCAGGTCGCCAACGGCGCCTATGACATGGGGTTCGGCGACATCAACGCGCTGATCGAACTCGCCGCCAGGAAGCCGGACGAAGCGCCGATCGGCGTCTACCAGATGTACAACCGCCCGCCCTTCACGGTGGCGGTGAAAGCCAACAGCCCGATCAAGACCCCCGCCGATTTCGTCGGGCGCAAGCTCGGCGGCGCCGCCAACGACGGCGCGCTGAAGCTGTTCCCGGCGCTCTGCGCGGCGACCAAGATCGACTGTACCAAGGTCGAGGTCACCAACATGCAGCCGAACCTGCGCGAACAGATGCTGATGAAGGATCAGGTCGATGGCGTGTTCGGCTACATCACCACCATCCGCTTCAGCGCCAGGCTGATCGGCATCGATCCTGAAAAAGAGATCCGCTTCATCAAGTTCGGCGACTACGGCATGGATCTGTATTCCAACGCCATCATCGTCTCCCGCAAGTTTGCCAAGGAAAGCCCCGACGCCGTGAAGGGCTTCCTCAAGGCGCTCAACCGCGGCGTCAAGGATGCCATGGCCGATCCGAAGGCCGCCATCGAGGCTGTGCAGAAGCGCGAACCGTTGATCAAGCCGGAGATCGAACGCGCGCGCCTGGAAGCCACACTGTCCGACGAAATGACTTCGCCGGAAATTGCAAAGATCGGCCATGGCGACATCAGCGACGAACGCATGAGCAAAGCGATCGATATCCTCGTCAGCGCCAAGGAACTGCCACGCACGCCGAAGGTCGGCGACGTATTCGACCGCAGCTTCATGCCGCCGCTGGCCGATCGCCCAACGGCCATCAAGGCCGCGATGTAACGCAAGGCCGCCCTGTGGACCGGGCGCCGCGGCACTCGGCTTCTCCTACACCACCGAAAGACAACCCCATGAAACTCTCCCTCGAAAATCGCGTCGTCATGATCACAGGCCCCGCCAAGGGGATGGGCGCTTCCATCACCCACGCCTTTGCCGAGCAAGGCTGCAAGCTGGCCCTGCTGGGCCGCGACACCTCAGCCATCGAGCCAGTTGCCGCCGAGGTGAAGGCCAGGGGCGGCGAGGTGATCGTCATCCCCTGTGATCTCACCCGATCCGAGCAATGCGAAGCCGCGGCTGAACAGACCAAGGCCAAATTCGGCCGCATCGACATCCTCGTGAACGTCGCCGGCGGCTCCGGGCCGATCGGCAAGACCGGCGTGCAGACCACGCCGGAGGAATTCGACGAGATCGTCACCCTCAACATGAACGGCTGCTTCCACACCATGCATGCCGCGTTGCCGACTATGATCGAACAGCGCTACGGCAAGGTGGTCAATGTCGGCGGCACCTTCGGCATGCGCGGTCGTGCCGGCCGCATGGCCTATTCGGCATCGAAATGGGGCTTGCGCGGCATCACTAAGAGCTTCGCGCTCGAGGTCGGGCAGTTCAACATCAACGTCAATTGCGTGGCGCCGGGCATGGTGGACGGCCCGCGCTTCCGCGAGAAGGTGTGCCGCGACATGGCGCTGAAGCTGGGCATTTCCGAAGCGGAAGCCGCGGAGCGCCACGCCATGGATTACGCGCTGCGCCGCGTCACCGTGGATGCCGATGTCGCCAATGCCTGCCTGTTCCTGGCCAGCGACGTCTCGCGCCAGATCACCGGTGTCGACCTGCCGGTCGATGGCGGCTGGGCGATGCTGTGAGCGGAGATCGTGAGATGAGCGACAAGGTCGATCTGGTCATCAATGGCGGCACCATCGTATCGCCCGATGCAAGTTACAAAGCCAGCATCGCCATCAAGGACGGCGTGATCCACGCCATCGGCGCGCCGGAGGCGATGCCGCCGGCAAAGCAGGCACTCGACGCCACGGGCCTTCATATCCTGCCCGGCGCGATCGACGTGCACGTGCATTTCCGCGATCCCGGCTATCCGCAGAAGGAAGACTTTGCCAGCGGCACTGCCGCGGCAGCCTTCGGCGGCGTCACATGTGTGTTCGACATGCCGAACACGCTGCCAACCATCAACAATGCTGAATCATTGGCCGACAAACACAAGATCGCGTCGTCAAAGGCTTACGTTGATTACGGGCTCTATGCGGTGCTCGGTGAAGACAGCATCGAACATGTCGGCGCCCTGATCGATGGCGGCGTGATCGGCTTCAAGCTCTATATGGGCAACACCTTCGGCCGCATCCCCTCGCCCTCCACCGGCGCCATGCTGGAAGCCTTCGAGGTCGTCGCACCGACCGGCAAGCGCATCTCGCTCCATGCCGAGACCAACACCATCATGGAGCGTCGCGAGGCCCGGCTGCGTGCCAGCGGTCGCATCGAGCCGATCGCGCATCTGGCAGCACGGCCCGCCGTGGTCGCGATCGAAGCCGTCGAGCGGGCGGCGACGCTCGCCGAGTGGACCGGTGCACGCATTCATGTGCTGCATATCTCGTCGGCTGCCGAATTGCGTCCGCTGGCCGAAGCCAAGGCGCGCGGCGTGGACATCACCGGCGAGACCTGCCCGCAATATCTGCTGCTCGACGAGACCGACTACGAAAAATTCGGCGGCGTCGTGCGCGTCAATCCGCCTGTGCGCGAAAAGCCGAACCAGCAGCCGATCTGGAACGCGCTAATGGACGGCACCGTGGACATGATCGCCACCGACCACGCCCCGCATTCCATCGAGGAGAAGACGCGCGAAGATATCTGGACGGTCGATTGCGGCTTCCCCGGCGTCGAGACGCAGATGCCGCTAATGCTGACCGAGATTAACAAGGGCCGCGCCACCATCAACGATTACGTACGCTGGAGCGCCGACGCGCCAGCCAAGGTTTGGGGCCTCTATCCGCGCAAGGGCACGCTGACCGTCGGCTCCGACGCCGACATCGCCATCGTCGACCTCAAGCGCGAATGGACCGTCGATGACGCGATGATCCAGTCAACAGCGAAAATCTCGCCATGGCATGGCCGCAAGGCCTCGGCGCTGCCGATTCACACCATCGTGCGCGGTCGCTTCGTGATGAAGGACCGGATCTTGCAGGAGGATGCGCGCGGCACCGGGCAATCGGTGCATGCGATCCAGCAGATGCCACCGGCCGCGCCTCTGAACACCGACTCGACTATGGCTGCCATCACCTCCGTGCAGAAAGCCTGACCCGATGAACGCACCGCTCGTCCACTCAAAGCCCCGCGCCGCGGACAACGTGATCGAGCTCGAAAAGGTGCGTGTCACCTTTGGCACGGCGAAGAATGCGGTGACCGCACTGGCGGAGACCTCGCTGCGCATCGACAAGGGCGAATTCGTAGCCCTGGTTGGGCCAAGCGGCTGTGGCAAGTCGACGATCCTCAAGCTTGTGGCAGGCACGCTCGCGGCGACGGAGGGTAACGTGTTCGTCGCCGGCCGCGAAATCGGCGCGGGTGCCGCACGGATCGGGATGGCGTTCCAGAATCCGACGCTGCTGCCGTGGCTGAACATACGCGACAATGTGATGCTGCCGCTCAAGATCGTGCCGCCGTTCAAGGAAGCGTTCGGCGCCAAGCGCAAGACCGAGTATCGCGACCGCGTCGAGACATCGCTCAAGCAGGTCGGCCTCGGCGGCTTCGGCGACAAATTTCCCTGGCAGCTGTCCGGCGGCATGCAGCAGCGTGCCTCGCTGTGCCGGGCGCTGATTCATGATCCGACCTTGCTGCTGCTCGACGAACCGTTCGGCGCACTCGATCAATTCACCCGCGAGGAGTTGTGGGAGATCATGCAGAACCTGTGGATCGAGAAGCGCCCGACGGTGCTGCTAGTCACTCACGACCTCAAGGAAGCCGCCTATCTCGCCTCGCGCATCTGCGTGATGCAGGCGCGGCCGGGTCGAATCGTGGATGACAGCGCGGTGCCGTTCGCGCGGCCGCGCACTATCGACGTGTCGTTCGAGCCGGATTTCGTCACACTGACCCAGCGCCTGCGCCAGCGCATCGTCGCGGCTCGCGCCGTTCAGGAGACCGTGTCATGAGCGAACGTCTGCGCCGCCAGATCATGTCCACCGCCTGCATCATCGGCTTCTTCGTGCTGTGGGAACTGCTGTGCCTGATGTTTCATGTCTCGGACATCGTACTGCCGCGGCCGAGCCAGGTGCTTGCGACGCTCTGGACGCGCTTCCCCGCGATCTGGCCGCATGCGCTGCAGACGCTGTACACAACCATGGTTGGGTTTGGCTTCGGCATCGCGATCGGCATTCTGCTGGGCATGCTGATCGGTTCGTCGAAGCTGGCCTATGACGTCGCCTATCCGATGCTGGTGGGCTTCTCGTCGATCCCGAAAGTTGCGGTGGTGCCAATCTTCGTGCTGTGGTTCGGCGCCGGCACGGTCCCGGCGATCCTCACGGCGATGATCATGTGCATCTTCCCCATCGTCGTGAACGTGGCCACCGGCCTCGCCGCCACCGAGCCGGAGTTGCAGGATGTCATGAAAACGCTGCGCGCGACCAAGCTGGAAATTCTGTGGAATGTGGGCCTGCCGCGCACCATGCCGTACTTCTTCGCCTCGCTGAAGGTGGCTGCGACGCTGGCTTTCGTCGGCACGGTGATTTCGGAGACCGTGGCCTCCAATCGTGGCATTGGCAATCTGATGATGATCGCGTCGTCCAGCTTCGATGTGCCGCTGGTGTTCGCCGGCCTGTTCATTCTGGCTGCATTGGGCGTCGGTTTGTATATTGTGTTCTCGCTGATCGAGGCGCGCGTCACCGGCTGGGCCGTGCGCAGCGACAGTTTCGCCTCCGGCGGCTGAACACAGGACATTCCATGACGCAGACACTACTTCCGAGCCCGACGACCGTTCATTGGGGTTATTTTGACGCCACGCTGAAGCCGATCGCCACCATCAATCCCGGCGAGACGATCATTATCACGAGCGTCAGTGGCACACGCGAGAACCTACCGACAGAAGCGGGCATGACCGTCCGCCCCGAACTTGTCGCCATCCTGGATGCCGTCACGCCAGAACTCGGGCCGCATATCCTCACCGGGCCTGTCGCCGTGCGGGGCGCCCAACCGGGTGACGCATTGCGTGTCGAGATCCTTGATGTCCAGCTTGCGGATGACTGGGGCTATACGCTCTTCAAGCCCGGCATGGGCACGCTGCCCGACGACTTCGACTATTTCCGCCGCGTCCATATCGGACTTGATCGGGCCAATGGCGTGGTGAAGACGCCATGGGGCATCACGCTAAAGGCGCAGCCGTTCTTCGGCGTGATGGGCACCGCGCCGAAACCTGCGGTTGGCCGGGTCAGCACGACCATGCCCTCACACTTCGGCGGCAATATCGATAACAAGGAGCTCGGCGCAGGTTGCGTCCTCTATCTTCCTGTCTGGACCGAGGGCGGCCTGTTCTCCTGCGGCGACGGTCACGCCGTGCAGGGCGATGGCGAAGTCTGTGTGACTGCCGTCGAAACCGGCCTCACCGGCACGTTCAAGATCGATCTCGTCAAGAATGCGCAGTTGGAGGCCCCCTATGCCGAGACGAAGGATCATCTCATCTCGATGGCCTTCGATCCCGATCTCGACGAAGCCGCGCGTATCGCGCTCCGCCGGATGGTTAGCATGATCGTCGCACGCACGACGCTGACACCCGACGATGCCTATATGCTCTGCAGTCTCGCCGCCGATGTCCGCGTCACCCAGCTGGTCAATCTCGACAAGGGCATCCACGTGATGATGCCACATGCGGTGCTGAACCAGTCGAAGCGCTAAACCGCGCGTTCGGCCGGCTCAAGCGCGATCTCTTCGTCGTCGATCTTGTCGACGAAGGTTGCCGGCACGAGGCGCTTGCGATTGATGGTCAGATCGAACACGTCAAAACGATTGTAGTAGCCAACCACATCGTGAAACTGCTTCGGCTCGATGCAGCGACGGAGGTCGAACTCTGCGTAAGCAATGCCTTCGTTGTCCTGCAGCATGTCGCCCAGCACTTCGCCGGTCGGATCGACGAAGAAGCTGGCGGCGCGCTGCGTGCGATCGATCACGTCGACCACGTCGGGATCCCGAGCGATCAGGAAGTCGCGCATGGCCTTGTCCATATAGCCGGCGGTGATGATGCCGAAGGCCTTGGCCTCGAAGGAATGCGCGCTGGCGCGAATGCGGTTGGCGGCGACGTTGTTGAAATTGCCGCCGCTGCTCGGGCGGCGCGTCGGCCACATCGGCGGCCAACTCGAAATATGGATCTGCTCGGCCTGCGCCATCAGCGTGTAGCGGGCCAGCGGATTGGTGTTCTCACCGCAGATGAGATTGCCGACACGGCCCACAGGCGTATCGGCGACACGGAGGCCGGCGCCGTCGCCGGCAGCCCAGATCAGCTTCTCATAGAAGGTCGGCACCAGCTTGCGATGATGGTTGAGAATGCTGCCATCCGGCCCGATCAGGACATTACTGTTCCAGATCAGACCGACGCTGACCGGCGAGCTTTCGCTGATCCCCATCGAAATAGTCACGCCAAGCGACCGTGCCTCGTTGCGCAGCGCCGTCATTTCGGGCCCCGCAATCGACACCGACTGCTCGGCCATCGTCACGAACAGATCGTGATTCTCGATTGGCGCCCACAGTGCCGCCCAGACCGGAAACGCCGGGATATAGGTTTCAGGAAAGGCGATCAGCTGCGCGCCTGCGGCAGCAGCCTCGCGGATGATCGAAATCGCCTTCGCCGTGGTGGCTGCGCGATCAAGAAATACCGGCGCAGCATGGACCGCAGCGACTTTAACCTGTGACGACATCGTCATTCTTCCTCTTGCATCGATGCAGCGACCTTTCTGGCCAATAGGACGGCCCGGAAACGTCGCTGAACCATGTTCGAGGAGGAACCTACCCATTCAGTGCCGCGGAACCACGGGGCATTTCTGCAACCCGGGGTGCACGGACCACCATGCTTCGAGGATCGAGCGGGCCTGGCTGGGCGCCTCGCTTCACCACGTCTGATTGCGGGAGTTGTCGCCGATGCCGTAGCCATAGCTGGTCGGCGCACTCGCATAGGAATCCATCAACCGCACCGCTGGAGCAGCGGACGGCACGGTCACGCGGGCCGGAGCATGGACACGCCGCGGCGCGCGACGGGCTGCGCCAATATCAGTGGAGAGCCGGGGATCCCCGATCCAGCGATAGGCCTTGTCGGATGCCGCCGAGCTTTCCGCCATGGAGGTCAACATCACGAAAGCCACGGACGCGGGCACCAAGAGCCACCGCCGGGCCGATTTCATCATCGTGCTGCGCGTAGACATTTGAGCGATCCTTTCATCAGGGTTGAGGGAACGAGATATCTTCGGGTGGAGCGTCGATGCGAACTAATCGTCAAAGGCGAGGACGATCATGCAAGCGTCCGCGGCCCGTTTCTGGATACTCCCCGAGGAGCATCACTGCTGTGTTGCGAGTGCGGACATCGTCACGTTGTCGCGGCGCCAGGCATTTGGACTGACGCCGGTCGCGCGACGAAACTGGCGGCACATGTGGGCCTGATCGGAGAAGCCGCAATCGATGGCGATCTCGCAGAGTGACTTCCTGCTGGATGTCATCAGCTCCATCGCGCGTGTCAGCCGGCGGGCAACGATATAGGCATGAGGGGACTGGCCAAAGGTGGTCTTGAACGCATTCGAAAAGTAACCGCAACTCAGGCGGGCAAGACTCGCGAGATCCGATACTTGGATGGCTTCATCCAGATTTGAATCAATGTGACGTTTGATCCGATCCACCTGCCAGCGCGCGAGGCCGCCCCGGGCGGGGCTGACTGGCGACGGCTGGGAGGGCGCCTCGAGCAGCGATGCGGCCTGCCTGATGCATCGAAGAGCCGCACCGACATCGGACCCGATTGCCTGCCGCGCATCTAGCAGCAGCTGGGCGACCGTCGTAGAACTTGCGTCAGACAATACACCGGCAAACGAGTCAGAATTCTGGGACTGTGAATCGAGCAGCATATCGGTCTCCTTCGGGTGGTGAATGCCATCGACATCGCGATGACTTCGACGATCCCAGGATGAGAGATTCCGGCCGCGCTAACCATTCTACGAGGATAGAGATTCAAGAAACAAAGGTAATCCCTCCCTATACCAAGGTTTATCCCGGGCGGGATGCCGTCGGCTTCGACGGACTTCACCATTCCCTGCAGGACGCATGCCCTGCCTCCTAATTTACGGCTCAAATGACCAGTTCTGATCGCGACCGACGATCCTCACAGCTGCCCATGTCTATTGCAGCGGCCACCCTTGCCGCAGGCATTTTCGCGTTCGACGCCTTCAGCACATTCGAGATCGCCGTCGCGGCGCTTTATATCGTCGTGCTGCTGATGGCGCTCCGTTTCACCAATGTCACGGGCATCATCCTGATCGCCCTCGGTTGCATTGGCCTGACAATCCTCGGTTATCTGATCGGCCACGCGAACGACCCTAATGAGGGAGCGATGCTGCGCGGCGCCGTCAGTGCGCTCGCCATTGCTATCGCTGCCGTGCTTTGTGTCCAGATCCGGATGGCGGATGCGAGGCTCCGACAGAGCGAAGAGCGCTATCGCAACATCTTTCAGAGCACGAATGTCGCCGTCTGGGAGCAGGACTTCACCGAAGCAGCGGCTGCCTGCGCGCCGATCCTGCAACAAGGCCTTTCCCGACTTCGGGACTACCTCATCGCCAACGAGGGTTTCCTCAAGCATTGCCTGTTTCTGGTGCGGACCATCGACGCGAATGACGCGGCAAAGCAATTGATCGGCGATCTCAACCAGAGGAACGTTCAGCAGTCCTGGGATGTGGCACTTGAGCCGGAGACTTTGACCACCTTTCGCGAAATTCTGCTCGCATTTCTTGCGGGAGAGAGTTCTTTCACGACTGAAGCGACCATCCGCGCCGTCAACGGGGAGTTGCGCACCACCATCGTCACGGCAACCTTCCCCACTGATCGATCTCGCTCCGTCCTGATCAATTCGCTTGATGTCACCGCCAAGATCGCAGCCGAGCAGGCACTCCAGCAGAGCATCGCGGAACTCACCCGTGTCTCGCGCATCGCAACATTGGGGGCCCTGACGGCGTCGATCGGCCATGAGGTCAACCAGCCACTTGCCGCCGTGGTGACCAATGCGGAGGCCGCCTTGCGCTGGCTGTCGCGGGAGCGGCCCGATCTCGGCGAAACCACGGCCTGCCTCAAGGAAGTCGTGCAGGAGGGCCGCAGGGCGGGCGACATCATTCACCGGCTGAGGTCCCTCGCCGTAAAGGGCGAGCTGGCGCGCGGCCAGGTCGACATCAACGCCATCGTCACGCAGGTACTGGCGATGGTCCAGCGCGATCTGGCACAGCACCAGATTGCGGCAGTCCTCGACCTGACACCCGACCTGCCCGCCATCGCGGGCGACGAAGTACAGCTTCAGCAGGTGCTGATGAATCTCGTCAACAACGCCGTCCACGCCATGAAGGCGACCGCAACGAAAGAACTGAAGGTGTGGTCGGCATTCGACACGGCACGAGGAATTCTCGTCTCGGTGCGCGATTCAGGATCAGGTATACCGGACGACCATATGCAACGCCTGTTCGCGCCGTTCTTTACGACAAAGGTCGAGGGAATGGGCATCGGCCTCTCGATCTCCCGATCCATCATTGAGTCGCATCACGGACGCATCTGGGCGGAACGAAACGAGAGTGGTGGAACCACCTTTCATTTCATGATACCGACAGCCACCGCAGAAGGACCCGGCAACCTTGCCTAACGACGTAGAAGCACCTTTGGTCGTCGTCGTGGACGACGAAGCCGCCATCCGCACTGCGGTTGGCAGTCTGCTGCGCTCGGTTGGATATGAAGTCAGCTTCGCCTCCTCGGCGGTCGAGCTTCTCGAGAGCGACATTCTCACCAGGGCCAGCTGCCTTGTCCTCGATATCCGGCTGCCGATCGTCAGCGGCCTCGATTTTCAGAAGCGTCTCGCGGATCTCGGCGGCAATACGCCCATCGTCTTCATGACCGGCCATGCCGATGTGCCGATGACGGTGCGCGCCATGAAGGCCGGCGCCGTCGACTTTCTCGCCAAGCCGTTTCGCGATCAGGAAATGCTCGATGCCGTCGCCGGCGCCGTGGAGCGCGACCGCAAGGCGCGGCAAGAGCGCGATGGACTGGCCGATATCAAGGAGCGTTTCGGCACTTTGAGTGCGCGGGAACGCGAGGTGATGGAATTTGCCACCGCGGGGCTGCTGAACAAACAGATCGCCGCAAAGCTGAACCTCAGCGAGATTACGGTTAAGATCCACCGCGGCAAGATGATGAAGAAGATGGATGCAAAATCCTTCGCCTCTTTGGTGCGCATGGCCGAGGCCATCGGCATGAAACCAGCCCCGGGTACCTCCCGATAAACCTCAGTATGATTTCGCTACACGGCGTTATTTGACAATATCCTGGGCGAAACGGCTCAACACTGGGGTCGCTGTCAAAGCCGCCGTGTGGAGATTGCGTTGAACTCTGAACATGCCATTGCCATCATCGACGATTCCTCGTCGGTTCGCCGCGCGCTTGAAAGCCTGCTGCGATCGCTGGGCTTTGTCGTCCTCAGCTTCGAATCCGCCGAAGCGTTTCTGACATCGCCGGTGGTCCGCGAGACGTCATGCGTGGTGACCGACGTCGAAATGCCCGGCCTCACCGGCATCGATCTCTATGAGCGCATGCGCTCGGACAAGAACCAGACGCCGGTCATTTTCATCACGGCCAATTCCGAAGAGAAAGTGCGCGCGCGACTGGGCAGCACGCCCTGCATCCTCAACAAGCCGTTCGAAGTCGACGAACTCGCCGCCCGCATCAACCAGGCCATCGCGGCGCCATAGCCGCACTGCTCTTCCGAAGATGCATGGCGCCGATCCCCCAATAGCGATGGGCTCACATGCCCAGCACGCCGTCACGCGAAGGTTTTAACGCGCGTAGGTGTCGGATAGTGTGCGCGCACTTACATGGGGGAATGATATGAGCATGTCCGGAATATTTGCGCGCGTCGTCGCGGTGATCGGCGGCGCGGCGCTGCAGTGGCGCCGCCTGCAGGGCAATACACACGCGCCCGCCTGGGGCAGCGCGCCGGTGGTGCCAGAGGCGAAGCCGCAAGGCGCCATCCCCACATTGAAGATGCCGACTGCCCAGGGCTGGGCCGCGGGGCAGAGACCCGTCGTCGCGCCCGGGCTCAAGGTCAACGCCTTTGCCACCGGCCTGAAACATCCGCGCTGGATCAATGTGCTGCCCAATGGCGACGTCCTCATCGCCGAGGCGACGCAGGTTGCCGGTCCCGTCCGCAACATGTTCGGCTATGCGATGCAGGCGACGATGCGGCGCGCCGCTGCGCTCGGCACCAGCGCCAACCGCATCACGCTGCTGCGCGACCGGGACGGCGACGGCGTCGCCGAGACCAGTCAGACCTTCATGGAGGGGCTTAACCAGCCGTTCGGCATGACGCTGCTGAACGACACATTCTATGTCGGCAATGTCGATGGTGTGGTGGCCTTCCCCTATGTGGCGGGCGCGGACAGCATCACAGCGCCGGGCAAGAAACTCACCAATTTCAAGTCGGGCGGCCACTGGACGCGGAGCATCCTGCCGAGCCCCGATGGCAGCAAGCTCTATATCGGCGTCGGCTCGCTGAGCAACATCGCCGAGAGCGGCATGGAGGTCGAAGAGGGCCGCGCCGCGGTCTATGAACTCGATATCGCCAGTGGCAAGAGCCGCATCTTCGGCGCAGGCCTACGTAACCCCGTCGGCCTCGCATGGGAGCCGACGACAGGCTCGCTGTGGACCGTGGTCAATGAGCGCGACGGGCTCGGCGACGAAACGCCGCCGGACTATCTGACCTCGGTGCGCGACGGCGGCTTCTATGGCTGGCCCCATTGTTACTGGGGCAAGACGGTGGACGACCGCGTGCCGCAGGATCCGGCGCTGGTCGCCACCGCGGTCACGCCCGATTACGCGCTTGGCGGCCACACCGCCTCGCTCGGCCTGTGCTGGCTGCCCGCCGGCACGCTGCCAGGATTTCCGGACGGCATGGTCATCGGCCAGCACGGCTCATGGAATCGCAGCACGCTCAGCGGCTACAAGGTAGTCTTCATCCCGTTCGTGAACGGCAAGCCGTCCGGACCGCCGCGGGATATCCTGTCTGGTTTCCTCGCACCCGACGAGAAAGTATCCTATGGACGCCCTGTTGGCGTCACCCTCACCCCGGACGGCGCGTTGCTGGTGGCCGACGATGTCGGCGACGTCATCTGGCGTGTGACAGGCGCCGCCTAAGGGCCGCGGAATAATCTGGCAGGCTCGTGGAGCACGCGATAGTTGCGCGCTCCACGCTCCGACCTACTTCATTGTTGGCATCACGAATTCCGGCCCCTGCGCAATACTGGTTGGCCAGCGGCTGGTGACGGTCTTCAGGCGGGTATAGAAGCGCACGCCTTCCGGCCCGTGCATCGAATGATCGCCGAACAGCGAGGCCTTCCATCCGCCGAAGGAATGGAATGCCACAGGCACCGGGATCGGCACGTTGATGCCGACCATGCCGACGCGGATGCGGTGCGCAAATTCACGCGCGACGTCGCCGTTCTGCGTGAAGATCGCGGTGCCGTTGCCGTATTCGTTGTCGTTGATCATGCGCGCCGCCGTCGCATAGTCCGGTGTCCGCACCACGGCCAGCACCGGCCCGAAGATCTCTTCCTTGTAGATCGTCATGTCCGGCGTGACATGATCGAACAGCGAACCGCCAATGAAATAGCCGCCCTCGTTGGAGCGGAAGTCCCGTCCGTCGACGACCAGCTTGGCGCCCTGTTCGACGCCGGAATCCACATAGCCGCGCACCTTGTCGAGATGCTGCTGGGTCACCAGCGGACCCATTTCGGATTCAGCATTGAAGCCAGACCCGACCTTGAGCGCACGAATCTTCGGCTCCAGCTTGGAGATCAGAGCATCCGCCGTCTTCTCGCCGACCGGCACCGCGACCGAGATCGCCATGCAGCGTTCGCCGGCCGAGCCATAGGCGGCCCCCATCAGCGCATCGACGGCCTGATCGATATCCGCATCGGGCATCACCACCATGTGGTTCTTGGCGCCGCCGAGCGCCTGGCAGCGCTTGCCGGTGCTGGTTGCGGTCGAATAGATGTAGCGTGCGATCGGAGTCGATCCGACGAAGCTGATGGCTGCAACATCGGGATGATGCAGCAACGCATCGACGGCTTCCTTGTCGCCATGCACGACGTTGAACACGCCGGCAGGCAGACCGGCTTCGGCCAGCCACTCCGCGATCAGAAGCGATGCCGACGGGTCACGCTCGGAGGGCTTCAGCACGAAGGTGTTGCCGCAAGCCAGCGCCACCGGGAACATCCACATCGGCACCATGACCGGGAAGTTGAACGGCGTGATGCCCGCGACCACGCCCAGCGCCTGACGAACGCCGTAGCTGTCGACACGCGTGCCGACATTCTCGCTGACTTCGCCCTTCAGCAACTGCGGCGCACCGACGGCGAATTCGACGACTTCGAGACCGCGCTGGATTTCGCCCTTGGCGTCCGACAGCGTCTTGCCGTGCTCGGCGGTGATCACCGCTGCGAGATCGTCGATGCGGTCTTCGCAAATACGCAGGAATTTATTGAGAATGCGGGCGCGACGCAGCGACGGCGTATCGGCCCAGCTCTCTGCTGCTGCGAGCGCGGCGGCAACCGCGGCACCCACTTCGGACGTGCTGGCAAGCCCCACCTGAGCCGTCTGCTCACCGGTGGCCGGGTTGAAAACGGGCGATGTCCGGCCGCTACGACCTGCCACCTGTTGTCCGCCGATATAGTGCTTGATTTCCGAAGCCATCGAACTCTCCTTTGATGCTCCAGCGGTCTTGCGCCGCTTCCCTGCCCCGGACAACGCGAAGTATTGCGGCTTCGATGTGCAGCAAATAAAGTCCGGCGATGGATTGGGACAAAGTTCGGATTTTCCTGGAAGTCGCCCGTACCGGCCAGATTCTGGGCGCCGCCAAACGGCTGAAACTCAACCATGCAACGGTGGCGCGCCAGCTCACCGCCCTCGAAAAAGACCTGAAGACAAAGCTGCTGAACCGGCAGACGACGGGCTCGTCGCTGACGCCATCGGGGGTTGCGCTGCTCGCGGCCGCCGAGCGCGCCGAATCCGAACTGCTCAAGGTGGGATCGCAGCTGACATCGGCCGCTGACAAGGTGGCGGGCACAGTGCGGATCGGCGCGCCGGATGGGCTCGGCAATTATTTTCTGGCAGATCGGCTCGGCGGCTTTGCCGCAGCCAATCCGGATCTGATTGTTCAGCTTGTGGCCCTTCCGCGCACATTTTCGCTAGCCAAGCGCGAGGCCGATATAGTCGTGGCGCTGGAGCGCCCCGATGAGGGCAAGCTGATCTGCACCAAGCTCACGGATTACACGCTGAGCGTCTACGCGTCAGAAGCTTATCTGGCCCGATCGACACCGATCCGCGAGCCCGGCGATCTCGCCGATCACCTGCTGATCACTTACATCTACGATATCATCTATAGCCGCGCGCTGGACTATGCATCGACCTTCAGCGAACTGATCACACGCCGGTTCGAATGCGGCAGTGTGGTCGGCCAGCTTGAAGCGGTTCGTGCCGGCCACGGCGTCGGCATCCTGCACGACTACGCCGCGCAGCTTTATCCCGAGCTGAGGCGCATTCTCCCTGCCAGCCGCTTCACCCGAAGCTACTGGCTCGTCTCACATCCCGATACGCACGACACCAGCCGGGTCCGCGAAGTGCGCCGCTATATCGTCGCCAAGGTGCGCGAGGCGCGCAGCCAGTTCGTCGTGCAATAGCGGGCTTCATACTCAGCTTGCAGAAACGACCGCGCCGAATTTGGTGAAGAACTCGCCGGCGAGCTTCTTGGCGGTGGCATCGATCAGACGCCCGCCGAGCTGTGCCAGCTTGCCGCCGATCTGGGAGTCGACCTCGTAATGCAGGATCGTCTCGTTATCGCCGGCGGCTTCCAGCCTGATCGCAGCACCGCCTTTGGCGAAACCGACGACGCCGCCATTCCCCTCGCCCGTGATCTTGTAGCCGTTCGGCGGATCGAGATCGCTCAACGTGACTTTGCCGCCGAACTTCGCCTTCACCGGTCCAACCTTGATCACCACCGTCGCCGTCATTTCGGTCGGCGAGGTCATGTCCAGCACCTCACAGCCCGGAATGCACTGCTTCAGCACGTCGGGATCGTTGAGGGCCGCCCACACCTTGTCGCGCGAGGCTGGGACCGTCTGGCTGTCTTTCATCTGCATGGGAATACCCTGTCTTCAAGCCAGCGCGTCAGACCGCGCAATAGCGTTCCTGAATTTCCTTGTCGGCGAGCAATGCGGCCGAGCTGCTTTCGTAGACGACCTCGCCCTGGTCCATGATCACCGCGCGGTCGGCAAGGCGTAGCGCCCATTCGACATTCTGCTCGACCAGCAAAAGCGTGACGCCCTGATCGCGCAATTTACGAAACAGCACGCCCATTTCCTCGACCAGCACCGGCATGATGCCTTCAGACGGCTCGTCGAGCAGGATCATCTTCGGCTTGGCGATGGTGGCACGCGCGATTGCCAGCATCTGCTGCTCGCCACCGGACATGGTGACGCCTTCTTGATCGAGACGCTCCTTGAGACGCGGAAAGCTCTCGGCGATCTCCTCGATGGCTTCGCGCTCGTCGATCTTGCCGGCGCTGGCGACAAGGCCAAGCTGCAGATTCTCGCGCACGGTGAGTCCGGGAATGATCCGGCGCTCTTCGGGAACGTAAGCGAGGCCGAGCCGGAACCGGTCATGCGCTTTCATCGACACCAGATCGTGGCCGTCGAAGGTGATGCTACCGGTGGTCTTCGACATCAGCCCCATGACCGAGCGAATCGTGGTGGTCTTGCCGGCGCCGTTGCGGCCGACGAGTGCCACGACTTCGCCCTGCGCCACCGAGATCGAGACCCCGTGAAGCGTATGGCTGGCGCCGTACCAGGCGTTCAGGTCTTTGGTTTCAAGCATAGCCATCGTTCTGTCCCAGATAGACGCGACGAACCTCGGGGTCCGTCTGAATGTCGCGCGGCGAGCCATCCGCAATCAGCCGCCCATGGTGCAGCACCAGGATGCGGTCGCTGAGGCCGAGGATCATCTTCATCTTGTGTTCGACCAGCAAAATGGTGCGCTCGGCTGCGAGCTTCTCCAGCAGCGCCACCATTTCCTTGGTCTCTTCCGGACCCATGCCTGCGGTCGGCTCGTCGAGCAGCAACACCTCCGGATTGGAGATCAGCGCAATCGCGATCTCCAGCGCACGCTGCTGGCCGTGGGCCAGAAACTTCGCGGTCTCATCACGCTTGGCGACCAGACCGACGGATTCGAGCGCCGCATCCGCCTTGGCATCCAGCTCGGTGAACTTGTTGCGATTGGTCCAGATATTGTAGCGCGAGCGGCTGGCTTGCGCTGCAACGCGGACGTTTTCGTGGACGCTCAGATCCGGAAAGATGTTGGTGATCTGATAGGAGCGCGCGATGCCACGATGCACGAACTCATGCTGCTTGGTGCCCTTGAGATCGTCACCCTTGAAGCGGATCGAGCCGCTGGAAGGCGTCAGCACGCCGGACAGCACGTTGAAGAACGTGCTCTTGCCAGCGCCGTTGGGGCCGATGATGGAGGTGACGCGGCCGGGTCGGAACTCGGTCGTCACGCCCTGTAGCGCGACGAAGCCGCCGAACCTCACTCCGATGTCGTTGACGGCGAGAAGCGGCGCGTTCATCGCATGACCCTTGTGAGAAATGTGCCCCAGATGCCCTTGGGCAGAAACAGCACGAACAGCACGAAGATGGTGCCGACGATGATCTGCCAGTGCGACGTCCACAGCGAGAACACGTCTTCCATCACCAGGAACACCAGCGCACCGATAAACGGGCCGAAGAAGCTGCTGGCGCCGCCGAGCAGCGTCATCATTACAATCATGCCGGACGACAGATAGTGCAGCGAGTCCAGCGGCACGAACGCCAGATGCAGCGCCGACATGGTACCGCCAAGTGCGCAGATCGTGCCCGACAGCGTGAATGCGAGCAGCTTGGTGCGCTCGACATTGTAGCCGCAGGTGCGGGCACGGCGCTCGTTCTCGCGGATCGCTTCGATGGCGGCGCCGAATGGCGAGTTGAGGATGCGCGAGACCAACCAGAGCGCGAGCGCCGCGAACACCATCAGCACGTAGTATTTATTGACCGGATCGAGAAAGTTGATGTCAAAGCCGAACAGGTTGATCTTGTTGACGGTGAAGCCGCGCAAACCGTTCTCACCGCCGGTCCAGGTCGAGGCCTGTAACGCGACGTAATAAACAAGCTGTGCGAGCGCGAGCGTGACCATCGAGAAGTAGATGCCGCGGGTCCGCGTCGACATGGCGCCCATGACGAAGGCCAGCAGCCCGCCGCCCAAGACGCCCATCAGCACCGCGAGATACCACGGCACGCCGAACTGGCCGATGGCGATGCCGGTGATGTAAGCGCCGGTGCCGACAAAGGCTGCGTGGCCGAACGACAGCAAGCCAGTATAGCCGAACAGAAGATTGTAGCCGACGGCGACAACGCCGTAGATCAGCACGTTGACCGCAAGCGCCTTCGACGGGAGCAGCCAGGGCAACAGACAAAGTGCGAGGATCGACAGTGGGACGCGATATTTGGTCATGAGCAATTTGAAACGCGCGGGTTTGCGCGCGCTGGTGGATGGGGAAACGGCAAGCACCGAGGATGTCATGGTCCGCTCCGTTACGCGAGTTTGCCGAACAGGCCCTGCGGCCGGATCAGAAGAACGATGGCCATCAATGCGAACATCACGATGGTCGCCATTTCCGGTGCGAACAGCGCGGTCATGCTGATCACGACGCCGACCAGAAGGCCGGCGATGATCGAGCCGACCAGCGAGCCGAGACCGCCGATGACAGTCACCACGAAGGCTTCGGCCAGCACCAGGGCGCCCATCTCGGGATTGACTGACCGCATCGGGCCGGAGAGCACGCCGCCAAGCGAAGCGAGCCCGACGCCGAGACCGAACACCAGCAGCCAGACCTTGCTGATATCGACGCCGAGCACCTTCATCATGGTGGGATCGCGCGCGCCGGCGCGCACGATCAGGCCGAACTTGGTCTTCTCGAGGCCGAGCCACAGCAGCATGACGACGAAAAACACAATGCCGACGACGAAGATGCGGTAGATCGGGAAGAAGCCGACGCCGAGATCCACGACGCCGGTCAGCAGTGTGGGGGTCGGGAACGGAATGCCGTCACTGCCGAACACGATCCGCACGCCTTCGACCAGGATGTAACTCAGCCCGAAGGTGAGCAGCAGCGGATCGTCGATCGACCGGCCATAGAGCGGACGGATCAGGAAATATTCGATCAGCATGCCGAACATGCCGATCATGATGGGGGCCACGAGGAGCCCCCACCAGAAGCTGCCGGTCAATGAGGCGACCCAAAGCCCGGCATAGGCGCCGACCATGAACAATGCGCCATGCGCGAAGTTCACCACGCCCAGCATGCCGAAAATGATCGACAGGCCGAGCGCGGTGATCACGAGGATCGCGCCGAGGGCAACTCCTGAGAAGAGTTGCATCAGGATGAGTTCTGTATCCATGGAAGGCGCGTGCTTTCGTTAGGCTGGGAAACCGAGTTCCGTGCAGCTACGCAGCACGGTCTCGGATGGCGCATCATTGGCGACGACGCTGAACAGATCGCTGTCGCTCTTCATATCGGCCTTCTTCTTGGACTCGAGCACGAGGACCGACTGCACCGACTGGTGATCGCACTTGCGATAGTACTGAGGCCCCTTGGCGACATCGTATTTCAGCGCTTCCAGTGCTGTGATCACCTTGTCGGTGTCGGTTCCGCCGGCGACCTGCATGGCCTGCAGCAGCGACGACACACCGGTATAGCCGTAAGCGCCGTAGTCGGTAGGGATCGCCCCGCCATTGGCCGCGCGATAGGCGTCGTTGAACGCCTTGGCGCTCGGCAGCGTGCTCTCGAGACCCCAATAGTAATTCGAACCGCCGACGACGCCTTCGAACACTTCCGGGCTGACCGCCAGCCGCTGGTTATGCAGCAATACCGGCACGACGATCTTGGACTGCTGCTTCAAGCCGAAATCAACCGCCTGCTTGATGGAGTTTGCCTGATCGCGGCCAAAGTTGCTGATGCACAATACGTCGGCACGCATCGAACGCAGACGCGGCATGAAGGTCGAGTAATCGGCGGCACCGAACGGATGCATGATTTCGCCGACGGTCTCGGCGCCGATCGCGGCCTGCGCGCGCTTGAAGCCGCGCAGCATTTCATGTCCATAGGCATAGTCAGCGACGAGATGGGCGACCTTCGTGCCCTTCTTGAAGGCGTGACGCGCCACAGCGCCTGCGGTCATTGTGGGATTCAACGCTTCGTGGAAGGTGTATTTACTGAAGTCCTTGACCTCGTTGATGGTGTCGGACTGGCTGATCGAGACATAGAGCACGCCGCGAGCGCGCGTCACTTCATTGACCGCGAGCTGCACTGCGCTGGACAGTGAGCCGACGATCGCATGGACCTTGTCCTTTTCGATCAATTCGAGCGTGCGCGTTGCCGCCTCGCCGCCATTGAGCTTGTCGTCGCGGACCAGCAATTCGACCTTGCGGCCGTTGACGCCGCCCTTGTCGTTGAACTGCTTGACGGCGAGTTCGGCACTCTTGACCTGATCCTTGGCTTCGGCAGCGAATGGGCCGGTCAACGGCGTCGGAAAGCCGATACGGATAGTGTCGTCGGCCGCGCGTGCGATCCATGGCATGGCGACGACGCTCGCGCCGGTGCCGAGCGCGGCCAGCACGTGACGACGCGAGATGTGATTGCGGGTGGTGCCTCGATTATCCCTAGTCATGATGTCCTCCGTTTGATTTGTTTTGTTGGTCAGATGTGTCCAAGCGCCTTGAGTATTCGCGCAGGTGTCATCGGCACCTGAGCGACCGTGCCTCCGAATGGCTTCATCGCATCATTGATCGCATTAAGCGCTGCCGCTGATGCCGCAGCCGTGCCTGCCTCGCCGACCCCCTTGGCGCCGAGCTGGGTATCCATCGTCGGCGTCTCGACATGGCCGATCTCGATATCCGGCATCTCGACCGCCATCGGCACGAGATAATCGGCGAGCGAGCCGTTGGTGAGTTGGCCGCTGTCCCCGTAGACGCATTCCTCGAAGAACGCCGCGCCAAGCCCCTGAACCACGCCGCCGCGGATCTGTTCATCGACCAGCAACGGATTGATGACACGGCCGCAGTCCTCGACCACCCATAGTTTGAGGATCTTGACCAGACCGGTCTCGACGTCGAGTTCGAGATGGCAGGCCTGGACGCCATTGGTGAAGGCGAAGGGATAGCCTTGCGGCGCATAGTGATGCGCGACCGACAGTTGCGCCTGCGTGCCGGGCGGCAACGTATCCGACCGGAAGTAGGCGATACGCGCGATCTCGGAGAGCTCCATGCGCCGTTGCGCCGTCGCGGCATCGACGATCCAGCTACTGTGGATGTCGAGCTTCTCCGGCTCGTCCTGCAGGATCGCCGCAGCCACTGCGAGCACATTGGCCTTCAGCTTCTTGGTCGCTTGCAGCGCCGTTTCGCCGCCGATGCCGGCGCCGCGGCAGGCATAGGTCGCACCGCCATAGGGCGTGGTGTCCGTATCGCCCGTCATGACCTTGACGCGATCGCGATCGACGCCGAGATGTTCGGCAACGATCTGCCCAATGATGGTTTCGGTGCCCTGGCCCAACTCAGTCACCGAGATCGAGCAATGGACATCCCCGGCCGGCGTAATCTTGACGATGGCGCCATCCTGCGACGAGATCCGCGCCCCGCCGACGCCATAGAAGGCCGGGCCGGGATTGGTGATCTCCACGAAAGTGGCGATACCGATGCCACGATAAATGCCCTTGGCCCGGAGCTCCGCCTGTTCGGCGCGCAGCCCGTCGTAGTCCATCATCGTCTTCAGCTTGGTGAGGCAGGCATGGTGCGACAGCGCTTCGAACTGGTAGCCGGTTGGCGACGTGCAGGGATAGGCATCGTCCGCAATCATGTTGCGGCTGCGGATATCGAACACGTCGTGCGCCGTCTTCTCGGCAATCATGTCCACCAGCCGCTCGGTGACCGTGCAGGCAACCGGATGCCCGACGGCCCGGTACTGGCTCATCTGAACCTTGTTCTGGAACACCACCTGCAGATCGGCGCGATAGTTCCGGAACGTGTAAGGCGCGCCCATCAAGCGATAGACCTGATTGCCTTCGACGACACTGGTGCGCGGATAGGCGGAGAATGCACCGATGCCGGTGACATCCTCCACATCCATCGCCAGAATATTGCCATCCGCATCCGCCGCCATACGGGCGCGGACGCGATGATCCCTGGCATGAATGTCGGAGACGAAGGATTCGATACGGTCGGCGACATATTTGACCGGGCGGCCCAACATCATGCTGAGGCCGACCACCGCCATGTCCTCATGATACATGTGCAGCTTCATGCCAAACGAGCCGCCGATATCCGGTGCGATCACACGCACGCTGGATTCGGGAATGCCGTAATGGCGCGCATAGATGTCCTGGAACTGATACGGCGTCTGCGTGGCGTGATGCACCGTCAGCTTCGCTTCGCTGGCGTCATAGTCCGCGATGATCGCGCGCGGCTCCATGGTCACCGCGGTATGACGGCCGAAATGGAATTCCTCTTCCACCACATGGGCGGCGCCGGCGAAGATGTCATCGACACCGCCGGTGTCGATCTTGCCGTGAAAGCAGAGATTGCTACCGAGTTCCGGCGAGATCACCGGCGCGCCTGGTTCGCGCGCAACGTCGATATCGACGACGGCGGGCAGTTCCTCGAAGTCGATATAGACGACCTCGGCAGCATCCTCGGCCAGCGCGCGCGTATCGGCAACGACGGCGACGACCGCTTGCCCGGACCATACGACCTTGTCGACAGGCAGCGGCAGTTGCGGCGGCGATTTCATGCCTTTGAAGTGATCCATGGTGCCGACCCATGGCGTGCAGAGCTTCGCAAGGTCCTCGCCGGTCGCGATCAGACGTACGCCGGGCATTTCACGTGCCGTCTGCGTGTCGATCGACAGGATGCGCGCATGCGCGTATGGGCTGCGCACATAGGCGACATGAAGCATGCGCGGCAACGTGATGTCGGTAACGTAGCGGCCGCGACCGGCCAGCAATCGCTTGGCATTCGGGCGCGGCACCGAGCGGCCGATATAGGAGTTCGGACGATCCAGTGGGGTTAGCACGCTCATGCGCCGACCTCCTCGGATGCCTGATCAATCACACCTGCATCGCGGTCGCGCGCGACCTTCTCGATGGCATCGACGATGGCTTCATAGCCGGTGCAGCGGCAGTAATTTCCAGATAGCGCTTCGCGAATTTCCTCACGCGTCGGCACGCCCGGCTGTGACAGCAGGCTATGCGCGGTCATCAGCATGCCCGGCGTACAGAAGCCGCATTGCAGGGCGTTGCGCTGATGAAATGCCTCCTGAAGATCGGCAATCGCAGTGCGCTCGGTGAGACCTTCGACGGTCTCGATGGCCGCCCCGCTCGCCTGCACCGCGAAGGTCAGACAAGAATGTACGACGCGGCCATCCAGAATAACCAGACAGGCGCCGCAAACGCCCATCTCGCAGCCGGTATGGGTGCCGGTCAGCTCCAGCGTCTGGCGCAGGAAATCCGCCAGCGTGACGCGCGGCGCGATGCTGTGCGACACCTCAGTGCCGTTCACCGTCATGGTGACATTGACGAGATCGCTCATACGTCCTGCCTCGCGATCTCGCCCAACAGTCGGCCAAGAAGAACGCGCGCCAGATGGCGCTTCATGGCAGGCGGCGTGTGCTCGTCTTCAGGCGGATCGAGGTCATCGCCGACGACGGCCTGCGCAGCAGCGATTGCAGCCTGATCCAGCGTCTTGCCGATCAGAGCTTCTTCCGCCTGCCGCGCACGCAGCGGCGTGCTGCCGACGGAAAAGAATGCGATACGGACATGCTCGACCGCGTCGCCAGAAAACTCGGCAAAAATACCACAACCGACCAGTGCGAAATCGCCGCGCCGACGCGCGAGCTCATGAAACGCCCAACGATGGCCGGGACGAACCACCGGCACGTGGATAGCGACAAGCAGTTCGCCCGGTTCGATCGCGGTCTGAAACAGAT
Source organism: Tardiphaga sp. 813_E8_N1_3 (assembly GCF_051811025.1). NCBI lineage: Bacteria > Pseudomonadati > Pseudomonadota > Alphaproteobacteria > Hyphomicrobiales > Nitrobacteraceae > Tardiphaga > Tardiphaga sp. 813_E8_N1_3. Next base: position 5,397,973 of record NZ_JBPWQE010000001.1, read on the forward strand.
CGACAAAGAAATCATCGGCCGGCACCCGGCGCACGCCGTCGCGGCCAGCGATTTCAAGCTCGGCGCCGAGCGCCAGCGTCATGGCGGGAAATTCGGACGCGGGGTCAGCATGCGAAATGCTGCCGCCAAGCGTGCCCTTGTTGCGAATCGCCGGATGCGCCACATGCGGCGCGGCCTCGCTGTAAAGCGGCGCGTGCCGACGGATCAGCGGATCGCTCAGTACTTCAAAATGTCGGGTCAGCGCGCCGATACGCAGCCAGTCGCCCTGCAACTCGATGCCGCGAAGTGCCGGAATATGCGCGATATCGATCAGCAGCTCCGGCGCCTGCAAACGCAAGGCAAGCGTCGGCACGAGGCTCTGGCCGCCCGCGATATAGCTCGCGTCGTCCTGTGCATCCTCGAATGCCTTCAGCGCCTCCACCACGGTGGAAGCCCTCACATAGTTGAACGCCCTCGCCTTCAACGTCTTCTCCCTAAACGTCTCGCGGACGCCCAGTTGTGACCACTTGGTCTGAAATCTAGAACACGCCGGTTTCCCAGGGTCAACTTAAAATGACCATTTGGTCTCTTTTTCGAATTGAGCTATTCAGAACTCCCGCAACGCGAAGCAAAAATGGCAAAAAAGCCCATCAAATCAGCCGAAAAGCCACCGCGTCGCAACATGCGCGCGGCGGAGCGCGAGCGTTTCATCGTCGATGAGGCCGTTAAGTTTTTCGCCGAGCATGGCTTTGGCGGACAGACGCGCGAACTCGCCAAGCGCATGGGCATCACCCATTCGGCGATCTATCGGCACTTCCCGAGCAAGGAAGCGCTGATCGAACGCGTCTATGAAGAGATCTATCTCAGCCGCTGGTCGCCGTCCTGGGCCGGCCTGATCCAGGACCGCACGCTATCGCTTCAAACGCGGCTGTCGCGCTTCTATCTGGAATACGTCGAGCAGGTCTTCGAATACAACTGGGTGAGAATCTTCGTCTTCTCCGGGATGAAATCATTCGACATCACCAAGCGCTACCTTCAGATCGTCCGCGACCAGATCATCGAGCCCGCCTGCCGCGAACTTCGTCACGACCTGAAGCTGCCCTCAAGCGACCAGGTGCCGCTGTCGGAACGCGAAGTCGAAATGTTCTGGGGTTTGCACGGCCGCATCTTCTATATGGCCATCCGGCGCTTCGTCTACGACACGCCAACACCGGAGCGGCTCGACGACATCGTCAACGACGCGGTGAGGGTGTTTCTCGACGGCTCAAAACAGCTGATGCCTGAGCTTGTGCAATCGGCATCATGACGTTTGTAGCCTGCTGCGGCCACCCACCTTTGCGATTAGTGGGCGCTTGCTTCTTGATCTCATCCGAAAGCTTGCGATCCTGACAGGCATGCTTTGGGACCGGGGATTCGCCGAGGTCATTGTCGATCGGCCTGCACGACCATCGGCCAGCACAGCCGCGCCCCCAGATTGATCTAGTTGCTCAAGCACATGAAGTGCATTGACGGAGCATGGTTCTACCGCGGCATTGATGCGGCCCGGCACTGACGCACGCATTTTCGTCGAAGGAGTGAGATCGCGCCACGCCGGCATTGCTGGCTTTCCGAAGCGCTACGCTCGAAATGGGTATTGCCGAGACAGGAGAGAAGCTTGCTGTCGTTGTCGCTGGCGCAACTACAGCAGAGGAATCCGAAACACGCATCAACGATTACCGCTTCTACCGGCGATACTTATGAGTACGTTTGTGTAGTTCCTTCGCCGTATCGCGACTGTTGAGTAGTACCGTTGCGAACAGGTTATGAATCTCTGCGCACCGAGCTACCGCCGTTTTGATACCAGTCTCCAAGTTTTAGCACAATAAACTCACTGTTTTGCCCAGTGCCGCGCCAAACTCCCGCCTCAAACGTAAACAAACGTTAATCCATGGGCGCTTCGATCGAAGTTAATGCAGAACTGTAGTTACGTACCTGCGCTTTCTTTTACGAAGATTCTTGGGGGCTTCGTCAACGTACTACAATACAGGGGAACGGTATTGACAACATTACACTACACATCCGGAGATAACATCGACGCAAAGGGTAACTTCACTCCAGCTCAGGCAGGCTTCAATCTCGCCGACGTTTCGTCGGTCGAGCAAGTGAACGCTTTGCCGGCAGGTGTGAAGGGCCTCGTCTGGCTCGATCAGGGCGATGGCGTCACCCAGAGCTTCATCGACGCTGTGAAGCCTTACATCGGTAATCCCAACGTTTACGGCTTTTTCCTTAAGGACGAACCAGATCCCACGGGGCAGTGGAATACCCTCGTGACCGCTGCAAACCTGAAGGCTGAGTCCGATTGGATTCACGCCAATGTTCCGGGCGCGAAGACCTTCATCACCATGATGAACATGGGATCTTCAGATAATCCCAGCTTCGCGAATACATATACTCCGGAAAACACCCACATCGACCTCTTCGGAATCGATCCGTATCCGGTGCGGTCGGACAGCTCGACAGTCGACTACAGCATGATTGACAAGGCTGTCGCTGCCGCCAAAGCCGCTGGAATTCCGGAGGCCAGCATCGTGCCGGTATTTCAAACATTCGGCGGCGGTAACTGGGTCACCGATCAGGGTGGTCACTATGTGATGCCGACCGCCGCGCAGGAACAGCAAATGCTCGACCATTGGGCATCTGTCGTTCCCAATCCGGCTTTCGACTACGCCTATGCCTGGGGATCGCAGAACGGAGACGTGGCGCTCGAAAACTCGCAAGCGCTCCAGAACGTATTCCTGCAGCACAATACGAGCACCACGGCGACGGGTTCGACGTCGACTGGAAGCACGACTCCGGTCGATACGTCGAGCAGCAGCCCGACGACGCCGGTCGACACGTCGCATAGCGGCACCTCGACAGACACGACGTCTTCGAACGATTCTTCGACGACGCCCACGACCTCCCAGCCGACAACGACGGCGCCGACCAACGACACCAGCAGTTCCGGGCACAATCACCATCACAAGGCTGACTCCTCCCAGTCGACAGATGGAAGCACATCGTCCGGTTCCGGAGGTGGACACCATCACCACGGATCCACGGCAAACGCGTCGGTGAGCACTGCAGCGGATACCGCTTCCAGCAGCGTCACGGACACGACCTCGTCGGTAGACACCTCGACTGCGCCCACGACCACCGAGCCAACGACGACGGCGCCGACCACCAACGCCGGCCACTCCGGGCATAACCACCATCACAAGCTGGACTTCTCCCAGCTGACCGATGGAAGCACATCATCCGGAGGTGGACACCATCACCACGGATCCGCGGCAACCGCTTCCGTGAGCGTTGCAGCGGATACCACTTCCAGCAGCGTTGTCGACACCTCGACTGCGGCGGCGACCACCGAGCCGACGACAACGGCTCCGACCACCGACGTCGGCAACTCCGGGCACAACCACCATCACAGGCTGGACTTCTCTCATCTCACGGATGGGAACAAATCTTCCTGGGGTGGTCATCATCAGCACGCATCCGCATCGCCCGCTGCAACCGCAGCAGCGACGGCTGCGACGGATACGGCTTCGAGCGACGTCACCGACGCAACTCTGGCGCCGCATCTGGATCTCGCCAGCCTCCACAACAACCATCACGTGGATCACCATTCTTGGCACTGGTAAGCCCGCAGAACTGAGTCTGCGGCAAAGAACGACATATGCGCGGTGATCCGCGCATATGAAAGCGACTTGGGGGGCCTTCATGGCCCCCCAATTTGGGGATCATCGCGGCCAGTATGGTCGCGAGAGGAATGCCGTCTCGCGCAGTGCGGGATGTGTTGCGTACGAGCGCATTCGCGCTCGCTTCTTCGCATATGGCTTCTCTAACGTTAGCGCCGTCCGATTCGGGCGGCCTGGATACACACATGTATACTTCGACAAGACCGCCCGCACTTGCGGATGCGTTCCGCCAGATACGTCCAGGCCTGCTTGCCGCGGGCGGGCTGTCTATCTTCATAAATCTTTTGGTGTTCGTTTCGCCGCTCTATACGATGCAGATCTACGATCGCGTACTGACGAGCCGAAACGCCATGACGCTGTTGCTGCTTTCGCTGATCGCGCTCGCGCTTTTCATCAGCTACGCAGCACTTGAACACTTTCGCAGCCGCGTTCTCGTGCAAACCGGGCTACGCTTCGACCAGTTACTCTCAGGAGAAGCTTTCGAAACGGCGCTTGCACAGGCAGTGCGCACAGGGAGCTCGCATCATGTTCAACTGTTGCGCGACGTCGATACATTGCGTGATGTTTTATCCGGCGGCGTGATCACGTCTCTGATGGACGTACCTTGGACTCCGATTTTTCTCGGCATGTGTTTCCTACTTCATCCATCGATCGGCCTCGTTGCTTTGATGGGCGCGCTGGTCATTCTTGCACTCGCCTTTCTCAACGAGCGCGCCACCAAGGCGCCGCTGATGGCAGCTTCGTTCAAGAACCTTCACGCTCTGGACCGATTGACATCTTCGCTTCGTAACGCTGAAGCGATCCGCGGTCTCGGAATGGGGCCTGCCGTGCGCGCCGCCTGGGGTGTCATGCATGGACAGGCGCTCGTTGAAAGCGCCAAGGCCGGAGAACGCGGCGGAACATTGCTCGCAATCTCGAAATTTCTGCGGATGGCGATCCAAGTGGCGATTATGGGCGTCGGGGCCTACCTGGCAATTCATCAGGAGATTTCGGGAGGCGTTCTCTTCGCTGCCTCTCTGATTATGGGGCGTGCGCTGGCACCGGTAGAAGCGGCCGTCTCGCAATGGAGGGCATTTGTTTCCGCGCGCACGTCTTTTTCCCGCCTCGATGAGGCCCTGCGAACGCGAGCGACGGAAAGACAACCGACGCGGTTGCCGCCCCCGATCGGCGAAATCTCCGTCGAGGCTTTGACAGTTATGGTACCAGGCTCACAACTGGCGGCGATCGCCGATGTCACTTTCCGACTGACACCTGGCGAGGTTGTTGCGATCGTCGGCGCGTCGGGCTCCGGCAAATCCTCCCTGGCCCGCGCGCTGGTCGGAGCTTGGCCGGCCGCACAGGGCTGCGTACGTGTCGACGGAAATGACATCCGGCATTTCGAAACCAGCTTCCTCGGGCAAAGTTTCGGTTACCTGCCGCAGGATGTTGAACTATTCGCCGGGACCGTCCGCGACAATATCGCTCGCTTTCGCGACGGCGCCTTGGATGAACAGGTCGTCGAAGCGGCACAACTGGCTTCGGCGCACGCCATGATCCAGCGGCTGCCGCAGGGCTACGACACTGTCATAGGGGAAAACGGGGCTGGTCTTTCCGGCGGCCAGCGACAACGCATCGGGTTGGCCCGCGCGCTTTTTGGCAGGCCCGTCTTTGTCGTGCTCGATGAACCGAATGCCAACCTGGACGGCGACGGCGATCGTGCTCTGGCCGATGCCATCCAAATGCTCCGTCAGCAACGCGTGACGATCGTGATCATCAATCACAGACCCAATCTCCTTTCATTGGTCGACAAGATTGTTTTCATGCATGACGGTCGCATCGGGCGCGCCGGCACGCGCGAAGAGCTTCTTCCCTTGCTTCTCGGCGAGACCGTTGCGCCCATGCGTCGCGAGCCGCGGATCGCAACAGAAAGCCACCGAGTTGATGGGGCCTCACGCCACGCGCCGTTTCCAGGTTCAGTGCGGCCTGTCCATGTCACGAGGCAATGATGAAGATTCCCAAACTGCGAGCAGAGATTTCTGCTCAGGACGAACTCGCGCGACTCCTTAGACGGTTGAGCAATGGTGGCCACGCGCTTCGCAGGCCGGATGTCCTGCAACGATTTATGGAGATCAAGGCGCGGTTGCTGATCTGGCTATCAAAGGTATGGCTGTCGATATTCCCGAATCGCGACGCCGGGAACGCAAATGGCGGCCCATCGGGCGATTGGCGAACGCCGGCGAGACGCGGCTTTGGCATCGTATTCCTGACCTTCGTTGTGTTTGGTGGTTGGGCTGCCCTGGCATCTATCGATGGTGCCGTCGTGGCTGCTGGCTCGATCGTCGTCGAGAGCGACCGTAAGTCCGTTCAGCACCTTGAAGGTGGCATCGTCCAAAGCCTGATGGTGAAGGGCGACGCGCATGTCGAACAGGGACAGGTGCTGTTGCGGCTCGATCCAACACAAGACCGGGCACGGGAGGAGATGGCGCGTTCGGCAGTGTATTCGGCAATCGCGGAAGAGGCGCGCCTGCTTGCGGAAGCCGATGGGGCCGATACGATCATGTTTCCATCCGAATTGACGCAGAAGGCCTCCGATCCCTCTGCGCAGCGTGCCATGGGCGATCAGAAGCGGCGGTTCGAGGAACGCCGCGTTGCGCGAAAGATCGAGGTTTCGATCCTTGAAGAAAAGATCGGACAGGCACAGCGCCAAATCCAGGGAAACGCTGCGCAAAGCAAGGCTGCACACGCGCAGTTCGACAGCATGGCGCAGGAATATACCAAGCTCAAGCCGCTCGCCGACCAGGGGATTGTTCCGTTTGCGCGGGTTGCGACCCTGGAGCGTTCCAAATCCGATCTTGAGGGGCGAATTGGTTCATACGACGCCGACATCGCGCGCTTCGGACGGATCATCGACGAGGCACGGTTACAGATCAATCAAGTAGGGCAGAAAGTTCTGGAAGAAGCCACCGGCAAGCTAGCCGACACCCGCGCCCAGCTCGCCGACGCGCGCGAGAAGCTACGCATGGCCGCTGACGTTCTCGGTCGGATGGACCTGCGTGCACCTCGCTCCGGGCGTATCGTCAATCTGAAAGTCCACACGGTTGGCGCGGTGATCAAGCCGGGCGACGTCTTGATGGAGATCGTGCCAGACAACGACGTTCTCGTGGTTGCCGCAAAAATATCTTCTCTCGACGTCAATCATGTACAAATCGGCATGCCTACAGAAGTGCGGCTTCCCTCGTTCAAGGCTCGCTCGACGCCTATCGCCATCGGCGAGGTTCTCTCGGTGGCGGCGGACGCGCTTCGCGACGAAGCCACGCACCAGCCTTACTATGAAGTCAAAGTTTCAGTGCAAGTGACGAAATTTCCCGACAAAATTCGCGAGAAGCTGAAACCCGGCATGATGGCCGACGTCCTGATCGCGACTGGTGAACGCACCGTTCTTGCCTATCTCATGCAACCGATGACCGATGCGATACGACGCGGTATGCGGGAGGATTAAGGAGACCTACCGGCGTCGCGACTTGCCGATGCCTCGCCGGTGGCTTGGTTCAGTTCAGCGCAACCGTCGTTGCCGCAATGCCAAGACATTGCGGATGTTGGAGCGTTGAATGGACGAGCGGGCGCGAAGGGCAGCTGCGCATGCGGCGAGGCAATGGAAATGTCAGGCTGGTATCTTCGCAACAAAGGCGAGCGAACTGGTCCCATCGTCCTGCACTCGTTTAGCATCTGCGTCAGTCAGGGCGCGGGCCAGTTGCATGCTGTCGCTATCTTGCGTCGGACTGAATCCAAGCCGACCAATTGAAACGTACTTTCATATGGCGGACCTTTCCCAACGCGGACCTTAACAAGAAGTTGGCTGCCTTCCGGCATTGAGCGGAGCAAGCGAACAACGTCGCCTGGAAAGGCAAGACCTTTCCCCGTTTCTAACGCCCGCCAGCGCTGTTCAACAACTGGCTCTTCGTTGATCCGGTGCGCGACCTTCACCTCGCCATCCGCGCCCTGCTTCCAGGATCCCGTTGTGGAAATGGTCAGCTCCGTGCGATGGGCGCGGCAATGGATGGCGAGCGCGGAGGCAGCATTTTGCGATGCCGTGCGCGCTGTCATCAGCGCCTCAATCTGCGGCTGATAATCCACCGGCGAGGTGGTCTCGCTGATGATCCAGTTCGGACTTGGAGACGGCGTGGTAGCGTGGGTTTCGGTCATCTCCCCCAACAGCTCATCGACGCACTTCAAGCGCTCCATGCCTTCAAACTGTGAGCAGGTCTTCAGGCGATCTATGGCGCCACCGGTTTGAGCACACACAGTCTGGCTCATAACCAAGAGCACAGCCAGACCGAGGGTACCCGTGTCCTTCATGGGGACCGTCCCGCGGTTACGGCCTGCGGAAGATCAAGCCATTCCTGCGCCGGCTTGAACCTGCCGAGGCTCGGGACACTAGCCCGCAGGTTGACCTCTTTCCATTTCGGATCGAAACCGGGCGACTGCAACCGGTCGAAGCGACCAAACAAGTGATCGACCAGGCGCGCCACGCGCCGGTATCGATCGGACTGTTGCGGCCAGTTGTAGGCCGCAAGGATGGTGGGGACTGCAATCGTCGCTATCCGCTCACCCTTCGGTACCAGACTCGGATAATCCGTCGCGTCGATGGACGACGGGAGGTAGTAGTCCTCAAATCTGGCGCCGTATTCGACGGGGAGGAACTTAAATCCGGGATCCCAGCGTCCCTTGAGAAAGGCGTCGACGGGCTTTGACGTCACAAATACAACGGCCGCGATTTCTCCGCGCTTCATTTGCTCCAAAGCCACCTGGTGTGGAATGAACATTTTCTCCACGCCCAGCCCCAGCCGACTGAAAATCAGCGGACCGGAATAGGCGGCTGCCGTACCTTGCGTATTGAAATTGACCTTCTTGCCCTTGAGGTCTTCGAGCGACCGGATCTCGGGGCGGACGAATATATGTAGTTCGGATGGGAAGAGGCTCAGAACGTAGACGATGCGCCGCTCGATAGACGGGACCTGAGCCTTGTATTCGTCAAGAGCGTCCGTATTGATAATCGCCGCATCAACACCCTTGAGATACAGCAGCGAATTGACATTTTCCGTTGCTCCGCGCGTTACGATCGGGAGAACGTGAAGCTTGTCTTCTTCATTCACGACGCGAGCGATCTCTGCCGCGAGACGAAGCGGAGCGCCTTCAATGAGGCCGCCGGCAAGGCCGACAGTCCAAGCATTGATGCGTTCTTTCGCGGCTGTTTCAGTCTTTTTCGCGGCCACCGCAGCTGGCGTCTCGCGCGTCGGAAGCGATTGCGCATTTGCGGCCAATTGCGACCCGAACGCCGCCAATGCCATCGCAGATAAGAGCTTGATGAGCGACATGCGAGTCTCCATTCTCGGAATGACCATCTAGGGCTGACGCGCCAGGAGCTGGCAGCTATTTCAGCGACTCAATCCTCGTCTTCGCATCCTCAATGCCGCCCGCCTGTGCCTTTTCGTACAGTTCGCGTGCCTTTCTGGAATCACCGAGGACCCCACGTGCGCTCCACGATTTCAGCACGCGGGCGTCGTAGGTCTCCGCGAGCATAAAGGCGGCTCGCGCGCTGCCATGTCCAAGAGCGTGTTCAAGCAATGGGCGCGCCCCGCTGATGTCAGCTTGTCGGAGCAATGCGTTGGCCCGAACAAGCAATCTCTGTTCGTCCGCCACAGAATAGGGAGCGACACTCGCCAGCATGGTTGCCTCTGATGCCACGGGGACTTTCAGCTCCACACTTGGCACGGCTTCGCGAGCGGTCGACCGTGCTTGCGGTGGCGTTTCCAACACGGACGATCGTTCCACATATGAAGCGACGGCCTGAGTGGAAGCCCACTGCGGCAAGGCGCTCTTTCCCTCGGTCGTCTTCGCACGGGGCTCCGCCGCGCCTTCGTTCCGGCCAGTAGTGGCGGGTTGGCGCGAAGCGAGAGTCTGAGAAGCACTCACGGCAGCAAGCTGCTGGTTTCCAGCCTCCAGTTGGTTCTTAACAAGAGCAAGCTCCTGCACAAGTGCGTCAGCGCGCTCGCGCTCGCTGGCAAGAGTTCGCTTCTGCTCTGCTGCCGTGGTGTTGCTGGCCTCCGTCACCCGAAGCATCTCAGCGTGTGCCGCCGCGAGACGGCCGGCATGCTCCTCGATCTGCTGACGCGCCGAGGAGAGCTCGCGGGCGAGTGCCTCGGTCCTGCTCCGCTCCTTTGCAAATGTCCGCTCTTGTTCGATCTTCGCAGCCTCTATGATCCGCGCGGCCTCCGGCGTCGCGGCATGCGCCGCGTCGAGTTCCGTCCGGAGGGAGATCAATTCACGCGTGAGGGCTTCTGCTCCGTCTTGCTGCTGTTTGAGCTGCTGTTCGAGCGCCTGCTTTTGTTCAATCTCCGCCGCAGTGGCTTTTGCGGCGTCCGAAGCTGCGATCCGCGCCGTATCGAATTCCGTCCGAAGGGAAGCAAGGTCACGAGCGAGCGCGTCTGCCTTCCCCCGCTCCTGCTGTTCGAGCGCCTGCTCTTGCTTGATCTCTGCCTCGGTGGCTTGCACAGCTTTCGAAATCACGATCCGTGCCGCGTCGAGTTCCGTCCGAAGGAAAGTAAGCTCACGCATAAGGTTGATTGTTTTTTCTCGCTCCTGCTCGAGCGCTTGCGTTTGCCTGATCCCTACCTCGATGGCCGGGCCAGATTCCTTTTCCTTGCCTGCCACCCGCGCCGTCTCGAGTTCCGCCCGGAGGGTCGCAAGGTCACCCGCAAGAGCGTCTGCCCTGGCTCGCTCTTGATCAAGCGCGTGTCCTAGCATGGTGCTGGTCGCTTCAGCCGTCGACTGCACCGCATTGAGTTCTGCTCGAGGAGGCGCGACAAGCACAGGTGCAAGGGCCTCAGCCCTGTTCCGTTCCCGTTCAACGGCCAGTTCCCGCTCCCGTGTTTGAGAGGATTCGGAGGCCTGCGCGCGGAATTGGCTTTCACCGCATAGCCCATCCTCCGCAGCCCCAATGAGGACCCACAGAATGCAAGCTCCTACCGCAGACGAGGCACGCACAACGGTTCTGCTTGTTGCGCGGGAGCCCTCAACAGCTTTGGATCGCCGTAGCCAATGCGATGCTGCCTCAATTGTCTGTGACCACATCGTGACAACTCAGGTGAGCTTTTATGTGTGTCCATTTTCATGACACAGCCTTCATCGGCCGTTTGTCGATGTAGCAATGGAAGTAGTCACAACGAGGTAGGCGCACCAATCGCGGCAATTAAGTAGATCACGCCTGCATTGTCTGAACCATTCTTGACCCGCCTGTTCGCGCGCGATTACGCTATCGCGCACACTTGAGCCCGCACTCCCAGCACACTCAAGGAAACAACATGAACAGATCACTCGTCGTCTTCGCCAGCATGGCCGCCGTTGGGAGTATCTTGATGCTGAGCATCCAAACCAGTGGCGCTGTGGAAATCAATACGTCTGCCAAGACTTCTACCAAAATGAACGCCAACGCCAAGGTGACCACTGCCGCCATCCGAATGCAGCCCCATCGGCTCGTTGTACAGGTTGACGTCAATGACCCCGCAACAATCAATCTCGCTCTCAATAATGTCAGCAATGTAGCTCAGCACTACAGCGAGATCGGTCAAAAGGTTGGGATCGAAGTGGTCGTTTTTGGACCCGGACTGCATATGCTGCGAGATGACACCTCTCCCGTCAAAGCGCGCATCAAATCCATGAGCGAAACCATGCCACAGCTGACCTTTTCAGCATGCGGGAACACCCGCGAGAACATGGCAAAAGCTGAGGCGAAAGATATTCCTCTCATCCCGCAGGCCAAGGTCACCAAATCCGGAGTGGTACGGATCATGGAGCTGCAAGAGCGAGGCTGGAGCTACTTGCGACCTTGATCCAGAGGGGGCCTTTGCGATCTGCATCGCCTTGTTCCAATCTGTTGGATCTGCTGGTCGAAGATCAGGAACAGGACGACGCAATTGCTCGTTCGATGACGGGTCGGTTGACCGTCAAATGTGGGTCGATAACGAGATCGAGATGCCCGCCAGCAATCGGAATAACGTCTAGTTTTGCAAACAAGGAGTCCCAACCGAGGTGCGCCGGCGCCCCTCGCCGGTTGCAAAGGAATAACGTTCCGGTGATTGGCAAGCGAGATTTGGCACTTGCCACCCAGCGGCCGAATTCCTGCATCCGGAGAATCTCCTCAAGCTCCAACTTGAGCATGAAGCGGGTGTCGGCCAGATGCCTCCAGATCCTCATATCGAGAATTCGGCAGAACTTCATTTCCCAGTGGAGCCGAACAACACATTTTGCGATAGCGCGGCACAGCATTCGGTACATCGTGACCCGGTGTGATCTAACTCGCTGCAACGTACGTGACAGGGTCTCCCGATAGTCACTCCTGCGGGGGCCGATATTCGTATCCAGAATGCCTAGGAATTTCACCGATCGGCCTTCCGCAATCAGCCGGGCTGCCACTTCAAATGCCACGCCACCACCCAGTGAATAGCCGATCAGACTTATGTCGCCGCGAGGATGAACAGCGTTGATCTGCTCCAGGGCCAACGACGCCATGTGGTCGACCGAACTGCATCCAGTCAGAGCAGACGTCAGATCCGGGTAGCGGATCGGGATCACATGAGCCGTCTTGCTCAACTGCGCCCCGAACGCCGCCAGACTTGGGCCGTACCCCATCGAACCTGGCAACATCACAAGATGAGGCAAGAGTTCCCCGGCGGCTTGTCTCCGCTGCGCTTTACCTCCTGCAGCGACGATCTCGATCATATCGGCTGCGTTCATGTCCACCGTAAAGGCTTCCATGTTGAGCTCTTCGCCGACCAGCTCTTCCAGCTCCATCACGCATCGCAGAAGCTTGAGGGAATCGCCACCTGCCTCGTCCCAGCGGCTGGCAACGTCGGTCGTACCGAGGATCCGCGCCCATACCTGCGCCACTATTTTTTCGGCTTGCTTCACTTCACCCGCCCCTGGGGGCTGAGGTGGGGCTGGACCTCTTCGGCTCTCGGCATCCAGCACCTTGAGTTTCGCGACGTCTATCTTTCCGCCGGCGAGCCGCGGAAGCTCTGCGATTTCATGCAATCTGGTGGGATGCAATGCGGTCGGAAGCGTCTGCCTGATGACGTCCCGAACGTTAGTTGTGAATGTTGCCTTCGCCTCGGCGCCTGGCGATGCAAAAATAACCAGCTCGTTTGAATCGGTGACGATCGCGACAGCGTCGCTTACATAGGGAATTCTGCGTACGACAACCTCGAGTTCAGCCGGTTCGACACGCCGTCCATTGATTTTGAGTTGACGCCCCTTTCGTCCCAGCATCTGCATCAATCCGCGCGCATCGACAATAACAAGGTCGCCTGTCGGGAAGATGCGGCAATGGCTATCATCCGGGTCGGGTAATGCCGGAAGCACCTGACCGTTCTCCCAGTAACCAAGCAGCACATGCATGCTCTTGATGATCAGCTCCCCAACCTCACCGGTGGGCACAGGCACTCCATTGTCGTCGACGACGGTAAACGACATTCCTGGAAGCAAATAGCCAACCGGGGGCATGCCGAAGTCGCTTTCCTTGCAGTTGTCGGGAAGAAACCACTGCGTGCCGGTGGTTTCAGTCGACGAATAGCTGATCTGAATGAAGCAGGAGGGCTTCACGACCTTTCGGACGAGTGCAACATCCGTCCACAGCACCTTCTCGCCGCCGATCCGGACAACCCGGAGCGACTCGAAATCACCGGTATCGCTCGCGGCAACCACTGCCCGCAGGAGAGCGGGAACGATATACGCGATCGTTATCTGCTGCGAGCGAATCTGACGCAACACGCCGCGAAGGCCAAGGGCCTCGACATCCGCCATATGCAATCTTGCGCCGGTCAACAAAGCCGTGAGCATCTCTCTGGTGCCCGCAATGGTCGTAGGGCCGCTCAGAGGCATGAAGACGTCAGTAGCGTCGATGTGACATGCATCCGCATATTGCTGGACGCGCTGGAGCAAGCTCCGTTGGCTATTCACAACGCCCTTTGGCTGTCCGGTACTGCCCGAAGTGTAGAGCACGAGGGCAGGTGCATCCACCGAGATCGGCTCAAGCGATGCGGCGTCGCCGAAAAGTTCGTTGACGCGCGTAATATCGATCCAGTGCAGGCCGTCTCCGTCGATCCATTTGGTTGAGCTACCGTCGCCCTGGCCGATCAGTACAGAAATCTGCGCATTTGCAACGATGTGGGCAAGTCGCTGGTCGGGATCGCGCGGATTGAGCGGCACCAAGGGGCGCCCTGCGGCCATACATGCAAGCATGGCGATCGGATGCCAGATCGAGTGGCGCAACAACAGGCCGACGGCCCGCCCTTCGGGAGCCACCGCTGCAATCGCCTGGGCCAGCGTCAAAACTCTGATCAGAAAATCCGAATATGTGATTTGGCGAGTGTCATCGCTGATGGCGACGTTGTTCGGAAATCTCTTTGCCACCGCATCCAGATGCGTGATCGCGGGCACGTCGGCAAATTCGACCCCCATACGATTGAACGGGCGATCGACAGGCCCGCCCAGGTCGAGGGGCAGTTCGGGAGGTTTCATCCAGAGGGCTTGTGCAGGCTCGCTTGAATCTCCGGAAAGTGCGCGCCCGCCAGCGAACGTCTTCGCGCGTTTCGCCAAGGATCCATCGGGAAATCTCTGAAGTTGCATGACGGTACTCACCGTTGCGGGACGAACATCGTAGGTTAACAAGTCGGCTATTGGCGTCCTTCGAGTGAAGGATAAGCCCACACCAATTTACCGGCTTCTATCCAATTTCCGGTTACCCGGCGGCGGGCCGACGAAACTCCACAAAGGCAAAGAGCAGGCCGGCCGTCATGTTCACGCGTTTGTAGATGTAGATCGCCATTGCCGTGTTCCAGGCTACGTTCGTCACGGCCGTCGCAACGGCGGCACCCATCACTCCAAAGAAAGCAATGCCGATCGCACAGGCGACAACGTTCATGATGGCTCCGATCGCTGTGATTGCGGCTGCTGCGCGCTCGTGCCCAGTCATGGTCAGAAGATTTTGCTGTGGACCAGTAGCAGCAGCAAAGATCTGTCCGACGACAAGAATTTGGGCGACCGGAGCTGTTGCAACGAATTCCTCGCCAAAAAAGCGGAGTAGTGGCACCGTCAGCAATAGAAGCGGAAGTGCCAGCACGACTGTACCAGTCAGTGACAAGACAGTTGCTCGGGCAAACAGACTCTGAAGCGCCGCCTCATTCCGATGAGCGTGAAGCTTTGAGACGTTTGGTGAAAAGAAAGTCCCCACTGCCATGCGGGGGAGAACAAGAAAAAGAGCTAAGTTCAACCCCAGTGCAAAGATGCCGGCCTCGTGAGCATCGCCGGTCCAGCCGAGAATAATCACGCCGGCGCGGCTCATGAGAACTTCAACTCCAATCAAGATCATGGCAGGACAGGCGAGATGCCACCAGTCGCGAGGTGCATAAGCCGGCACCGCCGAGCGTAGTTGTGGCGGCCAAAGCTTCCGCATGCTCAATCCGACGATAGCGGCTGTGACGGCAGAGCTTGCCATCAAAGCGATCAAAACCGTTGTCGCATCGATTGGCGTGACGTTGAGTGCCACGGCAAGCAGAAGCAGCACGACCATAAGGCCGTCCCGAACGAAGCGTTCGGGCGCAATTGCCGAAATGACGCCACCCAGCGCGCGTACCGTGGCAGAACCGAGAACGTAAAGTGCGACCAATGGGACGGTCGCCATGCCAACCGCCAGACTAACAGTCAGCTCCCGATGAAGCGTCTCCGACAGGAATAGTGCGGTGGCGATTCCGCAGATCGCAATCAACATCCCAACCAACAATGATCGTCCGAATGCAAATTGAATAACTCCGCGCGCCAATGGCCACTTTCCGGTCGCACTATAGGCCGGCACATATCGCAGCAGAACCGTGTTGAACCCGAGTCCCGCGATGTAGGAGAGAAGGGTCGTCCAGGCCAGGACGTATGAGTAGATACCGTAACTCGTCGCTCCTATCGTACGGGCAATGACAAGTTGAGCCACGCACGTCAGCCCGGCGCCGCCAACATAGATAACGAATGCCCACAGGCTTGCGCTGGCCATGCGCCTAGCCAGCTCGGGGTGAGCCTGAGCTGTGAAAGTTCCGATCGTCTCGGGCGCCGGCAAAGGTGGCGTGAACTTCTCCGCACAGCGCTCCAAACTGTGGTCCGCTGCCCCAGGTGACAAACCGACCGCCCTGTCGGGCCTGAACTTGCTGGAGACTTCCTCTTCGATACGATCGAGAGCCTTGGACATCAGGCTGGGATCGAGCGAATTGATGCAGATCATCTGTTGATGCTCGGCCGCGAGCAGCGAGCCAACGTAATCAGTAATCGGCTTTGCCTTGAGAAAGGTACCTACATCGGGTTCGAACCATTTCTCCATGTACGTTTTCTGGCGTACTCGCTCATGGAGGCGCTGTTCCAACAGTTCCTCCGGAGCATCAAAGCGGATCAGCAGATCTGATTGCGTCCTCATACCGATAGCATGAGCGATCGTCTTCTCGTCTGCTCGGCTAAACAGGGCCAAGGTGCAAACGATCTGCACAAATCCCTGGTCGAACAAGACGATGCGATCGGGCTTGTGTGAATCTCTCCACACGCAGGAAAATCGAACGACGTATTGGCTAAGCCTGATCCACCAGACGGGATTGTTGGGTGGCATCAGTCGGAGCAACTCTTTCGCCAGACGCAGCCCTCGGGCATTTGCGACAGGACGGCACAAGATTGCGATAGTGGCGAAGATGGCAAGAGTGACGCGCTGCAGCGCTGGAAGAAATCCACCAAAGTTAAGAAGATGATTGGATAGATGCGGCAACGTGAGTACGAGGTCGACTTCATACCCACGGTCGCGCAGGCGTTGAGCGAGTGCCTCACTAAAGGTTGTTTTGCCAGCGCCTGGTGGACCGAAGGTCTCGATAATCATGCTGCCCTCAATCGCTTCTTAACCAATTGCGGGGATTCAGTTTGGGTGATCCGGAACGCTTCAGCTCGATTGCGTCTCCGCCCCACGTTCGCCAGGTGATTGCTGTCTTCGACCGCCGGCGAAGTGCGTCCCAAATCCTCTTGAACAGTTGCTGTGCGCGCTCACCGAACTGGTCCTGCTGTGGCGGCTCGACGCGAGTTAAGACAGATGAGAATCTCGTGTTCTGGGCAGGGTTGAGATGTTCTGTCCGAACAAGTTGATGCAGCGCGGTCTGCGCCGCCTCACGATCGGTGCTTCCAGAGTGAATGGCGAGCAAAACGTGGTCAGCCCAACTCGCCAGAAGTCTTGCTTCCGGGGCTTCCAGCAACGAGGGTCCGTCGATGATCACGAAATCATAGGTATCGCTCAGTTGTCGGAGCAACGAAGAAATCTTAGGATCAGCGAGAATCCGAAGCCGGTGTCCGCCAGACGATGTTGCCGGCAGATAGTCAATTCCAGATTCATGGATATGCTCGATCGCGTCTGCAAGTGGACGACCATACGCCAGTACACTGAGTAAGTTGGCGCTCTCGCCACCCGGTCGACGAGTGAATTGACCAAAGTCAAGAAGTAGAGTGCGCCACCCGAGCCGAGCAGCGTAAAGACCAAGGCTCCATGCAAGTGTGGTTTTGCCTTCCCCACCGATGCTGGAGCTGACAAGGACGACACGCTGCGATCGTGGGGTTGCCGGGTCGGGGGCCAGTATGGATACCAGAATGGAGCGGATTGCTCTGGCATAGTGGCTCGCAGGTTGCTCCAAAGCATAATGGGGCTGTTTGTCTGGCTCCAGTGGAATCGCAGGTATCAGTCCGGCGCATGGAATACGCAGAGCTTCGGTGGCGTCGGCTTCCGTGTGCAGGGTCCGATCGAAGTGGTTCAATATGACTGCGAGAACACAAGCCAGCAGAGCGAAGATAATTGCCGCAGGAGGAATCATAAGTAACGGGTGTAATGAGGTCGGTCGTTCTGGCGGCGTGGCCGTGGCAAGAAGACCGACGTCTGATTGCGCGGTCAGACCTTTTGCGATTAGCTCCTGCCGTCGCCGCAGGAGCGTTTCAAACTGTTGCGCCAGGGTGGTGACTTGCCATTCTAGCGCGGCGTCCCGGGAGGGTTGGCCAAGACGGGAGGCCTTTAGTTCCTCCTCGGCTTTTACCAAGTCGCGCTGGACTTTGGATGATTGTGTCGCGAGGGAGCTCAAAGCATACTCCACATCGCTTTGCTTCTGACGCGCGACTTCATCGACATACGATTGCGCCACCGTATTAGCGATTTCCGCCGCTCGTTGCGGGTCGGAGGCCGTAGAGGTAACGGCGATGATTCTGGAGCGCCGCTCCTGACCAACCCTCAGGCTGCGCTTTAGCGCAGCGAGAGCGGATCCGTCATCGGGCTCATGGTTCTTGCCAAGTAGCAGCTCCTTGGTTGCTGACCATGTACGACGAAAGAGCGTGCGCAAGCTTTGCATCCACGTTCGTGAACCCGCTTCCGCACCGTGCCTCGCATCCTCGAGAGCGCGGAGCGTTGGGAGAAGTCTCCGCAGATAGGCGTCGGAGAGCAGCACCGTGACATGTGTGTCGATGGTGGATTCCTCAGCAGCTGGTGTAGGCGCTGCGGACGCGCCACCGGCGTTTAAGGCATCGGCTGCGCCGGACTGTCGGACGTCAACAGCAAGTTGTGCCGTCGCGATGTAAGAAGGAGACATAAGAAAGCCGGCTACTCCGGCCAGCAAGGCGCCGATGACAATCATCCTGACGACAAGCCGCCTGTACTTCCGCACGCTATCCAGCACGCGATTTAAAGAGTGGAGACCATCATTTGAAGCCAAGGATTGTTCCGTCAGGCGCCGCCCAAATTCGTCCTCTGCCATATCCGGCGAAAGAGCCTGCAGCGGTCGAATGCGTCTTCCTACTAACGCTTCCATAGCTAGTTCCTCTACTGTGCGGGCTCGAGGGTATCTGTTGTTCGGGACACTCTCTGTTCGACCGTCGTTTCCAGCCATGACTGCAACATCAAGACGGCCCATAGCGTTCGCGAGTGATCGCGATTGCCACTCAGATGATCCTGCCAGCAGTTCTGGACTCTTTGCGTATCCAGCAAATTCTGCTGGTTAAGGCGTGATTCGGAGAGCAGGTCTGCAGCCCATGAGCGCAGGGGGCCTTTCAACCAGGCGCCAACAGGCACGTCGAATCCTTGCTTGGGACGATCTATCAACTGGCGCGGCACATAACGATCGAGAACCTGCCGCAAGATCCACTTTCCCTGCCCGTCGCGCACCTTGGCCGTGTTCGGCAGCCGCCAGGAGAATTCCACGACGCGATGGTCGAGAATTGGACAGCGCGCCTCTAGGCCTGTCGCCATGCTGGCGCGATCGAGCTTCACCAGAATGTCGCCGGGGAGATAACCGATCATGTCTCGCACAATGAAATCGGATAGAAGATCGTTCAGCGGCGGCACCTTGCTCGACTCGGTGACCATCTGCTCCGGGGTCAACTGCAGTTCGGAAAGCTGCATGACTTTCCGATACATGTCGTCGGCGTCATTGCCTGCAAACAGTTGCGCAAGGCGGTTAATCCGGTCGCTTCCGATCATCCGTCGCAGACGGCCCGGAAGAGGCAGGGCGTCGGCGATGTCCTCCCGCACACCGCGGGCGAGCAATGACACACCTATTGCCGCCGTTCGCCGAATTGCCCGATTGGAGTTCAGGAGGGGAGCCAGACGGGCGGTCAAAAGATGCCTGGAGTATCCAGCAAAACATTCGTCGCCGCCGTCACCGGAGAGGACAACAGTTACATCCCGGCGGGCGAGGCGAGATAGCAGCAGTGTCGGAATCTGCGATTCGTCGGCGAACGGCTCGTCCCAAATACGAGGCAGATCGGGAATGACATCTCTGGCCTCCGAGGGAGTGAGACGTAGCTCCGTGTGGTCCGTGCCGAGGTGACGAGCCACCGCCGCGGCACTGGCCGCTTCGTCGAAGGCGGGCTCGCCGAAACCGATAGTGAACGTGCGGACGGGCCGGGCGGATTGGGATTGCATCAGGGCGACGACAGTTGAACTGTCGATGCCACCGGACAGGAACAGCCCGATTGGCACGTCGGCGACCATGCGCTCACTGACGGCCTCGCGAAGCAAGCCATCAAGATGCGACACGAGCTGGCAATCGTCCGCGGAAACGAGGTTTTCTCGGCCGTTCTTTGCGATGTCAGTCAGCGACCACCAGGTACGCGTCTTTGTTCGAAGCTCTGCAGCATCCCGCGATGTCAGAAGATCATCGGCGCTGAAGGATAGAATGCTGCCGGGTGGAAGTTTGAAGACGTCTTGCCATATGCAATGTTCATCCGGCAACCAGCCGCGGGCGAGAAACTCAGCGACCCCGCACGGATTGATCTCCGGATGGAAATCGGGGAACGCATCGATCGCCTTTAATTCTGAAGCAAAGACAGCAGCGTTTGGCGTTCTGGCGACGTACAGGGGCTTCTTTCCCATTCGATCGCGAGCCAGATGGAGAGTGCGGGTCTGGCGATCCCAGAGGCCGATTGCGAAGATGCCATTGCTGCGCCCCAGGGCTGCTTCAAATCCCCATCTCTCGATCATCGCGAGCAAGACCTCGGTATCGCTGCCGCCGATGAAGTTCTGGCCGAGGCGTTGGAGCTCCTGTCGCAGCGACAAGTAATTGTAAATCTCGCCATTGAACGTGATGACGAACCGTCCGCTCTCGGAAAGCATCGGTTGTCGCCCCGCGTCCGTGAGGTCAACGATGGCGAGCCGGCGATGCCCTAATGCAATCCCGGCATCGCGATCGCACCACGAACCGTAAGCATCAGGTCCGCGATGGTGCAAACGATTCGTCATTCGCCCAATCGCATCCAGATCGGCGGATCGAGGAGCGCTTGGCATCTGAAGAATTCCGGCGATTCCACACATGATCTAGCTTCCGATGCGCGTATGCGGCGACGGAGTGCGCGCCGATCCGAGGATCAGACTGAGAGCGAACGCGAACCACACAATGGGATGACGCAAGATGAAATGGCTGATGCTGAAAATGGCCAGCGCAACGAACAATGCTGCCAGAGCATCGAGCTTCGCGCGGAACATGAGTATGAACGTGCCCGCGAAGAGGCCGCAAACGGCAATCACAGCGAGCAGGCCACCTTGCGTAAATATATCCAGCAGTGTGCTATGGGCTTCGAAAGGAGTTGGAAGCGCCTTGTTATTGGCGACGTTCGGCTTCTCGAGATGCGGGCCCGGCCCGAGCCCGAGCGATCCGGATTCCAGCCCTCGATGGAGTGCATCTTCCCAGAGTTGCAGCCGCAGGGACGCGGTGCGCTTCGTTGCCTCGCCGCCACGGTCCTTAGCCAAACTGATCGCCAGACCTTCGAACTCATCGGCGGTCGCGACGGCATACGGTGCTAATGTGAGCGCCAGAGGGACGGCGGCGGCGATGACCAGAACCGCGACCACAGACCGAAAATTTAATCTGTGCTGTGACGAGGTCAGCCAACTGCGCAAACGCAGCACAGAAAAGATCGCGGTGGCAATCACCATCGCAACAAGAAATGTATCGCTTTTGGTCAGGCGTCCGACGGCGAAGGTTAACAGGCAACTGAACGATCCCGCTACGCGGCCAAACCCTTTGGCCGACAGGGCAAGGCTGAGAGACAGCGGCGTCAAAACGGCGCAATAGAGAGCGATCTGATTCGGATTCTCCGCCCAGCCTCGAAATCGATCCCAGTACCATGGATCGACCGACGGCAGGCTGATGATGGACCATCCCGCAGCGATCTGAAGGACCAGCGCGATGTTCCAGAAAGCGAGCAGGAACCATTGGGTTTGGCGTAGGGCAGCGTTGGCTTCCATCGTTGCGACGATGAGGCAGGTCAAAGCTGCCACCAACAGATACGCGAAGGTGTCGTGCAACATCGTAGGAAGGTCCAGCTCCTGACTCAGATAGGCCACGCATGTCCCTACGCTCAGAGCGAGTGCAAGACAGGCCCAAAACGCACCGATTCGGAGCAAAGCTGTCGCGTTGTAAATCTGGCCGGTAACAACGGCCCGCAATGAGACGAAAGCAAGCCATAGGACGAGACAGATCTCGCCAACACCCAGCGGAATTCCGGGAAGGCGCAGCTGTGAAGCTGTCGTAAGTACGATGCCAAAAGAGAGAAGCGCATTGGCGATCATGGTGATTTCCCTCCGTGCTGGCTAGCCGTTCGATCTTCATTGATGTCGCGAGATAGAACAGTCGTGTCTTCGCTTCGCCTCCCGGTGAAAATCAGCTTCCTGTAAAGATCGGCGTAGCGGTCAGCCACGACGTTCAGGTCGAATTCACGGCGCACGAGTGCGATCGAGCGCTGTCCCATGCTCTTTGCGCGGGCAGGATTTTGGAGAAGATCAAGAATGGCTGCGGCGAGCGCACGCGGGTCGCGAGGCCGCACCAGATGGCCATTGCAGTTCTCCACCACAACATCGCCGCAGCCTGGCATACGCGTGGCGACAATAGGCACACCCGCCAATCCTGCTTCCAGCAGAACACGGGGAATTCCTTCGCGATACTCTGTCGGGAAGGCAAAGACATTCGCGATTCCGAGAAGCGCAGGAACGTCGGATCGCGCACCGAGAGCGACGACGTGTGGTGCGTATCGATCAATCAAAGCCTGATCCACGGCAAAAGGACCTTCGCTCTCCCTGGGACCGACAAGCAGAAAACGAACGCGGGGTCGGGATTCGCGGACAATCGCCGCCGCATCCAGAAGCGTAGGTATACCCTTTTGCACGGTCAGTCGGCTCACAGTCATGACGACTTCGTCGTCACCGAGTCCGAGTTCTGTACGAAGTTGCACGGCGGACGGCGCCTGAGCCCGCGCTGTCTCGAAAGCATCGACATCGATTCCCGAACTTCCGATCAGTACAGCAGGACTGTTGCCAAGCAGACGATAGCGGCGGAAGAAATCGCCATCCTCCTTGTTTTGAAATACCGTTGCCGAGGTCCAGCAGGCTGCCAACCGCTGCAGCGCTAGGTAGGCTGGCCTGAATGCAAGAGCTTTCAGGTGTGCCGAGGAAAATACCCAACCCATTCCGTTGATGGTGCGCACAATGGGGATTGCGCCTCTCACCGCAAGTGGGGCGAGCAGGTTTGGTTTGGTATCGAACGTTTGAACAACGTCCGGTCGAATGTCACGTACGAGCTGTGAGAGCTGGCCGACGGCTAGGCGGTCGGCTACCCGTGCGCCGAACCTATTGAAGTCATAGCGATGATACTCGATGCCGCTATTTGAGAACGGGAGTGCAGCGCCAGTTCCGGCAGCGCTCACCCGAAAGCCACGGCTGCGCAAGGCTGCCAGAAATGGGATCCGCAGGGCATGATCCTCGCCTCCTACGCAAAGCACATGCAACGTCATGCTAATCCTTTCGGTCGCAATCGGAATGCAGCTCGGTCGAGCCGGAAAATCCGGCTACAGACGTATTTCAATGTCTTCGAATATGAGCGGACGGTGCGAGCTTACGGGGTGATCACAAAGTGTCTTCATGCGTTCGAATGACGGCGGCGTCGGAAATATTCGGCGATCCTGAGGAATTTTGGCACCGATACTAGGAGGAGTACTCCGAAGTGCGATTGGCATGACGTGCGCAAGCTGAAGCGCCGTATCGTCAGGTCCGGACTCAGTTCAAACGTCGGAGCAAAGCAGCCGGTCAGCGACCCGCTTCACTTGCTGCTGTGTTTATGCCCGCATGAACAAGGAGACCTGCGTAGATGCCTATCGTCGGACTCAATTGCCGGGAGAAGGCAGGACGGCGACGCGTCCCAGTAGTGCTACCAGCTCCGCCTGCCGCCGTGTCTGTGTCTTGACGAACAGAGAGGCCAGGTGTGAGCGGATGGTCGTCCGGCTTAGCCGTCGGGAGCGAGCAATATCAAGTAAATTATGGCCGCGCGCCAATTCGACTGCAAGCTGGGTTTCCGCGGCTGTGAAGCCGAACAAACATCGCAGCGCCTGGGGGGTCGGCTCCGGATGAGCATCGAGATCGAGCAGGATGATAGTACTGGTTTCATCCGTCCAAACATTGACCATCTGGCTTACAAGACTGGTGACGCCTTCCTTGAAGGAAGTAGCGAGCCATGATGTCGAGCCAACGGGAATTTGGGCCCCCGCGCGGTTCACCAACTGCTTTACGGCGCTGTAGAGTGTTTCAGGACTGGCGGTGAGTTTGCATTCGCGTTCCAATATCGCACGTCCGATTGCGCTCACGTCAAGCACACAGCCACGTTTGAGCAGAACTTGCCCGCAGCCAATACGCGCCAGAACCGCATGTAGCACGTCACGTTGTTCGCCAAGGTCGGGCTTCTTGTCTGGATCAGCGTCTGGCCTGACAAGGGGAGCGCGATTCGAAATGTTGAAGATTGATTCTTTGCAGGGATGAAGCGACGCAATCGCGCCAGGCAATGCGGCACTCTGGTTCAAGTTCAACATTTCGTCATTCCCTTTGCCTACTACTTCGACCGGATGACAAGGATTGATCGTGCCGAAAGCATTCCAATTTCGACGAGCCATGTAAATGTTCAAATCGGGGTAACCCGACTGCACACTTGGCCGAGGCGATCCGCATTCGCAGGGCCTCTAGCGGTCCGACTGACATGGAGGAAATGGAAGAAATGCTGCCTGAAAAGCGGTGCGCAACCTCAGCGCGCAGTTCTGTGCGGGCCATCGGGCCAGAGGCTGTGAATAGCCGTACCCATTGTAGGTACTCCCGCTTGTGCCAATGGCTCAGTTAGATGCGCTGGCTACTCCCGAAGGGCGCAGCGAGACTTCGACCACATCTCCCGGCTCTACATCGAAATCAACTGATGCGGCGATCCTGTTCCACTGCTGGCCGACCTTTCGCGCGATCGTTACCTCTGCTCGGAGATCGCTGGTTCCGACAGGCAATGCTCCCACACCACCGACAGGCTGCAATTTTTGACTCAACGCCTGCAATTTAACCCGTAAGTCCGCCATGCGAACGGTTGAATCCTTCACCTCGCGCAACAGATTGATGGTTCGCTGATTGGCGACCCGCTCTATCTGGCGCAAGAAGTCGTCGCGCTGACGTTGCAGCCGCATGACTTCGACCATCGTTTGAAGACGCCGCGTCGACGACAACAGAAGAGCGCGTCGGCTTTCCGTGACACGAGGGCTTGGCAACGATCCCGCGCCAAACAACTTGGCTACCCGATCCAGCTCATCCTCATCAGCCTGCACACCCTTTTCCTCACCGTCCTGCTGCTTCCTGAGGGTTGAGAGCTGCGCATCCGATTGTTTTACGGCATCCTCCAGAAAGCTCCGTTCCTTACGATAGTCAAGCTGCGCAGTCTTTAGTGACGCCGCCTCGGATTGCACGATCGCCTCGATGACGGAGGCCGGCAAAGATACTTCACTAGGTATCTTCTGATCGAAGCTGTCATTGCCCTGGAGTTCCGCATTGGTGCGGATCACGTGGAGATACTCTTTGATGTACTCGGTCGACAAAGATTGGTAATCGCGCAACAGATCTGCCGGATCGACGGCACCGATCTGACCGCGAGAGCGCAACAGGCTAAAGCCACCGGCCACCGCGACGGCTTGGCGTACAGTCATGGACGCGCGATACACCAACTGTCCGGGCGTGAGAACGTCGCCAGTGACATAGATCGGTCGGTAGTCCACGACGCTTGTGATCACATCTCCGGGCTTGATGACGAGCGCCTGCTCGCGCCCGTCCGGCGCACGCTGACGCAGGATCCTGGACTGCAGCAGCGTCTCCATGCGGGCCTGAAGTTCCGCCGGGGTCAGACCGGCAACCGGTACCGCACCGATCCCTGGAAGAGCAATGGTGCCGTCCATCTGGATCTGAGCTCTATTGCGCTGTTCAGGCGCTCCACCGACCGACACCTCGACAGTATCGCCGGGTGCGAGGCTGTATTGAGCTCCAAGGCAAGCGCTGCTGCCTGCCAAGACAACGATTCCAGCCCAGAAGCTGCTAGGGACATAGCTGAGAGTCTTACTGCGCCTGTTGCCTTCCATGACGATCTCCTTGCGCTAAGCTGCCTCCGCTGTCTCGATCAGCCCAGTCGATGCGGGAAACAAAATCAAATACCGGCCCGCCTCGTTGCCCCCAGTTGCTCGACCAGATGACTTGCGATCCATCAGGAGAAGGTGAGCCATGCGTTTCGCTCCAATAGTCATACGGAGCATTGCGCGTATGCGCGATACGTCGAAATTCGCCACTGCCATCGATTTTAAGTGCGATAACTTCCTGAGCGAACGGAGCCACTCTTTGACCGCCAGCGGGAGCGAGCGCGGCGCCGGCATAACTCATGAAGACCCAGCCGGGACGGCGTATCGCCCGCATCGATGCATGCTGAGCTTCGCCGTAAGGAGCGAGCGCCGTTACCTGTCCGTCCTGGAGTCTCCGCTTGATGACCTGATACTTGTCGGGCACCGACTTGCTGATACCGACATAAACTTCATCACCGCCGGCATCGACGGTCATGTCACCGTGGCCGGGCCGGTGATGCTCGGTCCAGCTCTGCAGGAGATCGCCCTCAATGCTGAAGACAAATGCTTGATCTGTGAAGTCAATGAGAGATTGCTGGCAGAATATGTACTTGCCCAGCGGCGAAATTCCGCAATAGCTGTTTTTGCCGGGAATTCGCGCCAGCTCAATGTCGGGAAATTTCCGACGATCCGAAAGATTCACCGCAAATGCGACAAGCGTGCCCTGCTGGCTGATGGCGCGCACCACGATACGGTTACCGTCCCATGATGGATTGCCTTTGTAGGGGCCGAATTGAAGCTCACGATATGCTTCAGTCTCAAGAATTACATCTTCGGCGTTGCTTCGCGGCGCCCATCGCGAAATGCGACGCCCGGCGACACAAATCATGAGCTCTGGATCTTGCGGATGCCATTCGCATTCACCCCCGCGCTGTCGCCGGAACAGTGGGGCATAGGTGTGCCCATCAAGAAAGCACAAGCCATTGCATCCGTTGACAATCAAAAGCAGGCTCTGGTCGGCATTCCACGCCTGCGCGCTCGAATAGCGATGGGTGCAATAGGAACGCTTGCAAGCCAGGCCGTTTCCCATCGGACTGTCAGGCGTGGTCACGCGTACAAAGGTCGTGCCGAGGGATGCATCGACGGCTGGCGCGAGATAGCCAGGCAGATCCATGGCGGGCGCCGGGAGGAATTGGGCGTTTGCGAGCGATTCCGTTAAGGCGGGTCTCGAGGAAGCGAGCAAGACAAGGGCGCCACAGCACAGGAGAGCTCGGGCATAACCCAGCAGGGCCATCATGTGATGAAATCCCTCTGCCGCCGGACTTGCTTTCCCGAAAGGCGATGACGCCACCAATCAACTGTCCGTTCCAACCCTTCCCGCAGCGTGACCTGCGGTGACCATCCCGTTGCATGGACGAAGCGGGTGCAATCAGCGAGCAACGCTCGCACTTCCGAATTTGTCGGTCGCAGACGCTTCTCCTCCTGAAGCACAGGCTTGTCGCTGGAAGTAAGGTCGACGATGACGTCAATCAGGTCGCGGATCATGATCGCCCGCTGGCTACCTGCGTTATATGGCTGGCCGTATTCGATGCCCTCAGCCAGCCCGGCAGCCATGAACGCGGCTGCCGTATCTGCGACGAATGTGAGATCGCGCACGGTTGTTGCGTCGCCGATCATGATCGCCGGGCAAGAGGGATCGAGCGCTTGCCGTATAATGGCGGCGATGATCGCCCTTTCGCTTTGTCGTGGCCCAAACGTATTGAATGGCCTGAGGATGACGACCGGTACGCCGAACGACTTCGCAAAAGCCCCCGCCATCATGTCTGCGGCTATTTTGGAAGCGGAATACGGCGATTGTCCCTGCAATGGATGATTTTCATCGATCGGCATTGTTATGGCCGTGCCGTAGACCTCGCTGGTCGACGTGTGAATGACCCGCTCGGTGCCGTGCTGCCGCGCGGCTTCGAGCACATTCAAGGTGCCGAGTACGTTCGTCTCGACATAGGATTGCGCAGCGACGTAGGAATAGGGGATCGCAATCAGTGCCGCGAGATGAAAAACGATCTCGTGGCCGGGTACGAGGCGACCCACGAAAGCCGCATCGCGGATGTCGCCGCGAACGAGATTGACTTTCTTTCGGGTCGAATCCGGCAGATCGTCCAGCCAACCATGGCTATCGAAGGAATTGTACTGGGCAAGAGCGGTAACGTTGGCTCCTGCCGAAACAAGCGCTTCGGTCAGGTGCGAACCAATGAAACCGTCGGCTCCCGTAACGAGAATTCTTGCACCAAGGTAGCTCATGGCTGTCAATCCCCGGTTTATTGTCCAGAGTCTTCCGATTGATCCTTCGGCGTGCATTCAGTCCACGATCCCACGGCGATTGCCCAGGCTGCACGAAGAATCCAGCCGAGATCGGAAGCCAATGTTCGACGCGGGAAATAAGCGAGATCGATTTTCGCCTTGGTCGGGAACAGAACTTGTCGATAGAAATCCACAGCCGCGACGTCAGCGGGATAAAGCTTGCTTTCATGCCGAAACATGACTTGGCACGGACCAACAAGGCCGGGCTTGTGGTCGAGAAGCTTCTCGAACCCATTGTGAAAGCAGTCGAAGAATGCGAGCGATTCGGGCCGCGGTCCCACGAGCGCCATGTCGCCGCGCAAGACGTTCCAGAGTTGCGGTAACTCGTCCAGCTTGCTCGCGGCAAGGAAGCGACCAATCATGGTCAAGCGGCCATCCCCCTCTACTGTGAGAGGGTATCCATGCAGATCGCAATCCGACCTGAACTTGCGAAATTTATACATGAGGAATGGTCGTCCATTTTGCCCGAGACGAAATTGCGAGAACAAAATCGGCCTTCCGCCTTCGATCCAGATAGCAAGTGCTACGATCAGAAAGAGAGGAGCGAGACTGGCTGTCGCAGCACCGGCAAACAGAATATCAAGGGCGCGCCGCAAGCCCACCTGCGTAACAGGAGTTGACGCCAGGAGCTGGTTCGCTGCCCCGCGCATGGCTATGCGATTGCCCCTAGTGGAAACTCCGTGCCAAGTGCGCCTGCAAGGGAATTCACCACCTGCTCCACATCGGCTGGGTTCATTCGGGGATGCAACGGCAGCGTGAGCTCCCGTTGGGCAAATTCCTCGGTTCGCGGCAAGAACGTATCGGGGTAAAGCTCTCGGTAGAACGTCAGGTGATGTACGGCGGGATAGTGAATGGTGGTCTGTATACCGCGCTTGCGTAGTCGATCGATCACGGGCTGCCGGTCGGTTCCCGCCGGCAAAACAACCGGCATCAGATGATGCGCCGATGGCCAAGGATTCGCGAAGGGTATCATCACCGCAGGGCAATGCTCCGCCATCAACTGACGATAGCACAGCGACAGGCGTCGCCTGGTGTCATTCCATTCCGGAAGTTTCTTGAGTTGGGCAAGGCCAACGGCAGCGCGCAAATCATCCATACGATAGTTGAATCCGAGGATCGTGACATCGTAATCGGGACGACGACTGGTGAGGCGCTGTCGTGTGCTGCTTGTCATGCCATGAGACCGTGCTCGCCTGATGGTTTCCCTCAAAGCGCGGCTACGGGCGATAATGGCGCCGCCCTCGGCGGTCGTCATGTTCTTGTTGCCATAGAAGCTGAATGCCGCCGCCTCGCCAAAAGTCCCCACTGCGGACAGTCCGGGCGCATGAGCTGCATCCTCGATCAGGAGCAGGCCCTTGCGACGAGCGAAGGACTGCCAGGTATCGCGATGTGCGAGGTAGCCAGCGAAATGGACGAGAATAATCGCTTTGGTTCTCGATGTGCATTTGGCTTCAGCATCATCCAACGACATCAACGGAATCTCGGCCGAATCGATATCGACGAAGACGGGGCGTGCTCCCACATAGAGAACGCTATTGGCCGTGGCGACGAAGGTCAGCGACGGAACGAGAACTTCGTCGCCCGGCCCAATGCCGAGCGCGTGCAGGATGAGGTGGAGGGCTGCCGTGCACGAGCCGACGGCGATCGAATCCTCGGCCTCATGAAGATGAGCAAACGCTTGTTCGAACTCCCGGACCCGGTCTCCCATCGTAACCCAGCCGCTCTCGATGACAGAGGCTAGGGCTGTTTGCTCGTCCGGACCCAGGACTGGCTCTGATACCAATAGCATGTTCATCTCCAATCCCGGATTCAGCGATACGTTTGAGATTGCACGAGCAGCAGCCGTGACATGCAGCGTCTTCGTCAGGCCGCGACGGTTGCCACGAATGCCGGGGGCGACTGCTCGTCCCATGCAATATCCTGAGCCTTGAGGAAGTCGTCCACCCGCCCGATATCGAGCCACATGCCGTTGTGCTTGAATACGTTCACGGGTATTTCCTCTTCCAGCATCTGGGCCATCAGATCGTCGAAGCCGAATGGAACACCTGACGGAATGCGATCCAGCACCGAGGGATCCATGCAGTAGATGCCCATGCTCACGAGATGCGACAGTTCAGGCTTCTCGCGGAATCCGGTGACGCAACCGCCCGTCTCGTCGATCACGCCAAAGTCCATCTTGGTAGGACGCGTGGCGGTGGCGATGGTGAGGGGACCCTGATGTCGTCGATGACAGCTCACGAACTGACTGAGATTCAGGTCCGTCAGCACATCGCCATTGAGAACGAGAAACGGCGTGTCGAGTTGTTCTCGCAGAAGTGACAGCGGGCCGATCGTTCCAAGCGGCTCCAGCTCCTGCGTGTAAACGATCTGCATGTTCCACTGATTGCCGTCGCCGCAAACGCTGCGAATAAGGTGGCCCAGATATCCAGTCGTGATGAAGACTTCTCTGATTCCGTTTCGTCGGAGCCATTTGAGCAAGAGTTCGAGTACGGGCCGCGATCCGATCGGCATGAGCGGTTTCGGCAAAATGGATGTATGCGGGCGCAAGCGCATTCCCTTTCCGCCGCATTGGATGACAGCCTTCATGTTATCCTCCTGTGTTGCTGGAGCGCGCAATCGTCATCATATCAACGTGACGGCCCGACCTGCGCTGACGGCCAAACCGGAATAGCATTGACGAGAAAGCTAGACACTGACTGTCAACACGTCTTCGTGCGTTTGCATGAGATGTCGGAAGTATAGTTGGATTTCACGCGAGCATCTATTGCAGCGGCAATGCCGCAGCTCGCGCAACGCATGCAGCTCCCAGTAACCCATGAAGAGATTGGATGGGCCGGACATAGGCTGCATCGCTAACGTGCGATATCGCGAGGCAAGATTGACATCGCTGCGATTGGAATGACGACAACGGCCGCAACGAGTCGGTTTTTCAGAAAACCTACTAGAAACTGACGCCCGGTATCCACCACGCGCGTAAGCGACATTGCCTTAACCGTCGCCGATGATTGGTGAAATAATTTACTGAGTCGCATCGCAACGATACGCGCGATCGTCGGCGCCTCACGTATCTATGCTCGATCGTTCGCCGGCGTAAGCGCCACCATCCGACAACTATCAGTCGGCTCGACTTGCTTTCCTACGCCGAAACGCTGACTATTTTCCGATTCGTGCAGTGCCACAGATCTTTCCGTTGATGCCCTTACGGATCAGACCGTCGATGCGCGAGACTTCAACATGATTTGGCTCATGGTTGACGGCACCAAGAGGCGCCGGCGCCTCGATTTTCTTGATCTCGGAGATCATCGTAACGGGATTTGAAAGCCGCCCGCTCGAATCGCCAACCAAAGGTGGAGAGTTGCTGTTCGCTGGCTCTGCTAGTGATCCGTTGTTCATCCCCCAAATCGCTGCCTGTGTCCGATTCTGAACTCGGAGCTTGCGAAGGATCGCCTTGACGTGGACTTTTACAGTTGCCTCGGCGATATGGATCTTTCGCGCGATGCTCTTGTTGGAGGCGCCTTCGATCAGGCAGTGCAGAATTGATTTCTCCCGCGGAGAAAGCTGCGGCGTGATTGTATCGTCTGTAGCGATAAGAATCGCATGTTTTTTGTTTTGATCGCACGACCTCGCCTCGCCGAGGTGACTACCTTCAGGAGCGAGAACAGATGATAGAAATGCCGGAGGAAAAATGGTTTCACCCATCATGATCAGTTCGATGGACTTTATGAATACATCGCAGGTCATAACGTTGACAAAGTAGCCGCTAGCACCTGCCCTAAACGCCGACGCCAGTTCTTCCATTCGATAATGATCGGCCACGATCGCAATGCGCCCGTCCGGATGGCAGTCCCTGAAAAGTTCGATTTGTTCAATCGCGGCGTCAAAATCATCGCCGGTGTAGACAATAAGAAACAGAGGTTGGTGTGCTTGCAGTTGGCCCGGGAGCAAATCATCAACACTTGATACAGAGGCAAGGATACGAAAATTTGCTGAGCGTAGAATTCTGGCAAGCCCCTCTCTAAGTAGAACGCTTTTCCCAACGAGAATGGTTAAAAATGATTGTTGCCTTCGCATAGCGACTCTCCCAACCACACGCAAACGGATACTTAAAAAACGGAGCGATTGAAATTCAGCTCCTTCTTGATGATCTGTCGGCGGCTAAGCGCCGCTTCTTCCGCAGAAGTTTTGGTATTGAAATATTCTCAGTCGGCAAGAAACTCTGTCTTTTAGAAAGCATTTTATGGTCGAATTTTGGGAACCTCCCTGTCGGTTTGCGACGATTTTATGAATGTTAGATGCGAATTCCCGATCTCCCTATATACCTTTAGTTATAGGCGATGGACCGGTACTGAGGGATGTCGTTCATAATAGTAAACGGGGGAATCACCGCAGACTCCGCAGTGGGAGTGCGTGCTTTGTCATATGGGGCATCCACCCTTGAGTGACGATCTCAATTATAGCGACCCGAGGTTGCGGAACGTTTTCATTGTTGCGTTGCGATGTAGCGTGACAAATTTGAGCCTCCAGAAAATTAGGTTAAGAAGGAAATATCCGGGGTAGCGTGGAGTTTAAGTTTTGGGGGGCGAGGCTGAGGACCGCCCATGAGCTGCACCAGCGTGGTGATCGCAGACCGCCATCCTGTGGTTCTGCAAGGTTTGACGAGCGTGCTTGAAGCGCAAAACGGCTTCAAGGTTGTCGCATGCTGCAGCAATGGCATGAGCTGTATCGAAGCGATCCGAAATTTAACGCCGGACATCGCCATTATCGACATCGCAATACCGGGCCTGACCGGGCTGGAAATCATTACCATCGCCAATTCCGAGGGGCTTTCAACGCGGGTCGTCTTTTTCAGCGCCGTGGTTGAAGATCGCCAACTGGCTTTATCGGCCGCGGCTGGCGCCTACGGTGTCATCCTGAAGGATGTGCCGCTCGAAACCCTGGTGCAATCCTTGCGGGAGATCGCGAATGGTCAAAGGCTATTGCCGCTCCCCTCGGTCAATCACGTTATACCTTCCGAGCAAAAGAATATCCCGATCGCGGAGAGTGTGCTGACGGCGCTGACAGAGCGCGAGCGTCAGATCATGCGCCTGGTCTCTGAAGGGTTGTCGAACAAGCAAATTGGACGCCGGCTGAGTATTGCCGATGGCACCATCAAGCAACATCTCCATCACATCTATCAGAAGCTTGAAATCAGCAACCGGACAGTACTTGCGGCGCTTGCTATATCCCACCACGAACGTGGGGGCTTTCTTGAGGATCGTGCTCTGTCGACTCATTGTGATTGAGCGTCTGCAGTCGCGCGCTGACCTGTGTGCCACTTCCACGCTGATGCGGGCGCTGATCGGCGCACAAGCCTGGTTGGCGACATCCACCTTGCCGCCAACGCGGAGTCAAAAAGAACCCCGATGCGCGGCTTCACCACCGTGCACGACATCGGTGGGCCTTCTTCAGCAAATCGCTGGGGAACCTGCATTGCCAGTTGCGCGGCGCCATGCCCCCGGCGGTAGTCCGGTCGCAGCGGAAAAGACGCGGGTGAAGTGGCTTTGATCGGCAAAGCCACAAGCCAGTGCGACATCGGCCAACGGCGTATCGGTCTTCATCAGAAGACCTCGGGCCTGCTCGACGCGCTGGGACAGGATCCACTGGTGAGGCGCCTTGCCCGTCGCTTTCTTGAAGCCGCGAATGAAATAACCGCGCGACAATCCGCAGGCGTGGGCAACATCGGCAACGCGCACATTGCCGGCAGCGTTGCTGCTCAGCATTTCGATGGCGAGCGCCAGTTGCGGCCGCGATAGCGCCGCGCCTTGCGACGTGGATTCCAGACTGGTCGTATTGTTGTATCGCTCGATCAGATGAATGCCGATCGTCGTTCCGAGCTGGTCGAGGAACAACGGACTCGCTTCGCTACTTTTCTGCAGCAAGGGCTCGACCACGCTGACGAGCCGCAACAAGACTGGATCGGTATCACCGGCGTTGCACGCAAGGTCGACCGCACCGCGCCACCCGTGCTCCTGCGCCAGTTCGATCAGGAACGGCCGCGACACCTCCATCAGGAGAAAATCGAACGCGCCGCGCAAATCGGCGCGATAATCATCCGCTAGGTTTCGGATATAGATCGAGCCTTCCTCGAACTCATGGCTCGTGGCGTGATGCTCGTGAAAAATACGCCGCCGATGACCACGACCCTGCGAGATGCCGATCAGGAAACCGCGATCGTCGGCGGCGGTCGAGACCTGACCGAGATGCGGATCGTCGCTCCCTTTGCGGAAAAACTTGATCCCGGCACCGCGCAGCTCCTGATCCTTGTGGAGCTTGCTGGCGGGACAACCAAACAGGTCGATCGTCGGCGCTTTCGGCTTGGCCGGGATTTGCTGCTGCCCCAGCATATGGACCGGTCCCACATATGATGCACTGTCGGGAATTCGGGTATTCGCCATCATATACCCCATTGCTGCACGCCACAGATCGCCTGGACGCTCTCATGCGCCCCACCGAACCACCGCAGGTTTCAGTTCAGCCACGCACATCGTTGCGCGTCGTCGCGCTCCATGATTCCAGAATGCGGAATTGTATGCGGACAGACAATTGGAGCATGGTGGAGACTGACTAGACCTTGGTCTAGGCGAGCGAGGGCGGCTCATATCTCAACCGGTCGGCCATCCGCACGACGTCAGCGAGCGAGTTTGCCCGCATTTTGCGCATCATCGTGCCGCGGTGGAGCTTGATCGTGGCCTCGCTCAGGTCCAGCGCAGCCGCAATCTGCTTGTTCATCAGACCGGCAGCGACATGCGCGAACACCTCGCGCTCCCTGACCGTCAACGTCTCGAAATCTGCCTTGAGGCCAGCGATTTTCTCGGCCGCCTGCTTCGTTGCACAGTCGCGCTTCACGGCCGCCTCAACCGCAGCGAGAAGATCCATCGCGCGAACGGGCTTAGTCAGGAATTCGATAGCGCCGGCCTTCATCGCCCGCACCGACATCGGCACATCGGCAAAGCCGCTAATCACGATCACCGGCGTCGTGACATGCAGGGCAACCAGATCATCGAGAAAATCGAGCCCGTTACGGCCGGGCAGATGCACGTCGAGAACGATGCAGCCAAATTTGCCCCTGTCATCTTTCGCCAGAAACTCCTGCGCCGAGGCAAAGCACTCGACCTGAAGACCGACCGAGCGCAGCATACCGTCCAAGGCCTCGCGAATACCCTGGTCATCGTCGATGACGGCGACAACGGCTGCAACTTGTTCTTGATTTGCGATCACGGTGCTACCTGCAGCGTACGGGGCGGCAGCGTGAAGCGAAAGCGCGTGCCGGTGGGCACGCGTGGCTCCGCCCAGAGCCTTCCGCCATGGGCATCGATGATGGAACGGCAGATCGACAGCCCCATGCCAATGCCATCTCGCTTGGTCGTGAAGAACGGATTGAAGATCATATCGAGATGATCGGGATCGATACCCACCCCCGCATCTTCGACGGTGACGCAGACCTCTCCCAGTGGGTCCATCGCCGACACGACAGTCACACGCCGTTGTTGATTCTCCGATGAATTGATGGCATCCGCCGCGTTGGACACTAAGTTCAACATCACCTGCTGCAACTGCACCCGATCGCCAACGATCGACGGCTGGTCAGGCTGAAGATCAACGTTCAGCGCAATCCCCTGTCGCGACAGTTCCGGCTGCACGATCAAAAGAACGCCTTCGATCATCTCATTGAGGTCGAGCGGCTCGAACACCACGGGCCCGTTGCGGGCGATCGCGCGAACGCGCTGGATGATTGCTCCGGCGCGATGCCCCTCCGCGATGGCCCGCTCCGCGGCGGCGCGGGCTTCGCCGACATTGGTCTTCTCGCCCTTGAGCCATTGCACGCAGGCCTCGGCATTCATGACAACGGCCATCAGAGGCTGATTGACTTCATGCGCAATGGACGCGGTGAGCTGCCCCATCGTGGTGATCCGCGACATGCGCGCCAGTTCCGCATGCGCGACCTGAAGCGCCGCCGTGCTCTCGCGCAGCTTGCGGTCGGCGCGGTCCTTGTACAGGGCCATTTCAATCACGGTGCGCAGTTGCAGATCCTCGAACGGTTTGAGCAAATAACCGAATGGCTCGGCCTCACTGGCTCGCCTGATCGTCTCGTCATCGGCATACGCCGTGAGGAATACCACCGGGATCTGGCATCTGGCACGGATCTGCCGGGCGGCATCGATGCCGTCGATCTCGCCTTCCAGACGGATATCCATCAGCACCAGATCGGGACAATTGCTGATCGCGAGTTCAACCGCCGCCTCGCCGCGGGCGGTCACCCCGATTACGGAATGACCGATTCGGCCGAGCTGCTCGCTGATATCGCGGGCAACGATGCGATCGTCCTCGACGACCATCACGCGAGCGCGCGTTGTCATGGCGCGAGCCTCGCGCTACGACCAGCTGGGAATGTAAGGGTGCAGGTGGTGCCGCCAGTGCGATCGACCGAGAAAGTGCCGTGCAACTGCTCGACCAGATCGCGCACGAGCTGCAGACCAAGCGATCTGGTCTCGATGAAGTCGAACTGCTCGGGCATCCCTATGCCGTCATCCGCGACAGTCAGAATGCATGTCCCGTCGTCGCTGCGGCCGAACCTGACCTGGATATATCCGCCGCGTTCGCCGGGAAAGGCGTGCTTGAACGCATTGGACACGAGCTCGTTGATAATGAGGCCGCAGGACACAGCGCGATCCATATCCAGCGTGACGTCATCACTTTCGGCCGTGATCTCGACGCGAGCCCGCCCATAGGCGCGGCGCAGATGCGTGCACAGACTGAGCACATGGGTCTGCATCTCGATCTCGGCGAAGTTGCCGGCGCGATAAAGATTTTCGTGCACGAGTGCCATCGACCGCACGCGGTTGCGGCTGTCCGCAAATAGCGCCGCGGTGATCGGGTCGGTGATCCGCGATGCCTGCAGGTTCAGGAGACTGCTGATAAGCTGCAGGTTGTTCTTGACGCGGTGATGCACTTCCTTGAGCAGCGCTTCCTTTTCGTTCAGCGATGCTTCAAGTCTTTCCCGCGCAGCATTTCCGGTTGTGATGTCCATCATCGCCCGCCGCAGCTCAAGCTGGTTCATGATCTGCCGCGCGAGCGCCTGTAGCGTGAAGCGCTGGCGGGCCGAAAGACCATCCGGACGCGGCGTATGGTCGAGCACACAGACGGTGCCGATCGGCAGGCCGTTTTGCGTCTCCAGCAAAGCACCTGCGTAGAAGCGCAGCTTTGGACCGCCGCTCACCAGTGGATTGTCCTGGAAGCGCGTGTCCGAGGAGAGATCGGGGACCACGAACAGATCGGTCTGGCGGATCGCGTGCGCACAGATCGAATGATTGAGCGGCAGTTCCTGGTCGCCATGCGCGATGCCGGTCAGCGTCCAGTGCCGGTCGCCATCGATCAGATTGATGGCCGCGATCGGCGCATCGCAGATATCCGACGCGATCTGCACGAAGTCCGCGAAATCTACATCAGATGCAGAGTCGAGAATATCATATCGATGCAAGGCCGCGAGACGATCGCGTTCATTCCACATGTCAGCCACTTATCTCGGCGTCATCCGAACCATCACGCCAAAATGAGAACCGATGGCGGGCGGGCGCGTAACCTATTCTGCGGCGGCACAAAATGAAACCTGGCCGCACGCGGTAGCCGGAGCGCCCGGTTACCACCCATATTTGAGCTCCAGGCCCAGATAGTTGCTGTCATGCCCGCCGGCATTCCGCACGGTATCGCCGATAGCATAATGCACCGCCTCGACGGCTCCGGTCAGGTTGGCGTTGAAGACGTAATCCGCACGAAGCTGCGAATAAACCCCGGTCCAGCGACTGCCCTGCCCGGCCGTGCCGGCAACGGTAACGTTGGGCTGAACATAGACGGCATCGGCAACCGTCTGGCGCCACTGCATGCCGACCCCGGCGGTCACCGTCAGATTGGCAATGGGCTTCACCGTCAGTGTCGGCTTAAGATGGATCAGATTGGCGTAGCCGGTATAGCCTGCCAGCGAAAAATAGTAGCCGTTCGGGAACAGCGGATTGAACGTACCGATCGTGTTGTCACCCGCACGCCCGTCACCTGACGCCGCATCCGCCTGCAAGCCGATCCTTGGCGTCCATGCGACGTTAGAGAATGTGTAACCGGTGCGGCCGCCCAGTGCCCACGCTTCGATGTCCTTAGCGCCGACATGACCGGCCTGCCCCATCGCCTCGAGATCCCAATCGAAGCCATTGGCGTTGCCGGCAAAGCGGACGTCGAAGATGTGCCGCGTCTCTTCGCCCAGGGCGTCGAGATAACGCGCAGACGATCGCTCGAACAGCGAGTAGTAGCCGGAGAGTTCGTTGTCGCCGAAAACCTTGCGTTCGATACGCGCCGTACTGAAGCGAAAATTCTGGCCGGAGAAGTCGTCGAACACATCGCCAAAGCGATATTGCACCGGCTGACTGACAAAGCCAATGAAACGCCACCGCCCGGTCTCATAATCTGCCCACACCGCATCGAATGACTGCCGCACATTCGGTCCGTCGCGCGACGATACGAAGCGCTGCAGATCGAAGGCAAAATCCTGCCGGCCGACGCGCGCCTTGAAGATGCCGTCACCCAGCGCGCCGCTATAGGCGATGAAGACCAACCTCAGATCTAGCTGGTTCTGGTCGACCGGCGAGATACTCGCCTTGTCGAGGGTTCGCACGTCCTCGAGCTGGGTGAAGATCTGCCAGTTCTCGTTTAGCCGGATATCAACATGCATCTGCAGCCGCTGCAGCAGATAGGAATCGCCACGCGTATTGCCGACGCCGAAATTCGGCGCATCGTTGAACTCGAACCGCTCGCGCAGATTGGCACCAAGCGAGATATAACTTTTCGGATCGGTGACAAAGAGCGGGATATATTTCAGCGCGTCGAACGACTCCGTGCGCAGCGCCGGATTGGCGAGCGCGGACCAGTCTTCCTGCCAGCGATTGGCGAGAAGCTTCGGGCGCGCGGGCGCTACCGCTGAATCGTCGGCATGCGCGGACTGCAGCAACGCCGCGCTGACGATCAACGCGGTCGCGGCTGCCCAGACCCTACTTGCCAATAGCGGAATGGATCTCGGCAACATAGCCTCCCGGGAATTTCACCAGCACCGCGCGCCGCGCATCCGCGACATAGGGCTCGACTAGCACCGTGGCACCGGCCGTCTTCGCCCTGGCCAGCGTCTCGTCGAGCGACGGCACTTCATAGCCGGTCAGCTCATGCCCATAAGGATAAGGGAGCACGCCGTCGGTCACTAGCACAGTCATCTTGCCGAATTTCGACGTGATGCGAACCCGACGATAGGTATCGTTGGGGCGGCCGATCTCGATGCCCGGCGCCTTCGCCGTGTCGGAGACGATGCTGCCTTTGGAGAAAGCGACAAAGCTCTTCACGAACTGGTCGGCCCGGCCAGCCGGCACATAGACGCGATTTTCCGGGATCGTCTGCAGCTCCGGATAGGACGGCGCCGTCGTGTGCCAATAGAGCTGCATGTTGATGCCACCCGGCCATTGCACCACGACGTCGCGGCCAATGGGATCGGGGAACGTCTTGACCAGCACGTCGGCGCCCGCGCCCTGCGCGGCTTTGACGGCGGCGTCGATATCGGTGACGAGATAGCCGGTGCGCTCATGGCCAAACGGATACGGAATCGGCGTCTTGAAGCCGAACACCGAGACCGACCCCGCCGGGGTCAGCAGAAGCTGCGACGTCGTGCTGCTCGGTGTCGGTGTCACCGTGGCGACGACCTGTTTGGTGCTCTTGCCGCCAAAGGTTGCGATGAAGCTCTCGACGAAGCGATCGACCTCGTCCGGCGCAACATAGACATGCGTCGTGTCATATTGCGCGCCGACCGCAAAATTGGCCTTCGCCGGCGCCTCGCGCGACCATGCATCTTGCGGCGTGGCCGATAGCAACGCGACGGAAACAATAGCGGCGGTGAATTTGAACAAACGCATCATGGCAGTCCTTGTGGCAACTAGTGCTGATTGACCAGTTCGGGCTTCGACATCGGGTTTTTCAGATCCAGCGTCAGAAAATGCCGGACCACGGGGGCGGCGGGCCCGATGTGATATTGCGTCATCTCGCGTTGCACATCGGCATCAGCCTTCGAAACGCGGTGATGCTGCCGCAGATGCTCCGCCCATGATTCCACCAAGAACCATTCGACGATCTTTTCCGGATCGGCGGCATCCTCGGTGATGCCCCAGCCATAAGCACCATCGCGACGACGCGCTTCGGAGAGGC
Source organism: Tardiphaga sp. 813_E8_N1_3 (assembly GCF_051811025.1). Classification (NCBI taxonomy): domain Bacteria; kingdom Pseudomonadati; phylum Pseudomonadota; class Alphaproteobacteria; order Hyphomicrobiales; family Nitrobacteraceae; genus Tardiphaga; species Tardiphaga sp. 813_E8_N1_3. Next base: position 5,438,274 of record NZ_JBPWQE010000001.1, read on the forward strand.
GCTTGAGCCCGGTGAAGAACGGCGCGCGATTCTGACGCGCGACTCGGTATTCAATCAAGATCAGGACGGGACCGCGGTCATGTTCGACCTCATCCGACGTCAGCGGCTCCGGCCAGTAATTGGATGGCGTGAGATCGGCTTCGCCGGTTGGCAGCTTGACCCGGTGCATGATGAAGGCGGCGATGGCGAGACCGCAGGCGCTAACCAGCAGCGTCGCCGGCAGGCTCAGCGCTTGGGCCACCGCGCCCCAGCCGAGGCTTCCGGCGGCCATGGCACCGTTGAATATCATCAGATAGACCGCAAGGCCGCGGCCGCGCACCCAGTTCGGCAACACCGCCTGCGCGACACCACTGAACGTCGTCAGCGCCGTGATCCACGCAGAGCCGAGCAGCAGCAGAGCCGGCAGCGCAACCCATCTTGGCGGCGCGAAGGACAATACGGCCATCACACACGCCGATAGCAGCGCAGCGATGAGCAACAGCGCGTCGGAATCGAGCTTCGCGCGGAGCCGCGGCAGCACCAGCGCGCCACCGATCGCACCTGCGCCGACCGCACCAAGCAGCACGCCGTAGAAACTGGCATCGCCGCCGAGCAAGTTACGCGCCACTAACGGCAGCAGCGCCCAGATCGAGCTGGAGAACGCAAAGAAGATCGCAGCACGTAACAGCACGACATGCAGCTCGCGGCTGGAGCGCGTATAGCGCAAGCCCGCCCGGAACGCGCCGAAGAACTTCTCCGACAACACGTCGTTCTCGGCCTTGGCGCGCGGCCACCACAGCAATGCTGCGATGACGAACATATAGCTGATGACATCGGCGCCATAGGTGACGGCCGCGCCGAATGTTGCCAGCAGTATACCGCCGGCCGCAGGACCGATCGAGCGCGAGACATTGATACCCAGCGAATTCAGCGCGACCGCACTCTTGATATCCTGCCGCGGCACGAGCTCCGGCACGATCGCCTGCCAGGTCGGCCCGACCAGTGCCGCTCCGACGCCGCCCATGAAGGTCAGCCCGATCAGCAGATTAACCGTCAGCAGCCCGTAATAGGACAGCATCATCAGCGTCGCGCTCACCAAGGCGAGCAGCACCTGCACCGCGATCAGGAATTTGCGGCGATCGAGAATATCGGACAGCACCCCGGCAGGGATCGCAAACAGAAAAATGGGCAGCGTGCCCGCGGCCTGGATCATGGTGACTGCTGCCGGCGCTGCCGACAGGTCGGTCACGAGCCAGGAACTCGCCACGTCGCGCATGAAGCTGCCGGTGTTACCCATCACCGTCGCGACCCAGATCACCGCGAAGACGGATTGATGGAATGGCGCGAAGGCGCTGGTTGCCTTGGCGGTGTCGGCAGTGCCGCTCATGATTTTACCTTGTTGAGGTCATGCCATGCGACGAGCAGGAAGCCGCCGCACAGGCCGATGTGTTCGAAAAACGAATTGGCGCTCATAAAGCGCTCTGGCGGAGCCAGCTCCCAGAACCGATTCGCCAGAAACGTCGCCATCAGCGTAAAGCCTGCCAGCGAGAGTGCGCCGAGCCAGCGCAACACGCCACCGAGAATCAATAGCGAGGCAACCAGTTCTAGCCCGATCGTCGCCAGCGCGAGGGGCGCTGCCGGCTGCAGTCCGAAATGGTTCATCTCGGCAATCGCCCCCGGAAGGTCGAACGCCTTCACCAGTCCACCTTGCAGATAGGCCGCGCATAGGCAGAGCAAACCCAGCCAATGCACAAAGGGCGCACCGATCACGCGACGTGCGAGATTCGTGATCATACCGCCCAGCACGCGCAGCCGAGTGCGCCCCAGAAGCTCTTGAGATCAGCGATCGGCAGCTTGCTGGACCACGCCGTGGCGTGATCATGGCCATGCACGCCGCATGAATTCGCGCAGCCACAGCTCATCGCCATCTTCTGCGCGACGACCTGTCCATTCGCATCGGGCGCAGCCCATGCGCCATAGCCACCGAAGGTGCGCACAGGCGACCAGTCCGGCATGGCCGGCGGCGGCGCATTCTCGTCGAGCTTGGCGAAGTCACCGACGCCATAGACCACCCTGCCGCCGACGATTGTCAGCACTGCGCTCGTTTCGGCAATCTCGTTCTCCGCGCAGGAGAAGAAGTCGCGATCGGGTACGACGATATCGGCGAGCTGGCCGACCTGGATGCGACCCTTCTTGCCTTCCTCATTGGAGAACCAGGTGACGTTTTCAGTCCACATGCGCAGCGCCGTCTCGCGGTCGAGACAGTTGCGTTGCGGATAGAGCTGCATGCCACCAACGGTGCGGCCGGTGATCAGCCAGGACAGCGACACCCAGGGATTATAAGACGCAACGCGCGTCGCATCGGTGCCGGCGGAAACCTTGACGCCCTTGGCGAGCATCTTCGACACTGGCGGCGTGGCTTCCGCCGCGCCATAGCCATAACGCTCGACGAAATATTCGCCCTGATAGGCCATGCGGTGCTGCACGGCGATGCCGCCGCCAAGGACGGCGATACGGTCGATCGACTGATCGGAGATCGTTTCGGCGTGATCAAAGAACCAGTTCAGCCCTTCCAGCGGCATTTCCTGATTGACGCGCTCGAACACATCCAGCGCACGGCTGATGGTCTCATCATAGGTCGCATGCATGCGCCACGGCCATTTGTTCTGCACGAGAACGCGAACGACCTCCTCCAGCTCGCCCTCCATCTCCGGCTCCATGTCCGGACGCGGCTGGCGGAAATCCTCGAAATCGGCGGCAGAGAACACCAGCATCTCGCCAGCGCCGTTATGGCGGAAGTAGTCGTCGCCCTGCTTGTATTTGGACGTCTTGGTCCAGTTCAGGAAATCGTCCTTCTCGCCCTTCGGCTTCTGAGTGAAGAGGTTATAGGCGAGACGAATGGTCAGTTGGTTCTCGTCATGCAGTTTCTGGATGACGGCATAGTCTTCCGGATAGTTCTGGAAACCACCGCCCGCATCGATGGCGCCGGTGACACCGAGGCGATTGAGTTCGCGCATGAAGTGGCGGGTCGAGTTGACCTGGTAGTCGAAGGGCAGCTTGGGCCCCTTGGCCAGTGTCGCATAGAGAATGCCGGCATTGGGCTTGGCCAGCAGCATGCCGTTCGGATTGCCGTTGGCATCCCTGATGATCTCGCCGCCCGGCGGGTTCGGCGTATCCTTGGTGTAGCCGACCGCGCGCAGCGCAGCGCCGTTGAGCAATGCACGGTCATAGAGATGCAGCAGAAACACCGGCGTATCAGGCGCAACGGCATTGAGCTCGTCGATGGTCGGCAGCCGCTTCTCGACAAACTGATGCTCGGTAAAGCCACCGACCACGCGCACCCATTGCGGCGGCGGCGTGATGGCGACCTGACGCTTCAGCATGCTCATGGCATCGGAGAGCGAGCGCACGCCGTCCCAGCGCAGCTCCATATTGAAGTTCAGACCACCGCGAATGATGTGCAGGTGATTGTCGATCAGGCCGGGCAGCACACGCTTGCCCTTGAGATCGACGAGCTTCGTCTTCGGTCCCGCCAGCGGCAGGATTTCCGCGTCGTGGCCGACGTGGGTGAAGCGGCCGTCCTTGATGGCCACCGCGCTGGCAACGGGATTGGAGCGGTCCAGCGTCGTGAACAGGCCACGATGGAGAATGAAATCGGGGATCTGTGACTCGGCCATGGGGAGCTCCTTTGGAGGTAGTGAATTGAACGGTCGACGTGATCGTGAGACGTGTACCGGCGACTAGCCGCCAGCGGGCGGCTGCGACGCCTTCTCGGCCACGACACGCGTATCGGAGCGCTGGCCCTTTGGCAGATGGCCGAACATGTGTGGCTTCACCTGTTCGAGCCAGGACTGCACCATCGGCTCCTTCTGCCAGATGCTGCGCACCAACGGCGGCAATTGCTCGCCGACGAGAATGCCGAGCAGGCCAACCAGCGCCACCACCGGTGGCGCTGGCGAGCGCACATTGATCAGACTGTAGATGATACCCACCAGCAGGCCCGCGCCCAGCGAGATCATATGCGCTTTCATATCGTTGTCCTCGGTTGTGTGACGTGACGGCTTACTTGGCCGGGCCGCCTTCGGAAGCGTGCTCACCAAGCGCCCACTTCGAGAAGCGGATCTGGATGCCGTAAGGCGAATGCGCACGCTGGATGTCCATCATGCCCTCATAGGTCTCGCTGCGCGCCCAATCCTGCTGCAGCTCATAAGCATATTGCGAGGACGTGATCGGCACCGCGCCAGCCTGGATGGCGCGCTGCATGGCGCGCTCATGCGCTTCCGGCGAGAGATCGCCGCAAGCGTCGGCAGCGATGTAGATTTCAAAGCCTTCGCGCAGCATGTCCAGGGTCGGAAAGATCACGCAAGCCTCGGTCCACAAGCCCGCGATCACGAATTTCTTGCGGCCGGTGGCGGCGACGGCCTTTCGGAAGTTCGGATCGAGCCACGAATTCATCGAGGTGCGATCGATGATCTCCTGGCCCGGAAACAGCGACACCACCTCGGGGATGAACGGGCCGGAAAACGACTCTGCCGCGACTGTGGTGAGAACGGTTGGAATCTTGAAGAGCTTCGCAGCTTTTGCAAGAATCTGGACGTTGTTCAATGTGACAAGACGGTCGTGCGACTGGACGCCCTGGAACATCGCGGGCTGAAAATCGATCAGCGCGATAGCGCTGTTTTGGGGCGTCAACATTTCCTGAAATGACATTCGAATTCTCCATGAAAGGGTTGTGACGGCTTCGCTTGTGTCCGCACAATGGCGGCTCTTCTGCTGATCCGTACGCCGACACCGATCAATTCGTCGATCAGGAGACCACGGGTCACGAAGCCACCACGCGGGATAACCCGGGAAGAAACCACGGTCTTGTCTGTAAGTCATCAGCATTGAACGATCGGCCCACGACACGGCGCGCGAACGATTCTCCCCAGCATGGTACCGGCTTAGGCAAAAGTCGCAGTCGACGCGGGCGAGTTCTTCAAAGAGTTGTCGCAGATAGCTTACTTAGCAAAGCACTGGCTTTCGCAAGATCTGCTGTCTTGCCTCCCTCAGCGAAAGCGAGATACACACTCGACAACAGTTCTTTTGTGCTGTCTCGCCTTTCAGTATCTGCCGTGAGGGCCGCAAGGTCGACCACTGTGTGCAATTCCCACGCGCGATCCCTGCGCGCGAGCTAGATCCAAGGATTGCTGAAAGTACAGTTCAGCTTCGTGTCGCCGCGCTTGGGGCAGCTCGCAAAGCAGCTTGCCCTTTACGCGCAAGAGTTCAGGCAACTGGATCAATTCTCCGCTGCCCTTCCCGCGATCAATCGATTCATCGATCAGTTTCGGCCTCTCCCCGGCCTGCCCAAGCTCGAGAGGTCCGAACGCCGGTTTCATGTTGAACTCTGTCGTCAGCAACTCATGGCGCGCTGCATGGATGGGCCGCAGCGCGGCCTTGAGATCGTAGACGCCCTGCCTCACTGCGCCCCGCCGAATTGGCCAGCTCGGCCTTGCGGCATCGCCCGATAGCTATCAGCGATCCCATGGCGTTCGCTTCAGCCAGCGAATAGGAGCGATCAACGTAGCGTTGAGCAACATCGAGATCTCCGCGCCAGAGGGCGACGGTCGCTGCTCCCACCAGTACCAGGGCGAGCGCCGCCGAAGGTCCCGTGGCCTCAGACGCCTTGACGGCCTCGCTTGCGCGCTCCGCCGCTTGATCAAGATAGCCCTGCAACCAGAATGTCCGCGCCAAAGTGACGATCGACCGATAATGCGGGTCGCAGCCAAGAAAGATCGAACTGTGCTGCGAGTGGGCAAGCACGAAAATCAGGCTCTCGAGTTCGGAACGCGAACGACCGAGATCGCCTGAAAACTGCAGGGCCATTCCGAGCGCCGAATGCGCTAGCGCCGCGACCGCAAGGTCGTCCGATCGACATCACCACCAATATCATCTGATGCAGGCATTGCGCTGATCGAGCGCGCGGCACCCGACGGCTCGCGGGGACAGTAGGTGGACAACCTTGCAGGTGCTCCGCGTCACTGCACGGGCGTCAGCGAGAGCCAGCCAGCATCTCCGACATGATCTGTCCGACTTGATCCGTGTGTTTGAAAAACGAACCGGACCTTTTGCTTCATCGTTGGACGCTTCAGACCATCCTCCAGCTTGAAGCTGGGAGATGTTGCCACGTCCGCGCATGGAGGCAAGCGGTCGAGAACCTCGTCCCTATTGATCACATCTGCAGTTTCGTGGGGCCGCAACGAGCGACATGTGGGGGACGCCTCGATTTTGGGACCCGCCAAGCCATTGATTTGATTGAGATCGTAAGGGTCAAAGCGTAGTGGCGGAGAGGGGGGGATTCGAACCCCCGATGGGCTTGCACCCATGCCGCATTTCGAGTGCGGTACAATCAACCACTCTGCCACCTCTCCAAGGCGCCAAGACCCGCGGTCGCCCGCGGGTGGTTGCGCGGAGTTCTAGGCGAGGATGGCGGGCCAGACAAGACGGGCAGAGCGGAAAATCCGTACCCGATCACCCGCAGAGCCGCAAAAGCTGGCTCGAGCGGGCTCGTCGACCAGAAAGCACACCCTTTCGTTGGAGATTCGCAGCTGCAACAGACGCTATGGTCGTGTCTGCGGCATGATGAGCCGCGGCGGCACCAGGATGATTCGCCGACAGATGCCCGCACTCGGCCATTGGCCGAGGCGGCACCGGGACCACCCGGCCCCACCGCGCAGTCAGCCGCCCGCAGCACCGATGCGAAAGATGACGACGAAAGTGCCCGGGACAAACCAGCATGGCGCGAGCACATCCGTGATGCGAGCATTCCGCGCAATTACTCCACGACCAGAAGTCGGGCACCACCGACTGGCTCGATCCGAAAGCGTCGCGCGATGCCCGTCATCATTCCGCCGACGCGAAGGCCAACAAGTGCCGGAAACTGAAGGACTGAAAGTCACGGCACTGGATCGCTGTGGCGGACCCGGCAACTGTCCGGGTCAATCCTTGTCTTTCTTCGCTTTCTTGTCGTCCTTCTCTTTCTTGCGATTGGTGAAGCGGGCATTGCCCAGCCCCGTTCCGATCGTCAGCACGCCCCAGCGTTCGAAGTCCTGCATGAAAGGGACTTCACTGAGCCCCTGGACAACGCCATCATTGTGCATGAGCACCGCAGTATCGTGATCCCCGATTGTGGGAATGCCTTCGGCAAGCAAGGCCGGCAGATTGAACTTGCTGCTCTCCCAATTACCCGGAAGATTCTGCGCGCCCTTCGCAATGGTGCCGTCTTCGTTGATCACCCCCGGGCACGAGATGCCAATGAACGGCGCCAGCTTGAGGCCTTCCTTGTCGGCAGCGGAGATCAGATCCTTCAGCATCTTCACTAGCCGCTTGACGGCGCCCTCACGCGTCGGCTCGTCATCGGCATGTTTCCAGAGATCGGACTTCCACACCCCGGCCTTGGAGAGATCCTTCGATTTCTTCCATGCGGTTTCGACCACGCCGCAACGGATGTTGGAGCCGCCGATGTCGACCGCAAGAATGCTGTCGTAACCTTCGAAGATCCATGACGGCGCCAGATGCAGGCAACCGATCAGGCCGGCTTCGTCTGGATGAAAACGGATCGGCACCAACGCTACCTTGAGACCCTCGGCCTTGAGAATGATGTCCGTGCGCGCAATAACAAGTTCCCCGACGCGGCTCTGGCGGAAACCGCCGCCGACCACGATGCATTCCGTATCTGCCCAGGCCTTCGTCTTGAAGAAGCGCTGCGTGACATAAGCCAGCTCCCGCGCGAATTCTTCGATCGCACCATGGACGAGTGCAGCCGCAGCTACATCGTCGCCAAGCAGGATTTCGTCGAGGCTGGATTTACTGATCTCGTTGGCAGCCTTTTTGCCGAGCGGGTCGTCGCCATTCTTTTTCAATGGCTTTCTGAGATCATCCAGTATCCGCTGAAACGCGCCCTTACTGGCGCGGTCGCCGAGAAAGCCGTTGTCGTCCTTCAGCTCGATGTTGAACGTGTCCACATCAACGGATGGCAGCCGCTTGGCACCGTGATTGCCGATGCCGACGGTCGTCATTGTGTCTTCAGCCATATTGCCCCTGCCAGACTAGAACCGCACGATAATGCCCGGGGAGCCGGTTTGTTTCATCGCCGAGGCAGGATGATCGTACCGCTTCCTTTTGCGTCGATCCTTCAAGCCGTTTTCGACGATGGCCGGTAGAACATCCTTAACTAACCAAACGGGGCGGTAACCCAAGCCACCACTTTCTGCGATCGACCTAACGGTAAATTTATTAGCTCAGGTAATTATCTCTGCATTCATACGGGTGCGTATTCATGCTGAAGTCATTCCTCGGGCTATCATTCCTCAGGCTAACTGATCGTTTTCGCCGCGACCGGCGCGGCAATGTCGCGATCATATTCGCGATCACATGCATACCCCTTATTTCCATGGTGGGCGCTGCGGTTGACTATACGCGTGCCCTACAGATCAGATCCCAACTGCAAGCCGCCCTTGATACTGCCAGCGTCGGCTCCATCGTGCAGAAGTCCGCTGCATTCATTACCGCAGGCTCGATGACATCGGACGGCCCCGTCCCCGGGGGCGACGTCGATGCAATCAATATTTTCAAGGGCAACACATCAGGCAGGACCGGCTTCACGCTGACCAGCACGACAGCGACCGTCAATCGCGCCAACGGCGTCGTGACGGCCACTATGCAATTCTCGGCGGATGTGCCGACCAGCCTCACATCCGTCATGGGCTTTTCCAAGATGACCGTCACCGGCAGTTCTGTCGCGACGGCGACGATGCCGAATTATATCGATTTCTATCTGCTGCTCGACAATTCGCCGTCAATGGGCGTCGGCGCAACACCGGCCGACGTGGCTACGATGGTCAACAACACGTCGGACAGCTGCGCCTTTGCCTGCCACGACCTCAACAACAACAATAACTACTACAAGCTCGCCAAGACACTTGGCGTGACCACACGCATCGACGTGCTGCGTACGGCCACCCAAAAACTGATGGATACCGCAGCCAGTACGCAGACCTATTCCAACCAGTTTCGCATGGCTATCTACGACTTCGGTGCGGCCGCCTCGACGTCCGGTTTGAGAGCCCTGTTCACATTGTCGTCCAGCCTCTCGAATGCGAAGACGGCGGCCGGAAACATCGACTTGATGACCGTGAACGGCCAGAACGACAACAACGATCAGGACACCGGCTACAGCACCATATTCCCGGCGATCAACACTGCTATCAGCGCGCCCGGAGCCGGTACAGCAAGTGCACCACTCAAATATCTCTTCTTCGTATCCGATGGCGTGGCTGATGAATACAATCCAAGCAACTGCCTGAAACCGACGACTGGTGGACGATGCCAGTCGCCGATCAATCCGGCGCTTTGCACCACGTTGAAGAATCGCGGCATCAAGATTGCCGTGCTCTACACGACCTACCTCGCACTTCCGACCAATGGCTGGTACAATAGCTGGATCGCACCATTCAACGCTGGTCCTTACGGACCTTCACCCAACAGCCAGATCGCCAGCAATATGCAGAGCTGTGCTTCGCCGGGCTTCTATTTTGAGGTCAGCCCGACCCAGGGCATCTCGGAAGCGATGACGGCGCTGTTTCAGCGTGCCGTCGCCGATGCGCGCGTGAGCCGCTAACCGGCGCAATCACCGGGCAAGCCGGGCAGCTCCACGATATCGACTGCGTGATTCGTCTTCAAGATCACGCACGACACCACACTATGGCGAATTCTCATTCGCTTGCGCTCTCCTTCAGGCTATCCAGCAGCAATTGCGCCGGCCGACTGAGGCCCTTGTCGCGCACGGCGACGACGAATTGCCGCTTAGCCCAGTCATTGCTGAGCGGAATGACCTTCAGTCCCAGCGTCTGCTGGATGGTGGAGGCTTCTTCCTGCGGGATGATGGCAACAGCCAGTTGTGCGGCGACGATGCGATAGGCGGCATCCACCGTGGAGACCTGAATGCGGTAGCGCATCTGCTTGCCGGCCGCAGCCGCGACGCTTCGCTGCATGGTTTGCATGATGCTCCGCGCGACGATATCGACATGCTCGAAGTCGATCGTATCCTCGAACGACACTGACGTGCGTTTCGCAAGCGGATGAGCGGGGTGCACCACCACCGCGAGATGATCGCGGTGATAGGGAATCGTCTTGAGGCCGCGCAGGTCGACGGCATCCCAGCACACGCCGATATCGGCGCGCCCTTCCTCGACGCCGCGGACGACCTCCCAGATCTCGCGCTCTTCCAGACTGACGCGCACATCGCGATAGCGCTTGGCGAACAGGCTGATGTCTTCCGGCAGCACCTGCGCCACCGCCGACTTCGAGGCGAACACCCGCACATGGCCCTGCACGCCATCGGCGAACGCGCCGAGTTCGGCCTGCATCCGGTCGAGCAATTGCAACGACTCCCGTGCATAGCGACACAGCGCTTCACCGGCCGCCGTCACCGTGACGCCGCGGCGACCGCGTTCGAGTAACTGCACGCCGGCTTCCTGCTCCATCTGGCTGATGCGCTTGCTCACCGCGGAGGGCACGATGGCCTCGCGTTTGGCGGCATTGGCGATATTGCGCTCCTCGCAGACGGCGATGAACAGGCGGAGCGAAATTGGATCGAAGCTTTGCATGGAACGTCCGGGATGGCACTAGCCATCTTATCTCGGAACTTCTCTGATGAAAAATGACCATTTCAGAGATGGCTGGGGAAGGCGTATGTCATCTCAAGCTGGCCGGAAGTCGGCCTCAAGCATCTCAAGCCTGCCTCAGGAAAGTCACAGGATCCATGCGTATCGTCGACATCCGGGAGCGCACCGCTCCGATCGCCTCCCCCATTGCTAACGCCTTCATCGACTTCAGCAAAATGACATTGAGTCTGGTCGCTGTGGTGACCGACGTGATCCGCGACGGCAAACCCGTGATCGGCTACGGCTTCAATTCCAACGGCCGTTACGGCCAGGGCGGCCTGATCCGCGAGCGCTTTGCACCGCGCATTCTGGAAGCCAAGCCCGACAGCCTGATCGACGCCTCCGGCGACAATATCGACCCGCACAAGGTGTGGGCCACCATGTTCACCAATGAGAAGCCGGGGGGCCATGGCGAGCGTTCGGTCGCTATCGGCACCATCGATATGGCGGTGTGGGACGCAGTCGCCAAGATTGCCGGCAAGCCGCTGTTTCGTCTGCTCGCGGAGCGTTACGGCACCACCGCCGACCCGAAGGTCTTCGTCTATGCCGCGGGCGGCTACTACTATCCGGGCAAGGGCCTCGAAGGCCTCGCCTCGGAAATGAAGGGCTATCTCGATCGCGGCTACAATGTCGTGAAGATGAAGATCGGCGGCGCGCCGCTGGCCGATGACTGCAAGCGTATCGAGCATGTGCTGAAACTGCTTCCAGCAGGCGCTAAACTCGCTGTCGACGCCAATGGTCGCTTCGATCTTGAGACGGCCGTCGCCTATGCCAAGGCGCTGCGTGAATACGATCTCTTCTGGTACGAGGAAGCCGGCGATCCGCTCGATTACGAGCTGCAGGCAAAGCTCGCCGAGCATTATCCCGGTCCGATGGCGACCGGCGAGAACCTGTTCTCGATGCAGGACGCGCGCAACCTGATCCGCTATGGCGGCATGCGCTCGGACCGCGACTGGCTGCAGTTCGACTGCGCGCTCAGCTACGGCCTCGTCGAATATCTCCGCACGCTCGACATGCTGAAGTCTTACGGCTGGTCGTGGCGCCGCTGCATCCCCCATGGCGGCCACCAGATGTCGCTGAACATCGCGGCCGGCCTCGGCCTCGGCGGCAACGAGTCCTATCCGGACCTGTTCCAGCCCTATGGCGGGTTCCCGGACGGCGTGAAGGTCGAGAACGGCCATATCGTGATGCCGGAACTCCCGGGCATCGGCTTCGAGGGCAAGTCCGACCTGATCAAGGAAATGCGAAGCCTGGCGTCGTGAGGGCGACCGAGAGGCTAAGCCTCTGATTTGGAGAACAAAACTCCGTCATGGCCGGGCGTGACCCGGCCATCCACCTTTCCGCCATTCCGTCCGAAGATGGATGCCCGGGTCATCTAGCGAAGCTCGCTTCGCGCTACCCGGGCATGACGAACTGAAGGCAGGCGCCCGAAAAACGGGACGGCAGGTTAAATGGTACGCTCCATCGGAGGCACGGACCCATCCGCCAAGACTCTGTTTTTGGCTCGCTTTTCGCCCGTCTTTCCTTGACTCTCCGCCTTCACCCTCTATAAAGCACGCTTCGGCGCAAGCTTTGCTTGGCGCCGATTGTTTTTGCGTGGGGTCGCAACGTCGACCAGAAAACGCAGAAATTCGCGACTTCCTAGAAGTCGCGGTGAACCCTTATCGACTGAACAAGAAGCCGTCCCGGATCTGATCCGAGGATGGGATCGAACACGAAGGAATATAACGATGTTCGCAGTCATCAAAACCGGCGGCCGGCAATACCGCGTCGTTCCGGATGATGTGCTCGAGATTGGCAAGATCGCCGGCGATGTCGGAACGATCGTGCAGCTTGGTGAAGTTCTCGTGCTGGGCGGTGATACGCCTGTGCTCGGCCTGCCTTTGGTGGCTGGTGCGTCGGTTGCCGCCGAAGTGCTCGACCACAAGCGCGGCCCCAAGGTCATCTCTTTCAAGAAGCGCCGCCGCAAGAATTCGAAGCGCAAGCGTGGCTACCGTGACGAGCTCACGATGATCCGCATCACCGAGATCCTGGCCGACGGCAAGGCGCCGACGATCGGACCTCGCCCGAAGCGTGAGAAGCCGGTCGTGACCGCTCCGGTTGATGGCGACGAAGCTCCTGCCAAGAAGGCGCCGGCGAAGAAGGCCGCTGCTCCGAAGGCAGCCGCTGCCAAGCCTGCTGCAGCCAAGAAGCCGGCTGCAAAGAAAAAGCCCGCCGCGGAATAAGCCGCTGCGAAAAGTTGAGAATCTGTGAGACAATTCCTTCAAGGAATTGATCTAGAACTTATCGAGATCGGAGACGGGCTATGGCTCATAAAAAAGCAGGCGGTTCATCGCGCAACGGCCGCGATTCAGCTGGCAAGCGCCTCGGCGTGAAGGCGTTCGGCGGCGAACGCGTGATTCCCGGTAACATCATTGCGCGTCAGCGCGGCACCACTTGGCACCCCGGCCTTAATGTCGGCATGGGCACAGACCATACCCTGTTCGCCAAGGTCGAAGGCCATGTGGAGTTTCGCGCCAAATCGAACGGCCGCACTTTCGTATCGGTACTCCCGATTACTGAAGCCGCGGCCGAATAAACGGTGGACACATTGGAGTCCGCCGGGTCCTGTTGAACCGGCGGAGCGCCAGAATTGGGCTCCAGGGGAGGCGGGAAACCGGCCTCCCCTTTTCGTTTGGTGCGTCGCTTCGGGGCGCACACAGGAGCCCGAGATGCTGCAGGATATTCCGACCCCGACGTTGAGAGAAACCAGAGGCTGCGTCCTCGAGACCGAACGGCTGGCCTTGCGCAAGCCGACACTCGCGGACGTAAAAGCCATCGCGCTTCTCGCCAATGATCGCCGCATCGCCGAGATGACGCGTCGCCTGCCCTTCCCGTATCGGCAGGATCACGCAGTCGATTTCGTCAATTCGCTGAGCGGAACGGCAAGCGACAGCGTGTTCCTGATTGAACTCGATCGTCGCCCCATCGGCATGGTCGGGATCGACTGGCGCGAAGCCGAATCGCCGGAGCTCGGCTACTGGCTCGGCGTCGATCACTGGGGTCAGGGTTTTGCCACCGAAGCTGCTCGTGCCGCGATCGATTACGCATTCGATGAATTCGACATCGATCACCTGATCTCGGGTGCGCGCGTTGCCAATCCGTCGTCCCGCAACATCCTGGAGAAGTGCGGCTTCCAGTGGAGTGGCGTTCAACTGCACCGCTTCGAAGCCATCGGCTCATCGACGCCGGTGGATTGCTTCAAGCTGACAAGGGGCGTGTGGTCGTCGCTGAAGAACTGGGGAACGTCGACGAGAAGGTGAGCGACTCTTACTTCCCCTCTTCCCTTGCGGGAGAGGGTGCCTCCGCGAAGCGAAGGCGGGAGAGGGGAAGGAAGAAAGCCTCACACCGCCGCCGGCGGCACCTCATCCGCGATCTTTCCGAGCTGCTGCTCGCGCAGGAAGATGTAGAGCCCTGCCGCGATGATGACTGCCGCGCCGATCAGCGTGGCCCATGACGGCAATTCGCCGAACACGAGATAGCCGAAGATCACCGCCCAGATGATCATCGAATACTGATACGGCACCACCGTGCTGGCTGGCGCCAGCTTCAGCGAACGATTGACACAGAGCAGCGCGCAGACCGAGACAACGCCCGCCAGAAAAAACAGACCGAGATCGCGCAGATTGGGCGTCACCCATCCGAATGTCGTGAAGACCGCGCCGAAAGTAAACGTGCCGATAAACTGCGTCGTCGCCAGCACGACGTCCGGCGCGGAACGCAGCGAGCGGGTGATCAGCATCAGCGCGGCGAAGGACAAGCTACCGCCGAGCGCGATCAGTGCCGGCCATGTCACCGTCTGCGCCGAGGGCTGCAGTGCGATCAGCACGCCGCAGAAGCCGACGAAGATCGCAGTCCAGCGTCGCCAGCCGACGGATTCGCGAAGAAAGATCGCGGAACCCGCGGTGACGAAGATCGGACAGGCGAGATAGTAGGTGATGACGTCCGCCAGCGGCAGATAGGCCGCCGCCCAGAAGAACGCCGCGACTTCCAGCGTCGACAGCACCACGCGAATGAGCTGCAGACCTGGTCGGTCGAGTTGCAGGAAGTCCGCACGATGCCGCCAGATCGACGGCGCCAGCAGCGCCAGCGCTGCGCAGGCGCGCAGGAGCATCAATTGCCCGACCGAATAGGTGCCGACCAGGAATTTGCCGATCGCATCGCCGCAGGAGAACATGCTGATGCCCAGGAGCATCAGGCCGATACCGGCCAGCCGGGCGGCGCGATTGTCGGCTGCGGTCGAAATGGTCGCAAACATGCCTATATGAGCCTTTAGGTAAGCTTCTGGGTGCGGCTTGGTTAACGGCGCGATGTTGTCGTTTAGGACGCCACCGGATGCGCAGCAAGGCCCGAAAATAAGGGCTTTTCACGATGCGCCGACGATGAAGTGGTTGCCGCGACCACCCCCCTGCGATACGGATACGCTATGAAATTCCTCGATGAAGCCAAGGTTTACATTCGCTCCGGCGACGGCGGAAACGGCTGCGTGGCCTTCCGCCGCGAGAAGTATATCGAATTCGGCGGCCCGTCCGGTGGCAATGGCGGCCGCGGCGGCGATGTCATCATCGAAGTGGTCGACGGCCTCAACACGCTGATCGACTATCGCTACCAGCAGCACTTCAAGGCGCCGCGCGGTGTCAACGGCATGGGCAAGGATCGCCATGGTGCCAATGGCAAGCCGATCACGCTGAAGGTTCCGGTCGGTACGCAAATCATCGACGAAGATCGCGAAACGCTGATCCACGACTTCACCAAGCTCGGCGAGACCTATGTGCTGGCCGAAGGCGGCAATGGCGGCTTCGGCAACGCGCATTTCAAGTCATCGACCAATCGCGCACCGCGCAATGCCAATCCCGGCCAGCCCGGCGAAGAGCGCTGGATCTGGCTGCGGCTGAAACTGATTGCAGATGCGGGCCTCGTCGGCCTACCCAATGCCGGCAAGTCCACATTCCTCTCCAAGGTCAGCGCTGCGCGACCGAAGATCGCCGACTATCCGTTCACCACACTGCATCCGCAGCTCGGGGTCGTCGATGTCGACGCGCGCGAATTCGTGCTGGCCGACATTCCCGGTCTCATCGAGGGCGCGCATGAAGGCGCCGGCCTCGGCGATCGCTTCCTCGGCCATGTCGAGCGTTGCCGCGTGCTGCTGCATCTGATCGATGCGACCTGCGAACATGCGGGCAAGGCCTACAAGACTGTCCGCGCCGAACTCGATGCCTATGAGGGCGACCTTGCCAACAAGGTCGAGATCGTCGCGCTTAACAAGATCGATGCGGTCGAGCCGGACGAGTTGAAGAAGCAGAAAGACCGACTGAAGCGCGCTGCGAAGCAGACGCCGCTGCTGATCTCGGGCGCAACAGGCGAAGGCGTGCCGGAGGCATTGCGTGCGCTCGTTGCAGTGATCGGCGAGGCGCCGGTGTCGGACAAGGCCAAGAGCGCGGCACAGTCTGCGCCATGGGCACCGGCGACGAGCTGATCTGCCTCTGACGTCCGTCCAAGCATCACACGCACTGCCAAAGCCCACATCATGTCGCGCCCCGAGCTAAAGAACTTTCGCCGTATCGTCGTCAAGGTCGGCTCCTCGCTGCTGATCGATTCCGCGGCCGGTGAAGTCAGGGCCAAGTGGCTCGCCGCACTGGCCGCCGATATCGCCAAGCTGCATGCAGATGGCCGTGACGTGCTCGTCGTGTCCTCGGGTTCGATTGCGCTTGGCCGCAGCCGCCTCAAATTGCCGCGCGGTCCCTTGAAGCTCGAAGAGAGCCAGGCTGCCGCTGCCGTTGGACAGATCGCGCTGGCACGCATCTGGTCGGAAGTGCTGGGTCATCACGGCATCGGCGCCGGACAGATTCTCGTGACACTGCAGGACACCGAGGAACGCCGCCGCTATCTCAATGCGCGCTCGACCATCGGCAAGCTGCTTGAATGGCGCGCCGTGCCGGTCATTAACGAGAATGACACGGTCGCGACCAACGAGATCCGCTATGGCGACAATGACCGCCTCGCAGCGCGCGTCGCGACCATGGCATCCGCCGACCTGCTGGTGCTGCTGTCGGATATCGACGGTCTCTACACTGCGCCGCCCGGCGCCAATCCCGATGCGAAACTGATTCCTATTGTCGACAGCGTCACCGCCGAGATCGAAGGCATGGCGGGCGCGGCCGAGAGCGAATTGTCGCGCGGTGGCATGTACACCAAGATCGAGGCAGCGAAGATCGCGACCACGGCCGGCACGCACATGATCATCGCGTCCGGTAAGGTCGAGCATCCGCTGCAGAAGATCGCCGATGGCGGCCTCTGCACCTGGTTCCTGACGCCTGCCAATCCCGTCACTGCACGTAAGCGCTGGATTGCGGGATCGCTGGAACCGAAGGGTACGTTGACCATTGATGCAGGTGCTGTTGCTGCACTCCGTGCCGGCAAGAGTTTGCTGCCTGCCGGCGTCATCAAGGTGGAAGGCGATTTCGCACGCGGCGACGCCGTTATCGTGCGTGGACCGGACACGCACGAAATCGGCCGCGGCCTCGTGGCTTATGACGCAGACAATGCCGAGAAGATCAAAGGCCGCTCATCTCCGGACGTGATGATTATTCTTGGCATCAGCGGCCGCGCCGAAATGATCCATCGCGACGATCTCGTGATCTCGGGATCGCGAAGTTAAGTAGCGACGCTTCGCCTGAATGACGTAACGCGCAATCCGTGAACCTGGTGCCGGACGCTCGCCATCATTGCGCCACTCCCGCGTACTTCGTTGCGCGCCATACAGTCAGATAACCAATTTTTGGGAGGCCCATTTCATGACCCGACTTTTGATCATCCCGTTCCTGCTGATCGCAACGTCCGCTTTCGCGCAGGGCGGCAACACATCAGCCAATCAGTCGGCCTGCTCACGCGACGTCTCGCGCTTCTGCCGCGCCAAGATGAACGATGGCGACATGGTCGTGCTCAGCTGTCTCAAGGAAAACCGTTCGAAGCTCAGCAAGGCCTGCGCGAAAGTTCTCGCCGAGAATAATCAATAGCGCGACTGGCGTTTTCGAGCGAAGTGGGCACGGGCTCGCGTCAAAACAAAAAACTCTAACCGCTGCTGCCGGCCGGCGTCGCGACAGGAAGCACCTCGGTCGCTGCGCGATCGGGCGTATCGTCCTTCCAGCGCACCGAACCGAACGGCCGCTCCAGCATGCGGCGCACGCGGACCGGATCCGCCCCGAGATGGAATGCCACTGCGCGCTGATACAATGCGCGTTCGGACTGCGTCGCGCGGTTGCGCTGGCGCAGGAAATCGAGCCAGGTTGGGCAGTGATAGCGCTCGGTCCACAATTCGGGATCGGCGATATCACGCGCGATCGACCAGCCATAGGCGCCATTGCGCTGGCGAGAAAGCTGCACGTCCTGCATCACGCCGTGGAACGCCCGCGCGCTTTCCTGATCCACGCGATATTCGATCTCCACCACCAACGGGCCACTGCGCGCCGTCAACTGGAGCTGCACTTCAGGATCGGCCAACGTCTCGGCATCCTCGTCACGCGCGCCGGTCGGCGGCATCCGCAAGAACAGACCGAACAGTGGTGACAGAAACATCGCCGCGCCAGACACCAGTAGCGCGGCCTCGACGCCAACCATGTCGGTGAGATGACCCCAGCCCCAGCTGCCAATCGCAATGCCGCCGGCGATCGCCGCCTGGAATGCCGCAAGCGAACGCCCGGCGACCCAGCGCGGTGCGGAGAGCTGCACGCCAATGTTGAACAGGGCGACCGCCAGCATCCACACCGAGCCCGCCACCACCAGCGCCGCCGCGGTGATCACCGGCTCACTGCTGACCGCAACGACCGCAATCGCCACGCCCATGATCAGCGCGCAGGCGCGGATCGCGCCTTCGCCGCTGAGGTGCTTGCGGACATGGCCTATATTCATCGCGCCGATCACCGCACCCATGCCGAAGGCGCCGAGCATGATGCCATAGGTCTGCGCGCCGCCATGCAGAAGGTCGCGCGCAACCAGCGGCATCAGTGCCGACACCGAGCCGCCGCAGATGCCGGTGATCAGGGTGCGCATCAGCACAATGCGGATCGACGGCGAATTGGCAATGTAACGCACGCCGGACACGATGGCGCGGCTCATCCGCTCGCGCGGCAGCCTGGAAACATCGACCTTGCGACGCCACAGGAACAGCACCACCAGCAACGGGATGTACAGCACCGCATTGGCCGCGAAGGCTGCGACGGCACCGGCGGTGGCAACCACGATGCCGCCGATCGCCGGGCCGAAACTCCGCGCGATATTGTAGCTGATGCCGTTCAGCGCCACGGCGGATGGCAGTACCTCCGGCGGCACCTGCTCGCCCACTGAGGATTGCCAGGCCGGCCCGAACAGCGCCATGCCGCTGCCGATGATGAAGCAGAAGGCCAGCAGGATGTTCGGCGTGATGTGGCCGGTCCAGTCCAGCATGGTCAGCATGGTGGCGCCGACCAGGGACAGCACGAGCGAGACCAGCGACACGATGCGGCGATCATACATGTCCGCGACGGCACCCGCGGGCATCGAGATCAGCATGATCGGCAGCATCAAGGCGGTCTGCACCAGCGCCACCTTGTCCGCCGACGCAGTCATCTGCGTCATCGCCCAAGCGGCGCCCACGCTCTGGATCATCAGACCCAGATTGGACAGCAGGCTGGCGAGCCAGATCCGCCGGAACACCGCAAACCGCAGCGGGGCGGCAATGCCGTCGGAGGGAAGAACCACTGGTTTCGCTGCTTCGGCCATCATCGTCCCGTCGTCTGCTGCAGATAGCGACTGCAGGGCCATGCGGGGCCTGATTCCCCGCTGGCGTATCCAAGGTGATGCCTGTGAAACGCGTTGTCTGTCCAGTGCCTGCTCCGCTATCACAGCAGCAAGCGCCGGTAGTGCGCAGATAGAGGGAGACCAGCCATGACGCTGTCGCGACGAACCATTCTCACAGGCGCAGCGATGCTGCCGCTGGCCGCCCATGCGCTCCGTTTCGAGGCCGTTGCACAGACCAACCTCAGCGCAGCGGCCGGTTTCGACATTCCCCCGATCCTGTTCGTCCATGGCAATGGCGACCACGCGGCGCTCTGGATGACGCAGATCTGGCGCATGGAATCCAATGGCGTGCCGCGCAACCGCCTGATGGCGCTCAATTTCACCGATCCGCTGGCGCGCAGTGACGATGCTGTGGCGCAGCAAGGCCGCTCCTCCACGGAGGAC
Source organism: Tardiphaga sp. 813_E8_N1_3 (assembly GCF_051811025.1). Lineage (NCBI taxonomy): Bacteria > Pseudomonadati > Pseudomonadota > Alphaproteobacteria > Hyphomicrobiales > Nitrobacteraceae > Tardiphaga > Tardiphaga sp. 813_E8_N1_3. The sequence goes on from NZ_JBPWQE010000001.1 coordinate 5,458,214, forward strand.
CAGCGCCGCGAGCTTGGCGAGGCCATCGCGGAACTGAAAAAGCGCACGGGTGCTGCGAAAGTGGCGCTCGTCGCCAATTCGCGCGGCGGCAATGCGGTCCGCAATTACATCAAGAATGGCGGCGGCGCCGATGTCAGCCACGCCGTGCTGTGCGGCACGCCCAATCACGGCGTATTCGACTGGACCGACAATCCCGGCAGCGAATTCAACGGCCGCGGCCCGTTCCTCAAGAGCCTTAATCCCGGCGAAGGCCCTGAGGTGACCGAAGGCACCGCCTTCCTCACCCTCCGCAGCGATGGCATCGACAAATATGCGCAGGCCGACGGTCGCCTGCTCGGCAAGCCGGGCGTGGCCACCGGCGTCACCGCCGATGGTCCGGCGCTGCGCGGCGCGACGAATCTCGTGCTCGGTGCCATCGATCATCGCGAGACCGGCTTTCACCCCCGCGCCTTCCGCGAGATCTACAAATTCATCGCCGACCGCGAACCAGTGCGGATCGATATCGCGCCGGAAAATGAGGTGAAAATCAGCGGTCTCGTCACCGGCACGCCCGGCGGCGTTCCGACCAATCGTCCGGTCGCGGATGCCTTGGTTGAGGTGTATCGCGTCGCGCCCGACAGCGGCGAACGGATCGGGGCGGCGCTCCATGCGGCCCGCACCTCCGCCGATGGCCGCTGGGGTCCGGTTCAGATTGACCCTACCTGGCCTGTCGAGATCGTGCTGACATCGGCCGCCGCGCCGATCACGCATTCCTATCGCTCGCCATTCCCCCGCTCGTCCGACGTCGTGCATCTGCGTGCCGGTCGCGCACTGGGGCCGGCCGATGCCAATGTCGGCGCCGTGGTGTCGATGTCGCGCGTCCGCGGCTATTTCGGACTGCCGCGCGATGTCGTGCTGCTCGACGGCAAGGAGCCGGCCGACGTGAAAGCCGGCGTGCCCACGGATTCGCTCTCGACTATCCGCCTTCCGGCCAAGGACATGGGACGTCCGGTGGCAGCGCTGTTCAATCAGGAGCGGATCGTGGTGCGCGCCTGGCCGGCGTCGGAAAACCGGATCACGGTGGCGGAATTCACCGAGTAGCCGGCGAGACTGCCTCTCGCCTTCATGGCGCCCGGATTTGCAACTGCTATAGTCGGGCCACACCCAGCGCCCCATTCCAGGTTGCGAGGTCCATCGTGAGCATTGCCGAAGTCTACGACTTTCCCGCTCCGCGGCAGCCCCTGGTGCCGCCGAGCCCGCCACGTGCGCCCGAGAACATGGGTGCACTGGGGCGTATGTCGGCAATGCGCCGCAGCGCCATCGAGACCTGGGGCCAGCGCGCCTATGAAGATGACATCATCAAAGGCCGTTTCTTCGGCCATTCCAGTTTCATCCTCAATGACCCCGATGCGATCCGCCATGTGCTGGTAGACAATTACGAGAACTATACCCGCACGCCTGCGGCATTCCGTGTGCTGCGGCCGATGCTCGGCGAGGGCCTGCTACTCGCCGAAGGCCGCACCTGGAAACACCAGCGCCGCACACTGGCGCCGGCCTTCACGCCGCGCGCGGTGATGACTTTGGTGCCGCACATGATCTCGGCGGTCGATGACACGCTGACCGACTTGCACCGCGCGGAAGGCAAGCCGGTCGATCTGCGCGCGATCATGCAGCGGATGACGCTGGAGATCGCAGGCCGCACCATGTTCTCGTTCGGCATGGCCGAGCATGGCGCGAAGCTGCGCGACTTCGTGATGGAATACGGCATGAACCTGGCGCGGCCGCATTTCCTCGACCTGCTGCTGCCGCTGGGCTGGCCAACGCCGCAGGATATCTCGCGCGCCTTCTTCCGCAGACGCTGGACGAAATTCGTCGGCGAGCTGATGACCGCACGTCGCGCTGCCGGCAAGAACGACGACGCGCCGCGCGATCTGTTCGACCTGATGGTGGCCGCACACGATCCGGAAACCGGTGCATCCTTCACTGATGTGCAGCTCGGCGATCAGGTGGCGACGATGATCCTCGCCGGCCATGAGACCACGGCAACGGCGCTGTTCTGGGCGCTGTATATGTTGACGCTCGATCCGGCGACCCAGGAGCAGGTCGCGGCCGAAGCCCGTGCCGCCAGCGCGAGCGGTACGTTCGACATCGAACATCTGAAATTCACCCGTGCCGTGATCGACGAAACCATGCGACTCTATCCGCCGGCCTTCCTGATCGCACGCGCGGCCGCGGGCCCTGATCGTCTGGCTGGCCAATCCGTTGCCAGCAAGGACGTGATCCTGATCGCGCCCTGGCTGCTGCATCGACACGAGAAATTGTGGCACGAGCCCACCGCCTTCATGCCGTCCCGCTTCACGCCCGGCGCGACGCCGCCGGACCGCTTCGCCTATCTGCCTTTCGGCGTCGGTGCCCGGGTCTGCATCGGCGCGCATTTCGCGCTTGTCGAGGCCACATTGGCGCTGGCGAAAATCATCGGCGCGTTCCGCGTCGAGCTGCCGGATAAAGCACCCGTCATGCCGATCGGCGTAGTGACAACACAACCGGATCGCTCGCCAATGTTCCGGATCGAGCGGCGCTGACGTTACTTCAGCACGCCCTCTTGCGCGCTCATGGCACATGGCGGAACGACAAGTTGAAGCGCTGCGGCAAAGCCCTGCCTTGGACGCAGCGGCTATTTGGCCTAAACTGAAGCCATGAGTGATATTCAGGCACAATTCGCGACATTAAACCAGACGATCGATCCCGCCGTGGCGGATGCGATTGCGCAGCTGATCCGCGATGGCGCGGACCACGAACTCAATCGTATCAACGTGCTGGATTTTGCGGCACGCCGCGGCCTGAACGAAGAGCGCGTCATTTCCGGCTTCCTACATGCCTCCCGCCTCGGCCTGTTCGACTTGACCTGGAATGTGCTGTGCCCGGGCTGCAGCGGCGTCCTCGACGCCCACAGCACGCTGAAATCGCTGCGCCATGACGACTACCATTGCGGGCTCTGTGCCTGCGGCTATGAAGCGTCGGTTGACGAGCAGGTCGAGGTCGCGTTCACGGTCGCGCCGCGCGTCAGGCATATCGCTGCACACGACCCCAATACGCTGCCGCTCTGGGAATATTTCAAGCAGGTGTTCTGGAGCTCCGGCGTCGATCTCAACCAGGAATCGTTTGCGTCACTCACCGATGAAGTGACGCTGGACGCAATGGAACTGCCGGCGCATGAAAAAGCGGTGATGTCGCTGCACTTGCCGTCGGAGTTCGTCATCGTGTTCGAGCCGGTAACCCATGCCGCGCAGTTCATTGACGTGCAGGGCGAGCCGACCAAGGAACGACAGCATCTGTCGCTGATCTATAACCGGCAGCATACACCGACCGGCACCATCACACTGCAACCCGGACCGTTGCGGTTATCCCTCGAAAACCAGACCGAGGTGCGCGTGCTGCCATCGGTATTTGTCGCGGCCGAGGGCCTCCACCACCTGATCGGCAAGCGCAAGCCGTTCCTCACGGCCAAGCGGATACTCACCAACCAGACCTTTCGCGATGTCTACAAGGCCGACAATCTCAATATCGATCAGCGACTGAAGATCACCTCGCTGACTTTCCTGTTCACCGACCTCAAGGGCTCGACCGCTCTGTACGAGCGCGTTGGCGATCTTGCAGCCTTCGATCTGGTGCGCGCGCATTTCCATGCACTGCTGGAGATTATTGCGTCAGAAGCTGGTGCCGTCGTGAAGACCATCGGGGATGCCGTCATGGCGACCTTTACGCGGCCCGAACAGGCGCTGGCTGCGGGTCTCCGCATGCGCACCGCGATGGAGCGATTGAACGAGGAGCGCGGCACCAAAGACCTCGTGGTCAAAATTGGTATCCACGAGGGACCCTGCCTTGCTGTGATGCTGAACGAACGGCAGGATTACTTTGGCCAGACCGTCAATATCGCTGCCAGGGTGCAGGGCCTGTCAACCTCGCAGGCGATCCACGTCACCAGCCCGGTGATATCGGCGCAGGCAGTGGAAGCCATCCTGCGGAAGGCTGAAATCACGCCGATCCAGAAGCATGCGGCCTTGCGCGGTATCGCCGACAAGATCGTGGTCTATGAAATCCCCTGACATGAGTCCCGGTAAACTGCCGATCGTCTCAATTGTTACTTAACTGTCATGAGTGCTTCGGGAACCCGGCCGCATTGCGCGCGTTCCATTTCCGCGCCACAAAGCACGAGCGCTTTCGCCGCATGGCGGGCTTCTCGATCATCTGGTTCAAAGAATAATGCTGGAAAAACTGCGCCAATTCATTGCCGACGTGGTGTCTCCCGATGCGCACGGAAATCAGGCATTCGACGATACCGGTTTCCGTCTCGCCGCCACAGCACTGATGCTTCACGTCATCTCGCTGGACGGTGAACCCACAGCTATCGAGAAAGCCAAGTTGCATAGTTTGATCGAGTCGCGTTTCGAGCTCGATCCCGGCACGGCTGACAGGCTCATCTCGGCTGCCACGCTCGTCGAAGGCGAGGCCGTCGATCTCTATCACTTTACAAGCGTCATCATGCGCGTGGTCGATGAGCCCGGTCGTGTCCGTCTCGTCGAGATGATGTGGCAGCTGGTCTATGCTGACGGCCGCGTCAGTGAGTTCGAGGAAAATGTGGTCTGGCGCGCAGCCGACCTGCTCTCGGTTTCATCACGTGACCGGATGGAGCTCAAGCGACGCGTGGCGGGCGGTACAGCCACAACGGATACAACTGTCTGAGCAGGCGCAGCCGGACCGGCAAATGACAGCACCACGACGCATAACCAAAGTTTAATGCGCGGTCCCCGATAATTCATGCCACTGCTACGCATTCGGGAACCGAAGGCCACGCGGTATTCCGGTGGTCATTCCGGCTTGCACATCACGGGTATCCCTATTACGCCTGTAGATGCATGCAAATCGTCCTCACGTATTTCAAGAGTACCTTATTGTGACTGAGCGCGTGACGTTGATAACCGGGGCCTCGGCCGGAATTGGCGCCGAACTCGCCCGCGTCTTCGCCGCGAACAAGCATCGCGTTGCACTGGTTGCGCGCCGTGCCGAGCGTCTGGATGCGCTGGCTGCTGAGATCATGGCCGCAGGCGGCGCGACCCCCGTCATCATTCCCTGCGATCTCGAACAACGCGACGCCTGCGCCCAGATCGCGGCTGCCCTCGCTGCTGCCAATGTCGAAGTGGAGTACGTCGTGAACAATGCCGGCTTCGGCATGTTCGGTCGCGCGATCGACATGGACCGCGACCGGCAACTCGGCATGCTTGAGGTCAATGTGCGCGCACTGACAGATCTGTCGCTGCGCTTTTCCGAGAGCCTGATCCGCAACAAGGGCGGCATTCTCAATCTCAGCTCGATCGCGGGTTTTTTGCCGGGTCCCGGAATGGCCGTGTACTACGCCAGCAAGGCCTATGTGCTGTCCTTCACCGAAGCACTGCGCCAGGAGCTCGGCTCCAAAGGTGTGCGCGTGACCGCATTGTGCCCCGGTCCGGTGCCCTCGGAATTCCAGGCGCGCGCCGGATTCACGCCGGGCCTCGACTCGGCCATCCTCAATGTTTCGGCGGCCGACGTCGCCCTGCTGGGCTATCAGGGTCTGATGGCCAACAAGCGCACGGTTTTCCCCGGCCTCGGCATCAAGATCGTGCCACTGCTGCTGCGGCTTTTTCCGCGCGGCTTCATCGCGGGGGCGGTGGCAAGGTTGCAGTTGAGACGGGTGTGACGAGATCGAGCGCCGTCATCAGGCGTGCAGGGATGTCAGTTTAAATTTTGGAGTTCAGTCCGTCTTCGCCCTGCGGGCTTCGCCGGGCGCCACACGTAGCCACTTGGCGAAGCGTGGTGGAGCCAGGCGGGATCGAACCGCCGACCTCGTCATTGCGAACGACGCGCTCTCCCAGCTGAGCTATGGCCCCGATACGAACCGGGTCGCGGAGGCGATCCGGTCAGCAATCGGCGCCATTTACAATCCCCGTTAACGGCAAGTCAAGAACGTCGCAAAAGCGCGGTTTTCCAGCACTTTTCACCCGGAACTTCCCTTGTTTGAGGGGCGCTGAACCGATATTTAGCGGACAGTCGAATCCGCGACCTAACCCGCGAGCCATCCCCGCCATGCGCGCCGTTCTCGATATCGTGCTGATCATTCTCGATCTCTATGTCTGGCTGCTGATCGCCTCGGCGATCCTGTCCTGGCTGATCGCCTTCAACGTGGTCAATACCCGCAACCAGTTCGTCTCCGCGATCGCCGAATTCCTGTTCCGGATCACCGAGCCCGTGCTGGCGCCGATCCGCAGGATGCTGCCGAGCCTCGGCGGTCTCGATATCTCGCCGATCATCCTGATCCTGATCATCATGTTCCTGCAGCGGGTGATCACCTACTACATCTATCCCAGCGTCTTCTGATCGGCCGCCGGGTTCGTGGCAGATCCCTGGCGCTACGCGACTGACGGTGTCAGCATCGCCGTTCGCGTGACGCCGCGGGGTGGCCGAGACGACATCGACGGGATCGAGACCATGGCCAATGGCCGTTCGGTGGTGAAGGTGCGGGTGCGCGCCATCGCCGAGGGCGGCGAAGCCAACCGCGCCGTGACCGAACTGCTTGCCAAGCGGCTCGGCGTGCCGAAGCGCGATGTGCGCGTGCTGTCCGGCACTACGTCGCGCGTCAAACAGATCGCGGTCGATGGCGACCCGACGAAACTGGGCACCATACTGCGCAGTATCACTGCAGCAATGCCCGACGACACAGACGACAGGAGCGACACATGACCGTCAGCATCATCGATGGAAAGATCATTGCCGCTGAATTGCGTGGCCGCGTTGCCGCTGAAGTCGCGCGCGTCAAAGCCGAACATGGCGTGACGCCTGGCCTCGGCGTGGTGCTGGTCGGCAGCGATCCCGCCAGCGAAGTCTATGTCCGCAGCAAGCACAAGCAGACCCAGGAAGCCGGCATGGCCTCCTTCGAACACAAACTGCCGGCTGACGTCGCCCAGGCCAATCTGATCGCGCTGGTGCAGAAGCTGAACGCCGATCCCACCGTGCACGGCATTCTCGTGCAGCTGCCGCTGCCGAAGGGGTTCGACACCGACGCTGTCGTCAACGCCATCGATCCCGCCAAGGACGTCGACGGCCTGCACCCGACCAATGCCGGACGTCTCGCCAGCGGCATGCCCGCTTTGTCGCCCTGCACGCCGCTCGGCTGCATCATCCTGACCAAGAGCGTGCACAAATCACTCGAAGGCATGAATGCCATCGTGATCGGCCGTTCCAATCTGGTCGGCCGTCCCTTGGTGCAACTGCTGCTCAATGAAAACGCCACGGTGACTATCGCGCATTCGAAGTCCCGCGATCTCGCCAAGCTCTGCGCGCAGGCGGATCTCGTCTATGCGGCAGTAGGTCGCCCTGAAATGGTGCGCGGTGACTGGATCAAACCCGGCGCGACCGTGATCGATGTCGGCATCAATCGGCTGCCCGGTGCCGAAGGCAAGACGCGCCTCGTCGGCGACGTGGCCTATCAGGAAGCGCTGAAGACCGCAGGTGCCATCACCCCGGTGCCCGGCGGCGTCGGTCAGATGACAGTCGCCTGCCTGCTGGTGAACACGCTGCGCGCGGCCTGTGCGATTCACAAGCTGGCGGCACCCGCAGTTTAATTGGCCGTATTCTCGATCAGCCGCTGATAGAACCGGATCATGTCGGCGTAATTCGCCACGCTCAGCCGTTCATTGGTGCCGTGAAAACGTTTGAGGTCTTCCGACGTCGCGCGCACCGGCGAGAAGCGGAAGATGTTGTCGGTGACATCCGTATAGTGCCGGGAGTCGGTCGCCGCGACCATCAGGCCCGGCGCCACCAGCGCATCCGGGAAGATCTCGCGAATGGTCTGATTAAGCGCGCGATAGGACGAGCTCGCCGTGCCCGTCACCGGAGGCGGATCGGTATTGCCGGGGAACGGCGCGATCGAAATCTTGTCGTTACTGACGGCGTTGCGCACGTGCTCGGTGACGCTGGCCTGGGTATCGCCGGGCAACAGCCGGAAATTCACCGTTGCCTCGGCATTGCCCGGCAGCACATTGTCCTGCTCGCCGGCCTTGAAGATCGTCAGCGCCGTGGTCGTGCGCACCGTTGCCTCGGTCGGGCCGCTTTTCTCGAATTCACGCAGCAACAGCGGCTTGAACAGCCACAGATTGGACAGCACCACGCGGTTGAAGCCGCTCATCTCCGGCGCGATCGTGTCGAACATCTCGCCGACGGTGCCGCGGATCTGCATCGGCAGCCGCTTGTTTTCGAGCTGCGCCAGCGCCGCACTCATCATGCCGATGGCCGTCTCGCGCGGCGGCATCGACGAGTGACCGGGCGTGCCATGCGCGGTCAGCACCAGCGTCGCATAGCCCTTCTCGGCCACGCCGATCAGCGCCATTGGTTTGTCGAGACCCTTGAGAATCCCCTCGGTGATCAGCAGGCCTTCATCGAGCACGAAATCGAGCTTCACCCCGCGCGACTTCAGCAACGCTGCAATGGCCCGCGCGCCGCGCGTGCCGGAGACTTCCTCGTCATGACCGAAGGCGAAATAGATCGTGCGCTTGGGGCGGAAGCCCTGTTTGGCCATCGCCTCAGCGGCCTCGAGGATTGAATACAGATTGCCCTTGTCGTCCCACGAGCCGCGGCCCCAGATGAAGCCGTCGGCGACGACGCCCTTGAACGGCGGCTGCTGCCAGTCCTTCTCGGTGCCCGGCGCGACGGGCACCACATCCTGATGCGCCAGCAGCGCAATCGGCTTCAAGGCGGGATCGCTGCCTTCCCATGTGTAGAGCAGGCTGTAATCGCCGACCACTTCGCGCTTCGCCGCCGCATGAAAGGCCGGGAAGCTCGCCACCAGATGAGCCTGCATGGCGCGCAGTGGTTCGGCGGCCTGATCGGGATTGAGGAAATTGGAGATGGTCGGAAAGCGGATCGCCTCTGCAAGTCGCTCTGCGGCCGCCTGTTCATCAATGGGCGCTTTCACCGCCGCGGTCACCTGCAGCTGCCGCGATCCCCCGCTGAAGGTCTTGACGAGAACCACACTCGTAAGCAACAGAACGGCCGCGATGACAATCAGCGCGGCCGTTCGGAGCAGTTTGATCCATCGGCGCATCGGAAGTCCCCTTCTGCTACGCCGGTCTCTGTTACTTGGTCTTTGCCGCCTTGGCGCGCTCGATCCCTTCGAGGATCAGGCGCTGCGCGTCGGCGGCATCGCCCCAGCGCACCACCTTCACCCACTTGCCGGGCTCGAGATCCTTGTAGTGCTCGAAGAAGTGCTGGATCTGCTGCAGCGTGATCTCAGGCAAATCGCTATAGTTCTTCACCTTGTCGTAGCGCTGGGTCAGCTTCGAGGTCGGCACCGCGATGATCTTCTCATCGAGACCGCCTTCGTCTTCCATCAACAGCACACCGACGGGACGCACGCTCATCACCGCGCCCGGCACGATGGCCCGGGTGTTGGCGATCAGCACGTCGCAGGGATCGCCGTCGCCGGACAAAGTGTGCGGGATGAAGCCGTAATTCCCCGGGTAGCGCATCGGGGTGTAGAGGAAGCGATCGACGAACAGCGCGCCGGATTCCTTGTCCATCTCGTATTTGATGGGCTCGCCGCCCACCTGGACCTCGATGACGACGTTCACTTCATGCGGCGCCTTGGCGCCGAGCGGGATTGCGTCAAGACGCATCAAACACTCCAGATTTCATAGGACAGGTTGCGACAGGCGTAGCCGAGCGAGAGCCCGGATTCAACGCCTGCGAGACCAGAAAATCATGAACCGGCTTAATGGCTTAATTCGTCCAGGCGAATGCCACTTTATCGAGCGATTTTGCGCCGAAACGCTCCGAGGAACGGGCCACCATGCGGCCGCCCAGAGCGCGGTAGAACTCCGTCGCGCCCTCATTGTCCGACAGTGCCCAAATCACCATGCTCTTCAGCCCGCTCTGCACGAGGTCGCGCTTGGCGGAGGCGAACAGGCGGCGGCCGAAGCCGAGGCCCTGGAATTCCGGACGGAGGTAAAGTTCGTAGATCTCGCCTTCGAACTGCAGGCTGCGGGCGCGGTTGCGACCGTAATTGGCGTAGCCAGCGACCTTGTCGCCGAAGCACAAAACGCTGACGCGGCTGCCCTTGCGGATCGCCGAATCCCACCAGCCGGGACCGCGGCGGTTGATCAGCTTTTCCAGTTCGGGACCCGGGATGAGGCCCTGATAGGCCGCGCGCCAGGCTTCGTCATGGGTGGACGCCACCGCGGCTGCATCCGCAGCTTTGGCCGGCCGAACCTCGATCAGGGTTGTGCTCATGGACGGGATCAAAGCAAGTCGGCGGGCGCTCTTCAAGGTCCATCGTTAATTATCGGTTAACGTGTGGATTTTCAGCATCAGTTTACCGAAAGAGTTGTATCGAAAAAGGACAGAGCTGCATCCCATGCGCGCCGAACGCCATGTTTTCCACTGTTAGCATTTATCGGCGCGAGTCATGTCGCAGTTGCACACGGGTCTCGATGTGCACAACTGCACCGATGTGATTCGCGGCGTATAGAATGGGGCAGGCATTGCGTCCGCACGAAAGCCCCCGAGCGCCTATGAAATACGTCCAAGCGCTTTGCCTGCTGGCTGCATTGCTCGGAAGCGCGGCTCCAACCGCGGCCCAGACATCAGGCGCGCAGGGCCCAGAAGAAGCGCCGCATCGTCGGCAGCTCTGGTCGGTGCCATCGCCCGATCCAAATACCAGTTCCCGCGCCGTGCTGTTTCGCCCGCCCGGCAACGGCCCATTCCCGCTCGCTGTTATCGCGCATGCCACCACGCAGAATGCGCTGCGCCGCGCGCAGATCCCGCAACCGGAATATCGCGCACTGGCCTCCTGGTTTGTTGGGCGTAGCTATGCCGTGCTGGTGCCGGAACGCCCCGGCCATGGCTTAACCGGCGGGCACTATCTGGAAGACCAGGGCGGCTGCGACAATGCCGACTATCTCAATGCCGGCCGCGCGACGGCGGATAGTATCGGCGCGGCGATGACAGAGATGCGCAAACAACCCTTCATTCGTAGCGACGGCACGATCGTCGTCGGCCATTCCGCGGGCGGCTGGGGCGCACTGGCCATGGCCGGCACCAACCCATCGGGCGTCAGGGCGATCGTTGCCTTTGCACCGGGACGCGGCGGCCATGCCAATGACAGGCCGTATGACGTCTGCGCGCCGCAGCGCCTGATCGCCGCAGCTACAACCTTCGGCAAGACGGCGCATGTGCCCGTGATCTGGCTCGTCGCGCACAATGACAGCTATTTTTCGCCGGACTTGTCACGCCAACTCGCCGACGCATTTCGCAAAGGTGGCGACAAAATCGATTTCAGCGAACTGCCAGACTTCCGAAGCGAAGGTCACTGGCTTGCGGAGAGCGACGGCGGTGACGACATCTATGGTGCCACGCTGGACAAGGCGCTGAAGACGATCGCAGCCACGCCGGCAAAGACACGATGACGCGCAAGCCGGTACGACTGGAATGGACACCGCAGTGACCGAGCCCTGGCCCGATGACGACATCATCCTCTATGACGGCGTCTGTATCTTCTGCTCGCGCTGGATCCAGTTCGTCGCCAAATGCGACACCGATCATCGCTTTCGCTTCACCCCGATCCAGTCCGACTATGGCAGCCGCCTCGCCCGCCATTTCGGCATCGATCCCGCCGATCCCGACACCAATGCGGTGATCCATGGCGGCGTGGCCTACCTGCAATCCGACGCTGCACTGACGGTGCTGGCGAACCTGCCCGGCTGGCAATGGGTGCGCGTGTTGTTCGCCGCGCCGAAGGCATTGCGCAATCCCATCTATAATCTGATTGCAACGAACCGCTATCGCATCTTCGGAAAGACCGAGGCGTGTATCGTCCCGGATGCGGGGATGCGGGCAAGAGTGATTGAATAAACGACGGGGAGACTTCTAGTGGCAATGATCAGAGATTTTGTTGAACGCCCTATGGAGAGAAATTCGATCCACGATGAGATAGAAGCAAAGTACACAATTTTCGAACGAGACGGTCGCAGCTTCGTGCAGATCGATACATATGGACGCACAGGCCGGGAGATGCCTGAAAAGAAAAGTCAATCGATCCAACTAGATCGAGACGCTGGGCTAGCGCTGATCGGAATTCTGCAGCGCGCATTTCATACAGATTGACGTACCTCCCTCGCCGCCCTCTCTCCGCTCTCCCGCGCCCCGTGGGCCGTCGAGAAGAAGTTCGGCGACGTTGCCTCGCCCGCAAAAAACAACTTGCCATCCACTGGCGCAGCGAGCACGGCCCGCGCATCGGCATGGCCGGGCTTTGCAGCCGAGTAAGCGCCTTGCGCAAAGCGGTCGTGGCCCCAGCGGGATTCCGCGAGCGGCGTGAGCTTGCTGCGGATGTCCGAGCCGAGCAGCGCGACGATCTCGTCGACGCTCTGTGCGGCGAGCGCGCCGTCGCCGGCATCTTCCAGCTCGCGCGCGAAACTTCCGCCGAAGAAGCCGGCGATACAGGGACGGCCGGAGGGACGCAGATGGAAACTGCCGACACCGGTGCGCAAGGCGGCACCACGCAAGCCGATGTCGAACGGCCACTTGTCGGCATCGGCGAGCGCCAGCATCACCTTATTGTCGGCGCCGAGCGGCAGGCCGGTGGCGACATCGACCTTGCCGGGCAGCGGTGGTTCGAAGCGGATGTTTTCATTGGCGATGAGATTGGTCGGCACGCAGACGATCACTTTCGCTGCACTGAGCGTGCCGCGCGATGTTTCGATGCGGATGCGCGCTCCGGAATGATCGATCACAGTGACTTCGGTGCCCAGCGCCACAGGGCACCGCGCGCCATAGGCCGCGATCAGCGCGCCGTAGCCATCGGGCAGCCGCCAGTTAACTTCGGTGTCCTCATAGGCATCCATGTCGTGCAGCGAGACATCCTTGAGCTCGAAACCGTTGATATAGGTGGAGACCGCGTCAATCATCGGATTCCACGGATTGCCGGGCTCAAGGCAGGTCGCAGCAGGCGCATCGACGGGATTTTCGGCGGCCTCTTCGGCGCGATCGTAGAAAGCATCGATCGCGGCGAAGAACTCCGTGCGCTTTGCCTTGGAGAAAGCGGCGTCATAGGCCTGATCGCGCCACGGCGGGCGCGTCTTGTCGACGGCGAAGCCGAGATCTTTCGCGATGCCGACGAAATCGTTCTTGTCGGCGGAGTGCAGCCATTCGCAGCCGAGATCGAAAGGAATGCCGGGCGCCGCCATGATGGTGTGGGCACGGCCGCCGATCCGGTCACGCGCTTCCAGCACGATCACGGAGAGCCCGGAACCTTCCAGCGCACGTGCGGCGCCGAGGCCGGCAGCGCCGGCTCCGATGATGGCGACATCTACTTCAGAAGGCAGTCTGGTCATCGCGTCGGTATTCACAGCGGATGGGAAACGGGTGACAACGGGATAAAGGCTTGCTTGAATTATTCAAGCCACCGCGGCTCTTGGAGAAAATGCATGACAGCCCCACGCGATTTCGAACTTTACGGCTTCTGGCGGACTTCGGCGACCTATCGCGTCCGCGTCGCGCTCAACTTGAAGGGATTGGAAGCGCACGAGCGCGTGATCGACCTCGACAAGGGCGAACAGCGCGGCGACGCGTTCCTCAAGATCAATCCGCTCGGCGCGATTCCGGCCCTGATCGAGCCCGGCCACCTGCCGCTGACGCAGTCGCTGGCGATCCTGGAATTCCTCGACGAGATCCATCCGAGCCCGCCGCTGCTGCCAGCCGATCCGCATGGCCGCGCCCGGGTGCGCTCGATCGCCGCGATGCTGGCCGCCGACACCCATCCGCTCATCACACCGCGTGTGCGCAAATATCTCGCCATCACCGCCGGCTTTGACGACGCCGCAGTGCGCGCCTGGCTGGTGCACTGGTTCACTACGGGCCTCGCCGCCGTGGAAAAGCGCCTCGCCAGCGAGCCCGCCACCGGCCGCTTCTGTCACGGCGACGAGGTGACCATTGCTGACATCTGCCTGCTCAGCATCACCGCGACCATGAAGGTGCTGAAGATCGAGATTGCAGGCATCCCGACCATCGATCGTATCGTCGCCACCTGCGAGGCGATGGAGGCGTTTGCGAAGGCCGATCCGTTGAAGCAACAGGGGGCGCCGAAGGGGTAGCTACAAACTCGTCGTTCCCCGCCGCTGCAATTGCAGCGACTGAGAGCGCGTGCTCAGCATAGCTGAGGGAGCGAACCTCAGCCACTCCAATTGGAGTGGCGGGGAACCTCGATGTAGTGAGAACTCCACTTCGAGATTCCGGGTTCGCCCGCGCAAGAGGCGCGGTCGCCCCGGAATGACAGTGCAAAATAAAAATGCCCGGCTTTCGCCGGGCATTTCGTAACCAGCCAAAGAAAACTCGTCGCTTACGCGATCACTTCCTTGGTCTTTTCGGCGCGCTTGCGGTCGTTGGCATCGAGATGCTTCTTGCGCAGGCGGATCGACTTCGGGGTGATCTCGACCAGCTCGTCGCTCTCGATATAGGCCAACGCCTTTTCCAGCGTCATGCGGATCGGCGGCGTCAGGCGAACCGCTTCGTCCTTCGACGTGGTGCGGATGTTGGAGAGCTGCTTGCCCTTGAGAACGTTGAGTTCGAGATCGTTCTCGCGGGTGTGCTCGCCGATGATCATGCCCTTATAGACCTTCCAGCCCGGCTCGATCATCATCGGGCCGCGATCTTCCAGCTTGAACATGGCGTAAGCAACCGCTTCGCCCTGGTCGTTGGAGATCAACACGCCATTACGGCGGCCAGCGATCTCGCCCTTATAGGGCAGGTAGTCGTGGAACAGGCGGTTCATGATCGCGGTACCCTTGGTATCGGTCATGAGTTCGCCCTGATAGCCGATCAGGCCGCGGGTCGGAGCGTAGAACACCAGACGCAGACGGTTGCCGCCCGACGGACGCATCTCGATCATCTCGGCCTTGCGTTCGCTCATCTTCTGAACGACTACGCCGGAGAATTCCTCATCGACGTCGATGACGACTTCTTCGACCGGCTCGAGCGTGTTGCCGTTCTCGTCCTTGGTGAGAACCACGCGCGGACGCGACACCGACAGTTCGAAGCCTTCGCGGCGCATGTTCTCGATCAGGATCGCGAGCTGCAATTCGCCGCGACCAGACACTTCCATCGCATCACGATCGGCGGATTCGACGACCTTGAGCGCGACATTGCCTTCGGCTTCGCGCAGCAAGCGGTCCCGGATCAGGCGGCTGGTGACCTTGTCGCCTTCGGTGCCGGCGAGCGGCGAGTTGTTGACGATGAAGGACATCGACACGGTCGGCGGATCGATCGGCTGGGCCTGGATCGGAATTTCAACCGACGGATCGCAGAAGGTGTCGGCGACAGTGCCCTTGGGCAGGCCGGCGATGGCGACGATGTCACCGGCTTCGGCGAGTTCAACTGGCTGACGCTCAAGACCACGGAACGCCAAGATCTTGGTGATACGGCCGGTTTCGACGACCTTGCCATCACGCGACAGCACCTTGACACTCTGGTTCGGCTTGACCGAACCGGCCGAGATGCGGCCGGTGATGATGCGGCCGAGATAGGGGTTGGCTTCGAGGATGGTTCCGAGCATGCGGAACGCACCTTCTTCAACCACCGGCGGCGCGACATGCTTGATGACGAGATCGAACAGCGGCTTCATGCCGACGTCATGCGACGCGTCCGGGCTGTCGGCCATCCAGCCGTTGCGGCCTGATCCGTACAGGATCGGGAAGTCGAGCTGATCGTCGGTGGCGTCGAGCGCTGCAAACAGGTCGAACACTTCGTTGACAACTTCGGTGATGCGGGCGTCCTGACGGTCGACCTTGTTGATCGCGACGATCGGTTTGAGGCCGAGCTTCAGCGCCTTGCCGACCACGAACTTGGTCTGCGGCATCGGGCCTTCAGCAGCGTCGACGAGCACGATCACGCCATCGACCATCGACAGGATGCGTTCGACTTCACCGCCGAAGTCGGCATGGCCTGGGGTGTCGACGATGTTGATCTGGACATCATCCCACAGCACCGAGGTGCACTTGGCGAGAATAGTGATGCCGCGCTCTTTTTCGATGTCGTTCGAATCCATCGCGCGTTCCTGGACGCGCTGGTTATCGCGGTAGGTGCCCGACTGCTGCAGCAGCTTGTCGACGAGGGTCGTTTTGCCGTGGTCAACGTGGGCGATGATAGCAATGTTGCGAAGGTTCATAGGTCTTCTTCTGGTTACGGTCTGGGTGCCCTTAAGCGGGTTCAACAAGACATGCTCGACAAAAGGCCAGATCAATTAGAGTTGGGCCTTGCGCTCGAGCGCGTTCGATAACTGCCTCGTCTGAAAACGCGCTGGGGCAATCCCTCCAAAAGCAAACCCGGCCAGAAGGGGCCGGGTACTCGGACGCGTTGCGGCGCAATATAGGGGGAAATCGCCGAAAAACAATGCGAATCTGCCAAATGGTTAGCCCAATTTCGGGTCCAGAACCGTGGCCCAAAGGGCCATATCGGCCCGATCTCGCAAGGTAACGGTCATTTGGCCGCTTTGGCCGTCGATTTTGACGTGGCCGAAGAACTGCATGCCGGCCGACGGGGGCAAATTCTGCTTGTCGGGCCCCGGCGCCTTCACGAAACGGACCTCGGGACCGAAGGTATTGTCGAGCGCCGCCGGCCCGAAAGTTCCCGCGTGAAACGGGCCCGAAACGAACTCCCAGAACGGCTCGAAATCCTGAAACTGGGCCTTCTCCGGACTGTAGTAATGCGCCGCCGTGTAATGCACGTCGGCCGTCAGCCAGACCGTGTTGCGGATCCCCGCCGATTTGATGAAGCGCAGGATATCGGCAATCTCCAGCTCGCGGCCCCGCACTGGGCCGTCGGCCTGCGCGATCGCTTCCGAGCCCTTCTTGTCGGCGGCATTGTCATAGACGACGAGGCCGATCGGCATGTCGGAGGCGATCACCTTCCAGGTCGCCTTCGACGCCATCAAGGCGCGCTTCAGCCAGGCCATCTGCTCCGGGCCGATGAAATACGCATCGGGACCATAGGTCTCCTGCAGGTTCGGGCCATTGGGGCCGCGATAGCTGCGCTCGTCCAGCATGAAGACATCGAGATGTGGACCGTAGTTGAGCGTGCGATAGACGCGTCCGGGTTCGGTCGGGTTGACCGAGATCGGATACATCTCGTGAAAGGCACGGGCGCCGCGCGCGGCCAGCAGCGTGATGTCGCGCTCTTTGTAAGATGACGGCAACTGCTTCGATGAGGACCAGTTGTTGGTGACCTCGTGATCGTCCCACTGGCCGAAGATCGGCACCTGCGCATTGAAGGCACGAACATTGTCGTCCAGCAGATTGTATTTGTGCGCAGCGCGGAATTCGTCGAGCGTCTCGGCGACCTTCGCCTTTTCCGGCACCGTAATGGTGTTTTTCCAGATCGTGCCGTCCGGCAATTTTGCTTCGGGCAGGATCGGGCCGTCAGCGTAAATCGTGTCGCCGGAATGGATCAGGAAATCCGGATTGTGCTTGCGCATGGTGGCGAAGGTGACCATGCCGCCGTCATCGGCATTGATGCCCCAGCCTTGGCCTGCGACATCGCCGCCCCAAACAAAGGACACATCGCGGCGATCCGCCGGCGCGGTGCGGAAGCGGCCGATCACGGGCTCGCCGACGATGTCGGTATGCGAGAGATCGCAGAATTTGACGCGGTAGAAGATGTCCTGCCCGGCCGGCAAATTATCGAGCAGCAGCTTCACCGTGAAATCGGTTTCAGGCAGCGCCCTGACGACAGGCAACATGCGCGCATTGCTGAAGGATTCGGTGGTGGCGACTTCCACTATCATCTGCGCCGGGCGATCGGCGCGCGACCAGATCATGCCGCTGCTCGTCCCGACATCGCCGGACTGCACGCCATGCGATACGGCCGGACGATCCGCCGCGCGGCTGAGGTAAGGCATCGCCAGGAAGCTTGCGCCTGCTGCAGCTGACTGCGTGAGAAAACGACGGCGGGAAATACGTAATACCGAAAACTTGTACGCCATGGCGAACTCCTGATCCTGGCTCTGGCACCAGTGGCTCTAGGCAAATCGCTTGACGCTGCGATGACAGGTGATGCGCAATATCAACACCCGTCAGCACACGTTGCGAGTGACTAGCAACTTGATTGACACATTTGGAAATTTCACCTTAACGTGAAGGCGACGGTTCCCTTCGGGGATCAAAAGGGAATGCGGTGAGGGGGATCCCCCGATTCCGCGGCTGCCCCCGCAACTGTAAGCGGCGAGCCTGCGCCAAGAGCCACTGGGTATTCACCTGGGAAGGCGGCAACAGGCATTGACCCGTGAGCCAGGAGACCTGCCGCCAGTCGTGGTCACACGCGAGCACATTGGGCGGGGTGTCCTGGTGGAAGTCACACTGCCTGTTTGAAAGCAGCGGGGCGACTTGGTTTGCGGTGACGTGCCACGTAACCGCGAGTCCTGTAGATGACCTCCGTTTCTCCCGTCGCATTGAAGCGACATACTCCCTTTCTTTATTCTGTTGCTCTCTCCTGCTTGTTGTGTCCGAGCGAAAGCTGGGCGCAAGCTGCACAGCCAAGCCAGACGCTCGATCCCGTTGTAGTCCAGCCGTCGGCGACGCCTCAGCGCGCACGCCGCACCACGAACGGCAATGCATCGCGTGCTGCGCGCTCACGCCAGCAGCGCAATGTCGCCGCCAATACCGGCGCGCCGGTTACCACACCGACAGGCCCCGTCTTCGCAGCGCCGACGCTCAACCTCACGGGCACTACATCCACCGGCAGCCGCCTCGGCCTGACGCGCCTGCAGACGCCTGCCAGCGTCGAGGTGATCTCGGCCGAGACCATCGCCGAACGCGGCCAGCAGAACGTACTCGATGCCGTGACGCAGAACGCCACCGGCATAACGGCCATCGGAGATCCCGGCAACGGCGGCGTTGCCTTCAGCACCCGTGGCTTCACCGGCGTGGATTCGGTGAAGATGTTGCTCGATGGCACGCGACTCTACGTCGCTTCGGGCACGGTCAACTTCCCGTTTGACACTTGGTCCACCGAACGCATCGAGGTGTTGCGTGGTCCGGCGTCCGTGATGTTCGGCGAGGGTGCCGTCGGCGGCGCTATCAACATAGTCTCGAAGATGCCGTCATGGATCCCGCAAAACCAGGCCGAAATCTCGCTCGACAGCAACATGACCCGCCGCATCGCGGTGGACAGCGGCGGACCGATCAACAAGGACGTTGCCTACCGCATCACGGCTACCGGTAACATGTCGGACGGCTGGGTCGATCGCGGCAACAACTCGAATGTCGCGCTGCATGCCACCGTACAGATCAAGCAGACCGAAGACCTCGTCTGGACGATCTCGACCGACTACGGCGATCGCCACCCGATGCGCTATTTCGGCACGCCGCTGATCAACGGACAGTTCGATCCCGCCCTGCGCTTCAAGAATTACAATGTCGGCGACAGCACGATCCGCTGGCAGGACAGCTGGAGCCAGGTGAAGACCGAATGGCAGGTTGCCGACGGCATCTCGATCCGCAACACGCTGTATTACATGTACAGCCAGCGGCACTGGAAAGAGCTCGAAAACTACGCATTCAATCCGGCAACGGGCCAGATCGACCGCAGCTCATATTTCGAAATCTTCCATAACCAGCAGCAGATCGGCGATCGCTTCGACGCCACGTTCAAGGGCCATGTGCTCGGCATGGCCAATGAGTTTTTGGCCGGTTTCGACGTCAATCGCATCGACTTCAAGCACACCAACAACTCGCCCTATGGCGGATCGTCATCGGTCGATCCGATCAACTTCGATCCCGGCCTGTTCAGCAGCCCGGACCCGACGATTCCCGGCTTCAGGAGCGTCGCCAATCAATACGCGTTCTTCGCCGAAAATCGACTGGCCATCACCGAACAATTGTCGCTGATCGCGGGCGTCCGCCAAGATCAGCCGACCATTGAGCGAACCGACTATCGCAAACCCGCCAACAGTTACACCCGGGACTATTCTGCGACCTCGTGGCGCGTCGGCGCGGTCTATACACCGATCCAGAATCTCGCTTTCTATGGCCAGTATTCGACGGCTGTGGATACGGTCGGCGGACTGATCTCGGCGAGCAATGCCAATGCGAAATTCGATCTCGCAACCGGCAAGCAGGCCGAGATCGGCGTCAAGCAGTCGTTCTGGGGCGGTCGCGGTGAGTGGACGCTAGCAGGCTATGAGATCGTGAAGAACAATCTGATCACTCCCATTCCCGGCGGTGGCGGAACAGTACAACAAGTCGGCCAGCAATCGTCGCGAGGTATCGAAGCCTCGATCGGCCTCGCGCTCGACCACGGCTGGCGCATCGACGCCAACACCGCTTTCCTGCGCGCGAAATATGACGACTTCCAGCAAGCGACCATCGGGGTGAATTATGCGGGCAACGTCCCCATCAACGTCCCGCAGAACGTCTCCAACATCTGGGCGACATGGGCTTTCACAGCGAACTGGTCAGCCAATGCCGGCGTGCAGATCGTCGGCAAGACCTTTGCTGACAATGCCAATACGCTGGAAATGCCGAGCTACACGCTGGTCAATGCCGGCCTGCAGTGGAAGCCGGACGTCAACACCACGGTGTCACTGCGCGTCTATAACCTGTTCGACAAGATCTACGCGACGTCGAGCTACAGCGACAATCAGTGGGTCCTCGGCATGCCACGCACCGCTCAACTCGCCGTCAACGTGAGGTTCTGAGCTTGTCACGCAAGCTGACACGCACTCTCCGGCGGTGGCTGTATATCGGCCACCGCTGGGTCGGCATCGTCACCTGTCTCTTCTTCGCGATGTGGTTCATCTCCGGCGTAGTGATGATGTATGTCGCGTTTCCCAACCTCTCCGATACGGAGCGGCTGGCGACATTGCCTGACATCACCTGGGAGAAAGTTACCCTCTCTCCCGACGACGCGATGAAGAAGGCTGGCGCCGCGCGCTATCCGCGCGATCTGCGATTGAACATGATCGCCGATGAGCCGGTCTATCGATTGACCGGCTGGGACGGCAAACGGCAAACGATCTCTGCCATCGATGGCCGCGCCATCACTGACGTCTCCAAACAACAAGCGCTTGCAGTCGCAAGCTATCATCCAGCGAGCCAATCACCGCAACTCGAAGAAATCGTCGATCGCGACCAATGGAGTGTCACCGCGCGTTACGATCCGCTGCGGCCGTTGTATCTCATCGCGCTCGGCGATGATGCCGGCACCAAACTCTACGTCTCCTCGCGCTCCGGCGAGATCGCGCTCGATACCAGCCGTACCGAACGCTTCTGGAACTGGCTCGGCTCGATCCCGCACTGGATCTATCCGACCGTGCTGCGCCAGGACGGACCGCTGTGGCGGCTGGTGGTGCTGTGGATCTCCGGCATCTGTTTGATCGTCGGCGTTACCGGAATCTGGATCGGCATTCTGCGCGTGCGCCTGAAGCAACGTTATGCGAACGGCAACATCACGCCCTATCGCGGCTGGATGGCGTGGCATCACATCACCGGACTGATCGCCGGGCTGTTCGTGCTGACCTGGATGTTCTCGGGCTGGCTGTCGCTCGATCCCGGCCGGGTTTTTGCCGACCGCAATACGCCACGCGAGGTATTGGAGCGCTATGCCGGCCACGATGCGCCAACCATCGCTGCAGCCATTCGCGTACCAGCGGACAAAGCCGCGGTCGAAGCGCGCTTCGTATGGATCGACGGGATGCCGCTGATGATCGTCGCGTCACGCGACGGCACGAAGACGGTGATCGATCCGGCAAGCGGCGAAATCGCAAGATTGCCGCAAGATCGTCTCTGGAAAGCCGCAACAACGCTGCTGCCGGACTCGCGCCTCGAAAACCGGCTAACTATCGGAGAGTACGACGCTTATTGGTACACGCACCACAATGACCGCGAACTGCCGGTGCTGCGCGCCAAATTCGATGACGACGCGCAGACCTGGTTTCACATCAGCCCCGTCACCGGCGACATCCTCGGCCGCGTCGACTCAAGCCGGCGCACCTATCGCTGGCTGTTCAACGCGCTGCACAGTTTCGATTTTCAGTTGCTGCTGATGTATCGCCCAGCCTGGGACATCGTGGTGTGGCTGCTGTCGATTCTCGGCACCATCGTCTCGATAAGCGGCGTCGTGATCGGTTGGCGCTATCTCAAACGCTAGACCGCCAGCGGCCGCGGCGGCTGGCGCAATTGCTCCGGCGGATTCATCGGCTCCGGCGGTATCATCCCGATCAGTGCCTTGCGGTCGGCGACGGCGTTGTGGAATTGCTCAAGCGCAATGTTGAAGGCTGTCAGCGTGCCTTCCTCGATGGCACCGTGCTCGTAGCAATTCAGCGTATGACGCAGAATATCGTCGGCCTCCGCCTGCATCGTATCGAGCTCTTCGAGCGACTCGCTCTTGCGCGCGGCGGCGATCATGTCGAGCAGACGATCGCGCTCCGACACATTCACGTTGCGCTCGTCCTTCTTCAGATAGCTCGCGAACCAGGCGCCGATCGAGCCCATCGCCGAGAGCCCCATCAGGCTCCACCAGATGTAATCGCTGTAGCGATCGAGGAAGGTTTTTTCTTCGCCATCCACATAGGCGGCCGCGCCGGGATGCACGGGGATCACCGCATCCTTGTCGGTATCCGGCGTCTCGATCTTCGCCGCCAGCGGGAAGTCGTTGATGATCTGCTGACGGATCGCAAACAGCTGCCGCGTGAAGGCGGCAATGGTCACATCCGACAGGCTCTGCCGTGCCACGATGTGATGCGAGAAGCTGATGGTCTTGACGTCATCGTCCGGCCGCGCCGGCGCGCCGCCGAATGCGCCTGCAGGAATTTCCGATGATTCATACATCGGGAAATTCTGCGCGATGGCTTCGGCCGAATCGATCGCGAGGAAAGTCGGCGTGCCATCGCGGCTCGAAGCCTGGATGGCGTCATTGGTGATCTTGCTGTTCACCGGGCCGGCCGCAATGAACGCATCGACCTTCTGGTCCTTCACCGCCTCGGCCACTTCGGTGGTCGAGAACTGCACGATGGTGACCTTGGCCGGATCGACGCCGTATTGCCGCAGGATAATGTTGAGCAGATTGACGTTGGCCTGCGTCTTGCCGATCACGCCGACGCGCCGGCCGGCGAGCTGCGAGAATTTGGTGATCTTCGGCCCGGACTTCTTGCCCTTGGCGGCCGGCGGCACCCAGATCACGGCGACATTCTTGCGCAGCGTGGCGACGGCGCGCGCGTTCTTCGGCACTTCGAGATCGCCGCGAATGATCGCGAGATCGGCCTTGCCATCCGCGAGCGCCTTGGCGCTGGCGGTGGCGCCTTCGGTGAGGATCGGTCGCAGCCGGACGGTATAGTGATCGCGCGAGAACGACTGCACCAGCGCCTGCACGACCTTGACGTCGTCGCTGTTCGGCGGACCGACGGCGATCCGCAGCGGCACCGGCTTCATAGCGAAGTAGTAAGCGCCGGCCACGGCCGCGACGATCGCCAGCGTCCCCGCCAGCGTGATCAGCGTCATCTTGCGCCGGATCGACCGCGGCGACGGCGGTCCCACCGGCCCGATAACATCGGGACCGTCTGCCATGGATCTGGAAAACAATCGCTTCAAATTCATCTGCGCCAAATGGGTTCGAGCGACAATGTAGCAAAGTTTCGGGTCGACGCGCCGTTCCAACGGCAGCATGGTTACCGGCACGCTTGATTACCGTTCTGCATGCGCGGCATTTGCTGCCTTATTGTGGCATGGATCCCAACTGTGTCACCGGGCGTTAGAGTAAAGTTCAAGTGAAGCAGGAGGTTGGCATGGTGGAACGACTCTCGGCCGAGGCCCGCAAGGCGGCGCTGAAGGAGCTCTCGGGCTGGAGCGAGGTTTCCGGGCGCGATGCCATCGCCCGGACCTTCACGTTCAAGGACTTCAACGAGGCCTTCGGCTTCATGGCGCGGGTCGCTCTGGTCGCCGAGAAGAGCGACCACCATCCGGAATGGCGCAATGTTTACAAGACGGTGGAGGTAGTACTGTCCACCCACGACGCTGACGGCGTGACCAAGCGCGATGTCGATCTGGCGAAGGCCATGAATACCATCGCCGGGCAACTCGGCCACTCCTGAGCGTTGCTGAACGTTGCGACCGCCGCGCCAAATCACCATTTAATCGGAACGCTGCAAACTGCAGCCGTGAGGACATTGCCGATGGCAACCGACCACAGCGTGGGCTTCGAGCCAGCCGATGAACTGGCCAAAGACCGCGAAAGCGTACGCAAGCAGTTCTGGCGCAAGCTGAAGAAGCTGGCCGTCAAGGTGCCTTTCGCCGAAGACTTGCTGGCCGCTTATTACTGCGCCTTCGACCGGCAGACGCCGCGTCATGTCCAGGCGGCGCTGCTCGGCGCCATCGCCTATTTCGTGCTGCCGTTCGATTTCGTGCCAGACATGCTGCCGGTTCTGGGATTCACGGACGATGCCGCGGTGCTGGCGACAGCTTTGCGCATGGTGGCGAGCCACATCAACGAGGACCATCGCGCGGCTGCCAGAGCGGCCATCGCACGTGGATTGGCGAAAGGTGAAACGGACGCGTAATCCGCGTCCGCCTCATTCAGCTTTATGGATGAAGGATCACTTTGCCCATGGCCTGACGGCCCGCCAGTACCTTCAAGGCATCGGCGGTCTTGGCCAGCGGGAAGGTCCGGTCGACGTGGGATGAGATCTTCCCTTCGGCGGCCCACTTCACCAGCTTTTCAAGATTGGCGCGGTTCTTCTCGGGGTTCTGCCGCACCCATGCGCCCCAGAACACGCCGCGGATGTCGCAACCTTTCAGCAGCGCGAGATTGAGCGGCATTTTCGGAATGTCACCGGCAGCGAAGCCGATCACCAGGAAGCGGCCCTCCCAAGCGATGGCACGGAGCGATGCTTCGGCATATTTGCCACCAACCGGATCGAAGATGATGTCGACACCCTTGCCATCGGTCAGCTTCTTCAGACCTTCTTTCAGATCTTCGGTCGCGTAGTTCAGTCCGATATCCGCGCCGTGCTTCTTGGCGAATTCAAGCTTCTCATCCGACGAAGCGCAAGCGATGACCTTGAGGCCGAGCAGCTTGCCGAGTTCGCACGCCGCGAGGCCGGTGCCGCCGGCAGCACCGAGCACGGCCAGCGTTTCGCCGGGCTTCGGGCTGGCGCGGTCTTCCAGCGCATGCAGCGCGGTGCCGTAAGTGATGATCACGCCGGCGGCGCGGTCGAAATCGAGATTGTCGGGAATCTTCACGGCGGATGCCGCAGGCACCGCGATCTTTTCACGGGCGCCATTGTGGCCCACGGAGGCGACCACACGGTCGCCGACCTTGAGACCGGTCACACCGCTGCCGATGCTCTCGATGACACCAGCGACTTCCGCAGCCGGCGAGAACGGGAACGGCGGCTTGATCTGGTACTTGCCCTGGATCATCAGGATATCGAAGAAATTCAGCGCAGCGGCCTTGATCGCGATGACGACCTGACCGTCGGCGGCGACGGGATCATCGATATCGGCGAAAACGAGATCGTCGGGTTCGCAGAACTGCGAGCAGAGAATGGCTTTCATCTGATCATCTGACCTTCGGCTTGAGACAGTTGAAGGGAGTCATGCCGGATTTGACGGCGCGCTACAATCTGATTCGAGAAAAGGTAATTCCGCCCTGCGGCCAAACGAGGAACCGTCCATGTTCGAGACAACGCTGCTCGCCAACAAGCGCATTCTGGTCACAGGTGGCGGCTCCGGCCTCGGTGCGTCCATGAGTCGCCGCTTCGCGGAACTGGGCGCCGAGATCGTTCTCTGCGGCCGCCGACTTGAATTGCTCGAACAGACTGCGGCGCAACTGCGGACCGATTTCGGCGGCAAGGTCAGCGTCATCCGATGCGACATTCGCGACGCCGCCGCGGTCGAGACGATGATGGAAACAATCTGGCGCGACGGGCCGCTCGACGTCCTCGTCAACAATGCTGCGGCGACCTTCATCGCACAGAGCGAACATCTCTCCGCCCGCGCCGCCGACGCGATCCTCGCGCCGACGCTGCATGGCGCGATGTATTGCACGCTCGAAGCCGGACGGCGCTGGATCGCTGGACACCACAAGGGCGTCGTGCTGAGCATCCTCTCGACATCGACCATTACCGGCCGCGCTTTCACGGTGCCATCGGCGATGGCCAAATCCGGACTCCTTGCAATAACGAAGTCGCTCGCGGTGGAGTGGGGACCTCGTGGCATCCGCACCGTTGCCATCGCGCCCGGACCGTTCCCCACCGCTGGCGCAACCGGGCAACTGCGGCCCGAGGGACGCGACAACGGCCCCGCGGCACAAAACCCGCTCGGCCGTGTCGGCGACCACCGCGAACTTGCCAATCTCGCCAGCTTCCTGATTTCCGATCAGGCCGGCTATATCAATGGCGAGATGGTGGTGCAGGACGGCGGCGCACACCTGCGCGCATCTGGCGTAGAGGATCTGCTGCAGTGGAGCGATGCGCAGTGGGCGGCGCAACGTGCGGCGCGCACCAAGAACTGAGCCGAAGGCTGGACAAAAAACTGAGGATGACCCTTGCGCCATCAGCGCGCAGCAAGGCAAGGACTGCTATCCTTGCGGGAGTCGCGTCTGCCTTTTCAAGAAAGCGATTTGCGGATATGGCAGACATCGTGACGTCAGCGATTCCAGATCGTCTTGGTAAAGCCGTCTTGTTGCGAGCCATCTTCCAGTCACAATGATAGAGGATCGAGACTTGATGTCCGTGCGGCGATTCCTGACAGTTGTGTCGATAAGTGTAGCGATGGTCGGTATCTCCGATCTTGCGCAGGCGCAGAGCGCTGCATCGAAGGGCAAGGCCGCCGCACCACCGAAGGCAGCACCCACACCGGCGAAGCCCGCAGCGGCAGCGCCTGCTGCAGCAGCGGGTGGCGCAGAGCCCACGCTGGTCGGACAGTTCGGCTCGTGGGGCGCCTACACCGCAACACCGAACGGCAAGAAAGTCTGCTTCGCGCTGGCCAAGCCGGCATCGTCGAAAACCAATCCGGCGAACCGCCCGCGCGATCCCGCTTACGCCTTCATCTCGACCCGCCCGGCCGAGAAGGTGACCAACGAAGTCTCGATCATGATCGGCTATCAATTGAAGCCGGGCTCCGAGTCCACGCTGGAAGTCGGCGGCGCGCGCTATGCGATGTACACGCAGGGCGACGGGCTCTGGATCAAGAATGCCGCCGAGGAAGAGCGCATGGTGGAAGCCCTGCGCAAGGCGGCCGACGTGACCGTGAAGGGCGTCTCCGCCAAGGGCACAGAGACCACCGACACGTTTTCGCTGAAGGGTCTGGCCCAGGCGCTGGACCGTCTGGCGCAGGATTGCCGGCGGTAATTGCCGCCAAAACTCCGGCTAAATCCTTGTCGCCGTTAATATTGCCGCATTTCGCGCCTTTTCATTCGGGCGCGAAAAGCTTATTTGAGGTCGGCCTGTTTAAGGCCAGATTTCCCGTGACATCATAGATCGAACGCCATGACCCCCGTTTCAGCCGAGGCCGGTTCCGCCATCGACGCTTCCCGCGCATTGCCCGCGGGCGAGATGCCGCTGGAGAAGATCGCCACCGAAACCTATGTCCCGCTGGCCAAGCCATCGCTGATCGGCCTGTCGCGCGCGGAAATCGCCGAAAAGCTCGGTTCCATCGGCGTGGCCGCAGCCCAGCGCAAGATGCGGACGCAGCAGATCTGGCACTGGATGTATGTCCGGGGCGTCCAGACCTTTGCCGAAATGTCCAGCATTTCCAAAGGCATGCGCGAAGACCTCGAGAAGCATTTCACGGTGGCACGGCCCGAGGTCGTGGTCGAGCAAATCTCCAATGACGGCACTCGCAAATGGCTGCTGCGGCTGCCTTCAGGCACCGCCGGCGAGAAGGCCCATGAGGTCGAGTGCGTCTATATCCCCGAGACCGACCGCGGCACGCTCTGCGTCTCGTCGCAGGTCGGCTGCACCCTGAACTGCTCGTTCTGCCACACCGGTACCCAGCGGCTGGTGCGCAATCTGACGGCCGGCGAGATCGTCGGCCAGATCATGGTTGCCCGCGACCGCCTGGGTGACTGGGCCGACCGCGAGACCCCGGACGGCAACCGCCGCGTCACCAATATCGTGATGATGGGCATGGGCGAGCCGCTCTACAATTTCGATGCGGTGCGCGACGCGCTGCTGATCGTCTCCGACAATGAAGGCATCGGCATCTCGCGCCGGCGCATCACGCTGTCGACCTCCGGTGTGGTGCCGAACATTGCGCGCACCGGCGACGAGATCGGCGTCATGCTGGCGATCTCGCTGCATGCAGTGCGCGACGAGCTGCGCAACGAACTGGTGCCGCTCAACAAGAAATATCCGCTCGAACAGCTGATGCAGGCCTGCCGCGATTATCCCGGCGCCTCCAACGCACGGCGCATCACGTTCGAATATGTGATGCTGAAGGGCGTGAACGACTCGCTGGAAGATGCCAAGCTGTTGGTCAAGATGCTCAAGGGCATCCATGCCAAGATCAACCTGATCCCGTTCAATCCGTGGCCCGGCACGCGCTACGAATGTTCGGACTGGGACCAGATCGAGAAGTTCTCCGAATACATCTTCAATGCCGGCTATTCCTCGCCAGTGCGCACCCCGCGCGGCCGCGACATTCTGGCCGCCTGCGGCCAGTTAAAGTCGGAGACCGAGAAACTGTCGGCGCGTGAGCGTCAGGCTTTGCGCGCGATGGCGATGACGGACTGACGATGGCGCTGATCGGCCGCCTGTTCGTCATCTTTCTCGGCTTCTGCGCAGCATATCTTGTCGGCGGCGCGATCGTGGTGTTCTCGATCCTGTTTCCGGAGCTCAGCGCGCTCGATACCGGCGTCATCGATCCCAACACCATCAATATCCTGCTTGGCTTCGGCTTCATCTTCATCAGCGGCTTCGCGCTGATCCCGGCGATACTCGTCGTCCTCATTACCGAGGCCTTCTACATTCGCAGCGTTATCGTCTATGCGCTCGGCGGCGCGGCGGTCGGGCTCGCCTGCTATCTCGGTCTGATTCCCTATGACCCTGCCACGATGAGTTTCGACGGCATTGTGCGGCGGCATCTCGAAGTGATGACCGGCGCGGGTATCGTTGCCGGACTGATCTACTGGGTGATCGCCGGCCGCAACGCCGGCGCCTGGCGGCAGCCACGGCGCGCACCACCGCAGCCCGATGTCGCGGCCGGCCCCTAGTGCACTGCCTTTCCTTCAACTCCTGCCTCGGTTAAACCGCCCGCTATGAACCGGACCGGACTCCTCATCGCGCTTGGGCTGTTTGCCGCCATTGCCATTGTCTTCGGAGTCTGGCCCGAACTCGACCTCAAGCTCGCGGCACTGTTCTACGATCCCGCGACCAGACGCTTCCCCACAACGTCGCTGCCCTATGCGCAGTTCGCCCGCGATGCGGCGATGTGGATCGCATGGGCCTTTGTCGCGCCCTCGATCCTCGCGCTGATCGTGAAGCTGATCTGGCCCAACCGGCCGCTGCTGGTGAAAGGCCGCACCGCGGCCTTCCTGATCCTCACCATGCTGATGTCGGCCGGAGTCCTGACCAATCTGACCTTCAAGACCTTCTGGAGCCGCCCGCGGCCGGTGATGGTCTCCGAATTCAATGGTCCCTGGCAGTTCAAGGCCTGGTGGGATCCGACCGGTCAGTGCGGCCGCAACTGCTCGTTCTTCTCCGGTGAGGGCGCCACGGCGTTCTGGACCTACGCTCCGGCCGCGCTCGCGCCGCCGTCGCTGCGGCCCTATGCCTATGTTGCGGCGACGGCGTTCGGGATCGCCACATCCGGCTGGCGGATGGCTTTCGGCGGCCATTTCTTTACCGACGTGACCATCGCCGGGCTGGTCTCATTCCTGGTCATCTGGTTGATTCACGGATGGATTTACCGCTGGCCCTCGACCCGCAAGACTGACGAGGAGATCGATGCTGCGTTGACGCGCTTTGCCTGGCCGGGCTATCGCTGGCGGCAGAAATTGCGCGGTCGTGACGTCGGCCCCGCGCCCAATTCAACCGAAATTTCCCGATTGGACGTTCGATGACCACGATCCTGAAGAGCCTGCCCAAAGGAAAAAACGTCGGCATCGCGTTCTCCGGCGGGCTGGACACGTCAGCCGCGCTGCTGTGGATGAAGCAGAAGGGCGCCAAAGTCTTCGCCTATACCGCAAATCTCGGCCAACCCGACGAGGCCGACTACGACGAGATCCCGCGCAAGGCCATGGAGTTCGGCGCCGAGAAGGCCCGCCTCGTCGATTGCCGCGCGCAACTGGTCCATGAAGGCATCGCCGCCATTCAAGCTGGCGCCTTCCATGTCTCGACCGGCGGCATCGCCTATTTCAACACCACGCCCCTCGGACGCGCCGTCACCGGCACGATGCTGGTCTCGGCCATGAAGGAAGACGGCGTCAACATCTGGGGCGACGGCTCGACCTATAAGGGCAACGATATCGAGCGGTTCTACCGCTACGGCCTGCTGACCAATCCAGACCTGAAGATCTACAAGCCCTGGCTCGACGATCAGTTCATCGACGAACTCGGCGGCCGCGCAGAAATGTCGGCATTCATGACGGCCCACGGCTTCGCCTACAAGATGTCAGCCGAGAAGGCGTATTCGACCGACAGCAATCTGCTCGGCGCCACCCACGAGGCCAAGGATCTCGAACACCTCGATAGCGGCATCAAGATCGTCAATCCGATCATGGGCGTGCCGTTCTGGCGCGACGACTGCGCCGTCAAGGCCGAGAAGGTCGTGGTGCGGTTCGTCGACGGCCAGCCCGTTGCACTGAATGGTCAGACCTTCACTGACGCTGTCGCGCTGTTCCTCGAAGCCAATGTCATCGGCGGTCGCCACGGCCTCGGCATGAGCGACCAGATCGAGAACCGCATCATCGAAGCGAAGAGCCGCGGCATCTATGAAGCGCCCGGCATGGCGCTGCTGCACATCGCCTATGAGCGTCTCGTGACCGGCATCCACAACGAGGACACCATCGAGCAGTACCGCATGAGCGGCATGAAGCTCGGCCGGCTGCTCTATCAGGGCCGCTGGTTCGACTCGCAGGCCCTGATGCTGCGCGAGACCGCACAGCGCTGGGTGGCCCGCGCCATCACCGGCGAAGTAACGCTCGAACTGCGCCGCGGCAATGACTACTCGATCCTGAACACCGAGAGCCCCAACCTGACCTACGCGCCGGAGCGGCTGAGCATGGAGAAGGTCGAGGACGCGCCGTTCACGCCGGCAGACCGGATCGGCCAGCTCACCATGCGCAATCTCGACATCACCGATACCCGCGCGAAGCTGGATCTCTACGCGAAAACGGGCCTGTTGAGCGCCGGCGAAGGCTCGAACATTCCAAAGCTGGGTAGCGACAAGGATTAAGCCACGCAATCGCGTAGCCCGGATGAGCAAAGCGACATCCGGGCTACGGACTACGTTTTCATGCCATCGCTACATCTTCATCGACAGCTCGACGTCATCGCCGAACGAGACCGACAGGTAACCGTTCGCGGGATTGCGGACATAAGCGAGATAGTCGGGGCTGTAATCCGCATTGTCAGCGATAGCAAAAGCACCGGGCTTGAGGCGGCTTTCGACGATCGCAAGCACCTCCGGATAAAGCGCCTTGGCGCCATCGAGCAGCAGCAGATCGATCGTATCGGGCAGATCGGTACGCAGCGTCTGCAACGCGTCGCCTTCACGGAATTCAACCAGATCGATCAGGCCGCCTTCGGCGAGATTCTGCCGCGCGATGACGATCTTCGAGGGCTCGAATTCGCTCGTGATCAACCGGCCTCCGCCGTTGTCGTGGAGCGCCGCCGCCATATGCAGCGTCGAAATCCCGAATGACGTGCCGAATTCGACGATTGATCGCGCACTGGTCGATCGCGCCAGCATGTAAAGCAGCGCACCAGTCGCGCGCGACACGGCGAGC
Source organism: Tardiphaga sp. 813_E8_N1_3 (assembly GCF_051811025.1). Lineage (NCBI taxonomy): Bacteria > Pseudomonadati > Pseudomonadota > Alphaproteobacteria > Hyphomicrobiales > Nitrobacteraceae > Tardiphaga > Tardiphaga sp. 813_E8_N1_3. The sequence goes on from NZ_JBPWQE010000001.1 coordinate 5,490,206, forward strand.
GGGACATCCCTGAACCGGCTGTAGAGATCGACATAGTCGGTCTTGCTCTGCATCATCCCCTGCCGATCGTTCTCAGACAGGTCGGCGACGGCCTGGCTGGTGCGGGACCGTGCGGCATCTGCTTCTTCAAACAGACGCTTGAGAAGGGGGCCGACGGGATCCGTCGTGAGTGTGATCATGATATTTCCTGCAAAAAAGACGCTTGATTGCGCCCCTCTGAAAATACGAATATTTATTCGCATTCGCTAATCGCATTGCGGAGACGGTAAATGGCACGTCGCACAAGCCCTTCGATTCATTCGAGAAAACAGCCACAACAGGCACGCTCGGAAGAGCTGGTCAGCGCCATTCTCGAGGCTGCTATTCAGGTTTTGGCGAAAGAGGGATTTCACCGCTTCACCACCGCGCGCGTGGCCGAGAAGGCCGGTGTCAGCGTCGGATCGCTCTATCAATACTTCCCGAACAAGGCGTCGATCCTGTTTCGCTTGCAGAGCGACGAATGGCGCGACACCAACAACATGCTCCACCAGATTCTGGAGGATGAAAGTGCATCGCCATCTACGCGTCTGCGCAAACTGGTCCATGCCTTCATCAAATCGGAATGCGACGAGGCCGATATTCGCCATGCGCTCGATGGCGCTGCGCCGCTCTATCGGGATGCTCCGGAATCCCGCAAGGCCAAGGCGGCAGGACGACGCACATTCGCGACCTTCATCGCGCATGCACTGCCAGCGGCGACTGAGGAAAGGAGATCACTCGTCGTCGATGTCATCACCTCGACCTTGAGCGGAGTAGGAAAGGACTTTTCCATGCGCCCGCGATCGACGGCCGAGATCGAGCTTTTTGCAGAAGGCCTAGCGGACATGCTCTGCAGTTACCTGGAAGGTTCCGGGAGAAATGAAACCTAGCGCCTCGGACTGCCGTTGCGTGATCGCAACGCATGTCACCCGTTAGTCATCCAACTGTCGTAATGGAGACCGCGCCCCTAAGCTGGGCGCTTCAGGGGATATCCGTGTCATGTCGAGAACCTTTATTGCGGCCGCCGCGATGCTGCTACTGACGAGCACATCGCTGCCAGCACAAACCATCTATCCGATCGACCGCGCAGAGATCCTGGCGGGCTCGAAATTCGACTTCAAGGTCGAACTGCCCGAGAAGATCGCAGCCGCCGACATCAAGGTCACGATCAACGGCGCCGACCAGAGCGCGGCGCTCGGCAAGACAGCTGACTATATCGAGCGCGAGGATGGCAAGGACCAGTCAGCGCTACTGTTGCGCGACGTCACGCTGGACAAGCCCGGCACCTACAAGATCGACGTCACGGCCGGCGCGCTCACCAGGTCGGTGACGTGGAACGTTTATGACACCGGCGCGCGCAAGGCGAAGAACGTCATCCTGTTCATCGGCGACGGCATGTCGCTGTCGCACCGCGTCGCCGCGCGAATCCTGTCCAAGGGAATCAGCGAGGGCAAGAGCAGCGGCAAGCTCGCCATGGATGACATGCCGCATATGGCGCTGGTCGGCACTGCCGGCACCGATTCGATCATCACGGACTCGGCGAATTCCGCGAGCGCCTACACCACCGGGCACAAGTCGGCGACCAATGCGCTCGGCGTCTATGCGGACCGTACTCGCGATGTGTTCGACGATCCGCGCGTCGAGACGATCACCAGCCTCGTCAAACGCAAGCTCGACCTCGCCGTCGGCATCGTCACCAATACCGAGATCGAAGACGCAACGCCGGCCTCGATGGTCGCGCATACCCGCCGCCGCGCTGCCTATGACGAAATCGTCGCGCAGATGTTCGCGGCAAAGCCCGATGTCATCCTCGGCGGCGGCGCGGCGAACTTCCTGCCTCAAGCGGCCGAGACCTCGAAGCGCCGCGACGATGCGGACTACATCGCGAAGTTCAAGGATGCCGGCTATCCCTATGTGAAGACCGCCGGCGAGATGAAGGCAATCGCCGACAAGCCCGACACGACCAAGCTGCTCGGCCTGTTCACGCCCGGCAATATGGACGGCGTGCTCGACCGCAAATTCCTCAAGGGCGGCGGCGTCAGGAAATATCCGGAGCAACCCGATCTGACCGAACAGGTGCAGGCCGCGCTCAATGTGCTGTCGCGCAACGACAAGGGATTTGTCCTGATGGTCGAGTCCGGCTTGATCGACAAGTATGCGCATCTGCTCGACATGGACCGCGCCGTCTACGAGGTCATCATGCTCGACAATGCCGTGAAGTTGGCTCGCGACTGGGCCGCCAAGCGCGGCGACGATACGCTGATCCTCGTCGTCTCCGACCACAGCCATCCCAACAGCCTGGTCGGCACCATCAATGACGACATGAGCAAGGAGTCGAACCTGCCACTCCGCGAGCGGATCGGCGTCTATGACAAGGCCGGCTTCCCGAATTATCCGGCGCCGGATGCAGAAGGCTATCCATCGCGCATCGATGTCAGCCGGCGGCTTGCGATCATGTCGGCCAGCCTGCCCGACCACTATGAGACGCTGCGGCCGAAGCTCGACGGCCCGAACGATCCCACCGAGAAGGGCGAGGAACCCGGCACCTTCAAGGCCAACGAGAAATACAAGAATGCGCCCGGCAGCATGCTGCGGCTCGGCAACCTGCCGGCCATGATGGGCGCCAGCGTGCATTCCGGCGAGGACGTCATCCTCACCGCCACCGGCCCCGGCAGCGACCGCGTGAAGGGCGCGATGGACAATACGGAAGTGTTTCGCGTGATGGTGGATGCGTTGGGATTGGCGGCGAAGTAGCAGCGGAGCTCCGCTTATCCCTCCCCCTAGCGTGGCGTAGCCACGCTAGGGGGAGGGTGGCACGACTGCGAGCGTTCAGCGAGCATCGTGACGGGTGGGGTGTTGCCACACACTCCGTCCTTCCGTGGGAGAGACCCCACCCCGGCCTATCGGCCGACCCTCCCCGCTGCGCGGCTTCGCCGCTTGGGGGAGGGAGACCGCAACGACAGCGCTTCAACAATCAACGAAAACAAAAGTGGCCGGGATTGCTCCCGGCCACTTTCATTTTCTACTCGCCTCAGCGACGCGGCGGTGCCGTGCCCGGAGGCGGCGGGGGCAGCGACGCCTGACCGCCGTTCAACAGCGGCGTGATGTTGCGGATCGTGACGCGGCGGTTCTGGCGCTCCGGGCCGTCGGTCTGGATCTTCAGATACTGCTCGCCATACCCCTGCGACGTCAGGTTTTCCGCCGGCACCTGGAATTGCTGGGTGAGCAATTCAGCCGCCGACTGCGCGCGGCGATCCGACAGCGACAGATTGTCGACGTCCGATCCGACCGCATCGGTGTGCCCCTCGATGAGGAACACCGCACGCGGGTTGCGCGAGATTGCCCGGTTCAGACCATCTGCGATCACCTGCAGCTTCGAGGCCTGGTCCGGCGGGATGTCCCACGAGCCTAGCTCGAAGTTGATCGAGTCCAGATCGATCGACGGCATGCGCTGGCGCACCATCGGGCTGTAGCGGATTTCATCCAGCGTATAGCGGCGCTCGATGCGATCTACCGGAGGCGCAATCAGCGTATCGTAGACGAGATCGGGCGAGGCCTGATCGTAATCGACGATATAGCGGTTCTGCGGAATCCGGATCATCGGCGGCGGCAGATCGACATAGAAGCCGAGACCACCCGGACCGCCGGGGCCACGCGGACCGCGGAACGAGTTATCGATGATGATGATCTCGCGTCCCTCCCGATCCCTGCGGATACGTCGCAGCAGCTGACCGTCGCGGCCAACCACCGTGATGATCTGCGAACCGTCGGGACGGATCACGATGGTCCGGTCCTCACCGCCGACCCGATCCGTACGGATGTCACGCGCGCCGTAGCGGAAGCGATCGACTTCGTTGTGGCGGATGAACGACTGACCGCTCGGATCCTGCACGATGATGCGCCCAGGTTCGGTGATGATCGTGCGACCACCTTCCTGGCGCTCGCTGCGCTGGCCGCGGAAATCGCCCATGTTGCGCGGGCCCTGGGGGGCAGCGCCCGGTGCGATCGGCGTCAGCGCTGCTGCTGGCGGCGGCGCCTGAGGGATCGGCGCCGTCACCGTTGGTGCGGGCGGCTGCACGACCTTGATGTTGCCACCACCGGGCGCGACCACGACAGGTGCAGCAGTGCTCGTGGGCGGGGCAGCGGCGGGTGCCGCAGCGTTCGGCGGCGTGCCGGGTGCACCGGGCGCGCCTGCGCCCGGGCCACCGGGAGGACCACCACGACGACCATCCGGACCACGTCCGTCAGGACCACGCCCATCAGGGCCACCGGGGCGACCTGACGGAGGCGCACCCGCAGCGGGCGGTGTACCAGGCGCAGCCGGAGCTACCGAAGGCGCCGGTGCTGCAGCAGGAGGCGTTGCCGCAGGGGGAGTCGCAGCCGCTGGCGGCGTTGCCGGTGTTGGAGCCGGTGTCGGCGCAGCAGCAGGCGCTGGCCGCGCGGCAGGCGGTGTCACCGGGGCTGCAGCTGGCGGTGTTGCGGGCGGCGTAGGACGTGCGCCGGCCGGCGGCGTTGCACCCGGCTCACGGCGCTCAGGACGTCCTTCGCCAGGCTCGCGACGTTCGGGACGCACAGCGGGCGGCGTTGGCGCTGAAGGAGCTACAGGCGCAGCAGTGGGCGCTGGAGGTGCGGCGCGCGGGGCCGGAGGCGCGACGGGAGCCGGCGGTGGAGCTGGGCGCGGCGGCGGAGCGGCCGCAGGTGGCGGGGGTGGCGGCGGTGCCGGGCGCGGAGGTGCAGCCGCAGGCGGCGGCGCAGCAGGAGGTGCCGGAGGCGCGGGACGCGCAGCAGGGGGAGCCGGTGGTGGTGGCGGTGGCGCCGCAGGGCGCGCGGCTGGCGGCGCAGCGGCAGGAGGCGCAGCAGCTGGCGGAGCCTTGGGTGGTGCCTTCGGGGGAGCCTTGGGCTCACCTTCAGGCGCAGCAGGTGCGGCCTGCGCGAGCACGATCGGCGCGTCGACACTCGACGCATAAGCAGCGGTCGCTGCGATATGCGCAACGCCGAGCGTCGTCGTGGCCAGCAATACGAGACGAAGTTTTGTCATGATAGACCTTGGGCCCCCGGATAAGGATCTTCAACAAACTGATTTTTGTCGGCCGAACAAATCGGCATATTGATCAACTGATATGCATTGGGCCGGAATGTGGCGACAGGCAAATGCAAATTCGTTTTTATTTTCGACACGACAATGGCCCAAACGCGCTTTGTTCATTGCGCGTTCAGGCCATTGATCTGTAGTTCGCTACATCACTGCCGCTGCATCATTGCAGGCGGCTGTTGACCCGGATTGATATCAGGATTCGGCAACGGCACTTCATCGGGCCTATCTCCCGGCAGCTCGTTCGGTCGCGACGGTTCGCCGGGGTCATGCACCGGTGGCGGCACCTCGGGCTGCGGATAGCCCGGCGGGCTCTCCTGCGGCGGCTCGGCGGGCTGGCCGGGCTTGATCGGCGGATCCTCGACGGGATCGATGCCGGGTGAACTCATCATCGACATTGGCATCATAGCTCTCTTCGCCATCAGGACGCTTAGCCCCACCGCATCGGCAGGACTCGCATCAAACCGTGCCATTGCCTTTCACGGCTCTGGTCAAGGCCAAGGACAACGGCACAACGTGCGCGATGTTCCGGGAGAGCAGAACGCCGCTTGGCAGTCGGGTTTGACAGCGGAACAGGAACCGCTCATCAAGACGCAGTTTGGCCATACTATTTCACTTGGGGGATTTCGATGCCGTTCGCCTATTGGAGCATTCTGATTGCTGCACTGCTGCCGCTGATCATTATTGGCTATGCCAAAGCGGGGTCGCGCGACAACAGCGCACCGCGCGACAGCGCCGAGAACCTTTCAGGCGCCAAACGCCGCGCCTATGCCGCGCATCAGAATGCCTTCGAAAGCTTCCCGTTCTATGCAGCCTCGGTCATCGCAGCGCTGAACTTCGGCGCGTCGGCGACGACCGTGAGCGTGCTGGCCGCGCTCTATCTCGCATTTCGAATCGCGCATGCGCTACTGTACATCGCGGATCAATCGTCGCTGCGCTCGGCTGCCTATGCGGGTGGGCTTTTCGCGAATATCGCGATCTTCCTGTCGCCGGCGCTGAAGATCAACTTCTTCTAAGTCGAAACACGCAGCAAGCGCCTCATAGCGCATGGTGTCACGCCGCGCTCCTGGCCGGCTTGCGCTGGCGCAGGAAGCGACCGAGCAGACGGCGCTTACCCTTGCGCGGGATGAGATCGATGTCGCTGACCAGCTTCGCGCCGCCCTTGCGACGTTCCAGCACGATCTTGCGGCTGTGGAAGGCTTCAAGCTCGACTCGATGCGCGACAGATACCACCGTGGCGTTGGGCAGCTCCTTGGTGAGCAGTTCCATCATCTTGTCCTGGCTCTTCGCGTCCAGCGCCGATGTCGCTTCGTCCAGCACAATGATATCAGGGCGGTGCAAAAACAGTCGCGCAAAAGCGAGCCGCTGCTTCTCGCCGCCGGACAGTGTCTGGTCCCACGGCGCATCCTCCTCGATCTTCTCCTTGAGATGGCCGAGTCCGACCTTTTCGAGCGCCTCGCCGATCTGCTCGACGGTCCAGTCCTCCGATGCCGCGGGATAGGCGGCCGCACGCCGCAAGGTGCCTGACGGCACATAGGGCTTCTGCGGCAGCATGAAGAGCCGCCGGTCCGGATGGAAATTGACGCTGCCACCGCCCCATGGCCACAGGCCTGCAATGGCGCGCACCAGCGTGCTTTTGCCGGTGCCGGACTCGCCCGCGACAAGCAGACGTTCACCAGGCTCGATCTTCACTTCGGCATCGCCGACGACGGCAGTGCCGTCGTCAAGCGTCACGGAGAGATCCTGCAGACTCAGCATCGTCTCATCCGTCGTTTCGCCACGCTTGATACGGCCGATACCGTCACCAAGCTCGGCGCGTTCGAGGCCGTCCAGCGACATCATCAGCGAGGCGATGCGGCGCGCGCAGGCGTTCCAGTCGGCAAGGCGCGGATAGTTGTCGACCAGCCAGCCGAATGCGCTTTGCACGATGGTGAAGGCCGACGCCGCCTGCATCACCTGACCGAGCGACATACTGCCATCGAGAAATTTCGGCGCGCACAGCAGCAGCGGCACGACGGGTGCGATCAGGCTCGAGCCCTGCGACACCAACGTGGTGCGCATATGCTGGCCAGCGAGACGCGCCCATTGCCTGAGGACATTGCCGAAGGTCTTGTCGATCCCGTCGCGCTCTTCCTCTTCGCCGCCAAGCAGCGCGATGCTCTCGCCGTTCTCGCGCACGCGAGTAAGCGCATAACGATACTCGGCCTCGGCCTGGTTCTTGTCCTCGGAGATCTGCACGAAGCGGCGGCCGATCACCATGATCGAACCGGATGCAATGGCTGCATAGATGATCGCGGCAACGACGAGGAAGCCGGGAATGGTGATGACGTTGCCGCCCACCGTCAGCGTCAGCGCGCCGCCGATGGTCCACAGCACAACGATGAAGGTGGTGGCGGAGAGAAACGCGGCAATGACGCCGGAGACGAAATCGACAGGCGAGTCGGTCGCGATGCGCAGATCTTCGGCGATCCGATATTCCGGATTCTGGTGATCGCCGCCGACAAGATTGAGCTGATAATAGCGGCCGTTGGTGAGCCAGCGCGACACCACGGAATTGGTCAGCCATGCGCGCCAACGGCGCTGGATGCCCATGCGGCCATAGACCTGCGCGACGCCAAGAAGCACGCTGCCGATCGCCAGCGGAAAAAACACGCCGGTGAGATGAAACACGCTGGCCGCATCACGCTTCTCGATGGCATCGAAGATCGCGCGATTCCAGACATTGATGCCGTATTGAAACGCGACATTGCCAACAATCAACAGCACGAGCCCGATCGAGAACATCCAGGCCAGTCTGTCGCCCGACTTGCCCCAGAAGCCGCGTGCGCTGATCCAGAACCGGGTCAGCAGATAGTCCTTGCGCGCCTGCTCGGCTTCTTCCGGCGTCAAATCCGGATCGGGCTCCGCCACTTCGGGCGGCGGCGGCTCTATATGCTTGCCGTCTTCGCCGACGACGCCGACGATCGGCCCTTTCACATCAGACGCCTCGGATGCAGGTGCGGGCTTAGATTCGTTAACGGACTGCTTGTTCATGGCGCGATAACGCCAAGGAAATCAGAAGGTTCCTTCAAGTTCCCGAGCGGCTAAACGGCCTCGCGCTGGGCTTTGCGCCAGGTACCGGCCTTGCTGAGTACGCGCGACAACTGCTCGACCGAATAGGGCTTATGCAGCAGCTCGAACCCGAAGGTGCCGTTTTGCGCCAGGACATGGCTGTAGCCGGAGGTCAGCACCACCGGCAGATCCGGGTAGAGTTTTCGGATCTCCTGCGCCAGCTCGATGCCGGTCATCCCAGGCATCACCACATCGGAGAATACCACGTCGTAGTGCGTGGCGTGGCGGGCGAGTTCGGTAAGCGCTTCCTGAGCGTTCGGCCGCAGCACGGTGGTGTAGCCAAGCTCGCTCAGCGCATCAGTCGCAAAAGTGCCGACGTCGCGATTGTCTTCCACCACTAGCACCGACATGCCGTGGCCATCGACAACAGGCGCTTCGCTCGCCGACAGCGCTGGCGCGATGCTATTGCCGGAAACGCGCGGCAGATAGAGCGTGAAAGTGCTGCCTTTGCCGACTTCGCTCGCGACCACGACCTCGCCGCCGGATTGTTTGGCAAAGCCGAACACCTGCGAAAGTCCGAGGCCAGTGCCCTGCCCGACTTCCTTGGTCGTATAGAATGGCTCGAAGATGCGCTCGAACTGATCGGCGGGAATGCCGGCGCCGGTGTCGGATACTGAGATCGCCACATAGCCGTCAGACCTCAGGGCGAGCGCAACAGGGATTTGCTCCGCCGCGCTGACAGCGATCGTCAGCCGCCCCTCGCCCGCCATGGCATCGCGCGCATTGACCGCGATGTTGATCAACGCGGTTTCGAACTGACCAATATCGGCATCCACGAACAACGCCTCATCGGGCACATGGGTCATAATTTCGATGGGCGCGCCCGTCAGCGTGCCGATAATCTCGCTCACCGAATGCACGCATTGGCCGACATCGAACACTTCAGGCTTCAGCGTCTGGCGCCGTGCAAAAGCCAGCAATTGCGCTGTCAGCTTGGCGGCCCGGTTCACGGTTTCGGAGATCGCTGCAATGTAGCGTGCACGGCGATCCGGCGAGAGGTCGGGCCGTTGCAGCAGATCCACCGACGAGCGGATCACGGTAAGGAGGTTGTTGAAGTCATGCGCGACGCCGCCGGTCAACTGGCCGAGCGCTTCCAGCCGCTGGCCATGTTTCAAAGCCTCCTCCGCCTCGCGCCGCTTCATCGCTTCGAAATTGAGCCGGCGGGTGCGACGGATCGCGAATACCAGCAGCAGGAACAGCAGCGCCGTCGCAGGAACGCCGAAGATCAGATGATAGCTGATGGTGCGCAGCCAGCGCGCACGGATCGCTGATGTTTCAAGACCTGCCGCGACATAGACCGGATAGCCGGCGAGCTGCTGATAGCCGATACGGCGCTCGACATTGTCGCCAGGCGAGACAAGCGTAACCAGTCCTCCAGCGGGATGGGCCGACAGGGTGCGGCCCACGGCCCCCTTAGGATCGAGCCGCACCTCACGATCGAGCTGCGGATAACGTGCCAGGATCGAACCGTCGGTGAGACCAAGCGCAAAGAAGCTCCCGGCATCGTGACCGATGCGCGCATAGAAACGATCGAAATATTCCGGAAAGACCGAGGCTTGCACAACGCCGGTGAAGCTGCCGTCGGCCGAGACCCGCCTGCGGCTCACCCCAAAGAACGACGCGCCCTGATAGGGTGGGCGCGGCAACAATGATTGACCAATGAACGTGCCAGCATCACCTGCGATATGGGCCCTGTAGTAATCGCGATCAGAGAAATCGAGATCCGACAGCGCCAGATCCAGACTGTTGACCAGCGCGCGGCCTTTGTTGTCGAACACCCAGACCGACTTCAACTGCGGCAGCGCATCGGTGAGCTGCTTTAGCCGGGCCGCCATCTGGTTCGATTGCGCACGCAACTCGTCGTCGGATTTACCGCGCACGATCTCGTTTATTTCGGACAGGCTGCGATCGATGGTCTCGAACACTTTCAACGCGTGTTCATGCGCCACATCGAGCGCGCGCTCGATCTCGCGGTCGGCGATTTCGCGCGTCGACACCCATGACGTCGCCGCCGCAAACAGAAACAATGCAAGCGGAAGGGCCAACGAAGCGGCCATCATCCATTGCAGCGTTCTCAACGAATTTTGGTGTTCTGTCTTCAAAGCGCCTGCCCGACTCCCTGCAGTCTAGCGCAAGGGCGGTGTCTCACCAACCGCGCCGCGGGCAGGAACTCGGCTCTAACCGGAAGGAAGTCTTGTGGCGTTAGCCGCCCGCGCTCATCTGCGACCGGAACGCCCATTTGGTGAAATGCTGCTCGATACCCGCGAACACCGCATACATAAGCACCCCTTCAAAGGCGAGCAGCAGCAAAGCGGCGTAGACATTTGCCATACGGAAGCTGGCGCCCTCCAGCGCGATCAGATAGCCGAGCCCGGCATTGGCGCCGAGCGTCTCCGACACCACGGTGCCGACGAAAGCCAGCGTGATGGCGATCTTCAGCGAGCCAAAGAAATATGGCAGCGCACGCGGAATGCCGACCTTGAGCATGATGTCGAGCTTGCCGGCGCCAAGCGCCCGCAATACGTCCTCGAGTTCCGGTTCGGTTGTCGCCAGACCCGTGGCGATATTGACCACGATCGGGAAGAACGAAATCAGGAAGGCGGTGACGATTGCCGGCACTTCGCCGATGCCGAACCACAGGATCAGCAGCGGCACGATGGCGACCTTCGGGATGGTATTGAAACCGATCATCACCGGATAGAGCCCGCGATAGATCGCTCGCGACCAGCCCACCACGAGACCGAGAATGATGCCGAAGCCGACGGCCAGAGCAAATCCGACCATGGTGACCCAGAGCGTGACCCAGGAATGATAGAGGAACACCCGCCAGAGTTTGAACATCGCCGCAAAGGCGGCTGACGGCGGCTGCAGCACCGACGTGTTGACCTTGAAGACGATGCAGGCCAGCTCCCAGATCAGGAAGATGGCAATGGTGAAGAGCCAGGGCGAAAGCTTTTCGAAAGTCCGCGGGTTCATGACTGGCGCACCTGTGCAATCTTCATGCGCAGCTCCATCACGATGTCGCCGAACTCCTTCTCGTAGGTGACCTGCAGATCGCGCGGGCGCGAGAAATCTACCGGCTTGATCTGGACGATGTGACCGGGGCGCGCGCTCATGACGTAGATATTATCAGCAAGGAATGCCGCTTCGCGCAGATCGTGCGTCACCAGAATCACGGTGAAGCCCAGCCGCTGCCACAGATCACGCAGCACGCACCACAGCTCCTCGCGCGTAAACGCATCGAGGGCGGCGAAGGGTTCGTCGAGCATCAGCAGGGCCGGCTCGTGGATCAGCGAGCGGCACAGCGAGACGCGCTGTTGCATGCCGCCTGACAATTCCCAGGGATAGCGGTCGCCGAAGCCGGCGAGGCCGACCGTGGCCAGAAGCTGCTCGGCCTTGGCGCGGAATTCCGCTTTCTTTGAACGAAACTGCGAGCGATGCGGCTCAACGATTTCCAGCGGCAGCAGTACGTTGTCGATTACCTTGCGCCACGGCAGCATATTGGCGTTCTGGAACGCCATGCCGGCCATCTTCACCGGTCCCGTCACCTGCTTGCCGTCGATGGCGATGGTGCCGGCCGTTGGCTTGTGCAGGCCTGTGACGAGCCGCATCAAGGTGGACTTGCCGCAGCCGGAGGGGCCGACCACCGCGGCGAATTCGCCGCGCTGGACTTTGAGCGTCGCATCCTGAAGCGCGACAATGTCACCCGAGGCGCCACGGTATTTCAGCGTGACGCCATCGATATCTACGAACGCTTCCATGCGAAACGACCTGGCCTTCTGTCGCGACGCTTAGAACTTACGCTCGTCAGCCGGCGGAAGGTATTCCGACGTGAACAGATCCCCCGCCTTCGGCTTCGGATTCTTGAACTCGTAGGTCACAGCGATCTGATCGATGGCATCTGTCATGCGCTTCTCATCGATGCCGCCGACGCCGTTGGCCTTCACCCACGGCGTCACGAAATTATCCTTCAGCGACATCTTGAGGCGAGCGAGTTCGATCTTCTCGTCAGCGGTCTCGTTGCGCTTCATCACCGACTTGATCGCGGTGTCGGGATCCTTGATCGTGTCGATGATACCCTTGACGGTCGCGCGCACGAAGCCGGCCACGACCTTGGGATTAGCCTTGGCGAATTCGGGGTTCACCATGATGGCATTGCCATAGAGCACGATGCCGTAATCAGACATCAGCATCACCTTGATGTCCTTCTCGGCGATACCCTTCGACATCAGGTTGAAATAGGACGAGAACGAAAAACCGGTGATTGCATCGACCTTGCCGTCGGCGAGCATCGGCTCGCGCACCGGAAAGCCGACATTCTCGATCTTCACCTTGCTGTCGTCGATCTTGTTCTCTTTGACGAAGGCCTTCCACTGCGCGAAGGCACCGTCCGGCGCCGGTGCGCCCAGGATCTTGCCTTCGAGGTCCTTTGGCGAATTGATGCCCGACTTGGCGATGCTGACGATGGAGAACGGCGGCTTGTCATAGACCATGAGGACGCCCTTGACGTCCTTGTCGGGATTCTGGTCGCGGAAGCGCGCCAGCGAATTGATGTCGAAGAAGCCGATCGGATAGGTGCCCGCCGCGACCCGCGCGATGCCGGCGACCGAGCCCGGACCGGAGTCGATGGTCACGTTGAGGCCTTCGGCCTTGTAGTAGCCCTTGTCGAGCGCAACGAAATACGGCGCGGACGGACCTTCGAATTTCCAGTCGAGCGCGAATTTGACATCGGTATCGGCGCTCGCGGATAGCGCAGACGCCAGCAGCGCTGCACCCGCCATCACGCTCAAACCCAGCTGACGAAACATGAAGAACTCCCCCTGATCAAATATCAGGCACAGGCTAGCACAGCCCGTGCCAACCTTGGCGAGTCCCCTTTTCAACGAGAAATAGCGTTGCAGCCCCGAGGGATCGGGATTCGAGGAGGCAATATGCTTAAATCATGAGCAAAAAGGACACCGGCCTGCTTACGCAGACCGGTGTCCTTTTCGGCAAATCTGGATCCGTAAAACGTCAGACCTGACGTTCGACCATCTTCATCTTCAGCTCGGCGATGGCTTCGGAAGGATTGAGACCCTTCGGGCATGCCTTGGCACAGTTCATGATGGTGTGGCAGCGATAGAGCCGGAACGGATCCTCGAGATTGTCGAGACGCTCACCGGTGGCTTCGTCGCGCGAGTCCTTGACCCAGCGGGTGGCCTGAAGAAGTGCAGCCGGGCCGAGGAAGCGGTCGCTGTTCCACCAGTAGCTCGGGCACGAGGTCGAGCAGCAGGCGCACAGGATGCACTCATAGAGACCGTCGAGCTTCTCGCGATCCGAATGGCTCTGCTTCCATTCCTTCTGCGGGGTCGGCGTGGTGGTCTTCAGCCACGGCTCGATCGACGCATACTGGGCGTAGAAGTTGGTAAGATCCGGCACGAGGTCCTTCACGACCGGCTGATGCGGCAGCGGATTGACCTTGATGGCGCCGTCGTCGACTTCGTCCATCGCGCGGGTGCAGGCCAGCGTGTTCTGGCCATCGATGTTCATGGCGCAGGAACCGCAGACGCCCTCACGGCAGGAGCGGCGGAAGGTCAGCGTCGGATCGATATTGTTCTTGATCCAGATCAGACCATCGAGAACCATCGGACCACAGTCGTTGGTGTCGATGTGATAGGTGTCGACCGACGGGTTCTTGCCGTCATCCGGATTCCAGCGATAGACGCGAAATTCGCGCGTCTGCGTGGCACCGGCCGGCTTCGGCCATTCCTTGCCGCCGGTGATCTTTGAATTCTTCGGAAGTGCGAACTCAGCCATTCTCTCAAGCCTTCGCTGTCATCATCATTAGTACACGCGCGCTTTGGGCACGATGTACTGAACGTCGTTGGTCATCGTGTAATCGTGCACCGGGCGATAATCGATGGTGGTCTTGCCGCCCCCGTCGATCCACGCCAGCGTGTGCTTCATCCAATTCTTGTCGTCGCGATCCGAGAAGTCCTCGCGCGCATGGGCGCCGCGGCTCTCGGTGCGGTTTGCAGCGGAGTCCATGGTAACGATAGCCTGAGTGATCAGGTTGTCGAATTCCAGGGTCTCGATGAGATCCGAATTCCACACCAGCGAACGGTCGGAGACGGCGATATCGCCGATGCCGCCATACACCTTGTGGATCAGCTCCTTGCCTTCGTTCAGCACTTCGCCGGTGCGGAACACGGCGCAATTGGTCTGCATCACATGCTGCATGTTTTCGCGGATCTTCGCGGTGGTGGTGCCACCCTTCGCATAGCGGTAGTGATCGAGACGGCTCAACGCGCGGTCGGCCGAGTCCTTCGGCAGATCAGGCTGCTTGCCATTCGGCGTCAGCTTCTCGGCGCAGCGCAGCGCGGCCGCACGGCCGAACACCACGAGATCGATCAGCGAGTTGGAGCCGAGACGGTTGGCGCCATGCACCGAGACGCAGGCGGCTTCGCCCACAGCCATCAGGCCCTGCACCACGGCGTTGTCGTCACCGTCTTTCTTGGTGACGACTTCGCCGTGATAGTTGGTCGGGATACCGCCCATATTGTAGTGCACCGTCGGAACGATCGGGATCGGCTCCTTGGTGACGTCGACGCCGGCGAAAATGCGCGCCGAGTCGGAGATGCCCGGCAGACGTTCGGCCAGCACCTTGGGATCGAGATGGTCGAGATGGAGGAAGATGTGATCCTTCTTCTTGCCGACGCCGCGGCCTTCGCGGATTTCGATGGTCATCGCACGCGAAACGACGTCGCGCGAGGCGAGGTCCTTGGCCGACGGTGCGTAACGCTCCATGAAGCGCTCGCCTTCGGCGTTGACGAGATAACCGCCTTCGCCGCGTGCGCCTTCGGTAACGAGACAGCCCGAACCGTAGATGCCAGTCGGATGGAACTGAACGAATTCCATATCCTGCAGTGGTAAACCAGCGCGCAGCGCCATGCCGCCACCGTCACCGGTGCAGGTATGCGCCGAGGTGCAGGAGGCGTAAGCGCGGCCATAGCCGCCGGTGGCGAGAATGACGGTCTGCGCCTTGAAGCGATGCAACGTGCCGTCGTCGAGCTTGAGCGCGATGACGCCGCGGCAGACGTTCTGATCATCCATGATCAGATCGATAGCGAAGTATTCGATGAAGAATTCGGCCGAGTGTCGCAGCGCCTGGCCGTACATGGTGTGCAGCATGGCGTGACCGGTACGGTCAGCGGCGGCGCAAGTGCGCTGGGCCTGGCCCTTGCCATAATCCATGGTCATGCCGCCGAACGGGCGCTGATAGATCTTGCCGTCTTCGGTGCGTGAGAACGGCACGCCCCAGTGTTCGAGCTCGTAAACGGCGTCGGGCGCGTTGCGCACCATATATTCGATCGAGTCCTGATCGCCGAGCCAGTCCGACCCCTTCACAGTGTCGTACATGTGCCAGCGCCAGTTGTCCTCGTGCATGTTGCCGAGCGAGGCGGAGATGCCGCCCTGTGCTGCAACCGTGTGCGAGCGGGTCGGGAACACTTTGGTGATGCAGGCGGTGCGCAGACCCGCCTCGCCGCAGCCGACGGTCGCGCGCAAGCCGGCGCCGCCGGCGCCAACGACAACGACGTCATAGGTGTGATCTTCGATGGGATAGGCGTGGCCGTTGGTGGCGGGGCCGCCAACGCCGTTCGCGCCAGTGCCGTTGACGGCCATGCGCTACACTCCGGATGAAAGTTTAAGGATGGCGTAGATCGATGCCAGCGCCACGGCGGCAGAGAAGAAATTGTTGCCGATGATCGAGATCAGCTTGATCTTCTCGTCATGGACATAGTCTTCGATGACGACCTGCATGCCGATCTTCATGTGCCAGATGCTGGCAACGATGAAGAGCAGCATGACGATAGCCACGATCGGCGAACCAAGGACTTGCGCGACGCCGGCCTGGTTGCTTCTGAAAAGCGACATCACGATGAAGATCACAGGGATCATCAGCAGCAGCATGGCCACGGCGGTCAGGCGCTGACGCCAGAAGTCCGAGGTGCCGGAATGCGAGGAGCCGAGACCACGGACGCGACCGAGCGGCGTGCGCACCGACTTGGGCGAATTGGAACCGCTCATCGTCCGCCTCCGATCGCATAGGCAATGATCCAGAGCAGGATGGTGATGCCGATGCCGCCGATCAATGCGGCCCAGGTGAGCCATTCACGTTCGGAAGGCTTGAAACCGTAACCGAGATCCCAGACGAGATGGCGGATTCCGCTCATGGCGTGATGGATCAGCGCCCATGTGTAGCCGAATGCGATCAGGCGACCGATGATGCTGCCGGTGAAGGCCTGCACATGAGCATAGGCCGCGGGGCCGGACGCAGCGGCGATCAGCCACCAGACAAGAAGCAAGGTGCCGAAATACAAAGCGACGCCGGTAGCGCGATGCACGATGGACAGCGCCATCGTCAGGGTCCAGCGGTACACTTGCAGATGCGGCGAAAGGGGACGTTCGATCCGAGCGGTCATTTAGCAACTTTGACAGGTTAATGGGCAGACGGTGCCCGATTGGGGATCGCGTAGAGCAATTCTATTTACGAACTCAAAACAACCAGTGCAATCGCGAAATGACATACTCCGAACAGGTGTTCAGAGCTTCAAATGAGCCTTGCATTTGCGGGTATTGACAGTTGCCAGGCTTGTTGCTGACAGCCTTGGTGAAGCGCGATTCATGAGAACTTCATGATGCGATAGCAAATAGCAATCGGGGCGGGAATGGCTGGGCTCAATGTAACCGAGATTGTCGAACTGGCGGCGCTTCTTATTGCCGTCGGCGCACTGGCCGGTTTCCTGGCGGGCGTCTTCGGAATAGGCGGGGGCGCCATCCTAGTCCCCGTATTTTACGAGTGTTTCCGCATCGCCGGAGTGCCTCTGGAAGTGCGGATGCCGCTCTGTATCGGCACCTCGCTGGCCATTATCATCCCGACCTCGATCCGGTCCTTCCGTGCCCATATGGCGCGCGGCGCCGTGGATATGGAGATCCTGCGGAAGTGGTGGTGGCCGATCCTGATCGGCGTCGTCATCGGCAGCGTCACAGCCCGTTATGCCCCGGAGCGGCTGTTCAAGATCGTTTTCGTTGCCGTCGCCTGGTCCGCAGCCGCACGGCTGCTGCTCGCGCGCGATGGCTGGAAGCTCGGCGACGACCTGCCCGACGGGCCGCTGATGAAGATCTATGGCTTCTTTGTCGGCCTTCTTTCGACACTGATGGGCATCGGCGGCGGATTGTTCTCCAACCTGCTGATGACCTTTTACGGCCGGCCTATCCATCAGGCGGTGGCGACATCCTCGGCCCTCGCCGTGCTGATCTCGATCCCCGGCGCCATCGGTTACATCTATGCCGGCTGGCCGGCCGCCGCGCGCTTCCCCGACGTCGCAGCGCTGCAGCTGCCCTTCGCTGTCGGTTATGTCTCGCTGATCGGCGCGCTGCTGGTGATGCCGACCAGCCTGCTGGTGGCGCCGCTCGGCGTGAAGGCAGCACACGCGATGTCGAAGCGCGCGCTGGAAATGGCGTTTGGAATTTATCTATTCATCGTCGGCAGCCGGTTTGTCATCGCTCTAATATGACCCCGTAATCGGGGCGACAGAGGCGCATCGGTCACCGTAATAGTATCCAAATCATAACTTGCTATGGATGCCGTCAGACCACGCGACGGAACATCGATGGCGCATTCACATCACGATCATGACGACCACGGTCACACACACGACCATGCGGGCCACAGCCACGCGCAAGGCGATCACGGCCATGCGCACGGCCCCGGCGGGCATGTGCATGCGCCCGCGAGTTTCGGCATGGCCTTCGCCATCGGCATCAGCCTCAATACCGTCTTCGTCGTCATCGAGGCGATTTACGGCTATGCCAGCGGCTCGATGGCGCTCGTGGCCGATGCCGGGCACAATCTCTCGGATGTGCTCGGGCTAATCGCCGCATGGACCGCGGCTGTGCTGTCAAAGCGCGCGCCAACGCCGCGCTTCACCTATGGCTTGCGCGGTTCTTCAATTCTCGCGGCACTCTTCAACGCAGTGTTCCTGCTGGTTGCCGTCGGTGCCATCGCCTGGGAAGCCGTGTTAAGACTGTTCAATCCCGAACCGGTAGCCGAGATCACCGTGATGATCGTCGCCACCATCGGCATCGTCATCAACGGCGTGACCGCCTGGCTGTTCGCCTCGGGCCGCGACAGCGACCTCAATATTCGTGGCGCCTATCTGCATATGGTCGCCGACGCTGCGGTCTCGGTTGGCGTGGTCATCGCCGCGATCGTCATCATGTTCACCGGCTGGCTGTGGGTCGACGCCCTGACCAGCCTCGGCATCTGCGTGCTGATCGTCTGGGGCACCTGGAGCCTCTTGCGCGACTCCACTGCGATGTCACTTGCCGCCGTCCCGCGCGGCATCGATCCTGCTGCAGTCCGTACCTATCTGGAGAAATGCCCCGGCGTCGCGCAGGTGCATGACCTGCATATCTGGCCCATGAGCACCACCGAAGTGGCGCTGACCTGTCACATGGTGATCCCGTCAGGCGCACCTGGCGATGCCTATCTGATGGAAGTCGCAGCGCGCCTGAAGCGCGACTTCGGCATCGAGCACGCGACGATCCAGATCGAGATGGACCCGAATTCAGCCTGCGCGCTCGCGCCGGAGCATGTGATCTAGGGCACGGCCACGCACTTGCTTCACCTCTCCCCGCGCGACACGAAGCTTCGCGAGGGGAAGGGGTGCAGCGGAGTTTGGCTCAAGGACCGTGCGAGGACTTACTTCGCGTAGATATCCTTGTAGCTATCGCGCAGCACGTTCTTCTGCACTTTGCCCATGGTGTTGCGCGGCAGATCGTCGACGAAGATCACGCGCTTCGGCATCTTGAACTTGGCGATCTGGCCATCCAGCGCCTTGAGCACGGAGGCCTCATCGATCACGGTCTTCTTGTCGCTCACGACCACGGCGGTGACGCCCTCGCCGAAATCTGCATGCGGTACGCCGATCACGGCGCTTTCGATCACGCCGGGCATGGCGTCGATCTCGCTTTCGATTTCCTTCGGATAGACATTGAAACCGCCGGAGATCACCAGATCCTTGCCGCGGCCGAGAATGTGTACGTAACCCTTGGCGTCAATCTTGCCGAGGTCGCCGGTGATGAAGAACCCGTCGTCGCGGAACTCCGCCTTGGTCTTCTCCGGCATCCGCCAATAGCCCTGGAACACATTCGGCCCTTTCACCTCGATCATGCCGATGGTGTCGCGCGCGAGTTCTTTGGCCGTCTCCGGATCGGTGACGCGTACGGACACGCCGGGCAGCGGGAAGCCGACAGCGCCGGGCACGCGCTCGCCGTCATAGGGGTTCGACGTGTTCATGTTGGTTTCGGTCATGCCGTAACGCTCGAGCACGGCGTGGCCGGTGCGCGCAAACCATTCGCGATGGGTATCGGCCAGCAGCGGTGCGGAGCCCGAGATGAACAGCCGCATGTGGCTGCAAGTCTCTTTCGTCAGGTTCGGCGACTGCAGGATACGCGTATAGAACGTCGGTACGCCCATCAGAACGGTGGCGCGGGCCATCAGCTTGATGATGAGTTCCGGATCGAGCTTGGGCAGGAAGATCATCGACGCGCGCGCAAACAGCGTCACATTGCTCGCCACGAACAGACCATGCGTGTGGTAGATCGGCAGCGCGTGGATCAGCACGTCGTCTTTGGTGAAACGCCAGTATTCAACAAGGCTCAGCGAGTTCGACGCTAGATTGTCGTGGCTCAGCATCGCGCCCTTGGAGCGGCCGGTGGTACCCGACGTATAGAGGATCGCGGCGAGATCCTCGTTCTTGCGCGCGACGGTCTGAAAATCCGGCTTCTCTTTCGCCGCAGCATCGGTCAGCGAACCCTTGCCATCAGCACCCAGTGTTTCGACCTTCGCGCCGACCTTGGCCGCAATAGCGGCAAAGCCCTCGGCCTTGGAGGGATCGCAGACCACCAGGGACGGCTCGGCGTCGGTAATGAAGTAATCGAGTTCGTTGAGCGTATAGGCGGTGTTGAGCGGCAGGTAGACCGCGCCGGCACGCACGGTCGCCAGATACAGCACCAGACCAGGCACCGATTTCTCGGTCTGCGCAGCCACACGGTCACCCGGCTTGACGCCGCGAGCAACCAGAACATTCGCCATCTGGCCCGCCAGCGCGATCAGATCGCCATAGCTAATGTGCTTGCCCTCAGGCGTCTCGATCGCGAGACGTGAGGCATCGTCGAGTTTGTCGAACAGGCGAGAAAACAGATTGGCGTTCATGGCAAGGTCACGCGGTGCAGGAGTGCGGGAGCGACCGGTGCGGATAGCCCAACGATCGCATCAATTTGTCCCGTTCCTTAGCAAGGATGGCCACATCTAGGCAACGCATCCCCCATGGGGATCGCCCCCATATCCGGTGGATCAGCCCCTTGGGTCGCGTCATCCCGTCGCGGTTTCCGCGCGTGATTGTATCAAACGCGATGCATCGAACTCGTTATTGCCTCGCGCGAACGAGATGCGCCCGCAAAAGTTTCAACGGCACCGAAAAATATAGGCTGAAACTGCCCCCGAGGCCTCGCGTAGCTCCGACATCGACGGCGCAATCTGGCCTCCAAGGGATTGCCGCGGTCGATACCCAATCATCGCACCAGCGAGATCGCTGGTCACTCACATCACTCGGGAGACGATCCATGTCCAAGCGCATTGCACTTCTGTCGGCCGTCGCATTCAGCACCCTCGCCATCGCTGGCACTGTGCTTGCCCCCGCACAGGCCGAAGACAAGAAGATGATGAAGAGCGAAATGTCGGGCGAGAAAACCGTGATGGTCGGCGGCGCGCCGATGTATCCGTCGAAGAACATCGTCGAGAACGCTGTCAACTCGAAGGATCACACCACGCTGGTCGCCGCCGTGAAGGCCGCCGGCCTGGTCGATACCCTCTCCAGCAAGGGCCCGTTCACGGTATTCGCACCGACGAACGCCGCCTTCGGCAAGCTGCCGGCCGGTACCGTCGATACGCTGGTGAAGCCTGAGAGCAAGGCGACCCTGACCAAAATTCTGACCTACCATGTGGTCCCCGGCAAACTGAACGCCGCCGACCTCAAGGACGACCAGAAGCTGAAGACCGTGGAAGGCGAAGAGCTGACGGTGAAGGCTTCGGGCGGCAAGGTGATGATCGTCGACGCCAAGGGCGGCTCTTCAACCGTGACCATCGCTGACGTCAACCAGTCGAATGGCGTGATTCACGTCATCGATACTGTCCTGATGCCGAAAGCCTGATCTCTGGCTTCAGCGCAGCAAGTTCGCGCATCCTGACTTGTCCCCACCGGATGCGCGCGCGTCCCCCGAGGATACCGAGGGGCGTCAAGAAGCGAGCCGGGGCAACCTGGCTCGCTTTTTTGTGATCGGAATGATTGGCATCCCGGAAGGTTGAGAAGACAGCGTCCGTAACGAATGGCACTTTATACCGTATAGATGCCAGAACCCATGCCAATGGATGATTCCATGTCGAGCATCTCCCTGAGCGAAGACCGTGCGGCTACAGCCAAACCCAAAACAAAGGTGATCCAGCCAGCCTGGGTCCGCGTCGTGCACTGGATCAATGCCGTGGCCATTGTGCTGATGATCATGTCGGGCTGGCAGATCTACAACGCCTCGCCGCTGTTCAATTTCACCTTCTCGTCGTCGATCACGCTCGGCGGCTGGCTCGGCGGCGGCATCATGTGGCATCTCGCAGCGATGTGGCTGCTGGTGATCAACGGCCTCGTCTATCTCACCCTCGGCATCGCCACCGGACGCTTCCGCAAGAAGCTGCTGCCGATCTCAGCGAAAGGCGTGCTCGACGACACCAAGGCCGCGCTGACCGGCCAGCTCTCGCACGCTGATCTCTCAACCTACAATCAGGTGCAGAAGCTGCTCTATACCGGAATCATTGCGGTCGGCATTCTGATCGTCCTGTCGGGCCTCGCGATCTGGAAGCCGGTTCAGCTGCAATATCTCACGGCGCTGTTCGGTGGCTACGACACCGCGCGCTATGTGCATTTCTTCATGATGGCCGCCATTGTCGGCTTCCTCGTGATCCACGTGGCTCTGGCCTTGATCGTGCCGAAGAGTCTGCGTGCGATGATTATCGGACGCTGAGGAAATACGACCATGATCAGGAAAATCCGCTCCCTCATCATTCCCGGCGTCGACAAGGATCTCCTCGTCAAGGACGCCACCAAACTGATGCCCGATCTGTCGCGCCGCCGCTTCATCGCGTCGGGTGCAAGCTTCGGCGCGCTGACGCTGCTCACCGGCTGCGACGTGAGCGACAGTCTCTCGGCCGATAACC
Organism: Tardiphaga sp. 813_E8_N1_3; assembly: GCF_051811025.1. Taxonomy (NCBI): domain Bacteria; kingdom Pseudomonadati; phylum Pseudomonadota; class Alphaproteobacteria; order Hyphomicrobiales; family Nitrobacteraceae; genus Tardiphaga; species Tardiphaga sp. 813_E8_N1_3. The sequence goes on from NZ_JBPWQE010000001.1 coordinate 5,512,738, forward strand.
TGCTGACACATATGTCGAAATTCAACGACATGGTGCAGGCCAGGATCTTCAATCCGAATACGCTGGCGCCAACCTACTCCGAGAAGGACATCAAGCGTCCATTTCCATTCAACGCGTTCTATGCCGAGGACGACGCGCCGAATGTGGACGGCAAGGAGTGGAAGCTCGAAGTATCCGGCTTGGTGCAGGACAAGAAGTCCTGGACGTTGGATGAGCTGCATAAACTGCCTGAGGTGTCACAGATCACCCGCCACATCTGCGTGGAAGGCTGGAGCGCCATCGGCTCCTGGCAGGGCACGCCGCTGCGCGACTTCCTAAAGCTGGTGGGTGCAGACACCAACGCGAAGTGGGTCCATTTCCGCTGCGCCGAGGACTATACGAGCTCGCTCGATATGCCCACAGCCATGCATGCGCAGACGCAGATGACCTTCAAGTTCGACAACCAGCTTCTGCCGCGGGCCTATGGTTTCCCGATGAAGATCCGCGTACCGACCAAACTCGGCTTCAAGAATCCGAAATACGTCGTCGCGATGGAAGTCACCAACGACTACAAGGGCGGCTATTGGGAAGACCAGGGCTATAACGATTTCAGCGGGAGCTGATCGGTTTCTGGAACATCGACATGGCAGCGCCAATCGCGAGCGTTGCCGCCGAGACCACCAGCGCCGAAGTGAGGCTGCCCGTTGCATCCGTGATGGCACCCACCGCGATCGGGCCCAGGGTCTGGCCGATGCCGAACACGATCGTCACCGCTGCGATGGCTTTCGACCATGCCGCGCGGGGATAGTTGAAACGCACAAAGGCTGTGGTCGCCGCAACCACCGCGAAGAATGCAACGCCGAAAATGGCGGCAGAGATGCCGAGCACCACAGGCGAATGGCCGAGCAGCGGCATCGCTGCGCCCACCGCATTGGTGCCGAGAATGATTGCCATCGCGCGGCCGCTCTGGCCACGCGCGAGCACGCCGCGCCACAGCCATGGCGACGCGAACGAACTGACGCCGATCAGGCACCAGAACGCACTCTGGGCCACCGCGCTGCCGCCGCCATCGCGCACATAGGCAATCATGAAGGTCATGTAGGCGATATAGCCGGCGCCAAACATGAAATAGGCAATGAGGTAAATCCACATCGGACGGATCGCGAGCGGCACCTTGTCGTCCGTTGACGAGTCATCGGACGCATCAACGCGCGGACGCAACAGCGGCAGGCCGATCACGACCGATACGAGACCAAGGACCAGCCACACGATCCACCAGGAGCCCGGACCAAAGCCCTGCAGCACGAAAGGCGCGATCAGACCGGACAGGAGGATGCCCATACCTGGCCCGGCATAAAACAGACTGAGCAGATAGGACGAGCGTTCGGGATAAGCGAGGCCGATGGTGGCGGCGAGCGCGCCGCCGGCCACGAAGGAGACCGCCGCGCCAAAACCGGTGACCAGCCGCGCGATGCTGAGCAGCGTAAAATCCACGGTGACGCCGCAAACGATGAGCGACAGGATGCAAGCAAGTGTGCCGCCCTGAATCACCGCGATCAAACCGAAGCGCCTGCCGAGCCGGGCCGCGACCAGTGCGCCCGCGAGATACCCCGCGGCGTTGACGGTATTCATGAAGCCGGCGGCCGAATATGACCATTGCAGGCTGTCGCGCATATCGGGCAACACCAGCGAATAGGCAAAACGGCCGATGCCAAGCCCGATGGCTGGCGCGAGCGACAGGACGAGTATCAGCCACGCCGGGTTACGGCGCGCCGGGGAAGGCACAGGTGACGTCACGGGAATCTCCGCTGCGCCGGCAATGTCGCAGGTTTCACGGAAGCCGCAATCATCCCTTCGGCAACACTGTCTTGCCATTCCCGCAATGACGTCTTAGCACTCGCGGCAATCAATAACGGATTGCAAGGGCACTTGAATATGGCAACGCACAAATTGCTGCTTCTCCCCGGCGACGGCATTGGCCCTGAAGTGATGGCCGAGGTGAAGCGCCTGATCGACTGGATCGATGCCCAGGGCATCGCCAAATTCACGATCGAGAACGGTCTGGTTGGCGGTGCCGCCTATGATGCCGACAAGCTCCCCATCACCGATGCAACGATGGCCAAGGCGGATGCGGCCGACGCCATCATCTTCGGCGCCGTCGGCGGTCCGAAGTGGGACAACGTGCCTTATGAGCACCGCCCCGAGGCTGGCCTGTTGCGCCTGCGCAAGGATCTCGGCCTGTTCGCCAATCTGCGCCCGGCCGTGTGCTATCCCGCGCTGGCGGAATCATCGAGCCTGAAGCGCGAGGTGGTTGAGGGCCTCGACATCATGATCGTGCGCGAGCTCACTGGCGGCGTCTATTTCGGCGAACCGAAAACCATCACCGATCTCGGCAACGGCCAGAAGCGCGCTGTCGATACGCAGGTCTACGACACCTATGAAATCGAGCGCATCGCACGTGTTGCGTTTGATCTGGCCCGCAAGCGCCAGAACAAGGTGACGTCGATGGAGAAGCGCAACGTCATGAAGTCGGGCGTACTCTGGAACGAGGTTGTCACGCAGGTCCACGGCCGCGAATACAAGGACGTCACGCTCGAGCATCAGCTCGCCGATTCCGGCGGCATGAATCTCGTGAAGTGGCCGAAGCAGTTCGACGTCATCGTTACTGACAACCTGTTCGGCGACATGCTCTCCGATATCGCAGCGATGCTGACCGGCTCATTGGGCATGCTGCCCTCGGCCTCGCTCGGCGAAGTCGATGCCAAGACCAAAAAGCGCAAGGCAATGTATGAGCCCGTGCACGGCTCAGCGCCGGATATTGCCGGCCAGGGCATGGCTAATCCGCTGGCGATGATCGCCTCCTTCGGCATGGCGCTGCGCTATTCGCTCGAGATGGGCGAGTTGGCCGACAAGGTCGACCAGGCCATCGCCGCGGTTCTGGCAAAGGGTCTGCGGACGGCGGATATCAAGTCGGAAGGCGCGACAGTGGTCAGCACATCAGGCATGGGCGAAGCGCTGCTGAAGGAATTGCAGGCGCTGCACGCTTAAGCGCGCTCGAACCTCTTCCCCCTGAACAAAAAATGCCCGGCTGAGCCGGGCATTTTCGTATCGATATGTCGCGCGCTCAGTAGAGCGGGAAGCGCTCGGGATAGCCGCCGAGATCCCACTGCGAGTTGAGCGGCTGGCGGTCCAGCGGACGGTTGTTATTGTCGCGGGCGAAAGAGTAGCCGGGCGGATAGGCGTAATCAGTGAACTTGCGATCACCCGGGAGCACTTCGACGCCGGCATCGAGCCAAGAGCGACGCGTCACGTAAACACGGGTGCGGCCCTGCTGATAGGTCACGTTCGGGCCGCGCGCACCGTAAACGGCGTCACGGTCAGAGACGCGCACCTTCTTCTTGGTGGCGGCGTCGGCCGGAGACGCGGCAACGGCGGTCGCGATGACGGCAACCGTCGCGAACAACGTGGCGAGAGTTTTCGCGGCGGGGAATTTCAAGGTCATCAGGTCCTCATTGCAGTCAGAAGATCGGCATTCAAAAGCCGAGTCGGCAAATCCGATTTGCGGTCAATTTAGCTGGCCGAGGTATCCGGCCACAAGGTCTATCCGGCCACAGTCGCCGATATAATGCGCGGGGTGGCCGAATGTTGCATGTAATCCAAGGTCTTGGTCCAACCCATCACGAAGAGGTCACAGGCTGCCGCGGAGCAGCGGGTTCTGGGCGCCGGTGACCCAGTCGGCCGAGGCCGCCGACAGCGCCGCACCACTGATGCAGCCGGCCCGCTTCAGATCTGCCTGGGCAAAGGCCTCCTGCAGCCGGGGTTCATTGCCGGCGGTGAGCAGCACCAGCCGGTTCAGCGTGCAAGCAATGGCCGCCCGCCGCGCCGGCAGGCCGTCGCCCTGGCACGACCAGCCGGAAATCCTGAGATTGGCGTCGTCCAGCGTCTTCATGAAGCCGAGGCAGCGCTTGCTGTCCTTCAGCCGGTCGGAAAAGCCCATCAGGGCGACCGGCCCGAACTTGCTGTCGACGATGCCCTCGCCCACCGCTTCGCTGACACCACCGGGGTCCATGCGGCCTGCAATGTCCGCCGCTGGCGAACCTGCCCGCTCGACCTCGGCACCAGGGCGATACAATTCCAGCTCGGCCACCGGGCGCTCCCCGGGCGACAACCAGCGCAAGACATCCTTGCGGCCGCCGTCGGGGTGTCTCAAGATCTCGTAAGATGCTGTTTTACCTGATGAATCAAACTGGCTGACGGCGAAGGCTGGATGGGAACGGCTGGCGACGCTCCAGCCGGCTTTGGCGACCGGTTCGCTGCTGAGGTCGAATTCCAGCCCGTCGAAAACGGTAACCGCGGCCATGACAACCAGTGCCAGCGCCCCCATATAGGCGAGCAGACGCACGGCGATGGCACCGCACTCGTCGGCAAAGCTCTGCAGGGCCGGATGGACGCCTGCCGACTTTGGGTGGTGCGAAACCAAAATTGAACGCATCAACACACGCAAATACGCTTAGGACGTTGTCTTTGCGACGTTTCTCGCATAGAAGCGCGGCTCTTCCCTTTCCACGGTATGTGGGGGTGAAGCATTTTTCTTCGGAGAGTGAACGATGGGTTACAAAGTCGCGCTGGTCGGAGCGACCGGCAATGTCGGGCGTGAAATGCTCAGCATTCTGGATGAACGTAAATTCCCCGCTGACGAGGTCGTGGCGCTTGCGTCGCGCCGCAGCATGGGCGTTGAGGTTTCCTTCGGCGACAGAACCCTGAAATGCAAAGACCTCGCGACCTATGACTTCAGCGATGTCGACATCTGCCTGATGTCGGCCGGCGGAGCCGTGTCCAAGGAATGGTCGCCCAAGATTGGTGCCGCCGGTGCCGTCGTGATCGACAACTCGTCGACATGGCGCATGGACCCGGACGTGCCGTTGATCGTGCCGGAAGTAAACGCTGCTGCCGTTGATGGCTTCACCAAGAAGAACATCATCGCAAACCCGAACTGCTCGACTGCGCAGCTCGTGGTGGCGCTGAAGCCGCTGCATGACAAGGCGACCATCAAGCGCGTCGTCGTCTCGACCTATCAGTCGGTGTCGGGTGCGGGCAAGGATGCGATGGACGAGTTGTTCTCGCAGACCAAGGCCGTCTACACCAACAGCGAGCTGGTCAATAACAAATTCCCGAAGCGTATCGCCTTCAACGTCATCCCGCAGATCGACGTGTTCATGGAGGACGGCTACACTAAGGAAGAGTGGAAGATGATGATGGAGACCAAGAAGATTCTTGATCCCAAAATCAAAATGTCCGCGACCTGCGTGCGCGTGCCGGTGTTCGTCGGCCACTCGGAAGCGGTCAACATCGAATTCGAGAATCCGATCTCGGAAGATGAAGCTCGCGACATCCTGCGCAACGCGCCGGGCTGCCTCGTGATCGACAAGCGCGAGCCCGGTGGCTACGTCACGCCTTACGAAGCCGCTGGCGAGGACGCCACCTATATCAGCCGCATCCGCACGGATTCGACGGTCGATAACGGTCTGGTTCTTTGGTGCGTGTCGGACAACCTGCGCAAGGGCGCGGCGCTCAACGCCGTGCAGATCGCGGAATGCCTGATCAACCGCAAGCTGATTACGGCGAAGAAGAAGGCCGCGTAAGCGGACCTTCGACTTCCAACAATCAAAAGCCGGATGCTCAGCATCCGGCTTTTTTTGTTTACGCCACTGGCTTAAACTCTTTCGCGGCCTGATCGAGCACGGACAGCGAGCCGACGGCGACGCCGAAGTAAGCGCCGTGCAGTTCGAGCTCGCCCTTCGCGACCTTGCTGCTCACGAACGGAAACGTCATCAGATTTTCGAGGCTGCGGAACACGGCGGCCTTTTCGATACGGGTGACGAAATCCTGGAACGCCTCGTGCTCGCGGATCTCGACCTTCTCGTCGGGCTTGATGAACATCGACATCCAGCGACCGATGAAGTCACCCGGCGACAGCGGCGCCGCATTGTCGACGAAAGCGCGGATGCCGCCGCATTGCGCGTGGCCGAGGATGACGATGTGCTTCACCTTCAACACCTGCACCGCATATTCCAGCGCCGCCGAGACGCCATGGGCGCCACCGTCGGGCTGATAGACCGGCACCAGGTTGGCGATGTTGCGCACCACGAACAATTCGCCCGGCGATGCATCGAAGATGACCTCCGGCGACACGCGCGAGTCGCAACAGCCGATCACCATGACTTCCGGCGACTGGCCCTTTTCCGATAATTCGCGGAAGCGCGACTGCTCGGTCGGCAATCGCTCCGACGTAAAGGTCTGGTAGCCGGCAATGAGCTGCTTCGGAAATGATGTCATGGTCTGCCTCATGGGTCCCCACGGATAACCATAGGACGCCAGCGCGAACAAGCCTTCCGGGCGGCGGACTGAGATGCTATCGCGAATACCAACCCATAAGCAGGCACCAATTTCAGGGAAATGACGCCATGATCCGTCCGCGCCGCAGCCATTTGTTCATGCCCGGCTCGAACCCGCGCGCGCTGGAGAAGGCCCGCACCGTACCGGCCGACGGCATCATCCTGGACCTTGAAGACGCCGTGGCTCCGGACGCCAAGGGAACCGCGCGCGAGGCCATCGCGCAGACGCTCAATGCCGGAGGCTTCGGTAAGCGCGAGGTCATCATCCGCATCAATGCGCTGGATTCGCCATGGTGGATCGACGACGTCACCATGGCCGGCAAGGCCAAGCCCGACGGCATCCTGGTGCCGAAGATTTCCAGCGTCGAGGATCTCTCAGCCGTTGCGGATCGCCTGAGTGACATTGGCGCCGACATGTCGATCAAGGTCTGGGCCATGATCGAGACCTCGCGCGCCATCCTCCATGCGGAGGAACTCGCGGCAGCCTCCAGGGATTCCGAAAATCGCCTGGCCGGCTTCGTGTTCGGCCCCAACGATATCGCGCGTGAAACCCGCATCCGCATGATGCCCGGCCGCGCGGCGATGTTGCCGATGATTACCCATTGCGTGCTGGCGACGCGGTTGCATGGTCTCGAAATTCTCGATGGTCCCTACAGCAATTTCAGCGATACCGAGGGTTTCATCGCCGAAGCCGAACAGGGCCGCGACATCGGCTTCGACGGCAAGACGCTGATCCATCCGAGCCAGATCGAGGCCTGCAACAAGGTCTTCACGCCGCCGGCCGACGAAGTTGCCCAGGCCCGCCGCATCATCGCAGCATTCGAGCAGCCGGAAAACGCCAGCCGCGGCGCGATCCAGCTTGACGGCAAGATGGTCGAGCGGCTGCATGCGGAGATGGCGAAGCGCACGATCGCGATTTCGGATGCGATTGCGACGATGGGGAGCTAACCACACTCGTCATTCCGGGACAGGATGGACGCCGCAGGCGGCCGGACTGAGCCCGGAATCTCGATGTGGGAGTCGCCGAGATTGAAGCCATCTCGGGATTCCGGGTTCATGCCGGTCCGCTACGCGGTCCGACCTGCCCCGGAATGACGAGCTTATGCTGCTTAGCTCATCTGCTTGTTGCCGACCCGCTCGGTCGCCCAGGCATAAAAGCTTCCCGGCATCGGCGCTTCCTTCCCACGTCCCTTTGGCGAGATATGAAAGCCGAGAATATCCGGATCGCCGACCAGCGTCGCAAAGTCCGACGGCTCGAAGAACAGCTTTGGCTCCGCATGAATCGAATAATAAGCCTTCCGCGGCAGCGCGTGATGCTGGGAGCCGTGGCGTTTCGCCAGCGCCGTCAGCGATGCCGGGCCGAAAATCGCGACACGGACGTCGCTGGCGCTCTTCGCACTACCGCGCAGCTTGCGCCACGTAAAAGCCAGCCGGTGACGCAATGACATCCAGTCGGGCGTCAACTCATCCTGCTTGATCAGCGCCTCGAACGCCGCGACGATCGGATCATTGGGCGGAAGATACAGCACCGAATTGCCGAGCTGACGTCGCTTCTCCCAGGCGAAATAGGGTTTTGCCGGATCAATCTCGATGGGCTTCAGCAACAACACATCCGCGTCGAGCCAGAGGCCAAGACCTTCGGCCATCAGCCGGATGCGAAAGAAATCGCTGAACTGCAGCGGGGTCCAGCCGACCCACGCGCCATTGGGAGCTGATGGGCGCAGCCGCTCGGCAAAGGCGCGCGGCAACACAGCTTCCGCATCGGCATTGCTCACGCCGTCCGGCAGGTCGGTGATGGGAGCGAAACTATAGAGCGTGACGCGATGGCCCGCCTCGACCTGCGACAGCAGACACAGCCTGCGCAATGCATCGAGCGGGCCATCCCAAAAGGTGACGACGTCAGGAATCACGCGTCACCTTCCGAAGTGAATCAGGCCCAGGCGCGCGCGGTCTTGAGCTTGGCCTCGTAGCTGTCGATGGAGGGCTTCTTCTCCATCGTCAGGCCGATATCGTCGAGACCGTTGAGCAGGCAGTGCTTGCGGAACGGATCGATCTCGAACTTCACCGTGCCACCATCGGGGCCACGAATTTCCTGGTTCGGCAGATCGATGGTGATCGTCGCATTGGCGCCGCGCTCGGCATCGTCGAACAACGCGTCGAGATCCTTCTGCGAGACGCGGATTGGCAGCACGCCGTTCTTGAAGCAGTTGTTGTAGAAGATGTCGCCGAACGAGGTCGAGATCACGCAGCGGATGCCGAAATCCAGCAGCGCCCATGGCGCGTGTTCGCGCGACGAACCGCAGCCGAAATTGTCGCCTGCGACCATGATCTTGGCGTTGCGATAGGCCGGCTTGTTGAGCACGAAATCCGGGTTCTCGCTGCCATCGTCGTTGTAACGGGCTTCCGAGAACAGGCCCTTGCCGAGGCCGGTACGCTTAATGGTCTTCAGGTACTGCTTCGGGATGATCATGTCGGTATCGACATTGATGATCTTCAGCGGCGCCGCGACGCCTTCCAGCGTGGTGAACTTGTCCATGGCAAAGGTCCTCGATTAAGCCAGCTTTTTAGCCTGATCGGGACGGCGCTCCAAGGGCGATTTTGGCTGAGCGCCCATGCCTTTCCCTGCGTGAAGCGAGGCTTCGCCAAGAGGAGAATCCTGCCGGCAGCGCGGAGGTAACCTGTCGAAACGTGCACTTGCCCCACGGCTGCAAACCCGCAACAAGGCGCGGATGTTTGATCTTGCACCAGAAATCATCGCGGCACTGTGCGCGGTTTCGCTGCTCGCTGGCTTTATTGATGCCGTTGCCGGAGGCGGCGGGCTGCTCGTAATCCCAGCGTTGCTCGCGGCTGGCGTCAATCCAGTAGCAGCGATCGCCACAAATAAAGTTCAGGCCAGTGCCGGTACTGCTTCCGCCGTTTGGACGTTCTGGCGCGCAGGCCGGATAGATTTTCGCATGTTGATTGTGCCGCTGCTCGCGACGCTAGGCGGAGCAATCCTGGGTGCGCTTGCGCTGATGGTAGCAGACACGCGTTGGCTATTGATCATCTTACCTGTGCTGTTGATCGCGATTGCGATTTATTTCCTGTTCGCCCCAACTGCAAGCGAAGTAGATCGCGAAGCCCATCTCAGCTCACTCAGCTACGCGGGCGTCGCTGCCGTTATCGGCTTTTACGATGGCTTCTTCGGTCCCGGCGCTGGATCATTCTACGCTTTAAGCCTTGTGACATTGCTGGGCATGGGACTGGTGAGAGCGACCGCCCATACAAAAGCACTGAATTTGATGAGCAACGTTGTTTCGCTTGTCGTCTTCGCTTTTGGAGGACAAGTTCTTTGGGTACTTGGCGCGACAATGGCGGTTGGGAACTTCATAGGAGGAAGGCTGGGATCGAAAGCAGCAATGCGCTTCGGGCCCGCTCTCATCCGCCCCTTGCTTGTGCTGATATCGCTCGGGATGACCGCAAAGCTGCTTCTCAATCCCGAAAATCCTCTCAGGCAGATCGTTCAAAGCTATTTCTGAGACGTCGGTTTTATCGCCTCGGTTGTCGTTGGGCGCACCCGAAGTTCCGTTGCGAGCAAATGCGCATTGCGAGGTTGCCCGCCTCTTTTGGACCGATCGGACGGGCGGTCCAGGCCCGATTTGCGGGCCCTAGTCAGTCACCTGCGCCTCGATCGCCTCCATATCGGCATCCGAGAGCCCGAAATGGTGGCCGATCTCGTGGATCAGCACGTGGCGGACGATATGGCCGAGGGTTTCGTCGTGTTCGGCCCAGTAATCCAGGATCGGCCGGCGATACAGCCAGATCATATTGGGCAACTGGCCAGTATTGTCCTGGCTCTGGAATGGCAGGCCGACGCCCTGGAACAGGCCGAGCAGGTCGAATTCGGTCTCGGCCTGCATCTCCTCCAGCACCTCATCGGTCGGGAAATCGTCGACCCGGATGATCACGCCCGCGCAGAGCTTGCGAAAATCCTCCGGCAGGAGGGCGAGCATGGCATGGGCCATGTCCTCCATTTCCGCGAGATCGGGAGCTTTTGCCTGGTGCCACATGTGTCCCTGTCTAGCCAATTCCCATGACATGGCAATGCGCCGGCACAAGGTTGTCCCGGCGGTTGACGGGCGGGCGTCAATCGGAGACTTTGCGGCATTCTTTTGAAGCATGATCCTGTCCGAGAACCGGCACCCACTTTTCGGGATCATGCGTATGGCGGTTTGGGGCGTTAAGATGCGGATCATGATGGCGGCACTGGGATTGGCGGTTGCGCTCGGCGCGTTGCCGATGGCGAATACCGCACAGGCGCAGACGGCCACGCAGGTCGCCCAATCCGACGACAGCGTTCAGCCTCGCCGTGCCCGCCCGCGCGTTCGCATCTATCGCACGCCGGACGAACGCGGTGTCTATCCCAGCTACAATCCCGGCCCGAATGCCGTGCGCGACTGCACCGCCAATCTGGTGCAGGAATATCGCCCGAGCGGCACCGTGATCGTGCCGCGCATGAACTGCTACTGGCGCCGCGGCTGAGCCGACACTTCATACTTTAATTTTGAATGACGTCAGGCCGAGACTTTGCAACTGCGGAGATGGCGTTCGCATGCGCTTACTCTCGTTCCAGCGATGCGTCACAAAACCATGCGACATATTCGCACCGAGCATATTCACATCGCGTTCACCTCCGGCGCCCTAGCGTCATGCACATGGGCGATGATCCATTCGTGAAGCTGCATCTCGACATGAACGCAGCAGACTCAGGAGAGAACACGTGAACGTGAAGAAATTTTTCGGCCTCGCCGCCATCGCAGGATTGCTGTTTGTCGCAGCGCCGACGCAGCAGGCAAATGCAGTCTCGCTGAACGGCCCGGGCATCGCATCGTCCGTGCAAGGCAGTGCGAAGCTGACGACTGACGTTCAGTATCGTCATCACCACAATCGCGGCTATCGCGGGCATCACGGCATGCGGCGTCACCACGGCTGGCATCGCCCACATCACGTCCGCCGCCATCATGGCTGGCACCGGCCGCATCACGTGCGTCGTCACGGCGGCTGGCGCTACTAAGACTATCTCTAAAATGAGAGCAGGCGTGCACAAGCGCGCCTGTTCTCATTGACAAGATGGTGACCGCGTCGGTCTGTCGCGGGAAATCATTGCAGCTATATGCGTTATGGGGTGAAGGCGACGAAAGACGATCGATGGAAAGCGATCGAGGCAAGGAAAAATCATGAAGAACTGGGTAGGCGCAGCCATGCTGGCTGCAACACTTTCACTTGGTGGCGCATTGACCAGCGCCCCCGCAATGGCTGACGCACAGACGCCTCAAAAGGCTGCGGCAGACAACAAGGCAAAGGCCACGGACTTCAGCGCGCAGCGGCGCCATCGTCACTTTCACCACCGCCATCATCACTTCGGCCACCGGCACTACGGGTATCGCAGCTATTACGGCCCGCGTTATGGCTACGGATACGGCTATCGCCCGTACCGCTCATATTACGGCCCGGCCTATTACGGACGCCCCTATGCCTATCGCCCTGCTTACTACGGCGGATACGGCTATCGGCCCTACGGCTATTACGGCGGCTATCATCCCTATGGCGCCTATGGCTACGGCCCGGGCTTCGGCGGCCCGCTCAGCGTCGGCTTCAGCTTCGGCCGCTGGTAAATCCTGACATCACCGGACGACATCGACAGGCGCCCTTTGCGGCGCCTGTTTTTTTGCGCGCGCCTTACAGCTTCTGCCTGCGTCATTCATGACGCGTTCAGATCGACATCCTTAATTTTCGGTCAAGGCGCGACAACCCACATGACATGACCCTGCGCAAACGCACCGTTGGCGCAAGCGAGGACCTGCGCCGTCAGGTTTGCGCGATCGATGTCCCATGCGCTGATCGAGGGAGGATGTTTCCGATGAGACATGTTCAAAATCGACAACCTGTCCTGAATGCCGAACGAAGTTTTGCGATCAGACAATTCATGACGCGCTCGCTCGGCGTGGCTGCCGCCGCAGCGATGATGGTGTCGCTGACGCCATCGGCACAGGCAGTCTCGCTGATCAATCCCGGCGCGGCACCGGCAGCCAAGCAGGCCAGCGACGCGCTGCTCACGCAGGTCCAGCATCGCGGTGGACGCGGCGGCGGTGGCGGAGGTGGTTTCCGCGGCGGTGGCGGAGGTCACGCCTTTCATGGCGGAGGTGGCGGCGGATTTCGCGGCGGCGGCATGCCGGCGTTTCGGGGCGGCGGAGGGGGCGGAGGCTTCCGGGCCGCAGCGCCTGTGTTCCGCGGCGGAGGCGGTTTCCGTCCGGGCCCGGCCTTTGTCGGCGGCGGCTTCCGGCGCGGCCCCGCATTCCATGGCGGCGGCTATCGCTACGCGGCGCCATTGATCGCGCGGCGACCCTATTATGCGCCGGCGCGTTACTACGGCGCGCGCCACTACGGTTATCGCCGCCATTTCCGCCCGCGCTATTACGCCTATGCGCCGAGCTATTATTACGGGCCACGCTACTACCAACCGCGCCGTTTCTGCCGGATCGTCTGGACCTATTACGGCCCACGCAAGATCTGCCGCTATCGCCCCTGGCATCACCGCCACTGGCACTACCGGCGGCATCACCATCGCTTCAACATTTACTGGTGAGATGGGTCGATTTGACTGAAGCGACGCTCCACACTCTCCGTCATGGCCGGGCTTGTCCGACCATGACGGCGGAGTTTGATTGCTCACTCTCCCAGCTGAAACGCCTCGAACCGCCCGAGCTCTTCCTCGATGCACCGCTTCCATTCCTTGCGCGGCGTCTTCGGCTTCGCGCCCTCACCGACCCAGCTCCATTGCTGCATCAGCAATTTGCGCTTTTGCCGATCGGTCTTGAGATCGACAGCCGCCACGATCTTGTCGTCTACCAGCACCGGCAATGCGAAATAGCCGAGCTGGCGCTTTTCTTTCGGCACATAAGCCTCGAAGCGATGATCGTGGCCGAAGAACAAATTCGTGCGCTTGCGCTGGATCACCAGGGGATCGAACGGCGACAGCACATGCACCAGCCCCGCCTCGCCTTCGCTTCCGTCCTCGAGCGCTGCGGGCGTCGTCCAGTGCTCCTGCTTGCCGGCGCCGTCGAGCGCGACGGCCACCAACTCACCCTTGCGCAACCGCGCCTCGATCAGCTTGCGAATGCCGGCCTTGGAGGGCGCATCGAGATGGCAGATCGAATCGAGACTGACGATGCCCTGCGAGCGTAGCGCGCGATCGAGCAGATAGGCGAATTTCTGCGCTGAAGTTGCCGGCTTGGGCAGCGTGTCCCAGCCGAAATGCCTCAGCAACAGGTCATAGGTCTTCAGCATGCCCGTGCGTTCGGAGATCGTGAGGTGGCCCTCATAGAAGGCGAGCTGCAACGCCCGCTTGGACGGCTTGCGGCTGGCCCATTCGTGATCCTTCTCGCGCAGCACATCGTCATCGATGTCGCGAATCGACAACGGGCCGGCTTTGGCCAGCCGCATCACCTTGCGCTTGTCCGCTGGCGTCACCGAGGCGAACCAGCCGTGGCCCTCGCGGCGATAATATTTCATGTCCGGCACGAAGAAGCCGATATCATCGGTCGGCACATAAGCGAGCGCATGGGTCCAGTATTCGAACACGCTCTTGTCGTGCGTCTGCGCCTGTCTGAGGTCCGCGCGTTTGTAGTTGGGGATGCGCGAGAACAGGATGTGATGATGGCTACGCTCGATCACATTGATGGTGTCGATCTGCACATAGCCGAGATGTTGCACGGCGGCCTTCACCGCCTCCGCACCATCGCCGAATGGCGCACGTGCATCAAGCTGCTGCGCGCGCAGCCAGATGCGGCGGGCGGCGGCGTTGGTCAATGCGATCGGTTTGTCGGGTGCGCGGGGCATTTGTGACGAATTACCAAGCTCATAAAAAAGACGGCCCGCGCAAGCAGGCCGTCGATCTTACCGAGGAAGTGACGTCGCGTGCAGCTAAATTAGTGCCACTCTCTGATATCGACGAAGTGCCCCGCGATCGCAGCCGCGGCCGCCATCGCCGGCGACACCAGATGGGTGCGGCCCTTATGGCCCTGACGGCCCTCGAAGTTGCGGTTCGAGGTGGCGGCGCAGCGTTCTTCCGGCGCCAGCTTGTCAGGGTTCATCGCCAAACACATGGAGCAGCCGGGCTCGCGCCATTCGAAGCCGGCTTTCAGGAAGATCTTGTCGAGCCCTTCGGCTTCAGCCTGTTCTTTCACCAGACCCGAGCCCGGCACGATCATCGCCGAGACATGGCCGTTGACGGTCTTGCCGTCGACGACCTTGGCCGCAGCGCGCAAATCCTCGATGCGGCCATTGGTGCAGGAACCGATGAAGACGCGATCCAGCTTGATGTCGGTGATTTTGGTGCCCGCGGTCAGGCCCATATAGGCCAGCGCGCGTTCCTTGGAGAGACGCTTGGCTTCATCGGCGATATCGGCGGGGTTCGGCACCTTGCCCGTGATCGAGATGACGTCTTCCGGCGACGTGCCCCAGGTCACGATGGGGGGCAGCTTGGCGGCGTCGAGACGTATCTCGTGATCGAAATGCGCGCCTTCGTCAGAGCGCAGCGTTTCCCAGTAGCGCACGGCCTGTTCCCACATATCGCCTTTCGGCGACATCGGGCGACCCTTGAGGAATTCATAGGCCTTCTCGTCCGGCGCTATCAGGCCGGCGCGGGCGCCGCCTTCGATCGACATGTTGCAGACCGTCATGCGGCCTTCCATCGACAGCGCACGGATCGCCTCGCCGGCATATTCCAGCACGTAGCCGGTGCCACCCGCAGTACCGATCTCGCCGATGATGGCCAGGATGATGTCCTTGCCGGTGACGCCGTCGGGCAGAATGCCGTCGACGGTGACGCGCATGTTCTTCGCCTTCTTCTGGATCAGCGTCTGCGTCGCCAGCACGTGCTCGACTTCCGACGTGCCGATCCCATGCGCCAGCGCACCGAACGCGCCATGCGTCGAGGTATGACTGTCGCCGCAAACGATGGTCGTGCCCGGCAGCGTAAAACCCTGCTCGGGGCCGATGACGTGAACGATGCCCTGACGCTTGTCGAACTCGTTGTAATATTCGATGCCGAATTCGCGCACGTTCTCAGCCAGCGTCGCGATCTGCTCGGTGCTTTCCGGATCGGGATTGGGCTTGGTGCGATCGGTGGTCGGCACGTTGTGATCGACAACAGCGAGCGTCTTCTCCGGCGCATGTACCTTGCGGCCGGTGATGCGCAAACCTTCGAAGGCCTGCGGGCTCGTGACTTCATGCACCAGATGGCGATCGATATAGAGCAGCGCCGTGCCGTCATCGGCTTCATGCACCAGATGATCGTTCCAGATCTTGTCGTACAGGGTGGTTGGCTTTGCAGAGTCAGTCATGAGATCAGGCCTCGAAAGAAACGTGGGCCAGTTGCGTGCTGCTAAATGATTTGCCGCATCGGCGGCGCAAAGCGCACAACTGAGAAACGGGAAGAGAAAGGCGTGAGATTGCTCACGCGCTTCTAAGCGCGCCCACGATCGACGTAGTGAAGCGGCCGAAGAAACGCCCGGGCAGCCGGCTATGATCGTCGATGACGATGCGCAAAGCGTGCTGGTGCAGGTCTAGAAACATTCCAGTCATATAGCACTCGGCGATCACGACGCCAATGCGACGGAGGTATGCAGTCTTCACATCACAAAAAAGCGCGGCTTGCGCCGCGCTTTTCGTCTCGCACAATTCGATGGTGCGGAAAATTACTTGGCAGCAGCCGCAGCAGCGACCTTGGCCGGACGCTCGGTCTTCTTCTCGGTGATGCGGGCCGACTTGCCGCGCAGATCGCGCAGGTAATACAGCTTGGCGCGACGCACCTTGCCGCGACGCACAACCTTGATGGAGTCGATCATCGGGGAGAGCAGCGGGAACACGCGCTCGACACCCTCGCCGTAGGAGATCTTGCGAACGGTGAAGCTCTCATTGATGCCACCACCGTTGCGGCCGATGCACACGCCTTCATAGGCCTGCACGCGGGAACGCTCGCCTTCGACAACCTTCACGTTGACGATAAGGGTGTCGCCGGGACCGAATTCCGGGATCGACTTGGTGGCGGAAAGGCGGTCGAACTGCTCTTTTTCAAGCGTCTGAATCAGGTTCATCGAAAATCTCCATCGGCGGCGCGCCCAGACGTTGCGCGGGCTGCGCTCGAAACTCTTACCCTGCCAGTGCACGGATTTGGCGCTGCTATACGGGAAAGCAAAGCCGTTGTCACCCGTCTGTGTCACTCACCCGTCGTGATTTTTGGCGGTTTTCGTTTTCTGCCTGATTCCGGAGCTTTCGGGTGCGCTGCCCACAGATCGGGCCGCCGTGCGGCGGTCAGCGCCTCGGCCTCCGCCAGCCGCCACTTGGCGACCCTGGCATGGTCGCCCGAGATCAAAACGTCGGGAATCTGGCGGTCCTCGAACACCTGCGGACGGGTATATTGCGGGTATTCCAGTAGCCCGTCGGAGAAGCTCTCGTCGGTCCCCGAGGCCAATTTGCCCATCACCCCCGGCAAAAGCCGCACACAGGCGTCAATCAGCGTCATGGCGGCGATTTCGCCGCCGGACAGTACATAGTCGCCGATCGAGACTTCCTCGAGCCCTCGGGCGTCGATGACGCGCTGGTCGATGCCTTCAAAACGGCCGCAGACGATCAGCGGTCCCGGCCCGGCCGCCAGCTCGGCCACCCGCGCCTGGGTCAATGGCCGACCGCGCGGGCTCATGACGAGCCTGGGGCGATCCTGCACATCTGCCGCATCAATCGCTGCCGCCAGCACGTCGGCCCGTAGCACCATGCCCGGCCCACCGCCGGCCGGCGTGTCATCGACGCTGCGATGCTTGTCGGTGGCCGAGGCACGGATATCGCGCGCCTCCAGCGCCCACAGGCCGGAAGCCAACGCCTTGCCTGCGAGGCTGATGCCTAGCGGTCCCGGAAACATTTCGGGAAACAGCGTCAGTACCGTCGCGCGCCATGGTGGGGGTTCGATAGTCATGGCTCTCCATCGCGCGTCCGGCGCGAGGCGTCAAACCCCCGCGAGCCCGTTCAAGCCGCCGACATCTGCTCGCTGGTGTCGCCTGCATCGAATGCGGCGCGCGCGGCCTGAATCTCCGCAAAGCTGCGCTCAGCCCAGTCGATCAGGCCGGCCAGTGGCCCGAGCACCGACTGCCCCAGCGGCGACAGCCGATATTCGACCGAAGGCGGCTTGGTGGGAAAGACGTGGCGGGTGACGAGCCCATCCCGCTGCAGCTCGCGCAGGCTCTGAGTGAGCATGCGCTTGGAGATATCCGGCACGGCGCGATGCAGCTCGCTGAACCGCCGCGGCTTGGCGGCCAGCGCCACCAGCAGCAGGGATGTCCATTTATCGCCAATGCGGTCCAGCACGTTGCGCACCGGGCAGGCATCGGCATCGAAGCCCCGCGCCTGCCATTCGTCGAATTGGGTGGCCAAGGGGGCGCCATGAGAGGCTTTTTGGGGCATCGGGAGGCTCCTTTCGGCCGACCGCAGGTCACTTCCAAGTAACCTGGCGAGAAAAACCTGCCTCCTTACGGAAACGGCAGGCGGTCTCTATTCAATACCTGTGTTCAATCAGAGACCTTACAGGATCCCGCCATGTCGAACCACCGTATTCTCGTCACAGCCGCCAGCGGCCAGCTCGGCCGCCTCACCATCGATGCCCTGCTCAAATTCGTCCCGGCCAGCCAGATTGTTGCCGGCCTGCGCGATCCCGCCAAGGGCGCCGATCTTGCCGCCAAGGGCGTCTCGGTCGTCGCTGCCGACTACAGCAAACCGGAGACACTCGACGCCGCCTTCAAGGGCATCGACCGCCTGCTGCTGATCTCATCGAACGAACTCGGGCAGCGCGTCGCGCAGCACCGCAACGTGATCGACGCCGCAAAGAAGGCCGGCGTGAAGCTGATCGCCTATACGAGCGTGCTGCGTGCGGACACCTCACCGCTATCAGTCGCGAAAGAACATCTGCCGACGGAAGAATTGATCCGCGCGTCCGGCATTCCCTTCGTGCTGCTGCGCAACGGCTGGTACACCGAGAACTACACGGCCTCGATCCCCGCAGCATTGGCGCATAATGCGCTGATCAGCAGCGCCCGCGATGGTCGTATCGCGTCGGCTTCGCGTGCGGACTATGCAGCCGCGGCCGCCGCCGTGCTGACCTCGGCAGCGGATCACGCCGGAAAAATCTATGAGCTGGCCGGCGACGACGCCTACACGCTGGAAGCTTTCGCAGCGGAGATCACGAAACAGTCCGGTAAGACCGTTGCTTATGTCCGTCTGCCCGAAGCCGACTTCAAGGCGGCGCTGCTCGGCGCGGGACTGCCGCCTGAACTTGCGGAGCTGATTGCGACGTCGGATACGGCCGCAGCGGATGGCGCGCTGTTCGACGACAGTCGCACGCTGAGCAAGCTCATCGGACGGTCGACCACGCCGTTTGCAACAACGATTGCGGAAGCGTTGAAAGCGTAAGCCTTACGCCGCGGTGGGATCATCGCCGATGATCTCACCGGGCAATTCGATCACGACCTTGCCGTCCGCGAGATCAACAGTCGGCACCACCGCATTGGTGAAGGGCAACAGCAGGGTCGCGCCCTCTGGCGGCGCGATCTCGATGATATCGCCGGCGCCGAAATTATGGACACCGACAACACGGCCGATCGCATCGCCCGCGGCATTGACCGCAGCGAGGCCAATCAGATCGGCGTGGTAATATTCATCATCTTCAGTGTCGGGCAGCGCATCGCGCGCCACATAGAGCTCGAGACCATTGAGGCGCTCGGCGTCTTCGCGGGACGCGACGCCTTTCAGCGTCGCGACCAGATGGCCCTTGGCCTCGCGGACATCATCGACCTCAAAGCTCCGCTTGCCGTCTTTGGTGGCAAGCGGACCGTAGTCGCACACGGCGAATGGATCTTCGGTGAAGGTCCACAGCCGGACCTGGCCGCGCACACCATGCGGCGCGCCGATGCGCGCGACGCAGATTTGCGCGGAGGTCATTCCGCCTTACTTCTTGGCGGCGGCTTCAGCGTTGGCCTTGCGCTCCTTGCGCGGCACGGCCTTCTCGGGATTGTTGCGGGCTTCGCGCTTGGCAACGCCAGCGGCATCGAGGAAGCGAGCCACGCGATCCGAGGGCTGCGCGCCCTTGGCGATCCAGGCCTTGGTCTTTTCGAGGTCGAGCTTCAAGCGCAGCTCGTTGTCCTTGGCGAGCAGCGGATTGAAGTAGCCGAGACGCTCGATGAAGCGGCCATCGCGGGGAAAACGCGAGTCGGCGACGACGACGTGATAGACGGGACGCTTCTTGGTGCCAGCGCGGGCGAGGCGGATAACGACGGACATGGAATTCTCCTAAGTGTGTTCGATTTGAATGTAAGTTGAATTGATCGCGTTATTTCTTTTTCCCGAGACCGGGAAAGCCGCCGAGTCCCGGCAGCGTCGGTTTGCCCAGGCCCGACAGGCCCGGGAAATCTTTCGGCAATGACGGCATGCCCTGCGGCATCCCGCCCGGCATCTTCTCGGCCATCGCCTTCATTTGTTCGGGTGACGGCATGCCGCCACCACCGAAGCCCATGGCCTGCGCGATACCGGCCATCGGGCCGCGCTTGCCGGAGCCCATGGCCTTCATCATGTCGGCCATGTTCCGGTGCATCTTCAGCACCTTGTTGACTTCCTCGACCTTGAGCCCGGCGCCGGCAGCGATACGCTTCTTGCGGCTGGCCTTGAGGATGTCGGGATTCTTGCGCTCCTGACGCGTCATCGAATCGATGACTGCGATCTGGCGCTTCACCACGCGGTCATCGAGACCGGCAGAGGCGATCTGATTCTTCATCTTGGCGATGCCAGGCATCATGCCCATCAGGCCGGAGAGACCGCCCATATTGGTCATCTGGATCAGCTGCTCACGCATATCCGTGAGATCGAACTGACCCTTGCGCATGCGCTCGGCAGTGCGCGCAGCTTTCTCGGCGTCGATATTCGCAGCGGCGCGCTCGACCAGCGACACCACGTCGCCCATGCCGAGAATGCGGCCGGCGATACGGCTTGGATGGAAGTCTTCCAGCGCATCGGTCTTTTCACCCGTACCGATCAGCTTGATTGGCTTGCCGGTCACGGCGCGCATCGACAGTGCAGCGCCGCCGCGGCCATCGCCGTCCACACGCGTCAGCGCGATGCCGGTGAGGCCGACGCGTTCGTTGAAGGAGCGTGCGAGATTGACAGCGTCCTGACCGGTCAGCGAGTCCGCAACCAGCAGCACTTCGTGCGGATTGGCGATCGCTTTGATCTCGATCGCTTCCGACATCATCTCTTCGTCGAGCGTCGTGCGACCGGCCGTATCGAGCAGCACCACGTCGTAGCCGCCGAGCTTCGCAGCGGACAGCGCGCGCTTAGCGATCTCGGCCGGCTTCTGGCCTTCTACGATCGGCAGTGTCTGAATCTCAAGATCGCGGCCGAGCACCGCGAGCTGCTCCATGGCGGCCGGGCGATAGACGTCGAGCGACGCCATCAGCACCTTGCGCTTGTCGCGCTGGGTGAGACGACGCGCGAGTTTCGCAGTGGTGGTGGTCTTACCGGAGCCCTGCAGACCGACCATCATGATGGCGACGGGCGGGACAGCCTGAAGATCGATACCGCCTTCGCCATCGGCGCCGAGCGTGGCGACGAGCTCGTCATGGACGATCTTGACGACCATCTGACCGGGAGTGACCGACTTGACGACGGTGGCGCCGATCGCCTGTTCGCGCACACGATCGATGAAGGAGCGGACCACATCGAGCGAGACGTCGGCTTCGAGCAGCGCACGGCGCACTTCGCGCATCGCGGCATCGACGTCAGCCTCCGACAGCGCACCGCGCCCGGTGAGCCGGTCGAGAATTCCGCCAAGTCGTTCCGACAGATTGTCGAACATCGCGCCTTCGCTTCCGATATCGCCATCACCATGATGACGAAGAACCAAACACTTTTGCGCCCGAGGGCGCATCGCGCTGTCGGGCGTTGACCTCCGGTCTCCAGGACCGGTCGGCGGGTCGAAAAGAGAACTTTTCGAGAATTGGCGGGGATTTACAGCGCAGGGGCCCGGCGAGTCAAGGAAATATGGCCACCG
Source organism: Tardiphaga sp. 813_E8_N1_3 (assembly GCF_051811025.1). Taxonomy (NCBI): domain Bacteria; kingdom Pseudomonadati; phylum Pseudomonadota; class Alphaproteobacteria; order Hyphomicrobiales; family Nitrobacteraceae; genus Tardiphaga; species Tardiphaga sp. 813_E8_N1_3. The sequence continues at coordinate 5,534,239 of NZ_JBPWQE010000001.1, forward strand.
CGCCACCGTTCGAAACCGCAACCTCTTCAGGATAAAGGATATTTTCTGCAGCGGGCGATTAAATTGACAATAGGCAATTGGATTTCCGCGTGAGCTGACCTAGATGTGAGTGATCGCTCACCTCAGGTTCCCCTTTTTCGACGCCTCACATTCATGACCATCACCCGCCGCAAGCTTCTCGCATCCGTCGGCGGCCTCGCCGCAGCGGCGGGGCTGTCGGCCATCTGGGCTTCCCGCATGACCAATTATGACGGCCCCGTCTCCGATCACTTCGACGGCAAGATCTTCTTCGATCCCGACGGCGTGCCGCCCAAGTCGCTTGGCGAAGTGCTGCGCTGGCAGTTCGGCGGCGGCCGCACCCGAGAGGTCTGGCCTGACTGGATCGAGAACGAGTTTGCCGATACGCCGCCTGCCAGGGTCGAGGGCACGGGCGTTCGTTTTTGTTACGTCGGTCACGCCAGCTGGCTGATCCAGACCGCCGGAATCAACATCCTGTTCGATCCGGTGTGGTCCGATCGCGCGTCGCCATTGTCATTTACCGGGCCGAAGCGCCACAACGCGCCGGGCATCGCGTTCGATAAATTACCTGGCATCGACGTCGTGCTGGTGTCGCACGGTCATTACGACCATCTCGATCTTCCCACGCTGTCGAAGCTATCGGCCAAATTTGCACCGCGCGTAATCACGCCGCTTGGCAATGACGTCACCATGAAGAGCGCCGACAGCGCGATCAAGGCCGAGGCCTATGACTGGACAGATCGCGTCGAGCTCGGCAACGGCCTCGCCGTGACGCTGGTGCCGACGCGGCACTGGACGGCACGCGGCCTGTTCGATCGCAACAAGTCGCTCTGGGCGAGCTTCGTGCTGGAGACACCAGCCGGCAAGATCTACATCGTCGGCGATTCCGGCTATGGCGACGGCCTGCACTTCCGCCGCGTGCGCGAAGCCCATGGTGCTATCAGGCTCGCGATCCTGCCGATCGGCGCCTATGAGCCGCGCTGGTTCATGAAAGACCAGCACATGAATCCGGAAGATGCCGTGAAGGCGCTCGCAGATTGCGGCGCGCAGCAGGCGCTGGCCAGCCATCACAGCACATTCCAGCTCACCGATGAGGCGATTGACGGACCGGTGCAAGGATTGGCTGCCGCATGCAGCGCGGCGGAATTGCCCAGCGAGAAGTTTATGGCGCTGAAGCCAGGGCAGGTAGTGGAGATTTAAACTGTCGTCCCCGCAAAGGCAGGGACGACATGCGGAGGGGTGTCACGCTGCCATCACTGCGCCGGCTTGATTTCCCAGCTCACGCTGACATTCACGCGCAGCACGTCCTCGCCTTGCGCCACCGGAGCCGATGCCACGTCGGCGCCCATCTTGCGCAACATCATCGGCGCCGGAGCGCTGCCGGAGTCCTCGGAGATACTGATCGGCGCGCCGAGCTTGACGCCGGCAGCCTTGGCGTAAATCTCCGCTTTGCGCCGCGCATCCGCGATCGCGTCGCTGCGCGCATCGTCGAGCAGTTGCGACGCCTTGGTCACCATGAAATTGATGCCGCCGACCTCATTGGCACCGGACGATACCAGCGCGTCGATCGTGCCGGCCACCTTGGTCACGTCGCGTACGCGGATGGTGACGCGGTTACTGGCGCGATAGCCCGAGATAACGTTGGGGCCAGGATTGGGATTGGGACGGGTCTGCTGCGCATATTGCGGAAACAACGACAACCGCGACGTCTGCATGTCCTTCTCGGCAATGCCGGCACTCTTCAGGGCCGCCAACACCTTGGCCATCGCGGCATTGTTGGCCTCGGCGGCCTCGCGTGCGGTCTTGGCGTCAGTCGTGACACCGCCGTCGACGACAGCGAGATCAGGCGGCACCGAGACGGTGCCTTCGCCGGAGACGGAAATCGTCGGCGGTGGATTGACCTGCGCGAGTGCAGGAGTGGCGATGAGCGCAATGCCGAAAACGGCCAGAGTCAGATGATTTTTCATGCCCGATCTCTCGCGACCGTCCAAGGCTTCTTTATGACCAGAGGCTTATGACAGAGCTACGGTTCGACTACTTGAGCGGCACATAGACATTGATGACCAGCTTGTCTTCCGCCGTCTTCAAGGGATCGGTCATGTATTCCTCGATGAAGGTGTCTTTCGCCTCTAGCTTCTTGTCATCGAGGTGATTGGTGATCGCCTCATAGGTGTTGTCCATATTGTCGTAGGAGCCGCGATGGACGAACTTCAGCGCCTTGCCGTCGGGTGACAGGCCCATCTTCATCGCCTTCGGCAGATTCTTCACCTCCTGATCGACCGGGATTTCCGCGAGAAAGGTGAAGCCGGTGTCATCGGTGGTCGTATAGACGATCATCGGATTGCCCGATGATTTGACACCCTGTTTGTCGAGCACGGTGGTGATCTGCTTGAACGCATCCATCAGCGTATCGAAGGCAGAATCCCAATTCGCCTTGCCGACGAACGTCACCATCTGCTTCGGCGACAGCGTGATTTCCTCGCCGAACGGATCGGCAACCTGGACCTGAGGCGCAGGTGGCGTTGCGGGGGCCTGCGCTGCAGCAGGCGGCGTTGCCGGCGCAGCGGGGGCCGGCGTCTCCGATGTGGCGGGAGCGGGAGTGGTAGGAGCCGCTGCCGCCGGAGCTGGTGTCGCCGGCGCGGGCGGGGTGGCCGGGGTGCTTGCCGCTGGCGGCGTGGCGGGTGGAGATTGCGCCCAGGCCGCGGCGTTCAGCGTCAGCGCGGCAGCCGGGATCAGCGCCGCAGTGGCGAGGCGGGACAGGCGAGAACGGGTCATTCGAAGGGTCTCCAGTGACATCCTGCAGCGCAGCGTCCGGCAACATGCGCGATACGGCACCATGGTAACACGCAGCTGCGGCTTTCGTCCCCTCCCCAAATTGCGCAGGGCCATTCAAAACAACCGACACAGAATAGCCGCACTGGTCAATCGGAGCGGCCTCGCCATATAAGGCAGGGATAACGGGACACGACATGAGCGCACTGGCCAACCATTCCTTCGCCAAGATGAACGGCATCGGCAACGAGATCGTCGTGATCGACCTGCGCGATACGGCCTCCGGTATCACGCCGGCCGAAGCCCGCGCCGTGGCCACTCCCGAAGGCGTGCCCTATGACCAGTTGATGGTGCTGCAGAAGCCCCGGCTGGCCGGCACCGACGCCTTCGTCTCGATCTACAACAATGACGGCTCTGAGGCGGGCGCCTGCGGCAACGGCATGCGCTGCGTGGCGCGTCAGACTTTTGCCGGCGGCGACAAGACCGCACTCACATTCGAGACCAAGGCCGGGCTGATCAATTGCTGGCAAGGCCCAGCGCCTGACCTTTACACGGTGGACATGGGCACGCCGAAGTTCGGCTGGCAGGACATTCCGCTGGCCGAGGAATTCCGCGACACCCGCGGCATTGAGCTGCAGATCGGCCCGATTGACGCCCCGATCCTGCACACGCCGTCAGTGGTGAGCATGGGCAACCCGCATGCGATTTTCTGGGTCGACGACATCCAGGCCTATGACCTCGAGAAGTTCGGACCATTGCTGGAAAACCACCCCATTTTCCCGGATCGCGCCAATATCACGCTAGCCCATATCATCGATCGCGATCACATCGTGATGCGCACCTGGGAGCGCGGCGTCGGCCTAACCAAGGCCTGTGGCTCCGCAGCTTGCGCAACCGCTGTTGCCGCCGCTCGCCTGCGCCGGACCAACCGCACCGTGCATATGACGCTGCCCGGCGGAGAACTCACCATCGAATGGCGCGACAGCGACGACCACGTGCTGATGACGGGGCCGGCCGCGTTTGAATATGAGGGCACGTTCGATCCGAAGCTGTTCGCTTCGGTCGCCTGAAGCAAGCCCCGCGCGCGGCCGAACTGATCCTCAGTTAGGCACCATCGCCGACAATCCATTTTGTATCGGCATGCCCTTTTATTCAACTTTTAGTTGCGATATACCGATCCAACGCGTGGGGAGGTGGACATGCCGTCAATCGTTCGCGTCAATTTCGCGGACCACAGCAGTAGCGAGCCAGGCACGGCGGCAGCATCGGCCGCCGCGGGCGGCATGCCGACTTACGAACTCAAGTTTCTCAATAACAGTGGTTCGAGACAGACATTCGTCTGCTTCCAGTCCAGCCAGAACCCGCCTTCCGGGCCTGTCCCGGCCTGGTTCGCCATGCGGGTCGGCCCGAGGACGCAACTGCTCTTTTCCTGGCAACCGACTTATGACTTCGCCTGGATGGAGAGCGGCAAGCTCGCGCCGGGCATCACCTTCGCTGCGGTCGAGATCTTGCCCGCGGCGCTGCCGGCCAGCAGCCTCGTGACATTGACCTATGGCAGCGGAGCCTTTGGCTTCATCGACCAGCGGCAGGGGCGAAGCGACTCCCTGATGATCACATGCGACGGGACGATCCCGATGGACACGGCAAGCGTCGGCATCGGCATGGCCGGATCAGCAACCGAGGTGATGCAGGCCGCGCCAAACATAGCATTCACCTTCACGTCGACGGCGAGATACTGGATGACGTTCGCTGATGTCGTGCAGGGCGAAATCTTCGATCCGTCCAAGCTGGCGGTCGTCGTGCCATTGGTTTTCGAACCGAACCTGTGTGCACTCACCGTCACATTGAACCCCGATGGCACGGTGACAGTTCAGGACGGCGCTACCGCGTGAGCATAGTCCATCAAAGCGCGGCTGATGCAGCGCTATTCCGGTGCGTCATTCCCCGTTCCAGCCGCACGCCTTGAGCCGCTCGTGCAGATGCGGCGGAGCCGGTGCGACGACGTGGATCGGGTCCTTGTTGCGCGAGATCGGAATCACGATCTCGCGGGCATGCAGATGCAGTGTCGGCTCACCGAATCTTGGCCCGTTGCCGTAGATATTGTCGCCGACAATCGGAAATCCCGATGACGCGCAATGCACGCGGAGCTGATGCGTGCGACCCGTCACCGGCTCCAGCGCCAGCCAGCTCATGCCACCGCCGCGGCCGAGCACGGTGAAGTTCGAGACAGCCTTCAGCCCCTCCGGATCCGGCTTCATCCACCAGCCCCGGTCGGCATTGAGCCGCCCGAGCGGCATGTCGATCACGCCCGACTCCTCGGCAGGCCCGCCCTCGACCACCGCCCAATAGGTTTTCCGTATACGGCTGTGCTTGAACAGCAGGCCAAGCGACGCCGTGGCCTTGCGGTGCCGGCCGAGCACCAGGCAGCCCGACGTATCGCGATCCAGACGATGCGCCAGAACAGGCGCGCGCGGCAGGCCATAGCGCAGGAACTCGAACGAGGTTTCCAGATTGGCGCCGCCCTTGGGGCCGCGATGCACCGGCAGGCCGGCCGGCTTGTCGATCACCAGCATCAAGCCGTCACGATGCAACACCCGCGCCAGAATCTCGGCCGCGGTCAATTCGACTGCGTCGGTGCGGGGTTCCAGCCGGGGCTCGGCCTCCGACCTGATATCTTCGTCACTTTCGTTCATGGCGCGAAACGGCTAACACACCCCCGACATGAGCGACACTCCCGAAACGCCAAAACTGAGCTGGTGGCGACGGCTCTCCGGCGGGCTGAAGCGCACCTCGAGCGCCCTTGGCACCGCGGTCGCAGACCTCGTGACCAAGCGCAAGCTCGACCGCGCCATGCTCGAGGACATCGAGGACGTGCTGCTGCGGGCCGATCTGGGTACCGAAGTGGCGGCGCGGATTTCCGCTGCGGTCGGCCATGGCCGCTATGACAAGGCGATCTCAGCGGACGAGGTCAAAACTGTCGTGGCCACCGAAGTCGAGAAGGTGCTCTCAGCCGTGGCCAAGCCGCTGGTGATCGATACCAGCCACAAGCCGTTCGTCATCCTCGTGGTCGGCGTCAACGGTTCCGGCAAGACCACCACCATCGGCAAGCTGGCGTCCACCTTCTCTGCCGAAGGCCGCAAGGTGATGCTCGCCGCCGGCGACACGTTTCGCGCGGCGGCCATCGAGCAGCTGAAAGTCTGGGGCGAACGCAACAAGGTGCCCGTCATCGCCGGCGCGCAGGGTTCGGATTCCGCGAGCCTCGCTTTCACCGCCGTCACGGCAGCCCGCGACGACAATCGCGACGTCCTGCTGATCGACACTGCCGGCCGGCTGCAAAATAAGACCGAGCTGATGGTCGAGCTTGAGAAGGTCGTGCGCGTGATCAAGAAGGTCGATGCCTCGGCGCCCCATGCGGTGCTGCTGGTGCTTGATGCCACAGTGGGACAAAACGCGCTGTCGCAAGTCGACGCATTTCATCGTACGGCTGGTGTCACTGGCCTTGTGATGACTAAGCTCGACGGCACGGCGCGCGGCGGCATCCTCGTGGCCCTGTCCGAGAAATACAAATTGCCGGTGCATTTCATCGGCGTCGGTGAAGGCATCGACGATCTCGCGCCCTTCACCGCCAAGGATTTCGCGCAGGCGATTGCAGGAATTGAAAGCTGACATGACCGACGTGATCGACAAGAAGCAACCGCATCCGTTGCTCAAGCTCGCCACCGAGCTCGGCCCGCTGATCGTGTTCTTCGTCGCCAATGCCAAGTTCAACCTGTTCGTTGCCACCGGCGCCTTCATGGTGGCCATCGTCGCGGCGATGATCACGTCCTATGTCGTGGTCAGGCACGTGCCGATCATGGCGCTTGTCACCGCCGTCATCGTGCTGGTGTTCGGCACGCTGACGCTGGTGCTGCATGACGAGACCTTCATCAAGGTCAAGCCGACTATCATCTATGGCCTGTTCGCAGCGATCCTCGGCGGCGGCCTGTTGTTCGGCCGCTCCTTCATCGCCATTATGTTCGACCAGATGTTCAATCTCACGCATGAAGGCTGGCGCGCGCTGACGAAGCGTTGGGCGCTGTTCTTCTTCGCCATGGCGCTTCTGAACGAAGCGATCTGGCGCACCCAGAGCACCGATTTCTGGGTGGCCTTCAAGGCGTTCGGTGTCATCCCGCTGACCATGGCCTTCGCGGTAGCGCAAATGCCGCTGATCAAGCGCTACAGCATCGAGCCGGCTACGCTCGCGGAGAGCGCCGCTGATGAAGGCGATGTGAGGAAGTAACTTGAGCTGTCATTCCGAAGCGATCGCGCATCTTGCGCGAGCGAACCCGGAATGACGATCATGGGACAGCTCAATCAAACCGCCAGCGTGCCGGCCTTTGCCGCCGCATAGCGCTCGCCGACCTTGGTCCAGTTGACCGTATTCCACCACGCCTTGAGATAATCAGCGCGACGGTTCTGGTAGGTCAGATAATAAGCGTGCTCCCAGACGTCGTTGCCCATCAGCGCGCGCTTGCCGTCCATGATCGGGTTGTCCTGATTCGGACGCGTCTCGATCGACAGCTTGCCGTCCTTGTCGACGATCACGAACACCCAGCCAGAGCCGAACTGACGGCCGCCGGCCGCATTGAAATCGGTCTGGAATTTCTCGAGGCCGCCGAGGTCGCGATCGATCGCCGCGAGCACATCGCCTTCCGGCTTGCCGCCGTTCGGGCCCATGATCTGCCAGAACATGGTGTGGTTGGCATGGCCGCCGAGATTGTTGCGCACGCCGGTGCGGATCGCGTCAGGCACGCTGTTGAGATTGCCGAGCACCTCGACCAACGGCTTCTCGCCGATCACCGGGGTGTCCTTGGCAAAATTGTTCATGTTGGCAACATAGGCGGCGTGATGCTTATCGTGATGGATCTCCATCGTCTTGGCATCGATATGCGGTTCAAACGCCGTGACCGGATAGGTCAGCGGCGGCAGAATGAACGGCGCGTTACCAGCGGCGGGCGTCGCGGGTGCGGCAGCCTGGGCAAAAGCAAGACGGGGCGCGACGGCCGCGGCAGCGATGCCGGTCGCAGCGAGCATGAGATGGCGTCGGGACATCGATGCGGAGGTCGTCATGGGGCTTCTCCCTGAGGAATTTGCGGGTTCGTCGGACAGATACGCAACGCATCACTGCCAGTTTCATATGCGGGCATTGTGACGCAGCGGGACATAGCACATCACGTGTCGGAGAGACGTGTTCCTCTTTTCCCTCCCCCAAGCGTAACAAAGCCACGCGCAGCGGGGAGGATATTTCGGCGTCTCGGAGAACATCGCCACAAACAAAAAGGGCGACCTTTCGGCCGCCCTTTTGCAACTCATCTCGCGTGAGCGAAGATTACTCGGCTGCCGGAGCAGCTTCGGCCTTCTGCTTGGCTTCGAGGTCTTCGCCGGTCTCCTGATCGACTGCCTTCATCGACAAACGCGTCTTGCCGCGATCGTCGAAGCCGAGCAGCTTGACCTTGACCTTGTCGCCTTCCTTGACGACGTCGGAGGTCTTCTGCACGCGGCCGCCAGCGAGCTGGCTGATATGAACCAGACCATCCTTGGCGCCGAAGAAGTTCACGAACGCACCGAACTCCATGACCTTGACCACGGTGCCTTCGTAGATCGCGTTGAGCTCCGGATCCGAAGCGATCGACTTAATCCACTTGATCGCAGCCTTGATCGACTCACCATCGGATGAGGCCACCTTCACGGTGCCGTCGTCTTCGATGTTGACCTTGGCGCCGGTCTTTTCGACGATTTCGCGGATCACCTTGCCGCCGGTGCCGATCACTTCACGGATCTTGTCGGTGGCGATCTTGAAGGTCTCGATGCGCGGCGCGTATTCGCCGAGCTCGGCGCGGGCGTTGTTGAGCGCCTTCGACATCTCACCGAGAATGTGAATGCGGCCTTCCTTGGCCTGGCCCAGAGCGACCTTCATGATCTCTTCGGTGATACCGGCGATCTTGATGTCCATCTGCAGCGAGGTGATGCCGGTATCGGTACCAGCCACCTTGAAGTCCATGTCGCCGAGGTGATCTTCATCACCCAGGATGTCCGACAGAACTGCGTAGCGTGAGCCTTCGAGGATGAGGCCCATGGCGATACCCGCCGTCGGACGCTTCATCGGAACGCCCGCATCCATCAGCGCCAGCGAAGCACCGCAGACCGACGCCATCGACGACGAACCGTTGGACTCGGTGATTTCCGACACCACACGCACGGTGTACGGGAATTCGTGGTGACCCGGCAGAACCGGATGGATCGCGCGCCAGGCGAGCTTGCCGTGGCCGATTTCGCGACGCTTGGTGCCGCCCATACGACCGGTCTCGCCAACCGAGTAGGGAGGGAAGTTGTAGTGCAGCAGGAACGTCTCTTTATACGTTCCCGACAGCGAGTCGATGTACTGCTCGTCTTCACCGGTGCCGAGCGTGGTCACGACCAGCGCCTGGGTTTCACCGCGGGTGAACAGCGCCGAGCCGTGGGCACGCGGCAGCACGCCAACTTCAGCGACGATCGGACGAACGGTGGTCAGGTCGCGGCCGTCGATGCGCTTCTTGGTGTCGAGGATGTTCCAGCGAACGATCTTCGATTCCAGTTCCTTGAACACGCCGGCGATGCGGAGCTTGTCGTATTTCGGCTCCTGACCTTCCGGGAAGTAGTGTGCCATCGCCTTCGCCTTGACGGCACCGACGGCGGCGTAGCGGTCCTGCTTCACGGGGATCGCGTAAGCAGCGCGCAGCTCGGTTTCGACGAGACCGAGCATTTCCTTCTCGATTTCGCTGTCATCGATGGTCTTGACCTCGCGCGGCTCCTTCGCGGCCTTCTCGGCGAGCTCGATGATCGCCTTGATGACCGGCTGGAAGTGGCGGTGACCGAACATCACGGCGCCGAGCATCACGTCTTCGTTGAGCTCCTTGGCTTCCGATTCCACCATCAGCACGGCATCGCCAGTGCCGGCGACGACGAGGTCGAGATTGGTGTCGGCCATCTCGTCGAGGGTCGGGTTGAGGACGTATTCATCGTTGATGAAGCCGACGCGGGCCGCACCGATTGGGCCCTGGAACGGGGCGCCGGAAATCGTCAGGGCAGCCGAGGTGGCGACCAGCGCGAGAATGTCCGGATCGTTTTCCATGTCGTGCGACAGCACAGTAACGACGATCTGGGTTTCGTTACGCCAGCCATCGACGAACAGCGGGCGGATCGGACGATCGATCAGGCGGGAGACCAGCGTCTCCTTCTCGGTCGGACGACCTTCGCGCTTGAAGTAGCCGCCGGGAATGCGGCCGGCTGCGTAGGTCTTCTCGATGTAATCGACGGTCAACGGCAGGAAGTCGATGCCATCCTTGGCAGTCTTCGCAGCGACGACGGTGGCGATAACGACGGTCTCGCCATAGGTGGCGATGACGGCGCCGTCAGCCTGACGGGCAACCTTGCCGGTTTCCAGCTTGAGCGGACGACCGCCCCAATCGATCTCGACGGAGTGAACATTAAACATCGTGGTTTTCTTTCATGGGTTCACGGAGGACGTGACGGCCAAAAACACTGAAGTCCAAAACACAAAAGCCATGCGCAAGACGGCAAGAGGCTGACCGCGTTACAGCGAAATCAGCGTCCGGCGATCCTGCCATGGCTCTGGTATTCTGAATGGCGTCCATCCTTCCGATGGTCGCGGGGATCTTTGGAGGATCGCGCCGCGCGACGGGCACCTTGCCCGTCATCGTCCAGTTGCCGGATTGCTTCTGAACGTTATCGCGGAAGCCGCACATGGCTTCCGCTACAAAAAACGCGCGCAAGAGGCTTGCGCGCGTGATTTCGCTTAGCGGCGAATGTTGTGCTTCTCAAGCAGCGCCTTGTAGCGCGCCTCGTCCTTGCGCTTGATGTAGTCAAGCAGCGAACGACGCGTGGACACGAGCTTCAGGAGACCACGACGGGAATGGTTGTCCTTGGTGTGGGTCTTGAAGTGTCCGGTCAGGTTGGCAATGCGCTCGGAGAGGATCGCAACCTGGACTTCCGGCGAACCAGTGTCGCCGGTCTTGTTAGCATTGGTCTTGATGACTTCCGCTTTGCGTTCTGCGGTAATCGACATCGTCAGTTACTTTCTTTGCGGGCCGAACTGGCGGTCAGTCCGGTCAGGTTAAACACGCGCTTGGGGATGAGTTCGCCATTGCCAACTTCAGCGAGGGCCAATAATCGCCCTGCCACCGTGACATAAACTGTGCCGCTACAATCGGGCGCATCCCGTCCGCGCAACAAAACGGCCTGGCCCCGATGGAGCCTTGCCGCATCCGCCCGTGTGACGGCCAGTGCCGGGATGTCGTCCAGCGCGGTCTCAACGGGCAGTAGCGCGTCGGCGAGGCTACCCTCGCCAGACGCGGCTCTATCGCACAAAGCCTCCAACTGTTCCAGCGGAATCATGTCGGCTTCGGCGAAAGGTCCGACCAGGGTACGCCGGAGCGCACTGATATGGCCGTAGCAGCCGAGTAAACGGCCGATATCGCGGGCCAGCGCGCGCACATAAGTGCCCTTGCCGCACTCGGCCTCGAACACGGCATGGTCACTATCTGGCTGTTCTGTCAGAACTAATTCGTGAATCACGACCGGTCGGGGAACCAACGGCACCACCTCGCCGTCGCGGGCGAGGTCATAGGCGCGCTCGCCCTGAATCTTGATCGCCGAGTATTGCGGCGGGGTCTGTTCGATATTGCCGGTAAATTGCGGCAGCAGCGCCCGGATCTGGTCGGCCGTTGGCCTATTCGGGCTGGTGAAGGTCGCGCGGCCCTCGGTGTCGTCGGTATCGCGTTCCTCGCCCCAGGCGACCGTGAAGCGATAGCGCTTGCGGCCGTCCATCACGAACGGAACAGTCTTGGTGGCTTCGCCGAGCGCGATCGGCAGACCGCCGGACGCCAGCGGATCGAGGGTACCGGCATGGCCGGCGCGCTTGGCCTGGAACAAGCGCTTGGCGATCGCGACCGCCTGTGTCGAGGTCATGCCGATCGGCTTGTCGAGGATCACCCAGCCATGAACGTCGCGCTTGTCGCGCCGGACCTGGCCCTGCTGACGCTGCTTGCCGCCCTGATGGCGGGGATCGTTATTGCCGCGATGGCCCTGATGCTGACGCTGGTCATTGCCGCCGCGGTCACCTTGCTGACCGTGGTCGCCGTGCTGCACAGCCGGAGACAGGGTGGACTCGCCATTGCCCGTTTCATCGAGGCGTGAATCGAGGGCGGCGGCTGGGGTCGTCACAGTCATTCGTTTTCGTCCGAGTCTGGTTTGAGGTCGCGCGCAACGGCAGGCGTGCGCAAAAGTTTGTCGATGCGCTCGGCTTCGTCGAAGCGCTCATCTATGCGGAAGCGAAGATCGGGGGCGTATTTGAGGTTCACGCGATACGCGACCTCGGTTCGCAGGAAGCTCTTGTTCGCCGCGAGCGCCTTCAGCACCGGTTCGGTGTTCTGGCCGCCGAGCGGCATCACATAGACAGTGGCGAGCTTGAGATCGGGCGACATCTTCACCTCGGGCACGGTGATGATGGTGGTCTGCAGAACGGGATCGTGGACCCCACCTTGGGACAGGATATCGGCAATCGCGTGGCGCATCAGCTCGCCAACGCGCAATTGACGCTGCGAGCCGCCCGGCGCCGCGGACTTCTGGTGATGCTTGGGCATCGGTTTCCCTACGAAAACAACATACGTCATGGCCGGAATTGTTCCGGCCATTCACGTTTTCAACGACTGAAATTCAAAGACGTGGATGCCCGGCAATACGCCGGGCATGACATCTCGTTAAATCCGGTCTCTCTGTAAGATTTGGACTTACAGGGAGCGCTGGATGGTCTCTACGCGGTAACACTCGATCACGTCGCCGGCGCGCATATCGCCGTAGTTCTCGAACGCCATGCCGCATTCCTGGCCTGACGCCACTTCCTTCACTTCGTCCTTGAAGCGCTTCAGTGTCGACAGCTTGCCTTCGTGCACCACGACGTTGTCGCGGATCAGGCGCACATTCGCGCCGCGTTCCACGGTTCCGTCGGTGACGCGGCAACCCGCAACCTTGCCGACCTTCGAGATGTTGAACACTTCGAGGATCTGCGCATTGCCCAGCATGGTTTCGCGCAGCGTGGGCGCGAGCAGACCGGACATGGCTTTCTTCACGTCATCCACGAGGTCGTAGATGATGTTGTAGTAGCGGATTTCGATGCCGTTGCGCTTGGCAGCAGCGGCGGCTTCCTTGTTGGCTCGAACCGAGAAGCCGATGATGGCGGCGTTGAAGCCTTCCGCCAGCGTGACGTCCGATTCCGAGATGCCGCCGACGCCCGCATGCAGGATGCGTGCAGCGACTTCGTCGGTGCCGAGCTTCTCGAGCGAGCCGAGAATGGCTTCGAGCGAACCCTGCACGTCGGCCTTGATGATCAGCGGGAAGTCCTTGCGACCCGAGGTCTTCAGCTGGCTCATCATCTGCTCGAGCGAGCCGCGCATGCCGTTGGTAGAGGCTGCGGACTTCTCGCGCTTCTGATGCGCACGGTAGCCGGTGATTTCACGGGCGCGGGCTTCGTTCTCGACCACGGCCATACGATCGCCGGCTTCCGGCGGGCCGTTGAAACCGAGCACTTCGACCGGCACCGACGGACCTGCCGCGGTCAGCGTCTCGCCCTGATCGGAGATCAGCGCGCGGACACGGCCCATTTCTGCACCGGCCACGATGATATCGCCAACCTTCAGGGTGCCGCGCTGAACCAGCACGGTCGCCACCGGACCACGACCACGATCGAGCTTGGCTTCGATCACGGTACCTTCCGCCGGACGCTCCGAATTGGTCTTCAGGTCGAGAATATCGGCCTGCAGCGCGATCATTTCCAAGAGCTTGTCGAGGTTGGTCTTGTTCTTCGCCGACACTTCGACGTCGACCACGTCGCCGCCGAAGGATTCGACCTGCACGTCATGCTGCAGCAGTTCGGTGCGCACGCGCTCCGCCTTGGCGTCGGGCTTGTCGATCTTGTTGATCGCCACGATCATCGGCACGCCGGCTGCCTTGGCGTGGTTGATGGCTTCGATGGTTTGCGGCATGACGCCGTCATCGGCCGCCACCACAAGGATGACGATATCCGTGACCTTGGCGCCGCGGGCGCGCATCGCGGTGAACGCAGCGTGGCCTGGCGTATCGATGAAGGTGATCTTCTTTCCGCTCTCGGGCGACGTGACCTGATAAGCGCCGATATGCTGGGTAATGCCGCCAGCTTCGCCGGACACCACATTGGCATGGCGCAGCGCGTCGAGCAGCGAGGTCTTGCCGTGGTCGACGTGGCCCATGACGGTCACAACCGGCGAACGCGGTTCGGTATCGGTGGAATTGTCGACGACGTCGAACAGACCTTCTTCAACGTCCGACTCGGCAACGCGCTTGACGGTGTGGCCCATTTCTTCGGCCACCAGCTGCGCGGTGTCGGCGTCGATGACGTCGTTGATCTTGTGGATCGCGCCCTGCTTCATCAGCAGGCGGATAACGTCCACGGCGCGCTCGGCCATACGGTTGGCGAGTTCCTGAATCGTGATCGCTTCCGGGATCGTGACTTCACGAACCAGCTTTTCCTTCGGCTCGTTCGACTGATGCCCCTTCAGACGCTGGGTGCGGCGACGGAACGAGGCGATCGAACGCTCGCGCACGTCGCCGGCCGACAGCGCGGTGACGACGGTGAGACGGCCGCGCTCCTTCTGCGGACCGGGCTTGGCAGTGGGCTTCGGCGCGATCACGGGGCGCGCGGCGCCGCCGGGACCACGGCGAATGACGCGTGGACCTTCATCTTCGTCGGTGCCGTCGGCAGCGACGCCGGGCGCACGCGCAGGCGTAGTTGAGGTGGCGCCGGGACGGGCCGTCGTCGTGGTCGGCTTGGCAGCTTTCGCATCGGCTTCAGCCTGACGGCGCTTGGCCTCGACTTCAGCGCGGCGCTTGGTTTCTTCTTCCTGGCGGTGACGCTCTTCCTCGGCCTTGCGACGGGCTTCGGCAGCTTCACGCTCTTCCTGTTCCTTGAATTCCTTGGTGTTGCGGCGGGCTGCCTCGATCTCGGCGAGGCGGCGCTCTTCCTGCTCGCGCACGCGGGCATCGGCCAGCGCGCTGGCGCGGGCATTGCGCTCTTCCTCGGTCAGGGTGCGCAGCACGACGCCCGAACCCGAACGGGCCGGAGGCTGCGGGCGCTGCGGCGCGCGCGACGGCGGCGCTGCGGGAGGCGGAGCGGAGCTGCGGCCTGCGGGAGAAGGTGCAGCAGTGCGGGAAGCCGGTGCGGCCGGCGCAGGCGCAGCAGCGCGCGCAACCGGCGCCGCGGGCGCAGCAGTTGCAGCGGGAGCAGCCGGCGCAGCAGCAACGGGAGCTGGTGCAGCAGTCTCGACAGGTGCGGGAGCAGCAGCTGCTGGCGCCGCGGCGGGCGCAGCCGCGGGCGCATCGCCGGGCATGCGGCGCTTGCCGCGCTTCTCGACCACCACCTGCTTGGTGCGGCCATGGCTGAAGCTCTGGCGCACAGTGCCCTGCTCGACGCGCGGCTTGAGCGTCAAGGTCTTGCTGGGAACGCTCAGAGTCTTGTCACCAGGCGTTTTCGTATCAACCATTCAGCAGTCCTAATCTTGTTGCGTTGTGCGCGGTCGCACAGTCGTCGAAGTTTCGATCAGCGAGATCGTTGGCGTCAGCGGCTCCGTCTCCGGCGCAGCAGTTGTCAGCGAAGCTTTGGCGCTTGCGTTGATGTCGTCGTCAGCCAGCCGGTATTGGACCAGAGTCTGGCTGCGCGACAGGAACGTTTTGCCCGCCGGGCCCGTAAGCACGGCAGCATGTATCACATTTGACCGCCCCAATGCCAAATCCAATTCATCGGAGCTTAAAACCGTAATGATCGGCAATTTCGGCGCGTCGTCGCCGGATTCCGCGTCAAATTCCACGCGTTGCCGGGCGATGCCGTCCAGTTTGCGGATTCCATCGGGTGCGCCGTTGGAAGCGTGGAGAAGAACACCGACCGTTCCGCGGCGCAGGGCGTCCTCAACCTTGGTAAAGCCGGAAACCACCTGACCGGCCTTGGCGGTCATGGCCAGCGCCTCGATGACGCCGCGCACCATGAGCTTGTCGGTGTCGTCGGCCAGGGTCGGCGACGCCTTGACCGCTTTCTTGAAGCCCTTGGCAAAAAGATTGCGCTTGGCCGCCTCGGCCACCGCCTTGCGGGAGGCCGTGACCCAGAGGCCGCGGCCTGGAAGCTTGCGCTTCAGGTCCGGAATCGCCTCGCCCGTGGGCGCGACAACGAACCGGATCAGATCATCGATCGGGCGCACGCTCCGCGTGACCACACACATCCGCATCGTCCCGGGCTTGGTGCTCCGGGGGCCGTTGTCCAGATCTGCTTGGTCAGCAATGGCGAGCATACGCGTGGCATTGTCCTTACGCTTCTTCGGTGGCGTCGAGCGGCGCACCCTTGTCTAGATCGGCCTGGGTGATCCAGCCGGCCACGACGCGGGCTTGCATGATCAGATGCTCGGCGTCTTCGCGCGAAATTTCGCTGGCATCGAGAATGCCCGGGTGCTTGGTCGGCTCGGAGCCTTCCTTGCGCTCGGTCCAGCCCACCAGATCGTCAGTGGCGCAGCCGGCGAGATCCTCGACAGTCTTGATGTCGTTTTCGCCGAACTTGACCATCATCTTGAGGGTCACGCCCGGAACGTCCTTCAAAGCGTCTTCCACACCCAGTTCCTTACGTTTGCCTTCGAGTTCAGCTTCGAGCTGCTCGAGATATTCACGTGCGCGGCTCTGCAATTCGGCCGCGGTTTCGTCATCGAAGCCTTCGATGCCGGACAGTTCCTTGGCATCGACCATCGAAAGTTCTTCCACCGAGGTGAAACCTTCCGATGCCAGCAGCTGACCGACGACTTCGTCGACGTTCAGCGCTTCCATGAAGACGCGCGTGGAATTTTCGAAATCGGCCTGGCGACGTTCGGATTCTTCCTGCTCGGTCAGGATGTCGATATCCCAGCCGGTCAGCTGCGAAGCCAGGCGCACATTCTGGCCGCGACGACCGATCGCAAGGGATAGCTGGTTATTCGTGTCGGGAACGACAACCTCGATGCGCTCACGATCTTCATCGATCACGACTTTCGAGACTTCTGCCGGCGCCAGCGCGTTCACCACGAAAGTGGCGATATCCGGCGACCACGGAATGATGTCGATCTTTTCGCCCTGCAGCTCGTTGACCACGGCCTGCACGCGGGAACCACGCATACCGACGCAGGCGCCGACCGGATCCACCGACGAGTCGCGCGAGATCACGCCGATCTTGGCACGCGAACCGGGATCGCGGGCCACGGCCTTGATCTCGACGATACCGTCATAGATTTCAGGCACTTCCTGCGCGAACAACTTGGCCATGAATTGCGGATGGGTGCGCGACAGGAAGATCTGCGGACCGCGGGTCTCGCGGCGCACGTCGAACACATAGGCGCGAACGCGGTCGCCGTTGCGGAACACTTCGCGCGGCAGCATCTCGTCGCGACGCACGATGGCTTCGCTGCGGCCAAGATCGACGATCACCGAACCGTATTCGACGCGCTTGACGATGCCGTTGACGATCTCGCCGATGCGATCCTTGAATTCCTGGTACTGCCGGTCACGCTCGGCTTCGCGCACCTTCTGCACGATGACCTGCTTGGCGGACTGCGCGGCGATACGGCCGTATTCCAGCGGCGGCAGCGTGTCGGCGATGGTATCGCCGATCTGCGCACCTGGATTGGCGCGCTGCGCGTCAAACAGCGAGGTCTGGAAAGACGAATTCTCGACGTCCTCGACCACCAGCATGTGGCGGGTCAGAGAGAGCTGGCCGGTCTTCGGATGAATCTCGGCATGCACGTCAGTCTCGGAACCGTAACGGGCACGGGCCGCTTTCGCGATCGCCTCTTCCATCGCCTGGATAACGATGTTGCGGTCGATCGATTTTTCGCGCGCGACGGCGTCGGCGATCTGCAGCAGTTCGAGTTTATTGGCGCTGACAGCGGCCATAGCTCATTCTCCTTCGATGGGATCGATTTCGCCTCGGCGCGCACGGTCGGCGGCCAGACGATGTTCTTTGGTATTCTTCGGCAAAGGCTTCTTGGTAGCTTTCGCGACCTTGAGTTTCGGCTTCGGCGCAAAGCTCTTTTTCGGATCGCTGCGCTTGGCATGCGGTGCCGGCGGCGGCGCGAGACCGAGCTCCCGCTTGAGATCAAGTTCGGCGTGCTTGCCGCGGCGCATGGACTCGGCGATCAGCTCGTCGGTCAGCACCAGGCTGGCATTGGAGATGTCTTCCAGCGGCAACCGCGTGATGGGGTCCTCGCCGTCGCGGGCGCCTTCGCGGTCAATCAGTACGACGTCGCCTTCGATGGCGCCGAGCAGACCACGGAAGCGTTTGCGGCCGCCGACGGCGACAGCCATCTCGACCTTAACCAGATAGCCGTTATAGCGCTCGAAATCGGAGCGTCGGACCAGCGGACGATCAATGCCGGGCGACGAAATTTCGAGGCGGTAGGCGCGCTGGATCGGATCGGCGACATCCATCACCGGCGACAACGCATTCGAGATCGCCTCGCAATCCTCGACCAGCATGGTGCCGTCCGGACGTTCCGCCATGATCTGCACGGTGCAGCCGAGCTCGCCGGAAATTTTAATCCGCACCAGCCGGTAACCGAGGTTTTCAAGCACGGGCGTGGCGACTGCCGATACCCGCGCCGCAGCACCCGGCTCGATCACCAGGCGCGGCTCGGAAAGCAGCTCGGTATCAACGGTTTCTGGGTTTTGGTCGGTCATGTCCAGGATCGAAGTATTCCGGTTGGAGGATGTCTGAATGCGCGTGCAGCCTGCAGAAGTGTATCGCGTCGGGCTTTCGGCCCTTTTGGACCCGGACGAGCTCCGCCGGATTATCGGCCAAGGTCCGTTCAGGTAATAAAAAAGAGCGGGTCCCGAGGGGCCCACTCTCAAACGCGATCGTATGAGAACCTAATAAGTTGTGGGGGATATAGCCCTTTTCCGGCGCCCCGGCAAGGCCGCAATGGCTGCCCCGCAATATTTCTGCAACCCGCGGTAGCCCAATCCTGCAGACTAACCGTTCCTTCATCAACCCCATCTACGGTGCCCCAGCCTTTCCGTATGGTGGTGTTGAGTATTTTTTGATGGCTGAGGCGAAATCGCTCATTCCGGGGCTGGAGAACATCGTCAGAGATGGCGATCCCAAGCGCCGCGGCGAGGCGGTGCGTAAGATTTCAGAGCTTTTCCTGCGGGGCGCATCCCGTTTTCAGCCGGCCCATGTCGATCTATTCGACGGCGTTCTGACGAGTCTGGTTCCACAAACCGAGGTCGAAGCGCGCAGCGCGCTGGCGGAACGGCTGTCCGATCTCGTCAACGCACCGCCGCAACTGGTGGCCTTGCTCGTCCGCGATGACGAAATCCTGATCGCCGGGCCGCTGCTGCGCCGCTCGCCGCTGATCGACGAACCAACACTGGTCGATATCGCCAAGGCGCAGGGCCAGTCGCATCTGCTGGCGATCTCCGATCGCTCGACACTGACCCCGCGCATTACCGACGTGATCGTCCGCCGCGGCGACCGCGACGTGATCCGCCGCGTGGCTGGCAATGCCGGTGCCGCTTTCTCGCAGCTCGGCTATACCGGCCTCATTCGCCGCGCTAGCGATGATGGCGCGCTCGCCGTTACAGTCGGGCAGCGCGACGATCTCGCGCCGGAACAGCTCAAACACCTGTTGGCGCAGTCGGTCGAGGTGGTTCGCCGCCGGCTGTTCGACGCCGCCGCGCCCGAACTGCGCAATGCGATCAACCGTGCGATGCAGGACATCACCGGCACGCCGACGCATCTCGCCGCCACACGCGACTTCGCCACCGCACAGCGTGCCATTCGCAAGCTCCATCAGGCCGACGAACTGGACGAAGGCGCGTTGCTGCGCTTTGCCCGCGCCCATCAATATGAGGAAACCGCCGCCGCCCTCGCCGCTCTGTCGGGCGTGCGGATCGGCACCATCGACCAGCTTCTCAAAGGCGACCGCGACGATCCGATGCTGATCCTTGGCAAATCGATCGGCATTTCCTGGGCCACTGTCCGCGCCCTGATGACGCTGCGTCTCGGCCCCGGCCGCTCGCCCGCCGCCGCCGATGTCGAGGAAGCCCGGCAGAATTTTGAGCGCCTGGTGCCCGCCACGGCACAGCGCGTGCTGACCTTCTGGCAGACCCGCGAGACCGCCTCAGCGATCCCCTTGCCGCTCTGATCCGCTGGGGTTCTCCGGGGCCGCTGCCCGGCGCTCCCGTTTGCGCCACTCCGCGACAAAACTCACGAACGCCGCCAAGGCCGGTGGCGGCTGCCGGCGGCTCGGATAATACAGGAACGGGCCCGGGAATGGCGGCAGCCAGTCCTCCAGCACGCTGACCAGCCTCCCGGTCGCGAGATCGTCCCGCACATAGCCCTCAAACACCGCGTAAAAGCCAAGTCCGTCCCGGGCCGCTTCCAATCCGAGCCGGGAATAGCTCGCCAGCAGCGGCCCCCGCGGCGGTATGCGGACCACCTGGCCGTCCTTTTCGAACTCCCATTCCGGAATCGAACCGTTGTCGAAACGGGTTCTGATGCAGCAATGCTGCAGTAATTGCTGCGGTGCAATAGGGCGCCCATGCTGCGCAATATATTGCGAGGAAGCCACCATCACGAAGCGCTGCGGCGGCCCCAGCGAAACCGCGATCATGTCCTGCGCCAGATCTTCGCCATAGCGAATGCCGGCGTCGAAACCCTTGGCGACAATGTCAATCAATGACGTTTCGGCAACGATCTCAAGCTCAACCTGCGGATATTGCTGCAAAAATGGCGTAACCATCGGCGCCACGACGATATCGATGGCTGGGGCCGGACCGTTGATCCTAAGTCGGCCGGACGGTACATCGCCGAAATCGCGAACTTGTTGCAACGCAGCATGAACATCATCCATAGCCGGAGCGATTTTGCGCTGCAGCAATTCTCCTGCCTCGGTCAGCGCAACACTGCGCGTTGTGCGATGCAGCAAACGAACACCGAGGCGCTCTTCCATGTCGCGCAGCCGCTGGCTCAGGCTGGACACCGAGACATGGGTCTCTACCGCAGCCCGCCGGAAATTCCGGGTCCGTGCAACTGCCAGAAAGGCCGCCAGATCGCGCAGATCGAGATCGCTCATTGTTCGACAGAGTGAACAAGCCTTTCGAGATTGTCCAGCTTATCGGCTCAATGCATCGGGCTCATATCGGGACGGCAGCGGTAAAGGATCGGTATGGATCGGTCCGGCCGCCTTCTGGGAGAGCCACAGTGAAACACCTTCAACTCGGAAAGACCAGCCCCAGCGTGGGCGCCCTCGGCCTCGGCTGCATGGGCATGTCGGATGTCTATGGCCCGGCTGACCGCGGCGAGAGCATTTCCACCATCCACGCCGCGCTGGAGGCCGGCGTCACCCTGATCGACACCGGTGACTTCTACGCCATGGGCCACAACGAACTCCTGATCGCCGAAGCCTTGCGCGGCCGCAACCGCGACAACCTGCAGCTTTCGGTCAAATTCGGCGGTATGCGCGATCCCGCCGGTGCGTTCATCGGCTTCGACAATCGCCCGATGGCCGTGAAGAATTTCGTGGCCTATTCGCTGGTGCGCCTCGGCGTCGAAGTCATCGACATCTATCGCCCGGCCCGGCTCGACCCCAATGTGCCCATCGAGGACACCGTCGGCGCCATCGCCGACCTGATCAAGGCCGGTTACGTCAGACATATCGGCCTGTCCGAAGTCGGCTCCAAGACCATCCGCCGCGCCCACAAGGTACATCCGATCACCGATCTGCAGATCGAATATTCGCTGATCTCGCGCGGCATTGAGAACGACATCTTGCCGACTTGCCGGGAACTCGGCATCGGCATTACGGCTTACGGCGTGCTGTCGCGCGGCCTCATTGGCGGCCACTTCTCCAAGACCGACCTCAACGCGAAGGACTATCGCAGCCACAGCCCGCGCTTCAGCGCTGCGAATATCGATCAGAACTTGGCTCTGGTTGAAAAAATCCGCACCATCGCCAGCGAGATCGGCGCCTCGGTCGCGCAGGTCGCGATCGCCTGGGTCGCCGCACAGGGCCAGGACATCCTGCCCGTAGTCGGTGCCCGCCGACGGGATCGGCTCACTGAAGCGCTGGGATCGCTGGATGTGAAACTCACGCCCGCGCATCTCAGGGCGCTGACGGAGGCGATCCCGGCCGACGCCGCAGCTGGTGGCCGTTATCCGGACGAGCATCTGGCGCATATGGACAGCGAGAAGAAGCGGGCGTGATACGCAAAGACGCTAGTAGCCTCCCTCCCCCAAAGCAGCAAAGCTGCGCAGTGGGGAGGGACAAGAAGCGCCTCACAAATACGCGCTCAAATCCCTGATGCTCGGCGCATCCCCATTCAGCGGATTCGCTGGATCGCGCCCGTAACGCAGCGTCTCGAAGCGCATGTTGCGGGCGTCGATCATCAGCAGCCGCCCGACCAACCCCTCGCCAAAGCCGACGATCTCGCGGATTGCTTCCAGCGCCATCATCGAGCCAACCATACCGGCCAGCGCGCCCATGACGCCGGCTTCCTGGCAGCTCGGCACCGTGCCCGGCGGCGGCGCTTCGGGAAACAAGCAGCGATAGGTCGGGTTCAATGCGCCCGATGCGTTGGCCTCATGGGCACGGATCGTGGTCAGCGAGGCATCGAAAGTGCCGAGCGCCGCGGAGATCAACGGCTTCTTTGCGAGATAGCACGCATCCGACAGCAGATAGCGCGTGGTGAAATTGTCGGAGCCGTCGAGCACAATGTCGTAGCCCGACAACAGCGCCATCGCATTCGCTGCATTGAGCCTGACGGCATGGCCGATAAATCTGACATGCGGATTGAGCGCGTGGATCCTTGCAGCGGCGCTATCGGTCTTCAGCGCGCCGATATCCGGCGTTGCGTGAATAACCTGTCGCTGCAAATTCGACAGCGACACCGTGTCGTCATCGACCACACCGAGCGTGCCGATGCCCGCGGCCGCCAGATACATCAGCGCTGGGGCGCCAAGCCCACCGGCTCCGATCACCAGCACTTTCGCGCCCTGCAGCGCGGTCTGGCCGGGACCACCGACCTCGCGCAGCACAATGTGACGCGCATAACGCTCAAGCTCGTCGGCATTCAACATCGTGTCGTTACGTCCCCGTTCTGCATCATCGTGAACCCATCCCGCGCTGTCACCGACCCAGCAGATGTGCTTAATTCCACTGAAATCAATCGCCAGCTTCAAGGCCCAGGGTTTGGACATGTCATGAGATCGATGCTTTCAGCAACATTGATGATCGTGACGGCCTCAGCAGCCCACGCACAGGTGCAGGCAACGCCTCCCGCGGTGCAGGGCGTCAAACCCAAGCCCGTCACCACCACGCCGATCCGTCCGGCACTGCAGACCCCTGCCGACACCGCCAATGCCATGGCGCAGGCCGAGCGGCTCGGAATCCAGTCGGATCTGGCATGGACGGGGCAATATAACGGCGCCATCACAGGCGAAGTCTCGGATCGCATGGTCAATGCGATCAAGACGTTCCAGAAGGACAATGGCGCCAAGCAAACCGGCGTGCTGAACCCGCAGGAGCGCGACGTGCTGCGCGCGGCAGCGAAGAAACTTCAGGACAATGTCGGCTGGAAAATGGTCACCGACATGGTGACCGGCGCACGGCTCGGCATTCCCGGCAAGCTGGTGCCGCAGCAGGCCTCTGATGCGAACGGGAGCAAGTGGTCGTCCTCCACCGGCACGATCCAGATCACGCTGGCGCGCCGCAAGGAAGACGCACCGTCCACCGCAAAGCTCGCCGAGGCCGAACGCAAGGAGCCAGGCCGCAAGATCGACTATCAGGTCGTCAAGCCGGATTTCTTCGTACTGTCCGGCCTGCAGAACCAGAAGAAATTCTACATCCGCGGCCAGTTCAAGGACTCTGAAGTCCGCATTCTCTCGATCTTCTACGATCAGGCCACCGAAGGCACGATGGAGCCCGTGGTAATCGCGATGTCGTCTGCCTTCAACGCATTCCCCGCAGGGGCGCAGGCGATGGGCCCGCCGCCGCGCAAGAAGGTCGAATATGCCAGCGGCATCGTGGTGAGCGACGACGGCGCCATCGTCACCGACCGTCAGGCGGTCGATGGCTGCATGTCGATCGTTGTCGCTGGTTACGGCAATGCCGACAAAGTCGCCGAAGATAAAATGCGCGATCTCGCATTGCTGCGCATCTATGGCGCGCGCGAGCTGAAGCCGCTGTCGCTCGGCGCAGGCGCAGCGAAACCCAATCTCGATCTCGTGGGGATTGCCGATCCGCAAAACCAGGGCGGCGGCGCAGCCATCACCAGCGTGAAGGCGTCCACCACACCGGTCGGCGCCGGAAGCGAACTGGCGCTGTCGCCTGCACCCGGCATCGGCTTCTCCGGCGCAGCCGCTATCGACAGTGACGGCAAATTCGCCGGCCTCGCGCAATTGAAGCCGCTGCTCGTGGCCGGTCCGCCGAATGCGGCACCGCAGGCCGCGCTGGTGCCTGCGGATCACGTGCGCAATTTTGTGAAAGCAAATGACGCGAGCGCGAATGGCACCTCGGCTGATGCGAAGGCAGCAATGGTGCGCGTGATCTGCGTGCGGAAATAGCTCTCAGGATTCGAGGCGCACCAACGCGTCCCTAGTCCACTTCCTCATACATCGAATCCATCTGCGCAGCGAACGGCGTCGCCCGCGGCGGCGGCGCTGCGGGAGCGCGGATGATCCGGCGTTCGAGTTGTTCGCGGTTCTGCTGCTCGACGAATTTCACTGCGAAGCCGCCCTGGAGATGGCGCACCACGCGGCCGACGCAGGCGCCGACAGCGAGCGGCGTTCCGACCTCCGGCTGCACATCGGCAGAGACTGCGGCGCCGGACACCGACATGTCGATGACGAAGCAGCTTTTCATGCTGCCGTCAGCGAAGGTCAGCATGGAATGCGGGCTCGCGGGAATGAGGCGCGCCTGCTTGCGCTCTTCCCGCACCGTGGGGTCTTTCTGGAATTTCTCCAGCCAGGTCAGCTTGTCCGAGAGCTTCTGACGCATCGGCGGCGTCATGTTCAGTTCGAGCAGGAAACTGCCGGAGATGGTGTCGCTGATACGGCCTTCGAGCTGACCGAAGTCGCCAAAATAGGGCGTGATGCGATCGCCGATACGACCCACCACCGGCACATCGACAATCATCCGAAACGGCGAGACGCGGCTGGTCCGGCAGGCAAAGCTGCGCGGATTCCCTTCGGAATCCAGCCAGTTCGACAGCGTATATTGCCCGCTGACAACGACGTTGACGGCGCGCTGCTTGAGGAATTTTTCGACGGACACAGGTTCATCCTCTACGGTACATTTCCACCACCATAGAAAACCCAACCACGCCAGCATTTGCGCCCGCCTTGGTTATTGCGTTACTTATATACCCTTTCAAGTTGAGGAAATATTACCGCCAAAATCCCGACGATTGGCGCCACGGAGGCCGGAGGATGCTCTGCCTCAGCCGGGCACCCGCCCCTTGATGGCATTGGCGCGGGCGCTGCAGGTGATACGGCCGGTTGCATCCTCCGAAAGTTCCGTCCGGACGCGCGATTTGAGCTGAACGATCTCCTCCGGCGTCATCACCGTCAAAGCCGCCTTCACCGACGGGCCCGCGGACGAGGCCGCCCAGAAGTCCTCGAAATCGGTGAACGCCCGGGTCACGTCGATCACACGCGTTTCGACGTCCACCAGGCCGGCGGAGGTCCACAGCGACTGCATCACGTCGAGGCGTGACGCGTCCACGCTCGGCGGCAGCGACGGCACCTGGCCCATCTTCAGCAATTCACCGAGGATCGGCTGCAGCGGAAAGCCGCCGCCATCCATATCCCAGGCATAGGCGGCGACCGTGCCGCCGGGCGATACGACACGGACCATTTCCGCCACGCCCCTAGCCGGTTCCGGCACGAAGAAGATCACCAGCGCCATCACGGCGACATCGAAGGATTTGTCGGAAAACGGCAGCGCCATCGCGTCGCCCTGATGAAACGCGGCCAGTGCCGCGCCCGGCCGCGTCCGCGCATAAGCAAGCTGCGGCTCCGAGGGATCGATGCCGTCGATCACCGACGGCGCATGGCGCTCGGCGATCAGCTGCGTGAAGGCGCCGTTGCCACAGCCGACATCGACCCAAGCAAGACCCGGCTTTGGTGCCACCCAATCCAGAAAGACCTCGCCGGCGCTGCGGCTCCAGACGCCCATCATCCGCTCATAGGACGCGCCGTCATTGAAGCGGATGGAGGGAGACGATGCGTCGGTCATGGGCGTCCTCAATAGGGTGTTGGCGGCAGATCATGGCCGGAAATGCATCGCCTGCAACCTCTGCCCTTCATGGTGAGATCGTGTGGTCGACGCAAGAGCGCGTATCGGCACGGTTGTTGCTTTGTTCAACGCAAGCAGAATGGTTCGCGATGCCCCGGGGGGCGTCACGCGATTGCGAAGGAGAGCGAGATGAAGGTCGGCGTATTCATTCCAATCGGGAACAATGGCTGGTTGCTCTCTGAAAATGCCCCGCAATACATGCCGACTTTCGACCTCAACAAGGAGGTGACGCTAAAGGCCGAACATTACGGACTCGATTTTGTGCTCTCGATGATCAAATTGCGTGGCTTCGGCGGGAAAACCGAATTCTGGGACCACAATCTGGAATCCTTCACCCTGATGGCCGGCTTGGCCGCGGTGACCAAGCGAATAAAACTGTTCGCGACGGCAGCGACGCTCGTGATGCCTCCCGCGATTGCCGCGCGCATGGCTGTGACCATCGATTCGATTTCACACGGCCGCTTCGGCCTCAATCTCATCACCGGGTGGCAACGTCCCGAATATTCGCAGATGGGGCTTTGGCCGGGCGACGAATACTTCGCGCGCCGCTACGAATATCTTTCGGAATATGTCGAGATCCTGCGCGAGCTCTGGCAGACCGGCGCCTCGGATCGCAAGGGCGAGTTCTTCCAGATGGAGGACTGCCGCGTCAGCCCGCGGCCGCAGGCCGACATGAAGATCATCTGCGCCGGCCAGAGCGGCGCCGGAATGGCCTTCTCCGCAAAATACGCCGACTACAATTTCTGCTTCGGCAAGGGCATCAACACCCCGACGGATTTCGCACCTGCCGCCGAACGCCTGATCGAAGCCACCCATGACACCGGCCGGCACGTGACGACCTATGTCCTGTTCATGGTGATCGCGGCGGAAACCGACGAAGCCGCGTTTGCAAAATGGGAGCACTACAAAGCCGGCGTCGATCACGAAGCGGTCGCCTGGCTGGGCGTACAGGGTGCCGCCGATACCAAGTCCGGAAAAGACACCAACATCCGCCAGATGGCGGACCCGACATCAGCGGTCAATATCAACATGGGGACCTTCGTCGGCTCTTTCGCCAACGTCGCCCGCATGCTCGACGACGTCGCCACCGTGGCGGGCACCGAGGGCGTGTTGCTCACCTTCGACGACTTCGTCCAAGGCGTTGAAGACTTCGGCCAGCGCATTCAACCATTGATGACATCGCGTAAGGGAGTTGCAGAGGCCGCAGCCACCGCATTGAAAGACATGTGAGGATCGATACTCAACAACGACGTGCCGGCAAGGCCGCCCGACGCGGTGTCACCTCTGACACTTCGGGCACCAGAAGGTCGACCGTCCGTTCTGCACGAAGCGCTTCACGATCCCCTCGCAGCCATCGGTCTGGCATGGCTCGCCTTCGCGGTCATAGACCTGGAAAGAGTGCTGGAAGTAGCCAAGCTCGCCATCGGTCTGGCGGTGATCGCGCAGCGACGATCCACCGGCCTTGATCGCCTGGTTGAGCACGTCATGGATTGCCAGGAGAAGTCGCTCGGCTCGGTCGGTCGGTTCGCCCTTCTTGGTCGCCAGTGTCGCGGCCAGCCGCCGCGGCGACAAATGCGAGCGAAACAGCGCTTCGCAGACATAGATATTGCCGAGACCGGCGACGACGCGCTGATCCAGCAGCGCGGCCTTGAGGCTGGTCTTCTTGCCTGCGGTAGCATTGGCCAGCATCGCCGCATCGAAGGCGTTGCCCAGCGGCTCCGGCCCGATGTCCTTCAGGAACGGCTCGCTCTCAATCTCGCTGCGCGCGAAGATCTTCATGAAGCCGAAGCGGCGGGGGTCGTTGTAGATCACCGACGGGCCCGACGACATGTGAAAGACCACATGATCATGCGCCCGCTCGTCGCTGCGTGGATGATGGAAGGCGCCGGGCATCACGTTATTTTCATCACCCGCGCCAGCATCAGAGACCACCCGGAACGAGCCGGACATGCCCAGATGCATCAGCAACACGTCGCCGGAATCCAGATCCGCCAGCAGATATTTGGCGCGGCGGCCAAGGCTGGTGATGACCCGGCCTTGCAATCGCGCCGAGAAATCCGGCTGGAACGGAAACCGCAGGTCCTTCCGGCGCAATTCCAGGCGGGTGATCTTGGCCCCCTCCATGGCCGGCTGCAGGCCCCGGCGGACGGTCTCGACTTCGGGTAATTCAGGCATGATTCACGTCATTCACCTTGAGATGGGGACGTGATAGCCCCTATGCGGCAGGCGCGCTATGGTCCGCCGCATTGAGGCTTTTGAGATGAAAACGATGGATCAGCCGGGCGAAACCACCCATTTCGGCTTCAGGGACGTCCCCGTGGGCGACAAGCAGACGCTGGTGAACGACGTGTTCCACAGCGTCGCCCAGCGCTACGACCTGATGAACGATCTGATGTCCGGCGGCATGCATCGCGTCTGGAAGGACGTGATGATCAACCAGCTCAACCCGCCGCGCTCGGATGCGCCGTTTGCCCTGCTGGACGTTGCCGGCGGCACCGGCGACATCTCGTTCCGCGCCGCCAGGGCTTCCGGCCTCGGATTCGCAGCGACGGTCTGCGACATCAACACGGGGATGCTGGCAGTCGGCAGCGAGCGCGCCATCAAGCAGCATCTCGAACATCAGGTGTCATTCATCGAGGGTAACGCCGAAGAGCTGCCATTCGCCGACAAGAGCTATGACGCCTATACGATCGCCTTCGGCATCCGCAACGTGCCGCGCATCGACCGCGCACTTGCCGAAGCTTACCGCGTGCTGAAACCCGGCAGCCGGTTTCTCTGTCTCGAATTCTCGACCGTCGACGTGCCGGGTCTCGACAAGATCTATGACCTGTTTTCATTCAAGGTGATCCCGCCGCTCGGCAAGGCCGTCACCGGCGACTCCGAGTCGTATCAGTATCTCGTGGAATCGATCCGCAAGTTTCCGAAGCCGCCCATCTTCGCCGACATGATGCGCGAGGCCGGTTTCTCCCGCGTGAAATATGAACTCCTCTCGGGCGGCATCGTCGCGCTGCATTCGGGCTGGCGTTTGTGATCGCTGCTCTCTCTCATATGGCGCGGCTTGCCCGCGCCGGTTTCGTGTTTGCGCGCGAAGGCGTGTTCGGCGTCGTCGATCCCTCGCTGGTGCCGCCGCCGGGACAGCTCGCGCTGCGCATGGCGCGGCTGATCGAACGGCCCGGCGCGAAATCCGGCGCGCGGCTCTCACGCGCGCTGACGCGGCTGGGACCTGCCTATCTCAAGCTCGGACAGTTTCTGGCGACGCGGCCCGACGTGGTCGGCGTCACCATGGCGCGCGATCTCGAAAGCCTGCAGGACAGGCTGCCGCCATTCTCCCTGACCGAAGCCGAAGGCGTTGTCGCTGCTTCGCTGGAACGCCCTGTGGCGCAGCTCTATGCGAGCTTCAGCCCGCCGGTCGCCGCGGCCTCGATCGCGCAAGTGCATCGCGCCGAGATCGACAAGGACGGTGTCCGCAAGACATACGCCGTGAAAGTGCTGCGCCCTAATGTCGCCGCGCAATTCCGCCGCGACCTCGGCGATTTCGCTTACGTCGCCCACAAGGCTGAAGAACATTTTTCCGAAGCGCGGCGTCTTCGCCTGATCGAGATCATTACCACTATGTCGCGCTCGGTGGCGATGGAGATGGATCTTCGGCTCGAAGCCGCAGCACTCTCCGAGATGGCGGAGAACACCCGCAACGATCCGGACTTCCGCGTGCCGGAAGTGGACTGGGATCGCACATCGCACAACGTGCTGACGATGGAGTGGATCGACGGCATCGCGCTGAACGATCACAAGCAGCTGGAAGCATCCAACGTCGATCTGCCGGACCTCGGCCGCAAGGTGATCCAGAGCTTCCTGCGCCACGCGCTGCGTGACGGCTTCTTCCATGCCGACATGCATCCCGGCAATCTGTTCCTCGATCCAGACGGCCGCCTCGTCGCCGTCGACTTCGGCATCATGGGCCGGCTCGGTCTGAAGGAACGCCGCTTCCTCGCGGAGATTCTGCTGGGCTTCATCACGCGCAACTATCGCCGCGTCGCCGAAGTTCACTTCGAGGCCGGCTATGTGCCAGGCCACCATTCAGTAGAGAATTTCGCGCAGGCGATCCGCGCGATCGGCGAGCCGATCCACAATCGCACGGCCGAAGAAATCTCGATGGCCAAGCTGCTGACGCTGCTGCTCGAGGTCACCGGTCTGTTCGACATGCGCACGCGACCGGAATTGATCCTGCTGCAGAAGACCATGGTCGTGGTCGAAGGCGTCGCGCGAAGCTTCGATCCCAAGCTCGACATCTGGAAAGTCGCCGATCCCGTTGTGCGCGAATGGATCGAGCGCAACCTCGGGCCACTCGGCAAAATCCAGGGCGCACTGTCCGGGGCTGGCGAACTCGGCAAGGTCGCAGGCAGCCTGCCGGCTCTGGCAACACGGGCGCTGACGGTGCTCGAACAGCTCGAGGCCATGACCCGGGATGGCGTCAGGCTCGACGATGCGACCATCGCCGCCATCGCGCGGGCGCGAGCCAAGCAGCTCCGCTGGCGCACGGTTGGCGTCTGGGTGATCGCGCTGTCATTCCTTGGGCTGCTGCTGTCGATCCGGTAGAATGATTGCAATGCTGGCACCTTGTGCTAGCGTTGCTGTCAAAATAGCGCGAGACGCCTCATGGCCAGCCTGACTATCCGCAAGCTCGACGACGCCATTCGCGATGAATTGCGGCTGCGTGCTGCCCGCAACGGACGGTCGGTTGAGGACGAGGTGCGGGTCATTTTGCGCGAGGCGTCGCAAGACGGCCTCAAGACTGACGCAAGATTTCCGCAAGGCACGCCAAACCCCGAAAACCCATACAAGCCCTTGAAAAATAGCGGTGATCAGCTCCGCGTCACGCTGATCATCGGCGGCGGAATCGCAGCTTATAAAGCACTCGATCTGATCCGCCGGATGAAGGAGCGCGGCATCCATGTCCGCGTGGTGCTGACCCGCGCCGCGCAGCAATTCGTCACGCCGCTGGCCGCCAGCGCACTGTCCAACGAGCGCGCTTACACCGACCTGTTCGACCCGCAGAGCGAATTCGATGCTGGGCATATTCGCCTCGCGCGCGAATGCGATCTCATCGTCGTCGCGCCGGCGACCGCGGATCTGATGGCGAAGATGGCCAATGGTCACGCGGATGATCTCGCCTCGGCGATTCTGCTCGCGGCCGACAAACCGATCCTGATCGCGCCGGCGATGAATCCGCTGATGTGGAACAACGCAGCAACGCGCCGCAATGTTGCGCAATTGCAGCGTGACGGCGTGAGGATGATCGGACCGAATGCCGGCGAGATGGCGGAACGCAACGAAGCCGGCGTCGGCCGCATGGCGGAGCCGACCGAGATCGCGATTGCCGCTCACACCTTCCTGCGGCCACCGGCGCCGAAGCCACTGGCCGGCAAGCGCGTGCTGATCACTGCAGGCCCGACACACGAGCCGATCGACCCCGTGCGCTACATTGCCAATCGCTCGTCCGGCAAGCAGGGCTATGCGATCGCCGCTGCGGCACGGGCTGCAGGCGCCGAGGTCATTCTCGTCTCGGGCCCGGTCGATCTCGACGAGGTGCCGGGCGCGACGATGACTCATGTCGAATCCGCGCGCGACATGCTCGCCGCGGTACAGGCCGCCTTACCGGTCGACATCGCAATCTTTGCGGCGGCCGTGGCCGACTGGCGCGTGGTCAACGAAGGTGCGCAGAAACTGAAGAAGACAGCCAGCGCTGCGATGGCACCGCTGCAGCTCACGGAAAATCCCGACATTCTCGCGACGATCTCGAAACTCCCCGAGCATCGCCCTCCCCTGGTGATCGGCTTCGCCGCCGAAACCGAGCACCTGATCGACAACGCCAAAGCCAAGATCGCGCGCAAGGGCTGCGACTGGATCGTTGCCAATGACGTCTCGCCCGCCACCGGCATCATGGGCGGCGACGACAACACCGTGCATCTGCTCACACGGAGCAAGGACAGCACCGATATCGCCGTTGATTCGTGGGCACCGATGAGCAAGGAACAGGTCGCGACGACCCTGGTCGCGCGAATCACCGACGCGGTGACATCAAATAAATCGACGCAATCCACGAAAGACCAATCATGAGCGCTGCCATCCCCGTTCAGGTCGACGTCCAACAGCTCCCGCATGGCGCAGGCCTTGCGCTGCCGGCCTATCAGACCGCACATGCCGCCGGCCTCGATCTGCTTGCCGCGGTTCCGGAAGACCAGCCGATGATTCTCGCCAGCGGCAAATATGCGCTGGTGCCGACCGCCCTGACCATCGCGCTGCCACCCGGCTATGAGGCGCAGGTGCGCCCGCGCTCCGGCCTTGCCGCCAAGCACGGCATCACTGTGCTGAATTCACCGGGCACCATCGACGCCGATTACCGCGGCGAGATCGGCGTGCTGCTGATCAATCACGGCCCCGGGGATTTCACGATCAAACGCGGCGAGCGAATCGCCCAGATGGTGATCGCGCCGGTCACGCATGCGGAACTCGTGGTGGCCGCGGCGCTTAGCGAAACAGAACGCGGCAACGGCGGCTTCGGATCCACCGGCCGCTAGCGCGTATTTCGTCACATCGCGCAGCATTTGAATCAAAAGCACCCGCATTATTTAACCGGGGACTCTGCGTTCACGGTCTGGACTCTTACCCGGCGACTCCCGAAGCGGATATTGTCGAACGATTCGCTGGTGGTGAGGGGCTGCCGGGGAAGACGTGCGGTTTGGGGCAAATGATGTCAGGCGTGATCGCGGCGATGCGTCGGACCTTGCTGTCGTGCACTTCTATAGTGCGCGACGGGCTTGTCGGCATCAGTGCGTCTGCACTTCTGGCCACCTCCTCGGCGTGGGCCGCCGACGAACCCTTCATCAGCCAAACGCTCGCCAATCTGCTCGATCTCGATCGCCAGGAAATCGCCGCGCTGACGACAGCGACAGCGGTGCTCGGCTTCTCCGTCGTTTCCGCCATCCTGTTGATGCACAATCGCATTCGCTCGGCCAAGACCGAGGCGAAGCTGCGCGCCGAGCTGCATACGCTGCAGGTTGAATCCGACCGCTTTCGCGCGTTGCTGTTCACCGAGCCGCAGGTGCTGATCGCCTGGGCCGCGGGCGAAACCCGTCCCGATATCTCCGGCGACACCGCACTGATGATGTCGCAGGACCCGCAGCAGCATCAGCCGCAGCGCATTCTCGCGTTCGGAACATGGCTGCCGCCGGAACCCGCGCTGCGCATGGATCACGCCGTCGACGCACTGCTCGATGCCGGCGAAGGCTTTGTGCTCAATCTGACGACCTCGAGCGGCCGCGCCATCGAGGCGATGGGCCGCGCCATCGGCGGCCAGGCCATTGTCCGGATTCGCGAATTGAGCGGTTTGCGGCGTGAGCTCGCCGAAGTCTCGCTGCGTCACAAGGATCTCGCGGAAGAAGCCGAAATTCTCCGCGGCTTCGCCAATGCCGCGCCATGGCCGATCTGGGCCAAGGGCGCTGATGGCGGATTGAGCTTCGTCAACGCCGCCTATGCGCGTGCGACCGAAGCGACTGATACGGGCGATGCGGTCGGTCGTAATCTGGAACTTCTGGATAGCGATGACCGCAGCAATCTGGCGCGAGCGCTGAACGACAACCAGCCCTTTGCCGCGCGCGTGCCAATCGTGATCTCAGGCGAACGCCGCATTTTCGATGTCCATGCAGCGAAAGTCGCCAGCGGCAGCGCCGGTATGGCCATCGACGCCAGCGAGGCCGCCGCACTCAGCGCCGCCTTGGTGCGGATGGCCGAAGCGCATCGCCGCACGCTCGATCAATTGTCGTCGGGCGTTGCCGTATTCGACGGCCAGCGCCGCCTCACCTTCTACAACGATGCCTATCGCCGGCTGTGGGATCTCGATCGGACCTTCCTCGACAGCAATCCCGACGATTCCAGCGTGCTGGATCGTCTGCGCGCCGCGCGCAAACTGCCGGAGCAGCCCGACTTCCGTGCCTGGAAGACCAAGCTGCACGAGGCCTATCGTGCCGTCGAGGCAGCCAAAGATGTCTGGTATCTGCCGGATGGCCGCGCGCTCTCGATCGTCACCACGCCGAATCCCGAAGGCGGCGTCACCTATCTGTTCGATGATGTGACCGAGAGCCTCGAGCTGGCACGGCGCTTCGATGGCCTGATCCGCGTTCAGCGCGAGACGCTCGACAGTCTCGCCGAAGCCGTCGCCGTGTTCGGCAGCAACGGCCGCGCGCAACTGTTCAATCCGGCTTTCGCCAAGATGTGGCGACTGTCCGACGAGGCGCTGGAGCAGCGGCCGCATATCGAGATGGTCGAGACCTGGTGCCGGCCACTGTTCGACGACACGCCGACATGGCAGGCGATCCGCAGCGCCATCACAGGGATCGACAATCGCAAATCTGTCCCGCTCAAGCTCGAGCGCAAGGACGGCAGCGTGCTGGCCTGCATGACCATGCCGTTGCCAGACGGCGCGACCATGCTGACCTTCCAGGACATTTCAGACGCCGAGAATGTCGAGCGCGCGCTGCGCGAGCGCAACGAGGCGCTGGAGACCGCGGACCAGATGAAGGTGGACTTCGTCCACCACGTTTCCTACGAGCTGCGTTCGCCGCTGACCACGATCATCGGCTTCGCGCATCTGCTGAGCGATCCCGTCACCGGCCCGCTGATGCCGAAGCAGGCGGAATATCTCGATTACATCACCACCTCGACCGGTGCGCTGCTGGCGATCATCAATAACATTCTGGATCTTGCCACTATCGATGCCGGCGCGATGACGCTGAATCTCGGTCCCATCGATATCCGCAAGACCATCGCTGCAGCGGCCGAAGGCATTCAGGATCGACTGGCGAAGGATCACATCGCGCTGCAGATCGAAGCTGATCCCGCCATCGGCAGCTTCACCGGCGACGAAAGCCGCGTGGTGCAGGTACTATATAATCTGCTGGCCAATGCGGTCGGCTTCGCACCGCAGAATTCGGCGATCACGCTGACGGCGCGCCGCTCGGAGCACACGGTCACATTCGCAGTGACCGATCGCGGACCCGGCATTCCGCCCGAAGTGAAGGACAAGGTGTTCGACTGGTTCGAGAGCCACGCCAACGGCTCGCGCCATCGCGGCGCTGGACTCGGCCTGTCGCTGGTGCGCTCCTTCGTCGAATTGCATGGCGGCAAGGTCCGCGTCGATTCCGCCGTCGGCAAGGGCACCACCGTCACCTGCGACTTCCCCATCGACCAGACCGCGCATCGCAACGCCGCCGAATGACCGAACCCATCATAAACGAGCCCTGCAAATTTTCGCTGGCGCTCGCAAATGAGACGGCCACTGCGCAATTGATGGCCGACCTCGCTCTGCTGATCGGCCCCGGCGATGTCATCACGCTCTCGGGCGATCTCGGCGCCGGCAAGACGGCCGCGGCACGCGCGATGATCCGCTATCTCGCAAGCGACCCCGAACTCGAAGTGCCGAGCCCGACCTTCACGCTGGCGCAAAGCTACGAGCTTCCGTCGTTTCCGCTTGTTCACGCCGATCTCTATCGCATCAACGACGCGAGTGAGCTCGAGGAGATCGGCTTGTCGCCGCTGCCGGATGGCGTTGTGGCGCTGATCGAGTGGCCGGAACGCGCCGATGGCGCGCTGCCGCCGGATCGTATCGATATCGCACTCAGTCATCGGCCCGCGCTGGGCTCCGTGGCGCGCGCCGCGGAGATCACCGGTCACGGCAAGGCCGCATCGATCGTTCTGCGCCTCAAGGCACTGCGCGAATTTCTAGAAGAGGCGCGCTATCTCGATGCCACGCGCCAGCGCATGGCCGGCGATGCCTCGACACGCTCTTATGCGCGACTGATCCGCGGTGATGACGTCTTCATCCTGATGAATGCGCCGAAGCGGTCGGATGGTGCGCCGGTCTATGACGGCAAGTCCTACAGCGCAGCAGTGCATCTGGCCGAAGACGTCAAGCCGTTCGTCGCCATTGCGAACGGTCTGCGCGCACAGGGCATCTCCGCGCCGGCGATCCATCACGCCGATCTCGACGCGGGTTTCCTCATCACCGAGGATTTCGGCACAGCGCCGGTGACCGAAGGCGAGCCGCCGGCGCCGATCGCCGAGCGCTATCAGGTCGCGACCGACATGCTGGCCATGCTGCACAGCAAACCGCTGCCGGAGACGCTGCCGCTGTTGCCGCATGTCGACTATGCCATTCCCGTCTTCGACACCGACGCATTGCTGGTCGAGATCGGCCTGATGCCGGAATGGTATCTGCCGGACCGCAACGCACCGCTTGCAGACGATGCACGCACTGAATTTGTCACGATGTGGCGTGAGCTGCTGGCGAAGCCCGCCGCTGCGCCAAAAACCTGGGTGCTGCGCGACTTCCATTCGCCGAACATCATCTGGCTCGACACCCGCGAGGGCATCAACAAGATCGGCGTGATCGACTTTCAGGACACGGTGCTCGGTCCCGCCGCCTATGACCTCGTCTCGCTGCTGCAGGACGCGCGTATCGATGTGCCTGAGAATCTGGAGCTGACCATGCTGACGCGCTACATCAAGGCGCGGCGCGCGGCCGATCCCGCTTTCGATGCCGCAGCTTTTGCCGAGCTCTATGCGATCATGTCGGCGCAGCGAAACACGCGACTGCTTGGCACATTTGCGCGGCTCAACCGCCGCGACGGCAAGCCGCATTATCTCAAGCACCAGCCGCGGATCTGGACCTATCTCAACCGCTCCCTGGCGCATCCGACGCTGGCGCCGTTCCAGCAGTGGTATGCGGCGCATGTACCACCGCCGCAGGTCTAGAGCCTTTTGTATTGACGCATTTTCTTGACGCGAACCGGTATCCACTTCGCTCGAAAACGCTCTAACACTTCCTTAACCACTTATTAGCTGCACGCGCACTATCCTGCGTTTGAGCCCTGCATCTGCGGGGCTTGGCGTACTGGACAAGGGACGTGTCATGACGGAGCGGCGTGCCGGAGATCGGGCCGTTTTCGAGCGCGGATTTCCTGCGCACATGATGGGCATCGACGGCACCTGGCGCCGCTCCTGCATCATGGAAGATATTTCCGAGACCGGCGCCAAACTCACCGTCGATGGTTCTGTCGAAGGACTAAACCTGAAAGAATTCTTCCTTCTGCTCTCATCCACAGGCCTCGCCTATCGCCGCTGCGAACTCGGCTGGGTCAATGGCGACCAGATTGGTGTGAACTTTCTCAAACCGAACGATAAAAAGAAAAAGACGAAACGTTCCGAGACACAGGAGGCAGAAACGTGACTGTGTAGGCGGGTGCAATTGTCGCATCCGCGTCATCTCGGCCGATTATGGCTCGATAGGTTCATGCATGCGACACGCCGCCGTGCTACCATCATTTCAGCTCAAAAATTCAAGAACGATTCCATCAAGGCCAATGTCGCCATGTCTGTAAAACCCACCAGAGCAATGGTTCTCGCCGCCGGCCTCGGCCTGCGCATGCGACCGCTCACCGACAATCTGCCGAAGCCGCTGGTCCCCGTCGCAGGACAGCCGCTGCTGGATCACGTGCTCGACAAGCTCGCCGCTGCGGGCGTGACCGAAGCCGTAGTTAATGTGCATTACCTGCCTGACCAGATCATCGATCATGTCGCAGCGCGCACCAAACCGAAGATCATCATTTCCGACGAGCGCGATCAGGTGCTCGGCACCGGTGGCGCCGTGGTGAAGGCCCTGCCGCTGCTTGGCTCCGAGCCGTTCTATCATCTCAATGCCGACACGATGTGGATCGACGGCGTGCAGCCGAATCTCGCGCGGCTTGCGGAGGCCTTCGATCCCGCGCGCATGGATATCCTGCTGCTGATGGCGCCGACGGCCAACAGCATCGGCTATGCCGGCTCCGGCGACTACGCGATGCTCACCGATGGTGCGCTGCGTCGTCGCAAGGAAAACCAGGTGGTGCCGTTCGTCTATGCCGGCGTTGCGATCCTGTCGCCCGCACTATTCAAGGATGCGCCGTCGGGTGAATTCTCACTCACCAAACTGTTCGACAAGGCCAACGAGCAGGAGCGCCTGTTCGGGCTGCGCATGGAAGGCGTCTGGATGCATGTCGGCACGCCCGACGCCGTGCGCGCCGCGGAAGACGCATTCCTCGCCAGCGTCGCCTGAATTTCCTGCGACTCCCGTCGCCTTTCCAGCCATGCCATGATGCACCCTGATCACGAATCAGGGTGTTCATGCGCGTTTTCAATATCCCATCTTCCGCGCCGTTTCTGCGCACGCTGATCACCGCGCTTGTCGACGGTGATCTCGTCGAGGGATTCTCTGCGCGTAAAGCGCCAGAGAAGCTTGCTGAAGTCACCCTGTATCTGCCGACACGCCGCGCCGGCCGTATGGCCCAGGAGATATTCCTCGACGTGCTCGGCACCGATGCCGTGCTGCTGCCGCGTATCGTTCCGCTCGGCGATGTCGACGAGGAGGAACTGGCCTTTGCACAGGCGGCATCGCCCGACGCGCTGGAAAGGCTGGATGCACCGCCCGCGCTTGACGGATTGCAGCGTCGCCTGCTGCTGGCGCAACTGATCGCCGCATGGGCGAAGCAACTCGCGCCCGGCGACCCCGGCCAGACACCGCTCGTGGTCGGCGGCCCTGCCTCGACGCTCGCGCTGGCCGACGATCTGGCGCGGCTGATGGACGACATGGCGACGCGCAAGGTCGACTGGAGCGCGCTGGACGGGCTGGTGCCCGATGCGCTCGATCAGTACTGGCAACTCACGCTGCAGTTTCTGAGCATCGCCAGGAACGTATGGCCGGACATCCTCGCCGCACACACTGCGATCGAGCCTGCGGTGCGCCGCGATCTGCTGATCGATGCAGAGGCCGCGCGCCTGAAGGCGCACAAAGGCGGGCCGATCATTGCGGCCGGCTCGACGGGCTCGATGCCGACCACGGCAAAATTCCTGCGCGAAGTCGCGCAACTGCCGCAGGGTGCTGTCATCCTCCCCGGCCTCGACACCGACCTGGACGACACCGCGTGGAATCTCATCGGCGGTACCATGGATGCACTTGGCCGAACCGAATCCTCGGCATCGAACCATCCACAATTCGCGCTGCATGCACTGCTGGAACGCTTTGGCATCACGCGCCGCGATGTGATGATGCTCGGCACGCCGTCGCCGCAGGGGCGCGAACTCTTAGCCTCGGAAGCGATGCGGCCGTCCAATGCCACGGCGCAATGGCACACGCGACTGGCACAGCCGGCCGTCGAACAGAAAATCGCGGCCGGCATGCAGAACCTCGCTGTGATCGCCGCCGCCAATCCGGAAATGGAAGCGCTGGCCATCGCGATTGCGATGCGCGAGGCCCATGAGCTGAAGAAATCCGCGGCATTGGTGACGCCCGACCGCGCGCTGGCGCGCCGGGTGATGGCCGCGCTCGGGCGCTGGAATCTGACCTTCGACGATTCCGGTGGCGACGCATTGACGGAAACCTCGGCGGGCGTCTTCGCGCGCCTGATCGCCGAGGCCGCAGCGGAGCAGCTTGAGCCCGCAACATTGCTGGCGCTGCTGAAACATCCGCTATTTCGTCTGGGCGCCGCGCCGAATGCCTGGACAGATGCCATCGAGACGCTTGAGCTGGCGTTGCTGCGCGGCACGCGGCCGACGCCGGGCACGGCGGGACTGGCGCAGGACTTCGCGCGGTTCCGCGACGAACTCGGCAAGCTTCGCCGCCGTGAAGCATCGATGCTGCATCGCGCGGAGCCACGCACGAAGCTCAATGACGATCGCCTCGACCGCGCCGAGGAACTGATTTCAGGACTGCGCACGGCGCTGGCGCCGCTGGAAAGCATCCATCCGATCAGGCCAATCGATTTCGCTGACGTCGCCCAACGTCATCTTGAGGCTATCAAGCTGCTGTCTTGTGAAAGCAAGGACAAGCACGTCGCGCTATTGGGACGCACAGGCGGTGTAGCGCTGAGTAAAGCTTTTGAGGATCTGCTGGTGAAGGAGCCAGCCGAAGACGGCGGCGAGGATAAGCTCCGCCCGAGCGGGCTGATGATGCAGCTCCACGATTATCCCGATGTGTTTCAGACCGCCTTCGCGGACCGTATCGTGCGCCGCCCGGAAGTCGCCAATGCCAACTTGCGCATCTATGGCCAGCTCGAAGCACGACTGACGCAATCGGACTGCGTGATCCTCGGCGGTCTCGTCGAAGGCATCTGGCCGCCCTCGCCGCGGATCGATCCATGGCTGAGCCGTCCGATGCGCCATCAGCTCGGCCTCGATCTGCCGGAGCGGCGCATCGGCCTCACCGCGCATGACTTCGTGCAGCTGCTCGGCACGGAGGACGTCATCCTCAGCCACGCTGCGAAAGTCGGTGGCGCGCCGGCCGTCGCCTCGCGCTTCCTGCACCGGCTCGAAGCCGTTGCTGGCGAGACACGCTGGGAGGCGGCACTGGCCGCGGGCGAACATTACGTCCGCTATGCCGAAGAGCTCGATCGCCCTGAGCAGGTCACGCCGATCGCGCAACCCGAACCACGGCCGCCACGTGCTGCGCGCCCGCTGCGGCTCTCGGTCACGGCCATCGAGGACTGGCTGCGCGATCCGTATACGATCTACGCGAAATATATTCTGGGCCTCGCGCCACTCGATCCCGTCGACATGGCGCTCTCGGCGGCCGACCGGGGCTCGGCAATCCATGCGTCGCTCGGCGACTTCACGATGGAATACAGCAAGGCGCTGCCCGACGATCCCGCCCGCGAGCTGCGCCGGATCGGACAAACACATTTTGCGCCCCTGATGACGCGGCCGGAAGCGCGCGCTTTGTGGTGGCCGCGCTTCCTGCGCATCGCATCGTGGTTCGGCGCATGGGAAATCGATCGCCGTATCAATGTCGCCAGCATCGATGCGGAAGTGCGCGGCGAGATCGCGATCCCACTCGATCACGGCCGCGTCTTTCATCTGTCGGCGCGGGCCGACCGCATCGAACATCGCAGCGACCGCACTTTCGTGCTGCTCGACTACAAGACCGGCCAACCGCCCACCGGCAAGCAGGTGCGCATGGGCCTGTCGCCGCAGCTCACGCTGGAAGCCGCAATCCTGCGCGAGGGTGGATTTGCCGGCATTGCCGCGGGATCGTCCGTCAGCGAACTGGTCTATGTTCGGCTCAGCGGCAACAATCCGCCGGGCGAAGAGCGGTCGCTCGAACTGAAGATTGAGCGCAAGGACGAGGCGCAATTGCCCGACGACGCCGCTATCGAGGCGCGCGCCAAGCTGGAAGCACTGATCCGCAGCTTCGAGGACGAGGCCACCGCCTATACGTCGCTGAGCCTGTCCATGTGGTCGAACCGCTATGGCAGCTATGACGATCTGGCGCGGATCAAGGAGTGGTCGGCCAATGGTGGCTCTGGAGGAGGCGAGTCATGAGCGGCCCGCGCAATATCCCGCCTGCAGCAAGCACCAAGCAGCAGCTCGCATCAGATCCCGCCTCCTCCGTATTCGTCTCGGCCAATGCCGGTTCCGGCAAGACCTATGTGCTGGTCAATCGCGTCATCCGGCTGCTGCTCGACGGCGTGCCACCGGAGAAGATTCTCTGCGTCACCTTCACCAAGGCCGCAGCGGCGAATATGGCGGAGCGCGTGTTCACGCGGCTCGGCCATTGGGTCACGCTGGATGACGCCGCCCTCGACGCGGAAATCAAAAATGCCGGCGTTCCCGCGTCGAACAGCAGACTGCGCTCGCGGGCGCGAGAATTGTTCGCCAGCGCA
Organism: Tardiphaga sp. 813_E8_N1_3; assembly: GCF_051811025.1. NCBI lineage: Bacteria > Pseudomonadati > Pseudomonadota > Alphaproteobacteria > Hyphomicrobiales > Nitrobacteraceae > Tardiphaga > Tardiphaga sp. 813_E8_N1_3. The sequence continues at coordinate 5,576,204 of NZ_JBPWQE010000001.1, forward strand.
CTGGAAACGCCGGGCGGCCTGAAAGTTCAGACCATCCACGCACTCTGCACGCGGCTGCTGCAGCAGTTTCCGTTCGAGGCCAACGTGCCGGCGCGGTTCAGCGTGCTCGACGACCGCGACCAGAACGAGATGATGGAGCGCGCCAGCCTGCAGGTGCTGCTGCACGCGGCGGCGGCGCCTGACAGCGCAGAAGGCCGCGCGTTGACAACGGCCATGACCTCGGCCTCCGACGTGACGTTCCGCGACGTGGTGCGCGAGGCGAGTCTGTCCCGCGATCAGTTCCTGGCCTGGATCGAGCGTGCCGGCTCGACCGACGCCGCGATGGCGCAGCTGTCGGCAATCCTGGGCGTGACAGCCGGCGATACCAGAGAGAGCGTCGAGCTGGAGATTATCGACGGGCCGCATCTGCCGCGCGAGCGCTGGATTCCCGCCGCCGAAATCTTCGAGACCGGCAGCAAGACCGACAACGATCAGGCAGCGCGGCTGCGCGAAGCTCTGGCGCTGTCGGGCACCGAGCAGGTCGAAAAATATCTCGAACTGTTCCTGACCAAGGATCAGAGCTTACGCAAATCGCTGGCCACCAAGAAGATCGCCGACAGCCGGCCGGATCTTCTCGCCGCCCTGCAACGTGAAGGCGACCGCGTGATCCCACTGCTGGAGCGTCGGCGCGCCGTCGCGATGCGCGAACGCACCCAGTCGCTGCTGGTGATCGCCAGCCAGGTCGCGGAGAACTATCGGCGCGAGAAGAACGAGCGCGGCCTCCTGGATTACGACGACCTGATCGCGCGCACGCTGGAAATGCTCGACCGGGTGTCGTCGAGCTGGGTGCATTTCAAGCTCGACCGCGGCGTCGATCACGTGCTGATCGACGAGGCGCAGGACACGAGCCCGCGGCAATGGGACATCATCACCCATCTGATCTCGGAATTCACCTCCGGCGAAGGCGCGCGCGACGGGCTCAAGCGAACGATTTTTGCCGTTGGCGACGAGAAACAGTCGATCTTTTCGTTCCAGGGCGCGGCGCCACGCGAATTCGATCTGCGCCGCAAGGCATTGCAGAGCCGGTTCAAGGATGCCGGGATGAAGTTCGATCCCGTCGCGTTCAGCCATTCGTTCCGCTCGGGCTCGGCCATTCTGCAATCGGTCGATCACGTGTTTCGCGAGGAAGCGATCTTCCGCAGCATCCATGCCGTGGAGAACGGCTATCCCATTCATGAAACACTTGATGATGCTGGGCCCAGCCTTATCGATCTATGGGAGCTGGAGCAACCGGACGACCGGCCCAGTATCGAAGGCTGGCAGGCGCCATTCGACAAGCGCTCGGAGACCAGCCCGGAGGTGAAGCTCGCCCGCCGTGTCCAGACCGAGATCAAAGACTTGATCGCGGCAAAGACAGAGACCGGCCCCATCGGCAAACGCCGCGCGCTGCGCTATGGCGACATGCTGGTGCTGGTGCGCCGCCGCGGCAAGGCGTTCGATGCCATCATCCAGGCGCTGAAACATGCGGGCATTCCCGTCGCCGGCGCCGACCGGCTCAAGCTCACCGAACATATCGCCATCATCGACCTGATGAATCTGGCCGACGCGCTGCTGCTGCCGCAGGACGATCTGGCACTGGCGACCGCATTGAAGAGCCCGCTATTCGGACTCGACGACGACGACCTGTTCAAGCTGGCCTATGAGCGTACGGGATCGCTGCGCGATGCGCTCGGCAAACAGGCAGCCGGCGACGACAAGCTTTCCGGTGCGCTGAAGCGGCTCATCGCCTGCGAGAAACGCTTCGCCAGCGAGACGCCTTTCGCGTTCTACGCCTGGCTGCTCGGCGGCGACCATGGCCGCGCGCGTATCCTGCGCCGGCTCGGCCATGAGGCCAATGACGCGCTCGACGAATTTCTCGAACTCGCACTGGGCTATGAGCGCAAGGCACCGGCCTCGCTGCAGGGCTTCGTCGCCTGGCTGCGCGCGGCCGACACGGAAGTGAAGCGCGATATGGAGATCACGCGCGACGAAGTCCGCGTGATGACCGTGCACGGCGCCAAGGGCCTGGAAGCGCCTGTCGTGTTCATGGTCGATACCACGTCGTCGCCGGCGGATTCGCAGCGGCTCAATTTGATTCATCTCCCGCAGGGCAACGCCGCACCGAACAGCCCGGGCGTCGTGGTCTGGGCCGGCAAGAAGGCGGACGATCCGCCAGCAGTCGCGGCGGCGCGCGCCGACATGATCCGCGATACCGAAGACGAGTATCGCCGGCTGCTCTATGTGGCGATGACGCGCGCCGCCGATCGCCTGATTGTCGGCGGCTGCATGCCCGGCAATCGCAACGAGGTGCGGCCGCTGTCCTGGTACGACCTGATCCAGAAGGGCCTGGAGAATTCCGGGCTGCAGATGCAGAGCGTGCCGCCGTCGGACGGCGTGGTGAAACGCTATACGCGGGTGGAAGACGTGACACCGGCGCTTGGTGCGACGGCACCTGTCGCAACGGGTGCGCCGATCGTGCTGCCGGCCTGGATGCGCCACAAGGTCGGCGACCAGCCGCGCCGCGAAAGCCTGTTGCGCCCATCGGATGCCGACGACGATGACGACGGCCGCGGACAACGCTCGGGCGAATCCGAGCGGCTGCGCCAACTGGCCTTGCAGCGCGGCAACCTCGTGCATCGCCTGTTGCAATCGCTGCCCGACATCACCGCCGAGAAACGCCGCGAGACCGGACTGAACTTCCTCGCCCGCAACGCCAGCGACTGGACCGATCTCGACCGCGTGGCGCTCGCCACGCAAGTGCTGTCGCTGATCGGCGATCCGCGCCTGGCCGAGCTGTTCGCCCCCGGCAGTCGCGCGGAGGTGGCGGTGGCCGGACGATTGACGCGGAAGGACGGATCGCCCGTGCTCGTCTCGGGCCAGATCGACCGGCTGGTTCTGACCAAGATCGAGATCCGGATCGTCGACTACAAGACCAACCACAACCCGCCGCGCAGACTGATCGAGGCGCCCAAGGCCTATATCCGGCAGTTGGCGCTGTATCGCGGCGTGCTCGCCAAGTTATACCCAGACCGACCGATCCGCGCCGCCCTGCTCTGGACGGAAACGCTTGAAATGATGGAGATTTCCGGTGCTGCGCTGGACGCGGAGCTGGCCGCCATCATCTCGGCGTGACCAACCTTGACCCGGCAAGGGGGCGTTCATAGGTTGGATGCATCATTCCAGCGCGCGAATCTTCTGGCGCGCCCTTCATTGAACAGGACGAGGATAAGACCATGGCCGTTGGCAAGGTGACAGACGCCGATTTCGAAGCGGAAGTGCTCAAGGCGACCGGCCCGGTCGTGATCGATTTCTGGGCCGAGTGGTGCGGTCCGTGCCGCATGATCGCGCCGGCGCTCGACGAAATCTCCGCTGCCATGGGCGAAAAGGTCACCATCCTGAAGCTCAATGTCGACGAGAATCCGAAGACCGCCTCCAAGTATGGCGTGATGTCGATCCCGACGCTGATGATCTTCAAGGGCGGCGAAATGGCCTCACGCCAGGTCGGCGCCGCGCCGAAGGCGAAGTTGCAGCAATGGATCAGCGCAGCGGTTTGATCGCGCGCGTGAACTAACGAATTCGAACGGCCGGTGATTTTTTCACCGGCCGTTTTTATTTGACGTGATGGAACCAGATCTTCTCAGCTGTCGTCCCCGCGAAGGCGGGGACCCATAAACACCAAAGTACTTTTGGAGTGCTGTAGTTACGGCTCTGACGTTCGAACATACTGACCGTGGTTATGGATCCCCGCCCTCGCGGGGATGACAATCGAGAGGCTGTACCTCTCAACTACCTGATCCACCCTGTCGCCAGCGCGCTCGCCCATTCCGGGCGCTCATTCTTCCGCGCCATGTCCGCCATCGCCTGATGATCATAAGGCACCTGACGGAACGTCACCTGCCAGCGGCCTGAGCTGGAATCCAGAATCGCGTAGCAGGCATCGGGCGTGCCGACTTCGAGCATGTGCGGATAGGGCGTGACGTCGCGATAGCCGGGGCCGCCGACGCTGCCGGGATTGACGATCATGCGGCCGTCGCGAAGCCTGACGGCGCGCGCGATGTGGGTGTGCGCGCAGAGAATCAGCGACTGGGCGATGCCCTTGGCTTTCTCCTCGATGGCTTCGATCGTGGCCATATGCACGATGCCCTCGGGCGTCACCGCTTCCATCCAGTAGGTGTTGTCGTCATCCGGCGTGGCATGACAGAGATAGACCTCCTCGCGATAGATCGTGCTGAACGGCAAAGTGCGCAGCCACTCCATCTGCGCCGGTTCGAGTTGGCTGTGCGCCAGACGATCCGACGGATACATGTCGTCAAGCGCGTAGTCGGTGACATAGCGGTCGTGATTGCCGCGGACACATACGGCATTCATGCCCATCATGATCTCGACGGTGCGGCGGGCATCCATCGGGCCCGAAACCATATCGCCGAGATTGACGATGTCGGAAATGTCCTGGGCATGGATATCGGCGACGACAGCCTCAAGGGCGAGATGATTGCCGTGAACGTCGGCAATGGCAGCGAAGCGCATCGGACCTCCCCAAAATCAAGCAAAGATCACTTGTATCGATGCGATTCTATGCAGGTAGCGTGCCGTTCTCCGCAAGCACATGGCCGGCCAGATAGAGCGAGCCTGCAATCAGGATCCGAGGCGGGACTTCGTAGGCCAGCTTCGTCAGCGAATGCAGCGCGTCGGCAACGCTCGGCGCTGTCTCGACGCGCATGCCGAGACTGCGCGCAGCATCGGCGAGCGTATCCGGCGCCATGGCGCCGTCGCGGCCAGGGATTTTCACGGCAATGATATGGCGGGTCTGGCCGGCGAAATTCGCCAGAAAGCCCGTCGCATCCTTGTTGGCCATCATTCCGGCGATCACCACCAGCGGCCGCGGTACGCGCTCTTCGAGATCGCCGAGCGCCGCTGCAATGACACGCCCGCCATCGGCATTATGGCCGCCATCGAGCCAGACTTCGGAATCGGCGGGCGCGGCTTCGACAAGCTTGCCCGATGTCAGCCGCTGCATCCGCGCCGGCCATTCGGCACGCGCGACGCCGGTCTCATAGGCTGCGGGATCGATCTTGAGGATATCCAGCGCGCGCAGGGTCGCAATCGCCAGACCCGCATTGCCAAACTGATGGCGCCCGAACAGCCGCGGCGCAGCGATATCCATCAGCCCGCGATCGTCCTGATACACCAGACGCCCGCGCTCGATATTGACGTGCCATTCCTGCCCGGCGCTGATGAGCGGCGCATGCATCTTGCGCGCCTGCTGCTCGATCACGTCGGTGGCCTCCGGCAATTGATCGACCGTGATCACCGGCACGCGGCGCTTGATAATGCCAGCCTTCTCGGCGGCGATCTTCGCGAGCGTGTCGCCGAGAAAATCCGTGTGGTCGATGGTAATCGGCGTAAGCACGCAGGCGGCGGGTGCTTCGATGACATTGGTCGCATCGAGGCGGCCACCGAGACCGACTTCGAGCAGGACAACATCGGCGGGATGCCTGGCGAACAGATCGAATGCGACGGCGGTCTCGGCCTCGAACAGCGTGATCGGCGCACCAGCGTTAATCAACTCGACATGCGCGAACACGTCACGCAAAGCGTCATCACTCACGAGGGTGCCAGCGAGCCGGATGCTCTCATTCATGCGGACGAGATGCGGCGAGGTGTAGACGTGGACGCGCAGGCCTGCGGCCTCACAGATCGCGCGCAGATAGGCAATGGTCGAGCCTTTGCCATTGGTGCCGGCAACGTGAATCACCGGAGGCAATTTGCGCTCGGGATTGCCGAGCTGCGCCATGAGCCGCTGCATGCGGTCCAGCGACAGATCAATCGTATTCGGATGCAGCTTCGAGAGCCGCGCCAGAATCTCGCCGAGGTCCGGCGACGATGGCGGCGCGGAGGTGCTCACGCGTGCGCGGCCGGCACCGCGTCTGGAGCCATGACGATCTCGGCCGGAATGCTCTCCGCACGCGGCGGGCTCGCAATGGCCGGCGACTTCGTCAGCAGACGGCAGAGCCGCGCCAGCGTCGGCTTCAGGTCGTGGCGGTGCACGACCATATCGACCATGCCGTGGTCGCGCAGATATTCGGCGCGCTGGAAACCTTCCGGCAGCTTTTCACGGATGGTCTGTTCGATCACGCGCGCGCCGGCAAAGCCGATCAGCGCGCCGGGTTCGGCGATGTGCACATCGCCCAGCATCGCATAGGACGCGGTGACACCGCCGGTGGTCGGATTGGTGAGCACGACGATGTAGGGCAGTTTGGCTTCGCGCAGCATCTGCACGCCGACGGTCGTGCGCGGCAGCTGCATCAGCGACAGGATGCCTTCCTGCATCCGCGCGCCGCCGGAGGCTGCGAATACGATGAAGGGCGACTTCTTCTCGACCGCGAGTTCGAGCCCACGGACCAGCGCCTCACCGGCGGCCATACCGAGCGAGCCACCCATGAAATCGAAATCCTGCACGGCGACGACGACGCCGGTGCCTTCCATCCTGCCGTAACCGACCTTCACCGAGTCGTTCATGCTGGTCTTGGTGCGCGCATCCTTGATGCGGTCGACATATTTGCGCTCGTCGCGAAACTTCAGCGGATCGGCGATCACTTCGGGCAGCGCGACGTCGTACCAGGTCTCGTTGTCGAAGATCGACTTCATGCGGGCGGTGGCGCCCATGCGCATGTGATAGTTCGAGCCGGGAATGACGAACTGGTTGCTCTCGACGTCCTTGTAGAACACGAGCTGTCCAGTATCCGGGCACTTGATCCAGAGGTTCTCGGGCGTATCGCGCTTGAGGATGCTGCGGATCTTCGGCCGGACGACGTTGGTGAGCCAGTTCATATGTGTCTCCGCGTCGCTGAGATGATGCGTCGCTCTGATATCTATATGGCGGCCGGGACGGAGCCCGGCAACCGTTGTTCCCGGTTGATGGAGGCCAATTGTGGCTTATTCCGCAGCCTGTTTGGCTCCATGAACGCCCTGGGCGAGGGCTGCGGCCAGATCGGCGACCGCGCCGACAGTCCTGGCCGTGGCCTTGCCATCGGCATCCAGCGAGCCTTTCAGCGCATCGATCAGCGCAGTGCCGACCACGGCGCCATTGGCATGGCGCGCGATGTCATGCGCAGCTTCCGGCGTCCGGATGCCGAAGCCGACACAAACCGGCAATTGGGTGTGACGCTTGATCCGCGCCACGGCCGCGCTCACGGCGGATGAATCCGCGCTGGCTGACCCGGTGATGCCGGTGATCGAGACGTAATAGACGAAGCCCGACGTGTTCGCGAGAACGGCCGGAAGGCGCTTGTCGTCGGTGGTCGGCGTTGCCAGACGGATGAAGTTCAATCCGGCCTTCATCGCGGGGATGCAGAGCTCGTTATCTTCTTCCGGCGGCAGATCGACGATGATCAGGCCATCGACGCCGGCAGCCTTGGCATCGGGCAGGAATTTATCGACGCCGTAGATATAGATCGGATTGTAGTAGCCCATCAGCACGATGGGCGTCTTGTTGTCGGAGCTGCGGAAGTCGCGCACGAGCTGCAACGTCTTCTTCAGCGTCATGCCGGCCTGCAGCGCGCGCAGGCCTGCGGCCTGGATCGACGGGCCGTCGGCCATCGGATCGGTAAAGGGCATGCCGATCTCAATGATATCGGCGCCGGCCTTCGGCAGCGCCTTGACGATTTCGAGTGCGGTGGCGGGATCGGGATCGCCGGCCATCACGAAAGTAACGAAAGCCGCGCGGCCTTCGGCCTTGAGTTCGGCGAAACGGGTATCGATGCGGGTGGTCACGACTGCCTGCCCTTCAGGATATCGCCGACCTGCGGGACGTCCTTGTCGCCGCGGCCGGAGAGATTGACGACCATCAGGTGATCCCTCGGCAGCGTTGGCGCGAGTTCGCTCACCTTGGCGAGAGCATGCGCCGGCTCCAGTGCCGGGATGATGCCTTCGAGTTTCGACAGCAACTGGAATGCGGCCAGCGCTTCCTCGTCCGTCGCCGACAGATACTTCACGCGGCCGATCGTATGCAGCCACGAATGTTCGGGGCCGATGCCGGGATAATCGAGGCCCGCGGAGATCGAATGGCCTTCCTGGATCTGGCCGTCTTCGTCCATCAAGAGATAAGTGCGGTTGCCATGCAGCACGCCGGGACGGCCGCCAGCGATCGATGCGGCGTGCAAGTTGGTGAGCCCGTGGCCCGCCGCTTCGACGCCGTAGATATCGACCGAGGGATCGTCGAGGAACGGATGGAAGAGCCCCATCGCATTGGAGCCGCCGCCGATGCAGGCAATCAGCGAATCCGGCAGGCGGCCTTCGATCTCCTGCATCTGCACACGAGTTTCCTCGCCGATGATCGACTGGAAGTCGCGCACCATCATCGGATAGGGATGCGGGCCGGCGACAGTGCCGATGCAATAGAACGTGTTGTGCACATTGGTGACCCAGTCGCGCAGCGCCTCGTTCATCGCATCCTTGAGCGTGCGCGCACCGACCTGCACAGGCACCACCTTGGCGCCGAGCATTTCCATGCGGATCACATTAGGCTGCTGACGCGCGACGTCCACCGCGCCCATATAGACGATGCATTCGAGGCCGAAGCGCGCGCAGAGCGTCGCCGTCGCCACGCCGTGCTGGCCGGCGCCGGTCTCGGCGATGATGCGCTTCTTGCCCATGCGGCGCGCGACCATGATCTGGCCGAGCACGTTATTCACCTTGTGCGAGCCGGTGTGGTTCAGCTCCTCGCGCTTCAGATAGATTTTTGCGCCACCGAGATGTTCAGTGAGACGCTCAGCAAAATACAGCGGCGATGGGCGGCCGACATAGGCCTTGAGATAACCATCCATCTCCTTGCGGAAGGCGGGATCGGCCTTGGCATCCTCATAGGCCTTCTGCAGATCGAGGATCAGCGGCATCAGCGTCTCGGCGACGAAGCGCCCGCCGAAGATACCGAAGTGACCAGTGTCGTCGGGGCCGGACCGGTAGGAATTGGGAATGGCTTGAGTCATCAGGTCGTCAACTCTTCCGTTGCGCGCGCGGCGCGGATGAAAGCGCGGATCATGTCGGGATCCTTGATGCCCGGCGCGCTTTCCACGCCGGACGAAATATCGACACCACCTGCCCGCGTGATGCGCAGGGCTTCGGCGACGTTGGCGGCATTGAGGCCGCCCGACACCATGAAGGGCAGCTTCAGATCGAGGCCTTCGAGCAGATGCCAGTCGAAGACCGCGCCGAGACCACCCGGACGCGTTGCATCCTTCGGCGGTTTGGCATCGAACAGGATGCGATCGCAGACCGCTGCATAGCCAGGCAATGCAGCGAGATCGGCTCTGGTCTCGACGGCCAGCGCCTTCATCACCGGGAGGCCGAACTTCTGTTTGATATCGCGCACCCGCGCAACGCTCTCCTTGCCATGGAGCTGCAGGATATCGGGCTTCAAGGCATCGATGCTGTTTTCGAGATCGGCGTCATCGGCATCCACCGACAGCGCGACCTTCACGGCACGGCCCTTCGCCTGCTTGCCCAAAGCCCGCGCAACGTCGAGCGTGACGTGACGCGGTGACGGCGGAAAGAACACGAAGCCGACCATATCCGCGCCGCCAACCAGAGCCGCATCGAGCGTCTCCGGAGTGGACAGGCCGCAAATTTTGACGATCAGAGACATGCTTCAAATGGCCGCTGGCAATACCGGGAATGGCAGGAAAAGCCTGTGCGCGGGGTTCTACAACGTCGCGCCGGACTTGTCTCGCTCACCGGCCATATAAGGGGAACCGGGCGCCGGGAGCCGCTGCGTACCATTCCGCGAGGCGGTCGCAGTATGGGCGCGCAGATCGGCCAGTTCAGCCCGGGCCCGCTGCGCATCGGCCTCGCGCTGGCGTGCTGCGCGGCGCCAGTGGCCCTGCCTGAACCAGGTGGCCATGCCGCCTGCGATGACGCCCAGGATGGCCGACAGGATGATCACAACGAATAGCGGCATCGTGGCACCGACCGCGGGGTCGCTGCTGTTGAACGGATCGAAGGAGACCGTGACCAGATGACGGTTAGCGACGGCGAACACGACGAAAACGATCGCGAGGGGGATGATCACCAGAGCTGAGAAGAATTTACGCATCAACGTCTCTCGCGAAGGCGATGCGGGCGCGCATTCCGCTAATTGGCTCAGACCTGTCGGCCCGAATGCGCGCTACCTCAAAGTTCTTTATGGCGCTGCGCTTGCTTCCGGCACAGCATTGTCGCGATTCAGGCGCTCGCGCATTTCCTTGCCGGTCTTGAAGAACGGAACGCTCTTCTGGTCCACCGGCACATGCTCGCCAGTCCGGGGATTGCGGCCCGCACGGGCCGGGCGATGCTTCACCGAGAATGCACCGAAGCCGCGGAGTTCGACACGGTCACCGCGTGCCAGCGCAGCCACGATCTCATCGAGAATCGCATTCACAATGTTCTCAACATCCCGCTGGTAGAGATGCGGGTTATGCTCAGCGATGCGTTGAACGAGTTCGGATTTGATCATCGAGACGTTGGACTCTGAACGGGAGGATGCATTTCCGTGAAAATGCCTTGAACTGTCAAGACGCTAAATGAATTCGGGCACCTTCGAAAATGCGTGACAAATGCCCGAAACCGTTGTTGCAGCCTTCCTTGCAGTGCGGAAGAACAGGATGAGCGGTTCCCTAGTTAGTGGTGGCCGGCCGCCACAGCGCCAGCATGCCATCGAGACCGAAGCCATCCATGGCCTGCGCGAGGCCCGCCTGCTCGACCTGCCGCGCGATCGCACCAAGACCTACAGCGTCGAGCGTGATCGTCGCAGCAGCGCGCAGGAAGGTGAAATCGCTGAATTTAGGCGTCAGCTTGAAGTCGCTAACCGGCAGGTCGCTCTTGATCTTCTTCTCGGATACCAGCCACGCCACGGCGGCTTTCTCGTCGCCAAGCTGATCGATCAGCTTGAGGTCCACGGCCTGGCGCCCCGTGAAAACACGGCCATCGGCGACTTTCTGTAGTTGCACGTCATCCATGGCGCGGCGGCTCTGCACGAGCCCGCGGAACCAGCCGTAGGAGTCCTTCACCAGCGATTCCAGCGCTGCCCGCGCCTCCGGGCTGGTCGGCTCGAAACCATTAGGCGCCGCCTTCAGCGGCGAGGATTTGACCTGCTCGACCTCGACACCGACGGTCTTCATCAACCCCGTGAAATTGGGAAACTGGAACAGAACACCGATGGAGCCGACCAGCGAGCTCTGCTGCGCAACGATATGGTCGGATGCGAGCGCCGCGATATAGCCGCCCGATGCGGCCAGGCCCTCGACGACAACGACCATCGGCTTCTTGGCCTTGAGGCGCATCAGCGCGTCATAGAGCTGCTCGGAGCCAGCCGTAGTGCCGCCCGGCGAATTGATGTGTACCACCACCGCCGCCGCCGATGACTTCTCCAGCCGCTCCAGCGCCTCGACGCGATCATTGTTGCTCTGGATCAGGCCCTCGATCTTGATGCGCGCGATCGCCCCCGACGACGACAGCGCCTCGGACCCCGACCGTGTCACGACGACGCCGACGACGACCATCGCAGCGACCGCGACCAGCACCGCCGCCACGCGCCAGAACGTCAGCTTGCGACGTATCCTGCGGCGATCGACGATCACATCGGAATCAAGCGACATCGGAAATCTCCTAAGCCCTCGGCGAGAGCTGCGTCTGGCGGATGCTGCATCTGTCGTCCGGGCAGCGTTTACTTGAGGTATCTCAAATACATCAATTGCGAGGCAATATGAAGAAAACATGGTCGAAACAGCAAAAAGGGCCCCGGTGAAACCGGGGCCCCAATTGGTAGCAACAAGTGAGTCGAAACTTACCTGCGCGCTTACTTGTCGGTGCTCTGCTTGAGCGCCTTGCCGAGAATGTCGCCGAGGGTCGCGCCCGAATCCGAAGATCCGTACTGCGCGATGGCTTCCTTCTCTTCTGCCACTTCGAGAGCCTTGATCGACACCTGGACCTTGCGGGCCTTCTTGTCGAACTGGATCACGCGGGCATCGACCTTCTCGCCGACGGCGAAACGCTCAGCGCGCTGATCCGAGCGCTCACGCGCCAGTTCCGAACGCTTGATGAAGGTCGTGAAGTCGGTGCCGGCGATCTGAACGTCGATGCCGGATTCCTTCACTTCGATCACTTCGCAAGTCACGACAGCGCCCTTCTTGACGTCGCCCGGCTCTGCGAAGGGGTCGCCTTCGAGCTGCTTGACGCCGAGCGAGATGCGCTCCTTCTCGACATCCACATCGAGGACGATGGCCTTGACCATGTCGCCCTTCTTGAAGTTGTCGATGACCTGCTCGCCCGGCTGCTTCCAGTCGAGGTCGGAGAGATGGACCATGCCGTCCACATCGCCTTCGAGACCCAGGAACAGACCGAACTCGGTCTTGTTCTTGACTTCGCCTTCGACGGTCGAACCGACCGGGAACTTCTCAACGAACACTTCCCACGGATTGCGCATGGTCTGCTTGAGACCGAGCGAAATGCGGCGCTTGACGCTGTCGACTTCGAGAACCTGCACTTCGACTTCCTGGGAGGTCGAAACGATCTTGCCGGGGTGCATGTTCTTCTTGGTCCACGACATCTCCGACACGTGGATCAGGCCTTCGATGCCCGGCTCCAGTTCGACGAATGCGCCGTAGTCGGTGATGTTGGTGACGCGACCCGAGAAGCGTGCGTTCAGCGGGTACTTCGCCTCGATGCCCTGCCATGGATCGTCGAGCAGCTGCTTCATGCCGAGCGAGATACGGTGGGTCTCGTGGTTGATCTTGATGATCTTGACCTTGACCGTCTGACCGATGGTGAGCACTTCGGTCGGGTGGTTGACGCGGCGCCACGCGATATCGGTTACGTGCAGCAGGCCGTCGATGCCGCCGAGGTCAACGAACGCACCGTAATCGGTGATGTTCTTGACGACGCCGTCGATGACCTGACCTTCTTCAAGGTTCTGGACCAGTTCCTGACGCTGTTCAGCGCGGGTCTCTTCGAGAACCGTACGACGCGACACGACGATATTGCCGCGGCGACGATCCATCTTGAGGATCTGGAACGGCTGCGAGTTGTTCATCAGCGGAGCAACGTCGCGGATCGGACGAATGTCCACCTGCGAACGCGGCAGGAAGGCCACTGCGCCGTCGAGATCGACGGTGAAGCCACCCTTGACCTGATTGAAGATGACGCCGTGAACCTTCTCATTGTTGTTGAAGGCCTTCTCGAGCTTGCCCCAGCTCTCTTCGCGGCGGGCCTTGTCGCGCGACAGAACGGCTTCGCCGAGTGCGTTTTCGATCCGGTCGAGGAACACTTCGACTTCGTCGCCGACCTTGAGTTCGCTGTCACGGCCGGGACCGGCGAATTCGCGCAGTGCCACACGGCCTTCAGTCTTCAGGCCGACGTCGATGACGGCCATGTCCTTTTCAATCGCAACCACGATGCCCTTGATGACAGAGCTTTCCTGAAGGTTGCCGCCCGCGAAGGACTCGTCGAGCATTGCCGCGAAATCATCGCGGGAAGGATTATACGAAGAAGCAGTCGAAGCCATTTGTTCTCCAGATGCGGGTATCGCCGGCCGTTCGGGTTAATGGGCGTCTCAAATGTGAAGTGTCAGGGGTCCGCAACCTCTAACGACCGTCTTGCAGGAGGATGCAAGAACGGGCCGGCAGCATGCCTTCACGATCGAAACGTGGGTAGGGTCTTGATGGTGTCCGGAGCCTTAAGCGCGTATCGCAGCTCGAGATCGGGAGCGGGCTTTCCTCCAATGACGGCAACGGTTTTGTCTGAGGTCTTTCGGAAAGAAAGAAAAATCAGACCCGCTGCCGGCCCGCTCGGACGGCCTCGACAATGTCGATGGCGGCCCGGACGCCGCCTTCTATATCCAAATTGGAGTTATCCAGCAAGTATGCATCCGTGGCCGGCTTCAGAGGCGCAATCGGGCGGTTCTGGTCGCGTTCGTCGCGCCTGATGATATCCGCCAGTACGGCGGCCTCATCGGCCACCTCGCCCCGTCCAAGAGCCTCCAGGGTGCGCCGGCGGGCGCGAACCCTGGCATCGGCCACGACGAAGATCTTCACGTCCGCATGGGGGCAGATCACGGTTCCAATGTCGCGGCCGTCGAGCACCGCTCCCGGCGGATCCTCGGCAAAACGCCGCTGGAAGTTCAAAAGAACCTCCCGCACCCGCGGGATGGCCGAGACTACAGAGGCCGCATCACCGACTTCCTGGGTCTTCAGCGCCGGATTGCCGAATTTCTCGGGATCGAGCTCACTGGCGACAGCCACGGCCTGCGCCTCATCGGTCAGGTCCGCGCCGAGATCGAGCATCGCCTTGGCGACCGCGCGATAGATCACACCGGTATCGAGGTGCCGGTAACCGTAATGGTGCGCAAGCCGTTTGCCCAGCGTGCCTTTTCCGGATGCGGCGGGACCGTCGATAGCAATGATCATGCGTTGTGCGTGCTCGTCTTGTCACGATGAATGGCGGTGGATCGGGAGCCAGGCTCGCGCGATCTGCGCGGGCTTAACATCCGTCTCCGGAAATATCCACGCCGGCTAGACTCAGGAAAAATCAGCACCCAGCCGACGCATCATCGGGATGAAATCGGGGAAGCTGGTCGCGATGAAGGTCGTGTCGTCGATGGTCACCGGCTTGTCGGAAGCGAGGCCCATGGCCAGCGCCGACATCGCGATACGGTGATCCATATGGGTGGCGACAAGGCCACCGCCGGCAACACGGCCATTGCCATACACGATAAGGTCGTCGCCAACGATCTCGACATTGACGCCATTGACCCGCAGCATCGCCGCAGTGGCTTCCAGACGGTCGGATTCCTTCACACGCAGCTCCTGCAGCCCGCGCATGATGGTCGTGCCCTCGGCGAAAGCCGCAGCTACCGCCAGCACCAGATATTCATCGATCATCGACGGCGCGCGCTCCGGCGGCACTTCGACGCCGTGCAGCTTCGAGGCAGTGATCCGGAACTGCGCCATCGGTTCGCCGGCATCGCCGCGGATATCGCTTTCCTCGATGGATGCACCCATCTCGCGCAGCGTCGTGAACAGGCCTGTGCGCAGCGGATTGGTCATCACATCGGTGAGCACGATCTCCGAGCCCGGCACGATCAATGCCGCGACCATCGGGAATGCTGCAGAGGACGGATCTGCCGGCACCACGACATCGGCGCCCTTCAATTCGGGCTGGCCAGTCAGCGTGATCTTGCGACCGTGCGCGCCTTCTTTCTCGGAGACGATCTCGGCGCCGAAATGCTTGAGCATCAGCTCGGTGTGGTCCCGACTGGCCTCTGTCTCGATCACCGTGGTGGTGCCAGGGGCCGACAGGCCGGCCAACAGCACAGCTGACTTGATCTGGGCGGAGGCGACCGGAGTGCGATAGACGATCGGCAGCGGATCACGCGCGCCTTTGATCGTCAGCGGCAGACGCCCCCCGTCCTGGCTCGCGGTGACCTTGGCGCCCATCAATTCCAAGGGATCAACGATCCGGCGCATCGGCCGGCTGCGCAGCGACGCATCGCCATCGAACGTCGCCTCAATGGGGCAGCCTGCGACGGCTCCCATCACCAACCGGCATCCGGTACCGGAATTGCCGAAATCCAGCGGCGCCTTTGGCGCGGCGAAGCCGGCAACGCCGACGCCGTTGACCTTCCACGCAAAATCGCCCGTTCGTTCGACCCTGGCGCCCAGTGCCTGCATCGATTTGGCGGTATTCAGGACGTCCTCGCCCTCCAGCAGCCCCGTGATCCGGGTCTCGCCGACCGCCAGCGCGCCCAGAATAAGGGCCCGATGCGAGATCGACTTGTCACCGGGCACCCGGGCGCTACCACGCAGGGCGCCGGATTTTCGCGCTGTCAGCGGTGTCGGCTGGGCGGCGGCTGTGTCTGATTGGGTCAAGATTGTGTTCCTTCGCGCAGGCGGCTCGTAGCATATGAGCCACGCTGCGTCACGCAGCGGTCATTCTCACGCAAACCGCTATTGACAGGGGCGCGTCAACTAGCCAAGTGAAGCACCGTTTTTCAAAAAATCCCCAGGACCCTTCACGTGGCCAAATCCGATCTCGGAACCAAACGCATTTGCCCCACGACGGGCAAGAAGTTCTACGACCTCAACAAGAGCCCGGTGATTTCGCCGTATACGGGCGAGGTCGTGCCAATTGCGCCGATTGCGCCGCCGCGGACCCGCGCGGATGCAGCCGCACGCGCAGCTGCAGCATCTGCCGCCGCGGAAACTCCGGAAGCCGCCGAGAGCGAAGAATTGGTCTCGCTGGAGGAAGCCGACGCCGAGGAGAATACCGGCAAGAAGGCTGCGGTGCTGGAATCCGAGGACGATATCGAAGTCGATGACACCATCGATGACGATGAAGACGATGATTCGACCTTCATTGCCGACGAAGAAGAAGGCGATGAGGACGTGACCGACATCATCGGCGACGTCTCGGGCGACGAAGAAAGTTAAGCTCAGAAGAGACTTGAGATCACTCCTGATATGTGATCTTGGTTTGCCGCGCGACGCCCTACCCAGTGCGTCGCAGGTATTGGGGCCATAGCTCAGCTGGGAGAGCGCTTGCATGGCATGCAAGAGGTCGGCGGTTCGATCCCGCCTGGCTCCACCATCCTTCGCTCGCTTCGCGAGCTGCGGCTCGGCGAGCCGCACCAACCAATCCTCGTAGAGAATGACCGCGCTAATCCCCCAGCGCTGCGTTCAGCCGATCACGTAGCGCCACGAGTTCATTTTTCATCGCGGCCATTTCGCCGACCGTGCAGGCTGACGCCGCAAGGATCCCCTGCGGCACGGCCTTGGCTTTTTCACGCAGCGCCTGACCTTGCGCCGTCAATGCGATCAGCATCTGCCGCTCGTCTTCGACGCTGCGGGTACGTTTGATCAGGCCGGCCGCTTCCAGACGCTTCAGCAGTGGCGTCAGCGTGCCAGAATCGAGAAACAGCCGCTCGCCGATATCCTTGACCGGGACATTGTCGTGCTCCCACAGCACCAGCATCGCCAGATATTGCGGATAGGTCAGCTTCAGCCGCTCCAGCAGCGGCTTGTAGACGCGGTTGAACGCGTGGCCGGCTGAATAGACGGCAAAGCAGAGCTGGTTATCGAGCTGCAATAGCGGATTTGGTGCGGGTTTCTTGGCCATGGTTATCTCCGGAGCTTATCTGGCCACGGGTAATCCCAGACCCAAACCCCTTCACGATCAGTTGAGCACAATTCGATTGCCTCGTCCATTTTATGTATTGCGCGCAATCTAATTGTGCGCAATTATGATAGGGCAAGACGCAAACAACGAGGAGACGACAATGTCTGTGAATGTGCTCTACAAGACCAGCGCCAAGGCAACCGGCGGCCGCGATGGCCACGCCGCGACTCTCGATGGCGCGCTCGACGTCAAGCTCACCACGCCGAAGGAACTCGGCGGCGCAGGTGGCGCCGGCAACAATCCCGAGCAACTGTTCGCGGCCGGCTACGCCGCCTGCTTCATCGGCGCGATGAAGTTTGTGGGCTCGCAAGGTGGCCCGAAGGTACCGGCCGACGTGTCGGTCACGTCCACCGTCGGTATCGGCCCGCGCTCAGCTGGCGGTTTCGGCCTCGATGTCGAACTCGCGGTCTCGCTGCCGAGCCTGCCGCGTGCAGAAGCCGAGGCGCTGGTCGAAAAGGCGCATCAGATCTGCCCGTATTCCAACGCCACCCGCGGCAATATCGACGTTCGCACCGTCGTGGTGTGATCGATCTCGCAAATTGATCTTGGTCCCGCAGATATTCCGCCGGGCGACGCAAATCCAAAAGGGCTCGGCCATTGGCCGGGCCCTTTTCTGTTCGCCTGACGGCACCCTTACACCTGCCCATAGCGGCCATCCCGCGGTTGGGCATTGCCGCTACGGCGGAAGCCAGCTAGCTCTGACAGACCCCGACATGCCCTTCGCGATGCGTTGGGCATATCCGCAATACACGTGAGAGAAGGCTGACTTGATGAGCTTGCCGATAGCTCCCGGCGCAATTGCCGGTCTGCGCGTGATCGACCTGTCACGCGTGCTTGGTGGACCCTACTGCACCCAGATCCTGGCCGACCACGGCGCCGACGTCGTCAAGGTCGAACCGCCCGCCGGCGACGAGACTCGCGACTGGGGCCCCCCCTTCCACGACGACGACGCGGCCTATTTCATCGGCACCAACCGCAACAAGCGCTCGATCGGTCTCGACCTCGCCTCCGAGGGCGGCCGTACAGTGCTGATGCGGATGCTCGAAAATGCCGACGTGATGATCGAGAACTTCAAGCCCGGGACGCTCGACAAATGGGGCATCGGCAACGATTTCCTGCGCGAAAAATTCCCGCAGCTGATCCATTGCCGCATCTCCGGCTTCGGCGGCGATGGCCCGCATGGTGGCCACCCCGGCTATGACGCGATCATCCAGTCGATGGTCGGCCTGATGGCATCGACCGGCTCGCAGGAGAGCGGCCCGACCCGCATCGGCGTCGCGCTCGTCGACATGGCGACCGGTCTCTATGCCTGCGTCGGCATCCTGATGGCGCTGGCCGAGCGCGCCAAATCGGGTCTCGGTCAATTCGTCGAGGCAACATTGTACGAAACCGGTCTCGCGATCATGCATCCGCATACCGCGAACTACTTCTACAACGGCGGCAAGCCGCCGGCGCTGACCGGCAACGAGCATCCGAACCTGGTGCCCTATGCCGTGTTCGCTGCCCGCGACGGCAACATCTTCATGGGCGTCGGCAATGACGGCACCTTCCGCAAACTGTGCCGCGAACTCGGCAAGCCGGACCTCGGCACGGACGTGCGCTTCGCACGCAACCGTGACCGCGTGCAGAATCGCGATGCGTTGCGGGCCGAGCTGGAAGCGATCCTGAAAGATCACGACAGCGCGCCGCTGTGCGAGCGCCTGCTCGGCGCCGGCCTCCCCGCCGGTCCGGTGCAGTCGATCGACAAGGCGCTGGCCAATGCGCATACGAAGCATCGCGGCGATATCATCGAGAAGGACTGGTACAAAGGCGTTGCCTCGCCGGTCCGCTTCGATCGCACCAAAGCGAGCCTGCGCCGCGTGCCGCCGAAGTTCAACGAGCACTTCAACGAGATCCTCACCGAGTTCGGCTACTCCGGTGATGAGATCAAGGAGCTGGTCGCCAAAGGAACCGTGAGCGGCTCCGAGCGCAAGCGATAAAAACAACACGGGGCTGCGCGATCCGCAGCCCCGTTCGTCTTCGACTTTTTGCGGCTTCCCAACGCCGCCATTTCCCGCCTAGCATCCGCGCCGTCAAAATGTCGCATGCACGTCATCCGGCGCAGCTTTGTTGCAACGAGACGATGACGGCTAACGGGAGAAACTGGATGATCCGCCCCCAATTCGCACTTGCCACTTTGTTCGCATCCACGCTGGCGCTCGCTTCGCCCGCGCATGCGGTGACCGAGATCCAGTGGTGGCACGCGATGACCGGCGGCAACAACGACATCGTCAACAAGCTCGCGGCTGACTTCAATGCCAGCCAACCGGACTACAAGGTGATCCCGACCTTCAAGGGTAGCTATCCCGACACCATGAATGCCGGCATCGCCGCGTTCCGCGCCGGCACCGCGCCGCACATCCTGCAGGTCTTCGAGGTCGGTACCGCGACCATGATGAGCGCCAAAGGCGCCGTCAAACCTGTCTACCAGCTGATGAAGGATGCGGGCGAGCCGTTCGACCCGAACAACTATCTGCCCGCGATCACCGGCTACTATTCGACATCGAAGGGCGAAATGCTGTCGTTTCCCTTCAACTCGTCGTCGATGGTGATGTGGGTCAATCTGGATGCGCTGAAGAAGGCCAACATTGCCGAGATTCCCAAGACCTGGCCCGAAGTGTTCGAGGGCGCCAAGAAGCTCAAGGCGGCCGGCTATGCGACCTGTGGCTTCTCCAATGCCTGGGCGACCTGGGCCAATATCGAGCAGTTCTCGGCATGGCATAACGTGCCGATCGGTACCAAGGCGAATGGACTCGACGGCTTCGACACCGAGTTGAAGTTCAATTCGCCGCTGCATGTTAAACATTTGCAGACACTGATCGAATTGCAGAAGGACAAGACCTACGATTATTCCGGTCGCGCCAATGCCAGCGAGAGTCGCTTCGGCTCCGGCGAATGCCCGCTGTTCATGACCTCCTCCGGCTATTACGCGACGGCGAAGGGCACCGCCAAATTCGCCTTCACGTCGGTGCCGATGCCTTACTACCCCGAAGCTGCCGGCGCGCCGCAGAATTCGATCATCGGCGGCGCCTCGCTATGGGTGATGGGTGGCAAGAAGCCCGACGAATACAAGGGCATTGCGAAATTCTTCAGCTTCCTGTCCGACACAGATCGTCAGGCCAAGCTGCATCAGGAGTCAGGCTATCTGCCGATCACCAAGTCCGCCTATGAAAAGACCAAGGCCGACGGTTTCTATGACAAGAACCCGATCCTACAGACCCCGCTGAAGGAGCTGACCAACAAGGAGCCGACCGAAAATTCGCGCGGCCTGCGGTTCGGCAACATGGTGCAACTGCGAGATATCTGGTCCGAAGAAATCGAGGCTGCGCTGGGTGGCCAGAAGACGGCACAACAGGCACTCGACACCGCCGTGAGCCGCGGCAACGCCATGTTGCGAACCTTCGAAAAGACTGCGAAGTAATATTCAAGCGGACGCTGTCGTTGCCCGCCCTCGTGCGCAATTGCGCGCTTGGACCGGGCGATGACATGAGCAGAATGAGGCTGCTTGCTGGGGCACGACGAACTGCATGGAAAAGTCCGCGGTCTTCAAGGGTAAGCTGCTGCCATATCTGTTGCTCGTGCCGCAGCTGGTCATCACCCTGGTGTTTTTCTACTGGCCGGCCAGCCAGGCTGTCTGGCAATCGTTCCTGCGCGAGGACGCGTTCGGCCTGAACTCGGAATTCATCGGGCTGGAGAACTATCAGGCGCTGCTTGCTCAGCCGGAATACTACAAAGCAATGGCGACGACAGTGGTGTTCTCGTCGCTGGTCGCGGCGCTTTCGCTGTCGATCGCGCTGCTGTTCGCGACCCAGGCCGACAAGAACCTGAAAGCGGCACCGACCTTCAAGGTCATGATGATCTGGCCCTATGCGGTGGCTCCCGCGGTCGCCGGCGTGCTGTGGCTGTTCATCTTCCACCCGACGCTCGGCACCATGGCCCGGCCGCTGCGCCTGATGGGCTTCAACTGGAATCCAATGCTGAACGGCAATCACGCCATGGCGCTAGTCGTCATGGCCGCGGTGTGGAAGCAGATCGCCTATAATTTCCTGTTCTTTCTGGCCGGCCTGCAGGCGATCCCGCGCAGCGTACTCGAGGCCGGAGCGATCGACGGCGCCGGACCATATCGGCGATTCTGGACGATCACCTTCCCGCTGCTGTCGCCGACCACGTTCTTCCTGCTGGTCGTCAATGTTGTCTATGTGTTTTTCGACACCTTCGGCATCATCGACGCCGTCACGGGTGGTGGGCCGGCTGGGGCGACGACCACCATGGTCTACAAGGTCTATGCCGACGGCAGGCTCGGCGGCGACCTCGGCGGATCGGCAGCGCAATCGGTGATCCTGATGGTTATCGTGATCGCGCTCACGGCCATCCAGTTTCGTTATGTCGAGCGCAAGGTGCAGTACTGATGGTCGAGCACCGCCGCTGGAACGACATCCTCGCTTACGCGATCCTGACACTCGGCGTGTTCATCGTCGTGTTCCCGGTCTATGTCGCACTGATCGCCTCGACCCATGACGCAGCGACGGTGGTCAACGGCAACATGCCGATGCTGCCGGGCAGTCATACGCTGGAGAACTACTACCGCGCGATTTTCATCGGCGGATCGCGCGCCAGCCGCGAGCCGGTCGGCCACATGCTGATGAACTCGTTCGTCATGGCAATGGGCATCGCGCTCGGCAAGATCGTGATCTCGATCCTCTCCGCCTATGCGGTGGTGTATTTCCGTTTTCCGTTCCGCCAGACGGCGTTCTGGATCATCTTCGTGACGCTGATGCTGCCGGTCGAGGTCCGTATCTATCCGACCTACAAGGTGATCGCCGATCTGAAGATGCTCGACACCTATGCCGGGCTGATCCTGCCGCTGATCGCATCAGCCACCGGCACGCTGCTGTTTCGCCAGTTCTTCATGACCGTCCCCGATGAATTGCTCGAAGCCTCGCGCATCGATGGCGCCGGTCCCTTTCGCTTTTTCAAGGATACGCTGCTGCCGCTGTCGGTCACGACGATGGCAGCGCTGTTCGTGATCCAGTTCATCTATGGCTGGAACCAGTATCTGTGGCCGCTTCTGATCACGACGCAGGAATCCATGCAGACCATCGTCACCGGCATCAAGAAGATGCTGACGACGACGGATGAACTCGCCGAATGGCAGCTCGCGATGGCGACAGCGATCCTTGCGATGGTGCCTCCTGTCGCCGTGGTGGTGTTCATGCAGCGGCTGTTCGTGCGCGGCCTGGTCGAGACGGAGAAGTAAATTCAGATGGCCAATGTTTCGCTGCGCAACGTCCGCAAGACCTATTCCGGCGGCTTCGAGGCCATCAAGGGCATCGATTTCGAGATCGGCGACGGCCAGTTCTGCGTGCTCGTCGGGCCAAGCGGCTGCGGCAAGTCGACCTTGCTGCGCATGGTTGCCGGCCTCGAAACCGTCACCTCCGGCGAGGTCGATATTGGCGGCCGTATCGTCAACGAGATCGAGCCGGCGGATCGCGACATCGCCATGGTGTTCCAGAACTACGCGCTCTATCCGCATATGAGCGTCTACAACAATATGGCTTACGGCCTGCGCAACAGGGGCATGCCGAAGCCGGAGATCGATACGCGCGTGCGCGAAGCCGCGCAGACGCTCGAACTCGCCGGCATGCTCGATCGCAAGCCCAGACAATTGTCCGGCGGGCAGCGCCAGCGCGTCGCCATGGGCCGCGCCATCGTCCGGCAGCCGAAAGTGTTCTTGTTCGACGAACCACTGTCGAATCTCGACGCCAAGCTGCGCGTCGCCATGCGGGTCGAAATCCGCAAGCTGCAACGCCGCCTCAAGACGACGTCGATCTACGTCACCCACGATCAGTTGGAGGCGATGACGCTCGCGGATATTCTGGTGGTGATGAATGGCGGCCAGGTCGAGCAGATCGGCAGTCCCCTCGATATCTACCGCAAGCCGGCAACCACTTTCGTCGCCTCCTTCATCGGCGCGCCACCGATGAACCTGATCAAGCTGAGCGGCGATGAGATCCGTACCCAGTTCGCTGGCGACAGCCGCAGCGCTGCCGAGGCCGGTATCCTGGGCGTCCGGCCGGAAGACCTTGCGATCTCCGGCGAGGCGACAGCCGACGGCGGCATCACGCTGAACCTGACGGTCGAGGCCATCGAGCGGGTGGGCGCGGAAACCTTCGTCTATGGCACCCGCGCGCGGGCCGAGAAGGCCGTCAGCGCCACTCCGGGCGAGCTGCCCGAGGGCGAGGTCATCGTGCGTATCCCCGGCCAGGATGCCCCGGCCATCGGTGCTGCGATCCGCGCCACGGCTCCCCGCGACAAACTGCACCTGTTCAGCGCTGACGGCCGCAACCGGATCGATATCTGATCCCTAGGGATCGATATCCGATCCGTTTCAAGGCCTTAGTAACGGTTTCCCTGCAATTTAGGGGTGCTTGAACCGGGCTTTGGCATGCCCATATTGTTGATTGACCTGTTGGCAGAGTGCCGATTGGCCAGGGGTGCCGTAAGGGCCCCTCAAAGTCGCTTCGAGAGGGCTTTGTAGGTATGTCTCGTGTTCCTTCGTTATCCAGTCCGTTCCTTTTGGGATTCGACGAGATTGAGCGTGCGCTCGATCGCGTCGTCAAAGGCGCCGACGGTTATCCTCCTTACAACATCGAGCGGTGCGACCGGAACAATGGTCAACCCGAACGCCTGCGGATCACGCTGGCGGTCGCAGGTTTCACCCGCGATCAGCTCGATGTGACCACTGAGGAAAACCAGCTCGTGATCCGGGGCCGCCAGCAGGACGACAAGACCCGGCAATACATCCATCGCGGCATCGCCGCGCGCCACTTCCAGCGCACATTCGTGCTGGCAGAGGGGATGCTGGTGCTGGGTGCGGATCTGAAGAACGGGCTGTTATCGGTTGATCTGGCCAGGCCTGAGCCTGAAAGGGTCATTAAGACAATCGCTATCAATGAACACGAATAATGCATGACGCGACAAACTGATCAGGTCATGCATCCTGAGTATGGAACGAGTAGCGGACTCGACCGCTTGATCTCATAGAAGGAGTCGAGACGATGACTGAAGTTGTTACGATCAATGAAAACGCCGCCGTCACCACCGAAGCATTGGCGCATCTGGGCGAAGGTATGATCGCCTATGTAAAGCCGGTTCGCTCGGAAGATGTGCCGGGACTGTTTCCGCAGGCGCCGGAGATTGCGCCGGGACTGCAGCTCTTCGCGCTGCACGCCGCCGACGGCACACCAATCATGCTCACCGACAGCCGCGAAGCGGCGATCGCGAATGCATGGAGCCAGGAATTGCAGGCCGTCAGCGTTCACTAACGCCGACTGGCTGAGATGCAGACGTCAGGATACGCGGTGACAGCCGCGTATCCCAATGTCCGGTATCCCAGTTTCCAAACGACGATCATCACGCGCAGGTGCTCGGCCTCCATGACGCGGTATCTGTTTAACCCGTCGTCAACATCGTGAACGCAACATCAGACGCAATCGATTCGCACAGGTGCGCCAGCCACCGTTGCCATCTGAAAAATTTATCCCCCCATCAGTAGCAATCCGTATATCCGACGCGATGGCATCATTGCGCCTGATCTCTGCTGCCGTTTCACGGAAGAAAATGGTGACCACGCATTCACCATGACTTGAGAAAATCTGGTCATGTTGAGATTCGAGGTCGCCATGAATGGATCGACACAAGCCGAGATCGTTCAAATCGAAGACCTGCTGCGGAGCTTCGGTGCAAAGGTCACCGCTCCAGAGGTACAGGTGGCTGCGCCAAGCCGCTCCTGGAGTTTCGATAGTCGGCCGGTGATCGCAGCCTGTTTCGCGCTCTTCGTTTTTGCACCGGGCTGCGCTGCGGCCGCCGTGTTCCTGATGCGCGTCGACGGCACCGTCCCTCCGATTATCGCGCCCGACAGCAATCCTCCTTTCGTAACCAAGTCAGACCGCTTGCCGCTCGGGCAATGGAGCATCGAGGCAGTTCAGACCCTCGGCACTCTAAATAACGCACGCCTTGCGGCGGCTGCAGCACTCGCAGATCCTGTATTTCTCTCACCAATCCTGATCCGCGGCAGCCTCGAGGACGGCACGCTCACGACCTTCGCCGAGCCTGCGGTCATGCCTGGGCCGACCATGCTGCCGTCAAAGCTGCGGGTGCAGCGTGACGTCCGGCGCCCCAAGCCACCCAAACTCGTCGCCGACATCACTCACCCTGAGCCGCCACAACCAACCTTCTTCGAAAAGCTGTTCGGACGACGTTTCAACTAGCTCAGTCACTCTTCTCACAAGCGAGGAACACAATGCAAAACACTGCCGCGATGAACTCGGACGTCAAAGCTCTCCTCACTTTGCTGTTGCTCAAGACCGGCACCAGTTCGCCGGAGATTCACAATGCTCTGCAGCTTGCTGCCGCATCGCGGGTAATGATGGCGGAAGAATATGCCAATCCGATGCGCATGCAGGGCACAGAAGCTTCAGGTAGCAACGTCGCCAAGCTTCGTCCCGTAGCCGCCGTCAACGTTCCTGAAACGTCAGCGGCCGTGCGACGCATGAAGCAGAGCGCAGACGCGATGAATTCCGACGTCAAGGCGCTGCTGACGCTGCTGCTGCTCAAGAGCGGTGCGGATTCCAACGAGATCCAGACAGCACTGCGGATGGCAGCATCGTCGCGCGCAGTCGCTGCAGCGGAAGAAGCAGAATCGATCCGTGCCGAAACGCAGGCTGAAGCTGCCTCTGCAGCCATGACCGAGCTCGCATCGATCACCGCGCGGCAGGCGGTGCGCAACGAGTCGCTCGCTCCAATCTCGGCCAAGGAATTCGCGGCATAAGCCGGCGAGGCCAACTAGCCTTCCATTTCCACGTAAGCAAGGATCTGGTTCGGAACAGAAAATCGCCCGGTCCAACCGGGCGCTTCCAGCGTAAGCTGCGGGGCGAGATGGTTAGGCGGCTGTCGCTGGCGGCAAAGCGAGCACCGAATAGATCGCCTGCGCGTCACGGGAAGCACGCAGTTTCTTGGCAACGTCCTGATCGCGCAGCAGACGTGCGATCCGCGCCAGCGCCTTCAGATGATCGGCGCCCGCACCTTCCGGCGCCAGCAGCAGAAACACCAGATCGACCGGCTGGCCGTCCATGGCCTCGAAATCGATCGGACGCTCAAGGCGTGCAAACAGCCCAAACAGCTTGTCGAGCTTCGGCAACTTGCCATGCGGAATGGCGACGCCATAGCCCACGGCCGTCGTGCCGAGCTTCTCACGCTGCAACAGCACCTCGAAAACGGCGCGGTCGTTCTGACCGGTGAGCGCGGAAGCGCGCGCAGCGAGCTCCTGCAGCGCCTGCTTCTTGCTGTTGACCTTCAACGCCGGGATTATCGCCTCGGGCGCGACCAGATCGGTAATCGTCATTGACCGTTCCGAGGATGTTTGACCGTCAGCGGGTAGTTAGAACAAAAACCGGCAGCGTCAAGAAAGACTGGAAAGGGGCATCGTTCCCTGTGGCGGAAAACGCGCCGGGCGCGAACGCCCGAACGTACTCTAGCACCGGAACCCCCCATGCGAAATCCATTGACCGGTATAACCTGTCAAAGGCGGCGGACCATAGGGAGGGGCCGTTTGGGCGTCAATGCTGTTAAACAGAATTGGCCGTCAGGACGGTTTAACCACCGGAGGATCGACCCAACCCACGTTACCGTCCCCCCGTCGATAAACGATATTTAGCCGGCCGGTACTTCCGTGCTGAAATACCACGACGGCAGCGCCGGTAAAGTCGAGTTCCATGACAGCTTCGCTCACCGAGAACCGCTTCAGCGACCTGGTCGATTCGGCAATGATGACCGGATCGTAGCCACTGTCGGCATCCCCCTCATGATCGGGCGCCTCAAGGATGTAGCTCGGCGCGTCCAAAGTAGGGGCCGTGAGTTCGGCCATCGCCTGATTTTCAGCATGCGACTTGCGCGCGGAACGATCCTTCAGCCGGCTCTTGTAGCGACGCAAACGTTTCTCGATCTGAAGCAGCGCCTGATCGGCGCTGGCGTAAGCATCCGCTGCATTGGAGTCCGCTTCGAGCGTAATTCCGGAATCAAGATGCAACGCACAATCGGTGCGGAAGCCGAAGCCGTCTTTGCTAAGCGTGATGTGACCGGAATAGTTGCCATCGAAATATTTGCGGAGGACCTCATCGGTCCGCTCGCTCACGCGGCCTCGCAAAGCGTCTCCGACATTGATGCTTTTTCCCGAGATACGAAGGGTCATGCTGATGCCTCGATTCTTCTGCCTTGAACCGACAGTATCCCGTTTCCACGGGAGTGCAATCAAGCTGGTGCAGTGTCGCGGGATCGGTCGGGTGTCCTATCGGACGGAGTGGTGGGTGCCGTGAGTGCATTGCCGAGCATACTCTGCTTGTCGCGGCGGCGCTGGACCGAAGACGGGATACGCATGGCTTCACGGTATTTGGCAACGGTACGGCGCGCGATATCAATTCCGGCTTCGCGCAAGCGTTCCACGATCGTGTCATCCGAAAGAATAAGAGAAGGACTTTCTCCATCAATCAATTGCTTGATGTGATGTCGCACCGCTTCGGCCGAATGCGCTTCGCCACCATCAGCCGACGCGATCGACGCCGTAAAGAAGTATTTCAATTCAAAGCTGCCGCGATTTGTCGCCATGTATTTATTGGCGGTGACGCGCGATACCGTCGATTCATGCATTTGAATGGCATCAGCAACCGCCTTGAGATTCAGCGGCCGCAGATGCGCAACACCCTGCGTGAAGAAGCCATCCTGTTGCCGGACGATCTCGGTCGCAACCTTCAGGATAGTCCGCGCGCGCTGATCGAGCGCGCGCACCAGCCAGGTCGCGTTCTGTAGACAATCAGTGAAGTACGACTTGTCGCCATCCTTACGGATCGTTTTCGACAATTCGGAATAATAAACCTGGTTCACGAGAACGCGCGGCAGCGTGTCGCTGTTCAACTCGACATGCCAGCCGCCATCAGGACCGGGCCGCACGTAAACATCAGGTACCACGGTCTGCGTCCGCGCCGAGCCAAACTTCAGACCGGGCTTCGGATCGAGCCTGCGAATCTCGCCGATCATGTCGGTCAGATCTTCGTCGTCGACGCCGCAGATTTTTCTAAGATTGCCGATGTCGCGCTTGGCCAGAAGATCGAGATGCTCGACCAGTGCCTGCATCGCGGGGTCGTAGCGGTTCTGTTCACGCAACTGGATCGCGAGACATTCGCTGAGGCTGCGCGCGCAGACACCCGGCGGGTCGAATTTCTGCAGCGCGCCGAGAACGCTTGCGACATCGTCAACAGAGGCGCCCAGCCGCTCATGCACGTCGCCGAGATCTTGCGGCAGATAGCCGGCCTCATCAACGAGATCGATCAGATACTGACCAATCATGCGCTGCACAGGCGATGAGAACGCCACCGCGAGCTGTTCGGCGAGATGGCTGCCGAGCGTCACTTCCGCGGCAACGAAGGCCTCGAGATTGTAGCTGTCGTCGTTGGAAGCGCCGCCACCCCATTCGGTATAGGCGGTCGGAGCAGCGTCTTGTGCGTTGCGTGCGGCGGCTTCGGCCGGCTCTTCGGAGAAGACGTTGTCCAGCCCGGTATCCAGGGTCTGTTCGATCTCGGCGCGGGTGCCGAGCTCGCGGTTCATCCACTCGTCGGGCGCCGGCGCATCGAAGCTGTCGCCGCCTGAACGATCGGAAAAATCGGAATGGTCGCCACCATCGTCGTGGCCGGAGGCATAGCCCGCCTCGTCTTGGCTCGAAAACTCGCTGCGCTCGGGGCTGGCCTCCCCGGCCACCGGCGGCTCAGGACCGTCGCTAGCGCGTTCCAGCAGCGGATTGCGCTCCAGTTCATCTTCGACAAAGGTTGCGAGATCGAGATTCGACAGCTGCAGCAGCTTGATGGCCTGCATCAGCTGCGGCGTCATCACCAGCGACTGGGATTGCCGGAACTCTAGTCTCTGCGTCAGCGCCATGGAGGCAAAAACCGATCCAAAAGTTGGTCCGTTTCTTGCTTATCTCTTTCCCGGCCTGATGTACACGGCTTGACGAATTGTAAATTTGGTCTAGAGGCGGAATTCCTCGCCAAGGTAAAGGCGACGCACGTCCGGGTCAGCCACGATCTCCTCAGGAGATCCTTCCGTCAGGATTTCACCAGCATAGACGATGTAGGCGCGGTCTGTCAGCCCCAGCGTTTCGCGCACGTTGTGGTCGGTGATGAGGACGCCGATGCCGCGATTGGTCAGGTGACGGACCAGGTCCTGAATATCCCCCACCGCAATCGGGTCGATGCCGGCAAAGGGCTCGTCGAGCAGCATATAATTCGGCCGCGTCGCCAGCGCGCGCGCAATTTCAACGCGGCGGCGCTCACCGCCGGACAGCGCGATCGACGGCGACTTGCGCAGTCTCTGGATGTTGAACTCTTCGAGCAGCCCGTCGAGCTCGCGCTCGCGCTTCTTGCGGCTGGGCTCGACGACTTCCAGCACCGCACGGATGTTCTGCTCGACGGTAAGACCGCGAAAAATCGAGGCTTCCTGCGGCAGATAGCCGATGCCGAGGCGCGCACGTTGATACATCGGCAGCTTCGTGACGTCGTGACCGTCAAGCTCAATGGCGCCGCTGTCGGGCTTGATTAGGCCGGTGATCATGTAGAACACCGTGGTCTTGCCGGCGCCGTTCGGTCCGAGCAGGCCGACGGCCTCGCCCCGGCGCACATAGATGCTGACGCCGCGGGTGACCTGGCGTGAACCGAAGCTCTTTTTGACGTTATGGACGGCCAGATAGCCTGCACGCGGGGTCGCTTTTGGCGCGGCAGCGCCGTTGGTTCTGGGTCGTGGCGGGGCCTTGTCGGGACGGCGGGGCGGCGTAGGCTGTGGGGCACGCGGCGCATCCCCCCGGGCCTGCGGAACCTGGGGCGTATCGGCCGGAGCGGTGCGCACGAGCGGCGGCGCCTCACGGCTGGGATTGCCCAGCATGTCGCCGAGCGCCGTGATGTCGACCGGCGACCGCGCAAAACCCTGCGGACCGCGTTTCGGAGCGCGCCGACGGAACATGCCGAGGAAATCAACCATTCGCGCTTCGATCAGCCTCTAAACGTCATCCGCGCCAGGTCGCGGCATGTTCGATCACTGGGAACAGCATGGCGGACTAGATGTCCCTTGCCCAGCCGAACGCCAAGCCTTCCATGTCGATTAAAACAATGGCGATAACGGGTTACGCGGCGAGATTCAATCGGATCCGGCTCGCCTCTATTGGTAAGCCCTTCGATTTACTTGGGTTTTCCGCCTCCGGGCCCGGGTATGATGGAGGTCGGGCCACCACCCTTCTGCTGGCCGGATGACTCGAACATGCCCTGAACCCTGCCGCTATTGGATTCGACGCGTGACGTGCCCGTGGTCATATCCACAGTCAGACGATCGCCGCGCAGCACATTCTTGCCCTGGGTGAGCACAACATTGCCCTGCATGGTGACGAGATTGGTCCGGGTATCGAACACCGCCGTCTCGCCGGTGACGACCTGGTCTTTCTGGGTGACGATGACGCCGCCGCGCGCTTCGAGCCGCTTGATCGCCGACGAGCCGCCAGGGCCCGGCTGCGCCGCCTTGATCGGCGCCTTGGGCGCAGCCTTGGCAGCCGGCTCGTTCGCGGAGCCGCCGCCGTCATAGAAGACCACGAGAGTCTTGGACTTCATCGTGGTGTCGCCCTGCACGACCTTCACATCGCCTGCGAAGGTCGCCTCCTTTTTCTTGTCACGCATTTCCAGAGATGCGGCCTCGATCTGAATGGGCTGATCGCGATTCTGCGAGAAGCCCTGCATCGCATTCGGCACACCCTGCACCGCGCTCTGCGCATGTGCATCGGCTGTCAAAGCCAGCAGGAGCACGGCGATCGCAGCGCCGGTCACCCCGCGGAATCGGACATTACTGACGGGAAAAATCATCACATTCATTTCGCGTTGGCGCGCTTGCCGTTGGCGGCCCGCGGCTTCACGGGCTCCGGCGCGACTTCGGGCTCTGCCACGGTCTCAGGCTGAGCCGAAGCATCCGGCGAAGGCGGGTCCATCTTTAGGTTCATCGACACACCGCCCTCGAACCGGACCAGCTCACCATGTTCCGTGATGCGCATCCGTTGCCCGAGCAGAGTACCATTGAGAAGTTTGACATCGACCGGTTCGTCCGACGTGACGGTGCCATTGGCAATATCAATGTTCGCCTGAGTCAGCCGGGCTTCGTAGCCGGTCGTCGTTTGCAGGAAAACGTCCTGGTACAGATAGAGCATCTGCGCCTTCGAATTAAACTTGCCGGTGCGGGCATCCATCGTCATCGTCGACTTGTCTTCCATCATCACCTTGGCGCGCAAGGTTGTCAGTTCGACATTGTCGGGATCAGTCAGATCCTGCGTCGCGGCCTTGGCCCATAACTCATATGGCCGCCCGTCCGGCGAGAAACCGGCCAGATGCGGCGTCTCCATGGTGATCTTGGTGCCCGAAACGACCAGATTGCCCATGTCGAGCGGCAATTTGGCGAGGATCCGGAACGGATTGAAGATCGACACGCCGACAATTGCCGCCATCGACAGGATCACGACGGCAGGGACAGCAATCCGCAGCAGACGCACCAGACGGCTATGGCGTGCCGCGGCCCTGAACCGCGCATCCATGCCCGCCTGATAGCTGGGAACCTGAACTGAACTCACCGTCGCTCCAACGGGCCATGCCGAAAAGGGCCACACCGAAAGGCCTGCCAAACCTGCGCCAGTCTATGCTGAAATGCACCGGTTTGCAGCCCCGCCCCACCAGAACGAGGAGTATGACCGAAACGCGGCGGGAGGGACCCTGAACTGTTTCAGAAAGTCACTTCGCCGCAGGCCGGTCACGAATGAGCGAAAATGTCCTCGTTTTCCCAGCCCGAGAGGTCCAGTTTGGCCCGGGTCGGAAGGAAATCGAAACAGGCCTGCGCCAGTTCGGTGCGCCCCTCTCGCGTCAGCATGACGTTCAGCCGCTCGCGCAGTCCATGCAGATGCAGCACGTCCGACGCCGCGTAGGATAGCTGGGCCTCGCTGAGGGTCTGACTGCCCCAGTCGCTCGACTGCTGCTGCTTCGACAGATCGACGCCGAGGACTTCGCGGACCAGATCCTTGAGACCGTGCCTGTCAGTATAGGTACGGCACAGGCGAGAGGCGATCTTGGTGCAATAGACCGGCTCGGGCATAACGCCGAGTGCGTTGTAAAGAGCCGCGAGATCAAACCGGGCGAAGTGGAAAATCTTGGTGACTTTGGGATCGCCGAGCAGCTTCTTCAGGTTTGGCGCGTCCGTGTGGCCCATCGGGATCTGCACGACATCGGCACTTCCGTCACCGGGCGAGAGCTGCACCACGCATAGCCGGTCGCGATGCGGATTGAGACCCATGGTCTCGGTGTCGATCGCAACCGAATCGGTGTAGCGGCTTAAATCCGGCAAATCGCCGCGATGCAGGCGGATGGTCATGTCTGGTCAAATGCCTCTGTCAGTGCCCGCGATTCGAGGGCTTTGGGTGACTTTACCGCGCAATGGCCGGGCTGACGAGAGATACGCTCCCTCAGGTTTCGCCTGCAGCAAAAAGCTGACAGACTGAGCGGGCCATTCATCCATCGCGCTAGCGGGCAGAGGTTGCAGATGAACGTCGCACAGCAGCGCTTGCCCCGTTTCGCGGTCCTGATCGATGCCGACAACACGTCCCCGCAGATCGCCGGCGGCTTGTTCGAGGAAATCTCCAAATTCGGCGAAGCCAGCGTTCGCCGGATCTACGGCGACTTCTCAAGTCCGCAGCTCAGATCCTGGGCCGACATCCTGCAAAAACACGCCATCGATCCTTATCAACAGTTCGCCTACACGAAGGGCAAGAACTCATCCGACATCGCGCTGGTGATCGACGCGATGGACCTGCTGCATAGCGGGCGGTTCGACGGCTTTTGCCTGGTGTCCTCCGACAGTGACTTCACACGTCTCGCCTCACGGCTGCGCGAGCAGGGCGCTGACGTCTACGGCTTCGGCACGCGGAAAACACCCGAGAGTTTTCGGCAGGCATGCCGGCGCTTCATCTATACGGAGAACCTGAGATCCGAGCGCGCGGCGGCAAGCACGGAACAACCATCAAAGCCGGCAGCCTTGCAAAGCCCCGCTGCCGCAGTTCCGATTCTGGAAAAAGTGGTATCCCAACTGAGCAACGAAGACGGCTGGGTCAATCTGGACCGGGTCGGAGAACAACTTCCGAACACCGTGTCCGACTTCGACGTCCGCACCTACGGCTTCAAGAAGCTGAGCGACCTGGTGCGCAAAATGGAGACATTCGAGGTCGGAGAGGGCTCGACCGGACGTTTGCGACTTCGGATCAAACCGAAGACGGCCACGCCGGCCGAGGAGAAACCTTCCGAAGAAGCAGCGGTCGCGCCACAAAGAAAGCGCGCCCCAATCAGGAGGAGACGCGAAACGGCTCAGGCCGGATCGAAATAGTGGATTTCCATCAGCACGCAGCCGCCGATCGACTTGAACGGGCCGTGATAGGCGCCGGGCGGACGGCAGGCATAGGTGTTCGGCTTGAAGGACTCGCCGCCATTGCCCTGCTTGTCATTGCCGACGATCAGGTCGCCGGTAAACAGGAACACTTCTTCCCAATATTCGTGCACGAACGGTTCGGTGGTGTAGACGCCCGGCTCGAAACGCAGCAGGCGGGTGCGGCTACCACGCTTGTTCACTTCGTCGAGCGCCCCGGACAGGATCTTCTGCTGGATGCCTGCCGGATAACCCGCGGGCGTCTCCCATCCCGAGGACATATCGACGGTGCGGAATTCATCGTGAAGTTTATTAATGGCCATAGTCAATGTTCCTGAAGGGACAGATCAAGCGACAGCGCGCGGCGAAGCAGCCGGCGCCATCGAGGTGGAGACTTCATCGGCAAGGTCATAGCTGGACAGCATCTTGTCGAGCAACGCTGCAGACCGCATCCAGTCATAGGTGCGGAAGGCGTGGCCCTTGGTGACGAAGGTCGCGCCGGCGAAAAACATCTCGTATTGCGAGTGACGCGAGGCGAATTCGGAGCCGACCGCATCCCAAGCTAGCTTGTAAAACTTGACCTTCTCGGTCGCGCTGGCAGCGGGGGACTGCTGGGTCTTGCCGATCAGACGCGCCAGTTCCGGATTGGCGAAGTCCTTCACCGAGGACGGCAGCATAATCATGCCGCCGCCGGCGAGTTCGCGCAGCGTATTGATGACCTTGGAATAGAGTTGCTGGGTAAGGACCTGTGCCGAATACAGCATCGCCCGGTCTGGCACATAATAAGCGCCGCGCTGGGTGCCCTTGGTCTCCATCGCGACGACGAAGGCTTCGACCATCGACACTTCGGCTGCGAGCTGACCTAGCATTTCCCTGACCTGCGGGAAGCCGGCGATGCCGTTGGTCTCGGCGGTCCGGTGCGCGATCCCGATCAGGAAGCGCAGCTTCACCGAAAGCCGGATCATGGCCTGATAGTTCTGATACACATGTGCCGGGGTCGCGTGGAACTGCTTCTGGCACATCGCGATGTCATCAACGATGAACACTCGATCCCAAGGCACCTTCACGTCGTCGAAATACAGCACGGCATCGTTTTCATCGAAGCGGCTCGAGAGCGGATTGTCGAACACCGACGGCGACGCGGCTTCATAGGACTTGCGCGACAGGACCTTCAGACCCTTGGTGTTCATCGGAATCGCGAAAGACACCGCGTATTTCTCGTCGCCGGGTTGCAGCGGCTGGATACAGGTGACGAACACCTCGTTGGCCATGATGCCGCCAGTGGCCAGCATCTTGGCGCCACGGATCGTCAGGCCCTCGGCATCGCGCGACAACACGCCCGCCGACAGGAACGGATCGGCCTGCTCGGCCGCGCTCTTGGAACGGTCGGCCTGCGGGTTGATGATCACATAAGTAAGGTAGAGGTCGTTGTCGCGGGCGTAGCGATAGTAATCCGCCAGCGCCTTGGCGCGATCCTTGTCGTAGGCCTCGAATACCTCGACGCCCATATACATACCGGCGATGCAGGAGGCGACGTGATCCGGCGCGCGGCCCATGAAGCCGGCATGCAGCTCGGTCCAGGCTTCCAGACCGCGGCGGCGATTGACCAGCGCATCATAGCTGCCGGGCAATTCCCAGATCCGGTTGGCGCGGGTGCCGGTTTCAGTCTCGAAAGTCATCAGCTCGCGATTTTCCGGCGCACTCTGGAAATCGAACATCCGTCCGATCGAAGCCACTGCACCCCGGAACGCCGGATGAATGGTCACGTCATCCACCAACTCGCCATCGAGATAGATTTCGCGGCCGTCGCGCAGGCTCGCGATGTGCTGTTCGCCGGTCTTGATCATGGGTTGCCTCGATCACTTTCAGTCATGGGTAGCATTCTCAGGTGCATTATTTCAGTAGTGCATCGGCAGCGGCCATTCCGGGCTGCGCTCGGTACTTGCAAGGCTGCGATAGGCCCCACGGAAGAAGACCAACGGCTCGTTGGCTGGATAGGCGCTGAACTTCACCACCCGGCCGACGAAGATCACATGGTCCCCGCCGTCATATTGCGCGTATGGCGCGCATTCGAAGTGCGCGAGCGCGCCGGCGATCAAGGGCGCAGCCTCATGACCCAGCGTATGTTCGACCGCCGCCCACTTGTCGCCGAGCGCCCTGGCGAACTTGTTCGACAGATGTTCCTGATCGCGGCCGAGGATATTCACGGCATAGCCCTTGGCCTCGGTCATCGCCTTGAGACTGAAGGCTTTGCGGTCGATCGAGAACAGGATCAGCGGCGGGTCCACCGAGACCGAGTTGAACGAACTCATGGTCAAACCGATCGCCTGGCCATCGGCCGCTTCGGCCGTGATTACGGCGACGCCGGTGGCAAACTGTCCGAGCGCCTGTCGGAAGGCGCGGGGATCCACGTCCGCAGTGGCGCCCATGGTCATCTCCTGATCGCGAAACCTGAACGACGCGCATTAGCTTTATAACAAAGCTATATTATCGAACGAAAGCTCGCGCTGTCAAGCATGGCTGGCCCGCTATCAAAACGCACTGGTTCCAACTTGTTTGTGCGTAACGCCGCCGCTATACGACTCATAGGTGTGCGGGGACCTGATGGCGATTAAAAGCAAATCACGTAAAATGAAGGTAGAACCAACGATTTCGCGGCCACAATTGATGGTCGACGGATCGGATCGGGCCTTCCGTCAATTTGTCCATGACACATTGGCGTTTTCGGCGCGGCTTCAGGCTGTGCGCGGGCAACTCGGGGCAGTGATCGGCCTGTCCGGCACGCAATACACCGTGCTCATCGCCATTGCTCATTTGAGCGGCACAGATGAGAAGATCGGCGTCAATCAGGTCGCCGAGCATCTGCACTTCAGCGGCGCGTTCATTACCATCGAGATCAACAAGCTGGTATCAAACGGCCTTGTTGAAAAAGAGACCGATGAGGAAGACCGCCGCCGCGTCATTCTGACCATCACGCCGAAAGCGCGCGCGCTGCTCAATGAATTGGCACCCGTTCAGCGTCCGGTGAACGATATGCTGTTTCGCAGCATGTCGGCTGCGGATTTCGAGCGAACGCGCAAGCTGATGTCGGAGATGGTGGACGCCGCCGACGAGGCGATCCGGCTGCTGGACTACAACGCACCGGCATCGGTCGCCCGGCAGACCAAATAACCTGCTGTTTGACGGAG
The DNA here is from genome assembly GCF_051811025.1 of Tardiphaga sp. 813_E8_N1_3. Classification (NCBI taxonomy): domain Bacteria; kingdom Pseudomonadati; phylum Pseudomonadota; class Alphaproteobacteria; order Hyphomicrobiales; family Nitrobacteraceae; genus Tardiphaga; species Tardiphaga sp. 813_E8_N1_3. Next base: position 5,613,190 of record NZ_JBPWQE010000001.1, read on the forward strand.
TTTGTCGCTGGCTATTCGCCGGCGCGCAGCCGATAGCCGATACCCGTTTCGGTCAGGACAAATTGCGGGCGCTCCGGATCAAGCTCAATTTTTTGACGCAGCTGGCGTACATAAACGCGCAGATATTGTGCGTCCGTGAGTTCGTCCCACAATTCCTTCAGCAGAAACCGGTGAGTCAGCACCTTGCCGGCATGCTGCACCAGGACCCGCAGCAACTCATATTCCTTCGGTGACAGTTTCACCTCACGGTCACCGACCTTGACGATGCGGCGCACCAGATCGACCGACAACTCGCCGGATCGGAATACCGGCCGCTCGCCATGAACCTGCAGCTGATGCCTGAGCGCGGCTCGCATGCGCGCCAGCAGCTCATCCATGCCGAACGGCTTGGTGAGATAGTCGTCGGCGCCAAGATCGAGCGCCTGCACCTTGCCCGCTTCGTCGCCGCGGCTGGACAGGACCACGATCGGCACGCTGTCATCGCGCGCGCGAATCATCTGCAGCAGGTCGTGGCCCTGGATGTCCGGCAGGCCGAGATCGAGGATGATCACGGCTGGCTTCTCCGCCAGTTTCTCCAGCGCGATCTTGCCGTTGCTGGCCTCCAGGACGTCATAACCCTGGGTGCTGAGGCCCATGCGCAGCAATTTGCGGATCGGCGGCTCGTCATCGATGATCAGGACCTTGATGGCAGCGGTGTTCATGCGGCGGTGTCCAGAGCTTCGGAGGCCGGCGGGATGGGAAGGCGGATGATCAGCACGGCGCCTGATCGGTCGGCCCGATTGGTGGCCGAGATAGTGCCATGCATTGCCTCAACAAAGCCCCGAGAGATCGCAAGGCCGAGGCCGGTACCCGCCCGAACGTGATCGCCCTTGTTGGCGCGATAGAATTTATCGAACACCTGCTCGAGATCCGCGGGTGGAATGCCCGCACCTTCGTCCATCACCTGCAGCGAGACCGACTCCTTGTCGCGTATAGCCCTGATCGCGATGGTGGTGTCATCCGGGGCATATTTCGCGGCATTATCAAGCAAGTTGAACAACACCTGCTCGAACAGTACCGCATCCAGCTCCAGCATCGGCAGGTTTGGCGCCAGATCGAGCGCGACGGGATGCCTGCTGAGGATCTTGCCGGCCCGGCGCAGCGCGCTGCCGACAATCTCGGTGAGATCCTGCAGCGTTGCATTGGGCACCACGGCACCGGACTCCAGCTTGGTCATATCCAGCAGATTGGCGATGAAGCGGTTCAGCCGCTCGGATTCGTCGATCACCGTGCCGAGCAGATCGGCCTTCTCGGTCTCGCTGAGCTTCGACGACAGATCGCGCAGCGTGGAAGCCGCGCCGAGTACGGAGGCCAGCGGCGTCTTCAGATCATGCGAGATCGAGGTCAGCAGCGCCTGGCGCAACCGATCGGATTCGACGTTGCGCTCGGCGCGGTCCATGTCTTCGACGAGCTGCACGCGCTCGATGGCTAGTGCGCTCTGATCCACAAGCGCATCCAGCAACCGGCGCTGGTCCGGCGTCAGCAGCGGACCTGTACGGTCGTCGTCGATGCCGATCACACCGATCGGTCCACGACCGGTGCGCATCGGCAGAAACAGCCGCTTCGCGCCGGGCAATGTCTCGGAGCCACGACCGGCCGGGCGATCGTTGCTCCAGGCCCAGTTGGCAGCGGCCAGATCCGCCTTGTCCAATTCATCCTCAGGGGGATAGCCCGCTTTGACGGTGATAACGCCCTGTTCCGGCAGCAGAAGCACGACGCGCACCTTGAGCATCAATGCGATCTGATAGGCGCTCGCCCACAGCACATCGTCGAGTGCCGCCGTGCCCGCCAGCTTTCTGCTGAAAGCATAAAGCGACTCGGTTGTTCGCACGCGGCCGAAGGCCGAGACGGCCTGCGTGCGCACCCGCGCCGCGACATTGGACACCAGAATAGCGATCAGCATGAAGAAGAAGAACGCCGCAACATTGGTCGGGTCGGTGATAGTGAGCGTATATACCGGCGGCAGGAAGAAGAAATTATAGCTCAACGATGCCACGACGCTCGCCAGCAGCGATGGCCAGAGACCAAAGCGTACGGCGACGCCGACCACGGCGGTGAGAAACATCAGATCGACATTCTCGATGCCGAAGATCGGACGCAACAGTGTTGCAGCCGCAAGAGCCACCGCCACGACGGCAAACGCTGCAAAATAGGGTTTGGCATCGAACGGCTCGACGCGATCGGCCATCTGTGCGCGCTTCGCGGCGGGTTCGGCCGGCAGTGCATCACCGGCGATGACGTGCACGCTGATATTGCCCGAGCGCCTGACGAGATCATGGACCACCGAGCCGCGCACCAGTTCGAACCACCATGACCGCGATGCCTTGCCAATCACGATCTGGGTGACGTTGTTGGCATGGGCATAGCCGAGCAGATCGTCGGCAATCCGCCGTCCAGCCCCCGGAATCGTCAGGGCTTCGGCACCAAGCGCTTCGGCGAGCCGCAGCGTATCGGCCAGCCTGTCGCGCTGTTCCTCAGTAAGCTGAAGGCTGCGCCGCGTTTCGATACTGACTGCCGTCCATGGCGCATGCAGCCGATCGGCAAGACGCTTGGTGTAGCGCACCAGCCCGGCCGACCGCGGATCCTCACTGATACAGACCAGAATGCGTTCACCGGCAGCCCAAGGGCCGGCAATGGCATTGGCCTGCATATGCGTGAGCAATTGCTCATCGACCCGGTCGGCCGTCCGTCGCAATGCAAGTTCGCGCAGCGCCGTGAGATTGCCGGGCGAGAAATAATGCTCCAGCGCGCGCTCGGCCTGTTTGGGAACGTAGACTTTGCCTTCCTTCAGGCGCTGAATCAGATCGTCCGGCGTCAGATCAATCAGCTCGATGGCGTCGGCACGATCGAACACCGAATCCGGCACGGTCTCGCGCACCCGCACATGGGTGATCTGTGCGACCACATCATTCAGGCTTTCGATGTGCTGGATATTGACTGCGGTATAGACGTCGATCCCCGCAGCAAGCAATTCCGCGACGTCGAGATAACGTTTCGGATGCCGGCTGCCGGGCGCATTGGTATGGGCGAGTTCATCGACCAATGCGATCTGCGGGCGCCGCGCGATCAGCGCATCTAGATCCATTTCCTCGAGTTGCTGACCCTTGTGGTCGATGCGCTTGCGGGGAAGCACCTCAAGGCCGATCAGCAGCGCCTCGGTCTCGGCGCGCCCGTGGGTCTCGACTACGCCAACCACCACATCGACACCCGCCTTGCGCCTGGCATGGGCGCTTTGCAGCATCTCGTAGGTCTTGCCGACGCCGGGGGCGGCGCCGACAAAAATCTTCAGCCGCCCGGCCGCAGCTTCCTCGCGCCTTGCTGTTTCCAGCAAGGCCTCAGGCGAAGGTCGGTGATCGGGATCGCGGCGCTGATTTGCCATAAGGCAATATAGTCTCCGCCAGGGCTGCGGCCTAGACGGCCTACTTCGGTGCGGCGGCGTCCAGCGCGAGATTCAAGGCGAGAACGTTAACGCGCGGTTCGCCGAGCAGGCCGCCGAGGCGGCCCTCGACCTTTTCGGTCACCAGCTGGCGGACGCGATCCTCAGGCAGCTTGCGCGCCTTGGCGATGCGGGGCACCTGAAACAGCGCGCCCTCCGGCGAGATGTTGGGGTCGAGACCGCTGCCCGAGGTGGTGACGAGATCGATCGGGACCGGCATCGATGGGTTCTCCGCCCTCAGCTTCTCGACGTCGTCCTTGACGCGGTCGATCAGCGCCTTGCTGGTCGGACCGAGATTGGAGCCCATTGAGTTCACCGCGTTATAGGGCTGCGGCACGGTCTTGGTGGAATCCTGCGGGTCCGGGCCCAGGGTCGCAGACGGACGGCCGTGGAAGTATTCGTCGCCCTTGAACTCCTGACCGATCAGCGCGGAGCCTATCACCTTGCCGTCACGCTCGATGAGGCTGCCTTGCGCCTGTTCCGGCATGATCACCCCGGCAATGCCCGTCATCGCGAGTGGATAGCCGAGGCCGGTGATGGCAGTGAGGCCGAGCAGCAAAACGATGGCCGGGCGAATTTCTCTCAACATAGCGTAACTCCTTAAACCAGGTGCAAGGCGGTGACGACGAGGTCGATCGCCTTGATACCGATGAACGGAACGATGATGCCGCCGAGGCCGTAGATCAGCAGGTTGCGGCCGAGCAATGCGCCGGCGCCGATCGGGCGATAGGCAACGCCTTTCAGGGCCAGCGGAATCAGCGCGATGATAATGATCGCATTGAAGATGATGGCCGACAGGATGGCGCTCTGCGGGCTCGCCAGCTTCATGACATTGAGCGCCTCAAGCTGCGGATAGAAGGCGAGGAAGATCGCCGGGATGATGGCGAAGTACTTCGCCACGTCATTGGCGATCGAGAACGTGGTCAGCGCACCGCGCGTCATCAGCAACTGCTTGCCGATTTCAACGACCTCGATCAACTTGGTCGGGTTGGAGTCGAGATCGACCATGTTGCCAGCCTCGCGTGCCGCCTGCGTGCCGGTATTCATGGCGACACCCACATCGGCCTGCGCCAATGCCGGCGCGTCATTGGTGCCGTCGCCGCACATGGCCACCAGCTTGCCCTTGGCCTGCTCGTCCCGGATGAGCTGCAGCTTATCCTCGGGTGTGGCCTGCGCGAGGAAATCATCGACGCCGGCTTCAGCCGCGATGGCCGCAGCGGTCATCGGATTATCACCGGTGATCATGATGGTCCGGATGCCCATGCGACGCAGTTCGGCGAAGCGCTCGCGGATGCCGCCCTTTACGATGTCCTTCAAATGGATGACGCCGAGTAGCTTGCCATCGCGCGCCACGGCCAACGGCGTGCCGCCGGCCTTGGCGATTTCGTCTGAAATCGCCTGGATCTCGCGTGCCGTGTCCGACATCGGCTGGATCGCGCGGGCAACGTTTCCGGATGCGACGGCAAACGAGGCGCCGCCATTGACGTAAGCCAGCATCGAATCCACCGCGCCCTTGCGCACCGACGAGCCACCGGCATCGACACCGCTCATGCGGGTCTGCGCGGTGAACGGCACGAAGGTCGCTGACAGTTCGGCCATGTCGCGGCCGCGGATACCGTATTTCTCCTTGGCAAGCACGACGATGGAGCGGCCTTCCGGCGTTTCATCTGCGAGCGACGCGAGCTGCGCCGCATCGGCCAGTTCCTGCTCGGTGACACCGCGCACCGGACGAAATGCCGTCGCCTGACGGTTACCGAGGGTGATCGTGCCGGTCTTGTCGAGCAACAGCGTATCGACGTCGCCGGCGGCTTCGACCGCGCGGCCGGACATCGCCAGCACATTGAAACGCACGAGGCGATCCATGCCGGCAATACCGATGGCCGACAGCAGCGCGCCGATGGTGGTCGGGATCAACGTGACGAACAGCGCCACCAGTACCACCACCGAGATCGAGCCGCCGGCATAGGCCGCATAGCTCGGGATCGTCACCGTCGCGAACACAAAGATGATGGTGAGGCCGACCAGCAGAATGTTCAGCGCGATCTCGTTCGGCGTCTTCTGCCGCTCGGCGCCTTCGACCAGCTTGATCATGCGATCGATAAAGGTCGAGCCTTGCGCCGCGGTGATGCGGACGCGAATCCAGTCGGACAGCACCTGCGTGCCGCCGGTGACCGCCGAGCGATCGCCGCCGGATTCACGAATGACAGGTGCGGACTCGCCGGTGATCGCCGCCTCATTAACTGAAGCCACGCCTTCGATCACTTCACCGTCGGACGGGATGTTGTCGCCGGCTTCCACCAGAACGACATCGCCGACCTTCAGGCTGGTGCCGGAGACCATGCGGTAGCTCTTGTCGCCGCTGTCGCTGCCGGTGAGCAGCTTGGCCTGGCTTTCGGTGCGGGTCTTCTTCAGCGATTCCGCCTGCGCCTTGCCGCGGCCTTCGGCGACGGCTTCGGCAAAGTTGGCGAACAGCACCGTGAACCAGAGCCAGAGGATGATCTGGAACGCAAATCCCAGATCGCTTCCGCCGGTGATGACGTTCTTGATGAAGATCACCGTGGTAAGTGCGGCGACGACCTCGACCACGAACATCACAGGGTTCTTGATCATCAGTCGCGGATCGAGTTTGGTAAAAGCCGAGCCGATGGCTGGGATGACAATTTTCGAATCGAGCATGGCCGAGACCGGCACCCGCTTCTGCAGTTTCAACGTTTCCATGGACATAACTCCAAATCCGATCAGAACAGGGTATTGGCGGTCATCGCGAGGTGCTCGACGATCGGCCCGAGCGCGAGTGCCGGGAAGAAGGTGAGACCGCCGATGATCAGAATCACGCCGATGACGAGGCCGACGAACAATCCGCCGGTGGTCGGCAAGGTGCCAGCCGAAGCCGGGATCGACTTCTTCGCGGCCAATGATCCGGCCAGCGCCATGGCTGGTACGATCATGAAGAAGCGGCCGACGAACATCGAACTCGCCAGTGTGAGGTTGTAAAAGAAGGTGTTGCCGGTGAGCCCGCCGAAGGCCGAGCCGTTATTGCCGGTGGCCGAGGTGAAGGCGTAGAGCACTTCGGTAAAGCCATGCGGCCCGGCATTGGCCATGGAGGCCACGGCCGAGGGCAGCACCACCGCCACCGCGGTCCAGCCGAGATACATCAGCGGCAGGACGAGAATGGCAAGCATCGCCATCTTTACTTCGCGCGCCTCGATCTTCTTGCCGACATATTCCGGTGTGCGGCCGACCATCAGACCGGCGACGAAGATCGCCAGCACGACGAACAGCAGCATGCCATAGAGACCGGCACCGACGCCGCCAACGATGATCTCACCGAGCTGCATATTGATCAGCGGGATCATGCCGCCAATCGCCGTAAACGAGTCATGCATCGCATTGACCGCACCGCAGGATGCTGCCGTGGTGATGACCGCGAACAGGCTGGAGGCAACGATGCCGAAGCGCAGCTCCTTGCCTTCCATATTGCCGCCGGTGAGACCGAGTGCATTCAGGCCTGTTGTGCCCGAGGCTTCAGCGCCATAGGTGATGGCAACGCCGACAATGAACAGCACGCCCATCACGGCCAGAATCGCCCAGCCTTGCCTGGGGTTGCCGACCATGCGGCCGAACACATTGGTCATCGCCGCACCCAGCGCGAAGATCGAGATCATCTGGATGAAGTTCGACAGCGCGGTCGGGTTCTCAAACGGATGTGCCGCATTGGCGTTGAAGAAGCCGCCGCCATTGGTGCCGAGCATCTTGATGGCAACCTGCGACGCAACGGGGCCAACCGCGATGGTCTGCTTCGCACCTTCAAGCGTCGTCGCATCGACATAGGCGCCGAGCGTCTGCGGAATGCCCTGCCAAACCAGGAACAGCGTGTAGACGATGCAGATCGGCAGCAGCACATAGAGCGTGCAACGGGTAATATCGACCCAGAAATTTCCGATGGTGCGCATCGACGAGCGTGCGAAGCCGCGGATCAGCGCAACCGCCAAGGCAATGCCAGCGGCCGCCGACAGGAAGTTGTGCACCGTCAGACCCAGCATCTGGGTCAAATATGACATGGTGCTTTCGCCGCCGTAGTTCTGCCAGTTGGTGTTGGTGATGAAGGAGATCGCGGTGTTGAAGGAGAGATCTTCGGCGACCGCGGATTGCCCCGCAGGATTGAACGGCAGCACGGCCTGCAGCCGCATGAGCGCGTAGAGACTGAGGAAGCCGACCACATGAAAGAGCAGCATGGCGACCGTATAGGTCAGCCAGTGCTGCTCGCGTTTCTCGTTGACACCACCGATCCAGTACAGACCGGCCTCGACCGGCCGCAGGATGGGAGAGAGGAAAGTACGCTCTCCATTGAAAACGGATGTCATGTAGCCGCCGAGCGGCTTCACCAGCGCGAGAACCACCGCGCAGTACAAAGCGATTTGAATCCAGCCAATTGTTGTCATGTCAGTGGACCTTTTGGAGTGCGCGCTCAGAACCGCTCGGGCCGCAGCAGCGCGTAAGTGAGGTAGATCAGCAATGCCGCGGACACGAAGCCGGCGAGGGTGTAATCGAAAATCATGATGCGCTCCTCACAGCCGTTCGCAGGCATAGGCATAGCCCAGCGTGAGGATGAAGAAGCCCAGACCGAGGGCCAGCATGACGACGTCCAGCATGGGAAGCTCCTGATGTGATGACTGCAGCGGCGCGGAGCAAATGGCTCTCGCGCCCGATGCACGATCAGGTGCCATTCAGGACGTAGGTTTTCGAGATGAAGCCAGCGGCGAACTTATAGGAATCTCATAAAGACGCGCAGAGCCCGTAAGCGCATGCGGGACCCATTCTCGCGCTTATGTCGCCTTTATATTTTTGTGGCCGGGACCGCCTCGCATTCAAATGACGAACTGCGGATATTGGAGGCTGCGGCCTTCTCAAGACCGCGCTGTTCATGGAGACCCGCTATGTCGTTCATCTCGATTCAGCGAACGCCCCTTTCCGAAGCGCCATCCGAAACGGCTCCGCTTGACGCTACGAGTTTCGCCGCGATCTGCCTCACCACCTGCAAGCGCCTGCCGGCCATGCGCCACACGGCGGAGGCCCAGCGCCTCGATCGCCTGGTTACTGCCGGCGCCTGGACCGATGCCGCGCTTGCCTTGATCGTCATCGAACTGCCGCGGTGGCAACTGCGTCGGCTCGCTTATGACGAAGGTGAATGGCATTGCGCTCTCTCGAATCAGCGTGACCTTCCAGACTGGCTGGACAGCGCCGTCGAGACGCATCACCCAGACATGGCGACGGCGATTCTGGATGCATTTCGCGCTGTTGTTAGCCGCGGAGGCACGCCGCATCTGTCGCAAGCACCCGTGCGCGCAATCCAACCCACCGATTGCGAGCCGATGCTGTGTGAGAATTACTGTTGAGCGAAGAAGGTCGGTGCGAAATGCTGTAGCTCGACCATCTCGAACAGCCTTCCAAGAGTGAGGCTTTCGGCTATGCTCGGCACGAATTCGTGCCATCACAAGCCGGAGCAAAACGTGACATCAGACAAACCGGCTTTCGTCGCGGTCGATTGGGGGACCAGTAGCTTTCGAGGCTGGTTGATGGCGCCCGACGGCAGCGTGCTTGCGGAGACGCGCGGGCCTGAAGGCATGCTGCATTGCGCGACTGCCGGCTTCGCTGCGGTGCTCGCTGATCACCTTGCAAAGCTTGGCGGAGCGCAGGACCTGCCCGTGTTGATCTGCGGCATGGCCGGCGCAAAGCAAGGCTGGATCGAAGCACCCTATCTCCACACACCGACACGACTCGACGATCTGCACAACGGTGCGCAGCGTGTCGACACGCAAGGCGACGTGTGTATCCTGCCCGGCATCGCCCAAGCCGACGCCGCAGCGCCCGACGTCATGCGCGGCGAAGAGACGCAACTCCTCGGCGTGACCGAGCCTGGCTTCACCGGCCTGGTCTGCATTCCCGGCACCCACAGCAAATGGATCCGGATTGAGTCCGGCAGCGTGGTGTCGTTCACGACCTATATGACCGGCGAACTCTTTTCCGTCATCAGTCAGCACAGTATCCTGAAACACGCCGTCGATCATGATGCGCCTTCGCCCGCCGCGAATGACGCGTTCCGCGATGGCCTGCAACGCGCGCTCGATGCGCCCGCTGGCTTGACCGCCTCGCTATTCAGCTTGCGCGCAGCGCAATTGCTTGGCTTCCAGCAACAGCCCGACGGCGCGGCACGCCTGTCGGGCCTCCTGATCGGCACGGAAATCGCCGATGCCGGATCGCGCTATGGCACGCGCCATCCGGTGCGCCTGATCGGCGCCGGCGGGCTCAAGGATCTCTACGCGTCGGCGCTTGCAGCTGCCGGCTTCGAGGTCACCATCGTCGATGCCGAACGCGCATCGCAACACGGCCTGACCAAGGCCGCAATCCAGCTGTGGGGAGCTAAATTCATATGAACCAGCCAATCCGTTGGCCCATCGTGAAGCGTCCGCTCGTCGCCATCCTGCGCGGCGTGCAGCCCGATGAGGTGGAGGGCATCGTCGAGACGTTGATCGACACCGGCTTCGAGATGATTGAGGTACCGCTGAACTCGCCCGATCCGTTCGATTCCATCGCACGGATTTGCAAACGATTTGGCACCGACATCCTGATCGGCGCCGGCACCGTTCTCACCGCAGACGACTGCGCCCGCGTTGCCGATGTCGGCGGGCGTTTGATGGTGAGCCCGAATGTCGATGTCGATGTGCTGGCAATGGCGGCGAGCCGCGGCATGGTCACGATGCCCGGCGTATTCTCGCCGACCGAAGCTTTCCTCGCCCTACGTGCAGGAGCTTCCGCCCTGAAATTCTTTCCGGCATCGATCCTCGGCCCGTCCGGCATCGCCGCCATTCGCGCGGTTTTGCCCAAAGATGCAGTGATCGGAGCTGTTGGTGGTGTTTCCGACCGGAATTTTGCGGACTATGTCGCCGCCGGCATACAGGCCTTCGGCCTTGGCAGCAGCCTGTATCGGCCTGGAATGAGCGCTATCGAGGTGAGGGCGACCGCACAGGCATCTGTCGCGGCCTATGATCAGGCGATGGCCCGCTAGAGGCGGAGTGCAATGTCTGTTCGCGGGTGGCGCGTCCGTACTTGTCGAACGCGCGGCCGGCACATTTAAATTGACTGAATTTCTCTGAATATCAGAGACTTAGGAGCACCGTGGTGCCCAGGAAAGGACTCGAACCTTCACGGCCGTTAAGCCACTGGCACCTGAAGCCAGCGCGTCTACCAATTCCGCCACCTGGGCACGTGCGAGGCACGTGGCGCGGTTAGTAGGGGGCCGTTACGCGCTTGTCAAATTGCTTCGTTCAATTCCAAATCCGCTGTACAGGCTCCGCGCGTTGGCGTATCGCGAATTGGTCTAAATTCCCTCGTTTTGCCCTTGCATGACTGACTCAAGGAACTGATCCATGGCTGCCCCCATCGACACCCTCGTTACGGTTTTCGGCGGATCCGGCTTCGTGGGACGCCATGTGGTCCGCGCGCTGGCCAAGCGCGAATACCGGATCAGGGTCGCCGTGCGCCGTCCGGAGCTGGCCGGCCATCTGCAGCCGCTCGGCCGTGTCGGGCAGATCAACATTGTTCAAGCCAATCTGCGCCACCCGGCCTCGATCAAGGCCGCGATGCGCGACGCCAGCATCGTCGTCAATCTGGTCGGTATCCTGACCGAAAGCGGCGCGCAGACCTTCGATGCCGTGCAGGCGCGGGGCGCCGGCGCGGTGGCGCAGGCCGCCGCCGAGATCGGCGCGCGGGTGGTGCAGTTTTCGGCCATCGGTGCTGATGCCGATTCCGAATCGGCCTATGCCCGTGCCAAGGCGGCCGGCGAGCAGGCCGTGCTGGCGGCTGTGCCTTCCGCAACGATCCTGCGCCCGTCGATCGTGTTCGGCCCCGAGGATCAGTTCACCAATCGATTTGCCAGTCTCGCCCGGATGGCCCCGGTGATGCCGGTGTTCGGCGCCACGACCAAGATGCAGCCGGTCTATGTGGGCGATGTCGCCCAGGCAGCGGCCGATGCCGTCGACGGCAAGACCAAGCCCGGCGCCACCTATGAGCTCGGCGGCCCGGAAGTGCTGACGATGAATGAAATCGTCGATATCATTCTCAAGACCATCGAGCGCAAGCGCGTGACGCTGCCGGTGCCGACGGCCATCGCCAAGCTTCAGTCGTATTTCCTGCAATTCGCTCCGGGCGACTTCAAGCTGACGCCAGATCAGGTCGCCATGCTGCGCGTCGACAATGTGGTGTCGGAAGCCGCCAAGGCGGCCGGCCTGACGCTGGATGGCTTGGGTATTGCTGCTGATTCGCTGGAAGCGATTGCGCCACAATATCTCTGGCGCTTCCGCGCCACCGGTCAGTTCGCACATAACGGCATAAACTGACGATGTCATCCCCGCTTGGCACGCCGAAAGCGTGCGTGGAGCGGGGATGACCTGGAATTTTAGTAGCCCAGCGCCAGCGCGATCAGGCCGAGCGTACCGACGATCACACGCCACCATGCGAACAACGCGAAGCCGTGGCGGGTCACGTAGCCGAGAAAGCTCTTCACCACGATGATCGCGGTGATGAACGATACCACGAAACCGATAGCGATGATCACGCCGTGATCGACCGAGAGATCGGCCCGGCTCTTGTAGAGATCGTAGACGAAAGCACCGACCATGGTCGGGATCGCCAGGAAGAACGAGAACTCCGCCGCTGCGCGCTTCTCAGCGCCGAGCAGCATGGCACCGACGATGGTCGCGCCGGAGCGCGACACGCCGGGAATCATCGCCACGCACTGCGCCAAACCGATTTTCAGATACATCGGCAATGGAAACGTCGTGGCATCGTGATGCACGGGCTCAAGATCGAGCTGATCGACCCAGAGCAGGATCGCACCGCCAACAATCAGTGAGAAACACACGACCCACGGATTGAACAAATAGCTTTTGACATAGCCGCCGGCAGCGGCGCCGATGATCGCGGCAGGCAGGAACGCGATCAGCACGCCGATCACGAACCGGCGCGCCGCAGCGTCACCTTTGAACAGGTTCAGCGCGATATGCCACAACTTGCCGAAGTAAAGTGCAAGGATCGCCAGAATGGCGCCGAGCTGGATCAGCACGGCGAAGCTCTTCCAGAAATTGTCTTCGCCCAGATCGAAGAAGCGTTCCGCGAGAAGCAGATGCCCCGTTGAGGAAACCGGCAGGAACTCGGTGACACCCTCGACAATGCCGAGAATCACCGCCCTTATCGCATCAGACATCATCTGCTTATCTGTCCTTCGTCAGTGTGGGCCTGAAAAAGCCGGGTTCTTCTCGCCTATTCCCTTCATTGCTGCAATCGCAAATACCATCACATTCGCGGGTTGCCTCAGAGCCAAGCTCCGGTAGTTTGGCGCGCGCCGCGTGACACTTTTACCACCGACGCAACCGAGACGCTTTCTTAACGACCGCATAACTATCAAGGCCGGCATGTACACGCTTTACCATCACTCGTTCTGTCCGCATTCCCGCTTCATTCGTCTCGTACTCGGCGAATACGGACTCGATCTCACACTGGTGGACGAGCGACCGTGGGATCGGCGTGAGGCATTTCTGGCGCTCAATCCTGCGGGAACTACGCCTGTGCTGCTCACCGATGGTTTCCCGCCCATTCCTGGCGCCGGGATCATCGCCGAATATATCGACGAGACCCATGGACCGGAGATGGGCGATCGCCGCCTGCTGCCTGTCGCGATGGCGGAACGCATCGAAGTGCGCCGGCTGATGGCGTGGTTCAACGAGAAATTCTTCGAGGAGGCCTCCGGTCCACTGGTCACCGAGCGCATCTATAAGCGCTTCATGAGCGAAGAGGTCGGCGGCGGCGCGCCTGCGATGGATGTGATTCGCGCAGCCACCGCAAATGTGCGCTATCATCTGGCCTATATCGGCTGGCTGGCGCGGACACGCAATTTTCTGGCCGGTGACCGACTGACTTATGCGGATCTGGTCGCGGCAGCTCATCTGTCGGCGATCGACTATCTGGGCGATGTTCCATGGAGCGAGGACGACGCAGCAAAAGCGTGGTACGCGCGGGTGAAATCCCGTCCGTCGTTCCGACCGCTGCTGAGCGAATGGCTGGCGGGCGTGCCGGCATCGCGGACCTATGTGGATCTCGATTTCTGAGCCCATCCGCTGACGACGGCCGCTCCACGCTTCCCGCCGATCTCAAGGATAGGCTGACGCGCGAGGCAAAGGCGCTGGGCTTCGATTCAATCGGGATCACCGATCCCGATTCCATCGCCGGCGTACGCGAACGGCTGCAGGAATTTCTCAACGCCGGCGCCCATGGCGACATGGAGTGGCTTGCCGACAATCCGGACCGCCGCGCCGACCCCAAGGTGATGTGGCAGGACGTGCGCTCCGTCATCATGCTCGGCGTCAATTATGGACCCGACGAGAATCCGCTCGAGATCCTCAAGCAGCGCTCGCACGCCGCGATCTCGGTCTATGCCCGCGGCGACGACTATCATGACCTCATCAAGAAGCGCTTGAAGCTGCTTGCGCGCTGGCTGATCGCGCAGGCTGGCGGCGATGTCAAAGTGTTCGTCGATACAGCCGCCGTGATGGAGAAGCCACTTGCCGGCGCGGCGGGATTGGGCTGGCAGGGTAAGCATACCAATCTCGTTTCGCGCGAATTCGGCTCGTGGCTATTTCTCGGCGCGATCTTCACCACGCTCGAACTGCCGCGCGATAAGCCGGCCAATGATAGCTGCGGTTCGTGCCGGGCCTGTCTCGACAGCTGCCCGACCTCGGCCTTTCCGGCGCCTTACAAACTCGATGCGCGGCGCTGCATTTCCTATCTCACGATCGAGAACAAGGGCCCGATCCCGCACGAATTTCGTAAAGCCATGGGCAACCGCATCTATGGCTGCGACGATTGCCTCGCGGCATGTCCCTGGAACAAGTTTGCGCAGGAGGGCCGCGAGATCAAACTCGCCGCGCGCGATGAATTGCGTGCGCCATCGCTGGCCGAACTTGCAAGGCTCGATGATCCGTCTTTCCGCGCATTCTTCACGAAGTCGCCCGTAAAGCGCATCGGCCGCAACCGCTTCATCCGCAATGTGCTGATCGCTATCGGCAATTCGAACGACCTGTCGCTGATGAACGATGCGCAGCGACTGCTCGGCGATGAAAGCCCCGTGGTCCGCGGAGCTGCAGTGTGGGCGTTGTCGCAACTGATGCCTGCGGATGCGTTTGCTGCATTGGCTGCGCAGTTCACCGCAGCCGAACAGGACGAGAGCGTCGGCAGCGAGTGGCGACTGGCCCTCAGTTCGTCAGGTGTCGCGCCATCTCCGGTCGCGCTTTGAGCGCTTCACCCTGCTTGGCGACGATCTTGGCGATCCGCTCAGGCGCGAAATGCAAATCGACGAAGGCCGGCGCCGTATTGGCCACTTCATGATAGCTCACGATCTTGCCGTCACGCAGCGTCATGATCGCAACGCCTTCGAACATCGCGCGGCCGCCATTGGCTTCGGGGAGTTTCGAGCGATAGCTGAATGTGTAGCGCGCATAGAGCGTGGTGCCGTCGCTCACCGGCGCATGCATGTCCCAGCGAAAGTCTTGCGCGGTTCGATAGAACCAGTCATCGACCATGTCGGCGATTTTTGCACGGCCTTCGAACGCACCATAGAAGACGTCGTGATAGACGCCGTCCTCGGCGAACAGCGCAGCGAAGCTCTGGCCGTCACGCTGTTCGACGGCATCGCAAAATGCGCGCAGCATTGCCGTGGCATCCATCCTCACTCCTCCCGCTGATCGTTCTTTCAGGCGAGCCTATTCAACGGTGCGGGTGATGCAATCAAAACTCCGCCACAGCCGACAATAGTCGCGCAATGTCCTGCGGGCGCGACAGCCGATGGTCGCCGTCCTGAATCATGGTCAACACGACATCCTCGCTGGGCAGCCGTTCGGCCAGCCTGAAAGCGTGCTGCCAGGGCACGTCGGGGTCCTGCCTGCCTTGCAAAATCCGCACGGGGCAACCGACATCGATCGTGCTGCCGAGCAGCAGGTGATTGCGCCCCTCTTCGATCAACCGCCGCGTGATCGGATAGGGCTCACCATATTCCGACGGGCGCAGCCATTGGCCAGTGGTCTCGATCTCCGTGCGAATGTCCGGCGAGAAACCTTTCCACATCAGCTCTTCGGTGAAATCCGGCGCCGGCGCGATCAGCACCAAACCCTTCAGCGTCGCGCGTCCCACTTTGCCGCGTCGGGTCAGCGCGCGCGCCAACAGCAACGCCATCCAGCCGCCCATCGACGAGCCGATCACCACCTGCGGACCCTGGCAGGCCGCATCAAACGCCGCGAGGCCGTCCTCCAGCCATTGGCCGATGGTGCCATCGGCGAAATCGCCGCCGGATTCACCGTGGCCGGAATAATCGAAACGTACACAGGCCCGGCCATGGTCGGCGGCCCAGGCATCGAGCGCCACCGCCTTGCCGCCCTGCATGTCGGATTTGAAGCCGCTCATCCAGAACAGGCCTGGCGCAGCGCCATCGCGAACCCTCATGGCGATCTGGCGGTTGCTGCCGCCGGTACCGACAGTGATGAAAGTAGGGTCGGTCGATACCGTTGTGCTCATCAAACTATCCTTGTTCGACCTCAAAATGCTGCCTGCTGTTTGATTGAGCAGGTCGGAATCGTCAACGCCGATCCCTAAACGTCCTTATGCTCGGGAACGCCCACCCCGGTGCCGCGTTGCGCTCCTGTCAACCACGGCTTGCAGAAAGGCCCCGGGAACTCTATGTGAGCCAAGTCAGCGGAGTGCGACACCTGATGCCCTTTCGCGTGACGAAATTGCCTCGTATTTGAGTGATTAAACGCTGCGTTGCGTGAGTTTGCTTGCTCCAAACGCCTTATTCCTTCACACTGCGGCCTTCCTAAACAACATTGGAGAGTTACCCATTCGCCGTCCCAACAGAGCCCCGCCCGCCGCAACCAAAGACGGGCCGCGCACCAACGATGAAATTCGCAATCTGCAGATCCAGCTGATTGATCAGACCGGCCTCAACCACGGCACCGTGGAAACCATTGCTGCGATCAAGATGGCGATGGAAGCCGGTATGGATCTGGTCGAGATTTCGCCGAATGTGAGTCCCCCCGTCTGCAAGATCATGGACTACGGCAAGTTCAAGTATTCGGCGCAGAAAAAGGCCGCCGAGGCCCGCAAGAAGCAGAAGATCGTCGAAATCAAGGAGATCAAGCTCCGTCCGATGATCGATGATCATGACTACGACGTGAAAATGCGCGCGATGCAGCGCTTCTTCGAAGAAGGCGACAAGGTCAAAATCACCTTGCGCTATCGTGGCCGCGAAATGGCGCACCAGGAAATCGGTACCAAGCTGCTCGACAAGGTCAAAGCAGACGTCGCCGAATACGCCAAGGTGGAGCAGGACGCGCGCTTCGAAGGTCGTCAGGTGGTGATGGTGCTGGCACCGCGCTGATCACAGCGGCGACTGACCTTAACGAGGTTGGCAACCAGGAATTTCGGCCCGTCAGATTTCTGGCGGGCCTTTTTCTTTGGGAGAGTATTCGGAGATCGTCCGGAGCCGGACGGCTCAGCCCGAAATAAGGGCGAGTGCGCCGGCCAGCGCGAGAGCCGCGGCGAGGCCCGCGGCAGCGAACATCCAGCGGGTGGCCGTCTGAGCAGCAGCATCTTGCTGGATGGCAACCGCCCTTGCGGCGGTACGTACATTCCGGGCCATTGTCGTCGTCCCTCTGTTTCTCTGGTCCGGATCACATAGGCATCCGACCCCAGTCAGACCAGTCTGCAGCCATGCGCTAAACAGAAGGTTGAACCGCGTTAATCGTTGCCATCAGGGCGTTCCTCTGCCATAAGCCCAACCTTCGTCGCCCGGCTGATTAAGGGCTGCCGTGTCGACGACTGTGCTGACTTCTCGCAAGCGGCGATTAGTTGAGCATTTTCAACGCTCTAACGAGCATTTTAGCCAACGCTACGCCTTCCGGGGCGCTTTCTGCGTGGCAATAGGAGAGCCAAATGCCCAAGCTGAAGACCAAGTCGGGCGCTAAAAAGCGCTTTAAAGTCACCGGAACGGGTAAGGTTATGGCCGCCCATGCCGGTAAACGCCACGGTATGATCAAGCGGACGAAGAAGCAGATTCGTCAGCTCCGCGGCACCCGCGTGCTGTTCAAGACCGATGGCGACAACATCAAGCAGTACTTTCTGCCAAACGCCTGATCGCCCTTACGCCGCTTCATAGCGGCGGATATCACCCCTTTTGTTATTTCAGATGAAGGAGATCAGTCATGGCTCGCGTAAAACGCGGTGTGACGGCTCACGCCAAGCATAAGAAAGTCTACAAGGCCGCCAAGGGTTTCCGTGGTCGCCGCAAGAACACCATTCGCGCCGCCAAGGCCGCCGTCGACAAGGCCGGCCAATATGCGTTCCGCGATCGCAAGCGCAAGAAACGTACGTTCCGCGCGCTCTGGATCCAGCGCCTCAACGCTGCCGTCCGTCCGCTCGGCATGACCTACAGCGTGTTTATCAACGGTCTCGCCAAGTCCGGCGTGACTGTCGACCGCAAGGTGCTCTCGGATCTCGCGATCAACGAGCCGGCGGCGTTCAACGCGATTGCTGAGAAGGCCAAGGCTGCACTCGCAGCTTAAGTCTGCAAAGGCCGCGCTTGCGGCCTGCGCTCTCTCCACTCCGCGTATTCATCGACATTGTCATGGCCGGGCAGAAGCGTTCACACGCTCCTGTCCCGGCCATTGACGTCTTAATCCCTGTGATACCCGTGCTGTAGAAGCTGGTGCCCGGCCTTCCGTCGGACGCAAAAACAGCAAGAGGCGCCCGCCTCTCTCATCGAGGTTGCTGATGTCCGATCTGACGACGCTCCAACAGAATATTTTGGCCGATATTGCCAATGCCTCCGACGAAGCCGCCCTCGAAGCGGTGCGCGTCGGCGCGCTCGGCAAGAAAGGCTCGATCTCCGCGCTGCTTGCCACGCTCGGCAAGATGTCGCCGGAGGAGCGCAAGACCGAGGGCGCCGCGATCAACCTCGCCAAGGATGCCGTCACGCAGGCACTAACCGCGCGCCGCGACGTGTTGAAGTCCGCTGCACTCGATGCACGCCTCGCTTCCGAGACCATCGACGTGACGCTGCCGCTGCGGGATGGCCCCGCTGAACTCGGCCGCATTCATCCGCTCAGCCAGACCTGGGACGAACTGACGACGATCTTCGCCGATATGGGCTTCGCCGTCGCCGAAGGTCCGGACATCGAGACTGACGATTATAACTTCACCAAGCTGAATTTCCCCGAGGGCCATCCGGCCCGCGAAATGCACGACACCTTCTACTTCAATCCGAAGGAAGACGGCTCGCGCCTGCTGCTGCGCACGCATACGTCACCGGTACAGGTACGCACCATGCTGAGCCAGCAGCCGCCGATCCGCGTGATCTGCCCGGGCCGCACCTACCGCAGCGACTCTGACCAGACGCACACGCCGATGTTCCATCAGGTGGAAGGCTTGGTCATCGACAAGGGTTCGCACCTCGGCCACCTCAAATGGATCCTGCACGAATTCTGCAAGGCGTTCTTCGAGGTCGATAACGTCAATATGCGCTTCCGTCCGTCGTTCTTCCCGTTCACGGAGCCGTCGCTGGAAGTCGATATCCAGTGCCGCCGCGACAAGAACGAGATCCGTTTCGGCGAAGGCGAAGATTGGCTCGAGGTTCTCGGCTGCGGCATGGTGCATCCAAATGTGCTGCGCGCCTGCGGCATCGATCCCGATGTGTATCAGGGCTTCGCCTGGGGCATGGGCATCGATCGTATCGCGATGCTGAAATACGGCATGGCCGACCTGCGTCAGCTGTTCGAAGGCGACGTGCGCTGGCTCAATCACTACGGCTTCAAGCCGCTTGAAGTACCGACGCTGGCCGGAGGACTGAGCACGTGAAATTCTCCCTCTCCTGGCTGAAGGATCATCTCGACACTGACGAGTCGCTCGAGACGCTGACCGACAAGCTCACCATGATCGGGCTTGAGGTCGAGCATATCGACGACAAGGCGAAGCTGCTGAAGCCGTTCACAATCGCCGAGATCGTCACGGCCGTGCAGCATCCCAATGCCGACCGCCTGCGCGTCTGCACCGTCAATGTTGGCGACGACAAGCCGCTGCAGATCGTCTGCGGTGCGCCGAATGCGCGCGCGGGACTGAAGACCGTCCTCGCCAGGCCCGGTACTTTCATTCCGGGCAAGGATTTCACCATCGGCCTCGGCAACATCCGCGGCGTCGAAAGCCAGGGCATGCTGTGCTCGGCCGGTGAACTCGGCCTGCCGGACAATATCGACGGCATCATCGAACTGCCGGCCGATGCGCCCGTCGGCGCGATCTATCCCGATTGGGCCAAGCTCGGCGATCCGGTCATCGAGATCAATCTAACGCCGAACCGCCAGGATTGCACCGGTGTGTCCGGCATTGCGCGTGACCTTGCCGCGGCCGACATGGGCGTGTTCAAGAATCCCGGCATCAAGCCGATCAAGGGTGAATTCCCTTGCCCGGTGAAAGTCACCGTCGAAGACCCCAAGCTTTGCCCGGGCTTCGCGCTGCGTCTCGTGCGCGGCGTCAAGAACGGCCCGTCACCGGAGTGGCTGCAGAAGAAGCTGACCTCGATCGGCCTGCGCCCGATCAATGCGCTGGTCGATATCACCAACTTCCTGACCTTCGACCGCGCGCGTCCGCTGCATGTGTTCGATGCGTCTAAGGTAAAGGGCGACATCGTTGTCCGCCGCGCACGTGACGGCGAGACGCTGCTCGCGCTCGACGGCAAGACCTATACGCTCGACAGCAAGGCTTGCGTCATTGCTGATGACAACGGCGTGGAATCGCTCGCCGGCATCATGGGCGGCGAAGCCTCCGGCTGTTCGGAAGAAACCACCGATGTGCTGATCGAATCCGCGCTGTGGAACGAGATCAACATCGCACAGACCGGCCGCAGGCTCGGCATCAATTCCGACGCACGCTATCGTTTCGAACGCGGCGTCGATCCGGTGTTCATGGTGCCCGGCCTCGAACTGGCAACCAAGCTGGTGATGGAACTGTGCGGCGGCACGCCGTCGGAAAGCATCGTGGTCGGCAAGCCTTATGGCGACGACCGCATCATCGATTTCCCGATTGCCGAGGTGAAGCGCCTCGCTGCCATCGACGTGCCATTCCCGGAGATGCGGCGCATCCTGACCCATCTCGGCTTCATGGTGGCCGGCAGTGGTCCTGTGGTGAAGGTCGCGGTGCCGTCATGGCGCAGCGACGTCACCGGCAAGGCTGACATCGTCGAGGAAGTCATGCGCATTTTCGGCGTCGACAAGGTGCCGATGACGCCGTTCCCGCGCGGCGATGCGCCACGCAAGCCTGTGCTCACCCAGATCCAGCAGCGTACCCGCCGCGCCAAGCGTGGACTGGCAGCGCGTGGGCTGGTTGAAGCCGTGACCTGGTCGTTCATCTCGAAACCGCATGCCGAAGTGTTCGGCGGCGGCGCGCCGGAACTGGCGCTGGCCAATCCAATCGCCGCCGATCTCTCCGACATGCGCCCGAGCTTGTTGCCTGGCCTGATCGCGGCCGCTCAGGCCAATGCGCATCGTGGCTCGTCCGACCTCGCATTGTTCGAAGTCGGCCAGATCTTCCGCGGCGACCGCCCGCAGGATCAGTTCATCGCGGCCGCCGGCGTGCGGCGCGGTCTCGCCTCGTCGGCGGGCAACGGCCGTCACTGGTCAGGCGCCAGCGCTGCGAATGCGCTCGACGCCAAGGCCGATGCCTTTGCAGTTCTCGCAGCAGCGGGTGCGCCGACGCAGGCATTGCAGATCGTGGCCGGTGGCGCGAACTGGCTGCATCCCGGCCGTTCCGGTACGATCCAGATCGGTCCACAGAACATCCTCGGTCATTTCGGCGAGCTGCACCCGCGCACGCTCGAAGCACTCGGTGCCGACGGCCCGTTGATGGCATTCGAAGTATTCCTCGATCGCATTCCCGACGCCAAGCAGAAGGCGACCCGGGCCAAACCGACTTTGGAGCTCTCGGCGTTCCAGCCTGTGTCGCGCGATTTCGCCTTCATCGTCGATCGCAAGATCATGTCCGGCGACATCGTCAAGGCCGCGGCCGGCGTCGACAAGAAGCTGGTCACGGCGGTGACCGTGTTCGACGTCTATGAAGGCAAGGGCATCGACGACGACAAGAAGTCGGTGGCCATCGCTGTCACGATCCAACCGCGCGAGAAGACCCTGACCGATCAGGAAATCGATGCGGTGGCAGCGAAGATCGTGGCGGAAGTGACGAAGAAGACCGGCGGCACGTTGCGCGCATGATGGAAGCACTCGGCCTGGTCCAGTATTCGACCACGTCGCTCGTTTTTATCACCGTCACCGCCTTCATCGCTGGACTGGCCCGCGGGTTTTCGGGCTTCGGTTCGGCGCTGATCTTCATGCCGCTCGCCTCAAGCGTGGCCGGCGCGCAAGTCGCGTCGCCCTTGCTGCTGCTGATCGACTTCTCGACCACGCTGACGCTGATCCCGAACGCCGCAAGACGCGCCGACAGGCGCGACGTCAGCATCATTTCGCTGGGCGCACTTATTGGTGTGCCGCTTGGCACGATGGCCTTGACCTGGGCCGATCCGCTCACTGTTCGCTGGGGCATCGTCGCACTGATCGTCACGATGCTGACACTACTGATCTCCGGCTGGCGCTATCCCGGTCAGCCGACGGTGCCAGTGACGGTCAGCGTTGGCGGCGTCGCCGGGTTTTTCGGTGGCTTGGCGCAACTCGGCGGCCCGCCCATAGTGATGTATTGGCTGCGAGACGCGGCAGTCGCGGCCGTCACCCGCGCAAATATCATCCTGTATTTCGCGGTCGCAGACGTCTTGATCATCATCAGCTATGCGATCGGCGGATTGTGGAGTTCCGCCATTCTCGGCCTCGCGGTGATTACCGGACCACTGTTCGGTCTCGGCCTCTGGCTTGGCTCGAAACTGTTCGGCAAGGCCAGCGACGAGCTGTTCCGCAAGATCTGCTACGCGCTGATCGCCGTCTCGGCGCTGATCAGCCTGCCGCTGTTCGACGGGATATTTCACTGACGCTTGCGTGACTTGCCGCGCTAGCCGGCGCGGCGCTAGGGTCTCTCCAATTCAAGAACAACGGGAGAAGACCATGATCGATCGCCGCGACATGCTGAAGTTTGCCGCTGCCGGCGCCGCGGTCTTCGTGGCGCGCCCCGCGCTGGCGCAAACGCCGGCAAAACCCCGCGCCAGGATCATATTTCTCGGCACCAAGGGCGGCCCGCGCGTCGGCGTCGGTGCATCCAATCCCGCCAACGTCGTTGTCGTCAACGACACGCCATTCGTGATCGATTGCGGCATGGGCGTCAGCCGGCAACTGGTCAATGCCGGCGTGCCGATTCCCTCAGTGAAGTATATCTTCATCAGCCACCACCATTCCGATCACAATCTGGAATACGGCAACCTGTTCTACAATGCCTGGGCCGCAGGCCTCTCGACGCCGATCCACTCGTTTGGTCCCAAGGGCATCGAGACAATGACCCGGACTTACTGGGAGCTGAACAAATTCGACGTTGATACCCGCATCGAAGATGAAGGTCGCCCTGATCCACGGCCGTTGCTCGTTGCCAAGGATATCACGGAGGATGGCGTGGTGCTGCAGACCGCCGACGTCAAGGTGACAGCGTTCCGCACACCGCATCCGCCGATCGTCGACAACTTCGCCTACAAATTCGAGACGCCAGACGGCGTCATCGTGTTCTCCAGCGACACCGCTTACAACCCGAAGCTCGCAGAGTTCGCCAAGGGGGCGGACGTGCTGGTGCATGAGGCACTTTACGTGCCCGCTGTTGACCGGCTGGTGATCAAGACGAAGAACGGCGCGACGCTGAAAAAGCATTTGATGGAAAGCCACACCACCACCGAGGATGTCGGCCGCATCGCCGCCGCGGCTGGCGTGAAGGTGCTGGTGCTCAGCCACTTCGTGCCGGGCGACGATCCCGAAGTCACCGACGAAGACTGGATCGAGGGCGCGCGAAAGAATTTTTCCGGCAAGATCATCGTGGCCAAAGATCTGATGCAGCTGGCGCTACCGATGTAGCGCCAATAGCGGCCTCACGTCGCGGCTACTCCAGCCCCGCTCCGCTCGACCGCTGCCGACGCTTCGTGCGCACGGGCTTCTCCGGTTCCGGCTCTTTCATTGCGCCGATCTTCTTGAGCGCCGCCTCTGCTGCGCGCTCGCCGCTTTCCCATGCGCCATCGACCGTGCCCCACAATGTTTCATGCGTGGCTTCGCCGGCAAGGAACAGATTGCCCATAGGCTCAGCCAACACGCGGCGCGAGGCCTGACCACCCGGTGCGGCCCCCGACATGGCTCCGAGCACGAATGGCATCGTATCCCAGCGTGTTGTTGCAGAACGCTTGATCGCAGATTTGATATCGGAGCCGAACAGCTTCGTCAGCCATTCAACGGCGAAAGCCACCATCGCGGCCTCGCCCTGAGTTGCAAGGTCGCGGCCGAATGTGCCGGCGACATCGACGGTACACAGCGATGACCCGCCAATATTCGCAAACAGCGCACCGGTACGTGTGCTCGTGCTTTGCTCGACCATTAGCTCATCGCGACCCAGCCCGAGCGGATTGCCCGTAAACTGTAGCGCGATACGGTCATAGCTGCCGAGGCTGAGTTTTGCCGCCGCGTCGAGCTGCCGCTTTGGCAGTTCCGGCGTGAACTTAATCGCCCCCGACGACAACACATTGCTTGATGCGGTGATGATCACCGCCCGCGCCGCAATGCGCCCTGACGCCGTCTCAACGCCGATGTCGCGCCCGCTCCAGGTCACGCGCGTCGCAGGGGTCGACAGTGCCACCGGAACGGCCTCACCGAGCTTACCCATCAACGCGCCGAGCCCCTGGCGCGTGGCAACATCGA
This sequence comes from Tardiphaga sp. 813_E8_N1_3, assembly GCF_051811025.1. Lineage (NCBI taxonomy): Bacteria > Pseudomonadati > Pseudomonadota > Alphaproteobacteria > Hyphomicrobiales > Nitrobacteraceae > Tardiphaga > Tardiphaga sp. 813_E8_N1_3. Next base: position 5,637,640 of record NZ_JBPWQE010000001.1, read on the forward strand.
TGGCGCGATCCTGTGCGCGCGAAAGATCCAGCGTCGAGAGATCCTTGAGGTCCTTGCCGGTCGCATAGGCCCCGAGCACGAAATCGATCGTGCCCGCCCAGTCCCCGAGGTCCTTCGGCAGCGCCGCGGCGCAGGAGATGTCGGCACGGCGTGCCGCCTCATCGATAGCGCGATTGGCGCGCACCACCGCGGCGAGCAATTCCTCGGTCTCGCCGGCGCGGGCATTGCGACGCCCGATGCGCAGCTTCTGGCTCGGCGGCGACGGCGCGACATCAATTCCCACCGGCCGGGCAAGCTTCACCACTGCGTTAGTTTCCGGCGTGTGCAGCCAGCGCGCGCCACGATCGAAAGGGACGTCGAAACTTGTCGCGTCCGTCATGCAGCGTCCGCCAATCCGGCTGGAGGCCTCGACCACGATCACCTTGCGATTGGCCGCCTGGATGCGACGCGCCGCTGCAATGCCCGCAGCGCCCGCGCCGATCACGACAATGTCAGCATCCCGCGGCAGCGGCGCGGCCAATCCCCTTGCGCCGAACAACGGCGCGAGCGTCAATGCTGCGGACGCCGACAGGAAATCCCGGCGTGAAATTGTCATGACATGGTTTCCGAAATTTTATGATGCATGAGAACGTCCCGCGAACCTTGCCGTATTCGAGGATGTGCAGCAACCGTCGTGGTGAATCAATCGTCACCAGCGCCGCGTGGGCATGAACCAAATTGCAATGGCTCTCGACCATGATGGAGCCAGGGAAAGCGGTCGATATGAACCGCGCTGGGGGAGTCACGATCATGGGCCTCATGCTCGATACGGTCGGGAAACTGATCGCGAAATATCTGCAGAAGGAGCTGCCCGGCTACGAGCCTTTCACGCCGAGCGATCCCGAGCGCCTGCGCGGTATCATTCAGGAAGGTGATGTGTTGCTGGTCGAAGGCAACAACCGCGTCTCCGGCATCATCAAATATCTCACGCAATCGACCTGGTCGCATGCTGCGCTTTATGTCGGGCCGATCGACGGCGCTACGGAGCCGAATGGCGAGCCGCATGTGCTGATCGAGGCCAATATCGGCGAAGGTGTCACCTCGGCACCGCTCTCGAAATATTATCCGTTCCACACCCGGTTGTGCCGCCCGGTCGGTCTGTCCCACGAGGACCGCACCACGGTGTGTCGTTACGCCATCAACCGGATCGGCTTTGGTTACGACACCAAGAACATTCTCGACCTGATGCGCTTCCTGATCCCGCTGCCGGTGCCGCAGCGCTGGCGGCGGCGCATGATCGCTTTCGGCTCCGGCGATCCCACCAAGATCATCTGCTCGGCACTGATCGCGCAGGCTTTCGATGCCGTGCGCTATCCGATTCTGCCGAAAATCACCCGCGCGGGCAGCCGCCAGGCCCGTCGCGAGATTCTGCACATTCGCGATTCATCGCTGTATATGCCCAGGGATTTCGATATCTCGCCCTATTTCGAAGTGGTGAAGCCGACCATCGAACTCGGATTCGACTACACGGCGCTGCACTGGGCTGACAAACAGAAGCCGCTCCGGGAGGTGGCGGGCACTTTCGATCCATTTCCGGACGTCTTCGGCACGCCGCCGTTCATTCCTGAGACGACTGACACGGAAGCGGAAGTGGCTGACGAAGACGTGAGCAGGCCTCGGATCAGGCTAATCGCCTGATCCGCCACTTCAAGACTTGACCGCGCCCGCTGTGAGTCCGCCGACCATGTAGCGCCGGAAGGCGTAGTACACGGCGGCCGGTGGAAGCGCGTAGATGAAGCCCGTGGTCATCAGCAATTCCCACGGCGAGTCGTCAGCTGCGAGGAAGTTCCCGAGTGCCACTGGCAGTGTGATCTCGGTGTCTTTCGACAACAGCAGGAAGGCGTAGAGATATTCGTTCCAGGCGAGCAACAGCGCATAGGTCCCGATTGCAACCAGCGACGGCAGCATCAAGGGCACGTAGACCATGCGAAACAGCTGCAGCGGTGTCGCGCCGTCCATGATGGCGGCTTCGTCGAGCTCGAGCGGCAGTTTGTCCGACGCCTGCTTGAGCACCCAGATCGCATAGGGCGAAGCAATGGTCACCATCGCCAGGATCAGCGACCAGTGATTGTTGAGCAGGCCGTAATTGCCCATGGTGCGATACATCGGCACAGCGAGGAATGCCGCGGGAATGAAATAGGTAAACAGCGCCATGTTCATCACCGTTCGGCCGCCGCGGACGCGCAGGCGACTGATCGCAAAGGCCGCCGATGTCGCAATCACCAGCGTCAGCGCGCCGACCGCCACCGCAATGACGACCGAGTTCAGGAACTGCGCCCAGAAATCGCGCAGAAAATAGTGCTGCTGATTGAACACGATTCTGAAATTATTCAGCGTCGGATGGTCGGGCCACAGCTTGCCCGCGAATGCATCCTGCTTCGGCGAGATCGCGAACAGGAACATGTGGTAGATCGGAATCAGCGTCCAGATCAGCACGGGAATGCCAATCAGCAGCAGTCGCGCTTCGGTTCCGACTTCTCGTAGCGTTGGCACTCTCATCGGGTGAACCTCTTCATCGAGAGAGCCGTTTCATCATGAAATAGACCAGCGGCAGCACCAGCGGCATCGCGCAAACGATGGATGCCATTGACATGTCGAGCTGATCGAGGCGGAGATAGCGAATCCCCAATGTCGACAGAACATGAGTGAGATCGGCTGGCCCGCCTCCCGTCAACAGATAGACGCTGTTAAAGTCGCCGAGCGTCCAGATCATCGAGAGCAGCGTGCAGGTCAGATACAGTGTCTGCATCGATGGCCAGGTGATGAAGCGGAATTTCTGCCACCAGCTGGCGCCGTCCACATCGGCGGCCTCGAACATGTCGGTCGAGATCGCAAGACGCCCTGTCATCAGGATCAGCGTCCAGAACGGCAGTGACTTCCAGATGTGCACCAGAATCGCCAGCGTCAGGCCCATGGCAGGGTCGTTCAGCCAGTTGGGCCCATCCTCGCCGGTGAACTTGAAAATCAGGTTATTGATCACGCCCCATTCGGGATTGAACATGAAGCGGACCGACAGGATGGTCGGGATCGACGGCACCGCCCAGGGCAGGATGAACAGCACCGACAGCCAACGAATCCAGGTGCGCGACTGCACAAAAAAGCCGGACAGGAACAGCGCCACCAGCATCTTGAGATTGATGCCGACGATCAGAAAGATCAGCGTATTGACGACGGCACGCGCAAACACCGGATCGTTATAGAGCGCGACGTAACTCGCGGGGTGACGCGCCAGCCACAAGCCATAACCGATCGGATAGACCACGAAAGCGGCGAAGACGAGCAGATAGGGCGCCAGCATGACGATGCCCCAGACCTGCGGCGTCGTCAGGCGGGCAGACCATGGCCGGCGTGGCAGCGTATCTGCGGGAGCGGGATAGGTGATCGTAACCATGCTGTACACCATTGCAAAAGCCGGCCGCAAAGTGCGGCCGGCTTTGTGTCGGACTAACCCGCGATTTCCTTGATGCGGGCGATCAACTCATCGACCGCCTTCTCGACCGGCACCTTCTCGCTGACCACGCGGTTCATCGCCTTGGCCCAGACGTTCTCGTTGTTGAGGATCGTGAACTTGTAGTTCTTCACGAAATCGAACGACGAGGTGCCACCCGTGAACTGGGTGTAAACTGCCTTGCGATGCTTGTCGGCCTGCCAGAACGGACTTGCCTGTCCGGCCTTGGTCACCGGGAACCAGCGACCAAGCGCACCTTCGACATAGGGGCTGAGGTTTTCTTCTTCCATCAGGAACTTGACGAACTCCTTGGCGCCCGCCTTGTTCTTCGACTGCGAGAAGATCATCCCCGTCTTCACGTCGGAGCGATACTTGATCGGCGTGCCGTCCGGCTTCAGCGGGAACGATGCCGTGACGATCGTGTCCTCATAGGCCTTCTTGCCTGCCGCGCGCTGCTCCGGTGTCAACGTCTGGTTTTGCGAATCCTCGAACCACTTTGCCGCGATCGAAATCGTGAAGTTGTGGGTCATGATGATGCTCTTGTTGTGGAAGGCGACATTGTTGTCGGGGTCCTTCCACGTCGTCGAGGACGGCGGCGTACAGCCCCTGATATAGGTGTCGGTATAGTCCCTGAGCGCGCCGATCAGGCCTTCCTTGACCTTGGGATCGTCAACCAGAAGCTTGCCGTCATCGTCCACCAGCTTGACGTTATAGGCATCCATGAAGGTGTAAAACGACTGCAGCGAGTCCGTGGACTCCACGCCCATCGGCTGGCCGACACCATAGGCGCGGCTGCCTGACGCCTTGCGATAGGCCGGCTGGACCTTGTCGCACCAGAACGACCAATAGCCCTTCCAGTCCTTGGGGATATCGCTGATCTTGTAGCCCGCCTGCTCAAGCAGATCGCTCCAGATCTCCACATGCATCGACTGCTGCTTCAGCGGAAAGCCGTAATAGGCTTTCTTCTTGGTCTGACCGTTCATCAGATAGGCCGTTTCGACCGTATTCGGCGCAAACTTGTCCTTCATCGGCGCCAGGATGTCGGTCAAATCCTCCAGCTTGCCCTCAAAGGCCCACTTGCCCGACGCCTGCACGTCATAAGTATCGGCATAGGCAACGTCCGGCGGCGTGCCGGAATCCAGCGCGGCCACCGTCTTCGGGATCATGTCCTGAATGGCATATTGCGAGAGTTCGACCTTGATCTTGGTCTTGTCCTCGAACTTTTTGATCGCCGCCAGCAGCGATTCATCTTCGGATTTGTAGAAACCCTTGCTGAACCAGACGGTGATGCTTTGCTGCGCGAAGGCGGGCGCTGCGGTCAGAAACAAGCCGGAAGCGGCAGTGGCCAAAACAAGCGCACGGGTACCCTTGGTGATCAAGACGTCGTCCTCCCTGATGATTGTTTTTCTTGAGACTACCTCTTTCTATTTATCCGTCCAGTGAAGAAGTCGATGCTGCGCTGCACTTGTCTGACAACTTCGCAAGGGTTAGGTCTTCGTGATTACGAGGAGAAAATCGGATGCTTGTCGCTGCCGCCAAGGCGTTATCGCAAATTCTTTCACCACCGATGCGCAGCATCCTGTGGAAGTCGATCGGACTTGCCCTGGTTTTAATCACCGTATTGGCGATCGGCATGCAGCGGCTGTTGAACTGGGCTGCCACTTCGGGCGGCGTCTGGGCCGAAAGTGCTGTCGGGTCGGACTACCACACGATGATCAATATGCTGTCCTGGATCTTGTCGATCGCCGCCGGCCTAAGCGTCGTCGCAGGTGCAATCTTTCTGATGCCGGCGATCACGTCACTGGTCGCCAGCGTGTTCGTCGATGATGTCGCCGATGTCGTCGAGCGCGAGCACTATCCCGCGGAGCGTGTCGGCGTCGCATTGCCGTTCGGGCTCGCCATTACCGAAGGCGGCAAGACCGCGCTGCTGACCATCGCGGTCTATCTGATCGCGCTGCCCTTCGTGTTGTTCGCCGGCATTGGTTTCATCGTCTTCTTCATCGCGACCGCCTGGCTGCTCGGCCGCGAATATTTCGAGCTGGCCGCCATGCGGTTCCGCTCACCGGCGGACGCCAAGGCGATGCGCAAGCAGCATGCGGCGACGGTGTTCACCGCCGGGCTGTTCATTGCAGCCTTCGTCTCTATCCCGATCGTCAACCTGGCCACGCCGCTATTCGGCATGGCCTTCATGGTCCATATGCACAAGCGATTGAGCGGCCCGCGACCGGAGCTGATCGAGCCGGGTCGGGTGACGAGGATACCGGTGGCCTAGACCACCGTCTTCTCCGGCCACTGGCACAGATCGTTGATCAGACATACCTCGCAGCGCGGCTTGCGCGCGAGGCACGTGTAGCGGCCGTGCAAGATCAGCCAATGATGGGCATGCAGCATGAACTCTTCGGGAATCACGCGCTCCAATTCGAGTTCGACCTCCAGCACGTTCTTGCCCGGCGCCATATTGGTGCGATTGCCGACGCGAAACACATGGGTATCCACGGCCATCGTATGCTCGCCGAACGCCATGTTGAGTACGACATTGGCTGTTTTGCGCCCGGCACCCGGCAGTGATTCGATTTCGGCGCGGGTGCGCGGCACGACGCCGCCGAATTCGCGGATCAGCTTTTCCGACAGCGCGATGACGTTCTTCGCCTTGGTGCGGTAGAGTCCGATCGTCTTGATGTAGTCCCGCACCGTCTCTTCGCCGAGATCAATCATTTTCTGCGGCGTATCGGCGATGGGAAACAGCGCGCGAGTCGCCTTGTTGACGCCGGCGTCGGTCGCCTGCGCCGACAACACCACAGCCACGAGCAGCGTATAGGGATTGAGATGCTCGAGCTCGCCCTTGGGCTCGGGATTGGCCTTGCGGAAGCGCGAGAAGGCTTCATGGACCTGGGCTTTGGTCCAAGGCTTCAACTTGTTCGGTTTCAGCTTGATAGGCTTCGGCTTGGCCATCTTCTTCGCAGGCGCCTTGACCGCTTTCGCTACAACCTTCTTTGCAGGACTGGATTTCGTGCTGGCGGGGAGCTTGCGGGTGATTTTCGGCATCAAAGGGATATACTGAGGGACCATGACATCAGGCAACGACTTTGACGTCCTGCAGGAACCGATGCTGTTCAGCGCGCTGCTGCGTCCGCATCGCGCGCTGGGTCGCAAGGGCTTCCTCGTGCTCATGGGTTTCATCAGCGCGGTCTCGTTCGGCGCGGGGATGGCCTTCCTGCTAATGGGCGCCTGGCCGGTGTTCGGCTTCTTCGGCCTCGACCTGCTGGCGATCTATATCGCCTTCAAGATCTACGACAGACGCGCCAGGGCCACCGAAGAGATCACGGTCACGCCGTCGGAAATCCGTGTGCGCCGGGTCAGCCCATCAGGCGACGTCGTGGAATGGGCATTCAATCCGCTCTGGGTGCAGATCGATCAGGTGTGCCACGCCGAATTCGGCATCGAGCAGCTTTTTCTGGTGTCGCGCGGCCGTCGGGTGTCGATCGCACGGTTCCTCGGCGCGGAGGAAAAGGCAAGCTTTATCAAAGCCTTGATGGAAGCGCTCCAGGCTGCCAAACGCGGCCCGACCTATAATCCGGTGAGCTGATGATCCACCGGGAAACGGGTGGTTTGCGCGCCGGGACAGGCCTACATCGATATCATGATGAATCTTGCCAGAGACCTAGCGATGACTGAGCATCGCCCGATCAAGCCGGGCCAGCGCGACGCGGCCCTGCGCGATTACGATTCCGTACGCCGTGCCATCGGCTTCATGCACTCACAGTGGCGGGACCAGCCCAACATCGAGGCCGTGGCGGACGCCGCAAGCGTGACGCCGGACGAGTTGTACCACCTGTTCCGCCGCTGGGCCGGACTGACACCGAAAGCGTTCATGCAGGCGCTGACGCTCGATCACGCCAAGCACCTGCTGCGCGATTCCGCCAGCGTCCTCGACGCAGCGCTCGACTCCGGCCTTTCCGGCCCGGGCCGGCTGCACGATCTGTTTGTAACCCATGAAGCGATGTCACCCGGAGAATGGAAAACCGGCGGCGCCGGCATGGAGTTGCGCTACGGCTTCCATCCCTCGCCGTTCGGCACAGCGATCGTGATCGCCAGCGACCGCGGCCTTGCAGGTCTCGCTTTCTCCGATCCAGGCGACGAACAGCGCGCTTTCGCCGACATGAGCCGGCGCTGGCCCGCGGCCACATTGATTGAGGACACTCCCGGCACAGCCGGACTGGCGCAGCGCATCTTCGACAGCAAGCTGTGGCGCCCGGACCAACCGTTGCGGGTGGTGCTGATCGGCACCGACTTCGAAGTCCGTGTCTGGGAAACGCTGCTGAAAATCCCGATGGGCCGCGCCGTCAGCTATTCGGATATCGCCTGCAAGATCGAAAACCCGAAGGCCGCACGCGCCGTCGGCGCCGCCGTCGGCAGGAATCCGATTTCCTTCGTGGTGCCGTGCCACCGCGCGCTCGGCAAGTCCGGCGCGCTGACGGGTTATCATTGGGGCATCACACGGAAGCAGGCAATGATCGGCTGGGAGGCCGGACAGGTCGGGGTGAGCTAAAGACGAGTCAGAGACGCTGGGCGTGACTTCTGTAACCAGCAGGCCGCGAGATGGACGCGACCTGCTGGATCGCGATGATCAGGAAACTTCCTTCAGCACCGGCACTGCCGCCTCGTCTGGCTTCATTTCTTCCAGACTACGATTGCGGGGCTCGATACCCAGCGCCCATACCGTGATAATCTGCAGCACCAGCAATCCGATCATCAGTGCCATCACACCTGCAACGCCCCGTGCCTCGAAGAGCGTCACCACCAGGAACGGCGTCACGATGGTGGCGCCACGCCCCAGCGTATTGACGATCCCCGATGCCCGCAGACGCACTTCGGTCGGGAACAGTTCGGGGATGTAGATGCCGAACAGCAGCGCAACCAGCACATAGATCGGGATCGTGAGCGCGAAGCCCACCGCTGGCAGCAGCAGCGGATCGGAAATCATCGGATAGATGATGCCCAGCACCACCGCGATCAGCGACGAACCGATGATGGTCGGCTTGCGACCCCAACGATCCGCTGTCAACGCGCCGATGGCCGAGCCGACCGGAGCACCCAGCGCCATCAGCAACGAGTAACTGAACGACGTCGCGACGCTCAATCCCTGCTTGATGAAGAACACCGGCAGCCAGGTCACGAAGCCATACAGTAATGTGTTGATGGTGATCAGGCAGACCGAACCGACGATCATGCGCGACAGCAGCGGCGGCGCGAACAGCGACGACAGCTGGCCGGACGCCTGCACGGTCGGGACCGTGGTCACCGGCGGCAGCGGCTTGCCCTGGGCAGCCTCGCTCTCGATCTTCTGCATGAGCGCCTCAGCTTCCTCGCGGCGGCCGACGGCCTCGAGCCAGCGCGGCGACTCCGGCAGGTTCTTGCGCATGTACCAGACCACCAGCGCACCGATGCCGCCGAGCACGAACATGGCGCGCCATCCGAACATCGGCACCACGAACGAGGCCACCAGTAGCGCCACCGGCAGGCCACTAACGACGCAGACGGCCATCAGCCCTAGATACTTGCCGCGCGAACGTGCGGGAACGAACTCGGTCATCGTCGAGTAGCCGACCACGTTTTCAGCGCCGAGCCCGAGGCCCATTACGAAGCGGCAGAGGATCAGGATGGTCATGTTTGGTGCGAATGCCGCCGCAAGCGATGCCACGCCGAACAGCAACAGATTGAACTGGTAGGAGAATCGACGGCCGTAGCGATCACCGAGAAAGCCCGTGGCGAACGAGCCGAGCATCATTCCGAAGAACGTCGCCGAAATGAACAGCGCATTCTCGGCGAGTGTCGAGAAGCCGCTTTTGAGCGTCACGCCCAGCACTGTTCCTGCGATGTAGATGTCAAAGCCGTCGAAAAACATTCCAATCCCGATCAACGTCATGATGCGGTAGTGGAACGGTCCGATCGGCAGCCGGTCCAACCGGCCGCCTGCATTTACTGATGTCGGCATCGTCGTCTCTCCCTGTGTGTTTTCATGTCGATTGGCGCCGTCCCTCTGTGGGGGATCTGTTGGCGATCGCCTTGCTCTAGTTCAGTCGCTTCTGCCCCGCAGTGTCGCGATACCAGTCGAACGGACCATCGCCCGTCGCGACCATCACGCTCTTGGTGTTGAAGTGATCGTCGAAGCTTTCGGTGCCGCATTCACGGCCGATGCCACTGTCGTCCACGCCGCCCCAGGGCGATGCGGGATCGAGGCGATGATGATCGTTGATCCAGACTATCCCCGCCTTGACGCGGCCAGCGACGCGATGCGCGCGCGCGACATCACGGGTGCGAATGGCTGCTGCAAGCCCGAACGGGGAATCATTGGCCAGACGCAACGCATCGGCTTCGTCCTTGAACGGCGTGACAGATGTGAACGGACCGAACACCTCTTCCTGGAAGATGCGCATGTCCGACCGAACATCGGCGAACACCGTGGGCTCCACGAAGAACCCGTTTTCGTGACCGGCTATCTTTGCCGCTACGCCACCAGCAACCAGCCGGGCACCGTCTTCGTGACCGAAACGCGCATAGGAAAGCACGCGGTCACGCTGGCGCGCCGAGATCACCGGGCCGAGCTGCGTATTGGGATCGAACGGATCGCCGATGCGGATCGACTTCGTCTTGGCCTGCAGCTTGGCTACGAACTCATCGTAGATCGAAGCCTGCACGATATGCCGTGAGGCGCAGACGCAAGTCTGGCCGGCGCCGATGAAAGCGCCGAAAGCGGCGTAATTGACCGCTTGATCGACATCGAAATCATCGAACACCATGACGGGCGTCTTGCCGCCAAGCTCCATGGTCTGATGCGCGAACACCTTCGCTGCCGAAGCACCGGCGATGCGCCCAGCCTCGGTGCCGCCGGTCAACACCAGCTTGTTGATGTCGGGATGTTCGGACAACATCTTGCCGGCACTTGGGCCATAGCCCAGCACAATATTGAACACACCCGGCGGCAGGCCGGCTTCGGTGAAGATTTGCGCGAGCTTCAGCGTGGTCAGGGGCGTGTATTCCGAAGGCTTCACGACCGTCACGCAGCCGGTGGCCAGCACGGCCGCCAGCGACTTGCACAGAATCATCAGCGGGTGATTGAACGGCGTACAGTTCGCCACGATCCCGATCGGCGTGCGCAGTGTGTAGTTGAGATACGCACCTTCGACCGGGATGACCGAGTCGCGCCGCGCCAGCGCAACGCCGGCGAAATAGCGGAAGAAATCAGGGAGACGCGCAAGCTGCGCACGGGTCTCGTTGACTGGACGGCCGTTGTTCAACGTCTCCAGCCGGTACAATGTGTCGAGATTGGCCTCGAATGCATCGGCAAGCTTGTTGATGAGGCGCGCGCGGGCGCGCGTATCCAAGCCACCCCAGGCGCGTCCTTCGAACGCCGCACGCGCGCTCTTCATCGCATGATCGATATCGGCCGCGGTCGAATTGGGGATTCGCGCGATGACGTCGCCCGTAGCCGGGTTTCGCACATCAATCATCTCGCCGTTGCCGGCTTCGACCTCACGGCCATCGACGAAGTTGCCGTGAATCTCGACATCGATGGAGCCGGTTTTTGCTGGAATGTTCATAGATCTCTCCCTTCGACGATGATCGCGTTACGCGCCAAGGCCGGTAGCACGCGCTTTTCTGTTTTCTCGATATGAGCCTTGATGATGCGCGCCGCGCCGCGCTGGTCGCGGCGCTGCATGGCGTCGATCAGGCTGACGTGCTCACCCACGAGCTGCATGTGATCGCGGCCCTTGACGTTGGCGATGCTGACACGCACCAGCCGGTCGGCCTGTTCGATCAGATCGCGCGCGGCCGACGCCATGCGCCGGTTGCCGGACGCCTGTGCCAGCGCGATGTGGAAGGCCCGGTTGTAGTCGATGAAATCTTCCGCCGAGCCGTCGAACGACCGGTACTGGTCCAACCCGCGCAGGATGTCGTCCGAGGCCTGCTCGATCGCCTCCGACACACAGGCCGGCTCGACCGCATAGCGAAACCGCAACAGGTCCCGGGCGTCCGAGATCGAGATCGGATTGACCCGGTAACCCTGGCGCGGCTGCACCGTCACGAGATGCTCCCGCTCCAGCCGCAGCAGAGCTTCGCGTACGGGCTGACGGCTGACCGCATAGCGCTCCGCCAATTCCTGTTCCCGCATATCATCGCCCGGCATAAAGCGACACATGAGGATATCAGACCTGAGGCTATTGTAGACATTATCCCGAAGAAGCACGGATATTTCCTCTGATTCTTCTTCCAAGATGCTCCTCGTGAAATATCACGTCAAGTCAGATTTGCGCGATCGGGGACTTGCTTTTGCGCGGTGGTCCGGGACACAACAGGACAGGCGGATGCGACAGCCGATCAGGCTGCGGGCCGGAAGCTTTTGACGGGAGAGGCAAAAATGGCAGATCGGCGCTTGGCAAACGGCACCGTCAATGCAGCGCAATTCGGCGAAGGACCAGCCATCGTGCTGCTTCACTCGCTGCTGTCTGACCGAGCAAGCTTCGACAGGATCGTGCCGTCACTGGCCAAAACCCACCGTGTCATTGTTCCCGAATTGCCGGGCTTTGGGGGATCAGACGCCGTAAGCGGCGGACTGGCGGCGGTGGCGGACCGCGTGGCGGAGGCCGTCGGGGACTGCGGCGACGGCACGGACACGATCGTGCTCGGTAACGGCTATGGCGGTTTCGTTGCCTTGCAGATGGCGATCCGCCATCCGGGCATCGCAAGCCGTCTGGTTCTCGCCGATTGCGGCGCAGCGTTTTCCGAACCCGGTCGTGAGGCGTTCCGCAACATGGCGACGGCAGCATCGACCAAGGGATTGCCGGCGGTTACCGACGTCGCGATGCGACGCTTGTTCGCCGCCGAATTTCAGGAGCATAATCCGGAGCTGATGCGCGATCGCCGCGAGGCCTTTTTACGCACCAATCCCGGGGTGTTTCAAAGCGCCTGCGAGTCCTTGGCGACGCTGGACCTGCGCCCCGAGATCGGGACCGTCAAAGTGCCGGTGCTGGTACTGGTCGGCGAGCACGATGAAGCGACGCCACCACCGATGTCCAGAGAGCTTGCTGCCGGACTACCTGATGCACGGCTGATCGTGCTTCCGGGCTGCGCGCATGTCCCGCAGCTTCAGAAGCCGGACGTCTTTCTCGATGCGATCTCGGATTTCGTGTCGGTTGCGATGGCGCGCTAACGGCGCCACGCAACCGAGCCCGTCGATCAACTCGCCAGATCGACCTTCGACGCCACCGTCGCATCGGCATTCAGCCGGTAGATCACCGGCACGCCGGTCGCGAGTTCGCGGGCCAGAATGCCTTCCGGCGTCAGCTTCTCCAGCACCATGATCAGCGCGCGCAGCGAATTGCCGTGCGCGGCGACCAGCGTGCGCTCGCCGCGCAGCACACAAGGCAGGATCTCCTGCACGAAATACGGCAGCGTGCGCGCCAGCGTATCCTTCAGGCTTTCGCCGCCAGGCGGCGGCACGTCATAGGAACGGCGCCAGACATGGACCTGCTCCTCACCCCATTTGGCGCGGGCATCGTCCTTGTTGAGACCAGAGAGGTCGCCGTAATCGCGCTCGTTCAGCGCGAGGTTTTTGGTGATCGGCAAACCCGTCTGGCCCATCTCTTCCAGTGCGAGATTGAGCGTGTGCTGCGCGCGGGTCAGCGCCGAGGTGAACGCGACATCGAAGGTCAAGCCCTGCGCCTTCAGCTTGCGGCCGGCTTCCTTGGCCTCTGCGACGCCCTTCTCGGTGAGATCAGGATCTTTCCAGCCGGTGAAAAGGTTCTTCAGATTCCATTCGCTCTGTCCGTGACGGACGAGGACGAGAAGACGTTCGTTCATCGACAATTCCGTTTCGTTCTTTCTTACATTTCACCAAGGCCGAGCACGTCAGCCATCGAGTACAAACCGGGCTTTTTTCCGTGTGCCCACATCGCCGCCTTCAGCGCGCCGTTCGCAAAGATCATGCGATCGTCGGCCTTGTGCGTCAGCTCGATGCGTTCATTGGGGCCGGCGAAGATCACCGTGTGATCACCGGCTACGGTGCCGCCGCGGAGTGAAGCAAATCCGATATCGCCGGTCTTGCGCGCGCCGGTGAGACCATCGCGGCCACGCGCTGAATGCTGGTCGAGCGGAATCCCGCGACCTTCGGCTGCAGCCTGACCCAGCATGAAGGCCGTGCCAGATGGCGCGTCGATCTTGGCCTTGTGATGCATCTCCAGCACTTCGATATCGAACCCGTCATCGAGCGACTGCGCGACGCGCTTTACCAGCGCAGCGAGCAGGTTGACGCCGAGGCTCATATTGCCCGACTGCACGACGATGGCCTGGCCGGTCACGCTCTTGATGACGGCATTGTCTGACGACGACAGACCGGTGGTGCCGATCACATGGACGAGGCCGCGCTGGGCGGCGATGGCGACATTGGCGATCGTCGCGGCAGGCACGGTGAAGTCGAGAATGCCATCGGCATCCTTCGACAGCGTCCAAAGGTCGGCCGAGAGTTTGACGCCGTTCTCGGGCAGGCCGGCGAGCACACCGGCATCCTGTCCGAGCAATTCAGAGCCCGGCGCTTCCAGCGCGCCGGCGAGAACTGCGCCCGGGGTTTCGGAGATGGTGCGGATCAACGCGCGGCCCATTCGGCCGCCGGCGCCAGCAACGATCAGTCTCATGTCAGACATTGAACGATCCTCAGTATCTCAAGGCGGTATAGCGGCGCGCTGCCACGGCGGCAACACGCCCACGGTACCTAAAGTCCTTAGATACCAATCAGATCAGACACATGCTTAAGGCCTGCGGCTTCAAACTTGTTCGCTCAAGGCTGCGGCCCCTCATAGCCCTCGATGATCACGAGGTCACTCTCGCCATGGGGTTTGCGCATCTCGACGAGGCGCTGGTATTCCGGCGAATTGTAGCAGGCCAGCGCGGTCGCGTAGTCCTTGAATTCGAGCACGACATTGCGCGAACGCGAACTGCCTTCCTTGGCCTCGAACTGACCGCCGCGCACCAGGAATTTGGCCCCGAATTTATTGAAGACCGGACCGTTCTCGGCCACGTATTGCTTGTAACCGTCCATATTGTGCACGTCGACACGCGCAATCCAGTAAGCCTTGGCCATCTGTCTCTCTCCCTGTCCCGTTCTTACTTGTTCGTCAGAGCCTGCGTGATTTCGGCGACGATCGCCTCGGCCGCTGCCTTCGGATCGGAGGCTTCCATTACCGGACGGCCGACCACCAGATAGTCCGAACCTTCGGTAATCGCGCGTGCCGGGGTCATGATCCGCTTCTGATCGCCCGCATCACTGCCCGCAGGGCGCACGCCGGGCGTGACCAGACACATCTCGGGCTTGATATACTTGCGCAGGTTCGCGGCCTCTTCCGGCGAGCAGACGAGGCCATCGATACCGAGCGCCTGCGCCTGCTGCGCGCGCGTGGCTACGAGATCGCTGACACAGAGCTGATAGCCAGCGGCTTTCAGATCCTCGTTGTCGTAAGAGGTCAGCACAGTCACGGCGAGGATCTTCAGGCCGGAGCCCTTGCTGGCATTGGCCGCCGCCTGCATGGTCTGCGGATAGGCATGCACGGTGAGGAAGGTCGCGCCGAGCTTCGCCACGCTTTCCACGCCGCGCGCGACGGTGTTGCCGATGTCGTGCATCTTCAGATCAGCAAACACCTTCTTGCCGGCATCGGCGAGCTTGCGCACCAGCGGCAGGCCACCGGCATAACCAAGCTGATAGCCGATCTTGTAGAAAGACACGCTGTCGCCGAGCCGCGCGATCATCGCTTCGGCAGCCTCAACATCCGGCAAATCGAGCGCGACGATCAGGCGGTCGCGGGGATCAATGGTCTGCAACGTCATGTCATCTCACTTCATCTGCTGCGCGACATCGATGAGCTGGCGCACCATCGCCGTCATCGCATCCTTGTCAGCGGCGTGTTTCAGCCGGTCCATATCGTCATAGGCCTCACCGGCGAAAGCCAGCGTGAGCTGGTTCGGGATCACGGTCGCGCGGCAGGCCGACAGCACCAGCCGCAGCGCCTGCAGGCAACGCGTACCACCGAGCCGGCCATTCGACGCCGCAGCAATCGCAAACGGCCGTTCGCGAAACACCTGGCCCTTGCCCTCATGTGCATCCGCCACGCGCGAGACCCAGTCGATCGTGTTCTTCACCAGCGGCGGCAGCGACGCGTTGTATTCGGGCGTCACAATCAGCACACCATGATACGCCGATATCATGCGCTTCAGATCGAGCGCATATTTCGGCACGCCGGAACTGCTCTCGAGATCACCGTCATAGATCGGCAGCGGAAAGTCGCCGAGTGAAATCTTGCTGACGTCGACATCGGCGCGAACCAGCGCATCAACGGCAACGGCCGCCAGTTTCGCATTCAGCGATCCTGTGCGCAGCGAGCCGGGAATAACGAGGATCTTGATCGCGGCCATGATTCCGATCGTCGGGCGAAGCCGCCGCGCGATCGCGGCCGGCACTAGCGTTTGCGATACACCCAGACGCGCGCCGGCGGAAGGTTCATCCAGATCCGCTCGGAGGCCTCTGTGGACACGCCGGGCAGCGATTTGGGGATCGGCGGCGCCACCGAATAGGTGAACTGCACGAAGGGCGCGTTCGGCGACATCGCCGTAAAGGCATCACGGATCAGCTTGAGGCGCGTCAGCATCGGTTTGGTGACCAGCGGCAGGCCGGAGACGACGGCAGAGGCGGGCTCTTTCAGCACATCCCACAGCGTATCGCGCAATGTGTAGGCGTCGCCCTGAACGATCGTCGCCTGCGGGTAGCGCTCGCGCAGCAGTGCGCAAAAGGTGGGATTGAATTCGACGAGCACCAGACGTTTCTGGTCCACCCCGTGTGCAACCAGCGCAGAGGTGATCGCGCCGGTGCCGGGTCCAAGTTCGATGACCGGACCGGTCGTGTCATTGTCGACATATTGCGCCATCGTGCGGGCAAGAGCTTTGCCCGACGGCATCACGGCGCCCATATGCAGCGGCTTATCGATCCATGAACGGAGGAAGCGGACCTCGTCGTCGAGACGGAGCGGCTTCTTCAACGTACGCGCGGACGAGTGCAGAGGCATGTCGCTTCCAGGCAGACCGCGGAACGTGCGGAACGTCAGAATTTCGTCATAAAGAGGTATAGGCAACAATAGAAACGGTCAAGCTTCCAACGTCAGGAGCCTGTCCGCGTTCCGAAGAAGTCCTTGACCTTAGTGAAGAAACCCGCGGCTTCAGGTTGCGTTGCACCCGAAGATAGTTTCTCGAATTCGGCCAGCAGCTCCTGCTGCTTTTTCGTCAGGTTCTGCGGCGTTTCCACGACGACCTGGACATACATGTCACCGGTCTGGCGCGAGCGCAGCACCGGCATGCCTTTCGACGAAACGCGGAAGCGGCGCCCGGACTGGGTGCCCGAGGGAACCTTGACCTTGTTGCGCCCGCCTTCGATGGTCGGCACTTCGAATTCGCCGCCCAGCGCCGCGGTCACCATCGAGATCGGCACACGGCAATGCAGGTCCGCGCCATCGCGCTGGAAGAAGTCGTGCGAGGCCAGCGACAGGAAAATATAGAGATCGCCCGATGGGCCACCGCGCGCGCCGGCTTCGCCTTCATTGGCAAGACGAATGCGGGTGCCGTCCTCGACGCCCGCCGGAATGTTGACCGAGAGCGTGCGCTCGCGCTCGACGCGGCCAGCGCCGGAGCAGCTCGGGCAAGGATCCTCGATCATCTGACCGCGGCCCTGACAGCTCGGACAGGTCCTTTCCAACGTGAAGAAGCCCTGGGCCTGGCGAACGCGGCCGGCGCCGCCGCAGGTCGAACAGGCCTTCGGCTTGGTACCGGCCTTGGCGCCGGTGCCGGAGCAGGCTTCGCAGGTCACCGCGACCGGAATCTCAATCTGTGCGGTCTTGCCGGAGTAAGCCTCCTCCAGCGTGATTTCCATGTTGTAGCGAAGATCTGCCCCGCGCTCGCGGCCGCCGCTGCGGCCACCGCTGCGCTGCCCGGCCATGCCGAACAGGTCTTCAAAAATGTCGGAGAAGGATGAAGCGAAGCCGGATCCGAAGCCCGGACCACCACCGCCACCATTGCCCTGTTCGAAGGCCGCATGGCCATAACGGTCATAGGCCGCGCGCTTATCACCGTCCTTGAGGACGTCGTAGGCCTCGGCAATTTCCTTGAACTTCACTTCAGCGGCGGCATCGCCTGGATTCTTGTCCGGATGCCACTTCATCGCAAGCTTGCGAAACGACGTCTTCAGAACCGCTTCATTGGCGGAGCGCTCGACTTCCAGCGTTTCGTAGTAACATTGCTTGGTGGACATCAGTCAGATCCGCCCGAAATTGGTCCTCATCCCGAGGAGCATCCCAGAAGAACGCATCAATGAAGATGCTACTCCCGTACTAACAAAACTTGCCTAACAAGGCCCGCCTGACAAAAAACAACCCTCATCCTTCGAGGTGCGCACCGCGCTACTCAGGATGAGGGTCATTGTTCCGCTCGCCTATCAGGCCGACTTCTTCGGCTTGTCGTCGTCGACTTCCGTGAACTCGGCGTCGACCACGTCATCCTTCTCGGCATCGCGCTTGGCGTCAGCCTCGGCCTGCTGGGCGTACATCGCTTCGCCGAGCTTCATCGAAGCCTGCGCCAGCGTGTTGGTCTTGGCCTTGATCGCCTCGGCATCATCACCCTTCAGAGCTTCCTTCAGGTCGCTCATGGCATCCTCGATCGCGCGGCGCTCAGGCTCACCGACCTTGTCGCCATGCTCGCTGAGAGCCTTCTCGGTCGAATGCACGAGGGCATCGCCGTGGTTCTTGGCATCGACAGCCTCGCGACGCTTCTTGTCGTCGGCAGCGTTGGCTTCGGCGTCCTTGACCATCTTCTGGATGTCGGACTCGGACAGACCGCCCGATGCCTGGATCCGGATCTGCTGTTCCTTGTTGGTCGCCTTGTCCTTCGCCGACACGTTGACGATGCCATTGGCGTCGATGTCGAAGGTCACCTCGACCTGCGGCATGCCGCGCGGAGCCGGCGGAATGCCCATCAAATCGAACTGGCCGAGCGGCTTGTTGTCGGCCGCCATTTCGCGCTCACCCTGGAACACCCGGATGGTGACGGCGTTCTGGTTGTCTTCGGCCGTCGAGAACACCTGGCTCTTCTTGGTCGGGATCGTGGTGTTGCGCTCGATGATGCGGGTGAATACGCCACCCAACGTCTCGATGCCCAGCGACAGCGGGGTCACGTCGAGCAGCAGCACGTCCTTGACGTCGCCCTGCAGCACGCCGGCCTGAATGGCGGCGCCGATGGCCACGACTTCGTCCGGGTTGACGCCCTTGTGGGGCTCCTTGCCGAAGAACTGCTTCACGACTTCCTGGATCTTGGGCATGCGGATCATGCCGCCGACCAGAACCACTTCGCCGATTTCACCGGCGGTGAGGCCGGCATCCTTGAGCGCCTTGCGGCAAGGCTCGATGGTCTTCTGCACGAGATCGTCAACGAGCGCTTCGAACTTGGCGCGGGTCAGCTTCAGCGTCAGATGCTTCGGACCGGAGGCATCCGCCGTGATGAACGGCAGGTTGATTTCGGTCTGGGTCGTCGACGACAGCTCGATCTTCGCCTTTTCAGCAGCTTCCTTCAGACGCTGCAGAGCCAGCTTGTCGTTGCGCAGGTCGATGCCCTGCTCTTTCTTGAACTCGTCGGCGAGGTAGCCGACCAGACGCATGTCGAAGTCTTCACCGCCGAGGAACGTATCGCCGTTAGTGGACTTCACTTCGAACACGCCGTCGCCGATCTCAAGGATCGAGACGTCGAAGGTGCCGCCGCCGAGGTCGTACACCGCGATGGTGCCGGACTTCGACTTGTCGAGGCCGTAAGCGAGCGCAGCCGCAGTCGGCTCGTTGATGATGCGCAGCACTTCGAGGCCAGCGATCTTGCCGGCATCCTTGGTGGCCTGACGCTGGGCGTCGTTGAAGTAGGCGGGCACGGTGATGACGGCCTGCTCGACCTTCTGGCCGAGGTGAGCCTCCGCGGTCTCCTTCATCTTCTGCAGCGTGAAGGCGGAGATCTGCGAGGGCGAATAGGTTTTACCGTCGACTTCCACCCAGGCGTCGCCATTGCCACCCTTGGCAATCTTGTAGGGGACGAGCTTCTTGTCCTTCTCGACGGTCGGATCGTCATAGCGGCGGCCGATCAGGCGCTTCACCGCGAAAATGGTGCGCTCGGGATTGGTAACTGCCTGGCGCTTGGCCGGCTGGCCGACGAGGCGCTCGCCATCATCGGTAAAAGCCACGATGGACGGCGTGGTCCGCATGCCTTCTGCGTTCTCGATGACCTTCGGCGTTTTGCCATCCATGACGGCGACGCAGGAATTCGTCGTACCGAGGTCGATACCGATGACCTTTCCCATGCTCTCATATCCTTTTTCTGCGGCAGGTTGGCTGGGCCCTGACGGCACCCCGCTCCCAACCCCCAAACATCAACTATTCGCGATATTGCGACGGTAGGCCTCATATAGGAGGGGGGGTGGTGGCCGCAAGGCATCTGGCACACTCCAGACCCATGAAAACACGACCGGTGCGCGAAATTAATATTTGGTGAAACAGACCCTTGGCGGTTGTTTCGCCAATACGCGACGGATAGGCGCGGACGGCGCCGGGAACGGATTTATGGCTTGATCTGTTGGCGGAACAGGGCAACCGTGAACGCCCTTTCCGGCCGGTCGTGTGACGGCCAAGGCCGGAACCCCACACCATCGAACAGCCTCAATACAAACCCAGTAGATTTTTCATGAAACATGCTGCGCCCCTGTTCGCTTTGACCATGCTGACGGCCATTTCGGTCGCCCACCGCCCCGCTTTGGCGGCTGACCCCGTCTTCCCGCCGGGTGTCCGTGTGGGTCTGGCCCCGCTGGTCGGCCTCGCCCCCGCAAAGACCTTTGTCGGCTTCGAGACCTCCGATCAGGGCGTCAAGGTGCTCATGACCGAACTGCCGGCCGCGGCCTTCAACGAGGTCGAGACTGCGTTCAAGGCCAATCCGGCGGGCATGGCCGCGAAGCCCGAGAGCATCGAGACCACTGCCGGAAAGGCCTTCTACACGATCGAGAGCGCGAAGGACGCCACCGGCAATGTCAGGCGCTATTCGATGATCGTCGGCGGCAGCGGGAACTTCTCCGGCTATGTCGCCGTGCAGGTCCCGGAAAACGCCCAGAAGATCTATACCGACGACGCGGTGCGCCAGATGTTCTCGTCCGTTGTGGTGCGCAAGGAAGTGCCGCTGGCAGAGCAACTCGGCCTGATGCCGTTCAAGGTCGCCGAAATGAGCGATTTCAAGACCGTCCGCACGCTTGCGCCAGGCGCCGCTTTGTTGCTGGCCGACTCGACCGACGAGAACAGCATCGAAACGAGTCCTTTCATGGTGATCGGCAGCCTCGCTTCGGCGCCTGAAAAGGCCGAAGACCGTGGCCGCTTCGCCCAACAGGCCGCAGGCTCGATCCCTGGTTTGCGTGAGGGCCGCATCACCATGTCGGAGCCACAGCGCATCGACGGCATGGCCGGCTGGGAGACCCGTATCGACGCCGTAAGCGGCAAGAACAACACGCCGGTCAGCGTCGTGCAGTGGCTGCGCTTCGGCGGCGGCAAGGTCACCATGCGCATTATCGCCAGCGCGCCGCGCGACGATTGGGCCAAGGCGTTTCCGCGCTTCCGCGCCGTGCGCGACGGCATCGAGCCGCGCTAACGAAAGGCGCGGGCCGGCTCACGGCCCGCTTTACGATCTCCCCGTGACCTGATCTGCTGGACAAATCCGATACGGGGAATTTCGTGATGCTCAACAGACGTCAAATTCTCGCAGGGTTGGGGACGATTGCGATGACCAGCCTAGCTTCCAAAACATTATCCGCCGCCGGCAAGGTCAGCCTCGACCGCACATCCGTCCTGCTGGTGATCGACGTTCAGAACTGCTTCCTGCCCGGTGGCAGCCTTGCGGTGAAGGACGGCGACAAGGTCGTGCCGGTCATCAACGGCATCGCCAAGAAATTCGCCGACGTGGTGATGACCCAGGACTGGCACACACCAGGCCATATCTCATTCGCGTCAAGCCACAGCGGCAAGAAACCATTTGAAACCACTGATGTGAAATACGGCAAGCAGGTGCTGTGGCCGGACCACTGCGTACAGGGCACTGACGGAGCCGCCCTCTCGAAGGATCTCGCGATCCCGCATACCGAGCTGATCTTGCGCAAGGGCTTCAACAAGGATGTCGACAGCTACTCGGCTTTCACCGAGGCTGATGGCAAGACCACCACCGGCCTCGCCGCCTATCTGAAAGCCCGCAAATTGCAGCGTGTGTTCATCGCCGGCCTTGCGACCGACTTCTGCGTCGCATGGTCGGCGCTCGATGCGCGAAAAGCAGGCTTCGATGTCTATGTGGTCGAGGACGCCTGCCGCGGCATCGACACGCAGGGCTCGCTGGCCAAGGCCTGGGCCGACATGAACAAGGCCGGCGTGAAGCGGATTCAATCAGGCGATCTGGCAGCGTAACTCATACTGGATCACCCGCTTTCGCGGGTGATGACAGCAAGAGGCGCTGTTACTCAGACGCTGCCGCCCGCAGCCTTGGCGCCGCCCTTCGATACGCCGACCAGCGCCGGACGCAGCACGCGCTCACCGATGGTGTAGCCGGCCTGCACGACCTGAACGACGGTGCCCGCAGGCACCGATGCATCCGGCACCTCATACATCGCCTGCTGGAAGTTCGGGTCGAACTTCTCGCCCGACGGATCGAACTTCTTCACGCCGTTCTTTTCCAGCGTGTTGAGCAGCGACCGCTCGGTGAGTTCGACACCTTCGAGCAGTGCCTTCAGGCCCGGATCAGCCGCGGCCTTGGTGTCGGCAGGCACGGCATCGAGGGCGCGCTGCAGACTGTCAGCGATATCGAGCACTTCGCGCGCGAAATTGGTGATTGCATAGGTACGGCCATCGGCGACGTCGCGCTGGGTGCGCTTACGCAGGTTTTCCATTTCCGCCAGCGTGCGCAGCATCTTGTCGCGCGCGTCCGCGGCTTCCTTGGTCAGGGCCTCGACCGAGTTCGGCTCCGGATCGTCCGGCATGATGTAGGGCTTAGAGACCACCGGATCGGCGGCCGCTGCCGTCTTGTCCTGATTGTCGTTCTGCCCATTGGAATCAGTCATCACGCTGCCTTCTCAAAAACACGCCAAAATGGTGGGATTGCTGAGCGGGATATCGGGGTTTAAGCGCCGAAAATCAAGCGCAACCAGCCAGAATGCAGGATCTGGAACCGGCCCTGTCAGCCGCCGAGCATGCGGCTGACGATGCGCGCCGCATAATCCACCATCGGGATCACCCGCGCATAATTCAGCCGGGTCGGGCCGATGACACCGAGAACGCCGACAATATGGCCGGCACCGTCGCTATAGGGCGCAATGATCGTGGACGAGCCAGACAGTGAGAACAGCTTGTTTTCGGAGCCGATGAAGATGCGAACACCTTCCGCGGTCTCCGCCCGGCCAAGAAGATCGATCACCTCGCGCTTGGCTTCGAGATCGTCGAACAGGAGGCGAACGCGTTCAAGATCCTCCAGCGCATGGAGATCCTCGAGCAGATTGGCCTGGCCGCGCACGATCAGCTGCCGATCGTCCTTTTCCCCGCCCGACCAGCTGGCAATGCCGGCGGCAATCACCTTCTGGGTCAGCTGATCGAGCTCGATCTGGTTCTGGGTCAGCGCCGTTTCCAGCTCCAGCCGGGCTTCGGCCAGCGTACGGCCGCGGATTCGGGCATTGAGGAAATTCGAGGCCTCGTTCAACGCCGATGATGGCACGCCGGGCGCCAGGGTCAGCACCCGGTTTTCGACCTGGCCATCCTCGGCCACCAGCACAACCAAGGCCTTTTCAGGCTCCAGACGGACGAATTCGATGTGTTTCAGCCGCACATTGGACTTGGCGGTCAAAACTACCGCCGCTGCGCGGGTCAGCCCGGACAGCCGCGTCAATGCCTCGCCGAGCGCCGCCTCCACTGTCTGCGAACGGCCGACGGAGGAGAGCTGCTGCTGGATCGATTGCCGCTCTGGTTCGGTTAGGTCACCGACCTGCATCAGGGCATCGACGAAAAACCGCAGTCCGAGTTCGGTCGGCAAACGCCCGGCAGAGGTATGCGGCGCGTAAATGAGGCCAAGTTGCTCCAGGTCCGACATGACGTTGCGAACCGAGGCCGGCGACAGCGGAACCGTGATCAGACGCGAAATATTGCGCGATCCGACAGGTTCCCCAGTGGCGAGATAGCTCTCGACGATCTGCCGGAAGATCTCGCGCGATCGCTCATTGAGCTGGGCAAGCCCGGCATGCGGCGTGATCAGGCCGATCGGATCGTGGTGGGCCACAGGCAACTCCTTGAGGACCTAATTTGTCGCTCCGGCGCGCCGGATACAAGCACCATTGCGTGCGTGGAACCTGCCCTGCCCTTGCCGCTGCGGTCCGCGGCCCCTAAAAGCACCGCGAACAGGCTCTCTCTGGACATTTGGAAGGATTTTCTCATGCGGCCAAGCCGTCGTGCGCCCGATGAACTGCGCGCCGTGTCGCTGGAACGCGGCGTCGTCAAATATGCCGAAGGCTCCTGCATGGTGAAATTCGGCGACACCCATGTGCTGGTCACCGCGACGCTGGAAGAGCGCCTGCCGCCATGGCTCAAGGGCCAGGGCCGCGGCTGGGTCACGGCCGAATACGGCATGCTGCCCCGCGCCACATTGGAACGCACCCGCCGCGAAGCCGCATCCGGCAAGCAGGGCGGCCGCACCGTCGAGATCCAGCGCCTGATTGGCCGCTCGCTCCGCGCTGCCGTCGATCTGGAAGCGCTCGGCGAACGCCAGATCACCATCGACTGCGACGTCATCCAGGCCGATGGCGGCACCCGCACGGCGTCGATCACCGGCGCATGGGTTGCGCTGGCTGACTGCATCTCGTGGATGAAGAACCGCAACATGTTCAAGAACGGCGGCGGCAACGTGCTGCGCGACAATATCGCGGCGATTTCCTGCGGTATCTATCAGGGCACCCCGGTGCTCGATCTCGACTATGCCGAAGATTCCGAGGCCGACACTGACGCCAATTTCGTGATGACCGGCGACGGCCGCATCATCGAAGTCCAAGGCACCGCCGAAAAGACGCCGTTCACGCAGGACGAGTTCCTGAAGCTGATGGCGCTGGCGCAGACGGGCGTCGGCCGTCTGGTCGAATTGCAGAGGATGGCGATCACCTGATTTCGCAATCACCCAAGCAGGCATAGACTCACCACCATGCATCGTCGAATCACTGGGAAGCTCGTCATTGCCACCCACAATCCCGGCAAGCTCGCCGAGATGCGCGATCTCCTGGCTCCCTACGGCATCGAGGCAGTATCGGCCGGCGAGCTCGGCCTCGCCGAGCCCGACGAGACCGGCGACACCTTCAAGGCCAACGCGGCGATCAAGGCGATTGCCGCGGCCAATGTCGCGCAACTGCCAGCCTTCGCTGACGATTCAGGTCTGGTCGTCGATGCCCTCGATGGCGCGCCCGGCATCTATTCGGCACGCTGGGCCGGTGACTCCAAGGACTTCAACGGCGCGATGACACGCATCGAACGCCTGCTACAGGAACGCGGCGCGACTACGCCCGACAAGCGCGCCGCGCATTTCGTCTCGGCGCTCTGCGTGGCATGGCCCGACGGTCACCTCGAGGAAGTCGAAGCCCATGCCCATGGCACGCTGGTCTGGCCGCCGCGCGGCACTGCCGGCTTCGGCTATGATCCGACATTTCTGCCCGACGGCCATGGCCGCACTTACGGCGAGATGACCGCGGTCGAAAAACACGGTCTGCCACCACTCGGCGAGGGCCTGTCGCATCGCGCCAGGGCGTTCGTGAAACTCGCGGAGATCTGCCTTGAATCCCGCTGACGCACAGCAAGACGCTTTCGGCGTCTATGTGCACTGGCCGTTCTGCCTGTCGAAGTGCCCGTATTGCGACTTCAACAGCCATGTCCGTCATCACGCCGTCGATGAAGTGCGTTTCGCGCGCGCCTTTGCCCGCGAGATCGAAACCACCGCAGCGCGCACGCCGGGCCGGACGGTGACGTCGATCTTTCTCGGCGGCGGTACGCCGTCGCTGATGCAGCCGCAAACCGTCGGTGCTATTCTCGACTCGATCGGCAAATACTGGAACGTCGCCTCCGACGTCGAAGTATCACTCGAAGCCAACCCGACCTCCGTCGAAGCGACGCGCTTTCGCGGCTATCGCGAGGCCGGCGTCAACCGCGTGTCGCTCGGCGTACAGGCGCTTGACGATGCGTCGCTGAAATCACTGGGACGTCTGCATAGCGCGCGTGAAGCACTCGATGCCGTCGCCATCGCGCGCAGCGCATTCGATCGCTATTCATTCGATCTGATCTATGCGCGCCCCGACCAGACTCCGCAGATGTGGACCGATGAACTCAAGCTCGCGATCTCCGAGGCCGCAGAACATCTGTCGCTGTATCAGCTGACCATCGAGGAAGGCACGCCGTTTTTTGGGCTGCATGCTGCCGGTAAACTCAAGACGCCGGACGAAGGCCTCGCGCGCACGCTTTATGACGTGACGCAGGAGGTTTGCGCGCAGCAGGGCCTGCCATTCTACGAGATTTCCAACCACGCCCGCCCGGGTGCGGAATGCAAACACAACCTCGTCTACTGGCGCGGTCAGGAATATGCCGGCATCGGGCCCGGCGCCCATGGCCGTCTCGACATCGACGGTGTCCGCCATGCCATCGCCACCGAGAAGCGTCCGGAAGCTTGGGTGATGCGTGTGGAAGACAACGGCCACGGCGTGACATCGGATGAATTGCTCAACAGCGAAGAACGCGCCGACGAATATCTGCTGATGGGCCTGCGCCTCGCTGAGGGCATCGATCCCGCGCGTTATCAGATGCTGTCCGGCCGTGCGCTGGATGAGAAACGCATCGAGATTCTGCGCGAGGAAGGCGCGATCATCGTCGAAGAGAACGGCCGTCTGCGCGTGACGCAGGAGGGATTTCCCGTGCTCGATGCAGTCGTGGCAGATCTGGCGGCTTAATCGCTACGCCCCGAAACTCTTGGGCGAACCCGCCACGGCCTGACCGCCGCCTGAAGCGACCTTCATCACAGCCAAACCGCGATCATTGCCGCCATCGCTGCGGAAACGGAACAGGCCATCGATGCCGGCAAAGCCGGACGGATTGGTGAGCGTCTCCGGCGCGAAGCGCTGTCCGCCCTGGGTGCGCGCCAAGGCAGCCACGAGCGCCACCGCATCGTAGGCAAGCGTCGCGGTGCGCACGGGATCGCCGCCATATTTCGCGCGATAACGGCCAGCAAATGCACGAAACCCTGCGGGATCCGGCGCGGCATAGAGCCCACCCTGCAACGCCGCGCTGTTGAAGACGCGCGGATTGTCCCACAGGCCCGTACCGAGTAATTGCACATTGCGCAGATTGGCGCCCGCCGCGGTCAAAGCGTCGGCCGTTGCAACCACCGCGTCGCCATCGTCTGCGATGAAGAGTGCATCAGCGCCGGTCAGTGATGCCGCGATGTTACGTGCCGCGCTGGAGCGATCCGCGCCGTAGCGCTCAAAGGCGACGATGCGGCCGCCCTTGCGCGCGACGGCCTGTTTGAAAGCCACTTCGACGACATTGCCATAGGCGTTTTCGGGCAGCATCGCCGCAAAGGATCGTTTACCCGTGCCCGCAGCGTAATCGACAATGCGATTGACGTCGGACTCAGGCAGAAAACTGAGCAAATAAACACCGCGGCCCGCGACGCTCGAATCGGTCGAGAACGCGATCACCGGCACGTTGCGCGCCCGGGTCAGTTGCGCCGTCGCCGGCACTGACAGCGCAAACAGCGGCCCGAGAATAATTTCGGAGCCTTCATCGAGCGCCTGCTGGGTCGCCTGTTGCGCGCCCTGCGCGCTGCCGTTGTCATCCTTGATCAGCAATTGAATGCTGGGATTCTGGAATTCGGCGAGCGCCATTTCGGCGGCATTCTTCATCGACTGCGCGGCGACGCCGGCATTGCCCGACGCCGACAGCGGCAGGATCAGCCCGACTTTCGTGCCGCCGGTGCCGATAGCTTGCGACTGCTGCGCCGGCCCCGCGGGAGGTCCCGACGGCGCTGCAGGGCCGGTGCCGAACGCATTGGTCAGCGTCGATTGCACACCCGCGCAGGCCCCGAGCAGCGGCGCGCCCAGCAGCAGGCCGACAGCCGTCCGCCGTGTTGCGCCCGACGTCGCGCCCTTGGTCCCGGATTTGGGGTCGAACGGATCCGCCATCACTTCTCTTCTTTCGGCCGCATCAAATCGGCCCGCCTCGTCACCCACCATATAGTGTGAGGCGCGGATTCAGACATATTGTCGGCGATAAGTTAACCAAAACAAAAGCTTTATGTCCGGCATACCCCGTCACCGCGGCCGGATTAGCACGACGGGAATGAACCACGACCAAACGCCGAAAAAACGGCTGTCCCCCTTTGGCGCAATTCGCTCTACATTGTCGCCATGCGCGCAACACCCCTCTCCTCATCGCCTGCGGACGCCGCGGCGCCATCGGCCCGGACCTTCACGGTCTCCGGCCATCTGCTCATGGCACCGAAAGCTGTTCCGGGGCTGCATCTCGTAGCCACGCCGATCGGCAACCTTGGCGACATCACCCTGCGCGCGCTGGAAACCCTGGCGGGGGTCGATATTATCGCCTGCGAAGACACCCGCATCACCCGCCGCCTGACCGAGCGCTACGGGATCACTGGCACACTCAAGCAATATCATGAGCACAATGCCGAACAGGCGCGGCCGAAGATCCTCGAAAAGCTGGCGCAGGGCGCATCCATCGCGCTGGTGTCGGATGCCGGCACACCACTGATTTCCGACCCCGGCTTCAAGCTGGTGCGCGAGGTCGCCGCCGCAGGCTTTAGCGTGATCTCGCTGCCGGGGCCGTCCTCGGTGCTGGCCGCGCTGGCTGTCTCGGCGCTGCCGACCGATCGCTTCTTCTTCGAGGGCTTCCTGCCATCACGGCAAATGGCGCGCCGGTCCCGCCTGACGGAGTTGGCTGCCATCGACGCCACGCTGGTAATGTTCGAATCCGGCAACCGCGTGCAGGACACGCTGGCCGATCTCGCCGATATCATGGGCAACCGCGATGCGGCGATCTGCCGTGAACTCACGAAGATGCATGAAGAGATCAATCGTGGACCGATTGCCGATCTGGCCAAGGAGGCCGATGGGCTGGAGACCCGCGGCGAATTCGTACTCGTCATCGGGCCACCGGCTGCGGATGCGCAGGCCATGACCGAGGACGATCTCGATGCCCTGCTGCGCAGCTCGTTGCAGCTCGACAGCGTCAAGGATGCCGTCGCGCATGCGGTCGAACTGTCCGGCCGGCCGCGCCGCGCCGTCTATGCCCGCGCGCTGGAACTGGCGAAGGAGATTCACAGGGACTCCGGCGATGGCGAAGACTGACAAAGTCTCCACGCCGAAGCCCGCACCTAGACCGGCAGCCCCGGAACGCGTTGCTGCGTTCAATACCGGCCTCTCCGCCGAAAGCCGTGCCGCTGCTTTGCTGCTGGCCAAGGGTTACCGCATCCTCGCCCGCCGCTTTCGTACACCCCATGGCGAGATCGACATTGTCGCCAGGAAACGCAGCCTGATCGCCTTTGTCGAGGTGAAGGCCCGCGCCAGCCTGGACGAGGCCGCCTATGCGGTGACACCGCGTCAGCAGGCCCGGATCATGGATGCCGCCCAGGCCTGGCTGATGGTGCACCCCGAACATGCGGAATTCGACCTGCGTTTTGACGTCGTGCTGATTGCGCCGAGACATTTGCCACGCCATCTGTTAGCGGCATTCGACGCCTCAACCTGAGCTTTCGCCTCCCCGACCACAATTCCGGACCATGCAGCATGACCTTGAACGTCGCCGTCCAGATGGACCCCATCGCGCGCATCAATCACAAGGGCGATTCGACCTTCGCAATGCTGCTGGAAGCCCAGAAGCGCGGTCACAAGCTGTCCTATTACACCCCGGACAAGCTCTCGCTGCGCGGCAATGATGTGGTGGCGCCAGTGCAGCCGCTGTCGGTACGCGATGTCGAAGGCGATTATTTCACGCTCGGCGAGCCCGTCCGCACCAACATGGCATCCTTCGACGTCGTGTTGCTGCGCCAGGACCCGCCATTCGACCTCGCTTACATCACCTCGACGCATCTGCTCGAGCGCATCCATCCGAAGACGCTGGTGGTCAATGATCCGGCTTCCGTGCGCAACGCGCCGGAGAAGATCTTCGTGATGGGCTTCTCGGATCTGATGCCACCGACGCTGATCTCGCGCGACAAGGACGAGATCAATGCGTTCCGCGCCGAACATGATGCCGTGGTGATGAAACCGCTGCATGGCCACGGCGGCGCAGCCGTGTTTCGCGTGCTACCGCAGGACATGAATTTCGGTTCGCTCTACGATCTGTTCTCCGTGACCTTCAAGGAGCAGTGGGTCATCCAGCGCTTCCTCCCCGAGGTGAAACATGGTGACAAGCGCATCATCCTGATCGACGGCGAATTCGCGGGTGCCGTGAACCGCGTGCCGGCTGAAGACGATTTGCGCTCCAACATGGTGCGCGGCGGCGCCGCCAAGGCCACCGAACTCTCGCCGCGCGAGCGCGAGATCTGCGAACGTGTCGGACCGGCGCTGCGTGAACTCGGTCTACTGTTCGTCGGCATCGACGTGATCGATGGCAATCTCACCGAGATCAACGTGACGTCGCCCACGGGCATTCGTGCCATCGCCAAGCTTGGCGGCCCTGATGTGGCAGCACGCGTATGGGACGTGATCGAAGCGAAGCGGAAGTAAACTCCACCCACGTCATTCGCTGCGTTGCGTCAATGCTTAACGCAGACGTTTAAATTCCATTCGTCACAATTCTTCACCCGCTGCTTTTGCTTGCCAGTCATCGAGGGCAAGGGCAGCATGCTGATGCACGCCCGACCAATCGGGCGGCCCGCCATGTGTGGTGGCAAGCAAAAGCATAATAGTGGAGGAACGCATGACTTCAGACGTTTCGCGACGGTCCCTGCTCGCGCTCTGCGCAGGTCTGGGCGCTAATGTCCTCGCTCCCGGCCTCATCGGCAGCGCATCGGCCAAGGCACCAAAGCTCGGCACACAGGCGCCCTACTTCCACCGTTTCATGTTGGGCAGCGCGGAAGTCACCGTTGTCTCCGACGGACCTTTGCCGCTCGGCGATCCCTCCGGCACATTCGTCGGCGTGCCCAAGGAAGATGTGCAGAAGATGCTGACGGATAATTTCCTCAGCAGCAGCAATGTCGTGCTCGAACAGAACGCGCCGATCGTCAACATGGGCGACAGGCTGATCCTGTTCGATACCGGCATGGGCACGTCGCAGCTGTTCGGCAACACCACGGGCCGCCTGCAAAAGAGCATGGCCGAGGCGGGTATCAAACCCGGCGATATTGACGCTGTGGTATGCTCACACGCGCATATCGATCATATCGGCGGCATCGTCGATGCCAATGACAAGCCGCTGTTTCCGAACGCGCAGGTCTATCTCAGCGAGGAAGACTTCAAGTTCTGGACCGACGAAGGCAAGCTCGGTTCGCCGCTCAAGGACTTCATCGTCCATGCCCGCAAGAACCTGCTGCCAGTGAAGGATCGCCTGGTATTCTTCAAGGACGGCCAGGAGTTCCTGCCGGGCGTTACCGCGATCCATGCGCCGGGCCATACGTTCGGCCACCACATGTTCATGATCCAGTCGGACGGAAAGTCCTTCGCGTTCCTCGGCGACCTGACCCACCATCAGGTGCTGTTGCTGGAGAAGCCGCGGATGGAGTTCGCCTATGATTCCGATCCGAAGATGGCGGCGGTGACGCGGGTGAAGATGCTCGACATGCTCGCGGCCAACAAGACCGCGGTGATGTCCTATCACTTCGCCTGGCCGGGTTATGGCCATGTGGTCAAATCCGGCGATGGCTTCCGCTATATCGCCGAGCCGATGGTGATGAATCTCTAGCGGAAATCCTGCAACTTTCCTGCGACTTTCTTGCGGCGATCCTGAGACAGCGATCGCCGCAGGAACTCCGCAGCGAACACATCGTCATGCCGCCGACGAGGTGTCTCGCGAGCGCAGCTCGGCGCCGCGTTTATAGATCCGGAACGTCCCTCGTCCGGCATCCTTCGCCGCATAGAGCGCTGAGTCGGCCATGGCCGCCAGTTGCGACGATGTGCAGTTGTCCGCCAGCGCGATGCCGACCGATGCGCCGACGCGCAACTGTTGTCCGCGATGATCGATCGGTAAGCCCAACTGTGTGACAATCGCACGCGCTGTCTCGGAGGCTTCCTCGAATTGTGCGTGAGGCCCCAGCAGAACTGCAAATTCATCACCGCCAAGGCGTGCGACCAGTTCGGCACCCGCGCAGATGTTACGGATTCGATTTGCGACGACGGTCAGGCAGGCATCGCCGGCCGCATGGCCGAAACAGTCATTGACGGGCTTGAATTCATCGAGATCGATCAGCAGCAGCGCGCCGAACGGCTTCACCTTGATGGCCGACGCCGCATCGAACAGCGACAGCTTGGTTTGAAACTGGCTGCGATTGGCGAGCCCGGTCAGCGTATCGAACTCGGCGAGATAGCGATTGCGATCCGCCAGGATTTTTTCTTCGGTAATGTCCTGCTTCATCCCGAAGATGCGCACGGCGACGCCATCGACCGACTCGACCGTGGCCGTGATCCTGATCCAGCGCCGGTTGCCCTTGAAAGTGATAATCTCCGCATCGAGGCTAAAGCCGGTTCGATCTTCGATTGCCTTGCTGCGCCGCTTTGTCAGTTCCCTGACGGATTCTTCGGGATAACAGGCGAGCGCCTCCTCGCGAATCGGCGTCGAGCCGCGCGGCAGATCGAAGATGTCATAGACGACATCGGTCCAGACCAGCGATTCATCGGAGAGGTCGCATTCCCAGACGCCGATTCGCGCTGCAGCCGAGGAGCGATCGAAGATCTTCCGGCTATGGGCCAGCGAAGCAGCTTGTTCGTCGATGATGGCTTGCTGGGCTTCGATCTGCGCCTTCAGCGCAGCGATCAGGTCGGCGTCATCCGGAGCGTCTGGCGGCATCGACAAGCGATCTGACATCTGCGGGCACCCGGTCTTCGTCTCGAAGCTCATAGGATGCTTTGCATGACGTGTTTAAGATTTTCTACGCCAATGGCCGACTTCAGCCAAAATCAGCATACTTTACCACTAGATTTCGTTCACCAATTGTTCTTGATGTTTCGGCAACCTTAGGTTACCATCGCTCACGAATGAGGGCGGCATGGTTCAGCGCGTTTCCACCGTAGCCTTTGAGGGAATCGAGGCCCGCGCGGTCGACGTGCAGGTTCAGGTCGTGCCCGGCCTGCCGAATTTCCTGATCGTTGGCCTGCCCGACAAGGCGGTGTCCGAAGCGCGCGAGCGGGTCCGTGCGGCGCTGGTCGCCTCGGGTCTGGCGCTGCCGGCGCGGCGCATCATCGTCAATCTCGCGCCGGCCGATTTGCCGAAGGAAGGCAGCCATTACGATCTGCCGATCGCGCTCGGGTTGATGGCGGCGATCGGCGCGATTCCACCGGACGCATTGGCGGGCTTTACCGTACTCGGCGAGCTCGGTCTCGATGGCTCGCTCGCTCCCGTGGCCGGCGTGTTGCCGGCTGCGATTGGCGCGAATGCGCGCGACGAGGGATTGATCTGTCCGGCAGCCTGCGGCGCGGAAGCCGCCTGGGCCAGTCCCGACATCCAGATCGTCGCCGCGACGTCGCTGATCCAGATCGCCAATCACTTCAAAGGTACGCAGGTTTTGTCACGGCCGCAGCCGAAGATACATGCGCGCGAAGAAATGCTGCTCGATCTGCGCGACATCAAGGGACAGGAAAGCGCCAAACGCGCGCTGGAAATCGCTGCCGCGGGCGGCCATCACCTGCTGATGGCCGGCAGTCCCGGATCGGGAAAATCCATGCTGGCGGCGCGGCTGCCATCGATCCTGCCGCCGCTGTCCCCGGCGGAGCTGCTCGAAGTCTCCATGATTGCGTCGGTGGCCGGCGAGATCAGGGACGGCGCACTCACCTCACGCCGGCCGTTCCGCGCACCGCATCATTCCGCCAGCATGGCCGCACTCACAGGCGGCGGGTTGCGCGCGCGGCCGGGCGAGATTTCGCTTGCGCATCAAGGCGTGCTGTTTCTCGATGAATTGCCGGAATTCGATCCGCGCGTGCTGGATTCGCTGCGCGCACCGCTCGAGAATGGCGAGGTCGCGGTCTCGCGCGCCAATCACCGCGTCACCTATCCCGCGCGCTTCATGCTCGTCGCCGCGATGAATCCATGCCGCTGCGGTCACGCTTTCGAGCCGGGCTTCTCCTGCAAGCGCGGCCGGATCGATCGCTGCACCTCGGACTATCAGGCGCGCATCTCGGGCCCCTTGATGGACCGCATCGATCTGCGCATCGAAGTGCCGGCGGTGACCGCAGCGGATCTCATTCTGCCGCCACCTTCCGAGGGTTCTGCCGAGGTCGCCGCGCGTGTCGCCGCCGCGCGCGATCTACAGACCATGCGTTATGCCGCGGCGGGATTGTCGGGCACACATACCAATGCCTCCGCGCCCGCCTCTGTGCTGGAAACGGTTGCGCAGCCGGATGCCCAGGGACTGACATTGTTGCGCGACGCCGCCGAAGCCATGCGACTGACCGCGCGCGGCTATCACCGCGTGCTGCGCGTGGCGCGGACGCTGGCGGATCTCGACGGCGCCGAGAAAATCGGGCGGCTGCATCTGGCCGAGGCGTTGTCTTACCGCGCGCTGGCGGAGGACGTTCGCCGAGCTGCTTGACGTCACCTCATCGCCCCTGGTGTGGACATCAACGCGATAGTAACGAGTTTTGTTTACGCTCTGCTCACCATAACCCCGCGTTACGGGGCCAGGGCGAGTACCGTGTCATGCTGCGTTTCAAGATTTTAGCCTCGACAATTCCTTTGGTACTCGCGGCATTTCTCGCCCGTGGCGATCTCGTAGCCAGTACGCATCCCTGCATCTCCACCGGTGAGACCACCATCCAGATCGCCACCATGCCCTGGCAGGCGCGATCGCATGTCAGCTTCACCAGCGATCCCTTGCAGGCAACCGTGCGTGTGCAGATCGTCGATAGCGCTGAGATTGCCGACTTCGTCGTAGTTGATGATGTCGATGCAGCGGAACCGGATGTTTGTCCGGTCACCGCTGCGACGCGCTTCATCGGTATTGCCGATACGTCGGCAACATCGGAACCCGTCATCTATTTGTCGGAGCAGGGTGACGCCGACTACCGGATCTTTGTGAAGTCACGCAGCTTCACGGCGCACGATGCCGCCGCGCTGATTGTCAGCGCCCATGGCCGCAGCCCGGCGCGAATGGCAGCGGCCAGCCTCTAAGCCACGCATTAACGCTTCATCAACCATGTCTGCGCGGGCAAATTCAAAACTGCCATCGCGCAAGCACTTGGCAACAACATACCCGCATTGTTTCCGACATCTGCGATCGTCTGATCGGGGCCTGTATTCGTGTGCAAGCGCGAGCCAGGATGTGACCAAGCCGGAGTACTGATCTGTGGCGAAAGGTGTTTTCCGGATCAAGGTCTACTTCCGCCGCTTCGCGCGCCGTTTTCCGTGGCTCGCTTTTGGCATCCGCTCCTTCGTGATGTTCTCGGCTGCCTTCGGTGGCGCCTATGGCTTCATCTCCGGTTCGACCTCCAAAGACTCCGGTTACGATCCGCATACCTTTGCGATCGGTGCCAGCTTCCTGTTCGCGCTGGCCTGCGTGGCGCTGGCCACCATGAGCATCCGCATGCGCTTCATGAGCAAGCGGATGCGCAAACTGGCTGCGCATAACGACGCCCTGGTCGATCGGAACTGGGAATTGAAGGAAGCCGAGGAACGCGCGCGCAGCCTGTTCGAAGCGCAAGGCGACCTGATCGTGATCCGCAACAGCGAAGGCTGCATCACTTTCGTCAACGATGCCTATTGTGCGCTGGCGGAACAATCTCGCGAAGCATTGATCGGCAGCCACTTCGAACTCACGCTGCTGGAGCAGGGCGATATCGCCAACGAGCCGAACGGCACCAGCATGCACGATCAGAAGATCGCCACGGCGACCGGCCCGCGCTGGATCGCTTGGCGTGAAGGTCTGGTGCGGATCGACGCAGGCCAGCCCGCCGAATTGCAATGCGTTGGCCGCGATGTCACCGACCGCACCCAGACCGAGCGCGCCCTCAGCGAAGCGCGCGACCACGCCAATGCCGCCAACCGCGCCAAGTCGCGTTTCCTCGCCATGGCGTCCCATGAAATCCGCACGCCGCTGAACGGCATTCTCGGCATGAGCGGCTTGCTGCTCGATACGCCGCTGACACCCGAACAGACCACTTACGCCAAAGCCGTGAAGACCTCCGGCGATGCGCTGCTGTCGCTGATCGAGGAGCTCTTGGATTACTCCAAGATCGAGGCCGGCAAGATCGATCTCGAACACCGCCCCTTTGCGCTGGCGGGATTGATAGAGGACATTACCGAATTGCTGGCGCCGCGCGCGCAGGCCCGCAATCTCGAAATCGCGGCCTATGTCGACGAGCGGCTGCCGCTGCAAGTGATGGGCGATGCAGCGCGCCTGCGCCAGGTGCTGCTCAATCTCGCGGGCAATGCCATCAAGTTCACGGCGACCGGCGGCGTGGCGCTGATCGTCGAGCCCGGCATCTGGCCGAACGAAATCTCTTTCCTGGTTCGCGACACCGGCATCGGCATCGCGCCGGATGCGCAACAGCGCATCTTCCGCGAATTCGAACAGGCAGACGAGGGCACTGCGCGCCAATATGGCGGAACGGGTCTTGGCCTCAGCATCAGCGAGCGTATCGTCAAGCGCATGAACGGCCGCATCACGCTGCAGAGCGAGCTCGGTGCCGGCTCGACCTTCGAAGTGTCGATCCCGCTCGCCGCATCCGACAGCGGCACCGCGACCTTCGTGCCGCCGGATCTCACGGGCGTTTCGGTGATGCTGGTGGCACCACAAACCATCGAAGCTTCGCTCACAGCCCTGCGACTCGGGCGATGGGGCGCGCAGACCTGCACTGTCTCCGACCTAACCGTTGCGCAAGCGCTGCTGCCCGAACGTTCATGGCACGCCGTCATGATCGATCGCGCTCTTGGTGCTGACACTGCCGAGCAGCTTGCGAACGCTGCGATTCCGCACGCGCTGCGACGGATCGTGCTATTCACGCCGGCGATGCGTCATGAGCTGCAGCCCACAACGCCGAGTGCGTTCACCGGCTATCTGGTGAAGCCGCTGCGTGCGACCTCACTCGCCGCGCGCCTGACATTGCAGACGGACTCACCGACGATCGCCGCCGATGATCCGTTGGATCGCGATTCGGCCACATCGGAACCAACGGAGGCGATGGCACCCAGCCTCTCGATCCTGGTCGCCGAAGACAATGAGATCAACGCGCTACTGATGCGCTCGCTGCTGATGCGGCTTGGCCACAAGCCCGTCGTGACCACCAATGGCGAAGAGGCACTGGAATCCTGGCTCGCCTCCGACGCGGCCGACACGCCCTATGACCTCGTCCTGATGGACATCCAGATGCCGAAGCTCGACGGCATCGAGACCACCAAACGCATTCGCGCGCGCGAGGCCGGTCAACGCGTCAGGCGTACCCCGATCCTGGCCCTCACAGCGAATGCACTGGTCGAAGACCGATACGCCTGTTTCGAGGCCGGCATGGACGGCTTCCTGATGAAGCCGCTGGACCGCGATAAACTCGCCGAAGCCCTCAGGGGACTCGCCAAGACGCGGCACGTCGGCGCCTAGCAGCTCCACCTTCGCTGTCACACCCCCGCAACACGCCCGTCACACGGCTGTTGAGCGCCCGTGATGTCTGGTGCGGATAAGCCGCATCGATGATTCGCGTAATGCCTGCGGCACAAGTCGATTGAGTTGGGGATGGCCATGCACGGCAACGAACTGGTGCGACCGAAGCAGGGTTTCATGCAGATGTTGCGGCCCCAGAACATGAGCGCCGCCGCGCAGACGGCGATCACCTGGTTCAAGCCGCCACTACATCTCGATCCCGCTAACGGTATTCCCGTCGCCTCGAATTCGCTCGGCCGGATGGGTCCGCTCGAAGTTCGCCTCGCGCAGGACAAACGCGACGTGAAGCGCGCGCAGCGTCTGCGCTACAAAGTATTCTACAAGAACGGCACCGCGATCGCCGACGCCGCTACCATGCTGGCACGCCGCGACAAGGATGCATTCGACAAGATCTGCGATCACCTTCTCGTCGTCGATCACGATGCCAAACCCACACTGTCCGGCAAACAGCCGGTGGTCGGCACCTATCGCCTACTACGCCATGAGGCGGCCATGCAGAATGGCGGCTTCTATACCGACAGCGAATTCGATCTGTCGGGGATGATCGAGCGCCATGAGGGTCTGCGGTTTCTCGAACTCGGTCGCTCCTGCGTGCTGCCGCGCTACCGCAACAAGCGCACCGTCGAATTACTGTGGCAGGGCATCTGGAGCTACGTGCGACAGAACAAGTTCGACGTCATGATCGGTTGCGCCAGTTTTGAAGGCACCGATCCGGATCGCCTGGCATTGCCGCTATCGTTTCTGCACCACAATGCGCGCGCGCCCGAAGCCTGGCGCGCCCGCGCGCATCCGTCGCGCTATGTCGAGATGAACCGGATGGCCGCGGATGCCATCGACACCAAGGCGGCGCTCCGTGCGCTGCCACCGCTGATCAAGGGATATCTGCGGATCGGCGCCATGATCGGTGATGGCGCCGTGATCGATCATCAGTTCGGCACGACCGACGTGTTGATCGTGATGCCGGTGACGTCGATCGGCGCACGCTATATCGAGCATTTCAGCACGGACGCGTCACG
Source organism: Tardiphaga sp. 813_E8_N1_3 (assembly GCF_051811025.1). Classification (NCBI taxonomy): domain Bacteria; kingdom Pseudomonadati; phylum Pseudomonadota; class Alphaproteobacteria; order Hyphomicrobiales; family Nitrobacteraceae; genus Tardiphaga; species Tardiphaga sp. 813_E8_N1_3. Next base: position 5,676,118 of record NZ_JBPWQE010000001.1, read on the forward strand.
CCACGCGGCGTAATCACTTAGAGGCGACGCAGCGCGACGTTCTCTACCACGTGATCCGCGCCTTTTTTCAGAATCAGCGTGGCACGTGGCCGCGTCGGCAGGATGTTGTCTTCGAGATTGGCGAGGTTGGTGCGCTCCCAGATCGCCAGCGCCGTCGCCGTGGCTTCTTCATCCGACAGCAATGCGTAGCGATTGAAATACGATCGCGGATCATGGAATGCGGTGTCGCGCAGTGCCAGAAACCGTCTCACATACCAGTCGCGCAGCACCGGTTCGTCAGCATCGATATAGACGGAGAAGTCGAAAAAGTCGGAGACCACAGGCACCGCCTTGCCGTCGCGCGGCAGGCGTCCGGTCTGCAGCACGTTGACGCCTTCGACGATCAAGATATCCGGTTGGTCGACTTCGACCCACTTGTTTGGAACCACATCGTAAGTGAGATGCGAATACACAGGCGCGCGGACGGCATTGCGGCCGGCTTTGATGTCACTGAGAAACTGTAGCAGCGTCGGCAGATCGTAGCTTTCGGGAAAGCCCTTCTTCTGCATGATGCCTTCGCGCTCGAGCACCGCATTAGGATAGAGAAAGCCGTCGGTGGTGACGAGATCGACCTTGGGCCGCGGCGACCATCTTGCGAGCAGTGCCTGCAGCACGCGGGCGGTGGTCGACTTGCCGACAGCGACCGACCCGGCGACGCCGATGATATAGGGCATTTTGCGATCCTCGATGCCGAGGAATTTGCGCTGCGCGTAATATAGACGTTGCGTCGCCGTGACATAGATCGAGAGCAGGCGGGACAGCGGCAAATAAATCTCTTCGACCTCGCGCAGATCGAGGCGATCATACATAGAACGCAGGGCGGCGATCTCGCCGGCCTCCAGCGTCATCGGCGTATCGTCGCGCAGCTTGGCCCACTGATCCCGCGAGAAAGTCCGATAGGGATTGTATTGTTGGTCTGCCCGCATATCCATGAAGCGGTCCCCGTTGTGATCGACGCTGTTACTCGCTCTTGCGCGAAGCTTTCTCTTGCAGTCCGGATTGCGACGTGCGCTGACCGAGCGCCGTCTCGACCTCCTGAATTGTCACGCCGCGCGCCTTCAACAGCACCAGCAGATGAAACAGCAGGTCAGCACTTTCGTTGATCAGATTGGTGCGATCGTTCTCGACCGCCGCGATCACGGTCTCGACCGCTTCCTCACCGAATTTCTTGGCGCAATGCTCCGCACCCTTGTCGAGCAGCTTGCGGGTATAGGACGCGTCGCCACCCGCCGCGGCGCGGGCGTCGATGGTATCGGCAAGGTCATGAAGCGTAAAAGCCATTTCGGCGCCTTGTTGGCTGGGCAGCGCGGACTCCTGCCAGAGATTGACCTAGGGGTCGAGCCGCATCGGCAGTCCGGCCCGGACCATATGCTCCTTGGCCTCGCGAATGGTAAATTCCCCGAAGTGAAAAATCGAGGCCGCCAGCACCGCGGTGGCGTGGCCGCTCCTGATACCTTCGACCAGATGATCGAGATTACCGACGCCGCCCGAGGCAATGACCGGTACACCGACGCTGTCGGCGATGGCCCGGGTCAGTTCGATATCGAAGCCGGAGCGGGTGCCGTCGCGATCCATCGAGGTGAGCAGGATTTCACCGGCCCCCAATGACACGACTTCCTGGGCGAATTCGATGGCATCGATGCCGGTCGACTTGCGGCCGCCATGGGTAAATATCTCCCAGCGTGAGCCGGATCGCTTGGCGTCGATCGCCACCACGATGCACTGGTCGCCGAATTTCTCGGCGGCTTCCTTGACGAACTGGCGATTGGCCACCGCGGCCGAATTGATAGAGACCTTGTCGGCACCGGCGCGCAGCAGTGTCTTGATGTCGTCCACCGTGCGTACGCCGCCGCCGACCGTCAGCGGCATGAAACAGGCTTCGGCGGTACGCCGGACCACGTCCATCATGGTGCCGCGATTTTCGTGGGTCGCGTTGATGTCAAGGAAAGTGAGCTCGTCGGCGCCAGCGGCGTCATAGGCGATCGCAGCCTCGACGGGATCGCCGGCATCGCGCAGGTCGACGAAGTTGACGCCCTTCACCACACGTCCATCCTTGACGTCGAGGCAGGGGATCACGCGCACCTTGAACATACCAGCTCCTATGCCGCCCGTGACTGCTTGATCAGCGCCAGCGCCTCGGCCGGATCAATCCGCCCATCATACAGCGCACGGCCGGAGATCGCGCCTTCGAGCTTCGCAGCGCGTGGCTCAAGCATGGCCTTGATATCATCGATGGAGGCGAGGCCGCCCGAGGCGATCACCGGAATTGAAATCGAATCGGCCAGCGCAATCGTCGCATCCCAATTGATGCCCTTGAGCAGACCATCGCGCGCGATGTCGGTGAAGATGATGGCGGCGACGCCGGCATCTTCAAAACGCTGCGCGATTTCGAGTGCGGTGACGGTCGAGGTCTCGGCCCAGCCTTCAACGGCAACCTTGCCATCGCGTGCATCGAGGCCGACGGCGACCTTGCCAGGGAATTTCTTCGCCGCTTCCTTCACCAAAGCGGGATCGCGCACCGCAGCCGTACCGATAATGACACGGGTGATACCTTTGGAAAGCCAGGCTTCCACCGTCTTGAGATCGCGAATGCCGCCGCCGAGCTGCACCGGCATCTTGATGACCTTCAGCATCGATTCCACGGCCTGCGCATTCACCGGCTTGCCTGCAAAGGCGCCATCGAGATCGACGACATGCAGATATTCGAAGCCCTGGGTTTCGAAGTCGCGCGCCTGTGCTGCGGGATCGAGGTTGAACACAGTGGCGCGCGCCATGTCGCCCTGTTCGAGGCGAACGCACTGGCCGTTTTTCAGATCGATGGCGGGAAAGAGAATCACGGCTTCCACTTCAGAAAGTTCGAAATCAGGGCCAGCCCGAAACGCTGGCTCTTTTCGGGATGAAATTGCGTACCGATCGCGGTGTCCTTGCCGACGATGGCGGTGATGGGACCGCCGTAATCGGCGCGCGCCAACACATCGGCCTCGTTGACCGCGTTCAGGTGATAGGAGTGCACGAAGTAAGCATGGCGGCCCTTCGGCCCGAGCGGCAGGCGCTCCAGCACCGCGTGCTCGCGCACCATGTCGAGCGTGTTCCAGCCCATATGGGGGATCTTCAGATTCTCTTCGCGCGGCTGGATCTTCTCGACATCGCCAGCAATCCAGCCCAGCCCGTCGGTCGTGACGTGTTCCTTGCCCTTGGTCGCCATCAGCTGCATGCCGACGCAGATGCCGAAGAAAGGTCGAGCCTTGTCGCGCACCGCTTCCGACATCGCCTCGACCATGCCGTCCAGTGAATCCAGTCCCTTGCGGCAATCCGCAAAGGCGCCGACGCCGGGCAATACGATGCGATCGGCGCGAAACACCGTTTCGGGATCGCGCGTGACGATGACTTTCTCGGGCACGTCCATGCTGCGCGCGGCGCGCTCGAACGCCTTCGCCGCGGAGTGCAGGTTGCCCGAGCCGTAATCAATAATGGCAACGCTCACCGTGTCACTCCCGGTTGCGGGAATAACCCGATGATGTCGTTTTGCGCCGGAGACGGCGGACGTGAGAAAGGCTGGCTGGGAACGTGACGGGTCGGCGGCGGACCGCCGCGATCGCTCGCCCACTGGTCGTTGACGGCGTTGTGTTGGGCGGTCCAGCGATCGAAGAAGCGACGCTCGGCGGCATCCTTGTTATTGGCGACGACCACATCGAGCTGACGCCACTTGCCGCGCGACAGGGTCCAGCGGCGCAGGCTGGCGCCCTCGAAGCCCATCAGCAGCGCAAACAGCAGCATCACGACGAAACGCGCGCCGATATCGACCTTCAACATCGACAGCGCGACTTCGCCTGCGACCGACAGCACGACATAGCCGAGCAACGCCCACCACAGCCGATGATAGATCAGCCAGATCAGGCCGGCGACGAAGGCCCAGAAATGGAATCCATCGCGCACGAACTCGAACTTGTCCGTTGCCGCAAACGGCTCAGGGCCGGCACCGCGAGGCGCATGAACTGTGTAGACCGGCATGGCAAACTCCGCCCGAAACCGTAGAGGCCGATCAGCCGCCGAGCTGACCCTTGGTGGATGGCACTTCGCCGGCATTGCGCGGATCGATCGCAACACCCGTCCGCAGTGCCCGCGCCAGACCCTTGAAGCAGGATTCGGCAATGTGATGGCTGTTCTCGCCATATAGGGTTTCGACGTGCAAAGTCACGCCCGCATTGCCGGCAAAGGCATTGAACCACTCGCGCACCAGTTCGGTGTCGAATTCGCCGATCTTGTGGGTCGGGAAGGTAGACTTGAACACCAGCACCGGCCGGCCGGAAATATCCAGCGCCACCCGGGTCAGGGTCTCGTCCATCGGCATATAGACCGAGGCATAGCGGGTGATCCCGGCCATATCGCCGAGCGCCTGCTTGACCGCCTGGCCAAGCGCGATGCCGACATCCTCCACCGTATGATGGAAATCGACATGAAGGTCGCCGACCGCCTTCACGGTGACGTCGATGCGGGAATGGCGGGCGAGCAGATCAAGCATATGGTCGAAGAAGCCGATTCCGGTGGTCGATTTGGATACGCCGGTACCGTCGAGGTTCACGGAGACCTCGATATCGGTTTCCTTGGTCTTGCGCTTGATTGTCGCCGTGCGCATGAAAACGCCTCTCCGCCTGCTGAAAACGCGCCCTTTTAACAGGGAGATGACACCTTCGCTACCGCGGGAGAGCCGATTCCGGACCGATCTTTGCGCCTATGGTGACCGGAATCCGCGCGCATCGGCCGCTGGCCTATGCTTCCTCGCCGGATTTGCAACGGCCGGTATCCGTGCCTAGATCAGGCGCTCAAGAGGGTTTCCATGAACGCATCCTATTCGGCCTCCCATGACGGATCGTCTCCGGTCTGGCACGGCACCACCATCCTGACCGTCCGCAAGGGCGGTAAAGTCGTCATCGGCGGCGATGGCCAGGTCTCGATTGGCCAGACGGTCATCAAATCCAATGCCAAGAAGGTCCGGAAACTGGGCCGCGGCGACGTGATCGGCGGCTTTGCCGGCGCCACGGCGGACGCCTTCACCTTATTCGAGCGTCTCGAAGCGAAACTGGAGCAGTATCCCGGCCAATTGACCCGGGCGGCCGTCGAACTCGCCAAGGACTGGCGCACCGACCGGTATCTGCGCCGGCTGGAAGCCATGATGATCGTCGCCGACAAGGACGTCTCGCTGGTGCTCACCGGCACCGGCGACGTGCTGGAACCGGAAGCCGGCGTGATGGCGATCGGCTCCGGCGGCAACTACGCACTGGCGGCGGCAAGGGCCTTGGTCGATACCGACCAGGATGCCGAGACCATCGTGCGCAAGTCGCTCGATATCGCCGCCGATATCTGCGTCTACACCAACCGCAACGTGACCCTGGAAATGCTGGACGCATGACCGTCGCGGGTCACAACACCCGCGCGTCGTCCGTCAGCGACCTCTCGGTCAAGCAGGGCGTAGTCATTGCGCTCGGTCTGCTCGCCCTGCAAGCGGCACTTCTCTATGCAATGGGGCGGCTGCCGATCTGCGCCTGCGGCTATGTGAAGCTCTGGCATGGCGTGGTGCTGAGTTCGGAAAATTCACAGCACCTCACCGACTGGTACACTTTCTCCCACATCATCCATGGCTTCCTCTTTTACGCCGCTACCTGGCTGCTATTGCCGCGACTGTCCTGGATCGCGCGCCTGATCGTCGCCATGCTCGTGGAAGGCGGTTGGGAGCTGCTGGAAAATTCGAGCTGGATCATCGAGCGCTATCGCGCCGGAACGATGTCGCTGGATTATTTCGGCGACAGCATCGTCAATTCGCTGGCAGATACATTATCGATGATCGCCGGCTTTATTATCGCAAAGAAGCTGCCGGTCGCCGCCACCGTCGCGATCGCTTTGCTGTTTGAAATTCTGGTCGGCTTGCATATTCGCGACAATCTCACTTTGAACGTGATCATGCTGATTCATCCATTCGAAGCGATCCGGACCTGGCAGGCCGGGCCACCCATCATCTGATCCGCTTGTCCCAACGCCCTTCTCACCCTACGTAGAGCGACATGACCGACTTTTCCCCCCGCGAAATCGTTAGCGAACTCGACCGCTTCATCGTCGGCCAGCATGATGCCAAACGCGCAGTGTCCATCGCACTCCGCAATCGTTGGCGGCGCCTGCAGCTAACGGGATCGCTCCGCGAGGAAGTGCTGCCGAAGAATATTTTGATGATCGGCCCCACCGGCGTCGGCAAGACCGAGATCGCACGGCGGCTGGCGAAGCTCGCCGGCGCGCCGTTCATCAAGGTCGAGGCCACCAAGTTCACCGAGGTTGGTTATGTCGGCCGTGACGTCGAGCAGATCATCAGGGATCTCGTCGAAGTCGCGATCTCACTAACCCGCGAGCGCAAGCGCAAGGATGTCCAGGCGCGCGCTCAGCTCGCCGCTGAGGATCGCGTGGTCGATGCACTGGTTGGCGCCACCGCAAGCGCGGCCACGAAAGATTCATTCCGCAAGAAGCTCCGCACCGGCGAGCTCAACGACAAGGAAATCGAGATCGAGGTGCAGTCATCCGGCGGCCCGTCGATGTTCGAAATCCCGGGGATGCCCGGCGCACAGATGGGCGCGATCAATATCGGCGATATCTTCGGCAAGATGGGCAAGGGTACCAAGACGCGCCGCCTGCGTGTCGAGGATGCGCATGAGCCACTGGTGAATGAGGAAGCCGACAAGCTGCTCGACAGCGATGCGCTGGTGCAGGAGGCGATCTCTGTCGTCGAGAACAACGGCATCGTCTTCCTCGACGAAATCGACAAGATCTGCGTGCGCGACGGCCGCAGCGGCGGCGAGGTCTCGCGCGAAGGTGTGCAGCGGGATCTGCTGCCGCTGATCGAAGGCACGACAGTGTCCACCAAGCACGGTGCAGTGAAGACCGACCACATCCTGTTCATCGCCTCCGGCGCATTTCATATCGCCAAGCCGAGCGACCTATTGCCGGAACTGCAAGGCCGCCTGCCGATCCGCGTCGAGCTCAATGCGCTCACGCGTGATGACATGCGCCGCATTCTCACCGAGCCGGAAGCGTCGCTGATCAAGCAGTATGTGGCGCTACTGCAGACCGAAGGCGTGACGCTGGAATTCGCCGACGATGCGATCGATGCGCTGGCGGATGTAGCTGTTGCCGTAAATTCAACCGTCGAGAATATCGGCGCGCGCCGTCTGCAGACGGTGATGGAGCGCGTGCTCGACGAGATCTCGTTCGCGGCGCCGGACCGCAACGGCGAGACGATCCGCGTCGATGCCGCCTATGTGCAGAAGCATGTGGGGGATCTGGCGAAGAATTCGGATCTGAGCCGTTTTATTTTGTAGGGACAATTCGTCATTCCCCGCCACTCCGACTGGAGTGGCTGAGGGCGCGGGCAGCGTCAGCTGCACGCGAACCCGGAACCTCGGGCGGCCCTATCGCTGCGAGTTTCCGGGTCTGCGCTCCAGCCGGCTTCGACGACTTATGTGCATCCCGGGATGACGAGTTCGGGCCTACCTCGCCCGCCTGATCCGCACATACAGCGCACCGGCGCCGCCGTGCCCGATATGCGCTTCCTCGAATCCCACCACCAGCGAACGAAACTCTGGCAGCCCCAGCCAGAGCGGCACCTGACGGCGCAGGATGCCGCGCTCGGATTCCGGACCGGTGGTCCGGCCCTTGCCGGTGATAACCAGCACGAAGGTCATGCCGTCATGGCTGGCGCGATGCAGGAAGACGGACAGCGCGTGATGCGCGCGCGTCTGTGTCATCCCGTGGAGATCGATCCGCGCATCGATGTCCTTGCGACCGCGCGAGAGCTGCGAACGTTCGCGACGGCCGAGCGGAGCCAAAGGCGGCACGGGCTGCGGTGCAGGCTTTGCGAGTTTGAGGACTGCCGGCGGTGCCGAGGTCATCTTCCTGGGCACCACGGCTTTCACGAGCGTTGGCGCTTCTTCCGCGGGCTCCGGCTTCACCACGCGCTTCTTGCGCAGCGGCTTGACCTGTTTGGCGACCAGTTCCCAGAGCGCGCGCTCCTCTTCGCTCAGCGCGCGGCGACGGCGCGGCGCCACGGGATCGATGAGTTGCGGTGGACGTGAACGCTTCATTGCCAGGGGAAACGGAAGAGTGACTGCGGCTGCTTCGCTGCGCGATGATACACGCGGTGCCGGACTGTGACACGTTTCGGTTTAACTTCTCGCTTCACTTCAGGTTTTACTTCGGGTTTTTTCTGCGGTTTCGCCTCGGCTGCGACTTGAGGCGCGACCGCAGGCCGTGCCTCCGGCAATGGCGCTGCCTTAGCTGCGGCTGGAAGCGATGCCGGAGCGGGCGCGACTGCAGCCGCAGCCGGTTTTGCAACTGGCAATGGCGTCGTCGTGGTCACCGCTGGTGCTGCGGGTTTCGACGTGGCCGATGTATCGGGCCTGGACGTATCGGGCTTTGCTGCAGCCTTGTTATCGGCCGCGGAATTTTCGACCTTCGATGCTTCTGCAGGCTTCGGCTCGGTCTGCGGATAAAGTTTTGCGATCACTGCCGACGGCCGAGCATCGGGCAGCGGCATGTGATGGCCGCGCGCAGAGGGATCGAGACTCTTCGGCACCAGCATCGCGAAGCGCGCGGGATGACGCATCCGACCGGCGACTCGGCCAGCTTCTGCGCCGGCGCCAAAATACAGATCGGCACGAGCCGGGCCGACAATGGCCGAGCCGGTGTCCTGCGCCACCATCAGGCGACGGAACGGCGTCTTTGCCGTATCTGAATCGACAGGCAGATCGCCTTCGATGAAGAACGGTGTGCCATAGACATGCAGCGACTTATCGACGGCGATGGATCGGCCCGGCGTCAGTGGCACGCCTTGCGCACCGACGGCTTCGTCCTTGTCGGAGAGCTGCACTTCGCGGAAGAACACGTAAGAGCGGTTCTGCCGACGCAACTCGCTCGCGGCATCCGGGTTCTCGTCCATATATTGCCGAATGCGCTGCATCGACATCTGCTCGCGCGGGATGATGCCGCGATCGATCAGCACGCGACCAACCGGCGTGTAGCGATAGCCATTATGCGCATCGTAATTGATCCGCACCGTGCCGCCGTCTTCGAGGCGCACGCGTGCCGAGCCCTGGATCTGCGTGAACAGCAGATCGGTCTGACTCTTCAGCCAGACGATTTCGAGCCCGCGTCCGGCGATGGCGCCATCCTCGATTTGGCCGCGATCGTAATAAGGCACGAGCTTGCGGCGGCCGATCTTGCGAAACACATCGCCGCCATTCGGCATGCTTGCGGAGGACTGGCTATAGCCGCGCACGAACAGATTCGACGGGCGGCGATAGACCGGCACCGTATAGACATCGGTTTTGGTCCGCGAGCCATCGATCACCGGCTCATAATAGCCGGTGACGAAACCTTCGGGTTCGCCGAGCCGCGAGATACGCAGCGGCAGGAAATGCTCTTCAAAGAAAGCCCGGGCCTTGGCGCCGTCGGAAATGTCGGCGCTCCTCGCTGCACGACAGGGATCGCGGAGCGTGGTGCCGAGCGCCTTGGAATCTGGCAGTGGCTTGCGTTGAGCTACGATCGGTTTGCAGCTGGTGCGAAAAGCCTGAAAGGCGAGGAGGTGATCGTCTTCGCTCCAGCCGGCGATATTGGCCCACGCGACAGGCTCGTACTGGCTGCCTGTGAATTCGAACGGCCATTCCCGCGGCGGATTGTGCCGCGGGACATAGACAAATTGTGCAGGATCATTCTTGGTGTGGCGCCGAGCCCGTGCGTCTGCAGGGGCAGGGATCAACGCAGCAGCAATCACGCACAGCGCGGCAAGCCGGCCGAACCTGGCAGCGTTACTGCACGCTGCCGGTGCCAACCAGCTTCCAATTCGGATCGCGCGAGGTGATATCGCGAGCAAAGGTCCAGACGTCGGTGATGTCGCTGACCTTGTCGGCATTGCCGTCGACCACAGCGCCGGTCTTGTCGCGCGTCACCGAGATCATCTGCGACACGAAACGCACGGTGAGCTGCGCCGCGCGGTCGCGCACTTCGGCGCCGACGAGTTCGGCCTTGTCGATTGAGACGAAGCGGGTCTCGGTCTTCTGCTCGTTCTTCTCGCGGTCCTTAATGACCGCGTCGAACGAGTCGAACACTTCCGATGACAGCAGATCCTTCAGCGACCGACGATCGCCATTGGCAAAGGCCAGCACGATCATCTCGTAGGCGCCCTTGGCGCCAGTGATGAAATGGCGGGGATCGAATGACGAATCCTGTTCCACGACGGCATCGAGACCGGTGGCGAGTGGCGTGCCCGGTTCGGTGATGCCCTTCCAGCGCTCCGCGGGAGAGACGTCGGCGGCCGGTGCCGGGGCAGCCTGATCGACGGGACCGCCGGGCATGGGCACGACATTGCCTTCAGGCGGCAGAGCATCACGCGCCGCGCGGTCGAAGGGCGGACGCTCTTCGCCGGTGCGCTGTCCGAGCACATTGCGCAGGCGGATGAAAATGAAGACCGCCAGTGCCAGGAAGATGATGGTGTAAATGTCCACGTCTTATTGCTTTCTGATCGGTGCCGGGCATGCCCGGCGGAAGACTATGCCGCCCATCGCGGTCCTGAAATCGGCTCCCGCAAGGTCGGGAGATCGCGTCATGAGCGAACCTGCTCCATGTAGACATGAAACTAAGCCCAGCCAATGGCGCGCCATCGTGTCCGGCTGCGGCAAAGCGGCCTTTGCGCCGGCAGCCTCGACCGCAACCGCTTCGATAAATTCTAGCGCGTTTGTCCGGCAGAGGAAATCAGATCGGATGAGGAAAACCCGCACTTTCAGTCATTTACCGCGAATTCGGGGCGAATATGACCGGTTTTGCGCCTGGATGCCCAAGCGTTGGGTCAAACCAGCGATTTTCTAGCGTCCAGGTTGTGGCGTGGCATCCTTGTCGAGTGCCGCAGGCCTATGATAGCCACTCGCCGCGATCACCTCATTCGACCGTTCGCGCGGACGCCCGCGACGAACCGGTTCCACCCGCCCGGCAGCGCTTCAGGAGAATTTTCGATGGCAAACGGCAACGGCACCCCTCCGGAGCAGTCACCCCCCCAGCTCAATGTGCTGGCGCAATACACCAAAGATCTCTCCTTCGAGAATCCGAACGCCCCGGCCTCGCTAGCACCGCAGGCCCAGCAGCCGAACATCAATATCCAGATCAATGTCGGCGCCAACAATCTCTCGGAGAGCGAATATGAAGTGACGCTGTCGGTCGAGGGCAAGGCCGAGAACGCCGGCTCAGTACTATTCTCGTTCGAACTGGCCTATGCTGGCGTATTCCGCATCGTCAATGTGCCGCAGGAAAACCTGCACCCGCTGGTTATGATCGAATGCCCGCGCCTGCTGTTCCCGTTCGCGCGCGAAATCATCGCCACCGCGGTACGTGATGGCGGCTTCCCGCCGCTGATGCTCGATCCCGTGGATTTCGTCGGTCTGTACCGGCAGAACCTGGAACGTCAGGCTCAGGCCGACGCTGGTCCGGCAAACTAAGTTCGGGTGCTCGAAACAACAAGCTTACGTCATGGCCGGGCTTGTCCCGGCCATTATCGTTTTACGACGGCGTTCCCAGAAATTCGTTCCAGATTGCCTTCTCGCCCATCGTTGCGACAAAGGCGCGGTGCTCGGCGCGATCGGCTTCGGTCACGCGTGGCGCAAGTGCGATCTCGCGCTGGCGGCGCGGTGCGTCATTGATGCTGCCGGTGCGCTGCGCAGGCGCTTCGTCCGCCAGGATCAGTTGCGACTGCCGGGCGCCGATGAGGTCGATATAGACTTCCGCCAGCAATTCGGAGTCGAGCAGCGCGCCGTGCTTGGTACGCCGGGAATTGTCGATCGCATAGCGGGCGCAGAGATCGTCGAGCTTGTTCGACACGCCGGGATGCTTGCGCCGCGCCAGCAGCAGCGTGTCAACGAGACGCTCGCGCGGCACCGGCGGGCGCTTGATGCGGTCGAGCTCGGCATTGATGAAGCCGAGGTCGAACATGCCGTTATGAATCACCAGCGGCGAATCACCGATGAAGGTCATGAAGTCGTCGACCACTTCGTGAAACAGCGGCTTGGTCGAGAGGAACTCGGCCGACAGCCCGTGCACGTTGAACGCTTCCTGAGGCATGTCGCGCTCGGGATTGACGTAGACATGGAAAGTCTGGCCGGTCGGCATCCGGTTGAAGATTTCGAGGCAACCGATTTCCACCAGCCGATCGCCCCGGAGGGGATCGAGGCCCGTGGTTTCGGTATCCATGACGATTTCACGCATCGAACTAAGCCGGTTGTCGAATCAGGGGACGGTCAGGGCCGCCGTTGTGGCATCTTAACAGCCTCGGCGAGAATTTCACGGATCCGCTCCCGCACGGGGTCCAATCCGTTCGATGTATCCACCACGAAGTCGGCGCGCTTGCGCTTTTCGGCGTCAGGCAGCTGCCGCGCCAGGATGGCGTCAAGCTTCTCGGCCGTCATACCCTCGCGCGCCAGGATGCGCTCGCGCTGCTGCTCAGGATTGGTGGACACGACGACCACCGCATCGACCCGCTTTTCACCGCCGGTCTCATAGAGCAGGGGTACATCAACCACCGCCACCGGCACGCCGGATTTCTCGGCATCGTCCAGGAATTTCCTGTGATAGGCTGATAGCAGCGGATGCACGATCTGCTCGAGCTTCTTCATCGCGGCGGCATCATGCACGACCTGTGCAGAGAGCTTCGCGCGATCGACCTTGCCGTTATCTGTGGTGCCGGGGAAGGCGGCTTCAATCAGCGGCGCAGCTTCGCCCTCATAGACCATGTGCACAGTGGCGTCGGCGTCATAGACCGGCACGCCGGCTTCCATGAACAATTTCGCGGTGGTCGATTTGCCCATTCCGATCGAACCGGTCAGCCCCAATACGCGCATCAAGTCCTCATCAAAATCAGATCGCGATCATCTCTTCGCCGCGCAGGAAACTCAGCAGCGGCAGCAGCGGCAGACCGAGAATGGTGAAGTGATCGCCTTCGATCAGCTCGAACAGATGCACACCCAGACCTTCGAGCTGATAGGCGCCAACACTCGTCGACACCTTGTCGCCCGCAGCATCCAGATAGGCATTAATCGCGGCATCATCCAGCTTACGCATGGTCATGTGCGCGACAGAGACATTGGAGAACAACGTCGCGCCATCGCAAACGACGGCGAGCGCTGAGTGCAATTCGTGGGTCCGGCCGGCGAGAGCTGCAAGTTGTTCGGCCGCCTGTTCGCGTCCGGCGGGTTTGCTGAACATCCGATCGCCCAGTGCCAGGGTTTGATCGGCGCCAAGAACATAGCGACCAGGATGACGCAGCGAGATAAAGGCTGCCTTCCGCTCGGCGAGCAAAGCTGCGATCTCGCCCGGCGCCTTCAACCCGGATTTCTGCTGGATGCCGCGCTCATCGATATCCGCTGGCATCGCATCGAAGGTGATGCCGGCATTCGCCAGCAACTCGCGACGGGCCAAACTCTGCGACGCCAAGATCAGCGGTTGCACGCCGCGCCAAATGGTCATTCGGACATCCTCTGACGCTGGCGATCGGCCAGCAGTTTCATGATGGCTGCCGCGGTTTCCTCGATGGAGCGACGTGTCACTTCCAACAAAGCCCAGCCGTATTTGGCACTAAGCTTGCGCGCATAGGTCACTTCATCCGTGACCGACTGGCGATCGATATAATCGTCATTAGCCGTATCGCTGCCAATGCTCAGAAGCCGGTTCTGGCGAATCTGAATCAAGCGCTCCGGCGTTGCGTGCAGGCTGACCACCAGCGGATTTTTCAACGTCTCAAGCTGGTGGGGAATGGGGATGCCGGGGACCAGCGGCACATTGGCCGTGCGCACACCACGATTGGCAAGATAAATTGATGTCGGTGTCTTCGACGTGCGCGAAACGCCGACCAGAACCACGTCCGCTTCTTCGAGGCCTTCCACATGCTGGCCGTCGTCATGCATCATCGAATAATTCAGCGCATCGATACGCTTGAAATATTCGGCATTGAGCGTGTGCTGCGCGCCGACGCGGCCGGTGGTCGACGCACCAAGATAGGCCTGAAAGAGCTGCATCACCGGCCCGATGATCGACAGGCTCGGGCTGTTGATCTCCTGGCATTTGGCTTCCAGTCGGCCGACCAGATCTTTTTCCAGTAGCGTAAAGAGAACAATGCCCGGCGCTTCCTCGATCTCGGAAAGCACCCGATCAAGCTGCTTCTGACTCCGCACAAGCGGGTAGACATGCTCGACCGGCGTGACATTCGCATATTGCGCAGCGACGGCGCGGGCCACGGTGATCAATGTCTCACCGGTCGAATCGGAGACCAGATGAAGATGAAAATAGCTGCCGGTGGTGGGCACCATGATCGTGTATGTCCTGTGAATCTCTGTGGAGCTTTTCCGGAATATCGACCACCGCCTCGGCGGACCCGGGATAACTCGGTTTTTTCTTCACAGGCCTCATGAAGAGGAAAAACTCTGAGGCTGCCTGGAATGATAATGGGGTTATCCAGGTTTGTCTTGGGATAATCCAGTGCACGGCGACGGTAAGCCTTTGCGCTGCATATCGAACTTGCATGCGAGCGGCTGTCGGAAAATCACACGGCGATGTGCATAAGCGCGGGACAGTTCTGGGATTGTTTTGGGCGGCTGAAATCCACTGTCACTTAGACTCAAACCTAAGATTCTATAAATATTATTTAAGAGAAGGATGGCTTGCGGATAGTGCGGTGATCCGCTCTGTATCGGCGTGTCCTGCAACGCGGCTTTCCGGTGAAGTGTTCCGGTCTCGGCACGTGCGATGTGACGCAGTGATGCTGGAAAGAACTTTCGAATGTATGAATGGGCCAAGGCGCTGCATGTGATCGCCGTCATCTCGTGGATGGCAGGCATGCTCTATCTGCCGCGACTGTTCGTCTATCACTGCGATGCGGAGATCGGCTCGAAGCAATCCGAAACCTTCAAACTGATGGAGCGTCGTCTGCTCAAGGCGATCATCAATCCGGCGATGATCGCCACCTGGATCGTCGGCCTGTATCTCGCCTGGGCCGGTCACTGGTTAAGCTCGGGCTGGTTTCACGCCAAACTGACGCTGGTGCTGCTGATGTCTGGCGTTCATGGTTTCCTGAGTGCCCGGGTGCGTGATTTTGCTCAGGACAAAAATACGCGGACTTCGAAATTCTATCGAATTATCAACGAGGTACCGACCGTTTTGATGATCCTGATCGTGATTTTGGTGATTGTGAAGCCGTTCTAGGCTAAATTTGTCATCACAACCGCCGTCTCGGCTCCTTGCGCGACACCCTGCGATTTTCTATATTCGCGTCATCCCACCCCACGCAGGCGGATGTGGTTTGTACCGGTTTCGCTTTTTAAACCGGCCACCGCATCAGGTTTGAAGCTCCTTCAGCACCTTCCTCGCTCAAGACTTCCTGGCCAGAGACCTGCGGACTTTCCTGATCTTTTCCAGCGTCCGCATCCGTCTTGGCTACCTCGCGCTCCCTCCCCGACTTTCCACAGGATCCCTCCCAATGCGGGAAATGAAACTCCAGGACCTCAAGGCCAAGACGCCAGCCGAGCTTGTCTCGTTTGCGGAAGAGCTCGGGGTCGAAAATGCCAGCACCATGCGCAAGCAGGAGCTGATGTTCGCGAGCTTGAAGCAGCTTGCGATCAAGGAAACCGACATCATCGGCGAAGGCGTCGTCGAGGTTCTCTCCGACGGCTTTGGCTTCTTGCGGTCGCCCGATGCGAATTACCTGCCGGGCCCAGACGATATCTACGTCTCGCCCTCGCAAATCCGCCGCTTCGGCCTGCGCACCGGCGATACGGTTGAAGGCCATATTCGCAGCCCGAAGGAAGGCGAACGCTATTTCGCTCTGCTGAAGGTCAATACGCTTAACTTCGAGGATCCTGAGAAGTCGAAGCACAAGGTCAATTTCGACAACCTGACCCCGCTCTTTCCAGATCAGCGTTTCCGCCTTGAGCTGGAAGATTCGACCCGCCGCGATCTCTCGGCACGCGTCATCGACATTGTGGCGCCGATCGGCAAAGGCCAACGCGCATTGATCGTTGCGCCGCCGCGCACGGGTAAAACCGTGTTGATGCAGAACATCGCGCATTCGATCACGGCCAATCATCCGGAATGCTATCTGATCGTTCTTCTGATCGACGAACGTCCGGAAGAAGTCACCGACATGCAGCGTTCGGTGAAGGGTGAGGTCGTCTCCTCGACCTTCGACGAACCGGCGGTGCGTCACGTTCAGGTCGCTGAAATGGTGATCGAGAAGGCCAAGCGCCTGGTCGAACATGGCCGCGACGTCGTCATCCTTTTGGATTCGATCACCCGTCTCGGGCGCGCCTACAACACCGTGGTGCCGTCGTCCGGCAAGGTGCTGACCGGCGGTGTTGACGCCAACGCGCTGCAGCGTCCGAAGCGCTTCTTCGGTGCGGCTCGTAACGTGGAAGAAGGTGGTTCGCTGACCATCATCGCCACCGCGCTGGTCGATACTGGCAGCCGTATGGACGAAGTGATCTTCGAAGAATTCAAGGGCACCGGTAACTCGGAACTCATCCTGGACCGCAAGGTCTCGGACAAGCGGACCTTCCCCGCGATCGATATTTCGCGCTCCGGCACCCGCAAGGAAGAGCTCATCACCGATCCACAGCTGCTCAAGAAGATGTATGTCCTCCGCCGCATTCTCAATCCGATGGGTACGATGGACGCTATCGACTTCCTGCTCGACAAGCTCCGCAATACGAAGAACAACTCGGAATTCTTCGATTCGATGAACACGTAAGCTTAGGGGCTGTTCGAGCGAACAGTTTCAGGAATGCAAAAGCGCCGTTGCGACAGCAGCGGCGCTTTTTTGTTATGAGTCCACAAACCGTCATTGCAGGATGTACGTCGGTAGGCGCAGCGATCAGAGTGCGAATCCGGAATGTCCCGCTTGGCTTAAAAGATGCGACGCAAGAATCTGATTGCGCCACCTGCAGCCCATCGGCAAATAGGCGATGCATCCACGCGACCAGACGATCTACGCTTTGTCCTCCGGACGCCCGCCGACGGCGATTGCGATTGTCCGCGTGTCAGGTCCTCAGGCAGGCGAGGCGCTGGCGCGTCTGGCAAGGAAGCTGCCGGCGCCGCGGATGGCCACCCATGTTTTCCTCTCGGATGACCGGCTCGGGCCGATCGACGATGCGGTGGTGCTGTGGTTTCCGGGACCGGCCAGTGCGACCGGCGAGGACATTGCCGAATTTCACATTCATGGCGGGCGCGCAGTGCTGGCTTCCTTGTTTGAAGCGCTGGGCGCTATCGACGGCTTGCGGCCGGCGGAGCCCGGCGAATTTACGCGCCGTGCGTTCGAGAACGGCAAGCTCGACCTGACCGAGGCGGAAGGCCTTGATGATCTGATCCATGCCGATACCGACCGGCAGCGGCGTCAGGCGCTGCGGCAGCTCAAGGGACTGCTCGGCGACAAGGCGCGCAACTGGCGACAGCAGATCATCGAGGCGCTGGCCCTGGTCGAAGTCGGTATCGATTTTTCCGACGAAGGCGACGTATCCGCCGAATTACTGGCGCCGGCTTTGGCGAAAGCATCGGCGCTGCATCGGGAGATCGAGGACGTGCTGGCGGCGCAGGGTCGAAGCGAGCGGTTGCGTGACGGTCTGGTGGTGACCATCGCTGGCCAGCCCAATGTCGGGAAATCAACGCTGATGAATCAGCTCGCCCGCCGCGATGTGGCAATTGTTTCACCGTATGCCGGCACCACCCGGGACGTCATCGAGGTGCAACTCGATCTCGACGGTTATCCGGTGACGATCATCGATACCGCCGGCATTCGCGAGACGGCCGATCCGGTGGAGGGGGAGGGCGTGCGCCGGGCGCGGGCTCGGGCGGCTGAAGCGGATCTGGTGCTGTGGCTGGTCGACTCCGGCGCGGAGGCATCCAATCCGGGGCAATGGTTGGCGGAATCTAAAACGCCGGTCTGGGTGGTCCGGAACAAGGTCGATCTGATCCAGGGTGCGTCGGCCGGGCCAGACTTGTTGATCGCCATCTCTGCAGAGCGCGGCGATGGCCTCGCACAACTGTTGGCCCTGCTGGTCGATTTCGCCGGTCGGTACTTCGGGAGCGGTGAGGCCGGGCTGATTACCCGGGAGCGGCAACGTCTTTTGCTGCGCAGCACGTCGGATTTGCTGCAGCATGCTGCAGCATCGGCTGAGCAAGGCGAAGAATTCGTAGCCGAGGATATGCGTGCTGCAGCGCAGCAATTGGGACGGTTGCTTGGGCGTGTCGATGTGGAAGACATCCTCGATAGCATCTTCCGGGATTTTTGTATAGGTAAGTAATATTACTTTGTTCATTTTTAATGAAATGAATATTGAATCAACTCGGGTGTGGAGCTCTCGGTAAAAGCATAGAGATTTCAGCCATCATTGCGAGCGGAGCGAAGCAATCCAGAAGGCCGGGTAGCTGACTTGCAAAAGACAGGACTGCTTCGTTGCAATACGCCCCTCGCAATGATGGCCGAAGAAGAATGTGTTTCACGTGAAACAGTCCGGCCTCCATTCTTCCAAAGACACTGTTGTTTCACGTGAAACGCTGCCTGTGGATTTCTCTTCAATCCCGGCGGCGCCCGCGCTAGAAGCTGCAGCCATGCAGGACAAGTTTGACGTCATCGTAATCGGGGGAGGCCATGCCGGCTGCGAGGCCGCGGCTGGTGCTGCGCGCATGGGCGCGCGGACGGCATTGGTCACGCATCAGTTTGCGACCGTTGGCGCGATGTCCTGCAACCCAGCCATCGGCGGTCTCGGTAAGGGCCATCTCGTTCGCGAGGTGGATGCGCTGGACGGGTTGATGGGACGCGTCGCCGATGCCGGCGGCATCCAGTTCCGCATGCTCAACCGCAAGAAGGGTCCAGCCGTTCGTGGCCCGCGTACCCAGGCGGACCGCAAGCTTTACGCTGCAGCGATGCAGGCGGCGATCGTGGCGACCGAGAATCTGAGTGTGGTTGAAGGCGAGGCCGACGACCTGCTGATGTCAAATGGCCGGGTCACCGGCATCCGTCTGGCCGATGGCCGCGAACTCTCCGCCGGATCGGTGGTCATCACCACCGGGACCTTTCTGCGCGGCCTGATCCATCTCGGCGAGAAGAACTGGCCCGCTGGCCGGATCGATGAAGCTCCCGCACTCGGCCTGTCCAAGGCGTTCGAACGCGTCGGCTTTACCCTCGGACGGCTCAAGACCGGCACGCCACCGCGGCTCGATGGGACCACCATAGACTGGGCCGCCGTTGAGATGCAGTCCGCCGACGATCCGCCGGAGCCGTTTTCGGTGATGACCGATCGGATCACCAATCCGCAGATTCAGTGCGGCATCACGCGCACCACACCGGCGACCCATGAGGTGATCCGGGCCAATGTGCATCGCTCGCCGATGTATTCCGGCCAGATCAAGAGCTCGGGGCCGCGCTATTGCCCGTCCATCGAGGACAAGATCGTCCGTTTCGGCGATCGCGATGGCCACCAGATCTTCCTGGAGCCGGAAGGCCTCGATGACTCCACGGTCTATCCCAACGGCATCTCTACCTCACTGCCCGAGGACGTTCAGGCTGCGATCCTGGCCTCGATCCCCGGTCTCGAGCGGGTCCGAATGGTCCGCCCGGGCTATGCGATCGAATATGACCATGTCGATCCCCGCGAACTCGATCCGACCCTGCAGACCAAGCGCGTCCCCGGCCTGTTTCTGGCCGGGCAGATCAATGGCACCACCGGATACGAAGAAGCCGCCGCCCAGGGTCTCGTCGCCGGTCTGAATGCGGCCCTGGCCGCGAGTGGGAGCCAGCTGACCGTATTCGATCGTGCCGATGGCTATCTCGGCGTGATGATCGACGACCTGGTCACCCGTGGGATTACCGAGCCCTATCGGATGTTCACTTCACGGGCGGAATACCGTCTCACGCTGCGTGCCGACAACGCCGATCAGCGCCTGACCGACAAGGGTATCAGTCTGGGATGTGTCGGCAGCGCTCGTTCGGCCCGCCATGGCGCCAAGATGGAAGCCCTCGGCGCTGGTAAAGCCCTGACCCAGGCGCTCTCGATCACTCCTAATGGGGCCGCTAAGCACGGTCTGGCGCTCAATCATGACGGTCAGCGTCGCTCCGCCTTCGATCTCCTGTCCTACCCGGAGACCGAATGGGCCACTGTGACCCGGATCTGGCCAGAATTGTCGGCCATTGACCCAGCGATCGGCACCCATATCGAGATCGATGCCAAATATGATGTCTATCTGAAGCGTCAGACCGCGGATGTGGAGGCTTTCCGCCGTGATGAGGGTCTCTCGCTCGTGGATGTCGACTATGATGTGGTCCCCGGACTGTCCAATGAGGCCCGGGCGAAGCTTAAAGCCGCGCTTCCGCACACAGTGGGGCAGGCGGGACGTCTGGATGGTATGACCCCGGCCGCGCTGGCCATTCTCGCCGCCTATCTCCGCCGCGAAGCGCGCAAGCCGAAGGCTGGTTTGGCCTAGTTGTTTGTTTCACGTGAAACAGGAAGCCGAAATCAGCGTGGCTCTGTTGAAGATGGCTTCGTTGGGCGGGGCCAGAAGGCGATAGCAGCGACGGCCACTGTAAAGAGAACCACCGCGACGATCGTCTGGACCACGTCGAAATTGAGTGCATCACGCGAGACGAATAGCGCAGTGATGGGTGCTGCCAGCATCAGGAAAAGCCGTACGATCACACTCATGGTCATCTGCCTCCAACGATGATTCATTGGAGGCCGGACTCGTCCCGCTCGCATTGATCCTGGTCAACTCACTGTCCTGCATCCTCTAGACTGCAAAGCCTTGCGCCCTCAGGACTGCATTCAGCTGGTCATCAGAGGTGCTGAACAAGTCGTACAAGACAGCATAAGGATCGCCTTCAAGCTTGAGAGCACGCGCAAAGGCGGGCTCTGTCTTTACTCCCCCGGCCCGTAACGCGTAGACGGCGGTATGGAAGGCGGGTCCGCCCAGGCTCAGCAGTCGCTTCTCGACCTCGAAGTGCCGCCAGCCGGCTTGATCCTGTACGGGAGTCGAGCTGACGAAGATCTCGAACGGCCATCCATACGCTTCGAATATCGCGATCACCGGTCGGCCTTTGGCCGACCATTGATAGATGGCAAAGCTTTCGGACTCGCCGAAGTGCTTCCAGATAAGTCCGACAGCCGCGGACAGGTCGGCGGCGCAACAGACGATATCGATGTCCCTGTCGGACCGGGCGACTCCGAGCGGCAGCGTGCCGATCACATGCGGGTCGAATGGCTCGAGGATGCCGAGCAGGTCGGTGCGTCGAAGGGCTTCCTGATAGGTCGGGCGCTCATTCATCGGCAATTCCCGCCCGGATTCGTCGCCTCAATCCGGCAATTTGATAGCGACAGCAATGGACTCAGAGTATGGATGGGTCCCAACAGCTTTTCAGACAATCCAATGGCCCAACGATCCCAGCAAGCTGCTCCCGCACCCCGGCTCGATGCCGACAAGGCCGCGGCCCTGCGGCTGACACCTGTTTCACGTGAAACGGAAGACAGGCTCGATCGTTATGTTGACCTGTTGCTGCAGTGGCAGGCCAAGACAAATCTGATTTCGCCGGCCACGCTTCCAAATCTCTGGACGCGCCATATCTCGGATTCGCTGCAGCTTCTGAACCTCGCGCCGGATGCAAAGATCTGGCTCGACTTCGGCAGCGGCGGAGGTTTC
Source organism: Tardiphaga sp. 813_E8_N1_3 (assembly GCF_051811025.1). Classification (NCBI taxonomy): domain Bacteria; kingdom Pseudomonadati; phylum Pseudomonadota; class Alphaproteobacteria; order Hyphomicrobiales; family Nitrobacteraceae; genus Tardiphaga; species Tardiphaga sp. 813_E8_N1_3. Next base: position 5,697,910 of record NZ_JBPWQE010000001.1, read on the forward strand.
CCCGGCGTCGTTCTGGCCTGTGCCATGGGTGACGTCGTGGGTGGGCATATCCATCTCGTCGAGCGCAATGCCAAGAAGGCGGCGTTCCTGCGCGAAGCGCTACGGGTGACGCAAGCCCCTGGTACAGTTCATCTGGCTGACATCGGGGATAATGTGGATAGATTTCCCGAACACGTCGATTGCATCACTGCACGTGCTGTTGCCTCGTTACATATCGTCATCGGTTTCGCTGAGCCCTTCATGAAGCCGGGCACAAAAGCCTTATTTCTCAAGGGTCAAGATGTAGAATCGGAATTGACCGAAGCTACTAGATATTGGAATATAAGCCCGCGCCTGCATGCCAGCCTGACCGGCGGACAAGGCTGGATCGTTGAACTCGACCGGATCGAGCGACTGACCCCGTCCGCAAACCAAAATGGCCACACCAATGACAGTAATTGATCAGCAATATCAAGAGCATACGTCAAATATGGTGCCTGGCCATCCGCGCATCCTGGCACTGGCCAATCAGAAGGGCGGCGTCGGCAAGACCACCACCGCGATCAATCTCGGCACGGCACTGGCTGCCATCGGCGAGCGGGTGCTGATCGTCGATCTCGATCCGCAGGGCAACGCATCGACCGGTCTCGGCATCGATCGTCGCAATCGCAACTGCTCGACCTATGACGTCCTGATCGGCGAAGCGCCGCTGCGCGATGCCGTTGTCGTCACGGCCGTGCCACGTCTGCATATCGCTGCCTCGACGATGGATCTTTCGGGCCTCGAGCTTGAACTCGGTTCGGCCCGCGACCGCGCCTTCCGGCTGCGCGATGCGATCGGCGAGTTGAACAACAATGTCTCGCCGGGCTCCGACTACACTTACGTGCTGATCGATTGCCCGCCGTCGCTCAATCTTCTGACGGTCAACGCGATGGCCGCATCGGATGCGATCCTCGTTCCTCTGCAGTGTGAGTTCTTCGCCCTCGAAGGTCTGTCGCAATTGTTGCAGACGGTGGAGCAGGTGCGCTCGACGTTGAACCCGAACCTGTCGATCCATGGCATCGTGATGACCATGTTCGACGCACGCAACAACCTGTCGAACCAGGTCGTTGCTGACGTACGCGAGTTCATGGGAAGCAAGGTTTACGAGACCATGATCCCGCGCAACGTCCGCATTTCGGAAGCACCGTCCTACGGCAAGCCGGTGCTGGTTTATGATCTGAAGTGCTCGGGCTCCGAAGCCTACTTGCGGCTCGCGACCGAAGTGATTCAGCGCGAGCGTGATCTGCGTACTGCTCACTGAAATCTTGCGTCGATAGTTTTCGGGATGCGGTGAGCTTTGCGCTACCGATCCTGCGGTCTGAATTTTTAGTTTGAGTACGGAGTACCCCGCATGAGTTCGAAGGGATTGGCGATGGCTGATGAAGCGCGTTCGCGGTTGGGTCGCGGTCTTGCAAGTCTGATCGGCGATGTCGGCGGCGAAGCCGCGCATGTCGAGCGGCCTTCGCGTAACCAGCGCAAGGTGCCTATCGAATTCCTCAAGGCCAATCCGCGCAACCCGCGTCGCACGTTTGCTGATGCGGAACTCAGCGAACTCGCGGCATCGATCAAGCAGCATGGCGTGATCCAGCCGATCGTGGTGCGTCCGGTGAAGGGCTCGAACGATCGCTTCGAGATCATCGCCGGCGAACGCCGCTGGCGCGCGTCGCAGATCGCCGGTCTGCATGAAGTGCCGATCGTGCCGCTCGACGTGACGGATTCGGCCGCGATGGAAATCGCGATCATCGAGAACGTCCAGCGCGAAGATCTCAATGCGATGGAAGAGGCGCAGGGCTATCACGCGCTCGCCGAGACCTACAAACACAGCCAGGACGAGATCGCGAAAATCGTCGGCAAGAGCCGTAGCCATGTCGCCAACATGATGCGCCTCACCAAGCTGCCGGAGGACGTGCAGGGCCTGATCGCTTCCGGTCAGTTGTCCAACGGTCATGCCCGGGCACTGATCAACCTGCCGGATGCGTCGAGCGCCGCGAAGCGGATCATCGCCGAGGGGCTGAACGTTCGTCAGACCGAAGCACTCGCGCATGAAGAAGGCGTGCCGGAGCGCGCGCCGCAGAAGCCCCGCACGTCGTCTCCCAAGGCGGCGAAGGATGCCGACACGATCGCGCTGGAAAAGCGGGTCAGCGACGTGCTCGGGCTGAAGGTGTCGGTGGATCACCGAGATCCCGGCGGTACCGTGATCATCAAGTATCGCGATCTCGATCAGCTCGACGAAATTCTGAAGCGGCTGGATGCGGGAAGCTAACCGCGCCGCCTTGCATTCACGGCAATCGACATCAACGCCCTCTGTGCGATCACCGCGCCGAGGGCGCTTTGTTTGCGGACATCGAGGGCGGCGACGGCGAGCTGGTCGATGATATTCACCAGTCGTTGTGCTGAGAAATTTCGCAGTGCCGCTTCGACCGTTCCCTTGCGCGAAAAATGCAGCCGCGGAAATCCGCTCTCGACAGCCGATGACGCAGAGCTGCCGGCTTCGACAAGCAGACTGGCTTTGTGCAGCAATGCGGCCTGGCGCTGCGCCGCCATCATGATCATGCCGGGATAGGTCCCGGCGATCATCGCCTTGTTGAACTCAACCTCGACGGCCGCGGGATTTCCGGCAAAGGCGCCATCGACGATCGGATCGATCTTCAGCTCGGATGCGTCGGCAACAACGGCCATCACATCGTCGAGCGTGACTTCGCCGGTGCCATGCGCATAGAGCGTCAGTTTGCGGAGTTCGTTGCGCGACGCCTGCCGATCGCCACCGAGCAGCGACATCAGCGTCGCGCGCGCATCGGGCGCCATGCGGAGATTGGAGACGCGGAGTTCTTCGTCGATCAACTTTGCGAGGTCACGCTCGGTGTCCGGGTAACAGGCAATCGCTACCGCGGTCCTGGCCTTCTCGCAGACCTTCCGCAAAGGCGATTCCGGCCGTAGCTCGCCAGCCTCGATGACGATACGGCAATCCTTGATGTCGGAGTCGGCGAGGGTGTCGACGCCGCTGGAAAAATTCTTCGAGCCCGCGCGCACGCGTATGGCGCGGCGACCGCCGAACAGCGGGACGGTCATGGCTTCTTCGACGAGGCGCGACGGCTCGGCGGCGAGATCGTCGCCGTCCATGCGGACCAGCGAAAATGGATCGTTGGGATCGTCGACGGCGGATTTCATCAACGCATCGGCACGCTCGCGAACGAGTCCGGCATCAGCTCCGTAGAGCAGGATGATCGGCCGACCGGTATCCGGCCTGGCCAGGAACGTGTCGATATCTTTTCCGCGAAGCGCGACCACGCGAGGCGCTTAGGTGCCGGCGTAGAAGAACGACGCCAGCCGGGTGTTGATATTGTCGGCGATCTCACCGGCCGCGCGGTCCTCGGCATCACGATAGGCACGGGCGCGGGCGAAGCGCTGCAGCTGGCCAGGAATGTCGTAGGTGACGCGGGAGAAGGTGCTGCCGGTCAGGACCTGCTTGCCGGTGGCGATCTCGATCAGGCCGTAGGTCGCATCGATGCCGTAGTTTTCGCTGGTCGGCAGCGCGGTATTCGGATCGACGATCAGCGAGGTGCGGCTCGGGTTGAAGCGGATCTTGAGCTGATAGGTCGGCGGCAGGCCGGTGGCGCTGCCATACATCTTGAACATCAGCGCGTTGCGGATCGCGACACCGACGCGCGCCTGCGGCGACGCATTGGGATATTCCAGCGGTGGAACTTCGACGCCCTGCAGTTTCTCGCGCAGGCCGGGTTTGCCATCGCCACGCTCGGCATACATCGGCTGGAAGCAGCCAGCCGTCAGCGCCGCCAGGGTGGCGACGACCATGAGCCGGGCGGCAATGCGGGATTTAGCCGACAACATTCACGATCCTCTGGGCGACGACGATGACCTTCTTGACGGGCTTGCCGTCGAGAGCCTGTTTTACAGCATCGAGCGCCAGAGCGGCAGCCTCAATTTCCGGGTTCGTCGCTTCCCGGGCCACTGTGACTTCTCCGCGCTTCTTGCCATTGACCTGCACCGGCAGGGTCATGGTGTCTTCAACCAGCAGATTGGGCTCGATTTGCGGCCAACGGGCTTCCGAAATCATGCCCGGTTGCCCCAGTACGCCCCAGCATTCTTCGGCCAGATGCGGCATCATCGGTGCAAACAGTTGAACAAGGATGACCGAGGCCTCGTGGAGCGACCAGCAGACGTCCGGGGCCGGGGTTCCCGGACGCGCCAAGGCTTCGCCCAGCACGTTAGAGAATTCGCGGATATGGGCGAGACAGACGTTGAAATGCAGTTTTTCGATCTCGGTCGAGACCTTGCTGAGCGCGCCATGGGCGGCCTTGCGGATCGCCAGCGCATCGGGATTGAATTCGGTGGGACGGGCTGCCGGCGCTGATTTGCCGTGCGCGGCTGATTCGCTGATCTGACGCCACAGGCGCTGCACGAAACGCGAGGCGCCCTTGACACCTTCCTCGCTCCAGATCACGTCGCGGTCCGGCGGCGAGTCCGACAGCATGAACCAGCGGGCGGTATCGGCGCCGTAGGTGCCCATGATGTCATCGGGGTCGACCGTGTTGCGCTTCGACTTCGACATCTTTTCGATCGGGCCGATGGTGATGTCTTCGCCAGTGGCGATCAGCGTAGCGCGTTGGCCGTTACCGCCGATCTCGATGTTGATCTCGGCCGGTGAGGCGAAGGTGCCGTCCTGCTTCTTGTAGGTCTCGTGAACCACCATGCCCTGCGTGAACATGCCGGCGAATGGTTCGTCGAAATTGACGTGACCGGTGGCCTTCATGGCGCGGGTGAAGAAGCGACTGTAGAGCAGATGCAGGATCGCGTGTTCGACGCCGCCGATATACTGATCGACTGGCATCATTCGATTGGCGACGGACGTCGTCGTCGGTGCGGTCTCGTTCCACGGATCGGTGAAGCGCGTGAAATACCAGGACGAGTCCACGAACGTGTCCATGGTATCGGTTTCGCGCCGTGCATCCGCGCCGCAATTCGGACACTTCACATGCTTCCACGTCGGATGATGATCAAGCGCATTGCCCGGCTTGTCGAAGGAGACGTCCTCCGGCAGCACGACCGGCAGATCCTTGTCCGGCACCGGCACGATATCGCAGCTCGGGCAGTGAATGATCGGGATCGGGCAACCCCAATAGCGCTGACGTGAGATGCCCCAGTCGCGCAGGCGGAAATTGATCTCGCGCTTGCCCCAGCCGTCCTTCTCGAAGATTTCGAGCGACCGCTTCATGGCTTCTTCGCAGGTCATCACGCCGGGTTCGCCAACCCAGCGCACATATTGCACCGTATCGGTCTTCGCCGGAACGAACGCGACATCCTGCACGCGCTCGTCGCTGCCGACCGGCACGAACACGTCCAGTACCGGCAGATCGTATTTGCGCGCGAAATCCAGATCGCGCTGGTCATGCGCGGGACAACCGATGATGGCGCCGGTGCCGTAATCCATCAGCACGAAGTTCGCGATATAGAGCGGCAGCGTCCATGACGCGTCAGCGGGATGTGTGACCTTGATACCGGTGTCGAAGCCCAGCTTCTCTGCCGTGTCGATCTCGGCCTGCGAGGTGCCCATGCGATGGCATTCCTCGATGAAGGCCGCCACCTTCGGATCTATCTCAGCCAGCGCTTTTGCCAGCGGATGATCTGGCGAGATCGCCGAGAAGGTCGGGCCATACATCGTGTCCGCGCGCGTCGTGAACACGGGCAGCGTGTCGAAACCTGCGGGCGCGCCGATCAGTCCGAACTGGAAATGCAGGCCTTCCGACTTGCCGATCCAGTTGCGCTGCATTAGGCGCACCTTGTCCGGCCAGCGATCCAGCGTATCCAGCGCGGACAACAGCTCGTCAGAATATTTGCTGATCTTGAAGAACCACTGGGTCAGCTCGCGCTGTTCGACCAGCGCGCCAGAACGCCAGCCGCGGCCGTCGATGACTTGCTCATTGGCCAGCACGGTGTGATCGACCGGATCCCAGTTCACCTTGGACTTCTTGCGCTCGGCCAAACCTGCCCGCATGAAATCGAGAAACATCTTCTGCTGATGCTTGTAATAAGTTGGGTCGCAGGTTGCGAATTCGCGCGACCAGTCCAGCGACAGACCCATGGTCTGCAGCTGCTTCTTCATCGATGCGATGTTCTCATAGGTCCAGGCCTTCGGGGCGACCTTGCGCTCGATGGCGGCATTCTCGGCGGGCAGGCCGAACGCGTCCCAGCCCATCGGATGCAGCACGTTCTTGCCCTGCGCGCGCTGGAAGCGCGCGACGACGTCGCCCATCGTATAGTTGCGGACATGGCCCATATGGATGCGCCCTGACGGATAGGGGAACATCTCGAGCACGTAATACTTCTCGCGCGGATCGTCGTTCTTGGTGGCGAAGATCGCCTTCTCGTCCCAGACGCGCTGCCAGCGCGGTTCGGTCTCGCGGGCGTTGTAACGTTCGTTGCTCATGGTGCTTTTGAAATCCGCCGGCCGGTTCGAGCGCTTCTCAGATCATGGACGCGCGAACGAGGTCGCAAACCGGTGCTTGCTCGGGCTGAATTCGCGCTTGAGGCCGGGGACTAGGCCATAAAAGGCCGCGTTAGGTCAATGGTTTAAGACGAGAAACGGGGCCGCGGCGGGTCCCTGTCGTCTCACCCCGCCAGCGACACGGCCGTGCCATAGGCCCGGACAAAGCCGTGCTCAACCACGGTGTTGCGGCCACGCCGTTTGGCGGCGTAGAGCGAGGCATCGGCTGCCTCGATCAGGTCCCTGGCAGTCTCCAGTGTGGCGGGCGTCGCTGAGGCTACGCCGACACTGACGGTGACCCGCTGATGCGCGCTGGTGGCATGGGGGACCGACAGATTCCAGATGGCAGCGCGCACCATTTCGCCGATCTGGACGCCGCGGGCGACCTCGGTGCCCGGTAGCAGCAGGCAGAATTCCTCGCCGCCATAGCGGCCGGCAAAGCCCGAGCTGCGATCGGCCAGATTCGAGAGCGCTTCGCCGACGCGCGCCAGGCAGGCATCGCCTTCGGGATGGCCATAGGTGTCGTTGAAGAGTTTGAAGTGATCGACGTCGATCATCATCAGCGTCAGATGGTCGCCGGACTGCTGGGCTTTCAGCCATTCGAAGTCGAGGCGGCTTTGGAAGCCCCGCCGATTCGCCAGGCCGGACAGCATGTCCACCGATGCCAGCACCGTGAGCTGCTCGTTGCTGGCGCGCAATTCGCGTTCGCGGCCACGTAGTTGCGCTGCCATCCCGTAGAATGCGCGTGCCAGCGGCACGAACTCGGCCGGCAACGTGTTGCGCGCAACGCGCGCCGACCAGTCACCGCGGCCAAACCTCTGCGCCATGGTTTCCATCATCTGGATCGGCTTGATGATCAGTCGCTCCGCAACCACAAGCGCGCCAAGCAGAACGAACAGGCAGACGAAGGCGAGCTGCAAATAAGCCGTGCGGATTTCGCGATCGGCAACCGCCGAGACTCGGGCCTCGTCGATGCTGACGATCAATTGCGCGCCGGTACCGGGGATTGTCGCGAATGATACGGCGCGCTGTGAACCGTCACTGGCGCTGAATGACAGCGAACCGGTCTGCTTATCTGTATTGCGCAGATGCGCTTCGATCATCGTCAATAGAGCAAGGTCTTCCATCGGCCGACCGATCGCGCTGGCGTTTGTCGGCGGCGCTGCAAGCACGGTGCCGGCATGATCGACCAGCAGTGTCGTGACACCGGGCCGGTCGCCGAGATTGCCCATGATCTTCGACATCCAGTCGAGATTCACCGCCGCCAATACCACGGCATCGTCGTCCTTGGTCAGGCCCGGTGCGAGATAGGCAGCCATCACCGTTGGTTGGTTCGTCAAGCGGCTGAACAGATAATCGCTGACGACAAACTCACCGGTCGCTATCGCTTTCTTGAAATAGGGGCGATCGCTGAAATCGAATCTCTGCTCGATGACTTCCGGCCAGGTCGAGCACATGGCGATGCCATCCGCGCCGGCCACTGTCAGGCTGCGCAGCCACGGCATATCGCCGCGGAGGCTCGCCCGCATAATGGCGCAGCTCCGATTCACCTGAGCGGCCGACGTATAGATGTAGGCGGATGATTTCAGCACGGCCTCGATCGAGGCGAAGACTTCGCGCTGTGCATCGGCGCTGTGCTGGGCGACACCAGCGAAATCACGCGCGGCCGTCGCGATCTGGTGGGTGCGCGTCGCATCGAGTGAGCGAATTCGCTCCGCCATTAATGGCCCGACCAGAATGAGGGCCAACAGGACCAGTCGAGCGCGAATACCGAGAGCTCCCCTAAGCCTCGCTTTATTGCGGTTAATACCGATGCGTGACATCTTCGATCCCTAAGCCCCGCGGACATAGGTACTCCAAAGCCTTCAAAAAGCCTTTCCCGGATTCGTTAAACTGCAATGGATCTCAAGAAAGTTCGCGCCTTGGTTGAAAATAAATCCGTGCAAGAGTCGTCGAGCGTAACGCCTTCTTTACCAACCGGCGGACTCGCATCGGTCGAGTACGATATCTTCCGCGCGTGTAACGAAGCGCGGCGGGATCGCAGTTCTGTGACTTTGATCGCGGTGTCGAAGACCTTCGAGGCTGATGCAATTGCGCCCGTGATCCAGTCCGGTCAGCGTGTGTTCGGCGAAAATCGCGTCCAGGAGGCAAAATCCAAGTGGCCGGCGCTGATCGCCACTCAACCCGCGATTGCGTTGCATCTGATCGGGCCTTTGCAGTCCAACAAGGCCAAGGAAGCGGTCGCCTTGTTCGATGCGATTCACTCGGTCGATCGCCCGAGCATTTGCGAAGCGTTAAGCAAGGAGATGAAGGCGCAGCAGCGGACGCCACAGCTCTTTGTACAGCTCAACACCGGTGAGGAGCCGCAAAAGGCCGGCATCGCGCCGGGCGAGGCCGATGATTTCCTGGCCCGCTGTCGCGATACATATGGGCTGACGATTTCCGGATTGATGTGTATTCCGCCGGTTGACGATGCGCCGGCACCGCATTTCGCGCTGACAGCGAAGATCGCTGCACGTAACGGATTGACTGGGTTGTCGATGGGCATGAGTGCCGACTTCGCCATCGCCATCCAGTTCGGCGCGACTCATGTGCGCGTCGGCTCGGCGATCTTCGGGAAACGGTAGTTCTTCTCTCACCTCTCTCACTTCCGGTAATGGGCCGTTGGCGCTTTGCCTGAAGTGAAAAGTTCCCGACCGCGCGCCTGAAGGTGCGCCATAATGTCGCACCAATCCGTCTCGACTGTGTCCGACGCGGGACCCAGCCCCGCGAGAGGGACAGACATGCTACTTTCGCTCCGCCACTTGGCTTCTGGCCACGCTGACCATGCCGGTCGTTGCCATGGCGCAGATCATCAGCATCACGATTGCTCCACCGGAACTGCCGGTCTACGAGCAGCCCGCCATTCCCGCGCCTGGCTATATCTGGACGCCCGGCTTCTGGGCCTATGGTCCGGACGGTTACTACTGGGTGCCCGGCACCTGGGTCGAGCCGCCTCAGGTCGGCCTGTTGTGGACGCCGGGCTATTGGGGCTGGCATGGCGGCTATTACGGCTGGAACGCCGGCTACTGGGGAACGCAGGTCGGTTTCTACGGCGGCGTCGATTACGGCTACGGCTATGGCGGCGCTGGTTATGGTGGTGGGCGCTGGACCAACGGCGTGTTCGCCTACAACCGAACCGTCAATAACTTCGGCGGCGTCGCCGTCACGAATGTCTACAACCAGACCATCGTCAACAATACGACCAACATCACGCGGGTCAGTTTCAACGGCGGCGCTGGCGGCACAACCGCGCAGCCGACGCCGCAGGAGCAGGCCGTCGCGCACCAACCACACATCGCGGCAACGGCTGTACAAACCCAGCACGAACATATCGCGAGCACCAACAGAGCGCTGCTCGCGTCCGAAAATCATGGCCGTCCGGCGATTGCGGCGACTGCCAAGCCGGGTGAATTCGCTGGCAAAGGTGTCGTGGCAGCGCGGGAAATTGGGCCGGCTGCCGCGCGGCCGGCGGCGACGTTCGTGCCCGCGGCACTTCCTTCGACCGGCGCCAAACCGCCTGCAAACAGGCCGGTTGCGAACGCAATGCCTGAGAACAAGGGGCCATCGGCGGCCGTCGCACATGCGACGACCAATGGCGCAGTCCCGCCGAACGCGCTGAACACGGCAGCCAAGCCGCTTACGGTCAGGCCGCCTGTCGCCCCGCACCCGGCGGCTCCCAGGATGGCCGCTGTCGCGAAACCGCCGGCCCCGCCGCATGTTGCCGCCGCGCGGCCAGCGCCGCATCCGGTTGCAGCTCGTCCGGCTCCTCATCCTCCGGCGCGGCCGAAGGCGCCGCCGCATAACGATCCGCACAGGAAGCCGGAGTAACCGATCAGTCTGGCCGGGTCATTCAATCTCCGGTCAGATCTTCCCGTCTCTTCTAAAAATCTGAAGGCTGGGTCTGCACCAGATTTAGCCGATGACGATGCGCGTTTGCGGTCCGATCCGGGCCAGCAGCCGCAGCATGGCTGGCTTGGTCATCGCAACACAGCCAGCGGTCGGCGCGAATTTCTGGCGTGCGAGATGCAGGAACACTGCGCTTCCCCGTCCGGCGATCCGCGGCCGGGTGTTCTGGTCGATCTCGATGATGAAATCGTAGAGATGATCCTCGCGGGCCAGTCGGTCGCCGTCATTTCCACGATCGAGGCGCACAGGCCGATTGTAGTGCCGGTCAGATGGATCCTCGCACCAGCCATCCGTGGGGGTGATCGGGCGGATTGGCAGAAAGCTACGCGGACGTGGATGGCGGTCGGCTCGCCACCACAGCCGGATGGGGCGAAACGTCCCACGCGGCGTTCCGCCATCGCCTTCGCGTTTGTTCGCCTTGATTCCGCCGCGGCCGAGCGCGACGGGTATGGTTGTGTGGTCGGTCGTCAGCCATCCACGGAGTCTGTCTCCGGCTGACGCGCGAATGTGAACCATAGTTAGCGGTCGATCACGCAAGCTTGTTCGATAAGTGTCTGAAATAACGAGACTTCCCATCCGAATCGCGAACTCCGCCTTGCTATTTACCGCAAATGTTCTATTTCGCGCTGCAGCAGTACATTCGCCGGGAATGTCGCTGATTTTGCGCTAGAATATGCGCTAACGGCGAAGCCTGTCACGATTTCTGGCCCACTGTTTCAGCGCGGCGTACAACGCTCCGCCGCAGCCGTTCAAAGGATTGTCGCAATGCCCAATGCCCGCAAGATCCTGATCGTGGATGACGATACTGATTTGCGCGAGGCGCTGGTCGAGCAGCTGTCGCTGCACGAAGAGTTCGAGGCCTCCGCTGTCGACACCGGCGCCAAGGGCGCTACCGCAGCCAAGGCCAATTCCCCCGATCTGGTCCTGATGGATGTCGGCCTGCCCGATACGGATGGTCGCGAAGTCGTGCGCAGCCTACGCAAAGGTGGCTTCAAGGCGCCGATCATCATGCTGACGGGACACGACACCGATTCCGACACCATTCTCGGTCTGGAGTCCGGCGCCAATGATTATGTCGCCAAGCCGTTCCGCTTCGCCGTGCTGCTGGCGCGTATCCGTGCGCAGCTCCGTCAACACGAAGCCAGCGAAGACGCTGTTTTCACTGTCGGTCCCTATAGTTTCCGGCCTGGCTCCAAGATGCTCACCGGCGCCAATGCCAAGAAGGTCCGCCTGACCGAGAAGGAAACCGCGATCCTGCGCTTCCTGTATCGCGCCGGCCAGTTGCCGGTGTCGCGCGAGACGTTGCTGCAGGAAGTCTGGGGCTACAATTCCGGCGTCACCACGCACACGCTGGAAACGCATATCTATCGGCTGCGTCAGAAGATCGAGAAGGACGCCGCCAATCCCGAAATCCTGGTGACGGAAGCCGGTGGCTACAAGTTGGTGCCGTGATACGATTGGGGAGCCGATTCGCCATTAGCTGTTCGGTGCCCTCCTTCGCGCGTCCCGATCACACGGTTCTACATGTCGATCGATGATGATGTAGCCCTGCTTGAGCGCGTCCCGACATTGCGCCTGTTGGGTATCGCCGCTTTGCGCGTGATCGCGATCGGCTCCGAACAGCAGGAATTTGCACGGGGCTCCGTGTTGTTCCGGCAGGGCGACGATGCCGATTGCGGCTACGTCGTCCAAACCGGCGCATTCCGCATCAGTCTCGACGACGGCAGCGATCATGAAGTGATCGCAGGCCCCGGCACATTGATGGGCGAACTTGCATTGCTGGTGGCGATGCAGCGACCCTCGACGGCGGTCGCCACGGAATATTCCAGCACGATCCGGATCACACGCAGCCTGTTTCAGCGCGTGCTCGACAGCGATCCCGCTGCCGCGCGCCGTCTGCGTGACGACATGGCGACCCGCGTCAGCCAGCTCGCCAGCGACGTGACGTTGATCGGCGCCAAGCTCAGCCAGTAACTGATATCAAAGCTCCAGCACCGTCGTGACCGGTACGTGGTCTGATGGCCGTTCCCATCCGCGTGCATCACCGGTCACGGTGAAGTCGCGGATTGAATCTTTCAGTGCGGACGACACCCAGATGTGATCGAGGCGGCGGCCGCGATTCGACGCTGCCCAGTCGGCGGCTCGGTAGCTCCACCACGTGTAGATCTTTTCCGACAGTGGAATGCGTTCGCGCGCGACGTCGATCCAGTTGCCTTCGCTCTGCACGGCGAGCAGCTTTTCGCACTCGATCGGCGTATGCGACACAATCTTCAGCATCTGCTTGTGCGACCACACGTCATTCTCATGTGGCGCCACGTTGAGATCGCCGACCAGGATGTGACGCGCGTCGCCGCGCGGATGCAGCGGCTCGCAGGTCTTCATCTCGTCGAGGAACGAGAGCTTGTGCGCGAACTTCGCATTCACGTCCGGATCCGGAACGTCGCCGCCGGCAGGCACATAGAAATCATGCACGATCAGCGGCACGGCCATGCCGGCCTTTTCGCCGAACGATACCGAGATGTGGCGTGAGTCCAGATTGTTGCAGAACACGCGGATGTCGCTGCTCTCGAACGGAAGTTTCGAGACGATGGCGACACCGTGATAGCCCTTCTGTCCGTTCAGCACGACATGGTCATAGCCGAGCTGTTTGAAGCGCTTGAGCGGAAAGGCATCGTCCGGGCACTTGGTTTCCTGCAGACACAGCACATCCGGCTGCATCTCTTCGAGAAACTTGGCGACAAGGTCGATGCGCAATCGCACCGAATTGATATTCCAGGTAGTCAGGGAAAAACGCATGGAAATCCGATGGTGAGACGGCGCAAGCGCGCCTGCTCATCATGAGGGCATCACCTGCAGCGAAAACTAATTCGCGCCGCTGGTGGGATACTTGGTGAAGTCGATCTTGAACAGCCCCGGGTCGGGCTTTTTCGCGGTATCGAGATTGTAGATCGCGACCGTGGTGTCATAGCCCTGCGGGTCGGTGACGGTCCACTGCTTGAGCTGGCCATCCTTGGTGCCGACCATCAGCATCAGGCGCGAGGTGCCGACCAGCGCGTTCTTTTCCTCAATGGTCACCGACGTATAGAGGTCGTCAGCGGTGACGGCGACCACATTGGTGTCCTTCATCAGGTCGATGCGATCGGACAGCAGATAGCGCAACGGTGTCTGCGACAGCGGGTAGATGTCCTGGGTTGCCAGCTTGGAATCGCGGACGGCGAGCGACTGGCCATCGGACACCATGGCGATGGTCGTCGGCGCATCATATTCGAAACGGACCTTGCCGGGCTTCTGGATGAAGAAGTCACCGGTGGTGCGGCTGCCGTCTGGCCCCACCTGAACAAAGTTACCGCTCAGATTGCTGAGTGATGACAGATAGCTGCTTACTTTACTTGCCTGGGCCTTTTGATTGGCGTCGAAGGTCATGAAAATGCTGGCGGGAACGTTGCGGCGAGGATCCGGAATGATCGGATTCGGTGGCGTGGATGTCGTCGCCGATGTCTTGGGTGCAATTGCGACCGGCGGCCGAACGGCCTGGGGCTCGGAAGCCGACATCTGGAAACTGCCATTGCTGCGCGCCAGCGGTGCAGGTCGCGGCAAGGGGATTGATTGGGCGTAGGCCGAGGGCGCCACAATGGCGGCGACAAACGTCGCGACGAGGCCGGCTGCGCCGATGCGCAGGAAAGACCGGTCTGCGGCGTGATGGGTCGGGCGTCTCATCAAGGCGTCGTCCTGCTCGGCGGGTTCGGCGCATTTTACCGCGCTTTGCGTCAGAATGGGTACCGGTTTTGCGGTCCGGCCGGCGGTCTCTTGCGCCCCCGTCGCGGCTGGCGCCGCCAGCGCAGGCGCTAACCCGGAGCTGTGGCGATTTCGCGACTCGAAAGCGGGATTGTCCATCGGCAGGGTCAAACTCTCAGAACCCGCTTTCTTCTTCTTCGATCAGAATCTCGCGTTTACCGGCATGGTTTGGCTGACCAACGATGCCTTCATTTTCCATGCGCTCTATCAGCGACGCTGCGCGATTGTAACCGATCTGCAGCCGGCGCTGGATGTAGCTGGTCGACGCCTTGCGGTCGCGCTTCACGATGGCAACGGCTTGCTGGAACAGATCGCCACCACCGCCATCGGCACCCATGCCGGTCGAATCGAATACCGCGCCGTCCTCGCCTTCTTCCGGTTCTTCGGCGGTGACCGCCTCGAGATATTCCGGCTCGCCCTGCGTTTTCAGGTGGCGCACCACCTTCTCGACTTCCTCGTCCGACACGAAAGGACCGTGTACGCGCGAGATGCGACCGCCGCCAGCCATATAGAGCATGTCGCCGCGACCGAGCAGTTGCTCGGCGCCCATCTCGCCCAGGATGGTGCGGCTGTCGATCTTCGAGGTGACCTGGAAGGAAATGCGCGTCGGGAAGTTCGCCTTGATCGTGCCGGTGATGACGTCCACCGACGGACGTTGCGTCGCGAGGACGACGTGCAGACCGGCGGCCCGTGCCATCTGCGCGAGGCGCTGCACCAGGCCTTCGATATCCTTGCCGGCGACCATCATCAGGTCGGCCATTTCGTCGACAATGATGACGATATAGGGCAGCGGCGCGAGATCGAGTTTCTCTTCCTCGTAGATCGCCTTGCCGGTTTCCTTGTCGAAGCCGGTGTGAACGGTGCGCGAGAGCTCCTCGCCCTTGGCCTTGGCTTCCACGAGGCGCGCATTATAGCCGTCGATGTTACGCACGCCGAGCTTGGCCATGCGCTTGTAGCGCTCTTCCATCTCGCGCACGGCCCATTTCAGTGCGACCACGGCCTTCTTCGGATCGGTCACGACCGGCGTCAGCAGATGCGGGATGCCGTCATAGACGGAGAGTTCGAGCATCTTCGGATCGACCATGATCAGGCGACACTGATCCGGCCGCAGCCGGTAGACCAGGCTGAGAATCATGGTGTTGATAGCGACCGACTTGCCCGAGCCGGTGGTACCGGCGATCAGCATATGCGGCGTGCGCGCAAGGTCGATGATGATCGACTCGCCGCCGATATTCTTGCCGAGGCAGAGCGGCAGCTTGATGCTGCCGTCATTGGTGTCCTGCACGGTCAGCAGTTCGCGCAGGTAGACGTTCTCGCGATGTGCGTTCGGCAGCTCGATGCCGATGGCGTTGCGACCGGGGACGACGGCGACGCGGGCGGACAGCGCGCTCATGGAGCGCGCGATATCGTCGGCAAGGCCGATCACGCGCGACGACTTGATGCCCGGTGCAGGCTCCAGTTCATACAGCGTGACGACGGGGCCGGGATTGGCTTTGACGATTTCGCCGCGCACGCCGAAGTCCTGCAGCACGCCTTCCAGCGCGCGCGAATTGGCTTCGAGTTCGGCCTTGCTGAGCGGCTTGCGATCGGCGGCCTTCGGCGCGGTGAGCATGCCGACAGAGGGCAGTTCGAACTTGCCGTTGGATTTGCGCACCGGCTCCTTGGCCGAGGATTTCTTGCGCGCCTTCGGGGCGGGCTCCTCTTCCTCTTCTTCCTCCTCGTAATCCTGCTCTTCGTCTTCGTCGTGACCGCTCTCGTCTTCGTCATGCGGCGCAATTGACGGACTGTTGCGACGACCGCCGAGGTTGGGTTCCTGACGTTCGAAGGAGGCCGCGCGCGCTTTCGGCTCGCTCGCGACCATCTTGCCATAGACCAGCGAGAGCAACCGGCCGAGACGCGCCTTCGCGCTCATCACCGCATGCGCGGCCCAGCCCAGCGAAACCGAAATTGAGCCGCGATCGCGAGCTTCATCTTCCTCGAACGGCTCGTCGTCTTCCTCGATGTCGATCTCGGCAAATTCTTCCTTCGCTTGCGCGCCATAGCCGCAGGCGATCAAGAAAGTCACGATCATCGCCGCGCAGAGAATAAAGCCGAGGACGAATCGATAGATGAAGCCGACGGGACCGAAGACGACCGCGGGCGCGCGAAACAGCGCGTCG
Source organism: Tardiphaga sp. 813_E8_N1_3 (assembly GCF_051811025.1). Classification (NCBI taxonomy): domain Bacteria; kingdom Pseudomonadati; phylum Pseudomonadota; class Alphaproteobacteria; order Hyphomicrobiales; family Nitrobacteraceae; genus Tardiphaga; species Tardiphaga sp. 813_E8_N1_3. The sequence goes on from NZ_JBPWQE010000001.1 coordinate 5,714,335, forward strand.
CCGACTACGCCACCGACGCCGGTCGGCAGCGGCCACGACCCGCCGTGCTGCCAGCAGCTGGCAAAGCCTGATGCAATGATGGTGCAAAGGACCCAGCAACCGATGCGCAGCGCTTCGCGATCGAAATGCCGATGCGTCATCATCCGCCAACCCCAGACGGCGATGGTGAGAATCATCATGATCGCGCCGAGGCCGAGGATCTGCATCAACAGATCGGCACCGATCGCGCCAGGATAACCGGCGACATTGCGGATCGCACGCGAGGTGGCATGGCTCAGGCTCGGGTCCTGCACGGACCATGTCATCATCGCTGCCGCCGCGACACCTGCGGCGCAGACCAGGCCAAAGCCGGCGAGTTCGCGCAGCCGACGACCCAGCATCTCGCGAATTGACGCGGGCAGATGGCCGACCAGAGGAATGACGCGTTCGATCGTGGTGCTCATACCGGAGTGCTCATGCGCCCTGCATTAATCCAGGATCTTCAATTCAAAATTTTCACCAGCCGATGCAAAGCCTCGGCTGTCGTTTCACTGTCCTGCACCATGGCCAAACGAATATAGCCGGCGCCGGGATTGCTGCCGTCGGCCTGCGGGCGCGCCAGATAACTTCCGGGCACCACGCGTACGCCGCCATCGCGATACAGTCTCACGGTTGCCTCTTCGTCGCCGCCATATGCGGAGACATCGAGCCACAGGCAGAAGCCACCGGCCGGTCGCTTGTAGCCGTAGCGATTGCCGAGGATCTGATCCGCAAGATCGAACTTCAAGCGGTAGAGTCTGCGATTCTCTTCCACATGCGCTTCGTCGCTATAGGCGGCAACTGCGACCTGTTGCAGCGGCACCGGCACCTGCGGCGCGGCCACGTTGCGCAATTCGTGAAACGCGCTCAGGAATCTCTTGTCGCCAGCGACGAAGCCGACGCGCATGCCGGGCAGGTTCGAGCGCTTAGACAGCGACTGAAACGCAACGACATTGGCATAGTCGGGTCCGGCTGACGCCAGCATGCTGCCGGGCGCGGCCTGTGTGTAGATTTCCGAATAGCATTCGTCGGACAGCACGATGAAACCGTAGCGCAGCGCGAGGTCGTGCAGCTTTTTGAAATAAGCGGGCGTCGCGACGGCGCCTTGCGGATTGGCCGGCGATGCGACGTACATCGCGACCGTGCGTGCCAGCGTCGCTTCATCGAGCGCGTCGAGATCGGGAAGGAAGCCGTTGGCCACTGTGGTCGGCATGAAGATCGGCTCGCAACCCGCGGCGCGCGCACCGGCGCCGTAGGCTGGATAGAACGGATTTGGCAGCAGGATCGCCGGCGTGCCTTTGCGCGGGCCGACAAAGCGCGCGGCCGTGATCGCGGCGAAGAACAGGCCTTCACGGCTGCCATTCAGCACCAGCACTTCGGTTTCAGGATCGAGGGTGCGCGGAAGATTGAAGCGCGTACTCATCCACGTGGCGGCGGCGCGGCGGAACGGCTCGATGCCCTTGGCGATCGGATAGCGGCCGAAATCGGCGGTGTGTTTGGCGAGGATCGGCCCAACGAAATCCGGCACCGGGTGCTGCGGTTCGCCTAATGACAGTGTGATCAGCGGTTGGCCGGGCTGATATGGCGCCAGCAATTCCGTCAGTCGCGCAAACGGCGAACGCTCGCCATCGGGCCTAGCCGAGGTCCGGCTGCCAGCGCCTTGCGCCGCGGAAGGAGGAGCGGTGAGTGCCATCAGAAAAACGCCAGTACTTTCAAGGCAGCCGATCGCCCCGTGAGATCGGCCGAAACGGGATCAAACCACCATAGATACGGCGAGGTTAAGACGCGATTAACCATCGAGGGGCCGGCCTTGCTATCACACGTTCAGCGGCCGTCCAGGCCTGCGCGGGGATCAGAATGGCACCCCAAAAAGTGAAAGGCCCCAGCTTGCGCTGGAGCCCTTCGACGGTTGGGACATTGCCGGGTAGTGCCCCAACCGATCCCTTTGTGAGCATCCCGGATCGATGAGCCGGGATGGCTCGTGACGCTTACATGTTGTAGGCGCGTTCGGTGTGCTCGGTGACGTCGAGGCCTTCGCGCTCGACTTCAACATTGACGCGGAGACCGACGATCACGTCGACGACCTTGAACAGGATCGCCGAACCGACGCCCGACCACACCAGCGTGGTCGCGACAGCCTTACACTGGGCGATCATCTGGGTGACCATGTCGTAGTCGCCGATCTTGCCGGCGACGTAGTCCATGACGCCCGTGCCGCCGAGGGCCGGGTTGACCAGGATGCCGGTGCCGAGCGCGCCGATGATGCCGCCGACGCAATGGACGCCGAACACATCGAGCGAGTCGTCATAGCCAAGCGAGTTCTTCACGACGGTGCAGAAGAACAGGCAGACGACGCCTGCGACCAGACCGAGAACCATCGCGCCCATCGGGCCCGAGAAGCCGCAAGCCGGGGTGACGGCGACGAGGCCGGCAACCGCGCCCGATGCTGCACCGAGCAGCGACGGGTGACCCTTGGTCATCCACTCCGCGAACATCCAGGCCATCGCCGCAACCGCAGTTGCGAGGAAGGTGTTGGTCATTGCGAGAGCGGCAGTGCCCGAGGCTTCGAGGTTCGAACCGACGTTGAAGCCGAACCAGCCAACCCACAGCAGGGACGCGCCGATCATGGTCATGGTCAGCGAGTGCGGAGCCATCAGCTCCTTGCCGTAGCCGGTGCGCTTGCCGATGATCAGGCAGCCCACGAGGCCAGCAATACCGGCGTTGATGTGAACGACGGTGCCGCCAGCGAAGTCGAGAGCGCCCCACAGGAACACCTGGCCGGCATCGGCCATGACTTCGTCAAGCTTGGCCTGAGCGGCAGCCTTCGCATCGGGAGCCGCTGCAGCAACAGCCTTGGCAGCTGCGACAATGGCGTCCGGACCAGCCCAGTACCAAACCATGTGCGCGATCGGGAAGTAGATCAGCGTCACCCAGAGCGGCACGAAAAGCGCCACAGCCGCGAACTTGGTGCGTTCGGCGAAGGCGCCGACGATCAGGCCCGGGGTGATGGCAGCGAAGGTCATCTGGAAGCAGAAGTAAACGAGTTCCGAGATGTTGGCGTCTGCGGTGAACGAAGCAGCCATCGAATCAGGTGTCACGCCGGCGAGGAACGCCTTCGAGAAACCGCCGATATAGGCCGAACCGCCCGTGAAGGTGATGCTGTAGCCATAGAGGGCCCACAGCACCATCACGATACAGGCGGTGTAGAGAACCTGCATCAACACCGAGAGCATGTTCTTGGAACGGACGAGGCCGCCATAGAACAGGGCGAGGCCCGGGACGGTCATCAACAGAACCAGCACCGTCGAGGTCATCATCCAGGCGTTGTCGCCTTTGTTGACCGTCGGATCGGCGTAAGCCGCAGTTGCGGCGAACAGGCCAACGGCGAGTGCCGCCAATCCCGCGCCAGAGGGACGCTTAAACGTCATTGTGTTTGACTCCTGATTGAAGAATGGGTGAGCGCGAAATCCGAGGAATTCGACTTAGAGGGCTGCAGCATCGGCCTCGCCGGTGCGGATGCGAACCGCGTGGTCGAGGTTGATGACGAAGATCTTGCCGTCGCCGATCTGGCCGGTCTTGGCGGCCGTGGTGATGGCTTCGATGGTTTTGTCGACCTGATCGGAAGCGACAGCTACCTCGATCTTGATCTTGGGCAGGAAGCTCACCGCATATTCAGCGCCGCGATAAATTTCCGTATGGCCCTTCTGCCGGCCATATCCTTTGACTTCCGTGACCGTCAAACCATGAACGCCAATGGCGGTCAGGGCATCACGGACTTCCTCAAGCTTGAATGGCTTGATGATCGCCATAACAATTTTCATGGGTCCTATCCCCGCTTGGGCCCGACCGAAAACCGACCGGGCGATCTCGACTGAGGTTCACCACGCGGAGAAGTTCACTACGCGGGCACAGCCAGACCAGATAGAATCAAATGCCGTGCCAGATCGGTGGAATTCTCTAACGGTTTATGAATCCCCAGCTTTTCGCGTTTCTCAGGCATTGAGACAGAGTGCGCTATTCGGTCGCGCCCAAACTCTAGTCAATTCTGCTCAAAATGGAAGCATGACAGGCTCTCGACATATTCCTGCTCAGGCGGCGGGCAGCCGGGAGGTGTCCAAATACGTCAATTCGAGGCAAAAACCTCAAAATTGTCTAATCTGGAGGCCTTCCAACCAGCGCGCGCAGAGTCGATCCTGCTCAACTGAAAAAAGCAGCCGAGGGCTTCTCAGGAAGGTTCCGAGCTGACCGTCAGCAGCTCCTGACAGTAACGGCTTGCGCTGGCGTATTGCCTAAAGCGCGTCGCTGTCGGTCTCGCCGGTGCGGATACGCAGGGCGTGGTCGATCGGGGTCACGAAGATCTTGCCGTCGCCAATCTGGCCGGTCCGGGCTCCGCTGGAGATGACCTCGACCGCCTTGGCTACGAGATCGGATGCCACAGCGATTTCGAGCCGCAGCTTGGGCAGGAAATTCACGATATACTCGGCGCCGCGATACATCTCGGTATGGCCCTTCTGCCGGCCATAGCCTTTCACTTCGGTCACCGTCATGCCGTGGACGCCGATAGCCGTCAAAGCCTGACGCACTTCATCGAGCTTGAAGGGTTTGATGATCGCGACCACGAGCTTCATGCAGGGCTTCCTCTTCGGGGCGGTGTAAGACCCTGCTTACGCAATCACGCAACTTTATGCCATCCCTGTTGGCACGGCGCGTGGAAATTGGGCGCCGGCGCTGCCTTCGGGCGGGCCAACTGCACGCCAGGACGGCAAGCAGTATCCCGGACTGGAAGCGACGCGACTTACGTCGCTGGCTTCTCGCGTCGCTCGCGCACTGAGCCTTCCTGTGCCACGGTCGCCACCAGCGTGCCGTCGGGCTTGAAGATCAGGCCGCGCGCGAGGCCACGGCCGGTCTGGGCGCTCGGCGAATCCTGGCTGTAGAGCAGCCATTCGTCGGCGCGGAACGGGCGGTGAAACCACATGGCGTGGTCGAGACTGGCCGCCATTGCCTGACCGTCGAACAAAGTGCGGCCATAGCGGGCCATGATGGAATCCAGCAGTGAAAAGTCCGACGCGTAGGCCAGCGCGCACATATGGAGCGCCGGATCGTCCGGCAGCTTCGCGGCGGTACGAATCCAGAAATTAATCCGGCCCTCCGGAATCTTCTCGCCGGCATAACGCTGGAATTCGACCGGACGCAGCTCGATCGGCCGGTCAGACTCGTAATAGCGGCGGATGAAATCGGGCATCTTCTCGATGATCGGATGTTTCGAGAGCTCTTCCGCAGTGAGCTTGTCCGGCGGTGGCACGTCCGGCATCGGATCCTGGTGGTTGAACGAGTCCTCCTCCTCGGCGTGGAACGACACTATCATCGAGAAGATCGCGTGGCCGTGCTGGATCGCGGTGACACGCCGGGTCGAATAGCTCTTGCCGTCGCGCAGGCGCTCGACCTCGTAGACGATCGGAATCTGCGGGTCGCCGGGCAGGATGAAATAACAATGCAGCGAATGCGGCATGCGGCCTTCGACGGTGCGGCACGAAGCCACCATGGCCTGGCCGATCACCTGGCCGCCGAACACCCGCTGCCAGCGCGTTTTCGGGCTGCGACCGCGGAACATGTTCACCTCGATGGTCTCGAGATCGAGGATATCGATCAGATCGATCAGGCTCTTGGACATGTCGGCATCTTTCGCTCAGCGGCAATATTAAGGGAGGTTTACCAAGACCTTGGCCGTGCAGGCCCCGGTCCCATTGCCGCCCTTGTTTCGCGATCCTGTTTCGCCCAGCTATAAGCGCGTGGCAACAGCGAGAACGGATATCATGACGGCACAACGAGGCATTGTCATCGGCGGCGGAGCGTTTGCCGGGCTGGCATTGGCGCTGGCGTTGCGGCAGGGGCTTGGCCCCGATCTGCCGATCATTGTCGCCGATCCCGCGCTGGCGGCGAGGCCGAGCCGCGATCCGCGTGCCACGGCCATCGTTGCTGCCTGTCGGCGGCTGTTCGATGCTCTCGGTGTCTGGGATGCCGTGGCCGCCGAAAGCCAGCCGATCCTCGACATGGTCGTTACTGATTCCAAGCTGGAAGACGCCACTCGTCCGACCTTCCTGACCTTCGGCGGTCATGTGGAGCCGGGCGAGCCATTCGCACATATGGTCGAGAATCGCCGGCTGATCGACGAACTCGTGATCCGCGCCGAAGCGGCGGGCGTCGACCTGCGTGCGACTGCGGTGACGACGTTCGATTCAAGGGCCGACGGTGTCAGCGTCACGCTCGGGGATGGCAGTGTGATCGAGGCTGGCCTGTTGGTCGCCGCCGATGGCGCGCGCTCCAAGCTGCGTGAGCGCGCGGGTATTGCGACCCATGGCTGGGACTATGACCAGTCCGGCATCGTCGTCACCGTCGGCCATGAGCGCGATCATGACGGACGTGCCGAAGAACACTTCCTGCCCGCCGGGCCGTTCGCAATTCTGCCTTTGACTGGCAAGCGTTCGTCGCTGGTGTGGACCGAGAAGCGCGCGGAAGCCGCACGCATCGTCGCGTTGCCGGACGATGAATTCCATGCCGAGCTTGAGCAGCGCTTCGGCCTGCACCTCGGCGAGGTCAAAGCACTCGACAAGCCGCGCGCCTTTCCGCTCGGCTACTTCGTCGCGCGCTCCTTCATCGGCGAACGGCTGGCGCTGATCGGCGATGCCGCGCATGTGATCCATCCGATCGCGGGGCAGGGACTCAATATGGGTCTCAAGGACGTCGCGGCCTTGGCAGAGACCATCGTCGATGCTGCACGGCTTGGGATGGATTTCGGGCAGAGCGATGTGCTTGAGCGCTACCAGCGCTGGCGCCGCTTCGACACCATGACGATGGGTGTCGCCACCAATGTGCTGAACGTCCTGTTCTCGAACGACCTGCCCTTCGTGCGCAGCATCCGCGACATTGGTCTCGGTATCGTCGATCGGCTGCCACCGTTGAAGGGCGCGTTCATCAAGCAGGCTGCGGGATTGTCGGGGGAAGTGCCGCGGCTGTTGAAGGGCGAGGCGCTATAGTCAGCACGTCATGCGGTTACGTCGCTCAACGTGGATGGTTTCTGATTCTTCTCGCCTTCGAACAGCGAGCGCTCGCGGATCAATCCTTCGCCGACGAGATCGAAGAAGGCCCTGACGCGCGCCGTATTCTTCAAATCCGCATGAGTCACGATCCAGAGTTCACCCTCGAGTTCCTTGAGGGGCTCAGATAGTGCTCTTGCCACCCCGGTGTCGTGATCTGCGAGATAGCATGGCATCAGCGCGAGCCCGATGCCGGCTTTCGCTGCGACGAGCTGGTTGACCAGACTGTTTGTCCGATAGACGAAGGCATTCGATGGCGCGGCGCGTGACAGCCAGTCGGCAGCCCCGATGCCTGATGTTGTTTCCTCCCAGCCGATCAAGGAATGGCGATCGATCTCGGATGGATTCGATAACGGGCCGCCAATTGCCTCGAGATAGGCAGGGGCGGCATAGAGCCCCCACGCGATGGCCGACAGTCTACGTCCCCAAAGATCGCCTTCCTTCGGACGGATAGGGCGCAATGCGATGTCGGCTTCGCGGCGCGACAGGCTCAGCACGCGGTTGTCGATCACCAACTCCACGACGATGCGGGGGTGAGCCTGCTGGAACGTGGCGAGAAGCGGCGTCAGCCGGCTATAGGCCAGCGTTTCGGACGACGTGACCGTCAGGCGGCCGGACAGACGATGATCGCGGCCGGATATGTCACGATCAAGCGCCAGCGCCTCGTCTTCCATGCGCTCCGCGCCGGCAGCCATCCGCGCACCGGCTTCGGTCGCTTGGTAGGCGCCGCCTGGAAGCCGTTCGAATAGTCGCACGCCAAGCTTGTCCTCCAACGCTTTCAGGCGGCGGAAGGCCGTGGAGTGATCGACTCCGAGTGTTATCGCCGCCGCTGTCAGACTGCCCGCGCGTTGGATGGCGAGCGCCAGCCGAAGTTCGTTCCAATCATCCATGTTGACGAAGATAGCAGTGTGCTTGCTTGCAGTCACGCAAGCGTCGCTGGCGAAATGCCAATGGGACTTGCGTCTGCGCGGACGCTACCTTGCTGGTGCAATAGCGACACCACGACGGACGCGATGAAAGATCCAGCCATGAAACTCTATTACGCCACCGGTACCTGCTCGCTCTCACCTCACATTGTTGCGAACGAAGCCGGTATTCCGCTTGAACTCGTGCGGGTGGATATCCGGAAGTCGCCCCATGTCACCGAGGCGGACAGCGACTATTCGGCGGTGAACCCTAACGGCTACGTGCCGGCGCTAGCGCTTGATGATGGGACAGTGCTGACCGAGGGCACCGCGATCGTTCAATACCTTGCGGACCTCAAACCCGAGAGCAGGTTGGCGCCACCAGCGGGCACACCGCAGCGTGTCGAGCTGCAATCCTGGCTCAACTTCATTGCCACCGAACTCCACAAGATGTTTAGCCCGTGGCTGTTTCACCCCGAATATGGCGCACAGGCGGGAGATGTTGCACGCGCAAAGATCGCAGAGCGGCTGGCGTCGGTCGAACGCCATCTGGCAGCGGGCAGGCTGTTCCTGCTCGGAGAAAGCTTCACGGCGGCCGACGCCTATCTGTTCACGATCGTCGGGTGGTCCAACTTCGCCAAGGTGGATCTGTCCAACTTTCCGCATCTGCGCGACTTCATGGCCCGCGTCGAGGCGCGGCCCGCCGTGCAGCAGACGATGCGCGCCGAGAGAATAAAGGTGAGCGCATGACCATGGATCAGCCAGATGCGCCATCATCTCTGCCCTTACGTGCAGCGAGCGGCCATCGTGCTTGCCGAAAAGGTTGTCCGTTTCGAGCGGTGCTATATCGATCTCGCGCACAAGCCGGATTGGTTTCACGAAATCTCACCGCTGGGCAAGGTTCCGCTTCTGCTTGTCCGGCGCGACGGCAACGACACCGCCGTTCTCTTCGAGAGCGCGGTGATCTGCGAATATCTCGAAGAGACGCAGACAGGCGTGCGGCTCCACCCATCCGATCCGCTCGAACGAGCCAGGCACCGTGGCTGGATCGAGTTCGGCTCGTCGATCCTCGCCGATCTGTGGGGATTCGAGACGGCCACCGAAGCGAACAGCTACGAAGCGAAGCGGAAGATGCTGGCCGGAAAATTCGGTCGCATCGAGGACGTGCTAACCGCAGCGCCATTTTTTGCGGGGCGGCACTTCAGTATGGTCGATGCGGTTTACGCGCCGATCTTTCGCTACTTCGATGTGTTCGATACCATCGCTGACACGGAAGTCTTCGCCCAAACACCCAAGGTTCGGGCATGGCGGGCAGCGTTACGCGGGCGTCCGAGCGTAGCGAACGCCGTCACGGCCGACTACGCCGACCGGCTGCGTGCATTCCTCGCTGAACGGGACGCTCATCTTCTCAAGATCGCAGCATGAGGAAGCCATGAGCCAGGGTGTCGCATGGCTGCTGCTGATCGTGGCCGGGCTTCTGGATGTGGGGTGGGCGATCTCGATGAAATATGCGGCGGGTTACACCCGGCCGGGCTGGACCATCCTGTCGCTGATTTTCCTCGCCGCGTTCGTCTATCTGCTCGGTCGGGTTCTGGAGGTTTTGCCGGTGGGATCCGCCTACGCGGTATGGGTCGGGATTGGTGCAGCCGGCACGGTCCTGTTCGGAAGCGTGCTGTTTGGCGAGTCGATGAGTCTGCTGCGTGGCGGTGGGGTCGCGCTCATCGTAGCGGGCATCGTCGCCCTGAGATTTGCGCCGGCATGAGCCGCTACATCAGAAATTCAGTCGATCTTCCGCGCTTCTTCCGGCAGCATGATCGGAATGCCATCACGGATTGGATAAGCAAGCTTGGCCTGGCGCGAGATCAGCTCCTGGCGGGCCGCATCGAATTCGAGTTGCCCCTTGGTCAGCGGGCACACCAGAATCTCGAGCAGCTTGGCGTCGACGGTGCTTTCGGCGCGCTCGATTGGCGGTGTGGTCATGGGTGCGCTCCGGTGATGCGGTCGTGGATCATGGTTATTTATCAGAATTACTGCAGCGGTGGGTCGCCGCTGGTGCGCTTCTTGGCCAGATCCATTTCAGTGACAGCGATCAGGATCTCGGCGCGGGTCTTGAGATCGGGCGCTTCGAGCATCGCCTGCTTCTCGGGCGGACCATAGGGCGACATCATCGCCAGCGCATTCACCAGGGCCTCGTTGGGGGCCTTGTCGATGCCTTCCCAATCCACTTTCAGGTTGTTGGCCTTGAGGAAGTCGTTGAGCACCGCGAGCAGCGCGGTCCGATCCACATCATCTTCGCCTTTGCGTGCGGTAAAATCGTCGATGAAGGGGAAGTAGTCGACCTTGCACTGCCGGTACGCGGTCAGCACCGAGAGTTCCTGCACCACCTCGAAACGGGAAACGCCGGTCAGTTCGAGGATGTAGCGGCCGTCACCGGATTCGGCGAGCTGGGTGATGCGCCCGACACAGCCGACTTTGAACAGTGCCGGCCTGGCCTCATCGGGCGAATGCGCCGCGTCGGGCTGGATCATGCCAATCAGCCGGTGCCCGTCGCGAAGCGAATCGTCGATCATCGCCAGATAACGCTGCTCGAAAATGTTCAGCGGCATCTGGCCACGCGGCAGGAGCAGTGCACCCGGTAACGGAAAGACCGGGATCACCTCGGGAAGTTCGGCAGGCCCGCGATAGTCGGCATTGATGGGCATGTCCGGTTCCGATTCGTCACGCGAGGAGAATTACGAGAACAGGATAGTCGATAACCGCCTGCGACCGTCAACGGTGGCCTCATCCGTCGGTCCCCAGGCGTCGAAGAGCTGGATCAATTGCTTGCGGGCGCCGTCGTCGTCCCATTTGCGGTCACGCTTGACGATTTCGAGCAGATGACCGGTGGCCTCGCTGCGCTGGTTGCCGGCATTGAGCGCGATCGCAAGGTCGAAGCGGGCTTGATGGTCGAGCGGATTCGCCGCGACCTTCTGTTCCAGTTCGGTGACCGGACCGAGCGCGCTGGCCTGTTCGACCAGGTCGATCTTGGCCTGCACGGCCTTGACCGCAGCGTCCTCACGCTTCGCGACCGGGACGAGCTCAAGCGTCTGCTTGGCCTGCTCAATGGCGCCGGTCTCGACGTAACAGCGGGCAAGACCAGCAATGGCGGCGATATTGCCGGCGTCGGCGGCAATCACCTCGCCATAGATCGAGGCGGCGGTCGCCGGATCGCCCTCAGCCAGAATCGCTTCAGCTTCCTGAAGCAACTCTGCTGCCGTCGGCTCGGCCCCAGGCATGCCGGCTGTCAGCTTGTCGATGAACGCGTTGACCTGGCTCTCCGGAACCGCACCCATGAAGCCATCGGCCGGCTGGCCGTTGACGAAGGCAATCACGGCCGGGATCGACTGGATGCCCATCTGGCCGGGAATCTCCGGATTCTCGTCGATGTTCATCTTGACCAGCTTCACCTTGCCCTTGGCGGCGGTCACGGCTTTCTCGATGACAGGAGTCAGCTGGCGGCACGGACCACACCAAGGCGCCCAGAAGTCGATCAGGACCGGCTGGCGCTTGGATTCCTCGATGACGTCCTGCACGAAGGTGCGGGTGGTCGTGTCCTTGATGAGAGCGGTTGCTGCCTGCGGCGTCGAACCTGCCTGCGGCGCCTGTGCGCCGCCCTGATCCATGATGGTCACGTGAACCTCGCTCGATGTCTGAAAAATTTGGCTGCTTCTAGCATGGCCTGAGCGATTAAATGGCGTTCGTGACAGTAATTTGCAATCCGGTGAAATAGGTCCGGCAGGGGCCGTTTCGACCCGAGAGGCGACATTTGGCTGTTTTGACCCATTTTCTGGGCGGAATCAGGCTCAAAGGGCCATAAACCGCGATTAACTCGTCGCGATCCGAGATGCAGTCTAACTGTTGCATTCGCCACCGGCATTTGGCATAGGTCTGCGCGTCGGCGGCGAGCAATCGCCGCCTGTCTTCTCGGATGCGGGTGTAGCTCAGTGGTAGAGCACGACCTTGCCAAGGTCGGGGTCGAGGGTTCGAATCCCTTCGCCCGCTCCAGAATTTTCCTGGTTTTTTGGCATCAGTTTTATCGATCGCAGGCCGCCGTCAGGCGGCCTTGTCGTTTGTAATCCGCAGGCACGCAGATCCGCCCCGCATCGCTTGAAATCATCGGGCGTTGGGCAGACAATCCACGGGCGAAGCGGGTACGAGACTGACGATGCCGTCGACCACTGATTCCAACCTGGAAATTGCCAAGCGTGCCAATGACGAGGCGCGGGCGGATTTTGCGACCTGGGTGATGATGGCGAAGCTGAAAAGCCTCGACGCGCTGCCGCAGGAAGCCCAGACATTCTATGCGGGCTATCTCGCGCTGCTGGCGCGTGGCAAACAATCCGAGCCAGCCGCGGCCGAAGCCACCATCCAGACTGTCTACCGCAGCTATTATTCCCGCATGGGCGGCACCGGCATCGCGCCCATCATCAAGACGGCTTCGAGATCAAGACCAATGCCCGACGACAACAATAACAACGTCACGCCTTTTCGCCGGATCAAGCCCAACACGCCACCGCCCCCGCGCGAAAAGAAGAAGCTGCCGGTCGCGCTGATCTTCATCGGGCTGATCTTGCTGGCCGTGGCCTGGCGCTATCTCACCAAGGGCAGCCTTTAAAAAAAAACGTAGCAATGATCGCGCGATGATGCGGTGCGATGCGCCAATTGCATCAGGCTACTGGAACTAACTCTCAAAATTTCTTTTCAAGATGTCGTCGTGATGGCGACGTCTTTCATTTGCGCGAGCGTTAGTTGCGCTTTTCACTTGCGACATTTGTGCTAGCATCTCACTGTCTGAGAAATCACAGACCAATAAAGTTCGTCTCGAACGTTCAATTAAGACATAGCAGCCGCAATAAGCTGCACAGGGAGTGACGCGATGAAATCGATGACTGGTCGATCCGTTGTTGCGTGCGCCGCCATCCTCGCTACGGCGATCGGCATGGCCTCGCTCAATCAAGCGAGCGCACAGCAGAAGCTCAAGAGCTACAAATCCGATACCAAGGAATTCTGGACCAATCCGCCGGACGACTGGTTCCTCGGCGACGAGACCGAGGCACAGAAGGGCCTCGCGCCACCGTCAGGTCCGCCGACCGGTGCGTCCGACGCCGAACTCGCAGCCATGATAAAGAAGATCAAGCTGCCGCCGGGATTCAAGATCGAGGTCTATGCATCCGGCGTGCTGGCGGCGCGGCAGATGGCCTGGGGCGATAAAGGCACGCTCTTTGTCGGCTCGTTCGGCCTCGGCAACGTCTATGCGATCACCGACAAGGGCGGCAAGAAAGAGGTCAAGACCGTCATCAAGGGCATGAAGATGCCGACGGGCATCGCCTTTCAGGACGGTGCGCTCTATGTGATCGATATCAACAAGCTGATCAAATACGAGAATGCCGAGGCAAATATCGACAAGCTCGGTGACGGCAAGGTGGTCTATGACGACATGCCGTCATTCGCAGCGCATGGCTGGAAGTATCTCGCGCCGGACAAGGACGGCTGGTTCTACGTTCCGTTTGGACCTCCCTTCAACATCGGCATTCCGCCGACCAGCCTCTCGCAGATCCGCCGTGTCGATCCCAAGACCGGCAATGCCGAAATCGTGGCGCTCGGCGTTCGCAACAGCGTCGGCGGCGATGTCGATCCCCGCACCGGCAAATACTGGTTCACCGAAAATGCGCGCGACTGGATCAGCGACGATATGCCGAGCGACAAGCTCAACATGATCTCGAAGCTCGGCGAGCATTTCGGTTATCCGCATTGCCATCAAGGCAACATGCCGGATCCGAAATTCGCCATGGGTCACAAGTGCTCGGAATTCACGCCGCCGGTGTTGAATCTCGGCGCCCATGTCGCGCCACTGGGGATGAAGTTCTATACCGGCAACATGTTTCCTGCCGAATACAAGAACAACATCTTCATTGCCGAGCATGGTTCGTGGAATCGGCACAAGTATCAGGGCGCACGTATCAAGCGTGTGATCGCCGGGCCGGATGGGAAGAACGCCAAGCAGGAGATCTTCGCCTCTGGCTGGATCGAGGGTGACCAGGGCTATCTCGGCCGTCCTGCCGATATCGTCCTGGCCAAGGACGGATCGCTGCTGATTGCCGACGATTGGGCAGGCGCGATCTATCGCATCAGCTACGCGAAGTAAGTCGCGAATTGCGTGAGGCTGGAGTTGCGTCATCCGCAGCTCCAGCCTCATGTATTCTGGAATGGGAATGTGGCTCATGCATCGTTCTGCAATCGCGGCTGTTCTTGTCTTTCTAGTTCTTGGTTCTGGGTCCAGTCCGGCTGATGCCGCCGATATCGCCGCCGGCAAGGAGAAAGCCGAGCTCTGCAGTGGATGTCATGGCGAGAACGGCATCTCGCAAATGGAGAACGTGCCATCGCTCGCCGCCCAGCCGGATCTGTTTATCCAGTGGCAGCTGGTGTTCTTTCGTTCAGGCACGCGCAAGAACGAACAGATGCAGCCGATCTTGGAGCAGATCGACAACAACGACATCCGCAATCTTGGCGCCTATTTCGCCTCGCTGAAACCGCCGGAGGGCAAAAAGCCCGATGACAATCCGGATCTGTCGGCCAAGGGCGCGCAAGCGGCGGTCGGCCGTCGCTGTGCGTCGTGTCACACAGACAGTTATGGTGGCACGAAAGCGGTGTCGCGTATCGCCGGACAACGCGAGGACTATCTCGTCAAAGCGCTGCGCGATTACAAGTCCGGCGTCCGCGCCGGTGGCGGCATGGCAGCGATGGCCGAGGTTGCCTATTCGCTGAGTGAAGAAGAAATCACCGCGCTGGCGCATTATCTGGCGCGTCTATGAGATGAAAGCGTAGCCCGGATTGCGATTGGCTCAATCCGGGCTACGTCGTGATGCTTACGCTACCCGCTGATGCTCATACGCCTTGAGATGCGTATAGATCATCCGCAGTCGCGGCACGGCAACCTTGGCGGCATCGGCGCGGGCGATGACATCGCCGACGATCTGGTCGGCCTCAATCTGCGCCTTGTTGAGGATGTCGCGATACATCGAGGCGGTCATCTTCGAACCTTCCGCCGTCAGCATGCCCTCGGTGCGTTCCAGGAACGCTGCCCGCGGTGCGAAGCCATTGGCCTTGGCGACGGCGCTCATCTCATCGCGCACGCCAAGGATAAAGTCGCGGCCGCCGGGTGCCGCCACGATATCGCCGACCGCGCCGCGCATGGCGCTGGTCGCGCCGGCAATCGTCGCTAGGAAGACCCACTTCTCCCACATATCCTGCATGATGGTCTCGGAGGCTGTGCCGCCAAAGTTGCCGGTCGCCATGATTGCGGCGATCGCCTTCACGCGATCTGAACTGCCGCCCTTGCGTTCGCCGAAGCTGAGCACTTGCATCGGCGCCATCTGCACCACTTCGCGCGCCTCGTTGAGCGTCGCTGCGATCTGGCACTGACCGCCCATCACGTTCTCCGCACCAAATTTCTTCTCCAGCACGTCGAGATGCTTCATGCCGTTGAGCAGCGGAATGATCGCTGTGTTCGGCCCAACAGCCGGTGCGAAGGACGCGATGGCGTCGTCGAGATCGAAGGCCTTGCAGCTCAGCAGCACGACATCGAATTTCTCCTTGATCGTGTCAGCCTGCACCGTCGGCGGATTCTTCAGGGTCACGTCGCCATGCGGGCTCTTGATGACAAGGCCGGCGCTCGCCAGTTCACCGGCGCGCTTTGGGCGGACAAGAAAGGTGATGTCATTGCCGGCCTGCAACAGCCTGCCGCCGAAATAGCCGCCGATGGCACCGGCGCCGACCACGAGAATACGCATTGAGGAATTCCTTAGTTGGGTTGTTCTGAATTTTATTGTTCGATTGGTTCAGACAGAGATCTCATCACGGCCTAACAAACCCGCGTTTAGGCGAGATGCGCAAAGTCGCACTCCTCACCACGAAGCAGGTTTTGCTTCTACCACTTCTCTCCGAACGGACGGATCTCCAGCTCGAACGTCCAGGCGCTACGCGGCTGCTGATAGAGCTGCCAGTATGACTGAGCGACCGAGGCCGGTGGCATCAATAAATCGGGATTGTTCAGCGCCTCCTTGCCCCACATCTGCTCGCGGCGCTCGCGCACCCAGGCGGTGTCGACGCCGCTGTCGATGATCAGATGGGCGACATGAATGTTTTTCGGGCCGAGCTCGCGGGCCATCGCCTGAGCTACTGCACGCAATCCGAATTTGGCCGATGCAAAAGCGGCAAAGCCACTGCCGCCACGCAAGCTCGCGGTGGCGCCCGTGAAGAAGATGTTGCCCTGGCCACGCGGCATCATCAGCCGGGCAGCTTCGCGCCCGGCCAGGAAACCGGAATAGCAGGCCATCTCCCAGACCTTGCGAAATACCCGCTCGGTCGTCTCCAGGATCGGGAAATTCACATTGGCGCCGACATTGAAGATGCAAATCTCCAAGGGAGCATGCGCATCTGCGTCATCGAGAAAGGCGGCGATTTCGTCTTCCTTGCGGGCATCCAGCGAGCGCGCCACGATCGTGCCACCCATGGCCTCGATCTCTGCCACCAAAGGCGCCAGCTTGTCGCCGTTGCGGCGCCCGGCGAACACCGTGAAACCTTCGGCGGCAAACTTCTTGGCGATCTCGGCGCCGATATAATCCCCGGCGCCGATAACAGCGACAGTCGCGTTGCGCTTCTGCATGAAACTCTCCTGTTACTTGCTGGCGCCGGTGATCAGTTCCTCGACTTCGCGCAGCTGCTCCTTGCCGAAGAACATCTCGTTACCCACGAAGAAAGTCGGCGAGCCGAAGGCGCCACGCTCGACGGCGGTCTGCGTGTTTGCCACCAGCACTGCCTTCACCTCGGGCTCCTGTCCGCGTGCGAACAGTCTTGCGCCATCGAGACCCGAGTCGGTCAGCGCTTTGATGGCCACTTCGGGGTCATCCATCTTCTTTGGCTCACCCCACATATGATGGAATGCCGCCTCGACGTATTTCTCGAACACGCTGTCAAGCTGTGCCGCGATGGCGACGCGCATCAGGTTCAGTGTGTTGACCGGAAAGAACGGGTTCATCGTGTAGGGCTTGACTCCGAAGCGCTTCACGAAGCGCTCGGTCTCGAGCTGATGAAACTCGCGCTTGTTTTTGACGCCAGCATAGGTTTCGGCCGGCGAGCGATTATTGGTCGCCTTGAAGATGCCCCCCAGCAGGACCGGGACATATTCAAACTTCGCGCCGGTACGTGCTTCGATCGCGGGAATTGCCTCGTGACTGAGAAACGCATTGGGACTGCCGAAATCGAACAGGAATTGCGGGGCAGCTTTGGTCAAGGCGGTCTCTCCCATCGTTATTTTCTGGGCGTATTGTGCCGTAGGGATACCGGTTCGTCCATTAACTTTATGATGATCGTCATCCTTTGGGATGTGCCTGAGCGAGGGTCAAATAAGGCGCTCGATGCGCTGCTTCTTCCAGACCAGTTGGTAATAGCTCATCTGCAGAATGCACATGACGCAGAACGTCATCGCATAGGCGATCCAGATGCCTTGAAGTCCGAGGTGACGATCGAGGATGAAGGCGGCGGGTACCTCGATCCCGGCGATCGCCACCAGCGACAGGAGCATGGGTGCAATCGCCGTTCCGCTCGCGCGCATCGCGTTGGAAAAAACCAGCGACATCCCGAACATGACCGAGCTCCAGGATACGATGTGCAGCAGGTTCTGCGCGAGATCGAGCACGACGGGATCGGTGATGAACAAGGCCATGACGGCGCGCGAAAACAGATAGGTCAGCGCGACCAGACTGCCGGTCAGAACCAGGTTCATCATCAATCCGGTGCGAACCACGGCATCAACGCGATCGGTGCGGCCCGCGCCGATCATCTGAGCGCTCAGGATCGATACCGCAATGCCGATCGACATCGCAGGAAACTGGACATAGGCCATGGCCTGATTGACGGCACCGTAAGCCGCGGTGGCGCTGGAGCCGTGGCCATTGACTAGGCCGAGCAATACGAGTTCGGCGAGCGACATCGCGACCATTCCCACGGCGGCAGGAAAGCCGATGCGGAGGATCTTGCCGAGAAGCGCCGGATTGGGTCGCAAGTGAGCGAGAACCGCAGCGCTGCAGGCCAGCGGATGGCGTTTGCGGCTGAGGTAGAAGCCGAGACATGTCAGTGTGACGAGGCTCGACGTCGCAGAGGCCCATGCTGCACTGGCTATGTTGAGCTGAGGCAGGCCGAACCATCCGTTGATCAATGCCGGGGTCAGAACGAGACCAATCGCCGTGGAAATCGTCAGGGCCAGCAACGGCGTGACAGTGTCACCTACACCCCGCATCATGGACGTCCAGATGACAAACAGAAATGTCAGTGGCATCGCGACCAACATAATGCGTGCGTAGTTGCTGGCCTCGTCGACAATATTTTCTGGTACGGAGAGCGCGACCATCAGGGGGCGGCTGAACAAGCCGCCAACAATCGCGGTCACGAGTCCAAAGAGGAGACAGACCGTAAAGGTCGTGCCCGCGATCACGGCGATCTTCTCCCGTTCGCCGGCGCCCCATGCCTGACCGATGAGCACCGTTGCGCCTATGCTCAATCCGATAACGAAGGACACCAGAAAGAACATCACGGGGAAGAATCCGGATGCGGCTGCGAGCGCATCGACGCCGATCATCTGGCCGAGATAGATATTGTTGAAGGTGCCGAACAATGACTGCAGCACGTTGCTCAGCATCATCGGTGCAAGGAAGGTGAGAAACGTCCTCCACAAAGGACGCGGTGTCATCGGCAAAGGCTCAGACATGGCGGGTTCTCGGTTGGCACGAAGACATAACGGTCCGTTAGCGCGTGTTGATGCGCACGGTGTTGTGGTGGTCGATGGGGCCGGGTGATCAGGCCGAGGAGGCGGCCTGATCACGAAATGCGAGTATTACGATGTGATCGCGGATATCGACTGGCCAATTCGCGATGAGTTCGGTGAAGCGCCGTCGATCGCCAGCAAACAGCGCGCGCGACGCTTCCTCGAAGCCCGACAGATTACCGGCCATTGTCGACATGAAGTGATAGGCGGCATCGCGTGCCGCGCGCTGCCGATCGCGGTCGCCATTGGCGCGGCGAGCATTTTCGACCAGTTTGCGCAGCGCGACTGAGGCACCGCCCGGCTGTGCGCCGAGCCAATCCCAGTGTCGCGGCAACAGCGTTATTTCGCGGGCGACGACGCCGAGCTTCGGCCGGCCACGGCCACGGGGTTCAGCGGGCGCGTCGGTTTCTGACTCGATGGTTGTTGGCTGAGGCAGACGGGCGACGACCTCGCGATGGCTGCCGCGCAAATCGATGTCGAGGGACTTGCCGGTGGCGTTGTCGAAAATGATGATCGGGTCGGCGATTGCGCCGGTCGCGATCTTCACGGCAATGGCCACCTCGGCCAACGGCCCAGAAGCTAGCAGCCGTTCGCCGGCAAATGCGGTGAAGGAGCTGGAAGACGTTGTATTCATTGTGAAACCTGCGCCATAAATTCTGCGATGGAATGCAGTTGATCTAACGCTATTTATACCCGGGTAATAATTGAGTCAATATCACCCGGGTGTAATTCTGTCGCTTGCCCGGCTTCGCGCCCAGAAGGACCCGCCATGCTCACTGTCCATCACCTGAATAACTCGCGCTCCCAGCGCGTTCTGTGGCTGCTCGAGGAGCTCGGCGTTCCCTATGAGATCATCAGGTACAATCGGCAGCCCAACATGCTGGCGCCGCCGGAGCTGCGGGCGATCCATCCGCTCGGCAAGTCGCCTGTCATCACCGACAACGGCAACACGATCGCCGAGTCCGGTGCGATCGTCGAATATCTGATCAAGACCTATGGCAACGGTCGGCTGATCCCGGCCGACCATACGCCGGAGCGGCTGCGGTTCACTTACTGGCTACATTATGCCGAGGGATCGGCGATGCCGCCGTTGTTGTTGAAACTCATTTTCATGATGCTGCCGAAGCGCGCGCCGCTACTGATGCGTCCGGTGGTCAATGCCATCGCGGCGAAAGCGCTGAACACGTTGGTCGATCCGCAGCTCAAACAGCATATGGCGTTCTGGGAAGGCGAACTGTCGAAGAGCGAATGGTTCGCCGGCAACGAATTCAGCGCCACCGATATCCAGATGAGCTTCCCGCTCGAAGCCGCCTCGGCGCGGGCCGGGCTAGAGCAAGGACATCCCAAGGCAATGGCGTGGCTCGCGAAGATCCACGCGCGGCCCGCCTATCAGCGTGCGCTGGAGAAGGGCGGGCCGTATTCGGTGGGGCGCTAGACCGCGGGGAAGCCGAACAGCTTTTGCGGATTGTTCGTGAGGATACGATTGCGCGTCGTCTCATCCGGCACCCAATCGGCCAAGAGGTCGAGCAGATCGCTCACGCCCATCATCACGTCCCAGTTCGCCACATGCGGCCAGTCGGAGCCCCAGATGCAACGATCGGCATTGGCGGCGACCAGCTTCTGCGCGAACGGAATCGTATCGCTATAGGGTGGGCCACCCTGGATGCTGGTGCGATAGGCGCCGGACAGCCGCACCCATGCGCCGTCACGCACGAGTCCGACCAGAGCGTCGAAGCCCGGATCGTTGATGCCGCGTGAGGTCGGGAAGTGTCCCATGTGGTCAATGAGAAATGGTACCGGCAGTTTCGCAAAGCGTGAGGCCAGAGCAGGAATGTCCTTGGCGTCAATCAGAAACTGCAGATGCCAGCCCATTTCGCGGCAGAGCGACGCATAGTCCTCAAGCTGCGCGAACCCCATTCCGCCGCCATAAAGCACGTTGAGCCGAAGGCCGACGACGCCGGCTTCTTTCAGCGCCGCCTTCTCCTTCTCGGGGCAATCGAGCCCGATCACGGCGATGCCGCGCAACCGGTGGCGATTGGCAGTGAGTGCATCCACCAGCAGGCGATTGTCGGTGCCATGCACGCTGACTTGCGTCAGCACGCCGTAAGTCATGCCGGTCGCATCGAGCATCGATAGATAGGATGTAGCTGTGGCTTCTGGCGGCGTGTAGCTGCGCCCGGCGACGAACGGATAGTCCGGCGGCAGACCGATCACATGGGCGTGAGTATCAACGGCGCCACGCGGCACGGTGAACCGTGTCGCGCTGCGCTGGGTCGGTTGCGGCCCCGGGCAAGCCCGGGGTTCGCTCGATAATGGATCAGGCGTCTGCATAGAGAATACGTCCGCGGGTTTCAGGCAGCGCGAAGGCCGCAAGGAAGAACAGGCTGTAAGCCAGCACCGCGAAGATTGCGATGGCGTTGCCGAGGCTGGTGGTGTTGGACAGCGCGCCGACCAGGAACGGGAACAGAGCGCCGATGCCGCGGCCAAAATTGTAGCAGAAGCCCTGGCCCGATCCGCGCAGGCGTGTCGGATAGAGCTCCGTGAGGAACGCGCCCATGCCGGAGAAGTAGCCCGAGGCAAAGAAGCCGAGCGGGAAGCCGAGGACCCACAGCACTTCGTTGGTGAGCGGCACCTGTGTGTAGACCAGGATGACGGCGATGGCGCCGAGCGAAAAGGTCAGGAACAGGTTACGGCGGCCGATGCGGTCGGCGAGCCAGGCACCGACCAGATAGCCGATGAAGGAGCCGATGATCAGAGCCGAGAGATAGCCCGTCGACGAGACGATCGACAGCTTGCGCTCGGTGGTGAGGAAGCGCGGCACCCAGAAAGTGATGGCGTAGTAGCCACCCTGACAACCGGTTGCGGCGAGCGAAGCGAGAATCGTGGTCTTCAGCATCGGGCCAGCGAAGATTTCGCTGAGCTTCGGCCGATCTCCACTGGCATTCTGCTTGGCGCGGGTTTCGACGGCGATGGCCGGCTCTTCGACATAGCGACGCAGATACAGCACCAGCAAGGCCGGCAGTGCGCCGATGGCGAACATCCAACGCCACGCGACGTCCGGCGGCAGATATGAGAACAGGATCGCCTGCGACAGCACGGCAAGACCCCAGCCGATCGCCCAGCCCGACTGCACCGACCCAACCGCGCGACCGCGATATTGCGGGCGGATGGCTTCGCCCATCAGCACCGCGCCTGCGGCCCATTCACCGCCGAAACCGAGGCCGAGCAGCGCTCGCGCCACCAGCAGCTGATCGAAATTCTGCACGAACGCACAGACCAGCGAGAAGAACGAGAACCAGAGAATTGTGAGCTGAAGTGTACGGACGCGACCGATGCGGTCGGCAAGATAGCCGCCGAGCCAGCCGCCGATGGCGGATGCGAGTAGTGTCACGGTGCCAGCAAGGCCGGCAGTGCCGGGATCGACCTTCCACATCACGATGATGGTGCCGATCACCAGCGGGTAGATCATGAAATCCATGCCATCGAGCGCCCAGCCCGTGGCGCAGGCCCAGAATGTGCGGCGCTCCGGCAAATTCATGTCGCGATAGAAGGCCAGAAGGCTGGTGTCTTCGATTTCCGCGCGCTCGATAGCGCCGGGATCGATTGGTCGGTTGCCGCTCATGATTGTTTCCCCCGTTTGTCGTCTTGGTTCGGGGGCGCTCACCCGCGCGCCCCTGGAGGCACCGGATATGTCATTGCACGTCAGTACCCAGATGCCTCAGCGCCACGCGTACGCGGATCAGGGGCGCCAAGCAAGCCGTCTGGCGTCACGAGAATAGAATTGGCCGAAGTCTGGCCCATCGGCTCGACCACCTTGTGGCCCATGGCACCCAGGGCACTGAGGATCTCTTCGCTGAAGCCGCGTTCGATGCGCACTTCATCAGGCAGCCACTGGTGATGCAGGCGAGAGGTCGCGACGGCCGACATCACATCCATTCTGTAGTCGAGCACATTGACGATCACCTGCAGCACCGTCGAGATGATGCGGCTGCCGCCGGGCGAGCCGGTGACGAGCACCGGCTTGCCGTCCTTCAGCACGATGGTCGGCGACATCGATGACAGCGGCCGCTTGCCGGGGCCGGGCAGGTTGGCTTCAAAGCCGACAAGTCCATAGGCATTGGATGCGCCGGGTGCGGCGGTAAAGTCATCGAGCTCGTTGTTGAGCAGCACGCCGGTGCCGTCGGCGACGAGGCCGACGCCATAGCTGAAGTTCAGCGTGTAAGTGTTGCTCACCGCATTGCCGGCGCTGTCGACCACCGAATAGTGGGTCGTATTCTGTCCTTCGCGCGGCGGCACGGCCGAGAGTGCATCGGTCCACGGCGTTGCCTTGTTGGGGTCGATCGAGGCGCGCTGCCCGGCAGCGTAGTCCTTCGAAGTCAGCGTCGCGATCGGCGCGTTGACGAAAGCGGGATCGCCTAGATAGCGCGCGCGATCCGCATAAGCACGCTTCATGGCCTCGACCAGCAGATGCAGCGACGGAGCGGAGGCCTGCCGCATCTCACCCATCGGAAAGCCTTCGAGAATATTCAGCGTCTCCAGCAGCACCGTTCCGCCGGATGATGGCAGCGGCATTGAGATAATGTCGTAGCCGCGATAGCTGCCGCGGACCGGTGTGCGAACCACGGGCTGATAGGTCTTGAGATCGTCTGCCGTGAAGATGCCGCCTGCCGCATTGATGCCGCTGACCAGCTTCTCGGCGACGGGGCCTTCATAGAAGCCGCGCGGTCCCTGTGCGGCAATCGCTGTGAACGTTGTTGCGAGGTCTGTCTGGATCAACCGGTCGCCGTCGCGCAGCGACGTGCCATCATCACGCGAAAAGATCTTCTTCGTTGCGGGCCAGCGCGCCAGGCGCCTGTGCCAATCCGGCAGCGTATCTGCGCCGTCGTCAGTCAGGATGAAGCCGTCGCGCGCCAGCGCAATCGCGGGCTGTAACAGATCCGACAATGTGAACTTGCCCGAGCCGTATTTCTCCAGCGCCAGCGCAAGTCCCGCCACCGTGCCGGGGATGCCGATGCCCAAAGCGGAATCGCGGGATTTTGCGGTGTCCGGTTTGCCGTCGCTGCCGAGAAACATGTTGCGGGTGGCAGCGGCCGGCGCGGTCTCGCGATAGTCGATGGTGACGTCTTCGCCGGAGGCTGTATGGATCACCATGAAACCGCCACCGCCGATATTACCGGCGCGCGGATAGGTGACAGCCATGGCGAAACCGCTCGCAACAGCCGCATCGATCGCATTGCCCCCGTGCGCCATGACATCCGCGCCGACCTTGGCGGAGATTTTCTCCTGAGCGACGACCATGCCATGCTTGGCAGCGATGGGTTTGAGCGTGCCTGGCGGTGCGGGGGTATAGATGTCACGCGCCTGCTGCGCGTTTGTTGATGCCGGGACGACGAGTATAAATGCGAGTGCTGCGACGCACGTACAACGCAGGAAAGCAAACGGTACCATCGATCACTCCGGCTGACAGCGGACATGATCGCATCGCCGTCTCGAATGCTATATGGCTTGTGAAACGGACGAGACAACACTCTGTGATTCGCGGGGGATACCACGCATGGCGGTCGCCGCCGCTTCATCAGCCTCTGTGACAGCCGCGCCAAAGACCTATCCACCGCGCTCTGCGGTGATCAGCTGGATGTTTTTCGACTGGGCGGCGCAGCCTTACTTCAGTCTCATCACCACCTTTGTCTTCGCGCCCTACTTCGCCACGCGCGTGGCATCCGATGCCGCCACGGGACAATCGCTGTGGGGCTTTGCCACCGCTGCGGCCGGGTTGATCATCGCGCTGGCATCGCCGATGCTTGGCGCGATTGCCGATGCGAGCGGCCGCCGCAAGCCGTGGATAGCAGGTTTCGGTGCGATTTTCGTGATCGGTGCCTGCATCATGTGGATCGGCAAGCCTGGCGATCCCGCGTTGATCCTGCCGCTGCTGATTGCCTATGGATTTGCGACGATCGGCGTCGAATTCGCTACGGTGTTCAACAATGCGATGATGCCGACGCTGGTGCCGCCGGATAAAATCGGTCGCCTGTCGGGCTCCGGCTGGGCGCTCGGCTATGTCGGCGGCATTCTGAGCCTCATCATCGTGCTCGGCTTCATGGCTGCGAATCCGACGACGGGACGTACGCTGTTTGGTCTGGTCCCGATCCTCGGTCTCGATCCCGCGACGTTCCAGGGCGATCGCATTTCGGCGCCACTGTCGGGCCTGTGGTTCGTCGTCTTCGTGCTGCCGATGTTTCTGCTGACGCCGGATTTTCCTGCGAAAGTTTCGCCCGGTCACGCCGTGCGTGCAGGTCTGACCGATCTCAGGCACACGCTAAGCGAATTGCCGAAGCATCGCTCGATGATGGCATTCCTGATTGCCAACATGATCTACACCGACGGGCTGGTGTCGCTGTTTGCTTTCGGGGGCATCTATGCGGCCGGCACGTTCGGCTGGAATACGATTCAGATCGGCACATTCGGCATCGTCCTCGCGATCGCCGGCACATTCGGCGCCTTCATCGGCGGCAGGCTCGACGATGCGCTGGGCCCGAAGCGCGTGATCACCGGCAGCATCCTGCTGCTGCTGACCTCGATCATCGCGATCCTGCTGATCGATCGCGAAACCATCTTCTTCATCAAGGTCACACCACCGGTGCCTGGCGGCGGCTTGTTCGCAGCGCCGGCAGAGAAAGCCTATCTCCTGCTTGGTTGCCTGATCGGCATGGCTGGCGGCCCGCTACAGGCGGCATCGCGTACGCTGTTGATCCGGTTGGCACCGCAGGATCGCATCGCGCAGTTCTTCGGCCTGTTCGCACTGACCGGAAAGGTGACGTCCTTCATGGGGCCGCTGCTGATCGGCCTTGTCACCGCGGTCACCGCCAGCCAGAAGGCTGGCATGGCGGTGCTGGTGCTGTTCTTTGTCGGAGGTCTCGGCCTGCTCGCGCGGGTGCGAGAAGCCTGAGCCTCGGCCTCAGTGCTTGAAGTGGCGGACGCCGGTGAACACCATGGCGATGCCGGCATCATCAGCCGCCTTGATCACTTCATCGTCGCGCACCGAACCGCCGGGCTGGATCACCGCGGTGGCTCCGGCCTCGATGGCAACGAGCAAGCCGTCCGCGAACGGGAAGAACGCGTCTGACGCGACCACCGATCCCTTGGTCATTGGCTGTGCGAGCTTCATCTCGATCGCCGCATCCTGCGCCTTGCGCGCTGCGATGCGCGCGGAATCAATGCGGCTCATCTGGCCGGCGCCGATACCGACAGTGGCAAGGTCCTTGGCATAGACAATGGTGTTCGACTTGATGTGCTTTGCTACGCGGAAGGCGAATTTGAGATCGCGCAGTTCGGCGTCGGTCGGCTGGCGCTTGGTCACAGCCTTCAGCACCATGTCGTCGACAACAGCATTGTCGCGGCTCTGGACCAAAAGACCGCCGGCAACCGTCTTGTACGTGAAGCCCGGTGCGCGCGGATCCGGCAATGCGCCAGCCAGCAGCAGGCGCAAGGTCTTTTTGGCAGCGACGATGGCGATGGCTTCCTCGGTGGCGTCAGGCGCCACGATCACTTCGGTGAAGATCTCCGTGATCACGCGCGCGGTATCTGCATCGAGCGTCTTGTTCAGCGCAACGATGCCGCCGAATGCCGAGGTCGAATCGCAGGCCAGTGCCTTGCGATAGGCTTCAACGAGGCTGCTGCCTTCGGCAACGCCGCAAGGATTGGCGTGCTTGACGATGACACAGGCCGCGGTGCGCTTTGGATCGAACTCGGCGATGCATTCATAGGCCGCATCGGTGTCGTTGATATTGTTGTAGGACAGTTGCTTGCCCTGCACCTGCCGCGCCGAGGACACGCCGGGGCGCAGTTCGGGTGTGCGATAGAACGCAGCGGTCTGGTGGGGGTTCTCGCCGTAACGCAACGCTTCGACGAGCTTGCCACCGACAGCACGGAAATCCGGTGCGGTGATCTTCAATTGATCCGCGAACCAGTTCGAGATCGCAGCGTCATAGGCCGCGGTGCGGGCATAGGCCTTGGCTGCCAGGCGGCGGCGCAGCGTCAGCGTGGTCGCGCCCTTGTTGGTCGCGAGTTCGTCGAGCACCGACTGATAATCGGAGGGCTCGACGACGACGGTGACGTCGTCATGGTTCTTGGAAGCCGCGCGGATCATGGCCGGGCCGCCGATGTCGATGTTCTCGATGCAATCCTCGTAGGATGCATTCTTCGCGACGGTCTCTTCGAACGGATAGAGGTTCACGACGAGCAGATCGATCTGCGAAATTCCGTGATCCTTCATCGCCTTGGCGTGTTCAGCATTGTCGCGGATCGCGAGCAGGCCGCCATGGACCTTCGGATGTAGCGTCTTGACCCGGCCATCCATCATTTCCGGGAAGCCGGTGAGATCGGACACGTCGGAGACCTTCAGGCCGGCCGCAGCGATCGCCTTGGCGGTACCGCCGGTGGAGACGAGGTCGATGCCGTGAGCGGACAGCGCGCGTGCAAATTCGATCAGCCCGGACTTATCGGAAACGGACAATAAAGCGCGGATAACCTTGCGCGGATGGTCGGTCATGATGCGTATCCCATGGGAGAAGACCGCCGCGTAGCATGGTTTCGCGGTGCAAGAAACCGCAAGGGCTTGCATGCCAGCAATTTCGTCGGGAAGGCCTGATTTACAAAGGCAATTCCGGCTCGCGACGGGCATTGCGGCGGGCTGTGGTCTGCGACGGCGAGGAGGCCGAGCGGGCAAAACTCCAGCGGATGCTGGAGTTCTGCTGGGCGTTCTGATGGATCACGATCTGGGCGGTTCGCCGGGGCCCGTCATTGCCGGCCAGGAACACGCTGTCTTCGAGCTCGACCTTGTCGTCGAGGGCTTCGAAGGTCCAGACGTCACGGTTCGGCAATACCAGCATGACGCCGCGGGCGTCGCTGAGCCGGCTGGCCTTCACGGACGGATGCAGATGGAAGCGCAACGCGTAGTCGGTATTACTGCCTTTCAGCCGCGCGCCGGGCGCTGCCGCGACGATGTCCTCGCCCTCGAGTTTCGAACCGTCCTCGGAGATCATCAGCACGCGCCGATGGGTGACGCCAAAGCGTGGGTGATAGCCGTCATGCGACGTGGTCAGCATGGTGCCGCTTGAGGTGATCTCGCGATAGCTCTCGACCACATGCGGACCATTGACGATCGGTGCGCCCTGCAGAAACTTCTTCATCGCGCTGCGCTCGATGAACTGGCACGACGAGGTGTTGTGATAGGTCATGGTCGAATGCGCGGGGGTGCCACGTGCGAAAGCACGCCAGTTGTCGCGTCCGGTCGACGGCATCCCGCAATTGACGACGATGCGGCTTGGGCCGGACGACAGTTCGAACGACAGCGTGCCGGCATGAGCATCGTGGCTGACACTCGGCGGCGGCGGCGGACCGGTATCGATGATCACGGTCATCTGGCCGGCTTCGAGGCGCTGGAAGCCGGTGTGCGGCATATGCGCCATTGGCACGCCATGAGTGTCGTCATAGGCCAGCAGCGTCGCCAGCAGATGCGACGGCGCATTGCTCATGCCGTTGAACAGCGCGAACGAGCCATCGCCGTGACGGAAGAACCGCAACATCGGCATCATGCGGTCGATGGCGTTCAGCAACGCCGGGGGCGGCGCGATGTTGCGGGCGGCAAAGGTCTGCCGCAGCGGCAGCAGATCGATCAGCAATTCGATCAGTGCGCCAGGATTGCGCGAAATATGCCCACCGTCGGGCAGGATCTGGCGCTGCAATTCGTCAGAGAGTTTGCGTGTGGCGGTACGAATGTGGCGCGCCTGGTTGGCGAGGCAGAGCGATGCGTAGCACAGCGCGATTAGTACCTGCAGCTTCGGCACGCCGTCGGGAGCGTGCGACAGCGCGTAGCGTAGCGAGCGAATCTCGCGGCTGAGCGAGCGCAGATAGCGGCGATAGAATTTCCCGTCGGTATCGCCGAGCACCAGTGGTGCCTGCGATAGCAGCGAGATCACGCGGCGCGCGATGACGTCGGCGCGGCGGCTGACAGGACGCTTGCGCGACGGATTCGACATCCAGTCGTCGATCAGCGAGCGGGCGTTGGCGCGGGTGATAGCGGTGTCGGCGGCGCGCAGATGCCTCAGCCAGCCGAAGCCGAGCAGTGAGACTTCCCAGTCTTCCGATGGCGGTTCCAGGTCGAAGATCGAACGGCCGTGACAGGTGACGATCTTGCCGGCAAAGACGAAGCGCCCGGCATAGATTTCGGCGGCGCGGGTGGCGTCGGTGGTGCGCAGATCATGCGGAGCGATGATCAGGCGATCGGTGCGTCCGGGCCACAATCGGGCCAGCGCTGCCGATCCGCCAGACGCGCGCGACATCGCGCTCCGCGCGAAGCGGCCGAGGATCAGCCTCGAGATACGTCTGCGATGAGCGACCACGCGCGCCTTGAACTGGAGAGAAAGGTTTGTTGCGAATCCTTTTAGCCGGAAACGCGGTCCGCACACAGTACAAGGAGGCCCCCTGTGGAAGCCTCGCGAATCGGGAGATTACTCTGTGAATATCAGGATTTAATCAGTCGCGCCGCATAGAAGCCGTCGAGCCCGCCCAGCCGGGGGTCGGCATGGGGTAGATGGCTCGGCAGAGTGCGCAGATCGCCATCGGGGGTGACGATCTCGGCAAGGCCGGCCACTTCGCTGGCGTCGGCGGGGGCGCGGCGCATGCTGGAGTCCTTGGCCAGCAGGTCGGCGATGGCCTGTTCGCCTTCTTCGGGCTCCAGCGAACAGGTGCAATAGACCAGGGTTCCGCCGGGCTTCAGGATGGAGGCTGCCTTCTGCAGCAGGCGTCGCTGCAGCGCTGTCAGCATGACGATGTCGGAGTCCTGTTTCAGCCAGGCGACGTCGGGATGCCGCCGGATGGTGCCGGTGGAGGAGCAGGGCGCGTCTAGCAGTACGCCGTCAAAACCCTCGCCGGGATATTCGGTGCCGTCGACGACGACGGTTTCGGCTTCCAGCGACAGACGCGTCAGATTCTCGCGCAGGCGCGCCACGCGGTTCGGCGAGCGGTCTACGGCCGTCACCTGAGCGCCGCCATGGACCAGCTGTGCGGTCTTGCCGCCCGGTGCGGCGCAGAGATCGACGATGCGCTTGCCCTTGAGGTCGCCGAACAGTCGTGCGGGTAGTGCCGCCGCGGCGTCCTGCACCCACCACTGGCCGTCATCGAAGCCGGGCAGCATAGTCACCGAGCCCTGCAGCAAGGTTCGGACGGAACCGGTTGGAAGCACTTCGCCGTGCAGGCGCGTGGCCCAGGCATCGGCTTCGGATTTGACGGTGAGATCGAGCGACGGCTCATGGCTCAGCGCCACGGCCATTTCCTTCGCGGCCGTCTCGCCGTAATGCGCCGTCCAGCGCGCCATCAGCCATGGCGGGATGTCGAGAGTCTGAGCGGCCACTTCGTCGATCAGCGGCTGGCCTTCTCGCGCGCAGCGCCGCAATACGGCATTGACCAGCCCGGCATATTTCGCAGCCTTACGGTCGGATTGCACCATGCGGACCGACAGGTCGACGGCGGCGTGATCCGGTACGTCCATCCAGAGGATCTGGGCAGCGCCGATCAGGAGCGCGCTTTGCGCGCGCGGTGCATCTGTAGGAACACCGCGGTCGAGCAGGCGGGAGAGAATATGCCCGAGCGTACCGAGCCTGCGCAGGATCGTCGCAACCAGGCGGCGCATCAGCGCGCGGTCGCGGTCAGACAGCGTTTTCAGGCCGGGATGGGCGGCGGCGCCTTCGAGCTGGTCGTCGAGGGTCCGGTGCTTGTGCAAGACGCCGTCGAGAATATCCGCCGCAATCCGTCGCGCGGCGAGGCCGGGGACCTCGGTTGGCGGTGCGTATCTTACTTGCGACATACAAAAACATCACGACTGAGGGCGGGCAATGGCACGGGCAGGCTCAGCGTGCGGCCATTGGATGGGAGCGATTCTGTCGCATGCGAATATGCCAAATGTAAGAATCGCCCTTATATGCTCACAGTCGAACGGCAACTGTTCGACAGTGATTTATGTAACGCGTGCCGCCCTTGCCGGTTCAGCAGGAAACCTGAGATGAACGACATTCCTTCCGAGTCCGCAACGTCTTTGCCGGAGCATGAGCCGGCCCTGAAAAAAGTTTTAACGCCCGCCGCGCAGCGCGCGCTGGCCGAGGCGGAAGCGCGCCGGGCCGCAGCTGCAGCAAATACTTCGGCGAAAGCGAAAGAGTTTCAGGGACCTGAAGGTCCGGAGCCCACGCGCTTCGGCGACTGGGAACGCAAGGGTATTGCGTCCGACTTCTAGCCGTCGCGTCATTGTGGCCAGATTCTTCTGGCCGGCTGTTTCGACTCACATTATCGCAGGGCGATGACCCCAGCATCGCGCATTCACCGTGCGTCGCCGTGGCGATCCCGCATGTCCGCGGCGATGCCGTGGGTATTCGTGCTCGGCCTGGCCGCCGGCACCATGCTGCCGGTGAAGCGTTGGCTGCCGTTCCTGCCCGGCGCGGATCAGACCGAGGCGGCCCGCGATTCCGAGGCGATCGTCAGGCGCGCCGGCAATGCTGAGGCGCGCTATCCGATCGAGATGCGCTATGCCATCGATGGCGATACTTTTGGCGCGCGCGTTCATCTTGGCTCGGGTGAAGACGTCAGCGTGCGCATTCGTTTGCGGGGCATCGATGCGCCGGAGCTGAAGGGGCAATGCGCGCGCGAGATTCAGAAAGCAGAAACCGCGACGGCCGCACTGACCAAGTTGCTCCGCGAGGGAAGCCTCACGATCTACAATATCGGGCCTGACAAATATCCCGGCCGCGTAGTCGCCGATGTGGCGACCAGGCAAACGCCGAACGTGTCGGCTGCACTGCTCGGTGCTGGTCACGTGCGCGCGTATGGCGGCGGCCATCGCAACGGCTGGTGCGATAACCGCTGAGATCAGCAAAACAAAAAGCCGCGCATCATGCGCGGCTTTTCAGAATAGCGAAGCTGCTAGCGATTAGCGCTGGGTGACGATCACCGGCGTGCCGACCGAGACCCGCGAATAGAGGTCGGTGATGTCTTCGTTGTACATGCGGACGCAGCCATAAGAGACATAGCCGCCGATCGAATTGGGGCGGTTGGTGCCGTGGATGGCATATTCGCCGCCGGCAAGGGTCATCGCAGCAACGCCCATCGGATTGGCTGGCGAGCCGCCAGCGATCACGTCCGGGATGCTGGGATTGTCGCGCTTCACGTCGGCGGGCGGAGCCCAGGCCGGCTGGCGATACTTGCCGTCGATCTTGGTGGCGCCGGCCCACTGTTTGCCGGGCTTGCCAACGCCGACGGGATAGCGCACGGCCTGACCCTGTTCGAGCACGAGATACAGCTTACGTTCATTGGTCTTCACGACGATGGTGCCGGGGGCATAGTCGCCGTGGAAGCCGACCACATTGGGCGCTGCCTGCGCGGCGGGGGACATCAGGGCGCCAATGACAACGGTGGCTGCCAGCGCACTAGCAATCTTCAAGGACATCGATCTCTCCAGTTCGGCCCGGCCGGTAGCGGCCGACGAGGTCGTGCCGCCTCTCAAGGCGACGAAAACAATTGCACACGGGAAATTCTCAACCAGCCGCGTAAACAACCGGTCTCTGCCGGCGCGGGGGAGTGCGCCAACGAGCGCCTAAAGAGGAAATCCGCTGAACAAAGTAAATGCCCGGAAAACAACACTCGCTCTAAATTGGCCGGCAGCGGCCATCTGCCCCTGACAATCGCGTGAGCGCAGCCAGATGCGATGCGTTGGAGGTCACTAGGCCAGCGTAAAGGCCTCATGGACGGCGGATTGTACCGCGCCGCCGAGGACAGCGCCGCCGCCAGCCACATAGATCCAGTCACCAATAACTGTGGCGCCGACCGCATGGCGCGGGGTCAGCATCGGCGCGTGGCTCTGCCAGGTGTCGGAGGCCGGATCGTAGCTTTCCATCTGTCCGTACACTTTGCCCTGGGTGAGCTGGCCGTTCTGTACCACGCCGGATTCGCCGCCCATGGCGAACAGCCGGTCGCGATACACGACAAGGCCATGGCCTGAACGGATCGTCGGCAGTGCAGCGCGCAGCTCCCATGTGTCGCGCTCGGGCAGATACACATGATGCAGATCGGTATTGTACTCGAACGTATTGAAACGCCCGCCGATCACATGGATCACGCCGCGCGTGGCGACGCAGCCGACATGGTCGCGCGCGCCGGGCAGTGCCTTGCGGGTCTCCCATTTGTCGGTCTTGGGATCATAGACTTCGTGCCAGCTGACACTGGCGCGCTCGGCCGCTGGCTCAGACGCGCCGCCGATCAGATGAATCTTACCGTTCAGCGCAACGGCAGCGCCGGCGCCACGTGGCCGCGGCAAAGGCGCGATATTGTCCCAGCGATTGGCAGTGACGTCGTAGGCATAGGCGTTCTGGTCCGAACCGCGGTTCTGCTGCATGAAGCCGCCGAGCGCGTAGACGCGGCCGGCATCGGCAGCGACCGAGACATGGTTGGCGCCGCGCGGCAGCGGCGCGGCGTCGAGCCACTGATCCGAAGCGGGATCGTAGACATGGTGATAGGGGCGGTCGACGCGGCCTTCGCCATAGCCGCCGACGATATGCATGCGATCGGCCCACGATGTCGCCCAGGCCATCTCGCTGCGCGGTAACGGCAGTGCAGCGCGCGATATCCACTTGCCCGGCGGTCCCTTTGGCGCGGGACTCTCAGTGACGCGCTGCGCTTCCTGCTCGGGCGTCATGTGATGCGGGACGCCGCCCTGCAGTTTGGCGTAGGGTTCTTTCGACGACGGGGCCGCGGGTAGTGCCGGATGACCGGCATGTTGTGCGCGGGCGGAAACTCCGCCCGCAACAACTGCAGCACTTCCCAACACGAATGACCGACGATCCACCACATCACTCCGTGTTTGCCGATAGATCGGGCGAGCGGTTACGCCCCCGGCTTCTTGTTCTGCCGATGCTCGACGAGGTCGGTGACCACGGCGGGGTCGGCCAGTGTCGATGTATCACCTAGAGATGACGGTTCATCCTCCGCGATCTTGCGCAGGATGCGGCGCATGATCTTGCCGGAGCGGGTCTTCGGCAGGCCCGGCGCGAACTGGATGAGGTCCGGCGAGGCGATCGGGCCGATGTCCTTGCGGACCCAGGCCACCAGCTCCTTGCGCAGCTCTTCCGTCGGCTCGACGCCATTCATCAGCGTGACATAAGCGTAGATGCCCTGGCCCTTGATGTCGTGGGGATAGCCGACCACGGCGGCCTCGGACACTTTCTCATGGGCAACCAGCGACGATTCCACTTCGGCGGTGCCCATGCGGTGGCCGGAGACGTTGATGACGTCATCGACCCGGCCGGTGATCCAGTAATAGCCGTCGGCATCCCGTCGGCAACCGTCGCCGGTGAAGTACTTGTTCTTGTAGGTCGAGAAGTAGGTCTGCTCGAAGCGCGCGTGATCGCCATAGACCGTTCGCATCTGGCCAGGCCACGACTTGGCAATGCAGAGATTGCCCGAAGTCTCGCCATCCAGCACTTTGCCATCGGCATCGACGATCTCCGGCACGACGCCAAAGAACGGCCGCGTGGCCGAGCCGGGCTTGAGCCTGGTCGCACCGGGCAGCGGCGTGATGAGAATGCCGCCTGTCTCGGTCTGCCACCAGGTATCGACGATCGGCGCACGCGCCTCGCCGACCACGTGATAGTACCACTCCCAGGCTTCCGGATTGATCGGTTCGCCGACCGATCCCAGCAATCGCAGGCTCTTGCGCGAGGTCTTCTTTACCGGCTCGTCGCCGGCCTGCATCAGCGCGCGGATTGCGGTTGGCGCGGTGTAGAAGATGTTGACCTTGTGCTTGTCGATGACTTCCCAGAAGCGCGACATCGACGGATAGTTCGGCACGCCTTCGAACATCAGCGTGGTCGCGCCGTTGGCCAGCGGCCCGTAGAGAATGTAGCTGTGACCGGTGACCCAGCCGACGTCGGCGGTGCACCAGTAGATGTCACCCTCATGATAGTCGAACACATATTGATGCGTCATCGACGCGAACAGCAGATAGCCGCCAGTGGTGTGCAGCACGCCCTTGGGCTGGCCGGTGGAGCCCGACGTGTAGAGGATGAACAGCGGATCCTCCGCATTCATCGGCTCGCAGGGGCATTCGGTGGTGACGACTTCGGCGGCTTCGCGGTACCAAAAGTCACGGGCGGGATCCATATTCACCGGTGTGCCGGTGTGCTTGACGACAACGACCCAGTCGACACCGCCGGCCTTGGCGACCGCGGCATCGACATTGTTCTTCAGCGGCACCTTCTTGCCGCCGCGCAGGCCTTCATCGGCGGTGATGATGATCTTCGACTGGCAGTCAGTGATGCGCTGCGCCAGCGAGTCCGGTGAGAAGCCGGCGAAGACGACAGAGTGGATCGCGCCGATACGCGCGCAGGCGAGCATCGCGTAAGCGGCTTCCGGAATCATTGGCAGATAAATCGTGACGCGGTCGCCTTTGCCGACATTGCGGTTGCGCAACACGTTGGCCATCTTGCAGACTTCGTCGTGCAGCTCCTGATAGCTGATGTGTTTCGACTGCGAGGGGTCGTCGCCTTCCCAGATGATCGCTGTCTGATTGGCGCGCTTCGGCAAATGCCGGTCGATGCAATTATAGGCGGCGTTCAATACGCCATCTTCGAACCACTTGATCGAGATCTTGCCTGGGGCAAAGGACGTGTTCTCGATCTTGGTGGGGGCGTGGCTCCAGTTGAGGCGCTTGGCCTGCTCGGCCCAGAAGCCGTTGGAATCGCTGATCGAGCGTGCATACATCGCGTTGTATTTCGCGTCATCGACGAAGGCGCGCGTCGTCCACTCAGCCGGTACGTCGTAAATCTTGTCGGACATCGTCCCCTCCACCACCACCGTGCGACCGCTGCGCGAATTCGCCGCCAGCCGGTTCTCGTTGCGCGCAATATGCGCCGGCGCGAGATAGCTGGACAAGCGGGGCCGGACTAGGCCTTTGGTCGGTCCGCAAGGTCGCAGCCCCGATCACGTTCGCGTTTTGACCGGCCCGGAAATTTCATCATAAAGCCAATTCGGATGCTGAACGGTAACCAGTAACCGAAATTGCGTGCCTGCGGACTCGCAATAGTTGCGGGAAGCCCCTAAATCGCCCTCGCAGGGACGGCCAAGCGGCCCGGAACCAAAAATCAACAAACGGCATTAGCAGAGACACAGGGCCGACGAGGCAGATAACACTATGATGGAACAGCAGAATTTCGCGCCTTCCCGGGCCGTTTCCGCCCGTTCCGTCGCGCGACCAGGCCGTATGGCCAAGCCAAGCCCCGCGAGTGTGGAGGTTTTGGCCCGTGAAATGGGCCTGAAGCTTGGAGATCAGTCTGAGCTGACGATCCGCCGGCTTAAGCGCGGAAAATCTTATTCCTTCGTCAGGGCCAACGGCACCCCGATCAAGCATATCGGCACGATCAAGCGGCTGAACTCCATGGCGGTGCCCCCGGCCTATGCCGAGGTTCGCTATGCCGTTGATCCTACGTCGCACTTGCAGGCCGTAGGCCGCGACGCGGCCGGCCGGCTGCAATACCGCTATCACTCGGACTGGGAGAAGGTCCGCGAGCAACGCAAGGCGCATCGGCTGGCGAAGCTGGTGGCGGCACTGCCGAAGATCCGCCGCAACGTCTCGGCGCTTCTGGCTGGCGACGAGCCGACGCGTGAGTTCGCGCTCGCCGCTGTCATCGAACTCGTCACGCGGACCGCGATCCGTGCCGGCAACGAGAGCTACATGAAGCTGTCGGGCACCCGCGGCGCCACTACGCTGATGAAGTCGAACGTGCAGCTCGAAGACGATTGCATCGTGCTCACCTTCAAGGCCAAGGGCGGCAAGGCAGTGCGCAAGGAGTCCAATGCGTCGAAGCTCGTCCGCGCGATTGGTATCCTGCACGACGTGCCGGGCAAACGCTTGTTCCAGTATCGCGACAATGCTGGCCGCATTCACAAGGTCAACACGGCAGCTGTGAACGCCTTCCTGCGCGATATCGCCGGCATCAAGATTTCACTGAAGGATTTCCGCACGTTGATGGCGTCGGCGACGGTGGCTGAAACCCTGTCACGAATCGAGCCGGCAGCCAGTGAGCGCGGACGCAGGAAGCAGGTGCTCGAAGCCGTGCGTTCGGCGGCGGACGAATTGCAGAACACGGCGGCGATCTGCCGCAAGAGCTATGTGCACGATACCATCGTCACGGCCTTCGAGGACGGCGTCCTCGCGCGCATCGCGGCGACGCAGACGGGCTATCGCTCGCAATCGAAGCGCGAGCAGCTTCTGGCGCAGGTGGTGGCAGAGGCGGGTTGAGTCAGGCGAGCGTCCACACCGCAGTGTTCTTGATCTCCGCATCTTCGAGATCACGTGTCACCGGCACCTTGTATTCGGTCAGCTTTCGCAATTTGTCCTTCGGCAGATAGCTGCGACCGGGATCGCCGATCAGCACCGTCGCACCACGCGCCGCTTGTTCTGAAAGAAATGCAAAGGCGCGCTCTGCGGTGTCGCGTTCATAGAAAATATCGCCTGCCAGAATTGTTTGTGCGGTCGGGACAGATGAGCCGCCGAGCAGATCGTCACCGCGAGCATTGATCGTAACGCCATTTTCAGCCGCGTTCAGTGCGATCGCCGTGCGCGCAAAGGCGTCGATGTCATAGGCGAAGACGCTGCTTGCCCCGGCTTTTATCGCGGCGATAGCCACAAGCCCCGATCCAGATGCGAGATCGATGGTGGTCCTTCCAGCAACATGTTCGGGATGATCGATAACGAAGCGCGCCAGCGCCTGTCCGCCGGCCCAAGCGAAAGCCCAGAACGGTGGCGGCAATCCGGCCTCGCCAAGTTCCTCTTCTGTCTTGCTCCACAGCGGCACGGCCTCGTCGGCCACGTACAACATGATTTCCGGCACCAGCGGCACCGGCAGCAGGCGTGTATTGGCACGAATGAATGCGACGGGGTCAGATATTGCAGTTGATTGGGCCGCGCCGTCGGCGCTCACAGCCCGCCCATTTTGCAGAGCAGCTTCCATTCCTCGGCAGTGATCGGCGGCACCGACAGGCGGGACTGCTTCAGGATCGCGACGTCAGCAAGCTTCGGCTCAGCCTTGATTGCCGCTAGCGACACCGGCTTTGGCAGGTCTTGCACGGCCTTGACGTCGACGCAGACCCAGGGCGTTCCCGGCTCGGCGGTGGGATCGGGATGATGCTCCCTGATGATCTCGGCGATACCCACGATCTCCTTGCCGATATTCGAATGATAGAAGAAGGCGCGGTCGCCCTTCTTCATCTTCATCATGTTCAGCTTGGCGGTGTGGTTACGGATACCGGTCCATTCGGTGCCCTTGGCACCGGCCTTTTTCTGCTCGTCCCACGACCAGGCGTCGGGCTCCGATTTGATCAGCCAATAGGCCATGCCTGCTATCCTTTATAGTCTGATATCGATGGGCGTCCCCGGTGCGACCCGTGCCCAGATGTCGTCAATTTCGCGATTTGTCACGGCGACGCAACCATCCGTCCAGTCGCGGAGTAAATGGAGCTTGCCGAGCCAGCTCATGCCGTTGCGCAGGCCGTGGATCATAATGTCGCCGCCCGGCGCCACGCCTTGCTGCCGCGCGCGCTCGCTGTCTTCAGTATTCGGATAGGAGACATGGAGCGCGAGGTGAAAGCGGCTGCGGCCGTTCTTGGAATCGATGACG
This sequence comes from Tardiphaga sp. 813_E8_N1_3, assembly GCF_051811025.1. Lineage (NCBI taxonomy): Bacteria > Pseudomonadati > Pseudomonadota > Alphaproteobacteria > Hyphomicrobiales > Nitrobacteraceae > Tardiphaga > Tardiphaga sp. 813_E8_N1_3. Next base: position 5,752,928 of record NZ_JBPWQE010000001.1, read on the forward strand.
TAGCGTCCTTGGGGCGTGCGCCCGTCGCCTTCACGCGTCTTGTGGCCGGCCGGCGTGGAGCCCAGCGACACCGGATAGGTCGCGAGCACGGTGCCGCCGCGCGATAGCGTCAGCGTGCGGGCACTCTTGTCGACGGTGATGAGATCGGCTCGCTCTTCTGCCGCGACCAGTTCGGGAAGTCGGCGATTGAGCTGCAGGAAGTCCCAACCGACGAAAAATGCACCCGCTGACAGCAGGAGCATCGCAGCGGCCAGCACATAGTTCCGAACCGACAGACTCATCCTTCTGCCTTGAACGGCCGCGTCAGCAGGCCATCGATTGCCTGATCGATGGTTGCCTGGCCTGCCAGAATTGCCGCCACGGCTTTTGCCACCGGCATATCGACGCCCTTCGATGCCGCAAGCTCGATCAGCACCGGCGCCGTGAACTCACCTTCGGCGAGTTTGCCGCGCGCCGGCTGCTCGCCGCGGCCGAGTGCCACGCCGAGTGAAAAATTGCGCGACTGTGCGCTCGAACAGCTCAGGATCAGATCGCCCAATCCTGACAGGCCCGACAGCGTCTCGGTGCGCGCGCCACATGCGATGCCTAGTCGCAGTAATTCGCTGAAGCCGCGCGTGGTGAGTGCTGCGAGGGCCGAGGCGCCCAGTTCCTTGCCGGCGACGATGCCTGCGGCAATCGCCAATACGTTCTTCGCTGCGCCGCCGATCTCGACGCCGCGCACATCGGTGGAGTGATAGGGACGGAACGTCGCCGAACCCAGGGCCTGCACGAGTGCGACGGCAATATCCTCGTCGGCGCAAGCGAGCGTCACGGCCGTGGGCAAGCCAGCTGCGACATCGTCAGCGAAATTCGGCCCCGACAGAATGGCAGGGATCGCATGCGGTGCGACGTCGACGATGACCTCCGTCATGAATTTATGACTGCCGCGCTCAATGCCTTTGGCGCAGGCGACCACCGGAACGCCTGCCGGCAATAGCGGCGCGAGCGCGGCCAATGCCTCGCGCAACTGCTGCGAGGGGACCGCGAGCAGAATGGTATCGGCACGTGCGGCCAGCGAAAGATCGGCGGTGACGAAGACAGAGTCATCGATGGCAGCGCCGGGCAATCGCGGATTGGCGCGAGACACTTGCATTAGTTCGGCGGCTGCAGTTGAGCGCGCATAAAGTACGGTTTCGCGGCCGGCGCGCGCGGCGACATCGGCCAATGCGGTGCCATAGGCCCCAGCGCCGATCACCGCCACTGAATTGAAGTCGGCCATAGTGAGCTCTTCAGTAAGCCGCGCGGGATTTGGAATGACCTGCTGGCGCCTTCGCGTCGGCATCGAGCAGCCAGCGCGCGCGGGGCGGCGCTTCCATCGTGTCGGTGAGTCCTAGCGCAAGACGCTCTGCGCCGGCCCAGGCGATCATCGCGCCATTGTCGGTGCACAGTGCCGGCGGCGGGATGATCAGCGTGGTCTGCGCTTTTGCGGCGACGGTCTGCAGCGCGCCACGTATGGCCTGATTGGAGGCGACACCGCCGGCCGCCACCAGTGCATGCGGCGGGCCGAATTGATCCTCGAACAGTCTGAGGCCGACGCTCAATCGATCCGCCGTCGATTCCAGCGCCGCCGCCTGGAAACTGGCGCAGAGATCCGCGATGTCCTGTTCTTCCAGCGGAATGAGACGGCTTGCCTCGTTCCGGACCGCAGTCTTGAGACCGGAGAGCGAAAAATTCGCATCGGGCCGGCCGAGCATCGGCCGCGGAAAGGCAAAGCGCTTGGGATCGCCGCCCGATGCGGCGCGTTCCACCTGCGGGCCGCCGGGATAGGGCAGGCCGAGCATCTTGGCGACCTTGTCGAAGGCTTCGCCCATGGCGTCATCGACGGTGGTGCCGAGTCGGACATAGTGGCCGACGCCGAGCACTGCCACGATCTGGGTATGGCCGCCGGAAACGAGAAACAGGCAATACGGAAACGCCAGCGAAGTGGTCAGCCGAGGCGTCAGCGCATGGGCTTCAAGATGGTTCACGGCCACCAGGGGGGTGTCATGCACCATCGCGATAGCTTTGGCGGTGGTGAGACCCACAATGACGCCGCCGATCAGGCCGGGCCCGGCCGCCGCCGCAACGCCGCTTAGCTGGGCAAAATTGACGTCGGCATCCTTCATGGCGCGGCCGACAATGCCGTCGAGCAGGTCGATATGGGCGCGCGCGGCGATCTCCGGCACCACGCCGCCATAGGGCGCGTGGTCGCCGATTTGCGAATGCACGATATTGGACAGGATCTTGCCGCTGCCGTCGGGTTGGCGTTCGATGACGGCGGCCGCGGTCTCATCGCAGGTCGTCTCGATTCCCAGCACCAGCATCGGTTGGTCGGTCGTCACTATCGGTCCTTGCTAAATCAGCTAAATCCGGGCTTTTCCTGTCCCCGGCGTAGCATTGCGGGGTCGCAAGGTGCAATCACTCGATGCCCTGTGTGGCGTGCGAGACCCCCGAAACCGGACCTCAGATATGGCTATTCTCGTTACTCGCCCGCAGCCGGACAATACCAGCACCGCTGCGGCCTTGCGCGCGCGGGGCTTCGAGGTGCTGGCGGCGCCGATGCTGCGCTTCGAGAAAGTGATGCTGTCCATCGATGGCGATGCAGATTTTGGCGCGGTGGTCGTGACGTCGGCCAACGCACTGCGCGCACTTGCCGATCAGCCGGCGCAGGCGGGCCTGCTTCGCCTGCCGCTGTTCGCGGTCGGCGACCGGACCGCAGAGGCCGCGCGCAATCTCGGCTTTGCCAAGGTCATATCCGCCGAAGCTGACGCTGCGGCGCTGCGGGACCTATTGATGGAGAGCAGCAAGAACAAGCTGCTGAACAAGAATCGCCCGCTCCTTTATCTGGCGGGCGCCGATTTGGCGCGGGATCTCGCCGGCGAACTCGGTGCGCGTGGTTTCACGGTGGTGACACAGACCATCTACCGGATGATGCCGGTTGCCGATCTGCCACATGATGTTTCCGCGGCCTTCGTGGCCGGTAAGGTCGAGGCCGTGCTGCATTATTCGCGGCGGAGCGCCCGGGCATTCTTTCAGGCGGCTGGGCTTTCAGGGGTCGAAATCGCCGCCCTCGCAGTTCCACATTATTGCCTTTCGGCTGCGGTCGGCGCGATTGCGCACGATGCCGGAGCGAGCCAGGTCGTGGTGGCGCAGACTCCGGACGAAAATGCCCTGTTCGCGGCGCTGGACCGTGCCATCGTGCCATTATCGCGTTAAGACTGCTGTGACCAAATCCCGATAGGGATCGGGCATGTCACGAGGGAACCGACGCGATGGCCGACGATAGCGATACAGGATCGTCTCCGGATGCCGGTCGGCCCAAACGCCCGCCGCCAACCATCGAACTGACGGCTGCTGACGTCACCGAGCACCCGGCTGCTGCGGAATCTACGGCACCGGAAACACCATCGGAGTCCATCGATACCGCGCCGTCGGACATGCCGCCGTCCGAGCCCGCCGCGGAGGCTGCGACTGAAAAGCAGGCGGCCATCTCACCTGCGCGTGCACCTGTCCTGGTTCCCGCCGCCGTTGGCGCGGTTGCCGGTGCGCTTGTCGCCGGAATTGCATGGTTCGGCCTGAGCGGCATTGCTTCGAGCGACAAGGCAGATGTCGATTCGCTGACCTCTCGCATTGCGCAGATCGAAGCGCGCCCGGTCGCTACTCCGGATACGGGGCTGGCAACGCGGATCGATACGCTTGAGAAATCCATCGCGGGATTGCGCGGCGATCTCACTGCCGCGAAGACGCAATCGGATCGTGTCGTCGCCGATATCAATCAACTCAAATCCGCGCCGCGTACCGCGACCGGTGTGGTCGATCTCGGGCCGATCAATGAGCGGCTCGGGCAGATCGAACGTGCAGCCGGCGAGCTGAAGTCTTCTGCCGCCCAACAGAATACCAAACCTGTCGATGACACGGCCTTGCGTCGTGTCGTTGCGGCATCACTGCTCGATACGTCGGTGCGTCAAGGTGAGCCCTTTGCGGCGGCGCTTGCGGCGGTCAAACCGCTTGCCGGCAATGCCAATCAATTGAAGCCACTCGACGCGTTTGCAACGACGGGTGTGCCGAATGCAGCCGCGCTCAGCCGCGAACTGCTTGTATTGCTGCCGAAGCTGACACCGGCTCCGACGGAGGCACCTGCCGCAGGCACAGGTCTTATGGATCGCCTGCAGGCCAGCGCCGCCAGGCTGGTCCGTCTTGAGCGTACCAACGCTCCCGGTGCAGGTAACAACAGCGGTACGATCTCACGCGTCGCTGTTGCTGCACGCAGCAACGACATCGCTACGGCCAAGCGTGAGTTGCACACGCTGTCTGCTGCCGATCGCGCGGCGGTTCAGACCTGGCTCGACAAGGTTGATGCGCGCGATGCAGCGCTCGCGGCTTCACGACAATTCGCAGCCGACGCGATGGCGGCGCTCTCCAAACCGGCGCCATAGGAATCCGATGTTTCGTATCATTCTGTTCCTCGTGTTGATCGCGCTGGCTGCAGCGGGCGCGGCTTGGGTGGCTGACCAGCCCGGCGATGTTGTGTTGTCGTGGGGCAACTGGCGTGCCGCGCCGTCGTTGCCTGTATTCGTACTGGTGCTCGGCCTCATCGTCGTCGCGGCGATGCTGGCATGGTCACTCCTGCGTGGCTTGTGGCGCGCGCCTGAGCAGATGCGCCGTCGCCGCCATGAAAAGCGTCAGGCGCGCGGACGTCAGGCCATCACGCATGGTCTGCTGGCGATCGGGCAGGGCGATGGCCACGCCGCGCGGCGTCATGCCGATATCGCCAAGCGTTTGACGGCTGACGATCCGCTCGCTCTGTTGCTGCATGCTCAATCTGCCCAGCTCGATGGCGATCGCGCCGGTGCGCATCGTGCGTTTCAGGCGATGGCCGAGCGTGGCGATACGCGATTGTTGGGTCTGCGCGGTCTGTTCATCGAGGCGCAGCGCAGCGACGATCCCGTCGCCGCCGTGACGATTGCCGAAGAAGCGCTGAAATTATCGCCGGCATCGACATGGGCGTCGCAAGCCGTTCTTGGCTTCCGCTGCGCGCAGAGCGATTGGACCGGCGCGCTGAAAATCCTCGACAACAATTTTGCCTCTGGCCTGATCGATCGCGCGGCGTTTCGTCGGCAGCGCGGCGTGCTGCTCACCGCGCGTGCGCTGGAGCTTGAGACACAAGATCGCGATCTGTCCCGCGACAGCGTGACCGAGGCGATCAAGCTTGCGCCAACTTTGGTGCCAGCCGCCGTTCTCGCCAGCCGATTCCAGAGCGAGGCGCATCAGACCCGCCGGGCGATGAAGATCATCGAGACAGCGTGGCTGGCGCAGCCGCATCCGGATCTCGCCGATGCCTATGCCCATGTGAAGCTCGGCGATTCCGCGCGCCAGCGGCTGGTGCGTGTCGAGACGTTAGCGTCGAAAGCGCCAGGCCATATCGAAGGCGCACTGGCGATCGCCCGCGCGGCCATCGATGCCGCCGAATTCACGCGCGCTCGCGACGCACTGGCGCCGTTCACGACCGACTCCACCCAGCGCGTCGCGATGCTGATGGCTGAAATCGAACGTACCGAACATGGCGACAGCGGCCGCGCTCGCGCCTGGACATTGCGTGCCGTGCGCGCCTTGCATGATCCGGTCTGGACCGCGGACGGCTATGTGTCCGATCGCTGGCGGCCGGTTTCGCCGGTCACCGGACGGATCGATGCGTTCCAGTGGCAGACGCCGCTGGCCGCGCTGCCGTCGGACAGGGCCTCAACCATTGAGACCGAGATTTTGCGCGAGACCGTCCTAGCCCCGCCGCCCGCGATGCCCAAACCCGTGGTGCCCGTGCCCGCCGAGGTCACACCTGTCGCGTCGGCTCAGGACCTCGCGGTGGAACCTGAGGGGCCAGCACAGCCCGAACCGGTGGCCGATGCCGCGCCCGAGCACGCCGAGGCGCCGCCGCCGCTCCCGAAGCCGGCCCCCGCGCCGCCACCGCTGTTCCGCGACCGCAGCGATATCGCCAGCGCCGCGAAGCCCGCCGTGGCCATTCCGGCCGTCATTCCCATCGTCAGGCCTCCGGACGATCCCGGCGTGGACGAGGCCGACGATTGTCGCGATGAATTCGCCGAACTGAATGCCGGCCAGCAACAGGGCGGTTGGCGCGGCTTTCTGCGCCGTTGGGGCGGCTGACACCCCCTGATTCAGGCCGAAATGGCCGGTTTCGGCGCGTGGTTCGCCTGGATTTTCGGTAGGCAGATTCGCCCCGGCTTCTTGCAAAGCGGAGCCCCGGGCGATATCAGATGCCCAGCGTTTTCGGCCGAAAAGCCGAATCGCCGCTTGGTTCGCCGCAATAGCTCAGTTGGTAGAGCACGTCATTCGTAATGACGGGGTCACAGGTTCGAGTCCTGTTTGCGGCACCATTTGCGCTTCGGCGCCATACCTCTCAGTCAACAATCAGCCGCAGCTTTGGTGCCTTACGTGGCGGTTGCCGGCATTTCCAGGTCGGCCCAGATTTTGGCGAAATAGGCCTGGAAGGCAGCGTCGGTGCGCAGCGCCACGGGATCGCGGCCTGCTTTGGGCAGATCGATGACGTGAAGCGCTCGCACGGTCGCCGGGCGTGCGCTCAGCACCAGAACGCGGTCGGCCATCGCGATGGCTTCGCCGATGTCGTGGGTGACCAGAATGGCGCTCTTGCCGTTTTCGGCGATGATGCGTGACACGTCGGCCTGCAGCAGCAGGCGGGTCTGAAAATCCAGCGCCGAGAACGGCTCATCCAGCAGGATCACCTGTGGGTCGAATGCCAGCGTGCGCATGATGGCCACGCGCTGGCGCATGCCGCCTGACAGGGTTGCCGGCTTGGCATGTTCGAAGCCGGCGAGGCCGTAGGCGCGGATCAGTTTTGTGGCGATCTCGCGCGACGTCTGACGCGGCGCACCGCGCACCTCCAATCCGAGCATCACATTGTCGATGACGGAACGCCACGGCAGCAGTAGATCCTTCTGGAGCATATAGCCGACATGCCCTGCGGCATCGTCGACGCGGATGCCCCCGACCTCGACATGCCCCCGTGTTGGCTTCAGCAGGCCGGCGATGACATTGAACAATGTGGACTTGCCGCAACCGGATGGGCCGACAATGGCCAGAGTTTCGCCCTGCCGCAATTCAAAGCTGACGTCGCGAATAGCCTCGACAAACTGCTTGCCGCTTCCGAACGATGCGCCGACCTGCTCAGCCTTGAGCACAGCGGATGTGGACGACGTCGTTGCGACTTGCGTCATGACGTTCATGCATCCACCTCGCTGCAGAAGCCGAGCAGCATGTCATTGAAAGCATCGGGGGTCACGGCGGTGAAGGCATGGGCGCCCCATTCCACCTCGCGAACGCGCGCGCCGGGAATGGCGGCGGCCAGTTGTTGCGAGAGATAGGCCGGTACCAGGCTGTCGTCCCGCGAGGAGGCTAGCAGTGTCGGCGTTGTAATGGTCGCAAGGGCTTCGCCGGGGTCGAAGGCGAGAAACATATCGATGCGCGCATTCATCGTGGCCGCTGTCGGGAAGTGCGCGAGGATGCGCTCTTCTTCCGCGTCGAGCTGCGCGACGTTGTCGGAAATCCATTGTGGCGGATACAGAAACAGCGGCTGTGCCCGTACATAGGCTTTCGGGCCGGACTGGTTCAGGATCTGTTTGCGGACTTCGAAGCAACGTCGCAGGAATGGATCGGCCCGGCCCCAGCCGTTTACCACCACCAGACTGCGCAAGCGCGCGGGGGCGCGCAGGGCAAGTTCAATTCCGACGATGCCGCCGATGGCGTGGCCCACCACATGCGCATTGCTGACGCCGGCATGGTCGAGCACATGCGCAATGTCGTCGGCCATGCCGGCGATCGATCGCGGTGGTGCGCTGTTAGTAGCACTACGGCCGGTGCCGACGTGGTCGTAGAGGATGACCTGGTGGTGCTGCGCGAGTGCTGCGACCTGCGGCGTCCAGAACGATCCGCTGCCGCCCATGCCGGCCGACATGAGGATCGCCGTTCCGTGTCCATGAGTTTCGTAAAAGATGTCGGCGTCACCGCCGCTTGCATAGGGCATGGTTGGTCTTGCGGGTTCGAGCGATAAAAAGTCAGAAGCGCAGGCGGCGTTCGAGAATGTCGATCGCGCCGTACATCAGCAGCGCCACTGCCATGAGCGCAGCGATGCCGACCCAGACGGCATTCAAATCGTAGAGCACGCCGGCGTAGTAGATCATGTAGCCGAGACCCTCTTTCGAGGCGATGTATTCGCCGACCACTGCGCCGATCAGCGCGAAGCCGACATTGAGACGGAAGGCAGATACGATCCACGGCATGGCGCCCGGAATGACCACCGTTCGCCAGGTCTTCCAGCGGCTGGCGCCGAGCGAGCGCATCAATTTGATCAGGTCGCTATCGACTTCCTTGGCGCCTTGCTGCGCGGTGATGACCGCGACGATGAAGGTGATGATAGCGGCGATGGCGATCTTCGATGAGATGCCGATTCCGAACCAAACGATAATCAAGGGCGCGAGCGCGATCTTCGGCAAGCCGTTGAGAGCGATGAGATAGGGGCGCAGCACCGCTGCGCTGGTTGGAAACAGCCAGAGGAGTAGACCAACGGCACTGCCGGCGATGGTGCCGATCAGGAATCCGGCGACGGCTTCCCAGGCAGTCAGTGCGGCATCGCGCAGGAGTTCGCCGTTGGCGATCAGAATAGAGGCCTTGGCGAAGATGCCGCTTGGCCTTCCGTAGAGATAGACAGCGATCCATTTGAAACTGATCGCAATTTCCCAAGCTGCAAGTAACAGGGCCAGCAGTGCCACCTGCAGCAGCGCGATCCGCAACACCGGCGGCATCAGGCGTCGCTCGGCATTGACCTGGCTGGCTTCGATGGTCGTCACATCAAGCTCGTTTGTGTGCGATCGACGCGATCTCGACGAGACAATCCGGTTTCACCAATCCGCACTGGATGCAGTAGCGGGCCGGCTTCTCGCCGGGAAAGTATTCGGCATAGACCTTATTGACGGCGCCGTAATTGGCCCAATCGGTGACGAAGATGGAGTTGAAGGTGACATCGGCCATAGTGGCGCCCGCGGCAGTCAGCACGCTTTTGATCGTCTCAAGGATGTGTCGCGTCTGCGCCGCCGCATCGCCGACATGAACGACGTCGTTATTCTTGTCGAAGGCCAGCGTGCCGGATACATAGATCACGCCGTCGGCCATCATGCCGGGCGAGTAAGGTGCGAGCGGCGGATGAGTGCCGGGCGGAATAATCGCGCGATCTGTCATGGGATCCTCAGGCTTTCGTGGATGGTTCGGTCTGCGCGAATGCGCGGCGGAAATCGGCTGTGCTGGAAACCCAGCCGAAGAAGGTTTCGATGTTGAAGACGGCTGCCTTCTGGACGTAGTCGGGACCGGCCTGATGCGTGGCGTCTTCGAGCATCACGCCGAAATATTCGAGATGGAAGCCGTCGCGCAGGGTCGATTCCACGCAGACATTGGTGGCAACGCCGCAGAACACCAGGTTGCGGATGCCGCGCGCGCGCAGGATGCTGTCGAACTGGCTATTGAAGAAACCGCTGTAGCGCGGTTTCGGCACCACGATATCGCCCGGCTGTGGCTGGAGTTCATCAACGAGTGCATAGTCCCAACCACCCTTGGCGAGCAGGCTGCCTTGTAATTCCGGGCGTGCGCGCATGGTCTTGAGTGCGTTCGATTTGTGCCAGTTCGGGGATCCCGGACCGCCGGCCTCGACATAGTCGGCGTCCCAGCCGTTCTGGAAGTAGATCACGGTGACGCCTGCCTCGCGCGCGACCTCCAGCGTCTCCTTGACGGCCACGATCGCTGCCTTGGCGCCGGTCACGTCGAAGCCTGCGAGATCCAGATAGCCGTTCGGCGACGCGTAGGCGTTCTGCATGTCGACGACGATGACTGCGGTCTCCTCGACCGCGAGCCGCAATGGCTCGGGGCGTGCAGGCAAGGTGACGTAGCGCCGTTCAGGCGGAAAGCTGGTTGAAACCGACATCACGCCAATCCGAATTCCTTGGTCGCTTTCTCGGCGAAGCGATTGTCGACCATCTGCGTATACGGAAGCGTCGTCGAGACGGCGCCGCCGCCCTGTTCGAGCAACATCGCGCGATCCCATTCCTCGGCGGAGATGGTCGGGTTTTTCGGGATCGCCGTCTTGCTGCCGAAGAAATTCTTCGTCGCATTGCCGACCACCGAGGGCGAGACTTTCGGGAAGTACTTCTCGGCCACTTCAGTGAAGACCGCATTGTTCTCGTGCATCATCTTCTGCGCCTCGGCGATGGCGTTACAGAAGCCTTGCACCGTCTCCGGGTTGGAGGCGATCACGTCTTCGGTGGCCATGGCCGTTGTGAAACATAGCGGACCAAGCAGATCGGCGAATGATAGCGACGGTACGAGGCCAAACTGTTCGGCGCCGATGCTGATGTCCCATTCGAATGCGGTGGCGATGTCGGCACGGCCATCCTTGACGGCTGCGGCCTGGGCGCCCGGTGGCAATTCCAGGAAGGTGACGCCCGCTTCCTTGGGGTCGAATTTGCCGACCGTCTTCATGGCGTAGGTCGGGACCTGGATCGTCGAGGACGGAAATTTCAGCGTCGCGATGGTCTTGCCGCGGAGATCGTCGATGGTGGTGATCTTGGTGTCCGGGCGGGTCATTCCCCACATCGACACGCCGCCGACGATCTTGGCGATATTCTTGATCTTGCCTCCTTCGCGCGTGGCGTTGACGGACATGCCAGGGCTGGTGACGCCGATCTGGCCGCGGCCGGACAGCAGGATTGGTACCGGCAGTGCGATGCCGCCGGCGGTCGACAGGTCGGTGTCGAGGCCATGTTTGGCGAACAAGCCCTTATCGGCGGCGACGTAGAGCGAGGCATACATGCCGAGCCGGATGGCTTCGGACACCAGAACCTTGCGGCCGGCGGCAAAGGCCGGGCCTCCCAGGCCTGCAAACGGTGCTGCTGTGGCGCCGATGAGCGAATATTTGAGTAGGTTGCGCCTGTCGATCATGCCTCTGTCCCTCGCCGCCATTGCCGATGTCAGATGGTGCGCTGCATAGTTTTTAGCCGCAGCGTTTCGTCGCATAAAATTCTTGCACTCGTTAATTTCATTAACAAGTCGGGAAAAACAGATATATTTATCTGTAATGCTTATGAATATCGACCTTCGGCAACTCCGTGCCTTCGTCGAGGTGGTTCAGGCTGGCAGCTTCAGCCGGGCCGCGCGAAAACTTGGTGTCTCCCAATCCGCCCTGAGCCAGGCCGTTCGCCAGCTTGAGGACGAGTTGCAGGTCCGGCTGCTGGACCGGACAACGCGCAGCGTCCAGCTCAGCAAGGTCGGTGTCGAATTCCTGCCGGGGATCCAGCGCCTGCTGGCGGATCTCGATCACCAAATTCAGGATCTACGCGATCTGCGCGAGCACCGCCGCGGCCATGTTACGGTGGCCTGCGTGCCGTCAGTGGCGTTGCGTCTGATGCCGGTGGTGTTGGCGAACTTTCAGCGCGAATATCCCATGGTGAGCGTGACGCTCAAGGAAGTGTCACGGCATCAGATCATTGCCGGGCTGCGCAGCGGCGACGCCGAGCTCGGCATCGCCAATGTGCCGGGCGAGGATGCGGATCTTGACGCGACGAAGCTGCTGACGGACCGTTTTGCGCTGGTGATGCGGCGAGATCATCAGCTGGCGTCACAAAGCACCGTGAACTGGATGGACGGCGTCGCTGCAGGCATGGTCGCAATGGCGACCGGAACCGGCATCCGGCTGGAAATGGAACGCGGCCTGCAGGAACTGGGGCGCAGCAGCCCGCTGCATGAGGCCGAACACCCGGCGACCCTGCTTGCCATGGTCGAAGCCGGCGTCGGCGTGGCGCCGTTGCCAGGTCTGGCGTTGCCAGCGACGGACCACCCCGTGCTGACCTTCCGCAGGCTGCTCGATCCGGTCATCGAGCGCGATCTCTATCTGATCCGCCGCGTCGGGCGTGACCTGTCGCCGGCCGGTCGCGCGCTTTACCGCGGCATCCAGCTCGTGGCGCAATCAATCCGCGAGCGCACCGCCGCCGGGTGGTAGCGAACACGCTTTGACCTTGCTCCCATGAGTCCCTATTTTGGGATGAATAGTCCTCTTCCGCTAATTTGAGCCCCTTATGACCGCCTCGCTGAAAGCCATCGACGGATCGGCAGATTTGCCTGTCCTGATGAACGACCTCGCCCGGAGTGCCCGTGCGGCGGCGCGTGCGTTGGCGGTGGCTCCAACGGAGCAAAAGAACCGGGCGCTTGAAGCGATGGAACGCGCGATCCGCGCCGGTGCGCCGGCGATTCTGACGGCCAATGCCGAGGATGTCGCCGAGGTGCGCGCCAATGGCGCCACATCGGCCTTTATCGATCGGCTGACCCTGACCGAGGCGCGCGTGCACGCGATGGCGGATGGCATCCGGGTCATCCATGACATCGCCGATCCCGTCGGCGCCGTCACCGAAAGCTGGCAGCGGCCGAATGGCATGACTATCGAACGCGTGCGCGTACCGCTCGGCGTCGTTGCGGTGATTTTCGAGAGCCGTCCGAATGTTGCGGCGGATGCCGGCGTGCTGTGCCTGAAGTCCGGCAATGCCGTGATCCTGCGCGGCGGTTCGGACAGTTTCCGCTCTTGCCGCGCGATTCACGAATGTCTGGTGCAGGGTCTGCGCGAAGCCGGTCTGCCCGAAGCTGCGATTACGCTGGTGCCGACGCGCGATCGTGCGGCGGTCGGATTGCTGCTCACCGGCCTCAATGGTGGTGTCGATGTGATCGTGCCGCGCGGCGGCAAGAGCCTGGTCGCGCGCGTCGAGGCCGAAGCGCGCGTGCCGGTGTTCGCCCATCTCGAAGGCGTTAATCACACCTATGTCGATCACGCCGCCAAGCTCGATATGGCGAAGTCGATCGTGTTGAATGCGAAGATGCGCCGTCCGGGTGTCTGCGGTGCGACGGAAACACTGCTGATCGACCATGCGGTGGCGGGCACGCATCTCAAGCCGCTCGTGGAAATGCTGATCGATGCCGGCTGCGAGGTGCGCGGCGACGCCGCTGTGCAGCAGGCCGATGCGCGCGTAAAGCCTGCAACGGACGAGGATTGGGACACCGAATACGAGGATGCGATCATTTCGGCCAGGATCGTCGATGGTGTGGACGGCGCGCTCGCGCATATTCGCGATCACGGCTCGCACCATACCGATGCGATCGTGACCGAGGACGCCGCGGTGGCCACGAAGTTTCTCAACGAAGTAGATTCGGCGATCGTACTGCATAACGCATCGACGCAGTTCGCGGACGGCGGCGAGTTCGGCTTCGGCGCGGAAATCGGAATCGCGACTGGCAAATTCCATGCACGCGGCCCGGTCGGCGCCGAGCAGCTCACCAGTTTCAAGTATCGCATTCACGGCACCGGACAGACCCGGCCGTGATGATGTGCGCGTGGGCGCGTGGAGACTGAATTGGAGTCGCATTCAGTCCCGCCGGCGCAGGGCATACCGCCACATAGTCCCGGCATGCGGATCGGCCTGCTCGGCGGGTCGTTCAATCCGCCGCATGCCGCACATCGCGCCATCAGCCTGTTCGCGATGAAGCGGCTGCAACTTGATCGCGTCTGGTGGCTGGTGTCGCCGGGCAATCCGCTGAAGGATCAACGCAATTTGCACGATCTCGCCGAGCGCGCGGCTGCTGCGAAGGCGATGGCCGATCATCCGCGCATCGATATCACCTGTCTCGAGAGTGTCATCGGTACGCGCTATACTGTCGACACCATCAGCTACCTCCGACGTCGATGTTCGCAAGCACGATTTGTCTGGATCATGGGTGCCGACAATCTCGCCCAGTTTCACCGCTGGGAGAGCTGGCAGGTGATTGCCGGGGAGGTACCCTTTGCGGTCATCGACCGACCGCCGCAGAGCTTCCAGGGACTGGCATCGACTGCAGCCCAGGCCCTCGGCCGTTACCGGATACCGGAGCAGGATGCTGGGTCATTGGCCGACCTGAAGCCCCCCGCGTGGGTATTTTTGACCGGTTTGAAGCTGAATCTGTCCTCTACCCGGCTGCGGAACCCGGATGGCAGCTGGAAGACGTAATTCCACAACACTCGCCCGATAAGTGCTATAGGGCGGGCGCTGGAATATTGAATCCGGCATTCCCACATGCATACTTGATCTCACCGGGCGCCGGATTCGGCGTCCCAATACAGTGAAAGGAATGGTCCTCTGGCCACTTCTGTATTGTCCAAGACGGGCGCCAAGAAAGCCTCGTCCAAGGCCGCTTCCACGAAAACGGCCGCATCGCCCAAGAAACCCGCTTCGGTAAAGAAGAGTGCCGCGCCTGGAAAGGCTGCCGCGTCCAAAGCCGCAAAGCCGAAGGTCGCAACCAAGCCTGCTGCCACGAAGCCCGTTGCCGCCAAGTCTGTTGGTGCAAAATCTTCTGCCGCAAAGGCCGCGCCGAAGGCTGTCATTCCGAAGAAGGTTGCTGCGTCCAAGGCGCAGAAATCAGCAACGGTGCGCGACAGCGCGGCCGAAACCCTCAAACTCGTTCTCGCTCGTCTTGACGACATGAAGGCCGAGGAAACGGTGACCATCGACCTGCGCGGCAAGTCGGCCTTCTCCGATTACATGGTCGTGACCACCGGTCGGTCGAATCGCCATGTTGGCGCGGTGGCCGAAAATGTCGCGAAGGGTCTCAAGGAGGCCGGCCAGAAGAAGCTGCATGTCGAAGGCCTGACCAATTGCGATTGGGTGCTGATCGATACCGGCGAAGTCATCCTGCATGTCTTCCGGCCTGAAGTTCGCGAATTCTACAATCTGGAACGTTTGTGGACGCAGAGCCCGTCGGATGAAGCGCGGATCGGTCTGAAGGCTGTTTAAGCCACGGGCATTCGGCAACGGCGCGACGCGTGCTAGTCTGCGCCGATGCATCTTCTTGTGATTTCCATAGGCAAGCTCAAGCAGGGTCCTGAGCGAGAACTCGCGGAACGGTACCGTGATCGCTTTGACGATATCGGCCGCAAGCTCGGCTTTCGTGGCCTTACCATTCATGAAATTTCGGAAAGCCGCGCACGCGATGCGGCGACCCGGATCAATGAGGAAGCCGCGGCGATTTCGGCGCTGATTCCGGAAAAGGCTGTATTAGTAGCGCTTGACGAGCGCGGCAGCAGTGTCGACAGCGCCAGTTTCGCTCGTCATATCGGAAAATGGCGGGACGAATCGGTACCACATAATGTTTTTGTCATCGGCGGGGCGGACGGACTTTCGCCCGAATTGCGGCGCAAAGCCAAACTGAGCATTGCATTCGGCTCGGCGACCTGGCCGCATCAAATGGTTCGCGTCATGCTTCTGGAACAAATTTACCGGGCCGCCACAATTCTGGCTGGCCACCCGTATCACCGCGTTTAGCTCACGGTGTTTAGCTTAACGCGTTTGAAAGAAGGCGCTGTCGAAACCACGATGCTGTCACCGCGGTCCATTCCATTTGAACACGACGCCGTTCACCGCGGGATGTCGAGCTCATCGTCGTTGTCGATGATTGTACTATCAGCAACTCTTATACCCGCGACTGTTGCAGGTTTTCTTGCAGGTTTGATGACGACCTCGGTCCGGGCGCAAACCGCTACGCCAATCCAGCAGGCCAATGCGCCATCGCCTGATATCATTCGGCAGCGCGAGCAAGAGCTCGAAGCGATCCGCGCGCAGCAGAAGAGTGCCGCAGAGCTGCAGACGAAACTGAAAGCCGATATCGCGGCGATCGGACAGGATCGCGGCAAGCTCAATCAGCAGCTCATCGATGTCGCCGCCCGCGTCCGCGGCGTCGAAGCCCGCATCGACGACGCCGAAGCGCGTTTGCGTCCGCTGGATGCGCGCGAGCAGCAAATTCGCGGTACGCTGGAATCGCGCCGCGGCGAGATCGTCGAAGTGTTATCGGCCTTGCAGCGCGCGGGCCGCCGCGCGCCGCCTGCTTTGCTCGTGCGTCCCGAGGATGCTTTGAAGTCGTTGCGCACTGCGATGCTACTTGGCTCCGTCGTGCCCGACATGCGCGTGCGCGCCGAGAAGCTGGTGGCTGACCTCAGCGAACTCGTGAACCTGCGCAAGGCGATCTCGACGGAGCGCGATCAGCTTGCAGGGGATCGCGACAAGCTCAAGGAAGACCAGACGCGCCTCGCGTCCTTCACCGAGGAGCGCCAGAAGCAACAGTCGGCTGCGGAAAAGGACATGGAAGCGGAAGCCGCGCGTGCGCTGACGTTGTCCCGTCAGGTCGACAGTTTGCAGGGCCTGATCGCGAAGATGGAGCAGGACTCCAAGGCCGCAGCGAAGGCAGCAGCCACCGCCAATCTGCAAGGCACGCCGGCGGCGCTCAGCAATGGCAAGCCGAATATCGGTGCCTTCAAGGACCCCGGCAGGCTCAGCCCTGCGGTCGCCTTTGCTTCGGCAAAGGGCATGCTCGCACTTCCGATCAACGGGGTTAAAATTCGCAATTTCGGCGGTTCCGATGGCGTTGGTGGCGTCGAAAAAGGCATTTCACTGGCCGCGCGGGCCGGTGCGCAGGTCACAACACCGTGTGACGGGTGGGTTGTTTATTCCGGTCCGTTCCGTAGCTATGGACAACTCTTGATCCTCAACGCTGGGGGCGGGTATCATGTCTTGATCGCCGGGATGGAGCGTATTTCGGTGAACATTGGTCAGTTCGTCCTTACCGGGGAACCGATCGCTGTCATGGGATCAACATCCCGGGTAGCATCCGTCCTTGCGGCCAATGCCAGCCAGCCTGTGCTTTATATCGAGTTCCGTAAGGACGGGACTCCCATTGATCCAGGCCCATGGTGGGCCGCTAACGAAGGCGAAAAGGTTCGCGGATGATGCGCAAGACTTCCATAATTCTGCTGAGTGCTGCCACTGGCGCCGCCTTGACGCTCTTCGTGACTCAGCCACGCGCCGTGTTCATGGGCACCAGTGCCCGCGCAGCGACCTCGGATACCTACCGCCAGCTCAACCTGTTCGGCGACGTGTTTGAGCGCGTCCGCAGCGACTATGTCGAGAAGCCCGACGACAGCAAGCTGGTCGAATCGGCGATCTCGGGCATGCTCACCGGCCTCGATCCGCATTCCAGCTACATGGACGCCAAGAGCTTCCGCGACATGCAGGTGCAGACCCGCGGTGAGTTCGGTGGCCTCGGCATTGAAGTCACCATGGAAGACGGCCTGATCAAGGTGGTGTCGCCGATCGATGATACCCCGGCATCGAAGGCCGGCATCATGGCCAACGACATCATCACCAGCCTCGATGAAGAAGCCGTGCAGGGTCTCACCCTGAACCAGGCCGTCGAGAAGATGCGCGGTCCGGTCAATACCAAAATCAAGCTGAAGATCATCCGTAAGGGCCAGGACAATCCGCTCGATGTCACCCTCGTGCGTGACAACATCCGTGTTCGCTCGGTGCGTGCTCGCGTTGAAAGCGACGATATCGCTTACATCCGCATCACGACCTTCAACGAGCAGACCACCGAAGGCCTGAAGCGCGAGATCGCGGCTCAGACCGCGGCGATCGGTGCTGACAAGGTCAAGGGTTACATCATCGACCTCCGTAACAATCCAGGCGGTCTGCTCGAAGAAGCTGTCACCGTTTCCGACGCATTCCTCGAGCGCGGCGAGATCGTCTCGACCCGCGGTCGTAACGCTGAGGAAACCCAGCGTCGCACGGCACATGCTGGCGATCTGACCAAGGGCAAGCCGGTGGTCGTGCTGATCAATGGCGGTTCGGCTTCGGCATCGGAAATCGTCGCTGGCGCGTTGCAGGATCACAAGCGTGCGACCACGATCGGTACGCGCTCGTTCGGTAAGGGCTCGGTGCAGACCATCATCCCGCTGGGCTCCGGCAACGGTGCGCTGCGTCTGACCACGGCGCGTTACTTCACGCCGTCGGGCAAGTCGATCCAGGCCAAGGGCATCGTCCCGGACATCGAAATCGTGCAGGACGTGCCGGACGAGTTGAAGTCCCGCGACATCAAGGGCGAGGCTTCGCTCCGTGGCCATCTGAAGAACGATGGCGATGAGAAGACCGGTTCGCAGTCCTACGTGCCGCCGGATGCCAAGAATGATAAGGCGCTGAAGGCCGCTGCCGATTTGCTCCATGGCATCAAGGTGACGTCGAACGCAATCATCACGCCGCCGCCGGGAGCCGCTGCTGCCGCGGACAAGCCGGCAGACGACAAGCCGGCCGCCAAGCCGAACTGATTGGCGAGTACGCATCAATTCTGCGGAAAGGGCGGCCTTCGGGTCGCCCTTTTTGTTGGAATCCTCCCAAGGGATCCGATGTCCTTCCGGCTGCCGTGGCCACGACCGGGCGTGTTATTGTCCGGTCGGCTGATTCGGGAGATCCATGGCAGTGTCGGCGGACGATCTAAGCGCCCCGCTTGGACAGAAATCGAGACGTAAGCGTCACTTCCGGCTGCCTTTTTCCGGAACGCAGGCGCTTGCCGCGATCTTCACCTTGCTGCTGCTCGGCTTTCTCGGTGCTGCCATCTTCAATAACAACCCGATGGGCGGCGAGCCGGTAGCACGCGTAGCGATCAAAGCGCCTGCCGCGACCGATGATGAGAAGGTCGCCGCCAGGCCGCCGGTCGAGGTCAAGCACGGTACGCCCGAGACGGCCAAGGCGCCTGAGGCTCCCAGCCAAAAGACCATCACCATCATCGACGGTTCCAGCGGCGCTCGTAAGGACGTCGTGGTGCCCAGCGAGGGCTCGGACAGCGTTGTGGTCGATGCACCGCCGCCGGTCATGACGGGTATTGATCAGAAACTGCTGGAGAAATCCCGTCACGGTATGGTGCCGATCGCCATCGGCGCGCTGAAGCCGGTGACGGCCTATGCCGCGGGCTCCGAGGCCGAGCGCGCCAGGGCGATGAAGACGCCGAGCATTTCCATCGTCATTGGCGGCCTCGGCGTTGGTGCAGCCAAGACCACCGATGCCATCATGAAGCTGCCGCCCGCGGTGACGCTGGGCTTCACGCCCTATGGCTCGGATCCCGGCAAATTGGTCGAACGCGCCCGTGCGCAGCGCCACGAGGTGCTGCTGCAGTTGCCGATGGAACCGTTCGACTATCCCGACAACGATCCCGGTCCACAGACCCTGTTGTCCTCGGCTACGGCCGAGCAGAACCTCGATCGCATGATGTGGCATATGAGCCGCTTCCAGGGCTATGTCGGCGTAGCCAATTTCATGGGCGCACGCTTCATCGCCACGGACACGGCGATGCAGCCCATTGCGCGGGAAGCCAGCAAGCGGGGGCTCGCATTGTTCGACGATGGCTCGACGCCGCGCAGCGTCGCCGCAGCGGCCGCCGAAGGGCAGGGCATGCCCTTCGCGCGCTCCGATGTGGCCATCGACGCGGTGCCGACCTCGGCAGACATCGACAAGGCGCTGGCGCGGCTCGAGGGGCTGGCCAAGGAGCGCGGTGTGGCGGTCGGCGTCGCTTCGGCGCTGCCGATCTCGATCGAACGTATCAGCGCCTGGGCGAAAACCCTTGAAAGCCGCGGGATCATGCTGGTGCCATTGACAACCGCGATGCTGAAATCAAAATCAAGCTAGCGTCTTTGGGCTAGGGTGAATTCGGCGCAACCGAATCGCTGCGATTCAGCAAAGTCGAATCGCTGCGTAAAGAGTGCTCGAACGGACGCAAGAGGCATTGACGGAATGGCGCGCTACGAAGACCTGCCCTATCGAACTTGCGTCGGAATGATGCTGATCAACCCGCGAGGGCTCGTCTTTATCGGCCGACGTGCCGGCGGTATCGAGCACGTCGATGACATGCATGTCTGGCAGATGCCGCAGGGCGGCGTCGATCCCGGTGAGGACACCTGGGAGGCCGCAAAGCGCGAGCTCTATGAAGAAACCAGCGTCCAATCGGTCGAGAAGCTTGGCGAAGTGCCGGACTGGCTGATTTATGACATTCCCCGCACGGTGGCCGGGCGGGCCTGGAAGGGTCGCTATCGCGGCCAGCGCCAGAAATGGTTCGCCGTACGCTTCACCGGCGATGACAAGGAAATCAACGTCACGCATCCCCCGGGTGGCCACAAGGCCGAGTTCATCAATTGGCGCTGGGAGCCGATGAAGAACCTTCCGGAGTTGATCGTGCCGTTCAAGCGCCCGGTCTATGAGCGGGTGGTGAAGGAATTCGCCGGTCTGGCGGACGGCTAGCGCGGGAATGACGGACAACCGGCCGTATCGCCCCAATGTGGGCGTCGCACTGTTCAATGTTGACGGCAAAGTTCTGATCGGCCGTCGGTTCAAGGATGATGGGCCGGAGATCGTCCTGCCGGGCCTGGAGTGGCAGATGCCGCAGGGTGGCATCGATCCTGATGAAGATCCTCGCGTCGCCGTGATGCGGGAATTGTGGGAAGAGACCGGCGTCATCCATGCCGACTATCTCGGCGAGACCGGCTGGATGACCTACGACTTCATCCCGTTCGAGAATCCCAGCCATCGCTTTGCGCGGTTCCGCGGGCAGCGGCAGAAGTGGTTTGCGCTGAAATTCACCGGGGATGATGCCGAAATCGATCCGCTGACGCCGCGCAACGGTCAGCCGGCTGAATTCGACACCTGGCGCTGGGAGCGGCTGGATCGCGTCGCGGATCTCGTAGTGCCCTTCCGGCGGGAGGTCTATCGTGCCGTGGCCGAGAGTTTTGCGAAATTTGTCTGAAGCGAAGCCCTGACGAAACGAAGCGCTATCCGGGCTATAGCGCTTAGTGCATCGCCGTCGAGGTGACGTGCTGCTGGATGACCTTGAAGTGGTCGATGCGCTCGATAGCGCGGTCCAGCGCGGAGCCTTCCTTCTCGGCCAGCTTTTCTTCCATCTCGGCGATCTGGCCCGCGAAAGCTTCACGGTCGAGCTCTTCTATCGAAGTCGCGACCTCGGCCAGCACAGTGAGGCCCTTGTCCGAGACTTCGGCGAGGCCGCCGAGCACGATGATCTTCTGCTGGGTGCCGCCGGTCGTCACGATCATGATGCCTGGACGAAGCGCAGCCACTAGCGGCGCATGACCGGCCATCACACCGAGATCGCCCGCGACGCCGGGGATATCGACCTGATCGACTTCGCCCGCGAAAGCGAGCTTTTCCGGCGAGACGAGATCGAAATGAAAGGTGGCCATGTCGTTATCCGCTGACTGCTCCCTCCCCCCTTGCGGGGGAGGGTTGGGGAGGGGGGTAACCACGGGCGAAGGCGCTTGCGGCACCCTCACCCCGGCGCAAATGCGCCGACCCTCCCCGCCTAGCGAAGCTTTGCTTCGCGCGGGGGGGAGGGTAAGAAAGTTAAGCGGCTTCAGCAGCCAGCTTCTTGCCCTTTTCGACGGCTTCTTCGATCGCGCCGACCATATAGAAGGCGGCTTCCGGCAGGTGATCGTACTTGCCTTCGACGATCGCGCGGAAACCCTTGATGGTGTCGGCGAGTTCGACGAACTTGCCCGGCGAACCCGTGAAGATTTCAGCGACGAAGAATGGCTGCGACAGGAAGCGCTCGATCTTGCGGGCGCGGGCCACGGCCAACTTGTCCTCTTCCGACAGTTCATCCATGCCGAGAATGGCGATGATGTCCTGCAGCGACTTGTACTTCTGCAGCACCTGCTGAACCATACGAGCGGTCTGATAGTGCTCTTCGCCAACGACCAGGGGGGACAGCATGCGCGACGTGGAGTCGAGCGGATCCACCGCCGGGTAGATGCCCTTCTCCGAGATGGCACGGTTCAACACCGTCGTTGCGTCCAAATGGGCGAACGAGGTGGCAGGCGCCGGGTCGGTCAAGTCGTCGGCCGGAACGTAAATGGCCTGCACCGAGGTGATCGAACCCTTATGCGTGGTGGTGATGCGCTCCTGCAGCGCGCCCATGTCAGTCGCGAGCGTCGGCTGATAACCCACCGCCGAAGGAATACGACCGAGCAGAGCGGACACTTCCGAACCTGCCTGGGTGAAGCGGAAGATGTTGTCGACGAAGAATAGCACGTCCTGGCCCTGATCGCGGAAGTGTTCTGCGACGGTCAGACCTGACAGCGCGACGCGGGCGCGGGCGCCCGGAGGCTCGTTCATCTGGCCGAATACGAGAGCGCACTTCGACTTCACGGCCGGATCCGGATTGTGCGGGTCGGCATTCACCTTGGACTCGATGAACTCGTGATACAGATCGTTACCTTCACGGGTACGCTCGCCAACGCCGGCGAACACCGAGTAGCCACCGTGTGCCTTGGCGACGTTATTGATCAGTTCCTGAATGAGAACGGTCTTGCCGACGCCGGCGCCGCCGAACAGGCCGATCTTTCCGCCCTTGGCGTAAGGCGCAAGCAGGTCGACGACCTTGATGCCGGTGACGAGAATTTCAGCTTCAGTCGACTGGTCGGTGTAGAGCGGCGCTTCAGCATGGATCTCGCGGAGGCCTTCCGCATCGATCGGGCCGGCTTCGTCGATCGGCTCGCCGATGACGTTCATGATGCGGCCGAGGGTGCCAACGCCCACTGGTACCTTGATCGGCGTACCGGTGTCGGTGACTTCCTGGCCACGAACCAGACCTTCGGTGGTGTCCATCGCGATGGTGCGGACGGTCGATTCGCCGAGATGCTGGGCGACTTCGAGAACCAGACGGTTGTTGCCGTTCTTGGTCTCAATCGCGTTCAGAATCGCCGGCAGGTAACCTTCGAACTGCACGTCGACGACGGCGCCGATCACCTGTGTGATACGTCCGGTCTGGTTGGCGGGGCTAGCCATGAAAACTTCTCCTTAAACCTCAAGGACTCTGAAGTCCGAAACTTGAACGGCGGTCGGGTAGACCGGATTATTACTGTTAGATCGCCTCGGCGCCGGAGATGATTTCGATCAGCTCCTTCGTAATCATCGCCTGGCGGGTGCGGTTGTAGATCAGTGTCTGCTTGCGGATCATGTCGCCGGCGTTGCGCGTGGCGTTGTCCATCGAGCTCATCTGCGCACCGTAGAACGAAGCATTGTTCTCCAGCAGCGCGCGGAAAATCTGTACCGCGAGATTGCGCGGCAGCAGGCCGTCAAGGATCTCATCCTCGGCGGGCTCGTATTCATAAGTCGGTGTCGGGCCGGCATTGGCAGCAGGCGCTGCGACTTCCAGCGGAATGATCTGCTGGGCGGTCGGAATCTGCGAGATCACCGACTTGAAGCGCGAATAGAACAGCGTGCAAACGTCAAACTGACCGTCATTGAAGAGAGCCAGAACTTTCTTGGCGATATCATCGGCATTGACGAAGCCGAGCTGACGCACGGAACGCAGTTCGAGATGACCGACGATCTGCTTGTCGAAGTTGCGGCGCAGCTGCTCGTAACCCTTGCGACCGACGCAGAAGAACTTGACCTCTTTGCCCTGGTTCATCAGCGCCAGCGCGCGTTCACGCGCCAGACGTACGATCGAGGAATTGAAAGCGCCACATAGGCCCCGCTCGCCGGTGCAAACCAGCAGCAGGTGGACCTGATCCTTGCCGGTACCAACCAACAGCGCCGGGCCGGTGCCCGGTGTGGTCGCGCTGGCGATGCTGGCGATCACCGTATCCATCTTCTCGGCGTAAGGACGTGCAGCTTCGGCAGCGGTCTGCGCACGGCGCAGCTTCGATGCCGCAACCATCTGCATCGCCTTGGTGATCTTCTGCGTCGCCTTGGTCGAGGCGATGCGGACACGCATGTCTTTAAGTGAGGCCATTCTCAGTCCACCCCGGCGATCTAGCTGTTCAGCTGATCGCGAACCTCTCGTTCGAAACGCCCGACCTCGTGCCGGACATCAACGCGAATGGCCGGCATGAGCCGGCCATTCATTGGCAATATTAAGCGTAGGTCTTCGCGAAGCCTTCGACGACGGCCTTGAGCTGGGCGGCGACGTCATCCTTGAGATCGCGGCTGTCGCGGATCGCGTTGAGGATCTCGACGTTCTTGCCGCGCAGCAGCGACAACAGGCCGTCTTCGAAACCGCGCACCTTGCTAACCGGCAGCGTGTCGAGATAGCCGTTGGTACCGGCCCAGATCACGGCAACCTGCTCTTCCATCTTCAGCGGCGAGAACTGCGGCTGCTTCAGGAGTTCGGTCAGACGTGCGCCGCGGTTCAGCAGGCGCTGGGTCGAAGCGTCGAGGTCCGAGCCGAACTGCGCAAAGGCAGCCATTTCGCGGTACTGCGCGAGCTCACCCTTGATCTTGCCGGCGACCTTCTTCATCGCCTTGGTCTGCGCGGCGGAGCCGACGCGCGACACGGACAGACCGACGTTCACGGCGGGTCGGATGCCCTGGAAGAACAGATCGGTTTCAAGGAAGATCTGACCGTCGGTGATCGAAATCACGTTGGTCGGGATGTAGGCCGACACGTCGTTGGCTTGGGTTTCGATGACCGGCAGCGCCGTCAGCGAACCATTGCCCTGGGAATCGTTGAGCTTCGCAGCGCGTTCGAGAAGGCGCGAGTGAAGATAGAACACGTCGCCGGGATAAGCTTCGCGGCCCGGAGGACGACGCAGCAGCAGCGACATCTGGCGATAGGCAACAGCCTGCTTCGACAAATCGTCATAGATGATGACGGCGTGCATGCCGTTGTCGCGGAAGAATTCGCCGATCGTACAGCCGGTGAATGGCGCGATGTACTGCATCGGAGCCGGATCGGAAGCGGTCGCAGCGACGACGACGGAGTATTCCATCGCGCCCTGCTCTTCGAGCACCTTCACGAACTGCGCAACGGTCGAACGCTTCTGGCCGACGGCGACGTAAACGCAGTACAGTTTCTGGCTCTCGGGAGCGCCAGCAACGTTCAGCGACTTCTGGTTCAGGATGGTGTCGAGCGCGATTGCGGTCTTGCCGGTCTGACGGTCACCAATGATCAGCTCGCGCTGGCCACGGCCGACCGGGATCAAAGCATCGACCGACTTCAGGCCGGTTGCCATCGGCTCGTTGACCGACTTGCGCGGAATGATGCCCGGCGCCTTGACGTCGACGCGCATGCGCTTGTCGGCCTGGATCGGACCTTTGCCGTCGATCGGATTGCCGAGACCATCGACAACGCGGCCGAGCAGACCCTTGCCAACCGGCGC
Organism: Tardiphaga sp. 813_E8_N1_3; assembly: GCF_051811025.1. Lineage (NCBI taxonomy): Bacteria > Pseudomonadati > Pseudomonadota > Alphaproteobacteria > Hyphomicrobiales > Nitrobacteraceae > Tardiphaga > Tardiphaga sp. 813_E8_N1_3. Next base: position 5,778,024 of record NZ_JBPWQE010000001.1, read on the forward strand.
GTCCACGATCGAACGGGTGCGCTTGACGGTCTGGCCTTCCTTGATCTCGCGGTCAGCGCCGAAAATAACGACACCTACGTTGTCGGTTTCGAGGTTCAGCGCCATACCGCGGGTGCCGTTCTCGAATTCGACCATTTCACCAGCCTGGACGTTGTCGAGGCCGTAGACGCGGGCAATGCCGTCGCCGACGGACAACACCTGTCCGACTTCAGAAACTTCAGCTTCCTGGCCGAAATTCTTGATCTGGTCTTTGAGGATCGCGGAAATTTCTGCGGCGCGGATGTCCATCAGCCTGCCTCTTTCATCGAGTGCTTGATCGAGTTGAGTTTGGTGCGAAGCGAGCTATCCACCATGCGGCTGCCGAGCTTGACGACAAGCCCGCCGATGATGGACGGATCGACTTTCACGTTGAGCGCGACGTCCTTGCCCGTCACTGACTTCAGCGCGGTCTTGAGGGCGTCGAGATTCTTGTCACTGAGCGGCTCGGCGACGGTGACGTCAGCCGTAGCTTCGCCCTTAAACTTGGCTACCAGCGCATTGAAGCCGCGCGCCACGTCGCCAATGGCGAACAGGCGGCGGTTGGCGGTGAGGACCTTGAGGAAGTTGGCGGTGATGCCGGTAATTCCGGCCTTCTCCAGAACCGAAGCGAGGGCCTTGCCCTGAATCTCTGCAGAGAACACCGGGCTGCGAACCAGTCGCGCCAGGTCGGCGCTGTCGGCCAGCATCGCTGCGAATTTGTCGAGATCGGCCTTCACCGCATCGACGGACTTTTCGTCACGCGCCAGCTCAAACAGAGCCGTTGCATAACGACCGGACATTCCCGAAACCGACGGATCTTGTGTTGCCACGAATTGCGCTCTTCAGGCTGTCAAACTCGCAAGGGAATAACTATCGCCTGAATGTGGCGCCTAGCGATCCAAGTCCTTGGAATTCAAGCGGGACTTCGATTTTTAGGTCACAACAAAATGTCGTGACCCGTTCAAATCGCGGCTTTGCTAACATAGCCCGCGCGCTGGTGCAACGCGACGAAAGCGTTTGATGATGCCTTGTCGCAGGCCCTCGCAAAGAATCATTTCAGGGAGATGTGACTCGCCAATCGGGTCGCTGACGGAGTGTTTCGTTGTCCGTCTCCGAGGCGGAATTTCTAATTCCGCATGGCGGTACGCAGTGCCGATTTTTTGAATCATGCAGCGTCGGTCGCGGATAAGTCCGCAATTGAAATCCCGGCAGGGAGCGCGCGGCGTGTGCGCCTTACGTCACCGTTTCGGGCTGCTTAACATTTACTTACCGAATGCTATCCATGCACGATGATCACTTCGCTATTCAGTATAGTCGTGTAATTTACAGTATATTTAATAGTTAATAATTTGTTAAAATGGCCTATTAGCCATGTTCTGTTCCATCACAAGATATTTCATCTGGTCATGGAACGATTGTGTTGCCTATTTTACGCCTCATTACGTCGTCAAACGCTCAGCCAGTGAAATTGGGACGGGGGTCCACTTGCCACACTTGTGGCAATACTGTCTGAGGGACAACAACTTATGCTGCGTTACGGAAAATCGACGCTGGGCGCTATCGCCCGGCCGCGTACGGCAATCGCTGTCATGACTGCCGCTCTTGTTTTCGGGGGAACTGTTTCGGAGGCTTCGGCCAAATCCCGGCACCATCGCCATCACCACAAGCATCACGCACATCAGGCCAGCCAGCCGTCGCTGTTCGATGCCAACGCGTCGATCGCGCCAACCACGGGCGGTCGTAGCTTCTCGGGTGTTGCGTCCTATTACGGCAATGAGTCCGGCAGCCGCACCGCCTCGGGTCAGCGCTTCAATCAGAATGCGATGACTGCCGCGCATCGTTCGCTGCCGTTCGGCACCAAGCTGCGCGTGACCCATGGCGGTCGCAGCGTTGTCGTCACCGTCAACGATCGCGGACCGTTCATCCGTGGCCGTGTACTCGACCTGTCGAAAGGCGCAGCCAGTGCGATCGGTTTGACCGGCCGTGGCGTCGGCCGCGTCGTCGCGGAAGTCATGTAAGCGCGTCGCGTTTCTGATCTTTCAAGTTCAGTAGCGTTGTGTGTGTATTGAGTAGAGTAAGCGTTGAGTAAAAGAGCCTGCTGTCATCAAAAGACAGCAGGCTTTTTTGTTTTTGCGTTGTCAGTTCACGCCGTCATTCCAGGTTCGCGCGCAAGAGCGAGCCTTCCGGAACGACGAAGCTCAAAGAAAGCTCTGCGGATCGACATCGACTTCGAGCTTTAGGTTGCCTGTCGGTTTTGGGCCATGCGCCAGCCAGTCGCGGAGATAGTGCGACAGGTCGACATTGCGCGCCGACTTCACCAGCAGTCGGAAGCGATAGCGACCTTTGATGACGGCGAGTGGTGCTTCAGCGGGGCCGAGCACCATGATGCGCTCGTCGATCGGTGCTACGGCGGCGAGCTTGCGCGCATAGCCCTCCGTGGTTGGCCGGTCACCGCCTGAAATGATCAGACTCGCCAGCCGTCCGAAGGGTGGATAGCCCGCGCGTTCGCGGGCCTCGATTTCGCTGGCGTAAAACGCTTCGCGGTCGTTTGCGATCAGCGCCTTCATCACCGGATGCTCCGGCTGATGGGTCTGCAGATAGCCGACGCCGCGTCCCTGGTCACGTCCGGCGCGGCCGATGACTTGATTGAGCATCTGATAGGTGCGCTCCGCGGCGCGGGGATCGCCATTGCCGAGGCCCAGATCGGCGTCGATGACGCCGACCAGATTGAGCCGCGGGAAGTTATGGCCCTTGGCCACGAGTTGCGTGCCGATGATGACATCGACGCGGCCTTCTGCGATCTCGGTCAGCTCCGTCCGCATCGCATCGATTGACGTGATGAGGTCGCTTGACAGCACCATGGTGCGCGCATTCGGAAACAGGCTGGCTGCTTCCTCCTGCAGGCGCTCGACGCCGGGTCCCACGGCAACCAGCGACTCTTCAGCCTGACAATGCGGGCATTGATGTGGGCGATGCATCGAGAAGCCGCAGTGATGGCATACCAGTCGCTGGCGAAAGCGATGATCGACCAGCCACGCATCGCAGATGGTGCAGGCGAAGCGATGTCCGCAGCCGCGGCATAGCGTCAGCGGCGCATAACCGCGGCGATTCAGGAACAGCAACGCCTGTTCCTTGCGCTCTATGGCGATCTGGATTTTCTCGGCGAGGCGCGGTGCGATGAAGCGGCCGCGCATCGGCCCTTCGCGGCGCAGATCAATGGCTTCGATATGCGGCATATGCTGGCCACCGAAGCGCGATGGCAGCGCGATGCGCTGATATCGCCCCTTGCGAGCATTGACCTCGGACTCAACGGACGGAGTCGCAGAGGCGAGCACGATGGGAATCCTGGCGATGGATGCGCGCACCACGGCCATGTCGCGGGCATGGTAATGCGCGCCTTCGTCCTGCTTGTAGGCCTGGTCGTGCTCTTCATCGACGATGATCAGGCCAAGTTTCGCATAGGGCAGAAACAACGCCGAACGCGCGCCGACGATGACATGGGCCTCGCCATTGGCGGTCGACGCCCAGTTGCGTGCGCGGGTACGCGGTGTCAGTTCGGAATGCCATTCCAGCGGCCGCACGCCGAAGCGTTTTGAGAAGCGCTCCAGGAATTGCCCCGTCAGCGCTATTTCGGGCATCAGGATCAACACCTGTTCGCCGCGCTTGATCACCTCGGCAACCGCCTCGAAATAGACCTCGGTCTTGCCGGAGCCGGTGACGCCGTCGAGCAGGGCGGCGTGAAAATCCCCCTTGGCGGCGAAAGTCCGCATCGCTTCGGCCGCGACGGCCTGGTCGTCTGAAAAATCCGGCTCGGCGAAGGTGGGGTCAGGCGCCGGCGGCGGTAGCGCGCGAGGCATGGCTTCAATAGCAAGCGTGCCTTCATCGACGAGGCCGTCGATCACGCCGGCGCTGACACCGGCTTCCTTGGCGGCTTCGGATTTGGCATGCAGCAACCCGTCCGACAGGATCTCGATCAGCCGTGCGCGTGCCGAGGTCATGCGCTTGGGCACTTCGCCGACCAGACGGACGCCCACGCGCACCCGCTCCGGGCCGAGGTGCTCGCCCATCCGCAGTGTCATCTTCATGACCATGCCGCGGGCGGACAAAGTGTAATTCGCCACCCAGTCGACCAGGCTGCGCAATTCCTGCTTCAGCGGCGGGACATCGAATTTCTCGCCGACTTCCTTGAGCCGGTTGTGCAGCCGTGGATCGGGATTGGTGTTTTCCGCCCAGACCACGCCGATCACCTCGCGGGCACCGAGCGGCACGCTGACGACATCGCCGGGCTGCAGATCGAGGCCGCGGGGCACGCGATAGGAATAAGCCTGGTTCAGCGCGACCGGCACCAGCACGTCGACGACGCCAGACGATGTTTTGGTACGCGCAGCTTCGTCCATCGGCGGAATCAGACTCGAATTGGGGTATCCGCTAACCTAAGCTCGCGGTGCGGTCCGGACCAGTGCCGGCAGGGCGGCCCGGTCTTATGACCGATGCGCCACCACGACAATGAAGCAAAAATAATAAGTCAAAGGGAGAACCAAATATGGGCCACAGGCTCGCAGGGGCAGCCGCCTCACTCATCATTATTTCTGCCGTTGTGGTGCCCGCACGGGCGCAGGACCGGATGCCGCCGATCCCGGCCGACAAATACACCGATGCCCAGAAGAAGGCCGCCGAGGAATTCGCCGGCGGGCGCGGCTATGAGGTTCGTGGGCCTTTCGTGCCGCTGATTCGCAGCCCGGAAGTCATGCTCCGCGCCAAGGCCATGGGCGATCATCTCAGGTTCAAGAGCGCACTGGCTCCGCGGCTGAGCGAAATGATCATCCTGATCACCGCACGGGAGTGGACCCAGCAATATGAGTGGGTTGCCCATCATGACATCGCGATCAAGGCGGGTCTCCGCAACGAGATCGCCGACGCGATTGCCGACGGGCGGCGGCCTGTTGGCATGGCCGATGACGAAGAGGCCGCCTACGACATGTCGATCGAAATCCAGCGCACCAAACGCGTGAGTGATCCGACGTGGAACAAGGCCGTTGCAAAATTCGGCGAGCAGGGCGTCATCGATCTGCTCGGGATCAATGGCTATTACACCTTCCTGGCCATGGCTATGAATGCAGCGCGAACAGGCCTCCCGGCCGGTGTCACAGAGCCCCTGAAGCGGTTCCCGGATTGACGATGCTGGCGGTTCACCAAAGTGAAACGAGCGGGGTGTGATAATCTCCGCCCGTTCGCGTGCGACGCACTGCAAGGCATCCCGATGGCCAAGCTTTCCGACAAGAAACCAGCCGAAGCCAAATCAAGTGGGCCGGCGCCGATTGACCTCATCTGTGCGGATGCCGATGTCTCGCTGCAGATGACGCGGTGGCTGTCGCATCTGCGCGCCGAGCGGCGGCTGTCGCCAAAGACGCTCGAAGCCTATGCGCGCGACGTCCGGCAGTTTCTTACATTTCTCGCCGAACACTGGGGCGCGCTCGTCTCGCTGCCGCGTTTCGCCAAGCTGGAGACCAGTGATGTCCGTGCCTTCATGGCGGCGCGCCGCGGCGATGACATTGGTGGCCGCTCGCTGATGCGCGCGTTGGCCGGTCTGCGGTCTTTCGGCCGTTTTCTCGAGCGTGAAGGCAAAGGCAACGTCGGTGCGCTGTCAGCGATACGCGCGCCCAAAATCGGCAAGAGCCTGCCGAAACCGCTGCAGATGGCCTCGGCCAAGCGCCTTGCCGATGCGGATGAGCGTGCGGGCGAAAACCGCGATCCGTGGATCTGGGCACGCGATGCCGCGGTGATGGCGCTGCTCTATGGCTCGGGCCTGCGCATCTCCGAGGCGCTTGGCCTCAAGCGGCGCGACGTGCCGGCGCCCGGTGCCGGCGACGTGCTGATCGTCAATGGCAAGGGCAACAAGACCCGCATGGTACCGGTGTTGCATAATGTGCTCGAGCTCATCGCCGACTATGCGGCGCAGTGTCCGCACCCGCTGCCCGCAGAAGGACCGATGTTTGTCGGCGCGCGGGGTGGCCCGCTCAGTCCTCGGATCATCCAGTTGACCATGGAGCGGATGCGCGGCGCGCTCGGTCTGCCCGATAGCGCCACGCCGCACGCGCTGCGCCATTCCTTTGCCACCCATCTGCTGACTCGCGGTGGTGACCTCCGCGCGATCCAGGAATTGCTCGGCCACGCCTCGCTATCGACCACCCAGATCTATACCGGCATCGACACCGAGCGGCTGTTCGAGGTCTACAAGACCGCACACCCGCGAGCGTAAGGCGGCCCGGCCCCGCCCGTAGTACAAGTGTCATCAAGCTGCCCCTTGCGAAGTTGGCGCGGTTCAGTCAATCGTCGGGCCATTAACCGGAGAGGGGTCCCCGATGAGCGCGCACGAAAGTATGGAGCACGCGGAGCATGCCGAGCATGCGTCTGGCTCTAACAAGAATATTGCACTCCTGATTGCCGTGATCGCGCTGTTCCTGGCGTTCTCGGAAACCCTCGGCAAGGGCGCGCAAACCGAATCCATCAGCAAGAATGTCGAGGCGTCCAACCTCTGGGCGTTCTTCCAGGCCAAAAGCATCCGCCGTACCGTCGTTCAGGCGACGTCGGATCAAGCCCGGCTGAGCCTTGGCCTGATGGGTGACGATGCCGCCAAGGCCGCACTGTCCAAGCAGATCGACGACTGGAAGAAGACCGCGGATCGTTACCGCTCCGAGCCGGAAACCGGCGAAGGCTCCGAACAGCTCGCCGCCCGTGCCAAGGAAGCCGAACACGCGCGCGACCTCGCGATGGCGCGCTACCATCACTATGAAGTGGCCTCCGCCGCATTCCAGATCGGCATCGTTCTGGCATCGGCCACGATCATCACCGGCATGATCGCGCTGGCCTGGGTATCAGGTGCACTGGCGATTGCCGGCGTCGCCTTCACGGCGATCGGCTTGTTCGCGCCGCATGCGGTTCATCTCATGTAACGACTTAAGCCGAAGCGGTCCGGCAGAGTTGCAGGACCGCTTCGGCAAACTCCCGCGGGGCTTCCTGCGGCACGTTGTGGCCGACGCCGGGGATCACACGGCGCTCATAGGTCGCCGTGAAATACTGGCCGTGGCGCTCAGAACTCTTCACGACATTGATGCCGTCGTCGGCGCCATGTAGCACGATGGTCGGCACGTCGATCTTCGGCTGCGCTGCAAGTTGCGTTTCCGGAAACACATAATTGAGATCACCGGCGACGCTGCCGGTCCGGTGCATGTAGGAGTGCACGACAACATCGACAAAGTCGTCATTGTCAAAGGTGGGCGCGGATCGTTCGAAGGTTGCGTCGTCGAACGCCCAACTCGGTGACCACATCTTCCATAAAAGCTTGCTCAGTGCCGCGCGATTCTGGATCAGGCCATTACGGCCGCGTTCGGTGTGAAAGTAGTATTGATACCACTGCCGGGCTTCCTGTTCCGGATCGGCGGGGGTCGCGGCTCTGGTCAGATTCTGGATGTTGTAACCTGCGCAACTGACCAAGCCATGTATGCGTTCAGGCCATAGCGCCGAGACAACACAGGCCGCGCGTCCGCCCCAGTCGTAGCCCGCGACGACAGCCTTGCCGATACGCAGCGCGTCCATCAGCTCCAGCAGATCCTGCCCAAGCGCGGCCTGTTGCCCCGAGCGGCTGGTTGCGCTGGAAAGAAACCGTGTTGGCCCATAACCACGCAGATAAGGCACGATGGTCCGGAAGCCGGCGGAGTTGATGATGTCGACCGCGTCGTCATAGCCTCTGATGTCATAGGGAAAACCATGCATCAGAAGGACGGGCAGGCCATCATTCGGTCCGCTATGTTCATAGGCAATATCGAGAAGGGGAGTTTGGATGCGTGCCAGTTCAGCCAAGTCGTTCTCCCGTTCGGTCTACCGCGCCGAATGTGCCCGATGACGCAGCCGTTGTACCAGCCGCATCCAACGCGACGATGAATTGGAGCGGAACATCGCCATCGTCGCTTTGATTCTTGCAGTCACAGGCGCGACCAATTCGCCGGCCCGGCGGCGGATGTCGAGAACGAATTCATAGAGCTTCCGAAACCAGTTCATCTGCAACAGCTTCGGCCGTGTCACATCGAAGATGAACGCAGCGACGCCGACGCCGAGAAACTTGCTGAACACGATGAGCGCGAAAGCGCTGATCCAATATTGATGCATGAGCAACCAGGCGCCGGCCAGTTTCAACGGAAACAGCAGGATCGCCGGAATAACAAACACGATCAGCGTCAACATTGGCGACAGCCGCGCGATTCGCGCGGCCAGCCATTCCTTCAAAGCGCGCAGCGGAATCGCTGCAACAATGCGCGCGACGACCGGTTCGAGATGATCCCACAGCCACGCTTCGATCAGGAAGATCAAAGCGAGGAAGAACCATAGCGGCTGCAGCACGCGTCGGATCATGGTGTTCGTCTCCCAGCCGGCGTCGCACCGGCCGTGACTCACATATGGATAGCGCGCTTGGCTACCGCAAATGCCGCTTCCTTCACCGCCTCGGAGCGGGTCGGATGGGCATGGCAGGTGCGGGCCAGATCTTCGGCGGAACCGCCGAATTCCATCAGCACGCAGGCCTCGTGGATCATTTCGCCGACTTCGCGGCCGATCATATGCACGCCGAGCACGCGATCGGTCTTCGCATCTGCGAGAATCTTCACGAAACCATCGGTAGTCTGGTTGACCTTGGAGCGGCCATTGGCAGTGAACGGGAACTTGCCGACATTGTAAGCGATACCGGCAGCCTTGAGCTCTTCCTCGGTCTTGCCGACGGCGGCGACTTCCGGCGTGGTGTAGACGACGCCGGGGATTACGTCATAGTTCACATGACCGGCCTGGCCTGCAAGAATCTCGGCGCAGGCAACGCCTTCGTCTTCCGCTTTGTGCGCCAGCATCGGGCCCGCGACGACGTCGCCGATCGCATAGATGCCCTTCACGTTGCTTGAGAAGTGATGGTCGATCTTGACGCGGCCGCGCTCGTCGAGCTCGACACCTGCTTCCTTGAGGCCAAGCGCTTCGGTGTAAGCCACGCGTCCGATCGCGACGAGAATCACATCGGCTTCGATGGACTCGGCAGCGCCGCCCGCGGCTGGCTCGATCTGCGCCTTCAGAGTCTTGCCCGACGTATCGACGCCGGTGACCTTGGCGCCGAGCTTGAATGTCATGCCCTGCTTCTCCAGCATGCGTTGGAATTGCTTGGCGACTTCGCCGTCCATGCCGGGCAGGATGCGGTCGAGGAATTCCACCACAGTGACTTCAGCGCCCAGCCGGCGCCACACCGAGCCGAGCTCGAGGCCGATCACGCCGGCGCCGACCACGATCAGCTTGCCCGGGACCTTGTCGAGCGACAGCGCGCCGGTCGACGACACGATGCGCTTCTCATCGATCTCGATGCCCTTCAGCTTCGCGACGTCAGAGCCGGTAGCGATGACGATGTTCTTGGTCTCCAGCGTCTGGGCCTTTCCGTCAGCGCCGGTGACTTCGACCTTACCGGTGCCGAGCACACGGCCGGTGCCCATCACGACGTCGATCTTGTTCTTCTTCATCAGGAATTCGACGCCCTTGACGTTGCCGTCGATGCCCTGCTGCTTGAAGTTCATCAACGCGGGAAGATCGAGTGTCGGGGCGGACACCTTGATGCCCATCTTTGCGAAGGAGTGGCCGGCTTCCTCAAAAAGCTCCGACGAATAGAGCAAAGCCTTCGAGGGCATGCAGCCGATGTTCAGGCAGGTGCCGCCCAGCGTGCTGTTCTTCTCGACGACGGCAACCTTCATGCCGAGCTGCGCCGCGCGGATCGCGCAGACATAGCCACCGGGTCCGGTGCCGATAACAACGAGGTCGTAAGCCATGATGCAGTCCTGTATTTTCTTCTGGATGATATGGGGTGCCTGGGCCTTAACGGCCACCGGACACGTCGAGAATGGTGGATGTGACGTAAGAAGCCTCGTCCGACAGTAACCAGACAATGGCGTTGGCAACTTCATCCGCAGTACCGACGCGCTTCATCGGGACGTTGACGGAAAGACGATGCGCGCGATCCGGCTCGCCGCCTGACGCGTGAATGTCAGTATCGATCAAACCGGGTCGAATGCCGGCGACGCGAATGCCCTCGGCTGCGACTTCGTGTCCCAATCCGATGGTGAAGGAATCGATCGCGCCCTTCGACGCGGCATAGTCGACATAGGTGTTCGGCGCGCCCAGTTTGGCGGCTACCGATGACAGATTGACGATGACTCCGCCGTTGCCACTGTGCTTGGTCGACATCCGCTTCACGGCTTCGCGGGCGCAGAGAATGCTTCCGGTGACATTCACCGTCATCATGTTGGCGATGCGTTCGGCAGTCATCTGATCGACGCGGATGGAAGGGCCGACAATGCCGGCATTGTTGACCAGCGCGCCGAGAGGACCAAAGGCGTCCGCGGTCTTGAACAGCGCAAGAATGTCAGCCTCGGAGCCGACATCGCATTTCACCGCTATGGCCTTGCCGTTGGTCGCTTCGATCTTCGAGACGACCTCGTTGGCGGCGGCTTCGTTGCTGGCATAGCCGACCACGACCTTGAAGCCGCGTGAGGCCGCCAGGAGCGCAGTGGAACGACCGATACCCCGGCTACCACCAGTGATGATGACGACGCTGTCGGTCATGTCCTGCTCCAGCTTCGCTGAGGTGCCAAGACTTCAGGTATCGAGGCTTCGGATATCAAGGCTTCTTGGTCATCAACCGGCAGCGTCGCCGCTACCGGTTGATAATAGTGAATAAGGAGAGATCAGAGATCCAGAACGAGACGTGCCGGATCTTCCAGGCTTTCCTTGACGCGAACGAGGAAGGTCACGGCTTCCTTGCCGTCGATGACGCGGTGATCGTAGGAAACCGCCAGATACATCATCGGGCGGATCTCGATCTTGCCGCCGACTACGACCGGACGTTCCTGGATCTTGTGCATGCCAAGGATAGCCGACTGCGGTGCGTTCAGGATCGGCGTAGACATCAGCGAGCCGTAGATGCCGCCATTGGTGATGGTGAATGTGCCGCCCTGCATTTCGTCGATCTTGAGCTGGCCGTCGCGGGCGCGCTTGCCGAAATCCGCAATGGTTTTTTCGATGTCGGAGATCGACTTGGTATCGCAGTCACGCACCACGGGAACGACGAGGCCCTTGTCAGTGCCGACGGCAACGCCGACGTGATAGTAGTTCTTGTAGATCAGATCGGAGCCATCGATCTCGGCGTTCACGGCCGGAATATCCTTCAGCGCCTGCACGCAGGCCTTGGTGAAGAAGCCCATGAAGCCGAGCTTGGTGCCGTGCTTCTTCTCAAAAACGTCCTTGTACTGTGAGCGCAGCGCCATCACGTTGGTCATGTCGACCTCGTTGAAGGTCGTGAGCATCGCGGCGGTGTTCTGCACGTCCTTCAGGCGGCGCGCGATGGTCTGGCGCAGGCGTGTCATCTTCACGCGCTCTTCGCGCGACGCGTCGTCTGCGGGCGACGGCGCACGAACCTGCACAGAGGCGGCTGGCTGATTGATCGGGGTCGGCGCCGAGGCGGCCTTCTCGATCGCAGCGAGCATGTCGCCCTTGGTCACGCGGCCATCCTTGCCCGAACCGGGCACGGTGGCGGCATCGATGCCGCTCTCGGCCGAGATCTTGCGGACCGACGGCGCCAGCGGCGCATCGACGGGTGCGGACTTCTGAGCGGGAGCAAGTGTAGCAGCGGCCGGAGCCGGAGCAGCGGGCTTCGCGGGAGCAGCAGCCGGCTTGGCGCCGCCGGCACCATCGGTGATCTGGCCGAGCAGTGCGCCGACGGCAACGGTCTCACCATCCTTGGCAACGATCTCGCCGAGCACGCCGGCGGAGGGCGCCGGGACTTCGATCGTGACCTTGTCGGTCTCGAGTTCGACCAACGGCTCGTCAACGGCGACGGCATCGCCAGCCTTCTTGAACCAGCGGCCGATGGTGGCTTCCGTCACGGATTCGCCGAGCGTGGGAACGCGAATTTCAGTCATTGTCTATTTCCTCTTGTGGCGTGGCGACCCGCTCGGTCATCCCTGCCTGAACTTGAAATCAATGCGGATATGCGAACGCCCCGCGGGTGCGGGGCATTCGCCAACAGGATGGAGGCTTAGCCGAGTGCTTCGTCGAGGAAGGCCTTGAGCTGGGCGAGATGCTTGGACATCAGGCCGGTAGCGGTCGCCGCAGATGCGGCGCGGCCGGCGTAACGCGGACGCTTGTGGGTGGCGTTGATCTGGTTGAGCACCCATTCGAGATACGGCTCGATGAAGTGCCAGCCGCCCATGTTGCGCGGCTCTTCCTGACACCAGACGAATTCCGCACCCTTGAAACGGGTCAGCTCCTGCACCAGCGTCTTCAGCGGCACCGGATAGAGCTGTTCGACGCGCATCAGATAGATGTCGTCGACACCGCGCTTCTCGCGCTCTTCGTAGAGATCGTAATAGACCTTGCCGGTGCACAGCACGACGCGGCGGATCTTGTTGTCGGGTACGAGCTTGATCTTCTCGTCCGGCAACTTCTCCGCATCGTCGAACAGCACGCGGTGGAAGGTCGTATCGGCGCCGAGTTCGCTGAGCTTCGACACTGCACGCTTGTGGCGCAGCAGCGACTTCGGCGTCATGACGATCAGCGGCTTGCGGATCTCACGCTTCAACTGACGACGCAGCATGTGGAAGTAGTTGGCCGGAGTGGTCGGATAGACCACCTGCATGTTGTCTTCCGCGCACATCTGGAGGAAACGCTCAAGGCGTGCGGAGGAATGCTCCGGGCCCTGGCCTTCATAGCCATGCGGCAGCAGGCAGACGAGGCCCGACATACGGAGCCACTTGCGTTCACCCGACGAGATGAACTGGTCAAACAGCACCTGTGCGCCGTTGGCGAAGTCGCCGAACTGCGCTTCCCAGATCGTCAGCGCCTTCGGCTCGGCGAGCGAATAGCCGTATTCAAAGCCAAGCACGGCTTCTTCGGACAGCAGCGAGTTGATCACCTCGTAGTGACCCTGGTCGGGCTTGAGATGGTTAAACGGCGTGTAGCGGCTCTCGTCTTCCTGGTCGAACAGCACCGAGTGGCGCTGCGAGAAGGTGCCACGCTCCGAGTCCTGACCGGACAGACGGACGTGGTGACCTTCTTCCATCAGCGTGCAGAACGCCAGCGCTTCGCCGGTTGCCCAGTCGATGCCTTCGCCGGTATCGATGATCGCCTTGGCGCGGGTGTCGAGGAAGCGCTGCACCGTGCGGTGAACGCGGAAGCCATCGGGCACCTTGGTAATCTTGGCGCCAATAGCCTTCAGCGTGTTGACGTCGACACCCGTCACGCCACGGCGGGGATCTTCCTCCTGGTCGGCATATTTGAAGCCGGCCCACTTGCCGTCGAGCCAGTCGGCCTTGTTCGGCTTATAGCCGGCGCCGGCTTCGAGTTCGGCATCGAGACGAGCGCGCCAATCGGCCTTCGCCTTGTCGACTTCGCCTTCGGTCATCACGCCATCGGCGATGATACGCTTGGCATAGATATCGAGCGTCGACTGGTGCGCGCCGATCTTCTTGTACATCACCGGCTGGGTGAACGCCGGCTCGTCGCCTTCGTTATGGCCGTGGCGGCGATAGCAGAACATGTCGATGACGACAGGCTTGTGGAACTTTTGCCGGAACTCGATCGCGATCTTGGCTGCGAATACCACCGCTTCCGGATCGTCGCCGTTCACATGGAAGATCGGAGCATCGATCATCTTCGCGACATCGGACGGATAGGGCGACGAACGGGAGTAACGCGGATAGGTGGTGAACCCGATCTGGTTGTTGACGATGAAGTGGATCGAACCGCCGGTGCGATAGCCCTTCAGGTCCGACAGCGCGAAGCATTCCGCGACCACACCCTGACCCGCGAAGGCCGCATCGCCATGCATCAGCAGCGGCAGCACGGAAATACGCTGGTCTGGCGGATCACCATTCTGGTCCTGCTTGGCGCGGACCTTTCCGAGCACCACGGGATCGACGATTTCAAGATGCGACGGGTTCGCCGTCAGCGACAGATGGATATTGTTGTTGTCGAACTCGCGATCCGACGAGGCACCGAGGTGATACTTGACGTCACCCGAGCCTTCGACCTCGTCCGGGTTGGCCGAACCGCCCTTGAATTCATGGAACAGCGCGCGGTGCGGCTTTCCCATCACCTGGGTCAACACATTGAGGCGACCGCGATGGGGCATGCCGACGACGATGTCACGGACACCGAGGCTGCCGCCGCGCTTGATGATCTGTTCCAGCGCCGGGATCAATGATTCGCCGCCGTCGAGGCCGAAGCGCTTGGTACCGGTGAACTTGACGTCGCAAAACTTCTCGAAGCCGTCGGCTTCGATCAGCTTCTGGAGGATGGCGCGGCGACCTTCCGGCGTGAAGCTGATTTCCTTGTCCGGACCTTCGATACGTTCCTGGATCCACGCCTTCTGTGCGCGGTTGGAAATGTGCATAAATTCGACGCCGAGGGTCTGGCAGTAGGTGCGCTGCAGGATCGCAACGATCTCGCGCAGCGTGCCGTATTCGAGGCCGATGACGTTATCGAGGAAGATCTTGCGGTCGTAGTCGGCATCGGTGAAGCCGTAGGAGCGCGGATCGAGTTCCTCATGATCCTTCTGGCCTTCGATGCCCAGCGGATCGAGATTAGCGTGGAAATGGCCGCGCATGCGGAAGGCGCGGATCAGCATCAAGGCGCGCACCGAATCGCGGGTCGCCTGATTGATGTCACCGGTCGGTGCCGCAGCACTTGGCTGCGCGGCCTTGGCGGCGAGCTTGGCGCCCATCACCTTCTCGACCTGGGCCCAGTTGCCGTCCATGGCGGAGGTCAGGTCGTCCTTGGGCGTCAGCGGCCAGTTGGTCTTTTCCCAAGACGGACCTTCGGCGTTCTTCTGAACGTCGGCGGGCGAGTCCTTCAGGCTCTTGAAGAACTCCTGCCACTCGGCATCGACCGAGGAGGGGTCCTTTTCATAACGGGCGTAAAGTTCGTCGATGTAAGTGGCGTTTGCGCCCTGCAGAAATGAGGAGAGGGCAAAGGCGGCGTTCGCGTCCTGGCGAGACATGATGGCGTCCTGATTTGGTATCGCGCGGAAATTTTAGCGAGGGCTGATCCGGTTGCCGGATCATCCTAAAGTCGAGCGAGCTTCTACCCTATTTAATCCGAATGTGCGCTCTGAAAAGCACGAAGAACTGAATATTTCGTCAATTCTTTGTGCGCGAGATTTTATCCGCTGATTTCAGTCGACGACACTGAGGTCTTCCTTGGCCAAAGCGGCAGCGCCGCCTTGCAGTCCGGCGCGTCGGGTGCGGCGGATTTTGGGCGGTCCGCAGGCCTCGTCGATCAGGGCATTGGCGGCCATACCGGCAGCGTCTGCGACGGTCGGATCGCGGGTCACCATGGCGGCGACGATGGCTCCATCCATCAGGAGGCCGATCTGGTGGGCCAGAAAATCCGGTTTCTTGGCACCGGCGGCTTCGACCAGCCCTGAGATGTGTTTGAGAATGAACGACTTGTGCCGGATGGTGATGTCGCGTAGCCGGGTTTCGTCCTTCGAGTGCTCACCCACTG
The DNA here is from genome assembly GCF_051811025.1 of Tardiphaga sp. 813_E8_N1_3. Lineage (NCBI taxonomy): Bacteria > Pseudomonadati > Pseudomonadota > Alphaproteobacteria > Hyphomicrobiales > Nitrobacteraceae > Tardiphaga > Tardiphaga sp. 813_E8_N1_3. The sequence goes on from NZ_JBPWQE010000001.1 coordinate 5,793,621, forward strand.
CATTGATGAAAACGCAGCCATAATAGGTCTCTTCGGCAAACCAGCTTTTCAGCGCGGGGAAGATCGAATCCAGCTTTTCACGGGGGGTTTTGGCGCGTTCCACGGCTGCAATGAACCAGCCGCGCCATGTCTCGCTTTCTGCCTTGAGCACAGCGTCGACGAGATCGTCCTTTGATTTGAAGTTCTTGTAGAGCGTGGTTTTGGCCGTGCCAGCCTCGCTGACGATGGCGTCGATGCCGGTAGCATTGATGCCATTCTTGCAGAACAGCCTCGTTGCCGCGTCCATCAGCCGCGCGCGCGGCGTCGCCTGCGGAACATTGCTTTCGACAGCCTGCGGCATCGCATCGGTCATGCCCTGTCATATGTCATGGCGTGCGCGAGGCGCAAGCAATCATCGGTTCCTGACCAATATTCGAGCGGGTAAACGCCGATTTGGCGCGCTAAGTGGCAACTTAACCTCTGCCCGATTTTACGCCACCCCGCCAACCTTCTGAAATCGTAATCATTTCTGGCTCCAGCGCCACTGGCATGGTTTCTGCAGTACTACAGAACGTTCTGTATCTTTCCAATTCCAAGGGAGAACCCAATGACTGCTGTCGCCGCCAAAACCGCCCTGACCGGCTGCCTCGCGCCGATCGACAAAGGCGGCCTGGAACAGCTGATCGCCAACGGCAAAGCCAATCCCAATGTCATCAAGACGCTGAAGTGTAAAACGGTTGCCGAGGGCAAGTTCCGTCACGCCAACTACATCCGTAACCTGCCGCCCTACATCGTCGATGAGCCGCCGGCGCTACTCGGCGACGACACAGCGCCGAATCCGTCCGAAGCGTCATTGGCAGCGCTCGGCTCCTGCATCGCCGTCGGCCTGCACGCTAATGCAGTGCATCGCGGTTGGACCGTCAACAAACTCGAACTGCAGCTCGAAGGCGATCTCAACATCACTGCTGTCTGGGGCACCGGCGATATCAGCGAGAAGCCGGTCGGCTTCACCGATGTGCGCATCAAGGTCGACATGGAATGCGAAGGCATTGCGCAGGCCGAGATTGATGCGTTGATCGATCACGTCAAGAAGTGGTCGCCCGTCGCCAATACCTTCACGCGTCCGGTCAATCTCGAAGTCTCTGCCTGAATGTGAGTTCGCGCAGCCGCAGCGATGCGGCCGCAATTTCTCTCTTCCTTGCGCGTGACGGAGATCGACATGACCACGACGGCAGTGCTGCGGAAATCGGACGATGTTGAGGTGACGGGCGACACACCGTCGCTCGTCGAGCGAATAGCCGCCGTCGCACGCACCGATCTCTCGCCGATCGCTTTAGATATCGACGAAGGTACGATCTATCCGGATCAGGCGTTGCGTCATCTCGGCGAGGTCGGTGCCTGGTCAGCTCACGCCGATCTTGGAGAGACCATTGCGGGCATCTCTACCATCGGCGAAACATGCGGCTCCACCGCCTTCATGGCGTGGTGTCAGAACACGCTGGCCTGGTACATCCTCAATTCCGATAACACCGCGCTGAAGGCGAAGTATCTCAGCGCGGCTGCAAGCGGCAAGCTGCTTGGTGGTACGGGCCTGTCCAATCCGATGAAGAGCTTCTTCGGTATCGAGAAGCTCAAGCTCAAAGGTCGTCGCACCAACGGCGGTTACATCGTGCGGGGTGCTCTGCCCTGGGTCTCGAATCTCGGTCCCGACCATATGTTCGGTACCATCTTCGAACTTGATGATGGCTCCGGCGATAAGGTGATGTTCCTCGCCGATTGCGCGGACGAAAATCTCGCGCTGACGCCGTGCAAGCCGTTTCTCGCCATGGACGGCACCGGCACCTACGCCGTGCAGTTTCGCGACGTCTTCATTCCTGACGATCAGGTGCTCGCCGCACCAGCAATGCCGTTCGTGAAGAAAATTCGCGCGGGCTTCATTCTGATGCAGATGGGTATGGGCCTTGGGCTGGTGCGCGATTGCGTTGCGATCATGGACAGCGTCAAGCCGTCGCTCGCCCACGTCAATTGCTTCCTGCCACAGCAGCCAGAGGATTTCGCGGGCCTGCTGGCGAAGATGGAAGCCGAGACGATGATGCTCGCGGCAACGCCGTTCGAGACCAGCAATGCCTATTGGCGAAGTGTTGTCGAACTGCGTCTGCGCGCGGGTGATGCCGCCGTCGCCGCAGCGCATGCAGCGATGCTGCATTGTGGCGCACGCGGCTATCTCAAATCGCACCGCGCCCAGCGCCGGCTGCGTGAAGCCTATTTCGTGGCGATCGTCACCCCCGCCACCAAGCAGCTCAGAAAAATGCTCGCAGACAATGCGCGCGAATATCAGGGAGACCAGGGCGGGGCGTGATCCCGATTGTGCACATGACCTCGATCACGCGAACGGAAAGCGAATTGACTTAAGTCACGGCGAAACGACAGGCGATCCAGCACAAACGACTCAACAATGACGGTTCAACACAGTGGAGGCTTTCAATGGCTGAAGTTCTCATTTCCGCAGACGACCTCGTCACGTTCATGAAGTCAGAACCTTGTGTCATCATCGACACGCGCAATCCCGACGCCTATGCGGGCGGGCATATCCCCGGCGCCGTCAATCTCCATGAGATCTTCACCTTCCTGGCGACCTCGACGCCCGAAGGCATGGACGAGCTGAAGAAGAAGTTCGCCGAAGCCTTCGGCGGTGCGGGCCTGTCCGGCAGCGAGACTGCGGTGATCTACGAGCAGTCGATGAATTCCGGCTTCGGCCAGTCGTGCCGTGGCTACTTCCTGCTGGAGTTTCTCGGCTATCCCAGGATCAAGGTGCTGCATGGCGGCTTTGACGCCTGGACGATGAAGGGCCTGCCGATTACCACCGACGTCCCGACACCGGCTGCGGCATCGTTCGCGATCAAGCCGGAAGCAGGCTCGATCCTGATCGATGCTGCGACCATGCAGGCTGCCCTCGACAATCCGTCGATCGCGATCCTAGACGTCCGCGATGTCGACGAATGGATCGGCGAAAGCTCCTCGCCCTATGGCAAGGATTTCTGCCCGCGCATGGGCCGCATCCCCGGCGCGGTTTGGATCGAGTGGTACCGCATGATGAAGCCGACCTCCGAAGGCCCGCGCTTCAAGTCGAAGAACGAGATTCTCGCCGAATGCGCGACTGTCGGCATTACGCCGGCGACTACGGTCTATCTCTATTGCTTCAAGGGCGCGCGGGCGTCGAACACGTTTCTGGCTTTGAAGAATGCCGGCGTCGCTGATGTCAGGATGTATTTCGGCTCCTGGAACGAATGGAGCCGCGATGTGAAGTATCCAATCGAGGAAGGCTTGCCACTGGTGGGTGAGAAGCAGGCCGTGGCCGCTTAAGTAGCTACCGCGCTCGTCGCCAAACCCTCGTCATTCCGGGGCACGGCCGGCCCTTGCCGGACGCGAATCCGGAATCCCGAGATGGCTTCAAGCTCTGTGACGCCCATGTCGAGATTCCGGGCTCGGCCCCGTCGCCTGCGGCGCCGCTTCCGCCCCGGAATGACAGCGCTCTCCAAAAACAAAAGGCCCGCTCGTTGGAGCGGGCCTTTCATATTTTCAACTCTGTCGAGCCAGCTCAGCCCTTCAGCACATCCACCAGCGTGGTGCCGAGGCGGGCCGGAGACGGCGAGACGCGGATGCCTGCGGCTTCCATCGCTGCGATCTTCGACTGGGCGTCGCCCTTACCGCCCGACACGATGGCGCCGGCATGGCCCATGCGACGGCCGGGAGGTGCGGTGACGCCGCCGATGAAGCCGACCATCGGCTTCTTGCGGCCGCGCTTGGCTTCGTCCTTGATGAACTGTGCCGCGTCCTCTTCCGCCGAACCACCGATTTCGCCGATCATGATGATCGAGGTGGTCTTGGGGTCGGCCAGGAACATCTCGAGCACGTCGATGAACTCGGTGCCCTTGACCGGGTCGCCGCCGATGCCGACCGCTGACGACTGGCCGAGGCCAGCCTGGGTGGTCTGGAACACGGCTTCATAGGTCAGCGTGCCGGAACGCGACAGGATGCCGACGCTGCCGGGCTTGAAGATGTTGGCCGGCATGATGCCGATCTTCGATTCACCCGCAGTCACGACGCCCGGGCAGTTCGGCCCGATCAGGCGCGACTTGGAGCCGGACAGCGAACGCTTGACGCGCACCATGTCGAGCACCGGAATGCCTTCGGTGATGCAGACGATCAGCGGGATTTCCGCATCGATCGCTTCGCAGATCGCGTCGGCGGCGCCCGGCGGCGGCACGTAGATCACCGACGCATCGGCGCCCGTTTTGTCACGGCACTCGGCCACGGTGTCGAACACAGGCAGGTCGAGGTGCCTGGAGCCGCCTTTGCCCGGCGACGTGCCGCCGACCATCTTGGTCCCGTAGATAATCGCCTGTTCGGAGTGGAAGGTGCCGTTCTTGCCGGTGAAGCCCTGGCACATCACCTTGGTATTCTTGTCGATGAGAACTGACATCGGCTTACTTTCCCTTCACGGCGTTGACGATCTTCTGCGCGGCGTCGTCGAGATCGTCGGCGGGCAGCACGTTCAGGCCGGATTCACGAATGATCTTCTTGCCTTCCTCGACATTGGTACCTTCGAGGCGGACAACCAGTGGCACCTTGAGGCCGACGGCCTTCACCGCGGCGACGACGCCGGCAGCGATGATGTCGCACTTCATGATGCCGCCGAAGATGTTGACGAGGATGCCCTTCACGTTCGGATCGGAAGTGATGATCTTGAACGCTGCGGTCACCTTCTCCTCGGTGGCACCGCCACCGACGTCGAGGAAGTTGGCCGGGCTTTCGCCGTACAGCTTGATGATGTCGAGCGTGGCCATTGCGAGGCCGGCGCCGTTGACCATGCAGCCGATAGTGCCGTCGAGCGCGATGTAAGCGAGGTCATATTTCGACGCTTCGATTTCCTTGGCGTCTTCTTCCGTGGTGTCGCGCAGCGCGACGATCTCCGGATGACGATACAGCGCGTTCGAGTCGAACGACATCTTGGCGTCGAGGCACTTCAGCTCGCCCTGCTTGGAGATGATCAGAGGGTTGATCTCCAGCATGTCCATGTCTTTGGCAATGAACGCGGTGTAGAGCTGGGTGATCAGCTTCTCGGCCTGCTTGGCGAGATCGCCCTTGAGGCCCAGCGCCTGAGCGACGGTGCGGCCATGATGGCCCATCACGCCGGTGGCCGGATCGACCGAGAAGGTCACGATCTTGTCCGGGGTGTTGTGCGCGACTTCCTCGATGTTCATGCCACCTTCGGTGGAAACCACGAAAGCCACGCGCGATGTTTCACGGTCGACGAGGAGGGAGAGATAGAACTCCTTCTCGATGTCCGAGCCGTCTTCCAGATAGATACGGTTGACCTGCTTGCCCGCCGGGCCGGTCTGCTCGGTCACGAGGGTCGCGCCGAGCATTTCCTTGACGAACTGCTTGGTCTCGTCGATCGACTTGGCGAGGCGGACGCCGCCCTTGTCGCCGGCCGATGCTTCCTTGAACTTGCCTTTGCCGCGGCCGCCGGCGTGGATCTGGCTCTTCACCACCCACAATGGACCGCCGAGCTGCTTGGCGGCAGCTTCAGCTTCTTCGGCCTTGAGAATTGGCACGCCCTTGGAAACAGGCACGCCGAATTCCTTCAGCACGGCTTTCGCCTGATATTCATGGATATTCATAAGTTGCTCCCGAACCCCGGATGGTGAACTTGGAATTCACGTCATTTTCTTTAAACTGGCATACCGTATACCAAGCATGCTGCAAGTCAAAGCCGACGATAATTCCGCGTGACGGACGAATTGGCTGAGGGGTTCGTTGCAGTGTTTGCCAACGTCGTCAAATGCAAAACCGGCACCCAGAGGGTGCCGGTGAAGTGATCTTGATCTTAGCCGAGCAAGTCGGGCGCGATCTTCTTGCAGGCGTCCATCAGGCCGACCACCGAAGCGACCGACTTGTCGAAGCCTTCCTTATCCTTGCCGGCGAGTTCGATCTCGACGATGCGCTCGACGCCCTTGGAACCGATCACGACGGGAACGCCGACATACATGTCCTTGACGCCGTATTCACCGTTGAGGTGAACGGCGCAGGGCAGAACGCGCTTCTTGTCCTTGAGGTAGCTCTCGGCCATCGCGATGGCCGACGCGGCCGGAGCGTAGAAGGCCGAACCGGTCTTCAGCAGGTTGACGATCTCGGCGCCGCCATTGCGGGTGCGGTCGACGATTTCGTCGATCCGGGCCTGCGAGGTCCAGCCCATCTTCACCAGGTCCGGCAGCGGGATGCCGGCAACGGTCGAATACTTGACCAGCGGAACCATGGTGTCGCCGTGGCCGCCGAGCACGAACGCGGTGACGTCTTCGACCGACACATTGAATTCATCGGCCAGGAAGTAGCGAAAGCGTGCAGAGTCCAGCACGCCGGCCATGCCGACGACCTTGTTCGCCGGAAGACCGCAGGCCTTCTGCAGCGCCCAGACCATCGCATCGAGCGGGTTGGTGATGCAGATGACGAAGGCATTCGGGGCGTACTTCTTGATGCCTGCGCCAACCTGCTCCATCACCTTGAGGTTGATCGAGAGCAAATCGTCGCGGCTCATGCCCGGCTTGCGCGGCACGCCGGCGGTGACGATGATGACGTCCGAACCTTCGATCGCTTCATAGGAGTTGGCGCCGGTCAGCTTGGCGTCGAAGCCGTCAACCGGTGAGGACTGCGCGAGATCGAGCGATTTGCCCTGCGGCACGCCTTCCGCAATGTCGAACATCACGACGTCGCCGAGTTCTTTCAGGCCAACGAGGTGAGCGAGCGTTCCGCCGATCTGACCAGAACCAATCAATGCGATTTTGTTACGCGCCATGGGAAATCTATCCTTTAAGCCCGAAGGGGTGGGGAGGGAGCAGGAAATGCTGACAGGCTGGTTATCCCTTTCGCGGACACCGTTCAAGTCGGGGCCTGCCCAATTGTCGAGCGCCGGCCTGCAATGCAAATTATTATGAGCGAACTGGAAATTGGAATCGCTTGCGAAAGTACCGATTCCCCTTTGATATCGATCTGATCGTGCGCGTCAGGTTTCGACCAGGCCCGTGGTGGCGCCTGACGCCGTGGAATCGCTGCGGCCATGGGGCAGGGCCAGATATGTTTCTGAACCCATCTCGAACAGCCGCGACGCGGTCCGCGCGAATTCCATTGCCTCGAAACCTTCGCTGGCCTGATACAGCGCGTGCGGTTCGCCGGCGGCCGAGGCCATCAGCTTCACGGCATTGTCATAGAGCGTGTCGATGAGAGCGATGAAGCGTTTGGCGGCGTTGCGGTCGCCGTAGTCCATCATCGGAATATGTTCGATGAACAGCGTGTGATAGTCGTGCGCCAGTTTCAGATAGTCTGACGCGCCAAGCGGCTTCTCGCAGAGGTCGCCAAATGAAAACCGGGCCACGCCCTGCGCTTCCAGGGGAACACGCAGCGTGCGGCCCTTGATCGAGATATCACGCGACTTTGCCGGTGCGCCGCCCGTGAGCTTTGCCCAAGCGTTGTCGAGAGCGGCCTTTGCTGCATCGTCGTCCGGCACCAGCCAGCTTTTTACGCCGGCCAGTTTTTCCAATCGATAGTCGGTGCGCGAATCCAGCTTCCGCACTTCCATATGATCTTCGATCTGTTTGATGAACGGCAAAAATAGCGCGCGGTTGAGGCCGCCTTTGTAGAGATTGACGGGTTCGACATTGGACGTCGCGAAGACGACGGTGCCGAGTTCGAACAGCCGTGCGAACAGTCGGCCGAGGATCATCGCATCGGCGATGTCGGTGACGTGAAATTCGTCGAAGCAGAGGAGCCAGGCTTCCTCGAAGATCGAATTCGCCGTCAGCGCGATGACGTCGCCGTCGGGGAGCTCGCCGCTCGCGATTTTCTGGCGAAAATTATAGATGCGCTCATGGGTGTCGGCCATGAACTCATGGAAATGAGCGCGACGCTTGTGCGTGACCGCGCTGGCTTCGAAGAACAGGTCCATCAGCATGGTCTTGCCGCGGCCGACCTCGCCATGGACGTAGAGACCGCGCGGCGGTTGCATATCCTTGTCGCCGAACAGGCGTCCGAAGAAGCCCTGCTTGCGCGGTGGCTTATAGGTCGACAGCGCAGCATCGAGCGCCGCGATGGCCTCGACGGCGCCGGCCTGCGCCGGGTCAGCCTCGATAGTGCCGGAGGCCACGAGGGCTTGATATTGTTCGCGGAAGGATTGCGGAGGGCTGGACGACATGGGGCCCTAACGGCCCCATACGCCCGGAAAATGCAAGATACGAATTGGTCGAAGCGGATATGCGCTCATGCGCAGAGCGCGTAGGAATCCTCGACCAGATAAGGGCCGCCGCCCGTGGATGCCCGCGAGGAGAACAGCACGAAGCGCGAGGCGGTGAAGATCTTTGTCGGGAAGTAGCCCCGCACCGAAAGATAGTCGGCGACGTCACGGTCGCAGGAATCGCGCAGCCGGGCCAGCGTGACATGCGGCGTGAACTTGCGGCCCTCGGGCTCGAGCCCGCAGCGGCGCACCAGCCGTTCCAGTTCGGATTGCAGCTCGATCAATGGACGGCTCGGCTCTACCGCCGCGACGACAGCGCGGGGCTTCTTGCCGCCGAAGCTCGACAGGCCGCGGACCGCGACCTCGAAAGGCCTGCGCTCGACGCGCGACATCAGATCGGCGATCTCGTTGGCGGAGACGCCATCGATGTCGCCGATGAAGCGCAACGTGACATGATAATTTTCGGGGTCGACCCAGCGTGCGCCTGGCAGGCCGCCACGCAAATTGGCCAATGTCTGGCCTATCTCGGCTGGTATTTCCAGTCCGGCGAACAAACGCGGCATAGTCAGCTCCTCTTTGCCGGGGCGCGATTTTCGCCGAAAGGTGGGGCACTAAGTGTCCTGCACCCCTCGGCGAAAATCATGCCCGAACAAACGAGCCGGTGATGTCGAAGAGAGCGACGAATCACCGATGTCTTTTTTTACCCGACTTCTGTGACTCTGCGAAGCAGATGCCGCGCTCGGTGCATGAAGGTTCCGTGAAAAACCGTCATTAAGGTTGAGGCTGCCTGTTTCTCAACTGCGTTGCCCAGCGATCACGCCGACAAATGCCTCGACGCTGGGCAGGATGTTTTTCACGACGATGTCCACGCCCTCCGCTGTCGGATGCATCGCGTCGGCCTGGTTGAGCTTGCTGTCCCCGGCGACGCCTTCGAGAAAGAACGGATAGAGCGGTACGCCGAACTGCCTGGCCAGATCCGGATAGATCAAATTGAACTTTTCCGCATAGTCGGCGCCGTAGTTCGGCGGTGCTACCATGCCGCAGAGAAGCACAGATATGTTGCGCGCTTTCAGCCGCGTTAGAATCTCGGTCAATGCAGCGCGCGGGACTTTCGGATCGGTGCCGCGCAACGCATCGTTGGCGCCGAGTTCGACGATCACGCCCTGCGTTCCCTCCGGGATCGACCAGTCAAGCCGGCCCAGGCCGCCTGAGGTGGTATCCCCGGATACGCCGGCATTGATCATCTCGACCTCTATCCCCTTGTCCTTCAGGACCTTTTGCAGCCGAACCGGAAAGGCGGCCGCGGCCGGCAACCCGTAGCCGGCGCTCAAGGAATCGCCGAGCACCACCAGCTTGATCGGCTTGCCCGTAGCGGCTGTCTGTGCCGTGGCGGAGCGGATCGGAAGTGCGACCATCAGCCCGGCAACGACCAGCCACATAAACATGCGTAGCAGCCCCTCGACCGCCGCAAACGAAGTGCCATATGAAGCTCGCATGGATACTTTCATTGAAGCCTCATCATCGGCCGGCGTTTCGCCGGACACCATTTCAATCTCGAACATCAACCTCTCGCTCGGCACCGGTGCCGCGCGGGTGCATATCCTCAAGGATATCAGCTTACGCGTCGGATCGGGTGAAGCGATCGGGCTGATCGGCCCGTCGGGCTCCGGCAAGTCCACGCTGCTGATGGTGATGGCGGGGCTGGAACGTCCTGACTCAGGTCAGGTGGTGGTCAACGGCACCTCTTTCAATGATCTAGATGAGGACGGGTTGGCGCGGTTTCGTGGCCGTCATGTCGGCATCGTCTTCCAATCCTTTCACCTGATCCCGACCATGACCGCGCTGGAGAATGTCGCGGTACCGCTGGAGCTGGCAGGTCATCCCGATCCGGCCGGCCGTGCGGCGCGCGAGCTGGAAGCGGTCGGTCTCGGCGCCCGTCTGCATCACTATCCGACCCAGCTTTCTGGCGGTGAACAGCAGCGCGTCGCGCTGGCGCGCGCATTGGCACCGGATCCTGCGATCCTGGTCGCCGACGAGCCGACCGGTAATCTCGACGAATCCACCGGCGGCCAGATCGTCGATCTCCTGTTCGCGCAGCACGCCCAGCGCGGCATGACGCTGGTGCTGGTCACCCACGACAACACGTTGGCGCATCGCTGCGACCGTGTGGTGCGGTTGCGTTCCGGCCGGATCGATGGTCCCGCCACCGAGCGCAATTGGGTCGAGACGGCCTGATCAGATGACCACCATCACCGAGACCGTTCCCAATAGCCGCGGCCCCTCGCTGGCGCTGCGTTACGCTTTCCGTGAAATGCGCAGCGGCCTGCGCGGTTTCTACGTTTTCATCGCCTGCATCGCGCTGGGGGTCATGGCCATCGCCGGCGTTGGCTCAGTTGCGGCAAGTCTCGGTGAGGGGGTGGCGCGCGAAGGCCGCACGCTTCTCGGCGGCGATGTCGCATTCTCGCTGATGCAGCGTGAGGCCAAACCGGAAGAACTCGCCTTTCTGCGCTCACGCGGCGCGGTGTCGATTGCCGCAACGCTGCGTGGCATGGCGCGCGCACCGGATGGCAATCTTGCGCTGGTCGAGATCAAGGCGGTCGATGGCAGTTATCCCTTGCTTGGCAAGGCGACCCTGGCGCCGGACATGCCGATGAGTGATCTGTTCGCCGAACGCGATGGCGCCTTCGGTGCTGCGACGGATGCGACCTTGATGGCGCGGCTTGGCCTCAAGGTCGGTGACCGCCTCACGGTCGGTAATGCGACGTTCCAGATTCGCAGCGAAATTTCAGCGGAGCCCGACAAGCTCGCCGGCGGTGTCGGTTTCGCGCCGCGCTTCCTCACCAGTGAGGACGCTCTGCGCGCCACCCAGCTTCTGCAGCCGGGCAGTCTGGTGCGTTGGATTTACCGTGTTCGCCTGCCGGACGCCGTCTCCGGCGACCGTGCAGCCAAGGCGCTGGCCGACGATGCGCGGGTCCAACTGCCGCAGGCAGGCTGGGAAATCCGTTCGCGCGATAATGCGTCGCCGCAACTCGAGCGCACCATTACGCGCTTCACGCAATTTCTCACTCTGGTCGGCCTCGCATCACTGCTAGTCGGCGGCGTCGGTGTCGCCAATGCCGTGAAAAGCCATATCGATCGTCGCCGCGACGTCATCGCAGCGCTGAAAGCACTTGGTGCCACCGGCCGCGACGTGTTCGCGATCTATCTCACCCAGGTGCTGGTGCTGGCGGTGATCGGTTCGCTGGTCGGCCTGGTGGTCGGCGCGTCCCTGCCGTTCGTCATTGTTGGCCTGTTCGGCAAGCTGCTGCCGCTGCCGGTGGTGCCGGCGCTTCATCTTGGCGAGCTGGCGTTGTCGCTGTTGTACGGGCTGCTGACGGCGCTAACCTTCGGCCTGTGGCCCTTGGCACGTGTGCATGACGTACCGGTCGCGGCGCTGTTTCGTGACGCGGCGCTGACGGAATCGCACCGGCCGAAGCTGCGCTATATGCTCTGGATGGCACTCGTGGTCGGGCTGCTGATCGCGGTCGTGGTCGGGCTTGCTTACGACAAGCGTGTCGCTTCCGTCTTCGTGGTGTCATCGATGGTCGTATTCGCCTTGCTGCGCGGCATTGCCGGCGCATTGATGGCTTTTACGCGCAAATTGCCGCGTCCGAGTATGACCATGCTGCGGCTCGCCATCGCTAATATCCACCGGCCGGGCGCGCTGACGCCGTCGGTGGTGATGTCGCTCGGGCTGGGCTTGACGGTGCTGGTGACCGTCACCCAGATCGACGGCAATCTGCGCCGGCAGTTCATGGCGGCATTGCCTGAGAAAGCGCCGTCGTTCTATTTCATAGACATTCCCTCAACCGATGCCGACCGTTTCAGCGCGTTTCTCAAGGAGAGGCAGCCGGAGTCGACCGTCGAGGATGTGCCGATGTTGCGTGGCCGGATCGTCGCTGCGCGCGGCGTCAAGGCGGAAGATCTCAAGCCGTCGTCCGATGCCGAATGGGTGCTGCAGAGCGACCGCGGCCTCAGTTACACCAACGAGGTTCCGCGCGGCTCCAAGCTGGTCGAGGGCGAATGGTGGGCGCCCGACTATAGTGGTCCGCCGCTGGTGTCGTTCGAGAAGAAGCTGGCCGACGGGCTTGGGCTCAAGCTCGGCGACGAGGTCACCGTCAATGTGCTGGGCCGCGATATCACCGCCAGGATCGGCAACATGCGGTCTGTCGACTGGCAGAGCCTCGGCATCAATTTCGTCCTGGTGTTCTCGCCCAATACCTTCCGCGGTGCGCCGCATACCCATATCGCCACGCTGACCGAACCGAAGTCCGATCCATCCAAGGATGCCGGTCTGGTCAAGGCCGTGGCCGACGCGTTCCCGATGATCACCACCGTCCGGGTCCGGGAAGCGCTCGACACCGTCGGAAGTGTGGTCACCAACCTCGTGCTGGCGATCCGCGGTACCAGCGCGGTGACGCTGCTCTCGGCCATCCTCGTGCTCGGCGGTGCGCTGGCTGCCGGTCACCGCCATCGCGTCTATGACGCCGTCATCCTTAAGACCCTCGGCGCCACGCGTGCGCGGCTTCTGGGTGCCTATGCACTCGAATATCTGATGATCGGCCTGGCTACGGCGGTGTTTGGGGTCATCGCCGGCTCGGTGGCGGCGTGGCTGATCGTCACGCGTCTGATGACGCTGAGCTTCGTCTGGCAGGCCGGCAGCGCGGCAGGCGTGGTGCTGGCGGCGCTAATTGTCACAGTGGGCCTGGGCCTGGTGGGTACGTTGGTAGCCTTGAACCAGAAGCCAGCCTCCGTGTTACGGAATTTGTGATCCGTTTTGACACGAAGCAGCCTTTGAGCGGGCTGATTCGTGCAAAATGACGGAGAAATCGCCAAGCTTGTGTCAGGCTGAAAGTTTACCAGGTTGCCTGAATGCAAATCGGAGCGACATTCCGCCACGCGTGGAAGCTTGCAGCGAATGTGTTAGTTTACCACATACCCTATGGGTCAGACATCGAGCGCAGATGACATCGATTTTTTATGAAATCGAATTAAGTGTCAGGAAGTGCAGATATCTGGGATACAATTCGAACCGGCGACGCGAACCCTTTGCGATCAGCCGGACAACATCGAGGTTTCGACCATGTCGGATCTAGACCGTAACTATGCTTCCCCCTTCGGCCGGGCCGGCGCGCGCGATGCCGCTGCCGTAGACGCCGGACTGCGCTCCTACATGTTGCGCATCTACAACTACATGACGATCGGTCTGGCCATAACCGGCCTGGCTGCTCTCGGCGTGTACATGGCGGCTGTCACTACCGACCCGTCGGGCGCTGCTGCCCGGATCGGTAGCTCCTACCTGACGCCGTTCGGCTACGCGATGTTCGTGAGCCCCCTGAAGTGGGTGTTCATCCTCGCGCCGCTGGTGATGGTGTTCGCTATCTCGTTCGGTATCAACCGGCTGAAGCCGGCCACCGCGCAGCTGCTGTTCTGGGCCTTCGCGGCTTTGATGGGCATCTCGCTGTCATCGATCTTCCTGGTGTATACGCACACCTCGATCGTGCGGGTGTTCTTCATCACCGCGGCCTCGTTCGGTGCGCTGAGCCTCTATGGCTACACCACTAAGCGTGACATGACGGGTATGGGTTCGTTCCTACTGATGGGCCTGTTCGGCATCATCATCGCGAGCGTTGTGAACATCTTCGTTGCCTCGTCGATGCTGCAGTTCATCGTGTCGGTCGTCGGCGTGCTGATCTTCGCGGGCCTCACCGCCTACGACACTCAGCGCCTGAAGAACGACTACATCTACGGTTACGCCTCGCAGGGCGGCGACATTGCCGAGCGTGCGGCGATCACCGGTGCCCTGTCGCTCTACCTGAACTTCATCAACCTGTTCACGCTGCTGCTGCAGCTGCTCGGACAGCGCGAATAAGCCTTCAGGACATCGAGAAGATTTTAGCCCCGGCCGAAAGGCCGGGGCTTTTCTTTTGGGTCGGGCAAAAATAATCTCTGCGCCATGTCCGATATTGAAATCAGACCCGGAGTCGCGGCGGATCTGCCCGCGATCACCGCGATCTATGACGAGGCGGTGCAGTTCGGCACGGCTACGTTCGAACTGATCCCGCCAGATTTGGCCGAGATGACGCGGCGTTTCGAGGCGCTGGTGAGCGGGGGCTATCCTTATCTCGTGGCTGTGCTGGAAGGCCGGGTTGTCGGCTATGCCTATGCCAGCGCGCATCGCCCGCGACCGGCCTATCGCTTTACCGTCGAGAATTCGATTTATCTCGATCCGAAAGCCCAGCGGCGGGGCGTTGGCGGCAAACTTCTGGCGCGGCTGATTGCTGAATGCGAGAGCCGCGGCTATCGCCAGATGGTCGCCGTGATCGGTGACAGCGCCAATACCGGCTCCATCGCGGTTCATCGCAATGCCGGTTTCCAGATGATCGGAGTGCATCCCGATGTCGGTTTCAAGTTTGATCGCTGGCTTGATACCGTCTCGATGCAGCTCGCACTTGGCGACGGCGCCCGTACGCTGCCCTGACGCTCAGCGAATCGATTACACTACCGCCAGTTTACGATCGATCACCAGGAGCACGCGGTCGAGTTCCTGGCCGCGGCGCAGAATCATGCCGCTCGCCGAAATCACGCTATACATGCCCTGCTTGCGCGCCAGTCGCGGATCTTTCTCAATGCGATAGAGCGGTACTTCCGACGAGCGACGGAACACCGAGAACACCGCGCGGTCGCGTAGAAAGTCGATGGCGTAGTCGCGCCACTCGCCGTCGGACACCATACGGCCGTACAGGTTGAGGATGCGGCTGAGTTCAAGGCGATTGAAGCTGACGACGGGCGCGGCGGCGGCTTGGCCCGTCGCCGCGCGATTCTCGGTGGGCTCAGTATCTCCCGGAATCACATTCATGCAGCGCCTCCTGTCATATCACCGACATGATCGCGCCGACCGCGGTCCTCTGCAAGGGCCGATCCGCAGGCCCGATGGTAGAAATTTCCCGTCACGGGAACGTCAGGTGAATCTTATTGCCGCCAAATTTTGGCCCATTGGGCGCCCTTCTGGATTGCGACAAGAAGATACTGCGTCGGGTCCGGTTCTTCCGGTCTCGGATTCCTCAGCCCCCAGCCCCCCGCGGTCGTTGGGATCGGACCCTGCGCAGGAAGTTAATCCCCACTGGGCCAACGCAAGTTGGTCCTTTTCTTTTTGGTGGGACTGCTTCTCGTCATTCTCGGCAAACCAATAGGTTCGCCCGCTGCTCTTGCTGCGTTCGTCCTCAGACACTCCGGTTGGAGCGTCGGGGGAATGAAGAGATTATTGATGACGAGCTGAGATTAAAAACTACTGCAGTGACGTATACGCCGCGCCGCGCATCGCGCCGGGCCTGTCGCGCGTGCCGTCCTGGACATAGACGACAGCGGCATCGACGCCATCCCTGGAAATGTTCTCCAGCGGCAGCGTCCAGTTGGCGGCGTTGCCGGTCCAGTCGCCGACCTTCAGCCAGTTCCGAACGACGTTGTAATAGGTCAGTTGCTTGCCGCGATTCTCGCCGCGACCGACCGTGATCGGCACGGACTTCGACACCGAGCAAATCCAGACTTCGCCATGCGCGGTATCGGGTGCATTGCTCGATGCGGCAACGGACACGTTGACGTGTTTGCCGGAAATCGACATCGACACCGGCACCGTCATCACGGTGCCTTTCTTGGTTTCGCTGATCGCGCCCTGGATACGATCGGCATCGCTGCCGATTACCTGAGTGGCGCCATTGACGACGACTTGCGGTGTGTAGACGTCGCGATCGCCGCGCATCTGTGAGTAGGCTTTCTGACGCGCACTGAAACGCGAGTCGGCAAGCGTATCCTTCCAGCCAAGGTAATCCCAGTAGTCGATCGGCATGCTTAATGCGATCACGGACGGGTCTTTGGCGAGGTCGCCGATGATCTTGTCTGCAGGCGGGCAGGACGAGCAACCCTGCGAGGTGAAGAGCTCCACCACGGCCCGGGGCTGGGCCAGCGCGCTGCCACTTGCTGCAATGGCGGCGCACACGCTAAGCGCGCCGGTCCACTGCGATATGCCGCCAAAGGATTTCATGAGGTTTTGCTACGCTCGAGGTGGGACACATAACAGACGGTGTCGCACATTGGTGTCGCTAACACATTCATGCCCTCAAACGCCAGAAGGCGACCTTTTCATAGGCCGCCTTCCGTTCACTAGCCACTCACTTCGCAGTGAGGCACTACGTCACACCACGTATGGGCGTCAGGCCGCAAGCTGACGCAGCACGTAATGCAGGATGCCGCCGTTGCGGTAATATTCGAGCTCGTCCAGGGTATCGATGCGGCAGAGCAGCGTCTCCTTGTGGAGTGAGCCATCGGCCGACACGATTTCCGCCACCATCTGCTGGCGCGGCTTGATGTCGCCGGTCAGGCCGCGGATCGTGACCTTCTCGTCGCCCTTGAGGCCGAGCTTCTTCCACGACGAACCGTTCTCGAAGGTCAGCGGCAGGATGCCCATGCCGACGAGATTGGAGCGGTGAATACGCTCGAAGCTCTCGGTGATCACGGCGCGAACGCCGAGGAGGCGGGTGCCCTTGGCGGCCCAATCGCGCGACGAACCGTTGCCGTATTCGGCGCCTGCGAAGATCACCAGCGGCACCTGCTCAGCCTGATACTTCATCGCGGCGTCGTAGATCGACATCGCTTCGCCGTCGGGCCAGTGCTTGGTCATGCCGCCTTCCGGCACGTTGCCGTCAGCGCCCTGCATCATGAAGTTCTTGATGCGGATATTGGCGAAGGTGCCGCGCATCATGACTTCGTGGTTGCCGCGTCGGGTGCCGTACTGGTTGAAGTCGGCCGGGCGCACCTGGTGCTCCGACAGATACTTGCCAGCGGGCGAGGTCAGCTTGATCGAACCGGCCGGTGAAATGTGGTCGGTGGTGATCTTGTCGCCGAACATGGCCAGAATGCGCGCATCGACCACGTCGATGATCGGCTCGGGCTGCTGCTTCATGCCTTCGAAGTAGGGCGGGTTCTGCACATAGGTCGAGCCCATGTTCCACTTGTAGGTCTCGCTTTCGACCGTCTTGATCTTGCGCCAGTTGGTGTCGCCCTTGAACACGTCGGCATACTTCTTCTTGAAGATCGTCGACGTCACGTACTTCTTGATGAAGGCGTTCACTTCCTTGCTGGTTGGCCAGATGTCCTTCAGGAACACTGGCTTGCCATCCTTGCCTTCGCCGATCGGCTCGACCGCGAGATTCTTGGTGACGGTGCCCGCGAGCGCGTGGACGACGACCAGCGGCGGCGAGGCGAGGTAGTTCGCCTGCACGTCTGGGGAGACGCGGCCTTCGAAGTTGCGGTTACCCGACAGTACCGCGGCGCCGATGATGCCGTTGTCGTTGATCGACTTGGAAATCTCGGGCGGCAGCGGGCCGGAATTGCCGATGCAGGTGGTGCAGCCGAAGCCGACCAGATTGAAGCCGACCTTGTCGAGATCGAGCTGCAGGCCGGAATTGGCGAGATATTCTGCGACGACCTGTGAGCCCGGCGCCAGCGAGGTCTTCACCCACGGTTTTGCTTTCAGGCCCTTGGCGACGGCGTTGCGGGCCAAGAGGCCGGCGGCGATCAGCACCGAGGGGTTCGAGGTATTTGTGCAGGAGGTGATGGCGGCGATCACCACATCGCCATGGCCGAGATCGAAGTTCTTGCCTTCGACCGGGAAGCGCTGGTCGTGATTGTCGGGCTTTTTGTACTCGGTGGTCATCGCGGCAGAGAAGCCTTCCGCGATCGCCGGCAGTGCGACGCGCCCTTCCGGACGCTTCGGACCCGCCATCGATGGCACGACATCGCCGAGATCCAGCTTCAGGGTTTCGGTGAACACCGGATCGGGTGACTTGGCGGTGCGATATAGGCCCTGCGCCTTGGCATAGGCGGCGACGAGTGCCACGCGCGGTGCCTTGCGGCCGGTGGTCTTGAGGAAGTCGATAGTCTCGGAGTCGACCGGGAAAAAGCCGCAAGTGGCGCCGTATTCCGGCGCCATGTTGCCGATGGTGGCCTTGTCGGCGACCGACAGATAATCGAGGCCGGGGCCGTAGAATTCCACGAACTTGCCGACCACACCCTGCTTGCGCAGCATCTGGGTCACGGTGAGCACGAGATCGGTGGCGGTGACGCCTTCCTTGAGTGCGCCCGACAGCTTGAAGCCGACCACGTCGGGCAGCAGCATCGACTGCGGCTGGCCGAGCATCGCGGCTTCCGCCTCGATGCCGCCGACGCCCCAGCCGAGCACGGCGAGGCCGTTGACCATGGTGGTGTGCGAGTCGGTGCCGACCAGCGTGTCCGGATAGGCGACCTCGAAGGTGCCGGTCTTCTTGCCGACCGTCATCTTCTGCTTCTTCGTCCAGACGGTCTGGGCGAGATATTCGAGATTGACCTGGTGGCAGATGCCGGTGCCGGGCGGCACGACGGAGAAATTCGAGAACGCGCTCTGGCCCCACTTCAGGAACTCGTAACGCTCCTTGTTCTGCTTGTACTCTTCGGCGACGTTCTTGCCGAACGCCTTGTTGTCACCGAAGAAATTCACGATCACCGAGTGGTCGATGACCAGATCGACCGGGACCAGCGGGTTGATCTTCTTGGGATCGCCCTTCAGCGCCTGCATCGCATTACGCATGGCGGCAAGATCGACCACCGCGGGGACGCCGGTGAAGTCCTGCATCAGCACGCGCGCAGGGCGGAACGAGATTTCGTGCTCAAGCTTGCGCTTCTTCAGCCATTTCGAGAAAGCAACGATGTCTTCCTTCTTGACGCTGCGGCCGTCCTCGTTGCGCAGCAGGTTTTCCAGCAAGACCTTCATCGAATAGGGCAGCTTCGAAATGCCCGTCAGCCCGTTTTTTTCGGCGAGCGGCAGGCTGTAATAGACATAAGTCTTGGTGCCGACCTTGAGGATCTTCTGGCACTTGAAGCTGTCGAGCGAGGTCATGGTGAGGGGATCCCAATTCCAGTTAACTGACACCCGGTGAGGGCATCCAGGCACGGTCAACACAGAAGGCCGGTTTGCTTGCACCCGCGATTGTGTGCTGCATCATCTTTCCGGTTTATAGAATCTTTCTAGAGACGCTGCCACACCGACAATCGTTTGCAGCCCTGCGAAATAGTGCAACAACGCCGCGACGACTTCTGAACCAATCAGATAGTCATGGAAGGGTTAAGATGCGGCTCTCGGGGCGCAATTTGAGATGCCTGCGGGGGGGCCGCGAAGTCTTCGCCGGGCTCGATTTCGATGCCGCGGCGGGTGAGGCCGTGGCGGTCGTCGGCCCAAACGGGGCAGGCAAAACCTCATTGCTGCGGCTGATCGCCGACCTGCTGGTGCCGGCCGAGGGCAGCATCACCCTCGAGGGTGGTGACGGCGAGATGACGGTCGCCGAACAGGCCCATTACCTGGGCCACCGCGACGCCATGAAGCCGGCTCTGACGGTGACGGAAAACTTGACCTTCTGGGCCGACTTCCTCGGTGACACGCCGGCGGATCCAGCCGCGTGCATTGCAGCAGTGGGGCTCTCCCATGCGGCGCAGTTGCCCGCGGGCTTCCTGTCCGCCGGCCAGCGCCGCCGACTGTCGATCGCGCGGCTCCTGACCGTCCGGCGGCCGATCTGGCTGTTGGACGAACCGACAGCGGCGCTGGATCTGGGCAGCCAGCGGGTGTTTGCGGGGCTGATGACGGAGCACCTCGCCGCCGGCGGCCTGATCGTCGCCGCGACCCACGGTCCGCTCGGCATTCCCGCAAGGGAACTGCGGATCGGGGGCGACGCGTGAGTGCCCTCGGCGCGTTGATTCGACGCGACGTCCGCATCGCTGTCCGGGTCGGCGGCGGGGCGCTGATCGGCGTGCTGTTCTTTCTCACCGTCGTTGTGCTGATGCCTTTCGCGCTGGGGCCCGATCTTGCGCTGCTGGCGCGGCTGGGGCCCGCGATCCTGTGGCTTGGGGCACTGCTGGCGAGCCTGCTGACCCTCGACCGGTTGTTCACCGCCGATCATGACGATGGCTCCCTCGATCTCATCCTGATGAGCCGGACGCCGCTGGAACTGGCCTGCGCCGCCAAGGCGCTTGCGCATTGGCTGGCCGCGGGCGTGCCGCTGATCGTCGCGACGCCAGTGCTGGGGCTGCTGCTCAATCTCGACGGACCGGCGACGCTGGCGGTCGCCCTGACGCTGTTGGCGGGCACGCCGGCGCTGACCTTCACCGGCATGATTGGCGCCGCCCTGGCGGTGACCCTGCAGCGCGGAGGGCTGTTGCTGGCGGTCCTGGTGCTTCCGTTGTCGATCCCGGTACTGATTTTCGGCGTTGCGGCGTCGAATGCCGCCATCCTCGAGCAGGGGGAGCTGACATTCTCGACCCCGTTCTCCATTCTCTGCGCGCTGTCGCTGGCGAGCCTCGTGATCGGGCCGTTCGCGGCGGCGGCGAGCCTGCGGCATGGACTGGATTGAGGCGGTTGGAATAATCACGACAGGCCGAGACGCTAGATTGACCTGGGTCAACTCGTCGCGAGCTGTGTTGAACGAGAATAACTTGCATTGATCGCGGACAGAGCCGCGACTATTGGAAATGCCATGACGCTGACCGAACTCGCCAATCCGACCCGGTTCCTGTCGCTTGCCACACGCATCCTGCCGTGGCTGGCGATAGTGACGGGCGTTCTGCTCGCCATCGGCCTGTATCAGTCGGCCATGGCCCCGGATGACTATCAGCAGGGTGCCACCGTCAAGATCATGTTCATCCATGTGCCGAACGCCTGGCTATCGATGTTCGTCTGGGGCGTCATGAGCGTGGCATCGCTGGGCACGCTGGTGTGGCGGCATCCGCTCGCCGATGTCGCAGCCAAGGCGGCGGCGCCGATCGGCGCGGCCTTCACCTTTCTCGCGCTGGTCACGGGATCGCTCTGGGGCCGGCCGATGTGGGGCACCTATTGGGAATGGGACGCCCGACTGACTTCGGTGCTCATTCTGTTTCTGATGTATCTCGGCCTGATCGCGCTGTGGCGTGCCGTTGAGGACCCATCGCGGGCGGCGCGCGCCGCTGCGGTGCTGACGCTGGTCGGTGCCATCAATATTCCGATCATCAAGTTCTCGGTCGATTGGTGGAATACGCTGCACCAGCCGGCGTCGGTGATGAAGATGGGTGGCTCGTCGCTCGACAAGTCGTTTCTGATTCCGCTGCTGGTGATGGCCGTGGCGTTCTCGCTGCTGTTCATCACGCTGCATCTCGCGGCCATGCGTAACGAGATCCTGCGGCGTCGTTTGCGCGCGCTGCAGATGGTGCAGGCCGCGAAGCCGGTGGCACTCCCGTGATGGCACTTGGTCCCTACGCGTCTTTCATCGTCACATCCTACGCGCTGGTTGCAGCGGTGGTGCTGATCCTCATCGTCTGGATCGCCATCGATCACCGCCGCGTCCGCGCACGGCTGCATGAGTTGGAATCCTCCGGCGTGGCGCGGCGTTCGGGGCGTGGCGCGACGGATCTCACATGACCACACAAGCCACTCCGAAGCGCCGCTGGATGCTGGCACTGCCTCTGCTGATCTTTGCCGCGCTGGCGGCGCTGTTCTGGTTTCGGCTCGGCGCCGACCCTGCGAAACTACCTTCCGCATTGATCGGCCGTGCCGCGCCGCAGACGGCGTTGCCTGCGCTGCAAGGCCTCACCGATAACGGCGCGCCGATCCCGGGGCTCGATCCCGCAGTGTTTATGGGCAAGGTCAGTCTCGTCAATGTCTGGGCGTCGTGGTGCGTGCCGTGCCACGAGGAGGCGCCGCTGCTGACAGAGCTCGGCAAGGACAAACGACTGCAACTGGTCGGCATCAACTACAAGGACGCGCCGGACAACGCGCGCCGCTTTCTCGGCCGTTACGGCAATCCGTTCGGCATCGTTGGCGTCGATGGCAACGGCCGCGCTGCGATCGAATGGGGCGTCTATGGCGTGCCCGAAACCTTCATCGTCGGCCGCGACGGCCGCATCGCCTACAAGATGGTCGGCGGCATCACGCAGGAGAACTACGAGCGCGTGCTGAAGGTCGAGATCGAAAAGGCGCTGCAGGCGGGCTCC
Organism: Tardiphaga sp. 813_E8_N1_3; assembly: GCF_051811025.1. Classification (NCBI taxonomy): domain Bacteria; kingdom Pseudomonadati; phylum Pseudomonadota; class Alphaproteobacteria; order Hyphomicrobiales; family Nitrobacteraceae; genus Tardiphaga; species Tardiphaga sp. 813_E8_N1_3. Next base: position 5,815,972 of record NZ_JBPWQE010000001.1, read on the forward strand.
TGACGTCTATTGATCCGTCGCCTCGAGTCGCCGGGCAACATGAAACGACTTCGCGGTCACCAGCCAGGCATCGCCGATGCGATGATAGGACAGGTAGTCGCAATACCAGACCGTATCGATCCGGACGACAACCTTGACCAGCGCCTGGGTAGGCGCGGCGAAATCCATGAGCAACACCTCCTGTTCGCGCGGTGCGCCCTTGCTCTTCGGCGATGGTGTGGAGGCCAGCATTGCCTTGTAATCCGCGGCCGGCAGCAGACGCAGGCTGTCGTCGCGCAGTCCGTGCAGTTGTGCACTTCCGGCAAATACGTGATCGAAACACGAGACGTCGTTATCGAACATCAGGTCGAAGTAACGTTCGACGGCATCGAGCAGTGATTGCGTTGTCAGTCGGTCGGGCATCGGGATGCTCTTTCGTTGGGAGAGTGAGTCCGACGATGACACTTGACCGCTGCGCATGTCCTTGCGAACTTGGCTAATATCGAACGCGCTTGCGCAATGAATGATCCTTTACGGACCTCTGATTGGTGGATCATGCCAGAAATCCAGTTGGATGATATTGATCGCCGAATTATCACGGAGCTGCAGGCCGACGGCCGCCTGAGCAACATCGAACTGGCCGATCGGGTCGGCTTGTCGCCGTCGCCCTGCTTGCGACGGGTCAAGAACCTGGAGCGAGCGGGATATATCGATGGTTACCGTGCGGCGTTGAGGCGTGAGCGCGTAGGGTTGGGGTTTACGGCCTTCGTCGGTGTGAAGATCGATGGGCATGCCAACAAGCGTGCGATCGCTTTCGAGAAAGCCGTCGTGGAGATGCCCGAGGTGGTCGCATGCCATCTCGTGTCCGGCGAGTCCGATTACTTTCTCGAAGTGGTCGTGCCTGAACTAGCTGACTATCAACGCTTCCTTGTCGGCAAGCTTCTCAACCTGCCCATCGTGCGCGAGGTGCGGAGCAACATCGCGATTCAAACGCTCAAGGCGGGCGCGCCGCTCCCACTCGAACACTTGAAACCGATCGCTCCCGAAGTGCGCGCTAAATAAATTTCAGCTTTTATCTGCGGTTCATTTTCGCGCCATGGCGTCGCCATGAATCCGCAGCTAGCTTGATGGCGTTACTTAACCGTCCTTGGAGGGACACCACGATGCGCCATTTCAAATTTGCTACTTTGACCGCTGCCGCTCTCACTCTGGGTCTGCTCGCATCCGCGCCGTCGATGGCGCAGTCGCCGCAGCCCGCTGCTCCCGCCGGCAAGATGGCCCCCGCTGCCACATCCAAGATGGCGCCTGCCAGCGAATCGAAGATGGCCCCGGCACCGAAGGCTGAACTGCTTGATCTCAACTCGGCGACCGTCGAGGCGCTCGAGGCTCTGCCCGGTATCGGCAAGGCCTATTCGGCGGCGATCGTCAAAGGCCGTCCGTATAAGGGCAAGGACGAACTCGTGCAGAAGAAGATCGTGCCCGAGAAGACCTATGACGGTATCAAGGACAAGGTGATCGCCAAGCAGAAGAGCTAGGCGCGATCGCTTCACTCATCCGGAAACGCACCGGCGCAGCCGCGCCGGTGCGTTTTCTTTTGCGGCCCATCTCGATCAGCCGATAACGCTGTCCTTCACCACATCGCCCAATGCGGCGAAGTCCGCCTTGCGCGGCGACGTCCGGCGAAAGGCGAGGCCGATGGTGCGGCCGGGCTGCGGATTCTCCAACCGCAGGAATTTGACGCGCTGGTCGCGTTGTTCGACATCGGCGGCGATTTGCGGGATCAACGTCACGCCATAGCCGCTGGCGACCATCTGCATCACCGTGGAGAGGCTGGACGCAGCGAAGGCCATGCCGTTGCCGCCGGACTGATGGCCGCGCGCTGCGGTGGCGCAGAACGCTAGCGCCTGATCGCGCAGGCAGTGGCCGTCTTCCAGCAGGATCAGGCGGCTCTGGTCGATCTCCATCGCCTTGATGCGTTTGTCGGCGGGCCGGGGATCGTCTGCCGGCACGGCGAGCAGGAACAGATCGTCGAACAGCTTGGCCGTGTCGATTTCAGGCTCGCCAAGCGGCAGTGCCAGCATCGCGGCATCGAGTGCGCCCGATTTGATGTCGTCGACGAGTTGCCTGGTTTGCGTCTCGCGGAGCTCCAGCCGCAATTCCGGAAACTGTTTCTGTAGTACCGGCAGGATCCGCGGCAGCAGATACGGCGCCAGCGACGGGATCACGCCGAGCGTCAGCCGCCCGGTCAGGAGTCCGCCGCGATGCCGCGCAAAGTCCACCAGGTCGCGCGAGGCCGCCAGCACGTCCTCGCCGCGCCGCGCGACTTCGCGCCCGACATCGGTCAGCATCACCTCGCCGGGCCGGCGCTCCACCACCTTGACGCCCAGCGTCCGTTCGAGATCGCGTATCTGCATCGACAGCGCAGGCTGGGTGACGTTGCAGGCGTCGGCCGCGCGGCCGAAATGGCCGTGTTTGGCGAGCGCGGCGAGATAGCGGAGCTGGCGGAGCGTGATCATGGATCATCAGATAAACTGATCGGGGGGCGAAGACAATTCGACTGGACCTGATCTAAGAATTCTTCCAATCTCTCGTCACGAAATCCGATTAGGGTGAGCGCCAAGCTCGCCGAGGAATTCGGCAGACAATTGAAATTAGACAGCTTTTGGAAAATTTGAGCGGGTTTTTGAAGGCGATCCGGTGTGTCGGTGTTGCCTGGGACGGCTCATATTCCAAACAGCCAGAAGGAGAGACTGATGGACACGACGAATGAGAATGGTGCCGGCAAGTGCCCCGTTGCGCATGCCCCCGCTGCCCGGGCCAATCGTGACTGGTGGCCGAACAAGCTAGACCTGTCGATTCTCCACCAGCACTCGTCGCTGTCCGATCCGATGGGCGATGCGTTCAACTACGCCGAGGAATTCAAGAAGCTCGATTACGAGGCGTTGAAAAACGACCTGCGCAAGCTGATGACCGATTCGCAGGACTGGTGGCCGGCTGATTTCGGACATTACGGTCCCCAGTTCATCCGCATGTCGTGGCACGCCGCCGGTACCTATCGGCTCAGCGATGGCCGCGGCGGTGGCGGTCGCGGTCAGCAGCGTTTCGCTCCGCTCAATTCCTGGCCGGACAACGTCAACATCGACAAGTCACGCCGCCTCCTGTGGCCGATCAAGCAGAAATACGGCAACAAGATCTCTTGGGCCGACCTGCTGATCCTGACCGGCAACGTGGCGCTGGAGACCATGGGTTTTCGCACCTTCGGTTTCGCTGCCGGTCGTGCCGACGTCTGGGAGCCTGATCAGGACGTGAACTGGGGTTCCGAAACCACGTGGCTGTCCCACCGACCGCTCGACAAGTTCGAAGCTCCGCTGAGTGCCACCGAGATGGGCCTCATCTACGTCAATCCGGAAGGTCCCGGTGCCAACGGCGACCCGGTGTCTGCCGCCGCCTTCATCCGCGAGACCTTCAAGCGCATGGCGATGAACGACGAGGAAACCGTGGCTCTAATCGCCGGCGGTCACACATTCGGCAAGACCCATGGCGCTGCGCCTGAGTCACACAAGGGTCCGGAGCCTGAAGCTGCCGGCCTGGAAGCGCAGGGTCTGGGTTGGGCGAGCAATTACGGCACCGGATCCGGTGCAGATGCCGTCGGCAGTGGCATCGAAGTCACCTGGACGCAGACGCCGGCGCAGTGGAGCAATTTCTTCTTCGAGAACCTGTTCAAATATGAATGGGTCCAGACCCGCAGCCCCGGTGGCGCCATCCAGTGGGAAGCCAAGGACGCCGAGCCCGTCATCCCCGACGCGCATGATCCATCGAAGAAGCACAAGCCGACCATGCTGACGACGGATCTGTCCCTGCGTCTGGACCCGGCCTATGAGAAAATCTCACGCCGCTTCCTGCAGAATCCGCAGGCCTTCGCCGACGCTTTCGCCCGCGCCTGGTTCAAGCTGACCCATCGCGATATGGGTCCGCGCGTCCGTTATCTCGGTCCGGAAGTGCCCAGGGAAGAGTTGATCTGGCAGGACCCGATCCCTGCAGTCGACTATCCGTTGATCGACGATACCGACGTCGCTGCGCTCAAGGCCAAGCTATTGGCCTCGGGTCTGACCGTGTCTGAATTGGTCAGCACGGCCTGGGCTTCGGCCTCCACCTTCCGTGGCGGTGACAAGCGTGGCGGTGCCAACGGCGCGCGCGTTCGTCTGGCCCCTCAGAAGGACTGGGAGGTCAACCAGCCGGCTCAGCTAGCCAAGGTGTTGCAGGTGCTCGATGGAATCCGGAAGGAGTTCAACGCGGCGCAATCCGGTGACAAACAGGTTTCGCTTGCCGACCTGATCGTCCTCGGCGGCAGCGCGGCGGTCGAGAAGGCCGCGAAGGATGCTGGCCTGGATGTGACCGTTCCGTTCTCTCCGGGACGCGGTGACGCTTCGCAGGCGCAAACCGATGTGGAATCCTTCGAGGTGATGGAACCCGTCGCGGATGGCTTCCGTAACTACCTCAAGGGAACGTCTGCCGTGCCGGCCGAAGTATCCTTGGTGGATCGCGCGCAATTGCTGACGCTGACTGCTCCGGAAATGACGGTTCTCGTCGGCGGCCTGCGAGTACTTGGTGCGAATTCCGGGCAGTCCGTGCGCGGTGTCTTCACCAAGACACCGGAGACGCTGACCAACGACTTCTTTATCAACCTGCTCGACATGAGCACGGAGTGGAAGGCGGTCGATGGCTCGAACAACGTGTATGAGGGACGTGATCGCAAGAGCGGCGAAGTCAAGTGGACCGGTACACGCGCCGATCTGGTCTTCGGTTCGCACTCGCAGCTGCGTGCCTTCGCGGAGGTCTATGCAAGCGCCGACGCCAAGCAGAAGTTCGCCGAGGACTTCGTGGCGGCCTGGGCCAAGGTCATGAACGCGGATCGCTTCGATCTGGTGTGATAGATACCTAACCGTAAAGTCGAAGCCCTCGCGACATCGTCGCGGGGGCTTTTTCTTTTCACGAAACGTGGTCGAATGCGCGATACGACCATATGCACAGCCCTTGCACCCTCGTCCGAATCTGCGCACAACAGGCAAATAATTCTGCCGAGGGAGAATTTGCGATGATGAAACTCTACTGGTCGCCACGCTCGCGCTCATTTACGGCATTGTGGCTGATGGAAGAGACCGGCGTCGCCTATGAGCGCATGCTCACCGACATCACCACCGGTGCACAGCGCACGCTGGAATTCCTGACGGTCAATCCGATGGGTAAAGTGCCGGCGCTGCAGGATGGCGACGCGACCATGGCGGAAGCCGCCGCAATCTGCACTTATGTGGCCGAACGATATCCGGAAGCCAGGTTGGCGCCGCCGGTCGGCGATTCGCATCGTGCAAAATATCTGTACTGGCTGTTCTTCGCACCGAGCTGTATCGAACCGGCCATCGCGCAGATTGCAACCAAGATGGAATTGAGTTCGGTAGCCGCCGGTTGGGGCGATGCACAGCGCGTGTTCGATGTGCTCGAAGCGGCACTGGAAACGGGCCCCTGGATTCTCGGCGAGAACTTTTCCGCGGCCGACATCGCGATCGGCTCGGGGCTGAACTTCGCGGTGCGCGCGTTCAAGATGGTGCCGTCGCGACCGGCCTTCGATCGCTATCTCGATCGCTGCGCCGCGCGTCCGGCGTTCCAGCGCGCACAGGAATATGCGTCGGGCGAGAAGGTATGAGACGAGTCAGTTCACATCATGTCTGTCGTCACCCGGCTTGACCGGGTGGTCTAGTATCCGGCGGCGGCTGTGATCAATCAGTGAAGTGAGAGTGGGTCGCCCGCTTTTGCGGGCGACGACAGTCTGAGAGGTCGCGCTCGTTACTCCGAAGCCGCGTCTGCCTTCAGCGCATCCGGATGCGGCATCGAGATGATGTTGTAGCCGGAGTCGACGAAGTGCGTTTCGCCGGTTACGCCGCCGGAAAGATCCGACAGCAGATACAGCGCAGTGCCGCCGAGTTCTTCCAGCGTCACGCCGCGGCCGAGCGGCGAATGTTTCTGCTGGAATGCGAACATCGCGCGGGAATCGCCGATGCCCGAGCCGGCCAGCGTGCGCACAGGCCCGGCAGACACCGCATTGACGCGAATGCCTTGGCGGCCGAAGTCCGACGCGAGATAGCGTACTGAAGCTTCGAGCGCGGCCTTGGCGACACCCATCACATTGTAGTTCGGCATCACGCGGGTCGATCCGCCGAAAGTCAGCGTGATCATGGCGCTGCCAGGCTTCATAATTTCCGAGGCGCGCTTGGCGACTTCGGTGAAGGAGAAGCAGGAGATTACCATGGTGCGCGAGAAATTGGCGCGCGTGGTGTCGGCGTAACGGCCCTTGAGTTCGTTCTTATCGGAGAAACCGATGGCGTGGACTAGGAAATCCAACCCGCCCCATTTCTCCTTGATCGCAGAGAACGTAGCATCGACGCTGGCGATGTCCTCGACGTCGCAGGGCAGGATCAGATCCGCATTGAGCGATTCCGCCAGCGGCTTGACGCGCTTGCCGAGTGCATCGCCCTGATAGGTGAACGCCAGTTCGGCGCCCTGCGCATGCAGTGCCTTGGCGATTCCCCACGCGATTGAATGATCATTGGCGACGCCCATGATCAGTCCGCGCTTGCCCCGCATCAGTGATGGCATCGCGTTATGCATCCATCCGCTTGAAGACCAGCGTGGCGTTGGTGCCGCCGAAGCCGAAGGAATTCGACAGCACAGTGCCGACCTTCACATTGTCGATGCGCTTGCGCACGATCGGCATGTCGGCGAACACCGGATCGAGTTCGGTGATGTTGCCGCTCTCGCAGATAAAGCCATTCTGCATCATCAGCAGCGAGTAGATTGCTTCCTGTACGCCGGTGGCGCCGAGCGAGTGGCCGGTGAGGGCCTTGGTCGCCGAGATTGGCGGGCATTTCTCGCCAGTGCCAAACACGTTGCGGATCGCCTGCATTTCCGGCGGATCGCCGGCCGGCGTCGAGGTCGCATGCGGGTTGATGTAGTCGATCTTGATGCCGCCGGTGGTGGCCAGCGCCATCTTCATGCAACGCTCGGCGCCTTCGCCCGATGGGGCGACCATGTCGTAACCGTCCGACGTGGCGCCGTAGCCGATGATTTCGCCATAGATCTTGGCGCCGCGTGCTTTCGCGTGCTCGAGTTCTTCGACAACGACAACGCCGGCGCCGCCAGCGATGACAAAGCCGTCGCGGCTGACGTCATAGGGACGCGAAGCGGTGGAGGGCGTGTCGTTATACTTCGATGACATCGCGCCCATGGCGTCGAACAACACCGAGAGTGACCAGTCGAGTTCTTCGCAGCCGCCGGCAAACACGACGTCCTGCTTGCCCCACTGGATCATCTCATAGGCATTGCCGATGCAGTGGTTCGAGGTCGCGCAGGCGGACGAGATCGAATAGTTCACGCCCTTGATCTTGAACCAGGTGGCGAGCGTCGCAGAAGCGGTCGAGGACATCGCCTTCGGCACAGCGAACGGGCCGACGCGCTTCGGGCCCTTGCTGCGGGTGATATCGGCGGCTTCGACGATCGTGCGCGCGGAAGGCCCGCCCGAGCCCATGATGATGCCGGTGCGTTCGTTGGAGATATCGGACTGTTCGAGGCCGGAGTCCTGGATCGCCTGTTCCATGGCAATGTGATTCCATGCGGCGCCTTCGCCGAGGAACCGCATCGCGCGGCGGTCGATCACATCGACCGGATTGATGGTCGGTGCGCCTTGCACCTGCGAACGGAAACCGAGCTCTGCATATTTGTCGGCGCGCGTGATGCCCGACTTTGCCTCATGGAGGCTCGCAAGCACTTCCTGAGTGTTGTTTCCGATAGATGAGACAATGCCCATCCCCGTGACGACAACCCGCCTCATGATCGCCTCGCCCTTTGAATTACGTTGTTGTGGAACTGACGGTCGCCCCCTCGGAGACCGCCGTTGAATAGCACCCGGTAGATCACGTTCCCGGCTGCAATGCGGCAGGTGCTTCCTGCTTGAACAGGCCGACCTTCAGGTCCTTGGCGCGATAGATAATCTCGCCATCGGCCGAAAGCGAGCCGTCGGCAATCCCCAACCACAATTTTGAACGCATCACCCGTTTGATATCGATGGTGTACACGACCTTTTTGACACCAGGCAGAACTTGGCCGGAAAACTTCAGTTCGCTCAGCCCCAGTGCCCGTCCGGGACCGATGCCTCCCGACCAACCCAGAAAGAAGCCGACCATCTGCCACATGGCGTCGAGGCCGAGGCAGCCCGGCATCACCGGATCGCCCTTGAAGTGGCAACCGAAGAACCAGAGGTCCGAATTGACGTCGAGTTCAGCACGCACGAGACCTTTACCGAATTCGCCGCCATCAGCCGTGATCTCGGTGATGCGGTCGAACATCAACATCGGCGGCAGCGGCAATTGCGCGTTGCCGGGTCCGAACAGCTCGCCGCGGCCGCAGGCCAGCAGGTCTTCATATGCGTAGCTGTTGCGTTGTTCCTGGATCATGCCGGCTTTCTGGGTCCATCGATGGTGGTGGCTACCCGGGTCGAGTCGCCACATATAGAATTGTTCCAAATCAGACGGGAACTTGCCCCGGTTGGGCGCTCTCTATCATAGGCTTATGGGGCGGCAAAGCGCCGGATCGCCTGCTTTTGGCGGTCTATTGACCATGTTGCGATGCACTGCGGAAGCCTCCCCCTCTGATGCATGGCTCCTAGTTGCGAAAACCTTGCATCTGAAGCCCCGCCTTTCTATAATAGAGGCCTAATTCAGTGTTCTTTTAGAGTGTGAACGGCAGGATTACTGACGTGGATATGAGCGACAGCGTTTCAGTTCTGGATGACGCAGCTGCGGTTGCGGAAATCAATCATGGCCGTCAGCCGGCTTTGACTGGTTGCCCGTGGCATGACGTCAACGAGATGCTGCAGTCGGTCGGCCTGCGTCCCACCCGTCAGCGCATGGCGCTGGGTTGGCTGCTGTTTGGCAAGGGCGCCCGCCATCTCACTGCGGAAATGCTCTACGAGGAAGCGACCCTCGCCAAGGTACCGGTGTCGCTCGCAACCGTCTACAATACGCTCAATCAGCTCACGGATTCCGGCCTGCTCCGTCAGGTCAGCGTCGATGGTACGAAGACTTATTTCGATACCAACGTGACCTCGCATCACCACTACTATCTCGAGAACAACCACGAGCTGGTCGATATTCCGGACCAGAATCTCGTGCTGACCAAGATGCCCGAAGTCCCCGAGGGCTTCGAGATCAGCCGCATCGACATGGTCGTTCGTCTGCGCAAAAAGCGCTAACGGCTCTATCCAGATTCTGAAGTTATTTGCGCCGCCGAACCGTTTTCGGCGGCGTTTGCTCGCCAGCTGCAGCCGTCGCCACGATCGCACGCGCCAGTGCACGACCTATGCATTCGTAGCCGGCCGCGGAATTGTGTAGTCCGTCCCAGGCCGTCAGCGCTCCCATCGAGAGCCCTGCGTCCACCGCACGGCGCATCAGCTCGAAGCGCGAGAACTGCGGCACGCGTTCCTGCCGGGCGGCGTCAGCTATGCTCGTCTGCATCTTGGAATACTGCGATGCGAGAATGACCGGCGCGTATTGTTGATCCATCAGGATCACATCGGCCCCGTCAGCCTTCAGCAGGCGGATGCCCTCGACGATCCTGCCGGTCAGGCTGTCTGCGCTTTGCAGCCAGGTCACGTCATTGGTGCCGATCTGCCAGATCACCAGATCCGGGCGATGCGCCAGCACATCGCGATCGAAGCGCGCGATATTGCCGGGGATCGTATCGGCGTTAAGTCCGCTATTGATGACCTCCAGCCGTAAATCTGGCCTCAGACGTCGCAGCTCGCTCTGCAGCATGCCGGGGTAGGTTTTGGCGGGGTCGGATTGCCACAGGCCGAGCGTCGAGGACGAGCCCATGGCGACAATCTTCAGCGGGCCACCGGTTTTGAGCGCGGCCGCGGTGCGCGGAAGGGTCGCATCACCAGACAGCCGCTGATCCACAGCTAGACACATCTCAGTGGCGGATTGCGCACGAGCCGGGCCGGACCATGACAGCGCTGCAGCGCCGATCAGTGCGCCGGCGCAGGCCAGGCTCCCGATGCGGGATGCGCTCAGTTCACCTTCTCGTCGGCGTAGACGCCCCATAGCCGCTGCTGTTCGATCCAGCCGTCAAAGCCGTTGCCGATCACCCGGCACCAGCCATTGTTACAACGCTTTACCTGCGCCACAACGCCGGCCTGCAGCCGGGCCGCAACAGCGCTGGTCGCATCCGGATTGTCATAGATCGAGGCGAGTTCGTCCTTGGATTTCATGGTCACAACCGCGGTGCGACGGCCGGACAGCAGCGAGTGATAGACCCAGCCTTCGGCGCCCTCGGAATCGCGGACGCGGCGCCAGTTCTCGTATTCGGCGGTGATCTCCACCGGCAGGCCGGAGCGGGTATAGACCCAGGCGACATCGTTGTCCTTGGTGGGGCCGGCGCGGACATTAACGTGATCCGACTTGAGGCTGACGTAGCGCGGCACCGGCAGGCCGCTGGCGCCCAGCGGGGTGTCCTTGGCAGCGAGAGCCGGATCGATTGCTGCCGCGATCAGAGTACCCATCGCCAACATCGCACACGCAAATCGCCGGAACGCCATCAACCCCACCTCAACCCAATCCAAAGAACGCAAGTGTCGCCGCGCCGCACGCGCCTGTTGGGTTCTTGTTTTGGCTCGGTCTTCTGCTAGAGAGGACCGAAGGCCAAGGCACCAAAAAGGGTGTCGGGGAACCCGAGGAAACGGTGAATTCGCGGCTGCGGCAGTTTCGAACAACCGGGTTAATGCGGACTGAACGGATTAGCCAAAGCGCGAGTGAGCAGGACATGTCGGTCAAGAAAAAGCCTCTCGTCGTCGTCACGCGCAAGCTGCCGGACTCGATCGAGACCCGCATGCGCGAATTGTTCGACGCGCGCATCAATCTCGACGACATACCTCTGACGCCCGAGCAACTGGCCGAAGCGACCCGCACCGCCGATGTGCTGGTGCCGACCGTCACCGACGAAATCACCAAGGAACTGCTCGAGCATCCCGACTGCAAGCTCAAGCTGATCGCCAATTTCGGCAACGGCGTCGACAATATCGACGTCGTCGCTGCGCACGCCCGCGGCATCACCGTCACCAACACGCCGAAGGTGCTCACCGAGGACACCGCCGACATGACCATGTCGATGATCCTCGCGGTGCCGCGCCGGCTCATCGAGGGCGCGTCGATTTTGACCGAGGGCAAGGACTGGCAGGGCTGGTCGCCGACCTGGATGCTGGGCAAGCGGCTCGGCGGCAAGCGGCTCGGCATCATCGGCATGGGCCGCATCGGCCAGGCCGTGGCGCGCCGCGCCCGCGCCTTCGGGCTGCAGATCCACTATCACAACCGCAAACCCGTGGCACCGAAGATCGCCGAAGAACTCGGTGCGACCTATTGGGACTCGCTCGACCAGATGCTGGCGCGCATGGACATCATCTCGGTGAACTGTCCGCATACGCCGGCGACGTTTCATCTGCTGTCGGCACGCCGCCTCAAGCTGATCCGCAAGGACGCCTATATCGTCAACACCGCGCGCGGCGAGGTGATCGACGAAGAGACGATGATCAAGCTGATCGAGTCGGGCGACATTGCCGGTGCCGCGCTCGACGTGTTCGAGCATGAGCCCGCGGTGAGTCCGAAACTGGTGCGGCTCGCGCGCGCCGGCAAAGTCGTGCTGCTGCCGCATATGGGCTCGGCGACGATCGAAGGCCGTGTTGAGATGGGCGAGAAAGTCATCATCAACATCCGCGCCTTCCTCGACAATCATAAGCCGCCGGATCGTGTACTGCCGAACATGCTGTAAGGCGCGGCATCTATGCGACGCTAGATTTACGAGATCAGCTTGAAAATCAGATAGGCCGCGATACGACCCTCACGCGTGGCTTTGCGGCCGTAGCGTGTCATGGTGTAGTTCGACCATGGCAGGCGCCAGTCATCGGCGCGCTCTGCGGTCCAGATGAAATCTGGCGATCGCGACACATGCCAGAGTGTCCACGCGACGTAATCCGGAATGTCATGCACGAAACGAAATTCGCCTGACGACTTCAGCACGCGCGCCATCGCAGCCAGTGTTGCGTCCTGCACGAAACGGCGCTTCCAGTGACGCTTCTTCGGCCATGGATCCGGATGGATCAGGTCGATGCGTGACAGCGATTGCGCCGGTGCCCATGTGAGAAGTTCGGCGGCGTCGCCGGCGACGAGGCGGATATTCCCGATATTCTGCGCCTCGATCTGCGTCAGAATCTTCGCCATGCCGTTGATATAGGGTTCGCAGCCGATGAAGCCGATGTCAGGATGCGCCAGCGCTTCCGCGACGAGATGCTCGCCGCCGCCGAAGCCGATCTCCAGACGGACGGTCTCGACGTCTGTACCGAACAGCGTGCGAAGATCGTCAGGCGCGGGATGTGCGATGTCGACGGTGAGTGCCGGCAGCAGCGTCGCCATCAGGTCGGCCTGATGATCGCGTAGCTTGTGGCCCTTGCGGCGCCCGAAGAATGAGCCGGTATAGTGGCCGCTCTCGGCAGGCGTGGACGCACCCGCGTCAGCTGGGTCGTCGTGATCGTTATGGTCGGAATCGGCTGTGGTCATCGCGCGCGAGTGATACAGCCGAAACGCCATCGGCGCCATCAGGCGCGATGACGTTTTTCCGTTGAAATACCGTGATTCTAGCGCTGATCCGGGGCTTCGCGCGAAGCAATCTGCTCGACCAGGTCGACGATGCTGCGGCGGAGCTTCGCATCGGTGATGCGCGTGAAAGCGCGGGTCAGAGCGAGGCCTTCGGAGGTAGCGAGGAAGTCCGAGACATATGCAGGCGAGGAGGCTTCAGCGAAGCCTTCGCCGTTATGGATCGCACCGGGGCCGCCTTCGAACAGGAACGATACGGGGACCTGCAGGATTTCCGAAATCTGCTGCAGCCGGCTGGCGCCGACGCGGTTGGTGCCCTTCTCGTATTTCTGAACTTGCTGAAACGTCAGACCGAGGGCTTCGCCCAGCTTTTCCTGACTCATGCCGAGCATAATGCGCCGCATGCGCACACGGCTGCCGACATATTTGTCAACAGGATTGGGCGCTTTCGTCGACATCTCAATTACTCCTGGATCACATCAAGGGAGACGGATCATGCATGGCAATCCCGTCATTAGGTCGGCTTCGGTTGTAACCAAAGGTATCCTAGTGGATTATAACAACCGCACAAATTTTCCTAAGCGGAAAATTTAAGCCACTGCATGTTTATTTCTCAATAGGTGAGAAATAAAGCTAACAAAGCTAGCTTAAAAAGCAATCACATTGGGGCGGTTGTTCGGTAGGCGGCGAAAGCTGGCTCGCAAACTATACCAAATGCTTCAAGTCTCGCGCTAGTGGCGTGCCGGCGTGCGCCGCCGAACAGCGAAAATGATCGCGAGCGCGACGAACATCGCGGCGGGAATATCGCCGATTTTCGAGTAGACCGTCGGCGAAATGGCCGCCGGCAATCCTGAATCCAGCACGCCTTCGACACCGAGATCGAGCCGCGCGATCACGCGGCCGACAGGGTCGACCACGACGGAAATGCCGGTGTTCGCAGCGCGGACTAGCGGCAGGCCTTCCTCGATGGCGCGGACGCGGCTTTGCTGCAGGTGCTGATAGGGGCCGGTAGAAATGCCGAACCAGCCATCGTTGGTGAGATTGACGATCCAACCCGGCCGATCGTTACGCGTGGTGATATCGTCCGGGAAAACCGCCTCGTAGCAGATCAGCGGCAGCATGCGAGGCGCGCCGGGAATTTCCATTGGCTTCCGGCGCGTGCCGGGAATGAAGCCGCCATGGACTTTGGTCAATTGCTGGAAGCCGATCTTCTCCATGAAGCTCTGGAACGGCAGATATTCGCCAAACGGGACGAGATGAAGCTTGTCGTAGGTCGACAGGATGCTGCCGTCATGGTCGATCACATAGATCGAATTATAGGCCTGCGTGATGCGCGCGCCGAGCGGCGCATCCGGCGGGCGCACGGCTCCGGTGACCAGCACGGTGCCCTTCGGCAGCAGATTGGCGATCTGCGCCATCGCATCGGGTTCGCGCGACAGGAAGAACGGGAATGCGGATTCCGGCCAGATCAGAATATTGGCTGCGCCGACGCCTGAATTTTGTGGACCGGTCGCGCGGTCCGACAGTGCAAGATATCTGCTCATCACGTCCGCCTTCGCGGAATAGTTGAAGCGCGTGTCCTGCGACAGATTCGGCTGCATGATGCGCAGCTTCACATTGGCAACCAGTTGCGTCGGCGTGCGCGATAGCCGGGCCATGCCATAGGCGCCCATCACGACGAGCAGTACCAGCGCAAGCGCCGGCGCCAGCCATGGCCGCTGCGTGCGCGAGCGGCCGTCGATCAGCACCGCAGGCGATGCAAAGATCGCGACGGCGACAAATGTCAGCCCCCACAGGCCGATCAGCGACGCGCTCTGCGCCAGCGCGAGCGGTTCGGTGAGAGCGTAGCCAAACGCATTCCAGGGAAAGCCCGTCAGTACATGACCGCGCAGCCATTCGCCGATCGTGAGACTCGCCGCGAGCGCGAAGATGCGGCTGGCGTCCTTGGTCCAGAGCAGACGCGCCAGCGCGAAGCCGATCGCGGTGAACAGCGCGAGATAGGCGGGCAAGCCGCAGATCGCGGCAGGCAACAGCCATGCGAAGGTCTGCGCGTCGACGAGGAAAGCGTAGCCGATCCAGTATAGGCCCGGCACGAAATAGCCGAAGCCGAACCACCAGCCGGCCATGGCCGCGGCCGGAATGCCGCGCATCTTGCCTGCGGCAGCGCCATCGATCAGCCAGACGACGACGGGGAACGTGATGAACAGTACCGGCCAGGCGTTGAACGGCGCCATCGCCAGCGATGACAACGCGCCCGCCAGCAAGGCGATGCCTGCGCGCTTCCAACCCCATGCGAGAATGATGCTGAGTGCGACAGAGCGCAGGCTGCGTGATGTCACGGCGTACCCGCGTTATCGCCTGGCGGAGGCGTATTCACATTATCATTGGACGGTGCCGCGCCGGCGTCCGACGTCGTATCGCGGCGGCGCGGTTCGCGGGCGCGGGGCGCAGGCCGCTCCTTGCGGGGCCCGACGCGCAGTCGCTTGACGCGGCGCGGATCGGCATCAAGCACTTCGATCTCGAAATTGCCAGGGCCGGAAATCACCTCGCCGCGCACGGGCAGCCGTCCGACATGGGTGACGAGATAACCGCCGAGCGTTTCGACTTCCTCGCCGTCCTCGCCGGTCTCGAATTCTTCGCCGATCATGGCGCGCACATCATCGAGGCTGGCGCGTGCATCAGCGATGAAGCTGTCGCCCTGCCTGACGATGGATGGCGGCTCGTCGCTGTCATGCTCGTCGTCGATCTCGCCGACGATCTGCTCGACGATGTCCTCGATGGAGACGAGGCCGTCGGTGCCGCCATATTCGTCGACAACGAGTGCGAGATGGATGCGGGCTGCCTGCATCTGCGCGAGCAGATCGATGGCGCGCATCGATGGCGGCACGTAGAGCAGCTTGCGGATGATGCCGGTCTCGACGACGGTCTGGGCCAGATCGACCGAACGCAGATCGAGGCCCGCGGGAAACACTTTCTTCTTCTTGGCCGTCGACGGCACGACGTTGCGCGCCTTCACGGTCATGTATGCCAGCAGGTCGCGGATATGGACGATGCCGACGGGATCGTCGAGAGTTTCGTTGAATACAACCAGGCGCGAATGCGCCGCGCTCTCAAACAGGCCCATCAATTCGCCGAGCGAGATGTCCTGCTTCACCGCGATAATATCGGCGCGATGCACCATGACGTCGGCGATGCGGCGCTCGTTGAGTCCCAGAATATTGCGCAGCATCGTGCGCTCGATGGTGGAGAAGCCGGTCTCGTCCGGCGCGGAGGCGTCGAGCACGACTTGCAGGTCGGCACGCACCGAGCCCGGCTTCCAGCCGAACAGGGAGCGGATCGCGCGGGTCAGCCAGGTCTCCGACGTCGGGCGCATGACCTCGCCGTCGTGAACCACCGCAGGCAGATTGCTTGAGGTTTTCGAATGATCGTTTCTAGTGTCGCCGTCCGGCATCTCAGGTCACCCGATCCTGATCTGCATAGGGGTCCGGGATTCCAAGTGTCGCCAGGATCTCGCGCTCCAGCGCTTCCATCTCTTCGGCCTCGTCGTCCTTCTCATGGTCGTAACCGACCAGATGCAGAAAACCGTGAATGGCGAGATGGCTGAGATGATTGGTGAAGGTCTTATCTTCCTCGTCAGCCTCGCGGCGCGTGGTCTCATAGGCGATCGCGATGTCGCCCAGCATGCGCGGCATATCATCGGGCTCGTCCGCGCCTTCGGGTGGCTGCAGCGCCGGGAATGACAGGACGTTGGTCGGCTTGTCGATGCCGCGCCAGTTCTGGTTCAGCGTACGGATGCCCGCATCGTCGGTGAGCATGATGGCGAGTTCGGCGTCGGCCGTGTCGGTATCGACCATGGCAGCGGCGGCTTCGATGGCGCGGTGAATCACGGCGTCGGCATCGGCCTCCGCGGACCAGCAATCGGCGACAACAAGAACCTCTGTCGCGGGAGATGAATAGGTCGGCATCGGTATCGAACTTCTTTCGCGAACGGACCCGATCCCGGGTCCGTCGTCAGCGTATGAGTGTGTCATCAGGTCTTGGTGGCGACCGCCTTCTGCGGCGTTCCTTCGTAAGCGGCGACGATGCGGGCCACGAGTTCATGGCGGACCACGTCCTCGCCGGTGAATTTCACCTGCGAGATGCCTTGCACGCCGTCAAGCAGACGCGCGGCTTCGGCGAGACCCGAGGTCTGGCCGTTGGGCAAGTCAACCTGCGAGGGATCGCCGGTGATGATCATGCGGCTGTTCTCGCCGAGACGCGTCAGAAACATCTTCATCTGCATCGACGTAGTGTTCTGCGCTTCGTCGAGGATGATCGCCGCATTGGTCAGCGTGCGCCCGCGCATGAACGCAAGCGGCGCGATTTCGATTTCGCCGGTCTGCAGTGCGCGCTCGACAATGCGCCCGTCCATCAGGTCATACAGTGCGTCATAGATCGGGCGCAGATACGGATCGACCTTCTCGCGCATGTCGCCGGGAAGGAAGCCCAGGCGTTCGCCGGCTTCCACCGCCGGACGCGACAGGATGATGCGATCGACTTCCTTGCGCTCGAACAGCATCGCCGCCTGCGCAACCGCAAGCCAGGTCTTGCCGGTACCGGCGGGGCCGATGCCGAACACTAGCTCGTTGCTTCTCAGCGCGCGGATATAGGCGTCCTGCGTCGCGGTGCGGGCACGCACCGGGCGCTTGCGCAGATTGATGGTGTCGAAATTCGAGGCGGCTGCTTTCGACCCCTTGGGATCGAACGGAAATAGCGTGCCTTGCGCCAGTGTCGCGCGGATCGTGCCTTCGACATCGCCGGGGGCAAGGTCATGGCCCTGCACCGCCTGCGCATACAGCGTTTCAAGCACGCGCCGGGCGGCATCGCAGGCGTCGCGGGTACCGGTGAGGGTGATGTGGTTGCCGCGGGAATCGACGACGACATTCAGCCGGCGTTCGATGATCGCGAGGTTCTGGCCATAAGGCCCGACCAGCGAAGAGGCCGCCCGGTTGTCATCAAAGTCGATGACGACCTGCGTCTCGGCCTGCGGTGGAGTATCGAGTTTACGAACAGCGAGCGTAGACGAATCCGATGCGCTTTTGGCCAAGAATTCAGGCTCCCGTGACGGTGTGAGAACGGACTGGCTGCAACACTGGTGGTACTGGAGAACTAGCAACTGGAGGTGATGTGAGGCTGCCGAGCAGGCTGTAGCGCTCGAGGCTCTCAATGGTGACCGGAAGCACCTGGCCGATGATGTCGTCAGAGGCCATCACGTGGGCCGGCTGCAGGTAAGCGGTGCGGCCGACGATTTGGCCGGGATTGCGCGCGGGGCGTTCGAACAGCACATCCACAGTGCGTCCAATCGTGGCCGCGTTGAAGGCCGATTGCTGGCTGTCGATCAGGTTCTGAAGCCTCACCAATCGCTCGTCCATGTCGGCCTGTGACACCGTCTCCTGCAAATCCGCGGCCGGCGTTCCCGGACGCGGCGAATACTTGAACGAATAAGCGCCAGCGTATCCGATTTGTGTGACGAGTGCGAGCGTGGCCGCAAAATCTTCCTCGGTCTCGCCGGGGAAGCCCACGATAAAATCGGAAGTAAAAGCAATGTCTTGCCGCGCGTCGCGAAAACGGTCGATGACGCGGCGATAATCTTCGGCTGTATGTTTCCGGTTCATAGCCGCCAGAATCCGGTCGGAACCCGACTGCACCGGCAGATGCACGAACGGCATCAGCTCCGGCAAATCGCGATGCGCCGATATCAGCGTGTCCTCGACGTCGCGAGGATGGCTGGTGGAATAGCGCAGCCGGGCGATGCCGGGAATTTTTGCGACGCGATAGAGCAGTGTGCCCAGTGCCCACGGGCGGCCGTCGGGGCCGTCGCCGTGATAGCCGTTGACGTTCTGGCCGATCAGCGTGATCTCGCGCACGCCATTGTCGGCGAGCCGCTGCACATCGTCGATGATTTTCGCCACCGGGCGCGAGACTTCGGAGCCGCGGGTATAGGGCACCACGCAGAAGGTGCAGAACTTGTCGCAGCCTTCCTGCACGGTGACGAAAGAAGAAATGCCGCGGGCGCGAATCGCTGCCGGCTTCGGCGGTGGCAGGAAGCCGAACTTGTCCTCGACCGGAAATTCGGTGTCCAGCGCGCGGCCGCCAGCTTTCGCCTGTTTCAGCAGCGCCGGCAGGTTGTGATAGCTCTGCGGCCCGACCACGACATCGACCACAGGCGCGCGGCGAATGATCTCGTTACCCTCGGCCTGTGCGACGCAGCCGGCGACGACGACGTTCATCTTGCGCCCGGCCTGCGCGGCTTCAGCCTTGGCCACGCGCAGCTTGCCGAGCTCCGAATAGACCTTCTCGGACGCCTTCTCGCGGATGTGGCAGGTGTTGAGGATCACCAGATCCGCGTCGTCGGCATTGGCCGTCTCGACGAAGCCTTCTGGCGCCAGCGTGTCCACCATGCGCTGGGCATCGTAGACGTTCATCTGGCAGCCGTAGGATTTGATATGCAGCTTGCGCGGCGCGGTCATGGAACCTGTGATGGGCTGGAAATGCGCTTGCTGCGCAGCGCTCAATTATAGGCTAACGCCCGGGAAATCCAGCATTTCTGCAAAATATAAGGCCGCGCAAGGACTTAAGGGAGTCCGGCTGGCTCGCCAGCCAATGCGCCCCTGGCCACGAGGCCCGGCAGTTGTCGCATATCGTCGAATACGAGATGGGCCCCAGCGGCCGTCAGGGCTGCCGCGGTGGCCGGGCTGCAGTGGCCGCCGCCGTGATAGCCGAACACGGTCATGCCGGCTGCGATCCCCGCCGTAACGCCGGGAATGCTGTCCTCGATCACGACACAGCGCTCCGGCACGGCATTCATCTGCGCGGCGGCAAACAGAAACAGATCGGGCTGCGGCTTGCCGCGCTCGACCTGCAGAGCGGAAAACAGATGCGGATCGAAACGGTCGAGCAGCCCGGTCGTAGTGAGGCTGCTGCGAATGCGTGTCGGTGTACCCGAGGACGCCACGCAAGCCGGCTGTGACAATATTGCGAGCGTCTCGGCGATATGCGGGATCGGCTGCAGCTTCGCGCCGAACACCTCGTCGATCGTGGCTTTCAGCGTCGCGGTGTAGTCATCGGGCAGCACGCGGCCGAGCTCGGTCTCGACTTCCAGGCGCGCCTCGCGCGCGGACCGACCGAGGAAACGCTCATGCACCTGATCGGCGGTGATGGGATAACCGAACTGTGTCAGGACATCCGCGTGGACGACGCAAGCGAGGGACTCACTGTCGACGAGCACGCCGTCACAATCGAAGATGACGAGATCGAAGCGCGAAGAAACTGAACTCACTTGGTTGATTCGCTCACTTGGTGGTTTTGTCCTCGTCGAGCGGCACGCAGTACAGCTCCAGCCGGTGATCGACCAGCTTGTAACCGAGCTTTGCGGCGACTTCAGCCTGCAATTTCTCGATCTCTTCAGACGTGAATTCGATGACGGTCCCGTCGCGCAAGTTGATCAGATGATCGTGATGGCTGTCACGCATCGTCTCATAACGCGCGCGACCTTCGCGAAAGTCGTGACGTTCGATGATGCCAGCATCTTCGAACAGCTTCACCGTGCGATACACCGTCGAGATCGAGATCTTGTCATCCACCGCAACGCAGCGGCGATACAGTTCCTCGACATCGGGATGATCGTCGGCTTCCGCCAGAACGCGCGCAATCACGCGGCGCTGTTCCGTCATGCGCATGCCGGTCGCGGCGCAGCGCGCCTCGATACCAGCAGACTTCATCGCAGATGATTTCAGTGCAGTCATGATCCGGATCCCATCGTGACTTCTTTTGCCACTCCGCAGGCGTCAGGACAAGTCGCGGCGCATCACCAGCGCATTCAATTCCGCTCCATCCGCTTCCTTATAATAGCGTTCGCGGCGTCCCGCGACTGCGAAGCCGGTTCTGTCATAAAGCCGCCGCGCCGGTTGATTGTTTTCCTCAACTTCGAGGAACACCGTACGGACGCCGCGGCCGGCGAGGTGACCGAGATGGGTGAGAAACAGATCGCGCGACAGGCCGCGACCACGATGACCGGGCGATACGGCAATTGAGAGAATCTCGGCCTCATCGGCCGCGATTCGCGAGACGGCGAAGCCGATGAGGTGGCCGCGCAGCTTCAGCCGGTGCACGAGCGTGTTTTGTTCGCGCAGCATCTGCTCGAACTCGCCGGCACCCCAGCCGCGATGGAACGATGCCGCATGCAATTGTGCGAGTTGTCGCGCGTCGCGCAATGTCGCGGGCTCGACCACGGCCTTGCCGCGGCCGAACAGGCGCGACCACCAAGCGGGCATCATGACGCGGTTTGTGCGGCCTGTTGCATCAGGCTGCTTTGCGGCTTGGCGTCGGGTGCGCGCAGATAATAGGGACGCGCCAGCGCGGTCTCCGGATTTACGGCAGCGCCGAGCCAGGCCACCCATGAGATTTCGGGAGCGGGCTGCATGTCGACGCGCAGCGGCGCCGGTGCATCGGACGGCCAGCGCGCGGCAATGATCTCGGCGGCATTACCGACCAGATAGGGTGCGCCGAACTGAGCGGACTCGAGGGCCTCGTCGATAGGAATGACGCCCGGCCGCACCAGCGAGGTGCCGTTACCACTGACGACCTGGAAATAGACATGGTCATGCCGCGCATCGATGGCGGCGATGACGGGTGCATCCATGTTCTCGCTGACGACGGGCGCTGCAAAGGCCGTCAGCGTGGTGATGCCGACCACAGGCTTGCTCGCCGCCAGGCCAATGCCGCGCGCCGCCGACAGGCCGACGCGCAGGCCGGTGAAGCTGCCGGGGCCAGTGGTGACGGCAATGCGGTCGAGGTCGGCGAAGGCGATGCCCGAGCCCGCCATGACGCGCCCGAGCAACGGCATCAGCGCCTCGGCATGACCGCGCTTCATCGGCATGGACTCATGCGCAATGAGCTTGCTGGTACGGGTATCGAGGATGCCTGCGGCACAGGCGTCGAGGGCGGTATCAATGGCAAGGATCAGCATAAAAGAGACGCTACCACGGCTTGCGAGGATTTGCGTCTGCCACTCGCAGAATATCGCTCCACGCGCAATGGCGCTGTGATTCGCGTTGCTGTCGGAGAGCGGGCGACAGCTTTGGCGTGCATACGCAACTCGCTTTCTCATAAAGATATTTTCAAAAGATGCGGTGGCGAGATGACGAAAGTTCCCGTGAGCGAAATGGGCTGGTGGAATAGATGCAGTTTCGCTCTGGTTTAAAGCTTCACTTAATAAATTCTTCGGAGATCGATGAGATAAGCATACCGTTCGAAAGCGACATTTGGCGGATGCCCGTCGCTTTCATGCGGGCTGAAATTATTCGTCTAATTTTTTGAATACGATTATATTTATGGGAGGCGATCCGATGCTGCATTGGTTGAGCAGTTCAGAGGCGCGCGAGGGGCTGGCCTTGGCGGCAGCGATCAAAAAATCGCAAGCTGTGATCGAGTTCAGCGCTGACGGCACGATCCTCGGAGCCAATCGCAACTTTCTGTCCGCCCTTGGATATACGCTGGAAGAAATCGTCGGCAAGAACCACGGCATGTTCGTGACGCCGGAGATGAAGAGCAGCGCGGAATATCGCGCGTTCTGGAGCAACCTCAATCGCGGCGAATACCAGGCCGGCGAGTTCAAGCGTCTCGGCAGAGGTGGCAAGGAAGTCTGGATCCAGGGCTCCTACAACCCGATCCTTGGTGGTGATGGCAAGCTCCTGAAAATCGTCAAGTTTGCCATGGATACAACTGCAGTGAAAATCCGCAGCATGGATGATGCCGGCAAGATCGCAGCCATCGGTCGTTCGCAGGCTGTCATCGAGTTCAGGCTCGATGGGACGATTGTCACGGCCAACGACTTGTTCCTGAATGTCATGGGTTACAATCTCGCGGAAATCGAAGGCAAACATCACAGTATGTTTGTCGATCCTGCGACGCGCGACGGCGCGGCCTATCGCGAATTCTGGGCCAGCCTCAATCGTGGTGAATATCAGGCCGCCGAATACAAGCGGATCGGCAAGAACGGCAAAGAGGTCTGGATTCTCGCGACCTACAATCCAATCCTTGATGAGACAGGCCGGCCAATCAAGGTGGTCAAGTTCGCGTCCGACGTCACCGAACAGAAGCTGCGCACGGCGAATTTTTCAGGCCAGATCGAGGCCATCGGCAAGTCGCAGGCCGTGATCGAATTTAACATGGATGGCATCGTTCTCAGCGCCAATGAGAATTTTCTGGGTGTGCTCGGCTACGCACTCTCGGAAATACAGGGCAAGCACCACAGTATGTTCGTTGTGCCGAGCGAGCGCGACGGTGCGGACTATCGCGAATTCTGGGCGGCGCTCAAGCGTGGTAACTATCAGGCGGCGGAGTACCAGCGGATCGGTAAGGGCGGCAAACAAGTCTGGATACAGGCTTCGTACAATCCGATTCTCGATCTCAATGGCAAGCCGTACAAGGTCGTGAAGTATGCCGCCGACACCACGGCGCAGGTGATCGCGCGCATGAAGAGTGAACGCGTCCGCGCGATGATGGAATCGGTCGCCGCCGGCGCAGAGGAACTGAACACGTCGGTGCGTGAAATCTCTGAAGCTATGATGAAATCAAAGACCACGGCGATGTCTGCCGTGGGCAAGGTCGAGTTGGCGGACGATCAAGCGCAGCGTCTCAGTTCCGCGGCGCAAGCCATGAGCGGCATCGTCGAACTGATCGGCAATATCACCGGCCAGATCAATCTGCTGGCGCTCAACGCGACGATCGAATCCGCCCGGGCGGGTGAAGCCGGACGCGGCTTCGCCGTGGTGGCCTCCGAGGTGAAGAATCTTGCCAATCAGGCGAAGCAGGCGACTGACAAGATCGCCAGCGAGATCGGTAGTCTGAACGGGATTTCTGGCGATGTGGTCGACGCGCTGAACGCGATCAAGCAGGAGATCCAGAACGTCAGCGAATATGTGACTGCAACAGCGGCTGCGGTTGAGGAGCAGAGCACGGTGACGAATGAAATGTCGTCGAGCATGCAGCGCGCCGCAGAAGAAGCCGCAAGCATCGGGCGCTAAGCGAAGGCTGTTCCAGAAACGAAAATGCCCGGGATTGTCCCGGGCATTTTTTATGTGTCGGGCTGCGACCGAACTTACATCGGGCGGACTTCGATCACGTCCGGCACGAAATGCTTCAGCAGGTTCTGGATGCCGTGCTGCAGGGTTGCTGTCGATGACGGGCAGCCGGCGCACGAGCCCTTCATGTTCAGATAGACGATACCGTCCTTGAAGCCGCGGAAAGTGATATCGCCACCGTCATTGGCCACGGCCGGGCGCACGCGAGTCTCGATCAGGTCCTTGATCGTGTCGACGGTCTCGGCATCAGCCTCGTTGAAGAACTCGGCCTCGTCGTCGGAGATCACGTCGCCGCTCACACTGCCGTCGGCCATCAGCGGCGCGCCGGACATGTAATGCTCCATGATGGCGCCGAGGATCGCCGGCTTGAGGTGCTGCCAGTCGCTGTCGTCCTTGGTCACGGTGACGAAGTCGGAGCCGTAGAACACGCTGGTGACGCCCTTCACGGCGAACAGCTTTTCGGCCAGCGGCGAACGCGTTGCGGCTTCCGCGGAGGTGAATTCCATGGTGCCGCTGTCGAGTACGTCGCGGCCGGGAATGAACTTGAGCGTGGCGGGATTGGGGGTAGCTTCGGTCTGGATGAACATCGGTCTCTCCTGCGTCGCCGGTTCAAGGCCGGCGCGTGAGTATCCCTAGCAGATGGCGACGAAAAACGCACGATCAAGGCGCGAAATCGCCGAATTCGGCCTATTTTGCAGCCCCTTAGCCGTCTGAGAGGGTGGTTACGACAGCGCGTCGATGTCGAGGTCGTTCAGGGCGCCCGACACGATGACGACCGGCACCGGGAAAGAGCCGACTAGCTTGGCCATCATAGTGACGATCGGGCCGGGACCTTCCGCGCCGGCCGATGCAGCCAGCACCAGCATGGAAATATCGACGTCCTTGTCGATCACGTCGAGGATCTGCTCGGTGGGGTCGCCCTCGCGGATCACGCGTTCGGGCGTGATCGCAGCAATACCGTTGGCGCGGCCGGAGGCGCGGTCCAGCGCGGCATTAGCGCCTTCTTCCGCTTCGGCGCGCATGATGTCGGCAACGCCGAGCCATTGCTGGTTGCGATCCTCGGTCTCGATGATGCGCAGCATCACTACACCACCGCCGACGCGGATGGCCCAGCGGCTGGCGTAATACACCGCGCGATCCCATTCCTCGCTGTCATCGACGACCACGAGACATTTCGGCTTGTGGCCGCTTTCATAACTACGTCGCTGGGTGCTCATGCATGTCCCGATGCTGTGGCGCGTATGATGCGCCAGAATGTGAGCGGCTTGGCAATGACGTCATGCTGCCACGGCGCAGCCGCGTTCGACAAGCGCGACGCAGAGAGCATCTGCGTCGCGTCGATTGTGGCGGAGACAAGGAAAGCGACGAGGGAATTACCGCTTGTGGACGAAGCCGATGATGTCCTTCACGGACTTGATGGTTTCGGCGGCAATCACGCCGGCGCGTTCGCCGCCATCGGCCAGAACCTGATCGACATAGGCCAGATCGGATGTCGTCAGCCGCTTCATTTCACCGGCGATCGGTGACAGTTTTTCGACAGCGAGATCGACGAGGCTCGATTTGAAGCCGGAAAACTGCGCGCCGCCGAATTCGCCGAGAATGTCAGCCTTCGACCGGTTGGACAGCGCTGCATAGATGCCCACGAGATTGTCGGCCTCGGGACGCGGCTCCAGGCCTTTCTCTTCCGATGGCAACGGTTCCGGATCGGTCTTCGCCTTGCGGATCTTTTGCGCGATCGTATCCGCATCGTCCGTGAGGTTGATGCGCGAATTATCCGACGCATCCGACTTCGACATCTTCTTGGTGCCGTCGCGCAGGCTCATCACGCGTGTTGCCGGACCGGTGATGACGGGCTCGGGCATCGGGAAGTAGGGACCCTCGTGGCCCTGCGCAGCAATGGACTCCGAGAAGTCGTTGTTGAACTTCTGTGAGATGTCGCGGCACAGTTCGAGGTGCTGCTTCTGGTCCTCGCCGACCGGCACATGCGTCGCGCGATACAGCAGGATGTCCGCAGCCATCAGCACCGGATAGTCGTAGAGACCCACAGACGCGTTTTCGCGGTCCTTGCCGGCCTTCTCCTTGAACTGCGTCATGCGGTTCAGCCAGCCGAGGCGAGCGACGCAGTTGAAGATCCAGGCCAGCTCGGCGTGGCCGGACACCTGGCTCTGATTGAAGATGATCTGCTTCTTCGGATCGATGCCCGATGCGATGAAGGCTGCAGTCACTTCACGGGTGTTGCGGCGCAATTCATCGGGGCCGCCCCACACGGAAATCGGCACGGTGACGGCATGCATATCAACCACGCAGTAGATGCAATTATGCGTCTCTTGCAGTTTGACGAAATTCACGATCGCGCCAAGATAGTTGCCGAGGTGGAGATTGCCCGTCGGCTGGACGCCCGAAAAAACCCGTTGAGTAAAAGCCATCGTCTAGTTCCTGTGCGCCCGTGGTGGAATGCGGGCCAAGGGGCGTGACTTGCCATAGGCGCCGGGCGGCGTCCATTGCCAATGTGACCATGGCTAGATGGCAGGTGCCTTCTTGAGGGCGCCGCGGACCTCGGCCCAGCGCACTGCGCCGGTGAGCGCGAGCAGTGCTGCGTAGATTGCCAGCCCAGAAGCGATCAGGAGGCCCAGCACGCTCGCTCGTACCAAGCTGTGGGCCTGCACCGTCCAGGGCAAGACAATATACGCGGCGAGCCATAGCAGCCCGCCCATGACCAGCGAGGACAGGACGATGATCGGCAGCCGACGTTTTGCATCATGGTCGAGTGAGAAGCCGAAAGCCGCTGCGCTCCGGAGGATCAAAAAGGCCGCGCTGCTCCACGCCGCCAGAGCGATCGCCGCTGCGATGCCGCTCGCACCGAATGGCCTATTCAAAACCAGTGCGGAGATGATCGCGACGAGCAGACCGATGAGCGTTGCCAGCAGCGGCGTCGTCGTGTCCTCGCGTGCGAAGAAGGCGGGCGACAAGGCTTTCACAAGCACCTGAGCGGGCAGGCCTAAAGCCAGCCATATCAGCGCACTTGCAGTCGAGGTCGTGTCGCTCGCGCTGAACGCGCCGTGTTGGAACAGAAGCTGCACGATGAGATGGCTCAATATCATCAATCCGAGCGTAGCCGGCAACGCGAGGCCGATCGCGAGTTCAAACCCGCGCGATTCCGCCTGCGCGATGGCCGCGTGATCGTCCGATCGTACGGCGCGCGTCAATGCGGGGACCAGCACAGTGCCCATGGCCGTGCCGACGATGCCGAGCGGCAGTTCGATCAGGCGGTTGGCGAAATACAGCCACGACACGGCCGCCGGAGTCGTCGATGCGATGATTGCGCCGGTGACGATGAGAAGCTGCGGTCCGGAATTGGCGATCATGCCGGGCAGCGCTTTGCGAAAGAAGCCGCGCATCTCGCTATCGAGCGACAGCCGCAAAGGCGCCGCAAGATTGCCGCTGGATTTCCGCAAGATCAGCATCAGCAACTGCAGTAACCCGGCAATGCCGACAGTAGCCGCCGTGGCCATAGCGGCAGTATCTGGCTCTTGCCGCCACACCAGCAGTAGGGTCATGACGGCGATCAGGGCGATGTTGAAGAGCAGCGGCGAAAATGCGGTCAATGCGAAGCGCTGCTGCGCATTCAGCAGTCCCATCATGACTGTGACGGGGCCGGCGAAGGCGAGATAGGGCAGCATCAATCGCGCATTGTCGACGGCGAGCTGCAGTGTCGGCTGGCCGACGAAACCCGGGGCAAGCAGTGCGATCACGAGCGGCATCGCAAAGCCGATCAGGATCGTCGCGACGATCAGCGCAACGCTGATGGTGCCGAGCACACGACCTGCAAAAGCTGTGGCTGCGACGGCACCCTGCGTTGTCTGGATGCGCAGCCAGGCCGGAATCAGCGCGGCATTCAGTGCGCCCTCGGTGAGCAATCGCCGGATCACGTTGACCAGCTGAAACGCCACCAGAAAAGCATCCGCGATCGGACCTGCGCCTAGCAGCGCGGCGACCATCGCGTCGCGGGCGAAGCCCAGCAACCGCGATGCCAAAGTGCCTGTGGAAACGGTCAGGATGGAACGGATCATAGAACCATCGTAAAGGGCTGTCCTTGCTGGCGCGGGGCAGAACGTGATAGTCGCTGCAGCCATCAAACCGGCCTTTACCGACGGCTCAACTTGGGCGACCGCGAGACGAGTTGAAACGGATTTTCAGCCTCATCGCAATTGCCGCAACGGGATATTCTTAATGACCTCAGCGAAATATGACGTGCTCGGAATCGGCAATGCGATTTTCGACGTGCTGGTGCAGGCCGATGACAAGTTTCTCGCCGCACATGAGATGACCAAGGGCGGTATGGCGCTGATCGACGAAGCCCGCGCCACTGCGATCTACAAGGCGATGGGCCCTGCCACCGAAATGTCCGGCGGTTCGGCCGCCAATACCATCGTCGGCCTCGCCAGCCTCGGCGCCCGCGCGGCCTATGTCGGCAAGGTCAAGGATGATCAGATCGGCACGCTCTACACCCACGACATCCGTGCTGCCGGCGTTGCGTTCGACACCAAACCCGCCACCGGCGGTCCGGCTACTGGCTGTTCCTACATCCTGGTGACGCCCGATGGCGAGCGCACCATGAACACCTATCTCGGTGCTGCGCAGGATCTGACGCCCGACGATATCGACGCCGCTGCAGTCGCGGCCTCGTCGATCGTCTATCTCGAAGGTTATCTGTGGGATCCCGCCAGCGCCAAGGAAGCCTTCGTGAAGGCCTCGAAGATCGCTCATGAGGCCAAGCGTCAGGTCGCATTGACGCTGTCGGACGCGTTCTGCGTCGGCCGCTATCGCGCAGAATTTCTCGACTTGATGCGCTCGGGTACCGTCGATCTGATCTTCGCGAACGAGGCTGAACTGACCTCGCTCTACGAAACCACGGATTTCGATGCGGCGCTCAAGCAGCTCGGTCAGGACACCAAGCTCGGCGTCGTCACCCGCAGCGAGAAGGGCTGTGTCGTGACATCGGGCGATGGCGTCGTTGCAGTGCCTGCACACAAGATCGAGAAGCTCGTCGATACCACCGGTGCAGGCGATCTGTTCGCGGCGGGCTTCCTGTTCGGCCTGGTGCGCAACGCCGGCTATGAAAATGCCGGTAAGCTCGGCGCGATGGCCGCCGCCGAAGTCATCCAGCATATCGGCGCGCGCCCGCAGGTGTCGCTGAAGAACCTAGCTGGCAAGAACGGGTTGCCGGTTTAAGGTGTTGTTCCCTCCCCCTTGCGGGGAGGGTGGCCGGCCTCAGGCCGGATGGGTGGGGGTGCTACACGCGCTGTAGCGTTTGTTGCGCCCCATCCGTCACGACGCTCGCTGGCGCTCGGATCGCGCCACCCATGGCGGACGGAATTCGTCCGCCAGACCTCGCTGCGCGGCTGCGCCGCTTGAGGGAGGGAGAAGAACTCACGCCGCCTTCTTCGCGCCTAATCCCGCATACACCGCGCGTTCGAAATCCGAAAACACCTTCAAGCAAGTCGAATCCGCAAATGGCAGCACCTGCATCATGATGACGCCGGTGATATCTCGCGCTGGATCTATCCAGTAGTAGGTGTTGGCGAGGCCGGCCCAGGCGAGGCTGCCGGCGCTGCGGCCTTCGGCTGACTGCGCCGTATTGATCATGAAGCTGAGGCCGTATTTCTTGTCGATGCCCGGAAGGAAGTCGACATTGTTACTGGCGGTCGGCACGGCTGAGGTCATTGGCGTCATATTGAGTTCGCCGATGTGGTTTTGGCTCATCAGCGCAATGGTCTCCGGTTTCAATATCCGATTGCCGTTGCCGGTCCCGTTATTCAGCATCATTTGAGTGAACTTGATGTAGTCGGGGGCGGTGCCATAGAGCCCCCCGCCACCGGCGAAGAATTCCGGATCCTGTTTAATCTCGAACGGGATCGGGGTCAGTGCACCGTCGGCGCCGCGGCTGTGCATGGCAACAAGGCGCTTGCGCTGGTCGCCGCCAATCACGAAGGCGGTGTCGGTCATCCCAAGCGGCGCCAGCAAATGGTTCTGGAAATAGGCGTCAAGGCGTTCGCCGCTGACGGCCTCGACGACCTTGCCGACGAAGTCGATATTGGTGCCGTACTCCCAGCGGGTCCCGGGATCGCGCATGATTGGCACCTTCATGGCGGCGTTCAGTCCGGAGCGAAACGGCGGAATGCCGGTTGTCTCGAGATAGCGCACCATGTCGCCGTTCCACATGTCGTAACAGAAACCGGCGGTGTGGGTCAGCAGATGCCGCAAGGTGATCGGTTGGCGCGGCGGACGCAGTTTCGGAGTGCCTTCGCTGTTGAAACCATCCAGCACCTGCGTCTCTGCGAGGTCCTGCAGCACAGTCGCCAGCGGTGCATCCAGCGTCAATTTGTCCTGCTCCACCAGCTGCATCGCTGCAGCAGCCGTAATCGCCTTGGTCATGGAGGCGATCCAGAACACGCTGTCCGGCGTCATGGTGGTATCTTTGGATGCGTCACGCTTGCCCAGCGCCCCTTGGTAGATGACCTCGCTCCGCGTCGCAGCCACCGCCACGGCACCGGGAATGACACCTGTTTCGCTGGCCTGCTGCAGAATCCGGTCAATCTCGACTTGAACTGACATCCGTTTCCTCTCCGATTTTCTTTGATCTTACCGATTTCCGGCGCGGACATTCAACTTGGGCGCGAGGTCGTCGGTCTCGCGGATGTGATTACATTTGCGCTGGTTTTAGCATTTGAGGGGAACCATATCGGGCTTGGGAGCGAGTTTCATCGCGCCCTGGAACGAAATTGGCGCAGCTGTGTTCAAAAAATGACGTGAACGTCAAAGCGCTTTCCGACACTAACCCGTAAGACCATGAGTAACACGTGCAGCGTGTCAGCTGCGGAGACCGACGATGATCGCGAACTGGACCGACTGGAAACATTATCCCCGCGCTTCCCGTGGCGAGAGCATCGAGGCCCCGATCGGTCCAGGAATTTTCGAGGTTCGCGTGGCGCAGACCGGCGCCCTGTTCGCTTTCGATGCGGCTGAAAATCTGGCGCAGGCGCTGGCGAAGATTTCGGCCCCGCCCAAATCGTTTATTTCCTGGTTCGGTCGCGGCGACGCCGCGATGCTGCCGGAGCTGGAATACCGCACCTTCTCCACGACCACCCGTGCCAACGCCCGCATCGCTTTCGAGCGAATGATCGATCGGCGCGAGACCTATATGCGCGGCGCGGCCTGATCGGGCTTGCGGCGTTCTGCGACTGTTGAATTCGGGCGTTAAATACCCCTGCGCGCGATAGCTGCCATTCGCCGCCAAGGGGCGCTTTCGGGCCTATACTCCTCTACAAGTCCGCGGCTATACGTTCGCGACACTTTCCGCAGGAGAACCGCCCATGTCACCGACCTCAGCCGCACGCCAGTCCACCGCCCCTTCGCTGCGCGACCGCCTCAAGGACCCCTCGCTGCTGCGCGACAAGTGCTATATCGACGGCGCTTGGGTCGGCACCGGCGAGACGGTGGTCACCAACCCGGTCAACGATGTCGAGCTCGCCAAGGTGCCGAATATGAGCACCAAGGAAGCGACGCAGGCTGTCGAGGCCGCCGAAAAGGCGTTTCCGACCTGGGCCAAGTTCACCGCCAAGCAGCGCTCCAACATCCTGCGCAAGTGGTTCGAGCTGATCATCGCCAACCGCGAGGATCTCGCGCTGATCCTGACCACCGAGCAGGGCAAGCCGTTGGCCGAAGCGCTGGGCGAGGTCGATATCGGCGCCGCCTATATCGAATTCTTCGCCGAGGAAGCCCGCCGCGTCTATGGCGAGACCATCCCGACCCAGCGTGCCGATGCCCGGCTCCTCGCCATCAAGCAGCCGATCGGCGTCTGCGGCGCCATCACGCCGTGGAATTTCCCGAACTCGATGATCACCCGCAAAGTGTCCCCGGCGCTGGCAGCCGGCTGCACCGTGGTGCTGAAGCCTGCCAACGAGACGCCGCTGTCGGCGCTGGCGCTGGCTGAACTCGCTGAGCGTGCCGGCGTGCCGAAGGGCGTTCTCAACATCATCACCGGCGATGCGTCGTCCATCGGCCTCGTGCTCTGCGAACATCCCGCCGTGCGCTTCGTCGGTTTCACCGGCTCCACCAATGTCGGCAAGATTCTCTACAAGCAGGCTTCGGTCGGTGTGAAAAAGCTCGGCCTCGAACTTGGCGGTAACGCACCCTTCGTGGTGTTCGACGATGCCGACATCGATGCCGCCGTGGAAGGCGCGATTGTCTCGAAGTATCGCAACATGGGCCAGACCTGCGTCTGCGCCAACCGCCTCTACGCGCAGGATGGCATCTACGACCAGTTCGTCGAGAAACTGTCGAAGAAGGTCGCGGCGATGAAGGTCGGCGACGGCACCGAACAGGGCATCACCCAGGGCCCGCTGATCAACGAGAAGGCTGTCGAGAAAGTCGAGCGCCACATCGCCGATGCGGTAAAGGGCGGCGCCAAGGTCGTCACCGGCGGCAAGCGCCATGCGCTCGGCGGTACGTTCTTCGAGCCGACGGTGCTGGCCAATGTGAAGCCGGATGCGCTGGTCTCGCAGGAAGAAACCTTCGGCCCGCTGGCGCCGGTGTTCCGCTTCAAGGACGAAGCCGACGTCATCGCCATGTGCAACGCCTCGCCGTTCGGCCTGGCATCGTACTTCTATTCGCGCGATCTCGGCCGCGTCTGGCGTGTCGCGGAGGCGTTGGAGTCCGGCATGGTCGGCGTCAATACCGGCCTCATCACCACCGAAGTCGCTCCGTTCGGCGGCGTGAAGGAGTCAGGTTTGGGCCGCGAAGGCTCGCATCACGGCATGGAAGAATATGTCGAGATCAAATACATCATGATGTCGGGAATCTGAGGCGTCACCTCCGACCCAATTAAAAATTCGTTATGCGTTATGCCCGGCCAGCGCGAAGCAAGTTTCGCGAGATGTGCCGGGTATTTGCATTTGGGCTGGCAGTGCCAATGGCTGAGCCAGCGTCGCTCAGTAGCAACGACGGACGCGCACGCCATTTACCCAGACGGTGCGGCACGCGACCGCCACCGGACGGCGCACCACGGCGGCGCCACGATAGCCAGCGCAGCCGGCACGGTAAACGCCACGTGCGCAGACGACGGCGTTGGCGTCGGTGGCTTCAAACGTCATTGTCGTACCGAATGCGAGAACGGCTGCAACCATCATCAAGAAATTACGCATAGTGATCTCCCGGCTGTGTCGGTTGTCAAAGGACTTGATCAGAAAGGTTCGTTGGCTTCAGTGGCGACGTAAGCGGAATACGAACAAGAGTTTCGGAAGCTGCTTCAATGGCAAAGAGTAGTTCGTAAGCACACGAAAAAATCTCGTGAGCGATCAGAAATCCTGCAACAGCGCCTTGATCCGGCAGTGCATCTACTAAATCCTGCAAATACTTGCCGACTTGAAACATGCGACGGGGCTATTTCGCCCGATGTTGAATCAGCAGGAGAAAGCATGTCGGATTTCAGGACCAGGTGGCTTGCTTTTCATAATCGACATATCGAACCCGTCTCAAAGGAAATATTCGGTCACGTCGAAAAGATGGTGATCGGCACTTTGATTATATCGGCCGGGGCACATGTATCGAGCGACGAGCCCTCTATTGTTCTGTTCGGATACCTGCGCCACGGTCTCGTCGGTCGCGGTGTCATGCTGTTCGGAATAGTTCTGTTGCTACTGAATTTCATCGATGGCCTCTACAAGCTTGCAAAGATGGAGTGGCACGTCGCATTTCAGGTTGCGATGTCGTTCTGTTACATCATTCTATCTGCCCGGTTGATACAGCTGATCCTTGCCTTTCGTGGAGAGTAATGGATGCGGCCGACCAATCACTATCGCGCAGCTTCAGTCATCGTTGAGCGAACGGCGCCAGGACGCTGGTGCAAGCCGGCGAGAGCGACGCGCTGTTGCTGGCCAGGCACTGCACGATGCGGCCACCACCCGGCGCAACGCCGCCGCAGAGCGATCTGATGTCGCCGCCGCACGCTGATCTCATCACGAGCAATTCTTCGCGCGGCCGCATCGGCCGCAGTGCGAGGGCTGCGGGAGCAGTTGCGGGTGCGGCGGTCGTGGCTGCTGCGGCCGGGGCCGCAGTCGTGCCTTTCGCAGCGGGCGCCGCTGCGGCGGGCGTCTCGCCACTGGCTGCGCTGACGGCTTTCTCGCAACCGGCTGAAAGCTTGGCCTTGTTTGTCTCAAGGCACTGCAATGCAGGCGCTCCGCCCGTCGGCACGCCCTTGCAGACCTTTGGGTAGTCGCTGCTGCAGGCGCTGCGGATGGCCGCGATCTGTGCGCTGCTCGGTTGCTTCGTGGCTGCTGCCTTCGGTGTGGCAGTTGTGGCGGCGGGCTTGGCAGCCGGAGGCGTTGCCTCGGTCTTGGGCGTCGCTGCTGGTGTTGGTTCGGCGGCCTTTGGTGCGGCGGCCGGCGCTTCGACGGCCCGAACTGCGCCCGCACATCCCGACGAAAGGCTCGACATGTTCTTCTGCAGGCACTGCAACGAGGCTTCTCCACCAGGCGGAACGCTCGAGCAATGCGCGATGTAATCCGAGCGACACTGCGTCTTGATCGCGTCACGCTGCGCTTGGCTCGGCGCTTGCGCAAAGGCGGGGCTCGTGATTGCGAGTAGAATGATAGTCGCCATCGACACGCGATGTC
Source organism: Tardiphaga sp. 813_E8_N1_3 (assembly GCF_051811025.1). Lineage (NCBI taxonomy): Bacteria > Pseudomonadati > Pseudomonadota > Alphaproteobacteria > Hyphomicrobiales > Nitrobacteraceae > Tardiphaga > Tardiphaga sp. 813_E8_N1_3. Next base: position 5,850,439 of record NZ_JBPWQE010000001.1, read on the forward strand.
GCGCGGCTGAACCGGACATGAAGTTCATCGATGAAATCCTCGTTGCTATCGCCCGGTCAGTCAGGGCAACTGCGTAAAATCTTCAAGAAGCGTGAGTTCTGAAAGGCATTCGCAAAACAACTTCGGTCCGACATCATTTTACGGTTTCGGTTTCACTACAAGTGGATTGTTGTTATTGATGCGGGCGGCCGTCGTTTTTTGGCCAGGGATTCTTTGAGAGTCATTCGATTGAGGCAGGAAGATGCAGTTTGTGCGCGCCTGTTCATCTGGACTGATAGCTCGCATTGAGCAGCTGCAGCATGTCAGGGTCATGCGTGTTTCAAGCGTTGCGCTGGCGAGTCTCTTTTTAAGTGCCTGCGAGCAAAACACTTTCGTGCAGCCACCGCCGCCGAAAGTTGAGGTCGCGGTTCCTGTGCAGCGCGGCATCACGCGCTTTCTCGAAGCGACAGGCAATACAGCGCCCATCAAGAACGTCGATCTCGTGGCGCGCGTTCAGGGCGTTCTGCAGTCGATCAACTATCAGGACGGCTCCTTCGTCAAGCAGGGCACGACGCTGTTCACGATCGAACCTGAGACATACCAGTTGAAGCTGGAGCAGGCGCAGGCTGCAGAAGCCGGTGCGCAAGCGTCTGCAAAGCAGGCGGAAGCGGATTTCAAGCGCCAGTCGGACCTCGTATCCCGCCAGGTTGTTGCGCAGTCAACGCTCGAGCAGTCGACGGCGGCACGAGAAAACTCACAAGCCAATCTGCAGCAGGCGCAAGTCAACACCAAAATTGCGGCCGTCAATTACGGCTATACGAATGTCATTGCGCCATTTGACGGCATCGTCAGCGCACATCTGGTGTCGGTTGGCGAACTGGTCGGTGTGGCGTCGCCGACCCAGCTTGCGACGATCGTGCAGCTCGATCCGATTTATGTAAATTTCAACGTCAACGAACAGGACGTGTTGCGCATCCGGGACGAAGCCCGGCGGCGCGGGCTGACGGTGAGCGATCTCAGGCAGTTGCCGATCGAGATCGGACTGCAGACCGAGATCGGTTTTCCACACAAGGGCCAGATCGACTACATCTCGCCGACCATCAACCAGTCGACGGGGACGCTGCCGGTGCGAGGACTGCTGCCAAATCCGGATCGCATCCTGTTGCCGGGTTTCTATGTTCGCGTCCGCGTGCCCATCGACAAGCAGGACAACGCCTTGCTGGTGCCGGATGTATCGCTCGGCAGCGATCAGGCGGGACGTTACGTGCTGGTCGTGAATGGCGACAATGTCATCGAGCAGCGGAAGGTCGTCACCGGCCCGCTGGAGGGTGAGCTTCGCGTCATCGAAAGCGGCCTGAAGCCGGATGATCGCGTCGTCATTGCAGGCCTGCTGCGTGCCATTCCGGGGCAGAAGGTCGATCCGCAACTGAGAAAGATCGAAACGCCGGTACCGACCAAATAGGACAGGCCATGATTTCGAAGTTCTTCATCGAGCGGCCGGTCCTGTCCAATGTCATTGCGCTGCTGATGATCCTGATCGGCGGCGTCTCGCTCTATGGCCTCGCTGTCGCGCAATATCCAGACGTGGTGCCGCCGACCGTCCAGGTGACGACGCGCTATCCCGGTGCCAGCGCCAAGACCATCGTCGACACGGTCGCGCTGCCGATCGAGCAACAGGTCAATGGCGTCGAGGACATGCTCTATATGCAGTCCTACAGCGCCGCCGACGGCACCTATTCACTCACGGTCACGTTCAAGATCGGTACCGATCTGAATTTCGCGCAGGTGCTGGTGCAGAACCGCGTATCGAGCGCGCTGTCGTCGCTGCCGACCGCCGTGCAGAATCAGGGCGTGACCGTTCAGAAGAAATCGACGGCAATCCTGTTGTTCGTGACACTGACGTCACCGAAGGCGACCTATGACAGCCTGTTCCTGAGTAACTACGCCACAATCAATATCCGGGACGAGCTGTCGCGTCTGTCGGGGGTCGGCAATGTGACGGTGTTCGGCGCCGGCCAGTATTCGATGCGGATTTGGCTGGATCCAAGCAAGCTGCAAGCGCGCGGACTGATGCCGCAGGATATCATCCAGTCCATCCAGCAGCAGAGCCAGCAGGTCTCTGCAGGGCAGATCGGCATGCCGCCGACGCCAGCGGGGCAGGCCTTCCAGTACACGCTAAACATCAATGGGCGGCTGGATGATCCCGGTGAATTCGAGGACATCATCGTCAAGACCGGCGACAATGGCGATGTCACGCGGGTCCGTGACGTCGGACGCGTCGAGTTGGGTGCGCAGACCTACAGCCAGATATTCTCGCTCAACCAGAAGCCGGCCGTCGGCATCGGCGTGTTCCAGTCGCCGGGCGCCAATGCGCTCGAGGTGGAGAAGGCTGTCGAGAAGAAGATGGCGGCGCTGGCCACGCAATTTCCCGACGACATCAAGTACGACACGCCGTTCGACACCACGAAATTCGTCCAGGCATCGATCAATGAGGTCTACAAGACGCTCATCGAGGCCGGCCTGCTCGTGCTGGTGGTCATCTTGGTCTTTCTGCAGGACTGGCGCGCGATGCTGGTGCCGGCGACGACGGTGCCCGTGACGATCATCGGCGCCTTCGCGGCGATGGCGGCGCTCGGTTTCACCATCAATCTGTCGACCCTGTTTGCCATTGTGTTGGCGATCGGCATCGTCGTCGACGACGCCATCGTGGTTGTCGAAGGCGCCGCCTACAATATCGAGCAGGGCATGTCCGGACACGACGCTGCGATCAGCGCGATGGACAAGCTGTTCGCCCCGATCATCGGCATCACGCTGGTGCTGATCTCGGTGTTCCTGCCGGCGGCATTTCTGCCCGGGCTGACGGGGCGCATGTATGCGCAATTTGCTCTGGTCATCGCGGCTACGGCGCTGCTCAGCGCCGTCAATGCGGCCACGCTGAAGCCGACGCAATGCGCATTGTGGCTGCGCCGCCCGGTGCCGCCGGAGAAGCGCAATTTCTTCTATCGCGGGTTTAACAAGGTCTACGACCGGCTCGAACGGGGCTATGCCGCCCTGATCGGTCACATGGTCGCGCACAGCAATCTCTCGGTTGTCCTGGCATTGATCCTGATCGGCATCGGCGGTTACGGCCTGTCCCGGATTCCCACCGGCTTCATCCCGATCGAGGATCAAGGCTATCTGCTGGTAGCAGTCCAGTTGCCCGATGGCGCCGCGTTGGATCGGACGCAGCGTGTACTCGATCGGGTCAGCGAATTGGCTGCGAAGACGCCAGCGGTGGAACAGGTGGTCACCATCGCCGGCATCTCCGCGCTCGACAGCAGCTCCAGCCTGGCCAATGCCGGTGTCGCCTATCTGATCCTGAAAGAATGGAGCGAGCGCGGACCGGGCCAGGATCTTCGTTCGTTGTTCGTTGGATTGAACGAAAGCCTGTCGGTGATTCCAGAGGCGCGCATTCTGGTGATCCCGCCGCCGCCCATTCAAGGTATCGGTAACGCAGCGGGCTTCGCCATGCAGATCGAACTGCGCGATGGCAACGCCGATTATAACAAACTGCAAGCGATCACCGGGGCGATCGTAGCCAATGCACAGACGCAGAGTGCTTTGCAGCGCGTCAGTTCGCCGTTCCGCTCGATGGTGCCGCAATTCGATATCGAGATCGACCGTATCAAGACCCAGACCCTGCATGTGACGACGGATCAGGTGTTCTCGACCCTGTCGTCTTATCTGGGTTCGTCCTTCGTCAACCAGTTCAACAAGTTTGGCCGCACCTTTCAGGTCTACACACAGGCAGATGCCAAATTCCGGCTGACCGCCCGGGACATCGAGAACTTGATGGTCCGCAACCAGCAGGGCAGCATGATCCCGCTTGGCACGGTGGCGAAGATTACGCCTGCCGTGGGGCCGTCGCTGATTAGTCTCTATAATCTCTATCCGACGGCGACAGTGATCGGCCTGCCGGCACAGGGCTACAGTTCCGGGCAGTCCATGGCGCTGATGGAGCAGATTGCGGCCAAGACTCTGCCTCCGGGAACGGGCTTCGAGTGGACGGCGATGTCGTACCAGGAAAAGATCGTCGGCAATCAGCTCTATTATGTGTTCGGCCTTGCGCTGCTGCTCGTCTATCTGGTGCTCGCGGGGCAGTATGAAAGCTGGTACGCGCCGATTTCGGTGATCCTGGCCGTGCCGCTGTCACTGCTTGGCCCGATGTCGGTGCTCACCGCGCTGCGGATCGAGAACAATCTCTACACCCAGATAGGCATTATCCTTTTGATCGCGCTGTCGGCGAAGAACGCGATCCTGATCGTCGAGGTGGCGATCGAACTGCATGTGCATGATCGCAAGCCACTGCTGGAGTCCGCGGTCGCAGCAGCGCGGGCGCGCTTTCGGCCGATCCTGATGACGTCCTTCGCCTTCATTCTCGGCGTGCTGCCGCTGGTGCTCGCGACGGGCGCCGGCGCCAATGCCCGCAAGTCGATCGGCATCACGGTGTTCTCGGGCATGCTCGCCTCGACGTGCCTTGCCGTCCTGTTCGTTCCGACCTTTTTTGTGGTCGTCCAACGGTGGGAGAACTGGCGCGCCAGCCGCAAGGCAACGAAACCTGCCAATTCGACCGTCGGTGCCGGCGGCCCCAACTCGTAGATGATTGTGACGTCCGTTTCAGATGTGCTGCGTAGTTCTTACCTTCGCAGCACCGCGATCATCCGGCTGGCAAAAGACAGCCGCTCGGCCATCACAGACACGAAATAGGTCAGCAGCTTCTGGCTCAATGCCGGATGGTTCTGCTTGATGTCCTCGAAAGCATCGGCGCGCAGCAAATAAAGCACGCTGGCGATTTCTGCCTGGATGGTGGCGCTGCGGGGAGCATAGGCCACGAGGCCCATCTCGCCCACCGTCGTATAGCGCCCGAGGCTGCGCACCCGTGTCAGCTTGCCATCGCCCGCGGGCACCATGATGCCGAGCCGGCCGTCGAGAATGAAGTGCATGGAATCGGCGGCGTCGCCGGCCTGAACGACGATCTCGCCGGCGCCGACCTCGACGCGCTGGCAGCGTCGCATCAGTTCTTCAGAATCGCCGGCGGTGCGTAGGATCTTGGTGAACCAGTCGCGCAAGTTGGCTTCTTCTTCGGCGAGCCCGCGATGCTTGACGATCACCTCGTTCTCGCACCACTCCAGCGCGTGATCGAGTTCGCCCATGACCTTGACGGCGTCATCGATGAACAGGCTGGCACGCAGGTTGCGATTGGCTGAGGGATGAAGATTTGCGAGCACCAGCGTGGTGCCGTGGCCTTCTGCAATGCGCTTGATCTGGGCGAAGCTGTGGGCCGCCGACGAGTCGATGCCCGTCACCAGCTTGAAGTCGAACACCAGATAGCGGCATTCGGGATGACGGCGCAGCAAAGCCTTTACGTGCAGATACAGTCGGTTGGCCGAGCCGAAGAACAGATAGCTCTGCAGATTGAGGCCCTGGATTTCGCGGCCATGCGCCGCCAGCGTGCGCTGATCCTCAAGCGAGCGATCGAGCGAACTGCGATATTCCGAGCCATCGAAACCGTATTTGATCGAGGACACCCGCGACACGCTGAGCGCGAAGGTGGCGCAGCCGATCACGATACCGATCAGCACACCGGCCACGAAACCCCATGTGAGAATAATGACGATGATCGCCAGCAGCGACAGGTAGTCGAGCAGCGACAGCCGCTTGCGGGAGTCGACGATCCAGCGATGCAGTTGTTCGAGGCCGAGATACAGCAACAGGCCACCGAGCACGAAGCGCGGCATATAGGCCAGCAGCGCGGGGTCAACGACGAGCATCAGCGCGGATGCCGCGGCGACGGTGAGGCCCGAAAGCCGCCCGGTGGCACCGCTGTTGCGATTCAGGAGCGAACGGCTGATCGAGATGCAGCCGGCATAGCCACCGAGTGCGCCAGCCAGGATATTGGCCGCCCCGGTCGCATTGAGCTCGCGTTCGATATCGGCTTCCCGATGTGCGGCAACTTCGAGGCCCGTCGTATTGAACAGGGTGCTCACGGCCGTCACGAAGATCACGGCAATGAAATTGCCGATGAGTCCGGGCAGTGCCTGCCAGGGATAGCCTTCGCTGAAGAAGGCCCAGGGCAGGGTCAGGTTGGCTTTCGGAGGCGATGCGAAAGTCCAGCCCATTGCTTGGGCCTCGATCACGGACACGCCTGCGATCCGGAAGACGAGATGCGCCGCTATAACGCTCCCGAGGAGAATTATCGGCAGGCCTAGTGGCTTACGGGACCGATGCCAGGTCGCATAGATGGTCAGTGCCACGGCTACCGCGGCCAGCAACTCGTAGAACGTCATCGGATTGGCGAGTTTTGTCAGGTTCGCCCATTGCAACTTGTAGCCGGTGATCACCTGAATGGCGCCGGCGACAATCAGGCAGGCGGTGGCTCCGAGAAAACCGCCGATGACCGGATAGGGCACATAGCGGATCGCGCGTCCCATGCGGGTAACGCCGAAGCCGCAGAGCACGATGCCGGTGATGATCGTGGCCGAGGACAGGGTGATGAGCACCGGGCCGAGCAAGGCAGACGGTGCATCGGCCGTGACGATGTGCTCGACCAGAGCCGCCGCCAGGATGGCGGTGACGGCTGCGGTGGAGCTCTCGGGACCGGCGATCGCGAAGGGAAACGAACTGCCAAGGGCGATGACGGTGGCGATGACACTCGCGGAGATGAAGGTCGCGGCGATGCCATAGGGCAGCAGCGAGGCCAGCGGCCCGGTGAAGATCAGCACCGAATAGGACAGGCCGAAGCTGATGGTGAGGACGCTGGCGATCAGGCCGCCGAACACGTCGTTGCGCCAGGCGCGCAACACGTCCGGGCTGACAAGGGTGTCAGTCATGGACGGCTACTTTCGCAATGACGGCGATGAGGGGGGCGGGCCGGAAGTATGTCACGCGCGAACCTGTAGGAGCGCTGCGCGACAGGCGCAACCGCCGCCGTCTCTGGTAGACGACGGTGAGATGTACGGACAAGACTATTTTTATGACAGTCCGCGGGAAAGACAGCCAGTTTGTTAGTTGATGACCAGCTCCGTGCCGGTCAGGCGGCGATAGGCCTCCAAATAGCGCTTGCTGGTGGCGTCGATCACCTCGGGGGGCAGGAGCGGCGGCGGGGCTTCACCGTTCCAGCGGCCGGCGCGGCGCTCGATGTCGAGATAGTCGCGCAGCGGCTGCTTGTCGAAGCTCGGCTGCGGCTGGCCCGGTCTATAGACATCGGCGGCCCAGAAACGGGAGCTGTCCGGGGTCATCACCTCGTCGATCAGGATGATGCGGCCGTCGGCCTCCTTGCCGAATTCGAACTTGGTGTCGCCGATGATGATGCCGGCCTCGCGGGCGATCTCCTCGCCCTGAGTGTAGACGGCGCGGGTCATACTCTCGAGCGTGAAGGCATCCTCCTCGCCGATAATCTCGCGCATCCGGGCGATGGTGATGTTTTCGTCATGGCCGGTCTCCGCCTTGGTCGCCGGGCTGAACACCGGCTCGGCGAATTTCTGGCTTTCGAGCAGCCCCGCTTCCAGCTTCTCGCCGGCCAGCGTGCCTGACGCGGCATATTCCTTCCAGGCCGAACCCGAAATGTAACCGCGAATCACGCACTCGATCGGAAACACGGTGGTGCGGCGGCACAGCATGGCGCGACCGGCCAGCGCGGCGCGGTGACCTGCGAGATCCGGCACCTGCCTGATGATCTCGTCGGCATCGGCGGAGATCATGTGATGTGGGACCACGCCGCCGAGCTGGTTGAACCACCAGGCGCTGATCTGGGTCAGCACCGCGCCCTTCATCGGGATCGTTTCGTTCATGACGACGTCGAAGGCGCTGATGCGGTCGGTGGTCAGCAGCAATACGCGGTCGTCGCCGACAGCATAGATATCGCGCACCTTGCCGCGACCGATCTTGGGGAGGGGCAGGTCGCTGGTGGCCATCGTGGTCATGTCAGGGTCTTTCGAAAGCAGAGTCGTCCGGCGTCTGGCCGGCGGCGTCGTGATGAAGGGAGTGAGCCTATTCCGGCAGCGGGATGAATTCGTGTTCGTTGGGCACATGGGCGAAGCGGCCGGTCTTCCAGTCCTCTTTCGCCTGCTCGATGCGCTCCTTGCTGGAGGACACGAAATTCCACCACAGATGCCGCGGCCCTTCCAGCGCGTCGCCGCCGAGGAACATCATGCGGGTATTGCTGATAGCCTTGATGGTGATCGCGTCGCCGGGCCGGAAGATCAGCAGTTGCGGCGCCTCATGGCGGTCGCCAGCGATCTCGATCTCGCCATCGACGATATAGACCGCACGCTCTTCATGGTCGGGATCGAGCGGCACGCTGGTGCCGGCCTCGACGGCCACTTCGGCGTAGAACCATGGCGACACCATCGACACCGGCGAAGCTTTACCGAACGCCTTGCCGGCGATCACGCGTGCGGTGAAGCCGGTATCGGTGATGGTCGGCAGGCTGTCCGCGGCATAATGCTGGAACGACGGCGCGATCTCCTCGGAGCCTTTGGGCAAAGCGATCCAGCTCTGCAGGCCGAGCATCTTCTGGCCGTCGCGGCGCTGCACATCCGGGGTGCGTTCGGAATGGGCGATGCCCTTTCCGGCGGTCATCAGGTTCATGGCGCCCGGCTGGATCTCACGGACATTGCCCTCGCTATCGCGATGCATGATGGCGCCGTCGAACAGATAGGTCACCGTGGCGAGGCCGATATGCGGATGCGGCCGCACGTCCATGCCCTTGCCGGAGATGAACTGCATCGGGCCGAAATGGTCGAAGAAAATGAACGGGCCGACCATCTGGCGCTTGCCATGGGGCAGGGCGCGGCGGACGAGGAAGCCGTCGCCGAGATCGCGGGTGCGCGGGACGATCACGAGCTCCAGCGCGTCGCAGGTCTGCGCGTCGCCGAGGATCGGATCTTCTGATGGTTGCCAGCTCATGAGGGCTCCGTGGGGTTGGGGCCATCATAGCAGCATTTGGCGGGGCGGGTAAAAGGGGCTCAGCCCGGATGGATCGCTCCGTCCGGACCGAGGAATGGCTGTGCTTACAGCGGCTTGATCTGGACCTTGCGGAATTTCACCACACCGGAGCCGTATTGCAGGGCGATCGGGCCAATCGCGTGCTTGGTGTCCTCGACGTCGACGGTCTTTTCGCCGTTCAGGATCACGGTGAGCTTCGGGCCCTTGGCGGTGATCTCGTAGGTGTTCCACTTGTCCGCCGCCTTGGGCATCGGATTGACCTTGGCCACATCGACGATGGCGCCGGTGCCATAGGACGGGTCGGGCCGCTTGTCGAAGATGTTGACCTCGTAGCAGGTCTTGCCATCGATCACCTTCGGGTTATCGCAGCGGATGAAGATGCCGCTATTGGCTTCGGCATCGGTCCAGAACTCAGCCTTGATCTGGAAATCCTTGTAAGGCGTCTTGCTGACGAGATAAGCGAGATCCTTGCCGGAGAGCAGCTTGTCGGCGGCGAGCGCGCCGTCCTTCATCTCCCAGTTGGCGTCGCCAACTTTGTCCCAGTCGCCCATCCTGGTGCTGTCGACCAGCGTGACCCAGCCGTCAGACTGGCTCATGGCAGGCTGGATTGTCGTAAGAGCCGCAACGCCGATAACGAATCCGGCCGCAATCGCTGTAACGCGCATCATAAAGGTCTACTCCCGTTTGCTTTTTATTGGCGTGACGTTAGCCACGGGAGAATGCGGTTGTAAATCTACTTCATATTGTGCGGTGCGCTAACGCTTGATGCCTTGCGCTTAGCTGCTGGGCTGCGGGTCGTTAGTTCGTCCAGCAGCACTTTCTGCATTGCCTGGACGTTCGGCGAAGCTGCGCCCTTGCGCCAGATCAGCACGGTCTCGGCATGATTCTCGCCGCGCGGCAGGCGATGCACGGTGAGCCGCTTGCCCTCCGGGAACGTCGACAGCACGCTTTCCGGCAGCAGCGCGATGCCCATACCCGCGACTACGCAGCCGAGCATGGCGTGATAGGAGCCGAGTTCGATGGTGCGCTCGGGCATCTCGCCGCGCTTTGCATACCAGTCTTCCAGCCGCTTGCGATGTGGGCAGCCGTTCTCGAACACCAGCACCGAGCGCGGCGCGCTGTCCTTGCGGCCGATCGGCGGATGGCGTGGCGACGACACGATCACCGGCTCCTCGTCGAACGCATGCATACGGTCGAACGGTGCCGCGGCAATCGGCTCGGCCACGAAGGCGGCGTCGAGATCGCCGGCGAGGATGCCCTTCGCGAGCGTCTCCGGATTGCCGATGCGCATTTCGAGCTGCACGTCGGGATAGCGATGGTGAAATTCATTGAGCGGCCCGGGCAACCGCACCGCTGCTGTGCTCTCCATGGCGCCGAGGCGGAAGACGCCGCGCGGCCGCGGGTCCTGCACCGCGTCGCGGGCCTCGTCGGCGAGCGCCAGCAGCCGATCGGCATAGCCGAGCAGCGCTTGGCCTGCGGGCGTCAGATGCAGGCGCTTGCCCTCGCGCACGAAGAGCGCCGTGCCGAGATCATCTTCGAGCTGACGCACCCGCGTCGTCACGTTGGACTGCACGCGATGCAACCGCTCCGCGGCGCGCGTCACGCCGCCTTCGCGCACCACGGCGCGGAAGATGCGCAGCTCGGACAGATCCATACATCTCTCCATGAGATCGAAATGATCTTGATTATTCATTTTATAGGATGAAATGCGCCGGGTAAACCATCATGGCCAATGTCACAGCGTAAGCGGAGAGGGGTGGACATGATCGACGATGAACCCGAACCGCACGTGCACGATGCGCGCTACCTGACGCCGCTGCAATGGACCGCGCTGAAGCGATCCATCATCCGGGGTATCCATGTCGAGCGCGGCCGGATGTTACGTTCGGTCGCGATGGCGGCTGTCGCAGCCCTGCGCCACGGCTGGCGCTGCCTGCGCGAGCGGCAACAGGCGCGAGATCAACTACGCTCCATGAGCGACTACGAATTGCGCGATATCGGCGTGACCCGCGCCGCCATTGATGCCGTGACCCGCCACGGCAATGACGATGCGACGCAGGACGCGCCACAACGATCATATCAAAACTGGAGAGCCATGATGTCGAAAGCCTACTGGATTGTCCGCGTTTCGGTGCGCGACGAGAGCCGTTATCCGGACTATCTCGCCGCGGCCAAGCCGGCGTTCGACAAGTTCGGCGCGCGGTTCATCGTGCGCGGCGGCGCCTTCGAAACCATGGAAGGCGACGCCCGCGATCGCAATGTGGTGGTGGAATTCGCCGACCGCGCGACCGCAACCGCCTGCTACCGTAGCCCGGAATACGAAACCGCCAGATCCATCCGGCAAAAATACGCCGAGGCGGATTTTATCATCATCGACGGTGCCTGATGTCCGTTACCGTCCCAGCGCCGTCGCCGTTGCCACGCGGTCGAAAGTCTCGAGCGAGAGAATGGCGTCGGCGAATTTCTCGGCGCGATTGTTCAGCACGGGGCGTGCGAGCTGTAGGAACTTCTGCTGCATGGCGGCGGCATCAGGGAACGATGTCGGCTCGCCCGACGGGTCGGCATAGATGCGCTCATGCACGCCGTCCTCGGTATGAATGCTGACGCGGGCGCCGAACGGATGGCGTTTGCCTTCCAGGCGTTCGTCCTGAACCACGTCGAAGCGGTCGGCCAGCGTGTTGATCGCGCTGTCGCCGAGGCGCTTGTAGTCGTCCCAGCCGAAGCTGCCCTGATCGAGCGCGAGCGCGCCGGTGAAGAACATCGAGAACTGGCCGCCAACGATGGAGGTCGGATGGCGCTTGGTGGTGGCGTCGCCGGTCAGTGTGATGCCGTTGCGATGCAATCCGATCTCGACGCGCTTGACCTGGTCGGGCGTCAGATTGTGCTCACGGCGCATCGCCACCAAGGCATCGATGGCGGCATGCGTATAGCGGCAGCTCGGATACGGCTTGATGCCGATCTTCATGGTTTCATAGACAGAGCCGAGATCGGCCACGGCCTTCTCGGGATGCGCGTTGTCGCTATAGCCGACCAACAGGCCATGCTTGCCTTCGACGGATTCCGTCGCGCCGATGAATTCGTTGCGGGCCAAAGTCGCGGCTATCACGCCGTTCATGGCGGCGGCGCCGACCTGATAGCGCTTGTTCCAGGCGCCGTTGACGAGGAATTGCAGCGACCCTGCCGCCTGGCTGCCTGACACGCCGAAGGCTGAAATCAGCTGATCCTTCGAGAGCCCGAACAGTTTGCCCGCGGCCGCCGCAGCGCCATAGGTGCCTGCGGTCGCGGTCGGATGGAAGCCCTTGGCATAATGCGAGGTCGGGTCGAGCGCGTTGCCGAGCCGGCAGCAGACTTCATAGCCGGCGACGATGGCCGTCAGCACCTGCTTGCCGGATGCGCCGACCATTTCGCCGACGGCGAAGGCGGCGGGTACCACGGGAGCGCTGGGATGCAGCGAGGAATCGGCATGGGTGTCGTCGAAATCGAGCGAGTGGCCGAGCGCGCCGTTGAGCAGGGCGGCCACGGCCGGCGTCCAGGTCTTGCTGTCGCCGAACACGGTGGATTCGCCCTTGCCGTCCAGCGACAGGGCTTCCAGCATCTTGAGTAAAGAGGGGGTGGATTCGGCCTCGCTGCGGGCACGGATGGTGCTGCCGAGATAATCGAGGGTGAGGACCTTGGCACGCTCCAGCACATCCTGCGGAATGTCGTCGAATTTCAGATCTGCGACATAGGCGGCAAGCGTTGCGGTCTCATTGGCCATTGTGTTTCCTCACTCTTGTTGAAATAGCCTTAGGCGGACCAAATCGGCGTTTCAAGCGGCCATGGCGACGCGTGGATCAGCCATGCCGAAACCGGTTCGCCAAAATCCGTTTTCAGGGATCAATTTGTGACATGTCCGCATCGAAGCGTATTCTCGGCTTCCTGAAACGGGTGGTTGCCTTCTTCGGGGAGCGCAAGGTCGAACTCGGCCTTGGCGTCCGGGTGACCGCGGCGGCGCTTGCTGCGCTGATCATAGCCCTGACCGTCGGGCTGAAACTGCCGCTGTGGGCTGTGCTGACGGCGATCATTGTCACCCAGATGAGTGTCGGGCGGTCGCTGAAGGCAACGCGCGACTATCTGGTCGGGACAATCGGCGGCGCCATCTATGGCGGCACGGTGGCGATCCTGATCCCGCATTCCAATGAAGGCGCGCTGCTCGCCGTTCTGGTGCTGGCGGTGGCGCCGCTGGCCTTCATCGCGGCGATCAATCCCAGCCTCAATGTCGCAACAGTGACGGCGATCATCGTGCTGCTGCTGCCGATGATGAATCACAACACACCACTGGAATCCGCCATCGACCGCGTGCTCGAAGTGACGGTGGGTGCGATCACCGGCTTGTTAGTATCCTTCCTTGTGCTGCCGTCGCGGGCGCATAGCCAGGTCCGCGCCAGTTCGGCGGAGGCGCTCGATCTGATCGCGACGGCGCTCACCGAGTTGCTGGCTTCGCTAACGCGCGGGCGCGACAATGAGGCGCTGCACCGGTTGCAGGATGGCATCGGTCACGCTCTTACAAATCTGCAGGCGATTGGAGCCGAAGCCGAGCGTGAGCGTGCGGCGCATTTGTCCCGCGGACCCGATACAGGCCCGTTGCTGCGTACGACGCTGCGGCTGCGGCATGACCTGGTGATGATCGGCCGCTCGACCGTGGTGCCCTTGCCATCTGCGCTTCAGGTTCGTCTTGTGGGCCCACTGTCGCGCGTGAGCGATGCCATGACGACGTTTCTGCATTCGACGGCCGTGGCGCTGCGCAGTGGCACCGGCGCGCCGGCGATCTGGCCGGTGCAGACGGCACTACAGGCCTATGCGGGAGAGGTCGCGGCGCTTCGTCAGGAAGGTCTGACGCGCGGATTGCCCGGCGATGTCGCCGAACGCTTCTTTGCCATCGGCTTTTCGCTGGAGCAGATGCGGCAGAACCTGAAGGATCTCGAACGTTGCGTCGCCGAATGGGCGGCTGCGGACCCTGATCCGGTCAGCAAGGAGCCTACTGACGTGACCTGAGTGTCGCCAGCGCGTGGAGCTGCAACTTCTCGGGATCGCGCTCGCCGCGCGCGGCTTCATCGAGAATGCTGCTCGACAGCGTTTGCACGGCATCAGACGAAATCCGCAGCGGCAACTCGTCGAGGCAACGATCGAGCGCCGTGGACATTGCAGCGACGGTCTCCGGGCCGAACGACTGATTCCGTTGATCGTCAGCCTGAGGCGCCAGATCGGGAGACGCAACGTCACGAATGCGTGCCGAGAGCCGCGCCGCCTCGGCCAGCACACGCAGGTAGATCAATCCGGCTTCACTGAGGCCCTCTTCATCGATTTGTCCTGACCGAGCCACGGCGACGATCCGTGCCGCGAGACGGCGGCGATTCTCGATCGTGTCGGCAAACTCGCCTTCATGTGCGATGAAAGGCTGCCACGCGGCGTCGAACGCGCGCGCTAGCGTGACTTTCAGCTCGTTATTCTGCGGATCGATCTCGGATGTCATGCGCGTTAACGGATGGCGATGGCGCCAGTTCCCGTTTCCGCTGCGGCAAAATCAGCGCGCGACCTGCCGCAGCATGGAACGAACCACCATCCGATGAAATGGCTTGATGACCGTCAGATAGATGCGTCCGAGCCAATTGTGCATCAGCACCACAGTGGTTGCCGTAACGCGCTGGCCGGTGCCGTCCGCAGCAACATCGATCACGACGCGGAAATCGAGATGGTTGTCGTTGAAGCCCGCGACCAGACGCTGCGGCGTCTCGCTGAGCACCGGGAAGAAGCCGACCTTGTCGATATCGGCGTGGCGCGCGGAAAGCGCGGTCTTTAGCCCGAAGGGCGCAACGATCAGATCCCGCAGCCGCAGCAAGGCGTCCACCCAGCGCGGGGAACGGCTGAACATGCGGGTGGCGGCGTCGCGGGCGGTCAGGTCCGTCGTCTTGGTGGAGATGCTAAACGCATCGGCGAATTGTGCGCCGCTTAGCAAACTGTTGGTGTCGATTGTCGGGTGAGCCATCGAGACGGTCATCAGGACCTCCGTAGACGTCAAAACGCGGCGCCGCACGCCGTCGGTTACGCCGCTTTGTAGCATAACATGTCTTTGCCTCCGGCGCCGGATACTCCCTAAGATCACGGAAAAAACAGGGGTGACCTGGTCAGGGAGGATTTGGAATGGCTTGGTTCAGGCTTGCTCCGCTCTGTCTGGCGCTGCTCGTGCCGCTCTCCGCGTCCGCACAGGACTATCCCACTCGCCCCATTACACTCGTCGTGCCCTTTGCCGCCGGCGGCAGTTCCGACGTCAATGCACGGTTGATTGCCGAGCAGATGGGCCGGCATCTCGGTCAGCCCATCGTGATCGAGAATATCGGCGGCGCGGGCGGGGCCGTGGCGCTCGCCCGTATCGCGCAGGCTCCGCCTGACGGCTACACCATCGTGCAGGGTAATAGCGGTACAAATACCGCGGTCTATCTGTTCACGCCTGATGTGAAATTCGCGCCGTCGGATTTTGCGGGGATTGGCATGTTCAACAAGAGTTCGGCCATGGTTGCCATCCGGCGCAACTTTCCGGCTGACAATCTCGCGCAATTCATCGCGCATGCGAAACAAAATCCCGGTCGTCTCAATATCGGCCACTCCGGTGTAGGCTCGCAGAACTATCTGTTCTGCAAGGCTTTCGTTCAGGCCGCGGGCATCGATGTCACGCTGGTCGGCTATCGCGGCGGCGGTCCGGCCCTGAACGATCTGATTGGCGGGCAGATCGACGGCATCTGCGACTCCTCGGCGTCGGTGACGCCGGCGATCCAGAGCGGTCTCATTCGTGCCATTGCTTTGGCATCCAGAACGCGCCTGTCGCATCTGCCTGACGTCCCGACCGCCAGCGAGGCCGGATTGCCGCAATTTGAAATATCTGGCTGGTATGCGCTGTTCGCGCCGAAGGGCACGCCCGCGCCGATCATCGGGAAGCTCAACGCCGCGATGCGCGCCGCCGTTGCCAACCCCGATTATCAGAAACGACTCGACGATCTCGGCTCCATGCCTGCTGGCGACGCCGAAATGGCGCCGGCCTATCTCACGGCCTTCGTGCCGCAGGAGATAGAGCGGTTTCGAAAGATGCTCGCTGACAGCAAGTGATCCAAAGCCGGATGACCTATGCAACGGTACAGTATGGCCGTCATCGCTTTCGTGTTATAAGGGTTCCAGTGCGGTTGCAGGTGGGGGAATGCGTTGGCTTACGATCGTTCGACCGTTGAAGCGGTCATCCAGCATTATTTCGACGGCCTCTACGAGGCTGATGCCGACAAGCTTGGCGCGATCTTTCATCCGAGTGCAGACCTGCGCTGGGTCGAGAATGGTGAGCTAAAAGTGCTGGCCATGCCGGACTGGATGGCCATGGTCCGCAAGCGCAATTCGGGCAAGGTCGAGGGCAAGTCGCGCGAGGACTTCATCGTCACGGTGGATCGCTCCGATGACAAGACGGCCTTCATCAAGGTGCGCTGCCAGCTGCCGCCGCGTTATTTCACCGATTACCTGATCGCAATGAAGCTCGCCGATGGCTGGCAGATCGTCTCGAAATCCTATCGTTACGACGTGAAGGACTAACAGGCGCCCTGCCTGCTCCCGCAGGCGAGGCGCGCCAAGTTCAGTTGTGCGACGTTGATTAGAAGTATCAAAAATTGCGATTGATCCCGGTCGGAATCCGTTCGCGGACTTGACCTAAGTCAATCGCGGCGGCGGCGCAGTGAGCTAGTCGTGATGGTGTGAGGGTGCTCTGTGCCAATCAGGCGCTGCGCGTCCTGCCCGACGAGCCGGTGCGAGACAAGCAGGGGATGACCGGATGATCGCGCAATTGACGAAATCGGAGCGGCAGCTCGCACTGATCATCCTGCTAGCCCTGACGATTTGCGGCCTCGCGATGGCGATCGCCGGCCGCCAGGACCCGCTCGGCGTCCATGGCGCCATTGTCATGCTGGCGGGGATCGCCGGCATCTTCGGTGTCATCTATGTCTATTACGAGCCGGAGCCCGATGAGGCCCGGCTGGCGCTGTATTACGACGACCCCACCAAACTGGCGATCATCCTGGCGATGATCTGGGCCGTCATCGGCATGTTCATCGGCGACTGGGTCGCGTGGCAGCTGGTGTTTCCCAATCTGACGTTTGATGCCGGCTGGTCGAGCTTCGGTCGCATCCGCCCCGCGCATACCAGTGCAGTGATCTTCGGCTTCGGCGGCAACGGGCTGATTGGCACCTCGCTCTATGTACTCCAGCGCACCTCGCGCGCGCGATTGCCGGATCAGATCAGCCCGTGGTTCGTGCTGCTCGGTTACAACCTGTTCTGTGTGCTCGCCGCCACCGGCTATCTGATGGGCGTCACCCAGTCGAAGGAATATGCCGAGCCGGAATGGTATGCCGACCTTCTGCTGGAGATCGTCTGGATCGTCTATTTCGTCATCTATATGCGGACGCTGGCGCGGCGGAAGGAGCCGCATATCTACGTCGCCAACTGGTACTACATGGCCTTCATCGTGGTGGTGGCGATCCTGCACACCGTCAATAATCTGGCGATGCCGGTCTCGTTCGGTCACGCCAAGAGCTATTCGGCCTTTTCCGGCGTGCAGGATGCGATGACCCAATGGTGGTACGGCCACAACGCCGTCGCCTTCTTCCTCACCTCCGGCTTCCTCGGCATGATGTATTACTATCTGCCGGTGCGCGCGGGCCGGCCGATCTATTCCTACCGGATGTCGATCATCTCGTTCTGGGGCATCACCTTCATGTATATGTGGGTGGGCTCCCATCACCTGCACTACACGGCGCTGCCGCAATGGGTGCAGACGCTCGGCATGACTTTCTCGCTGATGCTGCTGATTCCGTCCTGGGGCTCCGCCGGCAATGCGCTGCTGACGCTGAACGGCGCCTGGTACAAGGTGCGCGACGACGCGACGCTGCGTTTCATGATGGTGGCCGCGGTGTTCTACGGTCTCACCACGTTCGAGGGATCGTTCATGGCGATCCGCTCGGTCAATTCGCTATCGCATTACACCGACTGGACCGTGGGTCATGTCCATGCCGGCGCGCTCGGCTGGGTGGCCATGATCACCTTCGGCTCGATCTATGCGTCGGTGCCGTGGCTGTGGAAGCGCGAGCGGATGTATTCGCCGACGCTCGTCGAATGGCACTTCTGGCTCGCTGTCGCCGGCCTCTTCACATACGTCTTCGCGATGTGGAATTCAGGTATCATCCAGGGCTTGATGTGGCGCACCTATAACAGCAGTGGCACGCTGTCTTATTCCTTCATCGAGACCGTGATCGCGATGAAGCCTTATTACGTTGCGCGGGCGGTGGGTGGGTTCTTCTTCTTCGCTGGCGCCGTGATCGGTCTCTACAACATCGTCATGACCATCCGCACTGCTGGTCAGCCGGCCGATGAACGCGCCGCAGATCGTCCGGTGGCACAGCCCGCGGGCGTGCCCGCGCTGCAGCCGGGAGAATAGCGATGGGCTTATTCGGCCTGCACTACAAGCTCGAGCGCAAGACGATGGGCCTTGCCATCGGCATTATCGTTGCCGCCAGCATTGGCGGCCTCATCGAGATCGTGCCGCTGTTCACGATCCATCAGACGGTGGAAGACGCGCCGGATATGCGCGTCTATACGCCGCTCGAAATCGCCGGCCGCAACATCTACATCCGTGAGGGGTGCTACGCCTGTCATTCGCAGATGATCCGCACATTGCGCGACGAGGTCGAGCGTTACGGGCCATATTCGCTCGCGGTCGAATCCAAATACGACCATCCGATGCTGTGGGGCTCGAAGCGTACCGGACCGGATATCGCGCGCCTCGGCGGCAAATATTCTGACGAATGGCACGTCAAGCATCTGATCAATCCACGCGACGTGGTGCCGGAATCCGTGATGCCGCCTTATGCCTATCTCACGCGGGCCAAGGTGCGGATCGACGATCTCGGCCTGCATCTGGCCGCGCTGCGCAAGGTCGGCGTGCCTTATACGGATGAGATGATCGCCAACGCATCCAATGATGCCTATGGCCAGACCTCGCCGGATACGCCCTTCGCCGAAGGCGTCACCAAGCGCTATGGTGAGGCAACCAATGTTCGCGCCTTCGATGGCCAAGCTGGCGAGCCGACGGAGATGGATGCGCTGGTCGCTTACTTGCAGATATTGGGCAAGCTGACCGATGCGGCCCATAAGGCCAAAACGGCTGCGGGAGAGTGACGATGGAGCATGAGGCCACCGTCTGGTTCGCGAAGTCCTTCGGACTGTTTTACCTGATCGCCATGTCGATCGGCGTGGTGGTTTACGCCTACTGGCCCAAGAACAAGACGTCGTTCGACTGTGCAGCGCAGTCGATCCTCGATCCATCCGTCGAGGACAAGCCATACGAGGCGAAGCGATGGTAGTAGAGGAACGCGATCCCGTCTCCGGCTATCTCACCACCGGCCACGAGTGGAACGGCATCAAGGAGTTGAACACGCCGGTGCCGCGTGCGGTGATCTTCTTTCTATGGGTTACGTTTCTGTATTCGGTCGTGTACTGGATTCTGATGCCGGCCTGGCCGCTGGGCGTGACCTATACCAAGGGCCTGCTTGGGATCGACCAGCGCAATATCGTTGCGGAGCAGCTCAAGGATGCGGCCGCAGAGCGCGCCAAATGGAGCAAGCTGATCGAGACCGAAAGCTTCGAAGCTATCCAGGCCGATCCGAAGTTGATGAAAATCGTGCGGCAGACCGGTGCGACGTTGTTCGGCGATAATTGCGCCGCCTGTCATGGCCGCACCGCCGAGGGCGGTAGCGGCTTTCCAACGCTGGTGTCGCAGGCCTTTCTCTGGGGCGGTACGCCCGACGCGATCGCCGAGACGATCCGCGTCGGCATCAACTCGCCGCACAAGGATTCGCGGACATCGCAGATGCCGGCCTTCGGCCGTGACGGGATGCTGAAGCGCGAGCAGATCGACGATGTCGTCGACTATGTTCGCAGCCTGTCGAACCCTGCCGTCGCCAAGGTGATCGCGCCCGCGAAGCTCGCCAGCGGCAAAGCGGTGTTCACCGACAATTGCGTCGCCTGCCACGGCGAGAACGCGACCGGCAATATCGAACTCGGGGCGCCGAACCTGCGCGACAATTTCTGGATCTATAGCGGCGACGCCCAGTCGGTCTTCACGACTGTCTGGGGTGGCCGGCAAGGTCACATGCCGAGCTGGGATTCGCGGTTGTCGGCGCTCGATCGCAAGATTCTCGCGCTCTATCTCGTCAACCTCAGGACTGCCGGGCCATGAGTGCAGCAGCGATGAAGCAGGTCAACGCGAAGTTCTGGATCTGGATGGCGGTTGCTGCCGGTCTGCTGCTGGTGCTGATGGCCAATGCGCATATGGTCTATGTGGCGTTCTCGTCGCAGCCTGACTGTATCGATCACGTCAAGCGCGGTGCCAGTGTCGCGGAAGCCGGCAAATTCAGTGCGGCGTCCTCGTCATGCACGCCGCGTCATTGAGATTGCGAGGTCGAAGATGAATCTTCCAGCCGTTGCTCCTCCGCTGCCACCCTCGGTCTCGTGGAACCGCCATATCGCCCCATCCGTCGCCTTTGACTGGCTCAAAGCCGGCTGGCGCGATCTGACAATTATCCCGTCGGTGAGCCTCAGCTATGGCGTGCTGGTTTTCGCGGTCTCGGTCGTGCTGGTCGGCGGGCTGTTCGCTTTCGGCTGGGACTACATCCTGTTTCCGGCCTTTGCCGGCTTCATGGTGGTCGGGCCGGTGCTCGCCATCGGGCTCTATGAGAAGAGTCGCCGGATCGCCGCCCATGAGCGGGTGTCACTATTGCAGATGATTCTCGTCCGGCCGAAGTCAGGCGGCCAGGTGCTGTTCGCGGGCCTCTTGTTGGGCTCGCTGATGCTGGTCTGGATCCGCGCCGCGGTGATCATCTACGCGCTGTTTTTCGGCATGAACCCGTTTCCCGGCCTCGATGGTGTCGCAGCCATGCTGTTCACCACACCCGTCGGCTGGGCGATGCTGATCGCCGGCACCGCGGTCGGCGGCATCTTTGCGGCATTCTCCTTTGCGATCAGCGTGTTCGCCATTCCCATGCTGCTCAACGAACGCGTCGATGCGCTCACCGCCATGGGCACCAGCATGGGGATGGTTTGGGCCAATCTGCCGGTCATGCTGACCTGGGCGGGAATCGCGCTGGCTTTGTTCTTGATCAATGTCATGACTGGCTTGCTCGGTATGATTGTCGTGTTTCCCGTGCTCGGTCACGGGACATGGCACGCCTATGTGGCGATGAGGCCAGGTGTCGAAGAGCCTGCCTCGCATTGAGAAAACGAGGTCTCCGATGAGTTGCTGTGGCTCAGGAGCAGAATTGGCAATGCTGGCGGCGCCGGATCCGCGCGAGGTGTTGCTGGCCAGCCGCACCATCGTCGGCGGTTTGAGGCAGACCGATCTCTCGGTGCCGGACGTTCACTGCGGCGCCTGTATTCGCACGGTCGAACAAGCGCTCGGTGCGCTCGACGGCGTGACTTGGGCACGGGTGAATCTCTCGACCAAACGCGTCACTATCAAATGGCGCGCCGATGCCGCGCCGCCGTCGTTCATCGAAACGCTGCGCAAAGTCGGCTATGAGGCGCATCTGTTCGAGGTCGATAGCGATGCCAGGGACACGACACTGTCGGAACTGATCCGTGCGCTGGCGGTATCGGGTTTTGCGGCGAGCAATATCATGCTGCTGTCGGTGTCGGTGTGGTCCGGTGCCGAGCCCGCGACGCGCGATCTGTTCCACGGCATTTCTGCACTGATCGCGTTGCCGACGCTGATCTATTCCGGCCGGGTATTCTTTCGCTCGGCCTGGCAGGCACTGCGTCACGGTCGCACCAATATGGATGTGCCGATATCGCTCGGCGTACTGCTGGCCTTCGGCATGAGCCTCTATGAGACGGCGACTCATGGACCGCACGCGTATTTCGATGCCTCCGTGACGCTACTGTTCTTCCTGCTGATTGGCCGCACCCTCGATCACATGATGCGCGAACGTGCTCGCGTTGCAGTGAAGGGGCTCGCGCGTCTGGCGGCACGCGGCGCGCTGGTTCTGCAGAGTGATGGTGCGCAGATCTATCTGCCGGTCGGCGAAATCACGCCAGGTATGACCATCATACTCGCTGCCGGCGAGCGCGTGCCGGTCGATTCGCAGGTCACCAAAGGTTTGTCCGAGCTAGATGTTTCGCTGGTCACCGGCGAGAGCGTGCCGCAGCCGGCACTGCCGGGGTCGATCCTGCGCGCCGGCACATTGAATCTGACGGGGCCGCTGACGATTACCGCCACAGCTTCCGCCAACGATTCGTTCCTCGCCGAGATGCTGCGGATGATGGAAGCCGCGGAGCAGGGCCGTTCGGTCTATCGCCGCATCGCCGATCGCGCGGCGGGGCTCTATGCACCGGTGGTGCACCTCACGGCAGCGATCACGCTGGCGGGCTGGATGTTTGTCGAAGGCGACTGGCACCATGCCATCACCATTGCGGTCGCAGTGCTGATCATCACCTGTCCCTGCGCACTTGGTCTTGCCGTGCCGATGGTCCAGGTGGTCGCCGCGCGGCGACTGTTCGAGAATGGTATTATGATCAAGGATGGCGGCGCGCTGGAGCGCCTTGCCGAGGTCGATACGGTGGTGTTCGACAAGACCGGCACGCTGACGCTCGGCAATCCGCGCGTCGTCAATGCGGACATGATCGCGCCCGCGACGTTGGCGCTGGCCGGCGCGGTCGCCGCATATTCGCGGCATCCTTATTCGCGCGCGCTCGCTGCGGCCGTTCCGACGGCACAGGCCCCGATTGCGTTCGATGACGTCTCCGAACATCCGGGCTGCGGCATGGAAGCGCGTCTCGGCGGCAGCGTGCTGCGTCTCGGTCGGCCCGAATGGGCCCTCGCCGATACCAGCAACATGGATCTCGACGGCTCCTCCGTGGTGCTGTCGCGCGATGGACAATGCGTAGCGGATTTCCGCTTCGAGGATCGATTGCGTACGGGCGCGGCTGAAACGGTCGACGACTTGAAGCGCGACGGACTGGCTGTCGAGGTCGTCTCGGGCGATCGTGAGACGCCCGTGCGGACGCTCGCCGCCGGAATGGGCGTGTCATATTTCGCAGGTGTGCTGCCGGGTGGGAAAGCGGCGCATGTGGCCGAGCTGGCATCCGCCGGCAAGAAGGTGCTGATGGTTGGCGACGGCCTCAATGACACGCCGGCGCTGATGGCCGCGCATGCGTCGATGGCGCCGGCATCGGCTGCCGATGTCGGGCGCAACGCCGCAGATCTTGTCTTCCTGCGCGAAGATCTGTCGGCCGTGTCGCAAGCAATCGCGGTCTCGCGCGAGGCCGGGCATCTGGTCCGGCAGAATCTCGCGCTGGCGGTCGGCTACAATCTCATTGCGGTGCCGATCGCGATCATGGGTCACGTCACGCCGTTGGTTGCCGCGATTGCGATGTCTGGTTCGTCCATCGTGGTGGTGGCTAACGCGCTGCGGCTGCGTGGCCGCGGCAAGTCCGACAAGCCTCAGGGCGCAAGCGCATCAACACCGCAGATATCAGTCAGAATGGAGCCGGCGGAATGACGGACTATTTCTATCTGATCCCGATCGCCATCGGGCTGGGTCTTTGCGGCCTAGCGGCGTTCCTGTGGTCGTTGAAGTCAGGTCAGTATGACGATCTGCAGGGCGCCGCCGAACGCATCCTGCATCAAGACGATGTGCCACTGTCGCACTAGAGCGCTTTCGCGCGAAGGAATGCCGGTTCGCGCTGAGAAATGTGCAGACAAAAAGAAAGGGCCTCGGTTTTGATCAGAACCGAGGCCCTTTCTCTAACGGTAATGTTGCTTACGGCTGGATCGCCGACGCGTCGCGGCTGGCGAACTGACGGTTGATCGAAATCGCAAGCAGGGTCATGACCGCACCTGACAGCAGATAGACGCCCGACGAGGGCAGGCCGAAGCGGCTCGACATCACCAGCGCCACGAACGGGGCAAAACCGGCGCCGAACAGCCAGGCAAGGTCCGTGGTGAGCGCCGAACCCGTATAGCGGAAGCGCTTCGAGAAGCTCGATGCGACCGAGCCCGATGACTGACCGAGCGACAGGCCGAGCAGAATGAAGCCGGTCACCATGAAGGCCAATTCGCCAACGATGCCGCCGTCCAGCATCTGAGGTGCGAAGCCGCTGAACACGGCGATGGCAATCGCCGAACCGGTCAGCAACGTGCGGCGGCCGACCTTGTCGGCGACATAGCCTGAAACGATCATGGCGATGATGCCGAACACGGCGCCGATACACTCGACGAGCAGGAAGCGTCCGGGGGCTTCGCGGGTGAACAGGAATACCCATGAGAGCGGAAACACCGTGACCATGTGGAACAGTGCGAAGCTCGCCAGGGGTGCGAAGGCGCCGATCACAACGGTGCGGCCCTGTTGGGCGATGGTCTCGGTGACCGAGGACGGCTCGAGTTCACGGGCTTCGAACAGCGCCGTGTAGCCCGGCGTCACCACCATGCGCAGACGTGCGAACAGCGCGACGACGTTGATGGCGAAAGCGACGAAGAACGGATAGCGCCAACCCCAGTCGAGGAAGTCTTCAGCGGACAGGGTATGGACGAAGAAGGCGAACAGCGCGCTGGCCACCAGCAAACCGATCGGCGCACCGAGCTGCGGGATCATGGCGTACCAGCCCTTCTTGCCCTCAGGCGCATTCAGCGCCAGCAGCGAAGCAAGACCGTCCCATGTGCCGCCCCAGGAAATGCCTTGGCCGATACGTGCGGCGGCCAGCAGCCAGGCCGATGCAACGCCAATCGATTCGTAACCGGGCAGGAAGGCGATGGCGACGGTGGCAACACCGAGCAGGAACAGCGCGATGGTCAGCTTCGCGCCCTTGCCCTGGCTGCGGTCGATGGCCGTGAAAAGCATCGTGCCGATCGGGCGGGCGATGAAGGCCAGCGCAAAGATCGCAAAGGAATAGAGAGTGCCGGTCAACGGATCGAGATAGGGGAAGACGAGCTTCGGGAACACCAGCACCGAGGCGATCGCATAGACGAAGAAGTCGAAGAACTCGGAAGTTCGGCCGATGATGACGCCGATGGCGATCTCGCCCGGGTTGACCTCGCCGTGGCCATCCGCGTGCAAAAGGCGCGCGTCCCGTTCCATCGTCGATGACGTCTGCGCCATTTTTTCTATCCGTCGGTGGTGTGTTGAAAGTAATGCAATCGACGCCCAAAGGGCGACGCGAGGCTAACGATTTGTCGTGAACAGCGTCTCCGGACCATTGGACAAATTGTCCAATGTTGCCCTGCAGCAAATGCGCCTAACCGTGCGCGTGAACCGTCACTATGAAATAGGTAACACCTTGAGCCGCCTACGGATCCTTCTCTTGCTGCCCTTGGTTGCCTTGCTGGGCGGATGCAATTTCGTTGTGATGAATCCCGCGGGTGACATCGCAGTGCAGCAGCGCGATCTCGTGGTGATCTCCACCGTATTGATGCTGCTGATCATCGTGCCGGTGATGGCGCTGATCGTGTTCTTTGCCTGGAAGTACCGGCAGTCAAACACCGCCGCCAAATACGAGCCGGACTGGGATCACTCAACCCACCTCGAGTTGGTCATCTGGTCGATGCCCCTCCTCATCATCATTTGTCTCGGCGCTGTGACCTGGTCCAGCACCCATCTGCTCGACCCGTATCGCAGACTGGACCGGATTGCGCCCGGCAATGCTGCGAGCCTCAACGAGCCGCTGCAGGTGGAAGTCGTCGCGCTCGACTGGAAGTGGTTGTTCTTCTATCCGGACTACGGCATCGCGACGGTCAATGAACTGGCTGCGCCGGTCGATCGTCCGGTGCGCTTCAAGATCACTGCCTCGTCGGTGATGAACTCCTTCTATATCCCCGCGCTCGCCGGCCAGATCTATGCGATGCCCGGTATGGAAACCAAGCTGCACGCGGTCGTCAACAAGCCCGGTGTTTATGACGGCTTCTCGGCGAACTATAGCGGCGCCGGCTTCTCCGGCATGCGCTTCAAGTTCCATGGCGTCGATCAGGCTGGCTTTGATGCCTGGGTCGCGAAGGTCAAGGCGAGCAATGAGACGTTGAGCCGCGAGGCCTATCTGGAGCTCGAAAAGCCCAGCGAGAACGTGCCGGTTCGTCTCTACAAGGACGTCGCGCCTGACCTCTACAAGGCGATCCTCAACATGTGCGCCCAGCCCGGCAAGATGTGCATGAGTGAGATGATGGCGATGGACGCGAAGGGTGGCCTCGGCCTCGCCAGTGCCCGCAACATCCTGCCGCTGAAGTACAATGTCTCGATGCTCGACGGCTCCAGCTCGACCAAGAACTACGTCGCCAGCGTCTGCACCCTTGCCGAGGCCGCACGCGAAGCAGCCGATCACCGCTCGACGACGACTCCACTCGACCCGACGCCGGTCACCGGTGCCGGTCTCGCGCGCCCGGGTGCCGCCCCCGCGCCGTTCAATTTCACGCCTGCGCCGCCGCCTGCCGAGCGGCGCGCTTCCAACACCTGATCGGGTCGATCTAAATGTCTGATACAGCCGCACTGGCAAATACCGGGCTTGCGAAGTTCATCTTCGGCCGCCTGACGCTTGAGTCGTTTCCCTATCATGAGCCGATTCTGGTCGCGACTTTCGCGATGGTCGCACTCGGCGGCATCGCGCTGCTCGGCGCGCTGACCTATTTCAAGCTCTGGGGCTATCTCTGGAAGGAGTGGTTCACCAGCGTGGACCACAAGAAGATCGGCATCATGTATATGGTGCTGGGCATCGTCATGCTGCTGCGCGGTTTCGCCGACGCGATCATGATGCGCGCCCAGCAGGCCATGGCCTTCAACGGCTCCGACGGCTTCCTGCCCGCCCATCACTACGATCAGGTGTTCACGGCGCATGGCGTGATCATGATCTTCTTCGTGGCGATGCCGCTGGTCACCGGCCTGATGAACTATATCGTGCCGCTGCAGATCGGTGCGCGCGACGTGTCGTTCCCATTCCTGAACAATTTCAGCTTCTGGATGACGACCGGCGGCGCCATCCTTGTCATGATGTCGCTGTTCGTCGGTGAATTCGCCAAGACCGGCTGGCTGGCTTATCCGCCGCTTTCGAATATCGGCTACAGTCCGGATGTCGGCGTCGACTATTATATCTGGGCGCTACAGGTCGCCGGTGTCGGCACGACGCTATCGGGCATCAACCTGATCGCAACCATCGTGAAGATGCGCGCGCCGGGCATGACCATGATGAAGATGCCGATCTTCACCTGGACCTCGCTCTGCACCAACGTCCTGATCGTCGCGTCCTTCCCGATCCTGACCGCCGTGCTCGCGCTGCTGTCGCTGGATCGTTACGTCGGCACCAACTTCTTCACGAACGACCTCGGCGGCAACCCGATGATGTATGTGAACCTGATCTGGATCTGGGGCCATCCGGAAGTTTACATCCTGATCCTGCCGCTGTTCGGCGTGTTCTCGGAAGTGACCTCGACCTTCTCGGGCAAGAAGCTGTTCGGCTACACCTCGATGGTTTACGCCACGCTGGTCATCACGATCCTGTCCTATCTCGTCTGGCTGCATCACTTCTTCACCATGGGCTCGGGCGCCAGCGTGAATTCCTTCTTCGGCATCACGACGATGATCATCTCGATCCCAACGGGGGCCAAGATATTCAACTGGCTGTTCACGATGTATCGCGGCCGCATCCGGTTCGAACTGCCGATGATGTGGACGATCGCCTTCATGCTGACCTTTGTGATCGGCGGCATGACCGGCGTTCTGCTCGCAGTGCCGCCGGCCGACTTCGTGCTGCATAATAGCCTGTTTCTGATCGCCCACTTCCACAATGTGATCATCGGCGGCGTGGTGTTCGGCATCTTCGCGGCCATCAACTTCTGGTTCCCGAAGGCCTTCGGCTTCAAGCTCGATCAGTTCTGGGGCAAGGTCTCGTTCTGGGGTTGGGTCCTCGGCTTCTACTTCGCCTTCATGCCGCTCTATGTGCTTGGTTTGATGGGCGTCACCCGCCGCCTGCGCACCTTCGACGATCCGTCGCTGCAGATCTGGTTCATCATCGCAGCGTTTGGTGCGGTTCTGATCGCCATCGGCATCGGTGCTTTCCTCGTTCAGATCGCCGTCAGCATCTGGAACCGCGAGAAGCTGCGCGATACCACGGGCGATCCCTGGAACGGGCGTACGCTGGAATGGGCAACGTCGTCGCCGCCGCCGGATTACAATTTCGCCTTCACCCCGGTCATTCACGACAATGACTCGTGGTGGGATATGAAGCGCCGCGGCTATACACGTCCGCTGGAAGGTTTCCGGCCGATCCACATGCCGAAGAACACCGGTACCGGCGTGATCCTCTCTGTCCTGGCTACCGCGATGGGCTTCGCTCTGATCTGGTACATCTGGTGGCTCGCGGCCCTGAGCTTCATTGCCATCGTCGGCGTCGCGATCTTCCACACCTTCAACTACAACCGTGACTTCCACATCCCGGTGGAGGACGTCATCCGTACCGAAGGCGAGCGTACGAAACTTCTCGCAGTACAGGCCGCGTCATGAACGTACCGACCCAAACGATAAACGGCACTGAAGTCCCGGTCTTCTACGTCGTCGACGAACACGATCATCCGGCCGGTTCCAGCACCATGCTGGGCTTCTGGCTCTACCTGATGAGCGATTGCCTCATCTTCGCGATGCTGTTCGCCACCTTCGGCGTACTCGGCGGCAGCTATGCTGCGGGACCCGGGCCGAAGGATCTGTTCGACCTCAACCTGGTCGCGCTCAACACCGCGATGCTGCTGTTCTCGTCGATCACCTACGGCTTCGCGATGCTGGAGATGATGAAGGGCAGAGTGAAGTCGACCCAGATGTGGCTCGGCATCACCGGCCTGTTCGGCCTCGCATTCCTCTGCATCGAACTTTACGAATTCCATCACATGATCCACGAAGGTGCTGGCCCCTGGCGGAGCGCCTTCCTGTCGTCCTTCTTTACGCTGGTCGGCACCCACGGTCTGCACGTCACCTTCGGCATCATCTGGCTGGTCACGCTGATGGTGCAGGTTGCCCGGTTCGGCCTGATCGAGGCGAACCAGCGCCGGCTGATGTGCCTGAGCATGTTCTGGCATTTCCTCGACGTCGTCTGGATCGGCGTCTTCACCTTTGTTTATCTGCTGGGAGTCCTGCGATGAGCGCCGATGCACATGCCGCGCACGGACATGGTCACGATGACCACGGCCACGATGATGGCCGCGACCATGGTTCGTTCAAGTCGTATATGACCGGCTTCGTCCTCTCGGTCATCCTTACCGCCATTCCGTTCTGGCTGGTGATGACGGGTGCGATCGAGAACAAGAACTGGACCATCGCGATCGTCGTTGCGTTCGCTGTGGTGCAGATCGTGGTTCACATGATCTACTTCTTGCACATGAATACGACGTCGGATGCCGGCTGGACCATGATGGCGCTGATCTTCACGATCATCATCGTCGTGATTGCGCTGAGCGGTTCGCTCTGGGTGATGTACCACCTCAACGTCAACATGATGCCAGTTCACGACATGAGGAATATGCCCTGATGGCCATGGCGCGCGCCAACGACGGGATCGTCGTGGGCCGCCCGGCCAGACAGGAGTCGTCTGAATCGAAAATGGAATCCGGGCGGTCGCGACGTAGCGCGACGACCCTCACGGTGCTGGGTCTGCTGGTACTGCTCGGTATCGCGGGATTGACCGCGCTGGGCATCTGGCAGGTCGAACGCCGGGCCTGGAAACTGGATCTGATCGCACGTGTCGATCAGCGCAGCCACGCCGCGCCCGAAGCTGCACCCGGGCCTGCGGCGTGGCTTGCGATCAATCGCAACGACGATGAATATCGTCGCATCAGCGTTACCGGGCGGTTCGTGCCGGGCGCCGATACTCTGGTGCAGGCCGTCTCGGATCTCGGCGCCGGTTTCTGGGTGCTGACGCCGCTGCGCGCCGAGGCCGGCTACACCGTGCTGGTGAACCGGGGTTTCGTCAGCGCGGACGAGCGCAAAGCCGGCGCATTCGCAGCGCCCGCGACGCCGGTGTCGGTAACCGGGCTGCTGCGAGTCACCGAACCGAAGGGCGGGTTCCTGCGCTCAAATGATCCCGCTGCCCAGCGCTGGTATTCCCGCGACGTCGAGGCTATTGCCGCTAGCGAGAAGCTTGGCGGGCTGCGATTGCAGGATGTCGCACCCTATTTTATCGATGCCAATGCCGCGCTGGACGCACCGGGGCAGCCCCATGGCGCCCTGACCGTGATTGCCTTCCCGAACAACCACGTGGTCTATGCCATCACCTGGTTCGGCCTCGCTTTGATGCTGGCCGGCGGTGCCCTGTTCGTCGCCCGCGACGAGTGGCGGATTCGGAAAAAATCACTACCTCGCGTATGACGTCACAGATGATGCCCTGGCCCGATTGAGGCCGGCCGATCAAGCTGACGGGACCAGATGCCGGGTTTGGGAGCAGAGAGCAACGTGGGGACACAAGACGTCACTGGCGTCAGTGCAGTGGCCCCGTCGCCTATTGACGCTGCGGGGGCAACCAAACCTGCTGCGTTCTCGGCTTTACCGCTCGACGAAACCACCAATATCAAGAACATCAATCTGCTGATCCAGTTGCGCTGGATCGCAGTGGTCGGGCAAGTCCTGACCATCGGCTTCGTGCATCTGGTGATGGGCATCGCGCTGCCGTGGATGGCCATGGTGGCGGTGCTGTGCGGCTCGGTATTCCTCAATGTCATCAGCCAGGAGTGGCTGCGCCAGCAGACCGACGCGCGTGACCGCGAACTGCTTCTGCTTCTGCTGCTCGACGTGGCGGCGCTAACGGGGCAGCTCTATCTGAGTGGTGGCGCGACAAATCCGTTCGTGTCGCTCTATCTGCTGCAGGTGACGCTCGGAGCAATGCTGCTGAACGGTCGCTCGACCTGGGTTGTGGTCGTTGTCGCCTGTCTGTGCTTCGCCGGGCTGATTGTGTTTCATCGCCCGCTGGAGCTACCGGACGCGCTGCGTGACAACCTCTTCCAGTTGCACATTATAGGCATGCTGATCTGCTTCGTGCTGGATGCAGCGCTGATCGTCGTTTTCATGACGCGCATCGCACAAAACCTGCGCGAGCGGGACGAGGGTCTCGCAGCGCTGCGCCAGCAAGCCGCGGAGGAAGATCATATCGTGCGCATGGGCCTGCTCGCCTCTGGGGCCGCGCATGAGCTTGGTACGCCGCTGGCATCGCTGTCGGTCATCCTCAGCGACTGGCGCCGCATGCCGGCGCTGGCCAAGGATCCTGAATTGATGGAAGAGATCGCTGAAATGCAGGCCGATGTACAGCGCTGCAAGTCGATCGTCACCGGCATCCTGATGTCTGCGGGTGATATGCGCGGTGAAGCGCCTGCCGTCACATCCGTGCACGATTTCTTCAGTGAGCTGGTTGAGGAATGGCGCATCGCGCGCTCAAGCAGAACGCTGGTCTATGAGAACCGGTTTGGCGAGGATATGCCGATCGTTTCGGATTCCGCGTTGAAGCAGATGATTTTCAATGTGCTCGACAATGCGAATGAAGTATCGCCGCTCTGGATCCGTCTTGCCATCGAGCGCGATGGAGACCAACTGGTGCTGAAGGTCAGCGACATGGGGCCGGGTTTCGCCAAGGAGATGCTGGCGAATCTTGGAAAACCCTACAATTCAAGCAAGGGCCAGTCCGGGCGCGGGCTCGGTCTGTTTCTGGTGGTCAATGCCGTCCGCAAACTGGGCGGCGCGGTGGTGGCGGAGAATCGTCCCGTGGGCGGCGCCCTCGTGTCGTTGTCGCTGCCACTGTCCGCCCTCGCGATTGGAGCGCGCAAACATGTCGGATGAACGTCTGCTGATCATTGTCGAGGACGACGAGGGTTTCGCGCGCACGCTAAAGCGCTCGTTCGAGCGTCGCGGTTACACCGTGCTGCATTCCGAGGGCTTCGAGACCTTGACCGAGGTGCTCGGCGACAAGGTGCCCGGCTATGCGGTGGTCGATCTCAAGCTCGGTGGAGCCTCGGGTCTGGCCTGTGTCGAGGCGCTGCATGCGCTGAGCCCTGAGATGCTGATCGTGGTGCTCACCGGCTATGCCAGCATCGCCACGGCGGTGGAGGCGATCAAGCTCGGCGCGTGTCATTACCTCGCCAAGCCCTCGAACACCGACGACATCGAGGAAGCCTTCCAGAAAGCGACCGGCGATGTGCAGGTGGCGCTCACGGAGCGCCCGACCTCGATCAAGACGCTGGAATGGGAGCGCATTCACCAGACGCTGGTGGAAAGCGACTTCAACATCTCCGAGACGGCGCGTCGTCTTGGCATGCATCGTCGTACGCTAGCGCGAAAGCTTGAAAAGCGTCAGGTGAACTGAAGCGGCTCGGTGTTCAGTGAGCTGGTAACATCCCTGCTGCTAGCAACACCCCTGTTGCCGGAACCAGTGCGATACGGCGCTTTCGAACGGCGCCCAGGCACGTTCGAACGCCTTGAATTGCGGCACGCTCTTGCGATAGAGCCCACGCAACTCGGTCTCCATGGCCTCCAGATCGACGCCGGTTGGCTTGCCATCGCGGCTGATGGTGCGGCCGTTGACGACGACATCGCGAATGCAGCTTGAATTGCCGCGCGCAAACAGCATGTCGATCGGATCGACCGGCATGATGGCATCGCGGTCGAGCTGGCCGATATCGAGGGTCACGAAATCCGCGACCTCTCCGGTCGTGAGTGTGCCCGGGCCGGGCGCGCCAATCGATCTGCGGCCGTTGCGGATGGCGAGTGCGAGAAACTCTGCCCGACTCCAGGTGCGGTCGAAGCCGAGCCCATCATGGGCCATCTGCACGAGGCGCATTTCGCGGATCGCATCGTCGTCTTCGTCGAGGGCAACGCCGTCGATGCCGACGGCAATAGGGCAGCCGCGGCGATGGGCATCGGCAATCGGTGCGAGGCCGGAATGCAGATGCAGATTGGAGCTGAAATTCGTCACGATGGTCGCGCCGGACTCGGCGATCATGTCGAGTTCGTCCGGCCGCGCATGAATGCAATGCGCCAGCGTCAGCCGGTTCGACAGCAAGCCGATATTCTTGAGGAAGCGCACCATACCGTCGGGAAAGGCGCGGTCGGCCCATTGCCGCTGATAGATGGTCTCGAGCAGATGCATATGGACGCGCCGGCCGGTAGCGGCAGAGCGTTCGGCGATGGCTTCGAGCAGCGCGGGGGAACACCACTGCACGCCCGCCGGTCCAAATTGTACATCGACCATCCGTCCGGCAATCGCGGCGTGAATCGCTTCGACGCGGTCAAGATATTCGGCCGGTGTCGGGCCCGGACGAATGAACATGTCCTGGATCGTACTCCGGTCGTCCTTGGGCAATGCGGCAAGTACGTCTGCGCCGTCGCCATAGACGATTGGATTCTGGTCGCGCACGGCCAGCGCAAAGGCTAGCCGGATGCCAACATCGTTGGCGGCTTTTGCGATCGCGATCGACTCGTCGAGGATCGGCATTTTGCCGCTCGGGCGGGTGTAATGGATCATCGCTCCGCCGCAGCCTGCGCGTGCCGAGCGGGCGAGCGAGACGGCGGCGGCGAGATAGGGATCGGGCGGCGTGCCGAAGGCGGAGCGTGCGATCCATGATTCCAGCGGCATATTAGATGCGCCGAAGGATGTCATGGATGGTCGCGCGTGGTCGTGGGCATTGACCAATGCTGGGATGACCAAATGGTTCGTCTGCGGCGAAATGCTTGCGCCGGCCGAGACGTTCGTGATCAGGCCATCCGCATAATGGATGCTCGCCTGAGGCACGAGGCCCCGATCTGTGCCGGTGAAGATATTCGTCGCAGATGTAACCTGGGTCATGCCACGTGCCTGCTTAGTTCGCCGTATAGACCAGTTCGCGATCCCCACGGGCCGGCAGGAACTCGCGGGAGAAGATTTCCTTCGGGGTCGGCGTGCGCTTCAGGTCGTAACCTTCCACGACCATGCCGATGGCGCGGGTCATGCGGTCATCCTTGATGTCGCCGACGCCGATTTCCTTCATTTCGGGCGAAACCATCAGCTTATCGAAGGAATATTGCAGACGGCGCTTCTCGACGGGGACATCGACCAGATTGTCGAAGGCAACGACTGAGGCCATGCCGGCGTTCTGATCCTTGGCGACGGCGATGTTGGCCTTGTTGATGGCTCGGACCAGACCCGCGACGGCTTTCGGATTTGATGCCAGCAGCTTCTGCGACACCATCACGCCGTTGGAATACAGGTCGAGGCCGAACTCACCGAACGAGAACCACTTGTAGTCCTTTTCGGGATCCTGACGGTTGAGGACGAGGTTAAAGTAGCTGGTGATGTTGAAGACTAGCGCGGCGTCGATGTCGCCCTTGATCAGCATCGGCTCCTGCAGGTTGGGAGCCATGTTGGTGACCTTGATCTTGTCGCCGGCGAGGCCGTTCTTCTGGATGAAGACTGGCAGCAGGCGCGTCGTCGGCGTGCCCTGCGCGCCGCCCAGCGTGCGTCCTTCGAAATCCTTGATCGTCTTGATGCCGCTGGTGTTCTTGGTGACGATCGAGAAGGGAGGCTGATTCCACATCATATAGACCATCACGGGCGCGTCAGCAGGGCGCGTCGATGAGTTCTGGATGATAGCATTGACGTCGCCGAAGCCGGCATCCCAGGCGCCGGACATGATGCGCGTCACGGTCGCGCCGGAGCCTTCGCCCTGATCGATAACGACGTTCAGGCCTTCTTCCTTGAAGTAGCCTTTGTCCTTCGCATAGAAAAATGCCGCGTCGCTGCCCTGGGTTTTCCAGCCCAGCGTGAACTTGATGGTCGTCTCCTGAGCGAAGGCGGAGCCTGTAAGCAGGACACTGCCGACTGCGAGGGCGGTCAATCTCTTCAACATGACGTTCTCCTGGTTGGTGTGAGGTGATTAGGTTGCGACGAGATCGTTCTTGCGTGTGGCCCAGCCGGTCACGCGCGCTTCGATCAGAGAAAAAATGACGTAGAGTGCCACGCCGAGGATCGCGAGAATGAACAGGCAGGCGAAGACGAGCGGCACATTGAAGTTCGACGATGCACTCATCATCACATTGCCGATGCCGCGATTGGACGCGACGGTCTCGGCCAGCACAGCGCCGACGAACGCGTAGCTGACGGCGACTTTCAGCGAGGCGAAGAAGAACGGCATGGTGCGCGGCAGGCCGACATTCCAGAGAATGTCCATCTTGCTGGCGCCGAGTGCCTTCAGCACGTCCTCCAGTTCCGGCTCGGTGGTGGCTAGGCCGGTTGCGATGTTGACGACGATGGGGAAGAAGCAGATCGACAGCGCGGTGAGAATTGCGGGCACGGAGCCGGAGCCGAACCATAATACGAAGATCGGCACCACTGCCACTTTCGGAATCGACGAGAAGCCGACCAACAGCGGATAGGCGGTGTCATAAGCGACTTTCGAGACGCCGATGACCGCGCCCAGCACCACGCCGAGACCGACGCCAAGGACGAAGCCGGCCATGGTCGTGCCGAGGGTCTGCAGAATATGCGGCCACAGGATCGGGAAGCGCGCGATCAGCGTCGCAATGATTTCCGTCGGACGCGGAAGAACCAGATCCGACACGCCCGACATGATACAAAATAACTGCCATCCCACGAAGAAGATGACGATCAGTCCGAACGACCAGAGTTTTTGACGCAGGCCTACACTCATGACCTATTCCTCCTGCGCTTCGGGAGCGTTGCTCCGGGCATTGACGATGAGTTCACGCAGACGCTGGTTGAGTGCGACGAAGTCCGGCTCGAAGGTCATCGGAATGGTGCGTGGGCGGGCGAAGTCCACGCGGCTGTCGTCGAGGATGCGGCCTGGCCGTGCGCTCATCACGCAGATGCGGCTGGCGAGGAAACCGGCTTCGCGGAGGTCATGCGTGACCAGCAGCACCGTCGGTTTGTGTTGCAGCCAGAGGCTCTGCAGAATCGACCAGAGTTCTTCCTTGGTGAATTGGTCGAGTGCGCCGAACGGCTCGTCGAGCAGCAGCATGCGCGGTTCATGAATCAGGGCACGGCAGAGATTTGCCCGCTGCAGCATGCCTCCGGAGAGCTGCCACGGATACTTCTTGCCGAAATCCTTGAGGCCCACTTGCGCCAGAAGCGCGTGTGCCTTGTCGAGAAACGCGCCTTTGCGCTGCTGTCGGTACTGCGACCGGAACGGCTCCACGATCTTGAGCGGAAGCATGATGTTCCGCTCAATGGTCAGCCAGGGCAGCATGGTTGGGTTCTGGAACGCCATGCCGATCCGCAATGCCTTGGCTGCGACCTCACGCCCGCCGACGATCACGACGCCGGTGGTGGGGCGGAGCAGATTACTGACGAGCTTGAGGATCGTCGACTTGCCGCAGCCAGAGGGGCCGACAAGGGCGAGGAATTCGCCGTCGGGAATACTAAGGTTGGTCTCCGCAAGCGCCGGCGTGGCGGTCGGGCCGCGGCCGAACGTTACCGAGGTCGCAGACAGTTCAATGGCGGTCGGTCTGCGTTGGCTCTCGGCGGGCCCATTTTCTTGCATACTTGTCATGGCGATAAGTGCATGCAATTGGGGTGCCACTTGAGTCCGGGGCGAAACGTTGTCATTTTACGTTCGCTCGCCATTCCATGCGGAATTATTGGGCAGCCACTCTCCTCGATTGCATGCACTTCGGGCACTGCCCAGAATGCCCAAATCGCGACAGGTTCGATCTGAATGCCAGAAGCGCTGAATTCAAAAGACAAGGTTGGGGTGATCTGCCGCGCGCTGCGGCGGGCGATCATCGAGCAGGCTCTGGAACCCGGCGCCAAGCTTCCCGAGGACTCCCTGGGTGAGCGCTTCGGCGTCAGTCGGACCATTGCGCGCTATGCACTCGGGCAACTGGCGTCCGAGGGGCTTGTGGAGCTGCGACGTAACCGCATCGCCGTGGTCGTGACGCCGAGCTGGCAGGACGCGCGCGACATCTTCGACATCCGGATGGATCTCGAGCGGCTGATCGTCCGCAAGATCGCCGGCAAGCTCAGTAGCAGTCAGATCGCGCGCCTCAAGGCGCATGTCGAGGCGGAGCGCGAGGCGCATGACGGGCCGAACGCCGTGTCCATTCGCCTGGCGACTGAATTTCACATCATGCTGGCGTCGATGACCAACAGCCCGGTGCTGGTCCGCTATGTCAGCGAGATCGCCTATCGGTGCTGTCTGACACTGTCGCTGTTCAGTCGCCCACATTCGTCAGAATGCGGTATCAGCGAGCACATAGCGATCATCGAAGCGCTGCAGGAGGGCGATGCCAACAAGGCGATGTCGCTGATGCATTCGCATCTGGACTCGGTCGCCAACCGCGCGCTGGTGGAGCCGACTCCGGCGCGGGGCCGGGATCTGCTGGATGTGCTCGCGCCCTATGCCGAGGAAGCGACCTAACGACCTCGGCAGCGCGGTTGTCCTTGCTCAGACGTCGACATTCGCGCTGAGCGAATTGTCCTGGATAAATTCGCGGCGCGGTTCAACTACATCGCCCATCAGCTTGGTGAAGATGTCGTCGGCTTCGTCGACTTCCTTGACGCGCACCTGCAGCAGCGAGCGCTCGTTGGTGTCGAGCGTGGTCTCCCAGAGCTGGCCGGGGTTCATCTCGCCCAGACCTTTGTAGCGCTGCAATGCCACGCCCTTGCGGCCGGCATCGGTCACGGCTTCAAACAGCGTGACCGGACCGTGGATCGCGAATTCGATATCCTTGCGGCGCAGGACGCCGGATTTCGGATAGGCTTCCTGCAGGCGCGCAGCATATTCGTCGAGCTTGCGGGCATCGGCCGAGCCGAGCAGCGCATCGTCGATGAACGACACTTCCTTCACGCCGCGGATGGTGCGTTCGAAGAAGAAGCCTTCGCCTTCGCGGAACTGGCCGACCCAGCCGCGCTCGACCTCGTCAGCGAGCGCATCGAGACGCTTAGCAATGTAATCGGCAGCGGCGTTCGCCGTGGCGAGATCGACGGTGACCTGCGGATTGAGTACGCCGGCAATCGCTGCCTGCTCCACCACTTTGCGGTTATAGCGCGAGTGCAGATTGTTCAGCGTCGAGCGGATGACGCGGGCATCCTCGACCAATGAGAGCAGATCGCGGCCGGTGCGTTCCTCGCCCGATGATAGTCGGAACAGGCAGTCGTCGAGGCCGGTCTCGATCAGGTAGTCTTCCAGCGCGCGCTCGTCCTTGAGGTACTGCTCGGATTTGCCGCGCGTCACTTTGTAGAGCGGCGGCTGCGCAATGTAGAGGAAGCCACCTTCGATCAGCGTCGGCATCTGGCGGAAGAAGAACGTCAGCAACAGCGTGCGGATATGCGCGCCGTCGACGTCGGCGTCCGTCATCAAGATGATCTTGTGATAGCGCAGCTTCGAGAGATCGAAGTCGTCGCGGCCGATGCCAGTGCCGAGCGCCGTGATCAGCGTGCCGATCTGTTCGGAGCCGAGCATCTTGTCGAAGCGCGCGCGCTCGACATTGAGGATCTTGCCGCGCAGCGGCAGCACGGCCTGGAATTCGCGGTTGCGGCCCTGTTTCGCAGAGCCGCCTGCCGAGTCACCCTCGACGATGAACAGTTCAGACTTGGCGGGATCGCGTTCCTGACAGTCGGCGAGTTTGCCGGGCAGGGAGGCGATATCGAGCGCGCCCTTGCGGCGCGTCAGTTCGCGCGCCTTGCGGGCGGCTTCGCGGGCAGCGCCGGCTTCGATCACCTTACTGACGATGATCTTGGCTTCGGTCGGATGTTCCTCAAACCACGAGGCGAGGGCTTCGTTGAGAATATTCTCGACCACCGGACGCACTTCCGAGGATACGAGTTTGTCCTTGGTCTGCGACGAGAATTTCGGATCGGGCACTTTCACTGACAGCACGGCAGTGAGGCCTTCGCGGCAATCGTCGCCGGTCAGTGCAATCTTTTCCTTCTTGGCGACAACTTCGGCATAGCCATTGACCTGGCGCGTCAGCGCGCCGCGAAAGCCGGCGAGATGGGTGCCGCCGTCACGCTGCGGGATGTTGTTGGTAAAGCAGAGGACGTTCTCGTGGTAGCTGTCGTTCCACCACATCGCGACTTCGACTGATATGCCGCCCTGTTCGGCGCGCATCACGATCGGCGTCGGCACCATCGCCTTCTTGTTGCGGTCGAGATATTTGACGAATTCCTCGACGCCGCCCTCATACATCATGTTCTCGGTCTTCTCGACCGGATGGCGCAGATCCGACAATCTGATGTTGACGCCGGAATTCAGGAAGGCGAGTTCGCGCAGACGATGTTCAAGCGTCGCGAAATCATATTCGAGTGTCGTGAAGGTTTCCGCCGAGGCATAGAACGTCACTTCGGTGCCGCGCCTGCCATTGGCATCGCCGACCACCGAGAGCGGCGCCACAGCGTCGCCATGGGCGAATTCGATGCGGTGTTCTTTGTCGTTGCGCCAGACGCGCAGGATCAGCTTGCTCGACAGCGCGTTGACGACGGACACGCCAACGCCGTGCAGACCGCCGGATACCTTGTAGGAGTTTTGGTCGAATTTTCCGCCGGCATGGAGCTGGGTCATGATGACCTCGGCCGCCGAAATGCCTTCCCCCTTGTGAATGTCGACGGGAATGCCGCGACCGTCGTCGCGCACCGTCACTGACCCATCGGCATTCAGAATAACTTCGACGGCGCTTGCATGACCGGCCAACGCTTCGTCGATCGCGTTGTCGACGACTTCGTAGACCATGTGATGCAGGCCGGAACCGTCATCCGTGTCGCCGATATACATGCCCGGCCGCTTGCGGACGGCGTCGAGTCCCTTCAGGACCCGGATCGATTCCGCACCATATTCAGCGGGAATGGCATGCTCAGTGTCGGCGATGGGTTGCCGGGCTGGTTCAGTCATGTAGGGGCCTTCGAAGGTGTGCCGAATCAGCGCGGAAAACGGCGCTTGAATCGCTCTATTTGTGCCATGAAAGGCGCATTGCGCCTAGCGCAAAGTAACGCGCAGCAAGCTATTGAATAAATAGGTTTTTTTGGCGTCATTTCAAGTCGATTTGAGGCCGTTTTCGTAGCCTGATTTCGCGCCTGTTCCGGGCGTCGAAATGCCCGGCTTGCGTGCATCCGAGAGGCTATTTTTCGGCCAATCCCGCAGCCGGTTTGGCGGGGGTCCCCTTGAGGCCGCGCCTGGCGATCAAATGCGCGGCCAGCACGACCGGCTCCAGCAGCACCATCCCGAACAGAATGCCAAACAGGCGGTCATAGCCGGGCTCCAGGGCGGCATTGGCGTAGTTGTCAGGCACCAGCACCACGAGGAAGGCCAAAGTGAATTGCAGACCGGCATAACTCAGGGAGGGCGGGCCATTTTCGATGTGACGGCCGATCATAACGCCGAGCGCGAGTCCGATGGTCATCACGACGGGCGAATGTTGGCTGACCAGCAGGATTGCGCTGGCCAGCAGGCCGCCCGCGAGACAGCCGACCAGCCGGTTCATCATGCGCGAGGAAACCGGGCTAAGCATGCCCTCCGCCAGCGATGCGGCCGGTACCAGCATGACCGCGAAGATCGTGATGCTGGACTGGCTGAGCGAGGGGATGCCGAGCCACTGCCAAGCCCACGGGATCAGCGCCAATGCAATGCCGCCAACCAAGGCGTGACGCGCCACCGTGGCGTGCCATTGCCGCGTCGGCTGGTCGACCGGCTTGGCGCGCAGATTGTTGTCCGGATTCGGTAGCGCGCGCCGCACTGTCCAGGTCGAGATCGCACTGACGATGACGCAGGCGGTGGTGCCGGCCAGCACTTCGAGCACGCGCGTCGAGGCAAAGCGCAGGATCGGCTCGCGCGCATGTTCCATGCCTTCGATCAGCACCATCAGGAAAGTGAGGCCGGTGAACAGCCAGGCATAGGCGCGGCGGCCGACGATGGCGAAATAGAGGGTGATGCTGCCACCGATCAGAAGACCGAGGCTCAGCAACACCGGCTGGCGCAGCAGCAAAGGCGCAGCGGCAAGCGCGAGTCCTGCGCCAGCGAGCGTCCCAATCACGCGGAGGATGCCGCGTGTAAAACTTTCGGCGACATGCGAGCGCATCACCATGTAGCCGGAGAACGCGGCCCAGCCGACATTCTCCGCGCCGATGGCGTGCGACAAGACGATCGCCAGCAGCACCGAACAGACGCATTCGGCCTCGTCGATCATGCGCGGCCCGGGGATCGGCAGCGAACGCATTTCGCTTCCGAATGCGTGTGCGATCCGCGATAGGTGAAT
The DNA here is from genome assembly GCF_051811025.1 of Tardiphaga sp. 813_E8_N1_3. Taxonomy (NCBI): domain Bacteria; kingdom Pseudomonadati; phylum Pseudomonadota; class Alphaproteobacteria; order Hyphomicrobiales; family Nitrobacteraceae; genus Tardiphaga; species Tardiphaga sp. 813_E8_N1_3. The sequence continues at coordinate 5,891,706 of NZ_JBPWQE010000001.1, forward strand.
GGCCAAAAATACCAGCATAGCCAGATATTTATGCCGTCCGGCGCCGCCTACAACAGCCGATTTCTCATGGCTCAATGCTGCGATGGATACGCTCACTGATATGCCGTTAGCTTTGTCCTCAGTAGAGCTGAAGCGGGAGGATATCCCGACCGTCAGGGCCGACCATTAGACCCCAGCTGTCATTGGCCGCGACCTTGATCGTGCTGTCATGTGCAGGCTTGCCTGCGGCCTTGATTGTGACCTTGTAGGCGCCGGGCGGCAGTTCCATGGTCGGCCCGTTCGGATTTTGCGGTCCCCCCACGCCGGGCGCGACCTTGATCGTCTTGTTGTGAACGCTGACCGACACCTCGGCATCGCCCATATTGCCGAACAGCAGCCGAACCTTGCCCGGTGGGGGCAGGATGCCCGCCTTTGTCGCTTCTGCGGGATGACGCACGACCAGGCTGACGCTGGTCTCGTCGTTGCGACGCTCCAGTTTCAGCATGGCCGGACCATCGGGGGCTTTGAAAGCCAGCATGGCGCTGTCGGGCTTGATGACCGCGCTCTGCGTGTCTTCCTGCCACTGTCGCTGCGTAAGTTCGCGTCGGTAGAACGCCAAAACCGAATCCAATCCGGCAGGAATGGAGGCGTTCAACTCATGCCGGAATGGTGCGCCACCGGGCAGCCCGGATGTACCGAGCGATCGCAACGTCCGCTGCTTTGGTGTGGGATAATCGGTGTCGCCATCGGATTCGAGAACCTGTTCGACACTCTTGGCGTTGTCGGTTTTGCTGGCAACGGCCGCGACAGGCGCGCCCTTCAGGCCCGAGCCTGTCGCCGTGACATTGACCTTCGGGCCCATCTGCATCGCCGTCAGCGAGATGCTTTGCTTGGCCTTGCTGAAATTCAACACCACCATATTGGGATTGTTGATGACCGACGGCGCGCTCTTCCAGCCGAGCGTTTTCATTCCGCTGCGGTAAAAATCCGCCAGCGCGCTGACGCTTGATGAGCTGGTGAATGCGAGTCTGCCATCGGCGCCGTCGAAATCGATCTCGCTGGCGGTGTCGGGGACCGGAATCGATGTGCTCGCACCGTCCATCGCGCGTAATGCAGTTTCCGGCCCACGCGCGGCTTGTGCCGCGGCGCGCCTCGCATCCGCTTCGGCAATAGCCGCCTGCCCGAACGCGAGTGCGTCCTTGATAAAGCGGTCGTCTGCTTCCTTTTTGGCCTTCGCGCGCGCTGCGATCACGGATGGCAGGACCTGCACGTCGATCTGCACGGTGGTCAGATCGTATTTGCGACCAATCTGCATCGTCGCAGTTTCCTCCGGGGAGGTGAATGCGAGCGAGGCGCGATCGGCGGTGACGACGGTGTCCTTGCTTTGTTCGATCCAGCCTTTCTTGCCGAGTTCGCGGCGATAGAAGGCGAGCACGGGGCCGAGTTCAGCCGGGATCAGCGCATGCGCTTCGCGCTTGATGGAATCTGCGCTGCCGGTGGTTCCGGCGGATTTGATCCGTTCGGGTTTTGGCAGACCGGCAGATTCTGAGCCGGCGACCAGCTCTTGCGGAAGCGCGAATGGCGCAACGCGTATCTCGACGCTGGTCCTGCTGTCGGCGCCTCGTTGCAAGGTCAGCATCACCGGCAATTGTCGCGTGTTGCCGTCGCGGGTGAAATAGACACGCACGCCATTCGCGATCGTCTCGTCGATCTTCGCGTCGGGCCAACGGGTCTCCGCAGCACTCGCTGATAGCGGCGACCAGCCCAATGCAGCGAATTCTTTCTGAAAGAAAGCCAGCGTTGCGTCGACCGTTTCAGTGGTCATGCATCCAAGGTACGGTCGCCGCTCGTCGTAGACGATGTCGGTCGCACGTTCAGGGAAGGGCAGGTTCACTTCCAGGCGCTGTGAGCTGTAGCTGACGCCCGACCGGTCCGTTCGGCTGCCATCGGTCATAAAGGATGCCGACACGCCCTGCGCCCCCTTCTTGTACCAGCGACTGCGATTCGAGGCCTCGAATGGCGGCGTGTAGGCGATCCAGCCATCGGCGGCGAGTAATCTGCCGGTGCTGGCAATTGTGTCTGCAACAGTGCCAGCGCCAAAATAGCTGGCGCTGAGGTTGGGATACTTGGTGGCTTCCGGCCGGGCCGTTGCACCTTCGATGTATGGCAGCGTTCTCACATCCACGAGGCCGTCTTCGGCGTGGCAGGCCAGCGAGCCGCCGGCGATGGCGGTGCTGACGAGCAGGGCAAATAGGCAGTGTCTGGCCGGGAGCTGCATCCCGCGCTTGCTTGAAAACATCACTGAAAGCCTCCGGCGGTTGCTTGCGCGCATGCAAAAGCGCCGCCCACAAGGGCAGCGACATCATTTGCGCGGGGCACTTAAAGTGAGTTGTAGGAGGTGTTGCTTTGGTTCAACCAGCCGGCGGGCGCCGCGTGGCGCGCCCATTGGCGATGTCGAAGATCTCGCCGGAGGTGCCGATATCCCCGAAAGCAGCGGGATCGGCACCGGTCATCCAGACCTGGGCGCCCAATTTCGAGAGTTCGCCGAACAGCGACTTGCGCCGGTCGGGGTCAAGATGGGCGACGACTTCATCGAGCAGCAGCAGAGGCGTGATACCGGTCATCTCGGCAACCAGCGTGGCATGTGCGAGCACGAGGCCGATCAGCAGCGCCTTCTGTTCGCCAGTGGAGGCATCGCGCGCGGGCATGTTCTTCGGCGCATAAATCACCTGCAGGTCAGTGAGATGCGGGCCGTCAAGCGTGCGGCCGGCGGCGGCATCACGCGGGCGACTATCGCGCAAGATCTGGCGATAGCGATCTTCGACCGCTGTGGCCGGTTCATTGACCAGCGCATTCTCCATCCATCCGTCGAGCATGATGAGTGCGGATGGAAAGGCCGAGGCTTCGCCGCGCACGCGCAGCATCTCTGCGAGCCGCATCGCGGTCTGACCACGCGTCGCGGCGACAGCAACTGCGAGTTCGGCGGTCTCGCGCTCGATGGCGTCGAGCCAGTGGCTGTCACCGTTGCGCTCTTCAAGCAAGCGGTTGCGTGAGCGCAGGCTGCGCTCCAGCGCGGAGACGCGACCGGAGTGATCCTTGTCGATGGCCAGCACGAGGCGGTCGAAGAAGCGCCGGCGTTCGGAGGCGGCGCCCATGAACAACTGGTCCATCGCGGGTGTCAGCCACACCATGCGCAGGTGATCGCCAAACGCTGCGGCAGAGCCTACCGGCTCACGGTCGATACGACAGCGACGGCTGGTGGAGGCGCCTTCAGCCGTGGGTGCATCGATGCCGGTGCCGAGTGTGGCGAGGCCCACTTCGCCCTCGACAGTCGCCGACACGGCCCAGGAACCGTCGCCGTCGTTATTCGCAACGTCTTCGAGCGTCGCGCGGCGCAGGCCGCGGCCCGGCGACAGAAACGAGATCGCCTCGATGCAATTGGTCTTGCCGGCGCCGTTCGGGCCGGCGAGGGCGACCATGTCCGCCGACGTTTCCAGCGACGCCGCGCGATAGCTGCGGAAGTTGGTGAGCGACAGGCGATGGATGCGGGAGGCGGTCATTCGTGAATATGGGACTCAGCTAAAGTCGTCGCAACGAGCCGCGCCAATCTCCGTTGTCATCCCCGCCTAGTGCGCCGAAGGCGCATGCGGGGCGGGGATCCATAACCACGGTCGGCACAATTAAAACGGCAGAGCCGTGGCTACCTAGCTGCAACCAGTTCTTCGGAGGCTATGGGTCCCCGCTCCGCGCGCGCCTTTGGCGCGCTAGGCGGGGACGACACCTGAAGGAACTCACACCCGCATCGGCATCAGCACATAGAGGGCGCCCTTGGCGTCCTTGTCCTGCACCAGCGTCGGCGAGCCGGGATCGGCGAGGCGCAGCACAGCGACTTCGCCTTCGATCTGGGCGGCGATGTCGAGCAGATAGCGCGAGTTGAAGCCGATATCGAGCGCGTCGGAGGCATATTCGACTTCGAGCTCTTCCGTCGCACTGCCGGAATCCGGATTGGTCACCGACAGCACGAGCTTGCCCGCCGACAGCGCGAGTTTCACGGCGCGGCCGCGTTCGCTGGAGATTGTCGAGACGCGGTCGACGGCGTTCTCGAAATCCTTTTTGTCGATCACCAGTTCCTTGTCGTTGTTCTGCGGAATTACGCGGCCATAGTCCGGGAAGGTGCCGTCGATCAGTTTCGAGGTCAGAACCACATTGCCAAGCGTGAAGCGGATCTTGCCCTGCGACAGTTCGATGGTGATCTCGGCTTCCAGATCCTCGATCAGGCGCTGCACTTCACCAACCGTCTTGCGCGGCACGATGACGCCCGGCATGCCGTCGGCGCCCTTGGGCAGCTTGAGGTCGATCTGCGCCAGACGATGACCGTCGGTGGCGACGGCACGCAGGGTTGCCGCGGTCGCGGTGCCGGCGGCATGGAGATAGATGCCGTTGAGATAATAGCGGGTCTCTTCAGTGGAGATCGCAAACTGCGTGCGGTCGATCAGACGCTTGACGTCGGAGGCGGGCAGCGCAAACGAATGCGTCATTTCGCCGGCGGCGAGATCCGGGAAATCATTCTCCGGCAGGGTCTGCAGGGTAAAGCGCGAGCGGCCGGCGCGGATCGCCATTACCGAGCGATCGCCATCGGCTTCGAGCACGATCTGGGAGCCGTCTGGCAGTTTGCGGACGATGTCGTAAAACATATGTGCGGGCACGGTGGTGGAACCGGCGGTGCCGACTTCGGCGGCCAGGGTTTCTGTGACTTCAAGGTCGAGGTCGGTGGCCTTCAGCGACAGCCGGGCATTTTCGGCGCGGATCAGCACGTTGCCCAGGATCGGAATCGTGTTGCGGCGCTCCACCACGCGATGGACGTGGCTCAGCGACTTCAGGAGTTGCGCGCGTTCGACGGTGACCTTCATAACAAAACCCGCCCGATTCAATCCGGTGTCGTGTGAAAATGCCCGGCAGCCCGAACGGGCGCCGCGGCGATGACACCCGCAAGCTCGATCAAGTGGATTTTGCTCAATCCCGCGGGGGACCGCAAGGTGGCGTGGATGGCCGGGAAGCGCAAGAGAGATAGGCTTCCGGCCCCCAATGTTTTGAGGGTTAACGGCAGGTCCGGCCCCGGTGCGCGCTTCGGCACACCGGGGCCGGAATGTCTTATTCCTGCAGTTGGCGCTTCAGCGTTTCGACCTCATCCTGCAGGGCCACGTCCTTGCCGACCAGCGCCTCGATCTTGCGTACGGCATGCAGAACGGTGGTGTGATCGCGGCCACCGAAGCGGCGACCGATTTCCGGCAGCGAGCGCAGTGTCAGGGTCTTGGCCAGATACATCGCAACCTGACGGGGGCGCACGACATTGGCGGTGCGGCGTGAAGACAGGAGGTCGGACCGGCTGACATTGTACTGACGCGCGACGACACGCTGGATGTCCTCGATCTTGATGCGCTTCGGCTCCTGCGGGCGGATCAGGTCGCGTACTTCTCGCTCAGCCATTTCCAGCGTGACCGGCGTGGCGTTCAGCTTCGAATGCGCCAGCAGGCGGTTGATTGCGCCTTCGAGGTCGCGGCCGTTATGGGTGATGGTGCGGGCCAGATAGTCCAGCACCGGCTCCGGCACCTCGAACGAGGCGTGATGTGCACGCGCGGCGGCAACGCGCGATTTCAGGATGCCCAGGCGCAGCTCTTCGCCGAGCGAGCTCATTTCGACGACGAGACCGCCGGCGAGGCGCGAACGCACGCGTTCGTCGAGGCTTTCTAGATCCGACGGCGGACGATCAGCGGCGATCACCACCTGGCGGCCGGCATCGATCAGCGCATTCAGCGTGTGACAGAATTCGGCCTGCGTGGTCTTGCCCTGCAGAAACTGCATGTCGTCGATCACCAGCACGTCGATGCCGCGTAGCGCTTCCTTGAAGGCGAGCGCCGTCTGCGTCTTCAGCGCAGCGACGAAGCCGTACATGAACTTTTCGGCAGTGAGATACAGCACCTTGCGGTCTGGGCCGGAATTGCCAGCCCAGGTCACGGCCTGCAACAGATGGGTTTTGCCGAGGCCGACGCCGGCATGGATGTAAAGCGGGTTGAACATCACCGGATCGCCGCGGCGACCTTCGGCGACCTGACGCGCGGCAGCATGGGCCAACGTGTTGGCGCGGCCGAGCACGAAGCTCGCAAAAGTCAGGCGCGGATCGAGCGGCGAGCCGCCAAGTGCTTCATGGCTTGCGGACACCGGCGCGGTGGCCGTGGCACGGAGTTCGGGCGCGGGACGGTTGTTGAACGTCTCGGTGCGGCGTGCTTCGGCTGGCGCGGCGGCTTCCTTGTTGGCGGGCGCCACGTTGCGCATTGCGGAGCGCACGGTGAGGTCGACGCGGTGAACCTGCGGCATCTCGGCCTGCCAAGCGTTCAGCACACGCTCGGCATAGTGGGCCTGGATCCAGCTCTTCAGGAATCGGGTGGGTACCGAAAGATGGACGCTGTCGTCCTGCACGCTTTCGAGATCCATCCGCGCGAACCAGCTGGAGTAAACGTCTTCGCCAACCGTCGACCGCAGCCGACCTTTCACGCGAGACCAGTGATCCTGTTCCATATTAGCCATTGTCAGAGAACTTTTCAGATAGAGTGAGTGTCCGGCACAACGCTGCCGATGAATGTCCGCGTATGGAGACGCGGTGCGACCTCGTGTGACGCGTCGTCTTCGGGCACAGCTCCGCCAACGGCCATCCGGCCGAGGTCAGATCAGTGATGTCGAAGAGGACCTCGTCGCGAGGTCAGCGCGTACTGGAGGGTCTGTCGGGAACGTGGGCGGAGGTGTGGGTCGCCATATCTGAACGAGACGCAGATCGCGGTCGCTGGAATGCTGTCGTGGTCGATTTGCGCATAAAGCCTCCCCCGCTCGCCGCGGTCGCTCGCGGCAAGATGTCAGTTCACATGTGGTTCAAAGTTAGTCCGCAACGCTGAACATCGAAACTCGTTCAGTCGCATTCCCGTATCGTCGTCTTGCCCGCTCGCCTGCCCGCTTACTTCCGCACCGTCAGCTTTGCTGGTTGCGATTGGCCGGTGCGCATTTCTTTTCAAAGCACCCGAATGGATACCCGAGAAATTTCGACACAGAACAACCCTTCCCATATTGCTATGGGCTGCGATCCGATCAAAGCTTGGAAGGTGTCGCTAACCTGAAGACCGTCGCTGATCCTAAGGTCCGTCCTGGTTCTTAAATCGCTCTGATCTGAAGAACCGCGGGCGCCGCGAGTGATTAAAGAAATACAGCACGCCCGGTTTCTCGCAACGGAATCATTTTTCAGGTGCCCCGCAAAAGCCTCACTTGCGCAGCCCGGAACGCGCCATGATTTTTTTGACGATACGTCAAGGTTTTGAATCAACGCGCTGAATCGCAATGTGACAGTGCCGTTGCAAATTCGATCCAGCGAAAAAAGAAATTCATAATTCATTTACGAATGAAGGGGCGGAGTCCGCGTTTTCAAACTGGTCCGCTTCGCTATGCCGATAAGTGATTAGAGCCGCGCGTTTTTTTCTGTGCGTTGAGTCAGGGTAACCCTAGACATCGGACTCGCGCTGGCGGCGTGACGCTGTTGCTTTTTCAGAATCACGCTGACGCAAGCGATAACGCGGATTGGCGCTCGGTGTGATGCGTTGTGCGTTCCGGCTGTGCCGTTGAAGAGACATGACGAGACGCGCATCGTGCAAGCGTGCAGCCGTATTTGCGGTTCATCAGAATTTGTGACGCGATAGCGCGAACGCATTGCGGCATAAAAAAAGCCCGGCGCAAAGCCGGGCTTTTTAGAAAGAATGTTGTCGTCAGATTACTGCGCGAGCTTCGCGATCTGATGGACGAGACGCGAGACCTTGCGGCTTGCGAGATTCTTGTGAACGAGGTTGCGCTGAGCAGCCTTCATCAGTTCGGGCTCGGCGAGCTTCATCGCCTTCAGCGCCGCTTCGCGGTCACCGCTCTTGATCGCCGCCTCGACGGTGCGGACTGCACCGCGCATCTGGGTGCGGCGGGATTTGTTGACGATGGTGCGGCGGGCAATCTTGCGCGTCGCCTTCTTGGCGGAGGTCGTATTGGCCATATCTCACTATCCTTCAGCAGCGTCCCGTCTCGGGCGCCGGGCTGATTGACGTCTGCCGCTCGACTGCGGCCAACGCTGATCTGTTTCCGGGGTGTTCCTGAAAATGCTATCCCCGGAGCGGCAAAGCTCACGCGTTTTGAAACTCACGGGGCGCGCCGCTCAAAGAACAGCGGCGGCGGGATTGCGCCCACCGCCATTGGCGCTCCTTATAGAGCGCCCGATTTCCACCGTCAACGCTTTCCGGCTGTGCCTTTAGACGGAAAACAGCCGTGTGGTCGCAGTTAAGTTGCTGAAGAGGTTGAATTTCTCGGGTTTGCCCGGTATTGCCGGGGAGAGAACGATGAGGGGATTCGGATGATCCGCGGTTTTTTCCGCCTGATAGGGCTGTTACTGCTGGCCGGTGGGTTCGTATTCCTGGTCTATGATGGGGCACGCTCGATTGCCGATCAGGCGCTGCGGCTGACCCGGCTCGGGGAGTTCTGGAACGACATCAACCAGGCCAGCCAGCGTTCCTTCCAAGCAGCGGTCGATGCCAATGCGCCTTTTCTCAGCGGGCTTCTCAAGCTGCTGCTTAACCAACCGGCCTGGGCCATCATGGGCGTGCTCGGCATCGTGCTGATGCTGCTGTTCCGGCCAAGCAAGCCGCTGATTGGTTATTCGCGGAATTGAACGGCGCATCAGCGGCGTAACAGACCTGCCGTTTCCGTCGTAGATACCTATATTGCCATTCGAGATACGCGCCGCGCGGCGGGAGTGAATCCGGTTCTGCCGTCACGGCGTTGTTGGCCCTCAGATGCGTGCGTTCGTCCAGCGAACCGGAGCCCACTTCGTTCGCGAACGCGCAGGGAGACGATCCATGCTGTTCATGCGTAAAACCACTACATTGCCGACCGCTGCCGAAGCGCTGCCCGGTCGCGATACGCCGATCCCGACTGCCAAGCACCACTTCGTCAATGGCAGCAACATCCAGCAGCCCTATCCGGAAGGAGTTGAGCAGGCGGTGTTCGGGCTCGGTTGCTTCTGGGGCGCTGAGCGCAAGTTCTGGGAACTCGGCGACGGCATCTACACGACCGCGGTCGGCTATGCCGGCGGCTTCACGCCGAACCCGACCTACGAAGAAGCCTGTTCGGGCCGCACCGGTCACACCGAAGCGGTGCTGGTGGTGTTCGATCCGAAGAAAATTTCTTACGAGCAACTCCTGAAGACGTTCTGGGAAAGCCACGACCCGACCCAGGGCATGCGTCAGGGCAACGACATCGGCTCGCAATATCGCTCGGCGATCTACACCTTCAACGATGCGCAGCGCGATACTGTCGTAGCCTCAAAGGCGGCGTATCAGAAGGCGCTATCGGCGAAGGGTCTCGGCACCATCACTACCGAGATCGCGCCGGCCGGGAAGTTCTACTTCGCCGAAGACTATCACCAGCAGTATCTGGCGAAGAATCCCGGCGGCTACTGTGGTCTCGGCGGCACCGGTGTGTCCTGCCCGATCGGAGTCGGCGTCACGGCTTGAACTGACCACGGCTAAGTGTAGATAAACAACGTCAAAAGCCCGCTTTCGGAACTCCCGAAGGCGGGCTTTTTGCTGCCTGATGGAAGGCCATGACAACGGAATTTTAACCATAACAGGCCAGAACCGAAGCTGCCTCTATGAGGGATATGTCCAGTGTCGTCTGCCCGCGCGTTTCGTCTGCCCATGATTGTCGCGGTTGCCGCGCTGGCTTTGTCCGGCTGCATGCGGAGACCAGGTCCTGTTGCAGTGGTTGCGCCGGCCGCCGATCTCGATACCCTCGCTTACGGCCGCCCGGGTTACGGGCCGGCAGCAGTGCCGGTTGCTTATGCTCCCCCGGTCTCGACCTATGATGCGCAGTACAAGCTCGATGCCGGCGACAAGTTGCGCGTCGTGGTTTACGGCCAGGAAGGTCTCACCAATTCCTACGCCATCGATGCCGGTGGCGCGATCACCATGCCGCTGATCGGCCGCGTGCCGGCGCGCGGCATGACACCTGCTGCTTTGGCCGCGAGCATCACCGGTCGCCTGCGTAACGGGTTCATTCGTGAACCGTCGGTGGCTGTCGAAATCGAAGCCTACCGTCCGTTCTTCATTCTCGGTGAAGTCGCCGCTCCCGGCCAGTATCCTTACGTGCCCAATATGAGCGTCGAAAGCGCAATCGCCATTGCTGGTGGTTTTTCGCCGCGCGCCAAGCGTGATGAAGTCACGCTGACCCATACCACCGTTGAGGGCTCGTATCGCGCCGTAGTGCCGCTGGGCACGCCGATCAATCCCGGTGATACGGTGCTGGTCAGCGAACGCTGGTTCTGATCGCGCGCATCAAGTTCCGTCATCACCCCAAGCGTGATTTTCTCCGCTTTGCGGAATAGGTCGGGGTGCTCTCGATAATTTAAGGCTGCGATGTATAGGCGCATCAGCGTCAGGACACGCGTTGCGCTGTATCAGAATCGTCTTCTGCGCTGTAAGCAATGGTCAAGCGAGGCCAACTCGCCGGAGCGCCGCCATGTCGGCGCAACCAGATTTCAGGGGGAATAGATGAAGACGAGTCCGTCGATCGAGGTCATGCGCGGCGTCACTCTGGCAGCCATCGTGGCGCTGGGAGCGGTGTCGTCGCAGGTGTCCGCGCAGACGGCGCAATCCTATCCCGATCGGCGCATCACTTTCGTCGTGCCCTATGCGCCCGGTGGTGCCACTGACGTCGCCGCGCGCCTGCTGGCGCAGAAGCTGCAAGAGTCCTGGAAGCAGACCGTCACCGTTGAGAACAAGCCGGGCGCCGGCGGTGTGATCGGCAACGATTTCGCCGCCAAGGCTCCGGCCGATGGCTACACGGTGCTCGTTGCCATCACGCAGATCATCCAAGCGCCGAGCCTGATGTCGAAACTGCCTTACGACGCATTCAAGGATCTCGCGCCGGTCACGCAGGTCGCGATCTCCCCGATCGTGCTCGTCGTTCCTGAAGCGCAGCCGATGAAGTCTGTGAAGGAGCTGATCGATCTCGCCAAGGCGAGCCCCGGCAAATATCCGTACGGCACTTTCGGCAATGCCACCACGTCGCATCTTTATGGCGAGCTCCTGAAGAAAAACACCGGCATCGACATGACCCATGTGCCGTATCGTGGCGCCGCGCCGCTCTTGAACGACCTGCTCGGTAATCAGGTCACGGCGGCCTTCCTCGACTTCACCACGGCCGGACCGCAGCTCGAAGCCGGCAAAATCCGTCCGCTCGCGGTGGGTGGCGAGAAACGCAAGCCCAAGCTGCCGAATGTGCAGACCATGGCTGAACTCGGCTATCCCGGCTTCGAGGCTGAGGGCTGGGTTGGCATCTTCGTGCCAGCAGCGACGCCGAAGGACATTGTGAACAAATTGTCCGCCGAGCTTGGGCGTATCATCAATTCGCCGGAAGGGACCGCCGGCTTGCAAGCGGTCAATCTCGTTCCCGTCGGTGACAGCGCCGAGTCGTTCGAGAAGAGCTTGCGCCGCGATTTCGACCGCTGGGCGACGGTGGCAAAGACCGCGGGCGTCAAAGGCGAGTAAGTTGGCACGGATTGGCTCGGGCAGGTCTCGGCTGTCACCCGCTAAAGCGGGTGATCCAGTAAACGCAGGGGTTCGTGATTAGCCCTGGTGACAACGTATATTGGATCGCCCGGTCAAGCCGGGCGACACCGAGAGTGTGATAAGGAGAGACGCGCCCTCGTCTCTTACTTCACCAGATGCTTGGCCAGAAAGCCTAGGCTGCGCTCCCTGGCGACATCTGCGCTGGCCTTGTTGTAGCTGGCGCGCTGATCGCAGTTGAAGCCGTGTTCGGCACCGTCATAGACGAAGACCTCCACATCCGGCCGCTTGGCGCGGATGGTCTCGACGTCCGACAGCGGAATGCCGTGATCCTTTTCACCGAAATGCAGTTGCGTCGGTACGGTCGGCTTGTCGTCGGCAAAGCGCACCACGGCGCCGCCGTAATAGCCGATGGCGGCGCTGAGGCCCGTCAACTTCGCGGCGGCGGCGTAGGCAACGCTGCCGCCAAGGCAGAAGCCGATGATGCCGACATTGCCGATATCCCCAACGGAATCGATCGCGGCCTGGGTATCGCGCAGCATCGCGGGCCAATCCGGATTGGCAACGAACTTGCGCGCGATGGCGATTTCCTCGGGCGAATAGCCGGACTGGAAGTTGGGTTCGGTGCGATCGAAGATCGACGGCGCCACCGCCACATAGCCTTGCACAGCGAAGCGATCGCAGACCGTGCGGATGTGGTTGTTTACGCCGAAGATTTCCTGGATCACCACCACGGCGCCCTTGGGCTTGCCCGCAGGCTGCGTGCGGTAGGCGCCGAGCTTGAAGCCGTCAGATGCAGTCAGCGTGATGTCTTGTCCCACGAGGTATTCCATATCGTTGTTAAGGGGTGAGGTCTGTTTGGCGCGGACGACAGCACTGGTCTACTCACAAAGCGGCTACTGCCACATCCAATGCCGGCCCCAGTCGCCCTTCCAGCCGGTCAGGCGTCCCTTGCGAAACTGGAGATAGAGGCGATCGCGGCGGTCAAAGAAGCCGCTGCCGCCGAAGGTTAGGACCGCCAGATAGATCTCATGCCCCGGCCGGCCGCTGATATAGGTCAGCGGCGCGCCTAGTGCGTGGGCGGCATCATCCACCGCCATGCCGAAGGCCAGCGGCGTGGTGTTCGAAAGGGTTGCCGTGAATAGCAGATCGGGCGTCGTTCCGGCGGGCTGCCCGTGGGCTGGAACCGTGACGGCGAGGGCGGTCGCTACGCCGAGGATGAACCTGATGGTCTTCATGGCGCGATTGTTTTCCGGATCGGATTCCGGCGCAAGGCGGCTTTGCTTAAAGTTTTCACGAAGTCCCTAACCGGCTGATAGCGCTATCCGCCGGAATGAAACCTTCCCGAGGTCGATCAGGAAGCATTAACAATACCCATTAAGCTTCAAGAACCCTGTTCCAAGGTATGTATGTCCTGCTTGCGGCCCGTTCACCGCAATAGATCGAGGGCATATGACCGCTTCAGTCAAACAATCGCCGGCGCGCCGCCGACTGCTTCTGGCATCGGACCGCAGCGATAGCAGCAGTGAACTCGTCGATATTCTGCAGAAGGTTGGCGAGGTCGATGTTGTCCCAACATCAGCCATTCCGGAGACGCCGCCTAGCGAGCTGTCGGGTATCGTGGTCGATATCAATCTGCGTTCGGCAGAGGCCGTGCAGCGCGTGCGCAACAAACTGCGCCACAAATCCTATGAAGCGATACCGCGTTTGTTCGTGCTGGCCGACTCGCTGCATCACGGATCGATGCAGGCCTGGGCGCTCGGCGCCACTGATACGATCGCGCGGCCGTTCGATGCGCGCGGCATTATGCAGCGTATCCGCGCCGCGTTTCCGAACCCACATGACGAGGACTTCTCCGCCCGCGGCAAGGCGCTGAATCGCGGCGTCGAAGCCGCCCATGCGGTGATGGTCAAGATCTTCGAGAAGTTGCCCGCTGGCGTGCCGCTCACTTTCAACGACGTGATGCAGGCGGAGAACCAGATTCTGAAGGCCATCAAGCGCACGTCGCTGCGCGAATGGCTGGCCGCCGTCGGTCGTCATCACAATCACAGCTATCGTCACTGCCTGTTCGTGACTGGCTTCGCGGTGGCCTTTGCGCAGCATCTCGGCATGCGCGACGAAGATCAGCGCCGTCTCACGCGCGCAGCCCTGGTCCATGATGTGGGCAAGGCTTTCATCCCGGTCGCGATCCTGGACAAGCCGGGCAAGCTCACCGAGGAAGAGACGCTCGAAATCCGCAAGCATCCGCGTCTCGGCTTTGAGGCGCTGGTCGCGCAAGGCAGTTTTCCGCGCGAGATGCTCGACGTGGTGCTGCATCACCACGAATTCCTGGATGGTAGCGGCTACCCCGATGCGCTGGCCGGCGACCAGATCAGCGATATCGTGCGCCTGATGACCATCGTCGACATCCACGCGGCTCTGGTGGAGCGGCGCGCCTATCGCATGGCCTTCACGCATGCCAAGGCGTTCGAGATCATGGAGCAGATGGGCGACAAGATCGACCAGCAACTGCTACAGGTGTTCCGCCCGGTGGCGCTCGGCGCGTAAGCGTCGTTCGTCTCAGGCCAGCAGCTTGCGCAACTCGGCCTTGGCGACTTTCTCCAGAGTTGAACGCGGCATCTCGTCGACGAAGTGGATTTCACGCGGCACCTTGAAATCCGCCAGACCGCTCTTGCAGGCCGCCATGACATTGTCATGCAGCGCCGGGGGCACCTGCGCCACGCCGGTATGGGGAATGATGAAGACCACCGGCACTTCATCCAGCATGGGATGTTTCTTGCCGACGACGGCAGCTTCGCGCACGCCGGGCACGGTGATGACAACCTGCTCGATCTCGGACGCCGCGACGTTCTCGCCGCCGACCTTCAGCATGTCCTTGGCGCGATCGCCGAACTTGATATAGCCGCGCTCCAGCAGCGTGACGCGGTCGCCGGTGATGAAGAAGCCGTTGGTGTCGAAACTGTCTGAGGTCGCGGCTTCGTTGTGGAGATACTCCTTGAACAGCGACAGGCCGGGAATGCCCTTGATCGTGAGGTTGCCAGTCTCGCCCACGGCGGTCGGCGTGCCGTCGTCATTGGTGACGCGAATGCCATATTCGGTTGCGGCGCGGCCGATAGCCATGGGCGTATTAGGCTGGTCGACCTCGCCGATGATGCCGTGAGTAATGGTCTCGGTCATGCCCCACCAGCCGATGATCTTGACGCCGAATTTGGCGAAGGCCGGCGGGTCGCAGAACGACGCACCCCACAGCCGGAAATGATGTTTCGGTACATCGTGCTCGAGCAGCGCCTTCAAGCAGAACGGAATCGTCGAAAGCCAGGTCGCGCGATGTTCGAGGGCGACGGACCAGAACCGGCGCGCGGAGAAGCGCGGCTGGAGCACGATGGAGGCGCCGACCCACAGCGTCGCCAACATCGAATAGGCCAGCGCATTGGTATGGAATAGCGGCAGATAGGTCATATGCGTATCGAACGCATGCAGGTCCTGATGCGCAGCGTTCACCTTGCCGCCCCATAAAGCATTGGCGTGGGTCCACAGTACGGCCTTGGGCCGCGACGTCGTGCCCGACGTATATTGCACGCTGCAATGCGCCCAGGGATCGACAGGGCGGCGCGGACGATCGGCGCTGTCGGCGAACAGGGATTCGAACCGCTCAGCCTTGCCCACAGCATGGCCGTCGGCCGACGCGCCGGCGTTGTGCGACGTCACCGCGATCCAGCGCAGCTTGCGGCAATTAGCGGCGACGATTTCGGCATAGGATGGCTGGGTGATCGCGGCGACGGCGCCGCAATGATCGGCGAAATATTCGATCTCGGCGGCTGACGAGCGGGTATTCGTGGTGACCGCGATGGCGCCGAGTTCGACGCAGGCGAACCAGGCCAGCAGCATCTCGACGCAATTGTCGAGATGGATCAGCACATAGTCGCCCTGGACGATACCGCGTCTGGCAAGTCCTGCGGACAGTGCGCCGACGCGATCGTGAAACTCGCCATAGGTCCATGGCCGTGCCGGTGCATCGAACGGCGACCAGATGATGAAGGGATGATCGCGCCGCGTTTCGGCACGCATGCGCAGCAGCGACGGCACGTCCATGCCGTCGAACGGGCCGATCGAACCGGGAATCATGGCGGGATTTGTCGCGGGGTGGGGCATGCATCCTCCGTCGAAAGCCGCCGGAGCGACCGCTTGTGCGGTGCGGCTTTCTTATTCTTGTTTTTACGGAAGATGTTGTGCCATCGGCGGCGGCGCGGCGCAAACTGCCCCGGCATGCAGGCTCAGCCTATTTCGTAAGATGAAATTTCAATCAGGCTGCCATCGGGATCCCGGCAATAGACCGAGCGTAAGGTGCCCCGCGCGCCCTGTTTGGCCACCGGGCCTTCCTCGATCGCGACACCGCAAGCGCCGAGATGCGCGACCACGGCGCTGGGCGGCGATGCAGTGAGAAAACAGAGGTCGTCGCTGCCGGCCATCTCATGATCCGCCGTGAACCACTCGACCTTATCGGCACCGACTGGCCGCAGATTGATCTTTTGCACGCCAAAACTCACCGATGTGCGCGGCGACTTGCCCGGACCGGGATCGAACACCTTCACCTCCATGCCCAGGACGCGTTGATACCAGGTGGCGGAACGCTGAACATCAGTGACATTCAGGACGAGATGATCGAGGGCCGTGACGGTGAGGGACATGAATGGTCCTTGGCTTGCCTTGACGTTTCTTTGGGCTGGTGCCGCAGTAGTGTCGCACTGGTCGATAGTTGAATTGTTTGGTAGATACGGCCGTTGTCAATTCAACACACGCTGACCGCGCGCAAAGTTGCGGCAGCCGGAGGGAATAAAATATGACGTCACGTCGTGCCGCGATCGGTCTGATTGCGCTTGGCTTTTCTGCTTTTACTGCAACCGCTCTCGTTCCTGTCAGCTCGGCGCTGGCCGTGGATTATCCGACGCGGCCAGTACGTTTCGTTGTCGGCTATCCTGCTGGTGGTGCAACCGATATTCTGGCCCGCCTGATCGGGCAAAAGCTATCCGAGCGAACCGGTCAGCAATTCGTCGTCGAGAACAAGCCGGGAGCCGGCAACAATATCGGCACCGAATCTGTCGTGAATGCAGAACCCGACGGCTACACCATCCTGCTGGTCAATCCGGCAAACTACATCAACGCGACGCTTTATGGGAAGCTAAGCTTCAATTTCGTGCGTGATATCGCGCCTGTCGCCGCCTTCCATCGCACTGCCAATGTGATGACCGTTAACAAGGACATCACAGCGAAGACCGTTGGGGAATTCATCGCCTATGTGAAGGCCAATCCGGGCAAGGTGAACATGGCGTCGTCGGGTAACGGCACCTCGGTGCATCTGTCCGGCGAGATGTTCATGATGCTGTCAGGCGCCAAGATGCAGCATGTGCCCTATCGCGGTGCTGCGCCAGCGATCACTGATATGCTCGGCGGTCAGGTCCAGGTGATCTTCGACAACATGCCGTCAATCATCCAGCATATCCGCTCGGGCAGCCTTCGTGCGCTGGCGGTGACGACCACAGAGAAGTCGTCGCTGTTACCCGATGTGCCGACCGTCGCGGAAACCGTGCCGGGTTATGAGGCCAGCGCTTTGTTCGGCATGGGTGCGCCGAAGAAGACTCCGCCAGAGATTATCGCCAAGCTCAACGCGGACGTAAATGCGGTGCTGGCCGATCCGGCAGTCAAGGCCAAGCTGATCGATCTCGGCGGCGAGCCGCTGATCGGACCGCCGGAAGCCTTTGGCAAGATGATCGTCTCGGAGACCGAGAAGTGGGAGAAAGTGGTCAAGGCCGCGGGCCTTAAGGTCGAATGAACCCATGCGGCACTATGGTGTCTAACCCTCGTGATGACGCCAGCGCCAGCGTGTGATCACGAGACCGGGATGTACCGGAGTCTGCGGGAACGTTCATCCGCAGGCTCTGTTGCTTTCTGGAGATGTCACAGGACCGCTGCCGCGGAGGAGAAGAGATGATGCGTAATCTGATGCTGGCCGTGCTGGCCGTTGGTGGTGTTTCGGCCATGGCTTCCAGCCCTGCAGTTGCCGCCCCGACCTATCCCTATTGCATCCAGTCGCAGGCTTTCGGGACCGATTGTTCCTATCCGAGCTATGAGGCGTGCCAGGCCACCGCATCGGGTCGCGGCGTCGACTGCATCGTCAATCCGCGTCTGGCGTTCAGCCCGCAGCCCTATAGCGAACCGCGCCGCAGTCGGCGTTCGGTTGCCTATTAAGACCCATCTTCATGGCGGCGACGGCTATGTTTTTGGCTTCGTCGCCAGCCAGATGACATGACGGGCGCCACCGCGTGTGCCGGTGGCGCGGATCTTGATTTCCTCGGCGTTGAAACCTGCTTTGCCGAGGAGGGCAGTGAATTTGTCATATGGAAATGACGACCAGACGGCCAGCACGCCGCCCGGACTGAGCGCAGCCTGGGCCGCGCGCAACCCTTTCAGGTCATAGAGCGCATCGTTCGATTTTCGCGTCAGGCCTTCGGGCCCGTTGTCGACGTCGAGCAGGATCGCATCATACTTGCCGCGTGCACCGGCGATGGCTTTAACGACATCGCCTTCGACAATCTCCACACGCGGATCAGTCAGGCTGTCGCCAGACAGCTCAGCCATTGGGCCACGCGCCCAGGCGACGATTGCGGGGACCAGTTCGACTACGGTGATCTTCGCTTTCGGGCCGAGCACCTTTAGCGCCGCGCGCAATGTAAAGCCCATACCATAACCGCCGATCAAAAGCCGCGGCGCCTTCATGTCCTTGAGGCGAAAGCAGGTGAGCGTCGCCAGCGCTTCCTCGGAGCCGAACAGCCGACTGCTCATCAATTCGTTCTGGCCGAGCTTGATGGTGAACTCGTGCCCGCGCTGCATCAGGCGCAGCGGCACGCCGCCGCCGGGTACTTCGGTCGTATCGATCAGTTTCCAGGGAAGCACGGGTGTCTTTCATCAAGCGATTGCGCGGCGGCAGGTGGTAGCGCGAGAACCGAGTTCCACGCAACTCGGCTATCATGCAAAAGCCTTACAGCAATTGAAGTCGCTCGTGCCGCAGCACTTCGATCGCAGTGGGACCAGATGCAGGGTTCCAGTCTCTGGAATAGCTCCAACACGTCGCCGCAGCTTTGTTTAAAGGGAACTACACTGATGAAGTACTTCATGCGGCAGCTCCGTTCGGCGTTCTTAACGGGCGGATAACTAACCGAGCGGGTTGTGCCGGTGCATTGATAGAACGGAATTGCCAACGGTATCCCGTGCCTCTAAGCAGAATGGAGACCAACGCATCTTCGGGTTGCGCATCGCGCGGCAAGACGGAGACGCTTTCGTCGGGGCCGAATGATCTTCAACTCATCGAGAGGAATAGAATGACCAAAATTCTGCACCTGATGGCGGCATGTCTCGTCGCCATGTTCATCGTCTCGACGCAGGCAAGTGCTGCGCCGATGATGGGCCAGAGCGTCGCTGTCGAAGCGCACGTGATCCCGGTTGCGGGTGGCTGCGGTCCGAACGGCTGGCGCGGTCCCTATGGCGGCTGCCGCTATACGCCTTATTACGGCCCGCTCCCGGGCGGCTACTATCAGGAAGCTCCCGTGATGGGTAACGGCTGCCCTCCCGGTTACTGGCGCGGTCCGTGGGGACACTGCCGCAACACGCCCTATCACGGCAACCTGCCGGGCGGCGGCTGGAAGCCATAAGCCAAACGTGACGCTGCGTTGCACGTCGCAGCGCACGGCCTGACTGTCGATCAGCTGAAAGGCCAGCCGCAGGGCTGGCCTTTTTGTTGCACGCAAACATTGAAGCGCAGCGTTGGATGTGTTGCCTTGGGCCATCTACGGGACGGCTTGGAGTTACTTTTATGACGATGCGGTTCACACCGGGTGCGGTGACACTGGCAGATTGGCGGTCGATCTATCGGGGGGCAGTACCAGTTCTCGATGAGAGCTGTATTCCCCACATCAATGCCAGTGTTGCGGCAGTTGCCCGGATCGTTGCCAAGGGCGAACCCGTCTATGGCATCAATACAGGCTTCGGAAAGCTTGCTCATGTCGGCATAGAAGCCAAAAGCATCACGGCCCTGCAGAAAAACATCGTGCTGTCGCATTGCGTGGGCGTCGGCGACCCGGCGCCGGCGCCGGTGGTGCGGCTGATGATGTGTCTCAAGCTTGCGAGCCTGGCACAGGGTTTCTCCGGCGTTCGCATGGAGACGGTTCAGTTGCTCAGCGCCATGATTGCGCATGACATCACGCCCATCGTGCCCGCGCAGGGATCAGTCGGTGCCTCCGGCGATCTGGCCCCGCTCGCGCATATGGCGTCCGTCATGATCGGCGTCGGCGAGGCGCTGACGAAGTCCGGGCGATTGCCGGCGACGGAGGCGCTCGCCAGTGCGGGTCTGCAGCCGATCGAGCTGCAGGCCAAGGAAGGACTGGCGCTACTGAACGGCACGCAGTTCTCGACCGCCTATGCACTTGCGGGATTGTTCGAGGCTGAAATTCTTTTCAAGACAGCGCTCGTTAGTGGTGCTTTGTCCACCGATGCCGCGCGTGGCTCGGATACGCCGTTCGATCCGCGCATCCATCAACTGCGCAAGCATGAAGGACAGATCGTTTCGGCCCAGGCATTGAAGGAACTTCTCGCCGGCAGCGCGATTCGCGAGTCGCACCGCACCGGCGACGTCCGTGTTCAGGATCCTTATTGCCTCCGCTGTCAGCCTCAGGTGATGGGCGCCGCGCTGGACGTTTTGCGACAGACGGCCACCACACTTCTTACCGAAGCGAATGGCGTCTCTGACAATCCACTGGTCTTTGCCGACGACGATATTGCGATCTCCGGTGGCAATTTCCATGCGGCGCCGGTTGCTTTTGCGGCGGATATGATGGCGCTTGCGATCTGTGAGATCGGATCAATCTCAGAGCGCCGGATCGCCATGCTGGTGGATCCGGTGCTATCCGGTGTGCCTGCGTTCTTGACACCGAAGCCGGGGCTTAATTCCGGTTTCATGATCGCGCAAGTGACGGCGGCGGCGCTGGTATCTGAGAACAAGCAGCGAGCTTACCCGGCCAGCGTCGATTCGATTCCGACATCGGCCAATCAGGAAGATCATGTCTCGATGGCTGCCCATGCGGCGCGCCGGCTACTACCGATGATCGAGAATGCAATGGCCGTCATTGCCATCGAGCTGCTGGCGGGCGCACAAGGCTGTGATTTTCATGTGCCGCTCAAGTCCAGCGATCATCTGGAAAGCGTTCGCGAGCGCATTCGGGCCGAGGTGGCTCATCTCGACGAGGACCGATATTTTCACGACGACATCCAGAAATCGCTTCGCCTCGTGCGATCCGGCGCGATCGTCGCGGCAGCGAATCTCGACACGATCCCGGGCGTATAGAGCGCGGAGCGCAGTTACCCGATTGCGGTCTTGATCACGCTGAGCAATTCCTGGAATGGCTCGGCGCAGGACGGGTCGCTCGGGTGCTGCTGCAGCACGTCATAGATCTTGGGCACGAGCTGCACGGCCTGATCGAGTTCGCTGTCGCGGCCGGGCTGATAGCCCCCCATCAGGCGAAGGTCGCGGGTGTCTTCGAAACGCGCGATCATGGCACGCAGCTTGCGCACCAGATTGGCTTCCTCCGGGGACCACACATGCTGGCCGAGACGCGAGACCGATGACAGCACATTGACGGCGGGATAGCGGCCCTGATCGGCGACGTCACGGTCCAGCATGATGTGCCCGTCCAGTGTACCGCGCACCGTATCTGCCACGGGCTCGTTGTGGTCGTCGCCGTCGACGAGCACGGCAAAGACGCCGGTGATGCAGCCCTGGCCTTCTAGGCCCGGTCCTGAACGCTCCAGCAGTCGTGGGAGCTCGCTGAAAACGCTCGGCGCGTAGCCGCGTGCGATCGCCGGCTCGCCGGTGGCGAGTGCGACTTCGCGCGATGCATGGGCGAAGCGCGTCACCGAATCGACGATCAGCAGCACCGATTCGCCGCGATCACGGAAATATTCGGCGATGGTCATGGCCGTCTTCGGTGCCAGCCGCCGCATCATCGGGCTTTCGTCGCTGGTCGAGACAACCGTGATGGCGCGGGACTTGTGATGCACCAGCGCTTCCTCGAGAAATTCACGCACTTCGCGGCCGCGTTCGCCGACCAATGCAGTGACAACCGTGTCGAAGCCGGAGCCGCGTGCAAGCATCGAAAGAAGGGTAGTCTTGCCGACGCCGGAACCGGCGAAAACGCCGATGCGCTGGCCGATGCAGAGCGGTGTGAAGAGATCCACGACGCGAACGCCGGTGCGCAGCGGCTTGCTGACGCGCGAGCGGCTCATAGCCGGCGGGGGATTTGCATCCGTTTGCATCTCGCGCTCGCCGACCGGCATGTCGCCGGCGCCATCCAGTGGCTCACCGAGGGCGTTGATGACGCGGCCTTTCCAGGCCGGATGTGGGGACAGTGTCTTGGGAGGCATTCGGAAGGCGGGAACGCCGAGGCCGGCAGCAAAATGGGAATCGAACGGTTTGGCCGTCACGCCGTCAGTATCGATCCGCACGACCTCACCGAGATGAACCTGCTTGTCGATCTCCAGTCCGATCAATTCGCCGAGCCTGACATAGCGCGACAGGCCGGAGACGCGAAAAAGTGTCGGCGTCACCTCGGACACCATGCCGCCGACACGAACCGTGGGCACGTCTCGGCGCAGGGTTGCGATGGTCGATTCGAGTTTTTCAAGCGCGTTCATCGAGCTCTCCCGCCGGTCACATCAGGCATCAGGCTTTTGGATCGCCCAGCGTGCGAATGGCGCTCTGCATGGTGCTTTCGGAATTGTCGATCAATGAGCTGACGCTCTGGAAGGTGCGCTGTGCAGTCATCATCTGTGTGAGTTCTGTCAGAGGATCGACATTCGATCCTTCGACATAGCCCTGCTGAAAGCCGACTGTGACGAAATCGAGCGCGGTGGTCGCGGGCTTGCTGGGAATCACGCCCGAAGTTCCGAACCGCTCCAGCTTTGCGTCCGAGGCGATGTCAAAGAGGCCAAGCTGACCGACCTGGATCCGGCCCTGCGAAATGGTGCCGTCGCGTACGATCGTCAGCGGGCCGGCATCAGGATCGACGATGATCGGCGTGCCGCCTGAATCGAGGATTGGATAGCCGGTGAGGGTCTGAAGCTGCCCGTTGATATCGATCTGCATGCGGCCGTCGCGCGTATAGACAGTGCCGTTCGGCCCAGAAAATGCCATCCACGTTGTGTGGCCAGGATCGGGGCCGCCGGGGTAAGCGGCCATGCTGTTTCCGGTGACCGCGACGTCCAGCGTGTTGCCGGTCTGGGTGATAGCACCTTCCTTGCGCGAGATGAAATTCTCGCCCGGCGAGGAGAAAGCGACCGCCTGGGTCGCTGCGCGTGACATCGCAGTCTCGAATTTCACGGCGTCGGCACGAAACGCGGCTGTTTTCATATTGGCCATATTGTTCGCGATGGTTTCGAGCCGCTTCTCAAGCGAGACCTGGGCCGAGAGGCTGACATAGAGCGCTGATTGCATTTTATTGTCCGAGTTTCAGGTTCTGCAGGGCGGTCAGCACATCCGTGCTGAGGCCCATTTCGAGCGGCTGTGTGATGAGGGTGCTTGAAGCCGACTGCGCGGTGGACGTTCCGTTCTCCATCTCCCACATTACCGAAAAACGCTGCAGAAACTTCTGCAGCTTCTCGGGGGTCTGGAAATCCGTGATGTCGATTTTCGCGCTGAGCATATTCGCTTGTTTGTCGACATCCGCCATCGACGTCATCGATGAGACACCCTGCGCGATCTGGGCGACCTTGAGCAGCGCTGGATCTGCGAGAATCTGATAGATGCTGGTGATCTTGGGCGCCTTGCGCTCGAAGTAGAGTGCTAAACGAACGCCTTCGTTCTGCGATCCGGCGTCTTCCTCGAGTTGTTGCCGAACGTATTTCTCCACGGTGCCGACCTGCGCGGCGGTTGTGCTCGTTGCCTGGTCACCCAGCTTGGCGAAGTCGAATGCGGTGGCGAATTCGCGGTAGCGGGCGTCGGAAAGCTTGTTGGCGAAGGTGGTCGAGCTGGCAACGCCTTCTGTGAGAACCTTGCGCATGAACGCCTTGGCATAGGTCATGTCGCTCAGCCCGAAGGCCTTCATGGCATAGTTGAACAGCCGATAGTCGCCGATAAACTCGTCGATCGTTTTCACATTGCGGATGTGTGACAGGTAGTATTCCGTGTCCTTGGACACGTCCGGCTTCTCCATCGTCTGCTGCAACGATTTGACGATGTCCTTGGAGATCAGCTGGTAGCTTGCGATTGTCGAGACCATCGGCAGTGGGTTCCCAGTCTGCGGGCGCATGCGGCGAGACTGGCCTCAAACTCCCCGCACAAGCTTGCGCGGGGCTGGCCGCCGCAGGTCGATGTCAGCCTCGTGCAAGCATCGGTGCCTAAGTGAATCGTATCCTCAATTTGGAGCGGTGCGCTTGAGCATTCTCTTTGGTGTCATTATCACACTCGCCAGTCTGATCGGCGGCTTCACCGCGATGGGCGGGCATCTCAGCGTGATATGGCAGCCCTGGGAGTTCGTCATCATCATGGGGATGTCGCTGGGCACCTATGTCATTGCGAATCCCTGGAAAACCGTGGTCGACACCGGCCGCGCCACCGTGCAGGCGTTGACTGTCGCGGTGCCAAAGGAGCGTCACTACCTTGATCTATTGGGGCTTCTGCATTCGCTGATGCGCGAAGTGCGGAACAAGGGCCGCAACGAGGTGGAAGCTCACATCGACGATCCATCATCGTCAGAAATATTCACCGCCTTCCCGACCGTTCTCGCCAATGAGCCGCTTCTGCACTTCATCTGCGACTACTTCCGTTTGATTATCATGGGGAGTGCGCGACCGCATGAGATCGAAGCGCTGATGGACGAGGAAATCGAAACCATCATTCGCAGCAAGATGAAGCCATATGGCTCGTTGATGATGGTGGCCGAAGGCCTGCCGGCGCTCGGCATCGTCGCTGCGGTGCTCGGCGTCATCAAGGCGATGGGCGCTCTCGACCAATCCCCGAAATTGCTCGGTGGCTTCATCGGCGCGGCTCTGGTCGGCACATTCGCCGGCATCTTCTTGTCCTACGGTCTCGTCGCGCCGCTGGCCCACAAGATCAAGCTGGTGCGCGAGCAGCGCGCGCGGATGTATGTGATCGTCAAGCAGTCACTGCTCGCCTTCATGAACGGGGCCTTGCCGCAGATCGCGATCGAACATGGCCGCAAGATGATCGGCCCCGGTGAACGCCCGTCGATCGATGTCGTCGAAAGCGAAACCATCTCCGGCGGGCCTGCAAAAGCAGCGACTGCTGAACCCCAAGCGAAAGCGGGAGCGCGGGCCTGATGTCAGAAGTGAAGTCAGGACGCGTAGATCAAGGATCAGATCAACTTCTAGGGGCTGCCGGGATCTCCGTCGAACGCATGCCGATGCTGCATGTGATTTTCGACCAAATGACGAATCTTTGCGCCGAAAGCCTGCGATCCATGTCGCCGTCGCAGTCGTACTTTTCGCTCAGCAGTGTCGGTAGCGATCGTCTCTCCGATATCCTCGATCGCTACGAGGGTGAAGCCATTGCTGCGGTCTTCTATGCGCAAGCTTGGGACGCCCGTATCCTGATCGGGTTTGATCGCGATTTCGTCTACACCATGATCGAGCTCCTGTTCGGCGCTGATGGTGCGGAGCCGCCGCTGGATATGCCGCGGGTATTTTCGAATGTGGAGCTGCATGTTGCGCAGTCGCTGTTCGAGCGCTTTGGCAAGGCATTGCAGGCGTCATTCGACCGCGCTTCCGACGTGACGTTCAATCTGGAGCGCGTCGAGACGCGCATGGATTATCTCGCGATCGGCCGCCTTAACAATATGGCTGTATGCGCCAAAATTCTGTTGCAGGGTCTCGATCGCGGCGGCGAGATGTTCATCGTCATTCCGCACGCAGCGCTCAATCCGATCCGGCAGGCGCTGTCGCAGATCGTATCCGGTGAGTCGGCATCCACCGATCCGAACTGGAGCCGTCAGTTGCACAGCGAGATCAAGCGGACTGAAGTCGTTCTGAAGGCGGTTCTCGAAGAGCGACAGTTTACTCTCGGCGAGGTCGCGAAATTTCACGTCGGCCAGGTGCTCAAGCTCAACGCCACGCCGGACACGATGGTTCGCCTCGAATGCAATGATCAACGCCTGTTCTGGTGCCAGCTCGGCCAGATGAATGGTGTCTACTCGCTGCAGGTCAAGGAATCGGCCGACCAAAAACGGGAATTTATCGATGGTATCCTCGCTCGTTGACATCATCCTTTTCGCAGCCCTGCTCTTCACGAGCATCCGCGTCACCAAGATGCATCGTGAACTCGTCAAGTTGCGCGCGCATCAGGGCGAGTTCACCGCCGTGGTCGGCAAGACCAATGAGACCGTGGACGACATGGTGTTGATGGTCCGCGAATTCAGTTCGGACGGACGGCAAATGGTCCAGGCGCTCGGCGACAAGATCGACGAGGCGCGCAAGGCCATCGCGGAAATCGATACTCGCACTGCGGCGCAAAATCCGGCTTAGGCCAAGATCTGAGTTTTCAAGAAGGCAGGGGATATGAAGCAACCATTCGATATCGATCCAGTAAGCGCGGCAACTGCTACAGCTAGCGACCCGCTCAAGGCTGACGGCGCGTCGTTCGGCAAACTGGCAGATCTCGCGGCTCGCGCTGCCGAGGAAACCAGCCGGCTGACAAATCTTGAACCTATCCTGCGCATCCCGGTCACGGTGCAGGTGCTGCTCGGCTCAGCCACCATGCCGGTCGCGGATCTGATGAAGCTTGGCCGTGGCGCAGTGATCCCGCTCGATCACCGTGTGGGCGAGCCCGTCGAAGTCGTCGTCAACGGACGCATCGTTGCGCGCGGTGCGGTTGTGGTCGTGGAAGACGAAAATTCGCGTTTCGGTGTATCGCTGACGGAAATCGTCGGAGGAGCGGCCGGGGATCCGGACGCTTAAAGAGATTTTCCCATGGCATTCAATGCACCTGCTAAGCGCGCCGGCACCAGCATCAAACCGCTGGGTGGCACCGAAAAAGCGGCAGCCCTTTTGCTGGCCATGGGGCGTGAGCTCTCGGGCGGCCTGCTTCGAGAGTTCGATCCCGAAGAGATCAAGCTGGTCACGCGCGCTGCGGCTGAGCTCAAGCCCATCTCGGGGCCTGAGCTCGAGGCGATCATCGAGGAATTCGCTCAGAACTTCTCGGAAGGTCCGAATATCTTCGGCACTGTCGGTGAGCTGGAGAAGCTGCTGAACGGCGTGCTGCCGCCGGAACAGATTACTGACATCATTTCCGAAGTTCTGGGCAACAAGACCAAGTCAGTTTGGGAGCGAATCTCTCTCGTCTCGGAAAGCTTGCTCGCCAACTATCTCCTCAAGGAGCATCCGCAAACCGCTGCGCTCATTCTCTCGCGGGTGAAGCCGGCGTGTGCGGCCCGCGTGATGAGTCATCTTCCGCCGGATATCCGGCACGACCTGATGCGGCGTATGCTCAGCCTCAAGCCTGTTGTTGAGGATGCCATGGGCATTATCGAGAAAACGATGCATGAAGACTTCATGATCAACTTCGCTCGGAACCTGGCGTCCGACACCTATCCGCGCATGGCCGACATCATCAACAAGATGGAGCGGACGCAGATGGAGGAATCGCTGAAGAACCTCACCGAATCGCGACCGAAGTCGGCCGAAATTCTGAAGGGCATGCTGTTTACCTTCGACGACATCGTGAACCTGACGGCCAAGGCACGCATGCTGATCTTCGATCAGGTGCCGACCGACCGCGTGGTGATGGCGCTCAAGGGATCGGATACGACATTCCGCGAACTCATTCTGTCGTCGCTCGCCTCGCGCACCCGTCGTCTGGTGGATCACGAACTGGCAAACGGTATCCCTGCGAATCAGCGCGAGATCCTGGACGCGCGGCGCGCCATTACCGACCTTGCGCTCGATATGGCCGGACGCGGCGAAATCGAACTCAATCCCGATCAAGAAGATCAGCCGGTATTCACCTGAAGATAGAGCATTGTGTCTGACGAACCCGATAAGGACAGTAAAACCGAAGAGGCGACAGAGAAGAAGGTTCGTGATTCCGTTGAGAAAGGGCAGATCCCGGTCTCGCGCGAAGCGCCGATTTTCGCCTCTATGCTCGCACTATTGATTATTCAAAGCTTTCTGACCACCGACAACGTCAGAAAATTGACATTCACTTTAGCCCGATTGATCGACGATCCGTCGGGCATCCGCATCCGCAATGGAACGGATGCTATTGAGTTGCTCTCCGCGGTCGGTATGAGTGCGGCGGGACTGGTTATTCCGATTGTTATCGTCCTGATGCTGGCCGGGCTGGCGTCATCTTTCCTGCAGAACGCACCGCGAATTGTGTTCGATCGCATCCAGCCGGAAGCCTCGCGCATCTCGATAGCGAAAGGTTGGGGCAGAATCTTCGGTGCGCAGGGACGTGTGGAATTCGGAAAGTCGGTCTTCAAGTTCGTCGCTATCAGTCTGGTCGTGATGATCGTCCTGCGGGCTGAGGAGGCCGTGGCCGTGAATGCATTATTTAGCGATCCGGCGGCCGTTCCGGAACTGGTGCTGACTACCGCAATGCGGCTTGTCTCCGCCATCAGCATTGCGACCATTGTCCTGGTATCACTCGATCTCGTCTGGGCACGCTTCCATTGGCGTCGCGAGCTGCGCATGACGAAGCAGGAGATCAAGGACGAGTTCAAGCAGGCCGAAGGCGATCCGATCGTTAAATCGCGGTTGCGTTCGTTGGCGCGAGATCGCGCCCGCAAGTCGATGCTGGCAGCCGTTCCACGCGCCACGCTGGTGATCGCAAATCCCACGCATTACGCGATTGCGCTGAAGTACAAGCAGGGTGAAGACGCTGCGCCGACAGTGCTTGCAAAGGGGCAGGACCTGATCGCGCTGAAGATCAGGGAAATCGCCGAGAAGAATGGTGTCCCGGTGGTGGAAGACAAGATGCTGGCGCGCTCGATGTATGATGTCGCACACATCGACAAGATGATTCCGTCGGAGTTCTTTCGCCCCGTCGCAGAAATCATCTACTTCCTGCATTCGCGAAAGCAGAAGACGAACGCGTAAGCGCTCCGCGCATGTCGTGATGCGCATCTCCAGCCTCGGACAAGTTTCCATTTGTAAACCATTACGAAGGAATCATGTTTGCCTGGGGGATAAGTGGGACCCGTCTATCTCTTCGACGTTGCCTCATCGCATGAGCGATGGCTGTCGCTGCGGCAGTCCGCAATCTCGGCGAATGTCGCCAATGCGAACACGCCGGGCTATCGCGCGCAGGACATCGAGCCGTTCAACAAGATTATTGAATCGAAGGTCGTGCCCGTGACGGTGACGTCACCGGCGCACATCACGACCGGTTCTTCAGTTGAGGCCCAGGGCATGCGCAAGGAGAAGAGCTGGGAAACCGTGCACTCCGGCAACTCTGTCAGCCTTGAGCAGGAGATGCTGAAGGCCGGCGATATCAATCGCGACTACTCACTGAATACGGCGATCGTCAAATCGTTTCATCGCATGTTCATGACAAGCATGAAGACCTGAGGGAAGTGACGATGATTGATCCGTTGCAAGCATCTGTTCAGATCGCGAGTTCCGGCCTCGAGGCGCAGTCGACCCGCTTGCGTGTCGTGTCGGAGAACCTTGCTAACGCCAATTCGACCGGCCGCACGCCAGGCTCGGATCCGTATCGCCGCAAGACCACGACCTTCACAGCCGAGATGGACCGTGCCGCTGGTGTGCGCATGGTCAAGGTGAAGGATGTCGGAACCGATCAGGCACCGTTCCGCGTGGATTATGAGCCAGGCCATCCGGCCGCCGATCCAACCGGCTACGTAAAGCTGCCCAATGTGAACTCGTTGATTGAAATGGGCGACATGCGGGAAACCAACCGGTCCTTCGAGGCCAACCTACAGGTCATCAAACAGGTGAGATCCATGGTGTCGATGACCATCGATCTCTTGAGGAGCTAACCATGCTTGAAGCGGTATCCTCAGTCATCAGCAGTGCTGGCGAGCTCGCCAAAACCAGCGGAGTCATCAATTCTGCGACACCCGCGGTGCAGCCCGGTGCGGCGACCGTCGGTTTCAACAACGTCCTCGAACAGGTCGCAGCCGATGCCATCGGTTCGATCAAGGCCGGCGAAGCCGCGTCAATCCAGTCCATCCACGGCAAGCTCTCGGCACAGAAGGTGGTCGAGGCGGTCATGTCTGCCGAACGGTCATTGCAGATGGCTGTCGCCGTCCGCGACAAGGTCGTTCAGGCGTATCAAGAAGTCAGCCGAATGGCGATTTGAGGTTTAATCATGAGAGCTCTGGCCATTGCTGCCACCGGTATGGGCGCGCAGCAGCTTAATGTCGAAGTGATCGCGAATAATATCGCGAATATCAACACGACCTCGTACAAGCGATCCCGCGCGGAATTCACCGATCTGTTCTATCAGATCGACCGTGCGCAGGGCGTGCCCAACCGAAGCGGTGAGGGCGCGGTACCGGAAGGCGCCAAGCTCGGTCTCGGCGTGCGTTCGGCTGCCGTGCGCAAGCTGCATCTGCAGGGCGCAATGGCGCAGACTGGCAACACTTATGACATGGCCATCAACGGCCGCGGCTGGTTCCAGATTGCCGGCCCCAATGGCGAGACACTTTACACACGTGCCGGTGCATTCAACCTGAATGAAAACCGCCAGCTCGTGACGCCTGACGGTTATCTGGTGACGCCTGCGATCATCGTCCCGCAGAATGCTGTGGATGTCACTGTCAACGAGTCCGGTCAGGTCTTTGCGAAGGTCGACGGGACCGTTGCGCCTGTTCAGCTCGGGCAACTCTCGCTCGCGAACTTCTCCAATGAAGCCGGTCTGGATCCGCTTGGCGGAAATCTCTATCGCGAGACGGTCTCATCCGGCGTGCCCGTTGTTGGCTTCGCAGGTGATATTGGCTACGGCAAGCTGCATCAACACTATCTCGAGAGTTCGAACGTCGATCCGGTGAAGGAAATCACCGAGCTGATATCGGCGCAGCGCTCCTATGAAATGAATTCAAAAGTCATCCAGGCGGCTGACGAGATGGCATCGACCATCTCGAAGGGCATGCGGTAAATCCACGGAACGGGATCTAGGCCTGATGCGCGCAGTCACCATTGTCACCCGCTGGCTCGCGAGCTTCGTGCTCGCGGCCGGCATCGCAGGCGTCGCGAATGCGGCGGAAGAGGCCGTTCGCTATCCCGTGCCAGCCACCGCGATCTATCCCGGTGATGTCATCAGGGATGAAATGATCATGGATCGCAACTTTGCGCCCAATATTCAGGGTGCAAGCGCCTTTATCAACGACCGTGCATCGCTCGTTGGCCGCATCGCGCGTCGCACTCTGTTGGCAGGGCACCTGATTCCGATCAACGGGCTCGAGGATCTCAAGGCCGTCACCCGCGGCGCTGTGGTGAAGGTGCTCGTCGAGGATGACGGGCTCATTATCGTCACCTATGCAACGTCCCTGCAGTCGGGCAGCGCCGGCATGATGGTGCAGCTTCGCAACCTCGATACCGGCGTCACGATCCGGGGCATCGTCCAGCAGGATGGATCAGTGCGGATTCAAAACGGATGATGCTGCGTCTCTTTTGCGGTCTCCTGCTTTCGCTTTCGCTTTCGGTTTCGACGGCAGATGCCGCTGTGCGCGTGAAGGACATCGCCAATCTCAAGGGCGTACGCGAGAATCAGATTCTCGGTTATGGCCTTGTGATCGGCCTCAAGGGCACCGGTGATACGTTGCGCAACGCGCCGTTTACGGAACAGTCGTTGCAATCGATGCTCGACAATATGGGCATCAATATCCGTGGCACCTCATTGCGTACGCGTAACGTTGCCGCCGTCGTTGTGACGGCCGATCTGCCGCCGTTCGTCGCGGGTGGTTCGCGAATCGACGTCGCGATCTCGTCGCTGGGCGACGCATCGTCGCTGCTTGGCGGAACGCTGGTGATGACACAATTGCGCGGCGCCGATGGTGAAACCTATGCCGTTGCGCAAGGCGCTATCGCCGTAGGCGGCTACAACATCGAAGGCGCCGCACAAACGCTCAGCCAAGGTGTGGCCACAGCCGGCCGCATCCCAAATGGCGCGCTGATCGAACGTGAAGTCAAGGGTCGCTTCAGCGAGATGGAATCGCTTATTCTTGAGCTAAAGAACCCGGATTTCGTCACCGCAACGCGCATCATGGATGCGATCAACGCGCATGGCAGTGGCCGTTACCAAAAGGCCGTAGCCTTCGAACGCGATTATCGTACTATCGTACTGTCCCGACCGCGTGGCACCTCGCCGGTGCGCTTTATCGCCGAAATCGAGGAACTGCTGGTCGAGCCGGATACACCGGCGCGGGTCGTAGTTGATGAACGCACGGGAACAGTGGTCATCGGCCGGAACGTACAGATTTCGACAGTGGCGGTTACCCATGGCAATCTGTCCGTGAGAATTACCGAGGCACCGATCGTGTCGCAGCCGTCGCCGTTTGCCCGTCGTGGCGAGACCGTGGTGGTGCCGCAGACCTTCATCGAAGCCAATGAGCCCGGCGCCAAGATCGCAATTCTGCGCGGCGCCGACTTGCAGCGCCTGGTGCGTGGTCTCAACCAGATCGGGCTGAAGCCGCAGGGGATCATCGCAATCTTGCAGGCGATTAAGGCGGCCGGTGCGCTTCAGGCGGAACTCGTCATCCAGTAAGGCGCGGGTCAGCGTCACGCAAGCCAAAGCGTGCAACGCTTGCTCAGCTGAATCACGAGAACACGAATGGCGCGCGTCGCAAATCGATCGATCAAGTTCCTGATGCTGGTCGGTATGATGCTGTCCACACAGGCATCGGCCGAACCCGAGCAGAAGCTCTCAAAGCCGCTGAACCTTGGTGAATTTGCAAAGACGCCGCAAGTTGCGCGCCCCCGTCCGGCTGCAAACAAGCAGGAACCGGTGGTGCGTCCGCCTGCCGATTCGGCGCTGATCACCGGCGCAATCGACAAGAAGGACAGCACAGCCGCGAACTCCCAGGAATCCGACGTCGCGCGCTTTTGCAGCAACATCGCAGACCAGGCGCTCGATGCCCGCGTGGCGTGGCAGCAGAAAGAATTAGAAGCGACGGAATCCAAACTGAAGCTACGCATTGCCGAACTTGAGGCCAAGCGTGCCGAATATGAGGAATGGCTGAAGTTGCGCGAGGAGTTCCTCAAGAAGGCGGAAGACAGCGTCGTCGAGATCTATTCGCGCATGAACCCCGAGGCTGCGGCGCAGCAGATTGCCAGCATGGCTGATGACACGGCAGCTGCTGTTCTCGCCAAGCTGCGCGTTCGCGTGGCCAGCGCGATCCTCAATGAAATGGAACCGGCACGTGGCGCACATCTCGCCGACACGCTCGCCGGGATGCGTCGCACCGACGACGGGAAAGCCAAGAAATGATGTGGTTGAGAGTGATTCTGATTCCGGTCGCACTGTCGTGCCTGACCGGTTGCGCCAGCAATCTCGCCGAGGTTGGTCAGGCACCCTACATGTCGCCGATCGGCAACGGCATGCAGGTCGATGCGCGCGCAATTCCGATCGAGAGACGCGCCTATCATAGCGCGGGCCCTCACTCGATCTGGAATGACCGCAAGGACCTCTATCGCGATTCGCGGGCGACGCGGGTAGGCGACCTTCTGACCGTGAAT
Organism: Tardiphaga sp. 813_E8_N1_3; assembly: GCF_051811025.1. Classification (NCBI taxonomy): domain Bacteria; kingdom Pseudomonadati; phylum Pseudomonadota; class Alphaproteobacteria; order Hyphomicrobiales; family Nitrobacteraceae; genus Tardiphaga; species Tardiphaga sp. 813_E8_N1_3. The sequence goes on from NZ_JBPWQE010000001.1 coordinate 5,925,080, forward strand.
ATTCTGATGAACGACAAGGCGATCCTCGACAACAAGACGGATCGGTCACGCGACTCGCAAATCAAGGTTGAGTCCGATTACTCGGCCAATATCGCCAAATGGCTTTCTGCCGGAAATTTCGACACGAACGTCAAATCCCAGTCATCGAACAAGGGTGCCGGTAAGATCGACCGTAACGAAGAAGTGCGTTTCTCGGTCGCCGCCGTCGTTGTTGACGTCCTCCCGAACGGCAATCTCCTGGTCAGCGGCTCGCAGGAAATGCGCGTCAATTACGAGATGCGCATCGTCAATGTTGGCGGCATTGTGCGCCCGATCGATATCAGCCGCAACAACACCATAGCCTATGAGAAGATTGCCGAAGCCCGCATTTCGTACGGTGGCCGTGGCCGTTCAATGGAAGTACAGCAGCCGAACTGGGGTCAGCAGGTCTACGACCAGGTCGCGCCGTTCTGATGGGAACCGATCATGGCCGATAATGCCGCGAATGACGGTCAGCGCCTCGGGATCATGCAGTGGCTTGGCGCCCTGCTGCTCGTCACCGCGCTCTCGGTGGGGGCAGGAGTCCTGGCAAGCTTTCAGTTGATGTCGACGTTCCAGCGCATCAGCGAGAACAAAAAGGAAGCTCAGGAAAAGCCGATCTCGTCGGCGTTCAATCCCAATGATCGTCTGCGCAAGATCACACCGGTCGTCACCAATCTGGCGGCGCCGCCAAATGCCTGGATTCGCTTGGAGGCGTCGATCGTGACCGATAAACTGACCGAGGAGGAGGCGAGTATGGTGGTCGCCCGCATCGGTGAAGATATCGCAACCTATATGCGTACACTCACGCCCACGCAGATCGAGGGCGCCCGCGGTTTGCAGTATCTGCGCGAAGACTTGAACGAGCGTGCGCTTATGCGTTCGAGCGGAAAGGTTCGTGAACTGATCATCGAGACGTTGGTGGTGCAATGAAGCGTATCATTCCGGTTCTGCTTCTGGTGCTTCTGCCAACCGCTGCAATAGCCCAGGTGCCGGATCTGTCGACACTGCTTCCGCAAGGCGAAGGCAGTGCCAGCGGCCGAATCATCCAGATGGTTGCGCTGCTGACGGTGCTGTCGCTGGCGCCCGGCTTGCTCATCATGGTGACGAGCTTTACGCGTTTTGTTGTTGCGCTCTCATTCCTGCGCACCGGTCTCGGCCTGCAGACAACGCCGGCCAATATCGTGATGATCAGCCTCGCGCTGTTCCTGACATTCTACGTGATGGCACCGACCTTTGATCGCGCATGGGTGAACGGCCTTCAGCCATTGATGAAGAACGAAATTACCGAGCAGGAAGCTTATTCGCGGGTCACCGATCCGTTCCGCGATTTCATGCTGCAGCATGTGCGTGAGAAGGATCTGCAAACCTTCGAGAACCTCGCTGCCGAGAGTATGAAGATCAAACTGGAAGGCCAGCGGATCGATCTGCGAATCATCATTCCGGCATTCATGGTGTCGGAGCTTCGCCGCGCATTCGAGATCGGCTTTCTTGTCGTCATGCCGTTCCTGGTGATCGACATGATCGTTGCAACACTAACGATGTCGATGGGCATGATGATGATGCCGCCTACGGTATTCGCGCTACCGTTCAAGGTACTATTCTTCGTATTGATCGATGGCTGGAATTTGCTCGCCGTTGGTCTTGTGAAGTCGTTTCTCTAGGTCATTTGATTCATTACGATGTAAGTGACGAATCAAATGATCGCTGTTAACTATAGTAGCCGCCGCTCCCTTCAGCTTTGGGTAAGGTTTGGCGGCTAGCTTGCAATTCACGACAGGTTGGGTCGATCAGAAATCGACATCCCAAAGGCATGATGCCGCCCTCTCGTACCGGTGAAAGTCCGGTATGTCCCCAGCAAATCAATCAAATTAAAGGGACATACGATGTCTAGCTTGATGACCAACTCCCAGGCCATGACCGCGCTGCAGACCCTGCGCTCGGTCGATGCCAATCTCTCCACCACGATGAACCGCATCTCCACCGGCTATCGCGTGGCGACCGCGTCGGACAACGCCGCTTACTGGTCGATCGCGACCACGATGCGTTCGGACGTTAAGGCTCTGGGCGCCGTGCAGGACGCTCTCGGTCTCGGCGCTGCAACCATCGACACCATGTATACAGGCCTCAGCGCCACGGTCGACGTCGTTTCGTCGATCAAGGAAAAGCTGGTTGCCGCCCGTACCCCGGGTGTTGACCGCGCCAAGATCCAGAGCGAAATCACCGAACTCCAGAAGCAGCTAAAGAACACTGCCGACTCGGCCGTGTTCAACGGTGAAAACTGGATCTCGGTCGACTCGCAGGACCCAACGTACAACGCGACCAAGTCGGTCGTGTCGTCCTTCTCCCGCGCCGGCGGTGTCGTTTCGGTGGACACGCTCACCGTCGACCTCAATGCCATCAAGCTCTACGATACGACGCTGGACGCCGCCTACATCACGGCTCATGCCGCCGCCACGACGACGACCCTCGTTTTCGATCCGGCCACCGTCGGTGCGGCTGGCCCGCCCGCGACGACCACGGGCACGATTGCTTTCGCCGTCACGCCTCTTGGTGGAACCGCCACGACGACCACGATCAACGTGTCGCAGACGTCCACGATTCAGGACGTCGCAAAGGCACTTAATGGCTTGGGCATTCAGGGCCTTACCGTTGGTGTCAATGCCGATGGCAAGACGATCGAGATCAAGAACGCAAGCACAACCGCGATCGCGACCACCAGCACCGCTGGTGGTGCGACCGGCGGTACCGTTGCGTTGCAGCCAGCGGCTACCGCCAACGTGGCGTCCCAAAAGGGCGTTCTCGACGAGACCTACGACGTCTACAAGAATGGTGGCTGGAACACCTTCAGCGTCGCTAATCTGGACATCTCGAAGTTCACCGATAGCGCCACCGATCTGACTGCGCTCGAGACTTACATCTCTGGTACAGACAAAGCGCTGAGCAAGATCACTGATTCCGCCACCAACCTCGGCGCCATCAAGAACCGCATCGGCCTGCAGCAGAACTTCGTCAAGACCCTGACCGACTCGCTCGATCGCGGTATTGGCCAGCTCGTCGACGCAGACATGAACGCCGAATCGACCCGCCTCCAGGCCTTGCAGACGCAGCAGCAGCTGGGCATCCAGGCGCTGTCGATCGCCAACGCCGGCAGCCAGAGCATCCTGTCGCTGTTCCGCGGCTAATCGCTCTCGCATCGTGAACAGGAATGGCCGCGACCGTCATAGGTCGCGGCCATTTCGCTTTCCGGCTCTCCGTAACCCTCGGACAAGCTTCACAATCGATGATCGATTCGGAAGTGGGCAGGGGTATTTATGGTCAATCGCGAGCACGCGCAGAAGCTCTGGAATAATCTGCTTGAGCTGGGTACGAAGCGTCTCATTCTGCTCGCGGTGGTTGGCCTCGCTGTGTTCGGCGGCGTTGGCGGCGGCGCATACTATATCAGTCGGCCGGAATACAATGTTCTCTATTCGGGTCTCAGCCGCGAGGATGTGACGCGTGTCAGCTCGGTGCTGCGCGACGCGAATATCGCTTTCGATCTAAATACGGCGGGCGATACCGTCTATGTTCGCCCCGGGCAGACGGCGCAGGCGCGTACGTTGCTGGCCGACAAGGGCCTGCCCAGTACCACCGGCGGCGGTTACGAGCTGTTCGACAAGATTGGCTCGCTCGGCCTGACGTCGTTCATGCAGGAAATCACGCGCGTGCGTGCGCTCGAGGGCGAGATTGCGCGGACGATCCAGGTTCTCAAAGGGGTGAAGGCGGCGCGCGTCCATATCGTGATGCCTGCGCGTGGCTCGTTCCGGCGTGAGCAATCGCCGCCGTCGGCTTCGGTCGTATTGCGAACGGATGGTCCGGCGGATGCACGCACGGCACGCTCCGTACGTCATCTCGTAGCCGCGGCCGTGCCGGGAATGACCGCGGACAAGGTCACCGTGCTCGACAGTGACGGTTCGCTGCTTTCGGACGATGACGGCAGCGGCAGCGTCGGGGCAACGCCGACCACAATGGCCAATTTGCAGAAGGTCGTCAGCCGCTCGATCCAGGAGAATGTGAGCCGGGCACTGACGCCCTATCTGGGGCTCGATAACTTCGAGGTCAGTGTTGCAACCCAGCTGTCGACCGACAAGAAACAGACGAACGAGACGGTCTACGATCCGGATTCGCGGGTGCAGCGCTCTGTGCGCGCTGTGCGAGAGAAGGAAACGTCGCAGAGCCTCGATCGACAGCAGCCGACGACCGTTCAGCAGAACCTGCCAGATCAGCAGGTCAATGCGACCGGTGCCAAGAATCAGAATGACGAGAAGCAGCGCCGCGAAGATATCACCAATTACGAAGTGTCGTCGAAGACGGTGACGACCACGAGCGATGGTTTCGTGGTGAACAAGATGTTCCTCGCCGTTTTGGTCAACCGGCCACGCCTCATTGCGAGCCTTGGCGATAAGGTGAGCGATGCTGCGATCGAAGCCAAGGTCGCGGAGATCTCGCAGATTGCTGCGACTGCAGCTGGCATCGATCGCCCGCGCGGCGACCAGATTCAGGTTTCGGCGGTCGAATTCATGGAAGGTGCGCGCGATCTCGCGCCGGTGCCGTCGATCACCTTCACAGAGGTGATGATGCGTCAGGCAGGCAGTCTCGTGAGTGCCATTACCATCCTGGCCGTGGCCGGCATGCTGATCTGGTTCGGTCTGCGCCCTGCCATCAATACGATCCTCGCCAGCGCCAAGACCGACGAGACAACGCAGTTCCAGGCGGAGACGAATGCGCTGCTCAGTGGCGGTGGCACGATGGCGACCGCGGCTCTGTCAGGAGGCGAGGCTCCGCCCAACCTCATTCAGGACGTCTCGAGCAGTATGCAGAATACGCCGCAGAAGCGGCTAGAGCAGATTATTCAGCTCGATGAGAAGCAAGCGGCGGCGATCCTCAAGCAATGGATCAGACAAGAGGAAGCGGTATGAGCGCAGAGCAAGTCGCACGTCTGATCGCGGATTTCGATCGACCGGAGCCGCCAAAAACGCGCAGCCGCGTCGTTCCGTTCGACCATCTGCATCACTCCAGCGTGCAGCCGCAACATCAGCCGCTTCTGCAGAAGGCAAAGCAGCAACCGTCGTTTCAACCGCAACCGCAGATGCAGCCAAAGTCGCCTCTCGTGCAGGAGGATGATGGCTATGAGCGCGGTCGCGCCGAAGGCTATGCGAGTGCACTCGCCGAGTTCGAACGGCGCATGGAGCAGGAGAAGCAGGCACTTGCGACGCAGGCCGCCGAAGAACGGCAGCAACTGCTCAACGAGACGGCGGCCAAGCTCGCCGGCGATATCGCCGAAATGGGCGATCAGTTGCAGGGAAGAATCGCCGGCGTAGCCGCGCGCCTTCTTGAGCCGCTTATCAGTAACGCCGTGCAGAAGCAGGCAGTTACGTCATTCATCGAGCATCTGTCGTCGATTACGACCGATAGCCGCCGCCCGGTTTTGCGCATCACTGGCCCATCGGAGCTGCTCGAATTGATCCGCAGCAAGCTCGGCGTCCGCGCCATTGCATCGGAATTGCGTGCCGGCCCCGAAGCGGAAGCGTCGATTGTTGTTGATCAGATCGTGCTTGAGACTCAGCTCAAGGTCTGGACCGAGCGATTGAAGATGGCGGTCCAGAGCTGAGATGGCCGATCCGCTTCCGCCAGAAATAGTGATCATTCGCCGTCGCAGTTCGCTTGAGAGCGGCGAGACGAAGAACAGTGTCTGGAAAATCGCCTACGCCGACTTCATGACGGCGATGATGGCATTCTTCTTGGTGATGTGGCTGATCAATGCCACCAATCAGGAAACGCGTGAGAGCGTTGCCACCTATTTCAACCCGATCAAGCTGACGGACTCAACGCCGGATCGCAAGGGCATCAACGACGCCCGGCGGGTTGACCCCGGCAAGGCCGTGGAAGGCGAGAGCAAGTGGCCGCACCCGGAGCCAGGTCAGCCGACCGATGCGCTTGCGCGCCCGCAGCCTCCACAGCCGCGCTATGGCGAAGCCACATTATTTCGTGATCCTTATGCTGTGCTCTCGGAGATTGCCGGCGGCCCTCCACGTCCGGGGCAGACCAGCGCAGCGCTCGATCCGAATCGCAAAGAGGGGCTGAAGGGCGGAGAGGCCTATCGAGACCCCTTCGATCCGATCAACTGGCCGATGGCGTCGATCTCGTCGCTTGAGAAGAAGCTGTCGGGGCGCAAGGACGCCGGCAGCCTTCCATTCGGTGAGGATGTTGCTGTTGCAGCGAGCGAGGGCCAGGAGCCGCGCCCACTCGATGCCAAACCCGATGCCACCGGCACCCCGGGTCAGGAGATGTCCGGATCGAATTCAACTCCCGCGAAATCCGACAAGCAGGAGGCGCCGAAGCCTGCTGGGTTGTTTGCTGACGATGGCGACAAGCCCAACCCGGCTGCGGGTCGCCCGCAACCGGCGCAGGCCGACAAGACCGCGGCGCCGGCTGACAAATCTCAAACGCAGCCTGACAAGGCGCCTGCTCAGGCCGAAAAGGCCCAGCCGATGGACGCCGCCAAGCTCCAGGCCGCAATCTCTGCAGCATTGGCCGCGATTGGACCGGCGCGTCCGGTGGCCGAAGTGAGGGAAACCCCCGAGGGACTCCTGATCAATCTGACGGATGACGTGAATTACGGAATGTTTGCCAATGGTTCGGCCGAGCCCACGCCCGGTCTCGTTCGCGCGCTCGACAAGATCACGCCGATGATCGCGCAGAACCGCGGCCAGGTCATCGTGCGCGGCCACACCGATAGCCGCGTCTATCGCACATCGGAATATGATAACTGGCGGCTCTCGACCGCGCGTGCGCATATGGCATATCACATGCTGGTGCGCGGCGGCCTCGACGCCGCGCGGGTCGAACGCATCGAGGGCTATGCGGACCGCCGGCCAAAAATTCAGAACGACCCGCTTGCCGCGCAGAACCGGCGGATCGAACTTCTGATCCGTGCTCCCGCGCTATGACCAGCGCCAGGATCATTGCAGCAACGCTTCTAGCCTGTCTTGGCAGCGCACATGCGCAGCCGGCCGACGACCAAATGCGCGAGCCGTATCAGATGGTTCGTTCATTGCAGATGCTGCAAGATCAGATCGCGCGCGGCGATCTCGACGCTCACAATTCCCAACCCGCCCTGCTGAAACGCCTGGGTGAGAACTTCCTGAAAGCCGATGCTGCCGTCTGGAAGGAGCCGCGCAATTCGCGCGCAGCTGTCACCTTCCTCTTGAGTGGCGGATCGCCGCAAGTGGTCGCGAGCCTCCGCTCCCGCAACGTGCTGAATATTGACGAGGCCATTGTCGATGGCGCCATCGCCTATGTCGAAGGGCGCACGGACGAAGCGAAGTCGAAGCTCGCCAATATCAAGCCACGCAGTCTGCCTGCGGCGCTCGGTGCCGAGATTGCGCTGGTGCAATCGGCACTGGTTGCGCAAGACGACCTGAAGGTCGCGATCGCATTGCTTGACGAGGTGCGGCTGATGATGCCGGGCACGCTGGTCGAGGAAGCGGCACTGCGTCGGGAGATTTTCATCGTCGGGCAGGACGACGACTTCGACAAGTTCGAAGCCCTCGCGGTGCGTTATTTCCGTCGATATAGGCATTCTATCTATGCAGGCAATTTCCGCCAGCGCTTTGCGCTCTCTGTTGCACGCTTCAGCTTCGTGCAGCGCCCCGATCGATTCCCGCGTCTTGTCGCCGTGCTCGATCATCTCGATCGGGCGAGCCAGCGGTCACTCTATCTTTTGATTGCAAGAACGGCATTGGTTCGCGGCAAGACTGAAATGACGGTGCTCGCCGCTGACCGTGTATTCGCATTGTCCGATGACGACAGCGCCGAGCGTGTACGCGCGCGCCTGTATCGTGCCGCGGCTCGCGTTGCCACATCTGCACACAGTGCTGCAATCGCCGAGCTTGAGCAGATTGACAAGGCAAAACTGTCCGAACGTGATGTTGAACTGAAAACTGCGGCGCTCGCCATTGGACTGAATGTTCGAAAGGCGCTGCCGGAGGCAAAAGCCAAGAGCGACGGAAGCAGCGAGGCGAAGACGGCCATGCGGCCGCGCATTGATTTCAGTCGCTCTCTCGCCGCCGTCGATCGCGCCCAAAAGCTGCTCGACGCGTCACAAGAACAATTAAAGGAGAAAGCCCGATGAACAATGCCGACCTCCTGACGGCAGCGCTCCGCCAGACTGCGGCCGGAAAGGCTGGAGCGAAGGGCGGATTGAACGGCGGTGCCCATGCCAAAGATGGCAAGGAGAAGGCCGATCACTTTCGCGAGCAGCTCCGCCTGGTCTCGAAGGAGTCCAAAACGGCCACGCCGCATGTTGCCAAGATCGGTGAAGAAACCAAAGAAGTCAAAGCCGCCGATGCGAATCCGGTGCTCGACGCAGCCTCCGTCCTTGCGGAATTGACCGGTGAAGCGCCGCAAAAGCCTGTCGCGCCCGACGACCAAAACGATGATGACGATACGCCGGCGACCGCTGGCGGCGACGAAGACACAACAAAATCCGCGCCCTGGCGAGCGCCGGATGCGGCGATCAGCGCCGTCATGTCCAGGCTCGACCGTGGGCATTCACCTCCGGCAAGGGCGGACGACGTGCCGCCGCGCGTGTCCGTGCCGGACGCGAAGATCGAGGATACTCCGCTCGATTCCACAAAGCTGGTCCCTGTCGCAAAAGCCGATAAGCCTGATGCCGATACGGCTGCCACGCAGCGCTTCACGCTGACGGTCGAGACGACGGACACAAAGCCGCTTCCTGCGGTGAAAGCCGTGGTTCGTGAACAAGAGACACATTTCGAACCCGTGCAGCAGGTCACGACGCTTCAGAAGATCGTTGATCGGATGGCGACTGATCTGCCGGCTCTCGCGTCCCCTGAAGGGGCGCGCGGGGCCGACGCGCCGGGGCTCGACGCGAACAAGGCCGTGGATAGCCGGCCGGTGCGCATGATGACGCTCGAACTCGATCCACCCAATCTCGGCGCCGTCACTGTCAAAATGCGGCTTGCCGGCGATTCCGTGGAGATTCATCTCACCGCGGATCGCTACGAGACCACGCAGATGCTGCGTCAGGAGCGTGGTGCGCTCACCGATGCCATGCAGTCTGCGGGCTACACGTTCGACATCGCCGCGATCGATCATACCCGCACCCCCGACGCAAATCTGAACAACGGTCAGCAGCAGCAACAACAACAGCAAATGCCGTCCGATCAGCGTTCTTCGCTGCCATCGTCGGGCGGATCACAGGCGGATGGTGGCGCTTCGGGCCGGTCATCCGGCGATTCGCAGAGCGGCGCACGGCATAACAGGCAGGATCATGAGCAATCGCCAAGGCCGGCAGAACGGCAGCAGGACCAGAATAGCAGTCGGGTTCGCAGCAGCACTGTTTATATCTAGCATTGTGACCAATGCGCGGGCCGAAGGCCCGTGCGAGCGGGAGATGGCACGCGCGGCACGCCGCCATAATGTGCCGCTCGGCGTGCTCTTCGCAGTCGGACTGAGCGAGACTGGACGCAAGGGCGTGCTGAATCCCTATGCGCTCAACGTCGATGGCAAGACGGTGCTGGCCACCGATCTGCGCAATGCCGTTGCACGCTTTATGGAAGAAAAGAGCAAGGGCGCCAAGCTGGTCGATCTTGGCTGCATGCAGATCAATCATCGCTATCACGGGGAGAAATTCCCGAATGTAGAGGCGATGTTCGATCCCGCACGTAATGTCGACTATGCCGCACGGTTTCTAAAAGATCTGCGAGAGCGCGAGGGAAACTGGACCATGGCCGTCGCGCGCTACAATGCCGGCCCGACTAACGTCGTAGGCCAGAAACGCTACATATGCAGTGTTATCGGCAGCCTTGTCGCGAGCGGATTCGGGGCGTGGACGAGCAAGGCCCGCGATTTTTGCGCTGAGCGCACTGCGTCACGATGACCCTGTGGATAACCGCCAGCCTCGCACAAGCAACTTCAACTCTAATACTTCACACGTGAAACGGAGGATAATCGATGAGTCTGTATGGGGTGATGCGCACAGGCGGCTCCGGCATGAACGCGCAATCGAACAAGCTGGCAACGGTCGCTGACAATATCGCGAACGTGAACACCACAGGCTACAAGCGCGCCTCGACGGAATTCTCCTCCCTTATCCTTCGCAGCGGAACCGGAAATTACAATTCCGGCAGCGTCGAGACGCAGGTTCGTTACGCCATTTCCGATCCCGGAACGTTGAACTATACGACGTCAGCTACGGATCTGGCGATTCAAGGCAACGGCTTCTTCGTGGTGAGCGATGCAGGCGGGACGCCGTACCTCACGCGCGCCGGCTCTTTCGTTCCGGATGGCCAGGGCAATCTCTACAATACCGGTGGCTACTATCTGATGGGCTACAACATCAAGAATGGCGCCCAGCCGAACGTCGTTGCCAACGGCCTCGGCAATCTCGAGGTCGTAAACATCGCGCAGCAGTCCTTGCTGGGAAATCCGACGACCCAGGCAGGCATCAGTAGCGCCAACCTGGATTCCAATGCTGCGATCAGCGCCGGACCGCCGAACTTTACGTCGAAAACGTCGGTCATCACCTACGATAATATTGGAAATCCGGTGAAACTTGACATGTACATGTTCAAGACAGCCGCCAATACATGGGATGTGCAGGTCTACAACAGCGCAGGCGCGGCAGCAGGCGGCGGCTTCCCTTATGCAGCCGGGTCGCAGCTGGGCGCCACCACGACATTTACCTTCGACGTCAGCGCCACCGGCAAGGGTCGTCTCGATGCCGCAAGTCCGACCTCTATAAACTTCACAATCCCGGGCGGCTCGCCCGTCACTTTCGATATGTCGAGTATGACGCAGGTTGCGGACGAGTTCCAGTTCAAGGCCACGACCAACGGCAACGCGCCGAGCGCGCTCGACCGTGTCGAAGTCAGCTCGGACGGCACCATGTATTCGATCTTCGACGACGGCACGCGAATCGCGAGCTACAAGATCCCGCTAGCGACGGTGCCTAGCCCTGACAATCTCTCGCCCGAAGTCGGGAATGTCTATTCGATTAGCACCAAATCCGGCAACATCCAGGTCGATTTCGCGGGCAATAGCGGTCTCGGCACGATCAAGCCGGAAGCGCTCGAAGCTTCGAACGTCGATCTTGCCAACGAGCTCACGGCGATGATCGAGTCCCAGCGCAGCTACACCGCGAATTCCAAGGTGTTCCAGACCGGCGCTGACTTGCTCGACGTGCTCGTCAACCTGAAGCGCTAGCGCATAGCGCCGATCACTGACGGGAGTCTCCAATGTCACTTACGGTCGCACTCAATTCGGCCCGCTCGTCGCTTATGGCGTCGGGCGTGCAGTCTTCCGTCATCTCGCGCAATGTCGCCGGCCTGCACCAGGACGGCTACTCGCGCAAGAATGCCCTGATCGTTTCCCAACCGGGGAGCGGTGTCTATGTGAGCGGCATCCAGCGGGCGGCGAGTGCAGGCCTGTTCAACAATGTTGTCAAGGCGGTGTCGACCACCGCACAGCAGGATGCGCTCTACAATGGCCTACAGAAAGTAGCGGCAGTCACCATCGACGATCCCGAACTCGACCAGTCCGCGGCGGCGCAGCTGGCCAAGCTGAAAAGCGCCCTGCAGCAATATGCATCGGCGCCGGATAACGTGACGTTCGCGAAGTCCGCAGTCACTGTGGCCCAAAATGTTGCTGCATCGCTAAACGATTCGACCAACACCGTGCAGACTGTTCGTGCGGATGCCGACGCCGAAATGGCAACATCGGTCGAAAACATCAATCAGCTTCTGGCACAATTCGAGACGGTCAATACGGCCATCGTCAAGGGAACGACGTCCGGCTCGGACGTCACGGATTATCTCGATACGCGCGATAATATTCTGTCGAAGCTGTCGCAAGAGGTCGGAATCACCTTCGCCACCCGGGCGAATAACGACATGGTGATCTACACGGATTCCGGCGTGACGATGTTCGAACGCACCGCCCGGTCCGTCACCTTCCAGCCAACCAACTCCTATACGCCGGGGACCACCGGCAACGCCGTCGTCATCGATGGCGTCCCGGTGACTGGACCAACCGCGGTAATGCCGCTCAATTCGGGTAAGCTCGTCGGTCTTGCCACGCTCCGCGACGACAAGATGGTGACCTATCAAAATCAGCTCGACGAAGTCGCGCGCGCGGTCATCGAGATCTTTTCCGAACAGGATCAGAGCGGCGGCGGCGGCCCTAACAGAACCGGTCTCTTCACCTATGCAGGTGGACCGGCAATGCCGACCGCTGGCGTGATCAATACCGGACTCGCCGGCACGATCAAGGTGACCGATCTGGTCGATCAGGCCCTTGGCGGCAATCCGAGCCTGATCCGCGATGGTGGGATCAATGGCGTTAATTACGTCTACAATGCCGGCGGTGAGGCGGGTTTCTTCGCCCGCATCCAGGGCCTCGTCGATGGCATGGCGGCAACCCGAACCTATGATCCGACTGCGCTCGGCAAGCCTAGCGGCAGCCTCATCGACTTTGCCGGCTCCTCGGTGAGCTGGCTGGAATCGCAGCGCAAAAGCGTGAGCGAAGATGCGACCTATAGCCAGACACTTCTGGAGCGCAGCGCGGATGCGTTGTCGAATGTCAACGGCGTCAACATGGATGACGAGATGACCTTCATGTTGCAGGTCGAGCGCACCTTCTCGGCATCATCGAAGCTGATTTCGACCATCGACGACATGCTGAATGAACTTCTGAGGGCAGTGGGGTAATCGATATGGCTACAAACTTCATTTCGTCGAACTCGATCTCGACCACCCTGCGCATCTCTGCGTCGAAGAGCCTGGTGGCGATTTCCAAGGCGACCAAGGAGGCGACGACGGGAAGGCTCGCTGATGTCGGGGAGAGCCTTGGTGCACTCACGGGGCGCGACGTGACCCTGCGTGCGGAGCTTCTCGATATGGAAAAAATCGTCGATACCAATGCACTCGTGAGTGCCCGCCTGGACGTCACGCAGGAGCGTGTCTCGCAATTGATCGAGACGGCCCAGTCCTTCCAGAAGGATCTGCTGGCGGCGCGCAATTCGGCAAATGGCGGCGTCATCATCGCCCAGCCAGCAGCGTCGAACCTCCAGTCGCTTCTCACGACGCTCAATGTTGCGATGGACGGGCAGTATCTGTTCGCCGGCATCGACACGGCGCAACAGCCGATGACGCCCTATCAAACTGGCTCGGCCAGCAAGACGGCGATCGATGCGGCTTTTACTACCGCTTTTGGTTTTCCGCCCGGTAACGTGGCTGCCGTAAATATCACGCCCGCTGCCATGAATACCTTCCTCGACAATGCGTTTGCGACCGAATTTGACGATCCGGCTTGGGGAACGAACTGGTCTTCGGCATCCGATCAGGTCATGCGCAGTCGCATCTCTACGACGCAAACCGTCGATTCCTCCGCCAGCGCCAATGACAAGGCATTCCGGAAACTGGCGATGGCCTACACGATGCTCAGTGGGCTTGGTCTGGAAACCATGAATCAGAGCACGTTCCAGGCCGTTACAGACAAGGCGCTGCTGCTGGTCGCCGGTTCGGTATCCGACCTCGCGAGTGTCGGTGCGCGCCTCGGCACCGCGCAGGAACAGACAACAAATGCAAGCAGTCGTCTCAAGGTACAGACCGACATCGTCAACAAGCAGATCAATGCAATGGAAGTGGTAGATCCGGAAGAGGCATCCGTCCGGGTCAACTCCTTGAAAAATCAGCTGGAGATGTCGCATGCGCTGACCGCGCAAATTCAGAACCTCAGCATCCTCGATTATCTGCGATAGGCGGGCTGATCTATGAACCAACAGGTTATCGATTGAAATGACACTGGCAGGTTACGACGCGGAAATCGAGGATAGCGGCCGCGAGGCGCGATCCAGAGAACAACAAGCGCTCAATCACGGAATTAAACTGCTTCAAAAAATCCAGGGCGGAGCACTTGCTTCATCCGAAGAAACTGATGCCTTACTCTATATTCGTAATCTCTGGACCTTCTTCATACAAGATCTGTCGAATCCACGAAACGGCTTGCCGGAACAGTTGCGAGCGCAACTGATTTCAATTGGCCTCTGGGTCATCAAGGAAGCCGAGCGCCTCCGGGAAGGGCAGTTGTCGGACGTGAGCGATCTCGTCGCCATCAACATTGTCATCCGGGATTCACTGGCATGAAGAAGCCGATGTGCATATCGCTGCGGTCAGGCGAGAAGATCTATATTAACGGCGCGGTGTTGCGGGTCGATCGCAAGGTGACGCTTGAATTGATCAACGATGTAACTTTCATGCTGGAGAGTCAGGTCATGCAGGTCGCCGACGCGACCACGCCGCTTCGGCAGCTCTATTTCGTCGTCCAGCTGATGCTGATGAGCCCGAGCGATGTCGAGCAGGCGCGTGCCGTCTTTGGACATCAACGCTGCGCGATCTATGCAGCCGCCGACAATACAGAGCTATTGCAGGGCCTTGAGGCGATCGAGGAACTGGTCGAGGCGAAACGTTATTACGAGGCCTTGCGGAAGATCCGTGGCCTGTTTGAGATCGAGCAGGCGATTCTGGGCAGCGCCGACATGCTGCTTCCGGTCGTAGCCTGAACCCAAGGAGAGCAAGATGATCGTCAACGGCGTAGATACCGCGAAATCCGCGACCAACACGACGCCCGGCACGTCGTCGCAGTCGGCCAACATGATCGACTACAACGGGTTCCTGCAGCTCCTGATTGCGCAGATGCGTAATCAGGATCCCACCAATCCAACCGATTCAACCGAGTATATGAGCCAGCTTGCACAACTATCGTCGGTCGAGCAGGCGGTTCAGACCAATGCAAAGCTCGATACGCTGTTGTCGACCAGCGCGATGTCCCAAGCTGAAGGGCTGATCGGCCGTACTGCGTCGTTTACGGACGAATCCGGCACGACCACGAGCGGCAAGATCAAGGAAGTCTACATTATCCAGGGTGGCGCGGTCGCGACGCTCGAGAACGGGGTTAAGGTTTCCCTTGGGCCTGGCATCACGATCAGCTGAACCATGAACGAGCGCGACGCCCTCGATATCGCCCAACAGGCGATCTGGACCATCATCGTTGCCGCTGGTCCGGCGGTCGGCGCCGCGATGTTCGTCGGTATCGTCATTGCCCTCCTGCAGGCGCTGACGCAGGTGCAGGAAATGACGCTGACCTTTATCCCCAAGATCGTGGTGATGCTGATCGTGGTCGCGGTCACCGGCTCCTTCATGGGAGCCCATATCTTCGCCTTCACCGAAGTGCTGTACGGCCGGATCGAACGCGGCTTCTAGCCGCCATCGTCTCCACCATCTTCACGCAAGGTCGGCGCTGCACAGTGCGGCCATGATATTCGTGCGAGAATTGCCATGGCCGACGTAATGATCTCAGCCCTGCCGGCCGAACGGCGGGTAGGCACGGACGTCGCCTTTGCATTCGGCATCGTCACCATTCTGGTGATGCTGGTGCTGCCGGTTCCGACGATCCTGATCGACCTCGGCCTGGCCTTCTCGATCGCGCTGTCCGCGCTGATCCTGATGGTATCGCTGTGGATCCAGCGGCCGCTGGATTTTTCGGCATTTCCCACCGTGCTGCTGATCGCCACCATCTTGCGCTTGGCGCTGAACGTGGCGACCACACGCGTGATCCTGTCGCATGGCGGTGAGGGAGAAAACGCCGCCGGCTATGTCGTCGCCGGTTTCGCCAAATTCGTGATGGGCGGCGATTTCGTCATCGGCCTGATCATCTTTGCAATTCTCGTTACCGTGAATTTCGTGGTGATCACCAAGGGTGCGACACGTATCGCCGAAGTCGGCGCTCGCTTTTCGCTTGACGCCATTCCCGGCAAGCAGATGGCGATCGACGCCGATCTGTCGGCCGGTCTGATCGATGACAAGGAAGCGCAGCGTCGGCGCCACGAGCTGGAGGAGGAGAGCTCGTTCTTCGGCGCCATGGACGGTGCCTCGAAATTCGTGCGCGGCGACGCGATCGCCGGCCTGATTATCACCGCCATCAACATCTTTGGCGGCATCATTATCGGCGTCACTCATCATGGCATGGAGCTGTCACGCGCCGCCGACGTCTTCACCAAGCTCTCGGTTGGTGACGGTCTGGTCTCGCAGATCCCGGCGCTGATCGTATCGCTCTCAGCCGGCCTGCTCGTCTCCAAGGGTGGTACCCGCGGCTCTGCGGAGCAGATGGTGCTGAAGCAGCTCGGAAAATATCCGCGGGCTCAGTCAGTTGCTGCGATGATGATGTTCGCGCTTGGTCTGCTTCCTGGCCTGCCATTCCTGCCCTTCGCACTGCTTGGCAGCGCGATGGCCTTCATGAGCTTCTCTCTGCCACGCCAGCAAGCGGCTCGCGCGAAGGTCGAGCAGGCGCGTGTCGCGCAGGTGCAGGAAAAGGCGCAGATCGAGAACAGGGATTCCGTCAAGGAGCTGCTGAAGACCTCCGATGTCGAGCTCTGTGTCGGCAGCCAGCTTGCGATCCAGATGCTGAATGCCCATGGCGAACTGGCGCATCGCGTCGCCAAAGTTCGGCGGCGCTTCGCTGCCCAATATGGCTTCGTCATTCCCGAGATCAAGTTGACCGATGACCTCTCCATCGGGCCGAAGTCGTATCGTATCAAGATCTACGGCACCGTCGTGGCCCATCACGAGTTGCGTATTGGCGAGTCGCTCGTGTTGTTTGACGGTGATCGGAAGCCCGATGTTCCGGGCGACGAGACGATCGAACCTGCCTTCGGCATGAAGGCGATGTGGGTGCCCGATACGTTTATCGACGAAGTTAAACAGGATGGCTTCAAGATTGCAGACAATATCTCGGTACTGCTCACGCATCTCAGCGAGGTCGTTCGTAACAATCTGGCCCAGCTCCTGACTTACAAGGACACTCGCGCGCTGATGGATCGGCTCGATCCCGAATACAAGCGGCTGATCGAGGATATGGTGCCTTCGCAGATCTCCTATTCCGGGTTGCAGGCGGTGTTCAAGCTACTACTCGCCGAGAGGATCTCGATCCGCAATCTGCATCTCATTCTAGAAGCGATCGCGGAGATAGCGCCGCATGTGCGTCGTTCCGAGCATATAGCCGAGCATGTGCGGATGCGCATTGCGCAGCAGATCTGCGGCGATTTCGCTGACAACGGCGTGCTCAAGGTGCTCCGCCTCGGCAATCGTTGGGATCTCGCCTTCCATCAGAGCATCAAGCGCGACGGCAAGGGCGAGATCGTGGAATTCGACGCCGATCCGCGGCTGGTCGAGCAATTTGCGGATGACGTGTCGGTTGCGGTCCGCAAGGCGGCTGCAAATGGCGACACTGCGGTGTTGGTGGCGCCTCCCGATGTCCGCCCCTATGTGCGCATGATCACCGAACGCATGTTCCCCACGCTGCCCGTGCTGTCGCATGTCGAAATCGCGCGCGGCGCCGAGGTGTTGTCGCTCGGAGCCGTGTCTTGATCGCAAGCAGCTCCGTCTCCATCCTGGCCACATTCCTGATCTTTTGCCGCATCGGGACTTGCATGATGGTGGCGCCGGGCTATTCCCGCGTCAATATCCCGACGCAGATCCGGCTGTTTCTCGCCATCAGCGTCACCCTGATGCTCACACCTCTGCTGGAGTCCTCAGTCCGGCCGGCTGTGGAAGCGGCGACGGCGCCGGATCTCCTCCGTCTCATCATGTCCGAGCTGATGGTCGGCCTGGTCATTGGGCTCACGGCGCGCATGTTCTTCGCCGCATTGGAAACAATGGCCACATTCGTCGCTTCGGGGATCGGCCTGACTCTTGCCGGTGTTGCCGACGACGGTGAACATGTGCCGGCGCTGGTGCCGCTGATCACGCTGACTGCGACGGTGGTCTTCTTTGTAACCGACCAGCATTGGGAATTGTTGCGCGGCCTGGTCGGGTCCTATCAGATCTGGCTGCCGGCGACCGGAATCAGTGCCGAGGGCGGGCTGACGCAACTCGTCGATCATCTCTCCATGGCCTTTACGCTCGCGCTCCGGGTCGCCAGTCCTTTCGTCATCTATGCTGTCATCGTCAATTTCGCGGTCGGTCTCGCCAATAAACTGACGCCAAGCATTCCCGTCTACTTTATCTCGCTTCCCTTTGTACTCGCTGGCGGTCTGTTACTGCTCTATCTCACGGGCCGCGAAATGGTGCTGCAATTCAGCATCGCCTTCGCGTCCTGGCTGTCCGGGTGACAAGCCATGCAGAAGCGCGACCGCAAGATTCGTCGTATCGCCGCCGTGCAGGCCAGGCTGCACCGGATTGCCGAGTGGCAGCTGATGGAATGTCAGGCACGGGAGAACCAGCTCGAGGAAAAGCAGCGTGTCATTCTCGAAGGTTTCAATGACGAGAGCAAACTTCCGGACCTCGCCGTGCAGACGGCGAGCCAGAGTTTGCGCGCGGCGAACATCGAGCAAGGCGTCGTGGCCAAGACCAGGGAAAGGCTGGCGGCGCATGCGCGCGATGAAGGCCGCAAGCTGAAACACGCGCTGAAGATGATGAAGTCGGCGGTCGGACGCACGGTTCGGGCCGACGAAAAACGGGTTCTGGACGACGAAATCGACAAGGCCGTACGGCGGTCGATCGAGGGAGCATAGACCGATGGGAATTCTGACAGTTACGCAGGGTATGTCATGACAGTCGCCCCGGTATCGAACGATCTGATCGCGGATGTCATGAAGGCGGCCGATCCGGCCGCCCAGCGCGTAGCGGCGACCAGGCTCGAGCGGATGGCGCCGGCAGACAAAGCGAATTTTGCATCCGCGATCGCCGAAGAGTTCGCTGCGGGGCAGACGGCGCAGAGCGCGACGGCTGCCTCGATCAGCGGCGGAGAGGTCGCGACGACGGCGGTCATCCGGAAGGCAGAAGGAAGCAACCCAACTTATCGCAAGTTCGAAGCCTTCGTGTTGCAGATGTTCGTGGAGACGATGCTGCCGAAGGACGCCGAGGATGTATTCGGCAAGGGCACTGCCGGCAATATCTGGCGTTCGATGCTGGCCGAGCAGATCGGCAATGAAATGGCCAAGGGCAATGGCGTCGGCATCGCCAAGCAACTGGCCAAATCGCGCCCGACATCGGCTCCCACTTCCGAAGGCTAACGGCCGATTCCGGCCATGACAGTAGAGATCGACATGGAACAGATCGAACAGCAGACTTCAATCATCACCGTCGAGGCGCAGGCTCTGGCCTTGCCCGGGAATGACCTTCCTGAATCGGTGGCGCAGGAAGCCCTGATTCTCGGCGACGCGGACGATGTGCCTGGCCAATGGCTCGGCACCCAAAGCAGCGCGCTGACCGCGATCGATCGATTGAAAGCGACCATCGATGAGGAGACGGAGAAGCTTGAGGTTCGCGCCGTAGTGGATTTCGACGGCTTCAGCCAGCGAAAGAACCGTGGTCTGCTTGAGCTGACTCGCGCGATGCGGCTGACTCAGGACATCAAGAATGATCCGCGCGTCACGCCGCAACTCACGCTGTTGCGCGCCAGCCTGATCCGTAATCAAGCTGCATTGCAGATCCATCTCGATGCAGTGCGTGAGGTCTCAGCCATCATCGCGCGTTCGATCCAGGAGGTTGAATCGGACGGCACCTACTCACTGGCGATCGCAGGCAAGCGCAAATGATGAAGCTGCTGATCACGGGCATTTGGGCCTGCCTCGTCACTGTGGGTACCAGTTTCGGGATCTCCTACTGGAAGGAGACTGCGGCCGCATTGCCCGCGAAGCAGGATCAACCTGAAGGTCTGGTTTATGAAAAGATCAAGGTGATCAATGTGCCGATGATCGCCGACGGCAGCGTTCAGGGCTATATCGTCACCCAGCTCGTCTTCACTGCTAACGCCAAAGTCCTGCGTCAGCTGCCGGTGCCGCCGGAGCCGTTCGTCGTCGATGAAGCATTCCGTATGATCTATGGCGATCAGAAGCTCGATTTCAAGAATCTCGGCCGTTACGACCTCACACAGTTTGCACAGGCCGTGCGCGCGCAGGTCAATAAGCGTCTGCAGACGGACGCGCTGCAGGAAGTCCTGGTGCAGGATTTCAACTATGTGTCGAAGGATCAGATTCGCCGCTAATACTACAGCGAGTGGTCATTGCTGTGGTACGGTGATACACGATGACATGGCGTGGTGGATGTGTGGTACTTCGTGTTGCGCGAGAAGCTCTGTGCCTTGCACAGCAGTTCGAGGAGGCGGTGGACGCCAACGCCGTGGTCGGCGTCCTCTTGCGCGTAAGGCGTGAGCCTTAGTTCGCCTTTGAAACAGGCGCTTCGTTAGCGGGACGAGACTTCAGATCGTCCAGCCGGTAACCCATGTAACGCTTCGATTCGATCGGGTCGAAGCCGAGATGATCGCGTAGCTTCTTGCGTAGCTTGCTCACATGGCTTTCGATCACATTCTCATCGAAGCTGGCATCGAACAGACCGTAGATGGCGTTGAAGAGCTGGGTCTTCGTCAGCCATTTACCCTGATGTCCGACCAGGTGTTCGAGAATGCGTAGTTCGCGTCGTGGTAGCACCAAAGTGCGACCGGCGACTTCAGGGTCGCGGCCATCGAGAAAGACACGAATCACGCTCGTTTGTGCCGGTTCATGCTGATCGATGGTACGGCGGCGAATAACTGCCGTTCGTGCCATGATCTCGCGGACATGGACCGGCGCGTGAACGACGTCATCGACGCCAGCTTCGAACAACTCAATGGTCTGCTTGAGGTGCTTCAGGCTGTTGAGCGCAATGATCGGCGCCCGTGACCTGTTGCGGATACTGGATGGGATGCTCGTCCGATCCGGACAATCGCCCAGCAGAAAGGCCCGAATGACAGTTAAATCATTACCAACGGCACATTCCAGCCAATCGCGAAAGTCTGTAGACGTGAAGCCAATCGATACAACCCCTTCGCGATCAAACCCGGCCGCATAGCCTTGTGTGACGCCCTCTCGGTCATCGATTACAACAAACATATTAATCCCCTGCGTGTTTCGCCTTGATATCGTTATGGGGTCGAATTAGGCGCACTCGCCCCATTTTTGTCTTGAAGACGCAACACAACAGTTACTTGAGCGGATGGATGGGCCTTTGATCGGTGCGCTGACTTGCAATGGGGGCCCGGTCGCTTTTTACGGGATACCCAGTGCTGTGATGCGGTCAGCTCACGTTGTCCGGCTTGCATTCATCCGTAGTTTCAGAGAGCTCCCTCTCGCTATGTGAACACGACATGACATCTCATGGTCGTGCACGGTCGGTGGCAGAACCGAGCCAGCGCAAATGTCAAAACTGGGGAAGTGGCTGATCGCGTGCCGTGTCGTCGATATCTGGCGCTTTGATCGGCTGGACTTGCCCGAGTTATCACACACGCGAATCGGCATACTGATCATCAAAATGATACCGCATCATCAAGTAATCGAGGTGCACAAATTTGCAAAGAGTCGTGCTTGCAAACCATGCAGTTGAAGCAAACTAACAAGTGGATAATTCATGAAGAGCGACGAATTTGTCGGGGCCTTCTTGCATCGAACTATCTCACAGCGTGCCGTCACGGACGCAATCGCGACTTCACCGGTTTGAACCAGTGCAGTACCACACGGCAAAACGCATCGATTATCGTGCGCGGACATATAGAGTGCGAGTCTGTTCGTCATGTGCGGGGCAGCAACATGCGATTACGTGGGCCCGATATCAGCCGGCATCGGCCAATACTGACATCCACTCTCAGGAGCGGGTCATGTAGGGCACTCGGATCGCGCGATGCGAATCCGAAGCTGCCGATCTTGTCGGCGGCGTCCTTGGTAGTCATCCAGCGTGTCACGAGCATCCTGCCTGTGCGTGGCCGTAAGTATCAGTCACTCAAATCGAGGCATCAATTCAGCGACCTGAAAGGATGACGCCTCTGCTGGTCAGAACCTGCCAGCGGTTGTTTTCGTTCTTGATTTCCTGGATTCGCCCGAGAGCAGGGACATCCTGCCCCGGCACGACCTCAATCACACCGGTTTTGCCCTCAAGCACGGCGACGCCATCATAGGCGCGGCGCACGTGCCAGCCGGGAATAACGTCGCGTGACGTACTTGCTGGCCGTTGCGCCTGAGGCTGCACCGTGCCGGTGATGTCGGGAGCGTTCGCCAGCGTAGCCGCGACCTGTACCGCTTGGGTTTTCTCGTCAGCAATGCGTGCAAATTTTGCAGCCAGGGCCGCCTGTTCACGCTCGGCGCGATCCTGTGCGCGGTTTGCCTGTTCGGCGGCCTGCGTACGGGCTGCTTCAACGGCAGCGCGACTGCTAGCCACATCGCCGGTCACGTCTGCAACTTGCCGTCGTAGCTGCGCGACGGAATCGCGAATGCTGCGAAGATCTGCATCGGATACGGCTGAAGATGTCATCGGCCGCAGGAACAGATAGGCAATTGCGCCAGCGGAAACGACCGTTGACAGGCCGACGACCATTGCCAGGGAGAAGAACGGAGCTTTCCATGCCGGCGATTGTAACGGTCTTGCGACAATACGGGCCGGCGGCACAGTGAAGCGCACCTTTGACTTGATCGGCTCTTCGAGGGTGGAAGCGCGAGCGCGTTGCATATTTGCCCGCGCTTCGCTGGCGAGACGCTCGTCGATCGCGGCGGCAGCGGCGACATGAGGTTTTGGCTTGGAGTGTGAATTCGGTGATTGCTCACGAAACAGGCTGCCGTTTTCCACAGCGCTTGACCGTGAATCCGACGGTATCTTGGACATCGTCATGCTGATCTTTGCATTGGTCATGACTGTCTGCAGCGGCAATCAAATCGTAAGAGCGGCGTAACAAGCGAAGCTTGCGCGAAGCCGTCGCGGCGCGTGTCTGAACAAATGATCAACTGAAGGAGGCTGCACATCGCGGACCGATGCGGATTTTCTGGTCGGTGATCATGCGATCGAGTGATGCCGCGCGGGCTGACACGTAGTGCACAAGAGCGCAAAGTCATCGTGTAGTTATTTGTGTGGTAATCGTGTGGTCGTCGGCTTCTGGTCGATGAGCTTCTCGTCGTCGCGGGGCGGCAGTTTGATGGAAAGCGTGCCGGGCGGGCGCATGCATCCTTGATGAAATGCGACGCAACCAAATCAAAGAAGAGCCAAACAATATTGAAATTGATTCATAAAAATATAGATGAGCAGGGCCGCTTCACTCGATAGTCAATGAGATCGAATCGGTAAACTGCGCATTGAGTTAAATGCCGGATGTCCTGATAATAGATCGGTAGGGGCTATTCATCGGTTGATGAAGTGGCGTTTTAAGAAACCGACACTATTGCCGTGGCCATGGATATCGATCTCAAAAGCCTTCGCGATTACGTGAAATTGTTGAAAGCCGAACGGCAGGATTCGCCGATCGGCAAGATCAAATCGGGCGCGACTGAAATTATTCGAAAGAACCTTCGGGAATTGGAGCGGATGCATCGTGAAGACGGCGCAACGTGGACCGAAATTGCTGCGGGCCTTGCTGCGCAGGGTGTCACCCAGGGGGATGGTCAGCCCATCACCGGCCGGCGCCTGACAGCCCTGATGCATAATATCAGGGTGCAGGAAGAGCGGGGCCTTGCCCGGGAGAAGGCGCTCGTTGATGCGCCTGATGAGGAGCGGCCCGAGCCACAAGGCAGTAGCGACTGACGCGTCGTTGCGAATTATCAATTAGACCCATTCAAAATGATGGGTCTTGTTGATGGCATTCTGCCACGACTGTCGTCGAAGTGGATCGAGTTGAAAGAGGGCCGGCATGGTGCTCTCGCCGCGTCGGACTGCGGCGTGCGCTCCGCCTTTGGCGCCCGCTCGACGTCAACTAGCTTGTGCAACGACCCGGTGATTTTTGAGGGTGTCTTCGGAGCCGCATAGTGAAATTGTGCGGCCCTGTTCGTCAGTTCCGACTGCTCAAACCGTCATTCCACGTATCGATGTTCGGCCACGGCCGGCCTGATATCATGCTTGATCGGCCTCATGACTAACCAGGCAACGCTCCACTCCGAAGCGCGCTCAGGATGTTGTGGTCCATTATATCTTGCACAGGATGTGTCGACAGCGCGTGATGCGCTGAGCTGACGACATGGAATGCGAATGGTGGCGCCACGCCGCCTATCGAGGGGTCTCGCAGCGGCAACGGTCATCAGGCGCAGCAGGTGAAAATCGGAAATGCCCGAGCGACCTTCAACAAGTCGAGCAGCGGTCCCCCAAGCCCGACGCAGCAAGCGGGTGAAGGGTGTCCGATCGCAGGTGGCTCTGGGAGGGGCCAAAAGGCGCCTTGAGGCTAGCTCGCCAAAAACGCTTGCAAGCTGGGCATGTTACAGCCTTCTTCGCCCTCGTCAGACGCGTTTTTTTGTTGCATTCATGCCGTGTCGCGCATCAATCCGTGATGGCGATACCCGTTCTATTGCAACTCCTGTGAGCTGGCCTCGTCTGTTAAGGAATTCCATCGGTGAGCGCGACGGCTGAAAGCCCAAATAGGACGAGACCGAGAATCCTCGAATTGGGCTCCTGGCACTACTGCAAGGACGTCTATCCCGAAGAGACGGATGTGCTTTGGACGGGGGAACGTCCGATCCCTCGCGGGCGAGCGGCGAAAGGCTTCGCCGACTGCACGCCCTGGCGATTCATCAAGGCGATGCGTGAGGCGCGACGCGGGAAATACGACCTGATCATCGTCTATATGCCGCTACGCCCGGCGTGGCATCCGCGCTACTGGCTACGCGCTTTCTTCCGACAACCGCTTCGCCCGCTCTCCGCGATGACAAGAGTGTTCGGCGTCTCCTGGCTACGATTCGTGAAGCTTCCCGTGCCGATCGCTGTTCTGGATATGAACGACGCCTTCATTGTGGGCTCGCATAACTTCTTTCTGCTCGACAAGGCTGCCGCGGCTTTCAAGCGCGAACTTCCCGTCGATCGGTGGCATATTCTCTGCCACTCGGCCCATCCGGCACTTCCGACGCGACGCATACGGCGCAATCGGCGCTGGAACGAACGTCTGGCGAAAATACGTCCCATTTCGCTTCCTGCAGCAAGGATCGATACCGATGGCGAACCTCCGGAAAAAACGTCTGACGTGTTTTTCGTTGGCGAAGTCGCGGAAAATTCGTGGGTGCGCCGTGTCGGTCTTTCAGAACTCGAGGCGTTGAAAAGCAAGGGCCTCAAGATCGATATTCCGCATGAGAGGCTACCGCATGACGAATTCCTGCGGCGGCTTTCGAGCGCATGGCTGGCCTGGTCACCGTCGGGCTATAGCTGGGAGTGCTATCGGACCGCCGAGGCGGCGCAGTGCCTGACCGTGCCGGTTCTCAACTATCCGACGGTCGAGCGTCACGCGCCCGTTCGAGAGCACGAGCATGTCCTGCTGTACGACGTAACCCCGGGCAGTCTGTCGGCCGTGATCGAGCGCGGACTGAGTGACAAGCCGCGTCTGCGCCAGATGGCACTGGATCTGCGCGAGCATGTTCGCCAATATCATCTGCAGGACGCGATGGTCGATTATGTCATCGACGAGACGCTGCGGGCGGATGGTCGAACGGCTTAACGGAAGCAAAGCTCTGAGGCGCAATCCGTTAGGCTTGACCCCGCCGCCATGCCGTCTAGCGCGGCGCGGCAAAATCTGGCGCACCCGACACGATTCGAACGTGTGACCTTTGCCTTCGGAGGGCAACGCTCTATCCAGCTGAGCTACGGGTGCTTGAGGGTCCATTTAGCCGATTGGCCGGGCGGCGGCAACGGCTGGCCGGGGCGGTTTTGAGCGAAAACGGCTCGGTTGGAGGGGGCGTTGCCCTCTTTCAGGCGACGGTCACGCGTTCGAAGCGGGCCTGGATGCGCAGAAGCGCTTGCGCCGCTGGCGTGGGGGTATTTCGCGCGGGCGAGGGGACCAGGTTACTCCCCGTGATTGTCCCGGAACCTCGTCCATTTGCTCAATCACGCTGTGTTTGGCAACGGGACGTCGTCCGATCGCGAATACTGAACCTAGACCAAGAGCCGAGTGACATAACTGCGGCTACCCAGGCGCCATTCTGCGAACCGACCAAGGGCGCCGGCCGTTCCCATGTCGAACATCGGAGGACGTCCCATGAATGCGAACCAGGCTCTTTGGGAGAAAGGCGATTTCACCCGTATCGCGGAGACGATGCGCGCCAGCGGCGAGGCGCTCGTTGCGTCGATCGGGGTCACGCGCGGAAGCAATGTGCTCGATCTTGGATGCGGAGACGGCACGACAGCGCTTCCAGCAGCAAGAGCCGGGGCAAACGTCACGGGTATCGATATTGCACGCAATCTGGTGGAGGCCGGCAACAGGCGCGCGATGGCGGAAGGGCTTACGTGTCGCTTTCAGGAAGGCGATGCGTCGAATCTGAAAGATATCAAGGACGACAGTTTTGATCTCGTTGTCAGCGTCTTCGGCGCGATGTTCGCGCCCCGGCCATCGGATGTTGCCAGGGAAATGGTTCGCGTCACGCGGCCTGGCGGCCGGATTGTGATGGGAAACTGGATCCCGAACGATCCCACTTTGGTGGCGCAGATCCTCAAGATCAGTTCGTCCTATTCGCCTCCTCCACCGGAAGGGTTCGTAAGTCCCATGACCTGGGGTCTCGAGGACAATGTTGTCGAGCGCTTCACGTCGGCGGGCATTCCGAAGCCAAATATCTCATTCGCTCGTGACTCCTTTGAATTCAACTTTGCTGGAACGCCGGCAAAGTTCGTCGACCAGTTCAAGGCATATTACGGACCGACCATGAATGCCTTCGATGCGGCTGAAAAAGACGGTCGCGCCGACACCTTGAAGGGAGAGCTTGTAAAGCTCTTCGAGAGTCAGAATAGAAACTCTGATCCTTCTACGACATCGGTGAAGGCGACGTTCCTGCGCGTGACCGTCCGCAAACCGTGACATGACTGCGAGCGAGCTGCTGCACAGTCAATTTGGCATGGGGCTGTGCAGCAGGAGGGCAATCCCCGTCGTCTTCGCTTTGCAGCATGTGGAAGCACCCTTGCGCATCGATCGCGAAACGATCACGTTGGCCTCAATCAAGTGAACGCCGGCCCAAAATGGCGTCACGACATCAGGGAGGAACCAATGTTCACAAGACGCGGTGTTCTGTTCTCTTCAATCGCGGGAGCGGTCGTGCTCAGCAATAGATTTGCGGTTGGCAAGGCCGCGCAGCCGGCGACGCCGGTGAACTTTCAGGTGCCTGCGGACGCCTGCGACTGTCATACCCATATTCATGGCGATCCCGAAAAATTCCCGTTCTTTGCAGGTCGCGTCTACACGCCCGAACTGGCGTCGCCGGAGGAAATGGCGGCGCTGCACAAGGCACTCGGCGTCAAGCGTGTGGTGATCGTCACGCCCAGCATCTACGGCACCGATAATTCGGCGACCCTGTTCGGCATGAAGGCGCGCGGCAACGATGCGCGCGGCGTTGCTGTCATCGATGACAAGACGTCGGAGAGCGAGCTCGACGCGATGAAGGCCGCCGGCATTCGCGGTATGCGGATCAATCTTGCGACCAGCGGTGTGAGCGATCCCGCCATCGGCAAGCAGCGTCTTATGGGCGCGATCGAGCGTATGAAGGCGCGCGGCTGGCACATCCAGATGTTCACCAATCTGCCATTGGTATCCGCGATCAAGGATGTCGTTGCCAGTGCGCCGATGCCGCTGGTGTTCGATCATTTCGGCGGTGCGGAAGCTAGACTCGGACCGGATCAGCCGGGCTTTGCGGACCTGCTCGACCTCGTCAAAACCGGCAATGCCTATGTGAAGATTTCCGGGGCCTATCGTGCTTCGACGCAAGGGCCGGATTTCCCCGATGTTGCACCGCTGGCGAAGGCGCTGATCGCCGCCAATCCGGAGCGGATCATCTGGGGCACCGACTGGCCGCATCCGGATTCGGTGACACCGCCCGGCAGGAAGCCGACCGAGGTCACGCCGCTCTATCAGATCGACGATGGCCGCCTGCTGAACCAGCTCGCGGTGTGGGCGCCCGACGCGGCACTTCGCAAGACAATCCTGGTCGACAATCCCGCGCGGCTCTACGGCTTCTGATTGCTGGCGTCACCTCGCCGCCTTCTTTGTCCCGCAAGAGTTCCAGATCGGCGGAACTCTCGTCTCTGCCAGAGGTTTGCCCCCGACCGCGACGGGCGGTCTAGGGAGCCCCATGCTGTCAAATCTGCAGGTGTTGCGCGGCATAGCTGCCCTCGGTGTGGTGTTCTTCCACACCGGCTACAAGTTCGCGGGCGATTGGCACACCGAATTCTTCGGGGTCTCCACCTTCTTCGTCATCTCCGGCTTCATCATGTGTTTCATCACCCGGAAGGGCGATGACGATTTTCTCGCCAAGCGCCTGGAGCGGATCGCACCGCTCTATTGGCTGTGCACAGCCGTCCTTCTTGTCGTGATGTTCGGATCTGCTCTGTTTGAGGCCGCGACATGGGCAAAGCCGCTGGATGGCCGTTCGTCCGAGCCGCTCTGGGCCTATGTCGGCCGCAGCCTGATGTTCGCGCCGATCGGCGACAAATATCCGATCCTGAATGTCGGTTGGTCGCTGAATTACGAGGTGTATTTCTATGTGATCTTCGCAGCAGCGCTTACGATCAGCCGCCGTCTGGCGCCGCTGATCGTTGTCGGATGCCTGGTGGCGTTGAACTATGCCGCGGCCGCGGTCTGCACGGCGGCTGCCTGCCACTATCTGTCCTTCGATTATACGAAATTCTTCATCGCCGGGATCGCGATCTTCTATGCGCTGCAGGTCTTTGCTCCCGCCGCGCCACAACGCGCCATTGTCTGGATCGGCGCCGCACTTGTCACACTCTGCTATGGGTCGCAATTCGTGGGGCCGCTATGGGCAAACAGCGTCACACCGTCGGTTTATATGGCGCTCGCCGCAACCGCGCCGGTCGTGATCGTCGCGAGTGCGCTGTTTGTCGAGTATGCCGGCGGTGCCATAACCTGGCAGCCGCTGATTCTGATCGGCAATGCGTCCTACGCCATCTATCTCACGCATCCGATCGTTTTCGACGTCATGAAAACAGGTAATGAGCGATGGCTTCAGCTGCCGACGCCCGAAGCATCGACAATGATGATGCTGTGCTACGTCGCCATAGCCGGCAGCGCGGGCATCATCGTGCATCTCACCATTGAAAACCCGCTGCTTCGCGTGATCAGGCGCAGACGGCAGCCGGGCATTAAGGCACTCGCGTCAGGCGGTGGGCTTGATGCCGTCGGTCGACAGCATCAAGCCGCATAGGTTCTGGGTCAGCTCCGGATCATATTGATCGAGACGTCGCGGATCTGGCCCTTGGAGCTGATCGAGACCAGCTGCTTGTTGCCCTTGGTCGTCAGCGTCAGGTTGGCGGCGAAGCCGGCGGCCTCGACGAAGACATCGATCTGGCCACCGCCGGCGCTACCCTGCAGGTTGCCGAAGATATTGCGGCTGGCCTCACCCCATGTGCCGGTGACCTGACCGCCCTGACTCTTCACATCGCTGCTGAGTTCGAACTTGTAGCTGTCGCTGGCGCAGCGCAGGGACTGTTTCAGCGCGGTCCCGCCAACGACATTGTAAGTGGCGCGGCAACGGATCTGCTCCGAGGAGCCATCCGACAGCGACACGGTGCCGCTGCCGCTCCACGATCCGTCAAAGCCGGCAAAAGGGCTCGCTGACTGGGCCTGGCTCGCCGTCGCCGATAGCATCAGGATTGCGCCGACAGTGGCGGCCTTGAGCGTGTGTCCGATCAGATTTGCGCTGAATGAGGTCATGGTGATGGCTTTCTGTGTCTGGGGATGTCGGAGGGGAGGGGGGCGATCAGGCGCGACGCGTGAGCGTCAGATAGGCGAATTTCGCCGTCGCCGTCTCAGAGGCGATCTCCGCGCCATTGTAGGAAAAGGTGCCGATGCCCGGCAGGTCGTTCATCGCGGTGCCGGAGAATGACGGGCCGGCAAAGGCAAACGAGAAGGCGACGATGAAACCGATGATGCGCATGTGACTGTCCCTGTTGGGCGGCGCTGTGTGCCGCTTCGTTGGACAGATGGATAACCATGCCCGGTTTCAGGCGGTCTGCGTCGAGGTGGATAATGGTTTCGTCGGGGGATCGTTTTGTTTCGCCGCGCGCCTTGCCACGAAACACAAAAAGGCCGGGGCAGCGGTGCCGCCCCGGCCTCGATTGGGTCAACCCGAGTGGATCAGGTGCTAGTCGACCGTCTGGATCACGTTGGAAATCGGGCGCGCATTGCTGGTTTTCACCGGCTGAAGCTCGGCGGCGATGGCGGCGTCATAGCTTGCGATCGTCGGCAGCGTGTCCTTGGCGCGGATATGCACGACCTTGTAACCGCCGGCCTTGAGCTGGGCCAGCAGGTCCGGCACGGCGGCAGCGGACCACTTGTGCAGGTCATGCATCAGGATGATGCCTTTGCCCTTCTTCTTCAGCTTTTCCATCACCGAGGCGACCAGCTTGCCGGAGTTATGGATGCGGAAGTCCTCGGAATCGATGTCGATGGAGAAGGCGGCGATGTTGCGCTCGGCGAGATAGGCCTTCAGCTCCGCATTCTGGCGCAATTGCGGGAAGCGGAAGAACGGCGACAGCGGCTGACCCGCCATCAGGGTGATGGCGCTGATGCCGCGCTCGATCTCGTCCTTGGCTTCCTGCGGCGTCTTGCTCGCCAGGTTCTGGTGCGACCAGGTGTGGGTGCCAACCGAATGGCCGGCGGCGATCACCTGCTTCAGCACCGCGGGATGCCAGGTGGCATGTTTGCCGATCGGGAAGAACACGGCCTGCACGCATTGCGCGCTGAGCGCAGCCAGCACGGCGGGCGTGGTCACCGGCCACGGGCCGTCGTCAAAGGTCAGCACGACTTCGCCGGGCTGCAGGAAGTCGTAGTCGCGATATTGCGACATGCCGAGGCCGGGGCCGCCGGTGGTGTCGATCTGTACGGTACGCGACACGCCGAGCGCGTTCGGATTGTTGCAGACGGGCTTGGCGATGGTCGGGCGCTTTTCGACCGGGGAAGCTGCGGGCATGGCAGCCGGTGCGGCCGCCACGGCCTGTACGCGTGGCGCTGGCTCGGCAGGCGCGGTCGATGCGCCCGGCTTCGCGGCGCGCGTGTCGATCGAGGCGGTCGTCAGCTCGCTCTTGTCAGCTTTTGCCTTGGCTGTTTGTGCAGGGGCGGGGCCGAAAAGATGCCAGGCGCCAGCGCCCGCGGCGACAACCGCCGTGAAAGAACCCGCAACGATCAAAAAAGGAAGCTTACGCATATTCACTCCGGCGTCCGAGGCCCACCTCGTTTCACCATTGAGCGAAATAGTTAATCACGCGTATGCGCGACGCACTCTCAACGAGAAAATTTGAATTTGTTCAACGCAATGCGCGTTAGGCCGGTACGATGACCTTACCGATCGGCCAGAGCGCGATGCCGGCGAGCTTCAGATGCGCCCAGGCAAAGGGAATGCCGACGATGGTGATCGCCAGGGCCAGCGCCGCGAGGAGATGGCCGATCGCCAGCCACCAGCCCGCCAGCACGAGCCAGATGATGTTGCCGAGGAGGCCGAAGACGCCGGTGCCGATGTCGCCGCGGCCAGTGACGGCCTCGCGGTCAACGGCGCGCTGGCCGAACGGCAGCAACGTATAGGCGGCGATGTTGAAGGCGGCGCGGGCCCAGGGCAGGCCGATGATGGTGATGGCCATGACGACGGCTGCGATCAGCCAGCCAACCGCCATTCCCAATCCGCCGAACACGATCCAGAGGATATTCAGAAACAGCGGGACGACGGGCATGGGGGCTCTCTGGTGATGCGCAGCGTGGTTTTCAGTCCCTTAACAGATGGGATGTGGTTGCGGGATGACAATGACGGGGAGAGGGCGGTGCCTCAATATCCCCTGCCGCCGGCGCGGGAATAGGCCGGGCGGGCATCCGGTGCCGGGCGAGCCGATGATGCGCCGCGCACGTCGCTACTGGTGCGCGCCTGTGGCTGCAGTTCTTCCAGAAAGATCGGCTTGGAGAAATAATAGCCCTGCGCATAGCGGATCTTGGTCGCGGCCTGAAGATAGGCCAGTTCCTCGAAGGTCTCGACACCTTCGGCGATCACCGTCATGCCGAGCGCTTCGCTGAGCGACTCGATGGCGCGGAGGATGCCCTGGCTGCGCGGGCGCTTGTGGATGTCCGTGATGAAGGAGCGGTCGATCTTGATCTCATCGGCGGTGATATCCGCTAGCGCGGACAGCGACGAATAGCCGACGCCGAAATCGTCGATGGAGATGCCGACGCCGAGTGCGCGGAACATCGGCAGGATATCGTCCTGGAAATGCGTCTTGGCGACGAATGCGTCTTCGGTCACTTCGACCATGAAGCGCGTCGGGCAGCCGGTCTCCTCGATCGCCCTTGCAAAGGCGCGCATGAATTCCGGATTGCCCGCCTGTTTGGCGGCGACGTTGATGCTGATAGTGGCCGTGGCGCCGAAGGTCTCGTCGATCAGGTCGATCGACTTCATGATCTCGGCGAGCACCAGATGGGTGAGCTCGTCAATCAGGCCGAGTTCGACGGCCAGATTGATGAAGGTGCTGGGCGCCTGGATCACGCCATCGTCGTTACGCAGCCGCACCAGGGCCTCGATACCCTTGATCTCCAGGCTGCGGATATCGACCTTCGGCTGAAACGCGCAGCAGAACCGCTTGTCGAGAAGCGCCAGCCGCAATGACTGTTCGGTGGCCATGCGGGTCAGCGCCTCGCTCTCCATGCTGGAGTCGAAGAACACGGCAGCGCCCTTGGTTTCATTCTTCACGCGATACATCGCGATATCGGCGTTCTGATGCAGTGCGTCGTAGTTGCGGCCGTGTTCAGGATAGAGGCTGACACCGATCGAGGCGGAGGCGAATATTTCGGAGCCGTCGATGAAGAACGGCGCACGCAGCCGCTGTACCAGCAGCTCCAGATATTCGGCGACCTCCTGCTGGCTCTGGATCGGGTTCAGTAGCAGCAGGAATTCATCGCCGGAGATGCGCGACAGCATGTCGGTGCCGCGCAGGTCGAGCGCCAGCCGCTTGGCGAACTGTACCAGCAGCGCATCACCGACGCTGTGACCGTAATAGTCGTTGATGTGCTTGAAATTGTCGATGTCGAGGAAGGCCAGCGCGAAATGTGATGTCTCGCCGGAATGGCCGATGATGTCGCCGACATGTTTCTCGATCACGCGCCGCGTCGGCAGATCGGTCAGCTCGTCGTAATAGGCGCGGCGAAACAGCTCCTCTTCCATCTCTTTCTGCCGGCTCACATCGATGGCGCTGGACAGCAGCACGCTGCGGTCACCGATTCGCACCGGGCGATGTGTGGTCAGGAACACCCGCCTGTCGCGTTCGGAATTGACGCGTTCCTCGAACACTGCGGAGCGGCCGGACTGCAGCAGGTCGAGCGCGGTCATGCGTCGATGCGTCAGTGCCTGCACCAGAAAATCCGATTGCGGATCGGGTCTGTTGAATTGGTCTGCCGATGCATTGAACTGGATTGCCGCGGCATCATTCACCAGCAGAAAGTCGCCCTGATCGTCTTGCACAGTGACGGAGGCCGGCAGCATGCGTACGATCTCGCGCAGCATCTCCAATTCGTGCCCGGCATCGCTATCCACGAATCCGGTCGCAGCCTCGGTAGAAGAGGTTACGGTCGGGCGGTCGCTGTCCATTGGAGAGGCCGACGAGCCTGGGGCGGATGCATTCTGCATGGTGGCCGAGCTTCGCAAAGCGCCTTGTCGATTTGGTTAAATCGGTTCGCAAAACGCGGGTAGTTGTGTAAATGCCGCACGATTTGGAGCGGTAGCGGTGCTGACGTCATTAACAAAGCGTCAATGACGGCGGCGAAAGCGCCAGATTGCTCAATGACGGCCTGCACGATCATTCTCATGATGAGCCTTTGAGCAAAACAATCTGAATGTCACACACCGCGATCTCAGCATGAAATTCTCCGCTCAGTCGCACTGATCGCCGGTCGGGCCCTTGCATTCCGACCCACGCGGTTGTGATCGCTGCGGGATGCAAGATTGGCGGAGAAAAATGCGCTGCATATGCCCGGAAGTTTGAAAGGAACGTCTCGTCATTGACGTAAGTCACAGTGCGCACGTCGCTATTTTCCCGGGCCACTCGACAGACTTATGTCATGACACCATCCTCTCGCGGTGCCGCAATGGTCGCCCGATGCGAGAGAGACGTCACCGATGAGCAATCCATCCAAAGCCAATGTTCTCTGGTTCCTGCCGACCCACGGCGATGGACGCTATTTGGCATCGACCCATGGTGCGCGCGAGATCGACTTTAAATATCTCCGTCAGATCGCGCAGGCCGCCGATCAGCTGGGCTATTTCGGCGTGCTGCTGCCTACGGGGCGCAGCTGCGAGGATTCATGGGTGGTCGCATCCGCCGTAGCCCCGTGGACTGAACAGCTTCGCTATCTCGTCGCCGTCCGGCCGGGCCTGCAATCGCCGAGCGTCGCCGCGCGCATGACCGCGACGCTGGACCGTGTCACCAACGGTCGTCTCCTGATCAATGTTGTGACCGGCGGCGATCCCGTCGAGAACAAGGGCGATGGCATCTTCCTGCCGCATGACGAGCGCTATGCCGTCACCCGCGAATTCCTCAACGTCTATAACGACCTGCTGGCCGGCAAGACTGTCAATGTCCAGGGCAAGCATATCCAGATCGAGGACGGTCGACTTATCTTCCCGCCGGTGCAGTCGCCGCGCCCGCCACTGTATTTCGGCGGCTCGTCGGATGCCGGCATCGATGTTGCGGTGGACACCGTCGACAAATATCTCACCTGGGGCGAGCCGCCGGCGCTGGTCGCCGAGAAGGTCGCGCGGGTGAAGGCTGCTGCCGAAAAGCGCGGTCGCAAGCTGTCGTTCGGCATCCGTCTTCATGTGGTCGTGCGCGAGACCAACGAGGCGGCATGGAAGGCTGCCGACGAACTCATTCAATATGTCACCGATGATGTCATCGCCAATGCGCAGAAGACATTGGCCCGGCAGGACTCGGTCGGCCAGCAGCGCATGATGCAGCTGCATGGCGGACGTCGCGACAAGCTCGAGATCAGCCCGAATCTCTGGGCCGGCGTTGGCCTCGTGCGCGGCGGCGCCGGTACGGCGCTGGTCGGCGATGCGCAGACGGTGGCGGCGCGCATCAAGGAATATCAGGACGTCGGCGTCGATACGTTCATCATGTCCGGCTATCCGCATCTCGAGGAAGCCTATCGCTTCGCCGAGCTCGTCTTCCCGCTGCTGTCGCTGCAACAGCACGACAACGTCACATCGCTACGGACGCGCACCGGCCCGGTCGGTGAAATCGTTGCCAATGAGCACCGCGCGCAGAGCGCCTCGTAATTCCGACAGGCACCCATCATGAGCATTGTTGAAATCCTCCCCCGCGTACGCAGCTTTCGCCTGCCGCGCATCGATGGCCTGACCCAGTGGATCGTGCCACTGGTCATCCTGCTCGTCTGGCAGGCCGCTTGCGTGACCGGCTACGTGCCGGCGCGGGTGATGCCAGCGCCGACGGATGTTGCCTTGGCCGGGTGGAAGCTGCTGGTCTCGGGCGAACTCGCCCAGAATATCTGGGTGTCGTTCTGGCGTGCATCCGTCGGCTTCCTGATCGGCGGCAGCATCGGCTTTGCCTTCGGCCTTGCCAACGGTCTGTCCCAGCTCAGCAGCAAGCTCACCGACACGACGCTGCAGATGGTGCGCAACGTGCCGCATCTGGCGCTGATCCCGCTAGTGATCCTGTGGTTCGGCATTGATGAGTCGGCCAAGCTGTTCCTGGTCGCGCTTGGCGTATTCTTCCCGATCTATCTCAACACGCTGCACGGCATTCGCACGGTCGATCCGCAGCTGATCGAGATGGGCCGCATCTATGGCATGCGCAACAGCGAATTGTTTCGCCGCGTGATCTTCCCGGGCGCGCTGCCGTCGATCTTCGTCGGCGTGCGCTTTGCGCTCGGCATCATGTGGCTGACGCTGATCGTGGCCGAAACCATCGCGGCCTCGTCGGGCCTTGGCTACATGGCGATGCAGGCGCGCGAATTCATGCAGATCGACGTCGTCGTCCTCAGCATCCTGATCTACGCCCTGCTGGGCAAGGTCGCCGACAGCGCCTCGCGCGCGCTGGAACGGCTGACATTGTCCTGGCATCCGGCCTTTCAGAAACATTGAGCGAAATTCGCAAGCGAGAATTTGAAATGACCGTGCAACAGTCTCTTCGCCTCAGTCATGCCGATGCTCAGGTCATCGATGCGCCCGTCGATTTCGAACAGGCCCTCGCCACGCAGGTGCGGCGCCCGTCCGAGCAGAAGTCCCGTGGTCTGTCGCTCACCATCCGCGGCCTCCGCAAATCCTTCGGCAGCAATGAAGTGCTGCGCGGCGTCGACCTGCATATTCCTGCCGGCCAGTTCGTGGCCATTGTCGGCCAGAGCGGCTGCGGCAAGAGCACGCTGCTCCGCCTGATCGCAGGCCTCGACGCGCCGACCGCCGGCACGATCAGCTTTGGTGAGGAAACCCGCGCGGAGGACATCCGCGTGATGTTCCAGGAACCGCGCCTGTTGCCATGGGCCAGCGTGCTCTCGAATGTGGAAGTTGGCTTGGGGACGGACCGGACATCGGCCGATGCCAAGGCGCGCGCTGAAAGCGCATTGACGGAAGTCGGTCTTGCCGAAAAGCGCGATCAATGGCCGTCCGTCCTGTCAGGTGGCCAGAAGCAGCGTGTCGCGCTGGCGCGGGCACTGGTCAGTCATCCGCGCGTGCTGGCGCTCGACGAGCCGCTCGGTGCACTCGATGCGCTGACGCGTATTTCCATGCAGCAACTGCTCGGCCGCGTGTGGCACGACCAGACCTTCACCTCGATTCTGGTGACGCATGACGTGTCCGAGGCCGTGGCATTGGCTGATCGTGTGCTGGTGATTGAAGACGGCCGTATCGCGCACGATATCAATGTCGATATCGCCCGGCCGCGGCAGCGTGGTTCGGCAGATCTTGCGGCGCTGGAAGGTTCGATCCTGCGCAATCTGCTCGGCCCGGGAGCCGACGCCACTGGCTTGTGAGACTATTGTGACCTGCGAGGCTGCCATGAATTCCGTCGTTCGTAACATCACCGTCGATCGCGAGATTTCTTCCGATCGCGAGGTCTCTTCGCAGGAATTCCGCGGCGCCATGCGGGTGCTGGCTGGCGGCGTCAGTGTGATTACCGTCGGGCGTGGCAAGGACATTACCGGCATGACGGTGACGTCGGTCTCGTCGCTGTCGGTCGATCCGCCGACGCTGATTGTTAGCGTCAACCGGGAGTCGTCGTCCTGGCCGCTGCTGCAGCGCTACGGCGCCTTCGGCGTCAACATCTTGTCGGCCGATCAGCTCGATGTGGCCGAGCGGTTTTCGGGCAAGGGCGGATTGAAGGGTGCAGAACGTTTCGTCGGCGCGCAGTGGGTGACCCGGGCAACCGGCGTGCCGCTGCTTGCCGGCAGCCTGGCGGCGATCGATTGCGACGTCGAGGAAGTCATCGAGCGCCACTCCCACGCCATCGTCATCGGCCGCGTCCGTGATGTCATCACCTCCGTCCCGCATACCGCGCTGACCTATTGGGACGGGCAATATGTGGCGATCGACCAGAACGAAGACAATCTGAAGCTCGCCGAAGTCAGCGTACCCAGCATGCGGGCGCTGCGGGAGATCTGACGCGCCGCCGTCGTTCCGTTTCGTCGTTCTCAAACACTCTGAGTGGGGGAGCGGGGAAGCCCGACATGTTCATCCCCATCGTCATTCCGGGGCGCGTCGCCGGCGAAGCCGGCAGAGCGCGAACCCTGAGTTTCCACTGTCATTCCGGGGCACACGAAAGCGGCGAAGCCGCTGAAGTGTAAACCCGGAATCCGGGAGTGTTCAGCGCAAAACAGGTCGGGATTCCGGGTTCGCGATACGCCGCCTTCGGCGTCTCCTCGCGCCCCGGAATGACGGGTGTGGCCGAGGTTGCGTCAAACATTTTTTCCTATCTTCCGTTGACAGTATCTCCGCAAGGTTTATATTCCCCTCTGTCCTGCCCCACCGAGAGGGGCGATCGCGATCGTCACGTTCGCGGGGTGGGATGCGGTGGACGCCGGAGATGCGGCGTCACGCGGTTCACGGGTGACGTCTGTCTTCGGGCAGGACGGATCTGCGCCAGCACTGCCACTGGCAAGGAGACGACCGACCTTGCGATGGAAAGACCCCTGGACAGTGTGACGGACGACCAAATCGAAACGCGTCCGGCCTATTCGCTTGAGGCTCCCTTCCCATCGCCTTGGGACTTTAATTCGGTGATCGGATCGTTCGCTGAGGCAAAGTGCAAGCAACCGAAAAAACACCGCAGGCGGAACGTCGGGCAATCGCTCGGCGCCTCCGAAAGTCCTGATGCACTCACAATTGCGGAAGACCGCATTCGCATCAGGCCCAAGGGTGCAACGGGCACCCGACGTTCCGCACGCCCTCTCACAGGGGGCGGGAATGCGAAACACGACGGCGTCCCCGCGCCGCAAACAACAGGGGTGATGACGCATGTCTGATGAGCGGTGGCTGTTTGAAGTTCAAAGTGGCTGTTTGAAATTCAAACGATCACTGAGCCAGCGGTCGCGTCCCGAAATGACGGCTCACTTCGTCAGCAATGCAAACGAGCCGTTCCAGTCCGCCGGCGGCGGGTTCTCTTGATAGGCGCGGATGCGTTTCTCATAGAGCTCGTAGAGCTTCTCGAGCGCATTCGCGACATCGGAATTGCGACCGCGCTCGATGGCGAACAATGCGTCGTCCCAGTCGCGATTACGATAGCAAGCCAGCATCTCGATGGTCAGATTGCGCAGCGTCTGGAAGCGTTCCGAATGCGTCACGTCCTCCCGTCCGGCGATGGCGTAGATCACTTCTGGTTCTTTCTTGCCTTTCACCATGATGAAGTCGAGTTCGAGAATGGCGAACTTGTCCTTGGCGGAGAGCGCGGTTTTCGAGCCGACGATGATCGGGAAGCCGTATTCCTTTGACTGGCCTTCGAGACGCGAGGCCAGATTGACACTGTCGCCGAGCACCGAATAATCGAAGCGCAGGTCCGATCCCATATTGCCGACCACGCAGCTGCCGGTATTGAGGCCGATGCCGACATTGATCGGGATGTAGACGTGGCCGCCGTTCTCGGCCTCGGTCTGGCGCAGCTTGTTCAGCGCGTCGATGCGATCCAGCATGTCAAGCGCGGCGTGACATGCATTGATCTGGTGCTGATCGTCGTCGATCGGCGCATTCCAGAATGCCATGATGGCGTCGCCCATATATTTGTCGATGGTGCCCTTGCGATCGAGGATTGCATTGGTCAACGGTGTCAGAAAGCGGTTCATCAGCGTGGTCAGGCCATGCGGATCGTGCTTGTAGGACTCGGAGATGGTCGTGAAGCCGCGCACGTCCGAGAACATGATGGTCATCTCGCGCTCCTCTCCGCCAAGCACCAGCTTCTCCGGCGATTGGGCGAGCTGAGCCACCAGCGCCGGCGACAGATACTGGCTGAAGGCCGAGCGGATGCGACGGCGCTGCGCCTGCTCGCGCACGAAATTGCTGAAGATAAGCGTGAGATAGATCAGCGTGGTCGAGAACAGGGGATAGGTGAAGTCGATCAGCAGTCGATGCTTCGTATAGAAGTACCAGGACGTGCCGGCGAGTAGTGCGGCAAACACCGACCCCATGATGACCAGCGTCACCGGGCCGAACATCGGTGCCAGCGAGATCACCACGACACCAAGCAGCAACGCGATGCCGAGCTCGACGGCGATCGCATAGTTCGGTTGCGAGAGCACCTGCCGTGTCAACGCGCTTTCCAGCACCTGCGCGTGCACTTCGACGCCCGGCAGCACCGGATCGATCGGGGTTGTCTTGACGTCGAGCAATCCCACCGACGATGTCCCGATCAACACCAGCTTGCCTGCAATGGCACCGGGCGGGAAGCTGCCGTCGAGTACATCGGACGCCGGAATGTATATTGACGGATCGTGCTTTGCGAAATGCACCCAGAATTGTCCGTTGCGATCGGTCGGGATTTGCAAGCCCTTGACCGCGATGCTGCGAATACCCGCATCGTCCGATCTGGTCAGAATGGTATCCGTACCTGTGGCAACGCGCAGCATTTCGAAACTCAGTGATGGCAGCGTCATGCCCTGAGCCTGCATCAGCATCGGCACGCGCCGAACGATCGCGTCACGTTCGGTACGAATGGTCAGCAGACCGCGGCCGGCTGCAGCGGATTCCAGCGTCGATACGTTGCGGAGCAGCCCCGGAAAATTGATCATGTACGGGGCAGGATCGCCGCCCAGCATGGCGAGCCCCGTCAGCGGCAGCGAATTATCCAGCGTCTTGACCGGGTTGGGCAAGCCCGATTCACCCAATACCACACGCGACTGCCTTATCGCCTGTGCGAGTATCGCGTCATTGCTCGGAAGCGCGCGGAGCTTGGCCCGGGTCTCTTCATCGAGGCCCTGAAAGAAATCTGCGGCAATCGCCGGCGTCATTCGGTCCGGTTCGGGAAACACGATGTCGAACGCGATCACCACCGCACCGGCGCGTGTCAGCTTGGTGACGAGTTCGGCAACACGGGTGCGCGGCCACGGCCATTGACCGTCCTTTGCGAGACTCTTTTCGTCGATATCGACGATCACGACAGGTCTTGCCGTTTTCACCCGCGGCTCGATCACCTGATAGGTGTCGAAAGTCCGCATGCGCAATTCCTCGATCGCCGAAGGATCTGTGATACGCAGCAATGCGAGGCCCAGCAGCAACACGACGCAAAATGCCCGCGCCCGCCCAAACTTCTGCGCCAGCCGTCTTACTCGCCGCATGCGCTTCATGGGTGCCGGGTCATTTCTCGCGGAAGGCGCGCATCAATTGATCGCTCAGCGGCTTGGCGAGATAGGACAGCATAGTGCGGTCGCCGGTCTGCACGAAGGCTTCGACGGGCATGCCGGGGATCAGGCGTACGTCGCCGAGCTTGGCGACTTCGGAAGCCGGCATCGAAATCCGGATCGTGTAATAGCTCTGCCCGGTGCGCTGATCCGTCGTCGTATCCGGCGAGACGCGGCTGACGGCGCCGTTGAGCTCGGGCGTGGTGCGCTGGTTAAAGGCGGAGAGCCGCAGCAGCGTCTTCTGGCCGATCTGCAGCTTGTCGATATCCTGCGGATTGACGCGGGCTTCCACCGACAGATTGTCGGTCTGCGGCACAATCAGCATGATCGCGTCGCCGGCGGTGATGACGCCGCCGATCGTGTGCACGGTGGATTGCAGCACCATGCCGTCCTGCGGCGCGCGGATGTCGATGCGGCGCAGCTGGTCCTCGGCAGTGACCTTGCGTTCGACGAACTCGCCGATCTTGTCATTGGTCTCCCGCAGATCCTTGGAGACCTCGCTGACGAGGTCCTTGTCGATCTGGAAAATCTGCAGCTCGATCTCGGTGATCTTGCCCTTGGCCTGGGCGCGGGCGGCGACGAACTGCGCGCGTTCGCCGGCAAGGCGGGCGGCATCGCGCTCCAGCACGGTCAGGCGCGATATCTGGACCAGCTGCTGGTCGAACAGGCCGCGGACGCCGACCAGCTCCTTCTCGACCAGGGCGATCTCGCGGGTCTTGGCTGTTTCCTGCGCCGTCAGACCGGCGATCTCCTCGTTGAGCTGCGCGATGCGTTCGCGAAGCTGCTGCTTCTGGCCGACGCGACCGGTCGAGCGCACATTGAACAGCTTCGTTTCGCTGGCGATGACGTTCTTCACGTCGTCATCTGCGATCTGCTCGATGAGCTGCGGTGGAAACGTAATACGATCGACGCCGCGCTGCTCGGCTTCCAGCCGCGCCGCGCGGGCCCACAACCCGTTGAGGTTCTTGGTGACGATAGCAAGGCCGGCTTTGGTGACGGTATCATCCAGGCGCACGACGACATCGCCGGCCTTCACCAGGTCGCCGTCGCGGGCGCGCACTTCGCCGACGACGCCGCCGGTCGGGTGCTGCACCTTCTTGACGTTGGAATCGACCACCACGGAGCCTGGCGCAATCAGAGCGCCCGAGATCTGCGCGGTCGATGCCCAGCCGCCCAAACCTCCGGCGAGCACGAGAACGACCGCAAGCCCGATCATCAGATGGAGGCGAATGGAACGGCGCGAACCTGTCAGCGGCGCACTCATGGCTTGGCAACTCCGCCGTCGGCAACGATCTTGATCGGCTGCGGTGCCGGGCGCTGCAGCACCTGGCCGAGTACGGTCTCCTTCGGCCCGAAGGCCTGCATGCGGCCGTCCTTCAGCACCAGCAGCATATCGACCCCTTCGATGCCGATCGGCCGGTGTGCGACCACGATGACGATGGCACCGCGCGTGCGGGCCGCGCGCACGGCCTTGGTCAGCGCTTCGTCGCCCTCGGTATCGAGATTGGAATTGGGTTCGTCCAGAACGATCAGGAACGGATCACCATACAGTGCCCGCGCCAGCGCAATGCGCTGCGCCTGGCCGGCTGACAGAACACCGCCGTGATCGCCGACCTGCGTATCGTAGCCTTCGCGCATGCCGACGATGAGGTCGTGTACGCCGGCCTGCCTTGCCGCGGCGATGATGTCGTCATCCTTCGCGTCGGGATCGAAGCGGCAGATATTATCGGCAATGGAGCCCGCAAACAGTTCGACATCTTGTGGCAGGTAACCGATATGGCGGCCGAGATCGTCGGGCGCCCATTGGTCGAGCGCTGCGGCGTCGAGCCGGACATGACCGCGCACCGGCTTCCAGACGCCGACCAGTGCACGCAGCAGCGATGACTTGCCGGAGCCAGACGGTCCGATGATGCCGAGGCCGTTGCCAGCTTCCAGTGCAAAATTGATATCGCTGACCGTGATCTTCTGCTCGCCCGGCGGTGCGATGCTGAGGCCTTCGATACTCAGTTTCTGCGACGGGTTCTGTAGCTGGGTGACAGCTGCCTGATCCGGCAAGGCGTAGAGCAGCCCGTTGAGCCGATGCCAGCTCTGCCGGGCGGTGACAAAACCCTTCCAGTGCGCAATGGCCAGATCGACCGGCGCAAGCGCGCGGGCGCTGAGGATTGAGCCGGCGATGATGATGCCGGCGGTGGCTTCCTGATTGATCACGAGATAGGCGCCAACGCCGAGCACTGCAGACTGCAGGATCATGCGCATCACCTTGGCGATGGCGCCGAGGCCGCCGGCCACATCGCTGGTGCGCTGGTTGCCGGCCAGATAGGTCTCGTTGGCCTCGCGCCAGCGCTGCGTCAGACGCCCGGCCATGCCCATTGCGACGACGACTTCGGCATTGCGCCGGCTGGCGGAGGCAATCCCGCTGCGACGTGCCGCAAGACTATTGGCCTCGCGCGCAGGTGTGCGGGTCATGATTTCCGTGAGGATCGTCAGGCCCACCAGCAGAACCGCACCGACCAGCGCGGTGACGCCGATCATCGGATGGAAGGCAAAGCAGATCGCCAGATAGAGCGGCAGCCATGGCAGGTCGAACAATGCGCTCGGTCCCATGCCGGAGAGGAACGAGCGAACGTTATCGAGGTCGCGCAGCGGCTGCAGGCCTTCGTTGTGTCCGCCGGATAGCAGCGGCAGTCGCACCACGGTCTGGAATACCCGGGAGCTCAGCGCCTCGTCGAGCGAACTGCCGATCCGCACCAGGATGCGCCCGCGCAGCAGGTCGAGTATGCCCTGAGCCACATAGAGGCCGCCGGCCAGGATGATGAGACCGACGAGGGTCGGCACGCTGCGGCTCGGCAGCACGCGGTCATAGACCTCGAGCATGAAGAACGAGCCGGTCAGATACAGGATATTGATCATGCAGCTCATCAGCCCGACGCCGAGAAAGGCGCCGCGGCAGGCCCGCAAGGCATCGCCGAGCTCGGTCCGCGCCGGCAGGCTGGAGGTTCGTGACAGGCCACGCTGCATCGTCAAACCTTTGCGGATCATGCGGACGGTCGCTCGTCAGGCATCAAACGCCCCCCAAGCCCCGATCTGGCAGCCATTATGCCATCAGTCAGGCGACTTGTGCAGGTGCTGTCCACGGGACGGTTAACGGTGCCGCGTTACGCCACGTTGGAATAGGGGTGGACGATGAAGTCGCTGGCGTGCAGCTGGGACATGTGCACGTTATTGAGTTGCAGCGTGTCACCGCCATCGAGATGGATCAGGGTATTGTTTCCCTTTTGCTCGATTCCGCCGGACAGCTCCCAAAGGGTCAGCTTCAGATCGCCGAAGGGGCCTGAAAGATTGGGCACACCACGAATGTGGTCGAGCACGATCTTGTCGATGCCGACTTCGAAGTCCGTGACGATATCCTTATCGACCGATCCGCTATGCGACCCGAAGACGAATTGATCCGAGCCATGGCCACCCGTCAGTGTGTCTTTATTGATCGTTGCG
This sequence comes from Tardiphaga sp. 813_E8_N1_3, assembly GCF_051811025.1. Lineage (NCBI taxonomy): Bacteria > Pseudomonadati > Pseudomonadota > Alphaproteobacteria > Hyphomicrobiales > Nitrobacteraceae > Tardiphaga > Tardiphaga sp. 813_E8_N1_3. Next base: position 5,969,507 of record NZ_JBPWQE010000001.1, read on the forward strand.
AAGATGACGTCATTTCCGGCCGTGCCGTTCAGTGACACCTGCGTATTAGACTGGAGAGGCGCTGTATTGAAGATGAAATTGACATGCTCGCTGGCGCCGAACCCGTCAGTGATGGTGACAGCAACGGTCGCTTGAGGCGTTTCCGAACTGGTTGGTTTGAAGGTGAAACCATCTTCGAGATAATGATCAATAGACGAGAGTGATCCTGACTTCACCACCGTGCCGTTGATGTCCAGTTTATAGTTCTCACCGCTGGACCAATCTTTGTCCCACGCCGATACGTCGGAAAGCTTGAAAGATCCGTCGTCGCGCTTGGAAAGTTCAGCCGATGACGTGTCGAATTCCGGTGCATCGTTCTTCCAGGTCATCTCGGTGCCACCGTGATGGTCCGAATCGATGTCGAGATGTTTGAGCACACCTGGATCGGTCAGCGTGAAATAATCGTTTCTGCCCCAGCCATAATGCACATCGACGACGCCGTTGTGCTGGTCGAACCAGAGCTGCCAGGGCGAGATGCCCTGCAATTCGATCGAGTCGCCGTAGGACAGACCGGAAACAGTCCCGACGAAGTGAGATCCGCGATCAAGAATCAGTTCGTCGCTGCTGATGCCGGAGAAGGTCACATTGGCATCCGACCAGCCGCCGAATTCGAGATTGCCGCCGCTGATTTTCGCGGTGCCGTGACCGGTGACATTGCCGCCGATCTCGAACAGGCCCGCATAGGCTTCGATAGTCCCGTAATTGACCAGGTCGCCTTTGATTTCGAGACCGCCGGTGGCCATCGACGCGATGACACCGAAATTGATCAGGCTGCCCTTGCCGGTGTCGATGATCAGTGCGTGCGAGTGGTCGGATGCGATGATCTTGCCGTCGCATTCATTGACGATGCTGAGCTTGCCGTCACCGAGCTTGCCATAGCCGTTGATCGTATTGTCGGCATTGATGAGTTTCGAGTTGAGCGAGTCGCCGGTGATCCGGTCGGCGCTTCCGTCGAGCGTCACAGTGCCTTCGCCATCGAGCGTCACCGTGCCGTGGATCAGCAGGGTCGCGCCGGCCGTGTGATCATCGACCAGCAGCGTGCCGGTGTTTTGCACGATACCATTGACTTCGAGCGTCGTGCCCGGTGCGAGCTGGATATCGCCGTCGTTCACCAGTGTGCCGGTGACGTTCAGCGTTCCGGTGCCGGTCAAATCGAGCTCGGCCTGGGCTCCGATGTGAAGCCCGGCAATTTCCATCGGGCCATTGAGATTAAAGGTGACCGCCGGCGGAGCAACCGTATTGATATAGACGATCTCGTCTGCCGTCGGGACGATTCCGAGTGACCAGTTGCCCGGTGTGTTCCAGTTATTGTCGTGGGCAGCACCGGTCCAGATGTTTGAAGCGCCGAGGCCGATGATCACATCGGTTGGACCACTGGCAACCAGCTCGGCGGTTCCACCGCCGTCGGTGTAGCTGGCGATAACATAGACGGTCACGCCGACATCTGCGGCAGTGAGGACGTAGCTGCTACCCGTGGCCTGCGAAATCGCGACAGGTCCATTGGAGCCGGGGCTCGAGCGATACCATTGGTAGTGAAACGTCCCCAGTCCATCGACATCGGCCACGCTGCCGGTCTGGGCGGTGATCGTCGCGCCTTCCTGGAACGTTCCGGAGATCGTGACCTTGCCGCTGGGCAAATCATTGACCGGCGTGACGGCAAGCGCCGCATGGCCACCAGCCGACGTCACGCCGTCGGAGATACGATACGTAAACGACACGGGTCCGTTGAAATTGGCCGCAGGCGTGAAGGTCCAGGTGCCGTTTTGGTTGTGAGTGAGCGTTCCGCAGCCGTTCGCAACTTCAAGAGAAGTCACGTGCAGCGTCTGGCCGTCGGCATCCGTGGCATTTGCCAGCAGTTGTGCCTCTGTGATGGTCAGGCTGCCGTCTTCGTGGATAGCTGCGAGCGTCACATCGCTCCCGACAACCGGCGCGTGGTTTTGACCGGGCGCGACAGTGCCGTCATAGGGGGCGCTGAGATTGTTGTGGCTGCCCCCATCGTCGACCTGCACCGTAAAGGTGGGCTGACTCGTGCTGCCGTCACTGACGAAACGGACATGATGTTGGGCGAGTTGTGCGCTCGTGAACGTGTAGGAGGTCTCGGACGAGCCCGTCTCGTTGGCAACACTCAGGAGCTGAAACACGGAATTCGTCGCCGGCACCCACTCGGAGCCGTTCCACACCTCGAATGTGCCGCCGGTGACGTTGCTCACCGTGAAAGTGAAGTTGGTCGTTCCGTCGGGATCGCTGACCGCGAAGCTTGTGTCGCTCAGCACCGTAACGCCGCCAAGGACGACTTCGATCGACGTGCCGGTGATCACCGGCGCGTCGTTGACGCCCGTGATCGTGATCGTCTCGGTCTGCGCCACGGTCGCGCCATGGGCGTCGATGATATTATAGGTGACCTTGAGGGTCGCGGTCTCGCCTTCGTCGAGATAGGCAAATGCGTTCGGAGTGATTTCCAGCTTGGTGCCGTTGAGTGTCACGCCGGTATGCGTGTTGGTCGGCGCGCCATTGTTCAGTGAGAACTTCACACTACTCACGGTCAAGGTCGCGGTTTCGCCGAGATCGGCATCGGACGCGCCGGCGAGCAAATCGAAGGTCTGGGTGGCATTGCTCTGCGTTGCGGCGCCTGTCAGCGCAGATGCAACGACAGGCGCATCATTCGTGCCGTCGACAGTGAAGGTCAGAGTCTCGTGGGTCGTGTCCGGTCCCGACTGGCTGTTGAAGCCGATGGTGTAGACGGCCTTCTGTCCTGCGGCGAGGAACTTGAACCCTGCCGGATCGTAACTGACATGACCGGTTTGCGGATCGACGGTGATCAGTGACTTGAGGTCGAGCGACGTGGGCGTGCCGCTTGGGCCGCTCGCCGAAATGATATGCGCCGTGCCCGGCACATAGGGTGTCGCAACGTCGCCGCTATCCGGATCGGTGATCTGGACCTGATCCTTGATCTCGAAGCTGGTCTTGTCGACCGGCAGCATCACGACAACCGGCGCAACGGTGATGGTCGGCGCCGTGTTGAAGCGCGTAATCGTAACGTTGATCGGCGGCGTAGTCGGGGTGTCGCCCGGCAGGTTGATCGGAACCTTGAAGGGCTGGCCCGGCAACGTATCTGGCAGCGGGATGAATTTCAGCGGATCCGGGCTGGTGCCGGAATTGGGATCGGCCGGCGATGATCCACCCCCGGATCCGTTGCTGCGCGGATTCGCATTCGGAACGTAGTTCGGAAAATAGGTCTGCAGCGTCTGCTCAATGATCGCCCGTGCGATCGGCGTCAGCGGATCGGCGATGCCTGTGGCCGTATCGCCATTACCGAGTACGCTGGTGACCTGACCGGCTGCATTCACGGTGCCGATGATCTGGCCGCTCGTCTTGTTATACAGCACATAAGAACCGGTCACGCCGTTGGGCTCGACCAGAACCTGGAATTTCACCGGCGGCGCACTGCCTTGTCCCGGAACCTCGAAACCGATTTCGACCAGCACCGCGGTGCCGCGGATGCCCATGGTGGCAACCGGCGTATCGACGCGCATATTGCCATGCTTGGCAGTTTCGCCGGCAACGAAGGTGATCGTGCCCTGCACAAGGCTGAGCAGAGATGAATTCGACGATCCGTTGGGATCGTAGACCATCTCGTTCAGCACCATGCGTGCGTTGGCCGAGAGGCCAAACACGGTGCCATCGATGAAAGTCAGGGTCAGCGATGAATCGCCGCCGGCCTGGACAACGTCGCCTTTCTGCACCTGATCGCCGACATTGAGCGTCACAGAGACGCCATTGCGGATCGCAGTCGCGCTGCCGGCTAGCTTGCTAACAGTACCAATGACTTGCGCGGCAGCATTGGCGCCGCCGCCGAGCTGCGCGACCTGCACTTCACCGACAAGGGCAGTGACGAGATCGCCGGACAGCTGCGCGCCATCGGGCGACGACAGAGCTGCGCGCAGCGAACCCTTGAAATAGTCGGAGACGACGTGTTCGTGCCCGTCCTTGGACAGGACGAGATCGACGCCGGAGCGCTTGTAGTCGCCGGAAAACAGCAGGTTGGCATCCTGCACGACAATCGCGGAACCGGCTGGATGAGCGGAAAACGTATGGCCAACACTGCCGCCGCCTGCCGTTGGTTCGGCCGGCGCATCGCCAGATTGCGAAAATTCGAATGGACCCGCGTAGTTCAATTTCTACCGCGCATGGTTATGGTTATTAATTGGCTAATTTGCGAGCCATGCATACCACCGCGGGGTGCAATGCGATAGTGGACGTCTGCGCATCACTTTTTCAAGCTATCGCCAGCTTTGTGAAATGGTCCGAATGCCATTGATCCATATAGTAAATTTCCGTTAACGACGTTCCGCGTTCGGCCTGTGTTCCGATTACGGAACTCGGCACCGCGGGAACAAGGGCGTGAGGTAATATAATCCTCTAATTCAGCCATTTCGATAAAATTGTCGTCAAGCCGGTTAGCCCCCTTTCAGCCTGTCCGCGAACTTCGCCGACCCGGCTAACCCCTTTTAATCCCGTCGAAAATTCCCCGCCTCAAGATGGCCCCACAAATGATCCGGTCACGTGCGAGCAGCCCAGCTTGCCGATGCCCGGACAGACGGGGCGTCTATGATGTGGACTTCTGCTTTTGCGCGGGTGCGCTGCGCGTCTGTGCTGGCCTTGGGGCTGGCGATTTTCGCGGCACCCGCTGATCTCCTGGCCGGAACGGCCTTTCCTGACCAGGCGATCGACGCAGTCGAGCGGCCTGCGGAGCCGTTTGGCCTCGCCACATCGGCGCTGCCGGAGGGTGAGCTCAAAGCCAAGTGGCGTGGGGTGGAACGCGAGCAGGACGACGAGCAGCTTGCCCTTGAGCTTTGTGCCGAGACACCCGTCCGCTGCTCGCCTGAGGCAGCGAAGTTTCTGGATATCGTCGGCGACGCCAGTGCCCGCGATGGTCGCGCCCGTATGGGTGAGGTCAATCGCGCTATCAATCTGGCGGTTCGGCCCGGTGACGATCTTGTGCTCTATGGCGCAACGGATGTCTGGCGTTCGCCGCTGGCACTGTTCGCCACTGGCGCCGGCGATTGCGAGGACTACGCCATCGCCAAGTTCACCGCATTACGTGCCGCCGGCGTTGCGGCCGAGGATTTGCGGGTCGTGATCCTGCGCGACACGCTGCGCCAGGAAGACCACGCCGTTGCTGCCGCCCGTCTCGATGGCCACTGGTTCATGCTCGACAACCGTCGCATGGCGATGGTCGAGGACGTCAACATGAAGAACACCAGGCCGCTCTTCGTGATGGATCACAGCGGCATCCGGCAATATGTCGATGCGCCGCTGCTGGCAGCTACGCAGCGTCCGGTTGCGGATGAAGCAGCTCTGACCACGCTGGCATCCAGCGCCAAAAAGGCATCGGGCCGCCCCGCGCTGTAAGCGGAAACGGCCCGTATTGATCGAAGCGTCAGCCGGTCGCCTGATTTAGGCCGCGCGAACCTTGGTCAGGAAGTCCGTCACCGCCGATTGCAGCATGCTGGCCTGTCCGTCGAGCTCGCGCGCGCCGCTGAGCACCTGGCCGGCCGCCTGTCCCGTGGCGGAGGCTGCCGCGTTGACGCTGCCGATATTGGTAGCGATTTCGCTGGAGCCGGTCGCTGCTGCCTGAATGTTGCGGGCGATTTCGCGGGTCGCGGCGCCTTGTTCCTCGACGGCCGATGAGATCGCCATGGAGATCTCGCTCATCTTCTCGATGGTCGCACTGATATTGCCGATCGCCGAGACGGCATCGCCGGTCGTCGACTGCATGCTGGCAACCTGCGCCGAGATTTCCTCCGTCGCCTTGGCTGTCTGGGTTGCCAGGGCTTTCACTTCCGAGGCGACAACCGCGAAGCCACGTCCCGCTTCGCCCGCACGGGCGGCCTCGATGGTGGCATTGAGCGCCAGGAGGTTGGTCTGTGCTGCGATCGTGTCGATCAACTGCACCACAACGCCGATCTTCTCGGCTGCGCCGGACAGGAGCTGAACCGTTGCGTTGGTCCGGTCTGCCTCGCCGACGGCCTGCCGCGCGATCTCGGTCGATTGCGCAACCTGCCGCGAGATTTCCTCGACGGAAGCGGTCAGTTCTTCCGCGGCGGCGGCAACGGTCTGCACATTGTTCAGCGCCTTCTCGGACGCCATGCTGACGCTGGCCACGCGATCGGTGGTTTCGCTTGCGGTATTGGTCATGGACGATGCGGTGGCCTGCATTCCAGCCGCGGATGTCGCAACCGATTTCACGACGCCATTGACGCTTTGCTCGAAGCCATCGGCAAGGCTGTTCATCGCCGACTTGCGTTCGGCGGCGACGCGCTGCTGGACGGCGACCTCTTCCTGCTCGAGGCCGTGCATGCGGATCGCATTGTCCTTGAATACCTGCACCGTCGTGGCCATTGCACCGATCTCGTCGCGACGGTCGGCGCCGGGAATCTCGGCTTTCAGCTTGCCGTCAGCGAGATCCCGCATGCGGGTGCCGAGCTGGCTCAGTGGCCTCGTGATGCTGCGGGCGATGAACCAGGCGATCAGGCCGGCAACAACAGCGATACCGAGGATCGCTGTTGCCAGTGACCAGATGATCGGCGTCAGCTTCGCATCGAGATCGTCGAGATAGGCGCCGGTACCGACGAACAGATTCCAGTCGGGTACGGCAACCGCATAGGAGAACTTGCGGATCAATTCGGTCGTGCCCGGCTTCATGTATTCGTAATACAGCGTGACATCGCCCTTGGCGGCAACGCCGTCGCGCAATTCGCGGGTCAGCGCACGGCCGTTGGTCGGAACGTCCAGCCGGTTGGTGCCGAACTGTTTCGGATCCGGCGTCACCAGCGCGATGCCGTTCATGTCATAGGAGAAGACGTAGCCGTTGCCCTTGTCATAAGTCATCGTGCGGGCGCGCTTGACGAATTCCTGGATCGCAGCATCCTTCGTCAACTCGCCGGCTGTCACCTGCTTCTGCAGACCGAGCGCCAGATTGCGCGCCGTTTCGACGATGGCGAGAACCTGCTCCATGCGAGAGCTGCGCATCTCGGCGCTGACGAGGCGCGTCGCCTGCACGCCGGCAAGGCAGAGACCGATCAGAGTGACGGTGACGAGAAGCCCAAGCTTGGCGGAAATCGGCAGGTTATTGAGCAGCTTCACGGAAAAGGTCTCCAGCAATCGCGAGCCATGCTTGGATGGCGGTACAATGCTGCACGATACGCAGATGCGCCTTAGAACTTCCTTAATCGTAATTCTCGGGACTCTCCGACGGTTGTGGCTTGGAAAGTTCGCCGCTTCACCTGCAAATTCAGCGGGCTGCGAGGTGCGCTGACTCAAAATACGCCTTGCGCGGGCGCGCTTCAGAGGCGTCAAATACAGACCACAAAAACAAATGGGGAAACGATATGGGGCGTCTCGACAACAAGGTCGCAGTCATCACCGGTGCAACGAGCGGCATCGGATACCGTACGGCGGAAATCTTTATCGCGCAGGGCGCGAAAGTCGTGATTGCCGGGCGTCGTGCGTCGGAAGGCAATGCGCTTGCTTTGAAGCTCGGCACAAATTGCAGTTTCCGTCAGACCGACGTGACCGATGAAGCGCAGATGAGCGCACTGATCGGTCACGCGATCGAGAAATTCGGCCGCATCGATTGCCTGTTCAACAATGCCGGTGGTCCGGCGCAGACCGGCGGTATTGAAGGCCTCGACGTCGATCGTTTCGATGCGGCGATGGCGACATTGGTGCGCAGCGTCATGCTCGGCATGAAGCACGCCGCCCCGCATATGAAGAAGCAGGGCAGTGGCAGCATCATCAATAATGGCAGTATCGCCGGACATCTCGCTGGTTACTCATCCTCGGTGGTCTATGGCGCCGCCAAGGCCGCGGTGATCCACCTCACCAAATGCGTGGCGATGGAGCTCGGTGAGAGCGGTGTGCGCGTCAACAGCATCTCGCCAGGCGCCATTGCGACCGGTATCTTCGGCAAGGCGCTGGGACTATCGGTGGAAGCAGCCGAGCAGACGCCGGCGCTGATGCGCGAGGCGTTCAAGGCTGCGCAACCGATCCCGCGCGCTGGTCTGCCGGACGATATCGCCCATGCCGCAGTGTTTCTGGCGAGCGACGAGTCGTCTTTCGTCAACGGCAACGATCTGGTGGTCGATGGCGGTGTTACGGGCGGTCGCAACTGGAGCCAGCAGCAGCAGGGCTATGTCGCGATGCGTAAGGCGTTCGGCCAGGGCAATGGCTGACTGGCAGGGGAGCGAAGAATGTCCATTACATGCGATGCGATCGCACCGAGGCTGCCTGAAGCCCGCTATGTGTCTGTTGCCGTGGCCGCAGGACTGATGTGTGCTATTGCCCTTGGCAAGGCACTCCCGACGACGATGGACGCCTTGTCGACTGTTCTTGCGCCGCTCTGCGCCGTTAGCAGTAATGGCTCCAGCGCCAATCCCGGCGATGCGGTGGAACTGATCACGTCGCATGCGCTGCCGAATGTGCCGGGCAAGCGCGTGACCATTGTGCGCGTGTCCTATGGACCCGGCGGCTTCAGCGCGCCGCATCGTCATTCCGGCACGGTGACAGCCTACGTCACCAAGGGTGAGATTCGCTCGCAGCTCGGCGGCGGGCCGGTCGAAATCTTCAAGGTTGGGCAGTCATTCTTCGAGCCGCCGGGCTCGACGCATCTCGTCTCGGCCAATGCGAGCAATGCGGAGCCGGCCGAGTTGATCGCAGTGTTTGTGGCCGATGAAGGCGCACAGCTTACGATGCCGCTGGACTAGTTGCAGTGTTCAAAGCTGGCGTCTCTGGCGTGACTCGACCATGACGTTGCAGAAAAGACAAACCTGTGGCCGTCACTTGAACGATGGAGCTATGTCCGGCGATGTGCATGCGCGTGGCAAAACCACGGTCGATGCAGTCTTCCCACACCGTCAGTCGTGGGCACGACGTCCGCCATGCATCGAGCACGTCGGCATAGGATCTGGGTTCACGCGCGATCCATTCCAGGAGATCAAGGATCAGGGGATCGAGGTCATGGGAATCGAGCTCATGTGGATCAAGTTCATAGGGCATGGCGTTGTCTGCCTCCCGCGGTCGAGGCCGGCGCAATCCGCACCGCCCTGTGCTATCGATACGCACATAATAGGAACCGGGAGACATTCCATTGTCCAGAACTTTGCGAGTCATGCTCGTTGCTGTGGCCACCTTTGCAGCCGCAGCCAGTGCGCCCGATGCGGCGCAAGCGCAGACCAAACCCAAGGTCACGTCGCTGGGGCCCGATTTTCCGAAGACCGAGATATTCATCGGCAACAGTTTCTTCTATTTCAACAACAGCATGCACAGCCACGTGCTGGCGATGGTGCGTGCTGCCGATCCCGCCAACAGGACGAGCTATCAGGCGACCTCGGTGACCATCGGTGGCTCCGGCTTCGAGTGGCATGATGTCGAGAGTTACTTTCGACCCAATGCCATCGCGTCCTATTCCTTCGACGACAATAACAACATCATCTTCAACAAGCGCGAGCGGTTGTTCGATGCTGCAATCATGATGGATTGCAGCCAGTGCCCGATCCATCCCAAGCTGAAGTCGGTCTTTACTGAATATGCGAAGAAGGATGCCGACATCGTCCGCGCCCATGGCGCGAAGCCGATCTTCTTCATGTCCTGGGCCTATGAAGACAAGCCGGAGATGACGGCGGAGCTGGCCGAAGCCTATACGGTCGCCGGCAATGCCAATGATGCGCTAGTCATCCCGGCGGGCCTTGCTTTCGCGAAGGTGCGGGCAAAGCAGCCGGAGCTCAATCTGTATCAGCCTGATAGGCGCCATCCGAGCATGGCGGGCACATACCTTGCGTCCTGCGTGGTCTTCACCGCGCTGACGGGCCGCTCGCCGGTGGGCAATCCGTATCTCGCGGGTCTCGATGAAGCGACTGCGAAGATGCTGCAGACGGCGGCGTGGGAAACGGTGCAGGATTATTACGGGAAGTGAGCGCCACATTCTCCGTCATGGCCGGGCTTGTCCCGGCCATGACGTCTTGCCGTTAGTTTAAGGCGTGGATACGCGGGACAAGCCCGCGCATGACGGAATTCTAACTACCCCTTCTTCTGCAGATCCGGTGCATTCACCAGCGGAATCGCCACCCGCCCTGGTCCGGTGAGCGGTAGCGCCGCGGCCGCTTTCTCGTTGGCCATGATCTTGGCCATCACGGCCTGTCCGGCGCGCTCGAACACCTCGCGGTTCTCGATGACGAATTGCTGCGACTTGCGCAGTGATGCGATGTAGCCGTTGATCTCCGGCACCACGTAGCGCGCCACCATGTCCCAGCTGCGCCTCGTGTTTTCCGGATTGGCCCAGTCATGCACGAAGCCGATGATGGTGCCGACCCCGCCCGAGACCTGCATCAGGTTCTTGATGGTCTTGATGAGGTCATCCGGCGTGCCAATGGTCGAGGCCGCATTCTCACCGCCTGCGGTCTTCTCGACCGCATCTTCCGGTGAGCTGAAGGGCTGCAGGCCCGGCCGCTGCAGCGTGCCGACATTATATTCGTTGTGCCAGCGCATCAGGCCGGGGCCGGCCTCGCGCGCTGCCTGTTCGCGCGTCTCGGCGATATGCCAGGACAGCAGCACACGCCAGTTGGCGCGATCCACCGTGGTGCCGTGCTTCTTCGCTGCGTCCTCCGCAAAGCCCCACTGCGTCGGCAGCGCCATCAAGCCCTGTGTCGACATCGAGCCGAGCGAGATGATGCCGATGCCGTATTTCCCGGCCAGCGTCATACCCGAGGGCGAGATCTGCGACGCCACCACGAAGGGCATCTCCTCCTGCAGCGGCAGGATCTGCAGCGCGGCATCGTTCATGGTGAACCAGTCGCTTTTTGCGGTGACGCGTTCACCGTTGAACAGCCGGCGGATGATGGCGATGGCTTCGTCCTGGCGATCGCGCTGGGTCATCGGATCTATGCCGAGCGTATGCGCGTCGGAGGCGAGCGCGCCCGGCCCGGAGCCGAAGATCGCGCGGCCGCCGGTCATGTGATCCAGCTGCACCATGCGCTGGGCGACGTTGTAGGGATGGTGATAGGGCAGCGAGATCACCCCGGTCCCCAGGCGAATGCGCTTGGTGCGTTCGCCGGCCGCGGCGAGGAACATCTCCGGTGAGGCGATCATCTCCCAGCCCGACGAATGATGCTCGCCGCACCAGAATTCATCGTAGCCAAGCGAATCCAGCTGCTCGACGAGATCGAGGTCCCGCCGGAACTGCAGCATCGGATGTTCGCCGATCGGATGATGCGGTGCGAGAAAGGCGCCGAACTTCACGCGAGCCATAGTGTTTCCTCTTTGTAATGTTCTTTAATGTTTTCGTTGCGCAGCCTATGGCCGGATGTCGCGGCATTCAATGCAATCCGCTGCATGGCCGCGACGCGCTGCCGCACGATGCCGCCTTGCGGAACGATCGGGCCGATCACCATTTGATGGCTGCACCGCAGCGTTTCCCGCAGGCGGGCAGGAGGACAAATGAGCTACTTCAAGACCGCGATTCTGCTGGCTGGCATGACCGCTTTGTTCATGGGCGTCGGCTATCTCATGGGCGGCGCGTCGGGTGCGATGATCGCGCTGGTGGTCGCCGCCGGCATGAACATGTTCGCCTACTGGAATTCGGACCGCGCGGTGCTCTCGATGCACGGCGCCCAGCCGGTTGATATCAGCAACGCGCCGGACCTGTATCGCATGGTCGGCGAGCTCGCCCACAATGCCGGCCTGCCGATGCCCAAGATCTACATCATGGACAATCCGCAGCCGAACGCATTCGCCACCGGCCGGAATCCGGAGAACGCCGCTGTCGCCGTGACCACCGGCCTGATGCAGCAGCTCACGCGCGAGGAACTCGCCGGCGTGGTGGCGCATGAGCTTGCGCATATCAAGCATCACGATACGTTGCTGATGACCATCACTGCCACCATCGCCGGTGCGATCTCGATGATCGCGCAGTTCGGCATGTTCTTCGGCGGCAACCGCAACAATAATGGCCCGGGCATGATCGGCCAGATCGCGCTGATGATCATGGCGCCACTTGCCGCCATGCTGGTGCAGATGGCGATCAGCCGGACGCGTGAATATGCGGCCGACGAGATGGGCGCGCGTATTTGCGGCCAGCCGATGTGGCTCGCTTCGGCACTGGCGAAGATCGACAACGCCGCGCATCAGATTCCGAACGAGGATGCCGAGCGCGCACCGGCGACCGCGCATATGTTCATCATCAACCCGTTGTCGGGTCGTGCCATGGATAATCTGTTCACCACGCATCCTGCCACGCAGAATCGAATCGCAGCGCTGCAGCAGCTTGCGGGACAGATGGGTGTTCAGTCGCGTGCGCCTGAGCGTCCAGCACCCACGGCAACGGGCCCGTGGAACGGTGGCGGTCAGACGCGCCGCGGTCCGTGGGGCTAACAACCCGCTTTGACTTAACGAGTTTGGTCGCCGCGCAGCGCCGTCTGGTTCAATGAAGGTCGGACATGGCTGCGCGGCTATTCGCTGCGCTTTAGTCCGCTTGTTTCCATAACCTAAATCGTCATCGTGTGCGCTCCTGAAACGGGGACGCATGACTCATGCTCGGACGCATTCTGACGGTTGGCTTGTTTGTTTTGTTCGGTGCATGCGCGGCAACGGCCGATGCGACGATTCCCAACAAGGATATTCCCGGTGCCCGGGATAATGCGCTGCTGAAACGCTATGACGGCTCCTTCATCATCAGCTACGAGCGCCTTGCCTTCACCGACTTCACCATCCCGCTGTCGAAGCTCGAAAAGACCGGTGATAGCGATCGCGATCGGATGAACAATCAGGTCTACAAGCCGAACAAGGTGCTTGAAGTGGAAGGCGCACGCACGCGCATCAGCTATCTGCTGCCGGTCAATCGGTCGCCGCTCGAAGTGCTGCGGAACTATCAGGATGTGGTGAAGGCAGCCGGCGGCGAAGTGCTCTATAGCTGCAAGACCGATGACTGCGGCGGCGATCCAACGCGCTCGGCTGCGGGCGGCGGCGGCGATATGAGCCTGCTGATGTATTTCGTCACTGAGGCGCAGTTGAAAGACGGCGATTTTTCCAACGGCAAATGCGCCATGGCGTCCCATCTCGATGATCAGCGCTTCTTCGCCGCCAAGATCCCGCAAGCTGGCGGCGATGCCTATGTGACCGTGCAGACTTACCTCGTGAAGGACGACCTCTACTGCAAGGCCTTCAACGAGCGCACTGTCGCCGTCGTGCATATCGTCGAGCCGAAGCCGCGCGAGCAGAAGATGGTGGTGGTGAAAGCCGACGAGATGGCGAAGACCATCGGCTCCACCGGCCGCGTTGCGCTCTACGGGATATTCTTCGACACCGGTAAGGCCGACCTGAAGCCGGAATCGTCGCCGACCCTGCAGGAGATTGCGGGTCTGCTGTCGTCGGATCCGAAGCTCGCCGTGCTGATCGTCGGTCACACCGACAATCAGGGCGCCTATGACTACAACCTCGATCTCTCGCGTCGTCGTGCAGAATCGGTCGTCACCGCGCTGACCACGAGCTTCCGCGCCGATGGCAAGCGCTTGCGCGCGGCCGGTGTCGGCATGCTCGCACCCGCAGCATCGAATGACCAGGATGATGGCCGCGCCAAGAACCGGCGTGTGGAAGTCGTTAAGCTGAACTGATCGCAACGGATGTTGGGGAGGGTGGGCTCGCGGGTGTCAGGTCCTTCGGATAAGCGCTGTTCTGTTGGGGAAGAGATATCTCTGCGGATTCGACCAAAGCCCAATAGTGTCGAAGAGGCCCACGGGGATATTGGTATCGGAAGTTGATGGAAAGGTTGTTGCCCGGACAGATAGAAGGGTAATTACATGACGCCCGATGCCGTCGCTTTGGCCTCTATGGTCCTTCTGATTTTCTCGATGGGCTTCTTTCTGCTGTCGTCACCGGCCTTTCTGCTGGTGAGGCTGGATATCCCGGAAGTGACTCAGTTACTGCGGGGCCTGTTCCGCTCCTATTTCCTGATGGTCGCTATCGCCGGTGTCATCGCCACAATGGCCTTTGCACTGGCGGGTCGACTGGTTTTCACCATCGGCATCGGCTTGATCGCGGCTTTTGCGATCTGGGCGCGGGGCTGGTTCTTGCGCAGGATGGATAGTCAGATGAGCGCACGAGACGCCGGTGATGCCGAGGCCGTGCGTCGGCTGCGACGGATGCATTGGGGTGGCATGCTGTCGAATGCGCTCCAGCTTGCCGTGGTCCTGGGGAGCATCCCCTATGTCATGTCAACTTGATCAGGTTTGCGAAAAGACGCGGTGAGCGTGCTTGCGGGTAGGCCGTGTCCTCTGGCTGTTCGACGAGTGTTGGAGTGTAACGCGTTGATGAGCGTTGCGATGGAGGATGCAGATGAGCAAATTCTCTTGGCGCTGGTTATCCCGACACAAGTCCAAATCCGCGGATGCCGGCGCGCGTTCTTGTGAACGATTTGAAGACGGAGATCGGCGTCAGTTGCTCCAGGCGCTGTCGGCCATTGCCGCCGGCAGCGCTTTGGCCGCGATACCGCAAAGCTCGGACGCGAAAGATTCCAGCGACCTGCCACCTCCCAAGCGGGTACTCACCGGCCGCGATGAAGCAGGCAAATCGGTGTTCAAGTCCTTCGATGTCACGTCCAAGGTCGTGGAGATCGATGCCAGTCCCGGCCTGACATTCTACGAACTCTACATGACCGAGGGCGTGCCGCGACTCACAGGCCAGGAGGTCGACCCGATGCTGAAAGGGACGAAAGCGTTTCCCGGCCCGGGCGGGACGATGTTTCGGCTGATCTCCTATCCGCCCAGACGCCCCGAAGGCTGGAAGCCGCCGCCCGGCGTCACGATGGAGAGCGGGCTGCGCGAGTTGTCGGAGAAGGTCCCTGGCATGGGTGACCATTTCGAGCGCGGCGCGCCAGGCATGCACACATCGGATACCATCGATTACGGCGTCGTGGTTCGCGGCGAGATGACGCTGGAATTGGACGATGGACAGAAAGTCCATTTACGTCAGGGCGATTGCGTCGTGCAGAACGGGACACGCCATCGCTGGCGTAACCCGTTGCCGGAGCCCTGTCTCATGGCCTTCATTTCGATCGGCGGCAAGCGCGGCTAGGACCTGGGCATGCCACGCGTGACGTCAGGCCATGAATCCATGTGGCCATAATCTATCTGACCATGGCGCTTCTGCGCTACCGCGCCGTCATTCTGTTCCACGCATCCAGCCCGGCGATCTTGTACGCCTCCGCCAGCGTCGGATAGTTGAATGTGTTCTGGATGAAGTAGTCGATCGTGCCTTTGAGATTGAGCACGGCCTGGCCGATATGGATCAGCTCGGTCGCGCCTTCGCCAAGGATATGCACGCCGAGCAGGCGGCGAGTCTTGGTCGAGAAGATCATCTTCATCATGCCGCTATCCAGGCCCATGATATGGCCGCGCGAGGTCTCGCGAAACCGCGCGACGCCCACCTCATAGGGGATGCCCTTCTGGCGGACTTCCTCTTCGGTGAGGCCGGTCGTGGAAATCTCCGGCACCGAATAGATGCCGTAGGGAAAGAACTCCGGCGGCGCCAGCGGATCCATCCCGAGGGCGTGACAGGCGGCGACGCGGCCCTGCTCCATGGATGTGGAGGCCAGCGAGGGAAAGCCGATGACATCGCCAGCGGCATAGATATGCGGCACGCTGGTTTGCAGCGTGACGGGATCGACAGTGATGCGGCCGCGGTGATCGACCGCGATACCGGCGGCTTCGAGATTGAGCCGGTCGGTGGCGCCGACGCGGCCGGCGGCGAACAGCAGCATTTCCGAGGTCACGTTGCGGCCGTCTGCGAGTTTGGTCACGATGTGCCCGCTCGGTGCGTGCTCAATCGCATTGACCTTGGAGCCGAGCCGCAGCGCGACATTGCGATCGCGCAGCTCATGCATGAATTCGTCGATCAGCTCCTTGTCGATGAAATCGAGAAAGGTCGGCCGCGGCTCGATAAGCGTCACGGCGACATCGAGCGCGCTGAAGATGGTGGCGTATTCGACGCCGATCACGCCTGCGCCGATCACCGCGAGGCTGCGCGGCAGTTTCGGCAGGTCGATGATCTCGTCGCTGTCGAATACTGTCTTGTTGTCGAACGGCACGTAATCGGGCCGGAATGGCCGCGTGCCGCAGGCAATCAGGATATGGCCGGCGGTGACATTCTTGATCTCGTTCTTCTCGTTGGCGATCTCGATCTGGTGCGGTCCGGTGAAACGCGCTTCGCCGAGCGCCGTCTTCACGGCATTGCGGCTGAACTGATGCTCCAGCACCTCGACTTCGTGGTCGAGCGTCTTCTGCAGCCGCATGATCAGGTCGCGGGCGTCGATGTCCTGTTTCACCCGATAGGAACGGCCGTAGAAGCCGCGCTCGCGCCAGCCGGACAGGTTGAGCACGGTCTCGCGCAGGGTCTTCGATGGAATGGTGCCGGTATGGACCGAGACGCCGCCGACCCGCCGGCCCTTCTCCACCACCAGTACGGACTTGCCGAGCTTGGCGAATTGGACGGCAGCACGCCGGCCAGAGGGGCCGGAGCCGATCACGATCATGTCGTAGTCATACATTGAAGAGGCCTCGAAACCGGAAGGGCCGGCATATGCAATCGCTTCGCCATGCAGCAATCGGGCCACAGGCAGTATCTTCCTGCACGAGGAATGCAAATTCGGTGTGACTTGGATGGGGAGATCGACCTGCGAGGCCGGGCCTGCGGTCAGCGCGCCGACCAATCCCGACGGGAGAGCTCAATTGAATAAAGCTACCTCCGAGGTAATCGACGCGATGACTGGAAGCTGGGATCAAAGCGGACGGCTGCTTCAGGCCGAACCGTTGAGCGAGGCGCTACCATGCACCAGATCGTCGCCAATCCTGTCGACTCCGCGCGCCGCTGGTGGGTGCTGGCGATCGTCGTTGCGGCGCAGTTCATGTTTGGGGTCGATGCCTTCATCGTCAATGTCGCGATCCCAACCATCGCGGTCGAGCTTCGTGCCAGCGCGGCGCAGATCGAGGCCGTGATTGCGGTCTATCTGATCGGATATGCGACGCTGGTGATCACCGGCGGCCGGCTCGGTGACATCTACGGCACCAGGAACACCTTTCTCGCCGGCGTGCTCGGCTTCACCCTGACGTCGCTGTGGTGCGGGCTCGCCCAATCCGGACCGGAGCTGATTCTGGCACGGCTGGCCCAGGGCGCCACTGCGGCGCTGATGGTGCCGCAGGTGCTGGCCACCATCCATATGCTGTTTGTGGATGAAACCCGCGCCCGCGCTTTCGCCGTCTACGGCATCGTGCTCGGTCTTGCCGGCGCTGCGGGCTTTCTGCTCGGTGGCCTGCTGGTGACGATGGACCTTGCAGGCCTCGGCTGGCGTGCGGTGTTCTTCGTCAATGTACCGGTGGGACTTGTCATCATCGCGGCGGCGTGGCGGCTGATGCCATCCGTTCCTCGCCGTCCAGGCACACGGCTGGATATACCGGGTGCGCTGGTGCTGTTCGTCGGACTGCTCGGTCTGATCGGCCCGCTGCTGTTCGGGCACGAATTGCACTGGGCGCCGTCGGTGTGGCTGGCGATGGCTGCGGGTGCGGCAGTGATCGCCGGCTTCGTCAGGCTCGAGCGCCGCGTCGCGTTGCGCGGTGGCATGCCGCTGATCGATCTGGCGTTGCTGGCGGATGCTGCTTTCATGCGCGGGCTGTGCGCGGTGTTCTTTTTCTTCTTCGCCAATCTGTCATTTTACTTGGTGATGACGTTGTTCATGCAGAACACGCTGCACATTCCGCCGCTGCGGGCCGGTCTCATTTTCATACCGCTGGCGCTGGCCTTCATCGTCGCATCGCGTCACAGCGGCATGCGGTCGCGCCATCGTGGCACGCTGGTGCTGATCGAGGGCTGCGTGGTGCAGATCATCGGTCTCGCCGCGCTGGCTGTAACGGTGCTGGCCGTGAACGCGTCGTCTGCGTCGCTGCTAGCGGTACCGCTTGCCGTATTCGGTTACGGCCAGGGTCTGGTCATGGCGCCGCTGTCCAGTGCCGTACTGTCGACCGTGCGGACGTCGAGCGCGGGAGCCGGCTCGGGCATGTACGGCACCACGACGCAAATCGCCAACGCAGCCGGCGTTGCTGCGATCGGCGCGGTCTATTTCGCGGTGCAATCCGCCGCATCTGCAGTCATCGCGCTGCTCGCAAGCTTCGCATTGTGCGTGTTGTCGGTCGCCGCCTGTGCGGGCTTTCTGCTCTGGATGCGCCGCGCGGGCAACGCGTAGAATTCCAGCACGGCGTTTGACCGCCCAGCACGCGCCTTGACAGGTCAATCGCGATGGCTTGATACTGGGGTATGGGGACAAAGCGATCTCCCCACGAGGCGACATGCCCAAGTATCGCGTCCCGCATTCCTGCAAGGACGCGCCATGTCATCGATCAACAGCATTTCCGTTGAAAAACTCGTTCGCCTGATCGGGACGCCGAAATGTCCCGCGCTCGTCGATGTCCGCACCGACGAGGATTTCGCTCGGTCGCCGTTTCTCCTGCCAGGTTCGGTCCGGCGGCCATTCGGCGACGTGAATGGTTGGGCCGCAGCGCTGCGCGGTCGGTCCGCCATGGTGATCTGCCAGAAAGGTCTCAAGCTCAGTCACGGCGTTGCCGCGCTGCTGCGCGATGCCAGTATCCCGGCAGAGGTTCTGGAAGGTGGATATGTCGAATGGGAGAATGCAGGCCTGCCGCGCGTTCCCGCCGGCAAGTTGCCGCCGCAAAACTCGCAGGGCCGCACCCTGTGGGTGACGCGCGAACGCCCGAAGATTGACCGCATTGCCTGTCCCTGGCTGATCCGGCGTTTCATCGATCCGGCGGCGCTGTTTATGTTCGTTGCGCCGTCGGAAGTGTCGGCCGTCGGCGAGAAATTTGATGCTGCACCCTTCGATATCGAAGGCGTGTTCTGGAGCCATCGCGGCGAGCTCTGTACCTTCGATGTGATGATCGAGGAATTCGGCCTCGCCACGCCGCCGTTGCTGCGGCTGGCTACCATTGTCCGCGCGGCGGATACGGCACGGCTCGATCTCGCCCCGGAAGCGCCAGGCCTGCTGGCGGCGTCACTCGGCCTGTCGCGAATGTATGCCGACGATCTCGAGCAGCTTGAGGCTGGACTGAATCTGTACGATGCGTTCTATCGCTGGTGCCGAGATGCCAGCACCGAAACCCACAACTGGCCGACAGCAAAGACGAAAGCTTGAGATGACGGAAGTAACTTCGGTCGCACCACCGGCCATTCCCGAGCCGCAGACCCACGGCGTGTCCTTCTCGGAGGCATTTTCGGTGTGGCTGCGGATCGCTTTGCTTTCCTTCGGCGGTCCAGCCGGGCAGATCGCGGTGATGCATCGCATCCTCGTCGACGAGAAACGCTGGGTCTCCGAGAGCCGGTTTCTGCATGCGCTGAACTACTGCATGCTGTTGCCGGGCCCGGAGGCGCAGCAGCTTGCGACCTATATCGGCTGGCTGATGCACCGGACCGCCGGCGGGCTGATGGCCGGCGGGCTGTTCATCCTTCCCGGTGCGATCTGCATCATGGTGCTGAGCTGGATCTATGCCGCATTCGGCAATGTCGGCATCGTCGCGGCGCTGTTCTTCGGCTTGAAGGCCGCGGTGCTCGCGATCGTGCTGCAGGCGGTGGTGCGGGTCGGTAGCCGCGCACTGAAGAACGACGTGATGCGCGCGCTAGCCGCCATCGCTTTCCTCGCGATCTTCTTTCTCGACGTGCCGTTCCCGGTGATTGTTTTCGGTGCGGCAGCAATTGGCTTCCTCGGCGGTCGGGCCGGTCTGTCGGCCTTCACGGTGAGTGCGGGCCACGGGTCATCAGGCGGTGACGCTGATAGTCTGCTCGGGGATCAACTTCCTCTCCATGCCCGGCCGAGTGTACGGCAGTCGCTCATCGTTGCGGCCGTCTGGCTGGTGCTGTGGCTCACGCCCGTCGCTGTGCTGCTCGTGGCGCTCGGCAGCAATGACGTGTTCAGTCAGATTGCCGTTTTCTTCTCCAAGATGGCGATGGTCACCTTCGGCGGCGCCTATGCGGTTCTCGCTTATGTCGCGCAGCAGGCCGTCGATCACTACGCATGGCTGAAACCGGGTGAGATGCTCGATGGCCTTGGCATGGCCGAAACCACGCCTGGTCCGTTGATCATGGTGCTGCAATTCGTGGGCTTCATGGCTGCCTTCCGCGCACCGGGGATGTTGCCACCGTTGCTGGCGGGCACGCTTGGCGGATTGCTCGCGACCTGGGTGACTTTCGCGCCATGCTTCCTCTGGATTTTTCTCGGCGCGCCGTTCGTCGAAACCCTGCGTGGTAACCGCGCGCTGAGTGCCGCGCTGGCGGCGATCACCGCCGCAGTGGTCGGCGTCATCCTCAACCTGGCGATATGGTTCGCCATCCACACGATGTTTCGCGACGTGAAACCTGTTCGTACGCTCGGACTGAGCTTCGACATGCCGGTTCTGCACAGCGTCAACGGATGGGCTGTCGCGCTGTCGGTGGCGGCCCTGCTTGGGGTCTTCTATCTGAGGATTGGTCTGCTGCAGATACTGTTGGCTTGTGCAGGCGCGGGTGTGCTTTTGCATATCGCCGGGCTGGTGTGACCTCAATCGCGAAACCGTGTGCGGAACCGGTAATTGACGGCCGACGGGAACAGGAACGTTCCGACTGACGTCGCGTTGAAGGCCGTTCACTCAACAGGAGCTAACCATGCGGAAAACCATTCTTGTTGCGATCTGCGCCACGGCCATCGGCGTCACTCCGTTCGCAGCCTTCGCCCAGGCGACCGGGCCTTCGGGTCAGGATTCAACCAAGATGGGCACCGGCACGACCGCCAGGGACGGCGAGGCCAGGACCACGGGTACCCAGGGAATGTCGAAAGACAGCGCGAAGAAGGATTCCATGCACAAGGACAGCATGAAGAAAGACAAGATGATGAAGAACGACATGAAGCAATAACGCGTCATCGTCTCCCCGACTCGCCCCGTATGGCGTGGCCATGTTATGGCCGGCCCTGCGGGGCTTTCTTTGTAACATAGGTAATTTCTGAAGCGTCCGTGGCGCCTCTCGTTTCGTTGATAGGTATATTGAAACCGTATTTGTTTTATTTTGCAGTGCAGCAACCATATGTCGTCGGTACTGTTGTATAAGCCTGACGACCTAGGAGCTGCCGTGTCTCTCGCCGATAATATCGACTTCCTCCGCAATCTCCCGAAACTGCCCGGAATCAATACGTTGGAGGGGTTGGCGCGCGGCCGTACACCTGTCGGCACGAGCCCGATCAGCGAATCAACGGGTTTCGGCAGCAATCCTGGCGACCTCCGTATGTTCAGTTACGTGCCCGCCACGCTGGCAGCAAACCCGGCATTGGTCGTCGTGCTGCACGGATGCACCCAGAACGCTTCTGGCTATGACGTCGGCACCGGCTGGTCTGGTCTCGCCGAGCGTTATGGTTTTGCGCTGCTGATGCCCGAACAGAAGTCGTCCAATAACGGCAACACGTGTTTCAACTGGTTCAATGCCGATGACATCGCGCGCGATAGCGGCGAAGCGCTCTCGATCCGTGAGATGATCGAGCAGATGGCACTGGACCATGACGTGGATCGCAAGCGTATCTTCGTTACGGGTCTGTCAGCCGGCGGCGCGATGACATCTGTCATGCTTGCGACTTATCCCGATGTGTTTGCGGCCGGCGCCATCATTGCGGGTTTACCCTATGGTATCGCCACCACCATGCAGGACGCGCTGAGCGGCATGTATCGCGCGGCATCGCGTCCCGCGAACGACCTCGGCAATCTCGTCCGCAAGGCGTCGCCCCATGGCGGGCCGTGGCCGAAAGTATCCGTGTGGCACGGCAGTGCCGATCGCACCGTCAATCCGGCCAATGCCGGCGAGATCGTCAAGCAGTGGCTCGATCTTCACGGCCTGCCGCCGGCGCCGATGTCGGCGGTGGATGTCGACGGCTATCCGCGTGAGGTGTGGTGGAACAAGGACGGTGAAACCGTCGTGGAATCCTACACGATCACCGACATGGCGCATGGCACGCCGCTGGCGATTGCCGGACAGGACGAGCCCTATGGTGCCGCCGGTGCCTTCCTGCTCGAAGCCGGCATCTCATCCTCCTATCATATCGCGCAGTTCTTCGGCCTTACCCGGCAGCTTGCACCACGCAATGTCGAAGCTGCAGCCGTGGAACCAGCGGCCCCGGCGGATGACATTGTCTCATTGGTGACGCAAAAGCCGCGCACGTCAGGCGATCGACGCGCCGCGCGCCGCGATCCCGCAGGACGGCGATCTATCGATATCAATGGTGCCATTACCCGTGCCCTCACGGCTGCCGGTCTCATCAAGTAATCCTGACAAGTAACAGGGCGTGATCGGCGCCGATTTGCGTCAGGTCTGACAGGGCGCTAAGTTCTCGATATACGTCAGACTGGTCTTGCGTACCGATTGCCCGCGCATGTTGGATGCCCATCGACCGAATTCGCCCGACTTTCTCGCCGGTGGAGGCGAGATGGGGGCGTTGATGCGCGCTTACGATTGGGCATCGCATCCGATCGGCGCACCGGACACCTGGCCGCAGAGTCTGCGCACCGCGATCCGGATCGTTCTGAATACCAACCACCCGATGTTCATCTGGTGGGGACCGGACCTCATCCAGTTCTATAACGACGCCTATGCGCTGACCATGGATGTACGACAGCATCACGCAGGGCTGGGCGCGCGTGGCCGTGAATTCTGGCACGAGATCTGGCCCATCATCGGCCCGCAGATCGTGCAGGTGATGGGTGGCGGCGGTGCCACCTGGCACGAAAACCAGCTGATCCCCATGACGCGCAACGGCAAGCTCGAACACAGCTATTGGACCTACAGCTACAGTCCGCTCGATCTGGATGACGGCGTCGGCGGCGTGCTGGTGGTTTGCCGCGATGTCACCCGGGATCATGAAGCGACTATTGTCTTGCGTGAGCGAGAAGCAGAGCTCGCGCGCGTGCAGCAGATCGGCCAGATCGGCGGTCTCGAAGTCGATCTGCGTACCGGCTTCCGCAATCGTCGATCGCCCGAATATCTGATCGTTCATGGTTTGCCGCCGGAAGCGGCCAATGAGTCGCACGAAGATTGGGTGCGTCGCATCCATCCAGAAGATCGCGAGGCGACGGAGCAGAAGTTTCGCGACGCGGTGAAAAGCGGCGTACGCGACTACAATGTGCAGTATCGCATCATTCGCCCGAGCGATGGCCAGACTCGCTGGATTTCGGTGCGGTCCTATATCGAGCGCGATGACGCGGGAAAGCCGCTGCGGCTGGTCGGTGCGCATACCGACGTCACCGATCAGGTGCTGGCCGAGCAGGCGCTGCGCAAGAGCGAGGATGAGGCGCGCCAGCTCGCGGCAAAACTTGCAGACCTCAATGAGACGCTGGAACAGCGCGTGCGTGACAAGACGCGTGAGCGCGACCGGATCTGGAGCGTGTCGCAGGATCTCCTGATGGTCGCCGACTATGATGGCGTCTGGCGCACCGTCAATCCGGCCTGGACGCGTACGCTCGGCTGGAGCGAGGCCGAGCTGCTCAACAAAACGTCGCGCTGGCTCGAACATCCCGAGGACCAGGCCAGGACGATGGCCGAAGTCGACAAGCTTGCTGCTGGCGAACCGACGATCCGCTTCGAGAATCGCTTTCGCCACAAGGATGGCTCCTATCGCTGGCTATCCTGGACGGCGGTGCCGGATCAGAACCAGATCTATTGTGTGGCGCGCGATGTCACTGCCGAGAAAGCTGCCGCCGAGCGCCTTAAGACCACTGAAGAGGCGTTGCGTCAGTCGCAGAAGATGGAGGCTGTCGGCCAGCTCACCGGCGGCATCGCGCATGACTTCAACAACCTGCTCACCGGCATCGTCGGCTCGCTCGACCTGATGCAGACACGGCTCGGTCAGGGCCGCACTGACAATATCGCGCGCTATATCGACGCTGCGATGACCTCGGCCAATCGTGCGGCGGCGCTGACGCACCGGTTGCTGGCCTTCGCGCGGCGGCAGCCGCTGATTCCGAAAAGTGTCGATGCCAATGTGCTGATCGTCTCGCTGGAGGATCTATTGCGCCGGACCATTGGCGAGACGCTGGATCTCGATATCGCGGCGGCGCCTGATCTGTGGTGCACACTGTGCGATCCGAACCAGTTGGAGAGCGCGTTGCTCAATCTGGCGATCAATGCGCGCGACGCGATGCCTGATGGTGGGCACTTGAAGATCGCGACACAGAATGTGCGCGTCGATGCCATCAATGCCAATGCGCCGGCTCTGACGCCTGGTGACTATATCTGTATCAGCGTCAGCGACAGCGGAACCGGCATGAGCCCGGAGGTCGTGGCGCGCGCCTTCGATCCGTTTTTCACGACAAAGCCGATCGGGCAGGGCACGGGCCTCGGCCTGTCGATGATCTACGGCTTCGCGCGTCAGTCCAATGGACATGTCAGCATCGACAGCAGGCTCGATATCGGGACGGCCGTGAAACTGTATCTGCCGCGCCATGAGGGAGATGCTGCCGCACAGGATGACGAGCCGCTGAAGGGCGATCAGTACGTGGCCGCGGGCGAAACCCTGCTGGTGGTCGAGGATGAGCCGGTGGTGCGCTCTGTCATCGTCGATATGTTGCAGGACGAAGGTTATCGCGTGCTCGAGGCGGTTGATGGCCCGTCGGGCTTGCGGGTCCTGCGCGAGACGCCGAAGATCGATTTGCTGATCACCGATATCGGGCTGCCCGGCATAAACGGCCGTCAGCTTGCCGATCAAGCGCGCGAGGCGCGGCCGGACTTGAAGATCCTGTTCATCACCGGTTATTCCGAAAGCGTCGTTATGGCGAAGGGCTTTCTGCTGCCTGGGATGGAAATGATCACCAAGCCGTTCGACCTCGATCATTTCTTGCGACGCATCCGCGCGATGGTCACGAACTGATCGTCCGGTTCCATATCTCTCCAGAAATTTCAGCCTCTGTGCGCAGGTTCTAATACTTCGATCTCCGGAACCATTGTGCGACCGCGAACTTGTATCGGCGCAATACAGATCAATCAAAACTGGAGATCATCATGATCCGCCGTCTTCTCGGAACCGCTGCCATCGTCGCCACGATGGCTCTTTCCGCTGTTGCTTTGGCTCAGGGGGTCCCCGGGGGCATTGAGCGTGGCGCGCGTGATGGCGAGCGCGCAGCCGGTCCTGTGGGCGCTATCGTTGGCGGCACCATCGGTGGTGTTGTCGGCGGTGTAGCCGGTGTGCTCGGCGTCGACGATCGTCCGCGGTTCCGCAGCTATGTCGTGGAACAGCGTCGCCCATCCTACACCTATAGCAACGAAGTTCGTGTCGGTGCCGTGTTGCCTGAGAGCGGTGTGACCTATTACGAGGTTCCAGCGGAATACAATTCCGCCCGTGAATACCGCTACACCGTGGTCAATGGTCGCACGGTGCTCGTCGAGCCGCGCACCCATCGCATCGTCGAAGTGATCGATTAAGCCGATCGCTAAGCGATTTATCGAACAGGCTGCCTTCGGGCGGCCTGTTTTGTTCCGTCTATGGCCTGCAGCGTATCCGTAGTCAGCGCCGATCTTCTCGCGTAGAGAAGTGCAGGGGAATCACACGAGCACCACGCGGCGATCAATCGCCCGGATGCGGAGAACGATGGCCACCAGCAATCGCGATCAGATCGCCCCTGCCATCGCACTGCAAGTTCCCCTTGCCGATTGCACCGAGACAGGTCTCGCGTTGCCGGACGGCGTTCAGCCTTATCGGATCGACTGGCTTAACACGCTCACCATCGGTACCTTTCACGCACTCGCATTGCTCGCTCTGATGCCGATGTTCTTCAACTGGACAGCGGTGATCGTGGCGGTCATCGCAGCGCGGTTGTTCGGCCTCATCGGTATCAATATCGGTTATCACCGGCTGCTGACGCATCGCGGTTTCAAGTGCCCGAAATGGCTGGAGCACGCGTTCGTTGTCGTGGCGATCTGCTGTGCCGAGGATACGCCGGCGCGCTGGGTTGCCATCCATCGCCGTCATCACGAGAAGTCCGACGAGCAGCCGGATCCACACAGCCCGCTTGCCAGCTTCTTCTGGGGCCATATGGGCTGGCTGCTGGTGAAGAACCCAGACCTGTCCCGCCTCGGCATCTATGAACGATATGCCAAGGATGTTCTGCGCGATCCGTTCTATGTCGCGCTGGAGCGCAATCTCTGGCAGCTGAAGATCCTGCTTATCCAGGTCAACGTCTTCTTCTTTGCAGGCTTGGCCGGCAAACTGCTGTGGGGCGGCTCATGGGCCGAGGCCGTGCAGTTCGCTCTCAGCATTGTCGTCTGGGCGGTCTTCGTGCGAACAGTCTTCGTCTGGCATCAGACATGGGCGGTCAATTCGGTGACGCACATATGGGGCTATCGGAACTACGCGACCGATGAGGACAGTCGCAACAATCTGTTTATTGGCTATCTCGCCCATGGTGAGGGCTGGCACAACAATCACCACGCCGACCAGCGCTCCGCGCGCCATGGCCATCGCTGGTGGGAGTTTGACACCACCTATCTGACGATCCGCCTGCTGGAGAAGCTCGGCCTGGTATCGGATGTTGTCCAGCCGCGGCATACGACCAAGGGGTAAGGCCTGCCGAGCTCGAGCATGCCACACGAGATGCAACTTTTCGTCACAATTCGCGTTACTACACTATGATGACGAAGCCCGATATCTGGTACGTGGCGTTTGGCCCCGACAAATCAGTGAAGTCCGACACCCGCGCGACAAACGGTGTGCGTACGACCAGGACCTTCAAATCCGAAATCGATGCAAAACTGTTCGCCCGGGAAATCCTGGCCAAAGGCTGGACCGCAACGGCCGGTACCTTGAATCCGTATCAGCCCAAGCGAACCATTGCGGCATCGCAGATCGAGGACTGGACCAATCTCTAAAGGCGCCGAGAAGCCGAAGCCAATCTGCGACTCCATGATCTTGACCAGCCCGATCGGCGTCGCGCGGGCGCCGCTCATCGTTCCAGAGCTCGGCAGGAAGCGCTTTTTGCTCCCCGAAGCTCCCGTCATCGCTCATGGCGGAATTACGCCTCGCCGGTGAGGAACGGGTTTGTCATGCGCTCCTGGCCGATGCTGGATCCGGGGCCATGACCGCAGATGAACCCGACATCGTCGCCGAGCGGGATCAGCTTGGTCATGATCGAATTGATCAATGTTTCATGGCTCCCACCGGGGAAGTCGGTCCGCCCGATGGAACCTGCGAACAGCACGTCGCCAACATGGGCGAATTTCATCGCCTTGCTATAATACACGACGCTGCCGGGCGAATGACCGGGGCAGTGCAGCACGTCGAATGTCAGGCCGCCGACACTGACGGTGTCGCCTTCATTGAGCCAGCGGTCAGGCATGAAATTGCGGGTGCCCGTCATGCCGTATTTAGCGCCGCTGTCCTCGACATGTTCAAGCAGGAACGTATCGGCGATATGCGGGCCGATGATCTCGACCTTCAGCGTCTCGCGCAGCTCGTCGGCGCCGCCGACATGGTCGATATGGCCGTGGGTCAGCCAGATCTGTTCGACCTTCACATTGGCCTTGGCAATGGCGTCCAGGATCAGCGGCACGTCGCCGCCGGGATCGATCACCACGGCCTGCCGCGTGGCTTCATCCCACAGCAACATGCAGTTCTGCTGAAACAGGGTCACCGGAATGATGGCGCCCCCGGCCTGGGCTTTATGTTCGGTTTCATCTGTCATCGCGCCACAATGCTGATTTTTGCGGGCGAGAAAAGGGGAATTTGGGCGGTTTCTTTCTTCCCCTCTCCTCCAGCGCAGCGAAGCTGCGCGCCGCGGGAGAGGATGCCTAGGCGGCGTCCGGCTGCCGTTCTTGAAAAGAGAAGCCGATGCAACGCATCGGCTATGGCGAAGCGAAGGCGGGAGAGGGCCCTTGAGAAAAGCGCCCCCTCTCCCGTCTCGAACCGCTACGCGGTTCGATCCACCCTCTCCCGCCAGACGCGGCTGCGCCGCGCCCGGGGGAGAGGAGGAAAAGATCACTTCTTCAGCTGTACCTTCAACGTCGCCTCCACCTCGCGGTCGAAAGATGACGCCTTGGCCGGCGCTTTGTCGCGCTGGGTCATGAGGTATGCATCGCGCTTGGCCACCAGCGCGGTCAGCTTGTCGTTCAGCGCCTTGCGATCTTTCATCTGCTTGCCGAGTTCATCGGCGCGCTGCTGCGGGGACAATTTGCGAATGGCCTCAGGCAATTCATCTTCCTTCACGCTGTCGAGCTTCTGCTTGCCGGCGGACACGTCGCTGACGAGGTCGCCGCCGCCGGTCACGGCTTCCGACGACACTTTCGCGCGCTTGTTGATGTAGCTCGCCATATCCGTTGCCGAGGCGGGCGCCGCCGCTGCGACTTCAGAGAGCTGTCGTGTCTTGCTCTCGGTATGCTTCTGCAGCGCGCGGGGGCCGTAGGGGATCACCGTCTTGTTGATGTCGTTCTGCAGGATGATGATCTCTTCGTCATAGGGTGTCTCGATGATGACGATCTGGCCGCCATCCTGCGGGATTGCGATGAAACGGCCGTCGCCACGCTGGGCAACGTCGCGCCAGACCTTCTCCGTATCGCGGGCGGCGCCTGCGAGAACAGCGTTGACGATGATGTCCTTCTGCTTCGCGACTTCGAGCGTGATCGTGTATTTCGTGTCCTGCTGATAATCCATATGCGGCGGTGCGTCGCCGACCAGGAAGACGATACGCCTGACATCGTTGCCCTTGGTCCATTGCAGCTTGTTGACGGCGACATCGAGTGCCTCGTTGACGCTTTCCGGCCAGTCGCCGCCACCTTTCGCCCGGACCTGCAGCAGGTTGCCATAGAGATCCTGGATGTCGGTGGTGAGGTCGAAGGTCTTGGTCACGTAATCGTCGCCGATGTCGCGATAGGCGACGAGGCCCATGCGGATGTCGGCGTCGGGATTGCTGTCGAGGATCGTGGTTGCGATCGACCAGATCTTGCGCTTGGCGCCCTCGATCAGCCCGCTCATGGAACCGGTGGTGTCGAGCACGAAGGCGACTTCGACGGTCGGCTTGGCCTGCGCGGAACCGGCGAAAATTGCTTGCGGCAGAGTTGCGGCAGCCGCGAGCAGGACGACGCGACTGAGATGGGCTAAGCTCATGGGATGTCTCCGTAATCCGGGCTGCTGCGATGAAAGGACACGCCCGCTGCCGCTTGCGGAAAACTTGCGTCCGGCTTGCGACATTCGTGCGGCAGACTGGCGGGAGACGTGATGGGCGGCCCCGCCGAAATCGGCTAAGTTTGTCGCCATGGAATCGAATGCCGTTCACACCCCCGCGCTGATTTTCGATCGCCGCCAGTCGGAGACGGCGCTGGCGATTGCGCGCGGAACCACTAGGCTGCTGCGGTCGCTGGGATTCTCATGCGTCAGCGAATTGCCGCTGCCGTCCGGGCGGCGTGCGGACCTGGTCGCGCTGAACGAGCGCGGCGATATATGGATCGTCGAGATCAAGTCATCAATCGAGGATTTGCGGGTGGATCAGAAATGGCCGGACTACCGCGCGCATTGCGACCGGCTGTTCTTCGCCTTCACGCAGGATCTGCCGTGCGAAATCTTTCCCGGCGACACTGGGCTGATCGTAGCGGATGCCTATGGTGCGCATATGCATTGCGATGCACCGGAGCATCGCCTGCCCGCGCCGACGCGCAAGGGCATGATGCTGCGCTTTGCGATGACCGCGGCGCACAGACTGAACAGGCTGCACGACCCTCAAGGTCATGCAGCCCTGCCGAACGAAATCTAGCTTTTAAAGAAGGCTCAGCGCGGCGCGCGCTTGGCGAGAATCCGCTGCAGCGTACGGCGATGCATGTTCAGACGACGTGCGGTCTCCGAGACGTTGCGATTGCACATCTCATAGATGCGCTGGATGTGTTCCCAGCGCACGCGGTCGGCCGACATCGGGTTGTTCGGCAGTTCGGACTTGTCATTGTCGATCGCAAGCAGCGCTGCAACGACGTCGTCGGCGTCGGCCGGTTTCGACAGATAGTCGACGGCACCCATCTTCACTGCGGTCACGGCGGTGGCGATGTTGCCATAACCGGTGAGCACGATGGCGCGCGCATCGGGACGCTGCTGCTTCAGCGCCGATACGACATCGAGGCCGTTGCCATCACCGAGACGAAGATCGACTACGGCAAAAGCGGGCGCTGATTTGCTGATCTGGGCGAGACCTTCGGAAACGGAGTCGCAGGACGTGACCGTGAAGCCGCGTGTTTCCATTGCACGCGAAAGACGCTCCAGAAACGGCTTGTCATCCTCTACAATCAGGAGCGAGCGGTCGGTCTGTTCAGTCACTTCGGCGAGCGCATTCACGGTTCAAAATCCTCCATATCCAACACGATACCATATGGCGCTGCCGAATGCAGCTGCCAAGGGTGGGAAGATTTGAATGGCTTGATTGTGAAGTTAATCCAAAAGCGTTTTGGCCCGTAAAACGGGTGGTTAATTCTAATCACGGTGGTACATCAGCGCGGCGTGTTGTCGCAGAGCAGCATGATGGACGAAACGTAATGAAAGCAGATCCGGAATGGACGCGACTCCGACTGGGCCGAAGAAGCCCGAGGTAAACGACGAGACATCCGCTCGTTACGACGGCTGGCGTATCGTCGGTGTTTGTTTCCTGCTCGCGACATTCGGCTGGGCGCTCGGTTTCTATGGCCAGAGCGTCTATCTCGCGGAACTTCAGCGCGTGCATGGCTGGCCGGCCTCGACCATCGCAACGGCCACGACCTTCTTCTATCTCGTCGGCGCATTGCTGGTCGCATTCGTGAGCGAAGCGATGCGTGCGCTCGGGCCGCGTAACTGTTTGCTGGCCGGTGTCGGCGTGATGGCTTTCGCCACCATCCTGCTCGGACAGATCACGTCGCCCTGGCAGCTCTATGCGGTGAATGTGTTGCTCGCATTTGGATGGGCCGGCACCAGCCTCGGTGCGATCACCAACACGCTCGGTCTGTGGTTCGACAAGAAGCGCGGCATGGCCATTAGCCTTGCGCTGAATGGCGCGAGTTTCGGCGGCATCGTCGGCGTGCCTTTACTGGTGACGGCGAGCAACGCCTTCGGCTTTGGCGGCGCGACGATTGCCGCAGCGACCGCGATGCTTGTGCTGCTCGTCCCGGTGATCATCATCTTCGTCGGCCATCCGCCGCATCGCGCAGCACCCGCCACACCGGACGGTGTTGCTGCTACAACCAACGCACCATCGTCGACACGGATTCGCGCGGAGGCGATGCGTGACGTGGCGTTCCTGACGCTCACGATTGCCTTCGCGTTCGGATTGTTTGCGCAGGTTGGTTTCATCGTTCACCTGATCTCGTTTCTCGATCCGGTGATCGGCCGGGAGCGCGCGGCGGCCGCGGTATCGCTGCTGACGCTGATGGCGGTGGTTGGCCGCGTCTTGTTCTCGACAGTGATCGACCGGCTCAATCAGCGACTGGCATCGGCGCTGTCGTTTCTCAGTCAGGGCGTCGCGCTCGCCATTGTCATCAATTCGCGCAATGAGGCGCTGGTGTTCTTCGCCTGCGCGCTGTTCGGCTTTTCGGTTGGCAATCTCATCACGCTGCCGGCGCTGATCGTGCAGCGCGAATTTGCTGCGCGCTCGTTCGGGGTGCTGGTCAGCCTGATCACGGCGGCGACCCAGGTCACTTACGCTTTCGGTCCGGGCATCGTCGGCTGGCTGCGCGATCTGTCGGGAAGCTATGCCGTGCCGTTCTATGTCTGCATGGCGTTGCAGGTGGCCGCGGCCGTGTTGATCATGGTGCGGGGGCGAAAAGTCGCCGTATCATAGGGTGGATTAGGCGAAGCCGTAACCCACCGCCAATTGTCGGCGAAGGTCGAGCGTTTAGCTCACCCGCTGCTTCAGCAGCTCCTCAACGTCCAGCCGCTTGGTAAACATCGCGATGCCGCCATTGGCGTCGCGTGGCCAGTCCGCCTCCGGCCGATCCCAATATAGTTCGACGCCATTCTGGTCGGGGTCGCGCAGATACAGCGCTTCGCTGACGCCGTGGTCGCTGGCGCCGTCAAGCTGTATGCCGACCGAGAGCACGCGGTGCAGGGCATCGGCCAGGGCCGCGCGGGTCGGATACAGGATCGCGGTATGGAAAAGACCTGTGGTGCCGGGTGCCGGCGGCTGGCCGCCTTTGCTCTCCCAAGTGTTCAGGCCGATGTGGTGATGGTAATCGCCGGCGGCGATGAAGACGGCTTGATCGCCATAACGCTGCTTGACCTGAAAGCCGAGCACGTCGCGGTAAAAGCCGAGCGCTCGGTCGAGATCGGCGACCTTCAGGTGAACATGCCCGATGCGTGTGCCTGCGGGGATCGGCGGGGTTGGGTCGGGCATGTGGGAGCTCCTGATTTGCGTAATGCTCAAGACGATCTAGTCACGGGATCGAAGGATCGGTAGAGCGTCTTCGCGAAACCCATCGTTTCCGGGGATTGGATTGATGGGTCTCGTCGCGCTTTACCCATCCCAGGGAGCATCGCCTACGCAAGCTCCGAAACTAGCCCGTCCGGCAGGCCGAATTCGTAGGTGTTCAGCGTCATCGAGACCATGGTGTAGTAGCCGCACAGGCCGATGATCTCGACGAGGCCCTGTGCGCCCAAGGTCTCGGTGGCTTCGTCATAGAGCGGCTTGGACAGACCCTGCGCCTCGTGCAGCGACCGGGCGACGTCATAGATCACCCGCGCCTTCTTCTCGCTGAAACTCGGCGTGCGACGGTTCTTGATGTCTTCGATGATGGCGGGATCGAGGCCGCCATCGAGCGCCATCTTCTTGTGCGCATACCATTCGAAATGCGCGGTCCAGTGCCGCGCGGTGACGAGGATCGCCAGCTCGGCATGCGCGGGTGTCAGCGTGGTGTCGTAGCGCAGAAACGCACCGAGGCGGGTCGCGTGCCGGGCCATGTTCGGGCTGGCGAGCCAAGCCATCATCGGCTCCGGCGGCCGTCCGCGCTTGCTGGCGATCGACTCGTCATAGATGGACTTCTGGTCGGCAGACATTTCGCCAGGCGAAAGCCACTTGAGACGCATGTTGTTTCCTCGTGTGTTTTTGCTCGTTGTCTTCTGGCGATACACCGGAATGGCGAGCCTGACTACTTCCGCCTTGCAGCAGGCCATTGAATTCCACGAAGTGGCGAGTAAGCTTCGCTCAACAACATTGCGGATGCTCGGCATCCCGCGCACAAAACGGATGGAAACGCTGATGTCGGATCTCGATCAATTTCGCAGCGAGACGCGCGCCTGGCTTGAGGCCAATTGCCCACCGGAGATGCGTAAGCCGATGAGTTCGGACGAGGATACGTTCTGGGGCGGTCGTAATGCCAAATATTCATCCGAGCCGCAGCGGATCTGGTTCGAACGGATGCGCGACAGGGGCTGGACCGTGCCGCATTGGCCAAAGGAATATGGCGGTGGCGGACTCGACGGCGAACAGACGAAGATCCTGCGCCAGGAAATGGCTGCGATCTCGGCCCGTTTGCCGCTGGTATCGTTCGGCATTTCCATGCTCGGGCCGGCGCTGCTTAAATATGGCACCGACGCCCAGAAGCAGGAGCATCTGCCGAAGATTGCTGCGGGCCTGATCCGCTGGTGCCAGGGCTATTCCGAACCCAATGCCGGCTCCGATCTGGCCTCGTTGCAGACGCGCGCCGAGAGCGACGGCGATGATTATCTGATCACCGGCCAGAAGATCTGGACGTCCTACGCGAATTACGCCGACTGGATATTCTGCCTGGTGCGCACTGATGCGTCCGGCAAGAAGCATGACGGCATCAGCTTCATCCTGTTCGACATGGCGTCGAAGGGTGTCTCGACCAAGCCGATCCTGTTGATCTCCGGCAAGTCGCCATTCTGCGAAACCTTCTTCGACAATGTCCGCGTGCCGAAGTCGCATGTGCTCGGCACCGTCGATCGCGGCTGGGACGTTGCGAAATATCTGCTACAGCATGAGCGCGCGATGATCTCCGGCATGGGTGAGCGCGGCGCTGGCCGACCGCTTGGCCAGGTCGCTGCCGACACCATCGGGGCGGACGAACAGGGCCGCCTCGACGATGCGATGCTGCGCGGACAAATCGCAAGTTTCGAAGTCGACGAGGCCGCACTGGCCTGTGCGGCAGAGCGCGCGGTCGATCTGGCGAAAGCTGGTCAGGCACATCCCGCGTTTTCGTCGGCGATGAAATATTACGGCACCGAACTCAACAAGCGCCGCCATGAAATCCTGATGTCATCAGGCGGCATCGATGCGCTGGAATGGGAAAGCCAGCGCTCGCATGAAGGCGCACGTCCGCGTGCGTGGCTGCGCACCAAGGCGAATTCAATCGAAGGCGGCACCAGCGAGGTGATGCTGGGGATTGTCGCCAAACGCATTCTGGATTTGCCGGGGGCGTAAGCCTTCTCAGCTGTCATGACCGGGTTTGACCCGGCCATCCACATCCTCCTTCGCAACAAGGCGTGGTTACCCGGCATATGCCGGGCATGACGACCATCTCATTCGGCGCGCAGCCAATCAACGAACAACCGGATCACACCCATGCCTCTCCTCCTCAACGAAGAACAGACCATGCTGCGCGACAGCGCCCGCGGCTTCATCGGCGACAAGGCGCCGGTCAGCCATTTCCGGCAGCTGCGCGATGCCAAGGATGCGACCGGATTCTCGCGCGACTACTGGCGCGCGTTTTCCGAAATGGGATTTGCCGGATTGCTGGTGCCGGAAGCGTTCGGCGGCAGCGGGCTCGGCGCCGTCGAGGCCGGCGTGGTAATGGAGGAGATCGGCCGCACGCTGATGCCGTCGCCATTCTTCTCCACGGCTGTGCTGGGCGTTTCGGCGCTGAATCGAGGCAGCGATGCGCAGAAGTCGGAATATCTGACAAAGATCGCCAATGGCGCGCTGCTGGCGGCGCTGGCGATCGATGAAGGCGCGAAGCATCGCCCGCTGCAGACGGCCATGAAGGCCGCGCGCTCCGGCAACGGCTTCAAGCTGAACGGTGCGAAGGCCTTCGTCGTGGATGGCCACACCGCCGATCTCCTGATCGTCGCGGCACGCAGCGCAGGCGCGCCGGGTGAGCGCGACGGCCTCACGCTGTTTCTGGTCGATCCGAAGGCCAAGGGTATCGCGCTCGAGCGCACCGCGATGGTGGATTCGCACAATGCAGCGCGGATCACGTTCGAGAATGTCGAGGTCACGGCCGACGGCGTGCTCGGCGATGTCGATCAGGGCGGCGCGTTGCTGGACGGCGTGCTGAATATCGGCCGCGGCGCTGTCGCGGCGGAGATGGTCGGCCTGTCAGACGAAGTGTTCGGCCGCACCGTGACCTATCTCAAGGAGCGCAAGCAGTTCGGCAAGCTGATCGGCGAATTCCAGGCGCTGCAGCATCGCGCCGCGCATCTCTATACCGAGATCGAGGTGACGCGTGCAGCCGTGCTGAAAGCGCTGCAGCTCATTGATGATGGTGCGCCGACCGCGCCGGCCGCGATTGCCGTCGCCAAGGCCAAGGCCGGCACCACGGCAACGCTCGCCGTGCAGGAAGGCGTGCAGATGCATGGCGGCATGGGCATGACCGACCAGTTCGACATCGGCTTCTTCATGAAGCGCGCGCGGGTCTGTCAGGAATTACTGGGCGACAGCAATTATCACGCGGACCAACTGGCGCGGCTGAAGAATTATTGAGGCCGGCGTTCTAACCTCTCCCCGCTTTTTGCGGGGAGAGGTTAGAAAAACTATCTGATCGGCGGCGCGTATTGGATGCCGCCTGCGCTCCAGATCTGGTTGAGGCCCCGCGGAATCTTCAGCTTCGAGCCTTCGCCGATATTGCGGTCATAGACTTCACCATAATTGCCGACATGGCGGATGATGCGGGCAGCCCAGTCCTTCGGGAGGCTGAGGTCCTCACCGTAAGCGCCTTCGGTGCCGACCAGACGCATCACGTCGGGCTTCTTGGACTTCAGGGCTTCATCAATGTTTTTCGAGGTGATGCCGAGCTCTTCGGCATTGATCATGGCGTAGAGCGTCCACTTCACGATCATCATCCAGTCGTCGTCACGCTGGCGCACGACCGGAGCCAGCGGTTCCTTGGAGATGACGTCGGGCAGGATCAGGTGGTCGTCGGGCTTGCTCATGGTCAGGCGCAGCGCATAGAGCTGCGAAGCATCCGCCGTGAAGGTGTCGCACTGGCCGGAATTATAGGCCTTGAGGACATCGTCCAGCTTCGGGAACTTCATTTCGGTGTATTTGATGTTGTTGCTGCGGAAGTAATCGGCAAGGTTCAGCACCGTCGTGGTGCCGTCCTGGACGCAAACCTTGCTGCCATCGAGTTCCAGCGCGGAATCGATCTTGCGGGACTTCGGCACCATGAAGCCCTGGCCGTCATAATAGGATACGGCGGGGAAATAGAGATCGTAATTGGTTTCGCGCGACATGCTCCAGGTGGAGTTGCGCGACAGGATATCGACCTTACGGCTCTGCAGCTCCTTGAAGCGATCGGAGGCGTCCAGCGGGACGAAAGTCACCTTCTTCGGATCGTTGAAGATCGCGGCGGCGACGGCGCGGCAGAAGTCGACATCGAAGCCGGTCCATGTGCCCTGCGCATCCGGCGACGAGAAGCCGGGCAGTCCGGTATTGACGCCGCACAAGACGGCGTCACGCTTGACCGTGCGCTTCAGCGTCTTGGTGTCGTAGCGCTCATAGGTGATCGCAGCCGCAGCCACTGCAGTGGCAACCACCAGACCGATGGCCAGCCCGGTCGTGAAAGTCCGCTTCATCCCCATGCGAAGTCCGCCCCATCGTCGGTGAAAGGTATGTCAGAGAAAAACTGGAGTTGCGCGATCACGCGCAGGATCAGATTTCAGGCTTCTGCCGTACGATGACCTTGGTGCCCACCGGGATCCTCTCATAGAGGTCGGCGACATCCGCATTGACCAGGCGGAAGCAACCGGACGACACGGCGGTGCCGATGGTGTCGGGCCGGTTGGTGCCGTGGATGCGATAGACGGTGGCGCCGAGATAGAGCGCGCGGGCGCCGAGCGGATTGCCGGGCCCGCCTGCCATGAAGCGCGGCAGATAGGGTTGGCGCGCGATCATTTCCGGCGGCGGCGTCCAGTCCGGCCATTCCGCCTTGCGTGAGATCTTCAAGAGGCCCTGCCACTGGAAGCCGTCGCGGCCGACGCCGATGCCGTAACGCAGCGCGCGGCCATTGCCTTGCACCACATAGAGATGGCGTTCCGAGGTCGCGATGATGATGGTGCCCGGCGCTTCGGTGGTGCGGTACAGCACCATCTGCTTCTGAAATTCCGGTTCAAGCTGAACGGAGTCGTCAGCAATCAGCCCGGGCTCGTCGCCGACATCCGGACGCGGCTGCTGGGCGAGGCCTTGCGTGATCGACAACATCAGGCTGGCTGCGGCGACGAGCTGAAAGCCAAGCAGGCGGCGGATGTTGATCATCGCAGGCATCTCCGGTTTCGCGTCCGATATTCTGTATCATCCCAGCCAAATCACGGGAACCATGAAATCAGCGGGCATGGCGACGGTCCGCGCGCGGACGCCGTGAGTCGCAGGCATATTTGCCGTCCGCGGGTGACGATTTGATTAAAGGTCACCGCGTCTATTTCGGTGCGATCCACAGTCGCAGCACGTAGCTGACGAGGGTCACACTGGCGACGCCGCCCAGCCACAGCGCAACAAACCACAACAGGCGCTGCATCAGCGGGCGCTTGTCTGAAGGGACGGGCTTTTGCTGCGACGCAGGTGTCATCAGTGATAGCCCGCGCCGGCGCGGACCTTGCCGCGAAACACGTAATAGGCCCAGGCGGTGTAGCCGAGGATGATGGGAACCAGCACGGCGACGCCGTAGCTCATGAAATGCAGGCTGTTGTCGGGTGACGCGGCCTGCCAGATGGTGATGCTGCGCGGCACGATATAGGGCCACATGCTGATGCCCAATCCGGCATAGGACAGCGCGAACAGCGCCAGCGACAGGAAGAACGGCCGGTAATCCTGTTTGGCCGCGAGGCTGCGCATCAAGAGCGCTGTGATGGCAGCAACCGCAATCGGCACCGGCGCCGTCAGGATGATGTTGGGCCAGGCGAACCAGCGCCGCGCATATTCGGCATCCAGAAATGGCGTCGCGATGCTGACGAGACCGATGGCGGCGAGCATGGCGAATAGAAGCCACCAGCTCAGCCGATAGGCCTGATCGCGCAGTGCGCCTTCGGTCTTCAGCACCAGCCAGGTGGCGCCGAGCAGGCCATAGCCGGCCATCAGTGCGAGACCGGTCAGGACACTGAACGGTGTCAGCCAGTCCCACCAGCCGCCGCCATAGTGCCGGCCGTTGACGACGATGCCTTGCAGGATAGCGCCGAGCGCCACGCCCTGCGCCAGTGTGGCCATCAGCGATCCGCCGGCGAAGGCGATGTCCCAGAGATTTCGCTCGCGCGTGGTGCGCCAGCGGAATTCGAAAGCGACACCGCGAAACACGAGGCCGAGCAGCATCACGATCATCGGCGTATACAATGCCGGCATCAGCACCGCATAGGCCAGCGGAAACGCCGCCATCAGGCCGCCGCCGCCGAGCACCAGCCAGGTCTCGTTGCCGTCCCAGACCGGGGCGACCGAGTTCATCATGACGTCACGGTCTTCCTTCTTCGGGAAGAGTGGAAACAGCATGCCGAGGCCGAGATCGAAGCCGTCCATCACGACATAGACGAACACGGCAAAGGCGATGATGAAGGCCCAGACGACCGCGATATCGATCATGACGCGCGCCCCGATGCGGTTGCGCCCACAGCCGGGGTAATGCCCGCTGCGCGACTCGGGACGTTCCCGGCCGGGCCTTGCTCATCATGATGTGGCGGCACGGCCATGAGCCGGAGCAGATAGATCGTGCCAGCGGCGAAGACCAAGAAATAGACGATGGCGAAGGCGATCAGCGACGACGCAACGGCTGGCGCCGCCAGTGGCGAAGCCGAATCGCTGGTCCGCAGTAGGCCGTACACCGTGAAGGGTTGACGCCCCGTTTCGGTGGTCACCCATCCGGCCAGCACGGCGATGAAGCCCGCCGGGCCCATCGCGAGCGCAAAGCTGTGCAGCAAACGCGACTCATAGAACTTGCCGCGGAAGCGCATGAAAAGGCTCAGCAGACCCAGCCCCAGCATCAGGAAGCCGATGCCGACCATGATGCGGAACGACCAGAAGGTCACCGGCACCGGCGGCCAGTTCTCGCGCGGAACGGTGTCGAGGCCGGCCATCGGTGCATTCGGATCGTGCTTCAGGATCAGCGATCCCAGCTTGGGGATCTCGATGGCATAGTTCACTCTGCCTTCGGTCTCGCTGGGGAGGCCGAACAGGATCAGCGGCGCACCATGGGGATGGCTCTCGAAATGGCCTTCCATGGCCATGATCTTGGTCGGCTGGTGCTCGAGCGTGTTGAGGCCGTGCTGATCGCCGGCGAGGATCTGCAGCGGCGCGACCAGTGTCGCCATCCACATCGCCATGGAGAACATCACGCGCGGGCCCGGCAGGCGCGAGTCCTTGAGGAGATGCCAGGCGCCGACAGCGCCGACCACGAAAGCCGTTGTGAGATAGGCCGCGAGAACCATATGGACGAGCCGATAGGGGAAGGACGGATTGAAGATCACTTTCCACCAATCGGCGGCAACGAACTGGCCGGCAGCGTTGACGCTATAGCCGGCCGGTGTTTGCATCCAGGAATTCGCGGAGAGGATCCAGAACGCCGAAAACAGCGTGCCGATCGCAACCATCAGCGTAGCGAAGAAATGCAGCCTTGGACCGACGCGCTTGAGGCCGAACAGCATGACGCCAAGAAAGCCAGCCTCAAGGAAGAAGGCGGTGAGGACTTCATAGGCCATCAGCGGGCCGATGATCGGTCCTGCCTTGTCGGAGAAGGCCGACCAGTTGGTGCCGAACTGGTAGGACATCACGATGCCCGAGACCACGCCCATGCCGAAAGCAACGGCGAAGATCTTGAGCCAGTAATTGAACAGGTTGAGGAAGACGTCGCGCCCGGTCCACAGCCAGAGTGCCTCGAGCACGGCGAGATAGCTGGCGAGTCCGATCGAGAACGCGGGAAAGATGATGTGAAATGACATCGTGAACGCAAATTGCGCTCGGGCTAGTATGACAGGGTCAAAGCCTTCGAACATCTGCATCCGTCCATGTGTAGTCTGGATGTGTTCTATCATGCAGAGCGCGCGGGCGAAACTGTGCGAGATCTTTCGTTAGTTGACCACCCGCATTCGGCAACGTCTTGAAAAGGCTGTCCATCTGCCCACATTGGCGTTCGCCGTTGGACTCGTAGACAATTTGTCCAATTTTGTCAGATGTATTGCGCAGGTCGATGCGGAAGTTCGTGCGACTGCTGACGATGACAAAGCCGGAGCTCAAAACAAAATGCGACCCGGAAGGGGGCATCCCGTCCGGGTCGCTGGAGGTGGGGAGGTTTACGCGAACTGAAGTCTGGAACGTTGGAGCAAAGGAATCGCGGCGGATTACGCTGCGATGCTGTCGATGCCGGCGGTCTTCAGGAGATCGGCGAGCTGCTTGCGGGCGTAGAACATGCGCGTTTTCACCGTCGACGCGGGGATACCGATCAGGCCGGCGGCCTCTTCCACTGACTTCTCATGATAATAGACGAGGTTGACGATCTCGCGATGCGCCGGCGACAGCTTGGCGACACAGGCGCGAAGAATGGCGCTGGTCCGGCTGCGATCGAGCGATGCCTCAGGTGTATCGGCCTGGTCGGCGATTTCCATGACATCGTCCTGGTCGATGTCTTCATATTTACGCTGGCGCAGCGCGGTCAGTGCCTTGAAGCGTGCGATCGACAACAACCAGGTGGAGACCTGCGAGCGGCCTTCGAACTGGCTGGCGGTCCGCCACACATCGAGGAATACCTGACTGACCAGATCTTCCGCCGCTGACGTGTCACGCAGCATGCGGAGAACGAAGCGATAGACCCGCACATTGTGCCGGGCATAAAGCGTGTGCATCGCTGTGCGGTCGCCGCTGGCGATATTCTCCAGCAGCATCTCGTCCGAGGTGGCGCGGGCCGTAATGATACCCTGCTGACCGGCGGCATTGAGGGCGATGACGTTCTGCATGACTAACTCCCGTAAGAGACCGCGTAGCGGCTTCGTTGGGAGGATTGTTAAGGAGCCCAAGTTTCAGGGCGTCTGCTTCAAAAGCGGAAAATGGTTTCATGGAACCGGAGAATTGTTTCGTCGCAGGGGTGGCGACGAAACATTCAGAGGTGAAATGCGTGCAACTTGAATGAGATAGATTCTAAAAGGAGTGCTCAGGCCTTCTCGCCTGCCGGGGAGAACAAATAGCCCCCGCCGCGAATTGTACGGATCACGGCGGGCTTTGTCGGATCGGGTTCGATTTTGCGGCGGATTCGCATGATCCGCAGATCAACCGCCCGGTCGAAAGCCTCGGCGTCGCGGGCATTGGCCAGTTCGAGCAACCGTTCGCGCGAAAGCACGCGCTTCGGATTCGCGGCGAACACCTTGAGCAGGCCAAATTCAGAGGCCGTCAGCGGATGTTCGTTGCCCTCGTCATCGCGCAGGGCCTGCGCTTCCAGATCGAGCCATTTCGTGCCGAAGCGCACGAGATGATCCTTGCTCTCCTTGGCAGGCGTTGCATCAGCGGCTGCGCCCTTCACCGGCGTGCTTCGGCGCAAGACCGAGCGGATGCGCGCCATCAATTCGCGAAGTTCGCAGGGCTTGGCGATGTAATCGTCGGCGCCGAGCTCGAGGCCGACGACACGGTCG
This sequence comes from Tardiphaga sp. 813_E8_N1_3, assembly GCF_051811025.1. Classification (NCBI taxonomy): domain Bacteria; kingdom Pseudomonadati; phylum Pseudomonadota; class Alphaproteobacteria; order Hyphomicrobiales; family Nitrobacteraceae; genus Tardiphaga; species Tardiphaga sp. 813_E8_N1_3. Next base: position 6,011,430 of record NZ_JBPWQE010000001.1, read on the forward strand.
ATGGGGCTGGCGGTGGCGGTGAGCATGATCACCGGCACATTGATGCGGCTCTTGAGGTCACGGATGATCGAGAGCCCGTCTTCCTCGGGCATATTGAGGTCGAGCACCACGAGATCCGGCACCTTGGTCTCGATCTCGCTGCGCAGGCTCTTGCCGCCGTCGCACAGGGTCACGGCAAAGCCGTGCATCTTGAGATAGTCGCCCACCATCTCGCGGGCGGGCGCTTCGTCGTCGACGATGACGATATGTGGGCTCTGGCTCATGACAGGCCCTCGGTAGTGGCTGGCAGCAGGATGGTGAAGATTGCGCCCTGGCCGGGACCTGGACTGTCTGCATTTACCTCGCCGCCATGCATGTCGATGATGCGTTTGACGATCGACAGGCCGAGGCCGGTCGAACTTTCACCACCGGTCGGCTTGGCTGAAAGCCGCTGGAAACGGCCAAACAGACGGTCGAGATCTTCCGGCGACAGGCCGGGACCTTCGTCGCTGATGCTGATGCGGACATAATCGGCGTCGCCCGCGATGAGCAGCGCGATCTTGCCGCCGATGGGGCTGTATTTGATGGCGTTGCTGACGAGATTGTCGATCGCTTCGCGCATCCGGTCGGCATCGCACATGGTGAGATCGTGGTGCTCCGGCGCCGAGACGGAGAGATCCTGCTGCTTGTTCACGGCAGACGGCCGGTTCGCTTCCGCAACGTCCCGGACCAGCGTCGCCAGATCGACCGGCTCACGGCGGATGGTGATATCGAAAGCGTCCGCCATGGCATCGGAGATCAGGTGATCGACCATCGAGGTCAGTCGCTTGGTGGCGTCACGGATGTGATCGACTTGCGCGGAGACGTTCTCCTTCGGCGATCCCGCCGATATCAATTCGGTCAGCATCTCGGTGCGGCCGAGGATCACGCCGAGTGGATTCTTCAGGTCATGGGCGACGGTGCCCAGAATCTCGTTCTTGAAGCCGTTGGCGCGCTGCAGCCGCAGCCACTGCGCGGAAAGCCGGCGATTGGCCTGCATCAGGGCGCGGGTGCGCTGCGCCACGCGGTCTTCCAACTGTGTATTGGCCTCGTGCAGTTGCTGGTAGAGGATCACGTTGTCGAAGGCGATGGACAACCGGCTGCCGAAGATCTCCACCAGCGAGCGATCGGTCTCCGACAATGGCCGCTCTGCCTGCAGCAGCACGACAACCTCGCGGCCGCTACCGGTGCGAATATAGAGCGCCGTCCGATGGTCGGCGAAGTCATGCTTGCGGCGCTTGAAAGCCTCTTCGACCATCAGGCGCAGGTCCGGATCGAGCGACTGCGAGGTGGCGGTACCCATGAAGCGGCTGTAGCAGCCCGATCCGGCGAGGACGGCATAGTCGTCGCCGACAACGCCGCCATCGCGCAGCACCAGAATGCCCGCGCAATCGACGTTCAGCAGTGACGCGATCTGCGTCAGCACGCCTTCGGCGAGCCGCTGCATCGACTTGAAATCGTAGAGCGTCGAGGCCGCGTCGATGATGATTTCGAGGCCACGCCGTGTCTGCACCATGCGCTCGAGCTGCTGATAGCTGCGCAGCGCGGCCGTCAGCGAGGTGAAAAGCTTGTCGGCGGTCAGTTCGGTCTTCGCCTTGTAGTCGTTGATGTCGTAGTCGACGATGACGCGGCGCTCCGGCGCCTGACCTGGCTGGCCGGTGCGCAGGATGATGCGCACCGTCTCGTTGTGCAGCTCGTTGCGGATGAACTCGACCAGTTCGAGGCCCGCCGCGTCGGTCTCCATGATGACGTCGAGCAGCACGGCCGCGATATCCGTATGCTCGCGCATCAGGGCCTGGCCTTCCGCAGCGGAATAGGCCGACAGGATTTCCAGCGACTGGCCGTTCAGGGTGTAATCGCTCAGCGCGAAGCGCGTGCCTTCATGCACGGCCTGGTCATCGTCGATG